>NZ_JAFAIX010000005.1 GCF_019236475.1 Chitinophaga sp.
AAATGTCTGACTACCAGAATAATTGATATCATCCTTACTAAAAGTATAGCCGCCATTTCCACCGTTGATACTAGTCACATTAATGCTTCCGTTGGATTGACCGAAACATAATACAGGACTAGCACTAATAGCCAAAGACATCGCTGCTGGTTGTGGAATGTTTACCACAGGCAATGACACCTCGCAACCATTGTCATCTCTGGCAATAACGGTATAATTTCCTGCTGCCAGATTATTGAAAATGCCGCTAGTATTAGCGATAGTGGGTGCAGTGCTTAAGAAGAAACGGACATTACCGCTTCCGCCACTGGCCACTACGGAGAAGCTACCATCGGATAAACCGAAGCAGCTTACAGGCGCAACAGCGCCTTGCTGGCTAATCTGCAGTTGAGCCGGCGCATTTATCTTCACATTATTTTGCAAGCCAGAACAGCCTTTTCCATCTTTTACGTATACGGTGTAATTACCCGCATTGAGACCATTGATACTAGCGCCATTGGTCCATGTGGCATTATCAACACTGTACTGATAATTACCAACTCCATTGGCTCCCTGGAGCGCTATAATCTGGCCAGTAGGTGTATTATAACAAAGTACATCGCGGGTTTGTAAACTAACGCTAACGGCTAATGGAGGCTCCCCTACACTCGCTACCTGAGTGGCGGAACTACAATTATTGACGTCGTCTACCCGTAAGGTATAATTTCCTGCTCCTACACTCATCACATTTGATGGCTGAAAACCACTGCCCACCAAGAGATACTTATAACCGCCGCTTCCACCACTAGCATTGATCGTGATGGTTCCATCGGTACTGCCTTTGCAGATAGCATTGCTAGTAGTGTAAGTAAAATTAACCGGCGTAGGACTGCCCACTGTTACTGGATGATGCATCTCTACACCTCTGCTATCTAATACATATACTTCATATGTGCCTGCTGCCAGTCCAGGAAACTGGTTATCATTATTGCGATATACGCCATTATCCAATTTAATCTTATACGGACTGCTACCTCCTGTAATCACAATGGAAATACTACCATTGGAATAGCCGGAACAAGAAACCTGCGTAGAGGAAGCAGTAAAATCCAGTGGCACTAGCGACACAGTAGTAGCGGCGCTAATACAACCTTTGTTGTCTTGCACCCAGCAATTATATGTTCCCGAACCCAGTCCTGTAAAGGTATTACTGGTTTGCCAGGTTGTTTTATCCAGACTGTAAGTATAAGGTGCAACGCCGCCAGTGCCCGTTATGGTAAGCTCTCCGTCTGTAGCTGTGCCAGAAGGCGCTTTGGTAGTATAAGAAGCTACTGCCACTGCCGAAGGCGTGGTGATGCTAAGCGTTTTATTACAAAGATTCTTATCGTAGTAAGTGAGGGTATAAGTGGTACCGGGTTGTAAGTCGGTGAAAACATTACTGGCCACTGCTGGATTGCCATTCAAGGAATACGTATAAGGACCAGTTCCACCAACAGCGGTAATAGTCACTGCCGGCTTACCATTCACGCATGACTGTACGGTAGTAGCGGATAAATCCTGTGCAATTGCAGGCACCTCCTTTCCTACAAAAGTTTTAGCACAATCTGAGGCCCCATTATCGACAGATATATCGTAAAAATCAGGTGGCACTGATATTGTCACAGAAGGTGCATTTAATGGTGGTACATTCACCACCATTTTGCTGTTTCTCCCTATTAGCGTAAGATTGAGAGTGGTACTACCTGTATATTGCGAGCCATCAGAATAAACAAAATTGCTAAGTGTGATAGAGCCATTTTGTCCAAAACATAATGGTGGCTGTGGATCAATCGTCATTGGTTGGGGAACATCCTTAGTAAAGCGTAGATTGGGATAATAATCAGAGGTTTGGTTAGTAACAACCGTACCATAATCTGCAATCGCGTGAAGGGTAAAGTTATCCAATGGATTAATTCCTCTCGCCACCAGGTCAGATGATTTAATCAAGATTTTTTTTCCTGTAGAGAGATTCAGATTTACAAAAGGTTGTCCACCAGAGGAAATCTGCCAGGTTACCTTAGTAGGGTTTTCTGGCACTTGAAAACTGATAGTTCCATCCATACAGAAGAGCCTTTTGTCTGTACTATCATTCTGCAATTTCATCAACACCTCATATACATCAATAAAAATCCCATAAGTCACGCCACAACCTGGACCTGTCTGATAGTCATCCGTTATATTAGTATGGGAAATACCACCTACTAGCGGATTAATGTCCGCTGTAACACTACTGAAAGGACTCATATCAATCCCTCCTGTTGTTGGAAAATTCAGGTCATAAAAAGCATCCGAAAAGTTCTTCTGACTCCAAAGTCTCAACCTGAACGACTTATTATAGTTCGTCACTGTGCCTTGAAAAATGGGATAGGCAATTGCCGCCATAGGGCCACAGGAGCTAGTCCAGCTTCCAGAGACATCTCCGTTGAAACTGATAAAGTAAAATTTTGATTGTCCCCATACAGTACCATTAATCAGGAGCAGGAACGCAACCAATAAAAATTTTAATGAGGATTTCATAGGATCTACTAATAATTAACAATCGCTTCCTCTGTAAATCCAGTACGGCTGGAATTGGTATCTATCATTTTCAGTTTATACTTATAAATGGTATTAATCAACAACCCACTATCTGCAAAACTATTCTCAGTGCCAGTGATGGTTTGATACAGTTTATATGGGCCATCTCCCACTGCTCTATAGATCCATATTTTATTTACACCTGACTTCCGTTGCCAGCTTAGCTTTACCAGTTTAGCATCTCTGTCTATCGCCACTTTCAAGGCTTTTGAAACATCCAGTCGGCCCATGTCAATACGGGCAGCAGTAACAGGCTTGGATATCCCTTTCAGACCGCTATCATCCGTAGCTGTTATTTGGTAAATGTATTTCACGCCCACAAGAGCAGCCGTGTCGATATAAGTATGGGTAGTATCTCCTGCAGGGATAAACCTTACTGTTTCCCAGGTACTATCTTTCGCACGCAGTAACTCATGACATTCCACGTCTTCACTACCACTAGGCGTCCATTCCAGCGAAATCCCTTCTGTGGACGCCTCAACGCTGGTAAAGAACGGCGACACTGGCGGAATAATATCTGGGCGTTTCAATACGAGGATTTCAGAATATTCAGATGGGTTGTAATGCTTATCCAACGCCACAATCCGGTAGTAAACATCTTTTGTCAAGGTCTTCAGGGAAATAGTATCAATGAAACTGTTTGTTTCAGTAGCTTTTCTGGTTACCTGCACAAATTCTTCTTTTGGTGAGTTGGCACGGAATACACGATAGCCAAATAAATCCGGCTCTTTATTTTGATCCCAAGAGAGATATACAACACCATTCTTATCGATCATACCTTTTGCGCCAACAGGAGCCACCGGCGGGATAGAATCTTCCTGCTGCACGAAATGCGGGAAGGAATGCATCACCTGCCCGTCTTTGGTAGTAGCCGTGACACGGTAATAGTTACTATTTAACGGTGTCGCATCTACGAAAATGGAGTCCTTTTCCAGCAGCGGCGATTTATTAATCAGTGTAAATTTTTTCTGGGGAGACACGGAACGCTCCATATCAAAACGCACAATCTTAGCTTTATTCGCAGGCATTCTCCAACGAATATACACCTGACCATTACGCATTTCCGTTTCCAGGATTACCGGGTTTACATCCAAACGCTGGTGCAATGTTACCATCGCAGTATCAGATACAGGGCCCGTTTCGCCAAATGCAGTAAGCCCTTTCACACGGTAGACATAAGGCTTCTCTTGTACAAGTCCGGTATCCAACCGATAGAAATAATTCACTTTATCTGCTAGTCCATCCTGGGTATTAATCAATGGTTCCTTGCTAACAGCGGTAAACGTCTTTCCATTATCTGTGGAACGTTCCAGTATCCAGGCATTGTAGATATGCTCGTAGATCTTTTTATTCCAACTGATCATGGCGCCATTCTCCAATCCGCCTACTTTCAGTTCTTTCGGCGAGGGCAGCGGTTGGGCATCTGCGGCTCCAGTGTACACAAAACCCGTATCCGATTTTACGTTGGTAGGAATCACGGCCATGTATATACGATAGAGGTACTTTTCGTTAGACTTGGTGGTATGGTCTACCCAACCTAAACCAGCGGCCTTGGCCACATCGTACGACTGATCCGCAGCGAATAACGCAAACCCATAGCGCGACTCCTGCTCCTGGGATCGATGATACACCGACATCACATCTCCCTTAGCGCCATTACCTGCACCCACTTCAAATTTCTCACCATACAGCGCTTGCGCAGTTATACTGGCATACTTTTCATGCTTCTTTGCGATAGCCTCCCAAGCAGGCAGTGGTAATGGTCTGATAGGCTGTGGCGTCATTACTTGCGCTGTTTGCACAGGTAATAAATGGTTATCACGCATCACCGTATAACGAGTAATCATATAGCCATACTTATTAGCATGTTGCCACAACTCATAATTAACCGGCGCCCATCGTAGCATGATGGAATCCTGGCTAGCACGGGCCATCACTGCAATCTGTACCGGCTTAGCAGCGGGCTTCTTCTGCGCCAACAGCCATTCCGGCATCATCAGGCCAACGGCCATTCCTACTATTGCTAATACACGTTTCACCCTCATATCACTTGTTATTTTCATCGTTATAGTCCTATTGGGTTTTGAATGGTAATGATCCTGGAAGAGGTACTCATATTAATACCAGGCAGCACATATTTAATCCGGAACTTGTAATCCCCTTTCCTTACTGGTACCCAATTATGGGTGATGATGGATTGCTGCTGCGCAGTATAATTCAATCCCATGCCGTACATGTTGTTGACCATTTTGTTGGCAATGTTGAAATTATCCCGTTCAAAATAATATGGCAGATTGAACACAAAAGTGGAAACACCCGAAAACTGTGCATTGCCATTCTCTTTTAACTGAAGTCCCTGCAATTGCTGACGGATACAGATACCTCTTACTGGCGGTACACCCAAGATCTGAGGATCGCGCCAATCGATCGTAATAGCAGGGCCAGACAGACTTCCTGATGGTTGCATCGGGTAACCATTATAGACATAAGGGAAGATGTCTTCCTTATACCATATATTATCATCCAGCAATGCTTCGAACTGCAATACCTGGCTGTTGCCATCTGCGTCTACTTCGGCATTATCGAAAAGCTCGCCGTTAATGTACTGATAGCCCAATTCGTGTACACCATTGCTAATAGGCAGTCGGTAGGAATTACCCACTCCAAGGGCATCTAATTTTTGATTGAACGTGTTGTATTTACTACTACGGAAATCAAGCTGGTAGAACGCTTTCTCTGATCCAACAGTAATACTACGTGTAGCCTTTTTAGTGGTAACGTTCAGGTCGCCACTTTCTGCACTACCGATGTCTTTCTTCTGGGATATTACGTTACGGCTGATATCCTCCTCATTTTCCACCGGTACATTTACTAACGCAAACGTATATATCTCCTCATTCTTTATCGCATCCGGATACTTGAAACTTACTCGGCCAGTATCATAGCTAAATGCGATATCGATAGGATCACCATTAGTAGGAATCAGTCTGGCGGTCTGTTTGAAAGAACTATCTGGTCTGAACATTGGCGCCAGGTCTTGTTTAAACTGGATATATCCATTATGAGAAGGCAATTCGTCTTTATAGAAGTTCAGTTGCTTTCTGATAGGATAAGTAAACTTGATTTTATCTTCTGGAATTTTATCCGGGAGATTGCCAGTCGAGAAAGTATTATTTACTTCCTCTGCGTATGGTTTACCATCTACCAGGAATGGTGTCCAGCTACCGTTCACACTCTCCTCGAAGCTCACACGCGCTGTCAGTTTGTAATTGGATTTAGGTTCCAGACATTGCGTGGTATTCAATACCACCACCGTATTATCACTGCTCCAATCTTGCGTTCCTGTAGCATTGGCAGTTTCTCTGCGTAATGACATATACTCCAGTCGGGATCTGAATAAACGGGTACTACCATTGTCTTCCGTAATTCTGATCGTCTGCCCGATAGGCATATTAAACACCAGTTGTGGTGCCGTAAAAATACTTTGGTCTGCCTCACCATCTCTTGGGGTGGCATCGCCGATTACCTGTACGCCTGCATTCGCAAACAGGTTATTGCTAACGATTTTACATTCTTTACCAAGGGTCATTTCGAAACGACAGTTACCGGAGATCATTCCGCCGAATAGTTTGAAATAACCACCTACGATACCTCGCATCCAGGAAGGATTTGGCAGCTTTCCTTGCAGTACCACCGCTGCCCCGAGCTCTATAATATCAAAGTTGCCTTTCTTAAAGAAGAGATTTACACGGATACCGATTTTACCCTGGAAGTAGCCATAGATCTGACCATTGGCAAACCATCCATTGATACCAATAGGACCATTGCTACCTTCACAATGGAAATCATTACCGTAGTTTTTCATCATGATATCAAATCCTAAACCTGCTCTCAGACGGGCATAGAACATGAGGAAGGACAGATCGCCGGTATCAAATTCCAGTCCTGCCCCGAAGGCAAACCCAGAACCCTTACCCAACGCATTCAGATCTCGCATATAATCCAAGTCTATACCACCGAGTATCTCCGATACAATAGGCGGTGGCGGCGGACTTCCAGGCAGGCCATTCCCCACCATGAAGTAAGCATGTGCCTTCGCCAATCCCAGGATATTCACTCCAATAGGATTATCCGGCTTACCGGCAAAGAGGTGCCAGCCTTCAGGGCCTACGTAAAATTCACCCTCACCCGCCAGCCCTTTCGGACCAATACCAGTAAAGGCACCATATACATCAATATATACTTTCAGATTTGCCAGCATGCTGCTGTTCTCAAAATCCACGTCTACCAACAAACCTGCAGAAATCAATCCTTCTGGTGTAAATGCATTCGGGTCGTAGCCGCAGTCACCAGCCGGACCATCAGCAGGCTGACCGTCTTTCATCATACCTGACAGATTTTTCAACATAGCCGTTGTACCAGGACTCAAACCAATAGACATGACATTTACTTGTCCACGGAAAGTAATTCTTCTCAAACCACCGCTACGATTGAATGCCAGTTCAAGTCCAACATTTCCACTGAGGGTCTGTTCCTTAAAGGCAACAAATTTCAAGGAAGCTTTAATACCCAAGCCGGCATTAGGATCCGGTTTGTAGATGATGCCCGTATGCGTGGTCCCCAATTCGTAAGCGCTTTTATTCGCGCCTTTTTCCAGTACAGATACGCCATAGAACAATGCGCCACCAAAACCTTTAATACTCACCGCAGGCGGGAAGATCAGGATAGGCACCGGTAGATCCACTAAGATATCCGCATACCAATAACGGTCCCCTTTTACATTACCGAAAAGCGCCGTGGATTGGAGTTTCACCTCTGCTTTGCATATTTGTAAAGTAGCATCAATATCCCCGCGGAAACCGTTACCGTAGATAGCATCATCCGTAAATGATTCCAGAGAGCCCTTCAGTGCAAACACGCCTTGATGAATATCTATCGCAATTCGACTTATATCCAGGCTGGAAAATCTGAAATTGATTTTTCCATCATCATCTTTATCGATAACACTCATCAATGCGAAACTTGCATCTGCAGCGAATCCGTTACTACCAGTACCGCTGATATTTAATTTCACACTCATGGATAATCCTCGCTTCTCCCCTTTCTTCACCAGGCCGATTTTATCAATCGAGAATCCATAGCCGGCGATGGTAGGGAATTGCAAGGAGCTAGAGAAAGAAAACACCCCTTCATGGAAGTAAGGCGCTTCTGTAGAAATGGTCAGTCTTTCGAACCGAATATCTGGCACATGGAGCTTTTGTGCCAGCGCAGAAATGGCGCTTCCCGCACTACCACCGGCAATCGACAAAGTACCGTTTAGGACAGCCATTGCCTGGAAATTACCGTCTTTTACAGCCACTTCTATCGAGGAGTTAGGATTCAGGGATGCCTTACCAATGAAGATAGGGATCGGCACTGTATCCTGCATATTTACTTTAAAGATGTATTCATTCCCCGGACGGAACACTGCGGAATAATCGAAGTGCTTTTCCTTAGCCGTAATAGGGATTATCAACTGACCTCCCAGTTCACCACCTTTCAACTGATTCGCTACAAAACGCATTCCCAGCTTATCTACCGAGAACTGCCAGCCACCAAGGTCTCCATCATCTAACGGAATCAGGTTGGTAACAGCCATATCCCCGGAGAATCCTCTTTCATCAATCAAGGCATTACTAACCGAGAAAGTGGCTGGTTTTTTAGCGCTACGTTTTCTAAGTTCAGGAGGTAATTGTACTTCAAATCTGCGGAGGAAAAAGCCTCTCCAGAAAGCCTTATCATCACTGGTATATTCTTTCGGGAATACTACATCAGGGCTGTTATTCGCATCGCTCAAATCGATGATCGCGTCCTGCACCGTAATGGTAACATTATTTACCCCACGGATCTGGAATGGTTCAATTTGAACTTTGGCTAAAATATCGTTGATATTGGAAGTAACCACTTCGAAGTTGGCCTTCACACGTTTATTCGTAGTATCAGAAGCATTTACGCCAGCAGGCACCAGGTGTTTCGGCAGATTTACTTCCGCCGCAATACCCATTTTTTTAAACCCATCACAATCGAATTCGACAAACGTTTTACCATGTAAAAAATGAAACTCCGACTGATCTCCGAAGAGGTTCAGCGTTGGATCGTTCACAAGCTCCAGTCGTGCGGTACCTACTAGTCCTCCATGCATACTGACTGGAATGCTACTAGCCGCAAACATAACTTCCTGGCCATCTCCAGGCATTTCAACGACGATATAGGCAGTCACTTCCGCATGGTCAGGCAGGAATCGGATACTATCGATAATGACCATCGGTGTACCACTACCACCGCAGGATCCTATACCCATCGGTAGTTTAAAGTCTGTAGAATCTTTCAGTTTATCATACAGATCTTTACCATTCAATAAATTGGCGCCGCATCTCTGCTGAACGGTCCTATTCACATCATGAATATGCTGTTGCAGGGGAGTACGCGGAAGCGGCGCCTTCTTCTGCTGTTGGCCAAAAGCGGCGGTAACCGCAAACAGACATAGGATGGTAAGGTATAGGTGTCTGATCATAGTTTCATAGGTATGGAGCCGATATAGTGACTCCTGAAAAATATTTCATTGAATAGTCAGCAAAGCGTGCTGTAGTTGTAAACCTTCTTTAGCATATATCGCTGACGAATATTCTTGATGTTTTTATTGCATAGCGGAGGCATTCCACTTTATTAACTCCTGTCCGCTGATAATTTAAAAATTGTAATTATATCCCAGTGTCGTGGTCAGTTCAGAAATGCTCTTGGTTTTACTGTTGCCGCTACGGTTCAATCCCGTGATACCCAGGTTCAGGTTATGCGATTTCTTGATAGAATACGCACCTGAAAGTCGGCCTGTCAACACTTTACTGGATGACGCTCCATTACTAAAGCTACCATTCCAAGAAAGACTACCAGAAGTTCTCAACTTTTTATTGAGTAAGGATTTATTCAGACCCAGCGTGGGACCGAGTGTAAAGCTTTCCATGTTCATCGTAGTATTTCGGTTGGCATTAAATCCAAGGGTGACCGACATATTCTGCGGTACCATTTGCATGCTATAAGCCGTATTCAGATTATAGAAAGTGGCGCCAGTAGCTTGTTTCACACCGCCTTGAAGATCGCTGCTTTGCATAAAGGACACGTTGCACATCAGCATCTGCGTCTTTTCCTTTGTACGAGCAATATTATAGTTCATACTAACAGACGCATTCCTAGAAATCTGTGTATAATTGAGGGTATCCAAGTTCTGATAGGGAGATACTTGGTTGATATAATCAAAATCAGATTTTATGTTGACGTATGACTGGAAATTGGAGTAGCTGAAATTGAGGTTCAATTTTTTTGTGGCTACCCATGATAGGTTCAAAGACCCTACCATGCGACTCATTGTACTTATCTTATCTTTTTTCAGGTTATTATGTTGCACCCCCGCATTGATACCGCCTGTGATTTTATCTTTCAGCATGCGGAACTGGAAGTTACCAGTAAGGTTCTCGAAGTCGTTGGTGAAATAGTAAGCGCCAAGGGTTTTATATTCCGGCGCCACCCATTCATAGCCTACACCAACGGAGTATTTATTGGCAGCGTAGGTAATACCTGTTTTATAAGCCGAATATAAAGCAGTAGAACTATTTTTGGTGAGCATACCAAGCGAAGGGAAGCGCACATGAGCCACCGTATCATTTTCGGCGCGGGAATCTCTTGTCAGGGCACTCCAGGCCACTTCCGCGTTTACAATAAGCCGATTGAATAATTGTTTGCTAACGTTTACACCTAGCACCAGGTTTTCTTGTGGCGTGAGGTTATAGGAAGGAGATAATGCCGGAATAGATCCTGCGTCATCTTTTCCCCTAAAAAGTATCAGGTCGATATTATCTCTTCCGGTACCATAGCTAGCTTTAAAGCCATAACCCATACGCCTATACGCGGGGATAACATCTGGGCGTGTGGTATCTGGGGCTACAGCTTGCTGTAACCGACCATACATAGCGCTGAACTTGAATCGTCCGGTTGGTGCGAGGTCTACACCCACTCCATTAAATAAGTGACCGCTGAGGGTATAGCTGGAAAAGTTCATACTGGAGTAACCAATATGACCAGTAATCCATTTATACGTAGGCGTGAGGCCATACTGATTAAAGGGTTGAGAGAAAGCCATTCTTCCTTGGTTCGTATAGGAGAAGGAAAAAGGTACCGCCCATCCAAACAGGTCGAGGTTTAAATTTCCGGTGAGGAAGAAATTGTAAGGGTCCCTGCGTCCTGCATCCAGTCCGGAGGAGAAATAGGCAACTTGTTCCAATCCAATGCCACCGGTTACTTTCAGTGGTTTTTCCTTTCCGATAGCATCCAGGCGCTGTGCGTGGAGATCAGATGTCAGCAGGCAAAACAGGGTGATCACGAGGGCTGCTGTACTATAGGTATAGGCTTTTTTCAAAATGGGTCGACGCAAACGAAATCGTTTTTAGTGATGGGCTGACTTCAATAGGATCTGGTTTCATTTTTTTTGCGAATGCAATATATAGTATACTTTATATATTTAATAATATTAAATTAAAATATCACGAATACATAACGCCCTTTTTTTCACTTGAAAAGTTTGGTAGACGTCATAAAAAAAGGAGCGGATATCCTAAGACCCGCTCCTTTTTTATGATGCTATCATTTATACTTGTAACGACGTGTAATCGGTGCCGTTAGTGATAAATTACAGTTTGGCATCCACCTTACGACTGATTTTATCCAGTTTGTCTTCCAGTTCTACCAACAGTCTTTCAGATGCATCTTCACACATAGGCAGTACTTTGTCGAATGCAGTTACAGGAATACCACCTACCATAGCTACTTGTTTTTTAGAGGTAGCGTATTCAGAAATGCGGAATACTTTTTTCGCTTCTTTGTTATACAGCCACATATTGATAGTAGCTTTCATACCGCAGGTACCCATACCGGCGAAACCTTTCTTAGGAACGAATTCGTAGTCCATCCAAACAAACATTACACCGTCTGCTTCTGGAAATACTTCCAGCAATTTATTCTGGTTACGGTTTTCACTTTTCTGTAAGAAACCGCCAGGATAGATGGTTTTGTAACCTTGCGGGTTCAGTTCACGACCAGAAATCAACACTACGATACCTACGGAACTAGTGTCATATGCTTTATACGTGGGGTTCTTAATAACGTAATCTTCCGGCATCAGCTCAAAAGGAAATTTCTGTGCGAAATTGTGGAAGAACTTGGAATAAAACGTATCCAATACTGGTTGCAGGTTGAACTTAGGGTTATCTGCCAGATCTGTGACTCTAGATGCCAATTGCGCATTACCATCACCTAATCCAATTTGTTTGTTTACAAAGAAAGTTACGATCGCTACTTTCTTTTTATCATCCTGCGCAAGAACACGCAAAGTGGTTACAGAAAAAATGGCACACATAGCCATTACAAAGCCGATTTTTTTAGCTTTCATAGTTTAAAGGGATATGAATAATTGATGTAAAAGTGTATTGTCTGAAGGGTTAAATTGTTCTTTGATTTTATGTATGACAATACAAATATATATGATAAAATAACAGCTAAAAAAATTTATGTGTTTATACTTGTCTTGTAACCATTACCAAGGACTTTCTTCTCCTCCCCTATCATTACTATAAAATTGACCCGTAGGGCCATCAGCGTCAAGTGTGGCGAAACGAACTAGTAAGGTCGCCGCATTTTCCACGGTACCAGTGCCTCTGTGCTGATTGAAATCCGTAGCGGTATATCCTGGATCAACTGCATTCACTTTAAATGCGGTATCGCGTAGTTCATATGCCAATGCTACGGTATAGGCATTCAATGCGGTTTTTGAAGGGCCATAAGCAGCTCCTTTTATGGGATAATATTCCCACGTAGGATCACTGTGCAAGGTTAAGGAAGCGAGGCCGGAAGTGACATTCACAATCCTTGGTGCTGGGGCTTGCTTTAAAAGATCCAGGAATACTTGGGTTACATTGATCGCACCAAAGAAATTAGTTTCGAAGACTTCTCGAATATCAGTCGATGATACCGTTGAAGGGGACTGCGGGAATACGCCCCTAATACCTGCATTATTAATCAATACATCCAGTTTAGAAGTGGTACGACCTACCAGTTCACGTGCTGCAACGATGGAATCCATATTGGTTACATCCAAGGGAATAACGGCGGTATTAGTATGGCCAAGTAGGGCGGCTGCCTCCTCTCCTTTTTGGGCATCCCGACTTCCTATGTATACGAAGTATCCTGCTTTCAGCAGTTGTTTGGCAGTTTCGAATCCTATGCTTTTATTGGCTCCTGTGATGAGTGCTGTTTTCATCTGATTATTTTGATTTATTGTTACAGCACAAAATTACAAGGATAATAATCGCGCATGCAGGACTCATTCCGGCATCAATGGTACATTTCCCGGGTGGCATTCCGGAATGCAAGTGGCGTTTGATTATACCCCCGTTTGAAGAAGCGATTAAAATAAGAAGCATCCTCAAATCCCAGTGCAAAGGCAATTTCTTTTATAGACTGATCGGTATGGAAAAGCATACGTCTCGCCTCTAGCAACACTCGCGCATGAATATGCTCTATGGCCGACCTCCCACTCTGCTGGCGAATAACATCTCCCAAATGCCCTGCTGAGATATTTAACAGGCCCGCATAAGCAGCCACTTCATGATGGGTGGTATAGTTGCTATCTATCAGTTGAAGATACTTTTTCAGTAAAATACGATCTGGCTGTCGTTCGGATGTAGAAAACTTTTCGGTATATAATCGACTCAGATACACCAGTAATAATTGCAGGTAAGCTTGCTGCATACTGTTATGCCAGTCTGGCCGCTGCTCATATTCCAAGAGCATTTTCTCCATAATATCCCGAAGGAAAGCCATGGCTTCCGGTTGTAGTTGCAGTTCATGCCCATTATTAGGATTTTGGATAATGGGCAACTGCCTTATTTGTGGAGATGCGTTCGTAAGCAAATAAGATTCCGTAAAACTCAGTACAATCCCCCGCATAGGCCTTGGGTCTTCTTTTACTTGTACCTGCTGCGGCGTAGTAAAATACAAGGTATCAGGTTGCAGCGTGTATGGCTCCATATCTACCCAATGCTTTCTGTCTCCCTCTTCCACCAATACCAACATATAAAAATCTTTACGGTGGGGTGTGAGAAAAATAGACGGATGTTCCTTGTAATCGCTATCTACCAAACGTATATCGAACAGATTATCCTTACCACCAGATTGCTCCAGGGAATACTTCGGAATAACAACAGATGATGCGAGTGTATTCATGATAATTTTACAAAGACAGTTTACTTAATGATTTCTTTGGCATACTGCTATATCAAATATAAGTTGATGTAACGTAAATTCACACATGTCACCCAATAGTGACTTTTCCTTCTATATTTGCACAACGTTAAATAAAATGAATAAGATATTATTGATACTTGGCTGCCTGCTGATTTCCCTTCCAATGTTTGCCCAACAACCGGTGCTTCAACAAAAGATAGCGCAAATAATTGCAACCAAAAAAGCAGACATTGGTGTCTCCATCATTGGAATTCAAAAAAACGATAAAGTGCAGATCAATGGCACCCAGTTATATCCCATGCTGAGTACCTTCAAGTTCCCTATCGCACTAACAGTATTGCATAAAGTGGAAAAAGGGGAACTGGCCATGACCCAAAAAATCTTCATCAAAAAAGAGGAATTATTAGATAATACCTGGAGCCCATTCAAAGATGAACATCCGGAAGGTAACCTCAGTATTACATTAGCAGAAGCATTGACGTGGATGATGTGTTACAGCGACAATAATCTAACGGATATTATTCTCCGACTAATCGGTGGAACTGAACCTGTACAACAGTTTATTGGTAGTAAAGATTTTATTATCCGCAACAATAAAGAGGATATGCATAAAAATTGGGATGCCCAATTTGTGAATCAGATCACGCCAAACGCAGCAGCACTGCTACTAGAAAAGTTTTATCAAGGAAAAATACTAAACAAGGTGCATACAAAATGGCTGTACGATGCCATGCTCAATAATAAAACAGGATTGAAACGCCTTAAAGGAAAGCTTCCAACAGATATAAAAGTGGCACACAGAAGTGGTACTTCGTTTACCAATGATGCAGGAATGACAGGCGCTATCAATAGCTACGGTATCATTGTATTGCCGAATAACAAAAAAATAATTGTAGCTGTTTTTGTACACAATACCTACGAAAGTTTTGATGACACAGAAGCAATCATTGCCGATATCTCCAAAGCTACTTACGACTACTACAACAAATAATGGAAATCATAGTAGTCCTGGTAATTACAACCATTTTCACATGATGCGTTTTCAAAACCCAGGACTACTACGTTGGAATTATAACTTTAGCTTAATCCCTCCATTTACAACAAACCCATCTAATGGTGCATATATATCCCTAAATACTGGATGAGTAACTGTTCCAGTATAAATACTATCAAACCTCGTTTGACGGGTATCTGTAAAGTTTTCAAAATTCACGAATAAGGAGAAATGCTCCCATATTTTCTCCGCCATAAATCCGCAGGTCCAGTAAGACTTTCCGGTTGTTCCGTCATTCAAGGGTTGCCTGCTGCAATAATAGGCTTCTAGTCCAACTTTCCATTTATCTTCTATCTCATACATCAGCACATTATTCAGTCGATGGCGCGCTGTCAATGGGTTCTCTAGCTTTGCTGCGCCCTCATGAAGCCAGGCATCCGTAAATGTATATCCTATAAATAGTTTGAAATCCCCATATCCTAATTTAACATTGGTTTCCCATCCTTTCGTATCTACATACCCATTCGTATTTACAAGCTGGTAAAGGTTTCCAGAGGCATTCTCCAGTAACAACGGGTTGTTGATACGAGTGTAGAAGAAAAGCTGGTTTATGCTTAGACTTACCTTACCAAATAAGGACGTGCGGTAATTGACATCAAAATTAGCGCCATACGACCTTTCCTGCTTATTAGCTTCCGGAGTGATTGGCAACACCGTCCTAAATTGAATACGCTCCGTTTCTTCGGTAAAAATAGTAGGTGTTTTATAGCCAAAACCTCCTCCTAGGCGGGAGGTAATCTGGGGGGAAACTTTAAACAGGGCAGAAATACGCGGCAGGAATACAACGCCATAGTCCCTCACATAGTCTCCACGTACACCAGTTTCCATTTGCAGCCAGTCACTCGCCTTCCAGGTATTTTGTAAAAAGCCGCCAATGGTATGCTGGTCATAGTTTCTTTTAGGGAAATTGTCTTTCGGATATTCTTTAAAATTGTCTGTATAGGCGTTCAAACCAGCTACCCAATCCGTTTTTTCATGGTTATTATTATAGACTATTTCTGAATAAGTCGACCATTGTTTTCCATCAAATGTATAGTCGGGTATAGTAATAGTTCGACTGAAAGTATTGACAGCATTCTTAAAAGTAATGCTACTATTCTTGTTAAACTGATGTTGCAGGGAGAACTGCGTAGAAAACCGATTGCTCTTATTCTTTTCAAAATAGCTATGGGTACTGTCGCCATCCCCTTTAATAAACCGAATATCCCCACCCATTCGATCTTCAAAGGTCATATTCACGCCAATATTCATTTGGGTTTTAGGGCTGAAATAAATGAACAGTTTAGGATTAAATACATAGCGTTCTGTTTTAGGAATAGCTGTAAACCCTGTATTGGAAGGGTCATACGGCTTATTGCTATTACGTGAGGCAAAAACAGTCCATCCTATCTTTTCCAGCTTTTGCCCATAGAATCCATTTATATCTAATCCTCCTGCAGAAGTGCCGTTCACCAAAAAACGCAGTTCTCTTTCTTCTGTGGGCACTTTAGAAATCAGATTGACTAGGCCGGCAATAGCGCCTCCACCGTATAAAGTGGAGGATGCTCCTTTAATGATTTCCACCTGCTTTAAATCCAAGGGGGGAGTTTGCAGAAGGCCCAGTCCTCCAGAAAAACCAGCATATAGCGGAAAACCATCTTTTAAAATCTGCGTATACCGTCCGTCCAAACCCTGAATGCGGATAGTGGCATTTGCGGAAGTGGCAGATATCTGTTGTGTTTGTATACCCGTGCTTTCATTTAGCATCATGCGGATATCACCTGGTTTCATGTTGCCTTTTTCTTCCAGTTCTTCCCTTCCAATAAATTCCACACGGGTAGGAATATTTTGTATAGTTCGGGTACTACGGGTAGAACTGATTACGACCTCGTTCATTTGCTCTCCCATGGCTTCCATTAAGATGACCAGCGTATCATTGGATCGGGGGAATGTCAATGATTCGGAACGGTCCTTATAGCCAACAAAACGGATCGATAAAACCTGCTTACCATTTGGGATATTGGAAAGGCTAACAAGACCATTCTCATCTGCTGTAGCCCCTTTATTGGTACCGATCAGTTGTATCGTAGCTCCCACCAAGGGTGCTTTCGTATCAGCATCTTTTATAATAGCTGTTAATATATTTTGAGCGGCGCACAGGTTTCCTGTACACAGCAATATCATTAAACTTAAAATTTTCCTCATTTTAAAACGAAGTATAATAGCATAGAATAATAGCCAGACCTACAGGTCAGGAGTTTACACAATGTTGCAAAGAAGTCAAGCTATTTTGGGAGGTTGCCAGATAGAAGGGGGGAAATCAAGCAGCGGTGGTGTGGTATAGAAATATCGCAGCTTCGCTATAGGAGACAACGCCTTTGGAAGCTCAAAATTGAAGTCCGGCACAATAACGCCGTGGCAAGTGCCACAGGCAAAGAATGGAGAACAAGGGCAAATGGGCTTATGATCGTTATCCTGCCTTGTGTTCCCGGATGTGGTAGTCAGCACTATTTCATCAACATTGCAATCATCATCGGCATTGCAAGGAATACCCGATAACAGCAAGACATAAAATGAAAATAGATAAACAAACCATTTCATTGTGTAAATATACAAATTGTATGGCTCTTGATGCGGTAATTTAAAACAAGGGAAAAGTATTGAATCATATTATTGTTAGACATATTACATTTTCCATCCCAATCCCTTAATACTGAAAGCGCGATTGTATCTACTGTACAGGCCCACCGGGAAAGGACCGATGAAACAATCCTATTCGGTATTTTTCAATAGATTTATATAAATTTTCGAATCTCCACTTATATAAACAGCTCGTATATGAACAAACTAATCCTGGAAACACAGATCAGCATAGACGGTTTTATAGCAGATAAAAATGGCAGTACAGATTGGATGATTTGGAACTGGGGGCCAGAATGGACTTGGGATGAGGATTTACAAAAGTATCACACCGATCTGAATAAATCCGCCAGCACCATTATTATCAGCAGCCAGATGGCCAAAGAAGGCTTTAATGCACATTGGCAGGCCGCCGCTTCTGACCCAAATGATAAGCGGTACCAATTTGCCCATCATATCCATCATGCATCCAAATATGTAGCCTCCACTACTTTGACTAAAGAGGTGGAAATACCAGGAGGCTGGGATAAAACCAACATTCTAAATGGCGATTTAAAGGAATCTATCACCGCATTGAAGAAATCCGCATCTGGTAATATGATTGTCTATGGTGGTGCAACACTGCTGGCTAACTTGATAAATGAAGATTTAATTGATGAGTACCATCTCATTGTAAATCCTGTTGCAATAGGAAGTGGTTTATCTATTTTTAAAAAACGAAAGCAATTAAAACTGATAAAATCCACTCCATTTGCATGTGGGGTTGTTGTCAACCAGTATGCTTAATGATGTTGAAGACTAAATCCAGAAAAGCCTTCGGATGACATCCGAAGGCTTTTCTCTTTAGAACTGCACTATCTTCCAGGCACCCATTTGAATTCGTTACCAATGCGTACTATTCGTCCAAAACCTGGCCATTGTAGATGATACGCGAATACGAGTTGCTGAGAATCCGCCAATTCGCCGAGTATGCGCCGGCGTGTTTGTGCCGCCAGGTCAAAATCAACATCAAAGATGGTTCCCCATTCAGGTCTGGAAAACAAAATCTCTGCATCATGACAGATATCTGCCATATGAATAAACGTTTCGGAACCGGCTGTTACAGCGAACATACAGTGCCCAGGTGTATGTCCGGGGGCAAGAATTGGCCGCAGAAAGGGAAACATTGGGTCCGAAGTATTAAACAACCGGAGTTTGGGGCCTATTGCAGCAAGTACTTGTCGGATATCCTGATGCAATTGTTTTAATACTTTTGGTAAATTTTTACTTTTTGAAAAGTCCGGCGATACCGATTGCCAGAAATTGTATTCTGCTTCCTGTAAATGTATTTCAGCATTGGGAAACACGAAAAGTCCAGCCTCATCTATCAAACCGTTGATATGATCTGGGTGAGCGTGCGTAAGTATAATGTCGGTGACATCGGCGGGATCGATTCCCGTAGCCTTCAGATTGTCAGGCAAACAACCGGCTGCTGGAGCGGAAGAATATCCATTCCCTGCGTCTATCAGCACTAGATGTGGCGGTGCACTTATAACAAGTATATTATGAGCAAGGGTGATATAATCACTACTTTGTACACGAACACTGTTTAACTCCGGCCGATCTATTCCTGGCGCAAAGCAATCACTATTATAGGGGACATCTCCATCGGTTACCACTAAGATCTCCATGTTTGCGCTCTGAAATGCTGTAAAGCCCTGCATCACTGCATGGTGGTGTTGACTAGTCATTTTACTGATATTTGTTCCTGGTAAATTTTATTGGCAAATTTCTCTTTTCTAGATAGACTTGCAGATAAGACCAATTTTATTGCCTTGGACTATAATTTTAGACTAATGGGAAATTCAAGTGTTAGGAAGACAAAAAACTTTAACCCCACCAATTGTGCGGTAACCTATTGTATGAATATCATTGGTGGTAAATGGAAACCGGTGATTATACACCTGATCTGTAAAGATGTGAATAGGTATAGCCTCATGCAGAAAGCGATGCCGGAGGCCAGTAAGCAAACGCTCACCAACCAGCTCCGCGAATTGGAAGCAGATGGCGTAATAGAGAGAATTGTTTTTGCAGAAATACCTCCCAGGGTTGAATACCGGATGACGCCATTCGGCGATACACTGCTGCCCATCATTGATGCGATGAGGGCTTGGGGTAAGGAGCATAGAAAAGATAGCTAGAATATAGCAAGAAACGGGTTTTATCAGGCGACAAGGCATTTTAATTTCGTGCAATAAAATTTATTATATGCAGAAGTTAAAGAACAAAACGGCTTTAATTACAGGTGGTACGAGTGGAATTGGTAAGGCCACGGCCATTGATTTTATTGAAAACGGCGCGTCAGTGATTATTACCGGACGTTTCAAAAACACAGTAGACGACACTGTAATTGAACTGGGGTCCAATGCCAAAGGGATTGTTTCGGATGCTGGAAAAATGGAAGATATCTTAAGCTTGGCGGATAAAGTGAAATTGATTTCACCTCAGGTAGATATTCTTTATGTAAATGCCGGTTTCGGCAAATATGCTCCACTAGAGCTGATAGATGAGACACATTTTAATGAACAATTCAATGTAATTGTAAAGGGGACACTGTTTATGGTGCAACAGATTTTACCTTTAATGAAAGAGGGCGGATCTATTATTTTGAATACTTCCATCGTGACAGAAGTCGGAATGCCAAATTCTTCCGTTTACTCGGCAGCAAAAGCCGCAGTACAATCGTTTACGAAATCATTTGCATCTGAATTGGCACCAAGAAAAATCAGGATCAATGCAGTAAGCCCTGGGCCTATCAATACCAATTATTTCGATCGATCTAACTTGTCATCAGATCAGGTACAGGCGATGGCAGATGCTGTTATGCCGCAGGTTCCGCTGGCTCGTTTTGGAGAGCCCTCGGAAGTTGCAAAGGCCGTTACCTTTTTAGCATCCGCAGATTCTTCGTTTATGCATGGTACGGAACTGTTTGTTGACGGTGGTTTTCCAAGGATTAAATAATTTTGACGCATTGGTATAAATGGTTACAAGTAACATCATTTGAGAGAATACTATCTCACAAACTACTTCATTTACTAAACACAAAAAAAGCCTTCGGATTATATCCGAAGGCTTTTACACTTTAATTAATTTATTTCTTATCCTTTTCTTTAAAACTCACTAACTCTTTATTTATCTCATCCAATAACTGCTTTTCAGTTGGCAAGTAAAGTGCATACTGGCTGGCAATGATTTGTTTTTGTCCTTCTGGTAGCGAGAATTTTACTACCGCATCATTCTTATCTGTACACAGCAAAATACCGATGGTGGGGTTTTCCTCTGGCAATTTCTCCACCCTGTCGTAATAATTTACATACATCTGTAACTGTCCTATATCTTGAGGAGCGAACTTTTGGGTTTTTAATTCAATGATCACAAAGCACCTCAACAGTCGATTATAAAATACCAAATCTACATAAAAATCATCCCCTTCAAGATGGATCCGTTGTTGCCTTGCCACAAAGGAAAAGCCATTGCCTAGTTCCAGTAAGAAATCTTTGAGATGGGTGATAATGGCACTTTCTAGGTCTCTCTCATAATAGGATGCTTCCCGCTTTAAGTCCAGAAATTCCAACACCATTGGCTCTTTTATGATTTCTTTGGCATCTGATGGGAGTTTTTCCTTTTTTGCTACCGCCAGCACACTTTCTTTGTCATTGCTAAGCAAAAGGCGTTCATACAATTTACTGTAAACCTGCCTTTCTAATTGTCGAGAAGTCCAATTATTTTTAACCGCTTCAGCAATATAGAAGGTCCTAGCATCCTCATTATCAACACTTAACAGCAGTTTATACTGGGTCCAGCTCAATTGTGTCCGCAGTGCAGACACAATTGGAAATGTGCGGTAAAACTGCCTATACCAGTGCAATTGTCTCGGAGCAAAACCACTACCAAACTCTGGCTGTATCTTTTCAGAAAGATACTTTATCAGATAGGTACCATAATCTGCCCGGTCTTTCCCCTCCTGTTCTTCCTCAAATATACGTTTACCAATATGCCAATACATCAGCGTCCGCTGATGGTCTACAGCGCGAATGGCATTTTCTCTTGATGATGAAATGATCGATTTGATGTCTGTAATAAAAGTTTGATTGATTAACATAACTATGGGTTTTTGACAATCTTAAATTGATTTGATTAACAAAATTTCTAAAGGCTTTTTTTAAAAACGCTTCTTCGTGGACCGTTTGCTAATGATAGGTATAGCAGCTTCTCTAAGAATTAGGGGTATAAAAAAACAGCGATACTAATTCTTATCGAATTACTATCGCTGTTTCGTAATATGGGGGAATTAATATCTACGCTAAAATAATAAAATAAAAAAGTTTTAAAAAAATTTGAAGACTTCTTTTTGCGGAGAGTCAGGGATTACTATCGAACACCTAATATCTATTTTGACGTTTTGGGATAGCGTAAGATAATACTAAGTACTATAGGTAATATGGCATATGATCACCCTTGACCCATGGCAGTGTTTAATTTTTCAATAATCCTTGCTTCCTCACTGTGCCCATCAGTTGATAACCTTAGCAATGGAAGGCCTATCATTTTCAAGATATAGTCTTTCTTATGGTCTCTTTCCCGCTGCAATATATTGTCATGGGATGATACTCCGTCTACCTCGACAGCTAAGACGGGAGTTTTGTCAATCTTGTTATACAATAGAAAATCAATCCTTGAATTATTTCTTATGAAGCGGATTTCATCTTCTGAGAATTGTTGAAAATCTTGAATAAGATCTCTAAGCTTATATTCCCTCACCATATCAATAGATGAGAATTGGGCATTATTTAATAAAATATTTTCACTCAACAACTTGTGAATAATGATCTCCGCGGGAGATCCTTGTATGTTCTTGTTGGACGAAAGAAACGAAGTAAAGGCCTGATTATACTCCTTGTACAAGAGATCAAAAACAGAACAGATACGGCCTTGGACAATTGTTTCATTCGGATCAGTGGTATAACACATGTAGCGTATCATATCACCGATCGCTGTCCCGTGAGGAAGTTCCATAGATGCCGGTTTTACTACAATAAATTCTTTCACAGCTCTTGATACTGCCACATTTATTAGCCTAGGATTATCTATAAATGTTTCTATTTTGTTTTTAACCGTATTAAATATAATCACCTCTTTCTCACGCCCTTGAAACTTATGTATAGTGTCAGCCTCTGCCCCAAATGGCAGCTGTTTTTGCAGAATATCTGCATGGTCTCTGTATGGCGCAACAACACCAACTTTTGTATAGTTCGCAGAATAGTTCTCACGGATATACAAGTCCGTTTCATCGATCTGTCTTTGATTGTGATTTCCTTTTTGCCCCGATATGTTTGTTTCAATAATCCTAAACGGATGATTGTATCCAGAAGTCATAATAGCCAGATTATTCTTATAGTACTTCTTGTTGCAGAATCCAATAATAATAGGGTGGCATCTGTAATGTTCTTTTAGCAGCACCGACTTTATTTTATCCCCGTATAGGCTTTTTAGCGAGTCCAGAATATTCTTTTCAACATAGTCGTACGCAGGAGAAATATTGTACTCAACCAGAAATTTCGCTGAAGCTGCTCTACTCTGTTTGTCTACAATGTGGGGAAGCTGCATACTATCTCCCACTACAATCGCATTTCGGCAACAAGAAAAACATGCAGCAGACTTGATGATATCTACCTGCGAAGCTTCATCTATAATCAGATAATCAAAAAGGTACCCTTTTGGAATGCTCGTGTGTAACGAGAGCGTGGAACTCAGAATTACAGGATAACGCGCTGTGAATGCATCAAATTGATTGCGATAACCTTCAACTTTAAATGTAACTTTGTCTAAACGCTTATATTTTTCAAATAACACTGCATTGAATATCTCTTTAGATGCCTCGATAAAATCATTAAGATTAGCCTCTTCATTGTTTGATATCAACCAGTTTTCAACGTCCAGGATTTCGTTTTTTATTTTTGCTATATATAATTCATAGAATTTGTGATTAATATAAACGTGCAACTGTTCGCGGTACCGGCTAATACTGTTCAGGTCAAACAAGCCGTATTGCAGCACAAACCGTAACTTATTGATGATGGACAACTTGTTTTCTGTGCCGATACCTGATAGTAAGTTTTTTAACTTTAAGGTTCTGGCAGAAGTCCATTTACGGTGAAATTTCCTGTCGAGTATAGATTTTATGTTCTGATTGAGTGGTTGTTCTATTTTAATGTGGCTAAAATCTATTTCAGCATCTGACAATGCTGTTTTCAAAAAGGCTAATTTATTCCGGTACTGAAAACATCCTGTGAGTATGGAATCCAGATTGCGAACTTTATTCTTTAGTATTTTTAACCGCTCCTCCGAAACCTCAAAATCCTGATGGACTTTTTGTTCTTCGAGATTGTCGAAGAACGAGGCCTTGTTGTTATTATTTCCAAGTGAAGCCACAACCATTTCATAGCCGTATTTCGCTAACTTCTCCCGTACATTAAATACCGCAGCATTATTGTTCGAAACAATTGCAACAGTTTTATTCTGTACGATAAGATTGGCTATAATATTTAGGATCGTCTGAGTTTTTCCCGTACCTGGGGGCCCTTCTACTATACTTAGACTATTGCTAAGCGCAGTCTCAACCGCCAGTTTTTGACTCTCATTGCAACCAAAAGGATAAATCAGTAGCTCATTGGGAGAGCTTATAAAAGGATTGATCCCATCGATGTACTTGGACAGCACCGACCTTGCCTCCAATATATCTATATCTTCAATAGCCTTGAGTAATATTTCGTTGCTTATTTGATTTGAGCTTTTGCGATCTGTCTCTTCAGGTTGAATATCAAATGATACGTCAAAATTTCCTTCCAGTATCCTCTTAAAATAATTGACTACCGATTCTGTCTGGCCAGTATTCTTTTTTGTATCATAGATTTCAATATCGGCACTGTTTTCAACTGGATAAGAACAATTATCTCCATTTCTAAAAATCAAATAACGCCCATAGTTATCAACTGTATTATATGTCGTACTTAATTTGCCTTTCTCATATATGCGCACATCTTCTCGTCTTGATACAAGAGGATAATATTGTACTTTGTCAGCTCCATAATTATAACTTCTCCCGTTGTTAAATGTAATGCGATATCCATTGTTAGTATGGATAACCGTTGACACATCCCTCTTGTACTCAAATTTCAGGGATGTTTTATTTTTTAAGTACACTATGAACGAATGATCCATCATACTCATTTATTACATTCAGTATAGTCTCTAAGTTACTAATTTAATCTTTATACCGGAAAATGCTCCTAGTTAGAAAGCAGATAGTTAATATTAAGCTGACCTAGAGAAAGCGTGCAATGTTATGAGAATAGAAAAATGAATTGGCACTCAGGTGAAAGATTTTTTGGATGTTAGTGGGTTTCATTTGACCATGCCGATTAAACTACGATTAAATAAGGCCAGTGGCGCTTATAATTCAAGCACCTTAATTCAAATGAATAACGCAACTTATCAGGCGTCCTGTTTTGGTGAGGGAGAAGAGACTCTAAAAACTGCTGCAACGGAGATGTTAGAGGACTGATTTTTTTCTATTTCTTTTAAATCATGATGGAAAATCCAATATCTGCGATTGATTTTCTGTGGATTAGTGATCGGGATAATTAAACTCTTTCGCGGAATTGAAAATCAATTGGTCAACTACAGAAAAGAAGGAGACGATCAAAATTGATCGTCTCCTTCTAGCGGAAAGTCAGGGATTCACCCCCCAGGAACTGTTACAGTCATAATCATTTGTGATAAGACTGCCGCAATAAACGCTTCATTTACTTAAATTAAAAAGCCTCCGGATATTATCCGAAGGCTTCTAGCGGAGAGTCAGGGATTCGAACCCCGGGACCTGTTACAGTCAACAGTTTTCAAGACTGCCGCAATCGACCGCTCTGCCAACTCTCCAACAGGCCACAAATGTATAAAACGTATTGATTATAAAAAATTTACAGAGACATTTTTTTTAACTTTTTTTGACGTATACTCACGCGAGCAGCTACTGCGCTGCTTTTGCAGGGTGTTTTTCTACTGTCCTCACCACCCATGGAAGTGTTAAACCCTGTCCTATCAACGTTATCAGCACCGCCACCACTGAAATAAAAATGATGATATTCCGCTCTGGGAACGGGGTTCCATCTTCCATTGTCCGTGGCAGCGCAATGGCAGTAGCCAAAGATACAATCCCCCGCATGCCCGACCAGGTAATGATCAAACTCGTCTTCCAATCCAATAACGCCCCTTCTGTCACCCGCTTGGATTTCTTGCTGAAAGCCCGCTGTAACGTATTTTTCTGCATAAATACCCGCACCATACGGAGTATAAACGCTACCACTACCGCTAAAAAAGCATAAAAAACGTATAGCCATACATGTTCGGCATCAATTCCCCGCAATACATAAGGCAATTCCAATCCTATCAGGATAAAAATAAGGCCATTCAACAGGAAAATGATGATATCCCAGATGGACTTCGACTGGTGTTTCAGACTATCAGGGAATATTTTCCTACTAAACCGCGCTATGCCTAACCCAAGAATAACCACCGCTATCACCCCCGATACATGCAACTCTTCCGCCAATAAATAGGTGATAAAAGGCATTAACAGCATGAAACTGATCGTTACCATATGATTTTTTCGGAGCTTAAATAACAGGAACCCCAATATCTTCGCCATTACAAACCCTACCAACGCTCCTCCTGCCATCAATAGGAGGAAATTCAGCGAAGCTTTCCAGAGATAAAAAGCAGTACCAGTGACAGCAGCCACCGCAAAACGATACGCTACCAACGCACTGGCATCATTAATCAAACTCTCTCCTTCCAAGATGGTCATGGTTTTATGGGATAATCCCAATCCTTTGGTTATACTCATAGCCGCCACGGCATCTGTAGCAGACAACACCGATCCCAATACAAAAGCCAGCGGCCAGGTCATTCCAGGAATAATATAATGCGCCATTACGGCTATACCCGTTGCCGTTATAAACACCAAAGAAATCGCCAAAGTACTGATGGTATTAATATTCACCTTAAACTGTTCGAAGGATATATTAAAGGCGGCATCATATAGCAACGGGGGCAGAAATATCAGGAACACAATCTCCGGGTTCAACTCTATCTCTGGCATGGAAGGAATAAATCCAATGGCTATACCTGCCACAATCAGCAATACCGGATATGGCAGCCGAATCTTATCTGCCATGGCCGATAAGGCTATCATCACTGCCAACAAAAACAAAACAATACTATAATTCTCCATGCTGATGCTTTTGCCGCAAGTTAGAAAAAAAGTCGGCGTACCTTTTTAATACGCTATATTTAACCTTATTACTGTAGCTATGAATAATACCAACAATGCACTACAACTGTTGACCACAGCAGGTTTTGCAATGATTAGCAATATATTTACGGAAGACGAAATTACCCGGATCTCCCAGATAATTCACCCGGCCGATACTTCGAAAAGCACCTTCCGAAAATCGGCAGATCTCTTCGCTATACGGCAATTCCTCCACGAAATCCCGGACGCTGTTCCGTTGATTTTTAACAAAAATCTACGGAAAATTATCTCCCAACTCCCCGGCGAAAATCCATTTGTCGTGAAAAGCATTTATTTCGATAAACCTCCCGGCTCCAACTGGTACGTGTCCTGGCACCAGGACCTGACCATCTCGGCAGATCAGAAAACAGATACGCCGGGCTTCGGCCCCTGGACGGTAAAAACGAACCAATTTGCTGTACAGCCACCGGTAGCATACCTGGAGAACTTGACTACTATACGCATCCATCTAGATCATACCACCGCTGATAACGGGGCGCTGAAAGTAATTCCCGGTTCTCACCTGAAAAAAATTTATCGCCCTGAAACGATCGACTGGAATATAGAAAAAGAAGTTTGTTGCGAAGTGCCTGCCGGCGGCATTATGCTGATGAAACCACTCTTACTGCACAGTTCCTCCCGCACTACCAATGGACTCCCCAGAAGAGTGCTACATATCGAACTGGCTAGCTTGGAACTACCGGCTCCACTTCAATGGGCAGAGCGAATGTCCTTGCAATAGGCGTCCCCGGCGGCTTTTAAGCGAACTGCTTCCAATTCCGCCGGATTCCTTATCTTTGATAAAGACAATGATGCCTCAATTTTACAACTACTCCCTTTTCCACTAAAGGAATTAACCCGAAATTTCAATCACTATGTTTTATAAATTCAATTATTATATCCTGACTGGTGGCCCAGGCTCAGGGAAAAGCGCACTACTGACGGATCTTCAAAAACGAGGGTATAATGCAGTGCCGGAAGCAGGCAGAAAAATTATTCAGGACCAAGTTAAACAAAACGGGAATGCACTCCCCTGGGGTGATACTGCAGCTTATTCCCGCTTAATGCTACAACAGTCTATTAAAGACTACCAGCACTTCCTAACGTCAACGAATACTTGTTTTTTTGACAGAGGTGTGCCAGATGTTTTGGGATATGTATCACTCATTAAAGGCCCGTCCATCGATCTCTACCAAGCTGCGGCAGCAACCTACCGCTACAATGCAGACGTTTTCATACTGCCACCATGGGAGGAAATCTATGAAACAGATACGGAAAGAAAACAGGATTTCCAATTGGCTGTTGACACCTATCACCAAATGAAGGAAACCTATACCAGCCTGGGTTATGACGTGATTGAAGTGCCTAAAGACGTGGTAACTGCCAGATCCACCTGGATATTGAATTATCTGTACGAGAAAAATGCCAACTACTGAGACTAAAGCAGTGCTTTCAGTTTTTCCAATACCAAACGCAGGTTAATACCTTTACCCATCAAGCCTTTCAACAAATCTCCCTTGGCTGCAATACGTGATGTCATGGTATAGATACTGAAATCTTTCATGTTCACTCCTTTTTTCAGTTCGCTCCAACTCAATGGCGCTGAAACCGTGGCTCCTGGCTTGGGGCGGAGGGAATAGGCGGATGCCATCGTCTGTATCTGCCTGTTCTGCAAGTAATCCAAGTATATTAAACCTTTCCGTTTGGCGGGCGTACGCGCCACACTGGTGGTTTTCGGCAAGCGCTTATTTACGATACCTACGATCAACTCTGCCAGCATACGCGATTGATCATAATCATATTTCCCTCCCAACGGAATAAGTATATGCATCCCCGTAGACCCAGAGGTCTTAACAAATGCCTCCGCTCCAATCTCATCCAACACATCCTTTACTACTAAAGCGGTTTCCACTACTTGGCTGAAAGGATTATTATCAGGGTCCAAGTCTATCAGACAATAATCTGGGTTATCCGGCTTACTGACCCTACTATGCCAAGGATTCATTTCTATACAACCTAGATTAGCCATGTACAATAGGGTGGCTTTGTTCTTGCACACCAAAAACATTTTCGTTTCATTATCGGATTCGCTCTGATAAGGAAAAGTGGGTAACCAATCCGCTACTTTGTCTTCTACATTTTTCTGGTAAAAATGAAAACCGTCAATGCCGTCGGGGAAGCGGTTGAGCGACTGTGGCCGGTCTTTCAGGTAGGGTAAAATCACATCCGAGATGGCGGCATAGTAATTAATCATATCTCGCTTGGTGATTTTTTCTACCGGCCAATATACCTTATCCAGGTTGGTGAATTTTAGTAACTGTCCATCTACTTTGATTTCCACCTCTGGTTCATCGGGTGGCAGGAAACCGTTGGGAACAGCTTTCTTTTTGCTTCCTGCTGCCTTCTTTTGTGTAGCGACAACGGCTTTCTTTTTGCTGCTCGTCGCTTTTTTAGCAGTAGTGGTAGCGGCCTTTTTAGGGGCAGCTTGTTTTGCAGTTGACGCCATAGCGGTAGTTTTTTTGGTGGTAGTTTTGTTGGCAGGTGTGGCTACTACTTTCTCTTGCTTTTCTTTGGGTCCCTTTTTATCTTCCCGCATACCCAGGAAGATAGGCTGTCGCAGAAGGCCTTCCGCTGTTATCTGTGCATATTTGACGGTGCAAACAAGTACAGGTTTCAACCAAGTAACGGGCATGTTCGTTTTGGGAATAGGATGGAATGGGGAGACAGCCGACACCAGTGGCTGAAATTTTCCATGAAGCGTTTTTAAAAGTTCCTCATTAAAGCCGCCCCCAGTATGACCTATATAAGTCAGCTTTTTCCCAATGTATTTCCCTAACACAACCGCCCCAAAATATTTTCTACTATTACGCCCTTTCGTATAGCCACAGATGATAGCTTCCGTTTGGTGATTATTTTTAACTTTCAACCATGTATCCGTTCTTCTTCCGGTGCTATAAACGCTGTCCATTTTTTTGGCCATAACACCTTCCAATCCACGCTCCACAGCCACTTTATAGAAAGCAGTTCCTTCCTCCGTGATATGATCGCTGTACCGCAATAAAGGATGATTCAAAGGTATTATTTCCCGTAACAACTCCTTCCTTTCTATTAATGGCAACTGACGCAAATCCTTCCCTTCATACCACAGTAGGTCAAAAATATAATAAACAAGATGCGCACTCCTACCCTCTTTCATGAAGTTCTGCAACTGCTGAAAATCGGGATCGCCACGCTCATCTAGGGCAACAATTTCACCGTCTGTTACCGCCTTGACATTCCACGCTTTCAGGGCGTCTACAATGATTCCAAATTTATCTTTAAAACTGATTTGATTTCTAGAAAGGAGCTCCACCTTGGTTTTATTGAGATAGCCGATAGCGCGATAGCCATCCCACTTAATTTCGTATAGCCATTCTGGGTTATCAAAAGGGCCTTTTGTGAGCGTGGCCAACATAGGAGATACTTTACTTAGCATGGCCGATTTCTTCCCTGGAATAGCAGTAGTGGCCCGTGTACTGGCTGTCTCCCTAAAATTATTCTTTTTTCGTATATCCGATGCCGTTACTTTACTGGCTTTATTACTCTTCCATACTTTATCTGGAGCTTTAGCAACTTGTTCAATCGTTTTCCCGGAAATGACGGATTTATTGCGGGTAGTAATATCGGTTGTCTTGGCGTATTTATCTTTCCCTTTCATCAGCAGCCAAGCATTATCCCCACGGCCCGGTGCTTTCACCAGAAAAAATACGCCTTTCAGCTTATGACCATGTAAAATGAATTTGATTTTGCCGGTATGCAATTCATCTAATAATTCCTTCTCCACGGATTTCCTTCGTGCTGGCGGTTCTTCCGGCTCATAGTCGCCTTCATCCCAAACGATCACAGTGCCCGCACCATAATTGCCTTCTGGAATAATCCCCTCAAATTGGCGGTAATCATAGGGATGATCTTCCACCATCATGGCCAGTCTTTTTACATTCGGGTCCAGGGAGGGTCCTTTAGGGACCGCCCAACTTTTCAATACGCCCTCCATTTCCAGTCGGAAATCATAATGCAAACGGGTAGCATCATGTTTCTGCACCACAAAATGCAAGGATTTTGTGCGATTCTTTCCGCCTTCAGGCTCAGGCGTATGGGTGAAAGTCCTTTTCTGACGGTATTTCGCAAGACTCATTCCGCAAATCGTTTATATGATATAATACACTTGCAGGCAATATAGTTCACGCGGTAGACCCTGTCAATTACAGGGTTTTCAGGATTCTGTTAAGACTGCGAACAGAAATCCCCAAGTAGGATGCCATATCTTCTTTGGAAATAGTCAACTGTTGTATTTCCATTAATTCCAGTAATTTCCGCAGACTGTGTTCCAGTGTATACAACTGTTGCAGGGTGGCCTTGGTGTCGGTAATAATCAACCTGTCCGCCAGTTCCTCCATGAGGATACTACTGAATTTTAAATTCGTACTATACAGGTGACGGAAATAAGGAACCGCCACCGCAAAGGCGGTCAGCGGGGTAATTGCCTGTACATTATTCATACATTTAATTCCTTTAATTACTTCCAGGTCACCTACCTGCTGCCCTTTTCCCATAAACTGGCGGATGAAGTCTTTCCCATTATCTTCTGTACTATAACATTTGGCAATTCCTTCCCTGATAATCAGGACTCTTGCCAAGGTATCTCCCTGCTGCAATAGAAAGTCGCCCTTATCGTATACCTTCAAGGAAATTTGATCTCTCAGTGCCGGCTGGTTGTAGAGATCTTCAATGAAGCTGTAAAAAGATTCATTTGTACGGAACATAAAACGTAATCCGGGACAATTGTCCTTTTTTGAATAAATAGTAATCAGGAACTTCGTGCCCTGTTGAAAAACAAAAATAAGATGAAAGACAAATTAAAAGTCATTGCTTTTGACGCTGATGATACATTGTGGGTAAACGAACCCTATTTCCGTGAAAATGAATTAATTTTTGCCGATTTACTGGCGGACTATATGCCCAAAGAGGAAATCCTGAAAACCTTATTCAGCATAGAGATGAAGAACTTGCAACTCTATGGCTATGGCGTGAAGGGATTTATGCTCAGTATGATTGAAGCAGCCAATCAAATCACCAACGGACATGCCAGTGCTACACTGATTAACAATATCATTGCCCTTGGTCAAACGCAGTTGCAAAAACCAGTAGAATTACTGGATGGCGTGGAAGAAGTATTACAAAATCTACAAGGAAAATACCAACTGGTAGTAGCTACCAAAGGCGATTTGCTGGATCAGCAACGAAAAGTGAAGAATTCAGGTCTGGAAGCCTATTTCCACCACATTGAAGTCATGAGCGATAAGAAATCAACTGATTACGCACATATGTTGAAAAAGCTCAACTGTGATCCAGACCACTTCTTGATGTTGGGCAACTCCATGAAATCAGATGTGCTGCCAGTGTTGGAACTACAAGGATATGCCTCGCATATTCCTTACCATATCACCTGGGCCCATGAAGTGCATGAAGAGGAACCACAACATCCCAACTATATTAAACTGACAACTATCAAAGAAATCCTGGGGCATCTGGATTAGTGATTAGTATAGTATGTACAAAACCGGCGACTGTGGCCTGCGTGTATCCATCCAGGATAGCCGCAGGCCAGTCGTCGTTTAGGGCTTATATTCCTGCATCACCTGTCGGGCAGTACCCAGGCCATCTATACCGTATTCAATGACATCCCCAGGACGTAAAAAGCGCTGGGGCATACGCCCTGTACCGCTTCCCGCCGGCGACCCGGTGGAGATGATATCTCCCGGAAACAATCCAAAAAACTCGCTAATATAAGCTGTCAGATTAGGCACCTTGCATATCAGGTCGGAGGTATGCCCATCCTGCATAATTTCGTCGTTTAATCGCAGCCATATCCGCAACTGGCCAGGATCAGGGATTTCATCTTTTGTCACAAACCACGGCCCCAGTGGTGCAAAGGTGTTGCATCCCTTTCCTTTGTCCCAGGTACCACCGCGCTTTTTCATATAGGCACGTTCGCTGATATCGTTATGTAGAATATATCCTGCGATATAATCCATGGATTCCGCAGTGGTGATATTGGTCCCTTTTTTACCGATCACCACGCCCAATTCTGTTTCCCAATCCGTTTCCAGACTGTCTTTCGGAATGGTAACACCATCAAACGGCCCATTTAAGGCGCTCATGGCTTTCAGGAAAAGAATGGGTTCTGCTTCTGGAATAAATCCTGTTTCCGCAATATGATCTTTGTAATTAAGGCCAACGCAAACGATTTTACCAGGATTAGCCAATGGCACGCCTAGTCGGGCATCGGCAGGAATCTGTTTTAGTTGGTGCTGATCTTTTTTGATAAAAGCGGCCAATCGCTCCAGGCCGCCATTACCGAGAAATTCATTGGTATAATCCTCTCCCAGGGCGGAAGTATCGTAATAGTTGTCATTCAGCATGATTCCCGGTTTTTCCTCACCGGGATTTCCGTATCGAATTAGTTTCATCTACTGTCTTTTTAATCACAGGTTGTTTCCAGTCTAATTTAAGGGTTTTACTGGTCCAATTCCTGATTTTATATAACAGATCTGCGTTGCCTTCTAGGTGAGTGCCATAGGTAGGAATCAGTTCCAGTAGGTCTTCCCGCCAATCGCCCGACATTTTATCCGGAAAACATTTTTCCATCACCGTCAGCATGATAGACACTGCTGTAGATGCACCAGGTGATGCGCCCAGCAATGCTGCCACGGTACCATCCTTACTGGTAACGGTTTCCGTGCCAAAGCGCAGCTCTCCGCCCTTACCTGGACTATTGTAAATTACCTGTACACGTTGCCCCGCCTCCTGTAATATCCAGTCCTTATCATGCACATTAGGATAAAAAATTCTTAATGCATCGATGCGATCCTGGAAGGATAAACGCAGTTGTTGCACGAGGTATTTTTCCAGGTCAAAGTTCTTCAAACCTACTTCCAGCATAGGCAGGATATTCCAATATTTAATGGATTCAAACAAATCCAGGTGGGATCCTTCTTTTAAAAATTTGGTGGAAAATGTAGCAAAAGGGCCGAAAAGAATCGCTTTTTCGCCGTTAATGATCCGTGTATCCAGGTGGGGTACGCTCATGGGAGGTGCGCCTACAGATGCTTGGCCATATACCTTTGCATGATGACGGTTGACCACTTCCGGATTACGACAAACCAGCCATTCACCCCCTACCGGGAATCCGCCATAGGCACGTGCTTCAGGGATATTTGATCCTTGCAGTAATTCCAATGAACCACCTCCGGCGCCGATGAATACAAAATCTGTCGTCACATAAAGGGAATCTCTTACTTTGGCATTTTTGATCCTTGCTTCCCAACGACCGTCTGTCAATTGTTTCAGGTCTTTCACTTCATGTTGCAGATGTAGTTTTACACCTGGTTGTTTTTGCAGGTGATTGATGAGTATGCGTGTCAGTTCTCCATAATTCACATCAGTACCCAATTCCATATAGGTAGCAGCCGCTTTTTCAGACATGTCGCGTCCTTCCATTACCAATGGTATCCAGCTTTTCAGCACATTAGGGTCTTCGGAATATTCCATTCCTTGGTAAAGCTGATACTGTTGTAGAGCGTTAAAACGTTTCTGTAGATAGGCTACATCTGCCGCCCCATGCACAAAGCTCATATGAGGAACACTGCGGATAAAGGCAGCAGGATCAGGAATAATATCTTTCTCCACCAATGTAGACCAGAACTGCTTGGTAGCTTCAAATTCTTCGATGATATGTAAGGCTTTGCTGGTATCGATGGAACCATCTTCCAGTTCAGGAGTATAATTCAGTTCGCAGAGAGCGGAATGTCCGGTACCTGCATTATTCCAGGCATCAGAGCTTTCTCCCGCAACGAGGTCTAGTTTTTCGTAAATATGAATGGACCAGTCCGGGTTCAGATATTTCAGAAAAGTGCCTAGCGTAGCGCTCATAATACCAGCACCGATCAGTAATACATCCGTATGAATTTTCTCCTTTTGCATAAATAACCAGTTTGATAAATGCGTTCGTTTGGAAAATGATGATTGAGTAGGGTTCTATAAATTTAACAAATTGTATGCGATGAATCATTCAAATCAGTTTTTATCTTTCCGCATGCGCCACCTCCTTGTGATTATCCTATTGTGCTGCTCTGCGCTGCCAGCTATCGCCCAGCATCCGCTCAAAGGGAAGATAATGGACGAAGACAGTCTGCCCATGCCTGGTGTCACCATCTTGAATAAAAGAACTAATTCCGGTACTATTACGGATGCTAACGGCTTGTTTACCATCACTGCCCGACCAGGAGATACCCTCTTGATAAAAATGTTGGGGTATCTGCCGTTATTGTACCTATACGATCGTCACCAGGACTGGATCATTCGTTACATGAAAAGAAATATCATAGAACTGAATGCTATCAACATTATCCATTATAATTTTCAACGAGATTCCTTGCGCCTGCGTCAGGAATATGCCCGCGAATTCACGTATCGTCCTCCCCACTGGGATGAGGTCTGGGATGTCAAACACCTGAGACCTTTTGCTGTCAATATCAACAACCTCTTCAAGGCTACGCAGTTTAAAACGATTCATAAGAAGAAGCACTTCCGTAGAGTGCTACTGGCAAAGGAAGAAGAAAATTATATAAACCAACATTTTACTATTGATATGGTGAGTCATGTGGTGCCGCTTAGTGGAGACAGCCTTACCTTGTTTATGCAACGGTATCGTCCTGGGAAGGCGTTTCTGGAAGGCGCTTCCACTTATGATATTTATGTGTATATCAAACAAAGATATCAGGAATTCATCCATGGCACTGCTACTATTCCCAAGTAATGTTCTTCATTGGAAACAATTGTCTCTCACATTTTGTAAATACACTGATACGGTGCTGCCACTGGCTTTTAGGTCTTGTCGGGCTGTAGGGAGACACGCAACCCTCTTCCCAAGCACCTCCCTTTGCCGCGAAGCATAGTGAGGGCCTTCTATCCAGTGCAGATGTCGTCTCCCGAAAAATAATTTTGCGTAACTCAAAAGTTACGTATAATTTTAAGTAACCTAAAAGTTACATATCATGCAAAACAGTATTCAGCACAGCTACTTTTATGAGCAGCCCCTAGCGGCAGTATGGGCCTATCTTACGGAATCTGAATTGATAGCTCAATGGTTGATGCCGAATGATTTTCTGGCGGAGGTAGGTCATGAATTTAATTTCCATACCAGGCCCATGCCTAATTTCGGTTTCGACGGCACTATTTACTGTAAGGTGTTAGAGATTGACCCCATGAAAAAGTTGGTATATAGTTGGCAAGGCGGTCCTGAGCCGGGAGTGATCAACTTGGACACCGTGGTAGAATGGCAGTTACAGGAGAAAGACAATGGTACAGAATTATCGTTAGTGCACAGTGGGTTTACCGCTGATCAGGCCATGATCTTCGGTATCATGAGTGAAGGTTGGTTGAAAAATATCACCAAAATTGCAGACTTGTTAAACGCACTAGCGTCATGACAACAGCGCAAATAGATATCTTCCAGACCCTCGCAGATCCGAGTCGCAGGGAAATGTTGCACTTACTGTCCAAGGAGAGTTTAACCATCAATGCCTTAGCCCAGAATTTTGAGATGAGTCGCCCTGCCGTATCCAAGCATGTGAAGATTCTGCAACAGGCAGGATTTATCACTATTCGGGATATCGGCAGGGAAAGATATTGTTTACTCAGCCAGGATGGGTTTACCAGGTTGCAGGAATGGATCAGTTATTTTGATAAATTCTGGAGTAATAAACTGAAGAAGCTGGAAACGGTGCTCAACAACAAAGCCAATGCATAAGTATCAAGAATAGATTTTCAGTGATTTCTTTTTCAATGCAGTGGCTTGTGCACTAGAAAGTTCCTGATCAGTTACCAAGGCCGTGATAGCTGAAAGTGGTGCAAATTTCAGGTAGCTATCTTTTTCGATTTTAGTAGCATCACATAAGAGGTATACCGTATCTGCATTGGCTATCATCGCCTTGCTAATGCCGGCTTCCGTTTCGCTGAAGGCAGTCAGGCCATTTTTCGTAGACAGTCCGTCTGCGCCAATAAACGCTTTGGCCGCATGGTAGCTTTCAATGTGCATTATAGCCCTATCTCCGTGTATAGCTTTACGTTGTTTATCTATTTCTCCTCCAATCAGGTTCACATGGATGCCGTCTGCCTCCATAAAGGCGGCGGCAACGGGCAAAGAGTTCGTAATGATACGTAGTGGACTGATATGTTTCAGATGAGGGCACATAGTAAAAACCGTGCTGCCGCAGTCCATAAAGATAGTATCACCGGGCTTAACCAGGGTAGCCGCCAGTTTACCTATCTGTTTCTTTCGGGCAACTGCCACTGTCTCTTTATCTGCGAATGCCGTAAATGGACTCTTAGGTGGCGCTTTCATGGCGCCTCCATGGGTTCGGATGAGCAGTTCCTCCTCCGCCAGTTGCTGTAGGTCTCTACGGATGGTAATCGCTGAAATCCCCAATGCATCTGCGATTTCCTGCACTTCCATGCTCTCTTGCTTATCGAGTAGTTTTAAAATTTGCCTTTTTCTTTCCAGGAATCCCATTTCTGATTATATTTGATCAAAATTATCATTTTTGATCAAATATAATCATTTTTATGCAACCGGAAGTTAAAATCATGTCAACGGAAATCCTCTCGAACAACTGGTATACCCTTAAAAAAGTGACCTATGAGTACAAGCGCAGGAATGGCTCCTGGCAAACGCAATCCCGCGAAGCGTACGACAGAGGGAACGGTGCGGTCATATTGCTGTACAACACCACCAGCAACACCGTGATACTCACCCGTCAATTTCGCCTCCCCTCCTATATCAATGGTAACAGCAGCGGCATGCTCATAGAAGCCTGCGCCGGCCTTCTGGATGAAAACAATCCGGAAGAATGTATTCGTAGAGAAGCAGAAGAAGAAACAGGCTATCGTATCAAAGATGTAAAGAAAGTTTTTGAAGTGTATATGTCGCCCGGCTCCGTAACAGAAATGCTCCACTTCTTCGTAGCTGCCTATGACCATCAGATGAAAATCAATAACGGCGGGGGATTAGAGCAAGAACAGGAGGAGATTGAAGTGATGGAGGTGCCGATTGATAGAGCGCTGGAGATGGTGGAGAGTGGGGAGATTAAGGATGGAAAGACGATTATGTTGTTGCAGTGGGTGAGGTTGAAGGGGGTGATGTAATTATCAATATTGGAGAAAGTTCGGTTATCATCTGTCAACCGGCTATAGCCAGTTGACAGATAACATTTCTCTATTATCAGTAAGTAGATATTTTAACATCACAGGAACTAGTCTTGCTGTTCATCATGGCTGATCTCGGGTAACTTTTTTGCTGCGAAGCATCGTTCGGATAACTTGCACTGCCTGGTCTGCACCTGAGGGCGGTAGTTTGCCACCTACATTATCGGCAATGCTATACGGGTTGACCACTACCTCTATTTTATCACCACTGGAAACAGATAAGCGGAATTTTTGCGCCTTAATAAGGCGTCTTCCTTCCTGTAAGGTATAAGAGGCTGAATATTCCTCTGTAGATACTGATACTACATCCTGATAATGGTATTCATGCGTTCTATCATTCAGGTGAGTTTTTCTGATGAAGTTATAATCACAGATATAAGAAGCTAGTAGGTGATCCGCCAGTAAAAAAATAGTCACCCTGTAAACACCAAATCGCAATACTTTGTCTTTTCCTTTATGAAATACAACTTCACGGTCTGGTATACCGTATACAGGCCAGTAAACAGGGGCAAAGATTACCAACGGTTCCTTGATAATCTGTTCCTTTTCAAGCCCCAGTTTTGCATATGCGGCAGCAACTAAGTTGTCCAAGTCTTCCTGGAACCAGCCATCAACTGTTTCATCTGAGGGAGCTGTACGGATTCTGTAAATTGCAAAGCCTATCCAGGCCAATCCTATGAGGGTAGCTATCCATCCCAGTTCTGAAAATCCTTTTGTTTGTGATGAATTATAATTGATCACCAAAAGCCCTAGTGCCAATATGATTATTGGAGCCTTCAAATTGGGTCTGAAGAAGTATTTTCTCAACTCATCACTTCTATAGTTTTTATCCATAAGGTCAGATCTTTTAAGGTCGATATACAGGTTATTATAGTCTTTGAAGGAGTATAGCAATCACTTCAGAATTTGCCGCATTGGTATGCTGTAATAGTTCTTTGCATTTCGGTTTGTCAACTGGGCATCTAGCGGCTTGGTTTATTAGCTTTTGGATGTCCCCAATATCTGCAGTGAAGCCATTACCAAGATAGAAATCATGTTTAACCAATGCACGCAAGTAATAATAGTGAGCCTGAGTTGAATTTAGAGTGATGGCAGTAGCGAGATCGGGATCAATTCTATCCGCAATGGATTTGGTAGCGAATTTAGGACGCTTCCCATTCAGGTTTGCCAGCGCGCGATAGTAGAAAGCATCTGCAATGGAATCATCAGCTTGCAATATGGTATCCAGCAATTTTAAGGCATCCGCATATCGGCTTTGTTGCACACTTTTTATGGCTTTTTCAACCAGGGAGGTAACATCAGGCGTGGCATATACATGAAAAATCATATTACCGACATTCATCTGTGTATTTACCTTCTGATCCTGTTGATGAAAAGTGGTCATAAAAACAGCCCTCCTATTGCCCGTATCAGATGTGTGATACCTTGCACTAACCCTTCCGCCGCGGTGACACCCGTGAGTATTTCTTTTGCTTTTACAAGATAAGTTACCAAAGTAGCTTTGTGTACAGTGGGCAAACCAGCCTCTCGTTCAGCATGGGTAAGTGCCTCTTTTGCATCGGCGCCAACAGTAGCATCTATCCTATTTTCAGCAGTAAGCTGCTCCAATACAGCAGTCAATTGCTGCAAATGTGTTATCAGTTCCGCTGTATTTTGAATATTACCTATGTGGATATCTCCCCCTGCATTATATTGGGTATTAACGTGCTGTCCTTGCTGGTTAAAGGTTGTCATATATGTGCTTTTGAAGATTTTCAGGATTTACGCTACAAACATGATTAACAAGCAACAATCTGGTGTATCAAGATTAAACTGAAGTTAACAAATATTACCCAGGTTAGGAAATGTAAATTTTGATTTCCTTATTCTAAATCCATCTAGTTATTTATAAAATAGCTTGTTTTATCAGGCTCATAATATATTCTAATTTAGTAGTATCCCTTACAATTATTTCATAATCACCATTACCATTATGACCTTTTAAGGCAGAGACATCTCGCATGATGTTTAGCGAATCATTTAATTGACCTTTCCGGAGGTTAATCCAAAGCTTAAGAGAGCTGGCCTGAATTTCAATATCTACAATATTGCTTTTAATCTTAAAAGCAATATATGTTTTCTTGGGTACCACTTCTATATTATCCGATAAATTGAGGATGGCATTCTTAAATGATTCATATAGTTCTTTAACCTCATCAGATTTACCATTTGTATGATCTTCCTCTGTATATACCTTAATTTCCCTTGTTACCTGTTGCAAAGCTTCACTTTGTGTGGCTATTTGCTTAATGCTTGGTGCCGCTGCTGATTTTTTTATGCTATTAATAATTACAGCACCATTATCATACTTTTTAATCTCCCATAACTCAATTGCTAAGTCTCGGAAATTTGTAGCTTGTTTTTGATTATCCGTAAATGATGTAGATACGAATATCACCCTTGTTTGGCTCCAATCAACATCGTCGCGTTTTAAGCTTTTCTTCAAGTTTTCATTGTACTCGATTATAAAATCAGCCTTATAGTCAAGCATTAAATTAAGGTATGAAACACCCTGATCTACTACACTATGATTCTTATCTCTTTTATACTCAATAATTGCGAAAGCATTGGCATCTGCATCAAATGCCAGCGTATCAATACGCTTATTTTTAATAACACATTCACTTTTTACCAATTGCAAACCCATGATAATAGCCAAGTTGTCTTCAAATAGGGTTTGGATTTCTTTTTCCAATTTAAAAGCATTCTCTTTAGCTATTTGCAATAGATTACCTTGTTTTGAATATAGTATCATATTTTCAAAAATTTGATAAGATGTATTAGTTTCGAGCTGATATGATATTCAGGTTAAAAACATCAAACAATAAAATCTACTGGTTATGCAGCTTGCTACAAGTCCTAAGCTGACCAAAAGTTGAGTTTTTCTGTAGTTATCTCAACAATTACTTGTAAACCAGTAATTGGGAATTATATATTGAGTATTCGTTTCAGGGTATCTTGCATTGCCAATTTAAATGCTTCATCATTTGAAATCAGTCGGTATAGATCCAGTTCAGATTTCTTCTGTTTATGCATTACTTCTCCAAAAATTTTATCGAAAGCAAGATTTCTATTCTGCTTATCTGGGTTATCAGCATAATTCTTTTTAAAATCTGGGTGAGCTTTAATGCTTTCAGCAAGGTGAACAAACTTCACCCGCTGCTCTTCCTGTGTTGCCTCCCAACCTTGGAACCACCTTTGATTAAAGTTAAGGATAATTACATCTAATGGATCTTTATCATGATCATTTCCAAATGCGCCCCGTGGATTTGAATTTTGAGGGTCTAACTCTGTTTCTGTTGCATCCAAACCAATATTTTCATTTAACTTGATACGCTCCAGACCATAGGTAGATAAATCTACCGTATTCAATATCTCATCCAACTTATCCAGTGAAGGGTCTGTAATAATCAACTTAGGAATCAGGAATTTTAAGAACCAGAATAGTTTTTCCCACTTTACTACCTCATAAGGCAATATGGAAGCCATCTGCCCGTAAATCTTTACAAATTGTTTGGCTTTAATTTTAAAATCCGCCTTCTGTTGATCATCCAGGTCTAGTTGGTTATTAAAGCGATCCGCAGGAACATCAATAATAGGGTTTAACAATTGCTCATTCCCTTTTTTGAAGTATTTCTCATTAAACAGTTCTACTTCTAACCACTCGTACACTCCTACATCATCCAGGTGAGCTTTTAAATCATGGAGCACATTCACATCAGTTGCCTTACTGAGCGTGGTTGCTGTATAGAAGGGATCAAATGCTGCTTTTATATCTTCAGTCGAATTGAAAAAATCAAGTATAAAGAGGTCTTCGGTTCGTTTACCTAGTTTATTCGCACTTCTGTTTAATCTTGACAAAGCTTGCACGGCAAGTACTCCTTGCAATTTCTTATCTACGTACATCGCAGTCAATTTCGGCTGATCAAAACCAGTGAGATATTTATTGGCCACTACTAGCAATCTATATGCATCTTCAGCAAATTTATCACGAGTGTCCTTTTCGGGAAAACCATTGAGACTATCCTCCGTATGCTCTACTCCATCTACTATTTTCTTACCAGAGAATGCGATTGCAATTTTAAAAGGGTTTCCTTTTTCTTTTAACAAAGCCTTCAGCGCAAAATAATAATGAATGGCTGATTCAATTCGCTGCGAAACCACCATTCCCTTAGCTTTACCTTTTAATTTCTTGGTATTAACAACATGTGTAAGGAAATGATCTAACATAATTTCAGCCTTTACTGCAATAGTTTGGCGGTGCCCTTCCACATAGGCTTTTAATTTTTTCTGTGCCTTGACGCTATCAAACATCGGATTTTCGGCAATCGACTTTTCTATTTCATAATAGCTCCGATAAGTAGTATAATTGGCCAGCACATCTAAAATGAACCCTTCCTCAATTGCTTGTTTCATGCTATAAAGATGAAAAGGTTTGTATTTGCCATCTTCTTGTTTTTGACCAAATTTCTCCAGGGTTTCTTTTTTGGGAGTGGCAGTAAAAGCAAAGTAAGATGCATTCCCTCTCATCTTCCTGGCTTGCATAGCCGCCAGAATTTTGTCCTGTGGATCTTCCTCATCCTCTTCTGCACCATTTCCGCCTCCCATTGCTTTATTCATACTATCTGAAGCAGTACCACTTTGAGAACTATGCGCCTCATCAATAATTACAGCAAAACGTTTCTCACTCATATCAGCCATCCCATCAAGGATAAATGGAAATTTTTGAATGGTGGTTATTATGATACGCTTCCCTGATTCCAAGCTTGATTTTAGCTCTTTTGAAGTGTATGCCGGTGCTACAATATTTTTAACTTCTGAAAACTCTTTGATATTCTCGCGAAGTTGCTTATCTAATAATCTTCGGTCCGTAACAACGATTACAGAATCAAACAATGGATTAGAAATACCTCTAGCTCCAGGCACTTGCTCATTTTCAGGGTAGATTTCAATCAATTGGTAGGCCGTCCAGGTAATGGAGTTTGATTTACCGGATCCCGCCGAATGCTGTATTAAATAAGATTGACCAACACCTTTCCTTCCTGCATCTGCTACCAATCTACGAACCACATCCAATTGATGGTAACGAGGAAAGAATAAATTCTTCTTGCTTAAAGGGTCTGTATCTTTTCCATCAAAACGAACAAAATGCTGGATAATATTGGCAAGTGACAGCTTCGTAAACACTTCCTGCCATATATAGGCTGTTTTGTGCCCGAAGGGGTTTGGAGGATTTCCTTTTCCGAAATTGTGCCCAAGATTAAATGGCAAGAAAAAAGTATTTGCACCATCCAATTTGGTAGTCATATATGCCTCGTCTGTATCCAGCGTAAAATGCACGATACAGCGCCCAAAATTCAATAACGGCTGATTAACATCCCTTTTGAATTTATATTGCTCCTGTCCATGTACCTTTGCATTTTGTCCAGTCCATGGATTCTTCAATTCCATCGTCACAATTGGTAATCCATTAATGAAGATGACCATATCAATTTCTTCCCCTGGATTAGCAAGGGAGTACCTAAGTTGCCTAGTGACACTGAATCGGTTCTTTTCGAAATTATCTTTTACCTTTTGGCTGCTACTAGCAACAGGAGGTACAAAAAACAATGTAAAATGGGCATCATCCACCTCTAGCCCCTTTCGCAACAAACGAAGAATACCATATTTCTTAATCATGCGATCTAGTCGTTCCAATATTTTCAACTTCCAGTCGCTTTGCTTTTTCAGTTTGGTCAATTCATCTTCCTGTGTGGATTCAAGGAAATCCCAGAACTTCACTTCATCAATTGCATACTTGATATTAAAGTCTGCAGGAAATCCTATTTGATATCCATTACCTCCACTATAGACCGCTTCTCGTTCGTCGAATTGCGAATCATTTACTTTTACCTTACCATGGAGCTCCTCCAGGCAAGAGCCAGTAAGGCCTTTTTCAATCGTGGATTCTAGGGCTTGTTCATTGGTTTCACTAGGCATAATTAACAAACTTTTATTTTACCGGTAACAGCGGCGTTGATTAGGGTGGATTTGTATTCTTTTAGTTTGGTGATTTCTTGTTGTTTTTTGGATATTAGGGCAATATGATTCCTGGAATGGAGCTCTAAATATTCAGCTATTTCTTTTTGTTCTGCCAAGGGAGGTAATAATACTTTTAATTGTTTTAATAGCTCCTGGCTTAGTGAAGCACGTATTACAAGATTCATTTCCCTTACAAAAAAAGGTCTGTGCGTTCTGCTACTAAAATAGTATTTGGAATATAGTTTATGTAATTTGTTCGTAAATGGTCTGAAACGAATTAAAAAACCCGAAAAAGTCGCATTTTCAATCGTTTTGACACATGTTGATGCAAAGCCAATTTCTTCAATCGTCTCAGATGTTCTAGTAAAAAATATATCCCCTTCAATTACTGAATACAATCTTCTATCATCAGAACTTGAATTTGCCAAACCATTCACATCGCTTGGAAGCTCTATTCCATTATACACATCTCCATAACTAACAAATGGGTAGCCTGAACCAAAGTATTCTCCACCTTTACTTATTCCATTCTGCGTATTACCCAAAAATCTTAAGGGCATTACCTCCCAATGTTCCGGAATCTCACCAATCCACTCTACACCACTATCCTTCATCTTGACACCAGAATTTAGGCCCTGTGTAACAGTTTTGTGTATAAGAATTTGCTGTCTTTCTTTGAGTAAGTTAATTTGTTCAGTCTTCTGTGCAATAGTTTTATCAATTAATGCAATTTTTTGATTAAGAAAAGTAGCTATACTTTTTTGTTCTTCAATTGGAGGCAAGATTGTTTTAAAATCTCTTAGAGCAGAGATTGACACTCCTCCAATAAGTCCGATCATAGCCGAATTGAATTGATGTTGAAAGACAATTGACTTAACAAAATAAAAATAATATCTTGAATCTGATTTAGCTTCTGTTACAAAACAGGCCAATTTATTAACAAAGCAAACTGTTTGGTTCAGATATCCAACCTTCTTACCAGCACTTCCTCCTTCAATACATAATAAAAAGCTATTCGCGGGAGCTTTTTTATATTTCTTCTCCTCATGCGGTATCCTCAAACCATTATTATAATTAATGGTTGAGTCACTCAAGTCAATATCCTTCGTTGAGATATAAGGAATATCTGATTCAATATTCCTCTCGTAATAAGACTTCTCTTTTTCATTTAAACTATCTCCATTAAATATCTTATTGGTAAACTTAAATCTCACCAGGTCCCAATGTGCTGGTATTTTCCCAATCCATTCCACCCCCGAATCCTTATATGCCGAATACTTCTCTATTCCCACAGTTTCTACCATTTCTTCCATTATGCAAGGTTTAAGATTTCCTGAATTAAGCCATCACTTTCTCTTTCAAGCTGTAGTATCTCTTCTGTCACTTCCTCCAAACTCCTCAATGGTTTATGTCGATAGAAATATTTATTAAAGCTAATTTCATAACCAATTTTGGTTGCCTCCAAATTTATCCATGCCTCCGATACATGCGGCTGTACTTCCTGTAAGAAATACGAATAGATATTCTCTTTCAACGGCACATTTTCGTAATCACGAAGATCACTCTCGGTTTCATATTCCAGATATTCATTTTTATTTCCAGTTGGGTAATACCCAAAATCGGCCAGTTGCTCTTCTTTACAATGTAGATAAACCAACATATCTTGTAACTCACCAGCAGTATACTTAGTAATAGATTTAATCACTTTTGCCGCATCGGCGTCATACCAACTTACTGCATTGAGAATGGCATTTTTCTCCGAGGTAGATAGTTTAATCTTTTCTGCTTTAAGTACTGTATCTACTTGCTCACGAAAAACATTAAAATCATTTACCTCTTCAGTTCCAATGATGCCCATCAAATTTTTAGCGGTTTTCAACAGGCCCAACTGTTTCTGCCAGGTCTCAGCACTACAAAGTGCTTTACGCTGCTTGGCATTGAGGTTGAGCTCCTGCTTCTCACACCAGTCTAATATAGCCTTTTCATGTTTTTTGAGATCTGTATAAACTTCCTCTCCGAACTGCTCATATGCCCATTCCATTGGCTCTCTTATACTTTTTTCAAAGCGTAAAGTAGCAAGTCGCTCTTCAGTAAATTGTGCTTTTAATCGCTTAGGACGCTCTATGGTAACTTTATAATAGCCAAGATCGCTGTTATCAAATACTTTGGAGGCAATACCCTCTTCCTCCTGTGTATCTGAGTTAATACGCCTTTCTACTACCTCCATATTCCTATACACGCGAGAAATCTCTGTGATATCTTCAGGTGCAAACTCACAGTTTTTGGCGCCTAGGTTTTTACGCAGTTTCCGATACATCAGACCAGCATCTATCAATTGCACTTTACCTTTACGATGCGCCGCCTTGTTATTACTCAACAACCATATGTAAGTTGTAATACCAGTGTTGTAAAAAAGGTTATTGGGCATTTGAACAATGGCCTCTAACCAATCATTTTCTATGATATACCGACGAATATTACTTTCTCCACCACCTGCATCTCCAGTAAATAAACTACTACCGTTATGTACAGAAGCAATTCGACTACCTTGAGGACTTTGACTTAGTGGCTTCATTTTACTAACCATTTCCATCAGGAACAGCAATTGCCCATCAGATGAACGCGGTGTCGCATCCACTTTCTCTTCATTTCCCCAATAGTCTTTTAATACCACCTCAAAACGGTCATCAATTAATTCTTTACCATTCTTGATATTTTTCAAATCACTTGCCCACGATTTACCATATGGGGGATTACTCAACATAAAGTTGAAATTCGTACCCTTAAACTCATCTGTGGATAAAGTGGAACCTACACGGATATTCGCCGGATTGTTACCTTTAATCATCATATCCGACTTACAGATCGCATAAGTCTCATCATTAATTTCCTTACCATATAAATGCACATCACTCGTCGCACGAATGGCACCATCCTCATCCTTAATAAAGTTCTGTGACTCTGTCAACATACCACCACTACCACAGGCAGGATCATAAATTGTAATTACAGGAGGCAGATCATCCTTTACAGGATCAAATACTAAATGCGTCATTAACTCGATAACTTCCCTCGGCGTAAAGTGTTCTCCTGCTTCTTCATTATTCTCTTCATTGAATTTACGAATAAGCTCTTCAAACACATAACCCATGCCCAAGTTAGTTAGTGGAGGAAGCTTCCGCCCTTCTGGATCTTCCTTTTCAAAAGGGGTAAGATTAATATAGGGAGATGTAAACTTCTCTAGTACACTCAAAAGTACATCCTTGGAGGCCATATGATTTACTTGGCTCTTCAGATGAAATTTTTCTATAATTTCTTTTACATTCTGACTAAAACCATTGAGATAGTCCTCTACATTCGCTTGTAATATCTGTTGACTATTGGTAGCTGTCGTAAACAATCGCTGTAAGGTCCAATTGCTAATGTTATAAAATACATAACCAGAGGCGGCACAGAGGCCATTATCATCCAGTTCTGTAAGATCAGCTTCTTCCCGTTGAAATCTCAACTCTTCCATCACTGCATCCTTTGTGTATTCTAACAAAGCATCCAGGCGGCGTAAAACAACCATCGGGAGGATTACATCCCGATATTTACCCCTTACATATACATCACGAAGGCAATCATCTGCAATAGACCAGATAAAGGAAACAAGTTTATTATGTACGGCTGTATTCATAATTAAGATGGTACGCTACTTTAATGCGGTGGTTTAATTGAAGGATATTATATCAAGTTGATAATTCTCAAATAATTTAGACAATCTAACTGAAAGATCCTATGTTTTTTAGTTTTTACCAAGTGTCATTGGGGCAAAATAAAAAAACGCGCAAATCCTAAAATTTGCGCGTTTCAGTTCAGTAAGATATTATTCTTTGCGGAGAGTCAGGGATTCGAACCCCGGGACCTGTTACAGTCAACAGTTTTCAAGACTGCCGCAATCGACCGCTCTGCCAACTCTCCAGTGGAGCGCAAAGGTATAAAACGATTTTAAATTTCCAAAATAAATTTAAAATTTCTTTTACTTCCGCTCCTGGCTTACGTTTAACGAAGAATGTACGAACCAGGCCGTTTATTATTCCTGTCTGTTGGCCATGGTTTCATAGATATTGCTGATTCATCCCTCTTTACCTGGCTCGTACTTTCTATATCTTTATTTCCAGCCACCTCCGAGAGACCTGTACAGATCTACCATCGCGGAAAGGCGTTCTCTATCAATGTTTGCTTGGTTTAGCTCTGATTCCAGCGACCTGCCCTGAGCAGTAATGACCTCCAAATAGGTGGCCATGCCACTTTTGAACAGTAGTTGCGCCTGCTGGATAGCTAATTGGGAGGTGGCGACCTGCTTACCGGCAAGCTCCTGGCGGGTTTTCAGCTTATCCAGTTTTACCAGGGCGTCACTTACTTCTCCAATCGCATATAATGCCGACTGCCTAAACTGTATCACGGCTTCCTCTCTCGCTATACGGGCCACTTCCAATTGCGTTTTTAGCGCTCTTTTCTGGAATATAGGCTGCGCAATGCTTCCTGCTGCCAATCCAAATAAAGAGGCCGGAATATTAAACCAATTGCTCGCTTTGAAGGAATTCAGTCCACCGCTGGCGGTGATGTTTAAGGATGGATACATGCTGGCCTGGGCCACTCCTACTTTCGCATTGGCGGCAACCAATCCCATTTCGCTAGCGCGAACATCCGGACGGCGACTCACCATTTCTGCAGGAATACCTGTCGGCAGGTTATCACTTACTACAAAATCATGCAGTCGCGCAGTACGTGTAACCGGTCCCGGTAATTCACCAGTGAGGATTTGAAGGGCATTCTCCTGGATGGCAATCCCCTGCTCTAACTGAGGCACTAGCAATTGCGCTGCCTGCTGCTGGGTGATGGCCTGCTGAATTGCCAGTTCGGTCACTTCCCCTGCGGCTTTCTGTAAACGCATTACTTGCACAATGGTATCACTCAAGGCTACGTTCTTACGAGCAATCTCCAACTGGTTGTCCAGCATGAGGAGATTATAGTAACTATTGGCTACTGCAGATACAATGGAGGTTTGCACGGCATGTGCCCCTTCATAGGACTGCAGATAGGTAGCCAACGCTGCCTCTTTTTGCCGACGTATCTTACCCCAAATATCAATCTCCCATGCCATACTGATGGAGGCATTGTAGTCTTCGATATGGTCGCCCATACCAAATTGACTCATATTCATGCCATTCAGACTGTTTTTACTAGGGAAAGTGGTACCTGCGCTTATCTGACCATTAAATCCTGGTAACCAGGCTAATTTGGCCTGTTTCAGGTATTGCTGAGCCGCATCGGCACGCTTAACAGCCAACTGCAAATCTAGGTTGCCAGTAATGGCTTTATCGATCAGTTGCTGTAAAGTAGGGTCTGTAAAAAATTTTCTCCATTCCATCGCTGCAATACTACTGTCCGATGGGGCAGCATTGTTGAATTGAGTGGGCAGCGCCATCGGGGGTCGCTCATAATTACGACCAACCCGACAAGCTGCAAGCCCTACAACTAAAGACAACACAATGAAATAAGTTGTATGATATCTTCTTTTCATTTTTCTATTCTTTCAATGAATGTCGATTAATGTACCAGCTCTGCTTCTTCTTCCTCTACTACTACTGGCTTCTTACGGCCCACTTTCTCTTGCAGATATTGGAAAATCACGTATAACACAGGAACCACAAATACGCCTAATACTACCCCTGTCAACATACCGCCGGCAGCACCCGTACTAATAGACCTGTTACCCAACGCAGAGGAACCTGTTGCTGTCATCAGCGGCAACAATCCCGCAATAAATGCGAAGGAGGTCATCAGGATAGGACGTAAACGCAGCGTGGCTGCTCGTATAGCCGAGGCTACCAGGCCCATGCCACTTCTCCGTCGTTGTACGGCGTATTCCACAATCAGGATCGCATTCTTCGACAACAATCCCATCAACATAATCAAACCTACCTGTACATAGATATTGTTATCAATGCCAAACATATTGATGAAGACAAATACCCCGAAAATACCCAGTGGAATAGAGAGTACCACCGCCAATGGCAGGATATAACTTTCGTATTGCGCTGCCAACAAGAAGTAAACGAAGATCAGACACAACACAAAGATGATGGTGGTCTGGTTACCAGCACTGATCTCTTCTTTGGACATACCCACCCATTCGTAAGCATAGCCTCTTGGCAGGTATTTTTCCGCCACTTCCTGTACTGCTTTAATAGCATCACCACTACTGTAGCCAGGTTTAGTCTGACCATTGATGGTTACGGCATTAAAGAGGTTATTACGGGTAACTGTTTCAGGTCCGTATACACGTTTCAGTGATACTACTGTATTGATAGGCACCATCTGACCGCTCTGGTTCTTCACATACACGCCATTCAGTGAAGATGGTTCTTTACGAAGATCCGCGTCTGCCTGCACAATCACCCGGTAATATTTACCAAATCGGTTGAAGTCGGACGCAAACATACTACCATAGTATACCTGGAGTGTCTGCAGAATTTCCGATACAGAAATACCCAGTTGTTTGGCTTTTTTGTCGTCTATTTCCACTTCATATTGTGGATGGCCTGTATTGAAGGTGGTGAAGGCAAACGCTATTTCCTTGCGTTTCATCAGCTCACCAATAAATCCATATGCAGTATTAGCCAGTTTATCCAACTGACCGTTGCTGCGGTCCTGCAGAATCATTTCGAAACCGGCCATGTTACTGAAACCTGGTACGGTTGGGAAATTAAACACGAATACACTTGCCTCTGGAATACCAAACAACTGCTGCTGCATTGTTGCCATGAGGGCATTCATATCTTTTATCTTACCACGCTCCTTATATGGTTTAAATTTCACGAAACCTACGCCAGAAGAAGAGCTCGCAGAGTTTGTCATGATGTTCAAGCCAGATATACTGAGATAAATATGCGCAGCTTCCATGTTCTTCATGATCTTCTCCACTTTGTCTACCACCTGACGGGTACGTTCCAGGGAAGAACCTGGAGGCATGGTCACGGCATATACCGCAAAGCCCTGGTCCTCTGTAGGAATAAATCCAGTCGGTGTTTTACGCATCATAAAGACGGTAACTGCACCGATAATCACCAAACCAGCTACTGTTATCCATTTGTGCTTAATCAGGAATTGTAAACTGCGACCATATTTGTTGGTCATGGCAGTGAAACCAGTATTGAAAGCGCTGAAGAAACGTTTGCTGAAACTTTTTGGCGCTGCTTTCTCACGAGCATCATGACCACTGTGATTGTTTTTCAAAATCAGGGCACAAAGCGCAGGGCTTAATGTCAATGCGTTCAATGCAGAAATCAAAATGGCGATAGCCAGCGTAAAGGCAAACTGACGATAGAATACCCCTACAGGTCCCTGCATAAAGCCTACAGGCACAAACACCGCCGACATCACCAATGTAATGGAGATGATCGCTCCGGAGATCTCCTGCATGGAAGTAATAGTGGCCGAGCGCGGATCTTTCCCCTTTTCCATCTTCGCATGGACGGCCTCCACCACTACAATGGCGTCATCCACCACGATACCAATCGCCAGAATCAAGGCGAACAGCGTCAACAGGTTGATAGAGAATCCAAATAACTGCATAAAGAAGAACGTACCAATAATCGCTACCGGCACTGCAATAGCCGGAATCAAAGTGGAACGGAAATCCTGCAGGAAGATGAACACCACAATAAATACAAGTATGAATGCCTCTATCAGCGTATGTTTCACCTGATCGATAGACTCATCCAGGTATTCTTTTGTGCTATAGATATTGAAAGTTTCCAAACCGGTTGGGAAAGAAATCTTCGCTTTTGCCATCAGCTTGTTGATATTCTCCTGAATCTCATTCGCATTTGAACCAGCGGTCTGGTAGATGGCAATCCCGATACCATACTTATTATTCACGCGGGTATCTGTGCCATAGCTGAAGGAGCCAAACTCCACTTTTGCCACATCTTTCAGACGGATCACAGAACCATCCGGATTCGCACGCAGAACGATCTCCTCATACTGCTCGTTTTTATTCAGCTTTCCTTTGTATTTAATCACATATTCAAAAGACTCCTTACTACCTTCTCCGAAGCGACCAGGAGCTGCTTCCAGGTTCTGATCACGGATAGCTCCTAGCACTTCCTGTGGCGCCATGTTATAGGCGGCAAGGCGCTCTGGTTTCAGCCATATACGCATGGAGTAATCCTTGGCACCAAATACCATGGCCTGCCCCACACCCGTAACACGCTGCATCTCAGGAACGATATTGATCTTGGCGTAGTTCTGGAGGAAGGTTTCATTATACTCTTCCTTATCACTCACCAGGTTCACCACCATGATCATACTATTCTGCTGCTTCTGCGTACTTACACCTGCCTGCACTACCTCTGCTGGCAGCAGTGGAGTAGCTTTCGCAACACGGTTTTGTACGTTTACAGCTGCTTTATCAGGATCAGTACCTAGTTTAAAGTAAATAGTGAGGTTCATGGAACCGTCATTATTGGAGGTGGAAGTCATGTAAGTCATGTTTTCCACACCATTAACGGATTCCTCAATAGGCGTTGCCACTGAACGAGCTACCACCTCTGCGTTCGCTCCTGGATAGGAAGCAGTCACGACTACGCTAGGCGGCGCAATATCAGGGAACTGTGTCATCGGCAACTGAAAAATGGAAATCAGCCCCAGTAACACCAGTATGATAGATATAACGGTGGCTAATACCGGCCGTTCTATAAATTTTCTGAACATTTTGCAATAGAATTTAAGTGCCATCCATTCAGATGGCGGAAAATGATGTAATTACGGTAATGACTATACGAAGAAATAACCACGGATATCCATTACCGTTATAACATATTATTGATTAGAGCGGCTTAACTTTCAGCAGACTGTCGAGCGACATCATCTGCGGAGCCACTACTGTTCCATCATGCAGGCGATCCAGACCCGTGTAAACGATACGTTGACCAGCTTTCACACCTTTATCCACGAAGTAGTAGTTACCGCTTTTGCCTGACACCGTAATAGGCACACCTGTTACTTTATTACTGTCGGCCACTAGGAACACCATTACTTTATCCTGGATCTCGAAAGTAGCTTCTGTTGGTACCAGTACTGCCTGTTCAAACTGTTCAGGGATCCTGATTTTACCAGTATTACCGCTACGCAATAGTCCAGATGCATTCGGGAAAGAAGCCCTGAAACTTACGGCGCCCATGGTTTTATCAAACTGGCCTTCCATTGTTTCAATTTTTCCTTTCTGTGGATAGATGGAATTATCCGCCAGTTGCAAGTCTACTTGTGGCAGATGTTTCACTTTATCGGCAATGGTAGCACCTTCTGTATTGTTCTTGAATTTTAAGAAGTCGGGCTCACTCATAGAGAAGTAAGCATATACTTCAGAAACATCAGATAGAACTGTGAGTGGCTGTGGTTCCGCACGGCCTACAAGGGCGCCTGTTTTATATGGAATCCTGCCAATATAACCACTTACTGGAGCGGAAATGAGGGTATAACCAGTGTTAATACGGGCATTACCTACCATTGCCTGCGCCTGTGCCACAGCGGCTTTGGCGGCAGCGTAGTTCGACTGTGCCGTTTTCAACTGCACATCAGATACTACATTATTTTTTACCAATGGGGAGATGCGATCTACTTCCACCTGCGCTTTTTCCAAGTTAGCTTGGGCTGCCTGCAAAGTGGCACTGGCATTGCTAAGCTGTTCATTATACGGCCTGTCATTTATTTTAAATAACGGCTGACCAGCTTTTACATAAGCCCCTTCATCTACGAATATTTTCTCCAGAATGCCATCCACTTGCGCGCGGATTTCTACGTTTACACGCCCTTCGATGGCGGCATTGTATTCCCGGTAAGTAGTAGCAGGTACATTGCTCAACTGAAGTACCGGTAGTGGTGCAGCGTGGTTCTCTGCGCCAGGAGTGGCCTGTGAAGTACCACAGCCATACATGGCAGAAAGAACTATTGCACTATAGAGTATGCCTGTCGGCAGGTTTGCAAAAATTGATTTCAATGGTTTCATACGTTGTTGTTGTTTTTAGTGATACTGCATAGAATCCCCTGTGCGAAGACAATACAACTCATCTCGCTTCGCAGCAATAATTCAGTGACAGCATTCGGGCGTGAGGATACAGGGCCATATTGTATGGCAGCGCGCTAAGTACTTGCATAACGATTACGGGCGGGTGTTATGCAGCCAAAGATGTTCACCTGGCACACGTATAACTATACAGCAATGTTATACGCACAAGTGCGACAATATGTAACTCCTGTAAAAAAATAATTAAAGCATTTCAGCAAATGTGCGGCTATTCGCTTACAATTTCCATGGCTTTCAATTTTAGAATGACGTACGGGCAGCGTCATTGATTAAATTCACGATGCAAAAATAGAAAATTCTATTTACGAAGGATTTAAATTATTGCGGGTTTAATTGTACTTTTCACGGCTTTCTCGTTGAAATACGGCCGGGGTCTGTCCGGTATGCTTCTTAAAAAACCGATTAAAATAAGCATCATCTTCAAAACTTAAGTGCGATGCAATCTGCTTTACAGAGTGCTCTCCCCAATACAGCAGCCGTTTTGCCTCAAGTATACGCTTCTCATCTATAACAAACTTCGCATTTCTACCCATCAGGGCCTTTACCGTATCATTCAGATGGCCTGGGGTGACATATAACATTTCGGCATAATCCGACACCTGCGATTTTTCATGATAATGCTGATCCACCAGCACTTTAAATTGCCGCGCCATATTATATTGAGAGCTCTCTACACGTAACCATATATTATCACGGGTAACTGGCTCGGATATACGACCGCAGGCAATTATAAAGGCATTGAGCAGGTTACGGAGAACCTCCTCCCGGCGGATGCGGTTACTCTCATACTCCCGCTCTATCAGCAAAGCATAAGAGAGTAACTCATCCAACTGGTCATTATTTAAGGGTATGACTCCGGAATTAAAAATACAACGCCAGCAACTTACCACTCCCTGTAATTCAGACACCAAGAAGTGATCTGTAAAATATATACTGATCATCTCACAATCATCTGCCATCTCATGCAGATGTACCTGGTCAGGCTCCAACAGCATAACGGCCGGCGCCTGCACCTCGTGCTGGCGGAAATCGACCGACTGATGAATACTCCCTTTCACTACAATATCAATACTATATCCTGTATGCCGATGCGGAATGGCAAAATCTTTCACCATAGGCTCACTGCCTTTCATTCTCGTAATCAGGAACGGAAAACCGTCTGTGCAGTCTTCCAGTCGATATACAGGTATGGGTGATTTGCTTGCTACTTCCATCTGGGTCAATTTTAAACGTCAATTACTATTCGTTTACTTTTTCCTGGACTACCACCAAGTCGCTGAGCTTCACATTGATAGGTACTTTTCCTAACTGTACAATGGCCCGCTTGTCACGGATTTCAATCAGTTTACCTACCTGGCGATTGCTCATAATCTTCACCTGGTCGCCTATTTGGGCTGCGCCGCCCACTTCCTGGAATTTGTCGTTCACTTTTTTATCGAGCTTCTCATTTACTTGCTTTTCTCTGCGACGGAACAGCAGGATTTCTGCCTGCTTCATTACTTTCTCCCGCTCATCGTTTTTCTCGGCACGTTTCCATTCTACAACGATTTGCTTGAGTTTACGCTCCATATCCTTCAGATATTGCAGGTCGTCTTCCTTAATCTTATTCTGCAATTTCAAGAAAGTAATCTGCTGATGTTTGCGCTCTTTATCAGCCAGCTCTTCATATTCTTTCTTCAGGCGCTCATTCTCCTTCACGAGTTTCTGGAGATCTTTCTCCTTCGTTTCCACTTTCTGGAGATCTTGCTCTGCCTTGTTCAACAGCTTATCCAACTGGAAATGTCCTTCATCCACCAATTTCTTGGCACGGGCAATCAGCGATGGATGCAGACCTATACGCTGGGCTATAGAGAAGGTATAGGAAGACCCAGGCTTACCGATCATCAGTTTGTACATCGGCAAAAGGGTTTGTTCATCGAAGCCCATTGCCCCGTTGATAATCCCTTTCACCTTATTAGCCATGACTTTCAGGTTCAGATAGTGGGTGGTAACAATACCAAAGGCGTGTTTCTTCGCCAGTTCTTCCATAATCACCTCTGCAAAGGCTCCTCCCAAATTAGGGTCGGAACCACTTCCCAGCTCATCTATGAAGAATAAGGTCTTACCATTGGCATTCTCCATGAAGTACTTCATATTTTTCAGATGAGAAGAGTAAGTACTCAGCTCAAACTCCAGGGACTGCGTATCCCCGATATGAATCATCAATTGTTTGAAAATGCCCAGTTGAGAGCTTGGGTGCACTGGCACCAGCAGGCCCGCCTGTAACATCAGTTGGATGAGACCTACTGTTTTCAAAGTCACCGTCTTACCACCTGCGTTCGGTCCACTGATCACTAGTATATGGTTATCCTTGTCCAGCGTAATGTTCACCGGGATAGTCGGCTTATTGTTCTTGCGGTTATATAATAACAGCAAAGGATGATATGCCTTTTCCAAGTGCACCTGCGCATGCGGTACAAGCATCGGGTAGTTTCCATCCATATCAAGGGCCAGTTTGGCTTTGGCACGGATAAAATCGTATATGCCCAATACGTCGTGGTAGGTGTTGAGCAGACCACTATATTGACTAAGCTGACTGGTCAACTGACGCAGGATACGGTACACTTCCCGGCTTTCCTCTCTTTCAAGCGACTGAATATCATTGTTCAATTCGATGGTTTCATCCGGTTCCAGGAAGGTTGTCTTACCTGTATCAGATTCTCCATGAATGATACCTTTCACCATACGCTTGTTTTCCGCGTAGATGGCCACTACCCTACGACCGTTCAGAAACGCTTCTTCCTGGTCTGCCAGGTAATTGAGCTTCTGCAATTTCTGCAGGATTCTCTCAAATACCTTACGTAGTTCCATCCGCTTACGATAAAGATTCATGCGGATTTTAGACAGTTCAGGACTGGCATTGTCCTTTACCTGACCCACTTCATCCAGCACTTCATCAATTAAAGCGGTGATTTTCTTTTCATAATAAGTGTCTTTAATGACTTCATGCAAAGCAGGATACTGCTCTTTACGGTCGTCACCAAAGAAACGGGTGATGCTATGCATGCTTTCCGCTAGTTTGCGAAGCTGCATCGCCTGATCACCTGCTAAAACAGCACCCTGTATGGCTAATAGCCTCAGTTCAGTTTTAAGATTCAGGACAAAATCATTTGGAAAATGTTCCTGCAGGAGGGTTAGCTGTTTATATTCATGGGCCTGTTGGAGGGCCGTTCTTACATAATCTATGTGGGTATGCAGACGGAGTTCTGCAGCCATTTGCTTACCAAGCTCCGTTTTACAGTGCTCGCCAAGAAGCTCCTGTACTTTATCAAATTCCAACTGCATCACCGCAGATTCAGGAAAATATTTCAATTTCTCTTCTGTGTTTAATAATAATCCTGGCCACCCACCGCACGTGCTGCTAAACGTTTGGTTATGGCCGCTAATTTCATTTACAATTCTCTGTTTGCTAAGGTTAAAACGCTGCTGCTGGGCAAAAAAGAATGTTAAAGTTACTTAACTTGTTGCTCTGTTGTATCATTTTACACGTAAATAATATTTAGACGGTGTAAATTTTGGGAAGAATTCAGGTCTAACAACTAGTTGGGCTATACCAATGATAAAACTGATCCTTATGCGAAAATACTCAATATTTATTTTCCTAATAACATTAGCGCTGTATGCTTGCGCCCAAAATAAAAAAGAAAAAGTTCCAAGAAATATGGATGTGAATACGCACAACAGCAATTATCAGACGGCAACCTTCGGTGGTGGCTGCTTCTGGTGTACAGAAGCGCAATTCCAATACCTAGACGGAGTAGTAAAAGTAGAATCCGGATATTCCGGCGGCACCGTTCCCAATCCAACCTATGAAGAAGTTTGCGAAGGAAATACCGGCCATGCGGAAGTTATCCAGGTTACCTACGATACCACAAAAGTTAGCTATGATGAACTACTCCAGGCATTCTATACCGCCCACGACCCTACCCAACTCAATCGCCAGGGTAATGACGTTGGTACGCAATACCGTTCTGTAATTTTTTACCACAACGAACAGCAGAAAGAAAAAGCGGAATATTACAAAAAGAAACTGCAGGAATCCGGCGCTTATGAACATCCAATTGTGACAGAAATCGCTCCTTTTAAGACGTTTTATAAGGCGGAAGACTATCACCAGAACTATTATAATCAGAATCGTTCGCAACCTTACTGTCATTTTATCATCCAACCAAAACTGGAAAAATTTAAGAAGGTTTTCAAGGACCATCTTAAAAAGCAATAAACATTTCGGGAGTTAATCCCGAAATGTTTTGTTATCTTCCGTCAGTTATAAAAACTGATACTCCATTAAATTCCATTAATGAGCACTGTACAAGACCTTGCCTCAACCTGCCCATATTGTGGCAGCCATGATGTCATTCGCACTGTACCTGAACAAAATGCCTCCGATGTAATCATAGTGTGCATTCACTGCCACAGAGCTGTCCTGCCCGGTTCCCCCTCCCCCAGAACACAGGTCCAGGCCAAAAAGGCCATTACCGACCAGGTAGTAGATCTCTGTCTGAATCATGGCCTCATCCATGGCGTTAGATTTTACTACACGGAAATGAATAAACTTGGCGGCCCCGAAGTCAACCTCCTCCAGGCTAAACAGGATGTGGATACCCTCCTGGCCTCAAGAGGACTGACCCATGCCATCAAAAAACCGAGTAAAAATGGCTGTGTGGTCGTACTAATCGTACTATTGCTCATTGTGGCCTCCGTCGTCTATTTCTTCCTCAGCCATCACGGTTAATTTTTCTTTTAAAGGACTTTATTGTACCTTTGTACTGTAACAACATAAATTACAGAATGAATAACGGCAGATTTCCCATCTCTTTACATATTCTGACCCTGATGGCCAGGGCAGAAGGGGAATTGCTGTCTTCAGAACATATCGCCGGCAGTATCAACATCAATCCTGTACTGGTGCGCAAGGAAATCAGTAACCTCCGTAATCATGGCCTGATTGAAAGTAAAGAAGGCAAGAACGGCGGCGCTACCCTCGCCAAACCAGCCGCTAATATCCTCCTGTCAGATATCTACCAGGCCGTTAAGCAGTCTTCCCTGCTTGGCAATAGCCGCAATACCCCCAACCCCGACTGCGAGGTGGGCAAACAGATAAATCTACACCTGGATAACCTCTATAGCGAGGTTGAAGGCGCATTAATACGTAAATTACAACTTGTAACCCTGGCTGACTTCAGCCAACAGTTCGGTTAAAATTTTTTCAACGAAACTGTAATATTAAAACTTACACTTCTAAATAACGATTTATGAAATTGATTTATGTAATGGACCCCTATTGTGGTTGGTGCTATGGCACCAGTGAACAGGTAGAGAAACTAGCGGCCCACTACGGCGATCAAATGCAATTGGAAGTATTGCCTGCCGGCATGTGGGCAGGCGCCAACGCAAGACCGCAAAACAGCCATCTGGCTAGATATATTCAATCACACGACCTTCAAGTGGCCAGTAGAACAGGCGCCAAATTCACAGACGCTTATTTCCGCACCCTCCAAGATGCTTCCCGTATCCTCGATAGCGAAATACCTTCCAGGGCCATCGTAACAGTCAACGAAAAATGGCCCCATCTGCTGCTGACATTCACACATGCCATCCAGCACGCCCGCTTTGTAGAAGCAAAAGATCTCAGCAATAATGATACTTATATTGCGATCGCTGAATCACTGGGAATTCCCGCGGATCAGTTCCTACAATATTTTCACAGCGATGCAATGCGTCTCCAAACATTACGGACCTTTGAGAAAGCTGCGACCTACGCTCATAGCTACCCTTCCATCCTAATGGTGAAAGGGACCAAACTCATTCCCATTGAACAGGGATATGAAATAGCGGAAACCATTATTCGTAAAATCAATCAACGCTTCAATGAAGCTTACGATATCAATCTGAATTAACGTTTATGCAACTGAACGAACTTAAAAATATCAGCGACAACTTCCCAGGTACGGATCTAATGCCTGTCATGTTCATCGGTCATGGAAATCCAATGAACGGGATCAGTGATAACGCGTTCACACGCGCGCTCGGCAATATGGGTAAATCGCTTCCACATAAACCAACGGCCATTCTCGTGATTTCAGCGCACTGGCTGACAAAAGGTACCCATGTGCTAGTGGCACCACAACCTAAAACCATTCACGATTTTGGTGGATTTCCACAGGCATTGTACCAAGTGCAATACCCTGCCCCTGGCGCTCCTGAACTGGCAATAGAAACCGGAAAATTGATTACTAGTACCACTGTGGTGGAAGATGATCATTGGGGCCTGGATCATGGCGCATGGACAGTATTGAAACATATGTACCCCGAAGCGGATATTCCTGTTTATCAGTTGAGCATCGACTATCTACAATCACCGGAATATCATTATAAATTGTCGAGCGAATTAAAAGCGCTACGCAAAAAAGGGGTGCTGATTATGGGAAGTGGAAATATCGTCCATAACCTGTACCAGGTCGTTTTTTCTCAACATGCCAAACCCTTCGACTGGGCCATCTCCTTTGATGAAACGGTAAAGAAAAAATTATCTGCCCATCAGTTTGAGGATCTGATAAAATATCACACACTAGGCCAGGAAGCGATGTTATCGATCCCTACGAATGACCATTATCTCCCTATGATATACACCTTAGGACTCATCGATCAAAAGGAAGATATCAAATTCACCTACGAAGAAATTCAAAACGCCAGCATCAGCATGCGCTGCTTCCAAAGCGTCTGATTAATCCGGCGATCTAAGACTCTGTGCCGGATTCGCCAACGCGGATCGGATGGCATGATAACTCACCGTAAGCAATGCGATAATAGTCACCATTGCTGCGGTGAGTACAAATACACCAGGACCGGCATCAATGTGATAAGCAAACTGCATTAACCACTTATCCATATACCACCAGGCCAGTGGAACAGCCACCAACACTGCTGCTACAAGCAGCTTTAGAAAGTCGAGCGACAGTAGTCTCACGATACCCCAAACAGACGCTCCCAACACTTTCCTCACTCCTATCTCCTTCTTCCGCTGAGCAGCCGTAAATGCCAGCGGCGCTATCTTATGTTGCATGGAGTAAATATGAAAATCATTTACAACGCCAACGACTACACGCGAAACCTTCGTGCCTTTATTATCAATATTAAACTCCACCCGCTTACCAAGCGGATCTTTCCAGTTTAATTTCTTTACCAGCGTTTCATTGATCAACACACCATTATAGCGATCTCCTTCCCCTTGTACACTGAAATTACGCCCCTGCAAGACTTTCAGCTCCATTGTTTTCACAAAGTCCTCGTCTACAAAGAAGTTCTGCGCCATCATCGATGCACTCGGCATCTTGACATCCACCTCAAAATAAAATCCATTGGTACCGATATCATTCCCGCCAATAGGATTGCTGGCTGCAGACACTCCTTGAATAAGACGATTTTGCAATAACTGCTGCTTCATCGCTGCAACATGATTACGACTCTCCACAGAAGGCAAATGGAAGGTTAACACCTGGTCCCTGTTAAAGCCCATATTCGCATGCATGACATAGTCCAGTTGCCGATAATGTGATTACACCTTCAGGTATTCTCCTTCGAGCTGTACTACATTTTTCTCCACGTTCGCATCAATTGCTTTCAGAATTTCTGTTTTCATTTCTTCGGTCACCCGACTGAAACCGAACATACGGGCAATGAAAGGCACAGCCGCTTCCGGCTGTATGGCCACTGCGTCTTTCACTACTTTCTCTAATGCTACCCCCATTTCTTCCACCGCAATGTAATTTACTTTCCTTGCGGCAGAAGGCAGTTCACTACGATCTCGAACCGCCGGCGAAGGTAGATCTGAATGCCAGAGAAACTGTCCTTTTATTTTGATGCGTTTACCGGCATCCGCATGACGTACAGCATGTCGCAATACTTCCCGGATACGTGGCCCTACACGCGTAACGCCTGCAGCTTCCACCATACGACGCGCCAGTTCATCAAAATGTACCGGACTTTCCACCTCTACTACCTGTTGTATCCAACTACACAATTGCCCCATGGATGCTTGATGCAATTCCTGCTCACGGATATCATCTGGTAATACGGCTGTTTTATATAACAGGGCTTCCTCTTTAGGCGTTTCCACGGTGGTGCGCTCCATTTCCAGGTCTTCCTGAACAATAGCGACTTCTTTATCAACTGCTGCTTGATAGGTTTTGGCAGACTCGATGGCCTCCACCAGCCGTTCCAACTCTGCGGCCGGATGATGGAACCAATCAGTACTCCAGATCCGATGGATATGCCAGCCCATCGCTTCCAGGACTTGCTGCCTAAGTCTGTCGCGGTCCCTGGCGGAACGGGCTGAATGATAAGCAGCACCATCGCACTCTATGCCTATGAGGTACCTACCTGGATATTCAGGATCTACTACAGCAAGATCAATATAAAATCCTTTGGCCCCTACCTGTTTCCGTACCTGATATCCTTTTGCAGTAAGCATGGCAGCTACATTTTCTTCGAAAGGACTATCTGCTGGCATGCCAGTTTCTGTGGTATGATTCAATCTGCCATGCTGTGCATAGTAGAGGAAATTCTTCAGGGCATGGATACCATAACTTTTTGTTCTGTTGATATCAATATCGTCCGAGGTAATATTGGTAAATACTTCACAACGCGTTTTAGCACGCGTGATCAATACATTGAGTCGTCTTTCACCACCGTCGTTGTTGAGTGGCCCGAAAGACATAGCCACATATCCTTCCTCCGTACGCCCGTAACCGATAGAGATATAAATTACTTCTCTTTCATCCCCTTGTACGTTTTCCAGGTTCTTCACAAAAAATGGTTCATCCGCATGGCCTGTGAAGAAGCTCTCCAGTTCAGGATGTTGCTTACGTCTCGTTTCCAGGGCATTACTGATGGCCTCCCGCTGCGAAGTACTGAAGGCGACCACCCCCAAACTCTGATGTGGAAAATTTTTCGCATGCGCGATAACGGCATCGGCTACACGTTCTGCTTCCAGTGGATTGGTACGAGTTTTTCCGCGATCGTAGGAAGTATCGGGGAGATGATGAAACACAAGCCCGGCTTGTTCCTTTGTACCAGGACTAGGGAATATTACCAGCTTGTTATCATAAAATTCGTGATTAGACAATGTAATCAAGGATTCATGACGGCTCCGGTAGTGCCAGCGCAGCATGCGTTGTGGCGCTCCCTGGGCATCACAAAGGCCAAGAATACTTTGCATATCGGCTGTCACGTTATCTTCATCATCGGATTCACTATTCAGCGAATCAAAGAAGCTGGTCGGTGGTAATTGTTTGTTGTCTCCCACTACTACCAACTGACGTCCGCGCATTATAGCACCGAGTGCGTCTACAGGTCTTACCTGGCTGGCCTCATCGAATATCACCAAATCAAATTCCAAGGACTCTGGCGGCAGGAAATTCGCAATAGACATAGGGCTCATCATGAATACCGGCTTGATGGCCTGAATAGCCCAACCCGCAGCCTGCATCAATTTGCGCACCGGCATATGTCGGGCTTTCTTATTGAACTCCGTTTTCAGGATGTTCATTTGTCCGCCTGCTTCTGTTTTAGGCATCTGTTCCCAATGCTGCAATGCCACACGGACGCGGTTATACTGTAAGTTCAGTGTATCAAGTCGTTGGAACTGTCTTACTAGTTCTTCATGACTGGAGCGGTTAAACTTCCGCAGTTCAGGATGCAGTCTAACTGCTTCTTCGATCAGGTATTCATACCAACTTTTCAGCAGTGCTGTTTTCAACCATGCACTGGCATCTGGCCACGACAGCGAGGTGGTTACCAGGCATTCCAGGTTATCCTGGTGAGCAGTAGTGGCAATATTATTCCAAGCAATTGTATAGGTAATAGTAGGCAGATGTGATAGCCATTCCTGCAAGGTTTGCTGCTGGCCGGCAAAGGAGTCCAACTGCAATGGAGACGCAGGAATACGTTGCTGTTCATCCATCTGGAGCGTATCCAAGGTGGTACGCAGTTTATCTGCCACAACAGTTATCTGCTGACGGATATTATTTTTTTCCTGCGCGGCTCGGAGGGGATCTACTTGTCTTTGTAAACAGTCTATCACCGCAACTGAAAGGGTTCCTTGTTGAATGCGCTGATGCACATCCGTTAGGTAATCGGTCGCTTTATGTAACAGTTCCCAATTGGTGTGGAGTTTTTCCCATCGTGTACCAAAGAGGTTTTCCACCAATGTGGTATGTTCTCTCAACACCGCGTCCTGTCTTCTGCAAGACATGATATCATCCACATATTGAAGGCGGACTGCATTATCTTCCGGCAGCCCCTGCAGGCAGAGAGCGGCCAGTTGTTGTTTACTGCGGCGATAACTGCCGATGAGAAATTTATACCATTTCGATCCGTGTGCCAACAGATTCTGACGTACCTGTAGCAGATCCTGGTCCCAAGCTTCTGGAATAAGGATGCCCTGGTATTGTTGGCGTAAGGAAGCTGCTTGTTGGCCAGCCTCCAGGATTTCCTGGATTTGATGTCCTTGATTGGTCCATGCAGGATGGGCTGCATTGATAGCACGGATATCAGGTTGCGCCGCTATTACTTCGCAAATATGCGCCAGGTTTTCCGCCGACGATATTTGGTGAGGAACAGGCAACTGTAACCATTCCGCCACGTTAGCGGATAATTGCTCTAGTTGCTTTACTGTAGCCAATGTTTCCTCCAGCAGTCCTTTCACTTTTTCCTGTTCATGTGGGAGCAAACTAGTGAGGCGCGAACCTCTGAAAGGCGCGGTGGACGGCATGCCAATCATGCGCAGGCATGCTTGCATACGTTCGGCCAATGCGGTTGCTTGATTGGCACGAACCGCATTCCAGGTATTTATATCGGGAACGGATATACGTGGTAGAGGAACATTCGCTGCTTCCTTGCGGAGTTGCAGCAGATATCCGATAATTTGTTGTGGCGTGTGGCCACTATCCTGTATAGGCGTATTAATGGCGATACAGTAGTCGTTTAGTTCCTCACGGGTGTTGTCCAACATGGTGAGTTCCTCTTGCAGTTTGGCCACATTGGGTTTGCCCAAGTCCATTACCCGACGTAATTCCTGATGGAGCACTTTCTTATTAGCCTTGTGACTGTGGAGTTCAAGACAGGCTTCACCGAGGTGGATATTATCCAGTCGGCGTTTCACCACTTCGAGCGCCGCGAGTTTTTCTGCTACAAACAGGACTTTTTTGCCTCTGCCAATAGCATCTGCGATGATATTGGTGATTGTCTGTGATTTCCCAGTACCTGGAGGGCCTTGAATAACAAGGTTTCTACCTTGTTGTACGGCCAGCATGGCCATGATCTGGGAGCTGTCGGCATCCACCACTTGGAAGAGTTCAGCCGCATTAGTGTCCTTATCGATGAAAGCATTCTCTGGAATCTCTGGGGAATTCTGTTGAAATCCGCCACCGAAGAGACTGGAGATTACGGGATGGTCTTCTGGTTTTTGTCCACCGGGCCAGTTATTGCTATCCAGATCATTAAAGATCATGAATTTACCGAAGGAGAAGAAACCCAATTCGATAGCGTCGGGGATTACTTCCCATCGGGTGAATCCGTGGATAGCTGTAGCTACACTTTTAAAATATTCGTTGATATCGACATCCTCTGCATCCGGGAATTCCGGGATATGGATACCGAATTCCGATTTCATTTTAGCTTGTAGGGAGATGTTTTCTCCTACTTCTTCCAAGGTGTATCTGAGTCGGAACCGATCACCTACGTTGCTACGATCCAGTGATACCGGAACGAGGATGAGTGGTGCCAGTCGGGGTTCCTGACTGGATTCATTCTCAAACCACTGCAACATGCCTAGAGAAATATAGAGGATGTTCACCCCTTGTTCTTCCATGCTGGTGCGGGCAGCGTAGTAGGTATTCAGCAATTTATGCTGAAGTGTGATATTATTTTCGTTGGTCTGCAATTTGGTATCCGTGTAACCTTTTTCCAGGGCTTCCGGAGAAGGTGCGGGAGATGGCAGGTCCTGAGGACTGGCAGTCTCTCCAACGGCTCTACCGGCGAATGTCATGGCTTTATTTTCGCGTACCAGCAGGTTATATATAGCGGCAGATTGTTCCTGCACAATGTGCAGGCCTTTGCCGGTGGGTAACTTATAGTTGAGCAGGGGATTTCTGAGGCCGAGGTCCAGCAGTTCTTTGCGGGAGGCTTCCAACCTGCTTAAAATGGATCCGATCATAACAGCAGTGAGAAACTGTAAAAATATGGTTTATTTCCTAAAACGGGGAAGAGTATACGTGCAGTATGTGGAAGTCCATAAAATAAATAAGGCAGCGAGGTTTCGCTGCCTGGTGATCGTGTGAATATTAAGCCGGATCTGGCACTTCCCAGAGGGGGTAGGTGATGCCTAGCCATACGCAGAGCATAATTGGCGGGCGTTTCAGATAAAGTTGTTTCTCTTCCTCTGTCAGTCCAGGATTCTCCAGAATATAATTCTTACTTCTCGGATTTTTTGGATCCGTTATAGCTGCTGCTTTACGTTGCTTTCGTTTAATATACCATTTCACAAATCTGCGATACATAAAGAAATAATTTATTGTTAATAAAAATGGATGTTGATTAGAATGGAATTAAATCAGTCTTGTAATTTCTTCTTCAAGGACTTCCCACATTGGATAATCTATGCCCAACCATATGCAATGCATCATAGGTGGATTCAGAAATGAGTTTTTTACTCCTCGGATTAAACAGGTTATCCATTTGGGCAATTTTCATTTGCTGTCTTTTGATATACCATTTAACGAATCTGCGATACATAATTTACTCTTCTACCTATTAAAAAAATGTAAACAAATACAAGTAACAAATAACAATACAGCCACCGCCGTCAAAAATAAATCAGCAATATAGCATCTTCGCTTCCAATGCATTTGCAAATAAGTTTCATTTGCCAGCCGCTCCAATTCAAAAATATAAGCCTTGATCAACTGGCGATCTATAACATCCGACAATGCAATTTGAGCTTTTGGAACTGCGTCTTCTAAGGATTTCTTCAATACGATTGAATAATCAGAAGGTTTAGTGATAGCAAATTCATCTTCAGGAAATAAAAGTAAAAATGTAAGTACTACAGAGCCCAAATAAAATAATGCAAATACTGTGAATAAAAATAATAATAGCTTATTAGTAGGCCCAACATCTATCACATCTTTACATACTGGTAGTAGAAAAGCTGATATCGCCGAGTAAATCACAATCATCACGGTGAACTTACTACTGAACTGTTGACTGGCAGCTAAATATTCTGCACATCTCTTTTCATTTACCTCTATGAGGTAGTCGTTACTGTAAAATGATTTCATAATTTGGGTTAATTTATTTACGATCAAATGTAGGGGGATACAAGCAAGATCATGCTGTTCATTTCTGTTCATTTTCAATGATCTGTTCATTATCATTCACGATGATTCGCGTTGTCAGCATGATAATGAACAGATCAAAATAAAAAGTAGATTTTCATTTTCGTATATACAATCACGTTTGTTATTAATAAGTATCTTCGTTGGAAATGAAAAGTTTTTTCCAAAAAAAAATAAACAGCTAGTAACAATGAAATCTGAAACATACTTTCATGAGGATGACTATAACCAAGTGGAAATAGTTCCTGAACAAAATTTTGCTAGTGCCCAAAGGCAGATGGATAGTTTTCCTCCACAGGAAGAAGGAGTAATGGGATTCAGTAGCATCGTTGTCAGGGACGAGACACCCATAAACATCAGCGAATTAAAAATCGATGCAGCTCTACTCAATAATTACCTTACCTCACACAGCACGCAAGTATTCGACGTTGTTAAAACAGGGTACGGCAGTTATGTGGAAATAGTGAATAATGCGGTAGCTTATGGGTTTGATAAACTAGCAATAGTAGTTGAATCAACGGATAGTATTGTTAAAAATTTATTTTTGATAGATTATTACCCTCCCAAAGAAAAAATCTGTCAACCTATATTGCCTGTATTACATGACCTAGGCACTAAGCATTCCCTCATATTGGTCGATTGGAATGCATGGAACATTATCCGATTAAATGATATAGCAGCAGTTAATAATTACCTCGAAGAGGTATTTGATCGGGAGGAGTAGATTAGTGAGTAAATTAGATTCCTGACAATTTCCCCAATTCTTTCTCATACAAATTATTTAATCCATGGGGCATTCGCTTCTCTCCCACGTGCTGGAATCCCTGGCTTTCATAGTAATTACAAAGCCATTTATTGGCTGCATCACAATCCAGGCGAAAAAGATGAATACCTTGCTGTATTAGACCATCCGCTATATAGTTCAGCATCGCAGTGCCCAAATTCGCTCCTGCAAATTGTTTTCTGACTACCAGTGAATGAACATATCCGGCTTTTTCAGTTTGTTCTCCCCAATATAGTTGATCATTGTAAGAGAGACGATACATTCCCATCACTTCACTGGCATCGTTTTCCACAAAGAAAAATTCCTGATTATTTAACCCCTCTTCAATCCAGGCGATATTTTCCGGCTTTGGTTGTAACCAGACATGCCATTGCTCCAGCCCTTTCTGCTGAAGGGCAGTTGCGGCTTCTTTCAACAATTGAAGGACTAGTGAAAGTTCATCTGCATGTACTTTACGGATATAAAACGGATACATTATCAAATAATTATTGTTTAGGGAGACGACAACTGCACTGACTGATTTAGTTCATTGTAGCTCGGCAAATGTATACTTTTTAGCAAAAGGACTAAATGGACTGCTCCTTTGAGATCTAGGTCATTATTTCTTTCCTATCATAATTTTTCAATTCTGAACTCCTCGTTATCTGTAGGAATCTGAGACACTTTGCCCTGATTGCCATTTTTATCGATTAAAATCCAGGCAAATGGATTAATATCTTCATCACTAATAATAATATCAACATTCCAGTATTTAGTGCAAAAGATAGCCAGGGCTAAATAATCAATATAAATTTTAGTATATATATGTAAATCAATACTGACATCGCCTTCCATTAAAACACATTCCAATAACACATCCTTATTAGATGGTGTTGCATTGTCAACCCAATCGATGGAATAAGCACCATCAAAATAGGTATTTACACCTTCCCATATTGCTGCTTTATTAATATGGTTTTTAATGAAAAAGCTATACATCACAGTTTAATTGATTAATTAATTGGTATCTTATTAATTCGAATCATACTTCAACTTATAGTATTTTACCAAAACTTTAATCACAGCATTTTTTAGGGAAGAATCATCCATTCGAATATGAGTATTATCCAAAGATGGAATGGTGACAACTACCGTATAATGGCTACTTTCTCTTAGCCCATCGAACTTAATAAGACCTATATCCCCATTGTCTTTAATCACTTCAAAACAATTCATTAACGCTTCTAATGTTACCATTTCAATTGGTTTATCAATGATTTCTCTCAAAATTTCTTTCATCATCCTTTTTTTATTATTTTAGAATAGCAGTGGTAGTTTCAGGTTATTGAGTCAGGGAATCTGATATGGGGTTCGATTCCCATCAGCTCCACAACATTCAGATTGGATTCCTGTTCTGGAAACGTAGGCCCACTGATTAAGAGTCGGATGACCGTGCGAAAGAGGAGATTCGAACCCTCCCCCCCAGGTGGGAGTTGAACGCACACTGTATACCCTCTTTATAATTTATAAAAGCAACTTCTTTTCAATCTGCCATCCAATGCGGCCAAACTCTTCATCATCTAGTTCTTGCAATGAACCAAGGAAAATTATGGTTCCATCATTAGAATATGAAATATTATCTTTTTCATAGAAATCCAGACTAGCAGGCTTCCATCCATCATTAATACTCCGTAATATACATCCATCACAATATTTATCGAAAGTATGATTGAAGATCTGACACTGTCTATGTTTACAATAGGATAATGCCGCCTTTAATTCCAGCAATGACAACTCAAATTCAGTAAGAAAATGTTGGATCACGTTGCTGGAATACGCATAAGAAACAACAGTATAAACAGTTAGACGCGTACCTTTAATAACTGGTTGACCAAATCCAACAAATTCGTTTCGCTCTATACAGCTCATATTTTTACGAATAGATTAAACATTTTAATCTCAGCTCTAATGACCAGACTATACCCACTCGAAGACCTTAAGTTTCCCTACCCTCCTATCCCCTGTCTTTCGAATTCATATATCAATATAGAATACGCATAAATTAGGTAACAGAATATAGCCTCTTTTAACAAATCAACGATCAACAATATCCACTGCCATACCTACAGATAAGTAGGTATAGATATCTTGGAATTTAGCAATATCAAAGTCTATTATATTTCTTTCGAATAGAGTCTCACGGTATTGGGGATGATTTATTAAATTTCTTTTTGCCCCAACAGCCACTATCTTAAAGGACTTATCATTAGTTAATATATGCATCCCTGAACGTAGGAACATGCCATCTTCAAATTCAGCAATCAAAATTATCCTGTTGGTTAATTCAAAAATTTCAAGAATTTCAGCTTTCATGCTAAATGATTTTTTCTCTCCCGTAAGTTTTTACTCGCGCGCTTTTGCCAATGAAGGCTGCAGTGGAATTGTTAGACCCCATAGTAAACGGCCACTTAGAATTTAAACATTTCCAGTTTAGCAGGGAAATCATCAAATAATTTACTGCCGACGAATGTAAAGTATCCATATTGCGGAGACCATTTATACTTATCAATCTGAATTTTAGATTCCTCCTCGTTCATAGCATCTGAACAGTATGCATAAATATATTCATCCTTTTGAATTATGACAATGTGATTCTTAATGACCAATTCATCATAAACGTCATCCGGCGCTTTAAAAACTACAGGCTCCACTGCATTATCCACCATTCTCATGGCTATCAGATGTGAAATCCCACCACGAAAAGCATCATCTACCAGCACCAGCATTACAGGTTTCTTATCGTGATTATAGTCTACTATTGCCAGGCTGTCAATTCCGCGCCCATCGACATGTAATGGATGGATGCTAGAGCCAGGTATTTTGATTGTTTCCATACCCCAGCGTATACATACATTTTCCTCCGCAATATCAGATTCCACCTGATTTGCTGGCATTGTAATGATTTCAGGGCTGCCCGGTGCAGCATGCCAATCTGTATTTGTTGACTTCACCGTTTGTTTCATACCAGTTGACGGAGCTGAGCAGGCGAAAATAAAGAGTAAGGGAAGAGATAAAAGGAATTTAGGCATAAGGATAATAGGAGTTTATTTTATTTTATTTTGATTTTCCAAATTCACGGGCAGTTTTGCAGAATTATTCCATATCAACCCATCTTATGCTTCCTCATATATTTTCTTATTTTCTTGATATCTTCTTTCACACTTTTATAAGTGATATCACCTGACCAAGAGCAATCATAAACACTGAATTTATCCCCCTCCTTGTACGCAAATACAAGGTAAGTACCCCCTTTCTCAAACTTAAACGAACAGTTGGTAATCGTATGTGGCTCAAATTCTAGTAACTCACCGGGTGATGATTTCCCTTTCAACACGCTTACCACTTCTATCTGCGCGTTAACGCCTGTATAATAGGTATCTGCCACAGGGCGGATCTCTTTTACTGTAACTAGCATAATGTAATCCGATTTGGGAATATAGTAAGTCACGGGAACCATCATTATACAATCACAAGCTAGCGTTACCTTGTTAATCAGTAAAACAATCGATAAAGTGATGAAAATACTTCTTAGGTACATTTTATAGGGCATTTAGGGTGATCAATCTATTTTGGCATAAAATATCCAGACGATGTACATCAAACAATTAAAAAATACGACCAAAGTAAACTTCAAAATCTTCCAAAAAAGAGGTTATTAACTTCATATTCTTAAATTATTCCCTCCACTTCATCATCCCCATGATACTTCTTCTTATCCTCTTCCGTAAAGAAACAATAAATCAAGCCCTCCATATTTTCTTCTCCTATCTCATGGTTCATCCAATTACTCAACTCTTCCAGGTCAGAAGTTTGCTTAATATCCTCTGCTTTCAGGTGGAATTTCGGAAAGAAAACAATGATACCATTTTCATTCTTGAGCAAGTCTATGACCCGCTGATCTATCGGACAATCAAAGTAGGTTTCATCATAAGTTCGCGCCACTAGTGATAGTTGCCCATCAATCACCTTTTCTTCAAACCAGGCATCGGTTCCAAGGATATACCAGAATGGATCTCCAGCATCCATGGCGTAATCCATCCATTCATCCAACTCATTTCCGAAAACTACTACTGCTACATGCTGATTATTGATAACAGTACAATATGGCTTTGGGGTGGAAAGGTTTGTCATATGATATTTATTAAGTAAGATGAAGTTAATATATATCTGTAATTTTTGACAATACAGGATGTAACATACAACGCTAAATTACAATAATCTGCCGTGGTTATATACCTAATTATATTGCCAATGGCACGATTATTTCGCCTTTTTCTTTAAAAGATCCACCATGAAAAAACGAAATAAAGATATCAAAATGGATCTGCCTGAAGTAAGCGATATTCCCGGACAAGAAAACTATAAAGTTGAAAAGCTAGGGCCCGATACCCCCTCCTCCGACGATGAAGAAGGTAAAGGTATCCTCGATGACGACAATGACACCAGGCTAAGCGATGATACCAATGTGAGCGATACAGAACGCCATCTGCTGGACGAAGCCGCCAACGAAGACCCTGCTTACGAAGAAGAAATTCGCATGCACAAAGCTGAAGTTGACATGCGCGATGATGAAGGCGATTTACTAAATGAAGATGAATCTTTGGATGTGCCAGGTATCGAGGAAGAAAATGAAGAAGAAACCTTTGGCACTGAAGAAGAGGAAGAAAACAATGACAACAATATAGACTAGAATAATAATTAATATCGCATAATTAGATCCAGTTAAAAAGTACTGTGCAATCCAGTCTACAAAGTGGGATGAATAATCCTTACAGACATTTGGTTCATGTTTGTCGCAGGAAAGTAAAGCCCCTATCTATTCCCAAGGCTATCATGTTAAAATAACTTTAGATGCTTAGATGATTAATTATTTAATTTCCCTCCTATACAAAGGCTCTTTCAGTAAAACAAAATTCATGTCTCACCTCCATTCCTTCCTACTTTTCAGTAGCATTTTTTGTCTGACTAGCTGTATAAATATAGCAGGCGACTGTGATACAGACATCTTAAAACGCATTCCCAATCCCAATAATACCATTCAAGCAATAGCCACTGTCACTGACTGCGGTGCAACCACCGCCACCTCTTATGGTGTTCGATTAGTCGAAGGTAATAATCCTACCGACAAGGGGACACCTGAAAATACAATATTGGGTAGTAATAAAAGTGTGGACATTAAATGGATATCCAATGATACCTTGCTGGTAAATGGAATCGACACTACCAACGGATTCAATATAAAAACGCATCTAAGACTGCAAAAACTACATACGGATGTAGTGATTCTTTTCTCGAGATAGCCTTTTCATAAAGGCCAACAATTACATTAAAAATACAATGTCATCAGTAGCAAATCAATCAGAAATATCTACTTTTCAGAAAACAAAATCATGGTACATGCTATCAAACCATCCTTGTGGAAACAATTTGGCGCCAGTATCGATATGCTGATCAATGCCATCTCCGCATATCCCAAAAACCTTTGGGACCAAGAGAAAAAGTTTTTTTACATCTCTTATCATGTCGCCATTTTCCTGGATTACTACCTCACCATTCCCGCCAGTCCCCTCTCCTCACCACTTCCATTTACATTAAGCAACAACATCCCTCCTGACGGCATCGACGACATAGTTCCCAACAGGATTTACTCCCAGGCAGAAATACTCGCCTATCTGCAAGTAAGCAGAAAAAAATGCCATGATCTGATAAGCAACATGTCGGAGGCAGACTTCACCCAACAATGGGTGGAAGTAGACGGGAATAAAGTGATGCCCGTTTTTGAATTGATGTTATACAATATGCGCCATGTACAACATCACGCGGCACAGTTAAATATGTTGCTAAGAAAAGATACTGGAGATGCACCACATTGGGTGAGAGCAGCCAAGTAATTTTACGACTCATGTGAACTGTTAAAACTATTCTCAGAATCCAATTTCCCCAAAACAAAAAAGAGGAAAACCGCTTTCGCAATTTTCCTCTTTCGTGTCCCGGATTGGATTCGAACCAATGACCTACTGCTTAGAAGGCAGTTGCTCTATCCAGCTGAGCTACCGAGACATCCCGACCATCGTGACAGATATTTTGTTATATTTATCTATCGTTTTGGGAGTGCAAATGTATAAATTTTCTGTTAAAAAAAACAAATTAATTTTATTTTTTTTCGATAATGTTGTGATTACTATGGATGTAAAAATTGAATCAAGCTGGAAGGAAGCCCTCAAAGATGAATTCCAGAAATCGTATTTCGAACAGATTGTCATGTTTCTCAAACACGAGAGAGCCCTCGGCAAAACCATCTACCCTGGCGGATCTGAGATCTTCAACGCCTTCGATCAAACACCCTTCGAAAAGGTAAAAGTAGTGATCCTCGGGCAAGATCCTTACCACGGACCCGGCCAAGCACACGGCCTCTGTTTCTCCGTGCAGGATGGCGTTAAACCTCCTCCCTCTCTCGTTAATATTTACAAAGAAATGAAATCTGACCTCGGTCTGGAACCTCCAACAGGCGGTAACCTCACCAAATGGGCAGAACACGGCGTTCTCCTCCTCAACGCAATCCTTACCGTACGCGCACACGAACCTGCATCACACTCGAAAATAGGCTGGGAAACATTTACCGATGCCGTCATCCGTAAAATCTCCGACCAGAAAAAAGATGTCGTTTTCCTACTCTGGGGCAGATTCGCTCAGGATAAACAAATCCTCGTAGATGCCACCAAACATCATATCCTTAAAGCCGCCCACCCCTCTCCATTCAGCGCTGACAAAGGTTTCTTCGGTTGTAAACACTTCTCAAAAACCAATGAAATCCTCTCTAAAGCAGGTATCGAACCAGTGGATTGGCGACTTTAATTGCGAATAAAATAAAATTAATATATTAGCTGCATACGCTGCACAGCGAAAGAGAACGGCTATATGAAAATGATAAAAAAAATCCTGGGAACAATCTTCGCAGTATATGCCTTGCTCCTTTTTGCAGGCACACTATTGATTGTTTTTATCCCAATCTGGATATCTTCTTTCTTCCCTGACCCCTTCCCATCAAGGGTATTTCTGACCATCGGACGCATTTGGATGAAAATCTATATGCCCCTTATAGGCTGCCCTGTTCACACCAAAGGACGGGAAAATTTCGCCAAAGGTCAGACATACGTGGTGGTCTGCAATCATAATGCACTCATCGATGTGCCTGTAACCACTCCTGGTGTTCCTGGCGTTAATAAAACGCTGGCAAAGGCTTCTATGGGCAAAATCCCGCTGTTTGGCGTGTTATATCGCATCGGTGGGATACTGGTCGACAGAAGTGACGAAACCAGCCGCAAAAACAGCATTATTAAAATGCGCCAAGCCCTCAATATGGGGATGCATATGCTCCTCTATCCAGAAGGGACCCGCAATCGTACCGGCGAACCGCTGAAGCCCTTCTATGATGGCGCCTTCACCCTCGCCATCGATGCTCAAGTGCCCATTATCCCTTCCCTGCTGTTTCATACTAAAATCATCAATCCAGCAGGTAAAGGATTCTACGCATGGCCACATCATATCGATTATCACTTCCTACCACCTGTTCCTACAACAGGATTGACAAAGGATGATGTGCCAGCCCTGAAGGAAAAAGTCTTCAAAATTATGTGGGACTATTACGTTGCTAACGATAAATAAAAAGAAATGCCCCCTGAGATCTCAGGGGGCATTTCTTTTTATGCTAGCTCGCTACATATTGTAAAACGTTCGCGATCGATTTATTCTCAAGTCTCGCAAAATACCTGCCTTCGGATTGATCGTAATACTGAACTGTCGGAAGGTACCAAACGGTACTACGTTGATCGACATCTGCCAACAGTGCAAATCCCTGGATATATACATGTTCGTATAAGCCACTTCCATCCTCACAAAATCAAAACCACTGTTCATACCAATCTTCCACTTAGGCGTCAAACTGAAATCTCCATTGAAATTGATATACTGTACAATGGTATTCACTCGCCCGCCAGAGTCAGGCAGAATTCTGTTGACGTAGTTGAAGCTATAAGAGAGATCAATTCTCCACGGAATATCAAAATCTACATACTCACCTGGATTATTACGGATCATCTGCAACTGACGCTGCTGCGCAGCCAAGAGCATATTCGGGTCCGTTACATTCGCGATAGAATCCAATGCCTTTTGCTTATCCTGCGATTTCTTATCCTTCGATTGGAAGGAGGTGGACAGGGTAATGCTGGCATTTGAAAGACGTCCTGGACTCAATTTGCCATCCTGCCATACGTAACGATCTTTAGGCTTTCCATCCTTTCCAACTACATATGGGTCTAATGTTCCGTTGACAGTAATATTCAGTTTCTCGAATAAGTTGGTACGTGCATACAAGGTAATTGGCGACAACTTAAAAGTATCCACTGCAAAGTTATAGTTGAAATTGAACCCAAAACCATCCAGCAATTTCACTTTCTTCTCATGATTGGCGCTGGTATCCTTCTTACTGAAAACTTTCATCTCCAGGTTGTTGTCCAACGCGAAGGTCATACCGCCAAAGGTGGACTCACTAGGTACACCTATCACAGATCCTGTATAATAGGAGTTACGGACAACATCGCCTGCAGCATTATACCGCATGTCATAATAAGCCCCGCTATTCAGGTTAGGACGATAAGATACTCCTAGGGACGGCCGCATAACATGTCGGATTGCTTTTACATGAGAATTTTTTCCGAAACTATACATACCATATAACGCCGTAGAAAGCGACATGGCGGTAGTCAACTCATGCTGGGCAGAGAATCCCGGAATATAGGTGGTATCCAGCGCACCTGTAGCACCCGTTCCTAAATTTATTTTACTCTCATTCCACTGACGTTTAATCTTCTTGGTATACCAGTACTCGGTCAATCCCACGCTTGGAGAAAGCGTAAATGTCTTAAATACAGGAATAGAGAAGGAAATAGGAATATTCTGTTTCATACCTGTTTGCAAGGCGTCAAACATTTCCTTTTTCCCGAAGGCAGAATCTTTAAAATATGCCTGGTTATGTAATTCGTTCGTATAGCCGATACCTATTTTCTGATACCATTTGGCAGTACCTATCAGCTCTTTAGGCTGGAAAGGATATATGGTCTGTACGGAGAAGTTCGCATCTGGGAAGGTAAGCGATACATCCCTAGTCTGTAAGTTCTGGTTATCGGAGATATTGACAGTCAGGTTGTACGGCTTGTTCTGCCAGGTTTTGGAGAAGCTGATACTAGAACCAATATTATTGTTGACACGGGTAGTATAGTCGTATACGTTATATTGATTATAGGAAGAACTTCCGAAGTTCACACTGGCGCCAAAGTTAATTCCCGGACGAGCCTTACTATCCATACTATGATTCCACATAATGCGGAAGTCATGCGAGTTAACAAACTCTGTCGGAACAGATGGGTCGCCGAGACGCGTGTTCGCGAAACTGATAGTCAGCCCGCCGCTATATTTATATCTTTTTCGGTAAGTCGGACTCGCCGTCAATGACCAGCTACCATAGGAATAGATATCCCCTCTCAGGGTCATGTCCATATGATCGCCCATACCAAAGTAATAACCGCCGTTTTCAAGTCCCATCCCCTTCTGTTGGTTTACCACAAACTGAGGCGGGAGGATACCAGAACGCTGTCCCTGTGTAATCGGGAATATAGCGAATGGTATAAAGATCGGTGTAGGAATACCCTGAATTTCCAGGTTAGCTGGCCCGGATACGATGAGTTTATCCGGAATTACCTTGATTTTCTTCGCCCGGAAACTAAAGTGCGGGGTATCCAAGTTACAGGTCGTATAGCCATTTTTGAAACCAAAAATGGTATTATCGGCCATTCGTTTGGTCTTCTCACTATGCACATAACCCTCCCCATATTGGGAACGGGTATTGAAAATAAGCGCTTTGGAAGAGGTAAAATTGTATTCTAAGGTATCAGATTCCAGACTCTGACTACCCTCATTCATCACTGGCCGTCCTACAGGTTTACCCGCAGTATCCTTGGTATGGGTAGCGCTCATGACCCCTGAATTCTGGTCAAAGCTCACTTGGGCAGCCGTCAGATCGATGGTTTTGTATTTTACATTGGCACTGCCGTACAGGTAGAATTTCTTCTCCTGGATCATCAATACCATGGAATCCTGGGCTTTGGCGGTAACCACCGCATCCAGAGAGTCTTTAGAGGCTTTGGGCAAAGCCATCGTGTCTACGGTTACGATGGTCGTGTCCCTCAATGTACTATCTCCCGGCAATTTTATCGCACTGGAATCGCCATGTTTAGGGACAATAGACGTATCTTTAGAACCGACTGGAACAGCGGCTCCCTTACGGATAGGCTTCGGACTAACAGACGACGGTGGTACCGTGTCTGCAAAAATTTTGTTAAATCCGAAGAATGCATGTGGCTTTATGTGCGCAGATGCATCTATAATAAAGGGAACGGCAATAGTCACACCTGCAATTGCCAGGTATGTCCGTCTCAAAAACTTTTTATAATTATTTTTGTAGCTAGAGCTCATGTGTTAAGGCGGGCACAAACCTACAAGTTTTTAAACAATTTATTACAAATGATAACTTGTAAAGTTTGATGAGCAGACATTAGAAAGGCACTTGAAATGCGCATGGAGTAAGTAAATTATTATTTTAACAGATAAACTTATTTTTTATTTTTTGTGATTACAGCACCCATTAAAAAGAGAATCATGCGCTGGAACCGATTTTGGACTTTAGGACTGGGAACATTATTCACCTGTACCTTTTTTATTCAGGCAAAAAATACACCAGTTTCTGAAAAGCAGGGGAAACCCATCAGAACGATTGTGATTGATGCAGGCCACGGTGGGGAAGATCCGGGCGCAAAGGGCAGTTACTCCACGGAAAAAGAGGTTACACTCGCTGTAGCACTCAAATTAGGTAAACTGCTAGAAGAGAACATGCCGGATGTAAAGGTTGTGTATACACGAAAAACCGACCGATTCGACAATCCAAGGGTGAAAGCCCAGATTGCCAACGATGCCAAAGGAGAGCTTTTTGTATCAATTCACTGTAACTCAGCGGCCAAAGTAGCCCGTCAAGTGGGCAGCAGGGCCGTGGTAAAAAGAAAAGGCAAGAAAAAGATAACCACCCATGTACCTGTGTACGCGTATTATCCCAATCCTGCCAAAGGTACTGAAACGTACATCTGGGCCACCAGCAAAAACAGCGCGAAAATGGAGTCCCTCAAACAAAACTCCGTTATCGTACTGGATGCCAACTCCGAAGAGTCTCGCGCCCTGATGGATGATACAGATCCAGAAACATTCATCCTCCTAAATACCCTCCGTAACGCCTATTTTGACCAAAGCCTTCGCCTCTCTACCCTCATTGAGGACGAATTTACCAAGGTAGGCCGCATCAGCCGCGGAGCAAGACAACGTAATGAAAAAGGCATCTGGGTGCTTTCCGCTACCGCTATGCCCTCCGTTCTCGTTGAACTGGGATTCATCAGCAATCCGGAAGAGGAAGATTACTTGAACTCCAATAGCGGTCAAATGGAACTCGCTAATGGTATCTTCAAAGCGATTAAGCGTTACCGTGATGAACTGGATAGGTTCACCAATAACCGTAACCACCCGGTAAATGAGGCCAGCACCACTACTGGTGCACCTTCTGCCTACCATAAAGCCGGCAAAAACAATAAAAATGGTAAAAACAGCCCTAAACAGCAAGATTATGCTGTGCAGTTACTGATTACCGACAAATTATACAAACCGGGAGCTTCTATTTTTAAGAAGCTCCCCGGTAACGTGGAAAGAACCGCTATCGTCAAGAACCGCAAGAAACTAAACAAGTACACGTGGGGACATTTCCATACAGAACAAATTGCCTCCACCGCCCTGAAAAAGGCCAAGAAATCAGGATTCAAAGACGCTCTGGTTGTAAACAACTAATCCCAAATACTCCGTGTCTCCCCATAACCTACGCCCCACTTTCCTCTCCATAATTATCAACATTTTTTTTAAGACACTCCCCGGACAGCCTTTTTGATTATTTTTGCGTTGAACGTATACGAATCACATGCTCAAATTATCAAACGAAACCAAAGTGGGTATACTTACCGCAGTAGGTATTACTCTCCTTGTACTGGGCTTTAATTTATTGAAGGGAAAGAGCCTGTTTAAGAACTCAAAAACCATTTATGCAGTATATAAACAGGTGAATGGCCTCCAACCATCCAATGCTGTGCAAGTAAACGGCCTCGTAGTCGGCACCGTTTCCAACCTCGATGTAATGGACAAAAATGCAGGCAGAATCCTCGTTACCATCACTATCAATAAAAAAATAGAAATTCCTCGCAACTCCGTTGCCCGCATCTCCTCCGACCTGCTAGGCACTAAAACAGTTCAGCTCGACCTGGGTAACGCCAGCGACTATCTGAAAAGCGGAGATACTGTATATGCTGCCGTAGACGGCTCCATGACAGATGCCCTCAAGGAACAATTAAACCCACTGGTAAGAAAACTCCAAGGTACTCTCATGAATATCGATTCCGTTCTCCTGAACGTAAACGGTATGCTCGACTCTACCTCTAAATTAAACCTGCAGCAGGCAATCGGTAACTTGAACCAGATCACTCGCAACTTTACCCATACCAGCGCGGCCCTCAACGGTATGCTGGACCCTAATACAGGCAACGTGCAGGCTACCATCAATAACCTGGAAGCCCTTACCGCTAACCTGAAAAATAATAACCAGAAAATTTCCGCTATCCTCGATAACGCTGAAAAAACTACCGGCGTCCTCGCTAACGGAAACCTGGACAAAACCCTGGTGGACCTACAAAAAGCCGCCGGCAGCCTGAACCAAACTATCTCCAAACTCAATAATACCGACGGTACCGCCGGCCTCCTGCTAAACGACAAAAAAGTCTATAACAACCTGCAGTATTCCCTCGGTAACCTGAACAAATTATTGGAAGACCTGCGCACAAACCCTAAACGTTATGTGCACTTCTCCCTGTTTGGGAAAAAAGATAAAATAAAGCCTCTGGCGTCTGATACATTAACGGCTCAACAATAATTCATGCGCGCATATTTTAAATCGGGGCTTTTACTGGCTGTCATCTTCCTGACATCCATCATCACTGCCAAAGCCCAGGAGCCGCAACAACCCGCTCCTGTAAAAGGTACCAAAGTCATTATCAATAATGCTGACTCCATTATTGAAATGACCAGTGATACCATGCATATCAGAAGACTGCTGGGACATGTCAGCCTCACCCAGGGGAATACCCTGTTTACCAGCGACAGCGCCATTCAGAACCTGAAATCCAATATCATCGATGCCTACGGGAATATCCATATTAACCAGGCTGATAGCGTGCATATCTACGGACAAGCACTAAATTACGATGCAACCACTCGCATTGCTACGCTGACCAAAGATGCCCGCATGACAGATGGTAAAGTAACCATCTCCGGCCCAGAACTGGTATACGACATGAATTCCAAAATAGGCAGCTACCTTAAAACCGGTAAGCTCGTCAATGGGAAAAGTGTCCTCACCAGCGATGAAGGCTTCTATTACGTAGACATGAAAGAAATGCATTTCCAACGAAATGTATTATTGGTAGACCCAGAGTACACGCTGGCTACTGATGCCCTCCTGTACAACACAGAAACGAAAATTGCCAATATTATCGCTCCTACTACTATCAATGAAGGCAAACGTATCATGTACGTAACTAGCGGTTACTATGATACCGATAAAGGCTATGGTAACTTTACCAGTCGCCCCCTCATTGAAGATAGCACCGGTACACTTACCGCCGATCAGTTGGAAATGGATAAAATCGCCGGAAAAGCTTACGCTACCGGAAATATGGTGTATAGAGATACTGTTCGCAAAATGTCATTGCTGGCCAATTACGGCGTAGTAGACCAAATTGCAAAAACAATCCTCGCTACCCAAAAGCCACTGATGATCATGGAAAACGGAAAAGATACCTTCTATCTCCGCGCCGATACCCTCTTCTCTGGTATCATCAAGCCCGGCGATAGTCTCACTATTCCTTCCGTGCAAGGCCTCCGGAAAGTACCGCCACCATTGCGCCTTACTCCCGTGAAAAGCAGAACGCCCAGCACCTACATCAATAATGAACCGGAATTCCTGAAACGAGATGAATTACTCGCCAAACAAAAACGAGATAATATCACAGGTTCAGAAATGATGATGATCGCCGACACCGCCATGGCGAAATCCAGGAATAGAATGGACGTGAACGCGGTCAAAAATGTGAAAATAGCTCCTATGCACCCCGTGCTACTAGGAGACTCACTTCCCGGAGTGAAGCACTATGCAGATAGTATGGCACTCATCTCCCAAAAACGTAAGGAAAAGGATACTACAGAAGAAAGATACCTCTTGGCTTATCACCATGTACGCATGTTCTCCGATTCCCTCCAGGGAGTGGCGGACTCCGTATATTACAGCACCAGCGACTCCATCTTCCGCTTCTTCCGCGACCCTGTGATTTGGACTACCCGGAATACACAGATGAATGGAGACACCATCTATATGTATACGAAAAATCAAACGGCAGATAAAGTAGTGATGAAACAAAACGCTTTCATCATCAATGAAACTGGCCCTGATATGTATAACCAGATCAAAGGAAACCTCATCACCGGATATGTGAGAGATAAGGAACTAGACTGGGTACACGTAGAAGGAAACGCTGAAACAATCTCCTATGCTACGGATAATCAAGGAGCATTTATGAACGTCACCCGAACGTTGTCTGCTACTATGAAACTCTATTTCACAAAAGGGGAACTATCTAAAGTGGTATTCTATACACAACCTGAAACAACGGTCTATCCGTTCACCCACCGACCAATAGACGAGCTTAAACTCGAACATTTCAAATGGGAAATCAAACGGAAACCCAGAAGCAAATATGAGCTAATGCAATAACCATATAGCCCTCCACAAAATGGAGGGCTTTTTTTTGCCTTATATTTGCCAGGTAACTCAAACAGAAAATCTATTTGTCGTGATTAAAAGCTTTATCAAAGAATCACTGCTATCCCCCCTCTACATGTTTCTGAAAGATAGTCGTGCTGTGGGAATAGTATTGATCGTATGCACCCTGATATCCATGATACTGGCCAATTCTGGCATGCAACAGGCATATATCGGTTTCTGGAATGACTTGTTCGATCCCACTTCCGGACATCATTACCAATACCGCGCACTGTCGCTGCCCAATTCCTACCTGTTATGGATAAACGACGGGATGATGGTGCTTTTCTTCTTTTTGGTAGGAATGGAAATTAAAAGAGAACTGACAATAGGTGAATTATCTTCGGTACGTCAGGCTGTACTCCCGGTACTAGCGGCTATCGGTGGTATGCTGATGCCAGCACTTATTTTTACTATTTTCAATAAAGGCACCGAATATTCTCATGGCTGGGGCATTCCAATGGCTACGGATATTGCGTTCTCATTGGGTATCCTGTCGCTGTTGGGTAATAGAGTCCCTGTAAGCCTGAAAATCTTCTTAATGGCCTTGGCCATCATCGACGATCTAGGAGCAATCCTAACCATTGCTATATTTTACACCCCTCACCTGGACGTAAAATTCCTCTTGTATGGAGCCGGCGCTCTCAGTATTCCGATCCTGCTGAATTTCCTGAAAGTAGAAAGACTCACCTTCTATATTATCCCCGGAATAGTGCTTTGGTACTGCATTTTCAATTCCGGCATACATGCTACCATCGCTGGTGTACTACTTGCTTTTACCATTCCTTTAACTAAAATTGAGGAGCTAGTGCATGGCCTACACGATCCCGTTAATTTTATTATCATGCCCCTGTTTGCCTTGGCAAATACCGCCATCGCACTCCCTGGAAATGTACTGGGCTCATTAAACCATGATATCAGTTATGGTATTATGGCTGGTCTGGTAATAGGTAAACCACTAGGCATTTTCCTGCTTTCTTTCCTCTCAGTAAAAATGAAACTAGCGGTAGTGCCAGAAAATTCGAACTGGCGTCAACTCTGGGGAATTGGCATGATTGCAGGGATAGGTTTTACGATGTCTATCTTCATTTCTTCGTTGGCATATGAAGAAAGAGACTTACAAATCATTGCGATTATCTCAGTGATAGCAGCCTCCCTAATCGCAGGCCTGGCGGGCTTTATATACTTCCGACTACTTAAAAATACTTGAGGAAAATAGTGCTTGGCATTGTTATTGTTAAAAGTCTGTGAATTTTTATAACGGACATCATACTTTAGAGAAAAATCTAACGTTAAAAGACTCAAGTATTTCTTATTTTAATAATCAATCATCTATGAAAAAAGTCGTGTTACTTTTCAGCCTTTTCGCTGTACTCGCAACCCAGGCTAACGCGCAGAAAAAGAAAAGCAGCTATCATGGTGGCAGTTATGGTGTAGAAAACTATAATACCGCACTGGGCGTTCGTTTAAACCCTTGGTTAGCAGGCTTCACCATCAAACACTTTATTGCAGGACCACATGCCATCGAAGGTATCGTTTCTACCAACTTCGCACAACGCACGAATGTAACCTTCACTGGTTTATATGAATACCACTGGAATGTTGGCATGCAAGGCCTGAACATGTACGGTGGTGGCGGTGTTCATGTGGGCATCTACGATCGCCTGGACTATTGGGAAGACAAATTCCATGAAAAAGGTAATGGTAATTATGTTACCCCAGGTCTGGATGGTATCATCGGTATTGAATATACATTCAAGAATATACCATTAAATATCAGCGCCGATCTGAAACCTTATGTACAGTTTGTTGGCCCGACCAACCACCTGGATCAAGAAATCGGAGGTGTTTCTGCAAGATTTGCATTCTAGCAATACCTAAATTATCTATATTAGCGGATCAAGGATTATTCTTGATCCGCTATTTTATTTTATTTAGGACAGATACCAACTTTACAACCTGTGCATTTGCGATCACTGCTGTTGACTTTATTCACTATACTATTGCTGACTGACTGTAAAAAGCCAGCCAGGAACGGTCCTGTCATTCAACAACCAGATCAACCACTGGAAGGGTATGGCGGCCGCAGTTACAAGTTTGGAGGGGTAGTAAAACGCAATTTCGATGATAATACCAACCTCGGTTTCTGGTTGTACTATCCAGCAGATACTGCACTGAAAGAAGCTCCTGTAGTGGTTTTCAACCATGGCTACGGGCTCTGGAACCCTGCATGCTATGGAGGTTGGATCAAGCACCTGGTAAGACGTGGTAATATTGTCATTTTCCCAAGGTATCAGGCTACACTGATGACCTCTCCTAGTACTTATACCTCCAATGTGGCAGCGGCTATTAACCGTGCTTTCAAAGAGATTGCCAGCCAACCGACTTGGCCACAGCCTATCAAATCCAAACTCGTGTATGTGGGCCACTCCTTTGGCGGCGTTATCAGCGCGAATCTGGCTTTAAGCCCCGGTACTTATAGTGTTCCGGCTCCCAAAGCGATTATCCTGGCTTGTCCGGGCACAGGTAATACCTCCCAAGGCGCTGCTTCCAGCTATAAAATGATGTCTTCCAAACTGAAAATGCTGCTGATTACAGAAGCAGATGATAACAGTAACGGCACTACGTTTCCTGATTTGTTATATAATACTACCACCTATATTCCTGCTGCCAACAAGAACCATATCACCCATGTGGCAGATAAGCACGGCTATCCGGCCATCACAGCGGATCATGGGGAAGCTGCCGCCACAGATATGACCTTCGATTCGGGCCAGCGCAATACATTTATCAATCTATCTTTCTCCGGTACCCGCATAGATGCCACAGATTATTTCTGCTATTGGAAATTGACGGATGCCCTGATGGACTGCATCTTCAATAAACAAGGCTGCGAAACCGCCTTAGGCAATACCGAAGCGCAGAAAAATATGGGCAAGTGGAGTGATGGCACCCAGGTGAAGCAACTCCAAGTCAAATAGGATCCCGCTAATTTTCCCTAATTTTAGGAAATAAGAGCAGACTATGAAAATCTTCAGTGCGCCACAGGTAAGGGAAGCCGATGCATATACCATACAACATGAACCGGTTAGCAGCCTCGATTTGATGGAAAGGGCCGCCAGTCGCTGTACTACCTGGATTGAAGAGCATTTCTCTCCAAAGAATCCGATATATATATTTTGTGGGAAAGGAAATAATGGGGGAGACGGCCTGGCCATCGCACGGCAACTGCTACAACTTGGCTACGAAGCTGCCGCCTGGACCATCCAAGGCCAAACCAGCCCCGATCATGCTGCCAACCTGCTTCGCCTCCAGGAATCTTACCCAGATAAAGTACATCCCCTCAATGATTTGCAAGCGTTTCCTACATTACCGGCAGGTGCCCTAATAGTGGATGCGCTCTTCGGTACGGGGCTCAATAAACCTATTGATGGCTGGATGGCTGGTGTCGTTCATCATATAAATAATCTACGGCAAAAACATACCATTATTGCCATAGACACACCTTCAGGGCTCTGCGCCGATAGCAGCTCCCTCCATACACCTGTAGTACAAGCCCATTATACTTTAAGCTTTGAAACCTGGAAACTGGCCTTTCTGATGCCGGAAAATGCCGCTGTTACCGGGCAGGTACATATACTCCCTATTGGTCTGCATCCGGACTACCTCACGCATACGCCAGCACGATTTCACCTGACAGACCAAGAAACTATTCGTACCATCTACCAGCCCCGTGATCCCTTTGGTCATAAAGGTATTTACGGGCATGCGCTACTCATAGCGGGCTGCTATGGAAAAATGGGGGCCGCCCTCCTAGCTGCCCGATCCTGCCTCCGCGCAGGCGTGGGCTTACTCACCTGCCATGTGCCGACCAGTGGCTACCAGATCATGCAATTGGGAGAACCAGCCGCCATGTGCATTACTGATTCGGAAATACAACACAGCACGCACTTCCATGAGGACATCGCCGAAGGCAAGTATACCACCGTAGGCATCGGCCCCGGCCTGGGTAGCCATCAGCAAACGGCCCTCTCCCTAGAAAAACTACTGGAAAATTTCCGTCAGCCCATGGTGCTAGATGCCGATGCATTAAATATTATCTCCGTATATCCTTACCTGTTATATCGTATTCCCCAGGGTTCTATCCTCACCCCTCACCCCAAAGAATTTGAACGCTTGTTTGGGAAAACAGCTAATGATTTTGAGCGACTAGAACTACTCAGTAGCAAGTCGCAGGAACTAGGCATTTACATCCTGCTCAAAGGCCGTTATAGTGCGATGGCCTGTCCAGATGGCTCCGTGTATTTCAATCCTACAGGTAATCCCGGGATGGCTACCGGCGGTAGCGGGGATGTACTCACAGGTATTCTTACTGCCTTGTTAGCCCAGCGATATACCCCGAAAGCCGCTATCATATTGGGTGTATGGATTCATGGATTTGCCGGTGATTTGGCCGCAGCCAGTTTGTCGCAAGAGGCAATGACAGCGGGCGATATTACCTCCCACCTGGGCAGCGCATTTCTCCAAGGCATATAACGTAAAAATTTTCTCCCCCAAACATAATACCATGGCTAATTTCAACAAAATCTTAGCGCACAAGGATGCGTATTAATTTTTTATGTTTTATATTTAGTTGAAACACTATTTGGAATCCGATGATCTTTTAACTACTAAACTACTTTTGTCAACCTTGCATCTTTTAAATTCGCTTATATGAGTATAGTTTACCTCGTTCCATGTTTTGGATTATTAGCCTTGTTATTTACCGCCTTCCGAAGTGCCTGGGTAACGCGTCAGGATGCAGGAAACGACAGGATGAAAGAAATCGCACAGCACATTGCAGAAGGAGCCATGGCATTTCTGAAAGCTGAGTATAAAATCCTTACCTATTTTGTAATTATTGCAGCCCTGCTGCTCGGCTATATGGGCGCCTCTCATGCCAACTCCCACTGGTCGATAGCGCTGGCCTTTATTGCAGGTGCTATATTCTCTGCTACAGCAGGTTTCATTGGGATGAAAATCGCTACCAAAGCCAACGTACGTACTGCCCAGGCAGCAAGAACTAGTCTGGCCAAAGCCTTACAGGTTTCTTTTACTGGTGGTACCGTGATGGGTATGGGTGTTGCCGGCCTTGCCGTATTGGGACTGGGTTCTTTATTCATTATTCTCAAAACTTATTTTGGTGCAGCAGCCAATACGGCTGAAATGATAAAGACAATCGAGGTATTGACCGGATTCTCTCTGGGAGCGGAAAGTATCGCATTGTTCGCCCGTGTAGGGGGCGGTATCTATACCAAAGCTGCCGACGTTGGCGCGGACCTCGTAGGTAAAGTAGAAGCAGGCATTCCAGAGGACGATCCTCGCAACCCTGCCACCATCGCAGATAACGTAGGTGATAACGTGGGTGATGTGGCCGGTATGGGCGCAGACCTCTTCGGTTCCTATGTAGCTACCGTATTAGCTACCATGGTATTGGGCTCCGAAACCTCTTCCAACGACGCTTTTGGAGGTATCGCACCTATCCTTTTACCAATGATCATCGCAGGTACAGGGATCATCTTCTCCATGATAGGTACCTTCTTCGTTAAAATAAGCGATAGCGCAGGTCTCAGTACTGGCGTGGTACAACGTGCCCTGAACATGGGAAACTGGGGCTCCATTGTTCTGACATTGATCGCTTCCTGGTTCCTGGTAAACTGGATCCTCCCTGATTCCGAAATGACCCTCCGCGGTCATGCCTTCACAAGAGCTCAGGTATTCGGTTCTATTGTAGTGGGACTCGCAGTAGGTACACTCATGAGTATTATTACTGAGTATTATACGGCCATGGGTAAACGCCCTGTGAAATCCATCATCCGCCAGTCTGCCACCGGCCATGCGACAAACATCATCGGTGGTATCGCTGTAGGTATGGAATCCACTACCCTGCCTATTCTTGTGCTGGCAGCAGGTATTTGGGGTTCTTATTCTTTCGCAGGCCTCTACGGTGTGGCGATTGCCGCTGCGGGTATGATGGCTACTACTGCTATGCAGTTGGCTATCGATGCATTTGGTCCGATTGCGGATAACGCAGGCGGTATCGCGGAGATGAGTGAACTGCCGAAAGATGTGCGTGAAAAAACAGATATTCTGGATGCTGTAGGTAACACCACCGCTGCAACTGGTAAAGGATTCGCTATCGCTTCCGCAGCCTTGACTGCACTGGCGCTTTTCGCGGCTTTCGTAGGTGTAGCTGGTATCACCGGTATCGATATCTATAAAGCAGATGTACTGGCTGGTCTGTTTGTAGGTGGTATGATTCCATTTATCTTCTCCTCCCTGGCTATTGCGGCCGTAGGACGCGCTGCCATGGCGATGGTAGAGGAGGTACGCCGCCAGTTCCGCGAAATCCCTGGTATCATGGATGGTACCGGCAAACCAGAATATGATAAATGCGTGGCGATCTCTACAAATGCTTCTATCCGCGAGATGCTGGCTCCTGGCGCTATTGCGCTGATTGCCCCACTCCTGATGGGCTTCATAGCTGGTCCGGAAGTACTGGGCGGTTTCCTCGCCGGTGCAACCGTAAGTGGTGTATTGATGGGCATCTTCCAGAGTAATGCAGGCGGTGCATGGGATAACGCTAAGAAATCTTTCGAGAAAGGTGTTGAAATTAATGGTGAAACCCACTATAAAAAATCAGAGCCACATAAAGCTTCTGTAACTGGTGATACCGTAGGTGATCCTTTTAAAGATACTTCTGGTCCTTCCATGAATATCCTGATTAAACTGATGTCTATTGTTTCCTTGGTGATCGCGCCAACCCTGGCCGATAGATTCCATACCCGCAATGCGGCTCCGGTTACGAAAGTACAGCAGGTGGAAAAATCAGTGAAAGCACCGCAGGTAACATATGTGCAAAAGGTAAAATAACTATACAACGCCAAAATCCCTGAACCATCGGTCCCACCAGTTGTTAACTGGTGGGACCGTTTGTTTTTATAGAAATTTTCTTGGTCCGTATATTTTTCTGCCCTACATTTGTACTGTAATTATTTTTATTACAGTTTAAAAATTGACTAAAATGAAAGTTGCAATTATTGGCGCATCTGGTTTTATAGGCCACGAAATATTGGCAGAAGCTCTCCGCAGAGGGCATGAAGTGACTGCAATCGTACGTCACCCGGAGAAAATCACTATTAAAGACGATAAACTGACTGTTAAACAAGGGGATATTACAGACGCGGCCACAGTAGCTGGGCTGGTGGCAGGAAATGATGCGGTAATAAGTGCATATAAATCTGACGACAGCAAAACTTACGTACAGGCTACCAAAGCAACTATTGATGGCTTGAAAAAAGCGGGTGTAAAGCGTTTCTTGCTGGTAAGTGGTGCTGCTAGTCTGGAAGTGGCTCCAGGACAGCTATTGTTGGACAGCCCTCATTTCCCGGCTGAATGGAAACCTATTGCCCAGGCTACCCGCGACGGACTGTTGGTATTAAAACAAGAAAACGACCTGGAATGGACCGCGTTAAGTCCTGCTGCGATGATTCAACCGGGCGAACGCACTGGTAAATTCAGATTAGGTACTACTACCCTGCTGACAGATGCAGCAGGCAACAGTAAAATATCTGTGGCCGATTACGCCATCGCTATGGTAGATGAGCTGGAAAAACCACAGCATATCAAACAGCAGTTCACAGTGGCTTATTAAGTCGTATGAATAATAACGGGAGATGACAGTCTGGCTAGACTGTCATCTCCCGTTATATCAAAAATTATTATCGTAGTTTACTCGGACTTACCCCGAACTTCTTTCGGAAGGCATTGCTGAAATGTTGCAGGGAAGAAAAACCAGCATCTTCAGCAATATCCGTCAGGGATTGCTTAGCTTCTAATACGAGTATCCTGGCCTGCTCCAGGCGAAAATCACTCAGATAACCGAATACGGTATTATTATATATATCACGGAAACCAGACTTCAGTTTAAATTCATTCAGGCCTGTCATCCTAGCCAATTGCGCCATGGTAGGCGGTTGCTGCACATTCGCCTGTAGGATGGAGCGGGCATGATCCAATCGCTCCCGGTCCGAAGCGCTCACCTGACGTGTACGCCTGTCCGTTACCTCGCTGGCCTGACTGCATTGTAATGCCAATAGCTCTAGGGCTTTGGATTGGAGGAATAATTTCTTCAAACCGCCCTGAAAGGTACAGTTTGTCATTTCCTCAATAATAGCATTCATTCGCGGGGTAATATGCGGATTATGGTGCTGATCCAGCATTACAGGGCGATTGCCTGCAATATTGTTGGCCATCCTGTCCAGAATTTCACCATTATGCTCTGCCAGGGCGAGAAATCGGTCTTGCGTAAAGCTGATGGTAAATAAAGTGAGGCCATCCTGCTTCTCCACAGCCGCATTTTCCCCGTGGGTAGGGGTAAACATCAGGTTATGTTCCAGCGTAGAGAAATGAAGGTTGTCATGCATCCCGTCCAGGGTTGTGTGAAAACTTCCTCGTTGTAAAAATAGCATGTCCACCAGCGGACGGGCTAATTTAGAATGCGATATATGGAGGTTCTCATAGACATGGGCTTTGCCATATCCGAGATGATATCCGTCGAAATATAGACTATTAAAGGTAGCATTGCCAAAATCGTAGGAGATGTTTTTCACGTTCTCTACTATCGTTGGCGATGACATTGTCTCCTCGTCGAACGGAAATTCTTCCTCTAGAAGGATGTCGCTGGCATCATTTTTAATCACTACAGCCATAAAAAATCCGTTTCGTATAAGTTTTACTCCGTTTCGTGTAACAGTTATATGGGATAACAGTAGCAAATTTGCACAAATATATTCCGAATAACCAAATTTAGATTAGCAATGATTGGAATATTCCGTACAAATATCAGCTCTGTACATGATAAAAATAGCGTAATTAGCGCCATTTCGAAAAATTTTTCGGTACAAGCCTGCAGCGTAGATATAGAAGACTGCGATCGCGTATTGCGCGTAGACGCCCCAGAAAACCTGGAAGAACAAGTCATTATTGAATTTGTCACCAGACTCGGATTTTCCTGTCATATCTTGGATTAGTCCCAGTTTTACGCAATATTCAACGGGTTTACTCATAGTTATGGTTCCATCAATTTTTAACCGTAACCATGAGTAAACCCGTTTTTCATTTTATTTTCACCATATACGTAGGGGTAACTAGTCCGTCCTACGTCATATATGCATGTTACCAAACTTGAAAACATCTCATTTAAAAACAGCAATACCTTTTATGAAATCCAGGGCGATCATGCTTTTTGCCGCTATATGCCTAATACTGAGCACCAGCAAGACTTTTGCGCAAGCCAAGTATACCATTAGCGGATATGTGAAAGATAAAACAAATGGCGAAAGCCTCATCGGTATCTCCGTTGGGAAGCCAGGTACCAGCCTCGGTACTGTTACCAACCAGTATGGATTTTATTCCATAACCCTCCCAGCCGGAGACCAGGAAATACAATTCAGCTTCCTGGGATACAATTCTTTTAAAACCACCGTTCACCTACAAAAAAACACTACCCTGGATGTAAACCTTGAAACCAGTAGTAGTACGCTCAATGAGGTGACCATCAAAGGCGATAAACAAGAAAAAGCCATCAATACACTGAACACCAGTATTAATAGACTGGATATCGCTCAGATGAAAAAACTGCCCACTTTCATGGGTGAAGTAGATGTACTGAAAGCTATTCAAACGCTTCCTGGTGTAAATACAGTGGGAGAAGGCGCCAGCGGCTTTAACGTGCGCGGCGGTAATAGCGATGAAAACTTGATCCTGTTGGATGAAGCACCTGTTTATAATTCCACCCATATGTTGGGCTTCTTCTCTGTATTCAATCCAGATGCAGTAAAAAGTTTGAACCTCATCAAAGGTGGATTTCCAGCAGAATACGGTGGTCGTACCTCTTCTGTATTGGATATTCGCATGAAAGATGGAAACAACCAGAAATTGGCCCTGAATGGCGGTATTGGTAATATCTTCAGCCGTCTTTCTGTGGAAGCGCCGATTGTAAAAGATAAATCTTCCTTCATCGTAGCAGCTAGAAGATCTTACATTGACGTACTGATGAAACCTTTCATGAAAGGCGACATGAAAGATACCAAACTGAACTTCTACGATATCACTGCCAAAGCGAACTATAAATTCAACAGTAATAATACCCTCTTCCTCAGTGGTTACTTCGGTAGAGATGTATTCGGTTTTGGAAAAGATGGCAACATCAACTGGGGCAACGCTACGGCTACGCTCAGATGGAACCACGTTTTCAATAACAGGTTGTTCCTGAACCTGACTTCTTACTATAGCAAATACGATTATAGTTTGATGTTCAGCAACAGCCAGCACAAATCCGCCGGCGAGGCGAACCAGCAGTACGACTGGACTTCCAACATCATTAACTATGGTCTGAAGCCTTCCTTTACTTATTATGTCAATGCGGAGAATACCCTTCGTTTTGGTGTACAAGGTGTTTATTATACCTTCAAACCAGGTACTGGTATAGGAACTCAAGGAGATGACCAACATATAAGATCGCTGGCAGACAAACATGCATTGGAGTCGGCAGTATATGTAGATCACGAATACAAGCCTAGCAAACGTTTTGGCATTCAGTATGGCGCTCGTCTTTCCTCCTATCAGTTACTAGGTAAAGGCATTGAATACTATTATGCAGACACCACTCCAGGTATTCGGAAAAGACTCATCGGCAGCAAAGAATATGGTGCAGGTGAAAATATGAAAACCTACTACTATTTCGAACCACGTATCAGTGCTAAATATTCATTCAATGATCAGAATGCAGTGAAAGTTGCGTTTAGCAGAACCTCTCAGTTCATGCATCAACTGTCTAATACTGCCTCTCCTACTCCACTGGATATCTGGACGCCTAGCTCCAACAATATTCAGCCGATGGTATCTAATCAGTATACAGCCGGTTATTTCTACAACTCGCCTCACGATAGTTATGAACTGTCTGCAGAAGTGTTCTATAAAACCACCGATCATCAACTGGACTACATTGATAATGCAGACTTGCAGTTGAACCCTTACATTGAAGCAGATCTGCTGCCTTCACAAGGACGTGCTTATGGATTGGAATTGTATGCGAAGAAAGATATTGGTAAAACAACTGGTTGGATCAGCTATACACTGTCCCGTTCTGAGCGCAAAACGCCAGGTATCAGTCTGAATGAATGGTTCCTGAACCGTTATGACCGTACCCATAACCTAAACGTAGTCGTAACACATACAGTGAACGATCGTCTTTCCTTCTCTGGTAACTGGGTATTTGCTTCAGGTACGCCTGCAACCTTCGCAGACAACCGTCTGGAATACCAAGGTTGGGACATTCCTTACAACAGTACTGATAAGAGAAATAACTATCGTTTGGACCCATATCATCGTCTGGATCTGTCTATGACCCTGAAGGGCAAGCAACTGCACCGTTGGAAAGGCGAATGGGTGTTTTCGCTGTATAACGTTTATGGTCGCAAAAACCCATACACCATTTATTTCAGACAGAACCCAGATAATCCTGAGAAAAAAGAAGCAGTACGACTGTCCATCATAGGTTCTATCATTCCTGGCATTACCTATAACTTCAAGTTCTAACAGCACAAAAAGATTAGTGATGAAAAAAATACTCTTTTATATAGTAATAGTTTGCCTCGGAGCACTGACTGCATGTACGGATACCATCAACTTGAATGTTCCCAAAGGGCAGTCATTCCCAGTGCTTGATGCCTGGGTTACCACCGAACCTGGCATTCAGAAAATTCGTATCACCATGAGCGTGCCTTATACAGATCAAGCGCCTGCTCCTATTGTAAGTGATGCTAAAATTATTTTGAATGACCTGACCACGGGCGATAGCTATCCTTTCTTGTTTAAGGATAACCTCTACCAGTACGATGCTACTAACAAAGCGATTGGTGTAGTAGGCCATGTGTATAAACTCCATGTAGAACTCCAAGGTGAAATTCTGGAAGGAATAGACACCATCAAACGTGTACCTCCAATTGACTCCATGACTTATGAATATAAAGCAAAGGGAGAGTCTACGTCTGGCAAAGAAGGCTACTATTGCCGCTTCTATGCTATTGATATCAAAGGGGCTACTGATTATTATTGGATCAGATCCTATAGAAATGATAGCCTTCACCGCGTACGTGATGAGTTTTCCATAGATGGTAGCTATAGTGAAGGAGTAAGTGATGGCGCCCAGTTCATTCTACCGATAGCCCAAAGTATTACAGACGGCCAACATCCATGGTTATTAAATGATAAAGTAATCATGCGCCTCTCTTCCTGCAGCAAGCCTAGCTTTGATTTCCTGAAACAGGTTGATCAGCAGGTCAATGCTGGAGGGCTCTTTGCCAAAGTATTGGAAAATGTAAAAAGTAATATGCAGAATACCACCACTAATGGTAAGGTAAAACTGCTGGGATGGTTCGGTACATCAGCGGTTAGTCGTGCTGAGATCACCATCAAATAAGGTAACACCCTCTCAACTACAGGCGGTACGGGAAGCTTCCCGGCCGCCTTTTTTATGCCAGGCAATTACGGGGGAAATTCAGTAACTTACTAAAAAGAATACCCGTATGCCTCCTAACCTAATTACATATGCCATCCCAGGGTTCGTGTTGTTGATCCTCTTGGAAATCATCTTCACTTCTATTGATAACAGGAACAAATATGAGCCAAAGGATGCCGCCAGTAGTATAGCTATGGGCTTAGGTAATGTTTTTATTGGCATCTTCACCAAATCAGTCATCTTTGGTACATACACCCTCATTTATCAGTTTCGGCTGTTCGAATTAGGGTTTGCATGGTGGGTGTGGATACTCTGCTTCTTTGCCGATGATTTCAGTTACTATTGGTTCCATCGTACCAGCCATACAGTACGGTTCTTCTGGGCATCACATGTCATTCATCATTCCTCCGAAAAATACAACCTCGCAACAGCACTGCGGCAAACATGGACTGGCAATCTCACCGGAACCTTTCTATTCTGGCTCTGGATGCCGCTGGTAGGTTTTCATCCGATCATGGTGATGAGTATGCAGGCCATCAGTTTGATCTACCAGTTTTGGATACATACAGAAGTAATACATAGGCTTCCTGCTCCTTTGGAGTATGTTTTAAATACTCCTTCACATCATCGGGTACATCATGGCTCCGATATTGAGTACCTAGACCGCAATCACGGAGGTATTTTGATAATCTGGGACCGGATGTTTGGTACTTTCATCGAAGAGAAGGACAGACCACATTACGGGCTGACTACCAATATACATACTTACAATCCACTGCTCATTGCCACCCATGAATGGATGAATATCTGGACGGACCTACGTGGTTCCAAGTCGTTTAAGGAAGCCCTGCATTACCTATTTGATGCGCCGGGCTGGAGTGCAGATGGTAGTCGGAAAACCACCCGGCAATTACGCCAAATGCAGCAGGAACAAGAGAAGTAGTTTTTTTTCAGAAAATATTTTGCATTTACGAAAACTATCGTACATTTGTTTACGAAGATATTCGTAGATGTTCGCGCATCAGGATTCTGAAACAAGATTCGATCATCCTAATTACATAATATTGAAACAGCAAAAGCCTACAGAAAGTGAATTGGAAATACTGGGCATCCTCTGGGAAAGAGGGGCTAGTACGGTGAGGGAGGTGCATGAGAAGCTGGCAGAAACAAAAGAAGCTGGTTATACCACCACCCTTAAGTTGATGCAGATCATGTATGAAAAGGGCCTGCTCACCCGCGATGCCAGCAGTAAAACGCATATTTATGCGGCGGCCGTATCGCAGCAGGAAACCCAGCAACAGCTGCTCAACAAAATGATTGATACTGTTTTTGGTGGTTCCGCTACCCAGTTGGTAATGCAGGCACTAGGCCATCATAAATCTTCTGGAGAAGAACTAGACCAAATTCGAAAATACTTATCCGAAATCGAAAAGCAACAGCGATAACCGTTTAATTCCTGTCGTATGACCTTATTCCCACTCACCGGAGACCTGATATGTGCGTTGGGATGGACTATTCTCCATTCCACCTGGCAGGCTTTCTTTGTATTCATCTGCCTGAAAGCTGTACTGGCACTGTGGCCAATGGCCTCTGCCAAAATTAAGTACAATCTTTCTGTCGTTTCACTTGCAGGGATTTTCACCTGGTTTGTGATTACGTTATGCCAGCAGATCACAGCCTTCCAGGCTGCCAGAGAAAGCGTGGCAACTGCGATGACGCATCTCCAGTTGCTAGCGCCAACCGCCCCTCTCCATGTGGAAACGGTGTATAAGAGTCAAGATGAACTGAAATGGTTATTCCCCCGTATGGAAGACTGGTTCCCCGTATTGGTGGCACTGTATGTTGTTGGTTTCTGTTTAATGACCATCAAATTGTTTTCTGATCTCGCACAATTGCAGCAGATCAAAACAAACAAAACCTCTCCCATGGATCCTTCTTGGGATAAGCATCTGGAGCGACTGGTAGCGCAATTGCGTATACCCAGAAAAGTACAGTTGCTAGTTTCAGGATACATCCAGGTACCTGTGATGTTGGGCTTCTTCAAACCCATCATCCTGTTGCCGATAGCCATGGTAAACAATCTTACGCCAGTACAGTTAGAAGCTATCTTGCTTCATGAACTGGCGCATATCAAACGCAATGATTATCTGTTGAATATCTTCCAGTCCATTGTAGAGACAATTCTCTTCTTTAACCCCTTTGTATGGCAGATCTCCAGGATAATCCGGCAGGAGCGCGAACACTGCTGTGATGATCTGGTGGTTGGTTCCATACAGCCGTTGCACTACGCCCAGGCACTTGTAGCCCTGGAAGAATACCGGTTATCTTCCAATGCATTGGCCATGGCGGCAGCGAATAATAAACAGCATCTGTTTAATCGCATTAAACGCATTATGGAAATGAAAACAAAACATCTCAACTATAGTCAAAGATTATTGGCAGTTTTAATCATTGCTACCGGCATCATCTCTATTGCATGGCTCAATCCAGCCAAGGTGAAAGCATCTGAAAGCAACCAGAAAAATGCTATTCCTGCTATTAAAGCGCAGCCACAATCCCTTGGTAATATTGCTATCTATAAAGATAAAATAGACCAAACAATTACTACTGTGCAAGAAATGGTGTCTGATACCACCTGGCCGGAACCTCCTGCGCCTCCAGCACCTCCTGCCGAACCGCCTATGCCACCAGCACCAGGCGATGTGGACATGCCAGCTCCGCCACCACCACCAGCACTTCCTAAAAATGTGAAAGTACATTCAGGTAGATATATTTACACTTGCGATGGCGATATTCAAGAGAAAAAGCTGACCAAAGTGGAACGCGAAAAACTGCAAAAACAGATCAATGACGCAGAGAGAACCATGCAGAAAGCCATGGCACAACTGAAAGCAGCAGATCTCAAACGTATCCAGGCGGAAAGCAAAGCCGCAATAGATAAAGTTGATTGGAAGAAAATCAATGAAGAGGTACTGGCAGCACAGGAACAGGCCCGCGCTTCGCTCAACAGTATCGACTGGGACAAGATGAAAGGCGATCTGAAAGAAATGAGATATTCCGCAGATTCATCCAAGAAATTTTATGTAATCAGAAATAATTCCAAATACAAAGCTGGTAGTCATACCTCCTACTACGGCATCGATGGCGATAGCATGGCATATGTAGCAGCAGAAGCTGGAAGAGTTGCTGCTGAACGTGGTAGAATAGCTGCTGAACGTAGCAGGATGATTGCTGAAACTAACAGGATGGCTGCAGAGAAAAGAGCAGTCGTTCATCAGGCCAGCACCAACCGATACCATCAACTGATTGATAAACTTTCCGATGATAACCTGATCGATAAAACCAAAGGTTATCGGATCGAGTACCACAACAACACCTTGAGCATAAACGGCGTAGAGCAATCAGCTTCCGTAGCCAGCAAATACAAAGGATATATTACAGAATCTAATCTGTCTATCTCCGGTAATAAGAATAACCTGGATATTGATGCTAATAACAACAAATAATCCCTTTCAAACGGGCATCAGTTGACATTATCTATTCAACTGACATACGTCCACCCCTTATTCATTTTTCATATCGTTCTTCATAAATAGAAATAGCACTGTTCCTAAACGAACAGTGCTATTTTCGCAGTGGCATCTGTTATCTTTAGATATTGTTAGTTATCACTAGAAGATTACAGCATATGAAATCACTGTTCCTCCTTGTAACCCTCTCTCTTTCTGTGCTTGCGCAAGCGCAAGACAGTAGCCTGCTAAGGGAAAAACTAAACCTCGCTACTTCTGTCAAAAATCAACAGGCATCAGGTACCTGCTGGAGTTTTGGCACTACTTCCATGGTAGAATCTGAAAGTCTGCGTAAAGGCCATTCTGAGCCCGATTTTTCAGTGATGTTTACCGTTCGGAACATCTATATTGAAAAGGCAAAAAACTACATTTTACGTCAAGGTACTTCCCGATTTGATGAAGGCGGTTTAGGACACGATGTTATTCACGCTATGGGCACTTATGGTATCATTCCGGGAAGTGTATACAGTGGTAAGGCGGAAGGCGTCAAGTATTACGCTCATGGGAAAATGGTAACGGAAATGAAAACTTATCTGGATAGTGTGCTCAAATCCAGAATCCCCATTCCAGATAATTGGATGGATAACATTGTGGTGATCCTCAACAAATATATGGGTGAACCACCAGCTACTTTTCAGTATAACGGTAAAACCTATACTCCACAGTCATTTGCTAAAGAGGTAGTAAAATTCAATGAAGATGATTACATAGGATTTACTTCCTTTACCCATCATCCTTTTAATACCCGTTTCATATTAGAAGTACCGGATAATTTCTCCAATGGTGCTTACTATAATGTACCGTTGGAGGAATTGTTGAATATCATCAGTTCCAGTCTCCGCAAGGGCTACACAGTAGCATGGGATGCGGATGTTTCCAATGTAGGTTGGAATGCTGGCCAGGGCTATGGACTAGTGCCAGAAGTAGATTCCCTCATGCGCGTAAAGAATTTCTCACCTGATATAGCAGAAAAAAAGGTAACACAGGAATCTCGCCAGCGATTATTTGAAGAACTTGTCACTCAGGATGATCACATGATGCAAATAACAGGTATCGGTCAACGTCCTGATGGTAAAACCTATTTTATTGTGAAAAACTCCTGGGGAAAGGGAGGTCCATTTCATGGATATCTAAATGTCTCCGAAGCTTACATGGCTACTAATACCGTTAGTATTGTAGTCCCTAAAGCTGCGCTAGACAAAGCCCTGAGAGCAAGAGTAGCAAAAGGGGGAAAATAAATAATACGGAGGCCCTTCGGGCGGAAAGCGTCCGTGCCGCCCGGAGGACTAACGTACTCGATTTCAAATATCTTTATTGGATTAACAATGATGGAGGCAGCCACAAACAAGAATATGATCTGATGATAATCTGATGATAATCTAATGATAATCTGACAATGATCTGATAATAATCTGCTGGTGATTTGATAATGAACTGACGAGGATACCACCCCAGTGCATTCCGATTTTAGAAATAACTTTCCCCTTAGCCCAAACTTTCACAGAACGGGGCCAGTATAAACCAGCTTACATCTAAATAAATAACTGTAATCAGGTTATTACTAAGAGCTATTCTCCTTCATCACAGACAATAGGCTTCCTTCATTCCCCCTACCCGGAATGTACAACCTCTGCTGATCCTGTTAATGCAGAATGGTGAACTCTTTAATATGGATCACTTCTCCCGGAATCACGATCACTTCCTTCACCACGGAAGGTCTTGGACCTTTACGACACCATTCCAGAAAAGTTTTCATCGCATCCGCGGTAGCTTCCGCGACAATCCATACACTGCCATCCTGCATATTTTTGACACTGCCTTGCACTCCTAGCAAGTCAGCCATGTGTTTGGCATTGGCGCGATATCCTACACCATGCACAAGACCTTTCACATTGATCTCATTGTGTACAATTGAATTTGTTGCCATTTCGAAAAATATAGGAGATGAATAAAGCTGCAAATTTACCACCAGGGCTAATTTACCCAACGCTTACAGGATGCACACTCAACATGATCGAGGGAATATTATTCCTTTTCATGGCTTTTTGAGACGCTCCTTTCCCTCTTAGGAAAAGAACTATTATGATGATTATAAAACGTAACTAATTTAAATCTTAATCCGATAGCTCTCAAAACATTCCTGCGAGTATACAAATTAAACCTATTCCAGCGTCCTGCAAAATCCCAACTCCTCATAAATAGAAAATAATGGGGTAGTAAGTCATGGTTACAATGAGGAGGGGCAAACAAACATAGATGAAACAATGGACGCTAAAGTCGGCTATACAATGATGTAAACCCGCCGAAACGTAGGCTATCAAATAGCTTTTAAAACAGTCTGTCAAATATCTTTAATATAGTAAGGGTATCTAACTAATATATCCTATACGCGAATACACGTACTCCCCCCTATACATCCTATACATCATCTTACACATCCTATACATTATCTTATACATACTACATACTAAATGCTACATCCTAAATACCCGATACATACTTCTCGCTAAACGTCTACATGTTCTACACATCCTCACCGCGAATGAAGGAGATGTGTCGCCCGTAGTTAGACATACTTTCTAGACATAACTTTCCTATTCCACCACCATGGTAGATCGCAAGTATATCAATTTTGGATGGAGTGAAGCCTATACTAAGGAAATCAATACCAGCAGCAATTAGAGGGCCCAATGCTAAATTGGAAATTATCAGTGCTGATCAGATTTGAATTCAGTGAGCCAGGTTCGGACGAACGCCGAGGGAACCTATATCAGTGTTGAGGCAAAAAGCAAACAATTCTTCTAAGGTATACAGCTATAGCAATAAATCTTGTTGTTATTCCGCTATCCCACACTTCCTGTACTTTGCCCTACTAGGCAGCATAGTTTAACATATTAGGCAGCATAGTTAAACAGAGAACCTACCATGTGCTCAATATCACCAAATACAAAATCTCTTACCCGCTCATATCGACCTCCTGCTGATGGACGTTTCAATAAACTGAAACAGTGACAGTTAAAACTGCGAACAAACATCTGCTGAGAAATCTGCGGTAAAAAACCCGCCAACGCAGGATGCTGTACCCGACCTGCCACCAATATGTGCGGACGATAATCCTGTGGCGCCATCTCAAAACCTTTCAGTAATTGTCGCTGTAAATCCATCATCGGCTTCGGATTAGCCACATTAATAAAAATACTACTCCTGCCATCTTCATGTACCAGACTGTCGATTCGGGAAGTGTATACCGCAAAACCAGCCTGGTGTCTCGCTACATCTTCCAATACCCCTACGAAAGCCTCCTGAAAACGCTCCGGGAATACTGATCGAAATAACGGAATCTGAACAGCAGCATTTACCATTCCTTCCTCCCCTATCTCTCGACCAATAAACTGCCTGATGCGAAGTATATCCTTCGTTACCAATACATCAGGATTTACTACTACCAAATAATCAAATAATACCTCTGTATTTTCAATATTCGTATTCATAACCAGTTTTTTTAAATCTCCGTGTTAGAATGACAATACAAAGATACACTCATTTTTCAGAAATACTAATTTTTTTAGCATTATTTACTAAAAAAATACGCAACCATATATAAGCTGCGTATTTTCAATTTATTAAGCGAGTTTGCTAACAATAGCAGCAAAATCAGCCGCTACTAATGAAGCTCCCCCAATTAAACCGCCATCTACATCCGGGCACGCAAACAATTCTGCTGCATTACCAGGCTTCGCACTACCACCATACAAAATAGGCATGCGCAATGCTGCTTCACGGCCATATTTTGCGGCAATCTGAGAACGAATAAACGCATGCATATCCTGTGCCTGCGCTGCACTAGCTGTCAAACCAGTACCAATAGCCCAAATCGGCTCATAAGCAATGACTACTTGCTTCAGTTGCTCTTCTGTTAAATGATACAGACTCTCTTCTAATTGTTTCGCTACATAATCATTCTGCGTTTCTGCCTGACGAATGGCCAAAGGCTCGCCACAACAGAAAATTGGTTTCAGACCATTTGCTAATGCCTGATCCACTTTCTTTGCCAGCATTTCATTGCTCTCATGGAAATATTCTCTTCTCTCGGAATGGCCCAGGATCACATAATCCACGCCAATTGACTGCAACATCTCTGCAGATACCTCACCAGTATATGCGCCTGATTTTTCACTGTAGCAGTTCTGAGCACCTACATAAAATCCAGGGTAATTCTTCAGCAGAGATTTAGCCTTTACCAGGTACGGAAAAGGAGTAGATATAACTACTTCCTGGCCATCTGCCAATCGGATACCCGCTGCCAGGATATCGTTAATCAGTTGTTCTCCCTGTGCCAGCGTAAGGTTCATCTTCCAATTCGCCGCTACAATTTTTTTTCTCATATAATTATCGTGATTGTAATGTCAAAGATTCACATGCACCGTTTCCTGGTACAAATACTGCAACATCGCTCGCTCGGCATCCTCCATTTCCCTACCTTTCATCTTCATCCAGGCCGCCGCATCTTTCAATGCTTCTTCCTTTCTATATCGGACAATATCATCTCCTATTGCCCAACTGAAGGACCCTACATACTTGGGCGGCATAATACCGCCAAATACATTACAGGATACGCCTAAGACAGTGCCCGTATTCAATAAGGTACCAATACCCGTCCGACTATAATCACCCATCAACACTCCACATTTGGTACCTGCCGATGCAACACTTGCCGTAGCTTCCATCCATACTTTAACGTCAGAGGCATTGTTCTTCAGATTGGAGCAATTCGTTCCTGCCCCCAGGTTGCACCACTCTCCAATAACGGCATCGCCTATATAACCATCATGCCCTTTATTGGAGTACCCAAACATCACTGTATTTTTGATCTCGCCACCACCGGTACAATAAGGCCCTAATGTAGTAGCACCATAAATGCGGCTTCCCATCTTCAATACCGCCTTCTCTCCCATGGCAAATGGCCCCCTAATCAAGTTCCCCTCCATAATCACAGCATCTGCCCCTATGTATATCGGTCCTGTAGACGCATTCAAAACACTACACTGCACTTCCGCACCAGGCTCTATAAATACGGCCGATGGATTGATAACAGTATTTCCTTCCGGTATAGGCGCAGATTCCCGCCCTTCCGTCAATAACTTAAAATCATTCCTAATCGCCACATCATTGAGCGCAAAAATATCCCAGGGCTTATGAATTCCCAATACCTTCCCAGAATAATTTTTCCGAGCACGGGCAGGCAATAGTTGCACATCCTTTCCTAGTGCTACTTTCGCTACCAGGCGATTATCGACATACAACTCCTCATCCGGTAACAACGCTTCTATCGCGGCTACCAGCCCGGCATCAGGCAATAAATGCCCGCTAATCAATATGTTGACGGTTGATTCATTACCCAATTTTAATGGGTACTTATCTTGCAGATGCTGTACGGTGAAATGACTAACCGCTTTTCCTAGCCATCGCTCCCATTTTTCACGGATCTTCAGGATCCCCACTCTGCATTCGGCAATAGGCCTGGTATGGGTAAAGGGGTATAACAAATCACGTACGGGCGTGTCGAATAAAATAATGTTACGCTCCATAATGGCTAAAAATAGAAAATCCCATCGATTAAACCGATGGGATCCCCAAAAAAATATTTTCGTAAACTACTATGCTTTTTTAGCGTAGCGTTTGTTGAATTTATCGATACGTCCTGCAGTATCCACCAATACGTTCTTACCAGTGTAGAAAGGATGAGAAGTATTGGAAATTTCCAACTTAATCAACGGATACTCATTACCATCTTCCCACGTAGCAGTCTCTTTAGAAGGAGCAGTGGAACGGCTTAAAAAGCTGTGTCCGTTTGACATATCTTTAAATATCACAAATCTGTAACTTTCTGGATGGATTCCCTGTTTCATATCAAAATTTTGTAAATACAGAGTGCAAAGGTAAAACTTTTTCTTAAACACTCAAAGATTATTCTAAAAAAATCAGGACTTCATATTGATGTACTGTAACGGAATACCCAGGTTCGCATTGCGGCAAAGCTGTATAACGTCTTGTAAATCATCGATTTTTTTGCCAGTCACCCGAACAATATCGTCCATAATGGCGGCCTGTACCTTTAATCCTGAATCTTTGATCAACTTCACGATTTTCTTTGCATCTTCCTGTTTGATACCATTTCTTACCAAAATATCCTGCTTGTAAACTTTTCCGCTCTGATAAGGCTCCTTACTCTGGTCATAGATGGTGGCATCCAAACCCTGACGCATACTGCGACTGATCAATACATCAATCACCTGCCCCAGTTTCATATCACTCTCCACCTCTACTGTCAACTTCAAGTCTTTCTTGTTCAACTCAAGATTGACATGTGAATCCTTAAAATCGAATCTGTTCGTAATCTCCTTCTTTACAGTATTGATGGCATTATCCAACGTCTGTAAATCTACTTTGCTAACAATATCAAAGGACGGCATAATTGACAATTTTTAGTATATAAGCTGCTTTCTTACAGCGGCAAATATAAAGAAATTGGTCATTATCTTTAATATTTGGTCACAGAGGCGCCACCAGAGGTGCTCTTCTGAACTTCAGGCGTACCTTTGTATTTCACCCTTGCGCCACCGGATAAGCTTGCTGAGAGCGATTTTGCAGCATTTACTATCACGTCGGCACCACCAGATGCGCCCACTTTTGCAGTTTCCGCACGGAGATCTGCGGTATGTACTCTTGCTCCTCCACTGGCGCCTATATTCATACCACCAGTTTTGCCTGATAAATCCAATAATGCAGCACCAGATATCTCCAGATCCAGGTTACTTACTGCCAGATCCATCGTAATAGTACTCGCACCACTCTGATCAATATTGAGCCTATCACCTTTAAAACTATTGGTAGCATTCAATTTGCTCGCACCGCTAATGGATAATCGCTTCAACTCCGGTAATGTTACATACACTTTAATGTCCTTGTTAGGGGAAATGCTATAACCTTTCTTCATGCGAATTTCAAGTCCCCCACTGGATACCTCTGTTTCTATTAATGGTAAGATATTGTCTTCTGCTTCCAGCTTGATACTTTCAGTAGCTCCCTGTGTCAACTCTATTTTAAAAACGCCACCAGCAGATATCTGATTGAACTTGCCAGCAGTACGTTTTTCCGATTTCACATTGCCACTTCCTATTATACGCTCATTCCAAGCCTTGAAGGAGGATAATAATACAATGGCAGATATCATTGCAACACAGAGGAATGTTAATTTTTTCATGACGTTATATACTTAAAGGATTTAGAATGGTTCTATTTAAAATGGTAAAGTGCTTTATTCTACATCAACGGAGATATCTGCATTGGTACCAGAGGCTTTGATTTTAGGCGATTGCTCGGTAGCGCCATTTGCCTGGGCAGAGTAATCCCACTTCACAGATTTCTTATCTGACTGTACATTTTTCAATTCCATTCCACCGGTTTTAATACCACCATATACAAAGCGGAAATCCAGTTGTACAGGCACTTTGCGGGCAAAGCTTAATTTCGCATCTGAATAAGTCATTTTAAGATCTGCTCCTTTAAATGTACCGGCAATTTTACGTACTTTCAGATCTCCATAAGTTAATGTAGCTGTCAAATCTTCCCGTAATCCCCCTGCTACCACATCTGTATAAGTACCTATCAAACGCAGACTCCCTACGTCTTCTAGTTTATAATCGTCGTAAGTTGCTTTGATAGTTGCTTCTCCAATGGAATTAAAGCTACAGGTGCTGTAGGTAGACACGGCCGACAAGCTGCGGATACTCTCCGCTTTCAGATCGGAATAGTTACTTCTCAGATTCACTACTCCAGCCTTACCTATACGCCCTTTACTACAGTAGTTTACCGTCAGTTGTACATCTGCTGCATCCCGGATATCGTAATTGCCATAATTCAGAGTAAACTTGGTAGGAAATGTAAGCTTGTCTCCCACAACTACATCTCCGAAATTATTTTCTACAAATGCCATCTGCAAGGATTGAGGTAGATAAATGTCATAGTCAATACTCACATAATCCTTGGAGTTCTTATTACTACCCCAGTTAAACCAGCGGCCTCCGGAGCCTGGATTGTACTCTGTACTCAACGCCACGGTATTATCACTCTGCTTGCCACTAATGCTCACGGAACCTACAATATTCTGCGATTCTGCGTCACTTTTACCATAACCGGTAATCGTAACCGTTGCCTTAATTTCATTCTTGTTCCAAGTGTGAAGCACAATTTGTCCATACTTATTGCTCACTTTAAATTGCGCACCATTAGCTACATTGTAGGTTTTGACTTCTGTTCTTTTGAAGGCTTCGTCCCCAGTATTTCCCAGTGCAAGGAGGGGAAGTAAAAGGCATAACAGGAAACTAAATTTTCTCTTCATATTGCTTTTTTAAATCACCCGGAACTGCATGTCGGGACTGCATCTCTTCCAGGATTTTGTCTAGTAGATCCAATTTCATTTGGTAATACCTGATGATGGCCGCGCGGATTCTTTCATTACCAGGGTTATTTTTCAGCTCTTTTTCGAGCATTTTATACGTCTCATTCTTAAGCTCCAGCTCTTTCAATGCAGCACTATCCAATCCCAACTCCCCGGCAGGGTAAGTTTTGATAGAATCCAGCCTGGCTTCAATCCTGGCACTATAATACACCTGTGCTTCCTGCATTTCAGGGATCATCAGCGCCACATCATTCCTAGATTGTTGTTTGTGCTGTACGAAGAGGAACAACACCCCTGCATTGATTAATAATAGTGCTATCACGGCTGCTTTAAACCAGTTTGATGACAGCATTCGTACGACCCGGCCCTTTTCTTCCTTGCCACTCAGTTCCTTCTCCAACGCATCCCATACCCTGGATGATGGCCCGGGCTGCTCAAAGGCCGCCCTGTTTTGTTGAATAAATTGCTCGAAATTGTCCGACATTAATTCATTAAATTTTGCTGATTTACAATCTGTCTAACCTTCTCCTTTGCCCGCATATACTGCGTTTTCGCAGTCGACTCGGATATTCCCAGCATCTCTGCTATTTCCTTGTGAGAATAATTTTCAAAGAGATAAAGGTTCAGCACCGTCCGATATCCTGTAGGAAGCGTATGAATAGCCGATTTAATGGCGGCTACCGTATAACTAAACTGCGCTTCATCTACCCCGTTATCCTCTGATACCTCCACATCATCCACTTCTTCAAAGTAGACTTTCTTTTTGCGAAGATAATTCAGACAATGATTCACTACAATCCGCTTGATCCATGCGCTAAGACTGGCACCACGTTCCAGCTTGCCAATACTGCGGTAGACCTGTATAAATGCCTCCTGTAAAATATCTTCTGCATCACTAACGTGATTGGTCATACGAAGACAAATATTATACATGGCTGCGGAGTAGGAATCGTACAGCTCGCGAAATGCGCGAACATCCCCCTTCTTGCAGCGGTCTACTACATTCTCGGCTAATAACGTTTGGTTCAAGGTGTTTTCTGATGCTTTCATTATAAAGACAATGATTGTATGAAAGGTTGCACGCTCCGGAATAAATTTTCAGGCGGGAGGGTCTCTTATCAGCAATACCCGAAGCGCATTTTTGATTTACATTATTAAATATCAGTATATTATGAAGAGAATTCTAATTTTATATATGCCAGATATTTTTTTTCAAATGTACCTTCAATCTCCCTATAGCATGTTCCAAATTCCACCAACGTCCTGTTTTTTGTGACGAAATGAAAAAAACGCGGTTCAAAAATTTTGAAACCGCGCTTTTCCATCCTTATATATACCTAAAAAACCTTCCTTGGTACGCGGATTAATTGCCTCCCTTTACACGACTCTGTTCATCCTGCAAGCCTGTCTTATGATCACGGGCGGCTTTTACATTGGTGTTTCCAAAACGATAGTTGAAGGAAACTCTTACCTGTCTTGAATCCCAGGTATTGCGAATGGCAGTGTACATACCGGCATTCTCAAAAGACCCTCTGAAATACTGTGTACGGAACAAGTCGGTTACATTCAGCTTGATAGTACCTTTTGATTTCAACACTTTTTGTTGTACTCCCAGATCCAGGCTCCACATGGATTTCATACGGAATAACTCGTTATCGGAGATCTGTGGAGACAAATAAAATACTACTGCCTCTGCTGTCAGGGTTTTAGACAGGGTGAAGGTCTGCGCTGTGCGGCCAAAATAACCTACCGCATTCATGTTTACATGGTTATCGTTCACATATGCTTGGTAAGCGTTATAGTAGACTGACATAGTAGTATAACTGTTCCACCATTTGGTAATCGGCATTGGTGCTGCGATACTTAAACTCACGTTATCAGATTTCGCTACGTTCATATATTTATAGCGCAGTACGGTGGTATCTCCTGTTGCTGGATCTCTGTCTGCTTCCAGGATACGCATCATCATATCTTTTGTATGGATATAACCTACGGTTGTAATCAGGAAATCCTTAAAGGTATGAGACAGTTCAAAGTTGTTGGAATACTGTGGCTTCAGAGAAGGATTACCAGCCGTTTTGGTATATCTATCGATGTAGAATTCAAATGGATTCAGATCCTCATAGCTCGGACGCTGAATACGGCGGCTATAGCTTAATCCAAGACTATTGCTCTTATTCAGCTTGTAAGTCATTGCTGCGCTTGGGAACAGGTTGAAGTAGCTGGTATCATTCTTAATAGCTTCTTGTTGTGATTTACGCAGAGAAGTAGAGGTGCCGGAAACATTGGTCTGTTCTGCACGCAATCCCACCTGTACCTGCAGTTTTGTAAACTGTTTGCTGAAGTTCACATAAGCTGCATTTACATTTTCTTTGTAGATGAAGTGGTTGGAACGCATCGTATCTGCAATCCAGCTACCACTACGAAGCGAATCAAAACGCGCATCATTATCGGATGTTACGAAGCTGCTTTTAAGCCCCAGTTCCAGTCTGGCCTGATTCTTCAATGGTTGTACATAATCAACTTTAGCAGTTTTAATGGTAATATCGGAATGCGGAATATTACGGGATGTATCAGTACTGAATATCTGTTTACCAAGAGCATCAGTAGTTAAGGCGTAAATTGTTGATGGTCTGTTATCGCCGTTCTTAGCATAGTCCAGGTCGATGTTCAATTCTTTACCGGTCGTATCCAGTATACCACGATAGTTCACATTGTATCCGCCTTTTTTCCAACGACTCAAATTACCAGAACTGGTGTTAAGAATGGAATCGACGATAGCACCATAGCCCATTTTGGTAGCACTATTGTTCATTGCCTCCCAATCCCGGTTGGTCAGATCCACCAGTACCCCAACGGTATTGTTCTTATTGATAAAATAATCCGCACCAATTCTGCCACTCAGGTATCTTGATTCGTTAACAGTCACATTTGACTGATCAAAGAGCTGTGTACCTTTATTTTCCTGGCGGGTACGGTCAACGTTCAGGAACTGTTTCGTATGACGATAGGTATTGTTCAAAGATCCGAACACATTGAATTTAGAACTCCGGTGGTTCAGATTCAGACTAGCGTTGTACATAGGCCATGTTGCCATAGTGCCGCCTACAGTTACATTACCATTTGTTCCGAAGTTGGTGTTCTTTTTTAGTTTTAGGTTGATGACACCTGCATTACCTGCAGCATCATATTTGGCGGATGGATTGGAGATCAGTTCTATCTGGTCCATAGAGGTGGCTGGCATGCTTTTCAGCATTTCGGCTACATCTGCGGAAGACATATTGGTTTGTTTACCATCTATTAGGATAATCACACCACTTTTTCCCTTCATAGAGATGTTACCATCCTTGTCTACAGTAATATTCGGGGATTTTTCCAGGGCTTCCATAGCAGTACCACCGGAAGTAGCAATGCTACTTTCCACATTCACCACCAGACGGTCCACTTTCTGTTCGATGAAAGGGCGACGGGCAGTAACGTCTACTGCTTTCAGATTTTTAGCGTTGGCGGTGAGTACCAATGGGGCTGCAGCAAAAGAAGCTGCTTTCAGGTCAAAACTATTGCTGTACACTTTGTTCATACCAACAAAGGCCGCAGCAATAATATATTTTCCTTGTTTGATATTCTCGAATTCATATTTACCATTCATATCCGCAATCGCTCCTTTTACAAGTGAGGAATCGCTGGCTTTGAGGAGGGTTACAGTGGCAAATTCTACGGGTTTATCTCCGGCTTGCATTACTTGACCGGTAACTTTGGTGTTGTTTTGAGCATGAGAGCTTAAAGCAGCGCAGATAACACTGGTTGTCAACATTATCGCTTTAAAAGTTGCTTTCATATATTGGGCAGTTTAGGTATTTAGTACTTGGATTAATTTAGATCCTTGGTTTATCTACTACAGTAGTTTAACAACTACAATGTAAAAATAGGTATTATGCATTGCATAGTACACTGTTTTACACAAGCGGTCTGTAGACAGGGATGATTGGTAAAGTTTGTGATGATGTCATAAAGACGACCGGTAATCGGGTATGTTTCAATCCTTTTGAAAAAAATTTCAAATTGTCGGATCTGCACTTAAAAGGAAATTAAGCGACAAAAGGAGGGATAAATATATTATATAACAGAAAGGACCGTCTCGAGACGGTCCTTTCTGTTATATAATATATAGATGATTTCGGGAGATGCTAGTTCAAACTGGCGTCGACCATTACACGAGGCCTGGAGGTATTAGGCCTGCGGATGTATTGCATACAATAAACAAATAAAACCATGCATATCATGACCACTGCAAATAACCAGCTATTATAGATAGCATCCAACAAATCGGGGATTCCAGAAATACCTACTGCATTTCTAGGTGCTACAAAACCAATCGCCCCCGTATATTTCCGCAAGCCGGAATGGATATGCATACTATTTACCAGGTCCGGCATGCTTTTCATCATGTCATTCAATTGATCATAATCTCCGAAGAAATTCAGGCATAACTGTCCAGCATCTGTTAATAGCACTACCTCATAATTAATAATTCCTTTATCAGTCGCGGACTTTTTATAAATCCAAGGATAATGCAAGGCATGATCCTCCATACTGTAATGGGGTGGCACCATCCACTCCACCAACATGCGACCTTTTTGCTCCGCCCTACGTTCTGCTATCAAATGATCATAATCAAAAATTCGGTTGTAAAAATCTTCCTGGATAGGCTCATAGGTGACCGTAACGCCCCATGCCTGATTCGACATAGGGTTGACGCCTTCCGGCAAGAACATCCCTACAGTGCCATTGTGCACGTCATTATGCCACAGCTCTTTCAGTAAGGTATAACTATCCTGTTGCTGCAGGTAACGAAACCCTGCCGGAACAGACATTTTAATACCCTCCGGCAATACCTGCGCAGTATGTTGCCATTTGAAATGGGAAATAACAGAATCGATACCGGTACCAAAAACGGTAGAATGTACAATGAGGAAACAGAAAACCCAGTATATACGACGCATACTCATAAAATTGGCATTAATAGAAAACGTGGATCAATGCAACAATGGAAAAGCTACAAAAGGAACTGGTGAATTGTTTGCGGTTAATAAGTCAGTTGAAGGTAGATAATTTGATAACAGAAATAATAACACTTTCAATACATTTCCAGATAGCTACCCCCATAAAAAAAACGACATCAAAATGATGTCGTTTTCTCCATTTTATTTAATGTCGTAATATATAGGAATACTATTCAAACTGGATACTATCCAGTACATCTGGAAGTTCTTTCTGTAACAGTTCAAATAATACTCTTTCTTCTTTTCTAATATGTGCTTCTAGGCTATTCGCGAGGAGATCCATATCGTCCTCCAAGTTGGCGCTATCGGCTAATACGGCATACATGCCTGAAATGATACGGTGTTCTGCCTGTAGTTCAGTAATGGCAGCATCAATACTGGCTGTCTTCCCAAAACATTTTTCAAATAAATGATCTTCTTTTTGAATATGTGGTACCATCACTTCCTGGAATATGCGTACTACATATTCAAACTTTGCCTGAGTCTCCAATGGGAACCCCTCATAGGAAGCGGCATTTTTTTTCAAATACCGACACACAAACAGTAAACGTTTGTGTTCATGTGACAGTGGTACTAATGTGGAATGTCTTTGCATATCTCGTTATCAGGAAACTGCTGTTGCTGTACTATTGTTGTTTTTACGGCAATACCAGATCAATACCAAACCTCCTACTACCATTAGGGCAGAAATAATTTCCGCCTGTGTAGGATGGAATCCGAATATATTGTACTTAGTATTTACCCTGATCTTTTCTATAAAAAATCGCTCTAAACCATTCATTATCAGGTAAATTCCAAAAATAACACCAGGTACTGTTATGCGTTTTCTGATAGCCCATAATACCAGGAATAACCCGATACAGGCAATAATTTCATATAACGGAGTCGGATATACGGCGATAGGCAACACCTTGCAATATTGGCCATCACAACCCGCCATCTGTACGCCTTCTCTAACCACATTATGTGGATAGCCATAAGCGAAAAACCAATCAGGCAAGAATCCAAATGAAGCAGGCTTTTCAAATGCAGCATGCGGGATTTTATCCAATGATGGATACTGGTTCAGGAAGAAAGCGGAATTCTTTTCTACTTCTGCGGTAAACTGTGCAGGGGCTACTTTCACCACTTTCCCAACACTATCCGTTGCATAGGCACTGTTATAAATACCCCAGTCGCCATCCCCGGAGAAATGACAACCCATACGACCAATACCATACGCCAGCATAAGCGCCGGAGCGGCACTATCAATCAACTGTTTGATATTGATCTTTTTCTTGCGGGCATAATTAATAATAACAATCGCAGCGACAATCAAACCACCGTAGAAAGTCAAGCCACTAAAGGAAAGCAGCGCTTCCACCGGATTGGCAACGAAATCGTTCCAGTTTTCCAGGTTATGGAAAATCTTAGCACCGATCAAACCAGCAATGGCAGCCATCACCGTAAAATCGGGCACCCGTTGATGCGGCATCACGGTAACGATTTCTTCTTTCTGCTTTGTATTTTTTAATGTCTGTTGTCTTTTATAAAGTTTATATCCACCGAAAGCGGCAGCCAGGAAAATCCCTGCAGGCCAGCTTCCCTGTCCAGACATCACATAACCTTGGAAATCCTGCATAGCAGTATCCCATTGAAAGAAAAGGCCAAGGATTTTGAAACCTAGGATAAAACCAACAATGGTATTAACAATAATTTCTGCGTTGGTAGCAGGTTGTCCCACCAATACTTTTTCCTGTACCCCTTTCAGCCAGCCCAACTTTTCACGGCGCTTCAACTCCTGGGTCAATACGTAAGCAGCAGCAAGAAAAGCAATGGCAACAAAGAAACCAAAGGTCTGGAATAATTTGAGAAACGGGATTTCTAGGCCGAACAGGTCCTTAAAAGCGAAATATAAATTAGGATACATAGCCAAAAAAAAATTGGTGATCTGAGTTTTCCTATGAACAAAGCCGAATTATCAAAAGGAAAATCAAACCACCAAAGTACGTAGCAAATTTGAATTTAAGAATTCAAATTTGTAAAGATTAAGTTAGCAATATTGTTCAAACGCGTCTGCGAGGTTCGCTGCAATCATTTGAGCAGAGCGGCCTTCAATCATATGACGTTCGATGAAATGCACCAACTGACCATCTTTGAAGAGTGCAATAGCTGGAGAAGATGGAGGATAAGGTAACAGATGCTCACGAATAGCAGCTACACCTTCCACATCAAAACCTGCAAAGCTGGTAGTCAGTCTGTCTGGCTTTTTCTCACTGTGAGCTACTGCCAACAGCGCACCCGGACGTGCAGTACCTGCGGAACATCCACATACTGAGTTGATCACCACCAGGGTTGTACCTGCTTGCTTCAATGTTTCATCTACCTGTGCTTTCGTCAATAATTCTTCAAAACCGTAATCGGTCAGCTCAGCCTTTCTAGGCAGTACTAATTCCGCTGGATACATATAATAAAGTTTTTTTTAGTTGAAATTTCCAACAAAGTTAATCATTGCTATCCAAAATGTAAAAAAATGCCACCATAACTTGACTTTTTGACATTTCACAAACAATCAATCGGTCATTATGTCATAATCTGTAATGTTTTTACTAACAAAATAGCAGTTTTATTGGCATGGTATCCCATTTGATCTGCATCAGGTGTAAAACAAAATTTGAATTAACACCAAAAAAATAAGTAATACTATGACACACGTAACATTCGGACCTAGAAGCATCAATGGATTGGTAGGCGATATATTAACTAATGGATGGAATAAAGTGGCAAAAGACGATTTTTTGACCAATGACTATTTCACCGCTCATCCTCCAGTAAACATTACTGAAACCAAAGAAGGATTTGTACTGGACGTTGTAGCACCTGGATTTAATAAAGAAGATTTTAAAATCAACGCAGACGCTAAGGCTTTAACCATCAGCGCAGAGAAACAAGTAGCAGCGAAAGATGAGAACGAAAAACAGGTTCGCCGTGAGTTCTCTTTTAAATCATTCAAACGCTCCTTCACCATCAGTGAAGCGATCGATACTGCGAAAATCGCAGCAAAATATGAAAATGGTATCCTGAAAGTAACCCTTCCTAAAAAGGAAAATACACAGGAAGCACCTAAATCAATTGTAGTTGAATAAGGGTTAATAAGTAGTGATTTCTAACGAAATAACTATCGAAATGGGGGTTTAGAAAGCAAAAGGGTCGCAGTAATGCGGCCCTTTTTTATACCCTTACTGCATCCATAATCGTGTATAATTCACACAAACGTTGAATCCCCGCTTGGATTTTATGCAATAATTTGCTTTATCTAAGCTTGAAGTAATGATCAAATTCTTCAGGGGTACCTGGCTATTCATCAAGAGCATTTATTACCGTGCAGAAAATGTTGCTATCGGTGATGTGGTTAACCGTACCCATGACCTGTACGAACAGGCGAAAATAAAACTCCTGTTTGACTACATATTTTTTTACTGCCTGTCGCTCCTACCGGTGGGACTCATGGCATTAATTACCGTCAACGACGTCAATCTAACCTTGATTCCTTTCATGGCTGGCATGCTTTGCATCTGCCTGGTCTTGTTGCGGAAAGGGTTATCCGCCCGCATTGTGGGTACCCTCACGTCCATGACTACCCTGTTCATGCCATTGCTGTCTTCCTTTTTCAACAACCAGGACGTCAGCCCCAAATATGCCACTATCTGGATGATAAGTGTGCTGCTATGCTATATCACCGTCAACCTGGCCACCTCGCTGATCTGGTCGCTGGTGATTATTCTATACCTGGGAACAGTGGCCTACATGAAGCTACACGGGATCCAGGTATATGTGGCCTCTGGCTTCTCCAGACCCTTTTAGTTTGTCTCCAACCCTATTGTCATGGCCGTATACCTACTGTTCATGATCCGGTCTATGGGGATGTATTATAAGAATGTCATTGCCATGGAGCGCAGACGTACACTCCTACAACAAAAGCAGCAGTTGTCTCTCATCCATCAACATCTTACCAAACATTTCCTGCTGATAAAAGGATTCTCTAGATCGGGAAAAAATGCCTTCAATAATGGAGAACTGGAATTATTGGAAGCCTGCTTTACAGAAATTGAAAAGGAATGTGCCATTGCAATGGACTACTTGAACGAATCCAAAGAAGAGAAATCACAAGAGACGCCCCGTAAATCACTATTACATACAAACACTATCATATCAAAATAACACCTGCCTAAGTTAAAAAACAATCAGATTTAGCCCTCAATTGAAGAATACTACACGGACGTGTGAGAATTTGAATTAATATTTCATTGTGCTGCGATCAGAAAAATCGTTGAAATATTCCCTCTTTTCAACGCTGTCTGGCCTCTCGGCCGAGAACGTTTATCATGACCATATTATTGTCGTATTATAAAAATTACAACTTTTTGGGCTTATCAGTAAATCCCACCAATAGTACCTTTGTGCCGTTAGAAAAAAACATTCCTATTGTCCTTATACCGAGAAATAATCTAGATCTAACCTATGCCGTGATAGGCTTTCATCCTGAATGAAAGCCTTTTTTTATGCCCATAAGTGGCCATAAAAAAGAAGCCCCCCGAAAAATCGGGGGGCTTGCAGGATTACTAACCCATTATTTTAATAACCCAAAATTTTTAACATGCTCTGAGCACTTTGCTCTTTCGCATAGAGCCAATCTTTTAGCTGACCGTTTTTATCATAACCAACGATCACATGTTTTGGCGAAGGAATCAAACAGTGTTTGATTCCACCATAACCGCTAAGCTGATCCTGGTAAGCGCCGGTGTGGAAGAACCCAATGTAAAGTGGTTCTTTATCTTCACCCTGCTTTGGCAGGAACACAGCATTTATATGCTCTTCAGATGTATAAAAGTCGTATCCGTCGCAAGTAATACCCCCCAGATGTACCTCTTGGTACTCCTGGTCCCACTTATTGATGGGTAGCATCAGGAATTTCTCCCCAATACCCCAGGTATCCGGCAGTGTAGTAATGAATGAACTATCGATCATGTACCAGATCTCACGGTCATTCTGGATTTTTTCACCTACCACACTATAGATCACGGCGCCGCTTTCTCCCACAGTGAAGGACCCAAACTCCGTATAGATATTTGGTACTGGCACCTTGTTTTTCTTACACATGGTTTTGATATTGGCTACAATCTCATTAACGATATAATTGTAGTCATAATCAAACCCAAGGGAGTGCTTGATTGGGAATCCGCCACCGATGTTGATACTATCCAATTCAGGACAGATTTTTTTCAACTGGCAGTAAAGGTTGAGAGATCTATTAAACTGACTCCAGTAATAGATATCATCCTTAATCCCTTTATTCATAAAGAAGTGGAGCATTTTCAGCTCAAACTTCTGATTACCCTTCAGTTTGTCTACGTAAAACTCCAGAATATCCCTGGAACGAATACCCAATCTAGAGGTATAGAAGTCAAAGGTAGGTTCTTCCTCTGCAGCTATACGAAGGCCAAGCTTTACCTTTTCCTTAGTGGCTCTGATGTTTTTCTGGTACTCTTCCAGTTCTTCCTTATTGTCCAATACAGGGATTACATTCTTAAACCCTGAATTGATCAATTTGGAAATAGCCCTGGTGTAAGGCTTGGTTTTGAAGCCATTACATATTACGTAGGTTTCTTTGTTCAACTTCTTTCGCTCATACAGCTTATTGATAATATCAATATCGTATGCCGAAGAAGTTTCGATGTGAATACCATGTTTCAACGTTTCTTCCATAATGAAAGAAAAGTGGGAACTTTTGGTACAATAACAATAAAAATACTGTCCGTCGTACCTGTTCTTCTTGATGGCATCATTGAACATCTTCTTGGCCTTGTTTATCTGCATACCAATTTTAGGCAGATAAGTCAGCTTGAATGGTGTCCCGTACTTGTCGATCAACGCCTTAATATCCAGACCGTTAAACTCCAGGAAATTTTCGTTTACAGCAAATCCTTCCTGAGGAAATTCAAAAGTCTGGTTAACGAGGTCTGTGTAGGTGCTATTCATTTACTGCTGAGAATGAATTTTAGGAATTAGAAATAAAATTTAAACTTCAGGATAAATGCTCCTTTTCCTCGCTGGAAAACTCCTGGTTTACACACCTACGTCAGTTCGAACCCCAGCAAAATTGGTTGCAAAGCTAAATATTTTGTCGATTGCTACAGTAATTTTTTTGCAAAATCACATCCGAGCAAACCGCAAATATACAAACAATTATAAGTCAGATAATTAAATAAGATTATTTAATATTTTATTTTGCCGATTTGATGATTTCAATCGCCTGTTTTCCCTCGCAGAAAAGCAGGTCCAGGATACTGAGGCCTGGAAGGAATCCAGTACGATCTTCAAATACCTGTGGATATTGAATTTCAGGGTGGAGCACTTCGCCGGGAATTAATTTATCACGCATATCTGTTACACCAGGGACTTCCTTTTGATAACCATCGGTAAATGATATTGTTTGACGGATACCCAGTTTATTATTGGCCCATTCCAAGCAAGCCATATTCCAATCAATCAGAAAATTAAATGACTTTTCATAGAGCGCCTCCAGCTCCGGCTCGTAATATTCAAACCAAGGCGACCGACGGTAAGCAGACACGAGCGTTTTCCAGTGGAGCGACTGCCATCTCTCTTCATTACTAATCCGCACATCCTTCATAATCGTCCGCTGGTTCTTCCCTTTTGTCAGTGGAACACTCAAAATCATCTTGCCATTTGGACCCGCTAGATAACAACGGTTCCGATAACTGACCTTCTGATAGTTTTCATATTTCTCTAATTGCAATATGTCGTGTTCAATTAAAGTACTATAGAAATCAATTGATGGAAAATACTGTGATTCAATTAATAAGGTTGAGTTATTTTCATTCACTGACATGTTGTCAAAATTTAAGCTCCTACACTGGAAAATCAGTTTTCCAGGTGCTGCTGTTAGTTAAAATTAAACACTTAATGATTTACTTTAAGTAACTGGCTAACAAATCATAGAAAATAAATAAATATGCTAATGATGTTAGTATTTTACTTAAAGCCGGAATTTTTCCAGAAATGCAAAAATACTAAAGAAATTAGTCGCTTACGAATTGATTTTAAACGAACTGTGCGGAGATTTCAAAGATAACGGTTTTTCCTAAAAACAGGCTTTTTTTATATAAATCATAAAATTTACTTGTCAACTCCCCTACGTTAATTGTTTCCTAAAAACATCCCCTTCCTTTGCGATATAAATCCTTTGAATTAGGTTTGGTAAAATTTTATTACAGTATTCTATCATGAAAATATTTCGTGTTATATTGATTGTTTTTACAATATGGGGCATCTCCTCTGCTTGCGAAAAAACAAAAGATTTACAGTTCGTCAGAGTAGCTGGCGTACAAATGGGAGAGCTCGGCATGTCCAAAAGTACCGTTCGTCTCACCCTCGCCTATTACAATCCAAATAATTATAAACTGCAACTCAAAGACGCCAACTTCGATCTCTTCATCGATGATACAGAAGTAGGCCATTCCACCCAAGACACGATCATTCAAATCCCTGCCAGGGATACTTTCTATTTTCCTGTGCGCCTGGAGGTAAATATGGGTAATGTCCTGAAAAATGCGATGTCTGCCTTCTCTAATAAAGAAGTAACCATCAAGGCGATGGGTAAGTGTAAAGTAGGCAAAGGCGGCGTTTACGTGCCATTCCCTATTAAATGCGAAACCAAACAGGCACTCAACTTCTTCTGATAATTTTTCCTCTATTCATATCCGGCTCTGCCGGAAATCAAAATAAAATCCCCCTTCCGAAATGGAAGGGGGATTTTTATCTTTTTAGGGAATTATCCCTGATTTAGTGCTTTTTCGGATCCATGCCGCCACCATCTTCTGGCTTTTTGCAGCATAATGGCAGCTTGTTGTAAGACTCGGTATTGGCAGTAACATTGTCTGCGTCATACCCACAATTCGCAATCGCTGTTTTGATATTCTCCACATTCGTTCTGTCTGTCCAGTATTTCACCGTAGTTACATGTTTCTTGAAATCTACTTTGGAAGACTGTACCCCTTCTTCGCGAGACAGGTACTTCTCAATACGATTCTTGCAGGACTCGCACTGCACAGTTGGCGTATTGATTTTTACTGTCGCCATGGATTTCTGCTGCTGGGCCGCTGCAATGCCGAAGGTTGCCAGCATCAGGACCAGAACTAATTTTAACGTACGCATAATGTTAGATTTACGCATCCAATATACAAAAAAGCCTATATATATCGACTATTTACCCCACTGATCTGGAGCAGTTCTCCAAGCTTGTAAAGTAGCAATCTCATCTGCACTTACAATGCCTTTTTCTTCTGCCAGGGTAATCATCGCATTATAGTTGCTCAGGGAGTGGAAAGGCACGCCTGCTGCTTCAAATGCTTTAACTGCCACATCGAAACCATAGTTGAAGATAGACACCATGCCTACTACTTCGCCACCAGCAGCACGGATAGCCTGTACGGCTTCCAGACTGCTTTTTCCGGTAGAAATAAGGTCTTCGATAACAACTACCTGCTGACCAGCCTGCAATACGCCTTCAATCTGGTTACCCATTCCATGTTCTTTCGGTTTCGAACGAACATAAATAAATGGCAACTTCAACTGATCTGCTACCAGTGCGCCATGAGGTATACCCGCAGTGGCTACACCCGCAATTACGGCTGCATCCGGGAATGTTTCAAATACCACATTGCATAACTCGGATTTGATATAATCCCTTACATATGGATAGGATAATATCTTCCTGTTATCACAGTAGATGGGAGATTTCCAGCCAGACGCCCAGGTAAAAGGCTGGGCCGGACTCAACTTTACTGCCTGCACCTGCAGCAGCTTTTCTGCAACTTGTTTTTCGCTTATCTTAGTCATACAAGCGCCAAAATTATTGATTTAATTCGTAATAATTCCAGAATGCAACATCTGATTTAATTCATCCGTATTACTTTTGCATTCATGCAAACGACCATCACGATATATCTGAACGAACGTCCACTGCTGTTATGTCCGAGCCACGATGCAATCCCCGCTGGCTTCGAAGAAACAGCCATATACGAAGATCCAAACACAGAAACCATTGATAAAGTATTACTAGAACTGGAAGAAGGCGAAAAACACCATGCTGTTTTTATCCGGGAAGATGTGAAACAATTGCTGAAAAAAGTTTCTCTCCACTTTACAGTTTTAGTGGCTGCCGGTGGCCTCGTGACCAACCCGGAAGGCGAGGTACTGATGATGTTCCGTAGAGGAAAATGGGACCTGCCAAAAGGTAAACAGGACCCAGGGGAAGATCTAGAAACCTGCGCGGTACGGGAAGTAGCTGAAGAAACCGGACTGCATTCCATCGAGCTGACGGGCAAAGTCACTGAAACTTACCACTACTACCCCATGAAAAACAAGAAGGTATTGAAACATACCTACTGGTACCGCATGGAGTTTACTGGCACAGAATTAACCGTTCCGCAGATCGAAGAAGATATCCTCGATATCCAATGGGTGAAACCGCATAATGTCAGCAAATACCTCCAGTTCTCCTATGAGAATATCCGTGATGTATTCAAAGCCGCTGAAACTACTGGTTCTCTTAGTATTAAGTAATATTATTAAGTTTTTATAGGGAGACACGAAGCACTCTTCCCACTATTCCCCTGTGTTGATATCGATCAGGTATTTTCGCAGGGGAATACTTTCTTTAGTACGGAACCCTTCCCCTATCAGCAATTGATAATGTCGCTGGGGCTGTAAATCTACCTCCACTATCAATGCAATGGAATTGGTATTAAACCCGACTACCTTCTGCACTTTCATCATGGCTGATTCTCCTGCCGGCCCCCAACCAAAACTGCGGAAATACTTTGGGTCCATCTGCTGAGAAAACTCAACAATAATCTGCTTCTTCCCAGGAGCCACCAATCCGGTAATGCCTTTGTCGAGCCCAGAAATACTACTCACCGTAGGCAGACTCGCTTCATACGCTGCTTTTAACTCGGTCATCGGTTTATCGAAATAACGGGAACTATCTACAAAATGGTACAAAAGCGTATCGTTATTATAATCCAGTTCTATCATGTATTTGATGGCTGCCTTCTTGTCTGCTGCTTGCTCATAGAATTTTTCACAAATGGCATATCCCATATAATAACCTAGGTCTCGCATGCCAAAAGCATTTTTAGGGCTGTTGTATAACCAGTTATTGGTATATGGCGAAAACATACATTTTGAAAACGCCGTTTTAAGGGCGGCGTCATTGGCTTTGCCAAAGGCGATCGGTGGATTTGGAGACGCTACGCCCATGGCTTTTACTGCCACAAATTCCGCTACACCTTCCAATACGCACTGTGACAGCAGGTAATCACCGATGGTAGTGTCTTGCTGCGTATGTACGTACTCGTGTACATTCTGGAAAACGATATCCTTCACAGGATTGAGTTTGAAGTAGCTTTTCAGGTGAGACAACTGTTCGGGAAACTCGGTAGACACTGTGGAGAAATCCGCCAATGCGATCTCACTTCCGATCAGCACTTTATCCTGCAGCGTAGTACCGCCGGAACGGAGGGCGCCTACTGTAAAGTAAATCTTCGCGGGCCTTATTGGGTAAAGCTTTTTTAATGTCGTGATTCCTTTTTGAATTTCACTGGCATACTTATCTGCCCGTAACATATTCGGCCGAATTGACTTCCAGAATTCGGGGTAACGGTGAATGGCCGTCAGATAGTCCGCAACGGTATAATTCCGAGCTTCCATCATCGCCTTTAATCCCGGCGAACCTTTGTCTATATACATCGTCTGCAACAGTGTCGCCTGCTGATTACTATCTGTTGTATTCATGATAGCATCATATGCTTTCCAGAACAATGGAAGATCAGTGGTAATAATGGGAGATTTATCCTGGGAGTAAGCAACAGTAGCCACAAAGAGGCACCAGATCAGGCAGATGGATTTTCTCATATAGTTAGTTGGTCAGGAATAAACAATGATGTTGTATCGAAACTAAATTGACGTCTACGATGTCAATTTAGTTTTTGATCTTTTTCGTCGTCCCTGCCCGCTGGGCAGGGACGACAGACCGGAAAGTTTTATGGGAGGCACGCTTTTTCAGCGTGAAAATAGGATGATAGTCGGGTTATCTTTTAGCGAGGATAGCCACTGTAAGCCTACTTACACAAACCAGTTGATGCTGATCATCTGTAATACGGATATCCCATACATGGCTGGAAGCACCGATATGCAATGGTTTGGCCGTTGCATGAACGTAGCCGCTTTTAACCCCTCTGACATGATTGGCATTTATCTCCATACCAACACAAATCGACTTTGCCTGATCTATAATTAAGGCAGAACCTACGCTACCTGCTGTTTCTGCCAATGCCACAGAAGCGCCGCCATGGAGTAGTCCGTATGGCTGGGTGGTTCTATTATCCACAGGCATCATGATTTTCAGATAGTCTGATCCAATTTCTGTGAACTCCATGCCCAAATACTCAGCCATGGTATTGTTGCCCATCTCGTTCAACTGATCCAGTGATACATCCAGTGAATGCCAGATTGCTTTCATATGCAGCAGTTTTATTTTTGAAGACTTTTAATTCCTTCCAGTACCGCATTCGGTACAAATGGCGAAACTTCGCCACCATGGCGGTGTATATCCCTTACCAGCGTAGATGCGATGCTAGCATATTGTGGTGAGCAGGAAAGGAAAATGGTTTCTACACTCGGTTCCATGGTACGGTTCACATCAGCAATGGCTTTTTCGTATTCGAAATCGCCCACACCGCGGATGCCACGCAGGATAAAACGCGCTTCGATCTTCCGACAGAAATCGATGGTCAGCCCCTGATAGGAAGCCACTTCCACCCTGCTATCGTTTTTATAATGCTGACGAATCCATTCCATACGTTGTTCCAGCGGGAACATGGGTTGTTTGGCGCTGTTATAGCCAATTCCAATAACCAGTTTATCGAAAAGGTCCAGTGCGCGGTCTATCACATCTGTATGGCCCAGCGTGATTGGATCAAATGTGCCTGGGAAAAGACAAATTCTCATAAAGGGTTCAGATTTCTCGGACTAATCAGCGTTTCAGTTCTTCCCTGTTAATGAAGATGGTGAAAATAGTTGCGCCGTAATTTCTTTCTGTCCGGTAGTATGAATAATTTTTAAAATTGTTGTGGTTTGTATGCTCGATGACCAGCCATCCTTCCGGTTTAAGCAGTTGCTTTTCGAACACCACCAATGGCAGTTTATCCAGTGTGTCCATGGCATATGGCGGATCTGCGAAGATAAAATCAAACTGTTCGTTACACTGTTGGAGGTATTTGAATACATCCGCTTTCACCACTTTCAGGGTGGTAATATCCAACGCTTTGGCAGTTTTACTGATAAAATCCGCCATAGATGGATCTTTCTCCACTACGGTCATGTCTGTAGCCCCTCTGGACGACAGTTCATAACTGATACTACCTGTCCCCCCGAAGAGGTCCAGTGTTTTTAAGGATGGAATATCCAGGTTATTCTCAATAATATTAAAAAGGCCGCCTTTGGCGATATCTGTAGTAGGCCTGGTATTAGGCATTTTGGCCGGCGGCTGAAATCTCCTGCCCCCACTCGCTCCTCCGATTATACGCATAATGCTAACGCATACAGGTTATGAAAATAATAACCCGGAATTTCCTGCATCTTTCCGATGTAATTGAATCCCGGTAGGCGTTGTGCCCATTCCAGGTTCGGGATAAACTTGTACATTTCCTGGTAAACAGCATTATCTTTTACCAGGGCTCCAGACAGCTTTACCTTCACCTGCTGTTCATTTATTTCTAATTGCCTTAAGGTACTGATCAACAGGTATACTGCATCTAGTCCTGTCTGGTATTCACCACGCTGTTGGATTAATAATTTTCCTCCTTTATATACCGTAATAGTGATGGCATGTCGTTGTACCTCCACGAACACCACTCCGTTCTCGCTGTAGTAGTCCAGGTCCTTCGGGTATGCTAATAGCAGTGCGGAATTAGCATGTAATACCAGATCTGAAGAGAATTCCTTTCGAAGGAATCCTACCAGGTCTTTATCCAGACTGTATACATTTACAAAAGGCTGACCATAAATGAGATCTGAAAGTACCGCTTCCTGTACTTTTTCCGGCTGCACCAGGTGCAGGTAATCCTTTTTGATGGCGGAATTGAAATACTGCTGTGGTACCAGGACACCGTTTCCGGTGTCGAAAGACAGTAATACCGACTTAAAGGCCGTGAATAGCAGTTTATCTATTTCAAAAACCTCCTCAATCATCTCCAGGTCCGCCAGTGCTAGTTTCTGCGGTTGGAAATGATAGGATTTTAATGCCAGGAATTTCTTTGCAACAGGCTCATACACCACATAGCTGAAAGTGCCGGTTCCTACTAGCACCAAAAGGTGGCAAGAGGTAAGATCGGTTTCCAGCAGCGTTTCATCGTCTACTGTAAATGCAGGATGGATGTTATAGGCCACAGGCATGTTATAGAATCTAAATGAAATACAATAATAAACTTTTTACTTTAATTGCCTCGCAGGAAGTATATCTTTGCCCCCAGCAAGACCCGCACCATGCAACTGGAAGTATCGAACAGGGATATTATAAAGATAGCAGCACCTATATGTTTGGCTTTAATTATACCCCAGATTAATCACATGACGAATACCGCATTCCTGGGTAGGCTCGGAGAATTTGAGCTGGCCGCCAATGGGATCGCTGGTATTTATTACCTGGTAATGTACATGATTGCTTATGGCCTCAACAACGGTATGCAGGTATTGATTGCCCGTAGAGCCGGACAGCGGCAGTATGCGGGGATAGGTCAGTTATTTTCCAACGGGTTGATACTGGGCTTCTGTTGTTCTTTGGTGGCCATCTGTATTACGTTATTGGCAGCTCCATATTTCTTTGCACATAGTCTTCATAACCCTCAAATTTATGAAGCCGCCATTTCGTTTATACGTATCCGTATTTGGGGCTTGCCTTTGCTGATGATGTTGAGTATGGCTAATGCCTTTTACATCGGCAGCGGGCATTCCAAGGTATTGGCTGTCACCTCTTTCTGCCAAGAAATTGTAAATATTGTCTTTGATTATGGCCTGATTTTCGGCAAACTGGGGCTTCCCGCAATGGGACTGAATGGTGCGGCTACAGCCAGTATTATTGCCGAAGCTACTGGATTTACAGTGGCATATAGTATTTTATTTTTAAAGAGATACTATCTTACTTACAGCCTGTTTCGCTATCTGCGACCATCCTGGGACATTCTGAAAAATATCCTGAATGTATCGGCGCCGATCATTGTACAGTTCTTATTCAGTATTGGTAGCTGGTTTGTATTTTTCATATTTATAGAACACCTGGGAGAGCGTCCGCTGGCGATTTCCAATATGTTGCGTAGTGTATTTGGCTTCTTTGGTATTTTCACCTGGGCATTGGCGGCCACTTGTAATACGATGGTGAGTAACCTTATTGGCCAAGGTAAGCAGGACCAGGTTTTTAAGGCTATCCGGCGGATAGTGCTGTTCAGCGTTGTATGTTCATTAGTGGTATGTGCACTGGTAAATATCTTCCCTTATACCCTATTACATATATATACAACAGATGCCGGTTTGATTGCAGACTCCATTCTCTCCATCCGGATCATCTCCTTAAGTACCCTGGTGATGGCTGTTTCGGCGGTTGTACTCAGTGGCGTAACCGGTACTGGTAATACCCGTATGAACCTCATCACGGAAATCGTGGCCGTGATTGGCTACCTGGTCTATTGCGATATCGTCATAGAACGCATGCGGAGTCCATTGCACCTGGCCTGGGGGGCGGATTTCATTTACTGGTTTATCATATTAACCATGAGTGTCTGGTACCTGAACAGTGGACGTTGGAAAGGAAAAGTGATTTAATCAATGCTATAAAAAGAAAGGACCAGCCAGAGGCAGGTCCTTTCTTTTTATAGTCAATATCTTTATTGCAGGTCGTTCAGCATTTTTTGACAATCCGCTTTGATACTGGCATCGTCGTAGGTGATGTTGCGCAGTGTCAGCGCCTTTTTCAGTACCTCAATTGCTTTGTCTGACTGGTCGTTGGCTTTGTAAGCTCTGGCCAGTTCATAGTAATTGAGGATAAAGCCTGGATCTAATTGGCGACACTTCTCGTAGTTGGTGATAGCGTTGGCGAGGGAGCCATCTGGGAGTCCGCCGAAGAGCATTTTTGCAGCGCCTCTTTCGAATACATTCAGGTTAGCTACTTCGTAGTTCCATTTACCCAGTACATGGTAGGCGGGGCCCATTTTTGGATCGAATTTGATAGCGAGTTCCGCGTATTTTTTCACATCCTTGGAGGCGGCCACTTTTTCTTTTGCGCCAGAGATGAGTGCCATGCGGCCCATTGCTACAGCCATGGCGTAGTTGGCGGGAGCGCTATTGGGATTTACCTTTAAGGCAGCGGCAGCGTAGTCTTTCGCCTGATTGAACCAGGTTGTTTTAGTAGATTTATCTTTCTGGCGATTACCAATGCGAGAAGCCATTTCGCTGGCCTGAACGAGGGCGTCCAGGTTGGTGGGTTGTATTTTCAGAATTTCCTTATCCTTATCGAATGCCTCCTGCTCTTTCATTTGTGTTTCCAGTTGTTTGGCCTGGGTTACCATCTCTTCCACCGTTTGGGCTTTAGTGACGAGGGTTGCCAGGAGCAGCAGGGAAACAGTGATAATCTTCTTCACCATAGGGCAGGTTTTAAGTTTAGATAATTTGTTGATGAACCTATAGCTATAAATCTACGAAAATAACAGATTATAACCGCCACGGTTTATCTACAAGTTATTAATAATCCTTTTCCAGGGATACGAGCGAATTACGGATACTAGCGCCCATGGGGGGATTCATTTTCCGAAGGGTAACCGTGCTATGTGTAATGGCAGGATAACGTTGTTTGATAGTATCGGAGATCTGGTATACTACCTCTTCCAGCAAGGGTTTGGGAACTTCCATTACTTCACGGGCGATTTCATAGATACCCTGATAGTTTACCGTATTGGCCAGATCATCGATGGGCACGGTACCGGGTATACGAACTAAGATATCGAGGATAAACTCGTTTCCGATGATAGTTTCTTCCGGGAATAGGCCATGAAAGGCATGGAAGCTAATTTTTTCCAGAGCAATGGTAAGCATGGGTAGAGATGATTAAAGCGAATGCCGGACAGGCATAGCAGCTTATCCGGCATTTGCATATGATTTGATAAAATATTAGTGATGACCTTTAGCAGAGAGGTATCTTTCTGCATCCAGGGCAGCCATACAACCGCTACCTGCAGCGGTAACAGCCTGGCGGTAAATTTTATCCTGCACGTCGCCGCAAGCGAAAACGCCTTCCACATTGGTACGGGAAGTACCAGGAACGGTAACGATGTAATCTTGTTCATCCAGCTCCAGGTAATCTTTGAAGATAGCGGAGTTTGGCTGGTGGCCGATGGCGACGAAGAAGGCGCTTACTGGTACTTCTTTCAGGTCGCCGGTTTTGTTGTTGCGAATTCTGATGGCTTCCACTTTATTTTCTCCGAGTACTTCATCTGTTTCAGAATTCCAGTAAACGATGATATTGGAAGTTTTGAGTACGCGGTCTTGCATTACTTTAGAGGCGCGCATTTCATCACGACGTACGAGCATATGAACAGTGCTGCACATTTTAGAGAGATACAGTGCTTCTTCAGCAGCAGTATCACCTGCACCAACGATAGCTACTTCTTTACCACGGAAGAAGAAACCGTCGCACACAGCGCAAGCGGAAACGCCGCTACCGTTGAGACGTTGTTCGGAAGGAATACCGAGCCATTTTGCGGAGGCGCCGGTAGCGATGATCACAGCATCAGCAGTGATTTCCTTTTCTTCGTCGATAATAACTTTATATGGTTGTTGGCTAAAGTCAACGGAAGTAGCGAGACCGTAACGGATATCTGCTCCCATACGGGTAGCTTGTTTTTCGAAGTCGACCATCATTTCTGGTCCTTGAATACCTTCTGGATAGCCTGGATAGTTTTCTACTTCTGTTGTGATGGTAAGCTGACCGCCTGGTTGGATACCCTGATAGAGTACAGGTTTTAGGTTAGCTCTTGCGGCATATATCGCTGCGGTATACCCGGCAGGGCCGGAACCGATGATCAGTAAATGCACATGCTCTTGCTGGTTCTTGTTTTCCATACTTCTAAATTACTGTATAAATGTATCTAATGATTGGTGTACGATTTTAGCCTGCAAAAATACGAGTATGTATTAATATAAGAACACCGGCCATGTAATTACAAGGCCGGTGTACTTATAGAATAAAGAGGATATGTAGATTTCTTTATTATCCGATGAAAAAACCGTGATAACGGTTTCAGGATCAAGAGAATTCCAAAATGAAATTATCCCAGGTAGGATTTTAAAGCGCCACTATAGCGAGCTTTCTGCAGCCTTTTGATAGCGCGTTCCTTAATTTGCCTGATTCTTTCTTTTGTCAGATCATATTTCTGACCGATTTGTTCGATTGTTGCCCCATTTTCACCATCCAGACCGAAATAAGCGTTCACAATTTCAGCTTCACGTGGACTGAGTGACTTCAGTACTCTGCGTATTTCTTCGCGTAGTGAGTCGCGCATAACATCGTCGTCGGTAATGTCTCCACCTTCCAGCAGATCACCCATCGCTACGTCTTCAGCTTCATGTACTGGTGCGTCCAGTGACATATGTCGGGTATTGCTCTGGAAAATATTGTTAATTTCCGATTCTGACATTTCCAGGATTTCTGCGAGTTCCTCGGTAGAAGGTTCACGCTCGTTTTCCTGTTCAAACGCCATGTAAGCTTTGTTCGCCTTATTATAAGTACCAATTTTATTCTGCGGCAGACGAACAAGACGACCTTGTTCCGCTAACGCCTGTAGAATGGATTGGCGAATCCACCATACAGCATAGGAAATGAATTTAAAACCTTTTGTTTCATCGAATCGTTGCGCGGCTTTGATCAAACCTAAATTACCTTCATTGATAAGGTCACTGAGGCTGAGCCCCTGATGTTGATATTGCTTTGCCACAGAAACTACGAAACGAAGGTTTCCTGTAGTCAATCTTTCAAGAGCCTTTTGATCGCCCATTTTTATACGCTGCGCCAAAACGGTCTCCTCCTCAGGTGTTAACAAAGGGATCTTCGAGATTTCCTGCAGGTACTTTTCTACCGCCTGCGAATCACGGTTGGTGATCTGGGTGGCAATTTTAAGTTGCCTCATATGAAAAATTGTATTGGTTTATAAATAAAGTAACAGAGAAAGAAAATTTTTGTTCGAAATACCAAAATTATATAACTTACAAAGTTTCCCGCTCTATCTATCTCCTGTTTCGAATTAGCCTGCAAAGATCGTGCTAACGAATCACTCTACCAAATCTTCCTTACTTTGCTGGACTTAATAACAAATTACCTTTTATTAACGGAATTTCATAACCATTTAGTTCTTGTACAACGTAGCTTTAGTCAAATTTTAACAATTGAAAAAAAATCTTCATAAATTAAAACCGTTCACTAATTTATTGATCCTGAATTTGCAAATTTTCCAACGATATGATCGATTTTAGAAGCGACACTTTTACACGTCCCTCCCATGGCATGTTACAGGCCATGACTACCGCCCCAGTAGGCGATGATGTTTTCGGAGAGGACCCCAGTGTTAACAAACTGGAAGCCATGATGGCAGACTACTTTGGCAAAGAGTCAGCCCTTTACTGCCCTTCCGGCACAATGTCCAATCAGATTGGCATCAATGTACATACACGCCCAGGAGATGAAGTCATCTGCTCCCACCTGGCCCACGTATTCGTCTATGAAGGAGGGGGTATCGCCTTCAACTCCGGCTCGCAAGCCCATACCATACACGGCGACAGAGGCATGATCACTGCAGACCAAGTGCAGGCTGCCATTCAACCAGATGATATCCACCGCGCCAATACCAGCCTCGTTTGCCTGGAAAATACGTCCAACAGAGGCGGAGGCGCCTGTTATAATTGGCAAGATATAGCAGCGATACGCAATGTATGTGCGCAGCATAATCTTAAATTGCATTTAGATGGCGCCCGCTTGTTTAACGCACTGGTAGCCACCGGACAAGATCCTAAAACCTACGGCCAAACATTTGACAGCATCTCCGTTTGCCTCAACAAAGGCATGGGCTGCCCGATGGGGTCTGTACTAATGGGCGACCGCGATTATATCCGCGCTGCTCGCCGCATTCGTAAGAAATTGGGCGGAGGTATGCGCCAGGCAGGATATATGGCTGCTACTGGAATATACGCTATGGAGAACAATATAGCACGTCTCGCTGAAGACCACCTGCATGCGAAAAAAATTGCTGCCGAACTGTCACAACACGATTTTATCGGTGAATTCCTGCCAGTGGAAACCAATATTCTCATATTTGAAGTAAAAGGCCGACTGACACCACAACAATTTGCGGATCATCTAAAAGCCAATAACATCCTCGTTATCCCTATTTCTGCCACACAGGTAAGAATGGTGCTGCACCTGGATGTAACGCCGGAAATGGTAGACAAAACCTGCAAAGTGATAGCAGCGATGAGTTAGGGAGACAACATTCACCCGGGATTCAGTGCTAAAACTGCGGGTTAATCTGTTCTCACTTCGCTTTTTTCTATATTTTTGCAGACTTATATTATGAATAGCATGGAACTTTCTAAGAATTACCAACCTGCGACGGTTGAGGAAAAATGGTATCAACATTGGATGGAAAAAGGCTATTTCCGTTCTACTCCGGATTCACGTAAACCGTTTACGGTCGTCATCCCTCCTCCCAATGTTACCGGTGTACTACACATGGGCCATACCCTCAACGAAACCGTTCAGGATATCCTGGTACGCCGTGCCCGCATGAGCGGATTCAACGCCTGCTGGGTACCCGGTTCTGACCACGCTTCCATTGCTACTGAAGCTAAAGTGGTAGATATGCTCAAACGCGAGAAAGGCATCGAGAAATCGCAACTGACCCGCGAAGAGTTTCTGAAATACGCTTTTGAGTGGAAAGACAAATACGGTGGCATCATCTATCACCAGATCAAAAAACTGGGCTGCTCCTGCGATTGGGACCGTGTTACCTTTACCATGGACGATCACTACTACGAAGCAGTTATTAAAGTCTTTATAGACCTCTATAATAAAGGACTCATCTATCGCGGCGCCCGTATGATCAACTGGGATCCTAAGGCGAAGACTGCGCTCAGCGATGAGGAAGTAGAATACAAAGACCTCCAAGGTAAATTGTATCATGTTAAATACGCCATCACCAACGCTGAAGGCACGCCTACCGGTGAGTTCATCACGATCGCTACCCAGCGTCCTGAAACCATCATGGGCGATACCGCTATCTGCGTAAACCCTGATGATGAACGCTATAAACACCTGCAAGGCTTCTATGCTACAGTGCCACTGGTGAACCGCCGTATTCCAGTAATCTTCGATACCTATGTTGACAAAGAATTCGGTACCGGCGCCCTGAAAGTGACGCCTGCACATGATATCAATGACTACAACCTGGGTCTGAAACATAACCTGGAAGTAATCGATACCCTCAACGACGACGGTACCCTCAGCGCAGCCGCTGTGGTATTCGTTGGTGAAGACAGATTCGTTGCACGTAAGAAAGTAGTAGCCGCCCTCGATGAAGCCGGCCTTCTGGAAAAAGAACAAGAATACACTACCCGCCTCGGTTACAGCCAACGTAACCCTGACACCGTGGTGGAACCTCGTATCTCTACCCAGTGGTTCGTGAAAATGGCAGACATGGCAAAACCTGCACTGGATGCCGTTGTAAACGGTGATGTTAAAATCCATCCCGGCGACAGATTCATGGCTACCTACAAATACTGGATGGAAAACGTGAAGGATTGGTGTATCTCCCGTCAACTCTGGTGGGGACAACAAATTCCTGCATGGTATACCAACGAGGGCGCTTTCGAAGTGGCTGCTACTGCTGCTGAAGCGGTGGCACAATTCGCGAAACGCGGTATCACCGTTGCTGCTGCGGATCTCAAACAGGATGAAGACTGCCTGGATACCTGGTTCTCTTCCTGGCTCTGGCCAATGGAAGTGTTCAATGGTATCTCTAAACCAGATAACGCTGATATTAACTACTACTACCCTACCTCTGTACTCGTAACAGGTCAGGATATTATCTTCTTCTGGGTGGCCCGCATGATCATGGCCGGCCTGGAATACAAAGAAGTAAAACCTTTCAGCGACGTGTACTTCACTGGTATGGTACGCGATAAACAAGGCCGCAAGATGAGTAAGTCACTTGGTAACTCCCCTGACTTGCTGGAACTGATCCACCAATATGGCGCCGATGCGGTTCGTTTTGGCATCATGATCTCCTCCCCTGCCGGTAACGACCTGCTGTTCGATAACGCTAGCTGTGACCAGGGTTCCAAATTCGGTAATAAGATGTGGAACGCCCTGAAGCTGATCAAAATGTGGGAACAGAACCAGGAAGTAGATCAAACTAATATCGCTGCGAATCACTTTGCGGTGAAATGGTTTGAAAGCCGCCTGCGCGAAGTACAAGCGGAAGTAGAAAATCTACACAACGACTTCCGCCTCAGCGAAGGACTGAAATCATTGTACGGCCTTATCTGGGACGACTTCTGCTCCTGGTACCTGGAATGGGTGAAACCTGGTTTTGAACAGCCAATCGCGGCTTCTCTCTACCAGCACACGATTCGTTTCTTCGAACAACTGATGCAACTGCTGCACCCATACATGCCGTTCATCACGGAAGAAATTTACCAGCATCTGAAAGTACGCAATGAAGATGATTCCCTGATGTTGCTGCAATTCAGCACACCAGAAGCGCCATCCCATGCTACTTTGACAGAAGGTATTCTGCTGAAAGAAGTAATCAGCAGCATCCGTGAGGCTAGACAGAAGCACCAGATCAAACCAAAGGATCCAATTGTATTGCATATCGAAACCAAACACGAAAATGCTTTCAAACAAATTGAGAGCATCCTCGCTAAACAGGTGAATGCAAAAGCAGTTATCTATGTTGAAGAAGCAGTTCCAGGATGTATTACACTGGTAGTACAGAAAGATAAATTCTACCTGGGTACAGAAACAGAACTGGATAACAGCACACAGAAAGAAACCCTGGAGAAAGACCTGGTTTACCTGCAAGGCTTCCTTGCTTCCGTAGAAAAGAAACTCGCCAATGAACGCTTTGTTCAGAACGCGAAACCGGAAGTAGTGGATGTAGAACGTAAGAAGAAAGAAGACGCCGAAGCCAAAATTAAGGCGATAGAGGAAAGTCTGAAATCCTTATAATTTTTTCAATCGCCCGGTCGTTCTATACCGGGCGATTTTTTTCCCGCCAATACTATGATCAAACACCTGTTACTTTCTGCACTGCTTCTGACAGGCTACGCCGGCTTTGCGCAGTCGTCCAAAACGCCTGTAAAGAAACCAGCCGCAGTTGCCACCACGGATAAACACCCCAAGAAACTGATTAGTACCTGGGGAATTTTCCTCAGTGATTCCCTGCCCAAAAATGAAGTGGTGAAACTCCTGGATTCTACCCTGGTAGTGCGCGATGAGAAAGGCGCTAAATATCCGGTGATTTCATTTGCTTTTACCTACGAAAAACATGAAGTCTACCTAAATGATACTACCGGGCAACCCGGCATCTATAAAGACTTTACTGGTGATAATTTCAAATCTGCCAAAATGAGTCCTACCTGGAGCAAAGGAATGAAGGAAAAACTTGAAAAAGGAGATATCCTGTATTTTGATGAAATCCTTATCCAGTATACCCCTGAAAAGATTTATAAAGCGCCTTCGCTGAAATTCATCATCAGGTAAACAGTAGATCACATTTTTGACCTATGAAATGAAAATTACTGGCATATCTATATTCCTACTGGAAAAATTATACAATACCGATAAGTTAGAGCGGAAAGTTGCATATATGCGTACGCTCCCTCCGCACACTACTGGATTTACCTTGGCAAACCTTCTGGACACCAATGGATACCGATTAATTCCAAGTTTTGAAGACCATGATTTGAAGCATCTGCTTTTAGGCTATGCTTATACGATGCCTGATGAAATACGCATGCAGGCTTATTTGATTGGCAATGGTAATTTTACCTGGCCATGCCTGGTCTTTTTCCTATCTCTTCTTTGGTTTTATCCATCCTCTTGGCGACATTTATTAAAGGATTATCGCCAAGGGAGACGTAGCCCAAGTATTCTTGCGCTATCCATCGATGACTGCATGGAACTGCCACTACAGGAAACCATTTGCCGGTATGGACGCTCTCACATTATCAGTAAGAAAAAAGTTGTTGTAACGGGAGGATGAAATCCACTCTGACTTTCGCATTATCTACTGGGTCTGGATCAAGGAGGTAACTCATTCTCATACCGAATGTAAACGGAATAGTATTCCCCAGCTTCGTATCCAGGTATAATTCCCCACCAGTGGAACGATAAGTATTATCTACATGGCGGATATAATCGTTGGCACGACTGTAATCAAAGAAGGCATTTGCACGAACACGACTGATATACATGATCTGCGCAAATCCCCAGTCAGGGTACCATAGCGGGAAATGGTAATTCGCGCCTAGCTTATAAATACGGTTATAGAATGGTTTGTTATACCCTCTCGCATATACGAAACGATCTGTAAAGCTGTAGTTTCCTAGCGTATCATGGCGTTGATAAGCTGCCTGTAATACCAGGCTATGGTTCCTGGATAATCCTGGTAGACTCAGATCAAAACGGCCGTAGAACTGGTTTCCACGGGCACCACCGATAGAATTATTATACTGAAGCACCAGATATTGACCGAAATGGCTGTAAATATTTTGGGCAGCACGGATACGCTGGTTATTAAACACCAGGGCGGTAGATGCATACTGCTGCGGATTCACGCGGAAACGCAAACCATTTGCGTATAACTGCTGAATATAATAATTGGAAGATAAAGTCAAGGAACGACCATATAATCCAGACGAAAAATTCAACGGTATCGTAAAACCAGCATGCCAACTGAGCTGATTCCAGTAGACAAGTTGGCCTTTAGAGGTATATCCACTTTTATTTATCGTATAGTCGACACCGGTACCTAGCCACGGAAACCAGCCACCATACAGGAAGCTAGCGCCAAAATCGGAAGTACCTTCGTTTTTGTTATAGGTATAACCGACGGAAGTAGCAGTTGTATTGAGAACGTTATTCCCTAAGAGGCTAATACTATACTCCGGATCATTAAACGATGGTACCCAACTGTGAAAATTAAAGGTGCCAGTGGTTTTCCGGTATTTTTCAACAGGAAGGGAATCATGCGGCACGGTACTCAACACATTTCCTCCCTCATGGAATTCCGGATTCAGCCAAGCACTGCTACTGCGGACTGTCAGATCGGCGGGTTTCCAGTTGGTGGTAGATAGGGAGGACTGAAACAGCTTATATCCTTTATCCGTAAACTCACTGAATAGCAGACTATCCTGGTTAGGCGCCGCGAAGAGTGCTGAATTCGGAAGATCTGTTACTTGGTAGGTTTTCCTGTCAGATAACGTCATCGCGTATACGTTGTTCACGTCTTTACCACCAGCAATGAAATAAGCGGTATCGCCATAAATAGTAGGCGCGCCGATCACATTAAAACTGAAGTCTGACAGGGTGGTAATTTGACCCGTAGTTAGGGATTGCTGTACCAAGGCCATTTTACCGGATTTATCGCGAGCGGCGGCAATCACGGCATCTTCCCCAGCAGTGAAACGAGGATTGGCAAAATACCAGTTGTCTGGATTGGGCAATTCCTTTTCCACGGTGCCAGTTTCGGCATTGATCAACTGCAAACTGTATTTCATTTCCGGAGAAACAACCGTAGCAATGATTTTAGAACCATCATTATTGATATCTGGGGAGAAGAATTTCCCTCTGCCAGTAACCGTGCTGGTATGTCCCGTATTGCGGTCATAGACCCTGATAACGGAAAGTTCTTTCCAGCTCCAGCGAACATCGAATCTAGCAGCAGCCCAGACAATCCTGTTATTACGATAGCTGAAATAATCATCGAAGACTATACCCGGGTAGGTCAGCAGTTCTTCTGAGCCATCCTGACGCAACAGGTAAAAGGCGGGCACCTTGTTCCAAGAGCCTTTCAGGACGATAAAATCGTGATTCCCTGCGGAATACATGTATTTATAATCGGTATAGACCTTTGCTTTCGGCGATACTGTTCTGACAGGTGTGATTGCTGGTCTTTGTGCCCAGGCATTCCAGATAGAATCATAATGACTAATCATGGCATGATAGAAGCCAGTAACGTTCATGCCTGTACGCCGTTTTATGGCGCGAGACATTGGGTAAAAGACGCTTCTGTAGCGAACCGCGTCTCTCGTAACATCTTTCCAGAACGTAGGACCGTAATGGTCACGTCCATAAATGCTCATCAGGTAGCCTAAAGGGTAATGGTTCGGCAGGAAATCCTTATACGATCCACCGCGTATTTTCATATAGCGGTAATCCTTGTTTGCCAGCGAGAGCGCGCGGAAACCATCGAAGAAAGCCGGAAGTCGGCCCCTCCCCTGGTTACTGAGGGCTGTTTCCATCGTAACCGCATCTCCTTCCCAAAACCAGTTTGGAACAGCAATATTGGTGGCTGCTGCTTGTCCTAGTTGTCCGCCTACCCAAGAAGCCACTTTAGACACGCCCTGTCGGAAGTTCATGTTCTGCAGTACGTGCCGATATTCATGCAGCGACAGTTGTTCTGCCCAGTTGAGCGAACCCAGATCAAAAGAAGTAGGTGGCGGCGTGAGATAGAACTCCGAACGGAAAGGCCCCAGCGCCACATAACCGTTGGACTCCATGGTCTGGTTTTGCAGCACGATACTTACTTTCTGCTGCCGATTGCCGATAGACTGACGGGTATTGCGGTTGAGATAAGTAACGATATTGGCTACACGTTCCCCTGTCTGGCTCATTCCTTTGGGAAAAATGACCCGGACAGTATCCGTGTTGATCTGCTGCCATTTAAGACTAGAGGGATTTCCCCCGAATTGTTGAGCAGCGAGTTGTAGGTTTGCCAGGAGCAAAAAAGCAGCGAAATAAAAACGCATAGGATTCAAATAAGCAGGTATGAAATATAGTTTATTTCTGCCAATGCATCGTAAATAGTATCAAAAAAACCGGCAAATGACGTCTGCGACGTCATTTGCCGGTTTTTTATCTTTTTCGTAGGAGCTTTTTGTAATCAGCACTCAGAAAGGCTGATAGGAATATTTACAGCCAGCCCACCGTCTGATGTTTCTTTATACTTGGAGTTCATATCCAGGGCCGTATCCCACATTGTTTTCACAACTGCATCCAAGGAAACCTTTGCCAGTTCAGGATTTGACTGCAATGCCAACTGGGAAGCCGTAATGGCTTTGATAGCACCCATGGTATTACGCTCGATGCATGGAACCTGTACCAGTCCACCGATTGGATCGCAGGTAAGTCCCAGATGGTGTTCCATAGCTATTTCTGCCGCCATCAACACTTGTCGTTGAGAACCACCGAGGCATTCCGTCAGTGCAGCAGCGGCCATAGCAGAAGACACGCCAATTTCCGCCTGACAGCCGCCCATGGCAGCCGAGATGGTGGAGCGTTTCTTGAAGATACTGCCGATTTCAGAAGCAGTTAGCAGGAACTGAATGATTTTATCTTCGTGGAGGCCATCGCAGAAAGCAATGAAGTACTGCAATACGGCCGGGATAACCCCTGCAGCGCCATTGGTAGGGGCAGTTACCACGCGTCCGAAGGAAGCGTTTTCTTCATTTACCGCCAGGGCAAAGCAGCTTACCCAATCCAGTGTATAGGAGAAATGTTCTCCGCCAGCACGGATGGCTTCAATCCAAGAGGTATAATCTGTATAGGTACGTCCTTGCAGCAGTTTCTTATTCAGGGCAGCAGCGCGGCGGGCTACTTTGAGGCCGCCAGGCAGCTCTCCGGTAGTATGACAGCCACGGAAAGTACATTCCTGCATCACGCGCCAGATATTGAGTACGCCTGTTCTAGTTTCCGCTTCTGGACGCCAAGCCTGTTCATTTTCCATCACCACTTCAGAGATACTGAATCCTGTTTTGATGCAAAATTGCAACAACTGACGAGCGGTATCAATTGGGAAAGGTAAGTCTACAGAGGATCCTGCAGAATTACCTTCACCTTCTTGTACCACAAAACCGCCACCAATGGAGTAATAGGTAGCAGCTCGTTGATCGCCATCATTGAAGGTGACCAGGAAAGTGAGTGCATTCGGGTGGAAAGGCAGGGATTCTTCGAAGAGGAAGGTTACATCTTCCATTGGGTCGAAGTCAATCTCATATTTGCCGGCAACGGTCATTTTACGGTTGCGGCGTATAGCGTCAATCTTGGGAGTGATTTGGTTTACGTCGAAGGTAACAGGATCATCGCCACAGAGGCCAAGCAAAACGGCAATGTCTGTACCGTGTCCATGGCCCGTTTTAGCCAGGGAACCGTACAGGAGCACCTGTAAACGGGAAATGGCCGGGAGCTTGCCTTCGGTTTCCAGATCATGGAGGAAACGCAGTGCTGCGCGCCATGGACCGAGGGTATGCGAACTCGATGGACCTACGCCTATCTTAAAAATATCAAATACGGATATACATTCGTGTGCCACTAGTAATAATTGATTTCCTGTAAAATTAAGGCAACTTAAGCAGATAAAATCCGCCCTACATCCGCGGTTGCAATAATTTCTTCGTACCACTTGACAATATGCTGCATTAAAATCGTTAAAGTTTTATAGGCGGTACAGCCTGGTATAATTTTCATCCTTATTTTCAGGAAACTAAATCGCCATTCAGTTACTATGAAATTAATCCCCACCCTACTCGTTGCCGGTGTAACCGCAATATTCGGCGGATCCGTGTCGGCGCAGCATCAACTCAGTACCAGGGAAACTGATAACCTCACCGCCTTTGCGAAAATGTATGGATATGTGCGTTTCTTCCATCCTTCTGATGAGGCCAGCAGTATTTCTTGGGAAAATTTCGCCGTTTATGGCAGCCAGGAAGTGCTACATGCAAAAAGCAACCTGGAACTGATTCAAACCTTGAATAAACTGTTTAAGCCTATTGCACCTGCTGCTTTGGTTTACAGTGGTAAAGAACCCGGCCTTCCATCCATTATCCCCCCAGATACCAGTCAATATAAACTGATCGCCTGGCAACATAAAGGCGTAGGCTTGCCTAATTATTTGGTAAAAGGCAACAACAATACGTACAAAAGCCTGCGTATTAATCGCCCGGCGCCTCTGGAAAGCAATACAGCAACCGATTTCTCCGCCACCTATCAGCAACTGGATGCCAAACCCCTTCAGGGTAAAGAGTTTCGGTATTCAGGTTGGGTAAAAGTAGCGTCAGACAAAGGTGGAATTGGTTTGCTATGGTTTCGGGTAGATACAGATAAGGGCATGGGGTTCTTTAACAACATGAGTCAGAACCCTGCCAGGGAAAACACCTGGAAACAGTTCACCATTACCGGCCGCATTGACACTGACGGTAAAGAAATAATTCTCGGTTCTATGCTGCAAGGCAAGGGAAAAGCCTGGTTTGATGGGCTTAAACTGGAGGTAAAAGACGGCGATAACTGGAAGGAAATACCATTGAAAAATACCGGCTTTGAAGAAAATGGAGAAAAGCAATATCCCATTGGTTGGGGTATCAGTCCACAAAGCAGCAGTTATGCAATTGTTTGTAATCAGGAAGAGGCCAAAGAAGGGAAATCCTCCCTCCTTATTACCAGTGTTCTGCCATCGAAACATGGAGCACTTGCACAACCACTTTTTGCCGCTTATCCGCTACCGGGAGAGTATATCCGCAAAACGCTGATTTCTGGCGTATCCTGTGCTATTCCGTTGGCATTGTATGGCAATCCAGATCATACTTACCCTGTTGGGGATTCCCTATTGTTACAATCCCTGACAGCCGCTCTGGAAGCGACGGAAGATAGCGTTAGTGGCGATTCTCTCAACACCAGGTTAGGAGGTATTATTGTTGCCTGGAATATTTTGCGTCATTTCTTTCCTTACTGGGAAGATGCAGCAGAAAAGCCTGATCAATGGTTACAAGACGGGCTCATTTCAGCAGCAGCCACTAAAACGGCAGATGATTTCACCAATACGATCAAATTAATGACTGCCAAATTGAATGATGGCCATATATATGTGCATAAAGAAGGGGAGACACCGGTCAACTATCTGAAAGTACTCTTTACGCGGGCAGATGGGAAAATAGCTGTGGCAGCGGTGTTGGATGAAAATTTAAAAGGCAAATTGCAAGCGGGTGATGTAGTGACCAGTGTAGACGGCCAACCTGCGGAAGCCTATCTGTCCGACTTGAAAACATGCATCAGTGGCTCTCCTCAACATAAGGATAATCGAGGGATCAATAATTTGGGTTCGGGCGCACCTAATACGACCCTGGAACTGGGCGTACTGCATAATGGTCAGGCTGTTACGGTAACGGCTACACGTACAGCTAAAGCGCAGCAGCATTTCAATGATGCCAAGCGAACTACTCCGATGGGCTGGATTAAACCTGGCATTTTCTACATCGATTTAGACAGAGAACCGATGGACAGTATCAGCACTCATATCCAGGAGATTGCCGACGCCAAAGCCCTGATCTGTGATTTGCGGGGTTATCCCAACGGCAACCATGAATTACTGCAATATCTATTGAAAAAGAAAGATGATGCGAAGTGGATGTTTAAACCACTGAATATTCGTCCGGAGTTCAATGGTACCACTTATGCAGAAAGTGGATGGAATTTAAGCCCTAAGTCGCCGCACATAAAAGGAAAAGTATTTTTTCTGACAGACAGTCGCGCTATCAGCTATGCTGAAAGTTATATGGGATATGTACAGGATGAGCATTTAGCAACGATTATCGGGGAGCCTACAGCGGGTACGAATGGGGACATCAATATGATCACCATGCCAGGAGGGTATATTTTTACCTTTAGTGGCTTAGTGGTAAAGAATCATGATGGCAGTAAGCATCATTTGAAGGGAATCGTGCCAAATGTACCGGTAACGCCTACACTGGCAGGACTGGCAGCTGGTAAGGATGATGTACTGGAAAAAGCGTTGCAGTTAGCCGCACAATAGTGGTGCTGCCAATTCCTTTTTCATTTTCTAGTCGCCCCTGCCCAGTTGGACAGGGGTGACAAGAAAGAGATTTTTGGAAAATTAGTTACCTGATGTGAAATCAATGAGTTTTACATCGAAGATGAGTACAGAGTTGGCAGGAATAGTTGACATACCTCTTGTACCATAACCCCATACAGAAGGGATATACATGCGCATTTGGCCACCTTTACGTAAATATTTCATACCTGCATACCATCCAGGAATCAGGTCACGCATTTGGTATTGGAAACTAAAGTTCGTAGAATCGCTGCTATCGAATTTAGTGCCTAGCGTGGTACCGTTCATCAGATAGCCGGCATATCCTACAGTAGGATAGCTGGTTAGTTTCAGGGAATCGGTACCAGTACCTTGCTTGGAAATCTGGTAGAATACGCCGGAGGCGTCCATTTTGGCATCTGTAATGTTATTAGCTTTCAGGTAAGCCTGAATTTTAGTAGAATCAATTACAAATTGCGGATATGGATCGTAAGGTGGGGGTGTATCATTTTTTTTACAAGCTGCCAGCAGTGCGAGACATGCGATCCCCAGGAATAAGAATTTCTTCATTGTAAGTAATTGGCTTAAGTTTTTAGTTGTGTGACGAATGTATAAAAATTTGCTTGTTATTTTAAAATATCTACGAGTTCCACTTCGCAGATAATGATGGCATTAGGCGGGATGCCTAGGTTAGGTACGCCAGCATCGCCGAAGGCCAGTTCTGGAGGGAGATACATGCGAATACGGCCACCTTTGGAGATTTTGCGCAGGCCAATTTGCCAGCCTAAAATATGTTTATTCAGTGGGGTTCTATTAAAATCGGTAGGGGCAAAAGAGCTGACTACTATTTGTCCGGCAGGCAGTTGATAGGTATAACTAACAACGGGTATGGAGGTGGAAGTGAGATAATGTATAGAATCGCCTGGTATCAATATTTTATAGTACATACCTGATGAATCTCTGATAACCGGTCTGTCGTTCCGGGCATCAACGACTTTCAACAGATTACTGTCGCTCTGGGCTATACCTGCCTGATACTCTCGTATGGAGAAGTTATCTCTTTTGGTGCAGCTACTGAAAATGAATACAATAAGAGAAGTAGTGAACAGTAATAAATATTTCATCCGCGTCATAATTTTACACTTCTGTCTTTTAAACGGGAAGTAATCGGGGAAAGTTACAAGGAAGTTAAATTAACGCATAAAAAAAACTCTTCCATGTCTGGAAGAGTTTTTTTCTATAAGGAGAGTACTTATTAGTAGTCCATACCCATACCGTGACCGCCTGGCATAGCAGGAGCAGCGGATTTAGGTTCTGGTTTGTCAGCGATAACGCATTCGGTGGTCAGCAGCATACCAGCGATGGATGCAGCATTTTCCAGAGCGATGCGGCTCACTTTAGTTGGGTCGATAACACCCGCAGACAGCATTTTTTCGTAAGTTTCGGTACGAGCGTTGAAACCGAAGTCCGCTTTACCTTCTTTTACTTTCTGAACTACGATAGAGCCTTCGATACCAGCGTTAGCGGTGATTTGACGCAGCGGTTCTTCAACAGCGCGTTTAACGATAGCGATACCAGTTTGTTCGTCTTCGTTTTCACCTTTCAGTTTTTCGATGCTTTCGATAGCGCGGATGTAAGCAACACCACCACCAGGAACGATACCTTCTTCAACGGCAGCGCGGGTAGCGTGTAAAGCGTCATCAACGCGATCTTTTTTCTCTTTCATTTCTACTTCGGTAGCAGCACCTACGTAGAGAACAGCAACACCACCAGACAGTTTAGCCAGGCGTTCTTGTAATTTTTCACGATCGTAATCGGAAGTAGTTACTTCGATCTGTGCTTTGATCTGGCCGATACGAGCTTGGATATCTTTTTTCTGACCACGACCACCTACGATAGTAGTGTTGTCTTTATCGATGGTAACGGATTCTGCACGACCCAGGTAAGTCAGGTCAGCGTTTTCCAGTTTATAACCTTGTTCTTCAGAGATAGTGATACCGCCGGTCAGAACAGCGATGTCTTGCAGCATATCTTTTCTTCTGTCACCAAAGCCAGGAGCTTTAACAGCAGCAACTTTCAGGGTACCACGCAGTTTGTTTACAACCAGGGTAGCCAGTGCTTCACCTTCCAGATCTTCGGAGATGATCACCAGTGGAGCGCCTTGTTGAGCAACTTTCTCCAGGATGTGCAGAATATCCTTCATGGTGCTGATCTTTTTATCGTAGATCAGGATGTAAGGGTTCTGCAGTTCAGCCTGCATTTTTTCGCTGTTGGTAATGAAATATGGAGAGAGGTAACCGCGGTCGAACTGCATACCTTCTACTACTTCAACGGTAGTATCAGTACCTTTAGCTTCTTCTACAGTGATAACGCCATCTTTGGTAACTTTTTTCATTGCTTCAGCAATCAGTTTACCAATTTCGCTGTCGTTATTAGCGGAGATAGTAGCAACCTGTTCGATTTTTTTGTTGTCGTTACCAACTTTTTCAGATTGTTTTTTCAGGTTCTCAACGATACCTTTAACGGCTTTGTCGATACCGCGTTTCAGGTCCATTGGGTTAGCACCTGCAGCTACGTTTTTCAGACCTTCGCCAATGATAGATTGAGCCAGAACGGTAGCGGTGGTAGTACCATCACCAGCCAGATCTGCGGTTTTGGAAGCAACTTCCTTCACCATTTGTGCGCCCATGTTTTCGATTGGATCTTCCAGTTCGATTTCTTTAGCAACGGAAACACCATCTTTGGTAACAGCAGGAGCGCCGAATTTTTTCTCGATTACTACGTTACGGCCTTTAGGACCCAGGGTTACTTTCACTGCGTCAGCCAGTACGTCAACGCCCTTTTTCATTTTGTTGCGGGCTTCTATATCGAAGAATATTTGCTTTGCCATAATTCTTTAGAGTAAAAATTTAGAGATTAAAACAATTAACCGGGGAAAATTCCTGCTTGTATTAAACTACAGCCAGGATGTCAGATTCACGCATGATTAAGTAGTCGTCACCTTCGATGCTGATCTCAGTTCCGGAATATTTACCGTAGAGTACAGTATCACCCACCTTAACAGTTACAGGCTCATCTTTTTTGCCAGGACCAGCCGCTACAACAGTGCCTTTCTGAGGCTTTTCTTTTGCAGTATCTGGGATAATGATACCACCAGCTGTCTTTTCTTCTGCTGCTGCAGGTTTCACAATTACCCTGTCAGCTAAAGGTTTAATACTTAATTTTTTAGCCATAGTAGTTTTTATTTAAAGAATTCAGTTGAATTTTTGTGTTTAGATCGCCCTCGAGAATTATGCCAAGGGCCTGTTTGGGTCAAATTTTCAGCTAAGACTGTCTAACTATGTCATTCACACTGACAAATCAGCTTTGAGACCAGGAAAAAATGACAGGACCATGCTGGAATCTATGAATTTAAGTGCCGGAAAAGGTCCTGAATCCGTAAATATCGATTTTTTTCTCTAGTTTTGCGCCCTTATACCAGTTCTTTTTTATACGATGATCAGTAGAAGAAATATCCGGGTTAAAGTAATGCAAACACTTTATGCCCTGGAAACGATGGAGCAAAGCAGTATTAAGCCGGGTACGGCTACCAGACTTTTGAATGAAAAGCTGGATCAGACCTGCCAGATCTTTACTTATTTACTTTATTCCGTGGCACAGGTGGCGCAATATGCAGAGACAGACGCGCAGGCCCGTGCTTCCAAACATTTACCCTCCGCTGAGGACCTGCAGGTAAATACTAAAATTGCAGGCAATGAATTCATTTATCAGATTATAAATGACCGTGGTTTCCAGGTAAATTTGGAACAATGGAAAATGAAACGCCTGGTGGATGAAGACTTGATCCGCAAGATGTACAATCTGCTAATTGCCACAGACGCATATAAAGCCTATATTGCGGATGAACAGCGGACTAAGGGCGGAGAAAAAGAAATACTGGAGTTCATCTATAAAGAGATACTGGCTAAAAACGAGCTCTTCATCCAGCACATGGAAGATACTTTCCTCCACTGGGGCGATGATGAAGAGATGATGCATATCCTTCTCAGTAATTATTTCAACAAACCGCACCTGTTCAATTTCATGCAGCTAATCAGCAAAGAGAAGCTGGATTATGCAAAGGAACTGCTGTTGACAGTAATCGATAAAAAAGAATACTGCCTGGAGCTCATCAAGCCTAAGCTGCAGAACTGGGATCCGGAACGTATTGCTGCCGTAGATATGTTACTGATGGAAATGGGTGTATGTGAATTCCTCTACTTCCCTACCATCCCTACTAAAGTAACCATCAACGAATACATTGACCTGGCGAAAGCTTACAGCACCCCGCAGAGTGGTCAATTTATCAATGGTATCCTGGATAATATCCTGAAAGATCTGGAAAAAGAACAGTTGGTAAAAAAACAGGATCGCCCTAAAAAATAAGCGGAAACACTATTTTCACTAAAAATAGCATCAACAATGAAAACACTGTGCTATCTCCTTGCCTCTGGTTGTTTCTTCCTGGCTGCCTGTAATGGCAATGCCGTTGGGAAAGCTGCTGCTATGGATTCCATTCAGTCTAAAACCATCGTCAACAAAGATGTTGCGATCACTTTTGAGGAGAAGATCCATGATTTCGGTGAGATCACCCAAGGTGAGAAAGTAGAATACTCCTTTAAGTTTACCAATACTGGCAAACAGGATCTAGTGATTGAGGATGCCATCTCTAGCTGTGGCTGTACAGTACCAGAATGGCCTAAAGAGCCCCTAAAACCAGGACAATCCGGCTTCATTAAGGTAATATTTGACAGTGCAGGTAAAGAAGGATATACCCAGAAAGAAGTATCGCTCCGTTTGAACAATGGCGGCGCTTTCCAGGAAGGGCCTATTATCCGCTGTAATATTATCCGCAAGTAATTAAATTAAACTATTAAAATCAATTATAAATGACAATGCTGAATGTTTTATTAGCAGCTCCTGCACAAGGCGGTGGTGCTAGCTCTTTACCATCTCTGCTGATCTTTGGTGGTATGTTCGTAGTAATGTACTTTTTCATGATCCGTCCTCAGACTAAAAAAGCTAAACAGCAAAAACTGTTTATCGAAAACCTGAAAGAGGGTGATAAAATCGTTACCATTGCTGGTATTCACGGTAAAGTGAAAAAATTCAATGATGATGGTACAATGGTACTGGAAGTAGCTGCAGGTACTTACCTGACTATCGAGCGTTCTACTATCAGCATGGAATACACCCAACAGTTACAACAAAGAACTACTGGCGTTAAGGCTTAATTAGCCCGCTTACATATTTCAGCCGGTGCAGAGAATAAATTCTTTGCACCGGCTTTGTTTTATGCATTTTTCATTAAATTGGATAGTATGTTAAAGGTTGGAATCACAGGAGGCATCGGCTCGGGCAAAAGCACCGTTAGCAAAATATTTGAATTACTGGGCGTACCGGTATATTACGCCGATGAAAAAGCAAAAGATATTCTTGTCAGGGATAAAGACCTGGCAAACAAGGTAAGCTATCATTTTGGGGACCAGGTCTATGGCGCCGATGGCACGCTAAACCGGAAACACCTGGCCACGATCGTTTTCAACGATAAAAGTAAGCTCGAACTCCTGAATTCCCTTGTACATCCGGCTACCATCCTCGATTCCGACAAATGGGCTGCCGAACAGACAACCCCTTATGTACTCAAGGAAGCCGCTCTCCTCTTTGAAACAGAATCCTTCCATTACTTGGATAAAATCATTGGCGTAAGCGCACCACTCCCCCTTCGTGTACATAGAGTGATGAAGCGGGACAATATCTCCCGTAACGACGTCCTGGCACGCGTCTATAAACAAATAGATGAAGTGATTAAAATGCGTTTGTGCGACTATGTGGTCTATAATGATGAGCAACATATGGTCATCCCACAGGTATTGGCATTACACGAGCAGCTCCTCGCCCTCGCAAAGGAAAAGCAATAACCTTTTTTCAGCGGTCCATTTCCTACCTTTGACTTCTAAACTTTGAAAAATGGAAGCAGGCAAGATGGCGCTCCTAACGCTGACTCCCGCCGCGCAATTGGTGGTGAAACAGTTGTTGGCTACTACCGCATCCTTCCCCTATCTACGTATAGGCGTAAAAGGTGGCGGCTGTTCCGGCATGGGCTATATGATTGGATTTGACGATAAAGCTGAAGATGACCAGTTATTGGATATTGAAGGCATTCCGGTCATTATCAAGAAAGCACATAGTATGTACCTGGCAGGGATGCAGGTAGATTACCAGCAAAATGACCAGGGCAGCGGATTTGTATTTATTACGCCGCAATAGTCTTTACATATCTGCCTTTGCGGCAGCAACCGGGCGAAGCCCGGAACCTCGAAAGTTGACATCGAAGATGTCAACTTTACTGTTCAACAATATGAATTATTGTATTTAAACCAACATCTTCGATGTTGGTTTTTTTATTCCGCCCTTCGGGCGGTGGCGCTGCGCTGGCAGCAGGATTCAGGAGAAGGCAACCAAATAAAAAAGGCTGTCTCCGAAGAGACAGCCTTATATCTATCAAACATTTTCTCTAATAGGAAGCTTACTATTTGCTGCTAGCCAGATCTTTCTTAGAAGCAGCGAGTACATCGCTTTCGTTCGCCAGTTCATTTTTCTTGTCGAAGTCTACCAGTACTGGAGCCGCTACGAAGATAGAGGAGTAAGTACCGGTGATTACACCGATCAACATTGCGAATGCAAAGCCACGGGTTACTTCACCACCGAAGATGAACAGGATCAAGATGGTCAGGAATACAGTCAGAGATGTCATCACTGTACGGCTGAGGGTATCGTTGATCGCTTTATTGATAACAGTATCGCGGTCTCTACCATGTGCGCCGGTACGGAAGTATTCACGGATACGGTCGAACACGATAACGGTATCATTCATGGAGAACCCGATAACGGTCAGGATAGCCGCGATGAAGTGCTGGTCAATTTCCAATGTGAATGGAACGAAGCTTCTGCACCAAGAGAATACTGCCAGGGTAACGAGTACGTCGTGCAGCAGGGAGAAGATAGTACCGATCGAATATTGCCATTTGCTGAAACGCAGCAGGATATACAGGAAGATTACTACGATAGACAGCACTGTTGCTTTTACCGCACCTGCACGCAGGTCATCGGAGATAGTTGGAGATACTGTCTGAGATCCAACGATATAACGAGAAGCGAATACTTCAGGTGTTACGTTCGTATTGTAGTATTTTTTCAGACCGTGGTACAGTTTATCTGTAACTTCTTTATCTACTTCAATGCTTTGTTCTTCGATTTTGTAAGCAGTAGTGATGTTCAACTGGTTGGTGTTACCAATTGTTTTCACGTAAGGTTCAGAACCGAATTCTTGTTTCAGGGCTTCTCTTACATGGTCAGAGTTCATTGGGTGTTCGAAACGAACGGTGAAGCTACGACCACCAGAGAAATCGATACCGTGATCGAAACCATGGAAGAAAGAAGAGATACCAGCTACCATTACGAATGCAGAGATCACGTAAGCGATTTTACGTTTACCAACGAAATCGAAAGCAGCGTGTTTGAATACTTTACGAGAAATTGGCGTGAAGTATTCGAAGTGTCTTTTCTTGTTAGTCCACCAGTCAGTAACCATACGGGAAACCAGGATACCGCAGAACAGGGACAGTAACAGACCGATGATCTGGGTAGTTGCGAAGCCCAGTACAGGACCGAGACCGAAGTAGAACAGGATACAAGCTGTCAGTAAGGAAGTTACGTGACCATCCAATACAGGAGCCAGTGATCTTTTGTAACCTTTTTCGATAGCGGATTGATAAGATTCACCGTGGGTGAGTTCGTCCTTGATTCTTTCGAAGATGATTACGTTTGTATCCACAGCCATACCGATAGTGAGTACCAGACCCGCGATACCAGCCATTGTGAGCGTAGCGCCCAGGGACGACAGGATACCGAAGGTAAACAGGAGGTTCAGGATCAGTGCGATATTCGCAACCCAACCAGCGCTGTTATAGTAAACCAGCATCAGTACGAAGATGATAACAAAAGAGATCAGGAAGGATTTAGCACCAGCCGCGATGGATTCAGCACCCAGGGTTGGTCCTACGATTTGTTCCTGAACGATTTTTGCAGGAGCAGGCATTTTACCTGATTTCAGGATATTAGCCAAGTCACCTGCTTCTTCTGGAGTGAAGCTACCAGTGATAGAAGAACGACCACCAGCGATTTCATTCTGGATAGAAGGAGCAGAATAAACGATGTTATCGAGTACTACCGCAACGTAGTTGAAGGTAGCAGGATTGTTATGATCGGTTGGAGCCAGTTCAGCAGTGAGTTTTCTCCACTCGTGTGCACCCTGGTTATCCATGGTCATGCTGATTTCAGGCTGGTTGTTCTGGTCAACGTCTTGGTGCGCTTCGATCACTCTATCGCCACCAACGCGTGGAGCAGGGTTAGCTGGGTTTACTTTCAGGATATAAACTTCCAGCGGGCCGTGTTTATCAGTTTTGTTTTCAGGACCGAAAGCGAAAACGGCATCTTTAGGGAGAACCGCTTGTACTGCAGGCATCGCCAGGTAGCGACGGAAGGTAGCTGTATCTTTAGGCATCATGAAACCAACGCTAGGAGAAGGAACAATGTTATTGTTCTGATCCAGGCGAGGGAACAGGATGGTGAACAGCGGATTTTCTTTCTGTGCAGCTTTCAGTTTAGCATCTTTAGCAATCAGACCGGTATCAGCTTTAGCGCCTTTACCAGAGTCTTTCTTAGCGAGGTAGTCGCTCAGACTGCCGTCTTTTGAAGTATCAGCAGGATTAGCTTTAGTGTTGGCAGCAGTAGTAGTAGCCGCTTTAGCGGTATCTACTTTTTCAGGAGCATTACCCAGAGAATTCTTAACCGCCTCGTTCATAGGGGTCAGAATGGTCTGGAATACTTCAGGGCTGTTTTTGTATACCTCTCTGAATTCCAGGTTAGCGGTAGCTTGCAGGTATTTACGAACGCGTTCAGCGTTGTCTACACCGGCCAGTTCTACAGAGATAAGACCTTTATTTTCATCCAGGCTGATATTTGGTTGTGCCACACCGAATTTATCAATACGTTTTTGCAGTACGATATAGGTATTTTTAATGGCAGCACGTGATTCTCTACGAATCATGTCCAGTACCTGCTGGTTGGAAGAGTTGAAATTGATATCTTTCTGATATGCGTTTGCGAAGATGTTCGCCAGTTTGCCCTCTGGAGCAACCTCCGCATAAGTTTGCCCGAACAAAGTAACAAAGTCTGTTTGGCTAGTTTTTCTTTTCTCTTTAGCCAGGTCCAGTGCTTTGTTGAAAGCTGGGTCTTTGGACTGACCGGATAAAGCGCGGATTACATCTTCAACGCTTACTTCCAGTACTACGTTCATACCACCCACGAGGTCCAGACCGAGGTTCAGTTCCTTTTCTTTCGCCTTGTTGTAGGTAACGTTCCATGGAAACCCTGCAATCTCTTTATTGCTGGTGCTATCCACGATCTCTTGTCTTCTTTGTTTTACAAAACCCTTCAGCGTATCAGAATAGAACCCCTGTAATGTAGAATCACCAGGATATTTCTTGTCGGCGGAGGGATATTCTTTGGCCACATCGGTTTCGGCCTGCTGCTCTATCTTCTTCTCATAGTTCCGCACCAAAAACGTGAAGGACAATTGGTACAAAGAGATAAGGATCAGTGCGATGGCAAAAAATCTTACCAGTCCTTTAAGTTGCATATTGTTTGTTTCGGGTTTATAATAAAAAATTTTTAAGAGTTGCAAAGATAGAATTTAAATTGATATATTAAAGCCCTTTCGAAAATAGGCGCAAATTAGCTACCGGCTTGTGTTTACGGGTATGTTGGCACAAAAAAATTACAAATCTGCGATTCTGGTTTCTATTGGAATTCAATATATTTCCATTGCTTTACAGCGCGTTAATACCGACAAATATATGCAAACCCTTTATTATCGACCAATAGATAATTTCCGGGAATCCTGGTGGAGGCATAGAAAAGGTATACTGGAGGCTATTTTCAGCCAGGCAAAAGATTACCGGCTACAAATCATTTATACCCGGATTGACCGGAATGAACAGCAACGACCACTGTTCCGGGATTACCATTTCCAGACGGGCGGCTACTTCTACCCCGCTTCTACGGTCAAACTTCCTGCTGCCATCCTGGCGATGGAAAAGATTCGAGATTTAGATATTAATAATTTAAATATACATACACCATTATATATTAATTCTATTCCAGGCGTCAATACCGGCGTGCAGCAAGACCATTCAGCGGCATCTGGACAGGCATCCATTGCACACTATATCAAAAAAATATTCCTGATTAGTGATAACGACGCCTATAACCGCCTGTATGAGTTCATTGGCCAAGAGGCTTTTAATAGACGACTATGGGAAAACGGATACAGAGATGTGCAAATCCGGCATCGGGTAGGCCTCCCGCTGCACGAGGAAGCGAACCGGTATTCCAATGGCATGCAATTCAAACACCAGGATCAGGTGATTTATGAGCAGCCTGATACCTGTAGCCAATTGGCCTTTGCCGCCAGAGAAGACCGCATCGGGAAAGCCTGGTATGACCATAAAGGCGTGTTACAGGAAGGTCCGATGGACTTCTCCATCCGCAATCGGTTACCCTTGGCATCCCTCCATGAAATCATGCGCAGTATTTTTTTTCCGGAGGCTGTAACAAATGAGCAACGTTACCGTTTAAATGAAAGTGATTATGATTTTTTGTATCGTTGTATGTCGCAATATCCTGCGGAATCAACCGATCCTGTATATGATCCACAACAGTACCACCAGTCTTATGTAAAGTTCTTACTGTACGGAGGCAACAAACAAGCAAACATCCCGTCAGATATACGGATATTCAATAAGCCAGGTTGGGCATATGGATTTTTGACGGACACTGCTTATATTGCTGACTTTAGAAATAATATTGAATTCCTCTTGTCAGCCACGGTCTATGTCAACAAGGATGGCATCTTAGGTGATGACCACCATTCATTTGAAAATATTGGAAAACCATTCCTACAGGCACTAGGAGCAATGATTTATGAGATGGAACTGGAAAGGCCGAGGAAAGTAATACCAGACCTGAGCCGCTTTCAACCAAAGGTCTAAGTCGAGAACAACTGAAAAAAGATAAAAATTCATACAAAATAAAAACTGAGAGATGCTAACTAAGAAAATGCGTATCGGGGCTATTGTTATGCTCATAGCCACCACACTGGGGCTGACTTCCTGTCTGAAAAACAATGTAAACGTTGCCAACCAACGACCTACTTTTTGGATGATGTTAGCTAATACGTCTACCTATCCAGGTTCCATCAACCTGTATGAAAATGGAACTAAAAAGAACAAAACCGCACTCACGGGCCCTATCGGTTCTGCTTTCGGAAATTATGGCGGACAATACACTTACAAAGTGACTGACGGAACCTCTGATTCCGTGCTGACATCTTCTTCTGCCCAGTTGGATAGCCTGAAGTACTATTCATTGTTCATCTACGGCATTAAGCCTATCAGATCCGCTATTGTTAGCACAGACCTGTCTAACTACAGTGCTACTGCAGTGAACTTCCGTTTCTACAATATGTCTGAAAATGCGGGTCCTGTGGATATTTTCCTAGGTAGTAACAAAGTTGCCTCCAATGTAAACTTTGTGGGAGACAGCTTCGACCCTAGTCTGCAACTGCTGACCAACCTGGTGAACGTGACTTCTATTACTGTGAAAAAAGCAGGTAGCGACTCCGTTCTGGCCACCAATAATTCCCTCTCAGTAGGTTCTATGACTACTGGTGCAGTGTATACCGGTTACCTGACTGGCAATGCTAACAGCACTGGTAATGACAAACTGAGCACCAACGTTATTTATGCGGCTTACTAAGCCCTGAAAATATTGCTACCAGCAAACCTAGAATGGACCGGACATCCGGTCCATTCTGCGTTTATACGGCACCTCCCAATATCTTTCGAAGATATTTTTCTTTTTTTTCTGTAGGTTTGCTCAGGTCAATCCTACATTTAGCTTATGAATCAACTTGCAGAAAGGCTCTCTCGCATTTCAGAGCCGCAGACAATCAAAATGGCCAAGCTCGGACGTGAGCTGAAAGCCCAGGGAATAGACATTGTGGACCTTAGTATTGGAGAACCTGACTTTGATACGCCCGAACATATTCGCGCGGCTGCCAAGAAAGCCATCGACGAAGGATTTACCCATTATACACCAGTAGCTGGTATCGCTGACCTGCGTGCAGCTATTGTGCATAAATTGAAACGTGATAACGGTCTTGAATACACGCCAGAACAGATCGTAGTGACCACCGGCGCTAAACAAGCCTTAGCTAATGCTGTACTGGCATTGGTAAATCCTGGTGATGAGGTCATCATCCCTACTCCATATTGGGTAACTTATTCCGAACAAGTGAAACTTTGCCAAGGCGAAGTAGTATTCGTACCCTCCAGCATTGAAAACAATTACAAGATAACACCTGCACAGTTGGAAGCGGCTATTACGCCAAAGACCAAGCTGTTTATGTTCTCGTCTCCCTGCAATCCTACCGGTTCTGTTTACTCAAAAGATGAACTGGCAGCACTGGCAGCAGTATTTGAAAAGCATCCTGAGATCTTCATCATTTCCGATGAGATTTACGAATATATCAACTACGTGGGCGCTCACGAAAGTATCGCTCAATTTGGTGACCTGAAAAATAGAACGATCATTATCAACGGCCTCAGTAAAGGATTTGCGATGACAGGCTGGCGCCTGGGTTACCTCGCTGCGCCACTGGAAATCGCTAAAGCCTGCGATAAAATCCAGAGCCAGTTTACCTCCGCTACCTGCTCCATTACCCAGAAAGCCGCTGTAACTGCCCTCACCGGCAGTCTCGACTCCGCTCATGAAATGGTAGCCGAGTTCAAAAAACGTCGGGAGTATATTCATGAGGCGCTGAAAGCCATCCCAGGACTGAAAGTGAATGATCCGGAAGGAGCGTTCTATATGTTCCCGGATGTTAGTGCCTACTTCAACAAATCCTTCGAAGGAGACATGATTAAAAATGCAGATGACCTTTGCATGTACCTCTTACACCGTGCACATGTGTCTACCGTTACTGGTAGCGCCTTCCAGCAGCCTAATTGCATCCGTCTCTCCTACGCTACCTCCATGGACAAACTCCAGGCAGGCGCAGCGCGCATGAAGGAGTGGCTTGGCAAACTGAAATAATCCTCGTTTTCCAATATGCTGGGGATTTTTTAATTTTCGGACTGTATAACAGCGAAAATTAAAAAATCCCTTTTTAGTGAATAGAGTTATATATAATTGTTTTCTATATTTGTATTTCAAAACCTGAATCAATACAATGGATACGCAGAAATTACTGTATATCGTACTTGCCGCGGGAGCTATCTGGATGGTATACAGTACGGTTAAGGATATGATCAAGAAGAAACCTGCCCAGCCACTGGAGCCGGCTGTTGCGACCACCAGCGGCGAACGCAGTACCATTCTTCCCTTGCAGTTGCAGGCTTATGAAAGAATGGCGTTGTATGTAGACCGTATTGCGCCACAGAACTTGATCGGTCGTATCTACCAGCCAGGTATGAGTGCTGTAGACATGCAAATGGCCCTGGTACACCATATCAAGGCGGAATATGAACACAATGTAACACAGCAGATCTATGTATCCAGCCAAGCATGGGACGCCGTTAAAACCCTGAAAGATCAGACCATTACGGTCATCAACCAGGTGGCCATAGGTCTGGGCCCAGAAGCGCAGGCCATGGATCTCAACAAACATATCCTGGAAGTATTCGTGGAAGCAGGCGCCTCTCCCTCTGAGCTTGTAGCACAGATCATCAACGCAGAAGCAAAAAAAATTATGAAATAAGTGCGGTAATACTGCACACAACTGAAGGCTATCTGTTATGAATTACTTCATTCAACAGGTAGCCTTCTCCGTTGAAATGAATATACATCGGGCGACCCAAGTACCAGGGAATCCCCTCCTGGCGGCGATGTACCTGAATATGTAAATGCGGTTCTGTACTGAAGCCTGAATTCCCAATACAAGCCAGCGGCTGACCAGCCACGACCTCCTGCCCATCCCGCACCAACACACTGTTCATCTGCAGATGTCCCATGAAAATATAAGTACTATCCGTTTCCAGCAGTACCTGATTCGTATTTTTAGGGCCCCTTTTCATATTGGGTGGAATATTGTCCGGATTGTTACTATAAGCCCTCACTATTCGACCGTTACACGGTGCATATAATGTATCGCCGAAAATTTCGTAGTCAGACAACCGTTTTGAAAACACTTTGTCTGCCCGACCTCCATACTGGTTGAGTTTTACGATATCCATGGCATACACAGCCCCACGCAGACTAAAATGAAATACGTTAGTGGGTAAGCCTTTCCCACCCTGTAAGACGAAGTAATTACCTTTTTTAAACGGAAATGAAAGGCTCACTACATCGCTGCTACCGGTGGTGCCAGTAAAGTAAAGCACCGTCAGGCCCAGGAGGAGCATCGACATTAAAAGGTTGGCACGGAAACGCCAAGAGGCTGGTGCTACTGCGGCTTTGTTCTTCTTCCTAAAAATTCCAGTAAACAAAAACAACAGGGCGAGTATTCCAAACAAATAATTTGCATAAATACTGAGATAAACCCAGGTACCATAGAGATAAAGAAACAGACCAAGGGAAATGCCTGCTACCAGGTAACTATACGATACCCTCAGGGGACGGCTTCCCGCCTTCCATATCAGGCGCAGACTGACAAAAGCCAGTAATAAGGTCAACCCCAATAAGGCGTAGATAATCATAGACGAAGTTAACTTATCTGCAAATATCAATATTTTTCCCAGCCACGAAGTACCGTAATAATTATGTAACATTGCAATGATACTATAGTTAAGATGGAAAAAAATATTCAGACCGATTCAGGCATCTCTATCGCACCGGTGTATACCCAGGAAGTGCCTATGCACGAACTGCCGGGAGAATTCCCGTTTACTAGAGGTATACATGCTACCATGTACCGCGACAAGCTCTGGACAATGCGCCAGTATGCTGGCTTCAGCACTGCAGAAGCTTCTAACGCCAGATACCATTACCTGCTAAGTCAGGGTGTTATGGGACTTAGTGTGGCCTTTGATCTTCCCACACAAATTGGATATGACTCTGATCATGCCATGTCAGAAGGAGAAGTAGGAAAAGTAGGAGTAGCCATCGATTCGCTGGAAGATATGGAGCGATTGTTCAAAGGAATTGAACTGGAAAAAATCTCTACATCTATGACCATCAATGCCACAGGCTTCATCCTGCTGGCACTCTATATCGCACTTGCTAAAAAACAAGGTGCAGATCTGAAGCAAATCTCAGGAACGATACAAAACGATATATTGAAGGAATACGCCGCCAGAGGGACTTTCATCTACCCACCCAAACCTTCCATGCGTATAATCACAGATATCTTTGATTATTGTAGTCGGGAAGTACCTAAGTGGAATACCATTTCCATTTCTGGATATCACATTCGTGAAGCCGGTGCCAATGCAGTACAGGAGCTAGCTTTCACCCTTTCTAACGGGAAGGCCTATCTGAAAGCTGCTATTGAAAAAGGCCTGAACATTAACGTATTTGCCAAACGCTTGTCGTTCTTCTTCAATGCACATAATCACCTCTTTGAAGAAGTGGCTAAATTCCGTGCTGCCAGACGTATGTGGGCACAGATCACTAAAGAACTGGGCGCTACGGATGCAAAGGCGCAGATGCTGCGATTCCACACACAAACGGGCGGCAGTACCCTCACTGCACAACAACCGTTGAACAATATAGTACGTGTAGCCGTGCAAACAATGGCTGCCACCTTGGGCGGTACCCAATCCCTTCATACCAATGGCTATGATGAAGCCTTGTCTCTGCCAACAGAGGAAGCTGCCCGTATAGCCCTGCGTACACAACAGATCGTAGGTTTTGAAAGTGGCATTGCTGATACGGTAGATCCATTAGCCGGATCTTTTTATGTAGAAGCATTGACCAACGAAGTGGAAACCAAAGCCTGGGAACTGATTCAAAAAATCGATGCCATGGGAGGCGCTGTTAGCGCAATCGAACAAGGGTTTGTGCAAGATGAAATCGCCAAGAGTGCTTACAGATACCAGAAAGAAATTGAGAACAATGAAAAAATAATAGTAGGCGTCAATAAATTTACCACGAAAGATGATACACCGCCGGAAGTATTCCGCGTGGATGACAGTATCCGGAAGGTACAGTCAGAACGCCTCGAAGATCTTCGCTCCCGTCGTAATAATGACGCTGTAAACGCTTTACTGACACGTATCCGCGCGGCTGCACACACAGATGAAAACCTGATGCCGCTCGTAGTGGAAGCAGTGGAAAATCTGGCTACGCTCGGCGAAATTGCAGATGCGTTACGCGCCGAATGGGGAGAATACCACTAAGGATAAAATATTTTAATATTAACTTGCCAAAAAAATAACTGCATTACTTTGATTTACCGTAATACTTGTCCGCTTTGTGGTTCCTCACAAATTCACGAAGTGCTTACTGCTAAAGACTACACTGTATCTAAAGAAAATTTCGGTATCTGGCATTGCGGAGGCTGTTCTGGAAGATTCACACAAAATGTACCAGATGGCGCCAGCATTGGCAAATACTATCAGTCACAGGAATACATTTCTCACACAGAAACCAGGGAAGGTTTAATCAACCGCTTGTATCACAGCGTTAGAAAAATCACGCTGCGTTCCAAACAGAACTGGGTAAGGTCTGCCACTGGCCTAAAGCAGGGCAAACTGCTGGACATCGGAAGCGGAACTGGCGCCTTCCTGCATTATATGAAAACAGGAGGTTGGGACGTAACCGGACTAGAACCAGATGAAACCGCCCGTGCCAATGCCAAACAATTGTACGGTATAGAAGCGCTCCCAATAGAGCAACTCTTCTCCCTCCCGGCAGAGGAATTCGATGCTATCACGATGTGGCATGTACTGGAACATGTACACGACCTTCACCACTACCTGGACCAACTCCGTAAATTGGTAAAACCAGGCGGTGCTATCATTATTGCCGTACCTAATTATACCTCCCTGGATGCTAGCTATTATAAAGCATTCTGGGCGGCTTACGATGTACCTCGTCACCTGTACCACTTCTCTCCTACTTCTATGGAATCTTTACTGGCACAACATAACATCAAGGTAGTTAAAAAACATCCGATGGTGTTCGATGGGTTCTATGTAAGCTTGCTGAGTGAAAAATATAAGACCGGGAAAAGCAGGCTGCTGGCCGGTTTCTTCCAGGGCTTACGCTCTTACAGAAGAGGACTGAAGGAAGTAGACAGATGTAGTTCTATTGTTTACGAATGTAAACTGTAAGCTGATCTAAATATAAAAAAAGAGAGAAGGGAATTGATGTCTGCGACATCAATTCCCTTCTCTCTTTTTTTCGTTGTCCCTGCCCGCTGGGCAGGGACAACATGCTTTTTGATAAATCCTCTTTTCCTCGTCCATACACTGCGGGCAGGGACGACAGACAGAAGAGTTTTGTTAGTATACCAATTTCATTTCATCCACCAGGCGTTTGCAACCGGCGAATTTATCCACTACAAATAATACATAGCGAATATCCACCATGATATTCCGGCAGATAGACGGATCATAGTTGATATCAGACATGGTACCTTCCCAGGTACGGTCGAAGTTCAGGCCGATCAGTTGGCCGTTTGCATTCAGCGCAGGGCTTCCAGAGTTACCGCCTGTAGTATGGTTAGACGCGATAAAACATACCGGCATTCTGCCATTTACGCCATACTTGCCGTAGTCTTTGTTTTTATATAGCTCTATCAGTTTTGCAGGCACATCAAACTCATAATCTCCAGGAATATATTTTTCCATTACACCATCCAACCAGGTATAGTAATCGTACTTGATACCATCTGCCGGCGTGTAGCCATCTACTTTACCGTAAGTAACACGCAAGGTGCTGTTTGCATCTGGGTAGAAGTTCTTTTTACCCGCAAAAACATCCATTTGCGCCTGCATATAAGTACGTTGACGCTTGTTGATGTCCAGTTGCAGGGCATTTAAGTCTGGTGCTACTTTCTCGCGATAACCTTCACGCAATACAATAGCCAATTGCACAGCAGGATCTTTTGCCAGTGTAGCCAGGGCAGCCTGTTGCGGCTGTTGCATTACGGCCGACAGTTTATCCATGGATGTCAGGTTAGACAACGCAAATACTTGATCCGCCAGTTTGCGGCTATCGCTGTTAAAGCTGCTCCATAAAGTATTGAATCGGGTACTACGGAAATCCGCTGGAACTCTTGCAGCATAAATATCCATTAAGCTGATAAATACATCTTTATCTACACCAGCGTTATAGTTCTGGTAGAAAGCCTTCATGGATGCCATGAATTTATCTTTAAGGGTATTATACTGGCCAGCACCTTGACTTTCCACATCATCCGCAAAAGCGATGAGTTTATCCACAGCAGTCAGGATTTCCGCATTTTTCACCAGTTCGTTGTAATAATCACGAGCCTGTGCGTATGGATTGATTTTGATATACAGTGCGTTCAGGGTATCCAGTACACCAGCGTATTGTTGTTTCAGAGCTGGATTCGCATTCAGCAACTGATTGTATTCCGCTTCATAACGTTGCTTTTTAGCGATACCGTCTGTTTTTTTCACCCCCAGCATCTCTCCTTGCCATTTCTTCCAGTAGTTGGCAGTAGAAGCATATTTGGCGGCATATTGAATTTTGATTTGCTCATTTTTACGCATATAGCCATCCCAGATTTTCAGGGCAGCGTCGCGCATTCCTACTTTTGCAAAGTCCAGGACCTCTACGGTTTGTTTTACCGCTTCAGAAGGGAGATATTCCGTGGTACGGCCAGGGAAGCCCATTACCATGGTAAAATCATCTTTCTTCACCCCTTTCATGGAAATTGGCAGGAAGTATTTAGGCTTTAAAGGCACGTTATCCTGGGAATAAGGAGCTGGCTTACCATCCTTACCCGCATAGATGCGAAACATGCTAAAATCGCCTGTATGACGTGGCCATACCCAGTTATCGGTATCAGAACCGAATTTACCGATAGAAGAGGGAGGCGCACCTACCAATCTTACATCCTTATAAGTTTCCGTTACAAAGAGATAGTATTTATTGCCTTCGAAGAAAGGTTTGATCATCGCGTCTTGCCAGGATTCTTTCTTCACCTGTTGCTTGATGATTTCCAGTTGTTTATCAATGGCAGACTGTCTTTCCTTTTCTGTCATACCCGCTTTCACATTTTGGGTAGCAGCTTTGGTCACATCGTCTATGCGTACGATAAAAGTAGCGGTAAGACCTGGGTTTGGCAATTCTTCGGCTGCTGTTCTGGCCCAGAACCCATGATCCAGGTAATTGTGTTCCAGCGAAGAATGCTTCTGGATAGCATCATAACCACAGTGATGGTTAGTCAGCAGTAATCCTTGAGAGGAAATTACTTCAGCAGTACAGAAACCTCCAAAGCTAACAATAGCATCTTTCAAGCTACCTTTATTGATGTTATAAATATCTGAGGCGCTGATTTTCATACCCATAGCTTTCATCTCTTTTTCATTGAGATTGGAGAGCAACTGCGGTAACCACATTCCCTCAGTAGCATAAACTTGCTGCGTCAGTACTACAAGTACCAGCAGCATCCATGACTTCACTGATTTTAGCAACATATCCTATATTCTTTTAATAAAGCTGGCAATTTACATCATTCATCGACATAATACCGTTGTTTACAGAGTTAATAGCAGAATATTGGCCGTTTTGAACCAAATTTCAAAAGCGTATTAAATTCTGTCGTGCATGATGCAGTTAAAATCTTCTGTTGTGCTGGCCCACCTAACGGGTTGGCTACTACTTATTAGTTTACCTCTGCTGTTTGTCGGTGGACAAACCGATGGCAATCGTGCACTTGCCATATTATTCTCTCCGGAATTCTTTGTTTTTGTCATCACTTATTCGGCACTCTTTTATTTTCATACAAATTTTCTGTTGCCTCAATTGTTCTTCAGGAAACAGTACCTGTTATATTTTCTTTCCATCATCCTGTTGCTGCTGATGGTCAACCTGATGCAGCCCTTCGATCATTTGTTGATGCGGTTTCCGCATCCGCCTCGTATGCAGCCACCAGCAGGACATCCCATCCCACCCGGATTTCCTCCGGGGCCAGTAAGAATGGGATTCCATCCGGATTACATCAGTTTCTTCCTGTTTATGCTAACCATCGCATTGAGTGCGGCGATTGAAACAACACATCGCTGGCGACAAACAGAGAAGCGTGCTTTATATGCAGAAACCCGTAAAACACAGGCGGAGCTATCATTTCTGAAGGCGCAGATTAATCCGCACTTCTTATTTAATACACTCAACAATATTTATTCGCTGGCCATCACCCATAATGAATTCGCTGCTCCCAGTATCATGAAGCTGTCGAATATGTTGCGATATGTAACGGAAGAAAATCGGAATTATGTGTTATTGCAAGGAGAGATAGGATGTCTGACGGATTACATTGATCTCCAACGGTTACGTCTTAGCAAACAAACACAGGTACAATTCACCATCACTGGAGATCCTGGTGTTAAGTGTATTGCACCATTGGTCTTACTGCCTTTTGTGGAGAATGCCTTCAAATTTGGTGTCAGTAATCATGAAGCAACAGAAATTCAGATCCGCTTGGATATCACCGCAGACCAAGTACATTTCCAATGTACCAATCGCGTTTTTAAATCCTTTCCGCAGGAAAACCGCACCGGCATTGGGATTGCCAATACGAAGCAACGGCTAGAACATCTGTATCCTGAAAGATACCAGTTGACCACTGAAAGTCGGAATGGGATCTTTTTCGTATCACTCATACTGGATGGACTATATGGAGATAAAATACATAGTGATAGATGATGAGCCGCTAGCGCGTTTGAGCGCTCGATGGAGAAAGTGTTTGTACTGATGCCACAGCGACCGGAAGAAAAGGAAACGGATTACATCGTGGTACACTCGTCTTACCAGGAGCTAAAAATCAACACGCATCGCATAAAATATATTGAAAGGCTGAAAGACTACCTCCGGATACGTCTGCATGATGCGCCACCGGTGATGACTTTAATGATCTTGAAGAAAATGGTAGACCATCTTCCTACCAATAGGTTCAGTAGAATACATCGTAGTTTTATTGTAGCTGTTAGGGAGATATGATCACCTAAATATTCATTTTTCGTATAGCCGTAGTAGTAACCATCCTTATCGCAATGCCCGATGTCTACTCTTGTGTTTGGCAGGGGTTTACAGCCATTATTTACATTCAGGATATTGATGCAATTGATTTTTCTCAAAGGTTCTTTTCCATGGAGATAAAAAGAAAAAAACTAGATAAACCGGTGGGAAGTATTGTCAGGAAGTATTAGGGAGATGCAACCAAATGTGCTCGACAGATTTACACCCAAAATTAGTCTTGGGGGAAACCCGGGCTGCATCTCCCAGTTACTTACACCTATAATCGATTAGTGATACAGGTAGTTCATTGCAATGACATCATTGGCATTGAAAGTACGGTTGCCACCGTTGGAGCATGCCAGCATCCAGGAGTTAGCATCCGGACCGCTAGGAGTACCAGGGATTTGAATAGCGCCTACACCTGCAGTGCCTTCGTTGGTAGGAGTACCACCGCAGCTATAAGAACGGTCCATATAGTCGGTATGACGCATACCAATACAGTGGCCAATTTCGTGTTGGATAACGGAACCTACATACAGAACATTTGGATTAGATCCATAAGCATACTGATTGGTATTCATCTTGATTGTACCATAAGGGTTGCCGCTGCTAGTAGGGAAACCAGAAGAACCTAAAGTAATGTAACCACCAGATGGACCTTGGTTAAAGCCCTGAATAGTGATAGTAGCTTTACCAGAAGTAATGCGTTGGAATTTGATACGCAGTCCCAGTGCATTGTAACGGGCGATAGCGGTATCAGCACCTGCGATGAATGCGCTACCAAGACCAGTTACCAGTACAGTGATAGTACGAGGCAGACCAGTTACCAGGTTGGTAGTGCGATACTGCTCTGTATTAGCCACTTGCAAAGTAGGACCACTAACTTTTTGTGCTAATTGCTCATGAGAAAGGAAGATATCTCCTTCTACAATTACACCATTGTCAGTGGCGTGAACATCGTTTGTAGAGAAGCCATAGGCTTTGATCTGGGCTAAAGTCGCATCGCTAACCTCTTGGGGTTTGGATTCGGTTTTACTATTGTTTTTGTTACAGGAAACAATGGCAAATACAGCCATCAGACAGAAAAGAACACTAAGTGTCTGTTTTTTCATAGACTCAGATTTTGGGTTTTTAGAATAAAAAATATTCCTGACTACTGTTTTTTTAATAAACAGGCAGATCAATAATTCAACAGTATTGAACTATCATTCATGGAGGATACACGGTGATGACTATAGTGCTGTACAGTGCTTGTTTGCTCAATTTAACGGCTCTCAGATTTATCAATAATTAATGCTAAGCAAACTACAGTCACGTGGTTTTATCCAAAAACGGCAGCTTTTCTAATGATTGATGATGATTTAAGGTTACCAGTTTGACTGGTTATCAGATTTGCTCTTCGTATAAGTTAACTAACACTAAAATGTTGTGCGATCAAGCTTAGATTTTGTCGATGTTTTTCATTTACAACTTATGTTACCAATATTACGATTTTCGCTGAATTTAAAAAAAACATTTTGCAAACTCTCAGAAAAAAATTGGGATACACGTTTTATTTCTATAGTTTTATTGACGTTTGAAGCCAAGTAAATAACAGCTTTTTTGTTTTTCCCGCATGAACTACTATCTTCCCAAATTCCCTTTCCTGCTGGTTTTCCTGGCATTTTCCTGCATTATGACCGCTGCGCAGGATGCGGGAAAAACTGACAGCATGCGATTGCGCTACAGTACCCTACGCCCAGCGGATACGCTCGCTCAACAGCCAGGAACCTATTACCTCGTGAAATTCAATAAATCCGTACCTGTATTGAAATTATCTCCGTACGGACTCCTGAAAGTACTTAGCAGCAATTGCTTTATATTATCTGCAATTCCTAGAGATCTTCACCTGAAAAAAAATATGGACTATGCTGATATCGCTAATTGCAACTGGAAAGCCAGCGACAACCTGGTTACAAGTATAACGCTACTCCCTGCAACTGATAGTATAGCCGTTCAGGTTAGTTTCAAAGATTCGCTTCCTAACACACCTGCTACACATATCATCAGCTACCGGAAAGATTATCACACTGCGGTGATAAGGCTGGCCGTAGCCGATTGGCAAGCATTCATCTGCCAAGAGCAGATCCACTTTGCCGACCAGGTCAGGAAAGCCCATATTGAAATGATTGTCAATACCGCCAATCCATACGTCAATCGGATCAATGTAGCGCAACAATTCTTTCCCAATTTCAATGGAAAAAGTATAGCCGTTTCCGTTAAAGAGGATCGGTTTGACACCACTGATATTGACCTTGCAGGAAGAATCATATATAACCCGGATGCCTCTCCCAATGTTACCTCCCACGCCAGTACCATGGCCACTATCATCGCGGGGGCAGGTAATACGGGCGCACTAGGGTTAGGCGCCGCTCCAGGCGCTGGTATCAGCAGTTCGGATTTTAATAAAAGTCTGCTACCCGATACCAGTACCTACTATCGTAATTATAACATTACCATTCAAAACCACTCCTACGGTACTACGATTGAAAACTATTATGGCAACGAGGCCGCTGCCTACGACCAGCAAATAGCTACTGCAGATACCATCGTACACGTGTTTTCCGCCGGTAATATCGGTACCCAGACTCCGACTTCAGGAACCTACCAAAACCTCGTGTATGCGAATCTCTCTGGCAATTTCAAACAGGCAAAAAATGTAATCGTTACGGGTGGTACGGATGCTGACGGCAGATTTCTTTCGCTCGCTTCTCATGGCCCCGCCTATGATGGGCGTATTAAACCAGAGATCTCCGCCTTCGGTCAAGACGGCACTTCTGGCGCTGCCGCGGCAGTAAGTGGGGTGGTAACGATGGTACAAGATGCCTGGCGTCAACTACATTTTACGGCCATGCCATCTGCTTTACTCAAAGCCATCCTGATCAATAGCGCCAAACGCCCGACGGGGGCAATGCCGGATTATAAATCTGGTTTTGGTAACCTACACGCAGCCCACGCCCTGCAAACCCTTCAGGACAAAAGATATATCATCGGCGGAGCCACCAACAACAATACTACTACCAGTGATATTACCATTCCCGCCAACACACAGACGGTAAAAATTACCCTCTGCTGGAATGACCCCGCAGCCGCTGCCAATGCCCCTAAAGCATTGATCAACGACCTGGATCTACGTGTAACCGGTACCGATGGACAAACTTATCTACCCTGGGTACTGAACCCATACCCACAAGCAGACTCCCTCGCCGCCTCAGCCAAACGAGGTATAGACACGCTGAATAATGTGGAACAGGTTACCATCGATAATCCCGCTGCCGGCATCGCCCATATTGCGGTACAAGCCAAACAATTACGCGGTAATCAATCTTGGTACATCGCCTACGAGTTTATTCCTAAACAAACCTTCGTATGGCAACAACCTGACACCAATACCTTGTTATCTGCCAACACAGATGTTAATTTCTATTGGGAAACAACTTATACAGGAAATGGAGCTATTTCGTATAGTCTTGACAGTGGTCGTACCTGGAGTACTATTATCAGCGGACTCCCTATCAGTGCGGAACACCTGGGCTGGTTTACACCGGCTGTTTTCAGTAAAGCGATGCTGAAATTTCAACTGCCAGATACCGCCTTCATTTCGCCAGTATTTGGGATCTCTCCGGTGGTTAATATTAAAGTAGGATTCAATTGCGCCGACAGTGTATTGCTTTTCTGGAGCCCTGTTACAAATGCCTCCGCATACCAGTTGTACACCATGGGAAAAACCGCATTGCAGCCTTTTAAGCAACTCCGGGATACCTTCCTCATAATACCTAAATCCCAATTGAATTCTACCTATTTCGCGGTGAGTCCCATACACCAATCCGGATGGGAAGGTCAGCGCGGCTATACGCTCGATTTTACCAAACAAGGAGTAAGTTGTTATGTGCGTGCCTTGATAGCCGACAGAACATCAGACAACTCCGTACAGCTCACCTTAACGCTTGCTACGGAATACAAATTGAAAACTATTGCCTGGCAACGTTATAACGGCAAAACATGGGAAACATTACAAACAGTTCCTTCTAGTGGTAGCCTCCTCTATTATTACACCGATACCCATACTTGGGAAGGCATCATGTATTACCGGGTAATGCTCACCACCACCGATGGACGTACCATTTATTCTGACATATCTACGGTGCAACTGCCTATTTCTGGGAATATCTTGCTATTCCCTAACCCTGTTGTAACTACGCTGGGCATTATGGATGCACAGGTAAGAGAGCGACAAGTAGTCATCACAGATATGAGCGGAAAGGTGCGAATTAGGGCTACGATTACCAATACCTTAGAGGGCATTAGTGTGGCTGCATTGCCGGCGGGCATGTATACTTGCGTTATTTACTGGAATGGCGCCCGGATATTCACGCGGAAATTTGTAAAACAGTAATGATATCATTGAAAAAGAAAAGCCCTCGCAGAAGCGAGGGCTTTTTCGTGTATGCTTAATTAAGTAAGTAAACATTACAGGTGGATTGCTTCGCCGTAAGCTACTTCGATCGCGTCTTTTACAGACTCGCTCATAGTAGGGTGCGGGTGGATTGAATCCAGCACTTCTTGGTAAGTAGTTTCCAGTTTGCGAGCAACTACTGTTTCCGCGATGATTTCGGTAACGTTTGCACCGATCATGTGTGTACCCAGCCATTCGCCGTATTTGGCATCGAAGATTACTTTTACGAAACCTTCTGGAGCGCCAGCAGCAGTAGCTTTTCCGGAAGCAGAGAATGGGAATTTACCCACTTTCACTTCGTAACCAGCTTCACGTGCAGCTTTTTCAGTATAACCTACAGATGCTACTTCAGGAGCGCAATAAGTACATCCAGGAATGTTCATATAGTCGATGGTAGCAGGTTTGTGTGCATATTTCTTCTCGTTGTAAGCGATAGCTTCCACACAAACGATCGCTTCTTTAGAAGCAACGTGTGCGAGTGCCTGACCAGGAACCATATCACCAATAGCATAAACGCCATTAACGTTGGTTTGGTAGTAACCATCCACTACTACGCGACCTTTGTCGGTTTTAACGCCCAGTTGTTCCAGACCGATATTTTCGATATTGGCAGCGATACCAACAGCGCTCAATACTACGTCTGCTTCCAGGGAGATTTCGCCAGTAGCGGTTTTAACTTTAGCTTTAACGCCTTTGCCAGTAGATTCTACTGCTTCTACAGAAGCATTGGTCATGATTTCAATGCCTTTCTTCTTGTAGATTTTTTCCAGTTCTTTGGAGATATCTTCATCTTCTACCGGTACGATGCGAGGCATGAACTCAACAATAGTTACTTTAGTACCGAGAGTAGCATAGAAGTAAGCGAATTCAACGCCGATAGCGCCGGAACCTACCACGATCATGGATTTAGGTTGTTCTGGCAGTACCAGTGCTTCGCGGTAACCGATAACGTTTTTACCGTCGATTTTCAGGTTAGGCAGCTCACGAGCGCGTGCACCTGTAGCGAGGATGATATGTTTGGCATCGTAAACAGTAGCTTTACCGTCTTTATCGGTAACTTCTACCTGGCCTTTCGCCTTTAATTTACCATTACCCATCAACACATCAATCTTATTCTTTTTCATGAGGAACTGAACGCCCCTGCTCATTTTATCAGCAACGCCACGACTACGTTTGATCACTGCCGGGAAGTCAACCTGTGCATCCGCAACGGAGATACCATAATCTTTGGAATGCTGCATATATTCAAATACCTGTGCAGATTTTAATAATGCTTTAGTAGGAATACAGCCCCAGTTTAAACAGATACCACCCAGGTTTTCTCTTTCCACGATAGCGGTTTTAAATCCCAGCTGAGAAGCACGGATAGCAGCCACATATCCGCCGGGCCCACTACCAATTACGATTACGTCGTATGCCATATTGTTTATTTTTATTTGAAACTTGCCAAAGGTAGAAATTAATTGTGAATTCCGGTATTTGGAATTAATTACCTCAGGTCTACCACTTCTACACCAGGGTATTTCTTCGCATCAAAGATGAAAGTAGCGTCTGTAACTGGCGCATTGGGTGTGAAATTGGTGATTTCGTACGTGTAATGATTGCCATTTTTCTCAAAAACCTTCATTTTGGCAATATTTTGGGCTTTTTTGTCCACAGAAACAATCACTTTAAAGATATTCTTAGATTTATCTGTAGGCGTCATTTCAATGTTCTGCAGCACCTTGCCCTTTTCGGTGGTTTCTGAGTTCAGGCGGTAGAGGAAGTCTTTGTCGTAGAAATTGGTGAACAGTTTCGCCGGGGTAATGGAACCACTGCTCTGATCTACGTTGTTGATAGTTACCTCATTGACATCCTTTGCATAAGTCCAGGAAGTTTTATTATCACTGATGATCTCCTGGCCTTCCATGGTCACCTTGTATTTAGGGCCTTTCATATACACCGTACCTTTTTTAGATTCGGTTACACTGTTATTGGCTCCTTCTACTTTCAATACGAAATTGGCGACTACGGATTTCAGGGTCTTAAACTTGGCGCTTACTCCATCCAGTACAGTCTTGGCCTTAGGGTCGTTCGCAACCTTGCTCTGGGCCTGTGCCATACCGCCGAAAATAATGCCGCTCAGCAACATTCCTGTTAATACAAATTTCTTCATCGTAGTTCTTTTTTTATTTGTTGACCTATCTTGTCAAATGGTATGCCGACAGGTCAATATTGTCATTTTAGTGCCTCAAAAATCGGATATTTCAATGAAAGCGACGTCATATTCACATTTTACTTAATTGATTATAACAAATCATTAAGAATTTCATGTAACTCTGAGTCTGTTTTCACTAATACTTCCCTGGCTTTACTTCCCATATTCGGGCCCACAATACCGGCTGCTTCCAACTGGTCCATGAGTCGCCCTGCACGGTTGTATCCCAACTTCATCCTACGTTGCAGCAATGAGGTGGAGCCCTGCTGGGTCTGTACAATCACCTGGGCAGCTTCTTCGAATAATGGATCGCGATCGCTCAGGCTAAATTCCCTGCCTTCCGGATCTTTTTCGTCCACATATTCCGGCAGCAGGAAGGCTTCCGGATACCCTTTCTGATTCCCGATAAATTCAGCCACGCTTTCCACTTCTGGTGTATCCACGAAAGCACATTGCAGCCTCACCAGCTCCCCGTTAAAGGATACCAGCATATCCCCCTGACCAATCAATTGCTCCGCACCGCCTATATCCAGGATGGTACGGGAGTCTATTTTGGAAGATACCTTAAAGGCTATACGAGCCGGGAAGTTCGCTTTGATGGTACCGGTGATAATGTTTACAGACGGACGTTGTGTGGCAATGATCAAGTGAATACCCACGGCACGGGCCAACTGCGCTAGTCGCGCTATCGGCATTTCCACCTCTTTACCTGCTGTCATGATCAAATCCGCAAACTCATCCACCACCAGTACGATAAACGGCAGGTAACGATGGCCTTTCTGCGGATTGAGACGACGCTGGGTGAACTTGGCGTTATACTCCTTGATATTGCGGGTACCGGCTTCTTTCAGCAGGTCGTAGCGCAAATCCATCTCTATACAAAGTGCATTCAACGTATGGATAACTTTCTTGGTATCCGTGATGATGGCGTCGTCCTCTCCTGGTAATTTGGCCAGGAAATGCTTTTCAATCAATTTGTAAAGAGACAATTCCACTTTCTTCGGATCGACCAATACAAACTTCAGTTGGGAAGGATGCTTTTTATAGAGTAGAGATACTAGTAACGTATTGATACCCACGGATTTACCCTGACCGGTAGCACCGGCCATCAGCAAGTGTGGCATTTTGGCCAGATCCGCTATAAAGTTCTCATTATCAATCTTTTTACCAATGGCGATCGGCAAATCCATGGTGCTGTTCTGGAATTTTTCCGAAGCCAGCAGATTTTTCAACGAAACGATGGATTTCTTCACATTCGGCACCTCAATACCGATCGTACCTTTTCCGGGGATAGGCGCTATGATACGGATACCCAACGCAGAAAGACTTAACGCGATATCATCTTCCAGATTTTTGATACGGGAGATACGTACGCCCGCGGCTGGAACGATCTCATAAAGCGTCACGGTAGGACCTACCGTAGCAGAGATTTTCTGTATGGAAATATCATAGTTCTTCAGTGTGTCGATGATCTGGTTTTTGTTTTTCTCCAGTTCACCGGTATCCTGTACAATGATCTTATCCGCACTGTGATTGGCCAAGAGTTCCAATCCAGGGAATTTATAACTACTGAGGTCTAGTGCGGGATCAAAAGGATCTACGGACACGGCTGTATGAACCGGTGTTACTTCCTCTTCTTCCTCATCATTGTAAGTAGGCTTGATTTCGAAGGCTACTTCCGGTGTAGTATTCTTTTTCCTGGCAACGGGTTCCTGGGTTACTTCGAGTTCTCGTGGCTGTTCCAGGGTATCGTCTATATAGAGCATGGGACCAGCGGCTTCCAGCTCTTCATCTGTATAATCTTCTTCTTCCTCTTCAGCGGGAGCCATTATTTCCGGCTCCGGTGCTACAAGTGGTACGCTATGCGGAATATGTGCCGGAATAACCGTGATATCCTCTTTTTCTACTAGGTGCATAGCTGGCAATTCCTCTTCCTCTTCTGGCTCTCCTGGCGGGATCACCATTACACCAGTATCCTCTTTCAGGCCATTTCCTTTCGCGGCGGTTACAGGTGCTTGCTGAACTTTTTCTGTTACTGGGGGAACGACTGGCGCGGCGGTAGCCGTTGCAGCAGCCATTGACACAGGTGCAGGTTTAGGTGCTTTGGGTTTTCTTTCTGGCCATTTGATATCGAAATTGAATTTCCAAATCAACCAAGACAATCCTGTTACTAATAGGAACAATGCAGTACCTGTTTTCCCTACGAAGCCTGTCCCCCATTTGTTGAGGGCATTTCCAACAGCTCCGCCCCAAGGGAATTCAGCGCCGAAGGAAATGAATGACATCGTCATGCTGATGAACAGCAACCCGAACAAAATATACTTGATATTGCGCCATACCCTAAATACCCGACGGCCAACAATAAAATTCACGCCTAAAATGAAGAAGAAATAACAAAACAGGTAGGAGGCCACTCCAAAGCCTTTGTAAAAGAAACCATGTGAAACATAAGCTCCCAGTCGGCCTAACAAGTTATCCACTTTCACATCTCCAAAGAATAATTCTTTTGTAGAGTAACGGTTTACTTTATCAAAATCCTCTTCCCACGAAAAAATGTAGGAAGTGAATGCGATGAAACAGTACAGGGAGAGTAATAGAAAGAACACACCCATTACTTTATGGGTACGCTCATCTTTGACCAGCTCTTTCACTTTCACATCAGGCTCCTTATCTTTCTTCAATACATCCGGGTTCGGGGCTGGTGTAGCTTTGGCTTTTTTACTTTCTGGTTTTTCGGTTTTCAGTTTATTCTTGGACATAATTTCTCTAATAACTTGGGACTACCTGCCTGCCGGTATCAACTGCAATACCCAGTGGGTAATGAACTCAGGCACCAATGGGTCGATGGTTTGCTCCAGCTCAACATACTCTTCTTCTGTACATGACTTGCATTGCTGAAACAAATGGTTTAGTCCTGCAAATTTACGGACAGTTACCATGACATTTCCATTCTCTAACAAACCTTGTTCCAGCGCTTTCAGATTGCTATCTGCATTTACCGTCAGATCGTTGTTTCCGTTGATAGCCATGAATGCACATTTGATGCGCTTCAAGTTTGTGACAGGTTTATAACGTAATATAGACAACATTTCCGGACTTACGTTATCTGCTTGTGCAAATTGTTCTTTGGTAACGCCTTGTTTATAATCCTTTGGTAAATTTTCGTATGCCTGTTCCAGTACTTTTTCTGCATTGGCTTTCGCTTGTTCATAGGGAACATCCGCTGCCCATGCGTCCCAGTAAGGTTTTGTTTGTTTAAGATGCTCTTTGATTTCGGCATCGGATTGTCCGTATGCTCTACCTATAGCGATCATTTTTTGATCCACGTATTCTCTACCAGTAACGCCCATTCCTGCCATGGAAATTACAAAAGAGATAGCAGGATTATCAGCAGCTACAATTTCCGCCGCGATGGAACCTTCGCCGAAGCCTAGTAGTCCGATATTATGTTTGTCTACTTCTCTTCTTCCCTTCAGGTAACGTACCGCTGCAGCCGCATCTCTTGCGTAACCCTGGATATCCGTTGTATCCGCGTCTCCCCCTGATCCTCCTACGCCTCTGTCGTCATAACGGAGCGTGGCTATACCATGTCTGGCGAAATAATCTGCCATTACGAGAAACATCTTATGGTTGGCAATTTCATTATCGCGGTTCTGTTGGCCTGCGCCGGAAATCAGCACGATAACAGGACAATCGCCAATAGCTCCAGCAGGCAATGTCAAAGTTCCTGCCAATCTTACGCTATCGTGTTCATTCAGAAACGTTGTCTCCTCTGTGTGATAAGGAAAAGGAGGTTTAGGTTCCTGGGGCCGTGCGTATAGTTCTTCCGCTTTGATTTCTTTATGAGTTAACGTTACATTCTCTTTAATATTTCCCCAGATGAGTCGACCTGTGAGATTATTTGCTGCTGGCTGGGCTTTTCCCACAAACACCAGATCATATTCTTTCAGTCGCAAAAAGAGAATACCATCTTTCAGGCTAGCGGAATCGAATTTTTTTGATTGGTCAGATTTATCCGGGAAAGCGATGGTACCAGTAAGGGCGCCTGCTTGTTGGGAGAGGTTAACTGTAATCCTAAGTTTTTCCTGGTTGGTTTTCAGTATACCGTACCAGTTGCCGGACACATTACCGGCGGTTTGTGCAACAGCTGAAAGTCCGCCGCAGAGGCATATCGTCAGCACCCATACATATTTCCGCATCGTGAATATACTTGAATAAAAAAATGCTTTGTGCGGTTATTTTGCACAAAGCATTTTCGAAAATTTTTTACGCTTTGATTTTCAATATGGAGAGCAGCAGCAGTATCCAACCGACGATGAAAAAGACGCCGCCTATTGGAGTGATGATGCCCAGTTTGGAAAGGCCTACTGTTTCTGTGGCCTTCAACATGGTGAGCAAGTATAAAGACCCGGAGAAGAGGAAGATGCCGATAATAAAGCATCTGCCAGCCCAGAGCATCTGGGACCCAGGGGCATAGGCAAACAAGATACCTGTTGCCAGCAGGGCAAATACATGATAGAACTGATAGGTAACGCCTGTCTGAAAAGTACTTACAGTTTCAGGAGGAACCAGCTCTTTCAGTTTATGTGCGCCGAATGCGCCCAAAACCACTGCCAGCGCTCCCAAAGCTGCTGCCCAAACTAAAAAACTCTTATGCATGATCTATATTTTTGGTAAATGTATCCAGCGTAATATGATCCGAAGAGATGATGTGTCTGGACTGTTCGTAGAACTGGCGTCTTTCGGCCAGTTTCATTTCCACGTAGTCTATCAGGTCGTCATCTTCAAGATCCTGTATTAGAGGGCGTTTCGATTTTTTACGCGTCAGGCGTTCTACCATGGCAGGAACAGAAGGATTTATCCAGATGGTAGTACCTTTTTCGTTCATGAAGTCCATATTATCCTGGAAGCAGGGAGTGCCTCCGCCGCAGGAGATCAGGAATCTGTCCTGCTTGGAGAGTTCGCGCAGCAGCATACTTTCCTTTTCCCGGAAGTAATCTTCTCCTTTGGTGGCAAAGATATCGCTGATGGCCATTTCTTCTGCCTCCACGATCACCTCATCCAGATCATAGTAGGGTAGCTGCCAATGTTCAGCGAGTTGTTTCCCCCAATAGGATTTGCCGGCTCCCATAAAACCGAGTAAAAATATCTTCATAGATAACGAAACTATTTAAAATTAGTTTGACGATCAGTCTCTTAGCCTACAGGATGTGTCCAGGCAAGGCACAAGTCCTCTTCTAATATATATTGCAAATATAATCGCGTATTTGTATCCGGCTTCACAAAATCGGCCTGAATAAATCCTGCTGGCATAAAAGGGAAAGGTTCCAGCATCATATTTTCCCTAAAATCAACGCTACCAAGGCCATACCATTTAAACATGGCCTCTTTGGCGCTCCAGCAGACGGTCTGATGCTTCAAGGCATTTACAGGATCAATGAAAGCCTGCTCTATGGGCGATAAGAACTTATGCGCCACCTTTCCAATTTTAGGTTGCACGCTTTCGATATCTATTCCCACCGCGGCTTTACGACTAACGATCGCGGCGGCATAATCGCCACAATGAGAAATAGAAAAATGGAAGCTATCACATTGTAACATTGGTTTTCGGGTATCCCCTATGATGACCTCATGTATCGGAAAATCCGGAAACAGGGTAATCAACAATAAACGTCCTGCATAGTGTTGCAGCCGCTTATGCGGGTGATGAATATCTCTACTGATGGTTATTTTGCTCCGGAAATAATCTTCTTCTTCACTAATTTTCCACAACCCTAGTCTGGTGTCCGGATCAATTTGTATGGTACGTATTAATGGCATATCTTGCCAAATTAATAGAAAAAGGGTGAATAAAAGCGTATTTCCGGCACATATTAGCTTTTCTTTAACCGCTTTTTCCTACCCAATCCAAATTACTAACAGCTAAAGCAAACTACCTAGCACATGATTTTGTCTGACAAGCGCATACTGGAGGAAATCGAGAAAGGCACCATCGTGATATCTCCATACGACAGGAAATATCTTGGTACCAACTCCTATGACGTACACCTGGGCAAGTATCTGGCCACCTATCGGGATCGCATATTGGATGCACGCCAGCATAACGAGATTGAACATTTTGAGATTCCGGAGGAAGGATATGTGCTCCAACCAGGCACTTTATACCTGGGCGTTACACTGGAATATACGGAAACGCATGCCCACGTGCCTTTCCTGGAAGGAAAATCCAGCACAGGCCGCCTCGGTATCGATATTCACGCCACTGCCGGTAAAGGGGATGTAGGCTTCTGCAATACCTGGACACTGGAAATCTCCTGTGCTCAACCTGTCCGCGTATACGCCGGTATGCCAATCGGACAGTTGATTTATTTTGTGGTAGAGGGAGATGTGGAAACTTTCTATAACAAAAAAGGCAACGCGAAATATAACGGCCGTACCATAAGACCTGTGGAAAGTATGATGTGGAAGAACGAATTCTAGTTTTTTCACGCGGATGGCGTAAAAGATTCGAGTCTATATCAAAAATGAAAAGAGGAATTGAGGTCTGCGGCCTCAATTCCTCTTTTCATTTTTCGTCGCCGCTGGGCAGGGGCGACAGGCACGAAATTTCACTTTTGATACAAGCAATTTTTTTAGGGAGACACGATGTACTCCACCTCATGCGCCTCCGTGAGGGAAGGAACTTCCAGCTTGCGTATCAACTGATGCAACGCCTTCTCCGGCACCGCATATTCGCGTTGTTTATTCTGGGCAAACAATACTGCTGCAGGCACTTCTACATACACGATTTTCACTTCTGCATGATAGGTCATGCAAAGTCCCACCAGTTGCTCTCGCATCTGCCGTGTGATATTGGTAGCATTCCATACAAAATCTTTTCCCTGGCGCAGATAAACCTTTGCCTGTTCTTTCGCTTCCTGGATTACTGTGCCATTGCCGCTTTTATCAGTAGGCGCAATACCATGCTTACGGCGGATTTCATCCGGCGATACCATTGGCATATCCTTGAAATGCCGCTGTACATAAGTGTCTTTCCCAGATCCAGGCAATCCGCTCATCACGATCACCCGACTCCCCTTCTCTGGGTAAGGAACGTAGTCCGGATCAACATTCGTCTTCATAAAATAATTCATCTTCGCTGCTGTAGTAGCAAAATTCCGGGACATCCCCCAGCAATGCTGCTCTTTCGCCAACGCTTCAAAACAATCAATGCGGTACAATAAATCCGCGGTGTCTGTACAGGTACGGCCCAAGACATCTGCACGGGCCAGGATGGACAATAGACGGACATCTACATCCAAACTCGCACTGATCAATGCTTTTATGGGATCAGGCTTATCGAACACCCACAACGGCAGCCCGTGATAACGAACGAGTTTTGCTATTTGTTCCCGTATAAAAAAAGGAGTAGGTATTTCTTCATACAGGATATTCCGACTGGTCATTTCCCCTCTGCGCGCATGTCCGGGGGAAGTGATATGTCCATCTGGCAATATTTCCGTAGTACTGTATTTTTCCACATCATGCAATAGTGCGGCCGCCCACAGCAATTCCTGCTGCTGCGGTTCTAACTGCTGATAGGCTGGCAACTGCTCCAACGCCGCCAGCACCATTCGGGTGTGAATAGCCACATCCCCTTCTGCATGGTGATGCGGATCTTGTGGCACATCTTCCATCCTACTCACCCAATACCAAGTATCGTGTAGGTGCTGCCATGATTTATCTTTATCTATAGTCCACATAATTTCCATTTTCATAATTCAGTTTTGCACGGCGCCAGTGTCTGGTCCAGTGCTCATCTGTTTTTACATGTCCTTTGCGGACATACTTAAATACATTGTTTGCAAATTCACTCACCGCGTAACTGTCGGTGTTCCTGGTAACAATACCTTCCATCGTAACTGGGTAACCACCCGCCGCATCATGCGGATCGAAGGTGCCAGGGCCTGACACCAACTCCAAGGTTTCCTTTTCATACTGTTCTCGTGTAGCCGGTGGCGTGAGTATCGCTAATTCCGGTACTACTGGCAGGTCCAGCATGGCCGCGTAAAATTTGGTTTCTTCCCAACTCAGCCAGCGGTCTTGCTCCCTGATACCAAAAACATAAAAATGATGGTCTAGGTTGCGATACTCGATAGAATGCACAGCATAGAGGTTCTCCAGGAAGATTTCCATATCTCCCAGATCATTCTTGATGCTTTCCCAGAAGCGACGAATAGAGGCCGTCCAGGCGGAAGTGGTAGGCGCAGCATGTGAGCGCGCGAACACACCGTATTTGGAAAGGCAGTTATTCTCTCCGTCTAGTTTTTCGGTATGTACCAGTTGTGGGATTGTTTTAAGCTGATCCCAGTAGTTATATTGAATACGGTCATCGCTGGTAGTTCCCGGTGAAAACGGGTAATGCCAGGTACGGCCATACTTTCTTGAAATTGCCATGATAAGGGGTTTTAATCAACAATAAAATCACAGGCCGATCCGAAGATGGAACGACTAAAGGCTTGAATTAATATGCCTGTGATATTACATGGCTCAAAGTTTTGCGGTTTTTATATTAAATGCCCTGCAAAGCTATGAAAAAAATACCATCCTTGTAAATATGGCCGCTATTCCCCTATCAAAATAGTATCTTACGTAATCTTACAACGCAACTACACCCATATGAGAAAACTATTACTATGTGCCGCCACTGCGGCAGCATTCACTGCCTGCCACCAGGGTGGCGGCAGCAGCAGCGGTACAGACAGTACCCTCAATATTGCCTTTGCTAATTATTCACAACATTTCATTGATGACCTCTGGAAAGAAAACCCAGGATGGGCTACAGAAGTAGGTTATCACAAATACGACAGCGTGCTCATTGTGCCTGATAGCGCCGCCAATGTAGCCAGTCTCGCTTTCAGCGCCCGTCATCTCGATTCACTCAAAGCTTACTCACTTGATAAACTGACTGACGCCAATAAAATTGATTATCAACTGATCGAAAATTATCTGAAATCCAATGTTTGGGGTATCAATGAATTGAAATCCAATCAATGGGACCCTTCCAGTTTCAATGTCAGCAATACTTTCGCCACCATCTTAAATGAAAATTATGCACCACTGGAAACAAGACTGCGAAGCTTTTATGCAAGACTGCGGAATGTACCTGCATACTACGCAGCAGCCAAAGCGCAAATCAATAATCCAGTCCCTGAACTACAGCAACTGGCTATAGATCAGAACAATGGCGGTGCACCAGTATTGGAAAAAGATTTCGTTGACTCGCTCAATAAAACCAATATCCCTGCCGAAGAGAAAAAAGAAATGATTGCCCGCGCTAAAACTGCAGCAACAGCCATGCATGATTATGCGACTTGGCTCGGCGCACTGAAACCTGCGAATCCACGCAGTTTCAGACTAGGCAAAGCACTCTATGAACAAAAATTCAACTATCAGATACAATCCGCTTTCTCTGCGCAGCAAATATTCGACTCCGCTGTGGCACGCAAGCAATTTGTACATAAAGAAATGATCCGCATCAGCAGGGAATTATGGCCAAAATATTTTGGTAATACCCCTATTCCAACGGATTCTCTGGAATTGATTGGTCGTATGATCGATACGTTGAGCGTTCGCCATGTGAAGCCAGAAGAGTTCCAAGCTGCCATTGAGAAACAAATTCCAGAGCTGGTGAAATTCATTAAAGAAAAAGACCTGCTTTACTTGGACCCTACCAAACCATTAGTTGTTCGTAAAGAACCTGCATATATGGCGGGAGTTGCCGGTGCGTCTATCAGCGCTCCTGGCCCGTATGACAAGGGTGGTAATACTTACTACAATGTAGGCAGCTTGGCTGGATGGCCAAAAGAAAAAGCAGAAAGCTATCTGCGTGAATACAATCACTATATCATGCAGATCCTGGATATACATGAAGCCATCCCTGGTCATTATACACAATTGGTGTATGCGAATCAATCACCTAGCCTGATTAAGTCGCTCATGGGTAATGGCGCTATGATTGAAGGATGGGCTGTTTACACAGAGCAAATGATGCTGGAAAATGGTTATGGCAATAATGAGCCTGAAATGTGGCTCATGTGGTATAAATGGAATCTGCGTACGGTTTGCAATACCATCCTGGATTACAGTGTGCATGTAAATAACATGAGTAAGGAAGACGCGTTGCACTTGCTGACGAAAGAGGCTTTCCAGCAACAGGCGGAAGCAGAAGGTAAATGGCGTAGGGTGAGTGTTACGAGCGTGCAGCTTACTTCTTACTTTACGGGGTATAAAGAGATTATTGACCTGCGCGAAGCTTATAAAAAGAAGATGGGGAACGATTATAAATTGAAGGCTTTTAATGAGAAGTTTTTGAGTTATGGTAGTGCGCCGGTGAAGTATATTAGTCAGTTGATGCTGAAATAATTTTTTATTTGTTTAACGGGCGAAGCCCTTCGAAACCTGCGGTTTCGAAGGGCTTCGCCCGTTTTATATCTGTCGATCCCGCCCCACCGGGCGGGATCGACGGGCAGAGAGAAATTGATATCAATCTGGTAAGTGATAATAATTTTTTACTGCCTCGTAATTATTATAGTCCACAGGGGCCGATGCGCGGGCATTGGGATTACCGCCAATGATAACATATTTAAAATCAAAATTAGGCACTGTTACTGTGCTTATAAGTGGCACTGGAGTGGTAGGTGCATGGTCTGTAGGCAGGTTCATATAGTATATCCTTAATTTTCCTATATCATAGTTATAGTTGATATTGATCAAGTAACCAGGGTTGAAGCTGGAAATCTGCCATGGAAGAGGGGTCCAGACAGATGGATTCGCACCAAAAACTGCAGGTTCCTTAATATAAAGCAGTATTGTCCCTTTATTAAAAACATCTGCCGTAATATCAGCGAGGGTTACTGTGGCCATTTTAGCACTTATTCCGGCGGCGCTACCAGGGCCGGTTTGATAGGACCAAATATCAAGTGCATACTGGGTATTCGTTAACGTGAAATTACCACTCTTTACATTGGCATTTCCTTGTGAGCCAGTGGCGCCAGTTGGACCAGCAGGGCCTTGTGCACCTTGTGGACCTATAGGCCCCGCAGGCCCTGTCTTACTACATGCTGAAAAAATAAATAACGCGCCTATCGTACAGATTAGGTGAATGAACTTAAACATGGGGATATATTTATTTTGGTTTTATGAATTCGCTTAAGATGAATAATGCTCAGTATATCGGGGCTTGTTGGTCACAGTATATAGATGTACAGTATAAATATACTGGCTTTAAAAGGGCTTATGGCATGCAGATGATAAACGGTAGGGAATTTTTATTATCTGGCTTATCAGGTATTATTAGTGGAGATAACAGATCGACGGGTAGTAATAAAATGTAGGGCTGCTTTGATTTTATATGGTTCCCGCCGCAGGGCGGGAACCATATCTTTTACTTATTGAATTTCCTTTTTTGCAAGAGTTGTATTACGTAAGCTAATTTCTTAGGATCATTTACGTATGGCGACAAATCGAACAATTCTACTTTTCTGAATGCAACAGGATGACTTTCAGATTGCAAAGAAATAGAACCTTCTGTCAACAATTTTCCATCCGTTTTCACAGCGGGATCGTAATTAGAAACGTTGCCACCACCGATTTGCGGCTGATTATATACGATTACTGTATCCTGACCAGCAATATGTTTGATGACGGAATCGCGGATTACCAGCGCTTCTACGTGTACCCATTGATCACCATGATAGGTTTTCGAAGTAGAAGAAATACAATGATCTTTGATTAGTTTAGTATTCATTACCACATTGGTACCTGGTGTACAAAGATTGGCATTAGTACGCGCGTCTTTCCCATTCCCACCTAGTAATTGTTCCTCCAGGGAAATAGGAAAATCTTGGTTCTTTCCCATGGAAGCAGCTGTTTGACCATGTAGCATCACACCGCTGTTGCGATAAGCCCAACCTGGACCACCTTTTACCTGCTCGCCAGTAAAACGATATTCCACAACAATCAAGTAGGCAGAGAAATTCTTCTTATAGAAAATGTGACCGAATTTATCATCAAACTGTTGATATTGGTCATAATTCACCGTGAGGAGTCCGTCTTTTACACGGAAGGTATTACCGAAATTATCATTCAAATCATAACCGGTGATTTTGATATCCCAGTCTTTCAAATCCTTTCCATTGAACATTTTCACCCATTTATTCGGCGCAATCTCTTTCTGTGCCTGGGTTACAAGGGTAGACAAAAGTAATAACGTGGTTAATATGCTTTTCATTTGTTCATAGTTTATGCTGCGGAAGATATAAAAATTATTACTGCCGGACTGTGTAATATTTTGCGCAGCGTGACTTTAGTTCCACATAGAGAGAAATAAACAACATATCTATACTAGTAGCTATCAAAATGTTAATTTATTGCAAGATTTTAGTGGGAGTATTATAAACCAGCAATTGTATGATGATAGCAAACAAACAGATCAATGGGCAGGTTCATCCTGCGGCAGGGCTGCTTTATAATAGTTCCAGCATCATCAATGTTAGTCCTGAAGGGCGCATTGTATCTATATTCACGGGTGCCTGGCTATTGGGTTCTGCCATTAGCAGCGTAGATAAGAAACCTGTCAACAGTCTGCTGAAGCTGCTGGGAGCGGGTTATCTCCTGTACCGTGGCATTTCAGGCAATAGTTTATTAAATGGCATAACGGGAAAGCGGCATCCCGACCGGCATACAAGGGCCGTGAATATCAGGACCGCTGTTCTCATTGATAACCCACGTGAGGAAGTATATTATTTCTGGCGACAACTAAGCAACCTGTCCATCTTTATGAAGCATTTACAGTCGGTGGAAGAAAAAGATCCGTTACATTCTCACTGGATTGTGAAAGGGCCTGGCGGCATTGGTACATTGGAATGGGATGCAGAAATCGTAAAGGAATATCCTGGGCAATTTTTGGGATGGAGATCATTACCAGGTTCTAGTATAGCTACGGCCGGAAGAGTAACGTTTACGGATATTCCCGGTGGAGGTACAGCCGTTGATGTGATGTTGACTTATAGAGCCCCTGCAGGGCAGATTGGCAGCGGATTAGCATGGCTATTGAATCCTGCATTTGAGAGGATGGTTGTGAAAGACATTCGTCGATTCAAGCATTTTATGGAAACTGGAGAAACAGCACAGTAAAGCTTTCCTTGTTATAAATAAAACAGGCTGCAGCGTGTAGTTGCAGCCTGTTTCTTTTTGCTTTTTCATCACTGTTCGTAATGCGCTATGACAATACTTCTTTCTTAAAGTTGTGGTAGGTGTTCTGACTTTCGTTAATCAGTTTTAATACTTTTTCCCGAACATCATCTTTCAGGCCGGTAACCTGTTGTTCAAACACATCGCGGAGTTCATCGAGCTCCCCATTTCCTTTTCCTACCATTTTATTGATTTTTCTACGCCATTTTCCAGCCCTATACTTGATTTTGTTGCGAGTACCTTCTCCACTGTCGGGGGCTGTGAGAACACCTATTACGAGACCAGCAGTAAGACCGGCTAAGGCTCCTGCTAAAAATTTAATAGTAGACATAATCACTGGTTTTAATGGTTTAACAAATGATTACAGTACTTAGTTCAACTGCACTGCGTAAGGGGCAATTTTTCAAATATCAGGCCAAGAATGGCCCAATAGACTACATAGGCTGAATTAGTGATTCAATTGTGATTCAATCAACATTAAAATTTTTGTTAAATCTAAATATCGTATAGACGTTGCCGTTATAGCTTTACTAGAGTACCAGCATTACCTATAGGCTTCAGTGCTTCACTGTTATTACGGGATATAACCAATCTTTATATCAAAAAATACAGCCGGAACAATATCAGCGTTGACATCGTTCCGGCTATGTGGATAAGATAAGCGAGTAGATAATGGAATTTATAAAGTCAAACGGAGCAGTAAAATAATCAGGATTTTTTGTTTTTCAAAACTTTTTGAAAGAAACGAAAATAATAAATTTATTTAAAAAGTCCCTTTTTGCTCCCTGACCCACTCCCCTAGTCTGCTAAGAGCTGATCTACTAATCTATTAAAATTATATTTGAATTCTTCATAATGTTCCCCGGTACCAGGTCCATTGAAGCCAGTATGCACTTCTTTCACATTACCTTTTTTATCAATAAATATGGTAGTAGGGAATCCTTTGATGCCCGTCAACTGCGGTAAAGTTTTCTCTCCTTTCTCAGGATCGCCGGGCGTTACGCCGGTGATTAGGACCGGATACTGTACATCAAAGCGTTTCAGGAAACTGGAAAGTGATTTCTTTGATTTTTCGAAATCGGTAGTACGCTCGTAAGCGAGCCCCAGTACCTCTATACCACGATCCTTGTTCTTTTTGTACCAGTCGCTCAGATAATTCGTTTCATCCATGCAGTTAGGACACCAGGAGCCCATCAGCGTGATAACGACGCCTTTTCCGCGGAAACGCTCATCCTGTAAACTCACCTTTTTACCATCCATATCTGGGAAGGAGAAGGTCAGCGGACCTGCGCCTGGCTTCAATGTAGCGAGGGTCGCTTCATCTTGCAGTTTGGCCGTGTCGTTCTTAACAGCCGTCCAACTTTCCTTTCCATCGCCAATACCAGCGAAGAAAGTACCGCCCACAATGGAATCTCCGCTTACTTTGGCAGTGAACAGGTAAGCATGTGAACCATCGAAGGTAGAGAGTTTCAGGCTATCGCCATCTACAACGCCATCCAGGAAACGGTAATCGCCGGTGGTGGTCAGGAAGGTGCCATGCACCGTATTGCCTTGCTGTTTGAATTCGCCAATAGCGTAGGAAGAGTCTTTATCTTTCCCCAGGAACCAAGTAGCCCAGCGGCCATTCACGGAGCCTTTAGCAGGCGTATTTACATGAAAACGTTCCGTAGTATTAGGTGTGGCAGAAAATGGCACACTCACATCTTTATCGGCCAGATGGCGGGTCCAAGTACCGGTCATCTTACCATCTGCTTGTAATTGCGCTTTGAAATCAGAGTCGAAGAATGGCATTTTGATGAAGACGGAATCTCCCGTTACCTTCACATCGTCCACCAGCAGTCGATCCGTTGCATTCAGTACAAAGAGTACTTTATGACCAGCCGTATCTTTCACTTCAAAATTGAAAACAATCTCCGCACCATCTTTACGATGCAGTTTCGCCTGCCAGGTACCTGGTTGCAGGTCTTTTTTGGCGCCTACATTACATGCGGCGAGGGATATTCCTGCCACCAGGCAGCTCCATAATTTCTTCATAGCTAAACCTTAAAAATGTTATTTGTTGTAGTTTCTTTCTCCGAAGAGCAGACTGCCGATACGTACCATGGTACTGCCTTCTTGCAATGCCAAAGGATAATCTGCGCTCATGCCTACGGAGCGTTCTTTGAAATAGTCCAGTGAGCTGAAATATTTATTTTTTACAGCGTCGAAAATTTCATGGAGCTGGTGGAACTCTTTTCGAATCTGTTTTTCGTCTGTTGTATTGGTGGCCATGGCCATCAGTCCTACGATGCGTACACCTGAGAATTGTTCCTGTTCTTGCTGCCAGGTATCCAGCAGGCTGTACAGCTCGGCTTCATCAAGTCCAAATTTAGTTTCTTCTGCTGCAATATGCAACTGTAACAAGCAATCAATGACCCTGTTATTTTTTTGTGCTTGTTTATGTATTTCTGTCAACAGTTTCCCGCTGTCTACTGCATGAATCATTTTTACAAACGGCGCGATATACTTTACCTTATTGGATTGCAGGTGTCCGATGAAGTGCCAGTCGATATCCACAGGGAGTACGGCCTGTTTATCAACTAGTTCCTGTACATAGTTCTCTCCGAAGATACGTTGCCCTGCTGCATAGAGGGCTTCTACATCTTCTACAGGTTTTGTTTTGGAAACTGCTACCAGTCTTGCTTTATAAGGGGCCAGTTCGGCCAGGACTTGATTATATGCCGTAAGATTAATTGCCATTTGGCAAAAATAGGGAAGATTGGCTGGATATGCCAGATATGGCTTAAAAACGAGCGGAGTGACGTCTGCGACGTCACTCCGCTCGTTTTTATTTTTTTCATCGTCCCTGCCCGCTGGGCAGGGACGATAGGTAGAAGCGTTTGGGCAATTATGGCAGATTATTGCAGGATTGATCTTGCGATAACGATGCGTTGCACTTCGGAAGTACCCTCGTAGATCTGGGTAATTTTAGCATCACGCATGAGGCGTTCTACGTGGTATTCTTTCACGAATCCGTAACCACCGTGTACTTGAACGGCTTCTGTGGTCACCCACATGGCAGTTTCAGAAGCAAATACTTTGGCCATGGAACCGCTGAGGGTATAATCCAGGTGATGATCTTTTTCCCAGGCTGCTTTCATGCAAAGCAGGCGGGAAGCTTCGATACGGGTAGCCATATCTGCCAGTTTGAACTGGATAGCTTGGTGCTGGGAAATTTCTTTACCGAAAGCTTTTCTTTCTTTAGAATATTTCAAAGCCAGTTCATAGGCGCCGCTGGCAATACCGAGGGCTTGGGAAGCAATACCGATACGACCACCAGCCAATGTTTTCATGGCAAATTTAAAACCGAAACCATCTTCGCCGATGCGGTTTTCTTTTGGCACGATTACATCTTGGAACATGATGCTATGGGTATCGCTACCGCGGATACCGAGTTTATTTTCTTTCGCGCCAACGGTTACACCAGGACTTTTCTTCTCTACAATAAAGGCGTTAATACCTTTGCTACCTTTTTCCGGGTGTGTTTGGGCGATTACCAGGTATACGCTGGCAGAGTTACCGTTGGTGATCCAGTTTTTAGTTCCATTGAGGAGATAATGGTCTCCTTTATCTTCTGCGGTGGTACGCTGGGAAGTAGCGTCTGAACCGGCTTCCGGCTCACTAAGAAGGAAGGCGCCAATGATCTCACCTTTGGCCAGGGGAACGAGGTATTTTTGTTTTTGTTCTTCTGTGCCGAAAGTTTCGAGGCCCCAGCAAACGAGGGAGTTATTTACGCTCATCACTACGGATGCAGAAGCATCTATTTTTGAAATTTCTTCCATTGCAATCACATAGGAAATGGTATCCAGACCGGCGCCGCCGTATTTAGGACTTACCATCATTCCAAGGAACCCGAGTTCTCCCAGTTTCTTGATCTGTTCTGCAGGAAATTGTTGTTTTTCGTCTCTCTCTATTACACCGGGTAAGAGCTCATTTACAGCGAAGTCGCGAGCGGCTTTCTGTATCATGAGGTGTTCTTCTGTGATTTGATAATCCATGTAAGTTTGGTTGTTTTAGTGTGATACGCACAAATTATCCATAAATAAGGAGCTAAAAAAATGCCCTTCATAAAATTCAATGTTGTATACCAGATCGATGGGATTATTGAATAAATCGCTACAATAACGCTACCACATTGGATATAGTTTATTAAACCGATCTTCTTTTTTGCCTCCAGGGCGACTCTCTGCTTTGGGGGTTCAGGTAAAATCCCTTAGCTTGCCATATAGCATATTCCCTTTTTATGAAGAATATCAAGATAATAGAAGTAAAATCAGAGATAGGAGCAGGTACTCGCGGCGCCAGTCTGGGCGTGGAAGCGATAAAGATTGCCGCCCTGGATTTCATGAGTAACTTCTTTGTTCACTTTCCTACAGAAGCCATCGAAACTGAGAACAAGCTGCTGTTTGAACCCATTGAATCGCCTTACGCCAAAAGAATCAAAGGTTTGCTCACGATGTATGAGCGTATCAGCAAGAGTGTTTCTGAAACTGTGAAAGCCAACTGGTTCCCGGTGTTATTATCCGGAGATCACAGTACCGCAGGTGCCACTATTGCGGGTTTGAAGATGGCGCATCCTAAGTCCAAGCTGGGCGTGATATGGATCGATGCCCATGCGGATCTGCATACGCCATATACTACGCCTTCCGGCAATATGCACGGGATGCCGCTGGCCACTGCTATTGCGGAAGATAACATCGACTGTAAGGTGCATGAAATTGATGAGCAGACCGCCAAGAGCTGGAATGCCCTGAAAAATATTGGTAAGATCGCGCCGAAGGTATTACCGGAGGACATTGTATTCATATCCCTGCGGGATTATGAAAAGGAAGAAGACCATCTGATCAAACAGTATGGCATGAAGGTGATCACCACCAGCGAAGTGCGCAGAAAGGGACCGGAAGCGATTTCCAGGTCTGTTTTCCGCTATCTGAGTGATTGTGATTACATCTATGTCTCGTTTGACGTGGATAGTCTGGATTCCTCCATTTCCAAGGGTACTGGAACGCCGGTGAGCAATGGGTTACGTGAAAGAGAAGCAGAAGACTTGATTTCGAAGTTTATGCAGCATCGGAAGATTTGCTGTTTTGAAATCACGGAAGTCAATCCTACATTGGATCGGGAGAACTTGATGGCGGAGATAGCATTTAATATCCTGCAGCGTAGTGTGAATGTGCTGATGATGAATTAGGGAGACAGCCAGGCCTCGTGTGACAGGCTTTACATAATGCAATGGGCTGGCCAAATGCTCAGCGCAGCATCACTGCCTATCAAAAAAAAGAAAATGGGATAACGTCTGCGACGTTATCCCATTTTCTTTTTTTTGTCGCCCTGCCCAGCGGGCAGGGGCGACAAAAAAGAGAAAAGCTTGGTCTTATTTTATATCGAAGTAGGTAATCAGCCAAGCGGTTACTTCACTATAGGAGTGAATTCCCTTCAGTTGCTTATTAGCCTTCAGGTATTGATCATAGAACATGCTACTGTAGTCATCCAATTTCCCTTCATACCTTCTATAGAACTGCACGATCGCCTTATAATCCTTTCTTACTCCGGGTACTGCTTTATGCCATACTTCGTGGGCCAGGGTGGTATCTCTCCAAGATAATTGGCGAACGCTGTACAGCAACATTTCTAGGTTAGCGGAATAACGGAAACGGCTATCCGTAGTACTAGTAGCGGCTAAGTAGCCTACAAAATTGGCATCTTCTTCTGACGCGTAGCCCAACTGATGAGCTATTTCATGACAGGTAATAAAGGGGAGCATGACATCCGGAGAGGTCGTGTTGACCTGGGCCTCATTGGTCCATGGGTTGAGATAACCGGTAGTACCTGTATAATTCAGCCACTCGCCGAACAGCGCCTTTTTGACGCTGGGATGTTCATACCTGAAAGCTGGCCATCTCCCGGAAGCAGCATCATACGCCATAATAGCCCTTTTAAAAACAGGAATGCTGCTGGTGTCAGCGCCAGTGACTTCCAGCGTATCACCCAGCAGGAGCTTGTCGCGGTTCACCAGTTGCACCAGTGTATCCGACAAACGATAGAGTTGATCCGTATTATAAGGGCCAGAAACAAGCTTTGTATCCGGTGTCAGTGGCTGTCTTTCGTAATTTAAACCCCAGAGTATGAGGAAGGCTAAATAGAGGTTTAGCAGGGCATGAATGCCTTTCAGCAATTGATAACCTGCCCTTCCCCACTCCGCGCGAATCAGTTTATAACATAGTTTTAACAAATAAAATATTCCTGTTATAATCCACACTGTATAAATTACGTCGCCAACACTAAAAGGCACTATACCTGTAAGTTGTCTGAAAACCGCGCTGGTCCACTTATACCACCCACTGAAGTAGAAGTATCCGAACCGGGAACTCCAGCCCATTAATCCTTTTAACAACAGTATAGCCGTCAGTGTTAGTATAATACGGATAACCTTTACTCTAATTTTGGTTTTTAATTCCATAGAAGAAGGAGCATGATAGATGAATCTTTACAAATTTTGCTTGGCGGAGCCATATCTGAAAAACTGCAGGTGAAAATACACATTAATGAGGCAAAAAGCGTTGGTGGCGGAGATATAAACGAAACATTCCGGATAAACACCAACGAAGGGTATTTTTTCCTTAAGCTAAACGATGCCGCCAGGTATCCTGAAATGTTCCGTCAGGAATTTGCAGGATTGGAAGTGCTGCGTAAAGCTAGGGCATTGGCTGTACCGCGCCCTATGGCCACTGGAACGGCCGGCAATAAGACCTTTTTGTTAATGGAATTTGTACAAAAAGGGAATGCAATTGGCGATTTCTGGGAAGATTTCGCGGCCGGACTAGCCCGTCAGCATATGCAAACCCACGAAACATTTGGTTTTCCTACACCTAATTACATCGGAACAATTAAGCAATACAACACCCCTTATACCAATTGGTCGGTATTTTATGCCTTTAACCGATTGATGCCACTCACCAAACTGGGATATGACAAGGGCATCATAGAAAGCAGTGTAGTAAAGCAAATGGAACGGTTATGTCGTCAATTACCGAAGTTATTTCCACAGGAGAAGCCAGCACTATTGCATGGCGATCTATGGTCAGGTAATTTCCTGATAGGTGCTGATGGCAAGGCATGTGTCTTTGATCCGGCTGTGTATTATGGGCACAGGGAAATGGATCTTGGCATGGCAAGACTGTTCGGTGGCTTTGATACCAGGTTTTATTATGCTTATCAGTCGATATATCCTTTAGCTCCGGGCTGGCAGCAGCGAATAGGGATATGTCAGTTATATCCGTTGCTGGTGCATACCCTATTGTTTGGAGGGAACTACTACAGTTCTGTCAGGGAGATATTAGCAGCTTATTAATTAAATCAAAGGCCGTTGGTTTCGATGAATTTGCGCATTTTCTCGTATTCCTCGTTCACTATCGGATAATATTTGTTCATTTCACTTACAATCTCGTTGTAGAGGCGGGTGATTTCGTCCTTGCGTTGATCCTGGTCGGTGACGAGGATGCCTTCCAGGGTTTGAATTTTTTCGGTGATCCATGTAAGTCCGACCATGGCGAAGTTTGGCTTCAGTTTATGGAGGTTGAATTTCATGGTAGTCCAGTCGGATTTTTCCAGTTGTTCCCCCACTTTTGCCATTTCATCCTTGATGATACGGATAAATATTTCGAAGAGATCGGCGGCATAGGAGATATTATTTTCATACAGTCCGTTGAGGAACTGGACATTTAAGTCGGGATTGAAATCATAGCCGCTGATATTCTGCACTTCTTCCATTATAATTTCTGTTTCGTCTTCGTTGAGATATTTGTTGAACAACTGCAACAGTTGATCAGGAGTATAAGGTTTGGTTAATATATCCGAGATGCCGGCTTCGCGGGCCATGGTAGCGGTGCTTTCCATAGCAACGGCGGTAGTTGCGATCACGGGGGTGGCTACGTTTGGCAGGTTTTCGTCTGCCCTAATTTTCTGGGCCAGTTCCAGGCCGTTCATACCAGGAATTCTGATATCCATGAGAATAAGGTCATATTGTCTGGATTCCAGGAAATAAATAGCGTCTGGTCCGTTTGTAGCTACATTGTAATTGATTTTATATTTCTGCAGCAGGCTCATGATGTAGCGGAGGTTCATTTGATTATCCTCTACAACCAGGATGTTTGCATTTTCAAAAGTGCGTTGTTGCAGTTTTCTGCCTGTATTGCGATTGCCGGCGGCCAGTGGTTTGCCGGTATCCATGAAGGGCAGGGTAAAGCAGAAAGCAGTTTGAAAGCCTGGTACATCATCCACTACGATCGTGCCGCCTTGTAATTCCACCAATTGCTTAGCGATGGCCAGTCCGAGTCCGGTGCCGCCGTATTTCTCCCGAATATCCCCTTCCGCTTGTTTATAATTGCGGAAGATATGCTCCAATTTATCTTTTTTGATACCTATACCGGTGTCGCATACACGAAAGCTGATCCACATTTTATTATTGAGCCAGCTTTCCTGTTGTACTCGAATCGCGATTTGGCCTTCTGTTGTAAATTTCTCTGCATTACCTAACAAATTGAGTAATATTTGGTTCAGGAGCATATTATCTCCAATCAGCCAGGTATTGATAGCAGGGTCTAGTTCCGCAGTAATTTTCACTGGTCGGCGGCCTAGTTTTAGTTCAAAGGTATGTCTAAGTGATTGAATCAGTTCCCTCAGGTGGAATTCCCGTTGGTTTACCTGTAATTCGCCGGCTTCGATGCGGGAAATATCGAGAATATCGCTGACAATACCCAGCAGTATTCCGGAAGAATGTTTCAGGAGGTTGATATATTCCTTTTGTTGGTTGTCCAGTTGTGTTTCCTCGAGGAGGTGGGCCATACCGATGATCGCGTTGAGGGGCGTTCGGATTTCGTGGCTCATGCTGGCGAGGAATTCTTTTTGGGCCTGGCGGGCTTCTTCCGCTGCGGCGCGGGCATTTTCCAGGTCCTGTTGCAGTACTTTTTGGCGGGTAATATCCATGTGAACCGCCGCGCCGCCTGTGATGTGACCATTGCGGTCGTATACGTTGGTGGAGCTACAGAGCACCCATCGGCGGGAGCCGTCTTTGAGGACTACTTCCAGGTCGTATAGTAGCGGGACATTATCGTTTAATCTTTTTTTCCGGAGGGCTCTGGCAAAGGTTCTTTTCTCTGCCGGCACGAATACTTCCGTGATATTTTTGCCGATAAGTTCCTCTTCTTTATATCCCGAGAGGCGGCAGAAGCTTTCATAGACCCGGGTAATTTTCCCTTCCAGGTCTGTTTCGCACATGGCCGCGTTCAGGTTATTGAGAACGGATCTAAATTTTTCCTCATTCCATCTGATGGCGTCTTCCACGCTTCTTCGGCGGGTGATATCCACGATTTGCCAGATGCTGCCCATAAACTGGGAGCCTTCAAAGAGGGGCAAGTGGGTCACTTCCCGATAGTGGCCATCGGCGAAGGGAAGTTCCCATCCGAACCAAGGTTTTTTATCTTTTCTGAGCGTGCGTAATTGTTTTTTAAACGCCTCTGGATCGGCGAGTAGTGGCGCCAGGATATTGATAACGGTAGACCAGGCAGCTTTATAGGGGATGATATCGCCGATATGTTGTTTCAGGACATCGTTCACCCATATGCATTGGTATTTTTCGTTATTCACCATTATTCCGGCATTGGTTTGCTGGAGCCAGGCGCTGATGGGCATAGCGAACAGATCGGGAATACTGGTGGTATTTCCCGCTGGTGGTGCAGTTGTTCTGTTAGCTTTTTTTCCTATCGACTTCATCGTTTTTTTGATGGAATAGGGGGACTAAGGGTTTTCAATTATAAAACTTTGCGAAATTGGGGGTGGAATACCGGTTTAAAAGACTACCTTTGTAATCCTCGCCAGGTGCCGCAAAGCAGAAATATGGCTGATATTTTATTACTATATAAATATATATATAAATATAATATCAATAGTGAACAAATTTAGGAAATTTTTGCAATTGCAAATATTTAATTACCTTTGCATCCCTCTAAAAGTGAGGATATTGTTATGAAACCACTCCGAGAATATGAGATAGCCTTTGTAGGATTAAAACCTGGGGTGCATTCATTTCAGTATGAGGTGGATGATAGTTTCTTTGATAACTACGAGGGACCGAGGGACTTCAGCAATGTGAAGGCGACGATTAATCTGAGCCTGGACAAGAAGAGTAGTTTCTTCCTGCTGAAGTTTGAGATAGGAGGAACGGCCACGGTAACGTGTGATCGTTGTGGGGAGCCCTTCGAGCTGCAATTGTGGGACGATTTTCATCATGTAGTAAAACTGGTGGATAATCCGGAGGAAATGGCAGAGAGTGAGGAAGATCCGGATGTTTCTTATATATCGAGGACGGAATCGCATTTAAATGTGGCGGACCTGATTTATGAGTTTATACATTTGAGTATTCCGATGCAGCACATACATCCCGATACTGCCGATGGCAAAAGCGGATGTGATCCAAAGGTGATAGAAATGCTGGAACGTATGAACCAGCAGGCAAAAGAGAAAGATAACCCAATCTGGAAAGGGTTGGATAAATTTAAGGACAATTAAAAATTAAATAAAATGCCAAATCCTAAACGCAGACATTCTCAGCAAAGATCAGCAAAGAGAAGAACGCATTATAAGGCGGTAGCGGATACATTAAGCACAGACAGCGCAACCGGAGAAGTGCACCTGAGACACCGTGCTCATTGGGTAGAAAACAAACTGTACTACAAAGGTAAAGTAGTGTTGGAAAAACAGAGTGCAGCTAAATAATTAATTTTACTTATTTTACCCGAGCTAACAAGAACAAACTTGAGTTACATGAGAATCGGGCTTGATATGATGGGCGGCGACTTCGCACCCACAGAAGCAGTAAAAGGAGTAAAATTATATTTAGACACTGTTGCATCAGATGTGCATCTGGTACTGATTGGCGACGAGCAACAACTCACGCCACTCCTCGCCGAAGCACAACTGGACCAATCAAAATATTCAGTTGTTCATTCATCTCAAATTGTTGGGATGAATGAACACCCTACCAAGGCACTGAAAGAGAAACCACAATCCTCTATTTCTATTGGTTTCCACTTATTAAAGAATGAAAAGGTAGACGCTTTCATTAGCGCCGGTAATACTGGAGCAATGATGGTGGGTACCTATTATTCTATTAAGGGAATTGAGGGTGTGCAACGTCCTACGATATCTACTCCTGTTCCCCGCGAAGACGGTAGCTACGGCCTCCTGCTCGACGTGGGTATCAATGCCGACTGCAAACCAGAAAACCTAGCACAATTCGCCCAACTTGGCTCCCTCTATTCTGAGTATATCTTAAAAAGACCCAATCCAAAAATTGGACTCCTGAATATTGGTGAAGAAGAAGGTAAAGGCAATCTGCTAGCACAGGCGACTTATCCGCTCTTAAGAGAAAACAAACAAATCAATTTCATCGGTAACGTAGAAGGCAGAGATGTTTTCACTAGCAAAGCTGATGTAATCGTTTGTGAGGGCTTTACAGGGAATATTATCCTGAAAATGGCCGAGTCTTTCTATGATATCGCTAAAAATCGTGGTATCAATGACGACTATCTCAACAAATTTGATTTCGAATCATATGGTGGTACCCCCGTTCTCGGTGTATCCAAGCCCGTTATAATCGGTCACGGTATCTCCAAAGGCATTGCCTTTAAAAATATGCTGGCGCTCTCTGAGCAAATGCTACAAACTAAACTGTTGGAAAAGATTACTGCCAGCTTTGGTAACAAAGAAGCTTAATCTGCTATAAAATTATTAAACGAAAGGCGCTGAGGTTTCAGCGCCTTTCGTTTTTTTATGCCGGTTGATAGCCTGACGGGTGGCCGCTGCGCGGGGCTAGTGCGGAGATGATGCCCGTGAAGAGTTCCGCTCTGACTGCCGCAAGCGCTGTGTGCGGAGATATTGCGAGAGCTCTGTGGGCAAAGGCCTGGCTGTCTCCCGATATTATCTAATCCTCGTAGATAGGCATTTTTACGTAGAAGGTAGTTCCTTCGTTCAACTTGGTTTCGAACCAGATTTCGCCACGCATCTGTTCCACAATGTTCTTACACATCGCTAATCCTAGACCTGTTCCGGAGGATTTAGTGGTGAAGTTGGGTACAAATATCCTAGACTGGATTTCAGGAGAAATACCGCCCCCATTATCCGCAATACTCACGATTAAGAACTTATCATAGGTAGCCTGGAACCGAATCAATACACGTCCCTCCTGCTCTTCAGGAATCGCCTGTGTCGCATTCTGCAATAGATTTGTAAACAGCCGGTTCATTTGAGTTTTGTCTGCATACACAAAATATTTCTTGTCTGGCTCCTGGTAAATCACCTCACAATGCGGGTCGCTCTGATATAGATCCGTTAAACTATGCACCACTTCATTCACAAGCACCACTTCATTATTAGGCTCTCCAATGCGTGCAAAAGCCGAGAAATCGGACGCAATATTGGCCAAGTGCTCTATCTGTTCAACGAGGGTATTGGCCACGTTTTTGGACATTTCCTTCACGTTAGGACGATCTTCCACGATTGCCCGCTGTAAATATTGAATGCTCAACTTCATTGGCGTCAGTGGATTCTTGATTTCATGCGCCACCTGACGCGCCATTTCTCTCCATGCACCCTCACGCTCACTCTTGGCAAGTCGGGCTGCACTGACTTCCAGCTTACGCACCATCTTGTTATATTCCTTCACCAATGCTCCGATCTCATCATCCTTATCCCATTCAATTTCATCGTTACGCTGTCCGAGATTCACGTGACGCAATTTCTCCGTTACCAACGAGAAAGAACGGGTAATCGAGTTTGTAATCAATAATGCAATGATACCTGCAATCAGGAATATAAAGGCATTGAACGTAATCAACGCTACTAGGAAACTTGATATCTGTTGCTTCAACTCCGTTTGGGTAGCGAAATAAGGCACATTCAGATAAGCAAATACTTCCCCATTGTCGTTTCTGAGCGGCATATAACCGGAAAGGAACGACATAGTGCCGATTTTCTCGTACTGAATAAATTGTATCCACTGCTGATTATAGAGTTGATAATATCCCAACGGGTCCATTTTCTTGGAAATGAGCCCCTTCTCTACCATTAGCGGCTGCGTGGTGATTTGCAGATTGCCATCGCGATCATATACGTTGATATCAAGGGCGCGGTCATCTGCGATATTCGCCAGGGAATTGCTGAGTTGCACTAATAGATGAGAATCGTATATATCTCCTACTTGATCGTGGGTTTGTTGGTTATCAAAAACTTTTTCTACATCATTGGCCACCTCTCCCATCGCTTTGCTTAGCTTCTCTTTATTCTGCACTTCTGAGCGATAAATAAAGAATTTGATAGTGGTAAGACCCAAGATGATAAAGGAAAATACAACGATGAAAATAATGGTTCCATGTACTTTCCTGCGGATACTGATCTTGACAAGCGTACGTAGATTACTGATACGCATCCTCGCTTTGATGAGGAGGTCAAAGAGTTTATAGATGACAATAATCAACAGGAACAAACAGAACATACACGCAAAGAGCGCAATGAATTCTACAAAAGCCCTATTCTCCTTAACTACCAGTACTACCTTATCTGGAGAGGCTTTGTAAATCAGCTCAGATCGGCCTCTATCGCGGCGCTCAAAGACATCCGAAGGTGGCAGATCATGGGCATATAACCGGATAGGAAAAGGAAAATCATTGTTATTGCTGACCAATATACCTTTATCGTATATGGCATAGGAGTAGGCAGACACGTTTTCTCTACCTGCATCTGTCATCTCCCCTTCTACGAGCAATTCAGGATATATTCGATCTGTGGTAGTTAGTTTCGGAGTAATGACATACAATAACCAACCAACACCAGCATGATCTACAGGACTATAAAATTCTTTCTTCCCGATGTAACTATATTGCTTGAAGCTCTTTTCGTAATAATATAAGTCGTTACCTCCCAACTGCACCGGAGCTGCTTCCGAGTCATACAGCATATGCCGGTTGAACGTGATGTAACTGATCGTATCTGATGCATAGATTGGATCACCATTCTCGTCATATGGATAAAAGGTGACGTTGAAACGACTCAGGTATCCCTGGAAATATTTCTGCATCAGGTCATTTTCCAGCTCCGACTTACTAGGCACGGTTTCCCGGTGATCAAAGAATGCCTGCAGGTATTCATCGCGCTCCATTTTCTTACCTATATCATTCAGGAGAATTTCTAAGTAAGGGTCTTTTTGTTTGGAAAGATCTTTCGCCAAACTCACACGTGCAGTGATTTCCTTCTGATTGTTATAGTAGACGATGGTTCCCGATGTGGTGACCGTCAGTAGGAATAACCAAAAGAGGAAAGGCACCGTGGCCACTGTACTTTCGAACCGGTCTGCAATAAAGTCCAACAGTACGATGTACAGCAGGAGCCATATTACCATGGTCACCGTGAAAGGAATATCCGGATTGTTCAGTCGGAATAATATCCAGAGAATCCCTACAGCAGCGAGCCAGATATATTTAGTACGATAGCGGAAGTTGGTCAGTTCATTCAGCAGATAGTTGATGATCTGTGAGAAAAACAAGAAGGTAAAAGAGATGAAACCCAATACCACAAAGCCTATGACACTATATTCATTTAGACTGAAGAAATTAGTAACGTCGAAGGATATACGAGAGTCAATTACCAATGACTGGATGAGATCTGCCAAGAATTGTTCCACCACATAGAGCACGAGACTGGCGAAAATAATGACCAGACTTTGTTGCCAGCGTTTCTTGATCACTGGCGGGTTAATGGTTTTCACGTGTTCTCGGAAGAAAACAATCATCCAGAAAGCGAGAATAACGTTGATGGCCAGGTCGCCGAGGGATCGGAATATTTCGTCTTTTGCGTAGATGCTGGGATCGAAGATATTCAGCGCCCGCATATTGAATGGGAAGGCATATACGTAGCTGAGCACACGTAGACCAACTACCACAGCCAGTAAGAAGAGGAAGCCGTAAAGTGGATTGGTGGTTTTAGCCAGCAGGGTAACAAACAGATTGATAAAAATGAGGACACAGATACTGCCTAGCACCCGGAATATAACGCTGAAGAGGTTCGGCGGTCGGGAGTACGAGGATTTATCGTAATCCAGGAAGAAGAGCGTTTTATTATTGCTATTGATGACGGGCAGCACAATATGTTCAGAAGCCATATAATGCTGCGGGAAAATATGAATCTGATATTCGCGACCAAGGGCGGGCTTATCGTAGAAATGATTGACCAGGTAATGGTTTTGCAGGGCATATTCCATACGTACAGGGATCAATCCTACGAGGTGGCGCACATGTCCTTTCGGCGCCATCACCGGGCGAACCAGCACTTCATAATAGCCATTTTTCAGTTTCAGGAAATAGTCGCCTGTACGGAAATTATTGGGCACATTATCCAACTGGACCGTATTGGAACTCCAGAAAGTAAGCCAGGAGCCTTCCGTAGTGGTGGAGTCATATGCAAATACTTGGTATTCCTTATCCACCATATTTTTGATAGTGGCTTCGGAATAGGTTCTGCTAAACAGCTCATTAATGACGGCTGTATCTTTCAGCAGTGTATTGAATGCAGATTCTCTTTCCCGGATACTTTTTTCCAGGCTGTGTTGCACTCCCTGTGGCGAGGAGTAATAAGACCAGTAGTTGCTGAAGAGGAAGGCGAAGGTGAACAGCCATGCCGCTATAATCAGCAGGTAACCGTGCCGCAGGAAGAAGAGGCGTATTTCTTTAGCGTCGATCAAGAGACAAATATTTGGACTAAGCTTTTTCCAGTTTTTTTACCTGGTTCCATAGTGTATCCATTTCCGTTAGAGACATATCGTTGAGACGTCTTCCTTGGGAGAGGGCCAGTTCCTCCATATGCTGGAAGCGGCGTTGGAATTTACGGTTGGTACGTTCCAGGGCGTTTTCCGCATCGATATTCAGGAATCGGGAATAATTCACTAATGAGAACATCACATCTCCGAACTCCTCCTCTGTGTGGTCCTGGTTACCGGATTTCACGGCATCTTCCAGTTCCTTCAGTTCTTCTTGGATTTTATCGAATACCTGGTCATTGGTTTCCCATTCGAAGCCGGTTTGTTTGGCTTTTTCCTGGATACGCATGGCTTTCACCAGTGCAGGGAGGGCTTTAGGCACACCGCCGAGAACAGATTTCTTTCCTTCTTTCAGTTTCAGTTTTTCCCAGTTCTGTTTTACCTCTTCCTCATCGGCCACGATAACATCGCCGTAGATATGTGGATGGCGGGCGATCAGCTTATCGCACACTCCGTTAATGACATCATTTATATCAAAAAGCTGCTTTTCAGACGCTATTTTAGCATAAAACACCATATGGAGCATGATATCTCCTAATTCCTCCTTAATTCCCTTCCAGTCTTCATCTGTGATGGCATCTGCCAGTTCATAGGTTTCCTCGATGGTGAGCTGGCGGAGTGTCTGGATGGTTTGTTTCCGGTCCCAGGGGCATTTTTCCCGCAGATCGTCCATGATCTGGAGTAATCTGTCAAAAGTGGCTATCTTTTCCATATTGCCGTAAAAATAAATAAAAAAAGTCCATCAAAAGAGGGCTGAACCGAGCAATAAGCAAGCCAGAAACTGTGAATTTCTTTTTCTTGGGAAAAAGGCCAATTTAGTTACATTTGCGAGCTATAAATTAGCGATTTGTTTTTGCTGTGAGGGCAGGATTGATTTGCCTGCAGCATTGAATTGCATCCCAAAATGAATTAGACATGAATCCGAAACACATTGCACTTATTTCATCGGAATTGGGTATTTCGTCCAGGCAGGCGGAGAATACGATGAATCTGTTGTCTGAAGGCTCTACCGTACCCTTCATTTCCCGTTACCGTAAAGAGGTGACAGGCAGTTTGGATGAGGTGCAGATTGGCAGGATCGAGGATTTGCAGAAGCGTTACAAAGAAGTAGACGAACGCCGCGAGTTCATCATCAAAACCATTACTGAGCAGGAAAAGATGACCCCAGAGCTCCAGGAAAAACTGGAAGCGACGTGGGTACTTGCAGAACTGGAAGACATTTATCTCCCGTACAAACCAAAACGCAAGACCCGCGCCACTGTTGCAATTGAGAAAGGTCTTGAACCACTGGCCAAACTGTTGTTTGACCAACAAGACGGGAACACTGCTGCAGCAGAAACATTTATCAACGAACAGGTAGCTACTTCAGAAGAAGCACTGAAAGGAGCCAGAGATATCATTGCAGAGTGGATCAATGAGAACGCGGAATGCAGGGACAAACTGCGTAAACTCTTTACCCACACTGGTAAGTTGACTTCCAAAGTAGTGGAAGGCAAGGAAGAAGAAGGAAACAAATACAAGGATTATTTCGAGTTTGCAGAAGATTTAAGGGAGATGCCATCCCATCGGGTGTTGGCTATTCTCCGTGCAGAGAGCGAAGGAATTCTGTTCAGTTCCATTGCACCAGTAGAAGAAGATGCCATGGACATTCTGAACAAACAGTTTGTTACTGGTAAAGGCGCTGCTGCTGAGCAAGTAGGCAAAGCCGCAACAGATGCGTACAAACGCTTACTGCGTCCGTCTTTGGAAAATGAATTCCGTGCTGGCGCGAAAGAAAAAGCAGACGGCGAAGCCATCGACGTATTTGCGGAGAACCTCCGTCAGTTACTGCTGGCAGCTCCATTGGGGCCTAAAGCTGTGATCGCCATTGACCCAGGTTACAGAACTGGATGTAAAATCGTAGCACTTGACAACCAGGGTAATATGCTGGATCACGATGTTATTTTCCCACTGGAAAAGAACTACAAACGTGATGATGCAGAAGCGCTGTTGAAAAAATGGGCTGATCGTTATGACACCGCGGCTATCGCAGTGGGTAATGGTACTGCAGGTCGTGAGACAGAAGAATTTGTAAAGAAAATAGATTTCGGTAAAAAGATCAACGTTTTCATGGTAAATGAGAGCGGTGCATCTGTATATTCTGCGTCTGAAGTAGCTCGTGAGGAATTCCCTGACCAGGATGTAACTGTTCGTGGAGCGGTATCTATTGGTCGCAGATTGATCGATCCGCTGGCAGAATTGGTGAAAATTGATCCGAAATCCATTGGCGTAGGTCAATACCAGCATGACGTGAATCAGTCGAACCTGAAACAGAGCCTGGATCGCGTAGTAGTAAGCTGTGTGAACAATGTAGGTGTGAATCTGAACACTGCGTCCAAGCATCTGTTGGCGTATATTTCCGGTCTGGGTCCATCCCTGGCGGAGAATATCGTTAAATATCGTAAGGAAAACGGCGCATTCAGCAACCGTATGCAGTTGAAGAAAGTACACCGACTGGGAGATAAAGCATTTGAGCAGTGCGCGGGCTTCTTGCGTATTGAAAATGGCGATAACCCGTTGGATAACTCTGCTGTACACCCTGAGCGTTACGCTATTGTAGCCGAGATGGCAGCTAAGCAGCACTGTACTATCCAGGAGCTGATGAGCAAGGACGATCTGCGTAAGAAAATCAATGCTAAAGATTATATCAACGAAGAAGTGGGGCTGCTTACCCTGGAAGACATCCTGAAAGAGCTGGCAAAACCTAGTCGTGATCCAAGGGATGAGATCAGCATTTTCGAATATGCAGAAGGTATCCACAAAATAGAAGATGTAAAACCAGGCATGGTATTACCGGGCGTAGTTACGAATATCACTGCATTTGGCGCCTTTGTAGATATTGGGGTGAAGCAGGACGGATTGGTACACATCTCCCATCTCTCCAACAAATTCATTAGCAATCCTAACGAAGCAGTGAAACTCAATCAGAAAGTGCAGGTAACTGTACTGGAGGTAGATGCAATGCGCAAGCGTATTTCACTGTCTATGAAAGATAGCAATGAGAAAGCTAGTGGACATCAACAGCAGCAGTCTGGTCCTCGTAAAGAGCAGCGTAAAGATAAACCTGCCCGTAAAGAAGAGCCACTGAATGATTTCCAGGCGAAGTTGGCGGCGTTGAAGAATAAGTTTAATTAGTATCTTCCGATATAAATAACTGTATCAAAAAACCGGAATTGACGTCTGTCGACGTCAATTCCGGTTTTTTATTTTTTCGTTGTCCCTGCCCTGCGGGCAGGGACAACAGACAGTAGAATTTTTGCCTTCATGCCCATTGGGCAATATTGATGAATGATTGCCCAACATGCCCTTTTGATACAATCTTTTACTTTTGGGGACGAGAGGCAAGAAAATAGTTAGCCTGTTATTTCTTGTATTGCTGTATCCAGGCCTGGAATTTCTGGGGATAGTGGGTATCTCCTTTCTCACTGAAGATGCGGAGATGGTGGCCTATATACATGCCTACGTAAATGATATCATCACTCATATCTACCGCTATTGCTGCGGTTTCATCTTTATGTCCGACTTCATAGCCTTCATCGAAGAGGATATGATCTTCCACTTCCAGTGGGGGTGTTACATCGAAGCGTTCCAGGAAATCTTCTTGCATTTTAACTCCCAGCAGTTTGGTAAGTCTGGTTCTCAGGGGTTCCATATCCAACAGTTCAATGTCTTCCGGGTATTTGCCGTTTAGGATATAGAATGAATGCCAGGAATTGACGACTTCCGCATGGATGGTATCCTTGATGGTTTGCATGGTATCCATTTCTGGCGGGGTGAGTTCCTCAGAAAAAACGATGGCTCTTACCTGTTGGACACGGCTATTGCAGGATTGATGGGTAACGGCGCCGGGCAGCAGCAATAGTACCAATAACAGCCTGGCAAAATGTGGATGAAGTTTTAGCATAAAAGGTGAATGACCATGATCAAACAGGTACCACCATCCTGATTGTCTGGTTTCTGGAGGGTTAACAAATCAAATAATAAAAAGTTTAATATTATTTTATTATTTGCCTTTAAAATCGGGTTGTCGTTTCTCTACGAAAGCTTTCATACCTTCTTTTTGGTCATCGGAGGCGAAGAGGAGGTAGAAATTTTTGCGTTCGAAAACGAGGCCTTCTTCCAGGGAGGAGTCGAATGCTTTGAGGACCGCTTCTTTGGCCATTTTAAGGGCCAGGGGGCTCATCGCCGCAACTTCTGCGGCCAGTTTAATGGCTTCCTGGAGGAAGAGTTCTACGGGTACGATACGATTGATTAAACCGGCATGGAGGGCTTCTTGGGCAGTAATAAACCGACCGGTGAGTACCATTTCCATGGCGAGGGCTTTACCAACTGCGCGGGTGAGGCGTTGGGTACCGCCGGCGCCGGGCATCACGCCTAGTTTTATTTCAGGTTGGCCGAAGCGGGCGGTTTCGCTGGCAACGATCATATCACAAAGCATGGCAAGTTCGCAGCCGCCGCCGAGGGCAAAGCCGCTTACTGCAGCGATAATGGGCTTTTTAATCTTTTTGATGGTATCCCAGGTAGAAAATTGATCGATATTATACATATCGATGGCGGAATTTCCCATCATTTGTTTGATATCAGCGCCAGCGGCGAAGGCTCTTTCATCGCCACTGAGCACGATGGCGCGCACTTGATTGTCGGCCTCCAGTTGTTTGAGTGCATCGCGGAGTTCTCCCATAAGTTGGAGGTTCAGCGCGTTGAGGTCTTTGGGTCTGTTTAACTGGATGTGCGCAACATAGGGCGCCACTTGTTGGTGTATGATAATTAGTTCTGGTTGCATAGATGGAAGTTACATAAATACTGCAAAAATTAACGTCCCAACCACAAATAACACCGACACCACCAATGTGATGTAAGTTAACCAGATTACGGAAGCTTTCCAGAGGGTTCTTCTGAATGAGCGTCCGTAGTTGTTATATAATCCCAGCACTAGGTAAAAGAATGAAGCCCAAAGGGACCATCCGAAACCATCGAATGAAGGCCATATCCAGAAAAGTAAGGCGCCTACCAGCATTGCAATGAACATAAAAGCGTGGAAGTGCAATGCAAAAATCGCATGATCTGCATAGAGCAATTTCTTGTCTTTTCGGAAACTCCATTTCATGAGCAGTGCAAATAATGGCAGCAGGACGAACATTACTTTAGGTGCGTTATGAATCAGATTTTCTTTGATTTTCATCCCGACAGCACTTTGATTGCGAAGGTTGCCTGTAAACAGGTCTACTATGAAAAGTACTCTAATATGGAAACTGGTTAGAATTTTATTGTCTCGCTTTGCTGGCTCCAGGGCTGCTTGACCAGCCATGTACTGTTTCACACCAGGACTCATTTGTAACATTTCGTCTTTGCTTGGACCGTGTCCTTCCTCTCCCAGCGCATCGGCGGTAGCCTTATCTCCTTCTTTTGCTACTTCGTCCTTATGGATACTGTCTTCATCCGGTTCTTCGGCGGTCGAATCATGTGGTATCGCGGCGAGTGCTTTTGTTAGTGGCGTATCGTGGGCTTTCTTTTGTGTAGCAGCAGCAGTATGAGTTGGACTATTGATTGAAGCGTTGGTATCTACCTTCGCATGATACCTATAAGCGCCAGCTTCCGCATCGTCAGTATCGTCTGCCTCCTCCCTTTTGTCTGAAAGCTGATTACTAGTAGCAACTGTTATATGAGCCGATTTCTTTTTAGGATCTTTAGGGGCATCCGAACTGTCTGATTGCAGATTCCCTGTAGAATCAGTTACATGGGTCGCTACAGGTTTATTTTTATGTTTCCTGAAGGAATTCGATTCACCAGAATTAATATTGATGATTTTATTAGAAAACACGCTGAAAGCCGTCAGGAAGAAGACGAAAGAGACAAATACGTATAATTTAATTGGGTTTACATATCTGACTCTTCTGCCAGCCATATACTCCCTGGTGAGGAATCCTGGTTTGAAAAGCAGGTATTTGAGGGTAAGGAAAAACTGGGAATCATAGTGAAAGATGTCCGCCACGAAGTGTTTTACCAGGTGACCGAAAGTCTCATGTTGTACGGTATTTTCCTGTCCACAATGGCTACAAAATCTCTCGGGTACTACATATCCGCAGTTAAGGCAGTGGTTATCTGAACGTAAAGGTTGCGTTTTCACTTAGATTTAGATTATTGGCGGGACAAAAATATAAAAATAATTCAGACAGCGTTTGCGACAGAAAAACAAACATCTGAAAAATTTTAAATTGAATTTTACGTTTAATTTGCAAACGCAAAAGCCGAACATCTCTACATGAAGCGATTAATGACCATACTGGTATGTTTGCTGGGCATTGCCAAAGTAGCAAGCAGTCAATATTATTTCCAGGACATAGTGAATACTCAGCGTACGATTGCCAATCTGGCCCTGCTGAAGCAACAGAAGGTATCTTCCCAGATGGTACAGACCTTTGACCCCTCTATGCAGGTGGACAGGGACTTTAAATGTGTACGGTTGTTAAGTCCAACCTACCATCAACTGCGGGCTATTACCAACAGCAGTGCTACCGGGTATGAGGTATTAATCAGCAGTTTTTCCAGTAAAGGTTTATTGACCAAGACGGTAGACAGTACTACTGCCAGCGTTACGATTACCCAGTACCGTTATGATGAGAGTGGTCGTTTATTGGCGGTGAACAGCAGTTCACAGGCGTTGGACAGCAAGTTAAAGTTTGAAGAGACCCGTAATTATCAGTACGACACTGCAGGTAGATTGCAGTTGATGGTACGGAAAAAGAGTGTTAGTAATGATTCATTGGTAGTGAAGTTCAAGACAGATGAGCAAGGACGTGTAGTGGAGGAGCAGCCGGCAGTGGGTAAACGCACCTATTACAACTATGACCAGGATGGTCAATTAACGGACATATACAGTTATAATGCAGCGAAGAAACGTATGTTGCCGGACTATATGTTTGAGTATGAAGGGAAGCAATTGAAGAAAATGACGTCCATTAATACTGCTAATTCCAGTTATACTGTATGGGAATACAGTTACCAGGGGAACGGCCTTCCTGACCGGGAAAGCTGCTATGGTAAAGGGAAAGAGCTGTTGGGGATGGTAAAGTATAATTATACTTTTAATCCTTAATGCATAAATTTCTTTGAATCATTTGAAAAAAAATTTGTAAATTCAAAAAGATTCCTATCTTTGCAATCCCAACGAAAAAACCCACACTGGGTAAGGCTCTTGGGAAAGTTCTTAAAAGATAAGCGGAAGTAGCTCATTTGGTAGAGCACGACCTTGCCAAGGTCGGGGTGGCCGGTTCGAGCCCGGTCTTCCGCTCTAAGGTTTAACACCTTGATACCCTGGTGGTGGAATTGGTAGACACGCGGGACTTAAAATCCCGTTCGCAGCAATGCGAGTGTGGGTTCAACTCCCATCTGGGGTACAGATCAGAACTGGCGTTCTGGAATGATTTAAAAAGGCATCGCGAGAGCGGTGCCTTTTTTGTTTGTTATTTAATCTGTATATTTCTACTCTTACAGAGACCCGTTTTCCTTAACCATTCTTTGCATAATTATGAGTACTTACCAGCTTCAAATATTAAATGATGACCTGTTGAAGAACTTCAGGGATAAGGTTGGTGAAGGATCGCTCACTACAGCATTTTCAAAGTTGGAGGATGCTGAATTATCCAATGCAGATTTCAGTTTTTACACTTCAGTCGCATCCGTCTACTCCAGTAAAATTGAAGGGGAACCTATTGAATTAGATTCTTACATTAAACATAAAAGGTTTGGTATTGCATTTCAACCAGACTATACCAGAAAGATTGACGACTTATATCTTGCTTATCAATTTGCCAAAGACCATCCTCCTACTAAGGATAATATTTCAAAAGTACATGGAATTCTGGCTAAGCATATTGTATCTAAAAACTGGCAAGGACGTTTCAGAAATCAAAATATGTATGTTACTACCGAAGATGGTAGAATCGAGTATGTAGCTGCTTCTCCATTTATTGTGAATACAGAAATGGGAAAGTTATATAACGATATTGAGACACTCTTGAAACAGCCATTAGATATACAGGCTGTATTTTATTTTGCTAGCATGATTCACCTTGTATTTGTAAAAATACACCCATGGAATGATGGCAATGGTAGAAGTGGCAGGTTGCTCGAAAAATGGTTTCTTGCGCAGCATTTGGGGCCGAAGGCGTGGTTTGTACAATCAGAGAAGTATTATTATTTACATCATCAGGAATACTATAGCAACATACGGTTGCTTGGGTTGGAATATGATAGTCTAGATTACAAGGGGGCACTACCTTTTATAGAAATGTTGAGTAAGGCTGTAATAGAATAATAAAACGTATCACGATATTGATGCGTTTTTTTTATTCTATTATCCAAATTCCGACAAAGGATACCTACTATCTACCCTTCTTCACAGAACTTCTAAAGCATCTTATACTAATTTTCCTTTTACTTTAAGTATGCATACCAGCATCAACGCAATCATAGCGATTCCTAGAACTGCGCCAGCAATTGCTTTCATCCAGGTTCCTCTGATAAACACCACTTCATTACCTTTATCTATAAACCTCACCGCGGCATTGATATTATTATCTTGAGGCCCCACCTGGTTATCAAAATAAATCGTGATTTCATCCCCGGCTCTGAGACTATCCATCTTTTCAAGATCCGGTGTAAAGTCCCCTCTATCTTTCCCTATAAAAATTTCAAACACATCAGCATAATTGTCAAGCTTGATATAACGGCATTTCCCCATCTCTCTAGCAAGAGGATAGCTACCATAAGTTTTTTCCAGATAGGCTATTCTACCAGTAATCTTTTGAATTTCATCCTTATTTAATCCTGCCCTGAGATATAATGTAATACCCAAAATAAGAACACTACTGATCCCGAATATGCTTTTTAAAAAAATGTACTGAGGGTCTTTCTTCATATTTTCTCTAATTGATCAATCTACAGAACAAGGAAGGAGCAAAGGTATTCATTTACTGAAGAAAGAACTTGCTAGGATAGCGATTCAAAGAAAATGACAAAGGCACCGACGTACTCAGTGCCCTTGTCATTTTTATTTAAAATTTTTCTTAGGTAAATATTGGAATGTCCTTAATAATCTCCCGTCGCTCCTCCCCCACCACCAGAACCGCCACCGAAATCGAAATGATCTTTTTCTGGGGCTCCAGTTTTGTGAAATGTCTGGGCAATAATTAAAGATTCTAATTGTATAGCACCTGTTTGTTCATCATCTATTTCTTCCGAAGTAAAGCCATTCTTTGGCGTTTTCAGGTAACGTAGAAGCATATACGCGATCAATATCATACCTGCACCGGCAAAGGTCATCGCCACTTCCAGTGGCGCAATGCTGTGATAATACCTGATTGTAAATACCATCGCAGCGATGAGGATAAGTCCAATACGGAGCAGGGTTCTGTCTTTTTTATAGATACCCAAGAAGAGGTAAATAAGCGGTATCAATACAGTGCTGACCCAGAAGATTTGCTGATTTTGCTCTGTCACTTCCCTCACGATGAAATAGTTCCCCGCGGCATATAAGGTGAGTAGAGAAAGGGCTTGTAAGACAATACTATTATTTGCATAGTATTTATTTTTCAGCTTGATAACGAGCAGATAGATACCTAGCGATGCCACCATCATTATCCAAGGATTATGAAGATAGCTGAACAACAGATACATGACTCCTACGAAAGCAGCCGCTGTGGCGATCATGTCGGCAAAACGAAGAGTAAAGTAAGTGCCGAGTATCACAATAATAAGCGCCATTATACGGTCCGATAAAATATAATGATTCATCAACGTAATGCCGCAGAAAATGCAGATGCTACTAAAGTAAATGAGCGCATCGTCTGCACCGGACTTATAGTGATGCTTTTCTTTTATCAACCATTCAGCGGCACCATAACATAGGATACCAAAGATAATCAGTAACCCTCTGTATATCTCTTCCGATCCCCCATGGAGCAACATCAGGGATAGTAATCCCAGTGAAAATGCAGCAATGATCGTGGTAAGGATGAAGATGCCTACGCGCAGGAATATATTCGGTGTATATAAGTTCACCGGATGCGCCGCGACAATGCTATCCCTTTCCTCCCCGGTGATGTATTGCTGTTTGAAAGCTTTTTCGGTAGCTGTGATAATCTCAAGATTATCCAACTGTGTTTTATTATACGCTAGCATTTTTGATCTTTTTATTGGCTTTTACAAGGAAGATGATCAGCCCAACGGCGGAGATGATAAAATAGAGAAAGCCTGCATAAATCCCTTCCAAATTATCTCCTTGGAAAAGCAGGCGAAGCACGACGTAACTCAGTCCGATATAAGCGTAGAGTGAGACGATGAGCAGGAAATAAAAGCTATTATGCCTGAAAGCTTCTTTGAGAAACCACCAGCAGCCTATTGCCAATAACATGAACCAGAACAAGTACTTGTTGTCTCCCATAGATCCTGTACGACTGCTAAACATCCCAGCCAGACAAGCAACCATGAATACATGCGTACCGAAGTTGCGGTAAGTAAACCCGAAGTGTGCTTTCTTATTATAATGGTTGCTCAGGAAATCTGCAAGGATCAGACCTATGCCAAGCAAGACACCGGTATTGATGAGATGCGTATCTTCTAAAGAGAAGCCGTTGATCAAAGCATAGGGCGAAACATTCACGCCCAGCCATGCGGCAAAGTTTGTAATAGCCAAGCTCAGGACGCCTATATGATCGAAGTAATAAGCACTGAATAAGAGCACTACTAAGGGGATGAAGGTAGCCGTTCCATAATGGTGGGCAAATACAGCGTAGGCCCCTTGGAGATAGGTAATAAAGGTTACAAAAAGCAAGCAGCCCAGTAATAAGATATAGTCAAAGAACGGTGTAGGAGATGCCACTTTTTGCCATGAGAAAGGATTTCTGTGTCTAAAACAATAATAGAAGCATCCCGCACAGGCGGCAGCGATGGCAGCCAATATCACCTGGTGGCCTATTGTATCGATGTTCTTATACACGAGGATTCCCAAACCGCCGCTCAACAACAATACGCCCAGGTAAAGAATGGTCTTCAGTTCCCAGTGGAGGCTAAACAATTTTGTTGCAGCGGCACTATGTATTTTTTCCGCGGAAGCTGGGGATAAACTTCCGTCGCGCTGCAGTTTTTCAAACAAATGCATATTCATGGGCGGAAAAATATGACAATATGTTCATGTTTCCATACTTAAGTTCCCTATCTTGTTACAAAATTACCAATATCGTTATGGTCCTTAAACCACGAGTTGAGAAATCCATGGAGAATGAATGGGAATTCATTCATCCACAAGACTTTTACAATGATAAAACATTGGAACAGTATACCGCCGCCATTGGGATGCTGGATACAAATGATGTTTTTTCTGAATTAATTCTAAAGCAAATCATAAAGGAGCACCCCTATCACCTGGATGCTTACAACCATTTGTCTGTCGCTTTTAGGAACCAGGAAAAGGAGTTTGAGAGCTATCTGGTCGCTGAAAAGTCATACAGACTAGGCAAAGAGTGCTTTCCAAAAGAATTCAAGGTAAAAAACGCTCGGCTTTCCTGGTATGTGACTAATAACAGGCCATATCTGAGGGCATGCCATTTATGGGGTCTAGAGCTGCAATTTAATGATGAATTTGACAGAGCTATTGAAGTGTTTAATGAAATGCTTCAATTAAATCCAACGGATAACCAAGGAGCCAGGCACTTGAAGCTGGAATGTCTCTTTGCACTAAGGGATTATAGTGCTGCAAAAACACTATTAAATACCTATCCGCATGAACATTCCATCGAATTTTCATATGGAAAATTATTGTTGGCCGTTTTGGATGGAAAGCAAAAAAGCGCAGAACAATTGTTAACAGATGCGATTGCAGTCAACCCATATTTACCTGCGGAGATTGTTAAAAAAAGACATACCCCTCCAGCAGGTTTCTTATCGGAAGATATCGTTCTGGGCTCGCGGCATGAGGCGTATGAGTATTGGTATGACTATGCAGATATTTGTACTCAGCAACCAATAATAGACTTTTTCGAATTAACCAAAAAGATTTGGTCTAAGAAGAAAAAGTAAGGTGGATTTTTTATTTCTTTCGTCGTCCCATGCCCGATGGGCATGGACGGCAGTTAGAAGCGTTTAGATAAATGCAGTATAGCCCAACACGCTTTCCTCCAACTGCATCCGTTTTTCTGAAATCTCCGTTTCTAGACGCACTTCCATATCTGCAGGAACAAAATAACTGACCAACCACCGCACTATTTGTTCCAGCCGTTCACCAGGCATTAAGTGAATGACCGCTGTAGGAGATATTGGCCCCACTTGTATCAATACCTCGTTATCTCCTTCCAGGAAGGCATTTCCGGCTACCAAGTCAATACCAAGTCTACTTTCACCCAGGATGCTATCTACAGCAGCAGTTCTTACTTGTCCATTGGTTACTTTCACACTAACTGGCATTTGCAACATCAATCCCAATACTTGCTCTAGCTTTTCCAGGTTGCCTTTTGCATCGTGTAGTGTTGGTATAAGATGTAAGAATATATTTGCTTGTTGTTGGTCTAATAATTCAAATATTTCCCAGCCTGGTCGGAATATTTCTACCAGGTCGTTGTAGATATTCTTCTTATCGATTTTGTTTTCGTATAGTTCGATGAGTACGCGGAATTGATTTATTTCCGCTTCCAGGGGGAGAAAGAATTTGCGCGCATGCTTTTCCTGCTCTTTATGTAGTTTTATCTGATCAATCAGCTCTTCGGTACTTCTAGTAGAGGAATAAGGAACAGCCGTATGGAAAATTCCTTCGGGCAACATATCATACATCCCTTCTCTACTACTCTTAATACAAAGATAATCCTTGTATCCACCATCAGGGGCATACCACTCCACACTCAGTACATCTTTCGCAAAATTGCGCCTGTTGCTGCCTGACGGCCATATAAATAAACGATTGAAATCAAATCCGGCTTCCACTAACTCCGCCGCCAGTACGGCTGCCTTGTAATCGGTATGGAAATTGTTGACGTTAAATGATGGGGAGTCCTCCATAAATTAATTATTCTCTTTAATTTGTAGTCCTTAAATTAGCACAAAAATCAGGCAAAACCCTAAAATTTTGACCCTTGCCTGTGAAAAATTAGATTAACCGCCGTTGACCATATCGTAAATTATGGATGTAAAGTCTGTCTTTGTAAGTTATATTTTCTTTCCGCTCGTGGCCGCCATTATGGGGGCTGTAATGCTCATTGTAAATAAGAAGAACCGTCTGATGAGCAGTCGTAAGCTCATCGTTACTATATTACTCACTAGTATCGTGCTGGCCATACCTGGTCTATTTAGCTTACTAGGCTTGTATTTCATGCCCTGGGGGTACCTCCTATCGCAGTTAAGTTACCTTTTGTTTGGTATCCTGGCGGTATTCCTGCTGGCACGTCATAATCCGGCTGCACTGGAAACTAAAAAAGGAATGACCATACTGATGGGCGTTATCAGTATGTTGCTTGGCTTCTATCTATATAAGCTGATTTTCAACCGCCTGAATGATTTGGAATATGGCTGGCTCGCAGCTACATCTGTGTTGGTATTTATGGTGCCGCTGCTCTTCTGGTGGACATACATGGCCATGATCAGTATTCCATCGGAAATTTATACAGTATGGTATTATCCTCATGGTACACAGCCACTCGATATGTTTGATGTGGATATTGACAAACTGAAAGTCCTGGAGGTGGAGGTTTTCAAAGCCGTCAATGATCCTTCCCCGCTGAAAGTAAAAGTAAAAGCGCCACCAGAAATGAACTTTGGCGTATGGTTCAAGAAATTCATAGACGACTATAATATTAAGTTCCCACGGAATGGCATCCACTTTGCCGCAGGCGAAGAACCTTACGGCTGGATCTTCTATCTCAAGCCAAGTTTCTTCTCCCGTAAGCAATTCATCGATCCTGCTGAAAGCATTGCACAAAACCAGGTAAATGAAAAGCATATCATTTTTGCGCGCAGAGTAACCCGACTGCAACAAGAAGCTGGAGGCGAAGACAGGGTTGTCATTTTGTGATCAATTAAAAGATTCTTATGTTATTTCCTCGCAAACACGCTGCTGTCAATTGGATAGACGGGATGAAGATCTCCCGCCGCCACTTCATGGAAACAGAAGACCACTTTACTGATGCCATACGTGATACCACTTCCCTGTTTTTACATAACTATGATTTCGGATTGCTGCCACCTTTCCGCGGTCAGCGACTCAGTTGTGATTTCGAAATAAATGAGCGCGTCACCCGTCAGGTAGAAATCCGCCTGCGTCAATGCAATGCCATTACTGCTGGTGGGGTGCGTATTCATATCCTACCAGAAGCCTATGCGGAACAATTGGTGCGCTCCTACTCTTTCGCAGAAGAAGAGCCCCAAGATGAAAACCAGGTGAATTATTATAGCGTAGTACTCAGTGTAAATCCATATGAACGCATCCCCGCGGGCGCACCCGATCCCATGGAAACACCGCCCCGGCATCCACATGTCTTGAACGGAGTAGAACTCGTGGTACTACCTGCAGAACAGGTAACGGCCTCAGATATGAGCCTGCATCATTTGGTGATTGGTCAACTGGTTCGTAAAAACGGACGCGTGTCTGTCAATGATCAATATATTCCTCCTAGCACCGCCATTGTTAGCCATCCAGCATTAATACGGTATTATGAGCAATTGAGCATACTGTTGAATGATATACAGATGAGCAGTTTCCGCATCATCGAAAAAGTGACAGCCCGCGATCAAAGCACGGATCTTGCCAAGAACATAAAAGCCCTGTGCGAACGGATGCTGGACTACATCTCCCAGACCTTCTTCTCTTATCGAAACATGGTACACCAACAACCACCGGTGGTCATGATAGGTGTATTTTCTAATCTCGCACATATTTTTTATACAGGGTTGAATTATCCAGGTTCCCGTGACAAAGAAGAGATGTTGAAATATTTTTATGAGTGGAAAGACGTCACTCCTGGTAATTTCGAAGACCTCCTCTCCAAAACGGTAGATATCGTCTATGACCATTACAATATCCGCCAGTCTATGCAACAAGTGCAGGACTGCATACAGGTATTATCTGCATTATGGAATAAACTGAGCAGCCTTGAATTCATCGGTCAGCGTAGGGAAAACATAGTAGTAGCAGAACAACGCACCATCGAACAAACGAGGGCGCGCAATTCCTGGAGCTTACTGGATTAAATGATCAGGCCAACATCACTCTATACGTCACCAGTAATCCGCTACGTGATTCCAGTTTACGTAACAGCGATTGTTGCGTAAACTCCCATTCCGTTTGTTCGAATGGTTGTGCAGGTTTGATGAGTATATCTGTCGTTTTCTTTAATCCTTCTTTGGGATGCGGCGATACCATCACTCCACGTTGCACCTTTATTTCTGCAATACGTCCACCCAATTCATGGCGACAAAAATTTCGTATATCATCTTCCGTTACAATACGGTCTCGCGTCATTAGCCCATATTTGTAGGCTTGTAGTAAGTTACCACGGTCGGCTGCCTGCCTGCCACCAGCGGGTTTTGTAAGCAGCACCAATGAGTCCGCGCGAGTACCAGATCCTTCAAACTGCGTTAAGAGCATCCCACTGCGTAATTGATGCGCTACATCATACTGTGTGGTCCAGTAGGAAAGATGCATCGTCTCGGTTGGAGAAGAGGGTTTTACGATCACGTAGCGAGTAGATTCCGTCAGTGCATGCAATGATTTGCGCGCCTTCTGTTCTACCAGTGCTAAGTTTTGCTGGAGATTCTTTAGAATATCGTTGAGGAAATCATACCCATAGGCTGAAAACGCAGCACTTTCATCGCGCAGCAATTCAAATAAGTAATTGATGATTTCGCGGGCATTGCGACTATCAAAGCGTTCGGCGCCACCTAGTCGAACAGAATAGGAATCTTGCTCGTTTTCCTGACCATTATTATAAGAAACGGGAAAATATTGTTTCCCCTGGCTGTCGCTCAGTTGATGGACGCTGAGGAAGAACTCCTGCACGCCAGGTTTCACTGGGATGATATTACCAATACCTTTAAATCGATGGGTGATCTGATGTAATCGCCGGTTCATTACTGGTATAGCATTCGTGTATACTTCCACGTTATCCAACTGAATGGCAGGCGGGAACTTGATTTCCAGCCATAATAACTGCTCCTGCATATTATGGAGGGTACGTTCGTCGAAAGCGGAATGGAAAACCGCTGGGTAGGTCATTTTATCATATGCATGAGGTCGGATAGAAAAATGTAGGAAGTGAGGATCATAATAATGTATAACATCTCGGGTAATGACTGGCATCACGTCAAAGGCTAATGTCTGTTGCAGGATATTCTCATTTCCTTTGGAAGGGCGAGATGGAAAGCCGTGTTGCAATTGAATTTCCTGGCCGTTGATCTTTCCGGTGCAAAGTGCGAGCAACTGGTACCATTCATTATCGAACCCAAAGTGCGGCCAATTGAAATAAAGTGTAAAATTATCTAGATCAGACAATTGATCATTGATACGAAGTCCTAACCAGAGTGTTTGTAATGGAAGATGTTTCCCTGCTCCTACCAACATTCTCCCACGTTGAGGATCATTCATATAAAGATGAGATCCTGTTGCCATGTAAGCGATGCGGGCATCGTAGATCTGCACTGGCATTGCTGGAGAGAAGAAAATTTCCTGAGTGCCACTTTCTTTTTTCGGACTATATACAAAGTGACGGTCTTCTCGCAGGAGTTCGCTTTCTTCCAACGGGATTGCCTGCATCAATGCATGGGCGGGCAATGCCGCAGTCAGTAGGTCTGGTGTTAACAAGGCAGCCAGTTTATTGAGTAACCTACTTTCTGTATTTTTAAGATCGTTGGCGAGGTTATATAATTCGCCGGAGAGGGCTTCTATCAGCAGGCGAACAAGCGGATCTAAATCAGTTGTAGAGCGGATTCCCCAGAAGTCTGCCGCCGTCTGCATCAGGCGCGCACGGATATTATCTTTGGAGTTATAATGTAATGGATACTGCATAAAAAATATTCTACCAATGAAAGTGGTTTATTCAGAAGATAATGGACTGAGAAACAAGGCAGTGTTAAAAACATAGTTCTCCCCTGTTGTTGTCAATTTACCACTCACAATAATGTCTACACGTTTTTTGATCTCCGTTATTCTCCGCAGTGGAAAAACTTTCTCAACGTCAGTGATCCTAATTTCGCAGTCAATCCCGTACAAACGTTGTTCCTGGCGGGTTATAGCCTGCGACAATGATTGGCACATGCGATCTTCCCACATGGATTGATTTACTATCAATTGAAAGTCCAGTTCCCACACTTCGCAGCCGAAGTCGGGATCAAAGCGGTGTTCTCCAAAACGGGTAAAGATAATCAGTTCGATGTGTTGGGCGATGGAAGCCCCGTTATCACAGCTTTCCAGCGGATTATTAGAAAATATACGAGAGAAATCAAAAGGTTTTTTATAATAAGAAATGGCCATTGGTTAACATATTAACTTATCATAAAACTAAAAAAAAATCAATAAAAAACATTTTTTCATATGGTATTTGTAAGTATATTCGACCCGTGATTATGTGATATATGAATATTAGATGATACGTTTTTAGCCCGACAAAACGCATAATCACGGCAACATTTAACCCTGTTGCTTTGGTGTAACCATACTGTATAAACCATATTGTTGAACCGATCCTTAAAGTGGAGCCATAACAAATGAAGCCGATCAATTTACACGAATTGAATAGAGCCTATTTTAAATTCATCATTCATTTCGTTATTCTGATTCTGTTTGTCTTAGTTGGTGTTGCATGCTTTTTCTTTACCAGCAGGCATGAACTGCAATTGCTGGGAGAGCAGTCGCGTTCCTATGATCAACTGGCCTACTACCGGGAGGAAGTGACCACTCGATTCGACAATGTGCTGCTGAAGTTCAGGTCCCTTGCGCAATATGTCAATGCTGATGCGCAAGAGCTCAGCAATCAGGCATTGCTTATTAACGGCGTACAGTCAGATAATAATCGTGTCCGTGGATTATTGGATGAGCGTAAACAGCTAGAAGTGGTCCCGAGCTATGAACTGTATGGTAAGATGACCAAGAATGTAATGGTATTGGCCAGCTTGAAAGATTCCCTGTCACAAACCCGCTTTCAGATGGAAAGTCTACGTGAACAATTGGATGCTTGCGGTACCTCCACCAAAAAGGCGATGAAAAAGTTAAACGGATATTAGACGTTAGATCATATGGCGCATCTTAGCATTAAAGAGCGGCAAGAGCAGTTCGTATTCCTGCTATTGCTTAGTCTCTTCACCATTGTACTCCTCGCATGGCTGTTGTTTTCCGGCAGTGATGTTGGCAATAGCGCCATGAAAGATAAGCTGGCGCAGAAAATCACTTCGGAAAAACAATTCGAGTCGGTGGCGGCAGAAATGCGCCCGGCAGTGGATTCTACCTATAAGAAGATCATGGACTTTGACCCCTCTGTGCAAGCGCTCTTTCTGGAATCGGATATCCTGAATGCCATCGGTAGTATCAAGGCAGCCTATCAGCGCAAGTCTTACGACGTACGCTACAAAGCATTCCTTCAAGAAGCACAACTACTCGAAGTAATGTTCTACGACAAAAAAGAGCTGCGTGGGAATTACCGTAACATAGAGAAACTCAACAGCGACCTAGACCGCTGCAAACTCTCTAAACGCGGTATACAGGAGGCGATTATCAACCAAAGCAGGAACTAGTGGAAAGTACAACTAAAAATAAATCAGTTAAAACCGGCAATAGTAGCCGTATCTACATATACATTGTTGTAGCTGTACTTGTACTAGCAGTAGTATTCCTGTTGATAAAACTCCTCTTCAGTAATCGTGAAATAAACGCACATCTACTGAAAAGCGAGATTTTCCTCAACGAGAGCCTAGTATATACAGACAATACGCCTGGCGCAAAGCAATGGCAGTGGGAGTTTGGCGATGGTAATAAAACAAAGGAACAAAGCGGTTTTTACAAATTCCGTACAGCCGGCACTTACCTTGTCCGACTTACAGTAGATGGAAAAATGCAACAGCAATTTGCAGTAATAGTGAAGGATACTGTACCTGTGGTGACAATCGATAGTATGCGCATCACTGGCCCTACAGCCGGTACCGTTGGTGAGCAACTACGCCTGGAAGCCGAAGGAGATGCCAACATCTTTGAGTGGAGCTTCGGAGAAACTGGCCGTGTAGATGCGAAAGGCCGTACCGCTTTTTACACGTATCGTAGTCCAGGTAGATATAATGTGATACTCAAAACGGATAAAAGTGCCGCACCGGTATTTTATACGCTCAATATCACTGCATTCGACGACTTAGAAATGATTGATCCAGGCGCAGGTGGTGAAGCCATGAAAAATGATTTCAAACTGCATTTACAGGCCATTGCCGGCGGAAAGAATTTCAACCAGCATTATTATTATCTCGTGAAGAAATATCTCTGCAATGGTGAAAAGACTTCCGCACAGGCAGCAGATGAAACCGGGAACAAAAAGACAGACTTCTACTCCTATTGCATTGGGCTTACATTCAGTAAGAATATCGTGATAGATGAAGTAGGTTTGACTATGTCTCCTAAGAAATGTGTAAGTATGGTAAATGTGCAGCAACATAGAACAGAAAAGTAATTGCTAATCATATCTTGTTAAAGCAGATGAGAGTTCTCGTATTGTTAATCGCCACATTGTTTTGTTTCCATGCGGAAGCCCAGTTTTATTCGGGTAAACGTATAGAGAAGATGCCTGTCAACTTCAGGTACCCAACACCGCAAACTAAAGACCCTTCCGGTAAAACTGATGCCGGTGCCTGGATTGTATTCTCCGATAGCGAAGGAAATTACACCACTACTACTCCAGGTGGCACCCTTGTTTTCAAGAAGCTCAATTTCATGCAACCCTTTTTCGTTAGTGATGAGAGAAGCGGATACTTACGATTAGTAAAGTATGACCCTTCCATCCTGAAGAAAGGCTCACGCATAGGGGATAAACGAAAAGCAGTCAGTTATGGCTGGATCCTTCGCAGTAAAGTGCTGATGTGGCAAAAAGCCCTCGTAGATGAACGTACCCGCTTCCCTTACAAGGCGGTGGGAATCATCAGCGGCGCGGGTCCTATCATGCAACCCAAATACTATTTCGTACACGATTCTATTATTGTATATAACTCGCCTGAATTACAAACGCCAGCAGCGGAGAAATTGAAGCTGAATGATCTCATTTATATCTATAAGTTTTCGGAAGATGGCAAGAAAGCCCTTGTTGGCCATGCCAGTCAGCTTACGGCCGACGGCGCCGCAGCCAATACCGCGGGATGGGTATCTGCCGATGTAGTACATCTCTGGGGCAGTCGCCTATACGTGGGAACAGGTAAAACAAAATCATTCGATGAGGATTCCATTGCAGCAAGATATTTCAGAGAACACTTAAAACCTGTTTCACCAGATGGCGGCAATTTTGAGTATGATCCGTTGCTGGAGCCAGGAAACCCGGTATTCCGCACAGTACCTGTGGTACAGCAACGCGGCCTCGGGCTGAATATGCCGTATAAGTCAGCAGTAGCCGGCAATGTGTTCGACAAATCTTCCAATACGGTTATCAACATCAAAGGTTCCCGCATCGATTACAATAATTACCTCCATTTACGCAGATTTGGTAACCATGTGAATGTGGTCTTTGTGGTAGATGGCGGCAGTGCTATGCGTGATTATCTTCCAGGCATTACCAATACCATCCAGAATTTCGAAGATGTGTTTGGAAAGAAAGGATACGCCAATTATAATTACCGTTTCGGCGCCGTTGTGTACCGCGGCAATGAGGGTTGCGTACAGGCGCGGGGAATGAATGTTTTTGAGCCTACGGATAACTTCAGCCGTTTGGTGGATTTCATCAATAAACAAGCTAGCATCACGCAACGTTGTAATGGATTAGTTTATGATCAGCCTTACTATGAAGGGCTACTCGAAGCGGTGAAAATCCTGAAGCATTACCCGATGCAAACGAATATCATTATCGTAGCTGGTAGCACCGGGAATAATGTTAAGAATGCAAACGGCCCATCTGAAGATCAGTTAGTTCGCGGACTCGCAGAAGTAGATGCCAGGATGCTCGTATTTCAAGTGTATAACAAGTTCGATCCATCGTTCAATAATTTCGTATTACAATCAAGACAACTGCTGGAAAGGGCCGCACAATTGCAGGCCGATCAGAAGAAACTCCGCATGGTGAAAGGAGAAGGCCTGGCAGTAACACAACAATTCAATACCGCCTACACGGATTCTGTATCTTATTACCTGAACTATCCAGATGGAAGCCTGATACCAGGCGCCATCGTTTTCCCAGGACGAGGTGCGGTAAAAACAAACCGTGAAATGATGATGGCATTGAATCGCTTTCTTGGTGAAGTATACACCGATAATAAGCAGATCATCAAATCGCTGGATAGCGTATTTATGATTTCTGGACGGTTAAAGGAAAAGATCACGCTACCGGTGATGGCTTCGATCAATACAGGAAAAATTGTATTACCGAATAACCTCGGAGAGCAGTTGCCACATAATGCATTTAAGTATTATTTTGATATGGAGACGAAAGATCCACTGGTGGACAAGAATTCTCCAATGGAATACCAGATACTCCTCAGCCAAGATGAGGTACTGCAATTGTCTGATCTCCTATCACGCCTGGCGGGCGATAATCTCCAGCAAGATCGCAAAGATTTCCGTCGTAAACTGGTGAATACCTATATCTCGTATGGTCGGAGCCAGTGGAAAGATATGCATAGCAAGTCCGCCATTCGTGGGATGAAGCTCCCGGTATATCTTGAAAAGGTAACAGGTATGCCACAGGACCTTGAGCCATTTAACCGTTATTCTGTAAGTGATCTGAAACGGGGTATGAATGAACAGGACTTCGAGAAATTCATTACTTATTTACGCAAGTGTAATGAAGTAGTGAAGAAACAGTTACAAACGGCCGATTATTTCAGCTCTAACGGCAAACCTTATTTCTACATTTCGCAAAGCGACTGGAAGTTATGAACATGCTCAATCTCTCTGAATCCGTGAAGCATGCCGTGCATGTGGCCGAGTCCTTAGCAAAGGAACGGCATCACGCCAGTTATGGCCCGCCGCATCTGCTGGCAGGCCTGATGCACAAAGAAACCGGTTTACGGCCCATGTTGACCGCATTGGATAAGGATCCCGGATACTTGCAGGAATGGGCGGAAATACGCATGGATGAATTTCCCAATGCGAAGCAATTGCATCCAGATGTAAAAAGCACACCGGAAGTAGCATTGGTATTCGAAGAAGCGGATGACGTACGTTTGAAGATGGGTCTTGATTTGATTACACCCGTTTGCGTACTCACCGCACTTTCCAAACCGAATATTGGTTTCCCTGCTGAGCAGATGAGATCTTTCCCAGTAAAAGAAAGGGAGCTGCTCGAGGTATATCTCAATGACCAAACCATCCATCAATCCATAAATGAAGAAGATACCGTTGTTGGGGAGAAGAAAAGCACAGGGGCTTTGTCGAGATATTGTATAGACCGTACTGCGCAGGCAAGTGAAGGAAAGATAGATCCCATCATAGGCCGAGATATGGAATTACGTATGGTCATGGAGGTACTATGTCGGCGGTCAAAACCGAATGTCATCATTACGGGCGATGCTGGTGTGGGGAAAACTGCACTTATTGATGGACTTGCGCAACAGATTGTGAAGGGGGAAGTGCCAGGCGCTTTGAAGACTGCAAAGATCTTGGAACTGGATACGGGGGCCCTTATCGCTGGCGCATCCTATAAAGGGGAAATAGAAGATCGTTTGAAGAAGATCATTGCGGAGCTTAAGCAATCCGGTAAGGTGATTTTGTTTATAGATGAGATACATGCCTTGCTTGATTCGAAAGGCTCCATTGGTTCTGGGGCAGGTAATTTATTGAAACCGGAATTGGCGCGTGGAGAGATCACCGTTATAGGTGCTACTACCATAGAAGAATATAGGAAGATAATAGAACCGGAAAAGGCTTTCAGTCGCCGGTTCGAAGTGGTACAAGTTTCAGAGCCAGATATTGATACTGCGGTAAAAATGCTGCAATGTCAGCTCGAACGATATGAAGCGCATCATGAGCTGAAAGTGCAGCAAGGAACGGTAGAAGAATGTGTACGCCTAGCCAAGCGATATATGAAAGACAGGCGGCTGCCCGATGCGGCGTTCGATTTGTTAGATAGAACGATGGCTGCCATCCGTATGATGAACGATACATCAGAAAGAGAGTTGCAGCAGTTACAGGAAGCATTACAGCTATCACCTAAAGATACGCTCATTAGCCTGCGACGTAAGCTCAGTCCTGTATTGCTTGGCCGCCTGGATGCGGAGGCACCAGAAGGCGAAGAAGGTCTGTACTCCTATCTAAAAGACACACTTGATAAGTTGAGTAATCTTGCGAAAGAAAAAATAGAGGAGACAGGAAAGCAGGATGTCGCTGCGGTGATTGCATTTAAAACAGGTATTCCTATTGGCAAAATACAGACGCAGGAACGGGAGAAATTGATGAACATGGAGGCTCAGCTCAAACAAAGAGTGGTAGGCCAGGATCATGCGTTGAAAGCCCTTTCTGCAGCGATATTGGAATCGCGCAGTGGGCTGGGCAAAAAGGGACAACCTATAGGATCCTTCTTTTTACTGGGCCCTACGGGTACAGGTAAAACGGAATTAGCTAAATCAATCGCTGAATTCTTGTTCAATGATGAAAAGGCCATGATCCGTTTTGACATGAGTGAATTCAAGGAGGAGCACTCTGCAGCATTATTATACGGTGCGCCTCCGGGTTATGTGGGATATGAGGAAGGAGGATTACTTGTAAATAAGATTCGACAGCAACCATATACCGTGTTGCTGTTCGATGAAATTGAAAAGGCCCACCCATCTGTATTTGATATCTTCCTCCAGATAATGGATGAAGGACTGATACATGACAGATTGGGAAAGGAAGGCGACTTCTCCAATGCGTTGATATTGTTCACATCAAATATTGGTAGTGACTGGATCACGGAGCAATTCAACAATGCGAAAATGCCGCAGTCGAATCAATTAATGGAATTGATGACGCGACATTTCAGGCCAGAGTTTTTAGCGCGTTTATCCGAGATCGTACCTTTTGGTCCAATCACAGAAGAGAACGTAATAAAAATTTTCGATATACAATTAAAGAGTCTACTCGAGGCGTTACAGAAACAACACATCACCTTAGAGATATCAGACGAGGCGAAGAAGATGCTTGCCCTCAGTGGGTTTACACCGCGCTATGGCGCAAGACAGATTTCGGGTGTCATCAGGAATCAGTTGAGAAGACCTATATCCAGACAAATCATCTCAGGGGAGGTATCTCCTGGAAAAAAGATCGCACTATTATTAAAGGATGGAATGGAAGAGTTGGTTTGGCAGATCACCGAGGTTTAAAAAATTAATAGTTAGGTGTGCCGAGTTCATCGGAAAAATCATTAGTTTTATAACACTGAATATCTATCATCAAAAAAAAGTACCGATTATGTTTAATTATGAAATCGGGGGAAATGAACGAAGAATTGATACGTCAGAAGCGTTTGTTGACATCTCTCCAAACAAGACTTTATTCGTTCAGCAGTTAACCGAACAGGAACCCATTAAACCAGAAATTGTTGAAGGCCTAAAAACTGTAGAAGAAGTATTTAAGCACTTCAAACCTAAAGTGAGCGTAGATTTCGAGCAGAAAGGCGGGTCTACTGTTCATGAAACATTACACTTTAATCACCTGGGTGATTTTTCCGTAAAAAGTATGATACAGCAGAGCAACCAACTGCGAGACCTGAATGTGGAAAGTGAAATGTATCTGAACATCATACGGCAGCTTAAATCCAATAAAACGTTAAAGGCTACACTGGAAAACCCAGAAACCCGCCAGGCATTTGCCGCTGCATTGGAAAACCTTGCAAAAGAATTGCAGCAGAATATATAGTTTACGATAGGACCCGACAGCACTTAACCATAGATTGAAAACTGAATTAATCCTTACCACCGTTTGGTGGCTATAAAATCAAACGCATGTCATCATCAAACGAAAGAATGCAGGATACTCGTCAAGAGCGCCCTGCACTGCAGCACGCAGCTTCGACAGCAGCTCCCATGTCCCTGGAAGACAGTTTGCAGAAACTGGTAAAAGTGGGCGGATATGATTTTCTGGAAGCGATTGTAGATGGATTGCAGAACCTTAACCCCGAGCGTAAAGCGCGCAAAAAGATATTTCTCACTGATCAGGATAAAGTGAATGAAAGAAAAGAGCTCCTGAAAAAAATACAACTCTGGCAGGATCTTCTCAGTAAAGAGGCAACCGTGTCTGAACTGAAAGATGAAAGCCAACACCGTGCAGAAGAATCAGAAGCCCTACTGCAAAAGAATATCGGGCAAGCGCTGGAAGCCACCCGCAATCTGGAGCAGGCTTACCGCACGGTACATCAGTTCTATAAGAACACAGAAAGTGATAAACTCACCAATGTGAATATTATAAATGCTTCTATGTCGCAGCTCACAGACCTGGATAATCCTCGTTTCATTGAGCATGTGGCCGAAGAGCTCAAACATAATTATGATCGCCTAGATCTGCGGGACAACTATTCCCTGTTGGTAATACCAGGTTATCTGGGCGCCAATAAAATAGTAGAAAGGTGGGCAAAAATTGCACATAGCAACAAGGCTATGCTGGTAACAGACTTCGCTAATCTGGATCAACCAGATGATGTAATCGATTTGTTTACCTCTGCTAATCTTACTGGCGGAGATGCCTATCGTTCCAATGTCATCATGACTTGTAACTGGTTGGTAGGCCGCGGCAAAGTGGAAGCGGCTGGCGAAGAAGATGACCTGCACGTTCCGGGTTCTGCATCGCTGGCAGGAAAAATGTATTACACCTTAATGAGCCAGGTGACTGCGGGTAAGAAACATGGCGCCATGAACGAAGCAGACGGCGTACGTTTCGATCTTAAGAAAAGTGAAATTTCTCAACTGGAACGTATCGGCCTGGTACCCATGGTAAATGAATACGGTAAGGTGATGGCATTCTCCGCGAAGACCCTCTTCAACGGCGATAATATCGGCCTACAAACATATTCTGTTGTACGCGTATTCGACTATATCACCAAAGTGCTGTTTGATTTCCTGAACCGTCGTGCTTTTGAGAACTGGAACTCCAAAACAGAACATGACCTGCGCGCGCAGATCGTGAAGTTCCTGGACAGCATTCAAGGCCCAGACGCCCTCATCGAACGATTCAAAATAATTCGTTTTGAACAGGATGACGTACAGAAAGATCGTATCCACCTGGATATTCATATTACCCCTTATTTCCCTGCTAAAAGCTTTGTTGTGAAGCTGGATGGGTATAAAGGAGAAGATGAACAGCGCACGTGGAATACGGAATACGCAGCTCAGAAGTAAGCCTACCTCCAGCATCTTGATTTTTTCTTCTGAATGCCCTATTTTAGGAGAGTATGAAGAATTTATTACTGCTGCACGGAGATACAGAGAAGACAGGAATTACCCACGAGTTTGCGAAAGCCTACAGGCAGGGAGCGGAAAAGGTCGGCGCTACAGTGAAAGAGATAGCGATCATGGACCTTAAATTCCTCCCCAACAAACAGTTCAATAACCAGATCACTCCGTTGGAACCAGATCTGCTCGATGCCGCGGAGAAAGTCAAATGGGCGAATCATATTGTACTGTTCTGTACGGTGGATCATGATTCCATTCCTGCCAAACTCTCAGGTTTTTTCGACCGACTGTTTGCACCAGGACAACGTTATGCCGGTAAATCTGCGCGCATCGTGTCCGTCCTTGATGAAGCCAGTTGGAAAGAATGGCAGTTGAATAAGACACCTACTTATCACGCCATCAAACGAACGGTATTAGAGCGTTGTCGGATCATGCCTGTAAGAACATGTACCATTGGGTATGTGCATTCACCAGAGAATGATTACGCGAAAAAATGGATCGCAAAAATGATCGCTTTCGGAGAGAAATTTATGTAGTACACATGGTATGTTAACGCTGCATGAAATGCCTATACGAAAGCCCTAATCAATAGAAAATTATTTATTTTTACGAATAGAACTGAACCATCAGCAGAGAATTGTTTGTGCCGAAGAAAGCCCAGTTTTATTAGAAGAACCAGTTTTATTAAGTAACCATACGAAGTTTTGTTCGACCCGTTCCTTGCACCTTTTTGTGCTTGGCGAACCATTGTTTTTTTATTTGTTACCTATAAATTTTAATCATTATGGCATTCAATGCAAAATTAAACATGGCAGGCAAGGAGTACGATGTACTCAGTTGCAACTATTCCCTGAACAGGGATGTTGACGCCAAGGGCCGCCCGGCGTCCGGCGTTTATGGTGGTACCATTGACGTGGAAATAGAATCCACTGAAGACACCTCTATCGTAGAAGCAATGGTAAACAATCAGTTTAAACCTATTGCTGGTAAAGTCCTCATTAAAAAATCTGAGGAAGATGCCAAAATGAAAGAAGTATCTTTTGAAGATGCTTACATCATCAAGTATTCCGAAGGTATCAGCGTTGTTGGATCAGATCCAATGAAACTGCGCTTTACCATCTCTGCTCGCAAATTGAAACTCGGTAATGCCGAGCACATCAATGATTGGCCAGGCAGGGATAAGGCGTAACCCCACTCCTCCCCTGATCTTAATGCATGATGAAACCCCATTGCAGCTTGCCTGCATGGTGTATACATGCATACAAACAACTTTCGAAATATTTTAAAACGGAATACAATGGCATTTAACGCAAAAATTCAATTAGGCTCAAAAACATATGATGTACTGCAATGCAGTTTCTCATTAAACCGCGATGTAGACGCAAAAGGTCGTCCTTCTTCTGGCGTATACGGCGGTACTATTCACGTGGAAGTAGAATCTACTGAAGATACTTCTGTGATTGAGTCTATGGTGAATAATCAATATAAACCTTTCAGCGGCAAAATCATCATCAAGAAAACAGATGAAGATGCTAAAATGAAAGAACTCACCTTCACTGACAGCTACATCATCCAATACAACGAAGGCATCAACGTGGTGGGCAACCACCCCATGACGCTGAGTTTCGTGATCTCTGCACGTACCCTCAAATTGGGTAATGCAGAACATGTGAACGATTGGCCAGGCAGAAGTTAATGCGTTCCTTATCAGAACATCAATTAATCCACACAGCGTGTACTGCCTTCGGGCAGTACATCTGTTATTCCTGTTAACGCCAACATGAAGAAAAAGAAACACATATCACCTACTGTACAGCCCAAGCAAAAAGGCAAAGGGAAGGCTAAACATAAGCCTGTACCTTCCTCGCCTTCGGACGTGGAGTACCAACATCTTTTTGATACCTGTACCATCACAAAAGAAAAGGTAGCAGAGGTAGATAAAATCATAGATACTAAAGTGGTCGCCAATCGTAAAAGATACGACGATATCTCCACGATGGTACAGGCTGGCGGCATGCTCGAACAACAAGGATCTTTCAGTAGCTCGTCTTTATTTAGAAGTCGCCCGCTGTTCAATGCATTTCCTGGAAATGCACAACAATGGCTCAACCCCTTGTCTACTTCTCCGGAACCTTCCTTCCAGCCAGAGCCTGGCGGACTTCCAGATTTTTCGCTTGGGTTCTCCTCAAAGTCGAATCCTTTCGGACTGGGCTTTGTGAACCAATTCCCAGGTGATGTGTCGTTTATCTCCAACGGTCGGATTCCATGGTATTTCATTGCTTGTGTACATTACCTGGAATGCGGCTTCAGTTTTAGTAAACATTTACATAATGGGGACCCACTCACGGGATATACGGTACAGGTACCTGCAAATCGCCCACAAGTGGGGCATAAGCCACCGTTTACATTTGAAGAAAGCGCTGTAGATGCCCTGAAACTAATGGGTTTCGATAAAGTAAGTAGCTGGAAGCTGCCATTTATCCTGCGTAAACTAGAAGCCTATAACGGCTTCGGCTACTTTAAATTTCATAGTATGAACTCCCCTTACCTCTGGAGCTATTCCAATCAGTACACGAAAGGAAAATATGTGAAGGATGGCAAATTCGATTCTGAGGCAGTATCTGCTCAGTGCGGATCTGCGGTGATATTGAAGCGAATGGAGGAACGGAGTCTCATCTATATACCAAGATTTTGATATGAACAAAAGCAAGCGCGCTACACTGGCATATGGAGTTGTATTGACATTGGCTTTGCTGACATCCTGCGATAATGGGCAAGTAGGAAAGAAAATAACGGGAGACACGATCCCCTCGACACGCCCACAGGTATCACAAAGTCGAAGTAATAGTGCAGCCACTAAAATTACGGACGAACAGCAATTCCGTATAGCCTTTACTGCTTTTCAGCAAGCTGTTAAAGACAATAATGAAGACGAGATCAGGAAGATCATTCACTTCCCACTACAAACAGCGAAGCAATGGACGAACGATGATTTGAAAACGATGGAAATAGACAAATCGGCTGGGGAGGTACACAATACTGAATTTAAAGAATACTACCCGACCATCTTTCATGCAGCCGTAAGGCGACTGATACCCAAAGCAGGTGAAGAGAACCTACAGGAGATCGATGATAAGATGGACGAGGACTACTATAACACCCTACGGCAAGGAACGGATAAAGATGCAAAGCTCTATGAAGTATACGAACAATATCCAGAGAAGAATGGTAGCTCTGAAGATTTCTTTGCTTTTGTGTTTGCCCGCATTGGCGGCGAATACAGAGTAGTGGCATATTATGCAAAATGGCCTATCAAAGGCTGATTCAACATTGTAAACAGGTTAACCTATGGAAGGGAAACTGAACGTAACAATTAACATTGAAGGTACACCGATCTTGCATTTTTCGGTGTTTACCCTGGAACAGCGCTTTAATGCGCACCATTATTTTGAGCTGCGCTTCAACCACGATGAACAAGGTGCGCCCGGCATGATCTCCCTGGAAAAATCCCGCGGATTCATGGGAAAAAGCATTACTGTTCAATTCGGCAATGAACTGGGAAAAGAACAGCTATTCGTGGGAAAAGTGACACGCGTAGAGCTGTCGCAAAGCCACGGCTATCATGGTACCCTTATCATCAGCGGTTATAGTCCGAGTATTCTGATTGACCGGGGGCCAGATTTGGGCTCTTTTCTCAATAAAGATTTGAGTGGCATTATCCGAAAAGCGACGGAAGATGCTCCTGCTAATGAATTAAACCTAACGCTAAATCCATCCAGGAAAGAGCCGATCGATTATATGATCCAGTATCGCGAAAGCGACTACGATTTTATCAATCGGCTGTCTGCGGAATACCATGAATGGTTCTTCTACGACGGTTCCAAACTCCACTTCGGAAAGCCCGATAAGTTGGAAGAAGTTAAACTGGTGTATGGACGCGATGTGAACAGTCTCCAATATGCGATGCAAGTGGCACCCCTGAAGAGTCGCAAGTTTGCCTACAAACCTGCCGAAGATGAATTGTTTAAAGCAGAAGCCAAAGCCGCAGCATCCGGACAACCAGATCTGGCCCATGCGGTGAATGCATCCAATGAACTATACAGTAAAGTATATTCTCAACCCACTAGTGTACGTATCGATACTAAAAAAGATATGGACACTTACGTGGACAATGAAGATAAAGCCAATATCGCGGATCTGTTACAGATCACCGCCACAGGGGATAATCCACAGGTAGGGATCGGGAAGATCGTGGATGTAAGTATGAGCGTGAAAGATGTGCTGAGCTTCAGTGTACAACAACTTGGGCGTTTCCTGATTACCGGAATCTATCACCATATCGATGGCGTAGGACACTACTATCATACATTTGAAGGCATCACTGCCGATGCAGAAAAAATTCCTGTTCGCGAATATGACAAACCTTTTGCAGACATGCAACTCGCCCTCGTAGAGGACAATGCAGACCCGAAAGGACAAGGTCGTGTTAAAGTGAAGTTCAAATGGGATTGCAACTGCAATGATGCTTCCGAGTGGCTGCGCGTAGTAACACCGGACGCTGGTAGCTCTGATAAAGTCAGCAAAAATAGAGGCTTCACTTTCATTCCTGAAAAAGGCGACCAGGTATTGGTAGCTTTCGAGGAAGGTAATACCGCGAGACCATTGGTGCTGGGAAGTGTGTTTCATGGCAAAACCGGCGGTGGTGGCGGAGCTTCCAATGGCGTAAAAAGTTTGACTACCCGCAGCGGTTCTACCGTTACCTTGGATGATAATAAAGGTAGCGTTACTGTAAAAGACCCAAGTGGTAACGTGTTGATCATGCATGGAGATGGTACTGTAACCTTGAATGCGCCACAGAAAATGGTGATTAATACTACCGACTTCGTACTGAATGCCAGCAACAGTGTGACCATCAATGCGCAGCCTGGCGAACAAGGCGGTGGCGATGGCACCGTTACCATCAGCGCGAAGAAGAGCATCAGCGGTACCGCAGATACAGAGGATATCAGTTTAACATCCACCGCAAAAGATGTGAATATCAGTTCGGCTGCAGGTGTATATAAACTGGATTCCAAAGAGATTACCCTCACAGCAAGCGAAAAATTCCATGCACACGGCGGCGCCAAAGGAGAATTTGTAGCTAGCGAAATCGAGATCAATCAATGCTAAACATATACAAACCTAAACTTGGTGATGAGGCATTATATCATCTGACTTCCGCCAATAGAACCATTGTTGGCGGGCGGTTGATGGAATTCGTGCAGCAAAAAGTGGTACGAATGAAGATGATAGGTGAAGATAGTGGAGACACGATCTACGAATATCAGCTACTTGCGCAACAAATAGAGGGCACGGCACTCATCCATGAATGGGCTATGGATATGGAGATTTTGCAATCGCCGCTGAAAATAGTGTTGGATGAAGCTGGGCGACTGAAAGACATACGCAACCTATTCGAGATTCGTGAGAAATGGGAAGGCTCGTATGTTAGTCATCTCCGTAGGAAATATAAACACATGAAAGAAGGACTGGAAGAGCTGATCGCTGAAACAGATGCCCTACTGAAAGATAAAACCCGATTCTTGCAATCATTGGATGGTTATAGCGCCTGGCGTTTTTTCTTCCAGGACAACTTTAACGGCCAGCAGGGAACACACCAGCAGGATCTATTGCTCAAGGGCTTTTTCGGACAGGTAGACCTACCGCTATCAGTGGATGCCACGTGGACAGAAGAATATGGCATTGGGCAATATAGTTGTCAATTGGAGACTAAAGGAAAACTAGATGAGCGCAAATTTGATCGCAAGATGTTTGCTCGTATGCTGAAGGATCTCACAGGTGTGTTTAATGTAAATGCACAATTGGACGTGTTGATGGAAGAGCAATTTCAATTTGATAAACATCATTGGCTATTGGCGGGTGAGATGTATTTAGAGACCAAAGTTTCTGACTGGTATTCTGTTGCCTCCGCACATGTACTGGAAAGAATTGATGCTGTCAGGGCTGATGAACTAAAAAAGCATTTCAATGTTGCTGCGGAGCCTACCGCGTAAATATCCAGCAATATGGGAACAAAAAAATACATTCCAGATAACAGTTGGCTCACTTGTGATAAAGGGAGTTCCCCATCCCGTCTGAAAGTGACCCATCATAATAATACCAAGATTTACGGCGAAAACCTGGCAAGTGAAATGGACATGATTCCAGGGGAGAATATCTTACCGATGGGTAGGTGTTCTGCATCTGGAGGCAGTTGTCAGCCTCAACCCATTTACTGGGATAAGTGTAATCAGGGAGTGAAAGTGAATGGGTATAAGCTTGTATTTGAAGATGCGTGCTTATTGTGTAAGCAAGGAGGCAAAGTAAAAGTAGATTTCAATGCGCCATCCGGTGGTGGTGCACTTGGCCCCATTGCTGATGGCGTAACCGGCCTTGGCGCTGGTTCCTGGGCTTTTGGAAGCTATGACAATTCATTGGACTATGTACAACGAGGAACCATTTACGATGTAGAGAATGGCAAACTTAGTCTCGTAAGAGAAAACAGTGACCGTGACTACAGAAGGGGTGGTAACTACGGAGAGATGAAGGATAATGTATATCATCGGCAGGAAGGCTGGAGAGATGTACGTTCCGAACATCCGGTTATAAATATTGATAAACCTACTTCTCCAGGGATTGATGGCGCTTATGCCAAAGATGGTACCTACAAACTAACAGACGCCAAATATAACGGCGCTACGTTAGAGAATACCAAAACCTATGGTCGTGAAACTAGCAGGCGTTGGACAAAGGCCCATATAGACAATGGCGGTATTAATCCGGCAGATAGAGCAGCTATGTCGCAAGCCAATGATATGGGTACGCTCAATCGCGAAATGATCAAGGTGAAACAGGATGGCACCATGCATTCAGAAACCATGGATGATCGGGGTTATAAGCAAACCCGCGGCCAAAAAGAGACACTAGAAATTAAATCGAGCCGGGCCAGTAACCTAATTAATGGAGTGCGGTCGTCTGTCCGTAATTCACGTCCTATTACGGCGTTGGCAAATTCAAATTTCTCTCAGGCGGTAAGAAATAGTAAATTAGCTACAGGTGCTAATGAAGGTCTTTTTAAGGTTTCGCAGGCTGTTTCCCGATCAAAAGTATTGAGTGTAGCCGGTAAGGTAGCGGGAAGAGGATTAATCGTAGTGGGTATTGTGTTGGAGGGAGTTAATGTTTACAATACTTACCAGCAAGAAGGGCATTTCGGAAAAGAAACGCAAAAAGCCGTAGGTGGTGCAGCGGGGGCCATTGCAGGAGGTTGGGCCGGGGCAGAACTGGGCGCCATAATAGGTACAGCGATTTGTCCAGGAGTTGGAACGGTTGTTGGAGGGCTATTGGGAGGTGCTATTGGCGGGATTCTTGGGAGTGGATTGGGTAAGACAATAGCGGGGTGGTTCTGATTTATATCTTCAAAATATTTTCATAATGGGTTTATTAAACAAATTGTTCGGCGGATCAACTACAAAAGAAGAAGGACGTTCTCCTAATCAAAGGGCTCCACTCAAAAACAGCAAATATTTTGAGGCGGCACTCAAGTTAAGAGACGAAAATATTGTGATGGATAGAAAAACTAGGGATACGCTGCTCCTGCAAGGGAAAGCAGAGCCTTATCATGATTGGTCTATGTCGTATGATTATCTGCTTAAGTTTTTCACTGCATATTCTATGGGCCAGCCTATTGAACAGTGTTACGATATATTCATTACGGCTGCTACCTGGTACGCCAATGGATGGGAGAAAGACTCCGCATATGCCGATATGCTTGAAATGGTTTCAATTGGTTATTTACTACAGATTCCGGACGACAAATTTAATGGAATCGTTCACTATATCGAACAGTCTGATAAAGGTTCCGACTATCCATTCTGGAAACCGGATGGTATTCTTTGGTTTATCATTAACGCCAGAAAACCTAATGAACAACGTCAACAACCAGATGGATTGATCTCTCCTTCCCAATATCAATCATTACTGGATCTCACCAGTATGAATAAAGCGGATGCCGAGGTGGCCATGAAGCAATATCTCGAAAATTGGTATGGTCTCCACAAAGATGATCCTTGGTATGATAATCACAAAGCCGATCTTGCCTATACTGGCTACTGGTGCTGGGAAGCGGGTGCCATCACTAAAATCATGCATCTCGACGATTCTTCCTATAAAGACAGTCCTTACTATCCCTATGATTTGGTTCATTGGAATAAGGCATAGCTCTTAGTTGATGGATAAGGCAAGCATATATGTCGAGTATTTTACTCATTAATAACTTTTATGCTTTTTATGCTTTGGAGCTGAGGTCACTACTGAGGTATCCGCATTATTGGCAGCACGATGTGATGCTGCTTCCTTTGCATTAAACCAAACAAGAAAGCATAAAAACAATCCACCTATCATCAGCAGTGTGCCAACAATCTTAACCAATCTCTCAAATGCAGGAATAGCCACTGATTTTCTATATGAGCTAAACTCTTGTAGTCCGGCTACACCGCGTCTGTAAAAACGATTTCTACTCACATACACTCGGAGTGCCAGGCCTAAGATAGTCATGCATATGCCCAGTATCAGGACCATAGTATCAGGATTCATAACAGATTCTAATTTAGGGTTGTGGGTTAAGGATGTATATAGGTTTCTGAGCGTTCAGATGATAGTTTGATGAATTTAATAAAAATTCTGCAGATATCCTATAACACACGCCTCCAATACTGCTTTTTTATCATTTGGTAATTACCAATTACTCCAAATTCGGTTGTAATCACTCCTATCATTTCCAAAGCCCCTACATAGGCAATCTTTCTCATAGCAGTGAAATATTTTTCTTAATGTAAAGGGCAGCTTCGTTGATTGCATCTATTCCCTGGGGAATTATTCCTCCCATCTGGAAAAAGCCATGGACCATGCCTTTATACTCGGATAATTTGACCTCCACTCCTGCTTCCTTCAATTTCCTCGCATACTGTATGGCCTCATCTCTCAATGGATCATATTCCGCTATGATGATCAATGCTGGCGGCAATCCGGCAATATCATCTGCTAATAGCGGCGCCGCATCCGGATGGTTTCGGGAGGTAGCATCTGGTGTATATTGGTTCCACGCTATTAGGGCGCCTTCAAGGGTTAAATTGGGCCCCTCTGCGAATTGTTTCCAGGACACAGTGCTGAGGGAGGAATCCGTAACTGGGTAAATCAAGACCTGGCAGCGGATAGAAATATTCATTTCCCGCACTGCTCTCCTAGCCACAACCGTAGCCACTGCGCCTCCGGCACTATCCCCCATTACAGAAATGCGATGGGTATCGATTCCTAGCATATTGGATTGCTCCGTCATCCACTTGAGTATATGGCAGCAATCATTTAGGCCATGAGGGAAGGGATATTCAGGGGCCAGCCGATAATCCACAGCAATGACAATGCATTGCGATAATCTGGTCAGTGTTCGCAATGGTCGGTCATGGGTTTCGAGGCTGCCTGCATTAAACCATCCGCCATGGAAATACAAAACAGCCGGCAGTAGCGGCTCATCAGACGGCCGATAAACACGAATATTTATATCTCCATCTGGTGATGGCACCGTTACATCTTCGACGGCAAATATCTGGTCTGCCTCACCTGCCATAGGAATAAATGCTTCATAAAACTTTCGGCCCGCGAGTATTTCATTTTCGACATCGGGGATTTGGATGGATTGGATAAACTCCAGTGCTGTGGTCACTTCAGTTGGCAATATCAAATGATTGTGCATGTAATTTTTTCATGCAAAAGTCCACTCTGATTACCATAAAATAAAATAGCACAATTTATCTTCTTCATAAAAATATTTATACCTTTAATTCATGATAAATCTGGAATGGTACAGGACATTTAAAGCAGTATATCAAACAGGTTCGTTGACGGCGGCATCCAAGGCATTGTTCATTTCACAGCCTAATGTCAGTCAACATTTAGCTGCATTGGAAGCCCACATAGGTAAACAACTATTTGAACGGAAACCCAGGCTGATACCTACTGAATATGGCAAACTGTTCTACACTCAGTTAGTGGAGCCACTGGAAAAATTGGAAAACCTGGAGGTTTCATTTACTGCACTTTGTATGAAGCAGCAACTACCGCTGATTCGTTTGGGTACCGTTAAAGAGTTATTCCATTCCGTGTCGCTGAAAAGGCTTTCAAAACTACCCGCAGAGTTGACCGTGACATTCGGGATGACGAAAGATTTGTTGGGGAAGCTGAGTAATGGCGAGCTGGATTTTGTTATCGCTACGCAACATGAGGATAGAAAAGATATCCAATTCGAGCCAATATTCGCGGAGTCATTCGTTATTGCAGGACACGCATCGCTCGATATTCACGCATTTCATCAACTCACCAAAAAGAAAGACTGGGATAAAGTAGAAGACTGGCTATTACAACAATCTTGGTATGCCTATAGTGCGGATCTGGCTATTATCCGTAGGTTCTGGCTAACGAACTTCAAAAAAAGACCCGCTATTAAACCGCGGTTTATCATTCCAGACATGAACACTATTCTGCAGGCTATCAGTGAAAATGGCGGACTTACTGTGGCCGCTGATTATCTAGTAAAAGACTTGAAGAAAAAAGGGGACATAGTGGAAGTGTGGAGAGGCTGTCTCCCTACAACCAATACAATATATCTTGCTTATAATAAAACAAAAACAACGCTACAGCATGTAGAATTGATAAAAACATTATTAAAACAAAGCTAAATGCAATGTACATTTTGCAGGAATTCGCCGCTCAATCCTGCAAAAGGGAGTCCGGTACCTATTATGTCAAAATTAGGTAGATTATCATCCTGACAGGCATGGCAATAAAGATAATGACACAAGACATTTTTGCCAAATTGCTGTACCTTTAAATAGTAGTTTACCAAACAAATGCTCGCATGCGTATTGCCATTTTGAATTATGCAGACGCGGTACCCACCTGCGTCACAGGGCCCGCTGATATATGGAGAGGGATGTCCCGGATGTATCCACTACTAACCGGTAGCAAATTGAAAAAAGAAATCCGAGTGGATTTCGTCTCCCAAAATTATCAAACAAAACATTTTTACTATACGCCCGCAGGCACGCAGCAACAAAAGAGGCTCACCACTAAAGAGGTGTATGATTTGATCATCGTTCCTGCCATGTATTTCGAAAAGATTGAAGCGGTGATCACAGGAGAACAAACCTTGATTCGGTGGCTACAGCAACAATATACCCAAGGGGCGGAACTGGCGAGTATTTGCGTAGGTGCGTTCCTGTTGGCCGCAACCGGATTATTGCAAGGTAAGAAAGTTACTACCAACTGGTTGTTTGCTGCCCAATTCCGGGAACGCTTCCCCGATATCGAATTACAGGATGACAAAGTAATTGTGGACCAGGGGCGTATTTACTCCTGTGGCGGCGCCTTCAGCTTCACCAGCTTTATGATCTATCTGATAGAGAAATTCTGCGGACATGAAGAAGCTACCGCAGCGTCGAAAATATTGATGATAAATGTACATGATCTTCCACAACGGACATTTTCCATCTTCAAATTTCAACATGAGCATGGGGATGAAACGATCACCCTTGCCCAAAAGTACATCGAACAAAATTATCAGCAGCCGTTAACCCTGGAATCCATGGCTACACACTGTAGCATGAGTGTGCGTAACTTTTGCAGGCGGTTTGAAAATGCGACTACCAATACGCCATTTGAGTACTTACAACGGGTACGAATAGAAGCCGCTAAAGAAATGTTGGAACGCAAACAGGAAGGGATTGAGCAGGTTTCGCTGCATTGTGGATATGAAGATGTAAACTACTTCCGAAAAATATTTAAACGTCATGTGGCGATGACACCTCGTGCCTACCAGGAAAAATATGGAAGAAGGAGGACTCACATTGCCTGAGTTACCTCATCCTGGGCCATAACTGATAGGCACTCTCGCAGGGTGTCAAAATCGTTTTGGGGCTAAGTAGAACACACCTATTAATGGGCAATGGATGACATTACCGCGCTTTATGGTGCTAAATTACCGAGGACAAAGGGGCTGTAATAGTAAAAAATCGCAAATCTGGATTAACCGATTTTTTCCACATAATTTTCTGGTGGAGGAGGCAATTGTTGTAGAAAGTTTCGGGGAGAATGTCCGCTAAAGATCTTGAAATCTTTGACCAGGTGCATCTGGTCAAAATAGCCAAGACTGTGAGCGATATCTGTCCATTCTCGTTGAGGAGCAGACAACTTTAATAATAGCGCTTTATTGAAGCGCACTAACCGAGTATATAGTTTTGGGGAGAGGCCAACTTGCTCTGAAAAGTGCTGCTCAAAGCTTCTCAGGCTCATGTTTACATGTCCTGCGAGATTTTTGACATTGACGGATGAAGGATTGTTAACGATAATATCTACCGCAGCAGTAATATTATCTATCGTGTTACGTTTTTGTTGCCCCGACAAAGCCGCCAGGAAAAAGCGATCTGCCACTGCGGTGATCGCGGCGATATTGTTTGTAGCTTCTAATTGTTCCTGGAGAAATGCCACCTGTTTGCCGATTACATCATCACTATGTAGCAAGTGATCGCTGAGGTAATGCATAGGGATATGAAACAATCGGAAGAATCCATTCCCTTTGAAGTTTATGGTCAGGAAACGATATTTCCCGTTATAGGTCTGATATCCCTGATAAAAGGTTTGTAAGCCCAGGAGATGGCGCTGTTTCAGGTTCAACTTTATGGGCCCTTTCACCGTATCATAATCCAATGGCGTATTACTCAGCCAGAAAGTCATCGTAGCAAAATCAATTGCATGAATAGGCTTGATAAGATCCTGTCCACAGGTATCAATTTCCCGCAGACAATAGCAGCGGATGTAATCCCTCAGGGGCAATGCTGGTAATATTTCTGTGGTCGAAACCATGGTGGATAAAGGGGTAAACGGTTGTATACAAATATACAAATTAGGTATAGGTTTTACTATGCAAGTCCCTGTTTTCTCTTAGCACGATATTTTAATAAATGTGAATCCATTTATTATATTATAAATTTTCATATAATTAATATTGTAATAATCCACTATACTATTTAAACCTAAGCAATTATGGGCGTAGACATGAATATTGTTGTCCGTGTAATCAGGAACAATGAGGAACAATTAATTGAACTAAACACTGCGGGGAAGGCTTTATTCAATCTGATGACGATGGGGGCTCCATCCTATACCGACATCAAAATACCGTTGGATACCACGATTCCACCAGAAGAGTTAAAAATGCTAGACTTCCAGGATTATTGCGAAGAGGATGCCGATGAAGAGGAAGAAGACCTTGATGGAGATGGTTCGGACCAAATGCGCACGCCTGTAATGAGTGCGGAGATGGCTTATACCCTCCTGCGTAGATTGGAAGTCAAATCGAATGCGCAATATGCGAAAGCGTTATTAAAAGATCTTGCTATGCGAGCAGGTAGAGACCAGCAAGAAGGAAATGGAGACAATGCAGGGCAATTAAGTCTTATCAGAGACTACACCGACTACCTGATGTCTTTTAATGTCATGAAGGGAGTTATCCGACTGGCGAAGGCACAGGGAGCAGAGGTGCAATTTATTATGAATTATATTTTGTAGGGAGACAACAGTTGCTCTAACTATGATCATTACACGAAGAGATGAATATAGGGAGACAACAACTGCTTCCAACTATTATCATTACACAAAGAGATGAATGTAGGGAGAAAACAGCTACACACCGCTGTTGTCAATACATTAAAAGAAAATGCCGGAAGCCACATAGCGGGCCTCCGGCATTTTTAATATACAAACAGCAACATCATCTTCCCCATCCATAATTCTGCGTCAGTGTTGGCATAATAGCCGTTTCTGAAGAAGGTATAGGAGATAAATAATAATTCACTGGGAAGATACGAGTACCTGTCAGCAATGGAATACGATTATAGAATTTATCGCCGGCTTCCATGATATTCATACCTGTCATTTTCATTTGTTCAGGGGCAGTGGCAATTAGCCATCTGCGAATATCATAGTATCGGGCGCCTTCATAGGCGAGTTCTATACGTCTTTCATTCTGGATACGTTTTCTCAGTCCTTGTTGGGTATTGTCTGTGGCAGTCAGGGGTAATCCTGGCATACCAACACGATTTCTCACGCGGTTGAGGGCAGCATATGCATCTGTTACAGGGCCATAATATTCATTCAGTGCTTCTGCGTACCAAAGCAATACATCTGCATAACGGATGAATGGATAGTTCCTGTAATTGGTGTTAGGTCTATCTTTCAGGTTCTGGGTAGGATCATTCCATTTCTGTACATAATAACCAGTACGGGTACTCTGTCCACTTTTACCCCAGCCGTCTTGGTTAGTGCCCATGGCTTTGGTGAATTCAGTGACAACGTTTCTACCCAATAATGGCATTTGATTGAAATATTGGTCAGTATAGAATCGTGGGTCCCTGTTAAAATACATTTTGGAGATGGTGGTTTTAACTGTTTGCCACTGGCGATTCCTGAACACGCGCATGAGGGTATCCACATATCCGGTTTCGATATAGCCGGAGCCGGGAGCCGTGATTGGCAATCCATTTTTCATTTCATAAGCATCTACCATTTCCTGTGGCGTACTGATAGCACCAGTGCCGCCATAGTCGGTACCGTTAGGCATGGTGTTCGCCTCCCAGTTATTGCTAGGGCCTCCTTGTTTAAACCAGATGACTTCCTTGTAATCGCGTTTGTAGAACAGCTCTCCACGATCTGCACGCAGGTCATAAACGCCCAGGTCCATTACTGCTTTGATAGCATCAATGGCCAGTTTCCATTTTTCTTTATTATAGGTAGTATTGAAGATCAAGGTACCATCCAGGTTTGTCACACTGAGGATCGTGTTCTTCACGGAAACGCCATCTACCATTACAGCCTGGTTATCGATTTCACCACCATTAAAAAGAGGGCTGGCTGCATACAACAGGGTTTTTGCTTTCAGCGCCAGTGCAGCGCCTTTGGTTACTCTTCCAATATCTTGGTCTGCATAATCCTGTGGTAAGGCTGCCGCAGCTTCATCACAAAGTTTCGTGATAAATGCCACCGTTTTATCTACAGTAGCACGTGGGAGTTTCAGCGCCGCATCGTTCTGGTTTACGGTGTAATAATGGTCTACAATAGGTACACCACCATATTTCTCGAACAACAGGAAGTAGTAATAAGCGATCATGAATTTCACTTCTCCTTTATAGCGAGGAATGATCACGGTTTTATACTGACTAGCCTGGTTATCATTTTTGATGGGTACTTTATCAATATTTTCCAGGAAATGATATGCGATGCGTACTTCGCGATACATCTGATCAAAGTTGCGCATATCGTCGTTGGTGCTGGTCCAGCCGCCAGAGATATACTTACTTGCCTTCGCCTGTAGGGAGGTAGGATAGCCTTCATCACATACAAGGGAAAGAATAGAGCCATCAGCAGTACCGTCGTAATCCCAGTTCAAATCACTGTATAGTACTGCAATTTCTTTCTCTGCTTGGGATACATCCGCAAACAGATCGTTTTCTGTATAAAACTCCTTAGGCGCAATGTCCAGGTAGTTTTTACAGGATGCGAGCATCGCAGTGAAAGAGAGGCAGAGGAATATTGTATTTTTTCTTGACATCATTTACATTATTTAAAAGAGAGACTCAGACCTGCATTGTAGGTACGCATCAGTGGATAGTTTGGAGAAGCGTTATCTTCTTCCGGATCAAACAATCGCAGTGTACTCCAGGTAAGCAGGTTATTACCGTTAACATATACCCTGATATTACGCAGGCCAATTGGGTTGGTCCATGCTTTTGGCAGATTATATCCGATTTCCAGATTTTTCAGTCGCACATAATCGGCTTTCCATAGCCACTGGGTAGAATGTTGGGTGTTTACCACATTCTTGATTGCCATTAAGCGTGGATATCTTGCATCTGGGCGTTCAGGAGTCCAGTAGTTATCTTTCCAGTCGGATAAAATATTGGAGAAATCGTTCTGCGGTCCGAATATCGCGGGGCCTGCCACATCAATATATCGTCCGAAGGCACCCTGGAAGAGGGCGGAGAAATCAATCCCTTTATAAGATACAGACATGGATACACCGAGAATTTGTTCCGGCTCACTTACTTTATTCAGATAGGTTTGGTCATAGCTATTGATAACGCCATCACCGTTGAGATCTTTATAGCGGATATCACCTGGTTGCATTACTCCAAAGAGTGACTGGTTTGGCCCTTTAGCGATATCTTCTTTAGACTGGAAATATCCGTCTGCTACATAAGAGAAAATTGAGTTGATACGTGTACCGGTCACTTGCTGCCAAGGTCTGTCTGGCATTGGTATTTCCAGGTATTTGATGATCTTGTTGCGAGCGAAAGAGTAAGTAGCTTTTACCTCATAGTTCAGATCTTTGGACAATCTGTTTTTGTGACCTATTTCAAACTCAAACCCATGGTTATCTACAATACCCCCATTGAGTTTAGGGAAAGTTACCAATCCCAGGAATCCGGAGATAATTGGGGAAGATGATTGGTAGATACCTGTTCTGTGTTCAAAAAACACATCGCCGGTGAAAGAGAACAATCCATTTTTAATAGAGAGATCAATACCGCCATTGTATTTCCTGGCAGTTTCCCAGGTTACCTGTGGATTACCGGCAGCGGCTTCCACTGCGCCCGGCATGGTATTGTCATAGTTCGTTCCGAAGTTATACCCTTTGCTATTGATGTTCCAGTTACTCTGATAAGCAAAGCGTGTTCCTGGATCCTGGTTACCTACTTTACCTGCGGATACACGCAGTTTAAGCAGATCTAACCAGTTGTTGGCGGAGGAGAGGAACTTTTCTCTGCTGATTACCCAAGCAGCAGATGCAGCGGGGAAGAACCCGAATCTTCTGCCTTTGGCAAAATTCTCAGAGCCATTATATCCGAAATCAAATTCGGTGATATAACGATCGTCATAACTGTAGGAGAATCTACCTGTCAGCCCTTGCTGCCTGTAAGGCAATGCACCGGTAGCATTGGTAGATCTCACATTTTTGGAAGTAATCAAGTACAGTAACATACCAGAAATGTTATGCTTTTGTACCTTTTTGTTATAGTTCAGGTAAAACTCCGGATTGATATTGTAGTAATAGTTCTGGTTGTACAGGGCATAGTTGAGGAAGTCCTGTCCGTTATTGAATATCTGGTATTTGTTATTTCCCTGGTAGGTATAGGTATAATACTTACGGGATCTGTAAAAACCGTTTGAGTTATAGGAGTCAAAAGAGAATCTCGTTTTGAATGAAAGGCCGTTTGTAATGAAATCCAGGTTGCCGGTGAGTCCAACTGTACCTTGGGTATAGAAAGAATTCGGTTTCTGGAATCCTCTCGCAGCCAGTTCTCCGTAAGGATTTGTATAGCCCGCTACTTGTGCGATGGACCCGTTAGGGTTGGTCATTGGCATCACATATGGCGGCGTTTTTTTCAGAAGGGTGAAGAATTCATCCTGGTAGATATCTGGCATCACCTGGTTGCGCACGATAGTGGCCAGTCCCAGTTCTGCTGATAACCATTGGCTAAGTTTCACATCCAGGTTGGAGCGGAAATTAAAACGGTTCTCCACGTCCTGGGTATTGTAACCAGGGAAATCACCTGTTCTTTTATAGATACCATCCTCATGGAAATAGGAACCGGAGATAAAATATTTCAAACCGGGTGTACCACCAGAGATGTTTGCATTAGCCACTGTACGCATGGATGCTGGCTTCAACAGTTCATGCATCCAATCCACATCTGGGTACAGGTATTTGTATTCCAGACTATCGGGCCAATTCTTGGATTGGTCATATCTGTTGATATAATCATCCGTATATAAAGAGGCTTCTGTGGTAGCTCCATCATTGATAAGTCCTTGTTTGTGCAGGCGGAAGTAATCCGCAGAATGCAGGTATTTAGGCAGTTTCATAGGGGTTTTCACTGCTTGCTCCACGTTTACCTGTATTTTGGCTTTACCTGCTTCTCCCCTGCGGGTGGTAACGAGGATAACGCCGTTTGCACCGCGTACACCATAAATAGCGGTAGCGGAGGCATCTTTCAGAATGGTGATATTGGAAATTTCATTTGGGTCAATGAATTCAAAGCCGTCTCTAGGTACCCCATCGATCATGATGAGCGGGTTGTTGCTGCTGGAGTAGGTAGACTGCCCACGCAGCCATATTTTAGAACCGTCCTGACCAGTGGCGCCTGTAGACTGGCGAGCGATCAAACCCGGTAAGCGACCCACCAAGGCATTGCTCAGATTGGACACAGCAGAAGATTTCAGCTCTTTTGTTTCCACGGAGGCAACAGAACCGGTGAGTGTAATCTTCCTTTGTTTACCATAGCCTACTACCACTAGTTCATTGAGCACAGCAGGGTCCCCTTTCATTCGAATCAGGAGGGTATTTGTTTTTTCAGAAAGACTGAACTCCTTTTCTGTATAGGCGATATAGCCAATACAGGTAAAGGAAAGATCGTATTTAACCCCGGTAGATAATTTGTTGAGCGTAAACATACCGGCGGTATCCGTTTGTGCCACCGTAACTGTTTGTGCATTTGATTTTACGATAACCGTCACTCCTATCACAGGGGAATTCTTTTCATCGACTACTGTTCCCCTCAGCAATACAGATTGCGCATTTGCTTTGGTGGTGACCAGAACGAAAAAAAGATAAAATAGGATACTGACGATACCTGTAATTTTTTTCTTCATAATTCTGTTTTCATTTTAGGCATAGCTCCGCCGCAGTGCCGTTGGTAAACACTGTGCCGGTACCTTCCGGGATGACTTTATTGTTTTTTTATGTAAATGGTACTTCCTTTGGTTGTATACACCAGTTTATTCAGCCCGCACAGCGTGCGCAGGATCGACTCACAATCGCTGCCCTCCGCCGGGAAATTGCCTGTAAAACGATAGGTTACTACATCCGAATCATTGCAAATAATAGTCTTGTCGAACTTCCTGCCCAATACGTCAAATATATGTTCCAGTGATGCTTCTTTAAATATTAGTTCACCATTTGCCCCTTTTGTGACAATTGGTGATAGATTTTTTTTCTCGGTTGTTGTAGGTACAATCAGTTTAGTTTTGAACCCTTTCGGCGCTACCAGCAAAGACTCACCCGGAGCCAATAGGATACGGTCCGCGTCTCCGGATACCGGCGCCACAGACACTTTCCCTTCATACAACTGGATTTGTATCTGTCGTCCTGTTACTTTTGTCACGGCGAACTTCGTTCCCAGCGCGGTGGTCACTACTTCGTCAGACACTACTGCAAAAGGAGTGGTTTCATTTTTGGTCACCGTGAATACCGCATTTCCTTCCAGGTGCACAGTTCTTTCTGTGATACCAAACTGTTTACTATATTGGAGACTGCTGCCTTTTTCCAATGAAATCCCTGTACCATCCTGCAACTCAATGTGCATGGGTTTATCTGCCCGAATCACGGTTACCTCATTAGCCACCAATTGCTGTTGATGCTCGGTAGTGTGTTTTTTCATGGGTAATATTCCTGGGATGGTCACACAAACCAATATGGCAACGCAGGCTGCAGCAACAATAGTGGTCGTCTTCCAAAACTGTAAACGACTACGCTGGATAGCAACAATGGATGTTTGTTTATTTATTTCTCCTAATATTCCTGTCAGTACTTGTTGATCTGCATCTGCCGGCATTTTTTCCTGGTATCTCTCGATCACTTCGTTATATTCTACCTGCAATTCATACAGACCAACGGCATTGTCGCGCGACAATAAACTGTAAAGGCGGCGCAATTCTCCAGGGGAGCTTGTCCCCTGCCAGTATTTATTTATAAGATGATGTAGCTCGTTCATTCACTGCCTTTGTTATAAAGACTGGCTTATCCCAATTTGGGGATAAAATCCAATGTTAACTAAATGTTAATTCAAAATTTCTATGAAAGATTCCCTTGAAGCAGGTATCCCGAAACCAGGAAAAGCAAGAACAGTTGGGATTCTGCGCTGATACTTCCGGAGTTTTCGTTTAGGTGTTTACGTAAGATGGCAGTCCCTTGTTTGAGGTAATCTTTTACGGACTGTATACTAATACCTGTAATAGCAGCGATTTCTTCATGCGTTTTCCCCTCCAGGCGGAACAGCTTGAATACTTTCTTTTTCTGACCTGGCAACTGCTCTATGGCATTATTCAATAGCCAGACCCTGTGTTCATAATAATCCTCCTCTTCCTGCGGAGAGCGCGTATCCTCGAGGATATCCTCTGGACAATCGGCCATGAGTTCCACCAGCTTATTTTCTTTCAGCCGTTTTTTGAGGTGATCTACAGACTTATTATAACTAATAACAAACAACCAACTACCTATAGCTTTAATGGAGGCGATATTATTTCGTTTATTCCAGAGCGTTAGAAAGACTTCCTGCATGATATCCTGTGCCAGCACAGGATCCTGGATTATCTTGGTGATATTATGATATACGCCGTGTTTGTATTTATTGTACAGATCAACAAAGGCTTCCTGGCTGCCCATCCCGAGCATCTTAATCAATTCACAGTCGTCAGTAATATGGTGCATCGCTGAAGAGTTACCTTTTAAAATGTGCACAAAACTATTTAAATCATAGGGCCAAAGGCCTTCCTTCACTATTATCTTCTGGTTAAATTAATAAAAAAATGAAATAAATGAGAAAAACCTGCTATAGGTAACCCTACTTTCGTGTAGGCCTAACGGTGTGGGATATATTAGGCCGCATCAAAGAAAGTAATTTATATTTGTCGCAATTACCCCTACTGATTGGCGTGTATGCACCCCTTGTGAATGAGCGAAGGGCACTAAGTTTGTAACATAATAAACACCAAAAATATGGAAACTACACCCTTGGTCACATCCATCGACCATGTAAATACACAGTTACAAGAGCTACTTTCTGCTTTCACAACCGCCCAACTGAATATGGTTCCCTTTGAAGGTAGCTGGACAGCGGCACAGGTAGCTGAACATATTCAGAAATCGGTATCAGCCGATATCCTTTATGGTACTGTAGAGAAAAGAGCGCCCCAAGAAGATAAACTGGAAGGGCTTAGCCAAGTGTTCCTGAATTTTGACATCAAGATGAAATCGCCTGATTTTATTGTTCCTTCAGATAGGTTCCATCAAAAAGAAGAACTGTTGACAGATCTGCATGACAGATGGCTGAAAATTAAAGAGGCCGCTCAAACCCTTGACCTCTCCCTCACCTGCACCGATTTTGAAATACCTGGTGTGGGTTATCTCACAAGATATGAGCTGATTGGCTTTTTTGTGGTGCATACTACCAGGCATATCCATCAGTTGAAAAATATTCAACCGTATGTTATAAAATAGGAATCACTGATTTGCTTAGGTAGCACAAAAAAAGAATAGGACTTGACCTCTACGTCAAGTCCTATTCTTTTTTTGTCGTCTCTGTCCTGCGGGCAGGAACGACAGGCAGAAGCGTTTTAGGTAAGAATATAAATTTCAGATTAAAAATACCCTTATAACTTTTTGAAAATTTGCAGATTTTTTTTGTGTGATTGAAAGTTAGTATTAAATTCGTTTCCTCTTTGCCAGAGATGATAAGTCAGTGTGATGGCCGGTTTGGTTATCATAAATATATTTCACTGACTTTCTTATTTGCATACGTTCCTCCCTCCTTCTTGCCTGCAATTAATGTATTCATCATTGGATATGAATATCAGTATTTTTTTAATGCTGGTAAAAGATTCAGTGTTCCTAACTATATGGTTTAATCTAATAAAATTAACAATGCCTACAGAAGTAAACATTTTGGAATTCTCCAACTATGTGGTACATTTTTTAACGGCCAAAAAGGTTGAAATACCAGCATGGAAGATGCAGAAAGTACTATATTATATGCAAGGTTGGCATATGGTAGCATTTCACGGACATCCATTATTCAATGAAGCACCAGAGGCATGGGTAAGTGGACCTGCTTATCGTAGTATCTACAATAAATACAGAAGATACTGGAGTAGTGATAAGTCGCTGCCAGTGAAGATTCCTAAGGGAATGGACATCCTTGATGCGATAAAAGAAGTGCTCCAATCTTTGAACATGGAAGAAGATCAAGTAGAATTTGTAGATGGAGTACTAACGAAATATGGCTTTATGGAAGCCGGATTACTGGCATTGTATGTTCATTCCGAAATACCTTGGCTGGAAGCGAGAGAAGGGCTGGGAATTGTGGAACGCTGCGAAAAGCCCATATCGTTGGAAACTATGCACTCATCTTTCATTTCAAAATTAAATAAAAATGGAAAAGCTTACCAACAACTTACTAAAGGAAATATATGAGGACGAAATATCTTTTAAATATAAACCGGGAAAATTCAAACCCACTTCTACTCACCTTAACACCAACCAAACACCTTTCTTTGCCTATGACTATTTAAATTTTAACATTGAGAAATATAGTTTCAATCACCCTGATTTCCTTCTGGGTGATTATAAACTATATTTTTCCCAGGTAAAGAAAATTGCCAAAATCCCTTTAAATAATTTAATAAATTATCATAAGCGATCGGATTATTTCCATCTTAATAAGCCTAATCTGCAAATGAGCGAAATATTAAGGAAAATATTAGGCAGTGAAAAACTACAATTGGAAGATTTACCCACTGTTGGTCAATTCCATCTATACACACCCAACGATGGCAGCAGGAAGGCTCCCCGCATCCACTTCTTCATAGGGCCACTAACGGTATTTTATATTCTACTATACGACCCATACCACGAAATATACCCCGTCCCTCACCTGATATCAGAAAACACCGAAGCCGCATAACCCACTTCCATTGTTTAGTTTAACAGAACTTACTACATAAAAAAAGAGTTGGATGAAATCATCCAACTCTTTTTCATTTATATAACATCATCTCTATTTACCAACTTTCACCGCAGGCACTGTTACATCATCCCGTACCTCCTCTGTAGCAGCGGTAATCAGTGTATCCCCTTCATTCAGATCACCAAAGATTTCCGTTTTGCCATCTTCATTACGTCCCGTAGTAACCGGTACCCACTTGGTTTTATGATCCTGTATTTTGATGACATATACGCCTTTAGTGGAATTCAGGATAGCCGTAGAAGGCACCACAAAATTGCTGGTAGCACTGTTCAGCGGAATATTCACCTCTGCAATCATACCTGGCAACAGGAGTTTATCATCGTTAGGCACATCAATTTCGATATGCTGAGAGCGCAATTTACGGTCCAGCGCACCTGCCAAACGGATCACCTTACCGGAGAATTTCCGATTATTCAGCGCATGTATTGTAAACGCTACTTCGCTTTGGCTGTTGAGATAACTAGTATACGCTTCCGGTACACTCACTACCAACCTCAGTTTCTTCTGCTCTTGCAAAGTAAAAATAGGCAATTCAGAACCCTTTCCTGCCGGACCTACATATGCACCTGCACTCACATTACGGGCAGTAATTACCCCGGAAAATGGCGCACGGATGGTCAAATAGTTACGATTATCGCCCACTTCCCGAAGGGCCGCCTTCGCAGCATCCAGTTGGGCCAAATCTGATTTCTGACGGGCAAAAGCAATGTCTAGATCGTTCTGTGATACCGTACCAGGGGTTTTGCTGGTTTCAAATAAACGATCATAGTTCGCTTTACTGGACAAATAAATAGCCTCCTGGGATTTCAGCTTGGATTCTGCACCAGATAACTGTGCATTCAACTCCGGCGCTTCCATCGTAGCTAGGACTTGCCCCTCGCTTACCTGCGTACCCACGTCTGCATTCAGCTTTCTTACAAAACTGCTCACTTTCGCATACAGGTCTACCTGTTGAAAGGCGATCAGCTCACCAGGAATTTTTATATTGGAGGAAAGATTTCCTTTTTGCAAATTAAATGCCTGCAGAGCAGGTGCCGCTTCCGCAGCAGCAGCTTTTTCATCCTTAGCATCGGAAGTCCCGCAGCTATATAGTCCTGCTGTGAGCACTATGGCTGACATGAAAGGAAAAAATTTGCGCAAACCGCTGTTCATATGATTCGATTTATAGAAATTTTATAATTTATTTATCGTCTTCAGGAATATAGTGAATACTTTCTTCATCTCTAGGATGCAACGAAACACTTTGCGTAGTGGCACGTCCTTGTCCCCATGCAAAGGCCAATGGCAGTATGAAGAGCGCTGCAAAAGTAGAAGCAATCAAACCTCCCACTACGGCCCTTCCCAGCGGGGACGACTGATCCCCCGCTTCTCCGAGTCCGCTTGCCATTGGAATCATACCTACCACCATGGCCAGGGCGGTCATCAAGATCGGACGCAAACGCAATGCCGCAGCCTCTCTAGCCGACAACAGCGCATCCCCATTTGATTTACGCAACTGCTCCGCATTGGTGATCAATAATACCGCATTGGAAATAGATACCCCTACCGACATAATCATCCCCATGTATGACTGCAAGTTCAAAGTAGAATGACATAACATCAGCAATACCAGTGAACCTAATAATACCGCAGGTACTGTTGCCAGTACTACCGCTGATACGCGGAACGACTGGAAGTTGGCTGCCAGCATCAGGAAAATTACCACGATAGCTACCAACAATCCGCTTTGTAGACTATCCAATGTATCTTTCAGCGTAGTACTCAACCCAATCATTTCCACATTTAAACCACGTGGCAATGTGCCCAAATTAGCGATCGCTTTTTTCACATCCTCGGCAGCATACCCCAGATCTTTCTCATTCAGGTTAGCCGTTACCGTTAGCATCGGCATAGCGCCAAGGTTATCGGTTTCGCCGTAAGTAATAGCATCCGTCAGGTTGGCCACATCCCCTAATACAGGACGCCCGGCATTCCGAAGCAATGGTATCTCACTCATATCTTCTTTACTAGCCATCTTACTCTCCGGTATCTGTACTTGTACGCTGTAGCTGTTTCCTCCTTTTTCATCTACCCAGATATTTTTCTCTGTATAACGGGAAGAAGAAGTGGAAGCAATGAGAGAGCGGGAAACATCTGTCATATCTACACCTAACTGTGCAGCACGTACACGATCAATTTCCACATTTACAGCCGGATAGTGAATAGATTGGCCGATCTGCACATCTCTCAGATAAGCAATCTTCTTCAGTTCCGTCACCATTTTCTGGGCATACAGCTCATTCATTTTCTTATCACGACCAGAAAACCTTACCTCTACGGGTGTAGGTGAACCTTGGCTCAAAATCTTATCTGTCAACTCAATCGGTTCAAACGACAATTTCATTTGCGGATTGATTTCTGCCATCTTATGCCTGATCTTATCTTTCAGCTCATCGAGGTTTACTTTGTAATCTTCATGCAAAGCCACTTGCAACACCGCTTCGTGAGGCCCTGCCATCCAAAGGAAGATAGGACTGACGGAAAACTGCTGCGGGTGCATCCCCACATATGCGGAGGTGATAGATACATGTTCTTTTCCTACTATTCCATTGATAGCATCCGTCAGCTTTATAGTAGCCGCTTCTGTATTTTCAATACGAGTACCATCTGGCAGGCGCATTCTCACTTGGAATTGCCCACTGTTTACTTTCGGTAGTACATCTCTTCCTATACCACTAAACATCAATACTGCAATGGCACCCACTACCACCAAATAACCAATTACAATCGGGCGGCGGTAAGGCATCATTCTATCCAGGAAGCGAAGGTAACGCTGCCGCAATTTTTCAAAGCGACTGATTTTTCCATCCCGATTGCTGTCGGCATGTTTCACCAGGATTTCTTTCTGATCCCAGGTATTCTTTTCACTTCCTTTTGGTAAACCAGCAGCTTCATATTCTTCTGCATCGGTCAGCAGTTTACCATCCGCTTTTTTGTGATGTTTACCTTTCATCATCCAGTTGGCCATCACCGGTACAAAGGTCTGTGCCAGGAGATAGGAAATCACCATGCTAAAGCCAATCGCCAATGCCAGCGGCAAGAACAAGGAGCCAGGAATCCCTCCCATGGTAAAGGCAGGTGCAAATACCGCCAGGATACAGAAGAGGATCAGTAATTTCGGAAATGCGATTTCCTGACAGGCATCCCAGATAGCCAGGGCCTTCGGTTTACCCATATCCAAATGCTGGTGTATATTTTCTATCGTTACCGTACTTTCATCTACCAGGATACCAATCGCCAGGGCAAGACCACTCAAGGTCATGATATTGATGGTTTGTCCTGTTATGGAAAGGAAGAGCACCGCAGATATAATGGAGGTAGGTATCGTCAAGATTACAATCGCCGCCCCCCTGGCATCTCCCAGGAAGAGCAATACCATCAAACCGGTGAGGATAGCCCCAATAATACCTTCGGATAATAAACTTTTTACGGAGTTGATAACGTAGGTCGATTGATCAAACTCGTAGGATAATTTTACATCTTCGGGTAACTGTGCCTGTATTTTAGGCAAGGCGGCTTTTAGTCGCTGTACCACTTCCCATGTAGAAGCATCCGCACTTTTCGCCACACTAAGATACACTGAACGGCGACCATTCACCAATGCATAACCGGAAGTAATATCCGCCGCATCTTCTACGGTAGCCACATCGCGCAGATAGAGGTTTTTAACATCACCTTTGAAGAGGGGAATATTTTCAAAATCTTTTACTGTTTTGATTGTGGTATTGGCAGGGGTGATATAGTTTTTATCTCCGATGCGTACGTTACCAGAAGGAGTTGTTTGGTTGTTCAGGCGCATTGCTTCCACCAACTGATCGGTGGTCATGTTATGCTGACGCAGTAATTCCGGGTCTGCTTTGATAACAATGGTACGCACGTTACCTCCGAATGGCGGAGAGGCTACCAGTCCGGGTATGGACGTAAACGTAGAACGTACATACACGTTCGCTAGGTCGAGTAATTCGTTGTTATTGCGTTTATCACTGCTGAGAACGAGTTGTCCTACTGGCAGTGTAGAGGCATCGAAGCGAATGATAAAAGGCGGATTGGAACCAGGAGGGAAAATTGCTTGTATCCTGTTGGAAAACGCGCTGACCTCCGCTGCAGCCTGCGCCATATTGGTACCGGGATAGAAGTTAATCTTCATCAGGGTAAGCCCTTGGATATTTTTGGTTTCAATACTTTTAACACCGTTTACGAAGAGAAAGATGTTGATATATTGTTTAGCGAAATACGTTTCCATCTGCGCGGGAGTATAACCGCCGAATGGATGGGAAACGTACAGCACGGGTAGATCCAGTTTAGGAAAGATATCTATCTTGATACTGTTGACCGCCTTAATCCCAAAGAAGAATAGGCCGGCTACCAGTACCAAAATAGTAATAGGTTTCTTAAGCGCAAAACTAATCAGGTTCATAATAAATTGTTCTTAGATAATACTAGCATGGTTTCCGTTTATACGATAGCGTTAGTAGGTAAACACATTGAAATCGCCGGCAGCAGCAGCTTTCAACAACAAGGCCTGCCAAACATTTACAAATGCGATATCCCTGTCTGTTTGCGCGCGTGTCAGTGCATAGGCAGCTTGTGTGAGATCTACCAAGTTGGTCAGTCCGTTCTTATAGAGTACTGATTTCTGTAGATATGCATCTGAAGCGGCTTTTACCTGCACAGGCACTTCTCGGAAATTATCCAGGGCATTCTGTAATTTGGTATCAGAGAGTTGCAGTTGTGCTTTTATTTGTTGGTCTGCCAGTTCGTATTCATATTGTAGTCCTTTACTGATTTGCTGTTGCGCCTTCACTTGGCGGGAGATGCGCAGCGGCTGTGTAATATTCCAGGTAACGCCAACGCCCAACAGATAGTTGGTACGTGTTGGGTTCACGCCATCCCAATAACCTTGGCTGAAGTTATGTTGATCTACGCCATAGTTACTGCCAAATCCAGAACCTCTTGTCTGCAATACGCCTACTACTGAGAATGCCGGGTAATAGAAGGTTTTGATGTACTTCGCCTGTTCATCGCTTAAGGCGATCCTGCTTTTGTACCATTGTAATACGGGGTGATTATCTTCCGATAACTGTACCTCTGCGAGATTCGGTATTCTTTTTACGAATTCAGTATCCACGGTAAAGTTGCGGGGAGGGATGCCCAGCAGTTGCGCCAGTTGATTGCCTTGCTCTTGTTCTGCATCTTTCGCTTTAGTCCAGGTGATGCGGGCGCTGGAATACTCTGCATTCGCCTGAGAGGAATCCACGCCTGCGATCAGGTGATTGAGTACGCGTACACGCACCAGCTTGCGCACCGTGTCGGCACGGTCCATATTCTCTTGATAGGAACGGGTAAGCTGTTGTGCGGCTACGAGGTTTAAATAAGCGGCTGCCACTTTAATTTTGTGTCTGAAAATTTCCTGATGCCAATCTTTATCGTTCTGAGTAGCAGCCGCCATTGCGGTTTTTATTTTCTCCTTTGCACGTCCGAAGGCAAAGAAGTCCCAGTTTATATTCGTGAGATATAATGCGCCGAAGGCAGCGTTCCAATTCTGGTGGTCCAGTGGTACGCCGGAAGAAGAGGCAGCAAGGCCGCCGAAGCCATACAGGGGACCATTCTGTCCATTAATGGTACCATAGTCCTGTTGGGCAGATAAATTAACATTGGGCAGATAGTCGCGGCGTGCCTGTTTTACCTGCTCATTTGCGGCAGCGGTATAACTGGCTTTGGCCTTAATAGTTCCATAATTGGCAATAGCGGTATCGATAGCCTGCTGAAGGGTAAAGACCTGTTGAGCGCATAGGTATTCGTTCATCAGAAAGGAAAACAGCGCCAACAGCAATAGTTTCTTACTCCACATGTGATTAGATTTTTACAGCCGGTAAGTCTGATTAGAATTCAACTGCAAAGTGATCGTCACATTTTGAAGTAAATTTGAATTTTACTACAAAATTGAAATTTTTCTCGGCGCTTTAACCAGAAACTGCCAGTTGCCCTTCCCGAGAGTTATCTCCTGAATCTGCTACTGTAGGGGATTCCGACTGATGAAACTTCACCATTACCTCATGCCAGCCTTGCTCAAATTGGTACGTCACAGAAAAGTCATTTACATCACAGATCTGTTTTACGATGGCCAAACCGAGGCCAGTGCTTTCATTACATTGGTTTCCTTTCTTAAATCTGCGGAACATATCGGCGGTAGGTAAATCTGGCGGATGCCCGGTATTGCTGATACGCAGCCATTGACGGGTGAGGTCTATGCGTATCTGTCCCCCTGTATTATTATACCGAATGGCATTGCTGAGTAAATTACCAATCAGTATTTCCGCCAGTACTGGATGTATTTGTAGCGATACATTTTTATCGAGGTTGCTACGTAAACGGATGTCTTTCATCTTTATCCAGTCTTCGTAGGTAGCCATCACCTGTTTGGTCACTGTGCAGAACTTAATGTCCTCTTCGGTTTTATATTCCTGGTTTTCCAGTTTTGTTAGCAAGACGAGACTACGGTTGATATGAGAAAGTCTTTCAATGGCCGATTGCATATCGCCGATGAGGGATGCCTGCCGATCGTCGATTTCCGTTTGACTGAGGAGGTCCAGCTTACTGCGCACGATGGCCAGTGGCGTTTGTAGTTCGTGGGAGGCATTTTCACTAAACTCCTTGACAGCAGCGTAATCTGCGGCAGCCTTGTCTGTCATCTTCTGTAAAAATGCATTTAGTTCCTGGAACTCTTTGGTAGTCGTATGTGGCAATTGCAGCTTACTATCTCCGCGCTTCAAATCGAAATGCTTGATCGCTTTCATGGCCCTGTAGAAAGGCTGGAGGATAATCCTGGAAAGGAACCTGGCGGTTAATCCCACTCCTAGCACCATCATCAGCATCTTCCAAGCAACGGTGTACAACATGCCGTCGAAGATTTCCTGGGAGTTCAGTACGAAGTTATAAGAAGAAATTTTATATATCTGGTTCCCAATGGGATAATAGGAATCAACGGAAATCCGACATTCTTTCTTCACCATATCATCTTCTGCCAGATTCTCCTTTCTTACCTGCACCTTCTGTTGGGGCATTTCGCCTTGGTACAAACTTACTTCAATAGGACGTCCGTGGGTATAGTGATCTGGTTTCCCTCCGGCCAACAACTGTTTATACACGTGATCATTCACCGCTGTCATGCGGGAAATCTCCGCCTGATCGAGGTGTTTCTTTATATTATTCCGGGAAATGAACATGGTAACAGGCGTTACCAGTAAGATCACTCCCAAGAACCAGATGGTGATTTTATTGATTAACTTCATTGCTTGGACGTATTAAACTTGTAGCCCAGTCCGTATACCGTTTCAATGTAATCTGTGCCTTCCGCCGTGCTGATCTTCTTCCTTAAATTCTTAACGTGCTGGTATACAAAATCGAAATTGGCGAGATTATCGGTATAATCTCCCCATAAATGGGCTGCGATGGCCTGTTTCGAAAGTACGCGATTTTTATTGACGATAAAGTACAGCAGCAAGTCAAATTCCTTACGGGTAACATCCAACACCTGCTGGTTAACCTTTGCTTCTACTGTATCGGTATTGAGTTCTATTTCATTAAAGCTGACCAGGTTACTGGGGCCTTCGAGTTTCTTTCTCCTGTAAATGGCTCGCAGTCGGGCGTGCAACTCCGACATATGAAAAGGTTTGATCACATAATCATCTGCACCTTCATCCAGTCCTTTGACCTTATCATCCAGGGCGTCTTTAGCGGAGATAATGAGAATGCCACTGCGGATATCATCTCTCCGTATCTGCTTCAGCAATTCCAACCCGTTTCCATCTGGAAGCATGATATCCACCAGGATACAATCATAGGTAAACAGTGCCAGTTTTTCACTGGCAGTTTCAAAATCGTAAGCCGGCTCACAGATGTATTTTTCTCCTGTCAGGTAATCCGCTATACCGCTGGACAGCTCTCGGTTATCCTCTACTATCAATACTTTCATATGTACGCAGTTACTTGCAAAATGATACGTAAAGTTATAGCAATTTTGAAGTTTTACCCAGACTTAAAACAGCAGAGGCCGTTCTTCCGAACGGCCTCTTATATTGATAATCAATTCATTAACCCCGTTTCTTCCGCTTGATTAGTTTTGTTTTCCCGTTGGCATCATAAGGTTCTGTTAGGAAGACGCCATTCGCTTTGATGTCTGTTTTCTCTGTCAGCTCCGCATCATAGATGATCTTTCCTTTACGGATTTCATAGAAGCGGGAAGGGACATAATAGGCGGAATCAGCGCCTTTATCCGTGAAAGGCACATATGGAGTAACCTGTTCTGCCCCACCAAATTCCATGTTACCGTCATGGTCCCAATCTTTTACATCTGAGCTAACAGCCGTCAGGAGGGTATCTGCGAGGGAATGATCAATATTGAATACATATAACCTGTTGGAGCCTGTTTTCATGGCCACATCCAGGAAGAGGAACACAGATTTACCGTCTTCAATCAGGCGGTTTCTTTTGCTGGGATAGTTGATATTGTCTTCTGGGAAGATAAATGCCTTGTTTCCATTCACGAATACAGTGCCTTTGTAAACAGTAATCCTTTGTGCCTGGCTACTGGTGAAATGCAGTTCGTTTTTTTCTTTTTGAGCCATTGCAGACAAGCTAACGGCCATACAAAGGCATAGTTGTAACAGGTATCGCATCATAGAATAATTTATGGAGATACAAGTTAGTAAAAAACGAGGTTGTTATGCGAATGAATTTGCTCGCAACGCACACGTAGGAGCAAAATCGCAAAGAATTTTTATCGATTTGCTCATAACAACCTCGTGGGAAAATTATAGGGAAGGTAGGATAAGTGTCTAGTTGTAATCTGCCAATCGCACGGCAAACACGACCCGATTATCTTGGCCGTATTTGGACGTTTCATATTCTGTCAGGTTCCAGAGGTAGCCAGTGGCTTCGTCTCTGTACAAATCTTCCGCGCCATGTGGCCAGCGGTAACGTACGCCAGCGGTAGCGCCATCGATATAACGAACAAGCCTTGCAGTAGAACCTTCATAAGTACTGTTGCCAGTAGTGGTCATGAAAGTTTTGGTACCTGCCCGGAACACACCTTGCATGTTATATACGTTCCCGTTAGTATTATCTATCGGTGTAACAACCAGTGGTTGCGTGGCCGTAGTGATAGCGCCAGTAGCATCCAATGGAAAGCCAAACACCTGCGGCGTAGGGGTTTCACTGGATGTGATATACTGACAAGTCCAGAGATATTTATCAGCAGCAGTAGCTCCTTCTCCTAATTCAATAGCAGAGAAAGGCTTGGCATTGGTGATTTTATAATAACCTGTTTGTGGCAAGATATAAGCGTAATTAAATGCTTTCAAATCTCCATTGGAGGTGGCTCCACAGCTAGTTTCAGCCGTGTCTCCCGTAGCAGCAATAAATTTCGATAGATCAAAAACACGCATACCTAAATTGGTATCTGCTACATATATTTTACCAGCATAGCACGCTACCCCACCTGCATGAATCGTTACCGGACAGAATGCATCCAACTGGTTATAGCTGTTAGAAGCCTTATACAGCGCGGAATTAGTCATGTTTCCTTTATTCTGTACCAACAGTATATGCCTATACGTTATATTGTTCATGTTGGTAATATCGACCAGGGAGACACGCACGCCTTTATGCTGATTATTTACACCGGCAATGGTACTCGGGTCTACCCCATACCATGTTACCAATAAAAATTTCTTGCCTGCCCAAGTAAAACCGGTGATCCCCTGCGGACGCCATTCATTGGTAGCTTCATCTCCATCATTCCATTTAAATCCTGTTACCTGATTGGCAGCAGGAATATTAAATCCATATACCGTATTGTACCCACTGGTAGCAGCCACTCGATTAAGATTGAGCTGGTCTGGTGTTTTATAGCCATAGGCAGACAAACTGTTCACGAAAACGCTTTCGTCCGTATAAGTAACGGTATTGGCTTCTGTTCCTGGAGTGACGGCAAGGTTATCTTTGCGAGTGAGGTCGGTAGTTCCTTTTTTGCTGCAAGACACCAGGGTTACCGCCAGCAATAGATAAAATGGAAATTTTGAGTATATCATGGAAACATTATTATTGGCAAACTGGTGTACAGGTTCATAACGTAAAGCTATACACGAAAAAGGGTTAAAAACTGGTGTTTACACTAACTTAATAATTTTTTCACACGATAAAAAATAAAAAAAACGCTTCAGACAGCAAGAACAAGGTGCTTCATTTTTGTAATGGCTGCGAATAATTATTCTGCTCCCGCTTGTATACTATCTTATCAAATTTCAATAACTTGAACCAAATAACTGCTATGAAAAAGGGTATCTATCTACTATTGCTGCTACTGTCCGGCCACCTCGTACAGGCACAGTCTGTACGCGTGAAGTTCACTACCAATTACGGCAATTTCACCGTCATGCTGTACGATGAAACGCCTAAGCATCGGGATATGTTCCTAGCAGAAGTCAAAAAGGGAACCTATACCCATGCACATTTTAATCGGGTGATCAAAAATTTTGTCATACAAGGCGGCGAGCTGGATGATTCTATCTTGCTGAGAGAAAAACAACATCCAGAGCTAGGAGCCCCTCGTTTCCCCGCAGAAATAAAACCAGACCTCTTTCACAAACGCGGTACACTAGGCGCCGGCAGAGATGACAACCCCGCAAAAGCATCCTATTTCAACCAAATTTACTTCACAGTAGGCAAGAAATACACAGACGCACAACTGGACTCCGTAGAAGCGAAAAAACATATCAAGATTCCTGCTGCCCATCGGGAAGTATACAAAACCGAAGGCGGCATACCTCGACTGGATGGCGATTACACCGTATTCGGAGAAATCACTGAAGGCTACGATGTAGTAGAAAAAATCAGTACCCTACCCACCAACAAACAGGATGTTCCATTACTGCCCGTGAAGTTCAGTGTTACGGTGCTCAAAAAGAAGAAATAAACCGCTTCCGTTCATCCCATTTTTTCACCTGCAACGATGGATTTTCTTACTTTCAAAGAAACCACCGTTATGATCAGGAAGAAAGAAGGCTTCCAGGGGCAGCGCATGATAGTTCTGCCCCGCAACCTGTTATCCATGCAATGCACCGAAGATCCGGTACTGGCGCCCTTGTATATCACTGATATCGGGTATTATCCCAAAGCCAGATTCCACCATATGCGGCGTTTACAAGGGGCGGAGCAACATATCCTGATTTATTGCAAGGAGGGCAAAGGCAGCATCACCGTAGCCCATGAAACCTTCCAGATCCAACCAGGACATTGTTTCCTCATTCCTCGAAAAATCCCACATGAATACAGTGCAGATGTAAAAGATCCATGGACTATTTACTGGGCGCACTTCCTCGGCAGCAGCGCCGATGGCCTACTGGAAACCGCTACCCGCGAATGGCAAGGATATCGCACCTTTCTAAGCTGGTCCACTCAACGGACCGCCTTATTTGATCGCAGCTACGACCAACTAGAAAAAGGTTTTAAACTGGAAAATCTGAAATATGCGAATATGCATTTCTGGTCCTTCCTCGCTACGTGTATCTATCCCCATGCAGATCACAACACGTCTCCACAACACAGCTCCGTTGATGAATCCATCGAGTTCATGCGCCAACATATTGATACCATGTTATCGCTGCAAGAAATGGCTGCCGCTGTAAACCTTTCCCAGTCGCATTTTTCAGCGGTTTTCAAAGCTGGCACCGGGTTCTCTCCTATTGAGTATTTCAATCAGTTGAAGATACAAGAGGCTTGTCAATACCTGCTCTTTACAAGTTTACGTATCAAAGAAATTGCGGGCAGACTAGGTATGGAAGATCCTTACTACTTCTCACGACTATTCACTAAAATCATGGGGCTATCCCCCAACCAATACCGCGAAAGGAAAGCAGGATCATAATATAATCCATCATTACCAGCAGATCATCTAGGGAAAATGTAGCCCATCCATCCTACATTTATACCAGTCAATCAAAATAGTAAATGGGTACCAATTCCACGCGGAGAACGACAGTGAACCTCTCCATCGCCATAGCTATCGGCGGCATCCTGGCTGCCTGTAACAGTGCGCGAAAACCTGATTTTAGTACGGAAATAAAACCTATCCTCAACAAGCATTGCATCAGTTGCCATGGCGGTGTAAAGCAAAATGGAGGATTCAGCGTTTTATTTCGAGAAGAAGCCCTCGGCATCACCAAATCCGGCAAACCCGCCATCATTCCCGGACATCCGGAAAAGAGTGAATTCATCCGTCGATTGACATGCAAAGATCCTAAAGAGCGCATGCCACAGAAAGGCACTCCACTCTCCCAAGAAGAAATAGACCTACTCACCCGCTGGGTGAAATCCGGCGCAGAATGGGGCGAACATTGGGCTTATATTCCTCCCAAAGCACCCACTGTTCCCGATGCTACCCATGCGATTGATTTCTATATCCAAAAGAAATTGAAGGAAGAAGGATTATCCTCTTCTCCTGAAGCAGATAAAATGACCCTGCTACGGCGCGTCAGTTTTGACCTCACCGGATTACCGCCTACACCGGAAATGGCGAAAGCTTTTGCGGCAGACAACAGTCCTGCTGCCTATGAAAAATTAGTAGACACTCTGCTGCAATCCCCTCACTTCGGGGAACGCTGGGCTGCCATGTGGCTGGACCTCGCCCGCTATTCAGATACCAAAGGTTACGAACGAGATGATGGCCGTAAAATATGGCGTTACCGAGATTGGGTAATCGATGCATTTAATCGTGATCTCCCGTACGACAGCTTCGCGATCCAGCAACTAGCCGGCGACTTGCTGCCACATCCTGGGAAAGCGGAAATGATTGCTACCGCCTTCAACCGCAATACCATGACCAACGACGAAGGTGGTACACAGGATGAAGAATTCCGCACCGCTGCCGTGATGGACCGCGTAAGCACTACCATGGATGTTTTCCAGGGTGTAACCATCGCCTGTGTACAATGCCATAGTCATCCTTATGATCCCTTCCGGTTTGAAGACTATTACAAATTATTGGCTTTCCTCAATAATACCCGCGATGAAGATACCCATATGGAACATCCTAAACTGCGTTTGTACGACAGCGTTAGTACAGCACAAGTCCAGGAAGTTTCCAATTGGGTAGCCACACATGGCAATGCCAGCCAAGTGGCAGATGTGCAAGCATTCATGCAAGTGCTGGAACCTAAACGCCATGCACACGACTGCGATCAATATATCAACGGCGCATTACAGGATACAAAATACCTTGGAATCCGCTCCGGCGGCAGTTGCAGGTTACCGAAGCAGGATCTCAGCGGTAAAACGCACCTGCTAATGAACTATTGGACCGACAGTCATGGTGGACAATTAGAAATACGACTGGACAGTCTTTCCGGGCAAAAACTCCTCTCCTATTCCTTGCAACCCACTAAAGGTCGACTCGCAGCTAATATTCCTATTCCGCCTACCAATGGCGTACATGATCTATTGCTCATTTTCCGCAATGCAAGTATCCCAAAAGATGCCAGCGTATGCAGTGTAGAGTGGTTCGCTTTTAGAGAAGACCTGCCAGGTAAAGGCACTCCCGGCTATCAGCAGATCAATGATAAGTTGATGACGATTGTCAACATGCAGCCAGATGATGTGCCGGTGATGGTGGAGAATCCAGTGTCCATGCAGCGCACTACGCATGTCTTTGAACGAGGCAACTGGATGGTGCCTGGAAAAGTAGTGACGCCCGATGTACCGCACTCTCTCAATCCATTCCCAGCCAATGCACCGAGGAACCGCCTCGGACTGGCCTTGTGGATGACTTCCGATCAAAATCCACTAACCGCCAGGGTAATGGTCAACCGACTGTGGGAGCAATTATTTGGAATTGGTATTGTGGAAACATTGGAAGACTTCGGCACCCAGGGCTTCCCACCTTCTCACCCGGAATTGCTGGATTATTTGGCCTATCAGTTTATGCATGGCTATAAATGGCATATCAAACCGTTACTACGTGAAATGGTATTGAGTGCCGCGTACCGGCAGTCTTCCGTAACAACGCCTAAGCTACTGGAAAAAGATCCTGCCAATCGCTTTCTAGCCAGGGGACCACATTTCAGGCTTACCGCCGAAGAAGTGAGAGATCAAGCATTGCTAGTAAGTGGCTTATTCAATCCCGCATTGCATGGTCCAAGTGTGATGCCATATCAACCGGATAATATTTGGCAAACCGTGTGGAGTGGCGCCTATTGGAAGAAAGCAGAAGATGGCAATCAATATAGACGTGCATTATATGTGTATCAAAAGCGTACCAGTCCCTACCCTTCTATGCTTTCCTTCGATGGCAGTAGTCGGGAAGTTTGTATGCAGCGCAGAATACGCACCAACACACCTTTACAAGCATTGGTTACTCTCAATGACCCTGTATATGTGGAAACGGCCATCGCATTAGCGAAGCAGATGCATGTACAGGGAAATGATCCCGCTACGTGTATTCGTTGGGGTTATGAACGTGCTTTATTCAAACCTATCAGCGATAACAAACTGAAAATATTACTATCGCTCTATAACAATGCGCTCACCAGGTTTCAAAAAAATCCGGCTGCGGCTTGCAAGATGCTACAATGCAGCACCGGGAACAATGACACTGCCACCACCGCGGCATTAGCCACTGTAGCCAATGCCTTGATGAACCTGGATGAATTTCTTAACAAATCCTGATAAACGCAGAGTATGTCCAGATATAAAAAACTGATAGATGAAGCCAATAGGGAACATCTCCGTTATACTACTCGCAGGCATTTCCTGATGGACTGTGTGACTGGATTAGGCGCTTTGGCGCTGGGGTCTTTCCTTTCTAGCTGTGGCTCCAGTAGCCCTTCCCAAACAGTTGCCGGCGATCCTATGGCCCCCAAAGCGCCGCATTTCCCAGGAAAAGCCAAGAGTGTAATTTATCTCCATATGGCCGGAGCGCCCTCCCAGTTAGAACTATTCGATTATAAACCAGCGTTGGCAAAGCTGCATAATCAGCTATGTCCGCCGTCCTTATTGGAAGGAAAGAAATTTGCGTTTATACGTGGCGTACCAAAGATGCTAGGGCCGCAGGCGGTATTCAAACAACATGGCGCTTCTGGCGCTTGGATCTCCGATCATTTGCCACACTTCACTTCCATGGCAGATGATGTAGCATTTTTAAAAGCCGTGCAGACAGACCAATTCAATCATGGTCCTGCCCAACTTTTAATGCAAACTGGCAGCGCGCGCCTTGGGCGCCCAAGTACAGGCTCCTGGGTAACATATGGACTAGGAACGGAAAACAGTAACCTTCCTGGCTTTGTGGTATTGACTTCTGGCGGTAAAACACCGGATGCCGGCAAGAGTGTTTGGGGTAGCGGTTTCCTCCCTTCTGTGTACCAGGGTGTCCAATGCAGAACAAAAGGAGAACCTGTGCTCTTCCTCTCCGATCCAGATGGCATGGACCGCGACCTGCGCAAAGCCTCTATAGACGCCATCAACCAGATTAACGAGGAAGAATATACGGCATATGGAGACCCGGAAACCCTGGCCCGCATTTCCCAATATGAGCTGGCATATAAGATGCAAATCGCTGTTCCGGAAGTCATGAACATCAATAACGAACCTGATTATATCCATGAAATGTATGGCACACAACCAGGCAAAGAATCCTTTGCCAACAACTGTTTGCTGGCAAGGAAACTGGTAGAGAAAGGTGTTCGGTTTGTACAGTTATATGATTGGGGCTGGGATAGTCATGGTACCGATGAAAATCTGGCCATTGACTATGGCTTCCGAAATAAATGCAGAGAGATAGACCGCCCTATCACAGCGCTGTTGCAGGATCTGAAGCAAAGAGGGCTACTAGATGAAACATTGGTAGTATGGGGTGGAGAGTTTGGTCGTACGCCAATGCAAGAGAACAGGGACGGCAAAGAAATGCCTTTCCTTGGCCGTGATCATCACGTAGAAGCCTTTACCATGTGGATGGCTGGCGCGGGCATCAAGAAAGGCTGTAGCTATGGAGAAACCGATGAAATTGGCTATTCCGCTATCAAAGGGAAAGTAGCCATCAATGATATTCATGCTACCATCTTGCAACAACTCGGTTTTGATCATGAAAAACTCACTTACCAATTCCAAGGGCGCCCTTTCCGCCTAACGGATACCGGCGGAAAAGTTATCACACCCATATTAAGTTAAAGATAGTATCTCCCACATGAACATAGAAAGAAGAAATTTTTTAAAGCAGACATCGATTCTCAGTGCGGCTTTTTGCCTGCCTACGCTTCCAGATTTTGCCTTTGCAAAATCAGCGTCCAAAAGTGGTTTCCAGCTCACCATTATGGCCACCAACTGGGGTTTTCCGGGCAGCATCGCTGATTTTTGCGCAGTCGCCAAACAAGCAGGATATGATGGCATTGAAGTCTGGTGGTCTTCCGATGCGGCCACACAAAAGGAATTGTATCGGGCGCTGAAGGATAACCACCTCTCTGTTGGATATCTCTGTGCCGGTAGCAGTAATAACTATGAAAAACATGCAACTGAGTTTGAGACCAACCTCCGTGCAGCTACCGCTAAAAACGAAATTCGGCCCTTGTATATCAATTGTCATAGTGGGCGCGACTACTTTACCTTCGAACAGAACGCAGCACTGATCGATATAACCTCGCGTTATCATCGGGATAGCGGCATTCCAATATATCATGAAACACATCGCAGCAGGATGCTCTTTGCTGCGCATATTGCCAAGCAGTTCATCGCGGCGAAACCGGATCTACGCCTTACGCTGGATATCTCTCACTGGTGTAATGTACATGAATCTCTCTTACAAGATCAGCCAGAGGCAGTGGCAGCAGCGCTTGCGCGTACCAGCCATATTCATACGCGCGTAGGCCACCCAGAAGGGCCACAGGTCAATGATCCGAGGGCGCCGGAATGGGCCAATACCGTTAAACAACATTTCACTTGGTGGGATCAGGTGGTGAAATATCACCAGGAAGCAGGTAAACCATTGACCATGCTAACAGAGTTCGGGCCAGCCGATTATCTACCAACGTTGCCGTATACACGCCAACCAGTGGCCAACCAATGGGATATTAATGTGTACATGCTGCAGCAGTTGCGCCAGCGATACGGTAAATAATAAAAAACGAACATGATTTTATTGGACAATAGTGGTAGCTGGACAGGCTTCTCTGGGCGTATGCACCCTGTGTTGGTACATCTGCCGATAGGTATACTCGTGGCCGCCATCATCTTGCTGCTCCTTAGTAGACGAGCCAGGTGGCAGTCGTTACAAGCCGCCGTTCCTTCACTGCTACTACTAGCATTTCTTTCGGCTGTTACCAGTTGCATCACGGGCTACCTGCTCTCCAAGGATGGAGGCTATGAAGAAAGTTTATTGAACACCCATTTTTATCTTGGTATAACCGTTGCCGTTAGTAGCGGCATATTTTGGATATGCTGGAGAATACTGCGACGCAAACATCTACTGATACTGATTTACAGCTTCGTAATGTTATCATTGATAACTATAACAGGACATTACGGAGGTAGTCTCACGCATGGAGATAATTACCTCACAGCCGCCTTACCTCCAGCACTGAGCAAGTTTGTCCATCAGCCCACCAATAAGGCTACTCCAGCTTTTAAAGACATCAGCGATGCACGGGTATACGAAGATCTGGTACAACCGGTGTTGAATACACGCTGTGTCAACTGTCATAGTCAGCAAAAACTGAAAGGAGGTTTACAACTGGAATCCCTTGCCCTGATACGTAAAGGAGGTGAGAATGGCCCAGTATTGAAGGATAGTCTACCAGAAGAAAGTGAAATCTATAAACGACTATTACTCGCTGAAGAGGATGAACACCGTATGCCGCCGAAAGGGAAACCTTCCTTATCGCCGGCAGAAACAGAACTGTTGTACTGGTGGATCGCCAACGGCGCGCCTGCAGGGAAAAAAGTAAAAGATATCCCGAAGAATACACGCATACAGGCAGTATTGGCCGCAATGCAGCCGGCGAAAGCCATTGATCAATTGGAAACAGTTCCGCAGACAACAGTGGCGGCTGCTGCTGAAAGTGCCATTGCTGCATTAACAGCAAAGGGGTTGAAAGTATTGCCAGTGGGTGCAAACAGTAACTACTTGTCTGTATCTGCCTTTACTGCGCCCACATTCGGCGATAAGGATATCCATCTTCTACTGCCACTGAAAACGCAGTTGATATGGCTAGATCTCTCTGACACTCAGATTTCAGATCAATCGCTGGAAACATTGGGGCAATTGCAGCAACTCACCCGATTAACGCTGAAAGGCACACCTATCAAAGGCGACCAACTGCGGCAACTGAACAACTGTCGGCAATTGATGTACCTGAACCTGGGTGAAACGGCGGTTACCGATGCAGCTCTTGTCTCCCTAAAACAAAATAAAAAGCTACAGCAGTTGTATGTGAATAAATTAAAGATAAGCGCCACTACTGTACAGCAATTGACACAGGAGATTACCGGACTTAAAATTGACACTGGAGGATATCGATTGCCCGTATTGGCGTCAGATACGATCGTGTATCACAAGCAGATGAATTAAATAAGCGTATATACATCTACGTTAATGCAAAAGAGCCCGCAATGGATGCGGGCTCTTTTGCATTAACGTAGATTATTTTATTTTAGACTTCAGTATTTCCAATTCTTTTGTAATCTTTTCCAGTTTTTCATTTTGCTGAATGATATACAAGGAGAGCTCTTCTACTTTCTGTAATAATTTAGCGTTCATATCTCCCAGGTCGAGGCCATCATTCTTCACCTCCGCAGCAGAAGGAATTCCTGGAAGGTGTTTATTCGTTTTCAGATAAGTGGATAGCTCTGCTAAAGAAGGTAGTGGATAGTTTTCTTCGAAAACGAAATCCGGCCATGGGCCTGCGGTCACTTTAACTTTTCGAGCGCCGATAGTGCCTTCAACCGCTAAAGCGCAGGAACCAATACTGGCAGTACCTATACCAACTCCAGCTCCTTTTAAAACGATAATACCTCCATTTTCTTTCGTGATATTAAAATTATTATCGGTATCCATTCCTACCCAAGCTTTTCTGGTGCCTCCACTATTGTAAGCAATATACTGCCAACTGGTAGATTTATCCGTAGTAAATGAAAGCGGTGTGTCATCATAATTTAAATTTAGATGACCATAAATTACTTGGATACCTTGGCTAGTCAATACTTTTCTCCATGCCTGCCAGGCACCGCTTCCCTGCGCACCCTGTCTGTAATAAATACCATCATTGTTAAAGTTAAGCTGGTGCACATTGTTACCGGTACTATCGCCCCAGGGTGCAAAGGTCATCATACCAGATCCTTGTGTAAAAGATCCTGCCGGGCGAGGCACACCTATCACATCCCTTAATTTAAAATCAAAATGAACAATGTTCCGGAAGTACTCTGGCGGTTCTTGTACGTTTCTCGTATCTCTGACAACAACGGAATCGGCTACTTGCGAGAATACAGGAATTGCTGCCAGCAAGGACAAGGTTAATAGTAAAAATTTCATAATAGGATTAATCATGTTTTTAGTTGGACTGTATTTATTCACAGGTTAACGGTGCAATTATCTGTAAAATAATTGGTAGAAACGAAAAGGGCTGCCCAAATTTTTTTGATCAGCACTTTAATTATCTTGAATGATGCTACTATTTTTTCAGCAATGGAAATATAGGTGATTCCACATGTTCTTTATCCATGATCGCCTGCATTTGTTGCGCGATATCAGGATGTGCAGCGGCCACATTATGCTGTTCAGACGGATCTTTCGAGAGGTCATATAGTTCAAGAGCAGGAGCAGGATTAGCGGTAACATGCATCTTTACGGCTTTCCAGTTGCCACGGCGCACTGCTTGTCGCCCGCCATTTTCATGGAATTCCCAGTACAGGAATGGATGTTGTATTTGTTTCCCTTTACCTGTCAATTCTGGTACAATCGAGATCCCATCGATATTAGCAGGCGCCTTTACTGCCGCCAGATCAGCGAAAGTAGGCATCATGTCCCAGAATGCACCGGCAAAGTTGCTCACAGTACCTGCTTTGATTTTGCCCTGCCATCTAGCGATGAAAGGCACACGGATACCTCCTTCATAGAGGTCTCTTTTAATACCGCGCAGATTTCCGCCGCTATTGAAAAAGGCAGGATCTGCCCCGCCTTCCGCGTGCGGACCGTTATCACTCGTAAAGATGACTAAGGTATTATCATCCAAACCCAATTGCTTTAGTTTCGCCATGACCTGTCCTACATACATATCTAACCTAGTAACCATAGCAGCGAAGGTGGCATGTGGATATTGCTGGGAGACATAACCATTCGCTTTGGGTTCTGGCCCGTAAATAGCGCCTTTATACGGCTTTTCTGGAAAGCTACCTTTAAAACGAGCTAGGATGCTGTCTTCTGGTGCTATCAGCTCCGCATGTGGTAAGGTATACGCCAAATAGAGGAAAAATGGCTGATTTTTGTTGGATTCCATAAATTTTAGCGCCTGCTCCTGGATCATTTCAGGGGCATATTGGGCGGTATGCTCCAACTGACCATTGGCAGTGAGTTCCACACGCTGATCATTATTCCACAGATGTGTAGGATAATAACGATGGGATTCCATCTGACAGTTATACCCATAAAACTGGTCCATACCCTGATTTATAGGATCGCCTTCAGAGCCAACAGGCCCCAGTCCCCACTTGCCGAAGGCGCCCGTTTTATAACCAGCTTTCTTCAGCACCTCTGCTAAAGTGACAACAGAATCCGCGATGGGTTGCTGCCCTTCGGGTTTGATTTCTTTATTTCCCCTTACGAAAGTATGACCTGTATGTTTGCCGGAGATGAAAGAACAGCGGGAAGGCGCACATACGGAAGTGCCCGCGTAGAACTGGGTAAAGCGCTTTCCTTCTTTCGACAGTTGGTCAATATTAGGAGTGCTGAATTTTTGCTGTCCGTAGGAACTGAGATCCCCATATCCCAGATCATCTGCGAGGATGAAGATGATATTGGGTTGTTTTTGCTGTGCGTTCACTGTTACAGCCATGTGCATCAGTGCTGCTCCCAACAGGGCCGCACAGGCTGATCTTTTCATAAAAGTCATGGTATGCTGCTATTTATGCCTCGCTAATTTAACGTTCGAAATACACTTATCATAGCCCGATACATGAGCGGCAGCAATTTTTTCCGAAGGAATTAGTTAAAATTACACATCTTGCAACCTACCTATAGCAATCAACTTGAAATCAACTATGGCACAAAAAGACGATTCGCAGCACCTTAAAAGAGGGCTGCAAAACAGGCATATCCAGCTAATAGCCCTTGGTGGAGCTATTGGTACTGGCTTATTCCTGGGCATAGGCCCTGCGGCCGTACTGGCAGGACCTTCTGTTATCCTCGGTTATGCACTTGCCGGCGTTATCGCTTTCTTTATTATGCGTCAACTGGGAGAAATGGTAGTGGAAGAACCGGTATCCGGAAGCTTCAGCCACTTCGCCTATAAATACTGGGGCTCCTTTCCAGGCTTTGCCTCTGGATGGAATTACTGGATTCTCTATATCCTGGTAAGTATGTCCGAACTGACAGCCATCGGGCTGTATGTGCAATTCTGGTGGCCAGAAATTCCCCTCTGGGCATCCAGTTGTTTCTTCTTTGTAGCTATCAATGCCCTTAATCTCAGCTCTGTAAAGGTTTACGGAGAAGCTGAATTCTGGTTCTCTATCATAAAAGTAGTGGCTATTATTGCCATGATTCTTTTTGGTACCTATCTCCTTTTCAGTGGCACTGGTGGCTCTCAGGCTACTGTGGCCAATCTGTGGAATAATGGCGGATTTTTCCCTAAAGGACTCCTACAGTCAGACGGAAAAGGCGGATACCAGGGACTCTTGGCCGCCATCTCGCTTATCATGTTTTCCTTCGGGGGATTGGAATTGATCGGTATCACGGCCGCAGAAGCGGATAAACCAGAGAAAACCATCCCTAAAGCAACCAATCAGGTGATTTACCGTATCCTCATATTCTATGTAGGCGCTTTGGTGATCCTCTTTGCATTGTCGCCATGGAAAGATATTACCACTAAAAGTAGTCCGTTCGTAACAGTGTTTGAAAGTCTCAAAGGCTTTCAGTACACACTCTTCGACATTACAATCAACTTCACCAGTCTGATTGCAAATGCGCTGAACCTCATCGTACTGACGGCTGCACTTTCTGTTTACAACAGTTGCGTATATAGTAACAGTCGCATGTTATACGGATTGGCGGAGCAAGGCAATGCCCCTAAATTCCTTTCCAAACTGAATAAGAACAGTGTACCGGTGCAGGCTATCATTGTATCGGGCCTCTTTGCTGCCATCTGTATCATTGTGAATAAACTGATGCCGGAGAAAGCGTTGGAAGTATTGATGTCGTTGGTGGTATCCACATTGATCATTAACTGGTTGATGATAACTGTTGTTCATCTACAGTTTAAGAAGAATAAGAGAGACGCGGGGCTCTCTACCAAATTTCCTTCTTTCTTATATCCGTTGTCGAATTATATCTGCTTGATATTCCTGGTGGGTATATTGATTTTGATGTGGATGACGGGGCTGAAAATGCCGGTAGCGTTGATTCCCATCTGGGTGTTTTTCTTATTTATTTGCTATTTGATAGTGAAGAGGAATAAGGCACTACAAGCTTAGCGTTTTTTTTCGTTCCCGCCCGCCCTACGGGCGGGCGGGAACCTTTCGTTTCAGGCATCATCGGAAGGAGCTTTTTTTTCAGCCAGCATTGGAAGAAGCTTTTTTTCTGCTGTCATTGGAAGGAGCTTTTTTCAGCCAGCATTGGAAGGCGTTATTTTTCAGACGTCATCGGAAGGAGCTTTTTTCAGCCAGCATTGGAAGGCGTTATTTTTCAGGCGTCATCGGAAGGCTTTTTTCAGCCAGCATTGGAAGGCGTTATTTTTCAGGCGTCATCGGAAGGAGCTTTTTTCAGCCAGCATTGGATGACGGCAGGGGATGAAGTTCCGCACCTGGCACTGGTTGTAACCACAGATATTGTTTGTAAAACAAAACTTTGTTCCATCTGTAATTACTAAAAAATAGAGTTATGAGTGTAAAACTGTTTTTAATCCGACACGGACAATCGCAATGGAACCTGGAAAACCGCTTCACAGGCTGGAAAGACATCGATATCACTGAAAAAGGAAAAGAGGAAGCCAAAGCAGCAGGCATTGAACTGCGAGGAGAACGCATCGATATTGCCTTTACCTCTGTGCTAATACGGGCACAACATACCCTCGATATTGTATTGCAGGAATGTGGTGAGGCTGGCATTCCCGTGGTGGAAGATAAAGCCCTGAACGAGCGTTCCTATGGCGATTTGGAAGGCCTGAATAAAGCAGACACCGCTGCCCAATATGGCGATGAGCAAGTACATATCTGGCGCCGCTCTTTTGATGTACGCCCGCCAGGAGGAGAAAGTCTCAAAGATACCTTCGACCGCACCATCCCCTATTTCATTCATACCATTTTCCCACACCTGGAAGCAGCCGAAAACGTGCTGATCGTAGCCCATGGCAACAGTTTACGCGCCCTAGTGATGTTCCTGGACAACCTGAGCCCTGAAGAAATATTGCAGCGAGAACTAGCTACAGGGGTGCCACTGATCTACACCCTAGACCGCCATATGCTAGATACACTGCGCCTCCGCTACGGCCAAACTACACTGGCCTGATTACTTCGTACGATGTTCTATTTTGTTGATGAAATCCGTTTTCAGATGGAGTCCCTTATCATGCTTGGACTCTGATAAAACGAATAGACTGCGAATTTTCCGGATATTATCCAGCTTGGAGAGTTTATTGGAGTAAAACGCGTCGTAAGCCTCCATATCGGGCACAACGATTCTTAACAAATAATCAAACTGACCACTCATTTTATAGCATTCCAAGACCTCTGAGAATCCATCCATGCTTTGCTCAAAGGCCATCAGTCTTTCATGGCCATGCATTTCCAGGGTAACACTGGTATAGGCTACCAGTGCACTTCCCAGCTTATTCCGGTTCAATACCGCAATATATCCCAGAATATAACCTTCCGCTTCCAGGCGCTTCACCCGTTCGAATATGGCAGTGACCGACTTCCCCAGTTTGGCGGCGATCTCTTTATTGGTCGTCCGCGCATCCTGTTGAAGTATGTCCATTATACACATATCCAGCATATCGGGAATAAAAGCCATGTCTGATTTTCCTCAAAAATAGGTATCCGGGTACAAATGCTGAAAAAAAATCGGATTCCTGGCCTCAATTCCGTTTTGTTTTCGGTGTCGAACGAACATCATCAATCTTACCAACTGAGCGGAATACCTTCATGCTACAAAACGTACTATCATGCAAGAACATATCATATTACCCCTGGAAGAAGTGAGTCTGGATTCCATTGCCTTAGTAGGCGGTAAATCAGCTTCACTCGGTGAAATGATCTCTAGTTTAACAGAGGCAGGCGTGAAAATCCCTACTGGATTTGCCATCACGACCCGCGCATACTACGATTTCCTCCACCATAGCGGGCTGGAATCTTATATCAAAGAACAGATCGATAATATAGACTTCGAAGATATTACCAGTCTGCGCAGAGCCGGTATGCGTATCCGTCAGGCAATCAGCAGCACCCGGTTTCCGCATCAGTTGAGTCGCGAGATCATTGCCGCCTACCAGGACTTATCCAGACAGTACGGCCAAGAACAAACGGATGTTGCCGTGCGTAGTTCCGCTACAGCAGAAGATTTGCCAGATGCCTCTTTCGCAGGACAACAGGAAACTTTCCTGAACGTACGCGGACCAGTAGCCCTAATAGACGCTGTGCGCAACTGTTTCGCCAGTTTGTTCACCGACCGTGCTATTAGCTACCGTTCTACTTTCGGGTATGATCATTTTAGTATAGGCCTTTCCGTATGCGTGCAGAAAATGGTACGTTCCGATCTCGGCGCTTCTGGCGTAGCTTTCTCACTGGATACAGAGTCCGGCTTCAAGGACGTAGTATTGATAAATGGCTCCTGGGGCCTCGGAGAAATGGTAGTACAAGGTGCTATTTCCCCAGATGAGTTCATCGTGTATAAACCACTGATCGGCTCCGGATACACGCCTATCGTGGAAAAGAAACTGGGCCACAAAGAAAAGAAAATGGTCTATGGTGAAAGCAGCGATGAACGCACCAAAATTATTCCCGTTGAAAAACAAGCCCAGCATCAATTCTGCCTCACCGATGCACAAATCATGCAGTTGGCAGAATGGGTGAGCTGTATAGAAAAATATTACACAGAGAAAAAAGGGCAATGGTGCCCAATGGACATAGAATGGGCGCTAGATGGATTGACCAATGAATTGTATATCGTTCAGGCAAGACCAGAAACCATTCACTCTCGCAAGGACCACAGCAAAATTATCTCCTATAGCTTCGGAGAAGCAGCCGCCAAGAGAGAACCACTGCTGAAAGGGATAGCGGTAGGCGATAAAATTGCCGCCGGTCATGTAAACATCCTCTTCTCCCTGGATAATAGGCTGAATGCTGGTCTTGGCTTCCAACCCGGCGATGTACTGGTAACAGACATGACAGACCCAGACTGGGAACCAATCATGAAAATGGCTTCCGCGATTGTCACCAATAAAGGGGGACGCACCTGTCATGCTGCAATTGTAGCCAGAGAAATGGGTATTCCGGCTATTGTAGGCTGCGGCGATGCTACAGACAAACTCACCTCCGGACAATCTATTACGGTGAGCTGTGCAGAAGGAACAGAAGGCGTAGTATACGAAGGTATCTTGCCATTCATAGAAGAGGCATTAGACTTACACGAGCTACCTACTGTGAATACACAACTGATGCTGAATGTAGGTACACCAGGTATGGCATTCCAATACACGCATCTGCCTAATAGAGGCGTAGGGTTAGCCAGAGAAGAATTTATCATTAACAATTATATCAAAGCGCATCCCCTGGCATTATTGAGACACAGAGAACTGAAAGATGCGGATCTCACTAAAAAAATCACCCAGCTCATACAAGGCCATAAAAATGAAGCGGATTACTTCATTAATCAATTGGCTTATGGTGTTGGTAAAATCGCCGCTTCTTGCTATCCAGAAAAAGTAATCGTGCGTTTCTCTGATTTCAAGAGCAATGAATATTTCAACCTGTTGGGTGGAAAATATTTTGAGCCGAAAGAAGAAAATCCGATGATTGGATGGAGAGGTGCTAGCAGATATTATTCTGCAGAATACAAACCAGCCTTCCAACTGGAATGCGCTGCTATCAGTAAAGTGCGCGATACGATGGGATTAAGTAACGTTGTAGTCATGATTCCATTCTGCCGTACGGTAGAAGAGCTGCTTAAAGTACTAGAAGTAATGGAAGAATTTGGATTGAAGCGCGGCAAGAATGGCTTGGAAGTATATCTCATGGCGGAATTACCATCCAACATTATTATGGCAGAAGAATTTGCTGCCCATATAGACGGCTTCTCCATCGGATCGAATGATCTCACCCAGTTGACATTGGGACTGGACAGGGATTCCAGCATTGTGGCGGCGTTGTACAATGAAATGAATCCAGCAGTACAACGTATGATTTCCAGGTTAATCCGTGTAGCGAAAGAAAATCACGTGAAAGTAGGCATCTGCGGACAAGGACCTTCTGATTTTCCAGAGTTCACGAAAATGTTGATCAGTCAGGGTATAGATAGTATATCCGTCACACCAGACGCTGTTACCAAAACGCTGAAAGCCATATCAGAAGCAGAACAAGCAGCTATTGCCACTACTGCCTAACAAAAATGTAATACGGTGGTATGTATTTCCGCATACCACCATATCATCCATTTTGGCAATGAACAATAAAAGAGAAATCACCACACCTTGATAAATAGGAATCATAACTAATTATTTTAACTGAGGCATGTCCGCAGTTATTTCCCTTAAAAATATTTAAATTAGGGAAAACCATGTTTATGAAAATCGTGACCCTAATTTGCTGTTTGTTAGCAATAGCCCGCATCCAGTCTTCAGCACAGGACTCCTCCAGCTATTTCCGCACCAATCAAATGTCAAATGCGATAGATAACTTCATGCGTAGTCGCTCTATTTTCACTGCCAATAGCTTCTCCACTCCAGAAGGAACTGTTGGTACTCCTTATCTATTTGAAGACTGGGGATATATGTGGTTAGACTCCATAGACAACGAACCTGTTAAGAAATCAGTGATTTATCAGGCCAATATGGATTTACAAAAGAATGAAGTCATTATCAAAGGAGGCGATGGTAAAGCATACATTCCGGAAACTAACAATGTACAAGCGATGCATTTCAAAAAAGGTAATGAAGTGCACGCCTTTGTGCGCGCTTACTTAGAGGGCGCCATGAAATTTGTGGAGCAGTTGTCTACCGAAGGTAAATATATCCTACTCAAAGATATTGGGATCACTTATACCCGTGCAGACTATACCGATAAAGGTATGGTACAAACAGGCAAGCCTTACAACGAGTACAAAAAGAAATATACTTACTACTTAGTACAAGACAGTAAAGCCACGAGGATACAGTTAAAAAAGAAGAATATATTATCTGTTTTAGACAAGGACCCAGCAGCGGTTGCCACTGTAAATAAGTATATTCCTGGAAGCACGGTAGATGAAGCCGAGCTGGTGAAAGCGATTGATGCCCTCAATGCACCGAATACAGGAAAGTAGCTGAGATTTATACCACGCAGCGACACTGCTAAAAGTAGTGTTGCTGCCTCCAGTAGCGGGATTAATAATCAATCTTCCTGTTAACCCACTAGATAAGCTGGTGAAAATATTTTTGTTTATATTAAAAAAATCACCACTTTTACTGCGTAATTCACACACTCAATGGAATCCGATAATTCAGGCATTACATTTTTGACAGCCTACATCCTGACCAACTTCAACACTTCTCCTCCTTTCTGCTAATAACAGTTCTGGCATACCTTTTGGATATATAGCGCCATCGAAATTTCTAGGGCCCCCTGAAATGAAAACGCTACTATACAACCATCTGTATACACATATTTCAACACACACATTCTAAATCCCTAATAATGGAAAATGCATCCGCTTTGACGTGGGCGTTGCTCATCGGCGTGCCCGTACTATGCCTTGTACTTTACAAAGTAATACTTCGTATATGCTTTGGCGTTGTAATCGTACCTGAAGACCGTATTGGTCTTGTTACCAAAAAATTCGTACTCCTTGGAAAACAGGAGCTTCCCGAAGGCCGCATCATAGCCACCAACGGAGAAGCCGGTTTTCAAGGCCAGACACTGGCTCCTGGTATCTATTTCTGGAAATGGATATGGCAGTACAGTATTACCTTCCAGCCTTTCACCATTATACCCACGGGAAAAATCGGGCTCGTACTCGCCAAAGATGGCGCCGAGCTGGAAACAGGCGCAATACTTGCCCGAAAAGTACCCTGTGATGGATTCCAAGATGCAGTAGCATTCTTACAAAATGGAGGCCGTAAAGGTAGACAGACAGGCATCATCACCCCAGGTTCTTATCGTATCAATACCTTCCTCTTTGAAGTGGAAATAACAGATACCGTAACCGTTCCTGAAAACGCAGTAGGTATTGTTACCACCATGGAAGGTAAAGCCCTGGAAGCTGGTGCTATCGCAGGTCGTACCATTGAAAACCACAACAACTTCCAAGATGTGGACACCTTCCTGGGAAATGGCGGCTACAAAGGGTTACAGGAACAAGTAGTACTGGCTGGTACTTACTTTATCCACCCTTGGTTTGCGAAAATTGAACTGGTAAAAATGACTGAAATCGCCATCGGACACGTAGGGGTAGTGATCTCCTATGTAGGTAGCGACGGCGTAGACATTAGCGGCGCAGAGTTTAAACATGGCAACATCGTAGCCAAAGGCCAGAAAGGCGTATGGGCAGAACCACTGGGCCCAGGTAAATATCCTGTCAATCCCTACATCATGAAAGTGGAACTGGTACCAACTACCAACCTGGTATTGAACTGGGCATCTGCCAGAAGTGAAGCGCACCAATTGGATAAAAACCTGTCTACTATCACTGTACGCAGTAAAGACGGTTTTACCTTCAACTTGGATGTATCCCAGATCATTCATATTCCTACCAACGAAGCACCTAAAGTAATCGCCCGCTTTGGTAATATGAGCAACCTGGTAACACAGGTACTCGAACCTACCATTGGTAACTACTTCCGTAACTCCGCCCAAGGCGCTGATGTGATCAGCTTCCTGACCAGTCGTAAAGAAAGACAGACCTCTGCCAAAGAGCACATCGGTCATGTATTGGATCAATACAACGTTTTTGGAGTAGATACCCTCATCGGAGATATCGTTCCGCCTGAAACACTGATGAAAACACTGACCGACCGTAAGATCGCAGAGGAACAAAAAGTGACCTATGATACGGAAAGACTGGCACAGGAAACTCGTCAGAAACTGGAAAAAGAAACTGCCATCGCTGAAATGCAGAAAGAAATCGTGAAGGCCGACCAAGGTGTATGGATCGCTGAAAGATTAGCCGATGCTTCCGTGAAAAAAGCTACCGGTGATGCCAACAGCGTACGCCTGCAAGCAAATGCAGAGAGTGACAGAATGAAGTTAATGGCTGCCGGTGAAGCTGAGAAAGTAAGACTGCTGGCGAAAGCAGAAGCAGAACGTACCGAGTGGATCGCGAAAGCCGAAGCGGAGAAAATCTCCCTCACCGGTAGAGCAGAAGCCGAAAAAATCCTCGCTACTGGTCAGGCTAGTGCAGAGTCTTATAAACTCGCCGTAGAAGCGATGGGTGGTAACAACTTTACCCAACTGAAAGTAATGGAAGCAATTGGTGCACAAAATATTCGCATCATGCCGGATGTACTCATCAGTGGTGGAGAAGGCGCAAATGGCCCTATCTCCGGACTGTTGGGCCTCCGACTCCTCGAAGACGTTGCCAAAAAGAATAACGATAAAACGAACAATAATGAAGCAAGTGAAAATAAGTAACAGTTAACCCCCTCTCAATCCGCCAATTCTAAAACCGAACGCCGCATTCTTGCGGCGTTTGCTATTTTTAGCAGCTATTCCTATAGGCATTAACGTTATAAATACACCAGTTATTTATCTATCTTCGGATATGCCTAATCATTTCGACGCCTTTACCCAGATAATGGTTGCCACGCATCTAGCGCGCAAATTCCAACAGCCAGCACCTGCCTTTGAAAATTTCAGCCATTATGAAACAAGATGGATGAGCATTACAGCACTCGGTGCTTTTGAGACTTACAATTTTCTTTATGCAGCATGCAAAGATGAGCAACATTTCAGGGATTGGCTATTGGAGTTAAAAGGGGCTGATTTTCTAGAGGAAGCTGCTGCAAAATATGAGGCATGGATAACTGGAGGTACCGAAAAAGCGCAGGTCACTGCTGTTTTACTTTCGGAGGAGCAAAAAGCATTCTGGCAAACCAATGGCTATCTCCGTATCAGCGGACTTTTACCGGATCAATTGTGTGATGATGTAGTTGCTGTTATTTGTGATACCATGCGTATTGATAAACAACGCCAAGAGACCTGGTACCCGAATGATCCTAACTGGCATGGATTAATGTTGCAAGTATATCAACATCCGGCGCTTGCCGCTATAAGAAATCATCCCCCATTAAAACAGCTATTCGCCGAGCTATATGGGACCCATCAGCTTATTGCCAACACAGACAAAGTGAGCTACAATCCACCAGAAACGGATACCTGGAAATTCAGGCATGAAAATATACATTGGGATATAGATCCACTGCAACCATTATCGCTTTACATACAAGGATTGATTTACCTGGAAGATGTCCCTGAAAGCCGCGGCCCATTGAAAGTGGTGCCGGGTTTTCATCATCAGTATGAAGATTACATCGCACAGTTTCCGGATTTCACCGAAGCACAACTGGCTATCAGGCAACATCCTGGCGCTGTGAAGATTCCAGGCAAGAAAGGAGATGTATTGCTGTGGCAGCATACTTTACCACATTGCGCCACTGCCAACAGGGATATATTACCACGGTTTGTACAGTATATCAGCTTTACAAAACACTAATGGCAATACACCCCTCATTGCTTATTTAACAATACTATGCAGGTATACTTCCATATTCGTATAGCCGTTATCGAGGTATGTTAGGGAGACACGGATTAATCGTGCCTCCATTTTTTCACAGAGATTGGCGGATGGTCAGATAGAACGGTACTTCCACTTGTGCCGAAGAGTTATCCAAGATGAGCTGAGCGGCCGTGTCTCCCATGAATTTAAAGTCGGTAGAGATGGTAGTCAGCCCGTTGAGTATTACTTTTTTCAAAGGTGTTTCATTGTACGAAATGATGCCCACATCCTTGCCAATCACCAGGTCCAGGGAAATGATTTTTTCTATTAACGTGACTAAATCACTTTCGCGGATATTGATATACACATCTCCTTTTTCAATATTCTCCTTTTCAATATCCCGAACTACCTTATAATGGAAGGCATAGTTCTGGCAGAATTGCAGAAATCCTTTGTGAATTTCTTCTGGATAATAGCTATGATCTGGGAAGATGATTTTTATGGTCTGGTATTTTTGTAATCGATCTTTGGCCTGTTCCAATACAGAATAAATATCATTTTGAAAGTTCTCAAACACAGCGCCGTAGGTACCTGTCACTCCTTTCAGTTTTTTATCCAGGAGGATTAATTTCTCTTTCGGAATCAGGTTGACAACTTCATCTACATGCTCCCAGCTTTCGCGGAAATGCGGCAGGATGACCACATGCGTATAGGCGTCCAGATTTTGGGAGAGCAATCTGCGAAATAGTGCGAAATCGCTGTTATAAATATAAAAATCGATGCTCGCCTGTTCCCCTAGTTTGGCCGCGAAGGAATCATAAATAATTTTCTTGTGTTCGCTGAGTTTGTTGAATAGCAGTAATATTTTGATCTGCCTGCCGATGTTGGTATGTTTGATAAAATACCCCTTCCCTGGCACCGAGCCCAATATGCCTATTCCTTTCAGGTATTTATATGCTTTTTCTGCAGTATCCCGGGAGATATCGAATACGCTACTTACTTCGTTGATGGAGGGCATAATATCATCCTGCTGCAGTTTTCCGTCAGCGATGGATTTAATGATGGAGTTGGCCAACTGGAAGTATTTGGGCGTGACCGAAAAATCATCAATATATAAATACTTGAATATCGGGTGTTGTTTTATCACCGTTGTGTGGAATTTATCTGTTTGTACAACAATATAACGAATAAACTGAAATCCCGTAGTCGGAACATGACAGTACATGACAGTTGACCCAGGGGCATTGTTTAATTTTAGTAAAAGAAGTATAAACAACTTTAGCCTTAAAATTCCACCATGCAAGCAATACTTGGTATTATTTTCCATTTCATTGGCGGGTTTGCCAGCGGTAGTTTTTATATTCCCTATAAAAAAGTAAAAGGCTGGAGCTGGGAAAGCTACTGGATTACTGGTGGTATTTTCTCCTGGCTTATCATACCATTCGTAGCTGCATGGCTAACAGTACCATCCTTTATTGAAATCATAAGAAGTACAGACGGAATCACCCTTTTCTGGACCTATTTTCTCGGCGTATTATGGGGTATTGGTGGTTTGACCTTTGGTTTGAGCATGCGTTACCTGGGCATGAGCCTGGGTATGGCGGTAGCCCTCGGTTTTTGTTCTGCCTTTGGAGCATTGATACCACCCATTTATCGGGAATTTTTTACTGATAGTCCAGACAATTTTTCAAAAATGCTCCACCACACCAGTGGTTATTTTATTCTACTTGGTGTGGTGGTTTGCTTGATTGGCATTGCCATCTGCGGGCGTGCCGGCATGTACAAAGAGAAAGACCTTCCAGAAGATAAAAAGCAAGAACATATTAAAGAATTTGATCTAAAAAAAGGGCTAGCTGTTGCCATTATCTCCGGTATCCTTAGCGCCTGTATGAGTTTTGCCATTGCCGCCGGGGAGCCGATGGGCCGCGCCGCTGTGCAAAATCAAGCCAATCCGCTATTCCGTAACAATGTCATTTTTGTCATCATCATGCTAGGAGGACTCACCACCAACTTGGTTTGGTGCATGATTCTCAATACCCGCAACCGCAGTTTTGGAGATTATGTCAACCGTAGTACACCACTGGTCTATAATTATTTGTTTGCCGCCATTGCGGGTACTACTTGGTTCTTACAGTTCTTCTTCTATGGCATGGGCGAAAGCAAACTAGAAAACGCGCCCAGCTCCTGGATACTGCACATGGCTTTTATTATTCTCATCTCCAGTATGTGGGGCTTCGCACTGAGAGAATGGAAAGGCGTTAGCAAAAAAACACTTACTACCATCCTGATTGGAATCACCACCATTATCATCTCTGTTATGCTAGTGGGTTATGGTAATTCCCTGGTTAAATGATATAGCGAAAAAATTAAAAGCAATTATGTCTATTAATAACGACACGATCACCCGATTTAAACATGTTAGTTACCTGTGGGATGCAGAAAAAGCCGCATCCATGGCGGGTGATGAAGTAGCCCTACTCATCTATCGTTCCAACCTGCTTGGTGCAGACTTGCGCCTTACCAACTACGGAGGTGGCAATACCTCTTGCAAGGCCACTGCCCTCGATCCCCTCACCAATAGAGCAACAGAAGTGATGTGGGTGAAAGGTTCCGGCGGAGATCTCGGCACCCTCAAAAAAAGCGGCCTGGCTGCATTATACCTCGAAAAGCTCCATCAGCTAAAAAATATCTATAAAGGAAAACAAATGGAAGACGATATGGTGGAACTGCTGAACCACTGTATCTACGACCTTCAGTCCAAAGCGCCTTCCATTGATACAACACTCCATGCCTTTTTACCCTTCAAACATATAGACCATCTCCATCCGGATGCAGCAATTGCAATTGCTGCATCCAAAGATGGAAGAGCCATCACCACCGAATTGTTTAACGGTACCATCGGATGGGTGGAATGGCAACGTCCGGGGTTTGACCTGGGCCTGCAATTACAGCAATGCCTGGAGGAAAATCCTGGCATCAGAGGCATTATGTTGGGCTCCCATGGCCTATTCACCTGGGGAGATACCGCCTACGAAAGCTATATCAATACCCTGGAAGTGATTGAACGCTGTGCGGCTTATATCCAAGAACATGAGGGGGTGAAGCGCCCTGTTTTTGGGGGTAAGAAAATAGATGCCCTATCACCCGTTGATAGAACGAAGCAAGCAGCGGCCCTCGCTCCTATTCTGCGTGGCGCCTGCTCTGGCCATCACCGCATGATTGGTCACTTTACAGATGATGAAAGGGTATTGCAATTCATTAATTCACAAGACCTGCCAAGATTAGCCCCTATGGGCACCAGTTGCCCAGACCATTTTTTGCGTACTAAAATAAGTCCGCTAGTACTGGACCTCGCTGCTACCGCGGACCTCACGCATCCGGCGGAAATCAAACTGCAACTACAACCACAGTTTGACGCCTACCGGAAGCTATATGAAGAATATTACAATGCCTGCAAACACCCGAACAGTCCCGCTATGAGGGACCCTAACCCAATAGTGATACTCTGGCCGGGAGTAGGTATGTTCACTTTTGCAAAGGATAAACAGACTGCTCGCGTAGCCGCTGAGTTTTATATCAATGCGATAAACGTGATGCGAGGAGCAGAGGCAATCTCCTCCTATATTGCGCTACCGCGACAAGAAGCCTTCGACATCGAATACTGGCTGCTGGAAGAAGCAAAGCTGCAACGTATGCCAAAGCCGAAGCCTCTTTCCGGCCGTATTGCCCTAGTAACAGGCAGCGCTGGCGGTATCGGCAAGGCGATTGCACAGAAATTCGCAGCAGAAGGAGCCGCAGTTGTTATCTGCGACAATGATGCTACCCGACTTGAAAATGCAACAACAGCATTCAATATACAATTCGGACGAGATGGATATACTGCTTTCCCGCTGGATGTGACCCGCAAGGAAAATGTAGATGCGATTTTCAGTCATGCCGCACTGACATTCGGCGGGGTGGATATCGTGGTCAATTGTGCAGGGCTTTCCATTTCCAAACCACTGGATGAACATACAGAGGCCGATTGGGATCTGCTGTATGATGTACTGGTGAAAGGACAGTTCCTGGTGACACAGGGAGGAGTAGCGGTGATGCGCAAACAACAGATCGGTGGAGACATCCTAAATATTGTCAGCAAAAATGCATTGGTATCAGGTCCTAATAATGCCGCCTATGGCTCTGCTAAAGCTGCACAGTTGCATTTGAGTCGCCTCAATGCTGCCGAACTAGGTCCCGATCGTATACGCGTCAACGTTGTCAACCCGGATGCCGTTATCTCCGATAGTAAAATCTGGGAAGGCGCCTGGGCGGCAGGACGTGCCAAAGCATATGGCGTCAAAGTGGAAGAGCTACCTGCATTCTATGCCAGCAGAACATTACTCAATGAAATTATACTGCCGGAAGATATCGCCAATGCTTGTTTTGTTTTTGTCAGCGGATTGCTGAACAAAGCAACGGGTAACGTGTTGAACGTGGATGGCGGTGTAGCGATGGCTTTTGTGAGATAACAAACGCCTTGTGAATAATCCAGTTGCGATATCTCCGATAAATGAAGTATTTTATATGACCTGAAAAATCCCGGTTATGGAAATAGAAAAATACCTGATTGCAGCGTACAATGAACCACTGCTGGCAGCTCATAACAAAGCATTCGCCTACATTGCCAGTACAGTGGCCAATACCGAGTCTATCATTGAAAAGTTAAGAGCTTTCCAGGTAGCCATTCCCAGTTGGGCATTAGGTACCGGTGGTACCCGCTTCGCCCGGTTTGCTGGTGGCGGCGAACCCCGCAACCTGGAAGAAAAAATCATGGACATCGGATTGCTGCATGCTCTCAACCGCTCCAGTGGCGCTATTTCCTTACATATTCCTTGGGACATCCCATCCAATCCTGCCAATATCAGGGCTTTAGCGGCCCAATACGGCCTTAGCTTCGATGCGATGAACTCCAACACTTTCCAGGATCAACCAGGGCAGCCACTGAGTTATAAATTCGGTTCTTTGCAACATGTAGACGGCGCCACACGGCAACAAGCCATCGACCATAACATCGAAGTCATACAACACGGTATAGCATTAGGCTCCACTTCCCTCACGGTATGGTTGGCAGACGGCTCCTGTTTTCCAGGGCAACTCAATTTCCGCAAAGCCTTCCAGAACACACTTTCCGGTCTCCAGGAGATTTACAATGCCCTCCCGGAGAACTGGAAAATGTTCGTAGAATATAAAGCCTTCGAACCCAATTTCTATTCCACTACAGTGGGTGATTGGGGACAAAGCCTGTTATACGCCAATAAACTAGGTCCTAAAGCCTACACATTGGTAGATTTAGGCCACCATCTCCCCAATGCCAACATCGAGCAGATCATTTCGCTTTTGCTGATGGAAGGTAAATTGGGTGGCTTTCACTTCAATGACTCCAAATACGGCGATGATGACCTCACCGTGGGCAGCATCAAACCATATCAACTATTCCTCATCTTCAATGAACTAATAGACGGTATGGATAACAAGGGAATGGAACATGCCACAGACCTGGGCTGGATGATAGATGCCTCCCATAATGTGAAAGATCCACTGGAAGACCTGATGCAGTCTGTAGAAGCCATCATGCTGGCATATGCCCAGGCATTATTGGTGGATCGCAGACAACTGGCAGAAGCCCAGAAATTGAATGATGTAGTACGCGCGCAGGAAATATTGCAACAAGCATATCGTACCGATGTACGCCCACTAGTGGCCGAAGCCCGCCTTCGCGATGGCGGCGCAATCATGCCACTGAGCGTATTCCGTTCTTGCGAGATAAGGAAAAACCTTATCAAAGAACGCGGCGCCGTATCTATCGCAACAGGATTATAAGAAAACCCAAATAGTTCAGCCATTCATGCGTTGGCCCCAAACTTTTTACCAGGCATGAAAAAGACACCGGTCATAGTAATCTTTGATGTTGGTAAAACCAACAAAAAATTGTTCCTCTTCGATGAACAGTACCAACTCATTTTTGAACGTACCGCCCGATTCAACGAAACAACAGATGAAGACGGCGATCCTTGTGAAAATTTGGAAAGTCTCCGCCTCTCTGTATTCGACTCGCTGCGGGAAGTATTCCGCAAAAAAACAGTAGATGTAAAAGCAATTAACTTTTCTACCTACGGCGCTAGCTTCGTGTATATTGATGAAGACGGTCGCCCACTAACACCCCTTTACAACTATCTTAAGCCATATCCTGCTGCACTACAACAGACCTTCTACCGCCAATATGGTGAGCCAGGTCTGTTTTCGGTGCAGACCGCATCTCCCGTACTCGGCAGTCTTAATTCCGGCATGCAACTGTATCGCCTCAAATATCAACAACCAGATATCTTCCGCGCTACCCGCTATGCCCTGCATTTGCCACAATACATGAGTTATCTGCTGACGGGCGTTCCAGCCGCTGATATCACTAGCATTGGCTGTCATACCAATCTTTGGAACTTTGAGGAAAACAAATACCATCATTGGGTATATCAGGAAGGTATATACGAAAAACTGGCGCCTATCATGCCTGCATCACAGGTATTGCCGCCACTATTCCCAGGAAACACTTACCAGATAGGCACCGGGCTGCATGATAGCTCCGCGGCCTTGATTCCTTATTTGGTATGTTTTCATGAGCCATTTATACTGCTAAGCACAGGCACCTGGTGTATTAGTCTCAATCCATTTAATCATACGCCATTAACAGCGGAAGAACTGCAACAAGACTGCCTTTGCTATATGACCTTCCAGGGCAACCCCGTAAAGGCCTCCCGATTATTCGCCGGATATGAACACGAACAACAGGTTAAACGCATTGCCGCACATTTCGGACAGGCAGCTTTAAGATATCGACATATGGAATATGACCCCAGCATTCCACTGAAACCTGCCGGTAAATTCGAAGAAAGAGACCTGAACAGCTTCAGCACGGATACCACCGCCTATCATCAACTGCTATTTGACCTGGCTACACGGCAATATCAGGCTACGCGACTGGTCATGAACGATGAAAACGTGAAAAGAATTTTTGTAGATGGCGGGTTTGGCAAAAACCAGATATACATGAATATGCTGGCCAAGCTGTTTACAGGAGTAGAAGTATTTGCCGCTTCCATGGCGCAAGCCACTGCCATGGGCGCCGCGCTGGCTATCCATAGCGCATGGAATTCAAAAAATATCCCCAATGGCATTATAGAGCTGAAATACTATGCCGGCGGACTTCCCATTATAGCGGAGTAAGGTACCATTGATCTGGCCGCCAGTCCTGGTACAAGGTTAAGAATTTTTCCCGCTCTCTCCGGAGTCGTTCAGTCCCATGATTTTGTAAAACCTGGATTTGAAGGTATCACTCACAGGGATTAGTTTATCGCCAATTTTCACTTGTCCCTTTTCAATGAACTCCACCTTTTCGATGTTCACCATCCACGATTTATGAATACGGCAGATACGCGCCGGGTCCAGCATCTGCTCTAATTCAATAAAAGTATGAAGGGTAAGAATTTTTTCTTTAGGGGTATAGATACAGCGATATTCCCGCACACCTTCTATGTAGAGAACATCCTGATAAAAGACTTTCTGGCTGCGCCAAGAATTCTGCACCATAAAGAAACTTCTTTCCGTACGTGCGTTGGCGTTATCTCTAGCAACCACTTTATCCACCGCCTGGAGGAAACGGGGGAAATCAAAGGGTTTTAGTAGATAGTCTACCACATTCAGCTCATATCCCTTTAAAGCATATTTTTCAAATGCAGAGGTAATAATCACGGCAGGAGGCTGTTGCAGCGACCATAACAGTTCAATTCCAGTGAGTCCTTCCATTTCAATATCCAGAAAAATAAGATCCGTCTTATGTTGTTTCAGGTATTGCAAAGCATCCATACTACTATGGAAAGTCCCTACAAGTTTAAGGTAGGGAACTTTCTCAACAAACCCGGCCGTCTTTTCCAACGCCAATGGTTCATCTTCAATAATGATACATTCAAGCTGCATCGAGGTCAATTTTTAAATACACTTGATAATTGTTCTCTATCACCTCCGTGTTCATGCTATACTTTCCAGGGTACATCAGTTCTAATCGTTGTTGTACCAGCCCTAGTCCCAGACCACCTTCATCAGCAGATGGTTTCCCAGGTTGAAACAGGTTTTTACAATTAAAGATAATCTGGTTCCCTTCCACGGAAAAATCGAGGGTAATGGCGTCATTCGTCAGTTTGGTAGACACATGTTTGAAAGCATTTTCAATGATAGGAATAAAGATCATAGGAGCAATCAGCCAGCGGCTGGAATCTCCCGCGATATGAATGCGAACGAAATCCTGATTAACAGAGCGGATACGTTGTAAATTGACGTATTCCTCGATATAGTTCAGTTCTATGCCTAGCGGTACCCTATCCGCACCGGATTCATATAACATAAAACGTAAAATATGGGAGAGTTTATTGAGATACAAGGAGGCCTTTTCGGGATCCCTGCCGATTAACGCATCAATATTATTGATAGTATTGAACAGAAAATGCGGACTGGTTCTGGCTTGCAGCAGCTCCTTCTCCATTACTGCATTGTTGCGCTGCAATTCCAGCAAACGGTGCTTGGCATTATGCCATTTTTTAATGGTGGCAGACAAACTCCCTACTATGGCGGAAGCAGCCATCATCATATAAGCCCCCTGCAGCAAGTAAACTTCTATAAATAGAATCTCCGTAGAATACCAGGACCAGATGATCAAAAGCAGTACCGGATAGGCGATCAGAAAAATAAGCGCAACAATATTTTTCCCATTCCACCGGGATCGCCCGTTCTGCACCAATACAATTTTCTCCGTAGTGAAAAACGCACGCATACTTACCAGTATATAAAATACGCTTACAAAGGAAGTTCGCTGCAAAATCACCCAATAAGATTCCGGGATGCGGCCCTGTAAAAAGGGAGTAGCACGCTGGGAAATCCATGTCCAGAAAGCAAAGACAAATGGCACAGGTACCCAGTAAAGTCGCCTGATAATCGCTCTGGGCAAATCTTTCTTTAATATCGTTGTGATGTTCATCCTAAATGTTTTGTTTAACCCAAAACTACCTTCCGTCAAGGGAAACGTTTGCACCCGATTCACCAATGTCCCCAAATCATCCTTCAAAACCCCAAAATACACTACAAAGTAATAATGGCTGGTAATTTTCAGGTAATAATCTTGGATATTTCCTATCTTCAATTTCATAGTTCCCGCTCCCCTAACATGATGAAACAATTTATCCTCACAACAATAATTCCTTGCCTGCTGGCTATTACCAGTACAGCACAAACTACCACGCCCACTGCGGAAGATGTAAAAAATGAATTCGTCCGATCATGGGAAGCGTATCGCACCTATGCTTGGGGCCATGATGTGCTACAACCGTTGACTAAAACCTCTTCGGATTGGTATAAGGAATCGCTCCACATTTCGCCCATAGATGCCTATAGCACAATGCGGGTAATGCATTTGGACAAATATGCTAAAGAGGTGGAACAATATATCCGAGATAGCGTCAGCTTTGATAAAGATATCTATGTCAAAACCTTTGAGGTGAATATACGTGTATTAGGCGGGTTGCTATGCATGTACCAATTTACGCGAGATCCCCGTGTCTTACGACAAACAAAAGATTTCGGCGATCGCCTGTTAAAAGCGTTTAAGTCGCCCACTGGCATCCCCTACTACTGGGTAAACCTGAAAACCGGCGCGGTAAAGGGTTCCAAAGTGAATACTGCCGAAGCCGGCTCTTATTTGTTCGAAATGGGTATCCTCAGTTATTACACCAAAGATCCCAAGTATTACCAGGCAGCTAAAAAAGCGAATCTCTATCTCTGGAACAAGCGCTCTACCATAGATCTGGTAGGGGAAGAAATCAATAACGAAACAGGAGAATGGATTAACCGCAACAGCTTCATCGGGGCTGGTGTTGATTCCTATTATGAATACATCCTGAAAACTTGGTTACTCTTCAAAGATCCGGATCTGAAGCCTATCTGGGACAGGAGCATCATTGCTATCAACCGCTATATGCCAGATCATACTGCCACCGGCATTTGGTATGGTCGCGTCAATATGGATACCGGAGAGCGTACAGCCACCACCGTTACCCTCTACGATGCTTTCTGGGCAGGACTGCTCTGTCTTGCCGGCGATACCGCTAGGGCAGCCGTTTTCCAAGATGCCTGGAACGGCTTATGGCATAAATACGGCTTGGAGCCTATGGAATATGATTATAGAAAGGGATTGCCTTTTAATCCAGTGTATGATCTAAATCCAGAAATCATTGAGTCGGCCTGGTATTTACATTATTTCACTGGCCAGTCTAAATACTTAGCCATGGGCCAGCAATACTACCAGGACATGATTAAATACTGCAAAACCGATATTGCTTTCTCCTCTATCGCAGACGTACGTACGAAAAAGCAAAACAATGAGCTCCCTACCTTCTTCTTTGCTGAAACGATGAAGTACTACTATTTACTGTTTGGCGGCAATGATGCTATTAATCCCGACAATTATGTCTTCAATACAGAAGCCCATCCTTTCCGCAAATCAGGATTCCATCCTATGGAGGTAAAGAAACGCCTGGGCATCCAATAAAGACAACCTTTATTTTTGCACCTTGCTGTTAATTACTAATTTAACATGCTGTAACGGCGATTGGCATGAAGACAATTATTCAATGGTGTATTTTGCTGGGATTGGCCTTTCCCGCAATGGCCCAGGAGAAGCAGGAATACAAGCGAATGTTTAGATTGTATGAAGACAACGACTTCATCAACGTCATTCATTTCAATAACGATCAGGCCTATACGAATGGTACTCGCTTCGATTTGTTTTACCTAAAGGATAAGCCTAGCCGATCTATCCTGGATATATGGATGCCAAAGGCTGGTACTGAAGCTGTAAATACTTATGGCTATAGCTTTATGCAGGTCATGTTTACACCAACCTACCTTACCTGGCCCATTCCAGACCCCGCCGACTACTATTACTCCGGGGGCTTGTATCTCACCCATTCTCTTCATTCTTCTAATCCTGTTAAGAAATATAACCTGCAAACGGAACTCGTCATGGGAGTCATGGGGCCACCCGCCATGGCAAAGGAAACGCAGACATTCTTACACAGTATTTTGGGATATCGTAAACCCGCTGGTTGGGGATACCAATTGAAAACGGATGTCCTGATCAATTTGAATTTTATCGTAGAAAAGGAGATCTTGGATTTGGGGCCACATATGCAGATCAGTGGAGGTGCGCAGGGTTTCCTTGGTACTATGCTAGATGGCCTGGGCCTCTATTCCAATATCCGTATCGGTTGGATGAAACCCTATTATGATGGCTTTTTTCAGCAGTATAGTAATGGGAGACACGATCACAAGCCCTGGCAACTGTACACTACTATTCGACCTAGTATTGCCGCCAATTTCCACAATTCCTTCGTCAATGGCGGCTTATTTACTTCCGTCCCCTATCCCACTGAACAAGCAGACAACCTACGTCCTTACTCCCGTAATAAAGTGTTACCACACCTGGATATAGCGCTCACAGGTACTTATATGCATTGGGGATTTTCTCTTGGTCAGAAAACCACGAATCCTATAGTGAATGGACTGTCAAATAATGAGACGGGGAATTTTAGTGTGTATTATAGTTGGTAAGAAATTATACGTGATACGACTCTGGATCATCGCCATAGAAAGGCACCTTAAATACCTTACACCACTCTTCAAGAGGCAGTGGTTTATTTTGCACATCAGGAATCAGGCCAGCCACCAACTGTTGCTGCTCCGGGGTTAATAACATCACAGCGCCATCCGTGCCTACGGATATGGGATACAGTCGTTCCGGAAGCTGTTGCAATTCCAATTCTCTATTGAAGATGAGTATGGTTTTAAGGGCTGCATGTGCGAAGTTTTCGCTATCGAGATGAAACGTGTAGTGCCTCCCGTTTACAGACATGCGGTAAATATATTTCCCTTCAGCATCCTGCTCACATCTTTCTTCATACACCAATGGCACGCCCATCTCATCTGTAGCGAGTTTCAGATTGATCAGGAAAAATTGAAACCCTCCGGGTTCACAGAGATACTCACTATCCAAGAAAATAAATCGGCGATCTATCAACAGGATGGACTCAGGGCCATGGAGACTATCGTTATATAAACCTTCCTCATTGAACCAGACGATGTGATAAAGCAAGACCAAGTCTTTTAGCTCCGGTGAAGTATATTTGAAATATCCTGTTTGTTCCAGTCTAGTAAAGACTTCTACCGCATATGGCAGATCTAAGTCTTGTATGGTGTCTTTCCAATAATCTTCATATCCTTCTATATCAAACAGCTCTTCCAATTGCTCCCGCAATTGATCTGTATTCGCATTAGGTATTCCGCCCAATCGTTGTACCTCACTAATAAATTCACTAATCGTTAAAACCATAGCCATAAAGCTAGCAAAAAAATAGGGCCAACCATATAGTCGGCCCTAGAAGTTATGTTCCTTTAATGAGGTTACAGGCGGTTAATCTTTTTACTGATGATGCGTCCATTGCAATTGAGCTGCAACACATAAGTACTTCCACTCAGTTTATCGAGTGAGAGCGGATAAGTATGCCTGCCGGCAGACACGCGTCCGGCTGCTATATTCTTGATCACTTTGCCAGAATAATCGTACAGCACCAGGGAAATCACCGTAGGCTGCTTCAGCTCAAATGTAGCAGTAGCTTGACTGGAAGCTGGATTCGGATAAACCTCCAACACCGTTTCCGCAGTAGGTGCGGCTTTAGCAGCCGCTAATGCAGTACCGGTAAGGATTTGTACTTCCGTATAACTGTTCCATAAATTTAGGTTATTACCATGGCCGACTATTCGTACATACCTTCCCGTTACAGGTACGGCTAGATTGAATGTTTCAAAGGCGGTAGAAGTACCAGAGCTCACCAGGCCAGTAGCCGCGGTAGATAGGTTGCTGGTATCATATCCTACTTTAATATCAAAGGTAGACTTGCGCAGGTTGCCATTAAAGAAAGCGATTTTCACACCTGTGACCTTCATCGTATCACCTAAACAAAACTGTATCCATTGTGGGTTTCCACTAGCAGACCAACGCGTGTTGAAATCTCCGTCTAGCACATTCGCAGGCACGTTGCCATCGTCTGCACTGGCTATCACTGGTACGCAATCAACCGGATCGGCCCCGTTTACACCTACCATAGTAGGTTGGAGGAGACGCGCGATCACCGGTGCTGCGGAAACTTCATCCGCGCCCACATCCAAGGTACCCGAGCGAGGCTGTCCATCCATATCAGCAACAATGCCGGCATAAGTGCCTACGGCAGCATCAATAGCAGGACTACCACTTTGCAAGTGGAAGCTACCCGTTGCATCCCTTGCCAACATTGGGTTTACAGTAATATATCCAGCAGAAGGCATTGCGCCAGCCCCATTGGTACCATAGATGATGTTGCCTGTCCAGGTGGCATCTGTATAAGGCCCAGCAATAGAAGCTGCCGGCCCGCCGCCCTGGATAATATTATTGGCAAAAGTGGTGAAAGTAGCGCCTAATCCGTTTGTGCGGCCCGACTGTACATAATTGGTGGTATTATTCACCAGGGTGTTAAATGCGATGAGACAACGGTCCGGCCGGTCATGCACCGTCAGCAAATCTCCGTTTGCTACCTCTCCATCGCCATTACCAATATTGATGGCAGGATTACAATTTTCAAAATGGTTGCTGAATACTTTGTGATCATCGCCGAAAATGCGGATGCCTGGCGTATTGATAAAATAGTTGCCATACACCACGCAGAAATTTCCATGACGCAGGGTAAACTGTGCAGGGCAATTGCGGATAGTATTGTAACGGATCGTTACTGCAGACGACTTCACAGAAAGCAGTTCATTCTCCCCCGCACAATTTTCAAACAAATTATATTCAAACAAACTGTTGGAAGAAGACATGCTATAACCACTGAGGCCAAACTGCACTGTTTCCGCGCCATTAGCGGTTTGGACGGCCTGATCATAGAAGTAATTATGGTGGATATGCAGCCGCTGTGCAATCTGGCTGCCACTACCTCTGACAGCAATAAATCTCCCCATGGCATTCTTATGCTGGAAAGTATTATAATCTACTTCATGATCATTGCCGTTGAGCAACAGGTTCTCGCCATCGCCGGGGGTTTCAAAAACATTGCGCGTCCAGCGGCAAAAACTGGTAGTACTGGCCATGGTAGCCAAATTCGCATTGAAAGTGAATTTAAACCCTTTGATAACAATGTACTTCGCTGAACCAGTGATGGTAATCCCGGCAGTGCCGTTGATCTCCACGCCACCGATGGTCTGCGCCTGAATAGTAATTGGCTGTGTAGCAGTACCCTGCTTGTTGATATTAATAGCCGCACTGGCTGTATATACGCCATTGGCCAAAATAATCACATCCCCCGCTACAGCACTGTTGATGGCCGTTTGTAACGCCGATAAGGAAGAAACATTAACAGTAGCAGCATGTAGGTGCAATACAGACAGGATAACTAATGAAAAGAGCAGTAACTTTTTGTGAAAATTACGAAGTGGGTAAAAAACAAATCTCATATGGAAGAGGGTTTTGCGGTTTTAAATACAGTAAATCATCTGATTAACAAGGCCTTCCCTGCAACCGGTAGCGCAGGACTGTCTTCATAGGTGAACATAACTTCTACTCTAAAATAACAAATTTTTCTAATTCTTGCAATCGTTTGCAAAAATTATCATTTTTGCCCTTATAGGGCTGATTTCACTAGCTTTTTTGACCGTAAATACCAAAGTCCAGATTTCTTATACAAACGCCGTCTTTCCTTATACACACAACAACGAACAAAACGCCTGGTTATAGTAGTTTTCAGGTTTGCGACGACAAATATTAAAGTATCAATATGAAGAAGTACCTTTTACTGATTTCCACGTGGCTGATAACTTACTGCTATGCCTATGCGCAGGAATTGAAATCTCCCGATGAAAAATTTATGATGACTTTCAGTCTATTGAAAGATGGGACTCCCACCTATCAGTTGACTTACAAAGGCAAACCAGTGGTAAAGGAAAGTACCCTTGGCCTGGAATTAAAAGATGACAAACAATCGCTCCTTCATGGTTTTGTAGTGGCCGATACCCATCGCAGCACCTTCGATGAGAGTTGGAACCCGGTTTGGGGAGAAGTAAAAACGATTCGTAATCATTATAATGAGATGGCCATTACGCTGAACCAAGAGGCGACCAATCGTCAAATCATTGTTCGGTTCCGTCTCTTCAACGATGGCCTCGGATTTCGTTACGAATTCCCTGCTCAGAAAAACCTGACATACTTCGTCATTAAAGAAGAGAAAACGCAGTTCGCCATGACCGGCGACCATACCGCTTTCTGGATTCCCGGCGATTATGATACCCAAGAATATGATTACACCACTTCCAAACTCTCAGAAATACGCGGACTAATGGCCAAAGCCGTTACCCCTAACGTATCTCAAACTACCTTCTCGCCTACTGGTGTACAAACGTCTCTCATGATGAAAACAGCAGAGGGCATCTACATCAATCTGCACGAAGCAGCATTGATTAACTACTCCTGCATGCACCTGAACCTGGACGATAAAAACATGATCTTCCAATCATGGCTCACACCAGATGCTACTGGTGATAAAGGCCATATGCAGGCTCCTTGCAACTCTCCATGGCGCACCATCATCGTTAGTGACGATGCCCGTGATATCCTCGCCAGCAAAATGACATATAACCTCAACGAGCCTACGAAAATTGCCAATACCAACTGGATTAAGCCCGTTAAATATATAGGCGTATGGTGGGAAATGATTACCGGAAAAAGTACCTGGGCATATACTGACCAGTTCCCTACCGTACAACTCGGCGTTACCGATTACAGCAAAGCGGTACCTAACGGCAAACACGGCGCCAACAATGCCAATGTGAAAAGGTATATCGATTTCGCAGCAGAAAATGGCTTCGGTGCAGTGCTGGTAGAAGGCTGGAACATAGGCTGGGAAGACTGGTTCGGCAACTCTAAAGATTATGTGTTTGACTTCGTAACACCTTATCCTGATTTTGATGTAAAAGCCCTCCAAGCTTATGCTGCGGCTAAAGGTGTGAAAATCATCATGCACCATGAAACATCTGGTTCCGTTAGAAATTACGAGCGTCATATGGATACTGCCTACAAATTTATGCGCGCCAATGGTTATGATGCGGTAAAAAGCGGCTACGTGGGCAATATGCTCCCTCGCGGCGAACATCACTATAGCCAATGGATATTGAACCACTATCAGTACGCCATTGAAAAAGCAGCACAATACCATATCATGGTAAATGCACACGAAGCTGTACGCCCTACTGGTATCGCACGTACGTACCCTAACATGATCGGCAACGAATCCGCCAGAGGCACGGAATACCAGGCTTTCGGCGGTAATAAGCCTAATCACGTGACTATCCTGCCTTTCACCAGACTGGTAGGCGGCCCGATGGACTATACGCCTGGTATCTTCGAAATGGATATCAGCAAAATGAATCCAGATAACCATTCTCATGTAAACAGCACCCTCGCCAATCAACTGGCCCTGTACCTGACCATGTACAGCCCATTACAAATGGCGGCCGATATTCCTGAAAATTACATGCGTTTTAAAGATGCATTCCAGTTCATTAAAGATGTAGCCGTAGATTGGGACGATAGCAAATACCTGGAAGCGGAGCCTGGTCAATATATCACGGTGGCTCGTAAAGCAAAAGGTACTGGTCAGTGGTTTATAGGAAGCGTACAAGGCGAGAATAGTCGCACTTCCACGATTTCCCTGAATTTCCTGGAACCTGGCAAAAAGTACGCGGCCACCATTTATGCCGATGCTAAAGACGCCCATTATAAAACTAACCCACAAGCATATACGATCCGTAAGGTAACGGTAACGAATAAATCAAAACTCTCCCAATACTGCGCTCCTGGGGGAGGTTACGCTATTAGTTTTGCTGAAGAGAAGAAATAGGTAAATAACCATTCTTTATACCTACCCCGGAAAGCCGCAGTTTTCCGGGGTTTTTTATTTAATACTGATAACCTAGTAGTTTACGCAATTGATAAAACACGCGTTCTATGAGTCTTAAGTCTTGCGTAACTATTTCTGCATTTCCTCTCAGCTCTCTATCGAATGGCAGTTTTTTATGAAAGGATGTTTGCAAGCCTTTGGGCAAGAGGATATACACGTAATAATTGCCATTTTTATCCGGCGCACTAGCCATATTACGGACCGTTCCTTCTACCATACCAAATTCCTGGTAAGGGTAATTATCTAGCTTCACCAGTACTTTCTGTCCGCATTTCACTTTTCCTGAATTTACAGAGGGGACCTGCAAACGCCCCATTAGCAGATCTCTTTCTTTGGGCATGATGGAAAAGAGGACCTCTCCTTGTTTCACAAACTGGTTCTTCCCAAGGAATTGTTGGAAGCTGACGGAACCATCAATAGAGGAGAGCAGCAGGTAATTTTGTTCCCAGGCATTGAGGGATTTGCGGAGTTGTTCAAATAGTTGCCCTGCCTGGGCATTGAAATTGATATTATCTTTCTGCGCATTGATGGTGGCCCCACTGCGCATTTTCATGATACCGCTGATACTTTCTTGTAACTGGGAAATGGAAATATTCACGTTTTCCACATTTTGCTGCGCCTGTAACAGTTTCATTCTTGCCTGGTCCATTTCAGCCGCCGACACTACTTTTTCTCCAAACAATTGCTGATAACGATCAAATTCTTTTTGGGACAACTCCAGCTTGGCAATTTCTAGTTTCTTTTGTTGCTGCAACGTTTGTATCCTACTCCTGGAAGTGGCCAAACTTTGTTCTGCGGCTACATATTCGGGCGAATAAGGTTGCAGGCGTTCATTCAGTTGCGCATCTGTCAAGGCTTTGGCAAAGGCGTTATAATCGGCCTGGATTTCTCCGAGTTTAAATCCTGCTGTTTCATGGAGAGGGAAATGTTCCAAACTTCCAGTGGTAACTGTATCCATGATCGCTCTCAAATGCAGCACATCTTTGTAATCTGCGGTAGATTGCAGCACCATTAATAGCTGCTGCTTTGAAACTTGTTGCTGGTCTTGCACAAAGATCTCTTCTACTTTTGAATTGACCCTTACTTCCAATTTCTCTGGCGGATTTTCGGAAGATATCACTACGGTTGACGGAACAAACACTGGATATTTGATGAGGTAGCTCATGAGGAGTATCAACAGCAGTAGGAGGAATATAACGGTATTGCCCCAACGTACCATCCAGTGAGGAGGCTCCGACATGATGTCCTGTACCGCTTCTGAGCGGAGTTCCAGGGTATCCAGTATATCCTTTTTAGTTTCCAAGCTCCAATTGATTTTTTACTAACCGATAATACTCTCTTCTCCGCGCCACCAGTTCTTCATGACTTCCTTCTTCCACCACCTTCCCTTTATCCAAGACTATAATTTTATCTGCATGTTTTACCGTGGAGAGTCGGTGTGCTATAACAATGGCTGTTTTACCTTTGAAAAACTGTTCCAAATTATGCATGATTACTTTCTCATTATTCGCATCCAATGCGCTCGTAGCCTCATCAAACAGGATATATTGCGGGGATTTATACACCGCCCTGGCAATGAACAATCGCTGTTTTTGACCACCGCTGATACCCAGTCCTTCGTTGCCGATCTTGGTATTATAGCTTAATGGCAGGCTTTCAATAAATTCTTTGATATTGGCAATTTCCACTGCCCGCCTGAGTTTTTGTTTATCGATATCATCCTCTCCTATGGCTATATTCCCAGCGATGGTATCATTAAACACATAGCCTTCCTGCATCACCACCCCACAATGCTCCCGCCAGTACCTGGGCGAAATATGCTTCAACGGTACATTTCCAATCTTTATTTCCCCCTCCCCTGGTTCGTAAAATTTCATGAGTAGTTTCAACAGAGTGGTTTTACCACTTCCACTTGCCCCTACAATAGCGGTCGTTTTCTGATAGGGAATACGCAGACTTAGTTGTTCAAAAACAGGCGTACTAGCGCCTGTATAGCGAAAAGACACATTATTAATTTCGATATCCTGTTCTGGAATGTCTTTTACCAACGTTTCTTGGAGGGGCTCTTCATCTGCCTTATCATGTATCTCCCCTAAACGTTCCATGGCTATCCTGGCATCTTGCGTATGCCTGATAAACTCAATCAGTTGCATTAAGGGGCCGTTCAACTGACCGATGATATATTGCACAGAGAGCATCATCCCAAGCGTGAGTTTACCATCCAGCACCAGTTTGGCCGCCAGGAAACTTACCACGATATCTTTCATCTGGTTGATAAAATTTCCTCCAACCGACTGCCACTGTTCCAAGGTAAGTGACCGGATCTGAATTTTGAACAACTTCACTTGCATAAACTCCCATCCCCAGCGCTTTTGCTTCTCTGCATTATGCATTTTGATTTCCTGCATCCCATTCACTAACTCAATCACTTTACTTTGCTCTTGGGTTACTTGGGAAAAGCGTTTGTAATCCAGCTCCCTGCGTTTCTTCAGGAAAAAAGAAATCCAGGTCACTGCCAATACCGCACCCAGTAAGTAAATGAGGAACAAACGATAATCATACAGCAACAGTATTACACTAAAGATGACTAGGTTAAAAAGCGAAAAAAGTGTACTCAGAGAAGAATTGGTGAGTAGTTGTTCTATTCGCTGATGATCCCCGATGCGTTGCATAATATCGCCGGTCATCCTGGTATCAAAGAAGCTGATAGGTAATTTCATCAGCTTGATGAAAAAATCGGATACAATAGAAATATTGATGCGGGTAGAAAGATGTAATAAGATCCATCCCCTGATGACTTCTATCGCCAATTTACCAGCAAACAGCATTACCTGGGCTAATAATACCAGGTAGATAAAGTTAAAGTCATGATTTTGAATGCCTACATCAACCACGCTCTGGGTCAGAAATGGCAGTATCAAAGACAACACGCTACCAGCCAACAATCCGATGGACAACTGTAGCAGGAGGGTTTTGTGTCGGTATAAATATTTAGATAAAAATGCGAAACTTTTTCTATCTGTTTTTTCATTGAATTCATTTTCATGAAAAGCTGGCGTAGGTTCCAATACTAAGGCAATGCCCTCTTCATCCGTTTCCAGTTTGCCTTCACCCATCCATCCTGCAACGAATTCCTTTTTTTTATATTGCAACAACCCAAATGCAGGATCAGAAACATGAACGGTGGTATGCTCTCCCTTTCCTTTGATTTCATACACTACCACAAAATGCTGGTTCCCCCAGTGACAAATGCAGGGAAGCGGTACATCCTCTACGAGTGTATTAAAATCAATTTTCACCGCCAGGGATCTGAACCCCAGCGCTTCCGACGCATTGGAAAGCCCCAACAGGGAACTGCCCTCCCTGGTGGTTTCAGCGAGCTCGCGGACAGCCTGTAAATCTACCAGTTTACCATAATGCTTGCTGATAATCTTTATACAGGTTGGGCCGCAATCTTTTCCATCCGGCTGTCTATAATTTGGGAATAACTTTAAACGCATACTATTTCACCAATGATCTCAGTTCATAATGGTCTATTGTCGCCTGTTTTAGGGGATTCCTAGACCACTCATCCCATTCATTTTTATAGGGGTCATATCCACATTTCAACGGCTTGGAGTAGATATTATCAGGTTCTTCCAGATAGGCCCTACAATCCGTACATACATGCCGGAATTCACAATCCTTGCAGGTTTGGATGTCATCTTTCCGAATATTCCAATGCTTTTTCAATGATGGGTCTTGCAGTACAAGTGATAATTCCACTTCTTCCATATGTCCGAAATGCGCCTCCATAGAAGGACAATTCCGGATATAGCCATGTATGTCAATGGACAGTTTACGATTAAGACAGGTATTGTGATGTTGGCTTTCGGAGAACAACTCCATATTCGACTGGAAATAGCTGCTGCTAATTTCCCCACAAGCCATGCAGGAGTTAATCTGCCTGGCAAGAGATACAACGGCTACCGTATCATTGAAAACCTTCTCCACCTTTTGTTCAGGAGCATCATGCAGCCATATTGCTTTCACGCGGGGATTTTTCTTCACGACAACATCCAGGTCATTAAGGCTGATACTGCCATCATAGGGCAGTATCAGCTTAATCACTCTCAATGTTTTATCATTGAACATTTCCAGTAGCGGAAGGAGATGATTGATAGGTAGATGATGATAACATCTGATTTCAAGTGCTTGCACATTCAAATCAAATAAATCACGCATGAATTTATTGTTATAATTCAACTGTTCATTATACTCCAGGATCACATTGGTAATAGGTGTAAAACGATCCCACTGAAAGTCAATAGGGATCAGTTGTTCCAACAAACGATCATCTATAAAACCCATCTCTTTTTTCACCACAAAATTGATATAGCTATCAATAGCTTCCTTGTTATCTTCTCCGAAATGGGCGATACAATCCTGTATGGAATGTTGTTTCAAATATTGCAATACTTCAAAAGTATCATTGGGAAGATGATAAAATTTGTGCACCTGCAAATCACAGAGCAGCGACATATTCGCCCCATGTACCAACTGGCAGTTTGCATACATATTTAAATATTCCATCTTCAAAATTTTGAAATAGCCTTATAAAAATTGTGCAGTTCATAAGCGGGTGCATTGATCTTACTCGCTTTCTCCATCTTAATCACATATCGGCCACTATCAGCATCTGCTTCCTCCAGGTAATACAAGGGCAGTGGTAATATTTTCTTTTCTTTCAGTTTACTGGTGAATTTCTTTTTCATACAAATATGCCTTACTGAGTACTTGTGCCATTTTCTTTTCCAGGTAATAGTTGCAGGGGAAAGACACCATCCCAAATTGACCTGCCGGATTTACTTCTAAAAAATAATAGGTACCATGTCTGTCCACCATTAAATCAATGGACCCTGTCCCGAAACGCAGTTCCTGCATGACCTTCCTGAGCTTTTCTTCTACAACTGCAGGAAGTTGATAAGGCACCGTTCTGTTGGGCCTTTCGTCATCGTAGTTGCGGAAATCGTCTTTTGTTTTATTATTATTTTGGGAGAAGATCGCCATACTGTAAAAAGTGCCATCCAGGTAAAAGGCCCGTACTTCATACTTTTTCTCCACTTTCTCCTGCACCATAGATGGAAAAAACTGATCTGGCATGCGTTGTAGGTTAGACACATTTATCACTTGCGTCAACATTTTGAACTTTGTGCCGTTTTCATCTTCCACCAAAATACATTCTCCCAGGGGCTTCACAATCAATGCAGGATATTGCTGCAGTAGTGCTACCACAGTAGATTTCCTGGTAACTACCTCTGTAAATGGAATTTGTAAACCGTATTCCTTGGCCAACATCAACACATGCAGTTTATTCAGGTTATCCTCTATGATGGGGTCATTCAGCCATTTTTGTCGGTCAATGGTGTGGAATAATAAACCATACAACCCATTAAATTCATCTATTAAAAATCTTCTTAAGGTATAGCTGGTAGGCGCATGTTCTTCTTTGAGACTGTATGTAGAAGGGAACTCAGATAATTTTCTCCTGTACCACACAGCAGCGATGTCTTCATTTTGGGGAATCGCATCCAGGCTTTCCCATTGGAATAAATCCTCTCCGTTTAATCGCAGGAAAGGAACCTGGTAATAGTCCAGCCACTGACACACGTTATCTGTGCTGCTTTCCAGGAATGCCTGGCTTAAAATCAGAATTTTCCGGTTCATCAATAATGCTATTTTGTTGCCCATCAACTGCAAGAAAGAGATGGGTCAACAATGGATGATGGTAACTATTAAGGCAGTTAACAAAAGAGACTGTCCTCATCGCAGGACAGCCTCTAGTTATTTGTTCAGTACCAGTTGAAGGTTAACTTAACAGGTTAACTGACTGCTGACGCTATTTTTTAGTGTCTTTCTTGTGATCACAAAAATACACGTCTCCCACTTGTGAAGGAGTATGCGTAGTGGTTCCAGTTGATTCTCCGGAGTCTTCCATTGAGAACTCAGGTTGCAACGCCATTAATCCACCTTTAACGGTTTCCAGGGACGCAATTTTCTTTTCGTTTAATTTTTGGAATTTTTTCATGGTTTTCTTAATTCTAATTAGTTAACAAATCAGTGATTACTTTGGATCTTGTCTGCAATCAGTAACCCAATGCTTTCCATTCCAGCAAGGCTCATTGTAAGTGGTTTTTTCCTGACCATCGGACAGGTCAAATTCAGGTTGCAGTGCCATTAAACCACCTTTGATGGTTTCCAGGCTCTCCACCTTCTTTTCATTTAATTTTTCCAGCTTTTTCATATATGTTTTTTTTAGAACATGCTACATATATCTCGGCTGACCTTGGGGTGCATTATGTCTCCTCATGCATTTCATTAGGTCACTCGTATATGGTTAATTACAGGGCTTATCCCTTTACGACCTAAAATTAAAGCACCCAGGAATTGGTATAAAAGCTGATTAATATTTGCGGGGAATCGGTCATTATTTGCAGAAAAAGGGGAAATATCCGCGTTTACATGCGTTCCAAGAAACTGGCTACCGCCTCTTTTTTTCGCTCCGACACGGGGATTTTGTCGCCCGTAGTCATTTCTAGGTAGCCATCTTTGAAGTATTTGCTTACAAATTGACCATTGACCAGGTACGACTGATGGCAACGCAGGAAGGTATCTGTTGGTAATACGGCCTCATATTCTTTCAATACTTTAGATACCAGGATGGAAGTGCCATCATTTATCCAGAAGGTGGTATATCCCTTATCACTGCTGCAATACACAATATCTTCTATGTTGATGACCTGTGTAAAGGCGGTACTCTTTAATGCAATCCGCTTAGGGCGGGCACTCCCCCTATAATGGGTGGCAGCAATTTCTAATTGATACTGGTTAAATTTATGTTGCTCCGTTTTCTTAAAACAACGGTCAACAGTGTCGTTAAACTGTTCTGTATCCAGTGGCTTCAGCAAATAGCCACAGGCGCCCAGGTTGAGGGCTTGAATAGCATACTCGTTATAGGCTGTGATGAAAATAACCTGAGAGCCGGATACATCGATACGGTTAAAAAGGGTAAAGCAGGTATCATCTTTCAGTTGTATATCTGCCAATATCAGCTCAGGCTTCAGTTGGGGGATTTCTTTCTCTGCCTTCACAATATCCGCCGCATACCCTACCAACTGTAAATAAGGTAGCTGGTCTACCAACGCTATAATATGTTTCTGAATATTGGTTTCGTCTTCAAGAATATAAACAGTCATCTATCTATTTTTTAAGCTATTATTAGGGGAATGGTGACGATTACAACAAATCCGTTGCTATCCTGTTTGGGGCTACACGAAAAATATGCCAGTTGCTGTTCTTTATTAAAGAGTAAATCCAATCGTTCTTGTACGATGATCTGCGATAATGATTTCTTTTCGCTATGCTGGTGCATATTTGCTTTAATGCCCACACCGTTATCATCAATGGTAATGACCAGTTGTTTGGCCACCTGTTGAAAAGTAATCAGCAGGAACCCTTTATAGTCAATGGTTTTAAACCCATGCTCAATGGCGTTTTCTACGAAAGGTTGTATCAGCATGGGAGGAATTAATATATCCGAAATTTCTAATTCATTCGCATCGATGCGGTAGTCAAACATCCCAGTAAAGCGCATCTGCTGTAGTCGAATATAATTTTCAAGCGCAGTAATTTCTTCTTCCAACAAAATAAAATCTTGCCGGTTTAGTTCCAAAATATGCCGCATCAACCTCGAAAAAGAAACGAGGTAAGCATTAGCCTCCTGTTTGCGATCGCTACTGATAAGTCCTTGTAGATTGGCCACTGCATTGTAAATAAAATGCGGGTTCAGTTGCTGCTGCCGGGTTTTTTGTTCCAACAGTAGGCGTTTGTTATCTATCAGAAGTTTTTCATTTTTTTCTCGGAGTAGGCGTTGCCGGTAGATGGTATATATAAAAAATACGCCCACTATTAATAAGGTACATATGACGAAAAATATCCAGCGTTGCTGAGAGATGATTTTTTCATTTAACGCATTCTCTGTTTTGAGTGTCGTTATGGCCTGATCCTTTTTCTCTGTCTGGTAGCGGGTATGCAGCTCTTCGATCTTAGCGGCTTCTATCGAATCGTTATTTCTTACATATGTTTCATAGGAGTTTTTGAAAGCTACCAGTGCATTCTTATAATCTCCTTTTTTCCGGTAGGACTCCGTTAGTCCTTCATAAATATTAATAAGATTGGTCGACTTTTTATGCTCAACTGCCCAGGCGATGCAGGCATTATAATAGTAAATCGCTGAGTCAGGCTGATTATTTCGTACAAAGCTGGTAGCAAGGTTATTAAAGACAAATGTATTTAGTCGGTCATGGTCCTTCATATAGTTAAAAAAAATCTTCTCACAGGCTGTTGCCTTTGAAAGATCTCCCTTAATGGCATATATCTGGGCCTCATAGTCGAATGTCCGTACTAATGCCATACTATCCTCAATCTGGATCGCCAGTTGACGGGCACTGTCCAGGTAATGTTGCATGGACTCCTGATCCAACTGCTTAGCAGCTAGCATAAAGGAGATATCGTAATAGCGCTGACGAATGATTGGATGCTGGTTAAAAGGATTATGTTTAAAATATAACCGGGTATAAAGTATGGCTTTGCCAATTTTATCATTGTTATAGTAGGACCTCGCCATCAAATCGTATAGCCGATACCGGAATATACTATTGTTCCGTTCTGCCCTTTTAATGGCCTCCAGGATCTGTGAAGCCTGGTCTGCCTTCGTGATATTATTGGCAGCAATGGAAAGATCCAAGACAGAAAAATCCTTCAGACTAACCAATGGCGAATCCGCCGGAGAGAGCGCCATCTGCTTGTAATAATACAATGCACTATCTAACTCCCTTTTCTGTTCAAACTGGTAACCTCTGAAATAATTGTAGTACGGGTCTTCCTCTTTATTATTTTCTTTTTCGAATGCAGCCAGGACAGCGGCTACCCTTTCCATCATGACCGGTTTTGAACTCGTATCATGAGAGAGAATTAATGGAATAAATGCAGCATCCTGCCTATTTGTAATATTTCTTACAGCTTTCTTTTGGGGCCTTGTTCCCTCCTTACAGCCAGTATACAAACATAGCATAATAATATAGGCAACAATGACAGTACATGGTCGATACAGGTTCTTCATACTAATTAATGGCCTGGTTGATAATTTGATGATTAGCTCATGACCGCTATCTCTACAGTATTGGAAACAAATATAGAAATATTTCCGCCATTCGTAGTCCTTACCAATAAAAAAGCCCGTTGCAGTTGCAACGGGCTTACTATTCACAAGGGATGAAGATTAATTAGCAGTACCAGTGAAGGTCACCACGCTGGTGGCAGGCACCTGTGCGGTGAAGCTACCATTGCTGTTGGCTGCAATTGGCGCCGTAGCGGCCCAGTGGTCGTTGCTAGCAGCGGAAGTTACATAACCAGTAATAGTAGAGGAAGTGAAGCCTGACAATGCCATTGCAAGGTTAACAGGTACAGATCCAGTGTTAGTCACTACGATGCTGAATGCGCCTGTCGTTGGATTTTTATAGGAAGACACGAGCACATTGCTATTATTGGAAACACTAGATCCAAAGCGGAAATAGCCTGGTTTAATGTATCTGGAATAGTTACCCAATACATCGTATGTTTTAGGGAACTCCAAGGTACCATCGCTCTTAGTGCAGATCAGCGCCTCATTATTTTGGAACGCCAGCATACCCAGCCAGTAGATATAAGTATTCACACTACAATTCACCAAGAATTTGTGCATGCTGGTGGCGAGTTTCAAACCTTCTGTCATGCTGGCATCATAGGTACCACCATCATCCGAAGCTTCTGTTACCCATGTTGGTTTATTACCAGTAGCGTAGTTCCAGGTGGTTGGATTTTGATTAAATCCATGTTTCCCCAGGATTAAATCGCCCTGTTCTACATAGCCATGGCCTGCGAGGATGTCCACATTACTTCTATCCATAGCAGACAGGAAGCTGTTGGCTGTGCCCCATGCAGCATTTTCAGAGGCGATAATTTTTACATTGTTGAATCCCTGCGCATTCAATGCAGGACGCAGGTTATTGGACACAAATTGACCGAGATGTGAAGAAGTCCAATAGGAAGCCGGCCAGCTAGAGAATACATTTTCTGGCTCATTGGTAGGGGAAACGCCCCACAGGTCAACGCCTTCATTCTTATAACCTTTCACAAATCCCGCAATGTAATTAGCGAAATCGGTAGAGCAGCAGCTATAGTTCAAACTATTAAAGTTTTGTCCACTTACACTGCTGGTATTGGTTTTCATATAGAGCGGCGGCGTCCAGGCAGAGGCAAACGCAATAGGCGTCTGATAACGTTGCTTAACGGTTTTCAACACCCATAATTGAGAGATCTGTGCTTTTTGGTCATCAGTAAGGGCATTGTAAGCCGCAGACCCAGGAACGATGCTAATATCGGTTCCTGCAGGCTTGATCGTTACGATGCCAGTGGATTTGTCGAACGGATAGGTGTACATAATTTCACCCCGAATAATATTCAACTGAAGACCGGCGCTGCCCCACAGTAAAGACATGATCGTGTCTCTGTTGGCAGATTCAAAGAAAGGGGTAACACGTCCGGCGAAGGCGCCAAATCCTTGTATAGGCTGCAATCCCTGACTCCAGTTCAAAGAGATATTAGCGCTATCTACTCCCGGTGTGGTAGAGGCAATCTGTGCCTTATTACCAGTGATTTGCTGCAGTGCGTCCTGCTTGGATTCTTTGGAACAACTTGCACTAAAGAATGCTGCCAATACTGGCAGTGCAAGCGCTTTGAGATGTTTGTTTTTCATTATTCAATTTTGGGTTTAGAGAAAAAGGATATCTGTTCCATAGGTTTTACTATGGTGGAATTACGTAACTTTAGTACACCTGAAAATTGAAAATAGGATTTATAAAAACATAACGCAGTCGACACTATTCAATCGTAACTTAAATTTAATAAAGCTTTTCTAGTAGCGGCATACAGGGAAAATGACTGCGCAGGAATTGATAAAAAAGTATCAGCAACAAAATCGTAACCCATGGAAGATATTAAACAGTATTTCGACGCCAATAAATCGCTCTGGAATCAATGGACCACTTTACATTTGGATTCCGAATTTTATAATGTACCCGCTTTTAAAGCAGGAGCTACCACACTCAACAAAATAGAACTGACAGAACTCAGCGCTGTCAAAGATAAATCTCTCCTGCACCTCCAATGCCACTTCGGTATGGATACGCTTTCCTGGGCCCGTGAAGGCGCTATCGTTACGGGAGTGGACCTCTCTGACAATGCGATCCACCATGCCCAAAAATTGGCTAAAGAAGTGGAAATCCCCGCTCATTTCATCTGCAGCAACGTATATGATCTGAAAACACATCTACACAGCCATTTTGATATCGTCTTTACATCCTACGGCACTATCGGCTGGCTCCCCGATCTGGATAAATGGGCTACCATCGTAGCGCATTATCTCAAACCAGGCGGTAGATTCTATATGGCAGATTTTCATCCGATGATTTGGATGTATGGAGACGACTTTCAATCGATCGAATATGGTTACTTTAATACCGGCGTGATTGAAACAGATCAACAAGGTTCTTATGCAGATAGAAACGCGCCCATTTATGGTAAAGAATATGGCTGGAATCATCCTATCTCTGAAATACTGAACGCCCTCATCAGGGCCGGACTACATATCTCCTTCTTCCACGAGTTCGATTATTCTCCGTATAACTGCTTCTCCAACACAGTGGAGGTGTTCCGAGGCAAGTGGCAGATCAAAGGACTAGAAGGCAAACTCCCCATGATGTATTCTATCATGGCGGTGAAGTAGTTATCTCCCAAAAAAATGCCGGGACGTCTGTGACGCCCCGGCATTTTTTTATTTTTTTTGTTGTCCCTGCCCACTGGGCAGGGACAACAGGCAGGAGCGTTTTACCTCCATTTTTTGATTTACATCACCCCTGCCCGCTGGGCAAGGACGACAGGGCGTAGGCTTCTTATTCCTCTTCTCCTGAATTCTTCAACTGCATCAGCAACGTATATGCATTCTTGGTCACCAACGTTTTACCAGATAAATCCGTTTTGATTTCCGTATAGCCGTCATAGGTAGTACCTATTTCTACGGGTGTCATGGTAAATTTGTGCTTATCATCTACCAGAAATACATAATTTTTATTCTGCCATTTCACCACCGCTCCTTCTGGCACCGCTGGCGTATGCACATTATTCAGCTCTATCTCCGCATTCATAAACATCCCTGGCACTAATTTCTTATCGTACTTATCGAAATGACAGTGCACCTCACTACTACGACTCTCATCCACATTCCTCGTGATCAGATGGATACTAGCAGTGTACTTCTCTGAAGGGTTATTCACCGCATAGCAAACAATCTGCTGGTCTTCAGATAAGTATTGCAAGTCTTTCTGGAATACAGTCAGGCTGAGATGCAGGTCAGCCGGATTGATCAGCTCAAATAGCACTTCCGTAGGACTTACATACCTCCCTGTGTTCACATTCACTTTGGTAATAAACCCGGAAATAGGCGAATAAATGCTGGCAGATTTCGTGATGTTCGCATCGCTGAGTTTATCCGGGTTGATGTTGATCAGTTGGAGCTTCTCCCGCAGGGCGCTGGCGGTTACCCGTTGTCCTTCATACTCACTTTTTGCCTGCTGGTACACTTTATCGCTGTTGGCTTTGGATTCATTCAGCTCCTTCTGGCGCAGGTAATCCGCTTCTAGGTAGCGCAGTTTACTTTTAGCCATCAAGTAATCCTGCTGTAACTGGATGTACTGCGGATCTTCCAACGTAGCCAGCACCTGCCCCTTCGTGATAGGCATACCTGGCAACAGTTTCATGGTTTTGAGATAACCACCTAGGGGCATACTTACGGATACCACATTCTGCGGAGGTACATCCACCACACCGTTTACACGCAGCAATGAATGCATTGTTTTCTCTGTAACGGTACCTGTTTGAATATCTCCATTCTTCAATTGCGCAGGCGTCAGTTCTACAGTATTGGTAACCGTATCAGTTGCGGCGGCCACTGTTGCCGGCGCTTTTGCTTCCTGTGGTTTGCTGTTGCAGGCCATCAGGAGCGCATTACATGTATATAGTATTATGATAGTCTTTTTCATCCGACGGCTGTTTTTTAAATATTTCCGCTCAATTTTTCTACGGTAAAGGCAGCATTATTCAACTGCTCGATGGTATTATAATAGCTGCTACGCATGTCTAGTGCTTGGTTGATCAGTATCACCCATTCCAGGTAACCTATTTCACCGCTTACCATGCGTTTATTGGCAGCATTGATAACTAGTTGCGCATTACGTAGTGTCACTTGTTCATAGTTCTGTAACAGTGATACATGACGTTTATACAACTCCAGGGCATTCTCTAGCGCCGTTCCCATCACTTGCCTAGTGGCTTCCAGCTCCCGTTGCTGCTGCAACATATATACATTGGACGCCCGAATACGAGCACGTTGCCCAGTGGCAAAAATAGGCACGCCCACGCCTACACTCACAGAAGAAAAGCGATCAGCCCCGCCAAAGTATACTTCCTGGTTACCGATCGGCTGCAAACCAATGATGCTCATGTTATAATAACCCAGGTTCAATGTAGGCAACAGGCGACTCTTTTCCAGCTTATATTCCTCTTTACTCTTATTAACCAAGGAATGCTGCATGGCAATTGTAGGCGTATTATCCACCGCACTGGTATCAGGTAATAACGGTAATCTATATACGATACTATCATGCTCCGGTACCACGGTTTGCTGTTCATTCAGCAGGATACGAAACTGATTGAGTGCCACCCCATAATCTGTTCTTAATACCGCCAACTGGTTAGCGATCTGCTGACGCTGGTTTTCAGCGGTTGATTTTTCCAAGATATCGGTATCGCCTACTTTAAAACGCAACGAAGCCTTTTGCAGGAAAACACTGTACATACTATCCGCTTCTACCAGCAATTGCTCCCGACGTTGCATCACCAGCAATTCATAATATAATTGTTTTACTGCGACCTTGATATCTTGTTCCCTTAACTGTGTATTGACTTTGCTGATGGCAATATTTGCCAGGTTGACATTTCTTTGCCGCTGATAAACAGTCGGAAATTGCACGCCCTGGGAAACAGTGAAACGATTGTCGTTGGCAATACTGTTTATCTTCCCATATTCAAATCCAATATTGGTTTTGTCAATATCCAGGTTACTTTTCTTCAAAGTCTGATAATACTGCTCTCCCACTCTTGCAGCCTGCACGTGCAAGTTATGCTGTAACGCACGGTGCAGGGCGGTATCCAAAGACACTTTCTCCTGCGCATGAGAGGCTAAGGGGAAAGATAAAATTAATATAGCCGTTACCGTTATTACCTGTTTGTTACGGAAAAATTTAAATCCTTTATCAAACAGGATATAAAATACCGGCAGCACGAATAATGTCAGCATGGTAGATATCATTAAGCCTCCTATTACTACAGTGGCCAGCGGCTTCTGTACTTCCGCCCCTGCCCCTTTACTGATTGCCATCGGGATAAAACCCAGCGAAGGTACCAAGGCCGTCATCAACACCGCTCGTAGCTTGCTTTTGGTGGCATACAATACAATCTGCTTCATGTCTGTCCAGCCTTCACTTCGCAGGCGATTGAACTCCGTTACCAGGAGGATACCATTCAATACGGCCACTCCAAACAAGGCAATGAATCCCACGCCAGCGGATATACTGAAAGGCATACCACGTATCCATAAGGCTAGGATACCACCAATCGCTGATAATGGAATAGCCGTATAAATCAACAATCCTTGCTTGATGGAGTTAAAGGCAAAATAAAGGAGCATGAATATCATGAATAACGCTATCGGCACTACGATGGAAAGTCGCTGTTTCGCGGCGGTCAGGTTCTCAAAAGAACCACCGTATACCATGGTATAATTCGGTGGCAGCTTCATTTTGGTCGCTACTTTTTGTTGCAACTCTTTCACGATCGACTGCACATCTCTTCCGTTTACGTTGAAACCTATAATGATTCTTCTGCGGGTGTTTTCGCGTTGAATTTGGTTAGGGCCTTCTATCTCTTCTACTTTGGCCACCTGGTGCAAGGGTATCTGGTTACCGGTTTTGGTAGGTATGAGCAGATTTTGTACATCGCTGATATCCTGACGGGCATCATTGGCCAGGCGTACCACCATATCAAATCTCTTCTCTCCTTCATATACCAATCCGGTTGTTTGTCCGGCGAATGCGGTATTCACTACCCGGTTGATATCACTAACATTCAGGCCATATTGCGCCATCGCATCACGGTCGTAGGTAATCACCAACTGTGGCATCCCAGTTACGGTTTCTACATACAGGTTGGTGGCCCCAGGGACCGTTTTAATCACTTCTCCCAACTTGTTGGCGTAGTGGGCCAGCGTATCCAGGTCTTCCCCATAGATCTTACAAACAACATCCTGTCTTGCTCCAGTCATTAGCTCATTGAAACGCATCTGTACCGGGAACTGAAAACCTACACTAATACCAGGTATGGCCGACAATTCTTTCGTCATTTTCTCCGACAGTTCAGGGAAAGATCCCGCTGAAGTCCATTCCTTCTTGGGTTTCAGGATCACCATCATATCACAAGCCTCTAATGGCATCGGATCTGTAGGTATTTCCGCGCTACCGATTTTGGTCACCACTTGCTGTACTTCCGGAAACTTCTTCAACAATATGGAGGAAGCCTTCTGTGTTGCGGCAATGGTGGTGTGTAAGTTACTACCGGTGAGCAATCGCGTATCAACAGCAAAATCGCCTTCTTCCAGTTGGGGAATAAATTCACCGCCCATTTTTCCTAAGATAAATACCGCGATAGCAAACAATACTAATACACTGGCAATAATGGTTTTAGGATAATACATCACCTTCGCCAATAGTGGCTGATAACGACTTTCCAGCCAGGTCATCATCCTGTCGGCTATACTTGGCTTATGACTGATTTTCTTGCTAAGAAACAGTGCGCTCATCATCGGTACATAAGTAATGGAGAGCAGGAATGCACCCAATATGGCGAAACCTACGGTGAGCGCCATTGGTTTGAACATCTTCCCTTCAATACCCTGTAAGGACAAAATAGGGATATAAACAATGAGGATGATGATCTGGCTGAATACAGCGGATTTGATCATCTGTCCGGCGCTCGTATTCACTTCCTCATCCATGGTAGGTTGATCAATCTGCATCAGTGTTCGGAACTTCTCCGAATGCGTAAATCGGTGCAGGATGGCTTCTACAATGATCACCGTACCATCCACGATTAATCCGAAATCAATCGCGCCCAAACTCATTAGGTTACCACCTACCCCGAACATATTCATGAGCGTAATGGCAAACAGCATTGACAAGGGGATTACGGAAGACACGATCAAACCGGCCCGCAGATTCCCCAAGAAAAATACCAGTACAAACACCACAATCAACGCTCCTTCTATCAGGTTCGTTTCCACCGTGCTGATGGCATTATTCACCATTTTGGTACGATCCAGGAATGGATCTATAATGACGCCTTCCGGTAGTGATTGCTGTATCTGTGCTACTTTCTCTTTTACGCGCTTGATCACTGCAGAAGAGTTCTCTCCTTTCAGCATCATAACTACCGCTCCGGCTACTTCTCCTTTATCGTTATAGCACATAGCGCCATAGCGGGTGGCTGCACCCAGTTGCACAGTGGCCACATCTCTAATGAGCACTGGCATGCCATTGGACAAGGTTTTGACCACAATCTTTTCGATATCGGCAATACTTTTGGTCAACCCTTCACTACGTATATACAATACCGTTGGTCCTTTTTCAATATAAGCGCCGCCGGTATTTTCATTATTTTTTTCCAGGGCGTCAAACACTTCTGCAATAGTGACATTATTGGCTTTGAGCTGTCCGGGTCTCACCGCAATTTCATACTGTTTTAATAGTCCACCGAAACTACTGACATCGGCCACGCCGGGGGTTCCCAACAACTGACGACGTACAATCCAGTCTTGCAGGGTACGTAGCTCCATCGGGCCATATTTAGCCTCATAGCCAGGTTTGGGGCGTAATACATATTGATAAATTTCACCAAGTCCGGTGGTCACTGGGGCCATTTCCGGAGCGCCTACACCAGCGGGGATTTCCCTGGTTACTTGCTGTAATCGCTCTGCAATCTGTTGCCGAGCCCAATAGACATCGGTGGCATCGTTAAATACGATGGTCACAAGACTCAGCCCAAAGCGGGAGAAGCTGCGGATCTGCTTCAGGCCGGGAATATTACTACAGGCCTGTTCTATGGGGAAGGTAATGAGTCGTTCTACATCCGGAGCTCCCAATGCTGGAGACACGGTGATAACTTGTACCTGGTTATCTGTAATATCTGGTACTGCATCTATAGGCAGGCGCGTAACTTCATATCCGCCCCAACTGATGAGTGCAAGTACGAATAGCCCTACAATTAGCTTGTTCTTTACAGAAAAGCTAATAATCTTGTTTAGCATATCCTAAAATTCATTAATTCAAATTGGCAAAACAAATTCCTTTCATCTGTGTTTCAGATGAATAACTAAATGGTATTATGAAATGTTTTAAGCCTGGGGAGGACGGAATAAGGAAGATAAGGCTGGTTCAGGAAGATAACAGGCCTTCAGCACAGGATTTTTTACAGGGATGACATAACTTTCCTGCTGTAGTTTTACAGTTATGGTTCTGGCCAGGGGTACATATATATGCTGTAGCGCATGCACATCTACGGTTTTGTAGGGCAATTGCATATCCCTGTCAGCATCATCATCTTTGTCATCTTCGGTCATGTAATGCATACAAAGGAAGTCTGATATACTCAGATCTGGATTCAGCCGATGATGCTCCTGGAAGTGAATAACCAGGGTTGGCAACTTCAGCAACTGATCCAGGTTCGTATTGTTTACCAGGAAAACTGCCAATATGATATATGCAATTACTCTTTTCACAAAGGACAAAGATAAAAAATAAGTCTTAAGAGGCCCGAAATTATTAATAATTTGAAAATACTATTGTTAGAAACTTATGAGAAATTGGATAAGACACCCCGTTATTTTGGAAAGTCGAAGAATACTGCTAGTTCCCCTCGTAGAACAGGAAATAGACCAGATTGTGGCCAGTAGCCTGGATGAACGCATCTGGACCTACCTGCCCATCCAAGGAACAGCATCCGATATTCGTACTGCCCTGCAGGAAGCCATTCAAGCGCGCGCGCAGCAAACGCAATATCCTTTCAGCATTGTAGACAAACAAACTGGCCAAACCATTGGTACTACCCGGCTTTTGAAACTAGACCCGATCAACAGAACATTGGAAATAGGCTGGACTTGGTACCTGCCCATATATTGGGGTACCGGATACAATGAAGAGTGCAAATTGCTGCTACTAAACTATTGCTTTGAAGACTTGAAAACTATACGGGTGGCATTTATCGCCGGAGAAAAAAATATTCGGTCTAGAAAAGCAATTGAGCGACTAGGCGCTAAATTCGAAGGCATATTCCGGAATGTGGCCATTCGCCATGATGGCAAGCGTAGCAGTGCCTGCTATAGTATCATCGATGAGGAATGGCCAGAAACGAAAGTACACCTGGAAAACCTGGTCAATAGTAAACTGACGGGCGCCCGGTAGCCGAAGCTACTTGCTTCGTTTGATATCAAATTTGTTCAATACCTTATGGATATTCACCCTGGAAAAGGTGGCTCGCACTAATGCAGCCATCGTTTGTTCTGTGGGTGGTATTATTGTTGTCATCAGCTCACAGTACAGTTGTCCATTTTGATAAGCCATATTTTTGACGAGGGCACTATCTGTGCAAAACAAAGGACCTACTTTTTTCTCCTGGATGCTATTCAACTGAATACGTCCCCACATTTCATTAAAACTGAGGAAATATTGATCTGCCCCCGCAAATCGTGCTACCGGCATCGCATCGCCATCACCAATGGCGGTGAAGTGGTACAGAGAGGAAGCCTTGCTACCATCCCAGTAACATACTTCAAAGTGGGTTTTATCTTCTCCCTCATCATTGCTTTTCAGGACAGTCAGGATCTTGTCTCCATAAACATCAAAAGATACAATGGCGTTAAAATCTTTATTCAACCCTTGCAACTGTTGCAGTTGTAATATTTTCTTTGCATGCTGCTCTTGCACTCCCTGGAATAAAACCGCTGAGTCCATACGCACCATTAGGCCTAATGCGCCTTTCCATTTGCGTACATTCAAATCAGGCCCCGATATATTCTCAATCGGCAGATCTGTGATATATTTCTCTCGTTGTTGTGTAGCGAGATGATATCTCCACGGGTGGCCATCAGGGTCCACTGCAATGAGGGTATTATCATCCAAAAAATCAGCATAGCTATAGCCTTCCAATTTTTTATACACCGCGTTATTACGATAGATAACAGCCGTCAGCAAGATCGTATCTTTTTTATCAAAATCAATGCTGGCCACAGTAAGCGACTGATCTCCTGCGCCACCAGTCATCATACAACCAACGCCATCTAATTTTACACGTTCAAATTGTAGCGTATCACTACATGTAGGAGGATTTACATTCACATTAGGCATGAAAAGATGCAGCGCGAGGATCAACAAATATTGCATGGGTTAATTCAATTTTAGATATTTTTCAAATATAGTCATTTAGGATCATACCCAAATCGCAAGAATCGGGTTTTCTGCCCTGGCACCGCGATCTACCTTTACATCATGAAAGCAAATATCGCAGAACTGCCCTGGGAAGATATTACAAAAAATCTCATGGAACGGGGATATGTAATCGTTCCCCAAGTGCTCAGTGCATCCGAATGTGCAGAGCTTCGTCAAAATTACGATCACCCGGCATTGTATCGCAAAACCATTACCATGGCTAGATACCGGTTCGGGCTAGGAGAATATAAATATTTCCGTTATCCATTGCCTCATATCATCACGCAACTACGGGAACAAGTATACGAAAAAATTTTACCGGTTGCCAACAACTGGATGCAACAGTTGAAACAGGATACCCGTTTTCCGGATACGCATGCGGAAATGCGCGCTCGTTGCGCTACCAATAACCAACTATTGCCTACGGTGCTTATTTTGAAATATGGCAAAGAAGGATTTAATACACTCCATCAAGATTTATATGGAGACATATTCTTCCCCATGCAAATGGTGTTCATGCTGGATGAACCTGGGGAAGATTATACTGGAGGCGAGTTTGTTATTACAGAACAGATACCTAGAGCGCAATCCAAAGCCAATGTACTACAACCTCGTCGGGGGGATATGCTCATATTCGCTACCAATTACCGACCTGTTAAAGGTATGCAAGGCTTCTACAAAGTGAATATGAAACATGGCGTAAGCCCGGTCCATAGCGGGAATCGCCACTCGCTGGGCATTATCTTTCACGATGCACTGACATAAAAAAAGGCCGCGGTGGCGGCCTATCTTTATTTATTTTCTAACAGTGTCTTCAACACTTGCTGGAGTCTCTCTCCTCGCAGGTTGGAGTCTATAATTTTTCCTGAAGGATCCAACAGGAAATTGGTAGGGATACTTCTGACGAAATACAATTTAGGAATATCTCCTTCCCATCCTTTCAGCTCACTTACATGATGCCATACCAGGCCGTCTTTCGCGATAGCTTCTTCCCATTTAGCTTTTGCATCGGGTTTGTCGAGTGATACGCCCAGGATATCAAATCCTTTTCCTTTGAAGGTTTCATAAGCTTTCACCACATTCGGATTTTCTGCTCTGCAAGGTCCACACCAGCTTGCCCAGAAGTCGACCAATACATATTTACCTCTCAGATCAGAAAGTTTCATCGTACTGCCATCAGGTTTAGCTGCGGAGAAATCCGGGGCTACTTGACCAGGTAAAAATTGGGCTGATTTCGCGATATTCTCGGCTACCTTTTTCCCTAGCTCGGAGGCTTTCAATGCCGAAGAAAATGAGTTAAATAATTGCTGAGCTGGCGCCAGGTCTGTAATACGACGTTCTGTCTGTATGCTCAACAGGTATATGGAAACAAAGCTGTTCGGATGCGTTTGCATGAATTTCGTTTTCACGGCATCCTGTTGCACCATATATTTACGAATCAACTGACCTCTCTGACTTATCAGAGAGCTATCCAGTGGCGCTCCTTCTGCTCGTTTTGTGGTTAGTACACGTATAGAATCCAAAGGCGTTTCAATGGGTTCTAACAGTGCACGCAGACTTTCATAATCCTTATTGACTTCACTGCCAGTAACTGGTGATTGCCGTATGGTTTTCCAGTAAACCGAGTCTGCCTGCATATCTATTTTCACCTTATCGCCTGGACCAACGAACAATGATTTTGCGCCAAGGATGTAAGGTTTGGCAACATCTGGGCTACGGAAAAATAATGTCAAAATAGCGGGATCGATAGTACGTCCTTTAAATGTAAATCCACCTTTGCTGGCAATAGTAGAGTCAATTGGCGCCCCTTTCAGGTGTGTCCCTTCCCCGTCATAAAGGAAAATTTTTGCGCCGTTCAATGAGGCAGGTACTTTTCCCTGGATGTTATAATCTTGTTGTGCAAACAGGGATACAGACGAACATAGGGCTGTTGCTAATAATACGATAGGTTTCATGTATAATTTGCTGGTTGGTTTTGTGACAGACTCAATCTGCAATTTTTTTTGTTATAGGGAGACACGTGTTCCACTAGCGGCAATAGTAAACGGTTAATTGGCAAGGGTTTACTATGGAATACGTTTAGTCGTTTAGGTTATCTAGTCATCAACAAAAAGGTCGCAAATGCGACCTTTTTGTTGAATTTATTTAAAACTTTTCTTAGTTAGGGGTATTCCCGTCATATTTATCCAGCAAGGCTTCCAGCTCTTTCACTTTTTCTGGATATTGCTCTGCCAAGTTGTTTTTTTCTCTTACATCTTCTTTCAGATTAAACAACTCCGAAACTTTCGGTGTGCCCTGCGCGCCACCACGACGGAATTTCCAATCACCCACCCGAATTGCTTCCGCTACGCCATAGTTGACATAATAAATCGGAGAATGGTTATAATGCGCGATTTTACCCGTCAGCAGACTATCTACAGCCTCGCCGTCAATTTTTCTACCTTTTGGCAATGGCGCACCAGTCCATTTGGCGAGGGTTGGCAGCACATCCATACTGGTGAATGCATCTGGAATTTCTTTTCCTACTGGCGTATGATTTTTCCAATAGATGATGAAAGGCACCCGATGACCACCTTCATAAGTATCTCCTTTGTGACCACGGAATATTCCTTGGCTACCTACATGCCATGGCTTAGTATGCCCGTCTTTGGACATACGGTCTGGAAAATCGATCCAAGGGCCGTTGTCGCTGCTGAAAATAAAGATGGTATTATCCGCCAAACCTTGCTTTTCCAGGGCATCCCAAAGCAGGGCCAGATTAGCGTCAATCTCTTCAATCACATCTCCGTATAGACCACCCTTGGAATTTCCTTTAAATTTACCGGAGGCATCTACTGGCAAATGTGGCATATTATGCGCCAGGTACAGGAAGAAAGGCTTGTCCTTCTTCTGTGTACGGATGTATTTAATCGCTTCCTGGGTGTACAAGCCTGTCAGGGAAGTATCCTGCGGGCGATAGATTTCAGGCGTCCGGTCGCGGAAGATTTTAATAGTGGTATCTGTAGCTACATATGGAGGTCTATAATCGTGGCTATAGAGCATCCCGAAATAATGGTCAAATCCTTGGGCATTGGGCAAGTTATAGGGATGTATGTCTCCCATATGCCATTTTCCTATCATGCATGTGTTATAGCCTACTCCTTTCAACATTTCCGCAATGGTGACATCCTCATCTGGCAACCCGATTTTATAACCGGGAGGGATTGGAAAGTTCAGTCCAGAGCGGGTTGGATAACGCCCTGTCATCAAGGATACCCTAGAAGGGGTACAGGTAGGTGAAGACACCATGTATCCAGTAGCTTTCACGCCTTTGGTAGCTATCTTGTCCAAGAATGGCGTACGAATCAGCGGATTCCCATAACAGCTTAGATCGCTGTATCCCATATCATCCGTCAATACGAAGATGACATTCGGTCTTTTCTGTGCGGAGGCATCAACCATGCATCCTGCTGCCAATAATAGCAACGCAAGTAATTTCTTTTTCATTTGTTCAGCTTTCCAGAGAACCAAAGATAATATCTGCCCGCATTAAAATCATGATAATTTCATCCATAAAAAAAACAAGCCCCGGAAGGGGCCTGTCTGCATAGTTCTGCTAATAGTTGTCTGAAGGGGTTATTCACTGTATGTCGCTTAATTAATGTCAGTTTATTCGTGTAAAATCTCGACTTCTGTTCTGCGGTTCACTTCATGTTCTGCATCTGTGCATTTCACCCCTTTCTTACAGTGGTTCAACAGATGCATATCTCCTCCCCCTGCTGAGCTGATCCTTCTTTTGTCTATGCCTTGCGAAATGAGATATTGTACCGCTGCTGCGGCCCGCTTACGCGATAACTGTAGGTTATAGGCAGCACTACCCCTACTATCCGTATACGCTACCAAGCGCACGCGCATACTGGGATGCGCCCGCAGGGTATTCGCCAGGGAATCCAATATCAGTGCGGCATCCGGGCGTATATTCCATTTGTTATAATCGTAGTTCAGGTTTTGCAGGATGAACTTATCGCCCGTATGGAGTTGCTTTTCTATGCAAATATCTTTAAAGACGGTTTCCCCATCTTTCATACCGCGTGTAGTGAACGTGAGAGAATCCACGCGTCTTCCATTTTCATGGATGCGGATAACATAATCGGTTTCTTTTTCCAGCGTCAGTTGAATATTCCTATCCGTATCGCCACTGAAGCACCAGCCCATATCGCGTTGTTTGTTGTATAGGTAGACACACTGTCCTCGGAGTGGCGTGCATACCTTTCCAACGAAAGGAATAGTTAATCCAGGGGTTTCTGGCCTATATAAGAGCGGCATCTCATGGACGGAGTAGATGTCGTCTCCCCCAAATCCTCCTGGCCTATTGGATGCAAAATAACCGCCGCCATCTGTGTAGGTAGTAAAGTAAAAGTCATCACCTGGGGAATTATAGGGATAGCGCAGGTTTTGCGGGGCACTCCATTGCGATTTACTACCGGTGCTTCGGAACATATCAAATCCCCCCATGCCTGGCCAGCCAGTACTGCTGAAATACAAAGTACCTTCAGGGCCAATGGTAGGAAATTCCTCATCATCCGCGGTATTGATAGATGGGCCACAATTAACAGGCGCACTCCATTTGCCGTCCGCTTGTCTTTCACAATACCAAATATCTGTACCACCTTGTCCGCCTGGCATATCGGATGCGAAATACAGGATATTATCATCCGGACTTAAGGCCGCATGCCCCAGTGAATACTCTCCCGGTTTATTGTATGGGAACGGCTGCGGCGCTGTCCATTGATGATTAGCATCTTTCGTGGTTGTATAAAGTTCCAACCGGCGATAACCATAAGTTATCTTACATGGTTTTTTCATTTTTACGACGGGGATCTTTTTATCCGGATCTGTGAGCGTTACATAACCTGTGTTGAAAGATTTATCAAATGCGATAGGGCCAACATGGTAACGGGAATGGTTCAACGCAGGCGAAAAATCATCGAGGTACACCGCTCCGTTATTACTGGTATCCGCGCTATAGAGGTTGTAAAAAGCTCTTCTCGTACGTCCGTAATCATTACGATTAAATCTACTGCCTGGTTTCAATCTGTCTTTTAGTAGGGTATCAGACATAAATACTACTCCTCCTGGAAAACGTGTAGCCCCCCAATCAGAGTGACTACTGTTCAACCGCGCTTCATTGTGAATACTTATATCTAGTGGATGCTGCATCCAGTTCACTGCGGAATCACAACCTGCGATTCGCACCTGTACGCCAGGAGCATTGGGATTAGCTTGTGCATATTGTTGATAGGCAGCTTTTGCTTCTTCATAACGACCCAAACTTTTCAAAGCATCGGCGTAGTAAAATCGGCTCTCTGCCGGTGCATCGCTGTGGGTGAGCAATTTGCCGTACCATTCCACCGCATCTTTATAATCATCTGTTGCACTGTAACAATCTGCCAGCCTCGCCAGCACTGCCGTTGGTGTTTTGTCTTTTTTCTTCTCTGCGATACGTTTATACATCGATGCTGCACGGGCGTATTCGAATTTATCATACAATATGTCTGCCTGCGCCAGCAAAGTTTTTTGTTCCTGTGCCCCGGCTATTTGGCTCATAAAAAACAGGGAGAGTAAAATTAAAATCCTTCTCATAGTCAATGTTTATAGCATCATGCAGCATTAGAAATAGCGGGGACTTGTTACCCTGGTTCGTTTGCCTGTAAACAAGTAGCCGATCGATAGTTCATGAGATCCACTTTGATAGGAAGCCATTTTATTGATCGTAAGATCATAAGCATAACCTATGCGCAGTTGTTGTGTCACATTAAACTGCACCATGGCACTGGCGGCATCCAGTTGTTCCAGATCGTTGCTCAGTGCGGATTTATTCCATATTTTGATGCCAGTACGATAGGAACCGCCTACCCATAAACGATCAGCGATGAGCAGTAAGGCGGTGAAATCAAAATTGGAGGGGCCTTTGAAATCCTCTTTCCAGAGCACAGAAGGTTTCAACTTCAGGTTGTCGGAGAGGTTCAGCATAAGCCCTGCATTTACATACATGTGCTGGGTTTTGCGGATGGTTTTATATTGATAGCCTTTCCAATAGTAGCGGGAAGCATCCGTATAAAGGGAAAACAAGTCCATCACAGAAGCGCCAACATACCAGGTGGGAGTATAATAGTACACCCCGAAACGGGCATCTGGAATCCAGGTAGAAGCACGGCCCATGGGAATAGCGGGGTCGTTAGCGTCATTGTATACTAAGGCTGATCCATCAATCGCATATTGTGTAACGCCAGCGCCTATACCCAAACAAAGCCTTTTATCACCGTCTTCATTGACAGGAATCCGGTAGGAGTACATACCATAGATAGAGGTTGCATCCTGTGGCCCTAGTTTATCATATAGGATCTGCATCCCAAGGCCCACCCTTGCATCCCGCGAGGAAGTGAGGGCACCATCTACGGAAACACCGCCTGTTTGCGGCCCTCCGGGGAAACTCACCCATTGCTTACGGTAAATGGCGTTTGCAAAGAGATCTTCTTTATACCCTGCATATGCCGGATTTACGGACAGCATATTAAATACATATTGACTAAACTGTAGATTTTGCTGGGCCACCACCTGGCGAGGAAACAGTAACACCAGCAACATGCTCAGCACTAATCCATATTCCTTTTTAAAATTAAATCCCATAGGAAAATTTTTATGTCAATAAGTAATTTTTATCGTAGCAGTTCTATCCAGCCTTTGTATTCGCGGATTCCCTGCGTTGGACTATTCAGCTTCAGGATGTAATAGTAGGTACCTTCATTCAGGCCATCTCCATTCCATTTATTATCATAATTCTTGTTCTGGTACACCTGATTACCCCACCTGTTATAAATAAATACCGCAGATCCTGGATAGCGTTGCAACCCTTCAATCACCCAGAAATCATTTTTACCATCGCCATTTGGAGTAACTACATTCGGGATGAAAATATCATCACCGGTGATAGGCACTCTAGTGATGGTGCTAGTATTATCAGAGAGGTCCACATCTAATTCAGTAGCGCTGACGGTAGCTGTATTGCCCACGTCTCCCCCATTTACCAACTTCAAGGTAAACTGCAGGGTGGCCGATTGTCCGCTCGGCATTGCAGGAATAGTCCAGATGATATTTCCACTAGCCGCATCGTATACAGCGGAGCCTACACTTGGCGTGAATGTCAACGGTACGCCCAGTTCACTTTCCAAGTGATCTGTCATGATCACATTGGTAGCTGTATCTGGCCCTTGGTTGGTGGCCGTAACTGTGAATTGCAGTACCTGTCCTACTTTCAGCGGCGGAATGGTATTCAACTGTTTGGTTACTTTCATGTTTGCAAACCTGGCGCTAGTAATCGTCACCACCGAAGTATCCGGAATCGTGACATCCGGTGGACCAGTGATAATAGCCACATTCCTGATGACTGCCATACCAGTAATCGTTGCGGTATAGCTCCAGGTCAATGTTTCACCCGCATTCAGTAATCCTATATTCCAGGTGATCACACCATTACTGAGACTTACTGTACCACGTGGAGGGTTGCCAAATATTGGCGTACCCAGCACACTGGCAGGTGGCAATGAATCCGTTACTACAACTGGGTTTACACCCGCTTGTCCATGGTTGGTTACAGACAGAGAATAAGTGATCTGCTGACCTGGTTTGTAAGGACCAGGATTGACAGATTTATTCACATCCAATTGCGCTTTCGCCAACACAGTAGTAACAATTGTATTGCTGGTATTATTGGAACTGTCTGGATCCGTCAAACCCGCAGGGGTATTCACAGTGGCAGTGTTACGGAGTGTACCTGGTGCGCTGGCGGTTCCTGTAATGCGTAATGTCACAGCACCTTGTACCGGGAAAGTATTGATCGCAATAGTAGCAGTACCATTTACGATGGACGGTACTATATTCGCTGCCCCGTTGGAAGTGGACAAGATATTGATCACCGGTTGCAGCAGACCTGTTGGCAGTACATCTTGTACTTTCGCGCCATCAGCAGATGATGGGCCCATATTCACTACCAGCAAATCGTAGGTGATGGTCTGACCCACATATACCTGCTCACTGCCGGTTTTCTGTATGGAAAGATCCGCCTGGCTGCCAATTATACTCTGTACCGTATTGGAAGGTTGCTGCGCGCCATTCAATGTTAGATTTGCCACATTGGTAACAGTACCTGCGGGAGCATCTTGTCTTACCGTTCCTGTGACCACAATTTGTATACTGCTGGTATCTACACCTGGGATAGTAGCTATCACATTTACGGCATTACCACTACCTGTAGTACCCTGGGATACACTCGCAGTATGTTTCGTAGTGGTAGTCCAGGTTACATTGGTCAGGACGCTTGGTACAGCGTCTGTGATGATGACATTGCTGGCTGTTTTTGCACCCGTATTCACCACATTGATCACATAGGTAGCCTGCTTGCCTCTCACCAGGGTAGCAGGGCCAGTTTTGGTGATATTCAATTGCACCTGGTTAGTGCCCGAATTACCCAAAACATGGGTAGATATACTGGAAGATTGCGGGGTAGTACCGATTTCGGCAGGCGTCACGATGGCCGTATTCGTAATATTACTGCCTGTATCAACAGTAGGTGCTATGATACCTTTCACTGCAATATTTATGATATTGCCTGCGCCTGTCGGCAGATTGCCAGTCAGGCTGACAGCATTGCCTGTTCCAGAAGTAGCGCTGGTGATACTCGCTTTACCGCTGGCTGTGGCAGTCCATGTTACATTAGTAATGGCCGCAGGCACCGCATCTGAAACCTGGAAGTTAACAGCATCACTCAGACTTGTATTCTGCACTTTGATATTATAAGTCAGGCTATCTCCGGCGGATGCCTTAGACGGTCCTGTTTTACTGATAGTTAATACCGGTAAGCCTCTTACAATTGTTTGCACCACTGTAGAGGAATCTGGCACACCGGTTTCTGATGGTGTGATGGTCGCCATATTACGGAGCGTATCCCTGAAGGAAGAACTGGTGTTACCATTGATAATAACTGTAATACTATTGCTGGCACCTGGCGGGATATTCGCTGTCAACTGTACAGTATTGCCGGTACCAGTGCTAGCCCCAACAATGCTGGCAGCGCCTTGCGCCGTAGCAGACCAGGTCACTTGCTGAATAGCCGCTGGTACAATATCCCGGATCACGGCATTGGTAGCATTACTTGGACCTGCATTCAGTGCCGTAATCGTATACGTGATAGGCTGACCAGATTGTAATTGTGATGGGCCCATTTTCAGGATTTCTACACCAGGCGTTTGCGTTACCACTGTTTGGATGGTGCTGGTATCAGCAAGTACACCTAGTTCCGCAGGTTGTACGATCGCGGTATTGGTAATAGTACCGACATAAGCAGGATCTATTACACCCATTATATTCACGAGTATATTTCCTTGCGGCGGAATATTTGCTTTCAACTGAACATTATTGCTAGTGCCACTACTATCCGTAACAATCGTACTACCATTGCTGCTGCTGGCTTTCCAAGTAACCTGTGTAATGCTTGTAGGGATTACATCCTGTATAAGCGCCCCTGTGGCATTGCTCGCACCGTTGTTGGTGATCATGAGCAAGTAGTTGACCGGCGCGCCGGCAGCATTATAGGATGGACCACTCTTACGGATATCCAACAGCGGTTTGCTAACAATGAGCGTAGTAACTGGAGGACTCACAGCAGGGACATTATTATTGTCTGCCGGAGTGGCCGTGGCGGTGTTGATAATTGTGCCTGTAGCCGAAGGCGCTACTGTTCCCGTTACCAGGATCATGACATAAGCGCCACCTCCAGCAGGTATGTCTGCATTCACTGAGATCTGCGGAGAAGTACCAGTAGCACCGCTATTTACAACAGCCCCATTTCCTCCCGTCACTTGCCAACTGATATTGGTGAGGCGACTATCTATCGTATCTGTTATGATGACTCCTCTTGCGTTACTTGGGCCATTGTTGGTTACACGAATCGTGTAAGTCATACTTACACCAGCAGTTACTTTGGATGGTCCAGTTTTTCGTACATCCAACTGCGTGTTGCGGGTGATCTGTGTAACTACTGTATCCCTCACGGATACGCTGGTATCTGTTGCCGCTGCTATGTTTGTAATATTTCCAGATGCTGACGGATCAATGGTTCCTGTTACGCCAATAACCACCAGGTTATCACGGCCTGCTGGAATATTGGCGGTGGTATTTACATTTCCATTGCCACTAAACGGACCGGTAACAGCAGCAGCGCCTTGTAGCAATACTGACCAGGAAGGATTTTGAATAACCGGCGGAATGATATCTGATATATTCAGTCCGGTTACATCGCTTGGCCCATCATTACCTACCACGATGGAATAGGTGATGCTGTTTCCTGCTACCGCCGCAACTGGACCTCCTTTGTGAATCGTTACCCCATATCGTTTTCCAATCATGGTGGTGACGGAACTGGTATTATTAGATGGGTTAATATCTGTAACGCCTGTTACCAGTACGTTGGCAGTATTCACAATCGCGTTGGCTGTCGTACCGCCTGCAATAGTACCAGTAATCGTAAAGGTGATATAATTGGATGCACCCGCAGCAATGCTAGCAGGCATATCAATCGTATTGCCACTGCTGTCTACTCGCGCACTACCCATGATAGTGGCGTTGCCGGTGGCTACCGCCGACCAGGTGACGTCAGTAATGGCAGCAGGAATTACATCCTGGATCTCGATGGTATTTGCATCACGTGGACCACGGTTGGCTACCGTGAGGGTATAAGTAATACCATTACCGGCAATCGCGCTAGCAGGGCCACTCTTGATGATGCTTACATCCGCATTATTATTGATCGTGGTAGTAACAGAACTTTGTTTATTGGCGCCAGCTACTACCGTTGCAGTATTTGTTACCTGTGCGGCCACTGTATTACTCACTACCCCTTTAATGGTCACTACCAGGGAATTGCTTGCTCCCACAGGAATATTACCGGTGGTGGTAACAGTATTGGTAGTCCCTGAAAGAGCGCCGGTAATGGCGGCTGTACCCGTAGCGGTGGCGGTCCAACTATATACGACGATATCACTCGGTACATTATCCGTGATAAGCGCACCGGTAATATTTCCAGCGCCGCCATTGATAACCACTACTTGGTAGGTAATCGTATCGCCTACATTGGCGGTAGCCGGGCCGGATTTAGCAATTCTAATAATTGGATCATTATCAACATTAGCAGAAACGGTGCTGGAATTATTAGACAACACTGGATCTGTAATAGGCACTCCTGGCTGGAAGGAGACATTAGCAGTATTGCTAATCGTCATACCATTGAGGAGCGCAGGAGAAGTAATACCATTTATTACCACTGTAACAGCACTTCCATTGGCTGGGATATCCGCAGTGAGATCCACATTACCGATGCCGGTTGTCGGGTTCATGTTTGCCACGTTGCCAGTGGCGGTGGCGGTCCAAGTAGCCGATAAAATCCCAGATGGTATGAGATCCGTAATATACACCCCTGTGGCATTAGAAGGGCCCAGATTGGTGATGCGGAGCGTATACTGCACAGGTTCGCCTGCCGACTGATTGGCCGGGCCGGTTTTGACAATTTGTAAATCAGCCTGCCTGCTGACAGTAGTGGTAACAGATGTACTATCTCCTATTGGCAGGATTCCTGCTGGATTCAGCGCTTTTGCTGTATTGACAATAGTACTTCCTGTAAATGCAGGATCTACTTTCCCATTCACAACAATGGTAATTTTTGCTGGAAGAGAATCCGGTATATCCGCCACTAAAGCGATGTTACCGGTACCGGTATTACCAGATGTAATCGTTGCGCCACCAGTGGCCGTAGCCGTCCATGTTGCATTGATGATGCCTGTAGGGATATTATCGGTAATGCTCACCCCTCGTGTACTACTTGGGCCGTGATTCAAGACTTCCACGGTATAGGTGATATTGCTTCCCGCTACAATATTGGCTGGTCCTGCTTTTCTAATTTCCAGCACAGCATAAGGCGTTACCGTTGTAGTAATGGTAGACACGCCTGTTGTGGCGCCAGGTTCGGCAGGAACTACCCTGGCGGTATTTACAATCTGTCCGGTGAAATCAGATTGCACTTTTGCCTCTGCCACCACAAGAATATAATTGCTTTCCCCGGCAGGAATGTTTGCATTGATGTTAATAATATTTCCTGTGCCGATGGCGCCGGAATTAATTTGTGCGGTACCTCCTGCGATGGCTCCCCACTGGCTTACTACCGCCGTTCCTGGAATCGTATCCAGGATGCTGGCCCCTATTGCGTCAGATGGGCCCACGTTCAGGATACGCATGCCATACAAAATCTTGTCACCAGCATATACTTTGGCAGGAGCAGCTTTTGTAATCATAAGACCTGGTTTGCGCACCAGTGTAGTCGTTACCGTATCTGAATTAATCGCTGGTATACCTGGTTCTGAAGGCGTAGCAATAGCCCAATTCTGGAAGCTGGTGGGCGCCGTTGCAGCAGGAACAGTACCTGTGATGGTGATGGCAATACTATTGCCGGAGCCAGCCTTGATACTACCTACCAGATTAACATTATTGCCTGTTCCGGATGCACCGGAAGTGATAGTGGCATTGCCATTGGTTGTAGCCGTCCAGTTGACGTTGGTCAGTACACTAGATACCGCATCCGTAATAGTAGTATTGGTGGCATCAGAAGGCCCCATATTGGTAGCTGTAATGGTATAGGTTACCACCTCGCCGGCATTGATAGTTACAGGTCCGGCCTTCAGTAGGCTAAGATTAGGTCGTTGAGTGATGGTGGTAGTCACCTGGTTGGAATTGGCAGGTAATGCTCCGGTTTCCGATGGGATGGCTGTAGCCCCATTCGTGAAGGAGCCGGAGAAACTAGGATCTACTTTACCTGTTATAACCACAGAGACACTATTACCCTGACCCGCAGGAATATTCACCGTAATACCGAGGTTATTACCCGCACCAGTACCATTATTCAGTACTTGCGCGCTACCATTGGCGGTTGCCTGCCAGGTTGCATGCTGCACCTGTACAGGAATCGCATCACTGATCAGCAGGTTATTGGCATTCGAGAAACCCGTATTGGTCACCAATAAAGTATACACGATTTGTTCTCCTGCATCCAATTGTGTAGGACCAGATTTAGAGATACTTACTACTGGAATTTTTCGCACCCGCACTGTTTTGGAAGCAGATACCGGTGGTACTGCTTCTGCAGGCGTGGCGGTAGCGTTATTGATAAGCGTAGTATCCACTCCGGGATCTGTCTTGGCTTTAATGGTTACCACCACACCATTGGTAGCACCGGCTGGAATATTGGCTGTGATCTTAACTATTCTTCCTGTGCCGGAACCACCACTCAGAATAGCTGCACTACCGGTAGCGGTGCTGGTCCAGTAGGAGCCCTGCAAACTAGCAGGAACGGTATCTGTAATCACTGTTCCCAAGGCATCTGCCTGCCCGATATTGTTGACAGTAATGGTATAGGTCAGACTATCCCCTGCGACGATTCTATCCACCGAACTTTTGGTAATGCTCAGTTTAGGTAAACGGTTGACCACCGTTGTTTTGGTGGCTGTATCGCCGGTGCTTCCAGGTTCGGATGGTTTCACCTGCGCATTGTTGGTGAGGTTCCCAGCGAAATTAGAAGCAATAGTACCACTAACGGCAATGGATATATTATTACTACTACCTGCGCCAAGATCAGCAGTTACAGTAACGGAATTGCCGGAGCCGGAAGCGCCGGATAACAACGTAGCATTGCCGTTGGCAACGGCAGTCCAGGTAACATTTTGAACCTGCGGAGGTACGATATCTGTGATGGTGAGTCCACGTGCATTGCTCGGGCCACTATTCGTAACGATCAAGCCATATACAATACTTCCACCAGCACTCGCCGTATCGACAGACATTTTAGTTATATGCAGCGTAGCCTGTGCATTTATAGTAGTAATCACTTCATTACTTGTCACCGTTGTGCTATTAGGCTCTGATGGCGTTACAGTGGCGGTGTTATGAATAGGTACCAGTAACTGTGGTTGTATCGTTCCTGTTATCAGCACCCGAACAGTAGCGCCGGCATTTATATTCGCATCCAGGGATACGCTATTGCCAGTGCCAGTAGCGCCACTATTAATGGTACCTGTGCCACTGGTTACACTAGCTGTCCAGCTCACATTAAACAATGAGGGTGATACCAGGTCGCTGATAATAGTATGTTTAGAATTGGAAGGCCCTTCATTGGTCACATCTACGGTATAAGTAATTGTACTACCTGCTGCGGCTGTAGCCGGGCCATTCTTCACCGCCGTAAAGTTCACTACAGGATTGACCGTCGCCTGATCAGTAGAAGATACTGGCGGCACATTAGGTTCTGCCGGAGTGGCGGTAGCCATATTCGTTAATACCCCGCTGAAATCTGGACTGATAGTACCTTTTATGTGTACAATCACGGCATTGGATGCTCCTGCTGGTATATTCGCTGTCACGCTGAGGTTATTGCCAGCACCAGTAGCGCCACTGGTAACCGCCGCTGCGCCCTGCACTTCTGTTGTCCAGGTGGGATTGAGTACCGCGGCCGGAATATTATCCGTGATCACTGTACCTAGGGCATTACTAGGGCCATTATTCGTCAGCAGAACGGTATAATCCACTGGCAATCCTGCTGTCAGGATAATCTGGTCCAGGTGGGTTTTCAGGATCACCAAGCCTGGCGTACTACTGATAACGGTAGTAGTGGTATTGGAAGGTAATGGAGTAGATGCTGGCTCAGCAGGCAAAGCGGAAGCTTGATTGAGTATATTCCCTGTAGCCCCCGCCGCTACGGTGCCGGAGATACTGATATATATTTTGCCCGTGTCTCCCGCAGGCATACTGGCAGTTATACTCAAATTATTTCCACTGCCCGTTGCACCACTGACAATCGTCGCTTTTCCGGTAGCAGCGGCTGTCCAATTGACGGCGGTTACCTTGGAGGAAATAGCATCTGTTATCACTGTATTCACCGCATCACCCAAACCGGTATTATTTGATACCAGGCTAAACTGTATTAGGCCGCCGGCAACAGCCATAGCAGGTGCTTGTTTCACCGTATTGATATAAGGTCTACGTATAACCGGTACCGTTATAGTACTAGTGGCCCCATTGGAGTCGGGTACATTCGGAGACACAGCAGTTGCTGTATTGGTGATATTGCCGTTTAAGGCAGACGACAGCTTACCGGTAACAACTATTGTCACCGTAGCACCGCCGGTAGGAATATCTGCTGTTACGTCTATATTCGTCAGGGTGGAGTTATTGCTAATCAAATTCGTAGCGCCTGTAACGGTAACGGCTACATTAGATGCAATAAAAGAGGCCGGTAGAGGATCTGTGATATGTACAGCAGTGGCGTTACTCGGGCCTGCATTGATCGCAACGATGCGGTATATAAAGTCTTGCCCCGCGATGTAAGGTCCATTCTCTGGAATGGTTTTGAAAATCTGGATATCAGCAGCACTGATATATTGAATCACCGCGGTATCTCTACTCGGCGGACATACCCCATTACTCACCGTCCACACCAGTGTAGCGGAAGTATTTGGTGCGATGGTTGCATTGGTACTAGGATTCGCAGGATTCGCCAAAGTAGCATTGCCACTGATCACCGTCCAGACGCCCGTGCCCACCGTAGGTGTATTCCCCTGTAGGACGAATACACCGGTATTATATTGTACCTGGTCTGGCCCCGCATTGGCTGTAGTAGGAGGCGCTTGCACCGTCACCACCACCTCTTTGGAAGCAGCAGGACAAACACTATTGCCAATGGTCCACAGGAAACGGTAAGTGCCTGGCGCTAAGCCGGAAATCTGTGTACCGGGATTATGTACATCACTGAAAACGACATTCGTGGGCCCAGACTCCTGCGTCCAAGTACCGGTACCAGAAGTAGGCGTGTTGCCCGCCAGGTTCATGGTAGTGCTGTTACAGATCGTCGTATCGTTGCCTGCATTGGGTATCGTGGGCGGTGCTACAATTACTACCGTTTGGGGATATACAGGAGAAGTACAGCCAGTGGTACTATTACTAAAAGTAAAATTCAGGTGATAGGTGCCTGGGGCCAAATTGCCCGGAATAACCACATTCAGCGGAGAACTGCCCAGCACCCCATTGGTAATGGTGGAAAAGCCTGGCATATCTGTACTGGTAACTGTATAGCGATTGGCTGTTCCGGTAGTAATAGCATAAGGTTGGCGATAAGTGGCCGTACCGGCACATAAAGAAGGTTGTGCAGGCACCGAAGCGGTAATCTGCGGATATACCGTAACTGGAAATACTTGTGATACGCCTCTACCACTACATCCAGATACGGTAGCGGTTACACGATAATACATATTGCTCGTGAGTGCACCGGTATTCATAGTGGCGCCGGTTTGCCCGGTAACAGTGGTCCAGTTACTGGTTCCATTCGGGCTGGATTCCCACAAGTAAGAGAATCCGGTAGTGGGGTTACCGGTACCATTCGGGGAGATATTAGCTGTGAGATTGGTGGAGGTATTGTAACAGATAGGTGTTGTACCAGCAATACTGGAAACAAAATCAATTACTTTCAGTTCTACGGGACTGGAAGTGACCCGGCAATTAGCACTATTGATTTCGGCCGTACCACCGGCAGCGAGTACACGATATTCATATCCTCCTTGGGCATTGGGGATAGTAAAGGTTCTGGTGTTACTAGCGCCATTATTCACTACGCCGCCCACATTGGTCCAATCGGTGGTTCCAAGTAAACGGTTCTGCAACTGGAAGTAATAATTAGAGTAACTACCAACAGGCAACTGCACATTTAAAGTGCCTGTACCACCGTAACAGATGGTACCTGCTCCTTGTGTAAACGTGATAGGAGGACCGCAAGCGGCAAAGGCAATATCATCCAGTGCTAGGTCATTACCATTGCTACTGGGGGTATTACTGAAGATGCGTAATATAACAGAACTGGTAGTACTAGGCATCTGGAATACGCCTGCTTGCCGCACCCAGGTGCCCGGCGACTGATAAGGCACATTACCTGTGGAAACGGAGATAATAGGAGCGCCATTGGGATTATTGGCGTCTACGATATCGAAACGCAGACTAGGTTGCGATACGCCTCCCTGCGGGTTGATATTCATGATCCAGGCGGAAAACTCAAAGGTAGTACCGGCACAAAGTCCGGTGATGGTACGTTCATAGAATTTATCCGGAGTGGCATTCGCATCCACCACCATACAAAATCCAGTACCAGTACCGGTTGTATGATCCGGTCGATCCACAAAATATGTATTGTTATACCCTCTGGTAGTGTTACTGATGGTATACTGGCCAGGATACGGCCCCACAGGTCGATTCACCGTTTGCGGACTATAGTAGGTATAAGTAGTAATACCTGGAGCTAATGGAGGACCGAGTGTAGGCTTCACCGTAGTACCTGCATCTCCAAAAGTTTCCTTAAAGATAGGATCGCCAAGAGAGCCGGTACAGGACTGCGCATTTCCTTTTTGGGCAGTTAATAAAAGGGCAAGCAAAAAAAGACAGCAGTAAATAGCAGAGTAGCATTTCATCATAGAGATCCTGGTTGTCGCGGTAAATACAATGGTGGCAAGGGGAAACAGGAACAGGGTACCTCAACATTCAACTAGCTTACAGCACTCACCTCTACATACATTCATGGTAAGCGATAGCAACTACAACAATAAAAAATTCATATGGTTCAGTTATTAACCAAACCACTATCCATGACCGTTATAATCATATTCAGGACAGTTAACACATCATTTAAAATACATATATTAATAACTAAGGGAACAAACCATTAAGTAGGAAACCTAACATAAAATAAAAATGGCGCAATGTAGCAACACATCTTCCTTTGCTACTTTGCGCCCTTTGCGAGAAATAAAATTTCATCAGAGGGATTTCACCCAGTCTTCGGCATTTTGTACCACTCCCCGACGACCATATATTTTATCAAACAAAAACTGGTGCATTTCCGGATCTCTGTCTTGGCAACAATCCTGTAGCACCGTCATATTGAAATCCATATCGGCGGCAGCCAAGAAAGTACTGAGTACAATACCGCTACTGGAAATCCCCGACATCACAATTCGATCCACCTGCATACTACGTAGGATTACCTCCAGGGGGCTTCCTGCAAATGCGCTATAGCGTTTCTTGTTAATCACCGGTTCTCCTGGCAACGGCGTTATCTCCTTACTGATAGCTCTTTTATCATCCGAAGGCAGAAAATAACCCGTTTGCTTTAAGCCGCTGAAAAATTTGTTTTTATCCCCCACTTCTGGATATCCTTCCTCAAAGGCCAGGCGTACAAAAATCACGGGTACACCTGCTTTCCTGGCTCCATCCAACGCTACACGAACCTGCTTCAACAGCGTAGCCGCATCTGCATAATTCTCCAACATCCGCTCCTGTAAATCCATGAGCAGTAACACTGACTTTTCCATTTTTATATTTTTGATTGGGTAATGGGTATTCTCTCTTCGAGGCGCTTTAACAATGCTAAAGTGGATTTAATGGTATCTTTTTCTTTCGCTGTAAAAATCTCCGCTATTTGCGCTGCCAGCCATTCTTCCCTTTCTTTACGGGTATGTTCCACCTTCTGTACGCCCGCTTTGGTCAGCGAGATCAGGTTCTTACGTTTATCCTCTGGAGATATACGCCGGGAAATATATCCCAGGTCAAGCAGGCGCTTCAGTACCTGCGACATAAACTGAGAAGATATATGCAGGTGGGCGCCTAGCTCAGATGGCAACATCTCCTTTTGCTGCATCAGCATACCCACTACGTTCAGCTCGGCAATCGACAAATGCTCCGGATTACTGATTTGCTTACGCAGACGCTTGTTCATCGCTGTTACCAACTGCCGCAATGCTAGGGCTACTTCCTGGTCCTTTTTGGTGATCATATTTGTTCTATTAACTTTGTAAAGTTACTTTACTATTTTTTCACAGCAAAATTTTCCTTAACTTATCAGTAATGCAATCACTTGCAACATATCGTCCGCCATGGTGGAAACAGTTGTCTCGGCGCGTGCGTCGGGTATTTCAGCTTAAGACCATCTATCGCAGCCAGGAACTACGCTGGTTCTTCACCTCCCCTGACACCGGTATCCAACACTGGTTTGCCAGTCACGGTAGGAACCTAAAAGATGCTCCCCCTCGCACGGATATTTACTTCTACCTCCCAGAAAACAACCATCGCAGCATTAAGTTACGCGAAGGCAATATGGAACTTAAACGCCGCGCTAGTAGTCCTAAAGCGGTGCAAATCTCCCGTACCAATGCGGGACTCCTCGAAAGCTGGGAGAAACTAATCGGCAAACAAATACCAGACAAAATTCTGAATGGCATCGATAATAGCAGCAGCTATTTCAGGGTAAGAATGCTAAAACAACGTATAGTCGTGAAGGTGGTAAGGAAAGAAGATGCCACTTATGAACTCTATGACCTATTGGCGCACACTACATACGGCTGCCAACTAGAATACACGAAATTGGAAGTAGAGGGACAAACATGGTATACCTTCGCAGCCGAATGGTATGGTGATGCGAACCCTGCAGACTATGCCGAATTCCTTAGCAATATGTTACAGCATAGTCATCTCCCGCTCACCCATTCTATGGCTTATCCTGCGTTTATACGCAGCATCATGGTGGAGAAGTAGAATTAGATAACAGAATGCACAAAGAAATATTTTTAGTGTTACCTGTATGTTATCAAATTGTAACTAGCCGCGATGAGGAGCTACCAGCGTTCTTCTCTTTTGTCCCGCCTGGTGCACCTGTTGCAGCTTGGCTTTCAACTGATTGATGAGCGTAACTACTTTGTAATCGTCGCTGGTAAAATACATCTCATCATATTGACTAAACACCACGGTTGTATCTGACATTTCTGGCAGAATCTGTACTTGTGTGTTAAAGTATATTTTCTCTGTTTGGGAATTGATGGTATTGGCGAAGATATATGATGGACGGAAATCGGGATGGGATTGCAAATACTCCAGTGCTTTTTCCAACGTCGGCAGACAAACAACTGCCTTACGATTACCCAATAAATCCAGTGCATAGTAATACTGTACACGACGATCTTCATTCGCGTCAACAAGCAGGTAATTGATCTCCGTTTTCATTGCAGATAGTTTTGGGAGGACAAAGATAAAGCATAAATAATGTCCACAATCAGACACAGTATTAAGAACATGTCAATTAACAATTTAATTTTCTCTAGATGCGTATTTTTTACATTTATGTCTTATAACCAGCCCCAGGCGTCTATTTCCGGCAATATTTTAACCTTTCCCTATACTATCTTATCTAGGATTCACTATTTTCATCGCACCACCTTAACTTCAACATTACCTGTAGTGTCAACCAAATATTTAGAAGTGCTATGTTGTGTGTAGGAAAATCCCTGCCGGTAAAATACCTTACCTGTTGCCTGTTGCTGTTGCTGATGTGTTGTAGTATGCTTGCACAGGAAAATCCCTTACATTTCACCCGCCTGGGTATTGCCCAGGGCTTACCTCAGAGTACCGTCAACTGTATATTACAGGATAGTAAAGGTTTCATTTGGATAGGCACTGAGAACGGCCTTTGCAGATACAGCGACGATGAAATAAAAATCTTTCGCAATAATAAATACACGCGAGGAAGTATCAGTAGCAATTTCGTAAATGCTTTAGCAGAAGATGATAAAGGGAATATCCTTGTTGGTACTGCCAACGGTTTGAATATTTATGATACCCGCATGGAAGTCTTTCGCATGGCCAGCGGTGAACCAGATATCCAAGATGTTAGTGCGATTTATAAAGATAGTCACAATCGTATATGGGTGGGCGCTTTACGCCGCTGCTTTGCCTATCAGTCGGATAAAGAACAATTAGTACATGTTCCACTGCCCCCGGACAGTTTCAACAGAAGTAGTGTCATTCCTAGGGCTTTCGCAGAAGATAAAAACGGTAATCTCTGGATTGGTTACGGCGCTGCCCTCTTTCATTATCAACCGGGAACCGGAAGACTATTGCCCGTTCCTCCTGCGTTACAGATAAATTCCACTATTCATTGTATCACCCTTCACAACAATGAAGTATGGGTGGGAACACAGGGCCAGGGCCTCTTTATGATGGATACCGTTACCGGTACTGCCATTCATTACCATGCGGCCGATCCTGAAAATAATGTGGCCAATGAAATGGTGAAAGCAGTGAAATTCATAGGAAATGAATGCTGGGTAGGCACGCGCAAAGGTTTGTATATTTTACGCAATCGGAAAGTGGTAGCTCACTATACGAATGATAAATATGATCCTTCTTCACTGAGTTATAATTCTGTATGCTCCATCCTCCAGGACAAAGCAGGCACCGTTTGGATAGGGACTTACTGGGGCGGTATCAGTCAGGTACATCCTGGCAGCGATATGAATTATATTTCCTGGCTAATGAAAGACGGGATTGGGATGAATAGTCGTATCGCGATGGCGATTGCGGAAGATAGTAAGCATAATCTATGGATCGCTACATCTGCCGGCATCAACTATTACGACCGTCAGGCGCATACTTTTAAATACTATCACGTTCCCGCACCTACGGAGAATGCCAACAAAGAAATTATCAAGTCTTTACTGATAAAGGATGAGGAGCATTTATTAGTAGGCAGCCTGGAGGGACTGTACTTGTTTCATATTCCTACGGCTACGTTTACACGCATACCATTGCGGAGTGAGCGCGATCCGGAAGGAAAAAGCAATCATGCCTGCTTCGCGATGGAGAAAGGGCAGAATGGCTGGTGGATTGGTACGGAGAGCGGTTTGTTCTTCTTAGATAAAAACCTGCGCTGTCAGGCATTCCTGCATGATAATGATAATCCCAACAGTTTGATGGCAGGAGAAATAAATTGTTTGTATGAAGACACGCATGCCACGTTATGGATCGGCACCACTACGGGATTATGCTATCTACCTTTTGGGAGTCGCCACTTTGTCCAATTGAATGACCGTTGGGTACAAACCTACAATCCTCCTGAAAACGTGCATTGCATACGAGCGGATCATCATGGAAAGATTTGGGTGGGCACGCATGATAATGGTTTGATGTATGTAGACGGCATCTCCAGTATGCTGCAATCCCTCGATACAGAAACAGGTTTGGCGGATATCATTATCCGCGGTATTGTGGAAGACGATGCCGGTAACCTGTGGATCAGCGGGCAAGATAATATCATGAAAGTGGTGCAAGACCCTCACGCTGTGGATGGCATGCGCAAAATCACGGTAACCAACTACGGCGCAGGCAATTGGGCGGGCGCTACAGAATACCTGAACCCCGCCGTGAAAACCGCGAACGGGGATATCATGTTTGGCGGCATCAATGGTATTGTGCGTTTCAGTCCAAAAACCATGTTTAATAATACTGCCGGCCCACAGGTCATTCTCACCGGCATGTTGATTAAGAATATCCCTGTGAACGTGGCCGACGAGAAATCCCCGCTGACCACCTCCATCACTTATACAGACAAAATTACGCTGACGCATGACCAGGCTTATTTCACCCTGCATTTTGGCGCGCTGAATTATATCAACCCGAGTTCTAACCAGTTCGCCTATTTGATGGAAGGACTGCACAGCGATAACAAATGGCATTATGTAGGCCATCAAACGGCAGCCACCTTCACCAACTTGGACCCAGGCAACTATATCTTTAAAGTGAAAGCAGCCAATAATGACGGCGTTTGGAGTGAACAACCTACGTGCTTGCATATACGCGTTTTACCTCCTTTCTGGAAAACTTGGTACGCATACTTGTTCTATGTGCTGCTGATTGTGGGCATCCTGCTTTGGTACTATTATTACTCGCTGCGTACTACCCTGCTGAAACATGAAATCATGAAACAGCAAGAATATCGGGAAAAAGACAGGGAATTGGCGAAAAACAAAATGAACTTCTTCACGAATATCTCCCATGATATCAAAACACCGCTGACACTCATCATGGCGCCAGTGGAAAAATTACTCCAGAATACCTTGCTCGGCAATAACGAGCGCCGACAACTACTCCTCATCCAACAAAATGGAGAGCGACTGATGCGACTCATGGATCAGTTGCTGGATTTCCGTCGATTGGAGGAGGGTGGGATTCCACTACAGGCCGAGCTGGCGGATATCGTTAGTTTTTGCCAGGAAGTGACAGGGGCCTTTGAAAGTCTGGCTGCGAAGAGAAATATTGCCCTCCACCTGACTTCCTCCCTGGACATCATGATGGTTTGGTTCGACAAGGATAAATTTGAAAAGATTCTTTTCAACCTCCTTTCCAATGCGTTGAAGTTTACACAGTCGGGCGGAGAGGTGACATTAGCTTTGTCCTATGAGGGCAACCAGTTGCTATTGCAAGTAATTGACAATGGCATTGGGATACCGGAAAGTCATTTTGAAAAAATATTCGGACAGTTCAATCATTATGACTTCAATAATCTACAAACCGGTGGAACGGGGATTGGGTTGGCCTTTGTACGTGGCCTAGTGACCTTGCACCATGGAACAATCCAGCTACAGAGTAGGCAGGCCACTGCCGATACGCCAGGATATACTTGTTTCAGTATCCGCATTCCTGCCGGCAACCAGCACCTCCAACCAGAAGAAATGACCACTACCCGCCATGCAGGAGCGCTGGGCAATAGTGTGGTAGACCAGGAATTCGAACAGCCACTGGATACCGAAGAGAGTGACAAGCCCGTGATGCTGATTGTGGAAGATAATAAAGATGTATTGCATTACCTGGCGGAGATGTTCAATCATCATTACCAGTTGCATCTGGCCGCAGATGGGCAAACCGGTCTTGACCTGGCGACTTCGTGTCTCCCGGATATTATCATCAGCGATGTGATGATGCCCGGCATGAACGGCGTAGAGCTATGCCATGCCCTGAAAAATGACAATCGTACTAGTCATATCCCCATTATCCTGTTATCTGCCAGAAGTACAGTATCGTTTATACGGGAGGGTTATGAAACCGGGGCAGATGACTATATCACCAAGCCATTTAGTATTGCACTGCTCACCGCCAGGGTACAGAACCTGCTGGAGTCCCGCCGACTACTGCGAGAACGCTATAGCCAGGTGGCGACGCTTCCTCCGGAAAGTATTCCTGTTACGGGTCCGGATGATGTATTCCTGAAAACCGTTATCACTTATATAGAAGAAAACATCGCCGAGCCTAGTTTAAATGTAGAGGAACTGGCGGCCGCTGTTAATATGAGTCGCATTACTTTATACCGAAAATTAAAGGCACTCACCAACCAAACCACGATTGAATTTATCCGAAGTATCCGCTTACAACAGGCCGCCCGATTATTGGCGAGTCAGCAATATAACGTCAATGAAGTGGCATACATGGTCGGGTTTTCGGATGTAGACTACTTCCGAAAATGGTTTAAAAAGGAATTCAACCAGCTCCCTTCAGAATACGGGCGCAATGGACAGTCAATGGAAAAATAACCAATGTATTAAACATTATATTTTTATACATATCATTTCACTTGAAACCATTTACCCGGTAGTTTTGAAACAAAATACGGGTATAATAGAGAGATATGACCCGTATTAGATCCTGGGAGAAAGCTATTTTTACCGCAACAGAAACGAACCAAAAAATCGCAAACTAAAACTGTATTTCCGTAGGCTTATTTATCAACCATCAACAGTAATCATGTAGACACATTACTAATATTTTCCAAGTGAATAATGAAAAGCTGCGAGGCGACTATCCACCGTTGATAGTTGCTTACCCTGCTATTGCCTTACTATTTTAAATCCTTTAAAACATGCGTCAGAATCCTGTATTCCTTTTCTGCATGCTGATGATTTCAGTTTACATGCTTGTAGGCTGTAAAAAAGATCCTGAATCGAATCAGTTTGTGTTGAAGATGTGGAATATTCAAATGAAAGGTACCAATGTGGTCCCTGCAACACCAGGTAATGGAGCTAGCGCTTATGCACTCCTCTACCTCCGCGACGATTACCAACTGTATTACGACATTTATTTCGACTCCCTTCCTGGAGGTATTGCACCTGAGAGCGTAGACATCCGCATTGGCGGCCCCGTTCAAAACAACACTACTGCCCTGCTCTCCCTCACCGGCAACTTTAACGGCAAAAAAATGAGTGGCAATATGCCCATGCCTAAAGCCATCGCAGATAGTCTGATTAAAACATCCGCCTATATGCAGATCGTTTCCAAGGCTAATCCAGCAGGCATTGTACGTGGACAGCTAGATAAAAAAGTTATTCTCTCCCTGGATGTAAATATGGATGGCAGCCAGGTAGTACCCGCCGCCAATAATTCCGCTGCCGCAAAATTCTCACTCCGCCTGACAGATGATAACATGGCTTGGTATGCAATCGATGTCAAAAACATACCTACCGGGGATGTATTGAAGGAAGCACATATTCATACGCCTACTGGCGTAACCCTGTTGAAGCTGGCCTCCACGGCGGCCGACTATGGCGTGCAACAGAGCATGTCCATTACCGGGGAACCATTGCGCGCACTGCGTTCCGATCCATTATACGTGGATGTTCACTCCACGCTATTCCCTAATGGCCTGGTGCGCGGTACCCTGCGATAAACCACATTCCTGTTCCCTAAACACATTACAATGAAGCATAATTCCTATAAAAGGCATACTGCACCGTCTCCACGAATTGTTCGTTGGTGCCTTGCCGTTATTACCACTGCTGGAATGGGCGTTCCTGCAATGGCTTTACCACAGGATTCCCTGGTAAAGAATATCCTCCCTGCCAAGGATAGCTCCTGGTTTGGTCAGAAAACATATCTCTGGAACAGAACGTCCACTCGTGGCAACATGGTGTCAGCAACCAGTGCTGTATATACCAATGATGTCAATACCACCCTCACAGGCGATGTTACCAATGCCCTCACCGGAAGATTGGCCGGACTGTATACCACCCAGTATAATGCCATCGGTGGTGTGGATGCCGCTACCCTCACCTTGCGCGGTAAAACGCCTCTCATCGTGATTGACGGCGTGGTTAGAAACTATACCGGGTTTAATCCTGCCGACATAGAAAGCGTTACCGTATTGAAAGATGCCCTCGCCACCGCAATGTTCGGGCAGCGTTCCAACAATGGTGTAGTGCTCATCACTACCCGCGATAGAGGACGTAAAGCATTTGAAGTAAACGCGTCTGCCCAATACGGTTCTCTGGAACCAATTTATCGGGATAAGTTTCTGAATGCATATGGTTACGCTACCTTGTATAACGAAGCACAGCAGAATACTTCCCCTGGCAGTATTCCTCGCTATACGCCTGCGATGCTGGATGCTTGGAAAAATCACACCAACGATCCATACGCACAACCAGATGTAAATTGGATGAATGAGGTGATGCGCAAATCTTCTAGTCAACAACACTATAGTATTGACCTGGCAGGTACTGCCCGCGCTTATCATTACTATGCTTCCCTGGAACATTTTGCACAAGGCGGCGTATTTAACACCTCTCCGCAAAACAGTTACAATACCAATAACGATTACAAACGTTACAGCATCCGTACCAATGCTTCCGTTTCTTTCAACAAGGATATTGAATTGGCATTAAACGTATTCGGTTCCATTTCTACCGCCTATGCACCTGGAGGAGGCTCGGCATACGTGTATTCAAATATATTGGCCACTCCGCCATTAGCCTTTCCGATTACCAATCCAAACGGCACCTGGGGCGGTACCAACCTGTATCGCAAAAACCCAATGGCAGATGCAGTAGGCGCAGGTTACCTGATGACCACCCAACGCCGCATCAGCGCAGACATGGCCCTTACCTACAAACTGGATGATTATGTGAAAGGATTGTGGGTGAAAGGACAACTGTCCATGAACAACTATTATAACGAGATTGTACCCCGCGGTAAATCATATGCCGTGTATGCACCAGATACCACTATTGGTGCTCCTGCCGGAAGCTATATCCAATACGGAGCGGATGGCATTGTTGGAACCGGTACAGCGCTCGTTCCCGATCAATTCCGACAGAATTATATCAATGTAATGGCCGGATATGATCATCAGTGGAATGATCATAGTCTCAATCTCCTGGCCACCTTCAATAAGGATAACAGCATTGCTAGCTTCTATCAGCTCAATTCCGTTTATACTAATGCTGGCCTGAATGCTACCTACGATTGGAAGAAAACTTACTTCGCAGAACTGGGCCTTGTATATAGTTTATTGAACAGGTACCAACCTGGTAAACGCGGTGCCTTCCTGCCTTCCGCCGGGCTCGCATGGGTGATCAGCAATGAGAATTTCTTCAGTAGTGAGTTGTTTAGTCGCCTGAAACTGCGCGTTTCTGCCGGACAAACTGCCTGGGGTGATCCAGACAACTACTACCCATACCTGACCAACTTCTCGACTGATGCAAATGGTTATAATGTTGGAGAAACCGCTTCCAGTGTTAGTGGCGCAGCGAGAACACAAGTAGCTAACCCCAACTATACCTGGGAAAAAGGTGTAAAATTCGATATCGGCCTGGAAGCGGCGCTGTTGCATGATCAACTGTCTGTTGTAGTAGACGTATATCGGAATAGACTATCTGATCTCTTGCAGATCAGAGGTCAGAATACCGGTATCTTTGGGCAAACCTATCCCCTAGAAAACATCGGCATCAACCGCTATACTGGTGTAGAAGCTACTGTGCATTATAGTCCTGCTACCAAACAGGCTTTCAAATACTATCTGGATGGCAACGTATCCGTTTCAGCCAGCAAAGTATTACATACCGGAGATCAGAATTATCCTTACCCATGGCTCTATCGCACAGGGCAACCTGTGGGTCAGCTCTTCGGATTGATTGCCGACGGATTCTATCAAGCGGGTGACGACTTCAACAAAACAGCTAACCTGCAAGGCTATACGCCATCTGCCGGAGATATCAAATACAAAGACCTCAATGGAGACGGTGTGATCAACGACCTGGACAGAGCGCCGATCGGTACTACCAAGCCATTGATTAACTACGGCGTTGGCGGCGGCTTCTCTTATAAAGGATTCGATTGCAAACTCCTAATACAAGGCGCGGCAAACAGGGTTGTCTGGATCAATCCAACCGCCATCATGCCTTTCTATAACGGCGATGCCAATGTACAAGAAGCACACCTAGATCGTTGGACACCCACCCACACCAATGCGGAATTCCCACGCCTGACACTTGGCGCCAATATCAATAACAACCAGGTTTCTAGCTTCTGGGTGCGTAATTCAAATTATCTCCGCCTGAAAAATGTGGAACTGGGTTATGACTTCAAAAGCATGTTACTGCCCAACAGTAAAATCACCAAGCTACGCCTGTTCGTAAACGCATACAACCTGCTCACGATCAAAAATATTGACAGGTATGATCCGGAATCTATTAACGCGCCATTTGGTAATGTACGTGCCATCAATGGCGGTATCACGCTTGGACTGTAATACAAAACGCTAATAACAATGAGAAAATATACCATATTACTCCCCGTGCTGGCTTGTATTGGCATTACAGCCTGCCAGAAAAATGTGATCGAAAAAGAGCCGTTGGAATTTGTGAATGAAGACTTGATTTTCGACAAGCTGGATTCACTGGGCGTTTACGCAGAAAGATATCTCTACAATAGTTATGCTGATCTTCCTTCCGGCTTCAATCGCATAGGTGATAATATCCTGGATGCTGGTACAGATGATGCCGTTCCCAGCAACGCAACAGATCCAGTACAATACTTCTCCAATGGTCAATGGACGCCCTTCAACCTCCCAGACAACAAGTGGGATCAGAACTATGGCCTCATTCAGAAAGTAAATCTCTTTCTGTCAAAAATAGACCAGGTGCCGCTGAAAACACCCGGATTAATGGACCAATGGAAGAACGAAGCGCGACTCCTCCGTGCGGTGGCCTACTTCGAGCTGATTAAAAGATGGGGCGGCGTTCCTATTGTGGGCGACAAAGTATTTGATATCAATTCCAATTTATCATATAGCCGTAACAGTTATGACGAATGTGTAAAATACATTGTAACCGAAATTGATACAGCTCGCAAATACCTGCCAGCAAGTTATGCTACCGCTTATTTCGGTCGCCTGACCAGCGGTGCCGCCATGGCATTGAAATCCAGGGTATTGCTGTATGCTGCTAGTCCGCTCAACAATCCTAACAACAACATAGAAAAATGGCAAGCAGCGGCCCAAGCAGCCAAAGACCTCATGGATACCAAAGCTTATGCACTCACTACTGCTTACGATGATCCTTATCTCAAGCGTAAGAATAGCGAAACCATCCTGGCGTATATGACAGGACAGGGTTACCTGGTAGAGCTGAATAACGGCCCTGTGGGTTCCAAACGTGGAGACAGAGGTAAAACCAACCCTACGCAGGAACTGGCAGATGAATTTGAAATGGCGAATGGAAAAATGATTGGTGATGCTGGTTCCGGGTACAATGCTGCCACTCCTTATATCAACCGTGACCCAAGGTTTTACTATACCATCTTCCATAATAATATGTCATGGTTAGGAAGAAATATTGAAACGTTTGACGGTGGGATAGACCGCCCGGCAGGTTTTGGAAAGGCCAATAGCGGTGAAACACGCACAGGTTACTACATGCGTAAGTTCCTCACTACTTCTGGTACCACCAGCAGCTACGCCAGCTCTGATCACTGCTTCCCGATCTTTCGTTATGCAGAGATACTTTTAAACTACGCCGAAGCGCTCAATGAAGCCAGTGGCCCGTCTAAAGAGGTATACGATGCGGTAGAGCAAATCCGTAAACGTGCTAAACTCAATCCCTATACGCTCCCGGTAGGATTAACACAAGACCAGATGCGCGCGCGTATACGTCATGAACGCCGTGTGGAAATGGCTTTCGAAGAACAACGATTCTGGGATATCCGCCGTTGGAAAATGGCAGACAAAGTGTTGAACACATCCCTGCACGGTATGCAGATCACCAAAAATCCAGATGCTACCCTCAATTATAAAGTAGTAGAAGTAACACCTACCAAATTCCTTGCTGATCGCATGTTCCTCTTCCCTATTCCTTACAAGGAACTGGTGGCCAATCCTAACATGCGTCAAAATCCTAACTGGTAACATTAAACAAGGCTAACAATGAAAAAATTATTATATCATCTCCTTTGCTGCTGCTTTCTGCTGTACATGGCGCTACCAGCCATTGCCCAGAAACCAGTAACTGGTACCACCGTAAACGGTACCGTTTCAGAAGGAGCGCAACCGCTGATAGGCGTATCCGTTTTTGAGAAAGACTTCCCTACAAACGGTGTGGCCACAGATGAAAAAGGACGTTATTCTCTCACCCTGAAAGGTAAAGCCGGTATCCTGATATTCTCTTATGTAGGATACCTCAAACGCGAATTACCAGCAGCAGAAGCCAATGGTAAGATTGTACTGCAACCGGATGTGAAAGGGATGGAAGATGTGGTGGTTATCGGTTATGGTACGCCTAAAAAGCCTACTGTTACCGGTGCGGTGAGCGCTATCTCTGGTGCGCAGATCCGTCAAAGTCCTTCTGCCAGTTTGCAGAACGCACTGGCCGGACGCCTCCCTGGCTTGTTCACACAACAACGTGGCGGTCAACCTGGTAAAGACGGTGCGGCATTCCAGATTCGTGGTATCAGTTCTTATAACACTACTGATAACAACTCTGCGAACAATCCGTTGATCATTGTGGATGATATCGAATTCTCTTACGACCAAGTAAGCCAGTTGGACCCGAATGAGATTGAAAGTATTTCTATTTTGAAAGACGCGTCTACCACCGCTGTTTATGGTATCCGCGGAGCAAACGGTGTAATGGTGATCACTACTCGCCGTGGTAAGTCCGGTAAGCCACAGTTGACAGTGCGTAATGAAACTGGTTTCCTGAAACCTACACGTCCGCCGAAAATGAATGATGGTTATACAACCCTGAGCCTGCTCCGGGAATATGAAACCACCAACATGCGCGACCCCGCTGTGAAATATCCTACTTTCTTCGCAGGCAACAACTTGGATTACTACAAGGACAACAGCGACCCCTATATGCATCCAAACGTGGACTGGTGGGGAGAATTGATGCGTAAGTATAGCATGCAGAACAGAACCAACTTCGATATCAGCGGTGGTTCGGATTATATCAAATACTTTATCTCTCTGGGCTACATCACACAGGGAGGTATCTTCAAAAACTTCAGTTCTAACGAAGGCTATAACAGTAACTATTTTTACAACCGTTATAACTTCCGCTCTAACATCGATATCGATCCTACAAAAGATCTGCATATTCGTGTAGACCTATCCGGAAGATTCGGTACGATCAACGAACCAAACGACAAACCTTTTAACGGCGGTGGTACTACTTTCCAGTATCTCTGGAACGGAGAACTTTCCTCCTTCGGTTATCCGATATACAATCAGAATGGCTCCCTTGGAGGTACCCTGAGTACCGGTACCAAACCCAATCCTATAGGGGTATTGCAATACGGCGGTTATAACCGCAGCTATGAAAACGACTTCAACGTTGTTACTTCTGCTACCCAAAAACTGGATTTCATTACGAAAGGATTATCTGCAAACGTGCTGGTATCGCTGGCGAGTGATTATAATTTTGTTCGCAGTCTCACTCGTGCCAATAATGAAATCCTGTTTTACTACTATGATGCAGTAGCACAAGCTTATAAACCAGTGGTGAACAACCTGTACAGAATGGGCAAACTCAGCTCTTCCGGTGGATATCGTGGGAGTGCCCGTAAGCTGAATCTACAAGGTTCTTTGAACTACGGTAGAAGCTTCGGTGGTCATAACGTATCCGGATTACTGCTGTTCAACCAGAATACCAATACCACCAATGCATGGAATGGCTCTGACGCTGTTGTGGCCGGTATCCCTGCGAATTTCCGCGGTATCACTGGTCGTATCGGTTATAACTACAAACTGAAATACCTGGTGGATATCAACGCGGGTTATAACGGGTCTGATCGTTTTGCCAGCAGCAAAAAATATGGTCTCTTCCCTGCTATTGGCCTGGGTTGGAATATCAGTGAAGAAAGTTTCTTCAAGGATAATATCAAATTCATTGACGCCTTTAAACTCCGTGGATCTTACGGCCTCGTAGGTAGTGATAAAATCGGTGCTTACAAATACCTGTATGAGCAAATTTACGCTGCCGGCAAAGGATACAATTTCGGTGAATTACCTGTAAGCTATAATGGTACCGTAGAAGGCGATCTTGGTAACGACCAGGTAACCTGGGAAAAAGAACGTAAAGCCGATATCGGTGTGGATATCAAAATGTTTGATGGTAAAATCGGTATCGTAGCGGATTATTTTGATAACTATCGTTATGATATCCTTTCTACCCGTGGTACAGTGCCACAGCCCGTTGGTGTTGGTCTTCCACCATTAAACCTCGGACGCGTGAGCAACAAAGGATATGAGATTGAGGTAGAATACAACAACCGCTCTCACAAGATCCAGTACTTCGTAAAAGGTCAGATCAGCTTTGCTAAAAACAAAATCCTCTATCGCGATGAGCCTATGGCGAAATACCCATGGATGTCGCAAACAGGTAAATCCATCGGGCAGGCATTCGGCTATAAATACATTGGTATGTTCCAGGATGTGGAAGATGTATTCAACAGTCCTAAACTGATTACCAGTGTACCTATGCAGAACATCTTCCCAGGCGCATTGAAATTCGCAGACCTCAATGGCGACGGTATCATCGATGATAACGATAAACTAGCGATGGGTGTGAATCAGCCGAGATATATTTCTGGTCTGAGCTTCGGGTTCTCCTACAAGGGTTTTGACTTCAGTACTTTGTTTCAGGGTTCCTTTGATTATGTGATCAATATCCAACGTGGTTCATTGGCTTATAGTCGTCCGGAAAGACAATCAGTGCCTTTCAACCTCGGTAGATGGACACCATGGACAACGGATGTTACTTACCCAGCACTGGCCGATGGACAAGGTAGTCCGCAGTCTTCCACCTACTGGTACAGAAGAGGGGATTATGTGAGATGGAAAAACGTTGAAATCGGATATGCCATTCCTACCTCCTTGCTGAAACACAAGCTGGTAAAGAATATCCGCATGTACTTTAACGGTTACAATTTGGCCCTGGTGTATAACAAACTGCCAGTAGCCATTGACCCGGAATCTGCCATGTCATCCAGCATTGGGGAATATCCACAACAGAGAATATATAACATCGGATTACAGGTAGGATTGTAATAAGCATTGTTGTATCGTAAAATCCAGACAAATGATTAAACAACTAATAAAATATATCGTAGCAGGAAGCCTGGTAACCGCCATGATGGTAGCCTGTAAAAAGTCCGACAGCTTCCTCGACAAGCGCCAAACGGAAAGTTTGACCGAACAGTTGGTATTTTCGGACAGTGCCAAAACACTGAGTTTTCTCACTGACTTATATGCTTATACCGGTATGGACTTGATCCATAACCGGTATACGCTGATCACTTCCGCCCTGGGGAATGACTATGCTTGTATGGAGGATATGACGTCTCACTCTGTCTCCTATTACAGCGATCCACAAGCCAGCTTTATCACTGGTGCTTCCACGGCGAGAAACTATTTCACCACCAACTATTACAAGACCTATTATCAAAAAATCAGGGCTGCCAATCAATACATGAAAAAGGTGAAAGGCTCTCCGCTTTCTCCTGCGATGCAGATCAGGACTTCCGCAGAAGCCCGGTACCTGCGCGCCTGGTATTATGCCCAACTAGTAAGGTATTTCGGAGGAGTGATGATGGTGGGAGACACGATCTACGCTGACCTATCCACACCCATCGATTATAAGCGTAATAGCTACAAGGAGTGTATAGACTATATCGCAGCGGAATGCGACAAAGCAGGGGCTGATTTGCCTACTGCGATGGACCAACCTGCAGCCGACTATGGCCGCATCACGAAAGGTATGTGTATGGCCCTGAAAGCGCGCATGCTAGTAACTGCAGCCAGTCCACTCTACAACGGTAATCCTATTACCAAGGACCCTCAGCAGCAACCACTCATCTGCTATAGCCCTACCTACGATGCAACGCTCTGGCAGAAAGCAGCAGATGCTTGTAAGGCAGTGATGAATTCTAATATCTATTCCCTCTTCGAAACAGAGTCTACGCCAGGTGCAAGGGCTGGGTACAGCTTCTGGAAATTATTCCTGCTGCGTAAGAACTCAGAGTATATCATGCCGTACATGATGGGATACAATACTAACCTGGAAGGCGCCTGGTTCCCTAACTCTCGTGGCGGTTCCGGATGGAGCACTCCTAGTCAGAACCTCGTAGATGCCTTCGGTATGGCCAATGGTAAAGCTACCAGCGCTCCTGGCTCCGGTTATGATCCTAAATTCCCTTACAACAACAGAGATCCAAGGTTCTATAATACCATCATCTACAATCAGGCAACTGTTTTCAATAACAGCACCAAAAAAATGGACCCAGTGGATATTTACAAAACCTGGCAGGGAACCCTCTCTGCAGATGGTTTGCAAGCCTATTCTACCAAAACCGGTTATTATAGCCGTAAAATGTGTAATGACAGTACCGGTAGATATACCAATACACAAAGGGTCTATCCTGTTATCCGTTATACCGAAATACTAATGGGTTATGCAGAAGCCATGAATGAATTGAACGGTCCTACCCAGGAAGTTTATGACATTGTTAAGAGTATCCGCAGACGGGGCGGCGTTCAAGCTGGCGCCGACAATATGTACGGCCTGGATGCAGGTATGTCTAAAGAGGCGATGCGTGGCGTTATCCGCAATGAATATGAAGTGGAATTTGCCTACGAAGGCCACTGGTACTATGATACCCGTCGTTGGAAAACAGCAGAAGTGACCGAAAACAGACCTATCCAGGGTATGATGGTCACCAAACAGCAAGACAATACCTTTACTTACCAGGCGATTACTGCGCTCAACGCAGTATTCCTGTATCCAAAAATGTATTTCGCGCCACTGCCTTTTGACGAGGTAAATAAAAGCAGTACATTATTACAGAATCCAGGATGGTAAATTATACTTTTATACGGACCATGAAAAAACTAATTATCGCCGCCGCCTTGCTGGGAGCAGTTTTCCAGGCAGGCGCACAAGACACTACCAAACGCGCCATCCCCTTAAAGTATGGCGCGCAATACACCGGCAAAAGATCGGATGAGGCCATGAATAAATGGCGTAGCAACCGATTTGGACAGTTCATCCACTGGGGGCTTTATGCCATCCCTGGCGGGGTATGGAATGGTAAAACATATAACTATGCCGCGGAATTTCTGAAATCTAGTGCCAGAATTCCCACGCCTGTATGGGATTCCTTGATGTACCAGTTCAATCCTGCGAAATTCGATGCGAAAGCATGGGCCAAAATGGCTAAGAAGATGGGCGTGAAATACATGACTATCACCACCAAGCACCATGAAGGCTTCTGCCTCTGGCCTAGCCAGTATACGGATTTCACAGTGGCTAATAGTCCTTATAAAAAGGATATCATCAAACAACTGGTGGAAGCCTACAATGCAGAAGGTATAGATGTAAATTTCTACTACTCCGTGCTCGACTGGCATCATCCGGACTGGAGATACGATATCAAAACACCAGAAGATAGTGTAGCGATGAGTCGTTACCTGACATTCGCCTACAACCAGTTGAAAGAGCTGGCCACCAATTACCCTACCGTTAAAGCTTTCTGGTTTGATGGTACTTGGGATAATTCCGTAAAACTGAATGGTAAATGGACTTACGAAGTAGAGAAAATGCTGAAAGAAGTGCGTCCGGGAGTGATTGTAAATAGTCGCCTCCGCGCAGATGACTTTGGCAAACGTCATAAGGATTCCAATGGGCAATTGATGGGCGACTACGAGTCCGGTTACGAACGTCGTTTACCCGATCCCGTTACTGACCTCGCCGTTACCAAATGGGACTGGGAAGCCTGCATGACCATTCCAGAAAACCAATGGGGATATCATAAAGATTGGACGATCAGTCATGTGAAATCACCGCTGGAGCTCCTGGAAATGTTGGTGCATACTACTTCTATGGGTGGTAACTTTTTGCTGAACTTCGGGCCTTCTGGAGAGGGGACTTTCCGTCCGCAGGAACTGAACATCGCCAATACGATTGGTGCATGGATGAGCAAATACGGCAATGTGATCTGGGATTGTGATTATGCCGGCATGAAAAAAGAAGACTGGGGATATTACACTAAAAAGAAAGGTAGCAATCAACTGAATATGGTCGTGTTTAATGTGCCAGTGAGTGGATTGCTGCGCGTTAATACGCCAAAGGGAATGGTACTGGAAAAAGCAGCATTTCTCGATAATAAAGGTGTAAGCCTGACAGTAGAGGAGATTGCCGCCAATCAATACCTTATACATATCCCTGTAAAATTATACACGTCTCCGCAAGTAATACAGGTAGATTACCGAGAAGGGAATGTCAAAGGTAGCTACGAAAAAGCGAAGACCTAAAAATAATGCATGATCGGTTAGCCCCAAATGACCGGGCATCAGCGTTTGCTGATGCCCTATTTTTTTTATCATTGCAGCCAGGAAGCGTCACCTTTGGCAGTAAATAGCCTCAAACGATTCATGCCCACAAAATAATGAAAAGCGGATAGGATGCAGCATTTCTCACGCAAAAGGCACAAAGGAAAACTTATTTCCTTTGCGCCTTTGCGTGAAAAAATTCGCATTAGTCCTTATAATCGCTTACGGTCTTTTTCTTCGGAATTGGCTCCGGATGGAAACTAGGTGTAAACGGATCATAGTAATACAATCCTGCTGCTTTAAACAGCTCCAACTGCGGCTTCAGGCGCTTCATAAAATCGGCTGTATTTTTTTGGGCAGTAGGTGTCCAGCAGATTTCTGCCAGCGCACATATTCTTGGGAAAGTAAGATAATCCAGTCGCTCTACACTAGGCACCGTTTCTGTCCACAAATTAGCTTGCATACCCGCAATCAGGGCAGGATCAGCATTTGCGGGGAGGTATTTTTCCGGAGAGAAAGTATAGACATTCTCTATACTGTTTAACAACTTATTCCATCTGCGACCATGACGATGCGTACTATCCTGTACGAAATCGAAGTACAGTGGCAATCGTGGACATATAACCGTTGTATAACCTTTCTGTAAGGCCATTTCCAGGGTAGCTGGTTTGTCGTGGCGCCACCAGAAGATGATAGTTTTATCGCGCGGCAGTGAGATTTCCGCCATTTCATCCCAGGCCAGCATCTTGCTATGCATGCTGTATACGGAATCAGACATCCGGCGCATAAAATACAGCTCTGCATCTTTCAGCGTAGACAGGTGTTCCCGTTGCATCAGTGCTTGAATGCTGCTATCGGTATGCCATTTTTCGTTGCCATAGCTCACTTCATCGCCGCCTAGGTGAATCATACCGTATGGAAACAGTTGATTCACTTCATGGAGGATATTGGAGAGATAAGTATACGTTCCTTCTTTACCTGGATTGAAAGTAAACTCAGGATGCCCTTTAGAGCCACCGCCGCTGAATTCTGGATAGGCCTTATTGGCCGCAGTGGCATGTCCTGGCATATCGATTTCCGGAATTACCTCGATGAATCGTTGACGGGCATATTCCACCACTTCGCGGATATCTGCTTGAGTGTAGTATTTCGCAGGGGCTTGTGGATCGGTGTAGTTGCCGATGCCACCTACTGTAGTCAATTTAGGATATTGATTGATTTGAATACGCCATCCTGGCTCATCTGTCAAGTGCCAGTGGAAGCGATTCAATTTGTAGTAAGCCATCCAGTTGAGCAGGGATTTCACCTTTTCCTTTCCGAAGAAGTGGCGGGATTCATCCAGCATATAGCCTCTCCAGGCATATTTGGGCGCATCTGTGATGGTCCAGTATTTCAGGTCTGCACCTTCATTTTGAATCAACTGTAAAAGCGAAATAGCGCCATTGAAAACCCCTTCCGCGGTGTTCCCTTTAATCAGGATGCCGGTTTTGCTGATTTGCAATACATACGCTTCTGGATTTTTATCCTTCAGTGCAGCAATTTGCAGGTGGATAGCCTGTTTGCCGGCCACTTCTACTGGTAGCCTGAAAGCAGCAAGTTCTCTACTGAGGAAATCAGCCGTATTTTTTATTTCCGGTTGATCCGTAATTACATCGATAGTTGCCGGGAGATGGTAAGACCCTTTTGCCACCACCGCTTTTTGTGGCATGGGAATTATGGGACATTGCGTTTGTGCGTGGACGTTATACGCCACCAACAAGAGCACGGCAAAGGATTTTAATCGTTTCACTGTTCGTTATGATTTAGGTCGATAAAGTTTCATTTATTTCACCAGTTGGTCTAAGAGATGTTCCAGTGTAACTGCCGGATCGGCTGTCATACCCGGATGTACCCTAGATGTTTGGAGAATGGTACTGCGATTAGCGGTCAGCCAGCGGAATCGTGCAGCGGCGTCTCCCTTGGCTATAGGTCCACCTGATGGAGCACCTGTACAAATCTGTGTAAAAGCGCTGAGGTATTCTTTCACTAACTCCAATTCCGTGGCAGGTGCAAAACATTGCAGTCTTTCTACATTCAGCTCTACCAATGCATGCAGGAAACGTTTCTGCCTGCAGTAAAGAATCACTCCTACATTGAGAAATTCTTCCCGTTCCACCCTGGGCACAATGCGGATGACCGCATATTCATATTCAAACAAGTGTTTCTCTTGCATCTTGCGCTGCTTTTACAAAGATATCTGATGATGTAATCCTGGTCGTTAAAAATTCGTAGTAGACTTCGCGTACTTGATCTGGTGTTTCTTCCCAATCCCCGTTGGTAACCCAAACGTCTGGGATGAGGTTCACGATTCCACGTATGCGCGCTGGTGTGAGGATAGCGCGAAATGCTTTATTTACTGTATCCAGTTCCGTGGCTTGTGGCAACAGTACATGGTTAGCAATCTGTGCAAAAGGCCGTACCGCCTGCTCCTGCCAGTTCTGCCAGGAATGGTGAAAATACAAGGAGGCACCGTTATCGATCAGCCACAATTCATTTCGCCACCAGAGCATATTGGTATTCCGGGGCGTACGGTCCACATTTGTCAGGAGTCCATCCAGCCATACGATTTGAGAGGCTAACAAGGGTGCTATTGTTGTTACCGCAGGATCGTAGGTAATGGCGCCCGACAGGAAATGTAGGGCAAGATTGAGTCCTACGCTCGATTTCAACAAATCTTGTATTTCTTCATCCCCTTCGGTTCGACCAAAAGATTCGTCCAAATTCGCAAATACTAATTCGGGAATACGGAGGCCCAAGGCTCTGGCGATCTCCCCACCTAATAATTCTGCTATCAGGGATTTTACTCCTTGGCCGGCGCCCCTGAATTTCAGGGCATACATAAATCCGTCGTCCGCTTCGGCAATAGCCGGCATAGAACCGCCTTCCCGCAATGGTGTGATATAGCGGGTTACATTGACCGTCCTTAGCTGTGGTTGCAATTCATTCATACTGACATTTTTTCTTTCCCAACAGTGACAGCCCGAAAATTAGATCATTTTTTTCAGAATGTGGAAATATTTGAAAGCTGGATACCTGTTGTATTCCTGCTTTTGATGCCCTCCAAGAGCGCAGGAACCTTCATCAGTTTAACATCCATGATCTTCGCCTGTTGTACATCATCCAGGAATATGGCATAGCGATGATCTGGTTGCTCAAAACGAAAACTACAGCTATCTATTTTCAACTGTTGGACGTGCCTCGCCCAGATGCCATACCCCGGCTGGATCTTCAGATCTGCGGCGTTGTATTGCCCCACCCCCAGCTCCACTGGGACTTGCGCGGTATCTGATAATGGATTGCCCCCTTTCCCCAGGAAATGGACATCTTTGAAGGAAATTTCGTTGATATAACCTGTACTACGCCCGTCTGGCAAGGTGAAACCTATTTTCTCCGGCAAACTGTAACCTGCCACTATAGCGGAAAATCTACGTTGACTACCATCATACGATTTCCAGCGGGTACCGCTGAAGGCACTACCACCATATGTCTCACTAATATCAATACCATTGATCGTGATACGTTCTACTTTCCCAATATTCACATTTGTAATCAACAGCTCATCATGCACCCGACCGTTTTCGGTAAACTGAAATTTCTCTGCCGTAGCGCCCAATATGCGCGCACGATTGGAGATCGAAATAAAGAAAGGTGCCGCTGCCCGCAACATCTTCGACCGATGATGTAATGGCCCCGTATGACCACAGTTGAGATGAATATCATGGATATGTGCACCATCATTGGTAGAGATGGAAAACCCTGCTTTGTTGGCCCCCAACACGTAGATATTATCCACACAGATATCTGAAATATCGTCTGCGGTTTCTGACCCGATTTGGAAGAGATTACAATTCGTATCACCAATGATATTCCGCACCTTGAAACCCTTTGACGGACGCGTAAAACCAAGCGAACAATCCGATCCCGGTTTCACAATATCATCCGAACTCACCCGAGAAAATATATTCGTTACCGTTACCTCATTGCAACCCATGAAATCGTAAATATCTCTTGCAGATCCTTGATGATCTTTTCCAAAATAAGTATCGTGTACATAGATAGAATCCGTGCCAGTGGCCAATAAAACGAAATGTCCTCCTCGATCTATCTGCAACATGTTGTCTATACTATAATTGGGGTCCCCATGTTTCCCGATGTAATAAGGTTCATCCTTCTTTTCATCATACCATAAATCTTGTGGATTGTAAATACCTCCAATTTCCACGTTGGTGCATAGTTTCAAGGAGAACATCTTATCGCTTCTGTTATCAGGCGCATTATTCATCACCTTATCACTGGTTACCAGATTGCCATTGCCGGTAATGGTACCGTTGCCGATAATCTTAATATTGTCCAATCGCTCTCCTCTAAACATAGCGTTCTGAAAATAATGATGGCCTACATCCTGCTTGGTGAGGTAATTTTCAGGATCTTCATAAGGTCCTTTATCAGTAGGGGAAAGTCCAGAGCGATAGGCTCTATCGGAGAACCAGGTGGTTTCTGGCGCGTCTCCTCCTTTCAACGCTTTTATCACAGCACCTTGGGCGACATACAAGTATACATTGGATTGCAACTGAATGGTACGTACGTTATAAGTGCCAGGAGAAAACAGTAATGTACCTCCTCCCATTTTATTCAATTTAAGAATAGCTGCATTGATGGAATCCGTTTGATCCTCCTGCTCCTTTCCACTGACGCCACATTGCTTTACATCGAGCATCCCTGTATACATGCGAACACTCCATGATGAAATGGTTGAAGTAACCAATCGGAAGCTGTAAAATCGATGTGGTTTGAGGTTTTTAACGACGCCATACTTTCCATTTATTTCTGCCTTGGCGTCCGTCCAGGTTTTACCGTCATCCAAAGATTGCAGAATACGCACCTTGTCTGGGCAATCCCACTCAAATGCAGCACTGGTATAGTTGTGCATATCGCTTGAATACCTTTCCATTTTTAGCGGTATTCTCTTAAATGCAATGAGCCCATTTTCAAATATTATCAACTCCTTTGCGAGGCCGCCTTCGAGCCGCTTAGGCTCTTTAGTAATATACCAGGCGCCTATTTCAATCCCTTTTGTTGAATCCAGTGTATGCACTCCCGTTAGATAAAGTTCCACATCCACACCATTATTAGCACGCAAATCAAGGTGATGCAACACTATCTGGGTTGTTTTCTTTTGATGAATAACGTTTCCCTCTCCGATGAATGGATAAGGGTATCCTTTTCCACTCCTACCAGAGGAGGTAGTCGCCAATTGACTGAGCAGCATCTTTCCCCTTCCGATCACATTTACCTGGACACTATCGGCATTGAATTTCAGTGATGCGGGTATCTCAAATATTACGGTAGCATCTGGTGTACGTTGGCCAGCAGTAAAGGAGAGATGCAGGTCTTCCAGTGAATTTGCTTTCATGAGGTTACGCGGCACCTCCAATTTTCCGGTAAGGGCTCTTTCCTTCCATTGCAGGTAATAATTACTCACAGCTCCTCCCCGCCAGTATTGACGCAGATGATTGGAGTCGAGCAATTGAAACTTACTGTACTTATCTCTCTCCTCTAGTTGCCGAATAAAGCCATTAGCATCTACCCCCGTAAATACCAGTCCTTCCTTTTCCTTCGTATCTACGGTATAAGTATAGGTATGTCCATATCCAATGATGATGGTATCATGGGTAATGTCGGCAAAATTCTTAGGGAGATTCCCGGACCATTGGGCATGCAGCGGAAACGAGCCTCCCACGAGCAAGATGAATAGCAATAGGAAATAATGGAATTTCATAACGGTGTCGTACTTTATAGGTACAGGGTTCCAAATTAATAGCTTCTGCGTGTAAAAGCTGTCGCAGTCTTCCCAGAAGATGATACAAATTTATCTTAGCGTTGTACAATTGCCACCATACCCATGCCGCCGGCGGTACAAATAGATACCAACGCTCTTCCGCCGCCTCTTTCCTGCAACATTTTTGCAGTCTGTCCCAGTATCCTCGCGCCAGTGGCCCCAAATGGATGCCCAATGGCCACGCTACCACCCCGGATATTCAGTTTCGAGCGATCAATACTGCCAAGTGGTGCATCATACCCTAGTTTTTTACAATACGCTGGATCTTCCCAAGCTTTTAAAGTACATAATACTTGTCCACAGAAGGCTTCATGGATTTCATATAGGTCAAAGTCCTGTAGCCGCAGGTTATTTCTTTTTAGGAGTCGCGCTACCGCATAGGTAGGCGCCATCAACAATCCTTCTCCATGTACATAATCCACGGCTGCGGACTCCGCATCTTCCAGATATGCTAATATCGGCAGGTTACGACTTTGCGCATATGATTCAGCCGCCAGCAGTACTGCTGCGGCTCCATCTGAATAAAGGGTGCTATTCCCTGCGGTCAGGCTACCTTTCCCGGAGGTATCAAAAGCGGGTTTTAGTTTAGCGAGTTTTTCGGGCGTTGTATCTGGGCGAATGATCGTGTCTTTCACCACGCCTTTGAAAGGGAAAACAAGATCTTTGAAGAAGCCATCTTGGTAAGCTTTTTCCGCATTCATATGACTATGGTAGGCCAATTCATCTTGGGCTTCCCGACTGATCCCCCATTCTTTCACCATTAACTCCGTATGTTGGCCCATAGACAAGCCGGTACGGGGTTCCACAATACTAGGATACAGTGGGGATAAGTCGCGTATACGAAAAGAGGCCAGTATTTTCAATCTTTCGCCCAAGCTGCGGGCCCCTCGTAAGGCGACCATTTTCCAACTGAATTGTTTACTGAATAATATCGGGAGATCACTATTCGTATCGCTGCCTCCTGCAATCCCTACCTCGATTTGACCGGCCTTGATGCGCAGCCCTAGTTGTACCGCCGCATCCAAACTGGTGCTACAGGCCCTTATCACATTATACGCAGGCGTATGTGGATCCAGGCCACTGCCTAGAACACATTCTCGCGCGAAGTTCCAGTCGGTAGACCGGTTCATGATAGCTCCCAGTGCCACATCTCCTAGTCGTTCTCCAGAGAGGCCGTATTGACTCACAATCTCCTGTAAGCAGGCCGTTAGCATATCCTGGTTGGAAGTTCGGAGGTAATGTGTAAACGACTTAACAAAGGGAACGCGGCGGGAACCTATAATGGCGACTTTTTCCATGATAAGGGTTTTCTTAAAGTTAAGTATATTCTCCTGGAATGTATCTTTACAGTATCATCCTTTTTCATCATGGCTAAACGTCTATTAACCCAAGAAAAGATTCCCACTTATCACTTACAGGATTTCCGGCACCTGCACCGGGATACGGATAACCTTTCCGCTTTCGGCTATAACAATCTGCCAGAAGCTAATAAGATCAAGGGTTTCGAGATATATTCCAGCGAGGGGTTGGTTAGTGCCGTAGGGCCGCTAAAATCGGATTTCTATCGGATGAGTATTACCCTGGCTGGTGGTGTGGATGTACGGCTGGGAGTAGAAGAGTTCCGGCATCAACCGGGGACTATCAGTTTCACGTATCCGGGGCAAGTGTTTGCCAAATGTAATATCCAGCCGGGAACATTCGGTTATTACGCTTTATTTGAAGCGGATTTCCTGGAGACGCTCATCTCACCGGACAAGTTCCAGGAAGAATTCCCTTTTTTCAGTATAGAGGGGCAGTTGTTCATTCAGCTAAATGCGGAAGAGATCACGGAAGTGACGGCACATGTACAGCAGATTGATACAGAACTGCATCAGTTGAAACCTGGTAGGAACATGGCGATCAAGCTATATTTCTATTTGTTGCTACTCGCTATCAAAAGATCGTATATCCGCCAGGAGTTACATGTTACCTCAACGGATACACGCGCTGCCTATCTGGTGCCCAGGTACAGAAAATTGGTCAGTCAGCATTATTTGAGCAAACGCAAAGTGGCGGATTATGCGGCTTTGCTAGGCGTTACGCCTAATCACTTGAACAGAACTGTTCGGGAAGTAACGGGTCATACGGCTTCATATGCTATCAGTACGATGTTAGTGCAGGAAGCCAAGGCACTGTTGCGATTTACGGATAATACCATTGCAGAGATATCTCATCGCCTTGATTTCAGTGACCCTGCTGGGTTTAATCGTTTCTTCCGGGAACAAACGGGGCAGACGCCGTTGGGGTTTAGGAAGAATGTCTCTTAATACAACCTAAAGATCACTCCTGTACCAGGTTTGACCTTTAGGTTAAGCAGGACGTTGTACATGAAAGTTCACTTCTGTTGACTTATATTTTCCTGTGAGTTTTTATGCCCAAAGCTTATATTGAAACTAAAATCACCAAAATTCTTGATAAAAAACACAATGGCAAGAATAAGCCCAAAGACAAACGATGCAACTACACCAGCTAAAACATTCATCAAAAATGAAGTTCTAAGGGGTTTTACTATACTTTTTAGTAAATCGGTTTGTTCTTGTATCACCTGATCTTTTTGAATCGCAAGCTCTTCGCCAAGAACAGTGTCAATAAAATTTCGAAATACTTGCTCTCCTTTGGTTTTATAATGATCAATAGATCTGCTAGAAGAAGAAACATCGTTGAATGGGATTAAATCCGCGTCAGTAAGGGTTCTACCGCTCTGGTGCTGATTCTCGATATATTCAATTTTACTTCTCTTGTAGAGTGAATATGCAATATGCCCCACTACATCGTTATCATCTTCTACAATTTTCGCATAGATAGGGTTATAATTCCTCTTCATATTCCTTCAGGGCTTTAGCATAAGCATTCTTTATCTCCTCTTTACTAAGTTCTTTTGTTGTTACAATTCCGTCAACAATAGTTTTAATAGTAATGAAGCCATTTTTATTATAATCTTCATTCTCTTTGATAGCTGGATCTAAACCATTTAATATAAGTTCCCTATTAGCATTCCTTATTGCTTCAAGAGATACCTGATAATTTCGTCTCTCCATTTTAGTATGTTTTTAGGTTATTTAACAATAGAAATAAATTCAGCTTTGATTTTATAATTTTCAAATTCTTCTTCTGCCTCCTTCAGGGCTCTCACTCATTCCTTTGAATGATGTTTTCATCTGAATCAGGCAGCCTTCCATGAACAGACATTTGCTCCAGCGCCTTTTTCTTCTTTCTTTTGTTGTCATCCATTCTCATATATATGCCGCCCCCGAAGGTCACAATACAACCTAATACACCCAGAATGTTTGCAAAAACTATTAAGCCATTCATATAACATTATATTTTTTATGATTTATAAATAATTTTGTTTGCTTCATAACTCAAATAAGCACTACCAAGGAAACAGATTACAGCAATAAAACTTAACCATATAAAAGCAGGGGCGGGTTTTACAACTTCAGTACCGATGAAAACACCCAACAAAAAGGCCAATACTACAATAGCAAAAGCCGAAATAGTTGAAAAAATAATCTTTGCTTCCACTTTCTCGCTAGTAATTAGATTAAAGTTGTTCAAATTGATCGCCAAACCTGCAAAAAGAAAATCTTTTATATCATATCGACCAATATCCAAGTCAAGGCTGGTCACAAAACGAAGTATAATAGGTAACATACTTCCTACTAATGTCATAATATACCATATAAGTATCGATTCGTACTTTTTAAAAAAGTCCTGTAACATGGGATTAACAGATTATACACGTTAATAGATATAATAAAACATTACGTTTTATCATTAAAAGCTTGGATTAAAATTTTAGATCTCTGGCATGATCTAATATGTAAAAGGGAGAGGATTCCAAAGATAGGAAAATATTAAAAGCCAACAATTTTCTACCACTTTTTTTGAAGAAAATTTTCACTCGCAAATGATTATTGAAAAATGCATAATTCAGTTAATTCTTTGCATAATCAGGATAATAATCAATCGATCATTCTGCCCCAACTTTGTATCACAAAAAACAACAATTATGTCAGGAAATTTCGAAGGAAAAAAAGTAATCGTAGCAGGCGGATCTACCGGTGTTGGCCTTGCTGCCGCTAGACAACTCCACCACGCTAAAGCTCAAGTTACCATTACCGGTCGTTCTAAAGAGAAATTAGCGCAAGCTGCGGACTCCGTACCTGGTATTAAAACCGTAGCGGTAGATAGCAGTGACCGTGCAGCATTAGACCAATTCTTCCAGGAACAAGGCCCTATCGATCATCTGGTGGTTACCCTCAGCGGCGGTAAAGGTGCCGGTCAGTTCTCTACCTTACCATTAACGGATTTATTGGAAGGATTTGAAGGTAAATTCTGGCCACAACTCCACACCGTTCAGGCAGCATTGCCACATATCAGTAAGAATGGTAGTATCACCATCGTAACCGCTGTTTCAAGTATCCTTGGACTCCCAGGCACTTCCGGACTGGCAGCTATCAATGGTAGCCTGGAACTGATGATACCAGCTATCGCTAAGGAGATCAAACCTGTACGCATCAACGCAGTTTCTCCAGGCGTTATTGATACCCCTTGGTGGGATTTCCTTCCCCAAGCAGATAAACAGGCCGCCTTCAATGAGTATGCCGCGCAAACACCGGCAGGAAGAGTAGGCCAGCCCGATGAAGTTGCCAACGGTATCTTGTTCTTAGCAGGAAATAACTTTGTAACAGGAACGGTTATACGAATAGATGGAGGATTAAGTTTATAAAAAATAAAGCGGTCGTCCCAAAAATGGGACGACCGGTTACGTGGACGATTATTAACACATGTATGATTAAACAATAATTAAGCAGGAGAAAGCCTGCGGGATCTCAGATAAACTGCTGTTCGGTTCAGGTACGGAAACAATAGTATCAGTACCAGCGTTAAAACAATTAAACACGACATCAATTCATAATAATCCATGGCAAAACGTATCTGGCCCTGTGTATTCACAGCATTCACCAGCAGTTTGTCCGAGGCCCGCATTGCTTTTCCAGCTACCATTCCCTTTGCTTCCAATTTATGCGCTTGCATACGCAGCGTCTGCCTGACTACCGGGTCTAATTTGGTAAGATGATCCTGGAATGCGTTGTAATGCCTGCTCTTTCCGAATAACTCAAAGAAATTAATTAATCCAATACTTACACAAAAGCCTAAATAACGCACTGCCAGACACACCGCCGACGCCGAAGCCCCCACAGCAGTTGGAACAGAAGAAATAGCATATACTATGGTAGGTACCATTATCAGGCCCACACCAATACCTTGCGCCAATAATGGCAAATAATAGTTGAACTCGTTTGCCTGCACATCAAACAGGAAATACATACGTACATGAAACCCTAGTAACAACAGGAATCCTGGCACCCATATATACCGGATATGTTTCTTCTGCAAAATTATGCAGCATGCGATAATCACACCCACTACAAGCCCAATGATGTTGAACACATTCATATAAGATACATGCATGGGGTCAAACTTCAATACCACCGCATAAAAGGTGTTCGTAATCCCAGAGGCAAAACGACAGATATACATGATAAAAAGCACCAACAGGCCTACCTTGAAATTCCGATACCGAAATATTTTCAAGTGTACATATGGCCGCCGCATATGTTTTTGTCTCACTATATAAATCAATAAAACAACCCCTATCGCTATAACGCTATTGCGTATACGTTGATCCTCCAACCAGTAATATTCCTGCCCATAAATCATGATATAACCGAATAAACAGAGCATGATACTATAAAGCGAAAAACTCTGCCAGTCGAGGTTATACAGCGGAAAACGTACATTGAGTCTCACCCCATTCATCGTCAGCAACAGCAAACACAAACACGGCATGTACGCAAATATAGCCGCCTTATATACCGCATTGAAATCAACCGCATCAATCAGATCCGCTGTCACCAGGTTATTGAAAGGCACCGCACACAACAGGAATCCGAAGAATACGGAAAAACTAATCTCCCTAGCACGTTCACTTCTCAATCGGGTAAACATCAATGATAAAGAGAGATTCACGGTACACGCGAACAGCATCCCCTGGATAAAACGTATCGGCAGAAAAATATTCAGGTCGTTGGTGCGATAACAGATATAACAGGTTAGTATCTGCAAAAATGTAAATACAACGAAGTACTCCTTTGCGGCCATATACACGAAAAACCTGCGTTCAAGGCTATAAAAACCAACATATCCTGCATAGAATAATGCCACTGCAAACTGTATATCCGCCGGCTCTCCGCCATAATATCCTGCTGCCGCATTGATATTGGCCATGGGTAGAAAGAATATGACGATTGATGGCAGTATCAGCAGAAACAGCATGATTTTGATCAGCCATTCCGGCGTCCACTTGCGGAATATGGGAATGGAATTATCCATGATGTTGTTTTTTAGGCAGATAGACATTCACATTCATCCCTACTTTGAGACGATCAATATCTTTTCTTTCACCATCCACCCGTATACGCACCGGTATACGTTGTACAATTTTCACATAGTTACCGGTAGAGTTGTCCGGAGGCAGCAGGGAGAAACTGGAACCAGTAGCTGGCGATAGGGAGATAACAGTCCCTTTGAAATGTTCATCGGGATATGCATCTGCAACGATATTAACCGTATCGCCTATACGCATACTCGCTACTTGTGTTTCCTTATAATTGGCTACTATCCACTTATCTGTTTCATTATTTACGATATAGGCTAGGGTTTCTCCGGCGTCAATCATTTGTCCGGGTTCCACTGTCCTACGCCCCATACGACCGTCGTAAGCCGCTCTCACTACCGTGTATTCTACATCCAGGTTATGACGGTCTAATAAAGATCGGAGTCTAGTAATCTCCGCTTCTACGACCGCTTTCTCTGCACGAGCATCTTCAATACGAGAAGTAGCGGCCTCGAAGTTATCTTTAGCTGATTCATAATCACTGTTATTCACATCCAATGTAGCCTGCACATTTTCCAATTGTTGTTTGGTAGCAGCTTCATCGTCATACATTTCCTTGTAACGCTTGTATTCCAACTCCTGCTTCCATACGCGAGCTTTCGCGCCATCAATCTGAGAGTGAGACGCACTGGCTGTTTTCTCCAATGTATGGATATTACTTTCCAGCACGTGCAGTTGTGCCTCTGCTTTTCGTATAGACGCCTCCGTTTGATCTGATTGCAGGGTATATTCCCGGTTGTCTATCACCAGGAGGGTATCCCCTTTCTTCACGGATTGGTTTTCTTCAAATTTTACGGCAACAATAAACCCGCCAGCCCTTGCTATAACAGGGTTTACATATTCCTGTACCTGGGCATCGTTCGTTTGTTCGTACAGATACCAGGAACGGATAGTTTGCAGTCCCCATATGGCCAGTGCAACTACAATAATACCGGCCATCCAGCCTGTGATCCTGGTGATCAGCCTGTCTGTGACTAAATTTTTCTTTTTCATTTTAATTATAGCGTACCTGTGATATGCTGGAGTAAGTAGTATTTATTTTGGGAGAGAATCTTCGCTGCGGCCAGCTCAAAGCGGGTTTGCAACAGTTGTACATCTGCATCCAGGAGATCTGTAACCAGGGATGCCTGATGAAAATATGCACTCTTTATGATACGGGCATTTTCTTCTGCACGTGTTACATTGGTGGTGGCTACATCAATCTGTACCAGCGATTCCTTATACCGCAGAAATGCTTCTTTTACCTGCTGACGCACTTTATCTTCTGTATCCTTGTGTGCTTCTTCTTCCTTCTCGTACTCCAGTTTTGCAGCACTTACCTTATGAACATTATGATACAGAGAAGAAATAGGAAACGATACTTTTACCCCGCCAATACCCACGGAATACCAACTGGGATTGTATGGATAAAGGAATATCTGCGGATTGGAATACCAGAAGTCTCCATACAATCCTACCTTCGGACGTACATTGGCACGTACCTGTTCCAGGTGTAGGCGACTAATCTCAGTCTGTTGTTCTGATATATGATATTGGTAAGAATGATGGAGGGCTGCTGCCAGGTAATCATTGTAAGACACGCTGTTCTCTGCCATCACAGCGTAATTCGGATGTACGGGCCTGTCGTCTGGCTCTCCTAATATGATATTCAATTTTTGATTGGCGATGAGAATATCATTCTCGATTTTCACCAGTGTCAGTTTACGTTTGGAGAGATCCAATTCCACGCGCAATACATCGCTTTTCAGCACGGTACCATTGCGATGAAACGTTTTTATTTCCTGCAATTGTTTCTCTTGGTCTGCAATATCTTTCAATATCAAATCCCGGAAGATCTGTGCCTGTTCTAATTCTAAGAATAAAGCAGCAGTTTGGTACCTAATCTGTGAAACCGCTTCTTCCTGGCGAATAGAAGTCAACTGATGTAATACTTTATCCTCCTCAATTTTCAGGTTTAATTTATTCCCGTTGTAAATGTTGAGATAGAAATCAGCAGCAACTTTGTAGAGATTATGAATCACTTCATGCTGATCTGTAGGTTTTGAAAAGATACCATTTCCGTAGATGGGGATATTGGTGGCTTTTTCCGCGCTTCCCATGACGCCCACTTCTGGGAATCTTTCCATCTTCGCATCTTTGATTTCTTCTCCGGCGATGTCCGTAGATTTCTTTTTGATGGCAATTGTACGGCTGTAGGCTTCCGCTTTTTGCCAGGCTTCTGGCAACGTTATGTTCAGGGTATCATTTACCGCCGTTGCGTTGTCTTGCGCGTAAATGCGTAATGAATGCATTGCCAAAATCATACCTGTGGCAATAATCCGATGTCTGTAATTCATAAAAACTAGATATCTCTCATCAATATCCTGCCGCAAAATTAGAACAGGATACTATATGTCAGTTCAGATAAATAGTCAATCTTTTCATCATTCCGGCCAATTAATATTTTTACCTTTGTTGCAGGTTAAAATGTTGAATAATGGGACTAATTGCCTCCTTACCAGAGATTAACAAGCAGCGAAATGCTGTATTTATTATGCATGAGAAGTCGGAAAAGCTGATTCCACTGCATACGCACAATAAAGGCCAGTTGAGTTATGTAGAAGGTGGAATAGCCTATATTACGATAGATTATAAGACATATGTGATACCAGCCCGGCATTTCTTCTGGGTGCCGCAGGGCATGCCACATATATTGCGGATTGGTTATTCCGCTACGGTATTACGTTCCCTCTATTTTTATTCCCATGACGATGATGCAGATCCTTTTTACAGTCAGCTTGGTATTTATCCTGCTAGTGAACTGTTGATACAGATGATTAATTATACCGAGCGCTGGGATGGGTATCATGTAACGCGGAAAGATTATAATTTCGAATTCCTGGTATCCTTGAAGAAACTGCTGCCACAGTTGAATAATAAGGCATTGCCGATCATCTTGCCTACCACAGATGATGAACAGATGCAATACATAATTAAGTTTCTGGAGAAAAATATAGGTGAACGATTGACCCTAGAAAGTGTGAGTAAGCACTTTAATCTCAGCCAGCGGTCTATGTCTCGCTTGTTTCAGTCTTCCTTACATATATCCTTTTTACAGTTTTTGAAAACACTGCGCATGGTGAAGGCGATAGAGATGATTTTGAAAACATCGCGGCCGGTGAGTGATATTGCTTATGCGGTGGGTTATACATCCATTAGTTCTTTCAGCGATGCGTTTCAGGAATTTACGCATTCCCGGCCTACGGATTTCCGGAAAAATTAAAGCCTTCCGAATGGGAAGGCCTTAATTACTGCCTGGTCAGGCATAAGATTTTCAATAAAAATACTCTTTTCTAAACTTAGATAGCTTCTGCCATCTGTGTGCGGAGATACATTCTCGCGTAACGGCAGGCATTCCATTCCATGCTGTTAAAGTCCAGCGGATTCAGTGCATCCAATTCGGCATGCAATTTTTCCAGGGATGCCAGTTTGTTTGGTTCAGACAGAGTACTTACAGCATTCTGAATGATTGATTCTACTTCTGCGTAGCTTTCACCTTTCTTAATCTGATTCATTACCATCGGGACAATATTTCCTTCTGCTTTCATCATGCTTATATTTATCGCTTATCAATTACTTTTTTATGTACATTTTCAACAGGGTATCTATAGAGGATTCCACGAGGTGGTAAGCGGGAGGAATTTCATCTCCCAGGCTGTGGAACGTAACCAGGCGGGTGCCTGAAGGTCTTGCATCGAGCAATCTATACAGATACTTGCAATAATAGACGTATAAGCTCGGAGAATAGGCTATTTCGTGATCAATTCTGTCGTTATGATCCAGATTTTCAAAGAAGGAGTTGTAAAAATAGAAATTATCAAAATCGTCCATATCAAGATGGGTAAAATTTCCATGGATGAAGTCCACATTAAATTTTCCCGTCATATCTCTGGCTTCCAGGGCGATCTGATGTAATTCTTCTCTTTGTTCTACCCCATAAAAAAAGGCATCCGGGTAGAAATGTCCGCCTACCAAGCAGAATTTTCCCACACCGCTGCCAATGTCCAAGATTCTTTTCCCTGGCGCATTTGCCAGGAATCTGGCGGCTGCTTTAGCTACGCCCACGGGCGTCCAGTGACGTCTGGACAATCGTTGCATCCGTTCAGGATAGAGCCAATCGAATGCTCCATCATTTAAAAAACAATTCGGTTTCACCAATCTTTCACTAATTCCTGCCTCTGTTGATAATTCCATCCTGCAAAGTTAACTTTGCATTCAACCTGTTGCGTTGATAAATATCAATTTTTTCAGGGTTAGGTAAATAGTGTGTATGAGTTTAATGGGTATTTTTCCGATAGATAAATGGAATTTTAAGTCGCAATCCATCTTTCAGCATCTTCCAGATGAAGAGTATGATCTCCTATGCCAAAACCAGCAGGAGCAAGCGTTTGAGAAGGGTGAAATCATCTTTAAAGAGGGCGGAATTCCCGCCGGAATATATTTCATTAAACATGGTAAAATAAAGAAATATAAGGCCGATAAAGATGGTAAAGAACAGATTATATATGTTGCTAATACGGGAGAAATAATTGGCTATCATGCCATTTTGGGAGACGGCAGGTACCCAGATTCTGCCGCTGCGCTAGAAGATTGCGTCCTGGATTTCGTTCCAAAAGAAGATTTTCTGGCGGCATTGGCACAATCACCGATTCTTACCCAACGTCTCCTGAAGGCGCTCAGCCATGAATTTGCCGTTCTTAGTAATACTATTTCTGTATTTGCGCAACGATCTGTAAAAGAGAGGCTTGCTATTGCCCTCATCGTATTAAGAGAAAAATACAAGGATGATAATGTACCGGGTGAGGCAGTGAATATCAATATTTCCCGTACTGATCTGGCCAGCATTGTTGGCACTGCCAAGGAAAACGTGGTAAGATTCCTGAAAGAGTTCAAAGAAGCGGCGATCATCAATACCCAAGGACGTAAAATTGAAATCCTGGATATACGTAAATTGATAGATATCTCCAACTACGACAGCTAATTATATTACTTGTAGTACAATTTTCCCCACATGTTCACTGCTTTCCATCAGTTGATGGGCCGCAGCCGCATCTGCTAGCGGAAACACCTTGTATATCACTGATTTGAACTTTCCTTGCTCAATAAAGGGCCATACCTGCTTTTCTACTTCTGCAGCCAGTGCCGCTTTGAATTTCAGATCGCGACCACGTAATGTACTTCCTGTGATAGTCAGTCTTTTCTGCATGACTGCTAGGGCATCCAGCATTTCTTTATGTCCTCGCATAACATTAATAAACACTAGTCTTCCCTCTTCTCTCAACAAATTGATATTCTTAGGAATATAATCCCCTCCGACCATATCTAATATCACATCAATTCCCTCTCCCCTCAATCGCTCTACGAAATCAGTGGTTCTGTAGTTCACGCAAACAGTAGCTCCTAGCGCCATAACAGCCGCACATTTAACATCTGTTCCCGCAGTGGCATAGGCTTTGGCGCCTGTTGCCACTGCCAGTTGAATAGCAGTAATCCCAATTCCACTGCTGCCGCCATGCACCAATAAATGTTCTCCTGGCTGCAAGTGCCCTCGCTGGAATACATTATGCCAAACAGTGAATACGGTTTCCGGTAACGTACATGCCTGTATGAAATCCCACCCTGCGGGTACAGGCAAACACTGCCCAGCAGGCGCTACTACATATTCTGCATAACCGCCTCCAGCCACCAATGCACATACTTTATCACCTTCTTTCCATCGGGTTGCACCTTCACCAATAGCTACTATCTCCCCTGCCACTTCTAGTCCGGGTATTTCAATCGGCGCTCCCGGAGGGGCCGCATAATTTCCCTTACGTTGCGCTATATCCGGACGGTTCACACCGGCAGCATGCACTTTTATCAATACTTCACCAGCACCTGCTGTAGGTTGGTCTCTTTCTTTCAACTGCAATACAGAGGGCCCTCCTGGTTGATAAATTATTATTGCGCGCATGAGATTATTTTTTATATCTTAATATACGTTTTATAGCAGTCACTACAATGACTGTCTTTTAAAAACACACTACAGCGGTAGTATTTCACTTGACGCAGCATTTCTCTTCCCGCTTTATAAAAACCATAATGATGTTCGATTGTTCTTTCAATATAGTTAATATCTAATCTTATGCAAACTATTCTGGTTCTAACCGACTTCTCTGACACAGCCTTTCATGCAGCCGAGTATGCCTGCTTCTTGGCCAAATATTACAATACCCAACAACTGATCTTACTCAACAGTTATTTTATTCATCCAACTGCACTTGCCAACCAGCCCGTAGTAGCGATGAGCGTTCCGGATCTTCAGGCAGAAAGTGAAAAATTATTGCAAGACTGGCAAACCAAGCTCAGTGTAATTACTAATGATACCACTACCATACGTAGTATCAGCACCAATCTTCCTATCAACGAAGTGCTAGATGAGATCAGTAAAAGCGAAGAGGTACGTTTGACGGTAATGGGTATGAAAGGTAAATCCAATCTGGAAAAAGTATTGGTAGGTAGTACGGCCATCCGCACAATGGGGCAAATCAATCTACCACTGATGCTGATCCCCGTGGATGCTCCGATCACCATTCCTAAAAAAATTGTACTAGCCATTGATCTATCCACCTTTAAGGAGGCAGGAAAGAACCATCTGATCCGCGTCTTGGACCTCCTCCAAGGACAAATACTAGTCATAAATCTAGCTCGCAACGAGAAATATTCTACAGAGTTGAGGGAGGAAATTCAACTCATGCATGATTTGCTGGATAAGTATAACGTAGAATATCACTACGATTCAGACAAGAATGTGGCTACCGCAATTAATACATTCGCACACCAACATCAGGCAGATTTGATTATCACCATTCATCGTAAAAACAATAGCATCTTATCTTTCTTCCAAAAAAGTATTACACAACGATTGGCATGGAATACCACCGTTCCTTTACTGGTATTGCCATTATAGCTACTATGATAAAATGTAACTTTACAAAGCCTATGTCGACGCATCTAACCATGCCCTTGTTCACATTACCGCTTTTGTTACTATTATCACATTACAGTATAAAATTGATGTCATAGTCTGCAACTATGCCAGCGTTATCATGTTACGACTGTAATCACTACGATAACATTACAACATGAAATTGATGCCATAGTCTGCAACTATGCCAGCGTTATCATATTACCACTGTAATCACTACGATAACATTACAACATGAAATTGATGCCATAGTCTGCAACTATGCCATACTTCGTATTACCGTTATCGTTACTATGATCCTGCCTGACAATACGAGCCCATGTCATAGCATGTATTCCTGCCATAACTCGCATTTGTCAATACCTCCATAAAGAAAAGTGGATGATACGCGGATATAATCACACTGCGTTATAATCCTAATCGTTCTGTTCTTCCAGCAGGGCTTCTTCCACCGCCTTAGACGGGAGAAACCACATCACTGCCACTAGTAAAAGTATAATACCGGAGAATACTGTGTTTACAAACGCCAGCGCAATTGCAATCAAATAACCTACTACAGACAAATAGGCTTTCGTACGCAATTTGGCCAAAGCCAATCCCAACCTTCCTTCATCGGGATTGGCTTTTTTGATAGCGATTTGCAAAATAGAAAAGGCAGTTCCACACAAGATCATTACTATGGCATATGTGGCGACAGTATGCGGTGCAAAATGATTTTCTCCCATCCAGCCAGTCACGAAAGGCACCAATGATAACCAAAACAACAGGTGCATATTGGCCCACATAATAGTGGAGGTCACGCGTTTCACGGTATGCAACAAGTGATGATGATTACCCCAGTATATTCCAACATACATAAAGCTCAGGATATAGCTGAGAAATATCGGGTATTGCTGACACAAATCTGACCATGCCGCTCCATGCGGAACTTTAATTTCCAATACCATGATGGTGATGATGATGGCAAACACACCATCGCTAAAGGCTTCAATACGGGCTTTATTCATGGATTAAATATACTGAATAAAGTAAATTTAAAACAACACCGTAGCGTGCACCATCATCCTATTGCCTGCTTTCACCCTCATTTCAGCCAGCGATTGATTCATTACAGGCTGAAAATTTCCTCCGATACTGATTTTACCTAATGTCACCTCCGCTCCAACAGTGCCCATAAGCGTATGCCCTCCAGAAATATCCATCCGCATACCAGCATCCAAATCCTTAGCCGCCGTTTCATACATGACACCTGCATCAGGCGCCAATACAAGTTTATTGGCCAATCTGAATTTATAATAGGCCAATACATTCGCCGTGAACTTGTTGCCATATTGATAATCATAACTATTGGCCGTATTCAACTTATAACTGAGATTCGCATTGATACCAGCATCCATCAATCGTACATCATACATCACATTAAAAGTAAAATCTGTACTACCTGTACCCAGTTGGTAATTATTGGGAGATTCGCCCCCTGCTTGCTTGGCAGCCTGTTCATAACGCCCTGTTGGCCCCTTGATACCTGCCCCCACCCAGAGCGATTGTACCAATAATTTACTGTTCAGTACTGTTTGCTGCTTATCCAGGAGATTATAAAATCCGATCACTGCGATATCACCGAGGCCAGATTGTCGCTGTACTATTCCCTGATTACTTTTACTATTAAAATTCATCGGTACAAACCCCAATACCCGGAAACGTTTACCTATATTCCAACCTCCCCATAATTCCGCCGTCTGATAAGTTTCAGCAGTAGTCAGGTAAGAAGTAGTGCCATTGGGCCCGAGATGAGATTGTAGCGTTTTGTACTGATAGCGCAGCCCTACAAAGCGTTTGCTGAAATCAGGCAGAATACCGAGGTAATAACTACCCACACCACAGCCACAGATATCACAGGCACGTGTGCCCGCTATCGTTAGTACAAATAGCAGAAATGTTATTGTTATCTTCTTCATGATACTTTAAAAGTTGTTTCGAAAAATCTTCGGTTATTTATAAACGGGATGATACATTACGTCTATAAACTGACCTTTAATAATTACTTCCAAAATCTTCAGTCAGTAAAAAAGTGATACTACATCGCGCCTTTAGCGTGTCCCTTAAGGTGCAATGAGAATCTTCGATCGGTGATGAAACGGATGCAACACCACACCGTTAGCATGCCCCTTAAGGTTGCTCCGAAAATCTTCTGTCAGTGATGAAAGTGGTATCATTTAGCGTCTGTAGGAATGCCAACAGATATTCTTTATCCGTAGCTGACAATCGTAGCCCCCCTTTCAGCAATGGATCCAGCGTTGGCATGTCCTGTATTTCATTGGTATAATGATCCAACACGCCTCCTAATGTATAAAACCGGCCATCATGCATATAAGGAGCCGTAAAACCAAGATTGCGCAAACTAGGCACCTTGAATTTGTATTTATCTGCTGCATTCAATGTGATATCATATCTCCCTAAATCATTATTAGGACCTGCTCCGATACCATTGTTGCGATACGTGAAATCACTGAACAGTGGCTCCTTATGACAACTATTACATTGCTGTTGAAATATCTTGTAGCCGGCACTTTCTGCAGTCGTGAATTGCATACCCTCTCCCCGCATCACCCGGTCGTACTTCGAATTACTGCTGACCACCATCACCATAAACTGTGACAGCGCCTTCGTGAGACGGGCCGTCGTTATTTCCGGCGTGCCGAACGCCTTACGAAACAACTCCGGATAGGCAGGAATCCCTCTCAGCTTCCGCAAGACATTATCCATGGTCTCATCCATTTCCACCGGATTAATAATCGGCGCTATTGGCTGCAAGTCCAGATCGAAGATGCCACCATCCAGCATGAATGCCGGATGCCAGGCCAAATTCATGATAGGAGGCGCATTCCTGCTACCCAAACGATCATCAATACCATGACTCACATCATGCCCGTGATGGGTAAACGCAGATGTCTGCAAATGGCAATCGCCACAAGAAATAGTATTATTCCGCGACATCCGTGGTTCATAAAATAATTTCCTACCCAATTCAAAACCCTCTTTTGTAACAGGATTCTTCACTATATCATACGCAGTGGTCGGAAAATTTGCCGGCGCTTTAAAGCCGGCAAATAACGATGGCGTATCATTTTTTCTACTGCAAGCGAACAAGATAACATTCACACAAAGCAGTATTATTAAGTGTTTACGATACATAGCCATTAGTTTTCTGTATGGTCATGGAAAAACATGTTTACATAATTATTCGCAACAAGCGTGGAAAAATCACTAAACATGACGGTAGAATTTTTCGCCAGACTCACACGCGTATTTCCATCAAATACTTTCAGCACATCCACCATCAGGTGTACATTGGCTTGCCGCCCTGCGCGCACACGGGGAATACCACCATTGCGCAAATCAATGGTGACGGTTTTTATATTATTGATGGTAGGCGCACTGTAGCCACCAAAACCACCAATGTGATAACGGAATTTATGCTGACCAGAAGGATCCGCAGGCACAGCATCGGAAGTTCCTTCTAGCTTAAAGAAAATATACCCGCTGTTCCAACTCCAATACATGCCATTATCCATACCTGTGGCCGGATCCAGCACACCGGTACGTTTGCTAATATCCATGGTATTACGCAAACTATCTACGCCCAGCACAAAACTGAGGGTGTAATAATCGCCTGTTGGCACACGTACTTTGGCAAACTGTGATGCGCCATCCCCTTCCTTCACAAGAAAATAACTGCTGTCCTGCGGTACCACAAACGTTTTCCCAGATGCATCTTGCAGTTTAATATTGCTGATATAATACTGCAACAACGATATATTAAAGGTTTCTCCACTAGCATTTACATAGGCTCCTGTATTCAATTGTAGTTTCTTGGCGCCAACGATATTATCAAATTGTATAGATAAGGTCGACATCTCTCCTCCACCGGTAGGCACTACATCATCTTTACGAGAACAAGCCTGGAACACAATAGCGGAAATAACAAGTATATAAATGAAAACGAATTTAACTTTCATGGCATGATAAGGTTAAGTGTAAGCAATAGCCTTCCCTCCCGCCGATGCAAGGCCGGCAGAAAAAAGGAATAAGCATTCAAACAAGCTACTGTATGGACATAAAATGGATGTCACAACAATAGTTGTCATCAAAAAAAATAAAACGATCAAAAAATGAGATACACTTATGCCATGGCAGGTGGGTGAAATACAGCAGTAGGCTGATCTACAGGAGATCCAATAGTGATAGGTATTTTAAAATGTTGCTGTTCATGAAAAGTAGCTGCCTGGAAGGTAATATCAAGATGATTACCAGCATGAAATACTTCACTTTTATGCTCCGCTCTACGCTCCGGATTTTCTTCGCTACGCTTTTCTTCTGCACTTAATTGCTTACGCAGATGACATTTACCATTACAATGCAACTTAGGCTTATCACGGTTTTCACAAAGGTTGGCAGCAATGTACTGCTGACTGACATAAAATTCTAACATCACGAAATAGCGACCCGACAACTGGCAAAACCAGGTGAGCAACAACAATATCGTGATGAGTTTTCTTCGCATGAGATGGAGCTACAGTCAGTTGCGCGCAAAGGTAATTCATAATTAGTTTGAATGAATAAAAAAATGTTAAAAACATCTGTATCATCGCTTATAAAATATCAGCGAGGTATCTTGCACTCACATCTCTGCATGATGTACAGCGAATCTTTTCACTGCTATATCGCTACAGAAATAATATGGATTTTAACGGATCAAATGATTATCTTTATCAGACCGATACCTTGATTAAGGTACCTTTGAAAAAACCATACGATAAAGAAAACCGGTCCTCATTCAAAAACACAAATATGATTAAGCGCACGATTCTGATGATAGATGATGATGCAGACGACAGACAACTGTTCTGTGACGCCCTTCAGGAAGTGGCTCCTGAGAGCCTCGCGCTTACTTTCGAAAGCGGTGTAGAAGCGATCACCCAATTACAAAACAATAGCATCTCCACTCCCGATTTTATTTTCCTGGATATCAATATGCCAGTCATGAACGGAAAAGAATGCCTCACCGCACTCAAAAAAATCGCTCACCTCAAACTAACCCAAATCATCATGCTCTCTACTTCCACCTTAAGAGAGGATTTTAATGATGCCATGGACCTCGGCGCTCAATTCTTCATGACCAAACCCAATTCCTTCACAGATTTATGCGATAACCTTCGCAACATCCTCGAAAACAAATGGAAACATATGCTGAGAAATTAATTTCAGCCAGAAATATATTTTTTTGAGTCATTTTTGCAATCGTTTGCAATAATGTTTATTTTAGCAGCATTCACTGTATTTAATTCTTTCCACATGAGAAAAATTGCTGCTATCGCATTCGCCTTTGCCACCTGCACTACTATACCTACATTGGCAGAAACCATCCGCGTAAATTCCATCGATGCCTTACAATCTGCCGTCACTAAAGCACATCCCGGCGATGAAATTATCCTGGCAGATGGCGTTTATACCACGAACACAGACCTCACCATCAACTGCAGCGGTACAGATGCTGCTCATATCGTTATTCGGTCTGCTTCCCCCGCCGGCGCTGAAATCACCGGCAACGGCGGCTTTATGCTGGTAGCTCCAGCTAAATACGTGGATATCAAATGGTTTAAATTCACCCATAAATCCAATCATACTAAAACAAATCCAGGTACTAGTTTCTGTAGATTCACCCACAACCTCTTCAAAACAACCGGAGATGGCGAATACCTCGTTCTCGCTGGTAGCGATCATCAAGTGGATTATAATACCTTCCAGCATAAGAATAGTATGGGGAGATTCATTGCCGTTCGTGGCCAAGGTAGCCAAATCGCAGAAAGACTGTGGATCCATCATAACTACTTCAACGACTTCCAACCGCAGAAAGGAAACGGTGCGGAAGCATTACAATTCGGACTCAGTGGCTTCAGTATGAGCAGTAGCAACAGTATCGTGGAATACAATGTTTTTGAGGCCTGCGCGGGAGAAAATGAACTGATCTCCGTAAAATCCTCCGCGGTAACACTTCGCTATAATACCATCCGCAACTGTAAAGCACAATTCACACTCCGCCATGGTAACTACTGCCAAGTATATGGCAACTATTTTACACAAACTCCCGGCCTTCGCATATTCGGCGACCATCACAATATTCACAGCAATTATTTCGAAAACTGTGAAATTGGTATCAATATTGGAAACGGCGACGGCGAAGTGGCCACCGGTTCCCTCCTCACCTGCCACGATAGGCCCGATTCTGTACTGATTGCTTTCAATACACTGGTTAATAATCGCGCGAATATCCTCATGTCAGAACGCAAGGATGGTCTTGGCGCTACCGCTGTTACCATTGCCTATAATATCATCCAAGGCGGCGACAAAGCAGCCGATATCCGGGGTACATTTCCCGGCGCGGTATGGTCTGGCAACCTCCTCTACCAAGTACGCGACAATGGCGACATGCCCGCTGCTGGCGCTCGTATGGCAGATCCTAAACTAGCTAAAAATAATAACGGTATTTGGCACCTGCAAACGGGTAGTCCTGCTATAGGAGCCTGCAAACAAGCTATACCAGGCGTTTCCACGGATATGGATGGCCAGCCCCGCAAGGCTCCCCTCGATGCCGGCGCCGACCAGCTCTCTAATGCTCCTGTAAAAGCTACAATGCTGAATGCATCTCAAACTGGATACCTCGCACAATAATTTTCAGGCTTTCCTTATCTTCGAACTTTAATTCAGGTATGAAGGTTTGTATTGCAGAAAAGCCCAGCGTAGCCCGCGACATCGCCACCGTCATAGGCGCGAAGCAAAGAAAAGATGGATATTATGAAGGAAACGGATTCCAGGTAACTTGGACATTCGGGCATTTCTGTACGCTCAAAGAACCACATGATTACTATGAACAGTGGAAATATTGGCGACTGGAAGATCTACCCATGATCCCTCCTAGCTTCGGTATTAAACTCATCGAAAATAGTGGCGTAGAGAAACAGTTTAAAGTCATCGAACAACTGGTGCAACAATGTGAAGAAGTGATTAACTGTGGTGATGCTGGCCAGGAAGGTGAATTGATCCAACGATGGGTATTGCTGAAAGCCCGCTGTACCGCCCCCATAAAACGATTATGGATTTCATCCCTAACGGAAGAGGCTATACGCAACGGCTTTCAGCACCTGAAAGACAGTGAGCAATACAATAATCTCTATGCCGCCGGCAGCGCACGCGCCATCGGCGATTGGCTGCTGGGTATGAACGCCACCCGCCTGTTTACCAAGAAATTTGCAGTAGGAAAAGTAGTACTCTCCATCGGACGAGTACAAACACCTACCCTCGCCATGATCGTGGCCCGGCAAAAAGAGATCAATGCCTTCGTTTCTGAAGAATACTGGGAACTCAAAACGATCTATAGAGAAACGGAATTCACAGCCACCATTGAACGACTGAAAAATATTGAGAAAGCCAATAAAGGGCTCGCCTATCTGAAAGAACATCTCTTCGAAGTAACCAGCTTCGAACGAAAAGATGGGAAGGAAGGAAATCCTCGCCTATACGACCTCACAGCCCTACAGGTAGATGCCAACAAAAAATTTGCTTTCTCTGCAGATGATACACTGAAATATATCCAGAGTCTCTATGAGAAAAAATTGGTGACCTACCCAAGAGTAGATACCACCTACCTCTCTGAGGATCTGCATCCTAAAATTCCAGGCATTCTCCAGGATATGACGCCTTATGCGGCCCTTACAGCGCCCATCTTGGCCAATCCTATTCCTAAACTGAAAACAGTCTTCGATGATAAGAAGGTAACGGATCACCATGCGATTATTCCTACAGGCGTATACCCACAAGGTTTACCGCTGGAGGAAAAACGTATATACGATCTCGTTGCACGCCGCTTTATCGCTGCCTTCTACCCGGAATGTAAAATTTCCAATACTACCGTACTGGGAAAAGTAGGACAGGTGGAATTCAAAGCCACCGGTAAACAAATCCTGGAACCAGGCTGGAAGGAAGTCTACGCCAACGATATCCAGAAAGACGAAGAGGAAGAAGGAGAGAAAATTATCCCTGAATTTACAGTGGGAGAATCAGGTCCACATGAACCACGCGTGCACAAAGGGAAAACCACTCCTCCTAAAGCCTATACGGAAGCGACCCTGCTCCGCGCGATGGAAACAGCCGGCAAACAAGTGGAAGATGAGGAAATGAGGGACCTCCTAAAAGACAACGGCATCGGGCGCCCTTCTACCCGCGCTGCGATTATCGAAACACTGTTCAAAAGGAAGTACATCGACAAAAAGAAAAAAAATATCTATGCCACACAAACTGGCATGGACCTCATCGATACGATACAAACGGAGATTCTCAAAAGTCCAGAACTTACCGGCCAATGGGAACGCAAACTTCGCCTGATAGAGAAGGGAGAATACGCCATGGAAACGTTTAAACAGGAACTGATCCAAATGGTAGTAGACCTCACTAAAGAGGTTAAAACCAACTCTTACAAGGTGATTACAGTAGCCCCAGATGCGCCGCCGGAAGAAGAAAAAACAAAGAAACCCCGCGCACCTAAAAAGCCCGCACCAGAAGTACAGGAACTGCAATGCCCGAAATGTAAATCCCATCCGCTGAAGAAAGGGAATACTGCCTACGGTTGCAGCAATTTCAACATTTGCGGCTTTAAAGTACCATTCGAACTTTTCGGCAAAAAATTATCCGACAAACAAATCACAGACCTCATTACTAAAGGAAAAACTGGTAAAATCAAAGGCTTAGTACAAGCTGATGGGGCACAAACCGAAGGCAAAATAGTGCTGAATAAGGATTTCCAGACCGTTATTGAATAATTATTATTTGTCGATCACCGTCAATGTGTAATTGGCAGCATACCTGCGAGGGATAATGCTTTCGCCATTTACATGCGCCCATGCTTGTGTAAAAGCAGCGCCGAAATAAAATATCATGGCGGTATAAAATACAAACAGCAGCAACAAAACAGTAGATGCAGATGCGCCATAGATATTGTTAATACTGCTGTAATTCAATGCCCACCGCAATACCAGCTTACCAATATTAAAGAGAATGCTGGTTACAAATGCACCAGTAAACAGTATTTTTTTGGTAGGACGACCTGCCGGTAAAAAATAAAATACCATCGAAAACCATAAGGTTACTGTTACCACAGAGATACCATAGTTCAATGCACTGTTGAAATATCCACTGAGTACAGGCAGAAAACTTCCAATGATATCACCGATGAAACGCTGTGCAGCACTGGCTACCAGGTCTATCAGGAAAATAACGCCAATAAAACAAATCACCATCAAGCCCTTTAATCGGGCGAGTAAAATGTGCCAGAAATTTTCTTTGTGTACTACGCGCACATTCCACAACTGATTCAAAGAACTACTGATTACTTTAAACAATGTAGTAGCTACAAATAATAGAAATAAAAACCCAAGTGCGGTGATGATTTCATTCTGCGCAATACCTCGAATAGCCTGCAAAGTATCCCGCACCATGTTGGTAGTTTCGATACCTATCACACCACTGAGCTGATCAAATAAGCGCCTACCGGAATGCGGTAACCGAAAAATCAATCTGAGCAATTGTATCAATATTACCAGTATCGCAGGCAGGGCAAATGTGGTGAAAAACGCGGTGGATCCCGCTAAACGCAGTGGGTCATTTGCTATGAATGTTCGAATGGCATCCCTGAATGCGGTGACTAATTTTTTCAAAAGCATATGCAAAATTAGGGAAATCTTTATAGCAGAATGATAAGGAGATTATCTTTTGTTTTAAACTAAAATTAGCTGTACTCTTGTCGGCCTAAAATCCAAATAAGATGCGCAAATTAAAGCTCTACATTGCCGTCACGCTTGATGGATATATTGCTACTAAAGATGGCAATATCGATTGGTTACTCAACTTTCCAAACGAAGAAGATACCGATTATGGTTATGCTGAATTCTTGGAAGGTGTGGACGTTACGCTCATGGGAAACCAAACGTACAAACATGTACTACAATTGGCAGATCCATTCCCCTATGTAGATTTAACCAATTACATTTTCACCAGGAATGCAAACATTACTATTGCCCCGTATGTTCATTTCGTGGATGGCGACATTGTAAAATTTGTAAAAGACTTGAAAGCCAAACCAGGTAAGGATATCTGGCTAATTGGCGGTAGTCAGATCAATGCTGCTATGTTGGAAGCAGACCTCATTGATGAAATGCATATTGCACAATTTCCACTGACACTGGGTACAGGAATTCCTTTATTCGGCGGTGAGCAACACCTCCATCATTTTGAGTTGGCTCATTTAAAGAAATACAAAAACGGGGTACTGGAATTACGCTACAAAAGGTAGTTAAATCCAAGACAGGAGGAAGCATACTCGAAAAAAAGCGATATATTAGCGAGCAGACAAAGAATCGTTAAACCGGCCTTTGATCAATACCATAGCACGTTTCGTGCTGGCACAATGAATGTTCACGCGTAATTAAACCACCTTTTCTGTATGCATGTACCTCAGTTAATTATTGACCTGGCCTTGATATTAGGCGCCGCTGGAATTATCACGCTGTTATTCCGGCGGCTTAAACAACCTATGGTGCTGGGTTATATAATTGCGGGATTCATAGTGAGTCCTAACTTCAAATTATTCCCCTCGATCGGAGATACCCATGGTATTAAAACATGGTCCGAGATAGGTGTTATCTTCCTCCTGTTTTCCCTTGGCCTCGAATTTAGTTTCAAAAAATTGATGCGGGTAGGAGGCACCGCTGCCATCACGGCCTTCACAGAAATAGCTTGTATCACTGTTGCAGGCTTTTTTGTCGGGCAGTGGATGGGCTGGTCTTTCATGGATAGTATGTTTCTCGGCGGCCTGTTGGCCAGTTCTTCTACTACCATTATTATCCGGGCCTTTGAAGAACTGGGTATCAAAAAGAAATCATTTACAAAAATCGTTTTCGGCGTACTAGTCATCGAGGATATTGTTGTGATCCTCATGATGGTGTTACTCTCCACCATGGCGGTGAGTAAACAGTTTGAAGGGGTAGACATGATTTTTACCGTACTGAAACTCCTCTTCTTCCTCGCCCTCTGGTTCCTCGCAGGCATCTTCCTTCTGCCTACTTTCCTAAAAAAAATGGAAAGGTATATCAATGAGGAAACATTACTGGTGATCAGTATCGCACTATGCTTCGGTATGGTGATCCTCGCTACCAAAGTAGGCTTCTCCGCTGAGCTAGGTGCATTTATCATGGGCTCCATTATTGCTGAAACTACTAAAGCGGAAAAAGTAGAACATCTCATCCAACCTGTGAAAGATCTTTTCGGCGCTATCTTCTTTGTATCAGTAGGTATGCTGATTAATCCGGAAATGATCATCGCTTATAAATGGCCCGTACTCTGGATAACATTGCTAACCATCTTCGGTAAATGTATCAGCACCACACTGGGAGCGCTACTCTCCGGTCAGCCACTGAAACAGGCGGTGCAAGTAGGTATGAGCATGGCGCAAGTAGGCGAGTTTGCATTTATTATCGCTACGCTGGGTATGACCCTCGGCGTTACCAGCGATTTCCTTTTCCCGGTAGCCGTAGGCACGTCTGCCATTACCACCTTTACTACGCCATACATGATTAAATTCTCTATGCCTTTTTATAACTGGCTGGAGAAAGTACTTCCTGCAAAATGGATCACCGCCCTTAACCGATACAGCGCTAGCTCTCAGACACTCCAAGGGGAAAGCGACTGGAAAAAAGTACTCCGTTCATACGTTCGCGTCATCATTCTTAACGCGGTACTGATGATCGCTATTACGATGATCTGTAAAATCTACCTCGGCCCATTCTTGATGAAGCAATTCGCCAGTCCTTTCTGGGCTAGAATGACGACAGTTATCATCGGTATGATGGCTATGGCGCCATTCATCTGGGCCATGGTGGTACAAAAAATTCAGAGTATCGCTTATAAATCGCTGTGGCTTGATTCCAAATACAACCGCGGACCACTAGTAGTAGCTGAGTTAACACGCAGTGTGGTAGCGGTATTAGTGGTAGGTTTCTTTATCAATCAGTTCTTCCCACTGCTGCCCGCGCTGTTGGGCACTATCCTGGGTATGCTGGTAGTACTAGTAGTGGTAAGAAGTCAGTTACAGAAATTCTATAACCGTATTGAAAGCCGATTCCTCACCAACCTGCATGCGAGAGAAGCCGCAGAAGCAGAGAACTCCAAGAAGCTGGTGAGTCTCCCTTGGGATGCACAAGTGAGTGAAATTGAGATCGATCCATGGAGTACGCTGATCGATATTCCATTAGAAGCATTGCAACTGAGAGAGAAATATGGCATCAATATCGGAGCCATCCGTCGAGGCGATTTCACGATTTATACACCTGCCAGATCAGAAAAACTCTTTCCTTATGATAAGATCACAGTGATTGGTACAGATAGTCAACTGGAGGAATTTTCCAAAGTGGCTAGCTCCAGTATCAACACTGAGAAGAGAGAAGCAGATGGTGAAGATAGCATCTCCCTGATAAGCATTGTGGTAGATGAAAATAACGGACTTACCGGCAAAACCCTCCGTACATCAGGCATTCGTGAAAAAACACAAGCCCTGGTAGTAGGCATTGCCAGAGGAGGAGAAAAAATGCTCAACCCCTCCTCCGACACTACTTTTGAATGGGAAGACGTGGTATGGCTTGTGGGCGACCGCAAGCGCATTCAGGATTTCAAAGGCTAATTAAGCCTTCTTGAGGAAATCCCTTAATACATATTGTAAAATGCCGCCATTGCTGTAATAAGCTATTTCGATAGCTGAGTCAAGGCGGCATTTTACATTAAATACAATGTTATTTCCCTCTGCCGGCACTGCTGTTACGGTCAGCAGCTTACCAGGTTCTAGCCCGTCTTTAATGCCGTGAATGGAATATAATTCAGTACCAGTAAGGCCCAACAAAGAGGCCGTCTGCCCATTGATGTATTCCAGTGGCAACACACCCATACCTACCAGGTTACTCCGGTGTATACGCTCAAAACTTTCTGCCAGTACTGCTTTCACGCCCAACAGATTAGTCCCCTTCGCAGCCCAATCGCGCGAAGAGCCGCTACCATACTCCTTCCCAGCCAGTATCAACAAGGGCACTTTATGACTGGCATATTGCACACTTGCATCAAAAATAGACATCACCATGCCGGAAGGAATTACGGTGGTAAAGCCGCCTTCTTTCGGCGATAATTCATTCTTGATGCGCACATTGGCAAACGTACCCCGTATCATCACTTCATGATTCCCTCTGCGAGAGCCATAGGAGTTGAACAAGCGAGGATCTATTCCATGATCAATCAGGTATTTACCAGCGGGACTATCAGCTTTAAATGAACCTGCGGGAGATATATGATCCGTCGTGACGGAATCACCTAATTTTAGCAAGATCCGCGCGCCTTCAATATCTTGAACAGCTTCCGGTACATCCGGTAGATTTTCAAAGAAAGGTGCTTCTCGTATATAGGTGGAGTTCTGGCTCCAGTGGTAGTTTTCGCCGGAAGGGGCCAGTAAACCTCTCCACTGTTCATCGCCATCGAAAATAACTTTATACGTTTCCTCAAAATCTGACTGCAATACGGCCTTTTCCATGGCTGCATTGATTTCCTCTTGTGTAGGCCAAATTTCACGCAGAAATACGGGTTCTCCGTTAGGGTCGTAGCTCAGTGGTTCTGTTAGTAGATCGGTATCTATACGGCCTGCCAGGGCATACGCAACTACTAACATCGGAGATGCAAGGAAATTCATTTTTACTTGTGGATGTACCCTCGCTTCGAAATTACGATTGCCGGAAAGCGCAGACGCTACAATCAGATTGCCTTTATCCACTGCTTCTGCAATGGGCGGCGGCAACGGACCACTGTTACCAATACACGAAGTGCAACCATATCCCACTACGTGAAAACGCAACGCCTCCAGATCAGTGAGTAAACCGGAACGTTGGAGGTATTCTGTCACCACTCTGGAACCAGGGGCGAGACTCGTTTTCACCCAGGGCTTCACGGTGAGACCCCGCGCTACAGCCTTTGCTGCTACTAATCCTGCGCCTATCATTACACTGGGATTAGAGGTATTGGTACAACTGGTGATCGCTGCTATTACCACTGCCCCATCGCTCAACACATATTCTTGGTTCTTTAACTTGATACGCACGGATTGCATACTATCTTGCTCTACTTCCACGTCTTCTGTAGGTTTCTGTATTTCGTAAGTAAAAGTAGTACCAGAGCCTCCTTCCGATAGCCAAGCGGTATCCCGGCGTTTGCCTTCAGGCGTATACATGCGTTTGAACTCCTTATCCATTAGCTCTTGGAAGCGGGCATGTACATTTTTTACAGGAATGCGGTCCTGCGGCCGTTTAGGCCCTGCCACCGCAGATTCTACCTTGGATAGATCCAGTTCCAAGATATCCGAATAAGTAATATCTTCCTTACCGGTGCGCCAAAGCATATTTTCCTTACAATAGGATTCCACACGATTGATCACCTCTTCTGGGCGATTAGTACGGCGCATGTAGCGAATGGTTTGGTCATCTATCGGGAAATAAGTCGCGGTACATCCAAATTCCGGCGACATATTAGAAATAGTGGCTCTGTCGGGCACCGACAAATGATCCAGCCCATCCCCAAATACTTCCACGAATTTATTTACCACGCCATATTTACGGAGCATTTCAGTAATGGCAAGCACCATATCTGTTGCCGTAACGCCTTCTGAGAGGCGGCCGATAAGGCGAAGCCCTATCACTTCCGGACAAGTAAAGTAAAGCGGTTGTCCTAATAAAGCGGCTTCCGCTTCAATACCACCCACGCCCCAACCCAATACGCCGATACCATTGACCATAGGGGTATGGGAATCTGTACCTACAAGGGTATCCGGAAATATCCAGCCATCTCGTTCCACTACGCCATGGGCTAGGTATTCCAGGTTTACTTGGTGACATATACCCATGCCTGGAGGCACTACGGTAAAATTGCCGAAGGCTTGTTGCGCCCATTTCAGCAGTTGATAACGTTCCGTATTGCGTTCATATTCGTAGGCAACGTTTTTCGTATAGGAGTAGCCGGTACCAAAGAAATCGACCTGTACAGAGTGATCTACTACCAGGTCTACAGGAATGAGCGGATTAATGCGTTTACCATCTTTTCCACGGCGGATTACTTCCGCACGGATGGAGGCAATGTCTACCACCGCCGGCACACCGGTGAAATCCTGCATTAATACGCGGGCCGGTTTGAAAGGAATTTCTTTGTCAATAGGTTCAGGAGTCCAGTTGACAAGGGTGTCTACATGTTCATCTGTGATGGCAAACTTGTCGTGGTTACGAAGCACATTTTCCAGCAGAATGCGGATGGAAAATGGCAGACGGGAGATATTCTTCCCTTTTTTTTCCAGGTCTGCAAGTGAGGCGATACGTGATTGCATTAGTAAAGATTTTGACCATACTAATCAACCAGCAAGCTGACTATATTGTTCGCGGGGTAATGCGATAGGCACAGCGACGAGCGCCTGCTACGATGTGATCTTCCCGTTGTACTTTCACGTCTTTTCCCAGTACAGCGCGGAATGTTTCCAATTCTGCTTTACAGAAACCCTGACACAATTTTGCCGCAGCACAAATAGGACAATGGTTTTCTATCAACAGGAAGCTGTCGCCCTCCTTTGTACAGCTAGCCATGTATCCTTCTTTATCACGCAGGGCTGCTAGTTCTTGGAGTTTCTCTGGCAGTTCAGGGAATTGTTTTAATTCCGTGTTATATTTACGTATGCTGTTTTTTTGTTGAGACAAGATGACCGCGTTTAATGCATCCTCTCCTAGTGTTTCACGAATGGAGCTGATGAGTCGGACGGTGAGTTCAGCGTGTGTATCAGGAAATCTTGATTCACTTTTTTCGGTGAGTGACCAAATTTGCTGGGGTCTGCCACGTCCTTTTACGGCTGTTGTAGCCTGTACGAGCCCGTCGGCAGCCAGTTTCTGTAACTGGAACCGCGCACCCTCCGTGGTTACCTGTAATGCTTCCGCTAGTGCGTGCAGCGGCAATGGGCCCCTGGTCTTCAATATCCACACCGCCTGTTCATTATCCGGCAAATTATTTCTCATAATAAACAAAGTATTTATTTGGTTTATTCACAAAACTACTAACTTTGTCGCGCATTAAAAATTTAATACTGCCATCATGAAAGTATTATTATTCAATGGATCGCTGGAAAAGAAACCAACGAGCACGTCCTATGCCATCATCGCTTGTTTGCGTCATCTCTTGGAAGGGAAAGGAATGGAAACTACTGTTTTCAACCTGGCGGAAGCGGCTGTTCCATTTTTTGATACCGCCGGCCTCCAGCAAGTACCGGAAGCGGCCAGAGAAATGACGAATATCTTCCGCGATGCGGATCTGCATATATGGCTTACTCCCTTATATCATGGTAGCATGACAGGCGCCATGAAAAACTGCCTGGACTGGATTGAAATCAGTTCCAAAGAAAAAGTACCTTATCTGACCAATAAAGTAGTAGGTATGGTATGTTGGGCGGAAGGTGGGCATGCCATGCAGGGCATCAATACGATGGACGCAGTTGCCAAAGCACTGAGAGCATGGGTATTACCTTACTCTGTTCCGGCAGTACGCGGACATCTATTTACTCCCGATTACAGCATTACGGAGGAATATCAAAAGAAATTCGAACTGCTCGTAAATCTGTTAACAGACGTAAAGTTCCAGTTTGCCGATAATCAGCACTGATGAACCGGAATTTGTAGCAACAGCAGCTTCGGGCAGTTGCTGTTGTTACTTTACGTTTTTAGGCGATCCTATCCCATATACGCAATCTATACCACTATAAGCATTACCAATATCTTCTCCTTCCCCTTATCTGCGATTACTGGGTAAATTTGTATCCACACAAATCGACAGAAAAAATGAAGAAAATCAGACTGGGTATACTCGATCAATCTATTATTGCACGTAACAGCACGCCGAGAGAGGCCATCCGCCGGACTGCCGAGTTGGTAAAACTCGCCGACGAACTGGGATACTCTCGTTTCTGGGTATCCGAACACCATAATTTTCCTAAAATAGCAGGCTCAACACCGGAAGTATTGCTAGCATACCTGGCAGGTGAAGCCAACAACATCCGGGTAGGCTCAGGTGGTATTATGCTGCCTAATCACAGCGCACTGAAAGTAGCGGAGAATTTCCGCATGCTGGAAACGATTTACCCTGGCCGCATCGACTTGGGGATTGGCCGCGCCCCTGGCGGCGACAGGCCCACTGCCACCTTGCTCAATCCTTCTAATACCTTCAGCGAACAGGAATTCATGCAACAACTGAAAGACCTGCGCGCGTTCCTCACAGATCATCAAACGGGCGAATCCCCGCATGAAAATATTATCGCTATTCCGCAGGCAGAAACAGTTCCGGAACTCTGGATATTGAGCTCTAGTGGCGGCAGCGGCTATTTTGCGGCACATTTGGGAATGGCCCTTTCCTTCGCCCACTTCATCAATCCCAATGGAGGCCCTGAAGCCGTGAAAGAATACCGACGCCATTTCAAACCATCTGAATTATTGCCCGAACCACGCGTAAATGTGGGCATTTTCGGCTTTTGCTCCGAAGATGAAACCACAATTCAACGTTGGCTCACAGAGATGGATTTTAGGATGCTTCATATCGAATCCGGCGCAAGAGGCTCCTATCCTGATTATGAGGATATTATTCAATTTGAATATTCCGCTGCGCAACAGGCGCGTATCAATTATAATCGCCAGCGCATGATCTATGGCACACCTGCACAGATGAAAGCCCGCATCGAGGCCCTGGCAGCAGATTACGGCACTGATGAAATCATTATCTCTACTTTCTTTGATGATTTTGAAGCCACCAAGAAATCAGTGGAACTCGTGTCTAACTTATTCTAACTGAAACAGTTAATATTAGCTATTCCAGGCCACAGGATTTCCCGAAAAAAGGATTTTTTTCTGGCTAATTTTGCGGCCTGGCCATAAAAGGCCCGCACGCGTAGGATGTTTATCGATCTGCAGAAAGAAACCAATGCCAAACAATACCGGATTGCCACTTCCGTATTCTTTTTTATATCAGGACTAGGTTACTCCTCCTGGGCTTCCAGGATTCCTTCCATACAGCATCAACTGGGACTCAATGAGGCACAGTTAGGATTAGTGCTGCTGGCCCTTCCCATCGGGTTGATGTGTACCATGCCTATCACGCAGCAATTACTAGGGAAGTTCAGCAGTAGAAAAATCATGGTGTTTGGTGCGCTGTTCTTTAACCTTATCCTCAGTATGCCTGGATTCACGTCTAGTATCTGGCAATTGGCCCTGGTATTGCTTTGTTTCGGATCTGCCAGAAACCTACTCAATCTGAGTATGAATGCGCAGTCCGTGCTGGTACAGCGCCTCTTTCCACAATCCATCATCACTACGTTTCATGGTATTTGGAGTATTGCCGGCGTAACCGGCGCTGGAATAGGATTCCTGATGATCAAATACAATGTGGCGCCCAGTTGGCACCTGTTTGGTATCAGTCTGCTCCTGTTGGTGTTTACATTGATTTACTATCCGAATAGCTATCCGGATACGCCTGTTCCCAGCATGGAAAAGAAGCCTGCATTTTCCTTACCTGATAAATCCCTCCTGAAATTTTCCTTTATCTGCTTCGCTTGTATGGCCACCGAAAATACAATGTACGACTGGAGCAGCATCTATTATGAGAAAGTAGTGGGCGGCACCAAAGCGGAAGCAGCTACCGCATTCTGGATTTATATGACTGCCATGACTTTAGGACGATTATTCGGAGACAAGCTCGTACAACGTACCGGTATTAAAACCATCCTGCGATATAGCGGCATTTTAATATTAGTAGGCTTGGCCACCGCGATCATTTTCCCGCATCCTGTAACCGCCATACTAGGGTTCATCTGCGCCGGCCTGGGTGTAGCCTGTGTGGTGCCGTTGGTATTTAGTCTCGCTGGAAAATCCAAAAATACCAACAGCGGTCAAACCATCGCGTCTATCTCTACTATCGGATATTTAGGATTCCTAGTAGTGCCACCCCTGGTGGGCTTTGTAGCGCAAGCCTCCAGCTTACGTATCTCCTTCAGTATCATGGCCATTTGCGGCCTCGTTATCATTTGGATGGTGAGCAAAATTCAAGAAAAATAATTCTTTCCAGATTTAACATATCCAGCCGTAAAAAAATTCACTTTGTATTACAAAGTGACGTAAATTTGTTATGTAACCCAAAATTGCCAATCTATGGACAAGAATAGTATACGTAACGCATATAAATTGTATCTGCTGGAAAACGGCAAAGAACCAGTGTCTGTATATATGTTGTGCAAGAAACTGGATATGCCGGAGAGTTCTTTTTATGAGTTCTATAGCTCATTGGAAGCAGTAGAACAGGATATTTGGCTGTCGGTATTTGAGGAAACGGTCAGCCAGTTACGGGCAGATGAAACCTATCACCAGTACAACGCCCAGGAAAAGTTGCTCTCCTTCTATTTTCTGTGGGTATCCAAATTGCGGGACGACCGTAGTTATTTCCTCTTACAGAAAGATATTTTTCACATTCCATTAGTTTACAGGAAGAAGCTACACACTTTTAAGACCGCATTCTATGAATTTGCGGCAGCGCTCATCAAGGAGGGCTACGTGTCTTCCGAAATAAAAGAAAGAAAATATGTTTCTGACCAGTATGTACACGGCTTCTGGGTACAGGCCTTATTTGTACTGAAATACTGGCTGGAAGATACTAGCGTTAACTTCGAACTGACCGATGCCGCCATTGAAAAGGCCGTCCATCTTAGCTTCCAACTCATAGGCACCAATACACTCGATAGTATTCTCGATTTCGGGAAATTTCTGTTCATGAAAAGATAGTGATGAAAGAACAAAACAACATTCCCACCGGGAAGGTAGAACGCGCAGGCAAATTCGTGACTACCGGCCTGAAAGTGGGTACGAATTATATTAAACACTATACCCGCAAACTCATGGACCCTTCTGTTACAAAAGAAGAACTCCACCAAGATAATGCGGCGGATATATACAATACCCTCAGTAATCTCAAAGGCAGTGCGTTGAAAGTGGCGCAAATGCTCAGTATGGACAAGGGAATGCTCCCGAAAGCCTACACAGAAAAATTTGCCATGTCCCAATATAGCGCGCCTCCGCTATCTGGGCCACTGGTGGTGAATACTTTCGTTAAAACATTAGGAAAATCGCCTACCCAACTTTTTGACCGCTTTGATTTACATGCTTCCAATGCAGCGAGTATCGGACAGGTACATAAAGCCGTGAAAAACGGGAAAGAACTGGCAGTTAAAATCCAGTACCCTGGCGTTGCCAACAGCGTGAAATCGGACCTCCGTATCGTGAAACCCTTTGCCATCAGGATTGTAGGCATGAAGGAAGCAGATATGGATAAATATTTTGAAGAGATAGAAACCAAACTGCTGGAAGAAACCGATTATAAACTGGAATTAGAGCGCTCGATGGCTTTATCTGCCGCCTGCGCCCATATCCCAGGACTCCTTTTCCCTGGCTACTATCCGGAATATTCCTCCGAACGGATTATTACCATGGATTGGCTCAATGGTATGCACCTGAAGGAATTCCTGCAAACCAATCCCAGTCAGGAAATTCGTAATAAAATCGGGCAGGCACTTTGGGATTTCTACCAATTCCAGGTACATGCGCTCAAACAAGTACATGCAGATCCGCATCCAGGCAACTTCTTGATGCAAGCGAATGGTACAGTGGCGATATTCGATTTCGGTTGCGTAAAGGTGATTCCAGAAGATTTCTATACCAACTATTTCCTGTTGGTAGATAAAGAAGTATTGAAAGACACGGATCGCCGACACCAGATTTATACCAACTTAGAAATGATCCATCCTACAGACAGCCCTAAAGAAGTGGCTTTCTTCTCGGAACTGTTTCAGCATATGATCGATCTCATGACATTGCCTTTCACACTAGAAACGTTTGATTTCGGCAATGAAACTTATTTTAATGAGATATATGCTTACATGGATGAACTATACAATATGAAAGAAGTCCGGGAATCCAAAGTAGCCCGGGGCTCCAGCCATTCTTTATATATCAATCGTACATATTTCGGTTTATATTCCATTCTCAGCGATCTGAAAGCAAATATTATTACTAGCCAGCACAGAATACAGCGACTAGTTGCGGGAGAACAACCCGAATAGGTATTCGTCGTATATTTTTCGGAGTTGGTCGCAATCATACCCTCGACAAGAAGAATAATACTACTTTCAGGGGATGAAACAAGGGTGGTATAAAAATAAATGGGCAGTAGTAGCGCTACATGTATTTGCATGGGTGCTGCTGTACTCGTTGCCGTACTTGCTGAAACCTTCCTACCAGGACCCCGAACGGAAACACTCTCCCGATCACGATGCCTGGTCGGTTTTTAGCTATGTATATTATACGGCACTAGTAGGATTTTTCTATTTGAATGCCCTCATTTATATACCCACTTTTGTTTATAAGAAAAGATACCTGGAGTATGCAGCCTCTTTGCTTACGGTGCTACTGGCACTGTACAGTATGCGCTACGCATTTGAGATGGTCTTTCTGAAAGCCCATAAAATAGATATCAAGCCAGCTATCCTCTTTACATTTTTCACCTCCTTCTTCGTATTATCCTCGAGTACAGCCTACCAGATGATCAAGGACCGTCTCCTCAACGAGCGACTGGCGTCTGAAAAAGTAAAAGAAAACCTCCAAACGGAATTGTCACTATTACGGTCGCAGGTAAGTCCGCATTTCATGTTCAATGTACTGAACAACATGGTGGCCCTGGCACGCAAGAAATCCGATGCCCTGGAACCTTCCCTCATAAAGCTTTCTAGCCTGATGCGCTATATGCTCTACGAAACCGATGAACAGAAAGTGCCGCTGGTCAAGGAATCAGAATACCTCCAAAGCTATATAGACCTGCAACAGCAGCGTTTTGGTAAAAATGTTACCATCGTTTCGCAGTTGGATGCGCCGGAAACAGGATATGAAATAGAACCCATGCTGCTCATCCCCTTCGTGGAAAATGCCTTCAAACATGGTACAGGTATGATTATGGATGCCATGATAGATATCCAGTTGGAAGTGAAAGAAAAGGTGCTGTACTTCACGGTAAAGAATAAATACAATAATATTCCGATGGAAGTCAAAGATAAAACGAGCGGCATCGGATTGGCCAATGTGAGTCGCCGACTCAATCTATTGTACGACCAGCAGCACAAACTGGACATCCATAAACAGGATGGATGGTTTTCTGTATTATTGCAACTAAATCTGCACTGATGCTGAAATGTATTGCCGTAGACGATGAACCACTGGCACTTGATTTACTGGAAGATAATATTTCCAAAGTCCCTTACCTCCAGTTGGTAGCCAAATGTAACAATGCCTTCGAAGCGATAGAAGTACTGCAAAAACAACCCGTAGATCTCATTTTCCTGGATATTCAGATGCCAGGACTCACCGGTTTGCAGTTCCTGCAATCTATGGCCAGTAAACCTATGGTCATACTGATTACTGCCTATGAAAAATATGCCTTGGAAGGGTTCAACCTGGATGTAACAGATTATCTTGTAAAACCTGTTCCCCTAGAGCGTTTTGTAAGGGCATGCAATAAAGCCTACGAACTTTTCCTCTTAAAATCTGGCAACAAATCCAGTAGAGAACTACAACCGGAATTCTTCTTTGTAAATGTGGATTACAGTCTGTTCAAAGTGGTATTTGATGATATCATCTGGATAGAAGGACTGAAAGACTATGTACGTATTCATCTGAAGAATGGCACCAAGCCCATAGTAACACGAATGAGTATAAAATCCATGGAAGAACAATTGCCGGTCAACAGATTTCTGCGCGTGCATAAATCCTATATTGTAGCCGTGTCCTGCATTACAGCTATCCGCAAAAACAGTGTATTCCTGGATGAATTGGAGTTACCGGTGGGTGATACTTATCGGGAACCCTTGCAAGCACTTACCGGAAAGACGGGATTCTAAAAAGCATGCATTCACGTCACAAAACATAACTTTCGTAGCATTTTTTCCAAAGATGGTCGCATTTACTTTAAAACAATAAAAACCCGCAATACTTTTGCATTCTCATAATTCCCTTTATTATGCAAAAGTTATATCTGTTAATTACCTTTTTATTGTTAACTCTTGTGGGTGCCCAGGCCCAAGCCCCTGCTGGTGCGCGTGGCGGTGGAGCCATGCCTGGCGGCATGACCGGACATCTGTATGGTAAGATCCTAGACAACGATGGTAAACCAGTTCCCTATGCTTCTGTTATCATCCTCCAATCTAAGGTGGATTCACTCACCAAAAAACCAAAGGATGTATTGGTAAAAGGAGCTTTAACCAAAGTTAATGGTGAATTTAGTTTGGACGACGTTCCTCTGCGCCGCGGTTTAAAACTTAAAATTAGTGTTACCGGCTTCAAAACAATTGAGCGCCCGGTAACTTTCCCTCCATTGGATAAAGATCTGGGAAATCTCAAGCTGGAAGTAGATGTAAGCCAGTTAAAAGGCGTAACTGTAGCCGGTTCAAAACCACTGATGCAACTCGATGTTGACAAGAAAGTGTTCAACGTAGAGAAAAATCTGACTAGCGCCGGCGGTACTGCTGTAGACGTAATGAAAAACGTTCCTTCTGTGAATGTAGACATCGATGGTAACGTTACCGTTAGAAATTCAAGTCCTCAGCTCTATATCGACGGTCGCCCTACTACCTTGACCCTGGACCAAGTTCCTGCTGACGCTATCGAAAGCGTAGAAGTGATCACTAACCCTTCTGCAAAATACGATGCATCTGGTGGTAACGCTGGTATCCTGAACCTCGTGTTGAAGAAAAACCGCAAAACTGGTTACAATGGTAACTTGCGTGCAGGTGTTGACAAACGTGGTGCACTCAATGGTGGCGCCGATTTCAACCTGCGTCAAGGTAAATTCAACGTGAGTGCCAGTGCCATGGGCAATCAAATGAAAAGCAGAAGTACCGGTTTCACCGACAGAAATAATTTCGGTAATGGTGCTACTCCTTCCTACATTCACCAGGATAATAGCAATAGAACCAATGGTGGATTCATATTCGGAAAACTGGGAGTAGACTACTTCATGACTAACCGTACTACTTTGTCCATTGCTGGTATCAAAGTACACGGTCAGATGAAACCTGGAGAAGTAATTGACACCCGTACCGATAGCCTGTTCTCTGCTGGCACTGTGAGCAATTTCAGTAACCGTATTTCTGATACACGTTTTCAATTCAATGCCAACGGGCTGGTATTGGGTATGAAACAACTGTTTCCGAAGGAAGGAGAAGAGTGGACCGTGGATGTCAATTACTTCGGAGGTTCTTCCGATAATGACGCGCTGTATACCACCAATTATCTGAAAGGTAATACCTCCCAGATCGGTGGTAAAGAAGTACAGAAAATCAATGGTGGCGGCGATATCAGCTTCCTCACTGCTCAAACCGACTTCGTAGACCCGCTGACCAAAACCATGAAACTGGAAACTGGTCTGCGTTTCTCTAGAAAAACAATTAATACCAATACCCTGAACTCCTTCCAGGACCCAACCACCGGAGATTTTGTAGTGGTACCTGCTACCAGCATCCATTACAAAAACAACGATAACGTATATGCCGCTTACGCCAGCGTTTCCGACCAGATCGGCAAATTTGGCTATAAGGTGGGATTACGCCTGGAAAGCAGCAATTATGATGGAGAAATCCTCGGAAAGAATCAGAAATTCAGCAATAATTATCCTGCAAGTCTGTTCCCTTCTGTGTTCCTGACAGAGAAGCTGAAAAACAACCAGGAATTGCAAGCAAGTTATACCCGCCGTATCAACAGGCCTAACTTCATGCAACTGATACCATATACTGATTCTACCGACCGTCTGAATATCACCAAAGGTAATCCGAACCTGGTGCCTGAGTTTACACAGTCCTTCGAGTTTTCTTACCTGAAAACGTTCAAGAACAACAGTACTTTCATGGCTACCCTGTATTACAAGTACACCAATAATCTGATTACTAGGTACCTCCAGAAAGAGCTGAACCCAGCTACTGGCGATAGTCTGCTGCTCAATACTTATATCAACGCCAATTCCAGCTATGCTGCTGGTGCGGAACTGACTGCCACCACCAATCTTGCTAAATGGTGGAACCTTTCAGCTAACGTGAATATTTATAATTCCAAGATTAACACCACTACACTGGGAGCATCTCAGGATGCCTTATGGAGCTGGTTTGGTAAACTGAATAACAACTTCAAGCTGCCTGCGAAATTCGAGCTGCAGCTCTCTGGTACTTATCAGTCTAAAACCAACCTGCCTGTCAACAAAGAGCAGCGCCAGGACGGCCCTCCTATGCAGCAGTCTATGAATGCTTCTCAGGGTTATATCAAAGCGCTGTGGGGCGTAGATGCTGCTATCAAGAAGAGTTTCCTGAAAACCAATGCCCTTTCTGTGACATTGGCAGCAAGCGATATCTTCAGAAGCAGGATCAGCGAACAGTATTCAGAAAGCCCTTATTTCACACAAACGTACAGCCGTTTGCGTGACCCGCAGATGTTCCGCCTAACAGTAGCTTACCGTTTTGGTAAGATGGATGTGGGCTTGTTCAAACGCAAGAACATGGGAGCAGGTATGCAGGGCATGTCTGAAGTAATGCAATAGTAGACACACGTACACAATCCTATAGTTGTAGGGCCGGGCAGCGGTATTAGGTTCACTCCGCTCCCGGCCCTTTTTTTATCCCGTTGTGAACAAATTTCTTCCCACATATATAAAATAGCAATACATTATATTATATTTGCATGTTTTAAGAATACACCATCCATACCTATATATGATGAGGTTCCGCATGCATGCCAACAAAATATTCGCACGGATATGCTTCACCGTCGCACTCTTTTCTGCCAGTAGTCAGTTTGCCGAGGCCCAAAGCTTTGGAAACTCCAATGCTGTGGTAGATCCACTAGGAATACAATACTTCCTGAATCCCTATATGTCTAATCCGTCCTTTGCTGGACTGGATAGCGGCCTGCATGTAAACCTCGCCTATCGCAAGCAATGGTCAGATATGCCTGGCAGTCCCCAGACCAAACTATTAACCGCAGACGGTTATGTGGGATATCGCGTAGGCGCTGGTTTGCAGGTATACAATGATGCCGCCGGGTTGCTGCAAAATACGCGGGTAGCCGCCACTTATGCCTATCATCTCCCGTTAGGGCAAGACAGGCAATTTCTGAATTTTGGTATTTCCGCTGTATTCTATGGAAAGCACCTGAATACCAAGGATATGAATGCAGACCCGAACGATCCGTCTATAGGTGCTTACAACCGCCGGGATAACTATTTTGAGTCGGATTTTGGCGTATCCTATACCGACAAACATTGGGTATTTCAGGCAGCCTTACCGAATGTATTCAGTTTTGCTAGAAACAAAGTAGAAAGCAGGACTTACGGAACCGAGAAGTTCATCATAGGCGCTGGATATAGGTTTGACGCTGGGGAGCAAATCACCAGCGTGGAGCCTAAAGTGTTTTATCGTAATATCTATGGTGGCGATGGGATTCTTGATATCGGCGCAAGAGCAGGTTTGCTGCATAATTGGGCAGATGCCACTGCCATCTACCATTCCACCGGTAATTTCACACTGGGAGCTGGCTTTGCCTATATTCCTTACCTGCATATTCAATTCCTGTACACTACACAAACGGCGGGATTACGCACCTATTCCAATGGCTCTATGGAGCTGAACCTTCGGGTCAATTTATTCCAATAGCACCTGTTTTTACACCATACATATCAAAAAAATCCCGCTGAATCAGCGGGATTTTTATTTTTCAGCCAACAGTTGAAAAATTGTTTTTAATCACTTTTACAATGTCCCTTGATTCGAGAATATGCGACTGGTAGCCGTTTTGGGAGACACGGATCATCGCTTCACCCAGTTCCCCCAGCGTACAAACATAGTTACGAAATAACATTTGCCATAGAGGGTATAACCATGCAAAAGCGTAGTAGAATTTATGGGTATTGGAAGAACCTTTCATCGGTTGAATGTATGCCGGGCGAAAATTATATACTGCTTTAAAGGGCAACTGCATCAGGTCGTTTTCAGTTTGGCCTTTCACGCGCGCCCACATCCGACGGCTCTTACCAGTATTATCTGTTCCGGCTCCTGAAACGTAGCAGAAAGTCATATCAGGATTTTCTACGGACAATACACTTGCCAGGTACATTGTCAGGTCGTAGGTAAAGTGTTTATATATTTCTTCTCTCATGCCGATAGAGGATACACCTACACAAAAGTAACATGCGTTAAATCCTCTTAACTGTGGCGTGATGGCAGAAATATCAAAGAAATTGTGGTGGATAATTTCTATTAGTTTGGGATGCAAAATGCCGCAAGTCTTGCGATTAATGACCAGTACTGAGGCAATATCCGGGTGCTGTAGGCATTCGTGAAGAACACCTTCACCGACCATTCCGGTAGTACCTGTTATGATCACATTGAGTTTCATCGAAATATGTTAACTGTAAGATACACAAAGTATCGCGAATCGTTAAATTTATAAAACGCATCATCCTATTCAAATGACAATCAGCAACAAGGAGCAAGGCGTTAATGTGAATGTATCTGATACTGCCGCATTTGAGCAACTGTTGGCAGCACGCACGAGAGAGCTAACTGACACTATCGAACAATTGAAAAACCGTATCCGCGAGGATGAAGCTAAAGACAATGCCTTGCAGCGCATGAATAGCTTTCTTAGCAGCATTTGGAATAATGCGGATGCCATTATTATCGTTTTTAGTCCAGAAGGATTTATCCGCTGGTTTAATCCAACTGCGGAGCGTCTCCTCGGTTATCGGGCCGTGGACCTAATTGAAATCGAATCTCCCCTGCTCTTTCATGATCCGGAAGAACTGGAAAACCGTGCAGTGGAATTCTCCCTTCAACTACAACAAACTGTAGAACCAGGCCTGGAAACACTGACCATCAAAGCGAGGCGCAATCTCCCTAATGAATACGAATGGAACTACATACGCCGCGATGGCTCCAAACTGCCGGTATCGCTCACGATTTCCGCTATCAGGGATGCCAGTCAGATTACAGGATATGTAGGCATCGCGATAGATATCTCTGAGCGAAAAAAAGCCGAGGCGGATTTGCGGAAAGCGCTCATAAAAGAGAAAGATTTGAATGAATTGAAATCCCGCTTCGTATCGCTGGCATCCCATGAATTCAGGACGCCACTAAGCACCATTCTTTCCAGCGTTTACCTGATTGCGCAATATCAGCAAACCGAGGATCAACCGAAAAGAGATAAACATATTCAAAGGATTGTTTCTGCTGTTAATTTATTAACAGACTTGTTGAATGATTTTCTCTCTTTAGGTAAAATTGAGGAAGGAAAAATTCAACTCCGGAATAGTACCTTTGAACCGAGCAAATTAATAGGCACGGTCATCAGCGAAATGCAAGGACTCCGGAAGCCTTCACAACATGTATACTATGCGCATCACGGCACGCCAACTGTTAGTCTGGATGCGGGTTTACTAAAACATATTGTGATGAACTTGGTATCCAATGCGATCAAATTTTCGCCGGATGGCGCCATCATTTCAGTAAGAAGCGAGCGTAATTATCAATACCTGCAACTGTCTGTGAAAGACAAAGGAATAGGCATTTCTAAAGAAGATCAACTGCACCTGTTCGACCGGTTTTTCCGGGGAAGAAACGCATCCCATATCCAAGGGACCGGATTGGGCTTGCATATCGTTTCGCGGTATACGGAGATCATGGGCGGCTCCATTACCTGCAAATCCATTCTGGATGAGGGTACGGAGTTTATAGTAACTATTCCCTGCGTCGAAATATAAGCATATGGAGAAAATTTTATTGATTGAAGACAACCGGGAAATCCTCGACAATATGTCCGAGATTCTTGAATTGGCCAACTACCAGGTGTTAACGGCATCCAATGGGAAAGAAGGTGTGGCCATGGCGTTGGAACATAAACCAGATCTCATCATCTGTGATATCATGATGCCGGTACTGGATGGTTTTGGCGTCCTCCACCTGCTGCATAAGAATGAAACACTACAACGTACTCCATTCATTTTCATTACCGCCCGAACAGACAGGAATGAACAGCGTAGAGGCATGGAACAAGGCGCCGATGACTATATTACCAAGCCTTTCGAAGGCACGGAACTCCTCAATGCAGTAGCTTCCCGCCTGAAAAGATCCGCTGAGCTGCGCCAGGATAAGCAAAGTAATACTACGCAGGTATTACGTCATCTCACGGAAAAAGAATTACTCGATTCGCTCAAAAACAACAAACCTGTTGCACATTATAAAAAGAAACAACAAATTTATTCCGCAGGCAATAAGCCACAATTTCTCTACTACATCACGCAGGGAAAAGTAAAAACTTCCAAACGTAATGAGGAAGGCAAAGAACTGATTATCGGATTGTATAATGAAGGAGATTTCTTCGGATACCAAGCCATGTTACAGGAAAGCGCCTACCAAGAAGATGCAGAAGCGATGGACGATACCTCCCTCCTATTGATTCCTCAACAGGATTTTGAATTGCTCATCAATCAACATCCGCCAGTGATGCGGAAATTTGTACAACTATTAGCTAAAAATACGGCTGAAAGAGAACAACAACTGATTGGTATTGCTTATAATTCGCTGCGGAAGAAAGTAGCGGAAGCAATATTGTTGCTCGACAAAAAATTCAATGACTCCGGTAACGACTATACGTTGCATATTAGTCGAGATAACCTGGCCGCTATGGCGGGTGTAGCGAAAGAATCGTTGATTAGAACATTAGGAGATTTCCGTAATGAGTCGTTGATTCAATTAAAAGAAGGAGATATTATCATCACAGACAGGGAAAAGCTGGCTGCTATTATCAGTTAAGCATTACTGATTCATTCCTGCAAATTGCAGGAAGTGGGCGCGCAGGGCAACAAAGTCTTGTTCTGTTTTATCTACATCCCGTTGTAGTTCGTGGAATGAAAACGGGACTTTTACGGCTGTCTGTTTTTTCAGCCATTCGCGGACTTCTCCAATTTCATGACGTAAAAGCAGGAGTCCTTCTTCTACGATAAGGAAACGGGCCTGGTATTTTTCGGCGGTTTCTACAAACTCCTGGGTTACAGTCCTGGATAGTGCCGCAGCCAGCAAGCGGATTAACAGGGCATTCTCTTCTCTCAGCTCTTCTACTACTGTAAGCCACGAGCGACAAATCCTGTCCTGTTCCGCCTTTACGTGAATGCTATTCTCCAAATGTTGCATACTAATTTAGATAGACCTGTCGGTTATGTTGCTGCTGTCGTTGGTTCCATTGTTTTAACAGGGAAATCAATTGATATTGGATGGCATTGAATGCCTGGATACTAACGATGACATCTTCTACTTCCTGTTGGGTACAATCTGCAGGAAGGTGATGATAAGTATTATTTGTTTCCAGATTTTCCTGCAGGAATTTCACTACGGCATTACCATTATTGATAAACTGCTTGATCATCCGGGGCCATTCTGTACTGAAAACATCGGCGGCATTGGCACAATCAGGGGTTCTTTTAGTCATTGGCTTCAAAGATTCCTGCTGACGCAATAAGACTACCGACTGATAGTTAGATAATTCGCTGTAATAAGTAGTCAACATTTCGGTGAAGGCAGTGAATACAGCGGCAGTGGTTTGCTCATTTCTCCCATTTCCTTCGAACAGATCTTCCACTTGACGCATCAACGAAATACCGTTAGGGATGGCCACTCTAGAGATTTTCTCCCGCAACTGTTGCGCAAAAAATATGTGAAAATCTATCGCTCCCTTATTCTCTTCCAACACCTGGCGTATGCCTGACTGCGATTTATATTGCTTATAAATATGATTACCCGATTTCTTCAACTGCTTGAACGGGAAAAAAAGAAAACCTTCACAAAATCTTTGTTGAATCGAGTTGATGGAAGATTCGGTGTACATATTGGGTCGTTTTGATTGCTGCTCTAAAAAATGTCACCGCTGCTAGCAGCGGTGACGAGATACCAGTAAAGACTGACATCCGTTTAACTTTAGATAGATGTTAACTGTAAAACAAAACTACAGTACGCTACATCTATAAAAAATGATTTAATACATTAAACGGATGATTCTCATCAATATAATCTATGACGGCCATCATCAATAAAAGTTTAATAATAATGTTCAGGCGGTTGATAATTCAAACATCTAAACACCAGGAACTTCCTGATAACTTTGCCGTTTCGTTTGACCACGATGGGTGGTATTTGCTCTATACTACTGAAGAACGGTTTCAGCTCTTTCACAGCGGCCAATTCCTCTTTGTCGTCGTTCACATCAGTAAGCGAGTTTATAAAAAGGGCATTTCTGCCTTTTAATGCTTGTAGATTTGTGCCAACAAAATCAAATTCCAGCGCTCTTCTGCCAATAATCTCCTGCGAATAAACCATGCGACCCAGGTAAAAGTTAAGGATGGCGCTTGTTTTATAGTCATCTGCGGAGAAAATAAAATCACCTGGATAATTTGAAGCGATTTGTTGCATTTGTTCACCTAATCCTTCCCATCCTGCCCAGGTATCATCCGACTTCACCGGCACCGGGTAAAACAGTATTTCAACTGCCAACGCCAGATGTACCACTAGTGAAATGATATACTGCCAGCGCAGATATCGTTTTCCTAACCATATGCTGACCCACATGATCCCTGTTATATACGCAGGCATCATCCAGTTTAGTTTTACCCAATATAGAGGTGAGATTAAAAAAAATCCCAAAAACAAAGGAAGAAAGAAACATAACAACCATAATTCCCTGTCCGGAACCCGCCACCAGCGTAGTCCGTAGCGTCGCAACGCTTTCCACAGGTAATAGCATATCCCGAAAAATAATACTGGTAATAATACGGCCGATTGATGTCCGATTACACCCAACACATCTAGCCAGTTCACTTCAATATCATGCGCCCTTTCGGAGGATTGAAAACGAAAAGATGCGAAATTATTCCCAACATTCCAGATAATTACCGGGGAGACAGCCAGTACAAAGACTACTACCGCTCCATAAAACCACGGCGAAATTAGCCAACGCCGATTGCGATTAGACAGCAGTAAAAATAAAACTGTGCCCATAGGCAAAAACACTGCGGTGTACTTACTGTCGAATGCCAGTCCCATAGCTAAGCCTGTCCAGATCCACCAATGTGGTTTTTCTTCAAACACGGCATTATACAAACAAATCAATGAGATCGTCCAAAATAACATTAATGGTACATCCGGCGTAGTCACCAACGATAAGATGGTCACCATGAATGTGGAATACAAGAGTAACAATGCATTCCAACTTTTATGCAAACTGAGAAACTTTTTCGACAGCACATAAAAAGCCAAAACGGTTAACATTGTAATAACAGTATCTCCTAGCTTGATGGCAAATGCATGTCGGCCAAAAAGAGTAGTGAATATTCTCGTCATCCAGGCTACTGCCGGTGGATGATCGAAGTAAGATAAAGCAGGATGTTGGCCATAAAAATAATAGTAGGCATCCTGTGGCATTAAGCCCATTAGCCATATGCATGAAAGTCGCAGTACTGCAAGGATGCAGATACTTACCAGTATCCAACGATCTGTTTTAATATAGCCGATCAGGTTAGTCATAAATTTATTCATACAATACAGACAGTTTATCGTGACACCTTATCTTCATTTTTCCAAATTCCATGCCTTCACCTCTCCTACCATATTACAACAAAGCAATATAAGTATTGTTGCAAATATTCCTCTTTCATTGAAATTTTTGTGGTATTAAATACCCACTTACCTGCGATCCAAAAAAAACCGGAATATACGTCACTGCATGACGTATATTCCGGTTTTTTCTTTTTCGTCGTCTCTGCCCGATGGGCAGGGACGACAGGAAGGCGCATAATGCCTTCATGCTACTCTTCCGTCCACTTCTTCTCCATGGTGAAGAAGTCGATCGCTTGCTGTGGTTTATCTTTCTGAAGATTAAGGGAGTTGATAAATTTTATCCAACGTGGGATATAGAGTTCGCGTATGAGTCCGCCCCATTCTTTATTGGCGTATTCATGAAGGTCGGTATCAGGATTATTCGGGCCCCAATAAGTGAGCTGTACTTTAGCATTCTTTTTCAGCAGGGATTTTTCTGCCAGCGTGGAACCCATCGCCATAGCGGCCTTCAGCCAAGTATCCAGTCGAAAATGTTTATTGGTAGACAACAAGCTATCCTGCTTATTCATTAACGTCATGAATTGGTTTGAGCTCCTACGAAAAGTAGCGCTATCCTTGTTCTTCCAGGCAGCTATTATTTGCGTATACAGGTATTCTCCATTATTGGAATTCACCTGTCTTTGAAAATCAATTGCATCAATCTGATAAGTTTCACTTTTCTTCAGTGCAGGCGCGGCTGCGAGGAATTGCGTTACTGCCTGGCGGAATACGGCGGTATCATAATTTCTATGTCGGGTACCCCAGGTGGAAACCGGACGATCTACATCAGCGGTAGGTCTGGCGGTCATAATGGACTCCGTAGGACCTTCCTGGTATTTATCAAAGCTACTGTAACAAGTGGCTAGGAATTGTTGCCAGGCCGCTTCAGCGGTCGCATTCTCCGTGCCATAACGGGAACGCACATATGCAGTAATCCAATCTTTCACGGAAACATGTTCCTGGTGCCAAGGCAGTTCCAGCACTAATTGATAAATAACCGGATTGTTGTGGATACCTTCCGGCATGATACCCGCTCCGCGCATTAGGTCTTTATAAGGACTGTTAGCAGCCCTATATACCTCATCGGCAAAACGTTGCAATTTGCCATATAATCCCAGTTTTTCGCCAAAATTGGTCACGGTGCACCAAATGAAAGGCGTGTTCTCATAACCTTTACGAGATTCCCAATTGGCGGTATTTTCACCAAACAGTTCCTGTACCAGTACCTTGGATTTATCCAGTCCGGCTAGGAGTGCCGATTTCGGGTTATTCTGCCAGCCTTGCAATACCCAGGTTACGCCAGGAAATGCCTGTAGCATCGCATCTTGTATCCCCTTGGCGGCTGCAGTCACATCCACCCCTTTAGCATTCCCTCCTTCATGAAATGGATCGCCGGCTAAGTATTGGATATCCTTGCCGTAAGTGCGTTTCATCTCATTATAGTAGATACTGGCAATCTTCGTGTACTGGCTGTCTTGCGGCAGCAAAAAATCAGGACGCTGGAATCCACCGGCCCATTTCCCTTGCGGCACTACCTTCTCCAAATGCAGCTTTTCCTTCATATTAACGGGAATCATACCATAAAATCCTTGTAAAACCGGCGCTATGCCTAGTTCTTTCATTCGCCCAAGGATCTTATGTTGCAATTGTTCCTGTTGGTCAATCATTTGCTGGCTAACAGGTCCGCCCCATCCTTCGAGGTTGCCCATGAGCCACCAAGCAGTGAATCCAGGCCCCGCAATAAAAGCGCGCGCCTCTTCCGGCGTATAGCCCAATTGCTGTAAAGTACGCTGCCATATGGCTTCTGTACCAACAGTGGCCAGCATAACATTCACGCCGTTCAAGGCCATCCAGTCTAACTCATGCTGCCAATCCGCCCAACTATAAAAGCTCATCGTATAGCTGATAGTACAGTAATTCAGTGCATAGCGCACCGGCATTTCCGTGAAAATCCGCACGGGCGCAGTAATAGTGGGCAATGGGCTTACCGGCGACAAGTTGTCTCCCATATGCGACATCGATCTATTACAATAATATTTCAGGTACCAGTTGAGTCCTTCCGCCGCCGCACTGGTGGTGGATGCCCTGATAATCAGTTTGTTTCCAGAAGTACGGAGTTCAAATACCTCTTTCCCTTTTTCAGCAGGGATTTGCTGTAGGGTTAAGGATTTTTCCAGCCATGGTACCCTACGGGCGGCCAATGCGCGAACGCCAGGAAAATCGGCAGCATACGAGGATACTGCGGTTACCATCAGCAGTATGACGGTTAGAAGATGCTTTCTCATTGATTCACTGTTAGGTATCAAAGGTATAAAATGCTTTTATTTTCTTTGCCTCCCTAGTAAACTGGGGAGGCACTATCTTTGTTGCACATTCCACTGCCACCAATAATATTTGCTATGAAGGTTTTTGCAACGAGAGTATTGCCAACGGATGGCCGTATCCTGCTGGAGCGTGCAGGCATCAACGTTACTGAATGGAAAGAGAAAAGGAATCTATCGCCAGATGAACTAGCGGCCCTACTACAGGATTATGACGTATTGTACTATGCCGGCGGAAAAGCCATGTCAAGGCCATTTTTAGAGAAATGTACCCACTTGAAACTGATCGCGCTCATGTCTGCCGGATATGACAACATCGATGTGGCGGCAGCCCGAGAACTAGGTATTCCTGTTACAAATGTACCGGGTATTCCCAGCAAATCCACCGCTGATATAGCTTTCCTGCTGATGCAAGCAGTGGCAAGAAAGGCTTTCTTTATGCACCAACGCATCTTACAACGGGAATGGGGATTCTCCGATCCTACTGCCAATCTGGGTATTGACCTAGAAGGCAAGACGTTAGGCATCTGGGGATTGGGGCAGATTGGTTCGGTGCTCGCCAAACGTGCCCGTGCTTTTGATATGCCGTTGATTTACAATAATCGCCGTCGTAACCTGGTAGCAGAAAAGGAACTGGGTGCACGTTATGTTTCTTTCGATGAATTACTAGCACAGAGCGATGTGCTCAGCGTACATACGGCACTGACAGCGGAAACCAGGGGCACCTTTACCAAAGAAACTTTTCGTAAAATGAAGCCTAGTGCGATATTCATCAATACCGCCAGGGGCGCCATTCACAACGAAACAGATTTGTATGAAGCCATACAAGAAGGACTTATTTGGGGAGCGGGTTTGGATGTAACTAATCCGGAACCCATGAGTGCTGATAGTCCGTTGTTGAGTTTACCTACTGTCGCTATTTTACCGCATATCGGTTCTGCCACTATCGGTACACGCAATGCCATGTCTCGTTTGGCGGCTGAAAATGTGATCGCAGCCATGAAAGGACTGCCACTGCCAAATCTGATTAAGAACTAGAAAATTTGATTTTAAAAAAGTATATTAGGGAAGAAGATCACGTTCCCTATGCTACACAAGTTACTCCCATGCATGTCCATCCCTATGCTGCTAACTTTTGCAGTAAATACGATGGCACAGGATCGCAATTATATCAGACTTACAGACAAACAAAGTATTCCACGGGTGATCGCGGCCATGACCGTAGAAGAGAAGGTCAGTATTGTTACCGGCATGGGCCTCCATATAGAGGGTCTGCCACCGGGGATTTTACCGCCTGGCTATCCTGCAGATGATGCAGTGCCGGAAAAGGTGCCTGGCGCTTCAGGTAGAACACATGCCATTCCGAGATTGGGCATTCCTTCGCTCACCTTTACAGATGGCCCTGCCGGTGTACGCATATCTCCTGTCAGGCATCATGACACCACGCGCACCTATTATGCTACCGCCTTTCCTGTAGCCACTTTGATGGCTTCCTCCTGGGATACTGCGCTAGTAACGCAGGTAGGTACAGCGATGGGCCATGAAGCCCTCGAATATGGCATAGATGTACTGCTGGCCCCTGGCATGAACATACAACGTAATCCCTTGGGGGGACGTAATTTTGAATATTATTCGGAAGATCCCGTTCTCTCCGGACTTGTTTCTGCCGCTATGATTCGTGGCGTACAATCCGCTGGTGTAGGGGTTTCTGTCAAACACTTTGCCGCCAATAATCAGGAGTTCAATCGCATGCAGATGAATACACATGTGAGTGAACGCGCCCTCCGAGAAATCTATCTGCGTGGTTTTCAGTTGGCAGTAAAAATTGCCAAACCGTGGACCATCATGTCTTCCTATAATTATATCAACGGCAATTATGTATCGCAATATCCCGGTTTACTGAAAGGCGTATTGCGCGATGAATGGAAATTTAAAGGGATTGTCATGACGGATTGGTATGGCGGTAAAGACCCTGCCAAACAAATGCTCGCCTATAACAACTTGTTGATGCCAGGATATGCCGCTCAGTCGGATGCTTTGCTGGCAGCGGTTAAACAAGGTACTGTTCCGATGCAGGTATTGGATGAAAATGTGGCGGGCATACTACAGTTGGTATTACAATCGCCTACCTTCAAAAAATACCCTTACACCGATAAGCCAGATCTGGCTGCCAGCGCAGCTTTAGCCCGCAAGGCAGGAGCAGAGAGCATGGTATTGTTGAAAAATGAAAATGCATTGCCAATAGCAGCTCCTGGAAAAATCGCTTTATTCGGCGTTACCTCTTATCGGATTATTGCTGGTGGAACCGGCAGTGGAGGCGTTTTCAAAGCTTATGTAACGGACCTGGACAAAGCAATGCTGCAAGGCGGCTTTGTATTGGACGCCGGATTACAAACAGAATACAGCAAATATATCAGCAGCCAGTTAGCGCAACAACCTAAGACCTTTTCTCTTTTCGGTACCCCTCCTGCGATTCCTGAATTACAACTAGATACAGAAACGATCAGTAGACTCGCTAAATACATGGACGCCGCAGTTATCACACTGGGGCGCAATGCAGGCGAAGGCGCCGATAGGAAGATCCAGGATTTCAATGTAAGAAAAGATGAACTCACGCTAATAGAAAGTATCAGTCGCGCTTTTCATGCACAGCAGAAGAAAGTAATCGTTATCCTGAATATAGACGGCGTTATCGAAACGGCCAACTGGCGCGATATGGCAGATGCTATACTCCTCGCCTGGCAACCCGGACAAGAAGGTGGAAGCTGCATGGCAGATGTACTCAGTGGTAATGTCAATCCTTCCGGGAAACTGGCGGCCACTTTCCCGCTTCGCTACGAAGATGTGCCTTCCGCAGATAATTTCCCTGGGAAAGAAATTCCAGGCGCAGATAATACCGGCGCCAATCCCTTGATGGGCAAGCCTTCGGAGATTACTTACACAGAAGATATCTACGTGGGATACCGTTATTACAGCACGAAAAACATACCAGTAGCATATCCTTTTGGTCATGGTTTATCCTATACTATTTTTTCGTATAGCCAGGCACGTTTGAGCAGCCCTACTTATGTAGCACCTGTAAAAGTGAGTATAACGGTAACGAATAGTGGAAAAAAAGCTGGTAAGGAGATAGTACAGTTATATGTACAGCCGCCGGTTATCAAAGCGGGAAGGCCGGTAAAAGAATTGAAGGCTTTTGCAAAAACCAAATTGTTACAACCAGGGGAAAAGGAAAATTTGCAACTAGGGATTACCGCGCAGGACCTGGCTTGGTTTGATGAAAGTAAGTCCGCATGGATCGTGTCTCCCGGTATATATACCATACAACTCGCTTCCTCCGCTACGGATGTACGACAAACAGTTACGCTTCGGGTGAATAAAGAAATTATTGTAGAGAAAGTCAAGCCTGTATTGGCAGTGAAATAAAACAAGCTGTATTAAAAAAGCAAATGGAGTGATGTCTGCGACATCACTCCATTTGCTTTTTTTGTCGCCCCTGTCCGCTGGGCAGGGGCGACAGGCAGGAGATTTCTGCTTTCATTTAACTTTTGATATTACCTTTTTGTATAAATGCTTATATCGCGAATTCTTCGCAAACAGATTGCAGGTCCATCGCAACGGATTGGGCGTCTCTGCTTTCAATTCTGTACTTCGGAATGAAATAAACCAGTTCTTTATCTTTAAAAAAAGCGAAGCTAGGTGAGGAAGGTGGAATATCAGGAATATAGCCCCTGAATCGTGCCGTTGCTTCCAGGTCCTGGCCTGCAAAAACAGATACGATACGGTCTGGTTTTTTCACGGAGTCATCTTCAATGAGTCTACGTACAGCAGGACGCGCAATACCGGCGGCGCAACCGCAAACGCTGTTGATAACCACCAGGGTAGTACCATCCTGGCCCATTGCTTTGTCTACATCTGCAGCGGTGAGCAGTTCCTGTACACCAATATCTGTCAGTTCTTCCTTAAAGGGTTTGATTAACATCGGAGAGTAAGGCATAACATCCATTTTTGAGGGTGATAAAAATAGGGGAATACATATCGAGGGAATAACAGTAGAAGCCCAAAAAAGGTTAGCGTTTTTTAAAACTGAATGGCCTGAGTTCGACAGGATCAAACGCAGGCCATAAAAAAACCGTCCCCAGTGGAGGACGGTTCCTTTGTATTAGTGCGGCAGTTGCTCTCTAAACCGGCCATATACCCATGTCCCAGCTACAGCACTCAGTAAAGTAACCGCTATGACAGTGGCTCCGCCGCCAGCCTGCGCCAATAACGGCCCGGGGCATGCGCCCGTAAGTGCCCATCCTAAACCAAATATTAATCCACCATAGATATTTCCTTTATTAAATTTCTTATCTGGGATATTAATTTTTTCACCACTTATTGTTCGGATACCGAACTTTTTAATAATCCAAATAGATATCATTCCTGTCAGTACAGCACTTCCAATGATCCCATACAAGTGAAACGATTGCAGTCTGAACATCTCCTGTATCCTGAACCAGCTCACCAGTTCAGCCTTGACTAATATTATTCCGAAGGCAATTCCTGCCATTAAATATTTCAGCATAGCAATAATTAAATTGATAAGATAATGGGTAAAATTAAATTGGCCATGATGAAACCGCCTACCATAAAGCAACAGGTGGCTACCAGGGAAGGCCATTGCAGTGAGGAGAGCCCCATGATCGCATGGCCACTTGTACATCCGCCAGCATAACGGGTTCCGAACCCTACGAGGAATCCGCCACCCACCATCATAATCAATCCTCTAGGCGTTAATAGTTGCGACCAAGTAAAGAGGTCTTTGGGTATCAACGAAGAGTAATCATGAATGCCATAACCTGCTAATTCATTTACCAGGTGAGGATGTACAGTTACGGCTGTACTATCTCTCAGGAATTCCATCGCTATAAATCCCCCTAGTAATATGCCTAAAGCAAAAACTAAGTTCCATTTCTCCTGTTTCCAGTTATAGTTGAAAAATGGTATCCTCGCCGGCATGCATGCCGCGCATACATGTCGCAGTGATGAAGAGATACCAAATGTTTTGTTACCGATAATTAAAAGTAAAGGTACATTTAACCCAATCAGCGGTCCAGCCACATACCATGGCCAGGGCTGACGGAGCATTGCGCTCAGTTGTTCCATTATTAATTTTTAAATGTTCTTGATTGGCATACGAAGTCTGTAACAGGTACAGTTGTTTTAGCAATAGCGTTAAATCCACCGGCTATTTCAGAGAAGTTCCGGTAACCATGCATTTGCAAGATACTAGCAGCAATGCTGCTTCTGTAACCGCCAGCACAGTGAATATAGAAATGTTCATTTTTATCGCCCACTTCTTTCAGCCAAGTGCTGATATCTGCAAGCGGTCTGCTATAGGCATCTTTGACGTGTTCTGCGCTATATTCAGACGCTTTTCGTATATCTATGACCGTTGCATCTTCTTTGTGATTAGTGGCAAATGTATCTGCGCTGATGCGATGGATGGTATCGACAGTTTTACCCGTGTCTCTCCAACTTTCAAATCCACCTTCGAGATATCCGATTACGTTATCAAAACCTACGCGACTCAATCTTTCTATCACTTCTGATTCTGTTCCAGGCTCACTTACCAACAGCAATGGCTGTGCAACATCGCCTACGAGCGCGCCTACCCACGGTGCGAAATCGCCACGGAGGCCGATATTCACTGACCTAGGTACAAACCCTGCTGTAAATGCCGCATTATCGCGGGTATCCAAGATCAAGGCACGGGTTTCGTTGGCAGCGATTTCAAAGGCTTCCGGTGTGAGGGCCATGAGTCCGCGTTCCATTACTTCATCCAGACTTTTATACCCTTGCTTGTTCATCAATACGTTGGCAGGGAAATAATCCGGCGGTGGCAGCAGGCCATCCGTCACGGCTGTGATGAACGCCGCTTTATTGGGCTGATTCAGGGCATAATTGAGCTTCTTTTGGTTGCCCAATGTATCCACTGTTTCTTTCATCATATTCTTACCGCAGGCAGAACCAGCACCGTGCGCAGGATATACGATTACATCGTCTGCGAGGGGCATAATTTTGTTGTTCAGACTGTCGTACAACATACCGGCAAGATCTTCTTTGGTAATATCATCCTTTTTCTGTGCCAGGTCTGGGCGGCCTACATCCCCAAGGAACAGGGTATCTCCACTGAAAATAGCGTAGTCTTTTCCTGTTTCATCTTTTAGCAGGTAGGTCACGCTTTCCAGCGTATGGCCAGGTGTATGTAGTACTTTGATGGTAACATCACCGATTTTGAATTCCTGACCGTCTGTAGCAATAATCGCATCGAAGGCAGGATCGGCACCTGGTCCGTAAACGATAGGAGCACCAGTTTGCTGCTGAAGGTCCAGGTGACCGGATACGAAGTCCGCATGAAAATGCGTTTCGAAGATATATTTTATCTTAACTCCATCTTTGTCAGCACGCTGCAAATAAGGAGCAGTATCTCTCAATGGGTCTATGATGGCTGCCTCTCCGGCAGAGCTAATATAATAAGCGCCTTGGGCTAAACATCCGGTATAAATTTGTTCTACTTGCATAGTTATGTCCAGTTTTGATATAGCAAAGGTCCTATATTAAATTTTCTTGTACTGTGACATTTGTTACATAAGCTCAATCTTATTTCTGCCCAGTTTCAGGACCTGATTTTCTTCCAATTGCTTCAACAACCTAGACACAACAGCCCTGGCGGTTCCCAGCTCATTGGCCAACTGCTCGTGCGTTACTAAGAGCTTCTTGCTGCCAGTAAGTTCCGCTTTTTTCTGCAATAGCTGCAAAAGGCGCTCATCCGCTTTGCGGAATGCCACTGCGTTCACCACTTCCAACAGCTCTTCAAAGCGCTTATGATATAAACGGAAAATGTAATCCAACCATTCAGGGTATTCTTTGATGAATAGGCCCACTTTTTCAATCGGAAGGAAATAAATCTCTGCTTCCTCTTCTACTACAGCTTTTACCTTGCTTTCTTCTTGGTGCATGCCTCCCAGAAACGACATGATGCAGCTTTCTCCTGCCCGGATATAATACAAGAGTATTTCCCTGCCATCATCGTCCGTGCGCATGACCCGCATACTCCCTTTCGTAACAATGGGAATAGCGCGGATATTCGACTGTTCATTTAGGATTACATCCCCTTCTTTGAAAGTCTTTACCACACTGTATTCGTAGAGCTTCTCCCGTAGTTCAGGGGAAGACTGAAAAGCGGTTATAGAATTCAATATATCCATAACTACAAATATACAAAAAGCCCTCCGGACGAAACGGAGGGCTTTATATAGTCATCTACTCGTTATGAAATGCTTATATATTAGCCTATTCTATGATTAACGTACTGATGGAATGTGGCTGACTAGTAGTGGCCGCCGCTTTACCTGCTATCCACAGGTGATAAGGGATTTCTTGATCGCTCATATTCAGCACCACCACCGCCAGTTTGCCGTCCGCGTTGCGGAAGGCGGTCGTTTGTAATGGTGAGCGACTACTGGAACTCACAATCCTCTTAGCACCCGGACGAATGAATTTTGAGAAATGGCCCAGGTAGTAGTAGGCATTGGTATAAATCAACTCTCCGCTTCTGGTATCTGCATGCACCGGTGCGAAACAGAAATTACCCACGTGATTAGGGCCGCCGTTCTCGTCCAGGAGTACGTTCCAGTCGGTCCAAGCAACGGTGCCACTGTTGAAATCATTCACCAGGGAATAGCCGTAACGTTCGCCGATCGCCCAATCATGCAGGCGATTGAAATCAAATTTCTCCACGCAACCTTCGGTGAATACGAGGTTGATATGAGGGAAAGCTTGCTGGACTAGTCGTTCGTTCTGGAATTGCATATCGCTGCCAGTCCAGGTTTCGTACCAGTGGTAACCAATACCCCAGATGTATTTAGCGGTTTCTTTGTCTTGTAACAAGGTGCTGGCGCGCTGATACAAGAGATCGCGGTTATGATCCCAGGCCAGTAATTTTTTAGTGGACATACCTGCTTTTGCTAATGTAGGTCCCAGGTAGCCTTTGATGAAATCGCGTTCTTCTTCTGCGGTGAAGATGCAAGATTCCCATTTTTGTTTGGCCATCGGTTCATTCTGTACACTGAGGCCCCATACAGGAACGCCTAATGATTCATAAGCCCGGATAAATTTGATGTAATGATTGGCCCATGCCTGGTAATATTTGCGGAGTAAATGACCGCCATGCAGCATATCGTTGTTATCTTTCATCCATGCCGGCGGGCTCCAAGGACTGATAAACAACGGCAGCTTCCCTCCTGCAGCCTGTGTAGCGGCTTTGATGAAAGGTATTTTATACTGCAAGTCATGTTTGATGTTAAAGGTTTTTAGGGTACTGTCGTGTTCCTCGATGTAAGTATAAGTATCGCTAGAGAAATCACAACTTTGGATATTGGTACGTGCAAACGTATAACCGATACCGTTAGATATACTATAATACGCTTGTAGGAATTCTTCCTGCTTTGCTTTTGGCAGTTTGGCGAATGTTTCCGCGGAAGCATCTGTCAGCGCGCCACCAATACCAGTGAAGGTTTGGAAGCTTACCTTCGGATCTACAAATACGCAAGGCTCTGTTTCCAGCGGTTGCGGCATGGATTTGAACGCCAACGTTCCTGTCTGGGATAGCCGCAGGTCTGTATTTGCAGCCGTTGTATAAACGGTAATTTTTTGTTGTTGGCTGTAACTGTTAAAGCTAAAGGCCAGCAGCATTGCACTTGTAATGATTCTTTTCATCTATTGAAATATGTTTACCAGACATAGGTACCAACGGCATGACTCTCCAGCTTAGCTACTGCCAGTTTTCCGTTGTCGTTTACCTGAAACTCCTGTGCCTGTGGGTTATTGTTTACTACGATCAATACTTTTTTGCCGGAAGGGGTGATGAATGCTACATTATCCAGATTTGCAATAATGGTAGACGCCACCCGAACGGACCCAGGTGCTACAAACTTAGCAGCGTGGCCGATTACATAGTAGGAGGAATTACGCGTAATGTTACTGCCATCAATGGTAACGGCGCCGAGGCATTGGCCACAACCACCTTTGTCTGTATGTGGCGTCAGTGTGGGATTGGAGGCAAGGTTCCATTGCAGCACATTCCTGCTCCAATTGCGTATAGCCCATACCGTTAAACGTGTAGTGTTGCCCGTTAGTTCTTTACCGAAATCCCCTTTCCCATCTGACCATTGCTCCGTGAAATACAAATGCTTAGCTGGGTAAGCAGCATGCACTTTAGACATGGCATCAATAGTGCCACCATAGAGGTGAAACGCAGATCCATCCACATAAGGATAGGCCGCTTTATCCGCGAGGATACTCATTGGATATTCCGGTTTATCACAGTTATGATCGTAGAGAATGATCTTTGTTTTTAAACCCGCTGCTTTAAAAGCTGGTCCCAGTGCGGTTTTGATAAATGCGGCTTGTTCGCCAGCCTGCATTACCATACTTGGATTATTGCCGCCATGTAAAGGCTCATTCTGTATAGTGATAGCATCGATAGGAATACCCGCCGCTTTCATGGCATGGATATATTTTACAAAATATTGTGCATAGGTGCGGTAGTATTCTGGTTTCAGACTGCCACCAATAAACGAGTTGTTCGTTTTCATCCAAGCGGGCGCTGTCCAGGGGGAACCCAGGATTTTAATACGAGGATTTAACTGGAGGATGCGTTTCAACACAGGAATGAGGTCCACTGCTTCTTTGGAAAGCGAGAAGTGTTGCAGACTCGTGTCTCCCGCAATATCATCATATGTAAAGACTTCCGCACTCAGATCCGACGCCCCAATACTTACCCGCAAATAACTGATACCAATCCCCGCTTCTTTTGTCAGGAAAAGCTCCTTTAACAACGCATCCTGTGCAGCAGCGGGCATTTGGTGAATATGCGTAGCGCTTCCACCGGTGAGTGTAAAACCAAAACCATCAATACTTTGGTACTTTTCTTTTGTATTTACTGTAATGACAGGACTACCGTTGTTTGCAGTACCAAAACCAACCGATGGCTGCTGCTGTAGCAATGCAGAGCGATCCGGATTAGTAATCCAGGCCTCCATGGCGGGTTTATTTTTTTGGGCCGACACGTTTCCCACCAGCAGCAGGGATAAAAAATATATAAGGAGATACTTGTTTGTTTTCATATTTCGTGGATATTAAGGTTGCTCGATCATACGGTATACACGCACATAATCTACCAGCATGGTGGTAGGGAATATGCTATCGTCTATTCCTTTCTGTCCGCCCCAATCGCCGCCCACCGCTATATTCAGCAGTAGATGAAATCTTTTATCGAACGGCCACACGGTAAATCCGGTTCCTTCATTGCGCATTTCGAATACTTGTTGATCATCAATGTAAGCGCGTAAAGTGGCTGGTGTCCAATCCAGGCGATAAGTATGAAAAGCCGTGTAGATGCTGTCAACCTTTGTAATACTTGTTTTCTGCGTATTGATTTTGAAATAATACGCTTTGGTATGGGTACTCACATGCACATTTCCAGGATCGTATCCCACATGTTCCATGATATCTATTTCGCCGGAATTAGGCCATCCGCCGTAGGCCCAGTCGGTGGGCAACATCCAGATGGCAGGCCAGGTACCTCGGCCAGCAGGGAGCTTCGCCCTGATTTCAAAACGGCCATAAAGGAAATCTCCTTTCCCTTTACTGACGAGCCTTGCAGACGTATACTCCCGATTCTCTTTTGTTTCCTTCTTTGCAATAATGCGTAGCATACCATTTTCTACAATGGCATTACCCTGATTCGTATAATATTGCAGCTCATTATTTCCCCATCCTCTGCCGCCAATATCATATCCCCATTTAGTGGAATCTGGCAATCCTTTATAGTTGAATTCATCCGACCATACCGGCGTTTTTTCGAAGGTCCAGTGTTTATCTACAATAGGTTTGGGAGCAGTGGTATCGCTGTTTGCCAGGCATGCATGCCCGGCCAGCAGCAGTGGGAGGCACAAGCTGGGAATCAGTTTCATAACAACAACTATTTAGGTACTAAGGAGTAATTACAGCCATCGCTGTAACTACTCCTTTCAAGATATAAAATTATCTGATCTGTTCCCAGAGACTCACACTATCCACTGTAACACCGCCAGCACCCAGGTTACTGCCACTAGGGCCGCCACCGCGGGAACCCGCTTTGATCACCAAGTAGTAATCACCGGAAGAACCGAAAGTGATGAAGCCATTTTTACCAGCACCAGGGCCAAAGCAAGCAATGGTATTGAGGTTACCGCTGAAAGCCGCGTTACCACAGCCTTTTCGTGTATTCAATGATACATAGAGATTAGTGGTATAATCCCAGTTGGTCAGTGGTTCACTGTTGGAAAGATATACATCCAACCAAGCAGAATCGCCTACCATTCCATTACCATGTGCATAAACATTCACATAGTAATCACGCATGGAATTGATTTTTATTTTCTGGTAGATAGCGCCATTACTGGTATCTGTGCTAGCGAAATTCACACCTGTATTGGAGAAGTTGATCGCAGTAGCCGTACCAGGCGTTTTGAGTACCTTCCAAAAAGCATTTGCACCTGGAGCGGTTAAGTCGGCCCCTTGGAGTACCAAGGTTGGCGGCAGGTTATTGGCTACGGTTACTTTATTCGTAGTGGTAGAGGAACCGCCTTGGCTATAAGCTACTAGTTTGATATCATAGTCCCCTTTGCGCCCGAAGGTAAAAGTATCGGAAGCTAGCCTGGAAGCGCCGCCTACAGGGGTTGTCCAGGTATACAGGAATGCGCCTGGAGTAGTATTGGTGACTACAAAACGGTTACCGTTATTGGCAACTGGCGCCACGGTAAAGGAAGCAGTAGGAATAGCATCCAGCTTTTTATTGCTTTTTTCCGGCGTGCAGGCAGACAGGTAAGCCATACCCAGCATCGCGGTAGCAAAAATATTTCTATTTATAACGTTCATGGATATACGATTTTAAGATAACAGGCAACATTATTTAGTGCCACCATATTCTTTATTCTGTTCCAGCTTGGTATTTTCCAATTCCTGTAATGGAATAGGAAGGATTTCATTCCTGTTGGCTTTGAAACCTTTAGCTCCCAGCACTGTTGGCGCCAGTCCGGTTCTTACCAGGTCGAACCAACGTTGGCCTTCCCCAGCTAGCTCCATTCTTCTTTCTTTCATGATGTTATCGAAAGTAGCGGAGATCTCAGGCAGTTTTACACGGCCACGTACTGCATTGAGCAGTTTGTAGGCGCGTGAACCCGCGTCTCCCCCTTGTCCTGCTTTAATCAGGGCTTCCGCTTCCATCAGGTAAGTATCTGCCAGGCGGATTTCGTACATATTTTGTCCGAAGTTCAGCTCTGTGTTACCACCACCTTTAGTGATATTAGAAGTACGTGCAGCGAATTTCTCCAGGAAATAGCCAGTGTTCATATATCCTTTGTCGTATCTCGCGATACCATTCTTTTCCAGGCTGTCCAGGTCTGCAATGGTGTATTTAAAGCGAGGATCGTAATGCATCAGGTCATAGAGGTCCTGTGTAACCGGCAGGAAGCTCCAACCGGAATAATAATCAGGAGCGCCAGCAGTAGGTTTATAACCACGTGGGCCTACCATGATGTTCAATACGTTTCCTTCTGTACAGGAAACACAGTTCCAAGTACCGCCACTCAAAGAAGTGAAGGAAATCTCGAAAATAGATTCACTGTTGAATTTGGAAGCGTTATCAGATTTCCAGAGATCGCCGAAGTTTTTCAGCAGGCTATAACCATACTTAGCACTTCCACTTGCTGGATCAGCACCATTTACTTCTGCCAGTTCAGCAGCGGCTTCTGTATATTTCTGTTGCCAGAGATATACCTTACCTAGCAAGGCGTGTGCAGTCCCTTTTGTAACACGACCTAATTCTGCACCAGCCACTTTATCCGGCAGTTGCCCCTCTGCAATCGCATCTTGGAGATCTTTTACAATCTGTGCCCACACATCCGCAGGCGCTGCCTGCACCACGGAATAGGTTTCACTGCTAGCCAGTGGCTTCGTGATGAGCGGAACATTTTTAAATAATCTGATCAGATCAAAATAGAAGTGTGCGCGCAGCAGTTTACATTCTGCTGCATAGCGTTTTTTTAGGTTATCATCCATCGTGGCGCCTGGCAACTTTGTGAGCAGCAGGTTGGCGCGGAATACGCCTGCAAACCCTTTCTGCCAGAGTTCTGCAGAAGGTCCTTGTGCTGCATCCACCGTGTAGTTGGACATTACCTGTAATCCGGCTACGTCTGTAGCGCCACCACCACCAGCGTAATGGTCGTCGCTGGCAGCATCGGCCATACCTACTTTGGTAATGTACATGCTACCTTGCCATCCTACTACATCGTATACCGAGATCAATCCGTTAAAGGCTTCGGCCTGATTGCGGTAGTAATTGCTTTCTACCGCAGTTCCTTTTGGATCAACGGTGATAAAACTCTTGCTGCATGCGGCAAGAAGGATAAAACCTCCCGCTGCTGCCATGATATATTTAAAGAAATTTCTTTTCATCTCATCGGGTGTTTTAATTATCAGAAAGTAACATTCAGTCCCACCATGTAAGAACGTGCCTGTGGATAAATACCACGGTCGATGCTGGAAATGGTTCCACCGATTTCCGGATCAAAGCCAGTATATTTTGTAAACGTAAACAGGTTTTCGCCAGTTACGTATATCCGTACACGTTGGGCACCGATGCGTTTGATAATCTGGTTAGACAATGTATATCCCAACTGCAGTACTTTCAGACGTACATAGCTGCCGTCTTCCAGGTAGAAATCAGAAGGATTGGAGAAGTTGCGATTAGGATCTGAATCAATCAGGCGGGGATAGTCGTTTGTAGTACCAGGACCCGTCCAGCGGCCCAGCGCTTTCACCTGGTAGTTGGCGTTCAAGATATCCAGACGACGGAGTCCCTGGAAGATTTTATTTCCACCAGCACCTTGTGCAAACAGGGCCAGGTCGAAGTTTTTATAAGTGGCAGAGATATTCATACCGTAGGTCCAAGTAGGTGTAGGATTACCGAGGATCTGGCGGTCTGCGTCAGTGATCTGGCCATCGCCATTGGTATCTACCCAACGGAAATCACCAGGTTTGGCGTTCGGCTGAATTTTATTTCCTTTCGCATCTTTGTAGTTATCTATATCTGCCTGTGTTTGGAAGATACCGTTTGTTTTGAAGCCATAGAAGGCATTGAACGCCTCACCCAGGATTGTACGGGTGATTGGATAAGTACTGCTTTGGAAAGTTTGCTGGCTGGTAGTGATATAGTTTACACCTGGGCCCAGGTATAGCACCGTGTTTTTCACATAAGCAGCATTGGCGTTTACATTCAGTTTCACCGCGCCTATGTTGCCATGATAGCCCAGTTCCAGGTCGATACCTCGGTTCTGGTTATCTGCTACGTTGGCAGGAGGGTTACCGAATGCGCCGGTGTAAGTAGGTACACGTGGATTCATCAGGATACCTACTGTTTTCTTGTTGAACCAGTCGAACACAAAGTTGAAATGTTGCAGGAAAGCCATTTCAAAACCGATGTTGGATTGACGGGTTTCTTCCCAATGTAAACCAGGATTGGCAGGGGCGTTCGGGCTATTACCCACCCAGATTTTACCATCTGAACCGAGGGTATAGTTTCTACCATCGCCAATAGTGGAGAGGAAGCCATTGTCTGTAATGTTGTCATTACCTACTGTTCCGTATCCACCACGGATTTTCAGGAAGTCAACCACTTTATTTTCAGGCCAGAAGATTTCTTTTGAAGGTACCCAACCACCAGATACGGAAGGGAAAGTACCATATTTGAATTCAGGACCAAATCTGCTAGAACCATCTCTACGCACGATAGCGGTGAAGAGATATTTCTCACGATAGTTATAGTTCAAACGAGCAAAGAGAGAGGAAACTCGGTGTTCTTGTCCGTCTTTACCACTTGCCAGGCGATTGGCCTGTGCGGTGTTATAGTTGAGGGATGCATCCTTGAAATTAGTTGCCGGGATATCGTAATAGACAACGTTGGTATTGGCGGTATGACCGTCCATGTAAGCACCCTGACCAATGAGGATGGTGAAGTCGTGACCATCGATCAATCGGGAATAAGAGATCGTATTCTCCAGGTTCCAAGCAAGGCTGTTATTCTGATCTCTCGCGAAGTTAGTACGAGGGTTAGTAGTAGAAGAGTTCAGGTAGGAAATAGGACTAAATGTTTCTGATCCGTAGAAGGCAATCTTACCACCCAGACTAGAGCGCACTTTCAAACCTTTGATAGGCTCCATTTCCAGGTATGCATTACCTACCAGGTTATGTGCCCAGTTGTAGTTACCCAGTCTTGATTTGATATAAGCCAATGGGTTGGTGATCTCTTGTCCTACTACACCAGAAATACCATAAGGGTTACCGTTGGCATCTCTCCAGATACCTACGCCACCATTATTCGTATAGGGAGCAGCGTTAGCTTTTGCAGGATCTGTTTCTACCACAGGAGTGGTAGGATCCAGGTTGATAGCAGAGCTGAGCGGACCGCCAAACTCACTGTTCGTATTACCGAGACTCAGTGTTTTCTCGTAGGAATAGCCAATATTCTCACCGAAAGTCAGCCATTTAGCAATTTTATGTGCAGAATTGGTACGGAAAGATGCACGCTGATAGTTAGAAATATCAGAAGCAACGATACCCTCCTGTTTCATAAAACCAAAGGAAGTATAGAAAGTAGATTTATCGTTACCGCCGCTCAAACTTATTTCATGATTTTGGCGAGCAGCGTGGTTATTGAAGATCTGCGCCTGCCAATCAGTACCCTGACCGAGTGATTTAGGGTCTGCATATAAAGGCGCTTTACCGTCGGCGACGAGGGCCTCGTTGCGGAGGGTAGCGTATTCCATGGCATTCAGCATTTTCAGCTTACGTGCAGGCGCGGAAGTACCGAGGTAACCATTATAGCTAACAGACAGTTTGCCTGCTTTTCCTTTTTTGGTGGTTACCAGGATAACGCCATTAGCTGCGCGAGTACCGTAGATCGCAGCAGAAGCCGCATCTTTCAGTACTTCAATGGATTCGATATCAGACTGGTTCAGGTAACTGATACCACCGTTATCTACTACCACGCCGTCTACTACCCAGAGGGGATCGTTGTTATTGAAGCTGGTATTACCGCGGATACGAACAGCCGAAGCGGAACCTGGCTGGCCGGAAGCCGCTACTACGGTTACACCGGAGGTACGACCTTGTAACACTTGCTCAACGCGGGTTACAGGCTGATTTTCAAATTCAGCGGACTTGATAGAAGAGATAGATCCAGTAACAACACTTTTCTTCTGGATACCATAACCTACGACTACCGTTTCCGTCAGAGAGGTAGCAGCAAGGGCGAGTTTTACAGTCATCGGACTAGTCGACGCCTGTAATACCTGCTGAGTATAGCCGATAAAAGAAAAAGCCAACTGGGATTTGGGCCCAGGTACTTTAATGGAAAATTTCCCGGAGATATCTGTAGTGGTGCCTGTGCTGGTCCCATGGATACGGATGGTAGCGCCGATAATGGGATCTCCTTTTTCATCCAGTATTCTCCCACTAACATTAAAGGAGGAATCCTGGGAAAGATTGGCAGGAGGCGGCAACTTTATCAAGGTGATACGGGAGCCATCCACTTTATAGGATAATGGCTGTCCTTCGAGGGCTTTATCCAAGGCTGCCTGGACAGTCACATTTCTTACGGACATCGTAACTGGATTAGTGGCAGCCAGTTGAGTTTCATCATATACAACAGATATTCCTGCTTGGCGGGCAACCTCTCTGAGCACTTTCTTCAGGGGGGCGCCTTTTTCCGTGAGGGTGATCTGCTGCGACAATCCTTTTGCGCTAATATGTAAGCATGCTGCAAGCAGCAAAAAGGCAGTCAATTTCATAACGCAGAACGTTTTTGTAGATATAAATTTCCGGGTGCAGGAAACTATACCACTAAAGTTAAATTGCATACTTTTGTAGTGTTTGGGAATTGACGAATATGATTCGATAAGGGATTCTGTTCAGTTCACCTGCCCAAATGTTGCCGGGAGTGTTGCGAGCGCTTCCGGTTTTTTTTGGACAAGGAAACTGTTAGCTAGTTTCGGTTGTCATTGTGTGTTTGCTTTCTTTGTTTCAGTTACTAATAGTGAACGTGGTATCGCCGACGTGGAATAACGGCCTAGGTTATACGCTGTCCTTTTTTTGGTTGTTTTAGTTAATAATTTCTATATCTCGTAATATCTATTTTTCTGCTGCAGTCACAGTTAGCGTTCGTCCATTCAAATGAAAATCCGCTCCCGCACTTTTCAGCATGGGTAATATTTCTGACAGTGGAAGGTTTCTGCTGATACGTCCTCCCAATCTGCTGTTATTATGCAAAAACCTATTGTCGATGTCCAGATCATACCAGCGTCCTAATTGACGCAGCACTGTAGCCAGACTCACATTATCAAATTCAAAGAAGCCGGTTTTCCAGGCGATAACGCCCTGTACATCCGCATCTTGTACAGTAGCAACTCCGGTTTCATTATCCAGAGCAACCTGCTGCCCCGGCTTCAGTATTTTTTCCGTCTTTCCACTGATCACTTTCACTGCGCCATCTACCAACGTTGTGCGCTGCTCTTTTTCATCGGGATAAGACATAATATCAAAACCGGTACCCAGCACCTGTATGGTCGTTTTTCCCGCCTGTACAATGAAGGGCTTATTACTGTTTTGTGCTACCTCAAAATAAGCCTGCCCTTCTATTTCCACGATGCGGTTACTACCCGTAAAGGCGGTAGGATAGCGCAAACTAGAAGCGGCGTTCAGCCAAACGGTAGTGCCATCAGGTAATACTACTTTGAATTGTCCGCCGCGGGGTACACGCAGCATATTATAAGTTACAGCCTGTGTAGTATTGGTGCCAGCCACATATTGCAACTGACCATTCTTTTGTTTAATCTGTGTACCTCCCTGTGCTATTACCTGATGGCCTGCACTATCCAGCGTCACCTGGGTTCCATCGGCCAGGGTCAGGATAGCCTTATCTGATCCCGGCTTAATATCTGTTACATGCACGATAGGCTGCACAGCAGCCGATTGCACACGATGATGTTTTATGAAGTATCCCGCTGATACCACCAGCGCAGTCATGGCAGCAGCAGCCGCTAACCACTTATTGCGGCGCCGCTGATACATAGGCACCACTTTATTTTTACTTATTTCCTGTAGCAACCTCGTTTCCACGCGATTACTCATCGCCTCCGGCACACTAACGGGAGTGGACATACTCCGTTCAAAATCCTCCTGCATCGTTGTCAGCGCAGCACGCCGCGCCTCGGGGGTGTTGAGCCATGCTAGCAGTTCTTCGACTTCTGCAGGCGTACAATTCCCATCCAGGTATCTGGTTAAAAGTTGCTGATAATAAGATGCAGGGTGATGCATAACGTATTTAACGTGTTCGGCACATTTTAGCAGTGCCACTGTTTATAATATCCGGAAATGAAGAAACAGGGTACCCCCTGTTAAAAATATTTTTTTAGCGCATGAGAGTCGCCACCATAAAAGAGGCAATCAATATATCCCCATGACGATAAATATAGTCCTGAATGAACCGCATACTCATGACCATATGCTTTTTGACGGCATTCCTGGAAATGCCTAATATAGCCGCTGCTTCGTCATAGCTCTTGCCTTCCTGCCTGCATAGGCGGAACACATTCTGACGCTGTGCCGTTAGCCCGGCAAATGCTTCCTGGAACAAACGGTTATATTCCTTCGACAGTACATCGGTTTCATTGCTGTGCTCCCGCTCCTGCAATTGCATAAACAATTGCGTCCGGAGGGCATGGTCATCTGCCAGCTTATGAATTGTTTTTAATACATGGTTTCTAGCTATCCTGTACAGATAGCTGCTAAATGATAACTGGGGGTTAATTCTTTCACGTATTTCCCAAACCTTTAGAAACACGTCATGCACTAGATCTTCCGCCAACGACGGGACCTTACAGAATCGTAACAAGTAAACATACAAACCAGGGTGATAGTGCCGATAAATACTTGAAAAGGCAGATTCATCTCCATCACGCATCCTGTATAACACTTCCTCTTCGGATGGCATACGCTCCATAGTAATAAGAAATAGATGCTAAAGGCTGGACGTAAATTATAAAAAACTGTTAAAACTACAAGCTGTTTTTAACAAACGCTTGCAGTTGAATAGGTTTGGGAGACACGATCCCTATTAAATGTATTTTTTACACCATCAACAAATACCAGCGGTAAATGCCAATGCGCGTTTCTCAGACCAATATACGGGATCTTTAAAGCCCAGAAAGCCTACATGTCCGCCTGTACGAGGAGTTTCCAAATACAAATGAGGATGTGCAGCGGCGATATCATACGGGAAACACTCCTTACTTAAAAAGGGATCATCCTGCGCATTGATGAGTAAGGCAGGAATACTTATATTTTTCAAGTAATGCAGGGAACTACATTCCCTCCAATAGGTCACCGCATCTTTAAAACCATGCATAGGCGCGGTATAGCGATCATCGAACTGTCTGAAATTGCGAATTTTATGATAATCGGTGAGATCAATCGCCTCCGGATACCGCAACTGCTTATCTTTCAGCTTCTGCCCTAAACTGCGGATAAACCGGTTCATGTAAATGCTGTTATGCCCTTTAGCTAATTCCAGTGAACTGCTGGCCAAGTCACAAGGCACAGAGATAGCCACCGCAGAACGAACCAACGGATTAATCTGATCTCCCTGCTCTCCCACATATTTCAGTGTAACATTCCCTCCAAGGGAAAATCCTACCAGATGTATGGAGGAATAGCGTTTCAAGGAAGTGATATAACGGACAACAATGTCCAAGTCACCTGTCTCGCCACTATGATAAAAACGCAATGCCTGATTAGGCTCCCCACTACAACCACGGAAATTCATGGAAACGGTATCATATCCTGCGGCATTGAATACGTGTACCATTCCCAATACATACTTCCGGGAAGCATCCCCTTCCAATCCATGCAAGATGATCACCACCTTGTCATTTCCTTTTTCACTGAAATCCAGGTCCAGGAAATCGTTGTCGGCGGTGGGTATACGTTCTCTTCTATAAGCTGCAGGGGCTATTTTCCTAAACAAGGTGGGATAAATCGTCAGTAAATGACGATTGCGCATAAAAATGGGCGCCTCATAATCTGAATGGTTCACGAGTGGCATAACAAGCACAAAATTAGTCACTTTCACCTATAATTTGCACAAATCATTGTACTACCTTTATAGCGTATGAAATTGCCCGTTTTTGGTATAGAAAAGATATTTGATCTTCCCTATAGAGCGGAAGATTTCAAAATCATTCATCATGCGCCTATCAACACCACAGTGATAGCGGAACCGCATAAGCATGACTTCTACATGCTGCTGCTGATAGAAAAAGGATCGGGCACACATACCATCGATTTTGAAGACTACACCGTACAGCATCGCAGTATCTTTTTCCTCGCACCAGGCCAAGCCCATCAATGGGATATCTCCGCAGATACGCATGGCTACCAGGTGATGTTTTCTCCTGCTTTCCTCGCTCAGAAAGGACCGCTGTGGCCCTTCTTCACACCCAATACGATTCCTGTACTACAACTCACCCCTACACAACTAAAACAATTACAACACGAGCTGCATCTCATGCATGAGGAAATGGCCCAACACCAGCTCCTTCACAGCAGTATTTTACATCATCGTTTACAGGTGGTACTATTCCTCCTCCAACGATGGTATACGGCCGCACATCCTGAAATTAGCCACAGCACCAGCAATCACCTGATAAACAAATTTTTGCAGATGCTGGAAAGACATTATACCCAAGAAGCAGGGGTGCAATTTTATGCCGACAAACTCCATATCACTCCCAGTTATCTAAACCAGGTATGTAGCCGGGAAACAGGTCGTACCGCAGGGGAATATATCCGCGAACGCATACTCCTCGAAGCAAAACGCATGCTCTCCCTCACCACCATGGACATCCGCGAAATCGCGTATTCACTGGGCTTTAAAGACAGCTCCTACTTCTCCCGCTTCTTCCGAAAATACACGGAACAAACGCCCCTGGAGTTCCGCCGCAAAAAATAAAAAGTACCCGCAATGTTATAATGAGTACCATTTTCCGCCCTAAGCTCCTGTTACCTTTGTAGGTATGATGGAAAATGTATTAATGGACAAACGTATAAAAGCCCCTACCACGGCGCTCAGCCAGGGACTTGTAATGCTGATGGCCATTACGTGTGGATTGGTAGTGGCCAATATTTACTATAACCAACCCCTGCTGGTACAAATTGCAGAGACCTTTGGTCTAACTTCTGGCCAAGTAAGTATCATTGCTACTATTACCCAGGTAGGATATACCTTGGGCTTATTATTTATCGTTCCTTTAGGCGATAAAACAGAAAGACGAAAACTCATCCTGATAAAGATCGCAGGTGCTGCTATATGTATGTTCCTCGCCGCCGCTGCGGCCAATTTCGCGATGATGATCGCAGCTAGTTTCCTCATCGGATTCTTCTCCGCAGTACCACAACTATTACTGCCCATGGCCGCTACGCTGGCCCCAGAGGAGTCAAGAGGCCGTATTGTAGGTAAAGTCATGAGTGGATTGCTGATCGGTATCCTCTTATCCCGCACCCTCAGCGGCTTTATTGGCGCCCATCTAGGCTGGAGAGCCGTGTTTATCATAGGTGGCGTATCCATGGTGATATTAATGCTGATCCTAGCGGCAAAATTGCCTAAAAATCCTCCTTCTTTTATGGGGAGCTATGGTAGCTTGATGAAATCATTGGTTACTTTAATCAGGGAATTACCTGCACTGCGACAAGCAGCTTTCACGGGCTTCTGTATGTTCGGGGCATTCAGCGTATTCTGGACAACCCTGGTATTCCTCCTGGAAGGAAGTCCTTTCTTCTTCAAAAGTGATGTAGTAGGTTTATTTGGTGTGATCGGGGCTTGTGGTGCACTCGCAGCGCCAATTGCAGGAAAATCTACAGATACAAAAGGGCCACAATTTACCATCCGACTAGGGATCATTGCCGCATTAGGAGCGTATATTATCATGGGATTCTCTGCGGCTTCGCTGATAGGGCTCATTGCAGGTGTCATTCTATTGGATGTAGGGATGCAGGTAACGCATATCTCTAACCAATCGAAAGTATTTGCCCTGCGCCCGGAAGCGCGTAGCCGACTCAATACCGTATATATTTCCAGTTCCTTTGCCGGCGGCTCAATGGGCTCCCTATTAGGTGCCATAGCATGGGGTGAAGGTGGCTGGATAGCCGTATGCCTCCTGGGGGGCGCATTCATCCTGACCGCATTTATCATCAACATAAAACAACGCAGCCTACAATGATGAAAAAAATTCTGCTGGCCTCTATCGCTATGATGGGCAGCTTCAGCGCTTTCAGCCAACAAGCCGACCTGATTATCCGCAATGCGAAGGTAATCGATGTGGCCACTGGGAAAATCAAAGCCGGTCAAGCTATCGTGGTGCGCCATGATAGTATTATCGCTGTCACAGACGATAACAAAGCGAATAAATTCAAAGCCAGCGAAACTTATGATGCTGCGGGCAAATACGCGATGCCCGGGTTATGGGACATGCATATGCACTTCGGTGGCGGCGATACCCTCGCAAATGAAAATAAAAACTTCCTCCCCCTCTACCTGGCGCATGGTATCACCACGGTGCGTGATTGCTCCGCTGATATCAGCGACCTGGTAATTAAATGGAGAGGAGAAGTGAACAATGGTACCCTACAAGGACCCACTATTTTCACCTCGGGTCCTAAACTGGAAGGATATAAATCCATCTGGTTAAACGACCTAGAAATAGGTACCAGTGCGGAATTACAGAAAGCGTTGGACTCACTTCAACGCATTAAAGTAGATTTCATAAAAGTTACAGACAATACTCTCAAAAACGATCTGTATCTCGAAGCGTTGCGGGAAGCCCGCAAACGCGGATGGGCCGTGTCTGCCCATATTCCATATACACTCACAATGGACCAGGTTACAGCAGCAGGATTGAGCGCAGTGGAACATCTTGGATATGCGTGGAAAGCAGGCGTGAAAGATGAAGCCGCCTTATCCCAGATGATTGCAAAAGGCGAATTGAAAGGACGCGATATCAATAAGTATATCATGTCGCACTTCGATACTGCCGCAGCCATGAAAACATACAGGATGATGGCTGCCCGCGGTACCGCAGTAACGCCAACGCTTACACTCCCTCACCTGCTCGCTTACCTGGATAAAGATGATCATAAACACGATCCTTACCTACAATACATTGGTAAAGGTATCCAAGGTACTTATGAATGGCGTGTAAACCGCACCATGCAAGATGATAGTGCTGCTATCGCATGGCGTAAAGAAGTTTTTGCTAAAACTGCTGCTATTCTGCCATTGCTGGAAAAAGCGGGCGTGAAAATTATGGCAGGTACAGATGCGGGTTATCTTAACTCGTACGACTATCCGGGAATTGGTTTGCACCAGGAACTGGCACTGATGGTACAATTTGGCCATATCACGCCTTTACAGGCCCTACAGGCTTCTGTCATCAATTCTCCTGCATTCCTGCATAAAACAAATTATGGCGCTATCGCTACCGGAAAAAAGGCCGACATTCTTTTACTGAATGCCAACCCACTAGAGGATATCACCAATACACAAAAAATAAATGCAGTAGTGGTAAAAGGTAAACTCTTGAACAGACAAGCACTTGACGGACTATTACAGCACGTGCGCGAAAGCAATAAATAGGGAAAAACTTTTCTGCCTGTCGTCCCTGCCCGCTGGGCAGGGACGACGAAAAAAATCAGAAGAATGGATTGACACCGCAGACGTCAATCCATTCTTCTAATACAGCTTCTAATTAATAAAATGAAACATCCTTCGCCATCTTATATTGCCGGAACCTACGCTTAGCCACACCATGGTAGCCTTACCCACAATATGATTTTCCGGCAGAAATCCCCAATAACGGGAGTCATCAGAATAATGCCTGTTATCTCCCATCATCCAGTAATAATTCATTTTAAAGGTATAGGAAGACGCGGGCACGCCATTTATCAATATCCTACCATTCGTCGTATCCAGCTTATTGCCCTCATAAGTGCCGATAATCCGTATATATAGCCCGATGTTTTCCCTGGTCAACTGCACCACATCACCTTTCTTTGGCACATAAATAGGGCCGAAATTATCCCGGTTCCAGGCATACATCGTATCATAAGGATACATCCTTTTATCCTTTTCTGTAGCGGAATCCAATTCCACTTGATAACCCAGCTTCCGCAATTTTTCACGGGCTACAACTGTTAGGTTATATCTAGTTTTGGTAGAATCCCGATAATACTGGTAAAAATTACTGTCAATCCGCAATTCCTTACGCAAGGAGGAGGGCAAAGTTTTACAGGTATTATCCGTGATAATGTATTTCATTTCCGATTCAGGCGGCAAGATTTGTAACTGTCCATTTACAGATACCTCACCATTCTTAATAGTAACGGTATCTCCAGGCAATCCTATACAACGTTTGATCCAAGTAGCTCTTTTATCTACTGGGCGTATATCTGGAGGAGGATAACCATCAATGGAACCCACCTGGTATGCATTCAACTCTTCTCCATGTTTATCCGTCACCACAGTATCTCCCGCAGGAAGATTAAAAACAATGACATCGTATCGCTTGGGTTTACCAAAGCCTGGGAGTCGCATATAAGGCCATTGTACCGCAGTGGAGTATGGCTTTACACCAGTTAAAAAAGGCAGTGTTGAATTCGTAAAAGGAATGGCCAATGGGGTAATGGGAATTCTTGGACCATAACTAACTTTACTAACAAAAATATAATCGTTCACTAATAACGTCTGCTCCATGGAGGGAGTGGGGATAACAAATGCTTCAAATAGAAAGGTTCTGATAAGGGTGGCCACAACAACTGCAAAAACAATTGCATCTATCCATTCCCTGAGCAGTGATTTCTTTTTCTTTTCAGCATTCGTGGTGGGCTTGCGTCGGGAAAAAAACTTCATCCGTCACTGATTTAAGTGAAGATGAATGTACTATTCCCTACTGCAGTTCCGCTGCAGCAGGGAATAGGCAATGGTGTTCATTTATCAGTTGACTATACGAGGAATCATGCCGCGAATGCCCATATCCACCACTTTCTCTCCACTCAAAGGTTCCCATTTTCCATCCTGGTTATCGTCTACCCATTCAAAACTCTTATTCACAGACAAACTAACGGTTACGACTATATCCTTTTGCTCCTGACCAGTGATCACCAACTTCCCTGGCGCAAATGCAGCGGTCACCACACAAGACCCAGCCGGTACGGGCGAAGTAGCGAACAACGGATTCACCACGGTGGTAGCACCTGCTGGCGCCTGCCCAGATACCACATTGGCCTGCCCTGCCAACGCAGATTCAAACGCCCAATATCCTTGCTTACGATTGCCATTTACAGTAACGGTTTTCGTTTTCACCAAGTAATCTTGCAGATACGTATTAAAACCAATAAAAGAGGCTACAGTACCGGTATAATCGCCCTTAATAGGGAATCCACTAATCACCGTATCCACATGAAAGCTCACGTCATATTGCTGAAAAGCCAAGGATAAGCGCAACCACTCATAACTACCAGCAGGAACCTGGTTCAACGGCATACTAAAGAAAGTTTCCCCTTCTCCCACTGCGGTGGATTTATTAAAATCTATCGCAGATTCACCGCCAGCAGTAGTTTCAGGCGCACGGTACAAGATAGCACCCTTGCCCAGCATGGTAGTGGCGGTTGGCGCCAACTCCAAGTAATGAGAACTCATCTTCCGAAATATAGGGTGCTGCCCGGCATTGCCCGCAGGAATAGCTACCGGTTGACCCGTATTTCCCAATCGCACTTGCGTGGAATCAAAATGAAACTTAAAAACCAATTGAGGCCCGCTATTGCTGGAATTGGAAGACGACTTACTGCAAGCAGACAGCAGTAACAAGATACAAGATGATAAAAACAGATTTTTCATGCGCTTGTTGTAGGTGATTTTACATTGTATAAATACGCAATATGTTCATAATTTATTGCTCCATGCAATAATTTTTCATTGCAATCAATTTCGTTTTATTATTTTCATCCCGACATATCTCCACGTTAGTTTTAATGTTCTTCATATGAGTACTTCAAGACGTTCTTTTCTTCAGCAGGCGAGTATGATCGCGGCTGGAATGATGTTACCCGGCGGACTTTCCGCTTTCGCTAAAGAGAATGGCCTGCCTAAAAAGATAGGCATCCAACTGTATACCATGCGCGATCAGTTGGACAAAAATGCAAAGGAAACACTCACCCGTATTGCTAAAATCGGCTACCAGGAAGTAGAAACTTATTACGGCTATCAGCCTGGCGATCCTGGTAAATTCTGGGGTCTCCCAGTGAAAGAACTGAAAGCACTGCTGAAAAGCCTGAACATCGTTTCTCCTAGTGGCCATTATGGCCTCAATCACTTCCTCACGAAAGGAAATGAAAAAGACGATGAGCTGAAAGCACAAGTAGAATACGCAGCAGAACTAGGTCAGAAATATTTCGTGGTGCCTGCATTGCCTTTCCCCGAATGGGATGCACCCGCTACGGCTGATTACTACAAATTTGTTTCTGATCAACTGAATAAGGCGGCTGAATACTGTAAGAAATCAGGACTGCATGTGGCCTACCACAACCACTTCTGGGAGTTCAAACCGCTGACAGATGCTACTGGTACAGGCTATGAGGTGATGTTGAAAAACACGGACAAATCCTCCGTTTTCTTTGAGCTCGATTGCTTCTGGGCCATCAAATCCGGTTTTGATCCCGTGAAATTATTTGCACAAGCGCCTGGTAGATTCTTTGCACTGCACGTAAAAGATATTGACAAAGCCAAACAAGAGGTACTTGTGTCTCCCGAAAATGCAAACAAAAAAGCAATGGAACTGCTGTCTATGGCTTCCTTTGCGGATGTAGGCACCGGCGCGGTGGACTTCAAACGCATTCTGGCCAAAGCGCCAGCAGCAGGCGTGAAACACTTGTATGTGGAACAGGACAGAATTGTTACGGAACCTTTCCAAAGTATCACCAACAGCTATAAGTACGTTAGAAACACATTGTTGAAATAAATTTTTAGCCTACGGCAGACACGTGTCTGCCGTAGGCTTATTCTTCTCCTCACTACAGAAAAGGTGGAAATACCCTAGTTTTGCTGCAAAATAATGCAGTAACTATGGCGATGCACGAAATTGAATCACTGGTAGAGTTATCCATTCTCTGCCTCGACAACAGTCAGGATACCCAGGCTGACTACAGAAGCCTCTTCTTCAACCTGTATCAGCTCCAAGATAGCTTTGATACTGGCTTTACCCATTTCCGGGTAATGGATACACTGATTAAACATCACTACGTATATACTTTTCCGATCACTGCTCATCCTGCTTACCTCCAGCACCAGCGCTACTTTGATCAACTAGCAGGAGATCAGAAATTCAGCTTCATCTATGCCAATCCTGGTAAGGAATGGGACGCTACGTCCAATCCAGTAGCAGGATATGCTAACTTTGACCATACCACCCAACAATACCTGTTGTATTGCGATGCAGGTTCCCTGCTGTGGTCTTCGATGGCGGCAAACGGCACTATTACGGGCAAAGATGCTGCAGCTCCTGAACCAATGGGCTTCTTCCACCTGGCACTGACCATCGTGGAATATGCTGCCAAACAGGATTTCATCGATCTGTTGAGCCTGTGGTACCTGCTATTGCCGTATATGGTGATGCAGGCAGAACAAGATGGTATTCCAATCCAGAAGCAGGACCTGCAAACTATTTTCCAGATTATCCTCAGCAAAAATGCTATTCCACAAGAAGGCCTCCCTTACGTGGAAGATATCCCTCACGGCGGAGAACTGGGCGAATTCTGCGAATGGTGGTATGAACCAGCTCGTCAGTGGATGCCTACTGCACCAGAAGTGACAGAGGAACTAGACCTCGATGCGATTCCTTTCACACAGGAAGTAGAGAAAAGCGCGACCTGGTATGGACAGCAAGTAGTGACCCTCATGGAATCAGTGACGCATTCTATCCAGTTTATGGAAGACAATGGCGAAAATGCGGATATCCGTAAAAGCGTGGAAATGCGACTGGAAGCAGCCCTCCAATATGCCAACAAAGGCCTGGAACAAGCGCCCAACGATCCTAGTTTGCTGATGAACAAAGGCTCCGTTCTCATGCTACAAGAAAAGTATCCGGAAGCAATGGAAGCCTACGACGAAGCCATGCTGATCGCACCAAGCAATCCATATGTACACCTAAACAGAGCTATTCTCTTCTACCATATGGATCAGTTCAAGGAGTCCAAAGCCTCCTTTGAAAAGCTGCTGCAACTGGAACCTTCCAATGAATTCGGGCAGCAGTGGCTGCAACACCTCCGCGAGGCAGGCTACTGATAACCACAAAACCTTTTACTAACGGTTGTTTCCGCTCTTCAAAAAATGCGGAAATAACCGTTTTTTTTAGCTAATTTTCGCGGGTACAAAATACTTGTGTATGTCACAAGACCACAGCGAAAAACAACCAACACACAAACCACTCCATGAAACCCGCCGCGGTTTCCTCAAGCAGTCCTCCGCTATGATGGCGCTTGCACTGACTCCTCCTATCGTACTCAAAGCAGCGGAAAAAGATGAAGCCATCGCCGCACTCTTTGAAAAAGTACCCGTGAGTATGGAGATCAATGGGAAAAAACACCAGCTATCCGTAGAACCACGGACTACCCTACTGGATCTTCTTCGGGAACAACTAGCCCTTACCGGCACCAAGAAAGGCTGCGACCATGGCCAATGCGGCGCTTGCACCGTTCATGTCAACGGGATGCGGGTTAATTCCTGCCTGACCCTCGCAGTCATGCAAGAAGGGAAGAAAATCACTACCATAGAAGGCCTGGCAAACGGAGAAGAATTACATCCTATGCAACAGGCTTTCATCAAGCATGATGGCTTCCAGTGCGGTTATTGCACACCCGGACAAATCATGTCGGCAGTGGCCTGCATCCGGGAAGGACATGCCAACTCCCCGGAAGAAATACGCGAATTCATGAGTGGTAATATCTGTCGCTGTGGCGCTTACGACAATATCGTCAGCGCAGTGATGGAAGTAAAACAGGGAGGGCAACAGGTATGAATCCATTTTCATTCGTAAGGGCAGGAAGCCCTAAAGCAGCCATAGACGCCGTTTCCAAAGATGACAATGCCCGCTTCATTGCCGGTGGCACCAACCTTCTGGACCTCATGAAAAACGGTGTGATGCAACCAGAAAAACTGGTAGACATCAATAATCTCCCACTGAAAGATATTCAGCTCAGTAAAGATAAATTGCATATCGGCGCACTCGCACTCAACAGTACCGTAGCCGCCGATAGTCAAGTGAAAGCACAGTTCCCACTGCTCTCGCAGGCATTGCTAGCAGGGGCCTCCCAGCAATTGCGCAATATGGCTACGGTAGGCGGTAACATGATGCAACGCACCCGCTGCTCTTACTTCTACGATACTGCCATGCCATGTAATAAACGCCAACCTGGCTCCGGATGCGGCGCTATCGGTGGCATTAACCGCATGCATGCTATTTTCGGCGCCAGCGATAAATGTATCGCGGTACATCCCAGCGATATGTGCGTGGCACTCGTAGCTCTCGATGCAGTAGTATTGGTAACCGGCCCGAAAGGAGACAGAAAAATTCCTTTCGCAGATTTCCACCGCCTTCCCGGCGATACGCCTGAAAAAGATAATACCCTCGGCAAAGGTGAACTGATCACCGCTGTGGAAGTTCCCAATAATCCCTACACGAAAAATATTTACTACCTGAAGGTCAGAGATCGCGCCTCCTATGCGTTTGCACTGGTATCCGTAGCAGCCGCATTGGAACTAGAGGGGAATGTCATTAAATCTGCCAGGCTCGCCATGGGCGGGGTGGCACATAAACCATGGCGACTCACCGCTGCGGAAAAATCCCTCATCGGCAAAACTGCAACGGAAGAAAATTTTCGTGCAGCCGCCAACGTAGCAATGGAAAATGCTAAGGCATATGAACACAATTCCTTCAAACTGCAGATGGCGCCTAATAGTATTGTCACTGCACTATTAAAAGCAGCATCGGTATGAGACAGGATAAAAATGTAGGCAAACCGCTGGACCGCGTGGACGGCAAGCTGAAAGTGACCGGCGGCGCTAAATACTTCGCGGATAATCATATGGACGATCTACAGCATGCTTGTTTAGTTTGTAGTACCATCGCCAATGGCCGCATCAAAGACATAGATACGAAAGCAGCCCTCCGCGCTCCAGGCGTATTGGACGTGGTATCGCACCTGAATACCCCACCCGCTCCAGGTTTCAAACAACCCGATGGCAAAGCCCGACGCCAGCTCCGCATCTTCGCTGATGATCGCGTTTATGCCAATGGCCAACCCGTGGCTATAGTAGTGGCCAATACCATGGAAAGAGCCGTATACGCTGCTTCCCTGGTGAAGGTACAATACGAGCAAGAAGTACATCAAACAGATATGCGCGCCAACAATAAAGCCGCTTATCAGACAGACCGCATGAAAGATTATGTACGCGGTACAACCGATGCCTGGAAAACAGCACCGGTACAAGTGGAAGCCAGCTACAGCACTCCCATTGAAGTACATAATCCAATGGAACTGGCAGGCATCATCGCTAAATGGGATGGCCCAGACAACCTGACCATCTGGTCCAAAACACAAGGAGTAAAAGCCAGTCAAGTAGCCCTGCGCGAAATATTTCAGATCCCCGATCAGAATATTGTGGTCCACTCTCCTTTTGTAGGCGGCGGTTTCGGTATGGCACTACGGATATGGCCACACGAAATTGCTACTATCATTGCAGCAAAGAAAGTTGGCAAACCTGTGAAACTGGTAATCAGTAGAGATCAGATGTTCACCATGGTAGGCCATCGCCCAGCGGCGGATCAGAAAATCGGTATCGGTGCTACACCAGACGGACAACTAGTAGGCATCACCCACGAGGCGATTGCCACTACTTCTACGTACGAAGATTTCACAGAGGCGATTACAAGTATGAGTCGCTTTATGTATGCTTGTCCGAATGTGAATACACGCTATAAAATAGTGCCTATCAATGTATGCACGCCCATCTGGATGCGTGGCCCCGGTGAAGCCACTGGCGCTTTCGCTCTAGAATCGGCCCTAGATGAGCTTTCCTACAAACTAGGCATGGACCCGCTCGCACTTCGGGTAAAAAACTATGCGGAAACTGATCCTGAAAAAAATCTTCCTTTCTCTAGTAACTACCTGCGGGAAGCTTATGAAATGGGAGCAGCAAAAATAGGCTGGACCAACAGACCTGCCACACCACGTGCCCTCAAAGAAGGCGATTGGTTCGTCGGTTATGGCGTCAGCACAGGAGTATTTGGCGCTCATCGCGGGAAAGCCAGCGCCGGCGCTATCTTTAAGCCAGATGGTTCTTTGGTGGTACAAAGCGCCACTACAGATATTGGCCCCGGTACCGCTACTGCGATGGTACAAATTGCAGCCGATGCGACTGGCATCTCCACCAACAATATCAAATTTCAACTAGGTGAATCTACTTTTCCAGATGCACCTGAACAAGGAGGCTCCGCTACTGTATCCACCGTTGGAAGCGCAGTACACGACGTTTGCCAAGAACTAAAAGCGAAACTGCTGGAACTGGCAGTGGCACATATTCCTGCCTTCAAAAATAGTACGCCAGAAAACTCCAAATTCGAAAACGGTTACCTCATCACCGCCGGCGACGCCGGTAAAATGGAGATCTCATTAGCTGACATCCTGCAAAAGTCCAACACGCCTGTATTACAGGTGACCACTACTTCCAAAGCCGGCGATGAAAGAAAGAAATACTCGATGTATTCCTTTTCTGTGCATTTCGCGAAAGTACAGGTGCACGCATCTACAGGCGTTGTGAGAATAAAACATGTGGTATCTGTGGCCGACAGCGGTACCATCGTCAATACGAAAACCGCTACCAGTCAGATGATAGGCGGCGTAGTAGGCGGCATTGGTATGGCGCTTACGGAAGAAGCCTTACTGGATCATCGTTTCGGCAGATTCGCCAATAATAACTTTGGCGACTATCACGTACCTGTACACGCTGATACACCACCAACAGATATTCTATTCATCAATAAAAAAGATCCTTACATCAACCCGATGGGCTCCAAAGGAATGGGCGAAATTGCGCTGATTGGCTTTGCTGCGGCTGTTTCCAATGCGGTTTATAATGCCACTGGCAAAAGGGTGCGGGATCTGCCTATCACTCCGGATAAGCTGATTTAATGTTATGATAAAAGAGCTGGAAGATATTGTGAAGGCGTATGACATCGCGCAACAACAGGGCCTCCGCACGGCGCTGGCTACAGTAGTGCATGTGGATGGCTCTGCCTACCGCCAACCGGGCGCCAGAATGCTGGTAACGGAAAACGGTACGCTTACAGGCGCTATCAGCGGCGGATGCCTCGAAGGAGACGCGCTACGCAAAGCCCAGTTGGTCATCATGCAACAGCAACCCATGCTGGTCACCTATGATACCACCGATGAAGACGATGCGCAATTGGGCGTAGGACTAGGCTGCAATGGGATTATACATATCCTACTAGAGCCCATTACACCTGAGGATATCAACAATCCTTTGCAACTAATTCAGCAACTCATCAACGCTCGTCAGGAATCCATACTAATTACGCTATTCAATAAAGAACAGCGAAAAGCAGTACAACCAGGCACGCGCATGCTCTGCCGCGCTAATGATTCTATCGGTCATATTCCCGGAGAAATGCTACAGCAAGCGATCCTACAGGATATAAAACAAGCTTTTCATCAGCGCACTAGCATCATAAAAACATACGTCTCTCCAGATCAACAACATACTGCTTTATTATCCTACATCACTCCTGCTACGCAATTAATTATTGCAGGTGCTGGCAACGACGCACAACCGCTTGCCCGCATTGCCCAGGTGATGGGATGGCATGTGCATTTGCTGGATGGTAGACCCAATTACGCTACTGCGACACGTTTTCCCCATACGCGTATCCATGTGGCAAAAGCGGAAAATGCCTTGGATTACCTGGTTCCAGACGCCTATTCGGCCGCTATATTGATGACGCATAACTACAATTATGACCTGAAAATACTGCAACAACTGGTGCAATTTCCGTTGCCTTATATCGGTGTACTAGGCCCAGCAAAGAAATTACAGCGGATGCTGGAGGAATCAGATAACATCACGGCTATACAACGGGAACGGATATACGGTCCAGCAGGACTGGATCTTGCCGCGGCCACTCCAGAAGAAATTGCCCTTAGCATCGCCAGTGAAATAAAACGGGTGATGGCAGGACCAGCTACCAGCGGGCAATCCCTGCGCGACAAAAACGGCGCTATCCACAGCAGGAGAGCGCAAATTATCACCACTCAGCATCTCTGATATGACAGGTATTATTATCCTTGCTGCCGGCGCATCTCAGCGATTAGGTCAACCTAAACAACTACTCCAATTGGAGCAGCAAACATTGCTAGAACGTGTTATCAATACTGCCCTTAGTAGCAATATAGGTCCGGTGACAGTAGTACTAGGTGCCAATGCGGCCACCATACAACCGCATATCGCCCATCTGCATATTAATACCGTGATCAATGAAAACTGGGCGGAAGGCTTGGGAAGTAGCATCGCTACTGGATTACAGTATGTACTACGTACATACAAGAACGTTAGTTGCGTTTTCCTTTTAGTATGCGATCAGCCATTCATCGACTCCCGCTTACTCCATCGTATGCTGGCTACCCCTTCCCCTATTGTTGCCTGTGCTTATAATAACATTATCGGTACCCCTGTATGCTTCCAGGAAGCATTCTTCCCGGCATTACAAGCCCTACAAGGCCAGGAGGGCGCACGCAAATTACTCCAGCAGTATAAAGACCAAGTAAAAACCATCGATTTCCCCCAAGGAAGTATTGATATTGATACAATTGGCGATTATAATGCACTCCTTTCTCAGTAACAGCAAAAATATTTTTTTGCCAATTAAAAAATTCTGTACATTTGTCTACAAGAATGGTAGACTATTAAAAACAAATTACCATGAAACACTTAACAACATTCACATTCCAGGGCCTTCGCCAACAGGCGAATTACAAGACGATCTCATTACGTCCTGGCGATTGTTGTTGTTAATGCTCCCCCACTACTCCGCGGTAATCCCACCAAATGCCGCTTCACTGCCTTAATCTTTTTGTTCACCCAACAAATTAATTCGTCATGAAAACGAATCACCAACCAGTGTTCCGTCTGGAAAAGACGGTCACAAACGAACACCTTGCATGGTTCCAACAACATGGTTTCATTCAATTCAAAAATTTCATTGACCAGGACACCCTTCACCAATTGCTGGAAGCGGTGAACCAAGTACAACGCCTGCTCCTGCGCAATGACATCCAGAAAATTAATGGCGTCCCCTTGAAATTCGGTACGGATATCGACGGGAGCCCGTTGATCCAACGTATTGCATTTGCCTCTCAATACAGCAATGTATTGCGCGAATTTCTCCGCGATCCCCGCCTCCAATCATTGATTTCACTACTCGGCCCCTATGATGGCCGCATTGGAGAAAATGAAAAAGACGGTCTTGTCGTGAATCATTACGTTAATTCGGATCACAGCCAGTTCCGCCAACTAGGCTGGCATACGGATAGTCCCCGTGATCTATTCCTGGGTAGCCGCATTATGCCGATGTTGAACGTAGGTCTCCATCTAGATAACTGCCCCATTGATAACGGTGGATTGCGCGTACTACCGGGCACGCATAAACAGAGTTTATTCCGACTCTTGTTCAGAAAGAAATATTTCATTGATCATCATCCGGATAAAAAGGAAGTGGGTTTCAACATTCAGGCAGGAGATCTGACTATCCATGATGGTAGGTTATGGCATCGCGTGCAACAATCGCCCAATAATGGAGAAGCTAGTCGCCGCAGAGTGATGTACATCCCGATCATCACGGGTGCCTATCAGCCCAAACATACGGCTAGCCCTACGCCATTCTATCATAAACTTGCCAGCTTATATGGCGGAAAGCCGCAATGGGCTGCTGTGAAGACTCCCCAGGAAGAATTGATAAAATCATCCAACTAAACAATTTTCACCATGTCATACGCTCTTGTTACAGGTGCCGCAAAAGGCATTGGTAAAGCCATTGCAGCAGCACTCGCTGAAAAAAATTACCATCTGCTTCTAGTGGACCTGGACGAACAGGCGCTGGAAAATACCGCCACTACTATTGCTTCCACGCATCGGGTGCATGTGCATGCGCTGCACCAGGATTTGTCTGAACCGGACGCCCTGCAAAAGGTTGTACAATTTACAACGCCATACCACGATCAGTTGACTGTAGTTGTCAATAACGCAGGATATGGACTGAACGGGGCTTTCGAGCATATCCCATTATCCGATTCCTTCAATATCATCGATGTGAATATACGTGCGCAAGTGGGTCTTTCACATGCATACATTCCCGTCTTGCGCAGGTTTCCGAAGGCTTACCTATTGAATGTAGTGAGTACAACGGCCTATCAACCGGTTCCCTATCTGAATATATATGCTGCCACCAAGGCTTTCGCCTTGTCTTTTACGAGGAGCCTGCGATATGAACTACGTCGTACAGGCATTTCCGTGAGTGCGTTGAGTCCGGGTAGTACAGATACTGATTTTGTGAACCGTGCAGGCATGGGTACACGTACGCGTGCGATTGCAGACAGATTCAATATGACGCCAGAAGCGGTGGCCAAAATTGCCGTCCGTGGCTTATTCAGCGGGAAAGCAGAGATTATTCCAGGGTTTACCAACAAGCTGAATGCTTGGTTACCTAAATTTTTTCCAAAGACATTGGTGGAGAAGATTGCCGGGGATATTTATGTTTCGGGAGACACGCGTTCACATACAACTGTTGCTTCCCACAGCCAGGAAGCAACAGTTGCTACTAATATTTAAGCCCAGATCATGCGGGGGTCCATTGCGATATGCTGCCTGCTTTCATTAAAGACAATCTCCAGGTGACCGTAAGCATCATTATTGCTCAGGCCCTGGTGCAGTATTGCTTCCTGTTTATCCTTATTCTTGACCACAAAGGCACGGGGAACAACTCCCTGTATACCGCCGCCAATGACAAAATTGATATGAGTGGTGTTGGAAACCATGCTTTTATTACTCAACACATCTAGATTGCGGTCATAACCAAGATGAGAGAGACAAATTACGTAGTCGCAGTCCATTTTATGCTTTAACTGTGCTGCCATCGCAGTGGCTGCCGCCACGGGATCTTTTACCTGTACGCCGCGGATACCTTTTACTTCCGCGCCTACGCCGGTAATACCGATTTTATACGGTCCCGCATATACGATAACATATTTACGGATGCCTTTTTGCAAACGAACATCTGAAAATTCATAATTACAGTTGACCAGTGGGAATTTCATCTCCCCCAACAATGCGGCCAGATAATCCTGACCTGCGGCCAACTCATTCTCCCCGATACCCACAGCCTGGTACCCTTTGCTGTTCATTTCCTGGATCATTTTCAGATCTGTACTAAGGCTCCCCGTTTTGCCCAGGAAACTACCAGCATCCAATAATAAACCCTTATTGCTTTTTGCCAAGAAATCAGGCATACTGCCCTGCATATCATTGGTATGGCGCACCAGCAGTTTGGTGGCATCTCCCCCAACAATAACGGCATTCTCAGTGATGGAGGCGAAAGAGGAAAGGGGCTTTTGAAAAAATAGCAGACCCGTAGCAAGTCCGGCATTACGTAAAAAATTACGACGTTCTATACTCATAGTATTTGGGATATATTTCACATGTATTGGGAGTAAAGATAATAACTCTGTCAAGATAATTTAAAGTTATTTGTACAATTCCTGCTCATCTGTGAAATACGTACGTCCACCCTTATCCAAATGCTTTATAGGATACCCTCCTGGGCTCTTTTCCTTCTTCGGCACATGCACCTGCATAAAATCCCTTACTTCGCCAGCAATAATGCCCGGATGGGTTTTATTGATCTTTGTAATGGCGTCTTTTAATACTTTCTTTACGGCATTCGCTACATCCGCTACCTTTTTCTCCGGTATTTTACTACAGATGGAAAATGGGGAGACACGTGCCGTGTAAAGGATTTCATCCGCATAGGCATTGCCGATTCCCAATACTTGTTTTTGATCTGTTAGAAATTTCTTGATGGTGGTTTTCTTTTTGGCTAAAGCTGCTGTTAGCCATTCGGCGTTGAAGTCCTTAGAAAAGGCATCTGGGGCTTCTTTTTCCGGTGGGTCCAAGGTGATAGCTGCCGCACGTTGAAAATCCGTAAGGGCCAAAGTATGACCACCAGAGAAATGCAATAAGGCAATGGTAAATTTTTGCTCTTCTCCGGGTTTGAGTAAGTATAATTTTCCATGCAGCATCATGTGCATGCCAAGAACATGCGTTTTTCCAAAGATAAAATGTAGTTCTTTCCCCGATCGGCGTATATCCGTCAAAGTTTGTCCTACTAATGCTTTTTTAAGCGCCGGCAATGTGACATTAAGCTTCTTCGCCACAGGAACTTCAATCTCCTGTAGCTTCTTCTTCAGCAATACTTTAGATAGATTTTGCTGAAAGACTTCGAGGTCCGGTAATTCAGGCATGGTCCGTTTTTTCTAAAATTAAGCTATTTAATCAGATGATCTGCAAATCGCCATTGTGATTTGTAATCCGGACTGAGCACCTGTTTCGTAATAATCGCCCGAAACATTTCGATAGGGATAGCACCTTCATGCAGGAAGGTATCATGGAAAGCAAGTTCGGTCATTTTACCACTGTCTACCATTTCTTTGTGCAGTGCGCGCAACTGTAAGCCGCCCATCATATAAGCAATTTGGTAGAGTGGTCCGTAGCCGCCGGTGAAAGATCGGCGAACTTCAGACTCCGCACTGAAACGTTCATGCCCTACCCTGTCTACCAGGAAGTCGATACATTGCTGTGGCGTCCATTTGCCTAGATGATAATTCAGGGAGAAAATAATCCGTGCACATCGATGCATACGCCAGAAGAGCGCGCCTACCTTTTCTTCTGGGGTGGCATGAAAACCTTTATCCCAGAGCAACATTTCCCAGTATAACGCCCACCCCTCTACGGAGAATGGCGTATTAAATTCCTGCCGATAGAGCTTGTAGCGCTGGTTCATATAGCCTTGCAGGTTATGACCCGGTATTAATTCATGGAATACCGTAGCATGTGCAAATCCGTAGTTATTGCTACGCAGACTCATTTCCTTGGCAGCTTCATCCATATCCATCGTCGGATAGGCGATAAGTATCGAAGGACCGCCCAGGAAAAAAGGTGCAAAACGTTGCTGTTCTTTGGTCAGCATGTACATGCGCCAGCTTTCCTTAGCCAACTCAGGAATGGTGACTAAGTTCCGCTCTTCTACATAACGAATGGCTTCATTTGCCAGCCTGTTGATAAGTGCAGGCTGATCGCCAGGGGCCACATGATTTTCTTTGATTTTTTCCAGGGCTTTCTTCCAATCGCTGCCATAGCCCATTGCTGCGGCGGCTTTCTTCATTTCTGTATCGCACCAGGCAAATTCTTTATTAGCAATTGCCACCAGGTCTTCCGGCGCATAAGGAATCATTTCAAACTGTAGGAGTTCTTCCAACGCCTCTTTACCAATCGGCGTTCCTTTGATGCCGGAAGCATCAAGGGATTTATCGGCTTTGTCGGCCAACACATTATCTAGTTGATCACTGTACTTAGCGAGCAAACTATCCGTCTTGCGATAGGGATCTTTCACCCACCAAGTGAACTGCGGATCATAGCCATAGTAAAAATCATATACGTTCTGTAATCCTTTCTGTAACTCGTTTACCACCTCTGCCGCTTTCCGATACGCGACCGCACTGTAACCGGTTTGCTTATCTGCTCCTGCTAAAGCCGCTTCTAGCCCGGATTGCACTTTCCCCAATACAATGGCTACTTGTTGGGCATCCGGTTTCTCTCCACGCCTGCGTTTGATCTGCAAGGTCATGATATCATCGGCAAAGGGAATAAGTGGTTTTATCTGCGTGTAGAGGTGGGCGTTAGTTTGCAAGGTACCTAGCTCTTGGCGAATATTACGTTGCAAGAGAATGTAGTCTACCTGCTCTCCCACCGACAATGATTTAAAATCAATCTTCTGCAGCTCCTTCAGCACATCATTATAGTAAATTCCCATGCGGTTGAAGTATTCAGGGCTGTTCCGAAAGATGTACACCTTATTCAATCCATTAACGTCTGCATCCACTCGCTGTATCAATTCAGTTACCGGGGACTCCGCTTCCACCGATAGGGTGCGCAGCAGGCATAAGCACAAAAGGGAAACAAAAAATGTTCTCATATAAAGTGAAGGATTTGAATCAACGAAAATTTAATAAAACAGGCCGGTATTTTCAGTACCGGCCTGATATTTTTTATGGCTGCTTTTCTCAATTACGAAACGATTAAACAAAGATAAACGCCAGGCCTGTATGCGATTTACTGATATTGTCCGCCTATTTACAATCCTTGTCTTTAAATTTAAGATATATACAATTTATCATACTATGTCAAATAACTGTTAAAATAACATTACAAGCAGACTGAAGCTGTATTTCAGTATCGTTTCTCCGTGATAAAATCGGTAAATTCGTTTTACTCGATTTTTAAAAATCCGTTAAACGATCAATGTAAATTTTAAATAGACTAAAACAACTACGGCGTGAAATTGAATAAGAAGCAAGTGATAAAACCGTTGGTTTTTGCAGTTACAGTTTGTGCTTTTGCATTCCTTATTACTTCTTTTAGTACCACTGGTAAAAATATAATTACCACCAACCATGTATCCTCCGGTCAACCAGCGCAGGATTCTCTCCAGGTAGAAGAAGTTAGCTTATATGATGAATTAGGGCTTGATACACTAGGGCTTTCTCGCGAAGCATTCGACTATGCTATGCAAGGTTATAATAAGCTAAGCGATGAAGGAAAAATCAAGAATGAACAAGTACTTTCTATTATTGACTTCAGCTTACCTTCCACTAAAAAACGACTCTTTGTCATCGACTTACAGAACAAAATGCTCTTGTTCAATACATTGGTGTCTCATGGCAGAAACTCCGGTACAGTAAGTGCCAGTTCTTTCTCCAATCGTCCCAACAGCTTTATGAGCAGTCTTGGTTTCTATGTAACCGGAGATTCCTATAATGGAGAACACGGTTTATCCCTGCGTTTGCAGGGAGAGGAAGCCGGGATCAATGATAATGCTATGTCTCGTGGCATTGTGATGCACAGCGCCGCTTATGTGAATGAATCACTCATCAAATCTCAAGGATATATTGGCAGAAGCCTTGGCTGTCCTGCCATCCCAGAAAGTATTCACCGCAAAGTAATTGAACGCATCCGCAATGGCAGTTGCCTCTTCCTTTACAGTCGGGATAAAACTTATTCTATGCACACAAAAATGATTGCAAGAGATTCCAGTGCAACCTAACTAAAACAACACACACCATCTACAATCAAAAAAAGGCGTTGCTGCTGTAGCAACGCCTTTTTCATTTGCATTAAAAATCCTATCTCGCGATAACAAATTTCACTGGCGCATAATTGCCTTTCTCTGATTGCAGATAATAGATGCCCGCAGGCAGGTCTGCCACCGAAATACTATTACTATTGCCCTTCGTCAGCATCACTCTACGTACATAAACACCATGGCTGTTGCTGATGATAGCACCACCGCCAGCTACCGCGTTTACATTCAGCGTAGAGGCGACAGGGTTAGGATACACCTGTAATCCATCGGCCAGTTTCATATTGGTAGTGGTAGCCTGCTTGTACATGGAAGCTGGCGCTGCCAATGGCTGCAAGGCACTGTTTTCCAATAATGACAAGGATGGCCTATCGCCCGCATTGGCGGATTCATTTGCAAAGAAGGTAATATCGGAAGTGCTGGCATCTGTACCGGTGAAAACACCATACACATGGAATACTAACAGCGAATCACCGCTACGGATACGTTTTAGCAAGGTATCTTTACTAATATTCCAGGTCATCCAGTTGCCGCCGTAGTAGAACCCTGCATTCAAGGAATCAATATAAGTGCCATCTGCGGCCCATTTATTCCAAGTCAGGCTGTTAGCATCCGTATTATCCCAATTCGTCTTAGCGGCCCATTTCACGACAAGATTCGTTTTACCGCCATTCGTATTTACGCCACGCACTTTCAGACTCAACCGAACCGTGTCTACATTAGCTAAATTACCCGCATAATCACTCAATCGGAATTTCAGGAAAGTTTCCCTTTTATAACTGGTGTTAGGGTCAGGTTTCACGCTTAAAGAAGAATCGTTACCAAAATTGGTATTAGCGTAACTACCATTTCGTATATACGTATCCGCTATAGGCGTAATACCATCCGGTCTGTTACCAGGGCCGAAATTGATATCTATCACTGGAATATTATTTTCAAAACGATAAGGATATACGATATCTTTTGAAGAACCATTCGCAAATACGAATTTAATGCGCAAGGTATAAGTACTGTACTTCTTCCAGAACTCTGCTACCGGCATCGATACCTGGAAACTATCAGCACCTATTTTAGTACCCACCCATGCCAGTTGGTCGTAGTTCGCACCATCATCATCTTGATCATTGTATATCACGATGGAGCTGACAGCCTTTGTAGTAGTGAATTTGCCCGACAAATTGATATTTCCATTGCTGTAGTTGGAATGGAAATTCGTAAAGTTCGCATTCCCGCCACCATACAAATCAGTAATAACATCCTCTGTTCTGAAAACCTCACAAGTATGCAGCACCGCGCATTCGCCCGCAGTCATGAAGGTTGGAGCACGACCGTAAGTTTGGTTTCCACTACCCATTAGTGAAGTTCCCTTGGATGGATCATTCTTTTCAGATATTTTTTCTTTATCGTGTGGCAGGTTCAGGCCATGGCCCAACTCATGCACCAATCCACCGATATACGCAGAAGTACCGCCAGTAGCGAAATAGCTCGTATCGATATTTGGATTATCGAGTGCAAAGCACCAACCATTGCCTAAGCCATAGAATGGATTGTAGCCATCTTGTGGTAATATCACCAATGTATGCGTACTGTTTTTCTCCCCAGGATTTGCGGCAAAGAAAGCATTCACTTCCGGGATGATGAGGGTGCCACCGCCATCATATGGATAATGTGTTTTATCATACAAACCTCGTAGGATACTGATTTTCACCAGTCCATCGGAGTCTTTACGCAAGCCAAAGGTTTCATCCGTATAGCCGTAATAGTTCATCCACTTACGGTAAAAATCCTGCGTCTGTAGCATAATACCGTTTAGGCGTTGCCGATAGCCAGCTACCGTATCCACATCCGTAGGCAGGAAGTAGATGATATTCAGGTTATGCTTACGGGTTTCCACTTGGCGTGCCGGTGGAGGCGTTACCACAGTGGTATCCTGGTGATAATAAATGGTCAGTTGCGGACGCTGCATGGGCACTGTCCATTCCCTAGAATACATAGTGGTATTCGCGCCTGAATTTAAACGAGTATAAATAGCAAAGGATACCAACGAATCTCCTTTAAGAGCAGTTTGTACCCTGTTGCTCAATCCACGCCAGAGGGCCGTATAGGGCGTAGAATCTGAGATAGCAGTAGCTGGCTTGGCTACTACGCTCAATGTATCCGGACCAATCCCTGGTTGGTTATTCCAGGTGACAGTGGTTTCCGTCCAGGTATTGTTGGCTACTGGCAGTACATGCCACATATGCCCTGTACCCGTCTGTGAATAGTAAATCGTTCCTTGCAGCGTGGCGGAGTCAATCACGGTTCCCGCTGGCAGGTCCAATCCTTTTAGATTGAATTTGAGATAGGTAATAAGGTTGTAGACAGATCCTGCACTCGCCTGCGAATATCGAAAGCGCAATTGTGTGGATGATCCGTAATTGGCATTACGGGCGTCGTCTGTGGTGCTACTGTTAACATAGGTATCCTCCGATACCGGAATCACCTTGGTGCCGGATTGTGCCATCGCTGCTTGCGATGCTAGGCTACCAGCACAAAATGCAATCGAATGCAAAATGGTAGATAATTTTCCCATTGTTCGGTTTTTGGTTAATAAAAGAGAATCAGAAACTTTTGCTATGATCGATTACAACGGAGAAAAGGGTTATTATATAAATATATAATTTTTTTAATAAACAAGAAAAGAGGTTGTAATAAAAAAATGGATGGACGTCTGCAACGTCCATCCATTTTTGTGTTTTTTCGTCGACCCTGCCCAATGGGCAGGGTCGACAGCAGTAGCATTTTGCATTTAGCTCACTCTTCCCATAAAAGGATCGCTGATACTATCTTTACCCGTTTCTACCCTACCCGCAAAACGTTGCGAGAAAGTATTACTACCTACCACGGCTACACTGAAATCATACCACTGTCCACTCCGCGATACATCCATTAGTAATATAGATTTCCCTTTCGCTGCAACTGTCAGCTTCATCTCTTTTCTACCATAAGCCATATCCTTAGCGATAATGGTCACCGGCGTACCACTATGGTTGTTGATTTGCAGGGCAATATTACCTGTTAGTTTATTGCGATTGATTTTACTGCGCTCATATTCACATTCCAATGTGATGGCTGGATCGGCGGCATTCCCCTGGAACTCACGGTAAAAACCATTCGGGCCATACAGTCGCAGATGATAGTTACTGTTTTCAAACTCCTGCAAAGGCCAAGCATCTGCAATGCGATCTCCTGCCTTCACACCATAAGACCATGCGCGTAAAGGCCCCATAGTATTGGTATCTGCTTGGATATAATTACCCGGCGCATATACATTGAAAGGTGCGCCTGCGGATTTTTTTCCAAATACTTCATTCCCTGCTGCAAAACTGATCTCGAAAGAACGCTTATCAGCACTCAGTTTACCATGGGTATACAATTGGTACGGCAGCGCAGAGGAAGGTCTAGTGCCTTTCTCTTGTTGTGGCATCCAGTTAGACCCAGCAGGGTTTTGATTAATAACACCAATTTCTTCCGCTGTCAAGGCTTTGAAGTTATCTGGCAACTTCTTAAACTTCGCATTGTAGATGCCTTCCATCACTTCATTACGCACCTCAAATGGCAAGTTTACTTTCTCTCCGTTGTACGGACGGAATACGGAACTAAGATCTCCACAAACCGTTCTCCGCCAAGTGGAAATATTGGTTTCTTTAATAGTCTTGCCAGTCTTATGTTGCAGGAAATTCTCCAAGAACTGAATGATGGAGGTATGATCACAAACTTCGGAGTTCACAAAGCCACCACGACTCCATGGCGATGCAATCACCAACGGTACACGGTATCCCAAGCCTATTGGACTTTCTCTGTGATATTCTTTTCCTATGTAGTCTTTCTTCTCTTCTTCTTCCAGTGATGCATATTCGATAGCCGTATCGATTCCTTCAGAAACCTTACCGGTACCAGGTTTATGCGGAGCGGTGAATGGAGGAACGTGGTCGAAATAACCATCATTCTCATCATAACATAAAACGAAAATGGTCTTCTTCCAAACCTCTTCTTTCTTCGTTAGGATATCCAATACTTCAGATACATACCAAGCGCCATACCACGGAGATCCAGGATGGTCGGAGAATTCACCCGGTGCCACGAGATAAGATACTGTTGGTAACTTACCATTGTTAACATCTTCTCTAAACTGATGGAGAATATCTCCTTTAGGCACTGATACTTTCCTTACCTCATCGCCATCCTTATACTCCAAGGTTTCCAGCTCATGGTAATCCCGATCTGTACTATTGGTGGTAAATGCACGTTGATGTAATTCTTGATCCCGTGCGGAGAGTTTAGCAAAGTTTGCTGGTGTATATTTTTCCGCGTCTTTTTTCACTTGTTCCAAATGCTTTTCACTGCGGGCAATCGCTTTCTCCAGTTTCTGATAGGCATCTGTATCTGCATTCAGTCCGGCCAACACTTTTTTCTTTGCAGCAATTTCTTCCGGCAACTGCTTCAGTTGCGATTGCAGATATGCCATATGCCCTTTGGCAAAGCGTACATTATAAGCAGAAAACCACTCAATGGGATTGTCCGTGAAATTGGCCAGCAGTCCATCTTTCTCGCCTTCAAGTCCTGCGGCACTGATTTCATTCTGATAGATACGCCAGGATACACCTGCATCCTGCATTCTTTCAGGGAAGGTAGTCCACTGGGCTTCGCGGCCATAATCTACATCTTCATTCCACACATTAGCCTGCGAACCGTCTTTCTGCTCACTGCGAAGCGTACCTGTCCATAAATACAGGCGATTAGGCGTAGTACCCGTTAAAGAGGAACAGAAGTTCTGATCACATACGGTAAAGGCATCCGCCAGTGAATAGTAAAAAGGAATATCTCTTCTATCGTAGAAGCCCATGGTTAAAGGCATTGGCGCCCAATCGCGGTTACCGCTCTGTTTCACCAACAGCCATTTATCGTATTTACCGTTATTGCGGGCATCTACCTGATTACTCCAAGAGTGCGGTAGACTAGACATCCAGGTGGCTTTCGTATCCTTAATATTCAGTCGGAAAGGTGCGTAAGTCTGGCCAGCATGATTGCTCTGTAGCCAAACCAAATTCTTGTTGGGGAGGGTAATCGCTCTAGGGTCATTATACCCACGCACTCCTTGCAGGGAGCCATAGCAGTGGTCAAAAGAGCGGTTTTCCTGCATGAGGATCACTACATGTTCTGCATCCAGCCAGGTGGTGCCAGGCTTAGGGTCAATCGCCATCGCACGTTGTATAGAACCGGGCATTGCGCCCCATACGCCGGCAGCTCCGGATAAAAGGGCTGCCTTTCTGATAAAATCTCTTCTGGTATCCATTTTCCTTTAGTTTTCATGTTCACCGCGGCAAGACTACTACAGAGCCTTTCCTGCAATGGTGGCTGAAAATAGGAAATTAAACGGGACCGTCCCTATTAAGTAGCTGTTAATTATATGAACGGTAAGCATTAAAAAAGGCCTGCTGCACAAGCAGCAAGCCTCGTATATGTGTTTAGGTTAAACTTTAATTGCTGGTGTTGGCCGGAATGATAGTAATCTTGAAACGAAGATTAGTGGTAGGCAACTGTATAGCTGCTCCATTTACGCCCTGCGCTTCAATGAGTACTGTTCCAGGCTGATAGATGTAGGTAAAAGAAGTATTGTTAAATACCTCTGGCAATGCCTCAAATAATGTTTGATTCCTAGACATCGCTACTAAAATGCCATGCGATTGATTAGAACTGCTGTTGATTTCCGGTGTAGTGATGGAAATGTAATACGTTCCTGTAGAGGAGTCAAACTTCCAGTCCGTAGGCAACACATCCACTATAATAGTGGTATTAGGAATAATTTCATTGGTTGTTTTTGTGCAGCTTGCTGCAGTTAACAAAACCAGCGCCAACAAGGAGTATAACCATTTTTTCATATAGCAGATTATTTGTAGATTTATTAATGATTATTTGTTTTATCTTGATCATATCCAAATACAATGCCATAAATCCGGCAAGTTAATACAGCGTAACATGCTACCAAGGTATCCGCAAGCGTTAGAGCAGATCAAAAGCTCTTCCCTCATAAAAGTCAATTACTCAGGCAAATCCGTCATCGCGTCTTACAAACAAGTAGAACAATCGAGAAGGTCAGAAGGTTTTCTCACCGCCCATACTTTAGTTTTTCAGATCAAAGGTTCCAAGGAAATTCACCTTCCCACAGAGGATATCAGCGCACATCCAGGAGATATTATCCTGCTAAAAAGAGGCACCTACTACTTGTCCAATCTCACGCCAGATGAACAGGAGCCCTATCAGTCACTCGTAATGCATATAGACGACAACCTCCTGCGCTCCTTTCTCACTGATGATGCTGGAATAGATATTCCTAAAAATATATTGCCCGCTCCCATGGTGATGCCTTGTGATGATCAGGTGATTAAAGTGCGGAATACCATCCTGGAATATATAGAACGCCCGCACGAAAATACGTCCCAGTTGCTGGAACTGAAGATTCGAGAAGTACTACTGCTCTTGCTTTCCGGCGAATATCGCCGACATATATTGGCATATTTTCAACATATGTTCTGCCAGTCCAGTGAACATATGATACTGACTATTAAGGCCAATCTGCTGAAACCATTGAGTTTACAGGAATACGCCAGCCTTTGCGGCCTGAGCCTCTCTACTTTCAAAAGGGAATTCTCCCGTATCTATAACGCCCCTCCGAAAAAGTGGATCAATGATGAGAAACTGAAACATGCACACTACTTGCTGCAACAGTCCGATAAGAATATCAATGAAATATCAGATGAATGCGGGTTTGAGCAGACATCCTATTTCATCAAATGTTATAAAGCATATTATGGGGAAACGCCAGGCATTTCCAGGAAGCCTAAAACTGCCGTCGCGGCTATGAACTGAAATTGCCATTTTTTGATCGGTTTCTATTATTCCTAAAGTATCCCTCTGCTGTAGTTTTGTTGTCACAAATTGTAAGGCAATGAAACACTACATCATCAATGCATTCCTGCTGCTTGCAGGCGCTGTTTGCACCCAAACAACTTCCGCTCAAAAGCTGAATAGCAGCCAGTTTATGAAAACCCCTGAAAGTATTATTCCCTTTCAGCAAGGTTTCTTCATCACCGACCTCGGCGAAGGCGGCAATCCCTCTGCTAAAGATGGTAATGGCATCATCTGGAAAATGGATAAAAAAGGAAATGGTACTGCATTCGCCACAGGGCTAGATGCTCCTAAAGGCACCGCTATCGTAGCACACACCCTCTATGTTGCGGACGTGGATAAGATCAAAGGGTTTGATGTCTCCACAGGCAAACAAGTCTTTACACTCGATTTCTCCGCCACTGGTACCGTTCTACTAAACGACCTCACAAAGAAAGACGATCATACGCTTTTCGTCTCTTCTTCCGACATCAATAAAATCTATACGGTTCATCTAGACAATGGTGGAAGTTTTGAAGAATTAAAATTGAAAGAGGAGGTAAGAGGCGCCAATGGCCTGACTTATGACCCAACCAGCGACCGACTCTACGCCTGCGGTTTCGGTAGTCTAAAAACACAGGATGGATTGATTGGTTATATCGATCTAAAAAAACAACCAGATACTTTCGTTCCTTTAAGCGATCGCAAAGGATTTTATGATGGTTTGGAGATGACTGCCAACAAAAAGCAGTTGGTGATTTCTGATTGGGTATCGTTTGAAAAGAAAGGAGTTTTACTCCTGCTGGATATTGCTAGCGGTCATATTACTACGGTGAAAGCCCCGCTGATCAATGGTCCTGCTGATTTTGTATTGGTAGGCAATACTGCTTTTGTTCCGGCTTTCCTGGATGCAGATATCCTGCGTATCCCTTTGCAATAATGAACAAACCGTAACGCTGTGAGGACCCACAGCGTTACGGTTTCCTGCTTTATAAACGGACCTGCACACCCGCCAACATGCCAGCGAACATGCCATCAAATTTATTGTTTGCCCTGTCTTTTGTCCAGATGTAATGGCTAATGAGATCAGCGCCCACACCATCCCGGATGCTTACCCAGTTCATATTGGGGCCGGCAAACAATTCTATGCGATCACCGAAGCGATAAGCTAGGTAACCGCCCATGGTCCATTTGCTGTATAGTCCTTTTTTGAAATCTGTTAGTACAGTTTGTGTACCTTCTACGTTTAGGCGTAAGTGTGAGAGTAACGGGAGATGCCAGCCCATCCCGGCTTGTAAGGCATATAAGTGTTGTGGACTCTTTAAATTATAACCGGCCCCCAGTATACCGTAGAGGTGCTTGCTGCCGGATTTAAAGCTGGCAATCGCGGTAGCAGATTCATCTATGGTCAATGATACTTGCTTTTCTCCGTTTTTAACAAGGTTAATCAGTCCGATGGGATATTCACAGCTATCTGCAATATTCATAAAACCCGCTACCTGTACCCCTTTCACCTTCTTCGCGATATTGATGAATCCGGCCACCTGAAATTCTGCATTGTCTGCTTTGTTCATAAATCCTGCAACCTGCGTCCCGCCTAAATTGGCTGCAGTATTCATGAATCCCGCTACTTGCACTCCCATCATGTCTTCTTTAACAAAATTTCCGAAGCCGGATAACACCACTCCATCAGCCCGTTGATGAATAATATTCGAAAAACCAGCGATTGTCACAGCCTTATTGGTGTTTCCGATATGATTGGAGAAACCAGCAATCTGTACGCCATGCGCCTGATCCTTAATTACATTGGAGAAACCGGCAATGCAAATCCCAGTCTCAGAGCGGGATACATCGCCTAATATGTTTAATGAAAAACGATTCGTATAGTCGGCAGCGTTCTTTCCATTGGTAGATAATGGATATACCAAACTAAGATGTGCCGGTGCGTAAGAGCTATTCTGGGCCTGCGTTTTCACCATTACAATTGCAAGCAGCAGGGATAAAAAAATTGTTTTCATTACTGTATTTATTAGTCGTTCGTAAATACGACACGCTACTAAATACATACCCCTACCACTTTGCAAAAAAAATCAGAAGATGGTAATCCCCAACTGCCAGCCCAGCCAGGCGCGGGAATCTATATCGCCAAATCCAGGATAATTTTGTCCGGGTAATTTTTCTGCTGTTGCTTTTACCCCTTCCTGTACACTCCGGAATCCGGTTGAGATGACAGGCCCGGCAAAAACGGTAATTCCTTTCTTCGGTTTATACTGAAATGCGCCTGCGAATCTGTATATCACAAAATGCTCATCACTGCCGGCAAAATGATAATTTATTCCATAAAACTCTGCGGTAACGCTATAATGCTGGTGCATCAGCATTTCACGCCCAATACCATATCCAATGATAAAGGAACGATCCTGTTGATTGAAATCCAATCCTCCTGTCAGGATGCTGTATAATTTCGCACTGCCACTTTTCCACGAAACATTGATGGGCAATAAATCATTACTGTAAACAGACGCTTTGTGGTAGCCTTTCTTAACGATATTGATGAGTCCTATCGTATAACCCGTACTGCTATCCGCAATATTGATAAAGCCAATTTGCACGCCTTCCAGGTATTTCGCTTTGTTGAAGATGGCAGCGATTTGTGTTCCTTCCACATGTTGGGCCGTGTTGAAAATGCCGCCTAACTGTAATCCGCGCATGTTGCCACCATCCACATTGCCAACGCTAGCTACCTGCACGCCATGCACATCCTCCGCCGTATTGAGCAATCCTGCTACCTGGAACCCATGCATAGAATCCATCGCAAAATTAAATGCGCCTGAAACCTGTGCCCCGTCTACTTTTCCGTAGGTGCTATTGATTAGTCCCGCCACCTGAGCGCCTGTCATATTTTTTTCTACACGTTGTACTGCGCCGCTTAACTGCACTCCTTTCTGGGACCCGATAATATTATTCGAAATACCGGCCACCTGTACGCCGCGCATAGAATCCAGTACATTGTTGTGCAATCCAGCAAACTGAAACCCAATCATCTTACCGCCGGTCATATTGAGTAGTCCGGCTACCTGCACATTATGCACATCATTTTTCACGATATTAAATGCGCCGGCCAGTTCCACGCCATCTACGCCCGCAGTATAGCCACCCAGGATATTCAGTGAAAATTTATTTTCTACTTGTCCGCCCATACGGCCATGAGTGCCCAATCCGGGCAGCAGCGACACCTGGTAAGGCTTATCCGCGAAGAAATGGCGGAGATTCTCACTTTGGTCGCGCAGTTTGGAAGAGAGCAGAAATTTACCAAACCATGTTTTTTCTACTTGCGAATGCCCAGTGATCTCTACTGTTGGTAGTAGTTTAGTATAGGGAGATATGGATACATTGACCGTCTGATCGTTGCTAGCCAGCAGCAACAGGGAGGTATCTGAGTAGAGGTCCTTAGAAACGCTGATGGCTGCGGCGGGATATTTATCCCTTAACCGCAGCCTGTAATAACCTTCGTTATTCGTAAAAGTAGAAATGAGTTGATGTCGTTCGTAGACAGTTGCATTCGGAATGCGTTGTCCTGTTGTCCGATCCGAGACAAACCCCGAGACATAGAAGAACTGCCCTGGTGGCTTGACTTGCAGGATTAGGTAATTACCGTATTCCTTATATTGAAAGTTCCCATCCAAGAGTTTATCTAATATTTGCCGGACCGTTTTTCCTTTTTCTGTGATAGTGACTAGACTATCCTGTGGGATACTGTTACTGATATACGAAAAAGTAAAATTTCCTTTCTGGCCTATCTGCTGTAAAGCCATTGCGAGCGTTTTGTTCCGTATATCCACATCCATGGTACGGTTTAGAATTTGTTGCGCGAAACTGGCTATGGGTAACAGTAATAATAGTAACAATAATGAGTAATAGCGTCTTGGAGGCATGGTTATTTCAGTGTGATAATATTTCCGTTTTGTTCTTTTTTGAGATTATATGTTTCGCTGATAACACCAAGGATCATGTCCAGGGAAGTATCCGCGAAAGTAGTAGTGAGCGTAAGGTTACTTACTTTCGGATTGGCAATCGTGATTTGTACACCATACGCTTCGCTCAGTTTATCTGCCAGTTGCCAGAGGGGCGTATTGTTACACACAAAAGAACGGGTACGATAATAGTTGTACAGTTCACCCTCGTTTGTTTCCTTCACGGGAGCAGCATTATTACCATTTACCACCGCTTTCTCATGTGGTTGTAGTTGCACCGCATTTTTATTGTTATTCACTTCTACCGCACCAGTTTCCACGATTACTTCAATTTTCGCTTTGTCTTTTTTCACGTTAAAGGAAGTCCCTAATACACGAACGTGGGCATCGCCTACGTGGAGGATGAAAGGGCGGGAAGGATCAGCAGCGATATTAAAGAAGCCTTCGCCTTCCAGTGTTACTTCCCTTTCCTTACCGAAAGTGGCCGCGTAGGTAATGGAAGAGTTGTGATTGAGGGTAACCACCGAGCCGTCCGGAAGGGTGTCTTGTAACGTAGTATTACCAGACTTAACAGCCATTTGCCTGGGAGTAGCCGGTTTCATCATTAAATAGGCCACTGCGCCCGCAATGATGAATACAGTAACGGCAGCGGCTATACGCAACCAATTCCGACGAGGTGTCATTTCCACTATCTGTGCCGAGGGATTTGTTTGTACGCGTTGCTGGAAGCGTTCCCAGGCTGCGTTTTCATCTACAGTGCTTTTGGAAGCGAGTTCCCGGCTTTCTTCCCAAATGATACGGAAGTGGCGGAAGTAGCGTTCATTTTCGCCACTTGCTGCCAACCATGATTTCACGGCCTCCTGTTCCCTGCCGGAAGCGATGCCCAGCAGGTATTTTACCAGCACGTCGTCGTTTATATGTTCGTTAAATTGATTCACAGGTTGTCGATTACAGATTTATCAATACAATTAAAAGCAGCGGTAGGAAGTCTACCAGTTGCTCTCTGAGAATGCGTAAGGCTTTACCCATCTGGTTTTCCACCGTTTTCACGGAAATACTGAGTCGGTCCGCGATTTCCTGGTATTTCAGTTCTTCGAAGCGACTTAATTGGAAAACGGTTCTGCATTTCTCTGGCAGTACCATTAATGCCTTATCTATTTTTTCCTGTAGTTCGCGCAACTGTACTTTACCTGCAGCGTGACTGGCACCGGCAGGCTGATTCATGCGATAGCGCGTATGTGCTGCGTGAGCAGCTTTCACCTTTTCGTGGCGAATATGATTGATACTTTCATGATATACAGCTCTGTACAGGTATCCGGACACAGATGATTTGATCTGTATATCCTTGGATTTCTCCCAGAGTTTGCAAAAAACATTCTGTACCATTTCTTCTGCCATGATATCATCCTTCAGGATGGTGCAGGCGTAGGCATGCAGGCCTTTGTAGTGGGTTTTAAACAACTGCTCAAAGGTCCATGTTTCCTCCTTTTCCAGTACAACCTTGTTACCGGTATCCATCAACTCCATGCGTAGGGTTTGAAAACTATGCTCAAAGATAATTCCTTCTGTCAATTGGATGCTTTTAATAACGACACCTTAATATTCGTATACCCCCACGCGTTAAAAAGATTTTATTTCAGCATTGAGAATCAATGCATAATAATAACGGGTTCATCAATTTAACATTCTATTATAACTGCATTAGGATAACTTTCACAAAAGGACGATTATTTTGGATGGAAATTAAAACACTCGAATGAAGTATCTCTATTACCTGGTGGCGCTCTTAGGCTTGAGCATGGGCGCATCTGCACAAACCAAAACAGGCTATATCAATTTTCAGCAACTGGTAGGTCTGATGCCTGAATCCAAGAAAGCCGCCGACTCCTTACAAAAATATGCTGATCAGTTAAATGCGGATGGACAAGTGATGGTGGCGGAATACACCAAGAATCTGGTAGAATTTGACAGTACAGCCAGTAAAATGACTGATCCACAGAAAGAAATTCGGGTGACTGCCTTAAAACAGCAACAAGCTAATATCCAGGACTATAAATACAAAATGGAAGAAAAGCTGAATGCGCGGGAAAATGAATTACTCGATCCAATTATCAAAAAAGCAAAAGATGTTTTAAAGGCGCTGCTCAAAGAAAAGGGTTATGCGCTGGTGCTTGATAACTCCAGAGATGCGGTCATAGTGGCCAACGATGCAGATGATCTGATGCCCTTTGCAAAGGCGAAGCTGGGGATAAAGTAGTGATAGATTATCTGTAAAAAAAGAAATGCCAGGCTGCCTGCTGTTTACTGTTAGAGATGATGTCTTGCTCTCCTTACGCCATTCTGTAGTATCATCCCATCTCTTTAACTGTCAATAGTGGCAGCCTAAGCTGTTCCTATATCTTAGATATGTAAACCATGTGCCAGTAAAGATTTCCAGCGAGGGTTACTGCGTACAAATTCTGCTACTTTCTTGCTGGAAGGCACCATTCTGAAATTCTGTGCCTGAATCTCTTCCATCACTTTACCGAGTAAAACGGCTGTTACCCCTTGTTTCTCCAAGGTTGGAGGCACTTCTGCCCCGGTCAGGAAGATACGGCTACCATTTTTTTCATAAATTACTTTAGCCATTTGTCCGGCGATATGCGCCTCAAACTGTCTGGCTTCCTTGTTGTCGATAATCTTAAAATCCTTCATGATAAAATAATTAAATAACACTATGTACCTGTTAAGGTGAATAAGGGAAAGTGTTTTTCAAAAAGGGAAGTAAATAAAGATAGTCCTACCGATATAGAGATATCACTTGACAGATTTACGATTGCAAAGATACGACATTTTAGGGAGACAACCGCCGAAAACGGTTTCAGATGTAATTTCGGCAGTATGGAATGGGTGTCATCTCCCGAAAAATCCAAAATATCCGCTTCAATCTAAATCAGATATACATTAAGTGATCTAACAGATTAACGAACATACACATACAATTAAATACAAATAAAAAAGCCTGACCAGGAGTCTGATCAGGCTTTGAGCGGAAGACCGGGCTCGAACCGGCCACCCCGACCTTGGCAAGGTCGTGCTCTACCAAATGAGCTACTTCCGCAGAGGCATTAAGAACTGTGATGATAAAGCCCGTTACTGAACTATATCAAACTGGAGCGGAAGACCGGGCTCGAACCGGCCACCCCGACCTTGGCAAGGTCGTGCTCTACCAAATGAGCTACTTCCGCAGAGGTGTTAAGAACTGTAATTGATAAGCTCGTTACCGAACTATCAAACTGGAGCGGAAGACCGGGCTCGAACCGGCCACCCCGACCTTGGCAAGGTCGTGCTCTACCAAATGAGCTACTTCCGCATAACTGTTAAGATCTTTCCAACAAATGTAAACAGTTGTTACTGTTTAAGGTAGTTCCCTTTTTTCGTTGGGATTGCAAAGATAGGAAACGAAGTTAAATCACAAAATTTCTTTTTACTTTTTTTGAAACTTTTTCTTTCACCAGTCATAGCACACTCCCCTCAAATAGGCTACAGCAAGGCATTTCAAGGTATAATTTATTTTGTTGATTTTTCTTTACAAAGATGTAACGAATGTGGATTTATTATCCAAAACGATCTTTTTCTTCGATTTTTTCTTTTTGTTCCACCACACGTAGAACCCTGTTACTGGCAGCGATGCACAGATCAACCCTACTATAAACACTACAATTTTTCCCCAAATACCACCAATAGCACCTACATGAATATCGTAATTCATGTCTATCAAACGCTCGCCTCTATTCTTGTGGGTGTCATTGCTGCGCGCTAACAACTGACCATTATACTGATCAAATTTCAATTCATCTGCACTGAAATATTGTTCTCTGCTCTTATATCCTCCTATTGTATGCACCGCTTCCGGCATAGCTGCCGCCCGAATGTAGTAACGACGGGCATCAGGAAGGATACGCTGCGCAGCGGCAAAACAACTGTCAAGCATACTTTGGTTAGTATTATTTACTGTTTGTAGTACCGATTTCACTTCCCGTTTAGCCGGCGCCGTTATAGTACCAGCAGCAGCTACATACACTGCTGTACGGAACCAGGTGAAAGACCATACCATACCTGTCAATGCCAATACCAGTGCTACACTCATGGCATAGAAACCCAGCACGTTATGTAAGTCGTAGTTGACACGCTTGAACCCTGCTTTCCAACGTACCTTGAAACTTTGCTCCCGCGTGGCTTTGGTCCATTTCTTCGGCCACCAGAGCACCAATCCGGTAATCAACAATACCACAAATATGAAAGTAGCCCAACCTACTATCGGCTGGCCATAGGGCGTATTCAACAATAAACTCCAGTGCAAATATTTAACGATGAAAAAGAAATTATGCTTGTAATCTAGTACCGCGGTCACTTTCCCGGTATATGGATTCACCAGGGCCACTTCGTAATATTCCACCGCGCCGAAATAAGTCAGGGCTGTATCATTGCCTTTGTAAGTCATGAATTCCCAGGCACGGTCTGGTGCTTTATAGGCGGTCATATTACTGATAAGCCGATCCCCCAAAGCCTCCTGGGCATTGCGGGTGAGCTGGGTCACGGGCAGCGGAGCAGTGCCGGCGGGGGTAACAAACATTTTATCATGGTAATACCATTCGTTGATTTCCTTTTGGAAAGTGAACAGACAGCCTGAAACGGCAATCACCAACACAATAATACCTGATACCAATCCGAGCCACAAGTGTAGCCAGTCAATCATCTTCCGAATACCTGATTTTCCGCGTTTTTCGCCCTTTTTAGCCTTTTTCTTAATCATAGATAGTAATTACGTGCGCTTAGGTGCAAATTTCATCGGTGCGCCCCGCAGATACTAGTCAGATCGGGAAAAGCATTTACGTGATACGGAAAATAAAAAGAGCCTTCCGGGAATCCGGAAGGCTCAGGCGATAATTATGTTGAAGCGAAAAACCGCTTATTTATATTTTGGATTGTACAGCGTGCTTTCTGGAACAGCTACATCTGGTTTGCCAGCATAACTGTGTTTGTAGAGCTGGTAGCAACCGCCCAGCATGAAAGCCAGCAAACAAAACAATTGCACATAAAATATAAAACGGGAAGTAGAAACCTTATCTAAGGTCACATCGTTCGGATTTGGTACTGTATTTTCTGCTGTATTGTGTTCCATATTCAGTTTATTTCCGTTGCAAAATTACATCAAGTATCATAATAATCAAAGCAAATATTTAAAAAACCGTTTTCCCAGTGCTTTCATGCTTTAATTCGGAGAATTTTTTGTGTTGGAGGAAATAATATCTCCATATCATAATCCCGTGAAATACGCCACTAAGCTTCATCAGCTTGACTTCTGGCAGCTTATCCCGCTCAGCCCTGTTATATTTTCTCCGCCACCGGCGATAGTCGATATACGCCTTCCCGATCGCCTTCATATCCCGCGGTTTTCCGGCAGCCAAACTTTTCAGTGCGGCCAGGATATCCAGGAAAAAGCGCTGTGACAACACAATCCAGCGGTCTTCTGAGTGTAAATTCTTCCAGAGCATCATGAGGTTATTCCGGAAGTTCAGGTACAACTTACGGGGATTTCCTTGGGGCAAACTCCCTCCTCCCACATGATACACCATGGAATCCGGGCAATAACAGATCCTGTAGCCCGCCCGTTGTAAACGCCAGCAGAGATCTACCTCTTCCATATGGGCAAAGAAATCGGCATCAAAGCCCCCTACCTCATGGAAACAAGAAGAACGAATAAACAACGCAGCACCCGTTGCCCAGAAAATATCCTGGGGATCGTCGTACTGGCCATTATCTATTTCTGTAGTATATAATATGCGCCCACGGCAGAAGGTATACCCCAGGATATCCATCCAGCCGCCAGCAGCGCCGGCGTATTCAAATTCTGTTTTACTATGCCAAGCCCGGAGTTTAGGCTGACAAGCAGCGATGCGCTGATCCTGCTGCATCATGGCCACTACTGGCTCTATCCAGCCGGGTTCCACTTCTACATCCTGGTTCAACAACACATAAATATCCGCTTTCACATGTTGCAGGGCTTCATTATAACCGCCAGCAAACCCGTTGTTGCTGGGATTACGGATAATCCGGATCTGAGGATATTGCTGCTGCACAAAGGCTACACTATCGTCCGTAGAGGCATTGTCGGCCAGGATTACCTGCAGGTTACCGTAAGTAGACCGGCAAACAGAAGGTAAAAACTGCTCCAGGAATTTTTTGCCGTTCCAGTTCAATATTACAACGGCTACTGATGGCAATACGGACAACTGATTAAACGTTTATGCGTGAATAATAAATTTAGGAGATGCAAATATGCAACAAAGGATTTTAATATTTGCTACCAATTAAAGAATCGCTGAAGCGGAATATATCTTAAATTAGAAGTATGTTTAAACAGTTTATCGGCTGGAAGTTTGTACTGGTTACAATTGCTGTAGCCATTATCGTTGCTACCATCTGGTTTGTGAGTAACCTGTCGGGTAAGATACAGGAGGAAGAAAGAAAAAAAGTAGCTACCTGGGTGGAAGCCTACCGGGAACTGCTGAAAGCCACGTCGGACGCAAATTTGAACCTGGCAACCGAAATCGTTACCACCAATACTACTATTCCGCTGATTCAAACAGATGCCGCTGGCAATATCCTGGACAGCCGAAACATCGATACCACTAAGGTTTCACAGAACCCTACCTATCTACACGAACAACTACTTTCCCTGAAGAAACAACATCCCCCTTTCATCATCGAAGTGGATGCCCGCAATAAAATTTACAACTACGTTTACTATGGCGACTCCCTCATTCTGAAACAGGTAAAATATTACCCTTATATCCAGTTGTTAGTAGTTGCATTATTTATCGGTGCCGTATTATTCGGCTTATCAAGCACCAACCGCGCCACTCAAAACCTGGTATGGGTAGGCCTTGCCAAAGAAACGGCCCATCAATTGGGAACGCCGCTGTCGTCCATAGAGGCATGGCTGGAAATACTACGAGATAATGAAGCCAATGCGCCTATCGTCAGTGAATTAAGCAAAGATCTCGACCGGTTAAAACTGATCACAGATCGCTTCTCCAAAATCGGTAGTGTGCCCAATCTGGAAGAGAAAGATGTGGTGGCACAGATCCAGAACATGGCCGCCTACATCCGCAGACGCGCACCACAGAAAGTACAAATCAATGTGCATAGCACAGAACAGGAACTGCCAGTGATGATCTCTCCCCCATTGTTCGATTGGGTAATTGAGAACCTGCTGAAAAACGCTCTGGACGCGATGGAAGGGAAAGGAAACATTGATATTACCATAGATAATCATCCCACGATGGTCACCATCGATATCGCAGATACCGGGAAAGGAATTCCTAAAAGTCATTTTGATAAAATATTCAAGCCCGGCTTCAGTACCAAGAAACGTGGCTGGGGACTAGGCCTATCCCTCGCCAAACGTATTATCGAAGACTATCACCGCGGACGCCTCAGCGTGAAAAATTCCGACTTGCATAAAGGCACTACATTCCGCATCATGCTCAGGAAATAAAACTTTTTTAGAAAAATGAATAAATAAATTTGTTTATTTAGAAAAAGACCCTACTTTTGCATCCCACTCTACCAGATGCGAAGGTGGCGAAATTGGTAGACGCGCTACTTTGAGGTGGTAGTGCCTGAAAGGGCTTGGGAGTTCGAATCTCCTCCTTCGCACTCAAAGATTAAAAGGTGAAAAAGTGTAAAAACTTTTTCACCTTTTTTCATTTAAAGCAGTTTACAAAATTGTATCGTTCACCCAGCCTCACTACCCTTCCCTGAATTGAGTGGGCGTAATGCCTGACTGACTCTTAAAGAAATTGGAAAAATAAGCATGATCCACAAAGCCCAGCTCAAATGCGATTTCTTTGATGGAGAGATCCGTGGTCTGGAGCAAACGTTTTGCTTCTAATAGTACCCGTTGCTGGATCAGTTTTGTAGCAGATACGTGGAGATGATTTTTACAGAGTATATTCAGATAGTTGGGAGAGATATGCAATTTTGATGCATAGAATCCCACCAGTTTTTCCTGTTTGTAAAATTTATCTATCAATAGATTGAACTTCGCCAGTCGGGGATTGGATTGGAATACTTTCAAATCGGTGAAAATGTTTTCCGCTTCCTTACTCACAATCGCTGCAATCACGGCCGCCCTTGCGCTGATCACCTCCTGTACGGAATTGGGCGCATTCAATTCATCTCGGATAGCATCATACTCATACTTCAACAAATTGAAATTTTCATTGGTCAGTGGAATGACCGGATGATTCATATAATTCGAAAACGAAAACCGGAAAAATGGGGCAAATCGTTCGAAAAACTGTTGTTGAATCATCAGTTGATAGCCTGTGGTTTTGGGCTTGATGCTCCAGGTATGTACCTGCCCAGGGAACAATACGTGAATTTGTTTATTCCCGATGGGATAGTCATGGAAATCTATCGTATGAACCCCTTTTGCGGATTCAAACAAATTGATAATAAAAAAGTCGTGTTTGTGTGGCTTGTCAATATGACGTTCTCCATGCAATTCATTGAACAGGAATTCCTCCCGACCAGCCAGTTGGCCTTTCCTGAATTCCTGAAGGCCTAAGACAGGAATATAGCTTGTGTCGTCGTAAAGTGCCATATCAACAGATTAAGTAACATACAAAATAGGGAAAGTTGGCCACATAAAAAATGGATTGACTTTTCAGGTCAATCCATTTGGTTCATTCAGGATGCAATCAACTGCACTCCTTTCCACAGATACTGCGTATAGGATATGGTATTAGTGCTTAGGTTCTGCGTGGGTGGTTGGTGTGTGGATGATATCGAAGTAAACGGTTTTGTCCGCAGCATTTGGATAAATGCGGTAAGTGAACTCGATTTTAGTCAACACAGTGATATCCACTACGCGTGTGAACAGTACGGCGCCGTTTGCATCTTTAGCCACAACGGTACGGGTCTTTCCATCAGCAGGAACGGACCAGTCGCCATGCATTTTCGGAGAGTCGTCCAGGTTATACATGGTAAATGTGCCGTCAGCTTTGAAGTAAGCATAACCTACGAAGTTTACAACATTCGCATCTGTCAACGCCACTTTTTCGCCTTTGTTATTTTTGGCATCGGTAGTTAACCAAGGAGTGCTGGCCAGTGTTTCGCTGGGTGTCAAAGGTCTTGCGTCCTCGTTTTTGTCTTTCTTACAGCTAAAGAATAAGGTGGTGCAAATTGCTAACAATAGTACAGTAGTAACTTTCTTTAAATGCTTCATATTAATGAAATTTTTAAGCACTACAAAGGTACCAGCCCCGTCTCTCAAGCCTTTGCAATTTTCATCTCAATACTTGTAAGATTTATAACATGCTTGTAAGTCCGCGGGGCCGTGTCTCCCTAAAATCAAAACACAATATTGCCTTTATGCACCAGTGACTTCACTGCCGACATCCTGGCTACCGCTTCCGCAGAGCAGGATGCGTCCAGGAATACCAAGTCTGCATCATTGCCAGCTTTCGGCCATTGTTGATTTCCTTTGTCGTCTAATGGGAGCGTATACCTGGTCGCAAAACCGAGTGTGCGGGAAAGATCCCATTCAGAGCTGTATCCATAAAGACCCGCAATGAGATGCGCTTTTTGCAGCATGTTACCAGAGCCGAAAGTGTTCCAATGATCTTGGATATTATCGTTTCCGATCAGTACTTCTACGCCATGTTTTCTCAATGTAGGAATAGGCATGATCGTATTACCGAAAGGCACAGAAGAGACGATACCTACACGGGCAGCAGCTAGGCGCTCCGCAATAGATTCCGTTTCAGTTGGCGTAAGATGTCCCAGTGCAAAAGCATGGCTGACAAAGGTTTTACCTTGCAGCTTTGGATTTTTACTCGCCGCATTGATCAGGTATTCAATGGTTTTCACACCGCTCTCCCCTCTTTCATGCAAGTGTATATCAATGCCTTTATCGTTATCAATGGCCAACTGCGTAATGAGGTCCATTGTTTTCTCAATGCTGCCATCAATAGAATAAGGATCTACACCACCGATGAAATCAATATTCATTTTCACCACTTCTTTTAGCAACGGGGCTGTATTCGTGTAAAATACGCCATGCTGTGGGAAAGCCACCAATTCTGCACCGACGGTTTTCTCTTTGTGTTGCAAGGCTATCTCCAGGTGCTTCAAGGAATCAAAGCCGGAAGTAGGATCGATATTGAAATGGGAGCGGATATAATGCGTACCATATCCTTGTAGAAATTCGATAAGTTTTTCTGTACGTTCAATAGATGTATGCAGCCATTCAGGAATCATTTTTTGCTCATAAGCAATGAAATCTTTTACCGTTTTCCTTTTGGAGGAAACTGCCTGCCATGGCAACCCAAACAGCATTTTATCCAGGTGAGCATGCATATCTTTAAATGCAGGCAGCATCAATCGACCTTTCGCATCAATCGCATTTTTATTAGGATCATTGGGAGTGATCGCTTTGATTTTACCATCCGCTATTTCCACACAGAAAAGGGCCGTTTTTGTTTTCACAACTTCTGCTCCGTCAAACTCGAATCCAGTTTCCAATAATACATTTTTCAATGTATAGGATTTGTCGTTAGTTATTTTAGTCTCTTGTTCCATATTGTTCAGATAAGATGTTTACAAATTCATGGAGGGTGTCCAGGACAAAGTAAAAGGTTATTCTCCCCAAATCTTTGTGTTATCTATATGGATACTTGAAAGATTTATAACAGTATATTTTATTTTAATGGGTCAATTAGTGATAAATCTTTCAAGCTAATGCATGAATCCTTCACAGAATCGGAAGATTGGAAGAGTAAATTTGTGAAAAAGCAATTGGACTATGAAGAAATCGGAAATATCCCGGAAGGACTTTATCAGGATGTCCGGATTGGGACTGGCAGGAATGGCCTTTACGTCTGGCTTACTGTCCTCCGCCAAATCATTTGCAGCCCATGCAGGTGAAGCAAGTGAAGGACCTACCGGCAGCCTGGAAATCAATGGAGGAAAGAGTTATCTGTTCAAGAACGTACGACTTGAAACGGGCTTTGTGTACGATGAAGGAGAAGTAGTTCATACCAAAACCGAATTGTTCTGTCTTGAAATCAAAGATGGAAAAATAAAAAGCATTTCCGCTAATAAACCGACTGCCGCCAATGCCATCGACGCTAAGGGCTTATTGATGTTGCCGGCTTTCAGAGATATGCATATTCACCTGGATAAAACCTGGTATGGCGGCCCCTGGCAGGCTACCAGGAGAGGCCCAGGCGGTGTAAAGGGAATGATTGCCCTGGAACAGCAAATTCTTCCAGAGATGTTGAAAACCTCGACTTATCGGGCAGAAAAGCTGATCGAACTGTTGCAATCTAAGGGTACTAACTTCGCAAGAAGCCATGTCAATATTGAACCAACATCAAAACTGCAATCCCTCAAAAACTTACAGAAAGCGCTGGAAAACAAGAAAGGCTCCTTCGGTGCAGAATTGGTAGCGTTCCCACAGCATGGTGTCTTTTACACAGACTCAGTTCCTTACTTGAAAGATGCGGCACAAATGGATATTGATTTCATCGGTGGGGTGGATCCTTATTCCGTTGACGGCGCCATCGAAAAAACAATAGATTTCACCGTACAACTGGCACTGGACAACAAAAAGGGAATAGATATACATTTACATGAATCAGGCGAATCCGGTTTAAAAACTGTGGAATACCTGATCAAAAAAGTAAACGAAAACCCTGTACTAAAGCATAAAACATTTTTAAGCCACTGTTTTGTGTTGGGTAAGCTGGAAAAAACCAAACAGGAGCAAGTAGCGGAACAATTGGGCGCAGCAGGTATTGGAATCGTATCTACCATTCCATTTGGAAGATTGATAATGCCTATCCCTACTCTATACAAATACAATGTGAAAGTGATGACCGGCAACGATAGTATCGTGGATCATTGGAGTAGCATGGGAACTGGCAGCGTATTGGAAAAAGCAAACCTAATGGCGCAGCTTTATGGTTACGCGACGGAATTACCATTATCAAGAAGTTTAAGACTCGCAACAGGCCATGTGTTGCCACTAGATGATAAAGGTAATCAACAATGGCCTAAAGCCGGCGATGCAGCGGATTTCGTGTTGATAGATGCTAGCTGCTCCGCAGAAGCAGTAGCGAGAATTTCGCCGGTGAAATCACTGATCAACAAAGGGCAGATTGTATACTAACAGCAACCGAGGGTATATAAAAACAAAAGGTGAGAAAGTGTAAGAGCTTTTTCACCTTTTTGATTTTAAAGAAGATTATGATGATATAGCAAGACGGGTTCTATTCTGCATCTTGGAGGCTAAATGAAGCTTGCAAAATCATGTACAGGCAATTCATTACGTCCTTTCTCAACTTTGTAGGTTTCAAAGGCATGTTTTTCATCTTCCTTTGATAAATCAGATTTCCCAAACTTACCTGTCTTTGGATAAAAGGCTAATATCACCACAGACTCAGACCTTTTATCAGCCAATAAATAAGCTCTATAGCCTCCCCTCTTTCCCTTACCACCACAGGTAGAGCATGGAATCCTCATTTTTATATACCTTGTATGTCCGAAATCCTGAAGGAGATGGCTATGGGCGAAAATTTCTGTAAATGATAGATCAGAGAAATAACCATATAAATCCTCACAACACCGATGATGGCTATTGGTTTTCTTATATTTCTCAAAACCCTCTCTAACTGTAGATATGGTGTAGAAAACTGGCACTGCTTTGGGGTTTATAACATCAAGAAATATAGGAAGAGAAATCACTATCCTTTCTCACCTTGTATCTGGAAAGATCATTTAAAATTTCGTACAGATCCTCCACATCTATTACAAACTGATCCAAGGAAGCTTTTACAGATTCATATACCACAGCAGACATAATCACTGTGACCAGCTTTTTGGCTAATCCAAATAAAGGGAACAGTTTTGCAATTATATGCTCAGCTTCTTCTTTAGTAATGCTGGCAAACTGAGATTCTATATCCTCCAATATGAAAACTACATGACCAGACATTTCTTGTAAACTATCTTTAATTTCCAATATGAGATCCAAGTGTTCATCAGATCCAAGAACTAATTTTTCTGTATTCTCAATAGAAGACAGCGTTGAATTAATTTTTTGATCGATTTCAGGAGAAAATGTGGCTCCACACATATGATAAAGATTTAGAGGTATGCTTAAAAATACAAACAATAGGGGCTAAGACTTCAAAAATAAAGAAAAATCCAGCAGTTGAACAACAATAGTCCGATAAATATTTTGTACTGTCAATGACGCTAAAAATATAATTCTGTAATTATCAAATCAACGATTCATCTACATTTTCACAATTACAGTTTCATCACTCCAATTCCAATTGCATCAACTCCTTACCCAATTCTCTAATACCTTGTAAAATTTTATTCGTCTGTTTTTCCGATGGAGACTTTATTCCATTTGCATATTGCGACAATAAAGATTGACTCATACCAATTCTTTCTGCCAATGCTGTTGCATTAATAATTTTATAGTACTCGAAAAACTGCTGTAGATCCAGTGAAATGATTATATCATCCTCCTTTACATGTTTCTGCTGATGCTCATCCTGATAAAGATTTATAGCATGGAGTATGTTTTTTCTCAAATCTTTGATGGTTATAGCTGTTGTACCGATAGGATATTTGTCGAATTTTTTGGCAAAAGCAGAGTAGCCAGTTCTGGTTTTCTCTACAACAAACACGATTTTTCTCATCGAGATTATACTTTGGGTTTTAACAAACTCAAAAGTAATAAAAACATTACTTATTACCCCAAAAAACAAAAGGTGAAAAAGCGCCTGCTTCTCCACCTTTCTTCATTTAATGGGGGTTTACACCAGTATTCTTTTTCTATATTAAAAGACCCGACTAACGCCTGCTTTTGCACCTTATAACCGCTTTGTTTGCTCCGCCGTGAGCAACATCCCCTTCGCGCTTGCGCGTGCAAATCTTGGCGTCTTTGCGGGAAAAAATACTAACTAAAAAATCCTGTTGCCTGTCTGTACATGCTGGCGAAGCCGGAAAAATCCTCCGGAGCAGGTTCTGCACTGGCCTTGCCTGCGGCCCATTCCTTTTTATAGGCCCTGGCAAAATCCACTATATTGTTTATTTCCATATCCACTACTTTGGTAGTATGCCCACCAATGTAGAGCCCTCGTTGTTGAATCCTATCCAGCAGCATTTTCAGGCAGCTAGCGGGATCCCCAAATGCCAAAAACAACCGAGATAACCCCGTGCCGTTCTCCACTTTTTGCACCACACCCACTATCAGCGGATCATAAACCGCCGGCCAACGACCGGAATCTGCCTGAAATCCGGAATAATTCTCATTAATGCCCGAATGGCCATTTCCACTCTCCTTCCGGAAAATCATATAGCCGGCACGTTTTACCGCCGGAGAATAAGTTGTATGCTGGATATCAGCTACCACACGGTCCATACTAACAGACGTGCGCCTGAACGGAAGCAGGGGCTTCTCTGGATACGAATTGGTCATTTTTTTTGAGGTTTTTGGAGTTCAACAATTCGGGTCTAACTATCTATCCTAAAGTTACAAATTACTATACACTTCTCCATCATTTGGAAAGTAAAACAAGTTTCCTCCTATTAATTTTTATCTAATATATAAAATATTAGTATTTTAGTCTGTCGTTTCGTTTATTATTGATAAACCTATGCAAAACCTGGAGCCGAATTATAAGGCTATTATTTTTGATTTGGGATCCGTGCTGATTGACTGGAATCCCCGCTATTTATACCGTAAAATTTTCACTACGGAAGCTGAAATGGAGCATTTTCTGAAGGAAATATGCACGTCAGACTGGAATGAGGAACAGGATGCTGGGCGCAGCCTGCTGGATGCTACTGAATTACTGATTCATCAACATCCGCAGTATGAAGCCCAAATTCGGGCCTATTATGGCCGCTGGAAGGAAATGCTAGCCGGAGAAATCGCCGATAGCGTTGCCCTGTTAAAGGAATTAAAAGAAAGCGGAAAATACCGCCTGTACGCTTTAACAAACTGGTCGAACGAAACATTCCCGCTAGCTTTAATGGAGTTTCAATTCCTCCAATGGTTTGACGGCATTGTTGTTTCCGGTAGAGAAAAACAACGCAAACCTTCCCCCGGATTTTTTAACCTGCTGCTCGACAGATACCAAGAAAGTCCTGATCATGCATTATTTATCGATGATAATATCCGTAATGTAAATGCTGCCAGAACCCTCGGTATTGAAAGCATCCAGTTCGTCAATGCGACCCAACTTAAAGAGGATCTCTTACATAAGAAAATTCTAAACTAAGTTTTCGTCGTAATACGTAATCTCCTCTTGTTGTTAACCCGAATTCCTTTTTATGATTACCTTAACAGTAATCGGATAAACCTAGTGTAACTTTGCCGCATCTAACCCGTTGAACAATAAATACAAACGAGGTTATAATGACATTATAATTCCGTTGACCCATTGCGTTTAGTCATTACGCAGGAAACCATATTAGAAATTAATACGCTAGGATATGAAAAGAACAATTTATTTACTCAGCAGCATTGCTGCATTCGCAGCTATGATGTCATTCAGCGGTTGTAGCAAAGACCCACTGAAAGATATGACGCCTGAGGAATCCAGGATTTACATCACCAACCATGACACACAGGCGAATTTTAAATCATACGCTACTTTCAGTATCGTAGATTCCGTTGCCGTATTAAGTAATCGTTCGGATACCTCTAAAAAAGCATTGACGGATTACGACAAACAACTCATCGCTTCTGTTACAGCGGCGATGCAAGCAAGAGGCTATACACTGGTGAACAAAAATGCTAAACCAGATCTCGGTGTTGCACTGACCCGTATCGATAACAGCTTCACCAACATCTCCTGGAACCCAGGATACTGGGGCGGTATCTGGGATCCTGGCTACTGGGGATATCCCGGCGGCGGATGGTATTGGCCTTCTTACTATGTCGTTTACCAAGTGAGTGAAAGACAAACTGCTATTGACTTGTTTGACCTGAAAAATCCTGGTCCAAATAATCAAATCACCGCGGTATGGAACGCCCTCTGGCGCGGTACCGGCGTGTGGACCACGAGCAATGTAAGCAGTATGGTACAGGCATCTTTTGATCAATCACCATACCTGACCAACAAATAAGCAATAGTAACGTTGAACTTTAAATTGAGTGGAAGATGAAAAAGATTAAATATTGGATGTTGATGTTTGCAAGCTGTTTCGCTGCACAAGCCGTATCTGCACAGGTACGCCCTCCGTTATCTTTTGATATAAATTATTCTGTGGCCAGCCCCCTCAGCTCTCTGAAGGATTATTCCAACAAAACCAGTTTCCGTGGCTGGAGCGCAGGATTACAATATATGCTGAATGACCAACTTTCCGTAGGACTCCGAACCGGTTTCCAAGACTTCTACGAAAAAGTACCACGCGCAGTATACCCCGATAAACTCGGCGATGTTTCCGCGGTACAAACAAGAACGCTCCGCGTTGTTCCTATCCAGGCAACCGTAGGTTGGGCTTTCACCAAACCAGATAAAGCCATCATCCCTTACGCAAATGTAGGAGTAGGTGTGGCCAATATGGACTATGAAAAATACTGGGGACAGTTCGTTGAATCAGATAATAGCTGGCAGTTCCTCGTAACTCCTGAAATTGGTATCAACGTACCTTTCGGCAAAGCCTCCCCGCTGATGTTCAATGCCAATGTACGTTATAACTATTCTCCGTATAAAATGGGTGATATCACCAATTATCAGAGCTTACAATATAGTGCTGGATTAAAATTCCATATTAACTAGATATTTTATCCATGATGCTGAGAAAGACAATGTGAGAGTGGGTCCCGTAGTTGATTACAGCTACGGGATTTTTTTTACTCCAATCTCTTTTCAAATCCTTTTGTAAATGCTTCCTGTATAGTGCCGTCGTCTGCCCGAAAAATATACAGGGCAGATAATCCATACTGTGGATGACTTTCTATCCAGGAAATCCCCTGCTGCACGCCCATTAGGATTAATGGATTATCAAATGCATCTGCGGTAAAACAATCCTTCGCCAACACCGTTACACTGATAATATTGTTATGCAACGCTTCCCCCGTGAGCGGATGGATGGTATGAGCGTAACGCGTCTTCCCCTGGTCAAAAAATCGACGGTAATTGCCACTCGTGGCAATGCCTTCCTCGGCCAAGCGCACGATGCCTGGCACCGGCTCATAAGTAGTATCTCCTTTCGACGGTCGCTCTATGCCTACACTCCAACGCTGATGCTGCGCATTAAATCCTCTTGCACAAAGTTCTCCACCTACATCCACCAGGTAATTATGAATACCTTTGGTTTCCAAAAATTTACCAATAACATCCACTGTATAACCTTGGGCAATGCCATTGCAATCTATCTGCACGCCCTGCTTAGCGGTAGTTAATGTTTTGCCGCTAACGCGGAGATAACGGCTACCAATATACGGCATCGTGGCCTTGATACTATCTGCTGGCGGGACACCACGGAACGATGGCTTTTTCACCCCAAAGCCCCAGAGATATACCAAGGGCTTCACCGTGATATCAAAAAGTCCACCAGTAGCCCGATTAGTTTCTACTGATTTCTGTATTACTGTTGCCATATGTTCATCCATCACCACACGACCGATTGCATTAAACTGGTTGATTAATGATCCCGGCTGATAAAGGGACAGTGAATGGTCTATCACGCGAAATACAGAGTCCACCTGGCGTTGCAGCGAAGCCGTGTCGGCAGATAAATATTTAACGATATAGTATGTCCCCTGCGCTTTACCCTCACAGGCTACTAGTCGCAATGGAAGAGAATCACTAACGTTGTGGCATACACGCAGCATCGCAAAGCCTTTCCCATAAAGAAAAAGACTGCATGCTGCCAGCATTAAAATCCGGCGCATATTGTTCACTATTTAAAGGCATCGAGACCGGTAACATCCATACCGGTAATCAGCAAATGTACTTCATGTGTGCCTTCGTAGGTAATCACACTTTCCAGGTTCATCATATGACGCATCACAGAGAACTCGCCTGTAATACCCATTCCACCGAGTATTTGGCGGGCATCGCGGGCAATATTGGTGGCTATCTCACAGGCATTTCTTTTCGCCATACTAATCTGTGCGGGTGTCGCTTTTCCTTGATTCTTCAACACGCCCAAACGCCAGTTCATCAGTTGTGCTTTGGTAATTTCTGTCACCATTTCTGCCAGCTTCTTTTGTATCAGTTGGAAACCACCAATCGGACGGCCAAACTGTACCCGTTCTTTAGCATAACGCAAAGCTGTATCGTAGCAATCCATCGCGGCGCCTACTGCGCCCCAGGAAATGCCATAGCGGGCAGACGACAAGCAACTCAGCGGCCCTTTCAGCCCTTGCACACCAGGTAAAATATTATCCTTGGGAACACGTACGTTATCAAACACCAGTTCACCAGTAGCGCTGGCGCGAAGACTCCATTTATCTTTGATTTCAGGTGTAGTAAAACCTTCCATGCCACGCTCTACAATGAGTCCGCGTATCACGCCCGCTTCATCTTTCGCCCATACTACCGCGATATCCGCAAATGGGGCATTGGAAATCCACATTTTAGCGCCATTCAGAATAACATGGTCACCATCTTCCTTGAAATTAGTAATCATACCAGCAGGATTGGAGCCATGATCCGGTTCTGTGAGTCCGAAACAGCCCATAAATTCTCCTTTTGCTAGTTTCGGGAGATACCATTCTTTCTGTGCCTCACTGCCAAAAGCAAAAATGGGATACATCACCAAAGAGCCTTGTACAGAAGCGGTGGACCGAATCCCGCTGTCGCCCCGTTCGAGCTCTTGCATCATCAATCCATACGATATATAGTCCAGTCCGGCGCCGCCATATTGTGTCGGAATAGTAGGTCCGAAACAGCCTAGTTCGCCAAGACCAGGAATTATATGAGAAGGGAATTTTGCCTGTTGGCAACAGTCTTCGATAATAGGGGATATTTCTTTCTTTACCCACTGTCTTACAGCATCACGGATTAACAGATGTTCTTCTTGCAGGAGTTCGTCTACGTTGTAATAATCGGGCGATTGGAAAAGATCTTGCAGCATGAGCGCTTAAGTTTTGGTTGACAGCAATATAATGAGATATCAACGAATTGAAAAGGACAGTAATTATTAGATTATTAACATGCTAATTTCTAATACGTTAGTACATTGGTCGAAATTCAAGAGTTATGGCAAGTAAAGTTATTCCGGCATTACTGTTGGTGGGATTCCTGGTCACTCTGATGATTTCCTTTCGCGCCACTCCGTTTAGATCCACTGCTGTTTCCAAACTCCAAGACAGCTTAAAATCCAACCAAGCACCTAAAATGAAACGCTATTGGATGGTGTTCCTGAAAACAGGACCACACCGGGATCAAACCAAAACGGAAGCCGCAGATATTCAACGAAAACATCTTGAAAACATTGGTAAACTAGCCAAAGCAGGAAAATTAATAGTCGCCGGCCCTTTCGAGGATGACAGTGACCTACGGGGTATATTTATTATGGATTGTAAAGACAGCCTAGAAGCGGCCAGTTTAGTGCAAACAGATCCTGCGGTGAATGCAGGCCGACTCGCCTTCGAGATCAAACCCTGGTGGACAGCCAAAAATTGTCTATTCAAATAGACAAAAAAAGAGCAGCAATACACCAAAATGCAATTACTGCTCCTTTATGTTCGAAAATTTCAATTAGATAGTACCTACTGCAATCTGGCTCAGGTAAGTAGCCATTTCCAGTTGATATTGCTTCGCCACTTTTCTGGCTTCTTCTGCAAAATCTTCACCGTTTCCAGCGTAGATAATAGCGCGACTAGCATTTACCAGCAGTCCGCAATCCTTATTCATCGCCTGACGGGAGATTTCTTCCAGACTGCCGCCTTGTGCGCCAACGCCTGGTACCAGGAAAAAGTGATTTGGTGCGAGTTTACGGATCTCCGCCAGTTGTGACGACTGCTGTGTAGCGCCAATCACAAACATGAGATTATCCGGAGTACCCCACTGCATGCCTGCTTTCAGTACTTTTTCAAAGAAAAATTCTTCTCCGCACTTTTGCAACTGAAAATCCTGGCTGCCTTCATTGGAAGTCAGTCCCAGCATGATAGCCCATTTTTCAGGGAACTGCAGGAAAGGTTCCACACTGTCGCGACCCATATAAGGCGCCACTGTTACGGAATCAAAATTGTAGGTATCGAAAAAGGTTTTCGCATACTGCGTAGATGTGTTTCCGATATCTCCTCTTTTTGCATCAGCGATGGTGAAGATCCCTTGAGGGATGTATTCAATGGTACGCTGCAGGCTTTCCCAGCCGCGAATACCCATGCACTCATAGAACGCTGTGTTGATCTTGTAAGCAACACAAAGATCTTTGGTAGCATCAATAATTGCCTTATTAAAAGCAAACACCGGATCTGCATGAGAGAGCAGGTGCTTTGGAATCTTTTGCAGGTCTGTATCAAGACCTACACAGAGATAAGATTGCCTTTCCTTAATCAGATTCACCAATTCCTGTCGATTCATAGTCGGTTTTATTTGGGGCGCAAAGGTAAGCAAAACTGGCCCAATTAAAGTTATTTCATTTTACCCTGATAATTATCACGCCTACCAAATTTTTTAAATCCCCGGTGCAGGCCGTCTGGCCTCCATTTCATCCGCAATGCGGTGGGACTCCTTATCATCTCTCTCCCGCAAATGTTTGATCACGCTAAAGTAATCATCATCATTTTTATTGGCGCTCAGTTTATAATTCGCATCAATATCACGCACTTCTATTTCAAAACCTACGATAGCCTTTAAGTTATTTGATAAAGTTTTCTCATCTATATCTTTTAAGCTAACAGGATGTTGAGACGCTGCTTCATAATGTTGCATCAAGTCATCCAGGTTTTGGATGAGTTCCTGTTCGGATAAAATTCTTGTTTTCCCATGTACATGCACCACCATGTAATTCCAGGTAGGAAGTTTATCCTTTTGGTACCAGGAAGAAGAGATATAAGCATGTGGGGTAGAAAATACCACCAGGGTATCTTGTTTGCCGAAATACTGCCATTGCGTGTTTATTTTGGCAATATGTCCTTGGAGTACATATTTTCCGTCAGGATTTTGTTTTAAGGTGAGCGGGAGATGCGTAGCTCTCGGAACGCCATGGTCATCCGTATCCACAACCAGCGCAAAGCTGAATTCACGCATAAACGCCTCAATCTTGTTCCAGTCTGTTTCTCTGTTAAGTTTTGCAGTGTACATAAAGCGGGGATTTGGTTTAAAAGGTACAAAAAAAATATGCAGACGTTCCCCTTGATGAAGGTAGAAGTCTGCATATCCATAAAAAATTATAATCGGGAAAAGTAGCTTATACTACGATGTCCACCATTTTAGTAGGCGCTATATTGGCATTACGCATCGCGATATTGCGGGCGGCAGCGCCAGCGATATCCAGGAATGCTTTGCGAGTAATTGGCTCATCACCGGCCATAGCAGGCGTACCATAGTCGCCGCCTTCGCGGATACTCTGTACCAGCGGAATTTGACCGAGGAAAGGAATATCCAGTTCATCTGCCAGTTTGCGACCGCCTTCCTTACCGAAGATATAGTATTTGTTTTCCGGCAGTTCAGCAGGTGTGAAGTAAGCCATATTTTCCACCAGGCCAATGATAGGTACATTGATTTGTTTACCCATGAACATCGCAATACCTTTTTTCGCATCAGCGAGGGCCACGTCTTGCGGTGTGGTAACGATTACTGCACCGGTAACAGGAACAGTTTGCACGAGGGTCAGGTGAATATCGCCAGTGCCAGGAGGCATATCTATGATCAAGTAATCCAGATCGCCCCAGTGTACATCGGTGATAAACTGACGCAGCGCGCTGCTGGCCATAGGACCTCTCCAAACCACTGCTTCTCTCTCATCGATGAGGAGGCCAATAGACATGAACTTGATACCGAATTTCTCCATTGGTTCAATCATACCTTTACCTTCCACGCTCACCATCATTGGACGTTCGCCGCGTACGCCGAACATAATAGGAACAGAAGGACCGTAAATATCTGCATCCATGAGGCCTACTCTTGCACCATCACGACCCAATGCCAGGGCCAGATTGGCTGCTACAGTGGATTTACCCACGCCGCCTTTACCGGATGCCACCACGATAATATTTTTCACATTCGGCAACGCACCGCTACCATCTTTTCGTTTACTGCTAACATTCGCAGTCATCACCACTTCCACTTCCGCTTCTTTGCTTACCAGCATGTGAATCGCATTCACACAGGCATTGCGGATCATATCCTTCAGCGGACATGCAGGCGTTGTCAGTACTACCGTAAATTTTACCTTATTCCCGTCTATTTCTATATCTTTGACCATGTTCAACGTCACCAAATCTTTCCCCAGATCTGGTTCTTCTACGTTGCTCAGGGCTTTTAAAATCTGCTCTTTCGTCATCATAAATTGTTGTTAAATTAGATTCCAGAGAGCAAAGTTAACCCAATTGGGACTTAATTTACAACTCTGATTTGCTTCTATGTAACTATCAGGAAGTATGATCATAACACTTAAAATAATTTCTATATCTTAGAGTGGTAATGCAGAAAAGATCCTACATACTGTCACTTTTAATTGTTCTCCTTTTATCTCCTTTCCTTCTGAAAGCACAGATTCAGGAATTTAAAGACAGCATTATCCAGATATCTGGTATCACCATGACGGCGGACAGCCTGAAGGCCATACCTGCAGTAAGTATCCTTGTAAAGGGCCAGGGAAGAGGTACCATCTCCAACCGGCAGGGGGTATTTTCCATTGTCGTTTTCAAAGGAGATACCTTAAGCTTCTCTGCAGTAGGGTTTAAGAAGAAAGATTATAAGATTCCTGTCAATTTGCCCGGCAACGCCTATTCTCTAATACAGTTAATGGTGGAGGATACCATGTATCTCCCTGCCACTATCATTCGTCCATATCTGACGAAAGAAGAATTTGAGCGAGCCTTTGCCAGCATGAGCATCCCAGACGATGCTTACGAAGTAGCCAGAAAAAATACAGAAGGCAATCGGCTCCGCGCCCTTGCCCGCATCACGCCTATCGACGGCCGTGAAGGCACTAATATGTACCTGAAGAAACAGGCGCAATCCCTCTATTATGCTGGCCAGCCACCTCCACAGAATATTTTCAACCCACTTTCTTGGGCTCAATTTATCCAAGCCTGGAAACAGGGAGATTTCAAGAGGAAAGATGATAATTAGGCGGTTTATTCGTTTATTTGTTCATCTTAATTTCATCCTGTAAACGAATAAAACGTTTCATACACCATGCAAAAAATTGCAGTAATTGGCGCTGGTACCATGGGAAATGGTATTGCACACGTATTTGCGCAGAATGGCTTTCAGGTACACCTCATCGATGTGGCGGAAGCCGCCTTGCAGAAAGCATTACAGACCATCGGCAAAAACCTGGACAGACAGGTTGCTAAAGGCACTGTAACAGAAGCGCTGAAGGCAGAAACCCTGGCCAATATCACCATCTTCACAGACATCGCCACCGGCGTTAAAGATGCGGACCTCGTAGTGGAAGCCGCCACAGAAAACATTAACCTGAAACTGAAAATTTTCCAAGACCTGGATCAGCATGCAAAACCTGATACCATCCTGGCTACCAATACCTCTTCTATTTCCATCACTAAAATCGCAGCCGTTACCAAACGCCCCGGTAAAGTGATTGGTATGCACTTCATGAATCCCGTTCCAGTCATGAAACTGGTGGAAATCATCAATGGCTATGCTACGGAAAAAGAAGTCACCAAAACCATCGTTTCCCTCTCCGAAAAACTGGGCAAAGTACCTTGCGTGGTGAATGATTACCCAGGATTTATTGCCAACCGCATCCTGATGCCGATGATCAATGAGGCGATCTATTCCCTCTTTGAAGGCGTTGCTGGCGTGGCGGAAATCGATACGGTGATGAAACTAGGTATGGCTCATCCAATGGGACCTTTACAACTGGCGGATTTTATCGGCCTGGACGTGTGCCTCTCCATCCTGAATGTATTACACGATGGTTTCGGTAATCCTAAATATGCGCCATGCCCACTGCTGGTGAATATGGTAACTGCCGGATACCTGGGCGCGAAGAGCGGAGAAGGGTTCTATAAATATACCGCTGGTAGCAAAGATCTGGTAGTAAGCGACCGATTTGCTTCTTAATAATTTCTTTTAGTTCCGTGCGAAGCGCGGAACTAAAAGGAAGAGAGACTGAAGTGACGTCTGCGACGTCACTTCAGTCTCTCTTCCTTTTTTGTCGCTCCTGCCCGCTGGGCAGGAGCGACAGACTAAACTAATTATTTAAGCGCTCTGATTTCCAATCCACGGATATCCTGCAACCGCAGCAGGCAAAGCTCTTCCTGGCTTTTAGGCACCCCAATATCCATGGTACAAAACAACTGCATTTCCTGAGATAACACAGTCACATTATGCTGCTTCACCACCGTCATGACATCATTCATAATGGTGTAATCGAAGCTCAGGTGGTAACGTTTCTCCACATTTTTCTGGATAACGGGCACCAACTGCAACACCATCGCAGTACTCAGCTTATAGGCATTGATCAGACCAGGTACGCCGAGCAATGTTCCGCCGAAATAGCGCACTACCACTACCAGTACATCCGTGAGCTGTTTGCTATCGATCTGGCCCAGGATAGGCTTTCCGGCGCTTCCAGAAGGCTCTCCATCATCATTTGCACGATATTGTAATCCATCTGTACCCAGGCGGTAAGCATAACAATGATGGGTAGCTTTGGGGTGTTCTTTTTTGATTTCCAGCAGGCAGGCTTTAACATCATCCACTGATTTCACGGGGTATGCATATGCCAGGAATTTACTTCCCCTGTCCTTAAATTCAGCTACAGCATTCTTATCAATAGTAAAGTAAACTTCCATCCAAACAATTTAGAAAAACCAATTAATTCACATGAGTGCTTGCTGCACTTACATTCCATCAGCATGTCGATGGTAAATATCTATTCTGTCTGTATCCAGTGTATACGTTTCCGTTAGCGCGGCGTAAGTCAATACAGGAGCAGGTTTCCCTCCTTTCAGTGTACCCGGTCCCGTGATAATACGACATTCATCCCACAGTCCGCTTTCAATGAACTGTTCCAATACATGCGGACCTCCTTCTACGAGTACGCTGATGATATTCTTTTTATGTAATTGATCCAGCAGTTGTGGCAACAAATCATCATAGAAATCCAGTTGCATGATTTCCGAAGAGCCTTCGGCATCGGCAGACCGTCCAGAAATGAAGATAGTAGGCACGCTGCCATCCCATACATGATATTCATGGGGCACTTTCAGCGCCTTATCGATCACCAGGCGTACAGGGTCTTTTCCCGGCCAGAGTCTTGTATTCAGTTTAGGATTATCATGCATTGCAGTACCGGTACCTACGAGGATACTCATTTCCTCACTGCGCCAGCGATGCACCAACCTGTCTGAATAAGTATTGGAAATCCTTACCGGTTTGTAATCATCTGCTGCCATGAGACCGTTGCGCGTCTGGGCCCATTTCAGGATGACATAAGGTCTTTTGCGCTCGTGGAAGTTAAAAAAGCGACGGTTAATAAACCGACATGCTGCTTCCAACACGCCCGTTTCGACCGAAATTCCGGCTTTTTTGAGCTTTTCTATACCTTTTCCGGCCACTTTGGAAAAAGTATCCTGACAACCAATCACCACATGTGGAATTTTATTTTCCACGATCAGATCGGCGCAAGGCGGCGTTTTGCCATGGTGTGCACAGGGCTCCAGGCTGACGTACATGGTTGCCCTGGAAATCAGGTCCTTGTCTTCCGGCGCGACGCTGTTAATACAATTCACTTCAGCATGGGCCTGGCCATACTGTTGGTGATAACCTTCTCCAATGATACGTTGCTGATGTACCAGTACGGCCCCCACCATCGGATTGGGAGCGGCATGGCCGGCGCCCATAGCGGCCAGCTCCAGGCAACGTTGCATAAAAAATTCATTGAAAGTGCTATCCATAATCCCCGGTGATATAAGTATGTTTGCAAAAATATTGTTTTTACACTTGACTATACAAACGGCCTTCACTTTTATTACCGGCGCCATTGGCGATATTTACGAGGAGCGGGAAGCTTCCAACATCGCGCATATAGTGTTGGAGCATATTACCGGCCTAGGGAAACTGGACCGAATTATTCATAAAGAACGTGCGTTAACACCAGAACAGAAGGAGCAGTTGATGGCCGCCATAGCCGCTTTACAGCGCATGGAGCCTATCCAGTATATCACGGGAACAGCCTGGTTTTATGGCCTGGAATTTAATGTGAGTCCTGCGGTGCTGATTCCCCGACCAGAAACAGAGGAATTGGTAGATTGGATAGTAAAAGATGCCGTAGGCAGACACGGACTCCATATACTGGACATTGGCACGGGGAGTGGATGTATTCCATTGTCGTTAAAATCCGTCCTGCCAGATGCTTCCATCTCCGGAGCAGATGTGAGCGATGCAGCGCTGGATGTAGCCCGCAGCAATGGCGTTAAACTGAACCTGGATGTAAATTTCCGCCGCCTGGATGCCTTAGACCCTGCACAGATGGCCGGTTTGGAGCATTTTGATATTATTGTCAGCAATCCCCCTTACATCACGCAAAAGGAGCAAGCAGAAATGCAGCAGCAGGTTTGGGGCTTTGAGCCCTCGCTGGCATTATTTGTACCCGATAACGATGCATTGTTATTTTACCGACATATAGCCCTTACTGCGCTGGAAAAACTGCGCAAGCCGGGACTATTGTATTTTGAAATCAATGAGGCCCTAGGAAAAGAAGTAGTGGGATTATTGCAGGGACTTGGATTTGAGCAGGTAGAACTGAAACAGGATTTCTTCGGAAAAGACCGTATGGTAAAAGCAGGAATTACGGCATAACCGTAATTCCTGTCTGAATATTATTCTTTATGCGCGGTGGCCAGTACCACTTTTGCCCCAACTGATCGGGCAATTTCCATTACACTCACCACATCTTCAATAGGAACTGTTTTCTCTGCATTGATTACCACGGTAGGATCCACGGTTTCGTGGGTCAGCGCGGGCAATAATGCCTGTTTGAGCGATTCGAAAGGCACTTTGTTGGTACCTACAAAAAACTCATGGTTACTATTGATACTTACCACCACCGTTTGTTTGGCTTTGGTATTGCTGGTAGCCTTTGGCAGCGCCAGTTTGATCACATTTGGATTGGCCAGCGTGGAAACAATCAGGAAGAATAACAGCAGAATGAACAAGATATCATTCAATGCTGATTTATCCATCTCTACGTGTTTCCTATTTCGACTGCGTAAATTCATTATCCGTTAGTTTAGCGGGTTGGTTCCTGCAGAATATCCACAAATTCAGCGGAGGCACTCTCCATTTTATTCACCACCTTATCGATTTGGGCGTTCAGGAAGCTGTAACCGATAAAGGCAATAATACCGATAATCAGACCTGTAGCGGAGGTAATCATCTTTACATAGATACCGCCAGCAATGGTTCCCAGGGTAATATCGGAAGTGATGGAAATGTTGAAGAAGGTCTGGATCATCCCAGCGATGGTACCGAGAAACCCGAACATAGGGGCTATCCCGGCAATAATAGATAGGATTACCAAGTTTTTCTCCATACGGTAAACTTCCAGCTTACCTACATTCTCCATGGATTTTTCGATGGCATCAATTGGTTTACCAATACGCTGAATGCCTTTATCAATCGTACGTGCGATAGGACTGTTGGTATTCTTCGCCAGGGAGCGAGCCGCCTGGATATTGCCGTTCATGATCTGATCGCGGATCATTGGCATGAAGTTGTCCTCCAGTTTACCGGCCTTAGAGATGGTAAGCCATCTTTCAACAAAAACGAAGACCGCAATCACTGACAGCAAGCCCAATGGAATCATCAGCACACCGCCGTTTTTCAGTAGTTCCAACAGACTGATATGCTTGTCTGCCGTTGCAGCAGCGGCAGTAACGCCCTGTGCTACTGTATCTGCCTTGGGAAGAAGTTGATCCTGTAATAGCGTGATAAGTCCTAACAACATGTTTTGATTTTATACTAATAACGGTTAAAATAGTAAAATATTTACGAATTATGCTTTTTCCTCCCAAACCTGTGCCAGAAGTACAATTGTTTGCACTGCTTTTTGCATATCTTGGATACTCACGTACTCATGTTTGCTGTGGAGGGCCATTTCACCGGTAAAAATATTTGGACAAGGAAGTCCCATAAAGGAGAGACGAGCACCATCAGTACCACCGCGGATACTCATTTTCAGTGGTTGTACCCCTGCACGGCGGATCGCTTCGGCGGCATAAGCAGTTACCTCTGGATGTTTATCCAGTACTTCTTTCATATTTCTATACTGTTCATTGGTGCGCAGCACACCTTTAGCGCCAGGATAGCGTTCCAGCACTTTTTCCATGATACGACGCAGGAAGTTTTCATGCATTTCCAGGGCAGAAGTCTCGAAATCACGGATAATGAAGTCGATCTCCGCTTGTTCTACGGTGCCGCTTATACGTACTGGGTGTACAAATCCTTCTCTATCTTCAGTAGTTTCAGGAGAGAGGCTATCTTTCGGTAATGCATCTACGATTTCGCTGACAATTTTGATAGCGCTGATCAGTTTGTCTTTCGCAGCACCTGGATGCGCGCTAACGCCACTGATAACGATTTTAGCGGAATCGGCAGAGAAGTTCTCATCTTCCAGGGAACCCAATTCGCCACCATCCATGGTGTAGCCGAAGTCTGCTCCCAGCTTTTGCATATCCACTTTTTCCACACCGCGGCCCACTTCTTCATCAGGTGTGAAGAGAATACGGATAGCACCGTGTTTTATTTCTGGATGCGACATCAGGTAGTTGGCGGCATCCATGATTTCCGCCACACCAGCTTTATCATCTGCACCTAGGAGGGTAAGACCGCTGGCAGTGATAATGTCGTCTCCCTTCTTACTAGCCAGATAAGGATGTTCGCTGGCACGGATAATGACAGACGAATCGTCTGGCAATTGAATATCTTTCCCGTCATAGTTCAGGTGCACCAGCGGTTTTACATTGGTGCCACTGCTGTCTGGAGAGGTGTCCACATGGCTGCAGAAACAGATGACAGGTACTTTTTTATCAGTATTGGCAGGAATGGTAGCATATACATATCCATGTTGATCCAGTTCTGCGTCGGTGATGCCCATGGCATGCAGTTCCTGTACCAGAAGCCTAGAGAGGTCTTTTTGTTTTTCAGTGGTAGGAAAGCTGCTGCTCAGCGGGTCTGACTGTGTATCTATTTGCGCGTAACGCTTGAAGCGTTCGTCTACGGTATATTTATAATTTGTAAACATATTGCAAACGTAAGGAAAAATCGGGGATGCGTTTATGCCGCCAATGTAAATTCCGAATTCATTAAATTTGGATTATGACAGAAAATGAAGGCTATATAACTACTTGTCCGCGTTGCGGGGGCAGCATAAGATGCAATGTGGATGATATTGCCAGATGCTGGTGTACCCAATTATACCTGAGCAGAGCAGAACGGGAATTTATTGCCGATAGGTATGAGGATTGTCTTTGTGAGGGCTGCTTGCAGGCGATTAAAACTGAAATGAAGACAGTGCAGGAGAAAGGGGGAGACAGCCAGTAAAAGAAAAATCCTCCCCACACGAAGCATGGAGAGGATTCTTTGGGAAATATGGTGATTATAAAATTTCAACCAGTTCCAGATCGAAGATCAGATCTTCGCCAGCCAGTGGATGGTTACCATCCAGGGTGATAGTTTCAGCACTTACAGCTACTACACGAACAGGGATTACCTGGCCTTCAGGACCGCTCATCTGCAGTTGCATACCAACTTCAGGATTCAGACCTTCAGGAATATTTGATTTAGGAAAATCGATGATGAATTCAGGTGATTTCTGACCATATGCCTGATCAACAGGGATGTTGATGGTTTTTTTGTCGCCCACTTTCATTTCCAGCACACCATTGTCAAAACCTTTGATAACCATACCAGAGCCTACCGTGAACTCCAGTGGTGCTCTTCCTTCAGAAGAATCGAAGGTAGTACCGTTAGTTAAACGGCCATGGTAGTGAACTCTAATTGTATCCCCGTTTTTAACAGTTTGCATAATAATTATTTATTTAGTGTTAAGATAAGAATTATTCGCAAGGTAAGCAAAGCATCCCGAATCACCATTTTTTTATACAACACAATTGAATTGCCGTATATTCCACTTATGAAACGAATACTCTTTGCTACTTTCCTGACCTGTATGCTAGGAGGCCAAGCCATGGCCCAATACGCCACCAATGTGATTACCGGCGCCGATCAAATCAGCGAATGGGCACCGTCACTGAAGAACAGTCGCGTTGCTTTGTTGGTCAATCAGACAGCCACAATAGGTAATACACATTTGGTAGACTCCTTGTTGAAATTAAAAATTAAAATTCAGAAAATTTTCAGTCCTGAACACGGTTTCCGAGGAAATGCAGACGCTGGAGAAAAAGTAGGTAATACTACTGATCCTGCAACTGGTTTACCAATCGTGTCCCTTTACGGCACCCACAGAAAGGCCACCAAAGCCGATTTACAGGATGTGGACGTAATTATATTTGATATTCAAGACGTTGGCGCCCGCTTTTATACTTACATTTCTTCGCTGCAAGAAATCATGGAATCCGCTGCCGAAAACAAAAAGCAGGTACTGATATTGGACAGGCCCAATCCTAATGGCGACTATGTAGATGGTCCTATTCTGGACACTGCCTTCAAATCCTTTGTAGGCATGCAGCCTATTCCCATTGTACATGGCATGACGGTAGGCGAGTATGCCCGCATGCTCAATGGCGAGGGCTGGCTGCAAAAGCGCGTGAAAGCGAATATCAAGGTGATACCATGTAAACACTACACCCATCATACCTTTTATGCATTGCCTGTAGCGCCATCACCCAACATTCCCAACATGAAAGCGGTGAACTTGTATACATCGCTCTGTTTCTTTGAAGGCACCAATATCAGTCTCGGACGCGGTACAGACAAGCCTTTCCAGATTTATGGTGCTCCGTCCCTACCGCATACTGGATTTTCGTTTACCCCTCGCAGTACGCCAGGAGCTAAAAATCCACCATTAAAAGATTCACTCTGTTATGGTGAGGATCTTTCCAATGCGCCGGAAGCCACTCCCAGCTTAGGGAGGAAAATCCAATTAAAATGGCTGTTGTCTGCCTACAAAAATTATCCAGATAAAAGCAGGTTCTTCATTCCTTTCTTCAACAAACTGGCAGGAAATGCGACCCTGATGCAACAGATCAAAGATGGCATGAGTGAAGCAGATATCCGTAAAACCTGGGAACCAGGGCTGGAGAAATTCAAACGCATCCGCGCGAAGTATCTGCTGTATGCAGAATAATACGGTTGTTAGAAAGGTTCTTTTTATTTTTGCAACATGTCAAAAGATTTGAGAATAATATTTATGGGTACGCCCGACTTTGCCGTGGCGTCTTTGGATATACTTGTTAAGAACGGTTTTAATGTTGTTGCAGTTATTACTGCTCCTGATAAGCCCGCGGGTCGCGGCTTACAACTGCAGGAGAGTGCGGTAAAAAAATATGCCGTAGCCAACAATCTGCCTGTACTACAACCGGAGAAGTTGAAAAACCCTGCATTCATCGAAGAATTAAGGGCTTTGAAAGCAGACCTGCAAGTAGTAGTAGCATTCCGTATGCTGCCTGAAATGGTATGGGATATGCCTCCAGAAGGTACGATCAACGTACATGCGTCGCTGTTACCACAATACCGCGGGGCCGCTCCTATCAACTGGGCGATCATCAACGGTGAAAAATCCAGCGGTGTTACCACTTTCAAACTGCAACACGAAATCGATACTGGAGACGTGCTGTACAGCCAGGAAGTACCTATCCGCGAAGATGAAACGGCCGGCGAACTCCATGATGCCCTCATGCAAACTGGCGCTGACCTGCTGTTGAAAACAGTACAGTCCATCGCCGCAGGCACTGTAAAAGGTACGCCACAGGCTCATTTCGAAGCTGCTGAAATCAAACATGCACCTAAAATTTTTAAAGAAACCTGCAAGATCAACTGGGAAGCTTCCATCGATACCGTGTATAATCTAGTGCGTGGATTAAGCCCCTACCCTGCTGCATGGAGCACCTTACAAGATAAAAGTCTGAAAATCTATAAGGCGCATAAAGAACACAAACAACCTTCTATTGCACCTGGAGCATTTGAAACAGATCAGAAAACTTTCCTGAAGATAGCCGCTAAAGATGGCTACCTGGTATTGGATGAGATACAATTAGAAGGAAAGAAGAAAATGACTGTGGTGGAGTTTTTGAGAGGGTATCGATTTTAAATTTAATGGTAAAGATAAACGAGGGTGTCTCAAAAGGCACCCTCTTCTTTTTTATGGTTGGTCAAACCGATCAGGGGTGTTTTTCGTTTTTAATAATATGCCTAAAGGAAAAACACTATCTGTAATTTTTAAAGCTAACCTGCAACACCAGGCGATGCTTTTTCCGC
>NZ_JAFAIX010000013.1 GCF_019236475.1 Chitinophaga sp.
ACTTGCGCCGCCAGCTACATATACAGGTGTAAGATCTGCCGTGATAGCTGTCGCAGACGTGATGTTCGCTGGCAGGGAAATGGTAAACTTAGTCGCCGTTCCTTCTTTCAGTGTGGTACTTACAGGCGTTACGGTGAGTACATTACTTCCTGGAGAAGTGACGCTGGTGTTATCCAGGATATCCAGTTTTACAGCAGGCACCGTAGTGATCATAGGATCGGTGCACACTGCATTGATGTACAACACAGCATCATCATTGAGCACCAGGTTCGCGGGAGCTTTAATATAAATTTTATCAGAAGTACCTTTTGTGGCAGGAATGCTGATAGTGGTTGGCAAATTATAACGAGCAGCCGCAGCGGTGGTTCCTGTACCAGCACTTAAGGTAAAGTTCATTTGAGATGCAGTGGTAAGACCGTTTGGTAATTCTACCCAGAAAGCGGCGCCAGTGGCATCGCCTTCTTTTACAGATGATTGATCCAAATGGAGTAGTATATTACCTGGAGGATAATCCGCATCTATAATCGTGATGGTTTTGCCAGTAACAGTATATGGTGTCGAGATAGCATCTGTTGCCGTACCATCCAATACCAGTGTTTCAGGCCCTTCCACAAGATTATCCAAGAGCAGCGCCAGACTTACATCCTGAGAGTGACCCAACAGCGTGAAAGTTGACGGTGTAATTGTATAATCGGCCGGGCTAGCAGTTCCTGTATTCGGTTTGAAAGTGAAATTAATTTCCACTTCCGTCGTAACATTCGGTGGCAGTGATACCGTTAATGGTCCGGTGTAGCCTTCTTTCAGATCTGCTGGAGCAGCGAGAGAAGTAATGCTCAGTTTGAGATTATTCGGATCATTGCGAGTTACATCTGTAATATCCAGTCTTACCTGGTTGGTGGTTACATCTACATCAGCAGTGGTATTGAGGAACAGCGTTTCTGTGTTCTCAATGATCAAATCTGTTTCAGCTCTTACAATATCATCTATAGTAGTGATGCTGTTAGTTCCTGCTGGCAATGTGATCACATTCTTCAGGAGCGTATAGTCTCCTGTTAAACCAACAGTGGACGCAGCATCTCTCGTAAGGGTAATATTAATATCCTTAGTACTAGTCACATTGGCAGGTAATGCAATGGTGAATTTCACCGTCTCTCCTTCCTTGATAGTAGACTTCACAGGAGTGATAGTCAGTACTTTACTGCCTGCATTTGTCTGACTGGTATTATCCAGGATGGTCAGTTGTTTCTGCCCATCTGTTGGAATATTTGGGTCGGTGCAAGTAGTATTAATTTTGAGGATGGCATCATCATAGAGCACATTGTTGGTGTTTGCCTTGATATATATTTTATCGGAGGCAGATTTACCAGTATTTATGGTGATGGTAGCAGGAAGTACATACCTGGAGGCAGCCGCAGTAGAAGTAGCGTCGGCAGCCAGGTTGAAAGTCCACTGTTTACCAGCTACCAGTCCGTCTGGTAATTCCAGCCAGAACGCGGCGCCGGTGGCATCTCCTTCTTTCACGGAAGTTTGATCCAAGTGTACGATCACAGGATGAGCAGGTGGATAACTCGCATCACCAATGGTAATCGTAAATGGATTCAACGTAAAGTTAGTAATACCATCGCTGGCAACTCCTCCTAGAATCATGGTTTCATCTCCTTCCAGCAGATTATCCGTTAATAATGCCAAGTCTGTAGTGGTGGCATTGCCGGTGCTCAGCGTGAACGGAGAGGTTATTGTATAATCCAGTGTAGACGCAGTTCCTGTAATATTATTCAGGTTAATATTGATAGGAACGGTGGTAGTAACGTTCGCAGGTAGTGCCACTGCCAGTTTACCAGTATAACCTTCTGTCAGGCCTGTAGCAGGAATGGTGGAGAATGTCAGTTTTGTATTATTGGCATCGAGGCGGGTAGCATCCTGGATAGTGGTCGTTTGGGTAATCGTTTTTGTTTTCCCCATTACTACCGCAGTGATATTCAGTTTCACCAGTTCATCTGGTTCCAGCACCAGGTCTGTTTTTGCGGTCAGGGTAAGATCTGTACCGTTAGCGCCTATTTCAATATAGGCGTCAGGGATTGGGTCTACATAGTCCAGACCAGGCGTCGCTAAATTTGGCGTAGCATCATTAATAGCAGTTGCCGAAACTTTTATTCTTTCAGACGCGTTGATCCCAGTTGGTAATTGCACGTGAATAGTGGCGCTATTGCCTTCCAATACAGTAAGGGTCGGCGTTGTAGTGCTGAGGTCACTGGGTTCATCGTCTACTATCGTATATTGTGTAGTAGTTTGAGAGCCCAACTTGATCATATTATCGGGAGACGCCAACAACTTCAAATTCAGTCGTCTATCATATTCCAGGATTTTATTTCCTCTAATAGTGACCACAGGGACAGGAACTACTTTTCCGGCAGTGTAATCGCCTGCTGGAATCATGAACCCTACTCTGTTAATTGTAAAATCAGTTCCTTCTATAGCTGGATGTAATTCACCTACATCAGGCGGGGCCACGTCTATCTGTACGAAGGCGGGTGCAGTCAAAATTCCTCCGGACACGGTGAGATTCAGATTACTTGCGGTAGCGACAACATCGCCTTCCGGCTGCGACTGCGCAGCACTTGCAAATGCGACTGTCACTGGAGTACTCTTTCCACTGTGTGCAGTAGACATTGGATCAGTGTATGCAGTAGTGTTTTTAATCGTTTGGGTATCATCATAACCAACACGAATAACAGTTCCTGAAGAGGCATAGGTAGATGTCAAACCAGTCATTGGCATTAAAACGCAAAGCCCAATTCCACGGTAATAATTCAGTGGGTTACTGGTATTCAACATTCCGTTCAGGAATTGACCTGGTATATTAGGATCATCTTCCCTGTCATAATCATAGTTGATACTCATTCCAAGAAATTTGGAAGTATCTATTGTACGAAACACATGGGAGTAATTACCATTGTTAGCATTTGGTGCAGTGGTGGTTGCAGACCTATATATCCCTGCAAACTTCGCATTGGTAGATGTTCCATTATCTGTGGATGCGAAGCTGTTACGGTTATTATCGTCCTGGGGATTTGTTATATTATCCTGGAGCTTAGGGTATTCTGTAAAGTACAGGATCGGGTAAAGATTAGTAGCCCCAGTAGTGGTGCAATAAAGGTTATATTTCAGGTGGAAATATTTTTTAGGGGCCTCATAACTGATCGTCTTCCTGAGCACAAAGCGATAAGTTGTTGCACCCTTCGGTACATCCAAATGAGAGAAGATGATTACTTCATAAGGATTGGCAGTAGTACCATCCCCCATTACACCGGTTATCTGGTCAAAAGTAGGGGAAATGGTATCGGTATAAACACCACCAGTATAGTTGAAAAATTTGAAATAATTCCGGATCCCCACTTTCCCAGCGTCGAGACGATCCACTCCAGTTTCCGTTCTTCCATTTCTGAAAACCTGGAAATCGCCATTGGCTTGAACAACAATTTTGAGCCCATCACTGGCATTTGTTCCACCTGAGGGATTAATGATAACCTGTGCGGAGGCATTTTGCGTGGAGAACAGTAACATCAATGCCATTACTAGGCCACCGGCAAGCCGACGGAAAAATAGGGGCATAGCAGTCTGGGTATCTTTCATAGGATAGGACTGAACTAACATAATAAGCTTGTAAATTTCTATTTATGCATATAGATTCTTAAGTCACAAAATGAAAAAAACTATTCTTTACCCAACCTATATGCGTTGATGCGAATTTCCTTTAATGGCTCCCGACGGCTTACACCTCTCCAGGTGCAGAAAAACCTTGCTGCCGGTGTGTCGTGTATCTATCGTTTTAGTTCGTTGGCATAGCAACGTGGGGGAAACAAGTTCCCTGCACACTTGCTGCACTGGGGATGATTTATATAATTTATTATATCTACTACCTCTTGTCTACTACTTCCGAACAATAAATTATAAAATCATATATTTTAATTTACAAATCTATAACATAAAATATATTTATTCAAATAAAAATATGCAAGTGGTCAAAACCCTGGTATTTTAGATTTTTTGTAGAAAATTTAACGGTTAAAAAGAAAAATCATGAGGTGAAAGACTATGCAGAAAGAAAAAATAACCATAGATTTGTAAAAAAAAGTAAGAATGTCTACTGTTTCAAAATCTAACATTGACTTTAGCCTGAAATATAAGGTAAAAGATATGTCCCTGGCAGAGTGGGGTCGTAAAGAAATCGAACTGGCAGAAGCTGAAATGCCAGGTCTGATGTCTCTCCGTGAAGAATACGGTAACACTAAGCCACTGGCTGGTGCTCGTATCGCTGGTTGTCTGCACATGACTATCCAGACTGCTGTACTGATCGAAACCCTGGTTCACCTGGGTGCGGAAGTACGTTGGAGCTCTTGCAACATCTTCTCTACACAAGATCACGCTGCTGCTGCTATCGCTGCTGCAGGTACGCCTGTTTTCGCTTGGAAAGGCCTGAACGAGCAGGATTTTGACTGGTGCATCGAACAAACCCTGTTCTTCGGTGGTGCTGACCGTCCGCTGAACATGATCCTGGACGATGGTGGTGACCTCACCAACATGGTACTGGACCGTTACCCAGAACTGATCCAGCACATTAAAGGTCTGAGTGAAGAAACCACTACAGGTGTTCACCGTCTGTATGAGCGCATGAAAAATGGTACTTTACCAATGCCTGCGATCAACATCAACGACTCTGTTACCAAATCCAAATTCGATAATAAATACGGTTGCCGCGAATCTTGCGTAGACGCTATCCGTCGTGCAACTGACGTAATGATCGCTGGTAAAGTAGCGGTTGTTGCTGGTTTCGGTGACGTAGGTAAAGGTTCTGCGGAGTCTCTCCGTGGCGCTGGCGCTCGCGTAATCGTAACTGAAATCGATCCAATCTGCGCACTGCAGGCTGCTATGGAAGGTTATGAAGTGAAAAAAATGAACGATGCTATCAAAGAAGCGGATATCGTAGTTACTACTACTGGTTGCCGCGATATCATCAACGGCGAGCACTTCAAACTGATGAAAGATAAATGTATCGTTTCTAATATCGGTCACTTCGATATCGAAATCGATGTAGCTTGGCTGAACCAAAACTACGGTCATACTAAAGTTGAAATCAAACCTCAGGTAGATAAATACACTATCGATGGTAAAGATATCATCCTGTTGGCTGAAGGCCGCCTGGTTAACCTGGGTTGCGCTACTGGTCACCCATCTTTCGTGATGAGTAACTCCTTCACCAACCAAACACTGGCTCAACTGGAACTCTGGCAGAATTCCGCAAACTACAAAAACGAAGTTTACGTACTGCCTAAACACCTGGATGAGAAAGTTGCCCGTCTGCACCTGAAAAAAATTGGCGTAGAACTGGATGTACTGACCTCTGCTCAATCTGAATACCTCGGTATTCCAGTTGCAGGTCCATTCAAACCTGATTACTATCGTTACTAATCAGTCACGAAATATTATAACAAAAAGCTCCTGCCGCAAGCAGGAGCTTTTTGTTTATATCACTACTATGCAAGAAAAAATCAATAATTTCGCAGCATGACAAAGCTTAGTGTTAATATCAACAAGTTTGCAACACTGCGCAATGCTCGCGGTGGCAACATCCCAGATATATTGAAAGTAGCACAGGACTGCGAACGCTTTGGCGCAGACGGTATTACCGTTCACCCTCGCCCTGACGAACGCCATATCCGCTACCAGGACGTTCTTGACCTCAAACCACTTGTAACAACGGAGTTCAACATCGAAGGATATCCCAGCAAAGAGTTTATGGACCTCGTATTGTCCGTAAAACCTCACCAATGTACACTGGTGCCAGATCCTCCTGATGCCATCACTTCCAACACCGGTTGGGATACAATCAAATATCAATCTCAATTGAAAGATGTTATCTCGGAACTGAAAAAAGCAGGTATCCGCGTGTCCATCTTCCTCAATCCGGAAGTCGACAAAGTAGCAGGCGCTAAATCTGCTGGTGCAGATCGTATTGAATTATACACCGGTCCTTACGCGGAAGAATATACGAATGCGCGTACGCAGCCACAGAACCTGCAACTGTTCAACGACTATAAAAACACCGCCAGAGAAGCCACCGCCATCGGTCTGGACCTCAATGCAGGCCACGATCTCAACCTGGATAACCTCCGTTTCTTTAAACTGCATATCCCACAGTTGAAAGAGGTTTCTATCGGCCATGCCCTCGTTGCTGATGCCATCTACTTCGGTCTGGAAAATACCATCCAGTTGTATAAAAGGCAATTAGCTGATTAAAATATTACTTGAAAAATTGAAAAGGAAAGGCCAAAAGAACTGAGTTCTTTTGGCCTTTCCTTTATAAACCCAACAAGTAACCAACACCTAATATGCTGTCATATAATATTCTTATCCAGCATAAAATGTTTATATATCGTTTACTGTTACTAAATCCAATTTTCAATACATTTAAACTTTATAAGTTCAATCGAATACCCTGATACCGGAATGCACGGTATTCTTTGATAACTCAACTGTTTTTTATCCATCAAACCCTTTAAAACCTATTTATTCTTACTATGAGAAAAGTATTTATGCTGATGCTCGGCGCATCCATGGCTTTACTTAGCCAATCCTGTTCAAAAGGCAATGACAAACCAGAGACTCCTGGAAACAAACCGACTACTCTTTTACCTGATTCTGCATGCTACAGAGCTACCTATACTGACGTATGGCATTATACCACCCCACAACTGTATATTTTCCATGGAAATCAGTATGCCCGTGTAGATTTGTTGACACATACCTACAAAGGTCTTAACCCTATCTCTGCTGGCTATCCAGGCGTACCATTCACCAGCTTCGATGCTGTCTATGCAAACATCTGGATTGATCCCATGGCGCCAAAGCTGATTATTTTCAGTGGTAAGCAGGTAGCCCGTTACGACATTAAGTCCAATACTTACTTAGGCTTGGATAGCATCTCCCATGCTTATCCAGGAGTGACATTCACCTCTATTGATGCCGCCTATGTGGATACCGTGACCTATTCAACGCCACAGCTTTACCTGTTCAGTGGTACCCAATATGCACGTGTTGATATTCCTACTAATGCCTTTAAGGGTATTACCGATATCGCTAGCCACTATCCAGGCGTGCCATTCAGTACCTTCAGTGCAACTTATGTTAGTACCTGGTTCTCCACTACTAATAAGTTAATCATCTTCAGTGGTACACAGCATGCTACCTATGATATCAAAGCGAATAGATTCGAGGGCGTGACTAGCAACAGTGCGGATTATCCAGGTGTACCTTTCTGTCAATAACAAATAGTGGATACCCGCTGGATAGATAGCATTATCCATGCTTTCTATCCAGTCCCGCTCTAACCAATAATTAAAAGGCCTTTGGCGCTCTTCCTTTTCCAGGAAAGCACCAAAGGCCTTTTTCATGTCTTGCCTAAAAAGCGATAAAGCCATTCACTCACGCAAATGGCTTTATCGAACCCTTAAAACAATCAACATGATCCATACCGGGGTCACAACAAACCGGTATGAATGCTATAATAGTTACCGTCAGGATTGACAGTAATGATACACGGATTTACTTCTTTAATAACGCAATTTCCAGCACTTGGTTCATTTGCTTCACATAATGGAACTTCAATCCTTTGATATAATCTGGATTGATCTCTCTTATGTCCTTCTCATTCTGCCAGCAGAGGATGATTTCACGGATTCCGGCACGTTTTGCCGCCAGAATTTTTTCTTTGAGTCCTCCTACTGGTAATACCTGTCCACGCAAGGTAATCTCCCCTGACATCGCCAGATAAGACTTCACTTTCCGACCAGTAAACAAAGACGCCAGCGCTGTCAACATCGTAATACCCGCACTAGGACCATCTTTAGGCACGGCGCCTTCTGGAATGTGGATATGTACGCTCTTTTCCCGGAATACTTTCGGGTCAATTTTGTAGTCGGCTGCATTGGCCTGTAAATAAGTCATCGCCGTTACAGCAGATTCTTTCATCACATTACCCAGGTTACCAGTGAGTTTCAAATCACCTTTACCTTCACTCAAACTACTTTCAATAAACAGGATTTCCCCGCCTACGTAAGTCCATGCCAGTCCTACAGACACACCTGGAGGATTGCCCACCTTGTATATCTCATTGGAATAACGCGGTTTACCGAGGATTTCCTCTACCCGGTCATTGGTCACGGCCTCTGGCAGTTCGTTCTCCATAGCCACTTCCTTGGCGAGGTTACGCATGATGGAGGCAAAATGTCTATCCAGTTCACGCACCCCACTTTCGCGGGTATAATCAGCAATAATATGTTCGATAACGTTATTGGCTATACGGAATTTCATGTCTTTCAGGCCATGTGCTTCCTTCTGTTTTGGGATCAGGTGACGCTTCGCGATTTCCACCTTCTCTTCGATGCTATAACCACTCAAATCGATGATTTCCAGCCTATCGCGCAGTGCCGCAGGGATAGCGCTGATATTATTGGCGGTAGCAATGAATAACACCTTGCTCAGGTCATATTCCAGTTCCAGGTAGTTATCATAGAAAGTGCTATTCTGTTCTGGGTCCAGCACTTCCAACATCGCGGAGCTCGGGTCTCCCCTATGATCATTGGCCAGTTTATCTATTTCATCCAGGATCATCACTGGATTAGAAGATTTTATTTTGCGAATGGACTGCACAATACGGCCTGGCATCGCACCGATATAGGTTTTACGGTGTCCGCGGATTTCGCTTTCGTCGTGCATACCGCCTAGGCTCAAACGTACATATTTACGTCCTACTGCATTAGCAATAGAGCGACCCAGAGAGGTTTTACCAATACCTGGAGGGCCTACAAAGCAGAGGATCGGAGATTTCATATCGCCTTTCAACTTCAGTACGGCTAAGTATTCCAGGATACGTTCCTTGATTCTCTCCATGCCGTAGTGGTCATTATCCAGTACTTTCTTCGCCTTTTTCAGGTCGTAACTATCGGTGGTATATTCATTCCAAGGCAGATCCAGCAAGAGATCCAGGTGGTTGTAAACCACGCTGTAATCAGGCGTGCTAGGATGCATGCGTTCCAGTTTCTCGATGCCTTTTGTGAATGCTTCCGCTGCAGCAGCAGGCCATTTTTTGTCCTCTGCTTTGCGTTTCATTTCACGGATTTCCCGATCGTTGGAATCGCCGCCCAATTCCTCCTTGATCGACTTCATCTGCTGTTGCAGGAAGTAGTCGCGCTGTTGTTTATCAAGATCGGCTTTGGTTTTATTGGTAATTTTATTTTTCAGTTCTGCCAGTTGCAATTCTGTTTGTAGGAGTTTCATCAGCAGTTCTGCACGTTGGCGCAGGTTGTTGATCTCCAACAGTTGCTGTTTATCCTTCAGTTCAGAATTCAGGTTAGAGGAGACAAAATGCACCAGGAACCCAGGATTCTCAATATTTTTCAGGATAATGCTGGCTTCTGAAGGCAGATTGGGAGACAACTGAATAATTTGAGTGGCCAGGTCTTTAATAGACGCGATATAGGCATCAAATTCTGTATCATCTTCTGCGGTTTCATCCTGAAGGATTTCCACTCTTGCCTTGAAATAAGGCTCTTCCGTTACTACTTCTTCGATTTTGAAGCGTTTACGGCCCTGGATGATGATGGTGGTGCCACCATCCGGCATTTTAATCAATTTAACGATACGTGCTACGGTACCAACCTCGCTGAGGTCGTTTACAGTGGGATCTTCAACTGAACTGTCTTTTTGTGCAACAACCCCGACCATTTTGTCAGTCTTGTATGCATCGTTCACTGCCTTTATGGATTTATCCCTGCCAACAGTGATAGGAATCACAACGCCAGGGAAGAGTACTGTATTTCGTAATGGTAATAATGCCAGTTCATCGGGGATCTTTTCGTCCTCCTGCCCTTCTCCGTCTTCACTCAAGGGAATAATAGGCATGAACTCCATTTCATCTTCCGAATTTCCTAAATAAAATCTGTTCATCTGAAATATTTAAAGCCACCGAGGACATTCTGTCAGATTAGCCAACCAAATCCGCTCGGATTAATAGCAGGGGTACTTAGTCAAGATTAATGCCAAGTGAAAACCCCTGCCAAAAGAAAGCGCTTTTATTGCTACTATCCAAATGAGTAGCAATAAAAGCGCCTTTAACGGTTATGGGTAAATATCTTACAGGGTTACACCTACACCCAACTGGATCGCTTGATTTTTCCAGTTGCTGGTGTTGGTAACACTGTTGATGTCTTTTACATCGTTGAAGCCAATGATGTAGCGGGCAGAGATGTTGATAATAGGCAGTTGCAGCCAGAGACCGCCAACGCCGGAGATATCACCACCTTTGAATGCTTGATTTGCTGCACCAAATACTTTTTTGTCGCTCACTAATGCGCTGAACTGAGGTCCGAGCTGGAGTTTCAGGCGAGGAGTACCGAGGTCAATATTTGCCAGGAGAGGAATGCTCAGGTAATTGAGGTTGATAGTTTTACCATTATCACTCAAATTTCCTGTGTTGTAAATCTGGCTGAAATCATCGGTAGTTTTGGTTTTGGTAGAAGAGAAAATTGCTTCTCCCTGTACTCCGAAACCTTTTGTCAGGTTGAGCTGAACGAAACCTCCCAGATGGTAACCCAGGTTAAATCCATTCTGATAACCGGTACCATCCAGTTTACCCAGGTTGGCGCCACCTTTAACACCCCAGCGCAGTAGTGATTGCGCATTTACAGTCGAAACGGCTGTTACTGACATCAGTACAACAGCGAGGAATAGTTTTTTCATACAAACAATATTAATCATGGTTAAAATATAGACGCATAAGAGGACTCTCACCCCTACGACTATCCGCAGTGGCGTTTTATACAAATTCCGTGCTATATGTTAAGTATTTTAGAACGTATAGGAAACACGTGCTGTAAAGTAGCTCAGGAGGCCACTTTCACCGAGATTAAAAGTTTCGAACATCGTGTAACAAGGTGAGATTGTTACTTTACCAATTAAGTAAGAGAAATTAACGGTGAGATCTACTGCCCTTGGTTGAAATTCAGTCCTTTGTTCTATGGATGTTTCTTTGCCAGGGTGTTTCACCAGTTTATTCACCTTTGGGGTACGTGTATAGTATTGAAATGCTTTCAGATTGCTGAAATAATTGGCCGTACCCATGGTTAAGGATACGGAAGGAGTTAGTAAGACAGCATCTTTGGCGGATAGCAATCCGGTAAATATGAATGGATGACGTACCGTTGTAATCACGTTAAAATCGCTGCCGCGAAGTGTTTCCCTGGTATGAAGACCCTCAGTGACAGTTTTTCCCCAACCATAATCCAAACTCACACCAGGTTGTAACCACCATCCCCGGTAATAGAAATAGGCGAAAGTTTCATTTTTGATGGGCGATAGTGGTACATCACTGCTATCTGTAAAGAAATATCGGGTATAGGAAACGCCTGTGATAAATTTATCGTTCTTGGAATAATCATATCCAGCGGTAAAATCCCATTCGAACCAAGGATTCTTAAAAGCGTCAAAGAGGTAATAACCGCTAAAGCTGCCATAGAAGCCGCTCTTGTGGTAGTAAGTTAGAGATGGGGTAATAAAAGTCTTCATTACGAGCGGTTCGTCGTAATTGGGAACTTTGCTTCCATAGGCGGGATTATTGCCATATCCAATGCCAGCAACCAGCTCGCTTTTCTCTTTTTTGCTTAACAGAGAATCTAACTGGTTTTCTAGCTCAGCTAAAGATTGGCCCATCGCAGAATGGATGCAAAACAGCAACAGGAATACTAAGTATACGCGCATGAAAATGCTTTTACCCTAATTTTTATATTATATGCAATATAGGGGTTAAAGTCGATTAAAGAGGGGGAGCTTTGGGTGAAGAGGCGGTAAGTGTAGGTATACCCTGCTTATTTGTCGATAAACAAGCAGGGTGATCCATTTAAACGAGGTCGATAACGGTAATTTCTGGGAGTACGCCTACCCTTCCTGGATAACCAAGGAAACCGAAGCCACGGTTCACGTAGAGGAACTGTTCTCCTTTTTTATAGAGGCCTGCCCATTCTTTATAAATATATTGGGCTGGGCTCCATTTCAGGCCGGGAATCTCAATACCGAACTGCATGCCATGGGTATGGCCAGCCAGCATGAGGGCAATATCTGGGTATTCAGGTCTTACCTGTGCATTCCAATGGGTAGGATCATGTGACAACAGGATCTTAAACGGAATATCCGCAACGCCTTCGTGGGCCCGTTTCAGGTCCCCATATTTAGGGAATCGGGACATAGCGCTCCAGTTTTCCACACCCAGCAGGGCAATTTTATCATTTCCACGTGTGAGTACTGCACTTTCATTCATCATCAGGTTCCAACCCAGTTCTCCGTGTATGCGTTTCAGATGTTCCAGGTTTTGGTGCTGCATGGCGCTGTAGCCGTTGGGCTGTTTGTCGGGCCAAGGGTAATAATCGCCATAGTCATGGTTTCCGAGGGTAGAATATACGCCCATCGGCGCTTTCACCTGGCTGAAAACATCCATCCATTGTTCCATTTCAATGGCTCGGTCATTCACCAGGTCGCCCGTAAAGAGAATGAGGTCTGGTTTCTGGTCATTGATCATTTTCACACCTTTCAATACCGCCTGGCGGTTGGAAAAGCTACCGGAGTGGATATCGGATATCTGTACGATGCGCATCCCTTTAAAACTGGCAGGCAGGTGGCTGAAAGATAATTTCAGCTTACGTACATGATAATTATACTTATTAGAAAAACCGTATACGAGAGTTGCGAAGAGACTACCGCCGGCAATCAGGCCCAGTCTGTTCAGGAATTGGGAGCGGGAAAGTCCGCTAATGGCTTCCATTTCCACTGGTTTAGATGCAGAGAAGCGGCGAATCAGCCAAGTGATACCTCTTCTGGCATCGTCTAGGAGGAGGAATACGGCCGCTAGCAGTTTGGCCACAACCAGACCAATAATGATCGCTAGCACATAGGAACGAACAGCGGTTGGCCAATGCTGCCACTTGATATAAGGTAATAAAGCCACCACCAGGAGGCAGGAAATCGAAATAAGCCAATAAGTACTATAGGTAATATTTCTGACCCGGGGAGATGACATGTACACCATAGCTTTCACAGCTTGGAATACATAAATGTCCAACAGGAGAAGGATAAAAATTAGGATAAAGGAATTCGAGCCAGGTCTCATTATTAGATTTTCTGTTAATATATATAATGAATGGGGCAAGGTAGCAATTCTCCCTGGCTCCAAAAAGTTAAATATCATTCAGTTGTTATGAAGACGAATAACAAGAAGATTAATTGTATGTTTTATTTTTTTTCGTGGGAAAGAAACCGTTACATTTGAAACGATCAGAAGTTATTAGGAATTAACCCATTAACATTGGGTCTCAGGCAGTGTTTGAGTGGTGAATAGCTTTCAAACGCTTATAGTGTGAATAAATAAATATACTACAGCGCCTGATTTTTGCCTAATCGTTGTATTTTTGTCCGATTGGGGTTACTTTTAATTGTGTAAAATTAATATTGAAATCCAAATTGCAGACAGCCTTCCTGTGTAGTTGTGTCTCTGTAATTCATTCAAATCATTAATTTATGAAATTCACCTATTACGGACATTCCTGCTTTGCTGTGGAGATAAAGGGTAAGCAGATATTATTTGATCCTTTTATCCGTCATAATGAGCTGGCAAAAAAAGTGGATATAGACGCGATACAGGCAGATTACATTTTTGTATCGCACGGACATGAGGACCATACCGCCGACCTGGTGGAGCTAGCAAAGCGTACAGGCGCCACCGTAGTATCTAACTTTGAGATTGTGACTTGGGCAGGCAAGCAAGGCCTGGAAAAATTACATCCCATGAATACGGGGGGCAAGTGGAAGTTTGATTTTGGAGTGGTAAAATGTACTGTGGCCCAACATAGCAGCGGTTTGCCTGATGGCAGCTATGGTGGCAACCCAATGGGATTCATTTTCATTACAGACGAAGGTAATTTCTATTATAGCGGAGATACCGCCCTGACATACGATATGGAACTGGTTCCTGCGGCGGCCAAACTAAATTTCGCGGTATTACCGATTGGTGATAATTTCACCATGGGTGTGGAAGATGCGATTGCGGCAGCAGAAATGATCGAGTGCAGTAAAATTATTGGCGTCCACTTCGATACTTTTGGTTATATTAAGATTGACCATAAGGAAGCAATAGAACAATTCGACGAAGCTGGATTGGAACTGTTGTTACCTGAAATCGGGAGTACTACAGAGGTTTGAGGAATAGGTGGTAAGACTGATTTATCCTTTATATCCTATAAATAAACCTTGAATTATTATTTTAGACAATGGCAAGAATTATCGCAATCGCTAACCAAAAAGGTGGCGTAGGAAAAACTACAAGTGCAATCAACCTGGCAAGCAGCCTGGCCGTGCTGGAGTTCAAGACGCTGCTGGTAGATGCCGATCCTCAGGCCAATAGTACCACTGGTCTTGGCTTTGACCTGCGCAATGTGCAGCAAAGTCTGTATGACTGTATGGTCAATGATATCCAGGCGAAAGATGTGATCCTGGAATCAGATACACCCAATTTGAAAGTACTTCCTTCCCATATAGATCTGGTAGGTGCAGAACTGGAACTCATCAATCATCCCAACAGGGAAAGAGTGATGAAACAAGTGATAGATAGTGTCCAGGCGGATTATGATTTTGTCATTGTTGACTGTTCTCCTTCTTTGGGATTGATTACGGTGAATGCCCTGGTGGCATCCAATTCTGTGATTATTCCAGTACAGTGTGAGTTCTTCGCACTGGAAGGGTTGGGCAAACTGTTGAATACCATTAAAATTGTGCAGAGCCGTTTGAATACGGAACTGGAAATTGAGGGTATTCTCATGACCATGTACGATGGACGTCTGCGACTCAGCAACCAAGTGGTGGATGAGGTGAAGCAGCATTTTGAAGAAAGCGTCTTCAATACTATTATACATCGCAATACCAAACTGGGAGAAGCCCCCAGCTTTGGTAAATCCGTTATTATGTACGATGCAGCTAGCACCGGCGCCATTAATTACCTAAACTTGGCCAAGGAAATCCTGCAAAAACATAACTTCACGAAAATCAAAACAAAAGATAAAATCTTAGCAATTAACGATGACCAATCCAAGTAAGAAAGAGGCGCTGGGTAAAGGCATCCGCTCACTCCTGCAGAATATTGATACAGATCTGAAGCAAACCGCCGGTGCACTCGGCGATAAAGCTGCTGTAGCTACTGCGGCCGGAATAGAGCGTATTCCCCTGGACCAGATTGTGACCAATCCCAAACAGCCCCGCCGTGATTTTGATGAGATGGCATTACAGGAATTGAGTCAATCAATCCAGCTCCATGATATTATCCAGCCGATTACTGTAGCCAAAATCAGCAATAAAAAATACCAACTGATTGCAGGTGAACGCAGGCTGCGTGCCAGCAAAATGGCAGGACTGAAAGACATTCCGGCTTATGTTCGCCAGGTCAACGACCAAGAACTGCTGGAACTCGCCCTGCTGGAAAACCTACAGCGCGAAAACCTGAACGCCATAGAGGTTGGACTTAGCTACAAACGCCTGATGGAGGAATGTAACCTCACCCAGGAACAAGTAGCCGACCGTATGGGCAAAGAAAGAAGTACTGTTACCAATTATATCCGCCTGCTGAAATTACCTCCTGATATCCAGGTGGCTGTGCGCAACGGAAACCTGAGCATGGGCCATGCCCGCGTGCTCACCGGTATCGAGAAGGTGGAAAATCAACTGTTTCTTTTTAATGAAATCCTGAAAGGTGGCCTCTCCGTTCGTCAGACAGAAGAACTGGCCCGCCGCATGCATCAGGCAGAAGATAATAAAGGAAACCAGCAAAAGGCGAAAGTTAAACTGGCGCCAGCATTCCAGAAAATTCAGGATAACCTGGCATCACACTTCTCCACTAAAGTTAAACTGGACAGAGATAAGAAAGGAAAAGGCAGTATCATGATCGAATTCTATTCAGATGAAGAACTGAACAGTATTCTGGAAAAAATAGACATTTACGGTGGCTAAGGCTGGACAGATCACTCATTTTTTACGTAATATATTTTTCCTGTTGCTGGTAGTGTGCTCACTATCGGCATCAGCTATATCTACTGTGCTCCCACAGGCAGATACCGTGGCTCCTGTGCTGAAATCGCAAGATAGCAGCAGAGCCGCGCATTTGGCGTCCGACTCCGCTATTAAAGGCATCCGGATCGACTCCACAGCAGATATGCGGGCAGCCGTGGAACCTAAAATCCACAGTCCCAGGAAAGCAGCATTGTACTCTGCCGTATTACCAGGGCTAGGACAAGCTTATAACAGGGAATATTGGAAAATCCCCATCATATACGCTGCTATTGGTACTTGTACCGGCTTTTTCATCTTTAATATGAAAGAGTATACGCGTTACCGTGATGCCTACCGTATCCGTATGCTGAAAAATCCGGATATACATGATGAGTTTGAAACTATCTATCCTCGTACTTACCCAGCGGAAGCGATCAAATTAATCAGGGATCAGTACCGGGAATACGTGGATTATTCCGTGTTGTTCTTTGTACTCTCCTACGGACTGAATATAGTAGATGCAACGGTGTTCGCGCATTTGCGGTCATTTGATGTTTCCAATGACCTTACCATGCGGATTTCACCCACCATTATCAACAATCGTACATTAGGAATAGGTGTTAATATCTCCGTTGGAGGTAAGAAATCGAAGCGACTGTATTATGCAGGCAGATAACACCTTTCAGCAACCATAATAAAACAAGTCAGGTCATGAAAATTGCGCTTATCGGATATGGTAAAATGGGTAAAGCCATTGATGCCATTGCCACCGCCAAAGGACACGAAGTAATTCTCAGAGTAGATTTAAATAATAAACACCTGCTGGACAAGGAACACTTGGGCCAGGCAGATGTAGCCATAGAATTCACCACCCCAGAAACAGCCTATTTCAATGTGATGAAGTGCTTCGAAGCGAATGTACCTGTTGTTTCTGGCACTACTGGCTGGCTGGAAAAGCTGCCGGAAATCAATGCTATTGCTACCAAAGAAGGGAAAGGATTCCTCCATGCTACCAATTTCAGTATTGGCGTGAACATCTTCTTTGAAGTGAATAAAAGACTGGCTGAACTGATGGCTACCCAGCCACAGTACGATGTGCGTATGGAAGAAATCCACCATACCCAGAAAAAGGACAGTCCTAGCGGTACCGCTATTACCCTGGCAGAACAGGTGCTGGCAGGTATTCCACGCAAACATGAGTGGATTAATCAAGAAAGTGCTGTAGATGATAAATTGGTGATCATCTCCAAACGTATAGATCCGGCTCCAGGCACACACACCGTTACTTATACCTCTCCTATAGACGATATTAGTATTACCCACACCGCTCATAGTCGCGAAGGCTTTGCTGCCGGTGCTGTAGTAGCCGCAGAGTGGCTGAAAGGCAAATCAGGGGTCTACTCCATGAAAGATGTGCTGAACCTCTAAAGTCAAAATGTCCAAAAAGACGCAGGAACAACTTATATTTGTTCAGATAAATAATGTTCGCTGCACCTAAAGTTCATCCAGGAGGGATGCAAATCAGACGGTATGTTATCGAAAAAAACACAATACGCATTTCACGCTTTAATTTACCTAGCCGAGAATGTAGACAAAGGACCTATCCTTATTTCTGAGATAGCGCAGGAAAAAAACATATCCATAAAATTTCTTGAAAATATCCTGCTGGAGTTGAAAAACGCCGGCATTCTAGGCAGTAAAAAAGGTAAGGGAGGAGGTTATTATCTCATGAAACCTCCAAAAGAAATTCCGCTGGCAAGGATTATTCGCCTGCTGGACGGACCTATTGCCCTTCTTCCCTGCGTGAGTTTGAATTATTACGAACGTTGCGAAAACTGCCGCGATGAAGCGGTATGTGGCCTCAATGAAGTAATGGGAAGAGTGAGGGATTCCGCTTTGAAAATTCTGGAAAACAAAACACTGAAAGACATCTTAACTAGAAATAGCTAAAAGATAGATTTTCAACTATTTAGAATACCTCTGCATCCGCAGGGGTATTTTTTTTATCGAATTTTCTATTTAGTCTATCTTTTTTATAGGATTTATGTAATTTTGTATACTTGCTGGCACAAGCATATCACCATAAGGAAGTATTACATGACAGACATTACCACTGCGCTGGACAATAAGTCGGTAGAAGAAGGCATCCGATATTTAACGGAGCAATACCCTGGAGCGGTTGCTTTCAGTACCTCTTTTGGCCAGGAAGACCAGGTAATTGCAGATATTATCTGGCGTAACCAACTACCAGTCAGGGTATTTACCTTGGATACAGGGCGACTGTTCCAGGAAACCTATGACTTGATTGATCTGACAATGGCGCGATACAAACAGCCCATTGACGTGTATTTCCCAGAAACCGCTGCAGTAGAACAGCTCCTGCAAAAGAAGGGACCCAATAGCTTTTATGAATCCGTAGAGAACAGGAAAGAATGTTGTGGCATACGGAAAGTCGTACCCTTGAATAGGGCCCTGGAAGGCGTCAAGGTATGGATCACTGGGTTGCGTGCAGAACAGTCGGACAATCGTCATGATATGAAGATCATTGAGTGGGACGAACAAAGACGGTTATACAAATATAATCCCCTGATTCATTGGGGATATGATGAAACACTGGCTTATCTTGCGACAAACAATGTTCCTTACAACAAACTGCATGATAAGGGTTTCATCAGCATAGGGTGCGCACCATGTACCCGCGCCATCGAGCCAGACGAACATCCAAGAGCCGGCCGCTGGTGGTGGGAAACATCGCACAAGGAATGTGGCCTCCATGGCTAATTTCCAACACACACTAATTATATTTGTATCAACTTAATTATAGTCCAATGACGAATCAGATCAATTGGGAATTTCCGCAGGCACTGGAAGATGAAGGTATTTATATTCTTCGTGAAACAGCCGCCCAGTTCGAGAAGCCTGTGTTGCTTTTCTCAGGTGGAAAGGACTCTATCACACTTGTCAGACTTGCCCAAAAAGCTTTCTATCCGGGGAAAATCCCCTTTCCGTTACTCCATGTAGATACTGGTCATAACTTTCCTGAAACCATCCAGTTCCGCGACTGGCTCGTGGAATCATTAGGGCTGGACCTCATTGTGCGCTCCGTACAGGATAGCATCAATCAAGGGAAGGTACAGGAAGAAACTGGAAAATACGCCAGCAGAAATGCGCTGCAAACCGTTACCCTGTTGGATGCCATCGAAGAAGGTAAATTTGATGCCTGCATCGGCGGCGCCAGACGTGATGAAGAAAAAGCACGCGCCAAAGAAAGAATATTCTCCGTAAGGGACGAATTCGGACAATGGAATGCTAAAATGCAACGTCCGGAACTCTTCGATATCCTCAACGGTAAAATTAATATAGGCGAAAACGTTCGCGTGTTCCCGATTTCCAACTGGACAGAATTAGATGTATGGAATTATATCCGCAGAGAAAACTTGCAGATTCCTTCCATCTATTTTGCACATGAGAGAGAAATCATCGAGCGCGACGGGCTCTACTGGCCTTACTCCTCCTATCTCAACACCTCTGCAGATGAAGTACCATTCCGCCAAACTGTACGTTTCCGTACCGTGGGCGATATGACCTGTACTGCTGCTGTGCTGTCTGAAGCAGATAAATTGGAAGATATCATCGCAGAGATTATGGAAGCCAAAATCTCTGAGCGTGGTGCACGTATTGATGATAAACGCTCCGAAGCTGCTATGGAAAAACGCAAACAGGCAGGATATTTCTAATCCGCAGTTGAAAATACCGCAAAGGCAAAATAACAATACTCCGGGCCACCCGGCACGGAATCATCCGGCAGTTATTCTTATACTGCCCAAAATCTAACGATAAATGGAAGTATTACGTATAGCCACTTCCGGCAGTGTTGACGATGGTAAAAGCACACTCATAGGCCGTTTACTTTACGATACCCATTCCATCCCCCAGGATAAAATGGAGGCACTCCATGCCGCCAGTAAACGCAAAGGGCTGGATTTCACCGACCTCTCCCTGCTGACAGACGGACTGGTAGCGGAAAGAGAGCAAGGCATCACCATAGATGTTGCACATATCTATTTTTCTACTCCTACCCGTAAATATATTATCGCCGATACTCCCGGCCATATTGAATATACCCGTAACATGGTGACCGGCGCCTCCAACGCGCAGGCATCCCTGATCCTGATTGATGCCCGCAAAGGCATTGTGGAACAGACTTACAGGCATTTCTTTATTGCCAGTCTGCTACGTATACCCTACCTCGTTATCTGTGTGAACAAGATGGACCTGGTAGATTACAGCCAGGCACGTTTTAACCAGATTGTAGAAGAGTTCCAGCAATTGCTGGCCAATGCTTCTTATCAGGCTACGGAAGTAGTGTTCATACCGGTTTCCTCCCTCTATGGAGAAAATGTGGCCACTACCAATGGCGCTATCACCTGGTATCAAGGTCCTACCCTGTTGGAATATTTGGAACAAATCAGCTTTGATCATGCGGATAGTAAGCATCCCGCTCGCTTCCCTATTCAGAGTGTGATTCGTCCGAGAACAACGGAGTACCATGATTTCAGAGGGTTTGCAGGAAAAGTGGCCAGCGGCCATTTCAGTGTAGGCGATGAAGTGATTAGTCTTCCTTCCGGTCAGAAAAGCAAAATCAAAACGATTGAACAATTTGAAAAGCAGTTGCAGACAGCCCAGGCAAGAGAAAGCGTAGTGATTACCCTGGAAGATGAAATTGATAGTAGTCGCGGTAACATGCTAGTAAAGCCTGAAGATCAGCCACAGCAACTGAAAGAAATCAAGGCCCAAATCTGCTGGATGGACCAACAGCCACTGACGGTTGGCAAAACTTACCTGGTGCAACATGGCGTAAACCGGGTGAAAGCCAAAGTGCAACAGCTCCACTACGTAACGGATGTTACCAGTCACCAGCCAGTAGAAGGCAAAGCCTCACTCGGTTTGAATGATATCGGTAGCATTACGTTGAAAACCGCGTCTCCCATACTGGCAGATACCTACGCCAGCAATCCAGCAAATGGTGCATTCATCCTGATAGATGAATTCAACAACACCACTGTAGGCGTTGGTTTCATAGAATAGATACGAAGATATATACAACAGAAAAGCCGGCTCACGATGTAAAGGCCGGCTTTCTGCATTTTAAGAATAGTTATTATTCCAGGATATGGTTTAGATGTTATCCAGCATATCTTTGGTCATTTTTGCCAGGTCATATTCATGTTTCCAGCCCCAGTCTTTTCTGGCGAGATGATCGTCCATGCTGTTTGGCCATCCATCAGCAATCTGCTGGCGGTAATCCGGCTCATAGCTGATAGTGAAGTCAGGAATATGCTTCTTGATTTCCGCTGCAATCTCTTTTGGAGAGAAGCTCATAGCAGAAAGGTTATATGCTGATCTGATGGAGATTTTGGAGGCATCGGCTTCCATCAGTTCGATGGTAGCGCGGATAGCATCTGGCATGTACATCATTGGCAGATAAGTATTTTCAGAGAGGAAGCTGGTGTATTGCTTATTCTCTTTTGCTTCATGGAAGATTTCCACTGCATAATCAGTGGTACCGCCGCCTGGAGCTGATTTGTAGCTGATGAGGCCAGGGTAACGCAGACTTCTTACATCCACGCCATAGCGGTGGTTGTAGTATTCACACCATCTTTCGCCCGCAAATTTGCTGATACCGTAGATAGTAGTAGGTTCAATGATGGTATGTTGTGGCGTATCCTGCATCGGAGAATTAGGACCGAATACAGCGATAGAGCTAGGCCAGTATACTTTATCCAGGTGTTCTTCTTTTGCGATATCCAATACGTTGAGCAGAGACTGCATATTGATATGCCATGCCAGCAGTGGATTTTTCTCACCGGTCGCAGACAGAATTGCCGCCAGCAGATAGATCTGGGTAATATTATGACGGATCACCAGTACGTGCAGCATTTCCTTGTTCATCACATCCAGCGACACATACGGGCCAGTACCCTTCAGGAGATCATGTTCTTCACGGAGGTCGGAGGCCAGTACATTGGCTTCACCATACATTTTCCTGAGCGCCAGCGTCAGCTCCACGCCAATTTGTCCACAGGCACCAATTACCAGGATCTTATCTTTCTTCATAACAACTTTATATTGAAGCAATATTTTGAAAACGGACGTAATATTAACGGGTTCCCCGCTATTTCCAACGGTTTCACACCGGCCATGACAATGTAATAACAATAGCTCATCCCTTTTGTGAGCGGAATAGTTACTGGATTACAATATTATGACATTCTTAGCATTTGAGGGTGGTTGGAAGGGGTAATAACTGGGATATAAGAGTTACCTTTGCAACCTGATTCAACAGAAAAAATTTCAAGATGAAGCATTTAAAATCATTGTTCCAGGAACAGTATAACCCAGAAAACTTCTTCCTGATTGCAGGTCCTTGCGTGATTGAAGAAGAAGAGTTACTGATGACCGTTGCCGAGAAAATTACCGGCATCTGTAAGCGACTGGAAATCCCTTATATTTTCAAAGCATCCTATCGTAAAGCCAATCGTACCAGTGTTCATTCTTTTACTGGTATTGGAGATGTAGAAGGACTCGAGTTGTTGCAGAAAATAGGTAAAACATTCAATGTACCTGTTACTTCAGATATTCACTCCGCTGCAGAAGCTGCCATGGCCGCTGCTTACGTGGATGTATTGCAGATCCCGGCGTTCCTGTGTCGTCAGACAGATATCCTGTTGGCAGCAGCGGAAACTGGTAAAGTGGTAAATGTGAAGAAAGGCCAGTTCCTCAGTGGCGAGTCTATGAAATTCGCCGTAGAGAAAATCAAAGGAGCAGGCAATAACAATATTATGCTGACAGAGCGTGGTACTACATTTGGTTACCAGGATCTGGTGGTAGATTATCGTAATATTCCTGTGATGCGCGAATTTGGACATCCGGTGATTATGGACTGTACGCATTCCCTGCAGCAGCCAAATCAGACCAGTGGCGTTACTGGTGGTAATCCAAAAATGATCAGCACAATTGCCAAAGCTGCTATTGCGACTGGGGCAGACGGTCTGTTCATCGAAACACATCCGAACCCTGCATGTGCGAAATCTGATGGCGCCAACATGTTGCACCTGGATCACTTGGAAGAGCTGCTGGAAAAACTGGTAGAGATCCGCAAGGTGGTGAAATAGTTGATTGTTTTCGTGGCGAACATCTTGACGATTTACGGCGTTTTACGTATATTCATATAACACTTAAATCGTCTTCTATATGATAAACTTACACCAATTGAAATCCGGTGATTCAGTGATTACCAATTTTGGAGGAGTGGAAAAACCTGGCAAAATAATCCAGGTGGATCATATCGAAAAGAAAGTGCTGGTAGCCACTGAAAATGATAATGAATTCTGGTATGATCTGGATAGTCTCCATCCGATTCATCTGACGCCTGAAACCTTGCTCAAGCTACAGTTTCATGTGGATGAATCGCAATCAGGTCAGGGAAAGGGTACGCTCTATGTGAGAGGGCCATTTTCTGTACGTTGGTTTCCTGATGGGCATGAACCCTTGATAGTACTGCATTACCGGGATGAATCCCGCCAGTTGACACATCATATCACGCTGAATGAATTACAAAATCATTATCATGGTATGACCAATTTCCATCTGGAGTAATCAAGACGACATAAAAAAGACCCCGGGCCTTACAGTCCGGGGTCTTTTTATTTATTCCCACCAAAGCGATGGTGGTTGGATTGTATTTTGATTCGCATTGAACAGCGGGCCTGTTGGCCGTTCTATGCCTGATGGCCAAGCATTGGGATCAGCAGTGAACTTATTGGTGCGAGAAAAGCGTGTCTGCCAAAATCAATACAGATACGCTTTCTCATAAGTTGATAAGCGTTATTGGCAATTATAGCCCATGCTAAAGTAACATCTGCCGGTAGTGCCGTTTAAGAGTTTGTAATCTATATAAGCCGTATCTATTTTGGTTCCCCATTTGTCGTATACATAGGAATACTCCATATCCGCATAATACTTGTCATTAGGCGCAGGGGTGAGGTAGCTGAAGCTGATATGCTTGATATTATTCTTTACTTCATCCACGAAAGGCAGATAGAGTGAAAATTGTCTTGGTACATAGTAAATTTTTCATAGGACTTCTGTGCACTTAAAATAAGTACTAAAAGTAATATGAAAGGGCATGAATACAAAAATCAGAGATACCGCACGGGATTACGACGCGCATTCAGGATATAATTTTTCATGTTAACCCAGAAAGCGAGGATCATATAAACAATGACGGGTGATCCCATGGTTAGGAAAGTGGCATAAATAAAAAAAAGGCGAATTCGGGAGGTAGCAACACCAAGTTTATCACCGATAGTACTGCAGACACCGAAGGCCTTCCATTCAACGAAGTCTTTAATTCGGTTCATGCTTCAAATTTATCATTTTCCCCCTATAAAAACAAGCATTGGCAAGGCAATATGGATGACTTATTTCTGACTGAAAATCAGATTATTGTCATCTACTGCGGTGAAACTGCCAGGCTGAACGATGTTCAATTATTTAATATAATAATTAACATTAACATCGTGAGGTTTCATCTTCATGGTATTTAATTCGAAAACTTGTTGATTAATGATTAATTTTGCAAGCAATTTATAACCGCTCTTAAATATTTTTTTATCATGGTGTTTGATATTGACATGATTAAAGGAGTGTATGCGGCCTTACCGGGTAAGGTGGAAGCGACCCGGAAGATGTTAGGTCGTCCGCTCACTCTGGCCGAAAAGATTTTATACGCACACCTTTTTGCACCAACTGCTACTCCTTACGAAAGAGGCAAATCTTACGTTGAATTTGCACCTGACCGTGTTGCGATGCAGGATGCAACGGCCCAGATGGCGTTGCTTCAGTTCATGACCTGTGGTCGTGACAAAGTTGCGGTTCCTTCTACTGTACACTGTGATCACCTCATACAAGCTGAAAATGGCGCTGCAAAAGATCTCGCAGCAGCTAACAATACCAACAAAGAAGTTTACGACTTCCTGTCTTCTATCTCCGACAAATACGGCATTGGTTTCTGGAAACCAGGTGCAGGTATCATTCACCAGGTAGTACTGGAAAACTACGCATTCCCTGGTGGTATGATGATCGGTACCGATTCTCACACGCCAAACGCTGGTGGTCTGGGTATGATCGCTATTGGTGTGGGTGGTGCTGACGCCGTAGACGTTATGGCGGGTCTGCCTTGGGAGCTCAAAATGCCTAAACTCATCGGTGTAAAACTGACCGGTAAAATGAGTGGCTGGACTTCTGCAAAAGATATCATTCTGAAAGTAGCAGGTATCCTCACTGTAAAAGGTGGTACTGGCTGCATCGTTGAATACTTCGGCGAAGGTGCTGACAGCTTTAGCGCTACAGGTAAAGCAACTATCTGTAACATGGGTGCTGAAATCGGTGCTACTTGCTCTCTGTTTGCGTACGACACCAAAATGGCGGAGTACCTGAAAATGACTAGCAGAGCAGATGTAGCTGCACTGGCTGATGGCGTTAAAGAACATCTGCGCCCAGATGCTGAAGTGTATGCTTCTCCTGAAAAATACTACGATCAAGTAATCGAAATCAACCTGGATGAGCTGGAACCATATGTAAATGGTCCTTTCACTCCAGATCTGGCATGGCCTATTTCTAAATTCGCTCAGGCAGTTAAAGAAAACAACTGGCCAGAGAAACTGGAAGTTGCCCTGATCGGTTCTTGCACCAACTCTTCTTACGAAGACATCTCCCGTTCTGCATCCCTGGCTAAACAAGCCATCGACAAAGGACTGGATATGAAATCTGAATATACTATCACTCCTGGTTCTGAATTGGTACGCTACACTATCGAAAGAGATGGTCTGCTGAATACCTTCGAACAAGTAGGTGGTGTTGTACTGGCTAACGCTTGCGGACCTTGCATTGGTCAATGGGCTCGTCATATCGATGATCCAAACCGCAAAAACTCCATCATCACTTCATTCAACCGTAACTTCGCGAAAAGAAACGACGGTCTGGCTTCTACCCATGCTTTCGTTGCTTCTCCTGAAATCGTTACTGCACTGGCCATCGCTGGTAGCCTGACTTTCAACCCACTGACCGACACCCTGAAAAACAAAAACGGGGAAGAGGTGAAACTGGATGAACCTGTAGGTTTTGAACTGCCTGTTAAAGGCTTCGCAGTTGAAGATGCTGGTTACCAAGCTCCTGCCGCTGACGGTAGCAAAGTACAAGTAATCGTATCTCCTGATTCTCAGCGTCTGCAGCTCCTGGCTCCATTCGCAGCTTGGGAAGGTACTGATCTGAAAGGTCTGAAACTCCTGATCAAAGCAAAAGGTAAATGTACTACTGACCACATCTCTATGGCTGGTCCATGGTTGAAATTCCGCGGTCACCTGGATAACATTTCCAACAACATGCTGATCGGCGCAGTAAACGCATTCAACGACAAAACTGATACCGTTAAAAACGAACTGACTGGTGAATACGGTGCAGTTCCAGCTACCATGCGCGCTTACAAAGCTGCTGGTCTGGGTGCAGTTGTTGTTGGTGACGAAAACTATGGGGAAGGTTCTAGCCGCGAACACGCAGCAATGGAACCACGTCACCTGGGCGTTCGTGCAATCCTGGTGAAATCTTTCGCCCGTATCCACGAAACCAACTTGAAAAAACAAGGTATGCTGGGTCTGACTTTTGCTAATAAAGAAGACTATGATAAAGTTCAGGAAGATGACAACATCGATATCCTGGGCCTGACTAGCTTCGCTCCTGGCAAACAACTGACCGTTGTACTGAATCACAAAGATGGTAGCAAAGACGAATTTGCTGTAAACCATACTTACAACGAACAACAAATCGAGTGGTTTAAAGCTGGTGGCGCTCTGAACGTAATCCGTGCAGAGTTTGCAAAGAAAGCGTAAGCACCATTTGAATGGAAATAAATGAAAACGGACAGCAATTGCTGTCCGTTTTTTTATGGAGGTAAACTCCAGTTATAACTTCACCCAGGCAATATGGGCTTCTCTCTGACTACCTTTTCGTTCTACCATCAACGTTACAAATGAGGAATCTCCTGCCCCTCGGGTAATCATGTCTATCCTGCTGTATTGGGCAATATGTTCCCCTTCCGGATCACCAAAAAGATACATACGCTGTACTTTTTCCCCGTCGAACCAGGCTAGCACTGTGTTGGCTGGTTTCAATGATTGCAATAACCGCTTTTTCCGGTGATCCTCGGTTTTGCGATTGATGTTTATTGGATAGTCGTTGTAAACGATATAAGACTTATCATTTGCTTCCAAATAATCATAAGAGCAATAATTATCATTGTATACACCCGCTAAGTGCACCGCTGGGTAGTAATTCCAAGCAATTTCCGGCCTTCTGTAAATGAGATATGGGTTGATCCAATGATGGGTGTGTTGCGATTTTGCAATGGCATAACTGCCTGGTAATTCCTTCCCTTCTGCGTTTACCCGGAATATGCCTATATCTCCAAACGTGGTACTACCGGCACCAGAAAACTCAACGCCTTCGTCCAGCCTAGCCGAAGTATCCTTACTGATATGCAACTCTTCCTGCATTACTGTAACGCTACCATCTTTATGCAGCCGGAAATCCTGTATGATTCCTCTATAAGGATCTCTGTACTTCAAGTTTGCTTTGGCATAGGTGGATAATGCCGGATGCGTGATAGATGCTTCTGGGCTTATCTCCATGGTGGTAGGATTAACAGTATGCATTTTAAGTAACATTCCACCTTCTGCACTATTCATGACAGACTCCTGCCAGGGATTTCTGCCCCCTACCGCAGTCAACATATACAGCAACTGATTGGCTGGATTATATTTTATACCGATTAAAGGCTCTGCTAGGAGCTTCCCTAATTCAACATACTTTTCTGCGACAGTATCATGCTCCTTTGATATTCGAGTAATAAAAACCTTGCCGTGTGCCGGGAAGGAAATATTAATACCGAGCGTTGTTAGGAAGACATAATCCGCTCCATGCACATACATATCCTTTAAGCGTAAATATTTAAATTGTTGCTCAGGAGTGGTATAGGTTGCTTGATGAATAACATGATGATCAGGCGCATAATGGGTCACCTTGATCTGACCTTTGCCATAGTTTTCATTCAGGTTCAATGATGCTACTGCATAGTATCCTGAAGCTGGGTCTTTTTTCACACAATAATCAGGCATTCCTTTAATACCCAGTATCATTGGGGATCTGGCCACATCGTCCACGATTTTTTCTTCGGCTAATTTTCCCGTTTTCCCATTAAATGTGAAACGATACAAGGTGGAAGATTTTCGTTGATACCGTACTAAGAACAATACCGCCTGGCCATTCATGTCATACATTCCTCTGAAGAAGACATTTTTAAGCCGGCTGGCATTAAAGCTGGAAATTTGGTTATTCACCGTGGACACCACTTTATGCTCCGCATCATACACCGTGGTATTGATCCCGTTTTTAGGACTAAAGTGGAAAAACATTGTACTGCCGTTTTCCATTAGCAGGAGTTTACATACTTCTTCGCCAGGATCCGCAAACCCGGCACTGAGGGCGATTTCCGGTTGTTGTGCTATTATTGTTCCATAAGATAATAGGATTCCAATCGCCGTGGTTAACATTTGCTTTATCATGAGGATGCTTTTTATCTGCTGTTTTCTAAGATCAAGGGTCTCAAATTTCCCGGAGGGAATAATGCTTACATTTGTTAATTATGAAATCGTCTATTACAGCCTATCTCTGGACAGACTTATGTGAGAAATACACTTCAGATCAGACGCTTATTGCACAAACCCTTGCTGATCTCAGTCATCACTACGCAGAAAGTGGTCGTTTTTATCATACGATGACGCATATACGCAACATGCTAAATAGTGCAGTCACACATGAGGCGCTCATCCGGGATAAAGATGCTTTTCTCTTTGCTATATTCTTTCATGATGTTATTTATGATGCCACGAGCAAAGACAATGAGGAGAAAAGTGCCGAAAAAGCCCTGTTTTTCCTGGAAAAGATAGATTTTTGGGAAGAAGAAAGAAATCAGGTACAGGACCTGATCCTCGCTACCAAAACACATCCGGCCACAAACAGTGATGCAGACATGAACCTTTTCCTGGATTTGGACCTGGAAATATTGAGTGCTGAACCAGCAGTATACCAGGAATATGCGGCCAATATCCGCAAGGAATATGCGATGTTTCCGGATGAACTATATCTTCCTGGCCGGAAAAAAGTGCTGTATCATTTCCTTGAGATGCCATTTATTTACCGTACAGAAATTTTCAGGAATGAGCGCGAACAACGTGCCAGAATTAATATCGAAAACGAAATTGCAACTTTATAATATGAAACGAATAGCGATTTATTGTGGTTCTAGTATGGGAAATGACAACATTTTCCGGGAACAGGCTATGCTCCTCGGCGCGACCCTCGCCCAAAAAGGAATCGGGCTAGTATATGGCGGCGCCAGAGTAGGACTGATGGGCGCTGTAGCAGATGGTGCACTCTCTGAAGGCGGCGAAGTAATTGGTGTTCTCCCTCACTTCCTGCAACAGAAAGAACTGGCACATGTGGGCCTCACAGAGCTGATCCTCACAGATACCATGCATGAACGTAAAGCGAAAATGAATGAACTCTGCGATGGTGCGATTGCTTTACCTGGCGGCTTCGGCACCATGGAAGAATTGTATGAAATGCTCACTTGGGGGCAACTAGGCCTGCACAACAAACCAGTTGGCCTGCTGAATACAAACGGCTTCTATGATGCATTGATTTCTTTAAGTGTGAATATGTCGGCCAATGGATTCCTCTCTGATGCGAACCGGGAAATGCTGCTTCACAGCGCTGATATCCATCTATTGCTGGAAAAGATGCAGCAGTACAAGCCTTTGGAAGGTCCTAAGTGGATACCTTCCGCGAAGGAAAGTTGATTTTGTGGCTAATCTTAAAACGCCTCACAATACTGAACCTTAAATTGCCTGCGCCAAAGGTCTGATAAGCATTTGGCAAAGGCATTTCACTTCGGTTAGAGGTGCCAACATAGTGAACGCCTGCAAAGAAGTTGGCCGAGTTATATCCCAAAGCGGCACGGATGGTACTGTTGACCTGCCAACCGAAACTTCTGCTGATAGTACCATCTTCCAGGAATAACTTGGTACGGTTAATCCCCAATCCTCCTGTAACCGACAAGGATAAAAACCAGTGATGGCGATATACAAAAGTATAGGCATAGCCCGCATTGGCAGTAGTACTGATGATACTGGACTTATAATAGTGGAAATCGTGCAGGAATGCTGTATCAGTTAAGTTAAAAGGCACCAATGAAGAATCTCCTTTTACTTGTATGTGGAAAATATCGCCGCCTACGAGGAAGGAACCGGCACTTTTCTTTTGGTATTCATTCTGCAAATTCGGCGCGCGATAGGAGAATTTCTTGTCATTGAAGATATACTGCGCATTTAACCCTACTGCGGCATTGCGTATGTCGGGACGCTGTGGATGAGGGTTTTGGGCAGCATTATCATTTCCATATACCTTATCAGGGTTTGCGATATAAAAGCCTTTGTACGTTTGTCCGTAAAAATCTACTACCACCTTACGCAGATAAATGTGCGTTTGCAGGTCGAGGTATTTCGTCTTCCCATACTTATCATTATGCCTATTGATAAACGGGAAATTGAAACCCAGGTTAAGGCCAAGAAACTTGTAATTGGCTCCAAACCCAATATTCAAGGGCGAATTGGGCCGATAAAGAATATCTTTTTTTTGCCTGGCATCTACAATATCGTAGCGATTATACTTGCGTGATGCATATACCCTAGCTGTCAGTTCTTTCGTATAGTCTTCTACGTAAGCAGTGTCCGTATCTGTTTTGAGAAATCTCCAGAACGCATTTTGTCCGGCTGCGGGGATGACAGCAGCGCAGATCAAAGAAGCTAACAGGAGTAATCGTTTAGTCATATGCGTCATTCAGTTGGAGGGGCGCGGCAAAATACAAATTCCCCGTTCAATACCTTTAAAAAATAGCCAAATGATGGCTTTTTGTCGTTATTTGGGCAATTCTATAACTTCCAGTTCTTGAATACGACCTGCTTCCAATTGGAAACGGAGCAGCGTTTTTACTTTATGCCAACCCTGCTGGCCACAGGCTCCTGGGTTCATATGGAGTAATCCTAATGCTGGATCGGGCATTACTTTCAGGATATGCGAATGACCGCAGATGAATAATTTGGATTGATGGGCTATCAGTTCCGCTTTAACGCCTGGCGCATATTTCCCTGGATAACCACCGATGTGGGTGATCATGACCTGCACCCCTTCTAAGTTAAAATGCAAGGTTTCAGGGTAACGGACACGGATATCCTTGCCGTCAATATTTCCCCAAACGGCGCGGAAAGGTTTAAATGCTTCCAGTTGATCGGCAATCTTACTATCGCCGATATCGCCGGCATGCCATATTTCGTCGACCCCTTCAAAATAGGTGAATACCTGCGGATGCAGGTAGCTATGGGTGTCCGACATCAAGCCTATTTTTTTCAATGATTTTTCTATATTTTGGGCGGGTAGACTTCAGATTGATACACAATGGAACAACTTGATATCTCCCCAAAAACGGCCCGGTTATTAATTAGTTGCCCTGACAAGCCAGGAATTGTAGCCCGTGTTTCTCAATTTCTGTTCCAATCCGGTGCAAATATACTGGATGCCAGTCAACACAGCACAGATCCCGCTGAAGGTTTGTTTTTTATGCGCATGGAACTGGAAATCCAGGAGCAGCCTGGGTTCCATCAAGCATTTCAAGAGCAAGTGGCGGCGCCACTGGAAATGGAATGGCAAATTAGTTATTCCCATCATCGGAAGCGCATGGCCATCTTGGTGTCTGCTTACGATCATTGTTTGCTAGATCTGCTATGGCGCTGGCGTAGCGGGGAATTGCAAGTAGACATTCCATTGGTTATTTCCAATCATAACAGCCTGGAAAACGACTGTAAGCAACTCAGTATTCCATTTTATTATCTGCCCGTAACTGCCGCCACTAAAGCAGAACAGGAGTTAGCCATCACCCAACTGCTAGAAGAAAATAACGTAGATTTTATGGTACTGGCCAGGTATATGCAGATCTTGTCGCCCCAATTTGTCAGTTTATATCCACATCGTATCATTAATATTCATCATTCTTTCCTACCTGCATTTGCAGGGGCTAGGCCATACCAGCATGCTTATGACAGAGGTGTGAAACTGATTGGCGCCACTGCGCACTATGTGACGGATGAATTGGATGAAGGCCCTATCATTGAGCAGGATGTAGCCAGGGTTACCCATAAACATGCAGTTGCCGATCTGGTGATGTTGGGTAGGGATATTGAGAGACACGTGCTAACCCGTGCTGTAAAAGCACACATTGACGACAGAGTGATAGTAGTAGGCAATAAAACGATTGTCTTTTAATCGAGTGATTTTTTATGGAGATACGCAGCACTCAGGGCCAATTCCTCCTGCGCATTTTGTCGGAGGGTTTTCAATAACCGCATGGCTTTCACGGGTACCGGCATACTTTCCTTTTTGGCTTTACGAATAGTGTCTTGCACGAAAAGGTGCAGCACGGTGAGGTCGTGCCAGCCACCGAGCAGTTCTCCTGCCCTTTTTGAGTAGGCTAACATCTGTTTGTAATGGGGTTCCGGTGGTAATATTGGTTGGAGAATGGTCAACTGATAAAAAACGGTTTTCATTTGTTTTCTGACCTCATGCCATGCAGCATGACCTGCACGCACATCAGGACTGGCAATCTCCCTATACTGACTGTCGATATATGCCAGCAATTCCTCCATCAACGTTTCTTCTCGTACTTTCTCCAGCTTCTGGCGAAACACGCCTGGCACTTCTTTCAGTGTTCCTGGTTTTAATCTTTTACTGGCAGTAGTCAGCAATTCAGCAGCCACTTCTTGGCGCTCTTGTAGCAAAAAATGCGCATACGAAAACCGCCATCCTTCCTGCTTTTCAATGGTAGTCAATGCACGTGATTGTAATTGCGCATCCCTTGCAATACCAGCAATAGATTGCAATACCCGGAGTTTATTGAGATAACGACTATGCTTAAACGAAAGATGGGGAATATTATCCGTCAGTGCGAAGAAGGCGCGGAGCTTCTTCACTCCTACCCGCTGTTCGTGTACTGCTGAGGCATTGCGGGGCTGTGTCAATAGCTTATCGTGTGCCGCAATGAGAGCGGTACATTCTGTTTGGAGATAATCGATTATAGTAGCCTTCACCATTGATTTGAAATGTAGATATATAAATCTTCGATGTCAATTTTTGGGGGCATCGTTCCGCGCTACGCGCGGAACGATGCTATTGGTGTTAATCTAAATCTTCTCCACAAGTGGAACGCTGCCACTGGTGCTAACATCGGTCTTACTACTAATCTTCTCCACAATACGCCATCACGGTTTCAAAAACCAGTGCTGCCGCCAGTTTCGCGGTTCTCTTGTCAATATCAAATGTAGGGTTCAGTTCTGCGATATCGGTACCTTTTACCTTACCACTGGCAAGGATAGCACGGAAACTTTCCAAGAAAAGTCCGTTGGGCTGAATACCGTTATACGCTGTAGCGCTTACCCCTGGTGCATATGCCGCTGCAAATACATCCAAACAAGTAGTTAAATAAACAAAATCCACCTGGCTGAGAAAATGCTGAATTGCAGCGAAGAGGGTATCCTTATCATTCAGATGAAACGCGTCTGCCCCTACATATGTTGCACCTGCTTCACCGGCGATATTGAACAACTGACGGGTATTTCCCAGCTTTTGAATACCCAATGCCAGGTAATGAAAAGGCTCTCCGGCCAATTTAGCATCCTGCGACAGTTGGAAGAAGCTGGTACCAGAACTATTACCTTCTGCACCGGGCACACGAATATCGAAATGAGCGTCGAAGTTGATATAACCTACTGTCGCTATCTTTTGCTTTCCGTATTCGCGGATACCAACAGCATGGCCATAAGCGATCTCATGGCCACCTCCCAGCAAAACTGGCAGGTATCCTGCCGTCAGGATATTTTTCACCACTTCACTCAGCACTGCTTGGGCATTTTCCATGCGGCCATCCAGACAGGCCACATCGCCCGCATCCACAAGCACTGCCCCTTCCGTGAGATGTACCGGCAAATTGCCTAGCACCGCACGAATGGCGGCAGGTCCATCTTTTGCCCCTATCCTACCTTTATTTCTCCTGACGCCTTCATCACAAGCGAAACCCAACAAGGCAACACCTTTCTGATTCGGCAGCAGTTTTGGCAAGGTTGTTTTCAACAAATCAACCGGCTGCACTACTTGATGCCAGCGCAACAGATCCGCCGAAGCGCCATCCATGCGACCTGCCCAAGTACCAGCAGCGGTTGGATGATAGAATTCATTTGTTATCATAAGTTCGAAACTATTTCACCTTTCTTCCAAACGCGGGAAGGCTTTAATTTTCCTTGGAAATAAAGGATCTCGCGATAATCTGTAGTAGGATATGCTTGCATATCTGCTACAAATCCCGGAGCCAGTTTTCCCACATTTGTCAACTGCAATGCTGGCGCAGCTCTGAAAGTAAGTGCAGCAAATACTTCCGCAGAAGATAGCTTTTCTGCCGCGCTCATCACCGCTGCCTGCATCAACAAGTCTCCCATTGGCGCAGATCCCGGATTCCAGTCGCTCGCAATCGCCAAGCATGCTCCTTCATTCAGCAGTTTCCGTGCCGGAGCGTAATGCATCCCCAATCCCAAAGAAGCGCCTGGCAATACTACGGCTACCGTATCAGATTTTGCCAATAGCTGTATTTCCCTATCAGTACTTGCTTCCAAGTGATCGGCAGAGAGCGCATTTACTGCTACCGCAACTTCCGCGCCACCTGCGGTAAACTGATCCGCATGTACGGTTGCTGCAAAACCCAATGCTGCGGCTTTACGCAGGTAATTGGTAGCGGCATCAGTGGAAAAAGCAGTTTCTTCGATGAAAATATCCACCCGGTTGGTCAGTGATTCCTGCTTTAATATTGGCAGCAGCTCGTTTAAAACAACATCCAGATATTCGGTTTCGCTACCTTCAAAATCACGCGGCTTCATATGTGCTGCCAGACAGGTAGCAATAAGTGTAGCCTTCGTATGCAGACCAGCCTGTTGAATAGCCCGCAACATCTTCACTTCACTTTCAAAATTAAGACCGTATCCACTTTTTACCTCTATGGTAGTAACACCTTCTTGAAGGTGACGGTTCGCACGAGCAACGGTATTTTCCGCCAGTGTAACGATATCGGCTACACGCGTTTTTGTGACAGAGTCCCAAATACCGCCACCAGCACGGGCAATTTCAAGATAGGATTTGCCTGCTATACGCATGGCGTAATCTCTACTGCGACTACCATCAAAGCAAATATGCGTATGACAGTCTATAAATCCAGGCATGAGCACCATTGGCTCATCGATCCAATGCAGCTCATGTCCGGCGTACTCTTGCTGGAGCGACTTAAAGTCGCCCACAGCAAGAATCTTATCATTTTCCACAACAATACCACCATGGGCAATTACCGGCAGTTGTTCATCCTGCAGGGCTCCTTTCAGCGGGAGTCCGCTCATGGGAAGTATTTGTGTAAAAGGACCTATTAACATCGTTTTTTATTTTAGATGTTGATACCAAATTTATCTGCCCATTCTTGTGCTTTTTCATATCCTGCATCTGCATGACGGAAGATACCCATTGCTGGATCGTTGAAAAGCACACGGCGCAAGCATTCTGCAGCGCGGTCAGTACCATCAGCCAACACTACCATACCGGCATGTTGAGAATACCCCATCCCTACGCCACCACCGTGGTGGAAAGACACCCATGTAGCGCCGCCACCAGTGTTGGACATCAGGTTGAGCAGGGTCCAGTCGCTCACTGCATCGGAGCCATCTTTCATGGCTTCTGTTTCTCTGTTTGGAGAAGCTACAGAACCGCAATCTAGGTGATCCCGACCGATAACAATGGGTGCTTTCACTTTACCTGTTTTCACCAGGTCGTTGAAAATCAGGCCTGCTTTTTCGCGTTCGCCGAGGCCCAGCCAGCAGATACGTGCAGGTAATCCTTGGAATGCTACTTTTTCTTGTGCTTGTTTGAGCCAGTTGATGAGATGCGTATTCTCAGGGAAAGCCTCCATCAATGCTTTATCTGTAGTATAAATATCTTCAGGATCTCCGGAGAGGGCTACCCAGCGGAAAGGTCCTTTTCCTTCGCAGAAAAGTGGACGGATATACGCAGGTGTGAATCCTGGGAAGTTGAACGCATTTGGTTCACCGCCTTCTTTAGCAAATTCACGGAGGTTATTACCGTAATCGAAGGTCACAGCGCCTTTTTGCTGCATATCCAGCATGAAGCCTACGTGACGCGCCATACTCTTGAGCGACAGTTGCTTGTAGTGCGCAGGATCTTTCTTACGCAGATCAGCAGCGGCTTCCAGGGTCATGCCATTAGGAATATAACCATTGATAGGATCGTGCGCAGAAGTTTGGTCTGTCAGGATATCTGGGATGATACCATCTTTCAGGAGTCTTTCCAGCATATCACCTGCATCGCTCACTAAGCCAATGGAGATGGCTTCGCCTTTTTCCATGGCCTCTTTCGCCCATTGCACCGCTTCCTCATAAGAGTGCGTCATGCGATCGATATAACGGGTATCAATACGTTTCTGGATGCGAGTAGGATCGATATCAGCACCGAGGAATACGGCACCCGCCATAGTGGCTGCTAGCGGCTGAGCGCCACCCATACCGCCGATACCAGCAGTTACCAAGAGTTTGCCTTTCAGGTTACCACCAAAATGCTGACGACCGCATTCCATAAAGGTTTCATAGGTACCTTGGAGGATACCTTGCGTACCGATATAGATCCAGCTACCAGCAGTCATCTGTCCATACATCATCAAGCCTTTGGCGCGCAGTTCGTTGAAATGCTCCCAGGTAGCCCATTTTGGAACGAGGTTACTGTTGGCCAGCATCACGCGTGGCGCCTGTGGATGCGTGCGAACGATGCCTACTGGTTTACCTGATTGTACCAACAGGGAGTGGTTTTCATCCAGTTCCAGCAGGATTTTAATAATTTTTTCCAGCGCTTCCCGATTACGTGCAGCCTGACCAATACCACCATATACCACGAGTTCATCAGGGTTTTCGGCCACTTCATGATCGAGGTTGTTCAGCAGCATGCGCAGCGGCGCTTCCGTTTGCCAAGATTTAGCGTGCAGCGTGGCGCCATGTGGCGCTTTATAATGCGGATGAGCCGCATAGGATTTAATAAAGTCCAAACTGTTCATGATAAATACCGTTTAAAGATAATTGATGGCTGGTAGCTGCTTCATTGGCAACGTTTACCAGGGATTGATTGGTGATGATATTGTGTAATGCTTCGATATCGTGCGCGAAGATGCGATCCTTATCAGCGAAAGTAACATGCTGACGGGTGAATGCATGTACAGCTTCCAATACAGGGCCTGATTTCAGCGGACGACGGAAATCGATCGCCTGTGCAGCGTACAGCAATTCAATCGCCAATATATATTCCAGGTTAGAAATCACTTGGTTCAATTTGCGACCACTGATAGATCCCATAGATACGTGATCTTCCTGACCGAGAGAGGTCGGAACGCTATCAGCGCTAGCAGGGAAGCAGAGTGTTTTATTTTCTGTCACCAGGGCGGCGGTAGTATACTGCGGGATCATAAATCCAGAGTTCAGGCCAGCATCTTGGATGAGCAGTTTAGGCAAACCGAATCGGCCTTCGATCATCATATAACAACGACGATCAGAGATATTACCTAGTTCTGCAGCCGCCACAGTAGCGTAATCCAGCGGCAGTGCCATTGGCTGACCGTGGAAGTTACCACCACTGATCGTATCTTCTGCACTGAAGATAATTGGGTTATCCGTAACAGAATTCAGTTCTATCGTAGTCAGGTGATGCAGATGTTGCCATGCCGTGCGAGAAGCACCATGTACCTGTGGCATACAGCGCAGGGAATATGGGTCTTGTACCCGACCGCAATCCGCATGTGAATACATGATTTCACTGCCATCCAGCATAGTTTTGAGTCGGTGTGCCACGAGCTGATTACCAGCGAATGGTCTGATGGTATGGAGACGCGGGTCAAATGGTTTGGACGTGCCCATGAGGCCTTCCAATGAGAGGGCTCCTATGATATCTGCAGCGTCTAATGCGTTGTGGAGGCGGGCTACCGCTTTCACTGCGAACGAGAGGATGAATTGTGTACCATTGATGAGGGCGAGGCCTTCTTTAGGGCCGAGGGCCACAGATTGTAGTCCTTCCTGTTGAAACACCGCCTGCATATCTGTTTTTTGGCCTTTGTACCACACCTTACCTAAACCGATGAGGGGCAGGAAGAGGTGAGAGAGCGGGGCCAAGTCGCCGGAGGCGCCAACAGAGCCTTTTTCAGGCACCAGTGGTGTTACGCGATTGTCGATATGCCAGATGATACGTTCCAGTGTAGCGAGAGCGGCGCCGGAATAGCCTTGTGCCAGGGCATGCACTTTGGTGATGAGCATGATGCGGGCAACTTCTTCCGGTATGCTTTCTCCTACGCCCACACTATGACTTTGGAGGATATTATATTGAAGGGTGCGGGTATCTTCTTCAGAGATTTTGGTATCGCAGAGCGGGCCAAATCCGGTGTTGATACCGTAAACAGTAGTATGCTGGGATACAATCGTTTGTACATATCCGGCACTGGCTTGGATACGGGCAACGGCTTCCGGCGTGAGTATGCCTTTGATCTTACCGCTGGCGATGTCCAGGACTTTCGCCACCGTTAAGGTATCGATACCGTAATTAAAAACGTTGGTCATTGTTGCGTAGTTAATGGTGATATATTGCTTTGGTGTATGATTAAATTTCTCGTCTTACTCTTTCTGAGAGGGGCACTTGCTGCACGGATTGTTCCATTTCCGTAATGGCCTCCAATATTTTGCGGCTGTGTTTATTTTCTTCGGCTACACCTTCCATTGCTTTGGTGATGGCAGCCCAGATAGGTTGGACTCTTTTGAGGAGCGCTTCTCCTTCAGGTGTAAAGGCCACCAACTGGCGGCGGCGGTCATCATTACAGGAATCGGTGCGTACCAGTCCGCGTTTGCGGAGGTTTGTTACCATCTGACTGACGGCGCTATGGGAGATTTCCAGTTTATCAGCGATGTCTATCATGGGCATGGGCTGGCCTTCGGAGAGGATATAGAATACCGGAAACCAGCTAGCATCGAAGGGAATGCCTTCTTGCTCATAGACTTTATTTACTTCCATGAGGAAGTATTCGCTAAGGCGGCGCAGACGTGTGCCGAATACGAGATGACCTAAGGATGCGTAGAATGACATGTCGGTAAATTATATAAGCACTTATACAATATTACAAAATAATAACGAATCCGCATAATTATAGATTACCGGAAAATACCTGGGGGTATTGTCCGGTAATCTGGTAGCAAAGATTCGTAATTACTTTTTCTTCTCTTTAGCTTTTTTTGCCTTTTTCTCGCCGGTGGCTTTTTGGGCATCATCGGACTTCACGTCGAACCAGAGCGGGGATTTGCTGGTAGGAACGCCGTTGTAATTGATGAACAGTTCTTCCCCTTTTTTGATAGCACGGCGGGTGATGATGCTCATGGTTTCCTCTTCAAAATCCATTTCATACTTACAGTTAGGTGTGTAATCATGGTTATAAATGGAGCAGAAACCCAAGGATATGCAGGATTCAGTTTCATCTTCTCCCCAGAGGAAAATATAATTATGCAGGAAAGTCTTATCGGCCAGGACGGTATCTTCATGGTTGAGTACCAATACTGGGGATGTTTCTATCCTTGTTCCTGCGGGAATGTCTTCCTTAGTAAAAACTCCACGGCCTTTACCTTTGGATTTTTGCACGTACAAGTATGGCTTAATCATAGCACTATTTCAATATAAAAGAAGGCGTAAAGTAAAGTTAAAGCAGGAAGTTATCAAAATCATCCTGAAAAATTTTAGGTTTGCGCCCCGAAACGGTTTATTCGGGGGTCATGCAATTTTTGTATTTTGAATCAATAAGGACTGATGATAAATTATAATCCAAAGGAATGGTTTACGTTTATCTTCCGTATTCACAAAGCGGATACGGTAAGAAAGCTCTTTCCCATGTTTGTAGCCTTGTCTATATATGCTGCTATAATAGCTTGGCTAGAACTGGAGTACTGGCAACTATCTTCCAACAGTGAAGTGAAGAATATCTCTCTGATGCATGGTTTGCTGGGTTTTGTAATATCCCTGCTGCTGGTCTTTCGCACGAATACTGCTTATGACCGCTGGTGGGAGGGTCGCAGGCAGTGGGGAACTATTGTGAATAGTAGCCGCAATCTCTCCATCAAGCTGCAGGCAATGCTGCCAGCCAGCAATACAGCCACCAGGGCCTGGTTTAAAGTGATGATTCCCAATTATGCTTTCTGTCTAAAAAATCATCTGCGTAAAACCTGGCTGCCAGAAGAGATGGAGGCCTTACCCGATGGGCAGTCCGTTACCATAGATCCCAACAAACATATTCCCAACCAACTGGCGGGCATGATGATGCAAAAAACCATGGAATTACATCGGGAGGGGCAACTGAGTGGAGAGCAGCTCATCATCTTGAACAACGAATTACAATCCTTTACAGAAGTTTGCGGTGCTTGCGAACGTATTAAGAATACCCCGATACCATTTTCTTATTCTGTTTTTATTAAGAAGTTCATCTTTTTTTATATCATGACGATGCCCTTTGGCTATGTATTTAGTCTGGGTTACCTAATTATACCTATGATTGTCTTCATTTTCTTCGTACTGGCGAGTCTTGAATTGATCGCCGAGGAGATTGAAGATCCATTTGGTAAAGATGCCAATGATCTGCCAACAGACAGCATTTGCGGTAATATTCGTCAACATGTGGGAGAAATATTATAGTTCCTGCCCGTATGCGTATTATTTTAACTTAATTTCGCAGCCAGAGTCAATTTGTACATGGAAAATGAAGCATTACAGGAAAAGTTCAGCGAACTGACGGAAGAGAAAAACTACCGTGAATTGACAGTTTACTTGGATGACCAGCTGATTACGGACATTGCAGACCTTATTCATGAGGAGCCTGACGATGCAGGGATTATCATCAATAATCTCTCTATTAGTCGTGCTGCTGCTGCATTCCGTATTCTCGACTTTCCTCTCCAAGAGGATGTAATCAAATCGTTAGCCCCCGCCAAAATCGCCGAGCTATTGAATGAGCTGCCCGCGGATGACCGTACCTCTTTCCTGGAAGAACTTCCCAGTGAGGCGGTAAAGGAGCTGATTAAGCTCCTGGATCCAGAAGAGCGCCGTATCACCTTGTCCCTACTGGGCTACAAGGAGAACAGTGTGGGCCGTATCATGACCCCGGACTATATCGCCGTTCGGGAAGAGTGGACAGTGAAACAGGTCCTGGATTATATCCGGGAATATGGAAAGGATAGTGAAACGATTGATGTAATTTATGTGATCGACAGCAATGGCCATCTGCTGGACGACTTCCGTATCCGGGAATTTCTGCTGGTATCTACGGATACGGTGGTACATACCTTGATGGATGATCGTTTTGTATCCTTGCACGTCAATGATGATCAGGAAGAAGCCATACAGATATTCCGAATGGAAAACCGTGTAGCCCTTCCCGTTGTAGACGACCAGGGTATTCTCCTCGGTATTGTCACCATCGACGATATGTTGTGGATTGCCAATGAAGAACATACAGAAGATATCCAGAAAATCGGGGGTACCGAGGCATTGGATGAGCCATACCTGGATATGCCCCTGCTCAAACTGGTAAAAAAACGTATAGGCTGGCTCGTGGTATTATTTATCGGCGAAATGCTAACTGCAACAGCCATGGGCTTTTTCGAAGATGAAATTGCCAAAGCGGTCGTACTGGCGCTCTTTGTGCCATTGATTATCTCCAGTGGCGGTAACAGTGGTTCTCAGGCCTCTACCCTGATCATTCAGGCCATGGCATTGGGTGAGATCACCATTAGTGACTGGTGGCGCGTAATGCGTCGGGAAATTATTTCCGGCGTACTGTTGGGAAGTGTACTGGGTGCCATCGGATTTATCCGTATCCTGCTCTGGAACTCGTTTTTCCATACTTATGGCGAACATACGGTGCTTATTGGTATGACGGTAGGTCTTTCCCTGATCGGGGTGGTGTTGTGGGGGACCCTTTCGGGTTCTATGCTGCCGCTGCTGTTGAAGAGATTAGGGGCGGATCCGGCGACGTCTTCGGCGCCGTTTGTAGCGACGCTCGTTGATGTAACGGGATTGTTGATCTATTTTACTGTTGCCTATACGCTTATGCGTGGGATTTTACTTTAATCAAGGAGATATTTTTTTTGTCAAAAGGCGCCTATCGGCGCCTTTTGACGTTTAGGGGATAATTGATTATGCTTTGTTAAAGGGCGTTTCACATGCATACCAAAACAACTATACCGCCTATACGGTAATTATGACTTTTTTTCCTTAAATTATAGGAAATACCCAAATACCCCCAGATATGAACCTCAAATTACTATCCTGTCTGGCAATCCTCTTGCTATGTGCAGGTCACGCATTCAGCCAAAATCTAAAAATCAGTGGTAAAGTCACTGATGCTAGTTCAGGCGCGCCACTGGAAGGAATTACCGTTAGGGTGAAATCGGCACCCAAAGGCACTCAAACCAATAAAGATGGGATCTATACCCTGGAAGCTCCGGCCAATGGTGTGCTGGAGTTCAGTTCTGTGGGCTTTATCCCTCAGGAGGTGAGTGTGGACGGACGAACGGAAATAAATATACACCTAGCGTCGGCAGTGGCCGAATTGACGCAGGTGGTGCTGGTAGGTAGTCGCAGTGGCGGACGCGCCAAAACAGAAACACCGGTACCAGTAGATGTTATCAGTGTCAATCAGGCCGGACTACCCAGCGCTAAAATGGAACTGACTTCTTTGCTCAATGCCGCCGCTCCTTCTTTCAACTACAATAAACAAAGTGGTAGTGATGGCGCCGACCAGATAGACCTGGCCACCCTTCGTGGATTAGGCCCGGATCAAACACTGGTATTGGTCAACGGTAAAAGAAGACATCAAACCGCCTTTGTATCGGTGTTTGGCACTCGTGGTCGTGGTAACTCCGGTACCGACCTGAATGCCATTCCCGAATCGGCCATCGACCGGGTGGAAATTCTCCGTGATGGCGCTTCCGCACAATATGGCTCTGATGCCATCGCTGGCGTTATCAATATCATCCTCAAAAAGGATGTGAACCATCTAACGGTAAATGCCGGCTATGCAGGCTTTTACGATCATAAGTTTAATACCTGGTTTAAGCGCAGTTTAAATCAATATGAATCTGCCAGTGCTATAGATGGTAACACGGTCACTATAGGCGCCAATTACGGGTTCCCTATAGGAAAGAACGGCGGATTTCTCAATTTATCAGGCAACTTCCTGCGGCAGGGTAAAACCTTCCGGCAGGTGCTGGATACCAATTTAACCCATCCCGACGGATTGCCCATCAATCCCGGTCGTCGTGCGCATGGCGATGGCTCCGTGACCACTGGTGGCGGTATGGTAAACTTGGAAATACCTGTAGCGCATAGCAATACCACGGTTTATGCATTTGGTGGCTATAACTATAAAGCTTCCGACGCTTATGCCTATACAAGAACATTGCATGGCTTCAATCCTTTATCCAGCGCACATCCTAACCGGTTCCCCATTACACAGAAAGGCGGCAATGCTATTTTTGTTCCAGGCATTATGGAAAGTATTCCTACTCCAGGCGATCTTCCAGATACTGTGTATAATCCGCATATACAGACACATATCCAAGATGCCTCGCTGGCAGCAGGCGTGAAGGGTAGCTTGGGCAACAACTGGAAATGGGATCTCAGTAATACATTAGGCAGAAATGATTTCCATTTTTACGGCGATAAGACCTTCAATGCATCATTGATAGGTACCGCCAGTCCTACCCACTTTGATGATGGTGGTTTCTCTTTCTTACAAAATACTGCCAACCTCACTTTCACCAAAGAAATCCCTAACATGGGCGCAGGCTTCAACCTGGCACTGGGCGCAGAATACCGTTATGAGAATTATAAGATTTATGCGGGTGAAGAAAAATCATGGCGCAACTTTGACCCGGATACCATTCAGGCCAGCGGTGCACAGGGCTTTCCGGGATATCGCCCTAGCGATGTGGTAAATGCCAAACGCTCCAATATTGCAGGATATGTAGATGCAGAATGGGATATTACTACTAAATTCCTGTTGGGCGCTGCTATTAGGGCAGAAAACTACAGCGATTTTGGTTTTACCAGCAATTACAAGCTGGCAGCACGTTATAAGGTAGCACCACATTTTAATATACGCGGTTCCGTTAGTACTGGTTATCGCGCTCCTTCTCTGCAACAGATTAATTATAGCTCACAATTCACCAATGTACAAGGAGGTCGTATTACGGAAGTAAAAATAGCACCCAATTATAGTCCTATTACAAAAGCCGCTGGTATCCCTGAACTGAAACAGGAAAAGTCGGTGAATGCCAGTCTCGGATTCTCCTGGAAACCGCTCAACGAACTGACCATCACAATTGATGGTTACCTCGTAAAGGTGAAAGACCGTATCGTATTATCCGGACAGTTTGATGCCAGCGATGCTACGCTTAATCCACAATTCCGGGATACGCTCAATTCACTTAGGATCAATAATGCTCAGTTCTTTGCCAATGCCGTAAACACTACCAACTATGGCGTGGACATCGTAATAGACTACAACAAAAAATGGAGCAATAAGCATTTCAGAACTTTGTTTACCGGCAACCTGCAACACATGGATATCAATAAAATCAATGTGCCGGATAAACTGAATGACAGCTATCTGCACCGCGGCGAATTTTTCAGTGAGCGTGAACAACATTTTGTGCTCGCATCTGCCCCGCCCGTAAAGCTGGGATTAAACGTGGAATATGGCGTCAATAAATTCAGTGTAGGTGCACGCGTTACCTACTTCGGTAAGATTGTGTTGTTGGGCTATGGCTTTGCGGGAGATCCCGCTAAAACGGGCACTGGGCTTCCAGGAGACCCTAACCTGGAAGGTACCGGTATCAGTCCCCTCGTAGCGCTCGACAGCAACGGCGCTTTGGTTCCAGAAGAATTCAACTACAAAGGCAAAGCCGTCACCGATGTATATGCGAGCTGGCGGTTTTCTTCACATATCAGTTGGTTCCTAGGGGCGGATAATGTTTTCAATGTACATCCTAGTCTTGGTTATGTACCTGGCGCCAAACTATCTGCCTATGACGGAGAAACCGGTGGTGCTTGGGATGCGGTGCAGATGGGATTCAATGGGATAAGGTTGTTTACTAAAGTGGCGTTTAATTTCTAGGCGTCTATAGTGTATTTTTATTATAAGAAAGGGGATTTGACGTCTGCGACGTCAAATCCCCTTTCTTATTTTTTTCGTCGTGCCTGCCCGCTGGGCAGGCACGACAGATAGGAAAGATTTTGTTATTTCTGCTTAGTGAACAGGACGACAGACAGTAGCGTTTTTGTTGCTTCTGCCTAGTGGGCAGGGCGACTGACTGTAGATTTTTTGTTACTCTGTCTAGTGAACAGGACGACAGACAGTAGCGTTTTTGTTGCTTCTGCCTAGTGGGCAGGGCGATTGACAGTAGCGTTTTGCCTATTAATAGCAAGTCGATTTTATCGTAGTTCCTTCATGGGTTTTCCTGATGATAAACAACCGATCAAACTCTTTATCTCCAATAGAATCCACTGGCGACTTAGCCCCTAGGCTACGGATAATAGGTATCAAGGTATTTGCATGTCCAATGATGACTACATGCTTTCCCCAGTCCTCATGACGTGTGAGTTCATAAATCAATGATTCGCCGGAGGTATCCGGTTTGTAGAAGCTCGTGTCTACCGGTAATAATAAACGCAGACTATCCGCAGTCTGAATACTACGACGATAAGGGGTAATATATACCTTTTTGATAGCAGAATCTTTCAGCAGATGATATAATGCTCCAGCCCTGGCGTGCCCTTCCGGCGTCAGTGTAGAGTCGGGCCCTTCGTATCGCTCCGCATGCCGCACCAAGTAAAAGGTGCCTGTTAGAAAAGTCGTGTCTTCCGAAACCGGTATCGGCAATCGGGCGGGAGTTTTGGGCTTGCATGCCGCAAGACTCACCAGGGCTATTAAGCACAGGATTCGCATACTGTAAAGTTAAGGCATATAATAATGGAACCGAATATCCCTATAAAAGAGGATTTTCTGACATTATCCATTACTTTTAATTCCCAACAAATTTATCAACCGCTATGAGAAAATGGTTTCTTCCTGCCATTATTTTTTTATCTGCCCATACCGCCTATGCCCAATTGTCGCCATTAACAGTGGACAAAATCATGCGCGATCCTAAGTGGATGGGCACTTCCCCAGACCGTGTATTCTGGGGTACAGACAATCAAACGGTCTATTTCAACTGGAATCCAGACCAAGCTATGGCCGATTCCTTGTATTTTATTCATACAAAGGATATTAATCCACATAAAACCGTTGCCGCCGACAGGGCACTCCTGAATGCACGGAAAAATGGCACCTATAATGCGGATCGCTCCCTCCTCGCCTATTCCCTCTATGGTGATATCTACCTGATGGAAACCAAAACAGGCAAGGTAATCCGTGTCACCAATACGACTGCACAGGAATATGCGCCTGTTTTCATCAACAACAGTCAGGCGGTTGCCTTCAAGCAAGGCGGTGATTTCTATGCCTGGAACCGTAATGATGGCAGTATTTCCCAACTCACCAATTTCAAATTCAGTGCCGCTCCCCCAGCCGTCAAACCAGACCTTGAAAAAGGTAATGCCCAAGAAAAATGGTTGAAAGCACAGCAACTGGAATTATTGGAAGTGATCCGCGACAAAAAAGCAAAAGCCGATGCCGCCACCGCTTTCAATAAACAATATATTCCTAAGCCACTTCGTCCCATCTATATTGAGGATAAAGAATTACAGGATGCCACGATAAGTCCGGACGGCAGATATATCACTTACCGATTATTTACCGCTCCTAAAGATGCGAAAAACACGGTAGTTCCTGATTTCGTTACCAGCACTGGTTTTACTACGGATATCCCTTCCAGAGAAAAGGTAGGTAACCCTGAAGGTAGCTTTGCTAGCTTCATTTACGACCGTGTTGCAGATACCGTATTGCCTGTCAGTATCAAAGAATTACCTGGTATTAAGGATTTACCTGATTACGTAAAAGACTATACGAAAAAAGACTCCCCTGTAGTACGGGAGGTACTTATTCTTGGTCCATACTGGTCTGAAAATAGTACACATGCCATAGTGGATATTCGCTCCCAGGATAATAAGGATCGTTGGATTGCCTTGCTGGACCCTGCCACCGGCAAACTGAAATCCATTAATCGTCAGCGGGATGAAGCCTGGATTGCAGGCCCTGGTATTGGATGGAATGCTAACCTGGGTTGGATAGATGAAAATACCTGCTGGTATCAATCTGAAGCTAGCGGTTATTCTCATTTGTACACGAGCAATGTGCTGACAGGTGCAGCAAAACAGCTCACCAGCGGCAATTATGAAGTACAGGAAGCCGATCTCTCCCATGATAAAAAGACTTTCTATATCACCACGAATGAAGTGCATCCGGGTGAGAAACAATTCTACAAGTTGAGTCTGGTTAGTGGAAAAACGGAACGAATCACCACAATGCAAGGCGCCAACGAAGTGAGTGTGAGTCCGGATGAAAAATGGATCGCCTTCCGTTATTCCTCTTCCAATCAACCTTGGGAATTATACATCCAGCCCAATACACCAGGCGCAAAAGCCCAACAGGTAACGAATCTGGCACAATCAGCCGAATTCAAAAGCTATAACTGGCGCGTACCACAGCTTATCACTTATACTACCGGCGACAATCAGCAGGTGTATGCCAGACTCTATACCCCTGATCCAGCGAAGAAAAATGGAGCAGGCGTAATTTTTGTACATGGAGCCGGATATTTGCAAAATGCCCACCGTTGGTGGAGTCAGTATTTCAGGGAATATATGTTCCATAATCTATTGACAGACCTCGGTTATACCGTGATGGACGTGGATTACCGCGGCAGCTCAGGGTATGGTAGGAACTGGAGAACAGGTATTTACCGCTTCATGGGCGGAAAAGACCTGGACGACGAGGTGGATGCGGCTAAATATATGGCAGAAAAAGCAGGTGTAGATGCCAAACGCATAGGTATTTATGGCGGTAGTTACGGCGGATTTATGACCTTGATGGCTATGTTCACCAAACCAGGTACCTTTGCCGCAGGAGCAGCGCTGAGAAGCGTAACAGACTGGGCGCACTATAACCACGGGTATACCAGCAATATCCTAAATGAACCTTTTAAGGATAGTATTGCGTATATTCGCTCCTCCCCCATCTACCACGCGGAAGGACTGCAAGGCAAACTGCTCATGTGTCATGGAATGGTAGACACGAATGTACACTTTGAGGATATTGTGCGACTATCACAACGCCTCATTGAGCTAAAGAAAGATAATTGGGAGTTGGCGGTATTCCCCGTGGAAGATCACGGATTTACTACCCCCAGCAGTTGGACAGACGAGTACAAAAGAATTTTGAAACTCTTTAACGAAACACTTCTGAAGTAACTCGTTCCTGTCCCAATAGAAAAACATTATAGGGATACGGTGAATGATGAAAAACAGTATTAACACTATGTTAATGACTGGTTGTCATCTCACCGTATCCCTTTTTTTATTTTAAATTTTTAAAAACTTTTTGAATGCACGCGTCATGTTAAACTAGCTGTCTCTCAGCAGGCAGCTCAATTGTATTTAGTTCTATCTCCCAATTCAAAACCTCAACAAAAAATATAAGAACCATATGTGTGGAATCGTAGCTTATATCGGGCAGCGTGAAGCTTACCCGATCGTCCTGAAAGGCCTTAAAAGGCTGGAATACCGCGGGTATGACAGCGCCGGAGTTGCTATCATCAATGATGGCCTCAAAATTTATAAAAAGAAGGACAAAGTGGCCGCATTGGAAGATTATGCTTCCAGTAAAGATATGCGCAGCCGCATTGCCATTGGCCACACCCGCTGGGCCACACACGGCGAACCTTGCGACCGTAACGCCCACCCTCACGTTTCCAGCGATGGTAAACTAGCGATGGTACATAACGGTATCATTGAAAACTACATACAACTGAAACAAGAGCTGGAAAGTAAAGGTCACATTTTTGAAAGTGACACGGATACAGAAGTACTCCTGCACTTCATTGAAGAAATCAAAAGGAGCAACAACTGCGCGCTGGAAGAAGCCCTGCGCATTGCCCTGAAACGCGTAGTAGGCGCCTATGTGATCGTTATCCTCGATGAAGAAAATCCGGATACGCTCATCGCTGCCAGGAAAGGTAGTCCGCTGGTAATCGGTGTAGGCAAAGATGAACATTTCCTCGCTTCCGATGCTTCTCCTATCATCGAGTATACCAAGGAAGTAGTTTACGTAAATGATTATGAAATTGCCATTATCAAACCGGATGAACTGATCCTGAAAAATATCAGCAATGAACGTCAGACGCCTTATATCCAAAAATTGGATATGGACTTGGCAGCCATTGAAAAAGGCGGTTATGATCACTTCATGCTGAAAGAAATTTTCGAACAGCCACAAACTATTTACGATAGTATGCGCGGCCGTTTGGATGCGTCAAAAGGCACGCTCACATTAGGTGGTATTCGCGAACATATGGACCTGCTGAAAAATGCCAATCGTATCATCATCGTTGCATGTGGTACTAGCTGGCATGCGGGCCTGGTGGCAGAATACATGATCGAAGAATTATGTCGTATTCCAGTAGAGGTAGAATATGCGTCTGAATTCCGTTATCGGAATCCGGTAGTAGGCAAAGGTGATGTGATTATTGCGATATCACAGTCTGGGGAGACAGCCGACACACTGGTGGCCATAGACAGCGCCAGGGCAAAAGGGGCGATCATCCTGGGCGTATGTAATGTGGTAGGCTCCTCTATTGCACGTATCTCCGACGCCGGCGCTTATACACACGCAGGTCCGGAAATCGGCGTAGCCAGCACCAAAGCATTCACGGCACAGTTGACCGTACTCGCACTCATTGCACTGAAAGTAGCCATGGAAAAAGGTACCATTACTACGCAAAGATTCCAGCATCTCCTGGATGAAATGAACCAGGTACCAGATAAAGTAGCCGTTGCGCTGGAACTGAATGCACAAGTGCATAAAGTGGCAGAGAAATATAAAAATGCGCGCGACTTCCTCTACCTCGGCCGTGGATACAATTTCCCTGTTGCCCTGGAAGGCGCACTCAAACTCAAAGAAATTTCATACATACATGCAGAAGGATATCCTGCTGCAGAGATGAAGCATGGTCCTATCGCACTGGTAGATGAAAATTTACCAGTAGTGATTGTTGCAACAAAAGATAGCTATTACGAAAAAATTGTTTCCAATATTCAGGAGATAAAAGCCCGCAAAGGCAAAGTGATAGCCATTGTAACAGAAGGCGACGATACTATTCCGTCTATGGTGGATGATGTGATTGTAGTTCCATCCGCAGATGAGTTGGTGGCGCCAATCATTAGTGTTATACCTTTGCAGTTACTGGCTTATCATATCGGCGTATCAAAAGGATATGACGTGGATAAACCCAGAAACCTCGCAAAGAGTGTAACTGTTGAATAGACTTAAGTTTGTATCCATGAACAACATCCGAAAAATGCCCCTGGAACAACTGGGGTATAATTTTATTGAAGACGAAATTCCAAAAGGGAAAGACGAATACTACCTGCGCAATGAACAATGGCAACGTCAGGATCAGTATCGCCAGTTGACAGCCTACGAGGTGGAAGCACTGGTGCGTAATGACAATACTTCCGATAACTGGAATAATATCTTCGTATCCAATGAATTCAATCCGAAACTGGTACAACACTGCCATTTCTTCGGAATGGTACGCATCGGTAAATTAGAGCCCTATTACCTCGAATATCGTAACCTGAAACTGCCGGTGGGACTGTATAACAGTACGATCTGCGCTTGCGATTTCGGGGATAATGTGGTGGTCCATAATGTCAATTATCTCTCTCACTACATCCTGGGTAATGAAGTCATCATTGCCAATGTAAATGAGATGGTGACCTCCGATGTAGCCAAATTCGGGAATGGTGTGGTGAAAAGCGGAGAGCAGGAAAATCTCCGTATAGAACTGGAACTCTGTAATGAAAACGGTGGCCGTGCAGTACTGCCCTTCGATGGGATGTTGCCGGGAGACGCTTATCTGTGGACCCGCTACCGGGATGATGAGCAATTACAACAACAGTTCCGCAACTTTACCGAAAAGCAATTTGATAAAAGACGTGGCTATTATGGCATGGTAGGCGATCGCAGCGTTATTAAGAACTGTCGCATGATCAAAGACGTTACCATTGGTACGGATGCCTACCTAAAAGGAGCTAACAAACTAAAAAACCTAACCATCAACAGTAGCGCGGAAGCCCGCTCCCAGATTGGAGAAGGCTGCGAAATGGTGAATGGTATTGTTGGTTATGGCTGTCGTGCCTTCTATGGTGTAAAGGCAGTGCGTTTTGTAATGGCGTCTCACAGTCAACTGAAATATGGCGCACGTCTGATCAACTCTTATCTCGGTAATAATTCTACTATTTCCTGCTGTGAAGTATTGAATTCTCTCATATTTCCAGCACATGAGCAACACCATAACAACTCCTTCCTTTGTGCCTCCCTCGTGATGGGACAAAGTAATATGGCGGCAGGAGCAACGGTTGGTTCCAACCACAACTCCCGTGGCGCCGATGGTGAAATCATTGCCGGCAGAGGGTTCTGGCCTGGTCTATGTGTTAGTCTGAAGCATAATTCTCGCTTCGCCAACTTCACACTGCTGTCTAAAGGGAATTATATGTCGGAGTTACACATCCCGATTCCATTCTCCCTCGTCAGCAATGACGAGCATGACAATACCCTTCGGGTAATGCCAGCCTATTGGTTCATGTATAACATGTACGCCATCGCTAGGAATTCCTGGAAATATGTGGACAGAGACAGGCGTACAGATAAAGTACAATTGATAGAATACGATTTCCTGGCGCCAGACTCCGTGGAAGAAATGTTCCACGCGATGGCGATCATGGAAATTGCTACTGCCAAAGCCTGGTTAGCACTGCCGGAAAACAAACCTAAAAAGGACCTAACGGAAAAGGACCTACGAAAAAAAGGGAAGGAACTGCTCCTGGAAAAACCAGAAGACGTAAGCAGGTTGACTATCTACGCAGAAAACTTCGAGAATAGCAGCCGTCGTACGCAACTCCTGAAGGTACATAAAGCCTATCCTATTTTCAGGGACCTGATTGTATACTATGGTATCAAAAATATCATAAGCGCTGGCAAGCCTTCTTTCCTGGCTTTACAAGCAGCCATAAAGAACGCCAAACGTACGCCATGGCTGAATATCGGCGGTCAGTTGATGAAAGCAGAAACAGTAGAGGCACTGAAACAAAGGATACGCAAAAACCGTATTTCTGGATGGCCTCAACTGCATGAAGCTTACAGCGATATCAGCAAGGAATACTTAGGCGACAAACTACAACACGCCGTAGCCAGTATGTTGGAAATTAAGGAAGTGCCATTGAAGAATTTCAGTACCGAACATCTCTCACAATGGCTGGTAGACAGCGTGCAAACCCTGGAATGGATGGCGGAAGGCATCTATAAATCCAGAGAAAAAGATTATATCAATCCATTCCGTAAAATGGCTTACAGCAACGAGCAAGAAATGAACATCGTTGTAGGAAGCCTGGAACATAACAGCTTTATCAATGAAACCATGAATGAGCTGGGCGAGTACAAAGAAAAAGTACGCCGCATGATCAATGAATGGGAATTGTAATCAAATTCGTTTTACCTGTATTAATTGAAAGAGGGTGTATCAAAAACAACAAAATTGACGTCTGCGACGTCAATTTTGTTGTTTTATTTTTTTCTGTTGTCCCTGCCCGATGGGCAGGGACAATAGATAGTAGCGTTTTGCACCCTCTTTGTTGTTGGGTTGCCTTGTAAAAGCAAGTATATTTGAGTTATGGCAACGAAAGAAAAAGCAAGATGCAACTGGTGCACGAAAGATCAGTTGTACATCGACTACCACGATAACGAATGGGGTACCCCTCAGCACAACGATACACATCTCTTTGAAATGCTGAACCTGGAAGGCGCACAGGCAGGTTTAAGTTGGTATACTGTGCTCGTAAAACGTGAAAATTATCGCAAAGCATTTGATAATTGGGATGCCAAAAAAATCGCGCAATACGACGATAAAAAGGTAGAAGCCTTGATGGGTAACGCAGGTATCATTCGCAACAGGTTGAAGATAAATGCCACTATTTCCAATGCCAAAGCTTTCCTGGCAGTGCAGAAAGAATTTGGCAGTTTCGATAAATATATCTGGTCATTTGTAAATCATCAGCCCATCAAAAATAAGTTCAAAGACATGAAGCAGGTACCTGCAAAAACAGCTATCTCCGACGCCATGAGTAAGGATTTGCTGAAGCGTGGATTTAAGTTTGTTGGCAGCACTATCTGTTATGCTTATATGCAAGCAGTGGGCATGGTAAATGACCATTTTGGCGATTGCTGGAAGGCAAAGGCTTAGTTAATCCGTACTTCACTTAACGCGGAGCGCTGAATTAATGTGTAATCCGTGAGGGTATTCAAGAAAAAGTAGAGTTGTCGTTTTTCTGCATCTGTAAGCGGGATACCGTTTTTCACCAGTGGATCAGTAGCCGAAGTGACTTCCACCCCATGATCATAGAAATCAAATACTTGGTATATATCGAAGAAGCGGCCGTCATGCATATACGGAGCGCTTTTGATAATATTGCGCAGTGAAGGCACTTTGAACTTCAGGTAATCAGCGGTATTTCCTGTGATTTTCATTCTGCCTACATCGTTGAGTTGTTTCAGGTAAGGTAAGCCATTGCTGCGATAAGAGAGGTCCGTAAACAGCGGTTCTTTATGACAGGCGGCGCATTTCTGTTGATAGATATGATAGCCCGCTTGTTCTTCTGCCGTAAAGGAGGCCCCGCCCACATGATTGATCACCGAGTCATATTTACTATTACCGGAAACCATTGTTACTACAAACTGGGTAATAGCCCGAAACATGCGCTGGCTGGTAATTTCCTCTGTACCATAGGCATCCCGGAACATTTTTCTGTATTGCGGGTCTGATTGCATTTTACTGAGCAGCACTTTCAGATCTACGCCCATTTCATTAGGGTCTGTCAATGGTGTAAGTGGCTGTATCTCCAGGTTATTCACACCGCCATCCCACATGAATTCTTTTTGAAACAACATGTTAAAGATAACGGGCACTGAACGATTGCCTTGGCGGCCGCCAACACCGTGACCAAGCGCATGATCGAAGTGGCCGAATGCCGCAAATTGCTGGTGACAGAAGCCACAGGAAACGGTACTATCTTTCGACAATCGATAGTCATAGAACATAAACCTGCCAAGGGCAATGCCTTCTTTTGTCAGTGGATTTTGTGAAAGGTCATATACAGGCGCAGGGAATCCTGGCGGGAGTTGCAGGGTATAGGGTTCGGGAGACACGAAGCCGTCTGGGCCGCCGGAGCCACCTTTCTTACAGGCGTCAGCGATCGCCACCACGAGGCATATCACGCCTACGATAAATAATACTTTACGATTCATAGGGCATTTTTGCAGCTTAGTTTGCTATAGACATAACAGAGAACATCTGTTGGTAGTTTTCTGCAATAGCCATCGCATTTACGCCAGCAGCCATGATGATACTGCTTTGCGCGATACTAACGGTATTGGGTGTATGAAACCATTTGTCTGCATCTGCTTTTATATTGATTTTGGCTTGATGATTAGCACCTGCGGTTAATGTAGACGGTAAGGTAATGGAAATTGTTTTCAAGGCATTATAAGGCTGTTTAAAGCCGCCTATATGAAACAGGAATACATTCAGTGCAGTAGTTGCCTGGGGAGAATGTCCTTCCATTTTGGCCATAATATAACCGCTGTTCCAGGTCCAGAACATCCCGTTTTCCGGCGCAAGTGCGCCTGCCTGTACCCCGCTGACATTGCGGATACTATCTACTCCGATCGTCCATTTAATGGCCGTATACTGCCCTACAGGAACACTGTCCAGCGTTATTTTCTTGGTGGAATCGGTGGCTTGATCCACGAGGAAATATCGTTGGGGCAAGGTGATCGTTTTACCGTTGATATCTGTCAACTGGAAATTGCTGACGTAATAGAGAAATTTGGAAACGGTATACTGTTCGCCGGCGGTATTCATATAGGCGCCTGCGTTAAGCTGGAGGGGAACATTGCCTACATAATTGTTAAACTGAATATGAACGGCGGTAATAGGGGCATTGGCTTGTGGCTGCAGTGATTTAGAGCAAGCGGCCATTACAAGCAGGGTTCCGGATAGGAGGATAGTCAGCCAGGCATAAAAAATCCGCAAAATCATGATATCCTGTTTATGTCAGGAAGGTACGATGATTTTGCGGATTTGACTACTCACCAGTAGCCTAGTGATATTATTTTCTGCGATAACCCAATGCGCCGTAGTAGAACACTACTACAAAACATACTAACGGGATACCATAGGAGAAAGCTAGTGATTGCGCTTCTGTAACAACTCCCATCAGGTAAGGTACCGCAGCACCGCCCACAATGGACATTACGATGAAGGAAGCACCTTTTTTGGTATTTCTTCCCAGATCTTTCACACCCAGTGCGAAGATGGTAGGGAACATAATAGACATAAAGAAGAACATAGCGATCAGCGCATATACAGATGCTGCGCCGCTACCACTCATCACTACCGCGCATAACGCCACATTGATGATGGCGAAGAGGGCCAGCATTTTATTAGGCGCTATTTTACGCATGATAGCTGTACCTACAAAGCGACCTGCCAGGAACAGCACCATACCTACCGACAGCAGATACGCCGCTTTTTCGTTGGAAGCGCCTTGCCAGTAAGTGGTTACATAGTTGATGAATAAAGCGCCTACGCCCACCTGAGCAGCCACATAAAAGAACTGCGCTACTACGCCCAGTACAAAATGTCTGTGTGCAAACAGCGGACGTTCATCTGCTACTACTTGCGGCCCTTCGGCTACATCTTCTTTAATTTCAGGGAGTTGTGTTTTGTAGAAGAATCCTGCGATCAACAGTACCACCACCCCAATAACAATGTAGGTCAGTTTTACAGTTGACAGGTCGTCTTTACCGCTACCGAAAAACAATGCACCGCCAATGATGGGGCCCAGGAAGGAGCCTAAGCCATTAAAACACTGGGAAAGGTTCAGACGCTGTTCAGAGGTAGCAGGCGAACCCAATACCGTTACATAAGGGTTTGCAGCCGTTTCCAGGCATGCCAGTCCGCAAGCCAGGATAAACAATGCCATCAGGAAAAAGTCAAAACTCAGTGCATTAGCAGCCGGGAAGAACAGGAAAGCACCTGCAGCATACAGCAGGAGTCCCATGATAATACCTTTTTTGTACCCGAATTTATTCATGAAGGCGCCAGCAGGCAATGCCATCAGGAAGTATGCGCCAAAATAAGCGCCTTGTAACAGGGTAGATCTGCGTGGCGTAATACTTAAAACTTCCTGGAAATGTTTATTCAACACGTCCAGCAGGCCATATGCAAGGCCCCATAAAAAGAAAAGACTTGTTACCAGGATAAACGGAAACAGGTAACTAGGTTGTTTCCCTCCTACTGGAGCTTTGCTGGTATAGGTGGAATTACTAACTGCGCCTCCGGCCATAATGAGATGTTGTGTTCAAGTGAATATAAAGTGTGTATCAGTTGGCTCTGCCTAGCTAATGGAACGATCGAGGTGTGTATAACCTCCGTCTACGTATAGAATTTGTCCGGTTGTATGCCCAGATCTTCCGGAAAGCAGGAACACAGTGGTGTTGGCAATTTCTTCGGAAGTGGTCATTCTTTTTTCGAAAGGAATTTTTGCGGTGATGGACGCTAGTTTCTCCTGCGGATTAGGCAGTGAATTGATCCAGGTTTCATACAGCGGTGTCCATACTTCTGCAGGAATAACTGTATTGACACGGATGGAATAAGGTAACAGTTCTACCGCCCATTCGCGGGTGAGGGCATTGATAGCGCCTTTGGAGGCTGCATAACCAGAAGTATTTCCCTGTCCGGTACTCGCTACTTTAGAACCGATGTTAACGATATTACCTTTTGTGGTTTTCAGGTACGGCAGTGCATAGTGTGCCAGGTTATAGTAGTGGGACAGGTTGTTCTGCAGGGATTTCATAAATCCTTCAGGACTGCCATTTTCCAGGCCTACGCCATCGTTAGCGCCAGCATTGTTCACCAGACCATCTATCTTACCATATTTCTCAACGGTAGCATCAATTACTTTTTTACAGTCGTCCACTTTGCCCAGTTCACTGGAGATGGCGAAGGCTTTACCACCTGCAGCAATAATAGCGTTGGCGGTTTTCTCATTATCTGCCGCATTGCGACCTGCGATAACTGCCACACCACCTTCTTCTGCAATCAGACGGGAGATCGCTTCTCCAATACCTTTGGCGCCACCGGTAACAATAATCACTTTATCCTGTAATCCTAAATCCATGTCATCAAAATATTATAAATGATAGAATGCGATGGCATTGCCACCCATTATTTGCTGCTGTTCTGTTATGCTCAACTGGCTGATAAAATCAGTAATGATACCTTTCACTTCTCCATATTCGGCAGCGAGCAGGCATACTGGCCAATCGGACCCGTATACTAGTCTGTCCGCCCCAAAGGCCTCCAGGGCAATATCTAGGAAGGGAGCAAAGTGTCTGGCCTCCCAATGTTGCCAATCCGCCTCTGTTACCAGTCCGCTTACTTTGCAGTAAACATTAGGCGACTCAGCAATCCGCTTCATGGAGGCAGCCCATTCGGCTAGCTCTCCTGATTTGAAATCGGGTTTGGCCAGGTGGTCGATAATCAATCGTTGTTCCGGGAAACGCTTTACGAACTGTTCTACGGCGGGTAACTGTTTCGGATATACGAGAATATCGTAGGTAAAATCATATTGTGCAAGGGCCAGTATCCCATGGCAAAAATCTTCCCTCAGCAGGAACATGGGATCTGGTTCCCCCTGTACAATATGACGAAATCCTTTCATGCGCGGAAAGCTGGCATAGTGTGCCAGTTGCGCGTGTATATCAGGAGAGCGGAGGTCTGTCCATCCTACTACCCCTTTGATAAAATCATGTTTTGCGGCCAGGTCCAGCAGGAATGCTGATTCCTTCTCAGACTGGTCTGCCTGAACGGCAACGCAACCATCAATGCCATGTGCTTTGAACACGGGTGCCAGGTGTTCCGGGAAGAAATCATTCCGGATCACTTCCATGGTATCATCTATCCATGCATCACGGATGGGATCATACTTCCAGAAATGTTGGTGCGCATCAATAATCATAACGGCTGTTTACAGATACGCCACGGCACAAAGTTTGGGCCGTGGCGTAAATAAGTCTATAAAGAAAAAATCCTGTCCATCATTACCCACTTCTCCCCTTCTTTCGCCACAGGGATCGCTTGTTGATATTTCCACATCAACTGTTCCCATTCCTGTACTTTGGGATTAGTGGCATCCATAGCTCCTTTGCGCTCAAAGGAGAAGGACGCATCTGTTTCCATTATCATAAACAGGCGGTTGCCAGCGCGATATATTTCCATCGCGGTGATACCGCTGTCCGTGATACTTTTCTTGATTTCTGGCCATACATCGCGATGATAGGCTTCGTACTCGCCGATCAGTTGCGGGTCGTTGACCAGATCCAATGCCAGGCAATATCTGTTTGTCATATTATTTGTAAGCTACGGCTGTTTGTTTGGAAGTACCCAGGCCATCAATACCCAGTTCAATTACATCTCCTGGTTTGATATACACCTGTGGGTTCATACCCAGACCAACACCTGCAGGTGTACCAGTGGAGATAACATCGCCTGGGAGCAGTGTCATAAACTGGCTCAGGTAGTGCACTAGGAAAGGTACTTTAAAGATGAAGTTAGAAGTGTTACCATCCTGCATCTTTTGACCGTTCACGGTGAGCCAGAGGCGCATGTTGTCTACATCTGCGATTTCATCTTTAGTAGCCATCCATGGGCCTAAAGGAGCGAAAGTATCAGCACTTTTACCTTTCACCCACTGACCGCCTCTTTCCAGTTGGAAAGCACGCTCGCTATAGTCGTTGTGCAGGCAGTAACCGGCCACGTAATCCATAGCATCTTTCTCGTCTACATAGCTGGCTTTCTTCCCGATAACTACTGCCAGTTCCACTTCCCAGTCAGTTTTTTCAGAGTTACGAGGAATGACCAGGTTATCGTTAGGACCTACCAGGGAGGAAGTACTTTTGAAAAATACGATTGGTTCAGCAGGGATCTGTGCATTTGTTTCTCTAGCGTGATCAGCATAGTTCAGGCCGATGCACACAATTTTGGAAGGACGTTGCACAGCAGCGCCCAGACGAGTACCAGCAGGTACTTGTGGGCAGTTGTTGGCATTGGCAGACCACCAGGCCTCCAGACGGGTCAGCCCATCTGTTTCAAAAAATTTCTCGCCGTAATCCTCGCCAAATGCGCTGACATCAAACATTCCAGCGTCAGTAACAACACCTGGTTTCTCTGCACCTGGTAAACCAAACCTGATAAGTTTCATTACAATATTTTTATTTGTTTGCTATTATTTTACTTCTTTAATATGCTGCACCTGGAGGTGTCCGTCCTCTACTTTCAGTTCCATTACAGCATCCAGTTTTCCGTCTTTTTCCATAGAGAAATAAACTAGTTCTGGTTTGGCGGTAGTTTGAATAGTAGGTTTATAACCTTTAGGTACCGGCATGGTCATTGTTTTATTCACCCCTGCAAATTCAACGTAGAGGACTACCTCGTCCGGATTGTCTGTAGGTTTGATGTTGACAATGAAGTCTTCTATGATATTGCCGGATTTGATATTCTTTCTGTACGCATTGGTGGAAGATCCGGCAGCAGCCACTTTTCCAAGTCCTTGTACATTTTCCATATACAGCCATACTGGTTTTGGCGGAACGGTAGCCCAGAAAATTTTCAGGCCGCCACTGCTGCTGTCAACGCTGGCATGGTAGTATCTTGGTGTACGGTTAGGCTTTACTACGCCGATGTAAGCACTATTCGGCTTATCCCAGGCGATGCGGATCACATCATTTTCGGCTCCTTCCTGGAGTACAGGTTGCTCGAATGATTTTTCCTTTTCCTGGCCGTTGATAGCGAATTTAATGACTACTTCGGCGGTATCTTTATTCCTGTTCTTAATGGTTACGTCCACTTTTCCTGCTGCTGTAGCAGGTGTCATAGGAACGGAATCAGATTGCTGGCTGGCGCCATTTGCCGATTTCTGTTGATTGTTGCAAGCGGCAAACCCTAAAGCGGCCATCGCCAGGTAAACGGGAACGTGTTTCATGGAAGTTTCAAAATTTGTGATGAATAAGTTTAAATATAGGCATTCGGCCTAAAGTTACGTCCATCACATTTAACTTTCTAGTTATTCAGTCTGATAAATCCACCGTCAATTGGGTAATCGCAGCCTGTGATAAAGCCAGCCTCATCCGAGCAAAGGTAGAGGGCCAAGTTACCTACTTCCGCAGGTTTAGCCATACGACCTATAGGCTGGGTTTTGCTGAGTTTATCGAACATTTCCGCTTCTTTACCAGGGTAGTTTTTAGCGATAAAGCCATCTACAAACGGCGTATGTACCCTTGCAGGAGAAACACAGTTGCAGCGGATATTATGGCCCAGGTAATCTTTCGCAACGGAGAGGGTCATGGTAAGTACCGCACCTTTACTCATAGAATAAGCAAACCTGTCTGGTATACCTACACTAGAAGCGATAGAAGCAATATTCAGGATTACGCCGCCACCTTGTTTTTTCATTTGCTCAATTACTGCGTACATACAGTTGTAGGTACCTTTCACATTCACTTGGTAAACTCTGTCGAAATCCTGTTCAGCAGTGCCTTCCAGCTTGCCTACGTGGGCAATGCCTGCACAGTTTACCAGGATATCCAGCTTACCAGCAGATTGGATAATATTATTCATCACGGCAATCACTGCGGCTTGGTCGGCCACGTTGCAGGCATGTACCTGTGCCTTTCCACCATCGGCAATAATTTCGGCGGCAGTTCCTTTGCCACCATCTTCATTCAATTCCAGGATATGCACTGCTGCACCCTGTGCGCCAAAACTCTTCGCAATTGCCTGTCCTATGCCGCTACCACCACCGGTGATAACTGCCACTTTATTATCTAATCTGAACAGCTCCATTTTTATAAAAATTTAAGGGTTCTAAAATACCTATTATAGCAAGTGTTTAGCAATTGTATTTTCGCTGTATTTTATACTTTCTTGCCTAATTTTCACAATATTCCGTAATTTTTGAGGTATTTATGTGAATTTATGACCGATATGAGATTGAAATCCTGGATTTTACTGTGTACTGGAATTGGCCTCTTTAGGATGGCGTCTGCCCAACAAATCCCTCTAAACAAGTATGGATTGGCCGTTTTACAGGACAAGCAGCAATATGAACAACTGATAAAGAAAGACAGTAGTCAACAGTTGGTAGATCTGGAGAAATTTATACCGGGTATAAGGAAAGACGTCCGGTACGCGACTACCAACAACTTTACTCATCAGCGACTATATACTTCCACCGGCATTTATTTACGCCGACCGGCGGCTATTGCGCTGAAGAAAGTGCAGGAGATACTGCACAAGAAAGGTTTCGGCTTATTAATTTATGATGCTTATAGACCTTATCGTTGTACGGAGTTGATGTTTAAGATAGTTCCGAACGATCTGTATGCTGCAGATCCTCGCAAAGGATCGGGACATAACCGCGGTGTAGCGGTAGATTTGAGTATGGTGGATTTGAAGACAGGCAAACCTGTGCCAATGCCTACTGATTTTGACGACTTCACACACAAGGCACATGAAAATTATAAACCCGCAGACCCAGTGGTGGCGGCCAATCGGCAGTTATTGCGGGAGACTATGATACGCTGTGGGTTTAAAGGGTCTAGTACGGAATGGTGGCATTACTATCTCCCGAATTATAAAAAATATCCGTTGATGGATATTGTGTTTTAAAAAACCCAAAAAGGGCTGTATCAAAAAAATAAGGAAGGGAAATAACGTCTGCGACATCATTTCCCTTCCTTATTTTTTCGTCGTTCCTGCCCGCTGGGCAAGGACGACAGGCTATAGAGAATTATTTAGTGTAAGTGATTTTAGTGACATGTACCGCTGCACCATCCGGGCTATCTGGGTGATATTCAATTTCGACAGGATAGCCAGAATCGTTATATTTATATTTATAATATATCACATAGGATCCACTACCATCCGTTACTTTTTCTTCCAAAACATTATTCTCACTGTAGAAAGTACGATAGTCGGCAGATATTGCTCCCAACAAGCTATAATAGCCATTTGGCGCTTTATCATATTTGTATTCACGCGTGCTGGTAACGCGCCCACTAGCATATCTTTCTTGTTTGATAATGTTCTTTCCGTCCCAGTAGAGTTTTTCTACTAACTCAGTACCATAGTACATTTCAGTTTGGCGATGCTGTGCATCAAATACGTACCTTGTAGTTCCTCCAGGTGCGTCTACCATCTCGCCATTGCTATTGTAATAGATGATCCAGTTACCCATTTGGGTTAATCTTCCGTTCTCATACGATAACTGTCGATCAAATGCCACATAAGAATGGAATCCATCTGAATTATGACGGAAATAGGCCATGCGCTTCATTGTTTTATCTGTATTGTATTCATAGACGAAGCTGTCTATTGGATCCAATATCTGTACAGGATAAAGTTTTACTTTTTCTGCTGGAGGAGTGGGAGTATCTGTTCCAGTACCTGGCTTAGGTTCATTTGGTATCATGGGTTCAACAGGCTTAGAACAAGATATTATCATGCTCACGGCGAATATGCCCAGTAAGATTTTTTTCATAGGAAGGTTTATTTAGGTGGAGCAAAATTAGGAATAATAGATATTTCCCGGACATGAAATCCTTGTTAATCCAGTAGCCATCAAATGGATTGGTTTCTTCGCTATTTGTTTTTTCTTATCATGTATATCAATAATTGCATGCCTACATTAAATTATATCTAGCTTTGCGCCATCATTATTTTTAATCCTTACCTATGAAATCGGAGAGCAAACCGAGGTCGATCGCTGTAGCGCGATTATTTTTTGTACTGGTATGCTGTTGCAGCATTTTATTTCCTAAACTTTCAAACGCCCAGGTGAGTGCGCCTACTGTACAGGCCTCTTGGGTGCAGGCGAGTGATAATGCCAGTCCTACCCTCTATTTTAATTGGCAGAATGGAAATGGGGAAAAGAGAGCTGTTTTTTGGGGCAGAGGCTCCTATCCGGATTTTGCAAGTTTTCCCGCTGTGGGAACAGAGTTCCAGGTAGGCGACCAATGGTCTAATTGGAAATGTGTATATACAGGATCGGATAATTTCGCCAGTTATGTGGAACCAACAACCGGAGTTCCTTATACAGTTTTCGTTGTAGAGTATAATATTGATAAAAGTACAGGCAAAGCATACTACAATGTAGATATGGACTGGCGCTATTATAACTATAAAATCGTCTGGCATTCGGCAAGGGATATTGTCTGTGATGTTCCTGTTAACTACCGGGAAGAAATTCCGTCCGACCCTAAAGATTTTATATTACAGATTATGGGTTGGGTACAGGATGCTCAATTATTCGCTGATACAGATACAACGACCTATTCCATTTTAACTGCCAAGAAGGCTTCCAGTGATTCGTCCTGTGGCGTCAGGGCTTATTTTTCATCAAGTGCCACAGATACAATTACAATAAAACTTGGTATAGGCAATCTGGATGATCTGCCCAATTACGATAACATTCTGATTTCATCTGGCCGTGATGCCAATGTCGGACAATCATCGCTAAATGAGAACAATGATGTCAAAAGTCTGACAACATTAATTAATAATAATCAGGCTACTATTGATGGTAGCAATGCTTATATAAAATTCGTCCCAGGAGCAGCGTGTTACAACGTCAGAATTGGTTTGAAAAACAGCCCAATTGCCAAACAGTCTGTAGTTATTTATTATGTCGCCAGAATTGTAGCGCCTCCTACATTAGCAACTGATAATACGGTGGGTTGTATGGGAGATTACATTAAACTTAATGCTACACCTTCTTATAATGCAGGTGTACGATGGACCAGTGATAGTGGTGAAACTTCCTATTCCGAAGATGGTGGGTTTTATACTCCTCAATTAAACCGGAATCGGACCTTCTACGCACAGTCAGTACATAAAGCTTCGGGATGTGTTAGTCCAGTATCTGTTCCATTCACTGTCAAAGCGCTGGAAAAGCCTGTCATTACGCTAGCCCCTGTCAATACAACTGCTAACATTGGCGACAGTACCAGCTTTAGTATAAAAGCCACAATAAACGACTGGACTATAAGTGGCTATGATTGGAAGGTAATAAAAACGGATGGCTTCTATTACAATATCTCTGACGATGCTACCTACAGCCGCAGCCACACTGGACAATTAATTATCAGTAAGGTTACCGCAGATATGAACGGTTACCAATACATTTGTATTCCCTTTAGTAACTGTTCTCGTAGCAGCGATCCGGTAACACTTACTGTCAGACAGCCACAAACGCTGACTTTCACTTCACAAACAGCCGGAAGTACCGTATCTGCTAAATATGGAGATAATGCTATCAGTGCTACAGCCACCTCTACATCTTCATTACCGATAGTTTACAGTAGTAATAATACCAGCGTAGCCAGCATCGATAATGCAGGGAAAGTGACTGTAAACGGAGTAGGCACAGCTATGATCACTGTTAGTCAGGATGGTAATGATAACTTTACCACTGCTACTCCAATTAGCTTAACACTGAACATTGCGCCGAAAGCAATTACAGTTAACGTAAATGCACAAACGAAAATATATGGCACAACTGATCCTGCATTAACCTATACCTCATCAGGATTAATCAATAATGATACTTTAACCGGTAGCCTCAGCAGACTCCCAGGCGAAAACGTAGGTAACTACGGCATCACACAGGGTTCCGTGTCTGCCGGAAATAATTATAGCATCACTTTTAATAGCAATAATCTTACTATTAATCCAACTGCTTTAACGATCATCGCCGATCCTAAAAGCAAAAGTTATGGCAGTCAAGATCCGGTACTGACCTTTACCGCCACGGGATTAGTCAGGAAGGACACCGTTATGGGAAAACTGAGCAGAGTACCAGGTGAAAATGCAGGTACTTATGCCATCACGCAAGGATCTATATCTGCCGATAATAACTATACGATCAACTTCACTGGCAGCAACCTGACTATCACACCAGTTGCTTTAACTATTAATACGGAAGAACAATCGAAAGTCTACGGTGCACCAGATCCTGTATTAGCCTATACTGTAACCGGTTTAGTGAATAATGAAATCGTCACAGGTTCATTGACCAGAATGCCAGGTGAAAATATTGGCGAATATGCCATCTTACAAGGCACTTTATCTGCAAGTAGCAACTATAATGTATCCTTCAATAGCAAAAACCTGAAAATTACACCTGCCAATTTAACCATTACTGCGGATGCAAAAACGAAGGTATATGGCACAGTTGATCCGGCTTTGACTTATACTGTTTCCGGATTAGCTAATAATGATAAAATCACTGGTACATTAACCAGAGTAGCGGGCGAAAATGCTGGTAGTTATGCCATTACACAAGGCAGTGTGAATGCAAGTGATAATTACAATCTTGTTTTCAACAGTAATAATCTGATTATTACGCCAACTACGGTAACCGTTACTGCTGATGCCAAATCAAAAGTTTACGGCACAGTTGATCCAGCTTTTACCTATACTGTTTCCGGATTAGTTAATAATGATAAAATCACTGGTACATTAACCAGAGTAGCGGGCGAAAATGCCGGTAGTTATGCCATTACACAAGGCAGTGTAAAAGCAGGTGATAATTACAATTTTGTTTTCAATGGTAATAACCTGAATATTGCGCCGGCAACGCTAACAGTTACCGCCGACGCCAAATCAAAAGTTTATGGCACGAATGATCCAATCCTCACCTATACTGCTACCGGGCTTGTTGGCGGAGATAAAATCAGCGGCACATTAAGCCGAAATGCAGGCGAAAACGTAGGCAGTTACACCATTACACAAGGTTCGTTATCTGCCGGGAATAATTACAACCTAACATTCAATAACAATACACTGAATATCACACCTGCTGCATTGCAAATTATCGCTGATGCGAAATTGAAAGTATATGGTAGTAATGATCCTGTATTGACATATACCACTACCGGATTAATCAGCGGAGATAAGATCATTGGAAGTTTAAGTAGAGACGCGGGTGAAAATGCTGGCATTTACACTATCAGTCAGGGAAGCATAAACCCTAGCAATAACTACACCTTTAATTTCACCGCTAATACATTCACTATTTCCAAGGCGCCACAATCCATCACCTGGACGCAGGACTTGAATATCGGTTGTAATGGAATCAATACTATCCAACTCAACGCAGCTACTAACAGCGGTTTACCAGTAACATACAGTATCGCCAATAACGATATCGCTACACTTAGCGGCAACAGCTTAACCGCTAATACTATTGGCATTGTAGCTGTAACAGCCACCCAGGATGGTGATAACAATTACGAAGCTGCTGCTTCAGTTAGCAAAGAGCTGAAAGTAATGTTACCATCAGCCGTAAGACAGCAACTGAATAATTTATTGATCTTCGATAACAGCAACAATAATTACCTGACCTGGCAATGGTATAAAAACAACATTTCTATACCAGGAGCTACCAACGCGTATTTCAGTGATCCAACGGGATTAAATGGATCTTATTCCGTAATAGCTACAGACAAGAATGGTAATAACATACAATCATGTCCGATCCAGGTAAGCGCGGCTACCGCCAGAATTGCCGGTATCAGGGTTTCTCCAAATCCTGCGATCAAAGGACAAAGCGCTACCCTCACCTGCAACTTCACAGAAGATGCACTCATCGGCGCTATGCTATATATCACTGATATCAGAGGTAACGCTATCGACCAATTGAAAAATGTACATCCGATCACAACCATACAAATGCCTGCAAATAGTGGATTTTACATCATCACATTGCAAATGGCCAATGGACAGAAGATTACTACCAATGTTATCGTTCACTAAAGAAAAATAAGACCGGTCTACCGGTCTTATTTTCTCTCGGATTTAATCTACATCAAATGATCAGAATTATTATAACCACCTGTATTTGCCTGGTACTCCTCTCCACAACTGCGATGGCACAGGAATTAGGAATCGGGCTTAGCGGCGGCATGCAAGGGCTACAATACAAATTCAACCAACAAAACAGTCAACTTAAAGCAGGGACTATCCTGGATATCGGATATACATTTCCGTTAGGAAAAAATTTGGGCATTATCTCAGGCATTACTTGTGGAACCTATACTTCCGAAATAGTGCTAAATGGGCAACACGCTTTTAACTCTTACGAGGTAGATGAATCTGGATCCGCCTTTATCTATAATGTTACCATCAATGGATACAAAGAACAACAACGTTTCATCGCAGCGGGAATTCCTGTAATGCTGCAGTATCATACAAGCGGTAAAACCCAGTGGTACATCAATGGCGGCGCCAAATTGCTCTTTCCATTCAGTGGGAAATATACTTCCAGCGCCACTCAAGTGATCACAACAGGATTTTATCCTGATTATAACATTCTACTGAAAGACCTACCGCATCTGGGCTTTGGCACTGTCAACAACTGGAGAAGCGATAAAGGCGCACTTTCCCTGAAGGCTACTGCTACCATCAGTGCGGCAACAGGTATTAGTTTTGAATGGAATGATTTCCGGTTGTATACAGGCATCTACATGGACTACGGACTCAACAATCTCGCAGACAAGCCTAGTGACGGCACTTTGGTCACCTATTCTTCCTCAGGTATCAATAACATGCATGCCAATAGCATATTAAAAAGGAATGGCATGGAGAGCGCTAAACTGCTAGGGTATGGCATTCAAGTGCGATTAGGCATTCCTACCAGGAAATAGTATCTCCCAAAAATATGGACGAAAAAAAGAAGGAAAATGGTGTCTGCGACACCATTTTCCTTCTTTTTTTCGTCGACCCTGCCTGCTGGGAAGGGTCGACAGGGAGGGGGAGCCAATACCTACCTCTTATAAATAAAAATGGCCGCTGAGGCACTACTTCAGCGGCCGAAATCAAACGTAAATCAATCGTTATGAATACTAGTAGATTTTATTCAATGCATCTACATAGGCATGTACAGAAGCATTCACGATGTCGGTAGAGTAACCGAAGCCGTAGTAAGACTGCCCGTTATATTTCACGCGCATATTTACTTTACTTACATCTTCAGAACCTCCATGCATCGCCTGGATACTGAATTCATCCAGATCGATGTCGTCTTTAATGATCTCGTGAATAGCATTGATAGTAGCATTCACAGGACCATTACCTGCTGCACTGGCTTCTTTCTCCTGACCGTTTACCAGCAGTTTCACAGTAGCCATTGGGCGCAGCGGATCGCCGCATACCACTTGTAACAGGGTAACTTTGATACCTTTATCATCGTATGTTTTAGTATCGCCATCGCCCATCAGTTGCAACAGATCAGCATCGGAGATTTCTTTCTTTTTATCTGCCATCAAGAGGAAGCGTTCGTAAACTTCATCCAGGTTGATTTTATCGATTTTATAACCGAGGCGCTCCAGGTGATGTTTCAATGCATGACGGCCACTACGTGCTGTCAGGATAATCGCATTGGAGTTAATACCCACATCTTCTGGATTCAGGATTTCGTAGTTTTCACGGTGTTTCAATACGCCATCCTGGTGGATACCGGAGCTGTGCGCAAACGCATTGCGACCCACGATCGCTTTGTTTGGCTGCACTGGCATACGCATCATCGTAGAAACCATGTTACTGATTTCGTAGATACCTTTTGAATTGATATTGGTATGATAACCGAGGGCATGATGCGTTTTCAGAATCATGGCTACTTCTTCCAGAGAAGTATTACCTGCACGTTCTCCTATACCGTTGATGGTACATTCTACCTGGCGTGCACCGTTTTGAATACCTGCAATCGTATTGGCAGTAGCCAGTCCGAGGTCATTATGACAGTGAACAGAGATGATGGCTTTATCGATATTGGACACATGATCCATCAGGTACTTAATTTTAGCACCATATTGATCAGGTAAGCAATAGCCGTTGGTATCAGGAATATTAACAGTAGTAGCGCCTGCGGCGATCACTGCTTCAATCATCTGTGCGAGATACGCATTATCAGCGCGACCAGCATCTTCTGCATAAAATTCCACATCATCTGTGAATTTGCGGGCATATTTTACTGCATCTACTGCACGTTGGAGGATTTCCTCACGGGTGCTGTTGAATTTGTATTTGATATGCATATCGGAAGATCCGATACCGGTATGAATACGGCCACGTTTTGCAAAGCGGAGCGCATCTGCAGCAGCGTCTATATCTTTGGTATTAGCGCGGGTAAGGGCGCAAATAACTGGTTCTGAGATGGCTTTGGAAATTTCCACAACACTCTGGAAATCGCCAGGGCTGGAGATAGGAAAACCAGCCTCGATAATATCCACGCCAAGCGCTTCCAGCTTCTTCGCGATTTCAATTTTTTCTACAGTAGTTAACTGGCATCCTGGTACCTGTTCACCATCGCGCAGGGTGGTATCAAAGACGTATACACGATTTTTATCCATGATAGCGTAACTTTTTCGGTTTAGTAAGATTAGTTCAGGTTCTCCAGTACTTTCGCACCCATGGCGTCTGTACCCATAATGAATTCGTTCACCGTATGTTTGTTGGCAATATCCATTGTTCTGTAACCCTGGCGCAGTGTAGCTTCTACCGCTTTGATCACGCGCTGTGATTCTGTTTTCAGACCGAATGAAATATCCAGCATCAGTGCAACAGATAAGATAGAGGCCAGCGGATTGGCAATGCCTTTACCAGCAATATCATGTGCAGAGCCATGGATCGGTTCGTAGAAACCTACTTTATCACCCACAGAGGCAGATGCCAGCATCCCCATAGAACCCGCGATCTGAGAGGCTTCATCTGTCAGGATATCTCCGAAGAGGTTACCTGTCAGTACCACATCAAAGCGTTTAGGATCTTTGATCAACTGCATAGCGGCGTTGTCAATGAACATATGCTCTGTTTCTACATCAGGGTATTCTTTCGCTATTTCCTGTACCACTTCTCTCCACAGACGACTTGCTTCTAGTACGTTTGCTTTATCTACAGAACACAGTTTACTACGACGGGTACGGGCAGCTTCGTATGCTTTACGGGCAATACGCTCTACTTCGTAACGATGGTAGATCATCAGGTCAGAAGCGCTACTGCGATCTTCTGATCTTTTCTTTTCACCAAAATAAACGTCACCAGTCAGTTCGCGGAAAAAGAGAATATCAGCACCACGAAGGATTTCCGGTTTGATACTGGATGCTTCCAGCAGTTCGTCAAACAGTTTGATTGGACGCAGGTTGGCATATAATCCCAGTTCCTTACGGATCTTCAGCAGCCCTTGTTCTGGTCTTACTTTCAGCGTAGGATCATTGTCATATTTCGCATGACCGATAGCCCCAAATAGAATGGCATCGCTGTTCCTCGCTTTGTCCAGGGTGGAATCCGGTAAAGGCTCACCGGTAGCTTCAATCGCTACGTGCCCCATCATGCCCTCTTCAAAATGAAAAGTATGATGATAGTTGTTAGCGATAGTAGCCAATACTTTCTGACCCCATGCTGTTACTTCCTGTCCAATACCATCGCCTGGTATTACTAATATTTTCTTTTCAACGCCCATGTAGAGTGTACTTTATTTTGATGGTTATGGTGTGCTTAAAAATTGAATGGTCTGGATTGCTCGTATGTTTCAATCTCTTTGCGCAGACTCAGCAGATAATCAATGTCATCATAGCCGTTGAGCAGACAGGTTTTTTTGTATGGATTGATATCAAATTTTTCCTGTTCGCCGGTAGCATTGATTTTGATGAACTGATTTTCCAGATCTACTTCTATCGCAGCTTTAGGATCATTTTCAATGGCTTTGAAAATTTTATCCAGGAAGGCCTCACTCACTTGTACAGGGAGAATGAAGTTGTTGAGTGCATTATTTTTGAAGATATCTGCAAAAAAGCTGCTCACTACTACTTTGAAGCCATAATCTGCGATTGCCCAAGCAGCGTGTTCACGAGAAGAGCCACAGCCAAAGTTTTTACCGGCTACTAGGATTTTGCCGCTATAGATAGGATTGTTGAGGACGAAATCTGCTTTAGGCGTGTTATCTGCCTCAAAGCGCCAGTCGCGGAACAGGTTTTCTCCGAAACCGTCCCTGGTGGTAGCTTTCAGGAAGCGTGCAGGGATGATCTGGTCTGTATCGATATTTTCAATGGGTACAGGTACCGCTGAAGAAACTAAGTGTTGAAATATTTTGCTCATTATTAATTATTTTTTGACGGCAGCTACTCTCAGCCGGACGTAGTCTGCATATAAATTACCTTCTCTTGTCAAAGCTGGTCCCAGCTCCTGTTGTACTTCTTGCAGGATTTCCTTTTTCACCTTTTCTGGTACTGCTGCGAAGAAATGATCGCCGAACATTTCCAGCCAGGTGCTGATGCCGTTCTGCGGATCATGGAGTTTGGTGGGCCTGTCAAAGAAGGATACTCGTTCTATGGTGAATCCTGCTTTTTCTAGCAGGGTGCAATATTCTGCTGGAGAGGGGAAATACCAGAGTGGTTCGTAGGTATATCCTTTTTCCTGCATCACGTATTCCAATTCTCTGAGAATGCTGTTGACATTACCTTTTCCGCCCATTTCGAAGGCCAGTCGGCCGCCAGGTTTGAGATGAGCGTACATGCGTTCAATCACTTTTTCTGGTTCGCGTATCCAGTGAAGGGTGGCATTCGAGAAAATACCATCGAACTGGGTAGGCAACTGAAACTCAGTACCGTCGGCTATCTCAAAATGGATATTTGGAAAATGCTTTCTGGCGCTGGCAATCATGCTTTCGGAAGCATCCAGTCCTGTAACATTTGCTCCTGTTTCCGCCAGTTTGGCGGTCAGTTCGCCGGTGCCGCAACCCAGGTCCAGGATGGTAGATCCGGGCTTTGGCTGCAACCATTCAATCAGACTATTCCCCTGTTCGAACACGAAGGCGTGTTGATCTTTGTATAAGTCGGCATTCCAGTAGTTCATGGTAATACGTTTAGTCGTGGCAGTTAATTACACCATTTCCCTTACATCTGTTACGCGACCAGTGATGGCGGCAGCAGCAGCGGTAAGCGGGCTAGCCAGGAAGGTGCGGGCATTTGGTCCCTGACGACCTTCGAAGTTGCGGTTGGAGGTAGAGATGCAATACATACCTGCAGGCACTTTATCTTCGTTCATACCCAGGCAGGCAGAGCATCCTGGCTCACGCAGTTGGAAACCTGCCGCCATCAGCACTTTATCAATGCCTTCTGCTTTGGCTTGTGCTTCCACCTGTTTGGAACCCGGTACAATCCAAACCACTACGTCTTCGGCTTTCTGTTTACCTTTCACGAAATCAGCCACCAGTCGGAGGTCTTCAATACGGGAGTTAGTACAGCTACCAATGAATACGTAATCGATTTTTTTGCCGAGAAGCGGAGCGCCAGGCTGGAGGTCCATATAGTCGAGCGACTTCTTAAAGGAAGGCACTTCTTTTTCGTCGAGTTGGCTCAGGGCCGGAATGTGCTGGGTGATACCCATGCCCATACCTGGATTGGTACCGTAAGTAATCTGTGGTTCTATATCGGCAGCGTCGAAGGTGAGTACCACGTCGAACTGTGCGTCTGCATCGGAGTAGAGTGTTTTCCAGTATGCCAGTGCTTTATCCCATGCTTCGCCTTGTGGGGCAAATTCACGGCCTTTGATATAAGCAAAGGTAGTATCGTCTGGAGCGATCATACCACCGCGGGCACCCATTTCGATGCTCATATTGCAGATGGTCATACGGGCTTCCATGCTCAGGCTGCGGATAGCCTCGCCGGCATATTCCACAAAGTAGCCAGTAGCGCCGGATGCAGAGATTTTAGAGATGATATAGAGGATGATATCTTTAGAGAGAACGCCATTTTTCAGGGTGCCGTTCACCTCAATTTTCATACGTTTTGGCTTATACTGCAGGATGCACTGGGTAGCCAGTACTTGTTCCACTTCGGAGGTGCCGATCCCAAACGCAATAGCGCCAAAGGCACCATGGGTCGAGGTATGGCTGTCTCCACAAACGATCGTCATACCTGGCAGGGTAATCCCCAGCTCAGGGCCTATCACGTGAACAATACCCTGGTATGGATGGCCCAGGCCGTAGAGTTCCACGCCAAATTCAGCAGTATTTTTGGTGAGCATTTCCACCTGGTGGCGACTCAACGCCTCCTTAATGGGCAGATGCTGATCCATTGTAGGCACGTTGTGGTCTGCGGTGGCTCTGGTTTTCTCAGGGCGGAATACCGGAATACCACGTTTACGTAAACCGTCAAACGCCTGTGGACTGGTTACCTCGTGAATAAAATGCGTGTTGATGTACACTGCATCCGGGTGTCCCGGTTTGCTCATCACGATATGGCTGTCCCAGATTTTGTCAAATAACGTTTTTCCCATCCTTATTGCTTCCTTTTTAAATTGTTTATACCTTCAAATCTAATGGACGATATATATTTGACATATCGCTAAATTTGTCTTAATTACAACCTATAAACGCGATCGATAAACGCCAACATACTGTTTGTCAATTACTTATAAGATTTTATTAACGATGCCCAACAGTCAAAGTGATGCATTATTCATATTAATAAAAACCCTAACAAAAGCTGAAAAACGCAGTTTTCAGTTGGCTTTTAATAAGAATAATACCAAGGAAGACGTACTTTTCATCCAGTTGTTCACCACACTGGACAAAATGAAAGACTACGATGAGGAGCAGATACTGAGGAAGGTACCTGACCTGAAAAAGCAGCAGTTGTCCAATGTAAAGGCGCACCTGTACAAACATCTGCTGACTAGTTTGCGTCAGTTGTATAAACAGAAAGATCCTGTCATTGATTTACGGGAGCAATTGGACTATGCCCGGGTGTTGTACAATAAAGGGTTGTATAACCAAAGTTTGAAGATCTTGGGCAAGGCCAAAGCCATGGCATTTGACCAAGAAGAAGTCATGCTGGGATATGAAATAGTAGAATTTGAAAAACTGATAGAATCCAGGCATATCACGCGTAGTTTGGAGAATAGGGCGGAAGCACTTAGTGCGGAGTCCAAACAAATACAACAACAACTGACCAATATCAGTATGTTGTCTACCCTTTCGCTGCGTATGTATGGCCTGTACCTGAAGCTGGGGCATGCCCGCAATGAGCGCGATGCAGAAATGGTGAAATCTTTCTTTGAAAGTCAACTGCCTCCCATGCGCATGGCGGAAATGAGCTTCTATGAGAAAGTGTATATGTACCAGGCTTCTTGCTGGTATTTCTATATTTTGCAGGACTTCGTCATGTATTACCGTTACACGCAGAAATGGGTAGATCTGTTCAAGCAATACCCTTCCTTGCAACAGACGGATATGGACCTGTATATCAAAGCGCAGCATAACCTGCTGACCGCCCATTTCTACACTTCCAATTTTGAGAAATTCAAAACAGCGCTCTGTGAGTTGGAAAATTTCATCGCAACGAATGAGGAATGTTTCCATGAGAATACCCGCACTTCTGCTTTCGTGTACCTCTACACGGCGAAGATCAACCGGTATTTCCTAGAGGGCACGTTCACACAGGGTTTGGCGATGGTTCCTGAACTGGAAACAGAAATCAGCAATCATACGCTAAAGATTGACCAACACCGGGTATTGGTGTTTTATTACAAAATTGCCTGTCTTTATTTTGGAAGTGGGGATAATAGCAAAGCAATCATTTATCTCAACAAAATTATCAATTTAAAAATCGGCAACTTGCGGGCAGATATTCAATGTTTTGCCCGTATCCTGCACCTGATTGCACATTACGAATTGGAGAATTACAGTTTGGTGGAATATCTGATCAAATCTGTTTATCACTTCATTTCCAAACATAAGGATTTGGGATTGGTGATGGAAGAAATTATGAAATTCCTTCGTAAATATATTTATGCCAATCCGAAGGAATTGCGCAATGCCTTCCTGGATTTGAAAAGCAGGCTGGAAGTGATTTCGCAAGACCCATACGAACGCAGGTCTTTCCTCTATCTGGATATTATTTCATGGCTGGAAAGTAAAATCGAAGGCATTCCTGTACAGGATGTGATACAACGGAAATTTTTGAATAAAGAGAAAAGAATTTAGGGAGACACGAAACCCTCGTGCTTTATTTTGTCGTCCCTGCCTGGGCTGGGGCGACAAAATAAATAACCTGCAACCTCATTCTATATCTATCCAGGGTTCATATTCCCGGAATTGCTTGAAGAATATCAATGCCGAAACAAGTTGCATCCCTGCAACAGCGTACCATACTGCCCCTCCGAGTATCATAAAAAGCACTACAAAAGCAATCACTAATATCCAGCGTAAATGCACTTCCGCATTCATACGGGGGAAATACAGGAGCACTCTGAATAACAGCAACATCGTCATGCCGGTGATAGCAGCAGTCCCGATAGCTGTCGTAGAAAAACGACCATTACTCTGAAAAAAAATAATGATGATTTCCGGCACTAGTAGCAACACATAAAAACCGATCACCCGCGAATAGCTCCGGAGCGTACTGATAGGAAGATTCGACATAAACGGCAAGTATATCTCCTCAAAAGCCCGGTGGTGAATCATCAGTTGTGTATGCAGTAATACGCAAGCAATCATTCCTAATTGCAGCGCGCGCAGATCCAGGAAATCGCTTTGATGCATGAGGAAGAAAGTGAGCCATAGTACGCCGGCAGACCAAAGTTTGGTGGTGAATATTTTCCGGGGGAAGGCCGTAAACAATTCGTAGTAAAAGTAGAGCACGGGCGGTTTCACAAAGTGCCGGTCTAGCCAGCGGGAAAAACGGGTCATAAAGAAAAACACATCTGGTTGCCAGAGTTTTTTCTCATAGAAGCGAATAGGCCAGATGCACATCACTATATTAAATACTAGGATGATAGTAGCGGCCAGGTAATAATGTCGGAAGATGCCAACTACAGCAGCTATCAGGCCGTACACGAATACCGGCAGGTACATTTGGAACTGTAGCCGCAGCCAGCGGCCGCGTCTCTCCTGATCATCCATGCAAGTCATGGTACTATAGAGAAAACTATATTGCGGTTGTTCCAATGTTTTGATGACAAAACCCGTTATCCGAAGGTTGTACAGCAGCCATAAAGCCAATACCAAGATGAGGAAGGACCAACTGGAGAGAAAGCCAATCATTAATCCCATATGATAATAAAGCAGATTGGAAGCATTAACGATCCCAAAGAGAAAGTAAAATAACACCAGGAAAAACCCTGTGTTTTCCACGTAAAATCTACCGGTGAATATCCTCCTGAAAATTCCCATGTTAATTCAAAGTAATATTTCTGTTGGCGATAGTGAGTGTTCCGGCCACGGTCAGTTCATTTGTGTCCAGTGGCTGATGGGAGGTAATCAAAAAAGAGGCGCCCGACTGGCTCCAGGTGCGGATCACATCATACAAGATGGCCAGGGTTCTGGTATCGATGGTGATAAGTGGTTCGTCCAGCAATATAATGGCCGGGTTGCCGGCAAATGCCAGCAAAAGACTTAATTTTTTAAGCATACCACTGGAATAACTGCTCACCGGGTTATTCACAAAGTTATCCACACCCATTCTTTCGGCTAGTTCCAGGATGGGCTCTTGTGGGCCTCCTTTCGTGCGGAAATAGAGCTGTAGCAGGTCTCGGCCGGTGAGGAATGCGGGGTACAGGGGTTCCGCTTCCGCATAGTTGATGAGGCGACGGAACTGTACCGGGTGTTGGCGGGCGTTCACGGTGTTATTGATGGTAATATCTCCTTGGAAGGGGAGTAAACCAGCCATCACCTTCATGCAAGTGGTTTTGCCAGCGCCATTTTCTCCTTTGAGCCAGTAGATGCCGGCATTAAGCTCCAGTTGTGGTATGTCCAGCACGGGAACATCCTGATAATGCTTACGGACCTGTTGGAGTGAAATTACCGGATCGGACATATAAAAAATGATTAATACTGTAAATATGAAAAATTGTGGGATATATATCCTGAAATTGTCAAAAATTTTCTGCTACTTTTTTTCTATTGAAGCTCATCACTTTAGGTAAAACAGTATAAAAAACAGGTATATATCCCCGTTGTTTACACACATAAAAAATATATAGATGTGCGTTATCCACACCCCTCTCAAACCCAATGCAGTTCTGATGTCCAAGAATACTCACACTCTTTTTCCACACCCGTGGAAAACTAAAAGTAGCTCACTAAGATATCGCACTTACATTTGTAATCCTGGGCGTTTGGATTTCAGAAGCTAAAATGACGGAATGAATGTAGTGTGGTATAATGATTTTTAGTCATGCTAACCCCCTATTGAGAAATCAGAAACCTTCGACAGTACCCATAAAATATTTATATGAACAACGAGAATGAAATTCTTTTAAAAGAGAACAAGGATCGCTTTGTGTTATTGCCAATCAATTATCCTAAAATTTGGGAGCAATATAAAAAACATGAAGCGAGTTTCTGGACGGCGGAAGAGATAGATTTGGGCAGTGATTTAAAAGACTGGGCCAATTTGAATGATGGGGAACGCCATTTTATATCGCATGTACTGGCATTTTTTGCTGCCAGTGATGGTATCGTAAATGAGAACCTGGCTGTAAACTTTATGAGTGAAGTCCAGATTCCAGAAGCACGCTGCTTCTACGGTTTCCAAATCATGATGGAAAATATTCACTCTGAAACATATGCACTGCTGATCGATACTTATGTAAAAGATCCAGTGGAAAAAGACAGATTATTCCACGCCATCGAAACAGTGCCTGCTGTGAAGAAAAAAGCAGAATGGGCTTTACGCTGGATTGAAAATGGCTCTTTCGCAGAAAGACTGGTAGCATTTGCCGCAGTAGAAGGTATCTTCTTCTCTGGTAGCTTCTGCTCTATCTTCTGGCTGAAAAAACGTGGACTGATGCCAGGCCTCACCTTCTCCAATGAATTGATCAGCAGAGACGAAGGACTGCACTGTGAATTTGCTTGCTTGCTCTATAGCATGCTGCAAAATAAACTGAGCGAAGAACAAGTACATCAGATCATCGGCAACGCAGTGGAAATTGAAAAAGAATTCGTTTCCGAGTCCCTGCCTGTTGACCTGATTGGTATGAACGCACGACTGATGCAACAGTATATTGAATTCGTGGCCGACAGATGGTTATCTGAACTCGGATACACTAAATTGTTCAACGCTTCCAATCCTTTCGATTTCATGGAAATGATTTCCCTCCAAGGAAAAACCAATTTCTTTGAAAAACGTGTAGGTGACTATCAGAAAGCCGGCGTTCTCGGCGGCAGTAAAGAATCACAGACTTTCAGTCTGGAAGAAGATTTCTAAAGTTTTTCTAACCTCTTAAATTCACCCCCCATGTTCGTAATCAAAAGAGATGGCAGAAAAGAAGCAGTGAAATTTGATAAAATCACTGCCCGTATTGAAAAGCTATGTTATGGCTTCAATACGGAATACGTAGACGCAATTGACGTTGCAAAAAAAGTGATTCAGGGAATATACGATGGCGTAACAACAACCGAACTGGACAACCTGGCTGCCGAAACTGCGGCATCCCTCACTACTAAACACCCGGACTATGCCCTGCTGGCTTCTCGCATTGCAGTGAGCAACCTCCATAAGAATACAGAAAAATCGTTCTCCAAAACGATGAAAAAACTGTACGACTATATCGATCCAAAAACTGGTAAGTCGGCAGCCCTGCTCTCTGATGATGTTTGGGAAATCATCGAAAAAAATGCAGAAATGCTGGATTCCAATATCATCTACGACCGCGATTTCGCTTTTGACTACTTCGGTTTCAAAACGCTGGAACGCTCTTACTTGCTGAAAACAGATGGTCGCATTCAGGAACGCCCACAACATATGTTCATGCGCGTTTCCGTTGGTATCCACAAAGAAGATATCGAGTCTGCAATCAAAACATATAACTTGATGAGTGAGCGTTGGTTTACACACGCTACTCCTACCCTGTTCAACGCAGGTACACCTAAACCGCAGATGTCTTCCTGCTTCCTCCTCACTATGCAGGATGATAGCATCGAAGGTATCTACGATACCCTCAAACAAACAGCGAAAATCTCCCAGAGCGCTGGTGGTATCGGACTAAGCATCCATAACATCCGTGCAACAGGTTCTTATATCAGCGGCACCAACGGTACCAGCAATGGTATCATCCCTATGCTGCGCGTATTCAACGATACTGCCCGCTACGTAGACCAAGGCGGTGGTAAGCGCAAAGGCGCATTCGCCATCTACCTGGAACCTTGGCATGCAGATATCTTCGAATTCCTCGACCTGCGTAAAAACCACGGTAAAGAGGAACTCCGCGCCCGTGACCTGTTCTATGCCCTCTGGGTTCCAGACCTGTTCATGAAACGCGTAGAAGAAAACGGCGAATGGTCCCTGTTCTGCCCGCACGAAGCACCAGGACTCCATGAATGCTGGGGTGAAGAATTTGAACAACTCTTCCAGAAATATGAGCAAGAAGGTCGTGCACGCAAAACAGTGAAAGCACAAGAACTGTGGTTCGCAATCCTGGATGCACAGATCGAAACTGGTACTCCTTACCTGCTGTATAAAGATGCGGCCAACCGCAAATCCAACCAGCAGAACCTGGGTACTATCAAGAGCTCCAACCTCTGTACAGAAATCATCGAATATACAGATGCGAATGAAGTAGCGGTTTGTAACCTCGCTTCCCTGGCACTGCCACGCTTCGTAACCGATGGTCAGTTTGATCATGAAAAACTGTATGAAGTAACCTACCAGGCTACTATCAACTTGAACAAAATCATCGATCATAACTATTACCCTGTGGAAGAAGCCCGCAACAGTAACCTCCGCCACCGTCCTATCGGATTGGGCGTACAAGGTCTCGCGGATGCTTTCATCCTCATGCGTTATCCATTCGAAAGCGATGAAGCGAAAAAACTGAACAGCGAAATATTTGAAACCATCTACTTCGCTGCCATGAACGCTTCCAATGACCTGGCGAAAAAAGATGGCGCTTACGCTACCTTCGCTGGCTCACCTGCTTCCAAAGGTATCTTCCAGTTTGATATGTGGGGTGTAACACCTTCTGCACGCTGGAATTGGGATACCCTGAAAGCTTCCGTAAAAAAACACGGTATCCGCAACTCCCTGCTGCTGGCCCCAATGCCAACAGCTTCTACTTCTCAGATCCTCGGCAACAACGAGTGCTTTGAACCATATACTTCCAACATCTACACCCGTCGTGTATTGAGTGGCGAGTTCGTGGTAGTAAACAAACACCTGCTGAAAGACTTAGTAGAACTGGGCCTCTGGGACAATGACATGAAAAACAAAATCATTGCTTCCAACGGATCTATCCAAAATATCAACGAAATCCCTACCAATATCAAGGAACTGTACAAAACAGTATGGGAAATCAAACAACGTAATATCATCGATATGGCTGCAGATCGCGGTGCGTTCATCTGCCAGTCACAATCACTCAACCTGTTCGTAGATACACCTACCGCTGGTAAACTGACTTCTATGCACTTCTACGCTTGGAAGAAAGGACTGAAAACAGGTATGTATTATCTCCGTACACAAGCTGCTACACAGGCTGTTCAGTTCACCGTTGAAAAACAAGGCGGTCAACAAATGCAACCAGTGGTAGCTGCTGGTGCAGATCCTTCCATCGATGAAATACCGGTGGGCGCTGTATGCACCATGGAAGAAGGTTGCGTGACCTGCTCCGCATAATCTGGGTTATCAAAATGTAAGTACATAAAAAGGGCGCCTCTTATCCAGGCGCCCTTTTTTATTTCCACCGTCCTCCCTACCTACTAGAAAAGAAAAAATGGATACCACATTAGGGGTTGATCTCGACAATCAACCCCTAATTTTTTGTGCCATCAATCCACATCCCACAGACATGTTAGCAAGGCTGATAAAATCCTATCGACAAGATAATTTCACAGCAAATCCGTGCTACTGGCAGTGTTAGTATGATAAATACGTAGAATCAAATATTTATTTTTGTGATGTTAAATCCTTTACCCATGAAAAGAGCTGTTAGCACTATTATTCTGTTAACCCTTTGCCCCCTTTTACTTTTTGCAGGCGACTATGAAAAAGCCTGGGAGGCTATTCACAAAAATGATTTTAAATCTGCCACTATCTATCTCCAAAAAGCCATCAAGGCGGGAGGTCCTAAAAAGAACAGTGCCATCGCTACCTTAGTACTGCTCAATAACATGACAGGTTATGATGCCGATTTCACAAAACTGTATTTCAATCCCCTGAAAGAATTACAGCACCCGGCGCCATATACGTATGCCATGTGGTTTTTTAATGCCTTACTGGGCGAGTACGGGCCGAAACAAGGTGTCCAAATGGAAAACCTGCAGCGCATACTGTCAGATTCTCTGAACTACAACGGCTCCATGAACGCAGCCGCGGCTTATTTCATTGGCATTAACCACCAACTCAGTGACCGTGCTGACCTGGCGAAGCCTTCTTATAACCGAGTATACGCGCTGGAAAAATGGGCGTATGTAGGTCCATTCGACAATGTGATGGGGAGCGGTTTTGATAAGGATTATGGCCCTGTCAACAAGCCCACTGGTCCTGCGTTCGTTAGCAGCAACAATAACAGCCCAGTAAACTGGTTCGTACCGTTGTATACGAGCTATGAGGGCTGGAATACCATCGGGTCTTTCTTCCCAGTGAAAAGCGCTGTCACTTATGCACAAACGTTTGTGAATGCTACCACAGATATGGACCCAATTCTATGCCTCGGTAGTACCGGCGCCATGAAAGTTTGGGTAAACGATAAACTCATTATCAGTCAGCCTGAAGAACGTACAACGGAAATGGACTGGTGGAAAGCAAAAGTACATTTGAACAAAGGCTTTAACCGCATCCTAGTACAGATAGGCTTTACAGAAGATAACGCCCGTCAGAACTTCATCGTGCGGTTAACAGACCAAAACTATAGGGCTATCAATGGGATTGCATCCCAGACATCTCCTGAAAAATACCAGATAGACCAGTCCAAAGATCAACCCACACTCATTCCACATTTTGCAGAAGAATATTTCAAAAAACAGATCGCTGCACAACCAGAAGACCTGATTCATTCCATCATGCTGAGCAGGGTATATATCCGCAACCAGGAATGGGACAAAGCAAAATCAGTCATGGCAAAATTGCTGAAAGCTTATCCAAAGGATGCTTTCATTACGAATTACTATTTGGATTGCATGTCTGGTACCAACGACAAGAGCGACTTTGCAGAAAGTTTGGAAACATTCAAAACCCTGACGCCAGATAACTATTGGACAGTGTATGCAAAGCTCTTAAAGCTGGAAGGAGAGAAAAATTACACAGAAGCCCAGGAGCTGCTGAACAAATTAATCAGCATGCAAGGCGAAAGAGAACTGACCACTATTAAAAAGCTGGAGCTGTTTGGAGAACAGGAGAAAATAGATAGCATGGTGCAACTGCTCAAAGATGCATATGCCAAGTACCCTGATAATTCACAGATCGTGCAAACGATGTACCAGTACGAAACACAGATGAACAACGACCCCGCAAAAGGAATAGCTGTGCTGGAGAAATTCTGTGAAAAATTCTACGATTATGGCATGAATAACTTACTGATAAAAGTATATCTGAACCAGGGGAAAACCGATGCAGCAGTAGCGAAGATGAAGAAAATGATCAGTACTGCCCCTTATCAATTGGAATATTACACACCATTAGTGAAGTACTATTTTGCCAGTCAGAAATATGACTCTGCTATCCACTATCTGAACATTGAACATCAGATCAGTCCTTACTTTCATGGCCCCCTCGGAGATATAGCCACGAGCTATGCGCAAATGAAAGAAAAAGACTCTGCTATTCTCTATTTCAAGAAAGCACTGGCACTCCATGCAGGAGGATTTGGATATCGGGAACAACTGCGTATGCTGGAAAACAGACAGCAGGTAGATAAGTACTTCCCAACAATGGATTACTACAAAGAAATTGAGAAGTATACCCAAAAACCCCAGGACAGCACCCAACCTTATTCCTTCATCTTCGATGAGAAGAATGTAGTATTATATCCGGAAGGCGCTGGTGAACAAATGATCAACACCGCCATCTATATCCAAAACAAAAAGGGTATTAATCGCTGGAAAGAAATTTCACTCCCTTACAATGGCGTTTACCAAGATATGATGATCGTGAAAGCGGAAGTCATAAAACCCAGCGGAGCAAGGATTCCAGCAGAAACAGAGGAAAACCAAATTGTCTTTACCAAACTGGATGTAGGCGATGTGGTGTACTATAGCTATAAAGTGACCAGCGTAGGGCGCGGCCGACTGAAACGGGAGTTCTGGGATAAATTCTATCTCTCTGACTATGTGCCTACTAATATCTCTACCTACAACATTCTCGTTGCAGATACCATTCCGTTATATTATGAATACAGAAATGGCGGTAATGCAAAACCAACAATCACCCAGCATGAACAGTTTAAAATGTACAGTTGGAGAGAGGAAAATGTGCCTCCCATCCGTACTGAGTTTTATATGCCAGGCATTACGGAAATAGGGAAGGTACTCCATGTTTCTACTGTAAAAGACTGGGATGTGATTGGAGAATGGTACAGCGATATCACCCGTGAACAATCCAATGAAAATTACGAAGTCAACGAGGCATTCAAGGAAATATTCCCAAATGGAACGGCTAACGTAGACGACCAAACGAAAGCGAAGAAAATTTATGATTATATAGAGAAGAATATCTCTTACAGCTCTGTATCATTCAGACAAGGTGCTTACGTACCTCAGAAAGCCGGTAAAACGTTGGTTACCAAACTGGGCGACTGTAAAGACCTCTCTACTTTGTTCCTTGCATTTGCCCGTAAAGCTGGCCTGCCGGCAAACCTTATCCTGGTAAGTACCCGCGAAAATGGAGAGCATAATATGCAGTTACCATCGCTGGACTTCAACCATTGCATCATTGCATTCAAAGCGAATAACAAAACGTATTACCAGGAGCTGACTTCCAACACATTGCCATTTGGCGTACTGCCGTCATCACTGGCTGGCGCGCAGATACTGAACATCCCGTACGATTATAAACCAGGTGAAAAGCTGACCATGATTCCCACCAGCAATTATTCACCGAAATCCATTTATCGTCGGATGGAGGTAACATTGAAGGATGCGGATGCGGTCATTCAGTCCAATTGCGCTTATGTAGGTGAGCTAACGGAAGGCTTGAGAGCTGACTATCTCCATAAAACACCGGACGAGACCAAAGATGGCGTTCAAACACAGGTAGGCAGAAATTTCAAAAACCAGGTAGTACTAGATAAGTATAACTTCAGTAATCTGGATAACCTTGCAGACTCACTCTGGCTCAATGCTCACTTCACAGTTAAAAATGAGGTCATCAGTGTGGGCGATATCAACATGATCAAATTGCCTTTCATGGAAGTAATTGCTACTGCCAACATCTTTACGCCGGAAGCAAGGCAGTATCCGTTTATGTACCGCGATTATGAAGCGGTAGATAACTATCTAACGGAAATGCACATACGCCTTTCCGATGCCAAGAAATTTGACCAGGTACCGGCTACTGTTAACCTGAAAATGGGCGATATGGTATACGCGCTGGAGTTCAATAAAGTAGCAGACGACCACCTAGTGGTAACCAGACGCTTTACCACCAATAGCAACAAAACGCTCACCGCAGCCGAAATGAAGGAACTGGAAACCTTCTTCAATGGCATCATCAAAGCAGAGCAGAAGTATATCTCTTTCAGATAAAGGTAAAACGTTCCTGCCTGCCGTATAATAAAAAAGCGCAATTGACGTCTACGACGTCAATTGCGCTTTTTGTTTTTCGTCGTCCCTGCCCACTTGGCAGGGACGACAGGCAGGAGCATCCTGATTTATAATAATTTCGGGAGACACGATCTACTCTTCCTCTTCAAAGCCCCACTGGTCCAGGAGTTGATTATACTGCGCCTCTGGTAATCCAGGTTTGTCATAATGCCCTGCGAGGGTTTTCTGACGCATCGCTTCGTAAATGCTCACGGCACAGGCCACAGAAATATTGAGCGACTTGATAATTCCCATCTGAGGGATGATAAAATTACCGTCTACCTTTTCGATCAATTCCTCACTCACGCCCGCATGTTCATTGCCGAAAACCAAGGCTACAGAACCTGTAAAGTCAATATCATAGAGACTTACGGCATCGTGTGCTAGGTGCGTGGCTAAAATTTTATCATATTTGGCGCGTAAAGCGGTAAAACAGGCATCAATATTGTCAAATTGATGCACGGTTAGCCACTTGGCGGCAGAACTGCTACTTTTGGCACCCCATTTTTTATGCCGGGGAATTTTGGTGTTTAGTACATAGATCTCTTGTATCCCAACAGCATCGCATGTACGCATAACAGCGGAAATATTGTGCGGATCTTGCACATTTTCCAATACCACCGTCAAATTTCCCTGCCGTTTATTCAGTACAGACAATAATCTTTCCCGTCTTTCTGGTGTCATATAAAAAAATTATTTATCCTGAAGGGCGTAAAATTACGAAATAAGGTAATTTCACCGCACAATCTTAAAATCAGACAAAACCTATGCTCAAAAAGATACTCAAATTTACGGGCATCACCTTTATTATCCTGTTGCTAGCTGCTATTGCTATTCCCTACTTCTTTAAGGACAAAATCATGGCCAAAGTGAAGTCGGAACTCAACGACAAGCTGAATGCCAAAGTAGACTTTAAAGACGTGGATATCAGCCTGATACGGCATTTCCCTCGACTGGCAGTTGGCCTCGAAGACCTACAAATCACTGGCAAGGATCGTTTCAAAGATGATACCCTCCTTTCTGTACACAAAATTGATGTAGCCCTCAATCTGATGAGCGTTATCAAAGGTAAACAGATGGATATCTACAACATCGCGCTGGTACAGCCACGTATACACGCTATTGTGGATAAAGACGGCCATCCGAACTGGGATATCACCAAGCCGGATACTGCCACCAAAACCCCGACTGATACCAGCAAAAGCAGTTTTGCCCTCAGTCTCAAACAATATAGCATCGAAGATGCCTATATCAGCTACGACGATCGCCAGGGTAATATGTTCCTGGAAGTAGCCGGCCTAAATCACAAAGGTAGCGGCGATTTCACGCAAGATAAATTCACCCTGAATACCCATACAGATGCCAATGGTATTACCTTCAAATATGGTCTGATTCCATATTTGAACAGCGTAAAAACCGCGCTGGATGCAGATATCCAGATCGATAATACCACCAGCACCTACACGCTGAAAGATGCTAAAGCATCCCTGAACAACCTGGCATTGAATTTCGGAGGTCTGTTCCACATTGTAAATGATTCTACCTACGGCATGGACTTTACCTTTAAAGCGCCAGGTAATGATTTTAAAGACTTCCTGTCGCTGGTACCTGCCATTTACGCGGCTGATTTCAATAAGATCAAAACCAGTGGTAAAGCCGCTTTCGATGGTTTTGTAAAAGGAAATTACTCTCCGAAACAAATGCCTTCTTTCGGCTTGAACCTGGCAGTAACCGATGGTTTCTTCCAATATCCTGATCTGCCAAAACCAGTTAAAAACATCCAATTGGCGGTTAAGATCTCCAATCCTGACGGCGTTCCAGATCATACGGTGATCAATATGTCTAAAGGCCACCTGGAAATGGACAATACCCCTGTAGATATGCGGGTACTGGTGCAGACCCCGATTTCTGATATGTATGTAGACGCGGCCGCAAAAGGTAAATTGGATCTCTCTACAATTCCCCAGTATGTAAAACTGGCCACAGGTACAGCTCTCCAAGGTCTCCTCGATGCAGATATCAGTGCAAAAGGTAACATGAGCGCTATCGAAAAACAGCAATATGATAAATTCTATGCTGCCGGCACCTTGCAACTGAGCAATATGCTCTATAAAAGCAAAGATTATCCTGACGGCGTAAAAGTGAATAACCTGTTCCTCCAATTCAATCCTAAAAACGTAACCGTGAAGGATCTGAATGCGGAATATCTTGGCTCTCATTTCCAAGCTGACGGTGAAGTGAATAACCTCCTCGCCTACACGCTGAAAAACGAAGCCCTGGATGGTAAATTCAATGTAAAAGCAGACCAGATCAACCTGGATAAATGGATGGCTACTTCCGGTACTACTCCTGCACCAGCTCCTGCTGAAAAGAAAGAAGGAGAAGCCGCCGCCGCTGGTAGTGCGCCATTCCCGGTTCCTGCGAACCTGAATATCGCCATGAATGCCAATGTAGGCAAAGTACACTATGATAAAGTAGACCTGAATAATCTCGTTGGTGCGTTGACGGTAAAAGATGAAACCGTATCCATGCAGCAACTGAAAGCGGATGCTTTACAAGGTTCAATGGCGATCACTGGTAGCTACAGTACTAAAGTGAGCAAACTGAATCCAGATATCAACCTCACCTACGATGTACAGCGCATCGATATTCAACAGGCATTTAATGCGTTCAATACTGTTCGTAGCCTGATGCCTATCGGTAAATTCCTGAACGGCAAAATCTCTTCCCAACTGACCATGCATGGTAAACTGGGCAAAGACATGATGCCGGAAATGAATACCCTCACTGGTGATGGTAATCTCCTGCTGATTGAAGGGGTACTGAAACAATTCGCTCCGGTAGATCAGCTCGCCAGCACACTGAATATCTCTCAATTGAAAGATGTGAGTCTCCGTGATATTAAAAACTACTTCGCTTTCGAAAATGGCCGCGTAAAAGTGAATCCATTCAAAGTGACCGTAGCGGGTATTCGCATGGATATTGCCGGTTCTCATGGATTTGACCAATCGCTGGACTACAGCCTGCAACTGGCCCTGCCACGCAGTCTGATGGGTACTGCCGGTAATACCCTGGTCAACAATCTGGCTTCACAAGCACAGAGCAGAGGCGTGAATGTAAATGTGGGCGACAGCGTTCACCTGGCTGTTACGATGGGTGGTAATATCATGAAACCTGCCCTGAAAACAGATCTCCGTGAAAGCGCTAACAACCTGAAAGCACAAGCTACGCAGCTCGTGAAAGATAAAGTAGACACCATCAAACACACTGTGCGCGATTCTGTTAACTCCCTGAAAAATCAGGCGGTGAACACCGTTAAAGATGAACTGAAAAACCAGTTACTGGGTAAAAAAGACAGTACTTCCAACGGTAATGGCGTACAAAATCTCGGCAAGCAAGCCGGCGAATCTGCCAAAGGCGTGCTGAATGGCCTGTTTGGTAAGAAAAAGCAGCAACCTGCTACAGATACTACTAAACACTAATAATTTAACTTACTGCCTGTCGCCCCTGCCCGCTGGGCAGGGGCGACGAAATAAAAAACGGATTGACGTCTGCGACGTCAATCCGTTTTTTTATTTATGCCTACTGGCACAGTAATACCAAAAGAAAAATTCGTAACTTATAGAAACCCAAAACCCATTCGCCATGATAACAAACATCCTTCACAGTACGTGGTGCAATGCAGCCTTGTTAGCTGGATCGATATTCCTGGTAATGGGCTATCTCATCAGGCGTTTTCCTCCCAAGAGTATTAAGACCTGGTATGGATACCGTACTTTCCTTTCCACTCGCAACCAAGAAATGTGGGATGCCGGCAACAAAGACGCCGCCATGGTTTCCCGGAAAGTAGGATTTATACTCATATTACTAGGCATTTGCTGCGCCCTGTTCTTCGAGCGAAAGTCCGATTGGTTTATGTACATCACTGTTGGCGCGGTAGTAGCAGGAGCCCTCTATATTGCTGGCTACACAGAATGGATGCTAAGCAACGAGTTTGATGAGGAAGGCAAACGGCGTATTCCACCAAAACTGTAGGTTATATGACAATTCTTATTTTCTTATGACCCAACTTTGCGGTCTGAAGAAACAAGCAACGAATCTATGACAGACAGCACCATTCATTTAGGCTCAATTAAGAAAAAAAACTTAGGAATCGCTACTTTATTGGCTTTTGCCATGATCCCCATGTCGGGGTTCGCTACAGACATTTACCTGCCCTCCCTCCCTGGAATGACCGCTGCTCTTGGTATTAGCAGCAGTCAAGCGCAGCTCACCCTCAGTCTATTTTTAATCAGCTATGGTGTATCCCAACTCTTTGTGGGCGGGTTACTCGATAGCTACGGAAGATATCGTATCTCCCTGGCAGCAATACTTGTATTTCTCGTCAGTTGTATCACCATTGCCAATACACATAGCATATATGTCATTTATGCGATGCGTATTATTCACGGCATCACCATTGCCGCCATGGTAGTGGCCAAACGCGCTTTCTTCGTGGACTTATTCACTGGAGAAAAGCTTAAACACTATCTCAGTCTTTTTACTATTATCTGGTCTACAGGGCCTATTGTAGCCCCTTTCATTGGCGGTTACCTGGAAGTCAGCTTTGGATGGGAATCTAACTTTTACTTCCTCGCGGGGATTGCCGCCCTTTTATTCATTGGGGAATTAATTTTCAGCGGAGAATCCTTGCAACATGCAATCCCCTTCCATCTGGGGAGTATTATCCGAATTTACACTAATATGTTGCGTACCGGCAGCTTTGTACTCGGTATAGTGATGCTGGGACTAGGTTACAGCATGATCATGGTATATAACATGTCTGGTCCGTTCATTATTGAGCATCATTTTAACCTGTCTCCGGTTGTTACCGGCTATTGCTCCCTGCTGCTAGGTTTGGCCTGGATGGTTGGTGGCTTTACAGGCAAAGCAATGATCGACCGGCCATTCACTCGTAAAATGAATACGAACGTGGTGTTACAGTTACTATTCGCCACCTTGATGTTATTGACATTACAGCGATTGAATACACTCCCCGTAATACTGGTTTTTGCCTTTCTTGTCCATGTGGGTGCAGGGTTTACCTATAACAACTATTTCACCTATTGCCTGGCTAAATTCCCGAAAAATGCAGGTATTGCAGGGGGATTAACAGGTGGTTTGTGTTATGTAATCGTGTCTTTCCTCAGTTACCTGATCACCTATGTGTTACCAGCGAAAGACGGCGGTAACCTGGGGGTTAGCTATCTGTTACTGATACTCGCCTCTATTCTTGTGATGTATAGGGTGAATGTATTAAACAAACGAAACGTGTCTCACTAAACTATTTTTTATTTTATTATTTTTACCGCAATCAGCCACAGACCCCTGATTGTCGATTTACCTATGATTCCATTTTGGAGTGATTACTATTATCTCGTTATTGTACTGCAATTAGCATGTCTTGTTCACGCTATCAGAAGCGGTAACCGCGAAGCCGTTTACCTATTGATTTTCCTGCCAGGAATAGGCGCTGGTTTATATTTTGTCATGGAGATATTGCCTGATATTACCAATGGTACAATCGGCCAGCAGTTATTACGGTTTATTTCTCCGAATGGCCGCATCAGGGAGTGGGAAAAACGGGTACAAGTATCTGATACTGTTACCAATAGGATGGAGCTGGCTGCCGCATATGCCACACAAAATCATTACGACAAAGCAATCGCACTGGCGCAATCTTGTGCAGCCTCCTACTCCTCCGATCAAGGTATTTTACTGCAACTGGCTAGGTTCCAATTCATGAACCAACAATACGCAGATAGCCTCGCTAACTTCGATAAGTTGAATAAAATGCCAGGCGTAAGAATGAGCAATGTAGCCGATGAACTGATGTATGCACAAGCCCTGGAAGCTACTATGGAAGCTGAAAAAGCAGAAAAGGCCTACCAAAAGATCATCCAGGTACATCACTCATTAGAAGCCATGTATTACTACGGACTAATGCTACGCAAACAAGGACGCAACACCGAAGCCAAAGCCCAATTCGAAAGAACCAAGGCGGAAATCGGCCTGCATCCAAGATATATCAGACGTACCATCCGCAAATGGGTATGGCTGTCCAGGAAAGAGTTGGCAACGCTGAAAGCCTAATTATATCTAAAAAAATGGGCCGTGACGTCTGCGACGTCACGGCCCATTTTTTTATTTTCGTCGTCCCTGCCCGCTGGGCAGGGACGACAGACAGGAACGTTTTATCAACCATGTCCCTGCACATCATGGTCAGGAATAGCATGATAATTTTCTTTCATCTTCGCCAGCTTTTCTTTACCGTAAGCCAGTCTTGTAATAACTACGAAGAGCACCGGCACAATAAAGATCGCCAGGAAGGTAGCTGTGAACATACCGCCTAGTACCGTCCAACCCATTGTTTTACGTGCTTCCGCACCCGCGCCAGAGGCCAGCACCAGCGGCATAATACCCAACAGGAAGGCCAGGGAGGTCATGATAATAGGTCGTAGACGCAGCTTAGCAGCTTCCACAGCGGAAGTAACAACGTCCATTCCTCTGTCTACACGCTCTTTCGCAAACTCCACAATCAAGATCGCATTCTTAGCCGACAAACCAATCAAGGTAATCAGACCGATTTGCGCATATACGTTGTTGCTTAATTTAGGCAGGAAAGTCAATACCGTAATCGCTCCAAATGCCCCGATAGGCACCGCCAACAGTACCGAGAATGGTACGGACCAGCTTTCGTACAATGCAGCCAGGAAGAGGAATACGAAGATGATAGACAGTGCAAAAATGTAAACGGTCTTACTGCCGGATAATATTTCCTCCCTACTCAAACCAGAAAACTCATATCCATAACCATCTGGCAACACCTTCGCCGCCACATCTTTCAGCGCATTGATGGCATCTCCGGAACTATACCCTGGTGCAGGGTTACCGTTGATTTCAGCAGAACGGAAGAGGTTATAATGGGAGATAACCGGTGCATTTTCCACTACCTTATACGAAGTGAGGGCGCTCAGTGGCACCATGGTACCAGCACTGTTGCGCACAAAGAATCCACTGAGGTTCTTGATATCTCCACGATAAGTGGAATCCGCCTGCGTTACCACGCGGAAGTTACGGCCATAAATAGTGAAATCATTGATATAAGCACTACCCATATAGGTTTGCAGGGTAGAAGCAATGTCAGAGATTTTCACACCCATTTTCTTCGCTTTCTCACGATCAATATCCAATTGATAACCTGGTGTACGAGCCGTGAAGAAAGTAAATGCTTTTGCAATTTCAGGACGTCTGTTTACAGAGTCCACAAAAGTTCGGAGCACTTTTTCAAAGGCTTTAATATCGCCGGCAGTACGCTGCTGCAATACAAAAGAGAAACCAGCCGTCTGACCCAGACCTGGAATGGCCGGAGGAGGAATTACCACCACATTGGCTTCCTTATATTTTGAGAGCTTTTTCTGCAAGGTAGCTACCAGTCCGAATACCTGTAAGGAATCCGCTTTACGCTCACTCCATGGCTTCAACTGACAGAACAAAGTACCACTGTTGGATTTAGTAGAGAAACTTACCGCATTCAATCCACCCAACGCTGCATAGTGAGCAATACCAGGCGTTTCATCCAAGTCTTTCATCATCTTGTGCAGGATTTCTACTGTACGTTCTGTAGAAGAAGACTCTGGCAAGTCGAATGTAATGATGATACGACCATCATCCTCTGTAGGAATAAAGCCTGTTGGTTTACCCTTGAATAACATCACCGTACCTACGAAAATGCAGAGCAGCAGGATCACTACATAGCGAGCATATTTTATACTCTTCTTCACGCCCATAGAATACCTGGAAGTAGTATGACCAAACCAGCGGTTGAACTTGTAGAAAAACTTGTTCAAACCTTTGGAGTCTTTATCCAGATGCATCGGACGGAGGATAAGGATACAAAGTGCCGGTGTGAGGGATAAAGCCACGAAAGCAGAGATCAATACAGAAATCGCAATAGTGATGGCGAACTGCTGATAGAGTCGGCCTACGATACCTGGAATAAATCCTACCGGTACGAATACGGCCGCTAATATCAACGCAATAGCAATTACCGGCCCGGAGATTTCCTTCATCGCCTGGATGGTAGCATCCTTAGGCGTCATCTTCTCATGATCTATATTATGCTGTACCGCTTCCACCACTACGATCGCATCATCCACCACGATCCCGATCGCCAGTACGAAACCGAAGAGGGTCAAGGTATTGATAGTAAAGCCTAATGGCAGGAAGAAGATAAAGGTAGCGATAATCGATACCGGGATCGCCAAGATCGGGATAATGGTAGCTCTCCAGCTTTGCAAGAAGAGGAACACCACCATCACCACCAGCATCAACGCTTCCACGAGGGTATGTACCACCTCTTCGATGGATACTTTCACCACGGAAACGGATTCGAAAGGTACTACGTAAGCGACATCGTTCGGGAATGATTTCTTCAGTTCCTCCATAGCGGCGGTTACGTTGGCAGCGGTTTCGATCGCGTTACTGCCAGGGGCCTGATAGATCAGGAGGTAGGCAGCGCGTTTACCATCCACGAAGTTGTTACCGGCGTAGTTGAATTTACCCAATTGAATGCGGGCTACGTCTTTCAGGTATACGAGGGAACCATCACTAGGACGGGTTTTCACCACGATGTTACCAAATTCTTCCGGCGTTTGCAGACGTCCTTGTGTGAAGATGTTGTATTCAAATGTTTGTCCGGTTGGTTGCGGAGGCGCACCTACGGAACCTGCTGTAATCTGCGCATTCTGTTCCTGGAGTGCAGCACGGATATCATCTGCCGTAACGCCCATCTGCGCAAGCTTATCAGGCTTCAGCCAGATACGCATGGAGAAGTCGTCTGCACGGGTGAAGATATCACCCACCCCTTTTGCACGGAGCAATGCATCCTTTACATATACGTTGGTATAGTTATCCAGGAAAGTAATATCGTGTGTGCCTTTAGGTGAATACAACGCCACCAACATGAGGATACTTGGGTTACGCTTTCTAACGGTAAGCCCTAAACGCTGTACTTCCTGTGGCAGGGTAGGCTGTGCGATACCCACACGGTTCTGTACGTCCAATGCTGCGATATTGATATCAGTACCCACTTCAAAGTTCACCGTCATGCTCATCTGGCCACTGCTGGTGTTGTTGGTAGAGATATATGTCATACCGGGGGTACCGTTTACCTGTACTTCCACGGGCGTGGCCACCGTTTGTTCAACGGTTTGCGCATCCGCGCCAGTGTAGGTACCGGTTACCTGTACGGTGGGTGGAGAGATCTCCGGATATTGGCCTATCGGCAGGTTCATCATCGCCAATATGCCCACCAGTACCAACACAACAGAAATAACTATTGCAGTTACCGGTCTTTTAATAAAAGTATTTGCAATCATGATCTAAAGTTGAATCTGGTGAACTTATTTCTTCGGTGCAGCTCCTTGATGAGGAGGCATGCCAATCATTATCTTCCCGCTGTCGCGCAGACGTTGGAAGCCTTCTGTAATAACCTTATCGCCTTGCTCTATACCATCCATGATTACGACTTGATCGCGCATTTTTGGTCCGAGATGTACTTTACGTTGGATAGCAAAACTATCTTTCGCCAGGAATACAAAGAATTCACCCATTTGCTCTGTAAGGGCTTTTGATGGGATAATGAGACGCTGACCCGACTGTTGGTTCAGTACATTCAGCACAGAGCTCATACCCGCAATCAGTTTATTATCTGGGTTGGCAAATTCCACGCGCACTTTAATAGTGGCTGTTTGGTTATCAATACCACGATCAATAGCGAGGATATGACCTGCATGTGGATAATTGGTACCATCCGGCAACGTGAGGCGGAAAGTGCTGTCGCTGGCCGTTTTGGTTTGCATCTCCGCGAAGCGGGACACATCGGATTCATTCACCACAAAGTCTACTGCAATTGGATTTTCGCTGGAGATAGTATTCAACAACGTGGTACCCGGACTCACCTGTGCGCCCAATTTCACCTGCGAAATCCCAATACGACCTGTAAACGGCGCTTTGATGAGGGAATAATCCAGATCAGTACGCGCAGCGAGGAGTACTGCTTGTGCAGCAGCGAGTTGACTGCGAGAGGTTTCCAGGGCCGCTTCTGCATTATCCAGGATTTGACGAGCTACCGCATCCTGTTCTGCCAGGCGCTTATAGCGGTCGTCATCTTTTTTCGCTTTGTTATAGTTGGCCTGAGCGCTAGCAACGCCGGCTTCTGCCTGGCGGAATGCCGCTTCATATTTACGACGATCTATTTCATATAGGGGCTTGCCTTTTTGTACCACCTCTCCTTCTTTGAAAAAGAGACCGGTGATAAAACCAGCTACTTGGGAGCGCAGTTCTACCTGGTTCAGTGCTACCACTGACGCTGGGTATTTATCGTAATAAACGGCTGGCGCCACAGTAGCTTCTGTAATACTCACCGATGTTGGGGGCATTACAGGAGCGCTTTTCTGACCGGGGCCCTTGCAGGCAGAAAAGGCCAAAATGCCAGCAGCACTTAAAAAGACAAGGTGATTCATTTTTTTCATATCCGTTCCGGTTACCATTTAATAATTTACAGTTAAGGTTCCTAATGCTTTCTGCAGGTCTATTTTACTGCTCAGTACCTGGTACATCGCATTATAATAGCTGAGTTGTGCGGTACGCAGTTCTGTTTCTGAGATCAGCACATCCAGGTAGGTTTTAATACCTTCCTTGTATTGCAGTTGCAGCAGGTTATATACATCTTGTGCCATTGCCACATTCTCTTTCAGCGTCAGATAGTCGTTCAGGTTACTCCTGTATGCCGCCATTGCCTGTGAATACTGGGTATTGACAGCATTAGTGAGTGATTCAAAGTCCCACTTATTACGTTCCAACTGGAGTTCGGCCATTCTGATATTATGCACTCTTTTCCCCCCTTGGAAAATGGGCAGGGATAATTTGATACCCATCAAAGAGTTAGGGTAATTGTTGCTATACAGTTGTCCGAAGCTCTGGTTCTGCCATGCGAAAGCATAGTTCACAAATGCAGATACAGAGGGGAGATAGCCCCACTTATTGTATTTCACATTTGCTTGCAGCAGGCTTTCCTGTGTTTTCAGCAATTGATATTCTATCCTGTTGTGATAGTCGGCTACCACGGAGGTATCGCTGCTATTCACTTCTGCCACCATTTTGGTAGTATCGCTGGAAACGGGAATGTCTCCGAGATTGGCAGGATACCCCATCAAGTTCTTGAGATAAGCTTGTTTGGCAATCAGCAGTTCCAGGGCGGATTTGCGTTGTGCTTTAGCATTATTTAGGGAGATAGTAGCGCGCTTGGAATCTATTTTGTCCACTACGCCGCTCTGGTATTGATTCACAGCGTCTTTCAGACTGCGTTCCAGCCGTACAATGTCTTCCGATAATACATTGATTTGTTGTTGGGTCAGGAGCACATCATAGTATGCTTTGCTCACATCCGCCACTACGTCAATCTTATTGCGGGTAGTGGTTTGTTTGATCTGTTTTCGTATATCCTTTGCCGTATTAGTGGCGAGCAGGAGATCGCGGGTAAACAGGTTCTGGTTCAGTGTAAAGGTAGCAGCAGAGTTGTTGGCCACACCCACTTTAGTAGGATTGCCACCAAAAATGGAAGTAGGCAAATCCAGGTAGTGTTGTAAGTTGGCGTCCAACTGTACTTGTGGGTACCAGTCGGCCAGTTTACTTTTCACACTGCGGTCCGTAATGGCTTCATCGATGACGGACTGATGAATCACTGGCTGATGCTCCAATGCATATCGGATACAATCCTGCAGGGAAGCGGTCGTTGGCAGAGGGTCCGTAGATTGCTGTGCGTGAAGTTGGCCGGAAAACGTTACTCCACACGACACAGCTAACAAGTAAAATGCTCTTTTCATAAAAGGCTTTTGACATTCAGTTCTTCTTTGTTCCAATCGCAGACAACAAGGAGGAATAACGTATATGTATATACGCAGATACATAGTGTTAAGCCAGATTATCGTCTAAGTATGTTGCCCCTTTAAGGCACAACAAAATTATTTTCAGTGCATAGTATTGCTAATGCAGTGCAGCCGCAGATAACAGGTAGGTGTTCAGGTAAATAATAAAAAATGTAGTGGGTTACAGTAGGTCCACTGTTACTCAGGTTATTTCAAACGAGGCGCTAAGATAATATTCTAAAAAGAAAAATCCACCCCTAGGGTGGATTTTAACAATTAGGTGAAATTCAGGGCCGATCATCCTTGATTACGACCGCTGACAATATGTTTTTCTGCATGATAGGAAGATCTTACTAACGGTCCAGCCTCTACGTAGTCGAGACCAATCTTATATCCTATTTCGCGCAGTTCTGCAAATTCATCAGGATGTACGAAGCGTACTACCGGCAAGTGTTTAGGGGTAGGTTGCAGATATTGGCCGAGTGTAACTACATCACAACCATTATCATACAGATCCTGCATCGCCTGGATTACTTCTTCTTTTGTTTCGCCGAGGCCCAGCATGATACCAGATTTGGTACGCATACCACCTTCTTTCAGTCGACGGATTACTTCCAGACTGCGGTGATATTTTGCTTGGATACGCACTTGTTTGGTGAGGCGTTCTACCGTTTCCAGGTTATGGGAAACGATTTCAGGAGCCACGTCAATGATACGTTGGAGATTTTCCCATTGGCCACGGAAATCAGGGATGAGTGTTTCCATGGTGGTTTGTGGGTTCAGGGCGCGTACTGCTTTAATGGTATTTGCCCAGATGATAGAACCGCCATCTTTCAGCTCATCGCGGTCTACAGAGGTGATAACAGCGTGTTTTACCTTCATCAGGTAGATCGCTTCCGCTACGCGTTGTGGTTCATCGTGATCCACTGGGTCCGGACGACCGGTAGCAACGGCACAGAAGCCGCAACTGCGGGTGCAGACATTTCCAAGGATCATGAAAGTAGCAGTGCCGGCGCCCCAGCATTCGCCCATATTAGGACAGTTGCCGCTTTCACAGATGGTATGTAATTTATGGGTATCTACGAGGTTTCTAACCTGTTTGTAGTTCTCGCCTATTGGTAATTTTACACGCAGCCAGTCGGGCTTTTTCACTCTTGCGGTGGCCGGTTCGGCAGCTATTACGGGTAATTCTTGCATCGCTTACTCCTTTCTTTAGGAAAACAAAGGTAATAACTTATCTCTTATTCCAGCGCTTACCGAACTGAATGCCTAAGTATGCATTGAAAATGAACTGTTTATTATCATTATTGACCATAATAGGGATCTTTTTGGTATATGCCTCCGCATTCACCCCCACCTCTAATGCACTCACCACTTCATTGAAATGGGCCCAGTCGAATCGCATACCCAGTTTGGCATGTAATCCAGGGATAACACTCACTTCGCCCCAGCCTTTCCCGAAGCCAGCGCCACCAGTGATCGCTTTATCATCCAGGAAGGCGTCTGCATAAGGGCCATTAGGGTCATACTTGATTTCTTTAATCTGATCGTTGCCGATGGCCACATTGAGGTAATAAGGTTTCAGCAGACCGATAGAAATACCGCCATAGTAGATGGCACTTACTTCCACCCCATTTTTATTGGCTTTGCCCCCAATCAGGTAGCGCTGCCCTACACCCAGTTTTACTGGATAGAAATTATTCTGTTTGCCATAGATATAAGGGCGAGAAGCAATACCCATAGAGGTAGGCGCAAATCCCTGCTGCTTATATTCTTTCAGGCTCTTTTTCTCAGAGAACTCAAATTGGAAATAGTTGACTACCTTACGGCTCTTACGGTATCCCAGCTCAAAAAATCCTGTCCAGCCGTCAGTATTGAGGCGGCCGCCCAACGAAAAATCACGCTGGAATACATTTTCACCTTCTTCCTGTTCTTTGAATACTTTTATGCGTTTCAGCTTTCGCTGCTCTTTTTCTGACTTAGCAGCAGTTTTGGAAGGGCTTTCCGAAGACGTGGATTGGGCACTCAAAGACCCGCTGATAGCTGAAATAAGGATTATCAAGTATAATTTTTTCACAGTAATTGGGCTGTTGATATATTAGTAAAACGCTTGATTAAAGGTATTGTTATGTTACGAATATTAAAAATACACTTATTTTATGGTTTGATCACAATCTGTAACTTGCAATAAAATCAAAACATATAACATGCAAACTGCTGAAATTATATACCAAGGAGAATTACGCACAGTAGCCACTCATCTGCAATCTGGCACCATCATTGAATCCGACGCTCCCGTTGATAACAACGGACTTGGCCAAAAGTTTTCCCCTACCGACCTGGTGGCTACCGCCCTCGGTTCCTGTATGCTCACCATCATGGGTATCAAAGCAAGGGATAACCAATGGAAAATAGAAGGCACCAAGGTAAGTATCAAGAAAATTATGGGTACAGAGCCTCGCCGTATTGTAGGCATCGATGTTACTTTTGATATGCCTGCCGGCAACGGTCTTGAAGAGAAAGATAGAACCATCTTGGAAAGAGCCGCAATGACCTGCCCAGTGGCGAAAAGCATCCATCCAGATATCGTACAAAATGTAGTGTTTAACTGGTAATTCCAGGGAGACACGGACTCCCGACGTATCCGTGTCTCCCTAAATCTTCACACTGTGATGCCTTCCTTCATCATCAATCTTGCTCCTACTGCGCATTGCAGGCATTTTTTCTCATTGCAGTAATATTTTTTTAAATGTAATAATCCCTGAGATTCGAGGGCATTGTGTGGATATATACCAATTTTCTTCCATCCTTTTATGATCTTGTTATCCTCTGCGGGCAACTGCAATAGCCATTCCAGGGCTAATTGTCGCCGATAATAGGAATTACAAACCTGGCCATAGAAAAACAATAATGGCAGTACGGCATTGATAATGATACTATTGACCCCTTGCTGCCCGATAGTGGCCGTGGTAGCCTGCTCGCTGCCACTCAAACGATAATGCGTTCGCCAATACGGGGATGGCTCTACGAAAAAGATTTCCTGCAAAGCGGCAACAGTAGTGATATCCAACAGCCCGGCAAATAAACGCGGATGTCTGTGCAAGAGCGCTGCAAAGCAGGCAATACGCATAGAGGGGAAACTGGAAGGTCTTATCCGCAGCCATTTCCAGTTGGAGCCAGGAATCGGCGTCAATTGATGTTTATGACATAACCAGGAATAATGCCGTTGTAGTGCTTGCGTATAGCCATCTGGATGTTCTATGTCCAGCATGCCCGCCTGACCAAACAATAACGCCTCTGTCAATTGCAAATCATGTCGATAACGAAGTAGCAATTTCCAAGGAATCGATTGGGCCAATTGCAACATGGTAGCCGCATTCTGAGGAAGCCCGAACGCCTCCGCCAATACGAAGTTACAGAGTTCATCCCAGTTATACCGTGTTTCCACTAACCACTGCTGCCACTGCTGCATTTTTTGCTCCCAACGATCCGCCAACAGGCGTTCTTCCCATGCCATCCAATGCAATGGTGGCACCCTGGAAGCTAGGCCTGCACAAGGAATGAAGGCCGTATTATTTTTCAAGGCCGAATAATGCCGCAACATCAATTTCGATATATGCTCCTGCAATTCCAGGCAAGGCGCTGGAAAATGTTGTTTTTCCTTGTCATCCACAAAAACGACATGTAGGATGATATTAACATATTTTGGATTATGATGATGGAGATGCCGGTACCAATCGGAGCTACGTACATGCAGTTCTACATTTCCGACCCATCGAGTGGTGCCGATATGAATACTAGCATGGGAAAAATCAGGTCCATCATGATGATTATGAATACCAGGACATAAAATCCGAATGGGATCTCCACCCGTGGTAAATAAGGGTTGCTGACGAAACAGCCGGTGCTGCCAAATAAAATGCAGTAGCTCCTCTGGGAGCAATGGGTTAACAGGCATACAGATATGGTTGGTTGATACGAAAATATGTCAGAAAAAGTAGGGAAACGTGTCTCCCTGAAAAAAAATTTTGAAACAGTATTTGGAAATTTGATATAAGTGCCATTACCTTTGCACCCAGTTCTTACACATCACTTATCCAGAAAGGCGGAGGGTCTGGCCCGATGATGCCTTAGCAACCTTTCCTGATTGATCATCAGGAAAAAGGTGCTAATTCCTGCCCTGGTATTACCAGGGAAAGATAAGTTGGCAGAGATTAATCTTCACCTGATAAATATATTTGAAAGGCTCTTCCAACACCAGGAAGAGCTTTTTTTTTGCTCCTCCCCACCCCCTCATGGATTTGTGGTTGTTTAAGTTGATTTTTAATGATAAAGTTGCAGAATATATTTCCTTATTCTGACATCATTAAAACAGTTCTGACAATGAAAACAGCAACACAACTGATTCACAGCATTCCGGTAGACGAACTGACAGGTGCGATTTCCGTACCGATCTATCAAACGTCCACTTTTGTGCAGGAATCACCAGGCATTAACAAAGGTTTCGAGTTTTCCAGGGCCAACAACCCTACCAGGAAAGTATTGGAAGACCTGATCTGCAACCTCGAAGAAGGTTATGCAGGTTTCGCCTTTGCCAGTGGCATGTCTGCCATTGACGCTGTTTTAAAATTACTCAAAACTGGCGACGAAATTATGGCCGTGGAAGACACCTATGGTGGCATCTTCCAGATATTCAACCATATGTTCGAACGCTTCGGCATCAAAGTGAATTTTGTAGACACCAGCAATATGGATAAAGTGCTGGCTGCGATCACACCAAAAACACGCGTGATCTGGCTGGAATCCCCTACAAATCCCACTTTGCGCATCACAGATATCAAATCTGTTAGCAAAATCGCCAAACAACATAATATCCTCCTAGTGGTAGATAATACCTTCAGCACGCCACTGCTGCAGCAACCACTTACACTAGGCGCCGATATCGTGATTCATAGCGCTTCCAAGTACCTCAGCGGACATTGCGATGTCATTGCAGGATTGGTTGTCGCGAATTCCAAAGCATTGGCTGATCAAATACGATATAACCAGAATATCTCCGGTAGTATTCTCAGCCCATTCGAAGCATGGCTCACCATCAGAGGCATCGAAACACTCGCCCTCCGATTGGAAAAACAATGCGCGAATGCCACCGCTGTGGCCAACTGGCTCAGCACACATCCTGCGATTGATAAGGTGTATTATCCTGGGCTCGCCACCCATAAAAATCACCACATCGCACGTAAACAACAAAAAAACTACGGCGGACTCGTGAGCTTCTCCCTGAAAAGCGATAACATCAAAAACGCCATCCGCATTGTAAACGCGACCAAGCTGTTTAAACTCGCGGAAAGCTTTGGCGGCGTGAAAAGCATGCTGGCCCATCCGGCCACTATGACACATCGTAATATACCGGAAGACTTCCGGAAAAAAACCGGTCTGCAGGACTCCACCATCCGACTCTCCCTAGGAATCGAAGATGCGGAAGATCTTATCAATGACCTTAAACAGGCACTGGACAGATTAAACTCTCCTGCCGGAAAGCAAATAACTGTTTTACAATAAAAAAGCGGTATAAATAGCTGCAAGGCTGATTGATGACCGCAACAAGTTTGAAAAAAGTATGGAAAACAAGATCATCAATTTAGGTATTTTCGGATTCGGCTGTGTAGGACAAGGATTGTACGAAGTTTTGAACAGAACAAAAGGTATTAATGCAAGAATCAAAAAAATCTGCATTAAAGACCCTAACAAAGCAAGACCAATCGACAGCAGTTACTTTACTACGGATAAAAATGAAATCCTCGAAGATCCTACCATTGACGTGGTTGTGGAACTCATCAACGAAACTGATGCAGCATTTGAAATCGTCAGCACTGCACTCCGTAACGGTAAAGCGGTAGTAAGCGCCAGCAAACGTATGATTGCTGAAAACATGGCTTCCCTCTACCAATTGCAGTCAGAAAATAAAGTGCCTTTCCTCTACGAAGCATCTAGCTGCGCTAGTATTCCTATCATCCGTAACCTGGAAGAATACTACGATAATGATCTGCTGAACGCAGTAGAAGGTATCTGCAACGGATCTACTAATTATATTCTCACTAAAATATTCGAAGAAAATCTCAGCTTCGAAACAGCCCTGCAACAAGCCCAGGACCTGGGATTTGCAGAAACTGATCCTACCCTCGATATCGAAGGTTTCGATCCTAAATTCAAAATCGTTATCCTGCTGCTGCATGCTTTCGGTACTTTCGTGAAACCAGAAGAAGTCTTCAACTTCGGTATTCATCACCTGAACGACTTCGATATCGAATTCGCGAAATCCCGCAACTGTACCATCAAATTGATTGGTCACTGTCGCCGCAACAACGGTAACGTACACGCTTTCGTGCTGCCGCATCTCGTGAAAGAACATAACCTGCTCTACGATGTATACAATGAATACAACGGTATCTTGCTGGAAAGTGCGTTCACAGATAAACAATTCTTTGTAGGTAAAGGCGCAGGTGGTACCGCAACTGGTAGTGCCGTATTATCCGATATCTCCGCACTGCTCTACAATTATCGTTACGAGTATAAAAAAATTAAACAAAATAATCAGCCTGCTTTCAGCAACGATGTTAAATTGAAAGTATACCTCCGCTACAAAACGCCTGATCAAGTGGACCTGACTGAGTTTTTCAATATCTCTGAAAAATATGAGTCTGCTACTTATCGCTATGTTGTGGGTACCATCAATCTGCAGAAACTGAAAGATGCACATTGGCTGAAAAATAAAGATGTGAATCTGCTGGTACTGGAAGAGTAGTACTGCATTGTCAAGATTAAGTATAAGGAAAACAAATCGATCAAACACCAACCGCAATGCATTTTTCCGCATAGCGGAACCAACCAACGGCGGCGCAGTTCTCTGCGCCGTATTTTTTTCCAAAAAACAATAGAAGTATAATTATATATGAAAGCTTACGGTTATGCAACAGGTGATGAAGAATTAACTTCTTTAGAATTATCAGAAGTCGCGCTTTTAGTAACACTAGACGAAATCCAGGATCTAATAGGGTTTTTAAAAAAAGCGTATGAAGAACATAGTCAGATTAAAATAAAGGGAGACTATGATCATTCTCACCTGAAAGATTGGAAGTCTAATTATAAAGACAAAGAACATACTGACTTGATAATTGTGACAAAATAAGGGTATATCATCTCTATAAAAACGTATAAAACAAAAAAGATCGCAAAAGGGACAACCTTCTTGCGATCTCTCAAAATTTAATTTTAAACCTTTGTATTGGTTATTTAAGGACACTAGTCATTAGCGCTAACAACGCCTAACCAAACCGCTCCAACTCCTCCACTACTCTACTCACCGGTAATCCCATTACATTATAGAAACATCCTTCGATACGGTCTATGGCTACTGCACCAATCCATTCTTGGATGGCATATGCGCCTGCCTTGTCATAAGGTTTGTAATTATCCACATAATAGGCAATCTGTTCGGGTGTTAGCGGATTAAAGAAGACGCCAGTCTCTTTGGAGAAAGCCACTTCCTTATCGCCTCTACGTATAACCACCCCCGTTATAACCAGATGCTCACGGCCGCTGAGGGCAGTGAGGATACGAATAGCATCTTCGCGATCCTGCGGTTTGCCGATGATGGTATTATCCAGTACTACCACGGTATCCGCAGCTACTACAATTTCTTCCGGAGAGGAAATCGCCTGAATAACGATGGCTTTTTGTCGGGCTATAAACACCGGTACTTCCGAGATAGGCATGGTATCAGGGAAAGATTCATCTGTATCAGCTACTTTAATAACGAAAGGAATGCCTGCCTGTTCCATCAATTGTTTGCGTCTGGGCGACTGCGAGGCCAGTATTACCGGCGAACCTGTATACATTTATAGCAATATTTTGAAAAAGATCATTGATAAAATACCTGTCAGCATAATCAGTTTAACCATGGAACTGACTTTGTGATAATCTGTTGCGGTGGTGGCTTTCTTCAGTTGCAGGTATACGTATACGCATGGGGCCTGCACAAACAGTACCAAGTAACCGATGGCTGTAAACCAACCAAACAGCCCTACCCTTATTTCCACCATCACTACGGTGATCATTAAAATCAACAACAACGAATTGCAAAGACGTTTAGCGGGTAGTACTCCCCAGATGATAGGAATGGTCTGGCAGCCGTCTTTACTGTCGCCGATCATATCCTCCAGGTCTTTTACAATTTCCCGGACCATAGATATAATGAACGCAAACAGGGCATATACCCCAATGATTTGGATGAGTTTCCGTCCTACTGGCGACATAATCGCTTCGAAGCTGTGATAAATTTGTTTTTCGTAGAAGCCAACTACTACAACTGCCAGGGCAGTGAGTAGGGAGATGACAACATTTCCGATCAATACCTGTCTTTTAAAAGAGGTACTGTAAAACCACAGCAGCAGGGAGCAAACCACCTGTGTGAAACCCAGATAGATCTGTCCTGTTTTCCAGGCCACGATAAAACCTAGGGACACACCTGTCATATTCAGAATGGTATGCCAGGCCATCGCCCATCGGCGACTGATCACCTTATCCAATACCATTTTGTCCGGTTTATTCACGATATCGATATTGATATCAAAATAATCGTTGATAATATAACCGGCAGCGGCCACGAATACGGTAGATAGGCACAGTAAAACGAACTGGGTTACTGACAGGGACGGTTCCTCCCCAGCACTTTCCAGTACTGGCGCTACTACACAATACTGCAGCAGGAACTGGGTAAGTGCGATATATAATAGATTGGGATATCTTACCAGTTTAAAAAAAGCAGCCCAGAGTTTCATGGGATCAATAATTAATAATTGTAGTGAGATGTACAGTTATTTGGATGCAATTCCTTCATCCAGCAGCCAGTGGCCGTTCAATTTGAGTACTTTTTCCATAATATCCCTTACACAACCTTGTCCACCACCTAACGGGGATACATACCTGGAAATGCTTTTGATCTCAGGAGCCGCATCTGTAGGGCAGGTGGCTAGACCTACCAACTGCATGGGCGCATAGTCTGGAATATCATCGCCCATATAGAGGATTTCGTCCCAGCGGAGATCATTTTCGAATACGTAGTCTTGCAGTTTTTCTTTTTTATCCTGCACGCCTACATATATATCTTTAATACCGAGCCCCTGGAGGCGACTTACCACGCTTTCAGACTTACCGCCTGAAATAATCACCACGCGATAACCCTTTTTCACAGCCAGTTGCATGGCATAGCCATCTTTAATATTCATTTTGCGGGACATTTCCCCACCCGGTAATAATTGGAGTGTACCGTCCGTGAGTACACCGTCTACATCCAGTACAAATGTAGTCACCGGTTTAAAAAGCGATAATATATTCATAGTTGGCGGCGAAAATACGAATTATGGATTAGACTGTTATTTACTAGACTTTTCATGGAAGTTGTAAATACTGTCCGACAGTACGCTATAGACCAATTGGAGATATTCATCTCCAGCCAGCAGGTTACGATGTAATTCCATGGTGGCTTCATCCTGACGAATCGCAGGACCTGTTTGCACCGATTCTGGGGGGAATTTCTCCAGTCGGTCGAAGGTCTCCCTGATGATGGGTTGCAGGAGTGTGAAGTCCAGGTCTTCTTTTTCGCAGTATGCCTTAGCCCTAGCAATCAGGTGGTTCGTAAAGTTATTACAAAGGACCGCCGTAAGATGATATTGCAGGCGCTGGTGGGAGTCTGTCACCGTGATGCGAGAGGCGATACTCTGCGCGAGGGCTTGGAGTCTCTTTAAAACCTCATCGTTACTCGCTTCCAGCATAATGGGTATAGGAGGGTAATTCTTCAATTCCTTTCTAATGGACTGCAGCGGATAGATAACACCCGTGTTAGTAGATATACGGGAGATAGCACTCAACGGCACAGCACCAGCAGTATGAGCCACCATCCGTCGTCCTAGGCGCAATTCGTCGTTTAATAGGGGAATGGCACTATCGGAAACTGCCAGTAGGTACATATCAGCCTCCATATTTATATCTAGCAGGTCGGTGGTGTAGGGCGCATGGAGGAGGTCTCCCAGTTCAGCGGCATGGGCCGGATTTCGACCTACAATCTGTAACACCTGATGACCATGCAGCTTAAGCAGATGTCCGAAGCAATGAGCAATGTTTCCGGTACCAACTATTACAATATCCATTAATATTAATTTATTTGATGGTAGATAAACAGGGATTCAGACCGCCAATATACAGCGTTTGCGCCGGTACCCGTTTTTTTCATTACATTACAACTGATTTTAACGCAATCGCGTACCTTATTTTTTATTTTCAAGGTACTTTTATATACTTGCAGAATTCGTATACCTATTATTTTACGAAATTTTGCGTATTTAGCAGCATATTAAAGAAGCATACATGGCAAAAAATTTAGTTATAGTTGAGTCCCCAGCAAAGGCCAAAACCATTGAAAAGATTCTGGGAAAGGACTTTGAAGTCAAATCCTGCTTTGGTCACATACGTGACCTTGAGAAGGATGACATGGGCATTGACATCGATAATAACTTCAAGCCTAAATATGTTATACCGGAAGATAAGGAAAAGGTTGTAAAAGACCTGAAGAAGCTAGCCAAAGATACCGATGAGGTATGGTTAGCAACGGATGAGGACCGTGAGGGAGAAGCCATTTCTTGGCATTTGTGCGAGGTTTTGGGCCTCGATCCAACAAATACTAAACGTATTGTTTTCCATGAAATCACCAAGCCTGCCATTGAAAATGCCGTTCAACATCCGCGTAAGCTGGATATGGATCGCGTGAATGCACAACAGGCCCGCCGTATACTGGATCGTATTGTAGGTTTTGAATTATCTCCTGTACTCTGGCGTAAAATGAGTATGCGTAACTCATTGTCTGCCGGCCGTGTACAGTCTGTTGCCGTTCGATTGATTGTGGAGAGAGAAAGGGAGATCAATGGATTCAATGCGGTAAGTACTTTTAAGGTAGAAGCCTGGTTCACCGGTAAAGATATTAATGGTAAGAGCATTTCCTTTAAAGCAGAAGGTCCTAATAAATTTAAGACCGCAGAAGATGCGGAGAAATTCCTGCAACAATGTGTAGGCGCGGCTTACACCGTGAAGGATATTCAGGTGAAACCAGGGAAGAAATCTCCCGCAGCACCTTTCACTACTTCTACGCTCCAGCAGGAAGCCAGCCGCAAACTGGGTTACAGCGTTTCCAAAACGATGCTGCTCGCGCAGAAGTTATATGAAAGCGGTAACATCACCTATATGCGTACGGACTCCGTAAACCTGTCTGATACTGCCTTAGCTGATATCCAGAAAGCGATCACCGGTAACTACGGAGAGAAATACCACCAACATAGAAAGTTCAAGAATAAGAATGAGTCGGCCCAGGAAGCGCACGAAGCCATCCGTCCTACTTACATGGAAAATACCACTGTAAATGACGCGGATGCCCGTAAGCTGTATGAACTCATCTGGAAGCGTACCATCGCTAGCCAGATGGCCGATGCAGAACTGGAAAAGACCATCGCTAAAATCGATATTTCCACCAATCATGAAGAGCTGACCGCCAGCGGAGAGGTGCTGAAATTCGACGGCTTCCTGAAAGTATATATGGAAGGCCATGACGATGAAGATGTAAATGAAGATGACAGTCAGGAAGGTTCCTTGCCTCCATTGGCCGTAAAACAGTCACTGGACCTGAAGGAAATGAAAGCTACCGAGCGTTTCTCCCGTCCTGCGCCAAGATATACTGAGGCTAGTCTCGTTAAAAAACTGGAAGAACTGGGAATTGGTCGTCCTTCTACTTATGCTCCTACTATCACCACTATTCAGAAACGTGGTTACGTAGAAAAGAGAGATAAAGAAGGCGTGAAAAGAGATTTCCGTATCCTTAGTCTGAAAGCAGATAAAATCACCAAACAGACCGACAGTGAGAACACTGGTGCTGAAAAGTCAAAATTGTTCCCAACAGATCTGGGTATGATCGTAACAGATTTCCTCAATCAATACTTCAACTCCGTAATGGATTATGGTTTTACTGCCAAAATTGAAGGAGAATTTGACGAAATCGCCCATGGCCGTAAGATTTGGAACAAAATGCTGGCAGAATTCTACCAACCTTTCCATAAGGATGTAGAAAACACCCTGGAAAAAGCAGAACGCGTAAAAGGGGAACGTCAGTTGGGTGTTGAAGAATCTACTGGTAAACCTATCGTTGCCCGTATGGGTAGATATGGCCCAATGATCCAAATCGGTCAGGCAGAAGATGAAGAGAAGCCACGCTTCGCAAAACTGAAACCTACACAAAGCATCGAAACGATTTCCCTGGATGAGGCGATGGAACTATTCCGCCTGCCTCGTAACCTCGGACAATTCGAAGATTCCGATGTCATCATTAATATTGGTCGTTTTGGACCATACGCACAGCACGACAAGAAATTCTATTCCCTCAAAAAGGAAATGGACCCTTACACAGTGGAACTGGATGAGATAGCCCCGCTGATCGTAGAAAAACGTACTGCCAAAGACGAGCGTACTATCAAAGTATTTGAGAAAGAGAAAATCCAGATTCTGAAAGGCCCTTACGGACCTTATATCAAACAAGGACTGAAGAATTTCAAGATTCCTAAAGAAAGGATAGATCACGCAGCAGACATCACCGTGGAAGAAGCCAAGGCGATCATTGAAGAAGCCAAAGCAAATCCGCCTAAGAAGAAAGCTCCGCCAAGGAAGAAAAAGGCTTAATAACAGCCATTTTCATGGAACTGGCGAAGGGATTGACCATTGTTACACAGTTGACATGCACGAAAACAGAGAAATAAACGCTTTGTTCCACCTGTTGGATGATCCGGATCAGGAAGTATTCGATACCGTTGCCAGCAAGATATTGCTGTACGGTAAGGATATTATTCCAAATTTGGAGAATCTGTGGGAGAATACAATCGACGAATCTATACAGGAAAGAATAGAGTTGCTCATTCATCGTGTGCACTACCAGGATTTACAAGTCGCCATACGTGAATGGAGCATTTCTGAGTCACAGGATCTCCTTCAGGGAGCTATTCTCACTGCCCGCTATCAGTTTCCTGATTTGGTACCCGGACAGATAAATACTGAAATAGAACGTATTAAACGGAATATCTGGCTGGAACTGAACAACTATCTCACTCCACTGGAGCAGATAAACGTGCTCAACAGCATGATTTATAACTACTTCGGTTTAAAGGGCGAAGAAATCTCCTATCAGCGGAAGAATCAGTTTTTCATTAACCAGGTAGTAGAATCCAAGAAGGGGAACCCGTATACCAACGGGATAATATATCAGGCATTATGTAATATGCTGGATTTGCCTGTTTATGCGGTGAATATACCCCGGCAGTTTATCCTGGCGTATTTCGACACCTTTGTGGATTTTTCAGAGCCTATAGAGCCGGATGACTACCGGATTCTTTTCTTCATAGATCCGATCCAGGGGCAGATTTACACCCAACAGGATGTGGATACCTATTTGAAGAGAGTATCTGTGCCATCGATGCCTTCTTTCTTCAAGCCACAATCTAATAAGCGAATTATACAGTTGTTGCTGGAAGAGCTGTCTAAGTGTTTCCGGGAAGAAAAGGACTCCTATAGGCAGCAGGAATTGATGAATTTGTGCAGTTTGCTAGATGATTGATAATAAATAGAAGATATATAAAAAAGACCAGTTCGATGAACCGGTCTTTTTTTATGCCATTAAGATTACGAAGCATCCTAAAAGTCAAAAAGCTCACCGCAGAGCGATGAGCTTTTCAATTTCTTGCAAGAAAGATATTATCAATAAATAATCTCTTACTTAGCAGCTGGAGCTGGAGCAGCTTTAGCAGCGGTATCAACTGGAGCGTGAGCAGCAGTATCAACGTGAGCAGCGCTATCAGCAGCAACTGGAGCAACTGGTTGAGCAGCCATAGTGTCAACGGTAGTAGCAGTAGAGTCAGTGGTAGCAGATTTACCGCCATTGCAAGCTACGAAGAACATACCAGCAGCGATTGCGAATACAAATACTTTTTTCATTTTGTGTTGTTTATAGTTTTTTAAAACCGGCGCAAAGGTATAGAATAATTTTAAATTACAAAATTTTTATACCTACAACTGGTCGAATTATTTCTTTCTGAAGAATATTTTAACTGGTACTCCTCTGAAGTCAAAGTTAGTACGGATCTGGTTTTCCAGGTAATTTCTGTAAGGCGCTTTCACATCATCTGGCAGGTTACAGAAAAAGGCAAACGCAGGCGTATGCGTAGGCAACTGGGTAACATATTTGATTCTGATAGGAATACCGCGCACCACTGGAGGATGGTATGCCTCAATTGCTTTCAGCATCACGTCATTCAGTTTAGAAGTCTGAATTTTGCGGGTACGGTTCTCATATACTTCCAATGCCACTTCAATAGCTTTGAAAATACGTTGTTTTTCTATCACGCTCGTGAAGATGATAGGTACGTCAGAAAATGGAGCCAGGCGTTTTTTGAGTTCTTTCTCGTAGTCACGCGCTGTATTAGTGGCTTTCTCCATGAGATCCCATTTGTTTACCAGCACCACAACTCCTTTACCTTTTCTTGCAGCGAGACTGAAGATATTCAAGTCTTGCGCGGTGATACCTTTTTCAGCATCCAGGAGGAGCATTACTACATCCGCCTCATCCAGGGCTTTGATGGCACGGATTACGGAATAGAATTCCAGGTCTTCCTGCACTTTCGTTTTACGACGGATACCAGCCGTATCGATCAGCATGAATTCCTTTTGGAACATGTTATAGTGTGTGTGGATTGTATCGCGGGTAGTACCAGCGATATCAGACACGATATTACGTTCTTCACCAATCAGTGCATTCAGGAGGGAAGATTTTCCCACGTTAGGCTGACCGATGATCGCAATTTTAGGGATATCTGATTCCATAGAAGCATCACCCATATCATCCGTGATATGACTTACTACCTCATCAAGGAGTTCGCCAGTACCGCTACCTGTCATAGAAGAGAGGAAGAATACGTGCTCGAAGCCGAGGCTGTAGAATTCAGTAGCTTCGAGGGCGCGTTGTTGGTTATCCACTTTATTTACAACCAGGTATACTGGTTTGGAGCTACGGCGTAACAGGTCAGCTACTTCCGAATCCAGGTCAGTAATACCAGTAGTACAATCTGTCAAGAACAGCAGGACGTTTGCTTCCTGCATAGCGATTTTCACTTGTTTGCGAATCTCACGTTCAAAAACGTCATCACTTCCGGCAACGAATCCGCCGGTATCAATTACGTTGAAAGTTTTTCCATTCCAATCAGCCACACCATACTGGCGGTCGCGGGTAACACCGCTCTGATCATCCACAATCGCCTTGCGTTGTTCCAGCAGGCGGTTAAACAATGTTGATTTACCCACATTCGGGCGACCAACGATGGCAACAGTAAATCCAGCCATGATAATCTCTTTTAATAATTAATTGATTGTCGTAATCACCTGTGACGGCACTGTTGCTGTCCAGGAATTTATTAATCAGTACCCGTATTCTTTCAGGAAGAGATCATTATCGCGCCATTTTCCTCTTACTTTCACAAACAGTTCAAGGAATACTTTGCGTTCGATAAATTTCTCAATATCCTGACGGGCTCTTGTTCCCAGTTCACGGATAGATTTTCCTTTTTCGCCAAGGATAATCGCTTTCTGTGATTCTCTGGTAACAATTATTTCAGCAGTAATTTTTGTGAGTGTATCCTTTTCCTGGAACTGCGTCACGATTACTGTAGTATGATAAGGGATTTCCTCTTCGAATAATTGGAAGATTTTTTCACGGATCATTTCTGCCACAAAAAAGCGTGTAGACTTGTCCGTTAGTGTATCTTCTGGATAGAATGGGTTTGCTTCTGGGAGCAGATTAACGATGGCAGCCATGAGGTCTTTCACATTTTTGCCTTGTTTGGCAGAGATAGGAACGACAGCTTTGGCTTTACCCCATTCTTGGCATTTTTTCACCAGGGCATCCACATCTTCTTGGAGGAGGTTATCCATTTTATTGATGACGAGGATGGTAGGTACTTTTAATTTAAGGGAGCTGAAGAGTTCTAGGTTTTCTTCCAGGTTATCTTTTGCGTCCATGATGAGCAGAGCAACGTCTGCATCTTCGAGTGCTGATTTTACAGCGCCCATCATTTTTTCATGGAGTTTGTATTTAGGGTCGATTATTCCGGGAGTATCGGAAAATACGATTTGATATCCGGGTTCGGTAAGAACGCCGGTAATACGATGCCTGGTGGTTTGCACCTTGGGTGAAATAATAGCCAGTTTCTCGCCGATGATAGCGTTTAACAGTGTGCTTTTCCCCGCATTGGGTTTACCGAAAATGTTTACAAAACCTGCTTTATGCATCATATCCCTGTTTAGTTGTGTGTTGTTACCCGTAGAGGCGCAAAGGAGTAAGGTGTAATCTTTACTCAAATATCCATCAAAAAATCCTTGTTGCCAGTATTGTTTCCCGGGAAAAGTCCCGTTCAATCATCTTTGTATCTACGCGGCGGTGTATCTATGCGAGAAAAACGCTGTGAGAACTCCCTGTAATAAAAAAAGCCGAATTTCTTCGGCTCTGTTTCTTTGATGCACATGACATCTGTTTGTAGCGAGGAGCGGATTCGAACCACTGACCTTCGGGTTATGAGCCCGACGAGCTACCTCTGCTCTACCTCGCAATGAGGGTGCAAAGATAGGGCTTTTTCAATTAGCACCAAATATATTTTAAATAAATAGGGATAAATCACGCATAATTGCATGACTCATAGCATATAATAGCTATATAATAAACCACATAAATGAGCCACAGTAAAGGCATTGAGGATATCTGACTAATGATTACAGGGTCTTAAAAATAAAACTGGTGGAATAAAAGAGATCAAACTAAAGAGCCCCTATTAAAGCAATTAAACCCTAGTTAATGGCACCGTCACAAGTAAGATCTAATGATGGAGATCAAACCATGGAGATCCGATTATTGAATTTTGAGATCAAATTTTACAGATCGTAGAACGGAGGCACCTACTATTCGAATTAAGCATTAGAGGTCAAATTATACTTATCAAAGAACGGCGCCACCTACTATTAGAATTTAAGCAAAAGAGATCAAATTATAGTGATCGTCAATTTGAAATCCCTATAAAGAGATAAAGCAATAGCCATCCAACAATAGATAATACATAATAGATAACCGATATTGATAATAGCCACAAGGCACAGGCCATAAGCTTCAGCTCACAGTCTGCAGCCTTGTGACTTTGAAATTGACTATAACCACAAATCATGCATCAAAACCTCAGCGTCAGGCTATCTTGCTCTTAAAACGGAAGATCGTCTGCGGGCATTTCCTGCTCAGGTATACCTTCCGGTAGTGGAGGGATGTTGGAGGCAGTAGCCTTCCGTTTCTCTTCGTCCTTGCGACTAAGCAGTTGTATAGTGGCTACCCGCAGATGTAAGGCGCCAGACAATACACCTGTATTATTGCTGATATATGCGTCTACACGTGGTGATCCTTCTAAATACACCATAGTACCCTGTAAGAGGTAGGGTGCCATGTTCAGTCGATCCCATAAGGAGCAGTCGACCCATGTAGTGCGCTCTTGCAATACACCTGCGGCATTCCTAAATCGTTCATTGGCGGCTACTGTGAAATTCAACACGGATACACCGTTTACTTCTTTAAGTACTGCATCCCGACCTAAATGGCCGATCAATTGTAGTTTAATCATTTCTGTAAAAGATTAAAAGGGTTAAACAATACATTTCGGGAATGGTACCTTTCTGACTGAAAAAGCGATAGGAATACTTCACATGGCTATCTGCCCTTATATACGCTCCTATATAAATTGAATGCTTCTATACTTAAAGGAAACGCTCCTACACAAAACTGGAGGCTCCTACTATTAAACCGAATGGTTCTATGCTAAAGGAAACGTTCCTATACAAAACTGGAAGCTCCTATTATAAAACTAAATGCTTCTGTACTAAAGGAAAACGTTCCTATACAAAACTGGAAGCTCCTAATATAAACCTGAATGCTCCTATGCTAAAGGAAAACGCTCCTATATAAAACTGGAAGCTCCTATTATAAAACTAAATGCTTCTGTACTAAAGGAAAACACTCCTACACAAAACTGGAAGCTCCTAATATAAACCTGAATGCTCCTATATAAAACTGGAAGCTTCTATACAAAAGGAAGAAACATCAACCCAAAACCGAAGGTCCAATACAAAGCTGAACAGGGTCATTATGGTCAGCTAAACCCAAGTATTTGAAAAAATTATTATTTTTTTCGTTAGACCTGCATACCTTTGTATCGGAAACGGCCTTTCAGCCGCTTTCACATGGGGTGCCTTACTTTCAGGCTGAGATCACACCCAAAGAACCTGGACCAGGTAATGCTGGTTAGGAAAGTGAAAATAGTTAATATATACACATACATGAAACAGTTACTGTTGTGGGTACTACTGGGTACAGTAGGCACTTTACAAGCACAATCCGTTGTAACCGGTACCGTTACTAACAAAACCAACGGCCAACCATTGGAAGGGGTATCCGTATCCATCAACCAACAAGGCACACTGACTGACAGCAAAGGGCATTACAGCATCCACCTGAAAAAGAAGGGTAATTTCAAGTTACAGGCTACCTATTTAGGCTTCAAAGCATATTCCTTCCCTATTGACATCATGGACAACACCAAGCAGGATATTGGCCTGGAAGAAACTGGTTTATTTGTAAAACCAGTTGAAATCAGCAGTCTCCGTGCAGGAAAAAACTCTCCTTTTGTCAACAGTACCCTGTCTGCCGAAGAAATCAAAAAAGAGAATCTTGGTCAGGACTTACCCATATTACTGAACCAACTGCCTGCTGTTGTTACCAACTCTGATGCAGGTACAGGCATTGGTTACACAGGTATGCGTGTGCGTGGCTCTGATATTACACGCATCAATGTTACTGTCAATGGTATTCCCATCAATGATGCGGAATCACAAGGAACATTCTTTGTGAATATGCCTGATTTTGCCAGTTCTGTTAGCAGCATTGAATTACAGCGTGGTGTAGGTACTTCTACCAATGGCGCTGGTGCATTTGGCGCAACACTCAATCTTAGCACCAACGAATTCCACGACAAAGCCTATGGCGACATCAACAACAGCTTTGGATCTTTCAATAGCTGGAAACATACTGTTAAAGCAGGTTCCGGACTAATCAATGATCATTTCACCATTGATGCACGCCTCTCACAAATATCGTCAGATGGATACATTGATCGCGCCACATCAGACCTGAAATCATTCTATACATCGGCAGCATATATTTCCAAGAAAACCGCTATTCGACTGAATGTCTTCTCTGGAAAGGAGAAAACCTATCAGGCATGGAATGGCGTTCCACAAGCATTGCTGGCAACAGATCGCACTTACAATTCTGCTGGTACAGAAAAACCCGGTACTCCATATAATAACGAAACCGATAACTACCAACAGGATCACTACCAGTTATTCCTTAACCAGGAAATTAATTCACATCTGAACTTCAACGTTGCCGGCCATCTCACTCGTGGTCGCGGATACTATGAGCAGTACAAAGCGAACCAGGCTTTCGCGGATTACGGCCTGGCACCTGTACATATCAATGGCGCAACTGTTGACACCACAGATCTTGTTCGTCAACTCTGGTTGGATAACTACTTCTATGGCGGTATCTTCTCTGTAAACCGCACCGGTAATGTCTTCAACTGGAGCCTTGGTGGCGGCTGGAACCGCTACGAAGGACAACATTATAATAAGATCATCTGGGCATATACTGGTATTGATAAAGACCATGAATACAGTCGCTTCCCCGCAGATAAAAATGATTTCAATATCTACTGGAAAGGACAATATAAAATCACGTCTGCCCTGCAATTATTTGTGGACATGCAATACCGCAATGTACAGTATAACATGAACGGTTTTGATGCAGCTCCAGCTTATATGCCACACGTGAAATATAATTTCTTCAATCCTAAAGCGGGTATCAACTATTTCATCAATACCAATAACCGATTATTCGCCTCTTTCGCAGTAGGACATAAGGAACCCAATCGTACCGACTTTGAATCCAATATCGGTGCAAATCAACCTAAACCCGAAGAACTCCGCGACCTCGAAGCTGGATACAACTGGAGCAACAGCATCGCCTCCATTCAGGGTAATGTGTACTACATGAACTACAAAAATCAGTTGGTTCAAACCGGTCAACTCAATGATGTAGGTGCTTATGTACGTACCAATATTCCTAAAAGCTATCGCCTCGGTGTAGAGATCCAAGGAAATGTAAAACTCAATAACATTTTCTCCCTCTCCGCGAATGCTGCCCTCAGCCAAAATAAAGTGCTGGACTTCGCCGCAATTTATTACGACGCAGCTAGTAAACCATATACACTGCAATTCAGCAAAACAGATATCTCCTTCTCCCCTGCATTCGTAGGAGGATATATACTGAGCGCCAAACCAATTAAAAACTTGAATATTGACCTCGTAGGTAAATACGTAAGCAGACAATACATGGATAACACCGGCAACAAAGAAAGTAGCCTGGATCCTTATTATGTAAATGACCTGCGATTCAACTACATCATTCCACAACCTTTATTCCGCGAATTAGGCGTGCAACTGATGTTGAATAATATCTTCAACAATCTCTATCAACCCAATGGCAGTACATATGGTATGTATGCTAATGGGAAAGTAGTCCCAGATAACTATTACTACCCAATGGCAGGATTTAACTTCTTTGTCGGGTTAAATATTGGTTTCTAAGAGTAATAACAGTAGTGAGGTGCAAATGTCATCTCACTACTGAATTATTATTCGCATTTATTGGCAAAAAATCACAGGGAAAGCAAAAAAAATTTAAAATTGCTCCGTCCCATCCCCAGGCAAAGCTATCTTCCCATCTTCCCTTGATAACTTTATTATTTTCTACTCCAGTTCAATACAGTACTCCTATCCACCCAATACCCTTTTTCCTATCTCCTTAGAATTCTTTCTCTATATTTGCCCACATCCATTTACCCAAATATTAATCTTATTTAATGCGACCCGTATACCTGATCATTCTTTTAACTGTATGCCTTACCCGTGCCAAAGCACAGGATAGTTTATTAAAGAAGAGCATAGATATTCCCAATAAATATTATAGTACAGTCCAGCGAAAAGCAGATGTACTCAACCGACAGTTGACCCGCAGAACAGAGAAAGCACTTAATCGGCTTTCCAAGTATGAGGAGAAGATGAATAAAGGTATGATGAAAATCGACTCTTCCGCTGCCAGAAAAATGTTCGACCAAAGCCAGGAGAAATTCGCTTCTCTGAAAAATAAACTGAAATCAAAAGCTGATCATATTCCAGGCAAAAAGTTATTAGGCAACAACCTCAGTACAGATTCGCTGTTCAACACACTCAGTTTCCTCAAACAAGCACAAGGCGTTCAATTGCCAAAGCTTAACAGTAGTCTCCAATCCGTGACCGCATTACAGGATAAACTGGCGATATTGAATGAAGCAAAATCATTTATTCAATCCCGCAGACAACTCCTGAATGCACAATTAGGAAAAATACCGGAACTCGCCGGAAGCCTTAAAAGCATTAACAAAGAAGCCTACTATTATGCACAACAGGTAAAAGACCTGAAAGAAACTTTCAGTGATCATAAAAAAATAGAAAAGAAAGCCCTGGAAATAGCGCAGAAAATACCTGCCTATAACGATTTCATGGCCAAAAATAGTTACCTCGCCAGCTTACTGGGCACCGGTGCTGGCGCTAACGGAGGTACCCCCAACCTGGAAGGATTACAAACCCGTAACCAAGTGGAACAAGTCATCCAACAAAGACTTGGCGGTGGCCCCAATGCATCTCAGGCTGTCAGCACCTCTATGTCAGAAGCACGCGCGAAAATGAATGATCTTAAAAAGAATTTCCCCGATCTGGATAACGCTGGCGAAATACCCAATTTCAAGCCAAATGAGATGAAAGCCAAACGATTCGTACAAAGACTCGAATACGGCGGAAATATCCAGTTCCAGCGTAATACGAACTTCTACCCCACCACCAGTGATATCGCGGCTCAAATCGGCTACAAATTCCATAAGAATGGTATCGCAGGCTTTGGTATGGCCTATAAATTGGGATTAGGCCAGGGATTTAATCACATCGGCTTCAGTAGTGAAGGGCTCGGTCTCCGTTCCTTTATCGACTGGAAACTGAAAAATACCTTCTTCCTGAATGGCGGATATGAACAAAATTACCAACCCATTCAGGTCACTACCAATATCCCTAATCCTGCCTCATGGACACAAAGTGCATTATTAGGGATCAAGAAAAAATATAAAGTTAGTTCGAAAGTGAAAGGAGATGTGAGTTTGTTATTTGACTTTCTATATAATAGTCATATTCCAAGAACGGATCCGGTGAAATTAAGGATGGGGTATAATTTTTAAAACACTTATGGTCATTCAGGAAATGTCCTGTTTTTAATGCAATGAGTAAACCGGCATTCCTTTAAAACTACATCCAAATTTCTTATCGAGTTGGATTTAAAAATTGTTGTTTGATCGTTTAAATGTACATTGCAGAACAATCGCGATAACTATATCGGTTCAACAGATTGTCTGGTTTAATGTTTGTTTACCCTTAAAAATATTTTGTATGTTTTACCCCTATAGTAAAGCCACACTTTAGTATTCCTGCTATTTATTTTCAACATGATATTTTCAACTGTCAAAAAATGATAATAATGAAATATTAGTTGTATTGTGGATGATATACAGGTGATATAATTTTGCATTGATAATAACTGTCACAAGAGCAAATTGTCATTTTAATACGCCCTTGTCCCCTATACCTGGTCAATAGAGTCTGTATTACTGTGGTCATATAGCGTTTTGTATTGTGGAACAAAGAGAAAATCCAAGGAGATATCAGTGCGGTATACCTAATATTGAATGCTGTCAGACAGGCCCGTGAGGCCATCTTATGCCCGAAAAGGACAGCATAATGATTATGTAGTATCCCCATGACTATCCACCTTTATTATCATTATTAATACAGTTGTCATGTTGTTATGCATTCCTCCTAAAAGAAGGCTTATTTAACGGAAATGATCAAGTGTTAGCAATCTATCCAAATAACATTGTTGTTATGCACACCTATGTCTATGAGATTAGTAGCGCCACTAAAAGAATTCAAAAGTAGCAACGAATGAAATGTTTTAGTGTACTAATGAAGAAAATTGTCCATGTTGGGGCCCTTATATTTTGTTGCCTGACTGTTTCTGCGCAGCAGCAGCTGCCAGGTAGCATACCTGTTGATTCTGCCTATATTCTTATTTCCAAAGGATGTAAGATGCAGGAGGCTATGAAGATAATGCTTTATGGGCCTGTTCAACACGTGGATTTAGTAGCTTCCCGCCCAAGGATAAAACCTGTGTATGTGCCGCCACCAAAGCCGCCTTTATTGAATATAAAGGGGAATGTTACCTATGATTTCTTTTACCAGTCGAATGTTGATACGCCATTTACAGAGCGGGATATCCATCAACATATCTTACAGACAAATCTCCTTGTTACTGTAAAGGATCAATATCCGTTTCGGATTGCTTTCAGTACACAACAGGGAAACTCATCGCTGTTCAGGAATCTGACCGGGGCGAGATTATTTTATCATAGCAGTGATTTCAAAAATCAGTTATTGATGAATGCACGCAGATGGGTCGTTTCAAAGTATAAACAACAACTGGATGCTGATAAGATGAAGCTCTTAATGGATAGTCTCCGTATGCAGATATCCGGTGTACATACACACTATAATAGCGAAGCGTACCAGCAAAAGATAGTGGAGGCCAGAGAATTTATGTTCCGTTGGAAAAGAGATTCTGCATTGGGTATTGTCAAGCCGTTGAGTGAAAAAGATGCTGAATACATGGCCTTATTGGAAAAAGGTAACCGGTATAAGGCAGAGGTAGACTCCTTACAGGATAAGTATGCAAAACTTAAACAAAAGTATGATAAACTGAATGCGAAAATAGGCGCTGAGAAAGTGCAGCTACTGGATGTGTTGCAGCATAGCAAAAATAATAAAGAGCTCATTGATGCGCTGGATGCGATGAATCTGCCGGATACGGTATTGCCCAGGAATTATAGAACCTTACTGGCTATACGTAGTGTAGGTATAGGCAGAGCGATGGTTGATTATTCTGAGCTCACGGCAAAAAACATCAGTATTACCGGTGTACAACTGGAGTTAAATCCATCCTGGTACCTGGCTGTAGCCAGTGGTTCCGTCGACTATACTTTCCGGAATTTTATTGTAAAAGAAAAGCGTTCCCCTCAATATATTAACCTGATAAGAGCCGGCGTTGGCCAAAAAGAATCCAGTCATATCTATCTCACCTATTACATGGGGAAAAAGGAATTGTATGGTGCAAATGCAATACCATTGGATTCGGCTGTGAAAGTGGATAATCATCTCATGGGTGTGTCGCTGGAGGGGCAGTGGAGCCTGGGACGTCAGACATTCATTACCGGCGAAGTGGCGAAGTCATCCCTACCTTATAATATCCGACGTGTACACGGACAGAATAACGTTTCCAGTATGCTGAATTTTTCCGGTCATACAAATGAGGCATGGAGCGTTGGTGCCGAAACCGTTGTGCCGCGCGCAGCTATAAAACTGAGTGGTATGTATAAACGCATGGGGGGCGACTTTCAATCATTCAGTATGTATACTACCGGTTCACAGCAGACCGCCTGGACATTGCAGGCAGAGCAGCCTTTCTTTAAACGTCAGTTAACGGTAACAGGTGCATTGCGTAAAAATACCTATGCCACTTTTTATGAGCCGGCAGTGTTTGAAAGTAACACTATCTTCAAGAGTTTGCAGGTAACTATGCGTATACCTAAGTTGCCGGTTGTAACGCTAGCCTATCAGCCAACATCACAATTAGTAAAGTTGGGTGATGGCAATTTCACCCAGCAAATCTTTAATACCCTCTCCGGCACTGCTGTTTACAATTACAAGTACAAAAGTATAATGATGAACAGCATGCTGATGTACTCTCGTTTTTATAATAAGCAGACGGATACTTCATTTGTTTATTATAACAGTCGCAATGTTACTGGCAGCCAAACAGTTTTTCTGAAAAAATTCACTATCACCGGCCAGTTTAATGCCTCGCTGACAGCTGATTATAACCTTTACAGCAATACTGGAGATGTAAGCTGGAAGGCGCTGAAATGGTTGGAGGCAGGCGCGTCTCTACAACATAATTATCAATCTAAATATAACATCACCCAATATGGCTATGGTATGAACCTGAGGTTTATCATTCCATATGTTGGTGAAATCAGTGGCAGAGCGGAGAAACGTTATATGCCAGGATCTGCGAAGCAATTGGTGTCAAATAATACCGGACGAATTACCTATACCAAGATATTTTAATTATTATGAAGTACCTAAGAATCCCATTTTTTGCGGCATTGCTTATTGTAACAGCGATGCTGAAAGTTAAAGCCCAGGTAGCAATAGCGCCGCAGGTGCCACCTGCCGGAATTATGCAGCAGTCCCAGCTTTGGAATATCCTGCTGACAAATGCCAACAAAACCAAATCTTATGTAAAGGTGATCATGCGTTTAACAGATGCAGTAACCGGGCAGGGTGTGATGACTGGCATTACACGTTTAGTCGAATTACCGATCGGTGCTACTATGCTGCATCTGGCGGATTTTCAGCCCATTTCTACCGAGTATTTATTGCCGGTGCAGGATCAGCGTCCGAATGCCATGTTGCTACCCGGAAAATATATTATTTGCTATAGTGTAGTTGTAGATCGTGATAAGACAGTGGCTCCTGGGACTGAAGATTGTATCAGATTTGTAGTGGAGCCGGTAAGTCCACCTATACTGAACTTACCAGTGGATAAAGATACGCTTCAAACGTCACTTCCGGCATTTACCTGGATTCCCCCTGCCCCGTTGAATCTGTATAGTGATTTGAATTACGATATCACCGTAGTGGCTGTCTGGCCTGGTCAGGTGCCAGCTGATGCCATACAGCAGAACATCCCGATGTATCATGGTGCTGCCTTACGTCAACCATTTCTGAATTATCCTGCTGGTGCGCCAACATTGGATACAGGTGTAAACTATGCCTGGATGGTAACCGCATTGAATGGTCGTCAATATTCTGCGCAAACGGATATACATACTTTTCGGGTGGCGAAGGCAGCTCCGGTAACGGAAGAGGATCTTACCTCTTTTGTAGGATTAACGCGCAATGGTACTACCAAGCCCCTGCAGGTAGGGACCACCTTGAAGTGTTCTTATAATAATGAGTCGGGCGAGCAGGCGGTTAATTATGAAATAATTGCCTTGCAACAGCAGAATAAAGTGGTTGCACAAGGTAAGCTTACACTCCAGCCTGGTCCTAATATGATCAGCATCCCCTTACAGCGTGTGGGTAATCTTTCAGGAGGAAACCTGTATTCCTTTCGATTCGTAAATGCGAGAAATGAAAGCTGGGAATTGAAGTTTATGTATTCATCTCCCAAATAAAAATTTAAAAACTGTGCCCTTACCTATAAATATTTATTAAATGATATTGGCAAGAATTTCGAGTGCCAGGAAAGTTATTGCTAGCCTGTTGATTGTTGTATTATATGTAGAAACGGTAGTACCGCTGCATTTACAGGCGGCCGTTCCATATGTCCCACTTGTAGCTGAAAAGAATAGTAAACGGAACCCAATTGGTAGTGCTGTACCATCGCGTGTAATTCCCATGGAAACTTATGCGCCGGCTCCACCGCCTCCAGCAGCGGCATTAAGCAGTACTAAAACCATGGACGACGGAGGTCCTACCCAGCCGGAAATGGAAACATTCCATTCTGCAGGTAATGACAATATGGTGAATCTTTTCAGCGGAGACTTTAATTATTCTATTCCGTTAATAGATGTAGGCGGATATCCGCTGACGCTTGGGTACAACAGTGGCGTATCCATGGATCAGGAAGCCAGCTGGGTTGGACTTGGATGGAATCTGAATCCCGGTGCGGTTACTCGTAATATGCGTGGCCTTCCGGATGATTTCAATGGAACCGATTCCATCACCAAGGAAATAAAGGTAGAAGAAAATAAAACAGTAGGTGTAACTGCTGGAGCGGATGTAGAGTTGGTCGGATTTCCTGAGAATATGGGAGGAATAAAAGCAGGGTTTAGTCTCGGTGTTTACAAGAATTCACTTCGTGGCTGGGGTCTGGAGACGGCTACAGATGTCAATATCCGTCTTGGAAGCAAGAATAGTGGAGCAATGACAGGTGGGTTATCCTTATCCAACAGTTCTCAAGGGGGAGCAACCATGTCTCCTTCTCTGGGTTATGAACTTCCAGGAAAAGAACAGAAAGACCATAGCACAGTTACTGGTGCATTTTCGATAGGAACTTCCTATAATACAAGATCTGGTATGCGAGGATTCCAACTGTCTGCAGGGATTCGTCAATATGACAAAGTAATACATAAAGTAAGGGATGATGAAATAGTGAGTCAAAAGGATCGGTTTAGTAAAAATCATAGTTCATATATCAGTTTTGTTTCACCAAGTTATACTCCTTCCTCTACGATACCATATACCAGTGAGAATATTGCGGTTACCTTAAAAGCCGGACCAAGTGCGACCGTCGTTTTTCCTAACCTCTTTATCAGCGGTTATTTGAACAGGCAGTATGTAGCCAAATCAGATCAACGATTTTCATTGCCGGCTTTTGGATACCTGAACTATCAGAACGGCTATACAAATACCACTGCCATCATGGATTTTAACCGTGAACGTGATATCACTTATCGTGATAAACCGGCAGTACCCAATATTGCTGTGCCTTCCTATACCTATGATGTGTTCTCTATCAGTGGTGAGGGTACAGGAGGCACTTTCAGAGGCTATCGTAATGATATCGGCTATGTATTTGATGCGGAAATTACGACCAGGGATAATTCTTTCCATGCCAGTGGAGATCTGGGTATTGGATATTTATTTCATGGCGGTATAGACCTGGGCGCATCCAGATCCTATACAAGAACAGGACTATGGGAACATGAAAATCCACTGAAATCAGTAATAGGATTTAGAAAGACACAAAAGAATTTTGAGTCGGTATACTTCAGAAATCCTGGAGAAAAGACCATCAATTCCCGCAGTTTCTATGATGGGATTGGCGGGGACATGGTAGTAACTGCCAAGTTAAATCAAGGAACATGGTTGTCTCCATTTATTTCAACTGAGGCCAAACTAACACCATATAAGAATGCCAGTCCACAGGCTGATATACCAATGAACAGCAATACATCCGCTAAGCCAGCGAGGGAAAAACGTTCACAGGTAATTTCCTTTCTTACAGCCAAGGAGGCTTCGGAAGCAGGGTTGTCAAAATATGTAGAGAATTATGCCCTGAATACCTATCCTGATATTACTGTTCACACTAAAAATACACCTGTCGATTTTGTAGGAAAAGGAAATGGATTGAGGGCTACTTATTATCATTTTGAAGGTTATAGCACCAAAGATTCTCTTTATACCGTGATCGAACCTGATCTAAACTTCAATAACAATAAAGACTTTAACAGATCAGGAATGAAGCCCGCATTGTATGATTTCTTCAGGGCGAAGTATGAGGGGAGATTGAAAGTCCCTCAATCTGGCAGATATATCTTCAAAATAAATTCAGATGATGGATTCTCATTTTTCCTGAATAATGAATCCATTTCATCGGATATGACCGAACATGGTGCGTATGATCATTATGACACGCTTTATCTGGAGGGCGGGCGTCTCTATAATCTCAGAATGTTGTATTATAATGGTCCATCCGCAGCAACTTTAAAACTATCCTGGAAATCAGAAGCGATGGGGCCGAATGATCAGTTTCAGCCAATAGCACCTGAATATTTCTTTCTGCCGGATGTTAGTGATACCGTGAGTACTTCCAAGATAGTGACGATGGAGAAACGTGTTACCTCTTACAGAAAAGAAAATCATATTTCAGAAGTAAGTGTGTTGAATGGAGATGGAAAAAAATATGTGTATGGCATACCAGTGTATAACCTGGAACAGAAGGAAGCAAGTTTCTACGTAGATAAAAATGGTGCAGATACAACAAATGCCCTGGTAAAATATACACCAGGATTTAACGATGATATTAGTGGCCCCGACAAGTACTATTCCGCTGAAATCATGCCTTCCTATCCGCATTCGTTCCTGCTTACGGGCATTCTTTCTCCCGATTATGTGGATGTTACCGGTAATGGTATCAGCGATGATGATATAGGAAATGCGATCCGGTTTAACTATACAAAAACCGCTGGTGCAGCCAATCCATACAAATGGAGAGTGCCATACAATGATATGGCCACTTATAATGCGGGACTCCGATCTGATTATCGTGATGACAGAGGAAGTTATATCAGTGGCTCAAAAGAATTGTGGTATCTCAATTCCGTAGAGTCTAAAAACATGATAGCTGTATTCCTTCTGAGCGACAGAAAAGATCAGTTGCAGATTAGCAATACCGGTGTAAAATCAGTGAATGGCGCCAAAAAGCTGGAACGGATAGATCTGTATACAAAAGCCGATTATAGAAAGAATGGTACTAAAGCAACTCCTATAAAATCAGTTCATTTTGAGTATAGCTATGAGCTGTGCCCTGGCATCAATGGTGCCGGCTATCCTGCTGACAGCGGAAAGCTGACGCTTAAAAGAGTCTGGTTTTCCTATAATGGAAATACCAAAGGACGGAATAATGCCTATGTATTTAATTATAACAAACTCAACCCACACTATAATTCTCAGTATTATGATCGTTGGGGTAACTATAAAGATCCGGCAAAAAATCCGGCATCTGTACCAGGAAAGGTTATACGTAACGAAGATTTCCCATACGCTATTCAGGATAGTACCACAGCAGCGAAGTTTGCGGCCGCATGGACATTGGACTCTATTATAACACCGGCCGGAGGCGCTATGAAGGTCAATTATGAAGCTGATGATTATGCCTATGTTCAAAACAGGCGCGCCATGCAGCTATTTCAGGTAGCTGGCTTAAGTATGAATAAACCTGGAACAGATAATGATATTTCAAATAATCTTTATGGTATTCCGGGAGGACTGGATTATAAGTATATCAGTATCAATGTACCTATACCTGTAACCTCCAATGCAGATTTATATAATAAGTATTTGGAAGGAATCGGTAAGATTTACTTTCGGATGTATATACAGGTGCCTGATGATGGCTATGGCGGAGGTTATGAGCCTGTTTCCTGCTATGCCCGTTTAGATCCAAACGGAGGTTATGGTTTTTATAATGGCGGAAAGACTATCTGGATTAAAATACAGGGAATAGATCAAATGGGGCATTCCTTTGGGCCTTCGAGTCCGCTGGTGGTTACCGCTTTTAACTTTATGAAGCAAAACCTACCATCAAAAGCCTATCCGGGTTCTGATGTAGGAGCTGACGAAAATGGTGCACAGGCGGCAGTTCACCTTTTGCTTAACCAAGTAAGTAATATCACTGAACTGATAACCAAATTTGAAGGACAGGCGAAAATCAGGCAACTGGCGCGCAAATTTGATCCATCCAGATCATTGGTGAGACTCAATAATCCGAACTATAAAAAATATGGTGGTGGATTACGTGTGAAGAGCATCATCAGTTATGACCATTGGAACAAAATGACGGGGCAACGGGAATCCACCTATGGAAAAGAATATCAGTATACGACCACTAAAGTTGTTGATAAAGATACGCTGGTAATCAGTAGTGGTGTGGCAGCATATGAGCCAATGGCCGGCGGAGAAGAGAATCCTTTCAGATTACCCATTGAATATATGGAAGAAGTAACACCATTATCTCCTGTGGTGATGGGATATACCGAAGAACCTTTAGGTGAAACTTTCTTCCCTGCAGCAAGTGTTGGATATTCAAAGGTTCGTGTAAGAACCATTAATAGAGATAAAACAAAGTCTGCTAACGGATTTGAAGAGACCTGTTTTTATACAGCCAAGGAATTTCCTGTCATAACGGAGCGGACCACTATTAATGATGCTACCAAAAAACGTTTCAAAAATGACCTTGCAGATTTCCTGAAGGTCAATACCCTTCATTATCTCACCATTTCTCAAGGGTTCAAGGTAGAATTGAATGATATGCATGGTCAGGTAAAATCTCATGCTGTTTACTCAGAGTCTGATCCAAATAATTATATCACATATACAGAGAATTTCTATAGAGTAGACAATCAGCAGTTGCCAGAGAAACATCTTAATAATGAGGTATCTACCATATCTGCTGATGGCACTATCAATACTAGTGTTATCGGTAAAGATGTGGAGTTGATGGTAGACTTGCGTGAACAGAGAACGCTCACCAATAGCGGCTCATATGGTATTAATTCTGACATATTTACTATTGGTATTTTCCCTGCGACAATACCGTCCCTGATTCCACTACCTCAACGTGAGGAGAACCGGTTCCGTTCCGTGGGTATTACCAAGGTGATTAATCGTCATGGCATACTGGACAGTGTGGTAGCTATTGATAAAGGTAGCAAAGTAGTAACGCATAACCTGTTATACGATGAGGAAACCGGCGATGTGGCCTTGACCAGTGTACAAAACGAATATAATGACAGGGTGTATCATTTCAGTTATCCAGCCGCATGGATCTATGAAGGAATGGCCGGCGCCTATAAGAATATAGGAACCGTGCTGGAAGGTATTGATATTACCAATGGTAAAATTACAGGTGGTTTAACTGGTAGTCTTGCTGATTATTTCTTCAGTGGAGATGAGATACTGGTGTATTCCAAAAAGAAAGTATTTGGAACCGAATGTGATTATAAACTCGCCCGTTGGCCTGGCGCTTACAAGGCATGGGCTATTGATGCCAATATGCTGACTAAGGGTACTCCTGATATTTATTTTATCAACCAGGATGGCTCCCCTTTAACAGGCCATGAGATGACGATAAAGATTATACGCTCCGGCCGTAGAAACATTGCTGCATCCGGCGGACAGGTAATCATGAAAGGGAACCCAATGATGGGAGACCACTTGGTAATTGATCAGTCTAAACAGGTATTGAATGCATCTATGGTAACCTATAACCAGTTCTGGAAAGTTCCTGACCACAAGGTACCTGCTGTTATCATTGATACTTTCTATAACTCGGCTATTAGCCAAGATTTTACTGTTGTCTGCGGCAATACGTCTACTACTGTTAATATAAAAGTGGAAGCCAAAAAGTTCTGGTCTGTTGTAAGCCAAGAAGTTGCTGATGACTTGGCACAGGTTTACTTGCGGTACAATGGTATGTATCTAGCCCAGCAACAGACACCTTGTCCTGCATACTATAATGAAAAACAATCAGACTGGTATCGTAAACTTGATTGTGGTACCAATGGCGAAGGCAGCCTCGTAGAGGTTGTTGTACCGGCTAATACATTCAGTTCCACCATAAGTGTAGAAGATGCCAACAATATGGCAAGAGCTGAAGTAGCAAGGATAGGCCACAGTTATGCCAACGCCAATGGAAAATGCATATTCTACAGTGATCCGCAACCGGGGACTTTCTATAAAGATGATTGCCCTGATGGCTTAACTCCGTTAGCAATAGATTATACCCTCCCTGCCAGATACGATTCATCTGAATATAGTCTGGCGGATGCCAATCAGAAAGCGAAGATTCATTTGCAAGATAAAGGGAAGGAATATGCCAGAATGTATGGTAAATGCCAGTTCTATGCAAAATTGAGCATTGTCAATTTCAGACATAGAAGTGGCCAAAACTCGACAGAAAGCTATACCAGGGACTCTGGTGATATTCGTGTTGATTTTTATAAAGACGCCACCTGCACAATGCTTTATGTTGTGCCACAAGCTACCATTCTGCTGAAGGCGACCAGTGTTCGAAGTGCTTGGCAGGATGATCAACCATTGCCAACAGACACATATGAAGACCCATACACATTCACCATCAGTAATCAAAGCGGTGCTGTATTACTTACAAATCAACTATTGATGGATGATGTAAAGTATCGAAAATGGGAAGGGCAACCTCCTGTTGAGGTAGTGCCAACGGATGGTTACACTACTAATACCACCTATACTTTAGTCCCTAGTGTTGAATATGTCATCAAGTAAATACATGATTTACATGAAAAAGATATTAACAATAATATTACTGGTTTCTCTGTTCAAGATGAATCCATCATCCGCTACTGGTATCCGATCTTTTAAGGTCGATACCAGTGGCACCTGTTACAGTGCCATTCTTGATACTGCGGTGAACCCCTATACCCTGGGAATTGCAGGGAACTGGCGTCCGCAGGCGACCTATGTTTTTTATGGCAACAGGACCGAAACGAATGCCGCACAGGATATTAACATACGCCAGGCCGGAACACTGGCGGCGTATGTTCCTTTCTGGAAGCGCGATAATAATGCCTGGAAAGCAAATACAGATACTCCCTGGGTATGGAATCAGCAATCGACGATTTATAATGTAAAAGGATTTGAGCTGGAGAATAAAGATCCGCTGGGAAGATATAACGCTGGGATGTACGGCTACGATAATGAATTACCCGTTGCCGTTATTCAAAATGCACGATATCAGGAGGTGGCCTATGATGGATTTGAAGACTATGGTTATGGTATGTCAGCCTATGACACTGCTTGTCCGGTAAGTAAGGGCTTTGATTTTCTGCCATATAAACAATGGATTGATAGTACGGTAGCGCATACAGGTATATATTCATTGCTTATTCCTGGCGGACATAAAGACTCCATAGGCGTCTATTTGACGACTACTGATGTAACTGACTTTGACTTTGCCATTAATAAGAGAAATATGGCATGTACACCAGGCGTTGGATTGCAAGGAATAAGAGCCAATACGAAAGTGATCATTCCTTCATTTGCCCCCTACCCTGGAAAGAAAATGTTGCTGAGTGTATGGATAAAAGAAAAGAATGACTGTAACTGCAGCACCTATACGAAAGGAACAGTGACCGTAAGAGCTGGTGGTGCCACCATTACCTGTAAACCATCGGGCAATATCATTGATGGATGGCAACGTATTGAAGAGGTATTGGATATCCCGGCTGATGCTACCTATATGACAGTGGATTTAACCGCATCGGCCGATGTATATTTCGATGACCTCCGTATTCATCCTTATAACGCCAATATGCAATCTTATGCGTATGACCCCATCACCTTACGTCTGATGGCGCAACTGGATGAAAATAACTATGCTACTTTCTATGAATATGACGATGATGGCACATTGGTAAGGGTAAAGAAAGAAACAGAAAGGGGTATTATGACAATCAAAGAAACCAGAAGCGCATTGATTAAATAAGATAAACTCTGATACTATGAAGCTATTTATCCCTAAATACCTATTCTTACTGTTGTGTATCAGTTTTAGCAGCAGCCTGATGGCACAGGATGATCTTGAAAAAGCTACTGCCCTAATGATGCGCGTGAAAAACGCCTATGATTCCGCCAATATGTCTTTTCAGATGAAGTATACCTATGCTGCCGCCGATAAGCCGAATATAATTACGGATTCATTGACTGGTGAAATAAAAATGAGCGGTAAAGACTGTCTGACAAGCATAGGGAATGTCGTCTTACTAAAAAATAAATCCTATAGTATATCCATATTCAAGGAGGATAAATTAATGATGCTCTCCAGGCCTTCAGAATTGACGGAAAGTGTCCAATTGCCAACAACAGCGATTACTGCAGCCTTGAAGAAAACCGGCGTTGTCAGTTGCAGCATGAAGAAAGTCAAGCAGATGACTTCCATTATTTTCAAATATGATGAGAATGCATCCTGTAAAACACTAGAAGTCATGATAGATGAAACTGCGCTCAGGATTATGTCTATGAAGGCGCAGGTTAAGAAGCCGGGAGATGCGGATGCTCAGGCAGCATCTGATACCTATGTTATTATCAGTAGTGTATTTTCTGGATTCAAGTCTGAAAAGGTTGACCCTTCCACATTTGATGAGCATATGTTTTTTACAAGGACGGGGAATGTGTTTAAACCATCTCCGAAGTATGCCGACTATCAGGTATTCCTTGCAAGCCCTAATTTTTAAAAGTTATTTTGATGCGTCCCAAATATAGATTATTAGCCATCTTTGGCGCTTTGCTACTACAGTTGTTAATTGTTGTAGTGGCTAAGTCCCAATCCTATACCTCGATCAAAAAGGTATTGAACGGTTCGGCAGAACTTGTTCCCAATGCGGAAATTTCTGTTCAGGACAGTGTGTTTTTCAATGCTACACTGACGAATAAACTGGAGAGTCAATATCCGCTGAAAAATGCCATTACCTTAAAGCTAAATGAATATAGTTCTGTCTATATCAATAGTTCATTTACCGTAACCGCTAATCTGCAGATCACCTATATAGGTAATGATAAAGTCCAGCGGTCGATGCAAAAACAATTGGAATTGAGATATGATACCGGTAAGGCATATACGAACAGGTCTAGTTTTCTTTTCAGTAATGCGCACCAGGTAACAGTAAAACTCCTGGGTATCACTTCTACTAATAATACAGCCTTAGCAACTGTAATGTTAGAAAATGAAATGATGGTTAAGCCATCTTTCAAGCTGGATAGAACAACTGATGCCGTAAAAAATATAAAGATTGACCCGGTTAGTGCAGATAAGGATGAAGCGGTTGTAAGCTGGAATTATGTGTTGGGGGCAGATGTGTATGACGTGGAGTGGGCGTATATTGATTCAAGTGTTATAGCCAGTGGCAGATATGGTAGTCCTATCAATTATGAAACCTTATTCAGAAATAATACAACAAGAGTAACGGTTGAGAGTAATAAGTATAATATTCCATTGTTATACGATAATGGCGGCTTTCTGTATGTACGCGTACGTGCAGTTGCTGTAAAGCCTAATAATGGCAGGTTGGAAACATTATGGAGTAATGTTGCCAACGGAGGTGTGGCTTCCATTAGTTATCCGGGGCACCAGCATAATCTCAACTGGCAGGCTTCGGTCTCTTATGCCGAGGGAGGAAAGCGAAAGGCGGTAGTGAATTATTTCGATGGTAATTTCATGAACCGGCAAACCGTTACAAAAGATAATACCACCAATACAACTGTCGTGGCAGAAACCCTGTATGATAAGCAGGGACGCCCTGCCATTCAGGTACTTCCTGCTCCTACCCTGAGTAATATTATTCAATATACTGCCAGGTTTAATACGGGTATTAATGGGCAGGAATATGATAAGGGGCAGTATGATACGATCCTTTCTCCTAGAGATATTATCTCAGGAGCAGCTCCGGAGATGGGACGTAATGGAGGCGCTTCTCAATATTATTCTCCGCAGAACCCTAAAGCTAATGAAGGCGCTAATGCCTTTATTCCTGATGCCGAAGGCTATCCATTTACTGAAATAATGTATACACCCGACAATACAGGAAGGATCAGCAAGCAGGGTGGTGTTGGGCCAACATTCAGGATCAATGGTGGTCATGCCACCAGGTATTATTATGGTAGCCCAAGCCAGCAGGAACTGGATCGTTTGTTTGGTACAGAAGCTGGGGATGCATCACACTATTTTAAAAATATGGTGCAAGATGCAAATGGACAAATGTCCGTAACCTATACAGATATGCACGGACGCACCGTAGCTACTGCGCTGGCCGGTACAGATGAGGGTAAACAGTTGAATGGTTTACCGACCAATATACCGAAACAACTTATTGATACGTTGAGTGGCCCTTCCAATACGCAGGTAAAGGACTTTATGCTGACCACCAGGAAATCATTATTGGTAGAATCTGACGGCGTTTACTTCTTCAAATATGACCTGGTACCGCCTGTTTTAAAGCTACAAGACTGTAATAAAAATGACGTCAGTTATACCGGTAAGTATGACCTGGAAATAAAAATTACAGATGATGTTCAGAACTTGCTGCTGGAGAACGAACGTCCTTTTATTAAAACCAAAACTATTTCAGGACCTTATTCTGATACATTCACGATTTTCTTACGAAAAGGTAATTATGAAATAACAAAATCACTGACGATCAATGAAGCGGAGATGAACCGGTATCGTGATGAAGTATTTCTGCCTGGGAGCGTTTGTATTAGTAAGGAGGTGATTACCCAGGAGCAACGTACACTGTTAAATAATAAAGGGTGTGCACCTACCTGTATTTCTTGTCTTGCTGAGTTGGGACCACTTGCTACTTTCTCTACCGTATATATGCAAAGAGCTGGTCTGAATGTTGCTGATTCAGCCTCTTACCGGGCTGAGATTGCAGCAGCCTATGCTCAACAGCAGGATTATTGCAAAATATTATGTAACACCGCCAACGAAACTGACAGGATTAAGACCGCTATGCTGCAGGATCTTATCCCTCCCGGCGGACAATATGCAAATCCTGGTGATGTAACAGATAAGTACTCTATTTTTTTCAGCTCAGATGATAAGCGTATACCTCCATACAAAAATCCGTCAATCGTTTATTTGGATGCAGATGGAAAATGCGCTGTTGTATTTGATGAGATGACACAGAAAGATGTGATACCTCAGTTGCTGTCGCCGGAACAATTTACCGCGAAGTTTAAAGCATCCTGGGCAGAACAGCTTTTGCCTTACCATCCTGAATACAGCAAGTACAAGGAATACAGCAGCTATGATCCAAGTAAACAATGGTCCGATCAGGTAAGGAAGGTAGATACTTATCAGGAAGCATTAGCTAAAGGATATCTTAATCCAACAAATAATTCAAGCCGCCTCGCCTATGGATCACCAACTCCCACAAACATGGACCCTTTTGTTACGATGAGTAACAAAAACCTTTCTGATGTGGAAGCCTTCATGACGGCCTATAACTATGCTGGCGACAGTAAGAAATATAATATTTATAGTGTGTCTGCGGCAGCGATTGCCTGCCAGGATGGTTCTTGTATAGATACTTATCAGGGATACAGCGATGTATTCAGTGCTAAAAATACCTGTGTTGGTGATCAGAATATGATCTGGCGATCGTTTCGTGAAATGTATATAGCGCGGAGAGATGAGCTGATTTCCAAGGCGATTGACAATCTTAATGGTAGTATCACTGCCAATGAGCTGACACAAGCCGGCAAAGTAACGCATTTTGGAAATGCGGCAGATCAGCTTAAAAAGAACGGATATGGTGCTTTGCTTCCTGGAGTTTCCCAAGCAACGGTACAGCATTTCTCTGATTCAGCGAATGCTGCCTCCAAAGATTCAATATGTAATATGTATATAGCTACATGGATGAAACAATTGCAACCATGTAAGTATACAGAAAATGACCTGATTGAAATCAAAAGTCGGTTGTTGGCGGTTTGTAAAGCTAGCATAGACGTCGATCATCCTTATGGCGCTAGCTCAGTTCCTCGTGGAAATGGAATGAGAGATACCTCATTTGAATTCGTATTAACTGATTTTAATAGCAATCATCCAAACCCACAACGACCACAGGGCTGTCCGTCAATGATTACTATGCCTGCGCCGTATTATGCGCAGAATATTGCCATCACCAAAACCACCTATTCTAGACCGGCTGATTGCGAGTGTACTAAAATAACTGCCGCAAAAAATGAATATAATGTGGCCCATATTTCCGGAGAATCATTTGCTCAATATCTCTTAAGAACACAAAAAATACAATTAACACAAACACAGTTGGATGATCTGCTGAATGCCTGTATTGGAATGGGTAGCTGTGTTTATAACGACAGGCCACTGGTAATTCCGGCAGCGTTTCAGTGTTATAATCCGCCGCCATGTACTAACTGCATTGTTGTTAATAATTATTATAATAGTTTCCTGCAAACATATCCTGGCATTAAACCAGATAGCACTGGCATTGATTCACTTCATCAAATGTATAATCAGGTATTTGCCAACTATATGAACAGCAGGCTTGGATTTAATTACCAAGCCGGAGAATATCTGGCATTTATTGACAGTTGCAAACACTCCTATTATGTAGACTCAATCATCTCCACACCGAATTTTGTTACCTCCGCGATTACTCTTCCAAGGAATGTAACGCTCAGGGATGGTCGTCCCACTCCAGACGGTGGGTTTGTATTTGTCGGAAGTATCCCTATCGCTTCAGATATGCCATTTATTCTTAAGGTGGATAGTAAAGGAAACCCTTTATGGCAGAAATATATCAATTCGATAAGTACTTCTAATAGTTTCTTCTATCGCGTGATGGTTACAAAAGATGGGAGTATTTTGGCTTGTGGCGCGGCGGATGGTTCGGTAACTATTAACACGGATGATATATTAACCAGAAGTGCTCCGACTACAGTAAATGGCGCTGGTATTATTGTCAAGTTCAATTCTGCTGGAACGATTTTGTGGAATAAGGGCATTAATGGAGGCCAGCCGGAAATGGTTCGTGAGATGATAGAATTGAAAAATGGCGACTATGCATTTACCGGTGATTATAATTACAGAGGAGTACAGCAATGGATGGCTGGTGTTATAAGCAGTTCAGGTAATTTATTATGGCGTAAGCAATTGGCTGTTAGGACGAATTCTCTTGCTCAAAGAATTATTGAAGATAATGACACCCTGGTAGTGGCAGGGTTAAGTACCGTAAGCAACGCTTTGTTTCAACCATATATTCTCCGCTGGAATAAAAATACAGGTGTTTTTATAAAAAGTTATTCATTAGAAAGTGCGAAAAAATCCGACATCAGCAGTTTCACACTGATGCCAAACGGGGCTTACCGATTGGGCATGGTGCAATCTGGAAGTAATGCAGCAACAAATGGTCCGGGAGTTTTTGTAGATGTTACACCTGCGGGGGTAATTACACGGCAGCGGCAGGTAGCCACTGTGGAAGGTGGTACTTTTTCCTGGCTGATGACGAGCCTTCAGCCAGATGGTTCTATGCTTTGGGCGCCGGATATCAACAATTCAGGTTATCCGGCATATTTGCTCAGTATCAGTAGTGCGGGAACAGTCAACTGGGCCAAAAAGCTGACATACGCAAATGGGAATATGAAGTGGACAGGTATGGTGGGAAATAGAGTAATCTCATTAGGTAATAACAGTGGTAAACCCACCATCTATAATTTTAAGCCATCAGCAGCATCAGACTGTGAATCTGCTGTTGCCGCTGTTGCTGATACATTAGCTAATTCTTATACTATTTCACAGTATTCGACCACAGAAAGCACACTGCCTAATACTGTATTCGGAACGATTTCACAGCAGGAAGCCCCCCTTACTGCTACAGCAAGTATATTGCCTTGTGGTACAGGTGGCACTAGTGAGGATTATCATGTTTATTACGGACCTACTTTATGCGGACAATCCAGGGCAACTTTTGAATTACCGGCAATGGATACCATCAATAGTTGTTCTGATAGTACTTTCTTTATTAACAATACCGTTACAGAGATATATAATGCGAAAATTGATTCTGTGAAGACCGACTTTGCAGCCAGATATCTCAGCAATTGTCTGAAAGCATCAGAAAACGAACAGTTTACAGTATCTCATTCACAGAGCGAATATCATTATACCCTTTATTATTACGATCAAGCGGGCAACCTGACCATGACGGTACCTCCGGCCGGCGTAAGTCTGGATACTACAACTTCTTGGTTAAACAGGGTAAGCCTTGCCCGTAAAGCCGGAATGAGCCTGGTGCCAAACCATCAACTGACCACCCGTTACAGGTATAATTCCTTGAATCAGGTAACTGATCAACTATCCCCCGATGGAGGGCAAAGCCATTTCTGGTATGATCGTTTGGGCCGATTGGCGGTTTCACAAAACAGTCGTCAGCTTGATAATAACGCTTACAGTTATACGCTATATGACTATTTAGGTCGTATCACTGAAGTGGGAGAGATTACATCTGCATTGGCTATGACAGATGCCATCAGCAAGAATCAGAACAGCCTAGCAAGCTGGATCAATAATGCGGGAGGCACCCGCACACAGATTGTTCAAACGACCTATGATTTACCATATAACCAGCTTGTTGGATCTACGGAATTGATCACACAAAAAAATCTCAGAAACAGGGTGTCCTGGGTCGCTTATCTGAATAATGTGGCAGATATGTCTGTCTTCAACCATGGTACATTCTATAGTTATGATATCCATGGGAATGTAGATACGCTATTGCAAGACTTCAGAGGTTCGGTGATGGATAATAAGATGAACAGGTTTAAGGCTATTGCCTATGACTATGATCTTGTATCTGGTAAGGTAAACAAGGTGTCTTATCAACCGGGGAAAATAGATGGTTTCTACCATAGGTATTCCTATGATGCAGAGAATCGTATTACAGATGTAGAAACTAGTACAGATGATTTCCATTGGGAAAAGGATGCGTACTACAGCTACTACAAACATGGTCCGCTAGCAAGAGCCGTAATCGGTCAGCAGCAGGTACAAGGTATTGATTATGCCTATACCTTACAAGGCTGGCTGAAAGGCGTGAATGGCGGTGTTATTGGAGCTAATGGCGATATGGGTGGAGATGGTGGTACTAATACTATTATTCCTAAAGATGCCTTTTCCTTCTCCTTGAATTATTATGGAGACAATGATTATAAGGCAATCGGCCTGTCTGATAAAATTGCAAAGGGAGCCGGTAGTAATACTGCACTATTCAGGCCATTGTACAATGGTAATATCGCCGCAATGGGTGTAAACATCCCATCATTGGGAGATCCGTTGTTATATACCTATAAATATGATGTATTGAACCGTATAAGCAGTATGACGGCCGCCAAAGGATTGAATACCAGTAACAATATCTGGCTGCCTGCTGCTATACCTGATTTCAAAGAGGAGGTGACTTATGATGCCAATGGTAATATCCAGACTTATAACCGTAATGGTAATACGATGGTTCCAGGTAATCAGTTGGCAATGGATCGACTCACCTATTTCTATAACCCTAATAATAATCAACTGAATTATGTTGACGACACTGTAGATTCTGCCAACTATACCAATGATATAGACAAACAGCTACCAGGCAATTATAAGTACGATAAGATCGGAAATCTGGTAAGAGATGCTGGAGGAGGAATAGATTCCATCTACTGGACGGTATATGGTAAAATCAGCCGCATTAAGAAGTTTGACAATACAGTTATAAGTTATAGTTATGACGCTGCGGGTAACAGGATCAGTAAGCAGGTGAACGGTATTGGTACCTATTATGTGCGGGACGCGTCAGGTAATGTGATGTCAATCTACAGTAATGGGAATGCTGGTATTAATGGTGGTCAATTGAGTCTGATCGAAACAGATATTTATGGTAGTAGTAGATTAGGTGTTATTAATCAGGCTATTAATGTAGAAAACCGTACTTATCCGGATACTACCTATATAGAAGGCGCAGGTAATGGAATAAATAATATCTTTACCAGAGGTAATAAGGTCTTTGAATTAACCAATCACCTAGGCAACGTTCTTGAAACTGTATCTGACCGTAAGCGTGCTATTTCTACTGATGGCACTACGATAGATCATTATGAGCCTGTGTTGCTAAGCGCCCATGATTATTATCCGTTTGGCATGCTAATGCCTGGTCGTGGGGGGAGTCTCGATACCAGTGGGAACTGGACTATTTCTCGTGGAGGTACTATCCCGGTGGATTTAACAGTAAATAGTCGAAGTGGTAATCAGCCATCTGAGTATCTGGCAAGTAATTCCATTATTTTCGAAGATGGGTTTGAAACGGGTGTATCTGATGAACTTGAAGCGAGGATTGTAGCTGTGGATACTGGAAGCGGTGGAAGTAACGGCAGTGGCGGCAGCGCGACGACGGGAGGCTACAGGTATGGGTTTAATGGTAAGGAGAATGATAATGAGGTAAAGGGGGAAGGAGATCAGCAGGATTATGGAATGAGGATTTATGATCCGAGGATTGGGAAGTTTTTGAGTGTGGATCCATTAACAAGACAGTACCCACATTATACTCCGTACTCTTTTGCTGGAAATAAGCCGATTGCCTTTATTGATGCCAATGGAGCTGGAGAAGAGCCATCCTTATTTAAGCAATTTGTTCAGATGTTTGTGCAAATTGGAAGCAGGCATTCCAATGACGTAGAGGTTGAGTCTGAAAGGCAAGCTTCTGCAGCTAGCGGAAAGGATGCATTTTCTTCTATGAGTGAGAAGTCAGAAAAAGTGCTAGACTTTCAAAAAGGAATTTATTCATGGCTACCTGGGGGGAATACGTTATTTACTCTGTTAGATCCTCGTCGTACATCAAGAAAAGAAGTATTGGAGGCTGGACTAACAGAAGCCACTTTCATTTTTGTAGCTGGCAAAGTTGGTGGTTCCCTCCAGGAAAAGTTCATTCAAAACTTTAATAGGTCTGCGAAACGATTTGGAACAAAGTGGGTTGATTTTGCATCTAGCTGGGAGATTCACCATATAGTACCTAGAGGCTTGGCTGAGCATCCATTAATAAAAAAATTGACAAAGGCTAAGTTATTTGATATTGAAGGGCTTGAGAACGGTACAATATTACCGAAATATAGTACAACCAGAGGACTTGCAGATGGTATGCATTCCAAGCATCCTGAGTACAATACTTATGTTCAGAAGGTATTAGATAGAATAGATGAGGCAGTGAGAAACTCCAAGCTTTCATTACCTGAAGCGGAAGTAGAAATAAGAAAAATGAATCAAAAGATTAATAATGTCTTTGAAGAATTATTAAAAGATACTAAAAAAGTGGACAAACGAATAAATGAGTACTTTAGAGAACTAAATAGTTCAGGGAAACAATTATGAGCCATACTTCAATTTATTATTTAAAATATTCTACCAATTTAAAAGATATTGGGAGTGTCCCACAAGGGCAGTTTAAATACTATCCGGGAACTGATTATGAGTCTATTGATTTTAGTTTGGATTTATCTAAAGTTATTGCTGGTATTGAATTAACCGCACAAGCGCAATTAACTGACTTTTTAAATATTGTTGATTGTATGATGCCGCGTGGAATGGTGTTCAGTGATAAGGCACAATTTGCCATCAAAGAACTAAAGTTACCACCTGTTCAAACTTTAACTACATCAGCTCGGAATATGAGATATCAAGGGGAGTATTGGGTAAACCTATTTGATTACCAATTTTATGACTATATCAATTATAAAGGATCAAAGTTCATAGCACGTGGGATATTAGCAGATGATATAGAATTTGTTTCTGAAGATAAAATAGATTTTGAGGAAAAAATGAACGATGCGGTGAAAAAACGTCGTTTCGAAATACTTCCCCAACTTGTTTATTTGAAAGAAGAATTAATCAATAATTATGATTTATTTTCCTTTCCTAAATTGGGTACAGCATTATATGCTACAGAAAATTTCTTGCAAGTGTATAAGAATCTAGGTTTTTCAGGATTAGAATTTGAGCAAATTGAATGTTTTAAGTTTGTATAGTAGTATATCCATGGACTAAAAAGAATAGCCGGCATGCAAACATGTCGGCTATTCTTTTTAATGCTTATAGGTTGGGAAATCTAGTGTGTATATGTTTGTCTAGTTTTCACATCTCTAATAAAGGCCGCGATCACTCTCAACAGTGCATCTTTATCCTCATGCGGCAGTGCTTCAATCTCTTTAAAATACCTGATGATCTCTGCATCATGCATTGCTTCACTGGCTTTATCAGCGGAACTGCCGAAGATGAGATAATCCACAGAAGTATCTAATGCCTCTGCGATTTTTTTAATTACCTCCGCGGGTGGTTGTGCACCTTTAGTCTCATAGCGTCCGATCTGGGCGTATGAAATCCCCACTTTATCAGCGAGTTCAGTTTGTGACCATCCTTTAGATTTACGGAGTTCCAGTATACGATTGCCGAGATTGTGTTTTTGCGACAATAGAAAGCAAAGATAGCCGCCGCCCCAGCGTTACCTATCTATCAGCGGATAATAAAACCCAGCAGCCAAAAGACTACGGCATAAAGCGACAGAATATAGCATCAACATTTTATCCTGCACCAGCGACATCAAGCCAATCGGCATCGGTAATCCACACATTTATTCCGTTTCCTTTTGGCGTGTGGAACGGCGGCGGCTGAGGAGATGGCTTTCTTTTTTTCTCTTTTTTCTTTTAAAAGCTGCCGGCCGGCCGGCGTTTTTTTAACCTGTAAAATAGATCATATGGAATTATTACGTTTTATCAATCCTTCACTGGATGCGGATTACGGAACTTTTGAATGTGAGGTATGCGGAACGGAATTTAATTATTCTCCGCGCCTGGATACCTGTTGTAATCGGTGTGCCCTGGATAAACTTACTGGCATGTTGTTCCAGACACCAGATATAGAGCTCCGTCATTACATAGATGAGGCGCGGCAGCTGCTGTTAGAATGTCAGCATTACGGGAGCCCTCAGCTGCGCACGCTGTACCGTAGTCAGTACATGTTTTAAAATAATAGGAACCGGGGCAAAACCTGCCCCGGCTCCTATTAACTGAAAAACCCCACCTGGCGAAGTGCCCCGGATGGAAAAGAATTTTTTGTTTCAGTTGAAAATTGCATCTGAAAAAAATATAACTTGTCGACAGTTCTTTGATGATAATTTTTATACCAGGCATGGTATAGCTATGATGTGTGGCGACGGGAGGCTACAGGTATGGGTTTAATGGTAAGGAGAATGATAATGAGGTGAAGGGGGATGGGAATAGCCTGGACTTCGGAGCGAGGATATATGATCCAAGAGTAGGACGGTTTTTGTCTGTTGATCCTTTGGCCGCAGGTTATGCTGATATTAGTCCGTTCTTGTACGCTGAAAATAGTCCTATTTACCTTGTAGATGTTGCAGGGATGTCGGCAGCCGTATCTAATACTGTTGATCCTCCAACAAAGACTAAAGCAGAACCTACTATACGGAGGTACCAAGTGAGAACAATGGTGCCAGAGGAAAACAAAAGTGGGTCCGGATGGAAAACGCTTAGGATACTTGGGAAGATTGGTAAGTATACTGGAGGAAATCCAGGTTACACATTCTTGAAATTGATATTTGAACCGGTGGAACTAGGCACTGGAGATGTCCCCATACGGCCTAAAACTGCGGAGCAGGTTCTTAGGGAGATTGCTAAAGAGCATTTAACGAATGATCCTTCGAAAGATTTGAGTGCTGAAGAAAAAGCAGCGATTTTTGAAAGAGTAAAGAATGGGACTGCATCCCAGAATGATATTTTCTATGCTAATGTTATGTCTTCAATTGGATTAAAGACAGGCATTGCTAGAATTGAATCTAAAGTAAAAGAGGAAATAGAATTATATAGGGAAAGCAGCAGTCTTCCTTCGGACAAATTTTTGAATGGATTTAAGGCAAAAGGTGATAACTATGATCTGGAACAGCATGTAAAATATAATCCAAAGAATAGTGGGTTTATTTCCACTACAAAGATTCAAGGGTTTAATGCAGAATATGGAGATTATTTATATGTTATTAAATGGCAACCTAATGGAATTGACGTAAATGCGAAACTCGGTCCTCATGGATATTCGTATGAGCAGGAGATAGCAGTGCCCACACAAATTAAAAATACAGATATAAAAGGCGCATATAAATATAACAAAGATGGATCTCTCGGAGAGTTTATTCCAAACCCATTATATATACCATAGTATGTTGATAATAGAGCAAGATATTTTGCGATGTTTAACGAATTTTAATCTATTCAATCCTGATGATTTCAGAAGGGATGTTGAGATATACAGCATCATGATGACGAATAATAAAATTTCTAACTATTTAAAAGAAGGGTGGAGAGAAAAACTACTGGCGACTTTTTGTATCGTGTTTAATAGGAAAGTTGAATTTTTGAATTTGATAATAGATATGCTGTTTGCGGAAGTGGATGGAAAACAAATAAAAGGTTATATCCTGGCTGTACTAGTAATGAAAGATAAAGATGAATCCATTGAATTATTCACTCGCTATCTTAGGGAATATCAAGATATTTCAATGGAGAATAAATGGATCTTTCAGGCCCTAGAGTGTCTAGAATACAGAAGAGCTGATATTAAATGGGCAGAAGGAGAGAATAAGATGAATAATTATTTGAAATTTTTACGAGCAAAATAGAAATAAAGGATATACAATTTCTATCGATAGTAAAAGATCAATATTAGATCGAAAAAGCAATTTTATCTATCATATTTTTCTAAAAGAACTCTTTAAACTTAGACTTGGTAAGCATTGTATTGATGATCCGGTGCAGTGCTTGCCTGTCTTCATCTTCCAGCTGCTGAATTAGACGCAGCTTCTCCGCGATAGATTTATCTTCCACCCTCACGTCGCTGGGCACTTTACCTTCCAGGTGTATTAGTTCGTCAACGGTCATGCCGAACAGTTGTGCAATCTTTATTAACACCTGAAATAAAAGCTCTCTCCTAGTCATTTTTCCACCATACATATTGTATAACTTTTAGTAATTATTACTATTTTTAGTAATGACTAGTTCTTTGAATTATTTAGGCTAAGCGCCCATGATTATTATCCGTTTGGCATGCTGATGCCTGGTCGTGGGGGGAGTCTCGATACCAGCGGGAACTGGACTGTATCACGTGGAGGCGCTATCCCGGTAGATTTAACAGTAAATAGTCGAAGCGGCAATCAGCCATCGGAATACCTGGTGAGCAATTCGATTAGTTTTGAAGATGGGTTTGATACCGGCGTATCTGATGAATTTGACGCAAGGATAGTAGCTGCGGAAACTGGCAGCGGTGGAAGTAGCGGTACTGGTGGCAGCGCGACGAATGGAGGATATAGGTATGGGTTTAATGGCAAGGAGAATGATAATGAGGTCAAGGGGGAAGGCAATCAGCAGGATTATGGAATGAGGATTTATGATCCGAGATTAGGGCGATTTTTGAGCGTGGATCCGTTGACGAAGAAATATGCCTTCTATACACCATATCAGTTTGCTGGTAATAAACCCATTAAATATATTGATCTGGATGGTGCTGAGGAGGCACCCGCTGAAGAGGAGAGAGAAGCATTAGAATATAGAGAGCCAGAAATAGAAGAAATGCATCGTGGTTTGGTTCCTGAAACTGAACTTGAACGAGAGGCTAAAGCGAGGGCGTTCGAGGAGCTTAACAGGGATCCGAAAGGCTACATGATGAGGGCTTTTAGAGCTCTGGAAAGAATGGCTAAAGATGAGTATGATGTAAGGATTGAGTCTGAAATCAGAGCTGGTAAATTAGATCCTCGTTTTGCTGCGCTTAGAAAAGCAATGTATCAAGGCCAGGCAAAGCAAGCTGCGCTTAAGAAAATAACAGATGATTTATTATCCAGGGCAATTTCGATTCCGCAGGCTCAGGCTAAGAATGATGGTAATACAAGCCCCAAAAGCCGCCCACAAGCACAAATTAATTCAAGACATAAATTAAATTCGCATCAAATTGCTACAAGCGGTAAAGTTGGTACTGGGAATACAACTTTAGCACCTTCACAGACCTTGAGTGAGGACTTGGCATCTTACAATAGTGGAAAGTTTGCTGTTATAGAAGGAGGAAATCTACTAATAAATGGAAATGTCTATGGAGTTAAAAATGAAGGAAAGACCCTTTATCCGATTAGTGGAAATGGTTTTATGGAAGTAACCCCAGGCCAGATAAGAGCAATCAAAATATTAAAAAACACGCCAGCACATGCGGTAGATCGTGCTTTGCAAGGTAATAAGGTAACACCTGCAGAAAGAGAATTTGCTGAAGATTTTATTAAAAAGTATTAAGATATGATTCATTTCATTTTGAATTTTAGAGATGGGGTTTCTGAAAGTAAAGTGATTAATGGCATTAAGAAAATTTTGAATTTAAAGGATTCCGAAATTGATAATGTAATGGGAGAAAGTTTAGAGCCCATAGTTTCGTACGATATTTTAATTCGCATTCCTACCGAATTTATAATGGAATTAACTTTGATTTGTCCAGAATCCTTTTGTTTGGATAGAAAAGTATACAATGCTCTTGACATAGCGTTGCCACTTTCGAAAGAGATATCTCAAGATATTGTTATTCATGACCAAAGTAAAGATCCATACCAATGGATCTTGGTGGAACCTAGTAAGAAAGTTTTTATTGTTGATGAATTGATCGACAATGATCAGGAAGATGGATTCTGGATTGATTGGTCGTCAAAATTTCAAGTATCGATTGATGAAGCGTTATCTGTGTTGCCTAATAAAGAATATGTAGAACAAGATCCTTCTTTGAGGCCAGTAGTGTACAATAAAAATATGAAATGGGGACGGAGATGAATTGTATGACATTCATTTAAAATATCTCTATAATTTTGGTAAGCATTGTATCGATAAAGCTCTAAATGCACCCGTTCCCATAAACATCGACTGGAAGTTTTTGCTAATATACTAATGGCGGCTACAATGTATGATTAGGAGAATGATACTTACATCTACCCAATCCATTATATATACTATGTTAAAATTCTCCCTAACTGATCAAGTTGTTATATCTCCCTAAATCTTCTACAACAGCTACTTATCCCTCTTATGGCCGAGATCGGCCTTAGCCCAGACCTCGCCACAAATGCACTTCTTAATCTATTTTGTCGGAACTTTATAGTGCAAATAGGTTCTATTCATCTAAAAAAATTAAGGCTATGAAAAAGGTGATAGTATATTTATTAGCAGCTAGTATGGGTATGATGACAGTCGTTATGATACCAACAACAGCATCTGCCAGTCATCGTCATAAAATGAGTAAGGAAGAAAGAAAAGAAGAAAGGAGGGAACGTAAGCATAATCGTTATATTTCCATGACTCCTATTGCGCCTCAAAACACAAATAATTACTCCATGCCTCCATGGCCTCAACCTGCACTCCCGGTAATGGAAGATTATATTCCTCACGATGTACTTAGTACATTCGAAACTAAATATGGCGCTGCACTGTATGATGTTACTGCACTGAAACCTGTCAATGGAGTGGATCGTTATGCAGTACGCGTGATTAATAACGGAGTTGCCGAAGAAGTTACTGTCGACGGTACAGGAGCTCCTGCCTTGTAAATATGATTCCCTTTATCCATGAATATTTTAGCCTTCAATAATCTAGGCTGGTATATCCTTTAATAGCCCTTTTGTGCTTTCGTAATTACTAGTTCAGGAGAACAAATGCCTACCCAAAAATAAAAAACCGGGCAAGTAACTTACCCGGTTTCATCTTTATCGTCAACAAAGATTTGATCTTTATCTGCTGCAAAAGTAATTAACTATTCAGCAATTTCTCCAAAGCTTTATCCACATTCTCAAAAGGGAATCCTTTCAGCACCAGTTCCATTTGACCAGCAATCTGTGCTGTGCACAGATTGCCAATGCTACCTGCATGCGTATGCTTCACTTCTTTTTCAGGAGAGAAAGTACCATGCTCAATATCCATTCCTACTTTCTTATACGCCTCACGGAAAGGCATACCCTGTAATACCAGGTTGTTCACCACTTCTACGCTAAACAGATACTGGTATTTCTCATCATCCAGGATATTCTCCTTAATGCGAATGTTTTCCAGCATCAGTTTACTCATATGAATACAATCTTTCAGTGCTTGGAAAGCAGGGAAAAGATTTTCTTTCAACAGTTGTAAATCGCGATGGTAGCCGGAAGGCAGATTAGTAATCATCATGGCAATTTCATTCGGCAATGCCTGCAATTTGTTACCATGACTACGAATCAGTTCCCATACATCCGGATTTTTTTTATGCGGCATGATACTAGAACCTGTAGTCAGTTCATCAGGGAAACTGATAAAACCAAAGTTCTGGTTCATAAACATAGTAGCATCCATGGCCATTTTAGCCAGGGTAGCACCAATACCTGCCAGGGCGAATGCTACGAGCTTTTCTGTTTTACCACGACCCATCTGTGCGTACACTACATTGTAGTTAAGGGTATCAAAACCTAACAATGCGGTGGTCAACTCACGGTCAAGGGGGAACGAAGATCCATAACCTGCAGCAGAACCGAGTGGATTCTTATTCACTACCCGATATGCTCCCTGCAACATGGTCAGATCATCTACCAGGCTTTCTGCATAAGCGCCAAACCATAATCCGAAAGAGGATGGCATGGCTATCTGTAAATGCGTATAACCTGGTATCAGGTGGTTTTTATACTGCTCACTCTGCTGCTGCAACAGATCGAAGAGTGATTTTACTTCTTCTACGATCAGTTGCAATTCATGACGCAGAAACAGTTTCAGGTCTACCAACACTTGGTCATTGCGGGAACGACCACTATGTATCTTCTTGCCCACTTCGCCCAAACGACGTGTCAGCAAGAGTTCTACTTGAGAGTGTATATCTTCAACATCTGCTTCCAGTACAAAGTTTCCTTCCTGGATTTCCTGATATATTTTACGCAGTTCTGCTTTCAATACTGTCAGTTCTTCTGCTTCCAGCAAACCGATAGATTCCAGCATGGTGATGTGGGCCATAGAACCCAGTACATCAAATGGCGCCAGGAAGGCATCCATCTCGCGGTCTTTACCTACGGTGAATTTCTCTACTGCTGCCAGTGATGTCTTATCTTTTTGCCACAATTTCATAATTCAGATATTTCTAGTTAATGGCTTCCAGCAATTTTATATAACTGTCTATCCCGTCTTTTATTTCTGAGAGATATATGTACTCATCAGCGGTATGTGACCTCGCAGAATCACCTGGTCCCATTTTCACACTGGTAGCAGGGATTAACGCCTGGTCAGATGTGGTGGGCGATCCATAACAGGTTTTACCTACTGCAATACCTGCCTGTACAAACGGATGATCCATTGGTATGAAGGATGGTCGCATACGCATACTGCGTGGCTTTACATCGGATTTCACATTCGCCTGAATGATCTCCAACAACTCTTCCAGGGTGTACTGATCATTGGCGCGTACATCCACTACAAAGGTGCAATCTGCTGGTACTACGTTATGTGCTTTATTGGAAGTATTGATAACGGTTACACTCATCTTCACTGGCCCCAATGTTGCGGATTCCTTAGGGAAACGAAAATCCTTAAACCACATTAGATCTGGCAATGCTTTATACAAGGCATTCTCTCCTTCCTCACGCGCAGCATGTCCTGCCTTACCTGTACTGGTGCAATCCAATACCATCAGGCCTTTTTCTGCTACGGCCAACTGTGTTTGCGTCGGTTCGCCGACAATAGCAAATTCGATGGCTGGCAGTCTCTCGATAATACTTTCTATACCATTGCTACCGCTGATTTCTTCTTCTGCAGTGGCAGTGAGTATGATGTTGTATTTGAGATCTTCCCGATGATAAAAATGTAGGAAAGTAGCGATGAGACTCACTAAACAACCACCTGCATCATTACTACCCAAACCGAATAATTTACCATCCACTACATCCGGACTAAATGGATCACGAGTGTACTGCGGATTTGGCTTCACCGTATCATGGTGAGAATTCAGCAGGATATTAGGTTTCGCCGGGTTAAAATGTTTATTGTATGCCCAGATATTGTTTAGATGCCGTTCATGCGGTATCTCCATGGCAGTTAGAAAATCACTGATCAGCGTAGCTGTTCCGTCTTCCTCTCTGCTCAATGATGGTGTGGCAATCATCTGCTTCAGCAGTGCAACCGCCACATCATATAATTTTTCGTTCCACATAGTTAGCAAATTAAGGTGCCCACTACCGTATCTGTTGTATTACTCAACACATCTTCGGCATGGCCAATCAGCACTTCCTTCACACCATTGTCTATTGCACCGAAAGCATTGGCCAGCTTAGGCAAAATGCCGTCCGACAATACTTTCTGCTCCATCAGTTGCTGATAAATTTCTTTGTTAATCAGATTGATTACTGCATTATCATCATTCGGATCACTCAATACGCCTTTCTTCTCAAAGCAATAAATCAGTCTGACATTATATTTCTTCGACAATGCAATAGCCAATGATGAGGCGATGGTATCTGCATTGGTGTTCAGGATCTGTCCTTTCCCATCATGTGTCAACGGCGCAAAAACGGGTGTCACACCGCCTTCTAGCAAGGAAATCAACGGCGCGGTATTTAAATCGGCCGTGTTGATATCACCTACAAATCCGTAATCGATCTCCTTCACCGGGCGCTTGGTAGCAGGGATAATATTGGCATCGGCCCCTGTTAAACCAATAGCGTTACAATGGCGGGATTGCAGTTGCGCTACTAATTGTTTATTAACGAGACCACCGTACACCATCGTAACTACGTCAATCGTATCTGCGTCGGTGATGCGGCGTCCGTCTACATATTTCGATTCAATTCCCAGCTTGTCCCCTATTCTGGTGGCCACTTTTCCGCCACCATGAATGAGTATCTTTTTAGCGGAAATTGCTGCAAACTTTCCGAGGAAAGATTGCAGCAATGCCGGGTTATCGATTACGTTTCCGCCTACTTTAATGATAAACAGGTCGATCATAATCCTTTTAATATTTCACTCAATACCGCCTGCGCAGCCCATACACGGTTGCCTGCTTCTTCAATCACGATGGAGTTCGGTCCATCCAGCACTTCGTCTGCAATCACCACATTTCTTCTCACTGGCAGACAGTGCATTACCTTAGCGTTATTGGTATGTTTGAGTTTTTCATTTGTAACCATCCAGTTGCTGTCTGTGCAGGTGATTTTTCCGTAGTCTTTATAGGAAGACCAGTTCTTCACGTAAACAAAATCAGCATCTTTCAGCGCTTCGTCTTGGTTGTACTCAATGCGAGCGCCATTGGTGAATTTCTCGTCCAGTTCATAACCTTCCGGATGTGTGATAACGAAGTCGGCCTCTCCCCATGCATTGATCCATTGCGCAAATGAGTTGGGAACTGCTTGTGGGAGTGCTTTTACATGCGGCGCCCAGGTCATTACCACTTTCGGTTTGCGGGTTTCCTGCCATCTTTCCTTAATGGTGATCACATCGGTCAGACTCTGCAGGGGATGCAGGGTAGCGCTTTCCAGGCTTACCACTGGCACACCAGCATACTTGATGAACTGATTGATATATTTCTCTGTATAGTCTTCTTCTTTGTTTTTCAATCCAGGGAAAGTACGGATAGCGAGAATATCGAAATATTGTCCCATTACCGCAGCGGCTTCTTTCACGTGTTCGGAAGTATTCCCGTTCATGATAACGCCGTCATTCATTTCGAGCTGCCACCCTTCTTTATCAATATTGAAAACGATAGGTTCCATTCCCAACTGCTTCGCGGCTACCTGTGTACTCAGACGCGTACGCAAGCTAGGGTTCAGGAATATCATTCCCAATGTTTTATCCTTTCCTAATTCTCTATCCTTGAAGGGATTCTTTTTGTACTCCAGTGCAACCTCCACCAAACGCGGGACACTGGGAACATCGGCTGTTGAAATAAACTGTTTCATTATTATTTCACTTCTTTTCTGAATGCTTCTAAAAATTGATCTGCATGTGCTTTGGTCAGTGCCAGAGAAGGCAGCAGGCGAATTACATTTGGTTTGGCCTCACCGGTGAAAATCTTATGATTACCCAGCAGGTTTTTCCTTACGTGCGCCAGTTCTTCCGGCAGTTCAATACCAATCATCAGACCACGACCTCTTACTTCCAGTACTTGTTGGAATTTTTTCAGTTCCGCGATCAAGTATTCTCCAATGCTGGCTGCGTTTTGCAACAGGCTTTCGGATTCGATCACTTCCAATACTGCCAGTGCTGCGGCACATGCCAAATGGTTACCACCGAAAGTAGTACCCAGCATACCGTAACTAGGGGCAATTTTTGGAGAGATGATAATACCGCCGATCGGGAAACCGTTCCCCATGCCTTTAGCCATGGTATAGATATCAGCGTTTACGCCGGCATAGTCATGTGAAAAGAATTTACCGCTTCTGCCATATCCACATTGTACGGAGTCCGCGATGAATACTGCATTATGGGCATCACAAAGAGAACGGATCTTTTGCAGGAATGCTTCGCTAGCTACACGGATACCACCAACACCCTGGATACCTTCAATGATAACTGAAGATACTTCATGGTCTTTAAATGCTTGTTCCAGTGCAGCCGTGTCTTCCCAAGGCAGAAAAACAACATTTGCTGTTTCATTCACAGGCGCAACAATCTTTGGATTGTCAGTCGCTGCTACAGCAAGCGATGTACGGCCATGGAAGGATTTCTTGAAAGCGATTACTTTCTTTTTACCGTTATGGAAAGACGCCAGCTTAAGTGCATTCTCATTGGCCTCTGCGCCTGAGTTGCAGAGAAAAAGTTGATAATCTTCCTTACCTGAAATTTTCCCCAACAATGCTGCGAGTTGCTCTTGCAGCGGCATTTTGATGGAATTGGAATAGAAGCCTATTTTATGCAACTGGTCTGTCAGGCGCTTTACGTAATGCGGGTGTGTATGCCCGATGGATATTACTGCGTGACCACCGTACATGTCCAGGTATTCAGTTCCCTGATCATCCCAGACATTGGAGCCCAGTGCTTTATCGATTACTATATTGTTTACGGGATAAACGTCGAAAAGTTTCATTTGTGAATTCAGATTGACAATGAAAAAAAGGTTTAGAAAACGATGGACTTCAATTTGAGTCCTGCCGTTTCATCCAATCCGCACATCAGGTTCATATTCTGTACAGCCTGACCGGAAGCGCCTTTCAGCAGATTATCCTCGATGGAATGAATCACCAATTTCTCTCCTACTTTCTCTAACTGTATCAGCACTTTATTGGTATTTACCACCTGTTTGAGATCGATCTGTTTTGTGCTCACATGCGTGAATGGATGACCAGCATAAAAATCCTGGTATAACTGCACAGCGGCTTCCAATGACAGATCACTCTGTTGATAGGAAGTCACCCAGATGCCTCTAGGAAAATCGCCTCTTACCGGTACAAAGTTTACATCTGCTGTATATCCAGGCTGCAACAGTTGCAGGCTTCGTCGGATTTCTTTCAGATGTTGATGCGTGAGTACCTTGTAAGTGGAGATATTATTTGATCTCCAAGTAAAATGCGAAGTGGCTTGCAGGCTCTGACCTGCGCCAGTAGAACCGGTGATACCAGTAGTATGTACTTCTTTCAGGAGGCCCGCTTTCGCTAAAGGCAGCAGTCCTAACTGAATAGCGGTAGCGAAGCAACCAGGGTTCGCAATATTCCTGGCGGTTTTGATGGCTTCCCTGTTCATTTCAGGGAGGCCATATACGAATTCTCTGCCCTTAACGCTTTCGCCTAAACGAAAATCTTGACTGAGATCGATTATTTTGATGTGGTCAGCAATATCATTTGCTTCCACAAATTTTTTGGATTCACCATGACCGAGGCAGAGGAACATCACATCGATGTCGTTGCTCAGTTCACCGGTAAAGGTAAGTTCTGTTTCACCCAGCAGATCAGCATGTACAGCATAGAGGGGATTTCCTGCATTGCTGCGACTGTGTACAAATGCAATGGTTACATCCGGGTGATTCAGCAAAAGCCGGATCATTTCTCCACCAGTGTATCCTGCGCCACCAATGATGCCTGCTTTTATTTTTTTGCTGTTGCTCATCACTTATTTATTGGAATTTTTAACTTGATGCCAGATCATTGTCTGGTTACCAAAAATTTTGCTGAAGCCTCTTACATCATCACCAGACCAGCCACTGTTCATTTCACCATATTTACCAAACTTGCTGCTCATCAGGTCATAAGGACTCTGGATACCAGTCACCTGGAAGCGGTAAGGCATCAGTGTTACGAATACTTCGCCGCTTACATTTTCTTGCGTATGCTGGAGGAATGCTTCGATATCGCGCATTACAGGGTCCATGATCTGACCTTCATGCATCCAGTTACCGTAGAATTGTGCCAGTTGATCTTTCCAGCTCAACTGCCATTTAGTGAGTACATGTTTTTCCAGCGCATGGTGTGCTTTGATGATCACCATTGGAGCGGCTGCTTCAAATCCTACGCGACCTTTAATACCGATGATAGTGTCTCCCACGTGGATATCACGACCAATAGCATAAGGACCTGCGAGTGTTTGGAGATATTGAATTGCTTCAGAAGGATGAGCGAATTTTTTATCGTTGATACCTACCAGTTCTCCTTTTTCGAAAACCAGTTTCACTTGTTCTTCGCCGTTTTTGGTCAACTGAGTAGGCCATGCAGCTTCTGGCAGCATACCGTTGGAAGTCAGCGTTTCTTTACCTCCTACGGAAGTTCCCCAGATACCTTTATTGATAGAGTACATCGCTTTCTCGAAGTTCACTGCTACACCTTTAGATTGCAGGTAAGTGATTTCTTCTTCACGACTCAGTTTCATATCACGGATCGGGGTGATGATTTCCACACCTGGGATCATAATGTGGAATACCATGTCAAAACGAACCTGGTCATTACCAGCACCGGTAGAACCGTGTGCAACAGCGTCTGCACCTACTTCTTTCACATATTCTGCAATCGCGAGTGCTTGACTCATACGTTCAGCGGAAACACTCAGTGGGTAGGTATTATTCTTCAGTACATTACCGAAGATCAAATATTTGATCACGCCGTCGTAGTAGCTGCGGATAGCGTTTACAGTCTTGTGGCTCTTAACACCCAGGCTAATCGCACGTTGTTCAATTTCTTTCAGTTCCTCATCAGAGAAACCGCCTGTGTTAACAATCACTGAATGCACTTCATAACCTTTTTCTTCGGTCAGATATTTAACGCAATAGGAGGTATCAAGTCCACCGCTAAATCCCAGTACTACTTTTTTCATTATAACAACGTTTTATACAGATAACAATATTTTACTTTCATTCATTCAGAGGAAAAACAGGAATTTCTTTTTAGAACCTGCAGCGCCTCCTTCTTTTTTGCTATTCAGCAATACAAATCTTTTGAATCGCAGCCAGCGTTCATACAATTTGATATTTCCCTTGAAACGACGCCGACGTCTTTCATGGTGGATCTGTCCGTTGGCAGCAACAGACATCTTCATTTTTTCTATCTCTGCTTCTGCCGCTTCTGCTTCGGCTTTAGCCGCCATCGCTTTTTCCTCTGCCTCTTTCAATTTCTCTGTCGGATCGTACAGCATAGCAGTACAAAGACAGTTCTTACGGTTTTTGGAGGTAAGAATATCGAAATTTACGCAACTACGACAGCCTTTCCAGAATTCTTCATCATCTGTTAACTCAGAGTAAGTAACAGGCTCATAACCCAATTCGGAGTTGATCTTCATAACGGCTAAGCCGGTTGTCAGTCCGAAGATCTTTGCATCAGGATATTTCTTGCGGGAAAGTTCGAAGATTTTCTTTTTGATAGACTTTGCTACTCCATGGCCACGGAAAGCGGGATTCACGATAAGTCCTGAGTTGGCAACAAATTTATCATGGCCCCAGGCTTCAATATAACAGAAGCCCACCCAATCGCCCTTGTCCGTCAAAGCAATCACCGCTTTGCCTTCTTGCATCTTCAGTTCCACATAAGCCGGGGAACGCTTCGCAATTCCGGTTCCACGCGCTTTTGCAGACGATTCCATCTCATCTGTGATGGTCTTTGAATAGTGAATATCGTCAGGAGTGGCTACCCTAACGATGATATGTTGATTTTCCAACTTTTAAAATTGAAATCGTGAATCAATAAACTACATTGAAAACTTCCATTACGGAAAAAGTGACACCTTATGATTGGGAATCATGGTGCGACAGCGGCCCTGTATGTCAAGCGCGCTATCAAATCCTAGGTCGTCGGGAAAGGTATCTAAAGACATTGAACCCAACAGAATATACCCCTTTATTTAAAGCGGGATGATATGCAGAAATGTTGGTATGAGTTGCGGTTTTTTCCAACTTCAGTTCAGCGTTAAATTGTGATAAATATTGTCTTTAGTTTAGATTATCCTCAAAGTTATAACATTATATTTTTAAATAGTCCAAATTTTTTTCCGCTTATTGATTTTTTTTCATTGCGTTAACAGAAAATGCCCGTACCACCAACATCTTGGGCGGCACGGGCATTATAGATATAATTAATTTTTACTATTTAGTGATGATTCCCAGCTCAGCAATACTTGCTTTCTGATCACCTTCCGTTGCCGGAGTAACCGCTACCAGCTTGATATACCGGGCCATAGTGGCGGAAAAGGCCACATTCTGTGGAACCGGGTTATTCTTGATATTGGCGAAACTGCCTGCTGCAGCCTTTGTCCACTCCTTGCCATCCATACTAGTATAAAACTCATACCCGTAGATCACGCCAGCAGCATGCTCTTTTGTCACAGGAGTGTAAGTGAACCCTTTCAGTAATAACACCTCTGTAAGATCTACTGCCAACTCATGAGGATACGCAGCCCCAGTAGACACCCAAGCAGTACCGATATTGCCATCAATAGCTTTGGCGGCACTTTCTGCTCCATCAGTAGCCAATGGTACCCAAGTAGCCGGAGCTACATCATATTTAGCCTCTATAACAGCACTACGCATTATCTTTCCGCTCTCTTCACTTAAAGAGACCGCATTGATGACGCCACCTTTAGGCATGGGTATCATCTGTCCTGCTACATAATGCTGTGAGTTGATATCTGGTATACTACCGTCTAGCGTATACAATATATGCTGATCGGGGCTGGCATTTACAATGGTCACCTCTCCCAGGCGGTTCCGGTGTAATATCGGCTGTGCCAATACTACTGGCGCCTTGAATAATCCGATCTCGCTGATAACCGGACAAGCCTTAGCATCCAAGATGTGAATTCTTACTGCTTTGGTAGTAGTGTTCGGGAATTGAAGGATACGCTTGTGTCCGATAGTACTTTCATTTGCGATCTCCTTGAATGTACCATTCTCCATTACTTCTACCGTAAAGCCTTTCACACGCTGTCCTAATGCAATATATTCCTGTAATACCACTCTATTGAAGGTAACAGGCTGTTTGAAGGAAAGGGTAATAGTGGCATTCGTAACGTTGTCTGGAGTGGCCCAGTAGGTCTTGCTATTACCATCATTGAGGCGACTAACTTTCACAGCGGCGTTATTACTCCTGGTACTAGAAGCCGTTACGGTAGCCGTTTTCGCGAGGTTATTCTTGAAAGTAGCATCCAGTACCCTGCGCATTTCCATCAGGCGAGTAGAGTCATTGCGATGGATCACCCCATCTCTATCTACAGGCACATTCAGGATCAGGTTACCATTACGACCTACAGATCCATAATAGATCGTCAGCAGATCTTGTAATGATTTTACTTTATCGTCTGTATCCGGACTGTAGAACCATCCTGGACGAATACTTACGTCGCATTCAGCAGGCACCCAAGCTTCACCGTCTTCTACACCTTCATTGAGGGATTTCTGTGCAGGCGCAGCTTTACCAGGACCATACCCTTTAATATTCAAGGTACTCCAGTTGGTTTTACCAGCGATACCGTTTTCATTACCTACCCAACGACAGCCAGGTCCTACATCACTGAAGATAACAGCGTTTGGTTGTAATTTATGAACAGTATTATTGAAGAGTGGGAAGTCGTATTGCTGCGGTTTGGTGCCATCATTGGCGCCATCGAACCATTGTTCAAACACAGGGCCGTAGTTGGAGAGTACTTCGGAGAGCGTGTTTACAAAAGTTTGATTGTATTTAGGGGTGCCATAATCCGGATGATTTCTATCCCAGGGAGACAAGTAGACGCCGAATTTCAGTCCGTACTCTTTACAGGCAGCAGAAAGTTCTTTAAGAATATCCCCTTTGTACATACTTTCTCTCACGGTGTGAGTACTGTATTTACTAGGCCAGAGGCAGAAACCGTCGTGGTGTTTGGCAGTAAGTACAATTCCTTTCATGCCGGCTAGTTTCGCAGTACGAGCCCATTGACGGGCATCTACATGTGTAGGGTTAAAGACTTTCGGATCTTCATCACCATGTCCCCATTCCTTATTGGTAAAGGTATTAGGGCCGAAGTGGATGAACATGTAATACTCCATGTCATTCCATTCCAATTGTGCTTTGGAAGGTAATGCGCCATAAGGTTTAATTTCCTGGGCGATGGCCATGTTGCAGGCCAGCAGGCCCGCCAGTAATGGTGTTATTTTCATGTAGCACTGTTGATTACGTTGCCAGCGAAGATAAAACAGATATGTTAGCAGCAGCGATTTCTAATTCACTTTTCCTGATCCAATATTAGCAGGAAAAGCAGGCCGCGCTGCTGAAAACCATTAGTGCTATGGGAAAAATCACCGTTTATCACAAAAATGTAAGAAAAGTAGTGATCGACTCCCAATTGATAAATCTTATTTTATAAATTTAGCCTCTTCTGAACGTATTTACTATACGCTATTTAAAACTGAACAATGATGAAACAACCACTGCATCGCAGAAGTTTTCTGAAAAACACCGCAGCGGCAGGAATAGGCCTGTCTATGCTCGGTTCATCTGCCAAACTGTTTGCCAATGAAAAGAAACCCAAAGTTAGAATTGGTTTAATTGGTGTTGGTGCTCGCGGTTTGAGCCACCTGAGCTTGTGCCTCCACAGAGATGATGTAGATGTAATTGCTTTTGCTGACCCGGATACTGCTTACACTGTACCTAAGGCAAGAGATATGATCACCAAAATCTACGGCGCAAAACGTAAAGTAGCAGAATATACTAACGGCCCCGATGATTTTCGTAATATGCTAAAACGCGATGATATTGACGCGGTGGTGATTGCTACTCCTTGGGAATGGCACTCCATCATGGCAATCGCTGCGATGAAAGCCGGTAAAATACCTGCAGTGGAAGTATGTGGTGCTTCTGATATCCAGGAGTGCTGGGAACTGGTTAATACCAGCGAAAACACCGGCATTCCAGTATTCGGAATGGAAAACGTATGTTACCGCCGCGATGTGATGGCAGTACTGCAAATGGTTCGTCAAGGTCTCTTTGGTGAGCTGACACACCTGCAAGGCGGCTATCAACACGATCTCCGTGGTGTTAAATTCAACAACGGTAAACAATACTATGGCGGTGGAGTAGAATTCGGCGACAACGCCCTCTCCGAAGCTAAATGGAGAACTAATCACTCCGTACACCGCAATGGCGACCTGTATCCTTCACATGGTCTGGGTCCTATCTGCAACGCTATCAATATCAACCGCGGTAATCGCCTGCTGTCTTTGACTTCCGTGGCTACAAAATCTCGTGGTCTGCACAAGTATATTGTAGACAATAGCAGTGAAAGTCATCCAAACGCAAAGGTAGAGTTCAAACTCGGCGACATCGTGTCTACCTTAATCAAAACCAACAACGGCGAAACCATCATGCTGTCTCACGACACGAACAGCCCTCGTCCTTACTCACTGAACTTCCGTGTGCAGGGTACTAACGGTCTGTGGATGGATGATCAGAAACAAATTTATATCGAGAAAGTAAGTAAGCAGAACGACGTATGGGAAAGCACCGGTAAATTCGATGATCCCGCGTCTTACTACGGTAAATACGACCATCCGCTGTGGAAACGTTACGCAAACGACGCTGCTGGCGCTGGCCACGGTGGTATGGATTGGTTCGTAATGAACTCTTTCGTGGAAAGTATTAAACGCGGTGCGCCATTCGCACTCGACGTATATGATATGGCTACTTGGTATGCTATCACTCCGCTCACAGAACAATCTGTAGCAGAAGGTGGCAGCGTACAATACATTCCTGACTTCACCCGCGGCCGCTGGATGAACAGGAAAGCTATCTTCGCGCTGGACGACCAGTATTAATCTATAATCGAACTAAACTATGCTAAAACGGCGAACCAGGTGGTTCGCCGTTGTAGTTTTATACGAATATTGATGATACTTGTATCAAAGTAATAATGATCGTTTCATTATCAATAACATTAAAAATCCACACGCATCTCATAGCAATTCCGACCAAAAAATGTAGTTAATTTCGACCAAAATGTTTGTTATGAAAGATGAGTCTATGTCTTCTCAAACAATTGAAATTGCTGCTATATTCAACCATGGCATACAGGTTTTTGAAACCATAGAAAAATTTAACCACTGGGCATCTAAGCCGAATATGGCACTCGAAGGGAAACGACCAATTGATGTAATAAATACGTCCACAGACTTAAAGAAAGTGAATGCTTTACTCACCCGGATAGAAGAAGGTGTGTACACATGATGCCGGCATACTTATTCGTTAGTCCACTCCTATTTTGATTTTAGTAATTTCACTTCTGTGAATAGGGACCATTTTGTATCCAAACATGCGCAAAACTTGAATTACTTTCTCTAATTGTAAATCTGTTTTTCCCTGTTCTATCTTTCGTATAACCGTAAGTGCTACCCCAGCACGATCAGCAAAGTCTATCTGATTTAACCCTGTCTCCTTGCGCTTTTGTTTTACTAGTTCTGCCAAATATTTCATAAAAAAGCAGGTTTTCCGTAAAAATACTTAAAACCTGCTTTTTTAAAATTATATGCAAATAGATATAATTTTAAACTTCGTTCAATAATTATATCTATTTACATATAATCTACTTCTTCTTCCCTTCCAACACCTCCACTCTTGCTTTCAACTGCTCATTATCTTTCTTCATCTCAATCATATACAGCGTCATTTCCTCAATTTTTTGCAGCAGTTTTTTATTCATATCTCCCACATCAATACCATTTTCCACTACTTCTTTTTCTGTTGGAATATTGGGGAGATGCTTGTGCTCACGAACGTATGCTTCCACCTCTGCCAGGGATGGCAGTTGATAATTATCCTGGAACACAAAATCAGACCAGTTGCCTTGTTTTACTTTTATCTTGGTAGCACCTAAAGTACCATTTACCAGGAGCTTGTAACCAGCCACAGGGTCCATTCCCATCCCAACTTCACCTTCACCATTCACGATTTGGTAATATTTTACATAGCCCTGTCCCTGTGGATTAGTGGTAAAGAAGTATAAGTTAGGGCCAGCGGCACCTATGCCATAGGAATTAGTTTCACCAGCAAACTCCATCGCGTTGCTTTCAGTTAATTTGATTGCTTTCATCCAATAATTCATACTCCATATAGGGCCGCCTGAAATACTCAGGCTTGCTGGTGCCGGAGACTCGGTATACTTTCCAATCGAAACAGATTGTGGAAAATAAATAGGCGTCGTCTTGTTAAACGGTTGCACATCAGAAACGGTATTACCATACGCTATCGCCAATGTTTCATTTTTGGCATATCCTGTAAAAGAAATATCGGATAAGGTAGAACTGTTAGCCAGTTCAACTGCTATATATCGTTTACCTGCGTGAGTCAGTAGTACCAGTGAAGCAAATTCATTATAACATAATATTGTCCCCTGATTTCCATTGTAGGCCGATGCTGTATTAACTTCAAGAGTAACCTTCCTATTAAATGCACCAGGATTTCCTCTTATAGCTGATATTTTTCCCATTACATGATGATCTTCCAATAATACATTCGTGTATGCTTCATGCAGAAGAATATAATCCGGCCCTTCGGAATCCCGCGTCCATCCAGGAATCGGCTTATTCACATAATAATCCCGTCCATTACTGGTTACATCTATGGGATTAGGAATGTTTTGAATGGTTTGTGCACTCGCGGAAACAGTTGCTATAACAAGGATTAACAACAATAAATTTACAAATCTCATAGGTATTTTTTAATACAGAATACTAGCCAAATATAAATAAATCAATCCAACAGCATTGAAATATATTCCTCTTGAAAACAAAAAAACCGCCTTAAAAGGCGGTTCCTGTCAGCTTGCAATTAAACTATAAAACTGTTACACCATTTTCAATGGTGGTAACATAAATTTCTGGTTCTTTGTGATACTTCGAAGAATAACGGGAACGTACAAACGCAGTATATTCTTCTACTTTATCCGCTGCAACGAGGTTGATGGTACAACCACCAAATCCGCCACCCATCACGCGTGCACCCGCTACTTCCTCTCTTTCGCTGGCCAGGGATACCAGGAAATCTAGTTCCGGACAACTTACTTCGTATAATTTGGAAAGTCCTTCGTGGGTTTCGTACATCAGCTTGCCGAATTCATTCAGCTTTCCTTGCTGCAATAAGCCAGTGGCTTCCTGCACCCGACGAATCTCATCAATCACATATACACAACGATCATATACTTTGCCTGGCAGTTCTGCTTTTACTTCATCCAGCATTGCCATAGTGGCATCTCGGAGGGATTTCACTTCCGGATGCAGGCGCTGAATTGCTTTCACACCAGTTTCACACTGCTGACGGCGTACATTATATTCAGAAGATGCCAAGGAATGATGTACCATGGAATTACACAGTACTACCTTATAACCTGGGAATTCGAATGGAAAATATTCGTAAGAGAGACTCCGGCAATCCAGCCTGATTACCTGATCTTTTTTACCGTGTAGGTTCGCAAACTGGTCCATGATACCACATTTCACACCTGGAAAGGTATGCTCGGCCTTCTGACCTATCAACGCCATGTCCATGCGGGAAAGGTTATAGCCGAATAATTTATCCAGCGCTGCTACCAGTCCTCCTTCCACTGCCGCAGAAGAGGAAAGACCTGCGCCCACAGGAATATCTCCTGCCAGTACGCAATCAAAGCCTTCTACTTTCAGCCCCCTTTCCTGGAGCTGAGCGACCACTCCCATGATATAATTAATCCATCCTGGCGTAGGTACTACCGCATTTAAGGAGAAAGAAACCGTTTCTTTGGTAAAGACCGCATGTACATTACACTGGTTGGTACCATTCGGAGCAACAGCATAAACAATCTTCTTATCAATGGCTGCGGGTAATACAAACCCGTCGTTATAATCTGTATGCTCACCTATCAGATTGATTCTTCCCGGGGAAACTACAATTATTGGCTCTTTCTGAAACAGTTCGATGAATTGCTCTTTTGTTTTTTGTATCATTCCAGCAAGTAAATTAAACGTAAAATTTACGCCTAAAATAAGTGAATAAAAAACAAGGAACAAAGAAATTTGAAGTAAATTATTTCTTCAAATCGCTTTGTTCCTTATCAAGTATCTATTTCAGGGAGTGAGGATGGTTATTTTTTACCCACCTTATACCCTATTACAGCATAAAATAATATGTACAGGTAACATGGCAGCATGCAATACAGGAAGGCATGTCTGAAATCGATATTGGCGCTGTACAGGAAGCTGAACATACTTTCCTGGTTGAACATACCACTATAAATCTGTGGCAGTACACCTCCACCTACGATACCCATTACCAGTAATGCAGCACCCGTTTTGGTAAAACGACCCAGACCATCAATGGCCATTGGGAAGATAGCAGGCCACATCAAGGCATTCGCCAATCCCAGCAGGGCAATGCAAGTCACGGAAGAAAAGCCTGTTTTAAAATAGGCCAACACAGTAAATACAATACCCAATACAGCAGATATCTGTAACCCTGTTTTACCACTGATCACTTTAGGAATAGTGATAATGCCAACTACATATCCCACCATCATAGCCACCAGGGTGAAAGTGGTAAAATAACGCGTCTGATCTACACCAAAGCCCATAGAGTGGCCATAGGTGCCGATTACGTCTCCTGCCATTACTTCCACACCTACATAAACGAAGATGCAAAGTACCCCGAGCAACAGGTGAGGGAACTGGAACACATTGGTTTTTCCAGTAGTACCCGCAGCCGTTTCCGCGTCTTCTTCATTGGTATCAATTTCAGGTAAGCCGGAACGTTTCAATAAGAACGCCAGGATTACCAACACTACTGCCATTACAGTATAAGGACCAATTACACGGGAAGCCAGACTATCCAGCAGCGCGTTTTTAGCGGTAATGTCGGTGGTAGCAGCAATTTTAGCCTTCAGCTCATCCGCTCCCGCCAATACAATCGTACCCAGGATCAACGGCGCCAAAGCCCCTGCGGTCTTATTACAGATACCCAGAATACTGATTCTTTTTGCAGCACTCTCCTTTGGCCCAATGATACTGGCATAAGGATTGGAAGCTGTCTGCAACAATGCCAGTCCACCGCCCTGAATGAATAATCCAGTCAGGAACATCGCATAACTACGGGCATTAGCAGCAGGTATAAATACAAGAGAACCAATAGCTATGATACCCAGGCCCAATGACATACCATTTTTAAAGCCTGTCTTTTCCAATATCCAGGATGAAGGGAGTGAAAGAAAGAAATACGCCAGGAAGAAAGCGAAAGTTACCAGCAGCGCCTGTGATACATTAAGCTCACAAACAATCTGAAAAAATTGGATCAGTGTACCATTTAACCAGGTCACAAATCCAAAGATGAAGAACAGCATGGACATAATAGCCATTGCCTGCCCATACCCTGCCTTCTTCGCGGGTACTTCCATTGTTACTGTTTGGTTCGACATAAGCTGAGTAGATTGTTTTAAAGTATTTGCGAACATAAGAAACAGTTTCTATATTTCATAAATATCTTAGCTAAAACGTTTTATCTCCGAAAAAAAACACAAGCGTTTATCCGGTTTTTTAGAAAATGATAAAAAAATATTTATACATTTATCCGGCAAAAATTCACTGTAACTTAACACGTTTATGTCTCAGCAATCACGGCAAGGGGCGCAAAGTACGCACCCTTCTTTCTTTGTGCTAATTTTAGTGTTCTTTTTTTGGGGCTTCTTGGCTGCATCCAATAGTATATTTATCCCGTTCTGCAAATCTCACTTTAACCTGACCCAGCTTGAATCTCAACTGATCGACTTCTCTTTCTATAGTGCCTACTTTATCGGTTCCCTGATTCTCTATCTGGCATCCGCGGCAAGAAAGGTAGACATCCTCAATAAGATCGGTTACAAGAAGGGTATTATTTACGGTTTATTGATTTCTGTACTCGGCTCTGCTATCATGATCCCTTGTATTAACAAGGAGAGAATCGTTCCCATCTCGGAAACTGTAAAGGATATCAGCGGTTTCCAACCAGAACAACAATTACAAACTTCTGATCGCGCAATAAAAATCCGTCGCGAAAAAGAAAAAGACACTTATTCTCTGCTGATCGCCAATAACGAAAATGGCGCGAAATACACCAGCAACGCCAATCTCCTGGCTTCTGTTCCCGGTGGTTTCACCTCCAATGGCAAAGAATACGCAGGTACATTTAAAAAAGATAACCTGGAAAAAGTATTAGGTGTTCTGCAGACAGACTTCCAGCAGACAGCCACTTTCGGTTACTTTGGCCTGATCCTCATGGCATTGTTCATCGTGGCACTGGGCTTCTCTCTGCAACAAACAGCGGCCAATCCATTCGCTATCCTCCTCGGTGATCCGGCGAAAGGCTCCCACCGCCTCAATCTCGCAGGTGGTATCAACTCTTTCGGTACTACCATCGGACCAATCATCGTTAGTATGCTGCTCTTCGGTGGCGCTAAAGGTGGCGAGGTAAGCACTGATATCAGCAAAATCAATACGCTGTATATCATGCTGATCATACTGTTCCTAGTAGCTGCTGCAATCTTCGCATTTGTAAAAATGCCTGAAAATACAGATGCCAACGAGGCTTTCGAATCTTCTCCTAAAGCAACCAAGGCGATCATCGGTATCTCACTGATGTTCATCCTTATACTCCTGGGCCTCTGGCTCAAAATGGAACTGCCTCTGTTTATCACGGGTATCGTGGGTATCATTGGTATTCTGTTCGTTGCCAAACTGTCTTCCCAGAAAAATGCGGAAGGCTGGGGCGCTATGAAATATCCACAGCTCACACTGGGTATGCTGGCTATCTTCATTTATGTAGGTGTGGAAGTAACCATCGCCTCCAATCTCGGCGCATTACTGAAACATCCGGGTTTCCTCACGCCGGAAGGCCTCGCGGAATCTCAACTGGACCCTTATGTTTCCCTGTTCTGGGGTTCTATGATGATCGGCCGCTGGACAGGCGCTATCAGCGTATTCAATGTTTCCAAAACTACCCGTAAGATACTTTGCGTAGTTGTTCCTTTCGTCGCTTATGGTGTAGTACTGGGCGCTAACGTCCTCAAAGGCAACGAAGTAAAAGAACTGTATCCTTATGCGATCTGCATCGCTATCCAGATCTTGGGCTTCTTCGCAGGTCAGGATAAACCAGCTAAAACCCTGATGATCTTCGGTTTACTGGGTATCCTCGCGGTAGTGATCGGTCTGACCACCAGCGGTCCACTGGCTACTTTCGCTTTCCTCAGCGGCGGTCTGTTCTGCTCCGTAATGTGGCCAAGCATCTTCGCACTGTCTATCGGCGGTCTTGGAAAATATACCGGACAAGGTTCTGCTTTCCTGATCATGATGATCCTCGGTGGTTCCCTCGTTCCTCCTGTTCAAGGTGGTCTGGCAGATATTCCTGCTATCGGTATCCATTATTCCTACATTATCCCGGGCATATGCTTCGCATATCTCGCGTTCTTTGCATTCAGAGTTAAAAACATATTAAAATCTCAAGGAATTGATTATGAGTCAGCAACTAGCGGTGGGCATTGATATCGGAGGGACAAACACAGTTTTCGGCATCGTAGATCGAAGAGGAAATATTTTGAGTGATGGAAAGATGTCAACCAAAAGCCATGACAACGTAGAGGATTTCTTAACGGAACTTCACGGCCACCTGAGCATTCTGATTGAACAGGCTGGCGGCGCAGAAAATATAAGAGGTATCGGTGTAGGTGCGCCTAACGGTAACTTCTATACCGGCAATATCGAATATGCGCCAAACCTTTCCTGGCGCGGTATCGTACCACTGGCTAACCTGCTGGAACAGCGCTTCGGCCTGCCCACAGTGCTGACCAACGATGCAAACGCAGCCGCCATAGGTGAAATGACCTATGGCGCTGCCAGAGGAATGAAAGACTTTATCATGATCACTCTGGGAACAGGTGTTGGTAGCGGTATCGTGGCCAACGGTCAACTGATCTATGGTCATGATGGATTCGCTGGCGAACTTGGTCACTGTATCGTACAACCTGGTGGTCGCCTCCATCCAGGAACCGGCATGCGCGGCTCCTTGGAGTCTTACGCTTCTGCTACAGGTGTGTGCAATACGGCAAAAGAATTCCTCAGTACCCGCCCAGATGCAGAAAGCTCGCTGCGCCAGTATCCGCTGGAAGAAATCACTTCCAAAATGATCTATGAGGCTGCGATAAAAAATGATCCGCTGGCAAAAGAGGTTTATGAATACACCGGAAAAATCCTCGGTGAAGCATTGGCCAACTTTGTGATGTTCTCTAGCCCTGAAGCTATCATTTTGTTCGGAGGCCTGACGAAAGCCGGCGATCTACTCATGAAACCAGTGCGCGTACACATGGAAAATAATGTGCTCCCTATATTCCAGAATAAAGTTAAATTGCTGTTCTCAGAATTGAAGGAAAGTGATGCTGCTATTCTGGGCGCCAGTGCTCTGGCTTGGGAAATGAAAGATTAAAAACTATTCATGAATGAAAGATAGAAGAAGTTTTCTGAAAACAGCGGCCCTCGGCGCCGCTGTTTTCTCTTTAGACAGCATCGCTTCTGCAGCAGATGCACAAGGGAAGAAAAACCTCGTGAAAGGTAAGCCTATTGTGGTTTCCACGTGGGACTTCGGTCGCGCTGCCAACTCCGCGGCATGGGACATTCTGAAAAAAGGCGGCCGCGCCCTCGATGCAGTGGAAGCCGGTGTTCGCGTTCCTGAAGCAGACCCCAATAACCATACCGTTGGTTATTCCGGATTCCCAGACAGAGATGGCCGTGTTACCCTGGATGCCTGCATCATGGACGAACTCGGCAACGCCGGATCTGTGGCTGCATTGGAACATGTGACCCATGCTATTTCTGTTGCTCGACTGGTGATGGAAAAAACGCCACACGTTATGCTCGTTGGTGATGGCGCTTTGCAATTCGCGCTGGCAAACGGTTTCCAAAAAGAAAACCTGCTGACGCCTGAATCTGAAAAAGCCTGGAAAGAATGGCTGAAGAAATCAGAATACAAGCCTGTCATGAATATCGAAAACAAATCATACGATGGCAACCCTGCTGGCGCAACGGCTTTCAACCCGTTGATGCTACCTGGTAACGTATATAACCATGATACAATTGGTATGATAGCCATGGATGTGGAGGGCAACCTCTCCGGCGCCTGCACCACTTCTGGTATGGCTTTCAAATTGCATGGCCGCGTGGGCGACTCCCCTATTATCGGAGCAGGTCTATACGTAGATAACGAAATTGGTGCTGCTACCAGCACTGGCGTTGGTGAAGAAGTGATTAAAATCGTGGGAAGCCACCTCGTTGTGGAACTCATGCGCCAAGGATATCCACCAGAGGCAGCCTGCAAAGAGGCAGTAAACCGCATCGTAAAACGCAGCCCGTCTAAAGCAAAAGAAATTCAAGTAGGTTTCCTCGCCCTGAATAAAAAAGGCGAAGTAGGCGCATATTGCCTGCAACCAGGCTTCAGTTACGCTGTTCTTAATAAGGAACAGAACAATGTGTTGATTAACGGTAAATCTTATTTTAAATAGTTGCTTCTCCCCAGGTAAACCAGCCGCTGGCGGCTGGTTTACCTTCGCGATAAAGCAGTAAAAAAATAAAAATAATATTTATGCTTACCCTTGAAATATGCGCCGGCTCCGTCACCTCCTGCATCGCAGCAGAAAAAGGTGGCGCTACCAGAATAGAACTCTGCGATAACCTCCTAGAAGGCGGCACCACACCTAGCTATGGCACTATTGCCCTGGCACGCGAATCTGTCAAAATACCTATCTATCCCATTATTCGCCCTCGTGGCGGAGATTTCCTCTATTCTGATATCGAGTTTGAAACCATGAAACGTGATATCACCCTGTGCAAACAATTGGGTTGTAATGGCGTCGTAATCGGTATCCTGACCCCAGACGGCAGAGTAGATAAGAAAAGAACCAAAGAATTAGTGGAACTCGCTGCTCCTATGGGCGTTACTTTCCACAGAGCTTTCGATATGACCGATAACCCGTTTGAGGCTTTGGAAGACATCATATCCACTGGCTGCGAACGTATTCTCACTTCCGGATGCAGGAATACTGCGGTGGAAGGCACTGAATTGCTGAAGGAACTTGTTATTCGCGCTAATGATAGAATCGCTATCATGGCCGGTTCCGGCGTACGTAGTACCAACATTGCGCAACTTGTTAAAACAACGGGCGTATTGGAATTCCATACCTCCGCAAAAGCCTATACTGATAGCAAAATGGTCTATCGCAACCCTAATGTTAGCATGGGTGGAATCCCTGGCGTACCTGAATATGGCATCTCTGATACACAAGAAAAAGAAGTGCAATTAATACGCGAAACTGCGGAAAAAGCATTGACAGAAATACATTAATAAAGTATTTTCGCTATTCGCCAACTATCGGCATTGCTAGTATTCAGTTAAAGTTAAAAGTGAACAACCATGAAAAAGCTCATCCTTGCAGCAGCCATGCTGTTGGGCGGACTCTATTCCAGCGCCCAGATCAAAGGTGTACGCCACGTTATTCTCATCGGTATGGACGGCTTCGGCGCCTACTCCTTTCCGAAAGCCGACAACCCAAACATGAAACAAATGATGCAAGACGGCTCCTGGACATTAGAAGCGAGAAGTGTGCTCCCTTCCTCCAGTGCTGTAAACTGGGCATCCATGGTAATGGGCGCCGGTCCTGAACTCCACGGATATACGGAGTGGGACAGCAAAAAACCGGAATTACCTTCCCGCGTACTCGATAAATACGGCATGTTCCCTTCTATCTATACCATCCTGCGCGAACAAAAGCCTAATGCGGAAATTGGTGTCATCTATAGCTGGGCAGGTATCGGTTATCTTTTCCCTAAAGCTGCCGTTAATAAAGAAGTTGGTACGCACGACAATGATTCCCTTGCAACCACAGCAGCGATTGATTATATTAAAGCGAAAAAACCAGATTTCCTCTTCATCCATTTCGACCAACCTGATGGCGTAGGACACAATATCGGTCATAACACACCTGAATATTACGATCAGGTGAAGAAAAACGATGCATTGCTAGGTCAAATCCTGCAAGCCATAAAAGATGCGGGCATGTGGGATAACTCCATCATCCTCCTCACAGCGGATCATGGTGGTATCAAAAAAGGACATGGTGGTAAAACGATGGAGGAAATGCAGATTCCATGGATCATGAGAGGACCAGGGGTACGCAAAAACAATCAACTGAAATCCAGTATCATGACTTATGATACCGCTGCTACAATCGCATGGATTTTCGGTCTGAAAACACCACAGGTATGGATTGGTCGTCCGGTTATGGAAGCTTTTAAATAATCATTGATGAAAAAGATATTTATCGCAGTTACCGCCCTGACACTGGGTTTCAAGGCATCCGCACAACATAAAATAAAAGTACTCACTTACAATACGCATCATGGCGCCAATATGAAAAATGAGATCGACTTAGCGGCCATTGCAAAAGTGATTAACAACGCGCATCCTGATCTGGTAGCGCTCCAGGAAATAGACAGCGTAACCAGTCGTACTGGAAAAATTGATCAATTGAAAGAATTGGCGAGATTAACCGGCATGTATTGTTACTTCGGTCGCTCTATGTGGTATGATGGTGGTGGTTATGGTACTGGCATTCTCTCTAAATATCCTATCAAATCTGCACAAACATTGCAGATGACAGTGGGAGACGGTAAAGAACCCAGAGCAACCGGCATTATCACCGCGGAGCTGCCTGGTAAAAAAATGATACAATTTGCCAGCACGCACCTGGATGTAGAAGATGAAGATACCTGGCGTATCCAAGAAGCCAAACAACTCATTAGCTTCTTCAGCAAAAGCAAGTATCCAGTCATCATTGCCGGCGATTTCAATGCGGAACCTAATACCAACGAAATCGGTGAGTTCAAACAATTCTTCACCGATATCACTACCAACGCGGGTCCTAGCTTTCCATCGGATAAACCGTCTATCAAGCTGGATTATATTATGATACATGCACCTAAAACCTGGAAAGGCGGAACCGCAGAGGTGATTGATGAGAGAATGGCTTCCGACCACCGTCCGGTGATGGCTGACATCATTATAAAGTAAATTATAAAACACGATATGATTTTAAAAAAACTATCCCACTTGGGCCTCTCGTTGGCCATACTGGGCCTGTTCAGTTGCGGAAACACGGGCAACAACAGTATTCCTAAAGGTAAGGTGAGTATCATCCCTATGCCAGTAAGCGTACAGGAAAAAGCAGATTCCTTCCTGCTGAATAAACGTACTGTAATCGTTGCCTCCAATGAGGCCGACAAACAAACAGCAGCACTGTTCAACAGTTGGCTGAAAGAACTCTCCGGCTATGAATTACAGATCGCCGCACAAGGAGATAACAACGCTATCATCCTTCACAGCGCAGCCGATACCACTCACGCGGAAGGCTATACGCTGGATGTAAACAATAAGACTGTTACCATCAACGGTAACACACCTGCGGGTACTTTCTACGGTGTGCAGACGCTGATCCAACTGCTACCAGTGGAAAAAGCCAGCGAAATGTACATTCCAGGCGCCGACATCAAAGATTACCCACGCTTTGCCTATCGCGGCTTGCACCTGGATGTATCCCGCCACTTCTTCCCGGTGGAATTCATCAAAAAATACATCGACCTCATGGCGATGCATAAATTCAATACCTTCCACTGGCATCTCACCGACGACCAGGGATGGCGCATTGAAATCAAACGTTATCCACGCTTGCAAGAAGTAGCCTCCAAACGTAAAGAAACCATGGCTGGCCATTATAATGATGGCAAATACGATGGTAAACCTTACGGTGGCTTCTATACACAAGAAGAAGTAAAAGAGGTAGTAAAATATGCTGCTGAACATTTCGTGACTGTTATTCCGGAAATCGAAATGCCAGGTCACGCCCTGGCTGCATTGGCGGCTTATCCTAACCTGGGCTGCACCGGCGGACCATACGAAGTAGGCACCCGTTGGGGCGTACTGGATGATGTTTACTGTGCGGGCAACGACAGCGTATTCACTTTCCTGGAAGGGGTGATGGATGAAATACTGCCACTGTTCCCTAGCAAGTATATCCACATTGGTGGCGACGAATGCCCTAAGGTACGTTGGCAGAAATGTCCTAAGTGCCAGGCACGCATCAAATCATTGGGACTTAAAGATGAACATGCCCTCCAGAGCTACTTTATCCAGCGCATGGAAAAATACCTGAACAGCAAAGGCCGTCAGATCATCGGATGGGATGAAATCCTGGAAGGCGGATTGGCTCCTAACGCTACAGTGATGAGCTGGAGAGGTATCGAAGGGGGTATCGCTGCTGCCAAACAACATCATGATGTGATCATGACACCAGGCTCTCATGTTTATTTTGATCATTATCAGTCTAAAGGCAAGACAGAACCCTTGGCCATCGGCGGTTTTACCCCAGTGAGCAAGGTATATGAGTTCGAACCGATTCCAAAAGAACTGACTGCGGAAGAAGCAAAATACATCAAAGGCGCCCAGGCGAACCTTTGGTCAGAATATATCGGCAGCACCGGCCATATGGAATACATGGTATATCCACGTGCAACAGCCCTGGCAGAAGTACTTTGGAGCCAGCCTGAAAAACGTGATTACAATAATTTCCTGGAAAGACTTAAACTCCATGTTAAACGCCTAGACCTGAAAAAGGTAAACTATGCTAAGCATGTTTTTGAAGTAACCGGCAATGTAGACGATAACCACAAAGGTGGTGTAGAAGTGAAGCTGGACGCGAAGTTGGATGGTGGTAAGATATATTTTACGACAGACAGCACTGCTCCTTCGCCACAGTCAACCGCCTATACTGCGCCCGTACAAATCCTGAAAACCAGCACTGTTCGCGCGCAAGTATTCCAGGATGGTAAACCATTCGGTAATGAATATAACCAGCATTTCCTTTTCCATAAAGGGCTGGGTAAAAAAGTTACCCTGAATGCACAGCCAGATCAAGCCTATAACCCAGGTAGCAACTTCGCACTGGTAAATGGTATCGAAGGAATTTCCTCTTTCAATGATAACCAATGGTTTGGTTACAAGAATGATGACCTGGTAGCAGTGGTAGAACTGGATAGCATCCAGGATATCAGTCAAGTAGGAACTAATACCCTTAACATTAAAACAAACTGGATCTATCCGCCTAAAGAGGTAGTCTTCTCTGTTTCTGAAGATGGGAAACAATATAAGGAAGTTTACAAGCAGTCTGCCTTTAATCAAACCGGTATTAACCAGGTAAGAGGCAATTTTGCTCCCGTACGTGCGAAGTTTGTGAAGATGGAAGCCAAACGGTTCGGAACTATTCCGGCTGGAGGCGAAGGAGCCGGCAATCCCGCTTGGTTATTCATAGATGAAATGATTATCAATTGATAAGATATTCTCAAATAAAAAACCGTCTGGTAATACCGGACGGTTTTTTGTTTGTTGACTCCTACACCAATTTATATTATGAAAAAAGCATTCTCGAAAGACAATCAGTTATATTAACGGAAATCTTCGGGAAAAGGTTCTGATCAGCAAAAAGAATTTTTGATTAAATAAGTGCTAAAAATTCATACAGATTAGCAGTATTTTTTTTAATTTTCCGGCTCGTTTTTAAACCGCATCTAATCAAAAACGTTTAACAAATGACGATTAATCATCAGGAAATCGAACTGATCGACAGCTTTGAACAAATTGCTGTGGAAATTCATTCCTCTGCCAAAGAGGGTTCCAAAGCAGTTGCTCAGGAAATCGCTGCGTTGATTCGCGAGCGTCAGGCTGCCAATCAAAAATGTGTATTAGGACTGGCGACAGGCTCCACTCCCAAATACCTCTATGCCGAACTTGTACGCCTGCACAAAGAAGAAGGGCTGAGCTTCAAAAATGTTATTTCGTTTAACCTGGATGAATACTACCCAATAGAGCCAGATGCGCTTCAGAGCTACAACCGCTTTATGAAAGAACATCTCTTTAATCATGTGGACATTCCGGAAGGAAACTGCCACGTGCCAGACGGTACTATTCCTAAAGAGCAGATCAAGAAATATTGCGAAGAATACGACCGCGCCATTGAAGCTGCTGGTGGTATTGATATCCAAATCCTGGGTATCGGTAACAACGGGCATATCGGTTTCAATGAACCAGGCTCCAATATTAATTCCCACACCCGTCTGATCACCCTGGACAACAGCACTCGCCTGGCAAATGCCTACGAGTTTCCAAATATGAGCCAGGTGCCTCGTCTGGCTATCACCATGGGTATCGGCTCCATTATGAAGGCTAAACGCGTATTGCTGATGGCCTGGGGCTCTCACAAGGCGAAAATCGTTTGCCGTTCTGTAGAAGGACATAGCACGGATCAAGTACCTGCGTCTCTCCTGCAACAGCATGCTAACTGCAAATTCATCATCGATGAGCAGGCAGCCGCTGACCTCACCCGTTTCAAAGAGCCATGGCTCACCGGCGATTGCGAATGGACACCAGGTCTGACCCGCAAAGCCGTGACCGGCCTCGCACTGAAACTGAACAAGCCTATCCTCATGCTGACCGATAAAGACTACAATGAGAATGGTCTGAACGACCTCATTGTACAATACGGTTCTGCCTATGAGCTGAATATTAAAGAATTCAACGCTATCCGCGATACCATCACTGGATGGCCCGGCGGTAAACCAGGCCAACAATTGCCTAAGCATCCGGAACGCTCTGAACCAGCTAAAAAACGTGCACTCATCTTCTCTCCGCATCCGGACGATGATATCATCTCTATGGGTGGTACCTTCATCCGCCTGCACGAGCAAGGCCACGATGTACACGTAGCTTACCAAACTTCCGGTAACATCGCTGTTACAGACGAATTCTTACTGCGCTTCGTAGATTTCGCCGTAGGTTTCGAAAATATGTTCGATATCGATGGTAGCAAGAGTACCCAAATCATGGCCGACGCTAAAGCGTTTATCAACCACAAAAAGCCAAGCCAGAAGGATACTCCGGAAATCCGCTCCATCAAAGGACTGATCCGCCGTTGCGAAGCAAAAGCTACTTGCCGCTATGTAGGTATCGCAGAAGGTAATGAACATTTCATGAACCTGCCTTTCTATGAAACCGGTCTGGTAGAAAAGAAACCAATGGGTCCTGAAGACGTGAAACTGACAGTAGATCTGCTCCGTGAAATCAAACCTCACCAGATCTATTGCGCTGGCGACCTGGCCGATCCACACGGTACCCACAAAGTATGTCTGGATATCATCTTCGCTGCGCTGGAAATCGTGAAAAACGACGACTGGGCTAAAGATTGCTGGGTTTGGCTGTACAAGGGCGCATGGCAAGAATGGGAAATCCATGAAATCGAAATGGCTGTTCCAATGAGCCCTGACCAAGTATACCAAAAACGTCTGGGTATCTTCATCCACCAAAGCCAGAAAGACGTGGTGCCTTTCCAAGGTACTGATAGCCGCGAATTCTGGGAGCGTGCAGAAGACCGTAACGCCAATACCGCAAGCCTATATGATAAGTTGGGTCTGCAACAGTATGCCGCTATGGAAGCATTCGTTCGCTACCATTTCATGTAATAGGAATATCTAAACTCAAACTGTCTGTGGCCCCTGCCCGCTGGGCAGTGGCCACAAAAAACAAGAAAATGGCGTGACGTCGCAGACGTCACGCCATTTTCTTGTTTTTTGATACAGCTTTATTATTTTGATCTAAATTATATCTTAACACCTATTACATAACATTAGCATAACTTTCTATCTCATGCCATTGATATAATTTGCCCTTGTTATTCCGATTATTCCTTTAAATTACAGCAATAAACTACAATGCCTTTCAATGGAAAATGATATCCTCATTGACTTCCGTTTTACTAAAACGAAACCCGGATTTGGTGACCTGTTCCTGATTACAGGAGATACCCATCCCAAATTCTCTCCTCGCAATATGGCGTTTGAAAAGCTGGCCCCACTTGGGTTTGAACAGCTAGATGACTTTTTCGGCATCCTGAACACTGAAGAAACTGGCGATGATGTACTGGTATGGCTTTTTCCTATGCAAAACGGCGAGGAAGTATTCCATAACAGCGGCCCTTTTGATGCGATCCGTCTATCTTATAGCGCGCTTCGCAATACACCGGAAACCATCAGCGTCCTGGAAGAATGCTTTAATACCATCAAATCTGCCCTTGATACAGAAGTGTTACTCGATGGCAAGCCTATCCAGTCGTTCGATCCCGTTCAGTTGAAAGCCAACGAAATCGTATCCTACTGGCGGAATAACCAGGTGGAACCAGGTTCCCCGGCCAGTCTACTGATCGATGAAGACGAAGATGAAGATTGGGAAGACGAAGACTGGGACGAAGATGAGTGGGAAGACGAAGAAGAAAACAAGAAAAATTAATCAAATATATTACATCCCCTCCCACAAGGAGGGGATTTTTTATTCGGGAATATTCTCTAATTTGTAGCCAGACCTATACTACTAAACCTGATGCCTACGACCATGACTACACGTAATTCCACCAAAGGCGTTGCCGGCCTGCTCTTAGCAGGAGTGCTAATCGTTGTTTTACTCGTGTCCGGGATTCCCGGCGCCCGCTCAGTATCACGTAATAAATGCGCTAACCGCTTGGCCATCGTGGAAACAGTCATTGAAGCCTCTCCCGGCATCGTAGTACACCTGAAGAACGATCCTAAAATCTACTTTATATCTCCTAAAAATAACCACGGGCTCACTGCTACCACCCTGCAACAAAAACTCGCTGGCAAAGAAACACAACTCCTCATTGCGCATGCATGGTCCCCGCTAGACCCCTTCTCCAGCCTCAATGAAATCGAGGAAATCAGGCAGGAAGGCCAACTGTTATATTCCATGAAGTAATGCGCTTCCGGGTATAGCTTTTTTCTTTATCTTAGTCGCCTGTATATGTGTGACTTATGAAGAAAATCATTGTTGTGTTTTGCGCCATAGTACTAGTTGCCTGCAATAATAAAAGCGGGTCTACCTACAATCGTGCATTAGATTCTACTCAGTTCGATACTCCCCAAAAAACTGCTACCAAATCTTCCAAACCTATTGTGGGCGAACGTATCAGCGGCTCCGCCACTGTCAGGTCGAAACCAGATGGTACACCTATTGCTTCCTTACTCGATTATGTGCCGGTACGCTGTGCCTCTATCCGCAAAGGCTGGTATCCGGTAAATATTGATATAGATATCACTGCAGACGAATACCGTCAACCACTGTTCCATAAAGGCCGTAAACTAGTAGTAAATGGCGTTCCTGCCGGTACCCTGCTCACAGATATTAAATTGCCAGTATCCACCAATGGCGATAAAATGTGGGCTACCATCGACGGATTTACAGAACAGAAAAGTATCCGCCAAGGTACCATCATTGAAGTAGCCGCAGTCAACTACCTCAATCAGCATAAGGATTATAGCCTATCCAGCTTACAACCATTTATCCACAACTTCCAACTGGAGGCCGACAGTACACTCAAACCTTACGCCCTGTTCTATAATTATGAAAGTGGTATTGATGACCCGAGTCCCTCTTACCGCCTGGCCCTTGTTTGCCAAGGTAATCAGTTGATCGGCATACTTCACTCTCGCCCATTGACGATGGAAGGTTCCTCTCCTCGCCGCTTACAGCGCGGGTTTGCCGTTAATTTCCTACCTGGAATTGATGCTTATCTCAAAGAAGACTTCTGCAAAAAATTCAATTCATTTATAGTTTCCGTTGATTAACCTCATAACTTTTAGTTATGAGTAATTACTTTTAAAGATTTGACTCCGGCCTTGTTTGCACTGAACTTTGCACTGTAAATCAATAGTTCAGATCATGCAACAACAGCACACCAGTACCCGCACATTACAGCAACCAGCCATTAGCAAAACGTTGTTTATCACCGCTGCAGCAGCCACACTACTGCCAGTGGTATCTCCTCCATTTGCATTGCTACTGGGTATTATATTGGCACAAACCATTGGCAATCCTTTTGCCCGCACAACGGGGAAACTCACCCATTGGCTGCTGCAATTGTCTGTTATTGGGTTAGGCTTCGGCATGAACGCACATAGCGCCCTCAAAGCAGGGAAGGAAGGATTCCTACTTACCATTGCTTCTATTACTTGTACACTCTTACTAGGATGGGGACTTACCAAAATACTTGGAATTGACAAACATACCGGACACCTAATCTCCAGTGGTACCGCCATCTGCGGAGGCAGCGCCATTGCGGCTATCGCCCCGGTGGTAAAGGCAAATGAAAAACAATTGTCTGTATCCCTGGGTATCATATTTCTACTCAATAGTGCCGCGCTCTTTCTCTTCCCAGTATTAGGTCACTTGTTTCAACTAAGCCAAACACAGTTCGGCCTTTGGAGTGCAATTGCCATTCATGATACCAGCTCTGTTGTAGGCGCCGCCAGCAAATACGGCGACGAGGCGCTGCAAGTAGCGACGATGATAAAACTCTCTCGTGCACTGTGGATCATTCCTGTTGCACTGATCACCTCTTTTCTCTTCCGCAATGGCGGCAGCAAAATTAAAATACCGTGGTTCATAGGGATCTTTATATTGGCGATGTTGCTCAATACTTTCTTTCCGCTTGGCAATATCAGCCATGTACTCACGAGCAGTGCTAAAACTGGATTATCCCTGACTTTATTCCTTATTGGTGCTAATCTGACCAAAGAGGTATTGCGTGGTATCGGCTGGAAACCGCTACTATTGGGCATTCTGCTCTGGGCATTTATAAGTACAGGGGCATTAATGACCATTCTCTGGCTGCATTAATACTGCAAGGAAATATGATGGCATTTACTTACATTTGAAATACTGAAGGAATCGGCAGAAGATAAATTCCAAAAGACTGGCCACCAAAATCACTTATTCAATAACCATTATGTATGCAATACCCCTATGAGCTGGATGCACGGCGGACGCGCCACCCTGTTTATGGCATTCGCAAGAGCAATTGAAAGTACGGCCCCAGCAACCAAAAGAATCATCTACGATCCATTTGCCGCTGTATTTCTACCAACCTGGATGCAAACTGTTACTGCCTGTTGTAATGTAGGCGTACTACGATCAGTTACCAAGTCTGTTCTACAATTACGCTGGCCTGGCGCCTTTACTGCCGCCATCGCACGCACCCGACTTATTGATGATATGATCCAGGATGCCGTCATCAATCAGGGTATCAACCAAATCATTATCATCAATGCAAGACAAGATACGCGCGCTCATCGGTTGAAAACGGCTATCCCTGTTCATTTTGTAGAAGTGGATCTCCAAGAATCTATTTTGGATAAACAAGAAAAACTATTCAACATCCTCCCAGAACAAGTAACTTTTATTGATTATATCCCGATAGACATCCATCAGCAAAGCCTTTCCGAAGGGATGATCGGTCATCTCCAACGCGAACATTACAAAACACTTTTTCTCTGGGAAGGCGTTACCTCCAACCTAAAAGCAAAAGAAATCGCTGAATTCTTTCACTATATCGGCCGCTATCCCGCCGGTACACAACTCATCATGACGTATATTCATAAAGCCGCCATCGATAATCCCGATATGTTCAGAGGCTATCATGAGGCCTCCCGTTCCCTGGAAAAAGGTGGAGAAACCTGGGATTTCGGCGTTTATCCCGGATCATGGAATAATATCTTTCAAAACAGAAATATGGAAGTCAGCTATGACGGCGGTGCAGACGAATATAGACCCATTTACTTCGGGAAGTCCAGCCAACGGATGAAAGGGTATGAATTCTTTCGCGTAGTACGGGCAGCATTAAAATAACATTACTCTTCCTCATGATTAAATATCTTTGCAGCATTCTCGGGTAACAAAATAAATCAATCGATATGGATGCAGCATACGACGTAGTAATCATCGGCGGAGGACCAATAGGAATAGCTTGCGCCCTGACAGCCCAAAGAGCAGGATTGTCATACCTCATACTGGAAAAAGGCTGTCTTACCAACTCCCTTTACAATTACCCGTTGTACATGACTTTTTTCTCTACTTCGGAAAGATTGGAAGTGGGTAATATTCCTTTTGTTTGTATCAATCCTAAACCCAACAGGCCGGAAGCCCTGGAATACTATCGCAGGGTTACTACCGCCAATCATCTGAATGTTCGCCTGTTTGAGGAAGTAAATGAAATTAAACCTAACGGTCAAGAATACACGGTGCATACCGCTAAAGGATTATATCATGCAAGGCACGTTGTTATTGCCACTGGCTTCTATGATATCCCGAACTTGCTGCAGATTCCTGGAGAACAACTGCCTAAAGTAACCCACTATTACAAGGACCCTCATTTCTACGCTACCCGCCAAGTGCTGGTAGTGGGCGCCAACAACAGCGCCGTAGACGCAGCGTTGGAAACCTATCGCCGAGGTGCGGAAGTAACGATGGTGATTCGAGAGGAAAGTATCGGAAAACGTGTTAAATACTGGGTAAAACCGGATATTGAGAACCGTATCAAGGAAGGTAGTATCAAGGCTTATTTTGGATCTTCTTTAGCGGAAGTACGCGAGAATGAAGCAGTCATCAATACGCCAGAAGGATTGGTTACGATTCCAAACGATTTTGTCATTGCGATGACTGGCTATCAGCCTAACTTCAACTTCTTGGAAAAAACAGGCATCGCCCTTTCAGACGATGCCAAAAAATATCCTGCTTATAATCCACTCACCATGGAAACCAATATGCCGCGCATTTACCTTGCTGGCGTGGTTTGTGGCGGAATGGACACACATGTATGGTTTATAGAAAACTCCCGCGAACATGCTGATAAAATTATTCAGCATATTAAAACTAGAGTTTAAATAATATTCACTTCCCGTTCTAAGGTTACACCAAATTTTTCCTGTACGCTATCTACTACCTGTTGCGACAGTTGGTAGATAGCATCGCCTTTGGCGGCACCATAGTTCACTAATACTAGGGATTGTTTAGCGTGTACCCCTGCATCTCCATTGCGATAACCTTTCCAGCCACATTGCTCAATCAGCCAGCCTGCTGCTAGCTTGTAATGATGATCTGGTAAAGGATAAGCCACCAGGTTCGGAAACGCTGCCTTCAGGGAATCATATTGCGCTGCATCAATAGAAGGATTCTTAAAGAAACTACCGGCATTACCAATTTCCGCTGGATTAGGCAGTTTGGAAGTACGAATATTGATAACAGCATCTGCAATAGCCCTGATAGAGAGTTCTTTCACCCCCATATGCTCCAGTTCCGCTTCTATAGCGCCATAGCTGGTATTAAAGTGCGGCACCTTGTTCAATCGGTAGGTCACATTCAGAATAGCAAACTGGTCTCTGAAAGCGCGTTTGAAAACACTTTCGCGGTAACCAAAATTGCAGGCTGCGTTGTCGAATTTCACTACTTTTCTGTCGTGCAAATGGAAGGCTTCCAACTCATGGAAACAATCTTTTATTTCCACACCATAAGCGCCGATATTCTGCATAGGGCTGGCGCCTACATTACCCGGAATCAGGGAAAGATTCTCCAATCCGGCCAGGTTCTGACCGATACAATACTGTACAAAGCCATTCCAGTTTTCACCAGCGCCGGCTTTCACATATACGTGCTCGTTATCTTCTCCTAATATTTCAATTCCTTTAATTTCATTCTTCAGCATGGTGCCGTCATAATCCTTTGTCAGCAGGATATTACTACCACCGCCCAGGATCATACGGGGATGATTGGTCACGCGACTATCGGAAAGCAGGGCTTCCAGCTCTTCTTTGTTGGCAAAAGGAGCAAAATAGCGTGCAGTAGCAGAGATGCCGAAAGTATTATACGGTTTCAGGAGAACATTTTCAGATATGAGCATAACTAAGCATTCAAAAACTTAACTTTAGATCCTGACAAAGATAAACTGGATTTACTAACATCAGCACATAATCTCCATGGAAAAAACTGCTATTGTAATTGGCGCCACTGGCCTGACAGGTACACACCTCGTCTCGGCCCTACTACATGACGGTTATTATACGCATATACGCGTGCTGGTCCGCAAGCACTTCTTCCATTCCAGGCCAGGTTTGGAAAGTATTATCGTGGATTATGAAGATGAAGCAACATTAAAAAATTTATTACAGGGCGATGTACTCTTCTGCTGTATCGGTACAACCATCAAAAAAGCGGGCACCAAGGAGAATTTCCGGAAAGTGGATTTTGATATCCCGGTAAGATGCGCCCGCCTGGCCCATGCCAATGGTGTCCAACAATTCCTTGTCATGTCGTCCATAGGGGCCAATCTTTACAGCCGTAATTTCTATCTGCGCACCAAAGGTCAACTAGAAGCGGCTATCGAAGGGGTTGGATTTAAATCCACTTCCATATTTCGACCTAGCTTCCTAATAGGACAGCGACAGGAATTCCGCCTTGGAGAATGGATCAGTAAATACCTTATCCAGCTATTTTACTTCCTGCTCCAAGGAAGATGGAAAAAGTACAGAGGGATCAAAGCCGCTACTGTAGCCAGCGCCATGCAAAAAATTGCCAAAAAAGAAGAAGCGGGAATCGCCATTTACGAATCAGATGCTATCCAGGAAATCGGAGAAACACCCGACTCGGTTTGATGAACTGTACGTATCTTTATTTCCTTATGCAACGACTTATATTCCTCCTCACCGTATTATTTGCTATAGCTTTATCCCAACCCGGTAAAGCACAAGACAATAGCTTCCCTGATAGCTGGTCTAGAACAGCCCAAAAACATACTGTACCCACCGGTAACATGTACCATGTACCGTATTTCACGCTGTTCCACCGCGAAATCATTGATTTCAATATCACCAACGGCGATAAAGCCGAAGGCTATACTTTTTACCAGACGCTGTATAAAAGTCTACAGGTACAACAAGCACTGAACAAAGACAGCTTCTCCTCTATCCAGATCCAGCTCAAACCCAATGAGGACGCCCGGAGCTTGCATGTTCGTAAGATTGGTGCAGATGGTACTGTCACCCCATTGGAAAAATCAGTTAGGGTAAATCCCAGCAGAACAGGGATCACCACCATTTCCATCAATAACCTCGATGTGGAGAAAGGGGATGAAATCGAATATGAACTGCTGGTAAAAAATCGGGGCGCTTACGCAGGAAATATGGTGATACAATCGGATGTACCTTGTGCAGAAGCCCAGTTCAAGCTGATTGCCCCTAAAAATATGGAGTTCCTCGTTCGCTCCAATCAACCCCAGATTGCACCAGGGGAAGAGCTGAAAGATAATAACCGCATCTACTCACTCACTACCCATAATGTAGGGGCTATTCCGATTAATCCCCTCTATAATGTAAAACCGTTCCTGCTCCGCGTAGAATATGGCTTGCATAATATTACAGAAAATGGTAAATCAACAGTCGTAACCTGGGAAGACTTCGGAAAAGCATCATATGTTCCTTATGTGGCTATCAATAAGCAGGAAGCCAAACTGGTGGAGAAAGAACTCAGTAACATTCCTTTCTTGCAACAGCGCTATCCGCTGCCACAACTGATCTACATGATTGAGCATTACCTCAAAACCACCTACGATCTCACCGAGGAACAGGATATGTATAGTGAGCCTGGTAATTTCGCTACAGCAATTCGCAATAAAAGAACGGACAAACAGGGCATGATCAAACTGTTTAACTCCTTCTTCTACTATCTCAATATTCCTTGCCAGATGATGTTTACTTCCTCCCGCAGTGAAATACCGCTGAGCAAAGATCTCGTAAATCCCTCTCTGGCAGAGAATATCCTAATCTATTTCCCAACCTTGGGTCAGGCGCTGGCCCCAACGGAAATGGATACACGATTCCCTTGCTATCCATCCAACTGGGTCAACTTACTAGCAGTGCGCTCCAGGGATACGCTGGTGAACGATCAAAACCAGGTACTCACCGATCTGATGAATACTCCTTTGCCTGCATATACGTTGAGTAATATTAGTACCGACGCCACTTTGACGGACTTCAATAACCCCACTTGGGAGCTAACGCAGTCTTTTGGCGGTTTTGCTGCCATCAATCTGAAACGCGCATTCACACGCGCCGGTAGCGATGTTTCCATGCGCAACGGCACATTCAACTCCATTCTGCCCTTATCATCGGATGAAAGGAAAGTATTAAAATACAGTGCCACCAACGAAACGTTCACCTATCAACCGCTGGATAAGCCCGTGGTGGTCAACTCCACACTGCTCACCTCTTCGCTGCTCACCAACGAAGCAGATGGCAGCAAGCATTTAAAACTCGGTGAATTACTCAGTGGTAGCCTGTTGATGAATCCCATCATGCCTCCAGGCCAATACCCTGTAGAACTAGCGTTTCCATTCTATTTCGAAACACGCCTCCACCTAGATATTCCACAAGGATATAAAATAAAAAACAAGGAAGATTTTGCTGCTGATATCACCAATGCTGCTGATAAATTAGGCTTCAAAATGCGCATGGTACAGGATGGTAACAAAGTACATCTCTTTGTAATACAATATTTCAAAGATGTAAGCTTCAACGGAGCTGATAAAGATCTGTTCCGCAAAATCCTGGAACGCGTACTGATACTGAAACAGCAGGAGTTAACTTTTGTAAAATAATACAGTGAGTTTATAATAGTTCCACCCAATGCGCTGAACTAAAAACAAAAAAGACATCGATGATGTCTTTTTTGCGCCAACTAATTAAAAATAATTATAATGTATATTCAAATGATATATTATAATAGTCATTTCGTTTATTTCTTTTGTTTCGTTTATTTCGTTTAATTAGTTATATTTGAATAGAAAATATTGATGTATATGGAAACAATTCTCAATAAAACCACAAAGCATGATCAAAAAATAGCCAAGGCAAATAGAGCACAAGTAACAAAAGCCTCTGCAGAAATAGCCAAGACAGATAGTGATACGGTGGCTTTACACCTGGAAGGTTTTAAATCTACTCTGAAGATTCCTAAGTCTGCCATGTTATTGCTTTTTGACATGTTGGATAAAATGGCAGATGGTAGTTCTATTTCATTACTATTTTCTGATGATAAGTCTGAAATCAGCACACAGCAGGCGGCTGAACTACTGGGCACCTCTCGTCCATATATTGTTAGCCTGCTGGAAAAAGGTGAAATTCCATTTACTAAAATAGGTACGCATCGAAGGATCCAAATGAAGGACTTAATTGCGTATAATCAGAAAATTAAGAAGAATAGGGCCCACAAGTTAGATTTTCTGACAGAACAAGCTCAGGACCTAAAAATGGGTTATTAATATGAGTTACAATAAAAGGTTTGTTGCCCTTTTAGACGCTAATGTTCTGTACCCTGCACCGCTACGCGATTTTTTACTTAGACTTGCTCAGGCCGAACTTTTCACTCCAAGATGGTCAGTCGAAATCCATGATGAATGGACACAGAATTTGTTGAAAAACCGCTCAGACCTAAAGCCTTCTCAGTTAGAAAAAACTCGCCAGGCAATGGATAGTGCATTTCCAACAGCAAATGTAACCGGCTATAAGAGTCTTATATCCGATCTAAGGTTGCCGGATGCTAATGATAGGCATGTATTGGCAGCAGCCATCAAAGGTCAGGCACGCATTATTATAACTGCAAACAAAAGAGATTTTCCTTCAAAGGAACTTAGGATCTACGGCATCGATGCGCAAACTCCTGATACATTTGTCTGTGCATTACTTGCAATGAATAAAGAAAAAGTGCTGGAAGCTTTAAGAAATCTTTTAAATGCGCTTAAAAATCCACCACAGACAATGGATCAAGTATTACAAACATTAAAGAGAGTTGGCTTGTCTCAAAGCGTTGCAATAATCAGTCGGGCAGTTTAAAGTAGATCCTACACACAATCCACATCCGGAACAATCACGACCGACCTGAATTTCTTCTCCGCCAGCAACTGTATGAAATATTCCCGCAGCATGTATTTCGTCTGGTTAATAATTTTGGTATCACGGGGCAGTTTTATCAGCATTTCTTGCAGATAATTATTCCTGACCCTGGCCACTGGCGGGGCTGCCGGGCCAACCAATTGTTGTCCTATATGAGGTTGCAACCAGCTAGCCAGCACCTGTGCGGCCTGTTCTACTGTTTGCTGATTCTTATGCTTTAAAGTGAGTTTCAACAGGCGATAAAACGGCGGATAGTGGAAGAATTGCCGTTCGGCGATTTCCGCTTCGTACATCGCCTTATAATCATGCGCTAGCACATAATGTAACACCGGATGTCGGGTATTGCTGGCCTGTACCAGTACTTTCCCTTTTTCATGTTTACGTCCTGCACGACCGCTCACCTGTTCCATCAACTGGAATGCCCGCTCATTTACCCTAAAATCAGGATAGCTGAGTAGGCTGTCGGCACTTAGAATACCCACCAAGTTTACATTTTCAAAATCCAACCCTTTCACCACCATCTGCGTACCTACCAGGATATCTACTTCCCGATCTTCCAACAGTTTGATCATTTTATTGTGACTGTCTTTATTCCTCACGGAATCCACATCCATACGGGTAATACGGGCTTCCGGGAAGATCTGTTGGAGATCATCCTCAATTTTTTCCGTACCAAAACTCTTGGGTATAAGTGACTGACTGCCACAAGCAGCACAGGTATAAACATAAGGATAACGGGTACCACAATAGTGACAATGCAGTTTATCCTGGTTGCGGTGATAGGTCAGGGATACATCACATTGTTTGCAATGTGGTATCCATCCACAAGTGGTGCACATCAGAAATGGTGCATAACCGCGTCTGTTTTGGAATAAAATGACCTGTTTTTCTGCCGCAATGCTTTCTGTGATAGCTGTTTTGAGGGCCAGGGAGATGTTACCGTCCATGGTCTTCTCAGCCATCTCTTTTTTGATGTCTACCACTTCCATAGCTGGCATCTCTACACCACCAAATCGCTCATTCAACTCTACCAATCCGTACTTTCCTTGTTTCGCATTGTAATAGGATTCCAGGGAAGGAGTGGCAGAACCTAGTAGCACCTTGGCTTTAAACAGTCCGGCGTAGTAAATGGCTGCATCCCTGGCATGGTAACGGGGAGCAGGGTCCTGCTGTTTATAGGAAGAATCATGCTCCTCATCCAGGATGATAAGTCCTAGGTCCTGGAAAGGCAGGAGGAGGCTAGAACGTGCGCCTAATACGATTTTCAGCTCACTATTCTTTACCTTATTCCAGATCTCCACTCGTTCGTTATTATTAAAACGCGAATGATAAATACCGATATGTTGTCCGAAATGTTTCTGGAGACGCCGTATAATCTGGGCGGTAAGGGCAATCTCTGGAAGCAGATATAGCACCTGTTTCCCTGAGGCCAGGCATTCTTCCATCAATTTCACATATACCTGTGTTTTTCCGGAAGAGGTAACCCCATGGAGTAAAGTAACCTGCTTTGTATTGAAATGGTCTTTTACGTGGTGGAGAGCCTGTTCCTGAGAGGGACTCAGACTAAAATCAATCTGGGCTTCCAGTTTATGCTGCTTAATACGATCAACAGCCCGTTTCTCCACCAATAGAATGCCTTTGTCTACCAGCCCTTTCAACTGGGCAGTAGTGGCGCCTGATTTACGGAGCAGGGCATTCTGCGTTACCTCTCCCGTTGTTTTCAACAGATGCAGGTAAGCCAGTAACAGTTCCATTTGTTTTTGCGCACGCCCGAAATCATTCAGGAGTACCGCCAACTTCTCCTCCTCATGATAATCAGGATGAAGCAAAACAAAGTTTTCTGTTTTCTCTTTATATACTTCTTTCAGTTCCTCATAGATCAGGCAAACTTTTTTCTCAATCAGTTTCTTGATCACAGAGTAAACCTCGGATTTATCTAATATCAGTTGCACTTCCTCAATGCGTAGCTCCTTGCGTATTTGCAAGGCTTCCGCGATGAGATATTCATCATCGTCCAACTGCGTATAATCGTCGCCGAAGGCATCGTTATAGAGGAGTAATGTTTCGCTAGAGAGCTTCAGATGGGCAGGGAGAGCGGCATTGAGCACCTCCCCTTCGCTACACATATAATAACTGCCAATCCAGGACCAGAATGCTAACTGTGTGGGATACACGACAGGTTCCTTATCCAGGAGATCCAGCAAAGGTTTGGTTTTATAGTCGGCCGGCGCTTGCTGATGAATTGCCTTTACAATACCGGCATACTTCTTCTGTTTACCCAGTTGTACAGCCACACGACTGCCTACCTGGATACTACCCGCCATATTTTCGGGAACAGAATAGGTATAATTTTTAGGTAAAGCCAGTGGCAATATTACATCTGCATACTTCATCGGGTGACTTCCAATGTTGGATATTTGCGGCGTTTACGCAGCTCTGCGTCCATCACATCGTAAACGCGTTGTTTGAGCGTATTGATATCGTCGAGGGTTAGGCCATCTACCGAAATCGGCGGCAAATATACCACGCGGCATTTGCCAGGATTCAGTCTCATCAGACCTCCTTTACCAGCAGGAAAACGATCTCCTGCATCTACATAAAGTACTGGTTTCAGAGGAATCTGCATTTCTATGGCCATACGGAATGCGCCGTTATGAAATGGTCTTAATGGCGCTTCAGTTTCATTGGTAGTACCTTCTGGGAACATTAACACGGAGATACCTGCTTTGAGCATACTCATCATTTCACGTACACTCTTGGCGCGGGCTGGTGCGTTAGAACGGTCAACAGGTACTACAGAATTCCTGTAAATGAAGCCAAAAAAGGGAATTTTGGACATTTCCACCTTTCCAAGTGGACGGAAAGGCAGCCGCATTACCTTCACCGCGATGGCGGCATCCAAGTAACTGCGGTGATTTACCACGAAAATGCAAGGTTCATTACCCTCTTTGCAAAGATGTTCCTTGGTCACTCGCATTCCTACTAGCGGAAACCAAGCATGCGCCCAGAACCGAAGAAAGTAAAAAATGATATTTCCACCTTTCTCCTTTCCCAGCAAGGATGCCAGAAATATTGGCGGAAGAATGAGAAACATGATTCCCAGGAAGATAATGGCGGCGTATACTACATAAATAACACGCAACAATTTCAATAATAATTTCATAAACGCCCCTTAACAGTGGTTTGAATTAAACCGGAAAACTACGATTTAAATATGAATTCTTTAGACAAGATTCATCATTCACAATGACAGGTCCAGTCCTTATCTAGGTCGATGCAGGTGATTACCCTGGCATTGTTTTCATCACATGGTGCAAAAACGATGCGAAGATGTTGGCCCTCATGGGAATGTCCTTCCAGGGCAAAAGTAGGACAAGGATGATCGTTCGGATTAGATTTTTCAAGGTTCACTTCGCCATTGGCAAGAATCTCTTGCACTTCCCCTTCTGTCACATGTCGGCATTCCATGCGACACCTGGCATGCTTAGTATACTCTAGCCTGGCATGACGATTAAGGAGGCTGCCGGAATAATCGGCGGCAGACCTAGGAGGATGTGTGACAACAGATTTATTGCTGGCTGCCGTGGAGTGCTCACTTCTCCACCATTTTTGCTGCCAGCCTGCTATTAACAGCAGGGCCAATAAACCGACCGGCAGATATTTCTGTGCAGTTTTCATATATACATTCGAACGGCGCGTAAGTTAGGTAAAATTCCTGACCTGACTATGACATAAAAAGTTCCTACCTTTGCCCTCCTTTATGGAACAAGTAAAAACAGTAGCTTTTCATACACTCGGCTGCAAGCTGAATTTTTCAGAAACCTCCTCAATAAGCAGGTTACTGGAACAGGACGGGTTTGTGAAAACGGATTTCGACGACACGGCAGATGTATATGTGATCAATACCTGTTCAGTAACTGATAATGCTGACAAGGAATGCCGCCAACTGGTACGCCGCATTCAGCGCCGCGCCCCAGAAAGCATGGTGGTGATCACCGGCTGTTATGCCCAGTTGAAACCTGAAGAGATCGCTTCTATCGAAGGAGTAGACCTCGTACTCGGTGCAGCAGAGAAATTCAATATCGCAGAACACCTGAAAACCCTCACCAAGGGCAACAGTGCCAAAATCTGCTCTTGCGATATCGAAGATGTCAATTCTTTCCATTCTTCCTATTCACTCCACGATCGTACCCGTACTTTCTTGAAAGTACAAGATGGTTGTGACTATAACTGTACTTTCTGCACCATTCCGATGGCCAGAGGTAAAAGTCGTAGCGACAGTGTTGCAAACGTGGTGAAAAATGCGGAAAAACTCGCTGCCAACGGCGTAAAAGAGATTGTACTCACTGGCGTAAACTTAGGCGACTTCGGAAAAGGCTTTGAAGGCGGTAAGAAAAGGGAAGAAACCTTTTATGAGCTGGTACAGGAGCTGGATAAAGTAGAAGGCATCGAACGCTATCGTATCAGTTCTATCGAGCCTAATTTGCTGACACCGGAAATCATTGAGTTTGTAGCCAACAGCCGCAAATTCATGCCGCATTTCCATATTCCACTCCAGAGTGGCAGCAACGAAATTCTGGGCCTGATGCGCCGCAGATATCGCAGAGAACTGTATGCAGAGAAAGTAGGTCTCATCAAACAATTCATGCCACATTGTTCCATTGGCGTGGATGTGATTGTAGGTTTCCCTTCTGAATCTGATGAACATTTCCGCGAAACGTATGATTTCCTCCATAGCCTGGATGTATCTTACCTGCACGTATTCACTTACTCAGAAAGAGCCAATACCCTGGCGCTGGACATCCAACCAGTAGTACCAGTAAATGTGCGCCATGAAAGAAATAAAATGCTCCGTAACCTCAGTCATAAAAAATTGCAGTTCTTTACGGAACAACATATCGGTCAAACCCGCAAAGTCCTCTTCGAATCTCATAACAAAGAAGGGATGATGGAAGGATATACCGATAATTACATCAAGATCACTACTCCTTTCAGAGAAGAATGGAGCAATAATATCATCGACTGGGAACTGCGTTAAGCGGTAGTTTCTCCCATAAAAAATAACCCCGACAGCCAACTGTCGGGGTTATTTTTTTCAACATCACCTGGTCATCATGAAGTGCCTCACTTAGGGAAGTTAGGGCTGTTCTTCACTTCCACAATTTGTTGCGTATGCCTGTTAGTGTGTGCAGCATCCAACAGTAGCAACTGATACGCATCAATAGGACCCATAGGCGTTTTATCTGTCACGTGATTACGCATATCGTCATTTGTATTGGTAACATATGCGATGACCTCATCACGTTTTGTAATAAAGTTCTGAATAGTTTGTTGCGGTGATTGATCATCTTTTGGAACAAACTGTTCTGGTGCCTTGAATTTTTTACTACGATCTTCTACGCCAGAAACGATCATTTGATCAGTTACTTTTATCATGGCTCTTTTTGAAGAATCAGCAGGTTCTTTCATCATGGCTTGTTCTCCTGCAAACATGCCTGTTTCTGCGCGATTGATATGTTCTACAACTTCAATAACTGACCAGCGATCAGGTGCAGGCTTAAATTTCAGTTGTTCATCAGATAACCCCTGCACTTCTTTCAGCAGGTTTGCTTTTGTGTCGGTGAGAAGTGTTAATAGCAATGTTTTGTCGTCCCGATGTAGGGCTTTTTTAGGGGGAACAAAACTAGCGCATAACACGACAAGGATCAATAAGAGTGATTTTTTCATCGTGATAGTGTTTGGTGGTAAATAGAAAGTATAAACAAGTTACGAAACTTCCAGTGTACGTAGCAATGATAAAAACTCTTCTCTTTGGATGAACCCGGCTCCCAGCGAGCGAAGGTGATCCGTTTCCACCTGGCAATCAATCATGCCGAATTGATCCACATGATCCTGTACAAAAGTTATAAAAGCTGCTTTGGATGCATTGCTGACCTTACTAAACATCGACTCACCAAAAAAAACTCTACCGAGTCGAATACCATAGCATCCACCCACCAATTCCCCTTCTAACCAAGCCTCCACAGACATGGCATATCCCAGCTCATGCAAACGGATATAAGCCTTTTCCATCTGGCTGGTAATCCAAGTACCATCTTGCCCTGCTCGTGGAATATGGCTACATGCCCGGATCACCGCAGGAAAATTACGGTTATAAGTGATTTGAAATGTTTTTTTACGCAATACCTGCTTCATACTGGCAGATACCTTCAGATTTTGAGGAAAGAGAACAAAACGGGGATCAGGACTCCACCAGAGAATAGGCGGCTCACTAAACCAAGGGAATATACCAGATTGATAGGCCAATACCAGCCGTGCAGGACTCAGATCTCCACCCACAGCCAGCAGCCCATCCGGCTCCGCGTACGATACATCTGGAAATATTAAGTCTTTCGACAGTCGGAATATCATGCTATTGATTAACCGCTTCCTCTATCGTAACGCTCAGCCCACGTTCCTGCAACGCCTCATACATAGGACGCAATTTCCTGTATTCGCCCTGTTTAACGGCATATTTACCGTTAAAATGGATAATAAGTGCACATTGTTCGGCCTGTTCGTGGTTATGACCGCAAACTTCCATCAATGAAGTAATTACCCAATCGAATGTATTTACATCGTCGTTCCATACTACCAGGTTAAACGGAAACTGTTCATCTTCCGCCACCAGCACATCATCCTGTTCTTCCGTAATTACTTCTGTATTAGTGTGTTCGATCATTGTTAAAGAAAGCTTTATGCAAAATTACGCGGAATATTCGTTAATTTATCCACATTTGAGTAATGATAATATAGATGTGTCGAGATAATGACTGAAAATCATCACTAAAAATTCAGTTATTTTCCGATAGTCTTTTAAAATCGGTCACATGAAGTATAGCTTGGTATTATTGATGAAACTTGCCCTACCATTGAAAGATCCCATTCCTATTTTTTCTTTGGTATTGTTTATCATCCTCTTGGCCCCCATTATTCTCAGAAAGTTCAGGATTCCCAGTATTATCGGGCTTATCCTGGCAGGGATGTTGATTGGGGACCATGGATTTAAAATTATTGAAAAGGGAAGTATTGACCTGTTTGGTAAAGCAGGTTTGTTGTATATCATGTTCCTAGCCGGCCTGGAGCTGGATATGAATGAATTCCGGAAAAACCGATACCGAAGTATGGTTTTCGGGGCATTCACCTTTTTTATCCCACTCACCATGGGATACATCGTCTGCACCTACCTCTTACATTTCAATTTTATGGCCACCTTGCTCGTGTCCAGTATGTTTGCCACCCATACATTGGTGGCTTATCCGCTGGCCAGTAGATTGGGAATTACCAAGAATGAAGCCGTGACGGTGGCCGTGGGAGGAACCATTATCACAGATACCGCCGTACTTGTGATTTTGGCAGTGATTACCGGTGCAGAAGCAGGCAATCTTAATGCGGAATTCTGGATAAAACTGAGCATTTCCCTGATTGTATTCGCCACCATCATCTTGTGGCTGATGCCGATGTTGGGCCGCTGGTTTTTTAAGAAAATCAAAGACGATAAAACCTCTCACTTCATCTTCGTACTGGCGTTGGTGTTTGCCGCCGCCTTCCTAGCCGAGCTAGCCGGCGTAGAAGGTATTATCGGGGCATTCCTAGCCGGATTGGCGTTAAATCAACTGATCCCACATACCTCGCCGTTGATGAACAGGATTGAGTTTGTAGGTAATGCGTTGTTTATACCTTTCTTCCTCATCAGTGTAGGCATGCTGGTAGATTTACGCGTACTATTGAAAGGACCGGAAGCGCTGATCATCGCGGGAACGCTGACATTAATGGCACTCAGTAGTAAATGGCTGGCAGCCTGGTTTACACAGTTGGTATTCCGATACAGTCCTGTGCAACGCAGGGTGATCTTCGGTCTTAGTAGCGCGCATGCTGCCGCTACGATTGCCGTTATTCTCATCGGGTTCAATATGCACATCGTAGATGAGAATGTATTGAACGGTACTGTTGTGCTGATCCTCATCACTTGCCTGGTAGGCTCTTTCGTAACAGAAAACGCAGGTCGTAAACTGGCGATACAAGAAGCTACAGAAAAACCAGAGATCCCAGATCAGCCAGAACGTATACTCATTCCCGTAGCCAATCCAGAACGTATAGAATCATTGCTGGATTTTGCCGTAATGATAAAAGATCCGCATGCTAGCACGCCTATCTATCCACTGGCCATTGTACAGGATAATGCAGTAGCTAAAGAGAGCATCCATGCGAGCAACAAGATGATGGAGAAAGCCGTTATCCATGCTGCTGCCACAGAGAGCGAATTGCAAGTAGTTACGCGTATAGATCTCAACGTTTCAGATGGTATTGCCCGCGCTACCAAAGAATTGATGGTAAGCGATGTCATCCTCGGATGGACAGATAAAACCAGTGCTACAGACCGTTTCCTCGGTTCGTTTTTCGGTAGTACCCTGGACAACGTATTGCAAAGTGTTTGGGAAACCTTATACGTGTGCAGTTTCCAGCATCCATTAAACACTACTAAGAAGATGGTGCTCGCACTGCCTAAAAACGCGGAATATGAAATGGGCTTCCTGCATTACTTGCAGAAAATGTTGATGCTGGCCAAACAAGCCGGCGCGCGTCTCCTGATATTCTGCGCACCAAACACTAAAAAAGAAATCGAAAATTACCTGGTACAATCCAAAATGAGCATTGAAATCATTTACAAAGATTTCGACGGTATGGAAGATTTCCTAGTGCTCAGCAGGGAAGTAACACGAGATGACCTTGTAGTAGTGGTTACAGCCCGTAAAGGGACCTTATCCTATAATGCCTACATGGAGTCCCTCCCAAGCAAAATAGACCGCCATTTCAAGGATAATAACGTAATTCTGCTATATCCTGAACAAACAGCGATCGATTATATGGAAGCCGGTATTCAACCGGAAGATCTTACGCTGGCTCCTATTCAAGAACAACTCGCCAATTTGAACAAACTTGGTAAAGTGGTGAAACGTATTTTCAAAGGGAAGAAATAGTTTTTTCTCGCAAAGGTTACAGAGGAACAAAGGCGCAAAGGGAATTTTATGGAGACAAAATTCCCTTTGCGCCTTTATAATTTTTCTTAGCGTCTTTGCGTGCAAACAAAAAAAAAGACCCGCGTGAAACGCGAGTCTTTATCTGTGGGAGTTGACGGATTCGAACCATCGACCCTCTGCTTGTAAGGCAGATGCTCTAAACCAACTGAGCTAAACTCCCTTAAAAAAGATCTTTATAGTTATTTGAAGTAGTGGGAGTTGACGGATTCGAACCATCGACCCTCTGCTTGTAAGGCAGATGCTCTAAACCAGCTGAGCTAAACTCCCTAAAAAGATCTTTAATATTTTATAAAGTGGGAGTTGACGGATTCGAACCATCGACCCTCTGCTTGTAAGGCAGATGCTCTAAACCAGCTGAGCTAAACTCCCATTCTTTTCTTCGTAACCGTCGAGCCTTTCGTTCGATGGGATTGCAAAGGTATAATCTATTTTTATTCTACCAAATATTTTTTCAAAAAATAGAAAAAAAGTTTGTTTTCATATCTACTTCAATGAACCTCAAACACTTATCAGCAAAGGATTTGCAAGGTTATAAAAAAAATTAGGATTGATGTAGCACCAATCCTAATTCTTGTCACTTTTTATACAATTTGGGTCGTGTCTCCCTAATTATTTCTTCTTTTTCTTCTCTACTTTCTTCTCTGCCTTCTTCACAAAATTACCTTCGAAGAAACATTTAATACCTCTGTATGCACCACATCCCCCCATCTCACGAATCGCTACTCTACCTGCTGAAAATTGGAATGCAATACCACAAGATGTCTCTTTATCTTTAAACTCTCCTCTGTTACCGGCGAGGTATTGTCCTTTTCCACTTACCTCTCCTTTACACTTTCCATTATCTTTTGAGAAGGTAATGAAGAACTGGAATGTTTTACCATCCTCACCATCACGAATAGACACCAAACTCATATCACCACTGGTGTAATCACCGGAGAATTTATGCTTGCGAGGCAGCGTATCCAAAGGATTGAAGATCTGTCCTGGTACAGAAAGACTGCTGGTATTCGTCATAATCAGCGTGGTACTGCCATCTGCCGCTACGCCAAAGAAATCTTCCCGCTGCGTTTCCCTATTATTCCCATTCTGTAGTTCTGAAGTCAGCTTAATCACATTTCTGTTGTCTATCAATACAGAAGAAAATACGCCGTTTCTACCGGCATCGGCTACACGAATTCTTTTCAGGAAATGCCCTTTTTTCTTATCCATAAAGCAGAGATAAGCCACCGTGCCCGAACGGCCAGATGCCTTCACCACCATATAATCTACAGGATTGCCCGTCATGCGTTGCAAAGGCCAAAATTTCACTTTCTCATTCTTTGCAAAATCCCCTTTCGTCAGCGTATCCGTTAAAAAACGATGGATGTCTGCCGTATCCAAAGTCAGCGAATCCGCCAACGTCAATTTCAAGGAATCGGGCGACAGCTTGTAAGGCAATTGGCTCACCGGAAACTCTTCTCGGAACTCTTCCAAGGTCATAGGCTCATTTCCACCATGGCCGGATTTTTTCGTCTTGCAGGCCGCAAAAACACCTATTGTCAATAGTACTAACAGATAACGCTTCATTTCTCGATTAAATTCTAGGCAAAAGTTAAATTAAATTTTGATATGTGCGCCTCCAAAAACAAAAAACATACCGGATATATAAAAGTTCGTTTTAATTATTTAGCTTTGTCTAAATTTTAATTTAGGTTATATGAATTTAACAGTCGCGGAAGAGAATTATATCAAAGCCATTTATAAGCTACAGGAAGGCGATCAGGCAGTTACCACCAATGCCCTCGCCTATGAACTGGACACTAAACCGGCATCCGTGACCGACATGGCCAAAAAATTAAAAGAAAAAAAACTGATCGATTACGAAAAATACCAAGGCATCACCCTCACCCCGGAAGGCCGTAAAACAGCCCTCCAAGTGGTACGCCGCCATCGCCTATGGGAATGCTTCCTGGTAGATAAACTGTCGTTCAGTTGGGAAGAAGTACATGAACTGGCGGAAGAACTGGAACATGTACGCAGTGAAAAACTCATCAACCGCCTCAGCGATTTCCTCGGTAACCCAGTCATAGACCCCCATGGAGATCCTATTCCCGACGCCCATGGACGCATGGCCAAGCCACGCCCGCAAACGCCCCTGGATCAGGCAAACGCGAAGCGATTGGTAGTAACCGCCGTAAGCGATCAATCCACTGCCCTCCTCGCCTTCCTAAACGCTAAAGGCATCAAGCTGGGCACACAACTGGAAATCGTTGCGCACTATGAGTTTGATAACTCTATCGAAATTAAAATGAAACATTTATCTAGTCTGACCATCAGTGAACAGGTGGCAAAAAATATAATGGTAAGACCGCTATAACATTTATCCAATGGGACCGTCATTAAGCGAAGTACATGAAAGTATAGACACCGGCAGTAAATCTAAATGGAAGAAAATATTTGCCTTCTTTGGACCCGCATATCTCGTTAGTGTAGGTTATATGGACCCCGGAAACTGGGCCACAGACCTCGCCGGCGGTAGTAAATATGGCTATACCCTCCTCTGGGTACTGCTCATGAGTAACCTCATGGCACTATTACTGCAAAGTTTGGCCGCTCGCTTGGGCATCGTTCGTGGGCGCGACCTTGCACAGGCCAATCGCGAAACGTACCCTCCCTTTGTCAATTTTGTTTTATACTTACTGGCAGAAATTGCCATCGCCGCCACAGACCTCGCCGAAGTACTGGGTATGGCCATCGGTATACAACTGCTGACTGGTCTGCCGCTAATTTGGGGCGTTAGTTTGACCGTATTGGATACCTTCCTGCTACTGGTATTACAACGCTTCGGCATGCGCAAAATGGAGGCATTTATCATCGCGCTGGTGGCGGTGGTGGGCACTTCCTTCCTGATAGAACTGCTGCTGGCCAAACCACAGATGAGCGAAGTAGTGAAAGGCTTTGTGCCGATCATTCCAGATACTACAGCACTGTATATCGCCATTGGTATTATCGGAGCCACCGTAATGCCGCATAACCTTTACCTGCACTCAGCACTGGTACAAACAAGGAAAATAAAACGAGACGATAAAGGCATCCGTCAGTCAATAAAACTTAACTTTATAGACAGTACCATCGCGCTGAACCTGGCCTTCCTGGTGAATGCCGCCATATTGATTTTGGCCGCTGCCGTGTTCTTCAAAACAGGTCGCACTGAAATCGCGGAAATCCAGGATGCGCACGAGTTACTAGAGAAATTGCTGGGTACCAAACTAGCCCCTATTCTCTTCGCTGTGGCGCTGATTGCAGCCGGGCAAAGTTCTACCGTTACTGGTACACTTGCCGGTCAGATCGTAATGGAAGGGTATCTCCGCCTGCGTATCAACCCCTGGTTGCGCAGACTGATTACCAGGTTGCTCGCTATTATTCCTGCATTGTTGGTAATCCTCATCGCTGGAGATAAAGAAGTAGGCGCCCTGCTGGTTTTCAGCCAGGTGCTACTGAGTATGCAACTTGGATTCGCGATCATCCCATTGATTCATTTCGTCAGCGATAAACAAACCATGGGAGATTTTGCCATCAAAACCCCGACAAAAATCCTAAGTTGGCTCATCGCTGCCATATTGGTTTATCTGAATATCAAAATGGTGTACGAAGAAGCAAGTAACTATATCGCTGGTAAAAGCAATCCTATCGTGGATGTCATTATCATCCTCGTAGGACTCGCCTTTATCGTGCTGCTGATTTACACTGTGGTTTATCCATTGATTGTGAGATACCGCCTGGCGCCTGCCAATCCGAACATCCACACCGCCCAGGTTTCTCTCGGCGAGCTGGAACACCCGGTATATCGCCGTATCGCGATGGCCTTAGAGTTCGGGAAAATTGACGAAAAAATTATTCGCAATGCCATTGCTCATGGGAACGAACTGACAGAGTATATCCTCATTCATATCGTGGAAAGTGCTTCCGCAAAATACTTTGGTAAAGATTCCTTTGACCTAGAAACCCGTAAAGACCAAGAACAACTGGATACCTACGTTGCGTTACTCAAAAGCAGGAATATCCACGCCCGTGGCGTACTTGGATATCGCAGAAGAGCGAATGAAATTGCGAGAATTGTGAGAGAAGAGAACGCAGATTTTCTGGTTTTAGGTGGACACGGACACAAAGGACTGAAAGATATTATCTATGGTGAAACTGCCAACCAGGTGCGTCATAAAGTGAAAGTGCCCGTATTGGTAGTACAATAATTTTCTATGCTGCAATTATTCCAACCCGGCGATACCAAATCATTTAGGCGTGTGGTGCGTTCGGAAGACTGCGCTACTTTTGAGAGCGGTAACGTACATCCTGTATATGCCACGTTTGCCCTTGGCAGAGATGCAGAATGGTGTTGCAGATTGTTTGTACTGGAAATGAAAGAGGAAGATGAAGAGGGGATTGGAGCTGCCTTATCGGTGGAACATCACTCGCCTGCATTAGTAGGCGCCACGGTAGAATTCACGGCTACGGTAACGCATATACTCCATCATACGATTACCTGTAGTTATACCGCTCATGTAGATGGAAGACTGATTGCAAGCGGCACACAAGTGCAAAAGATCTTAAAGAAAGAAAAACTGAACAAATTATTTTCGCAGCATTCCTCCTAAACAGGAGCAATGCTGCGAGATATTTTATAGTCCCAGGGCCGCTTTCAGGCGAGGGTACCCTGTTTTACTCACCAACACTTTAGCCCCACTGCGTAGAATAGCCAGGTGATTTTCCTTTTCGTAAGGGTCGATTCTCGTCACCTGGTTCACATTGAGGATATAAGAACGATGTACCCTTGTAAACTGTTGCGGGTCCAATGTTTGCTCAAAGAAAGCCATGGTTTTATTCTTCAGGAAATTACCTTCCTGCGTTACAATTTTCACATAATCATCCGCAGCTTCTAGGTAGTGAATATCATGCACTGGAATGATTTTAATCTTACCATTTATTTTCACCACCACCCGATTACTCTGTACAGGAGAGCTTCCTGCCGCTTCCAAGAGGGCGTTGGTATCTGGTGTAGGCGTAGGTGTCACAGGCGTTTGACGATCCAGCCATTTCTGCAATGCTTTATCAAAACGTTCTTTGGAGAATGGCTTCAGCAGGTAATCTACCGCATTCACTTCAAAAGCGCGAATAGCATGCTCTTCAAAGGCGGTGGTAAAGATAACTGCGGGCATATTTTCTACCAGTTCCAGCATTTCAAAACCGGTAATTTTAGGCATTTGTATATCTAAGAAAATGATATCCGGCTGATGCTGCTGGATGGCTTTTAATCCTTCAAATCCATCGTTGCACTCCTGCAGTATTTCCACCTGTGGAAAGCCCATCAGGTATTCCTTGACTACTTCTCTTGCCAATGGCTCATCATCAATTATTACTGCTTTTATCATGTGTTTGCGGTACTTTAATCAGTGTTGTAAATATATTTTCGTTCGTGGAGGTTTCCAGCAAATCATGTCTGGCAAACAACAGGTATAACCTGCGATGAATGGATTTAAGGCCGAAGCCGGTTCCTTTTTTCGGCTGTTGTAAATCGGTATCAAAAGGATTTTGTACTTCTAGGTATAATGTATTTTCTCCTGCCCATGCCCTTATGTTGATGGCTATTTCACCCACAGTGTCATACAAGCCGAACTTGATGGCGTTTTCCACCACTGGCTGTAGCAACATAGGTGGCATGAACATTTTCTCAGCGCCTTCATCGTAAGAAACATTGGTGGTCAATCGGTGGCCGAATCTCACTTTTTCAATATCCAGGTATAATCCCAGGTATTGCAGTTCATCCGTGAGGGAGATCCATTGATCGTCTTCTCTTTTGATGGAACCGCGCAGGAAATCGGACAACTTCAGCACCATTTCGCGTGCCTGTGTAGGCCGGAGCATAATCAATGCGTTGATGGAATTCAAGCTGTTGAAAAGGAAGTGCGGTTGTAATTGTTGTCTTAATTTATACAACTCTGCTTCGCGTACAATTTTCTCGGTATCTTCCTTTCTTTGGAGTGCCTGTCGCTGTTCTTCCAGGTCGTACCACATGATACTGCGAAAGCCCACTCCCGTCACTATTAACCAACCCATGATGCAATAAACAGGTATGCCCCTGCTCAGCCACATTAGGTAATAAGCATCTTCTGAAAAGGTTTTATACAATATCCATTGAGATGATGCGACCCAAAGGAATGTCATCGCGCAGCTAACAACAGATACATAGAGAAACTGGACCAAACTAGACCCTGGCCGGTAATATGCCAAGTTACTGCTAATCAGCAGGCACACAGAAGCCAGTAGGCATGTATGAACGGAACTATCGGTCACCGATTGCCAAAAAGGGAAATCGAACCATTGCCATAACAGTAACGTATACACGATAAAGACTATGGAAAAGGTTGCGATAAATACCCTTGAAGTGGTGCCGCTATATATTGATTTTGCCAAGGAAAGGTTTAGTTATGAAGTTCAGCCAAAGGATGTTCCTGGAGTTGTGCAGATTTTGTCTGCAACCAGGCCACGTAGGACTTAGGATCACCGGGCTCCTCAATGCGGGAATATACTTCCATGCCATCTGTCAGATCAGACAGGGTGTATATTTCCGGTACATTGATAAATTTCCATTGAACCAATTCCTCCTGATGATTTTTGAATGCATATTGTTCCTGCATACCTATTTCATGAGCTTTTGCCAGTGCGTCTTTTTTAGTTCCCGCACTGATCAGGCGGATTTGTTCGTCGAACTGCGGGGTATGGTTACCGCTTCCGCAGATGATCTGATAAACGACTTTTGCAACAAACCAATTCATATCATAATGTTTTTCAGGATGAGAGTATAAGAAGGGGTTAACGGGATGTACATTTCAACTTATATATAGCTCTTGATCTCAACGCCACCGAATATGCAGCTCCCCTTAATGATCAGGGTTTTGCCTTGGGTGGTTGCCCGCATCAGTTCAGGAGAGCGTTTATCTTCTACGCCACCCAGGATGGTAGTGACATCTGTTTTTACAATCCAGTTGGACGGTACTACGATTTCACAACCTCCGAAGATCGCGGTTACATCCAGCACTGCGGTATCTTGAATATCTGCTTGGCTAAGGTTGATATCTGCCCCACCGAAGACGGAGGATACGGTACCACCCTTGAAGTTTTTAGACATCACCAGTTTATTGACACCGCTGAAAATCGCGGAAGTATTGATTACATCGTCGGTGAAAGATTCGCCGCTGTTGTAGTTATACGTGTAAGTATAGCTGTAGCCGCTATTGCCGGCCGTATCTGAATGTGTTTCTCCTATCTTTCGCCACTGCTTCCGATGATCGCCACCTGCCCAGAAATCCGAATTCCGCTTCAGCACCACTACCACACCGATTACGATCAATACCACCGGCCAAATAAACTGTGCGGTATTATAAGGCCAACTGAGAATTTCCCCGGCCAGGAAGATACCGCCTACCATTAGCATCGCCAGCCAACCACCACCTCTGAAACTGTGTTTAAAGCCTATCACCAATCCCAATACGATCAGGAGCATCTGCCAAGAGAAAATCCAATATGGAATATCAAGGTTCATTCTGCGAAGAATGAGACCTGTACCGATCAAGATCAGGATGATACCGCCAACGGCGCCTCCTCTTCTATTTCTGTTATCTTTTATTTCTGTTTCTGTATTTGACATTGTTCGAATTTTATAATACAAAAGTAGATCACCAGACTTCCCCTATCAAGAGGGGATAGGTCAAGGTGATACGTTTACCGGTAAAATGCAGGAATTTACCGGTGAAAATGAATTGGTGAATATGCTGGCGGATTTACCGGACTATAATTCCACGGTGATTAAGGCATTCTTGCCGGCGAGCGCTGCTACAGTGGCTTGCAGGTCCGACACCATTTGGTCAGGTCCACAGATATAGAAATGCTGGTGAAAATCCTTTACTTTCTCTTTCAAATAGACGGTATCAATGACGTGATGATCATATCCAGCGGCCTTTTCACGGGTTAGGGTATTGATAAACCGACTGCCCAGCATTTGTTCGAATTCTTCTTTCAGAATAATATCTCCAACGGTTTTATTGGAGCAGATGAGGGTATTATTGCCCAATCGGCCTTCCTGCTGCAGTTGGCGGAATATGGCAATGAAAGGCGTTACACCGGCGCCACCGGCAATAAACACGCCTTCTCCTTTATAATGGATAGCGCCCCAAACATCATGTAGGATCAATTCATCGCCGGCTTTCAGCAAGGCCAATTGGCCAGTAACGCCATTTCTTTCCGGATAGGATTTGATGGTAAATTCCAGGTGATCCCAGTCGTTCAGGCCAGTAAAGGTAAATGGGCGACGTTGGTCTTCCCATCCGGGCTTATTGATAGTTACCTCGGTAGCCTGACCGGGTAAAAACGTATACCCTTTGGGTTTAGCTACTTTATATCGTCTTACATCATGTGTAACGGGTGTTACGGACAATACTTTAACGATGTGCTGTTCCATGTTGCAGGTTGCTTTGGGAGTAATTAAACTATCAAGATGAATTTAAGAAATATTTCCCTATTTATTAGTTATCGGGAGACGCGTGAACAACTGGCTGACAAGCTTCGCCCAGCGCTGATAGTCTTTCCCAGATGGGTGGAGTCCGTCCGCTGCTACGAGGGTACTATCTTGCACCGCTTCACGGGTAAATGGCGTTATATCGATGTAATGTACCTGGAAATCCGCAGCTATACGTTTATTGGCGGCATTGAAGGCATCTATCTCCTTAGCAATCTGCGCTACATCTCTATCAGCGGCAAAGGGAGTTACGCCCCAATCGGGAATAGATAATACCACTACATGATCGGCCCCATTGCGACTAAATCCAATCGCTTTACGCAAGAGGTCGGTAAACTGGGTTTCATATTCTTCCAAGCTTCTGCCTCTGTATTGGTTATTCACCCCGATGAGTAAACTCACGAAATCATACTGGTTTCCTTGGATGGCTGCAGCTTTTATGCCAGCATCCAGTTCGTCGGTGGTCCATCCGGTAACGGCGATAATTTTCGGCAAATCGATGGAAAAGCCGCCATTTTGCAGCATTTGAACCGTTTGTGCAGGGAAACTTTCATTCGTGGGCACACTTTCTCCAACTGTATAGCTATCGCCCAGGGCGAGATAGGTAAGATTCATGGTAGATAAAAAGATTATGGGTAATGGTGAAACAGCTAGCAAAATAGGATTAATCTTAACATAAGCAAAAAGTTATATACACCATCAGTTTTTAAGTTAAAACTATCAAAAACTGGCTACCTTTTCAGTTCAGAATGCCTACCTTTGCACCCGATTACAACAATTACGTAACGCATAAAGAAACCGTTTTATGCCGGCAGAAAAAATATCGATGAACAATGGACTGTTACAGGTCCCTACCCACCCCATCATCCCATTTATTATAGGCGACGGCATTGGTCCGGATATCTGGAAAGCAAGTGTGCGCGTATTCGACGCAGCTGTGGAGATAGCCTATGGTGCTGATAGGAAAATTGAATGGAAAGAAGTACTGGCAGGTGAGAAAGCCTTCCAGGAAACCGGCGAATGGCTGCCGAAAGCAACACTGGATGCATTGAAAGAGTACCTGGTGTCTATCAAAGGCCCGCTGTCCACGCCAGTAGGTGGCGGTATCCGCTCTCTGAACGTGGCAATGCGCCAGGAGCTTGACCTGTACGCCTGCGTAAGGCCTGTACGTTGGTTCAACAAAGTACCTTCTCCTGTTAAACATCCGGAAAAGGTGGACATGGTTATCTTCCGTGAAAACACTGAAGATATCTATGCAGGTATCGAATACATGACAGGTACGCCTGAATGTGACAAACTGTTGAACTTCCTGCAGAATGAAATGGGAGTGAAAAAAATCCGCTTCCCAGAATCTTCTTCTCTCGGTATCAAACCTGTTTCTGTTGAAGGTACTGAAAGACTGGTTCGTGCAGCTATCCTGTACGCACTGGAACACAAACGTCCTTCCGTTACGATCGTTCACAAAGGTAACATCATGAAATTCACCGAAGGTGGCTTCAAAAATTGGGGCTACGCGCTTGCTGAGAGAGAATTCGGTGATAAAGTGTATACTTGGGAAACTTGGGAAAGAATCAAGAAGGAAGAAGGCGAAGACGCTGCGAACAAATCTCTCAAAATCGCTACTGCTGAAGGCAAACTGCTGATTAAAGATGTGATTGCAGACAACTTCCTCCAACAAATTCTCCTTGCTCCACAAGATTACTCCGTAGTAGCTACCCTCAACCTGAATGGTGACTATATCTCCGACGCACTCGCTGCTGCTGTTGGTGGTATCGGTATCGCTCCAGGTGGTAACATCAACTACAAAACTGGTCATGCGGTGTTTGAAGCTACTCACGGTACCGCTCCACGATTCGCAAATACCAACACCATGAACCCATCTTCTGTTATCCTCAGCGGGGTAATGATGATGGAATACATGGGCTGGAAAGAAGCTGCGAAAATCATCGTAGATGGTTTGAGCACTGCGATCGCTCGCAAACGCGTTACCATCGACTTCTACAACCTGATGGATGATGCTACGCTGGTGAAAACTTCAGAATTTGCGGATGAAGTGATCAAACAGATGAACAATCATCACTAATCGTTTTTTCAACATTTTTATATTTAGCGAAAGCCCTGACCTGCGGTCAGGGCTTTCATTTTTATGGGGTTTTCCCCGGAATGTTCTGGCGATGTTTAGAATTAAACCCTGGGCCTTCGGCCCAGGGTTTAATTCTAAATTGAAATCCCGCGCCGGATGGCGCGGGATTTCAATTTAATACCCGGTACCCAGCTAAATTCAGATATTAAATTCACCTGTTTATACGCGCTAAAACATTTTATGTACATCTTACACAAAAAAAATTTTGCAGGAAATAAAATAATCGTATTTTTCGGGATTATCCCTAACCGGGACTTTGCTTGAATAGTTGTTGTGAATAGATTTTTAATCTAATTTTTTTAAAAAAACCCGAAATGGCAGAAAAAATTAAAGTTGCTAATCCGGTAGTTGAGCTGGATGGAGATGAGATGACACGAATCATCTGGAAATTTATCAAGGACAAACTGATACTTCCTTACCTGGACGTAGAAATCAAATATTTTGATCTGGGCATGGAGCATCGTGATGCGACGAATGACCAGGTTACCGTTGATGCTGCAAACGCTATCAGAGAAGTTGGCGTTGGTATCAAATGTGCCACTATCACTCCGGATGAAGCACGCGTAAAAGAATTCAACCTGAAACAGATGTGGAAGTCTCCAAACGGAACTATCCGTAACATCCTGGATGGTACTGTATTCCGCGAGCCAATCGTTATGAAAAACGTTCCACGCCTGGTTCCTAACTGGACTGCTCCTATCTGTATCGGTCGTCATGCATTCGGTGATCAATACCGTGCAACCGATTTCGTTACCAAAGGAAAAGGTAAACTGACTATCAAATTTGAAGGTGAAAACGGTGAAGTAATCGAACATGAAGTGTACAACTTCAAAGGCGATGGCGTTGCACTGGCAATGTACAACACCGACGAATCTATCAAAGGTTTTGCGCGCGCTTGCTTCAACCAAGCGTTGATGAAAAACTGGCCGCTGTACCTGAGTACCAAAAACACCATCCTGAAAAAATACGATGGTCGTTTCAAAGATATTTTCGAAGAAATCTACCAGAACGAATTCAAAACTGCATTCGATAAAGCTGGCCTGACTTACGAGCACCGTCTAATCGATGACATGGTGGCTTCTGCGCTGAAATGGCACGGTAACTTCGTATGGGCTTGTAAAAACTACGATGGCGACGTTCAATCTGATACCGTTGCACAAGGTTTTGGCTCCCTCGGTCTGATGACTTCTACCCTCGTTACACCAGACGGTAAAACCATGGAAGCAGAAGCTGCTCACGGTACCGTTACTCGTCACTACCGCGATCACCAAGCTGGTAAACCAACTTCCACCAACCCAATCGCATCTATCTTCGCATGGACTCGCGGTCTGGAATTCCGTGGTAAACTGGACAACAACCAAGAACTGATCAACTTCTGCCACGCACTGGAACAAGTTTGTATCGAAGTAGTTGAAAGCGGCAAAATGACCAAAGATCTGGCCGTTTGTATCCACGGTAACAAAGTAGAACACGGTAAAGATTACCTGTATACGGAAGAATTCCTGGAAGCACTGGACGCTGCACTGAAAGTGAAACTGGCGAAATAAGTATTAATTGCTATTACAAGCATAAAAAGAAAATGCCCGCACCATCGATGGTGCGGGCATTTTCTTTTTATGGCAATTGATTAATTATACTTCATCTCTCTACGCAGCACTTTATCTTCTCCATAAATATCATCGAAGAAAACAAGTTTTCCTTCTTTACCCTCTGCGGTAAAGTAACGCAGGTAAATAGGCAATCTTCGCGTAAGATCCACTTGCTTCTTTTCTCCACGCGCAATCCATGCTTTGATACTATCCCCACGATGCTGTGTAGTATCCATTCTAACCAAGTATTGTGAAAGACTGTCCCACTGCTGTACACGCACGCAACCATGACTCATGGCGCGCATGGAGTTCTTGAACAGACCGCGGTTATTGGTATCGTGCAGGTATACGCTGTATTTATTGCGGAAGTTGAATTTCATGATCCCTAAAGAGTTATCCACACCATCCATCTGGCGCAGCACATAAGGGAAATGATCTTTACTCAATTTATTCCAGTCGATCGTATTGGGATCTACGGCTTCTCCGTCTTTATTAATTACTTCCAGATTTTTGGAGGCGAGATATCCCACATTCCTTTTGATGGCAGGCAGCATTTCTTTGAATACAATGCTGTAAGGCACTCGCCAGTATGGGAATAATACCACGTTGGTCATGTAAGAATTCAATAGTGGTGTGCGAGTACGAGGTGCACCTACAATCACTCTAGATTCCAACATCACTTCTCCACTATCAATTACACGCATGGTATAACCAGGCACATTCACCAGGATATATTCTCTTGGCATGGTATCCGGCAGTTTGCGCCAACGGTCCATGTTGATACCTGCTTGCATCAGCCAGTCGGCCGCACTGCGGTTCAGCGCCATGACGGTACGTTTGCCGGCTACACCATCTGGGTAGATATTGAATTCATTCTGGAATGCTTTCACGGCAGCTTTAATCATGGTAGTATCTACCACCCTGCCGGTTGTATCCAGGTAATGGCCCTGTACCAGCCTGTTGGCCAGTAACTGACGGAAATGGAGTGTATCTGTATAATTCAGGGGAAGGGTATCCCAAGTTCGGCCTTCATATTTATCCTTGAAGTATTTGATCCCTTCTTTCAAGGCAACATAGCCTGGGTGAACAGGTTCGAGTCCTTCGAAAGTAGCAGTGATATTACCATCCGTAATCGCTGCACGCAGTTTATCTTTCAGGAATTTATCGGGGAACAGGGAATCTGTACGGAAAGTGACACTATCTCTTGGACCTGCACCGTAGTGTAGGTCTGAGGTCATTTTCATGAATGCATCAGAGAGCAGGATGTCTGCTTTTGCCCAGAGGGCGGCATCTTTCTTTGCGGCAGCATCATCGTGGAGCTGTGACCAGACTTTCGTCAGGGTGTTGGCATGGTACTGCTTAGGGAGCAAGCCATACTCATCAGCGCGCGTGATCCATTCCATCATGGAATCCGCAGCAGGATGCATTTTGCCATGGTCAGACCATTCTGCTTTGTTTTCATGTTCCTTGTAAAAATCCTGTAATGCCTTGGGTCTGAAGGCAGGTAGACTGTCTTCCAAAATGCCGTCGTTGTCAGAAATAAGGGAAAGCCTTTCGGTAATGCTTTCTTTCACAACTTCGTCCAATTCACGGACGTTTGTTACAATCTGTTTTTCTTTCGGGGCGGTGTACTTCTTTTTATGCTCTCCGCAGGCTAACAACAGGACAATGCCGGAGCCGCATAAAAGACTAAACATTAAATTTGTGTTCTTCATTTGCAGTTAATCGCTATGTAAAGATAGCATTTTGCAAATACTATGCTAAATATTTTAGCCTATCACACTTTCATATATAAAATTATCTGCAACAATCTTTCTTCATGAATAAAGATTGTAAAAATTTCAATACCCCTATTAATACCTTCTTCATACTTCACAATTTTTTAAAAAGAGGCTGCCACGATTAGCAGCCTCTTAAAAACTAAAACTAAAACAACTAAGGTGTATCGTATATGTCTATACGACTATAATTTATCCAGCGGAATACGGCCAGTGTCTTTCATTTGCTTGAACTGACTAGGCGTAAGGCCGGTTACTTTCTTGAATTGAGCAGAGAGGTGCGCCACACTGCTATAACCAAGTTTGTAGCTAATTTCACTCAAACTAAGTTCATTATACCGCAGTAATTCTTTCACTCTTTCAATCTTCTGCTGAATGATATATTGTTCAATGGTAGTACCTTCTAATTCAGAAAACAGACTGCTGAGCAGATGATAATCCTTTTGCAGTCGTGTGGAGAGAAGAGTAGAAAAATTCTCTTTCATCTCATCCAGGTCTGTATAGTGAACGGTATCAACCACGATACTTTTGATGGCGGCTACTAGCTGTTGCTTTTTATCGTCTATGAGCAGAAATCCTTCTTCCTGCAAAATTGGAACCAGTCTATTCAGTTGCTCCGCGCTTACTTCACCTTCCACGGAAGCTTTTCCCAGCTCCATTTTTTGCACTTTAAATCCTTCTGCTTCCAGAGCGGATTTTACCACTTTAATACAACGCGGGCAAACCATATTTTTGATGAATAATTCGGTAGTTGCCATATGGGCGTTTATCGTTTTTTGATGATATTAAAAATGTTGTGTTCCAGTCTGATCAGGCAGGAATTGTACATATTCCTGGGCATATTGCCAGCTAGTTGGGTTCTGTACGAGAAGTCCAGCCGGGTAGTGCTATTGAAAATCAACTGCACTGCTGGGGCAATGTCCAGGTAACTACCGCGAGCTTGTTCCGCATCAGCAACATTCGTCTTCCCTAAAAATTCTACATACAGGTTTAAATTCGTCTGTTTGTAGCTTTTGTATTTTACGGGCAACACGAGATAACCTGCGCTGAAACTGTAATTGATGGCATTGCGCGGGAAATCCGGAGGAAGGTTATCTCTTGTATTATTCAGATAACGACTATATCCTGCAGTACCGGACAAGGCCAATTTATGCAGCAACTGGGTAGCAATGATTCCACCGGTAACGCCACTGTTGTTACCGTCCAGATCACCGTCTGCGTTGACATAGGACATATGACTGTCTCCCATGACTGGCATAAACGGATTGTTTATCAAAGAACCTTTTACATAAGCAGCCATGCGAAAATGTGCATGCTGCTGATCCTGAGATAGAAAGCGGTATTTGGCGTAGATACTTCCTCCTTCCACTTTCCAACCGGCTTGCATCATATTCGATGTATATCCGGCCAGGTGTACCATTAATTTTTTATTGATGCCCCACATCACTTCCGGTTCCAGTCTGACGGCGGTACTTCCGTCGTAATCCATATTCATGGTTTTCCCTGTAAGCCGGATTCCCAGTGAGTTTGCCGGCATATTACTGGCAGGCTCCGTGTTGACGTATAATTCCTGTGCGGATACGATGCCAGTGAACCCCAACAGGGTCATCACTGTGATTAACCATCTCTTCATGTTCACCGGGTATTAAATGGTTACATGATATACCCTGTTCGAAGCTGCTTTACCAGCGTGACAGCAATCTCCCATTACACCTGTTTTATAGCAAGGCATAGTGGTTTCAGTTGCGTATTTTTTATATTGTTTTGTAGAGACGAAATCTTTGTCGATAACGGTGAGTTCTTTATCACCTTTCAGCACCTGATCTTTCACATGCATGAAGTGCAGTGTACTGCCACCAAATGCTATATGCGCATCATTTTTCACGGAAGTAGCGTCAAAGTTGGCGGTTACTACCAGTTTTCCAACGGAAAAACCGGCATCTTCCACTTTATTTTTAATGGCGTCGATATCCACGTTAGCACCTGGCTTGAAGTACAAGATGAAAGTGGTGTTCTCCAGGTCGGTTTCAATTTTATCCACAAAAGGAAGTGTTTCCAGTGCTTTCAGGGTAGCGTTGGAACACATGGCGCAAGTCAGACCGGTAGCCTGAACAGTTGCTTTTTTATATTGTGCGTTTGCACTAAAGGTTATACCTAATACGAAGGCGATTATTGTTAAGAGTTTCATGATCTGATATTTATTTGGGTTTGAAATTGGTTACAGTTAGGGCATTCGTTTCCCCGCAAGGAAACATGCAAAAACTGTAAAATCAGATCAAAAAGGTGCAATTCTGGAGAAAAATAGGGACTTCCGGTCGATCCGGTGGGCCATGCGGAATAGCCGTAACAACTTGCTGCAATGGAACCATAGCGGGCTGAGGCAGCACTCTTACCGGTACCTGTAAATCAGCATCCACTGTAAAATCCTGCTGGATAGCAGGTGCGCCGTGGTGGCTTTCCGTTACTTTGCAGAACTTGAATTCATTCTTGCAACAGTCCATGTTTTTTGCAGGCTTCTTGCATTTGCCACAGAAGTCGGCAGGGGCCGATTGCAGCTCTACAGCAGCCAATTTACCCATACAGTAATGTACGTTAACTGCGAATCCGCTGGTCAACGTGATATACATTGCGGCAAATAATATGGCAAAAAATCTTTTCATGTTCCGCCACAAAAGTAAGGCTTTTTGACGTAAAAAGCCCCCTTAAACTGTAAGGGGGCTTAATAATATATAAACGGTAAATATTATAGGTTAGTTAATAAACCACCAGCGAATACCTACTCTGAAGTCGAAATTATTGTATGGATACAGTGGAGCTGCCATGTTACTGTTGGCAAATAGTGTATTCAAGTTCTCTGCGCGTACAAATGCGTTGAAGGACTTAATACGGAAGTGCGCAAATGCCGCGATATCCGGCGCCAGGTATTTTATTTTGGTATCTTTCTGGTACACCCATTGTCCCATCAACGGAGAATAATCATCCGCATAATAGTCTGTATTGTAGCGGATTTCCAGACCTGTTACCAGGTTCAGGTTGGTATACAGGCGTTTTTCGAAGGCTATCTGGTTACGTGTCCAGAATGTAGGCACATTCAGCGGGCCATTGCCTTGTACTTGTTGGAAAGCTATGTCCATGTACCAGGAGAATGGTGCAAAACGAATCTTCTTGCTGAATACCACTTGCAGGAGGTTAAACAGTGAACTGGCTTGTGCACTGTGGTAATAGTCCTGCATATAAGTGTAATTGGTAAACAGAAAGTAGTTCACAGCCAGATGATATGATAGTTTCTTATTATCGGCGGCAAACTGTAATTGGGTGATGTTTTCTTTCGCCAGCGTTGAATTGTACCAGGTGGTACGATTACTATTGAAATACTTGTACACGTATGACGGCTCTCTGTTCACGTTGTTGACAGAGAGTTTGATGTCTCCCAACAAATCATTTACATGTCTGCGCAACATACCACCCACACTATAATCTCCGATATTCTGCCCTGCGATATAGAATTCACCTTTGGCGGAGAAATCCCACAACTGATTTCTGGTTTTGTTGCGGTATTCTCCATGTAACGCGAGGTTACTGAAGTTGATATCCGCATCCAGGAAGCTACCTTTCCAACTTTCAAAACGGGCCCCCACATTGATAAAGTGTCCCTGATTGCCAGGCATAGGGAACGAAATCAGTGAGAAATCGTTTGACAGCAGTCTCCACTTATGTTGAGAGAAAAGGCTAGTATCCTGCGCACGAATCGGGATATTATAATGCAATGGGTAGAATGCCGTATCCGGATTATTATCCATGAACTCATAATTGTCGCTCTGGAGATTGAAAGTATACTGGATACGGAAGATCGGATCGTATTTATAATAATCCGTTGAATCGTTGATGTGGATGCTATCTCCCCTGCCCCAGTCGTATTGCTGCATGAATAATAATCCCGCCTGCTTATACTGGTTTTTAACAGGGATGGAGGTCGTAAAGAAATTGTACGTAGAGGCGTTATCGTTCCCCAGGTTCACCGGAATAGTTCTGCGGTTGCTGTATTCCGATTTATGGAGGAAGGAATCATTTCTGATACCGCCATTTTCCCCACCTTTCAAGTTATTGTAGTAGAAGTCCAGGTACGTATTCGCCCGTTTGTTTTTAGATTGACGGCGGGCGGTCAGGCGATAGGTATCGTGACTGGTAGTCTGTGACTTATAAAACCCTGGTGCATTTACTTTTCTGTAGTCAAAAAAGAAATTGAACCGGTCGGTGCGGTTCTGGGTATGGGAAACGCCGAGAATTTGTTCCTGTTTACTACCCACCAGGTACTGCATTTCAGTGTAAGGCCGGGTGGTGCTGTAGAAACGGGCGCCTGCGTGGGTATTGCCATATACGTCGTAAGCATGAAAGCCCGCATCGAAGCCGGGTTTCATGTAAGGCGTAAAAATGAGGTTCCTGGCGGCGCCTCCGCTATTCCCGGTAGTCATGTAACTGCCGGGAATTTTCAGGAACTGGGTGCTGAAATCCACTACGGAAGAATCGATCGTATAGTCGGTCGGTTCACCGAGGAAGCGGTAGCTGAGCGTCAGTGTATCCGGTTCTTCTTGGTGATGGGCAGTATCCTTCGACATTTTGCCGGTACCGCCACCGCCCACATTACCGAAGCGATTGGTATTGAACTGGGCTGATAATTGCTGTCCGCCCAACAGCAGCAAGATTATGATGATAAAATATCTCATCCGAAAATGACAATACGTTTATAGTTGTCGGATTAATTCACTAAAGATAAGTGTCAGTTTTGGTTCAGCAGCTTTCGCAGCTTCCAGTACTTCTTCGTGTGTAATTACATTTTCTTCTTCACGGATGCCGATATCGGTAATCACACTCATCGCGAACACTTTCAGTCCGGAGTGGATGGCTACAATCACTTCAGGAACGGTACTCATACCTACGGCGTCGCCACCGATGATATGCATATATTTATATTCAGCGCGGGTTTCGAAGGTAGGACCTTGTACGCCAACGTAAACGCCTGAATGCAGATCAATTTGGTTCATGGCTGCAATTTCCACCGCACGATAGATCAGTTCTTTATTATATGGTTCGCTCATATCTGGGAAACGAGGTCCCAGTTCACTTTCGTTTGGTCCACGCAGTGGGTGTTCTGGCTGCAAGTTGATATGATCGCGGATAATCATGAGGTCGCCCACGCTGAATTCGGGGTTCATACCGCCGGCAGCGTTAGAGATAAATAAGGTATGAATGCCCAGGGCTTTCATTACACGTACAGGGAAGGTTACTTGTTTCATGGAGAAACCTTCATAATAGTGGAATCTGCCGGCCATGGCTACGATAGGTTTATCGCCCAAGAATCCCAGGATCAGTTTCCCGGAGTGGCCTTCTACCGTGGATACTGGGAAATGGGGAATATCTTTGTAGGGAATTTCGATAGCATCTTCTATATCCTCTGCCAGGTCGCCTAGGCCACTGCCCAGGATCACCCCTGCCAGCGGCTTCTCATTCCAGAATTTACTGATATAATCACTCGCTACTTTGATCTGATCGGTGAGTTCGCTCATATTTTACTTTTCGTTAATTCGTTTAATTTTCTGTTTGCCTGCCGGAAATTACACTGCAATATCGTATTACCGGCGAACCGGCGCAAAGTTATTTTTTAATTCACAAATGACTCAGTTTTATATTTAAGTCATAATAGCCTATTTTAGCGGCAAATTTTATTCCGATGAACTTACACGAGTACCAGGCTAAAGAACTGTTGAAAAAATATAACGTACCGGTACAGGAAGGCATTCCGGTAGATACGCCTGAAGCGGCCGCCGAGGCTTACAAACAACTGAAAGTACAATATGGTAATGAGTTTGCTGTTGTAAAAGCACAAATTCATGCCGGTGGACGCGGTAAGGGTAAAATCCGTGGTACAGAGCAGAGAGGTGTGGCCGTAGGAAAAAATGCAGAAGATATCAAAACCATTGCTGGTAATATCCTGGGCGGTACCCTGGTGACTATCCAGACTGGCGAAGCTGGTAAACTGGTTAACAAAGTACTGGTGGCACAGGATGTTTATTATCCAGGCCCTAATCCTGTAAAGGAATTCTACCTGTCTATTCTGCTGGATCGTGCAAAAAGCATGAACGTTATCATGTATTCCACTGAAGGTGGTATGGATATCGAAGAAGTAGCGCACAGCACTCCAGAAAAAATATACAAAGAGTGGGTTAAGCCAAACATGGCTCTGCAGCCATTCCAAGCACGTAACATCGCTTTCAACTTCGGTCTGAGCGGTGATGCATTCAAAAACATGGTGAAATTCGTTACTAACCTGTACAATGCATACGTAGGTCTGGATTGCAGCATGCTGGAAATCAACCCACTGTTCAAAACCAGCGACGAGAAAATCATCGCTGTTGATGCTAAAGTAAACCTGGACGACAATGCGCTGATGCGTCATGCGGACCTGGAAGCATTGCGCGACATCACTGAAGAAGATCCTACCGAAGTAGAAGCAGGTAAATTCAACCTGAACTTCGTAAAACTCGACGGTAACGTAGGTTGTATGGTAAACGGCGCCGGTCTGGCAATGGCTACCATGGATATGATCAAACTGTCTGGCGGTGAACCAGCTAACTTCCTGGACGTAGGAGGTACTGCAAACGCTCAAACCGTAGAAGCAGGTTTCCGTATCATCCTGAAAGATCCTAAAGTAAAAGCGATCCTCATCAATATCTTTGGTGGTATCGTTCGTTGCGACAGGGTTGCTCAAGGTGTTATCGATGCTTACAGATCTATCGGCAACATCACTGTTCCTATCATTGTTCGTCTGCAGGGTACTAACGCTACCGAAGCGAAACAACTGATCGAAGAATCAGGTCTGAAAGTTCAGTCTGCCATTCTGTTGAGTGAAGCTGCTGCTCTGGTTAACAAAGCTGTTAGCGCTTAATCTGATTTTCACTTTACTACATAAAAAAACGGGACTAGCTGATGCTGGTCCCGTTTTTTTTATACATGGATGCTTAGATTTTTTTCAGCTTCTCCCGAAGGCTGTTTGCGACATCAGTCATACTCATCACTTCTGCTTTGGCCAATGCCCAGGTGAGATATTTTTTCGCATCTTCTGGATGTTTTTCTATGGAACGGTGACCTACCGCCTGTAATAATTCCAATGAAGATCCTTCATTTACCAGGGATCTGGCCCAGGTTAAATATTGCTCTTCCACTGCTGGATCTTTCAACCCTTCATAACCATAGAATGGTAGCATACGTGCATTATTATCATTCTTATCATGGTTCGCAATGGCAAATGCAATGAATGCTTTCACGTCTTTATTGTTTCGCACCATATAGGACATCGCAAATTCCATTTTTACTTTGTCCCAATCTCCTCCTGCTGCATATTCTTTTTCATGCTTGTTAATGAATGCGGTGAATGCGGCTTCATCATATTTCGCGGGCAGTTCCTTAAGATCATTGTTCATCATTCTACTCAGGATGCTATAATTGACATCACTGCCAAATAAGTCGTTGTACGACTGACGATTAGCGAGATAATAAGTCCTATAGTCGGCCGGCAGATTACGACACAGCGCCATGGCTTTAACCGTCATTTCGGCTTTCTTATCCTTTTGCTTGGCTAGGAAATCCTGTAGTACAGAGTCTTTCGGGAATTCTCTGCTCTTACTGTAAAACTGTTGGTACCATTGTGGGCCTTCCTTTACAATCGTAGTGGAGAAGCCATTGTGGAACTTACCTGCTTTATACTTTGCTACGGATTCGTTTAGGAACTGCAGGAATACATTGGCATCACTGTACCCAATGCCTACATTGACCAATTTTCCTTCCGGGGAAATGATTAAGTAAGTAGGAAAGCCATGCAGTAGATACCTGGCGCATAAATCATTACCAAATTCTTCTTTAAACACATCAAAGCCTGTATTCACAAAATTATCCAGCATGTATTGTTTTACATCTTTACTAGGGAATACTCGAACTTCCATGTCTTTGCAGGCATGGCAACCTTCAAAGTAAGTGTCTACAAAAATGGGCTTCTTTGCTTTTTTAGCCTTGGTTAACAATTCATTCCAGGAGGCCTTGATAAATTGAGTACTGTCTTGCGCAATGGATGCCAATGGCAGCAGCCCCGCCAGGAGCAGGGCAAAGATGGTTTTCTTCATTATCATTTTCTTTTTAATGGTGGTTTGTAGTGCTGAAACTAGCAAAACAGTATGATATTCAATATGCTTCTTTTTCACTGGTGATTAGTATTTATAAACGGCAGGAAAAAAAATTTTAACGGATTTATGGAATCCTATACCAAGAACACATCATTCCTAAAAATATACCCATGAATCGAACGCTATTCTTCGTAGGCTGCCTGATGGTCGTAGGCTCCGTGTCTGCCCAAACTAAAAAACAGACTATGGCCACCACTATCAGTAAAGTAACTGTATTTATCAAGGGGGCCCAGGTTACACGCAGTGGCAGTATAGCCCTGACGCCAGGGGTTAACCAAGTGGTGATTTCTGAAGTTTCTCCGGATGTGGAAGAAAAGAGTATCCAAGTAAATGGAGATGGAGACTTCACGCTGCTGGCGGTTTCCCGCCAATCCAACATCCTGCGTCAGCAGAATAAAAGAGAGGAAATTGCCGCCCTCCAGCAACAAAGAGAAAAATTACAATTACAACTAGCCAAAGAAAATAATAACGAGCAAGTATATACGGAGGAGAAAAATATGCTGCTGAAAAACCAAACCGTTACTGGCAATAATGGCGTGAAAGCAGCAGACCTCCAAGCGTCACTGGACCTCCAACGGTCTCGCCTATCCGAAATATTATCTAAAATCCTGGATATCCAGCAGTCGTCCAAACAAACAGCTTTAGAGCTGAATAGGGTGGAACACCAACTGCTGGCGCTCAACAACAAAGACAATATCCCTACAAGTGATATTATCCTGGATATACAGTCCAAATCCGCTACCACAGGAAAAATTACAGTGAGCTATATGGTGCGTAATGCAGGCTGGATTCCCTCCTACGATATTCGTGTGAAAGACATCAATCATCCGGTGAACTTGGTGTACAAAGCCAATGTATTTCAACAATGCGGGGAAGATTGGAAGAACGTGAAATTGAGCCTCAGTTCAGGCTCTCCGGAAGAAAGCAGCACAAAACCAACACTCATGCCTTGGTATCTGCGCAGTTACAATTCCATTTCTGAGCGCAATGCAGACATCGCAAGTGTAGGCCAGACCGCCCCTTCTGAAATTACCGGCGTTGTTACAGATGAAAATAACAGCCCGCTGCCAGGTGTTACCCTTATTATCAAAGGCAGAACCATTGGAGTGTTGTCAGATGCACAAGGAAAATTCCGTTTACAACAACCACCAGGAAACAATACCATTCGGGCTACTTCTCTTGGGTATACCCCTGAAGAAATGCTTGCCAGCCGTAACATGCACTTTGTACTCAGGTCCGATAATAAATCACTGAGTGAAGTTGTAGTAACTGGTTATACCCAAAGGATGGATAGTAACATGGACGACCGCCAAGCATTCAACGGTAATTATCGCGCAGAGAAAAAGGCGGTAAAAGTACGCAGTTTCAACGCTGGCTTGGATGTACCGGAAGCATTCACCCCTACTACCGTTACCTTTGATATACCTATTCCTTACACTATTCTGCCTGATGGCAAGCCTTACAGCGTAGGCATCAAGGAATTGGAGATACCAGCCTCTTACCAGTATTACGCTATTCCTAAACTGGAGAAATCTGCATTTCTCACCGCTTCTGTTACAGATTGGGAACAACTAAACTTACTAGATGGAGAAGCCAGTATCTTTTACGAAGGCACTTACATAGGTAAAACCTTACTGGACCTGCAATCTGGCGCCGATTCCCTACAGATATCGCTGGGTAAGGATAAACAAGTCATTGTAAACCGTACCATGCAGAAAGATGAGAGCAAGAAAGGATTCCTCGGTGGTAAAACTACTTTCTCTAAAGCCTGGGAAATCAGTATACGCAACAACAAAGGCGTACCAGTGAATGTGATTGTACAGGATCAGTTACCGATTAAAACATCTTCGGAGATGGAGGTTTCTAGAGTGGAATACGGAGATGCCATATTGGAGGAAGATACCAGGATGTTGAGTTGGCATCTCACCATACCTCCGGCTACAGAGCAAAAACGGGTATTGAAATACGCGATTACCTATCCAAAAGGAATGATTACCAACGCCCAATAAAAGAAACAGCCCGCCGGTAAATCGGCGGGCTGTCTACTTAAATATGCTGTTTTATTGTTGATCTTTTTTAGGCATCACTGCTTTAGGCTGTGGCTGCGCAGGCTTTTCTTCTTTCTTCTCTTTAATTTCTTCCTTCTTAGGTTTTTCTCCTCCTGGATTAGCTGGTTCGTCACCATAACCTGAAGAGTCGATATAATCCTGTTCAGAGCCATTTCCGGAATTCTCTGCTTCCGCACCTGGTTGTACATTGGAGTTAAAGTCTGAGAAAGATTCATTTGCCATACTTGCTGGCATGATGAATTTATCGCTGGAAGATACTTTCAGCGTTGGATCTGCATAAACTTTCTGCATGAAGTAAGCCCAGATAGGCAAACCGGTATTAGCACCTTGACCCATAGCGGTAGTACTGAAGTGGAGATAATTGTTCTCACAACCTACCCAGGCACCAGCCAGGATTTTTGGTGTATAACCAATAAACCAACCATCAGTATTATCGTTGGTGGTACCGGTTTTACCAGCCACTTCACCTTGGATATTATAGCGGGAACGCAGACGGGCAGCGGTTCCGCCAGGCCCAGTCACACCTTCCATCATTTTCACCATAGTATAAGAATCATGCTCGCTGATCACCTCACGTTTTACTGGCGCGAAGGTTTCCAGGATATTGCCATATCTATCTTCAATACGCGTAATATAAATAGGTTTTGTATTGATACCTCTGGCCGGGAACATCGTATATCCCTGGAGCATTTCATACAGGGAGAGATCCACAGCACCCAGCGCGATAGAAGGATACGGATCAATTTTAGGTGTAAAGCCTACTTTATTCTTAGCGAAATCAGCGAAGTTTTTAGCGCCCAGTTGCTTAATCAGGTAAGCGGCTACTAAGTTGAGGGATTTAGCCAGTGCGCCTGCCATGGTGATAGAACCACCGGTGCTCCCTTCGGAGTTATGGGGGGTCCAACCATCGATGCTGATCGGTTCATTTGGCAGCATCGTGAGTGGAGAAAATCCGTTCATAATGGCAAAGCAATACAGGAATGGTTTAAATGTAGAACCAACCTGACGGCGCGTTTTCGAAACGTGATCGTTTTTGAAGTAGCGGAAATCCGGACCACCTACCCATGCTTTCACTTCACCGCTTTCAGGGTCCATGGCCATGAAACCAGCCTGCAAGATAGCGCGTGTATAACGGATGGAGTCCATCGGCGTCATCACGGTGTCGATATCATTCATATCTGGTTCTGTAAAGCTTTTCCAACCGAATACTTTCATTTTCACCGGCGTGTTGAAAACACGGGCAATAGTAGAATCATCTGCGCCATCATCTTTCATTTGTTGGTAGCGATCCGATTCCTGCATGAATTTATTCAGTTCTTTCTGCCAGTTTTTCCATACGCTACCAGATTTGATATTGTTTTGCGCAAACAATGATTTCTGGAGCGTCATCAGGTGGTGGCGTACCGCTTCTTCTGCATACAGTTGCATGCGAGGGTTGATGGTCGTATAGATTTTCAGACCATCACGGTAGATATTATAGGTAGAACCATCTGCTTTTTTATGATTGGAACACCACGATTTCAGCTCATCCCGCAGTACTTCGCGGAAATAGGGAGCGAGACCTTTGTTGTGATCAATTTTATTGTAGTGGAGTACAATAGGTTTGCTTTTGGCAGACGCGGCTTCGGCCGGCGTGATGAATTTACTATCCACCATGTTGTCGATCACCGTATTTCTGCGTCCCAGTGCCATTTGCGGGTTACGACGTGGATTGTAAAGGGTGTTTCCTTTGAGCATACCCACCAGGATCGCTGCCTCCTCGATAGAAAGATGCCCTGCATCTTTACTGAAGAAAGTACGCGCCCCGTTTTCGATACCGTATACGTTATCTCCGAAAGCAACCGTGTTTAAATAAAGTGTTAAAATTTCCTTTTTAGTGAAATTTCTTTCCAACTTGATAGCAATAATCCATTCCTGTAGCTTCTGGAAGCCGCGGGAAATAGGATTGGAAGCCCTTTGTTTGCCCAGCACATCTGCCTGGAGATTGAGTGCCAACTGTTGTGTGATGGTACTGGAACCACGTTTTTTACCGATTAAGAGGTAAAAAGGAATGGCAAAAGTACCTTTGGCATCGATACCGGAGTTTTCGTAAAACCGACTTTCCTCGGTGGCTATCAATGCATTAATAACATTTTGAGATATCTCGTTATAGTCGCTACTAGAGCGGTCTACCTGATAATATTTACCTAATATGGTACCATCATCGGCTATTACTTCGGAGGCCAGGGCTGCGCGAGGATTCTCCAATTCTTCCATAGATGGCATATTGCCGATGATACGGAAGTTAATGAGCAATATAAGGACAACGAATAATGCTAAAATCCCAAAAGCCACTCCCCACAATATTTTCACCGATTTTTTCATGCGTTTTTCTGATTTGTTAAATGGCTAAACTTACCTAAAGTATGACCGACAAAGCTAATGGAATTTTTCAGGATTTTCGTACTGTTACTGTGTTACATAATTATCAGTAAAGAATTTACGGTATCCTTCCAGGTCCTTTGTGCTATTCAGCAAGATAAAGTTATCTCGCGAAATCACGAACATGGAATAATCCGCCGGCTTGATACGTGGGATAATATTGGCAGAGGCCGCATCACGAATTTCATCGAAGTATTCCAGTGCCTTGTCCTCGTTAGGGAACAGCCTGAATATTAACATGATATCATTTGGTGTGAGCACAAAACTACCTACTTCGATTTTATCATTGGCATGTTTGCTGGCATTGTAACGGGTAAACTGGTTCAGGCCCTCATCCATCAAATCTTTGGATACGCGCTGGAAAGAGAGTACCACAAAGAACGGATTGTTTGCGTCTAACTTATACGGAGTCAGTGGTTTAGATGGTGGCGGTGGGGGAGTCACTGCCGCTGGAGTAGAGGTAGTAGCTACTGTATTCAGCACCGGTGTAGCGGTAGTTACATTGGCAGCCACTTTAATACTATCAGCTTTGGTTTTGGCCGTGTTTACCTTATCAGTCAGGGAAGGCTGAGGGTTTTGCCATGGGTAGCGAATAGAAATATTCTCATCCACGAGGGCACCTCCATTGTTAGTTTTCTTCACTTCCAGTTGGGCCAGGTAATTATATAACTCGGTGCGTTTGCTCAGCACATCCATCAGGGCCTGGGCCTGGGCATATACCGCGGTGTCTGAGGCGTATTTATTCAATACATATTGAACAGCACGAACAGAACGCATCGTGGTATCTGTAGCGAAAGAGGTATCTGTTTTTACTACCACCATGGCCTGTAGCAGGTCAAATTTTGGTTGCAGGTAATTCACCCCATAAACAGAATCCACCATGGCACGCATAGCGATAGCCGCATCATAGTTACCATTGCGGAAGGCGGTATAGGCAGAGTCATAAGCTTGGCTAATCGCTTTCTTTTTACCGGCATCAATATCTTTCAGCGCGCCAAAACGTATGAAATCTGCAAAATTCGTTTGTGCGTACTCGTTAAGTACTTGGTTTTTGTAACGATTTGCGATATCGTTCCTTCCCAGCTTTCCATTCCACACGTAAAGGGAATATAATACTTCCGCTTTCTTTGGATGGTTTGGATAAATGAGCAATAAGGAATCGTACGTTTCTATAGCGAGTTTCGCATTTTCCAGTTTATCGTAATAGAGTTTACCTAGTTCGAACCAGGCATCTTCACATTTAGTTTTGGAAGTCTCTAATTTTTCTTTGGTCAGTGGCAGGCCCAGAGCGAGGCTTTCAGCGGTTACGCTATCAGGCGATACCTCTTTAGGCGCTTGTTCTCCGGGTGCGTTGAGCATGGCCGGGCTATTATTGGCAATATTGGCATTTCCACCCGTTTGGCTTCGACGCCAGTTATCAGCCAGTTGCCTATTTCCCCATTTGCGTTTGAATTCGGAATAACCAGCAGATTTTGCCGCCTGGTTATAGAAGTACCAGTCGCCATTTCCATCCGCTTGCGGCCCGTAGGCGCCAGGAGAATTTCCCACCAGACTGCTACCAAAAGAATTGCTAGCGTTGGCCGCATTTTTAGCATCGGCTTTCTTTTTCTCCGCTGCCTCTTTTTTAATTGTTCCGGCAAGTTTAGAGAGATAAATATTACGGTCGGATTCAGGCATTAAAGCGATGCGTTGAAGACTGTCTTCTCGATGAATGAGCGCCACTCTAGCAGCTACGTCTCCCAATACATTCTTGCGGGTTCTTACCACTGCTGCATCTGCAAAATCGTTGGTCATTACGCCGGCGGTGCTATCGTAATATTTTTTCGCTTCCAAGTAATTGCGTTGATCATAGTAGATATCCGCAATGCCTTTATAGGTGAGGGTACGTTGTACCAGGTTATTGCTAGGTTCTTTGAGTGATTTCTGCATGTACGCGATGGCCGCATCCGCATCTTTAGGGTAAGACAACATACCCATGGTGTACAGTATACCATCTCGGTAAGGATGGAATCTTTCTTTGCGGAGCATGTGGCGGAGACCTTCGATACTTTTAGTAGGATCGCCGTTTTCCAGGGAGGCATTGAGTTTGGCGATCTGGATACGTGCTTGGAAATCCATCATCGGGTCTGGTTTCTGATGGATCACCTCGCGGAACTGTTCAATAGCAGAGTCTGGGCGATGCTGCATGGCAAGGAGCTGTCCGAGGATGAAAGACATTCTCGCTTTGGCCACCTTGTCCCTGCTTTTATCGATCGCTATTTGTAAAGGCTCGATGGTTTCAGGGTATCGGCCCTGGATATAGTTACTATAGGCCCTCACTTCAGCGAGGGAGCCTTCTAAGCGTTTCGGGAATTTAGGATCGTTGTGTAATACGTTCAGTAAAGCCTGTACCTCATCGAATTCATGTTGTTCCAAGAGGGTGCGAGCGCGCCAAAGGAAGGCGTCGTTGCGGGCTCTTTTATGACGGAAAGGCGCTAGGATGCCTTTTGTTTTTTCTTTGGTAGCAACAGAGATATGATCGTTTTCAGCAGAGCCGATCACCGTCTTATATTCCTTTTTATTCTTTGGTGCGAAAGCGATGTTAACGTATTGGAAGGTTTTATTGGCATTATCCAGATCCCCTTCATAGAAGTAGGCACGTCCCATGAGTACGTAGCAATCAGGTATCCATTTACCTCTTGGGTCATGTAGTTGAATGCCGGTAGATGCCTTTTCCACCACAGAGTCCAGTTCCTTTTTGCTGAAGCTTTGATTCTTCATGTTAAAAGGATAGAAAGGCAGCAAAACGTTATAGTTATCCTGGCCTTGGCGATTGACAACGCGTACTACCTTATTCAGTTTTGTTCTTGCATGAAAATAGTAGTTATAGCGGGTGGCCAGGTTTTGCCAGAAGGCGCGATAGAGGGTCCAGCGTTTTTTCTCCAGCATGATTTCGGCTGGCGTACGTCGGTCCTGTACTTTATTATTGGCGCCGAGTTGAATCAACGGTTTTCCTTGGGTAGTGTTACCCTGGGGGTTGCTTCTTTGTGACTGGTTCTGGGGCCGTATCACCGTTTGCTGGTTACGGTTTTGGGGCGGTTGAATCTGCGCCCAAGCCGCTGGAATTCCCATGCACAATAAAAAAAGTAAAGCAAAATATCTTAATAGTAACTTGTTGCAATTCATGGATGCCAGGGTGTATAGGCTGAATATATATAACTTCCAGATTAAAAAAATATTTTAAAGATACTGTAAAAATGTGGAAAATCTTATAATAATTTATCATTTAATCGGCTGATAATCAACCTTGAGAATGTGTAAACTATCCGATTTTTTTTATGGTATCTCCCTATATCTGATAATCGAAACAACAAATAAAACAAATATGATTAACTTTAGCCGCCTGAAAACGAAAAAATTGCAATGGCAAGGAAGGGGAATAAAAATAAAAGAAGAAATTTAGAGAAGCTCCAACATAAGTATCGTCTGGTGATTATGAACGATGAAACCTATGATGAGGTGACTTCGTTCAAGTTGTCGAGAATGAGCGTATACATAGCATTGAGTACCCTCTTTGTATTGCTGGTGGCTATTACGGTAGCTACTATCGTGTTCACGCCCTTACGTTATTATATTCCCGGTTACGGCGATCTGAAGCAGCGCAGAGAATTTATCCATCTCAAAATGCGGGCAGACTCCCTTGAAAATGCCGTAAATGCCCGTGATAAATACCTGAATAATATCAAACAGGTGATCAACGGCGAGTTTACCGGTAAACTAGATACAACGATGATACAGGTGCCCAAAGTAGATGGCAGCACCTACTAGCCAACAGCCTGGTATTTTGATTAAGTTATTGAATATTAATTAATTATAGATAATCAATAAATCTCAAAATATTATTTTACTTTACATCGTTTTAACTTTCAAACTTGAAAAACCTGAAAACCTATGTTTAATAACAGTTCAAAATCAAAAGGTGACAGCAAGAATATGCTGCCCTCCTCTACTATCAACATCATCGGAAGCGGAACCTCCATTCAGGGCGATATCGTATGTGAAGGCGATATCCGTATTGATGGCCAGGTAAACGGTCTGGTATCAACCAAAGCCAAAATAGTAGTAGGCCCGGAAGGAGACATTTCCGGAGATTTGATTTGCCAAAGTGCCGACATTATGGGGAAAGTGACTGGAATCATCAAAGTAGATGAACTCCTGTTCTTAAAAGGAAACGCTCTTGTAAAAGGAGATGTCTACACGAATCATTTCGAAATGGAGCCAACCGCCAAATTCAATGGCCGTTGCTACATGGAGGATGAAAAGCCGGCAGAAGCTCACAAAAATGGAAAATCAGCCAAAAAAGAAGCCGAACAGCAACAAGCCTGAGGATAACAGACCAGGCACTATTATGCGTTATGCGGGTCTTGCGTTTCAGATGATGACAACGCTCGGACTGGCAGTATTTGCAGGGTACAAGCTGGACCAAAAAATTGGCTGGCGTTTCCCTGTATGTCTTGTCATTTTTTCTTTACTCGGTTTAGCCATAATTTTGTGGCAAATTATTAAAGACACCCGCAGGTAATGAGCGATAGATTTTTTATTCGACTATTTGCCGTATTCGGCATCTTAAATGGAATTTTAATGGCGTGCAAACCCAGGTTGATGGATATCAGCGCACACTTTTATGTGCTGCTTATCGGCAACCTGGTCCTGGCGCTAGTTTCTCTTTTCTCCTACATGATGAGCCGCAAAGGCCTTCAAACTGCCAACAACAATGCCTTTGTAAGAGCTGTCTACGGTTCTACACTCAGCAAATTAATGATCTGCGTGCTGGGTATTGGCGCTTATGTTTTCACTTACAGGCCTCATGTCAGTAAGGCTACTATCTTTATCCTGCTTGGCCTCTACCTGGTTTATACCATTTTTGAAACACTCAGCTTGTTCAAATTCATCCGACAGAAAAAGTAAATGAAACAGGAGGCGCCATTACATGCATTAGCGGCGTATCTGCCGGATGGTACCTTCGAACCGGTAATGGAATTCATCCGAATATTTAAGGTGCATCTCACCATTACCCGTGAAAGAAAGAGTATCCTCGGAGATTACCGTCACCCGGATGGAACTGGGAAAGGCCATCGCATCAGCATCAACGGATCGCTGAACAGGTATTCCTTTCTCATCACCCTCCTGCATGAACTGGCACACCTGACCACTTTCAATAAACATGGCAACCGTGTGCCAGCACATGGAAAAGAATGGAAGGCGGAATTTACTTTTATACTGAGTGGGTTTGTTGGAAAAAATTACCTGCCACCGGATATTGAATTGGCGGTGAGACAAAGTATGCTCAATCCTGCTGCTAGCTCTTGTGCAGATGAAGATTTGTTACGCGTGCTCAGCAGGTATGATAGAAAAAAAGACAACCATTTTTTTGTGGAGCAGGTACCCTTACATCAACTATTCAGAACAAAAGATGGCAGAATCTTCAAAAAAGGAGAGAAAATCAGGAAACGCTATCGTTGTGAAGAAGTAGCCTCTAAAAGATTATATCTTTTTAGTCCTGTGTACGAGGTGGAATTGGTGACGGAGTCATAAAACAAAGTGCCACCGCCAATCTGACGGCAGCACTCATCATTCTTATTTTACTTCTGTATAATGCAATTCGGCGAATGTCATCGCCCGATTAATCAACTGTATTTCTAACCGAACAATCTTTTCCTCTGCTGTTGCCTGTAATTTATGAGCATCATCCGTTGGTTTATGGTAATCATCATGCCCTCCGGTGTGGAAGAATAATACCGGTACTTGGTGCATATAAAAATTATGATGGTCAGACGCGCCTTTTCCAGCGGCATCGGTAAAAAATTTAATTCCATCTTGCTGCACGCCCTGGAATACTTCCGGCCACTCTTTCGCAGAACCGAAGCCGCCAATACCAATACCTCTTTCCGGGTTATACCTGCCAATCATATCCATATTCAGCATAAAATGCATGTTCTCCAATGGCATTACAGGATGACTGGTATAATACTTTGATCCCTGCAAACCTAGCTCCTCTCCTCCAAATGCAATAAAGAGGAAATTGAAGGGTTCTTTACTTTTATTCTGGCTGTAATAACGAGCCAGTTCCAATAATCCTGCTACGCCGGAAGCATTATCATCTGCACCGTTGTGAATCTGCCCAATAGGATATTTACCATCGAAAAGACCCGCTGTTCCCAGGTGATCGTAATGCGCACCGATGATAATCGTACGTGCGGCACCGTTATCCAGGTAGCCAATCACATTGCGACTAGGAACATCTTTGTGGCTGTTGCGATCGAATGTAAAGTTTTGGTAATAGCTGCCTTCCACTAATGGTTGGAGGCCAAGTTTACGGAATTCCTTCGCTACCCAGCGACTCGCTTTCATTCCGCCTTTTTCTGCTGTTCCTCTGCCTTTCAGCTTATCGGATGCCAGATAGTTCACTGTTTGCTGAATCCTGGAAGCGGAAGGAAGGGTATCCTGTGCTTGCGCCCCGATAAATAAAGCGACTGTACATAATCCGGTAAATAAGACCTTTTTCATTGCACTAAATCCTTGGTTATCCTGCAAGTATATTAATAAACGACAGAAGGCTTCCTTTGAGGGAAGCCTTCTGCTAAAATTTATGACTGAATTGTTCAGATGCTATTACTTTTTGTTGCGTTGCTGCTGCATTTCCTGCTGGCGTTTCTGCATCTCTTCCAGTTTACCTTGCCATTTAGACTTGTTCACTGGTTTCTTTTTGTTTTCCTGGATTTGTGCGTGAATTTTTGCTTCGTTGATCACAAATTTCTGAATAACAAATTGCAGAATGATAGACACCAAGTTAGAGAGGAAGTAGTAGAACGTTAACGCTGCTGCTGTTCTGTTGAAGATACCCAGGAACATGATAGGCATGATATAAGGCATGTACTTCATAGCAGGGTTGCTCTGATCAGCCATACCGCGGTTATAGAACGCAAGCATGAAGCTGGTAGCAGTCATCAGCAGGGTGAACAGACTCACGTGATCGCCATAGAATGGGATATTGAATGGCAGGTGAGCGATAGAATCGTAGGTAGACAGATCGGATGCCCAGAGGAAGCTTTCCTGACGCAGCTCAATGCTGGATGGGAAGAAGCTATACATCGCTACCAAGATCGGCAATTGCAGTAACATTGGTAAACATCCACCGAGCGGGTTTACACCTGCGCTCTTGAAGAGTTTCATTTGTTCTACACCGAAAGTCTGTTGATCATCACCATATTTCTTTTTCAGTTCTTCGATTTCTGGTTTCAGCACTTTCATTTTCGCCTGAGATACATAGCTCTGATAAGTAAACGGAGCGATGAGCAGACGGATGAAGATAGTGAGCAGAATGATGATCAGGCCATAGTTGTGGATAAATCCGCTGAGGAAGTTAAACACAGGGATGATGAGCCATTTGTTCACATATTTCACGAAAGCAAAGATACCGGAGCCCAGTGGAATGATTTTTTCCAGGCCGAGATCGAAGGATTTCAGTGTTTTATAGTGGTTAGGACCGTAGTAGATTTCAATTGGGAAATTGAAATCAGCAGAGCGGTCGTAAGGGATCTGCAGTGTAGTGTAAGTTTGACCTACGATGTTAGCACTTTCAGGTACTTTGGTATTGATATCAGCGCTAGCGAAATCAGTTTTCTTAGCGATGAAAGTAGTGTTGAAGAACTGTTGTTTAACGCTGATCCATTTCAGTTCGTTATCCAGTTTTTCGTGCGGAGTACGCTGAATGGTGAAGTAATCGTGTTTCTCCTTGTTGGTCATGTAGTGCACCTGGTTGTTCAGGCGTTCGTTCTGCATGTCTTGCTCCTGCTTGTCTTCCTGAGAGTTCCATTGCAGGGCGAGGGTTTTCTGATTACCTGGGAGAATATTATTGAAACCAACAGCGTGGATATTGTAGTCTACCACATAGCTACCTGGTTTCAGGGCATAGGTAAACTCCAGGTAAGCGCCGCCAGCAGCGTTCAATCTGTAAGAAATAGACTGCTGATCGCCGGACTGTTGTGGTTGGGAAGCTGTAAAAAACAGGTCCGCACTTGGCAGTACTTTGGTAGCGCTGGCAGGAACTTCTACTGATAAACGGTTGAAAGAGTTATTAGTGAGCATCAGCGGCTGACCTTCGTGGGTCTTGAACTTTTTCAGTTGTACAGACGCTGGCTGACCACCTTTATTAGAGAAGGTAATTTTTACTACATCGTTTTCCAGGACGCTGGTTTGTTCGGTACCAACAGCGGCTGCTGCAAATACACCATATTCTCCTGAAATTTGGGCCTGATGGGCGGAATCGAGCTGAGTACCAGCCAATGCAGCAACTGTATCTACAGGTACTGTTTTAGGCTTGTTCACATTGGCGATGGAATCTTGTATGGCCTTTTCGTGGGCAATGTTCTGCTGCTGTTTGTTATTGTAGAAAATGTATCCTACCAGCAACAAGCCCATTAATAAAAAGCCAATAACCGAATTTCTATCCATGAAATGCAATTAAAATTTAGGCAGCAAAGGTAATCCTTTTTCTGGCAAAGCCGCCAAAGGTTATATACTGTTCCCTTTATTGTTTATTAAAGAATTGTTAAAAGAAAAAGAAGCTGTATCAAAAAACCAAAAGTGACGTCTGCGACGTCACTTTTGGTTTTTTGATATTTTTCGTCGTCCCTGCCCGCTGGGCAGGGACGACAGGCTGGAATCATTTCCTTTTCCTATACTTTTAATAATATTTATATTATTAAAAGTAATATATCAACAGTAATTATTTAGCAACTGCTTCCTCGTTGTGAACAGCTTTGCCATTTTTGCTTTCTGCATAGGTTTTGGCTGCTTTCACGAAAGAAACGAACAGCGGTGCTGGCGCTTCTACGGTACTTTTCAGTTCTGGATGGAACTGAGAACCTACGAAGAATGGATGGTTTGGCAGTTCGATCATTTCTACGAGGCCAGTATCCGGGTTTTTACCGGAAGGCACCATACCTGCTTCTTCGAATTGCTGGAGGAAGTCGTTATTGAATTCATAACGATGGCGGTGTCTTTCGCTGATATGAGTGCTGCCGTAGATTTCCGCTGCTTTGGAGCCCGGACGCAGTTCGCAGCCATAAGCGCCCAGACGCATGGTACCACCTTTAGCAGTGATTTTCTTCTGTTCTTCCATCAGGTTGATCACTGGATGAGCAGTATCCGGGTTCATTTCCACGGAGTGTGCATCTTTCCAACCGAGTACGTTGCGGGCATATTCCACAACGCTCATCTGCATACCGAGGCAGATACCGAAGAAAGGCAGGTTATTTTCGCGGGCATACTGAATAGCAGTGATTTTACCTTCAATACCACGGTGACCGAAGCCTGGGGCTACCAGGATACCGTCCAGGTTTTTCAGTTTTTCACATACATTTTCAGGAGTCAGGTGTTCGGAGTGAATATTTTGAATAATCACCTTGCATTCATTCACGGCGCCTGCATGTACAAAGGATTCCAGGATGGATTTGTAAGCATCCTGTAATTCCACGTATTTACCGATAAGACCGATGGTTACTTTTGTTTTTGGATATTTCAATTTATCCAGGAATTCGCGCCATTTTACCAGTTCTGGTTCTTTTTCAACTGGCAGGTTCAGGCGTTTGAGCACGGAAACATCCAGTTTCTCGCGCATCATTTCCAGTGGTACTTCGTAGATAGTAGGAACGTCGTTGGCTTCAATCACCGCATCTACCTGTACATTACAGAACAGGGCGATTTTCTTTTTCAGATCGCGGTACATTGGTTCTTCCGTACGACAAACGATGATATCCGGATGTACGCCATATTCGCTCAACAGACGTACAGAGTGCTGTGTAGGCTTGGTTTTGAGCTCTTTTGCTGCACGCAGATAAGGAATCAGTGTCAGGTGAACTACCAGGCAATCTTCTTCACCAAGTTCCCATTGCAACTGACGAACAGACTCAATATAAGGCAGGGATTCAATGTCACCCACGGTACCACCCAGCTCCGTGATCACGATATCATATTTACCGTCTTTACCGAGGAGGAGGATCCGACGTTTGATTTCATCTGTGATGTGCGGGATTACCTGAACGGTTTTACCGAGGTAAGCACCTTCTCTTTCCTTGTTGATAACTGTTTGATAGATACGACCGGTGGTCACGTTGTTGGCCTGAGAGGTAGGCGTATTCAGGAAACGCTCGTAGTGACCCAGATCGAGATCGGTTTCGGCACCATCTTCGGTTACGTAACATTCCCCGTGCTCATATGGGTTTAATGTTCCCGGATCCACATTGATATACGGATCAAACTTCTGAATAGTCACTCTAAAGCCGCGTGCTTGCAATAGTTTAGCCAGCGAGGCGGCTATAATTCCTTTACCCAAAGAAGATGTAACACCTCCCGTTACGAAGATATATTTTGCCATAAAAACTAAAATTCTGCTAAGAATACTTGACCTATAATGGGGGAAGTGCCGGACTGCTTTTGGTGCGATACCTGTCAAGTAAAATACTTCCGAAGGTCATGCAAAGTTACACAAATTTGCTTCGCGCCCAAGTTTTTATGTGGATTTGACAATTCACAAGCAAAAAAATCCCCTGGAATCGGCCCCTGTCAACCCCTGCTGGCAGCGGATTCCATCAGATTTTGAAAATCATAAAAATTATACGCACTGCAAACACGTATCATTCAAAAAATCTCCCTAAAACATTGGAATATCATAACTGTTTATCATCTTACGATAGACAAATTCCAAATTTCGACCTTTAACAAAATACTATCTTTTTTAATGCATCTCCCCTATCGATCAGATATCGTAAATTTGCGTCCGAAATACATAAATAATGACATTAACGCCTAAAAGAGCGCAGGACTCCCTGATTCAGATGACAGAACTCGTGTTACCAAATGATACCAATACTTTTGGTAATCTGATGGGAGGACGACTGATGTACTGGATGGATATTGCCGCAGCGCTATCATGCATGAAACATTGCTCTGCTCCCGTGGTTACCGCCTCGGTAGATAATATCTCTTTCGAAAATCCCATCAAACTGGGAAATGTGGTACATATTGAAGCGAAAGTGAGCCGGGCATTCAATACTTCCATGGAAGTACATATGCGCGTATGGGGTGAAGATCCTGTACAGCAATATCGCTATAAATCAAATGAAGCATTCATGACATTTGTAGCACTGGACCCTAACGGTAACTCCAGACCTGTTCCTCCTATCACCGTGGATACAGAAGAAGAAAAAAGATTATATGAGGGCGCGCTGCGTCGTAGACAGCTCAGACTTATCCTCGGTGGAAGAATGAAGCCAGAAGATGCGGATGAACTGAAAGCACTCTTTAATATATAATAAAAGCTGAAATTTACTGCCTGTTGCCCCTGCCCGCTGGGCAGGGGCAACAAAAAAATAAGAAAATGGAATGACGTCAAAGACGTCATTCCATTTTCTTATTTTTTTAATACAGACTTGTGGAGTTCCGCGCTGCGCGCGGTAACTCCTCCCGCAGCAGGTTGCTTGCAAATTACTTGTGAAAATTGTGCAAGTAACGAATGCAGAGCGACTTTCGTCTCCCTACATTCCCTCCCACTCCGCATAAAATTGCTCCAGATACTGCTCCATAAACTGATGCCGCTGTGCCGCGAGTTGCTTACCGGTTTCAGTATTCATCTTATCGCGCAGCAATAATAACTTTTCGTAGAAATGATTGATGGTAGGCGCATTATTGTGTTTATAATCTTCTTTGCTACGTTGCATCACAGGTGAAATATTCGGATCATATATCATCCTGTTTTTAAAACCACCATAATTGAACGCCCTCGCAATACCAATAGCACCAATGGCATCCAATCGGTCTGCATCCTGCACCACACCCAGTTCTAAGGAATAGAATCCATTTTCATTATGGCCACCTTTGAAGGAAATATACCTCACAATGTTTTCTACATGCTTGATCACCTCTTCCGATAATCCTTGCTGCTGCATAAAAGCAACCGCTTTTGCAGGTCCGATTTCTTCATCGCCACCATTGAACTTGGAGTCTGCAATATCATGTAATAAAGCGCCCAACTCCACCACCAACATATTTACATTTTCACTTTTTGCAATACGCTTCGTCTGATTCCAAACACGATAAATATGCCACCAGTCATGTCCACCTTCTGCTTCGGCCAGTTCCCGTTGCACATATGCTACAGTTGCATCAATAATTTGCTGTTGTTCTTCCATAGCGCTAAAGATAGGAAGTTTAAAGTGGAGTACTATTACAAAAAGGGGAATATCAGGCCGGTCAACTGATCTGCCAACATTTTGCTGATATTAGGGGTTATAATGATATGATACAAATCAAACGCGTATATGAAGAATTTAGGGAGACAGACGGTTATCGGATTTTAGTAGACCGTCTGTGGCCACGGGGCCTCTCCAAAGAGAAGGCCCATGTAGACGAGTGGCTCAAAGATATAGCGCCCACGGATGAATTAAGAAAATGGTTCAATCATGAACCGGAGCGCTATCCGGAATTCAAACAACGGTATGAAAAAGAGCTGAAGGAACATGCCGATTTGTTAGATCAAATCCGCACAAAAGCGGCACATCACCGGGTAACTTTATTATATGGCGCGCACGATGAAGAACATAATCAAGCCAAAGTATTGGCTGAAGTGCTCGCGAAAAAACATTGATTAAAGTTCCTTTGTATCCGGATCTACCAGTACATCGGTGATATTATTCAGTTTTTTCACTTTCGCGGCGAAATCTCCTTTTAGTTTGTCGCGTATAATATGTAGTTTTTGTAAGACATCATCCAGGCTGTCTGGAATAGCCTCTTGCAGCACCTGTTTCAGGCGCTTGGCCACAGTAGGTGATTTGCCATTCGTAGAGATGGCAATCTTCAGGTTACCTTTCTGTACTACAGAGCCGAGGTAGAAATCGCATAACTCTGGCGTATCCGCCACATTTATCAGGACTTTGCTTCCCTTGGCCTTTTCCCAAACACATTGATTTAGTTCTCTATTATTGGTGGCAGCAATCACCAGGTCTTTCCCCAGCAGATCTCCACAAGAAAAAGGTTTCAGAATGAGGGTAACATTTGCATAGTGCTTTGCCAGTGCTTGCAGCTCCGGCAAAAAAGAAAGCGACACCACCGTAATCGTTGCTTCCGGGCTGTTTTGCAGCATGGCATTTACCTTTTCCATTCCTACATTACCGCCACCCACCACCAAAACGTGTAGGCGATGTAACTTAAAGAATACGGGAAACAACTGATTTTCCATTATACAGCAATTTTGAGTCCTTCTGCAACCCTGGTTTGCAGGGCTTGGAACGCTTCATGGAAGCGAACCACTTCTCCTACCACAATAATGGCAGGGTTATGTAACTGATGTATTTCAGCAATTTTTGCCAGGTCGGCCGCCTTACCTACACCAATCTGTTGATTAGGCAGCGTGCCATTCTGGATAATCGCAGCAGGCGTATCGCCTTTGCCGCTAGCCTCGTAGATACCTGCTATTTCTTGCAGTTTCCCCATGCCCATGAGAATTACTACCGTTGTATTGGCGGCCACTGCATGTTGCAAATCGCGGGAAAGGCTGCCGGCCTTTGTATTTCCAGTGATTACCCAAAAGCCTTCACTTACATTTCTGGCGGTAACGGGAATCTGATTCATTCCCGGTACCGCGATCGCACTCGTGATACCTGGTATCACTTCCGTAGCAATACCAAATTGTTGTGCAAATGCAATTTCTTCAGAGCCTCTGCCGAAAACAAAGGAATCACCCCCTTTCAATCTTACTACACTACCATAAGTGAGTGCATACTTAACAATCATGCGGTTGATCTCTTCCTGTGGATAGACATGCATACCAGCTCTCTTCCCTACAAATCTGCACAGGCAGTCGGCGGGCGCATGTTCCAGGAGTTCATTGTTCGACAGCGCATCGTAAAGAATCACCTTGGCATTTTGAATAGCCTTCAGGCCCTTTACCGTAATCAGTTCCGGATCACCGGGACCGGCGCCTACGAGGGTGAGTTTCGGTTGTATATGCTGCATGTTGTTAAGTTTTAGAAAGATAAATAATAGTGGTTACTGTACACGGCAGTGGTTAAGCCTGCACAGTAGCGGCTTTCTGGATACGATAAGCCTGCGCTTTCGCATAAAATTCTTCCGCTTGTTTGAAATAAGTGCCTGCGAAAGTTTCCGTAGGCTCGTTCTCGTTAATCTGTAATACCAGCGATCTGAAATCTTTTTCAAAGTTGAATAAACCGGTAGCCACAAAGTTTTTATCAAAATCGTTGATCACACCGGTTTGTGTATTACAAGCAATTCCTTCACCCAGCAGCAGCGCCTTAGCTCCCTGTACAAACACAGAGTAAGCATGATAGATACCATCCGCATAAGCACCTTGTACCAGTGCAGCAGCACCGAGTTCCAGTTTTTCTTCTGCTTCCAGTAAGAGGGTTGCCACCAGGTCAATTACTACGCCGGCACACTCTCCTACGCCAATCGCAGTAGCAAATTGTTGTGCCTGACCCCAGTCGACGAATGCATCATCAGAAAGGCTGGTCAGATCTGCCAATGGCTTCAACAGTTCATAGAAATATTTCTCTCCTTGGCGATCGTAGTATTGATTGAATTTTTCTTCAGGCAGCGCATTGATTTCATAATTATGCAGCAGTGCGCGGAGTACATCTGGTCCACGGCGACTAGGTACTTTAATTACTTTGTCGGCTACACGACCTTCTCCATCCCCTACGATACCACCGCCCAGCAATACTTGCAGCGCAGGTAGTACTTTACCGCCACTTTTCAGTGAGCTACCATGAAAACCAATGCTGGCAATTCCATGCTGGCCGCAGGAATTCATACAGCCGCTGATTTTTATTTTGATATCCTTATTATGAACGAGGTCTGGGAATTCAGCAGCAATCACGTTTTCCAGTGCTTCGGCAATACCTGTACTGCTGGAGATAGCCAGGTTACAGGTGTCGGTACCAGGGCAAGCAGTGATATCGGCGATACTGTCGAAACCCGGTGCAGCAAAGCCTTCCGCGTCCAGTACACTGTACACATATGGCAAGTGTTCTGGCAGGATGTATTTCAGCAGCAAGCCTTGGTTGGCAGTTACGCGTACATCATCCGCGATCACAGGGCGCAGGGCCTCAATCAGTTTGCGGCTGGTAACAGAAGAGATATTTCCCAATGTTACTTTTACATAGGCAGCGAAGTATCCTTTTTGTTTCTGTTCAAATACGTTCGTTGCTTTCCAGGTTTCATATTGTTGCTGATCGCGGATAGTGAAGGCTGGAACAGCGTCTGTTACAGGGGGAACCGTGTTCTGGTAGCCCTCATAATCCACTTTTATAGATTTGTTTTTAACCGCTTTATATTCTTCTTTTACCAATCTGTCAAATTCATCCCAGCCGAGTTTCTGCACGAGAAATTTCATTCTCGCTTTATGGCGACTGGCCCTTTCTCCGTAGCGATCAAATACGCGTAATACATTTTCGATGTATGGGATCAGGAGATCTTCTTCCAGGAACTCGAAAGCAGGTTTTGCGAGGAAAGGTTGTGCGCCCAATCCGCCACCTACCAGTACTTTGAAGCCACGTACTGTTTTACCGTTTACTTCCTTCACTTTAGGAATCATGCCGAAATCGTGCATGAAAGCCCAAGCAGAGTCTTTATCACTAGAAGAGAAAGCGATTTTTATTTTACGGCCCATATCCTGACAGATAGGGTTACGGAGAAAATAGCGGAAAGCAGCATCAGCATATGGCGTTACATCGAATGGTTCATCCGGGTCGATGCCAGCACGATCAGAAGCCGTGATATTACGAACGGTATTACCGCAGGCTTCCCTGATGGTGATATCATCCAGTTCCAGTTTAGACCAGAGTTCAGGTGTTCTGTCCAGGCTCACGAAGTGAATTTGGATATCTTGACGGGTAGTCAGGTGGAGATTACCGGTAGAATATTCATCGGAGATTTCAGTGATACGATGCCATTGCTGCAGGGTCATTTTCCCATATGGCAGCTTGATGCGCACCATTTGTACCCCTTGCTGGCGCTGGCCGTATACGCCGCGTGCCAGGCGCAGACTACGGAACTTTTCTTCCGGGATACTACCTTCACGGAAAGCGCGGATTTTCTTCTCCAACTCAATGATATCGCGTTCTACGATGGGATTTTCGAGTTCTGTTCTGAAGCTTTGCATATAAAATATTTTCTGGTGGCAGATAGCAGATTTTATTTCTTTCAGGGCTCTACTGCTTCAATAAAAAAGCCCCCGGTTGATTGTTCCGGAGGCTGTAGTATGTTATAATCAGATTGATAATCAACTATATCATAACGCACACGCCTCCTGGGTCATTGACATACAACAACACGCGATAAACATCATCTTTTGTCCATTACCCATATTCCCTATAATTTTAGTAGAGTAATACAAAGATATAAGACGTCCCTATTATTCCAAAACTTTTTTTCATAAAAATTGGGGGCCTTGATTAGATAAAATTCAAAATTCAGGAGGGGCTAAAATGGATTATAGCAGCATATGGACAAGACCGTTATCTGCAAATCCTTTACCCGTATGGATTACATGAAACTCATCTGCAATTATGCCGCATGAGAAAGCTATGGAAGGTATAACCTATTATTATGGGTGATAACTTATTGTTATGGGTAAACCAGCGGTTGAAAATAAAAGTGATAACTTTGCGGCGCAAATCGGCAATATGATCAACACGGTAATATTTGATATGGATGGCCTGCTGGTAGACTCAGAACCACTCTGGGGATTAGCCATGCGGGAGGTATTCAGCACAGTGGGCGTACAATTATCCCCTGAATTGACACATAAAACCACCGGGCTTCGGACAAAGGAAGTGGTGAGTTATTGGCATAATTACTTCAAATGGAATACGAAGAGTCCAGAACAGGTAACAGAAGAAATTATTGACAGTGTTACTTCCAAAATAATAGCGGATGGTCACTCTATGGAGGGCCTGCACTATATTTTACAGTTTTTCCAGGAGCGTAATTTCAAGATTGGTTTGGCATCGTCTTCTCCTAAACGCTTGATAGATGCCGTTTTGGAGCATTTGCAGATCCGCGATTATTTTCAGGCGGTGACCTCTGCAGAGTTTGAAGATTACGGCAAACCGCATCCCGCAGTATATTTGGCCTGTGCGAAAGCATTGGGTAGCGATCCGTTGGATTGCATTGCATTTGAAGATTCTGTTACCGGAATGACAGCTGCCAAGGCTGCTCGTATGGTAACGGTGGTGGTACCGGAGCCGCATAATCGGCAAGATGCAAGGTATAAACTGGCCAATATCCAGTTGAATTCATTGCTGGATTTCAACGATGATAAACTGGATTTACTGCGGCAGTAAGTTTATTATCTCGCAAAGGCGCAAAGGGCAAAGGATTATGTTTTGTTGTTTGTTTAAGACCGCAAAGAGCAATTTACAGTACTTGTATTCTATACTGGAGAGACTATAACCATTTAATTCAACGGTGGTTAAGTTCTTTGAGAGCTCATAATATCAAAACAAAATCAAACAATAAAACATAATCCTTTGCCCTTTGCGTTCTTTGCGGGAAATGATATATTTTTCTCCTATGAAAATTGTAGATCTCTCCAAAACCATTGCTTACAACAAGCAAGACCCTTGGTTTATGCGTATCCGCATCAAGCATAAGCCTCACCGCAGCAGTAAAGGATTGATAAGGTTTTTTCTCGGCTTGCCGGCCCGATTGTTTCCTGAGGGATTCACCGGATGGGCAGACGACAAGATCCTGGGAATGGGCGTACATGCCGCTACGCACATAGATGCACCTTGGCATTACGGGCCCACTGTTGATGGAAAGCCAGCCAAAACAATAGATGAAATTCCGTTGGAATGGTGTTATGGCGATGGTGTGGTATTAAACATGACGCATAAGCAGGATTTTGAGGAGATAACGTTGGAGGATGTGCAGGCAGACATCGCTAAAACGGGCGTAAAGATTACACCAGGCACCATTGTGCTGATCCATACAGGCCGGGATAAATATATAGGCACGAAAGACTATCCTATGCGCGGCACTGGCATGAGTGCGGCGGCCACGCACTGGCTGATTGATCAGGGAGTGAAGGTGATGGGTATTGACCAATGGGGATTTGATCTCCCGTTAAAATATATGGCGCAAAATGCCAAAAAACTGGGAAAAAAGGACTATTTCTGGCAAGCGCACTTGGTGGGGCAGCAGAAAGAGTACTGTCATATGGAGCAGTTGGTAAACCTGGGAGCATTGCCTCCGTCTGGGTTTAAGGTAAGTGTGTTTCCATTGAAGATTAAGGGCGCTAGTGCCGCACCAGCGAGAGTGGTGGCGATATTTGAATAGTATTTTATTTTTCTGAAGTGTTGCAGGACCTGCGGTCCTGCAACACTTCAGAGGGATTCCCGCTGCCCCATCGGGGCAGCGAGAAAATCTGTCAGAGGTTATTCAGAAAATCAATGTACAGGGGCACACTTTTCTCTATCCATTCTTTATCAGCATTCCGTTCAATGCCATAGTATGCAAAGAATGGCCTGTAATCGGCTTTTATGTATTCAAAGGTGAGCTCAAAAGGTCGCGTGAGTTCTTCCATGGTGTACTTGTATTTACCTGTGGTGCTATATTCTTCTTCATCTACCCCAACGGACATCGCCAAAGCGATTTTCTTCCCTTCCACTTTGTATTCGCTATTGCTTCCATAAGCCCAGCCATAAGTAAGAACATCGTCCAACCATTTCTTGAAGAAAGGCGGACAGTTGAACCAGTAATAAGGAAATTGAAATACAATCTCGCTGTATTGTTCTATCAGTGCTTGCTCTGCCAGTACATCAATTTTCTCATCGGGATAAATGCTATGTAATTGATGGATATGATAGGTGTCAGGGTACTTATTTAATTCTTCTATCCATCGCTTATTGATAACTGAACTGGCGATATCGGGATGGATAATGATTACTAATGTTTTCATATGTCGTTTCACTAAAATGATTGGCGAAAGTAAATAAGACATCTGAGTATTGTACGTTGGCAGCGAATTGTATGATACTATAAAAAGGTAAGTAATGGCGGGTAGCGGGAATCAACAAACTATCTGATAACATGGCATAAAAAAAGAGATCGCAAAAGGATTGCTCCTTTTGCGATCTCTAAATATTGATCAAGTGAAACTGATCTTACTGAGCAGATTTTTCTTCTCCGCCTTCAGATTGTTTCAGTTTTTCGCGCAGTTCAGCGAGAGCACCCAGATCACCTAAAGTAGCTTTTTCTACTTTACCCTGGATGTTTTTCACAGCTTTACGAGTTTTGTCAGCTTCAGCGCGTTTTTCTTTCACGATAGCTTCTTTCTCTTCAGCTTGTGCTTTTTCCCAAACTCTGGTATGAGAAACCAGGATACGTTTTTCAGAGCGATCGAATTCGATGATCATGAATTCTTTCACGTCTTCAACGTTGATAGGTTTGTCATCTTCAGTTCTCAGGTGACGAGCAGGAGCGTAAGCTTCCAGACCGTACTGCAGTTGAACGGTAGCACCTTTCTCATCTTTCTTCACAACGGTACCTTCGTGTACGGAGTTGATTGGGAAGATAGTTTCGAAAGTGTTCCAAGGATCTTCTTCGATCTGTTTGTGACCGAGGCTCAATTTACGGTTTTCTTTGTCGATACCCAGGATAACTACATCGATTTCGTTACCTACTTTGGTGTACTCAGATGGGTGGTTGAAACGTTTGATCCAGCTCAGGTCAGAGATGTGGATCATACCGCCGATACCAGTTTCCAGTTCAACGAACACGCCATAAGGAGTGATGTTTTTCACGATACCTTTGTGACGGCTGTCTACAGGGAATTTAGTTTCGATAGTGGCCCAAGGATCTTCTGTCAGTTGTTTGATAGACAGAGACATTTTGCGCTCTTCTTTGCTCAGGGTAACTACCACTGCTTCGTATTCTTCGCCTAATTTGAAGAATTCTTTAGCGTTGATAGGGGTAGAAGCCCAAGAGATTTCAGATACGTGAACCAGACCTTCAACACCTGGCATGATTTCCAGGAATGCACCGTAATCTTCGATGTTAACTACTTTACCTTTTACTTTAGCACCTTCAGTGATGGTAGCTGGTAAAGTATCCCAAGGATGCGGAGTCAGTTGTTTGTAGCCCAGGCTTATGCGACGTTTTTCGTCATCGAAGTCAAGCACAACAACGTTGATTTTCTGATCCATTTGGAGCACTTCGCTTGGGTGAGAGATACGGCCCCAGCTGATATCGGTGATATACAGCAGACCATCCAGACCACCCAGGTCGATGAATGCACCGAAGTCGGTGATATTTTTGATAGTACCTTCCAGCACCTGGCCTTTCTCCAGTTTGCTGATGATATCTACTCTTTGTTGTTCGATGTCGGACTCGATCAGTGCTTTGTGAGAAACTACGGCGTTGCGGATGGTTTCGTTTACTTTCACCACTTTGAACTCCATAGTTTTACCAACGAACTGGTCGTAATCGGTAACTGGTTTCACATCGATCTGTGAACCTGGCAGGAAGGTTTCCATACCGTAAACGTCTACGATCAAGCCGCCTTTGGTTTTGCTGGTAACAGTACCAGTAACCACTTCGCCTGTTTTGTAAACTTCCACGATTTTTTCCCATGCACGTTTCTGGCGAGCTTGTTTACGGCTCAGGTGCAGGTTACCATCGCGGTCTTCTTTTTCTACTACCAGTACTTCTACATCGTCGCCGATTTTCAGACCTGGTAAGTCACGGAATTCGTTCAGAGAGATCAGACCGTCAGATTTGAAACCAATGTTGATCACTACATCTGTGTTGGTCAGACCAACTACAGTACCATTCAGCAGACTGTTCTCTTCAAATACTTTGAAAGTAGAATCGTAAGTTGCATCGTACTTTTCTTTTTCTTCTTTGCTGTAAGAAGAAACGTTACGTTTGTCTACGCTCCAATCGAAATCGTCGTGAGCAGTAGCAACAGGAGCATTTTTTGTCGCTGTTTCCACTGGAGTAGCTCCAGCAGCCTGTTGTTCAGCGTTTTGTGCGTTAGGAATGTTGTTTTCGCTCATAAAATAATTAAAGTTTTAACCCGGAATACCCGGATTCCCTTTTTAATTGGGACTGCAAAAATACGTTATTTAACCCGATCTGCCACGCCTTTTTTCCTTTTTACCATTGTTTTTGAATACTTTCGCTGTTCATTAACATATTATCCCATATAACCTATGCTGTCGACCCAAGCCCATAGGGCAACGCCACCGTTGCAAGCTACACGCACCAAGATGATGCCAGCTATTATTGCATGTTTCTTAATGATAATGTGTAATATTCAATCTGTCAGTGCTCAATCAAGAAGTAAATACCAGTTGCTCTGGCGCATAGACGGTCCTGGTATAAAACAATCTTCCTACCTCTATGGTTCCATGCACCTGCGCGATCCCAGAGTATTTGAGTTCAGCGACTCGGTATTGCTGGCATTTCACCAGGCCCGCAATTTTGCTACGGAAGTGGACATGGATTCACTCATGACTAGTTTAATCGATGCAAACGGCCCCTTACAGGATACTACCAACCACCTTCGCAAACAACTCAACAAAGAGGAATACCGCTTTATTGATAGTCTTATATTTAAAAAAGCGGGGATTCACATCAGTCAGATGCGTGTAAAAACCGTATGGGTAATAGAAAAGTTGTTGTTAGACCAAGAAGAGGCGCTCATCTCGGAGCAAAAAAACACCCAACGGCAAGGCATCTTCCTGGATGGCTGGTTCCATGAAAAAGCAGCCATACTGAATAAAAAACTAATGGGCCTGGAACCAATTTCCAATCAGTATTCCCTATTTAAAAGTGCAATATCGGATGTAGATAAACAGGTGTTTCTCGCCGAAATGGGCTACTATAATAGTCATGCATCCGGAGACATGTTTACACCACCAGTAGGTACCCCTGATAAGGTAGATAAAAATACGCCTCCTCCTGGCCCCCCTCCCATTGTAGAAACACTTGCACCCAATGGCCTCAACCCGGAAGCCCGCTATCTGGATTCCATGGTTAGTTTGTACTATACCGGCGATCTTGATAAAATCACCCACTGGTTTATTGACGCGGTAGATCCAACATCCGAGGAAGGTAAATGGATGGAAAAGCGTAACCAGGACATGACTGCAAGTATTATCCGCCAGATGCCGAAAGGAGGGCTCTTTGCGGTAGTGGGCGTTGGCCATCTCACCGGTAAAAACAGTATTCTGCAATTACTCCGCAAAAAAGGATATACCGTTACTCCCGTAACGGCCACCTTTACAGGAGTAGCTGCCAAGTATAAAGATGATTATGAAAAGCTGGGCGGCTATACCCTTCATAAATTGGCGGAAGGTTATACGGTGGTATTACCAGGCGCTCCTTATGCCTACCCAATTCCAGGCTCCAATACCAAAATGTACTTCAGTGTAAACGAAGCAGCAGCCGAAGCAGCTTTCGCCTTTTCCATGAGCAATATACAGACTGGTAGTGATGCCAAAGGAATTCGCCTGAATATGATAAAAGGGATGGCTACCAAAGCTGGCTCTATGCCTGCTAACCTACAGGAAATTCAATATATGGATGTTGCCGGAACACAAGCAGATATCAGTGGCTTTGGCGCCCTATACCGTGCCCGCGTTTTTGTGCGGAATGGTAAGGGATATCTGTTTATGCATACGGTAACCGCTGAAGACAGCAGTAAAGCCATTAAATTCTTCAACTCTGTACGCTTCAATGATATTGCTGTAACGACTACCACCTATGGTACTCTTAACTTGAATAAAGTTGGTATCTCCTTTAAATTCCCAGAACAATACCAATCGTTCAATGTTGGAAATGCAACGCATATGGATGTTGGGGGCAGATATGAAGAAGTGCATAGTGCTAGTGATGCCGAAAAAGGGATCACTTTTACTTTCAGTGGACAACGAATGCTACCCGGATACTATATCACCAATGATTCTCTCATATTGGCTGATCTCAAAAAAGGAATATTACTACGAGATAGTCTCGTACAATTTACAGAGGAGAATATTCACCAAGAGCATGGATTGAAAACAATTACCTATCGCCTCACCGGTTCAAATATTTTCCATGGTAGTTTAAAAGTTATTTACCGTGGAAATAACGTCTACAGCTTCATCACACAGTATCCAGGAGATGTACCCCCAGCACCTGTAAAAGAGTTCATGGATAATTACAGTCTCACTCCACTGCCAGCAACTTCCCTGAACACTACCTTTACGGCGGAAGACAGTTCCTTTACGCTCAAAGGGCCAGTTGAATATGCTCCTTATACCGGTAAAATACCTAATAACGGAACTGGTTTTTATTATGCTTATGATCCTACTTCTGAAGGATCTTACATGGTATTAGAAAAGAAATTTGGGGAATACACCTCCTCAGATCCCTATACACTGATCAACAAGGAGTTTACGCCTGCATCAGACACATTGAAAATGCAGCTCCTGAATGAAAAGAAATATAAACAAGATGGAATGTATGTTTATGAGGTTACCTATAAGCCACGTCATTCCAATTGTATTCGCATGTTCAAAAAGATAATTATAGCAGGTCATCATGGTTTTATGTTTACAGCCTTATTGACAGACGATGCTGTAAAAGCTGGTCTGGATAAGGCTTTTCTATCCAGCATTGCTATCAACAAAGCGCATATTGATACGCTGGATATTCAATCTGATAAGAAACAGGAACTGATCAAGCATCTGCAATCTACGGATACCCTCCAGGTAAAAGCCGCCCGTACTGCGCTTTGGAACATCACCCCTGATAATAATCTGCTGCATCAGATCCATCAGTTGATTTTCCAGGATCTTCCACTGAACCGACACATGGAAGGTGCGCCACTGAAACTCAACTTGTATAATTGGATGACGAGGAAAGATTATACACTAGCGAATGCAGATGATGTAGCCGCTTCGGATAATCAAAAAGAAAATGCAACAGCAATTGCACATCTCACATCTGCTGAGAAAATAGCAGCGGTAAAGCAACTCATGAAAGAAGCGCAAACCCTGCATGAACGACAACTCGTCGTAAGATGCATGTCTGGTATTAATAGTGAAGAGGGTTACCAATTATGTATACAAAATGCATCCGCACTTCCGAAAGACTCTCTAAACTGGAGGGGAACTTTCCAATTTAATCTGCCCAAGAAATTATTTTATGAAAAGCACTTGCCAGATTTGATTCAGACTGCCAGTACTTCCCCGAATCTATTGGCCTATTTGAGTACTGATTTACCTGATAGCCTGTGGAATTCTCCGTATTATGAAAAATGCAATTTGGGAAGACTGAAATCAGGCTTAGTAAAATTGTATGACGAGGAAAGAATGAACCTGGAGAGGAAAAAAGAATCCTCCAGTACCAATGCCATACAATTGATGAAAGTTCTGAGCAAACCTAATCTGGCAGAAGGGAATGCACCTCTTCTCAGACGTATGCTGGCAGATACCATTTCCATGAGTGATTATTACGGCGCATTAGGTTTGATGAATACTCGCCAGAAAGTGGCAGACAAAGACCTCAAAGCCTTAATTGCTAATGATTCACATGCTTTGTGGTTTATTCAGAAAGTAGCCACTGCCAAACAATTGGCCGTTATTAACCCTTTCCTGACTGCAGAAAGAATTGCTGCTTTACAGGTAAAGGATTATTTCAATGAGGATGAAGAGGTGAATACAGTAGATACCCTACAATTGGTAAAGACAAAAACCATTGACACATTAAGCTATTTCATATATAAATACACCTGTCAGTACGAGTCCTATCAGGAAGATGTAGATACTTCCATTACGAAAAGGAAAAGTGGCTATATCCTCTGCGGCGGCCAGCCGGTAAAGGGCACCAATTGGAACTTGGAAAATCCTACCATCAAGAAAATGGGATCTCAACTGGGCCTATTTACAGATGCATTCCTGACTTCCTTTATAAAGGATGATATAACGATAAAGGAAGACAGGGAAGAGGAAACCTCCGAAGCAGCCCCTCCTTCCGAAGCCCCTCCGGTGAGAAATTAGGGAAGTTTTAACAGAACTATCACTATACTTTTTTGTTTAATATTCTATAAAATACTGCTGGCCACTTTAGTTAATCCAGCAGTATTTTTTTTTGAATGTGCTGCATTCAAATTCCCGGATTTTTATATTAATTTGTAGATATGAACGGGACCTCTTTTCAATCGGATATTCGTTATTGGCTAAGGCAAGGAAATACAGTTAACCATCTGCTTTTCTGGAACATAATTATTTTCCTGGCATTAAATCTTTTACGCCTGGTAGATCGTTTTTCACAAAGTGGCATGTATGACTGGGTATATAGCCAGGTAGCCCTTCACTCCAACCTCTCCATTTTCATTGTGAAGCCATGGGGCTTAATTACTTATATGTTTTCCCATGTGCAGATTTTCCATATTCTGTTTAATATGCTGAACCTTTTCTGGTTCGGAAATATTTTCCGGGAAATGCTCGGTAATCAGCGGGTATTGCCAGTTTACCTATTAGGTGGATTAGCTGGTGGACTGGTGTATATGGCTGCCTATTACCTGATGGTCCATAATAGCATGGATGCCCTAATGATAGGGGCTTCTGCATCTGTTATGTGCCTGCTGGTAGCTGCTGCTACACAGGTACCGAACTATGAAATCGGGCTGCTGTTCATTGGATCTGTGAAACTGAAATGGCTGGCGCTCGCCTTGGTGATCATTGGTATCATCACGATGTTTGACGGTAACTTCGGCGGGGTCATGTCCCACTTAGGAGGAGCTGCATTCGGATTCGCTTATATCAAGTTGCTGCAAAATGGGACAGATATGGCAAGGCCGCTCATCTGGCTCTTTACGCCTAGTGAAAGGAAGTCTTCCAAACAACCAGCTACCAAAAAATTCAAGCCTAAAAAATCTCCACTGAAAATAGTGAAGAAAACAGACGAAAATACCCAGTCCAGACTGGACCAACTCCTCGATAAAATAAATGAAAAAGGTTATTCGAGTCTGAGCGCAGAAGAAAAAGCCTGGTTGGAAAAAGTAAGCAAGGACAGCTAAAGGGTTGGCTGTCTGGCCCAAATATCCTTCATCCCAATCAATTGATTAACTTTGCCAACAATTTATAGGCTCATCAAGACATGAAAACATTCAACGTTCCGGTAATATATCGCAGTCCGCTGATCACCGCTATTAAAAACCAGCGCAAACAGCAGGACCGTATGAAAAAAGATTTCACCCCTACCGTACTGGATTTCGGTCCGCTGAAGATACTGCTGGCAAGGCATTTCGGCTTTTGTTATGGTGTAGAGAATGCCATCGAGATTGCTTTTAAGACGGTAGACGAGAATCCCGGCAAACGCATTTTCCTCCTCAGTGAAATGATTCATAACCCTCATGTGAACAACGATCTGCTGAGCAGAGGCGTACAGTTTCTCATGGATACCAGTGGCAAACAACTTGTTCCTTGGTCTGAATTGCAGCCGGAAGATATTGTGATTGTCCCTGCTTTCGGAACTACCCTGGAAATCGAAAAGCAACTGGAACAACTGGGTATAGAACCTTTGAAATACAATACTACCTGTCCTTTCGTGGAAAGAGTGTGGAATAAGGCAGAACAGATTGGTCAGAAAGACTATACTGTTATTGTGCACGGCAAACCCAAACATGAAGAGACCCGCGCTACTTTCAGCCATAGTCAAGCCAATACCGCAACGGTGGTGGTGAAAGATATGAAAGAGGCCATCCTACTGGGTGAATTCATCAATGGCAAAAGACCTGCTGCCGAATTCGCGACCGCCTTTGCCGGTCAGTTTTCACCAGGATTTGATGTAGAAAAAGATTTGCAGCGTGTGGGCGTAGTAAACCAGACTACCATGCTGGCTACAGAAACCCAGGCTATTGCCGATCATATCAAAGATGTGATGGTAGCCACTTTCGGATTAACGGAAGAAAATTTATCCGAAAGGTTTGCCGATACCAGAGATACCCTCTGCTATGCCACCAACGATAACCAAAGTGCTGTAATCGGCATGCTTCGCGAACCGGCAGACCTGGCCGTGGTAGTAGGCGGCTATAACAGCTCCAATACTTCCCACCTGGTAGAGCTCTGCGAAGAGCAACTACCTACTTTCTTTGTTTCCGATCCGGAACAACTGGAATCCAAAACAGCAGTACGTCATTATAACTTCCATAATAAAGAGAAAAAGTACTCCCAAAGCTTCCTGCCGGAAAAAGATCAGGTCACTATTTTGTTGACAAGCGGCGCCTCTTGCCCTGATGCTTTAGTGGAAGGAGTTATCCGCAAGTTGCTCTCTTTCTATCAACTGGAGCACAAAGCGGATGAACTAGCTATGGCATAAAATTACAATTCGTAAAGAACTTATAAATAGGCATATAACAAAAAAGACACCACTCAGGTGTCTTTTTTCTTTGGGGCTAATCACGCTAGTAATGCAGAGAATAAAATCTTTATATAAGGTTTATATTGTAATCTTGATACAAATCTAATTGTTAGCAAAAAGGCATGCAACTTCCAATTATTATCCGGTAGCTAAATTACCATAAGTGGTATAAAAACGTTAAAATCTGGAATTAACATTTCTAAGTTGCTGAATAGCTGAAGGCTAGAACTGCATTGCCTTTTTCAGGAATTCGGCTTTGCGTCTTCTTGACACTTCGACTTGCGTACCATCGCTCATCAATGCAAAACCGCCCTCTCCTTGTATATATGATTGCATCTGTTGCAGGTTGATCAAATGAGAATTATGCACCCGGAAAAAATCCACGTCTGTTAGGAGTTCTTCAAACTCCTTCAGCGGACGGGACACCATCAGGTTCTTTTTATCTGTGAAGAAAATTTTGGTGTAGTTGCCGGTAGATTCACATCTCACGATATTCTGTACGGGCATAAACACTAATCCGTTGATGGTAGGCAAGGCGATTTTCTTATGCGTCTGCTGTAAGGTTTTCATGTTTTGCAGGAAAACTTCCAGGGGAGAAACAGACTGATCTTTGGATTTATTCTGTTGCTTCTCTCGGAATTTATCCAGCGCATCTTGGAGTTCCTTTACGCTAAAGGGTTTCAGCAGATAATCCAAAGCATTGAACTTAATCGCTTTCAGGGCATATTGTTCATAAGCCGTTGTAAAAATAACATCGAAGGTTACTTTTTCATATTGGCGCAATAGTTCAAATCCGTTTTGGTGGGGCATTTCCACATCGAGGAATACCAGATCTGGCTGGAGTTCATCGATTAATTCGCGGCCTTCCCTGACACTATTGGCCGCTCCAATCACTTGCACACCGGGGCATTTCTTAAGGAGCATTGTTTGGAGTGCGTCTATACAGTGTTGCTCATCATCTACGATAATGGCTTTTATGTCACTCATTTATGTAGGTTTTAGTTATATGCTAGAAAATAAATTCCGCAGGCAATATGATAGTAACCAGGGTGCCAGTTGGTTCTCCGGTAGTATCTTCCAGGTCTGTCACTATTACGCTGGCATCTTTGTTATTGATTTTACGAATCAGGTCAATTCTGCCTTCTGTTACCTTCATACCAACAGAGGTATGCGTTTTGCCTTTCCTGGCTTTGATTTCCATAGCTCTCTTTCTTCCGATACCGTTATCGGTAATGGTACATACAAGGCTGCGTCCTTCCAGTCGGATGCCGATATCCAGTTGACCTTTCTCATTCGATTTATGTACGAGTCCGTGCCAAATAGCGTTTTCCACATAGGGCTGTAATATCATGGGAGGAATCAGTACTTCTTCATCATGGATATCAGGCGCCACCGTAATCCGATAATCAAATATACCATTACATCTTAAGGATTCCAGGTCTAGGTATAGGCGCAGGGATTCCAGTTCTTTATTCAGGGAAACAAAGGTATGCTGGGTATTATCCAGGATGAGGCGCATTAGTTTGGAAAATTTGGTAAGATAGTCCGACGCTTCTTCCTGGTTATTGCTCCAGATATACCGATGTATGGAACTAAGAGAGTTGAAAATGAAGTGGGGATTCATCTGCGAACGAAGGGACCGGAGTTCCAACTGCAAGGTTTGCTTCTTTTCTTCCAGGTTCCGGTGACGGATATAGAAGAACCCTCCTACTGTTAGCATCGTCAGAAAGGCCACCAGCGCAAAGATAAAAACTACGTTTCTTTTTGTGCGCAATTCTCCTACCATTTTATCGTGTTCCAGGGCGCGGATCTGGTTATCTTTCCGGTCCACATCGTAGATGGCCTGCATCTGGTTCAGGGCCATCGCGGACTTTTCATTGAGGATGCTATCCTTGTAGAGCAGTGATTTATCTGTGGCATCCAGGGATTTCTGGAAGTCGCCGTTGTTCTTGTAATCCAATGCCAAGGCCTTGTAAATATCCATGAGCAGGGATTTGAAGCCCCAATAAGTGCTTAATGCAATTGCCTCTTGGAAGAAATGCCGGGCTTCCTCATGTTTGTTTTGTACGCTCAGCAGTTTACCGATATTCAGATAGCTTTCTGCCATGTGTACTTTATCATCTACCTGATCATTGACCTGTAAGGCTTTCTGGAGATATTCCATGGCGGTGGCATAATCTTTCTTTTCCTGGTATGCGGAGCCCAGGGAATTAAAGCAGATGACTTTCCCGGTGCTACTCTTTATTTTTTCATTGATCGCCAGGGAGCTTTTATAATGTTGGATAGCCAGGTCCAGTTTGCCCAGGCCTTGATAGGCATAGCCCAGGTTTCCCAGGTTGATAGCCATTCCGAGGGGATTATTACTTTCCTCCTCCAGCTTCAACGCATGTTGAAAACGTTCGATGGCCAACTCATATTTCCCTTCTGATAACTGGATATTACCGATGCTATTAGTGGCTACACAGATATTCTTCACGTTGCCAATTTTTTCCGCGATCTGGAGGGCAGCAAAATGATAATCGAAGGCTTTCTGGAGCTTATCCAGGCGGCGGCAATCGACGCCGGCATTGTTGAGCGACTGGCATAACAACACCGAGTCTTTGGCCTCTTGGGCGTATTTAATGGCTCTTTCGTGATAGTCTTCCGCCAGGATGTATTGCGACTTATTCCTTTTGGCGATACCCAGTTCAGTATAGGCCATGGATAGCCCTTGTGGATATTTCAACTCCTGGCTCATCACGATGGCCTCTTGCAGGAAGATATTCTCTTTTTTATGGGCATCGAAATAAGCGGCGGTAGCCCGACTCTCTTCCAACCATACTCTTACGGTGGAAGTATCTGGCCTCAATTGTCGCAGGGAATCCAGCAAATGATATGTAAACAGCGAATCCTGGGCGAAAACGCCAGGAATTACCCCTAGGAACAGGAGCAACCAACTACATACTGATCTGATTGACATCAGCAGCAAGATAATATTTTTTTACAGGCGAAAAACGCGGGGCTGGAAGGGTATCCCCCAGGGCAGCCGCATCACCAACTGCCCTGTCAGGGAAAGAACTGCTTAAATAGCAGTGTGGGGCTGTTTATTACCGTTTACAATCTGCATAATAGTAGCTACGCTTGTTGCGGAGCGGTAGCCATCAGGAGCGGTGTGTTTTACATAATCCACCAACTGATCTATGGATGAAACTGCCACATGCATGCGGGTATCAGAGGAAGCATAATATATTAAGACACGGCCATCCTCGTCGGCAATCCAGCCATTAGAGAAAAGCACGTTGGACACATCGCCGATCCTCTCCTGCCCTTCTGGTCCCATGAAGTAGCCTGCAGGCTTGTGTATCACGCGGGTGATATCGTGCAGGTCTGTCATGAACATATAGAGCACGTAACGGAAACCAGCAGCGGTATTTCTTACACCGTGAGCCAGGTGCAGCCAGCCTTCCGCCGTTTTGATAGGCGCTGGGCCTTGACCGTTTTTAAGTTCGCTGATAGTATGGTAATGTCTTGGATCGATCACTTGTTCCGTAGTTACCACTGCTTTTGTCATATCTTTCGTATAGCCGATAGCGATACCTCCGCCGGAACCAGCTTCAATGAAGTTGTCCTGGGGTCTGGTATAGAGTGCATACTGGCCGTTTACGAATTCCGGATGCAGCACCACATTGCGTTGTTGCGGAGAGCTAGTAATCAGGTCCGGGAGTCTTTCCCAGGATTCCATATCACGGGTACGGACAATACCGCATTGCGCGATGGCGGAAGACATATCACCGGGAGCAGCCGCAGGATCTTTTCTTTCTGTACAAAACAGCCCATAGATCCATCCATCCTCGTGGGCGGTCAGTCGGATATCATAAACGTTTACATCAGGATTTTCTGTTTCAGGGATGGCTACCGGCATTTCCCGGAATTGCCATTGCTGGATCCCATCCTTACTTTCAGCGATAGCAAAGAAAGATTTGCGATCAGCGCCTTCCACGCGCACCATCATCAGGTATTTGTCTTGCCATTTGATAGCGCCCGCATTAAAAGTGGCATTGATGCCAAAGCGTTCCATCAGGAAGGGGTTACGTTGCTGGTTCAAATCGTAACGCCAGGTAAGAGGGGTATGCGCAGCCGTCAGGACGGGATGCTGATATCGTTCAAAGATACCGTTGCCTGGGAGCACCGGTTTGTTCTCCAGTTGAATCAGCGCATCCTGGGCTGTTTGTAATTGCTTTAATCGTTCACCGAAAGTTTCTCGCATTCTCATAATTTATATCGCTTCATATTTTATTGAGGTTATCCCACCAGTATTTTTTCAGCAGGTAGAGCATGACTACCAGGATAGCACCTGTTACGTACATAGGCACTTTTTGTTCCAGTACCAGGTACATAGGTAATGCCATCAAGCACAACTGTGCAATGATACCTACCACTACATTGAACATGTCTCTGCCGAAATGCCGGTTGGATTCCAGGTCGGGATTTTCCGCCTGCATTTGTTGAAGTACCGGTTTCCAAAAGCCCCAAGGGCGTACGTTATAATAGAACTGTCCCAATGTTTTTGCATCCACCGGAGGAGTAGATAATGTTCCGGCTATGCAACCAATCAACGAAATCACTAATATCACTGGGAAATAGTACAGATTTAAGCCTGTAAAAATATAGGGACAAATAAGTGCCGCTGCGATACCGGACAACATACCCCAGAAGAAGCCGTAGCCGTTGAACCGCCACCAATACCATTTCAGGACATTGGCTGCTACATAGCCGCCCCATAATCCGGATACCAGCCATTGCAATACACTATTTACATCTTTCGCGAATACACCGATGACAATACTAATCACCACGATGAGTATACCTGCGAGATAGTTTACACTACTGATTTTCCTGTTACTGGCTTCAGGGTTAATATATTTTAGGTAGACATCATTCACTATATATGCCTGGGCTGCATTCAGCGTACCAGCGAAAGTACCGATGAAAGAGGCCAGCATACCGGCCACCAGCAATCCCATCACGCCTACAGGCGCAAAGCTGCTGATAGCAGCAGGTAATATTTTTTCAAAATCGATATGGTCGCCAGTTTTCAGATTGAGCTGTTTGTAGTAGATCAGTCCGAGTACTGCAAACCCGATTATCATGAGGTATCTTACAGGCATTAACACAATGGATACAAAGCCGCTCATTTTAGCTGCATCTTGTGGACTACGTGTACTGAGGATTTTCTGCATATCGTAGTTGGGCGCAGGGCCGGCAAGACTTACCAGCAGTCCTTTGAAGACCATCATCATGAAGAAGGCGCCAAACATCGTGTAGCCGTCACTGTTAATTTTTTCATTCACTTCCGGAATGATCCGACCCCAGTCCAGGTTGAGTTTCCAACCGAAGAAAGGATTCATCCAGCCTTCAGGGACGTCCAGTGCATGGACCGCAAGGGCTCTCATCGCAATAACCGCAATTATAATGGCGGCGGCAGTACGAATCACATATTGTACCGCGTCTGCCCAAACAATACTACTCATACCACCCAGAATACTATAGAACACTGCAAACAGTGCAAAAGCTACTCCGTATAAGTGAGGTACGTATTCCGGTTGAACGGTAAAAGGAATATAAGGGGCAATATTAGACCAAGGGATAAATATCTCCATAAACTTACCTAAGCCCACAAAGCCATAAGCCATGAATCCTAGGCAACTGATCAAAGCGAAAACCACTGTGATCGTATGAGAGAGCGCTGCATCTTTGCCGTTTCCAAAACGGGTGATGATCCATTCCGCACCGGTGCTAACATTAGAGCGTCTGAGCCAAGCACTGACAAACACCATCATGAATACCTGGTTGAAGATAGGCCACAGCCACGGGATCCAGATGCTCTTCATGCCGTATACGAAAGTCAGTGTCACCAGCCACATGGTACCTGAAATGTCGAACATATCCGCAGCATTGGAGAGTCCGAGCATGTACCATGGGAGCGACTTTCCACCCAACATATACGCCGTCTTATTTTGTTTTGCTTTTCTTCTTAAGAGTAGTCCTATCAGTACGATAATACCCAGGTAAATTCCGATAATGATCCAGTCAGTTAATTGCAGCATTCTTTTGGTTTTTGATCTTCACAAAATAACGCCAGGGGAAATTTTCCCCCGGCGTTGTTGTGAAAGTAATTTACTGTTTATCCCACCAAACACGGGTCATATATTCATCTTTACCCTGATTAGTTAAGGAAGACTGAATACCTTTCGGGTTGTTCACTTTTTCATTCAGAGGGTAGGTAAGTCTTCTTGGAATTTGGCTGTTGGTGATATTACCAGCGTAATTCGTTGGAGTCAGCACAGGATAACCAGTACGACGCCAGTTGGCATGAGACTCCCAGCCATTGAGGAAAGTAGCGATCCAATATTGAGTACCCAGCGCTTTCAACTGATCAGCAGCTACTGCTGGGAAAGGATTGGCAGCCAGGTAAGCTTGTGTCTGAGCATCGGTAATTACACCACCTGCACCATATGCCGCTTGCTGTTTCATAGAGTTGGTAACAGCTTGCGCATACAGGCCGGCAGCATCGCCGCTCATCCAACCTTTTACTACTATTTCAGACTGCATCAGTTGTACTTCAGCAGGCGTTAGGAGAAAAGTAGGAGCTGTTTGCTGCAAGATTACTTTGGTATTCAAAGTAGCGTAAGATTGCAGTTGATCGCCAGGGAAAGCAGCATTGAAAGCTGCCAGGTCCAGGCCATTTGGCAAGCCTTTCAGGTTAGCCAGGGTCGTGTCTCCACTAACGGTACTAACAAACACGCCTCTTCTTGGGTCGGCAGTGTTTACCAGTTGACTCAGGAAAGTTTTACTGATTTTGATTTTGGTATCTGCCAGTGTATAACTGTTAAAGGTATACGTAATTGGGTTGGACACCTCATTTCTTTCGGAAGTATGTTTGATCATACAAACATCGGTTGGATCGCTCATCACGCCACCAGCGATCGCTTTGGAAGCCCAGTCTTTCGCTTTCGCGATATCCTGTTTTTCCATACGCAGCGCCAGTTTCAGCATGAGGGAGTAAGCCAATTTTTTCCATTTATTCAGATCACCGTTGTACACGATATCTGCGGAGCCCAAAGCTGTTTTAGAAGCATCGAATGCCGCCGCCGCTTCAGATAATTCTTTCAGCATATCTGCATAGATATCTGACTGTTTATCATAGTTAGGCGTCACATTACCTGTGATATAACCTTTACCTGCATCGAAGTAAGGTACATCGCCGTATGCATCTGTCAGGCGTTGGAAGACAAGCACTTTCCAGATTCTAGCCGCACTCAACAAGTTGATTTGTGCAGGGTCTTTCTTCACGTTTTCGATCAACTGCACCGCATTGTTGATGATCAGCATATAGGAATCATCCTGCAGGTTACCAGCGTTATCGCTCTTCAGGTATTTGTCTCCTTCACCGCCATCTATTGTTTCTGTGGAAGACAACTGCTGCATCGCCATCATGTCGAAGCTCAGGTTTGTTCGGCGGATGGTACCACGGCCCAACGTAGCGGTAGCCAGTTCCACATTGCTCAACATAGTAGCAGGAGGAATAGCCGTAGTGCTATTCGGGTTTTTATTGACGTTTTCCAGGTCTTTCGTACAGCTCGCAGAAAGCAGCATGAGGGAAGCACCGATATATACCAGATATTTTCTTTTCATAAATTTTCTCTTTAACTGTAATTAGAATTTAACACCCAGGTTCAAACCGAAGCTTCTAACAGCAGGCAGACCCAGCATTTCAAAGCCTTGACCACTACCAGTAGTATAAGCAGACTCAGGGTCTACCACTGGTACTTTCTTATAAAGCGTAAGGAGATTTCTTGCCACGAAAGACAGCGTTACAGACTGGAATGCAGAGCCTTTGATATAGCGCTGAGGCAGTGAGTAGCCCAGTACAATCTGGCGGAGTTTTATGAAAGATGCATCGTACACAAACTGTTCAGTGATGTTGTTAGCGATGAATTTGTAATAATCTTCCGCTGCTACTTTCACTGTATTTGCTTTACCGTCAGCAGTTACACCGTTACCGATGATACCGCCGTCACGTCCAGGCAATGTTTCTTTGCTCAGACCTTGGTACCAAGCCAGGTTTGTAGTACCGGAGAACATTTTACCACCGAATTTAGCATCCAGCAGGAAGTCCAGGTTCCATTGACCATAAGTGAAGGAGTTGCTGAAGCCCATTGTCAGCGGAGCAATACCGTTGCCCAATTTCTGGATAGCGCCTACTACTGGTAAACCTTTATCATCGTATACAATGCGTCCTTGTGCATCGCGGGTGTAGGTAGTACCTTCCAGGATGCCATATGGCTGTCCTACTTGTGCGTAAGTATAGGAAGGTACACCACCGTCGCCCCAGAGGCCGGAGCGGTTCTGTGCCAGCACCATAGATGTTTTACCATCGATCAGCGCTTTTACGTTGCTTTTGTTGTAACCTAGGTTGTAGCTAGTCTGCCATTGGAATTTATCTTTACGTATAGGCGTTCCTGTTAATAACAGTTCCACACCTTTATTACTGATAGCAGCAGCATTTCTGAATGTATTAGAATAACCGGAAGTAGTAGAAACAGGTGAATTCAGGATCGCATCTGTTACCTGGCGGTTGTACACAGCCAGGTCCATACCTAAGCGGCCATTGAGGAAGCGTGCTTCGATACCACCTTCATAAGTAGTAGTTACCTGCGGGTGCAGTTTTGCATTTGGTACAGTAGAGCTACCGATAGTACCCAAAGGAACACCATTGATAGAGTTATTGAAACCGAAAGGCAGGTTCAACTGATAAGCAGAGATATCCACATCGCTACCGGTTTGTGCCCATGAACCTCTTACTTTCGCGAAGCTCACCCATGAAGGCAGGGTAACCGCATCGGAGAGCACGAAGCTAGCGCCCACAGAAGGATAGAAGATATTGTTATTAGCTGGGTCCAGTGTAGAGAACCAGTCGTTACGACCAGTAACAGTCAGATAGAGATAGTTGTGGAAACCAATTTCCGCAGAACCGAAGGCAGAGTTGATCTGTGTTTCGCTCAGGTTATAACCACCATTTTTGGTAGTAGTGTTACCGATAGCGTAGAAACCAGGAACGATAAATTTATCACCGCTAGAAGATACGCTGGTATATTTACGTTTCATGGTATTACCACCTACGAAAGCGTTCAGGGACCATGTTTTACCATAGTTATGGTTGTATCCCACCATTGCTTGACCGTTGAATTCACCACGGTAAACAGTAGACTGGCTAATAGAACCACCAGGATAGAAACCTACGCCAGAAGGCCATACACCAAAGCTATTGCGATAGGTGAAGTCGGTACCGGTGAGTACGCGAGCGTAGAGGTGTTCGGTGATATCGTATTTCAGGTCCGCAGAACCGATGAAGCGATCGTCTTTGTTACCAGAAGGTGTTTCGTACGCAACGAAGTAAGGGTTTGCCCAATAGTTGTTGGTAGTCCATAGGTTTTCGCCACCGCTAGCGTTGCGGGTAGTTTGCCAATCGCGGATATCGTAGTTAGTAGGCATGAGGAAAGCAGCAACTGCAGCGTTGGAGGTATAGTCGTTCAACTGAGGTCTGTTTTTCGCCTTTTCGCGGATATACTGTGCGTTGATAGTAGCGGTGAGGTTTTTACCCAGTTTTGCGTTGGTATTGAGGGTAAAGTTATTTCTGTGCAGGCCGGAGTTAGGCATGATATCCTTGTTGTCCATGTCTGCGAAGGAGAAGCGGAAGTTTACGATTTCGTTACCGCCAGTGAGTGCCACAGAGTTGGTGAAGGTGCTACCATCTTTGTAGAAATGTTTCACATTATTTTTTCTAGCGGAGTATGGACGAGAGACGCCATCGCCTTGGATCACAGCCGAACCATCGAGTTTAGCGCCCCAGCTACCACGGCCATCAGCCAATGCTTCTGCAGCAGTGGTAGGTTTATTACCACCAGTACCGATACCGTATACATATTGGTAATCTTTAGCTGTATAGTCGATTGCACTTTCCATGCTGTAAGTGCTATTCACTTCCACGCCGATACCTTTACGAGCGGTTCCTTTTTTGGTAGTGATTACGATCACACCGTTGGAAGCTCTTGCACCGTAGAGGGCAGCAGCGGTATTACCTTTCAGCACGTTGATAGTTTCGATATCATCTGGGTTGATGGAAGAGATACCATCACCGGCATCGGCGCCACCGTACATGTTATCAATGCTACCTCTGTTTTCAGTGCGCATAGGCACACCGTCGATTACGTAGAGCGGTTGGCCGGAGCCGAAGTCGCCACCACGCATGATTACACGGCTAGAACCGCCGGTACCGGTAACAGGTTTAACGATGTTTACCCCTGCTACTTTACCTTGGAGGCCCCACATGACGTTTGTTTCGCGGGCTTTGGTCATGGATTCGCCTTTCACTTGGGTGATGGCATAACCCAGCACTTTGTTTTCCTTTTTAATACCCATAGCGGTTACCACCACATCACTGAGTTGGGTGAGTTGTTCGTGGAGTTTTACGTCCAGGTTGGTTTGGCCGGCTGCGGGCACTTGTTTTGTTTCATAACCGATGAGGGAAAAGATCAGCGTAGCGTTTGCCGGGGCATTCACTTTGAATTTACCGTCTGGGCTGGTGGTTACACCATTCACAGCGCCTTTAATGCTAACGGAAACGCCTGGAAGCGGTTCGTTCTTTTCATTGGTCACTGTGCCGCTTAGCTGCACCTGTTGCGCCATTGCGACGCTGGAGAAAGACAGCAGCAGCACTAAGAAGAGGCCTGCTTGCCGTATTTTCCTGAACAATACTGAAGGGATACTGTGCTGTAATTGCATAGCGTAATGTTTAATGGAATTGAAAATTTTAGTCTGTCAGCGACTTGATTGTTGTGTTGATAATTTTTGTTCCGGCAGCTATTTCGGTTGGCCTTCATAACGTTGGTTACTGTCTCAGAACATTGAATCAAAAGTATTTTATTAAACAACTCAACTGTGATACTTTTTTATCCTAAGTTTTACAAAACTAGCAACGATTACTTCGTGTCTCCTTAAAACTATCTAGCAAAACGCCTAATAATGCTTAATTAATTCCATTTTTATCTATAATAACATACAACTATTATCATAATACTTTTAATACCAAATTGTACTATATTTATATCATCAGACATGAACAAATATGCGCAAGACACAGGCATACAAAGAGATCACACCCTTAACAGAACATGATTGTTTCATGATTTTCAGCAGGGTAAAAAGCAATTTTAACTTCCCATTGCACTACCATGAGGAGTATGAATTAAACTTCATTATGAATGCGGCTGGTGCACGGAGAATTGTGGGAGATCATGTGGAAGACATCGACGACCTGGAATTGGTGCTGGTAGCGCCAAGTGTGGAGCATGTATGGTTAGATCATCATTGTAAGAGTAAAAAAATTACGGAAGTAACTATACAATTTCATGCGCAGTTATTGGATGCGAAGTTGTTGCGGCGTAATCAACTGAGCTTTATTCGGTCCTTATTTGAGAATGCCAGCAAGGGTATTTCTTTTTCCAGGGAAACGATTATGGCTGTCAAACCTAGGCTGCTGGCGTTACCGCATAAAACGGGATTTGACTCAGTATTGGAATTATTATCTATTCTGCATGACCTTTCTATTTCCCGGAATATTCGCGTACTCAGCAGTGCGCCCGCGGAGTCATTGAATACGTATAATAGTCGCCGTATAGAGAAGGCGTTCGAATACATGCAACAGCATTTCGACAAGGACATTGGCTTAAACGAATTGGCCAAGCATGTAAATATGACGCCGGTCTCGTTGAGTCGTTTTATTAAAAAGCGGACGGGGAAGACATTCATCGACAGTTTGAATGAGATTCGGATAGGGCATGCATCGCGGATGTTGATAGATACGACGCATTCGGTATCGGAGATTTGTTATCAGTGTGGGTTTATGAATCTCTCCAATTTCAATCGGATATTTAAGAAGAAAAAAGGCAGTACGCCATCAGAGTTCCGGAAGAATTTTGCTGGCACCCGTACTTTCATTTAGATAGGTGTTAAAAAGGCGAAAGGGCGAAAGAATTCGCCCCTTCTTCCTATTAACCGAATACACCTACTGAAAATATGGGACACATCACATGCAAAGCATGCTATCCCACATTAAGTTGACTCGCCGGAACGCATAGCTATTCCGGTATTTGTATACATAAAAAAATACCTGTAGTAAACGATTAATAGCAAAGTGTTGGGATACAGCGAATAAGACGTTTCTCGGACGATATTCCTAATGGGAATACACGATCATTTCACAAAAACCAGTATATAGGTCTTATGCAGTTAGTCGGGGTCTAACACGGCTGTTCATTTACACAAACGACTTCCCTGTTCCTTGCAATTGCTTTTCAGGAAGGATAAGGTTTAGAGAGGAAATTCTTCAGGATTAGGAAAATTATTGGGATCAGCACGTCAGCTTTGGAAGTGCTATCGCAAATGTATAAAAGGATTTTAATAATATAAAATATTATTTTATGAGGAGTGCGCCAGGGTAGCATCCTCTACCCATTGCATCACCAGTTCTAGCTGGTCTTCCAAGTTTAAATGGCTGTTATCCAGGATGATAGCATCTTCTGCTTTACGAAGTGGGCTAATTTCGCGGTTGGCGTCTATATAGTCTCTTAATTCGAGGTTTGCTTTCACCTCTTCGATGGTAATATTTCTATTTTTCGCGTATAATTCTTTGAATCGGCGTTCTACGCGGATGGTGATATCTGCGGTCATGAAGATTTTCAGTTCTGCATGGGGGAATACCACTGTACCAATATCGCGGCCATCCATCACAATACCTTTACGGGCACCCATTTTCACTTGTTGCGCTACGGCAAACTCGCGTACTTCCTTAACGGCAGCCACTTCACTTACTTTTTCCGCCACCAGCATTTCCCGGATCATATGTTCTACATTTTCCTCATTCAGGTACATATCTGACATACCGGTGAGGGAATTAGGCACGAATTCCAGGTGGATATCTTTCAGGGCGGCTACTACTGCTGAGGTAGTAGTCCAGTCTATCCGATTTTGAAGAAAATACAAAGTAATAGCACGATACATAGCACCGCTGTCGATGTACACATAGTCCAGTTTTCTGGCCAGTTGTTTTGCGAGCGTGCTTTTGCCACATGAAGAGTAGCCATCTATCGTGATGATTATTTTTTTCAAAGTCGTCAGGTTTTGTTTTGCTTATGCCTATACGGAAAGGACCCTACAAAATTGACGCAATTCTTTGAAAAAAGCAAATCTGTAGCCGATTATGGTAATACGATCACTTTTGTGGTGTACACCTTCTTATTCGTGTCCTTGTTGATCAGCACCAGGTAGTATACGCCGGAAGGCATATGCGTGAACTGGATATCCGCGTCTTTCTTGACAGTGTACTGGCGCATCACCTGACCCCATGTGTCGATCAGTTGCAGGAACATGTCATCTTTCGTACCGCGGATCTTCACGTGGAAGTTACCATGGTTCGGGTTCGGATATACCTGTACGCTGAATACTGGCGGCACCATCCGGATTTCGGAATAAGTAATTGTACCATCTTTCGCTACGGCTTTTATGCGATAATAGGTATTATCGTCGTAGTCGTTAGGATCGTTGAGGGTATATGAGAGCGGCGAAGTGCTATTGCCGTTAACTGCTTTTGAAGGCACCACTGCGATGGTGGAGAAGGCCTCGTCTTTTTCGTATCTGCGTTCCACTTCAAACTGCAGATTATTGATTTCCTTGGAGGTGGTCCAGTCGAGCTTCACCATGCCAGGGTTCGTACGATAAGCGTCAAACACTAGGAATACAGCCGGGTCCATCCTGACATTCAGGATAGTTTTGGAGAAAAAGGTGTTTTGGCCTAAGTCGATGAATTCGCGCATATGCATGGTAGCTGATTGCAGCATTACAGTCGTGCTGAGTGTACCAGGCAATGGCTTAAATGGTGTATTAGCCAGTTTATCCCATCCGGTGATACCGAAACGGGAGATATAGCTGCTGTCGCGTTTTAGTTTATAAGCAGGTAGTTCTGTATTATCCGCGTGTTGGAGGATAACGGTAGCTTTACCACCGGTATTATCCATACGTTGGATGTTCCAGGTTTTATTCACGAAAGTATCGCGGAAAGCGGTACCACCGATTGCCATGGTATACACGCTATCGAATGCCCTCATGCCGAAATTATCGGTAGCGCCGCCGTCTAGGAGGACTGCGCCGGGGGAATAGGAGACATCATCTGCACCAATTGGAAAGACTACTTTATTCGCAGCGGAGTTAATGCCGTTTCTATAGAGATAGCCACCCGCGAAGGTATTGCCAGTCACTACGTAGCGTAGATCGCTGTAACCGGTAATGCTACCGGGACCGTTCTCTCCTACTACGAGGTTCCAGCCATTGAGATATATTTTACCACTGGTAAAGTGCAGGGTCCCTCTTATTTTGAGATCGCTGAGGTCATCTAGGATAACGCCTTTTCCGTTATTGACTTCCATATTGGGGAAGCTGGTTCCCTGGCGGCCAATAGCGCTATAGTTACCGAAGATGGATTGTTGTCCTACATCACCTAATATAGGGTTGAGGGAGGAGAAGAGGAAGTTTCCTCCTACGCCGGATTTACCGTCGGCGCTTTCGTCTGGGAGGCTGGCGTTGAGACCATTTACCCAGCGTTTGCCGAGGATGTATAGTGTACTACCGGGATTAGAACCGAGAATTCCTTCATTTGTCACACTGCTGAAAATGCCTATCTGGGTGTTGTTGTACAACCAGACAGTGCTCCCCATTGGGATGTATACACCCTGCTGGGCAGAAAGCCATGGGGTGAAGTTGAGCAGCAAAAACAGTATGAGTAAAAGTTTTCTCATGTAATCCCGTAAGAAAAGTTTATTAAAAAGTCACGATCCACCATCTGGTACCATCAGACTGAATGGTTGCTGAAGCACCTTGTTTTGCAGCTCCATTATTGATAGTCACGTTGGCATTCAGTGCATTTATATCGATTTGCTGTCCAGTGGCTGGTGCAAGAACAAATGAGTTACCATTTGTTCCTTGTTTGATCACATAAACACGTCCTTTGTTGGATGCACTCGCTGCCGGAACAGTTATAGTAAGGTTATTAGCTGTTAGGATCAGCGTATGATCATTAGCCGCCAGGGTCGTAGACACCGCTGTAGATCGGATATTTGTAGAGAAAGAACCATTTACAGACAGGTTAGCTGTTGGTGTATTGGTATCGATACCTACCCCACCACCATTTGCATTATCTCTCATAAAGATGCGATAATCAGCCACATTGGATTCCACGAAATTCAGACCACCACCGAGCGAGTTCCAATGATATTTAATAGTACCGGTTGAATCTTCGAAAGCCATGATATCATTACCATTTGCACGGATAATGAATGGATGGGCATTATATGCTTTAGCACCATTAAATAACACAGTACTGTAGTTACTGTAACCATTATTCCCTTTGGTACCGCGGAACAATTCTTTGTTGAAATATTTCACCACCATATCTATATCGGTGGAAGTACCGAGGTAGTTGGCAGTAGTAGCATTGCTGTTACCGTTCATAGACCAACCTGCAACAGCCGCATTATCTTGCACAATTACATCGCCGTTAGCGTTTACAGATAATACTTTGGTAGAAGCAGCAGCAGGCGTAGCAGCACCAAGGCCGTTGAGGCGAAGTCCTGATACACTGGTACCGGCGGTAGCAGGTGTTATTTCCAGGGTATTGTTCGGCGTATTGTTGCCAATACCTAGGCGAACATTGGTAGCGTCCCAGAAGAATTTAGCGTTATTTTCAGCCAGGGTTTTAGTGCCACTAATGAAGGGCACGGAGCCGGCAGTATATTTCGTAAGAATTAGATCTCCAGCGCTAGTGATATTTCCAGAGGCATTGAGCACGCTGGTAGACACAGTTTGCGTGGTAACGATATCTGCAGTAGAGTTGATCGGTGCAGACGTTTTCATTAATCCGCTGAAGGTAGCAGGACCTGAGATATTGATAGCGGCAGCTTGTGGCGTACCGGTAGTATTGTTCAGAATAGTAGTATTGCTTTGCGGTTTCCATTTACCGCCAACCAGTCTTAGCAGGTCTCCTTCTACGGGAAGAGTAGAGTAATCGAGTTGAATATTATTAAGGGCGTTAGCATTCCACAATGGGCTCGCATTATTCGCGGTGATCGTCCAGGTGCGATCATCATTCAGGTTCTGGGCTGCGATATCAATGGAGAGTGCAGTATTTCCAGAGTTGAAAGTGAGTGTGCGGGTGAGCGGAGTATAGAAGCTTGCGTAGTCTGCAGCTACAGGCATTACATTTCCGGTACGTGTATTAAAGGATTGAACGGCAGTGATATTACCGAGGTCCACTACTCGTTTCCAGGTATTTCCTTTGCGCACGTAGAGGGATTTTTCCGTGGCATCATCCACGAAAACCATCATACCATCAGGTGCGGCGGCGAGTGTACCACTTCCGGAAAGCTGACTGAGCATAACGCGGCTCAGGAGAAGCCCCTGACTGTTACTATTCAGTTCAAGTAATGCGCTTTTGGTGATTTGGGTAGGATTGGTTCCCAGCTTCAATTGCTGAGCATACAGCTCGTTGCCGCATGTTAATAAAAGACCGACTGCACAAAGTTTCAGCATTCCATTCAGCTTCATACAACTTTTTTTATGTAATCAGGGGAGAGGATATAACGGTCATGCCGTATAGGCATGACCGTTGTGATGCATTACTGCATTATTTCTTAATGATGTACCAGGTATCTTTACCGTTAGATTGAACGGTAATGAAAGTCCAGTCATTGTAGATGGTGTAAGTAGAACCACCTTCGATATTATCGCCTGCACCAGCAAGTTTTACGGTGATATCGTTATCTATGTTACCGAAGAGAGCAGAAGCACCTTTTTTGATAACATAAGTACGGCCAGGACAAGTATTAGCCGCAGGCAGTGTAATATTAGTCTGAGCAGCAGACTTAACCACTACAGTATAATCTTGGTCAGTCAGGGTGTAAGAGCTGATTACTTCTTTGAAAGCCATCGCTACGGAACCTTGTACTTGGAGCGTAGAGGTAGCAGGAGTAGGAGTAGGAGTAGTAACACCAATTAAGGCTTTGTCTCTCACGGAAATAGCTGCATCGAAGTCTTTCTGACCACCGATAGTTTGTTGTCCATTGGTTACCAGACCACCTGCATTAGCTTTATCAGCATAAGGAATATTGACAGTTACTTTATTAGCATTCCCATCATATGCAATAGCTACGTTAGTGGTACCGTAGTGTGCAGTATCATAAGTAGGTGGAGTGAAAGCGCTAGCTGGTAAAGTTTTCTTTACTACTTTATTGGTAGCATCGAGGATCAGTACGCTATTATCAGCAGCATTCGTGCTGGTCAGTACACCCGGTAAGGTTACATCTTTTACGATGGTAGCGTTGCCAGAAGCGATCAGGTCACCATTTACAGTAGCGTTTTTAGTTACTGTGATGTTGTTGCTGAAGTTACCGTCGCCGTTGGTTACATCCAGACCAGATTGTGCAGTGATTTTATCCAGGAAAGATTTTTCACCCGCGAAAACCTGGTTACCGATAGAGATACCACCCGGATGTGTATCATCAGCAGCGGTCAGGGAGAGTCTTTTGCTACCAGGAACGCTTGTACTATCGATCGTGATACCACCTGCGCTAGGAAGATTACTGAAATTAGCTACAACGAGGTATTGAGAAGTTGAATTGAATTTTTGCCAGTCAGCCAGGGTCAGTAAACCTGCAGAAACAGTACCAGTACCATCTTGGTTAGGGATGTTCAGTTGCAGGTGACCAGCAGATGGCGCTACAAATTTGTAGGCAACACCGGTTGGAACTTCCAGGTTGAAGTCAGGCGTTTTATCGCCGTTGATACCGAAAGCATCCGTGAATGCGCTGGTACCGAATTGACGCCAAGAAACGATGCCAGTGGTAGGATCTAACATCATGCCTTTAGTAGCAGTTTGATCTTCCGCAATGTTCTTAATGGTAATACCATTAGAAACAGTTACTTTACCGTTATCGATATTGATACCTTCGATGTTGTTACCTTTCAGGACAAAAGGAACGTTGTTGGTAGAACCAATAAATGGACTTTTGGATGCATCCAATGCGTTACCCAGGATATCCCAGGATTGGCCACCTCTTCCCATAGGTACCCATTTGCCGAGATCACGAACGTACAGACCTTGTTCACCTGCTTTAGTCAGGTAGATGATCATACCATTTGGCGGGTTCAAGGTTGTCATTAAAGAAGTGTCCGCGATGCGAGGGAGTAATAGACCCTGTCTGTCAGATTCGAGCTCAAGGATCGCAGATTTGTCCACTTTTGTAGGGTTGGTACCTACTTTCAGCTGTGCATTAGCTTGAGATGCTACCATCGCAAGACCACCCAACAGCAAACCGCGGACTGCGAATTGTAAAGATTTAGTCATAGATATACGGATAAAATCGTTAATAAACAGTTTTAAATAGGGACATTGTCTTCTTGCTACATTCAGGTTCTTCTTGTGTTTTCCATGTTCACAAAAGGCTTCATAGAAAAACCAGGCATAGGACTACTCGACTATTCTTTAGGTGTTTTCAGTAAGGATCTTCCTTTTTAAATATTAATATTTTATAAGACAATAGTTAGTAAATACTATGGTTTTATATAATGCAAAAATATACTATCCATCAAGCGGGAAAAATGACATTATAATACCATTTTCCTGTTATTGAAACTTCAGCAAATATTTTCTGCGATTATTTCAAACTGGTATGCTCGTACGATCTCTATAAACAATGTACTGGCAAGCTCTTCGTCATATTACCATTAAATATCACGCGACAAATATAAATATATTTTTCTTTTAATATAAAATTTTTATATAGCATAAAGATGTTATGCGCAGAAATATTGGAAATATGAGAAATGAGGGGAGTAAAATTTCATGATATGTAATTAAGGGATTAAATATTTTTAGGTGATTTTGATAAGGAAACGGGAGGGACGTCTGCGACGTCCCTCCCGTTTCCTTATTTTTTTTGTTGGCCCTGCCCAGTGGGGCAGGGCCAACAGACAGGAGAGTTATGTCTATTCGTAATATTTTTTTGCTGAGGGGTGACAGGTACGAGCGTTTGTCTTTTCGTTGTTTTTTCTGCTGATGGGAAGATGCGACGGGTACGAGCGTTTCGTCTTACCGCTGTTTTGAGCCGATGGAAGGCACTACGGGCAGGAGTGTTTTGTCTTATCGCTGTTTTGGGCCGATGGCCACAGGGAGGAGAGCTTTGTTGGCATTGCGTTTTGGGCAAAAAAAAGTGGTCTCTACTGAGTAGAGACCACTTTTCGTTTATTCAAAAGAGTTATTACGCTTCTGATTTTTCTGATTTGCTTTTGCTGGAGTTATTTTTCAGGGTAAAAACCAGTTTTTGGTTTTCCTTGTCCAGGTCAGCAACCAGGATATCGCCATCATGAATATTCATGTTGAGGATTTCTTCTGCCAGTGGATCTTCCAGGTATTTCTGGATAGCTCTGTGCAGTGGGCGGGCGCCGAATTGTTGATCGTAGCCTTTATCTGCCAGGAATCCTTTGGCTTCTTCTGTCAGTTCCAGGCTGAAGCCCAGGCTGTTCAGACGTTTCAGCACACTCTGCATAGTGATATCGATGATGGTATAGATATGCTCTTTGGTGAGCTGGTTAAATATAATCACATCATCAATTCTATTCAGGAACTCAGGAGAGAAGGTACGTTTCAGTGCTTTTTCGATCACTGCTTTTGTGTTCTCTTCTTCGTTGGTAACGCGGGTAGAGGTGGTAAAACCTACACCTGCGCCGAAGTCTTTCAACTGGCGTGCGCCGATGTTGGAGGTCATGATGATGAGGGTATTTTTGAAGTCCACCTTACGACCGAGGCCATCAGTGAGGATACCATCATCCAGTACCTGCAGCAACAGGTTATAGATATCTGGATGCGCTTTTTCAATTTCATCCAGGAGGATTACGGAGTAAGGTTTACGGCGAACTTTTTCAGTCAACTGACCACCTTCTTCATAACCAACATATCCCGGAGGCGCACCGATTAAGCGGCTAACGGAGAATTTCTCCATGTATTCGCTCATATCTATACGGATCAGTGCATCATCTGAGTCGAACATATAGCGGGCCAGTGATTTGGCAAGCTCTGTTTTACCCACCCCGGTAGGGCCGAGGAAGATGAATGTACCGATTGGTTTTTTAGGATCTTTCAGACCGACGCGGTTACGCTGGATGGCTTTGGTGACTTTGCTGATCGCTTCGTCTTGGCCTACTACAGCGCCTTTGAGGTCTTCACCCATGCGGCGTAATTTATCGCTTTCTGCCTGTACCATCCTTTTCACAGGGATACCAGTCATCATGGATACTACTTCCGCGATAGCTTCTTCATCAATTGGGTAGCGTTTGTGCTTCACTTCTTCTTCCCACATTGCTTTAGCGCGTTCCAGGTCTTCACCTAGTTTCTTTTCAGTATCGCGCAGTGCAGCGGCTTCTTCGAAGCGTTGGCTTTTCACTACTTTATTTTTTTCCTGCTTGATATCTTCGATTTGTTTTTCGAGATCGAGGATATTTTGCGGAACATTGATGTTTTTCAGGTGTACGCGGGCGCCTACCTCATCCAGTACGTCGATTGCTTTATCTGGGAGGAGACGGTCCGTCATATAACGATCACTCAATTTAACGCATGCTTCGATAGCATCGTCTGTGTAGCTCACGTTATGATATTCTTCATAGCGTGGTTTTATGTTATTGAGGATCTGGATGGTTTCTTCCACGCTAGGTGGTTCTACCATTACCTTTTGGAAACGGCGATCAAGTGCACCATCTTTCTCGATGTACATGCGGTATTCATCGAGGGTAGAAGCGCCGATGCATTGGAGTTCACCTCTTGCGAGGGCAGGTTTAAAGATGTTAGAAGCATCCAGGGAACCGGAAGCTCCACCTGCGCCAACGATCGTATGAATTTCATCGATAAACAGGATAACGTCTCTGTTTTTTTCGAGTTCATTCATGATGGCTTTCATCCTTTCTTCGAACTGACCACGGTACTTGGTACCAGCAACCAGTGCAGCGAGGTCGAGGCTAACTACGCGTTTATCGAACAGCACGCGGGAAACCTTGCGCTGAACGATGCGGAGGGCGAGGCCTTCCACGATGGCAGTTTTACCCACACCAGGCTCGCCGATGAGGATAGGATTGTTCTTTTTACGACGGGAGAGAATCTGGGAAACGCGTTCAATTTCCTGTTCACGTCCTACAATCGGGTCTAAGCTTCCGCTTTCGGCCAGTTTGGTGATGTCTCTACCGAAGTTGTCCAGTACCGGGGTTTTGGACTTAGTGTTTGTCTGTTTGGCTTTGGAGGCATAGCTCTTTCTCTCATCTTCAAACTCTTCTTCACCCGGATCATCAAATTCTGCTTTCGGATCAGCAGATTTTACAAAGCCTAGTTCGTTTTTAAAAGTATCGTAGTCCACGTCGAATTGTTGTAAGATTTGTGTACAAACGTTTTCTTTATTCTTTAAGATAGACAGCATGAGGTGTTCCGTTTCCACGGTGGCGCTTTTGAGGGCTTTGGCCTCTAGCACGGTCACCCGGATAACTTTCTCTGCCTGTCTGGTCAGGGGCAAACTATTAATGTTTGGAATATTTTTCCCCGTCTTATCTTTCACGGCCAATTCTACTTCCTTGCGGAGTTCGTAGAGATCTACGTTCAGCGCCTGCAGAATCTTTATGGCCGTCCCTTCGCCTTCGCGAATTATACCTAACAGCAGGTGTTCAGTACCGATGAAATCATTTCCCAAGCGTAAAGCTTCCTCCCTGCTGAACGAAATGATCTCCTTAACTTGCGGTGAAAAATTCTGGTCCATTGTGAATAAATTAGATTAGAAAAACCCTTACGGGGGCATGCTTATACAATAATAACGAATAATTCTGATTTCCCTTGACAGCGTGTCTGCCAGATTGAAGTTATTCCTTTTTTACACTCTGGCATCTTACACTTTAATAGTAATATTTATTTTTGTGGTGAAACGGGTACGGGTCTTTTTAAAAATATCTACGAAGAAACAAATGTAATTGTTCGTTCTCTCCAGGGTATTTTTTCAGGTGGGTGCCCATTATTTAAGTCAGAAATTTGATCTTTACTAAAATATAAAACAATATCCAACGCATGAAATTCAAAATTGATACCAAAGAAAAAATAGTGGTTTTTTGTCCAGAAATCAATGCTTTGGATGCTAATTTGTCAGCCCCCTTTATCACAACAGCCACTACCCTTCCTGGATTAGACACCCGCAATCTCATACTGGATTTACATTTGCTAGAAACGGCCGACGACGCAGGGATAGAAGCCATTTTAGCAGTCTATTCACATATGTATGACAATAACCGTAGCTGTGCGATTACAGGCATTAACAGTACTTTAACACACCAGTTAAAATCAGCCGGACCTGATAATTTTAATCTGGCTCCTACTATGGCGGAAGCGATAGACCTGGTGATGATGGAAGAATTGGAGCGCGAATTATTGGATGGATTGGAATAAATTAGCCTCAGGCAAGTAAAAAGAAATAATGTTTGGTGTAACGATATTAGGAAATAACTCGGCCATCCCAACCCTGGATAGGCACCCAACGGCTCAGATTATTACCTGTAATGATCAGCTGCTGCTGATTGATTGCGGGGAAGGTACCCAATTGCAGATAGCGAAGTACCGGATCAAACGCGGAAAACTGCGTTATATATTCATCAGTCATTTGCATGGGGATCATTATTTTGGTCTGATAGGACTGTTGAATACATTGAACCTGATGGGCAGAGTGGATCCGCTCAGTATTTATGCTCCGCCGGAAATGGAACAGATTATTCAGTTGCAGATGGAATGTTCCGGAACAGCGCTTCGCTATGAAATTAATTTTGTACCGCTGATGCCGGGGTATAATGGGGTAATTTTGGAAGACAAGGATCTGACGGTAAGCTGTTTCCCCACACAGCACCGGATTTCCTGTTTTGGTTTTTCTGTAGAATTGCAGAAGAAAAAACGCAAACTCATTCCGGATCAGGCCAAGGCGTATGAAGTGCCATCGGCCTATTATGGCAAGTTACAGGATGGGGCCGACTATCTCCGGAAAGACGGAGTGTTGGTAAAAAATGATTGGGTGACCATTCCACCTGAGAAAGGTAAGCGATATGTTTATTGTGCCGACACGATTTACGATATCAACCTCCTCCCCTATTTGGAAGGTGCGGACCTGATCTATCATGAAACTACTTATTTACATGAACTGGAGACCAGGGCGGCAGAAAGATTCCATAGTACCACGGTACAGGCAGCCTCTTTGGCAGCAGCAGCTCATGCTAAGCGCCTGTTAATTGGACACTTCTCTTCCATGTATACAGAACTAGATCAATTTTTAGAGCAAACAAGGCCCGTATTTCCCAATACGGACATTGCTGAAGAGGGAGTGACCTTTTTGGTTTAAAACGGCAAATAAAGGCTTTAAAAGAAGCTTTATCATAAAAAAGGGAATGACGTCTGCGACGTCATTCCCTTTTTATCTTTTTCGTCGTTTCTGGCTAGCGGGCAGAAACGACAGGACTATTTTAAAATTAATATTTACTGAGATAATCTCCGATTTGCTGATAGATGCCATCTGTTACAGGCACTACTGGCAGGCGGAAATAGTTTTCCAGGATACCTTTATGGGCCAGGAAAGCCTTTATACCAGCAGGATTATTTTCACAGAACATCAGGTCGAAACCTTTCTGCATCTTGTTATTCAGGATGCGTGCACCTGGGTAATCGTTATTGAGGGCAGCGTTTACCATTGCGGAGAAATCCGTTGCAAAGTAGTTGGCTGCTACGGAAATAACACCATCCATGCCGCATGCCAGTTGAGCAAGGGCCAGGGCGTCGTCTCCGCTGACAACGATAAAGTCTTTTGGTTTATCGCGGAGGATCTGCATGCATTGGATCATATCGCCGGAAGCTTCCTTCATGGCTACGATATTCTCTACTTCGTGCGCCAGGCGCAGGGTTGTATCTGCCGTCATATTACGACCGGTACGACCAGGAACGTTATAAAGGATGATAGGCTTAGGAGAAGCTGCTGCGATTGTTTTATAATGCTGGTAGATACCTTCCTGAGTAGGTTTGCTGTAAAAAGGCGCCACGCTGAGGATAGCTGCTGCTTCATCCAGCTTTGTGGATTCCAGCAGTTTTACTACGTTCTTCGTGTTATAATCGCCGACACCCACCACTACAGGCACCCGCTTCGCTACTTTTTCAAAGGTGAACTTTATCAAATCCAGCTTTTCTTCTGAAGAAAGTGTTGGTGTTTCCCCTGTTGTACCGAGTGTTACAACGTAGTCCACTCCGCCTTCAATCACATAGTTGATCAGCTTTTCCAAAGCGATCCAGTCTATGCTTTCATCTGCTTTAAAGGGTGTAACCAAAGCTACCCCGGTGCCTCTTAATTGTTCCATGACTGTGTTTACGAAAAAACAAAATTAGAATTTCGGAGGCCGAAATTCTAATTTTTTATCGTGTTCTCTAAATTATTTTTTAATGCTCCTCGTAAAAGCCCATGCGGGAGAATTTGTCGATACGCTGTTCAATGCGGGTTTCTGGATCGATGTTCTTCAATTCAGCGAGCGCATCCTTGATACGTTTCTTCAGGATATCAGCCATTTCATCCGGGTTTACGTGGGCGCCGCCCAGTGGTTCGCGGATAACGCCGTCTACCAGGCCGAATTGGCTCATGTAGTCGGAAGTCAGTTTCAGTTCTTCGGCTGCTTTTTCTTTGAAGTTCCAGCTACGCCAGAGGATCGTAGAGCAGTTTTCGGGGGAGATAACAGTATACCAGCTATTTTCCAGCATGAGTACACGGTCGCCGATACCGATACCGAGGGCGCCACCAGAAGCACCTTCACCGATGATGATACAGATAACTGGTACGCGGAGTTTCACCATTTCGAAGAGGTTACGGGCGATAGCTTCCGCTTGGCCTCTTTCTTCCGCTTCCAGTCCAGGGTATGCACCGGGAGTGTCGATCAGGGTAACGATAGGTTTGTTGAACCTTTCCGCGAGTTTCATGAGGCGGAGGGCTTTACGATAACCTTCCGGATTGGCCATACCAAAGTTTCTGAGCTGTCTCATTTTGGTATTGACACCTTTCTGCTGACCGATAAACATTACTGTTTCGCCGTCCAGGTCTGCAAAGCCGCCTACCATGGCCTTATCGTCCTTCACATTCCGGTCGCCGTGCAGTTCCACAAAGTTGGAGCACATCTTTTCGATATACGCCAGAGTATAGGGCCTATCGGGATGACGACTGAGCTGCACTCTCTGCCAAGCGGTCAGATGATCGTAAATCTCCTGGCGGGTAGTTACGATCTTAGATTCATACTCCTTAACGGTAGCTGAAACATCTACACCTGACTTTTCACCATTCTCCTTCAACTTGGCCAGCTGCTCATATAAATTCTCGATAGGTTTTTCGAAATCCAGGAATTGCATAATTTGAATAAATTGGTTAAAGTACGGTGTAAAGATAGTGCTGAAAATTTTTTTTAAAAAAGATTTGCTAAAATGAAAACTTTGTTGCTATCTTTGCAATCCCAAAACGGAACAACACAACCAATTGGGAAACAGAAAGATAGCAAGTATCTTCACAAAATTCTAACGGATCGGTAGTTCAGTTGGTTAGAATGCCGCCCTGTCACGGCGGAGGTCGCGGGTTCGAGTCCCGTCCGGTCCGCAAAAAGCCACTTCTTTTAAAGAAGTGGCTTTTTCGTTTTTACAGCCTTTCTTTAAAAACGCCATTTTTTAATCCGCCAATTAATAAGGTCTTGCTCAATATAGATTAGAAGCAGTCTTTATATCTGCTTCTAATACTTATTCTAACGCCTTACGAATCAGACAATACAATTTTGCGGACGGTGTCCGCAAAATGTCAGAATATCCTACAAGATTCTCTTTTTAAGAAACGAGATCAACATATTTTCCTTGGAAAACCATCCCCCTTTTTGGATATTACACATCGCCTGTAATTCAATTTTGTCATAATTTTTTTCTAATATTTGTGCTAGTGCTTCCAGGCTTGCAGGCATTTCATGATCCTCCATATCGGAAAAGTCGTCATTTTTATGGAGAAGAGCTTTCAGGAAACCATACTTATCAACAAGTATCATTTTGTTTGCATACGCCACTACAATGTTATAAGGAGTAGTAGCATTTATATACTGAATCATTTTTTTATAATTCTGCTCATAGTCCATTAACCTGAAAGGAAATATTACAGCGTTCCGATAGATAGCAGGCATTTGCCTTGCTTTTGTCAATATTTTGGTTCGCCATTTCTTCCTTTCTTCCTCTATTTCCATTTGTCCACAGATAAATAAATAATCATCGAAATTAAAGGTGAGTGGAAAAAGCTCCTGTAAAACCCCTGCCAGCTTCTTGTCATTCTTCTCAATAGTATATATTTCCTTCAGGAATTGTAGGTAAGGTTCATTGTATTCCTCCCGAACGTTCGCCGCTATCTGTTCCTGGCAATATTTTTCCGCCAACTTAAGATGGTTGTAATCTATTAACTGCTCAATAAGTTCTTCGTTATAATCGTTATTAAAACGAATCGGTTTAAATACTTTATAATAGGTTTCAAATAAATCACTATCCTTTACCAGACCAAAGAGGGCTTTCGTATATATGTTGCCATGATACATCGCCTGCGGATTATTTGTAGTATATTGCTTCACCAGCTTGTTTATCATTATAATCTTTCTGGTTTGGCTGCTATTATTAAGCATATTCACGAGGAAAGACAAATAGTAGGTTCTGAGATCAAAATCCGCTCCTGTAATCCGGTCTGCGAAATAACTACAAGCCGTAAACCAGCTTTCGTCGTTTGATAATTGCTGTAATGAAACGAGCACTTTGAGCAACTGGCTTTCCACATACTTACTGAACCTGTTACTGGAAGTTATGATTGTTGCCTGCGTATCTTCTACTGCTGCTATTAATGCATCAACATTCAGAAATGCGGCTTCGTCTACTACCTGTGAGCAATATTCATTTACAATGGTATCATGGATCTCCGTCCATAGTTCAACGATCTTTTTCACTTCATTCACTTCTGCCTTACCCCTGTTTTTTATAACGGCTTTAACAGCATTCCGGGTAAACTCCTTTACATCTGCAGGACTATATTTTTTTTGTTGACTGGTAAACTGATGTATAAACGCCAGTTCAAGATCTTTGTTTTTTATCAGGACTTCCTTAATCCATAACTTTAGTTTAGCCGGGTCTATCTCCTCTATTAAAGTTTCAAGTTGATTATTTCTTTTGCTTCCTTTTACGGGTCGGCCTTCCGGTTTACTTAAATGCAACAGCAAGGCTGTCTTATGCTGACAGAACCCAACTTTGCTGTTGCAGTCACAGGAATGATTGACGATTACTTTTTTATTATCTATTGAGATAGCCACGTCAAAACTTTCATCATTTTCATCTACATAAGCCTGAAAGCTGTCTTTTTCAATCTCATCACATTCTCTGACAATATTTTTGCCGGCCTTTTTGATAAGTTCTTTATTTAGTACAGCCTTGAAGTTTTTGAGTGAAAGATCCATCCCTAATTATATTACCAAAATAAATAATACTATTTTTTAAAACCTAAATACCCATAAAATTACCCAATTGTACCCAATTCCCAATAAGTCTGGTAACTTAGATACTTAGGGTAACCGCATGAACGGTTGAATTTCCTCCAAGTAAGTAGCGAAAAAGTTTGACGTTGGGCATTTCTCCTTACATTGAGGTTATGGATCTATTTTAAACTTATAATTAAATTTCACTACTTTAGTACGACCACGTAATTGCCTAACAATGGAAGATACAAGACTTTTGCTCGCGATAGCGGAGGGAGATGAATCTGCCTTTGTAAAACTATTTGAAAAATATAGGGCGAAAGTATATTTCGCCGCCCAGAAGTTATTAAAATCGGACAGTACCAGCAAAGACGTACTACAGGAAGTATTTACGACCATTTGGCTCAATAGGGAATCCCTCCATGAGATAGATAACTTTAATGCCTATCTGCACACCATGGTGCGAAATAATATTTACAGCAAGCTAAGACGGAAGAAAACAGAAGTAAAAATTATCCATTCGATACAGGAAAATAGTGTGGATATTGATGACGGTACAGAAGAAGCCATTAAGTTACGGGACCTGCAAGCCACGCTATCCCTGGCCGCACGCTTATTGACACCCCAGCAAAAACATGTGTACCATTTAAGTAGAACAGCCGGATTTAGCCATGAAGAAATAGCGGCACAACTGAAGATCTCCAAGGAAACGGTCAAGAAACATATAATGGCCGCCAATAAAATTGTACAAACCTTTTTGCGTGACCAAAGCTTCCTGCTGGTAATTTTCCTTTGTGTCAGCGATTACAACCCCCATTTTCGCGACCACTCTCCTACCAACCATACACTTTCGAACGATTTCAGCATTGATTTCGAATACGTTAGCTAATACCCGCTTTTTTTCGAAAAAAAATATTTTTTCTACTACCCCTTTGCATAAATGCCGTGCGTCTAATAATATTGAAGGCACTTTTATACCGCGTTTATGCAGGATCGATTGCTAGTACTATTCCATAAATATGTAAATGATAACTGTTCCGAAGCAGAGCTATCGGAGTTATTCGAATTATTCTCCCTTAGCGGAAACGAAACAGTTGTAAAGGAACTAATAGCCCAAACTATTGAGGACATACACCAGCACCCAGCACAAATAGATACTTACTTAAGGACGACGGATGCAGAGAAGATATTAAGCGAAATTATTCCGCATACGTCCGATGTAGCGCATGTACCACCTAAGGTAGTACCGCTGAGATGGTGGCGCTGGGTGGCAGCAGCCGTCGTGATGACATGTGTCGGCCTAACTAGCTATTATTTCCTACACCCATCTCCCAACAAGTCATTGCGGGAAGTTGCCCAATCGAGTCGGCATACCAGCAGCAGTAGTAACAAAGCTACCCTCACGCTGAGCAATGGACAAACCATCTTGTTAGATAGCGTTCCCAATGGATTACTGGCCACGCAAGGACAAGGCCGAGTAGTAAAAACAAAAACGGGCGAAATCATTTATAGTGGGGCAGAAAAGAACAGCGATCAAATATTGTATAACAACATCAGCACTCCCCGTGGTGGCCAATATTTCCTGCAACTTTCAGATGGCAGCAAAGTTTGGCTGAACGCTGCTTCCTCCATTAGATTCCCAGTTGTATTTCCTGCCGGAGAACGAAAAGTATTCATTACAGGAGAAGCATATTTTGAAGTGGCACACCTGGTCGGTAAACATGCACAACCCCTCCCTTTTACAGTGGAAACAGATCATCCAGCAGTTCAAAATCCTGGCTATAAAGTGGAAGTATTAGGCACCAAATTCAATATTAACGCCTACTCGAATGAACCTGTTGTAAGTACCACTTTATTAGAAGGGAAAGTAAAAGTACATGCATATAACTCCATGCAATCCCAGGTATTATTACCCAACCAGCAGGTAAACATCACCCCGAAAGGTGAAATGAACCTTACCCAACCGGCAGATGTGAATGCCGTCATCGCTTGGAAAAACGGATATACCCAATTCTCCGCAGTTCCCCTTTCTGCTGTGATGCGACAAGTAGAAAGATGGTACGACGTGAATGTTCAGTTTGAAGGTCATGTGGCAGACATAAAATTCACTGGTAAATTAAAACGCAACGAAAATCTATCTGAATTCTTAAAAATATTAGACCTAAATAATATCAAGTATGAGGTAAACAACTCCACGATTATTATCAAATAAAAGATCAATCAATAAGGGTATCCATTGAATTTACAAAAGCGCTTTTGAATTTAAGAGAGACCAACGTCTATTGCTCATTTCTCAACCAAAAAAATATGATTTTCTTAAAAAATGTATTTGAGAGAATACAAGGATTTCCACGCCCTAACCTAAAGCTACACAAGGTGAAAACGATCTTCGTTTTTCTGTTGGTCGTTAGTGTTCAACTAAGCGCCAAATCGTATTCACAGAATGTTACGCTGAAGGGTGAAAAATTGAATATTTCACAAATTTTTTCGGCCATTGAACACCAAACCGACTACGTTTTCTTTTATAAAGATGATGCACTGCGACTCACTACACCCGTTTCAGTAAATCTGAATAATGTTCCGGTTTCCGATGCGCTGGCCAGTTGTTTAAAAGGACAACCAATCACCTATTCTATTGTTGGTCATAACATCATTGTATTAAAGTCAGACGCGCATACACGCGCTGCTGCTGTCCCTCAACAATCCCCTATGTTAATTAAGGGTATTGTAACGGACGAAAAAGGCACGCCATTAACAGGTGTAACGATCAGGATCAAAGGTACTTCTCTCGGTACCAGTACCGATGCGAATGGTCGTTTTCAACTTTCTGTTCCGGCCAATAGCACTAAAATACTGGTGTTTACCTATATTGGAACAGAGGTCCAAGAAGTGCAGGTGACAAACGAAGACCCGCTTGTTATCCACTTAAAACAAAAGACCACCTTTCAGCAAGAAGTGGTGGTTACTGCCTATGGCATCAAACGTCAGCCGAAAGAACTAGGATATGCCGCTACCACTATCAGCGGTAAAGAATTAAACCAGGCAGAAAACATCAATGCCACTGCTGGGTTGATTGGTAAAGTATCCGGCCTTTCTATTCAAACACAAGACAATAACCTCGATCCTTCTTATAAAATCAACCTACGTGGGAATAGGTCTATTACCGGGAATAATGCGGCTATTATTGTGTTGGATGGCGCCATTGTACAACCTTATATTTTGAACAATATCAATCCTAATGATATTGAAAGTGTAAACGTACTCAAAGGTAGTGCTGCGGCCTCCTTGTATGGCTCTATGGGTAGTAATGGCGCATTGGTCATTACCACAAAGAAAACACCTGTTGGCAAAACTGAGATAAATTTCAAAACCAGTATACAGTGGGAAAGTATTTCAAAACTGCCTAATCTGCAATACACTTACGGTGGCTGGGGAGGCGAATCGAAGTATGTAGATCCTGTTACCGGACAAACGATAAATGTTCCGTTTGAGAATCAACAATTCGGTCCTAAATACGATGGAAGTATAGTAGAAGTAGGCACTCCCAAGCGAATCTACTTTAATGATGGTACCTACAAAGATACGGTGATAAAAACCACTTACTCCCCGAAAAAAGGATCACGCACGGATTTTTTCCAGACAGGTATCACCAAACAATATGACTTATCAATCGGTACTGCTACACAGAATTCCTCAGTATATGTAGCCTTCCAACGGACAGACCGATCTGATATTATACCTGGAAATAAGCTAACAAAAAACTTCTTTAAACTGAATGGAAGTACTAAATACGACAAATTGAGTCTTGATTATGCATTAGGATACACCAATACCAATACAGATCAGATATGGAGCAGAGGAAGTTTGTACAACCAAATCCTGAATTCGCCGGCACATGTGGATTTAAACTGGTTTAAAGATGGTTTCTTTTCTTCTCCAGACAACTACTACAATGCTTGGAATGATAATCCCTGGTGGAACCTGCGTAACTTCAGAAGTAAAGGATACGATAATAAATTTGTGGGAAATGTGGCAGCCAGATACGCCATCACTGATAATATAGAAGCCAGTTATCGATTTGGTTATACTTATAGTTCCTACAACTATAAAAACACGGGTAATGGCTGGAAATATTCTGACTACGAGCAAGGAAATCCTTACAATATTCCAGGTGGTACCCAAGCATCCAACAATAAGGTGTTGTTACCTACCGCAAATGGTGGATCTAGCTTTGAGTCACGTATCACAGGTGATTTGTTATTAACTTTTAAAAAGCAGTTGTCACAAAATATTAACTCCAAACTCCTATTAGGACATTCCATTGTTCAGGATAAATACAATTCAGAGAATTTTAATGCCAACACGCTTGCCTTTAATGACTTTTATAATATCTCCAGTTATATTGGCCAGCAAACAGCCGGAGAAAGTAAGGCTGAACGCAATCAGCAGGCAGCATTTGCTGACTTATCATTTGGCATAAATAAGTATTTGTTTTTACACGGTAGTTATCGGTTTGACTGGACTTCTATCCTGGCTGCCTCTCATAGAAGATTTTCCTATGGATCAGCAGATGCAGCATTTATCCTTTCAGATGCATTACCCACATTATTTAATAATGATGTGATAAATTTTGGTAAGGTGAGACTCGCATACAGCCAAACGGGTCAGGTAAACCTAAGCACCGTTAGTACTTATGGCTCTTACTTAACTACGCCTTCATTCAATGTTGCTTATGGTTATCCGTATAATAACAGCGTAGGTTATAGTAAAAATGCACTGGCCCCTAATCCTAACCTGCGAGATGAACGTACCACAGAAATAGAAGGAGGACTTGAAGTAAGCCTGCTGAAAAACAGGATTAACTTAACTGGAACCGTTTTCAAGCAACGAACTAAAAATCAGACGATTCCTACGCAAGTATCTCCTGCAACAGGATTTTCTTCTATGTTGGTGAATGGTGGAGAAACTTCCAATTTCGGCGTAGAATCAGATATTAAAGTTACACTGATTGACAACAGGTCTAACGGCCTCAGATGGGATATCGGCGGCAACTTCACGTATATCGAGAATAAAGTAATTTCATTACCCAATAACGGCGCCGATTTATCGATGACCAACGATGCATATGCAGTAGTTGGCTATGCTTTCCCTGCATTAAAAGTAACAGATTTCTCCAGAGACCCAGCCACTGGCAAAGTCATTGTGGACAATAACGGTTATCCTACCCGTGCAGCGGCTTATAAATTCATGGGGTCTATTTTCCAACCCTATCGCTTGGGCCTGAACACTTCTATTTCCTTCAAAAATTTCGCCCTTTCCATTGTAGCGGATTACAGAGGTGGTGGTGTATTGTTTAACCAGATCGGCCAAACCTTAGACTGGACAGGTGCCTCAGAGCACTCCACTTATGGTAATCGCCAGCGATTTGTATTTCCTAATTCTGTTTATGATGATGGTAGTGGGCATTATGTACCTAATACCTCCCGACAAATTGCCAATGTGTACCAATTCTGGCAGGCGTATAGCTCCATGGGTACACCATATGTTACCAGCAATGCTTTCTGGAAACTCAGAGAAGTAGTATTGTCCTATACTTTCCCTGCATCTTTATTCAAAGGAGTTAAAACCATCAAAGGCGCTACTGTAGCCGTTACTGGCAGAAACCTGTTGATGTGGAGGCCATCAGAAAACATCTGGACCGATCCTGAATTCAATCTTGGCGGCAACTATAATGCAGATGGTACTACCAATACTTCACAAACACCGCCAACAAGATTCATCGGTGGAAATATCAGCGTCAGGTTTTAATTTTTTCAAAAGGAAACTTTTACAAAATGAAAGTACTCACTAAATATTTATTCGTGTTGTTGTTGATAGCAGGGATATCGTCTTGCTCAAAAACATACTTTGATATAAATGAAAATAATCCCAATAATCCCAACAATGTAGATGTTGCGCTGGTATTATCGCCACAATTAAGGGACATTGCCTACTTACAAAATATGGGTTCAAATGATATGTCGTACTGGATGGGATATTGGACTACTGGCGGCGGTTCCTTTGTGAACTCTTATGTGTTCAATTATACCTTCGACAACAAGTGGTTTCAAGGGATGTGGACCGGCTACTACGGCAACCTGGGTAATTTGCAATACATAGACCAACATGCTCAGGGGAATAACTTTTACAGAGGTATCGTGAAAACGATGAATGTCATTTGTTATCATAACCTGATTGATCTCTTTGGCAATGTTCCCTATACACAGGCGCTACAAATCGATAAATATCCGACGCCGATTTATGACGATGCAGCCACTATTTACAATGATTTATATCAGCAATTGGATAGCGCTAGAGACCTGATTAAAAACTGGACAGGAAACGTACCGAAAGGGGATATTATGTATAATGGGAATAAGTCTAACTGGATTAAATTCATCAATACGCTCCAGTTAAGACTTATACTACGCGTGAGCCAGGTAGCTAACAAACCGCCCTATTATGCCACTGCCCTGCAACACTTGCTGAGTAGCGCCGCTGTGGATGGATATATCTCCAGTACGCAAACAGAAGGGAATGTAAACCCAGGATATTTTAACCAAAGTGGCAAAGGCAATCCATTCGTAGAAAGATTTTGGAATATCAGTCAAAATCAGCAGACATCCAACTATAACTCGTTCCGTGCAAATGCCGCGGCTGTTAACTTCTACTGGGATGGATTCAATGGCTATGGCGATTGGCGCTTGTACAGGATGTACGCACCATATGATAATAATCCAAACCACTTCAAAGGGGCTTATTTTGGGGTACCTACTGCCAATAATGATACCTTGTCTGGCTTTGCTTGGGGAGATAATGTGAATGGCAGCTTCTCCGGAACGAATGGCTATGGCATTATTAAGAATGTTAATCAGCCTATTCCAATGCTTACCTCCTTCGAGAGTTATTTCCTGCAAGCCGAAGCAGCCTACAGAAATCTCATTCCCGGCGACTATAAAGAGTTATACAAAAACGGTGTTCGCGCCAACTTTACCTACTTGTACAAAGGCTCACTGCCAGATCCTTCTGGTAACATTTTCTATCAACCTAGCGATGCTATTGCAGACGCAAATGGTTATATGGCACAAACGACAGGAAAGGTCAACAACTTCAATATTGACTTAACCACTGACCCATTACAAACTATCTTATCCCAAAAATGGATTGCCATGAATGGGGTCAATCCATTTGAACCTTACGCCGATTTCCGCCGGACAGGATGGCCCACTTACATCTATGGATCTAAATATCCAGGAGCGCCGGCTTTACCTAAAAGAGTATTTTATCCAAGTATAGAATATGCCACCAATGGGGCTAATGTTAAGGCTCAAGGAGAAGATTTACTTACTAAAAAAATATTCTGGGGCAGATAATTTTTTAATAGTCCTTACAAAATATTGAAAGATGAAAAAGCATATTCAACTAATCTATATAAGTCTTCTGACAATAACTATGCAGTCGTGCATGAAAGATAAATTTGGCATATCGTTGTCAGATGTTCCTGCGACCAGCATCGTAGAATTGGCGCCATTAGATAATGCGGCTACCATATCGGTAGATAGTAGGATGAAAACGATCAATCGCATGCCTTCTTCCCTGAGTGCCACAGATACTATTACCATTCCAGTTTACATCGCCAATACCGCTGGCACCTTTGACAAGGATGTAACGGTGACGCTAGCGCGAGACACTGCTGCTATTACCAAATACAATATTGCTAAAGGCACGAATTGGAGCTTTTTCCCGGAGAGTACCATCGTTAGTGAGAACTTAAAAGTAACGATACCTGCGGGTAAAAATGTGGGTTACTTTAAATTGGTAGTGAATACGCTGAATGTAAAATCGGACGACAAATACATGATCGCCTACAACATCGCGCAAGTGCCGAAACCACTATCCATCAGCTCCGACAGGTTTTATGTGTATTACAAAATGGTGGTTAAAAACAAATACGACGGTTATTATTCCTTACGTTCCGGCGGTATGACTGACTATCAATTCCCAGAGAATACTTTTATTGGCAGTACTACTGTTGACTTAGTGACGGTAGATGATTCTACCTGCATTATGAGAGACTCCTACGTGTTTCATAATGGCTATACCGATCCGTATGGCAAGCCGCTAAACGCACATATATTTTGGAGTACAGCCAGCAATAGTTGGAACTGGTATGGATATTTTTGCCCGGTATTGCATTTCAATCCAAATGGCAATGGTCAGATCATACGTGTCACTAATTACTTCGGACAGCCAGAGGCCATAAGGGGCCGCTCAGCGGCATTGAGTCCGGATGCTACACAAGCTGCCAATTCTGCCTGGGACCCCACCACACGGAATGTAAAGGTATATTTCTTAATGTATGATGGTACCTATCAAGGCGGATGGAAGGGCTCCAAAGTATGGTTTTATGATAACCTGACTTTTATTAGTGACAGACCCTAAACTATATTTTAACTAGGAACACGAAATTTATGCAACACAGATATATCATCATCGCAGCATTGTTACTTTGCTTTAGCTGCAGTAAACCCAATAAGCAGCAGGAGCTGTTCTTCGACAACAACCTGACCAGCATCAAACCGGCTGATAATATTTGGTTTAATAAAAAGGTAGATTTTTCAAGAAGCAAAAACATCACGGTATTCGTAGATAACAAGCTTTCAGGGGCCGATGGGAATGTTATTGCAAAAGCCATCACCGCCGCGCTTCCAGTGGCCCAAAAGTATCTAAGTCAGGTGTCTCCCAATATCAATATTACCAGTATCACCTATGGCGATGTGCTTCCAACGTTGGGCACTACCTATGATGTGGTGATCAGAGGAGATAATAGTGGAACGAATGCCGCACCGGCATGGGCACATATTCCTGATGGTAGCGGTAAGGTCGGTGATTTGATTTCCATCAATCTTGATTTAAACCAAACGGGGTTAAAGTGGGCGCATGTGTATTATACCAGACTAATTGTTCATGAATTTCTGCATACCCTTGGTTATGGGCATACTGGCGCGGTATCTGGAGGCGACTATGACAACAACGTGATGGAGATGGCCATTCCTAATACACATAATACTCCACAAGATCCATCGTTGGCCATCATGTCGAGCTATAACGCCCTTTATTCGTTGACGGGATATGATGGGGCGCCAGCCGATTTTGATGCCGGCACTAATCCGTTTTATGTTTTTACAAAGGGGGATTTGGCGCAAATAAACTGGTACTATAGTCTTAAGCCGCCATATGATGTTTATTAAGAACTCCACATTATCGTAATTCAAAATCCAAACAATCAGCAAATCCCTGGATCATTTGATCTGGGGATTTCTGTTTTAGTTCCTGTGGGATTGATTGAGCGCATTAATGTTTGCTTTGGTTCAGTAGTAGTACTACCCCACTTCCTTGCTGCCACTCTTTCCTGTAACCTCCAGGCGCCATTACCATCATGGGAAAGCTACCCAAAACAATATCGCAATCGCCATCGCCATCAATATCGGCTGCATCCATCACCAGCCAGCGACCCAGGTTTCCAAGATGATTGGTCAGCATAGAGAATTTTCCATTGTTGTTGAGATACAGGCGGAATTCGTCCTGAAATTCCGCGTTGGTATTGGGGAAATACGCAATACTTGCTAGGTCGATGTCTCCATCCCCATCAAAATCGCGGGCCAATACTTTGTATGCACCGTTCTGAGGTAGGAAGGTGCGCAGTGAAAAGGATTGTCCACCATCATTATGATAGATGTAAATGCCATGATAGGGTTTTAAAACCGGGGAATAGTCCGCATTATCACCACAGGTATAAATAATATCTGGACGACCATCCCCATCCATATCCGCGATATCAAAACTGGTGGAGCCGTATACTGGTGGGAAACGCAAAAGTACATGTGGCTCCCATGTCAAATGGCCTTTGTTTTCGAACCACAATAATTGTTCATTGCCCTGACCGAAGAGCGCCAGAATATCCGGGCGACCATCTCCATTCATATCCGTAACGGCCATATGTATGGCACCAGGTACATTGTACAACACCTTCTCCGTATATCCATTTCCGTTATTTTTCCATACACTCAACTTTCCCTCATCTACGCCGAATTCGCAGGTAATCATCTCCGGCTGTTGATCTCCATCTACATCACAGGATAAGGTTTGTACTGGCCTATATAAATGATTTAGTAGCAACTGTCCTTTCTGTCCGGTATACAACCCGCGGCGGGATACTGATCCTAGTTTTTCTGGCGTAAGATTCAGCGAGGGACCGATGCTGGTTTCCAGCGCTTCCTCATTTTCCAGTTGTATATCTGTAATGGTTTCGTTCTCATTTTTATACACATTTGTGGCGATGCCCAACTGGTCGATATACCATATACAATGGTTGACCGCATCGGCAGCATATAGTTCGTGTTTTGGAGGATTGATACGTACACAGGAGATATTTGCGGGCTTTGCGGCAGGCAATTGCACTTGCTGGATGCGGAATAAGCTACCAATATTTGCGCCCACAGGTACAGCCGGAGAATCGGTTAGGCTGGCCGGGGCATGAGACAGATAATATCGTTTGATGCTCTTCCATTCTGCTTCACTGATTAAGGGCTGTGCAGGCACTTGCCTACGTTCCAATTCCGACAGTTGCTTACCTCCCAGCTCAGTAGTAATACCCAAACGCTTGGCCATCTGTGGCAGCACATGTTGCTCCCAGATACCAGCCGGCAATAAGGATGGCTTAGGGAAAAGATGGCAACTGCCACAGGTCCGCTGAGCTATCTGTTCTCCATTGTCATTGTCACACCCCGTTACATAAAGTGCCATTAGAAGCAGCATTAGATAGCGTCTCCCTTTCATATATCCTTCCACGTTATAATATCGTATTAAAAGAAGATGACGGGCTGGAGATTTGATCCCCGATGCCCGTCATCAACCGTTGTTAGTATCCTTGGTTCTGTTTGATCAAACCACCGCTTTCATCAATAGCCTGGCGGGGGATCGGGTAGAATATTTTGTTTGTATCGGCGAAAGGAGAGCCACTTTCTCGGGCACGCTCTACAAAGAGGCCCCAACGGATAAGGTCATCGCGGCGAGAGCCCTCTGTCCATAGTTCAAACAGGCGTTCGTCCTGGATCTTGCTACGGAGCTGCGATTGAGAGAGGGAGCCGTAGGCATAGCCAGTGAGCCCTGCACGTACACGTACCCGGTTCACTAGATCAATGGCTTGATTGGAAGGTCCACCTTGTTCATTGAGTGCTTCTGCCAGCAGCAGCAATACATCTGCATATCTCCATACCACCATATCTACCCCCTGTGATTCGCCGCTGGCGGCAGGGTCAGGACCGTATTTAACAGGCAATGCACCTGGTAAACCGGCAGCCTTGGCATCCTTGTATTTAAGGGCGCCGCTGGCATCGCGGCCAACAGGATAATTCCTCAGTAACACTGTGAGCCTGTTATCAGTTGGATCAAATTTATCGTACGTTTTCCATGGCATCTTATATCCACCCCATGCAGTGAGCGCCTGTCCGGCAGGATCGTAGTAGTCGCCCTGCAATACGTGCGCCAACCACATATTAGTCTGGTCTGCATCGTTACGGCAAGAGATAGCGAAAATGATCTCTTTACAGGTTTTATTCGTGATCTTGAAAATATCTGCGTAGTTGGCCTGCAATTCATACACGTGCTGGCCGTCTCCCAATGTCAGCAGTTGTTGGCCGATAGTAACGGCATCGGACCAACGTTTTTTCTGCATGTATAATTTCATCAGGCCAGTGAGCGCAGCGCCTTGCGTAAAGCGACCATAGTCGGACGAGCTATAGGCAGTAGGTAATGCCGCCGCCGCATCTTTGTAATCCTTTTCAATCTGGCTGGTCATCCAATCATCAGTTGGGCGTGCCACAGATGGCGCCAGTGGGTCTTGTGCAACTTTAGGGTCTACTACAATTGGTACAGGACCATAGTAGCTGTACAGGATAGCGGAGAAATGAGCGCGTAGTGCCTTCGCTTCCGCGATATACCTAGCTTTGAGTGTAGCATCCATGGTCACGCTGTTGGCCTTGTCCATGAAGATGGTGCATTCTGACACTTTTCGGATCAAGGTGGTATAGTGACCGGTGATCTCTCCGAAATTCTCTGCGAAATTCAGGTCGTTCATTTTCTTCCAGCCATCCCATCCCCATGAGCACACGAGTTCGTCCGTGGTCATGCTGTTTTGTACATGCCAGGAGCCGTTACCACTGCCCCATCCGGCATATCCGCCTGTCATCAGGCCATTGTATACAGAAGTGAGGGCAGCCTTCACATCATTACCATCTTTAAAGAAGGTGGAGGGTGTGAACTGGTCATAGACATCCGGCTTCAGGTCTTTTTCACAGGAAGTGAAAGTGGTAAATCCCAACAGTGCCAGGCTACCATATATAATTGATGATTTGAAGTTCATTGTTTTGCATTTTTGATATTAGAAAGAAACATTCACCCCGAGTATCCATGAACGTTGCATTGGGTATGCAGCAAAGCTCTCCAGTTCTGGATCGATACCGCTATATGGAGTGATCACGAACAGGTTCTGTGCATCCAGATAGAAACGTACGGAGGAAATGAGATGCTGTTTTTTCAGCGTGCTGGCAGGCATTCTATACCCCAATGTAATGTTGCGGCAGCGCAGGAACCATGCATTCTCGCGGAAATAGTTATCGGTATAGGAACCATAAGGATTGTTCAATCCACTAGGGCGACTGCTTTGCTGGTTGTAAGATGACCATCTGTCTTTTACGATGCTCAGTGCATTCCATCCGAACTGCGCGAGGGTAGACTCCAGGCTATAGGCAGTGGCGAGGTCGGAGTTATATTTGGTGCGTTGCAACTGGCCATAGAAGAATACGCTCAGGTCAAATTGTTTATAGGCGAAGCTATTGTTGAAACCAATGGTATAACCAGGATCAGTGGTACCGAAATATCGTTGATCTGCGGTATTCAGTTTGCCATCAGGCTTTCCGGTGAGGTTACCATTATCGTCATAACCGTTTATGTCTTTCACTTTGATCATACCTGGTTGCAGACCAGTGAGGTAGCCAGGTACTTTTTCACCTGATTGCAGGATACCATCTGTTTCATAACCATAGACAGCACGGATAGGATCGTGCAGACCTACGTATTTAGGCAGTGTTTTTACTACTAATGGATCGCGTTCTTTCCAGGTATCGCGGTAGCGAGCGATGTTGAAATCGGTATTCCAGGAAAAATCGTTCGTACTGATGTTGGTGGTACGCAGTGTGAACTCAAAGCCACGGCTCTGGGTTTTACCGATATTCGCCGCCATAGAGCTAACGACAAAATAGCTAGGTAATGGGCGTGAACTGAGCAGATTGCTGATCACTTTATTGAAATATTCAAAAGTACCGCTGACACGATCTCTGAACAGGGCGAAGTCGAGGCCAAGGTTTACCTCTCTGGCGGTTTCCCAGGTGAGATTAGGGTTGGCTACTTGGCTCAGGTATACGCCTGTGTTTTGGGTACTACCGAAAACATAGCTTTTACCAGTGGAATAATATGAAAATGCGCTTCCACCGATATTACTATTACCAGTAGAACCGAAGCTGGCACGCAGTTTCAGGAAGGAGATCACATCACTGTGTTTCAGGAACTCTTCATTAGAGATTTTCCATGCGCCAGAAACAGATGGGAACCAGCCATATTTTTTATTCTCTGCGAACTTAGAAGAACCATCGCGGCGTAGAGAAGCGGTGAGCAAATATTTATCCTTGAAATCAAAAGTAGCGCGTGCGAAGTAAGACGCCCATCTTTCACGACCTTTGAAAGAACCTACGGTAGGTCTTGCAAATTCACCCATACCTAGGTTGTTATACACGAAATTATCCGTGATAAACTTCTGGTTGCCTGCATTTAAACCTTCCTGTTCCAGCACCTGGTAAGAGTAACCAGCTACCGCATTGAGGTGGCTGTAAGCGCCGATCTTCTTGTTATAGTTAAGCAGATATTCCACCAATCCTATAGTGGCAGAAGATTCCAGGATATTGGCCTGACCGCCAGTACGTGCACCGTACAGGAATGATTTAGGGAGATAGTTACTTCTTTTATTATTCGACTGATCGAAACTGAAATTTGCCTTGGCACTGAGGTCGCTGGTGATATCCCAGGTAGCGGAGGCAGATCCGAGCAGGCGGGAACCTACTGTTTGGTCCGTGATCTCCAGGAACGACAGCGGGTTTGGTGCATTGGAGTAATCCGGGTTGAGCGGATAGCTGCCATCGGGGTTACGCAAAGGCACGGTAGGTGGATGATAGAAGGCCGCCACGATGATACCTGAATTTTCATACAGGCCACTACCGATAGCAGGGTTATTACTGATAGAGCGGGTACCGTTTACATTTACAGACAGTTTGATTTTCTTACCCACCAGTTGATCCAGGTTTACGCGGCCGGTATACCTTTTATAACCGGATGTTTTGATCACCCCTTCCTGGTTGAGGTAATTACCGGAGATATAGTATTTCGTTTTGTCATTACCACCCGCAACGGAGAGATTATGCTGATCCATGAAGCCCGACTGTGTTACCGCATTGATAGCGCTTTGCGCAGGACTGGCCGTATCAATTTCTTGTTGGGTATAGCGAGGTACAAATGGCGTTACTGTAGATGGATCTGTAGAACCGTAAGGCGCGATTTTATTATTGAGTAACCAGCGTTCATGTAGGATGTTGTTACGTTCCGTCATGTAATCTTTCTTGTTCATGATATCGTAGAACTTAGCTGGTTCCTGGAAAGCGTGACTGAAGGTATAGTTCACACGTGCCGCGCCGTCCTTTCCTCTTTTCGTGGTGATAAGAATTACACCTGCGCCTGCACGCGCACCGTAGATAGCAGCGGAGCTGGCATCTTTCAGGACTTCGATAGATTCAATATCATCGGGGTTCAGGAAGTTCAGTGGCGAACGGTTGATACCACCGTAGCGGTTACCAGATCCTGGCTCGTCCGCTGCGCCATTAACAGGCACACCATCCACCACATACAATACTCCTGCAGAAGCAAAAGAAGCATTACCTCTGATTTGTACATTTACGCCTGCACCTGGCTGGCCGGTAGCCTGGGTTGTCATAAGGCCGGCGGCCCTGCCGCTTAACGCCTGATCAATGGATGTATTGGCCGACTTGGGAATATCTGTTGCTTTTACAGAAGAAATGGCGCCAGTAACATCTTTTCTTTTAACGCTACCGTAGCCGATTACCACTACTTCTTCGAGACCTTGTTGGGATACGGCCAGTGTGATGGCCATATTATGGTTGCCTGCCACCGCAGGTACTTCTTTCTTTTCATAACCCAACAGGGTGAGCACAAGGGTAGCATTGCCGTTCACCGTTAGCTGGAAATGTCCACTAGCATTGGTTACAGCACCTGTATTGGCGCCTTTCACCAATACCGTTACGCCGGGTAACGGCGTCCCATCTTCTCCTTTTACCGTACCAGCAATGGTTTTATCCTGCTGATCGAGATTACCGGCTAGCGGATTCAATAGGATGCTAGGCTTTTTCACCGACTCCGACCAAAGCACAATCTGTTTATTGACTACTTCATAGTGTACTGCAGTGCCTACCAGCAAGGTATTTAATACATCTGCCAAAGGCTGCTCTGTAGCTGAAATGCTAACTTCTCTTTTTACATCTATCAGTTCACCACTATAGATAAATTTGGCATCTACCAATTTTTCCAGCGTCAGTAATACCTGCTTCAACGACTTGTCCTGTACGTTGATACTAACCTTGTTGGTCAGCAGTGATTGGGATCTCACTTCACTGGCATAACTGATGCCAGTAAGGGTAAAAAGTAATAGTAATTGAATAACCGAAATACGCATAAGCTTTTTTCTCAGCTGATGGTGATTAATACAATAATTCCACATAATTTTGGTTGTTTACGGTTCTGTAATAGCAATAGAAGGCTTTACTGAAGTTTACATCAGTATAAGTTGGCGGAGCCGGAACGACTCAGGGGTTGGTAATGTGACAGCATTATCAATCCCTTTTTAATTTTTGTTTGTTACGTTATTTCATTAGCGCGTGGACATAACATTGTTATTGAATGATGAACGATTTAGTTTCGGTAATATGACCTGGTTGATGGTCTTTTATGCTTACATACGTTTAGCGACTCAGTTGTTTCCGCAGCCATTTCCGCTGATGACCAACTGACCGTTTGACTCCTGGTAACTCAATCCGAGTGCCTTGCAGATGAGGTCCAGTTTATCATAAAAAGCTTCCTGATTAAGGTTGGCTGTGATCGTACATGACTTTAAAATAGTTGGATCATAGATGAGATCAATAGCATAGACTTTCTTCAGTTTTTCAAAAATTGTGGTGACGGGTGTATCTGTGAAAATAAAATCTTCTTGGTGCCTTACAGCTACTTGAGTTAATGGGGATGATACCAACTTTTTAATAAGGTTCCCTTTAGCGGCTTCATAGCTGGCCTCTTGGTTGGCTGAGAGGATTAATTCCCGGTCCTGGTTCTTCTTTACGGCCACTTTTCCGTGCTGCACTATTATGAGTACACGCTTTGCTGTATTGGATGCTTCCACGGAGAAGGTGGTCCCTAATACCCGTGTTTCGATACCACCGGCATTCACGACGAAAGGTGCGGAGGACAGTGGCCGGACATCGAAGTTGGCTTTTCCTTCGAGATAAACGGTACGTGCATACGCACCAAAATTGGCAGTGTATCGAATGTTGGCGCCAGGTTCCAGTGTGATGGTACTACCATCTTTCATGGTTACCGGCATTGGGTGTGCGGTGACATTTTTTGTGGTAGCCAACACTTCATCCAGGTGGCCGGACTGCAAGGAAGTGGCTTTCTGCCGGTTGACCAGCATCCAGGCGGTAGTTCCCAGCAGGATGATACCTGCCACGGCAGCGGCCATACGCCATCCTCCCCAGATTCGCCGTTGATGCGTTTCCGGTAGTTGGCGAAGGATATGGTCCACTTTTGCACGTATCTCCTGCTCAGGTATGGATATTTCCTGCACGCGAACAGCCAGCAGCAGGCGTTTGGCCTCCTGCAATGCGGGTACCTGTTGCGGATGTGCGAGCATCCACTGTTCCCAATGTGCAGCGGCTACCGGGTTATTGCCCAGCACCCAATCTACAAAGGATTCATCGGCCCAGAAATCTTGGATGGAATGAAATGGATTTTCACTCATTGTTCACAAATAAAAACTGCTATTGCATTTACCTCTTAAATACAAAAGTTGTAGAAATCTCACCATGAAAAAGGAAAAATTTTAAAAATAATTTCCTTGGAGCAGAATGATGCACCCGGAAACGGCTCCAGACAGCAATTCCCATTGGTTGCGGAGGCGTTTGAGCGCCATCGATAGCAGGTTATAAGCGGCCTCTTTGGTCAGTTTCATGATGGCGGCCACCTGTTCATGTTCCAGGTTCTGGAAATAACGGAGGTAAATGATCTCCTGTTGGCGGTGGCTGAGTTGTTGGAGGCAGTTGTGGAGCTGTTGTTTACGTTCCCGTTCCCCATCGTCATCAATAATGAACGACTCCACCGATAATTCAGCGTTGAAGGGAGGCTGGTAATCCTGTATCCACAGGCCTAGGCGCTTTTGTTGTGTTTTATGGTTTTGTAGCTCCCGGAGCATTTTGTGACGCAGGCTTTTGAAGAAATAGCTTTTCACATGTACTTCCCGGCTCAGATTCGATCTTTTGGTCCATAGGGTGGTAGCCATCTCCTGGATACAGTCTTCCACAAAATCCTTATCGGGATGGATTTTCATGCCATATTGAAAAAGGGGAGCATAATATAGGGCAACGAGCTGACCAAAAGCTTCACTGTCACCGTCCAGGAATTTTTGCCAGCCAGATAACAGTTGCCCATTGTCGGCGTGATATGTTGACTCGTTACTGATGTTCAATAATTTATCTTCGGTACAAGTTAACAAAGATATCGGGAATATAAATTTTTACATGGGTTATCCTTTACCCATAAAATCACCTAAAGAAAAGCGGGTGCCCTTCTAAGGACACCCGCTTTCCTTTGTATCGGGGAGCTTAAGTGATTACTTTACCGGTATAGTTGTTCTTTAATTTTTTGCTTACGCATTATTCTTCTTCATGTCTTCAATGCGAAGACCTTGTTTACGAATATCTTCTTCTAATTGCTCAATGTATTTTTTTGATTTAGCAATTTTTTCTGTTTGCTTATGTACATCATTCGCATACTTGCTGGCATCTTTAGCAGAGCGGCTGGCCTTTTTGGACAGTTTTTCATCACCCACTTCTCCATTCGTCATTTCTGCAGAATGCTTCTTCGCAGTTCTCATGGCGTCATCTGCCTTCTTATTTAATTTCTCGGCATCATCCATCATTTTTTGCAGATCAATTGTTTCATAGGCGGCTTTCAATTTAAGCGCGTTTAATTTTGTCTCCTCTTTCAGGATCTCTTTTTCCTTTTTTAACGAATTGATATAGTCTTTATCTACTTTTTGCGCTACAGCTCCCATCGCCGTTAATACGATAATTGAAAATACGCTGACAGTCTTTAGAATTCTGTTCATAAATTTTGGCTATTTGATTTGCTCCCCGATTTACAATAAGAGTGCCAGAAGCTATAGGTTGTAGCTCGTGGCGGTTGGTCAAGGTACGATTTTATATTGGCAAATGTATTTATATAAAACATCAAACCCGCGGCGAGCGCGGGTTTGATTATCAGTTAATATCTTTTCCTTCTTGCAGCGTCTTCACAAATTTCTCTAATCGATCTTTGTTTGGCAGGTCTGGCGCTTGTGCGCGGGCTTTTAGCGCATAGGTCAATGCTTTCTTGTAATCTCCGAGTGCAGAGTATCCGCGGGCCATACCGGCGTTGGTAAGAAATTCGTCGGGGTGTTTATCGTAGTCCATTTTAAAGATCTCGAAGGCTTCTTTGCCATGTTTGAGATGCGCGAGATTCCTGGCATAGAAATATAGTTCATTCACATTGCCGAAGGGCAAGGCTTTTTTCATAACCGCCATCGCTTCCTCTTTTCGGCCAAGACTATCCAGGACAGCAGCTTTGGTGCTCCATGCCTGGAAGCTCTGGGTACCTCCGGTAGTTACACTGGTAGCGGAATCGGCCCATAGCAGGGCTTCTTGGAGGTTTGTATTATGTTGTGCACAGAAGCTAGCTGCTGCATCCCAGGATTGCCAGGCGAAGCCACTAGTGCCCCTCAGCTCTTTGCGGAAAGAAGCGATCTGTGTCTTTACCACATCCACGTCTACCTTAAACGGAATCATTTGCTTTTCCCATTCCAGGGCTACAGTAGCACTGGTAGGCGTTTCGTCGATGAATTCATATTTAAGCCATTCCACACTTTTATCTGTGGCAACTGGCTTTGCTTTTATGCGCAACGCATCTTCATTAGGATCATAATAGAAGCTACCCCATGAGCTGGAATTTTTGGAGAAAATCAGGGTGCTTTCATTAGGATCATAGGCCACAAAGAAGCCGTAGGTGCCAGCGGCCAGTGGTTGTCCGTTTACCATGACATCTGTAGAGAAAGTAATAGTGGTATTTTCATTGGCGCCCGCTCTCCACGGCGCTGCCTTGGATGGTCCAAAGCCGAGATTCGCAAAGCCTTTATGGACTACTTCTCCCCAGATATGGCCGTCCCTGTTCCTAACACCAGGGCGACTGTAATTAATGGTTACCTGTGTGATACCAATGCCTTCACTAACGGAAGCACGTTTGTTATCGCCACTAGGCAGCGTGGTGAACTGAGCATGAGCAGTAAGGGTTGTTAACAAAATCGCACAAGCAAAAATTGTGTTTTTCATTTCGTGTTTTTTTTGATGAGGAATAAAAAGCTACCGGGCATTCTCTCCTATGGGGCGGGAGATGGATAGCCTGGGGCGTAAATAATAGTAGCTAACGATACAACATCACCTAGAAAAGTTAACACTATTTACGCATACTGGTTTGTCACATATTGCTCTTTTTTGACCGCTTATCAAAATAGCCGCTGCATCAGGGCCGCAGTGGGTTATTTATACCAGCGTCTACCGGAAACAGTTATTTTCGATGCCACTCCTTTTTCATTTTTCCCGAAAATTTCCATATTTGGCAAAAAAAATAATCCTCTCCTATGAATTTCATTAAACGCCTATTCCAACAACCCCAAGATTATATTCAATGTCCCAGATGCCTCGGCAAAGGACATGTAGATGAGGATGACATTACAAGACTTGGCAATGAATTGTATTGGTTACCTGGCAAATGCGCCTATTGTAACTCGAAAGGGAAAGTTGATCCTAAAATTGTTGAAAGCGTGGCGCCTAATGAAGTATTTCTCTCAACAGATCGTACACAAATTGAAAGGTTACGCATTATCGATAGAGATCCTGCCATTCTACAAGAAAAAAGAATATTCGATGAACGAAGGGAACAGTTTATTCAGCAGATTATAGAATTACATTTTTCAGAACTGATGAGTCCTGAACAAATTACAAATCTTTATATGGAAGCTGGGCCGCGATTAAGTGAGGAAGATTATGCGAAGGAGAAAAAAGAATTGCTGAGATATGTGGAGAAGGTAATTGCGTATCATCAATAAGGTTTCTACAATAAAAAAAGAAGAGCCGGATAAATTCATCAATTATCCGGCTATTATATTTGAGACAATGAATTAAACTATCCCCCCAATTGCTCCTTAAAAAACGCTATCGTGCGATTCCATGCTAATTCCGCCGCAGCCTTATCATATCTCGGGGTAGTATCATTATGAAAACCATGATGCGTATTCGGATAATGATAAATAATGAAATCCTTATTATTATCCTGCAAGGCTTTTTCATATGCATCAATACCCGCATTGATGCTTGCATCTGACTCCGCGTAATGCAACTGTAATGCCGCTTTAATAGAAGGTACTTCTTCCAGGGGAGCTTGTGCTCCGTAGAAAGGTGCGGCTGCCAGTAATGCAGGAATGCGTGCTGCCATCATATTGGCAATCCAGCCTCCAAAGCAGAAGCCTACCACTCCTATTTTCCCATTGCAATGCGCATGATGTTGGAGGTATTCAAATCCTGCGATGAAATCTGCTAACATCTCATGCGGATTCCGCTTACCGTGTAAGGTGCGCCCTTCATCATCATTCCCAGGATAACCACCTAAAGGACTCAATGCATCCGGAGCGAGCGTGATGAAACCTTCCAGGGCGGCGCGTCTGGCCACATCTTCAATATGTGGGTTCAGTCCTCTGTTTTCATGCACAACTACGATCCCTGGTATTTTTCCTGTATTACCAGCAGGCATGCATAGCAATGCTTTTATAGTACCTCCACCTTTGGGAGATGGATAATTGACATAGGTGGAAACAATGCGTGGATCATCTGCTTTTACTTGTATGGCGGCTTTATAATCCGGCATCAAGTAAGCCATCAACCCGGGTACTGTCCATCCATTATGGGCGTAAGCAGACAATTGATCTGTGAAGTCTTCTTTGCTGATGCGATTATGTGCATAATCGTTGTACAATTCAAAAACTTTAGGGTGGATATCTGCTTTATTCATATGCTTAATTTTTTAACCGATAATTGGTCATCAGGAAATCTTCCGTAAATCCTAACTTTTTGTAAATATTTTTCCCCATGGCAGAGGATTGCAGCGTTGCCAGTTTTGTGTTATTTGCTATCGCATTGTTTAGTAAGACAGCCATCACTTCTTCCGCAAAACCTTGCTTTCTGAAATCAGGAATAATGCCCACACCATGTATCCCGACAATACCATTAGATTCCAGTACGATAGCCGTTCCTATTGCCTGTTGCGCCTTCCGGACCAGGTAAAACTGTACTGCTTCTTTCGTTTTATGGAGTATTTCCGCCGAAATGCTGTAACCAAAACTCTGCGGATAAAGTTCTTCCCATATTTTTGCCTGTTCTGGAGTAGTAACGCTTTCCAACTGGATGCGGTTGAGCTGTTCAAATGGTTCAGACAATTTCAACGACATGCCGATTTGTTCTGATCTTACCTCAAAGCTCGCTGCTTCGAACAGTGGGCGCAAACCATTTTCAAAATCCCCCCAATGGCTCACTGTTAATGGTACTTGGTTATTTTTAATGGCATCTACAGCAGCGCTCAAAGCAGCCCCAGTAACGGCTTCATTAAACCAAATTCTATTAGGCCATTCTGAACCTGTCACCTGACTGACATTAAAATGATGATCCTGTTGATATCGTCCAAAGGCATTACCTACTATGGTCCACAAAGTCGTCAGGTTATTTATGTTCTGTTGATTCAAATTTTCCACGCTATATTATTTTGAATTGATTAAAATTATTACTGTAAACATGGCAGCGATACCGATTGTTTTTTACTGGATAGTTCCCACCGGCAGGCCCAGCCAAATGACTTACAGAAAGGCCCTAATAGAACCCTAGGGCAAAATTATCTCTCTATTTTTGCAATCTGCTTTACATATGTTGATTCGGGTTATTTTTCTTTAAATCGCGTCGGATCCGACTCAATTGAGTGGGTGTAATGGCTAAGTGAGACGCGATGTGCTGCAACGGAATGCGTTTATCTATGTCAGGATAGGCTGTCAATAGTTTCTGGTACCTCATCGTGGCATTCTCCATGACGAGAGAAATTTCTCTTTGTTCCTTGTCGATGATCCAGTTCTTTTCCAAGTAAGCAATGTAGAAGCTTTTCAGTTCATCGTTTTGGTAGATACGTTCTTTATACAATTGGTAATCCATGCTGATAAAGGTGGTATCCTCAATTGCTTGAAGGGTAAATTCCGAAGGGGTTTTCAATATTGCAGAAACCGCAGATCCGGCGAACTGATTTTCCAGGAAGATATTTTTATTGTAGGTATTTCCCTGGTCATCTGTAAAGTAAGCGATCATGGCTCCTTTACAGATAAAGTTAATATGTTTGGATACCTGTCCTATGTGCAATAATATTTCGCCTTTTTCAACAGTTCGGAAAACTGCGATACGCTTGAACAGATCAAAGGCTTCATCCGAAAGCGGATAATATGAAAGGAGCTTTGTTTTAAATGCTGATAAATAATGTTCTTCTTCCGTCACAATTGTAATCTGTTAATATGATCTAAAGGCTGCCTGATTCCAACATACTCCTCATCAGACAATTTACCACCAGTGCTTTTACTTACCATTCAATTGAAATGCGGCTAAATACTCATCCGCATGTGGTACACCACATTCTTTCGCCATATAATAATGGGCTTCTACCATTTTCGGATTGTAAAAATCAGGACTCATATACAAGGTAGCAATATCCAAATGTACTTCAGGATATTCTCCAACAGCGCCCTGATAGAGTTCCATAGCTTTATTCAGATCAAAAGGCACCCCTTTTCCATCGTAGTATAGCAATCCTAGTCGCCATTTAGAGAACGCATGACCTGCATCTACGGCCTGCTGGTAATACTTAGCGGCTTTTTCGTAGTCCTGTTCCTGTTCGTAGATATGGCCGATCTGTTGGGATACATCTTCCCTGTAATCCAGGGCCTGCAAGTAAAGCTCCAATGCCTTTGCGGTATCTACCATTTCATATACCGGGTTAGAGTAGACATCCCCCAAAGTGGCCATCGCACTAGAATAATATCGTTTTACTGCTTGTTCTAACCACTCAACGGCTTTAGCAATATTCTTTGTTGTTCCTCTTCCCGCGAGGTAGGCAAGACCTACATTATTCATGGCCACCTTCTCTCCTAGCTCTGCAGCTTTTAAATAAAGCGAAAAGCCTCTCTCAGGTTGTTGATAACCTGGTGCATTTTCATAGAGATATCCCAGGTCTGTAATGGCTTCCAGACAGTTTCCTTCTATAGCCTGTTCAAAAGATTTGATCGCATCTTCATAACGTTCTTCGTCCAAAGCCAAGTTGCCCGCTGCATGAGCGTCTAATGCAGCCTGGCCACTTTCTGCTAAAACCGTCAGTGCATGCAATTCACTTTTGCTGTAAAACGCATCCGGGTAATAGGCTAATTCATCTATTATTTGTTGCGCCGTTGGGCGTCTGTGACTACCATCTTCCGACAATACATAGATATCCATATGTTGGAATCCTAACGCCACGCCATAAGTCAAACAGCCTTGTTTACCATTGATGCTGGTGAAATACATCGTACTTAGGATGCGTCCTTCGAAATTCGCCATGCCCCAAGCTTCTGTTTTATCCTGGAAGCCTAGATATCCTTCTTTTAGCAATACAAAATTTTTATATACCATCGGCATGACCCAGTGGGGATTGGCTCCTATGGCAAATAGTCCGGCCTCTCCATGATGCTCAACAATAGCATATCTTTCACCGTTTGCCGCGGTGCCTGCGTATTCCAATGGTTTGATCTGTTGGAAAGTGGCAGGGAGCAACCAACCTTGTAAAGGGAGGAAGATACCCGTATTCGATGTATCTGTTACCAGGTAAGCTTGTAGGTTGTAGTCGTAGTGGATATGATGTGCAGCGAATGGTAGCAGGATATTGCCAGCATCATCTAATAATGCCATCTCTTCTCCACGAGTAATGAGATAATAGCCATCGATCATCTCGATAGTAGCCTCCCCACTTATCAGCGTATGGAAAGTATGCGATAGCCAAACCGGTGTACCATCGGGTTTTTCCAGTTTATAATAAGTAGTACTACCTTCTTTTATAACTTCAATGCCCTTAGCCGGCTGCATAGGTAATACAAACTTGCCACTAGGGACTATTACGCCCCACTCCTCCTTATTGCTGACAGCAAACAATTCCGGGCCTAATAGGAAACCGTCTTCGTACGTAGGCAATATGACCATTTGGTCATCCTCATCAATCACTAAGAATTTCCCTTCCCACACTACGTGCCCGTATCCTCCTAAAAAATCAAACGCATCATCATAGATACAAGGAATCGCTAGTCTTCCTTGCTTATCTATGTATCCTGCTTTTCCTTGCTTGGTTACTACAGCACGGTTTTCCCCATATGGAAATTCATATATTTCATCGAATTCAGCAGGCAAAACAATATTTCCATCTAGATCTTTTAGCCCTTTCAAATCAGTCTCTATAAAGACTTCCAGCTCTACTTCTTCCTCGAAAATGGAAGACTTGATCACTTCCCAGCCATAACCATATACTGGTTCATTTAGGAATTGTCGGAATGATTTTGCCCAACCTGTTTCTTTTAAAAACGGGCACGAATCCAGCAATGCCGGATCATCAGCGGCGATCGCCGCTTGAATAATGCGGTTATTTTCCTCCATACTGGCTTTTAGTTTTTCTGCCTGTAGGGTATGACTTCCTGGGAAACCATCGTCTTCTATATTGAATACGTCCCATGCATCCAGGTGAAACCAGGAAAGATGGACTTTCCGTCTGAAATACTTCCGTATTTGTAGTTGAGCCTCCTGGAAAGCTGCTTTATCGTCCAACAACTGATCCCCGTGTTTTTCAATAAAAGCATAGAATGCACGAAATGCATCAATACCTGGAAACGCAGCCGCATAGAGCCCACCTTCCTCCCCATTGTATATTGGAGGAGCAATTTTAATCTTATCTGAAAAAAGTGGGTGGAAAAACAAAGGGAACTCATACTTCCATTCCATCATCATGGTAACCTCATCACTATTATACCCAGGCAATGGGTTCTTTTTTGCTACTTTTTCGGGGACTTGATCCAGGTTATACAAATACATTCTATGGGACATAAAACACGGTTTTTCGGTTAACAAGTATACAAAAAGAGACCGACATACAGCATGGTAGCACTGTAGATCGGTCTCTTTTTGGGGAATATTATTGTGTTATAGTTTCTCTGCCCTATTTTGTTTTGATTGTTCCTCCCACCTTTCCGCTGCGGCTTTTTCCTCCGCTATACGTTGTTGCAAAGCAATTTGACATCTCCTACCCAAAATAAAAAATGGTATCATAAAAATCACCACCAAAAAGGCCACTCCAAACACCTTATGGATCAATTCATTGTTTTTATTCACAAGTCCAGCGATTACAGAACAGCTAGTACCTGCCACTCCTAAATACCCGAATACCATGCCTACGGTCAACAACCATTTTGGGGTAACTTTCACCACACTGCCAGGAGGCGGCATAGGGATGCCCACATTCCTTTGGCTAGGTGTTGGTCGTGGTTTCTTAACAGGCGCCGTATAGCCGTGGTTGTTACCCTGGGGCTGGCTTCTTTCCGGATGTCGGAGTTTTAGTTCTCTGCCAGAGGCCCATGCCAACAAAAAGATTCCCGCCACAAACACGCTAAATATAACCGGGACGCCCACCGGCATGTCGGTTCCTGGCATAAATGCAGTTACCCACATGATGATCGCGAAAAACGTTGCCACTCCACCTAGAATATAGCCGCCCACGTTAGCCACCTTGTGCTGCCAATCAGGAGCTTCCTTCCAGCCTGGAACATGCCTGTATCCGTAATACCGACGGTACCCATACCCGACTTCTGTATGGTAAATATTCACAGAGGCAGCGGGAGGACGGTAGTTGGGATTATCTGTTTCAAACTCACTGCCACAATATTCACAACTAATCGTAACGCTTATCTGATCATCATCTCCCTCGGCAGAAGAGAATATACTGGAGCCACAGTTAGGGCATTTCAATTGCTGCATATAAAACGCATTCACTTTAATGAATACCTCGAAGGTAGAGCAATTTTTTTTCCGGTTTTGGACAACTGAACTACTTGATAAGTTCTGTAAAACAAAGATCGCCGGTGGGTTACCGGCGATTTTTATCAGGAGAGATTATCTCTAACTTTTTCTAACAGGGTGATGAGTTGCGCCTGTTCTATAGGGGAAAGTCCTTTAGCAGTGATACTTTCCATTTTTCGCCAGGTTTCTGTGACCTGTTGATGGGCTGCTTTTCCTTTTTTTGTGATAAACACCCTGGATATACGTTTATCGGCGGCATCTTTCTTTTTGGTAATCATGCCTGCATTCACCATCCGTTCAATCATTGCTGCGATGGTTCCCTGTTGGATACCCATTTTTTCTACCAGGGCTGATACCGTTTGTCCGTCTTCCATATCGAGGTAGTATAGCAGAATATCCTGTCCTGCGTGTACACCTGTTCCTGATAATAATTCATTGCTCTTGTTTCTTCTGATCTTACTGATCTCAACTAATAACCCATTCAATGAGTTATGCGGTTTGCCTGACTTCATCGCGCAAAGGTAATAAATTGACGTTAGTCGGCTAACTATAAAATATATTTTTCGGAAGACACGTATCTGAGGAGCCTGCAACCTTTACCCAGTGGGCGGTGGGAGGATCGAGCAGATCGTGTCTCCCGAAAAAATTTCGTATAGACATCAACGAAAGAGGCTGTCTCAACAAATGAGACAGCCTCCTATGATATGGTTGGTTTCTTTTATATTATTTTATCAACTCAGCTAACTTCTGGTCTAATCTTTCTCCTGTAGCACCCAAGGCAATTATTTTACCGTTAGGATCTACCAGGAAGGTGGCAGGAATAGCCATGACACCATATTCCGTAGCAATAGGACTAGCACCACCTTTCAGATCGGATACCTGTGGCCAGGTCAATTTTTCTTCCGCGATAGCTTGTGCCCATTTTTCTTTTTTATCATCTAGGGAAACCGATAGGATGGTAAAACCTTTGTCTTTATACTTATTGTAGACATTCACTAAAGCCGGGAGGCTCTCTCTGCAAGGCTTACACCAGCTAGCCCAGAAATCTACCAATACATATTTACCCTTAAAATCTTCCAGGGATACCGTTTTTCCATTGTTATCACTCAGCTTAATGCCTGGCGCCATTTTATTCATCAAACCAAGCATGTTTTCGCCTCCGAAACTCTGGGTAGTCATCCTTTTGATGGTAAAGGTATTTCTTGCATCAGGGCCCAGTTTGGTCAACAGGTCTTTCATCTCATCTCTACTCATGTATTGCGATAGATATGCATTGATGAGGAATGATCCGGCACCTGCATTCGGATGTTTGTTTACCCATTCCACGCAGGTATTCAATGCTGGGGTCATCATCTGACTGATTTCCTTCTGAATGGCGGTTGCAGCTTCCTGATCACCCAGACTTACGGCAGTACCAAGTTTAGCTTCCAACGCTTCTTTTTTAGTACCAGCAGCCGTCAGTTGTGGCATAACATTTTTGTCGATATCCGTCCAATCAGCTACAAACGGGCTTCCGGTGTATACAGCATCCTTAAAGTAAGGTCCTTTACCCGTGATATTCATTTTACCTGCTTCCAGGTACAATACGACACCCTGATTAGGATCTCCACTCGATCCTACTTGGAGAATATACGTGGTACCGCCTCTGCTCATATCAACATCAAAGCTGAAATGTCCGTTTTTCACAAATGCAGAATCTGTTACCTGCGGTAACGGCGCCCACAAATACACTCTATCTCCTTCCGGCAAGCCTTTTATATTCACATCCAGTTGTAGTCTTTTTTGTGCATTGGCACCCAATGCAGTACAGAGCGCGAGGCCTAAGAACAGTCCTTTATTTAACATGGCATTTAAAGTTTTAAATGGATAAACAATACATAGGAATCCATCATAAAGTATATGGCAGACCCATTTATTTATAAAGTGTGAGATGCTATTTTCTTTTCTGGTAGCAGTTGGCAATCTTCTGTTCGAAGCCTTCTGCCATTGGATGTCCCAGATTACCATCCATGATATTACCATCTTGATCAATGGCCACCCAGCGAGTAATACCAGTCAGGCAATAACGTTCAATAAATTGTTTGGCTTGCGGGTCATTTCTGTCGGCACTGAGAAATAGGTTATTTTCTCCAGCGATGTGATGATCCACAGAGAATTTCTTCAGCGTTTTGCGGACATCCGACTCAGGTCCTTCCCATGCAATCGTCAGGAAAATGATATCGTTTTTATCTTTATAGGAATCAGCGATTTTTCTGAAAGTAGGTAAAGATGCTACGCAACTGCTACACCACATCGCCCAGATATCCACAATGACCACCTTTCCTTTTAAATCAGAGAGTCGGACAATTTTCCCGTTATCATTTTCTAGGGCGAAGTTAAAAGCAGGCATTCCTGGTTCCAACTGCTGATAAGACTTATACAGCGAGTCAATTGTATGTGTAGCCAGGGTATGCGGTTTCAGCGTTCCTTTTATGAGCGGATACATAGTTTTCATATCCGGGGTAAAAGCATGGTTTTTACCTTCCAGTTGAATCCAGTCGATCGCCATTCTTTCTTTGAGCTTATCTGCCTTGCATTGAAATAACAGTTCTTTCAGCTCGGTTTCTTCTGTGATAGTGGAATCCTGTAATTTTCTACCGTTCTTCCACAGGTACACCATTTGACGGGCCAGCGTTTCATCTCCAATGGAGGCCAGGCCTGGAGCTGACAGATCAAAGTTTTTCAGATACCAGTCGCCCAGTTCTTTCGTATGGCTTAATTCTTTATGCGCATCCAGTAAATTAAATTTGAACAGCAGTTGTTTGGATTGCTCGAAGGTTTTGAGCGCTGCCAGGTTTTCTGCATTATTTACTTTTGCAGCAGCGATTAATTTTGTTACCTGTGTGGAAATATTAGCAATAAAGTTATCCGCCTGTTGCGTGTTCGTAATGGTGGAATAATCAGCGCTAGCATATAAGCTATCGATCAGATAAGGTAAAAGCTGTCTGGCAGCGTCTTTCCCGGTACATACCGGGCGGAATTTGCCTGTTACGAGGGCAGATTTATTATAAAATGGTAGCAGTTCCAATTTCACCTGATCTCCGGCATTGATGAGGAGTGTGCAATTATTCAACGCCATGATCTGTGTAGCAGCACCTAATTTTCTGGTAAATGCAGCGGTTGGTTTGCTTGTTTCTACAAATAATATTTCTCCATTATATTCCTGGCTTACACCCAGTAAATTCAGGGAGATCATGCCTGTGAAATTTGGATAGGTATTCACCTTTACATTCAATGTGGTTGCCGGATCAGCCGCAAAGAGCCTGCTGCCGCATAGGAGAATGATTGCAATAAATCTTATAGCCCTCATCGTTCAGTTTTATGGTTATACAAAAGGCAAGGAGTTAACAAAAAAGGGTGAAGGGAATGGCGGAATTATTTCTATAATAGGGAGACGATTTTCTCGCGCAGCACGGACTGTTCTGCTTCGCCCATTTTTTGGTTACTTAAATAAACGATATGGCCTGTTTTATCGATCAGCAGGACTTTGGTAACACTTCCAAGATCCCGCACGAAATGATAAAATATTTTACCATCTACATCCGGCACTAGTGGATAGGTAACGCCAGTGGCACTTGCTAATTTTCGTATAGTCGCGGGGGATTCTTTCAGGTCAATACCAAATACCTTCAAGCCTTTATCTTTGTAAGCCTGCCAGAATTCCTTTTCCAAGTGCGGCATTAATTCGCGACAAACACCGCACCAACTGGCCGTGAATTCCAGTAGCACTACCTGTCCGCGTAATTCAGCCATCGTATAGCTTTTGCCATCTACTACTTGCAGTTTAATATTACCAGGAATGAGGTCTCCGGGTCTTGCTTTATAATCCCAATAGGTGGAATGGTTGGCCTCATCGGAGCGTTCTTCTACCTGGCTCCACATTTTCAGGAACATAGAAAACAAACCTTCGGGCAACTGTGCAAGTATTATATCTCCTTTTCTGCCGATCATGATCGTACGAGGCAGTGCCATGATGTTATAATCTTTTAGGAAGGCCTGTGCGTGCGCATCCGTGGAGTTTGCAGGGATCACTGCATTGATGAGTCTTGATTTTTTCGGGAGGACACCCGGTGCTATTGACTGACGAGTCACTGCCAGAAAAACGATAGCAGTATCATCTGCATAATCTTTCAATGCTGTTTTGATGGTATCCAGGACATGGCTGTTTTTATCCTGGTTATCCCAACAATAGATCACTACCATTTTTCCTTTGAAGTCTGTTAATCTAACTTGACGGCCATTTGTGGCAGAGAGGGAAAATGCAGGAGCAGCAGAGCGGAACGGTAATATATCCGTTTCTTTTTCCTGTGCCTTAACAAGCATTGTGCAGAGGAAAAAAGTAACGATGGTATGAATAAAGTAACGCATAATGATTCCTTTGATATTTATGGAAGCTCTCCAATAGCCTGGAGGTCTGTACCTTGTTGATTATAATACTGGATGACCGCATTATACTTAGCATTTAGCAGTCCCAGTTTATCATAGGAAGGACTTAAAATAGTTGCATCCAGTTCTGCTTTGGTGTGAGAGGTAATCTGTCCAACAAAGCTGGCGAAGTCCCAGGCCACATTCCGTTCAATAATAGGTACACTACGTATATCCGTTGTAAAACCGTTTATTCCCATATCGAGGTCTATTGTTGTATAGGATGCGGGGATATATTTCATAAATTCTGCCGGAATGGTTAAAGCGCCGGATAATGCCGCCTGTTGTGCGAACGCCTGGTGCATATAACCCCGTATTTCTTTGAATCGGGATGGAGATAGCTGTAACAGGGTACTATCCGTCCATCCTATGGCCAACATAGAACTGGTAGCATAAAATCCGGAATAGGATCTCACCAGAGGACCATTGGGTCTATTTGCGGCAACGGTATCTATCGCTGCTGCCAGCAATATTTTGAAGGGCAATGTTTGGTGCAGGTAGCTTTCTGTATAAAAATTCAGATACTGGGTTTTAATGAACTGTAGGGTATTGGCAACATAGGCCAGATTACCAACGGTAGCAGCAGCATTCAGGTTTCTGACATAGTCAAATTTGAAATCCCGGTCAGTAAATTTATACAAGATATAAGAGCCGTATTTTTTATGGAATGCTACAATGGAATCGTCATATGACTGATTGCCTTGTGGCAATACATAGAAATCAGGCACTCCAGTTGCCACAATTTTTTCTTTATGGCATGCGGACATTGACAGCAGCATGAGTGGCAATAGTCCTATCATTATTATACGCAGAAAGGAATTACGCATAAAATAGTTTTTGTTGATAAACGAAGGTGGTTAATCTGGTTGTCGCAGGCTTCCCAGTTGCGGGTTTTGTGTAAGCGCCAGGTTCCGTTGTAGAACATCATTTGGAATGGGAATGGTGTACTGCGGATCATGTTTTTGCAGCGTAAACACCTGCGTCATGCCAATAGAAGGCTGATATAAATGCTTAATAGCTGGCATACCATATCTTCTGAGATCCATCCAGCGATGCGTTCCTTCAAAGAATAGCTCTCTGCGGCGCTCATCCCTGCACATTTGTAGCATTTCAGCAGCCGGACGAATGGCCCATGGCGTAAAGCTGGAAGGGTCAAATCGCTTAGCACGGAGGGTATTCAAGCTGTTCAATGCCTTCTGTGCAGCAGTTCCATCTCCCTTGGTTTTATATAGTTGGATATATGCTTCAGCCCTGTTCAAATAAGCTTCTGAGCTACGCCAGCTACTACCCATATTTATCTGCCCGGAGGCGTTAGGGGTCGTATTTCCGGAATTTTTGAAATCCACAAAATCTGCTGAGAACCATGGTTTCCATACATCCGGTACTGGACCAAAATAAATACTAGTCCTTAGATCATTTGGTTCATAATTATTTGCCAAATCATGCGAAACAGTATAAACGCCGGCGCCTGTTGGCGCTTGTTCCGTCATACTTCCGTAGTACCAGAGGGTTTCCACATTACCAATACCCACAATTGGTTTATCAAATGCATCAGGGTCTCCCCACTTAGACAGGTCCATCAATTGGGGATGGTAAGAGAGGACATAATCGGCATTTTCAATTACTTTATTCCATTGCTCCATGTATAAATACACTCTGCTGGCCAGCAGATGCGCAGCCACATGGGAAACACGGAATAGTTTCTGATCCGTTTTATTCAGGCCCAGGTAATATATACCACTATCCAAATCGGAAGTAATTTGTGCATACACTTCTTTCACACTATTTCTTACCGGGAGCTTATCTGTCAGGTCGGCATTCAATTTCAGCGGAACACCAGGACTCTGATCCGGCGTGGTAGTGGAATCATTATATGGTTTGGCATACAAGTTCACCAACATAAAGTGATAAAATGCGCGCAACGTAAATGCTTCTCCTTTATACATTGCTTTCTCCGCCGCACTGCCATTGGATTTATCCAGGTACTGCAAGGCAATGTTTGTACCAAGGATCAGTTGATAATAGGTGGTCCAGGAATTAAAGTTGGCTTTATCCGGACTACCTGCACGTGCACAGACATCGATAAAATTTGGTTGCCATTGAAATGCGCCTGCATTCGCAGTAATGGTAATCTGTTGGTCCGCCACCGCTACACCATTGTAACACTGTATATCATCACTCATCAGTGCGATGTATGGCTGCATCAACGAATGGTTATCTGGATAACCATTTGTATATAATATCTCACCAAAATCTTTTGTTGTTTTTGGAATAACATCGGACTGAGATTGTTCTGCCAGAAACTTTTTACAGGATACCAGCCCCAGTGCTAATACGGCGACAACTATGCTTTTTTTCATACGCTCGTTTTTAAAAATTCACATTCATATTGAATCCAAATTGCCTTACAACAGGCAGTGCAGTAGTTCCTACTCCATCAATTTCAGGGTCCTGACCCTGTAAGGCTTTGCTGGCAATCGTAAATACATTACTTACAAACAATCCTGTAGTAATACTTTTAACGCCCACTCTAGCTACTACCTGTCGTGGGAGCAGATAACCGAAATTTAGCATCCTGCAACGCATAAAGCTATTGTTGACTACCCGATAATCTGATTGATTATACATGGCGTAAATGTTGTCCTGGTAGCCAGGCAGGAGGGTATTGGTAGTATAGTCCGCAATGGCAGGAACATTCGTTATCTTTTCATCGCCAGGTTTACGCCAGCGGTTAATTAAGTCTTTGCTGACGTTTGTAAATGGAGGAGGGACACCATCATAGCTGAAGACTTGCGGATTCAATGGATTCAGGCGTTTATGACTTCCCAGCGCATAATAAAATTCAGCATTTACAGAAAAGCTTTTGTATCTGAAGGCTGGTGAAAAGCCACCGGTAACAAGTGGTTGTAACTGTCCGGAGTACACCAGGTAAGTAGTAGGATCTATCTGCTCGTTATTATTCTTCAGGTTACTGAAAGTAGGCGTACCATTGGTTGGATCCAGACCAGCATACTTGTAAGAATAAAATCCGCTGATAGGTCGGCCGGGGACATATGCCCTACCATTCAGGTAAGAAGCGAAATCATTTTGAAAATCATTCACACCAACTTCATTGAAGTTCTTGCTATTGTTGAAAGTCAGGGTGAGGTTCGTATTCTTTTTGCGTAATACTTCGATGCTCAAATGCATATCCACGCCGTGGTTGGTAAGTCTTCCTGCATTTTTATACATTACATCCACTCCAAATTCTGCCGGAAGGATTTTAGAGGCAATCAGGTCTTTACTACGTTTCAGGTAATAATCACCCATAAAATTTACTCTACGGTCAAACAAGGATAAGTCTATGCCTATATTCCATTGGTAGGTTTTTTCCCAGCGCAAGTTGGGATATGGTAAACTCTTGATTCCCAGGTAAGGTACGCCGGTAATAGGATTGGAGCTATATCTCGATTGCTGCATATAGGTAGCTATCAATTCCGGACCAACCGCACTCACCACATTTCCCTGTGTTCCGAAAGAAGCTCTCAGATCCAATCCACTGAAAACGCGGGACGTTTGCAGCCAAGATTCATTTGTAATATTCCATCTGGCGGATAATCCATAGTTGGGTAGGAACTTCGCATTAGCATATTGTCCAAACCTGTTGGAACCATCTGTCCGGACCGTTGCACCAATAATGTACCTGTTATTCAGACTGTAAGAAGCAATCCCAAAAAGGGCAAAAGTATTGATATTGGATCTGGTCAGATGGCGGCTTCCCCATTGATACATGCTATTGGGACTAGGATAAAAACTCATTCCTCTATCAGGGAAATAACCTGGTTCAACAGATGAATATCCTTTTATTTGCATGGAGCTGAGATCTGTACCAGCAGAGGCAGTAAACAGATCTCTGTTATTGAATAAACTGGTATTATAATCCAGTTGATTACGGGTACTCCAGGTGATGACATTCTGATTGGCCAGGTTGGCTAAGCCCCCGTAAGGAAGCGGGGAAACTGCTATTTGTTGGTCGGTCGGTATGTAATCCAGGTTCCAGCCACGCTGATCTGAAACATATTTACTTCCTTCATAGGCTGCCGACATAGATTCCATCGCATCAGAGATAAAACTGGATACATTCTGGAACAACAATCCCTTCACAATTTTATAACTCAACGCCACCTTTGCAAAGGAGGCACTTTGCGTATTGCCATTCTCCGTTTGCTTAATTTCATTCAGCATATTGAACGTAATAGGCGGTGGAAAAGGCAGGACCCTATAACCTACATTAGCGATTCCCCACGGATACACGACATTGGGGTCCAGTATCCTGGAAGTTTGCAATGCATAGGTGAGTGGATTAATGCCAGGATAATATCCCTGCATCTTTGAGTAATTACCCATTAGATTAATATCGATAGATAATCTTTTTCCAGCCTCTGTATGCACTGCCAGGTCTATCGTATAATTCTTTTTCGTATCCAGTTGTGCAGCACCTTTAGCATCTTGGTAACTCACAGAGCTGTGGTAGGTAGTCTTTCCAGTACCACCACTCACTGACAATGCATGGCGCATATTGAATGCATTTCTGAACAGGACTTTAAACCAATCTGTATTTTGTGTTTCCAGTTTGCTTACCGCTACTTTGAACTGTGCTTCTGTGATTTGCTTCGCATAGAGGGCTTGCATTAAACCTTCATAGGAAATATTCTCTTTAAGACCATTACGAGAAGTCTGCAACAGTCCATCTGCAAACAATTCCCTAGACAGCTCCACTCTTTGCTGAGAGTTCATCAGGTTTAAATTGCTATAGGATGGACGTTGTTGAAAAGAGAAACTGTTATTGTAAGACACCTGCATGGGACCTGCTTTACCTTTTTTGGTAGTCACCACAATCACCCCATTGGCAGCGCGCACACCATAGATGGCAGTAGCAGCGGCATCTTTCAGAAAGGTGATACTTTCAATATCATAGGGGTTAATACCGCTAATAGCTGTTCCGATCATGGAGAAGTTACCGGATTGCGCATCAGACACGACGTTATTTAGTTGGGTGGTGGAAATATCGACAGGATCGGGTCTCACTACATCATCAATCACCCAGAGAGGACTAGCATTACCTACGAAGGTAGAAGTACCTCTGATACGTATGGTAGGCCTGGCATTGACACTACCGGAAGTATTGATGATCATCAGGCCCGGTACTTTACCTTGCAGCATTTTGTCGATGGAAGGTTCTCCAGGTTGTATTATTTCCGAAGCATTCAGTTTGAAGGTGGAAGCGGTAGACATACGGGCATCAATTTTCTGATAGCCCGTTACCACCACTTCCTGTACCGCTTGTGCAGCGGTATCCAGTTTGATTTTAATGAAATTACCATTGGACTCCTTTTCAGTCACGGTACGCAGGGTTGTTTTCATTCCCAGCATGGATACACGTAACTGTTGCTGATCCTGTACCAACAGGGAGAATATACCATCCTGCATGGTAACCGTACCATCTTTGGTACCCACCACTTGTACGGTAGCTCCTCCAACCGTTTCATTATTGGCGTTTATGACTTGTCCCCGTACCATAAAGAAAGGTCTGTCCTTTATCACTGACGCCCGTTGATTTTCTTGATAAATAACTACGCCCAGCATGTCTTCTGTAAAATCAAGTCCTGTATTGACGAGTATACGCGCCAGCAACTCCCGGAGGGTACCATTCTTCTGATCTACCGTAACAGCCGGCGCCTTGCGGATAGCGTCTGTATTATAAGTAAATCTGACTTTGGTCAGTGTACGTACTTCTTTTAATACAGTGGATAAAGGCAGTCCCACCGCCTTATACGTGACTTTGGTATCCAGCACGGAATGCTCCTGTGCAAGTAGTCTGCCTCCCAGCAGCAACAAAATGGATAGCAGTAGTAATGGCATGGCAAAGCCTTGCATGACCCTCCTGAATGAAGGCAAGCCCAACATTTTTTTCATTTTGGTTCGATATAAAAGATTAAACTCCCTACCTGGCCTCACCTGAGAGGAGCCAGTTGCATTGTTTCTATCGGTTTTTTCATTGTCCTGCCTGTCCGACGCGTGTTACATAGATGGTTCTACCCTCTATCCGGAATACCACTTCTCTGTTGGAAATCCGGATATGGTCCAATACCTGTTGTAAGTTAACTGGTCCGGGCATATCCAATGTCAGATTGATTTTTTCAAGTGTAGCATCCTCGAACTTGAATTCATAATCATAGCTACGGCTCAGACTTTTTACTATGGTTGATAGATTTTCTTCTTCAAAATAAACGTCGCCATCTTTCCAGGCAGTAAAGATTCTGGTTTCTACGGTCAGTTGCTGTAAGTCGCCAGTTTGAGGATGATATACCGCCTGTTGTCCCGGCGATAACACCACCTTTTTACCATCGGCTGTTGCACTTACCTTACCGCTGGTAAGTGTAGTCTGAATATTGGTATTATAAGTATTAACATTAAAGGATGTGCCTAATACCTGAACACTTACCTCCCCTGCTTGCACTATAAAAGGCTGCTGAACGTTGACGGCTACTTCAAAGTAAGCTTCCCCATGCACCTGCACTTCCCTCGTTGGTCCATTGAAAGCGGAAGGATAGATCAATTCTGAAGCTGCGTTTACCCATACCCGTGTGCCATCTGCAAGGGCTATACGAATTTTATTTCCTTTGGGCACCACCAAGGTATCATTCTTTGCGACAACAGCTTCCTGGTTGGCGCCGGCATTATATACAATCCCTGCGCTATCGGCTTTAATCAAAGCGCCACTAGTACTTTGCACGATGGTACCAGCGCTGTCTAATTTCATGACCTTCCCATTTGACAACTTGATCTGAACACCATTTTGTGGTTTTAGATCCGCTTTGGCAATGGTTTTCAGATGGTGTTGTTTTTGTGTGATCCACCATGTGCTGGCCCCTACTAACAGCAACGCTACTGCTGCGGCTACTGTCAGTCGTTTACGCCAGTGCACTTTCAGTTGCCGTTTGTCGCGCTCCGCAACAAACCGCTGCCAACCTTCTTCTGTAGGGAACTTCTCCGCTGTTTGTACCCTGCTCTTCATGTCTCTGGCTGCGTGTAACATAGCCAGTTCTTCTTCATTCAGTGCAGTAGTATCCGCATTTTCCAATGCTTCCAGTAGTTTGTCCCAATTCATGTCGTTTCCTGGTGTATCCATAACGATATATATTAAAGGCAATCTTCTTTAAAAAAAGGGTGAAGGGGAATTATTTTTTTTCAAAAAATAATATCAATAGGATAATGCATACGATCATCCATTCACACTCCTTCCTCAGAAACTGGTACGCTAGTTTAATTTGTGTTTTAACGGTATTGACAGAAATATTGAGCTGATCGGCGATATCCTTATACTTCAGGTTATCTCGGTTACTCAATAAGAATATGCGTTGCCGTTGGATAGGCAAACGACCGATAGCCGCCCAGAGGGCGGCATTTCGTGTTTCTTCCAGTTCTTTGTCGTCCTCTGGTGGCAACATCTCCTCATCGGGAAAACTGGAAGGGTCATTAAATATGATTTTACCTTTTTTCTTCAGGTAGTTTAGGCAGGCATTTCGTATGGCACGCGTGGCATAACTTTTAAAATTTTGTGTGATCTGAATAATTTGTCGCTTATCCCAACAATAGAGGAAGAAATCCTGAACAATATCTTTGGCAGTATTTTCATCTTCTACTACATAGTAAGCGGTTGCGCATAAAAAAGAATAGTGTGTACGGAAAAGCTCCTCAAATGAGGCCGGTTCCATCGAATTTGGTTGATACATATTCCATTGCCCCCTCCATAAATTTATCAACACAAAATAGACTAAAATCCGGATTTTTTTTAATCCCTGACTATTTACCCGTCATATCCGTGAGGATTGCTACTGTTTCGGCAAGTGGCCTATCGGTACGGCAATTGGTCATCCACTCCTCGTATTTAGCTAGTTTGTCTGGTGATGGCTGTTTATTGGAGCTACCTTTTATCGCCAGTTGTTGATTTGCCGGTAGTTTTAATGCCTTATCAATGGCATTGTTATAAGATTGGATTTCGTCTATTTGATGTTTGTACGTATTTTTTTCCAGGCTGAATACCGGTGCTCCGTGTAGTCGTAGCCATTCTACATCTTGTTTGACCACATTGAAAGCGCTATCCTGATCAATACGGTGTTGGGCTTGTGCTGCGAGGGCTTTCAGGGCCTCTCCAGTAGTGGAAGGGACGTAATAAGCCTTGGGAATGGAATCGCAAATCAACGCTGTTTCGTTGTCCCGTTCCCGTATTTTGGCATTTTGTTTTTTGCTAGGTATTATGATATCCGGAATTACGCCATTCAGTTGTGTAGTGCCTCCGCTGATACGGTAGAATTTCTTGATGGTCAATACTAGAGAACCATAGTTGATATTAGGAATTCCTTTCGTATCGTCTCCCATTTTACCCATTGGCACGGTATTCTGCATGGTGCCCTTTCCGTAAGAAGACGGACTACCAATGATAATACCACGGTGATAATCCTGGATCGCTGCAGCAAATATTTCGGAAGCAGATGCACTCCCTTCATCGATCATTACTGCGAGCGGACCTTCATACAACGGCGTATCCCCATTCTGCATAGGATACGGCTGAATGGCGATTCTATCTTTTCCTAGTAGTACCGGTCCGGTTTTCACGAAAAGTCCGGTCATGTCAATTACTTGATCCAAAGAGCCTCCTGGGTTGCCTCTGAGGTCAATGATGATGCCGTCTACTTTTTCATCTTTTAATTTTTGTACTTCTTTAGCCACATCCACTGCACAATGAGCGCCATCCTTTCTTTTCGCATCTAGGTAAAATTCTGACAACTGGACTAATCCCCATTTCTTTGTGCCTTGTGTAATCACTGCACTCTTGGCGGCATTCGCGTCTTCCTTAATCTCTCCTCTTTTCACTGTTACTTCTTTCTCCACACCGGAAGCTTTTCGTACCAATAGTTTTAAGGTAGTATTATTCTCTCCTCGAACCATTCTTGATACCTCTACAATGTTCATTCCTGCTACATCTACCATTTTCCCTTTATCATCGCTCAACTGTAGGATATGATCATCTACATGCAACAATCCACTCTGATCCGCTGTTCCGCCAGACAACACTCTTTTAATAATAATAGCGCCATCTTTCGCCGTTAGTTCCAATCCTAGTCCGAAATAACGATGCGCCATCATGGCTTCTCGCATACCCGCATCTGCCGGCGCCATAAAGGAAGTATGCGGGTCCATTTCCAAGGTAATGGTATTCATATATGCGCTGAAACGATCGTCTGAAGCGCTTTGAGACAACAAGTTTTTAAACAGTCCGTCTATAGCCGTCAATACCGCTTTTCTCGCTTCCTGTTCCGCTACTTTATCACTCTTGGTTTTATCCTGCTGTTGTATCTCCACCATTTTTTGCAACACCTGATATTTCAGACTTTTACGCCAAACTTCTTTTCTGGCCGCTTCATCTGCCGGAAATGCAGCCTCACTGCGATCAGGATTGATGGTTTCTTTTACTTTGAAATTCATGGGCTGACTTAACAATGCCCGATAAACTGGTTGCAGTTCCTGTAAACGCTGCATGGATATATTGAAAATAGCGTTGAAATAATCGAGGGATGGTGTCTCCAGTTCATCATCTATCTTCGTTTCATACTGCTGCAAAGCGGTGATATCCGACTGCAAAAAAGTATTTTTATTAGCATCTAATGCCTGCAAATATTTCTTCCAGATAACCTTAGAAAACGCGTCATCAACGGCTTTAGGCGCATAATGTTCCTCTCGGATATGCTTCATCACCAAACGAATCGTATTCTTCCGGTTGAGTTCCTTTTGCTCGTCTGTGTTGTTGTGGCCAAAGGCAGTCACGCCCACTGCCAGCAAGGGCAGGAAGCGCCAGTATTTAGCAATTGTCATATTGTTCTAATTGTATGATTCTGCTAATAAGGCAATACAACCAGGAAAAAGGGTGAAATAACAGCTCGAAATTAAATTAGGCCATTTGTACTATTTTTTAGTACATTTGTACTAAATATTAATAATATGATACCGGACCAAGAGAAAGAAACCGAAGAGACGTTATGGCAACGGATGCGGGAAATGTTCTTTCCCATTAAGCCAACGGATAACATGCTACAGAAAACACTGAAAAATTCAGCGTTTTACCTGGGAGCACTCATGGTAGGCTTGGTGACACTGGCACTGGCCGCCGCCATCACTTTTGTATTGTAATATGAAAAAGCTATTTGATCCGCTGTTTATTAGCTACTGCGCTATATGGATCATTATACACGGTTGTAGGCGACTAGGAACGCCCATTCCCCTGCTGAACGGGCAGTTGACCGATTTCATAGCGGTACCTGTCATTGCGCATCTGGCGCTTACTTTCACACGTACGGTGATATTGAGAGACAGCCAGTACACGTACCCACTCTCTTACCTACTATTCATCGCGCTGTATACTACGGTGCTGTTTGAATTAGTGATGCCGGCTTTTTCCAGCAAATACACCGCGGATATGCTGGATGCTGCCGCCTATCTGGGAGGGGCTTTGTTTTATTATTTTGTACACCAGCGATCCTGGAAGATGAAAACCCATACTACTTAATTTGCCGACTGATGATCGTAGCTGATAATACGGGTCATTTTCCACTCACCATGCTGTAAGATCCAGATATGTGTAAACCTGGCGATACCAGAAAGGTATTCTGGTTTCCCGTTTTCAGTGATATAAAACCGGTGTTCTCCAGATATCACGGCGCCATATACTTCGTGATCCTTTTCCAATTCATATACTTTCACGGTCCCAGGAACGGCTTCCCTACGCAGTTTGAAATGCTCTCTATCTTTACACAAATTGTTTTTCACGGATGCAGTCAATGCCGGCAAACCGAATAATGGGCCACCTATATCATGGTAGAATTCCACATCTGATGAAAGGTATGCCTGAAATCTGTTGATATCACAGTCGTTGTATGCCTTCCAGAAGAGGCTGTCGCACCGCAGTATCACGGATGCAACGTACACTCCTTTTGGCTGTCCTGCGGAAAGGGTCCCTGATATTGTCAGGGCTGCTAGGAGTAAAAATAGGCCGCCCAAAAATTGCTTGTACATAGTTACGAGGATTATTACTCCATTTTAACAGAAACAATACCATTATTTAGCACATTCTACAAACCAGCCACTACAAAGGATTTAAGCCTACCTAAATATTTTTAACACGAACGATTTTCTGTTCAATTCCGGACAATCTACCATGGAACCGGACAACACCCACTATTATTCAACTTCTACAAGTATGTGAGGTAGGTCACGTAATAGTGTCTCCCCGTTGACGTTGCTTTGCAATATCATGAAAATCATTTAATTTCTCAGTGACGTAAAAGTGTTAATCTTTAAATTATATAGATCATGCACGCTAAGCTCATTTTTGTTTCTTCCTTAGATGGCAAAATAACGCACTGGGATGATCCTATTGTAAAGAAGTGGAGTTCATCTGAGGATAAACGTTATTTTGAAGAAACATGGGATAAGGCCCCAGTAATCGTTATAGGTAGCCGTACCTTTGATGTGGACCCTATCTCCCCCACTAAAACGCATCTCCTGGTGGTAATGACCAGCCATCCCGAAAAATATCAGTCCTATACAGTAGCCGGTCAATTAGAATTTACCAGTGCCTCGCCGGAGGAAATTTTTCATCAATATGAGCAAGCCGGCTATCAGCAAATGTTAGTGGCAGGAGGGGCGCACGTCGCCACATCATTTCTAAAAGCAAAATTGATAGACGAGCTTTGGCTGACGGTGGAACCGAAAATATTCGGCCATGGCAGCAACTTTGTGGCGGATGAGCCCATCGAAGTAGAACTGGAATTATTAAGCTCAGAAAAAGTAAATGAACGGGGAACGCTCATCAATAAGTATAGGGTCTTAAAATGAAGGAATAAATGGCAACAAAATTTAAAGTAGGTGATAAAGTAAGCTGGAATTCCGAAGCTGGTAGGGTTTCAGGCACTATTATTCGCATTCACACCCAAGATTTTGATTATAAAGGCTACACCCATCATGCTACACCGGCGGACCCTCAATATGAAATTAAGAGCGACAAGTCAGATCATATTGCAGCGCACAAAGGCACAGCGCTTACTAAGCTTTGATAGTACTACAAAAAAGAAGCTGCCTCAAATTACTTTAAGACAGCTTCTTCCTAATATTAATTATGGCTTACTTTTGAAAGAATAGTTTCTTAGGCGCCTCACCTGTCAGTTCGCAACGCAGTGCGGCTCCGCTGTTAGACAGTTTTGTGATTTCCCCAGCTCCTTCTACAACAGTACAAACAGAGAAATGTTCATCTTCCACGCGGGAGATCACAATTTTACCTATTGTTCTCTTACGATTGATTTTGCGGCCGTCTACATTAACTTCCACATTTTCATATACTTTGAATTCATCGCCTTCTTTTACTTCCACAGCTTTACCGGCGGTCAGTAATACTTTGGAGGCATCGCCGTAAGTATTTTTCTCCTCGATAGAAGCGATGGTAGCTGTCAGTTTGAAGTTATCGCGGATGAATTTATCCAGGCGACCACGAATGCCCATCAGCGCATCGTTGAAAGCATTCTTCCCTTTTCCGGTGTTTTCGAAATTACCAGAAGCCACCAGCTCACCGGAGTTGACATCCATTACTTTTAAGCTAAAAATAATTTCCGCCTGCGGTGTAACGGTAGTACCGAGAACAGGTACTTTGGATTGTTTCTGTTCTTCAATGACACTTACTACATTTCCTACCAGGAGGTATTGTGCATTGTTTTCTTTCATTTCTGCAATGGCGCCGCTTTCCGAACCGGTAGCTTTCACCTTTTCCATTGCCCCTCTTTCCACCAGGTCAAAACGTTTACTGCGGAGGAACGCGTCTTCCACGGTGTTCTGGATAGGTGCCTGGTAAGAAGTGCTGTCTTTTCCTTTAAAGGTGATACCAATCAGTGGCTTTGTCTGTGCAAATACACTGGAGGTCATTACTAAAGCTATGGCAGTAAGGATGTTCTTCTTCATGATAGATTGGCCTGAATTTTTTTGAGATGCTGTCGTCACAATGTTTTTGTTGGCAAATAATTTTTCGTTCTCAAATTTAGCTCAAAAACGTATAGGCCCCTCAGTTATTATACCGCTTTCTGCTTCACATAGCGGATTACAGGAAATTTAACACTGCTTTAAGAATATCAGCTATTGAAAGACAGCCCTTTTTTCGCTAATGCTTCCCGCATTTTAGGCAGGGAAGATTTCCCCATGCCATGTAATTGCAGTATATCTTGCTCCGTATAGCCGGCTAATTGTTTCAAAGTGGTGATGCCTGCTCCTGCCAGCGCTCTGGATGCGGGCGCAGATAATCCAGGAACCAGGGAATCATTATTGGTTTTCTTTGCTTTTGCACCTGCTTTTTCTTCGTTTTCCTTCAACCGGAATACTGTGATGCGCGTAATGATATCCAATGGCATGGGGGCATCAATAGGAAACTGGACAGCCCCTTTGGATGTTTTATAGGGAGACAACTCCTGCTCAAAATGCTTTATCCCCGAAGAAGTAGGGTAGAATCCAATATGATGTTCATAACCCGCAAAATGCACCAGGTTTCCATGGAGCGCGAAAGTGGGAATACCATAGCTGATCTTTTCTTCCGCCGTGGGAGCGGCCTTTTTGATAGTTGTTCTGACCTGCTGCAGTATTTTCTGCACTTTGGTGGGGAAAGTTGCGATATAGGCATCAATCGTGGATACGTTGGGTCTTTCCATAACAGCTAATTTATACCTGAAATTACAGCATCCATACCACTTTTAACAGGGTTGTATCCGACAGATTCAGGTCGAAATCCGACTATTTCTGCCAGTCCCAGCCTTTAATCAGGTACGATGCTTGTGGCCTCTACTGGTATGGATTCCAGCGTAATTGCAAGTTTTAGTTATTCCCCTAAGAAGGGTACCCTGAGAATTGTTTTTCAGTCGGGTAGCGTATATGACTATTTGTTTGTACCTCCAGCAGTATACGAAGCGCTGAAAGCCGCGGAGAGCAAAGGCACTTACCTCAACCAACATATCAAAGGCCATTTTCCCTATCGTCAGGTTAGCGATAAATCTTAATCAAATGGGAGCGCAACGAATCGGCAATAGGCTGTTGTTGTCCGCCTGCCAGCAGCGTAATCACGCTAGACGGCTGTTCCGGCATATGACAATTCACACATTGCTGTTGTAATACCTTTATATCTTCTTTACTGGTACAGAAATTGGCAGTTCCCGGCTGGTGGCAGCTCATACACTTTTTCGTATAGGCGGTTAAGTCAGTGCGTTGATCCTGGTGGGGATCGTGACAGGTAGTACAAGTCATCGTGTTACTCATGCGGAAGCATTTGCTGGCAGTCAGCAGTTGGTATTGTCGGCCATGCACATCATTGGCCGATTGTTCCGCAGGAGTAGCAAAATAATCTGCCATAATATAGTCAGACAGCCGGTCCCCGGGGCGGAACTCGAACAAGTCGCGCTGAGGTGTTTTCAGCCCTGCATGGCATACCGCACACATATCCACCTGTTGTTGCCGAGTGAACTGACCAATGCGCGTGATATTATGCGCCGATTTTTCATCCGGGTGTTGCAGATGAAAGGCCACATGTTCCTGCGCAGGCCCATGACAACGTTCGCAAGTGATGCCAAACACTACTTTATTCTCCCGGAAAGACTCCGTTTTTCTGACGCCTTCAAAACGAGTCTCATATTGCACATAAGAGCTATGACAGCCGAAACAAGAGCTGGCAATCTCTCGTTTGTAATACGGATAAGTTGCAGGGAAACCTGGACTATTCGCCCAGTTATTCACAGGTCTGAACCAGGATAAAGGGAGTTGAAAATATTTTCCATCATGCCAGGAAAGGTAGGTTTGTGCTTTACGGCCTTGTCCTATCGTGATATCAAATGTAGCTTGCTCCTGGAGTTGGCCATTCGCATAGGCGGATTGGTAATAACGATTTTTATTTTGTTCCATGCGCACCACCACATTACCAGGAAAAAGAAAGGAATTATTTGGAGCGATAAAACTACCTAATACCGAATGTCCACCCGCAGGTGCGCTGGCAAAAGCGTGTGCAGTATGCTGGTGCGCAGCATATGCGGAAGGATGGCAACTGGAGCAGGTTGCGTCTCCCGCAAAAGCATCTCCCCTTGGATCTTCTTTTCTGCCTATACATTGGGATAAAATCAACACACAGGCAGTAATGCATGTTGCTAAATAAAACGAACGTTTATACATAACGGGAATTCTATGCGAAAGATAAATTTTTTCCGGAAATGCTTCTTGGAATTCTGACAATTCGGATAGCTAATAGCAATCCCCTATATTTGTTTAAGATGAAATTATTACTCATAGAAGATGAACCTGCTGTAGTATCCGTGATTACTCGCGGATTGACAGAGGCCGGCTACGAAGTCACCGTAGCGCCGGATGGCGCCACTGGCTTGCAACTGGCACTGGACAACCGCACATTCTCCCTCATCATCCTGGATGTCATGTTACCGGCGCTCAATGGTATTGAAGTGTGTAAAGCCATTCGCAGGGAAGAAATAGCCACTCCTATTCTCATGCTGACCGCCCTGGGCACTACGGAAAACATCGTGATGGGACTCGACAGCGGCGCAGACGATTACCTGGTTAAACCCTTTAAACTAGCGGAACTAGAAGCAAGAATCCGGAGTTTGCTGCGTAGAAAAAGTAATACCACTCCTGTTATCAATAGCGCGTTATTACAAATCGGGAACCTGACTTTAGATACAGATACCAAAGCGGCCACCCGCGCAGGTAACAACATACAACTGACCGCCACCGAATATCGACTACTAGAATTCCTGCTGAAAAATCCTCGTCGGGTACTATCTAGAATGGAATTGCTGGAACAAGTATGGGGCATCGACTTTAACATGAACACGAAGGTGGTAGATGTTTATATCAATTACCTACGCAAGAAAATAAATAAAAACAATCAGCCCGAACTGATACAAACCGTAACAGGACTGGGTTACATGATGAAGGAGAATAATGAAGATACGGCATAAGATATTGATTGTATTTGCAGGACTTACATTATCCACCATCATGGTAATGGGGATACTGGTGTATTATTTCGCCAGTCAACATTCCTTTGAGGATTTTTACAAGCGCCTGGAAATACGTGCCTATCTAGCTGCCAAAGCCACTTTACCCTACTACGAATCTGACTCCGTTATTTATAATGAAATCAGGGAAGAACACCTGGAAAAACTACCCGCAGAAAGGGAATATTTTTTAAAAGTAGATAGCAGTGGAAAGATGCAGGAAGACAGTAGTCTCGCGCTGCCAGCGTCTTTTTACCACCAAGTGATGATACAGCATCGTGGTACCTATCGGGAAGGGAACCGCTTTTATGAAGGCGTACTTTATAAATCTAAACAGGGATTATATATCGTAATTGTGTCTGCCATCAATCAGTATAGCGCGGAATACATGGCCTGGCTGCGAAAAATATTGCTCATCTGCTTTATAGTATCCGCGGTAATTTTAGTGGTGGTAGGAGCAGTATTTTCCCGGTATATCCTTCAGCCCATACGGCGCATCATGACCCAGGTGAAGAGTATCAGCTCCCGGAACCTGCACCTGCGGCTGGATGTAGACAAGAGTGGGGATGAGATCAATGAACTGGCCGGCACTTTTAACAATATGCTTGACAGACTAGAAACCGCCTTTGAAACCCAGAACAACTTTGTCAGCAATGCATCTCATGAGTTGAGTACACCATTGACAGCAATTATTGGAGAGGCAGAACTGGCGCTCAATAAGGACCGCAGCCAGGAGAACTATAAATACGCCATGGAGAATATCCTGAAAGAAGCAGGAAGACTCGAACATATTACTAAAAGTCTGCTTCACCTTGCACAGACCGGCTTCGATGGCAAAAAGCAGGACTGGGACCAGGTCAGAACGGATGAGTTATTATTCACCGTGAAGGATACCATTGATAAAATGATCCCTGGTAGCCATGTAAACATTGACTACAGCCTCTTTCCAGAGGAAGAAGAAAAGCTCACCGTGAAAGGCAATACACAACTGTTAGAGCTGGCGCTTAGCAATATTGTAATGAATGCCTGTAAATACTCCAATAATCAGCCAGTGTCCATCGCCCTCGCAGCAACAGATAAGAAAGTTATCATCATTGTCAAAGATCAAGGGATTGGTATTCCACAACAGGACATTCCTTATATATTTTCTCCATTCTTTCGAGCCTCTAACACTGGGCAGTTCAAGGGATACGGCATTGGGTTGCCGTTGGCCATGAACATTATACGCATGCACAAAGGAGATATCATAGTAAATAGTCAAGTAAACGCTGGAACCGAGATCAGGATTGAGTTACCATTATAATTCGGTGTGTTTCTTACCGTTTTCTTACCACATTCTTACCACCTTTTAACCGTCTTCTTACCGGCTTCTAACCCCCTACTCATAGTTTTGTATTCATAAACGCAACAGCTATGAAAAATGTACTGATTCCTACAGACTTTTCGATTCGATCTCTCGGTTATGTACACAGCGTAGTATCACAATATCCGGATGAAATGGTCAATATTATTTTCATGCATGCCTTACGGATGCCTGATTCCATTTTCGACCTCGTCACCTTTACACGTAATAGTAGGCATATAGACCTGATTACAGCCGATTTCAAGGATGGTTGTGAAATTATCCGGAATAAATATGCCTCACATGTGCGGCAGTTGAAAGTGGAATTTTTCCACGGCGATACTGGTGTTGCATTTAAGAATTTTTGTATTGCTAACAATATAGATGTGATTTTACAACCGGCAGATTTGGAATATAACGCACCAGGAAAACGCAGTTACAATCCTGCTAAAACTGATCGCCAAATCAAAATTTCCTAAGCTGAGTGCGTCTTTGCCGGGAAGTAGGAAAATAGTGGTTAAAGCAACCATTTCCTCTTTGTTGCTCGCATCTGAATAACGAATAAACAGTATTATATGCTGCTCAAAAAGAACATTCCGTTTGGATATGTATTCGGTAAGATTAAATATGAGATCCTGATAGTATCCATTTACAGCATGTTGGTGAATATGTTGTATTACCAGTTTCAAATGAAGAATATAAGCATTCCAATTGCCGTACCGATGGTATTGGGAACTGTATTGTCATTATTGCTGGCGTTTAGAAGCAATCAAGCTTACGACCGCTGGTGGGAGGCACGCAGTATATGGGGTGCGATAGTAAATGATTCACGTTCTCTGTCCAGACAGATTTTAAGTTTAACAGCAACGGCTTATCCATCAGAAGAATTAGAGCAATTCAGGGAACGATTTATCAAGCGACAGGCAGCCTGGTGTTACAGCCTTGGTCAGTCACTACGTAATACGGATCCGGTAAAGGGGCTAGAGCGATTGCTGACACGAAGGGAATTGAACTATGTGATGAAGTATGATAATGTACCGGCTGCCCTGTTGCTTTTACATGGAAAGGATATCAAGTTGGCGTTAGAAAACGAGTGGATCAACAGTTATCAACAAGTATCCCTCGATGCCACCTTGACCAGACTTTGTGATGCGATGGGTAAATGTGAAAGGATCAAGAATACCGTATTTCCTTCCACCTACAGCTTATACACGCATTTCACAGTGTTGTTTTTCATCTTGTTGTTACCGTTTGCTTTGATAGATTCTTTAGGGTTTATGGAGATTCCTTTGGTGATAGCGATATCGGCTTCTTTCTTGTTGATTGAGCGTATGGGTATCAGTTTACAGGATCCTTTCGAGAACAAACCAACAGATACGCCAGTAACTACTATTGCGCGTACTATCGAAAGAGACCTGCGCCAGATGCTGCATGAGCAGTATGAAGCGCCGAAAGAAGATGTTTTAGATGGTCCAAAGTACTATGTATTATAGCCAGACAATTTGTGCAAGGCAACAAATTATAGCGTTAAATAGCGACCCTGGTTTTCACCGGGGTTTTTTATTTTAATATTTGGAGAGGTGAGTTTTCTGTCGTTTTTCGGGCATTTATCAGTTTATTCAAATCTTTTTTAGAAAATTCCTGGGGCCTTTTCCTGGCGGACAGTGCGAAGCAAACACAGCATCAAACCCAGTCGGGTAGCGGATTTCACAAAAAGAATAAAGCGTAAAGGGTTTACAATAAAGGTATTAGAAAAAAATAATTTGTAGAAATTTTGAAATATCTCTTGGTTAATTCATTTTAATTGTTCTATATTTGCAACCCCAACGGGAAGGATCGGTAGTTCAGTTGGTTAGAATGCCGCCCTGTCACGGCGGAGGTCGCGGGTTCGAGTCCCGTCCGGTCCGCAAAAAGGGACAAATCATCATCAGTATGATTTGTCCCTTTTGCATTTTCGGGGGTATTGCCCGACAGGTGCGCGATGAGCGAGAATATTTCATTTACTTTTCCGGTTCGAAGTGTCTCATTTTTGCGATCATAGAAGATTCCTTCTGGGAATATGAGTTTTTGCAGTTTCTCTTTCATACCAGCATCACTGGAATGCCATACCATAGGCAATTTAGAAGAAAGTGATAGTGCATATTGAATTGCCTCTTCCGGGTTCGAAATGCTCAGCCTACATTTATCCAATTGGGTGACTATATTTTCGCGTTCCTTAATATAACGAGGGTAAAACTTATCAAAGGTTTCCTGGGTCATCTCCTTTAGCACAAAACGGCTTTCTTCCAGGCTATCTATCTTTTTATCTATTTCTTTTAACTGGCTGGTTAGAATGTCTTGTTGTTCCAGGTTACCCTTGTTCATTTCATTATATTCAGTAATAAGTACTGATTTGAATGACTCTAATAGTTCTTCTTGTACACAATATCGGTTTAATAGGCCCTCAAACAGTTCATGCATTCGTTTAGCGCTTTTATTGCACTTACAACCATCAGTACGGCATTTATAGTACCATAGTCCTTTGGCTTTTACAACATACCCTGTAAATGGCTGGTGGCACGTATCACATTTGATAAATACCTTTAGTGGCAACGCACTATCTTCTTTTTTGTGTGGTACACCATAACCAACAGAACCCGTATGAATGTTATTCACCTTTAAAAAGATTTCCGGGCTAACCATCCTTTCATGCTCGCCTTCAACTATTTTCCCTTCTAACAATCCATGATTGATAATACCACAATAAAAGGGTCTCTTAAAGATTTTGGTAAGCTGTTGTTTATACATCTTAACCCCCATGGCCTTTAGTTTCAAAATGATTTCCTCATTTTTCATGCCTTCAGATTTCCAAATAAAAGCCTTTCGTAGCTTCTTCCCCACTTCATTCACAACGATCTTTTGTTGTCCGTTTGTTCTCACGATATCATACCCTTGCGGAGGCTTACTTACCCAAATGCCTTTATCAAATTTCTCCTTCATGCCAGCCATCGCCCGCTGTTTACGTAGCTGATTGTCATACTGGCTGAATATAAAGTGAATACTCTGCTGTAGTACACCACTCGGATTAGAAGTATCCGCCGGTTGGGTAACTGCAAATACAGTGACACCATATCTATCTCTTAGGTCTTCTGCCAGTTTTATAGCTGCGCCACCAGTCCTGGAAAAGCGATCGAGGGTATAAACCAACACATGGCTTACTTTCCCCTTATGCTTCTTAACAAATTCCAGCATTCTCATAAATTCCTTGCGACCATCTGTCTTAGCACTTTCATAGGTACCTCCGAAATAACCTATAATAGCAAGATTATTCCTTTGTGCATAATCTTCGATAGCTTTCCGCTGAACATCGAGGCTCAGATTATGATCTGCCTGTTCTTTGCTGGATACACGTGTATAAACAATTGCAGCCTGGTCGGCGATTTGGGGTGCTTTTTTCTTTGAATAGTTACCGAATTGGGCAAAGGCGCTTAAACTACTCATGCAGCTCGTTTTTTAGGCGTTAGGGTTAAGTTGACAATTTTCGTATTAATAGCTTCTGGCATTTGCATTGATAACAGAATCCTCGCAAATACATGAAGTGATTCTATGATTTGAGAATCTTGTGTATGCCTCAAGTCTACTGACATCATATTATGAGTATCCATAGTAGATGAAGACTCCCGCGATGCATGAGGCGTGGCGGCGTTTGTCGATACTTCAGAGATATTCCCATTATCCATAACGATGAACTTATATTAGGCTAATCATATTCATAGTATTTACTTGGAGTATTGCGTTAAACAAGACTACTTAGTCCCAATAACATGCTTTCACATCAGTGTTGCTTTATGTGGAGTTATGCTCAATAATGCTTAACAGTGAATACCTACCTACAGAAACGATAGCTTTAAAAACTGATTCTTCAGTAATGCGATTTCCCATTTTAGCCACGGCATTCATTTTTAAATTCTTTTGCTGAATGTTTGTCGCTACAAAAATACTAGTACGCGTAGAGCTAATTTTCCACTTTTGTTCAAATTTGATCGATTTGGACAGATTTTTACAAAATTGCTCAAATTAGATAGATTTTAGGCATGATATACAATAGCGTAATCACGACAAGGACGAGACAATCTGCATAAGTGCCGATTTGATTTCCATTTAAAAATCATTGACTACCAATTTCCGATATTTAAAAATGTTTGCCGTCTATTTGATTTCAGGTTAATATTGTATCATTCGGGAAATGAGATATTGATCATGTGGATTTAATCAAAAGTATCTCAAGAATTTTCTGCCAACAGACAAAAGCTATTCAGTCTTTCTTCGAGTACTTTAAGCGCAGTCGATTGAAATAAAGTAACACGATCCAATAAAATATTCAAATCCTTATCATTTATTACATAATCATTTCTATAACGAGTGTGGGTATACGCCTTATTCAGTAGCAATAATAACTCGCGCTCCTTATCCGTATTCTGTGGAAAAATTTCATTGAGCTCTGTTGTAAGACGCAGACTATATCGTAACATTCTGGATAAATTATGCCCATAAGGATAATGGGAAATTAGAGAGATTAGTAAAGCTCTCAAGGTGTGCTCGGTTGCCTGATGTAAAGAATGGGCCGCCAAATTATTTTCGTTATTACGCATATAATATTTCGCACCTCCCAGGTAAGATTCAGCCTTTCTAAATTCATCATGAAAATGGGAGCGTGCCTTTTCAATAATACCAAAGGCATTTCTTATAACAGGCATGGTCGATATTGATGCTTCCCTTTCATAAATAAGATTCGTAGATCTGCAAATTATTGAGTAGAAAATGTGGCCTTCATCCAATAGTTTGATTAACTCAGCCTCTTTTATTAATGAAACAATGACTGATCCTAACTTAGCACAAGCCGATTCAACCAGACTTTTAATCTCCTCGTACGGTAAGGATTCTGCAGGTAATACTACCAGATAATCGTGCAACACCATTTCTTTACCAGCATCAAGACTAGTACTTACTAAGAATAGCCTTACCGGTTCAGCAACCTTCACAATGAGATCAATAATTTTTTGTTCCGACGTCTTCTCTTTACTATTTAATATCTGCTGAAGATCGGTACGATCCTCAAACTGGAGCTTTCTGCGCTGCATATACTGGTTGTTAATAATATGCGCCGCCTCTACAAGCTTTCCAATTTTCTCATGATATAAAACCAGTGTGCACTTCTCCCTCTTGCTAAGATGACTGCTAAAGCTACCTGTCACGGTAGCTTTAAAGAACTCCCAATGTAGTTCACGGATATATGGCAAATGGTCAAAATCAAATAGCTCGTAAATAACCTGGTAAGGATTAGCAATTTCTTCATTGCTGAGATTTTGGGCATACAATTCTGTTTCGGGATAGTCTCTCCGGATCATATAAAGTAAGTTTGAAGGGGTTACAGATTTTCTAATCCTAAAAATGGTTCTTTGCAAAGGAGAATATCCCTTAATAGCTGGATGCGCTCTTCAAATCCATGTTGTCTGAGATATAAAAGCGTGTGACGAAGACAGGTTTTGTAAATAAGAATACCGATTCCCCTTTCCTGGATGAGCTGAACCTTTTGCTGCCATAATTCAACAAAAACGTCGATCGTAATTTTCTCAATAATGCAAGCAGTACCCAGTTCAGATAAGCAAGCAATAGTAGCAAATATTCGTTCCTGATAGGTATCCACAAAATTTTCGAATGCCTTGAGATCCCCTGGGATGATTATTATGTTTTTTTCTATAGAGGGAAGATTGTGGTTAGTCTTACAATTCATAGCAGCGTGTTAAGTAGTGGAGAAATAAGAAAACTGCCTGTAAGGACTAACCAATTGGAGTGTAACAAAATAGACGTGGGTTAGTCCTTACCGTTCCTGAAGGGCTACGACACCCCCGATGGCGAAAAAGGACGCCCACGTCTTGACCTTAAATATAAGGAAAACGTGAGCGATTTACCTTATTTCCCGCCATCTCCAAAAGGTCGTAGTTTTCAGGAGCGAGATAAAGCAAATACGCTTAATATTTTAAGTGTTTGCAATATAATATGGTTATGAAGTATCGAAACACATTCTTATTAAAAATTTAATGGTAAGAATTTCATTAAAAAAGTACAGAAAATCAATACAATTATAATGAAAAACTATCATAATTACAAACAAGAATTCATTTTTTCTAAACTTATTTATATTTCCTCTATAAAAATGTATAGAAAATCATAACAATCAATGACAAAGCTTGGTGAATATCTTATTCAGAAATCGGTTAATAAGTCAGAGGTGGCACGCAAAACTGGAATTAGCAAAGCAAGATTAAGTGAATTAACACTTAAGGAATCAGCAAAATTGAGAGTTGAAGAACTATATTTAATAGCGTTGGCTATTGATGTAGAACCATGCGATATGCTGGAATTTATTTGTGGTCACTTGAGAAACTAATTTAATACCACAATACATATAAAACAATCAACGAATATAATATTCCTGACTCCAAGTGGATGACAGGTTAAATATACAAAATGAAGAATTTTAAAGAAAAAGCAGATCTAATTTGGCGAGTAGCCGATCTACTCAGAGGTGATTACAAGCAATCAGATTATGGCAAAGTGATTTTACCAATGACTGTACTCAGGCGATTGGATTGTGTACTGGAACCCACTAAAGATAAAGTATTAAAATATCTTCCTAAAGTAGAGTCATTAAAAGAAAGTGCCAAGGATATTGCACTCAATAAAATTGCAGGATATAACTTCCATAATAGGAGTCAGTTTAATTTTAAAAAATTGATTGCTGACTCAGACAATATCGCTGTTAATTTGCGAAACTACATCAATGGTTTCTCTTCTAGTGCAAGGGAAATAATTGAATATTTCAATTTTGATGATCAAATTGATCGAATGGATGATCCCAAAGCGGATATTCTTTTCCAGGTGGTGAAATCATTTCAACAAATTGATCTTTCGGATATGGATTCCATGGAAATGGGGTATGCCTTTGAGGAATTAATTCGCAAATTTTCAGAACAATCCAACGAAACTGCCGGAGAGCACTTTACTCCCCGCGAAGTAATTCGTCTTATGGTAAATGTCCTCTTCATTGAAGACAAGGATATTCTCACCCAAGAAGGAATAGTAAAAACATTGTATGATCCCGCATGTGGAACTGGTGGTATGTTATCCATTGGAGAACAGTATGTAAAAGAATTAAACCCTAAAGCAGAACTGAAAGTGTTTGGTCAGGAAATAAACCCTGAGTCATATGCTATCTGTAAATCAGACATGCTTATCAAAGGCCAAAACCCAAGTAACATCAAGTTTGGGAATACCTTTACAATTGATGGCTTACCTGATGAAAAATTTGATTATATGCTCTCCAATCCTCCATTTGGAGTAGATTGGAAAAAAGCGGAGAAAATCATAAAAGCAGAAGCGGATGGAAAAGGAATGAGCGGACGTTTTGGTGCAGGATTGCCAAGAATCAATGACGGTTCATTGCTATTTCTGCAGCATATGATATCTAAGATGAAAGGTGGTGGCAGTCGAATTGGTATTGTTTTCAATGGATCTCCTTTATTCAGTGGGGCTGCTGAAAGTGGTGAAAGTAATATCAGGAAATGGCTAATTGAAAATGATTGGCTGGAAGCTGTTATCGCACTTCCTGATCAATTATTTTATAACACTGGTATCAGTACCTATATATGGATAGTAACTAACCATAAGAGCAAGGAACGAAAAGGAAAGGTGCAATTGATAAATGCAACCGGCGCAAAGGATGATGAATTAACGAAAGAAGGTAAACTCAGTGTAAATCGCTTCTGGGAAAAAATGGATAGAAGTCTTGGAAATAAGCGAAAGAAAATCGCCGAAAATGGTAACACCAAAGGAATAGGTTTTATTACCCAACTGTATGGTAACTTCGAAGAAAATGAGTTTAGCAAAATTTATCCAAATGACTTTTTTGCATATTGGCGCATAACAGTGGAACAACCACTAAAGGAAAATGGCAAGGTTGTCAAAGACAAAAACAAACAATTTAAGCCTGACTCGTCTCTTCGAGATTATGAAAATATACCTTTTCTGAAAAAGGATAAAAACGTTGGGTTAACACCTCAAACTATTGAAGAGTACTTTAAAAAGGAAGTACAACCACATCTTCCTGATGCGTGGATTGATCATAGCAAAACCAAAATTGGTTATGAAATAAATTTCACCAAGTATTTCTATGAGTTCAAACAGCTGCGGTCGTTAGCTGAAATTAGGGCAGATATTTTGGCATTGGAAGAAAAAACATTTGAGACTGAAAAAACAATACTTGAGTCATGAGGAAATATGATAAATATAAAGATTCTGGTATTGAATGGGCTGGGCTCATTCCAGAACATTGGGACGTAAAAAAAATCAGCTATTGTTTTGCTCAAATAGGGAGTGGTACCACACCTGCAGCTGGGGAAAGCGAATATTATGATAATGGTAGTTTTAATTGGCTACAAACAGGTGATTTGGATGATTCCGAAATATGGTACACTTCGAAAAGAATAACTAGTAAAGCATTAGATGACTATCCTACTTTACGCACTTATCCTGTTGATAGTCTTGTGATTGCAATGTATGGTGCTACTATAGGGAGAACAGGAATACTTAAAATTGAATCCACTACTAATCAAGCATGTTGTGTACTTGCCAAGCCTCAAAGTATAGACTATAAATTTGCATTTTATTGGTTGAATTCAGTAAAAGAACATGTTATTTCCCTGAGTTATGGAGGTGGTCAACCTAATATAAATCAAGAGCAAGTAAGAAATTTAAAAATTCATCTTCCTACAATAATTGAGCAAATCAACATAGTCAATTATCTTGATAGGAAAACTAATGATCTCGATGCTTTAATCGCTGACAAAAAGAAATTAATCGATCTTTATGTGGAAGAAAAAACTACCATTATAAATGAGGCAATTACGAAAGGCATTAACCCTAAGATGGAAATGAAAGACAGTTATGTTAATTATTTAGGAAACATTCCATGTCACTGGGAGATAAAAAAAATAGGGCATTGCTCGACAATTGTAAGAGGTGCTAGCCCAAGGCCTTCGGGAGATCCTCGTTTCTTCTTGGGAAATTTCATACATTGGATAACTGTCAAAGAAGTAACAAATGCTAATGGGAAATTTGTAGAATCAACCGAAGAATTCTTAACAGAAGAAGGAAGCAAGTTAAGTCGAATAATTAATCCAGAAACTCTTCTTTTATCCAATAGTGGAGCCACTCTAGGGGTTCCGAAAATATCTAAAATTCGCGGGTGTATAAATGACGGGTCCGTTGCTTTTATTTCCTTCAAGAGTATTTTATTGCGTGATTTTTTATATTATTTTTTCTTTTCACATACGCAAATTTATCGTGAAGAAATGAAAGGAAACGGGCAACCAAACCTAAATACAGATATTATCAAATCTACTCTTTTGGCACTACCTCCAATTGAAGAACAACAATTAATCATCAATCATATAGAGTCTGAATGTACAAAAATAGAAGCGAAAATTATTCAAACAAAGAAATTAATTAGCCTCTTAATAGAATATCGTTTAGCATTAATTAACCAAGTTATAACTGGAAAAGTAAAGGTGAATGATTAATATTCTTATATAGTAGTAGCTACCATAAAACCTCTAAAATGACCCTTTGTATTGCATATATACGCCAAGCCAATGATACGGAAGAATTAATCTTCGCAACGGATAGTTGCTTGACTGGCGGTGAAAAATGGAAACATGGTATAAAACTGTTTAAACTCCCAAAAAAGGATTGCTTATTATGCTTTGCAGGAAGCACTGGAAGAGCTTATCCACTTGTATTAAACCTTGTTTCTTCCATCCATCTGGATAAAAATCTACAATCTCCGGATGCTAGTCTCGAAGACGTTTTAGATTATTTATCCAATCTATTTACTGATCTGACATCAAAAATCATTTCGGAAATTAAGGGAGAGGATATTCATGCATTAAGAAGCGGAGTACAGTTTTTATTCGGTGGTTGGGATTGGCAAAAGGGGCCAACAGGAGCGTTTAGAGTTTGGAAACTATTCTACTCAAGAGATATTGAGGGATTCATTTTTGATGAATTAACCAATAACGGCTCAAAAAAAAGGTTCTATACTTTTTTAAGTGATCCTGGTGAAATGGAAGAAGAAGCTAAAAAGCGATACAAAGATCTTCTATATAACAGAGACAAACAGGATGATCCCATAGACATGGAACCATTGATGATACTGAGAGATATGGTGACCCAGGGTGTTAACCGAGCTATAGATGGTAGTTTGCAAATTGCTAAAGTTTACAAATCAAACAGGTCTGAGTTCTTTGGAATTTACTGGCAATCAAGTAAAGGAAAACCATGCTTCCAAGGTAGAGAGTATAAAGAAATAAATAAACCTCTTGTCAGATACTTTGATCCCGACACCTTCGAAATAATAGAATCTGATTTACCCAATACGCTTTCTAATATTGAGGAAGAGCTTTATCTTGATAATTTCCAATTTGTACGAGAGTGTTACGATGAGGCTGGCTACTTAAAAGATAATCTACCGGATAAATCAAAACACACTTTAAGATTAATTCTTAAAGAGGTAGCATATAGACAATTTTTAGGACAACAAGAGAAAAATCCACAAGGTTCATCTACAAATGATGACATATCATGAGTATTACAACTGAAAATAGATTTGAAGAAGCTTTAGTGCATTCACTTATTAATGGAGGCTATTCACTAGGTGACGCGAGTAGTTATAATACTGAATTAGGTATGTTTAAACAGGAAGTAATTGACTTTTTGAAAGCATCACAACCTAATCGCTGGGAAAAGATTTCAACTATTCACGGAGCCGATACCGAAAATCGGGTAATCCAGCGGCTTTACAAAGAATTGGACTTAAGAGGCAACTTAGATGTTATCCGTAATGGCTTCGTGGACTATGGTGTTCGTTTTCAAATGGCTTTCTTTCCACCAGTCTCTGGATTGAATCCTGATGCTGTAATCCTTTATAATAAGAACAGCCTTAAAGTATATCGTCAGGTCTACTATAGTGACAAAGTGAAAAATTCTGTCGATGTTGTCGTATCGTTAAATGGACTTCCTGTTGCTACGCTGGAGGTTAAAAATCAGTTTACGGGACAGGATGTAAGTAATGCAATAAAACAGTACAATACAAGCCGAGATAATCGGGACCTACTATTTACATTTAAGAAAAGAAGTCTGGTACATTTTGCAGTTGATCAGGATGAAATATTCATGACCACTAAGTTGGATGGTAACAAAACCTTTTGGCTACCGTTTAATAAAGGATATAATGGTGGGAAAGGCAATCCTATCAATCCAAACGGATACCGTACAGCCTATCTATGGGAAAATATATTACAGAAAGATAGCTGGATGGAAATCCTTCAACGCTTCATCCATCTACAAATAGAAGAAGTTGAGGTTAATGGAAGAATCTACAGAAAAGAAAAATTGATTTTTCCCAGATATCACCAATTAGATGCTATACGTAAAGTAAGCATAGATGTTTTTAAAAATGGAATTGGCAAGAACTATTTAATTCAACATTCTGCTGGTTCCGGAAAAAGCAATTCCATTGCATGGCTCGCTTACCGCTTATCAAGCTTACACAATCAAACTGACGAACGAATATTTGACTCCGTAATAGTGGTAACAGATAGAAATGTATTGGATCAACAACTACAGAATACAATTTATCAATTTGAGCATAAAGCAGGAGTAGTTCGAAAAATTGATAAAGACAGCTCCCAGCTAGCTAGCGCATTAGGATATGGCACTAACATTATTATAACCACATTGCAAAAATTCCCATTTGTTGTGGATAAAGTGGGAGAATTACCTGATAGGAAATATGCAGTTATCATTGATGAGGCCCATAGTTCTCAAGGGGGTGAAGCGAGTAAGAAAATGAAAGAAATACTCGCTATTAAATCCTTAGAAAAAGCTGAAGAAGAAGAAGAAAACATAGACGACTATACAGGGGACGATTTCATCAGAGAACAAGTAGAGCGTTCGGCAACTTCAAGGGGGCAGCAACCCAATATTTCATTTTTTGCATTTACTGCTACTCCAAAATACAAAACGCTAAGGGTTTTCGGTGATAAGGATATTGACGAAAAACCTAAACCTTTTCACCTCTATTCAATGCGACAAGCTATTGAAGAAGGATTCATTCTAGATGTGTTACAGAATTACACAACCTATGAACTATATTTTAAGCTAACAAAGGCAATTGAAGAAGATCCGCAAATCAACAAGAAGAAAGCAGCCAAGGCTATAGGTAAATACGTATCACTTCACCCTTATAACCTTTCGCAAAAAACAGAAATAATCATAGAACATTTTCGCGATATAGTTTCGAAGAAAATTGGTGGAAAAGCTAAAGCAATGCTTGCTTGCGGCTCACGTTTACATGCTAAACGCTATTTTAAAGAATTTGAGAATTATATCAAAGAAAAAGGGTATGATAAAGAATTAAAGATTTTAGTTGCTTTCTCAGGGAAAGTAATAGATGATGACGCCCCAGACGGAGTTTCTGAACCACAATTAACAGGGTACGGAGAGAAGGAGCTACCTGACGTATTTGGTAAAGATGACTATAAAATTCTAATAGTTGCGGATAAGTATCAAACCGGTTTTGATCAACCACTATTACATACAATGTATATAGATAAAAAACTATCTGGAGTAAAAGCTGTGCAAACTCTTTCAAGGTTGAATCGTATATACCCAGGCAAAGAAGATACTTTTGTCTTAGATTTTGTCAATGACCGGCAAACCATTTTAGATTCTTTTCAACCTTATTATGAAGTAACGACAGTGGAGGATGAAACTGAAATCAACCATCTCTATGATCTTAAAGCCAGGTTAGATCAGTTTCAAGTATATTGGGAGGCGGATATCGAAGACTTTGCGCAGGTATACTTTAATCCGGCAACTAATTTCAAAGATCAAAAACGTCTTTATGCATATACGGATTCTGCAGTCGATCGTTATAGAGCGTTAACAGAAGATAAACAAGAAGAATTTAAAAAGGGACTACGTTCCTGGACAAACTTATACGCATTTCTTTCTCAGATCATGCCATTTATTGACACTGAGTTCGAGAAATTCTATGCCTATTCCCGATTACTTCAGACAAGGCTTCCAAAGAGAGACCTTTCGGAATCATTACAGTTCGATGATGAAATTGCACTTGAATACTACCGATTACAAAAGATCAAGGAGGGAGCTATTGAATTAGTAAAAGGAGAAATTGGCAAACTTAGCGGTACTGCCGAAGCCGGATTAAAAAGGCTCAAAGAAGAAGAGGCTTTGCTTTCCGAAATCATTTCCATTCTTAACGATCGCTTTGGGACAGAATTCGAGGAAGCTGACAAACTTTTCTTTGACCAAATTGAGGCAGAATTAATGGAAGATACAACCCTACAAACTCAAGCAAAAGTGAATAAATTGGACACTTTCAAATTTGCCTTTAATGACAAATTTATAGATAAATTGATTGGGCGTATGGATCAGAATCAGGAAATTTTCGAAAAAATACTTGAAGACAAAGTATTTGGGGATTTAGTGAAAGAGTTAATGATGAAAAAAATTTATAAAAAACTGAATGAGTTGTAATCATAAGTTCAATCTCATTTCAGAATTTAGTTATCAGTATATATTTCCACTTAAAATGAGCAGAAATAAAAAGATTCCAGAAAATATAAAAAACAAAATTACAACTATTTGGAATGATTATATTAAATCAGATAAAACAGTATTAAATACCAAAGGGCAGCCTATTAATCAAATTGACACAGAACGATTAAAGGCGATAGTGGATATAAAAAAGATTATTCAGGATTTTCTTAATGGTCATATCAATCTCTATGAATTTAAAACAGATTTAGACAGTTATAACAAACGGAATAATCTTTGGGGATTTACTGCTGCCAAGGGACAAATGTTTTTTAATCTTCTTACTAAAAGTAGTGAATCTAATCCTGGAAAGCTAAGCGATCTTGTTAAAACCTGTATTTCAGAACCCACAGATTTACTCCAAGCTGGAGATAAAATCGATTCACTAGAAAAATTTGCAAGCCAAATTTTCAATAACGCTCCCGACAAAAGAAAAGCACCCAACCCTGCTTCATCAGGTTATTTTCTTTCTTACTTCTGGCAAATACATAACTATGAAAAATGGCCTATTATTTATACATCTCTCATCAATGCTTTTAAGGATCTTGATTTATGGGAAAACCATAATACGCAAAATGAAAGTTATCAGTTTTTCTATAAGTTGAATGAAGATATCAAGGTCATATTGCAGAACTGTACGAAGAATGTTGTAAATAATTGGTCTGCAGAACATGCTTTTTGGAATTATACAGGAAACCCGCATGTTGCTATGAAGAAGGAAAAGCAGGCTATTCAGGCACCTGCTATGACTTTTACTGAAAATAAGGAGCTGGTAACATTAGTGGCAAATTTTGACAAAAATGAATACCTTATCCCCAAAGTAGCCAGACTGGTTGAACTTGGTCAAGATTCGGATAAATCAGGCTCTGCGAAAGGCAGCGAATATGAAAAAATGGTTCTCGAAATATTTAAACAACTAGACTTTGAAGTATGTATTTTAGGGCAAGGAAAAGGCAGAAATCCTGATGCAGTAATTAAATACCGGGAAGATCATACGGCCTTTATTGTAGATGCAAAGGCTTATAGTAATGGTTATAACTTGGGGCTTGATGATAGAGCCATTAAAGAATATATTAATTATCATTGCCCGTTGCTCAAAAAAGAGGGATTTACCAAAATAGGCTTTATCATAATTAGCAATTCATTTAAATCTAACCTCGATAGTTTTATCAATGAAATAACATGGAATACGGACATTAAAAGATTTATACTACTGACTTCAGAAGCGCTCCTCTATTTATTGGCATACAAAACCAAAGATAAATTGAGCGTCAATAATGTTATTGATTGCCTTATAAGCCTGGGAAATAAAATACAAGCAGAGGAAATTATTGGGGAGCTGGAAGATGTATAAAATGGAGCCTAAAATTTCCTATTCGAACTGTTAAATAAGCGTTGGGAATCAATAGCATTATTGTGAAGTTCATTTATATCTAAATTTTGAGGAGTATCATATCATATCATATGTATTGCACATTATTATTATATCACATATGCACATTGCTATCTAGAAACTTTAGCTTCTTGCAAATAGTAATCACGTAACCCTTTCCTCCAACTGCCCTTTCCATAAAACAAATCCTTTTTTAGTATCGGAATAATCATGGAATATTCTGCTAAAATCAGGATGATCTTTCTTTAGATACTCCTGCTTGCCAGTATTCTTGATCTCTTGCAGAATTCCCTCTATCATCCCAATTGCCTGACGTAATGCCTCTTTGGTTTTGCTAACGTGCCAAATGTAAGTCGCCTCGTTACTATCTAATGTTTCCCATACAAGATGATACTTTTCAGCTCCCATAACTAAAAAAATGAACGAAAGCGGCTGTAAAACGAAACGGATCTTTAAAATAGATGCCTCATGTTGTGTAGAAAGGTACTTTAACTGCAAATAGTGTTTGCTTTTTTTAACATTGAGAATATCGTCCAGCAAATCCTTATCAGATTTGAAAAAATTGGTTATTGGATTATTATTAATGGCCATTAGCTCTTCCATTGTAGCCATAAATTTATTATTACTTAGTGTGCCTTGAGTTGTCAGAATCCCCTTTCGGACAAATTCAAATCTCACACTTTCTACTATAGTACTATTTATCTTATCAATATCATCAGATGTGGCTGCTGTGGATGTAATACCGGATTTATTAAATTTTATCCTTATGGTTATGGCAAGTGTTTTCTTTTTAAGTACTTTGATAAAATAATCTTTCAATACCTCAAATTCAGGTCTTATATCATTGTTCTCAATCTCAAAATCTAAAGATTTATTAAGCTCTTCTATAAAATACGAAAAGGATACAAAGCCATTACCAAACTTGATTTTATTAAATGGAATCTTTAATAGTTTTGAAATAGATTTATCCATATCTTCTTTATCAGGAAATTCCATTTTTTTACCGGAAGCCTGTACCATATTAGGTTTTAATTGTACGGACCTCAATAGATAGTCAGAACTAATTGACCGGAATTTAATCTTTTCAATTCCCAATAGATCCAAACTTAGTTGCATTTCAGTTAATGGATTTTGTTCAGCCTGATAATTTAATATTTCAGCAAATATTACCTCCTCCACCTCATTATAATTCAATACCCTTATTCTCCAGGCAACGTCTTTCTTAAATTGTTTAATTTCAAATGGGAGGTCTAAAATGGAAATTGGCAATGCATTATTCTTTTGATCCAGATAAACTTTGTCTCCATCAAATAAAAGGAGCAATTCATCGTATTTTTGCACTTGCCCTGCCTTTTGTAATTTGCGATAGTACTTATTTCTTTGTTTAAATAGCTTCTCCAGGTATTCAATTTTAGTATCACGGTAATCATATATAATAGGAGAAGTCCTGCTACGCTGAACACGTCCTATGTATTGAATCAGTTTACCTTCAAAAGCAAAAGGGAAAGCAAGAAACAGACAATCCAGATTATCTATATCAACCCCTTCACCTATAAACTGTCCAGTAGCAATCAGAACTTGAAACTCTCCTGAAGCAATCTGCTTCATTTTTGCTTTTCGCAATTGCTCACTATCATCACCAGATAAGGTTATTATCTCGAATTGTTGTTTAAGAAATTGACAAAGTGTATCAATATGGTTTTTCCTTTCTGTAAGAATTAATCCTCTTCTTCCTGCTCCAACTTCCTTTTTTACATCATTGATGATAAGATTATTCCTTGCTGAATCATGGATGAGAATTTGGGATAGAGATTCAAACTTATCTGTTTTATAATCAAATGGGACATACAATTCTGTGTCCCGGATTTTTACTGAAAGATTATTATGTTCTCCTTCTTCATGGCTATTGGATTTTATTTCATGTATAACATCTCCGATGAAAGAGAATATTAATTGTTCATCTTTATTCTTTCTGAATGGTGTGGCTGTCAGCCCATATAGAAAAAATGAATTGAATCTTTTAATTGTATCCCGAAACGTCTTAGCAGGCACGTGGTGACATTCATCAATTATGATAGTTCCAAAATCTTGAAAAATGGGGTCACTCTCGTTTATTACCTCCAAACTTTGCATCATAGCAACAGTTATTAGCAGCCCCTCTTTCTTTTCCCCACTCACAATCTTACCAATCAAATGCTTGGGAATTCCCATAAAGGTTTGTATTCTTTCTATCCATTGATCAAACAGTTGTTTGCGATGTACTATGATCAGGGCAGGTTGCCTTTTGTTTGCGACAATGGATAATGCAATCACTGTCTTTCCAGTTCCCGGTGGCGCCACTATTATGCCAAAATCTTTTTTTGTAGTTATTCCAACTGCTACTTCCTGATAATCATACAATGTTATTTTTGAAGGGATCTTGACATCGGCATATTTTCTTCTATTATCCTTAAGTTCATAGGGAATACTTTCTTGTTTACAGTAGCGTAGTAACTGGCCGATAAATCCTCTGGGAATAATAATGCTATCTCCCTTCTCCTCCAATATTTTAAAATAAGCCTCTGTACCGTAAGTGGATTTTCCCATTTTCTTTTTGATCAGGTAATCAGTATTTATAAAATTGAGGTTCTCTCTCAAAAAATCAATTAATTGGGTAGACAACTGAAATCGGCTTAGAGAGATAATATTACTTAAACTTATATTAATAAGATGGTCCTGCTTGGATACAATATTTACAGGAGAATCTGATTGTTGTATAGTAGTATTAAAAAGTTGATTATAAATTATATCCAGATTTTCAGTAGTTATTTTTGAGATAGTGCCCAGAAATTTCCATTGATTTTCGAACGGTATTAAATTGACAGGATCTATGAAGCAGGAGTTTCCTTTTTCAATAGCCTGCTTTTGAAACGGTAATGCAATTAAGTTTCCTAAACCTATCCCACTGTGATAATCCTGATTTGGAAATATTCTGTCAAAGCTGGGCTTCTTGTCAAATATGGAAATAATACCCGCCAGCTCAAGCAGATATTTGACAATTTTTCTGCTTTTGTAAGCTGGGTAAGGTTTGGTGAAAAAGATCCAAACATGCCCTCCATTTCCTGATCTTGACCGTTCTAATGAAGCTGGTATCTTGTATTGTTTACATAATGTCAGGAATTTCCGGCATTCATCATCCCATCCTTGTTCATCAAAATCAACTGCTACAAACCACGAGGTATTATCATCTAGTAAAGGATATATACCAGTTACCTGCTCTCCTGTTAAATGTTTAACAAACTCTTTTGTAGTAAGGGGCAATAATGTTTTGTCCTTAAAATTCGAGAATGTGCCTCCTTTATTTTTATGCATCTTATAAGCATCCCAGTCCATTTGATAGGAAGGCATATATCCGCTCTTGCCATCCTTTTCCCATCTAATGGCAAAAGCATCCTCTTTTGCTTTAAAAAGGGATTGGAATAATGCTAATTTTTCTTCAGTTATTTCAAAAGACATTATACATAGCCTGATAAGTTTAGAAATTTTGACAGCTTGTTTCTCGCGGATAGGTAAAATTCACTTTACATAGAATACCAGGAACCACGTCCAGCGCCATGTTGTTGCAGATGCTTAGCAGAAACGAGGCTTTCCAGGTGTTTTTTGACAGTATTCCTGTTGGCTTTTGTTAAAACAACTATTTCACTGATTGTTATACGACCTCTGGATTTTGCCAATTCAAGTATTTCTATAGATAATTCTGGTAGCTGTCCTAAAAGAAGTTTTTCCCGTTCAATTTTAATTTCAAGTCGGGCTTTCTGCTGCTGAAGAGCGCGTAGAAAAAATAATATCCAGGGCATCCAGTCTGGATTTTCAGCTTTTAAGGTGCCTTGTGTTCTTCTTAAAGCAAGGTAATACCCTTCTTTACTCTGCTCAATAACAGCTTCCAGAGAGCTATATGGCACGTATGCATATCCTGCTCGTAGTAGAAGGACTGTTGTTAGAATGCGCGATAACCGGCCATTACCATCCTGAAATGGATGGATAGCAAGAAAAACTACAATAAAAATACATATTATTAAAAGCGGATGAAGGGCTTTCGTTTCAATAGCATTAACAGTCCAGCTAACAAGTTCCTGCATGCGTAACTGTGTGTCAAAAGGACTGGCGGTCTCGAATACAATACCTAAGCTTTTGCCATCCTGATCAAAAGCTTCAACATGATTCGGTGATTTTTTGTAATTCCCTCGATGCCAATTGTCTTTGGAACTATGCTTTAATAATTCCCGGTGAAGTTGCTGAATGTAGCCTTCAGTTAGCGGGATATATGTGTAATTTTCAAAAATAAGGTTCATGACATCTGCATATCCGGCAACTTCTTCTTCGTCTCGAGATGTAAACTGCTTTATAGCTAAGTTTCCAAGCAATTTTTCTACTTGTTGATCAGTTAATTTCGCTCCTTCAATACGAGTTGATGACCCTATGCTTTCAATTGTAGCAACCCGCTTTAATGAAGTGAGATGTTCTGGTGCCAGTTGGCCTAAGGCGCGCCATGCACCTTTAAATTCGTCAATTTCTGAAATTAGGGATAGCACCTCGGTGGTGATATTTATGGTTGTAGTCTTTATCATATACCCATAAAATTACCCAATTATACCCAATTATTTACCTCTAAATCCCCGCAAAATTACCCAATTATACCCAATTTAATCATGTATTAAACCTATCATAAGTATTTTTAATGTATAGTAAGCTTCATAAACTGGTGGATGTTTTCCAAATCAGTAGTAAATAAGTTCGAACATTGTCCCCTCCACCCCGCAAAAAAGGATCATCAGCAATGATGATCCTTTTTTCGTTTTAATAGGTTGCTTCCCTTTGGGATCCAAGATCAATAAACTATCCTCCAATATCCTCCTTTGTTCGGTCCAATACGCTCCAGCTTATTTTCTCTTTGTAGCTTTTGAAGATTCCTCTCTATAGATCGTTCAGAAATTTCAATTCTGGAGGCCAATTCCTGTATAGTAACCCGCGGATTTGTCTTAATAATCGTTATGATTTTCTCCGACGTTTTCTCCGACGTTTTCTCCGACGTTTTCTTCCTGAACTCAATCATAAATCCAGAAAGATCATAATTAAACTCCGGGTCTGGCAGACCAGATTTCCTACACTCATTGATCATCTTAATCGTACCGCGGCCCCAGGTTTCAATAAGCCCGGCACGGAAAAAAGCAGTAGCAATATCTGGGTTATAAGGGATGGAAGGATGTTTATGCTTCAAACGCTCCACTGTCCAGTTATCCGGTAACTGTCCCTGATTCCAGAAAATAATCTTATTGTCGTATACACTGATTTGAACAGGTACCCCACCACTATAATCCTTATGCACAATGGCATTTAAAACTGCTTCCCTTAATGCAGCCTCTGGAAAAGGATAAGTCTCTATTCTCGTAATTCCGTCATAACTGATCATCGCCTTCATATACTTGGTAAGTAGTAAATCCATGGTCTTATTTACCTGTTCAAAAAGATCCCCATGAATAGTATCCTGGAATAGCAAATCATCATCCGTTCTAAAAAATCCAATCTTTACAAAAGCACCTGTTACAAACTTTTCCGGATCGGGATGAAAAAGTAGTACAGCCGCCCGTTTCAAATAAGCCCCATCATATAATTTGAGATTCTCTAGTAATAACTTGTTGGCTTCTACTATAATTTCTGGCGACAGGCGTCCTGTTCTGGTAGCACTTCTACGGAAAAAAGAAAATGCATCCTTGCTGAGTGAGCTTAAAGACACACTGGGTACAGGCACTCCATCCCAACGCTTACCTTGCTTCTGTAACAAAAATTTATCAAGGGCAGCGCCTTTTAATTCCTGTTTAGTGCTGCCGCTCCTATAATAATATTGCCCCTTATAACTAACTGGATTAGGATATGAATCAACCTTAATCTCCAAATATTCTCTATTTTTCTGTTGCTCTATGTTCACATCCACCATAATGCCTAACATATCTCTTACCTTATTAGGTATTTCTTCCAGCAACTGATGAGCATTAGGAATACCAGTTACTTTACCTTCATCATTTTTCCCTATTATAATAACACCACCTTGTGCATTTGCAAACCCACAAATCCATTTAAGATATTCATCGCGCCAAGTCTCCTTCCATTCTATATTTTGGTTCTCCTTGTTCATATATTATTTCTTATAAAATAAACCGTGATGATCCTTCTCACTAATATCGGAAATTTCTGGCTGCAGTGTATTCCTAAATTTTTCTATTCGAACAGGATCAAGTTTAATACGAAAGTTTGTCACGTTCAATAAAGAACATTTTCATCGCGCTCTTCAATTATTTTCAGCTTTTCCATTTAAGTTGCCTCATTCTGATTCTTTTCTATCGTAGGGGATATTTAGGGTTTATTATCGAATATTCCCATGATGCTTTTAAATAGCATCACTACTACACGAAAAAAATATGCTTAACATTTCTATTTTTTATGTAAATTAACATTATCTCGATCGTATCTAATCTATCTTAAAGAGAGCCGTTCACATAACATCGATCCATGAATCACGACGCATAATCAAACCCGAGTCATTGTATTGCTATAATTATGTTAGCCCATTATTACAGCACACAATGCATTAGCACAGAAAGTAACGATATGGGTATTGCTGTCCTTATGTTGTAGGTCCAGTATGCCCCGATAATTCCAATTGTTATGTAAACCATTATGTACCCGAATAGATTATTTGCCCTCGTAGGTAAATCGATTAAGCAAATGCAGTGACATTGAAAATCACTTGTTTAAGTCGTTGTTGTACAACCAATGAAAGTGATGTTGAAGAGACCATTCCACCATTCCTCTTTTTCTACCGGCATCATTATTCACCATAAAAAATCACCCAAAATGAAACAAAAGTGTTTATCATTTACAGTATTAATTGCACTGGTAATGTTGATCCTTGGCACTGGTTGTACCAAACAATTACGTTCCGATGAATTATTAACCAACAGTAAATCCGCTATAGCAAAGAGCACCAGTTCCACTACGCTCTCTGTACCCTTAGATAGTCTGATTGCCTATAAAAGTCGCCCGCATGAAATCTATGCAGGCTTTTATCGCATACAGGGTCCTTGCTATGGAGCAGCACCATTTGGTACTAATTTTTCACAGGTACCCGACAGTCTAGATGTACTCATTCTATTTTGCTTTTCATCCAGCTCTCCCATAGTAAGTCAGGTTCCCGGATGGATCAATACCCTACATACCAAAGGGACCAAAGTAATCCTGACAGGAAATTTAAATCTTGTGGCGGGTGCTACCCATGATACAGTTGGATATAATATGACAGCAAAATATATCGTGGACAGCATCGTCAATAAATATGGCTTCGATGGTTACGACATAGACGTAGAAAGTAACCCAACCGGCCAAACCCTGACAGACATGGCGGGCGTATACACCGCACTTTCGAGGTACCTCGGACCAAAATCTGGTACAGGAAAGCTACTCACGTTTGATACTAATCAAAGTGGAACCAACAATCTTTTCCGACAAGTGTATTCCATGGTAAGCTATGTATGGCTTCAAGCTTATGGACGTGGCGCTAGTACATTGCAATCAACATGGAACAGCTTTTCTCCTTATATTCAATCAACACAATTCGTACCTGGCTTTTCTTTCTATGAAGAAAATGGATATCCTTCCAATGTATGGTATGATGTAACCTATCCTGTAAACGGTACCGGTCGCGCATATGATTATGCCCGCTGGGAACCCAAAACAGGTAAGAAAGGCGGCGTATTTGGCTACGCAATAGATCGGGATGCTCCTTTGACTTCTGCTACCGACAATACCCTCTATGCACCCACTTACATCGTCAGCCAACAACTGATAAAAATAATGAACCCTTAATCATTTCTGAAGTCTTATAAATTCCGTCAATTTGGCTTTAAGTATATCTAAATACTTAGAGCCAAATTGATAAAAACTTAATTATCAACAAATAAAAACAGCATTCAATCAATAGATATCCATTCAATTATTCTCAATAAAAATTTCCTCATTGTTATCTCAAAAATCAATCGTAATATTGCGATATAAATAATATCCATGGGAGCAACAAAAACAGATCTCTTCACCAAACAACAGAATGAAATAGCTGCAATGGCCAAAGCCCTGGCCCATCCTGCTAGAATTGCCATTCTCCAGTACCTGGTGAAAAAGAACGCCTGCGTATGCGGCGATCTCGTAGATGAATTGGGACTGGCGCAAGCCACCACCTCCCAACACCTGAAAGAACTAAAAACAGCAGGTATTATACAAGGAAGCATCGAAGGCGTAAGCGTATGCTACTGCATCAACCCTAAAGTATGGAAACAGTATAAAGAACTGTTCAACTCCTTCTTTAAAGAGGTGGATCTGAAAAATACCTGCTGCTAATATTTTTTTGCATAAATCAATCGCAATATTGCAATAATACAATAAATCATATCATCATGCATACAGACGATCAACTGAAGGAAATAGTAAAACAGAAATACAGCGAAATCGCGTTACAAGACAAAGCTACCAACGCTGCATCCTGCTGTGGTGCGGGCGGCTGTTCTACCGAGGTATACAATATCATGAGTGAAGATTACTCCACCCTCAGCGGCTACAATCCTGATGCAGACCTAAGTCTTGGATGCGGATTACCTACACAGTTCGCGAAGATCAAAAAAGGCGATACAGTGATTGACCTCGGATCCGGCGCCGGAAATGATTGCTTTATCGCTCGACAAGAAACAGGGGAAACAGGTAAGGTGATTGGAATAGATTTCACACCAGCTATGATTGAAAAAGCCCGCAACAACGCGGAAAAACTGCAATTCAACAATGTGGAATTTCGTCAAGGTGATATCGAGAAAATGCCCGTATCCGCAAATATGGCGGATGTCGTAGTCAGCAACTGCGTATTGAACCTGGTGCCAAACAAAAACGGGGTTATCAGCGAAATATTCCGTGTACTCAAACCTGGAGGCCATTTTAGCATCTCTGATATTGTTTTGCAAGGCGAACTGCCCTCCCAAATACAGGCAGCCGCGGAAATGTACGCTGGTTGTGTATCTGGAGCTATACAAAAACAGGAATACCTAAGCCTCATTGAAAAAAACGGATTTAAAAATATTACCATTCAAAAAGAAAAAACAATCACTATTCCGGAGGATATCCTTTCCAACTATCTCACTCCTGAAGAAATCACTGCTTTCCATGCCGGAGATACAGGTATTTACAGCATCACGGTATATGCAGAAAAACCTGCGGATGTTGCTTGCTGTCCTCCTGGCTGTTGCTAATATAAACTGGCGATTAAAACAACATCATGCAAAATTGTAATCCAACTAAACGCAAGCAATTGAGCTTTTTGGACCGATACCTCACACTCTGGATTTTCCTGGCAATGGGCATTGGGGTGGGCATTGGATACATACTACCCGCATCATCAGGCTTTATCAACTCCTATTCTTCCGGTACTACAAACATACCGCTGGCAATAGGACTTATCCTGATGATGTACCCACCACTGGCAAAAGTGAAATATGAGAATATGGGAGAGGTATTTCGTAATACAAAAGTATTATCTGCCTCGCTGCTACTAAATTGGATAATAGGCCCACTCCTAATGTTCTTGTTGGCAGTATTATTTCTACACGGATATCCTGAATATATGACAGGGCTTATTCTAATCGGCCTTGCCAGGTGCATTGCAATGGTAGTGGTGTGGAATGAACTGGCGGAAGGAAACCGAGAGTATGCGGCCGGACTTGTGGCTTTAAACAGCATCTTTCAGGTATTATTATATAGCATCTACGCTTATATATTCATCACCTGGCTTCCTACCATTTTTGGTATGAAAGGAGTCACTGTAGCTATTTCCATTGGTGAAATAGCTAAAAGCGTAGGCATTTACCTAGGCATCCCTTTTACTGCAGGCGTTATTAGTCGATATAGCCTTATTGCATGGAAAGGAGAAAAATGGTTCCAGGAGAAGTATATCCCTTTTATTTCACCAATTACCTTAATAGCTCTCCTGTTTACGATTGTGGTAATGTTTAGTCTTAAAGGGAAACTAATCGTACAAATACCTTTCGATGTAATCAGGATAGCCATCCCACTGGTGATATATTTCGCTATTATGTTTCTAATTAGTTTCCTGCTAGGCAAAGCCCTGGGAGCCGACTATTCGCGAAATACCTCCATCGCATTCACAGCAGCGGGCAATAACTTTGAGCTAGCCATCGCAGTGGCTATCGGCGTATTTGGTATCAACTCCGGCCAGGCTTTCGTTGGTGTAATCGGACCACTAGTAGAAGTGCCTGCACTGATTGCATTGGTGAATGTAGCCTTCTGGCTCCGCAAGAAGTACTACAATACATTCGTCTCCACTGTAAAAGCATAAAACTTTAAATCTTTATACTTCATTTACCATGAAAAAAATCCTCGTCCTTTGTACCGGCAACAGTTGCCGCAGCCAAATAGCAGAAGGCTATCTGAAATATTTTGCCGGCGATAAAGCGCAAGTGTATAGTGCAGGTGTTGAAACACATGGCGTCAATCCACGGGCTATCACCACTATGGCGGAAGATGGCATTGATATATCTCATCATACTTCCAATAACATCACGGAATACAGCGATATACCATTTGATTTTGTCATTACCGTATGCGATAATGCAAAGGAAAGATGTCCATTCTTCCCAAGCACGGCACAACTATTCCATGAAAACTTCCCCGATCCGGCCAAAGCTACCGGCACGGAAGAAGAAATTATGCAGCAATTCCGGGTAGTAAGACAGTTGATTAAAGACTATATGAAATCCTTTGTAGCACTGCATGTATAAGCCATATATATTTAAGTCGTAATATTTGGCAAGACACGCGCCCTTATCCTTTTGTTACTTTGATGATTATCAAATAATTTTACAGGCTATAACAGCATAATCATGAGAATAGCTATAAATGGATTCGGGCGCATAGGCAGAATATGTTTACGTATGCTGCTGGAGAAAAAAGGGATTGAAGTGGTGGCAATTAATGATCTGGCAGATGTACCTACATTAGCACACCTTTACAGCTACGATTCCGTACATGGCCCATACAAAGGAACAGTGGAAGCAACAGTGGATTCCTTAGTGATAGACGGGAAAGCCATTCGGATTTTAGGAGAACGTAATCCTCTCCAACTGCCTTGGGCAGCGCTGAATATAGACCTAGTGATCGAATCTACCGGGAAATTTACTACCAGAACCGCGGCAGAAATGCACCTCCAGGCAGGCGCCAAACAAGTGATTGTATCGGCTCCCTCTCCTGATAAAGATATCCCTACCGTTGTCTTAGGCGTAAACGATCATCTGATCGACCTCACTTCTCCCGTTTTATCCAATGCTTCCTGCACCACCAACAACGTGGCACCTATGGTAAAAGTACTGGACGATAACTGGGGAATCGTAGATGGATATATCACAACTGTCCACTCTATGACCGGAGATCAGAACCTGCACGACGCTCCACACAGAGACCTCCGCAGAGCCCGCGCTGCTGCTGCGTCTATCATACCTACTTCCACAGGTGCGGCTAAAGCCATTACGTCTATCTTCCCACACCTGGAAGGCAGAATGGGCGGCGCCGGTATCCGTGTTCCTGTTTTAAATGGTTCCCTGACAGATTTTACCTGTATCCTGAAAAAACAACCTGCGAACGTAGCGGAAATCAATGCGAAGTTTAAAGAGGCCGCTGAAACCAGCATGAAAGGGGTATTGAAATATACAGATCATCCTATCGTTTCCATTGATATCGTGGATAATCCGTACTCCTGTACCTTCGATTCCTTATTGACTTCTATCGTGGGGGATCTGGTGAAAGTAGTAGGTTGGTACGATAATGAATTCGGGTACTCTAACCGCCTGGCTGACCTGGTGGTACGTATCGCTAAATTAAAACAGCACTAATAAGTTTCATTATAAAGTTGGCTCGTAGCCAACTTTATCTTACCTCCTGTTAAGGGTGTGTGATAAAAACGGGCACATTTGTGCACTTCAAAATATTTTCCGCATCACTATGATGGAATAACCGCGACATGCGGCTACGTCCATACGCTCCAAAGGTTATAAGACAGTCGTTCTTGTTCATCAGTAACTTCATGAATTCCATGGATGGGTCTCCCCGTAACATTTGGAAATCAACCCGGGAATAATGAAGCTCTAAATACGTCTTCAATTGATGTTCCCAGGGAATCGTTTCTATATTCCGTTCTCCCACATATACCACTCTAACTGGGAGTTCACAAAATGAAGGAAACAACTGCGTAAACGCTTTAATGGCAAACATGGAAGAGACAGTACCATTATAGGAAAAAATAATCTCCTTAACAGAAAATAGCGTATCAGGAATAATTAGGACTGGGCATTCGGCCTTAACTAAGATTTCCTCCACAAAAATCGGTGGATTCGTGTCTCCCATCATCGCAAAAGAAGTTTTACTTCCCACCAGTAGTAAGTCTGAAAACCTACTTTCCAAAATAATTTCTTGATCAGGGAAATTCCCCACCCTACGCACGTCTACTTTCACTTCCCCTTCGTTGCAAAGATGATGCAGTTGCGTCATTTTTGAATTCATCTCAAAGTCCCTGGATGCCCTAATCTCAGCTAATACCCGTTCATCCGTATAAGCATATAATTCAGGAACCATTTCATATAAAGATAGCGCTTCACGCTCTTGATTATCCAAGGCAATAACGGAAAGTTGGCTATTTCCCGCGTTCGCAAAATATTTAAATGCACCAATACCATTTTCTGTAAAGTTCAATGGATTGATAACGGCAATAAACCTTTTCATAGTTGTATACTTTAAGCGTGAGCAATAAATATTGGTTGATTAACCATCCTTACTACCGCATGTCCAGGATTAGGAATAAACAGCTCGGACATGGCACTTCTTCCAAAGGCCCCCATAACGATAATGGCATTATCCTTCTTAAAAAGCTGTTCCAGCAAGCCTTCACCAGCCCTAGCATTTTCCTGTATATCTATCTCCACATCATCATAATGATCGTCCAACCATTCTTTCAGCCATACTTCATTCTCAATTTTTTTCCCATTTTCAGACACGACTAATAAAGTTGCTTTATGATGCGATAATTCTGGAAACAAATAGGTAAACTGTTTTATAGCAAACATAGCCGTGGCACTTCCATTAAAGGCAAAAACGATTTCCTCAACACCATTAAAGCTATCCGGAGCAATGATTACTGGGCACTCTGAATGCTTGAGCAAATCCACTGCAAAAGTGGATGGCACCGCCTCCTCTTTTCCTTTAAATGAACTAGCAGCATCTACCACTATCAGATCTGCATACCTGCTTTCCGTAACAACCTCCGTTAAGGGAGTTCCAGGATTGATATGGGTAATGCAATTCACACCATTATACCCACAAGTATGTGTAAACCTGCGAATGCTATCATCCCTGTAAAGCCCTTTCTGCTCATCTAAACGTCCGCCTGGAATAGAAGGCATGCCTGCAATTTCATTGATTTGCTCATGAGAACGTAATTCGAGTTCGCGATTCTCAAGAAATATCCCCGTAAGGTGAGAATGTGTCAAATTACAGAGGTAACAGGCAAATTCAACGCAACTTCTGTTTAACCTTACTGCATCGGTTACATATAATATCTTATCCATAAAATATGCTTTAATAGAATTAACTTGTTTATCTACTGCTAATCTACATGCTTCGCATCTTCTTATGAATGATCCTAAACATCCGTTTATGTGATCTTCATCAGTATATGCTAATACTGCCAACTATCATACAATGAACTGACGATAATCAGCATTTCCATTGTTAAGTGCCTGTACCTTTAAATAAAAAAATCATGGAAAAGATAATGCTCGTAATAGCTGGCTCATCACCTGCACTACAGGCCACTCAGTTTGCAACTTACCTGGCTGGCATGACTCATTCCAAACTTATAGGATACTTTTTTGAGTATGAGTTATATGCAGATAAACCGGAGATAAAAACAATATTAGGTTTTCCATTTGTAGAAAGTATTGTTGCAGAGGATCTCCCAGAGCTTGCTGAAAAGAAAAAAACGATCAATGACCACCGGCGAAAATTCGAAAATACCTGTAGTGAAAAAGGAATTTTTTCGTCCTCTTCCTACCTGGAATGGCCAGTATTACCAACACTCATAACAGATAGTAGATTTGCTGATGTTATTATTGTAGATGCAACCTTCTGCCACTTGTCAGACAAGCAGGATGAACTGTCCTCTTTTCTCCAACATTTACTGGCTAATGCGCAATGCCCCGTCATTATTACACCAACAGGATTCTCATCCATGGAGGAAGTAATCTTTCTCTATGATAGTAGCCCCTCTGCGGTTTTTGCCATCAAACAATTCTGTTACTTATTTCCGGAGTTAGACGAGGCAAGGGCTACTGTTGTAAATACCAATAAAAAAACTATCAGCAGTGAGGAAAAAAAGCAAATAAATAATTGGTTATGCAGGCACTTTGGATATACCGATTTTTTGGATATAAACGATGAAAATGAACCAGTACTGTTAGATTATCTTTTGAAAAAACAAAATCCCATTATAATCATGGGAGCTGATAAACGTAGCTTTATTTCTCGATTATTCCGCCACAGTTACACCGAGCTAATGTTGAAAACATTAGCCTACCCTGTATTTATAACACATCACTAATGCGACTCCCAGGAAAAATTAGATGGTTACACTGACGGACACCAAAAAGCCTGACAAAATTGTCAGGCTTTTAAATAATACAGTAGTCATTGTGCCTCCGCCATTAGATTCAGCTCGTCCAGTGTACAGGCCCCTTTATCCGTTGTATCCTGCCAGCTAGTATTCCCAAGCTGCAATATCCTGACATTCAGACCAAAGAGGTGACTAAAATCATTTTCCACAGCCACCACTGTACGGTAATAACTCACATCCAACCATCCAAAACTATGGATCATCCTGATTTTCTCTATAGGGGTACCTGGTGAAATAATATCCTCTGCAGGAATCACCTCGCCGCAGTTATATGGTTTCTTATAGAACTGTAGCTTTAATTGGGGATATAAAGAGTGGAATCTTTCCTGAATATCCGCCACAACTGCTTCTTCACTAATATAGATGTTCATAAGATTATATTTTTCTCAATACAATATTACCATCATTCCACTTTCCTATGAATGAGTATCATCAGGACAGGATATGACAGTCGTCACACCTTAACGGCAGTATTTGATTTCAAAGAATAAAATGATTAACTTCCATACAGTTATTTCACTTAGATATACTACAGGCAACTAAAGGCACAAGAAATGGGCATCGCTTTTCATGATCTTGATTCTAATTTCCAGCTCAGTATTTTGATGGCTATGGTGGAAGACGCTTCTTATCTGGTGGCTATCAGGGAACTGGCAACAGGGAAGCTAATCTATATCAATAAAGAAGGTGCTACGTTGATGGGCACAGATGATCTACCCACCCTTGAACTATTGTTCGATGAAAATAATCCAGCCCCCATTTCAACTACATCATCCCCTACCCAAGGGACATGGAAAAACTTCAATAATATTTCATTTTCGGGCACGTTTGTGGAATCTATATTCACCTATCAGCAAAAGGAGTATCGTATCTTCCGCATTTTCCCCATTCAATCAGACCAATTACTGCAACGCCAGCTAAATAAAGAATTACAACGCTTTGAAGCGTTATTTAATCATGCTAGCATCGGTATCCTGGTTACCAATCAGGATGGTGTCATTACAATGGTGAATAACTTCGCCCTCGACCAATTTGGTTACAAAAGAGAAGAATTGCTGGGCAAGAAAGTGGAAATACTGATTCCTCAAAGAGTACATCATAAACATGAAAACCACCGGCATCACTATAACCACCATCCCCAAAGCAGGCCGATGGGAATTGGACTAAATCTTTTCGCTGTAAGTAAAAATGGTACGGAGTTTCCTGTAGAAATCAGTCTTAGCCACTATTCCAATGAAGAAGGCAGTTTTGTGATCGCTTATATCAATAATATTACCGAAAGAAAAAAAGCAGAAGAAAACATTGAAAAATTAAATAATGAACTGGAGGAAATTGTAGAAGAACGCACCTTGCAACTAAGGAAAGCCCTGACAGAACTGGAACATTCCAAAGAAGAACTTACGCTAGCGCTCGGAAAGGAAAAGGAGTTGGGCGATATGAAATCCCGTTTTGTATCTATGGCATCTCACGAGTTCAGAACGCCTTTAAGTACAATCCTTTCGTCCGCCTTCCTGATCAAACATTATGGAGAAGAGCAAGATCAACCCATCCGTAATAAACACTTACAACGGATTGTGAATGCAGTGAGTCTTCTCACCGATACACTGAATGATTTCCTGTCTGTAGGAAAAATAGAAGAAGGGAAAATACAGGTACGATATACCAGCTTCGAACCAGAGGAATTTGTAAATGTTATTATCCAGGAAATGCATGGACTCGTAAAAGAGAACCAAACGATTACCTATCAGCACACTGGTGATAAAATGGTTTCCTTAGATACCTCCCTTTTAAAACACATCATAATGAACCTGTTCGGGAATGCCATCAAATTTACAAAGGCAGATGGGAATATCACCTTACAAACAGCAGCAAGTCCAGAGAGTTTTCAGTTCACAATCACAGATAATGGCATTGGAATGTCCGTGAATGATCAGCAACACCTGTTTGAACGCTTTTTCAGAGGTACGAACGTAAGTAATATTCAAGGAACCGGTCTTGGACTTCATATCGTTCAAAAATATACAGAAATGTTGCATGGCAGTATTGCATGCGAAAGCAAATTGGGCGAAGGCACTACATTTAGGATCATATTCCCTCAGGAAAAATAAATCCCTACATTATGGAAACGATCTTACTCATTGAAGACAATGACGAACTCAGAGAAAATACCAGCGATATTTTAGCCATTGCAGGATATAAGGTTATTACCGCCGACAATGGCAAAACGGGGATGGAAATGATTCTCGCACATAAACCAGACTTGGTAATATGCGATATTATGATGCCCGTACTAGACGGATTTGGCGTATTACATTTGATGCAACGAAACGATGAGGTCAAAGACACTCCTTTCATTTTTCTCACTGCTAAAACAGAAAGAGCCGATCTACGAAAAGCCATGGGCATGGGAGCCGATGATTATATCACCAAACCCTTCACAGGTACTGAACTCTGGGACGCAATTTCCAGCAGACTTCGCAAGGCGGCCATACGCAAGCAATATTTCCCTCCTAATCTACAAGGTTTGCAACAGCTAATAAAAGAGGCTACGGGTAAAACAACCCTGCAAACGCTCGCTGAAGGACGAGATATCGAAAAATATAAAAAGAAACAGGTCATCTACACAGAAGGAAATCGCCCAAGTAGATTATTTTATGTTCAACAAGGAAAAGTCAAAACATATAAATCCAACGATGCCGGTAAAGAACTAACTATAGACCTGTTTAAAGCAGAAGATTTCTTTGGATATACCGCCCTCCTGGAGGGTACTACCTACAAAGAAACCGCCACAGCCATGGAAGATAGCGAAATCGCCATTATCCCGATAGCAGACTTCGAAGCACTCCTTCATAATAATCACGAGGTGGCAGTTCAATTCATTCGAATGCTGGCAAAAAATATCAGCAATAAAGAACAACAACTCCTGGGACTAGCTTACAACTCTTTAAGAAAAAAAGTAGCGGAAGCAATTATAAGTCTCGATAAAAAATATAATAATCAGCAACCACTCCCACGTTCCATTGATTTCAGCAGGGAAAACCTTGCAGCGGTTGCTGGTACTGCCACAGAATCACTTATTCGCACACTCAGCGATTTTAAAGATGAAAAACTAATAGATATCAAAGGAAGTGTCATCCTTATACTTGATGAGCAAAAACTAACAAATATGCTCTATTAAATCCCAGGAAACTGATGTACCAAATAATTACTAAAATCGGCGTTCAGATTTTCAAATTCAAGCTGCGTTCTATTAATACGATTATAAATACCCTCTCTTAGTATAGCCACTGCATTCAATTGGTTCGTGTCTCTCAAATCATTAATCATCATATATAATTCATTCACCTCATGCTTCAGCAAAGTTATCTGTCCATCATGTTTCAAAAACCTGTTCTGAAATGCTTCCAAAAACGCCAACTGATCCCTCTCCAGGTTATTAGCTAAAACCCTTGCCAGCTTCATTTTCAAATATACATTTCTCTCCTCGAGATCCCGCAGCGTAATGCTGCAATGCGCTTGCTGCAAAAACAGTTTATTCCTTTCTTCATTCAACATTATAGGCTAATAATATACTTGTAATCAAATCTTTGAATCATACAAATGGGTGAATATTCATTTGTTATGGGCAACTAAAATTGGTATCGATAAGTTATCCAATAAAATGTCGGCCATACTCTCATGAAACCACCTGGAAACACGACTTCTACTGTAAGCACCTAGTACAACCATCGTCCCTTTTTCCTGTAACTCCAGGTAGCCTACTATTTTTTCCTCCGGATGTCCACTGATGATTTTATGTTCAGCATTGGGGAAATAATCGTTAATGTATTCTTTGACCAATTTTGCTGCCCCTATTGGCTTATCCCATTGGTTTACAGATAGTACCACTATTGGTAACTCATGAAAAGCAGGAAACAAATAATTAAAGACCTTAACGGCATACATGGAAGAAGGCCCGCCATCATACAATATTACTACCTTATCAATTTCAGGAAATAAGGGAGACGCGGTTACGTCATGTGGCACCAGTAACACCGGGCATTGTACATCCGATAATAAATCCCGTATAAAATGCGATGGCACAGACATATCATAGCGGCAAAAAGTTTCCTTCTCATCAATTATCATTAAATCTGTATATATACTTTCTTCCAATACAGCCGTTAACGAATAATTCTTCTCATTATGAATTTTGCATGGAATGCCTCGCTCTTGGCAGGATTTCTCGACCCTAAACATAGCAGCCATCCTGGTATTGCGGTCGGCCTGTTCCATCTCCAATAAGGTATTTTCCCCTGCACCTGCTTTATAGAGCTGGTATATACTGTAACTGTCGTATGCAGGATCATCTGGCATGACTCCTATAAGCTGCGCTTCTTGTTTTTTGGCAATCATTAATGCATAGTGAAGCGTACTGTCGGACAGTTTAAGACTATCAAAAACAGCGGTTATCCTTTGCATATATTGAATTTTAAGCCAAAGCTATCAATAGTTTGCAGTCATGCATATGACCATAGTTTGCCAACAGAATGATTCTTGTCATATCTTGAAAATGACGCCTTCCTATTTATCCTATTGCCATACAAGCTGTTCAAAATCAAATCAAGACCTGACAAGAATCATTGCGCTTGTTGCAGCCCAACGGGCACTTGTCTCCTCAATTCCTGCAACGCTACCTGCATTTCCATTCAAAAAATTTACTTAAAACTTAAAAAAGAAAAATATCAAAGCGGCCCATTCCTTCTTTATGCCGGAGGCATAACCAATGGTGCGATAGCCAGGCCCTTGCACTTTCCCGTCTTTATTAATATACCCGATAGTGGAATAACCGCTGCTTTGTACGGTACCATTATCCGTCACATAACCCACTGTAGAATGACCCGCATTCTGAATGCGACCACTTTCTACATAACCAATCGTTTTACCATCTGCATCCTCCACCCGACCATCACTGTTAATACGCCCCAACTTCTTGAATCCGCTCCCTCTGATGGTACCATCACTGTCTATATTATACATGGTACTGAAACCTCCACCCTCTATTTTCTGTGCCCGTACAGCGCTAAAGGAAATTAACATAGTCAGCAATAAGAAAATCTTTCTCATAGGTTTGAAATTTGAATAATCCAACTTAAAACAAACTGGGATTGTTTGTAAATTTATAACACCTAAAGTAATCATGTAATATGGACCTCAATTCACTCAGAAAAGAAACACCCGGATGCAGCAACGTTATCCATCTGAATAATGCAGGCGCGGCCCTCATGCCACAACCCGTCATCGAAATTATCCAGTTATATCTTCGCGAGGAGGCCGAACACGGAGGATATGAAACAGCCGATAAATGGGCTACAGAGCTGTCTGTCTTCTACGATACTGCGGCACAATTATTAAATACCAGGTCTACAAATATCGCCTACACCACCAGTGCTACAGATGCCTATAATCTAGCACTATCATCCGTTCCACTGAAACGAGATGATGTGGTATTGCTCTCTGAAAATGATTACCCCTCCAATTTCATTACCATGCTATCTCTCCAGAAACGCCTGGGCATCAGATTGGAACTGGTCAGAAATACTCCCAGCGGCGAAATAGACCTGGAAGACCTCGAAAGATGCATGAAGCAATTTAATCCGCGACTGGTATCACTCTCCCATGTGCCCACCAGTAGCGGACTAGTACAACCTGCGGCGGCCGTTGGAGAAATTACGAGGAGATTCGATACCTTCTACCTCCTGGATGCCTGCCAATCAGTAGGCCAGATGCCTGTTGATGCCGCTACTATCCAGGCGGATTTTATCAGTGGCACCTTCCGCAAATTCCTGAGAGGCCCAAGAGGAACAGGATTCCTATACGTATCCGACAGAGCTCTCCACGAAGGAATGGAACCATTAATGCCTGATCTCCGTGGTGCCGATTGGATCTCCCAATTTAACTACCAGCCCCGCATCGATGCAAAAAGATTTGAACTATGGGAAAAATCGCCCGCCCTTATGCTCGGTTGTAGAGAAGCCCTGAAATATGTGCTGCAACTAGGTATCCGGGAAATCGAAGCACGCAATGCATTACTGTGCGAATATCTCAGAACGGAACTGGCTGCTTTACCCGGTGTACACCTGATGGATAAAGGAGCCCATCCATGTAGCATCGTTACTTTCTCCGTAGATGGAAAAGAAGAAGCCGGCACCAGAGAACATTTTCGAAACCTAGGAATCAATATTCATACGGTTGCTAAGAATAGTGCTGTTATTGATTTTCAAGAGAAAGGAGTGGATTGGGTGATGCGTGTCTCCCCACATTATTATAATGCAGAAATTGAACTAGAAAGATTTATTGAGGTGATGAACGAATGGATATCCTAATAATATCCACGGATGTATTATTCATGATGACTCCTCCACCAAGCCATGATTTGCTCCATCCGTTCTTCCAGACTCATGTCTCCCCTTAATGCTAATACAGGCACGGTCATCTGCTGTAGCCATGCTTCATGTACCTGCAACGTACGATTGGCAATGCCTGTATTATGATCGTAATCTGCCGCCCACGCTAAGAAATCGGCATGCTTTGCTTGCATGGCGGCATCATTCACCAATGCATCGCCATATCTGGCATGCTCTCGCTCCTTTATGCGTTGCATACGAATTTCGGCAGGAATCCAAAGGAAAACTACGAGATCAAATGGCGGAAAAACATCCGCGCCCCAATTGAGTGCAGAACCGCCAAAAATCCATTCAGGCACAGCTTTCAGCTCCCGCGATATCATACTATTTCGTATGGTAGGATCTCGCTTTACAGTAAATGGCGGGACAGTAGCCTCCCAGAAATAATTATCACTGTCGAAGTAAGGAATATCCAGATAAAGTCCCAGTGCTTGCCCCAACGTGGTTACACCAGATCCTGAAGCGCCGAAGATATACAGTTTCATGTTGCAAAAATGCAGATTTGTTTCCATAAATTATTCCGACCTTGCTACAAACACCTATGAGCCATGATAAGTGAAGCCGCTGCTATCGCTGAACAAACAAGATTACGACAACAAATTATCACCACAGATCAACTCCCTGATCCCATTCAATTTATTGCAGGAACAGATGTAGAATACGATAAAGAATCAGACCTGATTGCGGGCTGTATTGCAGTAATGGATTATAAAACGTTGGAGGTCGTGGAGATTGCCACCCATGTAATGCATGTTACTTTTCCTTATATCCCAGGATTATTTTCCTTCCGAGAACTGCCACCACTACTGGTTGCATGGGAAAAGCTACAACAAAAACCGGATCTGCTTGTCTGCGACGGGCAAGGGATGGCACATCCCAGACGCTTTGGTATGGCCTCTCACCTGGGTGTGACCATCGGCAAACCTACTATTGGTTGTGGTAAAACAAGATTATACGGTAACCATACGGAGTTGGATATACGAAAAGGAAGTAGTGTGCCATTACTCGCAGAAGACGATAATGCTGTAATTGGTAAGGTATTGCGCACCCAAGAGGGAATCAACCCGGTATTTGTTTCGGTAGGACATATGATTTCCCTAGAAACCGCTACCAATATAGTTTTAAGTCTCGCTAAACAATATAGGCTACCAGAAACTACTCGCATTGCCGATCATTATGGCCGACTAGCACTGGAGGAATATAAGCGTAACAATATGACCCACTAAAAAGCGGCTGTATCAAAAGAGAAAGGAAGTGACATCTGCGATGTCACTTCCTTTCTCTTTTTTCATCGCCCCTGTCCGCTGGGCAGAGGTGACAGACAGAAAATTTGCTATTTATAAGCTTTCCAACTGTTGTTGCGCGGTGGCAATCCAGTCTTGCGTATCGGTCAGCAATACTGCCGGCGCAATCCCTTTATTATCTATACCTTGTCCTTTGTCGATTCTTCTACTTCTGGAAGTAGGATAGGAAAGCATAAATGGAATGGATTTGAATTTCACAGAACGGGCGTTGGCATAATCCAGGTTGCCGGCGCTATGCATCCCCATCAGCTTCGTTTTCTTACTCTGACGCGCTTCCAGCAGGAATTCCTCTGTAGTGCCTGCACATCCGTGATCCATCAACACCACAATCTTTTTAGGAACAGGGCCGGCAACGGTTACTTTCTTCCAATAATCTTTTGCCAATGGAATCATCTTACCCTTATTCTTAGTCATGGTATCCACCACTGCCTGGATTTGTTTTTTTGTATCTTCCGGGAGACGCGTGTTCAAGAGGTCTGACCAGCTTTTAATATTGTCCGTAGTGGCCCATACATCTGCTCCGATTACGCGCATGGAATCGGTATACAACAGCGGACTTACAGGTGCAAAAGTGGGTTCAGTTCCACCAGCGTTGCCACGTAAATCCAAGATCAGGTTCGGACAAGCGGCCATGGCTTGTTTGCTCGCTTGCATCACGGAATCAATTACATGCGCCTCTCCTGCTTCAAAGGAAGCGATACGGAGATAATAGGTTTTATCAGAGAGCTTTTTGCCAGAAGTCGCCGGCAGCGCCACTTTCTCCGCCATTTGCCTGCCCTCATCAGCATAAATGAACTCCCGACGCCAGTTGCCCAAATAACTTACATTGAAATCCATTTTCACGGGCTCTATCAATCCTGTTTCAGTATATTGAAAACCCTTCATGATGTTGGTAGCAGAATCGAATTGCAATTCCATCAGGATATCTCCCCTGCGCCAACTGTTGGAATTGGACACCATAACTTGGGCCACATAGTTCCGAAAAGCATTCACATTCTCGGTAACGGCTATACGCATTTTCTTATCCGGACTCCAATAAATTCCTTCTGGCGTAGTAGATACTTTCAGATAGGTTATTTTCTTCTGGCTCAGCGGTACAGGAATCGGCTCTTTTCGCGCCTCGCGTACTAATGCCTCAAACGGACGATCATTTTCATTGGGAAGTCGCTCAATGCGCAGATTACCATCATTGAAGAAATCGGTATACTGTTTTAATAAAAACAGGCAATAGGTAGGTTTACTTGCAGATGGCGCCAATTTCAGCAGGTGATTCGACAAGCTGTCATAGGATTTCCGGGTTTTAAGATTGATTTTATCATTGAAACCGGAATAATTGGTTTCCACCTTCTGCTTCATCAACCTGAACTCCGCAGCACAATCGCAATCCGGAGCCTGGGCAAAAGCCCCTGAAGCCGCCAACAGCAGCAGGATAAGGGACGATTTTATTTTCATAAGGTCTACTTTTATAGGATAATAAGGTTTTTCACACCTCAAATATGGCGATTTTTTGTAATTAATCCAGCGTTTCTTCTTCAGGAATTTCTTTATTATGTGCAGCGAGGTACTCTTTTTTGACAGCGGGATGAATAATGAGTCCTGTCACCAGTCCGGCTACGAGCCCTCCAATATGCGCCGCATTATCCACACCGCCACTCATTCCCCATACCAGGTTATACCCCACCAGGAATAAAATATTAAACAACTGTCGCCGAGCCATTTCATTATGATAGGCCTTCGCCAGGAAAGGAATACAGATGCCAAACAATCCGAAAATAGCACCGGAAGCTCCTACGCTGACGGTATCCGGATGCCACAGCGTACTAGCGCCACTGGCTACAATGCCTGCTATTAGGTAGGATATCAGCAATCGGCGACTCCCTATCATCGGTTCCAGGAAAGCCCCTGCAATCACCAGTCCGAACATATTCGAGGCTAAATGTATCAATCCGCCATGCAGGAAAGTACTGGTGAGCAATCGCCACCACTCTCCATTAACGGTATAAGGCCGGTAGTTAGCTCCCCATTTCAGTAGGTCTTCGGCTCTGAATTCCATGACACCCATTCCTTTCAGCACCATCAGCAAGTAAATAGCCACATTGATATACATCAGTATCGGAGTAACCTTGTAGCCAGTATGTGGCTTTAAGAGGGAATATTTGGGCCTTGGAGGTGGCACTGGGCGCGGGTGTGTATCTTCCGTACGTGCAGCATGTGCTGGATGATCCGGGTGCACACGCTGAAAAGCCTCATGGAAATTGAACAATTTTTCATGTGGATTTCTTAACCGGGAATAGACCACAATGGCCACCCAGATGACAAAGCAGGCAATGAATACCAAGATGGTCCAAATTGGAGAAACCGTATGCGCCTCAAATGGAGTAAACCTAGGCTGTAATATGACTGGTTTTGCAGCAGAAAAACGCTTGTTATCCTGAACGGCCTGTAGGTAAGCTGATCGGCTGTCTCCATACGGCACTTTTTCCAGGTAAGTAAAATTATTAAGCGACAACGTATCAAATTCGTTTTGACTCTCATGGAGGAATTGGCGATAAGCTTTTTCTTTTTCAGCCGCACTCAAATCGTTGCTCACTGTTTTTGAAAAATACAATGCATACCAGGTATTGCAAGTCTTTCCAGTGGTATCGCTAGCCTGGTCCAACACAGGTAATACCACATATAACGACATGGTATATTTCTCATTATAGCGTCCGGTGATTTGCGCATCATTCACGATGCCAGCATTATTTTTATCGACATAATATTGCTGTAGCGTATAATACCGTGTGCCAGACTGTTGTGAGATGGCCGTGGGATGATGGACTGCCGATAATTTTCCGGTAGCACTAATCATATAATGCTGCGCAAAGATCACTGGCAGCGCCAATCCTAGCCAAAGAATTATCTGTAATATAAATTCTGATCTCTCCGGATTATTCGACTCCAGTTTCCGCAGCGATGGGCGCAACCAGAACAAAACCGGCAACCAGGCCAAAGCAATAGGCAACCAGAATTTCAGCAGGTCTTCATCTAGTTCAAATAGGTCCAGCTTAATAAACAGGAGCCAATGCAATGCAGTATACACCAGCAAATAGGCAAGGGCAACTATCAGGTAAGGCCACACGAAAATTCGAAACTTTTCTTTCATCTGGTTCATGCGAAATATTGTTTTTCCGGACACTGCAATGTATGCTTTTCTATCGAGGCTAGAGCTTAGAGGAATGATCTTCCAATATCTTTCTTTCTTCTGTTGATAAGCTTTCTATGCCTTTCGCCTGTATCTTCTCCAATATAACATCTACTCTTTTTGTTCTGGCAGCACGGTCCATGCGGTATTGATCATCGATATCCACATACTTGTAATGTTGCTGGAAGAAGTTATTGGAGATATACAATACGTATGGCCTTGTGACGATAAGGTAGATAAAACAGATACAAGGAAGCAGCATCGCCGCCATCATCAAGAAATCTATGGCGCTGTGAAAGAGTACCAAGGCCAAGGTAAGACCTGTTAATGCGCCCGCCAGATGTGTCTCATGCCCGATATTGTATTTTTGGGATCGAATGGCATAGAGTGAAAGGAGAATATAACCAATAGCATATATCCATCCAGGGATAGCAAACAATCCCAACATATCCACTTCCATACCAGGACTAAGTGCTAATGCCGTGAACATCACACCAGCAACAGCACCATTGGCGCCTAAGCTGCTATAATCATCGTGATGACGATGCAGGTATAATGCAATGAGATTCCCTCCAGCCAAGCTTACAAAATAAATAAGCAGTACTAGGGGTTCCAGTATTACCGAAGAGAGATGCGTGCCGAAAAAGTACAGGGAATACATGTTTAGCAGCAACTGCCACCAATTGACATGTACAAATCCGGAAGAAATAATGCGGCTATAGCGTTTGTTTTTGCGCACCTGCTCTATTTCGAAAATCTGTTTATTCAAAAAAGCAGGATTGCGAAACCCCATCCAGGAGAGGATAGCAGTGATGAGTATCAGTATAATCACAGTGAATCCGGAAGTCATAGGTATCAAAAATTTATATCGGAAGATGACGTAAAAATGCGAATATTTTTATTTTCTCAAAATATTTTTGGTGAATTGAAAATAATGTTGCTATATTTGCAACCCCAAACGGGGAACTCAAATGGCCCAAACGGCCACCAGTATTGAGGATCAGTAGTTCAGTTGGTTAGAATGCCGCCCTGTCACGGCGGAGGTCGCGGGTTCGAGTCCCGTCTGGTCCGCAAACTTTTCAGAGGAATGGACATAAGGTCCATTCCTTTTTTTATTCTTAATTTATTGGGCAGGTTCCAGAGCGGCCAAATGGGGCGGACTGTAAATCCGCTGTCTACGACTTCATAGGTTCGAATCCTATCCTGCCCACTGTTTAAAAGCTTCTTATATCGTATGATAAGAGGCTTTTTTGTTTTAACCCACCTTCCCTTTTCTAGATGAATTTATTAAAGTAATTTTGCATAGCATTTAAAAACGGGATAACTTTCCACTTTACTTAACGCGTACTGTATCGTCCGAGAATGTGTAAAGGAGCCTAAGCCGAGTAATGCTAAACCATTCATCTAACCGTTTCGCCATTATATGAATCTGACCACTATTTCCTTTCATCTGCGAAAGAAATTCAATAATCGCATATTAAAGGAAAAAACATACAACACTTATGCGGAAGCTGCCGAAAAATGTAAACGATCGCTTTATGAAGATAACGCCATCGTACAATTGCTGGCTGATAAAGCAAAAGATAATTCCTTTACAACCCCCACTTCCAAGCCACTAAATCCTGGCTGCCTGGCCCTTGCAGATGTCATCTCCCGACATCTCATCGAATATCCTGGTAAACTAGTAACAGTGATAGACTTCGGGGGCGGCAATGGCGATTACTACTATAACACCCGCAGAGTGCTCAATAATGACGTTCAACTGAAATGGGTAGTAGTAGAAACCCCGGCGATGGCACAAGTGCTACAACCTTATCAAACAAAAGAACTCTTCTTTGCTGATACGATTGAAAAAGCAATGTCCCTCGTCGATAACAAACTAGATATCCTCTTCACTTCCGGTACACTGCAAGTGATGCCTGATCCATATCAAACCATTGAAATGCTCTGCAATACCAATAGTAACTATATGGTATTTCACCGCCAAAGCCTTTCCCTAGAAAACTTTGATATCATCAGCATCCAAACCTCCCTGCTTAGCTGGCATGGCAGCACTAAACTGCCAGAAAACTTTAAGGAGAAAATTATTAAATATCCTTATACCAGCATTCAGCGTTCCAGATTTGAAGATCAATTAAAAAATACGAAATATCAACTGCTCTATACCTTCGACGAAGGCACAGGTGTCAAAAGAGTAAATAACTATAACGTAAAGGGAACCAGTTATATATACAAAAGATCATAATTATCTGCATCAATGAACTTCGCCGTTTTATCCTATAAGCTTAGGAAAAAATTTCTCAAAGAAAAGATTTATCAATCCTATGCAGAGGCTTCCGCCAACTGCAGCGATAAATTATACGAGAATAAAGAAATTGTGCATCTTGTTGCCAGTAAGGCAAATAACCTTGTATCAAACCATAAGCCTATCAATCCAGGCGCCCTCGCGATCCTGGAACTGGCAAACAAAATATATATACAACAACCTGATACGCCTATTACAGTAATTGATTTTGGTGGTGGCGATGGTGATTACTATCATACTACCCGACTCCTGCTTTCTTCCTTTATAAAAATGAAATGGATTGTAGTGGAAACACCCGCTATGACAGCAGCCATGCAGGCGAATCAAACCCAAGAACTGTTCTTTGTTTCCTCCCTGGAAAAAGCACTGGAAATAGCCAACAAGGTGAATATCGTGTTTACTTCCGGTACCATTCAATACACGCCAGATCCACAGCAAACAGTAACGGATCTTTGTAAGGTACAAGCGGATTACCTGGTGTTTAACCGCCAGAGTCTTTCTGAAGAAACATTTAATATCATTAGTATACAATCATCTCCACTCAGTTGGCATGGCAGCGGTAGCACACTGCCAGATGCTTTCACGGAAAAGATTGTGCGTTATCCACATACGAGCCTCAAGAGAGAGTTATTCGAGCAAACGCTCCGTACTAATAACTATCATATTGTTTACACTTTCGCGGAATCTACAGGGATCAAAAAGGTCAACAACCTACAAATTTCCGGTATCAGTTATGTCTGCAAAAGAAACGCATAAAAGAAAAAAGGTTGTCTCCGCAGAGACAACCTTTTTTCTTTAGTACAATACCCTAAAACTTATGGTATTGTCAATTCCTTTCAAAGCTTTCAGCAGTTGCTTGTCATAGTCTGCATGAATATCTGCCATCACATACCCAATCTGTTTGTTGGTCATTAGGTATTGTGAAACGATATTAATACGGTGATCTGCAAACACCTGGTTGATATTCGCCAGTACGCCCGGTACATTGCGGTGAATATGAATGCAACGATGTACATCACTCACTTCCGGCAATTGTATATTAGGGAAATTCAGACTTTTAAAACTATCGCCGTTATTGATAAAGCCAGTGATACGTTTGAGTACCGAAGATGGTTTATTAATATCGTCAAATACAATGATACCATGTGCAGTACAAAGCTCTACTGGCACATGTTTGGCAGCATTGCCCAAATAGGCGATCAGTTTGAGTTTCTTAGCGGCTGCCAGTAATGTTTCATTTATTTTCTCCTTCCCTCCTGCTACTACGATGCTTGCTTTCGCAATATTAGTAGTGTCCAGTTGCTCTACCTGCTTCACCGTATACCCTTCTTTCTTCAACTCCTTAACGATCGTATCCGGCACTTCTTCGGTTACGACACAGTGAATACGGTTTTTAGGATAAGAAATGGCAGCAGGCAGATTATTGAGATAAAGAAATTCATCCAAACTCGGTGTAACGTGATCCGCTTTCTCTACCACAGATTTCCTGGAAATATTTTCTGTAAAGGCGTAAAACTTTTTAATCATGCCGAATTCCTTCAACTGAAAATCCGAGTAGCCATCGCCGATGCCATGAATTTCTCCTTGCAACTGCAATTCCTTCAGCAGCTTTACTTTTCCGCCTTCATTGGATAACGGGTTCGCTTCATCGTAGCCTACAATTTTCCCGGATTTATCAAACACAAAGGTGTTGGCATATATATTTTCCTTACTGATATGATAAGGCCTTACCACCGGAGTAATAAACTCCTTGAATCCACCCGATACAATCAATACATCATCGGCATGTTGCTGGAAAAATTTTTTGTTGCGGGCAAAGGAGGGAGACACGAGCTTCTTCAGATGCTTTACCAACAGCTTTAAGTGGTCGCGGTTCGCTTCTAGCAGCTTTACACGGCCAGCAAGACTTTCCCTAAAAGAAAGTTTCCCTTCCATGGCCAGGTTGGTGAGGTCTTCAATTTTTTTATATATCTGCTCTCTTTCCGGATGATCTTGCAAGGAAATACGTGCGAGCTCGTCCAGGGCTTCCACCTGCGTGAAAGTACTGTCGAAATCGATTATGTAATATTTTTTATTCACTGACTGCGGATTTTAACATCAACGCACAAAAGTAATAATCGATATTTTCTTTTTCAGAGAATGTTTGTTTTCAGGAATTTCCGCAGGTTATTCAAATTCATCAGCAAAGTTCAGGATCACCCTATTCCTGTCTTCCGCATGCAGGGAAAGATAACGGGCTACCTCGGCGAACACATATCGCTTTATATCCATCTTTAAGGCAGGAGCGTCCAACTTCCATTTACCAGGGCCAGTAAGCTCAAATTCTTTTCCACGTACTGCCGCTATTACCACCATGCTTTCCAGGAGTTTTCTTTTACTAATGCGAATCTTGGTTTTAGCTTTAGCCGCAGCATCCCGAATCGCCATGATGATGCCTTCCTGCACGCCTTCTATCAAGGAGCCGCCCAGGAATAACTCATAGTGGTTGGCAAAGGAACGAACGTAGGAAGTAGTTATCCATAACGGCTGATAACAGAAACTCACCTGGTAGGCATAGTCGCGGATCACTGCTTTCAAATCCAGCCTAAAAAACGGGCTGGCATGAGGATGCGTGGCAATCGCATTGTCCAGTAGCCTGGTGATCCCTTGGGGATAATGAAACACATTTCGGCAGTGATCTCCCCGGAGGTCGGATGATATAATCTTCACACCGGGATATAAACAGGCAATTTTCTGTAACAGTACATTGGTTTGCTCATAATCTGCCTCGAAATCATGGAATATCAGCGGATCAGGCGTGAACTCCACTAAGAGCGTACCTGCATTTCCTTTACCAGGCGCTTTATTCAGAATATAATCACCTTGTTTACTGTCTAACGTATATACCTCCTCTTGATGATGTACTTCAATTTCAGCGGCTACAGATAAGGAAATGAGAATAGCTACAGGCAGCGAATCCGTCTGTTGCATATCTGCATGATCCAAGTGAAAGATACAGTTCATTAACCCGGAAGTATTCACATGGCGAGCATGTAACCGGATGGTGTTCGATTGCAGGAATTCAATCTCTATGGTCGTCTCTAAGTTGATCTCTGTTAACATCTCTTCCAACACAAATTCTAGCATGTTGGCAAAACCGGTGAATTTCAGATTTCCTATGAACATCGCAGGTCGTGTACGGATCAATTCACTCAATTTGTTGGCTCGGGTATCCATCTTTAATTAAGGGTCAATTTCAAAAAAATAGCAATATAAACTACATATCCATACGAGAGGCAAGGCAAATGCACAATCTTATCATGATCTATTTTCAAATAGTTGCTCAAATTAAGTAAAAAAGAAGCGGTAGCAAAAACGGGAAATGACGTCTGACGACGTCATTTCCCGTTTTTATTTTTTTCGTTGTCCCTGCCCGCTGGGCAGGGACAACAGGCAAGAGCTTTTTGCCTGGATTTCCTTTGGGCAAATTTGATGAATAACTGCCCAAGGATTTTATTTTTCGACAGGCAGAAGTATTTTGTCTTCCTTATGGGTAAAGCGGGTTCTGTTTCAGGTTAGGATTTGCATCCAGTTCCGATTGTGGAAGCGGGAATAACAACTGGTAATCCTTCAGGGTATTACCCAATTGTTGTTCGATTTGTTTGTATCTGCCCAAACGGATCAGATCCCAACGGCGATGGCCTTCTACACACAATTCACGCGCTCTGTCTTTCACGAGGGTATCCACAAAGGCATCTGGTGTAGGCGTATTGGTCAGATCCAGTTGGTAGGAAGCTGCTTTCAGGCCTGCACGCTGACGTACCTGATTCAATCCGTTGAATTTGGATGGATCCGCAGGGTTCAGGTTATTCATGGCTTCCGACTGCATCATCAATACATCAGCGTAACGCAGCACAATCCAGTTGTTACGAGCATTGTTACTACCTTTCACCCATTGTGGATCGCGGTATTTAGCGATATAAGGAGATACTGGCGTAGCTGTTCCATCGGAATTAGACAGGTTCCAGCTTTTACGTACATCGTCTGTACCATAGTAGCCCTGCTGATAGAAATAGGGACTAGCCAGGAAGGAACCGGAGCCACCAAGGCCCGCTGGCGAGAACATACGCACAATGATATTCTGCGTGGTACCGGTACCATTCGAACCAAATTGTACGGAGAAAATATGCTCCGGACCATTTTTCTTATCACAATCGAAGATATCCTTGTAGTTGTCCAACAACTTGTACAATCCAGAATTGATGACTTTATTACATTCATCCAGTGCATTCTGATTATCAGTGGCTTCTTTCCAGGCAGTACTGTTGCGTTGTAGATAAACCCTTGCCAGCATTGCAGATGCAGCGCCGGAAGACACCATTCCCTTCAATGTGATTTTGTTCTCCGGAAAACAGTTGGCTTCTGCATATTGCAAATCTGCAATCACCTGTTTGTATACTGTGGCAGCAGCGGTACGTGTTGGCCTGATATTCGGATCATTCAAACCAGATACGGTACTCAGCAACAGTGGCACATCTCCGAAACTTCTCACCAGGTCGAAATAAGCCATCCCGCGCAGGAAATAAGCATTGCCCAACAGGTTTTTCTGCTGTGTGGCGTCCATGGAAATTTTAGGAACGTTGGCAATGATATCGTTTGCACGACTAATCAATTTATAACTATTTTGCCACCAGTTTTTTATTTCGGCATTTCCGGCGGTATAAGTTAGGTTATACATTTCGGTACGTTCCGGCGTTTGTCCGGTGATCGGCATCAATCCATCTGTGGAACATTCCGTAATGATGTAAATAGTACGCTGATAATAGGCCTGTGGCTGCAGTTGGCTAAGCAACCCATTTACGGCTGTTTGTGCGTCGGATGCGTCCTGGAAGGCATTGTCTGGTGTCAGGAACCCTTTTGGCGTTTCATCCAGTGATTTCTTACATGCCCCTAAACCGAGTGTGGCCGCTAAAAATATGATAGAGATATTCTTTTTCATCATGATCGTTTTTCACTGATTACGAAAATTAAAATCCAAACTTAACACCTACCAAATAGGTCCTGATATTCGGATAAGGATTGTAGTCGATATTGAGAGAGGTATAGTTACCATTTGAATTAGAATAAGTATTTACCTCTGGATCGTAACCAGAATAATGGGTGAATGTGTACAGGTTCTGAACAGTAGCGTATACATTGGCAGTTTTAAACACATTGCGGGTGATCTTGTCCAGCGGCAGGTTATACGACAACGTTACTGTTTTAATACGCAGGAAGCTACCATTTTCAACGATATCACTGGTGATGTTAGACGCTCTACGCAATCCACTACCAATGGCTGGCAAAGTATTGCTGGTGCCTGGTCCATGCCAACTGTCTGTTGCTACATAAGCAAATTTGTTGCTAAACACGGCACCATTTTCCATTTCAATTTTACTCACATTCAGGATGTCTTGTCCTTGTACACCTTGCAGGAATACATTCAGTCCCCAACGACCATACGTCAGATTACTGATAAAGCCATAAGTGAATTTAGGTAATGCATGACCGATGATCACCCTGTCTTTATCCGCTGTCAGCGCGCTATCGCCATTCTGATCGATGTAGATAGGATCGCCAGGTTTCACGTTTTGCTTGGTACCACTGGCTTTGATCTGTTCAACAGATTGCCAGATGCCGCCAAACTGATAACCGTAGAAAGAACCGATCGACTCGCCCACTTTCAGGATACCGGAATTTTGTCCGCCAGGAAATACGCTGGAACTAACGTTTCCACTAGGTTGATAATCAATGTTACCAAGACTCTTAATCTTATTCTTGTTGGCAGAAATATTGAAGCTGGTATTCCAATGCACTTTTGCAGTGTTGACATTTACGGTATTGATCGCAAATTCAAAACCAGTGTTCTGCACAGCGCCAATATTAGCCATCACAGTAGTGAAGCCGGAAGTAGATGGAATGGTAGTTCCAAAGAGCAGATCAGTGGTTTGTTTGTTGTAGTAATCTGCTGTTATGGAGACACGGTTCTTCCAGAGGCCCAGGTCAATCCCAAAATCAAATGCTTTGGTGGTTTCCCAGCCCAGGTCCGGATTGGCGATGTTATTGGCTGCTACGCCTACTACACGGCCACCGTTCAACACATAGGTATTAGTAGTATACTGGGTGAGTGATAAATAGGGAGGAATATTCTGGTTACCCACAGCGCCATAGCTCAAACGCGCTTTCAAATCACTAATCTGTGGAATATTCTTCAGCCATTTTTCGTCGGATACTCTCCATGCAAATGCACCGGATGGGAAATAACCCCATTTCTTGTTAGGCCCGAAAACAGAGGAACCATCTGCGCGCCAACTGAAAGTAAAGAGGTACTTATCCATGAGGCGATAGTTGATCCTTGCCAGGAAAGATTCCATCACACGGGGAACAGGCAAAACCTGCGTAGGCACTGGTGTACCCACGTTCATATTGTCCGTACCATACTTATTGGAAGTCAAGTTATTGATGGTATTGATCGATCCATCATCCAACCATGTCTGATAAGTGTAACCACCAACGGCAGTAATAGCGTTGTTCTTATTGATCGCTTTATCATAGGTCAAAGTATGCTCTGTCAGCCAGTTGTAACTACTACGTGCTTCAATGGAAGCAAAGCCGTTTGTCTGAGAACCAAGATAAGTGGTGGTAGGACGGAAGATTTTCTCCCTAGTATCTTTATAGTCTGCACCTAAGCTGGATCTGAGTTTCAGCCCAGGAACAATTTCATATTCTCCGTAGATATTGGCAAACACCCTGAGATCGCGTTGTTTATCTGTATTCAACATGGCTGCCGCTACTGGGTTACCAATTTGAGAGAGATATTCAGGATTAGCGCCAATAAAAGTATAATTACCGTTAGCATCTTTAACTGGACCTATAGGACTGATACGCAATGCATCTAGCAGTGTACCACCGCCAGCGCCGCCACTGGTATTGACATTCGCTAATTTCTGTAGTGTATAGGAAGTAGAAGAGTTGAAGCCGATTCTTAATTTCTTGCTGATATCGCGGGTGAGATTAAATCTTACCGTTCCTCTTTTGTAACCTGAATTGATGATGATACCATCTTGGTCGAAGTAGCTAGCGCCGAGGAAATATTTAGTTCCTTCGTTACCACCAGAGAAGGAAACGTTCGCGTTAGTGATCGGTGCTACGCGGAAGATTTCATCCTGCCAATCGGTACCTTTCCCTAATGTGTCGATACCTTGTTGGGTATAGGCAGCGGGTTTGCCTTGATAGGCCAGTACGGTATTGAGGTATTGCGCAAACTGTTTGGCATCCATCATTTTCAGCTTCTTGGAAATCTGTTGCCAGCCGTGGTAAGCTTCTACCGTTACGTTGTTACGGCCGGCGGAACCTTGCTTCGTGGTGATGATCACCACACCGTTTGCACCGCGACTACCATAAATCGCTGTAGCAGAGGCATCTTTGAGTACGTCCATGGAGAGGATATCGCTTGGATTGATGGTGGTAATATCAGCGCCGGCGTAGCCATCTATTACGTATAGCGGATCGCTGCTGGCAGTGATGGAATTTGTACCACGGATACGTACCGTAAAGCTGGAACCGGGTTGCGCGTTGGTTTGTGTCACTTGTACCCCACTCACTTGTCCTTGCAGCAATTGGCTGGTGCCGAATACGGGAGATTTTTCTGTGTTGGCGATAGGAATGGAACTAACGGAACCGGTGAGGTCTTTACGTTTGGTAGTACCATAACCCACTACCACTACATCGCTGAGGGATTTTACTGCCTCTTTAAGCGTAATTGTTACGTTATCACCTTCAGGCATATACTCCATCGGTTCATAACCGATATAAGATACGCGTAGCACAGGTTTGGAGCCGGAAGGGATATTCAAAATAAAAGTACCTTCAGGAGTAGTCACGGTGGCGATTTTACTACCCATTACCTGGATGGTAACACCAGGTAAGGGTGCATGATCTGATCCTGTCACTTTACCTGTCAGTTTTCGTGTTTGGGCCTGCGTGGAAAGCACGCCAAACAGCATCATAACGATCAGTAGGAATTTACGGGCGGCCATAATAATAGAATTAGTGGTGCGATTTAGATGTTGATTGTTTCCTTTCTTGTACCAGTTCTCGTAAATGTAGAAGAGATTAGGGTCGCTTTCAGAAAATTCTACGGAAACGTTTGCATAAAATGCCATTTTTTGGTAATTTAGTACCACTCCACGAGATAGAAAAACTGGTCAAGAATTATGAGTACTGTTACCATTAAAATGCTGGCTAGAGAGTTGAACCTGGCTATTTCCACTGTTTCCAGGGCATTGATGGATAGTTATGAAATCAGTCCGGAAACTAAACAGAAGGTCACAGCATTAGCGAAGCAATTAAACTATCAACCAAACCATTATGCTAGTAGTCTGCGAAAGCAGCGCAGCAAAACCATCGCCGTGATTATCCCGGAGATATCAAATAACTTCTTTTCTCATGTTATCAATGGGATTGAAGCCATTGCACAGGAAAAGAACTATCATGTGCTCATTTATTTCACGCACGAGAACCAACAGAAAGAAGCGGAAGTTATTCAGCATCTGCTAGGTGGAAGAGTAGATGGCATCCTGATGTCGTTGACAGGCACTACGAGTAGCACGCATCATCTGGAACCTGTGATGGAACAGGGCTTGCCCATCGTTTTCTTCGACAGAATTTGCGATACCCTCAACGCACCTACTGTCACTACAGACGATTTTGAAAGCGCCCGCCAAGCCACCCGCCACCTCATGGATGTGGGATGCAAGAAGATCGCGTATCTCTCTATCTCCCCACATCTGTCTATCGATTGCAAACGTATGCACGGATTTAATCATGCCATACAAGATAAGCCAACCGGTATGCGTACCATGATGATTCCTTGTAATAACGATACCCATCAAAACTATGAACGGATTTGTCAATTGTTACGCGATGAACAACCAGATGGCATTTTCGCCTCTGTGGAAAAGCTGGCCATTACCAGCTATCATGCCTGTGCAGAAGTAGGATTGTCTATTCCTAACGATGTGAAGATCCTCAGCTTTTCTAACCTGGAAACCGCTAGCCTGCTAAATCCCTCGTTGACCACCATTATCCAACCAGCGTTCGATATGGGAAAAAGTGCAGCTACTGTACTTTTCCACATGCTGGAAAAAAGAAAAGGAAAACAGTGGGAACAGAATACGGTAATAAAATCAAATATGATTATCCGCAATTCCACGCAGATAGCGGTATAAAAAAACCCCGCGTGGCGGGGTCTCTCTAAAAATATATTGATTAAAAATCTATCTTATTGCGCTTATCTTGCTGATTGCGCTTCTTATGCATATTCCTTGGTTTAGGACGGCGCGGCTCCGGACGCGGACTGTCAGGATTCGCATTCCTGGCCTCTATCAACGCGGCCTCTTCAAACGGATGTTTTAGTACAGTGATCTCCTGTTTAGTTAGGCGACTAATACTTTTCAGATAATCCCTTTCTTCTGTATCGCAGAAAGAGAGCGCAATACCGGAAGCACCCGCCCTACCTGTACGACCAATACGATGTACATAGGTTTCTGGTACATTCGGCAGATCATAGTTGATCACATGTTCTAATGCATCCACATCAATACCTCTAGCCGCAATATCAGTAGCTACCAATACCCTTAAGCGACCGCTCTTGAAGCTGGTAAGGGCAATCTCACGAGCCGACTGCGACTTATCCCCATGCAGCGCATCTGCGTTGATACCACGTTTCTTCAAGTTTTTAGCAATTCTGTCTGCGCCATGTTTTGTTTGCGTAAATACAATGGTGCGATCGATTTGCTTATTTTTCAGGATCATTTCTAACAAGGCTTGTTTATCTTTCTTACGGATATAGTACACGCCCTGTTCTACGCGTTCTGCGGTAGATGAAACTGGTGTCACAGTTACCTTTTCAGGCTTATATAACATGGAATTAGCCAACTGCGCAATCTTCGGTGGCATGGTGGCCGAGAAGAAAAGCGTTTGACGCTCTGAAGGCAATTCCTGGATCACTTTTTTGATATCGTTGATAAAGCCCATATCCAACATACGGTCGGCTTCATCCAGTACAAATATTTCGAGGTGACTGAGATAAACATATCCCTGGTTCATTAAGTCCAGTAAACGACCAGGCGTCGCAATCAGGATGTCTGTACCATTACGTAGGGAGATGACTTGTTTATGTTGTGGCACACCACCAAAAATCACGTCGTGCTTCAGTCCTGTATGACGGCCATACGCTTTGAAGCTATCGCCAATCTGGGAGGCTAGTTCGCGTGTAGGCGTCAGGATGAGGGCACGTATATGCTTGTATCCTTGTGCGGGTGCATCCTCTTTATGTAATTGCTGAAGAATCGGAATGGCAAAAGCGGCGGTTTTACCGGTGCCTGTTTGGGCACATCCTAATAAATCCTTACCCTTTAATACGATGGGAATTGACTGCTCTTGAATCGGCGTTGGGGTTGTATAGCCTTCGGCTTTGATTGCTTTTAAAATAGGCGCAATTAGCCCTAATTGCTCAAATTGCATGTTTAGTATTTTAAGCCCGGTATTGTTACACTGCTGCCAACGGGTTACTGGCTGGTGTCGTATATGCTTCGGGGTGACCGGATGCGCTTATTATAAAATAATTGAAAGTTTATCTGGTCTGTTATGAATGAGTTACAGAACGTGTTCCTGTAAATATGACCAATGAGGAGAGCAAGTTTTTCGGATATAATGCTTTATTCTCAGAAGACGGCAGCAAAGATACATCTTTTCCGATATCTGGAATGTTAAAAACTGCAGGCCATCCTTAAGAAGGCCTGCTGAATGTTTTTTTACTTGTTGTTCGCGGGTGGTGGTGGCGGAGCAGAGATTTGTTTCGCTGCTGAGTCAGATGGTTGGCTTAACGGTTCCTTGTTACCGTGGTGACAAGTGTAGCAGGTAACAGTCATTTGTTGACTACCTTTGAAGAATTGCTTGTTGATGGTGTCGGCCATGCGCATCATATCTCGCGCAACGTCTTTGTGTGGATTGTCATCGCTGGCGAAGTCCAGGTGTTTGGCGTCATCCTTGGAAGGCGCATGACAGAAATTACATTTTACGCCCAGTGAAGTATTGAAGCCACGCATAACAACTATCAGTTCTTCGTGTCCAATATCTTTTGGGAGTACTTTGAGGTTTTTTGGCTTCTCCTGCTTAGGTGGCAGTGTGAGAGAGCACAGCGAACCTGCTGTAATTAGTGCGGCAGCAATAATAGCTACGCTCTTGTTAATTTTCATTCCAATGGGTTTAGTTAGTGATTTGCTTCCTTTATCTTCGGAAATCTACAAAAAAATCTCATATCCGGAAATATTATATAGATGAAAAGCGCAAGTTCCGGGTTTTCTCCTCCCTTTACTGGTGGTAATTTTGTATAAAACAGTAGATATGAACAATTACGAAAAAGTGGCCACGGCCATTCAGTACATAAAAGACCATTTCCGGGAACAACCGGATCTGGAAAAAATAGCTGCTGCTGCACATTTAAGCCCCTTCCATTTTCAAAGGGTATTTGCAGAATGGGCAGGCGTGTCTCCCAAAAAATTCCTACAATATCTCACGCTGGACTACGCGAAATCTATGCTTCGACAGCCAGATACTTCCATCATGGATGCGGCCTTCGAAGCGGGCCTGTCTGGCCCTAGTCGGCTGCACGACCTCTTCGTGAACATCGAAAGCATGACGCCAGGAGAATTCAAAAACGGTGGTAAAGCCCTCCATATCAATTACAGTTTTGCGGAAAGTCCTTTCGGTAATATGATTGTTGCCAGTACCGCCAAAGGTATCTGCTATATGGCCTTTGCGGATGATGAAACCGCAGCGTTGGCAGAACTCCATGCGCTCTTTCCTGCAGCCACTTTTCGCCAAATGACGGATATGATGCAACAGAATGCATTGTTTATTTTTACGCATGATTGGTCCCGATTATCTGAAATCAAATTGCATCTGAAAGCCACTCCTTTCCAGATTAAAGTATGGGAGGCATTGTTGAAAGTGCCCATGGGTAATATCACTACTTATTCTCAACTTGCTGAAAAGATCCAACACCCCAAAGCAGCTAGGGCTGTTGGTTCTGCGGTGGGTAGTAATCCAGTAGCCTTCCTGATTCCTTGCCATCGTGTGATCAAAGCCACCGGCGAAACGGGTCAGTATCATTGGGGTGATGTCAGGAAATCCGCTATGTTGGGATGGGAAGCGGCTAATACACACACCGAGCAATAAGACCATGATTTATCACGAACAATTAGGCGCTACTACCTTTGCCCGCAGCAAAGCCTTGCTGGCGGCTATAAAGAAAGGTGAAATACGTTTCGGGGGGAATCGTAAACTAAAAATTTATGGGACCCTGCAATGTAGTTCGGGAAAAAGAATGAAAACTGTTAACCGCGTATTTTTTGTTTCGGAAGACGAGGCCTTATCGATGGGCTACCGTGCCTGTAAGCGTTGTATGAAAAAATGAATGTCCCTCCCTTGGGAAGAGAGGGACTCCATTATTGCTTATGATAAGACCAGCATTGGAAAATGCCACGCCGCTACAAAGAGGAAACAAAGTTGCTACTGGTTATCCACACAAAGTTTGTTGTACACCAGCTCATCGGAAGATATAGGCCAGATGTAGTTGGAAGCGGTTGGAGGCACTGCCACATAAGTGGCTCTGGCAGCGAATGTGGCGCCAGTCCTCGTTACTTCCATACTCCTGAATCCTTCTCCGAGTAATTCAATATGTTTTTCTTTCAGAATTTGATCAATTAATGCTTGCGGTGAAGCAAAGTCGGTCACAGCAAAGGTTACAGTAGCATCGCTACGCTGACGTACTGCATTCAGTAATGCGATGGCTCCTGCATCTACGCTGTTGGATACACGTACTTTTGCTTCCGCATAGTTCAACAGTACTTCTGCATACCGGATAATCGGCGCCCAGTCGGTGAATGGAGGAGGTCCTGCGAACTTAGTCATGTAGTATTTGGAACCTACTTTAGTTAACAGTTTCCTTCTGGCATCGGTGGTAGATTTCCAACTGGAATCAGAGATGATACCAGTAGATAAGAGCGAATACTCTCCGTTACCCTGCAATGGCAGCGACTTTGGCGTAAAGTAGTAACCCAGTTGCGTTTGTGTACCTGGATAGTCTCCGGAAGTACCTGTAAACGGCAATGAGAACATAGATTCCACAGAAGTGTAAGGCGCGGAATACACTTTATTGATATCCGCCACCAGTGCATGTCCTCCAGGAGATACGAAAGGTGCCGTAGCACTTACAATTTTCGCTGCTTCTGTCAACACGTTCGCGTATTGCCCCATATACAGGTATACCCTTGTTTTCAAGGCAATCACAGAATACCAGTTGGCATGCGTGGTACCAGCAGCCGTTCCTGGCGCTGTTTTAGGCAGCGCAGCTTCTGCATCGTTCAGATCCTGCAGGATCTGTGCATATACTTCAGCAGTCGTGTTTCTTGCTTTGTTATAATTGCCTCTCTCTGTATGACCTTGTGTATAAAGGATCATTCCTGGTTTTGCGCCATTGCCATCCCAGTAAGGACGTGCATATAACTGCTGCAAACAGAAGTAAGACAATGCTCTAACAAACTTTGCTTCTCCAATATAAATTTTAGACAAGGAATCACCTACTACTTTGGTGCCTTTAGCTTTCATGCCATCCATAAATAGGTTGGCATTGTTGATCGTGAAATAAGCCTGGCTCCAGATTTCTTTCACTTCCTGTACTTCATTACCTACAATGCGTTTCCAGGTAGCTTGTAAGGTAACGTTATTGGATAATTCATTGTTATAATCTTCTCCCCTCACTTCATTGGCGATCTGGAATTTTCCACCCAGGAACTTACCGTTTTTCATCACGGTGTACATACCATTCAACTGGCTGGCAATACGATCAGCATTGTCAAATACGATATAGTCGGGCATATCTGAAGCTGGGAGCGGATTCAACAGACTCTTCTGACAACCGGCAGAAATCCCCATCGCTAACAGTAATGTATATACGCTGATTTTTTTCATCTTCATTCGGTTTAGAAGTTAATATTTACGCCCACAGTAACAGTACGACCATTGGCCAGTGTGTTACGGTCAATACCCTGACCGGATGGATTGTTACCATTGGAGGATACTTCCGGATCTGGTCCTGGATATTTGGTCCAGATAGCCAGGTTCTGACCTTGCGCGTATACTCTGGCGCCGCTGATATGTGCCAGTTTGGTAACCTGGGAAGGAAGATTGTAGCTCAGACCAATGGTACGCAGTTTCACGAAATCACCTTTGAATACGTTGGTGGAAATCGCATAGGCGGAACCGTTAGATACGTTATCACCATTAATCAACTGAGGGATATCGGTAACATCCCCTGGTTTCTTCCATCTTCTCAACACATCCGTACTGTTATTCCAATAACGTTGGTCTCTCAAACCGGCATTGGAACCATAGTATACAGAGAAGCCAGCCTGATAAGTCAACATAATATTCAGTTCAAATCCTTTATAACGGAAGGTGTTTTCAAAACCGCCCAGGAACCGAGGATTGGTGTTGGCATAAGGCTGTGCAGTCTTAGCACCGAGGGATTGTGCAGGTTTACCATCCAGGTACGTATAGGCGCCATTGATAGGATTGTAAATTTCTGCTTCGCCAGCAGGATTGTAGAGAATACGTCTACCGGTAGCAGGATCTACACCACCCGCAGGTACGCAGTAAATCATACCTACTGGATAACCTACTTTGTTAATGGAGGTCTGTTCCAGGCCACTGGTGGTCATTGGAATTTCTGTGATACCATCAATGAGTGAGGTGATCTGGTTTTTATTGTAGGTGAAGTTGAAACTAGAGTTCCAGCTAAATGCGCCTTTATCCAGTACAGTGGCGTTTACAGATGCTTCCAGCCCCCTGTTGAACATAGAACCCACGTTCGCAGGAATGTTAGAAGGCAAACCTGCTGACGGGGCATGTGTCAGATAGAGGATCAAACCATCTATGTTATTGTAATAATAAGCGAATTCGAAGTTCACTCTGTTTTTCAGGATACCGAAGTTAATCCCCACATCTGTTTTCTTACTCTGTTCCCAACCCAGATCTCTGTTACCGCTCTGGTTGAAATACATTGCGTTGTTACCACCATACAACAATGGGTGGTACAGGAACATGAAGTCGTAATCTCCCAATCCTGACATATTACCCACTTTACCATAACTTCCTCTCAGTTTGAAGTTGCTGAAGATTTTACCCAGAGAACCTTCCTCAAAGAATTTCTCTTTGGACACTTCCCATCCTCCAGAGAAGCCGAAGAACACACCTTTCTTATGTCCTGGCGCCAACGCGGAGTATTGATCCTGACGGATATTACCACTCAGGAAATATTTCTCTTTGTAGTTATAGTTCAGACGGCTAAATCCAGATACCAAGTAGTTTTCTCTGCGCAGCAAGCCCGAAGAGAGGTCTATCAACCATCCACCTGCTGTATTATTGAAATAGTTATCGGATTGGAATTGTCTTTCCAGGCCATAACGTTGACGGGTATCACGCTGTTGCTCCAGACCTGCTAACAGGTTGAAGTTGTGATCACCAAAGGTTTTATCCAATTGCATGGTGTTGGTCCATACCCATCTTTTCAGTTGCGTATAGATGCTGAATGCATCCCCTTTGGGAGAGGCGCCATCACCACTGATATTGTTACGATAGATATCGTTGTTCATTAACATATAGTCGATACCGTAAACAGTTCTCAGGGTCATCCACTCAAAAGGTTTCAGTTGCGCATATACGGAACCTTGGAGGTGATTGGATTCTGTATTGGAATGATCCAGATCCAACAATACTTTCGGGTTGTAGATACCTACTGAGTTAGAGTTGTTGATACCGCTGATAGTACCACTCGATGTAACGTTGTAAGTACCGTCATTTTTATAGGCTGGCGTGATCGGTGAAGTCAGGAAAGCCAGACGGGCCAAGCCTCCGGAGCTAAACGCTTCCCCTTCCAGTGAGCCAGATGAACCAGAGATCAAACTCTCTTCATTACTGTAGGAAAGTTTGGTACCGATAGATAAGATCTTACCTACTTTCTGATCCACATTAACGAGCATGTTTTTACGGCCAAAATCATTGCGGCGAAGAATACCTTCTTGTCTGGTATAACCGCCGGATAAATAGTAGCTGGTGTTTTCAGTACCGCCGGAAGCATTGAAGCTATGGCTCTGAGAGAAGGCGTTGTGACGATAAACAACATCGTACCATTTTGTGTCAATCATGTTACCGTTGGCATCGGTATTAGGCACATATAGGTTTGTGGCAGAAGGGTTTCTATTCAGAATACCTTCATTTTTGATCTCAATGTATTCTTTTGCATTGAGCAGTTTTGGCAAACGGGTGGGGTTGGTCCAACCTACCCAGCCATCGTAATTGAATTTAGCTTTTCCTTGTTTACCTTTTTTGGTAGTGATGAATACTACACCATTGGCAGCGCGGCTACCATAGATCGCAGTGGCAGCAGCGTCTTTAGCAATTTCGATAGATTGAATATCCGCAGGATTAACACTGGCAAGTGGGTTCAGTGGCGCGTTGGTAGCACCCTGGTCACCTGTAAAGGTGGGAACACCATCAATGATAATCAGTGGATAAGCACTCAGAGAAAGTGAGTTAACACCTCTGATACGGAATACAGGCGGGTTGTTTACCACACCGTTAGGTACAGAAATTTGTACGCCGGTAGCACGGCCACCCAAGCCAGCTTCAAAGCTTTGAATAGGCATTTCAGCGACAGCACCACCTTTGATAGAACTGATGTTACCAGTCACTTCTGTCTTACGCTGGGTACCATAACCTACGACTACCACTTCAGAGATAGACTTGGCATCGAGCCCTAATGTAACTTGAAGATTGTCGCCGGTGATAGCCACCAGTTTGGTTTCATATCCCACCATTGAGATACGTAATTGTTTCGTGCCTGCAGGCACGTTAAGGGAAAACTCCCCTTTGGCATTGGTTACAGTACCGGTTTTTCCACCGGGAAAACTAACGGTCACTCCCTGGAGTACTGCTCCGGTTTCATCTGCGACACGTCCTGCTACAGTACGGGGGTTTTGAGCCAAGAGGGAAGAGGCCAGTAATAATATACTGGCTACCACGAGTAATAATCTCCTCATGAAGTTCAGATTTTGGTTGAATAAATAATTGCAATGAATAATACCTGTCTTGGTATATATTTCCTCCTGCTAGCTATTATAATTATCGTTGTTAATGGCGCGTTTAGTTGATGGTTACTAAATTTAGTGGTGAATAATCAGTTGTAGACGACATTTACTCTCAAGGCACGTGCACAATACAAGTCAGGAAAGGATTCCCTCCCTCAGTTTTCCCAAGCAAAAAATGTATTTCCGGTATTAATAAAAATTGGTTTAAAATCAGATTTTGGTCTTTATATTTCTATTGGAAAACTCTAAAAAAGTGGCGTTGTTCCCAATATCTCAATAAGCATTTTTAAAAATTTTTCTACAAATTGTAGGCTTTGATAAAAATAATAAAATATTTCATTTTCAAACAGCCGTTTCAGTGTTATTTTAAAAACTCCATTCAGCATTATTCCAAAACCATGATTTACACCGTTTTACACATGATAGATGGCTAAAAAATTATTTGGTGAGCGGAATTATTTCGTGCTGAACGGAGCTATTACAGCAGTAACGGTAATAGAATTAGAAATCAATGGCATGATCCCGCGGTACTTTTGCACCGCTGTAGGCCAGTTTTGCCGTCCAATCAGCAGCAGGTGCTGTCCATAGTACATGATCTGGCGAAAGCCCCAAATGCAGGAAGCTATTGGTACACAGGTATAAGCTACCTGTAGATATATAACCATCCGCAATTTCCGGTTGATGACCACAGAACCCAATGCGTAACCAGTTATCTTTATCAAAATTCTCCGGATTACTGAAAATACGTTTATGCATGGCTGTTAGGGCACAACGCACCTGTGCAGGTGAGAGCTCGGCGGGCAAATGATTCTCCAAAGCCAATTGGGACAGTGGCTGCAAAGCTCCACTACGGTACGCCATAGAACGCCCTACTACCGGAAAGGTCCCTTCAGGAGAAATCTGGCGTTCCTGGATAATACCATAACGCTGCATCCGCTTCAGTGCCAATTCATATTGTTCCTTACTTCCCTCACCTTTGTCGGCCAATACTTTCAGGACCTGTACCAACATGGGATGAATGACAAACGCATTGTAATAATCGTAGTGAAAGGACTGGCCGTCTCCATACATACTATCTCCCTTATACCACTCCATTATTTTCTGTATCGCGAAATCTACCGGTTGACGCTCCCAGCCTGCATCAAATTGCAACAATGCGGCTTCAATGGTAGCGGAAAACAATACCCAGTTATTAGTGAATGCTTTGATACTCCGTAGTTGCTTCAGGGCGGTGATTACTTGTTGCTGCACAACGGGTTTTAGTTTTCCCCACAACTGTTGCGGCGCGCGCAATAACCCTAATGCGAGAAACGCACCGTCTACCAATGGCTGCGGATCAAATTTGCCGGTAAAGTTCATATAATCCGGAGAGGCGGGATCACATGCCATCTCCATGGCCTGTCGTGCTGCATCGCCGAGTTTTCCACGCAGGCGCCCTTCTGCACTGTTGTCCGCCCCCAGTTCCAGCCAGGGAGCAGTGCCGGATAAGGTACGCCCGAATGCTTCCAGGTAAGTGACTTTATCCACCGGCTTCATATATTTTGGAGCAACTTCCCGCGGCATCATGGCTTTCAGTTTCCCTTCACTCAAATGCTGTATAACGGGAGAGGATATACGATAAAGTAAATCGGTATGATAATCTCTGTCGGAGATTGGTTTGGCAGTACTAGCTGCAATTTCTTTCAGGATTCCTTTATCTGTACCGGCAGCTCCTGCCAAACCCGCTAGGGGAACTGATTTCAGAAATATTCTTCTGTCCATGTTCAAAAGATTGATGCAAAAAAAGGGTGATGGAAAACCATCACCCCGTTACCTTTAAGATATTATTTAGCCCATTGTTTGTAGCGCAACAGCGCCTCAACAAAATAGTAATCCGCATAGGTCAGTGGTACATCCACCTCCGAGTTATGAGGGAGCGACCCTACACTATGCATCAGGATGAAGTCATTGTTTTCACCTTCTTTAGCCAGGTAAGCAGGACTACAAAGACTGGTCAGCATTTTTTCTGCTGCGGCCCAGTAGCGGTTGCCAGTGGCTTTATCGGTGTACTTGCTCAGTTCCAACAGTGCGGAAGCCGCTACAGCAGCAGCCGATACATCACGCAGCGCATTTGGAATATTCGGAGCATTGTAGTCCCAATATGGAACCAGGTCTTCCGGCATGTTTGGGTTATGCAGGATATACGCTGCGATGTGACGTGCTTGCTCCAAGTAATTTTTATCCTTGGTTTCACGATACATCATCGTATAGCCATACAGCCCCCATGCTTGTCCGCGAGACCATGCAGAGCTGTCTGCATAACCCTGGTGGGTCTTTTTCTGCAATACAGCGCCTGTTGCCGGATCATAGTCGATTACATGGTAAGAGCTGTAATCCGGGCGGAAATGATGCTTAATAGTGGTATTAGCATGCGTTTTGGCGATTTGGGCAAACTTCTTATCGCCACTGATTTTGGTAGCCCAGGTCAGTAATTCCAGGTTCATCATGTTATCGATGATCACAGGATATTTCCAGGTACCATGGTCCCAAGATTTGATGCAACCTACAGTCGGGTTGAAACGAGTAGATAATGAAGAGGCACTGGTGAGCAGCACCGCTTTATAAGCAGGATCTTTAGTAATACGGTAAGCATTTCCGAATGGGCAATACATCATGAAGCCCAGGTCGTGCGTGCGGGTGTTATTCTTCTCTTTTTCCACCAGCGCCATGCGTTTCAGGGCTTCGGCCTTGAATGCCGGATCTTTGGTGTACTCGAACAGGTACCAGTTGGTGCCAGGATAAAATCCAGATGTCCACCAGCCACTGCCAGAGGTCATCAAGGAACCGTTTTGTGTGTTGGTAGTTCTTGGTAGTACAGAATCAGGTACATGTGCTGCCATCAGTTTATACTGACGTGCTGCGAACTGCAATGTTTCGTCTGCTTTCTTCAACAATGCTTTGTTGGCCTTACCCACTTGTGCAAACGTTTGCAAAGAGAGTGCAGAAAGCAATAATGGAATAATCAGTTTTCTTTTCATGATTTCGTATATGCGTCTGAGTTATGACAACGATAATTTCTTCTTGCCTACTTTCACTTTTCCGGCGCTAGATTGTCTTTCTATCAACTGAATAGGAATAATTTCCTGTGAATAGCGCGTACCAACTGTCTGACGGCCGTTGATTAATTCCATCAATACCGCTACTACTCGCTCTCCCATCATACCAGGAAACTGATCAATGGAAGACACCGGTGGCGATACGATTTCGGTACGCGGGTCATTGGAATAGCCTACAATCTTCACATCCTCGGGTACACGCAAATTGATGCTACGGCAATATTCCGAGATAGTGATAGCCGTGGTATCGTTAGAGGCAAAAATCCCATCTGGGTATGGCTTCTGGCTGAATATCTTTTCACAGGTCTGCCAAGCATTTTCTTTGGTCAGTTCCTGGAAGAACACACGCGATTTCTTAAATGGCAACTTGAATTCCTGTAAGGCACTTTTATAACCAGCCACTCGATCACTGTAAAGACAGCATGTGAGCGGTCCGGAGATATGCACAATATCCTTACAACCCTTCTCAATTAAATGAGTAGTGCCAATATATCCGCCGCGGTAGTCGTCTCCCTTAATCACCTTCACGTTATAATCCTTTGGTACGCGATCAAAAAACACCAATGGAATATTGTTGTCGCGGAAGATATCAAAGTGAGAAAAATCTGAGGTATACAGGGTGGTAGATACCACCAATCCGTCTACCCTAGCAGAATACAAGGTATTTACTAAAGCTACTTCCTGTTCATAAGAATCGTTCGACTGACAGATGATCAGGTTATAGCCAAATTCTTGTAATTTATTTTGGATGATAGTGCTGATCGTTGCAGGAAAAAACATAGAAATTCTCGGGACGATCAAACCGATGGTCTTGCTCTTATTATTGCGCAAACCTGCCGCGAGGGCATTGGGTCTGTAGCCTAACTTTCGCGCTGTTTTCTTCACACGTTCTTTCGTCTTTGCGCTGATATTAGGATGATCGTTCAGTGCTCTGGATACTGTGGATACTGACAACTGCAGTTCTTCCGCTATATCGACGATCGTCTTTTCTGTACGTTTACTCATGGAATTTATATGCTTTTTCCTGCAATGATTTATCGCTCTTTATCTTCCCATCCAGCCACCATCAACCGTCAGGATAGTACCGTGTACATAATCTGCTGCTTTGGAAGCAAGGAATACAACAGGACCTGCGAAATCCTCGGGTTCTCCCCAGCGACCTGCTGGGATACGTTCCAGGATAGAGGTGCTGCGCTGCTGATCTGCACGCAGGGCGGCGGTATTGTCTGTGGCAATATACCCTGGGGCAATGGCATTAACATTTACTCCTTTGGAAGCCCACTCATTGGCGAATGCTTTCACCAGAGAGCCTACTGCTCCCTTGCTAGCTGCATATCCAGGTACGTTGATACCGCCCTGGAAGGTCAGCAAGGAGGCTGTAAAGATAACTTTTCCACTGCCTTTGGCAATCATGGTCTTACCAATTTCACGGGTAATAATGAACTGGGCGTTCAAATTGGTATTAATCACATTATCCCAGAATTCATCCGGATGCTCTGCTGCTGGCTTACGCATAATGGTGCCGGCATTATTCACCAGGATATCAATAACTGGATGATCTTTCTGTACCTGACGGATGAAGGTATACAGGGCCTCTCTGTCTGCAAAATCACACTGATAGGCACTGAATTTCCTACCCAATGCGGTCACTTCCTGCTCCACTTCACTTCCACTCAGTTCCAGGGATGCGGATACGCCAATGATATCTGCGCCGGCCTTTGCCAGGGCTACCGCCATCGCTTTTCCTATACCTCTTTTACAACCCGTTACCAGGGCCACTTTTCCGTTTAGTTCAAACATTATTTCTGATTTGAAGGGTAAGACTGAATAGTTACTGCAATTTTATTTTGTACGCGGGCAGCAAAGTTTTCAAGATACTTGAACCACTCTTCTGAAGAGGCAATTCTACCGCCTTTACTCCAAGCTGCTCCTGCATAGTATACATACGGTGCATTGGCGGTGGCTACTCCCGGTGTCAACAGATGTACGGCATCTGTTTTCATGCCTGCTTTCGCTTCAGGGAACACTGCCCCTAATCCCATGGTGCCATCTTCTCCATGCTGTGGCTCCCAATAGCCCATTACACCGGTTTTCTCGTCCAGGAGAATAGTGCCTGGGTCTTTACGTTTTACGATACCAGTAACTACTGGCAATGCATTTCCTTTGAAATTATATTGGTAAGAGTAGCGGTTCAACTGAGAACCTGCATCCAGACTAACTGTTTTAGTAACAGTCACCGGTACGCCGCCAGCATTCCATGTTTCATAGGAAAGCGCGAATGAGGTGCGCAGCGGACCATTGTCCAGCGTTTTATACTTACGATAATTATTAGGATAGTAGATGGTATCTTTTCCGTAAGGAGCATTATCACCTGCGCCGAGTGTCAGGCCAACGCTGTAGAAGTCCAGCCCCTGGCCATTATCATGGTGATAATTATCGGTTTTGTACCATTCGTTGATAACTAGCTCTTCTGTTCTTTTTGCCCATACATCGATGCCGTACGCCATCTCTTTTGGTGTTTGCTCCAACGCTGCGCCATACATGCGATATGCCATGCGATCATTTTCCCAGGCATAGTCGTCTTTACGCTCAGGTACATAACGACCATACGCTCTTGCTTTCACAGGAGCAGGCGCGCCCTCTTTCACAACTGCAATGACAGTAGCGCCAGGAGCGGCGTTGATTTGCAGCAGTATCGACTGTGGCGCTTTTTCACCGTTATAAATCAGTTGGTATGGTATCTCTTTACCATTTACTGCATTTACAATTTTAAATTCTTTCTTAGTAGTGCCAGCTTTGGCCAGTGTGGCCATGTCTACCTCTACTATCTCCCCTTGACGATCTACGCCAATGGTATTCGTCAGTTCGATTGTCTTAGGATTCTGCAAACGAACATCGTATTTTATCAGCTCAGAACCCGCCAGCAGAAAGGCGCCTACACCATATACATCTGTATCATCGGCAGTGGCTTTTCCTGGTGCAGCAGCAATTACTTGCACAAAGCCCAGCTTTCCATTCGGCTGCACGCAGCCCACCAGCGCTTCCCAACCTTTACGAATCACTGGCATGAATTGTTTCGCCGGCAAGATGCCATTGTTAACACCCCACGTCAACGCATATACGTAGAATCCGGTACCACTAGTTTCTTTGGAAGGATAGGTTTCTGGATCGAGCAAACTCGCATGCCAGGTGCCATCATTGGTTTGCAAAGCGGCTACTTTATAAGCCATCTCTTTATACAGTGCTATGAACTTCGCTCTGTTGGCATAGTTGGCTGGCATATTGTCGAGCATACGTACCAGGCCGCCCATTACCCATCCGTTACCACGACTCCAAAATACTCGTGCGCCATTTTGTTCTTTCTGGCTGAAGTAGCGGGCATCGCGATAATACAGGCTATCTTGTTTGCTGTAAAGGAAATCGGTGGATTTCCACCAGAGTTTATCGGCTGTTTCCAGGTAACGGGCATCGCCGGTAACAGTGGAAAGATAAGCCAGGGCTGGAGGGCCCATGAAGAGCGCATCACACCATGCCCATTCGCGGAAGTGAATGCCTTTCTCCCATTCCAGCGATTCCGAATGAGGCGCAGCCACGATGCTGTCGGCCAGCTTGCGCCAGCGCTCAATCATCACTGGATTTTTATATACATTAAATAGTTGGGAATAGGTCTGTCCTATACAATAATCATCTGCAAAAAATCTATGCGGACCGGTATTCCAGTTGTTATCAGCGCCTACTTTCAGCAAACGCTCGATGTAGTAAGGATTTTCAGATACCTGTGCCAGTTTGAACATACCGGCATACATCGCACCGTTTGTCCAGTCTGTTTGACTATTCGCCCAGCCCTTGGAATCAATATTTTTCCATTGCCAGGTACCTACTTTTTCCATCTGGGAAATAACCGCCGGGGCCGACAGAGAGGAGTCGCCCACCGGGCGCGCCATAACGCCGGATGCGTGGAATAGGGCAAGTCCTGCGAGACTTGCCTTCAGTATATTTTTCATCATGATGACAGATATTATCAGTTACTAACGTAGCTCGTTGATCTTGCAGTGATCCATATCACCGTAGTCCAGGTTCTCACCCGCCATACCCCAGATGAAGGTATAATTGCTGGTACCAGCGCCGGAGTGAACAGACCATGGCGGAGAAATAATCGCCTGTTCGTTCTGCATCCAGATATGTCTGGTTTCTTGCGGCTGTCCCATAAAGTGGCATACACTCTGTGCTTCTGGTACTTCAAAATAGAAATACACTTCCATTCTTCTATCGTGTGTATGTGCTGGCATTGTATTCCATACGCTACCAGGTTTCAGTTCTGTCATACCCATTTGCAGTTGGCAAGTTTCCAATACAGAATTTACCAACAGTTTGTTGATAGTACGGTGGTTGGAAGTTTCCAGAGCGCCCAGCGTTACAATTTCCGCCTCGTTTTTAGAGACTTTCTTTGTAGGGTAAGTATGGTGAGCAGGAGTTGAATTGAGATAAAATTTCGCGGGATTAGCGGCATCTTTACTATGGAAAGTAACTTTCTGTGTGCCTTTACCAATGTACAACGCTTCTTTGAAAGCAATATCGTATTTCACGCCGTCTGCTTCTACAAATCCATCGCCGCCCACATTGATCATACCCAGCTCTCTGCGTTGCAGGAAATATTCTGCTTTCAGGAGATCAATGGTATCCAGTGTCATCGCGCCTTTCACAGGCATAGCGCCACCAGTCAGGTAACGATCGTAATGGGTATGTACCCAATTGATTTGGTCTGCTTCAAATACGCGTTCTATCAGGAATGCCTCTCTCAGTTGTGCCGTGTTCATCTGCTTTACTTCCGCAGGACTACTTGCATAACGGGATTCATATTTACTGCTCATAATGCTTTATCGAATAATAGTTATTGGATTAATACGTAACGTGGTAATCTTTTTTAATTGGTTTACCGGACCATACTTTTTGTGCAGTCCATTCTGCCGGAGCTGCACTCCAGAACGGATCTTCCGCAGGAAGACCAAGTGCCAGAAATCCGTTGGTACAGATGTAGAGACTGCCAGTAGAAGTATACACATCCGCCACTTCCGGTTGATGTCCGCAGATACCTAACTGCAGCCATCCCTGTTTATCGAAGGTGCCTTCCATTTCAAAGATGCGTTTCATCACGGCTGTCAGCGCACAACGTACCTGCGCAGGCACAATGCCTTCCGGCAACTGATGCATCAACGCCAATTGTGCCAATGGCTGGAAAGCCGCAGTACGATAAGTCATAGACCTACCCACTGCCGGATAAGTGCCATCAGGCGCAATCATACGTTCTTGCAATTCTGCATAACGCTGCATACGTTTCATCGCTTGGTCATAATCCGCTTTAGAACCTTGGTTGTTGTCCACCAATACGCGCAGCATGTCTGTCAACATAGGATGAATCACATAACCATTATAATAATCCAAAGAGAACTGCGGGCCATCGCTGTAGAAACCATCGCCGGCATACCACTCTTTCATTTTCTGAGTGGCCACCATGGTTCTCAGTGGCTCGTATTCTTCATGGATAGACAGCAGGAAAGCCTCTACCATGCCGGCAAACAGCAACCAGTTATTATATGCAGGTCTGATACGACGCAGCTCTTTCAGCTCCGTCACGATATTCTTTTTAGTAGTGTTGTCCAGCGGCTTCCAGAGGGCTTCTGGCGCACGCATAAACGTTTGGCATAAGTAAGCGGCATCTACCAAGGGCTGACTTTCAGAACGAAAGTTTAGATAGTCGGGAGACGCGGGATTCACGCCATTCACTATGCCCTGTAAAACCTGTTCTCTTACTTTCTTGCGTTGTTTACCTTCTGCTGTAGCATCGTCCGGTAAGGCCAGCCATGGGGCTAATCCGGAGATACATCTACCAAATGCTTCCAGGTAAGTCACTTTTTCCAGTCCCAGTCCATAACCCGGACCTTTCTCTTTCGGCAAGTTCTTTTTCAGCGTGCCTTTCGCCATGTTATCCACAATGGGATTAGCGATGCGCTGCAACAACTGCACCTGGTATTCCCGATCTGTTAAACCGGCAGCGGTATGCACATTTTCTCCTGTCTTTGCAGCAGCAGCTACTGCTGCTCCTGGTGCTACCATTCCTGCAATTCCGGCAAGCGGGGCCATCCTGATAAAATCTCTTCTTTCCAAAACTGTATATTTTTATTGGTTGTTACCAAATGCCGGCCTACCAAGACTCTAATTTAATGCAAACGTTTGCAATAATCCAAGCCCTATTTTTTACTGTTCACTGTAAATGCTTGCCTGCACTGAATTTAAAATGCTTAAAAAATATATCTCGACATTGTTCCCAATGTTGCTAAATCGTTATTCCATTCGGAAGGTAAGGGTATGACTGCCTTTCAGTTTTTGTTGTTTCGGCACAAGACTGATACGCGTTACGCCATTGCCCCATACGTTAGATAAACGAGGATCGTCTATCGGTTGTGTTTCTGTTTGAACCGTGAATAGCGCAGGATCGTAAGTCATGACGAGATTGCCTGCTGTCGCTTTCAATACCACTTTACCAGGTTTAGAAACATCTGCTACTAAAGCTGTCATGAAATGTATACGGAAAGGCTCTTTCCATTCTTTCAGTTCATAATCTTCTGAAATCTTCAATTGTTGCTGTTGTGGCGCGAAATTGAAATTACGTTTCCAGGATATAACGCCTGCGGTAGCTGGATAAGCAGTGGCAATATCCATTCCCAGCGAGCTACCATCCTTACCACGGGTAAACTGTACATTGCTGGCGCGGAAACTCCTGCCATCCTGTTGCATCACGCCATTAATAGTAGGACAGTTATGCCACTGCGATTGCATATACCACAGTTTATACCTGTCTTTACTGAAGGTTTGTTTTGTATAGGTACCTACGCCTACATCAATGATAGCTGGCTGTCCATCTAAGTACAGCACGAAATTGCCTACATCGTTGTGGTTGTGGCTTTCGGCGTTATGTCCACCTTGTGCTGCGAAGAACATGCCTTTAGGCGAGCCTTTGCGGGCACGCAGCGACAACACTTGCAGATCAGGCAACCAGTTTACATCTGTATAAGGAGCCGCTGCAACGGTTTTACGCATTTCGCCGGCTAACAGTAGCTCATATACGAAATTGGCAATGGTGCTGCTTTTTTGTATCTGCATATCCGGATGTTCAATTCGGTACAGATAGGCGCCGAAGCGGCTCAGGAGGGTATCGTTGTACATTTTTCCGTACATGTACACATCATGCGGCGGCGGTACACTACGGGCGGAAGCATCTGCGAAATTCACAAAGCGATCGTTATCCACATGCATCTTATAAATGTAAGCACCTATGGCATGCATCAGATCATTCTTACTGAAGTCCAACTTTTGATGGGAGGCGCTGTTGAGATTATCCAGCAGTTCTATCAATTTACCACCGGCATGGCCCCAGTAGGAAGGACCTTCATCACAACCTCCATCCGCACCGTAGGCATTGACAAAGTTATCGGAGCTACGTACGCTCTTTTCTATGATGGCGCCACGTTTGGCAGCATCATCAAGGTTGAGCAACGCCGTTTTCATGATATTGGTATTGACCCAGATATTCCAGTTATTCACAGTACCACCTTTAAAGCCCATCCACCAGTAATCGTTGCGCTGGAGATAAGGGGTATAAATACGGCGATCCAGTTCATAATCAATTCTTTTATTGATCATGACAGAGAATTTATCCAGCTCCTCACGTAAGAGAAACTGTGTCCAGCCCAGTGTGACGGCTGTCTCCCCAGCTACTAAGTCTATTATTTCTTCTGCTGGATCAGGAAGATTCGCGCCCATTTTCTGTACGCCAACATGGGCAGGTAATACCCAGGTGCTTTCTTCCAATATCAGCCAGAGGCCATTGCCTATCTGTGGAATAAAGCGACCTTTCTTTTCGGCCATTTCCCCTGCAATCAGGGCTGCCAACACTCTCCGGCGCTCTCCCTGTACGGCTTCAAAGTTGCTCCTGTTACCGTTATCCCGGTATTGGAGGTATAAGTCGGCTGTAAGGGCTGGCCAGGCAAATTTCATGGCCTTCTCTGCATCGGCGATCAATCCCTGCTTCACGGTGGCAGGCAAGGCTTCCATCTGCGCAGCGATCTGCTCTTTCAGCTCGCGTCTCCAACTGTCTGTCTGACTAAAAGCGGCCGCGCCGCCAGCCTGTTTCCAGGCATTTTCAAGGTAATTACGGGGCGTGGATTGCTGCGCTGTTACCGGTACGGCAACGCATATCCCAGCCACCAACATTACGTGGAATATATTATTCTTTAACCTCATTGGGCTATTATTTACGATTGTAATGGGCAGCAACTCAAATGCGCTCGCCAAGTTTCATTGTTCACCTATCAAAACGTGGTGTTAAAAAAGTATCTAAATGTAATACTTTATTCAAACGTTTGCATAAAATTTTTTCAGATGGTATTTAAACCCTCATAATTGTTATTTATCATTTCCTGATTCATTTGTAACTTGCTGCTGTAAATGCTTTCGGCGGATTTCATAACAAGTCAAAATTTTATCAGAGATTAACATTATAGTATTACAAGCCGGTAGCACTATTTACTACTTTAGCCTTTATGAACAGTTACCTACAGATTCATCCAGCAGATAACGTGCTGGTTGCATTACAAGACCTCCAGGCTGGAACGAAGATTACATTCAACGGCCACAACATAGAACTCCTGCAGAACACACCTGCTAAACATAAATTTCTCATAAACGATGTGCAGAGCGGAGATCCCATCACCATGTATGGCGTACTAGTGGCCAAAGCGGTTACCACCATCAAACAGGGCGGAATGATGACTACTGAAAATGTGATCCATGATGCAAACGCCTTCCATGAGAAAGATGGCAGCCAACAATGGCAAGCACCAGATGTTTCCAAATGGAAAGACCGCACTTTTATGGGATACCACCGCGCAGACGGACAAGTGGGCACCCGCAACTACTGGCTGGTAATACCACTGGTATTCTGTGAAAACAGAAACGTAAATGTGATCAAAACTGCCTTCGAAAAAGGCCTGGGCTTCGCTCCTGCTGAAGTGTACAACGAGCAGGTAACGGACCTCGTGTCTCTCTATAAAAAAGGTGACATCGATGCCATCAAAAATTATGAGGCAGGCAAAGCAGGTGAAACCGCTAAACACCATACCGTATTCCCTAATATCAACGGGATTAAATTCCTCACACATGAAGGCGGTTGCGGCGGTACCCGTCAGGACTCCGATGCGCTTTGCGCCCTCCTGGCAGGTTATATCCACCATCCGAATGTGGCAGGCGCCACTATCCTCAGCCTCGGCTGTCAACACGCACAGGTAAGTATCCTGCAGGAATCACTGAAAAAATTAAATCCAAACTTCAACAAACCATTACTGGTATACGAACAGCAGAAAAGCGCATCTGAATTCGCGATGCTCTCTGCTGCTATCAAAGATACCTTCCTGGCGCTGGTAGAAGCGAATAAGGTAAACCGTCAGCCTGCTCCTCTCTCCAAACTGGTGATCGGTCTGGAATGCGGCGGCTCCGATGGTTTCTCCGGTATCTCTGCTAACCCTGCGGTAGGTCATACTTCCGACCTCCTGGTGGCCCTCGGCGGTACTTCCATCCTCTCCGAATTCCCTGAATTATGCGGCGTGGAACAAGAACTGATTAACCGTTGTACAACAGAAAATACTTCTGAGAAATTCATCCGCATCATGCGTGCGTATGAAAATCAAGCACAGTCTGTAGGCTCCGGTTTCTACATGAATCCTTCTCCAGGAAACATCAAGGACGGCCTCATCACGGATGCTATCAAATCCGCTGGTGCTGCTAAAAAAGGTGGTACCTCTCCTGTTACAGATGTACTAGACTATACAGAGTATGTCACCAAGCCAGGTCTGAACCTGCTCTGCACTCCAGGAAACGATGTGGAATCTACTTCTGCGGAAGTGGGCTCCGGTGCTAATATCGTGCTGTTTACGACTGGTCTGGGTACGCCTACCGGCAACCCGATCGCTCCTGTAGTGAAACTGGCTACCAACACCAAACTGGCTACCCGCATGCCGGATATTATCGATATCGATACCGGTTCTATCATCAGCGGTCAACACTCTATCGCGGAAATGGGCGAACAGATCCTGGAATATGTGATCCAGTCTGCTAGCGGTGAAGTATATACGAAAGCGGAACTGCTCCACCAGGATGATTTCATTCCTTGGAAACGCGGCGTAAGCTTGTAATCTGATTAAATGGGGTTGTCTCAAAATGCGCCTTCGGCGCTGTGCGGATTTTTTCGCGCAAAGCAGCAAAGGGGCAAAGCAGCAAAGGCTTGTGCTTTGTTGTTTGTTAGGAATTATTTTTGAGACAACCTCTTATCTTTTGTCGATCTGGGCTAGTTGAGCCAATATCTTCTCTTTAGCAGCTGGGTATTCATCATCCAATATGCTGTAATACGCCGCACTCCTGGAAGTGCCATCTGCTTTGATTTTGTCTTTTCTTAAAACGCCTTCAAAGTATCCGCCTATCTTTTCAATCGCTTTCCTCGACCGCCAGTTGTTTTCATCTGTTTTCAACTGAACACGCCTGGCCTTTAACACTTCGAAACAATGGGTTAGCATCAGGAGTTTACATTCGAGATTGATACAAGTGCCCCAATATTTGGTAATGATCCAGCTCCAACCAATTTCCAGTTTCTTATCTGCCGGATAGATCTCAAAATACCTGGTAGACCCGATAATGCTATTAGTGGCTTTATGATAAATGATAAAAGGATACTGGGTGCCCTTTTCCCGGCCCTCTAACGCCGCAGTATAGGTTTTCTTAAATATTTCGGGATCAGCACAATTGGTGGGAATCAGCTCCCATAGCCGCCTATCAACTGCTGCCTGATAGAGCGCTTCAAAATGATCTTTTTCCAGCGGCAGCAGGTCTATTTCCCTGCCTTTTAATATCGTCGGATGTTCAATCCAGGGTTCCATTTTTTATTTTAAAAATACGGAAAAGAATAAACAACAAAACACAAGCCTTTGCTGCTTTGCTTCTTTGCTGCTTTGCGAGAAAAAACTACAATAACCTGTTCACAGCCACCAGCAACAATACTAAATCCCCGTTCACAATCAGCTCCTGTTTTAGCAAACGTATCGCCTTGCTCATATGTTTCTCTACCATACTAACGGAAATGGATAAACGTAGGGATATTTCCCGGTAAGACAAGCCTTCATCCCGATGCAATAAATACACACTTCTACAATTATCAGGCAATTGATCAATCGCTGTATCCAGTGCCTGCATGAGCTCTCTGCTGCCAGTTTCAGGTTGCATCAGCAACTGCCCGGCCTCGGTCTGCATTTTCTCCATCCAGGCTTCATCTTCTTTCATTCGTTTGCGGATAAGATCTACCAACAAGTTACGGGCGATCACTTTCAACAAGGGTAATGCGGCTTCTACATCATAGACGTTATCTATTCTATCCCAAACTTTCATATAACTCTGCTGCAACAAATCCTGCAACAAATGAGTATCGTGGGTATAACGACGCAGGTATTGATACAGCTTGTCCCGCGAGGCATGGTACAAACTGTTGAACAACTGTTCTCTTTTATTTGAGGCGGCATCCTGCATAAGTAATGCAAAGATAGGCTGCCCCATCGGCACCTACCGTATTACCAAATTGTTAATTGCCCTTTTGGGTACTGAGGTAAAAATCCGTTCCTACGTGAAGACAATAGTACGAAGCTGATAACTATGGAAGGAACGGACAAACTGAGAAATTATATCGATCGCAATATCAATGAGGAAACACGGAAAACCACACACCAGTGGTTACAATCGCTCTCCGATAATGAGCTGGAAAACTTGCTGGCCGTTGGCTGGGGGGAGACACCTGCCCCCATGCCTGCGGAGGCTGCCACTATGCTGGATACACAACTAAAAAATATAGGCATTCCCGTTACTGCTCCTAGACCTTTCCGCGTACTGCGCCTGGTTCGCAGGATGGTGGCTGCCGCCTGTATAATTCTACTTACAGGCTTGTTCTTCCTGCAAAAACGGAAATCAACCGTTCCGGTTCCTGCACCACCCACCCAATTGGCTAATACGTCCATGCATGCACGAAAAGTGACCCTTCCGGATGGTAGCCTCGTATGGCTCTCTCCAGGCGCCGCCCTCACCGTTCCTGCCAACTATAACACAGGCCGCCGGGATATCACCATTTCCGGAGAAGGTTACTTTGAAGTAGCGCCACATACCACGCCATTTAGGGTCTTTGCCGGCGGACTAGAAGCCCATGTCTTAGGCACGCATTTCAATGTGGAAGCCTATCCTGGAGAAAAAGCCACCACCATCGCCCTCACTGCCGGCAGCGTGGCTATCCGCATCCGGCGGGATAGCTCCCTGGTGCTCAAACCAGGCTTCAAGCTAATCTCCCGCCCCGCTACACAACAGGTAACCGTTCGCCCTTTTGTAAAAGAACGGGAAATCGACTGGAAAAAAGGCGCTTTTGTATTGGATGATGTGCCACTGGATGCGGTGTTCAGCAGACTGGAATACCGTTATCATAAGAAGGTGGTAGTGAACGCAAATCTCTCCGGGAAAGCCCGGTTTACAGGCACTTTCAATAATACCAACTTGCCCGACATGCTGACAAACATGGCCTTTGTATATGGCTTTAAATGGCAGGTGACCAACGACACCTTGTTTATTCACTAATCAATAAAAAATGTCCCGCCGGCCAGCGGGACATCAAAAACAATTGTTTTTAAAGTTTACTTATGGACAAAGTTAGACAAACCTTTGCATTCCTGCTGCCAATAAAATGGCGGCAGCTAGGATGGCTGTTATTGTTGTTGATTTCCAGCCAAATAATGGCGCAATCTCCGGCACTCAACAAGCCTATTACCATCCATGCCACCAATACCAATCTGGCGGCTGTCATCGCTGAATTAGACAAACAAAGTGAATGTAGCTTCTCTTATGATCGCGCTTCTCTTGCTAGCATTACCCTCAAAAGTATACAGTGGAATGCCGTTCCACTGAAAACCATCCTGGAAGAACTGGCAACCAGCTATGGTATTAAATACCAAATCACCGGACAAACGATTGCGGTTAAACTGGCTAACCCGTCCAAAAGTATTACCTATGGCGGTATTCGCGGAAGGATAGTGGATTTCGAAACCACTACTCCCCTTCCGGGAGCCACTGTCCGATTGGAAGGTACCACCTTCGGCACCGTGACCGATAATAAAGGGTTCTATCAACTGAATAACATTCCTAGCGGCAACTATTCATTGGTAATTACTTTCATCGGTTATCAACAGGCGGTAGTTTCCAATGTACAGGTTAGCAATGGACAACACAGTACCCGTGATGTGAAAATGCAGACGGGTAGCAACTTGAAGGAAGTTCAAATTGCGAGTGGCCCACGCAAAGTGAGAGCCGTTACACACAGTACGGAACAACAACTACTGGAAGAGATCAAAGGCGCTACTGGCGTGGTTTCTGGCATATCCAATGAACTGATCTCCAAAACAGCGGACCGCAACGCGGCGGAGGTGGTAAAACGTATTTCCGGTATTACGGTGGTAGACGATCGTTTCATCGTGGTACGCGGGATGAATGAACGTTACAACCTCACTTACCTGAATAGTAACGTGGCGCCCTCTACGGAGCTTTACTCCAAGGCATTTGCCTACGACTTATTACCCAGCAGCGTTATCGATAAAATACTGGTGTATAAGTCGCCTGTGGCCGATTTAGTGGGTGACTACGCAGGTGCAGCCATAAAGGTGTCTACCAAAAATGCAATGCCTGTGCGTCACTTTGATGCGGGTATTCAGTTTGCAGCCCGCGATGGTGCAGCTTTCAGCAATATCGAGAGCTACAACGGCGGTAAAACGGACTTCCTGGGCTTCGATGATGGTACCCGTAAATTACCAGCTTTCTCCCCTAGAATATTCGAAAGCAACCGCAGAAATAACAACATGGCCCAACACGACTGGGTGAATAGTATGTCGCCAGTTTTATCCACCGGCAAACGTTATGCACTCCCGGACATGCAGATTTTCGGCAACTATTACAATAGCTGGAAACTAGGCTCATGGCGTCTCTTCGACCTGACCTCCCTGACTTTTACCAAAGAAACAGTAGCCTACGATGTGTACCGCCAAACAGGTAACACCTATGGACTGAACCTCTCCAGTGATCAGGGACAGGCAGATGGTTATGCCAATAAAATTGGTCATGGTCCACAATCTACAGAAACCGGAAAAATAAACCTGCTGGAAAACCTGACACTGCGTTTTAACGATCGCCATCAAATTTCATTTCAGAACTTCTTTGTAAATGATGGCAAACGTTTTACCAGCGTGTACACGGCCGCAGGTAATGCGGCACCTTCTGAATACAGATCGACGTATGGCTCTTCCAGACAAGATATGGTGCTGTCTTTCCAACAACGTTTGCTCTATTCTGGAAACCTGAACGGCACACATCAATTGGGAAAAGACAAACAACATACGATCAACTGGAACCTGGGTTATACCCATGATCTACAAAGTGTGCCAGACCAGCGCATCATCCATTTTTTGAGCAGTCTGCCTGCCAGAGCGGATAGCGGCACCTGGATGCCAGGCGGATCTAACTGGGACATGGGTACCGCCAAACAAGGTATGATGGCGAGACTATATATCCGCAACCTGGAACAGGTATACAATGGTTCAGCCGATTATGCGGTACAGGTAAGCCCAAACCTTTCCCTCAAAACAGGGGCGTATATGCTCTTCAAAGTAAGACAAGTGGGCAGAAGGTTTTTCCGTGTGAACAGAGCAGGATTACGACCAGATGAGCTCATGTCTGCACAATCTAACAACGACTATATGAAATGGAACCTTGGCTATAACTACAACAATCCTAACCTGTTGCAATACCAGCCAAGAGATCTGTCCAAAGTATGGAGCAGCCAGTATTTCCCCGATGATGGAACCGGCCTCGCGGTGTATGACCTCACCTCTCCTACAGATGCCTATGTTGCTAGCGAACAATACAATGCGTTCTATGCCATGGGCGATTGGAAAACGGCTAAAGAAAAACTCACCATCAACGCAGGTCTTCGTCTAGAATACGATCGCCAGAAACTGGCAGGTGCAAAAGACATGAACATGGGAGAAACTGCCATCCAATCTGTAGATGTAGATCATAAAAAAACAGTCCTCCTTCCTTCCGTCAATGTGAGTTATCGCCCGGACCAACGCTTTGTAATCCGCGCCGGATATGGCCGTACGGTGAACCGCCCCGATTTCCGCGAGCTCACTCCTTATGGTGATTTCGACTTCCAACGCAATGAGGAAATCAAAGGAAATCCGCATATAGTCACTGCCGTTATAGATAACGTAGATCTACGTGCAGAGCTATATCCCCGCAGTAAAAACGAAGTGATAAATGTGGGCGTGTTCTACAAACATTTACAACACCCTATCGAAAAAATGCGGGAAGATGTGACCAATACGGAATTTAAAGATGGATGGAACTATTCCTCGATTTTCTATGATAACGCCGTAAGTGCGCAAGTAATGGGCGTGGAAGCAGAAATCAAAAAGAGTCTTTCATTCATTCCAGGCAATGTATTCAGAAATCTGTCTGTTGTCCTGAACGGCTCCTATATCCACAGCTCTACAGAACGACGCAAAGTGCACAATGATTACTCCAGCGACACCGCCCATACAGATGGTGGTCCACTGCAAGGACAGGCGCCTTACATCGCAAACGCAGGACTGTTCTATGAAAACGTAGGAACTGGTACCAAAGTAAGCTTTGTATATAACATCAATGGTCCTTCTATCTATGCTAAAAGTATCAGAACGATCCATGATTCTACACTGACGGATTTACACACCAGACCAGACCTGTTGCAACTCGGTACGCATCTGCTGGACTTCTCCATCACCCAACGTATCATCAAATCATTACAGGTTAAATTCAGTATACAAAACCTACTGGATCAGAGTTATCGCTTAGTAGAAGATCAGAATTTTGATCACCGTTACAATAAAGAAGAACCGGTTACCAGAGCGGATGGAAAAGTCTTTTATAAAGGCGATAATATTTACACGAAATACAAGCCTGGTAGGTATTTCCTACTCCAATTCACCTATTCATTCTAACAAATCCTTTTATGAAAAGATATATTGCCTTATTGTCGATGATTTGCCTGGTAGCGGCCTGTAATAAGGATGTCACCGCTCCTGAATTACCAGAAGTTGGAAAAATAAGTTACGTTTTTTCTTCCAGCGCCATCATCAATGCGGTAGCCGGTTCTTCTTCCGGAGCCATGGTATTGGTAGATAGTCGCGATACGACCTATACTGCTAATCCAACGATTGAATATTCTCAATACCCTTATCTCTACAGAGTGGATAATGCGTCAATACCCGTATATCCAAGACTGAATTCTATCTGGACAAAGTTCACCAATCTGAATAAAGGAAAACACCAGCTCCTACTGGCAGATACCTCCGGTTTTGGCAAACGTAGAATACTGGATAGTATGCAGGTAGACATCAATCCCGATGCGCCCACCATCGTTTATTATGGCGATAGCTGCGGAAATTTTTCGCACATAGTAGCCGCCGATAAGTATTTGGTAGACACCGCGAAAGTAGGCGTTCGCATCATTAATCTGAGTCCTTTTACTGGCCCAGTTTACATGACGCTAAACAAGCAGGTGCCAGTATCATTTCCTGCATCTACGAAATACAAGGATAACACAGGTTTCCTGTCACTGCCTGTATCAGGTCCTACCACTTTCAATATCAAGCTGTATAGCGTAAGTAATACCTCCAGCTATATTGCCACCGGTAGCATGTCCGTAACTCCCGGTCACGCCTATACGCTGGTGATTTATGGCTATTCCAATAACAATCCAGGTTCTTATATCGATCCAACAACGGGGCGTACGGTTAGCATCACCCCGAATCTTACCATTCTCACCACAAACAATTACTAATAACAATCATCATGAAAAATATTTTTCTTTTCATCGCAGCCATCCTTTTATGGAGCAGTTGTAAAAAGGTAGACGAACATGCCGTGATGGTGAAGGCACAACCATGGTTCGCTGATCATTATACGCAGTTCAGTGGAACACGTATTGCGCCTGTAGACTGGACTTATCCAACAGATGTAGTAGTGGGAGACACGGTTATGTTGATCGGAAAGCTCTTTCCTACGCTCAGTGGAACGTCTATCACTGTTGGAGGCATACCTGTAACCATCCAGGACACTGCTAAGCTGACCATAGTTGGCACCTACTACAGCCCACAAGACCAGATCGATGCGATCCGCTTCGTTGTAACAAAAGATATGGGTGTAGGCCCCAACAGGAAAGTATCTGTAACGGCAAACGGCGTTACATCCTATGGCCCTCCTATCAATATCAAATTGATTAATACCGGCAACATGCGTACCGATACTACCCTCTGGGTAGATGAAATCGCCACCTGGAAACCGGCCGATTTGGATACCTATTCCAGCCAAGGTTATTCCCTCCTCTACTCTGTTTCAAACGATAAAAATGGGAATATTTATTTTCAGAATAGTCTCGGTATACAATCCTTGATTGGCGGACAAATCACACCACTGCTGCAAATCAACGCGAATGCCAAAGATGATAAAGGCAATAGTTTTACGTTCCATCAGTACATTGGCTCCGCGGTTACATTTGAAGGAGATAACTTATACATCTCCGCTGAAACAAAGGAAAACAGCACAGATACCACCGATAATTACATCTATCGCCTATGTAAAATGAACCTGACCACCAAACAATTGACTACGCTCAATCGTACACTGGTGAAGAGGGTAAAGGCCACTGTTGCAGAGAAATCTTTCGACCTTCAGGGCAACGTGTCTTCCCTGAAAATCGTGGCATTGATGCTCCACACAGACGTAAATGGTAATCTGTATTATACTAACTCTTATGCCGAGGATAATCTATATAATAATCATATCAATTGGTACAATGCGATGTCCTCTGGCTCGGTGGGTGATTATGCTTACAATAGTGTGAATGAAATTTCCGCGATGACGCCTACTGGTAATTGTCGTGGACTGATGTATAATAACCTCTCCTCCATAAAAGGCAGTGGTGTCGCAATAAGTGGTGGACAATACTTCCACGACCCAATGGGAAATAATCTGTTCTCTTTTTGGACCACAAACTTTATTCAATTCAACCTGGTACAATATAATTTAGCAGATGATAGTAAAGGGTTTTCTTTTCCTCCCTACCTGACATCTCAATTTACTTTCAGATCATTTGAAACAGATCCAAAGTATAAAATGACAGGCATGAGCGGATTCTGGGTAGATGGATTCGATACGGAATTGAATCGTTGCCTCATATTAACAGATGGAACTATGTTGACAGCAAAGCAAGCCTCCTTATATAGCTTCGATCTATTCAACAAAAACTTCTACTGTTATGCAGGTCTGGAAAAAGCACAAGGGGAGGTATTTCCGGAACAGAATAAAACCACAGGACGAGCCAAATGGGTGGACTTCACAGACACCAGGTTCATAGGTCAGGATAAAAGCGGAGCAGTGTATTTCTTCAACTACCACGGTGACCCCTATACGAACGGTACTAAGTTCTACAAACTCTATCCCAAAAAACAATAACACTACACATAAAAAAAGAGTCAGGGCCGCATCCCCTGACTCTTTACATGTTGGTACTCTTCTTAATCGATTGAAACTTTTATATTCCTACTTTAATTCAATTGTTCCAATGGTAAATTATTTACAGGCGTTGGTTCGTCCAGCACTACAGGATCCATCTTAGGCGCAAAAAGGTGCATCATCAACCAGGCCAGCAAATAGGCAATTCCACAGAAAGTAAGGATGATGCCATAGCCGGTGGAAATTTTGCCTAACAATTTGTAATGATCCAGTATAGAACCTACCAGCAGCGGCGCCAGGGTTCCACCCACAGAACCAGCCATTCCACCAATACCTACAACAGAACTCACTGCCTTCTTAGGGAACATATCAGATACGGTGGTAAAAATATTTGCAGACCATGCCTGGTGAGCAGCAGTAGCCAACCCAATCAATCCCAGTCCAATCACCAAGTTATTAACATGAGGTACAATAACTACCGGCAATACGCAACATGCAAAAAACAGCATAGATACTTTACGTGCTTTGAACACCGGCCAGCCTTTATTGATCAGGTAAGATGACAACCAGCCACCACCAATGCTTCCAATACTGGAAATTGAGTAAATCACGATCAGCGGCCAACCTTTGGAGGCTTTCATATCAATACCATAAGTGGTAGATAAATAGGTAGGCAGCCAGAAAAGGAAAAACCACCATACCGGATCTGTCAACAGTTTACCAAATATAAACGCCCATGTTTGTTTAATGGTAAAGAGTTTCCCCCACTTCACAGAAGATTGTTTCTCGTTTGCAACAGTTACTTCCTCATTATCAGAGTGGATATAATCATACTCTGCTTTGCTAAGTCGTTTTTGACGGGAAGGAATTTCATACCATATCCACCAGAAGAACAACCATATAAAACCGATAGCTCCGGTCCATAGGAAGGCTGTCTGCCAGTGATAATTAGATAAAATCCAGTACACAGTAGGAGGGCCGACAATCGCGGCAATATTAGCACCGGAATTGAATATACCGGTTGCCAGGGCTCTTTCTTTTTTAGGAAACCATTCCGCCACAGATTTAATGGCCGCAGGGAAATTACCCGCTTCACTTACACCCAATACAGAACGGGCAGCACCAAAACCAAAGGTAGATCTGGCAGCAGCATGCGCCATGGCAGAAATACTCCAGACAGCCACCGAAACGGCATATCCCAACTTACTGCCTATACGGTCTATCAGTCGCCCAAATGCCAACAAACCAAGGGAATATGCTGCAGCAAACGCTGTTACCACATAACCATAATCCTTCTCGGACCAGTTAAACTCTACGGCCAGCGTGTCTTTCAATAATCCAATAACCTGCCTGTCTACATAATTGATCGTGGTCGCAAAAAACAACAGCGCACATATACGCCAGCGATATTTACCTAAAGTTGTGGAATTCATTTGGCTGAATTTGGTAATGATAAAGTGGCTGAATTTACTGCAAGCCTTTCAGAATTGCAAACGTTTGCATAACTTTTTCTTTCAACGCGGCCCAATCGCGATTCTCTACGACGGATTTAGAAACCAGGTTGGATCCCATACCAACACAGATAACACCTGTGTCAAACCAACTCTTCATGCTGGCTGCAGTTGGCTCTACACCACCTGTTGGCATAAATTTCAATCCAGGAAACAGCGGCTTGATAGCTGCGGCAAAGCCCGGCCCCAGTACATTTCCTGGGAATAATTTCACCAGCCCTGCACCATTTTTCTCTGCCAATGCTATTTCAGTAGGTGTCATACATCCAGGAATCCAAGTAATCTGGCGCTGGTGGCATATTTCAGCCGTTGCTGGATCTACTATCGGACATACAATAAAATCGGCGCCCGCATCTGCAAAGAAAGCGGCATCGGCTGCATTTTTAATAGTGCCAATACCGAGATACATTTCCGGCATAGTGGCTTTCTTACGCTCCAACATAGCAGTGAAATTCGCTCTAGCAGCGGCACCACGACTCGTAAACTCGAACACGCGAAGTCCTCCGTCATAACAAGCCTGTAACACTTCCAAGCAAACGTTTACATCCTCATGATAAAATACAGGGATAATGCCGCTCTGCTGGAAAGCGGCAAAAATAATTTCAGATTTCGGTGCCATATTTCTACATCAATTTATAAATGTCATCTACCGAAGTAGTATTAAAATCGCCTTTTACAAAGAATTTGGAATACGCTGCTGCAGCGGCAAAAGAGATAATACCCTGATCATCCTTTCCTGCCAATTGCCCATGTATCAATCCCGCCATAAAACAATCGCCACTTCCAACTCTGTCTACTACTTGATCGGTGTCGTAAGTCTTACTCACACTTACTTTCCCTTCGTTGTAATAAAACGCATAGTAATGCGCATGAGTAGGAGCATTGGAGAAACGGAAAGTAAATGCTACGCGTTTGCAACGTTTATAGCGTTCCGTAATTTGCTGCGCGACATGTGTTGCTTGTTCCAGATAAATCTCTCTTTTATCCAGCTCCAATGCTGCGTGATTGAGCGAAGTATCCAGCATGGTATGCGCAGCCCAGATATTTCCCATGATCACATCACAATATTCCACGAGGTCTGGCATTACTTCATAAGGCTTCTTGTGATACTGCCAGAGTTTGCTGCGGAAATTTAGATCTGTGGAGATAGTCAGGCCTTTGCGCGTAGCAGCCTTCAAGACTTCCAGGCAGATGGCCGCTGCAGTAGGATTTAAAGCGGGCGTAATAGCGCTCCAATGGAACCATTCTGCATCTCCCAACAAACCATCCCAGTTTACTGATCCTGGCTCAATAGCAGAGAAAGAGGAATACTTCCGATCATATACTACCTCTGCATGCTTCAGGTCACTGCCTTGTGCGAGATAATATATGCCGATACGATCCCCTCCCCACAGCATACGATCCGTTTCAATACCCAGGGCTGTCAGTTGTGCCAGCACATCTCTGGAAAGCCCGTTTTCCGGTACTTTACTGAGATAGGAAACAGGTGTTCCCCATTGTGCCAGGGCGGCGGCTACATTGGCCTCTGCACCGCCTACGTAGATGGCAGCTGTGTGTTCAGACAACTGCGGGGAAAGCCTCAGCAGGATTTCCCCGAACGTAATTACTTTTACTGCTTTCATTAGAATCCGAAATATGCTTTTGCATTATTGTAACAAATATCCTGGACCATTCTACCCAACCATGCTATATCGTTAGGCAACTCTCCATTCTCTACGTCTTTACCCAGTAGGTTACACAAAATACGACGGAAATATTCATGACGCGAATAAGATAAGAAACTACGTGAATCTGTCAGCATCCCCACAAAGCGGGAAAGCAAGCCCATATTGCTTAAACAGTTCATTTGCTTCTCCATTCCGTCTTTCTGATCCAGGAACCACCAGCCGGAACCGTACTGGATCTTACCCGGTACACTACCATCCTGGAAATTGCCCGCCATCGTTGCAAATACATCATTATCGGCGCCGTTCAGGTTGTACAGAACGGTCTTTGCGAGTTTATTTTTCTTGTCAAGCTCATTCAGGAATGCACTCATAGCCATAGCATTCTTCCAATCGCCAATGGAGTCTACGCCTGCATCTGCGCCCAGAGAGGCCAAAAGCCGACTATTATTATTCCTGATCGCGCCTACGTGAAACTGCTGCGCCCATCCTTTCTCATGGTTCCATTCACATATCTGCAACAGTACTGCTGTCCGGAACTGCTCATTTTCCAGTTCGGTAGCTACTTGCCCCTTACGCGCTTTCTGGAAAATCCCTTCTAACTCCGCAGGGGTGGCTGTTTTGAAGTAAAAGGCACTCTGCCCATGATCACTTAAACGGCCGCCTTTCGCATGGAAATAATCGTGACGCTGCTCTAAACCGGCCATCAGCTTATCAAAGCTGTTGATATCTGTGCTCAGTACTTCCGATAGCTTATCCACAAAGGCATTGAACATCGCTGGGTTATCCACAGCCATGGCCCTATCCGGACGGAATGTAGGCAATACCACAGTGCCAAACGGATTGGCTGCAATGGCGGCATGATGCTCCAGCGAATCCACTGGATCATCTGTGGTGCAAAGCGTTTTAACTTGGTAATGCGTCAGCAGGGATTGGGTGCTGAAATGAGGCAATTGCTCATTGCAGCGCTGATAGATACTTTCGGCGGTGGACTCACTCAGCAACTCCTGGATACCAAACGGATTTTTCAGCTCCATATGCGACCAGTGGTACAACGGATTACGCATGGTATACGGCGTTGTAGCCGCCCAATGACGAAATTTCGTATAGTCGTCGGCATCTCCAGTGATATATTTCTCCGCTACGCCGTTTGCCCGCATGGCGCGCCACTTGTAATGATCGCCACGCAGCCAGATGGCTGTCAGATTCTCAAATACTTTGTTCTGTGCAATCTCGTCTGGCGGCAGATGATTATGATAATCAATTACCGGCATGGATTGCGCATAATCAAAATATAAACGCTGCGCTGTTGCTGTTTGTAGTAAAAAGTCCTCCGACAAAAATGCTTTCATATGCCTTAATGGGTTTATAGTCGTGGAGAAGCCAGCTCCCGACGGATAAACTGCTTAACTCCCTGTTCTTGTAATTGTTCTAAATGTTCACTGATAGTAGCGGTAAATCCAGGGATTTCATCTAAGTTCACTTCCCACAAACGCTGATCACGCGCAATCTGCGCTACCATATCGCGGATATTAGTTTGCTCTTGCCAATATGCTGCGAAAATAGCAGCATTATCGTCGGTAATCAGGTATTCTTCTCCATCCCGTCCACCATAGTATTTGCCATTTTCTACTTTAACAGGTTTCAGGAACAACAGCATAGCAGCAAATCCCAGGCACATATGTGCCGGCAACGCTTGATGCTGCTCATAATAACGCACTAACGTACGCACATTACGAGCATTCATTTTGGAGCTCTCCTGGAAAGTGATGCTAATTAATTTATGCGCAATGAAAGGATTGGCAAACCTATCCAGTACATCTTGGGCAAAGGTGGTTGCCTGCGGACAAATATCCTTGATGGTGGGCAGTATCTCCTGCAAGATCACGTGCTGGAAGAAATGCTTCATATATTCATGCTCCATGCACTCATACACGGTATTCAATCCGCTCAGAAATGCCAACGGTACCGCGGCAGTATGACTACCATTGAGTATACGCAATTTCTGCTCTCTAAACGGCGTGATGCTCGGTGCAATCAACATACGCTCATCCGCAGTATGGAATGACAAAACAGATTTAATGAATTCATCCCCTTCTATAGCCCATAAAAGGAAGGGTTCTACTTCTATCCATAGTTTATCTGCATAACCGGCTTTCTGCTCCTGTTCTGCCAGATTACGGGGCTTTCCGGGCACTATACGATCTACCAAGGAACTACAGAAATGATTTTCAGTGTTAATCCAGTTAATAAATGCCGCCGGCATTTCATTAAAGGCGGCCAATTGCAATACAATATCCTTCAATAGCTTGCCATTATCCACTACCAGTTCTGTAGGCACAATCACGAAACCAGTGTTGCTGCTGCCTTTAAAGTACTGGTATCGCTCCCATAATATCGCTAACAGTTTTCCTGGGAAACTGGAAGGTACCCCTTCCAATACCTTCTCGGCTACATATTGAATACCTACTTCGGTAGTATTGGATATAATTACTTGTAATTCAGGCTGATGCGCGGCCTCTAAGATCTGCGCCCACTCTGCATTCGATTGCAAAACACGGGAAATAGAGGAATTGATGAGTACGCTATCAACTAATTCACCTTGGGAAATTCCTTTGATGTGAGTGGTATAGAGACTGTCCTGTTGGTCAAAATCGCTGGTATCTCCATCGGTGGATTTCACCACTACGATACGACCCTGGAAAATGTCTTTTTTGTTGGCTTTATCCACCAAGTAGTCTACCAGGCCGCGCAAAAGCACGCCGGTGCCGAATTGCAATATCCTTTCTGGAAAATTGAACTGAGCTTCATGAACGCCGGAATCTGCTCTTTTTAGAACGAGCTCCTTATTAAGTGTCGGTAACATTTACATCTTAGCTTTGGACAATAAATATAGCGCGCTAAGTTAATAATTTGTAGCAAGAAGCTAAATAAATCCTCAAATTGGGAAAATGATATCATCAAATAGTCAAAATCGATTGTGGTATTGGCATAATCGATAATATATGTACCAGGGTTGGCGGGATTTTAAGTAATTTTGCAGCCTTAAATTAATTGTAAATGAGCAAGCTTGGAAAAGTGCTGGTTGCCATGAGTGGCGGTATTGACAGTACAGTTACAGCACTGATGCTACATGAACAGGGCTATGAAGTGGTGGGTATCACCATGAAAACCTGGGATTACGCTTCAGCGGGTGCCAGCAAGAAAGAAACCGGCTGCTGTAACCTCGATTCATTCAACGATGCCCGCGCAGCCGCAGTGCATCACGGTTTCCCGCACTTTGTGCTGGATATCAGGGACGAATTCGGCGACTTCGTAATCAATAATTTCGTAGATGAATACATTGCAGGACGCACTCCTAATCCTTGTGTACTCTGCAATACCCATATCAAATGGCGCGCACTGATGAAACGTGCGGATGCAATGGACTGCGAATTTATTGCTACCGGTCACTATGCCCAGATTCGTCAACATGATAATGGTCGACATGTCATCAGCAAAGGTATAGATGAATTAAAGGATCAAAGCTACGTACTGTGGGGTATCCAACAGGATGTATTGGCACGCACCATACTGCCATTAGGGAATTACCGCAAAACCGAAATCAGACAGATGGCCTTCGATTTTGGCTATCCTGAACTGGCGAAGAAAGCAGAAAGCTATGAAATCTGCTTTGTTCCAGACAACGACTACCGCGGATTCCTGAAACGCAAAGTGGATGGCCTGGAAGAGCGTGTAAACGGCGGTAATTTCGTCCTCGCAGATGGTACGATCGTAGGAAAACACAAAGGTTATCCTTTCTATACCATCGGTCAGCGTAAAGGACTGGATATTGCACTCGGACGTCCGGTGTTTGTAACGGAAATCATTCCGGAAACCAATACTGTCGTACTGGGTAATGAGGATGAATTGCAGAAGAATATAATGACTGTAGGTGGCCTGAATATGGGTAAATACGAAACCATTCCGGATGGCATGGAAGCGATTACCAAAATCCGCTACAAAGATAAAGGCGCGCTCAGCAACCTCCATAACGAAAACGGTCTGATCAAAGTGAACTTCTACGAAAACGTAAAAGGTATCGCTCCTGGCCAGTCTGCCGTATTCTACGAAGGCGACGATGTAATTGCCGGTGGTATCATTCACCGCGCAGCTACATTAGACAACCTGTAAAGAGTCCTGTCGTCCCTGCCCAGCAGGTAAGTACAACAAAATTTCCTTCCTGTCGTCCCTGCCCAGTGGGCAGGATGACGAAAAAGATAAAAAAAATGGCGTAACGTCGCAGACGTTACGCCATTTTTTTTATTACAAAAGCTGCAAGTACAGCTATTCTTTATTCCTAAATCGCACCGCATACATCGTATCCGCACCATTACCATAACCCGGAATCACGCCCCCCTCCTCAACTTCCAACGAGCTGTTAGCTGTGATGTACTCTACCACTGCTTCGTTTTCTTTTCTAAACACAGAGCAGGTAATATAAATGAACACACCACCGGGTTTTACAAAAGGTATAACGTTAGTGGCTATACGTTTTTGTAAGTCGTGGAATTTGTCGATTTCTTCTTTCTTGAAAAAGCGAAGATTCTCTGGCGTACGGCCCCAAGTACCAGAACCGCTACAAGGTGCATCCAGGATGATACCATCGAATTTTACACGTCCCATTGTCCCAGGAAACGCAGGATTGGTAAGGTCTGCCACCCTTGCCTCATAATTTTTGATACCAGCCGCAGTAAAGCGTTGCTGTAAATTTTCCAGGATAGACCGCCGTACATCACTTACTAACAGTTGCACGCCTGGCTGCTGATCACGCAGCAGGATGGATTTACCGCCGCTAGCCGCACAACAATCCCACCAGCTTTGGCCTTTCGCAGGCTTAAACAACAAACCTGTTTGTTGACTGCTAGCATCCTGTACTTCATACCAACTCTTATCTTTCAGGATATCTTCTATTTTGGTACCATTCGGTAACGCAAGCGTAGTGCGGTTTTCCAGGAGCTCATACGGTATGCCGTTTTTTTGTAAGGCAGACACGATCTGCTCCTGCTTGTTATTGCGCACGCGTAAGAAGAAATGTGGTTGCCGCAGATAGCTCCAGGCAAAAGCATCCGCATCAATTCCTTGCGAAAGCTCGTCAATAAAGGGAAACAACTGACTAGCGGTGAGACTGCCAGCCCTACTGATTTCCAGCTTTTCTTGCGGAGTTGCGGCGATATGCTGGTTCCACTCTGGTCGTAACTGTTCCAACAAATCATTGGATTGCTGTTCACAAAGGAAGGTTCCCAATAGCAACCGCTCTGAGATATCCAAATCCATATGCCACCATCCCAGGCGGAAATAATGGTACACCAACTGTGAAATCCAGCGCCGGTCGCGGCTTCCCATCTGTGGGTGCTGCTTAAAAAATGCTTTCAGAAAATGATGCAGCGGAAGATCGCCTTTATAGCTGTTGATTACCTTGGCTGCTGATACGAGATAACTTTCCCAACGGGTCATGCGCGAAGTTAGCTTTTTTTCACGCAAAGGCGCAAAGAAGCAAAGAGCGCAAAGGACTTGTAAGTGAGTTAGTACTTCCAAAGACCTTTGCGGGCTTAACAAACAACAAAACATAATTCCATTACTCCTTTGCGCCTTTGCGTGAATCCCTTCGCACTTTTCTCAAATAAAAAAGCCCTGGCTTTCACCAGGGCTCCGTGTCTCACTAAAAAATTCAAATTATAATTTCAGCAATGCTTTCAGTGGATCTTTACCGAACAACAGTTGTTCAGGACTTTCCAGCATTTCTTTTACTCTTACGAGGAAGCTTACAGACTCACGACCATCGATGATACGGTGGTCATAGCTCAGCGCGATGTACATCATTGGACGAATCACCACCTGACCATTCACCGCCATCGGACGTTCCTGAATTTTGTGCATACCCAGGATAGCTGACTGCGGAATGTTAATAATTGGTGTACTCATCAGAGAACCAAACACACCACCATTGGTGATAGTGAAGGTACCGCCAGTCATTTCAGGTAAAGTCAATTTGTTGTCGCGCGCTTTGGTAGCGAGGCTCAACACTTCTTTTTCGATACCTGCCATATCCAGACTTTCAGCATTGCGGATCACTGGAACTACCAGCCCTTTAGGTGCAGATACTGCAATGGAAATATCGCAGTAATCGTGGTATACCAGCTCATCGCCATCGATGTAAGCATTTACAGATGGGAACTCCTGCAGTGCGAAGCAGCAAGCTTTAGTAAAGAAGGACATGAAGCCCAGGTTTACTTCGTGCTGTTTCTTGAATACATCTTTGTATTTAGCGCGCAGCTCCATGATCTTGGTCATATCTACCTCATTGAAGGTAGTGAGCATAGCGGTGGTATTCTTAGCTTCAACCAGGCGACGGGAAACAGTTTTACGGAGGTTACTCATTTTCTCACGACGTTCGCCACGGGTAAACATTTCCTGACCGATAGCCACACCTGGATTTTGCAGGGCAGCAAATACATCGTCTTTCACGATTTTACCGTGAGCGCCGGTGCCTTTGATAGTAGAAGGATCTACATGTTTGTCAGCAATAACGGCAGCAGCTACTGGAGTAGCTTTGATGTCGTTAGGGATCGCAGTAACAGGTGCTTGTTGTACCTGTGGAGCCGCAGCAGGAGCAGCAGCAGCAGGTGCTGGAGCAGCTTTACCTGCAGGTCTTGCAGCGCCGGTGTCTATTTTGCAAGCAACATCCCCGATTTTCAGGGTATCGCCTTCTTTCGCAACAAGGATCAAGGAACCTGCTTCTTCTGCATTCAGTTCAAATGTAGCTTTCTCGGATTCCAGTTCACAAACCACTTCATCACGTTCTACATAATCACCATCTTTTTTAGTCCATTTTACCAGGGTTACTTCGCTGATGGATTCACCTACTGTAGGAACCTTCATTTCAATCACCCCTTTGTTTACGGCTGGAGCGGCTGGTGCTGCTTCAGGAGCAGGAGTTGCTGCTGGTGCTGCCGGAGCGGCTGCCGGAGCTGCGGATGCCACTGGTGCTGCTGCTGCAGTATCAATTGTGCAGGCAACATCACCGATTTTCAGCGTAGCGCCTTCTTGTGCATTGGCAGCTATTTTGAGAATACCCGCTTTTTCAGCATTCAGTTCGAAGGTCGCCTTCTCAGACTCCATTTCGCACAATACTTCGTCCTGTTGCACATAATCTCCATCTTTTTTCAACCATTTCGCAATTGTTACCTCGCTAATAGATTCGCCTACCGTAGGGACTTTGATTTCGATAACCATATTTTATCAGTTGATGGTGAACCTGATATTTACTGTCTTGCAGTAGTTGTCAAACAGGCTAACAGTTAATACCAGGTATCTGTTTTATTACTTTGAATTTTTTGATTAGATGTTAAAAGCGGTGTCAATGATCTGCTGCTGTTCGCGGGCATGCACTTTTGCATAACCGGTAGCAGTGGATGCACTTGGGTTACGGCTGATAACACCGTAATTGATCTGTTTCAGATTCATCTGGAGATAAGAAGCAGCGCCCATGTTCAGCGGCTCTTCTTGTACCCAGAAGAAAGTAGCTCCTTTATATTTGGCAGCGATAGCTTCCAGTTGTTTTACTGGCAGCGGATACAACTGTTCCAAACGGACGATAGCCACATCTTTGCGATCATCTTTTGCTTGTTTGTCGCTCAGATCAAAATACATTTTACCAGTACACAGCAATACTTTCTTCACCAGTGAAGCATCCTGGATGAATGGATCGTCCAGTACCTCTTTGAAGGAACCATTGGTGAATTCATCCATAGTGGAATAAGCACCAACGTGACGGAGGTTTGCTTTTGGAGAGAAGTTGATCAGTGGTTTGCGGAACTGCCAGGTCAACTGACGACGCAATGCGTGGAAGAAGTTAGCCGCAGTAGTAATGTTGGTTACGACCATGTTTTCTTCAGCGCATTGTTGCAGGAAACGCTCAGGACGTGCGTTGGAGTGGTCTGGTCCACCACCTTCATAACCATGAGGCAGTAACATTACCAAGCCATTCTGTGTAGTCCATTTCTGTTCTGCACTGCTGATGTACTGATCAATCACAGTTTGCGCACCGTTTACGAAGTCGCCATACTGTGCTTCCCAGATTACCAGACTGTTCGGAGTAGCCATTGCATATCCGTATTCAAAGCCCAGTACACCATATTCACTTAAGAGAGAGTTGTAAATTCTGAATTTACCTTGTTCAGGAGCCAGTTCACCCAGGCGACTGTAAGTAGCATTGGTATTCTCATCGAACAATACTGCATGACGGTGAGAGAAAGTACCGCGTTTAACGTCTTCTCCACTCATTCTTACATCGCGTCCTTCGATCAGCAAGCTACCGTAAGCCAGGAGTTCACCAGTTGCCCAGTCTACTTTACCTTCATCCTGGTATAGTTTGATTTTATCCTGCAGCAATTTGCTCACTTTACGCAGCGGAACGAAGTCGGCAGGCCATTTCATCAAACCGTCGAACAGACGTTTGAAATCATCTTCGTTGATAGCAGTTACAGGAGATTGTTCAAAATCTTGTGGTGTTGCTTTACGCAATGCTTGCCACCATTCTTCTGGTTTCTGATTTACATAAGGCAGCGGATGTTGTTTTACTTCATCCAGGCGCGCCTGCAGTTCATCCCAGAATACTTTTTCCATTTCCTTAGCAAGGGTCTGCGCATCGGCTTCACCATTGTTCAGCAGGAATTGGGTATATACTTCACGAGGGTTCTGATGTTTGTCGATCAGTGCATACAGACTAGGTTGTGTAAACTTAGGTTCATCCCCTTCGTTGTGACCGTGTTTACGGTAGCACACCATGTCGATATATACGTCTTCGTTAAATTCTTGACGGTAGCGAGCAGCCAGTTGGGATACTTTCACTACAGCTTCTGCATCGTCGCCGTTTACGTGGAACACAGGCGCCTGTACAATGGAGGCAACGCTGGTACAGTAATCGGAAGAACGAGCATCATCGAAATCAGTTGTAAAACCAATCTGGTTATTGATCACAAAGTGAATGGTACCACCGGTGTAGTAACCTTTCAATTTGCTCATCTGTGCTACTTCATATACGATACCCTGACCCGCAACCGCCGCATCACCGTGGATGAGGATAGGCAGGATTTTATCGTAATCGCTGTTGTAGATGACATCCGCCTTGCTACGGGAAAATCCGATAACAATTGGATCTACCACTTCCAGGTGGGAAGGGTTAGGCATGAGCTGGAGGTTTACCTGTTTGCCAGTGGCAGTAGCTACCTGAGAGCGGAAGCCGAGGTGATATTTAACGTCACCGCTACCCATGGTCATATCAGGGATGGCCAAACCTTCAAATTCATTGAAGATCTGCTCATATGTTTTGCCGAGAATGTTTGCCAGTACGTTCAGACGGCCACGGTGAGCCATACCAATAACGGATTCCTGAACGCCATATTCTACAGCAGTAGTGATCATCGCATCCAGTGCAGGAATAGTGGATTCACCGCCTTCCAGACCGAAACGCTTCTGACCAATGTATTTGGTATGCAGGAATTTTTCAAAAATTACACCTTGGTTCAACTTCTGCAGAATGCGACGACGCTGTTCCAAAGATAATGGAGTGCCCATGGTGGTTTCATATTCTTTTTCCAGCCATTTAGCTTTCTCGCGGTCATTGATATAGGTATATTGAATACCTACTGATCCTGCATAAATTTTATTCAGGAATGCGAGAATGTTCTCCAAGGTAGTTTTTCCAAGGCCGAGGAAAGTGCCTGAGTAGAATTCTGTTTTCAGATCCGCGTCACTGAGGTCGAAATTGGTCATTTCGAGCCCCGCTTTTCTGTCTTTTCTCTCGCGGATTGGATTGGTTTTAGCGATCAGGTGGGCTTTTTTGCGATATGCCTGAATCAAACGGTATACGCTTAATTCTTTAGCCAGCTGGTCGTTGGTCACCGGCGTTCCGCCTCCTGTTACTGCCGCTGGCGCTGCGGTTCCCGCTTTACCATTGGTGTTGGATACTGCAAAATCAAACCCTTCGAAAAATTTCACCCATTCAGGGTCTACGGAATTAGGGTCTTTGCGGAAATCCTGATATAAAGATTCAATGTAAGCAGGATGTGAGTTGGTGACGAATGAGAAGTCCTTCATTTACAACGAGTTTTGCTGATCTTCAGTTCAAATACTTTTCTGTTGATCCATCATTATATAGGTAGAAATCCCACATTATATAATGTATGGGATTGCAAATATCGCTCGTTTTTCTTTACCGAGTACGTAAAAAATTATAAAATAATAAGATGATTTAGTATGTACAACATACGATTCAATACTTTATATTTGCACCCTTTAAGGATGGCTAATTTTTATTTGTATTGATTTAAAAAATGTATTACCTTTGCCGTCCGAAACTTGAAATTTGAAAAATGGCAAACCATAAAGCAACGAAAAAAGACGTACGTCAGAGCAGAAAGCGTAATGAGCGTAACCGTTACTACGGTAAAACTACTCGTAATGCCATCCGTGACTTGAAAGCGATTACTGAGAAAGCGGCAGCAGAGAAAGAATTATCAGATGTAGCTTCTATGATCGACAAACTGGCTAAACGTAACGTTATCCACAAAAACAAAGCTGCAAATCTGAAAAGCAAGCTGGCTAAGAAGGTAGCTTCTCTGGCTTAATTGCTTCAGTAACAATATTTATAGCTCTTCCTCTCAAGGGAAGGGCTTTTTGTTTTTTTAATACATTTATATTAAAGAAAAATATATACTCATGCCATTTTTCCAACTTTTGGGAAGAAAACTCTGTATTTCAGGCATTTTCACCCTGATTTTTCTCTCTTCTTCCGCCCAACAACTACTTACCCGTTACGAAAAAACCAATGGCAAAGAAACTGCCACCTACCAGGAAGTCATTTCCTTCTATCAACAACTCAGCAAACAATACCCACAGGTAAAAATGATGGAAATGGGACCCACCGACGCCGGTTTCCCCCTTCACCTCATCGTGTTAAGCCCGGACCGCGACTTTGACTTCGTGTCTCTCCGGAAAAAAGATAAACGGATTATCCTCATCAATAATGGTATTCACCCCGGCGAACCCGATGGCATCGACGCTTCCATGATGCTCCTCCGCGATATCGTTCAAGGAAAAAAATCCCTCCCGAAAAATATTGTGCTGGCAGTAATCCCAGTATATAATATCGGTGGCGCACTCAACCGTTCTACCTTCTACCGCGTGGATCAAAACGGCCCAGATGCGTTCGGTAGCCGCGGAAATGCCCAAAATCTGGACTTAAACCGCGATTTTATTAAATCCGATTCCAAAAATGCCAGAAGTTTCCAACAAATCTACCACCTCACCGACCCAGATGTTTTCCTGGATAACCACGTAAGCAATGGCGCCGATTACCAACATATCATGACCCTCCTGCCTACGCAGCATGATAAACTTGGTGGCCCTATGGGAGAATTTTTGAATAACACCTTCACTCCTGGCCTCTTCCGACTCATGAAGGAAAAAGGCTATGACCTTGTGCCTTATGTCAATCACTTTGGCGAAACACCAGATAGCGGCTGGGTAGAATTCAACGATTCTCCCCGATATTCTTCCGGCTTCACTACCCTTTTCCATACTTTCGGCTTTGTGCCCGAAACGCATATGCTGAAACCTTATCCACAAAGAGTAGCAGCTACCTACGCACTGATGGAGTGCTTTATTAAATTCACCTCCGAAAACAGTACTACCATCCGCGATCTGCGGGCAGCTACCAAAAAAGCGGTGCTCACCCAACAGCAGTTTCCCCTCGACTGGCAGTTTGATATGACCAAATACAGCACCATTACTTTCAAGGGTTTTACTTCCGGCCATAAACCAAGTGATATCTCTGGTTTACCGCGCTTGTATTATGATCGCACCAAACCTTATGAACGTCAGGTGAAATTCTACAATCACGCCGATGCGGTGCATTTCGTGAATAAACCTACTGCGTATCTGATCCCCCAAGGCTGGTGGACTGTCATCGACCTACTAAAAAATAATAAGGTGATCATGCAACCACTAAAACAGGATACTACCATCCTGGTGGAAGTCTATCATATTGCTGACTATAAGTCTTATAATAAACCTTTCGAAAAACATTATCTCCATACGGATGTGAAAGTAGCTACCAGCCTAGATTCTATCCATTTCCGTAAGGGAGATTATTACATCCCCCTCAATCAGGTGGCCAATCGATTCCTCATGGAAGTCCTGGAGCCAACTGGTGGCGATTCCTATTTCGCATGGAATTTCTTTGATGCAGTACTCGGACAAAAAGAAGGATATAGTTCGTATGTTTTTGAAGACACGGGCTACGAATGGCTGAAACAGCACCCAGAAATACAAGCCGAACTCGCGAAGAAAAAAGCCGCAGATACTGCTTTTGCCAATAATGGCGCAGCACAGTTACGTTGGGTTTATCAGCAATCGCCTTATGCAGAACCGGAATATATGAGGTATCCGGTGTATAGAGTGAAATAGAGATTCTCAAATTATTTTCAGCCTATAGCTTTAGATATTTATTTAAGGCTATAGGCTAATTTTTAGAATCAATCAGTTGTCGAATTCGAATCTTTTTAGGAGTAAGGGTTACGAAAACTGGGCGCATCAATTCCTGGGTTTGTAACATATATACCAATGAATGTGCTATTTCTTTATACTCATGATAATCATAGCGCAAAAACAGTACACTTAAATTCTTAATATGGTGAGCAAACACCCATTCTCCAAAATCTTTATCCTCTGTAAGTAACAGGTAATCATTTTGCAATGCCCATTCAATTACCTCAATATCCTTTATACCCTTTTTAAGTTCTGTGACAGAGACTACCTCAAAACCATGCTCCCTTAAAAACTTGACAATAAATGAATGAATATTCTCATCAGCTAATATCATGCTACCGCAATTATTGTTTCATTGCCAATCGCATCAGATGCATAAGCCAACGCTGCATAAATTCCCTCAACAGTTAAAGTTGGGTATGCTTCGAGTAAATCTACTGGAGTAGCTCCTTCTGATAAGCGTTGTAATATCAGAGCAACCGTGATCCTGGTACCTTTTATAACAGGTTTACCCAGCATAACGTCGCTATTCGATTCTATGTAATCAGTATATCTCATAATTCTGTTTCTGGTCCTTCTCAAATTTACTAAATAATAGAAATAATATTGATAATACTCATAATAAAGAAAATATCAATAATAGGCGGATAAAGTACCTGACACACTAAAAAGGGGGCGCAGAAAACTGCGCCCCCTTCGCGTTCTTAAGTAATTTTACTCGATAGAACTATTGATTGCCAGCATCATGTTGAAGATCTTTTTTATCGTGCTGCAGATCTTTTACATCTTTATTTCTGTCTTTTCTTTCGCGGTTCAACTTGCGTTTATCCTGCTGAACGTCTTTTACATCCTTGTTTCTGTCTTGTACATCACTGGAAAGATCTTTCCTGTCGTGGTGGATATCATTTTTATCGTGAGCGATATCCTTGTAATCTTTTTTTAGATCAGCTCTATCTTTTGCCAGATCAGCTTTATCTCCTTTCTTTTTATCACGGGCGATGTCTTGTTTATCTTTATTTACATCGCTGTAATCTTTGTGCAGATCTTTCTTATCGTTGCTAATATCTTTTCTGTCGTGATTGATATCCTTGTTATCGTGTTTTACGTCGTTGCGATCGTTGTTGATATCTTTTTTGGTGTGGTTTATTGCGTTGTTATCATGGTGGATATCCGCACGATCGTGGTGGATATCAGCGCGGTCATGATTAGCGCGATGGTTCTGTGCATTAGCTCCAAAGGATAGCAGGCCTAAAGCCAAAGTGGACACGAGGATGGAGAGATTTTTCATCTTAAAGAGTAGTTTAATATAATAAATAAATTGTACATAAGATAGACTCCCACCGACAACAATTGTTTAATCAGATAATAGTTAAAAAATTATTAATGTCCGGGAAAATAAATTGACATGACATAAAAAAAGGGGCAAAGCCCCTTATAGTTTACTTAAATTTTCAGGATCATAATCCTCACACCCTCTCCACCACCATCACCGTATGCTGCTCTCCATAAAAATGATTGTAAATCACAATCTTCTTAAAGTTACTTGGAAGCTGCTGTACCATTGGGAATAATGCAGATGGAATAGTACCTGCTTTCAGCAAAGATGCCGCCAGCCACAAGGCAAATGCGCCTGCAGTCTCGTATTCTCCACAAAGATGTTTGAAAGGAATTGATGGCTGTGTCAGCGTGTTATTAAGCAGATGATAATAATGAGCATGATTACTGTCGCCATTAGTGCCGCTGATGATCAAATCAGCGTCTGCACCGAGTTCCCGGAGGGTGGCGGTTAACTGCATTGGATCAGGTTTATATAGTAGCTTACATGCACTCAAAGCAGCAATGGAATGTTCATTCGCCTCTGCCCCTAGTACAAAAAAAGTACTGCCTTCTCCTGCAATGGTTCCAGGAAGCTCTTGATTAAACAGGTCCGTATTGGCAACTGGCTCTGTTCTCCAATGTCCTATACGACTCTTGATATAAAAATGCTCCGGAGTGATTTCTTCAAATCCGCCCGTCAGCGTATGCGTATAGCCTTCTTGCAACAGCATCATGCTGTCAACTAATGCATTTTCGAATGAAAATCCTCTGTGAACGAAGGTATTGTTGTAATCTGTGCCTTGCTGTTGCAGTGCAATCAAGCCGTTAACAGAATTGTAAGTCGACTGAATAAAGGGGGTCGGATTCAAAGCAGTTTCCTTATACTGCTCGATCTCTTTGATAAATTTTTCTGTATCCTGTAAACTGCCTTTACCTGTGCCGGTTACGATTGGTCCCGGTGTGGAAACGCCACTCTCGGCCAGGCATTTCAGTGCTGCTGTCAGTCCCATTTTCAGAATGCGGGTCATTCTACGCAGACTGTTAGCAGGTATATACGGCTTGTAATCAGGCTCTATGCAAGCCAGACGGTTGCTTTCCGTTCGCACCAACGGCATATTGGTAATATCTCCCTCAAATGTAGATTGGGGAGAGATAGCCGCCATTCCCTGAATATAACACTTAACCTTCATACTTGCTGAGTACCAGAGAGGCATTATTACCTCCGAAGCCAAAAGAATTTGAAATTACGTTTTTAATAAGGACTCCTTCCTGTAATTCAGTTACTGGAATAATACTGAGTTCTTCCATCTTCTCTGAAAAATTGAGGTTAGGAAAGATAATCCCGTGTTGTATAGACAGTACCGCATAAATTGCCTCAATAGCACCTGCTGCCGCCAAAGTGTGACCTGTAAAAGGTTTGGTGGAACTGAACGGAGGCACTTTCCTACCAAACAATCGTTCCAGCGCTCGCCCTTCGGATACATCATTGTTCAAGGTGGCTGTACCGTGTACATTGACATACTGCACATCCTCCAACTTATGGCCACTCATTGCCAGGGCATTTTTCATCGCGGCATAAGCGCCATCGCCTTCCGGAGAAGGAGATGTAGGATGAAATGCTTCATTGGCATTACAGTAACCACTCAGTTCCGCGAGAATAGTACTGTTATTCGCGCGGGCGAAAGATTCACTTTCCAATACGAGATAAGCCGCTCCCTCTCCCAGATTCAAACCGGTACGCTGATTGTCGAAAGGCCGACAAAACTGCTTATCCACATTCTTCAAGGAGTTGAAACCATTGAGCGTAAATCGAGTCAGCGCTTCTGTTCCACCACATACCATCCGCCGATACATGCCGTGCTTTATCATACGCGCTCCAAACATCAACGCATTTGCAGAGGAGGAACAAGCAGTACTGATAGTGGCAATATGATCGTGGAACCCAACTGTATCCGCAATACGCTGGGTACAATCCGCACAATCCAAGGTATTTATACTCTCAATAAAATCACCTTCCTTCTCTGGGTTGATCAGATCGAAATAGACTTTCTCTGTATCACACATACCCCCCACCGTACTGGCATTGATAAACCCGGTAGGTTCTTTAGAAAGATTCCTGATACCGGCTTGTTGCAGGGCTTCCAGCATCGCCACCAGTCCGAGTAAGGTAGTGCGGGTGAAACCACCCTGTACAGGAATGCCGGCCCTGTTAAATAAAGCCTCGTTTGATAACTTTATTTCACCTACCGGCAATACCTGTTTGTAAATAGTATCAATATAGTCCGTAAATCCCAGCCCACTCTTTTGTTGACGTAGATGCTGAAGATTCTCGGCTACGTTATCACCTATGGCGGTGACCATTCCCATCCCAGTTATAAACACTCTTTCCGCCATGCAACTGATTTACTTAAGCGGGTTGTTGTTTGGACTGAATGAATTCGGCCATTGACTGAACAGACTGAAGGATTTTACGGCCTTCACGTGGATCTTCCACTTTGATGCCATATTGTCTTTCCAGCAATACCATCAGTTCCAGAGAGTCAATGCTGTCCAGCCCCAGACCTTCCCCAAATAACGGCGCGTTATCGTCGATATCCTCTGGTTTAGTGTCTTGCAGGTTTAATGCTTCGATAATCTGTTCTTTCAGTTTCTTTTTTAATTCTTCCATAATGTTGTAGGTTTATCAACTGTCGTTACTAACAGTAGAAGCCCATGTTAAGTGGTAAAAATACAGTTTTAGGACTGTTTTGAAAATATTTACTAGTTCATTCTTCTTTTTTCCACATATCCCGCAATTGCCAGCATTGCCAATCCTGTCAAAATCAATCGCAATACGTTTTTCCATACATAGGCGATATTGCCGTTCCGGAGATAAATGTCGTTGATGGCATCCAGGCCCCAACTAAGCGGCGATAAACGCCCCACTACCTGCATCTTCATTGGCATGATTTCCAATGGAATCCAGATACCGCCAATGGCAGAGAGAATCACAATGGAGATAGCTCCGAAATTCAAGGCCTGATTAGGCGTCTTGAATAAGGTACCTATCAGGATACCATAAGAGGTAGCTGCCAGGCCAATGGCCGCAGCCACCAACAATGTAGCAGCAGCATCACTGCCCATCGTGAGCCTAGGCAAATCCAACAATGGCATCAGATAGATTCCCACCAGCATCATGCAGTAGAATTGTACTACGCAGATACCTACGAAAAATAGCATCTTCCCCGCCAGAATCTCCAGGTAAGAACCCGGTATCAGCTTCATTCTCAACAAACTACCATCCTCTCTCTCCCGAATCATATTACCCGCAATCGGTATCACAATGAAGAACATCGCGAATATGCTCCATGCTGGTACGTTATGCTGTACGGAATTGGAGATAACGTCTATCTGCTGACCAATACCAGTGGATTCTTCTTTGAGTCCTACTGCTTGCAGCTTTATCGGAAGGGTATCTGATGCGGCAGTGACAGTAGTGTCTTTACTGCGCAATTCCTGACGAATACGCCCCAATAACATATCTGTTTCCACCTGGGTCAGGAAATTATCAATCGCCTGGTGAATAGCCCCTTTAAAGGCTTTTTTGGCAGCCGGATCAAAATAGACCACTACATTCAAGGAATCGCTCCCTTTTTTCACCGGCAAGGAAAGGCTCATGCCCATCCGGTGAGAAATATCGTTCACTATTCTGTTGGCATTGCTGACAATAGAGCCAGTGGCACCAGCAGGAATGATGATACTAATTTTATAAGTACCGTCATTAACCAACTGTCTGGCTTTCTCTGTGGTCAGCAGCTTGCCATCTAAGGAATCGATAATGCGGAACTGCCCACCTACTTCCAATCCTTCCCGGATAGAACGTCCTAGGCGGCCATGATCGTTGTCTACCGTTAAAATATCAAATTTTACTTCTTGATAATCTTTAAACGGCGCATCCTGGATCAGAGCCATCACTGTAATCAACACTACAGGCATCACGAAAAGCAGGATAAGCCCTGTTTTATCGCGTACCAGTAATTGCCATTCTTTTCTTATAGTAGCCAGTAACCGTAACATGAATCTAAAATAGTGTTAATCGCGTAAGGCATGACCGGTATAGTGCAGGAATACATCTTCGAGGTTATCACAGGATGGCTGCGATTGTATCAGCTCTTTCGGGTTGCCCTGCACAATCAACTGTCCTTCATCCATTATCACCACTTCCTCACATAATGATTGTGCCTCTTCCAGCAGGTGCGAAGTATATAGGATACTGTTGCCCTGACTGTTATAGTCACGCAGGAATTGTAAAATCATCCCTCTCGATTGCACATCCACACCAGCGGTGGGTTCATCCAGTACAAGCAGGGATGGTTTATGTAAAATAGCCGCGATGATATTGGCTCTGCGCTTCATACCACCAGAATATTTATAAATTTCTTTGTTTGCGCTTTTCTCCAGACCGAAAACCTCCAACAGCTCCATGATTCGCTGGAGCAGCGCCTTTCCTTTGAAACCATAAAGGTTCCCGAAATAGGTCAGGTTTTCTACTGCGCTCAACTGCGGATACAGGGCTATTCGTTGTGGCACCACTCCTATCAATTGCTTGATGGCTTCCCGATGCGTAGCCTCTTGCGAGAGGCCATTGATCAATACCTCACCACTATCTGCCCGCACCAGTCCGCATAAAATAGAAATGGTGGTTGTCTTACCAGCTCCGTTAGGTCCCAACAGCCCTGCAATCCCACCTTCTCTAAAGGAAAAGGAAAGGCCTTTGAGCGTAGGTTCCTCTGCACCTTTGTAAGTTTTATACAAATCTTTTACGACAATGCCGGCCATATCTGAAATTTAAATTGCCTTACTGAGTTTACGGAAAAAGGCTTCTTCGGCAGCGGCAGTTCTGAAAAGCATTTCGCTTAGATCGCTATAGGAGGTGTTATCCGCACTGCGACTTTTGCAGACACGGCCTGCTGAAAAGGCGAAGTTGCGCCACAGATCACCGATCTGGGTTAATTCTCCTGCCAGTTTTTCCAGTTCCGGTTTTTTGAGAATAGGAGCAGCTTCTTGTAGGAAGGCTGCGTATACAAAGCGGAATCCTGCGCCACCAGTGCCAATTTCCTCCTGCATACGGATGATATTGCCCAGGTAAAGGGCTGCACGGCGGTCGTCCAGTTTCTCCGGATAATTCTTTACTCTTTTTGCCAGGAAACGGATACCATTTACACCAAACATGGGTATAGGTACCTTCAGCATATAGTGACAAGTTTGCTTGATGCCTTCGATAATCGGTTTTTCAAAAGACACTTGGGTAGGCACACTTACCGGGTAATACATTTTTCCTTTAGGCGCTGGAAATCCTTTCGCAAAACGCGCTTGGATAAGGCTTTCCGGATCAATTTCTGTAACGGTATCCATTACAGGATCACTCACCAAGTAGTTCCTGTCTTTCTTACCGTAAACGACCAGGTTATGGGCGTTGAAATGGAATCGGTAGGAAGCAGGGAAATAAGGCAGGTAATAAACGCTGGACTGCAGTCCTACAGGGATTCCTGCAGCAATGGTTTCATCCAGGGCCAACATACCTTTTTCAGGGCTGCTGAATTTTTGGGCGGTCATTTTTACACCCAGCCGGCTGCATACTCGCTGGAAAATGGCGCCTGGCCATATCCTGTAAGTAGTTCCCGGTACGCCATTCACTTTCACAAACGGCAGATGGCCGAAGAAAAGACCCGCTCCAATGCCGAAAGCCATGGGTTCACTGATTTTCAGGCCCTGATGCCCCAGCAGATTGGAGATAACACCGCTTTCACAGTGTGCAGTTTGTGCGTGATGGAATGAAGTATTGTTCATAATAGTTATATACCCAAAAGAATCAAACGGAGTTCCGGTTATCGAAACTCCGTTTGATACTGGTGATTTTATTTATTTAATATGCTGCAGATCTGAGATACTAATCTTAAAAGCATCTGCATAGCGCTGCAACATTTTCTGGCTGAGTCGCCGGAATACAGTGGGTTTCATGTGTCGCTTCACCTGCCACTGGAATTTGCCTACATAGTTCGCCAACAAGGCCAGATCCATGATGTTCTTTTCCATGTAATAGGCTACCGGACTGATTTCTCCGGCCAGCACCCGTTGCTTTGCAGCTTCTATTCGTTGATTCACTTCTTCCCAGGCCTGTCCCAGGGCAATGTTTTCAGGCTCCCAGCCTGAACTCTGCACCTGTACATAACCTCCTGTGTTATCCACCGCATACATAATCTGTTTGAATGTACCCTCATGGAGGTTATCGCTATCCTGTGGTACTTCCTCTTTTTTCATGGTAGCAGTTTTTAGTGGTGAATACTTACACTACAGTGATTTGAGCATAAGCATAAGAGAAACGTGCACTCTCTGGAACCATCATCACAATCTTCTGACCTTTTTTCAGTCGGCCAGTGTTCATCAGTTCTTCCAGCATCAGGTAAGGAGATGCAGTACCTACGTTACCTACGTTCGCCAGGTTGGTAAACCATTTTTCCAGCGGAATAGGAACGCCGATACGGGTGATTTCCTCATCGATTTTAAGGCGGAAGAATTCGGAAGACAGGTGAGGCAGGAACCAGTCGATTTCATCGAGGTTAATATTATAACGCTCTACGAGCTGTTTCCACATCTGTGCTCCGGAAGGAACAATATTTTTTCCGAGGAGGCGAGTATCCTGTTTGAAAGAGAATACGCTATGGAACGCCCATTCGTCTGGAGTCATTTCAATCCATCCTTTGGTTTCGCCATCGTCGGTTTTGATAGCGCCGGAATACATACATGTTTCCAGTTCATGGGCATAGGAAGCAATTTCCACCCAGTCTACACGGAGAGACAGCCCTTCTTCATTAGGTTTATCAGAGAAGAGTGCTGCACTCGCGCCATCGGAGAGCATCCAGCGAAGGAAGTCCTTTTCAAAGGCGATAAAACCATTTTGTTCCAGGGCTTTCTGTGCATCTGCTTCTGGCTGGAATTTTTCCGCCAGCATCCAGGCAGAGAATTTCTCAGAACCGGTGCTCACTGCATTGGAGGTATTTCCGCAACGGATAGACATCCAAGCATATTTGAAGGCCTGCATACCAGCAGCGCAAGCACCGGTAGCAGCAATAAGTTCAACGGGTTGGCATCTCAGTATACCATGTACCATCGCTGCGTGGTTTGGCAGCATTTGGTCAGGAGAGGTAGTACCACAGGCCAACAATTGCAGGTTGCTGATGGGATTTTTCTCATCAAACAGTGCCTTTACCGCTTCAGCAGTCATTTCCGCATTGGTATGAGTGGATTTGCCTTCATTGTCCAGCGAATAATAACGGGTTTTGATTTTGTTATTGCCCAAAATCTTCAGGCGCATACGGGAGGGTTTTCCATCCACCATCCCAAGAATGCTTTCCATTTCATCATTTTCGACAGGCTTGTTCGGTAAAAATTTAGAGAGCCTGGTAATATATACTTCCTTCATTTGAAAATAATTCGACTATTAAGGTTACATGCACAACCTTAGCAGCGCCACGGTGATAAACATGTTTTGATTTGTATACAATACTATACGGACGTAAATATAGAATTCTAATCTGAATTACAATTATTACGCCACCAGACAAAAACGGCCCTGTAAATTTCGGGCTGGCATAGAAAAGTTTCCTTCACCTAGCGCAGCGAAATACCTTTATAGTACTCAACCTCGCGCTGGAGCTCGTTTTTCTTCAGGTTTAACTTGATGAGAGAAGATATGAGTGTGATAGGTGTCAGCACAAAAATACCTACTAGCAACAACGATCTATACATAGTTACACGCGGCTGACGTGCCTGTGCTCCAGGCCCGCCTTTGGCGCTGATAAATTTTGCCCAGAAACGGAAAGCTTTGATACCTCTGTCTTCCAACAGGATCAAATTAGGCAGGAGTTCTACAGCATTCAATGCCAATAATTCCGAATGTAAGGTATCCCAGCTATTATTGGTAAGCGCCTTTTCTATTGGGGCGGCAAACCGGTTGCTGGTAATGATTTCATTTTCTTGCACACCGGCCTGTGGTAAAAAGCGGGTAGCCTCTTTTTTACCTTTAAATGCCCAACGCAACACCGTAATTAATGAAACCAGGTTAGGGGATTTATCTACAAGAACAATATTTCCAACCAGCTTTGCACCTGCCTTATCCAGGTATCCTTTCACTTTCTCCTGGGCATTCAGCCACATATTTCGGCTGCCCAACAGGGTGATCACATTTTTACCTTTCAGTAATTGCTTGCCTTGTTCACTTTGTAAGAAAGCGGCTGTGGGCTGGGAGGGTGATAAAAACCAAGGCTGATAGGCCAGTATAACCAAGTCAAATTGCGCATTCACGTCCACTCTCAACGGCTGAATGCCACGAGGCTTACCCAGTACCGTTTCCGGCATGGTATCATAAAATGTCTGCTTCTTCCATGGAAAAACAAAAGGCTCGATTGGAACCAGTTGCTCATAAGTTACATCCACTTTGCCTTCTAGAGGCCCCAACACATGATCTACAATCCTTTTCAATTGCCCGGTTTGCGTATAATATACCACCAGGACCTTCGGTTTTACATTCATAAAAGAACAGGAGGTTCAACAATTTCAAACCGTAAACTTACAAAAAAGATATTATCATTTATATGATTTAAAGATAATTTGATATAAGGAGGAGTGAACATATGGGGGAAAAATGGGGCTGAATAGCAGGTTTCTTGTCTTGTGCCCCAGGCCAGGTACTGCATCAATCGGCTTACTAAGAATTTGGTGCAGTACCCGGACTTAAGGACTTTGAATCATCTAAATAACTAAGATTCAGTCTGATTATGATACAAAAAATGTTAAAATTTTGTAAAAGTACTATTGGTCAGCTTTTTTGATAGAGCCAGAACCCGCGATAGATGAGCTAAGCTGAGGAGATCCTTTATAGATAATATCACCGGTTCCTGCGATCTTAGCTTTCAAACTTACACTAGCATGAACGCGTGCATCACCACTGCCTGCAATCGAAACGCTAGCATTTTCTGACATCAGGTCTGGGGAGATGAAACTCCCTGCACCTGCAATAGATACTTTCAGGTCCCTTGTCTGGCCTGTCAGTTTGATATCTCCCGCGCCAGCAATGCTGGAAGAAACTGCAGGGGCATCCACTTTACCGGTAATGCTACCAGCACCAGCAATTTTAACGGACATTTCCTCTTTGCTAGTGAAAGTACCCAACAGGTCAATATCTCCAGCACCGGCAATAACTACTTTATTTAATTCATTTGTAGAGAGATAAACGTCAAACGCCTTATGTGTTCTCACGTTGACATCATCTTTGAGTTTAACTGTCAGTTTATCCCCATCCCGCTCCAGGATAACCAAGGGAGCAATATTGCTTTCGGCTTCAATAACGGCGGTTTTAGCCTCTCCCTGCTGCAGGTGCACCTTCATCCCACCTTTCACAGCAATGGAGGTGAAAGGCGTAATAGGACGTTCTTCCTTGATTACATTGTCATTACCATTAACGGTTACAAAATTACAGGAAGGCAGGAAGGCAACAACAATCAGGGGTAAAATTAGCCAGTAAAGACGGCATAAGTTGAGTCTCATAAAAAGTTAGATTATGGTAGATTAAACCGAAATATACAACCAGAATTCGGAATTTGGAATTTCAAAATTCGAATTTCCCCGAATGACTTTATCTTTGCACCACCATGACAGAAAAGATACTTATCCTCGATTTCGGTTCTCAGTATACGCAGCTCATCGCTCGCAGCATCCGCGAACTGAATGTTTATTGCGAAATTAAGCCTTGTCTCCAGCCAATTGCCTGGGACGAATCCATCAAAGGAATTATTTTATCCGGAAGTCCGTTTTCCGTGAATGATCCGAATGCTCCTACGGTAGACATTGCGGCTATGGCTGCAAAAGTACCTGTACTGGGCGTTTGCTACGGGGCACAACTGATGGCCAAAAACTTCGGCGGAGAAGTGGCTAAAAGTAATATCCGCGAATACGGTCGCGCCTTTATGGAGCACAATGACAGAGAGGAAAAGTTATTATACGATATCTCAGGAAAAAGCCAGGTTTGGATGAGCCACTCCGATACCATCAAACGCATTCCTGAATCCTTCGAAATCATCGCTACCACCGAAAATATCCCGGTAGCTGCCTTCAAAAGCACTTCCGTTGCGGCCAATCCAATCTTCGGTCTCCAATTCCACCCAGAAGTAACACACTCCCTGGAAGGTAAACAGATCATCCGCAACTTCCTGCTCCATGTATGTGGCTGTACCCAAGACTGGACACCAGCTCAATTCGTACAGGAAACAGTAGCAAAAATCAAGGAACAAGTAGGTGATAAACGCGTTGTAATGGCCCTCAGCGGTGGTGTAGATAGCACTGTTGCCGCTGAACTGGTACACAAAGCGATCGGTAGCAACCTTTTCTGCATCTTCGTGGATAACGGCCTGCTCCGTAAAGATGAATTCGAAACCGTACTCGAATCCTACAAACACATGGGCCTCAACGTGAAAGGGGTAAACGCAAAAGACCTCTTCTACGCCCAACTGGACGGTGTTTCCGATCCTGAAAAGAAACGTAAAATCATCGGTCGCCTCTTCATCGAAGTATTCCAACATGAAGCTGCTGAACTGAAAGATATTTCCTTCCTCGGACAAGGTACCATCTACCCAGATGTTATCGAATCCGTTTCTGTAAACGGTCCTTCCGTAACGATCAAATCCCACCACAACGTGGGCGGTCTGCCGGAAAAAATGAATATGCAACTGGTAGAACCACTGCGCTTCCTCTTTAAAGATGAAGTTCGCCGTGTAGGTCGTGAAATCGGTATCAGCGAAATCTTCCTCGGACGTCATCCGTTCCCAGGCCCAGGCCTCGCTATCCGTATCCTCGGCGCTATCACTCCAGAAAAAGTACAAATGCTCCAAGAAGCAGATGCCATCTATGTAGAAGGCCTCCGCGAAGCAGGACTGTACGACAAAGTTTGGCAGGCAGGTACTATCCTCCTCCCTGTTCAAAGTGTGGGCGTAATGGGCGATGAACGTACCTACGAATTCACCGTTGCACTCCGTGCCGTGACTTCCGTAGATGGTATGACCGCCGACTGGGCTCATCTGCCATACGAATTCCTGGCTAAAATGTCCAATGACATCATCAACAGGGTAAAAGGTATTAACCGTGTTGTTTACGATATCAGCTCCAAACCTCCTGCTACCATCGAGTGGGAATAACAGGATTTTGGACCTGCAAATAACCGATCGGCACAACTTATGCAGTAGCTGCCGATCGGTTGTTAAATTTATATCAAGCACACAAACTGCCAATTGTTATGAACCTATCTTTTTCTATAAAACACCTGCTGGCCGGAGCCGCTATAGCATTAGCTTTCAGCGCCTGCTCCTCTTCACGCAAATCCGTTTCCAAACCGGCGCCTCCTCCAACCGCCACCACCACCAAACCCACCCCTGAGAAAAAGCCGGAACCCAAGGCCGACAAAAAAATTCCTTTTAACGTTCCCGCTTTCGCGAAAGACGTGAAAAGAGCTTCCTATAATGTGGCCATCTTCGCACCGTTGTACCTCGACTCTGTTTTTGCAGGCTCCAACGATATTCCAGGCCGTACCATGCCCCGTTATGTACTGCCAGGTCTCGAATTCTACGAAGGCGCTCAACTAGCGCTGGACTCCCTCCAGAGCCAAGGCTATAACCTCCGTGTAACAGTGTACGATAGCAAAGGCAAACAAAATATTGCCAGCATCATCCGCAGCAGAGTATTGGATGCTACAGACCTCATCATCGGTTCTGTTACCAACCCAGACCTGAAAGAACTGAGCGATTTCTCCCGCGATAAAAATATCAACTTCATTTCTGCTACCTACCCCAACGATGGCGGTGTAACAGATAACCCTTTCCTCTTCATTTCCAATAGCACGCTGAAAACACACTGCGAAGCCATTCAGAAATATGTACAGGAAAGTTTTGCTAGCAAAAACATCGTACTGCTACGCAGAAATACGGCTTTCGAAAACCGCATGGCAGCGGATTTCAAAGGAGCTTACGAGAAAATGGACAATCCGAAAAAATCCCGCATCCGCGAAGTTATCTGGCAGGAAGGGACTACACCGGAAGAATTGTCTAAATACCTGCTGACAGATCGTACCAATATCATTATCGTTACTGCTCTGGATGAAAACGGCGCTAAATCACTGCTCCGCAAACTGGGCACCAATGCTAGCACCTACCCTATGCAGATTTACGGCATGCCTACCTGGGACGTTTTCCGCTTCAAAGAATCGGAATTCAAAGGAATGCAGATCTATTACTCTTCTCCTTACTTCAACGATAAAAACGATCCATACAGCCGCTATATAACGGATTACTTCCGCAAAACATACCGCGCACGCCCTTCTGATATGGCGTTCAAAGGTTTTGATATGACGTATTACTTCGTACGCCAACTCAGACAAAATGGGGTGTATTTCAATCCAGAGGTGAACGAGTCTCCCAAAATCATCTCCCAATACAACTTCCAACCTGTTTATATCAAAGAAGGGGAATTGATGCCATCTTACTTCGAGAATAAAAATATCTACATCATCCAGAAAGGGGAGAATGAAGATATCAAGATGAATACAAGGAATTAAGTTACCATCTGCATATAACAGAAAAAGATAAAAAAGGAAAAGACGTCTGCGACGTCTTTTCCTTTTTTATCTTTTTCGTCGTCCCCGGCCGCTGGGCGAGGACGACAGACTAAAGCGTTTTGATGTTACACGTTCAGTGCATAGCTGCACAACACGCCTTCGCTAGTAGTAATCAGCAATTTGCCGTGCACAACGGTAATGGTGATAATATTGCTGCTGTAATCAAATATCCTATCACGGGTAGTAGTAGGACGTCCATCATAGTCATACGCAGTAAAAGAAATACCTTCAGGCATCAGCTCTGCGCTAACGCGAAGACTTTCCCTATCAAGCACCAGTAGTCTCCCAAACTCTGAAAACGTCAGAATACGCTTATCATCCAAGAAGAAGATGGTGTAATTAAGTCCATCTGGTTCATGCGCTGGATAATCCAGACTGCCAAGGAAAATATCATCTTGTGTTACAGATGCTACCTGTTCAAATGCAGGGAAAGAGAAGATAACAGCAGGTCCGTCATAATGCGGCGCCGTCACGAATTCTTTTCCGGAAGGAGAAAAATTCCCCATGATACAATCATTACATTGCGGCAGGTCTGTAATGGTAATCTGTCCGTTATTCCACTCCACCAGTTTCAACAAATTCGTATCCTGACCCGCAGATGCTTCCAGTAATATTTTATCAGCATGCGGCGTAGCATGGAAATTATAGGCATACTCCTGTCTACCCTCTAAGGTATGAGTGGCCAACAATTCATAAGTAGTAGCATCCAATACTTGCAACTCATCATTGTTTTCTTCCTTAACGCCAGGAATAACAAACCAGATGGTTTTGCTATCTGTGGAAAAATAACAAGCAGATCCTAGAAAATAGCCCCATGGCTGATGTGCTACGGTGTGCAATACCTTTGTACCTTCTCCATCTAGGATGCGCATATCGCTGATGCCCGCAATCGCCATCTGTCGGCCATCCGGAGAGGCAGACAATTTACTGCTCACATAATTGACTGTTTGTCCCTGGAGGATTTTCTCCCAAACAATTTGCAGTTGATTATCCAATTTGGTAATGAGGGGCTGACTGGCAAAGTTGACCAGGATTTCACCATTCGGAATAGGTACTATACTTACAGGGTTAGCCGTAAACGTTAGTTTTGCTTTTAATGGCAGGTGTATATTAGGAAACTGACTCATAAATTTTATCGCGTTGCCGCAAAGGTACAGAAACCACAAAACAATCTACGCCGATAATTCACTCGTTCACTAAGCCAACTGTTGCTGCGCCAGCAATGAGGATTCCTTACGCTGAAATACCACCAACGTTATAATGGCAGCCAGTTCTATCACCATCAGCACCATCAATGATATACCATGGATATCCATATGCAGCATTGGCGCCACCTGCATCACCAACCCGATAATGGAAAGGCCAAATCCACCACCAAAAGAACTGGAAGTGCCGTTTACGCCAGATGCCAATCCTTGCTGATGCGGTCCGGCCGACTGCACACTCAAAATGGTAACACTTGGGAATATCATGGATATGCCCACAGTATTGGTACAAAAGATACCCAACACAATTAGCGGCAATGGAAAGAAACCATAATAACTACAGAAGAAACAAATAAAACCCAGGAGCATAAATACATTCCCAATAATGCCCACTCGCACAACACCTACTTTTTTAAAACAGTATGGCAGCAGGAATTTCCCAAATAATCCAGACATAATACTAAATGGTAACAGTAATAATCCGGCTACATCAGGCTTGAACAGCAGGTGCTGCTGGAGATAGAGCGTCAGCAGGAAAAGATAACTGACAAAAGCAGCGCCCGTCAGTAATGCTCCTAGGTTCCCTGCAATGGTTCCGTGTAATTTGAATATGCTGAAATCCATTAACGGAAACGGCTGTACGCGTTCCCGACGGATAAAAATCGTTCCTAATAACAGTAAGCCTACCAGTGTACCCACAAACATCCACGGATTGGACCCTATGGTTCCCAGGGAATGCAGCAACCAGGCGGCTGCCAACATCAACAAGGTAATCATGATCCCGCTTTTGTAATCGCTGCTCACTACCTGCTCCTGCTTTTTATCAGCAGGCACATACAACAATGCAAATACCACTGCCAAAGCAATAACAGGCACGTTAATAAAAAAGACCCATTGCCATCCTAAGTACGTGCTAATCATACCTCCAATAGCCAAACCAGTGGCAAACCCAGTGCCGGCCATCGCCCCGAAAATTCCCATGGCTCTGTTTCTTTCTGCCGCCTCTGGGAATGTATTAATGATAATGGATATCGCCGCCGGAATGGCGAATGCTACTCCTATTCCCTGTATCGCCCGGAATGCTAGCAACCAGCCAAAACCGCCCGCACATCCGGCTGCAAAGGAAGCTGCTCCGAATAATGCCGCTCCTGTGATATAGATAGTCCTTCTCCCTTTAATATCAGATAACCTACCACCCAATAATACAAACCCACCATAAAACAACAGATATACCGTCTGTACCCACTGTATCGCATCCGGCCCAAAATTGAAATAGTGCTCCATACTGGGTATGGCCATATTCAATACCGAAGCATCCAACGCTTCAAAAAACACTGCCAGACAGGAAATGGTAAGTATTATTCTTTGGTGCATATATCCGTTTTAAGAGAATGTAAACCTAAAGAATATAGAATATAAATCTACATTGAATTAAAATTTTGGAATAAAACACTTTATTTATATCTTTATGTGGATTTTTATTCCAAATAGACTTTTATTCTTTCAACTAAACAGAAAAATATTGGAAACACCACTTGTACTGGATGAGAAAGACATGAATATCCTGAAGTTATTGCAACAGGATGCCAAAATGACCATGAGGGATATCGCTGCACAGTTGAATATGAGCACTACGCCGGTGTATGAACGTATCCGCAAAATGGAGCAGGCAGGTATCATCAAACAATACGCCGCCATTGTAGACCCCAGTAAAATCGGGAAAGGTCTAACAGTGCTCTGTTACATTACCTTGAAAGAACACAACAAAAAGTACGGAAAAAAATTCATCCAGGAAATACTCAATTTCCCTGAAATCACGGAATGCCTCAACATTTCCGGGGAATTCGATTTCATGATTAAAGTACAAGTGAAAGATATGGACGAGTACCGCGAATTTTATGTCAACAAGCTCGGAGAACTGGACAACCTCAGTCATACCCAGAGCATTTTTGTGATCTCTGTTATTAAAGCCACTCACCAGGTAGTGTACTAATATGCTGCTGAAATTTCCCCAGGATTTTCCCGGTCAGCAAATGCTGAAAATCGGCAACCGGCACTTCGCCATGCTGAAACAAAGACGCATGGCCGAAAAGCGTAGGGTATTCCTGAGCGCACATACACTCATATTCGTTTTGAACGGATATAAGCTACTACACACAGATGCAGGCACCATCAAGGTGGAAGCGGGTTCTGTGTTCCTCCTCCGTAAAGGATTTCATATCATGTCCGATATCGTAGAAGATGGAACGGATTTCAAAAGTCTGATCATCTATATCACGGATGAATATATCAGCAAATTCCTACACAAATACGGCGATCAATTCCCTTCGGCCCCTCAAAATACTGCCCAGTTGGTATTGTCACTAACACCACAACTGGAAAGCTTCTCCCAACAGTTCATCCAATATTTCTCCGCAGCACCGAATACGATTGCACAGTTGCTGCCATTGAAATTATTCGAACTGTTATTACTCCTCATGGCTACTCCGCAGCAGGCGGCCTTCGCAGGGATGTTACAGGATATCGCTGTTGCTCCTTCCTTAGATATTGAATGGGTCGTGAGACGACATCTATTCGAACCGCTAGGGGTAGAAGAACTCGCCAAATTATCTAATAGAAGTCTGGCTGCCTTCAAACGTGACTTCCAGCGCCAGTTTCAGACCAGTCCACGCAAATGGATTACCTCACAACGCCTCTCCTACGCGCATAAACTATTGCTCAACTCTAACAAACAGGTAGCTGAAATTGGCCAGGAATGCGGATTCGAACACATTCCACATTTTATCTCTCTGTTCCGCCAGCAATACGGACAAACACCACAAGCTTTTCGATCCAAAACTGCTATTATCTGAGCTTTTCCCGTTATAGGACTGGCTGTCTCCCCCACTACCTTTGCATACAAATAATCCAACTATGCAAAACAATATCGAACAAAACAAAGCCATCGTTAGAAGATTTAATGAAGAATGCTTGGTAAAAGCCAATATGGAAGCCCTGGATGAAATCGTTGATCCCCGATTTATCAACTATACGGCGCCAGCAGGTTTTGCGAATGATAAAGAATCCCTTAAAACCTTCATCCGGGAAGGTTTGAGTAATGTAGACCAACTCTCCCTGGAAATACATGATATGATGGGAGAAGGCAATAAAATAGTTACGCACAAAACCTTTACCGGCATCCTCCGCGGGCCATTCATGGGTAAAACCACTATTGGCGCGCCTTTCAAAATGCGTATCATCGATATCATTGAACTAGAAAACGGCAGATATCTCAATCATCGGTCTATCCGGGAAGTGCAGTAAGAAGTTATGCGAAAAATGCTTACTTTGATTCAATGAATCGTAAGCATTTTTTATCCTCCCTGTTGGCCGCCGGAGCTACCCTCCCGGCGATACAGTCTGCCGCAGCATTCATTCCGCAGGAAGTAAACCAACAGTCGCACCTTCCTCCCTACCTTAAGAAAGGCGATATCATTGGGATTACCAGTCCTGCCGGATATATCAAAAAAGAAGAAATCGCTGATGCTATTCGCATTATAGAAAGCTGGGGATTTGTGGTGCGTTTAGGCACTACCATTGGATTAAAAGATGGTTCCTTTGGCGGCACAGATCAACAGCGGGCAGCGGATTTCCAAGCCATGATGGACAACCCTGATATCAAAGCTATCCTCTGCGCCCGCGGCGGCTATGGCTGCGCCAGGATTATAGATCATCTCAACTTCGAAAATTTCCGGAAGAAACCGAAATGGATCATTGGTTTCAGCGATATAACAGCATTGCACAGCCATGTAAACAGCCAGTTCCAGATTGCGAGCTTGCATAGCAAAATGTGTAACAGCTTTCCATCTGATTTGCGCGGCTCCGACCCTGTGATGCAGGATACCATTAATTCGATTTATCAATCGCTGACAGGTGTGAAGATGCAATACCGGGCCGATAATGACGCCCACAATCGAATTGGAAAGGCCACTGCGCCTGTGGTGGGTGGCAATCTCTCCGTATTACAATCTGTCTCTGGGACACCCTCTGAAATAGATACGAATGGGAAAATATTGTTCCTGGAAGAAGTGGGAGAATACTTATACAACCTGGATCGGATGCTGGGAACACTGGAAAGATCCGGAAAACTTAGTCATCTGAAAGGCTTGATCATAGGCGGTTTCAATCGTATCAAACCAGATGATCCGGGAGAAGAATTTGGTAGAACCATTTATGATATTGTATTTGAACGGGTAAAAATGTACAACTACCCGATATGTTTCAATTTCCCAGTAGGGCATCAGCGTAACAACTATGCCTTAAAATCCAATGCAGTGCATACTTTAGAAGTTACCAACACAGGTGCTACGCTGACAGAACAACTTATTTCACAAAGAACGTGATGATAAACAGTATGGCTAATACATACATCACAGGACTGATCTGCTTATACTGACCTGTAAAGACTTTCAGCAATACATAAGACAACATACCGAATACAATTCCTTCTGCTATGCTGTAGGAATAAGGCATCATCACGATAGCCAGGAATGCAGGCAATGCTTCCGTCACATCGTTAAAATCGATTTTTGTGACAGCGCCCATCATCAGCATACCCACAATAATCAATGCAGGAGCGGTTGCCGCTTGTGGAATCATTGCAAACACCGGTGCAAAAAAGAGGGAAAGCAGGAACATAATGGCAATCGTAAAAGAGGTCAGTCCTGTTTTTCCGCCGGCGGCAATACCACTGGCACTTTCCACATAAGCCGTTACCACGCTGGTACCCAGGAGTCCTGCTGCGGTGGTGCCTACAGCATCGGCCATGAGCGCTTGTTTAGCTCTAGGGAGACGCCCGTTCTCGTCCAGCAGTCCGGCCTTATTGCATAAACCAATGAGCGTACCCACTGTATCGAAAAGGTTTACCATCAACAAGGTGAAGAGGATCATCACCATGTCCATGGAAAAGATTTTATCGAACTGCATTTTGAAAGCGATAGGTGCAATAGATGGGGGAAGACTTACGAAATGGCCATTCTCCGGCAGATGCGTGATTCCCAGTGGTATCCCCACCAAAGTAGCCGCCAGTATCCCTATCAACAGCGCTGCATTCACGCCTCTATACATCAGCACCGCGCTCACAATCACGCCAATCAGTGCCAGTAGCGGGCCTGCGGAGGTGAGATCTCCCACTTTCAATACCACACCCGCTAATTTATCATTCCCGATATGATGCATACCCGTTTCGATAATACCCGCATTGGCCATGCCTATCAGGGCTATCAACAATCCAATCCCTACGGATATCGCATGTTTCAGGTTGCCGGGAATACTGTTGATAATGGCTTCCCGTATCTTGAACATGGAGAGAAATATGAAAATGATTCCTTCCAGGAAAACGGCCGTGAGTGCAAACTCCCAGCTATAACCCATCGAAGCCACGATGGTATAGGCAAAGAAAGCATTCAGCCCCATACCTGGCGCGACGCCGATAGGCAGTTTGGCGTAAAACGCCATCACCAACGTACCGATGGCGGCAGCGAGGGCTGTGGCGGTAATCAGGGCATGGAAATCCATTCCCGTTTGCGACAATATACTGGGGTTTACCGCCAGGATATACGCCATGGTAGAAAAGGTGGTGAGGCCAGCCAGGACCTCTTTTTTGAAAGTGGTCTGGTTTTCTTCCAGCCTGAAAAATTTAGATAGCATGTTGCAAAAATAGTGTCTTAATTTTATCCAATAACCGGATAGGAGATTGTGCATGAAAGGCAAACAAATCATTACCTCATGGCTAGCAGCAAAGGAACTGAAGCCCTTCCAGTTCCAGGAAGAGGCCTGGGAGGCTTATCAACAGGGCAAATCAGGACTGGTAAACGCGCCTACGGGCTTCGGTAAAACATTCTCTCTTTTCCTCGCAGTGGTCATCGACTGGATAGATAAACATCCCCAGCATTATCGAAAAAAAACCAAAAATGGACTGCAATTATTGTGGATATCTCCATTGCGCGCCCTCGCGAAAGATATCGCACGTGCTATGACGGAAGTACTGGAGGAACTGGAAATCCCCTGGCAAGTAGGTATTCGTAGTGGCGATACGAGTACCAGCACCCGCGCTTCCCAGAAAAAGCAGATGCCGGAAATCATGATTATCACGCCTGAAAGCTTGCATATCTTGCTCGCGCAGCGCGACTATCCCGCTCTTTTCAAGCATCTCCATACCGTAGTTGCGGACGAATGGCATGAGCTCATTGGTACCAAACGCGGAGTGATGGTGGAACTCGCCCTGAGTCGCCTGAAAGGGATCACGGCGGAGGAAGACCGCCCACCCATGAAAATATGGGGTATTTCTGCTACTATCGGCAACCTGGAGGAGGCCATGCAGGTATTAATGGGCCCTCGCCACCAGGATGCCGTCATCATAAAGGCTCAATTAAAGAAAAATATAGCCCTAAAAAGCGTGATTCCTGCCGAGATGGACAAATACCCTTGGGCAGGACATTTAGGCCTTAAAATGCTCCCGCAGGCTATTCCTGTGATTATGGAGAGTCAGACTACCCTCCTGTTTACCAATACCCGTTCCCAATCCGAGATCTGGTACCAATCGCTTTTAACAGCCTGTCCTGAATTGGCAGGCGCCATCGCGCTGCACCATGGCTCTATCGACACCGAACTGCGTATATGGGTGGAAGAAGCCTTGCACAATGGTATCCTGAAAGTGGTGGTTTGCACCGCCAGCCTTGACTTGGGAGTGGATTTCCGCCCAGTGGACACGGTGATACAAGTGGGTAGCCCTAAAGGTGTGGCCCGCTTCCTGCAAAGGGCCGGCCGTAGCGGTCACCAGCCCAATGCTATCAGCAATATCTATTTCTTGCCTACCCATGCCCTGGAACTGGTGGAAGCAGCAGCCCTGAAAGCTGCCATGGAAGAAGAACTGATAGAAAGCAGGATGCCCGTGCTCCTGGCCTGGGATGTACTGCTCCAATACCTGATGACCCTAGCCGTATCCGATGGATTTCACTCCAACGATATCTGGGAGGAAGTGAGGAATACTTACTGTTATCAACATATCACGCCAGACGATTGGCAATGGCTCCTCGCTTTCCTTACCACAGGCGGCGATGCCCTCTTCAGTTACGATGAGTTCAAGAAAATGGACCGTACTGGCAACTACTTTCGCTGCTCCAGCAGAATGTTGGCCATGCGCCACCGACTGCATATAGGCACGATCGTCAGCGATGTGATGATGAAAGTGAAGTTTATCAGCGGAGGCTATGTAGGCGTGATTGAAGAAGGTTTTATATCGAGATTACAACCGGGAGACAGCTTTACCTTGGCCGGCAGAAATTTGGAATTTGTGATGACGAAAGACATGACTGCCTTTGTCCGCAAATCCACCTCTAAGCGAACCATTGTTCCCAGTTGGCAAGGAGGCCGCATCCCGCTATCGTCCAACCTGGGATGGATGTTGCGTCGTAAATTCAACGAAGCGCTTAGTCGCCGAACCAAAGACCCGGAGCTCTTGGCTTTACAGCCACTCTTCAATCTACAGGAAGATTTGTCGCACATTCCAAAAGATGATGAATTACTAATAGAACATATTCAAACAGAAGATGGCTATCACCTCTTCGTTTATCCCTTTGAAGGCCGACTCGTACATGAAGTGATGGCGGCCCTTTTGGCCTGGCGTATCAGCCGGATTACCCCCATTACCTTTTCCATAGCGATGAATGACTACGGCTTTGAGCTGTTGTCTGACCAACCCATCCCACTTACCGCCGAAAATGCCAAAGCATTATTCACCACTGATAACCTAACCACAGAACTGCAAGCCAGTGTGAATTCTACGGAAATGGCCCGTCGTAAGTTCAGGGATATTGCCGTAATAGCCGGACTCATATTCCAGGGATATCCCGGTAAAAACAAGGCCAATAGGCATTTACAGGCATCCTCGTCTCTCCTGTTCAATGTATTCAGGGATTACGACCCGCACAATCTCTTGCTGCAACAGGCTTTCAATGAGGCTTTCTTTTACCAGATGGAAGAAGCCCGCCTCCGGGAAACGCTGGACCGTATTGCTGTTAGCAAGATCGTGGTCACTCATCCAGAAAAACTGACGCCTTTCTGTTTTCCTATTAAAGTGGACAGTCTCCGCGATACCATGACCAGCGAAAAACTGGCAGACCGCATTAAAAAATTGATCGCTGCAAACGGATAGGAATTTGATAATTTGCACCCTGTTAAAATTAGCAGAGAACGTGACAGGGGAATTATTCTTTTATCGGTCGCAACACTGGCAGTTATTGCCGGAACGCGCCATCTACTGGCAGGAAGAAAAGGCATTGATTGTATCAGATCTCCATCTGGGCAAGGCTACACATTTCAGGAAATCCGGCATTGCAGTGCCAGCAGGGATTGCTGCTGAAGATCTCTTCCGCCTGCAACGCCTCATCACGCGCTATCAGCCAGAACAGATTATCATCACCGGAGATATGTTCCACAGCCATGAAAACAAGGAAGTGGACTATTTCGAGGTATGGAGAAGGCAGTTTCCTCATATTCGTTTTCACCTGGTAGTGGGCAACCACGATATCATGCCGGAAGAAATATATAGCCGGCTGAATATCCACATCTCCCCTGAACTCACCATCCGAAACATTCATTTTATCCACGAACCATGTGGTCATGATAACGGTTATACCTATACGTTTTCTGGGCATCTGCACCCTGGTTATGTCATGGCAGGCATCGCCAAACAGCGATTGAGATTGCCTTGCTTCTATTTCAGCAAGCACTGCTGCATACTACCAGCATTTGGAGAGTTTACCGGCCTCGCCTCCATGAATGCGGAGCCAGATGAACCAGTATTTGTAATAGCTGGCGATTCAGTGGTAAGGGCACAATAAAACCCCGGCTTATGAAGATTGCATTTCACGAAGTATATATACATCCGCTCCCGCCCAATCATCGTTTTCCGATGGTCAAATACGAGCTGATACCCGAGCAGTTACTCCGGGAAGGCGTCATTCGCGAGGAGCATCTTTTCGCCCCTGATCCGGCGGAGGAAGAAGTTATCTTGCTCACACATCATCGGGAATATTGGGAAAAGCTGCGGGACCAGGGTCTTTCCTACCGGGAACAGCGCCAGATAGGCTTTGAGCAGTCGCCCCGCCTTACATTAAGGGAAATCGTTATTGCACAAGGCACCATAGAAATTTCTTTGCACGCCTTAGAACATGGGCTGGGGTTTAATGTAGCTGGAGGCACCCATCATGCCTTTGCTGCTAAAGGGGAAGGATTTTGCCTGTTGAATGATATCGCGGTAGCGGCCAACTACTTACTGGAACAGGGGAAAATCCGTAAAGCATTGGTGATAGACCTGGATGTGCACCAGGGCAATGGAACGGCTTCCCTCTTCGAAAATAACAACCATGTATACACGTTCAGTATGCATGGCGCGCATAATTACCCTTTCCACAAGGAAAGATCAGATTGGGATATTCCCCTGCCGGATGGCATCACCGATGGCCCTTATCTTAGGTTGTTGGAAGAAGCCCTGGAAGTTTTGATAAACAAGGTACGTCCTGATATTGTATACTATTTGTCCGGTGTGGATATCCTGGAAACGGATAAGCTGGGTAAGCTGAAAGTAACGGCTGCTGGCTGTCGGGAACGGGATGCCATGGTATTCAGCGTGCTAAAGCAGCATGATATACCTGTGGCGGTGGTCATGGGCGGTGGTTATTCCCCTCGCGTAAAGCATGTGGTGGACGCTCATTGTCAGACATTCCGGGAGGGAATAGACATTTACGGCTATTAAGCCGGGCTATCGCCCCGCGGAGGGGGCGATAAAGCGGTTAATGAGAGATAATCCGACCATCTTTCATGACCAACTGCCTGTCGCTTAAAGGGGCCAGTTCTTCATTATGTGTGACGATGATGAAAGTCTGGTTGAATTTCTCCCTTAGTTCAAAAAACAGGTTATGTAGTTCTCTGGCATTATGGGAATCGAGGTTACCGGTAGGTTCGTCAGCCATGACCACATCAGGATTATTGATGAGGGCTCTGGCAACGGCTACTCTTTGTTGTTCACCACCGGAGAGGGCATTCGGTTTGTGGTCCATACGATCTTGCAGACCAAGTGTTTCCAACAGGAACATGGCTTTTTCTCTCACAGCGTTTTTGGCAGTACCCGCAATAAATCCAGGTATACAAACGTTTTCGAGGGCTGTGAATTCCGGTAACAGGTGGTGAAACTGGAAGATAAAGCCAATATGGCGGTTTCTGAAATCAGCGAGGGCATTGCCCTTCAGACGAGTCAGATTGACATCATTTAGGAGAATCTCGCCAGTAGTAGGCGTATCCAGCGTTCCAAGGATATGCAGCAAAGTACTTTTGCCGGCTCCAGAAGAGCCAACAATAGTCACGATTTCTCCTTTACTGACAGTAATATCCACTCCCTTCAGAATCGGTAAGTTGGAATAATTTTTGGTGACATTGCGAGCGGTTAGCATAACCCAAAGAAAAGTAAATAACCAATAAAATAGTAAAAGTTGTTTATTTCAAATTAATGAATACTTTTGCGAAAAATTAAAAAAGTAAAAATTTTAATAAGATGTACTGGACATTAGAATTAGCTTCATACCTGGAGGATGCTCCATGGCCAGCTACGAAAGACGAACTCATTGACTACGCAATCCGCTCCGGTGCACCGATTGAAGTGATTGAGAACCTGCAGGAGCTGGAGGATGAGGGAGAGATTTACGAAGGTATTGAGGATATCTGGTCCGATTACCCGTCGCAGGACGACTTCTTCTTTAACGAAGATGAATATTAATCAGATAATCCGTTGTTACTTAGGCTCCTGAGCATCCTATGCCGAAAGTATTATAGCCGTACCACCTCGGTGGAACGGCTATTTTTTTAGCTGTCATCTCCCAATAATATTCTTAATCGCCAGCTTCAGCTACGCAGTGCGTAGCCAATTCCCGCTTGCCAGTGCAGCGTCAGTGCCTAACCGGCCTGTATTCGCCAGCTCCAAAACGCAGTTCGATCATTCGCCATCTTAACAACACAATCTTCGCTTGCCAGCGAAGCGTCACCGCGCGCAGCGCGGAACTGCGCAAGTTGACAGCAAAGCTGTCAACTTATAACTCCCCGCATATGATTTATAAATCGACATCTTCGATGTCGATTTTGTCTGTTCCGCCCTGCGGGCGGTGGCGCTACGCTAGTTAGATTAATAAAAAAGGCGATACCGATTGGTATCGCCTTTTTCTATATTGATCTTGTAAATCCTTACTATTTCTCCATCTGAGCAACCACACCAGCAGAAATACCAGTGTAAGAGAAACCACCATCGTGATAGAGGTTCTGCATAGTCACCATTTTGGTCAGATCTGAGAACAGGGTAACTGCGTAATCAGCACATTGATCAGCAGAAGCATTACCCAGTGGGCTCATTTCTTCAGCATAGCGCATGAAACCATCGAAGCCTTGTACGCCGCTACCAGCAGTTGTTTTAACTGGCGACTGAGAAATGGTATTGATACGTACTTTTTTGTGTACGCCATAGTGGTAACCAAAGCTACGTGCAATAGACTGCAACAGCGCTTTAGCATCTGCCATTTCACCGTAATCAGGGAATACGCGTTCTGCAGCGATGTAAGACAGCGCAATTACAGAAGACCATTCGTTCAGTGCATCCAGTTTATAAGCTGTTTGCAGCACGCGGTGTAAAGAAATAGCAGAGATATCGAATGTTTTGTGGTTAAAGTCGTAATCCAGGTCGGTATAGCTTCTTCCTTTACGAATGTTCATACCCATAGCTACAGAGTGCAGTATGAAATCGATCTTACCGCCAAAATGCTCCATAGATTTAGTGAACAGGTTGTTCAGATCATCCATGTTGGTCACATCAGCAGGAATAACCGGCGCATTGCAGGTATCCGCCAGCTTTTTAATTTCACCCATGCGAAGGGCAATAGGGGCATTGGTAAGCACGATTTCAGCGCCTTCTTCCACACAACGAAGTGCAGTTCTCCAAGCGATAGACTTTTCATCTAATGCGCCAAAGATGATACCTTTTTTCCCTTTTAATAAGTTATGAGCCATTTGGTCAAAAATTAATTTCGGCAAAAATAGTCGTTATAGTTGAAAAAAGCTATTTGATTTCTTTAGCGGACCATTTCCCTTGCATTTTCAAGGGCAGCGGCCGTAGGCTTCTCTCCGCTCAACATTTGAGCAATCTTGTTGACCCGTTCTTCCAACGTCAGCAGACGTACGCTGGTACGTACTTTTTCAGCGGCGGCATCCTTATACACGAAGTAGTGAGCATCTGCCTTTCCTGCGATCTGCGGCTGGTGCGTAATGCAAATGATCTGGTGATCTAGGGCAAGGTCTTTCAGGATAATACCCACCTGCTTGGCGGCTTCGCCAGAAATACCTGTATCTATTTCGTCGAATATTAATGTAGGGAGATGAACAGACTGCGCTACCAATGATTTTACACACAGCATGATACGGGACAACTCACCGCCGGAGGCCACTTTGCCTACTGGCGCAAACTGGTTGCTTTTGTTCGCATCAAAGAGTAGATCTATTGTATCCTGCCCATGTGCATTCAGTTCGCCGGTAACAATATCCACCTTCATGCGCGCATTAGGCATACCCACTTGCGACAGCAATTCATTTACTTTTCTTTCAAAAGGCACTGCCGCTTCTTTACGTGCCATCGTGATCGTTTCCGCCATTTGCAGTAATTGTTCTTGCAAACGCACCTGTTCCGCTTCCAACGCAGCTAATTGATCATCTAGATTGAGTACGCCAGCTACTTTTTGTTCCAGGTTATCTCGGATTTCCAACAGTTCAGTGGTGGTTTGTACCCCGTGTTTCTTAAAGAAACGGTAGCCTTGTGCGAGTCTTTCATTTACCTGCTCAATACGGGCTCCATCATACTGTACCTGATCGCTCAGGCGGTCAATATCTCCGGTAATATCTTGGAGTTCCACGTAGGCTGATTGCATTCGTTCAGCCACTGCCGGTACATCCTTATGGAAGTTGGATATTGCTAGAAGGGAGGATTGAATCTGTTTCAACTGTTGCAGGATAGGCTGTTCGTCTTCCTTCAGTTGAAAATATACGCGGGAGAGTGTGTTTTTAATCTCTTCTGCGTGACTCAGTACCTGTAATTCCCCATCCAGGTCTTCAATTTCATTTTCTTTAAAATCCGCTTCCAGCAGCTCATCCAGCAGGAATTTATTATAATCTAATTCCTTGTTGGCTACATCTCTGCTGTCGGACAGTTCTTTATATTTCCGATGTACCTGCTGGTATTGCAGGAACAGTTGTTGGTATTGTTGTAATGCCGATGGCTTGGCGAGGGCATCAATGACTTCTCGTTGAAAATCTGCATTTCCTAGTTCCAGGGTATCGAACTGCTGGTGCAGGTCTACGAGGAACTGGCTAAGGGAAGAAAGTTGGGAGATGTTGACAGGCGTATCATTGACAAAAGCCCTGGATTTGCCGGCAGCGCTGATCTCTCTGCGGATGATCAGTTGATCTTCCACATCCAGTTCATGTTCCTGTAGGAAGTTAGCTACCTGGTTGTTTTTTACCTGGAAGATGCCTTCTACCACGCATTTGTCTTCTTTATTAAACAGCACACCTGGATCTGCTCTTTCGCCGAGGATAAGAGAGAGGGCACCGAGCAGAATGGATTTACCCGCACCGGTTTCACCGGTGATTACGTTCAGGTTCCCGGAGAAATCCACTTCCAGGTGATCGATAATGGCGTAATTCTTAATGATTAAACGCTGTAACATAAGTCAGGATAATAATAAAATAAGCTAACTGCTATACTCCCCGATCAGATGCCGTTTACACGTTGAATCCCGGCTTTGGCACGTGCGTCGAGGGAGTTCTTATAATCGTGGCCTCTCATATCCAGGCATCGCTGATAACACTGGATAGCTTTGGCTTTCTCGTTTCTTTTCTCAAAGATGTATCCCATTTGGAGGGAAGCTCTGGCAGCGTAATATTCCGGCCTGTTGGCTCCCACCTTCACGGTTACATCATACATCTGAATGGCCTTGTCGTCCTGGCCAGTTTCATCGTATATGCGTCCCAGTCGGTAAGCATATTCCAGTTTCTCTTCAATACCTGCAAAATCGGCCGCTTTCTTTGTCAGTAATAACTTCAATGCCTCATTGAAATAGCCGCCATCACTCAGTAGCCGTACTCTCAACAAGAATGGATTGGGCCATTTGCCGCTTTCCGCCTCTTTCAGCGCCTGTTTATCCGCATCTGTTTCTGTTCCGCCACGTTTGAAAATCAATTCTCGGTATTTGTTTGCGGCGGCCTGGTTACCCTCCAAATAGTAGTACCAACTGAGTCTTTGCAAACATTCCTTCACATAAAACTTCCCTTTGAAGTTATTCACAAAACGCTCCAGGTAAACATGCGCATCTGGATCCAACCTTGTCAGTTTCAGTAACCCATATACGTAGTTGTAATACTGAATATCCGCATAATCCTCCGAAGTATTTCTTTCCTGCAACACTTTCAGCCCTACCGCTGCCTTTTGGTTATTCAGGGCCAGATTGGCCACCATCAAAGCGAAGAGGTAATTATTTTTGGTATCCAGTTGTTTGCGGTTAAGGAACTGCCAAGTATCTTCCGGTTTATTCACTACGAACAACATGAGATAGCAGTAAAAGTAATAGGATTCCTCTCTGAACAGTTTTGCCTCTGGAGCATTACTTTCTACGAAAGCATTTACATTCTCCATTCCTTCCTTGATACTGCCTTTCAGGCCCAGGATATTCGTGATCCACTTATATCCCTCCGGAATAGTACCGAATACCGTTTGCATGGTCCCCAACAACAATTTGTTGGGAATGAAATTTGGAAAGCGGCGCTGGTTCTCTTTCAGCATCATATAAGCTTTCCTGATTTCCCAGGTGGCATCCCATTTTTCGTTGAACTTCACTTTTACCAGTGCCCAATGAAACTTGATAGCCGCCTGTGTATACAGGTAATACGGTGAATCCGCAGACCCTTCTGACATTTTTTCCAACCGGAAAGACCGCAAACTTCTCTTGCGGGAGTATTCCGATGCATCCTCATTGAAAAACAGGGGGAAAAAATCCGCATAATCTTCCAAAAAATAAGGCATCAGATTATCTGGATGTTCCTTCTTCTCTTCTTCCAATAAGGATTTACCTGCGTCCAACCGGAGCTGCATGATAGCGTCATAAGCCTGTTCACACCGGGTGTTAAAGTCATAAACCTTTTGCCTTGCACTAACACTGAAGGCTACACTAAGTAGCAAAATGAATGAAACTACGATTCGCATACTGACAAAATTCCTGAAATTAAAGCCAATCTCAAATTAACAATCTACAATTTTCAAAGTTGCCTTATTCCAGCGAATTTCCTGCCACAAATAAAAAGAACTAATACGCATCGTATATGCGTGGAGGTTCATGAAAGCAAAACTAATATTTTTAGTAATATGAAACTAATTTTATTAGCTTGCTTTTAATAAAAAAGGCCTTTGCCGCATACGGCAAAGGCCTTTAATTAGTTTATGCCCGAGGCATTGTCAGTTAGATAGTCACAGACGCTTCCAGGTCATTGTCTACCAGGATACGACCACAGTGCTCACACACGATGATTTTCTTATGCTGACGGATTTCAGCCTGACGTTGAGGAGGAATCGCGTTAAAGCAACCACCGCAAGAATCACGAACAATGGTAACCACTGCCAGACCATTACGATAGTTTTTACGGATTTTCTCATATGCAGCCAGCAGACGAGGATCTACTTTAGAACGAGCTTCATCACTCTCTTTTTCAAAACCTTTTTCTTCTTTCTCAGTTTCTGCAATGATCTTTTCCAGCTCACCTTTCTTGTGCTTCAGGTTCGCTTCTTTATCACTTACAGCTCTTTTAGCGCCTTCCAGCACACGGCTCTTATCCTTTATCTCTTCGTTTGCATCCTTGATGTGCTTTTCAGCCAACTTGATTTCAAGGTTCTGCATTTCCACCTCTTTGGTAATCGCCTCAAACTCGCGGTTATTCTTCACATTGTCCTGCTGCTTCTCATATTTCTTGATCAGCGCCTCTGCTTCCTTAATAGCCGCTTTCTTGTTGGAAACGAAATCCTGGATACCCTTGATCTCATTCTCGATGTGTGACTGACGGGTATTCAATCCTTCGATCTCATCCTCCAGGTCCTTTACCTCAATCGGCAACTCCCCTTTCAGCACCTGGATCTCATCCAGCTTGGAATCAATCTTCTGCAATCTGAGTACAGACGCTAATTTTTCTTCAACGGAGTATTCTTTTACGGTAGCCATGTATTATAAATAATTTACCGGGTTTGTTTTAATCGTAGATTTAAGAGGCGCAAAATTACGGAATTTTTCAGTCAATATATGATAAAATAATTCCACTGTAAACTGCTCGCTCTCAAAATGTCCGATATCTGCTATAATTACTTGATTATCAGCATCAAAAAATTCATGATATTTAAAATCTGAGGATATGTAGACATCTGCCCCCGCACCAATGGCACGCTTCAGCAGAAAACTCCCCGCTCCTCCACATAACGCAATCTTTTTCACCGACTTACCCCTCAATGGCGTGTATTTCACACAACCAGTCCCAAACTGCTCCTTCACATAACGTAAAAATTGCATCTCTTCCATCTCCTCCGGCAACTCCCCTATCAGCCCCGATCCTACTTCCTGGTAAGCATTATCCAACGCTACCACATCATAAGCCACTTCCTCATAAGGATGACTGCTCAATAAGGCGGAAATCACCCGACCTTCCAAATATAACGGAAAAATCACTTCCAATTTCGTCTCGACTTCAAAATGTCTGCTTCCCTGGGTACCCACATACGGATCCGTCCCCTCTCCAGCCTTAAAAGTACCCTCTCCCTGCCCATTGAAACTGCATTCGCTATATTTCCCTATATGCCCGGCCCCAGCCTCAAACAAGGCAGTACGCACTTTCTCGGCATCTGCAACCGGCACAAATGTGTATAACTTTTTCAATAATCCTTTCTTCGGCTGCAATACCCTGGTTTTTACCAGCCCCAACCGACGGCCCATCTCTGCACAAACACCATCCCGCACATTATCCAGGTTGGTATGCGCCGCATACACGGCTACATCATGTTTGATGGCCTTGATGGCTACCCGCTCTACATAATTGGCGCCAGTAATCTTCTTCAACCCACCAAATACAATGGGATGGTGCGCTACCACCAGGTTACATCCCCTGGCAATGGCTTCATCTATCACCTCTTCGGTGGCATCCAGCGTCAGCAAGACATTGGTGACCTCTCTAGAAGCATCCCCGAATATCAGTCCGGCATTGTCGTAACTCTCCTGGTACTGCAACGGGGCAAAGCTTTCTATCGCCTGGATAATCTCTTTTATCTTCATATGGGTAAAAATTAATGGTTCATTCCGGCCATCACCTACATTTGCAAAAAAACATCAGTTATGCCAGGAAGCAAATCTACAGCAGAACAATATGCGGATTACAAACTAAAGATGCAAAAAATTGCAGATGTTAGAAATGCGATCGCCGTTTTAGGCTGGGACCAAGAAACCTATCTCCCAGAAAAAGGAGCCGGCTTCCGCGGTCAGCAAATTACGACGCTCAGCACAATTGCCCATGAACTGTTCACTTCGGAAGAACTAGGCACACTCCTGCACAAACTGAACGGAGATGCTTCACTGGATTCCGTACAACAAAAAAATATCGCACTCTCCCTGGAAGACTACGAAAAAAATAAAAAATACCCAGCTTCCCTGGTGGCGGAGATCTCCGAAGCTACCAACCAAGCCTATCACGCCTGGATAAAAGCCCGCAAAGCGAACGACTACAAAGTTTTTGAACCAGCCCTCACCCGAATGGTGGAGCTGAAACGTAAAGAAACGGAGATCCTCGGCTACGAAGGACATCCCTACAACGCCCTGGTCAACGAATATGAAAAAGGCGCTAACACGACCATGCTGGATACGATCTTCACGGAAGTGAAAACAGCCCTTTCTCCCCTCCTGGATAAGATTTCCCAGCAAAAGCCTGCCCAACGCGATTTCCTACATCGCCACTACGATCGCGATAAGCAATGGCAACTGGGCATCGATATCTTAAAGGAAATGGGCTACGATATGAAAGCTGGCCGTCAGGATATTTCTGAACACCCTTTCACGACTAGCTTCAATCCACTGGATGTGCGTGTAACTACGCGCATCGATGAAAATGATTTCAGTAACATGACCTGGAGCTGCATCCATGAAGGCGGACACGCATTATACGAACAAGGTCTTCCCCAGGAACAATATGGCCTCCCTTGCGGCGAAGCTGCCAGCCTGGGTATACACGAATCGCAATCCCGCCTATGGGAAAACAATGCCGGCCGTAGTCTCGCTTTCTGGAAATTCCAATATCCACGCCTCCAGCGCAGCTTCCCGGATAATCTCGGTAACGTGTCTCTCCAAGACTTTTACAAAGCCATCAATCATGTGCAGCCATCCCTGATCCGTACGGAAGCAGATGAAATTACTTACCACTTCCACATCATGATCCGCTACGAAATCGAGAAAGGCTTGATCGACGGTAGCATCAGCACAAAAGACCTAAACCATACCTGGAACGATTACTATCGTCAATACCTACACGTAAATGTACCGGATGATGTACAAGGCGTATTGCAAGATATCCACTGGTCGCACGGTAGCTTTGGTTACTTCCCCACCTACTCCCTCGGTAGCTTCTATGCTGCACAGTTCTTCACTACTGCCCAGAAACAAGTGCCTGAACTGGAAGAAGCCATTGCCAATGGTAATTATCAACCGCTGTTAGACTGGCTGCGCAATAATATTCATCCATTCGGAAGGTACTATACTTCCAATGAGCTATGCGAAAAAATCACTGGTAAACCGTTACAGTTCAGCTACTTCCTGGACTACGCGACCAAAAAATTCATATAGGCATGAATGTATGTAAAACACTCTTGCCCGTTGTTCCTGCCCTACGAGCAGGAACAACTAAAAAAACAAAAGCAAAAGATTGACGTCTTCGACGTCAATCTTTTGCTTTTGTCAAAATTTCTTCTCTCTAAATTATTATGTTAATAACTTTTGGTTATTGCATCATCGCTTCTAGCGTTTCTTTGCTTACTACGCCTGTAACACGACCTTTCTCCACACCATCCTTATACATGATGAAAGTAGGCAGTTTCAATGCATTGATATTCTTCATTACATCGGTATCATTTCCCCCATCTACTTTTACAAGTTTCAGTTGCTTATGCTTTGCCAGCAGCTCTTTCAACACCGGCTCCATCTGACGGCAAGGCGGACACCATACTGCGCCTACGTCTGTCAATACCCAACCTGTCTTAATGCTGCTGTTATATGCATCCATTGTCAACTGTTTTTTGGCGATGCCAACTCCTTCCACCGGCAAACCAGCCTGTTTCCAGGCATTAATACCTCCTTCCAAATCCACCACATTGGTAAATCCGTTTTCGCGCATCCATGCCACTGCTTTGGCGCTACGTCCTCCGCCCAAACAATACACATACACAGGCTTTTTCTTGTCCAAGTACTTCACACGCTCCAGGAATTCATCCTGGCGATTATAATCTGCCTGCAAAGCATTGGCTATATGTCCGCTGTTATACTCCCCGGCGGTACGCACATCAAAAACTTGTACGCCTGGTTGCTTAATCTCTTTGGCAAAGGTGGCGGCATCTTCTTTTAACTGCTGCGCATACAGGCTAAAACCCGCCAGCAGCAAGGATGCCATGATAACTATCTTCTTCATGGAATTTTATTTCGGGATAAAGTTAATAAATACCTCACTTCCCTGCCTGGCAGGATGAGAATTATAACAAGGCGCCAACGTTTTTATTTGGTAGTTGGGAGAGAATAATGCCCTATACTCTTCTTCAGTGCCACCAAACGGCGGCCCCGGACGCTCAAATACTCTATCAAACATCACACCTGCCAAATGCCCTCCCGGCGCCAGTAAAGTGAGCATATGACGCGCATAATCTGGACGCATAACAGGTTCCAGGGCGCAGAAAAAGGTCTGCTCCAGGATAATATCATACTGTCCCTTATGTTGGAAAAAATCGCCTTCCAACAATTGGATAGCTGTTCCCATTAATCGACTACGCAGTCGCTCGATAACTATAGGCGCTATATCCAGTACCGTAATATGCTTAAAACCCTGATTCCAAAGATATTCCGCTTCATAGCTGTTACCTCCACCGGGAATGAGTATACGTAGTTCTTTATCCGACAACTGGTCTACATAGGCTTTTAATGGTGGAGACACCATACCCATATCCCAGCCGGTCTGCTCTTGCAGATAGCGGTCATTCCAGTATTTACTATCCATATGCATACACTTGTAAAGATTGCTAATATAGGTCACTACCTTAAAATTCCATGAAAAACTATCGGTGATAGAAGATATAATACGGCTATAATAATTTATGTATTACTTTTATTCAACTTAACATACCTATGATCCGCCCTGACGGGCGCTATGCCATGAGAAACTCTAACCAATTCTGTTCGTTTTGCCTTATATTTTTCCTGATATTGCTTGCTGGGATATCTGGCGTACAGGCACAAAATGTGGTCATCAAAGCTGATAATACCAGCGGCTGCGTTCCCATGCTGGTGAGCTTCAACGCTTCACTAGACCCCGGATACACCAGCTATGAATGGTCTTTCGATCAAGGCTCTACCATCAATAACCTCTTGGCACCCAAGAAAACCTTTGATGTCCCGAAGACCTACCATGTCACTTTTACGGCCAACTATCCATCCGGACCTATTACCAAAAGCCTGGATATTGTGGTACATGATGCACCTAAAGCGCTTTTTACCGGCGCCGTCACACTAGCGTGTCAACATACTACGCTATCTTTCACAGATCAGTCCACCACTCCAGACGGCACTGTTACATCCGTAGAATGGGATATGGGAGATGGTACCTTGCTGAAGGATCTACAAGGAAAAACAGTTACCCACAAATTTGATGCTGCTGGCCAGTACAATGTGTCCAGTATCGTTACCAATAACTGGGGATGCCGCTCCAGCAGTACGCCATTGCCTGTAACTATTCGCACAGCGCCGGAAGAGCCTACATTCGAAGCAGTAAAACCAGGCAGTTGTACAGCTCCCTTTGATGCTACCTTTATCAACAAAACGCCTGACCCCAACAAGGAATTTACGTTTACATACGATTACGGCGACGGCTCTACGGGAACATCACCCAATCATACCTATAAAAATCCAGGAACTTATACGGTTACACTTACTGCTACCAATGGCGATTGTAGCAGTTCCAAAACACTCAAAAATTATATTAACATAGGTAATCTGAAAGCGTCATTTACCTATTCCAACTCCTGCCAAGGCCAACTAGTGGAGTTTACCAATACATCTACACCTACGCCTACTTCTACAATCTGGACATTTCCGGATAATTCCACGCTCAATACGAAAGATGCACAGCATGCTATCGGCAATTCCGGAGATTACGTAGTATTATCCGTTTCCTTAGATGGTTGCTCGGATGTAACCTACATGCCCATCACACTTTACCCTCAACCTACTGATAAAGCATTTGCTACTCCCAATAATACCTGCGCTGTACCTGCTTTTACGCAGTTTCAAATCACCAACAGCAATGCAGTAAGCTGGTCCTGGGATTTTGGTGATGGCAGTCCAACATCTACCGCAACAAATCCGCAGCATAGTTACACTGCCAACGGTGTATATAACGCAAGGGTAACGGCCACCACCGCACAGGGCTGTAAAGCCGTAATTCCTGTTACACTGGATTACTCCCTCCCCAACATGGATATTTACGCCAATAAAATGGAGGGTTGTGTGCCGCTGGATGTACTATTCAGCTCACACCTCACGAGTACCGGTGCTGAGACAGTCGTAAGCTACGCTTGGGATTTTGGCGATGGTACTACAGGTACAGGCCCTTCCCCTGCTCATACCTATACAACGGAAGGTAATTTTGGCGTGACCCTGACCTTCACTACCAGCAACGGATGTAAAGGCACCGCTCACACCCAATTGAAAGCCGGACTCAAACCTGTAGTTGATTTCTCGGCAACACCTCCGGTCGTTTGTGCGAAGGACCCCGTTCAATTTACCAACCTGTCTGTCCCTAGAGGACAATCGTGGCTATGGCATTTCATAACAGATCAGGATGATCCGCGCACACCCGATGATGAACGGTACAGCACAGAACAAAACCCTCTACACTACTTCCGCACGATAGGCAAACAATCAGTAGAATTGGAAGTAAGTAATTACGGTTGTAAAGAGAAATTACTTAAAACAGATATCGTCAATGTAACCTCTCCAGTTGCACAGTGGCGCACTAAAGCCGATTGTGATAAGCCAATGGAGAGAACCTTTGATGACCAATCCCAATGGGATCCAGATCCAACACTTCCTCGTATCCTACAGTGGGATTTCGGTGATGGTACCCCCATCGTTACCACCACCAATCCTACCCACACTTATGCCCAACAAGGCATTTACAAAGTGGCATTGAAGGTGAGCAATAATATCTGTGATAACGAGTTCTCATCGGAAATTTATATCGTTAATCAATCACCGACTATTACCCTCGGCCAACCAGCCGTTTGCATAGGCAAATCACTGACCCTTACAGCAAATATTCCTGAGCCTTCATTACAAGGCGCTACGACTATCGACTGGGGAGATGGTACCACCACTGACACACCTAGCTGGAATGCGCCAATAGAACATATGTACGCCACTCCAGGTGTATACAAAATACAACTGTTTACAACTGACCTGAATCATTGCGATAAACAATCCAATATGGAGGAAGTAACTGTAAACGGTCCTATACCGAGCTTTTCTGTTGCAGGTAAACCTTGCCGAAATTCAGATATCACATTGACAGATAATTCCACCATGAATCCCGGCAATCAACTAGTTAGCTGGAAATGGAATTTTGGAGACAATACGCCAGAAGTGACAATCGGTACTGCTCCTGTGGTGACCACACATCAATACACGAAAGATGGTGGCTATACGATAAAATTGCTGGTAACAGATAAATACAATTGTACGGCTGAAACCACCAACTTCATACAACTGGATAATCATAATGCCAGCTTCACAACTAGTACGGATGAACCATGTGTCAACGACCCGCGGCCTTACTATAACACCTCTAATGGCGCTACCAAATATGCTTGGGATTTCGGGGATGGTACCACCAGCTCACAATCTAATCCCAATAAGGCTTTTACTTCACCTGGCACCTATAATGTAAAACTGCAAATCACTAGTCTGAATGGCTGTGTGGATGAGGCCACACAAAAGATCCGCGTACCAGACCCGAAGGCGGATTTCACCATGCCAGAGGACCTCTTACCTTGTCCCCCTGCGAATGTTACTTTCACCAATACTTCTGTTGACTTCGAACGTTCGAAATGGGAATTTGGCGATGGCACTTCCACGGGTAATAACAATCCCGACGGTCATATCTATGCCAGACCCAACGTGTATGAAATCACGCTAACAGTATTTACCCGCGAAGGATGCAGTAACCAAACCAAAAAGACACTGACAGTAGATGGCCCTGATGGTAAAGCCGCTATAAGCCTGGACCATGGCTGCGCTCCATTTGAACCAAGCCTTACTGCCAATGCGGTAAAAACGGTAAAGTATGCATGGGATTTTGATGATGGTATTGTGGAGACGACTACTACACCAACTTCTCCCCAGCACACTTATCAAAATGCCGGTATCTATACGCCACGCGTCATCCTGACGGATAGTAAAGGCTGTGAAGTACCAGCCATCATTTCCGGAACAATTACTGTTGATAAACCAATCGCTGATTTTGATATCGATAATCTCATTCCCTGCGGCGGTGGTATTATCAAATTCACCAACAAATCTCAATCACTTACCGAAAGTACACTGGGATTACCACTCACCAGTAACTGGGACTTTGGCCAACCGGGCCAGCCTGGAAACAATACCACTTCCAGGAATCCATCATTTAACTACCCTGGCCCTGGCACACATACCATTAAACTGAATATTACTACCGATTATGGTTGTTCTGCGGACATATCTAAAACGGTGACAATACCAGATCAGCCGAAGGCTAGCATTAATCCTATCCCGGATATCTGTGAAGCAGGAACAGTCACCATAAGTGGTAAGGAAACGCTAGGATTGCATAACGTAAAATGGACCTGGAATATAGGTAGCGATATCACCAATAACAATACGACTCCATTTGACTACAATGGCAATCTACCGGGAACAATCCCAGTAAAGTTGACCATCACTAATGCCGACGGAAGCTGCCCCGATATTGCAAACGCACAGATTAACGTACACCCGACGCCGTTATTATCTCCAACGCCGGCGCTAGCGAATGTATGTGCTGGCTCCAGTCTGCAGTTGTCCGCCAATACAGACGCCAATGCCGCTGTACAATGGACCAACTACAAAATCGATAACCCAACATCTCAAACGCCACTAGTTTCACCAGATAAAGACATGACATATACGGTCATTGCCACCAGCCCTTTCGGCTGTAAAATAGAGAAGGCTGTTTCTTTGACCGTTACACAACCATTCACGGTCACTACCAGCAACCATACCACCTGCTTCGGTGGCAGCGTTCAACTGAATGCTACGGGAGCAGATCGTTATACCTGGTCCCCTGCTACTGGATTGAGCAGAACAGATATCCCTAATCCAATCGCCTCTCCACGGATAACTACAGATTACGTGGTGTCTGGTTTCGATAAAACCAACTGCTTTGAAGTGAAGGCGACCGCACATGTAACCATAAACCCGAAACCGCTTGTAGATGCAGGCCCAGACATTGTTCAATCTAATGGCGCCATCATCCCGCTACATGCAAAAGTCAGCGAGGATGTAACAAGTATCAAATGGACGCCAGCAGATAATCTCAGTTGCTCCAATTGCGCCAATCCAACGCTGACACCAAAAGCAGATGCTACCTATTATGTAGAAGTATCTAACGCTTATGGTTGCACGAATATGGATGATATCAATGTCAAACTGGTATGTGATAACGCAAATATCTTCATACCTAATTCCTTCTCTCCCAACAAGGACGGGATGAACGATATTTTTTACATCCGTGGTCGGGGTGCCCAGGAAGTGAAGTCATTGAAGATTTACAACCGATGGGGACAACTGGTTTTTGAACGCTATAACTTTAGCACAGACGACATTTCTAAAGGCTGGGATGGCACACTCAAAGGTCAACCCCTGCCGCCAGATGTATATGTCTACCTTGCGGAAGTAGTCTGCGATAAAGGAGGATTAGGACTGTTAAAAGGCAACATTACATTACTGAGATAAATAAACAATTGATTATCAGCACATCTCCCTGATCCCAGGGAGATGTTGCTTTACAACTGTTACCTCCACCGGGAATGAATATACGTAGTTCCTTTGTAGAGACCGCTAAAGCAAGCCTCCATTTAAAATCACTTTCCCTTCAAAAGATTATGATGCAGCCCTAAACAATTTAGGTATTTCATTTATTACTATGATCGGGTCTTGACATGCAAACGTCATGAAATATATCAACCGATTCTATGAAAGCTGCGTTATCTTTCTGCTGGTATTACTGACTGGAATTTCCCATGTGCATGCACAAAATGTGGTTATCAGCGCCGACACTACTAGTGGCTGCGTACCCTTGCTAGTCAGCTTTAATGCTACCCTGGATCCAGGGTACACCAGCTATTTATGGACTTTCGATCAGGGTTCAACAGTCAATAACCTGCTGAACCCCAAGAAAACTTTTACTGTCCCCCAAACATACCATGTAACTTTTACAGCTAACTACCCATCCGGACCTATTACCAAAAGTCTGGACATCGTGGTGCATGATGTACCTAATGCCAAGTTCGCAGCCACAGCTACTACCGCCTGCCCACAAACACTCATCGCCTTTACAGATCTATCCAACGTATCAGATGGTACCATCCCTTCTGTGGAATGGGATATGGGGGATGGTACCATCATCACAACGGTAGGTGGTGCAACGGTTGGGCATCAGTACACTGCCTCCGGCCAGTTCAATGTAACCACTATCGTTACCAGTAACTGGGGCTGCCGCACCAGCAGTACACCGCTGCCGATAACCATCCGTAGCGCACCACCAGCACCCACTTTTCAAGCGGTAAAACCAAACAGTTGCACCGCCCCATTTAATGCCAACTTCATCAACAATACGCCGAACCCTAATAACGCATTCACTTTCACTTACGACTACGGCGACGGCTCTACGGGAAATTCCTCTAGCCACACCTATCTAAATACAGGCAGCTATACGGTCACGTTAACAGCCACCAATGGGGTTTGTAGCAATTCAACAACACTAAATAACTATATCAATATCGGCAGTCCGAAACCATACTTCACCTATTCAGTGGTGTGCCCAGGTCAACTGGTACAGTTTACCAATACTTCAACACCTACGCCTACCTCTTCCGTCTGGACATTCCCAGATGGCACCAGCGCCAACACCTTGAATACACAACATGTGATGAACATTTCCGGCCAAGGGGTAACCTTGTCTATAGCCCTGGATGGTTGTGCAGATGTTATAACCTTGCCGGTCACACTGTATCCAGCGCCAACAGATATGCCATTCGCTGCGCCGGATAATAGCTGCGCGATACCACCTACTACGCAGTTCAGTGTCTCCAATAGCAATTCGGTAAGCTGGTCCTGGAATTTCGGCGATGGCAGCCCTGTTTCAACAACTATGAATCCAACACATAGCTATACCGCCAACAATATTTACACCGCCACACTGACGGCCACCACAGCAAACGGTTGCACGGCAACTACCCCTGTAACACTGAACTACTCATTGCCAACAGCAACAATAACCCCTGACAAAATTGAAGGTTGTATACCCCTGGATGTAACTTTCAATACAACACCCCATACTAGGCCAGGTGAAACAATCACCAACTATTCTTGGAATTTCGGCGATGGTACTACTGGCACAGGCGCCAACCCCATGCATACCTACACCACTGAAGGCAATTTTATTGTCACCCTCAACTTCACCACTAGCAATGGTTGTAAAAATACAGCGACCTCCTCACTGAGAGCGGGTTTCAAACCAGTGGTCGATTTCTCTGCCAATCCATCTATCGTTTGTGCAAAGGACCCTGTTCAGTTTACTAATTTATCAAATCATAAAGGCACGAGCTGGCAATGGCTTTTCCTGACTGATGGAGGTAGCAGCACAGTTCAAAACCCACTGTATTATTTCCACACGATCGGAAAACAATCGGTACAACTAATGGTAAATAACTATGGTTGTAAAGATTCCCTGATCAAATCAGATATCGTGATTGTAACACCGCCAATCGCGCTGTGGCATGCAACCCCGAACTGCGATACCCCTATGAACAGGACCTTTCAAGACCAATCTCAATGGGGTACAGACACAACGCTACCTCACCTCATGGAATGGAATTTTGGCGACGGAACACCTGTGGTAACTACCACTAATCCTACCCATACCTATGCAAATCAAGGACGTTACAAGGTCACCCTAAAAGTGAGCAATACTGTCTGCGATAACATATTTGCAGATAGCATCTATATCATCAATCAATCGCCTACTATCACCAGTAGCGCAAATGCAGTTTGTATCGGTAATCCTGTGAGCCTTACTGCTGTCATCAATGATCCTTCCCTACAAGGAGGTTATACGATAGATTGGGGAGATGGCACTACCTTGTTTTTCGCTGGTTGGAACACCCCAATTGCACACACGTACGCCAAGCCGGGCGTTTATACCATGCAAGCAACGACATACGACCTGAACAACTGTAAAAGACAATCCAACACTCAACAAGTAACAGTAAACGGACCTATTCCAAAATTTACCATCTCTGGAAAACCTTGTCGTAATTCAAATATCACTTTTACGGATAACTCCTCCACAAATGCCGGCAACCAACTGGTTAACTGGAAATGGGACTTCGGAGATAATACACCACCAGTAACGTTAACGAATACACCGATTACCACCACACATCAGTACACAAGTGATGGCGGATATACCGTAAAACTCTTGGTGACAGACAAATACAACTGTACGGCTGCAGTCTCCCAATTCGTACAACTGGACCCTAACAGCGCCAGCTTCACCATGAGTACGAATGAACCTTGTATCAATGAAATGCGTACTTACTACAATACTTCTACCGGTGCTGCCAGTTCTGCATGGGACTTCGGAGATGGTACCACCAGCATAGTAACCAGTCCGATTAAAGCATATACAGCACCAGGTAATTACACGATCAAACTGAAAATCACCAGTGCCAAGGGCTGTATGGATTCAACTACTCAAAACCTGCGCGTACCGAATCCCAAAGCAGATTTCACCATGCCACAGGTTTACCTGCCATGCCCGCCCGTGACAGTAACATTCACCAATAACTCTACGGATTTCGTACGTTCATTATGGGATTTCGGAGATGGTAGTTCTTCTACAAACAATACTCCCGATGGACATATCTATTCCCGTCCGGGCACTTATGTCATCACACTTACCGTATACACCCGGGAAAGTTGCAGCAACCAGGTGAAAAAAACCTTGACAGTGGATGGTCCTGATGGTACCGCTACTTTTAATCCCGATCATGGCTGCGCTCCTTTGGTAGTGGGAATGACAGCCAATGCGGTGAAAACAGTAAAGTACGCCTGGGATTTTGATGATGGTGTTGTGGAGACAACATCTTCACCAGCCTCCCCTCCTCACACTTATGAAAATGCCGGCATCTTTACACCACGCGTAATCCTGACGGACAACAAAGGCTGTTCTGTACCCGCTTTCATCAACGGAAAAATCACGGTGGATAAACCAACCGCCGATTTTGCTATCGATAATTCCATGGCTTGCGGTGGAGGTGTGGTCAAGTTCACCAATCTGTCAAAAACCCTTACAGAAGATGTGCTGAATATGCCTTATACCAGTAACTGGAACTTTGGCCAGCCCGGACTTCCAGGCAATACTACCACTACCAGGAATCCTACATTCACCTATCCTACACCAGGCACCAGCACGGTTAAACTAGATATTACCACCGCCTATGGCTGTCAGGCTGAAATGATTAAAACAGTAATCATACCCCAACAGCCCAAAGCCAGTATAGACAGTATCCCAGATATCTGCCAATCAGAAACAGTTGCTATCAGCGGCAAAGAATTAAGAGGAGTACCAAATGTAATATGGACCTGGAATGTAGGCAGCGATATAACAAACCATAACATCACTCCGTTTAATTACACTGGTAATACGCCAGGCGTCATTCCTGTGAAACTGACGATCACCAATGCAGATAGTAGTTGTCCTGATATCGCCACTGCTCAGTTCAGCGTACACCCAACACCGTTATTATCTCCTACACCAACGCTGGCGAATGTTTGTCGTGGTTCCAGCCTACAACTGTCTGCCAATACCGATGCGAATGCATCCGTATTATGGACCAACTATAAAATCGATAACCCAACATCAAAAACGCCACTGGTATCTCCCGAAACAGACACCACTTACACGGTTATTGCAACAAGTCCTTTTGGCTGTAAAAATGAAAAATCCGTGTCGCTCACGGTTACACAACCTTTCAATATGCTGACTATTCCTAATCAGGTCATCTGCATTGGAAACAGTATACAACTGAATGCAAGCGGTGCGTATAAATACTCCTGGTCGCCGGCCCTTGGCCTCAACCGGACAGATATTCCTAACCCGGTTGCCTCTCCACTGGTAACCACAGATTATGTAGTAACTGGATCCGATTCCAATAACTGCTTCCATATAAAGGCAACATCCAGTGTTATCGTTAAACCGAAACCTACGGTAGACGCAGGGCCTGATCTTACGTTATCTAATGGTTCCATCACGCCTTTGCAGCCAAATATCAGTGCAGATGTTACTTCCATTCAATGGATACCGCCAGATAACCTCAGTTGTTCCAATTGCGCCAATCCTATCTTGACGCCTAAAGGAGACGCGACCTACGTGATAGACGTCACTAACTATTACGGATGTACGAATAGTGACACACTCAATATCAAAGTGATATGTGACAACGCTAATATTTTTATTCCCAATACCTTCTCTCCCAACAAAGACGGGGTGAACGATATTTTCTATATCCGCGGCCGTGGCGTGCAGGAAGTGAAGTCGCTGCGAATTTTCAACCGCTGGGGACAACTGGTTTTTGAACGAACGAACTTTAACACCGATGATATTTCCAAAGGCTGGGATGGCACCTTCAAAGGAGAAATGCTCCCACCGGATGTATACGTTTACTTCGTGGAAGTCATCTGTGATACAGGAGGCTCAGGACTCTTGAAAGGTAATTTGACGCTTTTAAGATAGGCAATAAATTGATTATCAGCACAAAACAGATACAATAGGTCATTATTCGTTTTTTTCATTAATTTGTGGACGCAATTGAGAAAAACCGCCGATTCCTATGAACTATCCTCAGCCAAGATGTTTACGAACATTATTGTTGCTGGCAGCCATGCTGACAGGTAATCTCCTGTTTGCCCAGGTCGATTTCAAATATACCGTTTCCCCTGCGTCCTTATGTGCTCCCGTAACCGTCTCTCTGACGAATACCTCTACAGGTACAGCTCTGACCTATACCTGGGATTTCGGCGACGGACGAACTTCTACCGATGCCAACCCAACAGTGACCTATTCCACCGGCGGCGTGAAAAAAATCACGTTAACGGCACACAACTACAATGTGGATAACTCAGTTTATAAAACATTTACGATCGGGGATATTCCTGCGGTTAATTTTTCGGCAGACGTGACCCAAAGTTGTAGCTTCTATACCGCCACATTCACCGATCAAACGCCCGGTGGTACTAACCGCGTATGGGATTTCGGCGATGGTACAACTCCAGTAACCACTACTGGAGCTACTATCACACACGCCTATACGAAAGCGGGGAAGTTTGATGTAAAAGTAACGGTGTCCAATAGCAATGGTTGTTCTTCACAACTCATAAAACCAGCCTACATCAATGTTTCATTGCCTACCCTTCAACTGAGCACGCCAGTAGCAGGTTGTGTTCCTTACACGGCCAACTTTACAGCCACTTCCACCAACATCGTAAATGACCCTGTAATGGGTTACACATGGGAGTTTGGCGATGGAAGTCCGGCTCAAAATGGTGGGGCTACTATCAGTCACGCCTATACGCAAACAGGCACTTACGCAGTAGCAGTTACCGTAAAAACCGCCAGTGGATGTACAGTACGCACTTCATTCGATAAACAAGTACATACCGGGAATCCACCGATTGGTGTCAGTTTTACGGCTTCCCCTACGAATGCCTGCACCGGCGAACCTATCCGCCTGCTCGCAAATGCGCAATATGCGGATACCTATAGTTGGGATTTCGGCGATGGTAGCACCCTAGAAACTACTACCAACGATATTAAACATGGATTCAATGCCAACGGTACATTGATCGTAAATATGAAAGCTGGCAGCAATGGTTGTTATACCAGCGCTCCTTCTATACCTGTTACTATCAACGGACCGGTTTCTTCTTTTTCGTATATCCGTAACTGTTCGGTGAAAACCGAATTTAGCTTTACTAATACTTCTTCTAATGCTTCTGCGGCAGCTACCTATCAGTGGGACTTTGGCGATAACTCACCCATTGAAACCACGAAAGATGCCACCCACAGATACAGTGTTCCCGGAAAATACACGGTTCGTTTAACGGTGTTCGACAATAACGGAACCTGCTCTCACAGCAGCTTCCAGACGGTAAATTATTTCCTGGCTGATTTCACCACTGGCGTAAGCGCTATTTGTAGAGGTAACAAGATTACTTACGAAGTACTGAACGTACCACAAGAACTGGTGGCTTCTTATACCTGGAACTTTGGAGACGGCACTACTTACACGGGTCCGGAACAGAGTTACACCAAAACTATGAATACTGCCGGCACTTTCGATGACCAACTAATTATCAAATACAACAATCCTGCGTATTGCGATGATATCGTAACGAGGAATGCGAATATTCGCATTCTGGCGCCCCAGGCCAATTTTACTTTGGCCAGCGGCCTATGCGCGGGTCAGCCGTCTACCTTTAATAATACGTCAGTTACCTCACCGAATACACCTATCACTAACTGGAAATGGGACTTAGGGAACGGTCAAACCTCCACTGCACAAACGCCTGCGGCCCTGAAATATTCGGCTTCCGGCGATTATCAAGTGAAACTGGTGATCACAGATGCAAGAAACTGCATGGATTCCATCAGCAAAACCATCAGTATCAATCCATCACCGTTCCTGAAAGTAACCACTGCCCAAGCTAAAATCTGCGAAGGAAGCGGCACCACGCTCACCGCCACCACGGACGCTAGTATACAATGGCTCACTGCAAATAATATCAGTTGTGTAAACTGTACTACGCCTACTGTTTCACCAATAGCCAATACCCGCTACCTAGCTGAAGCCACTAACCCTTTCGGCTGTACGATGCGCGATTCTGTAGATATTGCCGTGGTACCGAAAGTAGCGCTGACTGTGGCTAGCAAAGATATCATGGTATGTTTCGGCAGCAGTACTAAACTTCAGGCAAGCGGCGCCAACTATTTTAAATGGACTCCTGTAGACGGTCTTACCAACGACCTCATTGCAGATCCCATCTCTACACCTACTGCAGATATTACTTACCAAGTAACTGCCACCAACGATCCTATGTGTCCATATAGTGCACCAGTGGCCGTGAAAGTGAATGTGAAACCAGTACCGGATGTAGATGCCGGTAAATCGCAAACGGTTCCTGTTGGCTCTGTGGTAAAACTAATGGCTTCCGGCAGCGGCGATATTATCAAGTGGCAATGGTCTCCGACAGACTACCTGGATTGTTCTTTCTGCCCAGTGGTAACTGCGGCGGTTCGCAAACCAATGACATACAGTATTACAGGTACTAACGCTTTCGGATGTACGAAAAGTGCAACCGTTACTGTAGATTTGGTTTGCAATAGCGACGCCATTTATATTCCAAATACTTTCAGCCCTAACGGGGACGGCATAAACGATATTTTCTATCCACGCGGAAAAGGCATCAGCTTCGTGAAATCGCTGCGCATTTTCAACCGCTGGGGACAGGAAGTATATCGCCGGGAACAGTTCAACACCGATGATAAAAGCAAAGGATGGGATGGTACATTCAAAGGGAAGCCACAATCTTCCGATGTATACATCTATTTCCTAGAAGCGTATTGTGATACCAACGATTTCCTGCAACTGAAAGGGAATTTAACATTATTGAGATAGTAACGTAAGAAAACATGAAACACCTGTATTGCATATTATGCTGTGTTATAGCCTTGCTTGCCGGAGGCGTTGCTTCCGCGCAGGATATACACCTGTCGCAGTTCTATGAAACACCCATCCTCCGCAATCCAGCGCTGATAGGGATTTTCAATGGTGATTTCCGGGTACAGGCAGTATACAGGAACCAATGGAATAAAGTGACCATTCCGTACCAGACGGGAAGTCTAAGCGGGGAAATCAAATTCCCTGTAGGCCAGGGAAATGACTACCTGACAACCGGCCTTCAATTCACTTATGACCGTGCTGGTACTTCGAGGTTACAATCCACGCAGGTTCTGCCGGCTATCAACTATCACAAATCGTTGAATGCGGATAAAACCAGCTATCTGTCTGCGGGTTTTATGGGAGGTTTTGTACAGCGTCAGTTTGATCTGGGCAATATGACATTCGACAACCAATATACTGGTGGCCGTTTTGACCCAAGCATGCCTACAGGTGAGGAAGGAAGACTGGCCCTCCGTGGTTACAGCTATTTGGATGCCGGATTTGGATTGAGTTACAATAGTGTATTTCGGGAAGACATCAACTACTACATTGGCGCTGGTTACTTTCATTTCAACAGTCCGAGGGTTTCCTTCTACAATGATAAGTCCATCGTATTGAATACTAAACTGACATTTAACGCCGGTATCTCGATTCCTTTGGACGAGCGCGTGAAGTTAGTGGCAGAATACAATCAACTGCATCAAGGCACCTACTCCGAATATATCGGAGGTGCTATGCTGCGTTACGCCCTCATGGACCGCGGGCTGGAATCTACAAAAGGCATCTATGGCGGGCTCTTCCTTCGCTGGAACGACGCCATCATTCCTACGGTTAAGCTCGATATGGATAAGTATGAATTAGGGATGAGCTATGATGTGAATATTTCCAAATTGAGAACTGCCAGCCAGAGTTTCGGAGGCTTTGAAATTTCCCTGGTGTTTAAAGGTTTCCTGAATAGCCGAAATAGTACTTTGGAGAGTGTGAATTGCCCAAGATTTTAAACATTAAAAGAAAATGAAAGTCAAAGAATTAGGGCAAAAAGCAGGCTGGAAGCGTTAAATTTTACATAAAAAGAGCAAAAAATATAACCAAATGGCGTTGTTTTTGTTAAATTTACGTAAGCGTGGGTTTTGAATAATTGTGAGATTTATCAATCAAAAAACTATAATATATTTGAAAATAATTTTATCTTTATAGTACTATGTTAAAATCCTCTACCCTCCTTTTCACACTTGTTTTCTGCCTATTTACCCTTGTTGGAAAGGCGCAAAACGATAAATCCCAGCCGAATTCGGACGGGGGTAGTAAAATTGTCAGACTGTATCCCAACCCTGCTACCTCTATCATAAACTTTGAAATTCAGCAACTTCATAATAACGAAAAGACATACGATCTTATTGTATATAATTTTCTAGGGAAAAAAATTGACCAACTGAAAGCGGTTGGAACAAGAACATCCGTAAACCTAGATAATTATTACAGTGGGCTGTATATCTATCAACTGAGAGATCAACGAGGTAACTTGGTGGAGTCTGGTAAATTTAATGTTGTGAAATAACGCTATACCTGAAAAAATATTAGAAAGAAGCCGTCTCTTGTTTTGAGACGGCTTCTCTCTTTTTGGTAGTTTCTGCCCGTCGAGCAGGAACTACCAAAAAGAGAGAAACCCAGAAAGTAATTGGTTAATCTTGTGGGGACTCATCTGCCTGTCGTTCCTGCCCGAACAGGCAGGGATTACCAAAAAGATCAAAGCCCAGGAGGTAATTGTTAATATTGGAGACTCGTCTGCCTGTCGTCCCTGCCCGAACGGGCAGGGACGACCAAAAAAATAAAAAACGGATTTGACGTCGCAGACGTCAAATCCGTTTTTTGATACAGCTTCTTTGCTGCTGCTATTGCAAAAATTATTGTACTTCTACAATCAAGAATTTGAGATAAGTAGTATTCTCAATATTCCATAAGATCGGGTGATCTTGTGCCTGTGTCTGGAAGGTAACCTGACGCAGTTTCTTTTTGGCATCTTTCGCTGCCATATCAATGATTTCCAAGAAAAGGCTTGGCGGTACCAGGTTGGTACAAGAAGCAGTTACGAGGAATCCACCCGGCTTCAGCAGTTTCATACCACGCAGGTTGATTTCCTTATAACCAGTAATGGCTTTCTGGATATTCTCCCTGCTTTTGGTAAATGCTGGAGGATCCAATATCACCACGTCAAATTTCTTTTCTTCTCTAGTCCATTGTTTCAACTGATCGAACGCGTTTACCGCCTGGAATTTGCAGGTATCCTGCAGATTATTCAGTTGGGCATTACGGCGAGCCGTATTTACGGCATGCTCGGAAATATCCAGTCCCAGTACGCTTTTCGCACCATAGTGACCGGCATGGCAAGAGAAAGTTCCGGTGTAGCAGAATGCTTCCAGTACATCGGCGTCTTTAACGATATGTTGAATAGCCCTACGGTTGTCCTGCTGATCGAGGAAATAGCCCGTTTTCTGGCCATTTTCAATATCTACATGGAACTTCAAGCCATTTTCATTGATGATAACATTGGTATCAAATGGAGCAGAGAGGAAGCCTTTCTGCTGGGTAAGACCTTCCAATTCACGAACTGGCACATCATTGCGTTCGTAAATTCCCTTAGGAGAGAAGATTCTGTTGAGCGCATCTACGATCGCTCCTTTCCATTTATCCATACCCAGGGCCAGCGTCTGGATTACCAGGTAATCATTGAACTTGTCAATGATCAGGGCAGGCATCTCATCGGCTTCTCCAAATACCAGTCGGCAGTTTTCCTGATAACCGATTTTCTTGCGGTATTCCCAGCATTTCAGCAGTCGACGATAGAAGAACTCTTCATTGACTTCCTCACTTTTATCGCGGGTAAGAATACGTACTAAGATCTGGGACTGCGGGTTAATATAACCACGCCCTACGAAATGGCCTTGATGAGTGAAAACATCCACGATATCACCAGCATTCACCGGACCGTCGATCTCTCCAACCTCATTGCCAAAAACCCAGGGATGTCCCTGCAATACCCTGTTTTGTATCTTTTTCTTTAAAAAAACTTTTGTCATTTATCGCAATTCGAGGTGCAAAGGTAAGAAATAGCAGGCAGCAAGTACCAGATACTATCAATTCCGTGTCAATTTGTCGCCAAATAAGGCTTGGCAAAGTAATTGACTGCTTATCTTTGCAGACAATCATTACAACTATGACAGAAAAAGAAAAAGACATGCATCAAGAGGACATCAACAATACCGAAAATGAGAACAGCATGCCAGATATTAACGCTGATGAGAATATGAGTGGAACTTCGCATATGAATAATGAGTTGGATGAATCTGGTGAACTGGAGAAAAAAGACCAGGAAATTGCCGAGCTGCGCGACAAATACCTGCGTTTACAAGCAGAATTTGACAACTTCCGCAGACGCACTGCTAAAGAAAAAATGGAATTGGTGCAGACTGCTGGCAAGGATGTAATCATATCTTTGCTGGATATTCTGGACGATAGCGAACGCGCTGCCAAACAAATGGAAACTGCCACAGATGTAGCCGCTGTTAAAGATGGTACTATGCTGGTTTTCAATAAGTTTAAGACTAACCTGGTAAGTAAAGGCCTGAAAGAAATGGAAAGCCTCCACCAGCCATTCGATGCAGATCTGCACGACGCTATTACCGAAATTCCTGCCCCAACCCCTGATCTGCAGGGCAAGGTACTGGACGTATTACAAAAAGGATACTACCTGAATGACAAATTAATCCGTCATGCAAAGGTAGTTGTGGGTAAATAAATGACGATGTGGCATAAATGCATTTGTTGCTATGCCGATAACCGACAGCAATACAATAATTATTACCGAACCAAAAACTCCGATTATTCGGAGCAATAAGTTTTTTTTATAATGTCTACCAAGAGAGATTATTACGAAGTGCTTGTTGTTGTAAAAACAGCTACACAGGATGAGATTAAAAAGGCCTACCGCAAGGTGGCAATGCAATATCACCCTGACCGTAATCCCAACAACAAGGAGGCGGAAGAGAAATTCAAAGAAGCCGCCGAAGCATATGAAGTGTTAAGCGACCCTGATAAGCGCGCGCAATACGATCGCTTCGGACATGCGGGCATGAACGGTGGCCGTGGCGGATTTGGAGGTGGTGGTAACATGAACATGGACGACATATTCTCCAACTTCGGTGACATATTCGGTGACGATATTTTCGGCAGCTTCTTCGGAGGCGGCAGACCAGGTGGAGGTGGCGGCGGCCGCCGTGGACGCGGTACCCGCGGTTCCAACCTGCGCGTGAAAATTCGCCTTACCTACGAAGAAATCGCCAAAGGCGCCAACAAAAAAATCAAAGTTAAAAAATACGTTTCCTGCCAGCATTGCGGCGGTCTTGGTGCAAAGGACAAAAACTCCTTCCAAACCTGTAGCACCTGCCACGGCTCCGGTCAGGTAAGAAAAGTGACATCTACCTTCCTCGGCCAAATGCAGACCGTTACGACCTGTCCTAACTGTCATGGAGAAGGCCAGATCATTACCAGCAAATGTAACCACTGTAAAGGCGAAGGTCGCATGTACGGCGAAGAAACCGTTAGCATCGATATCCCAGCAGGTGTTGCAGAAGGTATGCAACTCAGCATGAGCGGTAAAGGTAATGCAGGCGAAAGAGGCGGCGCTCCCGGTGATCTCCTCATCCTGATTGAAGAAGAACCACATCCGGAACTGCAACGCGATGGCCTCAACGTAGCCTACGACCTGCATATCTCCTTCCCAGATGCCGTATTCGGCACTTCTGTAGAAGTACCTACCATCGACGGTAAAGCTAAAATCAAAATACCAGCAGGAACACAAAGCGGTAAAATCTTCCGCCTCAAAGGCAAAGGTTTCCCTTCCGTAAACTCCTACGACCGCGGCGATCAACTGATCCAGGTTAACGTGTGGACGCCACAAAACCTGACTAGCGAAGAACGTGAGATGATGGAGAAAATGATGTCTTCCGACAATTTCAAACCTAACCCAGAAAAATCTGAAAAAGGATTCTTCGAAAAGGTAAGGGATATATTTAGCTGATAAATCTCCTGCGCAGCCAACAGCAACAACTGCTGCTGCCCAGATATATAACTCCTGCCCCGGCAGGCTCCTCTAAGCTGAAAACAGTGACGATCTTTATACACTCCTCACTGCTTTCAGCTTTATCTTTTCTACTATGGATAATAAACTGCAGATGTTCGAAAACCGGCTGACGAAAGTCTACCGGCATATATCCAAACTGGCCCGACGCCAAAACATCACCTGCTATCGTGTGTATGATGATGATATTCCCGAATTTCCTTTTAGCATAGAAATTTATGAAGACTATGTGTACATCGCGGAATATAACCGTAAACACGGTATGGAGGAAGATGCGCACGAAGCATGGCTCGACAGTTGCCTGGAACTCATCAGCAAAGTATTGGATGTAGCACCCTCCAAAATATGGGTGAAACAACGTCAGCGCAAAGAAAATAGACAAAGCCAGTACGAAAAACTCAGCACCGAAAGCCATGAAATGATCGCCCATGAAGCGGGACTCAATTTTAAGGTAAACCTCTCCGATTACCTGGATACGGGCCTTTTCCTGGATCACCGTATCACGAGAGGAATGGTGAGAGACGAAGCGAAAGATAAAAAAGTACTGAACCTCTTCTGCTATACTGGTTCTTTCTCCGTGTATGCAGCCGCAGGTGGCGCCTCACAAGTAACTTCTGTAGACCTCTCAAAGACTTACCTGGCCTGGGCGGAAGAGAATTTCCGTATCAACGATATAGATACTTCCAAACACGAGTTTGTACATGCAGATGTACTGCAATACCTGGATACACTTAAAATAAATACGTTCGATCTCGTAGTCATAGATCCGCCTACATTCAGTAACAGCAAGCGTATGAAGGAATTCCTGGATATCCAACGGGACCATGTGGTGATGCTCAATAAAGTATTGCTGGCTACTAAAAAAGGCGGCGTGATTTATTTCAGTACAAACTACCGTCGTTTTGTGATGGAGTCCGATCAGATAGAAGCCTCTTCCATCAAGGATATCACGGCACAAACATTGCCGTTCGACTTCCAGCAGAAGATGATCCGTTATTGCTATAAAATCATCAAATAAATAATATTCCTTTTTCCTGTATCCGCAGGAAAAAGGAATTATTCCTGTTTACGGGCTAATCGCACCAACTTCAGAAACTCTTGCCTGTAGCCATTTTTATCATTTCCTATTGATTTCTTCGCCATACTTTCCACCATATCCCAATCTCCACATCCCCTGTACGCGGAATTTCTTAACAACATCCCAAATAAGGCCACAGAGGCGGCAAAACGATAGTCTGCAGACGCATCTGTAAATGCCATACTACTGGCCGATATTTGCATTTCTTTACTTTCAGGCCCTGCCTGGAACGGTCTGCGATAGGTCACCTTGATTTTCGCCAGAATCGTGTCTCCCGAAATACTATCTACTGGTTGGACTTCATACAAGGCTACAGCACAATGTCCGCTCCCAATAATGCCACCAGCAATGGAATCCTTATCTGAAATATCAGTTGTCAACACTTTGTTTTCATAACCTATAAGCCTATACGATTTCACGGTAGCAGGATTAAAACTCACCTGCGCCTTTACATCTCTGGCGATGGTGAATAAAGTGCTGCCAAACTCGCGGGCAAATATTTTGTTGGCTTCCTCCAGGTTATCGAGGTAGGCGAAGTTGCCATTCCCTTTGGCGGCCATGATTTGCAACTTGGAGTCTTTATAATTTTTCATCCCTACCCCCAAGCAAGTCAATAGTACGCCACTTTCTTTTTGCTTAGAGATGAGGTCGTCCATATCCTCATCGCTGGATCGGCCTACGTTGAAATCCCCGTCTGTAGCCAGTATCACGCGATTGTTCCCATCTGAAATAAAATGTTGTTCTGCCACTTTATAGGCCATTTTAATAGCCGCTTCGCCAGCAGTAGCGCCATTTGCTTTGAGATTATCCACCGCATTGAGGATTTTCTCTTTTTGATCACCAGCCGTAGAAGGCAATACCACAGCAGGTTCGCTGGCATAAGCCACAATAGCCACCCGATCTTTAGCGCGTAGATTATTCACCAACACCCGGAAAGCGGCTTGTAATAACGGTAGCTTGTTGGGGGCATCCATGGAGCCGGATGCATCTATCAGGAAAACTAGGTTACAAGAGGGCAGACTGTCGATATCCACTGCTTCTGCGCGTATCACAATCTGTAAAAGCTGGTGCTGCGGCTCCCAAGGACAGGTAGCATAATTAGCCGACAAACCGATCGTTTGCCCTTTAGGAGGAAGCGGATAATTATAGCTGAAATAATTCACCATTTCCTCTATACGCACGGCATCTCGAGGCACTTTTTCTTTTTGTCGCAGGAATCTTCTGATATTACTGTAGGAAGCCCTGTCTACATCCACGGCAAAGTTGGATACAGCCGCCACTGTTGGACGCTGGAACTTATTTTCGTACGTGGCGCCATAGGTTTCGTTATAGAAAGTATGAATGCCCATGCCGGCATTGGTGTAGTTGGGATTGCTATTTCGGGAGACTTTTGCCCTCGCTTTGGCCAGTGTTATTGCATCCATCGGTTTGCGCAGGGGAGCCATGGAGATCAGCAACCGGTCATCTTGTTTGGCGTAGATGATTTTTGTCTGATAGCCAGCCAGCTCCATTTTCAACTGTACTATTGGGTGGGCAATTGGAATCCTGAACAGACCATAACTATTCGTTACTGTCTTTGCAGTATCGTTTATAACGCTGACGGCTACACCGGAAAGGGGCCTATGGGCTGCACTATCTTCAATTGCTCCGGAAATCCAGCTACTTTGGGCGTTAGCTAAATTACAGTACAATATCAGTAGCAAAAGCAACTTTCGCATGTATTAAATTAATAATTTATACTGATATAACCATGATTAACCTAGGATATACAAACAAAAATCCCGGTTTTGCGCACAAAACCGGGATTTTTAGTCTTTTTAGTGATCATTCTACTCTACCAGTTGGTAGATTTCTGGCAGGTTGCGACCCAGGCCATCGTAGTCCAGACCATATCCCAACAGGAATTTATTAGGTACGGAGAATCCGAGATAATCAATTTTGATAGGGTGTACCATTGCTTCTGGTTTGGTCAGCAGAGAGGCCACCATCAATCTTTTAGGTTGCTGGTGTTCCAGTTGTGGCAGGAACTGGCTCAATGTTTTGCCGGTATCCACAATATCCTCCAGGATTACCACGGTACGGTCGAAGAGGTCTTCATCCAGGCCAATTGCCTGCACCACGTTACCAGTGGATTTGGTGCCTTTATAAGACGCCAGTTTGATAAAAGAGATCTCCGCATCGATGTTGATATATTTAAACATATCAGCGGCGAACATAAAAGAACCATTGAGGATAGCAATAAACAACGGCTTTTCACCTTTCAGATCATGATTGATCTGGGTAGCCATTTCCCTTATGCGCGTCTGAATTTCTGATGCGCTGATATAGGGTTGAAATTGTTTGTCATGCACTGTGATTACCGACATAAATACTTCTCATTTCCAGTTTAAACAATTGAAAGCACCAAAAAGATGGCACTTATTTTCCCACAAGCAGGCGTTGACCAATTTTGATATCAAAGCCCTGCAAATTATTCCATTCCTGTAACTGGGTTACAGTCCTATTGTACATTTTAGCGATTCCGTAGAGGGTTTCCTTCGGCTGTACTTCGTGGTACTGCTGCGTTCCTGTAGCCGGTTTCTTCTGAACTGGCGCTGGTGCAGGCGTTGGAGTAGGCTCTACAGGCACCGGTTTAGGCATGGTAGCCTTTGTTGGTGGATTATTCGTAGTGACTTCCCCGTTCTTCTTCAGATCTTCTATCATCGCCACTGGAATACCGCCAGTATTTTCCTGTTCAGGTTTCTTGGATGGCACAGCAGCCACTCCACCTTGTCTGGCAGGTTCTTGGCGCGGTGTTTCCACTTTCTTAGGCGCCACATATTCTTCCTCTTCTTCTTCCTGGTAGCGGGTATTCTTAGCCAGTGCAGGCGTATTGGAGGAGAAGCCTGTCAGTGCCAATTGCTGGCCTGCGGCAGGTTCTTCGCCTTCATGCAGTTTATTACGACGGCGGAGCCATTTCATCATCACCCCTTCTGCCTGGGCCACATCGTGTAAAGATTCTCCTTTGGCCACGAGATGGGTATCCTTCCCACCTCTTTTTCCTTTCTTCTGCAAAAAGATAATCATATCCTTTTTCAGTGGGCCATCGCCGGGAAGATCGTTGAAGCGTACCAGTTTGCTGAGGCGGATATCTCGTTGACTGGCGAGGCCAATCAGGGAAGTACCTGCTTTGGCAAAAATAGCCTTACGGCCATTAATTTCGAAAACGCCTTTAGGATAATTACCAGCTACCGGCTTACTGCTACGGGGAGGCTTATTAGCAGCAGTGTTGTTATTGCCTGGTTGATTCGTGGAACCACTTGGCCTGGAACCGCCGCTGTTACCGGCAATGCCATCTCCCGAAGTCTCTACATCCGCATCTGGCACTACTTTACCTAAAGCAATAAGGGAATATCTTTGCAGGTTATTATCCTCAATTACTTTGATCAGTTGTTGGGGATAGGTTTTATTAGTGGCATAACCAGCCTGTTTCAGCCCATATGCCCAGGATTTATAGTCATCTCCATCGAATTGGAAAAGGAAGGAATAACGAGGATTATTCCGAAGGAAATCAGAGTGATCCCTGTAGGATTCCCTCGCTGTTTCGTATACACGAAAACATTCCTGTGCCTCATCATCGTCATAACGGATGGTTTTCCCTGTCCAGTTATTTTTACATTTAATACCGAAGTGATTATTGGATTGCAGACACAGCGTACCGTTGCCGGACTGTGTTTCCACAACACCCTGCGCCAGCGTGATGGCAGCAGGAACGCCAGTGCGTTTCTGCTCTTCAATAGCCAGTTGCTTATAGGTGGCAATGTATTGCTGAGTTGTCATCTTCTGCGCCTCCGCCATCATAGCGGTGCTTATAAGAAAACTGACCACCAGCAAGAATTTCTTTACCTGCATGTATCGTTGAATTTAATGGGCGTTTTTCATAGCGGTGTTTACTTCTTCCGGATTAGCAACACGCCATCGCGGATCGTGAGTAACACCTGTTCTGCACGGTCGTCGGCCAGCACCTTCTCACAGAATTTCACCATTGCCCGGGCTTGGCTACCTTGCTGATCCGCAGGGAGCAGCACCTGGCCATGGTAAAGAACGTTATCTGCCAGAATGAAACCGCCTGGTCGTAGTTTTTCCCAAACCAGATCGTAGTAGTGTTCGTAACCTGCTTTATCTGCATCGATAAATACGAGATCAAACACTTCCTCCAGCGATGCCACCACGTCTGCGGCTTTGCCTATGTGCATTTTTATTTTATCTGCAGTACCAGTCATTTGCCAGTATTTCTGACAAAGCGCTTCCAGCTCCTCGTTGATATCCACCGTATGCAGTATGCCGCCAGGCTGCAAGCCTTGTGCCAGACATATTGCGGAATATCCAGTATAGGTTCCCAGCTCCAGCACACGCATAGGGCGAATCATATGGCTCACCATACTCAATAACTGCCCTTGCACCTGACCACTCAGCATATGCGGCAACTCCACTTTCAGATATGTTTCCCGATGCAACTTATACATTGCCTCATTTTCGGGGGTCGTGTATTTCTCTGAAAATTGCTCCACAGCTACTGGTATCAGCTCCATATATAAAATTTCTGCAAAGCTAAAGAAAACCCTTAAGCTTTGAACACCTGCCTTTTACAATGTGCATGATAAAAAGATAACGCCACAGTACCGCATTTTATGCGAAACTATGGCGTTGAAAACCTTTATCAGGCTTGATAATATTAGAAATTCGGCCGGAGTTTGTTTGTGGTGTAGAATACGCGGAAGTATTCCACTACTTCGTCTGCTGTATCAAACAGTTGTAATAATCCGAGGTCATCCGGACCGATGTTATGTTCTTTTTCCATCATGGTATTGCGAATCCAGTCTAGCAGCCCGCTCCAGTATTCCCGGCCTACCAGTACCATCGGTGTTTCTTCCATCTTTTTGGTCTGGATCAGGGTGGCTACTTCAAAAAATTCATCCATGGTACCAAATCCGCCAGGCATCATGACAAAGCCTTGCGAATATTTGGTAAACATTACTTTCCGAACAAAGAAATAATCGAAGTTCAGTCGCTTGTCGTTATCAATGAACGGATTCGGATACTGTTCGTGTGGCAGTGTAATATTTGCGCCTACGGATTTACCGCCGGCACGCTGTGCACCTTTGTTGGAAGCTTCCATTACCCCAGGACCACCACCAGTGATGATACCAAATCCTTCTTCCGAAAGTCGGAAGGCGATTTCCTCTGCCAGATCATAATAACGATTACCTGGTTTGGTACGGGCAGATCCAAATATAGAGATGCAAGGGCCTATTTTCGCGAGGGATTCAAAACCATCCACGAATTCCGCCATGATTTTGAAAATTTGCCAACTTGAATGAGCTCGAGTTTCCGTCCAATCTCTTTCCTTAAGGTTCTTTAATCTATCATTCATGCTTTAGTATTTATGCGTTGCCCAATTTAGGGAATTTTTTCACGCGAAGTCGCAAAGTTTGATACGCAAAGGCGCAAAGAGGAATTTACCGAAAATATTTCTTTGCGCCTTTGCGTTATTTTTCTTTGCGCCTCCGCGAGCAACAAAAAAAAGCAGGTAACTTAAAAGAAACCTGCTTTCCATTTAACACGTTATGAACGTGCAGCAAAGTTTTTTTACAATGCTGCAGAATCGTTTTACTAAAGCTGGTTTGGCGGTTGGATAAAAAAAATCCAGATTGTTCACAACGGTTAACCGGTGATTAATTTATCGCATATTTATGCAATAACCTAATTTAAGTTTTTCGTTTATACACTAAGTATAGAAATGATGAATGCCCCGCAGCGTGCAGGGAGCGCACACCGCAGGACATTTCATACTTGTAAATACAGACGATTATTGGTAAGTTCCTTTCACCACTTCTTCGGCCAGGCCAAAAGAAAGTGTCATACCCGCACCACCAAGGCCATTCACGATGGTAACATCTTTTTCTGGTGAGAATACCAGCTCCGTTTTACCGTTTTTCAGTTTCGGATAGATGCCGTGCCATTGCTCCTGAATAGTAAGATCTGGCGCCTGGAGGAAGGTGTGCATATATTTCAAGATGAGGTCATTGATGAATGCCTTATCGAATGGTTCGAAGTCAGGACCATACTCATGAGAATCCCCGATGGTCAGCTCTCCTGCTCCATTCTGGGATATCAGCAGGTGTATGCCCCATTTTACATATTCCGGCATTTCTTTTTCCACACGTTGTTTTACCGCTTCGAGGGTAGTACAACTGTTGAAAGACGCGTAATGCAGCAGGGTAAGGCCAGCACAGAGCGCAGGACCCAGTTGCCAGTTGCCCGGTTGTGGAATGGTACGCATCATTTGCAATTTGCACTTAGTGATATACGCTTGCGCAAACTCAGCAGGATAAAGCGTTTCGAAGTCGGCCCCACTACATACATACACTTGATCTACCTTCCATTTTTCATCTTTTGTTTCGATGTAAGGCATATTGATCGCATTCACAGCGGTACCAAAACGAAGGGTTACATTCATTTGTTCTCCGAGGTATTTCGCGATGCCAGCACTTGCCAGACGTGGGTTTACCGTCATTTCTGTCTTACTCCACATCGCACCCAGTAAACCTTCTGTTTTCACAGCTTGGGTATATTTTCCGATGTTGGCTGGGGTAATCAGTTCGCAATCATAACCATTTGCAGCAGCATTACCGGTGAATTCTTCCAGTACTGCCAGCTCGTCTTTTTCGTATACCAGGTGCAGTGATCCGGTAGGTTGGCATTGGATACCTGTAGCCGCAGCCACTTCCAGCCAAGTTTCCCTGCTGTGCATAGCCCTGTTATACATTTTACCAGCCGTCTGGCCGATAGGCCAAACTAAACCAAAGTTCCTGATGGATGCGCTGATAGCTTTACTGTTCCTTTCAAACAATACTACCTTTCTTCCCTGTTTAGCCAGTTTATATGCCATTGCTAGACCTACAATCCCGGCGCCGATTACGGCTACTTCCGCCTGTTGTTGTTGCATGAGAAGGTGAATATTTTAGATAATAGTGAGTAATTCGTCCAGTTTTGAAATCAGGTGGGTATGTGGACCTTTGGCCAGTTCCTCACGAGTGTAAGCGCCAGTGGTAACACCAGCAACTACGCTACAACCCGCGTTGGTACCCTCTTCCAGGTCGGAGGTGGTATCGCCGATTTTTGCAACAGCCGTAATAGTGCCGATTTCCAACTGCTCCATCAGACGGTAAATCATATAAGGATATGGACGTCCGTGCGGTACTTCATCGCTGGTAGCCACGGCATCAATCAATCCCTTTTCCTGCCAGCCAGTACGCTGTAGGATTACATTGGTGATATCTCTGCTAAAACCTGTATCCAGGGCTATTTTAATACCTTTCTGTTTCAAAGCGGCAAATACGGCGGAAACACCTTCTTTCTCGCGAACAGCAGGACTAGTAGCATAGTGAGCTTTCATTTTTTCCACGAAGATCTCATGGAGCGAATGGATAAACTGATCATCCGCATGGCGGGCATCCTGTTTTTCACGGAGCAGGTAACGGATTGCAAAGGGCTTTGCATATCCCATCACTTCATTTACTTCATCCAGTGTAACATCCACACCGGCAGTTTTTATCGCATGCTGCAATACCTGCGCAACATTCGACTCATCATGCAAGGTCGTTCCTGCAATATCAAAAACAGCTAACTGTATTCCCATCTGACTATGTATTAATTACACGACAAAGGTAATACACCAACTAAAATAAAGTTTAGCATTTATAAACAATTAACACAGGGTTAATCTGTTCATAAAAGACAGAGGTCCGGGCTTAGAAGCCCAGACCTACACCTGCTCTGTATATAAGACCATTATTATAAGGAGAACGGCTGTCTTGCAGCACATCGTAGAGGATAGAGAAGCTGATACCTACTCTGCCGCCTACACCCTGGGTATAACCGGCGCCCATGAGGAGACTGGGAACCACATAGTTGCTTTTGGTAGTACTAGGCTTATAATTCCCTGTAGGATCGTAGTAATAAGTGGTTTTCTGGGAGATAGCATTGTATTCTGGCTGCACATGCGCAAACAACTGTGGAATAGGGTATACACGGCCCCAAACGCCACCGCCTAAAACGGTATAAGATTCACGCCTTAATGTATTACCACCATAATCCCGGTAACGCATCTGTGCATACTGCGCATTGATGTTAATACCGGCTGCGAGATAGTTGTTGAAGCGGTAACCCACTAACGGAGAGATTTCCACACTGGTATAATCTCCGAAAACGGCTCCCAAAGCACCTCCCAAGATCAATTTGCTTGGATCAAATCCACTCTGAACGGGTGCTTTTCTAACAGTATCTGTTTTATAATACTGGGCATATGTCATTTGCATACCTGTCAGCAGCAACAAACTTAACAGCAGCTTCTTCATATATCTGTTTTTAGCAATCAAATATTTTACCTCTGTTGAGGATATTATTGGGATCAAATATCTGTTTTATTTGCTTCATAATGTTCATGGAAGTGCTGTCAAATACTATATCCATATAGTTTTTTTGTACCAGTCCAATACCATGCTCACCGGAGATAGTTCCCTTCAGTTGTTTCACCAGTTGAAAGATTTCTCGTATACCTTCCGTGAGGGTACCGTTCCATTGCTCTTCTGTGAGTTCACCACGAATGATGTTCACATGGAGGTTTCCATCACCGGCATGACCATAGCATACGGAATGGAAGCCATATTTACGACCGATATCTTTCACCCCTTTCAGCAGTACCGGCAGTTCTGCCCTTGGCACTACGGTATCTTCTTCTTTGTACACAGAATTCGCTTTCACTGCTTCGGCCACACGTCTGCGCAGCTTCCAAAGCTCATCTTTCTGAGTAGAATCTTCTGCAAACAAGATTTCTCCTATATCAAACCCTTCTACCACGCCGGCAATACCTTCCATTTCCTGCATTAGGACTTCAGGATAGTTGCCATCCACTTCAATCAACAGGTGGGCCTGGATATCATCAGGAATTTGAACGGTGCTGCTTTGTACGAACTGAGATACCCAATCCAGTGCATCTCTTTCCATAAATTCCATAGCACTCGGCGTATAGCCTGCGCGGAAAATGGCGCTCACCGCGGCACAGGCACTCTCCGCAGAACGGAAGGGTACCAACATCAGTAAATCATGCTTAGGCAGCGGAATCAGCTTCAGTACAATTTTAGTAACGATTCCCAGTGTTCCTTCACTACCTACTACCAGTTGTGTAAGGTTATATCCAGTCGCATTTTTCAATACATTGGCGCCTGTCCAGATCACTTCACCAGATGGAAGTACCATTTCGAGGTTAAGTACGTAATCCTTTACCACACCATATTTCACTGCTTTAGGACCGCCGGAATTTTCAGCGATATTCCCACCAATAAAGCAGGTACCACGACTACTTGGATCTGGCGGGTAAAACAACCCTTTTTCCTTTACAGCATTTTGCAGTACTTCTGTGATAACACCCGGTTCTGTGGTTACCTGCAGATTACGTTCATCTATATCCAGAATGTGATTGAATCTTTCCATGGAAATCAGCACACCGCCAAACTGGGCGAGCGCGCCACCGCTAAGGCCTGTACCGCCACCACGGGGAGTTACGGGCAGTAATTCACGCTGACAAAGCTGCATGATCTTACTTACCTGTTCTGTGGTTTCCGGCTTAACTACTACCTCTGGTAAATAATGCAAATCTTCTGTTTCGTCATGTGCATAGTGGCTCAGACTTTCTTCGTCCACTAGCACGTTTTTATCGCCTAATATTTCGCGCAATGCCGCTACATGCGCGGCGGTTACTTTATTCAATGTGGTCATGTAACAAAAGTAATCAATAAGCAGAAGAATTAAAATGAAGGACAGAAGGTGGAGCGGATCGCATCTGAAAACGATCTGTTCTTGTACATGCCGGTATAGATAATACCTATCTCATACGCCCCTCTGCTGCTATTGGCGGCGGCCAACTGGGAAGTGGTCACATCATAGCTGAACATCAGTTTAATATTACTTAACTGATAGCCTACCAAGAAGATAGCAGCATCGTTTCCACGATAGTATAATCCGCCATAAGCTTGCTGGGTGCCATCACCAGAAACATTATAGGCCGCATTTAAACCTATAGCAAGCTCGTGCGTATTTGATTGCTGCGTGAAGTACGCGCCAGGATTAAGGATCACCTTATCGCTCATTTTAAAGCTACCATTCAGGAAGCCGATATATCTGCGGGGCACTTTATTATCGGTATTATAAAACGTTTCCCTCGGCGTATTCACATGCTGTACAGAGAAACCGGCATTAAAATAAATATTATCAGTAGGGAAATAGGCATAATTCATACCTACCTGTAAGTCGAAATAATTGGTACTGGAAGAGTTGATAGGCTCCGCTGTGGGAACCCTGGCATCAAAGAATTTTCCATTCCACTGATCGCCAAATACTAGTTTGGTGATATCTACTCTTTTATTGGCGGTTCCAGCATTGAATCCCAGGGAAAGTAGGCTGCTATTGCCTAATAACTGATGATAGGCAATAGATCCATAGGCTTTTGTTGACGAGAGATTGCCAGCTCCCGCCACATCACGGAGCACCACAGCGCCTAGGCCCAGCCATCCGTAGTTAAGACGGTCCCGGAATACTTGCCAATCGCCAAATGCGGACATGGTTTTATATGGAACAGGGATAGAAGTCCACTGATCTCTATAATTGACACCCAGGCGGTAGTTACCGTCGGGAATGAATCCTGTGTTAGCCGGATTGGTGGTCAATGGAGAGTTGAAGAACTGCGAAAAATGCAGGTCCTGCGCATATCCGTGAAGACCGGCGATCAACAGCAGGACTACACCTGCGGTAATTTTAACTAGCTGCTTCATGTGTCATCTATCTTAACAAGGTTACACTTCCCTGACGACTACCTTTGGTTCCGTCGTTAAATTCAATACTTACAACATATGCATATGCGTCCATAGGCATAGGTTCTCCTTTGAACTTACCATCCCAGCCCATACGATAGTCATTGGTCTCAAATACCAGTTGTCCCCAACGACTGAAAATCTTCAGGTTAAATTTGGATACACCGAATGCTTTCACATAAAAGACATCATTGTTACCATCTCCATTTGGTGAAAACGCGTTAGGCACGTCGAATAACGGCACCACAATAGCGCTCACGTTCTCACATACAGTAGAGTCACACCCTTCCGGATTAAATGCAGTCAAGCACACCAAGAATGTTCCTGTCGTATTATACTGGTGAACTGGTTGTGCCTGCGATGTAGAATCTCCATCTCCAAAATTCCAGTGATAAGAAGTAGCATTCAAACTTAAATTTCTGAATTGAACAGGGGTATTTTCAACCGGTTTCACCGGTGTAAAATCGAATTTAGGTTGTGGTAGCGGTGCTACCAATACCGTCCGCATGACGCTGTCTATCAGGTTACAGGTGGTACTATCCTTTACTACCAATTTGATGTTAATCAATCCAGGCGTGAGGAAAGTATGCTGCGGAGAAGCATCCGTAGATGGATGTGTAGGATCGTCGGAGAATGTCCATACGAAACTTTGTCCACCCATAGAGGTATTGTTAATCACCAGCGTAGTACCCACGCAAACAGTATCAGGCATTACAAACTGTGCCTTCACGTTGACGGCTACACGTAATGCAATACTTTCTGTTTGTGGTGCATTACAATAGTTGGTATCAATCAGTGTCAGTTTTACGTTGTAAAGGCCTGGCGCCGGATACACATGTGAATATGGGAATGTAGGCGGATTTTGTAATACATAAATCGGCGGGCCGTCTCCATAATCGAAGATAAAGGAGCTATCGCGGAATCCTCCGATTGGCGTTGAGTTATTGAGGAATTCATACTTCAAAGCCTCGCATGGCGGAAGTCTTTTAGGCTGTAAGTCCAGGATAGCTTTGTTGGTACCTGCTTTAATATCAATATAAGCGGTATCAGCGCCATTACAGGTAGTCGGGTCTGTCTTAATCAATCTTACGCGATAAATACCCACCGCTGTAAATGCATGTTTCACTGTATCCAACGCAGTACCCACTACTTCCGCTGATCCATCTCCGAAATTCCAGCGATAAGTAGACGTATTCACATATACCTGTGTGGTATCCAGGAAAGTAACAGGGTCAGGAATACAATAATTATTTTTTCTTTCCAGCGTTTTGATACCCGCTTTTACCCCATCCAAATTAAAGGCGATTTTCAGCGCACCAAAATTACAGGAAGGCGGTGGTGTACTGCTGTAGGCGCCAGGTGTTGTTGGATAGCGCGGTTTAGCACTACCGGTATTACACCATGCACAGATACCCTGGTAAATCACACCATTTCTATCGAAGCGACTGGTACCACCATCTACGTGTTCATACAAACCTGCACCACCGAAGTAACTTCCGAAAAGTATATCTGTTACATCTTTCTGCAATACGATGAAGTAAAAATCCATACCGTCTGTAATGGCCTGCAATGGATTTTTCAGTGGCAATCCACCTGTACCAGAATTCGGATATCCTTCAGCAGGATTAATACCACCACCCCAGCCAGATACATATACGTTTTCGCATCTATCAACAAGGAATGCAGTAGGGGAGATGGAAGGCAATTTTGATATAGAACGACTCTTACCAAATGTAGTAGAGTAAACGATATCGGATAAATCCGGTTGCAGTTTCATGATAAACTGCGCCGCATTCTGATTATAAAATGTGGCAGTTCCTGCGGGTTGTTTAATAGGCCATACCCCTTCTGTAGTACCGGTCACATATATGAAGCCTTTGGTATCCATTTGAATACCATAGATCTGATCAGCTTGACCATCTGTAGACCCTACATAAGTGCTTTGAATGATCGCGCTACCATCACTTTTAATATGCGCGATAAAGCCATCGCAAACCCCACCAGTATAAGTGCCTTTATAGGAAGCGCCGCTCGTACCAGGGAAGTCTGTACTTGCTGTTCCACCCGCTACATACAATGATTGCAAGTCATTCAACGCAATTACAAAACCGGCGTCTTCTTTAGTACCGCCCAGGAAGCTTGCCCAAACGATATCCTGACAGAGTGGGTTAATTTTCATCACCACTCCATCCTGTGCACCCGCAAAAGTGCTCTGGAATACGCCACCAGTAACAGGGAAATTAGTAGAACGGGTACAACTTGCCACATAGATATATCCAGCGTTATCCACCACTACTTCACTACGGGCATCGTCTCCGTAATTTCTCAATAAGGTAGAAGCGCCACCGGCACGCTGATCGCGGATATTCACCCCATCATCAGAGGAACCACCAATTACAAGCGATCCCACCATTTTATCGCCACCAGCGGAAAGCATGCTCACTGCGATATCCCAGCCACCGCGACTCCCAATCACTTTTGTAAAGGGATAATTGCCAGACTTAGTTCTGCCGGAAATTACCAACTCTTTATTTTTATTGACGAAGAGACTATGCGGTTGTTCCATATCGTTACCACCGATGAAAGTACAATACACCAAACCGGTTCCGTTGGGTGTGAATTTCTGTATCCCGATGTCGATATTTCCCATGTAACCGCCTTGGAAAGCGCCAGGAGTCACTGGATAGGCTTGTCCGAAAACGATACCGCCACCGTAGAAGTAACCATCGCTGTCGTAAGTAGCAGTAAAGCCCCAGTTATCAGCGCGGGAACCGGATACAGTAGAGAACACATAAGTAGGATCGATAATCAGCGGAAACGCATTGTTGTAACTGCCGATTTTAAATCCTAATTTATTACCATTCAGTTTGTAGCTAACCTTAACGGATACACGCTCACCGTTAACATACTGATATGCATAAGGTAATTGTTCCACTACATCACCTACGGTCGTATGCACAATCAGTTGTCCTTTCTTGATTTCCAGGGAAGAAGTACCGGTGTATTCCAACTGTATTTGATCTGGATTAGCCCCGGGATTCACGATCATGTCGTACTTCAATGTAGAAGCTTCGGAGTACACATGCGCATCAATACCCGTATAAATTTCGTGGTAATTAACGCCTTGATAAGAGAACACATGGGAAGCCCATTTACTTTGATCGTCGCCGATGAAGTAGTTATTATAGTATTCCTGTTTCTTTTCAGGTTCTATGGTAGCGTTAGGATTACTGTTGAGGAAATTCACCGTATAGGCATGACCGTGAATTTCAGGCATCTTATCTGGAGCAGCTTCTTTCCTGGTGACGCCTGCTATTTGTTGGCCATTGATATAGGCCCTACTTTGTACCCAAACGGTATCGCCTGTATGCGAGTGGCCGTGAATGTATTCGTACATTTTTTCCATATCCTTTGGATCAAGGATACTGAACGTAAAGCCAGTTTTACGCAGGAATACCGCACCGGCATCCAGATCGGTTTTATAGAGGACATCGGGGTTCCACTGTCCTTTATTCTCCGCGAATGTAAGCGGGGAATAGTTTTTATAATTAGCGGTTTGCTGCGCTCCTGCATTAGCAGTGAACAGCATAAGGATAATCATTCCAACAAATCCGATCGGGAGGGTAAATTTCAACGGGATAAGCATTTTAAATTATCTGAAAAATCTAATATACTATTATAAACGCACAAGCCAACCTAATTGTTACGGTGTCATACACAATAACTTACACACTTTTAAGGGTTATCTTGGTTACTGATACTGAAAATTTAGACGGCGATATATAATAAACGTTAAAACCGGTCAGGAAATTTTGCTCCAAACAGATTTACTTCTCTGGGAAGCAAGAAAATCGCGGAGTCCCTGGTTTTCAGGGAGTACAAGATCCATATCTTTTTCCAACAGTTTTTCTGCACTCACACGTGCGGCATCCAGGATAGGTTTATCGGCGAGGATATCGGCTAGTTTGAAATCCAGCACACCGCTCTGGCGGGTACCTTCAATATCTCCGGGGCCACGGAGTTCCATATCTTTTTCTGAAATGATAAAGCCATTATTCGTTTGTACCATCACGTTAATACGCTCTTTGGAATCCTTGCTGACCTTGTTGCCGGTCATGAGTATACAGAACGACTGTTCAGCTCCCCTACCCACGCGTCCGCGCAACTGGTGCAACTGCGAGAGTCCGAATCTCTCGGTACTCTCAATCACCATCACAGAAGCATTCGGCACATTCACGCCTACTTCGATAACGGTAGTGGCCACCATGATCTGCGTATCGCCAGCAACGAAGCGCTGCATATTGGTTTCCCGCATTTCCTGCGGCTGACGACCATGTACCATGCTGATATAATACTGCGGTTCCGGGAAGAAGGCTTTTACTTCTTCATACCCTTTCATCAGGTTTTCGTAATCCATCTTCTCAGAATCTTCGATCAGCGGGTATACGATATAAGCCTGTCGGCCTTTTTTCACTTCTTGCCGGATGAAGTCCATCACCGATGGGCGTTGGAATTCTGTGCGATGCACAGTGGTAATCGGCTTTCTACCTGGCGGCATTTCATCGATGACAGAAACATCAAGGTCCCCGTAGACGGTCATGGCCAAGGTTCTTGGTATAGGCGTGGCCGTCATAACGAGTACATGCGGAGGGATATTATTTTTTTCCCACAGTCGTGCCCGTTGGGCCACTCCAAAGCGATGTTGCTCATCGATAATAGCCATACCTAGGTTTTGGAAATCGACTTCTTTTTCCAACAGGGCATGCGTGCCTACCAGCAGGTGAATACTGCCATCTTTTACACCGGCGAGGATTTGTTTTCTTGCTTTTCCTTTGATGCTACCAGTTAGCAGTGCCACATTTACGGGCATATCCGCCAGTAGTTCGGAGAGTCCTTTAAAATGTTGCTGGGAAAGAATTTCCGTAGGCGCCATCAGGCAGGCCTGGAAACCGTTATCAATGGCCAGCAGGGCGGTCAGGAGGGCCACCATGGTTTTACCGCTGCCCACATCTCCTTGCAGGAGGCGGTTCATCTGTCGGCCATGCATCGTATCCTGACGGATTTCCTTCAGTACGCGTTTTTGGGCGCCGGTAAGTTCGAAGGGCAGATGATGATTATAGAAATTATTGAACTGTTCGCCTACAGCACCAAAAGTGTAGCCCTGTGAGGCTTTTTGTCTTTTGATTTTTAGTCGGCAGATACGGATCTGCGCGATGAACAGTTCTTCAAATTTTAGTCGGCGTTGTGCTTGTTTTGCCTCTTCCTCATTACCTGGCAGATGTATTTTGAAAAAGGCCATGGAACGGGGCATCAAGCGGTATTGTTGCAGGATTTCCAGGGGAATATTTTCCCGGATTTCCAGCGGTGATAATTGTTGCAGGAGGTTTTGTGTCAATTTTCCTATAGCCTTTGCCGTTAGTCCTCTTGCCTTCAATTTTTCGGTAGTGTAGTAAACCGGTTCCAGGAATTGTTTACCTGTAGCAGTTTCTTCTGTTACCAGGTCCATTTCCGGATGCGCGATTTGTATATTGCTGTTAAAGGTAGACACGCGTCCGTAGACCAGATAGGTTACATTTTGCTGCAATGATTTCTGCATCCACTGCCATCCTTGGAACCACACCAATTCAATGATGCCGGTTTCATCGCGGAAGGTGGCCACGAGGCGTTTACCTCTGTTCTCGCCTACTACTTCCATATGCATAATACGACCACGAATTTGCACGAAATCTTCATATCCGCTAACGGCGGAAATCTTGTCGATCTTCGTTTTATCAACATACCTGAATGGGAAATATTGGATGAGGTCTCCGAAGGTGTGGATACTGAGTTCTTTACGCAACAGTTCACCCTTTTGCGGGCCAACACCTTTCAGGTATTCGATCGGATTGGATAATATGGCAGTAAATGTGGAAATAGGTTAATTCTTTTTTCGATTCACAAAAATAAAAAAGGCAAGTGGTAAAAATTCACCACCTGCCTTTTTCTATAAAAAACAATTATAACACTCGGTTATTCGGCAGATGCTTCTACCTTACCTTCTACGAAGAGCTTCATCCACTCTGTAGTTACAGATTTCGGTCTTTCGATAGACAGACCGAGAGCACGATCCCAGCAGAGAGACGCTAATACGCCCAGTGCACGGGATACGCCGAACAATACGGTGTAGAATTCATATTCCACCATGCCATAATGTACCAGCAGCGCGCCAGAGTGAGCATCTACGTTAGGCCAAGGATTTTTCACTTTACCCAGTTCTTGCAGAATTGGAGGTACAGTTTCATATACCATCCATACGATTCTTACCAGTTCATCGTTTGGCAGGTGGTTTTTAGCAAATTCCATCTGCGCAGAGAAACGAGGATCTGTTTTACGCAGTACTGCGTGACCATAGCCTGGTACTACTTTACCTTCAGCCAGGGTTTTGCGTACATATGCAGCGATTTCTTCTTTGGTTGGCATACCACCACCCAGTTCTTCGCGCATGTTCAGGATCCATTTGATTACTTCCTGGTTAGCCAATCCGTGCAGCGGACCAGCCAGACCGTTCATACCTGCTGCGAATGACAGGTAAGCATCGCTCAGTGCGGAACCTACCAGGTGAGTAGTGTGTGCACTTACGTTACCACCTTCGTGATCCGCGTGAATTACCATGTAGAGGCGCATCAGTTCACGGAAGCCTTCGTCTGAGTAACCCAGCATATGCGCAAAGTTACCAGCCCAGTCCAGCATACCGTTTGGCTGAATATGATCACCACCTTTATATTTACGACGGTAGATATAAGCAGCAATACGTGGCAGACGTGCAATGAGGTTCATAGTATCCTCATATACATAGCTCCAGTAGTCTTTTTTATTGATACCTTCAGCGTAAGCTTTAGCGAATAAAGATTCTGTCTGCAGTGCCATGATACCAACGGTAAACATGGTCATAGGGTGAGTAGAAATAGGTAAAGCTTCAATGGCGTCAAACACATGGTTTGGAACATGTGAACGACGTCCCCACACAGCGGATAAGTTCTGTACATCTTCTTCCGTAGGTAATTCTCCAATCAGCATCAGGTAAAACAAACCTTCTGGCAGTGGCTCCTGGCCTCCTGGCGCTTTAGGTAATGCCTCTCTCAACTCAGGAATGGAATATCCGCGAAAACGAATACCCTCATTCGCGTCCAGCAGGGAAGTTTCGGTTACCAGGCCGGTAATACCGCGCATGCCCTGGTAAACCTGTGCTAGTGTAACGTCTCCTACTTTGGTGGTGCCGTGATTCTTCAACAGGTCTTTTACTTCAGCGTTCAGTTCATCCGCTTTAACCTTGAATTTTTCTTTTATGTACCCCATTTTACTGCTATTGTTTATATAATGAAAAACAAAATCGATCAATTGTCAAAAGTAATGATTTGTTAACGAAGTTACCACCCTTACACGATTATTAATGCCAAATTAACAACAAAATCATGTGCGATCCGGCCACTTGAAAATCAATTATTTCTCCCTACAATTATCTAGCTATCAATATAGTATATTTTAAAATAATTAAAAATTCATATCTGATGAAAGAATTATAAATTTTTTCAGAATGAATTGAAAATATTGAAAGAAGATGCCTTGATTTTTGCGATTTTTAAAACGATTTTGATAAAAAAAGCGGAAGGTGACGTCTGCGACGTCACCTTCCGCTTTTTATTTTTTTCGTTGTCCCTGCCCCGCTGGGCAGGGACAACAGACAAGAAAGTTTTGAGGTATTGACCCAAAAGTAAAAATAGGCTTTGGGTCAGCCCTCTTTTTTATTTTTCCTCGTCTCTGCCTAATGGGCAGGGACAACATGTAGGAAAGTTAAAAAGCAAAATCACTTAGGCGCTCTTCTATACAAGTAGAAGGCAAGTCCAGCGAAGATTACATTGGGTATCCATACGGCCACCATTGGATTCAGATCCGCTTTAGTGGAGAATACAGTGGCAAACTGCAAGGCGATAATATAACTAGCAGAGATAACAATCCCCACAGCCAGGTGGAGCCCGCTCCCACCACGCACTTTCTTGGCGGCAATAATCCCTCCAATCAGCGTTAGTACTACCACGGCTGCAGCAGCGGCTGTACGCCTGTAATACTCTACCCAGTAAGTGTTCAGCCCCTCAGCGCCACGAATCGCCTCTCGATGAATATATCGTCTGAGATCCGGTGTGGTAAGGGCTTCTTGCATATTCTTTTCATCCACCAGGTCTTTTGGTACCAGGGGAATTTTTATAGCGGTATCCTGTAAACTTCTCCAGCTTTCATGCAAACCATCCATGGTACGAATGGTTACATAGTCCAGTCGCCATTTTTGAGTCGTAGAATCCCAGGAAACACGATCCGCCTTCATACGGTAATTGATTACCTGCCCATGTACTTTCTGCAATATAAAAGTGGAACCATTGGCATAATTTGGATCGTATGTACCGAAAGTAACGTAGGTGAAACTGTCGATACGGGTACTTCGTTCAAATTGCGTATTCTGGTTATCGTGACTGTGCAGGTATTTATTTTCAAAGGAGGTACGAATGCGGTTGGCATTGGGTACCACCCAATAGTTGGCCAGCCAGAGGATACCACCGAAAAGGAAAGCCCCCACCCAGTAAGGACGAAGGAAACGGCGGAAACTCACGCCAGCACTCAATATGGCGATGATCTCCGAACGATAGGCCATCTTCGAGGTAAAAAAGATTACCGACAAAAAGATGAACAACGGGAATAACAATGCCAGGATATGCGGAATAAAGCCGAAGTAATAATCCACTACAATCTGCCGTAAGGTCAGATGATTCTTCATAAAATCATCCACTTTCTCCGTAATGTCGATCACCACGGAGATCAGGAGGAAGATCGCCAGTGAATAAATAAAGGTACCTATCAGCTTACGTAATATATACCAATCTACTTTTGTCAGAAATTTCGGCATGAACCCAAAGATATTAGTTTATTGGATTATTTGTTGATTTGCTGGTATTATAAACGCGTTTTCAACTGACTGATCATCTTCGGTTTCCAGGTGCTGAATGTGCCTGCCAAGATCTGCCGACGGGCTTCTTTCACCAGGTCCAGGTAAAACGCCAGGTTATGGATACTGGCAAGTGTCATGCCCAAAATCTCTCCTGCTATAAACAAGTGACGCAGGTAAGCCCTGGAATAACCGTTGGTAGCAAAGCACTCACTGTTGGCATCTATCGGAGTGAAATCATCCGCCCATTTTTTATTACGAATGTTGATAACCCCATTCCAAGTAAAGAGCATACCATTGCGGCCATTTCTGGTTGGCATCACACAGTCAAACATATCTACACCCAATGATATATTTTCTAGGATATTCCATGGCGTACCTACGCCCATGAGATATCTTGGCTTATCTGAAGGCAGAATATCACATACGAGTTCACACATCTCATACATATCTTCTTCTGGCTCTCCTACGCTCAATCCGCCAATAGCATTACCAGCCGCTCCTCGGGAGGCAATGTACTCAGCAGATGCTTTACGGAGGTCCTTGAAGGTGGAACCCTGTACGATAGGGAACAGCGTTTGTTCGTGACCGTATGCTGGCATGGTGTCCGCCAGGCGTTGTATACATCTGTCCAGCCAACGATGGGTCAGGTCCATCGACTTCCGAGCATAACGGTACTCGGACGGATACGGCGGACACTCGTCGAACGCCATAATAATATCCGCACCAATGGTACGCTGGATGTCCATTACATTTTCCGGTGTGAACAAATGACGGGAACCGTCGATATGTGACTGGAACACGCAGCCTTCTTCCTTGATTTTACGGTTGGCTGCCAGGGAAAATACCTGGTATCCACCGCTATCAGTCAGAATAGGTCTGTCCCATCCGTTAAATTTATGTAAACCACCGGCTTTAGAAAGTACTTCTAATCCCGGACGCAGGTACAGGTGGTAAGTATTCCCCAGAATAATCTGGGCCTGTACCGCCTCTTTCAACTGTTCTTGGGTAACCGCCTTTACACTGCCAACGGTACCCACCGGCATGAATATAGGCGTTTCGATTTCCCCATGGGCAGTGGTGATTTTCCCTGCCCTGGCCTTACTGCCATTATCTGTAGTTATCAGTTCAAAATTCACGAGATTTCCATTTCAGCGTGCAAAGATACCGAAATGCAAATCTATTTGCGAATAAGTAAAAACAGATAGTACCTTCGCCCATAATTTATCTTTTTACAGATATTAAAAATATTATATTTTTGCGTCCATTATGCTTGACCACCTAGGTGAAATTGCCTTATACTCCTTTGCTACCATTGCTGGTATCCAGATATGTTATTATCTGTTCATTTTCTCACGGCTGGCTTTCTACCGTAAGAAATTTGACCCGGATCAGTCGCCGGAACAGAAATTCTCTGTCATCATCTGCGCCAAGGATGAGGAGCTGAATTTGCAGCGTAACCTCCCAGGCGTATTGCAACAACGTTATCATGATCACCTGAAGCCTGAATATGAGGTGATTGTAGTTAACGATAACTCCGAAGACGAAAGCCGGTATTACCTGCAATCCATCGAACCAGGTTATCCACATTACCGCACCATCGAAATCAAACAACCTGCGAAATTCATCCCTGGAAAGAAATTTCCACTGTCTATGGGACTTCGCGGCGCGATCTACGATAATATTCTCCTCACCGACGCTGATTGTAAACCAGGAAGTACCTACTGGCTGTCTTTGATGAGTCAGGGCTTTACGGACGAAAAGGAAATTGTACTGGGCTATGGCGCTTATCATAAGAAGCCAGGATTCCTGAATAAAGTGATTCGTTACGAAACCTTCTTCAGTGCCATGCAATTCCTGTCGTTTGCTATGAGCGGTATGGCTTATATGGGCGTAGGACGTAACCTGGCTTATAAAAAGGAGCTCTTTTACCGTCATAAAGGTTTTACCAGTCATCAGCATTTGGCTGGTGGAGACGACGACTTATTCGTAAACACAGCCGCTACACGCAAAAATGTGTCGGTAGTAATCGATAAAAAAGCATTTACTTATTCCGAGCCTAAAAATAGCTGGAGTAGCTGGTTCCGCCAGAAAACTAGGCATATGACCACTGGCAAGCACTATCGGTTCGGGCATAAGTTTGTATTAGGGCTCTTCTCCCTGACACATTTCCTCTACTACCCTGCCTTTATCCTGGCGTTATTTTTCCCGCCACCAATCCTGTGGTATGTACTGGGAATATTCGGTTTCAAGATGTTGGTGCAGTCTGTCATCACCTGGTCTGCTATGCGCAAACTGGATGAGAAAGACCTGTTCGTCTACAGTTGGTTCATGGATATTTTCATGTTATTTTACTATCTCATCTTTACACCAGCCCTGATGGTGAAGTCTAAAAACCGCTGGTAAGCTTGTTCCTCACCGAATAAGTTTACTTTTGCAGGATGGATATTATTTTAAAGTATTTCAGCGACTTCACGCCGGCCCAGTTGGCTCAATTTGAAGCGTTAAAGGGATTATACAGCGAATGGAATGAGAAAATTAATGTTATTTCTAGGAAAGACATTGATCAGCTCTACGAAAAGCATGTTTTACATTCATTAAGTATTGCTGCCATTGCGGATTTCGCACCAGGCACCCAGATTATTGACTTGGGCACTGGTGGTGGATTTCCCGGTATTCCACTGGCCATTTTCTTCCCTGAAGTACAGTTCCATCTAGTAGACTCCATTGGCAAAAAGATCAAGGTAGTGGAAGGAGTGGCCGAGTCTCTCGGACTTAAAAACGTTACTGCTGCTCATTCCCGCATAGAAGATATTAAGAACCGTAAGTTCGACATCGTGGTATCCCGTGCAGTGGCTCCTTTGGGAGATCTCTGGCGTTGGAGCAAACACCTGATGAAAAAATCCACTGTACCTGGAAAGCAATTTGAAAAAGGATTGATCTGCCTGAAAGGTGGAGATCTGGCCCAGGAAATCTCAGAAAGTGGTCTGAAACCAAGACTCATCGACATCTACGACATCTTCCCCGAAGAGAGTTTCAAGGAAAAATACATTGTGATGGCCAAGTTCTAAGCTGCATTTGGGGAGGCATTGTTGTATTTTTTCTGTAATAGTTAAAATATCCGCAATAGTAGTTCGTCTTCAATAGTAAGATGAAACAGTTGCTCCTATCAAATACAGTTATGGCCCAAGAGCAAAATGAGCGTATTCAGGAGGCGGTTAAACAGGAGAGCAGGCGCCTGCTCCACTATATCCGTCAGCGGGTGAGCAATGTGTCAGACGCAGAGGATATTTTGCAGGATGTACTGTACCAGTTTACAGAATATCTGCGACTGGGCAGCCAGGTAGATTCCATCACTGGATGGTTGTTTGCCGTTGCCCGGAACAGGATCACAGATTGGTTCAGGAAAAAGAAAGAAACACCATTTGCTGAATATACCAGGGAAATAGAAGGTGAAGAAGTCCTTTTCCTCCCTGAAATCATCGCAGATTCCGCTATGGATGCGGATACGCCAATGATGCAGAGAATCATTTCCGAAGCCATTACCGCCGCCATTGAAGACCTCCCTACTGATCAGAAACAGGTATTTATCAGTCATGAAATCCTGGGAAAATCATTTAAGGAGATGAGTGCCGAAACGGGCGTCAGCGTCAACACATTGCTTTCGCGCAAACGCTATGCTGTACTGTTTTTGAGAGAAAGACTGAAAGAACTGTATCATGAAATTCTCAACAACTGATTAAACTTACTATTAGATATGGGACGCTTCAGTAAAAAATCCGCCGGAAAAATATTCTTGATGATCTGCTGTGGTATTGCATTTGTAGCAGTAGTCATCTTCCTAACCATGATCCTCTGGAACTGGTTAATACCCGAAATATTCCATGGTCCTACCATCACCTACTGGCAAGCCTTCGGATTGCTGTTGCTGGGCAAACTGCTGTTTGGCTGGCACAATAATGGCAAAGGTTTTAAACGCAGCGGCGGTGGCGACTGGAAAGAGCGCATCAAAAACAAAATGGCTCATCTTAGTCCTGAGGAACAGGAACACCTCCGTGAAAAGTTCCGCAACCGCTGTGGTGGCTCCGAACACTTCGAACGTCATTTCGGGAAATTCTGGAACGACAGCGATGAGAAAAAGCCTGGTCCTGATGAAAATGCAGGGAATGCTACATCGCCATCTGTTTAATTATTACAATTATCAGAAATAATTAAGAAATTTTTCATCCATTGCCGTTATTCATCCATATCTGACCGAAAAACCTAACATATTTATTTAATAAATATGTTGGCTGGTTGGGAAAACTGGCGTAACTTCAGACAGTATGCAATAGGCGGGATATTCTCCACTAAAGGCGCCAGGCTTTGTGTTATTTTTCGCACCCTTTAAAATGAATTCCTATGTACCTGAATCAGCATGAGATTCGATCTCTGTTAAGCAAAAGTTTCGACAATATGGTCGACTATGTAAACACGCTGTCAGATCATCGGTTTACAGCATCTCCTTACGGCAAATGGTCGGCCGGCCAACAACTGGACCACCTCATCAAATCCGTAAGGCCCGTTAGCAGCGCTATGGGATTTCCTAAATTTACACTCAGATATTTTGGCGTCAGCCAGCAACCTTCTAGATCATATGATCTAGTGGTATCACAATATCTGGAAAAGCTGAATAGCGGCGCTACTGCCACTGTTCCCTACCAACCTGGCGTGATCTATAACGCACAACGGCCAGTACTGATTCAGGGCTTCCTTGCCCAGAAATTTAAACTGGATGATAAAATCAGGAATTGGACGGAAAGTGACCTGGATAGATACAGGTTACCTCATCCAATTTTAGGGAAGATCACCGTCCGGGAAATGCTGTATTTCACGGCGTATCACAACCAGCATCACTTGGAAAAATTAATCCACCAGGAACAAAATGCACACACATGGGAAAACCAGCTACAGCAACTGATTTTCTGATATGATAACGCACGCTTAGTAAAAGTAAAATGTATTAAAAAAGCGAAATTGACGCAGATGTCAATTTCGCTTTTTTATTTTTTCAGGTAGAGAGTTATAGCTTATTTCGCTACCGCTTTGTTATTGCTTCTGTCAATATCCGCCAGACGCTGACTAGGATCAATTTCCACTGCTTGGATATCGCTCAGTGGTAGATTTACTTCCACTTCATAAGTTGGATGTGTCCAGAACCATGGAGCGGCTACCACGCGTTTGATCGCAGGATTTTCATTTGGTTTCTCACCAAACATGATAGACAATGGAATATAATACATCGTCTGATTGCCTTTCTTATCTGTTACCATCAGATCAATTGGCATCGGGAATTCGCCGATTCTACGCAGGCGTACCACTGTTTTGTTACCATTCTCTGTAACGCCATCAATACCGTAGTCGATATGCTTAGTAGAATTGATCAGGTATTGTTTGTACCAATCCAGTTGAATACCGCTTTCTTTTTCCATCACGCGCACAAAATCATTCGCATTAGGATGTTTGAAACGCCATTCGTTATAGTAGCGAATCAAGCCACTGTCACGGATTTCAGCACCAATTACATAACCCAACTGTTCTAAGAATACTGCTCCTTTGCGATAAGCATTGTTGCTATAACCGTAGTTGGTATTGTAATGATCGGAATGTGTAGTAGCAGGTTCTTCGAAGGCGCTCTTAGCCAGGCGGAAATAACCTTTGTAAGTATCTTCCAGCGGCCATTTGCCTTTCAGAGAATCCGTTGTATTGTAGATGGTATTTTCTTCTGCGAAAGTGGTGAAACCTTCATCCATCCAAGGATACAGGCTTTCGTTAGTAGCCAGCATGCCCTGGTACCAACTGTGCATCCATTCGTGCATTGCTACACCGTATAAACCAGACTGTGTACCGTTGCCCATGATCAGCGTAGCCATTGGATATTCCATACCGCCGTCTCCACCTTGGATAAAGGAATACTGCTTGTATGGGTAAGCGCCATAGTGCTTTTTAATATAGGCGTAAGCGTTAGGAATGGATTTAGCCAGTGCAGGCCAGGTTTTACGGGTAGTGTCATTTTCAATATAGAAGAAATGGGCGGTGAAGCCATCTACCTGTTGGGTGATATGTTTGTAATCTGGATCAGCCGCCCATACGAAATCGTGCACGTTAGGGGCCACAAAATGCCAGGTCAGTTTATTGCCAGCAGGGCGTTTTACTTTAATACCTGGGGCCTCGTAACCATAGCCGATTTCATTTGGATTTTGCAGATAACCGGTAGCGGCAATCACATATTTTTTATCCATATTGATGGTCACCTCATAATCTCCCCACACGCCGTAGAATTCACGGGCGATGTATGGAGTTGGATGCCAGCCTTCGTAATCGTATTCCGCCATTTTAGGATACCACTGCGCCATGGAGTAATCCACACCTTCGGAATTATTGCGGCCACTGCGGCGGATTTGCACAGGCACTTGTGCTTCAAACTCCATATCGAATACCGCTTTGGAGTTAGGCATAATTGGATGATCCAAATCTACTTCCAGGATGGTTTCCACTGTTTTGAAGCTTTGTGGTTTACCATCTCTTTTCAGAGAAATTACTTTCTGGTAGCCAATTTCGTCTGGTTTCAATTTAGATATACGGTCGCGCACGCGGTTGTCCCAGTCGTACACATTATTACCGTTTTTATCTTTTCCGATCACGATTTTACCCAGTTCACGACTGCGCACATCCATCATACTGTTTGGCTGAAATGCGTTCCAGTACAGGTGGTAGAAGACTTTCTTCAGTGTATCGGGGGAATTGTTATAGTATTCCAAATGTTGTTTACCGCTGAATTTATTCGCTGGTGCATCAACATCTACGTTCATGGTGTATTTCACTCTCTGCTGCCAGCGGTCAGACTGCGCATTTAGTTGTAACCAACTGCCTGCCAAAAGAGTCATGGCCAGACAGCCTCCGATAACCGGGTGCTTCATTCTGTTAGATTTTGTTCAAACTGCGAAAATAAACAATTACCGATAAGGTGTTGCTATGTTGGATGAACGGTTACAGAAAAGCCATCTTTTTAACGGGGAGTTCCATAAAATCGGCATAGTGTTGAACTGCCGCTTCAAATTCTTCTTTTCGGGATTTTTTCAGGCTAATAAAGGGTTCAAAGGAAATTTCAAGACCATCTTTGGCAATAGTTCTTTTCCACAGGCCACATATCTGGCCTTCGTTTAGCATCACTGGGTGGAAGATTCCGTTGATCGTCATCACTTTATGCCCATGTTCTTTGGCAATCATGGGTAAACGATCTTTATACGCCACATTGATTTCATCAAAAGCGGGTAGTAACAGGGCATTAGGCACCCCTGTTTTAGCCGCCAGGAGGTCTTTTCCGCACCAGTAAGTATTTCCGGCAATGGTTAGCTGATCCAGTCGGGGTTTGGCTGCTTCCAGGCCGATGAGTCCTTCTTTCTGGGTGATGCCCGCATAAGTAGTAAAGTCCGCTATCGTAGCGGGTCCGTGGCTGGTAAAATAGCGTTCCGCCAGTAATTCCAGGGCTTTCTCCTTGCTATAAGCAGGTTGTGGAGGGCACCATTCATCCAGCAGGGTGAAGGTAAATTGTTTGCCATTCATGGGGCCATGGCAGATGATTCCTTCCAGGGATGCCCTAAAAAGGCCATAGCGCATGTATTCCGGGCCGATATGATGTGTTTGCAGGAGTGATTCCACTTCGCTGCGCATGAGCCGTTTTCCGCCTTGGAGGGCCTCTCTCAGTAGTTTAAAAACGTGGGGGTATATAGTAGCGTCTACGCCAAGGGCTTTCTCCGTAGCTTTCAGACGCATTTCCAGTCGGTCTTTTACCAGTTCGATCATCCAGCGTATATCCGCTGGCGTTACCAGTTGCAAGGTGCCGCGGAAGATCCAGGTACGAATGATTTCTCCTTTATTGACGGCCTTTTCCACCTGTTTGAGAGTAGTATTTGGCAGACGTGCGCCCACCGCGTATTTACTAGCAGGGAAGTCCTGCGCTTGGAGGGCGCCCATATAGGAAACTAACGCCTGTGGCGTTTTGCAGGTATGTTTAGAAACTTGCTGGGCATGTAAGCGAAGCCTTGCAATATCAGATATCAGCATAATTGCATATTTGAATAACAAAGCAACAATAGGGAGATGACAGCCCTATGTCAGGAGTGGGAAAAATTATTCTGCGCCTTGCACCACCACCACAATTTCGCCTTTGACGCCCTTTTCACGGAAGTAATCGGCTACTTCCTGGAGGGTACCGCGTTTGTTTTCTTCGAACATTTTAGTGAGTTCGCGGCTAACGCAACACTGGCGGTCTGCTCCAAAGTATTGGATCAGATCATCGAGGGTACGTACCAATCGCATAGGCGACTCATAGAAAACAATGGCTCTTTCTTCGGTGGCGAGTTGTGTAAAGAGGGTATGGCGGCCTTTTTTGAGGGGCAGGAAGCCTTCAAAAATAAAGCGGTTCATGGGGATACCGCTATTGACCAGCGCAGGAACAAAGGCAGTAGCGCCGGGCAGGCATTCTACCGAAACGCCCTGGCGGATACATTCCCTTACCAGCAAGAATCCAGGGTCAGAAACACCGGGAGTACCTGCATCTGTCAGTAAAGCCATGACTTTACCGGCCTGGAGTTGTTCTACCAGGTGCTGGGCTACTTTATGTTCATTATGCTGATGATAAGGGGTAATCGGCTTATGGATATTATAGTGCTTGAGTAGCACGCTGGAAGTACGAGTGTCTTCCGCTAGGATGAGCTCGGCATCTTCCAATACCTTTACAGCCCTGTAAGTGATATCGGCCAGATTGCCGATAGGGGAAGGAACGATATATAACTTCATTGAAAGGACGAATTACGAATCAGGAATTACGGATTCATGCAAAATGCTCCGCAAATCCGTAATTCGTAATTCGAAATTATTTATTGAATGTGTACTTCAAAGTATTCCATTACCTGGTTAGCCAACAGTTTCTGACAAGCAGTTTCAGCGATCTGCTGTGCTTCTTCTTTGCTGTTAGCTTCGATTTGCAGGGTTATGTGTTTGCCTATGCGTACATCGTGAACCTGGTTCATACCGAGGTTTTTCAGGCCACCCATTACCGCTTTCCCTTGAGGGTCCAATAATTCTTTCAGTGGCATCACATTGATATGTGCAGTAAAAGTCATTGTGCTTTAAATTTTGCCGCAAACCTACATTAAAAATTACGAATAATAAACTCGTACTTGCAGATTTGCAGCAGGTTATTGATGATTGATGTGCTCCTGCCGGGCATTTTAGGCTTTCTCAGCCTTCATTGGCGGGAACAACAACGATAAAATTACATAGCAGATAAATACAAAAGGAACCGCAGCGAATTTCAGGAACGGTATGCTCACCAGGGTCAGCACCACCAGTAAGAGGCGGGTCCAGTTGTCTTTCAGTGTTTTATGCTTCACTTTCAGGCTGATCATCGGGATTTCCGCCACCATCAAATAACAGAGCGCGAAAATAACCCCATACAGTACCCAAATATTCTGGAACCAATGGCCCAGGTTATAAGGATTATACAGTACGATCAGCGGGAAAGAGGCCACCAGCAGTCCTACAGCCGGGGTAGGCACTCCGATAAAGTTTTCGGACTGACGGGTATCGATGTTGAACTTTGCCAGGCGATAAGCCGCAAAACAAGGCACCAGCAGGGCCGGAGCCAGGTTGAACAAGGATACGTCGAATACATCCGGTTGTTGGAAATAGGCGCTGCGCAGCAGGCGATACAGCATCATACCGGGTACTACCCCGAATGTTACTACATCGGCGAGGGAGTCCAACTCCTTGCCCATTGGAGATTGTACACGGAGCAGGCGTGCTGCCAAACCGTCAAAAAAGTCGAAAATAGCGGCCAGTACGACCAGCCCAGAAGCCCAGTATATAGGTTCTGGTGTGATAATCGTGTATTCTGTACCGTTAAATTCAGTCCTGAATTCGGGCGCATGGAGTATACAGATAATGGCCAGGGCGCCGCAAAAAAGGTTACATAGGGTAATGATATTGGGAATCTGTCGCATTCGAATATTTATGTTGACGAAAATAGCCCCCCACTGAAAGGGTGAGGGGCCGGAAAGTTATTTCATTAAAGCTTCAATTTCGTCAGCAGTGATCGGGATGTTTTTCATCAGATCAACATTGCCGGAAGCGGTAATCCAGTAGTTATTCTCGATACGTACGCCCATATTCTCTTCCTCAATGTAGATGCCTGGTTCGATGGTCAGTACACTACCTTCAGGAATTGGCTGTACCATAGAAGGCGCCAGATCATGCACATCTACACCCAAGTGGTGAGAGATACCATGATACAGGTATTTGCGGTAAGCTGGAGCTTCTGGGTCCTGGTTTTTGATATCTGCTTCTGTGAGCAGGCCCAGTTTTATGAATTCTCTTCCTGCTTCTTCTCCCATCATTTCATGGTATTTAGCCAGGGTAATACCTGGGCGCAGGATAGAAACCGCATATTTATGCAGGTGTAAACAAGCATCATATACTTGGCGCTGACGGGCAGTAAATTTACCATTTACAGGCACGGTACGGGTCAGGTCAGCATTGTAACCGCCATATTCTGCACCGAAGTCCATCAAAATCAATTCGCCATCTTTACACTCCTGGTTATTGAATACATAGTGGAGGGTACGGGCACGGTCGCCGGAGGCGATGATAGAGCCATAAGCCTCGCCAGCAGAACGGTTGCGCAGGAATTCGTGTACAATTTCCGCCTGGATTTCATGTTCATAAACGCCAGGTTTGATGAATTTCAGCACACGACGGAAAGCTTTATCCGTAATATCCATTGCCACGTCTAATACTTTGATTTCTTCTGCTGTTTTCACCGCGCGCACTTGCTTGAAAATCACAGCGGCACGTTGGTAGTTATGCAGTGGAAAACGTTCTTTCATGGCTTCCGCATAGCGGTAATCACGAACAGGAACATAATTAGATTTACGGTTATTTTCGTTGGAATTCAGGTAGATATTTTCCGCTTCGTGCACCCACTGTTGCAACATGGCATCCAGTGTATCCAGCCATACGATGGTAGTCATACCAGAAATCGCAGTGGCTTCTGCTTTCCTCAGACGTTTACCATCCCATTTCTCTTTCAGCTCATTCGGGCGTACGAGTACCAGTACTTCACGGTATTTAGGGTCCGGATTATCCGGGTACAAAACTACCATTGTATCTTCCTGGTCTATTCCTGTAAGCCAATACAGGTCTGAGTTCTGTTTAAACTTGAACAGTGCGTCGCCGTTCGTGGGAAGTTCATCGTTGGAATTGATAATAGCTATTGAGTTAGGCTTCATCTTAGCCAAAAAACGCTGGCGGTTTTTTACAAACAGCTGCGGATCCAAAGGCAGATTCTTCATATCTGTAATTTTCAAATGAGGCTTCAAACCTAAGGATAATTTCCCTATTTGAAGCCAGCAGAATATAGGAAAGGTAATCGCAGTGTTACAAGAAACGTAAAAAATACAATACCACATTATATCTCCAGCAATGATACTTATGTGTTATTACTTAATGTTTTATTCACACAATTTACCTTTGATAACCTGCAAGGATTCCAGAACATTTTGAAGATCTGTCAACAAATTCAGCAAAGAGGCATCAATTTTCTAAATTTCGATGGTTCAACACCAAAGAAATTAGACGATATCAAAAAATGCCTAGTTTTGCTTTTACACCAAAACAATCTTGCTTTTATGCAAATGAGTAGCGTAAGGAATCCTGTTGCTGACTTACGGGAACTGGGCATAGAGAACGCGTCAAACGTATACTACCAGCTTGAACCAGCCCAACTGGTAAAACAATCACTAGAACGCAATCAAGGCGTTTTATCAGACACTGGTGCGCTTGCAGTTAACACCGGAGAATTTACCGGTCGCTCACCTAAAGATAAATTCATCGTTAAAGACCCCATCACTGCCGACACGGTTAACTGGAATGACTTTAACATTCCCTTTACTACAGAAAATTTTGATCGTTTATACGACAAAGTAACTGCTTACTTCGCAGGTAAAGATGTATGGGTGCGCGATTGCTTTGCCTGTGCAGATACTAGCTATCGCATTGGTGTGAAAGTAATCACAGAATTGCCTTGGTCTAGTCTGTTTGCCTACAATATGTTCCTGCGTCCTAATGAAGAGGAACTGGAATACATGCAGACCGATTGGACAGTGATCCAGGCGCCTGGATTCCTGGCTGATCCTGCGGTGGATGCTACCCGTCAGCACAACTTTGCTGTAGTGAGCTTCACCCGTAAGGTTATCCTGATTGGCGGTACCGCTTATACCGGTGAAATCAAAAAAGGCATTTTCACTATTCTCAATTACATCTTGCCACAAGATAAACAAGTACTTAGCATGCACTGCTCCGCCAACCAAGGCGCAGAGGGTGATACTGCTATTTTCTTTGGACTTAGCGGTACTGGTAAAACCACACTGAGTGCGGATCCTAAGCGTAAGCTGATCGGCGACGATGAACATGGCTGGACCAACACCGGCGTATTCAACTTCGAAGGTGGTTGCTATGCAAAATGTATTGACCTCAGTGCAGAGAAAGAACCGGAAATCTTCCAAGCTGTACGCCCAGGCGCATTGCTGGAAAACATTACCTTCTTCCCTGGCACGAATCAAGTGAATTATGCAGATAAAAGCATCACGGAAAATACCCGTGTATCTTATCCGCTGACATTTATTCCAAATGCTCTGGAACCTTCTGTAGGTGCGGTTCCTAAAAATATCTTCTTCCTGACAGCAGATGCTTATGGCGTATTGCCTCCTATCAGCCGTCTGACGCCAGGCCAGGCTATGTACCAGTTTATTTCTGGATATACTGCAAAAGTTGCCGGAACAGAAGCAGGTGTAACCGAGCCTAAATCTACTTTCAGCGCATGTTTTGGCGCACCTTTCCTCCCACTGCACCCTGCAAAATATGCACAGATGCTGGGCGAAAAAATGCGTAAAAATGATGTGAACGTGTGGTTGATCAATACCGGCTGGACCGGCGGTCCTTATGGTGTAGGTAGCCGTATCAAACTGGCTTATACCCGCTCCATGATTGCTGCTGCCATCGACGGTAAACTCGAACATGTAAGATATCGCAGCACTCCAGTATTCGGTCTGGCGATCCCAGAAACCGTTCCTGGCGTACCAGCGGATATCCTGGATCCCCGCAATACCTGGACAGATAAAGCTGCCTACGATGCAAAAGCTGCGGACCTGGCAGGCCAGTTTATTCGTAACTTCCAGAAATATGCTGCTGCCGCTGATCAAGAAATACTTGCTTCAGCTCCAAAAATTTAAATATATTGTGATCAATAAATCAGATACAAGCCATTCAGGTTACCAACAATACTGTTTTCCTGTTTTTTGCTAACTGATTACCGTCTTTGTTTGCCTTATAATTTCCACAACAATCAACGGTTCGAATAAGACATTCTGTCTTCGCAAACCAGGTTTCATCAGAAGCCTGGTTTGCAGAACCAGCCCAGATATCATTTCTCGCAAAGTCGCAAAGGAATGCGCAGCGTCGCAAAGGAAATTTTGATGTTTTATTGTATTATGTTTGATTATAATACAACTTTCCTACTCAAGGATATATATCTACATATATAAAGCATTATATAATAAAATATTACATAATAATTTCTGCTGCTTTGTTGCTTTGTAGTTTATGCTGCTTTGCGAGCTGATACATTCTTTCTAATCGCGCCAAGGCGCCATTTGCGTCTTTGCGCATTCCCTTGCGTCTTTGCGAGAAAAAAACCTACCTTTGCGCATGCAAATTTTAGACGGTAAACATGTTTCTGAGGCTATCAAAGCCCAATTAGCTGCTTCAGTGGCTGAATTAAAGGCTGCTGGCAAAAAAGTTCCTCACCTGGCAGCGATCCTGGTAGGAAACAATCCTGCCAGCGAGACCTACGTTGCTTCCAAAGTAAAGTCATGTGCAGAATGCGGTTATAACTCCACCCTCCTGCGTTTTGATGAGCAAATTTCTGAAAAGCACCTGCTGGACCAGATCATCCTGCTCAACGAAAATCCAGATATCGATGGTATCCTGGTACAATTGCCTTTACCTAAGCATATCAGCGAAGAACTGGTGATCAACACCATTGATCCTAGTAAAGATGTGGACGGCTTCCATCCCATGAACGTGGGTAAAATGGTAAGTGGCCTGCCTGCATTCATTCCTGCTACCCCTTATGGTATCATGCTGATGCTGGAACACTACAACGTGCCTACCAAAGGTAAACATGCGGTAGTGATAGGTCGCAGCCATATTGTTGGTACGCCGATCAGCATCCTGCTGAGCCGCAATACCAATCCTGGTAACTGCACCGTAACGCTCACGCACTCCCAGACACATAACCTGCCTGAAATTTGCCGCCAGGCAGATATCATCGTAGCCGCTATTGGTAAGCCTAACTTCGTTACCGCTGATATGGTAAAAGAAGGTGCCGTAATCGTAGACGTTGGTATCAACCGCGTAGCAGATGCTAGCAAGAAAAGTGGTTTCCGCCTCATCGGTGACGTGAAATATGATGAAGTTGCTCCTAAATGCAGCTATATCACTCCCGTTCCAGGTGGCGTAGGACCTATGACCATTGCAGCATTGCTGAAAAACACCTACCTGGCCTGTATTGGTCAGAAAGGTGGTATGAATTAACAGGTTCCGCAAAAAAGACGGACCTTTGCAGGGTTATAACAATGTCAGTAATTACTTCAAATATCGCCAACACCCTGCCTGTGATGGAGCGCTTCTACACCATTCAAGGGGAAGGTCTCTATCAGGGCAGAGCTGCCTATTTCATCCGTCTTGGCGGATGCGATGTAGGCTGCCATTGGTGCGACGTAAAAGATAGCTGGGATGCGGATAAACACCCGCAACTGACCATAGATAATATCGTCAGTGAAGCGGCTTCCTATCCTGGCCGTATAGCCGTTATTACCGGTGGAGAACCGCTGCTCCACCAGTTGGATGGCCTTACCAAGGCCTTACACAAACAAGGTTTCCGTACACATATGGAAACCTCCGGCTCCTCCCCTCTCAGTGGCAACTGGGACTGGATTACGCTGTCGCCAAAAAAATTCAAAGCGCCCCTTCCGGAAGTATGTAATGCTGCTAGCGAACTGAAAGTAGTGATCTTCAACAAATCAGATTTCGCCTGGGCAGAAAAACATGCTGCTATGGTCGGCAAAAACTGTCGCCTTTACTTGCAGCCCGAATGGAGCAAGAGCGCGGAAATGCTCCCGCTCATCATCGATTACATCAAGGACAACCCGCAATGGCAACTGTCGTTGCAGGTACACAAGTATATCAACGTTCCTTAAAAGTTTAGTCCCCGGTTACCCACCGGGGATTTTTCTTTTAAATAAACATCCTATTTTCACGTTGTATTATTGCTATGAAAAAATCCTTTCTGCTGTTACTCACAGCTTTCCTATCGGTCATGCAGTTGCATGCTCAGTTCGTAACGTCTGAGAATGCCCCTAAAAAGGCAAAAGCGGCGTTCGACAAAGCACAAGCTGCCATCAGTACCTACAACACCAAAGAGGCGATTCCCTTCCTGAAAGAGGCCATTACCATTGCCCCTAATTACCTCGATGCATACGGCCAACTAGGTATGTGCTACCTGGAAACCAAAGACTATAAAGACGCGGTAACTACTTTTAATCGCTATAAACAACTGGATAGCGCCAGTTTACGCCAAGTAATGCTGCCCTATTCCCGTGCCCTCGCTGGTACCGGCGATTTCCAGGGCGCGCTGCAACTGGTTAATCGGTATATCGCAGGATCTAAAGTGAGTAATAAAAACGCGGAAAAGCTGAAAGCGAACTATGAATTCGCGGTGAGCCATCAGAAAGAAATCCCATTTCATCCACAAAACCTCGGTGATCATATCAACAGCAGCGATCCCGAGTACTTTCCGTCTCTCACTATCGACGGTAAAACATTGGTATTCACCAGAAGAGTGAATGGCCGCAATGAGGATTTCTATATCAGTCACCGCGATAGCACCGGCGGATGGAGCCCAGCCAAAGACATGGGAGAGCCTATAAATACCTCGTTTAATGAAGGCGCACAACATATTTCACAAGATGGCACCATTCTTTTATACACTGGTTGCGATTTTCCGGAAGGCAAAGGAAGCTGTGACCTTTATATTTCCCATAAAACAAGCAACGGCTGGACAAAACCGCAAAACCTCGGCGCGCCTATAAATACTCGCGACTGGGAGTCGCAGCCCTCGCTGACTGCCGATAATCAAACGCTTTATTTTGCCCGCGAAACACCTACAAATGGTTCCGATATTTTCGTTTCACATCTGCTGCCAAACGGCCGCTGGAGCGAACCGGAGAGTGTTGGTCCTAATATCAATACCAAAGGCAGAGAAACCACACCTTTTATTCACGCCGACGGACAAACGCTGTATTTCGCATCGAACGGACTTCCCGGCTATGGCGGACTTGACATCTACTATTCCCGCAAACAGCCCGATGGTAGCTGGGGCCCCGCTGTGAACCTCGGCTATCCCATTAATACCATCGACGAAGAAGGAACGCTGATTGTAGATGCCAGCGGGAAAACGGCTTATTTCGCATCCGACAGGGCCGAGGGAAAAGGCTCCCTGGACATCTATAGTTTTGAATTGTATCCAGAAGCAAGACCATTGCAAACCTTGTATGTAAAAGGATTTGTGTACGATAGCGTAACCCAGGCAAGACTGCCCGCCAATGTGGATGTGATTGAATTACAAGGCGGCACACAAGTAGCGCGATTTACCACCTTAGAAAACGGCGAATTCCTAGCGCCATTACCGGTTGGCAAAGATTATGCATTTCATGTGAGCAAGAAAGGATACCTGTTTTATTCTGATAATTTCTCCTTGAAAGAACATAATCCAGATCATCCGTTTGAGAAGAATATACCATTGCAACCACTTGCCGCAAATGCCAGTATCGTGTTACATAACATCTTCTTCGACACCAAGCAATATGTGCTAAAACCCGCATCCGTATTGGAAATGGATAAACTAGTACGACTCTTAAATGAAAACCCGACATTGAAAATTGAGATTGCCGGTCATACGGATAATGTAGGTTCGGAGAAAGATAATCAGTTGCTCTCTGAAAACAGGGCCAAAGCAGTTGTACAGTATCTTGTACAACATGGCATCGATGCCAAACGCTTAAGCAGTAAGGGTTATGGAAAATCGCAGCCCGTTGCTACCAATGATACAGAGGAAGGCAGAGCTACCAACAGAAGAACAGTTTTCAAAGTTATTAGTTTGTAAGACGACAACTGCTCTAAATAAAAAATCCCCACAAATCATGGATTTGCGGGGATTTCACTTTTATGGTATTAGTAGTTTCTTAGTTTCGATTTCATGATGGAATCTTTCTGTTGTTCCGTCAGTTTGTATTGAAAATTGTAAAGTGCTCCTTCCCAATCGCCGTACATGGGATTAGGTAATACAATATATTTGGAACCGAAGTTAGGAGCGGCTTTCAGGGCAGCGGCGTTTCTCTCTTCGTAAGGTTTTTTATCGAAGATGTTGGAGAAGTCGCTCAGGTTATCTCCGAAGAGCAGTACGATATCATACTGCTGTAACACTTGCTGGCGGCGAGGTTCCTTACCGGAAGTAGTGGTTTTCAGCAGCAGGTGCTGATCATCCGCATATGGGAAATTATGTTTACGCAGATTAGCTAGTGTAACGGCTCTTTCCGATTCCAGTCGGTTAGTGATATAAAATACTTGCACCCCTTTAGAGGCAGCGTATTTAAAGAATGTAGGTGCGCCAGGAACGGTATCAGCAGCGGCTTTCGCGGTCCATTCCAACCAGGTCTTCTCGTCATATCCTTTGTGGTTCAGCGCCTGATGAACAGAATACGGGCTGTTATCCAGCACTGTTTCATCGATATCCGTCACTACGGCAAGTGGTTTATCTCCTTTTGTAGCGAGATATTGATCCAGTCGCCATGCTGCCAACTGATATGCTTGCAGGCAGAGCGCCTTATATTCTCCTGACTGTTGTTGCCACAGTGCAGCCCATGCCGCGCCTTGTGGAGTCAGTGTGGTATTACCGGCAGCAGTGTGGCTGGTAGTTGTTTGTGTAGATTTACAGGCCATCATTCCGGCGAGCAGTACAACACTCCAAATCCTTTTCATCATCATTTTATTGGCTGTTAGTTGCTGCAAAAATAAATCACCTGGAGAAGAAAAAACTACCGTTGATAAATTGTAATTTAAAAGGCTAAATTGTTTGTTATGCCCTCCGAATTACTGTATCAGATTGCATTAACCCAAGTCCCTATGATCGGGGATGTTACCATCAGAAATTTATTGGACCATTTTCAAAGTGCCACGGCCATCTTTCAGGCCAGGCAGCGGGAATTGGAAAGAATTGAACAGGTAGGTAGTATCAAAGCTACGGCTATCAAGCGTTTCCGGGATTTCGACAGTGCAGTCCAGGAAATGAAGTTCATAGAAAAATATGGTGTACAAGTTATTTTTTATGGAGACGACAATTATCCTATCCGGCTAAAACACTGTGCAGATGCGCCTTCACTCCTTTATTTCAAAGGTAACTCACCATTGCATGCCTCTAGGATGGTGAGTATAGTAGGTACGCGGCAACCTTCTCCATATGGCAGTAAAGTGTGTGTACAATTGGTGCAGGAGCTTTGTAAGGCAGGTATTACTATTGTGAGTGGATTAGCATATGGAATAGATATCCTCGCACATCGGACTGCGGTGGAGAAAGGATGTCCTACTATTGGCGTGTTGGCACATGGACTGGATAGGATATATCCTCCTGCGCATATGGAAATCGCTAGGGAAATGATGCACTGTGGCGGTTTACTGACGGATTATCGCAGCAAAACGCAGCCGGATAAGCAGAATTTTCCCAGGAGGAACAGGATCGTAGCGGGATTGACAGATGCTACTATCGTCATAGAAAGTGGGCTAAAGGGAGGTTCCCTCATTACGGCAGAGCTAGCAGGAGGCTATAACCGGGATGTATTCTGCATTCCAGGTCATGTGGACGATTGGCATGCATCCGGATGTCATGAGCTAATTCGCCAGCACAAGGCTGTATTAGTAACAGGGGCCGCCGATATCCTTCAAGCGATGAGATGGGAGGAAACTGCGGCCCGGACAGGAAGGGTGGTTCAGTCATCCCTGTTTCATACGTTGGCTCCGGAGGAGCAAACAATCATGCAACTTTTTAATAATAAGTCGCGGTTACATTTGGAGGAGATCTATATACTGAGCCGACTAAGCGGGAGTCAAGTAGCGGCGGCCGTGTTCAATCTGGAAATGCAGCAGTTATTAAAATGCTTACCAGGGCAGCAATATGAACCTGTCAGCCCGGTGTCATGATTCAGAAGATTCAGATCTGCTTAACGTGTAAATTTTATTTATTGGGGGAATAGGTGTATATTTGCGTGCAATTATTTTTTAACTGACAAATAGTTGCATCATGCCTGCGGGAAAATCTAAACCCAAATTTGTAGCTGACGGACTGACATTTGATGATGTACTCCTCGTTCCGGCCTACTCAGAAACACATCCAAAAGATGTAAATATCTCTACGCAATTAACAAAAACTATACGGCTCAACTTACCAATGGTTTCTGCTGCTATGGATACTGTTACCGAAGCCAATTTGGCTATCGCCCTGGCGAGAGAGGGTGGAATTGGTATTCTCCACAAAAACATGAGTATTGAAAGACAAGCTGAAATGGTGCGTCGTGTTAAGCGTAGCGAAAGCGGTCTGATTATGGACCCTGTTACCTTAAAGCCCGATGCTACTATTGGAGAGGCTTTGAGACTCATGAAAGAGAACGGCATTGGTGGTATTCCAATCATAGATGATTCCAATAAACTGGTTGGTATCTTAACCAACAGAGACCTGCGTTTCGAAAAGAATAAAAAGCGTCTGGTAAAAGAAGTGATGACCAGCGAAAACCTGGTGACTGCTCCTGAAGGTACAGACTTGAAAAAAGCAGAAAAAATTCTCCAACAATACAAGATTGAAAAACTGCCTGTAGTGAATAAGCAGGGCAAACTGGTTGGTTTGATCACTTACCGTGACATCCTCCAGTTGACCAGCTATCCTAATGCAGTAAAAGATGAATTCGGTCGATTGCTGGTAGGTGCTGCACTGGGTATTACGCCAGATGTACTGGATCGTGCACAGGCCCTCATCAATGTAGGTGTGGATGTAGTTTGCTTGGATAGCTCACATGGTCACTCCATTGCAGTTATCAACACGCTGAAAAAACTGAAAAAGACTTTCCCTAAATTACAAGTAATCGCAGGTAACGTTGCTACTGCAGAAGGTGCACTCGCCCTGGCTGCTGCTGGTGCCGACGCGGTGAAAGTAGGTGTAGGTCCTGGATCTATCTGTACTACCCGTATCGTTACTGGTGCTGGTTTCCCTCAACTGAGCGCAGTAATGGATGCAGCAGAAGCCTTGAAAAAACAAGGTATTCCAGTTATCGCTGATGGTGGTATTCGTTATACTGGTGATATGGTGAAAGCCATCGCTGCTGGTGCTTCTTGCATCATGGCTGGTTCTATCTTCGCTGGGGTGGAAGAAAGCCCTGGAGAAACTATCATCTACGAAGGACGTAAATTCAAATCTTACCGTGGTATGGGTTCTATCGAAGCCATGCAAGAAGGTAGTAAAGATCGTTACTTCCAAGATGAAGACGATATCAAGAAACTGGTTCCAGAAGGTATCGTAGGTCGTGTACCTTACAAAGGTTACCTGTCTGAAGTAATTCAGCAGTTTGTTGGTGGTCTTCGTGCAGGTATGGGTCTGAGCGGTTCTAAAGATGTTAAAACTTTACAGAATGCTCAATTCGTAAAAATCACTGCCGCAACCGTGAAAGAAAACCACCCGCATGATGTGGTAATCACGAAAGAAGCGCCTAACTATAGCAGATAAACGAATACAGTTAAATATAATTGAACCGCAGCGGATACTAGTTATCTGCTGCGGTTTCTCGTTTTAGCACCAAGTTGTCGTGATAAAAGTAATGGCGTCACATCATCAAAAATAATATATTTATAAAGGGATGCAGGCGTATCCCTTTTTGTTTTACGGCAAAGCAAACTTATCTTCGTTGCCGTCAATTTTTCAGGTTACAAAATGAAGCTGCGCTCCATCATTCTAAGTATCATAAGTGGTTTATTACTTTGGCTTTCATGGCCAACTATGCCCTTTACGCCACTGATATTCATTGCACTAACACCGTTATTTTACCTGACGGAAAAAATCAGGCACCGGGGCGCTTACTTCGGACTGATATTTCTTTCATTCCTCATTTGGAATGTGGGCAGTACATGGTGGGTAGGCAATACGCCCGTACCCGCCAGTGGCGTATTTGCCAACAGTTTCAATGCCTTCCTGATGACGATTCCTTGGCTGATGTATAAGAACAGTCGGAAACGCCTGCCGGCCACTGGTAGCTTTTTGGCATTGATTGTTTACTGGCTCACCTTCGAATATATTCACCAAACCTGGGAACTGAGTTGGCCATGGTTGGTATTGGGAAATGCCTTTGCCATGCGTCCAGGATGGATACAGTGGTATGAATTTACTGGCGCTAGTGGAGGAACAGTTTGGGTATTACTCACTAATATATTCTTTTATGCAGCCTGGAAACAGGCCCGGATGTTTGATTATAGTCTTAGGGAGACGATAGTCAAAACGGCCTGGAAGCCTTTACTGATGGCGGTAGCGCCGTTACTCCTTTCTCAGTTTATACATCCAGCACCAGATGATCCAGCGAAGAAATTTGAAGTAGTAGTAGTGCAGCCTAATGTGGACCCATATGATGAAAAGTTTGCTGGTGGTAATTCTATGGACCAGGTAAACAAACTATTACGCCTAACTGCAGCAAAAACGGATAGTAATACCCGTTATATTGTTTGGCCTGAAACTGCTTTATTTCCGCAGGCTGCATGGGAAACACAGTTAAACTATACCCCTGAAATTCAAGCCATACGGGAGTTTTTGCACAAATTCCCTAAAGCTAAAATCATCTCCGGTGCACTGACTATGCGACAGTATGCAGCAGATGATCCAGAGGCAGTTACAGCAAGGGTAATGAACGATGGTACTCGTTGGGATGCCTTTAACAGCGCATTACAGATAGATACCTCTACCGCCATTCAGGTATATCATAAATATGAGTTGGTACCAGGTGTAGAGTTGATTCCGTATGTGCGATACCTGTCGTTTATGCAATCGCTCGCCCTTGATATGGGCGGTATTACAGGCAGTTATGGCCGTGCGCCGGCGCGGGAATTATTAACTAACCCTGTTGATAATATCAACATCTTCCCCACTATTTGTTACGAATCTGTTTTCAGTAACTACGTAGCTGCTCATACCAGAGCGGGCGCCAATTTCTTGGTAATCATTACCAATGACGGTTGGTGGGGAGATACAGAAGGACATCGTCAGCATATGCGATATGCCAGCATCAGAGCAATAGAAACACGTAGATGGATTGCACGTAGTGCCAACACCGGTGTTTCAGCAGTAATCGATCCTGCGGGTAATATAGATCAACCACAACCCTATTGGAAAGAAGCAGTATTCAAGGCTACTGTAACATCCAGAGAAGACTACACGTTTTACGTAAAATATGGAGATCTTATTTCTCGCGGAGCAATATTATTTTGTATCTTGTTGCTGGTACATGCTATCTTTTCACGGTTTATCCCAGGCATAAAAAATGCAGAAAACAATCAATAATGGAAATGGCAGCTACCAGGATATAGGACAAGGTCCCGCGGTAGTACTCATACACGGTCTTACAGAGAATAGTTCCATGTGGGTCCACCAGCAGGAATTTCTAAAGCATGATTATCGACTGATTATACCCGATTTACCAGGTGCTGGTAAAACTAAATTGACGGAGGGGCTTACCATTGCTGCCATGGCAGACTACGTATATGCGATACTGTTAGCAGAAGACATTAAGGAGGCAGTAGTCATTGGTCACTCTATGGGAGGATACGTTGCACTTGCATTGCAGCATCGCCATCCCGAAGTGATGAAAGGATTGGGACTTTTTCATTCAACTGCCGCAGCAGATTCCGAGGAAAAGAAGGAAACGCGTAGAAAATCCTTAGAATTCATTCAGCAATACGGCAGCGAATTATATGTAAGGCAAACAATCCCTAACCTGTTTAGCCCGGCAACCAGATTGCATAAACCAAAATTAGTAGAAGCGGGTGTTGAAATGTGTATCCAATGCCCCCAAGAAGCTGTGATTGCCCAAATCAATGCAATCATGCAAAGACCAGATCTTACAGGGATGCTCCCTTCAGTTGCATCACCCGTGTTATTTGTGATCGGGAAAGATGATATCGCTGTTTCACCTGTCGCCGTGCTAGACCAGGTGATGTTACCTAAAACCAGCAGCGTTTACATTTTTGAAGAAGTGGGACACGTGGGAATGTGGGAAAAAATTGAAGAAAGTAATCACTTACTGAAACAATTTATTTCATTCTGCCAAGTGTAAGATTGTGCAGACAAACATTTTCGGTTGTGAAAAAACTACTGTTCATCCTCCTATGCATGTTCGGCACGTTAACTGTTTCAGCCAAACATATCATAGGTGGACAAGTGTATTACAAGTTTGTTAATATAGATGCCAATGGGAACTATGTTTATCATGTAACGATGCGACTATACCGCATCTGCGAACATGGTCCCAATATCGCTGACATGCCCACCACCGTTTACCTTACGGCCTTTAACAAAGACAATAATCAAGAGTTTAATTCCTATACTGTCAATCGTTCCACCTTCCAGGAAAAAAACCTGGCACAGGTAGATCCTTGCATTGTGAATCCGCCACCAGTATGTTTCCAGGTAGCCTCATTTGAAACAGATATTGCTATTCCCTCTAATAAAAAGGGATATATCGTATCCTTTCAAAGCTGCTGCCGCGATAACTTCATGGTCAACATAGAAGCAGACCCACTCCCAGGCCCCGGCAACAATTTCGGTACCGGTGCCACTTATTTTACAGAATTACCTGGCACGGAAGTAGGCATACAAGGCAATTCCAGCCCTACCTTCAATAAAGAAGAAGCAACCCTGGTATGTGCCAATAAAAAGTTTACCTACGATTTTTCCGCCACAGATCCTGATGGCGATCAACTCACTTACTCTTTCTGTGATGCCTATAAAGGCGGTAAAACCACCGACCAATCAGGCATTCCAGCGAAATCAGATCCACCACCTTACCAAACGGTTACTTATACGCCACCTTATACTGGCTCTTCGCCGTTAGGACCCAATGTTACCATAGATCCTAATACTGGTATCATTTCCGGTATTGCCCCTAATCCAGGCAAATATGTGGTTACGGTTTGTGTAAATGAATACCGTAACAATGTATTGATTGGTACGCTTCGCAAGGATTTCCACATCAATGTGACCACCTGCGTAAAACAGGTAGTGGCTTCCCAGCCAACTAAATATGCGGATTGTAAAAGCATGACGATTACATTCATGAATAACAGTACGCTTGGAAAGCCTTATCATTGGGATTTTGGAGACGGCACTACGGTGGATACCAACGACCCTAGTCCTTTAAAGCATACTTATACCACCCCTGGATTATATACTGCCAAACTGTATGTAGATAAAGAGAGTAATTGCGGCGACAGTGCCTTTGCGAAAGTCTACGTATTCCCGGTTTATAAAGCCAATTTCATTTCTAAAGGCAGTTGCGTGCAGAAGCCAGTGCAGTTTACCAATACCAGCACCATGGATATGGGAAGCATGTTATATCTCAAGTGGGATTTCGGCACGGGTATAGCCGCAGATAGTTCCAATAATCCGAATCCATCCTTCCTTTATAAAACACCTGGCAATTACCGGGTAATCATGTATGGTATCACTAGTAATGGTTGCGAGCAATACGATACCAGTACTGTGACGGTCTACGATAAACCACCGCTTTCCACTACTTCTGACACCTTACTTTGCATCAAGGATTCCCTGCAATTACGTGCTACCAGTACCTCTACGGGCACTTACAGTTGGGCGCCGAATGACTATAAAATATTATTACCCAATACCGCCGATCCAATCGTCTTTCCACTGAAGGATACTACTTACACCGTTACATTTACAGATCAGCAACAATGTGTCAGTACACAAAGTGTATTCATTAACGTTAGAGACTCCCTGATTGTACACACGATGAGCGACAGTACTGTATGTACCGGAGATCCTATACAGCTCATGGCTACCACAGATGGGAATTATGCATACACCTGGACAGACCTAAAAACAAATACGGTGGTTGGCACCACTTTGAATACCACTGTGCAACCAGCGCCACCAGTGAATAAATATGCTATCCTGGCGGAATTAGGTAAATGTCATACATCTGATACCCTGACATTGAAAGTGGTAAATCCTCCGAATGTAAAGGCTGCGCCTGATACCAGTATTTGTAGTGGTAGTCCGGTATTGCTGCGGGCTTCAGGAGGTGCATTTTATACCTGGTCTCCAAGTTATTATGTAAAATCCCCAAAGGATTCTATCACCTGGGCAACGCCAAAAGACACCACCTTATTCATTGTAACAGTAACGGATACACTGGGATGTCCTAAGAAGGTCATGGATACTGCTTTCGTGGCCGTAGTGCCGCCTGTACATGCTTTTGCCGGAAATGATACCATCGTGATGTTGGGAACCCCGTTCCAGCTCCATGCCACAGGAGGAATCCGTTATACCTGGACTCCACCAAACGGACTAAGTAATACCCGTAGTGCCGAACCATTTGCACTATACGATAAAGACATTACCTATACCGTTACAGCCTATACGAAAGAAGGCTGCACCGGCACTAGTAATATTTTCGTAAGATTCATCAAAGGACCAGAAATCTATATACCTAACGCATTTTCTCCCAATGGAGACGGATTAAATGATATATTCCGACCGCTGCCTGTTGGCATCGTGAAGATGAATTATTTCCGCGTCTACGACCGATGGGGAAAGCTAATGTATTCATCTACAACATATATGCAAGGTTGGGATGGCACCGTCCGGGGAGAACAAGCCCCTATAGGCACCTACGTTTGGATGGTAGAAGGGGTAGACATCTATCAAAAAACTATTACTTTAAAAGGTACGGTAACGCTAGTACGATAATGACGCTTCAGTGAACCGGAACTGCTGGTTAATTGTTTAAATTAACTTTGCAGTACCCCAATTATGAAGAGAGTCATTTACATGGTACTTGGCTGCTGTTTGTTATTCCTAGATGCAGCTGGCTATCATATTATTGGTGGCGAGATTTATTACAAGACCATTGGTATGAGTGCAGATAACCTCCGCTACCGTTATCTCATTACACTCAAACTCTATCGCGACGCGGATTTCACCTGTGGCGACAGGCAGGGTTGTATAGACCGGTTTGAAAACCCTTCTGTTGCTAATGTGTACACCGCGAATGGTAGTAGAGTGTTGTCTTCCGTATATCTATACATCAAAACGGTCAAGCCTTTGATCGATACGCTTAAAAATCCTTGTCTTGCTCCACAGGCACAACACTTGGAAGTAGCCTTTTACGAAGCTATTATAGAACTGCCGCCGATTTCCGGTGGATATTATGTTTCTTCCCAACGTTGTTGCAGAGGCGAAAAATTGACGAACATCTACGATTCAGAACATGAAGGTTCTACCTTTTATACCGTCATTCCTGGCATAGAATCCAAGCCCAATAACAATAGCGCCTATTTCGATAAAGATACCGCTATCGTTATTTGCAATGCCATGCCTTTTACCATTAACTATGCTGCCTATGATGAAGATGGCGATAGTCTTACCTATAGCCTTTGCAGCGCATTAACGGATGGTACTGCCAGTAGCGATCGCAGTTCCAATACGCCGCCTCCCTACAACAGCATTGTACGATACATCGCGCCTTATAACGGTAGCAATCCAATGGGAGGCAATCCTGCCATCGCTATCGACAATAAGGGAATGATCTCCTGTACGCCCAACAGACCCGGAAAATATGTAGTCACCGTTTGTGTGAATGAATATGATAAAACCACTAAAGTCTTGCTGGGTACACATAGCAAGGATATATTGCTGACTGTTTTTGATTGCAGCACGAAAATTACGGCGAGCATAGCCTCTCTCCTGCGCAATTGCATTGACGAGCCTTCGCTCTCCGTGCCGATGGCCAATTACAGCAATGCGGGTTATACATCTACCTACTACTGGAACTTCGGAGATGGCACTGATACCATTACAAAAGACCGCACCGTATTCCAACATAACTACCCCGATACGGGCATTTATAAGGTCAAATTGGTTGTCAATCGTGGGCTTTCATGTACAGACAGCATGACGGGATTGGTAGCCAATTATCCCGGCTTAAAAGCCGATTTCAATAATGTAGGACTTTGTAAAGGCACACCCATACAATTTGATGATCTTTCCACTTATCAGTATGGAAAGATTACTTCGCGCAAATGGGACATTAATATCGATAGTACCATTCCTCCCATGAGTACCACCACGCTGAATTATAGCTTCCCTGCGGCTGCGACTTATACCGTTTCGCTGACAGTTAGTACCAATACACAATGCGTGAAAACGGTCACGAAAAAAATACAGGTCTATTCGGTGAATCCTTTCGCAGGCAACGATACCATCCTCGTAAAAGGATTACCATTTACTATGAATGGCAGTGGTGGCGATATTTACAGTTGGTCGCCCGCATATGGGCTGAGTAATCCGAATATCGCCAACCCGATATTAATATCGGACCGTGATACTGCGTATATCCTGAAAGTATCCAATTTACAGGGTTGTAGCGGATATGATACAATACATGTGAAATTTTATGCAGGCCCAGAAATGTATGTTCCCAATGCATTTTCTCCAAATGGAGATGGCGTAAATGATCGTTTCCGCTTTATTCCTGTAGGTATGATGAGTTATAAATATTTCAGAATTTATAATCGTTGGGGAGAACAATTATATGCCTCTACTGATTTTCGTAATGGCTGGGATGGCACTATCAAAGGGAAACCCGCACCTGTAGACACTTACATCTGGATCTTGGATGCCACAGATCTGAATGGCAACCAGATTCAGCGGAAAGGAACTGTTACCCTTGTCAGGTGAAAGCTTTGTAAAATCTGTTACTTTTGCATTCTCTGCTTATCTAAAAACTACATCTCATGGGTATTGTTCTCGTAACAGGCGCTACAGCAGGATTTGGTGAGGCTTGCGCCATTACATTCGCTTCAAAAGGATATGACGTTATCATTACCGGTCGCCGCAAAGAAAGACTGGAAGCATTACAGACACAACTGACACAGGAATACGGTACCAATGTATTACCGCTTCACTTCGATGTGAGAGATGAGAAACAAGTAACGGAAGTGCTGGGAAATATCCCCGAAGAATGGCGCGCTATAGATGTACTGGTGAACAACGCCGGACTGGCAGCAGGACTGAGCAGCATTGAAGATGGCAATGTAGACGATTGGAATGCCATGATTGATACCAATGTAAAAGGCTTACTGTATGTGTCTAGGATCGTAATGCCGTGGATGCGTTCCCGTACTTCTGGACATATTATCAACGTGGGTTCTACCGCTGCTAAACATGTATATGCAAAAGGAAATGTTTACTGTGCTACCAAAGCCGCTGTGGATGCTATTTCACAGGGTATGCGTATCGATTTGTTGCCTTATCGCGTTAAAGTAACTGCTATTCATCCAGGAGCCGCAGAAACAGAATTCTCCCTCGTACGATTCAAAGGGGACGAAGATAAAGCCAAGGCTGTTTATCAAGGGTTCATTCCACTGAGCGCCCAAGATGTAGCTGACGTGGTATATTATGTAACCACCCTACCCGCACATGTTTGTATCAATGACCTGGTACTCACACCTTTACAACAAGCCAATGCTTACTACATAGATAAAAATTAACACATACATGTGATACAACGATTTAGTTTAGATTTTTATATTTGAAAAATCTTATATCTTCTGGGTGTACATTGCACCGGAAAAATGTAAGGCCGAGCCCAATGCAAGACTAACTTGACTATCCGTTAATTTAATGAAAACCATATCCCTATGCTTACATTTCTAACAATGTACTTGATGCGCCTGTACTATCCCAGGTGGAAAGAGCAATGGCGCTTTTATTTTGGTAATTCCAGGAAAGGTAATTATGGCCGCTGGGTTACTGGAAAAGATTGGGCTGGACAGAAAGGTTTCTCTTTCGGTTACAGTTGATGTTTTGTTGTAAAGCTTAAGTGAATTGAACAACGCGGAGCAGTAGTAGGCCCCGCGTTGTTATTTTTAGAGAGACTAATGTTCCATGATGCCATAGGCAATAGCAGTGCCACTACCCACACGCTGCTTGAATACCACCAACACTCCTTCCTGCAAAGCCCCTAGCACAGGGAAACTACACCACGTAGTATCTGAAGTGATCGCCTGGCTATCGAGTGTACGGCCATCCGCTGATTTATGTAGAAACGCCACCCGGCTATTATAATCATTTCCCACTTTCACAGGCTCATCCCAGGTGATGTAAACCTCCCCTTTCTTATCGATGGTCATTTGCGGATGCTTGGCCATTGGCGCAGTGCTCAGGGATTCCTTTTGCGTGTAGGTGTTCCCGTTATCGAGCGACTGGCAGTAAAAAACACCTTTCCCATGGCCCATTGTAAACCAGGCAAAGTGGAGTCCGTGGTCGTTTGCAACAAGGGTAGGACCTGTATGCGGACAACCATTCACCACCCAATTGTCTGCGCTGATACGAACAGGCGCTGAAAAGCTTTTACCTCCATCTGCCGATACCTGATGCACCATATCCCGAATAGAATCGTTGATAATATCTCTATACACAATGTGGATAACTCCTTTTTTATCTACCAGCAGCTTGGTTCTGCAACATTGGCAAACAGTTTCGACAACGGGCTTCGCAGATTGGAATCCCTCCCGGCCACTGGTACGGGCAAAATATAATGTAGATCCTTCCGCAGCCGTTTCCTTACGGTTATCCAACCATATAGCAGCGGCCTCTCCATCCGGCAACAGCGCTATATCAAAATAACGCTGATCATAGCCGGCGGTATCCGTTACTAAAGGTACCGCCGCTTCCCAATGATGGCCACCGTCGAATGACTGTGAATACATCACTTTACCGGCATACTTATTCCTTGGATCATGCTGCTCCGTACCAAACAAAGCAATCACAGTACCGTTCGGCTTAAACAGCAACTTAGGCAGATTTTCATCATGTGGATAAACCCCAGTAGTACTGCTGATTTTCTTAGGCTCAGAAAACGTATAACCATCATCGTTAGTTACTGCATAATACATAACGCCAGTATTGCTAGCACTGTCGGTTTCTACCCAGCTCACTACGGTATTGCCAGCGGTATCGCGGGTAACGTAAGGACAAGATGCATTGGTCCCATGGGATAAAAACCGGATGCCCGATTTATCCTCTTTGCTCCGCTGGCTGCAAGCCCCCAGCAGTGCGATGAGACAAACTGCCATAATATACCTGAATAACTGCGAACTCATTTTTCTATTTTTTTCCAGTGAACGTATATGCAATACCAAAGTTGAATGTTTGTCGTGGCCCTACACGGTAAGTAACGCCATATGCAGATTTCTCTGCTGTAGTGGCATATAGTTTGTCGCCTACATTCATACAGTTAATCCAGCATTCAAAGCCTTTGAAACCATATCCAGCGCGCAGATTGAAGAGATCATATCCGCCGTACTTAGCGGTATTAGCAGGGTCCATATAGTAACTGCCGATATGCTGCCATTCGCCACCCAATCTGAAACCTCTCAGCAGAGCGGGTCTCCAGGTAATTTCACTATTGGTGATCCAATTAGGCGCGCCATTCATCCGGTTGTTATCAAAGGTTTTATTACCATCAAAATAGGCGTCGAAGGTATGCAGCGCATAAGTACCGCTAGTGCGCACAAAGAGACTTTTCAGCACATTGTACTTGACATTCCATTCAATACCCCTATGCGTAGTAGCGCCTGTATTCTGGTTCATGTAGCTACCATCTGCCTGTCGTACACTAATAATTTCATTAGTACCTCTCATGTTATAGAGACTGATATCTGCATAACCTTTATTATGTCCAAATCCCAACCAGCCGCCAACTTCATAGTTGTTATAGATAGCCTGTTGTAGCACGGGCACTTTCACACCTTGATAGAGCTCAGAGATATTTGGAGGAGCAAAACCTCTGCTGTAGTTAGCATACAGCCCGTGATTACTACCCAGGTTATAAGTAAACCCTATTTTAGGAGTCAGGGCATTGAAGTTATTGCGTTCACTAGGCGCACCCGTGTAGGCGGATGGCGTCAGGTGATTCACAAAATTATAATCCATACGGTCGTAACGCACCGCTGCTACCACTCTCATATTATTGATTGGTGATAATTCAAATTGTGCATACGCCGCAGTATTCAGGAGTCCTACCTTATAATCCGTCAATACAGAATCTGTTTTCTGATAACTGGTATAATATCCCGCAGCATTTTTATCGATGGTGATATAGCCTGCATGATAGGTAGCAGGACTGTAATCCACGCTAGCACCGCCAATAAAGGCCGCATCCTTCCAAGAGAAGCGTTTTTTGTGTTGTACAATTAAACCATAGCTATGGAAAGCATCACTATTGATTTGGCCGCTGGCCTTCAGTGGGTCCCTAGTGGATTTAATGGAATAGAAAGGATTTTGTCCGATATCGCTATGGCGATAGAAGGCTGTGAAAGAAGTGTTGTTAGTAGCATTCCAGTCTTGTTCCAAAGTACTGCGGATGCGCAGACTCTGTACATCACGATAGGTGAACGTCTGGAAATTGCGATAATCTTTGCTATAAAAATGGGCGCTATCTAATCCGCCGGTCTGGTCTGTATGATAGTTGATTAAAGTAGCGGCGTTGGTCCATTTTGTTTTAGGACTAGCTTGGTACACTGTTTTCAGGCTTAAACCCAGTTTATGAAAATCACTGTGGTCCATGTAGCCATTGGATTGGTTAGCATAATATCCGGAGACAACAGCCCCCCATTTACCAGCGGTTCCACTGGCGCTGAAATCGGTGCGTTTATAGCCCCAGTTGCTCATTTCGGCCTGTACTTTGGCGGTAGGTACGAGTGTAGGAGACAATGTGATGAAATTCACCGCACCACCAACAGCTTCACTACCATAGAGAGAAGAAGCCGGACCACGGATGACCTCTATATTTCTGAGGGCCGCCATATTTATTTCGATGAGGGCGTTGTGGTTAAAATCGCCCACTGTGCGGATGGGAATGCCGTCTTCCAGGTATAAAAACAAACTTTTATACCCAATAGGTTGACGAATAGCCATCGTATGCTGTTCATTTCCCAAATCCACCATATAAACGCCACTGACTTTATTCAGTACACGATCTAATGTGGTGGCCTTGGTTTCCTGTAAGGTTTGCGGAGATATAGTGCTGATGGCCACTGGCGCATCGGTACGATACTGCTTATCGCGGGAAGAAGAAACGATGATTTCATTTAAGTTGGCCGTCATCGGTTCCAGGTAGATGACAGTCACTCCTTGTACAGCCGCCACTGGCAATTGACGAGGGATGTATCCTACACAAGAAACTCGCACGGAATCGGCCGTTCCTGTAGTTAAGCAAAATGCGCCTTTTTCATCACAAACGCATCCTTTACTATTGCGCAATACACTGATAACCGCGCCAGGTAATGCTTCTTTGGTTGATTTATCAGCAATCCTTCCATTTAATTGCTGGGCATGACTGTATAAGGCAGCCACACACGCAATGATGAGTAAACAACATTGTTTCATATGGGTACAATAAGGTAGTCGGTACTGAGAAATATCAATACAGCGCCATCACATCACCCTGTGAAGCATGGCAATGCTGATTTTAAATGAAGATTTCGTGCAGTCCCGATGGTGAATCAGGTAAAATAAGAATGTAGATAGTTGTTAGCTGAGGAGCCACTGAGGAGGATGGAATATCGCAAATATGGGTGTAGGAAGATGAGGATTGTTATAGTAACCGATATGCGCTACAACACTAGGTTCTGGCAGTTCCAGGAAGTTCTGTAATTCATTGACAAACATTACTTCGAAACGCTCTTTCCCACTGTTACCGTTTTTTTCTTGCTGGGTCTCTTTCTCCAATTCCTTACGAAGATGACAACGACCATTACAATGCATTTGAGGCTTATCCTTGTTCTCACAAAGGTTCTGTGCCACCCAAGACTCATTAGCCCAGTATTGTAGCACAATCAGCCCCTTACTGCAATTCTCCAGTAACAGACCGGCAAACACTAATATGATTACTAAGTATTTCAAATCCGAGCAAAGATATGACCTAAATCGAAATATAGACATGAGAAATGTCATTGATCATATTTAAGTATTGGCCATATGAGGGCTGGCTGTCTCCCTTAAAAAAACAATTTTCTTTTGTTGTTCCTGCCCGCTGGGCGGGAACAACAAGCTGGAGAGATGATGGACTTCTGATACCTTTTTTCTGCGTTCCGCGCTTCGCGATTTTATCAAAAAACGGGGCCGATGTCTACGACGTCGGCCCCGTTTTTTATCTTTTTCGTTGTCCCTGCCCGAAGGTCAGGGACAACAGACAGGAGAATTTTGTCTTTATAAATACTATTGCGACAATACGAAGCGGAAGGTAATACCTCCTCTAGTATTGGTGATCGGGTATGCAGAGGATATCGCCGGAATGGTCTGCGAACGGTCGTAGAAGAAGCGCAGGTTCAAACGGTTATTCACTACATAATCGATGGAAGGCGCAATCCTGATCACTTTCTGACCACTGGTAGGAATCACCAGGTCGGCATCCAGTCGGTTATTCACGGTTTTATCGTCACGGAAACTCAGATCCAGTCGGAGGTTCAGGTCATTCTGCAGGCGTTTGCCACCGTTTTTATTAATCACAAAAGGCAAGGTCACTCCGCGAATACGATAACCGCCACCAATCGCAATCTCAGTAGAACGCAGCTCTGTCAACTGGAAGTCGACCAAACTGAGACTCAAGCTACGGGACTTCTTGAATTCAATCCTGGCGTTGAGCGTGCTTTTGAAGGTCATATCTATACCAAGCAATGGCACAAAGGCCTCTGTCATGGTGAGGTTCGGCACCATAAAGTAAGGGTAATAGTTACCGGAGATGGTATCTCGGAACGCCGGATAACCTGCCAGTCGCGGATCTTCGAAATACATGGAAGTATTGAAGGAACTCATACTCAGCGTACCAGTGTACTTATGCGTCAAAGTCAGATTGGTCAGGAAGTTCTTGAACGGCTCCAGCTTCGATAAACCATTATAGGTGAGAGACCAGTTGGGTTTCGGAATGTAATTGCTGAATGGATTGCTCTTCACATTATCATTACCCTGTTTCAACAAGCCGATATTTTCCGGACTCTTACCCGTATAAGCCGCCATGAAGGCTGGAATTAGCACATCCTGCGCATATCGGGTATAACCATAACGATAGGTCGGATCTTTAGGATCGTAGAAAGGAACGCTTGGGTCCTTATTATACGGGTTCGCCGCACCTAACCTTTGAGAGATAATATTACGATAGCTTTCAAATCTTCTGAAGGTTTCAGACACGCCATCCGCTGTAGCAATATTGCCAAACAACGTTTTAACCGCGATATAAGTAATCTCAAAACCACCCGCATCATATGGACTCAGGTGTTGGAATCCGGTTGTATCATCCACTTTCTTAAACAACTCTGCATGCGTTTTCGTGAATGACTTGGTCATATTCAGATCGATACGCAGATCATTGAACGGCTCTAACTGTGCCTGTACATCCCAGCGCTGAGTAAACTGCTGCTGGAACTGAAGGTTCAGTAATGGATCCGGTGTGATAATACCTTTCTTCGCAAAACGGTCCATCCAGGCCCTGTCTGGCTGATAACCCAACACGAAGTTCAGCCCCGGCGACATGCTAGCCCAGTTCATACCCAATACCTTGGTGCTGTCCAGGTAACCAGGCATGCGCGTACCAGCATTTTCATTGAAGTTGAAGCTCACACGCTTCAGCATCATCAAGGCTTTGAAGGCCCCACGAACAAACGGGGATACTTCTTCCGCATTGTTATTGTTCTGATTATTGGCCGCTGTTGCCTTCGGATCTTTTGCATTATTGTTGGCGCCAGCTTTATTATTATTATTCTGGTTGCTGTTGGAAGGAGGTCTGCGCATATTGATGGCACGCAGAAACTTCGACTTGTTATACAACTCACTGAACTTCAGCTCAGCGGTGAGGGTTTTCTGATTGGAGTTTTCAATCGCATTACCCAAGTAAAGCGCTAACTGAGAAGCACCATTCCAGTGATATTCTGTACCATATGAAACGGCCACGTTCGTCCAACTCAATGCTGGGAACTTGGAGGTTGGTAACGTATACGTAAAGTTTGCATTATGCATATACGTAGTGGTACGTCCCCCTTTCCAGAAGTTGCCCCATACAGTATCTTTCTTAGCAGAAGTATTGATACGTCCGTCTGGTTCATCGATACGGGCTCTGTTTACCGCGTTGAATTCAACGTTGATACTGCGGGTCAGATCCCATTTGAAGGTATAATATCTGTCGAAAGTGAAATACTTATTATAGGTTTCTGGCAGTTGATACTTCACATCTCCACCTACGTTACGCACCCTCGTAGCGCCGAACTGACGGGATACATCGGCCCTGAAACTGAGGATAGTTGGCACATAGTTGAAGTTGAAATCTTTCACCAGATCCAACCAATGCGTCTTCGTTTTGATCAAGCGTTTGAATGGTTCCACATAGCGATGTTCACCTGCGTAACTATATCCCAGTCCGCCTCTGTGCTTGGTCAGCACATCGTTTTGAATGAGTGGGTTATGTCGGTTGATCTGTGAGAAGGAGTAACTCACATCAAAGTTTTCAATATCCCAGAGATGACGCTTTCCTTTACCAACCTTCAACTTCCTCACATTCGTAAAGTTCAGACTGGTGATAGAGGTAAAGTCCTGCGCATTCTTACGGATAGAATCCCTTTCATGTCTGTTTCTCGCCAGGTCCAGTTTATCTTTCAGCTTAATATCCAAGTCATATGGATCGTATTCTGGATTGCTGGCAGATTGTGAATAGCCAGCATAAACAGGTACGGAGATAGCCGCTTTTTTAGGCAGCAGTTTTCCTAAGTCCAGATTGGCAGCGGCGTCATATTGCAGGAAGTTATCTCGGAATCGCTCATTCACGCGCTGATCTATGTTTCCGAAACCAGCGGTATGCATGTTACCCGAGACGGAGATAGTACCCAGATCCGACAATTGAATGTCTACCCTACCGAGGGCTGCATATCCACCTTTCTCATCAAAATCGGCCAAACGTAATTCATCCAACCAGATTTCCGCACATTTCGGCATACCGTCATCTTTCGGGTTGAGGATACCGATCATCATGGTTCTAGCATCACCGAGGCTTGGGTTACCTACCACCGACATATAGTTACCATGCTCGTCTTTCACAGGCGTGAGCGGATAAGGCAGCAACGGCGAACAGGAGTCGCACATATTACGCTGCTGTTTCAGTCGGGTAAGATTATTCAATAGCAGATCCAAGCTATTGGAATCAGGCCAGATAAGACTTGGATTTGTTTTACCTCCAGATACCAGCGGATTGGTCACTTTCAATGGAATGCGATATTCGTAATAGTTGCTTACAAAGTCACTACCGAAACGGATGACTGCTTGCACATCTCCATCGTGAAGTGCGCCGGAGCCTTGCATGGCTTCCGCGTGGATATACATCTGCATCCGCTTATACTGACGCATATCCATATTCAGCGTTTTGTATACTGCACGGATATCGCCATCTTTCAGATTGCAGACCTGCAAGGAGAGTGATTGCTCATTCAACTGCAAGGTGGTATTGTTAGTACTAATGGTATTCTGACGAACTACCCCATTTGGCAGCACATAGTTAATCGGTTCGCGGGAAGAGTTTTCTTCGATGTTTACCGCTGCCTGATTGAAGGTAGTGTTATTATCTAATGGAATAGGATCGCCTGGTTTCAGTTCATAATCGTATTTACGCCATTGGCTACGTACCAGTTCTAGTTTACCAAAACGCAGTACGATAGAGTCTTGGAAGTTGGTCAGGAACATACGCATAAAGCGGATCGACTTGAAGTCGGGGATGTTTCCTACTCTCGCATTATACTGATTGATCGGAACTTTGAACTGATACCAGTTTTCAATAGTATCCTTACCGTTGGCCAGTTTCACGTTGGCTGCGATCTTGTCTACCAGGAAGTTTTTACCTACTTCCATGTTCGGTTTCAAATCAACGCGGTATTGGAAATATTCTTCTGTTTCGTTCAGCGTGTTATCATGATTCAGATCTTCCGACTCAGGGATATTGGTAGCGGCAGTAGAATAAGTGGAATTACCTGTGGAAGCCGGAGAGTTTCCTTCAGGGTTGTTGTAATTCTTATACCTACCGAGGATAGATGTATTGCTATAATCACGATAATGTTTGTAGTTATCGTTAGAAGGATCGGAGTGTGCCAGTTGTCCAATTGGGGAACCGGCTCCGAAGTTCATATCAATACTATCCAGGTAATTTTTGAAGAATACTTGTTCATCGGCTGTTTGCAGACCATCATACCCTACGTCCTGGAAGGCGCGGATAGCGGGATCATTATCAAATGCCTGCGTGATCTGTTGTTGGAATTTAGGAATGCGGCCCCAGTTGGAAGAATCCAGTTTATTGGTTTCCTTCGGATTAGGCAAACCGTTCTCGAAGAACTTCTTGGAATCTTTCAGGATATCCTCGGAAACGTTACCCAAGTTGAAATACAGTTGACCGCCGGCAGGATTGGTCATTACGTTGAATGGATCCTGAATCCAGAATTCAATGTATTCAATATTGGCTGTTTCGAAGTCACTATTGTCGATAGCGCGCATGATACCCGCCCAACGGGTTTGTGGACGAAGCAGTTTACCGTTTCTGTCCATCGACATCGGGCTATTGGTGAAGTTGTACGGACCGCGGTCTTTAGGATAATAAGCCAAGTCTAAGGTACTGAGCTGGCTCTGACCGAAGTCGGTAGATTTATTTTTGAACACTTCACTTTGGTACACCAGGCGTACGCGGGGATCTGACTGCTGATCTTTATCGATACCGGCAGGCAGGTTAGGCGACTGTGGCAATTGGAGGGTAGGCTCGATAATATACCAAGCCAGTTTCGCCCTGTTTTTACCGTAGTCCAGTATATTATTATATTCTGCCTCTGGGAAGAGGATTTGTCCGGTAGCATCTGTCGCGCCTTTTGGCGTAGATGCCAGTGCCCAGTTGGTGGCAGGGAATTTCAGGTCGTAGCCACTTTTCACCCCTTCGAAGTCGTCGATGTAGCTGACACCCTGTTTACTTCCGGGCTGGTTAATCAGTTTACTGTGACCAGGGAATAAGCGGGCTACCTCCCCTGTAAACATGATATTGGACGGCGCTTTGGATTCGAAGTTCGGCAGTTTGTTCAGGAACTTGGTGAGTCCTTTCCATTCTGAGTTATAGTTCACATCAAAGCCCAACATGGTGTTTTTGATAGGGTCGTCGCCGTAGTTGACTTTCTGGTAGTAAGGTCGTTCGCTCATTCGAACCACGGTACCGCCTAAACTGAGTTTATCATTCACCAGGTAGTCGAAGCGTGTTCCGAAGTAGTTTCGGACCTGTTGTCCGAAGAGGGAATTGTTCTCATATTGAACATTGATGGGAACACCTGCATTCAATACGCCACCATTGATGATTTTCAGTCGGCCCAGGTTGTAGTCGATGATATAATCCACGTTTTCGCGGAGTAGTTGTCCGCCAGCAGTTACGGTTACAGATCCTGGCGGAATATTTGGTGCCAGGCTGATTTCCGATGAAGAGGCGGATTTATAGGAACCACGGAGCACATACCGGTTCAGTTGTGGGAACTGTTGCGCCACCACTTTAATGGAGTCGTACAGCACATTGTACAGGTATTGTTTTTCCAGGTTTATATCTCCGTTGAATGCTTTTTTGAGGCCAGCGCCGAAAGGTTCCAGCATTGGGAACATCATGCGGCCGTTCATGGAGTTGATCGTATATCCTTCCACGTAGTCGAATACCCCATCTGGCTGAGGGTCCCCTTGGTTGTTGAGACGGTCGAGGTTCAGGATGGTGATGATCGGTGCGCCGGCATAAGAGCCTTGTGCATCTGGGATATAACGTTTATCGCTTGGAGGTCTGCCTTCCGCACCAGGGTCTTTATAGTAGACATCCAGTTTAAAATCTTCTTTATTCAGTGCATAACCGCCGGTGTTATAGATGTTTTTCATCATCAGGTCCCAGATAGGGAGTGCTGGTCTGGCGGAAGTAGCTTTCAGGAGTTTCAGGAAGAGTACCGGTTGATTGGCAGAATTGTTCTGATCTGGCGGTACGTCCTGGGAGAACTCCCCTACCTTGTATACCTTTCCGTTGTAGGTATATTGAAAGGCGACAGCCAGTACTTCGTCTGGCTGTAATTGTTGGTTTAGGGAGATGAAACCTAATTGTTTATTCACCGTGTACTCCGTAGAATCGAGTTTGCGGGCGAATGTTTTTTCAAATTCCGAGACGGGTTGCAATCCTAGGGCGAGTAATCGCGATACGGCTGTTCCCGTGGCTCTACTGCTTGGATCATTGATCAGTCGCGGGTAGAGATCATTGACCCCATTATCCGGCAGATGGGAACTGGTGAGGACGGAGATCCCTGAGTTATAAGGTTTGTATTCACCGATATCCATGAGACCCACGATATCGCGGGTTTGTGTGGTGACGCCGGTTTTATTGGTTACCCAAACCTCTAAGCGAGTGATAGTGGCTAATGATTGGATGATAGGGAGTTTAGCCATCGCGTAATTAAACGTATCCCTGAAGAACTGTGACAGGAGGAAATGTCGGTTGTCTTCATACTCATCGGCTCTGATATTAAAGTCCTGCACCATGGTCCCTCCTTTCAGTTGAAGGTTTTGTTTCTGGGATTTCTGGTTGGACAATACAGAGGTCACTGTCAGTCGGCCAAACTGTAATTGTGTTTTCACCCCAAACAGCGATTGCACCCCGGAAATCAGGGAGCTACGGAGCGGGAAGCTAACGTTACCAGCTTCGATTTTCTTGATAATCTCGTCTTGGTAGCCGGTATATTCGAGTTTGATTTGGTTTTCGTAATCGAATGCGGACTGGGTGTTATAGTTGGTGATAATTTTGAGTTTATCTCCAATTTTACCTGTCACGTTCATATTGATACCCATATCGAAGTTAAACCCGCCATTTTTGCGGGCTTGTTCTACGAGAACGGGGTTCTTAATATTTTGGCCTTGGTAGCCGAAGGTGAGGTCGAGGCTACCTTGTGGGATGATATCCACTTTGCTGCCGCCGAAAATCCTGTCGAACAGGTTATTTCCGTTGTACATGGTTGGCCCGTTACCTTTCTGGTTAAGATTGCCCAGGGTGCTGGCTCTTTTTTGCCAGTAGTTCTGTTCACTTTGCGCAGCCTGCATCTTATAGAATTCGTCAAAACTCATATAAGTGGGGTTACGATAATACTGATTACCGATTTTTTCGGTAACCGTGTATTGTTTGGTAACAGGGTCGTATTCGACAGTTTTGTTGATGTTAGCAGGGTCCTTCAGATCCAATGCATTTTTGGACGTAGGATCAGTAATACTGGGGCCACGTCTGTCCTGCAAGGGATATTTCAAGGTATCTTTTTTCGTTTTGGTTGAATCCGGGATTGTTACAGCCGGTGGGGGTGAATCCCTTTCCGGCGCCCGGGTTTCGTTTACAGCTGCATTCAAATGCATTCCTCCTGATCGGTCCCTGGCGGCAGTGTCAACAATGATAAAAGATACAATTCCTAGTACCGCAAAAACACCAAAAGGTTTCTTACTTGCCAAGAAAAATAGGTTTTTATAGAGGTATTAACATTAATTATAAACTTTTCAGGGCTTTCTTTATCAGCTCTTCCAAGTTTTGCAATAGTGGTTCATTTTTCATCACTTTTGTAATTGCCGATTCCGCCATGTTTCGAGCAATACCCAAAGTAACCAGTGCATTTAACGCATCTTCCTGGATAGTATTGTCTACCGGCAGAGATAAATGTATAGGATTTTCTTTTCCTTTCTTCACTTTGTCTTTCAGCTCGAGGATCACGCGTTTAGCAGTTTTGGCGCCAATGCCTTTAACGCTTTCGAGCATTTTCTCATTTTCCATCAAAATAGCCCTGGTAATATCTTCCGGTTGAAGAGAAGATAACATCATACGGGCCGTGTTGGCGCCGATTCCAGAAACGCTTATTAGCAGCAGGAACAGGCTTTTCTCAGATTCTTCAAAAAAACCATACAGGGTATGACCATCTTCCTTAATATGCAGCCAGGTTAGCAATTTACAGGATTCCAGGTCCTGAATACGGGAATATGTATTCAAACTTATCTGGACTTCATAACCGACCCCATTTACATCAATATACACCAGAGCAGGGGATTTGTAAGCCAATTTTCCAGACAAATAAGCAATCATAGAAGGTAAAGGTTCAGTAATTTAATGAAACTTATGGAAAATGTTTAATATTCACATTTCCCGGATACCGGCAAAGATGCTAACTTTTAACGGATTGTCAATCCCTTAGATTGCATCATATTCGACTTTTTTAGGAAATATTGCCAGATGTCGTATTTTTACGCCTCGATTTAAACACATATTTAATTCATATGAATAAAATTACGGCCGCTATTACAGCGGTGGGTGGCTATGTTCCTGATTACGTTCTTACCAATAAGGAGCTGGAGAAATTAGTCGACACAACAGATGATTGGATACTTACCCGTACTGGTATCTCTGAAAGAAGAATCCTGAAGGGTGAAGGTAAAGGTACCTCCGATCTGTGCGTACCTGTGGCACTGGAAATCTGCAAGAAAAGAGGTATTACTCCGGAAGATATTGAGCTGCTCATTGTAGCTACAGTTACTCCCGACATGACATTCCCCGCTACAGCCAACGTAGTTACTGATAAAATCGGTGCTAAAAATGCATTTGGTTTCGATATCAGCGCTGCCTGCTCTGGATTCCTCTATGCACTGGATACAGGCGCACGCTTCATCGAAAGCGGCCGCTACAAGAAAGTAATGGTGATCGGTGCAGATAAAATGAGTTCCATTATCGACTATACTGACAGAACTACCTGCATCATCTTCGGTGATGGCGCTGCCGGTGTTTTGCTCGAACCAAATACAGAAGGATATGGTCTGGTAGACAGTATCCTGAAAAGCGACGGTCATGGTAGAGAATACCTGCACATGAAAGCCGGTGGCTCTGTGAAACCAGCTTCCATTGAAACCGTTACAAACCGCGAACACTACGTATACCAAGAAGGTAAAATGGTATTCAAATATGCCGTTTCCAACATGGCCGAAGCAGCCAAAGATATCATGCAACGTAATAACCTTACTGCAAACGATATCGCATGGCTCGTTCCTCACCAAGCCAACAAACGCATTATCAACGCTACCTCTCAGTACATTGAACTGCCAGATGCGAAAGTAATGATGAACATCCACAGATATGGTAATACTACCGCCGGTACTATTCCACTCTGCCTCTGGGATTACGAAAAACAACTGAAAAAAGGTGACAACCTGATTTTAGCTGCTTTCGGTGGTGGCTTTACCTGGGGCTCCAGCTACATCAAATGGGCCTACGACGGGGATAAAATCTAACCGACGTTCAGAAAAAATGTTTGATTTCATTATACAGAAGGGATGCATACCGCATCCCTTCTTATTTTCTTTATGCCTCCCTCAATGGGGTCATTCAGCGCTCATAGACGACTCCGTAATTACCTTGTAAATATCTTTTTCCCGGAATGGCTTCAATAACCAACCATTAAATCCGGCTTTTTTGAACCTTAGTTCCTCTTCTGGATTGATATTACCCGTTAGCGCAAATACTTTCACCGACGCCTTTTCCGGATCACTATCCTTACGAATAGCTTCTATCACCTCTAACCCACTCATCTCTGGCATCTGCAAATCCAATAACACATAGTCATAACGGTACTGCCGAAACAACTCCAAAGCACTCGCGCCGTTAGTAGCCATATCAAACCGACATTTCCAGCGGGTCAATATCATTTTCAATAACAACAGGTTCATTTCCTGATCGTCTGCTGCCAATATATAACGGCCTTCCATAGTGGCGCCTGTGGCTTCGCTTACATCTTTGATATTATTCGGCACCATCAGGGGAACATTCACCCGCTCATAAGGAATCCGAAAAACGAATTCAGTGCCCTTATTCACCTCGCTCGTCACGGTAATATCTCCTCCTTGCATAGTTACCAATCGTTTGGTAATAGCGAGTCCTAGGCCAGTTCCTTTCCCTTTTCTCCGGGCGCTATCTGTTTGATAAAAACGTTCAAAGAGGTGCATTTGCGCTTCTGGGCTAATGCCTTCTCCGGTATCAGTCACCCGCATTTCAAATAGCCAGTTTTTATCTTCATGAGGGGCTAAGGTGGCGGATACAGTGATCGATCCTTTATCTGTATATTTCACTGCATTGCTTATCAGATTGAGCATAATCTGTTTCAATCGAAAGATGTCGCCATTTGCTTGTCCATTCTTATCGCCTTCAAAGCTGACACTAAATTCCAAATGCTTCTTCATGGCCTGTATCCGCATCATATCCGCTACATCATTGAATACCTGGTAAGGAACAAAATCCTGTAGGGTCAATGGAATATAATCCTGCTCCAATTTGGAGAAGTCCAGTACATCGTTCACCACCTGTATGAGCATATTGGTGGAGGTTTCAATGGAGTGTACAATGCGTTGTTGTTCACCTGTTAATTGTGTAAAAGATAATTGCTCTGTAAACCCAGCCACAGAGTTCAATGGTGTACGCATTTCGTGGCTCATATTATTCAGGAAGTCCGTTCTGATGCGGGTTTGTTCTTCTGCCCATAACTTCCCCTGTTTCAACAGATGGTTGTTTTTTCGGATAATCCATGCAGCACCGGCTATCCCCACAAGACACATCAGTAATGCAATCAATCCTATCCCTACAATCGATATCATTTCCTGTGTACTACCTGTAACAATGCCATGGGCTACTTTCTTCTTTTCTCGTCCCTGCATTTCTGCAAATGAGCGCAACGCTATCAGGAGTTCCTTCATTTCATTCATCATGGCAACATTGGTAGTTACCAAGGCCGATTCCTCTTGGTTAATTTTCAACCGGTCTGCCAACTGCTTGCGCAGCATCGTTTTATAGTAATCATTGACACCAGTTACTACATTTTTCAATTGCTCTGCATCATACTTTTCTTTATCAATCACACGGCCATCCTTTGTTTTCACTAGGATTTTAATCTGTGATTTAACGGTATCGCTGCCTTTCTTGTTGGAGAGCGCATTTCCCAGTCTTTTAAATAACCCTTTCTTTGCCACTTGTGCAGGCGCTTGGGCTACATTGACCGTGTCTATCGTTACTTTTTCCTTTTTAATCTGACTCATGTTATACTGCTTAATACCACTAAGCAGCCGCTCTAACAGGTCATTTTTTAAAGTGCCGGCCAGCGCGGCATCTGTATTCTTTTTCAGGGTACCTATCCTACCGGATATATCTTCCTTCTGCCTGATCAGGGAATCAAAATGTGCATCGGGTCCAGCGATCGCAAAACCATGACTAATAGAATCTACGAGGGATAAAACAGTACCTAGTTCCGCTGAAAAAACTTCCAGATTTTTACGTTTATACATGACCGTATATAAACGGAAATTACTCTCAGCATCGTTTAATACAAACAATGCCGAGTCCATTAAACGAATACCAGGATTCTCCAACATCAAGGTATCTGTTGCATTCAGCAAACGATGAGCACTGGTCTGGTGTACCTTGTACCCAAAGAAAAACAGAGATACCAGCAACAAAAAGATTAATGCTAGTGATAACAGAAAAAGGGACAGTGATTTACGCATAAAAATGAGTGATTACGTGAATACGGAATTCTACTCAGTTGATATGGCATTTACGGGGATGGTACGACGATAACTATCCAATAAAAATACAATTATTTGAAATAACAACCATTACCATTTGATAACAAATATAGGTTGGCTGAACTGTGATATAGGGCTACAATGCTACTGGTAAAGCCAATGTAATAGTAATATATCGATCTCCCCCTGCCTCTACTTGGATATCGCCACGCATGCGAATGGCAAAGTCGCGACTCACAGCCATTCCCAATGCACGTATATCCCGCTGCCATGCAAACATTCCTTCGGCAATATCCGTCCCGTTCTTGCCTACATCGATGGCTACAGAAATATAAATCAAGTGTTCATCTGGCCATGCATCCATGATAATCAAACTATCTGCTACGGCATTGCGATGCGCCGCTATCAGGATATGTCGACTAACAAATTGCAACATTTCATAATCGGCATATACTTCTGTGTCATCCGGGATACGATCCACTACAGATAATGAAGAACTAGTTTCCGGTGTAAACACGCCAGGGATCACCTGTTCCATCACCTCTCCGACTTTACAAACTCCTGGCGTATAAACATACCCTGCGAGTTGCAACTTTATCCAGCGCAACACATTCTCAAATACCTCTAATGTTCTATGAGATGATTCTCCGATGCGCCTCATCGCAGTTAGCATTTCTTCTCGACTCATATGTCCACTGCTCAACTCATCTGCTACTGTGGTGATCTGTTGTAACGGTTCTCTAAAATCATTGGCAATAATAGTAATCAGCTTATTCTTAAATTCATCCAGCGACTTAAGTGCTGTATTTTTTTCAGAAATATCCGCATATCCTTTTGTCAATTCTTCCTCCTGGCGCTTGGATCTACGGAAATGAAAATACCTACTAAGGATAAGCATCACCATTAATAGGGTGACAGTTATCACACCTGCTGTTAATAATTGTGTATTTTTTTTCTCCTGTATTTTCTGCTGAATCGCCTCCTGTTGCAATTTGTTTTTCATCGCAAGTGATGCTCCTGCGCGTTGTTTCAACAGGTACTCCAGGTAGTTGATACTATCTTTCGCGGTATCAGTGGTTTTCGCCAGTTGATAGATTTCCTCCCTTGTCATTTTATTGGACAGACGAGGCGTTCCGGCATAGGATACCTGTATGCATCCAAACAGGAGGCATCCTATCCACAAAACATAGCTATATTTTACAGGCAATACCATAATTATCAGGTTGTAGGCGCAGCAGGCAGACTATAAAAAAAGGTCGCTCCTTTCTCACTGTTATTTTCTGCTCCGATATGGCCATTCATCTTCTCAATAAAATCTTTACAAATAATGAGCGCAACACCCGCTCCTTTATGCTTACGGCCTTTAGCCGCCGTAGTTTGTTCTACTGAAAACAGGTTGGGCAACACGGTCGCATCTATTCCACTACCTTCATCTATAACAGCCACTTTTATCATATCATTTTCACGTATAGCCGTTACCGTTATAGTCATTCCATCTGGAGTGAATTTAGCTGCATTATGTAAAAAATTACGGTGCACAAACTGTAACATTTCATAATCCGCCATTACCTTAAGATCTTCATCGATATTGAGCTCTATTTGTAACTTCTTTTCAGCTAACAGATGCACAGTGGAAATTGTAGCACCGATAAGATTCTTTACCACACAGGGTATTGGCTGATATACAAATCCACTGAGCTGTGTATGCATCCATCGCAGTATACCATCGAAGACTTGCAGCGTTGTTTTGGCCCGCACATCCACCTGTAAAATCATATCCTTGGCATCGTCCAAGGAAATCGTGTCTTCCTCTACAAAATTGCTGATGCTGATAATATTATTTAACGGACTACGAAAATCATGCGCAATCAACGAAATCAATTTATTTTTAAAATCATCATTGATCTTCAACTGTTCTGTTCTTTCATTCAGCTCCCGTTGCATAAAAGCGAGTTTACGAGAATTATTACGGGAGACACGATACGCTTGAAAAAGATGGATCAATAATGATGTTAGAAGAATCAACATCACTAACAAGAATATCAAAAAGTATCGCCAGAAGATGTTCTCCGTACTTTTTGTAGCTAATACTTTTCGTTGATATAAATGTTGCATTTTTAGTGAATCGAGCCGGCGATCTGTAGCCGCAAAATCCATAAAAATAGCAGCTCCTGATTTACGGGTATCCTCTTCTTGCAGTAGTACTTGTTTTAGCAAGCCAGCATAATAATCAGCATGTACTGTATCTCCCTGGTGCATACTGTGTTCGTACAACTTGATGAGTGTTTGTCGCATCAGCCCACCATAGCCACCTTTCAATGCATAATCCAATGCCTTGTTGTAATACACCAAGCTATCAGGCTGTTTCAATGCCGATTTATATCCTGCCATTTGCAAACTACCATATAGCGCCATATAGTTGAGTCCTGCTACTGCAGCGGTATCTATCACATTGTCTATACTATGAAAAGCCTCTTTCAGATGGCCTGCTTGCGCCTCTTCATTGGCGTGCAACAGTCGTGTATACAATACCTCTCGGAAATCGTGATATCTATTAGCGACATCAGCGGCTTCGTCTAGAGCGGCAACAGCAGCTAGATGTGTGCTGACGCCAGTATCTGCGGCATGCATGATGTAATAATTAGCCAGCACCAATGCCCGGAGGGAATCGTTGTGTACTTCTTTCACCCGCTTCAAGGCTGTATCCATCAGATGCACTGCCTCCTGACGCTGACCAAGAAATTGATGGTATATGGCAATATTCATTTGATTCATGGCCACACTGGCTGAATCTCCTGCTGCTCTAGCGGCAGTCAGACTTTCATTATAAAATATGTAGGAAAGGTAACGGTTGGGTTTAAAGGCATAATAGCTACCCATATTTCTCAACGCAGTGACAAGACCGGCGTCGTAATTCACACTACTAGCCAGTTTCACGGCCTTATTGGCATATGCGCCACAGCTATCCAACTGACAAGCCTGGTATAATGTTGCCAGTCTGTTCAGTCCGTCTACATAAGCGATGCTATCTTTGGTTTGCTCTAATGCCTTACGTAGCCTAACAATGTCGGCAGTCTGTGCCTTCGATCGTAGGGCCATCATCAGTAGCAAAAGTATAATCGGAAATTTTTTCAGATATGGATACAACTCAGTCATGCATGCATATTGCATGACCCAAAATAGTCAAAAAATCGCGAAAATCGCAGTAGAACAACTGTTCATTTCCATGTAAACAAAAATGAACAAAATGAACAACTGAGAAAGACAATGAACAGATTATATGGAGAACGAAATTTAAATTTCGAAAACGAGACCTTTTCGTTTTAACTGATCGTACTTATCGGCATCAAAGCGGTAGAGATGCGCTCCTTTCTTACTGGAAGTTTTATCCTTCTCTTCCAGCTTCTCCATTACATCGAGGGATAATATCTTTTTACGGAAGTTACGCTTATCCAATGTACGACCATAGATCTCTTCATACAGACAGCGTAGTTGAGACAAGGTGAATTTTTCCGGCAGCAGTTCAAATCCAATTGGATGGAATTGTGCATTATCGCGGAGTTTTACCAATGCATCCTCGATCATTTTCTTATGGTCGAAAATGAGTTCAGGCATATTCTCCAGTTCCAGCCAGTGTGCGCCATGTTCCTGGGCCAGCGGCTTATCATGATCCTTGATGCGTATCAGCGCGTAATATGCTACAGAAATTACCCTGGCGCCAGTATCCCGGGCCACCTCTCCATAACAATGCAACTGATCCATATAAATATCATCCAGCCCTGTGGTCAGTTTCAATACCCTGGCCGCGGCATCATCAGTACTTTCATCTGTCTGCACAAATCCACCTACCAGCGACCATTCTCCCGCCATTGGCGCCACTTTACGCTTTATTACCAGTAACTTCAGCTTACCTTCATCAAAGCCGAAAATGATACAGTCTACTGCTACCAGATGCCTGGGTACCTTACTATAAAAAGAAGCCGCATTCATATACTATACGATTGTCCTGAAAATATGTGTTCAAAAATAATATAATGAATATTAAAATGAACTAAATCTTATTAGTATAACGATTGAAATCAGTAGATGGTACTTTTTTTATTCCCAACTGGCGCAACATATGGACAATCTGCCCCCGGTGAAAGGTGCTATGGTTGCAGGCGTGCATCAAAATATCTTCTACTTGCATCTTATAATGTTCATTCTTCTGGCGGGTAAAAGCCACCACGTGGCCCAATCTGGCCGGAGTGGCAGCAGCCACCCAGTCGGCCAACTGCTTGGATTGCCGAACCCAGGCGGAGCAAGCATCTGCGAAGGCCCCAGTGTAGTTATCTCCCGGTCTTACTGGCTTTTCCACCAGTATCAAACGCTGATACCAAACACTTTCTGCATTCCATATATGCAGTACCGTGTCTCTCAATGTGCCGAAACTACCTCCCAGCTCCTGTTCCGACTGCTCAGGGGGCAATTTTAATAAAGCTGTCACTATTTCGTTGTTTGCCCAATGATTATAGGCTGTATATTTTTGCAGGAGTTCCTTCATTTTTTTTGCATGATTTCAAATGCCAGAAAATGGAAACAATTTACAAAACAATCATCACTATGCCCTACTCCTTTACTTATCTGTACAGATGTATATGCTGGAATATCCCCCGTATTACCGACTACCAGCGGTTTCCCCATTTCCCGGTCCATAACGGCCCGAATAAAACCTTGCTGGAGTACGGCCCAAGGTATCCCCTCCCACCGCAATGGCATTGGAAATTTCGAGGGGCGGCAGTTTCCGGCAATCCTACTACTTTACTCACCCATTCCGGCACTACTGCCTTCCTAATATTGCAACATGGAAAGATCATTACGGAACAATATTTCAATGGCTATCATGCCGATTCCATCAATACCTCCTTTTCCATTGCCAAATCGATCACATCAGCGCTGATAGGTATTGCCATCCAAGAAGGAGCTATAGCAAGTATACAAGATAGCATTGCAGTATATCTGCCGGAATTTGACCGCCAGGGATACCGGGATATTACGATCGCACATTTGCTAGAGATGAGATCCGGCCTCCAATACCGGGAAGGCGTCACTCCCTGGTCGGACGATGGTCTTGTTTATTACGGCTTAGACCTTCGAAAAAGCGCCCTCAAAGCCAAGTTAGAATATACCCCTGGAACAGCCTATCACTACTGCAATTATAACCTGTTGCTATTGGGGTTGATCCTGGAAAGAACCACTGGCATGCCGGCAGCACAATACCTCAGTGAACGCATCTGGCAACCAATGGGCGCGGAGGCGCCCGCCACCTGGAGTACAGACAGCCAGCAGTCGGGCTTCGCAAAAATGGAAAGTGGCTTCAACACTACGGCGCGGGCATTTGCACAATTCGGGCAACTATATCTCCAAAACGGCCACATGAACGGAAAACAAATTATTCCGGCCAACTGGATACAAGCTTCCGTACAGCCTCCGGCTGAAAAAGCAGATACCAAGCGGTTTATGAACCGGATGTCGCCCCCTTTATGCAAGTGGAGCGCGGCGCCACATGGCTACTATGGCTATCTCTGGTGGGGATACCAGGTAGATCCGCACAATTTTGATTACTTTGCGTTGGGCGTCAAAGGACAGTTTATTTATGTTTGTCCCCGCAAACAGGCCGTTATTGTACGACTGGGAAAACAATGGGGAAAGATAGACTGGTGGCCCGATCTCTTCAAACAAATCGCAGATACATTAGAAAATTAGACCTATATGGAAAATATCACGGTAAGGGTTGCACGAAAAGAAGATTGTCCGCGCTTGCTGGAACTTATTCGGGAACTGGCGGAATATGAAAACGCGCCGCAAGAAGTGACGGTAACCTTGGAACACTTTGAAGAAAAAGGTTTCGGTCCGAACCCAGTATGGAAGGCATTTGTGGCGGTTACAGAAGTGGATGGGAAAGAATTTATCGCAGGTTTTGCCCTCTATTACGTTCGCTATTCTACCTGGAAAGGTAGCCGTTTATACCTGGAAGATCTCATTGTTACAGAGAAATGGAGAGGGAAGAAAATTGGGGAGATGTTGTTCCATCAACTCTTTCAGGAAGCAAAGGAAAAACAGTTCTGTGGCATCACTTTCCAGGTATTGGAATGGAATGAACCTGCTATCAATTTCTATAAAAAATTCCAAGCGAAATTCGATCCAGAGTGGATTAATGTCAGCATTGAAATGCAGCACTAATTCCGTTCATAACAATCCCTGCTTTTCGTATATATTTCCTCTTTAATATTGAGTATATCCATATTGTTATGAACATTCTCAACGATTTCAGAAACCTGAACAACGAAGCTACTGACAAGATCTGTAATACGTTCAACCTGGCTTTCAGTGACTACGTCGTTCCGTTTCACCTAACCAACGCTGTACTGGAAGAGAAAATGAAACTGGAAAACCTCCAGCGGCATTTCTCTATAGGCGCTTTCAATGGTAATGAGCTGGCCGGTTTTATCTTACAAGGCCCAGACGATGACACGAATCCGTTAATGCTGTACAATGGCGGAACAGGCGTTATTCCCAATTTCCGCGGACAGCAACTCGTCCGGAAAATGTATGATACCTTTATCCCTAGCTACAAAGAGCAGGGTATCCGCTCGTTGAAGCTGGAAGTGATCACGTCCAATACACCTGCTGTCAAGACCTACGAAAAGACCGGCTTTGAGAAAAAACGTTTTTTTCAATGTTTTAAGGGAGACATCAACTTATCCGGGCCAATGAATCCCATCATCGAAATAGTACAACAGCCGGAGCCCAACTGGGCTTTATATTCCCTGTTTATGGACATGGAGCCGTCCTGGAGCAATCTTCCAGGAAGTATTATTCGGGAAGTCACCACTGTTACCTGGGAAGCCCATGTAAACGGGGAAGTAGCAGGTTTCATTAGTGTCAATACCCCCACAAAGCGTATACGTAATATGGCGGTAGCTCCGAAATACAGACGCCAAGGAATTGGTAGTGCCTTGTTACAACATGTGGCCACCACCCTCCAAGGAACATTCACCATCATTAATATCGAGGAAAAGGTAGATGGCATGGCCGCTTTCTTGGAAAAAGCCGGCATGACGAATTACCTGAGCCAGTATGAAATGATTATGTCGATTTAAATCAAAAAATAAGGCTCCTTGCCCACTGGGTATGGACGACGAAAAAAAGGGGAATTGATATCAGTGATATCGATTCCCCTTTTTGGATTAGGTGGCGCTGGCGCCAGATTATTTATTCTCGATGCCGTTTACCACGGTTTCTTTGTGAATTTTCTGCACCAGTCCCTGTAATACTTTACCAGGGCCTACTTCGGTGAATTCGCCTGCACCATCGGCTACCATTGCTTGTACGGATTGTGTCCATCTTACAGCGCCGGTTAGCTGATCAATCAGGTTTTGTTTGATTTCAGCAGGTTCGGTAACGGCTTTAGCCACTACGTTCTGGTATACAGGGCAGTTAGGTGTGTTGAAAGTAGCTGTTTCGATAGCTGCTTTCAGTTCTTCTTTGGCAGGAGCCATCAGCGGAGAGTGGAAAGCACCACCTACAGGCAGTACCAGCGCACGTTTTGCACCAGCAGCTTTCATTCTTTCGCAAGCAATTTCAATTCCTTTAATAGAACCGGAAATTACCAACTGACCAGGACAGTTATAGTTTGCAGCTACTACTACTTCGCCGGTTTCAGCGGTAACGGCAGCACAGATTTCTTCAACTTTTGCATCTTCCAGACCGAGGATAGCGGCCATAGTGGAAGGTTGCAGCTCACATGCCTTTTGCATAGCATTGGCACGGATGGCTACCAGTTTCAGGGCCTCCTCGAAAGACAGAGTGGCATTAGCTACCAGGGCAGAGAATTCTCCCAGAGAGTGACCTGCAACCATGTCTGGCTGGCCATGCTCTGTGCAAAGGAAACCAATTACGGCATGCAGGAATACGGCAGGCTGCGTAACTTTAGTTTGCTTCAGATCTTCTTCTGTTCCGGAGAACATAATATCGGAAATACGGAAACCCAGGATTTCATTGGCGCGCTCGAACAGCTCTTTAGCCTTGGCATTGGTGTCATACAGGTTTTTGCCCATTCCCGGGAACTGTGAACCTTGTCCGGGAAATACGAAAGCATGCTTCATTTTGGTTATCTTATTAAGATGAATATCAAATAAAAATTATTTCAAATATACAAATTAGGGGCTGACCACAAAGTCAATGCAGCATCTTTACAATATCTGCGGCAGCAACCCGCGCGCAGCGCGGAACTCCGCACGTTGACACCGAAGGTGTCAACTTATATTGCCAGATAGCGGTAACGCCTCGCTGATTACCTGACTTTTTGGTCAGCCCCTAAAAAAGGTGATGAGGGAAGGGATCATTCCTATCTACCGATCAGTTTAAGGAATTCCGAACGGGTAGGTTCCTGTAGGAATTGACCGCTGAAAGCAGAAGTGGTGGTTACCGAATTTTGTTTTTGTACACCACGCATCATCATGCAGAGGTGTTGTGCTTCGATAACTACGCCTACTCCTTGTGGTTCCAGGGCTTCCTGGATAGCATCCAGGATCTGGTGTGTCAGGCGCTCTTGTACCTGCAAACGACGTGCAAACACGTCTACTACGCGGGCCACTTTGCTCAGACCAGTGATATAACCATTCGGAATATAGGCTACATGCGCTTTCCCGAAGAAAGGCAACATATGATGCTCACACATGGAATATAACTCAATATCTTTCACAATCACCATTTCACTATATGCTTCCGTGAACTTAGCACCATGGAGGATAGCCCTTGCGTCTTGCTGGTAGCCCTGCGTAAGATATTGCATAGCTTTCGCCATACGCTCAGGAGTTTTCACCAGACCTTCCCTTTCCGAGTCTTCTCCCAACAATTCCAGGCACTGTTTGTAGTTTGCCATCAGACCTGTGGTTGTCTGCTCGTCATAGCTGTCATTCTTATGATACGCCATCCTTATATGTTTTAGTTCGAAAATGCTTGGCCTGTCTGATGGTACTTTTTACTTACCACCAAAGTATTCCACATATATACGTGGAGTTTCATACAATTTGATGCAATGTAGCTGTATTTCGGATGGCAGATGCATGGCTAACTGGTCCCAGATGGCAATAGCAAGATTTTCGGCAGAAGTAAATTTACCCGCCATAAAATCCACATCCATATTCAGATTTCTGTGATCGATCTTTTCGATAATTACATCCCTGATGATTACTCCCAATGTTTTAGCATTGAAAACAAATCCTGTTTCAGGATCAGGATTGCCTTTTATAGTGACATGCAGTTCGTAATTATGCCCGTGCCAGTTTACATTGGCGCATTTTCCAAAAACTTCTTCGTTCTTTTCTGCACTCCAGTTCGGGTTAGACAACTTATGCGCTGCATTAAAGTTCTCTACTCGCGTTAAATAAATCATTATTGCAAATAAATTTTGCGCAAATTTACCACTATTCCATGAGTGTATCCAAATAACCACGATTCTTGTCAATTGTTTTACACTTCAGCCATTCTTTTTTGACGTACATTTATCCCATGAAAATACTGGTCACAGCAGCTACCACACTGGAAATCCAGCCATTCCTGCAGTTCCTGGAGCATAATAGCCAACAGGTTTCAAATCATAAATACCGATTATCTGTTTGCGAAATAGATATCCTCATTGCGGGTATAGGTATGATGCATACCGCCTATAGTTTAGGGAGATACCTGTCGCTCCATACACCCCATGTCGCCATTCAGGCGGGTATTGGAGGAACTTTTCGGAAAGATTGGCCACTGGGCAGCGTTGTAGCCATTGAAAAGGAATACCTCGCAGATCTAGGTGCGGAAGATAATGATCAGTTTAAAGATTTATTTGATATAAACCTCTGGCAGCCAGACCAACGGCCCTTTACAGGGATCAGCTTGGTAAACAATTTCAGTTCATGGCCTTTGCCCATCGAACTACCCGCTGCCACAGGCGTTTCTGTGAACCTGGTAAGCGGCAGTGCCCCTACCATCGCTCGTTTGGAAGCCAAATACCAGCCGGAAGTGGAAAGCATGGAAGGTGCCGCATTTCATTTTGCCTGCCTAGAACAAAATATTCCTTTCCTTCAACTACGTAGCCTTTCCAACTACGTGGAAGTCAGGGACAAAAGCAAATGGCAGATACCACAGGCCGTGAAAAGTCTCAATGAAACGCTGACCAATACCATTCAGCAATTGACAGAACATTATGCTGTTGCAATTAAAAACTTTTGATATATGCATTTAACGCTTGGCTTTTCTCCATGCCCGAATGATACTTTCATCTTCGATGCCATGGTGAATAATAAGATTGATACGAACGGATTTACTTTCGACACGAACCTGGAAGATGTAGAAACCCTCAACAATTGGGCTATTCAAGGCAAACTCGATGTTACTAAACTCTCATTTGCCGTATACCTGAAAGTAAGGGATCAATACGAACTCCTGAACAGTGGTAGCGCACTTGGTCGCGGCTGTGGGCCACTGCTCATCGCGAGAGACAATATCTCCCTGGATGATATTAAAAACAAAACCATCGCCATCCCTGGTGAAAATACCACGGCTAACCTCCTCTTCTCCATTGCTTTCCCAGAAGCAAAGCTGAAAAAGATCATGGTGTTTTCAGAAATCGAAAATGCAGTACTTAACGGAGAAGCCGATGCCGGCGTGATCATCCACGAAAACCGTTTCACTTATCAGTTGAAAGGACTCAAAAAGTTGATGGATATGGGCGAATACTGGGAACAAACTACTGGTAATCCTATTCCATTGGGCGGCATCTTCATCAAAAAGAATATCGACGCCGAAAAACGCGCTGCCTTGGATCAACTGATCCATCAGAGCCTCCAGCATGCATACGGTGAATATCCTGTATTGTCTGATTATGTGAAATCACATGCACAGGAAATGGATGAACAAGTGATGCGCCAACATATTGATCTGTATGTGAATAACTTCAGCTTAGATCTTGGCAAAGAGGGACATGCAGCCGTAGATGCGCTGATGATGGCAGCAGGAAAAGCAAGAAACTAACTAAGATAAAAGGTCCGGAAGTTCCGGACCTTTTTCATTTATTTTTCAACGCAGCACCGTAGACTTCCAACGCGCGCTTTCGTGCCGTGTCATGGGCAATTATTTGTGGTGGATAATCCGCTGTACCCAGCTCTGGTACCCACTTTCGGATGTAAATATTTTCTTTGTCGAATCGCTCCGTTTGCAGACTGGGATTAAATACCCTGAAATAAGGGGCCGCATCACATCCCGACCTAGCCGCCCATTGCCAGTTTCCATTATTACTAGCGAGATCATAATCCAACAACTTAGCAGCAAAATAGGCTTCTCCCCATCTCCAATCAATGAGTAAATGTTTGGCCAGAAAACTGGCGGTGATCATGCGCACCCGGTTATGCATAAAACCGGTGCTGTTCAGCTCTCGCATGCCAGCGTCTACAATGGGATAGCCTGTTTTCCCTTCACACCAACGACTAAATTCCTCCTCATTATTTCGCCATACAATACGATCATATTCCCGCTTGAAGGAATGCCCTACCACATGTGGAAAATGCCAGAGTATCATCTGATAGAATTCCCGCCAAATGAGTTCATTGACAAAAGTATCATTCAAGTCGAGCGCCAATTGCATAACCTCTCTAATACTGATCGTACCAAATCGAAGATGCAGACCAATCCTCGTAGTGCCTGTTAGGTACGGATAATCACGTGTCTCCCGATAATCACTGATAATATCCTCATCCAGTTCAGCAGCAGGAAACTCCGTATTATCAGGCTTTTCAAACCCTAACTTAGTCAGCGAAGGAAGGGTTTCACTCCGCGCCTTAAACAGATACGAAAGATATTTATCTACCGGATAAGATTTTAGATGAAATGGCGTCAGCACAGACCGCCATTTTTTACTATAGGGAGTAAAAATCGTATATGGTTCACCGTTATCTTTTAAGACTTCTTTTTTATCCAGTATCACTTGGTCTTTGAAAGTTAGGAAACCAATTCCTTGCACTTCCAACTCCTTTGCCACAGCGGCATCCCGCTGACGTGCATAAGGTTCATAATCGTGATTGGCATATACTGTGCCTACCTGGTATTTTTGGGTCCAGTGGCGGAAGGCCTCCACAGGGGTACCATGATATATCTCGATGGTGGAACCGAAATTTTTCAGTTGCTTATTGATTTGTTCCAGCGTATTGTGGATAAACAATACCCTTTTATCTGCTTTATCTTCGAGGTCATTTAGAATATTTGTATCGAAGATAAATACAGGCAGCACGGGCTTTCCAGAGCGGAGCGCATGATAGAGCGCAGCTTGGTCTTTCAGCCGTAAATCACGGCGGAACCAGCAGATATTAACAATAGGAGCGGCCATATTCAGAGGATGTTTTCATGCAGCAATTCATGGAGCACCGCGGCTGTTGCATTCCCATAACTATTATCGCGGAAGGTACCTACCCATCGGATACCATAAATGGCATTGGTGAGAAATATTTCATCCGCATTTTCCAGATCCTCTATTTCCAGGGGTCTCTCTTTCACTTTGAATGGCAGTTCAGCCTGCAATAAATACTTGCGAATCACGCCACAGACAGGGCCTTCAGACAACGGTGGCGTAAAAACTTCCTTATTTCGAACAATAAATACATTCGCAATGGTACTGTCTGCAATGCGGCCATATGGATTTTGAAGAATCGCCTCATTCAACTGATGCTGACGGGCATACATAGCAGCCATTACATAAGGCAGACAGTTATTCGATTTTATGGAAGAAAGTTTATCACAACCCTTTTTGACATCCGGGTAAATATCCGTTATCAAGCCACTCTCATTCAGTTCTAAAACAGATCTACTGAGCGGCCATGCCTGTATAACGAAATTGGGTAAATTATTGATAGGATCGTATAAACCGCCATCAGAGCGGAATACAGCCAGTCTTACTCTCGCCAAATCTGTTAGTTTATTTTTCTCACATAAATCTGTGATTGACTTGACGAAATAAGACCTTGTTAAAGCAGCGGGAATGTCAAAATGAAGTAGGTGAAGAGTGGCCATTAATCTTTCATAGTGCAGATCGGCCAATAGCACATTTCCCTGGTAGACTTTCAGCGTTTCAAAGCATCCATCTCCATAACGGAAAGATCGGTTATCAGCTGTAAAAACAGGCTCTCCGGCTGGAATAAATTTGCCGTTATAACTAAGGTATCCAACTTGCACTTCTAACACTTTTAGCAAGTTGTAAGTTACCCTATTTTTTCCGATTTAAATAAGCCAGGATGCAGCTTTTTTGTTAATATCCAATGTCTTCCATTGTAACAAAAAAGCTGCATCAAGGTTGAAAATTATTTGTGCGAGAGTCGTCCGAAACGCACGCCCACAAAGAAGTCTGCCTGGTGCGCACCACCCATTGCGGTGAGTAAACTACCACTACCCAAGAAGAGTGGGCCTATGCGCAAACTTGCGCCTGCATTAAACTTCGTCAGTGTATTGTAACTTAATGGCAAGAAGAATCCGAAGATACGACCATCATAACGCGGCGTTACAGAGAATCCGCCGAAATACTGACTGTTAAAGGCTTTGCTTTTAAGGCTAGTCAACGAAAACTGTACGTTACCATTCACAAAGAATTTATCCTTGATGTGATAATCACCATCCAACTGCATTCTGCCTGGCAGACTTACATTGTAAGTAGATTTATCATTTTGTCTGTCAGCCGTAAAATATTGCGGGTATTTATTCAATGTTGATTTGTAGTTATCGATACCCACACCGTCGAGATTGCTGAGGTAGAAGTTTTGGCCGGCAGGAATATTGATCGCGAAAGTACCGCTTCTAGTAATATCACGATCATATTTGATACTACCGATATCCGTGAGGGACAGACCTAAACGGAATTTGTAATCGTTGCCTCCACCCGGACGATATTCATATACCGCACCCAGCTCAAAGCCAACGCCACGGCCTATAAATTGGATATTATCATTATTATCTCCGGAGAAGTTGATACCCGCAAAGTTGGTGCCGATAGTACCCGTTGCATTTGTCAACGCTGCATCTTGTTTCGCTTGATCCGCGATGATAGTGCCTTTCAGGTTATCGATTTGCAGACTGCCATTACCTACGCCACTCAGGTATTTCAGGGTCACGCCACCTTTCAGGTAATGTGGTCCGACCTGAATAATTTCTCTCGCTACAGATACATTGTATTCTGCCCAACCATTCACACTTACCCGCATTTTGTCGTTAGAAGCAATGGTGTAAGGTAGATCAGGGTCATTGTTCGTAAAATCGCGGGAAACCTTATCTGCAAGCTTACCATCGAGGTTGGAAACATTCGCCATTACTCTTACTCTGCTGGTAAAAGCGAAGGTGAATTTTTTCACTTTAAACATGAAAGAAGGCACATATACTTGTGCATTCACCAAGGCTTTGACAGTGCCGCTATTCTGGCCAAAGAGCTGGCTTTTGAGCGTATCGCTGCCGAAGGCAGTACCGATGTTACTCAGTTTGTATTTCACCTGGTTATTGCCAACAGACGCGTTGACACCAATGATATTCACATCCCAGTTATAGCGGCTGTTTGCGATATTGGCAGGGTTGCCATATACGCTGTAAATGCCTGCATAATTACTAGAATGGAAACCGGGGAGATCCTGGGATTTAACAGCAACAGCACTGCATACCAGGAAAAGAAGTGTAGAAATTCTTTTCATAGGTTGGGTATAGGTTTAGGATAAATTTGGGGCACAAGATCTAATAAATATTCAATTATTCAAGCATATGTAACGAATTAATTTCACTAGAAAAGTAAAGCCTTCCGCGGTAACAGAAGGCTTTACAATTAGATATTTGCATTTCGGCGTATAGCCGATACTGTTATATTTTCATTTCTGGAACATCACCATTGATAGTGAGTCGGCCAGCAGTTTTAGCTTTGATTTCTTCTACAGAAACGCCTGGAGCCCTTTCCAGCAGCAGGAATCCGCTTGGTGTGATTTCCAGTACTGCCAGTTCAGTAACTACTTTGCGAACGCAGTTTACACCGGTGAGAGGTAAAGTACATGCAGGCAGGAGTTTGCTCTCGCCTTTAGGATTGGTATGCATCATCGCAACAATAATATTGCGTGCAGCGGCCACCAAGTCCATAGCCCCACCCATTCCTTTCACCATTTTACCTGGGATTTTCCAATTGGCGATGTCTCCCGTATCAGAAACTTCCATCGCGCCTAATACCGTCAGATCTACTTTTCCAGCCCTGATCATACCGAAACTTTCTGCTGAATCAAAGAAGCTACCGCCAGGGATGATGGTTACTGTTTCTTTTCCTGCATTGATCAGATCCGCATCTATTTCTTCTTCCGTAGGATACGGTCCCATGCCCAACATTCCATTTTCAGACTGGAGCATAATACTGATACCTGCGGGAACATAGTTGGATACCAGTGTTGGTATACCTATGCCAAGGTTTACATACATACCGTCTTGCAATTCCTGTGCGATTCTTTTGGCGATGCCATATTTATCGAGGGCCATAGTTTAGATTTTTACCGTTTTGCGTTCAATCCGTTTTTCATAATTACTACCCTGGAAAATGCGGTGTACATAAATTCCGGGAACATGGATCTGGTCTGGGTCCAGCTCACCTGGTTGAACCAAGTGTTCTACCTCTACAATGGTGACGTTGCCGGCTTTCGCCATTGGCACGCTGTAATTGCGGGTAGTTTTGCGGAATACCAGATTACCCATGGTATCGCCTTTCCAGGCTTTTACAATGGCAAAATCTGCATGCAGCGCCATTTCCATCAGATAATGTTTACCGTCGAATACGCGTATTTCTTTTCCTTCTGCTACTTCAGTTCCGTAGCCAGCAGGGGTAAAGAATGCAGGAATACCCATGCCAGCCATCTGGATACGGGTAGCGAGTGTGCCTTGGGGGATTAGGTCGACCTCCAACTCTCCTGCCAGTAATTGTCTTTCAAACTCTGCGTTTTCTCCTACGTAAGAAGACATCATTTTGCGGATTTGTCTTGTCTTCAGCAGCAATCCCAGCCCGAAATCGTCCACACCGGCATTGTTGGAGATACAGGTCAAATTTTTAACGCCTTTTCTTACCAACGCAGCAATACTGTTTTCAGGAATACCACATAAACCAAACCCTCCCAGCATTAATGTAGTACCATCCGTGATATCCTGGATGGCCTCATCTGCATTTGCGAATACTTTGTTCATGTTTTGGTGTTTTTATTTATAGCAGCTTATATCTTCTGGCGTTTGATAAATGGTCTGATGGTATCGCTATTGGCCTTCAGCAGGATAGCCCTTTCAGCATATGGGAAAATGGTACGTAGTCGATATGCCGCAGGAGCAGACATCTCGCCCATATCCGGCGCTTTATTCTTACGGGCCATAATATCGGCCTGTACGGTGTTCAATACTTCCCGAAGTCTGTCTGGATGCGCTTCATACCAGGCATAGCTGGTGGTGAATTCTTTCACTGTGACATGATTCAAATCCAGTACTTGTTTAGAATACACCTTAATTTTTTCCTGGCGCAGCGAATCAAATAGGATTGGCTGATCGCTGGACACATTATTACCATATGCTTCCGCAATGGTCAGATCTCTCAGCACAGCACTCATTTTATCTGGCGGCATAATACCCTTTGGAGTTCGTTCTGCATCGCCGCAGGCGAATAAAAATATCATACAGGCCGCTGCACTGAGTTTCTTGAAATAGTTCATGTTAGCTTGTCAATTGTAGCTTTTTGCCAAAGCGTAAAGCTATCAACATTTGCTGATAAAATAATACGGGACTAACGCATCTGCTGGTATCTACCCGCATTGGGAATATCCATTTTGGCCAGCATTTCCGCTGCGCGCGATTTTTCTTGTGGCATCGCCTTGGAGAAAATCTTCAGCAGTTCATCGCCTTTCGCAGAATAGAAAGTCTGCATCAGCATTGAGTTCGGAACATCCTGGTAAATAGCATATAACAGGTTAATACAATTCATGATAGCGCTACGGCCCGCGTTCACATCTTCATACATTTGATCAAGTCCCATCCGATGGTATTGATACATCACATCATGGAAGTTATTAAACTTCACATTCAGCAGATTATCCGTCAGCCAGTAGCGGTTACGTTGACTTTCAAAAGCTTTCCATCCTGACACATCTTTCCCATCTGGGGCATTAATCACGATATTCTGGGCTTTTTTGAAGAAACCATCGCCACCACGGGGAGAGAAGGAATCAGCATCCATACCCAGCACCACATACACGTAATAGGCCACGATGGCTGTCAGGTTGGCCGCCAGTGGATCGCTACCGCCTACACGGTTATCATTGAACTCCAAGGGTTGGAATTCCGTGTAGCGGAACAACACATTATTATCTTGGAGATTGAATATGCTGGTAACATAGCTGCTGTTATAAACAGGTCGTGTAGCCTGAATGGTTAGTGTGCCGCGATAAACATCTGAGCTGGGCATTCCTGTCAGGTTCAGCATCACGTTACATTCAATCCTTTCCGACGGTGTATAGGAATCATCTGCCCATCGGCGATTGTTGATAAATTCCTTCAGGGAATTCTGTAGGGTAGTAAAAATCTTTTTGTCCACACCCTGGAGCTGGTTGGCTACCACTGTTACGTTGGCACGCAGTTCCTGTGCGCTGGCGCCAGTGTACAGCAATGAACACAGGAGCACCAATACTGATAAGCATTTAAGCATGTTGCAGTTCGATTATAGCAGAAACAATATCCTTAGCTACTTCCTGTTTGGATTTCAGGGGGAGACTGCGTTCACGGCCTTTGCGATCAAACAGGGTAACTTTGTTGGTATCATAGTTGAAACCGGCGCCCGCATCTGCGAGGGAATTCATCACGATCATATCCAGATGTTTTTCTCGCAGTTTTTTCAGCGCGTATTCCTTTTCGTTGTTGGTTTCCAGGGAAAAGCCTACCAGCATTTGCTGAGGGCCTTTATTGTTCCCTAAAGTGCGAAGGATATCATGGGTTTTCTCCAGCGCAATGTTGAGTTGTTCTTCTCCTTTCTTAATTTTTCTATCTGCCGTATGTACCGGGCGATAATCTGCCACAGCAGCTGCTGCCACCACAATATCAGACAGCGGATAAGCTGCAATCACAGCATGGAACATCTCCTCCGCTGTTTGGATACGCGTTGTTTCAATACCTGCATGATGGGTACTGAGAGAAGTGGGGCCGAGTACGAGTTTCACTTGGGCGCCTGCATCCGCGAGGGCTTCCGCGATAGCGATCCCCATTTTACCACTAGAGTGATTGCTGATATATCTTACAGGGTCAATATGTTCAATAGTAGGGCCGGCGGTCACCACGGCCAGTTTTCCGGCCAGGGGCTTAGTTCCTATCGCAGTACTGAAGTGACGACGGAGGAAAGCCACAATGCTTTCAGGTTCCGCCATGCGACCTTCGCCTACCAGTCCACTCGCCAGTTCGCCGGAATCCACTGGTATTTGGATATTACCATATGAGATCAGGTGTTGCACATTTCTGCGGGTAGCGGGATGATGCCACATATCCTCATCCATGGCTGGCGCGAAGATCACGGGGCAGGTAGCGGAGAGGTATACCGCCATCAGGAGATTATCGCAGGCGCCTTGGGCCATTTTAGAAATGGTATTGGCAGAAGCAGGAGCAATCAGCATTACATCTGCCCATCGGCCCATTTCCACGTGGTTATTCCAACTGTTATGGTCACTAATGTGAAGAGGGACTTCATTTTTAGATAGGGTGGCCAGCGTGAGAGGTGTGATAAAATCAGCAGCGGCTGGGGTCATCACTACTCTCACGTGAGCGCCTTCTTTTACGAGGAGACGCACGATAGTAGCAGCCTTATAGGCGGCGATACTGCCGGTTACCCCCAGCAATATTTTCTTGCCTTGCAGCATTTTGGTATTGTCCATGGACATCATAGAGAATAAAAAAGCGGCAGAGAAATATCTGCCGCTATGAAAATAGTATTTTTAAATGAAAGCATGTCCAACATTAGCTGAACAGGTCATCATCATTTTTACGGAAATAGATCTTGTTATCCAGGAATTCCTGAGTAGCCTGGATAGCAGGATTAGCCATTCTTTCGTAGAAGCGGCTGATCTCGATCTGCTCTTTATTTTCGTGAACTTCCTCCAGATTATCTGTATGGCTGGCAAACTCTTCCAGTTTGGAATGGAGCTCCTCTTTCACGGAAATATTGATCTGATTGGCGCGTTTTGCAATCACGGCAATAGATTCATATAAATTTCCAGTTCTGTTCTTAATATCGGTAGTATTTCTGGTTTCTACCCATGGATTAAGACTACTGGTTAGACTTCGCTTTATTTTGCTCATTTTCCAGAGTTTTAATGTTTGATTGTGCTAAGGTATAAAATTTTTCGGCATCTCCCTTCAGTTTGCTGTTTGGATAGTGATCGGCGAAATCCAGGTATTCGGTAACCACGGTTTCGTAGCGTTCTTTTTGTTTATCCACCACACTGTTTTTAGCGTATTGATAATAAGCCCTGATAGCCATTATCTTATAGCTGTCCGATTTATCGGAATCGGGATAGTTGCGCATGAGTCCTTTGAAGGCGATACCGGCTGCTTTAAAATAACCGAGGTTATAATATAGTTCAGCGGCATTGAATTCTTTCTTTTCCAGTTTACGGCGGCAGAGTTCAATCACGAGGTTGGCTTCTGCCACTTTAGGCGCGGAAGGGTAGTTATTGATGAAGGTTTGCATGGCGGCGATCGCTTTACCGGTATTGGTTTGATCCAGGGATACCTTTGGCGACTGCTTATAATAGCAATATGCCTGCATATAATCTACTTCTACTGCTCTTGGGCTGTTCGGGAAGAGGTCCAGATAGTTTTTAAAGTTAAAACCTGCCTGTACATAGTCCTTCAGATTGTAGGAGCAGTAAGCCATATTGTAGTAAAGTCCTTCGAATTTATCGGTACCCTTGTATACCTGCAGGAGTTCACTATAGATAGTGAGTGCAGTGTTATACTTTTTCTTCTGGTACATCTTATCGGCGTATGCCAGCTTCTTTTCAAAGTTATTACTTTTTTCTATCCTGCGTAACTCATTGTTACAGGAAGAGAAAGCAATTACACTAATGGTAAGGAGACTAAAGTACAATAAAAATTTCCGCATAAAAGAGTGGCAAAATTAAGAATTAAATGTAAATGTAAGGTAGGGAGATTTTCAATGCTGTTAAAATTTTGCAAAAGAGGCGATTAAATCGACGAAATGGGAGTTCGAGGAGATGGGATAGAAAAAGAAATGAAATATTCAAATATTTTTTTTTGATGATAAAAATTGGGGGATTGACGGCCCACAGATTAGAATTAAAATCCACATATAAATTTGGTTTGGGTGAAAAATTCCCACTGATGGAGAAGAGCGAAAGCTGAGGACTGGAGGGCTATTCACTCCTTGTAAACATCCTCTCAGATATTATTAACACATTATCCACATATATCCACAAGTAATACACACAACACCGCACATAACAGGGGTGAAACTCAATCTAAGAGGGCATTCTTTTCTGTGGAAAAAATTTACTAAGTATTTTTTCGTTAAAAAGTGGGAAAAAGTGTTATTTTGTGTTAGAAAATGGATTTCAAGGACTTTACCCCATGGTATGACTGGATTTCTCGGTGAATACGAAGCAACGCTGGACGCAAAAGGGCGCTTTCTGTTACCTGCCGGATTCAAGAAGCAGTTACATGAAGGTGCCGGGGGGCAGTTTGTAATTAACCGAGGGTTTGAGAAATGTTTGTCCCTGTATCCGATGAATGAATGGCAGCCCATTTTCGAACGCATTAGCAAGCTGAATGACTTTGACCCGAAGGTAAGGGAATTCAGGCGCTACTTTCTAAACGGAGCTACCATACTGGAGCTGGATAGTGCAGGAAGATTGCTGGTTCCAAAAAACCTGCTTTCTTACGCAAATCTTGACAAGGATATTATTCTGGCTGCGGCCACCAATAAAATCGAGATCTGGGACAGTGCAAAATACCAGGAGTTCTTTGAAAATTTCTCACCGGGAGCCTTCAGTGATCTGGCACAACAGGTAATGGGAGGAGGAGATAATAACATCACAATTTAAATCTGTAGCATATGGGCGAACAGCAATATCATTTACCCGTTCTGCTGCAGGAAACAACGGAGCTTTTACATATCAATCCTTCTGGAACATATGTGGATGCTACGTTTGGAGGCGGAGGACATTCAAGAGCCATACTGGAAAAACTGGGCGAAAACGGTAAACTGATTGTATTTGATCAGGATGAAGATGCCTACAAAAACAGGATTATAGACGATCGCGTCACTTTTGTACAACAGAATTTCAGACACCTGCAACGATTTCTGAAATTACATAAAGCGGAACCAGTAGACGGCATTCTGGCCGATCTCGGCGTTTCATCCCATCAGTTCGATACGGCAGAAAGAGGTTTCAGTATCCGATTCGACGCTGATCTCGATATGAGGATGGATACCAGAACCGACTTCACCGCAGCACAATTGCTGGCCACATGGTCCGAAGCAAGGCTACACCTCCTGTTCCAAGAATATGGAGAAGTAACCAATGCCAAAACACTGGCACAAACCATCGTGAAGAACAGAAAAACACACCCCATGCGCACGATTGCAGCCTTCAAAGCTGTTATTCAGCCAATCGTAAAAGGGAATCCGCAGAAATACCTGGCCCAAGTATTCCAGGCACTGCGTATAGCCGTTAACGATGAACTCGGCGCACTAAAAGACCTGCTCTCTCAATCAGCAGAAGTGTTGAAACCAGGAGGCAGACTCGCCATTATCACCTTTCACTCGCTGGAAGATAGAATGGTGAAAAACTTTATGAAATCTGGCAGTTTCGAGGAAGCACAGGACGATCCGTTTGGCTTGGAAACACCCCCTAAATTGTTCAAACTTATCACGAAAAAACCGGTTACCGCCAGCGAAGCAGAGCTGAAAAGCAATAGCAGATCTAGAAGCGCAAAACTGCGCGTAGCCGAAAAAACCTTGTAGCCCGGTCCTAAAAAAAACCTGGCTTCAATCCTATCATTCCTATTCACTGTGATTGCTTATCTGATGATGGCTAATGCAATATCCATTTCGTAATTCTTAAAAAAGCATAGCGCGTGTTAGAGGAAGAAATAATCGAAAAAAAACAGGAAAATCCAGCCGTCGAAGGTAACCCTGAAACGCTGGAACCTAAAAAAGAGTGGCGGCTCCGTATCAACTATTCCATGTTGGTACAGAACATGCCCCGTATCCTGTTTCTTGCTGCCCTGGCACTAATCTATATCGCCAACAGCCACCTCGCTGAAAAGAAAATACGCCGTATCAATCAGCTTAGCAAAGAAATTAAAGAGCTCAAGTGGGAATATATCAATGTGAAGAGTGAGCTCATGTTCAGAAGCAAAATGAGCGAAGTCAGCAAATCCGTAGAGCAACTGGGACTTAAACAACTCAGCTCCCCTCCTCGAAAAATTCTGCTGAATAACGAAACAGATAAAAAATGAATAACACATTGATACCTGATTCTGCCCGCCTGTATTACCATACCGGCGGGGATGCTGGTAAATACTATATGGCAAGCATCTCAATAAAACCGCCAGTGTCAGGTATCATACCTTATAGCTCTCCTCCATTGGAGAACCTAATAACTTAGCAGTGGATGTAAAAAAAGACATATTGTGGCGTGTGTATCTGTGCCTGATCGGCATGGCGCTCTTCGGCGTCGCTATCCTCGCCAAAGTCTTCTATATCCAGAATATCCAGGGCTCCTACTGGCGCAGTATGGCTGATAGTCTCCATACCCGCTACGTTGCCCTCGATGCCGACAGAGGTACCATCTATTCTGAAGAAGGGAGAATGCTCTCCACTTCTATTCCCTATTTCGATATCAGAATAGACTTCGCCGCTGATGGCCTCACGGATAAAAAAGGACTGGTGTTCAGAACAAATCTGGACTCCCTCAGCCTCTGCCTGTCACAGTTGTTCAACGACCGCTCCCAGGCAGAATATAAAAAAATGCTGCAGGAAGGTTATAAATCGAGAGACCGGTACTTCCTCCTCAAAAGAGACGTACCATTCAATCAATACCAAACCCTGAGAACACTTCCGATGTTCCGACTCGGTAAAAATAAAGGTGGCATGATCGCGGAAACAAAAAGTAAACGCATCAACCCCTTTAAATTACTGGCCAACAGAACAATCGGCCTCGCCCGCGAGAACTCTCAGAGCGTTGGTCTGGAAAGAACCTACGATGATTACCTCCACGGTGTTACCGGTAAACGCCTGATGCGTCGCATCGCCGGCGGTACCTACGTTCCCGTGGAAGGATACGATATCGAACCAGAGAATGGCCGCGATATTGTAACTACCATCGATGTGAATATGCAAGATATCGTGGAAACAGCCCTCATGAATATGATGGTGCAAAATGAAGCAGATCACGGTACCTGTATCCTCATGGAGGTGAAAACAGGGAAAATCAAAGCACTCGCCAATATCGGACGTCAACCAGATGGCAGCTATTGGGAAAATATGAACTACGCACTGCAGGTAGGTGAACCAGGTTCCACTTTTAAACTGGCCACCGTGATCTCTGTGCTGGAAGATAAATATGCTACCATGAATACAATGGTAAACATGGATGGCGGTAAATGGAAAGTTGGCCGTAGAACAGTATATGATTCTGAACCCCATCCGGGCCCACAGAACGTAACTATCAAACATGCATTCGAGCTCAGCTCTAATGTGGGTATGGCCAAACTCGCTGTTCAGTATTACAGCAAACAACCGAATAATTTTGTCGCACATCTGAGGAAACTCAAACTCGACCAAATTACCGGTATTGACCTCTTAGGCGAAGGACGCCCGGTGATTAAATCCACTAGCTCCCGCACCTGGTCCAATACCTCCCTCCCTTGGATGGCCTTCGGTTATGAAGTATTGATCAGCCCACTGCAAACAGCCATGCTGTACAACGCAGTGGCCAACAACGGTAAAATGATGAAACCCTACCTCGTCAACTCTATTATGGAATATGGCCAGGTAGTAAAACATTTTGAACCAACGGTAGTAATGGACAGCATCTGCTCTCAAAGTACACTCAGGCAGGTGCAGCAAATGCTGGCTGGCGTTGTCACCAACGGTACAGCTAAGAAATTGCAAAACCAATACTACTCTTTCGCTGGGAAAACAGGTACCGCCCTCGTTGCCAATGGCAGCAGAGGGTATGCCGATAAAATATACCAAGCCTCATTTGCAGGATATTTCCCTGCCAATGATCCGCAGTATACCTGCGTGGTAGTAATCAAAAACAAACCGCATGCACTGCGCTTCTATGGCGCGAGTGTTGCGGGTCCGGTGTTTAGAGAAGTGGCAGATCGCCTCTTCGCCCTGGCAGTGGAAAAACAAGCGCCTATGCAGGCGACTTTAAAAATTGATTCTACACTGGCCATGAAAAATGGTAAAGGCGCTGAATGGAACGAAATCCTTCAAACCCTTCACCTCCCCGCTAGTAATGCTACGGCTTCTAACTGGGTAAGTGCCAAAGTAGATAACCAGAAGGTAACCTTCCAACAGGTCAGCCAACCTAGAGGCGCTGTGCCAGATGTTACCGGAATGGGACTGAAAGATGCGCTGTACCTGCTGGAAAATGCAGGCCTCCGCGTTGTCATCAAAGGCGCTGGTAAAGTGAAAACACAATCACTCCCCGGCGGAACTAAAATTGGAAACGAACAAACTATCGTAATTGAACTGAGCTAGATGAAGACGCTGCGCGACATATTATACAATGTAAGCATCATCGCCGTCCATGGAGATGCCAGCATCTCCGTGAATGCACTGGCCATCGATTCCAGGAATATTGGTAAACAAGATGCATTCATCGCTGTAAAAGGCGTACATGCGGACGGTCACCAATATATCGAGAAAGCTGTATCCCTCGGTGCAGCCGCTATCATCTGCGAATCCCTGCCAGAGATAATGCATGAAAATGTCACCTATATTCAGGTGAAAGACAGTGCTGCCGCCAGCGGCATCATGGCAGGAAACTTCTTTGATAACCCCTCCCACCAACTCAAACTGGTGGGCGTAACAGGTACCAATGGTAAAACAACCATCGCTACTCTCCTGTTCCGACTGTTCTCTACAATGGGCTATCATTGCGGACTCCTGTCTACCGTACAAAATCAAATAGGCGATACCGTTATCCCGTCTACCCATACCACCCCAGACCCTATTAGTCTGAATGCCCTATTGGCTAAAATGGTGGAAGATGGTTGTCTCTATGCGTTTATGGAAGTTAGCTCCCATGCTATCCATCAACAACGCATCGCAGGCCTCCGCTTTGCTGGTGGACTGTTCAGCAATATCACCCACGATCACCTGGATTACCACAAAACTTTTGATGAGTATATCCGCGTGAAAAAATCCTTCTTTGATAACCTGCCACAAACGGCTTTCGCACTCACCAACCTCGACGATAAAAGAGGTAATGTGATGCTGCAAAATACCAAAGCCCGTAAGGCGACTTACAGTCTCCATACCCTGGCGGATTTCAAAGGAAAAATCCTGGAAAATAACCTGACAGGACTCATCATGATGATAGATGATACAGAAGTACATTTCCGTCTGATAGGTGAGTTCAATGCCTATAATCTGCTAGCCGTATATGGCGCCGCCAGATTGCTAGGTGAAGATAAAGCCACTGTACTCCAAGCCCTCAGCAATATCCAGGGCGCGGAAGGCAGATTCGATTACTTTATCTCAGATAAAGACCAGATCATCGCTATTGTGGATTACGCCCACACGCCTGATGCATTGAAAAATGTACTGGCTACCATTCAAAACCTCCGTAAAGGAAATGAACAACTGATTACGGTGGTAGGATGCGGGGGCGACAGAGATACCGCAAAACGCCCTATTATGGCGGATGTAGCCGTGGAAAACAGCGACCGTGTGATCCTCACCTCGGACAACCCTCGCTCTGAAGACCCGGCGGCTATCATCGCTGAAATGGAAAAAGGTGTTCCTGTGCATCTGAAGAAAAAATGTATCTCCATCGTTGACAGAAAAGAAGCCATTAAAACGGCTATCTCCCTCGCCGGTAAAGATGATATCATCCTCGTTGCCGGAAAAGGTCATGAAAAATACCAGGAAATTCACGGCGTGAAACATCCGTTCGATGATAAACTGGTACTACATGAAATGCTGACAATGCTGGAAAAATAAATCCGTGAAACCGGTACGTGCAGTTGATGTAATAATCTTAATAACTCAATGACTTAAACACCTGCTTCGCCATCAATGGCAGGCCAGGCAGGTACTACTAAAACTATATGTTATATTATTTTTTAAATTATCTGAAAACTCAATTCAACTTCAGCATCGTGGGTGGTGGAATGTTCCAGTTTATCACCTTCCGCGTAACCATGGCCCTATTGCTGTCATTGGTGATATCCCTGCTGTTGGGTAAAAGAATTATCAGATTGCTCCAACGTCGTCAGATCGGGGAAACTATCCGCGAACTAGGACTCACCGGTGAAAATACCAAGAAAGGAACACCTACTATGGGTGGTCTTATTATTCTGTCTGCCATTGTCATTCCAACATTATTATTCGCACAGGTGGCCAATGTATACATCTGGCTGATGTTGCTCAGCACCATCTGGCTGGGATTAATCGGCTTCCTGGATGATTATATCAAAGTATTTAAAAAGAATAAAGAAGGCCTCGCCGGACGATTCAAAATCATGGGTCAAGTAGGACTCGGATTGATCGTGGGATGTACACTCTATTTTAATAATGATGTAGTGGTGTCCCGTGAAATCATGGGGGCAAAGAAAATGGCGCCTTATGAACACGTAGCGAAAAATCACCCGGAAAGAGTAACCCGCGATGGTCACCGCTTTGCGGATGTGAAAACGCCTATCACCACGATCCCATTTGTAAAAAATCATGAGTTCAATTACGCTAAACTCATCTCCTGGATTCCCGGCGCTGAAAAGTATACCTGGGCGATCTATATACTGATTGTAATCTTTGTAATTACGGCTGTATCTAATGGTGCGAATTTAACGGATGGACTAGACGGCCTGGCAACGGGCGTTTCGGCGATTATAGGGATAGGCTTGGGTATTTTTGCCTATGTCTCCGGTAATATACAATTCGCAGAATACCTCAATGTGATGTACATCCCGAACCTCGGTGAATTGTCCATTTTCATTGCGGCATTCGTAGGCGCCTGCGTTGGTTTCCTTTGGTATAATGCTTTTCCAGCACAGGTATTTATGGGAGACACGGGCTCGCTGGCCATCGGTGGTATCATCGCTTCCCTGGCATTTATCGTTCGTAAAGAACTGCTGATCCCCATCTTCTGCGGCGTATTCCTGGTAGAGTCACTATCTGTAATGATACAGGTGTCCTACTTTAAATATACCAAGAAGAAATATGGTGAAGGTAGACGACTGCTGAAGATGTCGCCACTACACCACCATTATCAGAAACTGGGTTATCATGAAAGTAAAATTTCAGTGCGCTTCTGGATCGTAACCATCATGTGTGTGGTTTCCGCCATTGCAACACTGAAAATGAGATAGTAAAAAGAGAATCAATTCATTAAAACTAACGTAGAAGATTAAACGAAATGGCACATCAACTAATCATATTGGGAGCGGGAGAGAGTGGAATCGGCGCAGCTTTGCTGGGTAAACAGCAGGGATATGAGGTTTTTGTGTCAGACGGAGGTCGAATATTAGACATTTATAAGCAGGAACTGGCGGTAAACCAGATACCATTTGAGGAAGAACATCACTCCTGGGATATTATCCTGAATGCGGATGAAATCGTGAAAAGCCCAGGCATCCCTGAGAAATCAGATCTGATGAAAAAGGTACGCGAAAAAGGCGTTCCTGTCATTTCCGAAATTGAACTGGCATACCGTTTTTCGACAGGTAAAAAGATTATTGCCATCACCGGCAGCAACGGCAAAAGCACTACCACTGCCCTCACCTACCACATCTTCAAAACCGCAGGTTATGATGTGGCCATGGTAGGAAATATCGGTATCAGCTATGCCCGCCAGGTGGCCACCGCTCCAGCGGAGTATTATGTGATTGAAGTTAGCAGCTTTCAGTTGGATGACATTAAGGAATTCAAACCCGATGTAGCCATCCTCCTGAACATTACGCCTGATCACCTGGATAGATATAATTACCAAATGGTAAATTATGTCAAATCCAAATTCAGAATCACCATGAACCAAACCAATGACGATAAATTTGTCTATTGCATGGATGATAATGAGATCACGCAGCACCTTACGCAGCAACCCATTTATTCAACATCAATACCTTTTACCATCATGAAACGATTGAAAGCAGGCGGCTTTGTCGACAACGACCAGTTGCACATAAAGGTAGACGAGGACCCAGTGATAGTTTCCATCTATGACCTGGCACTGAAAGGGAAACATAATCTCTACAATTCCATGGCCGCAGGCATCGCTGCCAAAACCATGGGCATTCGTAAGGAAAAAATCCGCGAAAGTCTTACCAGCTTCAAAAGCCTGGAACATCGCATGGAATATGTAGCCACGGTAAAAGGTGTGGATTTTATCAACGACAGCAAAGCCACCAATGTCAATTCCGTATGGTTTGCACTGGAAAGCATTGAGAAAAAAGTCGTGCTGATAATGGGAGGTGTGGATAAGGGAAACGACTACAGTGCTATCCGTCCGCTGGTACAGGAAAAGGTGAAAGCGATTGTTTGTCTGGGCGTGGATAATAAACCTATCGAAGAAGCGCTGTCTAAAGATACACCAGTGATGGTGAGCACTACCAGTATGAAAGAAGCAGTTACCACTGCGCTGAAACTGGCAGATAAAGGAGATGTAGTACTCCTCTCTCCTGCCTGTGCGAGCTTCGATCTGTTTAAAAATTATGAAGATAGAGGCCGACAATTCAAAGATGCGGTGAGGGAATTATAATAATTGGGTAAAGAGGTATTGTAACGGTCAAGAATAAACGAATATGAATAATCTGCTCTATAGAACCAAAGGCGATAAAGTTATCTGGACGATAGTGATTTTCCTATCGCTGGTTAGCTTGCTGGCGGTATATAGTGCAACCGGCTCACTGGCCTACAGGGAAAGAGGTGGACATACAGAGTATTATCTCCTTAAACAACTTTCCGTACTGGTCATGGGGCTGCTGATCATCTACTTTGCGCACCGGGTAAATTATACCATTTATTCTCGCGTGGCACAAGTGGGCTTCCTGATATCGATCCCGCTACTAGTGTATACACTGGCTTTCGGTTCACATATCAACGACGCCAGTAGATGGATCAGACTCCCGATCATTAACCTGACATTCCAAACATCGGACGTGGCAAAACTGGCCATATTCATGTATGTAAGCAGGCAATTATCGCGAAAACAACACATTATTGAAGATTTCCGGAAGGGTTTCCTTCCCATCATCATACCAGTAGGCGTTATCTGCTTGCTCATCATGCCTGCCAATATGAGTACGGCGCTATTGCTGGGTGCTAGTTGTATGCTGCTCTGCTTCATTGGCAGAGTACCTATCCGCTTCCTAGCAGCTATGATAGCCGCTGGAATGGTACTGGTAGTGCTGATGTTCATGCTAGCCAAACTGACAGGAAAGGAAATGCGTACCAAAACATGGCAAAAACGTATCGACAGCTTCCTGTATGATGATCACACAGAAACACCCTACCAGGTACAACAGGCAAATATTGCGATTGCTGGTGGCGGATTTCTGGGGAAAGGCCCTGGCAATAGTACCCAGCGTAACTTCTTGCCACATGCCTATTCGGATTATATCTATGCAACGATTATTGAAGAATATGGAATGGTAGGCGCTTTCTTGATCCTGGCGGCGTATATGTTACTACTACTACGGTGTATTCGTATATATCGCAAGTGTCCTTACGCCTTCGGTGCATTCCTCGCAGTAGGTCTTAGTGTCACCCTGGTCATACAGGCACTCACCAATATGGCGGTAAATGTGCACCTATTCCCAGTTACAGGGGTTACGCTCCCCATGGTAAGTATGGGTGGTTCCTCCGTAATATTCACCAGTTTGGCCATCGGTATTATTCTCAGTGTGGCTAGAAATGTGGAAGAAATGGAGGGTAAACAAGCCGAAAAAGAAAGACTCGAAAGAGTAATGGCAGCAAGAGAAGACCAAGCAATAGCTTAATAATATTCAGAAAAAACTAAAGAACAATAGCAAATGCAACGCAAAATTATCATAGCAGGCGGCGGTACCGGAGGACATATCTTCCCTGCCATTGCCATTGCCAATGCGTTGAAGAAGATTCAGCCAGATACGGAGATTCTTTTTGTAGGCGCCAAGGGAAAGATGGAAATGGAGAAAGTGCCACAGGCCGGCTACAAAATCGTCGGACTCGAAATTGCAGGATTCAATCGCAGCAATATCTTTAAAAATATACTGCTGCCTTTTAAAATCTGGAAAAGTTTGAGAGACGCGAAGTCCATCATCCAAAACTTCCAACCTAATGCAGTAGTGGGTGTTGGTGGATATGCGAGCTTCCCGATCCTGAGGGCTGCCCAAAAAATGAATATCCCGTCCCTAATACAGGAACAGAATTCATTTGCCGGCAAATCCAATAAGATCCTGGGGAAAAAAGCCAAAAAAATATGCGTAGGATATGACGGCATGGATAAATTCTTTCCTGCCGATCGAATCATACTAACGGGTAACCCTGTACGAAATAATATCACGCAATCGGCCGTTACCAAACAGGATGCGTTGCAGCATTTTGGTTTGTCGGACACTAAGCAGACGGTATTCGCAGTAGGTGGTAGTCTGGGTGCTAAATCCATCAATGAAGCGCTGCAACCATTGCTGGAAACATTGGTGAAGAAAGACATACAGTTGATCTGGCAAACAGGTAAACCGTTTTATGAAACGGCTAAAGCAGCAGCGGCTCCTTATACTTCACATGTGAAAGTATACGAATTCATCAACGTGATGGATTTCGCCTACAAAGCTGCGGATGTAGTACTATCAAGGGCTGGAGCACTCGCCATCGCTGAACTCTGCGTGGTTAAAAAACCAGTCATCTTCGTACCATATCCATTTGCTGCAGAAGATCATCAAACCTCAAATGCGATGAATCTCGTAAATAAGAAGGCTGGTTTGATTATTAAGAACGATGCAGTGCAATCCGAACTGGAAAGTGTACTCTTCAGTCTCCTGCAAAACAAGGCGCTGATGGAACAAATGGAACAGAACATCGGGACACTGGCCCATCCAAACGCAGATATGGACATTGCAAAACAAGTACTGGCCATCGCCCAATAAAAATTAAAAAGCAGGACAAAAAGGTCTGCTTCCACATACAGAAACGCAATCTGAAGAAAAATCTGATAACAGTTCTTCAGAAAAATTTTAAACAGCTATCATAGATATCTGTCTTTATAGTGAGAATATGGATTTGAATAACATACATAGGGTTTATTTCATTGGCATCGGCGGTATCGGTATGAGTGCCATTGCACGCTATTTCAATGAAAAAGGCGTAAAAGTGAGCGGATACGATCGTACGTCAACAGTGCTGACCAAGCAACTGGAAGAGGAAGGTATGCAAATCCATTACACAGACGACATTAATCTCCTGGACAAAGATGCTAACCTCGTCGTATATACGCCAGCCATTCCTGCTAATCATACAGAACTAGGATGGTATCGGGAACATGGATATGAAGTCGTGAAACGCAGTGATGTATTACAAGAAATCACCCGCACCCTGTTTGCAATTACAGTAGCCGGTACACATGGTAAAACAACTGTTTCCACCATGATTGCCCATCTGCTCACAGATAGCGGCTATGGCTGCAATGCTTTCCTCGGCGGCATTAGTGTGAATTACAATAAGAATTTCTGGAGCAGCGATAAACAAGTGGCAGTCATTGAAGCAGATGAATATGATCGCTCTTTCCTGAAATTAAGTCCTGACATTGCCGTTCTGACGTCTATGGACCCAGACCATCTGGACATTTATGGCACTCCGGAAGCAATGGAAGAAGCTTTTATTCAGTATACACACAATATTAAACCGAATGGCACGCTGATTGCTCGGTTCGGCCTTCATCGCGATAGAGAACTGAATGCAACGAAAAAAATGCTGTACAGTTTACAGAACAATGCAGCAAATGCATACGCTACCAACATTCGCATGAAGCACGGTGGATATGAATTTGATGTGATGCAGCAAGATTGGATGATTGACAACCTGGAACTGCACATCGGTGGTATGCACAATGTGGAGAATGCAGTGGCAGCCATCACCGTAGCACATTTGCTGGGTATCAGCGCTGATAAGATCCGCGCAGCGGTGGCCTCTTTCAAAGGCATCAAACGCAGGTTTGAATATATGGTGAAAAATGATCGTCAGGTATACATCGATGATTATGCACACCATCCAGAGGAACTGAGAGCACTGATCAACAGTGCAAAGGCGCTCTTCCCAGGCAGAAAAACAACAGTGATTTTCCAGCCGCACCTGTTCAGCCGCACACGCGATCTGGCAGATGGCTTTGCAGAAGTGCTGTCCATCGCCGACGAAGTGATACTGCTACCTATCTATCCGGCACGCGAACTGCCAATAGAAGGCGTTACCAGCGAAATGATTGCCAACAAAATCACCGCACCGGTACGTGTCATGCAGAAAGAGGAATTGTTGAAATGGCTGGAGTCAAATCCTTCTCCATTGCTGATCACAGCAGGAGCAGGTGATATCGATCAGTTAAGAGAACCAATTAAAAAAATCGTTCAATAATAGTATGTCTAAAACTACCACCATATTGAAAAGACTGGGAATCGTCACCCTTTGGGCGGCGGTACTGACCGGTTTTGTCATTTTGATGGTAGCCGCCAATAATGCCAGAACAGAAACGGTTTGTAAAAAGGTCAATGTAAAGCTCGAAGGGAAAGATGATAACTTTTTCATCGAAGCAAAAGATATCAAATCATTGATCAACAAAGATAAATCTATCAATCCTGTTGGCAAACGGGTGGGCAGTATTGATGTAGCGCAACTGGAAAAAATTATCAGTGCCGATCCTTGGGTAAAAAATGCAGAACTGTATTTTGATAATAAGCAACAACTGAATATCAAAATTACCCAAAGAGAGCCAGTGGCCAGGGTTTTCACCTTCTCTGGCAACAGTTTTTACCTGGATGAATCAGGAGAACGTATTCCTGTTTCTACCAAGTATGCCGCCAAAGTACCTGTATTTACAGGGTTTCCAACAGATGCGGAAAAACTGCAACAGCCAGATAGCTTGCTCACCGTACAAATTGTGCAAATGGGCAACTACATCGCTACACATCCATTTTGGATGGCGCAAGTAGCCCAACTAATGATTACGCCGGATCGCAAATTCGAGTTCATCCCGCAATTAGGCGACCAGGTAATCGCATTGGGCGATGGCAATGACATCGATAAAAAATTCACCAAACTACTGGCTTTTTATCAGGAAGGCCTGAATAAAGTAGGCTGGAATAATTATTCACGCATCAACGTAGCATTTGAAGATCAGGTAGTATGTACCAGGAAAGACGGAGTGCCACCTTTGCAACCCGTTATTGCAACCGATAGCGTTAAAGTAAACGGCGCAGACGAAGCACCCGCATACGACGACCCTGATTCCTCTTCAAATGATACGAAAAAAACGGAAACGGTGGTAGCTGCAAAACCAGCTTCCAAACCCGCTCCGGAAGCCAAAGCAAAGGCAGCAAAGCATAAGGAGCCTGAGAAAAGAGACAAAGTGAAAGCGCACGAAAAGGCCCGGGCAGAAAAGCCTAAGCCACAACCTAAAGCAGTGTATAAGCCAGGGAATAAATCTGTTAACACATCAAAAAAACAAAACACGCCATGAATCAGGAAGCTCCTATCATTGTAGGCCTCGACATAGGTACTACGAAGATTGCTGCCATAGCAGGACGGAAGAATGAATTCGGGAAACTGGAAATCCTGGGATTCGGTAAAGCCACATCGTTTGGCGTTCAGCACGGTATGGTGCTGAATATAGACCAAACTATAAAGGCAATCAGGCAAGCCCTGGAAAATTGTTATGCATCCAACCCCAACCTGGAAATCAATGAAGTATATGTTGGCATAGCAGGACATCACATCAAGAGTTTGCAAACCCGTGGCGATATCGTCCGCGCCGATACCGATGCGGAAATATCCCAGAAAGATATAGATCAACTGATCAATGATCAGTACAAAACCGTCATCCCTGCAAGTGATCAAATCATCGATGTGATCCCGCAGCAATATATAGTGGATAGTCTGCAGAATATCACCTACCCCATTGGTATGTCGGGGGTGAAGGTGGGTGCAAACTTCCATATCATCACTGGCGATAAAAACGCTATCCGCAACATTAACCGTAGTGTGGAAAAATCGGGACTCAAAATAAGAGACCTGGTATTACAACCACTGGCTTCCGCCGCTGCTGTAATGTGCGATATGGACTTTGAAGCAGGTGTAGCCATCGTAGATATCGGTGGTGGTACAACCGATCTAGCTGTTTTCTATGAAGGTATCCTGAAACACACTGCAGTGATCCCTTACGGTGGTGAGAATATCACCAACGACATTAAAAACGGCCTGGGTGTACTGAAAACACAAGCAGAACAGATGAAGGTGCAATTCGGCTACGCCCTGGCAGACGAAGCGAAAAGCAATGCATATATCACTATCCCGGGACTGCGTGGCCAGAGCCCGAAAGAAATTTCCGTGAAAAACCTGGCACATATCATCCAGGCGCGCATGAGTGAAATTCTGGATTTTGTGGTATACCATCTGAAACAAATCGGCATGGATAACAAAATGCTGAATGGTGGTATAATCCTTACTGGTGGAGGTTCTCAACTGAAACATTTAATTCAGTTAACAGAATACACTACAGGTGTAAGTGCACGTATCGGTTTCCCTAACGAACATCTGGCCAGCGGTCATATCGACGAACTGACCAAACCAATGTATGCTACTTGCGTTGGTTTAATTCTCAAAGGTTATAACGATTATGAAAATGATCGTAAAGCCATGGAAGAGAATTACGTAAAAATTAATACCAGCTATCTCGCAAAAGAACAAGCTGCACAAACAATGGCCGAACAGGAAACTTGGACAGAAGAAAATACACCAACGTCCCAGGAAATCCAGGATAGAAAGGCAAAAGAAAGAAATGCATCTTTGAAAAATTTCCTCGATAAAATGAAAACAAAGATCATTGATATGTTCACGGAAGAAGAAGACGCTAAACTATAACAGAGATGGCGCAATTGTTGCTGTTAGTAGCCTTCCGGGTAACTTTGCGCTAAAACTAACGGACATAATAAATAAGAATTAAGAACGATCGTTAATAATGAAGGGATAAATGAACCATAGTAACAACATAGTAAAAGCACACTTAATTCTTAATAGTTCATTATTAACTAATCGTACTAACCCATAAATGAGACAGAGTCATGATACATTTTGATCTTCCTAAAGAAAAATCTTCTATCATCAAAGTCATCGGTATTGGTGGTGGCGGAAGCAATGCGGTGAATCATATGTATAGCCAGCGCATTGAAGGCGTGAATTTTATTATCTGCAATACCGATGCTCAGGCTATTGCAAACAGTCCTGTCCCCAACAAAATCCAGCTGGGCCCCCATCTCACGCAAGGATTAGGTGCCGGCGCTAACCCCGAAATCGGCAAACAGGCTACAGAAGAGTCCTTTGAAGAAATCAAAAAAATACTAGAGGTGAATACCAAAATGGCATTCATTACTGCTGGTATGGGCGGTGGTACCGGAACTGGTGGCGCCCCTATTATCGCACGTATATGTAAAGAGCTGGGTATCCTCACCGTTGGTATTGTTACCACCCCATTTTCTTATGAAGGAAAAAAACGAATGGGTCAGGCAGATGAAGGTATTTCCCGTCTGAAAGAATACGTAGATACCCTCCTGATCATTTCTAATGATAAACTCCGCCAAAAATTCGGCGACCTGAAATTCAAGGCCGCTTTCGAAAAAGCGGATAACGTACTCGCTACGGCTGCCAAATGTATCACCGATGTAATCAACTCCACCGGTCAAATCAACGTGGACTTTGCCGATGTGTGTACCGTTATGCGCAATGGTGGCGTTGCTATCCTCGGTTCCGCGCTCGCTGAAGGTGAAAACCGTGCACAACGCGCTATCGAAGATGCACTTACTTCACCACTCCTGAACGACAACGATATCCGTGGTGCAAAATGGATCCTTATCAATATCTCTTCTTCTGAAGGTGAATTCGAACACACCCTCGATGAAATGGATATCATCCAGGCTTACGTACAAAGCCAGGCCGGTGAGGATTGCGATGTAATCCTCGGTGTGGGCTACGATCAATCCCTCGACAGAAATCTGGGTGTTACCATCATCGCTACCGGTTTCGAACAGAAACCTATTCAGCAGATGAAAACCACTCCCAGTAACCCTGAACGAGTAGAACCAAAAATCGTAATGCAATTGGGTAAAGATGGCGATGAGAAAAAAATGAATATGGGCCAAAGCCAGGGAGTACTCTTCCAGGAACCACAGGACCTGATGGCACCACGATTAATGGACCATCCTGAACCTGCTATGCCTTATTCACAGCCTCCTCCACCTCCTGCCGGACAACAAGCGCCTATCGCGCCTTCCCGTCAGAACTACGTGCTGAATATTCAACAAACACCTGTACAACCAGTGCAGGAGCCTATTCAACAAATAGTACAACAGGTGCAGCCTATTCAGCCTGTACAACAAGTGCAACAGGTACAGCCAGTGCAACCCATGCAGCCATCTGCAGTTAACAATACACAGAATAACATCAACGTTATTCAGCCACAAGCTGGTAACGCTGGCGGATATACGAACAGACCAGCACACATTTACGTGGAGCCAGGTACTACTCCTTCCCAGGAAATGAAGATGGTATACAAGGAAGAGGATCACAACCACACTCCTATGCCACCGGAAGTTCCTATGCATAATGCATATGAAGACCTGGAAGAACAAAAACGTAAACAGGCAGAACGCGTAGCAAAATTGCGCAGCATAAGTTTCAATGTGAAAAACATGGACAACAATGCTGAAATCGAAAACGTGCCTGCTTATCTGCGTCGGAATGTAGCGTTGGATAATGGCGCAGGATCTGCTGAACAGTTCTATTCCAATTACACTGTAAGCGGCGAGCCTGGCCAAAATAATCCATCAGAAATCAATACTATAAATACCTTTTTAGATGGGAAAAAACCCGATTGATGACGTTAAATGCATCTTTTTCGGTAATAATTTGATTGTTTTTTAGTTGTGTTAAGAAAATCCTCCGGTTCTCCGGAGGATTTTTTATTAGCATAAAAGATCAAAAGCTGTAATTGACCTCTGTGACGTCAATTACAGCTTTTGATCTTTTTCGTCGTCCCTGCCGGCAGGGACGACAAGAAGGAGAGTTTTGCCTTGCTTATAATTTACTCAATTGCGCTTTCGCGGCATTGATAACAGTAGCCGCAGGTGTATTTTTCAACGTACTAATCTCTATCGTCTTCAAGATTTCATCCAGTTGTTTCACCTTAGCAGTTTGTTTGTTTTTCTCAAATTCTGCCCTTAAAGCCCTTATTTTCTCGAAATCCTGTATACCTTCTACCAATCTTTCAAAACGAATGGAAGATCTCGGTCCCGGATATACGAAATAAGTATCACCGGCAGCCCAAGCTCTGAATCGGCTGTCTGTCAGCGGATCCTTTACCCAACAATTAAATGCCCAACGCAAATAGCCATTATAACCTTTTGCTGCAGCATACCAACCCATAAAAGTGGCTTCTGCTGGGGGCGAGAAGGTGAATGTATTCGGATACCCTTCTGTACAGCAGGTGTAGAAGGTTGTTGGCCATCCTTTTTTATGTCTTGCGGACATTTCTTCTTTCGTGAAATTCTCTCCGGAAGCAATACAATAATCATAGATTTCATTCACCAATGGTGCGTGATGACTACCTGCCAGCGAGAGTTTCAGGTCTTTATCTGCCTTACGGATAATCGCCAACGCTTCTTGCATATCCTTCATAGGACGTTCGTCCATGGCAATGGTAGTGATATCAAACCAACCTTTTTGTTTCAGATGTTTTACAAAACTGTTCAGCATCGGCTGCCAATGTGCAGCATATTCCGGTGTACCAGGTTTGGCAACAATAAAAGTATCCTTCGCGGATGCTTCATCGTAGTAATAGAATTTCAGGTTCCAAGGAATCATGCTATAGCAGTTGATTTCCTTTTTAATACCTAATCCCATCATGAAGTTTACCCACTTATCGAATATAGAATAGTCATAAGACCAACTACCATCCTTCTTCTTGGTCCATTTAATCATGCCGCTGTAAACGTCTTGCGTTTGACTGTTCCATGGATCATAAATCAGTGTGGCAGTGATACATTTCTGTCCGGCTGCCGCCAGCATTTGCATATAAGGCTTCATGGCCTTGAAATGCTCTTCACTCCAAGGTTTTACGTTATACATCCTGGCAACTGCATCTGGGCCTTGCCAGAGATCCAGATGAAAAGCCCATTTATCGGGGGTTGGCAGGGTACGTGATTGTACTTCCAACTCAAATTTTTTCACAGTTTCGGCGCCATCTGCAGTGATATGAATAGTTCCGGTGTAAATGCCTGCAGGCGCATCTTGAGGCACCTCTATACTGATCCATACAGGTTGTGTATTATGGGCTACTACAGCGTTGGAACTGCGCAAATCAATACCATCAGCCACCAAAGAAGAATCGAAGTCCTGTGGCTTCCTGTAACCACATCCACCACCATTCTTATTCAGCTCATCTGTCATGATATAACGAACGAAGCCAGTTTTTATAGCGCTAGCAGGGAAGGAATAATTTTTCCCTTGCAGGGAAACAGTACGAATAGAAAGATTTTGTACAGGTTTAGATGTCCAGAAAAGTAGTTGTAGGGAGACACGTTCCCCTCTCCAGGCATTGCCTTTCCAGGTTTGCGAAATTTGGGAGGCATCCGGCGAATTTCGTTTTTCATAACGGGTGTCTATATTACCGAATGCAATACCATCCGGACTACTTTGCCAGGATGCAGTATTAACTGGGCGAGGATCAGGAAGTTCGGTGTAGTCGCGCGTAAATGGCGACTGCGCCCATACGTTTTGTTGCAATGCCAGCAGTACCAGCATGCCAAAAAATTTGTTCACCATAATAAGAGATTTCCATTGTGTCTTCGGGAAATGACCACCATTTACCAAAAGAAGATTGCCCAATATCTTAAAAAAAACCGGTTTTTCTAAGATATTGGGCAATTTGGAGATCTCCGTTCATGGAAATCTTAGAACTTATGTACAATCCGTTTGAGTTGCAGGTTAGTAACCGGTGCAACTACCAGCGGATATTTTTCAATGGTAACGTAACTGGAATCCAGTCCGAAGCCTCTTTCTTCAGAAAGACTGATTTTCTTCAGGAAGAAGTACATTTTCATGATCATTCTTTCGTAGAGCGGTAAGTCGTTATCATGGGAAAGGAATTTCTCCATCACAATGAACTGGAAATCGCCCACCACATTATTCTTACTGAGCGATTCATAGCGGCTGGTGATATTCACCTCTTTATTGCGCACCATGTCTTCCACCACCATTCTAAACATCAGGTTAATACGCTGTTCCACCTTGAATCCTAGGCGGAATTCCACGCGGATTACCTCATTAGGAATGATAGTTTGTACAGAATATTCGCTGAGATATGGTTCATCCACTACGTCTACGTGTACAAACCAATAAATATCGGCGCGTTTCGGTTTCTTATTCAGAATGCTGTAAATGATTTTATGCTCGATTTCCTTTGGATTATCGGCACTGCTCATATACACCAGATGGGTCGCATATTTCGGGATGGTAGTATCGTTACTGAGTTCCTGCATGATAGGCAGGTAATCTTCCAGGCGTACAAATTCCACGTAGCGGTTTTTGATTTTCCTGGATTTGAACCATACCATCATCACCAAGAAGAGGCCGCCTGCTACCACCACTGTCACATAACCACCGTGAGCAAATTTCACAAGGTTAGCGAAGAGGAAGGAGAATTCAATCGTGAAATAGACGACTAGATATAATAATATCCACCCCACCCATACGCGTCGCGTATAGAGATAGAAAGCAAACAGACAGGATGTCATCAACATACATATCGTGATTGACAACCCGTATGCCGCCTCCATATGGGAGGATTCCTGGAACAGCAGCACGATAGAAGCACAACCCACAAACAGCATAACATTAATACCTGGGATATAGAGCTGGCCTCTCATTTCAGTAGGATAATTGACCCTCATTTTAGGCCAAAGGTTCAGTCGCATTGCTTCCGCAATAAGTGTGAATGAACCTGAAATCAGCGCCTGGCTGGCGATGATAGAAGCCATTGTTGCGATCAATACCCCAAAGATGATGAACCATTCTGGCATGATCGTAAAGAATGGGTTCTGATCTTTAGGAATGATTTGACCTTTCTGGGTCAGGAGCCATGCACCCTGGCCAAGATAGTTCAGAATAAGGCAGGTTTTAACGAATATCCAGGAAATACGGATATTTCCTCGGCCGCAGTGACCAAGGTCCGAATACAGGGCTTCTGCCCCTGTGGTACAAAGGAATACGGCACCTAGGATCAGGAATCCTTTCGGGTATGTTGTTAATAACTCAATGGCATAGTGCGGACTGAATGCCTTGAAAATACTGAGGTCATCGGCGATATGAGTAATCCCGAGGATACCGAGCATAGTGAACCAGAGTACCATGATAGGACCGAACATGCGGCCAATAGATACGGTTCCGAATTGCTGCATGATAAACAGTCCGGTAATGATGGCCAGCACTATTTTGACGATAGTTAACTGGCTAAGGTCTTTAAAGACTTCGAGCGTTCGAAGACCTTCAATCGCAGAGGTTACAGTAATGGGCGGGGTAATGATCCCGTCGGCGAGGAGGGCGGCGCCTCCGATCATGCCAAAGATAACCGTCCATTTGGCATGTCTTCTGACGAGGGCATAGAGAGAAAAGATACCACCTTCCCCTTTATTATCTGCGCGGAGCGTCAGGATAACGTACTTAATCGTTGTTTGCAGTGTAAGTGTCCAGATGATACAGGAAATACCACCTATTACAAGTAGGTCGCTGATGGGATTTCCACCGACTATGGCTTTAAACACATAGAGCGGAGAGGTTCCGATATCGCCGTAGATAATACCAAGCGCTACTACTAAACCTGCCAGGGAGACCCTGTTAATGTTTATACCCACAAAAGTAAATTTGTTAAAAAGCCCCCAAAATTATATGATTTTGGAATACAGAGCAAAGGAAAGGAAAAAATGGACTTAAGATGTCAATTAAGGGAGAGGACAGAGGAAAAAGGATAAAAAGGAAAAGTCCTCCGATTGAACCGGAGGACTTTTCAGCATTATCATCTTTGGGAGTGATACTGATTAGTTAGCAGGAGCTAAATCAACAGTAGAAGACTCACCAGGAGTGTTTTGTTTGATGAAGCGACCGCGATCGATACCTTGTTTATCAGCCAGGTAGTCGATAACTGCGTCAACACGACGGCTGCTCAGATCAACACCACCTTTTTTACCTTTAGCACCAGCGTGACCGGTAACCAGAACGTTGCAAGATGGGTTAGCTTTCAGAGTAGACGCTACTGAAGACAGGATAGCTTCTTGATCTTTAGATACTTTGGTAGCAGCACCTTTGAAGGATACAGAAGGCAGAACCAGGCTAGAGCAAGTGTTCTCAGCTTTCATACCTTTGCAGCACTCAGGATCTGGGCATTTACCAACACCGTCAGCGTCAACTGGCTGGCAGTAAGTAGGAGTGATCAGTTGTTTGTCTTTGTAATCAGGAACACCGTCACCGTCAGTATCGCGGGATACACCGTGAGAATCAACTGGTGCACCTGCTGGAGTGTTAGGTTCGCGGTCGAACTGATCAGTTACACCGTCACCGTCAGCATCAGGTAATACTGGAACTGGCAGTTTCATGTGACGTGGGTTGGACAGCTCGCTGTAAGCGTATTCCAGCGGGTTGATCCACCATAATGGCTGAACGCGTTTGTTTGGATTACCCAAGTTGAAGTTCAGACGTACGTTGGTGTAAGAGTAGAAATCTTTAGAAGAACCACCAGGGCCTGCATAACCATCCAGGTAAGCATCAAATGGCATAGTGATTTTTTCTTCAAGACCGATGTTAAAGCGTTTAGTTACTTTGAACGCTACGCCAGTACCCAGGTCCAGTGCGTGACGCAGGAGCTGGTTGTTGTTGTGACGACCGATAGCAATACGGTTACCCTGTGCAGGAGCATTGGATTCGTATTTTTTATCCTGAATAGCTCTGATCTGATTGATGATATCGTGACGTTTACCATTGAAGTTAACGCTAGAGTAATTGTAACCATTACCGTTTGCATCCAATGCATCAACGTCAACATCAGCCACAACTATAGAGTAACCAGCCAGTACGTACCAGTTAGCTTTAGGTTCAGCTTTGTAGAACATAATGTTGCTCAGAGACATCAATACGTCCAAAGACAGCTGGTGGTTAGCAGATTTGTAGTTTGGAACGATCATGCCACCATTCAGAGCAGCAGTTTTAGCCCAAGGATTAGCACCATCAGCGCTGATCTGAGTAGGACGAAGTTTATAGTCCTGACCATAGTCAAATGAACCAGTGTATTCTGCTCTCAGTGAGAAAGTGTGACCCAGAGATTTTCTGATAGAAACACCACCACCGAAACCTGGTCTTGGAGGAACAGTTCCATCGATCAGGTGAAGACCTCCATGGAAACCAAGTTCCCACATATCCCTTGGTTTAGCAGGGAAATTGGAAGTGTGGTTCTGGAAGTTATTCTGTTGTACCATTCTCTTGCTAGGCACTTTGGAAGAATCCAAAGCATCATAGCCGGTTGGTTGAACCTGTGCAAAACCAGAAGACGCGGCTAATAAACTCACAGCGCCTGCCAGTAAAAAGTACTTTTTGCTTGCCATAATTGTTTTTTATTTAAAAACTGTTAAAAATTTACTAATAACCCGTTTTTTACCAAGCAAAGGTAAAAATCATTAATGAATATACAAATTTTTCTTGCAATATTATTTTCATTGATAAGTGCTTAGAAAGCAGTGCGTAATCGAAAGTATTTATATACCTTAATTCCGCGTAAGTTAAAGTATTGCAATCCTCGTGTTAACAAATCCTTTAACTGCTGTTAAAAGATTGTTATACTCCTTATACAAATTAGAGGCCAAAATGTTAAAATTTCACATTTTAAACCTAGCTTAGCAATCCTTTTGATTTAGGCCATGGATGATATTAAACACCTGATAGGTAAGGAATTACATGATTTTGAAAGCAAATTCGCTGATTCAGTAAAAAGCAACATTCCGCTACTGGACCGCGTTATGCACTATATTGTTAAGCGAAAAGGGAAGCAAATGCGCCCCATGTTCGTGTTTCTCACAGCCAGACTTTTCAGGGATGAACTCCCAGAAAGTACTTACCGTGCTGCTTCATTTGTGGAATTACTCCATACTGCAACACTTGTACACGATGACGTAGTGGACGATGCCAATGAACGTAGAGGCTTTTTTTCTATTAATGCACTCTGGAAAAATAAAATCGCCGTACTGGTGGGCGACTATCTCCTGTCCAAAGGGCTGTCCCTCTGTCTTAACCACAACGAATTCAGAACTTTACAAATTATATCTGACACTGTTCAGGCCATGAGTGAAGGTGAACTGATCCAAATAGAGAAAACCAGGAAACTCAATATCAAAGAGGATATTTACTTCGAAATCATCAAACGCAAAACCGCATCCCTGTTAGCCTCTGCCTGCGCCGCTGGCGCATGGAGCTCTACCAACGATGAAACAACAACTGAACAAATGAGGTTGTTCGGTGAAAAAGTAGGAATTGCTTTCCAAATTAAAGATGACCTCTTCGATTATGGCTCTGCCAAAATCGGAAAACCAACCGGAATAGACATTCGAGAGAAAAAAATGACCCTCCCGCTTATCTATACACTCCAACATGCCACACCGGAAGTCCGTCGTAAAATTATCTATATTGTAAAAAATCATAATACAGATAAAGACAAGGTGGAAGAAGTAATCGAAATGGTGAAAGCCTCCGGCGGTATTGAATATACCCGCCAGAAAATGTTCGATTATAGGGATGAAGCCCTGGAAATCCTCCGCCAATTCCCAGAAAGCGATATCAGAAATGGCCTAGAAGCCATGGTACGATATACCACTGACCGCACCTACTAAAAAGAATTTTCAAAAAATATAAAATAATAAATGTAAACTGCAATGAGCACCTGATACCTACGCCGGATGCTACATAACGCTTAAAGAATCCTGAACTTATAATGCAAAAACGCTGGACAGTAAAAGCTTATCAACCAAATCAGGAACATCTGCTGCAATCATCCCTACGCATACATCCCTTGTTATGCCGACTGCTGGTGCAACGGAATGTTCATACCTACGAGGCTGCCCGGCTTTTTTTCAGACCCCTCCCAGGAGATCTTCATGACCCTTGGCTCATGAAAGATATGGACAAAGCCATCGCCAGAATTGAACTGGCCTTCTTTCGCCATGAGAAAATTCTGATCTATGGCGATTATGATGTTGATGGCACCACAGCAGTAGCTACCGTGTATGATTTTCTCCATCAGCTCTACTCCGATATAGAATATTATATCCCACACCGCTACCGCGAAGGATATGGTATCTCCCCCCAGGGCATTGCCTATGCGAAAGAAAATGATTTCAGCCTGGTCATTGCACTCGACTGTGGTATTAAATCTATTGAGCTAATTACTGAGGCCAAACAAGCAGGGATTGATTTTATCATTTGTGACCACCATCTCCCTGACGCTATCCTCCCTCCTGCCATCGCTATTCTTAATCCCAAGCAATATGATTGCCCTTATCCATATAAGGAGTTAAGCGGTTGTGGAATCGGATATAAACTCATCAGCGCAATTGCCCTGAAAAGAGGATTACCTGATAGTGCCCCCAACAAATACCTGGATCTCGTAGCTACCAGCATCGCTGCTGATATTGTTCCGATGACAGGCGAAAACAGGGTATTGGCCTATCATGGACTCAAAAAAGTCAATGAAAATCCGCTGCCTGGCATTAAAGCATTGATCCAACTCAGTGCCCAGCCTGAGAAACTGACAATAGCCAACCTCGTTTTTGTTATTGCACCAAGGGTAAATGCCGCAGGTAGAATGGATGATGCCCGCAAGGCGGTGAATCTATTCATAGAAAATGATCCCGAAAAGGCCAAAGCGATTGCGGAAGCCCTCCATGCAGATAATTTTGATCGTAAAGAAATCGATAATACTATTACCCAGGAAGCCATTTCATTGATTGAAAATGATGCTTCCATGGCCGCCCGGAAATCGACGGTCCTTTTCCAGGCCCACTGGCATAAGGGTGTAGTAGGGATTGTAGCTTCCCGACTTATAGATAAATTTTATTACCGCCCAACGGTTATTCTCACACAATCTAATGATATGGTGGCTGGTTCTGCCAGGTCTGTGATGGGGTTTAATGTATATGAAGCTGTACACCAGTGTAGAGATCTACTAGAAAATTATGGCGGACATTTCTATGCAGCAGGCATGACTTTAAAACCTGAAAATGTAAAAGCATTCCAGGAAAAGTTTGAAGAAGTAGTAGCCAACACCATTTCGGCGGACATGCTGGTTCCTGAGATTGTAATAGATACAGAAATCATGCTGAGTGATATCACCCCCGCTTTTTATAATATTCTCAAACAATTTGAGCCACTAGGCCCTGAGAATCTGCGGCCAGTGTTTCTTGCAAGGAACCTCCGAGATACAGGCTATTCCAAGTTGGTGAAAGAGGAGCATATTAAATTCTCCGTTCGTCAGGGCAATGGTGGACCAACTATGTCTGGCATTGGTTTTTATATGTCGGAGAAAATGGACATCATCAGTGGTAAAAAACCATTTGATATGGTGTTTACCTTGGATGAAAATGAGTGGAATGGGCAGACAAGTTTACAATTGAAAGTGATAGATATTCGATAAATAAATTATCATATAAATACATAAAGGCTCCGATTGGAGCCTTTATGGTTTAGGGATAGAGCCCTTTTCGAAAGGGCTCCGGATATTAGGTTCATGATATGGCAGGAAAAGTTTTGCTGTTTTATTTATGTTGATTTAGCATCCAAGTATATAACTCTGGTGTTGCGTAGGCCCTAGTCCATGCATCATGGCCGCCGGTTGGATATTCTGTGTATTTGATATTCCCACCAATTGCTTGTAGTGCCTGCACCGCCAATCTGGACCCATTTACACTTACAGTAGGATCATCGGCACTATGAAATGCCCATATCGGCATTTTTTTCACATTGCCCATCAGTTTTGGATCACCTACTCCACTGATAGGAACGGCTGCTGCGAAATTATTTGGACTTGCACAGATCCAGTCCCATGTGGCCATTCCTCCCATACTCAGGCCAGTCAAGATAACCCTGTTAGAATCCACATGGTATTTAGCCACTACTTCTTTGTAGAAGGTTTGCAGCGTAGCCCCGTTCCACCAGCTTTTGGTGCATTGTGGTGCTACCATTACAAATGGTTGTCCTTTGACGACCCTTGGCAAAGCCACATTTCTGAGGATATCCACATTGGTGCCTATTTCTCCTATCCCATGCAGGAAAATTACCAGCGGCCATTTGTAATCCTTTCTGGTATTATATCCGTCAGGGATATAGAGTAGATAATCACTAATGTTTCCACCACCATTTACTACTTTCTTCGCGGTTATACCAACTGTTTGAGGATCAAAAACATCCTCTTTAGGCGGATTGGTTCCCGGTTTGTCTGGCCCAGACATATCCTTCTTCGAGCAGGAAAATAATGCTGTTAACAGCACTAAGACATGGCATAAATTTTTAATCTTTCTTTTTTTCATATAACTCATATAAATGAAAAAGGTCCCGGCAATTGCCGAGACCAGGTTTTACAATAATTTCCTACGATAACTGTTCGCAGTGGGGTACGCAAATAAAGTACAATAACGCGACCTGAACTATTTTATTTCAGCATTTGAAGCGACATGTATTTTAATTTTTTATAAGTAGAGAAAAAGACAAATATTTTTTTTGTTAGACATCAGAATACTAACCTTCAGTTATTAAAATATTAAGGAGATAAATTTTTTTTTCAAAAAATAAAAAAGGCGCTTGTTACAGCGCCTTTCTATTATGAATAAGTATTCGTTTATATCGGATGATACTTGTAATGGATATTCATTTATGCTTCCTCTTCTTCTTTGGTCATTAGTTCCACGCTTCTAGTGACAAAAGCGGTGAGATCTGCACCTGTCAGCAGGTTCTGCGAAAGTAATGCCAGATCTGCCAGATTTTTGATTTGTTTCTGTTGGAGGCCATTATCTTTTTCCCGAAGGATTTGCAGATACACTGGGTGATTCGCGTTGATAGTCATGTTGATTTCATCCGGCATATTGGCATACCAGTTCATTCCGCCACCGCCCATGCTGGCCATATCTTTCATACGACGCATGAATTCAGGACGTGTAACGATTACTGGTTGAACATCTGCCGTCAGACCTTTCATATCCACTTTGATATTCGGTTGATTTACTTCTTTACCAAAGAGATCTTTCAGGGTTTGTTCCTGATCTTTAGACAGCAGGGTATCTGCGTTTTCATCTTTATCAATCAGGTTATTAGCAATATCTGCATCGACACGGGTAAACTGAACATTTTCCCATTTCATTTCGATATTGTTGATAAAGGCTGCGTCCACGAGGGTTTCCATCTTAATGATCTTAAACCCTTTCTTTTTAGCAGCTTGAATATAGCTATCCTGTTGGATTGGATTGGTCGCATACAGTACCACCAGTTTCCCTTCTTTATTGGTTTGGAGGGCAGTAGCAGCGGTACGGTATTCTTCCTGCGTATAGAAAGTACCACCGTCTACATCTTCCAGGACAAGGAATTTATTGGCTTTGTCCAGGAATTTATCGTCTGTCATCATGCCATATTTCACAAACAGGCCAATGGATTCCCATTTTTCTTCGAAGCCTTTGCGATCTGTCCGGAACATTTCATCCAGTTTATCCGCCACTTTCTTGGTAATATAACCATTGATCTTCTTCACGTTTGGATCACCCTGAAGGTAGCTACGGCTAACGTTCAGTGGAATATCCGGGCTATCGATCACACCATGGAGCAACATCAAGAATTCTGGAACGATATCTTTCACCTCGTCGGTAACGTATACCTGGTTGGAGTAAAGATTGATTTTATCTTTCTGGATTTCGTAGCTCTTAGTGATTTTAGGGAAGTAGAGGATACCGGTCAGGTTGAACGGATAGTCTACATTCAGGTGAATCCAGAAGAGAGGAGCTTCTGCGAAAGGATATAATTCTTTGTAGAAGTTCTGGTAATCTTCTGTAGTGAGTTCACTTGGTTTCTTCGTCCAGGCTGGAGTAGGATTATTGATTTGTTCGCCTTCGAATTTTACCGGGATAGGGAGGAATTTACAGAATTTGGTGAGGATAGAGCGGATGCGGCCTTCATCAAGGAATTCTTCGCTTTCTTCATTCACGTGCATCACGATTTCGCTACCGCGTTCTGTTTTAGCTGTTTCTTCCAGTGTATATTCCGGGCTGCCATCGCATTCCCAACGAACGGCAGGAGCGCTTTCTTTCCAGGATTTAGTAAAGATTTCCACTTGATTGGAAACCATAAAGGAAGAATAAAAACCAAGTCCGAAGTGACCAATAATATTGGTACCATTTTCCTGGCCTTTATATTTTTTCAGGAACTCCTCCGCACCGGAGAAAGCCACCTGGTTAATGTATTTATCTACTTCTTCTGCGGACATACCCACACCATGGTCCGCAATGGTGATTGTTTTTTTCTCTTTATCCAGGCGCACTTCAATATCGATGTTTCCCAGGTCCCCTTTAAATTCACCAACACTGGCGAGGGTTTTGAGTTTCTGGGTGGCATCCACGGCGTTGCTTACCAGTTCACGGATAAAGATTTCATGATCGGAATACAGGAATTTTTTAATGATCGGAAATATGTTTTCCGTTTGTACACGTATAGCACCTTTTTGCATGGGTAAACTAATTTTTTATTTCGGTTGGATTGATTCAAAGGTTATGCCAGTGGGAGGTGGGCTGCCAAGTTGACCGGCTGGGTAGTTTTGCCCCATTCCATTGTCCACGGTCTTAGGGGTTCCGCGCCGGTGGCGCGGAATCCCTAAGACTCGATTCAACCGACGCCGTTGGCGTCGGTTGAATCGAGTCAAAATATATAACCAATTATTTTTCAATTACTTATGCCTATTAAAAAGAATATTCTAGAATAAAAAGCAGCAAACACGGGAAATTGGAATTAGTTCTTTATCTTTGCGGTCCAATTTTTTTTATTAAACCATACAAAAAACAGGGAATTATGAACTACGAATTGATGGTGATCTTTACCCCTGTGCTTTCTGAAGACGAATACAAAGCGGCTCAGAAAAAATTCGCTGATATCATTAAAGATAACGGTGGAAATGTAACGCACGAAAATCCCTGGGGATTAAGATCACTGGCGTACCCTATCCGGAAAAAAACTACAGGAATGTATGTTGTTCTGGAATATACTGCGCCAACCGACCTCAATGAGAAGCTGAAAATTCAGCTTAACCGCGATGAAAATGTATTGCGCCACATGGTAACTGCGCTTGACAAATACGCTGTAGCGTATAACAACCGTAAGAACTTTGGTGCTAATGCTGAATCTAAAACCACTGAAGCTTAAAATTATGGCAGTTAAACCGAAACAAGAAATCAAATACTTAACAGCCGTAAAAACTGAAAAACGTCAGAAGAAATACTGCCGTTTTAAGAAAATGGGCATCAAGTATGTAGATTACAAAGACGCGGAGTTTTTGAAGAAATTTCTGAACGATCAGGGCAAAATGCTGCCTCGCCGTATTACAGGTAACTCTCTGAAATTTCAGCGTAAAGTAGCCCAGGCTATTAAGAAAGCTCGTCAAATGGCTTTATTGCCTTATGTTACTGACCTTTTAAAGTAAGAAGTTATGCAAGTTATTTTAATACAAGACGTAGACAACCTGGGTCAAAAGAATGAACTGGTTAACGTAAAGAATGGTTACGCCAGGAACTTCCTGATCCCTCAGAAGTTTGCGGTAGAAGCTAGCCCTTCTAACCTGAAACAGCTGCAGGAGCGCCTGAAAGTACAGAAAGTGAAAGAAGAGAAACTGCTGGCGGAAATCGCTAAAGTAGTAGAAGTTCTGAAAGCTTCTCCTGTTAAAATCGGTGCTAAAACCGGTACTTCCGGTAAAATCTTCGGTAGCGTTACCGGTGTTCAGATTGCTCGCGCAATTAAAGAACAAAAAGGTTACGAAATCGATCGTCGCCGTATCCACATCATCGATGATGTTAAAGAATTAGGCACTTACAAAGCTCGCCTCGACTTCGGTAAAGGAAACGATACCGAAATGGAATTCGAAGTGGTTGCTGAGTAATATCCAAACTTACTTGGAAAAAGTAAAAACCCCACGCCTTAAAAGCGTGGGGTTTTTACTTTTATTATGTATTTTCAGGGCAACTTACCGCCATAAGTATGCTCAAATATCTCTATGTACTCTTACTGCCTGTTCTCATTACGGCTTGCAGCTCCAATAAAGGGAAATATAATATTCCCCATCTCAAAGCCCTGACCATCCAGGGAGAACACGCACCCTGTATCACCTTCAGTTATGATGCCGCCGGTCGCCTCACCGCCATGACCCGGTTCAATAACCTACAGGATTCCAATACCTACAAATTCCTCTACGATTCCTATCAACGCCTCAGTGGCATGGTATGCGAATCCAATGTCAATCATCAAGTGAAAGTCACTAAAAGAGCAACAGTGAAAGATTGGGATATCAACGGTAATATCAAGAAAATTGAATTCTTCGACCAGGACCAACAACAGGTCACTACCGCACAAGTCCTCTGGCAAGGAAATCAACCTCTCTCCTTGAAATATTCGAATGCCAGTCAGGCTACTAGCTGGAACTATGTACAAGGAAACCCAGACTGGAAGAATATTCTACAGGATACCACCTCTCCAGACAATAACACCATCTATTTCACTAAAGCTATTTGTGAATGGGACCCATCATCCTATAATCCAATGGCCCAGATGGCCAATCAGTTGTTGCTGACAGATACCATTCCGCAAGCCAGACCCGCGTCTCCACTACCAGATATTACCAGTCTCCTCCTACATATCAGTACGAACAATCCTTCCAGGATAAAGCTGGAAGAAAAACAGGAGAACAATATTGGTAATGCTACCGCCAGCTTGTCCCGCTCCACCACTGTACAATTTATGTATGCCAGTAACGGTCACGGCTATCCAAAAAAGGCACAGGTATATCTTCACGCACAAGGATATACGCAGTTGAACACAGATGCCAATACGGTCGTTAATTACAGTTACGAATAGCTGATACCCAGCGATTTGTTAGTCGGATTTGCGTGAATTTTCGTAACTTATCTTGCATGCAACTCCAGAAGCAACTGCTACAAATACCTGTCACCCTCGCATTGATTGCAATCAACTGCATTGTTTTCTTTGTGATGGTATTTTCCGGACTAAATATCTGGTCAGGAAATCCCGACACGCTGCTACACGCAGGCGGAAATTACTGGCCATATACGATCGACCATCACCAGTATTGGCGCCTGTTAACTAGCATGTTTCTCCATGGAGGTCTATGGCATCTGTTTACGAACATGCTAGGATTATTCATAGCAGGGATTTTCCTGGAACCTGTCATCAAAGGCCCCAGGTTGTGCCTGGTATATTTCTGTACGGGAATTGTAGCTGATTTTGCCAGTATCTGGTTCCATAAAGATACTTTAGGCGTAGGCGCATCCGGTGGAATTTTCGGCGTTTATGGTACATTATTAGCCCTTTTAACAACAGCACTATATCGCCCAACAATACGCAAACCATTACTAGCGTTTATTGCGTTGTTCGTAGGCCTTAACATTATCCTGGCATTTTTCAGTGGAGGAATCGATAATATTGCTCATCTGACCGGATTTTGTATTGGCATCCTGTTAGGATATATGCTCTATTTCACTTTGTCAAAAACAGCGGGGAATCAACTTTCTGGCTAAACGAAATGACCATATCATAATTACTTACATTTGTAGATCAGAAATTTTCAAATGAATATGTACAAAAACCTGTTTTACCTGATGGCCGCAGTCACGCTCCTATGGAGTTGCGGACAGCAGAAAGGCAACAAGTCGGGCGATAAAGATTCTTCCGGGGTTGTTATGGCAGATGTGCCAGCTACTTCTGAAACACCTGTAGATACCATCACCCTGGCCAACAAAACTTTCTTCGTATACACTATCGATTCCGCTGCATTCGAAAAATTCAAATTACCACCACAAGACACCTGCGAAGCGCAAGTTCTCTCGAAAGACACCACTGTAAAACGCAACGGTAGCAGCCTGCTCTTCAAACTGAAAAATGGTAAAACACTTACCCTTACTGATAACGACAACGATAGTTCTGCCAGCTTTGGCCACTATTTATACGTTGCCAATTATCCGGAGATCAACAAAAAAGGTGTGATCGTTTACTATTACGAATCGCAGGATTTCTTGCTGGTAGATACCCGTAATGGTGACACCCTCCATATCTGGGCAGAACCTATTTTCTCTCCAGATAAAAAACATTTCATCTGTGCTTCCATGGACCTCGTAGCGGCATTTCTGCCCAACGGATTCCAGTTGTATGATATTGATAAAGACAAAATTAAATACGCCGGAGAAGCCAACCTGGAAACCTGGGGACCTACTCAAACAAAATGGGTGGACCCAAAAACAATTCTCTGCCAATATATTTCCATCGATGAAGAAGGAATTACACAGTCGAAATATGTCAAATTGGTCATGCAATAATGGATAGCCTGTCGCTTTTTTTTGTAACTTAAAAGGGATTTAGATAGACTCGAACATTTAATCCCAAGTCACATGAAAAAGCTGGCCATTCCTGCATTTTTGCTTATTTGTTTCAGTTTTATCCTGCTGCGCGTATCCGCTCAGAACCCCACCATGAATGTAGAAGGCACCGCCTCCTCCATTGTTAGCAAACTGGATAAATCACTGATACTTACAGACCAACAAAAATCAAGGTTACTCAGTATCGTTACTAATTACCTTCTACAGAAAGTAAATATGATGTCACTGCAGCGCACCAACGAAAAAGCATACAAGACAAAATTAAATAGCATGCAAAATGGGCTGTTAGCTAAACTCAAACCACTGCTCAATCTGACACAGTACACCGAGTTCATGCATCTGAAACCACCCACAGAAGACGCCACCAACGTGCTGACACAACTATACTATTAGAATTCATTTTAAATACCTATTTTGGGATTTATCCACCAACGCTTCACTTCTTACAAAGTGAAGCGTTTTTTTAAACAGTGAACTTCTATTTGCAATGAAACTGCTCAAAGACAATCGTACTTTGCTGCTGGCCGCATTTCTGCTTCCAGTATCCATCGCAAAGGCACAGCAAATTCCAGACTCCGCCACTTTTGCCCAGGCGGTGAAAAACATTCCGGCCATTAGTTATGCACCGGGACAAACAAAAATTACTTTGCCTGTTCCTCCAAAAGGATACAAACTCCTATTGAAAGGAACTGACAGACACCCAGTAATCGATCCACAGGGTAATATACACCAACCATTAACAGATGCACCGGTAAATCTCTATTTCGTACTGAAACGCCAACAAGACGGCGTTGAAATGGATGCCCCGATGCAACTGACAATTCCAGGTAAATATGGTGCGCCAGATAATACCGCCCCTTTCGTAATTCCAGCACTGCGTGAATGGCATGGAACTACAGGGAAATTCAAAATATCTCCTACTACCAAGGTGGTGTTCAATCCCGCAGATAAAGCAGTCCTCGCTCCGGTGGCAGCCCGCCTGGCGGCCGACTTAAACCTCGTGATACCAAAAGCGAATATCAAGAGTATCGCCGGGAAGCCCTCGAAAGGTGACATCTCCCTAAACATCAATAAAGCAGATAGCAGTTTAGGCAATGAAGGATATCGTATAGGCATTAACGATATAGTGGAGATCTCTGCACCACAAAAGCAAGGCGCCTTCTGGGCCACCCGCACCATCCTCCAAATACTTGAACAGGATTCCTTACATTCCTCTTTACCAAAAGGAATCACCCGCGATTATCCCAAGTACGCGATCAGGAGTTTTGTGCTGGACGATGGTAGAAAATTCTTTACCCTGGAGTTCCTACGGAATTACGTGCAGTTCATGTCTTACTATAAAATGAATGATTTTCATATCCACCTCAATGATAACGGCTTTTCAAAATTCTTTGGCGACAACTGGGATAGCACCTATTCCGCTTTCCGCCTAGAAAATAATACTTATCCAGGACTGACTGCCAAAGATGGTTTCTATACCAAAAAAGAATTTATGGCATTGCAGGATATGGCCGACAGCTTCGGTATCCGCATCATTCCTGAGATCGATGTGCCTGCACACTCCTTGGCGCTCAGCAAAGCCAATCCGGCAGTGGCTAGTACCAAATACGGACGTGATCATCTCAACCTGGACCCTGTTTCTTGGGGCATGGTGGATAACATCTTCAAAGAGTACCTGGAAGGCCCTAATCCTGTCTTTAAAGGCGTAGAAGTACATATTGGCACTGATGAGTATGATAAACATGAAGCAGAGAAATTCAGGGCGTTTACGGACCATCTGATCAAATTCGTGGAAGGATACGGCAAAAAGGTGCGTATGTGGGGCTCTCTGACACATGCACAGGGCAAAACGCCTGTTAAATCCGAAGGCGTTACTATGAACGCCTGGTACAATGGTTATGCGGAACCCAAAGATATGATCCAGCAAGGCTATGACCTCATTAGTACTCCGGATGGTTGGTTATATATCGTTCCAGCAGCAGGCTATTATTACGACTACCTCAATATCAAAAAAATCTATAACCAATGGGAACCGAATATGATCGGTGCAGCAGTGTTTCCCATGGGGCATCCTAAAATCAAAGGTGGCGCATTTGCCGTATGGAACGATCACCCAGGCAATGGTATCACCGCCGATGATGTACACGACCGCGCATTCCCAGCCATGCAAGTACTCGCTGAAAAAATGTGGAACGGACATACCAACGCTAGCAACTTCGACAGTTTCAGCCAGAACAGCCAACATCTGAGCGAAGGTCCGGGTCTAAACCTGCGTCACAAAAAACATAGTAAGGATTCCATACTTTACAATTTATCGTTTGGAAAAAATAAACCAGCAGGTAAATTGAAGAATGCTGTTATCGAAAAAAATCTTCGCTTAAATGGCGGACAAAGCTATTTCGAAACACCTATTACTGCTATCGGCTACGACTATACGATTAGCTTCGATATCAAGCCAGATGCAGGCAACAAGAACAACGCCGTTATTTTCTCTTCACCATATGCACAAGTGAAATTACTACAACAGAACACCGGTAAACTCGGCTTTTCTAGAGAAGGGTATAACTACAACTTCAATTACACCGTACCTACCAACACTTGGACGCATATTGAAATTGCAGGTACCAATATAGGAACTTCCCTCTTCGTAAATGGGCAACTCGTAGAGCGACTGGAGGGACAATTCATTACATTCCCTAATACAAAAGACAAGAATGCAAAAGTGCAGACACTTGTCTTCCCACTACAATTCATTGGCGATAACGGTCAGTCTTTTGCAGGAGAAATTAATAATATCCGTGTGCTGAATCACGCGAAATAAAAAAATGCCCCACCACGGAAATAGACCGTGGTGGGGCATTATAAAGTAATAATATTAAGCCTTTACCTTGCCCGCATCATAATCTGCGGCATAAGCCTTGAAATCTTTTGTTACCTGCACTGCATAGGAAGAAGCGTATTCGAATACAGCTTCCTTCCATTTTGGAGCCTTGGCAGCAAAGTCAATCAATTCATCTGCGATAGCAGATCCCTGACGCCCTCCAGACCGCAAACAATCCCACGCACAAATCTGTGCCATACAATAAAGAATCTCTTCTAGTTTTTTTGTTTTCCCATTGAACGACTGAAAGTCAATCTTATCTGCAGAAGGCTGTAGCACTTTCAAGATATAATGCTGATTTCCCGCTTCCACCTCGTGTAACAATGCAGGCGAAGCTGCCTGAAACCTTTTCTGGACTTCGGTTACACGAGATGCCTCATCAGGCCATTCGGGCTGAGAGAAAGAATGATAGTTTAATATGCAAGAAGGCAGCGCTAGTTTCAGATCTAATAGATAATGCTCTCCTGGCATATCTGCATGCGTTACAAGTAAAGCGTATCTCGTTCCACCCAAACTACCGGTACCGGCAATACGATAAGCGATATCTAAAATTTTATACCCCTTTGTTTGCGGATGTTGTGACATCCACGCTTGTACTTGTTCCTTTATCTGTGTTTTGGATTCCTTAGGCGCCTTTAAAGTTTTGATTTTATCAATTATTAGTCGTGGTTTGCCATTACGCATTTCCATGCGCTTCATGATAAATGGCTTGTGTTTTCTATTCCGTACCGTATCCAGAAACAGCTTGATCGTACCAGTGGCTGCCTGTTTCTCCAGGGAGCGGATATATCCCGTGGCAAGCGTATTCGCATAAGTATCCAAGAAGGTATCAAACAGCTTTTTAGCGCCCTTTTTGTTGATCCCTAATACATCGGAGGCCAACAATACGCTGCAAAGCAATCGCGTAGGATCTACCAGGCATGGCGCCAGAACAGATTCATCAAAATCATTGATATCAAAATACGGAATGTGATTGTCCGCTTTGAAGCTGCCGAAATTTTCCAGATGGAGATCACCGCAAACCCAGGTGAGTGGCGACTTTAAGAGAGGGCTCCTCGCCGGAAGATCTTCATAAAACAAATGACAGGTGCCGCGAAAAAAACGAAATGGGTTTTCTCGCATAGCATCATACTTCATATTTAACAACTCAGGTATACGCCCCTGGTTGAACGTCATGATTCTTGAGGTTACACTATGCATAATCGGTATCTTTAGACTGCACCATTCAGCGCTATATAAAGATACCGAATTTTATTGTGGATCAGACAATGATCTGTCTATCCCTCGCTATTACTTTCCAATTGGCTATCACATCGTTTGCTTCGGCAACATATGCTTTCTCGTATAGGGCTACCGTTGGGCAAATATGCAGTGGCACGCCATATCCCAGGGTGCCTACCGGATATTTCGTGGCGTCATCTACCTCCATTACCAAGTGTTCTTCACTCTGTGAAATGATCTTACCAGGAATATTCAGGAATTCCACCCGTGGCTGCGGACTCTCGGCAGCAACGGATTTATGTCCTAGATCCAGGCAGATGTGCTGCGCATCCAAGACAGATATCACCCGACTCAATACCAATGCTGCATACTGAAATGGCTGCTCCGGCAGATTGCGGGCATATCCAAAATCCCAGAATACGAAAGTACCCGGACTACATTCGATCCCCTTACGTTGTGCATGTATTGGGAAAGTAGGAGAACCTCCCGCCACAATTACAGGCTCTTGGAAGCCCGCTGCCACGATAGCCGCACGCAGTTGCTCAACAGGCGAATAAGCCTCATCACAACGTTGGGTACGTATATACATATCCGTATCATGCAGATGGCCATCATAGGCATGCAATCCTATAGGCAATACTCCTGGCAACGTATGCAGGTATTCATATAATTCCAGGGCATTTTCCGGACGAATACCCGTGCGATTCATTCCTACATTTAAATCCACGTACACCGGCAATTTCTTTCCTACCGTAGTAAATAAATGGCTGAGTTGGTTAGCTGCCTCTATGTTATCAACGAGACAGGAAAATACAGTTGCAGGATATTTCTGTACCAGTTCCAGCAAGCGTACCGCTTTAGGGCCAACAGGCTGGTAAGCCAGCAGTACATCCTTTGCCCCAGCGATTCCCAGCATTTCCGCTTCAGCAATGGTGGCGCACTTAAACTTGTTGATATGCGCATCCTGCATGAGCTGTACCACTTCTGTAATCTTATTCGTTTTAACGTGTGGGCGTAACCGTTGTACATCATCGATCATTCCCTTTATCAGCCTTATATTCTCTATAATTCTGTCTTTATATACCACAATGGCAGGAGAATCCACCTGTGCCGCATTTCTTAATTCGTACCAAAGCATTTTTCCCGATTTTCAGTTGATGATTTATACAAAGAGGCTCAACACCAATGTGCCCGCCAGTCCTGTGATGGATACGATGGTTTCCATTACTGACCAAGTCTTAATCGTATCTTTCACAGACAAGTTAAAGTATTCTTTGAACATCCAGAAACCAGCATCGTTTATATGAGAAAACATGAGGCTTCCGGCGCCAGTGGCCAGTACCATTAGATTAGGATTTACACCTGATGCAGGGATCATCGGCGCTATAATAGCAGCAGTAGTAAGACCCGCCACTGTAGCAGATCCTATGCATACTCGGATAATAGCGGCTATGCCCCATGCCAGCACCAATGGATGTAAATGCAACTGCTGCAATGAATCAGCGATATAAGCACTTACCTTGCTGTCGTGCAACAATTGTGTCAATGCCCCGGAGCCGCCTATGATCAGTATAATCACGGCTACATCCTTCACTGCCTCATCCATCAATCCCAACATTCTTTTTGAGGACATCTTCCGACGGAACCCCAGCAAATACATACCATTCAACACGGCCAGCAGCATCACTATCAGGGGTTCGCCCAACCAGGTGGCCATATCGTACCAGATACTCCCTGCTGGCACCCATAGCTTTACCAATGCAGTCATAGCCAGCAACAGTACCGGTAGCATAGCAGCCAGCAGACTTGCTACCATACCTGGAATCTCATTTTCAGGCAGTTCTTTCGCCTCAAACATTTTGGATGGAGTGGTAGTGTAGTTTTTAAGTAAGCGGCTAAAAACAGGTCCTGCAAGGATGATTGCGGGAATGGCCACCAGTATACCATACAACAAGGTTAGTCCCATACTGGCATGGAAATATTGTACCAGTGCAGAGGGAGAAGGATGTGGAGGTAGATAACCGTGTGTTACAGAGAGAGACGCGAGCATAGGAATGCCCAGGTAGACAGCCGGTAATCCAGTACGCGCTGCCACCATGAAGATAAGCGGCACCATCAATACAAATCCGATGTTATAGAAGAGGGGAATTCCCACTACAAAACCGGTAATCATCAGTGACCACTGTACGTACTTTGGACCGAGTAATTGCATGAGTCCACCTGTAATCCTTTGTCCCGCACCACTTTCCGCTACGAGCTTTCCCAACATGCTGCCAAAAACAATGACTACAATTAAAGAGCCTAGTGTCTTCCCGATACCTGTCTGGATAGACTGGATAACATCCGTCATCTTCATATGCAGGGCCAATCCCATTAGCAGGGATACTATCAGGAAAGAGAGGAAGGTATTCAGCTTGCACCAGGTAACCAGTATTACCAGCAGCAGAATAGCAGCAATAACAATGAGTAATGGCATACTTGCTCATTTTTTAGGTAATGAACAAGATATAAAAAAACAGATGTAAAGTGAAGCTGCTTATTCGTATCGCAGCGCAATGATAGGATCTAGTTTGGAAGCCTTAAAGGCCGGATAAAGGCCGGAGATCAGGCCCACTAGCGCACAAAGGCTCACTCCTACGAAAATCCAGAACCATGGAATATAAAATGGAGAACTCAGGAGAATGGACATAATATTCCCCAGCAGCATACCTGCAATCACTCCTATTAAGCCACCCATTACACTGATGATAATAGCCTCGTAAAGGAATTGCTTGCGGATAACTTTACTGGTGGCGCCCAAGGCTTTGGTAACCCCGATTTCGCGGGTACGCTCTGCCACAGAAACCAACATGATATTCATAAGGCCTATGGCCGAACCAAAGAGCGTAATAAAGGCAATCGCAACGGCGAAAAGATTCACCTGGCTAAGACTTTTGAAGAGCATTTCCGCAATGCTATCGCTCTTACTAATAACAAAGTTATCCTCTTCATTCACTGCCAGTCCGCGGATAACGCGGAAAAGCCCCGTAGCTTCTCCCTGTGCGGGTTCCATGTGATTGATATCCTTCACAGCGATACCAATCTGGTAAGAAACATTGGGTCTGTTGAATATTCTTCGTGTATTGTTGACCGTAGTGATGACCACATTATCAGCGCTCATCAGGCTACTGCTACCTTTGGAGGCCAGCACACCAATTACGCGATAACGCACATCTCCTACCCGAATGGTATTATTCACTACATTCTTCAGCTTCTTGCCGAACAGTTTTTCGGCCACGTCCTTACCTAAGATGGCGACATTTCTACCGGAGTTAACATCCAGGGAGTTAAAGTTTCTTCCCTGGGCGACTTCGTAGTTGGATATCAAGAGATAATTCTCATCGCCACCCAACACGGTCACATTAGGATTCGTTTTCTTATCATCCTTATAAACGGTGGCAATACCAGAAGCTCTAACATTAATACTGACCTGGGCTGGAAATTTGAATCTTTCCTTGAACGCCATTGCGTCTTGGTAGGAAATAACCTTATTACTGTTTGATTTCTTTACTTTTTTGATGTTTTTGTTCCCTTTTGAGGCTTTATCTCCACCATCATCCCCTATGCGTACTTGGATATCCCTGTTCCTGATACTGAAGCTATTTGCACCCATCATAGCAAAGCTGCTGTAAATGCTGCTCTTCATACTGTCGATAGCTGTGAGAATACCTACCAGAACGGTGATACCTAAAGCGATAATTGCTACAGTAAGCCCGGTACGTAGTCTGTTACCGGTAACGGAACGATATGCTAGTGAAAATATATCTCGGGATTGCATAATTACGGGTTAATAGTAAAGTTAATATAATAATGCATTCGAAACGCGCTTATTTGGGATGAATGGTTCCTTTAAAGCAAGAGGGCCCGCGCTATCTGCGCGGGCCCTCATCTTATATCGTATTACTATGTGTTTAGAGGCAACCTATCACCAGGTGAGGGAAGATACCCATCGCCAGAACGATGATAACGGTCAGGATCAGGGCTGCTTTAAAGCCACCTGAAACTGGTTCCAGTACAGGAGTGCCCTGTTTGAAGTACATAGCGATAATCACTCTGAAATAGTAGTATACGCTGATAGCTGCACAAAGCACTGCTAGGATTACCAACCAAAGCATGTGTCCTTGCTGGATGGCAGCCGCCAGTACGAAGTATTTCGCGAAGAAACCAGCAGTAATGGGAATACCCGCCAGAGAGAACAGGAATACAGTTACTGCAAAAGCCAGCAACGGTTCTTTCTTAGCCAAGCCATTGAAGCCTTCGAAGGTATAGTCATGCATGCGCATCAGTACTGCAAAAACACCGATGGTAGCCACGCTATAAGCAGCAGCATACAGGATAATTCCTTGTGCAGCCATCTGATTCATAGCGATGACAGCAAACAGCATGAAACCTGCCTGCGCAATACTGGAGTAAGCCAGCATACGTTTTACACTTTGCTGGAATACTGCGGTGAAGTTACCGAGTACCAAAGTCAGTGCAGTGATGATAGACAAGATCAGCATCCAATGCTGGCTGATGGTACCGCCATTGAAACCTACATGGAACAACCTTACAAAAGCGATGAAACCACCTGCTTTTACTACTGTTGCCATGAAAGAGGTGAATACGGTTGGTGAACCATCGTATACGTCTGGTGTCCAGAAATGGAATGGCACTGCAGATACTTTGAAAGACAGTGCAAAAGCCACCAGGATAATACCGCATAATGCAAGTGGAGAAACGTTCTCAGCACCCAGTCCGAGGGAACTGATTTCGAAAGTACCTGCAGAACCGTAAATCAAGGTGATACCCATCAGGAGTATACCTGTAGAGAAACAGCCCATCAGGAAATACTTCAGGGAAGCCTCATTACTTTTCTGATTCTTTTTATCGCTACCTGCCAGGATATACTGTGGAATGGACATAATCTCAATGGCCAGGAACAACATCAGCAGGTTGCTGAAGGTAGATGCCAGAGAGATACCAGCCAAAATGAAGAATATCAGCGCAAAATAATCTGCGACATGTTCTCCCACTTTTTCAAAATCACTGCCGGATAACAGGAAATATATCAACGTAGAACCCAATGCTACGGCATTGAAGATCACACTGAATTTAGACACTTCAATCATGCCAAACATAGTATAGCTACCCAGCTCAACAGAAGGATACTGTACGAGGTTAGCTATAAAAGCTATAATAATGGCCGCTATGGCAAAAAATTTAATGGTCTGCTTATTTCGTGCAAATAAACCAACAAACATCAGTACAACGCCCGATAAAGCAGTAGAAATTAGTGCATTCATATTTTTGCGTTACAAAACCCCGTTTAAAATTTAAGAACCCCTGCTGTTGTGCTGCTAACCAGATCCAGGATTGGTTTTGGATAAACACCCAAGATCAGGATGATAGCAACCACCACGCTCAGCGCCAGTGTTTCACCAGGCTGCAGGTCAGTAGTAGTATCTGTTAATGCATTCGTGTTGCCGAACATTACTTTCTGAATCATATTCAGTGTATACACTGCTGCGAGTATGATACCCAGTCCGGCAATGGCCATAAACCAGTGATTATAGTGGAAAAGTCCGCTAAACATCAGGAACTCACCTACAAAACCGTTCGTCAATGGCAGACCGATATTGGCAAGACTGATGATTACCAGGAAGGTAGCCATACGAGGAGCCTTCTGCGCCATACCGCCCAAATCGTCCATATTTTTCACTTTCAGACGTTGCTGGATAATTTCAACGATTATCCACAATCCGATAATGTTAATACCGTGGTTGAACATCTGCAACAGCGCACCCTGCATACCCTGCTCCGTTTTGGAGAAGATAGCAGCACTCATCAAACCAATATGCGCAATGGAAGAATAAGCAATCAATCGTTTCAGATCACTCTGTACCATGGCGATGCAAGAAGCATAGATGATACCGATGATAGATAATACGATAGCTACATCTGTCCACATGCTAGCGCCTTCTGGCAATACCGGCAGCAACCAACGAATCAGACCAAACAGACCCATTTTCACCATTATACCAGAGAGGATCATGGTTACAGGGGTTGGAGATTGTTCGTAAGTATCTGGCTGCCAAGTGTGGAAAGGAAACACTGGCATTTTGATGGCAAATGCAACAAAAAACAGCCAGAAGAGCCAGTTTTGTTGATCAGCACCCAAATGCAGGGTAGTAAAGCTTTCCCAACTGAATGAATGATCCGGAGTTTGTGCATATAGGTAGATGATACCTACCAGCATCAGCAGTGAACCCAGGAATGTATAAACGAAGAACTTAAAGGTAACGGCTATACGTTTTTCGCCTCCCCAGAGTGAGCAGAGGAAATAAACGGGAATCAGTGCCAGCTCCCAGAAGATGTAGAACTGCAGGGCATCAAACGCGGTGAATACACCGGTCAGACCCGCCTGCGATAATAACATCAGTCCGTAAAAGCTGCTGGAAGATTCGTATTCGCGGTTATGAATGTTGATGAAAACAAGCAGAAAAGCAATGGCTGTAAGTAAACACAGCATCATGCCCATTCCATCTAACCCTACTTTGAATTGACTCCCCAGCTGAGGAATCCAGTTGGCTGCAAAGCTCAAATCTGCTGGTGCAGTACCGAGGCGGCACCATGCGCCGATTGCTGTTGCCACCGTTGCCAGGGATGCTACCATCGCCAGCATTTTAGGCCCGGATCCCTTCAGGCCAAATGCGATAAGGCCCGCTATGAAAGGAATCAATATTAATAAAACTGTCAACATAATTTATCTGCGCTTGTAACTTCTGCTTTTGGTTTATAATAAGAATCCGATCACAAATAATACGATCATACCAATTACCATGGCAAAGATGTAGAACCCAACATTTCCACTTTGTAACTGGCGGAACTGGTTACTACCCCATTTAACACCACGACCGACACCATTTACCAGTCTGTCAATTCCGGATTTTTCAATAGTATCCCGGAAGAAACGACTCAGTTCATAGAGAGGTTTTACGATTACCGCATCATATATCTCATCAACATACCATTTGTTTTCCAGTACTTTTCCTAAGCCTGTGCTTTCAGCACCAGTATCCTGGTAGTTGACAAAACGAGAACGTGCAAAGAAGATCATTACTATTACCAACGCACTGCTCAATCCCATCAGCAACCATTCTGTGCTGTGGCCCAGATGATGCGCCACTGCAAACGGTGCAGACGGTGCGAAGATAGGTTCCAGGTATTCCGCCAGGAAGTTCTTGGCACCAAATACTTCCGGCATGCCAACATAACCACCGAAGATGGACAGTACAGCAAGAATTACCAGTGGAATGGTGATAGCAGCAGGACTTTCATGCAAGTGATGTTCTTGTTCGTGTGTGCCACGGAACTGACCGCAGAAAGTGATATAATACAGTCGGAACATATAGAAGGCTGTCATCAGCGCACCGATAAGTCCAAACGCATAATAAGAGATATTCACTCCAAAGGCATTTGCGAGGATTTCATCTTTGGAGAAGAAACCGGAGAATCCAGGGATACCTGCAATGGCTAGGCAACCTACGAGGAATGTCCAGTGAGTGGTAGGCATATATTTTTTCAGTCCACCCATTTTACGGATATCCTGTTCGCCACCCATTGCGTGGATAACGGAACCGGAACCGAGGAACAACAGCGCTTTAAAGAAAGCGTGTGTCATTACGTGGAATACCGCCGCACCGTAAGCGCCAACGCCCAGTGCGAGGAACATATAACCCAACTGGCTTACTGTAGAATAGGCCAGTACTTTTTTGATATCGTTTTGTTTTAGGGCGATGGTAGCTGCAAAGAGTGCAGTTGCCAAACCAATCACCGCTACGATAGTCTGAACACAAGGTGCCAATGTGTAAATCACGTTGCTACGAGCAATCATGTAAATACCGGCAGTCACCATGGTGGCAGCGTGGATCAGGGCAGATACAGGAGTAGGACCCGCCATCGCATCTGGTAACCAAGTATACAGCGGAATTTGCGCTGATTTACCGGTAGCACCTACAAAGAGGAAGATAGCGATAGCCGCCAGAACTGGGCTATTCATGCCCAGTGGCGCTGCTTTTGCAAATACTTCAGGGAAAGTAACTGTACCAAATTGCATAATCATGAAGAAGATACCGATCAGGAAACCGAGGTCACCGATACGGTTCATGATGAATGCTTTCTTGGCAGCATTATTATAACTGGTATTTTTAAACCAGAAACCAATCAAGAGATAAGAACATAAACCTACGCCTTCCCAACCGATGAACATCATCACATAGTTGGCACCCAATACGAGGATCAGCATAGAGAATACGAAGAGATTGAGGTAAGCAAAATATCTTGCGAAGCTCTCATTGCTCTCATCATGCATGTAAGAAGTAGAGTAGATATGGATCAGGGTACCTACACCGGTAATAATCAGGAGGAAAAGTGCACTCAGTTGATCTACCTGAAAAGCGAAGGGAATATGAAGTGATCCGACAGAAATGAAATCGAACAGGCTAACAACCTGTGCAGTAAATCCCGGGGTTTTCACCTGGAAAAAAATCAATAAGCTCACCACAAAGGCAGCCAACACCGTACTGCTTCCAACAAACCCTACGAGGGACTTGGATAAAAATCTGCGTCCCAATCCATTCACCAGGAAACCTAATAATGGTAAAAATGGTACCAGCCAAACTAGATTAATCATTTATCAATTCTATTTACGACGTCGAAGAAATTAATAATTATGAAGGATGAGAATTATTAATTTTTCAGCCTGTTAAGAATGTTAATATCTACGGATTTTGTATTTCTGTAGACCATTGTAATGATGGCCAGGCCCACTGCTACTTCAGCAGCTGCTACAACCATGATGAAGAACACGAATAACTGCGCTGATCCGGCATCTACTTTTCCGGCATCTGCCCACATTTTTGAGAAGGCAACCAGCAACAGGTTTACTGCATTTAACATCAGTTCTATGCACATAAAAATGATGATGGCATTTCTACGCATCAACACTCCCATAACACCAATGCAAAACAGGGCGATACTCAGGAATATGTAATATTGAACAGGCATATAAATGAATTACGATTTACGAACTACACTGACCTGATAGGATCAGTCTTTTTTACCAATTACTACTGCACCTATCATTGCACTGAGGAACAGAATACTGCTGATCTCAAAAGGCACCACATACTGTGTAAACAGGAGTTTACCCAGGTTATGGATCAGACCAATTTCAACCGCAGTATCATTCAGTGCAGGTACGCTTGCATCACGCAGTGCTGCTACCAGTACTACCAACAGCGCGCCGCCACTGATAGCCCCGGCATATTTCAGCCAGTTGCGTTTGTGCGGCTCAATGTCTGCATTCAGATTCATCAGCATCATCACATAAAGGAACAATACCATGATGGCTCCTGCATAAACGATGATGTGTACTACTGCCAGGAATTGTGCATTCAGCATGATGTAATGTCCGGCTATCGCGAAGAATGTCACGATCAGACATAATACACTGGTAACGGGATTTTTACTCAATACTACGCCCAACGCTGATACCAGCGCAACGAACGACAGCACCATGAAAATTATTTGTTGTATACTCATTCCCATCTCTGCTATGTTTGACTATTGTATTGTGTTTTTAGGAAGAAATTATTTATTGTCTTTGGGATTAGGGATCAGGAGATCTTGTTTCCCATAGATAAAGCCTTTACGCTGATAATCCGCTGGAGGGAAGGTTTCAGACATGTAAACGGCGTCTTTAGGACATGCTTCTTCACAAAAACCACAGAATATGCAACGTAGCATATTGATCTCATAGCGGGCAGCATATTTCTCTTCACGGTACAGATGTTCTTCTCCGGGTTTTCTTTCTGCTGCTTCCATAGTGATCGCTTCAGCCGGACAAGCAACTGCGCAGAGTCCGCAGGCAGTGCATCTTTCACGACCTTCTTCATCTCTGTTCAGTACATGCAGTCCACGGAATACAGGGCTGAATTGACGTTTCTTCTCTGGAAAGCTAACGGTAGCTTTACGTCTGAAAAGGTGTTTCAGGGTAATCCACATCCCCTTTGCGATACCGGGGATATACAATTTCTCCATGGGAGTCATGGGACTGCGATCAACCGGTTTTGCCCTATTAGTTAAAGTTTGCATAATAAATGCTATTTAAGGCCTGCCATTGTTGCCAATGGCAGGGAAAATACATGATTAATGTTGACGTAATAATACCACAGCGCCTGTGATCAGCATATTTGCCAATGCCACTGGAATCAATACTCTCCAGCCCAAACGCATCAACTGATCGTAACGGAATCTTGGGATTGTCCAACGTACCCACATGAATACGAAAATGAAGAACAATATTTTCAGGAAAAATAAGAAGAACCCTAACAGGGCTATCGCATTTTCATTCCAACCAAGACTGTCCATACCTGGGAAGGAATAACCTCCGAAATACATGGTAGCGATCAATGCAGAGCTGATGAACATATTGATATACTCCGCAAACAGGAAGAAGCCCAGTTTCATGGAAGAATATTCCAGGTGATAACCACCATTGAGCTCATTCTCTGCCTCTGGTAAGTCGAATGGAGTACGGTTACATTCAGCGAAAGCACAAATAAGGAAAATCACAAAGCCCAGTGGCTGCAGGAATACATTCCACATACCATGGCGCTGCTGTTCAACAATTTCTTTCAAACTGAGCGTACCTGTCAGCATCAGCAGCGCGATCAAAGCCAGACCCATAGGCAGCTCATAAGAGATGATCTGGGAGGCAGCACGCACAGATGCCAGCAGGGAATATTTGTTGTTGGAAGCCCAACCACCAATCATGATACCATACACACCCATACTCACTACTCCGAAAATAAAGAGGATACCGATATTCACATCAGCCACCTGCAAGGAAACAGAACGTCCTGCGATGGTGATGGTATCTCCCCATGGAATAACAGCACTGGTCATACAGGCCACCATCATTGCAATGGACGGACCCAGAATAAACAGAAATCTGTTGGAGTTGGTTGGGATAATCTCTTCCTTGAAAAAGAGTTTACCACCATCCGCCAGCGGCTGGAGCAATCCCATTGGACCCGCACGGTTAGGACCCAGACGGTCCTGAATCCAGGCGGCCACCTTTCTTTCACCCCAGGTGGAATACATGGCCACCACCAGTGAGAGCACCAATACTCCGGAAATCAGGAGTATTTTCTCCACTAAATAAAACCAGTCTATGCTTAATAACGTCATTATCAAGTACGATTACGAATTACGAATTACGATTTAGGCTTGTTGAAGTCGTCAGAATGTGCCGGTCCGTCAATTTTAGACAGATCGATATCCGGTCTGTTTACCTGGCTGGTAGTGTGGATATCGAAAAGTAATTGTGGCTGACGGCCATCCAATACTTCCACCAGAGGATCTTTAGGTTTCACCATATTTACATAGTGACCCTGAGAAATCACACTGTGACGATCGATATTACGAGGACCTTCAACTACCCAGTCTTTCACGTCTTTCTTCTCGAAACGGCAAGTATCACAAATCCAATTTTCTACTTCCCCAAACTGATCCTTACGAGCAGTTACACGGAAGATTTCGTTACCACGCATCCAGAGTACGGTTTTACCGCAGCATTTTGGATTCTCGCAGTTACGATGTGCATCCACAGGTTTCAGGAACCATACACGGTTTTTGAAACGAGCCGTTTTATCTGTCAGCGCACCTACCGGACAAACATCGATTACGTTACCAATGAAGTCATTGTCCAGGTTTTGCTGGATATAAGTGCTGATTTGAGAATGATCACCTCTATCGAGTATCCCGTGTTCACGTTTTTCTGTCAGTTGATCAGCGGTGAAAACACAACGGTAGCAAAGGATACAGCGTGTCATGTGCAACTGAATATGCTCGCCGAGATCTACTTTATCAAAAGTTCTACGTTTGAATTCGTAGCGGGTGGTTTCAGCACCATGTTCGTAGCTCAGATCTTGCAGGTCGCACTCTCCGGCTTGGTCACATACTGGGCAATCCAGCGGGTGATTGATCAACAGGAATTCAACGATACCTTTTCGTGCATCCAGGACTTCTGGAGACGTGATATTCGCCACTTCCATACCATCCATTACGGTTGTACGGCAGCTAGCTACCAGCTTAGGCATAGGTCTAGGATCTGCTTCGGATCCTTTGGTTACTTTCACGAGGCAAGTACGGCATTTACCGCCACTACCCTCCAGTTTAGAGTAATAGCACATTGCCGGTGGAACTACATCTCCCCCGATACCACGCGCCGCGTTGAGAATGGTTGTACCAGGTTCAACCTCCACGGTGATATTATCAATCTTGACCTTGAACAATTTTTTTTCCTCAGCCATTGTATATTTTTTTTCTCGCAAAGTTCGCAAAGGAACTAAGGAGTAAGTTTGATTTTTAACTGATTTTTAATATAACCCGTTAACTATTCTATGAATGCCATGCTTCAACAATGAAACATTAAAGTTCACTAACATTCCTAATTTCAGATTCGTCAGTTTCAGATATGTCAATACTTGTTTAAAATGTACATTTCCCAATTCTTCCACTGATTTAATCTCAATAAGAACTTTTTCATTTACCAGAAGATCTATTCGAAACGCCTTATCTAATTTCACCTCATCATGAACAAGAGTAATTTCCTTTTGGCGAATAACATCAAAGCCTCTCTTTCTTAGTTCATAACATAGGATCTCCTCATACACTGATTCGAACAATCCTGGTCCATACTTTTTATGAATGTCAAAGCAAACATTTAAAATCTCCTTCGAGATTACATTTTCCTCCATGGATGAAATATCTAAAGGTTAACAATACTGGGGAAAATCTTTGCGTCTCTGCTCCTTCGCGCCCTTTGCGAGCAACCTACACAGCAGCAGGCACTGGCAGTGGGTCTGCGTAATGGGCCAAGCCGAAATTACGGCGCTGCGCTTCATCCGGATTTTTCACATGCCATTCAAATTCATCACGGAAGTGACGGATAGCTGCTGCTACTGGCCATGCTGCTGCATCGCCGAGTGGGCAGATGGTATTACCCTCGATTTTACGCTGGATATCCCAGAGCAGATCGATGTCACTCATTTTACCTTTTCCGTATTCAATATTTTTCAGCACTTTTTCCATCCAACCGGTACCTTCACGGCATGGGCTACATTGACCGCAGCTTTCGTGGTGGTAGAAACGTGCAAATGTGAGCGTGTTGCGAACAATACACTGATCTTCATCCATTACGATAAAACCGCCAGAACCCAGCATGGAACCTGTTGCAAAACCGCCATCTGCCAAACCTTCATATGTCATCATACGGGTTTCGCCTTTAGCTGTTTTCAGCAGAAGATTGGCAGGGAGCACTGGAACGGAAGATCCACCAGGGATACAAGCCTTCAGGCGTTTACCATTTTTGATACCACCGCAGTATTCTTCAGAGAAGATGAATTCCTCTACGGAGATATTCATTTCAATTTCGTAAACACCCGGTTTGTTGATATTACCGCAAGCGGAGATCAGTTTAGTACCAGTAGATTTACCAGTGCCCAGTTTGATATATTCATCTGCGCCGTAGTTAATGATAGGTACTACAGCAGCCAGTGTTTCAACGTTGTTTACTACGGTAGGGCACTGCCAGAGGCCTTTTACCGCAGGGAATGGAGGTTTGATACGTGGATTACCGCGTTTACCTTCCAGGGATTCAATGAGCGCAGTTTCTTCACCACAGATATAGGCGCCAGCACCACGCTGAACGTAGATTTCCAGGTCGAAACCAGTTCCTTGGATGTTTTTACCTAACCATCCGTTATTTTTTGCTTCCGCGATAGCTTGTTCCAGGATATCAGGAATCCAAGCATATTCACCACGGATATATATATAGCAGGCATTAGCGCCCAGGGTAAAGCTGGAGATCAGCAATCCTTCGATGAGGAGGTGAGGGATAAACTCCATAAGGTAGCGGTCTTTGAACGTACCTGGCTCGGATTCATCCGCATTGCAAACGAGGTAACGGGGAACGCCTTCTGGTTTTGCAATGAAGCTCCATTTCATGCCGGTAGGGAAGCCAGCTCCACCACGGCCTCTGAGACCACTTTTCTTCACTTCTTCCAGTACAGCTTCTGGGCCCATGCTTTTCAGCGCCTTTTCCGCTGCCGCATAACCGCCTTTGCTCCGGTAAGTATCATAATACCGGATGCCTTCAATATGTGCGTTTTCTAACAGTAATTTGCGTCCCATTTTCTTCTTATAGTTTGACGACAATCTTCCTTCTGAAAGCTGTCATCAACAGATTTGTGATGTAATGATTTTTGACCATCAGGCCTTACTGGCTCCTCTTTTTGCAATACGGTCACCTAGCCGGAACAACAGATATCCAGAAGTAACTCCGAAAATAAAAGAAGCAAAAGTATCATCCACTCTGCAGAGTGCTGTCAGTGATCCAACCAGCAGGGCTGATTCAACCAGGATGAATTTGTTCTGTAATAAATTCTGTACAAAGATGTCTGTTAACCGCATCATGGTAATAATGTTTTAGTAACCGAAATTAGTTAGCCTTAGACCTGCATTCAGCAATGATTTCATCCACTCTTGCCGGGGTGAGATGTTCACGGTAATGTTTACCCAACTGCATCATCGGAGCATAACCACAGGCACCCAGGCATTCCACTGTTTTCAGTGTAAACATGCCATCGGCGGTAGTTTCACCTACCGCTATACCCAATTTGGTTTTGATATACTCAATGATGTTATCGGAGCCACTCACCATGCAAGGACCCGTCTGACATACTTCAAAAAGGTACTTTCCTACAGGTTTCAGATTGAACATACTGTAGAAAGTAGCCACTTCATATACTTCGATCGGTGTCAGTTGCAGCAATCCTGCCACATAGTCCATCGTTTCTGCGCTCAACCATCCACCAAATGACTCCTGTGCCAGGTGCAGCACCGGTATCAACGCACTTTTTTGCTTCCCTTCCGGATAGCGTGCGATGATCTCTTTTACTTTATTCAGTTTCTCTTCAGAAAATTGAACCACTGCTATTCAAATTTATAATTGAATAAATTTATTAATACGTGTAAGATATAAACCGGAGTTTATATCTCTCTTTTACGCGTCCAGCTCACCAGCGATCAGGTTCAGGCTACTCATGCAGACGATCGCATCGCTCAGCATGGCTCCCTGTACCAATTCAGCATAAGCTTGGTAGTAGATAAAGCATGGACGGCGGAAGTGCAGTCGATAAGGACTGCGGCCACCATCGCTAATCAGATAGAAGCCCAATTCACCATTGGCACCTTCTACGGCGTTATACACTTCTCCTGGAACCATATCGGTTTCACCCATAACTATCTTAAAGTGATAGATCAGGGCTTCCATTTTCGTGTATACGTCTTGTTTAGGAGGCAGGTAAAAATCTGGAACATCTGCATGGTAGATATCTTCTGGCAGGCCTTTTAATTTTTCCATTGCCTGACGGATGATGCTGATACTTTCCCACATTTCTGCATTACGCACCAGGTAACGGTCGTAGCAGTCGCCGGTAGTACCTACAGGCACTGAGAAGTCGAAATCCTGGTAAGAGCTATATGGATTCGCCACGCGTACATCGTAGTCGATACCTGCAGCGCGGAGGTTAGGGCCTGTAAAGCCGTAGCTCATAGCGCGTTTGGCATCGATACCGCCTACTCCTTTGGTACGATCCATGAAGATACGGTTGCGGGTCAGGAGGGTTTCAAACTCCTTCAGTACAGCCGGATATTCATCCAGGAAGCGGTTAATTTTAGCCCATGCAGCAGGTGTGAAATTTCTTTCAAAACCGCCTACACGGCCGATATTGGTAGTGAGTCGGGACCCACAGATTTCTTCATAAATTTCATAGATCAACTCACGATAGGTCATGAGGTATACGAAACCGGTGAGGGCTCCTGTATCCACACCCATTACTGAGTTACAGATCAGATGGTCTGCAATACGCGCCAATTCCATGATGATTACACGCATGTAATCTACACGTTTAGGCATTTCTAAACCCAGCAGCTTTTCTACCGTCAGATGCCAGCCCATGTTGTTGATGGGGGAAGAGCAGTAGTTCAGACGGTCTGTGAGTGGAGTGATCTGGTAGTAAGGGCGACGTTCAGCGAGTTTTTCGAAGGCGCGGTGGATATAGCCCACTGTAGATTCTGCGCTTACAATTCGTTCACCGTCTATTTCCAGAATATTTTGGAACACGCCGTGGGTAGCAGGGTGAGTAGGCCCCAGGTTCAGCGTGGTAGTTGTTTTCTCTATTGAGCCTTCCGGCAGCTTTACGTGTTGTTTCTGGTCTAGCATATCCTGGTAGTATTAAATGTTTCCTCCCCGACCAAACATCTCATCGTCTTTGTCAATACGCATGGAGTCTTCGAGCGGGAATTCCTTACGCATGGGGAAATAATTCATTTCGTCCACGTTGAGGATACGTTTCAGATTAGGATGACCTACAAAGTCAACCCCGAAAAAGTCATATGTTTCACGCTCCATCCAGTTTGCAGAGAGAAACAGGCTGGTAGCGGTAAATATTTTAGGTGCGGATACCGGTGCAAACGCTTTCATTCTAATGCGCACATTATCCTGGAAGTTATGCAGGTGATAAATCACAGCCAGTTCTTCATTTTTCCTTTCTGGATAATGAACGGCAGTGATATCCGTTAAAAACTGAAAACGCAACTCCTCGTCATCAAACAGGAATTGCATTACTTTCAGATTATAGTCTTTCTGCACGGTGAAGGTGAGCATGCCATATGGCTCTTCAAAGCCGCTGACTTGTTCTCCAAACTTCTCCGTGAGTCGTTGCTGTATGCGTTCGTTTGTTAAAGACATTAACAAGAGTAATTTACGATTAACGATTTACCAGTTCTTCACTATTTGATACCGTAAGACTCCATGAGTTCACGATATCTTTCAGAATGACGGCGGCGGAGACTTTCATTACCAACGAGGTCCTGAATTCTCATGAAGCCGTCAATAATTCCTTCTGGTCTTGGAGGGCAACCCGGTACATATACATCCACCGGAATAACCTGGTCAATACCTTGGAGAACGGAGTAAGTATCGAAAATACCGCCACTAGAAGCGCAGGCACCTACTGCCATTACCCAGCGTGGCTCAGCCATCTGCAGGTATACCTGACGTACGATAGGTCCCATTTTCTTAGAAATAGTACCCATTACCATCAGCAGGTCGCACTGGCGAGGAGTAAAAGCCATACGTTCCGCACCGAAACGTGCCATATCATAAGTAGCAGCCATTGTTGCCATGAATTCGATTCCACAGCAGGAAGTAGCGAAAGGCAGTGGCCAGATAGAGTTCTTACGCGCCAAACCTATCACCTTATCAAAAGAGGTGGCATAGAATCCTTCACCGGAATATCCCTCAGGGATTTCCACCATCTTCACGTTAGTATTATATTGAACCGGACGAGCCATGGTATAAGTTTTAGAGATTTATGATTAATCTTCCCATTTAAGGGCTCCTTTCTTCACAATGTAGATAAAACCACAGAGGAAGAAACCAACAAACATCAGCACTGCAGTAAATCCTTCCCAGCCAAGGCTTCTGAAATTAACAGCATAGGGATAGAAAAAGATTACCTCCACATCAAATAACACGAACAGGATCGCAGTGAGGAAATATTTGATGGCAACCGGCTGACGGGCATTTCCAACTTGTTCAATTCCACTCTCAAAGTTAATAAGCTTATCGCTTGTTTTACGTTTGGGACCAAGAAAATGGGTGGCAAACATGGTAATCCCAACAAAACCTATAGCTGCAAATAATTGCAATACAATAGGGAGATAGCTGAAAGGAGTAGTCGTTGCTGACAAAAATTCAGTTTCTGTATACATAAGCTTCCCGATAAAAATATTGACCGAATGCGCAAAAATACTGCAAGTAATCTAAATATCAAATGAATAAACCTGTAAAATATTAGATTTTTTCATTAACCAGAAACAAAAAAACCCCCTGAAGTTCAGAGGGTTTTTTGTCTATAATCTTTGATGATTACTTACTTCTTGTTGCCGGCAGCCGTTTTGGCACCGTTACCTGCTGGTTTGGCAGGTTTTTCACGAGCAGACATGTTTTCTTTGATTTCTTTCACGGTAACGCTGTTTGGATCAACAGACAGCAGTTTTTCCATGTAAGTGTTCATGTTTGCTTTATCCTCCTTGTTGTAGTAGTACAGCAGCAGGTAAGTGTAAGTATTGATCAGGTTAAGTTTGTTTTTAGCAGGGTCGCCACCAGCGATTTCTGCATATTTCTCGAAGTAAGGTTTTGCAATACCTGACAGACCTTGCTGGTCTTTGGCATAGTTGGCCATCCCTCTGTAATACCAACCCAATACGAAATCAGGTTTTACTTCGATCATTTTACCATACAGTTCATCTGCTTTATTTAATGCAACAGTATCCTGTGGTTTGCTGGTAGCACCGGCATAGTAGAACATCTGTGCAGGCAGATAATAGTCAATCGCCTGGAGTGTTTCTTTATTAGCAACACGGATATCATTGGATTTCAGATACCATTCACCAGCCTTGCCATATTTTTTAGCGGATTTATATGCTTCAGCTACTGCATTGTAGGTTTCTACGTCTTTGGTAGTATCCAGGGCTGCATATTTTTCCAGGTAAGTCAGACCTTTATCGGAATAACCAGCTTGGGTAGCAGAATCTGAAGATTTCAGACGCAGGTAAATAGTGCTCAGCAGTTTGTAATCTTGGATACCAAGATGTGCATCGCCAGCTTTAGCTACATATTCATCCATTACTTTCTTAGCAGTCAGGGAGTCACCTTTTTGCAGGTAAGAGTCACCAATCAGCAGACTTAATTTATCTGTGGTTTGTGCATCAGCACCAGCCAGGGCAGCTTGTCCTTTGGAGATAGCTTGATCGTAGTCTTTTTTGAAGAAAGCTACAGAAGCAGACAGATATTGCAGTTTAGCTTTATCTGCAGGGTCAGCAACTTCCATATATTGTTGCAGGTATCCAGCAGCTCTGTTCCAATCCAGTTGATCTTTTTTAGGAGTGGTGTAGAACAGGAACAGCTCGTAGAATGCAGGAGCATACTTAGGATCCATGTTGGTTGCTTTGGTAAAGTCAGATACCGCTTCTGATTTCAGACGGGCATTATAGTTTACCAAACCTTCTTTCATTACTGCTTCTGCATTGTTAGGCTGTAATTCCAAAGCTTTCTCGTAAGTAGTGATGGCTTTACCACCATTTTCACCACCCAGGAAACGATAAGCGTCACCCAGCTCAATGTAATCCGCTGCAGTAGCAGTATATTGTTCTTTTTTCTTACGTCCTTCGTTATTGAGGAGCTTTTCCATTACGCTCAATGCGTAAGGGCGATCACCACCTTTCACTTCTGTGTTGGCATCAGCGATAGCTCGTGCCACATCGCCATCTCTTCCTTGAGTAGCAGCGTTTGCGCCTTCAAATTTTTGTTTGGCAGCAGCAGCGTTACCATTCAACAGGTCGATACGGCCCATACCCACTTGCAGTAATGCAGAGGTAGGAACAGCCTGCAAACCTTTCTGGAAAGTGGCAGCAGCACCAGCCTGATCACCCATGGCCAGTTGTGCTATACCCATGTAATAATAGGCTTTGTCTTCTGTTGGCTTCGCAGCAATTACTTTTTCGAAGTTCTGTTTTGCAGATAGATTCTTTCCGTAATAAAGGTCTTTCAATCCATCTTCTACAGATTGAGCCATCACACTGCTGGATGCAGCGCACAGCATTGCTACGATTAAACTTTTCCGTCTGTTCATTTGCAATCTGATTTTTTTAAATTTTTAGTTGTGTTTTTCTACTTCAGGTTGGCCTCTCTGAAAACTACGTTCAATCTGGCCGGGAACAATCTGAACTGCTTGATTACTAGCTGTCCTTCATAGCTCCCTAGGAATGTGGCAAACCCCGAGCCAAGTCCACTGTATGGTTCTCTCAAACAATAAAAGAAACCTCTTTTCAATGGGTAGCTACCAATTCCAATGTAAGCCTGGTAAGGTCTTACAAATTCAGAATAGCCATCAGCTCTCAATTTGGCTACTGTGACGTCTTTGGTAAAGGCCAGTGACAGGGAGTCGTTCGGATCGGAGATCCAGCTAACACCTATAACTCCAATGGCATCTTTATTCTTTGTAACGTAACCCACTACTTCAGGATTGGTTTTTGCCGCCATAGTATTGGCAGGTAACGCTTTACCTTTGTTGATGGAGTCCTTTATATATCGAACCGTGCTTGAGTTGGCATTATCAAACACTAGTTGCCATTTACGTTCAGTATCTGTGCCATCCATCACATTCCTTACCTGGTCCATGGTAAGTATAGAATCTGGATTGCTGTGATTAACGATCAGCGCCAACGCATCCCAGGCGAGTAACATACTACGTGGCTTAATCTTGATCTGCTGATTAAAATAATCCTTTTCCTGTTGGTTAAATTCGCGTGTAACAATTATCAGTCTTGAACTATCGTCCAACAAATCCTTAAAACATTCTGATTCCGGCTTGTATTCTGCAATAATATGCGCTTTTGGATACAAAGACTGAAATACTTTGATCTCAGCTTCCATCAGCGGTTGGTATGTTTCATCAACACTGATCCGGATGGTTCCTTCGGTTGGCGTGTCTATCTTCTGTTTACCAGTCTTGTTATTACAAGCAGCCATAGCAATCATCGCTATCATACAGGCCGCCGCCGTTTTAGTAAAATTGAGTATTCCCATAAACAAACCTCCTTTCGCTATTTCCCGTTAAAAAAAAGTTTTTTCACTCCATTATAAACTCTAAAGAGACCGTAAATACACAGTGCAATTCCCAAAAATGTCATCCACTGCGGCGGTAAACGGAACTCTCCAAAGCCTAATTTTTGTGCGAAAATCGCGAAAAGACCAAAGAGAAGAAAGAATAATCCTCTAACTAATTCGCCTATTGGTCTATACTTATTTTCTATACGTCTATTTGTTCGTTCGTCCTGCATCATTCTATGATTGCGATTTACAAGTATACAAAAAAATATTTTTTAATCAGGTATATGAACTTTTAGAAGTTTGTTAAAAAAACCTGCTAAATATACACTCAATTACACAACCAGCGGCAATTTGAGGCATTTTTTCAACAAATAACATTTTTTAAGCAGATTTTTCTTTCAATAATCTCATTACCTACCTATTAGATGCAAATCAATGCAGATTTCCATAATATCTTGTAGGTTTGCGGCCAGAATTTCAATTTCCTTAACATGAAAATTTTAATGGTCTGTCTAGGTAATATCTGCAGATCCCCCCTTGCGGAGGGTATTATGCGTCACCTAGCGACCGAGTATCATCATCACGACTGGCACATCGATTCCGCCGGAACGGGCAACTGGCACGTCGGGGACGCTCCTGACCGTAGATCCATTAAAATCGCCCGGAGCTATGGTATCGATATCTCCGGACACCGGGGCCAGCAATTTAATAGCAGCGATTTCGACCGATTCGATCGTATCTACGTCATGGATAGCAGTAACTACAGTAACGTTATCCATCAAGCCAGACATGAAGCCGATCGCCAGAAAGTCCATTTCCTGCTGGAAAATAAACAGGAAGTGCCCGATCCATACTTCGATGATACCATGTTCGCTCCTGTATATAGATTAATATACGAAGCCTGCGAACGAATAGTAAAAAATGAACAATAACTTTTAACTTTTTATAATGATTAAGCCCAGCATTCCCAAAGGTACCCGCGACTTCGGCCCGGTGATCGTAAGAAAGCGTAATTATATTTTCCAGACCATCCGTGAAGTATTTGAACTCTACGGATTCCAACCGCTGGAAACCCCTGCCATGGAAAACCTGTCGACCTTGACAGGCAAATATGGTGAAGAAGGCGATAAGCTGATGTTTAAAGTCCTGAACAACGGAGAAATTTTCGCAGATGCTGAAAAGGCGACCAATAACAAGGAACTCGTAAGCGCGCTCAGTGAAAAAGCCCTCCGTTATGATCTTACCATTCCATTCGCTAGGTTCGTGGTGATGAACCAGAATGATCTGGCAATGCCTTTCAAAAGGTACCAGATGCAACCAGTTTGGAGAGCTGATAGACCACAGAAAGGCCGCTACCGTGAATTCTATCAATGCGATGCGGACGTGGTAGGTAGCAATTCCCTGCTGAATGAAGTAGAACTGCTGCTCATTTACGATACCGTTTTCTCTCGTCTTGGCCTCCAGGGCGTAGAACTGCGCGTGAACAACCGCAAAATCCTCTATGGACTGGCAGAAGTAATTGGTAAAACGAGTCTCCTTACAGATATCACTATCTCCATCGATAAACTGGATAAAATAGGCGCGGAAGGCGTACGTAAAGAACTCGCTGAAAGAGGCCTTACTACTGAGGATATCAACACGATTGAACAATTCCTGGCTATTGATGGTACCAGCGAAGAGAAATTGGAAAAACTGCGCACACTGCTGAAAGACAGCCCTACCGCTCAGAAAGGTATCGATGAACTTTCATTTGTACTGAACTCTGGTTATACCACCTACAATAGTATTCCTGTTGTAGACGTAACACTGGCCCGCGGTCTGAATTACTATACAGGTATGATTGTAGAAGTAAAAGCGCCTGCTACCGTTAAAATGGGTAGTATCGGAGGTGGTGGTCGTTATGACGACCTTACTGGTCTTTTCGGTCTGCCAGGCATTTCCGGCGTCGGTATTTCCTTTGGAGTTGATCGTATTTATGATGTACTAGAAGAACTGAAGCTTTTCCCAGAAACGGCACAGCAATCTACCCGCGTACTCTTCCTGAACCTCGGCGAAGCTAATGCCCGCGCCGCATTCGGACATGTACAAGCGCTGCGCAATAAAGGCATTGCCGCAGAAATTTATCACGAGTCTTCCAAAATGGATAAACAAATGAAATATGCTGATAAGCGCGGTATTCCGTTTGTAGCCATCATCGGAGAATCTGAATTACAGGAAAATCTAGTGAGTATTAAAAACTTACAGACAGGCCAACAGGAGAAAGTAGCTGCTGCTGCTGTAGCGGATTTCGCCTTCTAATAGACTTGATTGAAGTTATATAAACGTAAAAAAGACGGCCAAATGGCCGTCTTTTTTATGTTTCCACATTACTGTGATTGTTATTTCTGACTCTTGAATGCTTCCAGTCCGCATTTCAACCAATCTGCATATTCTTTTGCACTTGGTGTGTAGCCAACAGGATGCGTCAGGAGTTTCTCATCTGGACTAATCAACACATAGAATGGTTGTGAGTTATTCACAAAGTTCTCTGTCTGCATAGTGGCAAACTTATCTCCCACTGTTTTGATTTCCTTTTTACGTCCATTGGTGGTAGTATAGATGTACTGCTGATCTTCAGGCAGCATTTTTCTATCATCCACATACAGCGAAACCAGGATATAATCCTTTTGAATCAGCACTTTTACTTCATCATTCGGCCAAACATTTTCCTCCATTTTACGGCAGTTAACACATGCCCATCCGGTGAAATCCAACAAAATTGGTTTATGCTGTTCTTTAGCCAGTTGCAGTGCTTTTTCGTAGTCGTTAATGACATTTGGTTCCACCCCTTTAGCTGCATCTTCACCATAAATGCTATAGCTCAATGGTGGCGGGAAACCGCTGATCAATGAGCGATTGGCATATTTGGTATTGGTTACGCCAGGAATCAGGTACAGTGTGAATGCACCAAACAGCAATGCCAGGATAATACGTGCTTTACTGAGTTTTTTGATAGGAGAATCGTGAGGGAAACGTATCTTACCCAACAGATATAATACCAGGCAAACGCCGATAATAATCCAGATTCCAAAGAATACTTCACGTTTCAGCAGTCCCCAGTGTTTTACCAGATCCGCATTGGACAGGAACTTCAAAGCCATAGCCAGCTCCAGGAAGCCCAGTACCACTTTCACAGAAGTCAGCCATCCACCGGATTTTGGCAGGGAATTCAGCCATCCTGGGAACAGTGCAAACAATGCAAAAGGCAGTGCCAGTGCAAATCCGAAGCCTCCCATACCAACAGTGAGTTGCATTGCGCCACCATCGGTAGACAGGGAACCAGCCAACAGGGAACCGAGAATCGGACCTGTACAAGAGAAAGATACCAAGGCCAGGGTCAATGCCATAAAGAAGATACCCACTAATCCGCCCACACTTGTTTTTGCATCTACTTTGTTTGCCAGACCACTTGGTAAGCTTATTTCAAAATAACCAAAGAAGGAAATAGCGAAAACAATGAAAATGACAAAAAACACGAGGTTTAACACCACATTGGTAGAGATGTTATTCAGAATTTCCGGATTTAAAGAATCCAGGAAATGGAACGGAAGACTCAGCAAGATATAAATCAGGAAGATAAAGAACCCATATAGTAATGCATTCATTACTCCTTTTTTCTTATCCTGGGATTTCTTGGTAAAGAAGGATACCGTCAGTGGGATCATTGGGAATACACAAGGCGTGAAGAGTGCGATAAACCCACCCAACATACCAAGAATAAACAGTCCCCAGAGGCTCTTCTTCTCTCCGCCTTCCTGACCAGTACCACCGCAGTTTTTTACCGGATTATTTAGGTCGATAGAAGCGCGTTTTAATTGCGACTTATCTCCCGTAGCTTCTTTTAGGGCAGTGCTTACACTTACCAGCTCTCCGGATTTGTTATTGAATTTAAACTGGTCTTCTTCAGGTCCAATGGCTTCTTCTCCTTTGAGTGCCATGTAATTAACGCTTCCTTTAACGTTGGCTGGCAGTGTACCGTTTACTTTCAGGTTCACATCCAGTTGTACATTATTTTCGAAAACGCTAACTGCCATATCAAATAATGGCTCCTGGTGAGTATCCAGTTTTCCGATTTCTTTTATTCCAACAATACTCGCAACACTACTGGTAGCGCTGTCCAGTACCACGCGGGTATTAGGAGCGTCGTCCGCCATGGTGGTGGAAAACAACTGCCATCCTTTTTCGATGGTACCTTTCAGATGGAGTATATATTCAGAATCGTTCTTTTTTTCAGCGGAATATTCCCACTTCACTGGTTTCGGGTTCTGATCCTGTGCGTTGGCCTGCATTGTGAATAATGCGAAGACAGGGATCAGCCATGAAAGCAAATGCTTCATAAAGTAGATAGGCTTTAAATAATACTTTTCAAAGAAAACAAGAAACGAGTTCCAGCGGGGTGGAACTCGTTTAATAAATTGCTATTATGTGTAGGTAGATACAATTTATTTACCTCCAACAGTAATGGTGAATTCTGTGTCTTTAGGAGGCAGACATTGATGATCGTCGCACACCATGAACTCAACGGAACCTTTTACTTTGGTAGCAGCTTTACCTTTCACAGTTACTTTCTGTACGAAGTCTACAGTATTCTCGTAGTATTTCAGTTCAGAATTGAAATTCTTATCAAAGTTCTTATGCAGCTTACCTACTTCAGTCACTTTACCATTAGCAGTTACCAGTGGATTTTTAGTGAATTTGAAAGAGGTAGGAACAGGGCCTTCACCTGCTTCCTGTGCATACAGATGCCAGCCACCGTCGATAGTAGCAGTCATGTGCAGCTCATAAGTGTTGTCATTAATCTTCTTAGCGGCAAATTTCCATTTCACTGGATTCTCGATCTGCGCGCTTGCCAGAAATGGCAGCGCAAACAGAATCATTGCTGTTAATAACTTCTTCATACTTAGCTTTTTAATTGGTTGGTGTGGTTTGATTTTTATTAATTGTTATTGATAAGACTCTGGAATATCAGTTGTCCGTCTCTATTACGCAGGGTGCCATTAGTAGCACGCTCTGGGTGTGGCATCATACCGAATACATTGCGGTTTTTATTGCAAATACCTGCGATATTGCGGAGAGCGCCATTTGGGTTAGCTGCGTCAACAACATTGCCAAACTCATCGCAGTAGCGGAACAGAATCTGATTGTTTTCAGCCAGTTCATTCAATGTAGCCTCATCTGCATAATAACGTCCTTCACCATGAGCAATAGGAATCATCAGTGCACGACCAGTTACATCTTTGGTAATGGATGCGGTGGTATTCTCACTTTTCAGGAATACATTTTTGCATACGAACTGCTGATTCTGGTTCTGCAGCAGGGCGCCTGGCAGCAAACCTGCTTCACACAGAATCTGGAATCCATTACATACTCCGATTACACGGCCACCTTTGTTAGCAAACTCGATCACACTCTGCATCATAGGACTGAAACGAGCAATAGCACCGCAACGCAGGTAATCGCCATAAGAAAAACCACCTGGCAGCACGATGCAATCTTCTGTAGTAAATGCGCTCAAATCCTTATCCTTGTGCCACAGCTCTATAACTTCCTGACCTAAATCATTACGTAAAGAATCAATCATGTCATGATCACAGTTTGAACCCGGAAAGGTGACAACACCAAATTTCATTTGAAAATATTTTGTGTTTATGTAGAAAAAAATGCTTTAAAATTCACTGTTTTCCTGTGATTCATATCAGCAAATCCACTAATGACAAATCTACAAGGAAAGGACAAAATTACTTCGCCGTTCGCAATTTTCCATCGCCGTTCATCCTCAAATATCAAATTACTGAAAACCAATACCTTATCAGCTCGTTTTAGCTGAAATATTGCATAACTATCACATATGAGAAGGTAATTAGATGCACGACATTGGCAAAAGTATCGTTAGGGATACACCAGAAAACGTTGCCAGCGAACATAGAAACAGGCAGTACCGCTAGTACCCAATAGGCAGGAGAAAACTCCGGATTGAAGAAAGGAATCAACATCGCTACGACCACGTATACAATCAGCGTTGCCCAAATCTTCCTACCCTGGATCAGCATTTTCTTCAAAGGACGCTGCAACAGCAGCCAACCCAGAATGAAGAACAGCATACAGGCCACCATGGCTCCCCACACTTTATAATCGGTAATCAACGGCAATGAAAGGCCAATGTTCGGGATCTTTCTCAACAGGCCAATCTGGTTGGTCAGGAAGAGATAAGTGCCCATTAAGTATAACGGACAAATCAGCCCCAATATGCCTATAATCCACTCTGCTAGCCTGAAAGCACGCATAATCAGCATACTTACCAGGAGTAACAGACAGAAGATGATAGACGGAAAATAAAATAATCCGCATACCCCAAGTGCAAATCCGATATTAAAAACCACGTCCCTGGCGGATGTACGCGTATACAGGGAGGTCATACTGGAAAATACCCAGAGCATGATCACATTCACAATCAACGCTGGAGAAAATACATTCCAGCTATGCAACATGGATGTAAAGAGGATATAACACATCGCCGGTAGGTACGTAGGCTTGGCAAACAACCGGTGATGATTGATAATTTTCGTAAACAAGAGCGACTGCACCAATATCAACAAGATGGCCAGCGTGGTGAAAAAAACGGGACTTGGCCCTACCAGACCATGTAGCCATTTCACCAACAGGTTATATAACAAACCATCTGACCCATCCGCCAAATATGTAGACGGATGCAATAGGTAGTAAAACTTAACAACAAGTGTATAAATCAGCAGCAGCAATACCGTCAGTGGGTTGCCGGAACGAAAAAATTTTATCACAGTGCAAAGGTGTGATTAAAAGTCAATTTTAGCAAAGCAAATATAATTCCTGTAAATGCATGGTATCACTACAGTATGGCCACTGATCTGTTTACCGTAACGTGGCATCCAGGTATAGCCTTTATCCAGATTTCTCAGAGTAGGCATCCTGTTAACTTTACCACCTGGGTCTAGGCTATTGTCGATCAGTATATAGCTTCTTCTGTCCAAATCATTGTAGAGGAAGCGCAGTTCACTGCCAATGTTCACCATCATGTAAGACAGATACAGGTCTGCATTATCGTCGTACTGGCTTTTGTTAATGAAATTGTTCCATTGCATATTGCCTTCCTCATCAAAGGACATTATAATCACTTTATCATAATGATAGCGCAATCCCTGGGAATTGTTCCAGTAACCGGGATTGTAGTACCATGGAGAATACGGAGAATAGTAGTAGGGAGAATAGAGGCCACTATAAGGACTGCCATACATGTAATTCCAGCGGTTCCATGGCTGATAGCGGCTGGAAGTGGAGAAAGATTCTGCAGTCAACAGGAATCCGCCATTGGCAGTGTTGATAACCTTCCGGATGAAGTAGTCGTTAAAAGCAGCATTGGTACTGGATTCATCGCGGGCCGCTGATTTCAGTTCCTGTGAGAAAGCCAGGAATTTCTCATAATTAGTTTTCTGATTTTTAAAATCATATTTGTAGAGATACATTCCCTCTACATTTCCACGTTTCTGCTTATAAGCGAAAGCGGTAATCAGTGCCGTTCCTTTCTGGTTGTCCACTTTCATTTTGATCTCATCCAGCATCTGGGAGTGGAACTGTAATGGCGATACCTCAAAACTATCCACCAGCGGATGTTTGATGATCATATTACCACTTACCACATAGTCTTTACTGTTGGTACGTTCCAGTCTATTGAAAATGAAATCGCCGTCGTTGGTAAGGTTAAAGTTGTTCAGGAAGAACTTCTTTGACTGCATAGGCAGACTCACCTTACTGTTGTTCACCAGGCTCATCGTGCTATCGTAGAGGAAGGTGTAGAAAAGGTTATTATCTTCCTTATCCTGATTGATCTTGTAGATCATGATCCGATTCTTATCTTCGGATACTTCCATGGAATACACTTTGTTTTCCTTGGAATAGTAGCCGATACGAGTAGAGTCGATCAACAGCGGTTCAGAATAGAATTTCGCATCCGGACTCATAGAAGCGCAGAAGCTGTAAACGGCATCTTTATACTGAAACTGGTAGATCATGAGTACTTTGTTGGGATAAGCTACAAAGTCCATACTGATTACCTTCTTAGGAAGAAAGTCCAGCGCTACCCTTTCTTTCAGCTCCATCCCATTATCATATACCGACACTGCATAGGCGCCGCGGTCTGATTTATAGACCAGGACATTTCCTCCTACCTTACCTATAATTTCGAATTCGGTGTTTTTAAAATCATCCTTTTCCGGCTGGGTATAGGTTATTTTCTGGGCCATCACTGTAGTTCCGGCCAGTAGCATTATCAAAAACAATTGAATGCGGTATAGTCTATGCATGCGTCAGATGTATTTCAATAAGTTGTGGTAATGTGTTGCAGGAGTGTACTGCATATATGATTTTCAAACTTACATTAAAATTTAGAATATTGACAAGCAATTTCCGTGCACAATTCCGTACGGGTTTCCCCGTTACATAAATACTAAAAGCCTGGATTTATTGTGTACTTTTAGGAAAATATTTTTAAACAGCATTTTTCAATGGAAACCGTTTTAATAACCGGTGGTACCGGCATGGTAGGCACCGCATTAACGGCCCTGTTGCTGGAAAGAGGGTACAAGGTGATTGTACTAACGCGTATACCGGAACGAGGCTCCAACCCACAGGTAACATATGCCCGCTGGGACATCCTTCATCAAACCATAGACACTGCTGCTCTGCAGCAGGCAGATTATATTATTCACTTAGCAGGTGCATCTGTATCAGATAAACGCTGGACAGCCGCCCGCAAGCAGGAAATTGTTGATAGTCGCACCCAAAGTAGCGAGCTGCTGGTCAAGGCCTTGTTGTCTACCCCAAACAAAGTTAAAAAGGTCATCAGCGCCTCGGCTACAGGTTATTATGGGCCATATAAAGATCATCCTTTTGTAGAAACCGACCCTGCTGCTACGGATTACCTGGGCAGTACCACGGAGCGCTGGGAAAAAAGCATTAGTGAGGTTAGATCCCTCGAGAAGCCACTGGTAATATTTCGTATAGGCATTGTGTTAAGTAGAGATGGAGGGGCATTGAAAGAATTCTACAAGCCCTTACGTTTTGGATTTGCAATGGCCATGGGTAGTGGAGAGCAATATTACAGTTGGATACATATCCAGGATCTAGTGCGCCTATTTTTCAATGCCATTGTGAACGATAAGTTGGATGGAACTTATAATGCAGTAGCTCCCCAGCCTGTTACCAATAAGGAACTGGTACAAAGTATGGCCAGGGCTGCAAAAGGCAAGAGCTATATGCTGGCTTACATGCCTACTCCACTCGTAAAGCTCGCTCTCGGGGAGTTTAGTATAGAGGTATTGAAAAGTGTACGCGTGTCTTCCGAAAAAATTCAACAAACGGGCTTCCAATTTTCCTATCCCACTATTGACCAGGCGATGGAACAGTTGTTTCCGAAGCGCTGAGTACACTCCGGAGGGCCGCGGCTTTCAACAGGCATTCTTCCCATTCTTTTTCTGGATCACTGTAAAAAGTAATGGCGGATCCTGTTTGGAAAGATAGGTATTTCGCAGTAGCGTTATACAGAATGCTTCGAATCACCACATTGAAATCAAAATCACCTGCTGGGGTGATATATCCAACTGCTCCGGAATACAGTCCCCTTCTGCTTTTTTCATGTGATTCAATCAGTTCCATTACTTTAATTTTAGGGGCGCCTGTCATGGAGCCCATCGGGAATGATTGTTTCAGCACTTCCGTAAAAGGCAGATCTGGCGGGAGTTCTGCCGCCACAGTAGAAATCATGTGATGTACCTGCGCGAAGGAATAAATGCCAAACAGTTCCGTTACAGTGACAGAGCCTCTGACAGCAGTATGGGAGAGATCATTTCTTACCAAATCCACTACCATTACGTTTTCAGCACGTTCCTTGGCATTGTTGAACAAGGCCTTTTTCAGGGCTTCGTCCACTTGTGGATTCTTGTCTTTGCGACTGGTCCCTTTAATGGGCTGGGAAATGATTTTATGGCCTTTTTTCTGCATGAATCTCTCCGGAGAAGAGCAGACCATGTAATGGTCGTTCAGCCGGTAATAAGCCGCAAAAGGCGCCGGAGATAAGGTACTGAGGCGATGGTATAACGCTGGTGGATATACGGTTGCATCTTCGATAAAGCTCTCTCTACAGAAGTTTACCTCATAGCAATCACCGCGCAGGATGTGATCTTGCAGGGATTTTACCGCATCGATATAAGCATCGTGCTGGAGACGTGACTGTAGCGATTGCGAAATAGCCGCAGTGTGATCTGCAATGGCAGCGGGCATTTCCAGGCATTGCTGGAAAATTTCGCGGGCTTGATCCAGCATTCCATTTTCCATCCCAATACTGAGTTGGTTCTTTTCCAGCATCAATACGATGCGAGGGCGGAAGAAGAACATATCCGGGAAACCGGAACCATCCGGATTGGAGGAATGTAAGTTAGGAACTACTTCATTTTTAAGATCATAGGCCAGGTGACCAAACAGCCAATCCTGATGAGTGTTATGAAACTGCAGTAGTTCATCAAAGGCGTTGCCTGCGGGCAGTTGGAGGGTTGCAACTGCGTCGGCTGCCAGTATAGCTTCGAATTGATGATAAGACGAGGGATAGTCATTATTGTCTAATAAACAACAAATGTTGAACCGGGAGCACCAATTCAACATTTGCTGTTTAAATATTTTGTGATCATCAACCGGGAAAGTGTGAAATATCCTGATAATAATCTATTTAATGCTTAGAAATCATCGTCATCGTCATCGAAGCGATCGTTGAACAGATCCATATCTTTGAATTCGTCATCAAAGCCTAAATCATCGTCATCATCCTTTTTGGTGCTAGGACGACCACGTTTTCCTTTAGATTTAGGAATATCGAACTCTTCGAAGTCAGGATCATAATCCTCTTCTTCTCCCTTTTCCCATGCGTCAGCATCATCAGCGTCATCGAAATCACCGTCATCGTCGTCTTCATCATCGTCGTCTGACTTACGCTTAGATTTAGAAGTAGATTTATCTGATTTTTTGGCAGAAGATTTAGAAGTTGTTTCCTCCTCATCCTCTTCATCCTCATCATCTTCATCCACCTCTTTCTTAGGCTTGGCCGCAGCTTTAGGAGCGTCTTTTGCAGTCTTAGGAGAAGTAGTTTTTTTAGTCTCTTTCTCTTTATCAGATTTTGATTTCATAATAGGTTCACTTATTTCTTTGCCGTAAAGTTTTAATAGTTTTTTTTATTCGCCAAATTTTTTTTGCCGTTTTTTTTCCGTAATTTTTTGCAATTAGTGTTCCAGTATCTGGTCACGTCCCGGCCCGTTGGAAACGAATTTCACGGGAACGCCGAGATATTTCTCTACGGAAGTTACAAATGATTTCATTTCATTTGGTAACTCATTGAATTGCTTACTAGTAGAAGTCTTGTCTGTCCAACCTGGATATGTTTCATACACCGGAGTGATGTCGAGGCCAGTCATTTGGAAAGGTAATTGTTTTGTTTGTTTGCCGTCGATTTCATACGCAGTGCAGGCCAGCACTTCATCAAACTCATCAAGTACGTCAGATTTGGTCATTACCAGTTGCGTTACACCGCTCAGCATGCAAGTATAGTTCAGTGCAACCAGGTCAATCCAGCCACAACGACGTGGGCGACCAGTTACAGCGCCGAATTCATGACCAGCAGCACGCAGTTTTTCACCAGTAGCATCGTGGAGCTCAGTAGGGAAAGGGCCACTACCTACGCGTGTGCAATAAGCTTTAGTTACGCCGATTACTTCCTTAATCCATTGAGGTGCAATACCCAAACCATTGCAGACACCTGCAGAAATGGTATTGGAAGAAGTTACGAAAGGATAAGTACCGAAATCCACATCCAGCATGCTACCTTGAGCGCCTTCAGCCAGGATTTTCTTACCAGCTTTCAGTTTTTCATTAATGAAATATTCTCCTGCTACTACGTTCATAGTTTTCAGGAACTTTACAGCTTCAAAGAACTCTGCTTCCCAAGCAGCAATATCAGCGCTGAATTCGCTAATATCAAAGTGAGACAGTAATTCCAGGTGTTTTTGTTTCAGTTTAGCATAGCGCTGCTCGAATTCAGAAGACAGTACATCTCCTACGCGCAGACCGTTTCTGCCAGTTTTATCCATATAAGCAGGTCCGATACCTTTCAGGGTAGAACCGATCTTGTCATTTCCTTTCGATATTTCAGAAGCCTTATCCAGGGCTCTGTGCGTAGGAACGATTATATGGGTTTTTTCTGCTATGAAAAGATTTTTTGTCAGGTCGATGCCCAGTGCGGAAATATCTTCGCTTTCTTTCTGGAAAGCAACTGGGTCCAGCACCACACCATTACCGATAAAGTTAACAGTGTTATCGTGGAATACACCGGATGGAATAGTACGCAGTACTACTTTCTGTCCATTCACATACAATGTGTGTCCTGCATTCGGACCGCCCTGAAAGCGGGCAATCACGTCGTATTTACCGGCAAAATAGTCCACAATTTTACCTTTACCTTCGTCGCCCCATTGCAGGCCTAACAAAACGTCTACCATAATGATTTAATTATTTATCGGAGGTTGCATTTAAAGAAGTCGCAAAATTAAAGCGAATTATAACAATTACAAATTTCTATCGCAAACAAAGGAAATTGGGGAACGCCGCCGAGGGCGGATGTAAAGCCATCATTTACCGTATACCAGTGGGATCAGCCACCAGTATACGGTTGAAATAATGGTTATTAAATGTGGTAAAAAAATCTTGGTCTACAACATACATCATGACTCTTCCAATCGTTGTACAGACTGGATTCCATCCAATTTCCTGAGCCTTTCTACCAGCTCGTCCAGCTCTTCTTTGTCATGCACATATACCTTAATCAGCCCTTCAAAAAGACCTTCTTTAGACTCAATACTCAAGGCGGAAATATTCACTTTCAGTTCACCGGAGATCACATTCGTAATTTTGTGAATAACTCCCACATCATCCATACCAATGATACGTAAACCGGTCAGGAAGGAGATTTCGCGGTTTTTCACCCACTTGGTTTTCACCACCCTATGACCATAGTTGGCCAGCAACTGTGCGGCATTCGGACAGTTCGTACGGTGAATTTTCAGTCCTTCACTGGCTGTGATAAAACCAAATACGTCATCTCCAGGAATAGGGCGACAGCAATTGGCCAATTTGTAAGCAATGCGGTCGGAGCTTTCTCCGAAAATAATCAGCTCCGCATCCTTTTTGGATGGAATCTGATGCTTCACTGCTTCTTCTGCCACATGTTCCGGTTGCTTCACTGGAGCTGGTTTTGGCGGTTCCAGCTTATCGCCTAAAAGGGAGAATTCTTTCAGCTCTTTCAGGTCGATATTTTTCACTGCAATCTGGTAATACAGATCTAGTGGAGAAGATTGCTTGTAGAATTGTACCAGCTCATTGATATTATGCTGACTGGGGTTGATTTTCATATGGTCCAGCTTACGTTCGAGCGCAGCTTTACCATCCATGGCAATCTTACGTTTTTCCTCCTTCAGGGCATCTTTGATCTTGGATTTGGCCTTGGCTGTCAGCACGAAGTTTAGCCAGTCTTCCGAGGGTTTCTGCTTATTGGAGGTAATAATTTCCACTTGGTCTCCACTGCGCAGTTTATGGCTCAGGGGTACCAGTTTATAATTTACTTTGGCGCCTATACATTTATTTCCCACCGCACTGTGGATGGAGTAGGCAAAGTCGAGGGCCGTTGAGTTGACAGGTAATATTTTGAGATCGCCTTTCGGAGTGTACACATAGATTTCCTCAGTAAACAGATTGCTTTTAAAATCTGCGAGGAAGTCCAGCGTATTGGAATCAGGGTTGCTGAGGATCTCACGGATCTGCATAAACCACTGATCAAACTTGGATTCCTGTTGAGGAGTACCGCTACCTTCCTTATAGCGCCAGTGGGCGGCCACGCCTTTTTCGGCGTAGTCGTTCATACGTTTGGAACGTATCTGTACTTCCACCCATTTACCTTGAGGGCCCATTACAGTCACGTGTAGGGCTTCGTATCCGTTGGACTTAGGATTACTGAGCCAATCGCGCGTACGTTCAGGACTTGGGTGATAGAAATCCGTAATGATGGAATATACTTTCCAACAATCCGCTTTTTCTTTATCGATGGGGGAATCCAGGATAATACGGATAGCAAAAAGATCGTATACCTCTTCGAAGGCCACTCCTTTTGTTTTGATTTTATTGTGGATGGAGTGGATCGATTTAGGGCGACCATATATTTCAAAGTTGAATCCTTCTTCTTGGAGTACTTCCTTTATAGGTTTGATGAACTCGTTGATGTAACGGGTTCTTTCGCGTTTTGTTTCTTTTAGTTTCCGGGCGATATCTTTATAGGTTTGCTGCTCGGTGTACTTCATGGAGAGGTCCTCCATTTCTGATTTGATATTGTACAAGCCGAGGCGATGCGCCAGCGGAGCATAGATAAATACTGTTTCGGAAGCGATTTTCAGTTGTTTCTCTCTGCTCATGCTGTCTAGTGTACGCATGTTATGCAGTCTGTCCGCCAGTTTTATCAGTATTACCCTAGGGTCATCGGCCAGGGTAAGGAGTATTTTCTTAAAGTTTTCCGCCTGTGCAGTACTGGTACTGGAGTCAATAACGGTGCTGATTTTGGTCAGGCCATCTACGATATGAGCGATTTCGGTTCCGAATTCACGGGTAATATCTTCGAGGGTTACTTCCGTATCTTCCACGGTATCGTGTAGCAGTGCGCAGATGGCAGAGCGTACGCCCAGGCCGATTTCTTCCACGCATATCTGTGCTACAGCTAGCGGATGAAGGATATAGGGTTCGCCGGATTTACGACGCATATCCCTATGGGCATCCGCTGCCATTTCAAAAGCTGTACGTACCAGCTCCCTGTCTCCCTTTTTCAGACGCGGTTTGAGCGCCCTCAGCAGGGCACGGTAATGCCGTACAATTAACTTTTTTTCCTGCTCTTCGTCTAAATTGTATTGTTGAACTACCACTGTTTCCATTGCCTTAAAGTTACGATTAAATATAATCTGAAAGAAACACGGCTTGGGAAAACAATAATAGTGAAGACTTTATAAGCGTAAGGGGTTCTCCAGTGGCACTGCAATTCTTTCTATTACCTTTCCTTCCGGCACTTTCAGTCGCAGACCCGCATTGTGATAGGTTTCTAATTCGAAACCATCTAGATACTCGCGGATTTGCTTCCTGACTTTGGTAACATACACATCCATACTGCGACTGTTCTGCGAATCATCTTTTCCCCAAACCTTGATCAGTAGTTCATCCCGTCGGATGATGACATTGGGCCGGCTGAAAAAATAGCGTATCACCTTCGCTTCCAGGGGGGATAATTTCCCTACCGGCAATTTGGTTCGGTTATCAAAAATTTTGAGCTTTCGGTAATGGAAGGTGTAGTCGTCGATGGAATGGCCTAGGAGCAGGTCTGAACGGATTGGTCTGGAATATTTTAAAAACACCAAGATCCGTTTCATCAATTCAGTAATGTTGAAAGGCTTCGTGAGATAGGTATCCCCGCCGATTTCAAAGGAGGTAATGCGGTCGTCAACGGCCGTTCGCTCCGCCGAAAAAAAGATAATACATACGAGGGTACTTTTATCTCTTATTTGCCGGGCCAGCTCAAAACCATTCATCCCGGGTAAAACGATGTCCAGTAAACAAACATCAAATCTTGTTTTCTGGAACAGTTTCCAGGCCTGCGCCCCGTTAGCGCAATGTTCCACCCGAAAACCAACTTCTTCCAGACGACGCTTGACTAAGCCACCAAAAATACGGTCGTCTTCCACCAACAAAATACGAGGGTTCTTATTCATGATTTAATGCGGGGGTCTTATTCACATTACTAATCCTTGCAAATACTAATTCCTTCGTCTAATATGGTTATTCCTCAAAATCTCCACTTCTGCAATTTTTATAAAATTCCTGTCAGTTGCGGTTAATCAATCGTTAATCTGAATAATAAATTAACTCAAAATGGTATCATTTTAACTCTAAGATTATCAATGGCCTATCGTAACGTCTATCCGGGGCTTTATTATATCTACGTAAAAAAACAAAAAAAAGACTGGCAGGGTCCCCTACCAGTCTTTTATATTTATTAACATCAATTCACATAAATTCACACTTTATCCACAGCAGAAATACGAATCGCCAGGGCATGTTTTAAACCTTTACCCTGAGCGGATGTAGGAATGTTAATAACGGTACTTCCGTCTTTCGTTTTCCACACCAGCTTACCAGCAGCGCCGAGGATTTCCACACGTGCATTTTTAGCAGGAGTAAGTCCTTTGAAGGAGATAGTAGCCGGTAGTTTTTCCTGCTCATCCAGCAAGTAAATAGCATATACGCTACCATCTTTCTTGCGGGTGAAGCAAACCTTGCCGTCCTTGTAAGGAGCGACAGCACGGGTACCGTAAATAGCTTCCCCGTTCAGATGCATCCACTCTCCTATTCCTTTCATGGTGGTATAAGCCTCATCGTGCAGCTCTCCATCAGGGCCAGGGCCCACATTCAGCAGGTAGTTACCACCTTTGGCAACGATATCAACCAAGTTGTGGATAATAGTATTTACAGATTTATACTTGTCGTTTGGTGCATAAGACCAGGAACTAGCCATGGTCATGCAGGTTTCCCAAGGATAGCTCAGTGGCTTATCAGGAATCTGCTGCTCCGGCGTACGGTAGTTTTCATATTGTCCATGTACGCTACGATCCACTACAATCAGGCCTGGTTGGTGACTACGAGCCATAGATGCGATCTTAGGCATATCTATATCCTGATCCTGTGGGAGCGTTTTGCTCCAAGACAGCGATTCTTTCGTCTGGTGCGTCAACGGACGTACCCAACCTCCGTCCAGCCAGAGGATATCCAGTTTACCGTATTCCGTCATCAGTTCTTCAATCTGATTGTAGGTATACTGCTTGAACTTATTCCATCTTTCAGGATATGTTTTCAGATCGTAGTTCACGTTTCTGTCTTTTGGTGGGAAGTAGCTCCACCAGTAGTATTCTGTGTGCCAGTCAGGTTTGGAGAAGTAAGCGCCTGCGTGAACGCCGGCTTTACGGAATGCTTCAAACACTTCTTTGGCAATATTAGCGCGTGGATTTTTGCTGAATGCCACACCTGGCGCCGTAACACGGTAATCGGTCTGTTTGGTATCAAACATACAGTAACCGTCGTGGTGCTTAGTAGTGAAAACGAGGTACTTCATACCCGCGTCTGCGGCAGCTTTCGCCCAATGCTCCGGATTAAATTTCACTGGATTAAAAGTTTTACCCAGTGCTTCATATTTCTGCAGGTAGTCGTAATAAGGAATACCAGCGGGTTTGCGCTGACACCAGCCTTCATCTTCGGGACAGATGCTCCAAGATTCCACTACTCCCCATTGGGAATAAGGCCCCCAGTGAATCAACATACCGAATTTCCAGTCCTGCCACTCATCCAGTTTCTGTTGTACCGCCTTGTCAGGCTCTGGAACATAAGGCAACTCCTCGTGCTGGGCCTGGGCTGAAAGTCCCGCCAAAGCCAAACCGGCTGCCATTAAAAGTTTACGCATAGTCAGTGATTATAAGAATCTATCAAAGTAGTTTTTCTCAAATGCTGTTGTACATCTGCTGCACTACGTGCTGTGCGCAGAATGATGGTTCTTTCTTCGCCTGGTAATAGGTCGAAAAAGTTATCGCTAAAATGTTCATCTGAGGCATCGTCCAGGGAAATGTATACGTTCCTGGCCAATTGCGTTGTTTTTACTAGCACCTTTACCTCTCCCACTGCTCCCGGTTGGCAACGGATAGTCAGTTGTGGATCGGTTAAATTAATATCTTTCGCAGTTGCAAAGTAATACAGATTAGGATTCAGAACATTATCGTTAATTATCAATTGCGAATAGAATATTACCTCATTCCGCTGTTTTCCTTTCAACAGTTCATTCACAGGAACACTATTTACTCGCACACTACGATCATCCTGCAATTGATATTTATTGATATTTTTCTCCCAAATAGTATTTCCTTGTAAGTCTACTGCTTTCATTTTGATAACAGTATTACCACGTTGAAATGCATCTGTAATGAGATACGTGTTCAACTGACCATTTTCTTCCACTGTAGAGGTGATAACGGGTTCAAAGGCGCGCTTGGCATAGTATTGCAGTGCTTTCCATCGACCGTAATAATCACGCCCTGACCAAGACGGACCAGGCCAGCAGTCGTTCAACTGCCAGTACAACGTCCCCATACAATAAGGCATATTCCTGCGATGCGCTTCTATGGCCATTTTCATCCCTTCCGCTTGTAATACCTGGCTGAGGTATACAAAAGCCGGGAAATCCACCGGTGTACGGTAATAATGATCCATATAAATTTTGATAGCCGTATTACCTTTCGCGGGACTCTTCTGATGTGATTGCATCACATTGGAGAAAATATTGTAATCGGCTTTGGTAGCAAAGCTGTCGATCGTTTCCATCGCGGGGAACGACTGAAAGCCGTATTCACTCATGAATCGAGGGATATGTGTGTTAAAAGCTTCAAACCATTCCATACCGTGCCAGATGCCCCAGTAGTGGTTATCCCCTTTGGTGAAGTCTTCCTTCGTTCCCCAGTTGGAGATAGGAGACGAGTGGAAATAGAATCGCCCTGGATCATTCTCCTGTACTGCTTTTGGCAACACTTCTTTAAACAATTTATTGTAGCCCGCGATCATGTGCTCATACTGATTATTCGTATAGGCGTAACCGTTCTGCCATCCCCAGTTTTTGATAGCCACTGCCACCTCATTGTTGCCACACCACAATGCCAATGCAGGATGGTGTTTCAGCCTGTTGATATTAGCTGTAGCTTCTTTGGCAGCATTATCCAGGAATGCTGGATCCCATGGATATAACGTACACGCATACATGAAATCTTGCCACACCAATATTCCTGTAACATCCGCCAGGTCATAGAACTGGTCGTCTTCATAAATTCCTCCTCCCCACACACGTACCATATTAAAATGGCTTTCCTGCATATCGTTAAACAGTTGTGCATATTTTTCTTTTGTTACACGCGGCAGGAAATTATCCTGGGGAATATAATTGGCGCCTTTCATGAATACGGGGCGGCCATTGACTTTCACGTAAAAACTTTCACCCAGACTATCGGGTTTATTCACCACTTCGATGGTACGCAGACCAATATTTTTCTCTGTAAAAGCAATATCCTGTTGTTCATCGAACAACTTCACTTTCACTTGATACAAATTTTGCGCTCCCATGCCATTAGGCCACCAGAGCTGTGGTTGCTTAATTGTCAGTGGTACATTTATTTCATTGATACCTTTTTTTAGTATAGCCGGCACCGTTATACTTGTTACCGGTTTTCTATTCCACACGGCCACTACGTTCAGCTTGTAATTTCCTGCCACAGCAGCTTCCACGGTGATTGTATTTTTCACTAAGGCCACACCAGGTTTAATATCCTGTTGAAATGCCATATCGCGGATAGTCGCTTTATTCCAGGCATGCAGTATCACTGGACGCCAGATGCCACTGGTTACCAATCTTGGCCCCCAATCCCAACCATAGTGATAAGGCGCTTTGCGCGCGTATACGCTCAAAGGAATATCACTGGCGTCATTGCCTGCAGGATAGATCAGGCTATCCTTTAAGAACAACGGCATATCATGCTTGATAGGGCTTTCCAGCGTTATTTGCAGCTCATTTTTACCTGGATGGAGATATTTTTTCACCTCCGCTTTCCAGGGGATGAACATATTATTTGTAGTAAGAATCAATTGATGATTTAGGTAGACACGGGCATACGTATCTAATCCGTTGAACTCCAGTTCTAGCATGTCCTTTTGGAGCATGTCCTGCGACACATCGAAACTACAGCGGTACAACCAGTCTTTTTTATCCACCCATTGTACGGCTTTTTCATTTGTCCCTTTAAATGGGTCAGGTATGAGTTGCTGTGCCATCAGGTCTGTATGTACTGTACCAGGAACGGTTGCAGCACGCCAGATCTGTTCATCTGCCCTTGCAAATTCCCAGCCGCGATTTATCTCAATATTTTGTGAGTAAATCGATTTAGTAAAACATGTTAAAAAAAAGATCACCAGCAACCTGCGACCTATCAGTTTCATTTTCATACGAGTGGTTTGGATAGGTTCAAAAATAACAATCTCAGAGAGAATCGGAAATAATACTTTTCCGATCTTTACAGTATGAAAAGCATCTGGCAACAAATACTAAGATATCTCTATATAGGAAAGAAGGACCCTAATGCACCGAAAACGAGCTATGTGGCAATGATGCACGGGATGAACCGCATCAGCATATTGCTGTTTATCATTGCAATTATAATAATGATTATTCGATTAATCAGAAGGCATTAACGCGGATTGTTCACGCAAAGGGCGCAAAGAAGCAAAGGGCGCAAAGGATTATTTTTCATTGTTTGATGATGTTTTGTTGTATTAGTCATAAAGAAAGCTATACTAATTTCAATCTATAAAATACAGATAACAAGTATCATAAATGACCTTTGCGGCCTAAAACAACAAAACACCATCTTTATTTTTCTTTGCGCCTTTGCGAGCCAATTTTTTAGCTACGTGCAAAATCATAAATTACTTCTGCCGCCCGATGGCTGGCATCTTTCTCACCCAGTTTATGCCAAAGCGCGGCATAGTCGGTAGATAGCTCTTTCCGACGGTTATCATCCTTCAATAAGGCAGTGAGTTCCTTCAGCAGATTCGCCTCGGTAAGGTCGTTCTGGATGAGTTCTTTCACCACCAGTTTGTCCATGACGAGGTTGACTAGGGAGATATATTTTACTTTAATCAAATTTTTCGCAAGAATATAGGAAACCGGATTTCCTTTATAGCAAACGATTTCAGGCACGCCAAATAAAGCTGTTTCCAGGGTGGCGGTACCAGATGTCACCAGTGCAGCAGTAGCCTGACGCAACAGTGGATAAGTTTTTCCTTTCACCATGGATACATTGGGATGTTCTCCAGTGAGGCTTTGCAGGAAATCGTCGTCCAGGCTAGGGGCCTGGGCAACAATAAACTGATATTCAGGAAAATGTTTGGCCATTGTCAGCATGATAGGCAATTTCACACTGACTTCCTGTTTGCGGCTGCCTGGCAGCACAGCAATGATAGGCTTATTGGCCAATGGCGCATCTGCGGGTTTGGATTTTTCTGCCTTTATCACCTCCACTAGGGGATGACCGACATATTCCACCTCATAGTTCCATTTATGGTAAAATTCCTGCTCAAAAGGCAGGATACAGAGCATTTTATCTACTGTACGTCTGATCTTTTTAACACGATTTTCTTTCCAAGCCCATACTTGTGGAGAAATATAGTACACTACTTTGTAGCCCTGGGTTTTGGCCCATTCAGCAATGCGCATATTGAAACCGGGATAATCCACTAGCACCAGCACATCAGGTTTGAAAGCATCAATATCTTTCTTACAGGTATCGATATTGCGAAGGATGGTGCGCAGGTTCATCAATACTTCCACAAAGCCCATAAAAGCCAGTTCCTTGTAATGCTTTACAATGTTGGCTCCGGCGGCTTCCATCATATCGCCACCCCAGCCACGTATATTCGCGCTGGTATCCTGTTTCTTCAATTGTTTTATCAGGTTGCTACCGTGTAAATCCCCTGAAGCCTCTCCCGCAATAATGTAATATTTCAATCTGGTGTCTGTTAAAAATTATCTGATCAATTTCATCAGCAATATGGCAATCGCATACAGCATGGTTACCAGGAAAATGCCTTTGGCGGTTACGTCTTTCCTGACACGAGTGTAAAGATAAAACACAAGTCCGTTTAACAGCAGGCAAATACTGGTTAATTTGGGTATCAGGTGATAGTTTCCTTTCAGTTCACTGAGGAATTGAAAAAAGTCTATATGCGATGGACGCACTGCTAGTAGATAGTACAGAAAAAATGCAAAGACGGGCGTCAGCAGTCCTAGCATGATCCCTAATGGTAAATTGTCTTTCTTAAACATAGCATATTTATAATGGCGATAAAATGAAATCCAGTCTGATTGCTAAAAATCCTTCCACTTTTCTTCCAGTTCTTTTTTCAACTTGTAGTTGGTCAGATCAAACTGAACCGGAACCAGTGAAGCATAATTGTTTTCCAGTGCCCATACATCGGTATCCTCGCCTGCATCGCGGTTTTTGAATTCGCCGGTCAGCCAGTAGTATTTTTTGCCGTGAGGATCTCTGCGTTCATCAAATTCTTCCACCCATTTGGCATCTGCCTGTCGGCAGATCTTAATGCCTTTAAAGTCTTTCTCCTCCACAATGGGGATATTGACATTAAACAGGGTACCTGCCGGCAAGTTATTGCGCAGCATACGTTCGGTTATGTCTCGTGCTACCTTCGCAGGCAGGGAGAAATCGGCCTTATAGTCATATTCCAGGAATGAGAACCCAGCAGATGGAATTCCTTCAATAGCGGCTTCCATTGCAGCGGACATCGTTCCGGAGTAAATTACATTAATTGAATGATTAGCGCCATGATTGATACCGCTCACGCAGATATCGGGTTTACGGCCCAGGATTTTATCTCTCGCCAGTTTCACACAGTCGACAGGCGTACCGGAACACTGCCAGGCTTCCACACCTTCAAAGATTTCCACCTGGTTTAAGCGCAGTGGCACTCCAATGGTGATAGCGTGCCCCATGCCCGATTGTGGGCTGTCTGGCGCTACTACCACCACTCTACCCAGCGGGCGTACTGCTTCTATCAGCGCACGGATGCCCGGAGCGGTGATACCATCATCGTTTGTTACCAGTATGAGTTTTTCCTGTTCAGCCATAATTCACTTTTTTACATTCTTCACAAATTTACGCGCTATCCGATACATTTTGTTTTAAAAGAATGTAAAATATATTGATTCATTTATAGATCTGTGCGCGTTACTTTCCTGAAAATCAGCCAGATACCCAAAGCGATATACCCTATCATAGCGAGGATATACACATAAGTATCGTAAGCAGGACCAAAACCAGCGATATTTGACGCCATTTTGGTACCTGGGAATGGTAATAGTTCATCCCCCGCCTGTAAGGGCAATAAGCCACCAATATCACCGACGTATCTTTTCAGCAGGAATACCAGCATTTGTTCAATCATCATAACATATGCGAAATATATCACGATGCTTAAACCTGATCGTTTTACAAATACGGCGATCAGTAAGGCAATCATCAGTTGTACCATTACCTGCATAAAGTAATAGAAAACATACCTGAATCCTTCTATAGAAAATGATTTGCTGCCATAAATAGTACCAATGAACATTCCAATGAGTGCCACTATTACCAGTGATAAAACAGCCAGTTTCATTACCCAGTATAGTTTTGCCACCAGGAAGTCTTTACGTTCCCAGCCATCAATGATATTCTGGCGATTGGTACGGAAAGTATACTCGTTGGTAACGATGATAATCAGCAATATTCCATATAAACCGGAAATAAAACTGGAAACACAAGCAACCGTCTGCCATACATCCGGGAAGCTAAAAGGGCCGCCCAGTAATAGCTGTGCTTGTTTTAACTCTTTGCTGCTGATGATTTCAGCGACGATATAATTTCCTGCAATTGGTAATAATACAGACAGGATTAAGATCACCCAGAAGGTACGGTAGTATTTTAATTTAAGCCATTCGGCAAGAATGATTTGTTTCATGAGGCAACGGTATGGGTGATTTCCAGGAATGCAGTTTCGAGCGATTTTTTACGCAATTGTAAATGTTTGAGCCATACGCCATGATTGGCGCACCAGCCGTTGATGGCGGCGGGATCGGGAATTGTCGCAAAGGAAGCGATGACCTTATCGTTGTTGATAACGGCACTGGTACAACCGGGATATTGCAGCATCAATTTCACCAGTTCCTCATTGTTGCCTGCTGCTAGTTCCACGAAATCCGTGCGTTGGATCACTTCATTCACCGATCCGGATAAAAGCAGCTTCCCTTTTTGCAGGATGGCCACATGGGTACATACTTTTTCTACTTCATCCAACAGGTGACTGGCGAGAATAATTGTTTTTCCCACTTTGGCCATGTCGTGGATGAGAGCGCGCACTTCGGCGATCCCAGCGGGGTCCAGGCCATTGGTAGGTTCATCCAAGATGAGTACATCCGGATCTCCCAATAATGCGGAAGCTATGGCCAGGCGCTGTTTCATCCCGAGGGAATAGGTTTTGAATGCGTTATCTCTGCGATCATAGAGGCCGCACACTTTCAGTACGCGTTCAATATCCTCTTTTCCGCGTTGCTTGATGGATGCGGAGATTTCCAGATTTTTCCAGGCGCTGAGATAATGATAGAAATTAGGGGTTTCTAGCAGGGTACCTATTTTACGCCTTTGTACGGCAGTAGCGGCAGTACCGAACAGTTGAAAACTGCCTTCATCGGCTTTCAGGACATCGGTTACGATGCCCAGTAGGGTTGTTTTTCCGCTACCATTAGGGCCCAAAACTCCGAAGACGCTGCCGGGTGGAACATCAAATGATACACCGGACAGCGCCTGGATGGCACCATACCTTTTGGAGATGCCTTGTAAGGATAATATAGACATAGGTTTATTAGTTCCGGACTGGTTTGCCGGTTTTAATGACGCTTTGTAATCTTTCTAGGGTTTTGCGTTCTCCACAAAGACTCAGGAATGCTTCGCGTTCCAGGTCCAGCAGGTATTGCTCGCTTACAAATGCAGGCTCGGTCAGATCTCCGCCACACATTACGTAAGCCAGTTTCTGCGCTACTTTCTCATCATGTTCAGAAATATAGTTTCCGAACTTCATCGCGTATATCCCTGCCAGTAATGCTCCCAGTGCACTGCGGCCCATTACTTTGATGTCAGTTCTTTCCACTGGTTTGGTGTAGCCTTCATCTGCCAATGCAATCACACTACGTTTCGCATCTGCAATCAAACGGCCAGGATTCATGGTAACTTCATCATGACCTTTGCGCAAGACCCCCATATCAAAACCTTCAAAACCAGAAGTAGCTACTTTAGCGGTGGCTACGGTCATGAAATAATCTTTCAGTGGTTCTTCTTCAATGCGTCCTTCTTTGAATTCGAGGCTGGCGCGAAGGGTCATTTCTTTGGTGCCGCCACCGCCAGGAATCAAGCCTACGCCTAGTTCTACCAAACCGATATAAGTTTCGGCTGCTGCCTGTACTTTATCAGCATGTAGTGCCATTTCGCAACCACCGCCGAGTGTGAGCGCATGCGGCGCTACAACAACGGGTATGCTGGAATAACGCAAACGCATAGTGGAACGTTGGAACAACCTTATGGCCATATCCAGCTCGTCAAACTCTTGCTCTGCGGCCATCATGAAAATCATTCCTACATTGGCTCCTGCGGAGAAATTAGCGCCATCATTGGCCACTACGAGTCCGCGGAAATCTTTCTCTGCGCGGTCTACCGCCTTGTTCAGGCCTTCTAGCACTTCCCCGCCAATGGTGTTCATTTTTGTTTGCCAATCGAAGCACACTACGCCATCGCCGATGTCCACCAATCTGCTCGCACTATTTTTCCAGATCACATTACTGGAGTAGTTTTCGAGGATGATGAACGCGCCTTCACCAGGCAGTGTTTTATAGGCTTGGGAAGCAATATCGTAGTAGAATTTTTTACCGTTTTCAACTTTATAGAAAGACGTGATTCCCTTTGCCAGCATATCTTTCACCCAGCTCGCAACTGTAAGGCCTTTCTCTTCCAACTGTTTGGTACAAGCTTCCACCCCGAGGAGATCCCAGCTTTCGAAAGGTCCTATTTCCCATCCGAAGCCCGCTTTCATGGCATCATCCACCTTATACAGATCATTCGCTATTTCAGGAATACGATGAGAAACGTAAGAAAACAGGTAGGCATGGAATTGTTGATAGAACTGTCCGGCCTTATCTGTAGCGGCAGCCAGCACTTTCAATCGCTGTTTGAGATCTTCAATTGGCTTGGCGGCGTCAATACTGCCAAATCTCGCTTTCTGCTTAGGACCATATTCCATGGTTTGCAGGTTCAGCGTGAGGATTTCTTTACCACCAGGACCGGTGGTTTTCTTATAGAAACCTTGGCCGGTCTTATCTCCCAGCCAGTTGTTATCCACCACTTTCTGGAGGAAATCAGGAATTTTGAAGATAGATATCGCTTCATCATCTGGACAGTTTTCCAGCACGCCTTTCGCTACTTTCACGAGGGTATCGATTCCTACTACGTCGGCGGTGCGGAAAGTGGCCGATTTAGGGCGACCAATTACAGGCCCTGTCAGCGCATCTATCTCATCTATACCCAGTCCCATTTCCTGCATGATATGGAAAATAGCCATGATAGAGTACACCCCAACACGGTTGGCGATAAATGCAGGTGTATCCTTACAGAGAACGGTTGTCTTCCCGAGATATAAATCTCCGTATTCCATCAGAAAATCGATCACTGTAGGATCTGTATGAGGAGTAGGAATTATTTCGAGCAAACGCAGGTAGCGAGGAGGATTGAAAAAGTGGGTACCGCAGAAATGTTTCTGGAAATCTTCGCTACGTCCTTCCGCCATCAGGTGAATAGGAATACCGGAAGTATTGGAGGTAATCAGCGTACCTGGTTTGCGGAACTGTTCTACCTGTTCGAAAACTATTTTCTTAACAGCCAGGTTTTCCACCACTACTTCTATGATCCAGTCGCATTCTGCAATGCGCTTCATATCATCCGTGAAGTTCCCTGTTTTGATATTTTTGATCACATCTTTTGTGAAAACAGGCGATGGGTTTGATTTAACAGCTGCTTGGAGGGCGTCATTCACAATTCGATTCTTCACAGCAGGACTATCCAATGTGAGGTTTTTCTTCTTCTCTGCATCATTCAGTTCTTTCGGTGCTATATCAAGCAGCAGTACCTGAACGCCAATACCTGCGAAATGGCAGGCAATCCTTGAACCCATAACCCCAGAGCCCAGTACGGCTACTTTATTGATGTGTCTTTGCATATTACGGCCAGCTTTAATCTGTTAGTGAATACAAACAATATTTTTAGATTCTTGAATTTAGGATTTTTTGGGGGATAAAAGTAAGTGAGGATGTTAAAAAATCCAGTATTTATCTTGCTCCCGGGCATACCCCAACCATCTTTGTTCTATTGGCAAAAGCTCAGGCCGGATGACCAGTGGCTATAGCACTATTCCGGATGGCAGACATACCTTTGTTGTAAAAGCGTTTCATCATTTTATTGAGATGGCTGCTGTCTGTAAAGCCCAGGTCGTATGCGATCTCCTTAAATGGAATATCCGTGTATAATGCTTTGGCTTCTGCCAGTTTCAGCTTGGATTTCAAGATAAATTCCTGGTAGGTTTCGTGTGCGTTACGTTTGAAGTATTCGCTGAAATAGCTGGTTGATATGTGAAAACGTTCTGCTAGATATTGTGGAGAGATCATCTCTTCATCGAGCAGATGATATTGGATGTGCAACAGCATATCCGCGAATTTCTTTTCTTCGTATAGGGGTTGGGGTGATATGGCGGCAGCCACGTTGCGGGCAATCAGTTCCAGCACGGTAATCATCGTGGCCTGTATGATGCGGCGAGTATGGGAATCGTTGCGCTTATTTTCTATCATCAGGAACTGTAACTGCTGTACAAGATGCTGCTTATCCAGTGGATCCTGGATTAATTCACCCGGCAGCCGGTTATAATTGCCGATAATGAAATTGAGCCGGCAAAACCATTTGCCGAAGTCAATTACACAATCTTCCTCACTGGAAAAGTAGGTAGCTGTAAAACGGATAAACAGGAAAGTAGTTTTTTCCGCGATTTTATAGGTATGGCAATCAGAGGCAGGTAAGAGGAAGATACTACCCTCCCTATAAGGGATCTGGCTATAATTGACACACTGTTCTCCACTCCCTTCGAGAATATATACCAATTCAAAGAAGTTATTTCTGCGGTTCCTTTTTTCCCAGTAATCCAGTGTTTCCAGACTGATATTGAAAGGGGCATGTACTTTTTCCATACTGCTAATTTACTTATTCAAACGCTCTCTCCATTGGGGCATCCCATCTCGTTACTGTTATTCCCGTTTTGCTTACCGCTCCACCAGTTATCGGCCAGCTACCTTTGACAGCATTAAAATTTTCCCAAAATGAAAGCAATTGTTTTAGAAAAACTCGATCCAACTGCTACGCTGGAATTAACTGAAACAGCCATTCCCGAAATAGCCCCTGATGAAGTGCTGGTAAAGACACATGCCCTGGCTATTAACCCGGTAGATTATAAAACACTAGAAGACTATACCATAGTGCGTGATGGGGAGCGGCTACGTGCCAGCGCGGCGCCGGCATTTGACGGCGTTTCACCGATTATCCTGGGTTGGGACCTTGCCGGCGTCGTAACAGCAGTTGGTAATAATGTGACCAAATTCAAAGTCGGCGATGCGGTATTTGGTATGGTACATTTCCCTGGTCACGGTAAAGCATATGCGGAATATGTAGCTGCACCGGCAGCGCATCTGGCTTTGAAGCCAGCACAGGTGAGCTTTGAAGTTGCCGCGGGCGCCACGTTGGCGGCGGTTACCGCCTGGCAGTGCCTTACAACGCATTATACCGTTAGGCCAGGAGATCGTATCTTGGTCACTGCACCCACAGGCGGCGTAGGGCATTATGCCGTGCAAATGGCCAAACACCTAGGAGCTTACGTTATCGCGCTGACCAATCCGGCCAATGCTGCACTGGCAAAAGAACTGGGCGCCGATGAAATATTGGAATATGCCACCTTCGATACGGATACTGCGGCTCCATTGCAGTTGGACCTGGTGGTGGATGCTGGTGGCCGCAATCCTGCCACCTGGTTCTCCCGACACCTGAAACCAGGCTCCCCTCTTTTTTATCTCCCATCCCGTCTGACCGCCCATCAGGAGCAACTTTACAAGGAGCAAGGACTCAACGCCACTTTCAAAATGGTAACATCTACTGAAAGCGACATTGAAGATATCGCCAGACTGTTACAGGATGGCAGTGTGACTACCACCATCGACAGTATATTTCCTTTTACAGCTATGAAAGCCGCCTTTGCTGAACAACAGAAAGGTACTACTCGAGGAAAGATTATTATCAGTATGCCAGTATAAAAAATCCGCTGAAAATGCGCTATAACAGTACATTTTCAGCGGATTAACCATTAAAAAAGGCTGACCAAAAAGTTTCTTTAACTTTTTAGTCAGCCTATATATTTATCTGGTAAGGAATCAACTTACACCACTACCAGCTTTCACTGCTTCGGATGGGTTGACAAATATGAGTTTACCGTTATCTTCCGCCATGAGGATCATACCCTGACTTTCAATACCACGCATTTTACGTGGGGCCAGGTTAGCCACGAGAGTTACCTGTTTGCCTACGATTTCTTCTGGTTTGAAGTGCATGGCGATACCGGAAACGACTGTACGTTGTTCAGAACCAATGTCTACCAATAATTTCAACAGTTTATCTGCTTTTTCGACTTTCTCTGCCTGAAGGATGGTACCTACGCGCAGATCCAATTTCGCGAAATCATCATACTGGATTTCTGGTTTAGCTGGAGCAGCAGGTTTTTCTGCTTCTACAGGTGCAGGAGCAGCGGCCGCATTGGCAACTTTGGATGCTTCCAATTTGGCCAATTGTGCCTGGATGGCTTCATCTTCAATTTTCTTGAAGAGCAGTTCAGGTTCACGCAATGTATAGCCCACGCTCAACAGTTTTGCAGATCCGGCATTTTCCCAATCCAGCATACGATCTACTACTTTCATCATATGCATCATTTTCTTCGCAGTAAATGGCAGGAATGGATTGATAAGGATTGCCAGGTTAGCAGTTAACTGAAGACAGATGTGCAGGCAGATATCAATACGCTGTTGCAGCATTTGTAAATCATCAGTAGTATACTTTTCCAGTACTTCACCTTTGTTCAACCTTTCAATTGCTTTCGCCAGAATCCATGGCTCATTGCGCTGCATGTATTGGTTACCTTTTGTAGAAAGGGCCATTACTTCTGACAATGCTTCCCTGAATTTATAAGCTTCCAGTGCTGCTTCTACTCTTTCTTTTGCTGCTGCAAATTCACTGATCATCTGACGATCATCGTCATTTACGAGATCTGCATGCAACACAGGTACTTTACCACCGCAGAGTTTGTGCATCAGCACCATGGTGCGGTTTACGAAGTTACCCAGGTTGGCAACTAATTCGCTGTTATTTCTGTCTTGGAAATCTTTCCAGGTGAAATCGTTATCCTTTGTTTCAGGAGCCGTGGCGGTGAGCACATAACGCAGTACATCCTGTTGATCAGGGAAATCCGCGATGTATTCATTTACCCATACTGCCCAGTTTCTGGAGGTAGATATTTTTTCACCTTCCAGGTTCAGGAATTCATTGGCAGGTACATTTTCCGGCAATACAAATCCACCGTGCGCTTTCAGCATAGATGGGAAAATAATGCAGTGGAAAACGATATTATCCTTACCGATGAAGTGTACCAGTTTGGTATCATCTTTACACCAGTAATCGGCCCAATTTTCGGTCAGTTCTTTGGTAGCGGAGATATAACCGATAGGTGCATCGAACCATACATACAAAACTTTACCTTCTGTATCTGGCAGTGGCACTTTAATACCCCAGTTACTATCGCGGGTCATGGCTCTGCTTTGCAGACCGGTGTCCAGCCAGCTTTTACACTGTCCGTATACGTTATTTTTCCAGTCTTTATGGCCTTCTACCAACCATTCTTTCAGCCATGGTTCATAGTTCTGCAGCGGCATGTACCAGTGTTTGGTTGTCTTTTTCACAAGAGCTGCATCGCTGAGAGCGGAATGCGGGTTGATCAGTTCATCTGGACTGAGGCTATTACCACATTTTTCGCATTGGTCGCCATATGCTTTATCGTTACCGCAATGAGGGCAGGTACCGATAATATAGCGATCCGCCAGGAACATATTGGCTTTAGGGTCGTAGAACTGTTCTGATTCTTTTTCCTCGAAAAGGCCATCATTGTACATTTTCAGGAAGAAATCAGCAGCCGTTTTATGGTGAACAGGATTGCTGGTACGGGAGAAGATATCGAAAGATATACCCATGGCAGCAAAACTATCTCCAATGATCTTATGATATCTGTCTACCACATCTTGCGGAGTAACATTCTCTTTCATCGCTTTGATGGTGATAGGCACGCCGTGTTCATCGGTACCGCAAACGAATTTCACGTCTGCTTTTTTAGCGCGGAGATAGCGCACGTAGATATCTGCTGGAATGTAACATCCTGCCAGGTGACCTATGTGAACAGGTCCATTGGCATACGGTAATGCCGCAGTTATTAAATATCTATTAAATTTTGCCATACTATCTTAAAGAATACTTAAATAAATTCTAATTATGACTGTGTTTTTGGAATAGCCGATACATTTCATCAACTTAGTCCGGGCGGACCGTCCAGAAAAACGGCCCAATCTTGCAAAGGTAAACAAAACTACAATGGTAAAAATTCCACCATATCTGAAAAAAGGTGATTTAATTGGCGTAACCTGCTCCAGTAGTAAAATGGAACTGGCAGCAGCGGAATATGCGGCAGAGGTATTGCGCTCCTGGGGGTTCCGGGTGCATTTAGGCATTACCGTTGGAACCAGTTTCCATAATTTCTCTGCCCCAGATGAACTCAGACTGGAAGAGCTGCAAGACATGCTGGATGATCCCGAAATCAAAGCCATCGTCTTTGGCCGTGGCGGCTACGGCATGGTTTGTATTTTAGACAAACTGGATTTCAAAAAATTCCGCAAACATCCCAAATGGCTCTGTGGCTACAGCGATGTGACCACTTTGCATTCACATATCCAGGAACGTTATGGTATCCCCACTATTCACTCCATGATGTGCAGCGGAATTACCGCAGACACCGTGGAAGATCCATATGTGCACAGCCTGGAACAAGTACTGAAAGGAAAAAAATACAGCTACAATACACCTAGTCATGAGCTCAACCGCGAAGGAAGTGCCTCCGGCATACTCGTAGGCGGTAATCTCTCCATACTAGCCAATGTTTCTGGCACGCCATCTCAGGTGAATACCAAAGGAAAAATTCTCCTACTGGAAGATATCGGCGAATACAGGTATAATGTAGACCGCTTAATGTACAACCTGAAAAGGGCCGGATGGCTGGATAAGCTGGCCGGACTAGTAGTTGGCAGTTTTACTGAAGGTAAAGAAAATAGTACTCCGTTCGGCCAGACTGAATATGAAATTATTCGCAATATGGTCAAGGAATATGATTACCCAGTATGCTTCAATTTCCCAATTGGTCATCAGGCAGAAAACTATGCCGTTAAGCTGGGTATGCAACATCACCTGAAAATAGGTGAGTCCAAAACCGTCCTGAAACTCCAGGAAGATTAATCCTCTACATCCGGAACGATTTCCAGTCCGTAGTCATCTGCGGACAGGAGGCCGTTTGCCTTGGTGGCAGCTATCAGTTCTTTGTTGGCAGTCAAATCGTGTACAGTAGTGGTATTGTGCAGATAATCGATACCATAGATTTTATTGGTTAGGCCGATAGGTACGTCTATCAAGTATTTGATCACATCCGTTACCATATGCATGCCCGTAGTACCGTGGGTAACACCTAATGCGCCTGCATCAAAATTGCGGTAATCGTCTGTGATATCCAGGGCACAACGATAAGAAGCAGAAACAGTACCGTCTAGCATGGGCATATTAAAACCGCCATACCAAGCCATCCAGTTATGTACTTCACCAATTACCAATGGTTTGTTATGTTGAATACAAGCGTCGTTTATCAGGAGATGCGAGCCATGATGCTGGGTACAGTCAATCACTATATCGAACCCATCTAACAGGTACGCCATTGTTTCAGGCTTTGCCTGTAAGAGGAAAGGGAAAGGTCTTGCAAATGGATTTACTCCATACAGTCGACTGGCAGCCATTTTCGCCTTATGTTTTTTCACATCCTGAACATGAAAAATAGGCTGACGGTGCATATCTTCGGCATTGATCACGCCATAATCTGCAATACCGATAATACCTATGCCACTAGCTCCCAGATATTGAATGACGGGGCTTCCCAAGCCGCCGGCGCCAATTACCAACACACGGGAGAGTTTCAGTTTTTCCTGCATAGCCATTCCGAAACCGGGTACGGCTATAGAATTTTTAAAGTGCTGTGTTTCCTTTTCACTTAAGATCATGCGCTATTCCTTTTACTATTCCTGTGGAAACTCGAGGGTAAATTTACTGCCTTTACCTACTACGCTTTCCACTTTGATTTTACCGTGATGAGCATCTACAATCGCTTTCACATAGCTAAGTCCAAGGCCGAAACCTTTTACATTGTGGACGTTGCCGGTATGTGCGCGGTAGAATTTCTCAAAGATACGCGAAATAGTATCTCTACTCATCCCAATACCATTGTCGGTAATGATGATGAATAAGCTTTTGCGAGTATTATAAGTGTTGATAGTGACTTCCAGGTTTTCTTTCGAATATTTGATGGCATTGTCCAGGAGGTTGAAAACCACGTTGGAGAAATGCACATCATCCGCCATGATTACAGGGTTTACTGCATTCAGTTGGAGATCCACCACACCATTTTTGTTAGCCAATTGCAACTGTAAGTTATCCACCGTATGTTGAATAACGTAATGCACATCCATTGCCTGTAGTTTCAGTCCGATTTCATCTTTCTCCAGGAGGGCAGATTGCAGGATAGTTTCCACCTGTTTATTCATGCGTTTATTTTCCTCCTTAATGATACCAGAGAAATAGCGGATTTTATCTTTATTATCCATCACCTTTTCATTTCCAATAGCGTCAATAGCCAGGGAAATGGTGGCCAGCGGCGTTTTCAGCTCATGGGTCATGTTATTGATGAAGTCTGATTTTATCTCCGACAATTTCTTTTGGTTCAACATCGTTCGGATGGTGAGTGCGAATGCCGTTATGATGATGAGGGTAAAACTGATCCCTCCTATTATCATGATGGTTAGTTGGCGAACTACTTCGTCCTGGGTAGGTGTAATCAGAAATAATTGTTCCGGATTGGGGCCGAGGTTTTCATCCAACATGATGACTTTCATCTTGTATTCCTTATTCTGCTGGAGCGAGTCGTGCGCAAGGATATTAAACAACTTCTGGAATCCGGGCGTTTGCATACGCCAGACGGCGGTCCCTATCCCTGCTACAGGTCCGGCAATAGCGAATTCAAAATGGTTGGTATCCAGTCGGTGGTTTTTCAGACTGTTGATGATCACCTTTTCAATTTCAGCGGGTGTAAAGCGATCGCTCACAAAAGAGCGTACCACTTGGGGTTTACCAAAATCGAACGATAGTCCACCATTCATTGGATCTGGTGAACTGGGGGATATTCGGAGGGCAACAGTAGTTCCTCTATGACTGATAAAGTATTCTCTTACCTCATTCACCACTTCAATGGCTCTTTGATCCAACTGTTTATTTTTGATTACAACAGCATTTTTTATCCAGTTAACCTGGATATAAATTATTCCAAAGAGTGACACGGTGATCAGAACAACAATAACAGGGAAAATTCGCTTCAACGGTATCATGCAAAAAATGAGTAAGACTTAAATTTAAATAAATCAGGAACTTTTAAACACACTAAAATTGTTAAAAAAGATGCTTGCTATAGCAACAATGATACAAAATTAGATAGTTATAAGAGCTTGTGTAGCCTCTGTCTACAATTCAATATTACTTTAACGTAATTTTAACGGCAAACTTCTGATTTTTGTATAGCATCTTTCCTTACCTTTGTTCTATCAAACTGGTACTAAATTTGCTTAGTTAAGTTTGACAAAAGCACAAGAAATTAAACTTTCTACATACATCGACGTGGATTCGTTCCATAAGCGATTTAGATTTTGGTTGATAAAATGGTAAGGAGGTTGTCTAGCCTCCTTTTTTTATGCCCTTCCCTATAGATTAAATTTTATCTACATATATAATTCCCTATCGAACTGCCTTTCTCGCAGTGAGTTTCTTTTTTATTATAGCAAACCCTTAAATTTATATAAGTGAATCAAAACGATAGATTATGACAGCATTGGCTCCCGGCGTGTTATTAATAGCAGATCCTTTTCTGAAGGACCCGAATTTTTCCCGCACAGTGGTGTTATTATGTGAGCATCAGGAGAAGGGGAGTTTTGGATTTGTATTGAATAAATTGTTTGATCAGCGTTTGGGCGAGTTAATTCCAGAGGTGATAATGGCAAATATTCCTGTATATGTAGGTGGGCCGGTGCAGATGGACACGATCCATTTTGTGCATCAGCAGCCAGAAATCATTAGCGGGGGACTGGAAATTTGTCCTGGTGTATTTTGGGGCGGGCATTTTGACAGTGTAGTAGCGAATATCAACCAGGGTAGAATAGACCTTGATAAGATTAAATTCTTCATTGGATATTCCGGTTGGAGCACTGGTCAACTGGACGAGGAGATGAAAGAGAAGTCATGGATCGTAACTGCTGCGCTGCCAACCTTGGTATTTGCGAAAGATGAGCAGCAAATCTGGCAGAATGCTTTAAAGAATATGGGTAGTAATTTCGCGATGATGGCGAATTTCCCGATTGATCCTTCCCTTAATTAATAAATATTTCCTGTTATTACTTTTTGCTTAGTGGGTGATTCCCAAACTAATATCTGTATTCTACAGTAGCGAGTGTATAATGTCTATAAAAATGAACAGGAATATATATGATTTTTTAAAACAAATTAAATATCTTGCTAAAGTAAGAATCAAGTGTAAGAGCGCGTTGTTACCCGTTTCAGGTAAAGAAAAACCGAATACCAATTCCTATGAAGGCGAAAATATTAACATGGAAAAGTAGTGCTCCTTCTCTGGCGACGCGCATTGTCGTGCATTTACCTGCATACCATTTATTAACAGCAAACACAATCAGTATCAGCAAATTCATTAGGTAATAATACACAGCCTTTAAAAGGGCTGCCCCGTTGGAGGGAATGCTATGGCGACTATTTCGTATAGCCGTTACCGTTGTATTTCCGAAGGCGGGGTGTTGGAGTCCCGCGGAGTAATCTTGCTATTGGCGGGTTTCTTCTAAGATTGGAATAGTTAGGACAAAAGAAAGGCCGGGTATTCTTACCCGGCCTAGTAAATTATGTCAACTGGTGGTATTATTTCTTCTCCAGTGCTGTGGCGCCTTCAACCAACACAGTGGCTTTATTGCGTAAAACTTCTACGAAACCGCCGCTGATCGTAAAGAATTCAGCATGCGTTTTATCCTTCAGCACTTTCATGTTACCATTTCCGAGCGCAGCAATGATCGGCGCATGTTTATCCAGTATTTCAAAAGAACCGTCGATACCTGGGAGTTGTACGCCGTACACCTCACCTGAGTATAACTTTCTTTCCGGTGTTAATACTTCTAATAGCATGAGAATAATCGTAAATGGTTAAATATATTGTATAATCCCCGCTGTGGCGGGGATTATCAGCTATAATTATTTAGCTTGTTCCAGTAATTTCTTACCTTTTGCGATAGCATCATCGATGTTACCTACCAGGTTGAACGCAGCTTCTGGATACTCATCTACTTCACCGTCCATGATCATATTGAAACCACGGATAGTCTCTTCGATTGGTACCAGTACACCTTTCAGACCGGTGAACTGTTCTGCTACGTGGAATGGCTGAGACAAGAAACGTTGTACACGACGTGCACGAGCAACTGTCTGTTTGTCTTCGTCGCTCAATTCGTCCATACCCAGGATCGCGATGATATCTTGCAGCTCTTTATAGCGTTGCAGAATCATTTTCACACGTTGAGCACAGTTATAATGCGCTTCACCTACGATAGCAGGAGTCAGGATACGAGAAGTAGAATCCAGCGGGCTCACAGCAGGGTAGATACCAAGATCGGAAATCTTACGATCCAATACGGTGGTAGCATCCAAGTGAGAGAAGGTTGTAGCTGGAGCAGGGTCAGTCAAGTCATCCGCAGGTACGTAAACTGCCTGTACGGAAGTGATAGAACCGTTTTTGGTAGATGTGATACGCTCTTGCATCAGACCCATCTCAGTAGCCAGGGTTGGTTGGTAACCTACCGCAGAAGGCATACGACCTAACAGTGCGGATACCTCAGAACCAGCCTGGGTGAAACGGAAGATGTTATCAACGAAGAACAGGATATCACGACCACCACCTGCAGAGCCATCTCCATCACGGAAATATTCTGCCAGTGTAAGACCAGATAATGCCACACGTGCACGCGCACCTGGAGGCTCGTTCATCTGTCCAAACACGAAAGTAGCTTGGGAGTTTTTCAGCAATTCTTTATCCACAGCGGTAACATCCCAGTCACCATGCTCCATGGATTCTTTAAATTTATCACCATATCTCACGATGTTCGCTTCGATCATCTCACGCATCAGGTCATTACCTTCACGTGTACGCTCACCCACACCAGCAAATACGGACAAACCTTCGTGTGCTTTCGCAATGTTGTTGATCAGCTCCTGAATCAATACAGTTTTACCCACACCGGCACCACCGAACAAACCGATTTTACCACCTTTTGCATATGGCTCGATCAGATCGATTACTTTAATACCTGTGAACAGTACTTCTGTTTCAGTAGCCAGTTCCTCAAATTTAGGAGGCTGACGGTGGATGGAATAACCATTGGAAGTGTCAATCTGACCCAGACCGTCGATCGCTTCACCTACCACATTGAACAAACGTCCTTTAACCTGGTCACCAATTGGCATTTTAATAGGCGCGCCTTTATCCACAACTTCCATTCCGCGAACCATACCGTCAGTGGAGTCCATCGCTACGCAACGAACGCTATCCTCACCCAGGTGCTGTTGTACTTCCAATACTACTTTCTGACCGTTTTCGCGGGTGATTTCCAATGCGTTGTAGATTTCGGGCAATTTGTTTTCAAAGTGCACGTCCACCACGGGACCGATAATTTGTTTGATCTTACCTGTGTTAGGCATATTTCTAAAGAGGTTTATAAAATACTAAAAGTTATTTCCTCAAAAACCAAAACTCGTTGCTTTAGTTTCCAAAATTTGGCGCAAAGGTAAGAGGAAATGCATGAAAATCAAAACACGACCTTGTAAAAATATAGGTTTAAATCGGCTTTTTCATAGCCTTTTACAATTATACTCAACCATTCTCCCCTCAATTGACCATCAAACCTATAATATTATTAAATAAATTAATTCATAACTTCTCCCCAAAAATTTATCCAAATCACCCTCCTCCACTCATAAAATATTTCCCAAATCATACCACCCAGTACTGTATTTTGCTCTTTCCCTTATAGTATTATATAATAACACAATATGAAAACAAACAGTGAACAATCCCGTAGGAAATTCCTCGGCAACCTCTCCAAAGCCGGACTGCTTGGACTCACCGGCATACCATCCATCGCCAGCGCCGCCAGCCTGGCCCCAACAGATCAAACAAATACCCACCGGTTCCTTTGTAAACCTTATCTCCAATATCCCGCCCCAGATACCATCTCTGTGATGTGGCTCACCGCCAAGCCCTCCTATAGCTGGGTGGAATATGCAGAAGAAGGTAAACCAGCCAGCAAAGCACATTCCGTTCACCACGGACTCGTAGACGCCAATAACCGCCTACATAAAATTGCATTGGATCACCTGGAACCAGGAAAAAAATATACTTATAAAGTCTTCTCTAAAGAAATAACGGACTTCCAACCTTATAAACTTACCTATGGCGAAACCATCACCAGCGATACTTATGCCTTCACTGCACCCAATCCGCAGTCAAAAGAAGTTTCCTGGGTGATTATCAATGATATCCATGATCGTCCGGAGTCCATCCCTCATCTGATGAAACTCAATGGCCCCTCTCCATACGATTTCGTGTTCTTCAATGGGGATGTATTCGACTATCAAGCGGATGAACAACAGATCATTAATCATATGCTTACCGCCTGCGGCGATACCTTCTCCACCCAAACACCATTCTTATACGTGCGCGGCAACCACGAAACCCGCGGTAAATACGCCCGCGAATGGCACCAGTATTTCGAAAACCCCGGCAGAAACAACTATTTCTCCTTCACCTGGGGACCTGTTTTTGCCATCGTACTAGACACAGGTGAAGACAAAGAAGATACCCACCCTGTGTATGCCGGCATCGTGGATTTCGACACCTATCGCCAAGAACAAGCGGCATGGTTAGAAAAACAATTACAATCTCCTGCCTATAAAAAAGCTAAACACAAAGTGGTCATGATGCATATTCCCCACTACCATGGTGGAGAATGGCATGGCACGGTGCATTGCCGAGACCTTTTCGGCGGCTTATTCAATAAATACAAAATTGATATCCTGATCTGCGGCCATACGCATACCTATGGCGTACATCCGCCAGAACAAGGCAAACATAACTATCCGATGATTATCGGAGGAGGCCCCAAAGATGGTAAACGCACACTGATTAAAGTGAAGGCGGATCAACAACAATTGGTACTCACCATGCTCCGCGATGATGGAGAAGTGGTAGGTGAATATAAAGTATAAAAGAAGCGGGATTGACGTCTGCGACGTCAATCCCGCTTCTTTATAGGCAGAAGATTTCAGCCTTTATTCCTTTGGGCAAATTTGTTTTGTAACTGCCCACTTTTGAGATATCCTTTTTGTTCTATTAGACTTTATTCATCAATCGCCTGAATATTACTATAATCTGCAGTAGTACAATGGAACCGACCAATGTAGCCGCAACAGACACTATGAAAATGGCATAATACTTTATCGTCCATTCCAATGCCCTAACCAAGCGAGTAGTGAAATGGATGGTATTTGCAACGGGTTTCTTCGATTCGTACAGATATAACTGAACGGTACAGAATTCATTTACGGAATCAAAGCTTCCCAGCTCTACGCCCAGGTTTTGCAGGGATGTTTCTATATCATAAATTTTGTTATGTAAGGAGATGAAATCTTCTATTTTCCCTGGCTGTTTCTTTAATTCATTGAGAGAGGCCAATGATTTTTCCAGGGAAACCTTTTGGGCATTGAGTTTACTATACTCGTTGGTTTTGTCTGTTTTGGTCACTTCGCGTACTACGACAACGCCTACACGCTGTACGGCCTGGTAAAAAGAATCAAACTTTTCCGGCACTACGCCCACCAACAACTGCATACTCCTGGAACCAGGATTACCTGTTTTGTTTTCAAACTGAATGACAGATCCTGAACTGTCAATCAACTGATAGACCGAAGCTTCATCCTGCGTATAATTGGTGGTTTTTGTTTCTACACGGGCAATTTTTTCATACTTCTGACTGGCAATAGCACGCACCTCTCCCATATCCATAGGGGCGGCGGGTCCAGCTTTGGTAGCAACACCCATATCTTTTACCTTATACGATGCAGAAGCATAGTTCCTATGGCCCCTGCCAAAGTTGAACATGCCACGAGATTCACCGCCTTCATAATTAGCGGGGGTATACAAATAACCATACAACAATCGCAAACCAAACATCAATAGGAAAATACAGCAACAGGCTAGCAACAGACACTTTAGGTCCTTGCGGGTAAAGGTTGACATAAAATAGAAGGTTTAAGAATGACGGAAATATTTAGCTGATTTGTTTTTGGTAAGTCTTTACCCACTTTATCAATCCCATCGTTGCTATGATGAGTAAAATGAAATATTCCACACCCAGGAAGCGCACATTTTTCTGAAAATAAATTGCAGTGGCCACCACGTCTACTGTTACCCACAACAGCCAATTTTCCCAGATACGCTTTGCCAACAAGATATTGGCAAATATGCTCAGTACTGCTACAAATGAATCGGTATAAGGATAGGCGGCAGGATGTTCAAATACAGTCGGGAACCAGTTATGTAGGTTAGCAATCACAAATCCAGTACAGAATGTGAGTACGAATGCGAGTATCCCCAATAACCACCTGGTAGCTACTTTCAGGGCATAAATCGGTTCATTTTCAGGTTGTTTCCTAAACCAGAATATCCAGCCATATACGCCCGTGGCAAAGAAATAGATCTGCAGAAACATATCTGCATATAGCTGCAATTGCCAGAAAAGCACAAAAAAACAAGCTACATTAATCAAACCTATCGGCCAGGTCAGAATATGATCCCGCGCCGCCAGCCATACACATAATAAGCCGGTCAATGTTCCTATAAATTCAATGTAACTGACTTCATATCCCAATGCCGTGAAAAAGATATGCTGTATGCTGAAAAATTCGATCATGGCGCAATATTAATACATCGCTTAAATTGATAGAAATGTTATTTTAACTTAATAACTATGAAATTAAATATTCGAACAAAAAATCGGCTGTAACAAGCTGACATTCATCTCACTAAAGTCACAATAAAAAATTGGTCTTCTTTTTGCAATTACTGTTTTAGAGCAATGCTAAACCCTAAAAATGCATTAGCAGAACTTTAACAAAATTCTATAAAAAGATTAGACACTGCCTTTTAGACCTTACCCCATTTTCGCCGTCTAAATTACAGCGACAATCATAAAAACAGGAGTATGAAAATGTTTATAAAAAGTTCACTTATCCCGGTTCTTACCATATCCATGTTCCTGACTAGCTGCGCCAGTACCTACTATGCATCTGGTGATTATAACAGCGGATATGGGTCAAATTTACAGGTAAGTGGTTCCGTATCTTTCTATGATGCCTTAAGTCCTTATGGTCGTTGGACCAGTTACCCAGGCTATAGCCAAGTATGGATACCTAATGCGGGTCCAGATTTCCAACCTTATTCTTCCGGTGGGCACTGGGTATATACAGATTATGGCTGGACATGGGCTTCCGATTATTCATGGGGCTGGGCTCCATTCCACTACGGTCGTTGGATGTTCGACAGAATGTACGGCTGGATGTGGGTTCCTGGATACGACTGGGCCCCTGCATGGGTTGACTGGAGATCCGGCGGCGACTATTACGGATGGGCACCAATGAGCCCTGGTGGCGGAATTGCTATTTCTGCTAACTGGGTATTCGTCAACAGACAGTATATCAATAGTCCACATATCCGCAACTATTACATTGATAACAGTCGGAATACCACTATTATCAATAATACCACTGTCATTAACAACACCACTATTTATAACAACAACAGGATCAATCGCGGACCAGTAGCGGCTTCTAATATCAGACCGGTAAGAATTTCCAACACCAATACACCAGGTGCAAGTTCTGTAAACAATAATCAGATGAGAATCTACCGCCCGGATGCTACCGCCCTGCAACGTGGTCGGGAACAGGATGTTAACCGTTTCAATAATAATAACAACGGTGGCAGAGTAACTCCAGGCAACAACAATAACCCGGTAAATAACAATAACAATGGTGGTCGTGTAGTACCAGGCAATAATAACGGTAACGTCTATCCGGGAAATAATAGCAACAGACCTTCCCGCGTTGAACCAGGCAATAATTACCAGCCTATTAACGGAAATACTAATCAGGGCAATCGTATCAACAGGGATCAGATTCAACAGCAACAACAACAGCAACAAATTCAACAACAGCAACAGATTCAACAACAACAGCAACAGCGTATACAAAGAGATCAACAGCAACAACAGCAAATCCAACAACAGCAAAGGATACAGCAACAACAACAGCAGCAACAGCAACAACAACAGATCCAACAGCAACGTATACAAAGGGAACAGCAGATGCAACAACAGCGTATCCAACAACAACAGCAGCAACAACAGCAACAGCAACAGATCCAACAGCAGCAACGTATACAAAGGGACCAACAGCAACAACAACAGCGTATCCAACAACAACAGGTACAACAGCAAAGGGCTCAACAACAACAGATGCAACGTCAACAACAGCAACAACAGCAACAGCAAAGGCCGGAACGTGTGATGCGTCAACAACAGCAACAGCCGCAGCCTTCAAGGGATAACAACAATGGCGGCGACCGCCCAAGACGAGACTAGGTCAATCTCAATAATGCATAAAAAAAGATCCGCGTAATGCGGATCTTTTTTTATGTCACCTGGTATACTTCTTTGTAAAGTGTTTGTTTAATATCCTTGAATTGTAGATCTGTAGGGAGATGCAGGTACATCAGCCGAAGTGGTAATCCACCATGTCCCGGATGGTGCGGCGGTTGCTCATAGGGATCTGGGAAAGTCTGATATCCGAGTCGCTCATAGAAATGAATTCTCCGTATTGCCTGTTCCGTATCTGGCGGCTCTACTTCGAGCACAATAGGACCTAATTTATCCGCCATGAGCTGCATGACATACGTACCGGCGCCGCCGCCTCTAGCCGCAGGTGCAATCGCAATATATTCGATAAAGGAAAATGATGGCAGTGACCAGTAGAAGACAAACCCTGCAAACTGCCCTTCCTTCCTAAGTTCCACTAATTGCAGTTTTCTTTCCGCCAGTAACCGAAGCTGAGCTGGCCACGGACGACGTTCCGCCAAGGGAAAAGCCTCATCATATAAGACCTTCACATCGGTGGAAGGATGCGTACTTTGTTGTAACTGTATCATACCCCGAAGTTACTGATTCTGAGACGGAGATGAAGCAGGAACACAGGCATATGGGTCCGGGTTACCAGGAGTAGCCACCTTATCCACAGACCAGCAGAAGTTCATCGCCTGGCTAGTAATACTCAATAGTTTGACCACTGCCTTGCTGCCTTTGCGGCTATTGGAAGCGGCGAGGGATTGCTGCCCCTGGGCAGGAATACTATTAATCGTATATTGCTCTGTTTTGAAAACCTCATTATTGTTTTTGAGATATTGGAGAGACACGACCACATTTTCCAGCGGATAATCCGTTTGGTTCCGGACAGTGATGTTCAAATCCTTGATCCCTCCAAACAGGCCGGTACGGTAATCGTTGACAGATACGGTGATAAATTGTTGCCAGTTTTTACGGAAGTAAACACGTCTGTCAACAAATTGGGCATTTACTCGCTGCTGCATATCTTTGCGATCTGAAATCTGTTGGGCTATCAACCCTGATTGTTCGAGACTCTTTCTCAGGTCGCGGTTTTCATTGTGCAGTCGTTCGTTTTCAGCGAGGATCCTTCTCACATGTTTTTGCTGCTGACAATAACCTAAACTCAGCAACATGGTGAGCAGCAGCAGTACGGAGGGTATAATATACTGTTGTTTCATATTGGTATCATCCTGAAAAAATGATGCCAGTAGCCCAACAACGGTCACAGATAGCATTTTTATTACATTTGCACAAATATTCCTATGGAATTGATAATTGTTGATAACGACATAAAAGCAAGGCAGTTTCTGGATGTTCATGTACAGCTAAACAAAGGCGTTCCGGGTTGGATACGTCCGCTGGATAAGGATATTAACGCAGTATTTGATGCTGCCCATAACAAGGCATTCAGACACGGCGAATGTATCCGCTGGATATTGAAGGATAATAACGGAAAGCTGATAGGCAGAATTGCTGCTTTTGTCAACAAAAAATATAAGAACAAAGGCGACACCTGCAAAGTAGGTGGAATGGGATTTTTTGACTGTATCAATGATCAGCAGGCAGCTAATCTGTTGCTGGATACCGTCAAAAATTGGTTAGAGCAAAGAGGGATGGGCGCTATGGACGGCCCTATCAATTTCGGGGAGCGTAATAACTGGTGGGGCTTACTCACAGAGGGTTTTCATGAACCCCTGTATGGCATGAACTTCAACCCACCTTATTACAAGCAGTTGCTGGAAACCTATGGTTTTCGCCTCTTTTTTAACCAGATATGCTATGGTATGAAAGTAAGCGACCAGCTCCAGGAGAAGTTTTTCACCCGTCATGCGGCCATTGCAAAAGATCCGAAGTTCCATTCAGAACATATCAGGAAAAATGACCTGAAACGTTATGCACATGATTTTTGTACCGTCTATAACAAAGCATGGGCAAAACATGCCGGTGGTAAGGATATGAACGAGGCCCAGGCCTACGCTATATTCAAGCAAATGAAACCGCTGTTGGACGAAAAGCTCGCCTGGTTTATTTATTACGACAACGAACCTGTGGGCTGCTGGTTAAATCTGCCTGACCTGAACCAATATTTAAAGCATTTCAATGGCCAATTCGGATTACTACAGAAACTGCGATTTCTTTGGATGAGGATGACGGGTGGCTGTAAGAAGTTTGTGGGCATCCTGTTTGGGATTGTTCCAGAATGGCAGGGTAAAGGGGCAGATGCCTACCTGATCATTGAAGGGGCTAATGTTATCCAATACAAATCTGATTATGATGATTATGAGATGCAGTGGATCGGTGATTTCAACCCTAAAATGATCAATGTGGCAGAGAATCTCGGTGCAACGCCTACCCGTAGGTTGACTACCTACCGGCATATGTTTGACCCGAATGCCCCATTTGAGCGTCATCCGATATTGGAGTAACAAATAACTTTTATTTATATATAAAAGCATCAGTAATATGTTATCTTACATAATACTGATGCTTTTTATTTGAGCTTTATTTTAAAAAAATCAACGCATAAAATAAAAAAATATCCAACCCAATATTTCCTGCAAATCCTTTACAGCATTACATTACGCCCACCCATACACTCATATGGGGCGCTTTTTTGTCAACATTTAGGTCGGGAATTGTGTCTTTAAATAAATCCCTAATTCGGTAACAATCGTATTTAACGTGATGAATTGTTATGACCAACTTGAAACCGGATCACAGGATTGATACGACTGCGATCCCTGCAACCACGTTTACCGTAAGGCAGCAATTGATAAAAGTGTTGGGCTATATCATTTTGTTTCTGTTTCTGTACGTGGTATTAGTATTCACTGCGATTGGGCTTGCAGCAAGTTGCATTGCAGGCGGAGTAATGCTTATGCACTATTACGGCACCGTATGGTCGGCCATTCCGGGAATAGCTCTCATCATGCTGGGTTGTAGTATCCTGTATTTTCTAGCGAAATTCCTGCTTCATCGCAATAAATCTGTCAATCCATATCGCACAGAAATTGATCCTAAGGATCATCCGGGGTTACTAGCATTTTTACAACAGCTAGTTAGGGAGACGCGCGTCCGGTTTCCAAAGAAGGTATTTGTAGTACCGGATATGAATACAGCGTTGTTCTATCATTCCAGTTTTTTCCATTTATTCTGGCCTGTCAGGAAAAACCTGGAAATTGGATTGGGGCTGGTGAATAGTGTCAATATCAGTGAATTCCGAATGCTATTAGCACATGAGTTGGGGCATTTTTCAGGTGGTAGCATGCAACTAGGCAGTTATATCTACAGCACTAATAAAATGCTGCACCAGATGCTGTATGAGAACGACGGCTGGAACGACCTCTCCCATCATCGCCATAGTGGCAGCATTCCTGGATTCTTCATACATATTACCTGTACGATTATCAGTGGTATACAATCGCTCCTGCGGCGTGTCTACCGACTTATCCACAAAGCCTATCAGCAGGTGAGTCGGGAAATAGCCCTTCAGGCAGATGATATTGCTGTTCATGCCGCTGGTACTGCCGCCGCCTTAAGCGCCATTCGTCGCGCAGATATTGGCAGTTACTGCATGGATCATTGTATGCACAAGGTACCTGAGCTATATGAAGAGAAGCGTCGTTTCCTAAATATTTACCAGGTACAACGTAATCTCATCGGGTATTATACCATGCAGAGCTATGCCAGTCTGGATAATGAAGGACTGCCAATAGTGGCTGGCCCATGTAATAAAGTACATCTGAGAAGCAGGGTACAATTGCGGACCGACTGGGCCATACAGCCTACCACCGATGCCAGGATACAGCGATTCAAGCAGGCAGCCATTCAGAAGGAACAGGTACAGAACAGTGCCTGGCAACTGTTTAGCAACCCGGAAGCCCTCCAAGAACAAGTTACCGCCAGGGTTTACGATGTACTGACAATGGAAACCTATGAATGCAACTGGATATCCGCCAAAGAATACATCCAAGATTTGGAGCAAAGACACCGTATATACGAATACCCAAAAGCCTTTAATGATTACTACGATAACAGAGCTTTCACCCATACAGATATCACCCTCCTACGGCCAATGACCTCTGGGGAACTCTCCCAGGTCAGCTTTGGGACGCTATATCATCCGGATGTCGTGTTACGTATGCGTACCTATTATCGGGATTACCAGGATACAGAAACCTTACAGGCCATCGCTATGCAGCAGTTGCAAACGCCCCAGTTTGAATTTGACGGGAAGCGGTATCGGGCCAACAAAGCAGGGCGGCTCGCACAGCGACTCCTCATGCAAGTGGAAAACGAGCAACAATGGCTGGCGGCCAACGATATCCTGGCCTGTAGATATCACTACACCCAGGCCTTGGCACTAGACCCGGCAATGGCTAGGGAAATGGTGGATAACTATCAAATGATATTGCATTACCAGCGAGATGCTATCCGACTGAGCGATTTGGTTATCCGCGTTATCCACAGTATCAGTATTATTTTTAGTAACAGCGGCTATACGATAGAAACAGCCCTCCCCTTCTTTGAGGCGCTCTCCGATGATGCCCAGGAGTTCCGGAAACTATTGCTCCATGTGATTTCCCACCCCTTCATCAGAAGCAACCTACCTCCTGATATTTCGGAAAAAATCAACCATTTCAGGGAACATGACTGCAACTTTGTCAAAGACGGCATTCCTGATTATGCCAGTATCAAGGATCTGCATGATATCAGCAATTCCCTGATGGAATACTTGAACAATTGTATCATCCTGAAGAAAAAAACTTACCTGGAATTAATCCTTCAGATCGACCACAAGTACACCATAAATAATTAAATTTGCATCTGCATAAACAATTGATAATAATATAATATCAACTTCGACGCGCGCAAAAAAATAAATCTCGGAATGTTATTCGTATTTTCGGCGCTCGCGAATGCGTAGCAGTCTATGGAGAATTTTATCGTTTCAGCCCGTAAATACCGTCCACAAAACTTTTCAACAGTAGTAGGACAAGCACATATAACCACCACGCTTAAAAATGCCATCCGCAATCATCAGTTAGCGCATGCATTTCTCTTCTGTGGACCAAGGGGGGTGGGAAAAACCACCTGTGCCCGTATCCTGGCGAAGACCATCAACTGTGAAAATCTCCAGCCAGATGGGGAAGCATGTAATGAATGTCACTCTTGTAAATCCTTCAATGAGGGTAGTTCCTTTAATATACACGAGCTGGATGCTGCATCCAACAACTCGGTAGACGATATCCGTACCCTGGTAGAACAGGTACGTTTTGCACCACAGGCAGGAAAATATAAGATCTATATCATAGACGAGGTGCACATGTTGAGTTCTTCGGCATTCAATGCCTTCCTGAAAACACTGGAAGAGCCGCCCTCCTATGCGATATTCATCCTAGCCACCACGGAAAAGCATAAAATCCTGCCAACGATTTTGAGTCGCTGTCAGATCTTCGATTTTAAACGCATCACCATACAGGATACGGTAGATCATCTGCAAGAAATCTGTCGGAAAGAAAATATTGAGGCAGAGGCAGACGCATTGCACTTAGTAGCGCAGAAAACCGACGGTTGTATGCGTGATTCCCTTAGTACATTGGATAAGATTGTCAGCTTTACGGCTGGTCATCTCACATATCAAAATACCCTGGAGCACTTGAATATCTTGGATTACGACTATTACTTCCGGGTAATGGATCATGTATTGAGCCAGGATGTAGCGGCTGCACTGCTGCTATTCGATGAAATATTGCAGAAAGGATTTGAAGGTGATAACTTCCTGGGAGGCTGGGCGGAATTCCTCCGCAACCTCTTGCTGTGCAAGGAAGAGAAAGCCATGCACCTGGTGGAAGTATCCGGTAATCTGAAAGACAGGTATAAGCAACTGGCCGGAAAGGTGAGTCCCGCTTACCTGATATCGGCATTGAACCTCCTGAATGAAACCGAGATTAATTACCGCCTTGCACGTAATAAGCGCCTGCATGTGGAGATGGCATTGATTAAACTTTGCTTCCTGCAACAGGCCGTAACCCTCGTCAGCGATGATAATACCGGAGAGGTAACAAAAAAAAAATTAGTACCTGATGGCAGTACGCCGCAGAAGCTTCGCGCGCCGGCCGCACAGCCGGTAACCGCCAAAAGCATCACGGAGAAACCCGCCACAGTTGCCACTATACAACCGGAAGGGCCGGTAGCTGCTCCTACTATGAAAGTAGAACCACCAGCACCGGTACAGCCACCCGTACAACAGGCCGCACCAGTACCTCCTGTTGCAGCGCCTGTTCCAACACCAACACCAGCTCCTACTCCTGCACCGGCTCCAACGCCAACGCCTACTGCAGCCACTCCTAATCCTGCTCCAGCTTCATCTGGCGGGGGTAAACTGACAGGACTGGCAGCGATGAAAGAGGCATTGGCAGCCAAACAGCAGACGACAGTTACCCAGCAAGTGAAACCGCTCACCGCTGGCGCGATAGAAGTATACTGGGAGGAATTCATTGACCAATATCGTCAGGCCAACAAAATGACGGTAGTTAGTAATCTGCAGTTGGCCAATCTGAAAATATTGGCAACGGAGGAAATAGGCATTGTGAGTAGGAACATTGTACAGTTCCGTTTCATGGAAGAAGAGAAGCTAGTTATTTCCGAGTTCTTCAAGCAAAAATTCAACAATCCCGCTATCATATTGACTTTACAGTTGGATGAGAGTCAGCAGACCCAAGATCTGGGGCCAGCACCATTATCCAGTAGGGAACAGTTCCAGCAGATGAGTGAACAGTATCCGTTGGTAAAAGAATTAAAGGACCGTTTGAACATGGAACTGGATTTCTAGAAATCCGGGATGGTCATGTATAATATTATATTTAGAAACTATAGATATTTTTAAACAGTTTGAAATTCCTTCTTTGCGTTTTTGCGCAAAATCATGTAGGTTTGAACAAAATTTTGAATAAACACTATGGCAGAAGTTATCAGAATGCCCCTTTTGAGTGATACAATGACGGAAGGGGTGATTGCGGAATGGCATAAAAAGGTGGGCGATACCGTAAAAGCAGACGATGTTATTGCTGAAGTGGAAACGGACAAAGCAACGATGGAAGTAATGGGTTATGTAGAAGGAACCCTGTTGTACATTGGTGTTGAGAAAGGGAAAGCAGCGAAGGTAAATGCAATCATAGCCATTGTGGGTAAACCAGGCGAAGATTATAAAGGCTTACTGGAAGGTGGAAGTAGTGCTGCTGCTCCAGCGAAAGAAGCCGCACCGGCACCAGCGCCAGCTCCGGCCGCCGCTCCTGCTGTTTCTGCTGCTGATGATGCCGCAGTTAAAGAAGCGCTGAAAAATGCTACTGTTATCCGTATGCCGCTGTTGAGCGATACCATGACAGAAGGTAAAATAGTTGCCTGGAATAAAAAAGTAGGTGACGTTGTTAAAAGTGATGATGTACTGGCAGAAGTAGAAACTGATAAAGCCACGATGGAAGTTATCGGTTATGCTGACGGTACTTTATTATATGTTGGTGTGAAAGAAGGTGATGCTGCCAAAGTAAATGGTATTATAGCCATCGTTGGTAAGCCAGGCACTAATGTAGATGCTATTCTGGCTGCAGAAAATGGTGGTGGCACTGCTGCACCTGCCGCTGCTGCTCCTACCGCTAACGGTACTCCTGCTCCAGTTGCCGCAACTACTGCTGCTCCTGTTGCTGCCGTATCTGCTGACGGTCGTGTGAAAGCGTCTCCACTGGCTAAAAAAGTAGCTGCTGAAAAAGGTATTGATATCAGCCAGATTCCAGGCACCGGTGATGGTGGTCGTGTAATCAAAGCGGATGTGGATAACTTCAAACCATCTGCTGCTCCTGCTGCTGCTGCAACTACCGGTGCTGCTGCTCCTGCTGCCGCTGCTTATGTTGCTGGTCAGGAAAGCTTCACTGATACGCCGCTGTCACAGATGCGTAAAGTGATTGCAAAACGTCTGAGCGAAAGCAAATTCACTGCACCTCACTTCTACCTGAAGATCGATGTTAACATGGATAAAGCGATGGAAGCGCGTAAAGCTATCAACGAAGTATCTCCTGTTAAGATCTCCTTCAACGATATGGTGATCAAGGCTTCTGCCCTGGCACTGAAACAACATCCTGATGTAAATGCAAGCTGGATGGGCGATTTCATCCGTCATAACCATCATGTGCATATCGGTTCTGCCGTGGCTATTGAAGACGGTCTGATTGTCCCTGTTATCCGTTTTGCAGATCAGAAATCCCTGAGCCAGATTGCTGGTGAAGCGAAAGGTCTGTACGACAAAGCTAAAAACAAGAAACTGCAACCACAGGATTTCTCTGGCAATACTTTCACTATCTCTAACCTGGGTATGCTGGGTATAGACGAGTTCACTGCTATCATCAATCCTCCGGATTCTGCTATCCTGGCTGTTGGTGGTATCAAAGAAACTGCTATCGTAGAGAAAGGTCAGGTGAAGATTGCTAATATTATGAAACTGACCCTCAGTTGCGACCACAGAAGTGTGGATGGTGCTGTAGGTGCGCGTTTCATGGCTACCCTGAAAGGTTACCTGGAGAATCCAGTGACTATGCTGGTGTAATCGGAGATTAACTACCTTATATATAAACGGCTGCGTATTGGATACGCAGCCGTTTTGTTTTTTGTGATGCTAGTAGCGGATTTTAGAAACTGACAGCTTCGCTGTCAGTTTGAGCGGCATCCAACTTCCGCCCTGACGGGCGGAAGTTGGATGATGGGGTAGGGATTTCCCTCTGCCCGTAGGTCGGAACTTCGATAACTGGTGGGCAATGATCTGCAACTGTTTTGGATTTCCGCCCGGCGGGCGGAAATCCAAAACTAAAAATACCCTATTCTATATTTTTTCATTAACTTTTGAAAGTTCAAAAACTTGGTTTACATTTGCCTGCAACCTATATACAACAAACGCAACAAAAAAGAACCTGCAAATGAATCTGGAAGAAGCAAAAGCGCAGTTTATTCAAACTTGGGGATCACTCGGTGCACAGTGGGGTATTAACCGTACTATGGCCCAGATCCACGCGTTATTGCTGGTGAAACCTGACCCGTTGAGCGCCGATGATATCATGGCAGAACTGAATATTTCCCGTGGTAATACTAATATGAACGTACGCGAGCTCATCAATTGGGGCTTGGTGGAACGTGTATTGATTCCTGGTGAAAGAAAGGAGTTTTTTGTAGCCGAGAAAGATATCTGGAAAGTAGCCACATATATTGCCCGCGAGCGCAAGAAGCGCGAGCTGGATCCCATCATGAAAGTACTGCAACAATTGCAGCAGGCAGAAGGCGACCCTAAAGACAAAGAACTGAAGGCTTTTAAAGATTCCATTCAGAATATTAACAAGTTTGCCCAACAAACTGACCGCACTATCAGCGCCTTTATTAAATCAGAAGAATCCTGGTTCTACAGCAGCCTGCTGAAACTCATCAAGTAATTTTTTTTGCAGTATTCTTTCAATATTTTCTGAAATTTCCGAATTTACAATACTACAATCATGAAAAACAAAAAAATAGTCATCGCCGGCGGCACTGGATTCCTGGGAAGGAGTCTGACAGAACTTTGGGGCACTGATAATCAAATTGTTATACTTTCAAGAACAGCGCCTGCCACGGATGTAAACGCCACATGGGTACCTTGGGATGGGAAAACAGTAGGCAATTGGGCCGCTGAATTGGAACATACAGACGTACTCGTAAATCTCAGCGGACGCAGTGTGAATTGCAGGTATACACCCGCCAATCAGCAGGAAATATTCGACAGTAGAAGCTTTTCCACAAAAGCATTAGGACAGGCGGTACAGCAGTTGCAACATCCACCGAAATTGTGGGTAAATGCCGCATCTGCGACGATTTACAGGCATGCGGAAGACAGGCCCATGGATGAATTTACAGGAGAAATAGCCGATGATTTTTCTGTACGCGTTTGCAAGCTATGGGAAAAAACATTCAATGATATAACGTTACCGCATACACGAAAAGTTATACTGCGTATTGCTGTGAGTCTGGGTTGGCAGCAAGGAGGCGTGATGCAGCCGTATTGCAATCTCATGAAATGGGGACTGGGCGGGCATCAGGGAAGTGGCAAGCAGCGATATTCTTGGGTGCATGTAGCAGATGTTGCTGGGATGATAGACTGGTTGGCAGGACAGCCAACATTAGATGGTGTGTTTATCTGCGCTGCTCCTAACCCGGTAACGAATACTGTTTTTATGCGTACCCTGAGGCAGCAAGCCGGTCATGTTGTCGGGTTGCCTGCGCCAGCCTGGCTGTTGGAGGTAGGTGCTGCATTGATTGGCACAGAAACTGAGCTATTATTAAAGAGCAGGTGGGTATTACCTACCAGGGCGCTGCAACATGGCTACCAGTTTAATTATCCTCAGTTGGATACTGCTATAGCGGATATACTGGACCGTATGCCGCGGAAAGCCTGGCACTTGTTCTGAATTTTGTAAATTTAATGTATGGAAACAGATAAGAAATTGACAGTAGTACTTGGCGCCTCTCCTAATCCTGAACGCTACAGCTATTTAGCGGTGAGTAGGCTCACTGCACATGGTCATCCGGTTGTAGCGATTGGTAATAGGGAAGCAAATATTGGGGAGACACGGGTCATCACGGAACATCCAGCACTGGAAAATGTGGATACAGTTACTTTATACTTGAATCCAAAACTGCAGGAAAGTTATTATGATTATATCCTGCAATTGCATCCTAAGCGAATTATTTTCAATCCAGGTACCGAAAATGAAGCATTGAAAGCATTGGCAATAAAGAACGGCATTCAGCCACAGGAGGCTTGTACATTGGTATTATTGAGTACAGGGCAGTATTAAACTGCCTGATATTTTTTCCTTAAATCCTTCTACCTGCGCTTTTTAACCGACGTCATTTCGTATATTCGGTACGTTAACCCATAGATAGGCTATATAGAACTTGATTGGCTGTCATCTCACGAGACTACTATACTAACACCGCTTGTTCACCCTTTAATATACATTTTATGCAATGGAGAAGATTTAATGGAGAGCTCATTTCCATTCCCGTCAAGGAGGAGGTCCGCCAGGCCATCATCCGTGAAACCGCCAAAGGCTTTCGTTTGAAAGTATGCATTGGTACGGATTCGCAGGTGAAAGGCCTGGACACGGAATTTGCCACTGTTATCGTGTTTCTTCGCGAAGGTCATGGTGGGTTTATGTTTATCCACAATGATAAAACGAAAGAATGCTATACGATCAAAGAACGTATGCTGATTGAAGTAGCCAAAAGTATTGAGATTGCTTATGAATTATGCGACCTGTTTACAGAATATGATGTAGACATGGAAGTACATGCAGACATCAATACGAATCCTCAGTTTAAGAGCAATCAGGCTTTACACGAAGCAATGGGCTATATCCTCGGAATGGGATTTGCCTTCAAAGCCAAGCCAGAGGCCTTTGCCAGTAGCAGTTGCGCCAATAAGGTAGTCAACTAAGCTACGTAATGTTATACCTCCTTCAATAAGTACCGATGCGGTATCCTGCACCGGTCAGCTATCCTTCCCCCATCAATTGCGCTAAGCAATAGCCCGGAACTGCGCGTTTAACTCCTCGATATAACCCAGGATCGCATCTCTTCCGCTTTTCTTTACTGTAGACGTAACAAAGTGCGGTGGCAGGAATTGCCAGGTTTCCCTCATTTTATTCAGGAAAGCCTTCACATTCTTGCTTACTTCCGCCTGTGTGCTCTTATCCGCTTTGGTGAAAACAATGCTGAATGGTACTTCCCATTCGCCCAACTGATTGATGAAATCGATATCGATTTTTTGTGGAGAATGCCTGCTATCGATCAACACAAAGATATTCACCAGGTTCTGACGCTTACGCAGATAATCCTCGATCATTCTTTCCCATTGTTTACGTTGGGACATAGATCTTTTAGCAAAACCATAACCGGGAAGATCCACCAGGTACCACGACTGGTTGATGAGAAAGTGGTTAATCAGTACAGTTTTACCAGGAGTACCGGAAGTTTTAGCCAGTTTTTCATTATTCACCAGCAAATTGATCAAGGAAGACTTTCCCACATTAGACCGGCCTATAAATGCATATTCCGGCAGGTTTGGCTTTGGACACTTTTCCCAATCCGGACTACTGATAAGATATTCTGCTGTTTTGATAACCATAATAAATGCTTTGTTCATTCTGTCATATGAATACAAATTCTTTAACTTTGCGAACTATGTCAGAAAAATTAAATGTTGAGAAGATCGTTCCCTTTTCGGAGTCAAAATTAAGCAAGAAGAAGCAGATAGCAGCCATGTTTGATGATATTGCTTTCCGCTATGACTTCCTGAACCATTTTATGTCGATGGGAATCGATATCATCTGGCGTAAAAAAGCGCTGGGTTATCTGAAATCCCTCCAACCTAAAAAGATGTTGGATGTGGCCACAGGAACTGGAGATTTTGCCATTATGGCCTCTAAACGCCTGAAACCGGACCATATTACGGGAATCGATATTTCTGAAGGGATGCTGAGCCATGGCCGTGAGAAAATCCAGAAAGCGGGCCTTTCTGATAAGATTACGCTGCAATTGGGCGACAGTGAGACAATAAGTTTTCCTGATAAGACGTTTGATGCCATAACGGTAGCCTTCGGTGTCCGTAACTTTGAAAACCTGCAACAGGGGCTCAGAGAAATGCAAAGGGTACTGAAACCTGGCGGAAAATTAGTGATCCTAGAATTTTCCAACCCTACAGTTTTCCCTATTAAGCAATTTTATAATTTGTATTTTCGTTATATAACACCCCTGATCGGGAAGTGGATAGCCAAAAGCGAAGCTGCATATAGCTATCTGCCTGAATCTGTGAAAGCGTTTCCTCAGGGTGAAGAAATGTGCAATATTTTAACCAATTCTGGATTTCAGGCCGTTACATGCAAAACGCTCACTTTCGGCATATGTTCCATCTACTGCGCTTCGCGCTGACGGGAATGTTCCTGACTTTGCTCTTGCCTGCGAAGGCACAGCAAAACCTGAACATGCTGGAACACGATGCAAAACCCTATTATTTCGGAATTTCACTGGCTACGAACCAGTCCAATTTCCGTTTACTTCATGCGCAGGCTTTCCTGGCTGATGACTCTATTATGGTGGCCGAACCCTTGAAAACATTCGGTTTCAACCTAGGGTTATTGGCGAATGCCCGTTTGACGGAGCATTTTGACCTTAGATTTAATCCGCAACTGGTTTTTGCTTCTAAAAACCTCTATTACCGGGAAACATATCCCAAACCAACAGATACTCAGAAAAAGATTGAATCCATCCTGCTCAGCTTTCCGCTACAGATCAAATTCAAATCCGATCGTATTGGGAATATGCGTGTTTATGCCATTGGTGGTATGAAATACGACTTTGATCTGGCTTCCAATGCCAGGGCCAAGAAAACGGAGTCGATGATCAAAATCAAAAAAAGCGATTATGGCTATGAAATAGGCGCTGGATTTGAGTTTTACTTTGAGAGCTTTATCTTCTCTCCGGAATTCAAAGTGAGCAATGGTATCGGGAATGTGTTGGTAAAAGATCCGAATCTTCGCTACTCCAATGTGATCGATAAGCTGCAATCCCATATGATCGTATTCTCCATCCATTTGGAAGGATAAAAGCGACTATATTTGCAGCATGCAGAACTACGTCATCAGGAATATATCCGTGGTAAATGAAGGGCGCACCACGGTACAGGATGTTTTGATCAAGGATAACCGCATTGAAAAAATCGCGCCCAACATCACTGTCAACGGCAATTACACAGAAATTAACGGAGAAGGAAAACACTTACTGCCCGGCGTCATCGACGATCAGGTGCATTTCCGTGAGCCCGGTCTGACAGAGAAAGCCACTATTTATTCGGAAGCACGTGCAGCCGTTGCCGGCGGGACTACCAGTTTCATGGAAATGCCCAATACCAAGCCTGCAGCCCTGACACAAGAACTGCTGGAAGATAAATACCAGATCGCCAGTCAACATGCGTTGGCCAACTACTCTTTCTTCATGGGTGCTGCAAATGATAATGTGGAAGAGATTCTGAAAACCAATGACAAGAAAGATCGCGTTTGTGGCGTAAAAATATTCATGGGTTCTTCCACCGGTAATATGCTGGTGGATAACTACCTCACCCTCGAAACAGTTTTCTCCAATTCAGAGCTGTTAATTGCTACGCATTGTGAAGACGAGAAGATCATTCGTCGGAATATGGAAGCCTTTAAACAAGCCAAAGGAGATGCCCTCACGGCAGCAGATCATCCACTCATCCGCGATGTGGAAGCTTGCTTTGAATCGTCCCTGGTAGCCATTCAGTTTGCACAGAAGCACCATGCACGTTTGCACATTCTTCATATATCCACTGCTAGAGAATTACAACTCTTCGGTAATATGATGCCACTGGCTGAAAAGCGCATCACTGCTGAAGTATGTGTACATCATCTCCACTTCACCGCAGATGACTACGCACAATACGGTAATCTTATCAAATGTAATCCTGCCATCAAAGCCCCTGAAAACAGGGACGGGCTGTGGGAAGCATTACTGGACGACAGATTAGATATCATTGCCACAGATCACGCACCGCATACTTGGGCAGAAAAACAACTCCCCTACCTGCAAGCACCATCTGGTGTGCCATTGGTACAACATAGTTTGCCGCTGATGCTGCAATATGTAAAACAAGGAAAGATTTCTATCGAGAAAGTAGTAGAAAAAATGAGTCATGCACCTGCCATCTGCTTCCAGATCAAAGACAGAGGCTATCTGCGTGAAGGCTATTATGCCGACTGCGTGATTGTAGACATGAACGCACCTGCTACTGTAGAAAAACAAAATATTTACTATAAATGCGGCTGGAGTCCGTTTGAAGGGCATACCTTCCCGGCTTCCGTTACTCATACCTTTGTAAACGGGCATCTGGTCTATGAAAATGGCCGTTTTGATGAATCCGTTAAAGGTATGCGGATGTTATTTGACCGCGAATAGTTTTTCTCGCAAAGCAGCAAAGATGCAAAGCAGCAAAGGATTATGTTTTGTTGTTTGACACAATATATTTATTTATTTCTTTGCTGCTCTGCATCTTTGCTGCTTTGCGAGCCAAACTATCAATTTACCATCTCCTGCGTCTCTGCTCCTTTGCGCCCTCTGCGTGAAATATTTATGGAATATTCCTTTCTTTGCATCCTAACCTACGTATCCGTATATTCACTAAAAAAGGACCTGCAATGCAACTGGACAAAACATCCTATTACGACCTATCCATCTTCAATCGCGATGAAGAATATTCACTGTTTAGCAGGCTGGATTTTACTATGACAGCCGGAGGCAAGGATTTTCTACGTCAGCTTTTCAATAAACCGCTGCAGGACCTTGTATCTATTCAACAACGACAGGAAGCATTAAAATATATACTGAGTCTCGAAAAGAGCTGGCCATCTGTTATTACCAACGGAACCATCGTAGTGGTGGAAAACTTCCTGGAGGCCCAGATAGAGCCGATCAGTAACACAGAAGGGCTTGGACTCTGGATTCAAACAGGCTTGCATAAAACCGTTTATGCACCTGATTTTAAGCATATCAAGTTCGCTTTTGCAGAAGTATTGAATTTGCTGCGTGGTTTCAAGGAATTTGTGCAGGTATTCAATTCCGATCATGCGCCAAAAACGCTGAAAGTATTGCTGGACAGAGCACAACGTCTACTCAACCAACCAGATTTTGCCCTTATCCTGGATGCAGATGCAGACGGAAGAATGCATGCCGCCAATATTCTTCGATTCGACAACTATGTTCGCAAGCGCAATCGGAAGGTCATACAAGAACTCATCTCCCTATATTATCAACTTGATGCATATTACTCCATGGCAAAAGCCGTGAAACACCATCAGTTGCACTTCCCCACCTTCCTGGGCACGGAGATGCCTGTTATCAAAGCGAAAAAGTTGTATCACCTGATCTTGGATACGCCAGTAGCGTATGATATGGGCCTTGACAGGGATAGTAATTTCATGTTCTTGACCGGCGCTAATATGGCTGGTAAAACTACGTTTATCCGTGCCGTTGGGATAGCCGTATTTCTTGCACACATCGGTATGGGCGTACCCGCAGCAGAAATGGAACTGAGTTTCTTCCATGGTATTTTCAGCAATATCCAGGTGCAGGATAATATTTTCAAAGGAGAAAGCTATTTCTTCAACGAAGTACAGCGTATTAAGAATACTATTTTACAGATCAATAACGGCAAAAACTGGCTGGTACTGATTGATGAAATGTTTAAAGGCACCAATGTGGAAGATGCCCGCAATTGCTCGCTGGCAGTGATTCGTGGACTGCTGCAATCCAGTAACTGTCTGTTTATTCTTTCTACGCATCTGTATGAAGTAGCAGAAGAATTGAAGAATGAATCGAAAATTCAATTCAAATATTTTGAATCCACCGTGATAGAAGATGATTTGCATTTTACCTATCTCTTGAAAGATGGTATCGCTAAAGAAAAAATCGGTTACCTGATTTTAAAAAGAGAGAAAGTTCTTGATCTCCTAACACAGATAAAGTAATATATTTGAGATAGTTTGATTCCTGCCACCGCCCTGGTGGCAGGGGTTTTGTTAACCATAGCTTACATCCATATGATTGTTAAAACCTTTGGCAGCGCCTTACAAGGCGTGCATGCCATTACCATCACCATTGAGGTGAATGTATCTTCCCAGGGAAATAAATTTTACATCGTTGGCCTGCCAGATAATGCCGTCAAGGAGAGCGAGCAGCGGATTACCTCTGCATTGCAGCATTTGGGCTTGAAGATGCCCAGAACCCGCACGGTGGTGAATCTTGCGCCTGCAGCTATTAAGAAAGCGGGTGCAGCCTATGATCTACCCATTGCCATTGGTATTCTTGGCGCCAGTGAGCATATTCCGGCCGATTTATTTTCCAGTATTGTTTTGATGGGCGAGCTATCTCTCGATGGCACACTGCTGCCCGTCCGTGGCGCATTATCCATGGCCATGCTAGCGAAGGCAGAAGGCTTCAGCGGCATTATGTTGCCACAGCAGAATGCACAGGAAGCCGCGCTGGTAGCAGGGATAGCCGTATATGGCGCTGGCCATCTCACGGAAATTATTCATCATTTCTCTGGGAACGCTTCCCTGACACCTGTTTCGTCTGCTTCCAATAGCAGCTTTATGGCAGAGCAACTATATTACGATGTTGATTTTAATGAAGTAAAAGGTCAGCAACATATTAAAAGAGCTTTGGAGATAGCCGCCGCTGGGGGCCACAATGCGATCCTCATAGGGCCGCCGGGTGCAGGGAAAACCATGTTGGCGAAGCGTTTCCCCACAATACTACCACCTATGCTGCTGGAAGAAGCATTGGATACTACTAGGATTTATTCTGTAGCAGGAAAATTAACCCATCAGGGAGGATTGATTTCTCGTCGACCTTTCCGGGCGCCGCATCACGGGATCAGCGATGCAGCCCTGGTAGGCGGTGGCAGTACTATATCGCCGGGGGAAATATCGCTGGCACATAATGGCGTGTTATTCTTGGATGAATTACCTGAGTTTAAAAGGGCCGTGTTGGAAGTGATGCGGCAACCGATGGAAGAGCGTACAGTGACTATTGCCAGAACCAGGCAAACCATTGAATTTCCTGCTAATTTCATGTTGCTGGCAAGTATGAATCCTTGTCCTTGTGGGTATTTTAATCATCCGGAGAAAAAATGTAGTTGTTCACCAGGAGTGGTGTATAAATATCTCAATCGCATATCTGGGCCGCTAATGGACAGAATTGATTTACATGTGGAAGTGACGCCAGTCTCGTATCTGGCGTTGTCTAATCCTGGGGAATCGGAAAGCAGTACGGTTATCAGAAACAGGGTGATTGCTTCCAGGGAGATTCAAGCCAATAGATTCAAAGATTTTCCCGGCATCAACTGTAATGCCCGTATGACTGCGGCGATGATGAAAAAATATTGCATTACCGACGACAGCAGCAGAGAGCTGTTACGTACTGCTTTAAAACGTTTACAGCTCTCTGCCCGTGCATATGACCGCATTCTGAAGGTGAGTCGCACTATCGCAGACCTGGAGTGTAGTGAATTTATCACCACCACACATATGGCAGAAGCCATTCAATACAGGAGTCTGGACAGGCAGACCTGGGGCTTTTAAACCTCCACTTCTGTTTTGCGGTAATCTTCGCTTAATTTTTTCTGTATTTCGGGCGGTACTGGCGCATAATCGGCGAAGGAGGATTTCAGTTTGGCTTTACCCTGGGTAACATTGCGCAGGGCAGCAAATAGTTTGTCTAGTTCCGCCTGTGGTGTACGGGCTTTTATCACCTGGAATCCATTTAGTGTATCCATTCCCGTTATAATGCTACGGCGACTTTGTAATTCGCTCATGATATCGCCCATCATGAAGTCGGGTGCCGTTGCTTCCAGGTCGAATACAGGTTCGAGGAGTTGTGGAGCTGCTTGGTGGAAAGCCTCTCTGAAGGCCATCATACCAGCAATTTTAAAGGAGATATCGTTGCTATCTACGGGGTGCATTTTTCCGTCGTAGACGCTAACGCGGATATCGCGTACATACGATCCCGTTAGTGGGCCTTCTTGCATTTTTTCCATGACGCCTTTCAGGATGGAGGGCAGGAACCTTGCATCAATAGCGCCACCGACAATGCAGTTATTGAACACCAGTTTACCGCCCCAAGAGAGCACGATTTCTTCTGTATCCCGCACGGGGTATTCTTTCAACGGCGGCATTCCTTCATAATAGGGTTCTATCTTCATATATACTTCCCCGAATTGGCCTGCGCCGCCGGATTGTTTTTTATGTCGATAAGACGCCTGTGCTGGTTTCTGAATAGTTTCTCGGTAAGGAATTTTAGCAGCGTAAAATTCCACTGGCATTTTATAGATATTTTCTAGTCGCCATTTGGTGACTAAGAGGTGCAGATCTCCTTGTCCGTGTAGGATTACCTGTTTCAGTTCTCGGTTGAATTCCACTTCCAGAGTGGGGTCTTCCATGTGGATTTCAGCTAATACTTCGCTGAGTTTTTCATCATCGGCTTTGTTTTTTGCTTCGATGGCCACGCGCACTTTAGTACCGGGAAACTGGATGGGCGCGATTTGTCCGTGGAAGGACTTTTCGCAGAGGGTATGATTGGTGATCGTATTCTTTAATTTCAGTGTACAACCGATATCACCGGCGCGGAGTTTATCCACATTATTGCGGTTTTTACCATCAGCGATAAACAGTTGACTAATGCGTTCCGTAGTATTTCCTTTTTCGTTAATCAATTCCATGCCTGGTTTTACTTCACCGGACATGACTTTAAAGAAAGTGAGGCGTCCTACGTGGGGTTCTTGGAGGGTTTTAAATACAAAGAGGCAAGTAGGGCCAGCGGGATCGCAACCCACATCGTTGCCATCTTCCGTAATATCTGCGGGCATATCGATTGCAGAAGGAGCTACATTATCGATGAAACCCATCAGGCGGCCGCTGCCCATATCATTTTTAGCAGAGAGGCAGAAAACGGGGAATACCTGATGATGGAGCATACCTATTTTGAGGCCTTCACGGAGTTCGTCTTCATCGAGGCTACCTTGTTCGAAATATTTTTCCATGAGGGTATCGTCGTTTTCAGCAGCTTTTTCGACGAGTTCATTGTGGAGTTTGTTGGCATTTTCCTTTTCGTTGTCGGGGATGGGGAGTTTTTCGGGTTTTCCACCGTTTTGGGGGAAACGGTACATGGTCATTTTGAGGAGATCTATAATTGCATTGAATCCGAGGCCTTGGTTTACCGGGTATTGCATGATGGTAACGGCATTTCCCAGCGCCTTCCGTGCCTCCTCCACGGTTTTGGTAAAATTGGCTTGTTCTCCGTCCAACTGGTTGACCGCCAGGATGGTCGGCTTTCGGTATTTATCTATATAATCCCAGATCATTTCTGTACCTACTTCCACGCCGTACTGGGCATTCAGCAGTAATACAGCAGTGTCGCAGACGCGGATGGATGCTATTACCTCGCCGATGAAATCTTCCAGGCCGGGGGTATCAATGATATTGATTTTGTAGTCTCTCCATTCCGTGTGCATTGTTGTTGCATATACGGAATTTCCGCGTTCATGTTCAATATCGTGGTAGTCGGAAACAGTATTACTTTCCTCTACTGTACCGCGTTTGCTGACAATGCCGGCTTCAAACAGCATTGTTTCTGAGAGGGTAGTTTTTCCACTCTTCGCAGCTCCCAACAGTACGATGTTTTTGACGTGTTTTTCATCATACGTTTTCATATGTGGAGATTTATGAGATGAACCGATAATCACCAATAACCTTATAAAGAACTTCTATATTAAGTTAGTCATTTTTGCGGAATGGTGGAAGTAGAATGTTATAACATATAGTACCTTTGGATACGAAAAAAGTTTCGACTCAAAAGACTCAGAAAACCGGAATTATGAAACTATTACTACAATATCTGAAGAAATACAAATGGCTTTGTTTTTTCGCCATGCTACTAGCGGCTGTGAATCAGTTGTTTTCCATGATGGACCCTTACATTTTCGGGCGTATTATAGATCAGTTTGCATCCCATGCTAAAAGCGTTGATAAGGATGGACACGTATTACGATCGGAAAGCAGTTATGTAACAGGTGTCCTGTTATTATTAGGTGCATCCATTGGCGTTGCGATGATTTCCCGTATTGCAAAGGCATTTCAGGATTATTTCGTAAACGTAGTTGTACAAAAATTTGGCGCCCAGGTGTATACCGATGGATTAAAACATTCCCTGCGGCTCCCTTATCAACAATTCGAGGATCAGCGCAGTGGCGAAACACTGGCTATCTTACAAAAAGTCAGAACAGACTGCGAAAAATTTATCACCTCATTTGTCAATGTACTTTTTGTTTCACTGATCGGTGTGATCTTCGTGATTATCTATGCCTGGTTTGTGCATAAGACTTTACCATTCGTTTATTTGATCGGTAGTTTGCTGCTGGGTTTCCTGATGAATGTGCTCTCTAAAAAAATCAAGGGCATACAGAAAACTATTGTGAAGGAAACCACTGCTCTGGCGGGTTCTACCACAGAATCTTTAAGAAATATTGAATTGGTAAAGAGTCTTGGTTTAACAAATCAGGAGATCAGACGTTTAAACAGTACGACCTTAAAAATTCTGATGCTGGAGTTGCGGAAAGTGCGTAGTATTCGCAGTATCAGTTTTGTGCAGGGTACTTTTGTGAACCTGATGCGGGCATCCATCTTGTTTCTGCTGTTATATTATATCTATCATGATTATGTATCTGTAGGAAAGCTCATCACTTTGCAATTGTATTCGTTCTTTATTTTCGGGCCATTGCAGGAGTTGGGTAATATCATCCTGAACTTCAGGGAAGCACAGGTTTCTTTAGAGAAATTCCAGCAGATCCTGCATACACCGGTAGAAGAATTACCAGCTAATCCGATCAATGTATCACATATCGATGATCTGGAATTCCGTCATGTAGGCTTTAAGCATCTGACAGCAACTGGGAAAGCGTTGGATAATGTGAGTTTCAAGGCTAATCTTGGAGAGACCATTGCCTTTGTAGGGCCTTCCGGGTCTGGTAAAACTACCCTAGTGAAATTGTTGGTAGGACTTTACAAACCGAATGAAGGACACATCCTATATAACGGCGTGGAAGCAAACGAAGTGGACATGGAAGCTTTGCGTCACCAGGTAGGGTTTGTAACCCAAGATACGCAGCTATTTGCGGGCACTATTCGGGAAAACTTGTTGTTCGTGAATCCAGGGGCCAGCGATGCAGAAGTGAAGGAAGCGTTGGATAAAGCGTCTTGTTATAGTTTGCTTGCCCGTGCTGATAAAGGCATTGAAACCGTGATTGGAGAAGGTGGTATAAAAATATCTGGTGGGGAGAAGCAAAGGCTGTCGATAGCCAGGGCTTTGCTGCGTAAACCGCGACTGATGGTATTTGACGAGGCTACCTCCGCGCTGGATTCCATTACTGAAGAGGAGATTACCAGAACAGTAAGGGAAATTACGGCTACCCGTCAGCATATCACGGTGATGATTGCGCATCGGTTATCCACTATCATGCATGCGGATCGGATATTCGTATTAGAGAAGGGTCGGATTGTGGAAACAGGGCGTCATTCGGACTTATTAGAAGAAAAAGGACTGTATTATGCCATGTGGCGTCAGCAGATCGGAGAAAGGAAGTTTGAAACAGCTTAAAGTAAATGATTAAATTTGCAGGATGAGTACGAATAAGCCTACGCGCCCGAATTACTTTCTGAGCATGTTGACCATGAAGTGTCCTCGATGCCGGAAAGGGCCTATGTTCAAGGATTCGAATCCTTTTCATTTCAAGTTGTCGAAGATTTTTGACATGCACGATAATTGTCCGGTTTGCGGGCAGAAATATGAGCTGGAAGCAGGCTTTTGGTTCGGGACGGGGTATGTGAGTTATGCCTTATCTGTAGCTTTTTCTGTATTTAACCTGATTTGGTACGCTGTATTTTTCGGCATTAGTTGGAGAGATAACAGTATACTTATATGGCTGGGAATCAATGGTGTATTGTTAGTATTGATACAGCCGTGGTTGATGCGCTTATCGAGGGCTATTTATCTGTATTTCTTTGTGTATTATGATGAGAAGACAGCCCAACTGGAGAAACCGCATCACCATCATTAAGTTGGAAAATAATTTGGGGCTGTAAAAACAGCCCCTATCTTTTTCAACCAAAATCTGAACCAATGGTGGTCAGAAGATTTTTAAGAGGCAATAACTTATATGTAACAGAGGGAAATTTGGTAAACAGTGAAGCCGATTTTGTTTCCTCATGGCATCTACCAAAAATGCCATGCTAAACTACAAAATCCACATATATTTAGTTCAAATATTTATATCAGTGGCAACAAGGTTGTATTTGCGGTTAATGTCAAGTAGCAACCACCACCATAAACACCCAATACTCAATGAAAAGAATTTGTTTTCGTCTTGCAATCATCCTGTTGGCTTGTTGGTCATGTAATAGTGACCCAGAGCAGGAACACGAAACAAAAGTGATTGAAAGGGGGAGAAAAACAGTACATCCTCAACATTTCAAGCTGCAATCCGGGGGTCCTTCGGATTCGGCAGCCGTATATACCGCCGCCAATATAATTATCAAGGTGGAAAACGGAGAGGATTCCATGCAAACCATCACGATTAGTAATCCTCAGAAACGACTTATCAATTACATACGGAAGATCGATACACTGCCGTCTCCCTACCTATATATCTACGATAATGATACGATTCTAGGCCTATATGCTGCAGGGAAATTTACTGCGTATAGAATAGCAAATAGTAAAGCGTTGTTGTTTGATCACTTTTTTACGCATAAGGTGCCGGAGTTGCAGGCGAGGGATTCTGTGTTGGAGTTTATGCATCCGGCGAAGTAATTATTTTTGAAATTGGCTAAAAATGAATGTTTTTTGGCGATTTTTATAAAGAAGAGAAAGGGACGTCTGCGACGTCCCTTTCTCTTCTTTATTTTTTTTGTTTCCCCTGCCCGGCGGGCAGGGGAAACAGTTTGGAGATTTTGATTCCGTTCCCTGCTAAGGCGGAGGGAATAGTTAGGAGATTTTGATTCCATTCCTTGCTAGGGCGGAGGCAACAACTAGGAGATTTTGATTCCGTTCCCTGCTTGGGCGGAGGCAACAACTAGTGTTTTTTTATTTTCACCTACCTGCCCAGGTGGTCTTTTATTTTTTAGTCGACCTTGCCCAGCGGGCAGGGTCGACAATTCAGAGATTTTAAAAGGATTACTTCTATTTGAAATTGATTGGAATCGCCACTTTAACGCTGAAATTCCTTCCCATATTAAAGACCCCTACCCGACCAGTAACTGGGTTTACATCTGCATATTTCAAACGACTGAGATTGTTCTGATACGCCACATCTGTGATGTTATTCATTGCGAAATAGAGGGAGAATAACGTTTTACTTTTCTTATTGACGAAGTCGGCGCCAAAACCTGCATTCAAAAGGGTATATCCTGCTGTAGGCGTTTCCGTTTCATAAGCGCTGAACACATTGTTCTGAGCGAAATTCATGTCCATTTGTACGCCTATATATGCATTTTGCAGACAGCTCTTACCTACTTTACGGAATTTACCTTTCAGTTCAGCCAGCCATCTGCCAGCAGGAATATTAGGCAGATTTTTCGTTGAGTCGGTACCGTTAGTAGCTACCCCACGCACGTAGGATACGGTATTCTCAAAATGCAGCCAGTCGATCGGATGAGGATGTATATCCAGCATCATTTCACCTCCATAGAGGTTGGCATTTGTTTGCTGGTATTGGAATGCAGCAAATCCTTGCTCGTTATCATGTGAAGGAATGGAATCTGTACCTGCTGCATTGAACAGTTTGCGAGAATAGATGAAATTAGTGATGTGATTGTAGAATACATTGGCATTCAGAGAAACGTGTTCTGTATTGAAATCAACACCAATATCTCCCTGAGTGCTTACCTCCGGTTTGAGGTTGGTATTGCCGTATTCGTATTTAATAGTGCCCTCATGTACACCATTTGCAGACAGCTCTGCAATATTAGGAGCACGGAAACCACGAGCAGCATTAGCTTTCAGGGTTACGCGGTCGCTAACGGCGTAACTGATGCCAGCACTAGCAGAAATATTGTTGAAATCTTTTGTGAATGCAGTGAATTTCTCTTCGCCACCAGCAGCAGGATGACCATTAGTGTCCAGGAAAAGAGATTTAGCACTCAAAGATCGATTGTCAAATCGAACACCTCCGCTGAGCGTCACTTTATTAATGGTTTTCCTTGTTACAACGAATCCACCTATGTCGAAGAGATCATATGCAGGAATAAGGAATTCCACTCCTTTGTTCGTATTTTTTTGTTGCATACCATTCACGCCGACTGTCGTCTGCCAACCATTCATCTCCGGCAGGTAATAACTTGCCCCATAATTGAATGTTTGTAAATAGAGATACAAGCCCGGTTCATTGGGCGACAATACATTCCCATATTCCCGGCGCTGGTTCAGTTGATAACCGAGCGTCAGGCCGATACGGCCGCCGTTATTGAGGTAGAGACTATTATCCCATACCAGTTTCTGGTGAGTAATTTTCTGTTTTGGAACCATCATACTGTAAGACCTGTGATCGCTGGAGGAGACAGATTCATCTTCCGCCACACCGTTTACATTCACCGGTTTCAGGAATCCACCAACACTGTCTCTGTTACCTTCCACCAGGCCCAGGTTCTGGTTGAAAGAGGTGAAAGTCAGATGTGAATAACCCCATTGTTTATTGATACCGATACTTGCACCGTAGTTGGTGTTGTTATAACGAGAGTTAAAAACGTAATCGTCGTATTTATTTTTGTAATCGTGCGCTTGTTTCTGGGTGATATAAGCACTCCAGTTGAAGCCGTTTTGATTACCTGCGATATCAGCATGGTACGCCATTGTACCGTTGTTGGTCATGTAATTGGCCGCCACGTTTCCTTTGATGCTACCAGCAGGCAAAGGAGACGGCGATATGATATTCACTACACCTGCCAACGCATCAGAGCCATACATCAGCGAAGCAGGCCCTTTAAGGATTTCAATTCTGTTTACATTGTAATCATCCACTTCGATACCATGTTCGTCTCCCCATTGCTGACCTTCTTGTCTTACGCCATCGCTAACAGTTACCACACGATTGTAACCCAGCCCACGGATAAAAGGCTTGCCGATAGCAGGACCGGTAGACAACTGGCTCACGCCTGGCACTTTTGCAATCGCATCAATGATGTTGGTAGAAATTTGTTGATCGAGATCATCTCTGCGGATAATACTAACAGGCACGGGGTTGCTTTTGGCAGAAGTAGCCATATTCACACCCGTTATCACCACCTCATTTTTTTCGATGAGCGTTTCAGATAGCTCGAAATTCTGTGTAGTATTCCCGTTAATTGTCACAGTAGCCGTATAAGCTGCATAGCCTACGTAGTGCAGTTCTACCACAAATTTCCCTTTAGGCAGGTGTTTGATGATGTAATTACCACTAGCATCTGCAGCCGCACCCACACGGAGATCCGGCAGATAAATAGTAGCACCCGGCAATGCAGTGCCGGTTTTCTTATCCGTTATTCTACCACTAAGGGTATTATCGTTAACTCCCTCATCAGGAGAAGCTGCATACATATAGACAGGCACAGCCAGCATTACCAGCAGTGCAATAGAAAAGCGAGTGATGAATACACGCAGATATTGCATATCAATTAGAATGATAATTCAAAAAATAAAACAGGAGTTCCTCCTGGAGATAATCCATTAAAAATTCCGTCAGGCGACGGTATAAGCAATCGTTACAGCTTCCACTGGAGGTGCTCTTGGAGACAAATCACGATGTACCTGATACCTCGGTGACGAAAACATGGGAGATTGGAAAATCCATGTCAGTTTAATAACCGGTGTCAGGTATGAAACAGCAAACGGTTCATAAGGTTCGATACCGATTTGCAGAAAATCACAGTGCTTGTGAAGGGATGATATGGTTGTTTTACCAACTGGGTGAACGATATCATGCGTATCGTGGTGGTTGGCAAATTCGTGTATAAACTCTCTCGGGAGTGTATTAAAGGAAAATACACCCAGGAGCAGTATTGCTAAGATTTTATGCCAAAACCGTTTATGCACGAGGACAAAGATAGGTAAACCAATCTATTTGCAACAATGTTGCACAAAAATTCTTTTCAAGTAAGTGATAAGCGGCAAGTTTTACCTCACTTTTAGCATGGGTCTCACCTGTTGCACGGGTCCATTTTGGAAGCGGGCATAATAGATGCCTGTAGGCAGATAAGACGCATCAAAGTTGATCGTATAGGTACCGGCAGCATGTACTTTATTCACGGGCACGCTAACGAGTCGGCCCATGGTATCAAAGATTTGAATCATGGTATTACCGGCGCCAGTGATATAAGTAATAGTAGTATAGTCTGTGAAAGGATTCGGGCTATTGACGATCAGGTGTTTATCTTCTCCTGGCGTCAGGTCAGGAATACCGGTGATGACCCCGCAAGCCACACCGCTGATGAGTGGCAGTTGTTGATAATCTTTTTGCAGGATCGTTTGTAATTGGTCCGGTTTCACACAGAACCATTGCTGGAGGATAGAAGCATAAACAGATCTGAAGTCGTACTGCATTGGAATATTATCATTCACGGACGCAGCATCTGGGATAGATGGAGAATTTCCTAGGACGCCTTGCATCACGTAATCCCCGAAGACGATCATAGGGGCAGCCGCACCGTGATCTGTACCCATACTGCCATTGGATTTGATACGACGGCCAAATTCGGAGAAAGTCATACCCACCACGCGGCGACTCGCTTTCAGGCCACGGAGATCATCCATAAAGGCCTTAATCGCATCAGAAACGCCTCCCAGCAGGTTGCTATGCAGCCCAGTGACATTATCGCCACCATCTGTTTGGCTGGCATGTGTATCAAAGCCGCCAGTGCTCACCATATACAAACGGGTTTTAAGTCCGCCAGCTATGAGTCGCGCTACGATTTTCAATTGTGCAGCTAGGTAGTTATTCGCAGGGTATGCACCTTGAGAAGAAACTTTGGCTGCTGCTTTCTTTATAGATTGTTCGTAGCTGTTAGCTTGTTTAGCGATGAGGCGGATATATTCCAGTTCTTTACCAGCTTTGGTATTGGGAACGGGGTCCATTACCCCATCGATCAGGTTATAGAAATCAGTAGCGCTCGTAATCGCGATACCCATGCTGGCATTGGTCCCTTGGAAAGCCGGAGAAACAATAGAACCTATCTGCACGGCGAGTGGATCTGGGTTATCAGCGTTAGGATAGCCATCAGGGAAGCCAGGGTATTGTGTTTCCAGGTATCTGCCTGTCCAGCCAGTGTTTAATACCTGGTTGGAGTCGGAGCCTGTCAGCCAGATATCAGTAGCGCGGAAGTGAGAGAAGTTGGGAGAAGGGTATCCCACACTTTGGATGATACTCACTTTGCCATCGTTATATAATTTCTGGACGCCAGTCATAGCCGGGTGTAGGCCGGATTTCGTATAGCCGTCGAGTTTAAGCACTTTTCCTTGAGGGATCGCGATATTGGTACGGGCAGCCTGGTATTTACCGTAGATATCCAATGGCACCACCATGTTGAGGCCATCGTTACCACCTGTAAGCTGTATCATTACCAGTACATGGTCATTATCCGAGGCTGCGCCACTGAGGGCAGCGAGCAATGGCGTAGTACCGAAAGCCTTTACTGAAAAACCGCCAAGCAGTGTAGGGAGCATGGCAGCAGGGGCTGTATATTTAAGGAAGTCTCTTCTTTTCATAAAAGGTATTTCAGCTTATCAGGATAATTGGTATTCAGAGAGGTCCATGATGTATTTGTACAGGGCCTGTAGGCGGATATGAACATCGCTTTTGGCCTGCATATCATTTGGATTGGAGACGTATTTATTCCAGGCGTTTGTCCAGTAGTAATCGGTAGTCTGGCCTGTGAGGAGAATAGTCGTTTTCAGGAAATCCTTTACAGTATCGGAAACGCCTACACGATAAAGTATATTCAGGGAATCGGACACCAATGCGATAGGATCTGCAGGATTGGGCAGTTGTGCTGCAAAAGCCAGTGGATCAATATGGAGGCGGTTAAAGCCAGGATCGCTGATGAGGGCATCCGTGAGTTGATTTCTTTTTGGCAGTGTATCCGTATTGATCCAGAGTTCATGGTAAGAAGGTTCCTGGTAATAGGCCTCCCAACCAGCTACCAGCGGTGGATCTCCGAGATTCTGGAGCATATTCGCTGCAGTACGTTGAATCGCCTTCCATCCAAGATATTGGTTAGTATAATCTGAAGGGAATTGTACGCTGAATTCTCTGCAAACGCCCACGCAAAAATCGACCGGACTTTTAATCAAACAGGCGTAGTTCAGTGGATCGAAGAAGTGTTCGCTGGTGAAGAGCGCATTCAATGTCACTTTGATATCATAGCCGCTGCTGCGGAAGATATCGGCCAGTGGGGAGATGACATTCTGTTCGGTGGCAGCGTCTATATCGTAGTATACGAAGAAACGGTACAATTTCCGACAGATGAATTTAGCCACTTCTGGTTGCGCGAAGATGATATCTAGGAGGTCATTTAGTTCCGTAGCGCCGGCGGGGCCGGTTTTTCCGGAGATAACCTTATTCAGATAGAAGGAAGAGAATTGTTTATTACCGATATCGTGTTGGGTAGTATTGAAGGTACTGGTGATATTGGCATCGTCGATGCGGAAGCCTGTGAGCACGCGGGCGGTGGCTTTCACATCATCCTCTGTATAGTGGGAATCCGGGCCTTTTCCGACGGTAAACAGCTCGTGTAGTTCGCGAGCATAGTTTTCATCGGCGGCGGCTTTGGAGTTGAGATAACCGTTTAGGTAAATCAACATTGCCGGATCGAGGGTAATTGCTTTGGTAAGTGCTTTAAAGTTACCCAGGGCATTTTGGCGGAGGGTAAGGTTGTATTGATAGATGTATCTACTGTCTTTAACAGTAATGGTTTCCGTAACGAAATGGTTATGCCAGAAGAGCACCATTTTTTCGTGTATGCTTCTGGATTGGTTGATCATTTGACCGATCCACCAGGATTTATAGGAGGTGATCCTGTTATCTTCTGTAGTGATGTCCCCTTTGGAGGCTCTGACCCAGGTAGCGCCGGGGGCGACGCCGGAGGAGTCAGTACCATAGTTATTTACTGGGGGCTGGGGGTCAGGCTGGGCTGTCAGCAAGGTATCCACTACTTGTTGCATGCTCATACCGTTGAAGGCGTTGATATCCACCGGATTGGTGCTGAACATGGTCCTTTTGAGGAGATGAATCAGTTGCTGAGGGCCCCAGGCGCCAGCATAAGGGGTGATGCCGGTAGTAGTTCTTGCAGCCATGGTAGCGGCTTTAAAACTACGTGCAGGCGATAAGGTCAGGAATTGTCTGCGATCCATAAAAAATGATATGGTTGATAGCTTTGAGGCTAAATCAGGCAGTAAATTAGTAAAAACTTTAATTCAACTTGATTAAAATATTATAAATAAAAAGATCACATGCAATCCTAATCTATATAGAAAAAAACGTAAGATGTTGATAGATAACAGACAATAAAAAACGAGCCCGGCAGGACCGGGCTCGTTAAATTTTATGAGTGGAAATTTTTTTTAGTTGATATTTTCGATGATACCGGCGATACCTTGGCCGCCACCTACGCAGGCAGTAACGATACCGTATTTTTTATTGAGGCGTTTAAGATCGCCGAGGATTTGCACGGTGAGTTTAGCGCCGGTGCAACCGAGGGGATGACCTAGGGCGATAGCGCCACCATTGATATTAACGATATCGGGGTTGATGCCGAGTTCACGGATTACGGCGATGGACTGGGAAGCGAAGGCTTCATTGAGTTCTACGAGGTCGATATCGCCTAATTTTTTGCCTGCTCTTTCCAGCACTTTAGGTACGGCGGCAACGGGGCCGATACCCATGATGCGAGGGTGTACGCCGGCAGACACGCAGGACACCAGTTTACCGATAGGTTTCAGATTGAGTTTATTCACCATTTTCTCGCTCATCACGATTACGAAGGCGGCGCCATCGGAAGTTTGGGAGGAGTTACCGGCGGTAACGCTGCCACCGGCGGCGAATACAGGTTTCAGTTTTGCGAGGGCCTCCATGGAGGTATCTGCGCGAGGACCTTCATCTGTATCTACGGTGAAAGTGCGGGAAGCTCTTTTACCTTTCGCATCTACATATACTTCGTTGATATCTATCGGGAGGATACCCTGTTTGAAATAGCCGTTTTTAATGGCATTCAGGGCCTTCATATGAGAGTGATAAGAGAATTCGTCCTGGGCATCTCTAGTGACGTTAAATTCTTTTGCAACTGCTTCTGCGGTGAGGCCCATACCGATGTAGTAATCCGGGTTGGATTTGGCTACAGTATAGTTAGGAACTGTTTTCCATCCGGCAACGGGAACGAGGCTCATGCTCTCGGTACCACCAGCGATGATACAATCGGCCATGCCTGATTGGATTTTTGCGGTAGCGATGGCGATGGTTTCGAGTCCGGATGCACAGTATCTGTTTACGGTCATTCCCGGTACGTCGATACCTAAAGCTCTCACGGAGATCATACGTCCAATTTGCAAGCCCTGTTCTGCTTCCGGCACAGCGTTACCTACTATCAGGTCGTCCACCTGTTTAGGATCGAGCTGTGGTACTGATTTCAGCAATCCGGTAATTACATCAACTGCCAGATCATCAGGCCTGTAAAAGCGGAAACCTCCTCTCTTGGATTTGCCGACCGCAGTGCGGTACCCGGCAACTATATACGCTTCTTGCATCAGACTAAGTATTTTATACTGAGTTAACGATATTTTTGACTATCCTTTCAAATTTAATTAATTTAAGGAGATAAATATCCGGGAGAACAGTTAAATTTGGAAACCTGAAATTTAACAGTTTACAAGACTCTGTAGCTCAGTTGGTAGAGCAGCTGACTCTTAATCAGCGGGCCTAGGGTTCGAGTCCCTACAGAGTCACTACAGTAAAGGCTTTTGGCGGATTAACTGCTGAAAGCCTTTTTTCATTTGCATACAATTTTCATATCTGTATTTGCATTACACCCTTCTTTACGCATTTCACATGGTCTCTCATTAGGGAAAATGTAGCTCGTAAATGATGCGATGGCTTGTCCACATCACCACTGAATATTGTCCATATTACCCTACACGAAAGTTGATCTAAGCAAGTACTTTTGAACAAACAATCACTTATGGCAAATATCTTACACCGAGTAGGTATCAAAACGTCTTCTATAGAGGATGTTTACCGGGCATTGACCACAAACGCGGGCCTTGCTGGATGGTGGACCACTGACACCAGCGGAGAAGGCGATCAAGTTGGAAATATCGTTTTATTCCGGTTTGACAAAGGAGGATTTGATATGAAAGTTAAAAAGCTCCAGTCACCGAATCTAGTGGAATGGGAGGTCATAGATGGACCTATAGAATGGGTAGGCACCACTATTAATTTTGAGATGAGACAAGAGGATGACTATGTACTTGTATTATTTCAACATCTGAACTGGAAAGAACCTGTGGAGTTCATGTATCATTGCAGTACCAAATGGGCGATCTTTCTAATGAGCCTGAAAGCGTTAGTAGAAACGGGGAAAGGCGCACCTTCTCCTAATGATATCAAGATTGATAATTGGAATTAAGGAAAATTCCATAAAACTAGTAAACCTGTTGTGCAATACATTTCACAGCAGGTTTACTAGTTTTACTAGATAGCTTTTCCCCACGCATTGTATACTCCGACAGTTCTTGTTGGTACGTGTCTCCCTAAAAAAACAAGAAAAATATTTATCCCATTATTTGTACCCAGTGCGAATGTAATCGCGAAAGATATTGTATGGAGACACGTGTCTGCCAGACCAATTCCCCTCAAAAATTTAATCGCATTCCAAATACACTGAGGCTATATTTCACCCATACCACAAGATAACTCACGCGTGCAGGTTCAGGGGCATCGCAATCTTCAAATTTTCCATTTCAACAATAGATATTTTGCTTTTACGCATGCTAAAAAAATTTTTAACATCAATTTTTTTCTATTAAATTGGTTAGAAGTACTAATGTGTTTGATTAGTCGCGATCATTAACCCAATGAACCCAAAGCCTGTATGTTGATTCCATGATATCATCTTTTCATTTACTACAAGCCTGCTACCAATAGCAACAATATCTAATTTATATGCTGAACAACCGCTCCACGGCATTGCTCCTCCAGCTAAAGACAGGAGAGGAATAATCATTAAATACTTACCGGTATGAAAAAGATCAATGCTCAAAAAAAATTACAGTTAACAAAGGTCAAAGTGGCTAAGCTGACCACTCCTAAAGATAGCGCACGCGTTTGTCTGACATCTTTGGCACAAACCACTTGCCCATTTTGCCATCAGACCATTAACTGCTCGTTGCCATGCTAAACAACCATTCCATGGCTTTGCTCCTCCAGCTAAAGATAGGAGAAGAATCATCACATGCTGAACAACCGCTCCACGGCATTGCTCCCTCAGCTAAAGACAGGAGAGGAATTATCATTTAATATTTTCTTTTTATGAAACAATCCACCGCTCCCAAAAAACTGCAGTTAACCAAAATCAAAGTGGCTAGCCTGAGCGCTCCTAAAGAAAAAGGTAAAGTTTGCCTGACCTCTTGGGATCAGACCACCTGCCCTGGTTGCAGATTAACTACGATTTGCCTCTAATAGGCATTTGCATAACGAAATGCTGAACAACCGCTCCATGGCATTGCTCCCTCAGCTAAAGACAGGAGAGGAATAATCATTAATCATTTACTATTATGAAAAAAATTCCTGCTCCCAAAAAATTACAGTTAGGCAAAATCAAAGTTGCTAATCTGAGCGCTCCTAAAGCTGCTGGAAAAATTTGCGTCACTTCCATTGCAAATACCAGTTGCCCTGGTTGTAGAGATACACTGATCTGCATCTTATAAGCAGATCTATCTGGTTATATGCTGAAACACCACTCCATGGCATTGCCCACCAGCTAAAGACAGGAGAGGAATTATCATTAAATATTTGCAATTATGAGACAGACTACTGGTCTTAAAAAACTGCAACTAACCAAGATCAAAGTTGCTAACCTGAGCGCTCCCAGAGAAAAAGGAAAAGTGTGTTTGACTTCTATCAATGCCACTTCCTGCCCTACCTGCTGGGAAACCCGGACCTGCCCTCAATAAGCATTATATCTGGCAACATGCTGAACAACCGCTCCATGGCATTGCCCCACCAGCTAAAGACAGGAGAGGAATCATCATCAAATTTCTTCTATTTATGAAACAGAACATTGCTCCCAAAAAACTGCAATTAACCAAAATCAAAGTTGCTAACCTGAGCATTCCTAGAGAGAAAGGAAAAGTATGTATGACTTCTATTGATGCAACTACCTGCCCTACTTGCAAGGTATCCCTGACCTGCCTCTAATTGCAGGATTATTTAAAATATGCTGAATAACCACTCCATGGCATTGCTCCTCCAGCAAGAGACAGGAGAGAAATAATCATTAAACATTTTCTATTATGAAACAAAACACCACTTCAAAGAAACTGCAATTAACCAAAATCAAAGTTGCTGCATTGAGCGTTCCTAGAGGAAAAAGAAAAATATGTGATACTTCTGCTGATGCTACCACTTGCCCAGCCACCTGCAAGTTAACCATCCTTTGCCTCTAATAGGTTATTCCCTGACAATGTCAAAGGTTAGCAGGATAGCACCTTTGACATTGTTGGATTTTAAATGATCAATACTTACCTTCGTAGCTGACCCATAGCCCAAACCGATGATACGCATAGAACAACCCACTCCCGCCAATTACGATGAAATGATCGACGTATGGGAGGCCTCTGTGAGAGCTACCCATCATTTCCTACATGAAGAAGATATCCAGTATTTCAAACCGCTGATAAAAAACGAATACTTCCATCTAGTGCAATTACGTTGTGCTATTGATAGCAATGGGGCAATACTAGGTTTTATCGGCATTGCTGATCAAAAACTGGAAATGTTATTCGTACATCCAGACGCTCATGGAAAAGGCCTGGGCAGACAACTACTCTCCTACGCAGTGAACGAAATGGAAGTGCTGGAGCTGGATGTAAATGAACAAAACGAAGGTGCTGTTGGGTTTTATAAGCATTGCGGATTTGAGGTTACGGGAAGATCTGCATTAGATAGCATGGGGAAACCTTTTCCAATTTTGCATATGAAAAAAGGGATCTGATAACAAAGGATGTTGTACTTCAGTTGCACACGAATCTTTCATTCAAAATTATTAATTCGAAGTTAGTAACTCCATCAATTTATAATTAACAAAATAGGTCGTTCTTGCAATTTTTTGTGGTTTTAAAACATCAGCATCAACCAACTTTTTAAGCCAGGTAGATGCTGTTTGACGATGGGCAAGTCCCATTTTCTCTATCAATTCTATTTTTAAATAAGGGAGTGTAAACATCAACTGCAATAAGTCAAAATTGAAAGAAGCCCCTAAGACCTGTTTCATTTTATTCTCAGTTTCGTCTTTCAACAACAGCATGGATTTAATTTTACTCGCTGTTAACTTTGCTGTTTCAATTAATGCCGTAAGCATATACATCACCCAATCATGCCAATTATTTTTTTCTGTTACGCCTCGCAGGAGCTGATAATACTCGGCCTTGTACTTTGCGATATACGAACTGAGATACAAAACCGGTTGGGATAATATGCCCTGTTGTACAAGGTATAATACATTTACAATGCGCCCTGTGCGCCCATTTCCATCTATAAAAGGATGAATTGCTTCGAACTGGTAATGTATCAAGGCCATTTTTATCAGAGGGTCCAATGTGGAGATTTCTGATTCATTAATAAAGCGTTCCAATGCTGCCAACATTTCTCTTATTGTATCTTCACAACACGGTGGAGTATAAATTATTTCACCATTGATAGCGTTTTTTAATGCTGTTCCAGGTACATTTCTAATTCCAATATTACTCCGTTTTATAGTCTGAACAATCTCAACTATTGTGTTTATCCGTAAAAGATTTTGCTGCGCCCGCATTCTTGACAACCCTACATACAATGCTTCCCGATAACTCAATACTTCTTTTGCCGCATAGCTTTCTCCCCCCTCCTCAGTTGCTGCCTTATACAACTCATCCTGTGTAGTAACAATATTCTCTATTGCGGAACTATCTTTACTTTCTTGAAGCACAACTATATTGATTAATAGCTGAGAATCAGGTAAAGCTGCACAAAGTCCATTTAATTCACCCAAATATCTGGATGCCTTGGCAAGATGCCGCAATATTTCTGGGGACTCCACAAAATCTGTCGGTGGTAATTTAGGTAAGTCATTATTTGGTTGAGCCCTATTAAAAGTCATTATATTAATGATTTTTAGTTAATTCCAATGGTGATTTCCTCGACACACATCCATTTTCATGTCGAAATTATTCATTTTTTTCGACATGAAAATGGATTATTTATTAAAAATTTCATCATTAGAGAACATTCATGTCGAAAAATCAGTCATTTTTCGACATAGAAATTGTATTATCTCCATACCGGCACTTTTATATAACTACCGGAATACCACTTTATCTGCAAAGGCCCGCCTGCATCATGTATTGTTTCATCACTCACATCTTTACCCGTGCCATAATTGATCTGCGCAAATGGATTCTTATTGATATTCAATACCACCAACAGGCGACTCCCCTTCTCCAATCGTTTACTGACCATGCGTGTTCTACTAAAAGGAATCGTTTCTAATTTTCCTGGTTGTAATAAATGCCGTTGCGTCATATCCTTGGCATAACTAGCCCTGCCAAGGAAATACGACAGATTAAAGTACCGGCCGTCTGCCATCAGTTCATACAATACCACGCCAATATCCATATCCCGCTTATTGATACACGCCAGTAATTCACCTGTAAAGCAACCGTTCATATCTATTGCTTTCTCTAGCGGTTCACTTAAAAAGAACAGGCCATTAGTTGTATCCAGACTATCACGGATGATGGGGTTAGGATAATAATCATTCAACCATGTATTTCTGTCGGCTAGATCAATGCTCTGTAAGAGGTAACTGGTATCTGTTGGATGCTTTGCGGAAAGCGTGTATGCTCCCTGAGATGGCTTTCCACATAAGTAGAAGGTAAGCGTATCGTTATTCATTTTTTCAATAGAGGAGACATGCCGCCATTCGTTGGCGCCCATCACTTCAAAATTGATTTTATCTTTCAAAAGCGCTGGTTTCTTCCCATTCTGTAATATGTAATCAAGCCACTCGAAGGTGAGCTGACTCGTATTAATAAGGGCAGTTGAATCGACGGTATATCCACGTAACTGAGGGGTTCCACCGCGTTGCGCTCCGAAATGGTCATAGGGGCCAATCACCAGGTAATGCTGCGCATGTGGGTTATACTTATAATGTTCTTGGAGATATCTCAGACCGGAAATCTGTCCGTCGTCATAGTAGCCTTCAATGGTGAGTACAGGAATACTGATGTTGGCAAATTCTTGTCCGTAAGGGACCATTGATTGCCAGTAGGCATCGTAGTCTGGATGTCGTAACCAACGCTGTAGCCAGGGATTCGAAACACCGTCTATACTATCTATTTTTCTGTAGGCCACACCACTGTGAAACCATTGCTGCTGCATCGTTCTCCAACGAATAGGATCATTGTAGACATTATTATCCAGGGTTCTATTGTTCGTTGTATAAAAAGCCCAACCGTAATTGGCATTTAAGAAAATATTATTCTCCATTGGGAGACCTATACCAGGAATAGCCGCAACATAAGGCACTATCGTCTTCAATGCAGGGTGCAATTTCTTTGTTGCTGCCCATTGAGAAAAGCCGTCATAACTACCTCCGTACATTCCCACTTTCCCGTTGCTCCAAGGTTGCTGTATAATCCAATCAATCACGCTGTTTACATCCTGCACCTCATGTTCATAGGGAGCAATCGAATCTGGGCTCCATCCCTTTCCCCTACTGAAAGCAACGATTCCTACGTAACCATGTGCTGCTGCCATTTTAGCGCGAGTAAGGCTCTTGCCATCCGCATAGATAGTGAAAGTAAGTGCAGTAGGCAATGGAGGATACCTTCCTTTCTCTCTGACCACAATGGCCGAGATATGGGCACCGTCATTTGTATGAATTGCAACACTATCTATTCGGCACTCGCTAGGGGATAGCAATTGCTGGGCGCCGACATGGGTAAACATAATGATCCCACTAAGCAGTAACACTACTACTTTGTCCATATACTAAATTTAATGATCGAATTATATGCGGTTAATACTTCTGAACTTTACAGATTGACGCATAGATACTTCCAACGCAGTACTATTTTTCAATATCAGTTGTAGTCGGCCTCCAGAGAGGGTAATAACCTGTTGTATATAGTGTGTATTAACCAATTGGGTTCTGTTGACACGAAAGAATATTGCAGTGTCTAATATATGCTCCCACTGATTAAGGGAACGTTTGACAATTACCTTTTTATCGTCAAAATATACCTTTGAGTAATTATCTGCGGATGTAATTAGGTAAATAGATAATGGATTTACAAAGTAAGTATGCTCTCCATCTTTAATAAAGAGTTGTTTAGTGTAGGTAGACAAATGTTCTCTGGCCTGAATGGCTGCTTGTTTCACCCTTATCTTATCTACCGTATGCCTAAACCGCTCTTCCCTGAAGGGTTTCAGCAAATAATCCAATGCATTGCTATCAAATGCGCGTATTGCATACTGGTCAAATGCAGTTACAAAAATTACCTGCGGCACCACCTCCAACTGTTCCAGTAAATCAAAACCTGATTGTTCTGGCATTTGTATATCTAGGAATATCAGATCTGGATTTTTCTCCTTAATCAACATTTTCGCCTCCTCCACATGTCGGGCTTCCCCAATGATAGTGAAGTCGGTATAAGGTTTTAATGCCCGTTTGAGCTCTTCCCGGGAAGAGCGTTCGTCGTCTACTATTACTACATTTATTTTAAACATATGCGGGAATTATTAACTCAACGGACACCTGATTATTTGTTTCACCTAGATGCATTGTGAATCTTCCATCGTAGTGCAATTCCAGCCGTTTTCGTAAGTTCTTCAATCCTAGACCATTACTGAATTCTGCTGGTGCTTGCTTTCCCGAATTCGTCACAATAATCCTCAATTGCTGATCTATTCTATCCAACTGCATAGTAATGGTACCGCCATCTTTCAATTTGGATATACCATGCTTGATACTATTCTCCACCAAGGTCTGTATACTCAAAGGAGGCAGTGTTACAGGGAGACAATCATCACTAACAGTTACAGTCGTTTGTAAGCGTTCTTCAAATCTGAGTTTCTCTAGTTCCAAGTAATCATTTACCAACTGCAATTCTTCAGTTACCGTAATAACGCGATCATCGTGATTATAAAGGAAATGCCTTAGTAGATCAGACAACAAATCCACTGCCCGCCTTGCTGCGGTAGGCTCTTCAGCAATGAGAAACTTAATCGTATTCAAAGAATTAAAGAAGAAATGTGGATTCAATTGGGCTGACAACTGGTTAAGCTGCGCCTCTCTTGTAGCCATGATGAGTTGCGCATTTTCCAGGGCAATCTTATTTTCCCTTTGCGCATAATGATACCCGTGATAGATCAAAATCCAGATGGCCATTAATCTTGTTCCTGTGAGTAACAAGGTTCTATAGGTATGTGTCAGGTAGTTGTAGAGAGACAAATTCCCCTCGCCTCCGATAGTGTAACGAATGTAATACAGTTTTAGCGCGATCAATAAAGCATATGTCGCCCCAATCAACAACACGGCAGGTATCAGCCTCCATGCCAGCTTTCCTGGGGATAGATTTGTCCACCGGAATTTAAGCGCGAGGTAGCGATAACAATGCGTCACAAGAATGCCGATGGTCACATCCCCTATGAGGTGGAATAGGAACGCTGTCCAGGTAGCCTGCGGCGCACGCATTCCTTCCAATCCCCAGTATAGGGCTGCAATACACCAGCCAATCAACTGGCATTTCCAGTAGAGCGATATGTTAGCGATTTTGTTCAACTGAATAAAGATTTACCTACAAAGAAAGGAGATTTCTCTATTCAACAGGGAGCAAAGTACAGGAGCGCAGGAGAATGGGTGACAAACGTTCATTTAAATGATAATAGCCGGATAAACCGGCTATTATCTCCCTTAAAATATAAACTCTAAAATAAACAAATGTTAATTCCAGCCACCACCTAATGCTTGGTAAATATTCACCATTGCATTCAGTTGTTGCTTTTTCGTTTCGATTAATTCAAATTTGGATTCAAGGGCATCTCGCTGCGTCAGTAACACCTCCATATAGTCTGCCCTAGCGGATTTAAACAGATCATTGGAAATGGCAATCGACTGTGTGAGGGCATCCACCTGTTTCGATTTCAGGTCGTAGCTTTTTTCCAAGTTGCTGATTTTCGCCAACTGGTTAGCTACTTCCATATATGCGTTCAGGATAGTACGCTCATAGTTGTATGCCGCCTGTATTTGCTTCGCATTGGCATTGTAATAGGTTGCCTTGATCGCATTCTTATTCACGAGTGGCGCTACTAGTTCCCCTGCAAGTCCATACAGCAATGACTCTGGTGTACGAAGCAGATAAGATGGATTAAATGCCTGGTAACCTACGGCAGCAGAAATTCCAAAAGAAGGATAGAACTGCGCCTTGGCCACTTTTATATCCAATTGAGCCGCCGACAATGCCAGTTCCGCCTGTTTGATATCTGGGCGATTGGCCAACAGTTGAGAAGGAATACCCGCATGCACAGGCGCTGGCAACAGTTCCTCAAAACTATGGTCATTCCTGACAATAGGCTGTGGATATCTACCTAACAGAAAATTGATTCTGTTCTCCGTTTCGGTAATTTGCTGCTTAATATCGTATTGTAAACTTTGTGTTTTCAGTACTTCCGCTTCAAATTTTCGTACGGCCAGCTCCGTTACCCTGGTGGCTTCCTTTTGCAATTTTACAATCACCAAGGCATCATGCAGGATTTGCATGTTTTTATTGACGATCTCCAACTGATTATCCAAGGCCAGTAATTCGTAATAGGAATTAGCCACTTCCGCTACCAGGTTGGTGACAACGAAGTTCTTGCCTTCCACCGTAGCCAGATAACGCGTAACAGCCGCCTTCTTAGCGTTGTGTAGCTTATGCCAGAGATCCACTTCCCATGTAGCGTATACGCCTAACAGATAGTCCGGCAATGGGTCCGGCATTTCTTTCCCTGGCTTGATCTCTGTGTTCGCCTCTACTGCGCCCGCGCTAGTATATCGGGCTACCTTATCCAATCCTACCGCCCCTTTCACACCCACAAAAGGTAAATACTCCCCCTTCCGAGCCCTGATCTCATTCCTGGAAATCTCTATTTCTTGGAGCGTGATATTCAGTTCCTGGTTATTCTTCAAAGCGGTGTCAATCAAGGATACCAGGTTGGGATCCGTAAAGTATTCCTTCCATTTTACCTGGGCCGTGTTGATGGTATCACGTGCATCTGTGTAACCATCCGGCACATGATTGTTGGCTGTCTTCCCTGTCAACTCCGGTACCTTACAGGCGCCATAGCTCAATGAGAGACAGACAAAGCATATATATTTATTTACTCTTTTTAACATCACAATCAGTTATTGTTCTTCAATAATAAGGATCTTCCTTTCCGTCAGTGGTTTTTCATCTTCATCCTTGATCAGCTTACGTTTGGCAGCGATACTACCGAAGATGAAATATAATCCAGGAATGAGGATTACCCCGAAAATGGTTCCCATCAACATACCGCCTAAAGAGGCCGCACCGATAGTACGGTTCCCGATAGCACCAGGACCTGTAGCAAAAACCAGCGGAACCAATCCGGCAATAAATGCCAAGGATGTCATCAAAATCGGGCGGAACCTCGTTTTGGCGCCTTCTAACGCCGCCTCTAATACGGGAACGCCTGAACGATGTTTTTGTGCCGCAAACTCCACAATCAGTACGGCATTCTTACCCAACAAACCAACCAACATAATCAATCCCACCTGTGCATAAATATCATTGGATAGGCCCATGATTTTTAATAACAAGAACGATCCGAATACGCCGGCAGGAAGAGAGAGAACTACCGCCAACGGCAATACGAAACTTTCATACTGCGCAGCGAGGATCAGGTATACGAAGAATAATACGATCAGGAAGATGTACAGCGCTTCATTACCACGACCAGATTCATCCTTGGAAAGACCTTCCCAGTCGATACCGTAACCATTCGGCAATGTTTTGGCGGCCACTTCTTGAATCACCTTAATCGCTTCACCACTACTATAGCCTGCTGAAGGTTCCCCTCTAATCGCAGATGAATTGTACATATTATACCTCGTGATCTCATTCAGACCATGTGATTTTTTAATACTCATGAACGCAGAATAAGGCACCATTTCATCCCGGTTATTCTTCACATACAGGTTCATCAGATCTTCTGGTAATCTTCTGTACTCAGGAGCTGCCTGTACATATACTTTGAGGAAGTTACCAAAGCGGATAAATCCAAGTTCATAGGTACTACCGATCAAGATGGAAAGGTTATCCATTGCTTTACCAATAGATACCCCTTTCTGCATGGCTGCCTGGTTGTCGATCTGCAACTCATATTGCGGATAGTTGGCACTATAGAAAGTGAACAACCCTGACAACTCTTTACGTTTCCGCAGCGCTGCCATGAACTCATCATTCACTTTCTCCATTTCCTTATAGTCGTCGCTATTGGTTTTATCCAACAGACGCAGCGCAAAACCGCCGGCAGCACCATATCCAGGTACGGCTGGTGGACCGAAAAATTCAATGGTAGCACCGGGGATATCCTTACATTTTTCTTCCAGTTCAGCAATGATCTGGTTGACATTATGTTTACGTTCTGACCAGTTTTTCAGGTTGATGATACAAGTACCGGCATTGGAACCACGACCTTCTGTCAACACCTCATAACCTGCCAACGCGGATACCGACTGGATTCCTTCCACGTGTTCTGCAATGTTCTGTACTTTTCTCGCCATGTCATTGGTGCGTTCCAGCGTAGAACCTGGAGGCGTTTGGATGATAGCATAGATCATACCTTGGTCTTCACTAGGAATAAAACCAGAAGGCAATGATTTACTAATACCGAAAATGCTGACAGCAAAAGCGATGAGGATACCGAAAGTGATCACTCTACGGTTTACTATTTTCTCCATCAGGCTGGTATACCTGCCCGTGAGTTTTTCAAACCCTCTGTTGAATGCATCCAGGAACATTTTCACAGGCGTTTTTTTCTTCGGTTGCCCATGATTGTTTTTTAGCAGGATAGCGCAGAGTACAGGCGTCAACGTGAGTGCCACGATACCAGACAACACGATGGAAGTAGCCATGGTAATAGCGAACTGTCGGTAGAAAATACCTACAGGACCAGACATGAATGCCACTGGAATGAATACTGCTGTCATTACAAATGTGATTGCTACGATGGCGCCGCTGATCTCATGCAATACCTGCTTGGTAGCCGCATATGGCGAAAGGTGTTCTTCTTCCATCTTCGCATGGACCGCCTCAATTACCACGATCGCATTATCCACCACAATACCGATTGCCAGTACCAACGCAAACAATGTGATCAGGTTGATGGTGAGTCCGAATACCTGCATGAAGAAGAACGCGCCGATGAGCGACACCGGTACTGCTAGTGTAGGAATCAGCGTAGAGCGCCAGTCGCCCAGGAATATGAAAACCACAATAGCCACGAGTACAAAGGCTTCGCAGAGCGTATGGATTACTTTTTCAATGGAGGCATCCAGGAAGCTGGATACATCGTAACTGATTTCGTAATCCATGCCTGGAGGGAAGGATTTTTTCATTTCCTCCAATTGGGATTTTACTTCCTTGATAACATCATTCGCGTTACTACCATAGGTTTGTTTCAGCACGATCGCCGCCGAAGGATGTCCATTCAGGTTGGAGTAGATATCATAGAATTCACTACCCAGTTCCACATCTGCCACATCTTTCAATCGCAGGAGTTCACCGTTGGCATTAGCGCGGATGATTACATCTTTGTATTGTTCCGGCTGATTATAACGTCCTTGGTAGGTGAGTACATATTCCAGTGCTTCGGAGCGTTTACCATCGCTTCTACCGAGACGACCGGGAGACCCGATTACGCTTTGGCTGCCGAGGGCTGCCATCACTTCGTCTGTGGATACGTTGTAAGCCCGCATCCTGTCTGGCTTTAGCCAGATACGCATCGCATACTGCCGGCTACCCAGGATCTGAGCATTCCCGATCCCTTTCACCCTACTCAGTTCGCGGAGGATATTCACATTGGCGTAGTTATACAGGAAATTTTCATCTGCATGTGGGTCTTTACTGTATACGTTCACATACATCAGCATGTTGGGTTGCAGGATGTTTACCACAATCCCTTCACGCTGTACCAGTTCTGGTAGCCTGTTAGTAACTTGTTCAATGCGGTTCTTTACGTTTACCACCGCTTGGTTCGGATCTGTTCCCAGATCGAAAACTACTTGAATATTGGCCTCGCCCGCACTGGTTGCATCGGAGGTCATGTACTTCATACCGGGTACACCGTTTACCGCTTTTTCCAAAGGTATCAGTACGGACTTCACCAATACATCCGCACTCGCGCCCGGATAAGCCACACTCACGATCACCCTGGGAGGGGCGATGGACGGGAACTGTGAGGTGGGGAGTGTATTTATGGCCAGGAAGCCCATGAAGATAATGACAAGTGATATCACTATCGCAAAGACTGGCCGCTTCATGAAAATATTAAACATTTCTCTTGCTTTTTGGATGGTTACATTATTCCGTTGGTAACGTTAAGTGAGCGATTACCTGTTTCGGGTTCTCATAGTCGAAGGCTATTTTATCCTTGTCCTTCACTTTACGCAACCCTTCCAGCAAGATTTTATCATTTTCAGTCAGACCGTCTTTTACCACATAGAGATCCGTTATTTCCGCTTCGATAGTAATAGGTTTCATGGTCACCACATTATCTTTTCCTACCACGAATACATATTTTTTATCCATTACTTCCATAGTGGCTTTCTGTGGAATGATGAGCGCACCTTTCATGTGCACCGGCATAAGAATGCTACCGGTTTCTCCATGTCGGAGGAGTTTATCCGGGTTAGGGAAATTGGCCCTGAAGGCGATATTTCCTGTTTCATTATTGAATTCCCCTTCTATTGTTTCTACTACGCCTGGATATCCGAATACCTGTTTATTGGCCATTAGCAGGTTTACTTTCAGTGGTTCTTTTGATTTCAGGTTTTCTTTGTAGTCGAGGTACTCAGGTTCTGAAACGTTGAAGTAAACCCACATGTGGCTGTTATCGGATAAGGTGGTCAGTAGGTCGCCGTCTCCAACAAGGCTCCCTTGTTTCATGCGGAGGCGGTCGATGATACCGTCGAAAGGAGCGCGGATATCAGTGAATCCGAGATGCACTTTGGCGAGGGATTGTTCTGCTTTTGCTTTCTGCAATTTGGCATTGGCAAGGGCCAATTCATTGGCAGAAACTACGTTTTTGTCGGCCAGGACTTTTGTATTCTGCATTTCAATTTCGGCCGCTTTGGTTTCAGCTTCTGCTTTTTGCAGTTCGGCTTCATACAATCGAGGCATGATCTTGAAGAGGAGCTGTCCTGCTTTTACAGGTTGTCCTTCATCCACGGCCACGCTCTCCAGGTACCCTTTTTCCTGCGCCCGTAATTCGATATTACGGATGGAGCGGATCTGGCATACGTACTCTTTAGTGATAACGGTATCCATTTTCAATGGACTGGTAACAAGAAACTTAGTGGTTTCCTCTTTTTCTTCTCCTTTTGAGGAGGTACAGCCTGTATGACACACAACGGCATACAAGCCCATAAGCATGATGATTCTTTTCATAAAGTATTATGATTATTGCAGGTTGGCTATCGCAACGCTTTTAATGGACACATGACTTCCTTGACCCCATAGCAGTGCTATGCAGGCAATTGAATATAGCTAGTAAGTATCAGTGAATATGGGTAAACGGAGACTGGATAGGCAGGATAGTGGCCTATTCTCAGCTAAAGCGGATAGGTATCAAATTCTGAAAACATGATGGAGGACACATTTGTCAATGGTTCCATAGGATGGTTGATGGTGGGCTAATTCCAAGTTGGCAAGACATGGAGGACCACATGCCCATTCATGGGCATAAAAACAGGAAATAAGCATATATCCTGTCTCTAATTGTTTCCTGGCGAATAACGAATCGCCTTCATCTTCGACTTCCGTAGCTTTAATCCTGTCGCGCAGTGTTCCTTTCCTGGATAGTGGCACTTTACCCTGCAGGGCGAAGCTGCTTCTGACAACATTCGATTCCTCCTGCAATGTAGCCCTGGATATCCTGATGGCAGGCTTACCTACCCCGCTTTCATGTGCGTGACAGTAGCCTACCAAGAAAAGGAAACACAGTGATAGGAAATATCTTAGTATTATTCTCATCATCAGGGCCCAAAAATAATATCAAAACCTATAAGTACACCTACCCGGGTATTAAAATTCCTTTAATATTAGGAATTGGGTATCAACGATTTTATTAATACTTTATTGTGCATGCTGGCAGATAATCATCCATTGAATATTCTATGAAGCCAGTGGAACCGCGTCTTACATCTATTTTATTATACATATATTTCATCAAAAATAAAGTAAGCAAAGTAGAGCAGGCTAACAAAGTAGTAGCCAATTTGATTTGGAGAACCTCACATAATTAATGCTCCGCACGCTGCTTAACCACCTGTAAAATATTATTCTGAATATCTTTCATAATCCAGCGTGCCCACCAACTGGCGTAAAAATTAAATGTTGTAGATAGCTTGAAATGGCTAGAGAGATGCAATCTACACGTGTTTGCATCCAGTTGTTCTAATTCATAAACCCCATTCAGCACATCAAAATAATCCCCTCCTACTACCACGTGTTCATCCATCGTGGTGGATGGAATCTCATAAGGATTTGCACGGATATCAAAAGTCATCTTACGTTGATGGCTATACTCCGTTACGGTTTCATGAAAGATGAGTCCTCCAGTGAAAATCGCTTCTCGATAGGCCCCTACCCCTTCATAATTTAACTCAGCCCTTAGCGGACGAGGGAATCCCAAGAATTGCGTTAGCCACCCTTTATCCTGTTGGGCTTTGATTTCTTTTACACGAGTAACCTGCTGCCAGACGGCCGCTTTAGGCGCTTTGATATCGATATACGTATAGGCTTCATAGGTACCTGGAATGACAGCAATCAACTTTTCAAGGGGGGATATTACCAATGGCAGCAATACAATCACCGATACAAAAATATTTTCATCTCTTTTTTGGTCCCGCAGTTTGAAATAACCCGCTACCAGCCCTCCAATGGAAGAAAGCAGCAAAAATACCGGCATAATCATCAGCCAACATGCCCAACCTTCTATTGCCAGGCCCAACGTGAACAAGAAAAAGATGATTATCGGTATCCATGGCACAAAAAAGCGGTAACTCCAACTTTTTACTTTCTTTACACTGGATAAATATATCATCAACGCCCCTACGCCAAAAGGAATGCCTACAAGGAAAGCAATCGTCATCACACTAAACAGGGCAGCCCAGGAGTCGAGGCCGAAGCAGTACCGCATGATGAGGGCAAAGGCAACCGGAATACCAATGATTTTTATAGCACGGATTAGATCTGTTTTGTTCATAGAGGGAAATATAGGCAAAGGAAAGGTGGAAGATACACAAATAAAATGGGGAACACCTGGCGGCATTCCCCTTCGTTGTTTTCAACAGTTGGCTTTTGTATGAAGTTATTTGGAGTTTTGTGTGAGTCTTCCTTCTCCATAGGCAATAGCCGTTTGCGAGAAAGGAATTATCCAAAGATGCGATTCTGGCGAAATGGAATAGTTAGTACCATATTCGGTTTTGGTAAGAGTTGCCTTGTACTTCGGATCGTTGTTAAAACGGCGGTAATCCAAGTACCATCCGCCATAGCCACGGTATTCACAACGCATTTCTCTACGAATAAGCGCAATCGCATCCGCCTCTGTAGTGGCAGTTACCGGAGTATAGAATTCTTTAATGATACGTTTCACACGCACTTGATTCAATACATCCATTGATTCGCTGATTTTTCCCGCGCGGGCAAGGCACTCTGCTTTATAGTAATACATCTCCGGTGTGCGGATGCCGCCTACATTGGCATCATCAAATCGACGATAAGATAAGATCACCTCACCACCAATAGTTCTTGCCGCGAAATTGATTTTCAGACGGGCATCTCCCCTGTCATACTGCGTTGAGTCTGCCGCTTTGATCAGGCTGATGTAGAACCCTTGCATCTGGGCCATCTGACCACCGTAATTGAAGATGTAGTTTTCAGGATTCTTGAATTCGTATTTTGGTACATTGATAGAAGGACTGGTACCATCTGCCAGGGCTTTATTATCGTAATAATACTGCACATAGTCAAACAGTTGACTGTTTATTGCCAGGGCTTTATCTGCCATCGCTTCCGCCTGTGTAAAATCCCGCTGGAACATGTAAACCCTGGAGAGCAAGGCATATGCCGTTCCTTTACCAGGAAACATAGGATTAATACCCATATCTGGAAGCACCGGAATAGCTGCATTGAGTTCACTGATAATGAAGTTATATACCGATTTCACGGAAGATTGTGTCAGCTTCTGTTCCATGTCATCACTGGTATTGATAATAACGCCAGGATCAGTGGGTGCCGTTGCCGGATCGTATGTCTTGGCATAACTACTTACCAGATAAAAATATTGAATAGCACGCATCACCTTTGCCTGTGCAATCAATTGCGCTTTTATTTCAGGCGTTCCAGTGGTAGCAGTTGGAAGGTGGTTGATAATTACGTTATAATTAAAAATCCCGCTATAAGACCAGTTGTAGCCCATATCCGTCTGCAGATATTGCATACGATCCTGGGATTCCTGCCATAGGTAATTAATATTACTCAGATTGGTACTAAGAATCTGGCTTTGCATAAAACCCCACTCATTCGCAATATTCGACTGATTGGACATATCCACTATATGAGAATTCTTGGTCTCCATTAAGGCCTTGTAATCCTCCAATGTTTGAGGAATTTTCTGCCCTCTAGGTACAATATCCAGGTATTTCTTACAGCTAGAAGCCCCTGTCAGCGTAGCTCCGCACAATATGATATAAAATAACTTTTTCATTTGGAATTCTTTTCTGCCAGTGATTAAAGTGAAAGATTAACACCGAAATTGTAGGTCGGCATCATTGGTAATCCGCGCATAGCTGCTGAACCAATCATTCCGCCTGTTTCAGGATCGATGCCCTGATTATTGAATCCGATGTAGAACAGGTTATCTGCCTGGAATCTGATCCTTGCCGCAGCTACTTTCATACGCTTCAGCAGATCTTTAGGCAGATTATAAGTCAATGCTATATTTCTGGCCTTGATATAAGAGGCATTCATGACGGTTTTATCAGAGTTAATCCAGTAGTCGTTTCTGTAATTATTACCAGTCTTATCATAATCGAATACCAGTCTTGGAATATCTGTTACCAACTCATCACCTGGTTTTTTCCATGCATTGCTCAACCCTTCACGAAATGCATAGGTAGGAAAGGCGCCGTTCATATAAGGTACATCGTACTTCATAACATGTCCTGCATTGTACACAAACATCACAGACAACTGGAATTGTTTATAACTGACATTATTGATAAGCGCGCCAGTGTATAAAGGCATGTACGATCCCATGCTATGTACCACACCAGTAGATGTTACCAGTTTGTCTGTTGGTTTGCCATCTGCACCAATGATCATGGGTTCTCCCTTATTGTTCAGCCCTGCATAATTATAGGCATAGAGGGTGTAATATGAATTACCTTGTACTGGATAATTGGAGGAAGGCAACAGTTCTGAAGCCATTTTCGCCTGGTAATCCACACGGGTAACTGTATTCTTGTTGTAAGCATTGTTGACAGTAATATCCCATTTCACATTTCTACTAGTCACGATCGGTGTGCGCAGGGATAATTCCACACCATTGTTTCTCATCGCCCCGTTATTCACATATGCAGAACTAAAGCCCAATGCAGGGTCAATTGTCTTACTAGACAACAGATCTGAACTGTTTCTTACATAATAATCAAGACTACCGGTCAGTTTATCATTCAGGACGGCAAAATCAGCACCCACATTAACGGTAGCCGTTTTTTCCCAGCGCAAGTTTGGATTGGGAGGCGTACCAATATCTCCAGTCAGATTTCCTGTGAGTATACTTACGCCGTAAGAAGCCACCATGAATGGTCCGGCATTCTTAGCAACGTTACCATTAATACCATAGGAACCACGCAGTTTCAACATATCCAACCAGTTGATATCAGACATAAAATGCTCCTTACTGATAATCCAGCTAGCACCAGCAGACCATAACGGACGATATTGGAATTTTGGATTAGTACCGAATAAGTTGGACAAATCATAACGCATACTTCCAGATACCATGTACTTGTCATTATACGTATACGAAGCATTTCCATAGAAGGAAACATAACGGTTAATTGCCTCGGAATACCTTATCAGATCAGTGATAGAAGAACGGACACTATTCAACCCAGTCATACCGAGTGCAAGATCTGCCGCATTCACTGGCATATATTTCATCGTCAGCGGATCATATCCATATACGGAATAGAAATCTCTGTTCACTTTGGATTCACGGGTTTCAGAGCCCAGCAAACCTACGAGTTCATGTTTCTTGTTAAATGTATGGTTGAAATTCAACTGCTGACGGAAAGTAAATGCACGCTGATTATAAATAGTGGAACGGAAAGCGTTGCCCACTGGCAGTTTATAGATGGTATTACCTTTGGTATCCAATGCAGAGAAGGAATTGAACAGATTACGCATGTAGCGGGAATCCTGATCCAGCACCTCTTCTGTTTTATCATAATTGCGTTCATATTGGAACATCACATCATAATTCAGCCATTTTGTGATTTTGGCGTTCAATTTCGCATAGCCTCTAGTCTGTAATCCTCTGTCTACAATCTGGTTATAACGGATTTCTTGGGCCGGATTTCTTTCTACAGAAAACAGACCGTACTTGGTATAGGTTGCTCTGTCTATTGCCGATAGTTTGGATCTCAGGAAAGTAACGTTGCCATTCTGATCCAACATAGATTCAAATGGGAGTTGCTGATTAAGATAGCTACTACCAGTTGCTAAATCCATACTTCCATCTGGGCCGGAACCATCGTTGTAATTCATATAAATACCCACATCTGCCTTCAACCATTTGGAAATCTCCGTGGTATTACGAACGGTCACGCCCACATATTTGCTGTTATTGGTTTTATCATATCCCTGATCGTTGCGGAAAGTGGCAGAGAAATTGAAAATATTGGCAGCACTGGCTTTACCTACAGACAGGTTATATTGTTGATTGGACCTAGGTCGAACCAGCTTATCCAATACCTGTTGATTGTATACATTGATGCCACGTAACTTATTCAGTCCTTCATCCGCCTGGGCACGGGTAATCTTACCTTCGGCTACCTGCAACAGTAAGTCCAGCGCAGGGTTCACCACACCGGCAGCATCCCTTAATCGGGCAGCTTCGGTCAATGGCGCAGTTTTGAATGCAGGATCATTATCATAATACTGTGTCAGTACATCAATGATTTCGTTGGAGTTGGCTCTTTTTTGATACGCGAGATTCCATTTCGGTGTAACAGCATAATCTGCACTGAAACTAAGCTGGGTTTTTCCAGGTTTCGCTTTCTTCGTGGTGATCACGATAACGCCGTTAGCCGCTCTGGCGCCGTATATAGAAGCAGCGGCAGCATCTTTCAGTACCGTAATCGTTTCTATATCTTCCGGGTTGATATTCGGCATATCATCCGACAATCTACCATAGGCATCTACATAAGAGTTCTCTACGGGGAAACCATCAATCACATACAGTGGATTTTTGGTAGCATTGAAAGTAGATGTTCCTCTTACAACAATATTTCCTTTATAGGTCATTACACCTGGCAGATTTCCTTCCAATACTTGGGAAAGGCTACTGATACGGCGTTTATCGAGATCTGCTGATTTAACGGAAGCAAATGAACCGGTGGCGCGTTCACGGGAAAGGGTTTGATAACCGGTTACCACCACTTCATTCAATACTTTATTTTTCATCACCACATTTTGTACATCACCATTGGCGGTAAAAATAGTGGCACGTTCCATACCAGTATAAGTAAAGGTGATCTCTTTGGTAGACTCAGGAACAAGGATTACAAATTGGCCCAGGTAATTGGATACCGCATAATCTTTGCCTGTAGCACCTTGAATATAAACGCCAGGCAAACGATTCTGTCCTTCATCAGATACAGTACCGGATATTTTTTTCATACCTGCAGGCGTTTTCTGCTGTAATACCAGTGTAATACTGGGATTCACCATTGGTTCCAAAACTGTGGGCTTGCGCTCACTAGGTACAATTACATAATGATTTCTGTCGGTATAGAGGAATACCAGTTTGTTGGGATAGAGGATGTCTTTCAGTAGTTCTTCTACTAGTTGTCCACTTGCTGATTTGACAAAAACTTTGGTTGTTTTTCCATTGAGCAGTTGCGCATCGTACATAAATGTAGTGCCATAAACTTTGGAAATCTGGTCCAATGCTTCTTTGATGGTTTGCTCTGTTTTTGTGGCAGGCCCCGAATGTTGAGCGCTGGCAAAAGTACAGGAAAGTAACAGTACGCATAGGTACAGCAAGCCCCTTAGGCTTTGTCTGGTACAAATCCTCATTGATCTTGGTTTTAGTAATGGTTGTTAATACCCTCGTTGACCGTTTTTTCTAATAGTCAGCGTGTCATTATTCTTGTCTATGGTTACATTTAGTATCGCTGACAATTCAAACAGTACATTGTTAATGTTGCGAAGCGATAAGGTACCCTGTATGGTTTTATTGGCAATGGATGAGTCCTGCAGTACTATCGTATAGCCATACTGGTCCTGCAATGTTTCAAATATCTCCTTCACGGAGGTGTTTACAAGCTGCATTTTATTTTCCTTCCAAGCCGTGGTGGATAAGCTGTTGGCAGGTATTTTTACTAGCTGGTAGTTGGTTTTATCGTAACTTATTTTTTCGTCAGGACTCAATACAATGGATGTGTGATGCTCCGAATCTGTGACTCTTACTTTTCCGGTCTGCAAATATACTTCTGTGCTGTTTCTTCTTGATTTTATATTAAAAACTGTTCCTAATACTTCTACATTCAATTTTCCAGCATGTACCGTAAACGGCGCGGCTACGTGTATACGAGATGGTTTGACATCAAAGAGGGCCTCTCCATCTACCCACACTTCCCTATCTCCTTGGTTCCATCTGCTGTAAGTCAGCCTGGAATTGGCATTCAGCATTACCGTAGAGGCATCTGGCAATGTTACTAACAGATGTTGTCCGTTACCTGTGCTGAAATGCCTAGTACGATTAGCATAGAGATAATACCCTCCGGCCAAGGCTACTGGCGCGAGTATAGCTGCTGCCCATCGCATGATCCGCCGCGACATCGATACTACGCGCGGTGGTGATCCTGCTGCTGCAATACCTGCCTGTATGTTGTTCCAGACAGCGGATTTGATGGTTTCGGGAGACGAAATCCGCTCCAGGCTGAATATCCCCTCTGCAACCGCTTTCGCGGCGTGCATCTCCTCCAGATTACCAGGTGCTGCCTGCTGCCACTGTTCCCAATATGATACAGTTGCTGGCCGCGCATACCTCACCCACTCCAGGAAGAACGCATCTTCCAGAAACTGTTCTTTCGTATATAAATGATAGTTATCCTTTCCCAAGAGCCTTTCTTAGTTGGTATTACAATGGCGTTCATAGGTAGTAACAACCCCACGCTTAAACAAGAACACAGGGATTTTGCAAAACACCCCACTTTTTTTTAATTATTTTAATTTTTCTTAAAAGAATTTTTAACTCAATTGTTTTTATACTTTTACGATCGTATTTATATCCTTATATCATTCAACCAAAGAGAGTAACACGCCAGGCAGCCACCACCTGGATTTTTTTTGTACATTTAATGCGAGAAGTTGGGACATGGATCTTTCATCAGCATCTGATACTGCACTCTGGGAAGCACTGCTTCAAAGCAACGAACAAGCTTTTGCCGAAATATACGACCGGTATTTCAACCGGCTATATGAATACGCTATGCGCCTGCATCCCGAAGAAGAAGTCGTGAAAGATACCATCCAGGAACTGTTCATTAAACTCTGGACCAACAGACAAAATCTCAGCAACACGGTAGACCTGCGCCCATACCTATTTGTAGCGATGCGCAGCACCCTCTACAACCGCCTCCGCCCCCGCAAAAATGTAAAGCTGATCTCTTTCGATAAAGATCAACACGACTTCCTAGCGCACTTCTCTACCGAGCACGCATATATTAAAAATGAACAACTACAGCAACAACAAAAACAAATAGCAGACGCCCTCAACCAACTCAATAGCCGGCAAAAGGAAATTATTTATCTCCGCTATTTTGAAGAAATGGACTACGATCAAATTGGCGCTATTATGAATATATCTGTAAAAGGCGCCTATAAACTCTCTGCCAGGGCATTGAAAAATATGAGAGATATCTTACAAGTATCTATGCCTGTGCTCCTATTAATGCTACAGGCGTATAAAGCAACCTGTCTAAAACAACAATAATTATTCTTCTCCCCATAAAGTCAGTACCAGACTGCGGGAACCGCCATCGTTTCTATGCTCACACAAATATATTCCCTGCCAAGTACCCAGGGCTAACCTGCCATTATTTACAGGTATCATCACAGAACTCCCCAGCAGCGAGGCTTTCAGATGTGCAGGCATATCGTCAGACCCTTCGTAATTATGTTCGTAATCCGGATCATCTTCCGGAACGGCCTTGTTGAAGAAGGTTTCAAAGTCCACTCGCACGGTAGGATCGGCATTTTCATTGATCGTCAAACCCGCAGAGGTATGCTGTATAAATACCTGCAACATGCCCATCTTGATGCGCGATATCTGCGGCATCGCCTGTAATACTTCTCCCGTTATCAGGTGAAAACCCCTGCTCCGCGGACGTAACCGCATTCCCTGCTGATAAATTTTCATAGCTCAAATGTAATACATCCCTAAATTTATACTAGCAAAGCGAACGTCTGCATACGGACACAAATGTTTCAAAAACGGACATTTCTATGATAAGACTAAATTACAAACAACTGATAACCAATACACTTACTTTACGGCATTCACTTTGACCCCCATCAATAAATAAACTAATTCCGTGATAAGCAACTATCTGAAAATAGCATTTCGCAACCTCTGGAAGAATAAAGCCTTCTCCGCCATCAATATAACTGGATTGGCGATAGGCATCGCTACCAGCCTTGTCATCATGCTATACATCGCGCATGAACTCAGCTATGATCGATTCAACAAGAATGCTGATCGCATTGTCAGAGTAGTATTTCGCGGAATGGTGAAAGGGGAGGCGATGAATGAATCAAATGTGTTTCCACCGGTAGCGGCTACACTGAAAGCTGAATTCCCGGAAGTAGAAGAAGCGGTGCGTATTCGCTATGGAGGAGGCACTATCCTGGAGCATAATGGAAAATCCTTCCAGGAACCTTTCCTCGGATACGCCGATCCATCTATTTTTAAAATCTTCAGTATCAACCTCATTAACGGCAACGCCAACACGGCCTTGAATGCGCCGAATACCATAGTGCTATCAGCTTCGACTGCTGTAAAATACTTCGGGAATCAAAATCCAGTAGGCCAAACGCTTCGTTTCAAGGACTCCGGGCAAGATTACCTCGTCACCGGCGTATTCCAAGACATGCCGGATAATGCACATTTCCATTTCGAGGTTCTCGGCTCAATGGCCTCCGTACCAGATGCAAAGTCCGATTCCTGGATGACTTCCGGCTATTGGACTTACCTACTCCTCCCTCCTGGTTATGATTACCACAAGCTGGAGGCTAAATTCCCATCCCTGCTGGACAAATATATGAGTCCGCAAATGCAGCAATCTATGCATATGACTTTATCGGAATTCCGGGCAGGCGGCAATAACGTAGGTATCTACCTCCAACCACTCACGGATATCCACTTGCATTCCAACTTCGCCTTTGACCTGGATACACCCGGAGATATCCGCTATATCTATATTTTCGGCGCTATCGTGCTGTTTATGATCCTGATTGCATGCATCAACTTTATGAACCTGACCACCGCTAATGCAGTGGGTCGCGTGAAAGAGGTGGCCATGCGGAAAGTATTAGGCGCTCCAAAAGGAAGACTCACACTACAATTCCTTCTGGAATCCATCATACTGACCTGCATCGCTATGCTGATTGCCATAGTGGTGGCCATAATCGCCTTACCTACGTTCAACCAGATCTCAGGAAAAAATATTCAAATCCGCTGGTTCGAACAACCATGGCTACTACTTATCCTGGTGCTCTCTGGGCTGACAATAGGAATAATTGCTGGCTGTTATCCCGCCCTATTCCTCTCTTCTTTCAAGCCAGAAGCCGCACTGAAAACCAGCTTCAGTCCTGGTGGCAAACAGGGCACCCGATTACGCAGCGGACTTGTCGTCTTCCAATTCATCATCTCCATCACATTAATGATCAGCACTGCGATCGTCTATAAACAACTATCCTATATCCAACATAAAAAGCTGGGATATAATAAAGACAATATCCTGGTCTTACAAGATATGGATAAGCTACCTGCTCCACAACGGGAGTTCATGCGGAACCATATTCTCCAGCAGTCACAAGTAGCGGGATTGACCATATCCGGCTATCTGCCTTCTGGCAATAGTTACAACAACAACTTTTTCATATTTGAGAATAACACCAGTGCCCAGATAAAAACGCTGGCCTACGACGTGGATGAAAATTACATTCCTGTAATGGGCATGACCCTGGCCGCTGGCAGGAATTTCTCTCCCGCCTTTGGGACAGACACGTCTGCCGCTATCCTGAATGAGTCCGCCGTAAAAGCGTTGGGATGGGGAAATGACGCGATTGGGAAAACGTTCACTCATTTAAATAATAACGGTATCGGTGGCACTTTCCATGTCATAGGAGTGGTGAAGGACTTCCATTTCAAATCTTTGCATACCCCTATATCTCCATTAGTGATGAAACTGAATGGATGGGGACCGTTATATATTATTAAGACCCACGCCGGAGATCCAGGCCCTCTTATCGCCGATCTGAAAAATGCCTGGGAAACCATGCATTCCGATGTGCAATTCAGTTACTCCTTCCTCGACCAACGATATACAGATACTTACCATGCAGAAGCCAATACGGCAAAGACACTGACCATCTTCGCGGCATTAACCATATTTGTAGCCTGTTTGGGCGTATTTGGGCTGGCTACTTTCACCGCCAGGAAGCGCAGCAAGGAAATCGGTATCCGCAAAGTATTGGGCGCTAGTGTAAGCAGTATCATCACCATGCTATCGATGGATTTTCTGAAATTGGTCATTATAGCCTTCTTCATTGCAGGCCCGGTAGCCTGGTATATTATGAATATCTGGCTTCAAGGATTTGCTTATAGGGTGAATATTGGATGGTCCATTTTTGTATTGACTGCCATAGCTGCCATCATTATTACATTATTAACGGTGAGTATGCAGGCGGTTCGGGCAGCACTAGCTAACCCCGTAAAAAGTATTAAAACCGAATAGGGACAAGGATTTCAGGATAGAGAGAAAAAATATTTAATTTTTTTTTTCAGATTCACTGTAACATTTTAAAAGGCTGTGTATCTAAATGGAAATTTAAAACAAACACACTATGAAAAAGATATTTGCTCTCTTCCTGATTTTACTGATGGGCGCCCTATTTCTGAATGTATTCGCACAAGATAAACAACCTTCTTTCTCTGTTAAAACTAGCGGAAAAGGTAAACAACCCATCCTCTTTATCCCTGGCTTTACTTGCAGTGGCGATGTTTGGAACGAAACAACTGCTCACCTGGGCAATGCATATACCAGTTATGTACTGACAATGTCCGGCTATGCTGGCTCGCCTGCACAAGCAGCTCCTAACCTCGATATCTGGATTGAAGATATTGCTGCTTATGTACGTAAAAACAAACTGGATCACCCAGTAATCATTGGTCACAGCCTTGGTGGCGGCGTTGCAATGGCACTGGCCACCCGTTATCCTGACTTATTTAGCAAGATAATTATCGTTGATGCGTTACCGTGCCTCGGCTCCCTGATGAACCCTGCCTTTAAATCTGAAGTGAAACCTGATTGCAGCGCTATCCAGAACCAAATCATGCCATTGACTGATTCTCAGTTCTATAAGATGCAGAAAAGGACTATCACACAGCTTTGCATGGATACCCTCGCACAAAAAGCCATCGTTAACTGGGGTGTTACCACCGATAGAAAAACCTATGCAGATACCTACTGTCAGTTCGCGAATATGGACCAAAGAGAAAGCATCGGCCAAATAAAAATCCCTGCATTGGTACTTTTAGAAGCGCGTTTTGTTAACTTTAAACCTGCAATTGAAGATCAATACAAACAACTGAAAACCGCTACTTTAAAATTCGCCAACAAAGGTTTACACTTCATCATGTATGACGATAAAGAATGGTATCTTGACCAAATCGACAACTTCCTCAAATAGTCTCCAATCCTCCTTCGACCAACTGTACACAGATTACTGGGATAAAGTTTTCCGCCTCTGTATGGGTTATGTCAATGATGACGACTGGGCCAAAGATATTGCGCAGGATACGTTTATCACCGTTTGGCAACAACTCCCGAAATTCAGACAGGAAGCCGCTATAGGCACCTGGATATTCCGGATCGCGTGTAATAACTGTTTACGCCAGTTGGAACGCAGCAGCAAATTTGTTCACAAAGAAGTAGACAAAGCCGATGAAGGCAACAGCCGCGTGAATGAAGATGAGATCAATTTTCTTTATAAATGTATCGCTACTTTAAGTGAAACAGACAGACTGATTATCTCTATGGAACTGGAAGATGTAAAACAAACAGAAATCGCCAGTATCATGGGTATGAGCGAATCAAACGTGAGAGTAAGAGTACATCGTATTAAAGAAAAACTAACAGAAAAATTTAAAGAGTATGAACGCTGATGATAGATTGCAGGCAATATGGCGCAGTAAGAAAACAGTTACTGCACCCAGTTCCAAAGAATTAATTGCCAGCGCAGGGAAAGTAAGAAACAAGATGCGGTTGAAATTATTATTCTGCTGCATAGCACTCTTAGTTACTATTGGCTTTATATCCTGGATATTTCACAAACAACCTCCAAAGATGATTACCACCTGGATTGGTTTCGGATTGCTATTTCTGGGGATCATCACCTACCTGGTTTCATCCACTGTACTATTGAAGTTATTATATCAGCCAACAAATACTGATACACCCGTAAAAGAGTACCTACTGCATATGATACAGGTCAGAGAGCGACAACGATTTATGCAAAAAAACATATTCACCTTTTACTTTATTACTTTATTTCTTGGCGCAAGTTTTTACATGGTTGAATTTATGATGAAAACCTCTCTAAAAGTGGCCATCGTGGGATCGCTTGCATTTGGCATCTGGATGGCTTTCACCTGGTTCTTTATCCGTAAAACAACGATAGCAAAACAGGAAAAAGAAATGACCACGATCATTGAAAAAATGCAAGCAATTATAAAAGAGACAGAAACAATATAATCATAACTTATTGCCAATAAAGAAAGCCAGGCCCTCAAAGAGCCTGGCTTTTTAGCATAAGCATGGTTACCGCAAGATCTTTGCTGTTAGAACGCAGGATCTGCCGGTGTGTTTGGATTGTCGTTTCTTTCTACCAGCGGATAAGGGAAGTAGCTGCGTTTACGCTCAGCTACCGGTCTGTTAAACCGGCGACTGTCTTCCAGTTCCTGGCCAGCAGAATAGAGCTCTATTCTACGATGCTTGTAGATAGCATCCAGTAACGCCTGTTGAGTGGCAGCTACTACTGGCGGCAATCCTGCGCCAACGCCAAATGCATCGGCGGATGGTTGTTTGGTCACTACTAAATTCAACTGTGCGAGTCCATTGATCAAGTCATTCTGACGAGCATAACACTCTGCCTTTATCAACATAATTTCACCTGGAAGGTAAACTGGTATGGAAGATAGCGGAGTGGTGTAAAATCCGGTAAGTACAAATGGTAATGTACCGGAAGTAGGTTTTACAATATAAAAAGGTACACGCAAATCACCTGCATCAGGCTGGAAGCCAGCAGGTAAGCCCATTGTAGGGCCTGTTGTTTGCCAAATATTATTGGTAGCTGTTACCAGTGAATAAATCGGGTTATTCACCTGTGCATTGAAATTCAGTGTAGACTTCACCGTTAGATCCACGCTATTAGCAGCAGCCAGCGCAGAAACATAGTCGCCACCATAGAGGGAATAACGCGCCTTCAGTGCATACAAGGTATTCACAATGTTAATTCCAGCAGGCAGGTAAGGATTGATACTGGCACTGATAGGATTTGCTTTCACTACGTTGATAGCATTATCCAATATAGCCGCAGCTTTCAGGTACCCTTGCTGACCAGAGATAAAATGCACTGCATTATTTGTCCCATTCGGGGAACCACTGGTATCTGGTATCTGCTGGAAGAAGTTAGCCTGTACGCCCATGGCCCAAGCCTTGAAAATAGAGGTGTAAGCAATGACGCCACTAGCATATCCTTTATCTGTAATCACTTTAGGAGTAGCCGCCAGGATATTATTGGACTCATAAATAATCTTGTTACTTACGGCCCACAACTGGTTAACAACGGCATTGGTGTTCAATACCTTGATACCGCCCGCTGTCAGTTGCGCCTCATCTGCGTTACCAGCGTTGGTTACATAAGCTTCGCCGGTGAGCAAGGTGCCCGCAGTAATAGAATTATACAATAACCCTGTACGATCTTTCACATACCATGCCTGCAAACCTACTGCCACATCGGTGATAGTGGTAGGCGTACTATATGCCTGCGCTGAAGAAGGCCCGGTTGCATCCTGGTAATTCTTGGAACAAGCAGCTAAAGCCATTGTACCAACCAGGCAATATTTAATATATCGTTTCATGATGTTTCGCTTTTAAGGATTTAGAATTTAGCACGCAGACCAACATTGTATGTTCTTGGAATAGGAACAGTACCAAAGTCAATACCACGCAGCAATGTACTCTGACCTGCAGCGTTCACTTCTGGATCATATCCTTTGTAATTATCCCATGAGAACAGGTTGCGGCCAGCGAGACTAACTGTCAGATCGCTAAATCCTTTAATTTTTCCGAAATTATAACTGAGGGCAACTTCACGCAGTTTTACGAAAGAACCATCATCAATTCTGAACTCCTGGATATTGTAGATACCAGCAATATAGCCTCTTGGCAGCTTACCAAGATCTTCTGCTTCTGCTACCTTACCGTTATCCACACCCTGACGGGTTCTGTAGTCGGCATTGAATACATCTACCCCCTGCACAATATCCAATTGTGTATGCAAACTCAAACGTTTGTATTTGAAATCGTTGGTAATGGTAGAAGTGTAAGTTGGATTAGGATCACCTATTTTTTTGTTCAATACGCTACCAGTAGGCAGACCGTTCGCATCGCGCTGAGGCGTGTATGTCAGCGATGTATTCTGGACACCTTGCTCTGTCAAAGGAATACCAGCGGCATTTTTGATGATATTACCATTATTGTCTCTTCCAAAGAAAGTTCCATAGAAGAAACCAATTGGCTCATCATTCGCAATGGCAACAGGCGCACCTCCCACGGTATTAAACAGTACCAGACCACCACCAATATCTACCGCTTTGTTTCTGTTGCGGTTGAAGATGGCTGTCAGATCCCAGGTGAAATCTTTGGTTCTTACTGGGATAGCATTTAATACTACCTCAAAACCATTGTTCTGGAGAGTTCCGATGTTTGCCTGGTAGTTGCTGAAACCTTTTGTTGGTGCAATCGCGCGACTGATCAACAGATCTTTTACTTTTTTACGGTAGTAGTTAACGCTAAGGCCTATACGATCACCGAGGAAAGAGAGGTCTGTACCCACTTCGATTTCCTGTTGTCTCTCTGGCTTAACATCCGGATTCGTAAAAGTAGCAGGCGATTGGAACGCAGAAGCACCAATGAATGCGGTAGCATTATAAGTGTTAAAGCGGGCATAGGCTGGAATACCAGTCAAGTTACCGGATTCACCGTAAGCAGCTCTGAGCTTGAAGAGGGTCCACCATTTGGAAATCGCTAAGTTCTTCCAGTAATCAGCACCAGAAATCACATAGCTACCACTCAACTTACTATACAACTGGTTACGTTCAGACTGTCCGAATACAGAGGATCCATCCAAACGCAAAGCACCCGTCAAGAACAAGTGATCGCGGTATTTAAAGTTCTGTTGAATGAATTCACCCGCAATGCTCAGCTCAGTACGCTGATCATCGCCAGGAATGAGGGTAGTGGCTTTGCTTGGCACTTGCACAAAAGGAGGTAAACCTCTACCCTGCTGTAATTGATAACGCATACGCTGATACTGTACAGAATATCCTACCTGCGTTACGGACGTCAGGTTTTTGTTGATATCTGCGGTATACGTCGCATTCACATCATGGTTGATCATGAAGGAAATGTTATTGGCGGCGCTGGCGTAACCGTTCTGTGATGGGTCCATTGTTACACCGCCACCAAAGAAACCAGTACTCACAAAGTAGGCATAGGCTGGAATAAAGGTGCTACCATTCTGATAGTAGTTATCGATACCCATTTTATAATCGATACTCAGATTCTTGATAGGTCTTAATGTAAGGCCAGCGCCGGCAATCACACGACCCACTGTTTGACCCTGTTGGATATCGTTGATAATAGATACCGGGTTCACACGACCCAGGTTACCTACTTTCATCAAATTACCAAATTGGTCACGCTGTTGGATATCATAATAGTTACCCAGAATGGTAATAGAGTTCAGCGGAGAATAGAAAGTATTTCCATCTGGTTTCTCATTAGACTTACTATATACATAGTTCACTGATCCATTGAAGGTCAACCATTTGGTGATCTCCTGATCGAGGTTCAGGCGGAAGCTATAGCGACTGAAATCGGTATTCTTAATGATACCTTGATTGTAGAAATAACTGGCAGATGCGAAGTATTTTGTTTTATCCTTTCCACCAGATACAGACACGTTGTTATCTGTACCAACACCTGTACGGAAAATGAAATCCTGGTAATCAAAACGTTTAACAGGGAACTGAGAAACAACAGCAGGCGTAAGAATATTCTGTGTGGAGTCCTGCGGATTACCACCAAATTTAACAGGAGCCATGTTCTGGTCCAGTTTCTTACGCAACTGGTTTACATTGAAGCTAGTAGAGAAGGAAACAACTGGTTTGCCTTCCGCGCCTCTTTTAGTGAAGATCTGCACTACGCCAGCGTTTGCACGGGAACCGTAGATCGCAGCGGCAGCAGCGCCATTCAACACCTCGATGTGGTCAATATCATCCGGGTTGATATCGGAGATACGGCTTTGTCCCACATTACCTACAAACGTACCCCCGTTATAGTTAGGATCGGAGTTGGTAACACGAGTAGTACTGTTATCGATGATAACCCCATCCACGATGTACAACGGTTCGGTAGAACCACTAACGGTACTGATACCACGTAGTTTTACAGACATGGCGCCAGATGGATCACCAGAGTTCTGCACAATCTGCGCACCAGCAGTTTTACCTTGCAGTGCAGCCAGTACGTTGCCGGTAGATCCCTGATTCAACGCATCTGCTTTCACCGTACTGATATAACTTCCCAACTGTTTACGAGTAGTACCTTGAGAAGTACCAGTTACTACCACTTCATCCAGTTTGGATACGGATTCTTCCATTGTCATATTCACAGTGGCATTACCGCTGGCGCCTACTGTTACTGTTTGTTGATGCTGCTGAAAACCGATACCAGAAAATATCAGGGTATAAGTACCTGCAGGTTGTGTAAGACGAATGGTATATTTTCCATCCACGTCGGTGGATGCACCCTGAGAAGTATTTTTTACAGCTACTGTAATCCCAGGTAATGGCGTACCCTTGTTATCGGATACCTTTCCCGAAATAACAGTTTGCGCAGATGCCGCCAGGGACATGCAGCAGAATAGCAGAAAGAGCAACATGGAGCGCGGACACGCTGCTCGCTTGATTCGGAGCAATTTCATAATTGTTGTTTAGACTTGTTGATAAATGGGTGGCCTTTTATTACCCCCAGGCAAAGCAGTTGGAAATAAATCGAATAGTGGCGCAATTACAGGATGTTCTACTACAATATTTTTACACCCTTCTTGCTGTACGGTATTAATTTCTTTGCCTTTGGCTGTAATTCAGTGATTAAAATATCTATTGCATCTATATCACATACTTTTAAACGATCTGTTGTATCTACTTTTTCCGAGATCGACAACGCGACAATCTTGCGGGAAGTCGCAATCATGGCCTTTTTTACTTGCACCACTTCCCAGTCATTATCTGTCAGGCCTGCTTCAGCATCAATTGCATTCACACCGAGAAAACATAAATCAGCTCGAATATTCATGATTTTGGTAATCGCCTCTCCGCCTACAGTGATTTTGGAATCTTTCGCTAGCCTGTCGCCTATAACAATAACTTCAATATTTGGATGATTGGAATATTCAAATGCGGCCGGCAAACTAACTGTTATAAATGTAGCACGTAGCTCTGGTGGTAATATCCTCGCCAACTCCATAATGGTAGTACCACCTGTTGTCAACACAAACATGCCATCATGTATCAATTGCACCGCCTTCATCGCAATCGTGCGTTTTTCTGCAACTGCATATACATCCCTGGATGCTATCCCCTGGTGGTAGGAGTTAGACAACGCTCCACCATGTACTTTCAGGATTTTACCTTCCCGGGCCAACTCCATCAGATCCCTACGTATAGTATCCTCTGATACTTGTATCTGCTCACTCAAATGTGAAGACAGTACTTTATTATGCAGATTTACTTGATGAAGTATATATGCCTGGCGTTCTTCTTTTAACATGGATCAGGAATCTTCCGTCAAATTCGGCAAAAAAATGCATCAATCCAAATATAAACCAGCAAAAATTTGCAGGTTCATGCCGGAATCTACTTTTCTAGTAGACTATCCACCCGCTCAAAGCGGTATCCACGCTCCTTTAATGCGGCAATCAATGCCGGTAATTGATTATAAAATTTGTCTTTCCGACGAGGATCTGTTCCAATATGTAGTAATAACACAAAACCATTCAATCCGGTTGGGTGGTTGGACTCATATTCTAAAATTGAGGTCATTATTTGTTGGGAACTCACATAATTTTTCTCAGGAGGATACGTGTAATCTGCATTGGAACGCGTGCCTGGCGTGAAGTTCACCAGTTGCAGTCCCGCTTCGTGCGTCCATGCAGCGATGGTATCATTATACCATTCATAAGGCGGTAGAAAATAATGGGCAGCCGACTTACTAATCCCTGCTTGTTGCATCTGCCGATACACCGCATCCAGATCATTCCGGAAGGTTTCTTTTGTCACCAGCAGACTATCCCTATTTTTCCAATCGCAGTACAGCAAATGCTTGTCGGAGTGCGGTCCTAGGTAATGACCGTCTTTTTTCAACTGTTGAATCACTGCCGGATATTGCCGATAAAAATTACCTGTCAGGAAGAAAGACGCAGGCGTTGCGGTTTTTTGCAGGGTTTTACGAATAGCCGTAGCACCATCTGCAAATGTATCGCCGGTAAATACAATAGCCAGGCGTTTGCGCGTAGTATCGCCGCGGATGATAGCCCCGGCGGATGTTTTTAGGGAGACACGATGTCCGTCGGCCATAGCCGCCAATAAATAAACCAGGGAAGCGGTTCCATCCATAGTAGGTTCATTGGTGCTGTAATCGCCTACATCATCATGGTATACGGCCAGCTCACTCTGGAAATCGGCATAGGCATCGGGCTTGGATAAACGAATTCCGATTAGGTTTTTATAAATCGCGGTATACACAGGACCGTCTACCAGCGCGCCATCCACAGGGTAATGGCCAATCGCGGAAAACGCGGAATGCGGATCTTCCGGCGTATCCCCATGTGCCGGCAAACCATATACCATGCTCGTCCCCCATGGATTACAGCCAAATATCCAATCTACGTTGGCCTGTTCCAGTTGGGAGAAGCTGTTGTCTCCCGTCAACTGACGATACCAATAACATTGAATGGCAAATGAAACAGTCAGGTTATTACTGCACCAAATAAACGGAATGGCCCTATAGAAGGCGTTTTGCTTCGCTTTATTCCATACCCGATCGATCCCCTCTTTATAATAACCCATGATCTCTTTTCTTTCCGCTCCCGCTAAGGATTTGGCCAGCTCATAATGTCCAATATTGATAAACGGATACCACTGGTAATGATTGGCGGTATCTTTTCCCAACCAAGGCGTGATTTTCTCCATAGCGGAATACTGCAACGCATCATGGCGGAATTGATCAGACTTATTTCCTTCATAAATAGCGGCTGCGGCCAACTCCATATCATCAGACCAGTTGTCTTCTGCATATATATAAGGAGAAACCACGGAGGCAGTCTGGCAAACACCCGGCTGACGTACGCCCATCGCATAAGCGGATTGTGAACGCTGCTTCAATAAAGCCACATACGCCGGATCACGATCCTGTATCAGCAAAGATCCCAATGCAAAAGCACTGGCAAATTTCCCCGCCGTAGATGCGACACCGGTAGACCTATTCTTATATTTCCCTAACCCTTGTGGCTGGCCTGTACAGAAATACACGGGTCTCTCAAAACCCTTTCCATAAAACGGATCTTCTTTGGGTAAACGCAAACCTTTATGATCGCGGTCGTCCGCGATTTGGTTGAACATAATATTATCTGCTGGATGCATTTTCAGCAGCCAATCCAGGCCCCAACGGGCCTCGTCCAGGATATCCGGAGCGCCATTCGCGCCGGGCAATCCATTCGCGGCATATTGATCGGAAAATACTTGTGGAAAATCGCGGTAAGCTGCCAGTAAATGCCAAGTGGCATTGGCGGAAGTGGTCACATATTGTAGATAATCGGTGGCATCATGCCAGCCCCCTGCTACAGCTATGTGGGTACTATCTGGCATAGGCCCGTACATCGTATAGCCGTCGTGGGTATGACAGGAATCTCGGAGATACGGATTAAACCAACTCCGCTGCTGACGCATATAACGCAAACAAAAATCGGCAGCGCCCGCATAAACGTCTGCGCCTATACGAAAATAAGGAGAACGGGCGTTCGCAGCTTTTAACTGGTAAACGCCCGGTTTATTGAATTTACTAAAATCAAGCCGAGCCGTATGCAGAAACGGACCATATACACCAAAGTCTTTGCCTGCCACCGCCGTAAAAACCACTTTGCCAGAAACACTGTCAATGAGTTGAAAATCTTTTGGGAAAGGCATTTCTTTCGCACCAAACACCGCCACCTTGGTGCCTGTAGGCAGATATCCCAGTTGATTGATACGTATCCATTGCTGTTGTGCAGCTACTTGCAACACAGTAAAAAGGCACAGTTGTATACAAAATATTAGTTTTCTCATAAGCGTCCGTGGATTAGGCGAATAAAGCTATAAAACTTTCTTCACCGAATCAATGCGGGCTTTATGAGCGGCTACCATTTTACATTATAGAGGAATTCCAGTTGCTGCTGTGTGACCCTATTAGGCACCATGCGCACCATGAAGTCGCGGAAGGAAGCGGCCAGAGACCCTTTCCAATTGGTGATCATCGCCAATTGCCAGGATACACCTACTACTTTTTGTACACGTGCAATACGGCTTTCCTGGTATAATTTAAAGGCAGCGGCCGTTGATTTCGTTTGTGCAAGACAGTTAGATAACATCAATGCGTCCTCAATAGCCTGACTCGCACCTTGGCCAAGGTTTGGCGTGGTAGCATGGGCCGCGTCTCCCAGTAATACTACTTTGTCTTTATACCAAGTATTGATGGGCTTAATATCGTATAGGTCTGCACGTATCAACATCTCCGGACGCAGTGCTGCCGCTACTTTCGGCATATTGCCATAGAAAGGCGCCAGTTGTTTTTGCATAAAGGCAATCGCTTCTTCATCCGTAAACGCTTTGCCGGCAGGCATCTTGCTGGTAAACCAAAAATAAACACGGCCACCATCAATTTGTGCATAAGAAGCGCGCAGCCCGTTTCCATTTCCCCAAACTTCCACTGCATTCTCCCGCTCTTCTTTGGACAGCGTCATCGGGATGATAGCCCGCCAGCAGGTTTGCCCGGAGTAACGATATTGGGCTGGTGTAATATATGTCTCCCTAACAACAGATCTAATACCATCGGCGCCAATCAGGAAATCGCCACTGGCGGAACTTCCATCCTCAAAGTAAGCGGTAACCCCATTTGCATGCTGTTGCAAAGTGGTAAACTTCTTTCCCCACTGGATTTCTTTTGCCACCTCATCCACCAGTAATTGCTGCAAGGTAGCCCTATGCAACAACTGTGCGCCTTGCCCGTAATGATCGCGGATATAAGCATTACTGATATGCTGCAATACTTTGCCTTTGTAATTGCGTACGAATATATTTTCCGGGAAGACAGCCAGTTCCCGAATGGCTTTTCCTACTCCCAGTCGCTCGTAAACCGTCATGGCATTGCCTCCTAGCATTATGCCAGCGCCTACTGCCTTACATGCTGGTGCAGCATCAAATATTTCATAGTCAATCCCCTGCTGTTGCAGTGCTATTGCTGTGGTGAGACCGCCAATACCGGCCCCGATGATAATCGCCTTCATATCATGAGCATTAATCTGACACAAAGATAAGTACAGAAAATTCAAATTAGGACATTTGGCCTAATTTATTTTTAATTTTAACAAATGCTGCAAATGCCTAGTTTTGGCATATGAAAGATTTCAAGAAACATTTCATTGTGCGGGCCACACCAGAGGAAGTGTATGCCGCCCTGACAAATCCCGCCACTATTCAGTTATGGAGTGGGGAAAAAGCGGAGATGTCCACAGAACCGGGCTCAGAGTTTTCTCTCTGGGAAGATAGTATTGTGGGCCGTAACCTGGAATTTGAAGAAGGTAAGAAGATTGTGCAGGAATGGTATTTTGGAGAAGAAGAGGAAACGCCGTCTATCGTTACCATCCTTTTGCATCCTGATAAAAAAGGTACAGATGTGGAATTACGCCATACCAATATTCCGGATGAAGCGTATGAAGATATCACCGAAGGCTGGGTAGATCAGTATTTCGGGGCGATTATTGATTTTTATAAAGATTAATATTTGGGCTTGCAAAGCAGCAAAGAGTTGTGATTTGCTGTTTTGCTCGCAAAGGCGCAAAGGATAATAAGGATTATGTTTTGTTGTTTTTAGACCGCAAAGGCAATTTGCAGTAGAACCTCTCCTGGATACATTATGTAATTACCAGTATAGTTTAATAGTAATTTTATACTTTGCGCGCTACAAACAGCAAAACATAATTAAACAACAAAACTTAGTCCTTTATTTCTTTGCGACTTTGCGTGAAATATAACAAAACATAATCATTTGCTGCCTTGCTGCTTTGTAAGAAAAACATCCGCGAAAAATCAGCACCGAGGGCGCCTTCCACCTATATCTCTTCCTGGTAAGGGAAACTACTATCCATCCATTGGAAATTAATTTCCGCTTCGAGGATGTCTCGCAATTCAGCGCTGGTCAGCGCTCCTTTTTCAAAAGTTGATTTTACTATTGCTTGTTGACGCTCCGTCAGGTAAGGTGCATGCGATTGCAGCCATTTTTGGCAGTTATCGGCAAAATCCCCTATCGTAAGCAGGCCAGGATACGTGGTGCTCATATCTGTTACCGCTTCCAGCATTTGCAGGAAAATGAAATCCTGTAGGTTCTTAGCGAGGATACATGCTTCATTGGCATCATGCCATACCATTACGACAGGTACATCTTCTCCATCTTGGAGATTATAATATAATGCAAACCAGTCGCCCGCTCCTGAAGTAGCAATGGGTACAAATTTATGTATCGGATCGGCGAAGAGCATTCCCTCTTCCATGTAATCCGCTACCATGCTGGTGTTGAGTAATTCCAGGTCGTTGGCGTACAGTAATAAAGGTGGATGCTCCTTCAGCGTGGGTAGTACTTGTTTATACCACTCCGGGCCGAAGGCGCCCCAGTTCAGCATACCGTCTGCATATAATTGTTTATATAGTGCAGGGTATCTAAAGTTGTGCAACTGTTCAATTTCTTCGGGACGCATAATAAGTCTTGATAATACCGGTTTTTCAGCGGCGTCAAGTTACTCACTTTGCAGAAAAAACGCCAAATTATTTAGAAGCAACCGCCGCTTTGTGATATTCATTCATTTTCTCTGTTGGGTTCAGCATGTAGGTCAGCATGCTGTTATCTTTCTTCACTTCCACAATGCGGAAACCGCGGTATTGTGTACCCCAGCTACCACCAATGTGACTATCGAAGAGGAAAGGAATTTTATCATCGAGGAGTTTTACATTATCCTGATCGTGGTCGTGGCCATTGAAGATGGCTTTCACATTAGGGTATTGACGGATGAGTTTGGCAAAATCAGGAGAATCTGCCGCCCATTGCGTCCATTTTACCGGTGTGATATGTAAGAAGATGAAGATATTTTTTGCGCGGCGGTATTGGGCCAGTTTTTCTGTGAACCAGGCAACGTCAGGTGCGAGGAAGTTTCCTTCAATATCAGAGGTATCGCCGAAGAGGAGTACTTGGTTATTGATTACCTGATCGTGTTGGAGAGGGAGTCCCCAGGCATTCTCCCATGCGCCTGCGGTAACACGGTCGTGATTACCGCGGGTGGCAAATACTTTCGGGTGAATGGTTTTGAAGAGGGTGGAAGCGGGTTCCAGGAGTTCCGGGTTATTGTGGATCACATCTCCGTTGAGGATGAAACAGTCGCATGGAGCTGTTTGATTCGCTTTATCGAAGGCCTTTTTCAGGTCTTGGAAATATTGTTCATAGGGCGTGTTGGGTTCACCGTAGTGCCAATCGGAGCCTATTGCAAAACGGAATACGGTTTCACTATCGAAGTGGAAGCGGTTGGCTGCTTTGGCAAATTTCCCGCAGGCAGAAATAATTACGGCTGCGGAAATGCCGTTGAGGAAATCTCTTCTGTTCATCATAACATAAAATTATATCTATTGAAATGGGATAAAAAAGGTCTGGATTAGGGTTAACATAAATATAAAATAAGAATTACAGGAAGCATCCTGAGGGACAAAAATCTCCCTAAAAACACTTGATAAGTTGAGCAGAAAAAAGTTTCAGAAAATTTTTTCTCCACATAGGATTTTTTTTAATATAACGTATTACTCTGTACGATTGATATTAAACTTTCAATTTATTCAGAAAGAATTGTAATCAGTTTGTTAATTTGATGCCAATCGAGCATATTATTCACCCTGCATAATTGTTTGTATTGTAACTTTGCACCTCGAATTAAATAGGGGTTATGTTTAGAAGCAAGAGTACGTCTGAAACAGGTCCGGATGTGGTTTTAATTGGCGCTGGAATTATGAGTGCCACCCTTGGGATTTTCCTGAAGGAATTACAACCGGATATTACCATTGCCATTTATGAAAGACTCGATGTAGCTGCTGCTGAAAGTTCCGATGCATGGAACAATGCGGGTACCGGTCACTCTGCATTCTGCGAGTTGAATTACACGCCGCAGAAAGAGGATGGGTCTGTGGAAATCAAGAAAGCTGTGAACATTGCAGAACAGTTTGAAGTTTCCCGCCAATTCTGGGCTTATTTGGTAGAAAATAACATCATTTCCAATCCCCAGGAATTCATACAAAGTATTCCTCATATGAGCTTTGTTTGGGGTGAAGAGAATGTTGATTACCTGCGAAAGCGTTACAAGGCCTTACAACAATGCCATTTATTCCACAGCATGGAATATTCTGAAGATCACGGTCAACTGGCGGAATGGATGCCGTTAGTGATGCAAAACCGCGACCCTAAACAGAAAGTGGCAGCCACTCATATGGAAATGGGTACAGACGTGAACTTCGGTGCATTAACCCGCGAGCTGTTCAAGCACCTACAACAAATGGAAGGTGTGTCTATGCATTTCAACCATGATGTACGTGATCTGAAAAAAGCGGATGATGGCAACTGGATCGTGAAAGTGAAAAACCGTGAAACCCGCGAAAAGAATGTACTCAAAACTCAATTCGTTTTCATTGGCGCTGGTGGCGGTTCCCTTCCGCTGCTGGAAAAATCAGGCATTCCTGAAGGTAAAGGCTTCGGCGGATTCCCTGTAAGCGGCCAATGGCTTCGTTGCAATAACCCAGAAATCATTGCCAAACACCAGGCTAAAGTATATGGTAAAGCCTCTGTGGGCGCACCGCCTATGTCCGTGCCGCACCTGGATACCCGTATGATCGATGGCCAGAAAGCACTGCTCTTCGGTCCATACGCTGGCTTCTCTACCAAATTCCTGAAAAACGGCTCCATCTTCGATCTGCCAATGTCTATCAAAGCCAATAACATTCACCCAATGGTGTCTGCTGGCCTGGATAACATCCCATTGACCAAATACCTGATCGCTCAGGTACGTCAGAAACCAGAAGATCGCCTGGATGCCCTCCGAGAATATTTCCCTGAAGCGGAAATGAAAGACTGGGAACTGGAAATCGCAGGACAACGCGTACAGGTAATTAAAAAAGATCCTGTGCATGGTGGTATCCTCGAATTCGGTACCGAAGTTGTCAGCGCTGCCGATGGTTCTATCGCTGCACTGCTGGGCGCTTCCCCTGGTGCTTCTACTGCGGTATCTATTATGCTCAATCTCCTCAAACGCTGCTTCCGCGAAGAAGTAGAAACAGAAGCTTGGCAACAGAAACTGAAACAAATGATCCCTTCCTATGGCCAGTCTCTCCTGAACAATCCGGAAATGACTGCAAAACTCCGCCGCTGGACTACCAACGTGCTGGAGCTGAAACAAATGGAAACAGCTTAATAAGGGTCTGTCATAATTATTATCTCAAAACCGCTCAGCTCACCACTGCAGCGGTTTTGCTTTTAAGTGAAAAAAATACCTGCAATAGCCAAAATCAAATCACCTGATTCCATTTTTTTTACGGATTTTAGTAGAACAATTGTAAAGTGTACCAACAACACTAATTCTGTATTGAAAATCAATGAAAAAGCGCACGAGCGCTTATTTTTTGAAAAAGTAATGCAAACGATTGCATAAAGAACTTAAAAAGATTCCATAATGAAAAAACTGACCTGCTGCCTCACGGCATTGCTGGCCATTTCACAATGCCTGCCTGCCCAAACAAAAACAAAAACCGCTGCGGCCATCACCGCAGACGCTTCCCGCGAACAACGTATGAAATGGTGGAGAGAAGCCAGATTCGGTATGTTCATCCACTGGGGCGACTATGCAGTTCCTGCCGGATGGTACAAAGGCCAACAGGTACAACGTGGCGGCGAATGGATCATGAACCGCGCAAAAATTCCAGTAGCGGAATACCAACAATATGCGAAACAATTCAATCCTGTTAAATATGATGCGGATGCATGGGTGAAAATGGCGAAAGATGCCGGTATGAAATATATCGTGATCACCGCCAAACACCATGATGGCTTCGCAATGTTTAAATCCAATGCCAGCAAATTCAATATCGTAGATGCGACACCGTATGGTAAAGATGTACTGAAAGATCTAGCCGCTGCTTGTAAAAAATATGGTGTAAGACTGGGCTTCTACTACTCTCAGGCGCAAGACTGGAACAACCCAGGCGGCGCAGCAGCCCGCAAAGTGGCTTCCGAAGGATGGCCTAACCCAGACAGCACCAAAATAGATGCTTACACGGCTGAACACACTGGCCACTGGGACCCTGCGCAAACTACGGCTACGATGTCTGAATACATTGATAAAGTGGCAGTACCACAAGTAAAAGAACTGCTCACCAACTACGGTGATGTGGCGGTGCTCTGGTGGGATACGCCTACTAATATGACAGATGAATATGCAGAGAAATTACAGAACGTACTGAAACTGCAACCAAATATTATTACCAACGACCGACTGAAACGCCCGAATTTCGCGGGAGATTACAAAACGCCGGAGCAAAAAATCCCTACTAAGGAGGAACTCGATGGCCGCGATTGGGAAACCTGCATGACCATGAACGGTACCTGGGGCTACAAAAGCTGGGATACGAAGTGGAAATCGCCAGAAACAATGGTAAGAAACCTAATCGACATCGCTTCTAAAAACGGTAACTACCTCCTGAACGTAGGCCCTACTGCGGAAGGTACTTTCCCACAACAAAGCATAGATGATCTGGCAACTATCGGTAAATGGATGAAAGCGAACGGAGAAGCCATCTACGGCACTTCTGGTAGCAGTCTACCTACCCTCCCATGGGGCCGTTGCACCCAAAAAACAGATGGTAAAAAAACGACTTATTACCTGCATGTTTTCAACTGGCCTACGGATGGTAAACTGGTAGTACCAGGCCTGAAGAACAAAGTAAGCAAAGCCACTATGCTGACTGGCGGCGCTAAACTGAATACTACTGCGGATGCAGATGGTATTGTGGTATCGGTTCCTGCACAGGCGCCAAACAGTATCGCATCTGTTATCAAAGTAGAAACTACAACACTTTAATCAACCATATAAATGAGGTTGTATCAAAAGCAGAAATCTCCTGCCTGTCGCCCCTACCCGCTGGGCAGGGCGACAAAAACTAAAAAAAATGAAATGCCGTCTGCGACGTCATTTCATTTTTTTAGTTTTTGATACAGTCTAATTTTTCATTTTATCAACAACTGGTCGCATGAAACAGAAATCACTGCTGTTCTCTGTTTTGTTGTTCCTGTTTGCTGTGAATGCACTGGCACAAAAAGCCATATTTGAAATAGAGAAGTTTGGAGCTAACGGTGACGGCAAAACGCTGAATACAATTGCCATTCAATCCGCAATAGACAGTTGCTCCGCTTCTGGCGGCGGTACAATACACTTCCCCGCTGGTACCTGGCTCACTGGTACGCTTTTATTGAAAACCAATGTCACCCTAAACCTCGACAAAGACGCTACCCTCCTCGGCAGCACAGATATCAAAGATTACCAAGTAGTAGATGGTTTCAAAGATGGCCTTGGCCAACAAATGGGTTATGCCCTCATTGGTGCTGTGAATGTGAATAACACGGGCATCATCGGACAAGGCACCATCAACGGCCAAGGTAAACTCGTCTACGCTTCGGGAGGACATAGCAGAAGACCCTTCCTCATCCGTTTTGTACGCTGCAACAATATTAATGTGAAAGAAGTACACCTCACAGGCCCCACCGCCTGGACCATGCACTTCTTCCACTGTAAAAATATCCTGACAGAAAGAATCAGTATTTATAGTCGCGGACTCGGCAACAACGATGGCATCGATATCGATTGCTGCGAAAATGTCATCATACGCGACTGTGATATCAACAGTGGCGACGACGCTATTTGCTTTAAAACTACCAGTCCATTCCCTTGCAAAAATGTAACGGTATCGGGTATACGCCTCAACACTGGCGAGGGCGCTATCAAATTCGGTACAGAATCCGCCGGCAACTTCGAAGACATTACCGTTAAAAATATTAAAGTGGCTTTCGCCAGGGAAGGCGGCATCAAAATCTTCTCTGTGGATGGCTCCCACATCAACAACATCAGCATTTCCGATGTGGAAATGGACTCCGTCAATCTGCCTATCATCATGCGACTGGGCGCACGACTCAAAACCTTTCGGGAAGGGGATCAGAAACAATCGCCTGGTAGTATCAACAATATCAACATCCGTAATGTATCCGTGAATAGAGGCACCTGGACGGGCATGCTCATCAGTGGCATACCAGATCATTATATCGATGGTGTTAATTTGGAAAATATTCGCATCAATGTTCCGGGAGAAGGCACGGCAGAAGATGCGAAAATTGTACTGGAAGAACGGCCTGCCGACTATCCTGAAATCAAGATGTTTGGTAAAAAAATCCCTGCATACGGCCTATACATCCGTCATGCAAAGCATATCAAATTCAATAATGTAGTATTTACTTCCGATAAAACAGACGAAAGACCGGCCATAATTGGATACGACCTGGAAAACATTACTATCAGCAAATGGAAACTGCCCTCCACAGGAGGTAATGAACCTGTTGCAAAAATTACAGACGCAAAAAACATTCAATTCAAAAACATTACTCCACCCGCAAGCACTTCCACCTTCCTTCAGGTAAGTGGCGACAAGAGTGAAGGCATTGTTGTACCCGGTAAGCTGCCGGTGGTAGTAGATAACAACGTTCCAGCGAACGCTGTAAAGAAACAATAGCAAGACATACCAACAATCAAGAACGGCTGCAATAGTGCGGCCAGGCATCGTATTGCCGGCAACATCTCCACCATGTTGCCGACACGGATAACTACACCCTTTTATCATCCAAAAAACAGACGTTATGAAAGAACTTTCCCAAAACAGGAAAAGACAAATTCCACCCGGTATTCGAAAATGCGGATACCTTTTGTTATTACTAATTAATTGCGTGTATTCATCTACGTTATATGCACAACAAAATGTAAACATACATGGCCGTATCACTTCTCAAAACGGCGATCCATTACCCGGTGCAAATGTGCTGGTGAAAGGGACCAGCAAAGGAGCCGCCACCGGCGTAGATGGCACCTTTTCCCTCACCGTTCCGCCGAATTCCACACTTCGCATTACTTACACCGGTTTTTTGACCAAAGAAGTGGAAATCGGCACTACCGACATGCCACATATGAATATTCAACTCAATGCCAATAAGGGAGAGTTGAATGAAGTAGTGGTAGTGGGTTATGGTACGCAGAAAAGATCTGATCTAACAGGGTCTATTACTTCTATCAATGCACAGGCCCTAAAAGATGTTCCCACCGCCAATCTTAGCCAAGCATTGAAAGGTCAGGGCGCTGGTATCGACATACAAAAAAATGGCGGCAATAGTAAACCTGGCGCCAAACCGACTATTCTGATACGTGGGAGTCGCTCTATCAAGGCCACCAATTCCCCGCTATTCGTAGTAGATGGTATTCCTTTCAACGGCGATATCAACGATATTAACCCGGACGATGTGACCAGTATCCAGGTACTAAAAGACGCGTCTGCCACTGCTATCTACGGTTCTCGCGGTGCAAACGGCGTAATTATCGTTACTACCAAACATGGTAGTGCAAACGGTACCACGATCACCTATGGCGGTTATGCAGGCTTTGTAAAGCCTTCCGGAAAGTATGATTTGATGAATTCTCAAGAGTATGCAGGATTGAAGAAATGGGCACTCTACAATGCGGATAACGTGAAATATAGCAGTCCCGATGATCCTAAAATCATGCTGGATGGATTTGATGCCGTAGAAAGAGATGGACTGGCCAAAGGCCGCAGTACCGACTGGCAGGATCTCGTATACCGGACTGGCCTGCAAACCAACCACCAGATTGGTATTTCAGGGGGTAATGAGCGTACGCAATTCAGTACGTCCGGCGGCTATTACAAGGAAACCGGTGTATATCCAGGCCAATCTTTCGAACGGTTCACCGCCAGGATTGGGGTAGATCACCAGATCAACAAGACTTTCAAAATAGGTTTGAGTTCACTCAATAACTTCTCCACTACCATTGGCGAAAGCGCCAACCCTATGGGGCAAGTATTGCGTGCAAGTCCGATGGCGCCTGCATTTGACAGCACTGGCGCTATTCTCAATGATTTTGTTGCAGGAAGTGCTGCGCAGATATGGAATCCACTGGCCAACTTCATCCCTGGCTCCGTGGTGGAAAGAAGAAAAAGAACAGGAACCTTCACTACTGCCTATTTGGATGTTAATATCATACCTGGATTGAAATACCGCCTGAATGCGGGTGCAGAAATCAAAAACGATAACTACGGTAATTTCTACGCCAGTAAAACTTCCAACAACTTAGGAGGATTAAATACCAGCGAAACCAATTACAGTCAGAATACCAGCTTTACCGTTGAAAACCTGCTGTACTACGATAAATCTATCCGTAAGCATCGTTTTAATTTCACAGGATTATATAGTGTGCAGGAATCCAATACCCGCAATACAAAGTATACGAACAATAATCTTTTGTACGATAATTTGGAGTTTGCCAATCCGCAATATGGTTCAAACCTTGCTGGCAGCGGCTCCGATCCAAAGTGGGACATCATCTCCTATATGGGTAGGCTATTCTACAGCTTCGACGACCGGTATCTCCTTACACTCACCATGCGCTCAGACGGTAGTTCCAGACTCGCGCCTGGCAACCAGTTCAAAGGATTTCCATCAGCCGCTGTTAGCTGGAATATCAGCCAGGAGTCTTGGGCAAAAAATATACAAGCTATCTCCAATCTAAAGCTCCGCTTGAGTTACGGCCGTACGGGAAATACGGCTATCGATCCTTATCAAACCATGGGCTCTCTCACCGCGATCAATTATAACTTCGGTAGTACCAATATTACAGGGGCTTATTTGAATGCTGCTCCCAATATGAAACTGCAATGGGAGTACACCACTTCTTCCAATGCTGGTATTGATTTCGGGCTATTCAACAATAGAATCACCGGTAGTGTAGATGCTTATATTCAACAAACCAGTAATCTCCTACTTCCACAGAAACTGCCTGGTACCAACGGTCTTCCCGGCAATGTACTCGTTAATGTGGGTAAAACGGAAAATCGCGGCGTAGAAGTACATGTGGCTACAGTGAACGTACAATCCAAGACTGCCAATGGTTTCAACTGGACCACTGATCTGAACTGGTTCCTCAATCGCGGTAAAATCACACAGCTCTATAACGGCATTCAACAGGATATTGCGAATGGATGGTTCGTCGGCCAACCAATTGGTGTATACTATGATTATGATCGCATTGGCATCTGGCAGAATACCAAGCAGGATTCCGCTACTGCACTGGCTTACAAACAGAAAGTAACAGGACCTACTTCCGTCATTGGAAATATTCGTATTCGCGATGTGAATGGTGACAGCACTTTCAGCGCCGCCGATAAAACCATCATTGGTAGTGCACAACCCAAATGGGAAGGCGGCATGACCAACCGTTTCAGCTACAAGGGACTGGATTTCACCGTAGTGGTATTCGCGAGAATCGGCGGAATGCTCAATAGTAAACTGTATGGCGGCGGCTATGCCAACACCTTCCAAGGTAATTACAACAACTTGAATGTGCATTACTGGACGCCCACAAATGGCGAAACTTATTATCCAAAACCCAACAACTCTTCTACACAAACACAATACAATTCCACACTGGGTTACATCGATGGTAGTTTCCTGAAAATCCGTAGTCTCAGCCTAGGATACAACGTGCCACAGTCTTTTGTACAGCGCCTGAAGGCGAAATCACTGCGCATATATGCCACTGCGCAGGATCCATTCATCCTGTTTTCTGTCTACAGAAACAAATATCATGGCGTAGATCCAGAGTCTGCCGGCAATATCAATGCAGATACGCCGGGAACTTGGTCTATGATATTTGGTGTAAACCTTACTTTATAATTTTTAAAGAGATCGTTATGAAGAAAATATTTCTCTTTACCTGCATACTCGCTACAGGATTCATTTTTAGCGGATGCAAAAAGATGCTGGAAGAACAACCACACGGGGTATTAACACCCGACTTTTATAAATCCACCCAGGGATTGAATGCTGCCTTAACGGCTTCTTATGCAGGCACACGTACCATTTGGGGTTGTGAAGATTACTTTTCGCTGACCACTCCTGCCACCGATGAGTTCATGCGTGGCAACGATGGGAATTCAGATATGTTTCTGTTAGCGCCCTCCTATCAAGCGACTGACGGCAAAGGGAATGCACTCTGGAACAACTGTTACACCTATATCAACACCTGTAATGCTGTTATCCAGTTTGCGCCAGATGTAACCGGTATCAAGGATGATCTAAAGAAACGAATGGTAGCGGAAGCGAAGTTCCTCCGTGCCAATTATTACTTCGTACTGGTGCAGCTTTGGGGAGATGTAACGCTGAGTACTAAATTCAATGCAGTACCTTCTACCTCCGCCAAACGCGATCCTATGGCCGATGTATACAATTCCATCATCCAGGATCTGAAAGATGCTATCGTAGATCTGCCTTTGAGTCCGCGTACAAAGGGCATTGATCCAGGCAGAGCCTCTGTAGTAGCTGCCAAACATGTATTGGCGAAGGTATACCTGGCTCGCGCCGGCAGTAAAGCTAAGCAAGGCACCGACTACCAGGACGCCTATACGACCGCCATGGATGTGATCAATAATGCAGGTGCAGCGGGCGTTTCGCTGTTGCCGGATTTTGGGTCTGTATTTGCCGAAGGAAATGAAAACAGCAACGAAGTACTATGGGCGGTGCAACATACGTCCAGCCTAGCTTACAACGGTTCTCCCAATCAGGATAACCGTACACCGGATAATATGCTCGTGCATTTATTTGTGCCGCAGTATGAAAAAGTAGACGGTATGCAACGGGATATCGCAGATGGGCGTCCGTATATCCGCACCATTCCTACGTTGTGGCTGATTGATACCATTTTTAAAGAGCGTGTAAATGACACCCGTTATAGCAAAACCTTCCAAACGGTTTGGTATTGCAACAATGCCAATAGTATTCCGAAATGGCCAAATCCTTTGCCAGCGGGGGCGCCAGCAGGAGCAGTAGCAGGCGGACCGAAATTTAAATTGGGAGACACGGCCATCTATCTGCCGCAGGGGCCTCGTACAGCAGCGCAGATTGCAGCGGCCCCATATACATTGATTCCATCATCGCAATATAATCCCCGTATGGGACCTGCGTTAAGTAAGTATGTAGACACGAAGCGCTCTGATATGAATGCGCCCTCTATTCGTCCGGTGATAGCCTACCGACTCGCAGAAACCTACCTGATAGCCGCAGAAGCACTCCTCATGGATGGGCGTGTAGCCGATGCCGTGCCTTATGTGAATGCTATTCGGGAAAGAGCCGCTTATCCAACTGGTAACAAAGCTTTGATGGATATTACCGCTGCAGACCTCAATCTGGATTTCATCCTGGATGAGCGTTCCCGAGAACTGGCAGGTGAAAATGTACGCTGGCTAGACCTTGTACGCACTGGTCAACTGGAAGTACGCATCAAGAAGCATACACCAGATTGCAGGGCGAATTTCCAAAGTCCAAAGAATTTGCTGCGGCCTATTCCACAGGATCAGATCAATGCGGTATCTACGGGTCCGGCATATGGCCAAAATCCTGGTTGGTTATAGTTAAGCGATTAACGAAAAGAATAAAGAAGGGAGTGACGTTTGTAGACGTCACTCCCTTCTTTTTATCGTCGCCCGTGCCCATCGGGCACGGGCGACAAGCAGGAAAATGCTATTATCCAGCGAGATTGCCAGTCATGCTAAAGATGATCACCCCTAGCACCACCAGGGTGAGGAGCACATACAGGTAATCCTTCTCCAAGAGGAAAGCCACTGCAGAAAAGGCGACCCGCATAATAGGAGTCGCTATTAAGCATACCACGCCCAATTGAATGATTTCCATGCCATGAATTCCACGTACGCCGTGGATAATACCGGAGAAGGAGTCGAGACCCGCTCTTACACCATTAAACTCCCTATAGGAAGGCATTTCGGCCCCATGACGGTACAAATAAATAATCCCGCCAATGAGTACCAGGATACTAGACAGTATCACACCGAAACGTAATTGTTTGCCGATTAGTTGCTGAATATCTCTGTCAGCCCAGTAATGTTTTGAGAAATAACGCTTCATGTGCACTACAGTTTTCCGGTATAACCATTATAAATCATCTGTACGGCTAGGAAAGTTATCACTACGCTAAAGACTAAACGCAGTCCTTTCACATTCGCTTTCACCAGCAATCTGGAACCACCGAAAGCCCCCAGCAGTACGCCTATTACCACTGGCAGACAGAGTCCGGGTGAAATGTATCCCCTTTGCAGGTATACCACAGCGCTGGCAGCAGCAGTTACACCGATCATGAAGTTGCTCGTAGTGGTAGACACTTTAAAAGGAATGCGCATGATATTATCCATGGCCAATACTTTCAGAGCGCCGCTACCAATGCCTAACAATCCGCTCATCACGCCTGCAAACATCATCATGAAATAGCCGCCAGGTATATGTCTTACGGTGTAGTGTACTGGGCCTGTAGGCGTGGGATAAGTGCTGTTGAGTCGCAGTTTACGCGCCAGTTCACTCTTATCATCATCCGTACTTTGATCTTTCTTTGGTTTGAAAGACATGATCGCAGAGAATATCAGCACACAGCCGAAAATAATCGCCACGACATTCGTGGGCATATAAACGGCAATGAGCGCCCCGATGACAGCGCCCGTAGTGGTGGCGATTTCCAGGAACATCCCCAGTCGGATGTTGGTGATACCTTCCTTTACATAAGCGGAAGCAGAACCAGAAGAGGTCGCAATGGCAGCAATAAGAGCGGTACCGATAGCATAACGGATATCAGTGTGGAAGCCCAGGGTTAACAATGGAATAATGACAACACCGCCTCCTAGGCCGGTAAGCGATCCCAACATGCCAGCAAGGAATGCCCCCACTAGTAGGATCAATGTGAATAATAAAATCGTCATAAGATGGTTTGGTTGGTTCTACGGTATTACAGGTATAAAACCGGATTTTAATCCGATTGTTACAAAAGTAACAAGAATATGATTCTCGCAATCCGATAATCTATAAGTAACTTGCAGGCTGTAATTAATGGAATATGATGATAAAAGTAGGTGAATTCAACCTCCTGAGGGTAAAGAAAAAAGCAGAATTTGGTGTGTATCTGGAAGGTGTAGACCAGGAAATCCTGCTGCCAACGCGGTTTGTACCTGCCGGTACCAAAGTAGGTGATGAGCTGAAGGTATTTCTTTACCATGATTCTGAAAATCGCCTGATCGCGACAACACAGAAGCCTTATGGCATTGTGGGTGATATTGTAAACTTGAAGGCGGTAAGTACCACCAATCAGGGCGCATTCCTGGATTGGGGCCTGATGAAAGATATTTTCGTACCTGCGTCTCAGCAGATTTCCAAAATGGTACCCGGACAGGAATACCTGGTGAAAATCTATTTAGATGAGATGACGGGCAGAGTAGCCGCCACTGAACGTATAGAGGCCACTCTCAGTAATGAAGTGATAGAACTGAAAGAAAAAGATCCAGTAGATCTGATCATTTATCGTCGGACGCAGATTGGATATGTGGTAATCATCAACAACCAGCATACCGGTATCCTGCATTTCAGCGATGTATTTCGTACAGTAGATATTGGAGATAAGCTGAAAGGCTTTATCCGCCAGGTAAAGGGCGACAAAATAGATGTGGCATTGGGGCAGCCAGGATATAAGCGTGTAGAAGATGAGGGGCAGAAGATTTTGCGCCTTTTACAGGAGAATAATGGTTATCTGCCTTATCATGATAAATCTACTCCGGAAGAAATCCAGGAATTTTTCGGTATGAGTAAGAAGACCTTCAAGATGACCACTGGTAATCTGTACAAGCAAAAAAAGATAATATTTACACAAACAGGGATTAAGGCAGTAGAAGAATAAAAAATTTCACACGAGTTTGCATTCATAACACATAAGTGTTATCTTTAGACAATTACTATCCTAACCATAACCTTTATGAAAAAACTGGCTATTATTGCCGCAGCCCTTGGCGTTCTCATTGCCTTGAGTGCATTTATTGCGGGAGCAAACTCGTTGATTGATATTAAAACCTTCTTTCAGCTTGGGCTGTGGGGAATTGCATTAATGTTATTTTCCAGTGTCTATTTTCTGATCTCTTCTTTCCTCCTTTCGCAGACGCTTATCCGCCAGCGATTGTTTGAAATCGAGTAACACATCTGGGGGCGGAATTTTATCGATAAGATCTGCCGCCCTCAATTCTAATACTAATATCATAGTTATCACAATCCTTAAGCCTGGATTTTTGTGGGCGTTCAGGATCTTATTCATATAGGAAGGCTCAATTCCCACGTCATGAGCGAAATCATCTTGTTGGATATTTCTTTCTTTCAGAATAGTATTGAAATTACAGATTATTTCAAGGAACTTTTCCTCTAGCATTTCCTCGGTTATATCTGGTTTATTTGCCATGCTTGTAAATTACATAGCACTAGGATTACAGAATGAGCACTATCGAACTAGCACAATTGTACAATATCTATAAAATGCTTACATTCATGCAAAAAGACATGAAAAACGACGAGAAATTAAATATCATTATTTCAAAATTTTTCAAAGAATTACAAGAATTGGAGCAAAATGCAGTTTCAATGATCACAATTACACTGACAGTTGATGCGAAGTACTTTCCAAAAGCGGGGTATACGGAGCAATTAATCGTGGATGAGCAGATGAGGCGGATTAACGAACAGCAGGGAACCAAACCATTTCCCTATTATGTGACCTGTTATGAAAAATAAATATATGACCCTTAAAGATTCAAAATAACCAACCCTAGTTTTACTTGTTAGCCGCTGCTATAGTGATTTTTAAGATTTCTATTGGCGATTGACTCAAATCTCAATTCCTTCCAGAAGCTCCGTCACTTTTACTTTCAATGCTTTGGCAAGTACCAGGATAGTACTCAAACTTGGCTCACTTCGGCCATTTTCGAGGCGCGTCATATAGCTTGGCTCCAGTTCCGCGTCAAAAGCGACGTCTACTTGAGTCAGATTCTGCCCCTTCCTTATTTTCCTAAGGTTGGCACCGAACTGCTTTGCTATATTTTCATTTTTTTCCGCCATGCCCGAAAATACCCAGTGCGCGCACGGCAACACGAGTAATACAGTACTAGTATCCAAATGCTAGATATATAAGTCGCTATAATTCAGTAAGCTAGAAGAGGAATCAGAATGCAAAAAAGATTATCACTTTTTTCAATGGGTTACCAAATTGATCACAAAGATACCAATAAAAAAGCAGTCGCACGGTGGCGACTGCTTATCCTGGGTTTTCTAAATAGATATATCTTGACTGATTATCTGAAAAGATGTACTACCAGGCCTATTTCCAGGGCACCACTGGTGTAATTCTTCAATCCTGCTGTCTGAGTGGTATACATCACCTGGAAACCGGCGAGCGACTTGTAATTTAAACCAGCCCCTACCGTAAAGTTCTTACTGGTATGATACATACCAAATACGTTTAAGTATTTTTGTAGGAAGACGACATTCGCTCCGATATCCACCAGGTTATCGTAACCGCGAACCCCTCTAAAACATACCTTCGGTTCTATATATGGCACCGCATCACTTAATTCAATTTTATAAGAAGCCGCTGCGTATAACGTAGTGGCATCTACGGTCTTATTATCATCCTTGCGCAAGTAATTCATGATATTCGGCACCGCCGCTTGTAATGTCAGGTTGTGATTCGTATAGGCCATACCGTAGTCAACCTCGAAATAATTGTCTCTACGATTGAACCCTCCGATAGTAGGGTCATTCGTCTCCCCAACAATAGCAGATCTATCTAAGCGTTCTGAATTAATTCCCAAAGACAAACCAAAGTGCAGCATATCTTTTCCGGATGCATTCAGTGGGAGATGGTAGGCATAAGTGGCACTCACTTTTGTCCGGTTAATCAACCCAGCCTTATCATTAAAAACATTCAAACCTGCGCCTACCCTATTTCCTACGTAGTAATCTGCCGTACCAGCCTTGGTTACTGGGGATCCTGGCACATCGCTCCATTGCCCGCGATAGGATAAATTGATATGTAGCCCCGTGTCAATCCCAGCAAAAGCCGGATTCGCCAGGTACTGGTTCTGAAAATACTGGCTACCCAAAGGCTGCAGCGGCGCTGTTCCCTTAGACCAATCCTGCCCGAAGGCAGTATACATTTGGCAGACAGTAAATACTATACTGATGGCCACAAATCGAATAAACTTACTATTCAGCATCGGTTTAATAGGTTTACTGTTGAAGAATTAAAGTGATAAATCCTTTCACCACCTGACCGTTACCAAGGTCCAGTAGATAGTAATAAGTACCTTCTGCCAGGCGATGGCCGTTCAGTGTACCATCCCATTCATTGGCATAGCCTTTACGGTTGTATACCAGTCTTCCTGCCCTGTCAAAAATTCTCACTTCATTATTCGGATACCTGGAGATATTTTTCACCATCCAACGATCATTGATACCATCGCCGTTTGGAGTAACCAGGTTGGTAGCTTCTACCTTTACTTCCCCTGATACTTCCAGTTTGAAATCTGTTGTTACCGTACAGCCGTTACTGTTAGTAACTGTTACCAGGTAAGTACTGGAAGCTTCTGGTTTAATGGTGAGGGTAGCGGTGTTTTTACCATCCACAATGCCAGGCGCTTCTCCCCACTGGTAGCTCACTCCGCCGCTGGCGGTCAGGTGTACGATACTTCCGGCAGGCACCGGATTGGCTATATCGCTCACAATCTTCGCATCAGGTAATTCATTTACCAATAACTGGAAGGTGATGATTTTTTGATCTACACCGCCATTGGCAGTGCCGCCATCATCACGTACCAGCACAGTAATAGTAGTAGTACCGCTGATATTCTGTTTTAAAGTATAGCGGATAGCACCAGTACCATCTTTATTATCACGGGTAGTCAGGCTTTCGAAGAAATCATTGCTACTAGTAGCCACAATGGTGATATTTTGATTTGTTTCAGGTCCTGCGCTCAGTCCTGTTAGCTTGATTTCCTGCGCTTGATGGCCATCACACGCCACCTGATTTGTCACCGGATCGATAGTTGGCGGCTGGTTTATAAACAGTACGTTGATAACGAAATCTTTTTCAAAGGTCAGTCCACCGTGATCGGTAACGCGTATACGAACGGTATAACTGCTCTTCTGCAGATAGTTAATTGCAGCATTAGAGAACAACTGATTACCTGTCAGTTTAAACTGTGCATCATCTGGTCCGCCGGCAAATGCCCAGGTGAAGGTTTCACCCGCATCCGGATCAGTAGCAGAGAAGCTACCGATTAATGTTCCTACAGCCGCTTTATCCAGGATCGTGTTTTTATCAAGGGTAATATTGGTAGGTGCACTGTTCGTACTTGTAACATTGATCGTGAAATCTTTCGTAAAGCTCAATCCACCGGCATCGGTCACTTTAATCTTGATACTATAAGTATTCTTCGTCGCGTAATTGAACACAGCAGCCGTTTTCAACTGGTTGCCGCTGATAGTAAACTGCGCATCATCTGTACCACCTGCAAAGGAATATGTAAATGTATCTCCGGCATCTGGATCGGTTGCAGTAAAATTACCTACTACAGTACCGATAGCGGAGCCCTCTGGCACTTTGTTATTATCCAGACTGATATCCGTTGGTGCATGGTTCACTTTCGTAACGGTTATCACGAAATCTTTGGTGTAGCTCAATCCACCGGCATCCGTTACTTTAATTTTGATATTATAAGTGCTCTTTGTCGCGTAATTGAATACGGCTGCCGTTTTTAGCTGATTATTAACAATGGTAAATGCACCGTCATCTGTGCCGCCTGCGAAGGAATAAGTGAACGTGTCTCCCGCATCTACATCTGTTGCTGTTAAATTTCCTACAGTAGTTCCAACGGCGGAACCTTCTGGAACAGCCGTATTATCCAGACTGATATCCGTTGGCGCATGGTTCACTTTCGTAACGGTTATCACGAAATCTTTGGTGTAGCTCAATCCACCGGCATCGGTCACTTTAATTTTGATATTATAAGTGTTCTTCGTCGCGTAATTGAATACGGCAGCCGTTTTTAGCTGATTATTAGAAATGGTAAATGCACCGTCATCTGTGCCGCCTGCGAAGGTGTAAGTAAACGTGTCTCCCGCATCTACATCTGTTGCTGTTAAATTTCCTACGGTAGTGCCCACTGCAGATCCTTCTGGAACAGCAGTATTATCAAGGTTGATATCCGTTGGCGCATGGTTAATCACCTTTATGACGAAAGGTTTGGAGAAAGTGCCGCCGGAACCGGATACGTAAATCGCGATATTATAGGTATTTTTCGTGGCGTAATCAACTACAGTATTTACTTTCAACTGATTGCCCACAATGGTAAAGGAGGCATCATCCGGGCCACCAGCGAATCCATAAGTTAAATTATCTCCAGGAATTGGACTGGTAGCGGAAAGATTACCTACCAATGTACCGACAGGAGAACCATTAATAACAGTGGTATTATCCAAACTGATACTTGTTGGCACAGTAGCGATAACAGTTATTACGAAATCCTTCATGAAGCTCAATCCACCAACATCAGTTACTTTAATCTTAATCTGATATGTATTCTTGAGGGCGTAATTAAATACTGCATTAGATTTCAACTGATTGCCTACAATGCTAAACGAAGCATCATCTGCACCACCGGCAAATGTATAAGTAAATGTATCGCCAGCATCAGGATCAGTGGTGCTGAGCGTACCAACCAACGTACCTTGTGGCTTGAATTCATCAATGCTACTATTGCTCAGCGTAATATCCGTTGGGGGCTCATTGGCATCCAGAACAGTAATGGTAAAGGTCTTAGTAAAGGAAGCGCCATAATTATCTGTTGCAGTAACAGTAACCTGATAGGAAGATTTTACTTCGTAATCAAATACCACATTGGATATCAACTGACTACCATTCACTGCAAAGCTGGCTGCATCTGCGCCGCTCAAAGTATAAGTGAATGTATTCCCAGGATCAACATCTGTAGTACTGAAATTCCCTATGAGCGTACCGATTGCTTTGTTTTCCGCTATGGTGCTATTATCTAGCGCAATATCCGTTGGAGCATGATTCAACACACCATTAACAGTAATGGGCCCTCCTTGTGCATTGGGCCTACCTACAGCATCCGTAAACTGGTTCGCAGGAACAGTTACAGTTACAGCGCCAGTTGATGTTATACCTACAGTCACGGTATATTCCTGATCCGAAACTTTGATAATATTTGTTACAGTACCATTTGTAATGCTTAGGTTAGATGTAGTTAATTGCGATACTGGTTTCGTGAGATTCACCGTAACATCAAACGTGTTGATGGCATTTACTGGGGCTGTCAGATTTATATTGAATGGTAATGGGTCGTAAGTCCAAGTGAGCATATTGGATTGGGCATTGGATACGCCAAATCCATTGGTAGCCATACCCGCCTTCATAAAAACAGTTATAGGCCCGGCCATATTTGGCGTTACCACGAATGTATAATCCACAGCAGAAGTAGGTGCTATATTGCTTATCGTACCATTAGTGATGGAAAAAAAAGATACATCTAGCGTTGGTGTCAATGCTGCGGATAAGTGTACATTAATGGTAAACGGACTATTATAGGAACCTGGTCCGGAAAGCGTGACAGTAGGTATCGTATTATTATAGGTAGCTGTAAATGAATACGCCTGTGCTAAAGGATTTCCGGCAATATCATGAAATGCGTCTGCCAGCACATTTACAGAAAAATTCCCTATAGCCGTAGGCGTTACTGTTTGCTGATAATGCGTAGCATCCACCTGTGTAATGGCGGAAACAGTTGCATTCGTCCAGGTGACAGAAGATGTATTCCCAATGACTACAGGTTCATTGAACGTATATACGAAAGTAAAAGGTGCGTTAAAAGTGGTGGCGGTTGGTAAGGTGAGTATTGGTGCAGTATGATCATACGTAATATAAGCACTGCTAACAATCGGCCCCACCAACAAATTTCCGCTCAGATCCTTGATATTATTACCCACAGGTATTTGTAACTGTAGGTTACCATCTCCAGCAATATTGCCGAAGTCTACCTGGTAAGTAGTAGGACTAATCTGCGTAACAGCAGTTACGGTTGCACCAGTTAATCCAGCAGACATTACGGCCGCAAAGTCAGTAGCAGCAGGTGGTTGCACATTTTCGCTGAAAGTAACCTGGAAGGAACCGGTAGTACCATTAGTAGGACCGGTAATCAATGCCACAATTTTAGACACTACTGGCGGCTTCACATCATAGTGATAGGTAATGGAATTAGCGATATTCCCATTTCCAAAATTATCAGTAGCGGCATTATCTATTACACCAAAAGTGATATCTGTTTCATCTGCTACTGGTGAAAAACTTACTTGGTAAGTAGTATGATCGAACGGAGAAATTTCCGTTAATGTGGGTGTGCCGTTAGTGCCTGTCAATCCGCTCAAAGTCAAACCTGTTACAGGTTTGCTGAAAGTAATTACAGGCTTAAATAGCTTTGCTATAAAATCTACATTGGGCGTAATGGTAACAGTAGGTCGCTGTAAATCATAATTAACAGTGACAGGTGCGGAAGCGCTACTAGGTGTTCCTGTTTGTCCGCTGACGGCATTCGCCTGCAGTTGCAGGGTAATAGTCCCTGCAACTGGCGAAGCATTGGGGGTGATAGTATAGGTGTAGGGACCGCCAACTGCCGTACCAGTAAAGGTAGCGCTGGCGTTAGAAGCTAATAATTTAGTGGGATCAAAAGCGCCTGTAACAGACTTGTCGAAAGTGATATTAATACTAAAGGGGCCATTGACATTCGTTTTCCCTCCAACAACAGTAATAGTAGGCATCGGCCCAATTTCCGGCGCTTTATCGAGGTAATAAGAGTTACTGGGAACATCGAATCCCAATGGGTTTCCTGCAAGGTCTGTAATACCACAGAGCGCCGCTTTTAGCACCAGACCAAAAGTGGACACGGCACTGGGATCTGTATTGACTACGTTGGTAAATGTAGCAAGACCCGTTTTCTTATCTGCATTCATCGCAATGGTAAAACCGCCAGTAGTCACTTTATTACTACCAGAAGCGATCCATCCAGCATTGGTCACATTCATCACCGGTTCGCTGAAAACGACATTGAAAGTTAAGGCAGCATTGGTATTAGGCACATTGATAGCACCATTAGTAGTAAATGTACTAGCTGTCGGTGGCGTACCATCAATGACTACATTACTTACCTGCAATGGCGTTGCTGCCGGGAAATAATATTTGCCTACATCCAGCGCATCCGTACTATTTAAATCTTTGATTAACCCTGACGATAGATCTATGTAATTACCCCAAGAAACAGTTCCACTCATATCATCGCCGGGCGCAATAACATAGCTGAAATACTGTACAGTACCGCCTACCAGGTCTATTTCATTTTGCGCGTAACGGGTGCCGCTCGTCAATGTTATGGGGATTTTGGCAACACCAGTAATTTTCACTGGCGTATTAAAGGTGACAGCGAATCGGAGTTTATCTCCTTTCTTATAATTTCCGCTGTTGGGGCCCTGTACCTGCACAATTGCAGGAACTGTTCTACGTGCAGCATTAGCAGTGCTAACTACAGAAAGAAACGATAACAGGAGCAACACTAGAGAAAGGATAGATCGCTTTCTCAGACAATGTACGTAAAGTTGGTGCATAGTCGGATGAATAGCCAATAAGGACACAGGCATGACCTGCATGCTATTGGTTGGTACTTAAATTATTGATTTTGATCTTGTAAGCGAATCTCAAATGCTGCAAGCATGAGTAACGCGGAGCTTTTCTTTAGGGTGGCTAAAACGAAGTAGGTATAAAATCGGCTGGAAAGATAGTGTATATTTTGGCAATTTATATTTTTTTTTCAAATCAGGGCAACAAAGGAATCGTGATAAAGAAGCTAGTTCCTTTACCAGGTTTACTCTTAACACTTATTAATCCCTTGTGATTCAGTATGATATTTTGGGTAGCCGTTAATCCCAATCCAGTACCCTTTGTTTTACTAGTAAAAAAGGGCTCGAATAATTTATTGAGGTTCTCTTCCGGTATACCACTACCGTTATCGGATATACGAATAATAACCGTCTTGTTTTCCACGACAGAACTGATTTCCAGCACGCCCTCTCCCGGCGTCATTGCTTCTATTCCATTGATAATGATATTCAAAAATGCTATCACCAACTTATCCTCATCTGCAAGTATTTCCAACGGTTTGTCTGTCAATTCTTTTACTACCCTCGTATTACTTAACTGCAATCTATCCGCAGCTAGTTGTAATGCTTTCTCTAGTAAACTATTCAAGAGCACGGGTTTCATAGTTAACTCCACCATTTTTGTGGATTCCAGCAAGGCACTCACTAACTGATTAATGCGTTGGCAGTTTCTCTCCATAATATCCAGGTACAACTGTGCCTCATCTGTTTCTGCCAAGGGCTCCATTTTTAATTGAGAAGTGGCCAGCAAAATGTTTGTCAACGGGTTCCTCACTTCATGCGCTACTACGCGCGCGATCCTTCCGGTGATCGCGAATTTTTCTTGTTGCTGTTTTTCCCTGGCTTTTTGTTTACGTGCAGTGATATCCTGGATGATGCATAGATATTGATCGTTCTTTTCATCCAGCATGGAAATACTCATCATCACATCCAATAATTGACCTACCCGATTGCGGAGCACGTATTCTTGCTGAATAATTCCGTGCTGCGAGAGGTTTTTGCTGTCAAAGGCAACCGCGTCTTCCGTAACTGCAAATAATCTACTTAAATGGAAACTGTATAATACGTTTTCGTCATAGCCAAATAGTCGAATAGCTGCGGGGTTTGCAGCCATAATTCGCTGATGTCTGTCTACCAGCAAAATCAGGTCATTCGATTTTTCAAAAATGCTGAAATATCGCTTTTCACTTTTCGCGATCTCGTGGAGATGCGCATATTTATCCAAGGTATAACGGATAGCCCGTTCCAGTAAGGTAGCCGTAATTTCGCTCTTCACCAGATATTCAGACGCACCGGCCGCCATGGCTTCATTATCAATCTGGTAATCACCTTTACCAGTAAATAGTATCACCGGTGCTTCATATCGCAGTACATGAAAATACTTCAGTATATCGATGCCCGTATGACTACCCAAGCGATAATCCACCAGGTACAAATCATGCTGCTGCCGGGCAATAGCGTCCATTCCTTTCTGATAGGACGATGCCCATTCCAGCAAATACTGATCCGGCGAAATGTCCTGCAACAGGGCATTGACGAGAAAGAAATCATCCTCGTCATCATCGATCATCAAAATGCGTTTTTTAGTGCTAATGGGCATCACTGAAAAGATAAGGCAAGATAAATTATATTCTTAAGTATCGATATGGGCTTCATCTCCTCCTGTAGTACGCACAACATTTCTACGAGGCATAAACCAGGCTGGTATCAGGGTTATCAATAGTATCACCATGGATATATGAAACCCTTGCTTCAATGCGAAATGATGCGCTTGCATATTTGGAAGTCCTTCGAGGATATGCTTGTTGTAAGTGTCTTGCGTGATAATCGCCAGCATGGCGATGCCCAGCGCGCCGCCTACCTGTTGCATCAAGGTACTAATACTGGATGCCATGGTCACCTCTGCAGGCCTTACCGCACTGAGTGTGGCAGCGTTCAGGGGCGCCAGTAATAATCCCATTCCCAATCCGCGTATCGTCATGGTGATGATGACGGAGTTGATGCCGCTCCCTTTATCCAATCCGGCAAAGAGAAACATGGATAGTGCTAGCAATAAAATCCCGGCAAGGGATATTTCCCTACTACCATGTTTATCGGACCACTTCCCTGCAAAAGGCATCAAAACGGCCATAAATACGGAGTTGGGAAGAATCAACAACCCAGACATACCTTCTGAATAACCCATCTGTTCCTGTAGTAGGAAAGGCATCAGGAATAGTCCGCCAAACAGGGCTGCCGCCCGCGAGATCGTCACCAGTATACAACTGACAAATGAATAATTGCTGAATAACTCCAAATCCATAATCGGGGTCTTCACCCTGCGATCAACAATGATAAAAGCGATTAATGCGATGAAGGCGATAGCGAGTGTAAAGAGGATTTGGGGAGACGTGATGCCCACCCGCTCAGCTTTTGCAATCCCATATTGGAGACATACCAAAAAGATGGTCAGCATACTAAATCCAGCCAAATCAAAAGGTAGCTTTACCCGTGGCTGCTTACGCAGTATGCCCAGGTATTTAAAGGCCATGTAAACAGTCAGTATACCGATTGGTAAATTAATATAAAAGATAGACGGCCAGCCGAATTTTTCCGTCAATATCCCACCCAGCGTAGGGCCTATGGCGGGTCCTACGAGGTTGCCCAGTCCCCACCATCCGAGAATAGTGCCTCGTACCCGCGAGGGGAAAATATAAGAGATAATAGCCATGGAGGTAGGCGCCATGGCGCCTCCTCCTAATGCTTGTAAAATGCGGGCAGCCAGAAGGGAAGGTAAATTATCGGAGAGTGCGCAAAGTAAGGACCCGATAGTAAAAATGATAATAGCGCCTAGATACAGGTTAAAGAATCCAATACGGTTTTTCAACCAGTTGGTCAAAGGCATGAGCACGGAGAAACTCAACATGTACACAGTGATGACCCATTCTATTTCATCGAGGGTACAGTTGAACTGCCGACTCATTACAGGAAGAGAAATATTTACAATACTGGAATCTATCCCTGCCATGATAGTTCCCATAATGATCACTATAAGTACTCCGGTCCTGTTTACATCTCTCATACGCTGTCTTTCATCATGAATATCAGTTGTGCTTTGGCAACCACTGGGTTTAATGGATTGCAGTTGATCATAAAGAGATAAGAGGCCAACTCGGAGAGTTGCCAATCGGTCATCATTTCGCCGTCTTTAAAGCAGTAAACTTTTTTGAAGTTGTAGTCCACCGGTATGTTCAGCGCCGCACAGGCATGCATGGCACGGTCCAGCGGCTCCTGTAGCATCCCCAGTTCTTCATAGCCCAGCTCTTTCAGGATTTCACTGGCCGTATAGGGCAAGGGTGGATGATGCAAGTGCGAGATGCGCTCTGTTGCGACAAAATCTTCCAAGTAATCAAATAGTTTAAGCATGGCTGTTACCATTTAGTTGTGAAAGTTGCTGAAACAGTTCTTTTTCTTTTTCCGTCAGTTTGGTAGGGATATGTACCACTGATTTTATGTACAAGTCCCCGGCAGTGCCATTGTTATCATATGCTGGCATACCTTTTCCTTTCAGTCGGAATACTTTTCCGCTATCGGTGCCAGCCGGAATATTCATATGCAGGGCACTTCCAGGCGTAGGCACGGTAATTTTCCCTCCCAATACGGCTGTATAGAGCGGTACCGCCACATCTGCATACAGGTCTTTCCCTTTCAGCTCATATCCCGGATGTGGCGCCAGTTGAATAGTGATCAGCAGATCCCCATTTTCGCCTGCTTTACGGCCGGGAGTACCTTTTCCCTTCAAACGGATCACTTGCCCTTCATACAGGCCCGGTTTTAACTTAATATTGAGTCGGCTACCACTTACTTCTACTTGTCGGGTGCCTCCATTGTACGCATCCTCCAAGCTCACTTCCATGGTGGCTTGTACATCTCTTCCACGGGACGACTGCTGTTGGCGGCGACCACCTCCCGAAAAGCTCCTGCCAAAAAGTTGTTCAAAGAAATCCGAGAAATGGCCTTCTCCCCCAAACATATCTTCCATATTTCCCGAATAGGAATAGGTATGTCCTCCTCCGCCGCCGCCACCATACTGCGACCAGTCAAAATCTTCCGGACGGCCACCATGCTGTTCATAGTACTTGTAGTTTTCTCCGAACTGATCGTATTTTTTACGTTTTTCGGCATCACTCAGTACTTCATATGCTTCGTTGATTTCCTTGAATTTATCTTCCGCTGCTTTATCTCCTGGATTCTTGTCAGGATGGTATTTCACGGCCAATTTTCTATAAGCCTTCTTTATCTGTTCTGCGGTCGAACTCTTCTCTACGCCTAATATTTTGTAATAATCCTTTACATCCATAATTATAAAACTTGTTATGGTGAGAACTTGTTCTATGAAATTACGGAATAGCTGACATTTTTTTGTCAGTCGACTACCATTGCGGACAGTTGGCGGTATTAAAAATTATTATCTGCCGTCCAACAGGTTAAGGCCCAGTTTATCCACAATATATTTTGCAGCCAGTTGCCCTTTCACACTGTTTCCGGCTTTATCCAAGGGGGGAGCAAACACAGCGATGGCCAATTTACCGGGTACCACCGCAATAATACCTCCACCAACACCACTTTTACCTGGTACGCCAGTATGATATACCCAATCGCCGGTAGAATCATACAAGCCTTCTGTTATCATAGTGGCTAATATTTTAGGACAATACTCCGCTTTAATAACGTGTTGTTTTGTAATAGGGTTAACACCGTTATTGGCCAATGTACCCGCCATTACCGCCAGATCTCGCGCATTGGAACCATAAGAACAGGCTTTCGTATATAAATCCACCGATTCATCTACATTATCATAAAATCTACCATAAGAATACAGCAACCATGCAATAGCGCGATTATGCTGATTGGTGGCAGTTTCAGAGGCATAAAGCTTATCTATCACCGGCAAGCGACGGCCGGCGAATTTGGCGAAAATGTCATCAATTTTAGTCCATTTCGCTGCGCTGTTAGGGGCTTTGACGAAACTATTGGTGGCCATCGCGCCAGCATTCACCAATGGATTTACCGCTCTGGCCGGTTCTAACTCTATCGCCAGTACGGAATTGAAAGGCATCCCAGTAGCATTGACGCCGATGCTATCTTGTATGGCCTGAGCGCCTCGGTCTTCCATCGCCAACGCCAGTACGAAAACTTTGGAAATAGACTCAATACCAAACTCATATTTTGTATCGCCAACTTCATATACTTTTCCGTCTGCCGTGCATACGGCAATACCATATAACTTAGGGTCCACACCTGCCAGGTAGGGAATATAACTAGCATTCTCTCCTCCAGGGGCCGACTTAAACTTTTCATAAGCCTCATTCACTGCACTACGTATAGCCGCTTCCGTAAGAGGCGCTTTACTCTTTTGTGCCAGCGTGCTGTTGACAAACAACAGTGTACATATTAGTACACAAAAGAGAGCGTTCATTTTTTTCATAAAAGGTATTTTAAAATTTGTACATCATAGATACCTGCAGCCTACTATTATCGCTATGTTGCTTATCGATCGTAGTATGTTTGCCGTATAAAAATTCGAGCCCAAATTTCACAAAAGCAGATGGATAATAGAGCAAATTCAGTACGCCATATTGTGAGGAACTAAAATCCGTGGTTGGCAGAAAACGTTGTTGTTCCAGTTTCAGATAACTATAACCTAGCTCAGAACTGAGTTCGTCGCTCCACCAATGTTCATAAAATAGCATCGCAGCAAATAGCGGGAGCACCTCAATACTAGCTTTGCTTTTCGCTACGGCATCATGTCCACTACCGGCCAGGTCATTGAAATATCGGGCGATTCCCTGCCCATAGGCTACCTGGTAATCGAAATTATCTTTGATGCGCTCATTCACCTCCACTGAACCGGACAGGTTGAAGCCCCAGCCAATACTAGAATGGTCCCGCTTCAATACATCATCGTAGCTGATTGGATGTAGCAAGCCTGCCAATTGGAAATGTGTGATATCTGTGAAATTGTAGCGATACTGTGCAACGAAATCCGGAAATATGGTACGGACGGAAAGTCCTGAATCAGCGGGGTATTTCACATCACTGCCGGGATTTTCAAAACTGAAAGCCAAACTCGATTTCCAGGTAAGCGGTTGTGTATAACGGACTTGTATCTGCCTGGAAATTGCCATCGCATTTGGGCCCTGGTAATCTAATATGTTGGGAAAAGCATCAATGTCCATGAATGTGGACCAGTATTGACCTGCCCCCCATCTGCCCACTTGTCCCCATGCATGACGAAGCCTCGGCACAGAGGTGCCATCAGGATTAAACAGGTCAAATTCCAGGATCGTTTTCAGTTTTCCTAATTTGGTATCAGACTCTGAACCAATGCCCAGGCGGGTCTGTCTTGGTGAAAAATTAAGTACGCCCTTTGGTGAATTATTGATGGGTATAGAAGACGGGACAAATGCATGTATATTTCCCGGTTCTTTAAAATCATAGATAAAATCCGCCTGAATAAAACCGCCAATAGTTAGTTTCGTATTCCTAAAATCCGCCACCACAAAGCCGCCGAGCTTTCCAGCTTCGAGGGCGCTTCTTGTTTCCGTTCTACTGGCAGGCATCTGACGTATAATACGTCCTTGCACCTGGTTCATTTTAGCTTCGAGACTGTCTATTCTCCTGATAAGGCTGTCCAGTTTCGCCTGGGCGGATACCATACGTGGCAGCAGGGAAAGCAGTACGATTAGAGCAACCTTATAGTTGATATAGCACAATTGTTTGCGCATGTTGTCCTTGTTTAGTGTTGCGGATTTTCTGTTTGGGGTTTCATAGTAGCACCCATTGGGGAATAGGACGAGATCCAAAGAGCGAACACTAAAATTTATGCATTTGGGGCGCCGATAAGACAACACACGTTCCCAGAAAAGGTTCATACACAAACAAATAGCCCCAATACCGGCACTAGATAAATCGATTGAAAAAATATAGTTCGTTGTTCAACTAATTTTTCTTTTATGTGTTATACGCGCAAAAGTAATTTGCTATTCACATGGATTGGGATGAGATATTAGATCCTTTTTCACCAGATTTTCAGGATGCTATGGAGGAACACTTAAGAATCGTCAATATGCAGGATGGTCTTGTTGCTGCGGCAAATGAGCTAATAGCTAGGCATTATCCGGCATCGCGGGAATTATCGCCGGAAGACAGTAAACAATTGCAGCGGGTAATCATCAGTCAGTCCGTACAGATGGCCAATGCCATTCATGAAGCGATGAACAATGGAACAGAAGAGGAATAAAAATTTGCTACCTATTTAGTCAACTTTAAACAGCAATCTTCTAGCGTTTATGCCAGCTACGATACCATAACCGTCCAATACATTTGAGAAAACTCTCACTGGCTCAGATACGATACCTCCTACATTTTGTTGTTGAGCAGCAACACTTTTCAGGTATTGATAGGCGTTGTAGGTCAGTGTTGTGACTTCCACCACTAGATAACTGGTGGGAGTCAGGGCATCTTGTGTCTGTAAAACGAAGGTGAGTTCTCTGCCATCAAAGCGTTTATCGCTCATAATGAGATTGGCGGCTGGGGCCGAGGAGATGATGTCTACCACATTATTATTAAAAGCAGGGTCCAGCCGGAACAACATACCAGACAGGATAGCGCCATTACTATCGGCATGGAATAAACGAATCCGATAGTAGTTCTCCGCCATCGGATAGTCTTTTAGCCCGAAAGTGACACGACTAAAAGTTCGTTGTGCGGCAGCTCCGTATACTTGCGGTGGGGCAGGCAGGGTATCCGTGCCGGATACAGGCGTAAGACCAGGAGCAGACGCTGATATGGTATATTTTATGCCAGTGGTAGCAGTTTGGGAAGACACGAAATAATTGTTACCGAGAATATTCTTGTAGGTAACAGGGATGGTGTTCCCTTTATCGTCCTGTATATTGACATTCGCATGCTCTACCTCGCGAAAGTCGGCATCATTATAAACATTTACCGGAACACTCTTTGTTACCCTGACATAAATAGTACTATCAGCCTGGATCAGGCTATTGACCACCAGTTTATTCCCTTCATAGGAAAATGCAACATCCACTTTTCGCTCGCAACCTGCGAGCAATAGTAACGTCAACGCATATATGAAAATGATTCGGTTCTTCATTTGCATTAGAATTTTACACTGTAGGTAATACTAGGGAGTAGTGGTAGTATAACCAGTTTAGAGAGATAACGTTGTTTTGCGCCATCATCTTTCTTCACGAAATAGTAGAAGGGATTTTGCTGGTTATAGACATTAAAGATGCTGAAGTTCCAACTGCGACTCCATCGTTTTTTCTGTTTCACCCAGGTGACGCCAATATCTAGTCGGTGCGAGTTTTCCATTCTGTAATTATACCGGGATGTATACTTATCCACCGGGGAAGTGTTGCTGGGAGCAGGGTCCCAGGGAGACCCGGTTTCAATGCCTTCATAGCTCGCTACAGGCAAGGTAAGCGGTGCGCCGGAGGTAAACCTCCACGCCGCGGAGAATTCCCAGTTTTTGTTAATCTCATAATTCAACAGTAATTCAATATCGTGCCGGTGGTCGTACTTATAAGGAAAGATGCGGCCATTGTTGATATCTGGGAACTGTCTGTTGCTCCAGGCCAGCGTATATCCCAACCAGCCTGTCAGTTTACCTTTCTTTCTGGTAATCATCAGTTCTCCGCCGTAGCTCCATCCTTTCCCAATGCTAACATTCCGATCCCAGCGCAATACGTCTGTCGTCAGCAAACCTGTCGGCTCCGTATATTCGATCATGTTAGACATCGTTTTGTAATACCCTTCCATGGAGAATTCCCATGCTTGTTCACGAGTGGTTTTACCAATCCCCAGGGCCACTTGTTGAGAGCTCATAGGGCCTACTTTATCCGTAGATGGCACCCAGATATCAGTAGGTAATGCAGTCCCATTATTGGAGAGCAGGTGAATATATTGATTCATCTGTGTGTAAGCTGCTTTGAGCGCCCAGTTGTTCGGCAACATGTAACGCAGGCCCATACGGGGTTGCAAACTATGATACAACCGTCCAGACACCATAAATGCGGAAGCATGCAGCCCTATATTAACATATAAGGAAGGCAGCAACTGCCAATCATCTTCCGCATACAACAGCATCTCTACAGCCGTATTTCTGGGACCGTTGGTAGCGGTGTCCAGCGGAGTAACATTACTACCTTTATCCACAAAGGAAGAAACGGAAGGTCGGAAATAATGTGTATTAATAGCAGTCCCAAAACGCATGCTGTGCTTGGGTTCTGGCCTGTAATCAAAATCCACCTTCAAACCACCAATTTCCATCCGCGAATAATATCGACCATACTGATCACCTACTTCATTGATAGCTGGAATGGAATATTTATAGCCCACTTCCGTGTTAAAGGCATACTGGGAGTAGTTCACACTAACATTGGAGAATAGCTTTGGTCCGAAAATATGGTTCCAACGCAATGCTGCAACGATATTCCCCCATCCCATCTGGAAATGGTTAAACTGTGTATTGATGCGGGTGGTATCGATGGGGGAACCATCTTCGGCCTCTTTAACACTCAACTTATCCTCTCCTTTATAGTAGCTGAGAAAGATCCTGTCTTTCGGAGAAAAGATATGATTGACTTTCAAATTCACATCATAGAAATAAGCCAGCAGGGAGGAATTTGTATTTCCATCCTTCAGGCTGACCACCGTATTATACAACAGGTCTGGGTACGACCTTCTTGCACTGACAATAAAAGATGTTTTATCCTTGATGAGGGGCCCTTCCAGATCAAATTTAGCAGCGATCAAACCGATGGCAACATCGCCATGCAACTGCTTCATATCACCATCCTTCAAGGTGATATCTAATACAGAGGAGAGTCGCCCTCCAAAACGAGCCGGGAACGCGCCTTTATACAGATCCGTAGATTTCACTAAATCCGCATTCAGCAACGAGAATACCCCGAAGAAATGAGAGAAGTTGAATATAGGTGAACCATCCAGCAGGATAAGGTTTTGATCCGGACTTCCACCTCTCACATGTATTCCTGAAATCCCATCCATACCGCCACTGACACCAGGAATGGCCTGTAAAGTTCGTAGCAGATCCGCTTCTCCGAGTAATTTCGGTTGGGCCCTAACATCTGCACTGTTGATATTCACCTTACTCATCTGAGTCTGGTTTTGCAGTTTATGGCCTTCTGCAGCGCTCACGACTACCTCTTGGAGATTGGTGGTGGATTCCAGTGCAACATTTAGGAGCGTATTATGGGAAGGTAGTTGTTGCCATTTGGATTGATACCCTATATATGAAATAATCACCGCGCTAGTATCTGCGGTGGTCGTAAAACTAAAAAAACCAAATTGATTGGTAACAGTGCCTTGCTTCAAGGAGGGCGACCAAACGGTTGCTCCAGGCAGTTTTTCCCCAGTTACAGCATCTTGTACATATCCGCTGATAGTACGGGTAGAAAGGATTTGTGGTTGTAATACAATGAGATCTCCTACCCGGGTAAATCGGATACGATCAGGGGTAAAGAGGTCTTCCAGCAGCGTTTTGAGGCGTTGCTGACGGACAGTTAATGTTATTTTCCTGGATAAATTGACAAGATCCCGACTATAGGAGAAACGGATACCATAATTTTTTTCCAACAACTCACAAACAGCCTGGATAGGCTGATCCTTTACACTTACCGATACCCTTGTCTGCCAATCCCAACCCAAAACCTGTAACGGCATGCACAATAACAGCAGGCCCGTTAACAGTTTTCCGGCTAACGACATATTATGGTTAAATTAAAAGTATGATGTACAGATTATAGTGATACTATCGCTCCTTATAAATGCGATATTGTCTGTCGCCTGTTTTTTCCCAATGCGCCAAAGTACTTACGGCGAGGGTTTCCATGACACTATCAATTGGCGATCCAGTCAGGTCAGCATTAATAGTCAGTTTAAGGAGGGAAGTATTATCTACCACTACTTTCACATCATATACAGCAGTTACTGTCTGTAATACTTCTTCCAGCGGCACGTTACGGAATGTCAGGGATTTATTTGCAGGGTCCAGTACATGGGCGGCTATACGAAAATCAGGTTTATTAGCATCCTGTTGCAGGAGCATACCTTCCGTTAGTATAACGCTATCGGAGCGGGAATGGTCTATCACCATTACTTTTCCGCTGCTAACATGTACTTGTAGGACAGACTTATTGGGTTCATAATTTACGGTAAAGCGGGTACCGAGCACTTTCACTTCGGTATGTCCGAGGGAAACGATAAATGGTTGAGCGGGATTAGCAGTGATATCAAAAACGGCGCTACCTTTCAGCTCCACTTTTCTGTTCTTATCGTTAAATCCTTTGGCTACACTAAGGCTGGAGGCATCTCCTTTCAGCTCGATTTTACTACCGTCTGCAAGTGTGGTGGCTACAGGCCCATTATAGCGGGCGGCAGGTCTGGTGGCTAGAAACCATCCGCCAACGCCTACTAGTAGCAGCAGTACTGCGGCTACTTTCAGGAAGGTAGACCAGGAGAAATTGCTGACAGGGGTCAAAATTGGCTCATCCGCCAGTTTCTCATCCACGTTCATACGGCTATACAACTGGTCCCAGGAGGAGTCGGTGCTGACTGGCATGGAGTACTGTTGAGCAGCGGCCGTATCCAGTACTTTCCGGAGTGCTTCCAGTAACTGGACATTATCCTCGTGGTCTGCGAGCCAACTGTTTACCCAGGCACGCTCTTCCTGATCTGCTTCATCCAGCAGATATTTGCAGAGCAAGGTATACAGTGCTTCATCAGAAAACGATGGTATCATTATACAGTTTATGGTTTTTAAAGTCTATTTAATGATAGCATGACAGTCATATGCATTATAATAGACGCATCTGCTATTGGCTTTCCCCTATGTAGCCGGAAATATTTTTTCAGAACAAGAATATTGCCAGCAAAGGGAGGTATTCTTTGAGTTCTTGGTGCAAAATTTTCAGGGCTTTACCCATTTGATTTTCCACTGTTTTCACCGAAATATTCATGGTTTCGGCGATTTCGGCATATTTCATTTGCTGATGTCTGCTGAGAATAAATACTTCCCGGCATCTTTCCGGGAGTCTTTCCAGGGCCTGGTGGTATAGTTTTTCCAGTTCCCTTACATCGGTGGCTTGGGTAGCGGCTTCGCGGGAAAGGCCGTAGGCGGTTTCTTTTTCGTTGCTAACAACGGTTTTTCGCCATTGGCTAATGGCAGCATTCCTGATGGCTGAGAACAGGTATGCCTTTACGGGACCGGTGATTACGATAGTATCCCTTTTTTCCCATAGTTTCAGGAATACCTGCTGCACGATTTCCTCCGCTTCATGGGAATCACCGGTATAGTGAGTCGCAAAAGCAAGACAGTGGGCATGGTTTTCCCTGAACAATTCCTCAAAAGTTTGGAGCGCCAACATGATGAGGTGCAAATATAGGTGATCTCCCTTCAACAATAAAGGAATAAAAATTTCTACCTTTGCCTCCAACATGTACAATCTAGTTAAGAAAATACTTTTCCGCTATCCGCCGGAAAACATTCACCACAGCGTGATGCGTGGTATGAAAACAATCTATTCTTTGCCATTGGGCAAACAAATCCTGGAAGCTTTTTGTGGCGTAAAAGACAAAAGCCTTGAACGCGAAGTATTTGGACTGAAATTTCCCAATCCGGTAGGATTGGCAGCCGGTTTCGACAAGGATGCCAAATTCATTGATGAACTGGCCAGTCTGGGTTTTGGATTTGTGGAGATTGGTACTGTTACGCCAGTGGCGCAACCAGGAAATGATTTACCGAGATTATTTCGCCTGCCGGCAGACAAGGCCTTGATTAATCGCATGGGCTTCAATAATGAAGGCGCGGTGGCCGCTGCAAAAAGGTTACAGCATAAAAAATCCAATATCATTATTGGTGGTAATATCGGTAAGAATAAAGTGACGCCAAACGAAGAGGCCATCAGTGACTATGAAAAATGTTTCCATGCACTCTTCCCAGTGGTGGATTATTTTGTAGTGAATGTCAGCTCTCCCAATACGCCTAATCTGCGTGCATTGCAGGAAAAAGAACCATTGAAACAATTACTGCATCACCTGCAAATGCTCAATAATCAACAACCCAAACCTAAGCCTATACTTCTCAAGATAGCGCCAGATCTGACCACAGAACAACTGGACGACATCGTAGAAATCGTACAGGAAACGAAACTGGCGGGTATTGTTGCCACTAATACCACTATCAGCAGGGAAGATCTGCTAACACCTGCTTCGGAAGTCGCTGCTATTGGCGCTGGAGGCTTAAGTGGACTGCCCGTAAAAGATAAATCCACTGAAGTAATACGGTACATTCACAAAAAAAGTAATGGGAATTTTCCCATTATTGCAGTAGGTGGCATATTTTCTGCAAAGGATGCACAGGAAAAATTAGATGCAGGCGCATCCCTGGTGCAGGTATATACCGGATTCATTTACGAAGGACCAACTATTGTGAAGAAGATCTGTGCTGGGCTCCGCCGATAGTAGCATGTTTATTCTGAACTAAAACCTATATGGAACAATTTCTCACTGTTGAGTCCCTCATCAGTCTGCTCACGCTTATACTCATGGAAATCGTCCTGGGTATAGACAACGTCATCTTTGTATCTATTGTACTGAACCGATTGCCCGCTGACAAACGACCAGCGGCAAGGCGTATCTGGATGTTTGCAGGTATGGCAATACGCATTGTATTATTGCTTTGCATCGGCTTCATTGTTCGTGCTGTACATCCACTCTTCTCTATTGGCGATCACGGAATCAGTCTGCGTGATCTTATCATGCTCGGTGGTGGTTTATTCCTGTTGGTGAAAACCACATTGGAAATACACCATAAACTGGAAGGAGAGGAGGAAACAGCGGCTGCTGGTCCCAAAAAAGGTGGCGCATCCTTTGCCAATATTGTTGGCCAGATTATCCTGATCGACACTGTATTCTCATTCGACAGTATCATTACTGCGGTGGGCTTGGCCCGTCAAATTCCAGTGATGATCATTGCGGTAGTTATCGCGATGATAGTCATGTTCTTTTTTGCACCACGCATCAGTGACTTTATCCACAAACATCCAACGCTGAAAATGCTGGCTTTGTCCTTCCTGGTGATGGTAGGAGCTATCCTCATTGTAGAGGGCTGGAATGCAGAGCAGGCACACGCTTTACACCTGAAGAACTATGTGTACTTCGCCATGGCTTTCTCTTTCGCGGTGGAACTGCTGAATATGCGTGTTCGTAAGAACGGTAAGCCCGTAGAATTAAAGGAACCGACTATCAAGGAATAGATTATTTAATACAACATAATACTAGGCGGCTGATTCCAAAAGGATCAGCCGTTTTTAGTTGGTAGTATTGTATACTGGAATAACTGGAATAACTGGCTTATGATATACTGGTATATCTAGCTTATTGCATACTGGCAGATGTTAGCTTATGCATACTAGCATATCTGGTTTCTGGCAACCTGGAATAAAAAGAGACTGACTTTTTTAAGGCCAGTCTCTTAAAACAGAACAACAGTCGAGGAATCGTACCGTTTCATTAACCAAAACAATTGTACTAACAAATTAACCATGAAAAAAAGTTGGGTTAACAAACAAGGAAGGTTTACCAATACTGAGTTACCTCAATATGAGTAATCTGACGAAAGCAGCAGCAGCATGCAGTGTTAAAAGTGCAGTAAAAAACATCACCACATGTGCTGCCTTTTTCGCCATCCTACGTTTTTTTCCAATCATAAAATCCTCAGTTATGGAAACAAGGGGCCGACTTAGGTTAGTCAGCCACCTTGTGCATACGAGGGTCACGAAATCTTCATGACACCTCTCCCTTTTGCCAGCTTCCTCATCCAGCGCAGGCATATAGTATCTCAGCGAAGAATCGTTCCGTCGCTAACACCTAATGCTCTTCAGAAACAGATATTCACTGCTCTCTCCATATGAGTTTAATCTTCTAATCCTTTTGGGAACAAAGGGCCGACCATCCCCTATCAGATGGCCAGCCACTTTGAGTAATCGCAGTACACGAAAAATCGTATCCGCCTTCTCCTAACTTTTGGTATTTGTTTAACTCTAAAAAAACTATGAAAAATAAAAATCGTCAAATAACATCCGCTGTGGATAACCTTAATTGGATAATCGATATGGATTATTGATATGGATAATCCGATATGGATTCCTCTTTGAATTCTCCATTAATAAATACTTTAGTAACACACAGCATACGAACGAATCGTATCTGCTACTCATTTTCTAACTCGTTACCCCAAATAAAAAAAATTAACTAATGCTATAAGATATTTTAAGAATAGGCTACCAACAATGAATACATTATATGTATTCCTTTTCAAACAGTGAATCCATTACAAAGCATTCTTTACAGCCCCTTTACAGACAGTGAATCCATTACAAAGCAATCCATTACAAACCAATTCTTTACAAATCCTTTACAGATACCCCTCTCTCTACAGACAGTAAATTCATTATACACCACCTTTTACAGCCAATGAATCCAGCACCCTTTAATAAGTCTATACAGACCTATAGGCAAACACCTCCCCTATTGGCTATCTTTAGCCAATCTCCATTTCTATCATATCGCTACCTATAGTTAAATGTGTTTATTTTTCAATAGTGGGCTGGCCAGGAAATGGCCAGCCGTTATTGGTTACACTAACGGGATGCCTATAGCTGCATCCCTCACTACCTGGAAAACGCAAGGGTTAGTATGCGATGAATCACTACAGGCATATGATACCGGGATTTGGGCCGGCTGGAATAAAGCCGGCCCGTCCGGCGGTGAGGCAGATTACCGATGAACCTCCCCTTTCTCTGCCCCACACTTGAAGCTATCCCTGCAATGGTCCTTCATCAAAAAATTTTCTCGAAACAAGGGGCTGACCAGGAAATGGTCAGCCGTTCTTGTAGGTCATCGTCATTGTGAATTAAATGGGTTGGTTTTTGACTCATGACAGAAAAATTGGGTTAACAAACATTGGGTTAACAAACGATGATCTGTTGAAATCCTAGTGATGCTGTTACTTTTATAGTAGGTGTATTTAATTGTGCTGCTCATTTTGATAACGTCGTTTTTAATTGATAGCTCAAAACTATTCAAAAGCGAAAAGCCAAAACCGCGTTTTTCAACTTTCAAATCCCCGAATGAGAATGAACAGGATCATGATAAATTGAACAAAATGAACAGAACGGGAGAAAAAGAGGGGCATTGGCTGCAAACCAGCCATGGGAGAAGATTTAGGGCGGTACAATTGAATGGAACGATTCTTCAGCTTACAAAGGGAAGGAACATAGCTACAGGAGGATTAACTCAAAATACTTGGCATTTCTTCGGAATGCGCCTTGTTGGCAACCGGCCATTCCATCTCTTCTCTAGGATTAAAGAAGCCCTTTATACAGTTAGGATTACGTATACATATTTGAATATGACTTTTCTCGTAAAACCCTGCACCAGGGTAGATGGGAGCACCTTCTATGAATGCACAGCGGACGGTATCGAAGGGTGGTTTTCTTTTCATCTCCCTTTCATCATGTAATGATTCAATGTAATAATTATCCAAAACCCGCAAAAGTGTATTGTTTTTTCCTGTCTCTGGAATGGGATGCTGCTTTTTTAATACAAAATCAAAAATTGTTTTCACTTCATAGATCGAGTTCAAAGCAAAATCTTTTAACACATCGATGCATTGTTTATCTAGTAAGTCCAAACAATTATCTAAACTTATAACAGCTCCTATAACCGCTGGTTCAGATACCTTACCTCGCCTTGCTTGTTCCCAGGCAAATTCCATTGCCCGTTCATAATTATTCTGCCAAAAATAAATACCTGGGCCCAGCCAGTCATATTTATTTACACTCGGGTGAAGCATTATCCTTCCCGCTATTACACCTTCTGCAACTGATTTATCACAACCATGGAAGCCCAATAGTAAACCAGGGTCAGATCCATATAAAAGTGGTATTTTCTTCATTATTGTGGGTTAACAGTTAAATAATTAGATACCTCATTAATCATTATCAATCATTGCTTGTATAAATTCAGGACTCGGTTCCTGTTTAAGATAAGCAACCTTATAAAACTCCAACAACCAGACTGTATTCTCCTTTGGAAGATTTAATTTTAAAACAGAGCGTTCCCAATTTTCATAAGAGGAGATGTTATGAGCCATCCTTATTTTCATACTTTCTCCTAATTCTTTAAGTTCTCTTGATGTAATCATTTTCATATCAATTTTATGCGTTATAAAATGGTCTGTAAGTAAGTTTCTTATTAATAACATCACTTAGAAGTCTTCTGTGGCCCTTTCTCTAATCAATCATCATCGTCCATTATCTCAAAAAATTCCGGACTTGGTTCCTCATTTAAGAAAGCAACTCTGTAAAACTCCAGCAACCATATTGTATTTACTTTCGGAAGATTTAATTCCAATACAGAATGCTCCCAATTTTCATAGGAGGAAATGTTATGCTCAATTCTTTTTTCAAGCCTTTCTCCTAAGTCAATAAGTTCTCTTGATGTAATCATTTTGAAATCAATTTTTGGGTTATAAATTAGTTTCGTCAGTTGCTTATTTGAAGAATCACCAAAATACTTATGTATAATATCCTCCTCTAATCATTATCATCAAGCGGTGCTGCGAAGAAACCAAGACTCGGATCCTCCTTTAAGAAAACGACTCTATAATACTCTAGCAGCCATACTGTATTTATCCTCGGAAGATTTAATTCCAATACAGATCGCTCCCAATTTTCGTAAGAGGAGATGTTATGAGCCATCCTTCGTTTCATCCTTTCTCCTAATTCTTCAAACTGTTTTGATGTCATCATTCTTAAAATATTTAAAGGTTTAAAAATCCATTACCAGGCCAGGAGAGAGAGTATACGCCCGTAGTGTAACCACGCTAATGATAGCGTAAAATCAGGTCAACCAACAAAAGGTCCAAACAATAAAAATATAGGCGTGAACTTCCGATGGTTATCATTTTTGATCTCGTTTTGAAGTTGGAAACAAACATTCACCACCCAAAACTAGATCAAAAAAACATCGAAAACCCACGCCTAGCAAGAATCTTTTCCGCGAATGGAATGAACAGATCTAAATGATAATGAACAGATCTGTATGAGAAAAGTAGTTAAGATTTGATATTCATAATTACAGCAGCTACCATACCTGCAGTTTCTGTACGAAGCCGTGTACCCCCCAATGATACCGGCTGAAAACCTGCCGCCAGCGCAGCATTCACCTCTTCAGGCGTAAAATCGCCCTCAGGGCCAATTAATATAATCGTATCCTTACCCGCTTGCATCACATCTTCCAAAGCTGTTTTCTGGTCCGGTAAACAATGTGCTATAAACCGCTGCGCATCTTTATTTGAGGCCACCAATTTGTCAAAAGCCTGCGGGTCTTCCAATACCGGCAGATAAAACTGCTTCGACTGCAACATCGCTGATACCAGGATATTCTGCAATCGCTCTGCTTTTATTTTTTCTTTCTCTGTACGAGCACTCACCAGTGGAATAATCGTCTGTATACCAATCTCGGTGGCCTTCTCTAAAAACCACTCTATCCTAGACGCATTCTTGGTGAAAGCAATGGCTATACGCAGTGCAGGCGATGGCGCTGGCAATTGCTCCCGCCCACTCACCTGCACTACACACTTCTTCCTGTTGTCGTCCGTAATTACTGTGGTATACTTATTCCCCCGACCATCGGCCAACAATACCGTATCCCCCTTTTCATGCCGTAATACCTGGATACAATACTTCGAAGTATCCTCATTCATCGTGTAGGAAACAGCATCCTCCCGGATTTCCGGTGCATAAAATACAGGTAATTCCATATTACAATCAGTCAGTTTTTTGCAAAAGTCCTAAATATCTGCTTCTAATTCCAGTTTTTTAGTGCGCGTATGAAATCTTACAAACAGTAAAACGGATGCGGTCAATAATCCGAGCAATAACGCCCACCATATGCCTTCTACGCCAAAACCCATGGTAATACCCAGGAAATAACCCAATGGGATACCCAGTACCCAATAAGCCAATAAGGTAATAATCGTAGGCACTTTCACATCTCCCAATCCACGAAGCACCCCCAATCCTACTACTTGCGTACCGTCAAACAACTGGAAAAACGCAGCAATAATCAATAATCGGGCTGCAATACTTACCACCTGCTGATCCTGTATATACAACATCGGCAGCAAATGATTCCCAAACATAAACAACAACGCAGTGGTTCCCATCAATACCAACACCATATGGTAACTGGCAATGGCGGACATACGCAGTCCTCGGAAATCTTTCTTACCATAGTTATTCCCGCTTTTAATCCCCGCAGCAGCAGATATTCCACTGGCCATCATATAGGTCATCGCAGCAAGACTCAACGCAATCTGATGCGCCGCCAGTTCTGCAGCACCCATCCAACCCACCATGATAGCGGCGCCACTAAATGCACTCACTTCAAAAATATACTGTAACGCTACTGGCGTACCAATCCCCAGGATTTTCTTCAAATTAGAAAATTGGATATTATTGAAGCCAAAAGATCGCAGGTAATCCTTAAACCTAGGCGAACGCAATACATAAATCATCATGGTAATCCCCATCAACAACCTATCTGTAAATGTGGCAATCCCCACACCTACTACGCCCATGCGCGGTAAGCCAAACAGTCCATATACCAACGATATCCCAATGACAATGTTGATGATATTCCCAATGATAGAAATATTCATCGCCTGCCTAGTAAAGCCCAATCCCTCTGCAAATTGTTTGAAGGTCAAAAACAACATCAAGGGTATAAACGAAAACCCAAGATAACGCAAGAAAGGCCGCGCCTGGGCCACTACATCGGCTTCCTGATCCAACAAATCCATATGTCCACTACCCCAATAAATAACCATGGATAACAATACCCCTACCGTCATATTGATAATCAAACTATGACTGAGCAGATGTCCAATACTGTTTTTATTACCTCGACCATTCTCTTGTGCAATCAATGGGGTCAATCCATAGGACATGCCAATACCTGTCACCATAAAGATGGAAAACAAACTATTTCCCAGAGAAACCGCTGCCAGCGGTACTTTCCCCGTATGTCCAATAATAAGGCTATCGGATAGCGCCACCAAGGTATGCCCCAACTGGCTAATCACCACCGGATAAGCTAAACTGAAATTATCCCGATAGTATGATCTATACTTTAAATACAATTGTTTCATCGGTTCTTCTGTTATTTCATATCAATAAAAAAGCCGGCATCATACGATGCCGGCTTTTGCAAATAAGTTTTTACCTGCTAAAAGGGAGCATCTTCAAATCCTTCATCAAAGTCCATATCATTCATCTTGGACCCTTTCTGGATATAGAGTTTTGCTTCATCATTGCCGCCACCGCCGCCATGTTGCTGACGCATACCTGCGAATGGATTACCACCACCTGGGTTTTCCAAACTACCATCATCTTCAAAACGCTGGAATTCCAGTACAGCTCTCAATTTGATAGTATCCAACTGACCATTACGGTGCTTGGCTATACGAACGTGGGTTTCACCTTTATTGGATTCACCCATTTCATTGGTATTGATTTCATAATACTCAGGACGATACAAGAACATAACCATGTCCGCATCCTGCTCGATCGCTCCAGATTCACGTAAATCGGATAACTGCGGCATTTTGTTACCGTCTTTTCGTTTTTCCACATCACGACTCAACTGCGACAACGCAATCACCGGTACTTGCAACTCTTTTGCAAGCCCTTTCAAATCCCTCGAAATCTTACTGATCTCTTGTTCACGGTTACTTCCTCTACCATCGCCACTTCCACTCATCAACTGGAGGTAGTCGATAATGATAACGCCTACGCCATGATTATGCACCAAACGTCTACACTTGGCACGTAATTCGAAAATATTGAGGGCCGGGGTATCATCAATGAAAATCGGAGCTTTCGCCAGGCGTTCAATACCATGGGTCATCAGCTTCTTCATTTCATATTCTTCCAGTTTACCACGGGAAATTTTTTCCAATTTAATCTCTGACTCCGCAGAAAGAATACGTTGTACAATCTGTCCGGACGACATCTCCAAAGAGAATACCGCCGCACCTTTTGGAAATCTTGGGTGCAACGCCGCATTCCTAGCCAGGTTCAACGCAAAAGCGGTCTTACCCACAGACGGACGTGCCGCAATAATGATCAAATCCGTCGACTGCCAACCATATGTAACCTTATCCAGAGAAGGAAATCCTGATGGAACACCGGTAATATCATCTCCTTTATTACGCAGATCCTCGATACGTTTCATGGTATTAACCAACACGCGGTCGATGGAGTCATAGTTTTTACGTAAGTGGTTATTTGTGATTTCAAACAGCTTTGATTCGGCACTGTCAAGCAGGTCGAATACATCAGCCGTATCTTCGTAAGATTCTGTAAGGATCTCTCCGGAAATGCGAATCAGCTCTCGCTGGATGAATTTCTGCAGGATAATACGCGCATGGGCTTCGATGTTGGCAGAAGAAACAACCGAGTTGGTCAACTTCATTACTGTAAACGCTCCGCCTACAGCCTCCAAAGATCCCATAGAACGCAGCTCTTCTGTAACAGTCAGAATATCCACCGGCATGGACTTAGAGGCCAACCGGGTCATGGCGGAAAATATTAACTGGTGCGCCTCTACGTAAAAACACTCTCCCTTCAATATCTCTACAACAACGTCAAAGGCACCTTTTTCCAGCATGATGGCTCCCAAAACAGCTTCTTCCAGTTCCTTAGCCTGAGGGGGTACTTTCCCGTACACTAAGGACGATACCTCAATGGACGATTTTCTGCGCACATTGCGGTCTTTCTTGAGATTGAGATCCATTTATGGTTAGTGTGTTAAAAAAAGTTAATAAAAGGTTACTGTCAATGGGCTTTTCCTGGTGCTTTACAATTGATTGGTATGCATTATTCTCGCATTCTGACGCTTATTGCTACTTTAAGAAATTGTAAACTTTTTCGAGCCGTACAAACTAAGGTAATGGCATTTTTTCATTTATCACTGTCCCGAAACGGACTAAATTTATTAAGCCTCAGTCACAGGTTATCCACCGGCGAAATGTCAGTTATCCACTGACGCAACCATAGTTTTCCACCAAAAGCCAGGAAAATCCCTAGCAAAGGTCTGATTATTCACACACATTTGTGAAAAAAAGATTTTCACATTTGCTTTTTTTTCTCAGAACAAGGATTTTGTATCGCAAAGTCGCAAAGAAATTAAGATCGCAATGTAGAATAAATGATGTTGTTCCGGGAGACACGTGTCTACTGAAACAATATCATTTCATTGTAATAATCAATTATATACATAATTGTTATTTATTTAATTCTACTGATATCATTTGCGCCTTTGACCCTTTGCGACTTTGCGAGCCAAAATCTTTGCGCCTTTGCGCGCCAAGGCTTAACTTTACGGCTCTTATATATTAACTGATCAGATTAATAAAATGACGATTTCATACAACTGGCTATGTGATTATTTACCGGTGAAGCCTACACCACAGGAATTATCCACCATCTTAACCCGCATCGGCCTCGAGGTGGAAAGCCTCGAAAAATTTGAAGCTGTTAAAGGAAGCCTGGAAGGTTTAGTGATCGGAGAAGTGCTGACAACTGCCAAACACCCCAATGCGGATAAACTAAGCCTGACTACAGTGAACATCGGTGCTGCAGAACCACTGCACATCGTTTGCGGCGCTCCCAATGTTGCAGCAGGACAAAGAGTAGTCGTAGCCCCTATCGGCGCTACCATCTACCCTGTTGGCGGAGAACCCGTAACCATGAAAAAAGCTAAAATCAGAGGCGAAGAAAGTCAAGGTATGATCTGTGCCGAAGACGAAATCGGTATGGGTACCAGCCATGATGGTATCCTCGTACTCGATCCTTCCCTCGTTCCAGGAACACCTGCTAGCGAAATTTTCCATCCCGCACAGGACTGGATATACGAAATTGGTCTCACGCCAAACCGTATGGATGCAATGAGCCATATCGGCGTAGCCAAAGACGTTTGCGCATTCCTCAATAACCTCGAACATACACACAAATACCAGGTGCAACTGCCAGTATTCAACGGTCTGACTCCTTCCGGCCCTGAACTGCCTATCAGTATCACCATCGAAAATACGGACGGGTGTCCTCGTTACTCCGGTGTAAGCATCACCGGCGTAAAAGTGGGTCCTTCTCCTGAATGGCTGAAAAACAAACTGGAAGCCATCGGCGTACGTGCTATCAACAATATTGTGGATATCACCAACTTCGTACTCCATGAAACCGGCCAACCTTTACACGCTTTCGATGCCACTGCGGTAAAAGGAAATGCGATCGTGGTAAAAAACCTGCCACAAGATACCATCTTCGTTACCCTGGACGACAAAGAAAGGAAACTGGATGCCTCTGATCTGATGATCTGCAACGGTGCTGGTGAAGGAATGTGCATTGCCGGCGTATTCGGCGGCGCACACTCCGGTGTAACGGATACGACTACCCAAATCTTCCTGGAAAGTGCTTTCTTCAATGCAGGCATGATCCGTACCACCTCCTTCCGTCACGGCCTCCGCACAGACGCAGCTACCCGTTTCGAAAAAGGTGTGGATATCTCCAATGTGGTGTTCGCACTGGAACGCGCTGCCAATCTGATTGTAGAACTGGCAGGCGGACAAATTGCCTCTAAAGTACAGGATGTTTACCCTTCCGTTAAACGTAAAACTGAAGTGGAAACTACCTACGCATATGTACGCAAACTGAGTGGTAGCAACTACCCTGCGGATAAAATCAAGAATATCCTCGTTAGCCTGGGCTTCGATGTTCTCGCGGAAACCGCCGAAGGTATTCGCGTAGCCGTTCCATTCAGCAAACCTGATATCAGTCTCCCTGCAGATCTGGTAGAGGAAGTAATGCGCATTGACGGACTTGATAACATCGCGATTCCTTCTCAAGTATCTATTTCCCCAGCACTGTCGGCACAACCAGATCCTGAAAAAGTGAAGGAAAAAATTGCTGATTACCTGGCTGGTAATGGTTTCAATGAAATCTTTACCAACTCTATCACGAACAGCAAATACTATCCGGAAGAGGTACTGGCTACTGCGGTGAAAATGATGAACAGTCTCACCGTGGAACTGGACATCATGCGTCCATCCATGCTGGAAACTGGTCTGGAAGCAATTTCCCATAACCTGAACCGTAAGAATGAAAATCTGTTATTCTTTGAATTCGGGAAAACATACTTGGCTAAAGAAGGCAAGTACATCGAAAACAACCACTTAAGCCTATATCTGACCGGTCAGAAAACAGCAGAAACTTGGATGCACAAAGCCGCTCCGGTGGATTTCTACTTCCTGAAAGGGTATGTTATTAACGTTCTCGGACAACTGGGCTATCGTAACCTACAATGGGCTGAAAGTGAAGGTACTGGCCTGACCCCTTCCTGGGAAATTAAAGTAAAAAATCAGGTAGTGGTAACGCTTGGTGGTGTATCTTCACAACAACTGAAACAGTTTGATATTAAACAACCAGTTTGGTTTGCGGACTTTAATTGGGATAAAATGATCGGACTGTTGCAAAAAAGTGATAACTTTTACAAAGAAATACCACGTTTCCCGGCAGTTCGTCGTGATCTGGCCCTTGTGTTAGACAGACAAGTGAAATTTGCCGCCGTGGAAGCAGCAGCAAAGGCAGTGAAATCGCCTTTATTGCAGGATATCAATCTGTTCGATGTGTTCGAGAGCGAAAAACTGGGTGCGAATAAGAAATCGTACGCCGTGAGCTTCACTTTCTTGGATAGCCAGAAAACCCTCACTGACAAGGAAATTGACAGTGTAATGGATAAACTGGTAAAAAACTTCCAGACACAACTGCAGGCGGAGATCCGAAAATAATTAATCAGTAATATGGTTCTTGAGCAATACATACAACGTGTGGAGGAAAAATTGCACCTGCTGCTGAAAAAAATGCAGCAGGTGCAGTCCGAAAATGCGTCATTGCGCGAAGAACTAAACACCAGGCAACAGGAGTTGCATGAGCAGCAGGGAGTTATACAGGGTCTGGAAGAAAGGCTGCAGTTGATGAAAATCGCTGCCAGTACCCAGGGAACTCATCCCGTAGCGGAGGAAGATGAAGCCTTCCGTAAGGAGATACGCGGCAAAATCAATGATTATATCAAAGAAATTGACAGATGTATCGCCCTATTGAATGCATAAGTGTCACTTGAAGTAAACCAAATATCCGAATGGACCAGCTCATTCCAGTAAACATTGTCGTGGCGGACCGCTCTTACCGGATCAAGATAAAACCGGAAGAGGAAGAAGAGGTACGTCGCATTATGAAAGAAGTGAATGAGAAAATAGTTGATTTCAAGGCCTCTTACGCAGGGAAAGACCTTCAAGATTACATCGCGATGGCCCTCATTATGTATGCTACCCACCCCGTAACCAGTGGTGGCAAAGCCCAGGCAATTACTGCCCCATTTTTACAGGAAAAGCTCGAAAAACTCGAAGAATTAATCAACCAAGCACTGGGTTAACACGTTACGCGTTGTTAAACAATGAATTAGCTAAAATGCTAATAATCACGTATTAAACACGCTTTACTGCTATTTTTTTGTATTTTCGCGGGTCAGTTCTCGCCCTGAAACTGCATGAAGTACAGGGTTTAGAGAATACTACATAAATCAAGTTTTAAAGAATTCATATGGATGTTACGCTTATAATAACTGCTATAGTAGCGCTAATAATAGGGATTGCGGCAGGAAAAGTGATATTTGCTAAAAATACACAACAGAAAATAGACGACGCTGAACAGCAGGCCAAAAAAATCATCGCCGATGCACAGACTACCGGCGAGAACATGAAAAAGGACAGACTGCTCGAAGCGAAAGAAAAATACCTGCAAATGAAGAGCGAGCACGAAAAGGAAGTGCTCCAACGCAATCAAAAACTCGTTGACTCTGAAAACCGTATCAAACAAAAGGAACAGAGTCTTAACCAGAAAAATGAACAGGTTCAGAAACAAATCAATGAAAATGACGCGATTAAAGAGACGCTGAACCGTCAAATGGAACTGGTAACCATCAAACGTACGGAACTGGAAAAGCACCAGGAAGAACATATCCGTCGTCTTGAAAAAGTGGCCGGCCTCACTGCTGAAGAAGCTAAACACCAACTGGTGGAAAGCCTGAAAGAAGAAGCCCGCTCCCAAGCCCTGGCTCATATCCAGGAAATCATCGAAGACGCTAAAACAAAAGCGAACAAAGAAGCTAAGAAAATCATCATCCAGTCTATCCAGCGTACTGCTGCTGAACAGACTATCGAGAATACCATCACCGTATTCACCCTCGAAAGCGACGAAATCAAAGGCCAAATCATCGGTCGTGAAGGCCGTAATATCCGTGCCATCGAAGCCGCTACTGGTGTAGATCTGATCGTAGATGATACTCCTGAAGCTATCGTACTCTCTTCCTTCGACCCACTGCGTCGTGAAATCGCACGTCTGTCCCTGCAACGCCTCGTTCAGGACGGTCGTATCCACCCTGCACGTATCGAAGAAGTAGTAGAAAAAACTAAGAAACAACTGGAAGAACAGGTAATGGATATCGGTGAAAGAACCGTTATCGAACTGGGTATCCATGGTCTGCATAAAGAACTCGTTCGCCTGGTAGGTAAAATGCGTTTCCGCTCTTCCTACGGTCAGAACCTGCTCATGCACTCTAAAGAAACAGCTAACCTCTGCGCTGTAATGGCAGCAGAACTGGGCCTCAACCCTAAATTAGCTAAACGTGCCGGTCTCCTCCACGATATCGGTAAAGTACCAGACGAAGAAACTGAACTGAGCCACGCCCTCCTCGGCGCCAAACTGGCGGAGAAATATGGTGAACACGCTGCGGTAGTAAATGCTATCGGCGCTCACCACGACGAGATGGAAATGCAGTATGTGATCTCTCCTATCGTTCAGGCCTGTGATGCTATCTCCGGTGCCCGCCCAGGCGCTCGCCGCGAAATCATGCAAAGCTACCTGCAACGTATTAAAGACCTGGAAAACCTGGCCCTCTCCCATGAAGGTGTGGAAAAAGCCTACGCTATCCAGGCAGGTCGTGAACTGCGCGTAATCGTGGAAAGTGATAAAGTTTCCGATAACGACGCTGATCGCCTCTCTTTCGAAATTGCAAACAAAATCCAGACAGAGATGCAGTATCCGGGCCAAATCAAAGTAACCGTTATCCGCGAAAAACGCGCGGTAAACGTTGCCCGTTAGTTCATATAAGAAATTTAGAAAAAAAGAATTTACATTTTATATTGGGTCCTTCGGCTAATCACCGAAGGACTTTTTTTATTCCTGAAACGTAAAATGTAAATTTCGTTATGACAAAACCCTTGTTTAAGCTCATCCTGGGAGCCTGCATCCTCCTAGGCGCCAGCCAAACATTCGCACAGAAAAAAGCCATCTCCTTGTTCAATGGAAAAAACCTTGACGGCTGGAAAGTGTATGGTACCGAAAAATGGTATGTGGATAACGGTGAACTGGTTTGCGAAAGCGGCCCAGACAAAGAATACGGATATCTCGGTACGGATAAGGATTTCAAGAATTTCGAGCTGACCGTTGTGTTCAAACAGGAAGCCAATGGTAACAGCGGCGTGTTCTTCCACTCTTCCCTGGAAGGCACCAAAATCACGGGCTGGCAGGCAGAAGTAGCGCCTCCTAACCAACATACTGGCGGTATTTATGAATCCTATGGCCGCGGATGGCTCATCAAGCCAGATCAGGAAAAAGAACAATACCTGAAAATGGGGGAATGGAATACCATGAAAGTCCGTGTGGTGGGCGACAGCGTTACTACCTGGCTGAATGGTCATGAAATGATCCAATTGAAAGATCAAAAAATCGGCGCCGCCAATGGCCAGATTGCATTACAGATTCACTCAGGTGGAGGCATTAAGGTAAGATGGAAAAGCGTTAAATTGGTACCATTGAAATCATAATGACTTACCAAGATAAAGTTATACTCATTACAGGCGCCAGCTCCGGAATTGGTCGGGAGCTGGCGCTGTTGCTTGCAAAGGAAAAAGCGCGACTCATACTCGTAGCGCGCAATGCAGACCGATTACTGGCTGTCTCCCAACAATGTCTCCAACATACGCCTCATTGCGAAACCCTTATCATGGACGTTACGGATGAACAAGCAGTAAACTTTGGTGCCGCTGCTGCCCTACGCATTTTCGGCCATATAGATGTATTAGTCAATAACGCCGGCGTCACCCAACGATCCAAGCTAATTGATACATCTGTATCGGCAGTTCGACAACTGATGGAGGTTAATTTCTTCGGACCCGTTATGCTGACAAAAGCCCTGCTGCCTCATTTCCAGGAGCGTGGGCAAGGACAGATCGTAGTGGTGAGTAGTATGGCTGGATTGTTTGGATACCCTTGGCGTTCTGGCTACAATGCCGCCAAACATGCCCTGAATGGCTATTTTGAAACGCTGCAAACGGAACAGCCTATCCCGGAATTATATACGACCATCGTTTGCCCAGGACGTATACATACGCCTATCACTTTTTCTGCTATCACGGCGGATGGCCAGCCTTTCGGGAAAATGGACCCCGGTCAGGAGCATGGCATTCCGGTGGAAGTATGCGCCCGTAAGATCCTCTCCGCTATGCGCCGACGTAAAAAACTGGTGAAAATTGCCAGGATGGAAAAGGTGCTCTTGTGGATAAAAAGATATTTTCCCCCACTCTTTTATGTGATTGCCCGGAAAGGGAATTAACTTGCAGCAGATTTTCGAATTATGCAAGCAACTAATACCCTCGTTGAAACTGCCAGTCTGCAGCAATTGCTGCAACAGGATCCCCTGTTCGTGTTCGCGCTGGCATCTGAATGTACTCATGAATTTGACCACGCCGACAAACTGTTTATAGGGATAGGAAAGGTCAATGCCGCCTATCATCTCACTAAAAAAATTGCAGAAAAACGTCCTAAACTTATTATTAACCTGGGTTCTGCCGGTAGCAATGAGTTTGAGAGAGGTACAGTAGTATGCTGCACCCGCTTTATCCAACGGGATATGGATGTGCGTCCACTGGGGTTTGCGAAGTATGAAACGCCGTTATCCGGACAGGCCCCCCTGTTGGAATATGGCATCCAAGCACCAGGGTTACCGATGGGTACCTGCGGAACTGGCGACAGCTTTGAAATAGGCCATGTGACGGATGATTACAATGTCATTGATATGGAAGCTTATCCACTGGCTTGGATCGCGCAACAGGAAAATATTCCTTTCCTCAGCTTGAAATATATTTCTGATGGGGCCGATGGAAAAGCAGCAGAAGATTGGCAGATAGCCGTTCATCTGGCAGCAGCGGCACTGAAGGAAGTGATTGTAAGATTAGGGGGAGACACGCAGTAATCCAGTAGGAACAGCTTAAAAATATAAAAGCCCGACATTCAGGATGTCGGGCTTATTTTTTGGCCTAATAGGCAATGTGTTTTATTTCTTTTCAGGATGGTCTTCGTCGTTTTCCGACTCGTCATCTTCATCGTCCTCGTCTTCTTCCTCATCATCTTCTTCATCTTCATCTTCCTCATCATCTTCATCATCCTCATCTTCGTCGTCTTCTTCTTCCGCTTCATGATCTTGTTCATCTCCGCTACGGGCGTCATCGGGTTCTGCATCTTCATCTTCCGCGGCGCCGCTGCGATCTTCCTGTTCGGCTTGATCTTGCAGGAAAGTTTCGAAATGGATGATTTCATCGTCTGGTTCTGCTTCTTCGTCTTCGGAGGCAGGAACGTTCGGATCTGATTCATCTTCCATCATAGTAAAATCAGTGGCATTGGGGCTGGTAAGGTGATCCAGTTGATGGTCTGGGTCCAGGAGTTCTCCATCTTCGGAAACCATCATGGCATGGCCTTCAGGGCCAGTTTGGTCGCCTTTGGCATGTTCTCCCCGTCCGATGGTGGCTGTTTCGTCATTAATGAGAGTAGGCTGTACCATTTCCTCATCAAAGAGTTCTTTCAGTTTAGGTAAATCTGCTGGAGAATTGATACCGAAATAATCCATAAAGGAACGGGAAACAGAATACAGCAGCGGTTTGCCCGGCAGTTCTTCACTACGGCCACTGATGATGATTAATTCTTTTTCCAGGAGTTTCTGAATGGAATAATCGGTACTTACACCGCGTATGTATTCAATTTCGCCTTTAGAAATAGGCTGACGATAAGCAATGATAGCCAGTGTTTCCAGTGCGGCAGTGGACAAGCGTTTGAGAAACTTGTCGCCATTCAACTGGGCAACGGTTTGGTAATAGTCTTTCTTGGTAAGGAATTGGAATCCGCCTCCACTACTTCTCACTTCAAAAGCATAGAATTCGGAGCTATACTTTTCTTTAATGGCTTCAATGGCAGCTTCCACCTGATCGAGTGTGGCTCGATCTTCGAGGAAAGCCAGGGCATTGTTTAATAAATCCAGGATTTCCAACATGGGCAGAGGCCTATCGGCAGCAAAAATAAGTGCTTCCACATGTGGAATGATCTGAGATATCTCCATAAAATAATAGTGGTAATGGCGGATTTACAAAAAAGGTCAAAGACCGAAAATACAGTCTTTGACCCTATTCTGAAAATATTATTATTCAGTTGTTGACTAGGTGTGAATAACCTGAAATAGTTATCAACCAGCGAGTGCAGCGGCGCCACTAACGATCTCAGTGAGCTCGGTGGTGATGGCAGCCTGACGTGCGCGGTTGTAAGAGATTTTCAAGTTACGCAGCAATTCAGAAGCATTTTCTGTTGCTTTATCCATCGCGGTCATACGTGCACCATGCTCGGATGCATGAGAATCCAGGATTGCTTTAAAGAACTGAGTATTCAGAATTTTAGGCATCAATTCAGCGATCAGTACATCTTTCTGAGGCTCATAGATGAAATCAGCTTTCAGGCTTTTTTCATCTTGGTTTTCCACTTTCGCGATTGGGAGGAACTGTTCTGCTACAAAATCCTGCATCGCGGCGTTTTTGAACTGGCTGTAGATGATTTCTACTGCGTCATAGGTACCATCAATAAAACCTTCCATCGCAGCACCAGCAGCTTCTTTCACATGATCAAAGGTAAGATTACCGAACATGTTCCAGAACTTGTCATTTACTTTATAACCGTTGTTCACAAAGTGCTCATAACCTTTCTTACCGACAGGCATGATTTCAACATTTCCCTTCTCAAATTGTTCAGCATATTTATCGCGGATAACGCGTTTTGCCGCTTTGATCAGGTTAGAGTTGAAAGCGCCGCACAGCCCTCTGTCAGAAGTGATTACCACGATCAGTACTTTTTCAATCTCACGTTGAGCAGCCAGTGGTGTATCGATATTGCCTTCGCTGTTGGAAACAATATTCTGCAACATATCCTGCAGTTTCAGCGCGTAAGGACGCATCAACGTAATGGCATCCTGTGCACGTTTCAACTTAGCAGCACTCACCATTTTCATGGCTTTCGTGATCTGCTGACCAGATTGAATAGATTTGATTCGGTTACGAACTTCTTTAAGCTGTCCGGACATATATTTAAAATCGATTACGAATTACAAAAGATGTAAAACCCGAGGTTTGACCCTTGAATTTGGCTGCAAAGGTAAGCATTGCCAGATTAATTTGAAAATCCGTAATGAGATTATTTCTAATTAATTTATGCCTATGGGTATCAGTAATTTACAAATACCAAAACATTACAGTGTGATAGTAGTGCCCAGTACCTTTAAAAATTCCGCTATCCATTGAGGATGAGCAGGCCAAGCTGGAGAAGTCACTAATTTACCGTCTACCACGGCTTCTGTAACATTCACGGTGACATACTCTCCACCCGCAGCGGTCACTTCTGGTGCCACTGCCGGATATGCCGTCAGTTTACGTCCTCGCACCACATCTGCGGCCGTTAATATCTGAATACCGTGACATACCGCGGCCACTGGCTTATCGTTGGCAAAGAAATGCTTTACCACTTCCAATACCTGCTTATTTAAGCGCAGATATTCGGGCGCACGGCCGCCAGCAATCACCAAGGCATCATAATCCGCCGCCTTGACATCGTTAAAGGCCGCATTCAACACAAATCCATGGCCTGGCTTCTCGCTGTAAGTCTGATCTCCTTCAAAATCATGTATCGCTGTCTTAATCTTATCCCCTGCTTTCTTATCCGGACAAACAGCATGCACCTCATGCCCAATCATCTGGAGCATCTGGAAGGGTACCATTGTTTCATAATCTTCTGCGTAATCGCCGGTGAGCAGCAGTATTTTCTTTTGTGCCATGGATTAATGGTTTAAAATTGAGTAATTAAAAACGCTTCTGAAGATAAGGAATTTCAGTTAGCCACTTTTCCTTCTATCCAAAGAATTAACAACTTCATAAAAATCATCCATGCAATCGGTTGTAAAAGTGAAATGTATTTCCTATTTTGGACACCACTTATTTCCGGTTTAGTTATGAAAAAATTACTACTTGTATGTGGCGGTGTGCTCCTCATGTCCGGCGCACTGCTGGCCCAGAAGGCCGACAAATCAGGATGGCAGGACCTTTTCAATGGGAAAGACCTGAAAGGCTGGAAACAGCTAGGCGGTAAGGCTATCTATACCGCGCAAAACGGGGAAATCGTTGGTACTACAGTGATCAATACCCCTAACTCTTTCCTCGCCACAGATAAAGACTATGGTGATTTTATCCTTGAACTGGAATTCAGACTGGAAAAGGATTTTAACTCCGGTATTCAATTCCGTAGCCAAAGTCGTGATGATTACCAGAATGGTCGCGTATTCGGCTACCAGATGGAAATAGATCCGTCAGACCGTAAATGGAGCGGTGGTATTTATGAAGAAGGTCGCAGAGGATGGCAATATCCAATGGAATTGAATACTGCCGGACAAAACGCTTTCAAAAAAGATGGCTGGAATAAATATCGTATTGAATGTAGAGGTAATGAGATGCGTACTTGGGTGAATGGCGTACCTACTGCTCACCTAATAGACACGGCTTTACCAAAGGGTTTCATTGCCTTGCAGGTGCACGGCATTGGCAAAAATGAGGCAGATGCCAATAAGAGTATCCACTGGCGTAATCTGCGCATCATAGAAAATCCTAAGGCTTCCCAATATTCTCCTTACGATAACATCTACGTGGTGAATAATGTGGTGAATACCGTTTCTGGACAACAGAAAAAGAATGGTTTTCAATTACTTTGGGATGGTAAAACCAACAAAGGCTGGAGAGGTTACAATATGAAAACCTTCCCTGATAAAGGTTGGACTTATAACGATGGTACCATGACGATCCATCATAGCGATGGTAATGAAGAAGGTAGTGGGGGAGACATCGTTACGGATAAGGAATACGGCGCTTTTGAAATGGAATTCGAGTTCAAACTTACCAAGGGTGCCAATTCCGGCGTAAAATATTTCGTAAAAGAGTCATATGACACGAAAGGTAAATCCGCAATCGGTTTGGAGTACCAAGTACTGGACGATGAAGTTCACCCGGATGCTAAACTCGGAAGAGATGGAAACCGCACACTGGCTTCACTTTATGACCTGATTGCAAGAAAACAGGAAAAACGTGCCATATTACCCATTGGAGAATGGAACAAAGGTCGTATTATTGTGTATCCAAATAACCACGTAGAACACTGGCTGAATGGTTTTAAAGTGTTGGAATACGAAAGAGGTTCTCAAGCCTTCAAAGATCTCGTGGCTATCAGCAAATATAAAAACTGGACTAACTTTGGTCTGTGGCCAGAAGGTCACATTCTCCTCCAGGATCACGGTAATGAAGTGTCTTTCAGGAGTTTAAGACTTAAAGTACTCAAATAAAATATTTTATCTTTTTTTTCATTGTTCACTGTTCTAAATAAGCATTCCGATTCTTCGGAATGCTTTCTTTTTTATTAGATTTATTGTCTCTAAACCTCTCTTATGACGTTATCCAAGTACAAAACCGGCATCGTTGCCCTGGCAACCCTATTGGCCGTCTCGTGTAAAAACGGGGGCAACCAACAGGAAACCGCCACTAAACTCCGGGATATTGCCGCCCGTTATTATGACGCCAATATGGCCCTCAATCCCCTGCAAGCCACCTTTAATGGGGAAAACAAATACAATGGCGAATTGGCCATTGATATCAGCGACTCCTGGAGAGCCTCCACAGACTCCGTTTGTGTAAAATTCCAGGACGAACTGAAAAGCATTGATACTTCCCTCCTCAGCCCCAACGACCGTATCACCTTTGATATGCTCTCTCGTGAACTGAGTATGACCAGGGAATCTTTCAAATTTCATGATAACCTGATGCCAGTGCAGCAGTTTACCTGTCTGCCGCTTACCATGGCGCAACTTGGTTCTGGCTCTTCCGCCCAACCCTTCAAAACATTGGAAGACTACCACAACTTCATGAAGCGTATGCAACGTTTTGCCGAGTGGTCAGACACGGCTATCGCCAACATGAAACGTGGTATCGCTACAGGCAATGTGCTGCCTAAAGCCCTGGTGGTAAAAACCCTTCCACAATTGGCCGATCTTGCCAAAAACGATACGACGAATATTTATTTCGCTCCACTGAAATCCATTCCAGATTCCATCCCAGCGGCAGATAGATCCAAACTGGCAGCGGATTATAGGTCGGCTGTGGAAACATATATCCTTCCGTCCTATGCTAAGCTGAAACAGTTCATGGAAACGGAATATTTGCCTAAAGCCCGTACCAGCAGCGGTATTGATAGTCTCCCTGATGGGAAGGCGCTATACAGCTTCTTAATTAAAAACTGGACGACTACAGACAAGACGCCAGAAGAAATTTTCGCGCTGGGCGAAAAGGAAGTAGCACGCATCCGTGGGGAAATGGAAGCCGTGAAAACCAGTGTAGGTTTTAAAGGGGACCTGCCTGCATTCTTTGAATTTGTACGCACTGATAAACAATTCAGAATTTTCAAAACGCCTGCGGAAGTATTGGATTCCTTTAAGGCGATCGAAAATAAGATTATGCCAGGCGTGCGCAAGATGTATGGTCGTCTCCCTAAAACAAAATTTGAAATCAGACAAACAGAAGCCTTCCGTGCAGCTTCTGCCTCTGCGGAATATCAAGCAGGATCACCTGATGGCAGCAGACCAGGCGTGTTTTACGTACCTATTCTCGATGCTACCAAATTCAGCTATACAGGGATGGAATGCCTGTTCCTGCATGAAGCGATTCCTGGTCACCACTTCCAGTTCTCTTTGCAACAGGAAAATGACTCTCTGCCTAAATTCCGTCGTTTCACTTGGATAGGCGCTTATGGCGAAGGTTATGCGCTTTATTGTGAAAGTCTGGGTAAAGAACTGGGACTGTATACGAATCCTTATATGTACTTCGGCCGACTCAGTGATGAAATTCATCGCGCTATTCGTTTAGTGGTTGACGTTGGATTGCATAGCAAAGGTTGGACACGTGAACAAGCCATTAAATATATGATGGATAATGAACCCGTTTCTGAACAGGAAGTAACGGCTGAAATCGAGCGCTACATGGCGATTCCGGGTCAAGCGTTATCTTACAAAATCGGAGAATTAAAGATCCGTGAGTTGCGCAATAAATACACGTCAGAACTGGGAAATAAATTCTCTTTATCCTCGTTCCACGATGAACTGCTGAAAGATGGTTGTGTGCCGCTTTCCGTATTGGAACAGAAAATGGCACGTTGGGCCAAAACATTCTAAAAAGATTTTAACAGATTTTTTAGGGAGAGATTAAAAAAATCTCTCCCTTTTTTTATTTCGTCAAAATATTGATTTACAAATCGTTAAAACTGCAAAAACGTTTAACTAACCTGGTAAAGGGTCTCTACATTTGGCATTGCTTTCGCATTACAGTAAGCAAAAGGACAGTATATGAAAAAGACAATTTTACTCATAGGTTTATTAATAGCAGGAGTTAGCATCCAACGTAGTTTTGCACAAGTGAGCGTGAATATCAACATCGGCAGTCAGCCACTTTGGGGCCCAACCGGATATGATTACGTGCAATATTATTATCTCCCAGATGTAGATGCTTACTACAACGTAGCGAATCGTCAATTTATTTATATGGATCGCGATAGGTGGGTGTATGGTTCCGCTTTACCTGGCTATTATCAATGCGATCTGGACAGATGCTACAAAGTAGTGGTGAACGATCCGAACCCATGGATGCGCGGTGATTACTACAGAAACAGATATGTACAGTACAGAGGTTATTATGACAGACAACGTATCATCAGAAACACCAACGACGTAAGGTATGTACAAGTACACAGATGGAATGATAGAAGGGATGACAGAAGATATTATAGCGACAATGACAACAGATGGAATAATGGAGGAACTAGCTGGAGAGTGAATCACGATCGCGATAATGGTTGGAGAGACAATGGTAGAGACAATAACTGGAATCAGAACAGAGGGAATGGCAGAGACAACAATTGGAACAACGGAAATGGACGAGATAACTGGAACAATCAGAATGGTGGAAATGGTAGAGACAACAACTGGAGAGGAAACGATAACAGAGGCGATAATGGACACTGGCGTGATCACAGATAAAATCAGCATATAGCAAAAAGAAAGGCCGCTTCGATGGAAGCGGCCTTTCTTTTTGCATATGTTTTTGAGTCAGCGAATTATTGATGAAGCGTGATGGTACCGATGGTGGATACTTGTCCGTTAGTAACAGTTACGTTGGCCACGAGGGTATCTTTCAATACGCCATTTCCAGTAACAGATACATTGTATGCGCCTGCATTCAGACCAGCCACGAGGAAGGCGCCGGTAGCGTCAGGAATAGCGGAAGCAATGGTGTCGGAATTTTGGAGGATGAATACCCCTTTGGTAATGAGTGGCGGTAGAACGATACCTTTAATAGAACCGCCAATCGCCTGTGTATAAGAACGGATAACTGGTTTCAGGATGTAGCCGCCGTTACCAGTAGTAACCACAGAGCGGTTAGCATCGAAGTCGATCCACAGCCGGTATTCCACACCTGCTGTCAACGTAGCCTGGATGTTTAGTTTCAATCCGGACTGTTGAGCAGAAGGGGTTTGCAATGGATAGGAGGTACCACCAACCACAACGGTATTATTGGTACCAAGAATCAGGCGGATTTGGGAAATTTTCCCCGCAGGAATACTGTAAGAAGCCAGCAAGGTATCTATACCATTTCTGAAATTCAGGAGATTATAAACTCCTGGGCGTAGAATATGCAGTGATTGCCAACCGCTGCTAGTGTCTGTGGTACTATTTACTTGTACATCTTGAATGTCCACATTTACGGCATCGTAGTTGGCAGGCGCATCGGTAAGATAAACGCTGAATTTGGCATTTCCTCCGTTGTTGTTGTTATAGTCGTTTTTGGAACAAGCGGATAACAGCAAGGCAGTTGAGGCAACGGCTGTGGCAACAGCCAGTAATCGGTTTTTCATGATATGTGATTTTAACACAATTTTATCAAGATCTATGCCGCTCTTTTTTAATTAAATTAAATAATAATTAAAACTGTAAACATATATAAATCTATTCATTATGATTAGTAAAAACGGTACCTTTTATAGGTTTCACTGCATTTAGCTGGCATTGTTTTGGCATTGGTATTATTAAAATATTCGTATGAAAAAGGTAATGATTTTTCTAGCGATGTTTTTATCGCTGGGTATGTTGGGAAATAGAGCGAATGCGCAGGTGAGAGTGAATATCAATATTGGAAGCCAGCCTGTGTGGGGACCTGTAGGCTATGATTACGCACAGTATTATTATATGCCGGATATTGACGCCTACTATTCCATTCCACGACAACAATTCGTCTATTTCCATGGGAACCGATGGGTATTTGCCTCATCGCTTCCTCCATCCTATAATTATGATCTCTACCGTGGTTACAAGGTAGTGGTGAATGATCCGGATCCATGGTTACGGGCGGATGTGTACCGTGAAAGGTACGGACATTATAAAGGCTGGTATGGCAAACAAACTATTATTCGCGATAGTCATGATGCGAAATATGCGAGAGGAAATGGTTGGGGGCGTGGTCACGGTAATGAACACGGAGATCATGGCAATCGTGGAGACCATGGCGATCACGGGGATCATGGACGCGGACATGGACATGGTCATGATGAACAACGGTAAATGAAATTATAAGTCATAAGTAGCCGGACTTATCTCGGCAAAACAGGCAGCATTCATTGTTGCCTGTTTTTTTATGTCAATTGCTGATAAAAATTTATTGTAAAGTTTATTTGAGTGCAGTTTTTGGGATGAATATTTTTGTATTTTTATAATGCAGTTCCATCACTATTTACGGAAATTATAACCTCCAGTCTGCATATTACGCTTTGTAATATACAGTGTTCGTTTCGCCTTTATACTCGTTATGACTGATTGATTTGCTATTGTATGATTTTTAAAACCTGCTGTTATGTTTGATAATACCCTGGCATTTTGCCGTGCATTACCTTCCGTAACTACGGAAATGAAGATGGATAATGAACTGCGGTTTTTCGTAGGCGAAAAATTGTTTGCCATGCTTTCCATGGATGAGCCACATCGTATTTCCTTTAAATGTATCCCTGCACAATTTCACAAGCTGATTGGGAAGCCTGGAATTGTACCAGCGCCATATTTGGCCAGATATCACTGGGTACAGTTGAATCAGGATGATACGATACCAGAACCTGAATTGGAAAATTACTTGCACAACGCCTATGAACTGGTATTCGGAAGTTTACCTGAAAAAGACCAGCAGTATATCCGTAATCATGAAGCGCATGCATAATGCGTCCGTATGTTATTTACCCCATACTGCTTACGCAAACAACGTAAAGAAGATATCGTATAGCCCAAAAAGGATGAGTGTAAAAGCGAAGAGTTTCTCCAACAACGGCGTTTTCATCTTAACCGCCGTTTTCGCCCCCAGATAAGAAGCAGGAAATGCTGTCAATGACAAGACCAAAGCTATTTTCCAGTCGATGTGTCCCAGGTACCAATGCGTAATCGCTCCAGGAATAGAGAGGATGGCAGACAATACCACTGCACAAGCCAATGCCTGTTTAATCGGCATTTTCAATTGCTTGATAAAAAAGGAGCTAAACAATACACCACCCGCATTCGCCAATAAGCCCGCCAGTAAACCGATACCCAATGCCGCTCCCATCAGTTTGGAAGCAGGAATATTTTCTGCATTGATTTCCTCTGCGGCTCTTACTGTTTGCTCCTTCCGGGTAAATGAGTACAACAACATAAAGCCCAATGTAACGATAAACAATGCTGTCAGGAGCATCAGTGTTTTTCCTGGCAACCAACTACTCATCCATGAGCCTGCTATAGTAGAAGGCACTGCAATAACAGCACAGAGCAGGATCACTCTTGCACTAAACAATTTCTCTTTTCTGTAAACAGCCGTAGCAGAAAGGGTGCTGGTAATAGACGCAGGCAATGGCGATGCCAACGCAAAAAAAGGATTCACACCGGCGAAAATTTGCAGTGCCGGCGTACTAATGGCGCTGCCTCCTTTTCCCAGTAGTCCGGAAAGATAACCTACAATAAGTCCGATTATCAATACCGGCAGGTAATGAGATTGTTGTAACAAAAAGTTCAATGTAAATGGTGGTTGGTCTAAAAAATAGTATTACAGGTTTGACGAAGGTAGGACAACATCATTCCGCTACGAAATAATACCGATAACTATAAGTTATGGGAGATAACTAATAATTATATTTATTTCTAGTCTATAAACAGAATAGGAATAAGGGTTTTCAGGGAATTGAGATTTTAAAAAAGCTGTATCAAAAAAGCGAAATTGACATCTGTGGACGTCAATTTCGCTTTTTTTTCGTCGTCCCTGCCCGCTGAGCAGGAACGACAGGCAGGAGAGTTTTGCCTTCATTTCCTTTGGGCAAATTTGATTAATAAATGCCCAATGATGAACTTTTGATACAACCTCTCCACTTGAATACAGGTTAAATGCACGTGATTTTTCTTCACTTAAATTTTAGGCGCCCATCCTTTCTCATAATCTCTACCCCACAGTTTCATAGCGGCATCATCCGCGAGAATATGACCATTGGATGGATCGGTGTGCAACACACGGCCAGTGCGTTGCGCAATATTTCCCAGCAAACACAGTAGCGTACTGCGGTATGCTTCATTGATTTCAGAATTAAGTTTTGCTTCGCCACGGATAGTATCCAAGAAATTCTGGATGTGGATCGCATCATAGAACTCGCCAGCAGGACTCACGGTATTCGTCACGCTGCGTTGATCTTTGTCCAACTGTTTTACCTCCTTAATGACTTTATTGGAGTTGTCGATGATTTTGTAAGTATCGCCGCCGCTGTTATAGAGCGCTCCTTTAGAACCGAAAATGGTGAAACCACGGCCAGCGCCTTCCAGGTTAAAAGGATGACAACTACGACCTTCCCAACTGATAGCTTTCTTACCATTCTCAAATTCAAAATTGAGGGTTTGAGTGTCTGGTGTCTCCCAATCATCTGGCGGATAAGCATAACGACCACCAGCGGATGTTACTTTAGTAGGGAATTTTACATCGAGGAACCAGCGCATACAATCCAGTTCATGGGTTGCATTGTTACAGGTTTCGGAAGTACCCCAATGCCAGCGCCAATGCCAGTTGTAGTGTACGATATTGTCTAGGTAATCTCTTCTTGGCGCAGGGCCTTGCCAGAGGTCCCAATCGAGCGTACCTGGAACGGGGATTTTTTTACCAATTCCTATTGGTTTACGGTCGTTGACATACCATCCTCTAGCATAATATACATCACCAATAATACCATCTCTTACTTCTTTCACTGCCTGTTGGATATTAGGCCAGGAACGGCGTTGGTTTCCCATCTGCACATGCCTGTTATATTTAGCAGCAGCAGCTACCAACAATTCACCTTCGCGAGGATTGTGTGCACAAGGCTTTTCCACATACACGTGTTTACCTGCGGCTGTACCCATGATCGCAGCGGGTGCATGCCAGTGATCCGGCGTAGCTACAATCAGTGCATCGAAATCTTTTCGCTCCAACAGTTTGCGGATATCCTTGATCACAGTGGGAGTGCGACTTTGCGCTGCTGTTACGGCTTTCATGCCTTTGGCAATGGCGCCATCCTCGACGTCACATATATATCCAATCTCCGTATTGGGCAACTTGGCAGCGGTTTGTGCTAGCCAGTTTCCACGGGAATTCACACCCATTACTCCCAGCACAATCTTATTACTGGGGGCGTTCTTACCAAATACAGGAAAATTAAGATAGGTCAGACCAGCTCCCAGACCCGCTGCTGTGCTGGTTTTGATAAAATCCCTTCTTTTCATAACAGAGCGTTGTAGTTTAGTTTTTTTCTATTTAGCAATCGGTTGCATGAAAATAGATAAATAATTGAGAGAACCTAAATTTTTTTGATTGATGGTGAATGATTATTGGCTGAGTGGTAATTGATTCAAAGTTTTCCACATGACCTGGTATACATCTGTAGCCTGGATACTGCTTGTAGGCAATGCATCATTGGTAATAATTACCGGTTGAAGCGAAGGAGTAGTTTCCAATCGGCCGTGAGAACCCTTTATCAGCGTAGCATCCAGCGGGATAACATTCATGAGATAGCGGAAGCCCAATTTTTTCTTCAGCAGTTTAAAGCCTGCTTTCAATTTAACAAAGGGATCTTTTGGGTCCATGAACATTTCAACCGGATCGTATCCTGGTTTCCTAAAGATTTCCACTAATCGTGCGAAATCCGGCGCTTTATTATCATCCAGCCAGTAGTAATAAGTAAACCAACTGTTTGGGGCTGCAACAGCCACCAAATCGCCACTGCGGGCATGATGCAGATGATGCTGTCTTTTCCCCTCCCGGTCTAATACTAGTTCGATATCTGGATGCGCTTCCAGCAGTGCGCGTACCTTTTTGTAGCAAGTAGGATCGTTAATATAAATATGCGCAATCTGGTGATCGGCTACAGCAAAGGCTTTGGAAGCACCAGGATCCAATATCTCCAGCCCTCTTTCTTCCCGGATGGCGAGCAATCCTTCTTTTCGTAATAGTCGATTGATATCTACTGGATTGGTGGCATTGGAAATACCATATTCTGAAAGAATAATGATAGCAGTATCCTGCGCTTCATAATATTCTACCAGTTGTTTTACCACCTGATCTATTTCCAATATTTCCTTGCGGTTCTTCTCCATGTCCTGTCCGAATTTTTGCAGACAGTAGTCCAGATGCGGGAGATAGATGAAGGTCATGGTAGGATGATAGCGCTGATCTGTAAGAATAGATGCATCAGCAATATATTTGGAAGACACGATGCTCGCTGTTGGCCCCCAGTAATTGAAAAGAGGAAAGGTGCCTAACTTTTCGCGGAGGTAATCGCGCAAATCAGCGGGCGTAGTATAGCAATCCGGGATTTTCCTACCGTCCGAAAGATAGTTAGGACGTGGAGTCAGCGAGTAATCTACGTTGGCATACATATTATACCACCAGCACATCTGGGAAACGGTAAATTCAGGATTCAACTGTTTAGCTTTATCCCAAATTTTAGGTGCATCCACTAGTTTGTTGGATTGTTTCCAGAATTTGATTTCGCTGTCGGTGCGATCATACCATCCATTTCCGACGATGCCATGTTCGCAGGGCCATTGACCTGTAAGATAAGTGCTCTGTACGGCGGTGGTAACAGCCGGTAACATCGGCTGAATGGTTGCCAGATGCCGTTTTTCAGTGTATGCCTTTAAAAAAGGCATGTGCTCCAACAAAGAGGTAGAGAGTCCTACCACATCAATAACTACTGTCTTTCTCATAGATTCTTTGGCCTTGCTTGTGATGCCATAAAACTATAATTCCAGTGTCAGAATTCCAACACTTGTTTTACCCATTGTAACTCCCTGGAGACAGAAGCTGCGATTTCCTGTTTCAAGCCCGATGGCAGTACATCCCAGGTGTATGTTTCCACCTCCAGATGAGGAGCAAACGGTTGTTGCCGCTGTAATTGCAGCACATCCAGGATATCGGACTGGGTGGACTCCAGCACTTCATATCTGTCTAGAAAGACTGGTACATGGAAATGGGATCTCCACTGATTTACCTCCTGGTTATAGCCATCTGCCAGTGCTTGCGGAAGATCGGGATAATGAATCAGGCTACCACTGGCTGTTTGCGCGATGACCTGATGCAAGTATACCGGTTCCTCAAATTGACGAAAAGCATCTAAGACGATTTTTCGCTTATCCGTATCTGTTGGCATGGCTGATTTTAATGCAGCGCTGATTTGGATCTTTCCTGTTTTCAGTCCATAAGCTTCCATTTGGCGGAGTACGTCTGTTGGATTTTCATACACTAGTGCGAAGTGGCAGACATCGTAGCACAGGCGGATATGGTTTTTCAACCAGGCGACCGCGGTGGCTTCATCTACTCGGAATTTATCCTGGAGAAATGGAATACCAGCAGGCATCAGGGTATGTCTGAACCAGTCGATATATTCCGCTGAATTTTCTAGTAGTCCATCTGGTTCGGGTTCTATATCCAGGTGCATCAATGGGCCACCTCCGCGATGAATTTTCACCAGTTGTTCTACTATCAGCAGTATGTTCAATGTGGCACTTTCGGTAACAGAGTTTTTTTCTTCTTCACATCGATTGCACCAATATTTATAACTGAGTGGAGATGTGGAGATACTACCTTCCATGCCTTCCGGCAGCAACGCCGCCAGGATGCGGAATAAGCGAATAGTATAAGCCACTCTATCTGGAGAAGTCCAATCGGGCGCGTGTACCTGATCTTTCACTACCGTATCATGAAAGCTGCCATAAGGAAAGCCGTTCATGGTAAACACGTAGCAATCATTTTCTTGCAGCCATTGTCGGAATGCTGTCAATGGTTCTTCCTTTGCCAGTTCTAGGCTGGCGGTATTGGCTAGTCGTAGCCCTATTCCAAAGGGTTGGTGCGGACTTACCTGCTGTTTAATAACAGGGACATGCAGTTGTAATTGTTGAAAATGATCTGTCCAGGATTCGCCGGGATGGATATTGGAACAATAACTGAGCTGTCCATATGGTGTTTGCATGATTTTTCGTTTTGCTTATTGCAATGCTTTACAGATGGCGACAGCCTGATAGAGTTTATCGGTGTGCATTTCGTGCACCTCTTCCCCTTGTCCGAGGGCTCGGAGCAGGGTAATGGTGAGTTGGCCGCCGAGGTGTTCGCGGAATTCTTCCAGTCCTGCGATCACTGGAGAAGGATCGCCGTTCTGTTGTTCCATCAGCGGATGCCATACGGGCAATTGCAATGTTTTCAGCACCTGGATAACCCGGTGCATATCTTTTTCTGAGATCCAGCCCAGCAGGTAAGAGTAGGCGCTATCTACCGCCACGCCGATGGATACAGCTTCTCCATGGCGGAGTGCGAAATTGGTCAGTTGTTCCAATTTATGTGCGCTCCAGTGGCCGAAGTCGAGCGGACGGGAAGAGCCACTTTCGAATGGGTCTCCGCCGTTGCCGATATGTTGCATATGAAGGGCAGCGCAGCGATAGATGAGTTCCTGCATAGGTTCCATCTGGCGCTCGCTGAGGGCTGTAGCGTGTTCATCTATCCAGTTAAAGAAGTCCACGTCTTTAATTAGGGCTACTTTCACCGCTTCTACCATACCTGAATTCCAATCGCGGGGATGAAGTGTAGTGAGGAAATGGCTATCGTTGAAAACGGCTTGTGGCGGTGCGAAGGCGCCGAGGAAATTCTTTTTGCCGTTGAAGTTGATACCATTTTTCACCCCTATACCGGAATCATTTTGTGAGAGCACGGTACTGGGGATACGAATATGTTTCACGCCGCGATGGGAGATAGCGGCTACGAATCCTACTAGATCCAGCAGGGAGCCACCTCCGATGCCAACGACGAAAGAGTGTCTGTCTATCTTGTATTTGTCGATTGCATTTACCAGACTGAGAAAGAGGGCGAGGTCATTCTTTACCGCTTCTCCACCTGCGATGGTGAGTATTTCCGGGGCGAGCTCAAAGCCATCCACTGTGCGGAGGTAGGCTACTATCTGACCGGCGAGGCCGGGATGCTGATCCGCCATCCCCTGGTCTAGAATGACCAGTAATTTCTTTTTGTATGCGGTAACTGCCTGATGGTGCAGGTAATTACGCAAACATTCATTTGCCGGGTCAAAGAGGTGAGTGGTAAAGTGAACCTGGTAGTTAAAGTTGACATCAAAATTCTGCAGTAAATATTCCATGGCTAATCGCTTGCATTCTTTCCGTTAGTAATCGATTAAATGTACAAAAATTCCGTATTTCTTCCTATCGGAAAGTGACTGCCGGTAAATGTCTGCGCTCCGGAGAGAGGAATGAAAAAAATGGGTATTTATTTATGAAAATCGGGAGAAAATGGCGATCTTTATGTCCCTGTAATTTTACTTGCAGGCATTGGTATTAATATTGTTTGTGCGTGACTACAAGTGCCCCAAGGAGTTAACCCTGTAACGATTGATGTTCTTCCTGCACTCTTGTTGCATTGCGATAGCTGCGAAACACACGCAAATTATCATGATATCATAACCAATTATTCGCGTTATGTACGGAAAACTGTTCCTGCTGCTAACTGGGCTGGCGGTGAGTATTGCCGGCACTGCACAAATAAATGTGCAGCAGGACAGCCTATATCAACGTGTAAGACAGCTACCTCCCTGCATGGAGAAGGTACAGACGCTTTACCAATTGGGGGCGGCATTAGTACCGGACAACATGACCGCAGCCGGAAAGTTCATGCGGGAAGGGCTTAACCTTAGTATCCAATTGGGGTACTATAAGGGCATCGCAGATTTTCCGGGGTACTATCGCTACTGGCTTGATGTTCGGGGTGATTATGTAGCCGCTTTATTCCTCTTACACCAGGCGGATAAGCTTTATGGATATCTGCGGGATACCAGTGGTAGCATGTATTGTAATGCCAATTTGGGTGAAGAATATCTCCAGGTGGGCAATTACGAAGCAGCAGCCACATATTATGGCAAAGCCTTGCAGTTGGCCCCATTTCAAGCAGATAGCATGCAGACCGCTATTTGGAGTGCGCGATTGCAGACCATCCAGGAGGAGCTTCATGATTCCCTGGCTGGCAATACCACCCGCAGCAGGTTACAGTTGATCGCATTGCAAGATGCGACTCAAAAGGAGGAAAAAGCGCGTGCGGCTCGGCAAATAGGGCAATTACAACATGCCTTGCAATTGCAGCAAAGAATTGGATTAGGTGTTTTATTGCTGCTACTAGCGTTGCTGATGACTTATGTATATGCGCGTTGGCGCAGAGAGCGAACATGGCAGCGACGAAAGATCTTGCAAATCATGGATGCAGAACGGACCATACATATGCAAGCAGCAATGCTAAAGGGCGAAGAATTAGAACGGATACGGTTATCCAAAGAATTGCAAGAGAAGGTCGGGGGACTGTTGTCGGCAGTAAAAAAAGATGTCAACAAACTCCAACAGGAAGATACTTTATTGCAAACAGCAGCGCCTTTTCAACATGTCCTGCAATTATTGGATAGCGCAGTGGAGGAAGTTGGGAAGACAGCCGATCAGTTGAAGCCTGAAATCCTTTCCAGGATGGGACTTTCGGAAGCCCTTGGATTTTATTGTCGAAATGTAAGTCACGCCCCTAAGCTACAGATTACGTATTGCCATCAGGGTGAGATGAAGCGATATAAAGCTGGCTTTGAGTTGAGTGTTTATCGTATTGCGCAGGAGCTGATTAATAATATTGTTCGGCATTCTCGCGCAAGTGCTGCACTGGTACAGCTTTCAGAGCATCCGAAGCAAGTGACCATTACATTAGAAGATAATGGTATTGGGTTTCAGCATCAACCGGCATTACAACATGATGTTGCCTTGAAGCACCTGCATCACAGGATAAAGGCATTAAATGGAAACCTGGAAATTGATATCAATACGGGACGTGGAACGATGGCCTGTATTGCATTTAACGTCAGTGAAGCGCATTCGCTGACATAAAGAGAATTGAATAAAAATTTGTGAAGATGCAAATTAAACTAGCAATTGCAGACGGCCATCCTATGATACTGAACGGGATCAAAGCCATGCTGGCTCCAGAACAACACATACAAATACTGCATACTTGTACATCTGTAGCAACGCTCTTGGACGCGCTGCATATGGATTGTGCCGATGTATTGTTATTGGATATTAGGTTGAGTGGGGCTGATAGTGTAGTTGTATGTCGTCAGATAAAAAGTTTATATCCCGCTATTAAGATCATTGTGCTGAGTGATGTTTCTGAATCCTATTACGTCAGGCAGATGATACGTAGTGGCGCCAGCGGTTTTCTGCTGAAAAGCGCCGACCAGGAAGCATTGGTGGCGGCTATTAAAACGGTAGCTGCTGGTCGGCAGTATTTCGATGAGCAATTACAGCAACTGGCGTTGCAGGAAATGCTCATGGGTAGAAAGCGTGCATACAATGATGGACTGCTCACGAAAAGGGAAGAACAGATTTTGACATTGATTGCAGATGAATTTTCCAACCAGGAGATTGCAGATAAACTATTCATCAGTTTGCGGACGGTGGAAACACATCGGTTGAAAATTGCGCAGAAATTAGCGGTAAAGAATACAGCAGGTTTGGTCAAAGAGGCCATGAGAAGGGGCCTTGCAGAGTAGGAATCAAAAAAATGGAATTGACTGCGTCAATTCCATTTTTTTGATTTTATTCAGACAGGAGCGTTTTTGATACTCCTCATCTTTTATGTTACGGCAAATAGTTTGCCCAGTCCAATAGATACAGGTAGTAATAGCAGTACCGCCACTGCGAATGGCATTTGTCCAAAAGCAGCCACCCATGCAGCATTCATTACAATCAGTGCAATGATGCCACCTTTTACAGCTTTTCCGATATTAGGTCCGGAAGGATCTTTGATAGCTCGGATCAATGGTCTGTTGATCATGATGATGAAGAGCAAAATAAATGGCAGTGCCACCCATAAGCGTTCTTGGAGGATGGCTAGTATAATCATCGCGATATATACTAACGCATAGCCGGCTGCGCTTACTTTCAGGCTTTTCACGTTTCCGCCATGTACTTCTCCCCTACTGATATTGGTGATAGCTGCGATGTAGATAACAGGAATAATTCCCATCCACCAGTAGTGTGCCAGGGCATCTGGTACTATGCTGATACCCAGCAATAGGTTTAAGCCTCTGCAGAGGCCCATATTCAGCGGGCCCCAGGAGCGGTGTTTCCCCCATTTGTTGTAGATGAGTGCGGAAAGGGAAATTGCTATGGCGAGCCAACCGGTAGAACCGGTTAGGTGTCCTACAGAAAAGGCGCCGAGCACGCCTACGAGGAGCAGGTATGCCCCCAGGATAATGGCCTGGGTAGCGGATATCACGCCGCTGGGAATAGGGCGTTCAGGCCGTTCCACATAATCCAGCTCCGCATCAAAAACATCATTAAAAACGACCCCACCGCCATAAAGACCGGCGGCAGCGAGGCACAGACATATTACGGGGAGAATAAAATCCAGCGTAATAGTACCTGTAGTCTCGTTCAGGAAATAGCCTGAGATGGCCACCCCTGCCAGCACATCAGCGATAGCAGTGATAATATTGGCCGGGCGCATCAGGCGTAGATATCCTATCAATTTACTAGCAATATAACTCACCTCATTAACAGGTTTTCATGGTTTTGGGCCAATACTCGTGTATAGGGCCTACCGGATGATGGTTGTATTTTTGTTATGTCTTGGTTGTTGTCCGCCGCGCAATACAGTACTGCCGTTGAACTTCTCGCTTTGATCAACCACAATTCCGAAATCGGCTTCGTTAATTTGTCCACTTTGAGCGAAGGCCTTAAGTGCATTCATGTAAGTTACCAAATGAATGTCATTCGAGTCAATACCACTTTCGTGCATCAACGCCGCTGTTTTAGGAACAGCAAGGGGATCGCTAATGCCCCAATCCGCGGCAGAGTTCACCATAATTCTTTCACTGCCATATTGTTTGACAATTTCCACCATTCTTTCATTGCCCATTTTGGTAAAAGGATAAATAGTGAAAGCAGCCCAGAAACCGCGGTCTAGCACTTCTTTTACGGTTTCCTCATTATTATGATCTACGATAATCATATGAGGGTCTAGGCCATGTTCAATGGCGATATCCATGCTACGGCGGGTTCCTTGTTTTTTATCGCGGTGAGGCGTATGGATTTGAACCGGTAAACCTGCTTCCTTAGCGAGTTCCAGTTGTGCGCGATAATATTTTTCTTCCAGAGGAGTTTGGTCGTCGAAACCGATTTCACCTACGCCTACTACACCTTCTTTGTAGATAAACTGCGGGAGTATTTCCATGACCGCTTCCGCCAGTTTTTCGTTGTTAGCTTCTTTGGAATTCAGCCCGATAGTGCAGTAGTGTTTGATACCGAATTGGGAAGACCTAAAACGCTCCCAACCAACGAGGCTACTGTAATAGTCGCGGAAAGAATCCACACCAGTGCGTGGTTGTCCGAGCCAGAATGCAGGTTCGATAATAGCAACTACGCCGGCATCCGCCAAAGCTTGATAGTCATCCGTGGTACGGGAAGTCATATGAATATGCGGATCAAAAAATCGCATGCCTTTAATTTTATCAAGCCAGGCAGGAGAATGGGTTAAAGGTTGCAGATCCTGTTCTGTTAAATCATGAATGCCACACATAGATTAATATTTTTTGAATAGGAATATCGTTGTTATAATAAATTGATTTTTGTGGAGATGGTATCCCAGGAGATGTTGCCTTGGTTTATATCCGACAGGAGTTCCGGGGCTGTTGCCAGGAGGGCTTTTGCCGGCTGATACTGGCTATGGTAGCATACGAGTGCTGCTGCTTCTTTCTCCACATTGTAAGCTGAATGCCAGAGACGTGTTATATCCTGGAAGTTGGCATCGTTGATGAAATTCTCTAGGAGTTGCCATTGCAGGAGATTCACTGTTCTGCCGGCAGCTTGACGTTCGTGCGCAAAATCGGTGATGATATTGGCGAGGGCCTGATTGGCGCGTTCGCGGAGACCTTGAATAGTTTGCAATGGTTTATCCGTGAAGATCGCTTTCATTACTAATTGGTTCCATGCAGGTTCTGGCAGCCATTTGGCTGGGTAAGGATTCTGTACCATGATGGCCTCTTGTACAGGGCCGATATTGGAGCGAATTCCTTCTGCGGTGCGGGCAATCCATTCATCGGGGTATGCCAGCAGTGGCAGCGCGCTGTATAGTGCGGCCAGTTCATTCATTTCCGCCGCATTGAAAAGATTTTCTATCTGCTGGAGATAGAGCGATTTATCATCCGACGGTAAAAATAACAACCACCATACGCGTGCAAGTCGGTCTAACGTCCAATTATATACGAAAAGTCCTGGAACGAGCGACTGTAATTCCTTTGCGGGAATGGTGCCTGGTTGGAGCAAATGTTTGCCGGTAAACCTAGGTATAGCGGTGAATGTTAAAACGAATTGTTGCGTGGAAGGGTCTTTTTCCTGGATTTCTTGGCGTTTTTGCAGCCATTCCCAGGCTTTGGGCTGATCCTGATTCTGGAGGAGTTGACCTAGCAGCGCTCTCACTTTAACGTGGTCAAATACATAAGCGGTCACATCAAACCTATTTAATAGTGCGAAAAATAATTACCCAATAAAATTAACCAGTAAACCCGGATTTATATAGGATGCTGAATTATTTATGATGGATGGTTGACGAACAGGAATGATATAAAATAAAAGAGAGGCAATAATGCCTCTCCTTCCGCCATTCTAAAGCCTGACTATTCATCAGGATATCTTTATATAACACGTTACAGATGGCGTATCTGCGATGTGTCAAGTAGGTATAACACTATGGAAAGCGGGCAAAAACAAAAACGACGATGATCAAATATCACCTGTGAATGTTATTCACAGTGTTGCCCGGCATGTACTTTAATGGTCTTGGAAGTTAATTACGGCTGTAATATACATATTATTCTATTTCTCTACCAAATCTGTCTTCTATTTTTTATGACGTCTAATGTGTATATAACGTATTCAAAAGTACTATAAACGGTTGATATTCTTTCCAGTTAGGTTGATATTCGGACTGAATAATAAATCCTTTGGCATAATTTCCAAGTATAATATCCAAGTCGCCATCTTTATCTACATCTGCCACATCCATCGTTATCCAATGACCTTCTTTTTCGATGGGTGGGGCAAATGGTGTAAACTGTAAAGATTTATTTCCACCTTGAAACAGCAGGAATTTTTCTGCAGGGTTATGTTGTAGATCTGCAAAAAAGGCGATGGTGGCAATATCTGGCCAGCCATCCCCATTAAAATCTGCTGCAACTGCTTTAGTGCAACCATTTACAGGATAGAACCATGCTTGTTTGTACTGATTATTTCCTTGATTCAGGAAGATGTATACGCCGTGATAGGGCTTCAGTACCATGGAGTAATCGGCATTATCGCCACAGGTATACAAAATATCCAGTTTTCCATCGCCATTGAAATCGTAGAGCTGGAAGCTCGTAGATCCATATATGGGAGGAAATTTCAGCAGGTTAATAGGTTTGAATCCACCTTTCCTGTCGTTTTCAAAGAGCCATATTCCTTCTTCTCCTGCTGCGAACAACGCCATGACATCAGGCCAACCATCGTTATTGAAATCGCCGACTACAGCATGTATGGCGCCTGGTTGCTGCAACATGGGAATTTCTTCGTATTTGCCTCCAGACTGTTTGAGAAAATATAATCCACCTGTATTATGCCCGAAAGCACAGACAATCATATCCTCTTGGCCATCTTTATTAAAATCGCCATACAGGGTTTGGACTGGTCTTTGGAGGTAAGGTTTAATGTCTTTTAAATTACTTTCCTTTAAATCTGTATTTATTTCTGAAATAATCCCTGAAGGCTTGTCTACCGCGCGCATATCACCTATTTGTGTAATACGTGCAATTTTATTTCCTGCTTCGTTTTTTCGAAAACTGATATCCACCACAGGAGAAGTGGTCTTCCATACACTTATTTTTTCCATCTGCATATTCCAGCGACACAATTCATTCGTGTAGGCATTACTGTTATAAATATCTCCATCCTCCGTGAATGCCACCAGTGTACTGGCAGCAACCATATTTGTATCTGATATAATGGGATGCACCATTGTAAATCCTGCCCATCCCTCTTTAATGGGGACATCCCGTTTGGCAGCTTCCAATTTCTTTGGCGCCGTACGTTGATACCAGGTTACAATTTCTGTCCAGTCTTTAAATGGTAGCAATGCGGGTTCATCTCCAGCCATCGGAGGATAATATTCTTTTTCTCCCCATACTCTTATTTTCAATCTTTTTGCCATGGCGGGCAACACGTGGTCCGTCCAGGTGGCTGAGTCCAACAGTGCTGGAGACACAGGGAGGTGGCAGGACCCACAATATTGATTGGCGAGGAGTTGCGCTTTCTCATCGCGGGATGGTGTGTGGCAGCCATTCATGGCGGAGGAAATGATTGCCAGTAGGGCACAGGCAAGCATTAAATGTTGGCGATAGGATGGTTGAGGAACAGGCATCGACATAAATTTTTTCTACCTCATCTAATATAACAAATACCTTGTTTAAAGTATTACAAAAAGGAATTGACGTCTGACGACGTCAATTCCTTTTTGTGTTTTTTTCGTTGTCCCTGCCCGCTGGGCAGGGACAACAAGCAGGAAAACATTAATGCACTTTTGGTACATCCTTTTCTTTTTCATCGTTCTTGCCCGACAGAAAGGGACGACAAGCAGGAAATCAATAATGCACTTTTGATACACCCTTTTCTTTTTCATCGTTCTTGCCCGACAGAAAGGGACGACAAGCAGGAAATCAATAATGCACTTTTGATACATCCTCTCCTTTTTCATCGTTCTTGCCCGACAGAAAGGGACGACAAGCAGGAAATCAATAATGCACTTTTGATACACCCTCTCCTTTTTCATCGTTCTTGCCCGAT
>NZ_JAFAIX010000012.1 GCF_019236475.1 Chitinophaga sp.
CGACTTGCATGTATTAGGCCTGCCGCTAGCGTTCATCCTGAGCCAGGATCAAACTCTCCATTGTAAAGAAGTTGATACCTGACTAATTTCTCTCGAAATCAATCGGATATTTAATTATGTTTAGCTTAAACATTACCTGTGTTTATTTGAATCAAACTATCACTAATTTGATTCGTGCTGTTGTTTCCAATCTTTCAAAGAACTTCGGTTATTTCTAACCTTTCGTAAATGTAAGAGATCCGATCTCAGTGCCCTACTGGCGTACATTTGAAGTATTATGTTGCAAGAACTTTTGTTTTCCGTTTCGCGTCGTTTGCGTTGGGAGTGCAAAGGTAAGCAACTTTTTATTTCCACCAAATTTTTCTTGAAAAAATTTTCAAATTTTATTTTTTGTTTCTCTCCTCTCAAACCCAACGCTATCAAGTGATAGCAAAGATACCTATCGAGAAGAAAAAGGTGAAAATGTGATGTCGTAAAGAACTTTGTTGTTGTGCTTTCTATCAAAGCGGGACGCAAAGGTAAGCGGATTTTTGATTCCACCAACTTTTTATTGAAACTATTTTTGACAGAAATACTGAAACGCCCATCAGTAAAGCGTTTCAGCATAGAAAAAATGTTATCTCCCGAAAGCAAAAGGTGTCAATAATCCCTCCGGATAACGCACTTTCATCAAAAACAACCCATGTCCAGGCACTGCAAAATCTGCATTTGTGCAATCCTTACTCTCTATCGCCGCTCTGAATTCATCCATCGTCAGCTTTCCTCTACCCACCCGTAACATAGTACCAACAAGGCCTCGCACCATTCCACGCAGAAAACGGTTGGCAGTAACGTTATAGACTACACGCTCTCCATCTACTTTCCAATACGACTCCTCTATTCTACATATAAATGTCCTCACCTGCGTATTACGCTTCGAGAAGGTGGTGAAATCCTCATACTCCTTTATAATGGTAGCAGCTTCCTGCAAGGCATCTATATTCAACTTATATGGGAAAAAATACCCCCGATCCTGCATAAACGGATCTTTGTGGGTATATAAAGTATACTCATAGGATCTACCCAATGCATCAAACCTACTATGCGCATCCATCGGCACTTCATAAATCTGTCTTAATACTACGTCTTCCGGCAGAATAGCATTGATCTTATATAAGAACTGCGGATGCAGCGGCAAAGCGGTATCAAAATGTAGAAAGTTCTGCATAGCATTTACACCCGCATCTGTTCTGCTACTTCCGGTACTGGTAATCGTATCCCGGAATAATATACTCAAAGCCCTGTCTACTTCTGCTTGTACGGTATGCGCATTTTCCTGAACCTGGAACCCGCTGAAGCGTGCCCCCTTATATGCTACTTCTATAAAGTATCTCTTCATATGGCGCGAAGGTAATACGAAAAAAATAAGGGGAGACAATCTCCCCTTATTCTACATATGTTCCACCTAGTTGGTATTGTATTATTTATGCAACATGGCCTTGAAACGGCCTTTGTAATAATTATCTGTCAGCACTGATTCCAGCGTACCGTACTTCTCTGTATCGTACGTTTTGCTGTAAGCCATGTCTAGCAAGCGATAGCGCGCGTCTTCCCCTACTACCAACTGTGCCAACGTTTTGATCTGGGATGTTTCCATACAGTAATTCCGGCTTTGCTTACGGAAGATATCCAACATTCCTTCGTCGCTACTGGAGGCTACAAACTTGCGTAACATCTTACGGAAAGTGCCATCATCCATTATATTACCACAATCACTGTTTACCAGGCGTTTGCTGGTGGCTGTATTAGAATTAGTTGGTTCAGTGGCATTATCAGCGGCCACCACTTCTTCATCGTTCTTATGCTTTTTCTTCCGCGGAGTAGCCTCTACTGGTACACTCGCTTCAGGAACAGCCGCAGGAACGGATGCTGCAGCAACATCTACATCAGCGTCTGCTGCTCTTTTCTTTTTCTTTCTGGAAGATGCCGGCTCATCGTAAATGGCCACACCATAACCACTAGTATCAGTAACGATCTCGCCTGTACGAACTTCATTATGCTCTTTCCGTTTCTTTTTTGAAGGAGCTGGCTGTTCATCTGTATTCACAGGAGTTTCTACCGGCGCCACTGCTACAGGTGCAGTAGTAGCGTTTGATTTATCATCCTGAAATTCTATGAAATCGGGATTGTTCTCTCTTTTCTTTGCGTGCTTAGACTTCTTAGGAGCTTCTTCTCCATCCGCCTGATTCGCAGCTTTGGCTACATCTGCTGCCGCGGCTTCACTGGCTGCTGTCTTACTTTCATCAGCCATCACAGATGCTAGCAATGTTTTTTCATCATCGGTTAGCGTACCTCTGTCTTTTCCAGCTTTCCCTTGAGCAACTTCAGATGACGCTGCTGCTGCCGCGGTTTTCTTCCCGGACGTAGGTTTCGTAGTCGGAGCTGGTTTTACCTCTTCCACGTCATCTTCCCGGTCGTCTCCACTGACTACTACCTTATCCAATGCAGAAGCAAAAGTATTACCTTGGTTCTTTGGCGCAGGCGATTTTTTAATCTGTCCGCCTGTAATGGTGGCTGAATTCCCCAAAGCATTATTTAAGTCTTCTTTCATTTTACCCAACATTTCCTTTGCACTATCCGGCGCTGCTGCTGGTTGCTCCTCTTCTTTTACTTCTTTTACGGCTGTGGCTTTCTCTTCACCCGCTGATGCCAGCAGGTTATCAGACTTCAACTCCCCAAAAGACTGCAGGTTGTATAATGTGTACGCATTGGCACTGGCCTTCTTTAATAGAAAGCCCTGGTCTTTCGCAGCAACTTTCAAATCAAAGTGCTGCTCTGGCGCTTGATTGCCAGGGAAACCAATGATAATCGGAACAGTTCCGTTACCTAGTTTCGGAATAATGATATAGCCCCTTTCTGTGGAACTAAGTACGTCCCCATTGTGCTTTACATAGAAGGGTTGCCCCTTTTCACTCTGGATATAAACGTAATAATGCTGCTTCTGTTGACCCTGTACTTTAACAAAAGCACTGAGTAACAGGAACAAACATATAGAAATTACTGTCCTGTAATTAAAATGCATACTTAATTGATGGTATAAAATCTCTCCTGAACAAATATTATTCCAGTACGATGAGCACTTCCCCTTTTTCTACTGCTGTACGCTCTGCGACCTTAACTTCTTTTACGATGGCATCTGATACTGCCTTGAAAACATTCTCCATTTTCATGGCTTCCAGAATTAATACCGGATCACCTTTACTAATAGCCTGCCCTGGGGTTACCAGCACTTTCAGTACAAGTCCTGGCATGGGCGCTTTGATATCATTCACCTTGCGAGCCATGGCATCTTTGATACCCATAGCAGCCAGCAGTTGATCAATTGGTTCTTCTATGGTTACTTCGTACTGCTGTTGATTTATTTGCAATAATACGGTTTTTGCTTCTCTATCTACCTTTAAAACCTGGGCCTGGTAGCTGTGGCCATCCATCAAAACGCTGTAATCGCCACTTGGGAGCTGTACAGCAGACCAATCTACTGGCTGGTCATTACTTGTTACCTGCTGTTCCTTATTTACGGTAAAAGAAGCTTTACCATTCACTATTGCTTTAATCATATTTCTGTTTTAAGGCCTTACGCTAACAAAAATAGCATTTTTAACCACTTACCTCATTTTTGGTCCATTTGTTTAAATTTGGAATTCTTTACTCATTGTAAAGCTGATATTTATTTTAAATTAATCATATGAACGAACACCTGAAGCTGTCCTTATTCGGGCTGCTGCTAAGCGGAGCTGCCTGTCTGGGCACCGTAAACCCGACCTTTGCCCAGTCCACCACCTTAACCCCGCAAGATTCTGCCCTAAAAATCTATCGCGCCGCTGCCACCAAAATCAACGACCTGGTACATACCAAACTGGATGTACACTTTGATTACGGGAAACGTTACCTCTATGGTAAAGCATGGATTACCCTGAAACCACATTTCTACCACACCGACTCCCTGACCCTCGATGCCAAAGGCATGGATATTAAGGAAGTGGCGATCGAAGTAAACGGCAAGAATGTTCCCCTGAAATACCGGTACGACAACATGCAGTTGTTTATCGAACTAAATAAAACTTATACCCCCAACGATAAATACACTGTCTTTATCAGCTATACCGCCAAACCGAATGAGGTGAAAGTAAAAGGCAGTGCAGCGATTTCTGATGCAAAAGGCTTGTACTTCATCAATCCAGATGGTACAGAACCGAATAAGCCTACGCAGATCTGGACACAAGGAGAAACAGAAAGCTCCTCTGTATGGTTCCCTACTATCGATAAAACCAACCAGAAAACTACCGAGGAAATCAGCATGACGGTAGAGAAAAAATATGTGACCCTCTCTAATGGTAAACTCGTTAGCCAGAAACACAATGCGGATGGCACCCGTACAGATACCTGGAAAATGGATCTCCCGCACGCACCTTATCTGTTTATGATGGCTGTAGGCGACTACGCTATCGTGAAAGATTCCTGGAAAGGTAAGGAGGTGAATTACTACCTGGAGAAACCATATGAAAAATATGCGAAAGCCATTTTCGGTAATACTCCGGAAATGCTCACTTTCTATTCCAATATCCTGGGTTATGAATATCCATGGGTGAAATATTCCCAGATCACTGCCCGTGACTATGTTTCCGGTGCCATGGAAAACACGACCGCTACCTTGCACGGTGAGTTCATGCAGAAAACAGACCGGGAGCTACTTGATAACAATAACAAAAACGAAACCGTTATCGCCCACGAACTCTTTCACCATTGGTTCGGCGATCTCGCTACCGCTAAATCCTGGAGTAACCTGACTGTAAATGAATCATTCGCAGATTACAGTGAATATCTCTGGCTGGAACACAAATACGGTAAAGATGCGGCTGATGAGCACTTACTGGACAACGCCAATCAATATATGCAAATGGCGCAGTACAGCGGTGATAAAGATCTCGTAAGATTCCATTATGCCGATAAAGAAGATATGTTCGACCAGATTACTTACCAAAAAGGCGGCTGCATTCTCCATATGCTTCGCAATGCAGTAGGTGATTCTGCCTTCTTCAAATCGCTCAATCATTACCTGAAAACAAATGCTTTCAAAGCTACGGAAGCACATCAGTTGCGCCTGGCCTTTGAAGAAGTAACGGGAAGAGATATGAACTGGTTCTTCAACCAATGGTATTTCGGTCAGGGTATACCACAACTGGACATCAGCTATAAATATGCTCCTGGAAAAGTAACTGTATTGCTGCAACAGATTCAAAAAGGTGATAAAACCTGGCAGTTACCAATGGCGATTGATGTTTATGTCAATGGCAATAAAACACGTCACAACGTGTTCATGCAGAACAAAATTGATTCATTCACCTTCCAAGTGGCCGCTAAACCAGATCTCGTAAACGTAGATGCGGAAAAAGTAATACTTGCGAAGAAAGATGATCACAGAGACTTCAGTACCTATGCTTATCAATATGCCCATGCTCCTTTGTACATGGACAGACGCTATGCTATTGAAGCAGCACTGGACGCACAAACCACCAATCCGGATGCGTTGAAAGTCCTGCAAGCAGCCCTGAATGATAAGTTTGCTGGCCTTCGTCAACTGACTGCTGATAGGCTGAAAGTAGGCAATGAATCCGTAAGAAACGCTACCATTGCGGGCCTGGTAAAAATGGCCAAAGAAGATAAAAACGCGCTCGCCAAAGCCGCTGCCATCAGAAAACTGGGTACACTGAAAGACAAACAGTATATCCCTATTTTTGAAGCTGCCACTAAAGACCTGTCTTATGGCGTAGAAGGCGCAGCTCTGGAAGCGTTGGCCGAGTTGGATATCGACAAAGCTTATACGATCGCCAAATCGCTTCAGCAGGATGCTAAAGGCGGGCTGGTGAATAGTATCACCCAGATTTATGCGAAAAAAGGAAATGAAGCTGATTTGAATTTCGTTGCCAATAAATTCGACGAAACAACTGGGCAGGATAAACTGAATGCCGCATTTGAATATCTCGGATTCCTGGCCAATATCAACAATACGCCTGCTGTTATTAAAGGTGTAGACCAGATTCAAGCCATGACGGTTGTGTTTAAAAATGCCATGGTAAACAGATATATCTCCAACTGGATGGAGCAGATTGCTACTAACAAGAATGAAGCCGGAAAGAAAGCTTCTGGAACGCAGCAGCAAGACCTCCTCAAACAGGCCGAGTACCTAAACCAGAAGGCTAAAGAGATCAAGAATGGTGCAACCACTGACTAATTCTTGTTTGCTATACAAGTAAAAGGCTATATCAAAAAATAAGAAAGGGAAATGACGTCTGCGATGTCATTTCCCTTTCTTATTTTTTCCTTTGAGCAAATTTAATCGATCGCTACTAACCGCTGTAATGTCTTGCTCCAACGCCATGGACTGGTTTTGAGACGAACGCCCCCTATCCAGCGATGTTCCATGGATGCGTAATCCAGGTAATTTTCTTCATTGGCCAATATCTCTGAGCCGAGGGAAGTAATACGTAGCATTTGATCCTCTTGTTCCAGCACGCCTGCTTTAATCATTCGATTCACCATAATATCTAGCTGGAAATCTCCGAAACCATAGATGGGCATAGAATCCCAGAATAATTTATACAGATCATACCAACGGTAGTTACCCAATTCCAGCCGTTGTAGGAAGAATTCCTGGATAATACTCAACCCGTTGTTAATATCTGGGAATCTGGGAAGTTGTGCTGCGATAGCGGTATTGAGATGGGTGAGACGACCGGTATTGAATTTGGCAAATAACTCCAATGCTTGAGGCGTGTCCAGGCAATAAGCGTCCCAGGCGTCGTCAGCGATTTCGAGGTCGCCGGGAGTGAGTTGGACACGGGAATCCAGCAGTTGATTGAAGGTATTGGCTTCAGTATGTTTAGGAAGATCTACTAGAGAAATGAGGGGCAGGTCTTTAAACCGTTGCCGGATGAGGTGAATGATGAAGATGAGGTTAAATTGGCAGAATACATCATAGTCGAACCAGAGGATGATTTCAGCAGGAAAGGAACTGGAGGGTTTTAATTTCTCCAGTTCCTTCACTACTTGTGTATAATAAGATTTTTGATCTATTCCGTAATGGAATTCGAGGTGTTTGGCCCTGCTTGTAAAGAACAGTTCAGGGTCTTTGGTATTTTTGGCTTTGCCTTCGCAGATGAATTCCCTGCATACAACAGGTTCGCCGGGCACTTCACTTTGCCTGAAAGCGGTAAGGGAAGCATCTCCATTCAGCACATGCAGGTATGACATAAATAATTCTGATTTTTTTAAGTAGACTACCAGCTTCCGCTTGCACCACCGCCACCGCCGGAACCGCCTCCGAATCCGCCGAAGCCACCGCCTCCGCCACCACCGGACCAACCTCCGCCGCCACCGCCGCCGAAGCCGCCCATACCACCGATCACAGGCCATATCCAGCCTCCTCTGCGATTATAGGTTGTTCCAGAGCCGCCACCGCCGCCACCTCCACCTCTGGTGAAGAGAGAGATAACGATAACGATCATAATGATGATGATAAACAGTACACCGGGGCTGATTCCTGGTTGACTTTTCCTAGGATCGGCTTTGTATTCCCCCGCCATAGCTTTGATAACGCTGGAAGTAGCATCGTCTAAGCCCTGATAGTAATGGCCTTCCCGGAATGCCGGTTGGATATCATTCCTGATAATCTGGTTTGCTAATGCATCAGGAAGAGGGCCTTCTGCTCCATATCCAGTTTCTATCCTGATCTTTCTGTCATTAACAGCAACAAGAATCAGGACTCCATTGTTCTTTCCTTTTGACCCAATTCCCCAGTCTCTCAGTATTTTCAGGGAAACCTGGCTGATATCATAATCGCCTACTGATTTGATGATAACGACAGCGATTTGAGTGGAGGTACTGTCGTTATAAGCGACGAGTTTACGTTCCAATGCTTCGTCTTCATCTTTCAGCAATACGCCAGCAAAGTCATTTACCAGTGTGGGAGGATTAGGCCTTGGCGGGATATTCTGTGCCTTTGCCAGCAATCCCGTCAGTAGAAACAGTATCGGTAAAAACCAACGTAATATCCTCATTGTATACAGCTAAAAACGTTTTATAAAGTGTGGCCTATCTATCTGCCGAAGACGATATCATCCGGTAGTTCGTTAGTATCGTCAGCTTCATGAGGGAAATGTGTACGGAGGGATTCTCCAATTTCGCGGATACATTCTTCAATGCCTTCGATGACATGTGCATCACGGAAATGTTTGAGGAGGAGATGTGCTTCCTTTACCCAGAAATCGTCTCCTACTTTATCATGAATGCCTTGATCTCCCAGGATGGCAAACTGCTTGTCTTTGATGGCCACATATACCAAAACGCCATTGCGTTGTTTTGTTTTCTCCATGCCGAGCGAGAGGAAAGCCTCTCTGGCTCTGTCCATGGGGTCTACATATTTGCAATGACTTTCAACAAATAATCTGATTTCTCCGGAGGTAAGTCTTTCTGCCCCACGGATCGCCTGCACAAGTCTATTCTTCTCCGACTCAGAAAAAATTTCTTTTCGTTTAAATGGGAAAATCCGCATTGATGAAGGATTTAAATCGGAGAGATCATCCCCGCCGATTAAGCGGGGATTGCCTCAATAAAAAGGTGAGCTAGTATTAGAATTTCACTTTAGGAGCTTCTTGAGCGGCTGCATCAGCAGTAAAGTACCCTTTGGCTTTGAATCCGGTAAATCCGGCAACAATGTTATTCGGGAAAGTACGGATAGTACTGTTGTAGCCATTTACCGCATCGTTAAAGTCGTTACGAGCTACGTTGATTCTGTTTTCAGTACCTTCTAATTGTACTTGCAGATCGCGGAAGTTCTGATTGGCTTTCAGGTCTGGATATGCTTCAGATACTGCCAGCAGACGGCCGAGGGCCTGGGATAACTGACCTTGTGCAGCCTGATACTGTTGTATTTTTTCAGGAGACAGATCGTTGACATCCACTTTAATCTGTGTAGCACTGGCGCGTGCTTCCATTACCTGGGTGAGGGTGGTTTTTTCGAAGTTGGCAGCACCTTGTACTGTGGAAACCAAGTTAGGAATGAGGTCGGCGCGGCGCTGATAAGCACTTTGAACAGCACCCCATTTGTTTTTCACACTTTCATCAACTTTCACCATGCCGTTGTATTTGTTACAACCGAACATAAATAAAAGCGCTACCACAATTAATGCAATAATACCTGTTCTCATCTGAGTTTGAATTTAAATGTTTAGGTTCCGAAATATGTACAAAACTTGTTCCTGTTTTGCCTGAGTCCGGTGTAAGCAGTTGTTATCTCCGGTAAAAGCAATTAAAAAATCGGCAAAACACCTGATTGAGCTTCTACCCCGATGAAGGTAAAGAAAGTTCCTAAAAGACTCATGCAAACGGAAACGATAAATTTTAAAAAAAGTTCATCCATTGGTTGAAAAATTCGCTCTAATACATTATGTTTATACGTACCTTTACACTGCGGTGTACTCGTATTTTAGCTGTTAAACCGCCAATGGTTGAATGGGGCAGAATAGATTACTAAATCGTTTTTTAAGTTTCATTGTTTCTAACTCATTTATTATTAATAACTTTCGTAAGTCTTCTTAAATGAGTGCGCAACACATTCACATACTCTATATTGATGATGAGGTTCATAATTTGAATGCTTTCAAAGCTTCTTTCAGGAGGCTGTATAATGTATTCACTGCTGCCTCTGCTGAAGAAGCAGAAAAGCTGCTGCAAGAACATGAATTCCATATCATCATTTCAGACCAGCGAATGCCCAAAATGACTGGTATTGAATTCTTTGAGTCAATACTAGAACGTTACCCCGAGCCAATTCGCATGCTACTGACTGGCTACGCCGATATTAATGCGGTGGTAGATGCTATCAATAAAGGTCAGGTATACAAGTACTTCTCCAAACCTTGGAATGAAGAAGAGCTCAAACACAACATTGATAAAGCATTTGAGGTCTATTCTCTCCGAAAGGAAAACAAGGAATTAACCGCCAAACTCCTGGATGTCAACGAAAAACTGGAGTTCCTGGTAAGACAGAAATTGATTTCCTAAAATCTGGCCTTTGTCGGTCATGTAGCCAAAATCCTTAACTTGCAGCCTTTGTGAAACTTAATTTCCTCCATCATGCAAGTTTGGAAAGACTACCAGGCACAGAACAAAGATCGTTTCCTGGATGAATTGCTGGCACTGTTGCGCATTCCTTCCGTGAGTGCTGATTCCCGCTATAATAACGATACCCAGCGTTGTGCTGAAGAAGTGAAACAACGCCTTATCGAAGCTGGTGCTGATAATGTAGAAGTATGCCCGACCGCAGGACATCCTATCGTATATGGTGAAAAAATCATAGATCCTTCTCTTCCTACCGTTCTTGTTTACGGCCACTACGACGTACAACCTGCTGATCCACTGGAACTGTGGCACAGCGGTCCGTTCGAACCAGTTATTAAAGACGGTAATATCTATGCCCGTGGTAGCGCTGACGATAAAGGTCAGTTCTATATGCACGTGAAGGCATTTGAAACCATGAATAAAACCAATTCTATCCCTTGCAATATCAAGTTTATGATTGAAGGGGAAGAAGAAGTGGGATCCTCTAACCTGGGCATCTTCCTGAAAGAAAACAAAGAACGCCTGAAAGCGGATGTGGTACTGATCTCCGATACTTCTATGATCAGCCTCGAAGAGCCTTCTATTGATACCGGCCTTCGCGGACTGGCATACATGGAAGTAGAAGTAACCGGCCCTAATCGCGACCTGCACAGTGGCGTATATGGTGGCGCAGTTGCCAACCCGGCTACTATCCTGGCGAAAATGATCGCTAGTCTTCATGATGAAAATAACCACATCACTATCCCTGGCTTCTACGATCGCGTACAGGAACTCACCTCCGAAGAAAGAACGGCCCTCAACGCGGCTCCTTTCAGCGAGGAAGAGTACAAGAAAGATCTGGGTATCAATGACGTTTGGGGTGAAAAAGGCTATACCACTATCGAAAGAACTGGTATTCGTCCTACCCTGGAAGTAAATGGTATGTGGAGCGGATATACCGGCGAAGGCGCCAAAACGGTGTTGCCTTCTAAAGCATTTGCGAAAATCTCTATGCGCCTGGTGCCTGATCAGGATTGGCACGAGATCTCTGATCTGTTTACCAAACATTTTGAAGCGATTGCTCCTAAATCCGTAACCGTAAAGGTTAACAAACATCATGGTGGTAGCGCATACGTTACGCCTACTGACTCCGTAGCTTTCAAGGCAGCACAACAAGCTATCAACGCTACTTTCGGCAAAGAACCTATTCCTGTTCGCGGTGGCGGTAGTATTCCTATCGTAGCGCTGTTCGAATCTGTTCTGGGGCTGAAAACAGTATTGATGGGCTTTGGTCTGGACAGTGATAACCTGCACTCTCCTAACGAGAAGTACGGCCTGGCGAACTACTACAAAGGGATCGAAACAATTCCTTACTTCCACAAATACTTTGCGGAATTAAGCAAATAAGCGCCTCCAGAGGCAATTAGATGATATTGGTCCGATCCGCCTCCTGGCAGATCGGACCAACTTTTTTAAATTCACACTATGAGTACAAATGAAAAAATACGGGTAGATAAATACCTGTGGGCCATCAGAGTGTTTAAAACCCGCAGCCAGGCGTCAGATGCCTGCGATGGCGGCAAAGTAAAATTAAACGGCAATACCGTAAAGGCAGCCAAACCAGTTGCCATCGGCGATAAATTTGAAGTAAAAACAGAAGCGCGCAAATGGGTGATTGAGGTAGTAGGCCTGATTGCCAATCGTGTGGCATATACCGAGGCGGTGAAATACTATGTGGATAACACCCCAGATGAGGATAAACTGGCACCTGCCTTTATTCCTAGCGTATTCCAGACGGGTAAGCGCCAGACTAAAATCGGACGTCCGACGAAGAAGGACCGCCGTAGCCTGGATGACTTCATGGGACCAGAGGAATAAGCCCTGGATATCCCTTTCTGCCCTTATCCTGGCAGTATTGCTGAGAAAAATATAATTTCTCGCTTTTGCGTAGTAATTTTGCCAACTAATTAATAAATCTAAGGATCAAATGTCTAAACAAAGTGACGTTCTTGCCACCGATTTCCTGGTGAAAATTGCAGAAGAATTTGGTACTCCGGTATACATCTACCATGCGGAAAAAATCAAAACGCAATATGAGAAGCTGCAGAAGGCTTTCCATAAGTCTGACACCCGTTTCTTCTACGCTTGCAAGGCACTGACCAATATCAATATCCTGAAGTATATCAACTCCCTGGGGTGCGGTCTGGATACTGTTTCTATTCAGGAAGTACAACTTGGACTGAAAGCTGGCTTCGATCCGAAGAACATCATCTTTACCCCTAACTGCGTTGACCTACAAGAAATCATTGCAGCCAAAGACCTGGGCGTAATTATCAATATCGATAATATCTCCATCCTGGAGCAATTCGGTAATCAATTCGGCGATAGCTACCCTATCAGCATCCGCCTGAATCCACATATCATGGCTGGCGGTAACTTCAAAATCTCTACCGGCCACGTAGATAGCAAATTCGGTATCTCCATCCACCAGATGCGTCATATCGAACGTATTGTAAAATCTACTAAACTGAAAGTAACCGGTCTTCATATGCATACCGGCTCTGAAATCAAGGACGTAGATGTTTTCCTCCGTGGTGTGGAAATCATGTTCGAAATGGCAGCCAACTTCCCTGACCTGCAGTCCATCGATCTGGGCAGCGGTTTTAAAGTGGCCTACCAACTTGGAGATCCAGAAACTGACATCGATTTACTCGGCAAGAAATTGACCGAAGCGTTCAATAAATTCTGCACCAAAAACGAACGTCCACTGCAACTCTGGTTCGAACCAGGAAAATTCCTGGTAAGCCAATGCGGTTACTTCGTGGTGAAAGCAAATGTGATTAAACAGACTACTGCTACCGTTTTCGTAGGGGTGAACTCCGGTTTCAACCACCTGATCCGCCCTATGTTCTACGATGCCTTCCACCTGATACGGAATATCTCCAATCCTAAAGGCACCGAAAGAATCTATACCGTAGTAGGTAATATCTGCGAAACCGATACCTTCGGATGGGACAGAAAGATCAACGAGGTAAGAGAAGGCGACTTCCTGGTATTCTATAACGCCGGCGCCTATGGTTTTGAAATGTCTTCTAACTTCAACTCCCGCTTGAAACCAGCGGAAGTACTGGTGAAAGATGGTAAACCCCAACTGATCCGCAGAAGAGATGTGCTGGAAGATCTCCTCAAAAACCAAATTGAATTAGCTTAAAATATCGTCGCAGGCAGAAAATATTTTCTGCCTGCGCTATTTTTATACAATATTCCCCTACCCTGTTCGTCTTCATTATTGTCCCCTGCTATAACCTTCACTGTTTTCAACTGTTATTTTACTAGCTTTAGTATGATTGAATCATGATATGATTCATAATTTGAATATGTATGGAAGTTTTAACTGCACACCAGGATCTTTTTACTGACGAAAACATCATTCAGTCAAATATATCGTTTGCCCCTTTCCTTCGTTTTCTGAAAGAGAAAGTGGACCGTGAGCAAGATGGCCGCACCATTTTCTACCAGTATATCCTGGATAAATTTGCGGCAAAGCCGGAATTACTACAGCCCCTCCCGGAAGGTGTTAGTCTGGACCCGTACCGCGATTACCTGGATCTGCTGATAGCTGCTATTTTCCCCGTTACAGTAGATAACAAAAAAGATATTTACGGCATCAGCGTGCCTTTCAAGTTCTCTATCTTCTATTATTCAGACATGTTCCGCCATATTTTTGCGGCGGATAATGGTCAACTGTCGACGGTTCCACAGGGTATCAGTCTGTCCCAAGTGAAGAAAGACAAGAGAGTATGGTTATATAAACTCATCCTGGACCGACATTATCATTTCCCTATCGGTTACCAGAATGACATTATCCACACCATACATACTCCGGACGGCGTAAAAAGACAAGTGAAAGTGAATGTGGACGCCCGTTTCGTAGATGTGCGGGTGAAAGGGGACCTACCAGCGCTGGACTATAACCATTTTTGCACTCGTCAAATGCCACTGGAGGCACTGGAATCCCTCCTGCCATTGGACAATTTCGCGCTGGAAGGGTTTGCCATCTGGACCATCGAAGACGTAACACAAGGTGAAGCTGTCAACACCATCAAGAGCCTGGTCATGAATATGAACAACGCTAATGAAATTGATAGCTACCGTACTGTGGAAAGAATGATCCCAGCGATTCTCGGCATCTTTGATATTACTGCTCACATCGTACCTTTTCCAAAGGTGAACAACAAGCATGTACTGGAGGAGCAATTCACGCCCGTAGATCCAGTGCTGGGAATAGGCAATAAAAAACAGGAACAACTGCTGTTCTCTCAGATGGTGGAATTTATGTACGACCACCCGGAGCCACTAATTATTCCTGAGGTAACAGAAGATAGTGTCTCCCGATATCCTTTTCTGAAATATCTAGTAATTAAGAAAATCAGAAGCTTCGTACTCTTTCCTATCAGGTATAAAAACGAAGTACTGGGCGTACTGGAACTGGCATCTTCACGACCAAACGCCCTCTCAGAAAGACCTCTCTGGCAACTGCAAAGCATATATCCACTATTGGTACTCATGCTGAACCGCAGTATCAGTATACTGGAGAGTCGCATTAATGCGGTCATCAAAGAACAATTCACGGCGTTACAACCTTCAGTAGAATGGAAATTCATTGATGCGGCCTGGAAATACCTGCTGACACCAGAAGCAGAACGGAAAGATATCAGCAATATTAGCTTTGAAGAAGTGTATCCGCTCTATGGCGCGGTGGATATACGAAATTCCTCCGTGGAACAAGGCAATGCCATTCGCGAAGACTTGCAAGAACAACTGCAACTCGTGGATGAAACCTTAACCGTTATTTCGAAGGAGATTAAACTGAACCTCCTGGAAGAATTACAGTTCAAAACCAGAGACATCCTCGAAAACCTCCACCATAGCCTCACGGCAGGCGAAGATGCCAAAATAAATGAGTTCATCGATCAGGAAGTACAACCAGTACTTGAACACCTCTGCAATAACAACGAGGAATTAAGACCAGTGTTAGAAAGCTACTATTCCCGCGTGGATGAAAAAGAAGGACATGTTTATCATCACCGGAGAGAATACGAGGAAAGTTTGGCGCAGGTGAATACTGCTATCAATCATTACTTGGAAAAAGAAAGGACTTATATCCAGGAATCGTTCCCTTGCTATTTCGAAAAATACCGCACTGACGGTGTGGAATACACGATTTATATAGGGCAGTCCATTGCGCAGGAAAAGAAATTCGATCAGCTATACCTCCGTAATCTCCGACTGTGGCAGCTTTCATCAATGGCTAACATTGCCAGGCTTACGCATAAAATGCAGCCTAAAATGAAAATTCCGCTGCAAACAACGCAAATGATCTTGATGCATACTTCTCCCATCACTATCAGTTTCCGTAATGATGAACGAAGATTTGATGTAGAAGGGGCCTATAATATCCGTTATGAGATCATCAAAAAACGGATCGATAAAGTACATGTAAAAGATACCGGGGAAAGACTGACCCAACCAGGAATGATTGCGATTGTATATTCCAACCTGCGGGAGATGGAAGAATACAAGAAATATATATCCTTCCTGCAAAGCAAAAATATTCTGATGCCAGAGCTGGAAATGCTGGACCTAGAAGAGCTTCAAGGCGTTAGCGGCCTCAAAGCTCTTCGTGTGAAAGTAAATTTAGAGGAACTGCCGTCAGAATTTAAAGCCTAATGAGAAGTACGGCAGGGTACCTTCATTGGAATGCCCCAAGACCGCTGTCACAATGAGGGCATTTACTGGCGATAAGTAAAAACCGCCGCCATAGCCATCATGCCATACATGCGACTTTTCACCGGAAGCCCATACACGGCCAACATCATTGAATAACAACATACCAACGCTGGCAGGCAGGAGATACGTCTTAACATCGAAGAGTTTCAAACGCACTTCCGTATTATTATATACTCCTGCCTCGCCTGCAAAACGGTAATTCCTGTATCCACGCAGGTTCTGAATACCTCCTACTGTATATGCCTGGAAGTAATCAAAGTTACCCCATACCTTTCCTCCACCAAATCGACTCACCAATACAAAACGATCCGGATTATTAAAACTGAGATAGATACTCATATCCGTTTGCAAAGTGGCGATGTTGTTGCTGTAGTTATTTAATCCACCGTAACCTGTGAAAGTGGTTGTCCACAGTACGCCTCTAGTGGCAATCAGTTTATTATTTCTTGTATCCAGTTGGGCTACGATCTTTCCACCTGCATAGCCTTTGTTATGGGTAATGCTGGCTGAGTCGAGGCCATTCTTGGTGAAGTCTGTGATAAAGCGGCCACCATTCTCATTTTTCTCAAAGGAATAGAATGAAGCAGCCGGACCATAAGCCAACGTGAACTTATTACCCAGATTGGATTTCAGGAGCAAGTCGGCACTGTATAATGCAAACCGGGCCCTGTAATAGCTGATTTTGCCTGGTTTGGATTTATCATAAATGCTTTCGTTACCGTAGCCAAAGAAGTTGATGGTATTGTTTGGTGCTTTGGCAGTAACATGTGTTTCGATATCAGTTTTCCCGATCACATCTGTAAACTCTCCAATATACCTGAAGTTCCATGCCCGAGTGGCCAGCGAATGTGTAGCAGCAAAGATCTGCCGAGAAGCAAAAGGTTCTTTTCTCCAGCCTTGTTTAAGGTATTGCGCACCCAAGCCCAGCAGGATACCATCATCTTTGTTGAAACCTACTGCCAGCATAGGCATGAACTTATCGTATTTATAATAGTTGCGTTTGTAAGCGATGTTTTCTGGGTCGTCAGATAGTTTGAGAGACGCGTGTCCCTTTACGTTGAAGGTATCATTGCCGCTTCGTTGATCGTATATCCGTATACGTTTGCCTCCAGATGCAGTAGAGCTATCCGTGTAGGTATCAGCATCCGGGCCACCAATCAAGCGAATACGTATAGGTGTGGAATAATTGCCATTAATTACCCATTGGTCCTTTCCTCCCAGTCCGTAGACATTTAGTTCCTTCGTCACTCTAGGATCAAAGGTTCTGCTGAAGATATTTTGTCGTACGTCTCCTTTCTTACTAATCTTATAGATATTCAGCGCCACCGCTCCGTTTTCCTGTTTATCCAACTGGATCAGCTCATTTTTTGCGGTAGCCGGAACATATACCACTTTAGACAAGAAGCGATAATATTTCAACATCACATCTTCCATGACTGCTCTGCGGGCTTTCAGCGTGTTCAACATGTATGGATTCACCAGATGACGAATCGTATCGGGTAAAGCATTCACAGATGCTTCGAGCACGCTGTCTGTCATGCGGGCAACAAACTTCTTCGTTTGTTTTCTCCATTCTGCTTCGTCTGGTTCAATGAGGAAAGTGCGATCGAAGTAACGGGTAGAGAAGTTCCAGCCATTACGCCATGGCCCTGTAGGACGGAAGCCATAGAACTGTGGCATAAAGGAAGGCATCGCTACAAGGCGCGGCAAAAATCCTTCATTCACGAAGAAAGCCTGATCACGGTCGCGAGGCACAGGATAGTAATATTCTACTCCTTTATGCTTTTCGCGATACCATCTCCACTGGTCGTCATGACGATCATAATCGGTGATGTAAGTATCCAGAATTCTCGCGCGCAGCACTGCTTTCTGGTCTACTACATAGTCATTATCGCCTTGCGTTTTGTCCAGTACTTTCAGGGTATTATAGGATTTATCTTTATCGCCGGTTTCTGGCTCTCTTTCCTCAAACAAGTATACATCTCCACCGAAGTCATTAGCGTATATGCCCAACATGGTGTCTTTAGGCAGATAGACGAATGTGGGGTGCGTATGTGGCACTTTTGCAGCTTCCGCTAGTACAGCTACAGACAGTGTTGCATAGGGATTGGAAGCCGAAATTTGGTCTTGTACTACTTCGCGGGCAATCGTTTCTCTGAGTAAAGGAGGAATGGCCGCCAATGGGTATTTCTTCAGGGAGCGCATGGTATACTCCGTACCAGAGCTATCGGCCACGCGGAGGGAGCGTGTCTGCATACCACCACCTCTCTGCAAAATGGTTAATCCTCCATTGGCAGTACGTAAGTCTATCACCGGGAAATTCAATGGCGTAGCCCATACCTGGCGGTAGTTATTCCCCAGCAGCCAACGATGAAACTTCCCTACATTATTATATTGTGGATCCGGCGCAAAACTGATTGTCTTAGGTAGGGTGTCTGGTTGTTGGAAGGTCAGGCCTTTCTCTTTGAATTCAGAAAAGCGTAATAAGTTATCTGTAAAGGCAGGCGTATTCAGATTATCGGCCAGGAAATATTGCACCCGCACTGTACTATCTGCCATCAGTTCCAATACGCTGAAACCGTTCTCGCTGGTAGCAAAACTGGATTTACTTCCCTCTTTCACCCGGTTATTTTTAGCCCCACTACCACTCACAATGTAGCTGTTACCAGCGTCTTTAATCAATTGAAGGGTATGATCATGACCAGATACGAAGATCACCGGACCATGCTGTTTGGTAGCGGCTTCCACTCCTTTCACCATATCTTTGTACAGTGGATTAGGGAGGTCTTCAGGTGTGCCGAAAACCCCTCTGGTCAAAGGATAGATGGAACCAATAATCGGTAATGGTACATACATCCATGGTTTCATATCTGTCAGTGGGAAGATATGCTGCTTGATCGTATAATACCCTCCATGGATACCATAGCTGCGGAAAGGATGGTGAGTAGCGAAGATGATGAGTTTATTACGATTTTTGGCTACTATCTCTGAGATCTTCACCAGTACTTCATCTTTTGTTTTGCACTCACAGTCGGATTCTATGCCCGGCTTCTCGTAGGGAAACAGCCACCATTCACTGTCCATGATAATGAGAGTAACATCTTGGGAGAGCTTCACTTCTTCCGGACCCGGACAGCCGTCCTTTGGAAAAAAGGTAACATTAGCTAGGTGCAAGGAATCCACATACTGTTGTTGATTGCGGATAGTTTCCCAACCGTCTGGTTTACTTTTTTCCCAGTCGTGGTTACCTGGAATGATGAATCCACGGGCATTGGTACCGCGTACCAGGTTGATCTGATAGTCCAGGATTTGTTTGGCGGCTGGATATCTTTTAGACAGAGAGTCGGGTAACCCTAGCGGATATACGTTATCTCCCAGGAAGAGAACGGTATTCCGTTTATCCTGCATATCGAATTTCGCGCGTACGGCATCGATGACAGGATTACGGCCATTCTCATGTAGCTCTCCTGCATCGCCGATGAGGATGATGCGTTGTTTTACCTCTCCTGATTGTGCCAGCAGTGTAAATGGTAGTAACAATAATATGGTCAACAGATATCTTGTGCTCATTTTTTCTTATAGGTAAATTTGAGAATATTGGCTACGCCATCGTAACCACCTTCATTGGAAATATACATATCACCATTGGCGGCAAATGAAATGCCTTCTGGTTGACGAAATAATCGGTGCTTTAAATTATGCGCTTCCTGTACATGACCGTCTAGGTCTGTGATGACTAACAGTTGGTTGACAGAAGCCACGATATACAATCTTTTCTCCAACGGGTGAATCGCGGCAGCACTAGGCTTGAAAAAACGCATGTCATTTCCTGCCAGGGCAGCGATTTCTGTGGCACTGAACTTAAAAACAGGCGTATAGTCGAAAGCCATACTATCCAGGCTAAACCGATAGGCACTCGTGACGCCTGCCTTTTTATCATCCTCACAATTCTTACAAATGATGATAATGCTATGCCTGTTCTTGTCGAAGTAAGCGGTTTCAAATTCGGTTTTCCCTTCTTTCTCGAACTTATAGTGCGTGGCTTTGACAGAATCCGTATCGAGGGATGGTACGTGATACAGACTCCCACTGCTTTTCAACACAAACCAACCGCTGTCCGAATGGCAGATGTCTTCATAATCCCCATTCTTGGCAAATTTCCAATTGGGGTAAGGCTTGGTAGCATTGACATCTATCTCATAAATCTTTCCTTCTTCATCGTTGATGGCCATGATACGGTGTTCATCGGGAAATAGGGCAATACCGGAAATTTCCTGCATGGATTCACGCACCCGATACCGAACGGGCGAACTCAGGTCGTAGCCTTCCGGGGAAGAATAGGTCTTCTGTGTTCTGTCGGGGAAATAATTGCAGGATATTAAAAAAAACAGGAAAAACATCCCGATACGTACATCCATAGCGATACTTTATACCTTAAATTTAACTCAAAAATACAGTAACTTCAGATTGGATTTAATCATCTTCGAATATGCAAAATTCAGCCCTCATAGATGCAGCCAGGGATTATGTGCTAGCCAAGTACAGGGAAATTCCGCAACCGGCACTTGTTTACCATAATTTAACCCATACGCAAAGCGTAGTAGATGCCGCTGGCCAAATTGCCGCCCATTACCGGTTACAGGATGATGAGCTGACGGCTGTATATGTGGCTGCCTGGTTCCATGACGAAGGCTATCTGTTGGGAGAAGGGAAGGTACACGAAGAAACCGGCGCCGCTGCTGCGGTTAGTTTCCTACAAGAACAAGGGGCTCCCGAAACATTGCAGCAAATGGTAAAAGGTTGTATCCTCGCTACCAAGATGCCACAATCTCCCAAAACGCTTATTGAACAAATAGTTTGCGATGCCGATCTGTTTCACCTTGGCACAAAAGAATATGCGGATAGAAGCAAATTGCTGCGCCAGGAAATAGAAATGGTGACCCAGAAAGAGATAGACAGAATAGCATGGTTACAGAGCAATATCCGTTTTCTCACGGAACATCACTACTGGACCGACTATGCACAAACTAGACTCAAACAACAGAAGGAAGAGAACATCCTACAAATGCAGAAAAAGCTGGATAAAAGGCTCACCGCTCAGACAGAAAATAACGAAAGCACTGTAGCGCCAACTGCCCCCACCGATGGTGTGCATCTGTTGGCCACTGGCAAAAAGAAAGATAAAGGGAAGAAAGCCAATAAGCCAGAAAGAGGTGTGGAGACGATGTTCCGCATTACTTCTACGAACCATATCCGCCTCAGTTCTATGGCCGATAGCAAGGCACATATTATGATTTCAGTGAATTCCATTATTTTGTCTATTATGTTGTCCGTGCTGCTAGGCCGATTGGAAGATTATCCCAATTTCATTATTCCTTCGCTGATGTTCATCTTTACCTCGGTGACTACTGTGATCTTCGCAGTACTGGCTACCAGGCCCAATGTCACCAGCGGTACTTTTACCAAAGAGGATATTGCCCGCAAAGACGCGAATCTCTTGTTCTTTGGGAATTTTTACAGAATGAAACTAGACGAATATGAATGGGGAATGAAGCAGATGATGAATGACGCTGATTTCCTATATGGCAGCATGACCAAGGATGTATATTCCCTGGGCGTGGTGCTGGGCCAAAAATACCGGCTGCTCCGCATCTCCTATAATGTGTTTATGTTCGGACTGATTGCATCCGTACTAGCATTCATAGTGGCTGCTATCTTCTTCCCAGTAAAAGCATAAGCACACATGACCATTCCTTTGTTTAACAGGGATCTGAGCTGGCTGTCGTTCAACTATCGGGTACTGACTATGGCACAAGACCAACAGGTACCCCTATACGAAAGAATCAAATTTCTATCTATATACTCTTCCAATCTGGATGAGTTTTTCAGGGTGAGAATGCCAGCTATCCTGGCTGTCAATAAACTGCTGGGCAAAGAGCCTTTTGCTGGTGGCGATGAAACGGTGAGTCCGGATACGTTACGCCAAGTACTGACGGAAGTTAACCGTCAGCAACAGCACTATGGCCAGATACTCGCGAAGGAAATACTACCAGCCCTACGAGAACAGGGTATCCATCTATGTTACAATGAGCCCTTTACTGCGGCCCAGCATAGTCTTACCCGTGAGTACTTGCTCTCTACGGTGCTCACCTGGATGCAACCCGTATGGCTAAAGGATTTCGACAAACCTTACTTTCCAGAGAACAACGCCCTTTACCTGGCCGTTTCCCTTTCATCGAGGGAGCAGCCAGATAACCAGGAGTATGTGTTATTGAATATTCCTGCTTCCCTACCTCGCTTCCGACAGTTGCCAGCCGAAAACGGCCTGGCACAAATCGTAGTCTTAGACGATATTATCCGGTATCACCTGGATTACATCTTCCCAGGATATACTATCAACGGCAGCTACAGTTTCAAACTGACCCGCAATGCCGAAATGGATATGGATGAATTCAAAGGGGATATCCTCGAAGAAGTAGAAACAGGGATCCGCAAACGGGAACTAGGCGTTCCTACCAGGTTCCTCTATGATGCGGCTATGCCAATGGCATTACGCTACCTGCTGGCCACCCGTTTTCATCTCAGTGAAGAGGAAATGGTAGCCGGAGGCAGATATCATAACCTGAAAGATCTGGCAGACCTTCCCATGCCAGTGGCCATACCAAACGCACTTTATCCGGGGTATACGCCAGTACCCATTGCAGATGCCGCCGCCACAGACCATATCCTGGATCTGATCCAACAAAAAGATCTGGTGGTGCATATCCCCTATCAACGATATGAATACATCCTGCGCTTCTTTAATGAAGCTGCGATAGACAAGGATGTACAGGAGATATACATCACCCTGTACCGCATTGCGTCCGGCTCGCAGATAGCGCAGGCGCTTATCACGGCCGCCAAAAATGGAAAACAGGTGACGGTGTTCGTAGAGCTGAAAGCCCGCTTCGATGAAGCTAATAACATCCGTTGGGCCAAACGCATGAAGGAAGCAGGAGTAAAAATCGTATATAGTATCCCAGGGATGAAAGTACATGCTAAAACGGCGCTGGTGAAGCGTAAGCGGGGATATTACCATGATTATTCCGGGCTTATTGCCACTGGGAATTTTAATGAATCCACCGCGCGGTTCTATGGGGACCATGTACTCTTTACCTCCCATTCTGGTATCACCAGGGAAATGGAATTGCTATTTTTATACCTGCAAAGCCGGGAACAGCCAGTGAACTACGACTTCTTGCAGTTCCAACACTTGCTGATAGCGCAATTCAATATGATGGACCGTTTCCTGGCATTGATAGACCGGGAAATCCAAAATGCCCAAGCCGGCAAACCAGCCAAGATCACCATCAAACTGAATAACCTACAAGAGAAAACCATGATCGCCAAACTGTATGAAGCCAGCGAAGCCGGTATTCAGATATACCTGATCGTGAGAAGTATTTGTTGCCTCGTGCCGAACGATAATATCCGTGTGGTAAGAATCGTGGATAGGTACCTGGAACACGCCAGGGTATTCATTTTCCATAATGAAGGCAAGGAAGAGGTATACATGGGCTCCGCAGACTGGATGAACAGGAATCTCCACAGACGTATAGAAGTTTGTGTGCCGATATATGACCCTGTTATTCAGCAACAGTTGAAAGATATCGTCGGACTCCAATTGGCTGATCCTACCAATGCTCAGGCAGCCATCACCCAGTATATTCAGAAAATACAGTAAATTACAAGATAGATATATTTTTTATGATGAAGTATGTATGGACGCTGATTTTAAGTCTGGGATTCGTTATTCCCGCCGCCAACGCTCAAACGCTGGATTTGCAACACATCTACAATCCTGACGCCAACGCCAAAAAAGACATTACCACCGCTATTGCCACTGCTGCCAAAGAGAAAAAGCACGTGCTGTTGCAAATTGGTGGTAACTGGTGCATCTGGTGCCGCCGCTTTTATAAATTCGTGGAAGAGGATACAGAACTGAAAACCACTATGGACAAGAACTATGTGGTATATCACCTCAACTACAGCAAGGAAAATAAAAATCTTCCTGTGTTAAAAGAACTGGGTTATCCACAAAGATTTGGTTTCCCAGTATTCGTTATCCTGGATGAAAAAGGGAATCGTATCCACACCCAGAACTCTGGTTTGTTGGAAGCAGCAGATTCCTACGATAAAAAGAAAGTCCTGGATATGCTGAAACAATGGAGTCCTGCCGCTCTTCAGCCATCCAATTACATTAATGAATAGTAAGCCCATGGAAAACGGCACTACTTATTTTAAAACGGATGCTGTGCAATCTTTTATAAGATTTGCACAGCATCCGTTTAAGTTTTCAGCATTCATGCTCTGGAAGTTGCCCGCTGCCTGGCTGGCTGGGGTCCGATTGGTATCTGTATCAGAAGAAAAATGCGTTACCCATGTTCCTTATCGCTGGCTATCGCAGAACCCTTTCCGCTCCACCTACTTCGCCTGCCTGGCAATGGCCGGTGAACTGAGTACCGGACTTCCTGCAATGATGTATGCACGTAGTGCTTCCCGTAATATATCCATGCTCGTTACTGGTATGCAAGCGACCTTTGTGAAGAAAGCCACCGGTATGACTTATTTTACCTGTTCGGACATCCCTGCTATGAAAGCAGCCATGACAAAGGCTATGCAGGAGAATGACCCGACCACCATCACCATGCGCTCAGAAGGTAGAAATAAAGAGGGCATAGTAATTGCCTCCTTCGATATTACCTGGTCTTTTAAAGCCAGGTGAGCTTAATTCTTACTAAAATACCCTTAATTATGAAGATTGCATTTCATGGTGCTGCCCGCACAGTAACGGGATCTAAGCACCTGATCACTTTGAAGAATGGCAAGAAAATCCTGCTCGATTGTGGAATGTTCCAGGGTATGGGAAAAGACACAGATGCCCTCAATAGGGACTTTGGCTTTGAACCGAAAGATGTTACCTACATGGTGCTCTCTCATGCACACATTGATCACACCGGACTGATTCCCCGCCTTATCAAAATGGGCTACCAAGGCCCGATTTATTGCACTCCGGCTACTCGCGATATGGCCGAAATCCTCCTGCTGGACTCCGCAGAAATCCAGGAAGATGATATCAAATTCTCCAATAAGAAAAGAGCACAAGAAGGGCAGCCTTACCTGCAACCCCTCTACACGATCGAAGATGCAAAAAATGCGATCCGATATCTGAAGCCTATAGGTTATAATACCTGGACTTCCATCGATCCGGATATCCAAATCATGTTCACGGATGCTGGACATATAGTAGGCGCCGCCTCTATGCACCTCCGCATCACAGAGAATGGCAAAACCGAACAGGTTACCTTCAGTGGTGATATTGGTCGTTATAATGATGCTATTCTGAAATCACCGGCCACCTTCCCTCAAGCGGATTACATCCTGATGGAATCCACTTACGGTAGCACGCTCCATGCAGACGCAAAACCTGCCGATGATGAACTGCTCCGATACATTATCCACACCTGCGTGGAGAAAAGAGGTAAACTCATTATCCCTGCTTTTAGCGTTGGCCGTACACAGGAATTACTCTACTCTCTGAATAATATGCAACTGGATGGGAAACTGCCAAAGGTGGATATCTTCGTGGACAGTCCACTGTCTACCGAGGCTACCCAGGTAACCAAAGCTCACCCAGAAGTCTTTAACCGCGCCGTTTCTGATCTATTAAAAAGAGACAGCGATCCATTTGATTTTCCAGGATTACGCTACGTTAAATCTGTAGACGAATCTAAAAATCTGAACTTTCGCCAGGAGCCATGCGTGATCATCTCCGCATCTGGTATGGCGGAAGCAGGAAGGGTGAAACACCATATTGCAAATAACATCGATGAATCAAGGAATACCATCCTGATCGTGGGCTATTGCGAACCTGAATCACTGGGCGGACGCTTGATGAACGGCGCTAAAGAAGTATCCATCTATGGAACCCGCTTTCAGGTAAATGCAGAAGTAGGCGTGATTCGTTCTATGAGTGCTCACGGCGATTACGAAGATCTTAGCCAATGGCTGTCTTGCCAGAATCCTAAGGATATCAAGAAACTCTTCTTGGTGCATGGCGAATATGAAGTGCAAAAAATCTTCAAACAGTGGCTGTTCAAAAAAGGCTTCCTGGATATTGAAATCCCAGAAAGACATTATGAAATAGGCTTATCGTAGTATTTCTCGCAAAGGCGCAAAGGAAATAAAGGATTTTGCTTTGTTGTTTTAAGGCCGCAAAGGTTTTTTACAGTACTTCCACTCATTCAATATAGGGGTTGTAAAAGTATAGTATAATAGTTGCCAAATCTTTGCGGCCTTCTACAACAAAAAACCATCAGCCAATGTGGGCCTTTGCTTCTTAGCGCCTTTGCGAGAAAAATTGTTATTCCAATTCCTGCGGAAACCACAGGGTGACGCGCGTTCCCAAGGGACTACCATCTTCCTGATATAAATCTTCTATTTCAAATCCCGCCTCTACATGAAAGCGGCTATTATAAATCGACAATCTATCGCGGGTAATCTGTAAGCCCCTGGAATGGTGTCTCTCTGCCTGCATTTGCTTAATAGCAGCGGATTTCTCCCTACCTACCCCATTATCTTCTACGGTACATAAAATCCTTCCTGGCGCTTCCCAGAAGCGAATAGTTAGTCGACCTTTTTCTTTCTTATGCACCAATCCATGCCAGATAGCATTTTCCACGAAAGGTTGTACCACCATTGTAGGTATTTCTACCAAATCAGCCTCCAACTGCCGATCTACGATGATCCTATATTCAAACTGATCGGTGAAACGGAGTTTCTCCAGCTCCATATAATTCTCCAACATACTCACCTCTTTCACCACAGAAATGTGATTCAACTGGGAATTATCCAACACATTCCGGATGAGTTTTGCGAAGCGACTCAGATAAGCTTGTGCTGATTCTGTTTCATTTTTCATCATGAATATCTGGATAGAGTTCAGTGCATTGAAGATAAAATGCGGGTTCATTTGCGCCCGTAATGCTTTCATCTCCAACTGTGCCATCTCTTGCTGGATGCTGGCCCGCTGACGCGCGTCTCTCCTAACAATAGCTATTCGTAATCGTATATAAAAGTAAATCAATGCTACCGCCAAAGCCAATGCCAGTAAGCGGAACCAGCCTGTCTGCCAGAAAGCAGGGCGGATATTGATCTGTAGCGTAGTAATATCATCTGAGAATGTACCAGTCGCATTAGCAGCCTTCACTCGGAAAATATAATGCCCTGGAGGCAGGTTCGTGTATTTCGCTATCAGTGAGGCATCGGCACTAACCCACTTCTCATCTACACCTTCCAACTGATAATAATATTTGATCTTCTCCTGGTGATATTGCAAACTTTTGAATTCTATGGAGATGAAATTCTGTCTGTGATGCAGCTCCACCGGCTTATTTTCGGCTATAGCAGCGCCTATCAGCACACTGCTGTCCATCACTCGTAAGTTGAGGATAGTAACATCCGGCGGAGGCGGCGCTTTCTTCAGATCTCGCGGATCCAGGCTTAGCACGTAATCGGAGGCCCCTATCAGCAGTTGCCCATTTTGCAATTGCAGTATCTGTCGGCGCACCTTACGGTTATTATCGATAATGTCATCTCCCTGTACAAAAGTTTCCAGCACCTGGTTACTCATCGATAACTTGTAAAATCCGTACTGCGTGGTCAACCAGATATCTCCCGTTTTATCTTTTTCCATTCCTAATACCCACTCATTGAAAAGCTGATTGTGATTGAGTATTGGATGAGATTGCCGGGTATGAAGATTAAAAACCCACAGCCCCTGATCGGTGCCCGCCAGCAACAGGGAATCATTGTAAGGCAACAGACAGGTTACATTCCCGGATTTACGATTCCTCCATTTGAAAGTGTAGCGTTCCGGTAGTTGATTATTTCGTGGATTGAATAACAATAATCCGGAAGTACTGGTAGCTAGCCATAACAACGAATCCTGATAGGGTACAATATCCATTACAGAGGTAGGCCGTTGGAGGCTGTCCAGCAAAGCATGGTATTGTGCAAAGCGATTGGTAACAGGATTCCAGCTAGCCAATCCTTTTTTATACAATCCAATCCAAACGGTCGTATCATGTTCTGGCAACAACACCAACGGTGTTTGTAGATGTAAAGCCGGATGCTGAAGATGCTTTTTAAACTGGCGTGTAACAGGATCGAATAGCGAGAGATTGCCATTCTCCTGGCCAATCACGATCGTTCCATCGTGGAGCTCTGCAAATGTCCATACGAGGCTGCGTTCCTCCGGAATACTGGAGGCGCGCGATCTAGAATTATTGGTAAATGTTCCCAACAAGTCCATATTGGGCGACAAAAAAGCGAACCCTTTGCCCCAGTAGCCAATATATACGTCACCGTTAGATCCCTGGAAAATCCCTGTCACCTCAGCAGAAGGGAGTCGGGTTTTCGTTTGTGAAAACCTTGTGCGCTGATCCAACACACGAAACGACTGGCTGTGTAAACTTAAAATATTCACTCCTTGATCCGTACCGACCCATAAGTGCCCTTCGCGGTCACTCATCATACAGTTGGCTTCATAATCGTAATGTAGAGCCTGTGGGTCAGCATTATCCGCTTGGATATGGAGATCAAATCTTTGTTGCTGCGGATTAAAACGAAATATTCCTTCCGTTTCTGTGGCTACCCATACGCGTCCTTCTTGGTCTGCACGGATATCGAATACGGCTACACGATTTTTGGTTCCTTTGTTGGTAAAGTAAAAGGAGTCGAGGCGCGTAGTGGTTGGATTATAGCGATAAGCATAGCCGCCACGTGCTGCCAGCCATACATTGTGAGAGGAGTCAATAAAAAATTGTTTAAAGGAGCGCCGGATATTCAACACAGGTAAATGTTCGGGGTTATTCCCTTGATGGAATAACTGTTTGCGATCGCTACTCAGGATGAAAAGACCATCTTTCCCACTCAACCAGATATTTCCTTTTTCATCCTCCATCATGGCGTCCTGTACCTGAATACGATAAGCTGCTGGAATCTGTGAGGCTTTCAGGAAAACCTGTTGGGCAGAATCATATCTCAGGAGGCCGTCGTTGGTGGAAGCCCAGATAACGCCCTGATGATCTTCAAGGATATTGCTGCAAGACAAACCATCATGGCTGGTACCGCTATTGGGTACTTTGACCACCCGAACACGAGTTGTAACAGGATCGTATATACGAATATTGTCTGGGGTTCCCATCCAAATCCTTCCTTTCTTGTCTTCACACAGACAGATATCGTCGTAATAGATAGAGCCGGGTATTCTATCGAAATTCGCTACTGTAATCAAATTGGAACCATCATATCGTTGTAGGGCTGTGCTGGCTATCCAGATAAACCCTTTACGATCTTGCAAGATGGCGGAAACGTGATTGCTAGCTAACCCATTGTTGATATCCAGATGAGTGAATTTATGCGCAAATGGCGCCTGTGCTGCAACATTGCTGCAGTACAGCATACCATGTAAAATGGCCAGGGTAGCTGCGAAAAAGCGGATTCGAAATAAGTCAGTGAATAGTCGGTTCATGGGATTCTTCAGGGTTCTGACTGTAGGAATATCCTGGTTTGGTACCCTAAAGATAGCAAGGTGAAGGCAATAAAGGAAAAGCAGGTTAAATAAAGATATATTGTTATTTTTGGGTATATCGTATCAACCAGTCGAAATAACCAGCCCCTAGTTTAATTTTTTCTCAAACTATAAGACCCCAAAAATGAACACGAAAACCTTTAAGCTGAAAGCTATCGACTTTTTCAGGGAACTACTTTCCTGTCTCTGGCTCTTTTTCCCCGGTGTGGTCACCATCATCGGGTCTTTTTTCCTGTTTACAAAACTGTCTATCGGGCAGGATATCATCATCCAGGTATCAGAATATGCAGGACCTCGATTTTTCTCGTTTATAGCCATTTGCTTCTGGGCTTATGTGATTTGGTACAGCGCCCGGATAGTTAGCTATAAAAAGGGGAAAGACGCCACTAATAGCCTTAAAAAGGCCTTCCTGACACATTTCCCAAGACTCATGGCATTCAATGCATTTGTCAGCATAGAAACCGCGATATTGGGATTACCAGGATTACAAAAATTAATTGGCGTAAGCCTTGGAACAACTGGGTATGTTTGCGAATTGGTACTGTTTATTGTAGCCCAGAATTGCATCTACCTGTTGATTAACCTGGTATTCGGTCCTGGGTATTTCCACAAGCAACGTAACAAAACATTGTTGATAATCCTGATTGCTGCTATTTTAGGCTGGTGGGCCTTATTGCTGTTGAAGGGACTTGAATCTGACAAGAGCGGTGAGCCAGGATATCCAGCCTATCTGAGTTTCTACGCCATTTTCCTCTTTCTTTTGCAGCTACTGTTTACTTGGGCTTTTATCATGCGGGAACATTATATCCGCAAAAACCATAAGACACACTCCAGGAAGATCCAGGAACTCAATCTAAAGCTGACCAACGGCACACATGGCGTCAATGAAGCCAGGTATTTCATTTGGTTTAATATCTTATCGTTTATCGGTATCGTCATATATTTTGCAAGCATCCTAAGTATCTCGTTCGCTAACAAAATGGGACCATTGGCCGTAGTGTTGACCGCTTTCGGGTTTCTAATCGGCATGGCGAGCATTATCAGTTATTTATCCATTCGCTATCGTATCAATTTCTTTTTCATTTTGCTGGCTATTCTGTTCATCAGTGGGATTAAATTTGATCCGTATAAAGTCCGAACACTGAATCAAAAGCCAGCTATTGCTTATAACGAACGGAATAAAGTATGTACATATTTCTACCGATGGTTGAACCATCCAGACAGAAAGGCGCTCATCGATGCCGCTAGTCCGGAACATCCATTTGATATATACCTGGTGATGTCCGATGGTGGTGCTTCTCGCTCTGGTTACTGGGTATCTTCTGTGTTATCTGCCATGGAGGATTGTACGCGTAAAGATCCTACTAGGCGTTTTTCCAACCACTTGTTTTGTATGTCTAGTGCCTCCGGCGGATCAGTTGGAAACACTACGTTCTATAGTATCATTCATCATAATGGCGCAGCGGAGTATACGCCTGCTGTACAGAATTTTCTGAGAACGGATTTTCTCAGTTTCCTGATGGCCAGGTATTTCGGTCCTGATACGTGGGGACATTTATTCGGCGTATTTGACGACCGCGCCGCTGCCCTGGAACGCGTGATGGAAGGGGCTGCCGACAGCATGTATACCAATGCATACAAATATCCCTTTGATCATTTTATGGATACTACAGGGAGACTGCCAGTTCTCTTTATCAATACCACTGAAGTGCAGCATGGGATGCCGAGTGTTGTAAGCACCGCGCAACTTGATTTCAGCAAGCGTTATGATGTAGTGCAGATAGCCGACACTTCTTCCACCAATCCCTATAATAATTTACGCATGAGCACAGCGGCAGTATTGAGTTCCAGGTTTCCATACATCTCTCCTGCTGGAGAATTAGGAGGGTATTACTTTGTAGACGGCGGCTATTTCGATAACTCCGGCGCTGGCGTAGTACATGAAATGATGTTGCGATTGGATTCCTTGATGACCGCAGGTAAGGGAGAAGATTCCATGTTGTATAGTAAGTTGCGTTTCCGGTTGATTCATATTACCAATGGGTCCGACAGTTCCAAGCCTAAAGGGCAGATTAATGCATTTGTGAACACGCTGGCGGCGCCGATAGTGGCGGTGTTGGGCACCTATGGTTCACAAACAGATGTGAATAACGATCGTCTTAATCAATATTTCAGAAGCAAGAATTCCCCCAACTATGTGGTAGATAAAGAAATCAATTTGTATCGCCCACATGAAACAGAAGAATATCCCATGAACTGGGTGATTTCAAATTATAATCTGCGAAGAATGAATAGCAGGTTAGAAGAAGTGATACAAACGTTTAAAACCACAGGGAGATACGGTTTATTGGCAACGGATAGTTTCCACGTGTATGACCTGCATAAAGATTAAACAGACATGATATAAAATAAAAAAAGCTGCAGAATCTGCAGCTTTTTCTTTGTACCACGTACGGGAATCGAACCCGTGATTCCTCCGTGAAAGGGAGGCGTCTTAACCCCTTGACCAACGCGGCGTTTCCGTTTTGGGATTGCAAAGATAGGAAAACATTCATATCCGCCAAATTTATTTTCAACTTTTTTGAAAAATCTTTTTAAAGCGCTGTTTTACTATCAAAGAACCGGGGTGCAAATATCGTAATTAATTTGAATTAACCCGCACTTCTTGTGGATTCTCTTGTAATGCGATGAAAGATTCTTCTCTTTTGTTGATCAATCGAAGTGAATAACCACCTACTATCAATGTGAAGATTCCTTCCATCAGCACCGTATCCGGTGTTCCGATGTATTGGGAAATAGCGCCTACGAGGAGTCCGCCCAATGGTTGTAATCCAAAGAACACCATCGCATACAAACTGATTACGCGTCCTCTTACAGCCGGATCAACAGTAGTTTGAATGATGGTATTCGAAATAGTTATTTGAGACATCATCCCAAAGCCGCACAGTGTGGCAAAGAATAATGCAATCGGATACCAGGTAGTGTGGGAGAATAGCACCAGCCCTACTCCGAAAACAAGGGTATTTATCGCCAATACTTTACGTAGGTTACGGCCTGGTTTCAGAGAAGCCAAGTATAAAGCGCCCAATAGTGCGCCCAGTCCTATAGCGCTGTCAATAACCCCGAAGGTGGTTGCAGAGCCTTTAAAAATATCTTTCGCATAAACGGGAATCAACGTCGTAAAAGGCAGCACGAACAAACTCATCATCCCCAGAATGCTTAATATCTGGGAAATATTCGGCGTATTGCGTACATAGGCCAATCCTTCTTTCAGTTCGCGCAGTACATCTTTATGCTTGTTAGATGGCTGATAGGCAGGTAATTTCATCATCAGTAAAGACACGATTACCGCTACAAAGCTGAAGGTATTCAGGGCAAAGCAGATGTCGTCTCCCAATTTCTCCAAAGCAATACCTGCAATGCCGGGGCCTATCAATCGGGATAAATTCACCATAGAAGAATTCAGTGCCAATGCATTTGGTAAGTCGGCTTTGTTATCCACCATCTCATACACAAGCGATTGACGGGCGGGCACATCAAAGGCATTTATCACGCCCAATACAGCGCTTAGTCCGATGATATGCCAAACAGAATAATGTTTGAAATACACCAGCAATGTGAGCGCCAAGGCTTGCAGCATGGACGCGAATTGCGTTAGCAGCAGCAACTTATAGCGGTTGTACCTATCGGACGCGATGCCTCCAAGAAACGAAAGTATAAACGAAGGAAACATGCTGGCGAAGAGGGTTAATCCCAGCATGAATTTCGAATGCGTATGTGCATATACTACCCAACTGACGGCCGTCTTCTGCATCCATGTACCGATGAGGGAAACAGACTGCCCGCTGAAATACAACCGATAATTCCGGCTCTTAAATGCGCTGAATGTACTAATCTTCATAACTCCACTCCGATTGCTTTACAAAAATAGTAAAGTAACTTTATAAATTTACTTTGCTAACTTAAAGTATTATTAAAAAATCAGGCCCAGGAAAACACATATCCGAAACATTATATGGCATCTTCCTGTAATCTCTATGCGCTGGCTTCATCAAAATGGACAATTTAAAGCCGTTTTACGGGCCAAAACCTTTTTCGACAAAACCTGTTAAGCCTAAAACATTTCTTATGAAAACAAGGCTTTATATGCTGATTTTCGCAACAGCGGTCTGTTGGCTGCTGACAGCCTGCGGCAGTAAGGGCAATGCGGGCCTACAGGCCAAGGTGGATTCCCTAGAAGCAGAATTAAAACAATATCGGGCGGAGAAAGCCCTGACAGCCCAGCGGCTTCAGCGTTTCGACACCCTGGATTTCGACTTTTACTCCGGTCAGCAATGGGATTCGCTGGCTATCAGCCACGATGCGAACATAAAGGTGTATTATCCTGACGGTTCTGTAACCACCGGACTGTTTCCCCAGCATATAGATATGTTGAAACCGATGTTTGTATTTGCGCCGGATACCAAAATCAAAACGCACCCGGTTCGGTTTGGAGAAGGTGATTGGACGGCAGTCATTGGGGAGATGGCCGGTACATTTACCCAACCGATGCCCATTGGGGGTGGTAAAACAATTCCGCCCACGGGAAAGCCCTTTAAGCTGAGTATGGTCACTATCGGCCACTGGAAAGATGGAAAAATGATAGAAGAATACCTGTTCTGGGATAACCAGTCCTTTATGAAGCAGATCGGGCTAGCAAAATAGTTCGGAAGTATATGGCAATAAAAAAAGCTGCAGAATCTGCAGCTTTTTCTTTGTACCACGTACGGGAATCGAACCCGTGATTCCTCCGTGAAAGGGAGGCGTCTTAACCCCTTGACCAACGCGGCGTATCGTTTTGGGATTGCAAAAGTAGGACCTTTTTCTATATTTCCAAAAAAAATTTTGATAACCTAAAAATCTATTGAATATTACGGGTATAGCTTGTAAATTCGCCTTCGATTTTTTCATATTCAAATCACGATGTAAAATGGGAACTACTCTCAAAATTGGTATTAATGGGTTCGGCCGTATCGGTCGTTTGGTATACCGCCAGATTTACAAAATGCCCGGTATTGATGTTGTTGCAATCAATGACCTCACCAGTCCTAAGCAACTGGCGCATTTGCTGAAATACGATTCAGCTCAGGGTAGGTTTGATGCAGAGGTTAAAAATTCTGACGATGCAATTAACGTAAATGGTGAAGATATCAAGATTTACGCGCAGAAAGATCCTTCTCAAATTCCATGGAAACAGCATGAAATTGATGTGGTAATCGAGTGTACTGGTTTCTTCGCTGATAAAGATAAAGCTGCTGCTCACCTCACTGCTGGTGCTAAGAGAGTTGTAATCTCTGCTCCTGCTACTGGTGATCTGAAAACGATCGTATTCAACGTAAACCACGATATCCTGGACGGTTCTGAAACAGTTATCTCTTGCGCTTCTTGCACGACTAACTGTCTCGCTCCAATGGCAAAAGTACTGCAGGATACTTACGGTATCGTTGCAGGTCTGATGACTACCGTTCACGCTTACACGAACGACCAGAACACCCTGGATGCTCCACATCCAAAAGGTGACCTGCGCCGTGCTCGCGCTGCTGCTGCGAACATCGTTCCTAACAGCACTGGTGCTGCTAAAGCAATCGGTCTGGTACTGCCAGCACTGAAAGGTAAACTGGATGGCGGCGCGCAACGCGTTCCAACCATCACTGGTTCCCTCACTGAACTGACTACCATCCTGGGTAAAAAAGTAACTGCAGAAGAAGTAAATGCAGCTATGAAAGCAGCTTCCAACGAATCTTTCGGTTATACCGAAGATGAAATTGTAAGCTCTGATATCATCGGTATCCACTACGGTTCCCTGTTCGACGCTACACAGACTAAAGTAATCACTGTTGGCGATCAACAAATGGTGAAAACCGTTTCCTGGTACGATAACGAAATGAGCTACGTATCTCAGTTGGTTCGTACTGTGAAGTACTTCGCCGGCCTGATCAGCAAATAATTACACCCATCACAAAGCCCTCAGACGAGGGCTTTGTTCTAAATTCCGCGCAACTACACCATAACAGCAGCCAACCGATCACCACGGATGTAAATGCTTTGTGCTGTTGGTTCCGCGGTTTTTTTATTGAAGTACCCTAATGTTATTCTAAACTGATATCAGATGAGCAAGTTCTCCGAACATAACTTCAATGGCCAGAAAGCCTTGATCCGTGTAGATTTCAACGTGCCGTTGAACGATAATTTCCAAATCACGGACGATACCCGCATGCGCGCGGCTGTACCTACCATCAAAAAAATTCTGAAAGATGGCGGTGCTGTTATCCTCATGTCTCACCTCGGTCGCCCGAAAGATGGCCCTACCGATAAATACTCTTTAAAACATCTTGTATATCATCTGATCACACTGTTGGGTGGCGTTACTGTGAAATTTGCAAGCGACTGCGTAGGTCCTGTTGCAGAAAAAGAAGCAGCTAAGCTCCAAATGGGCGAAGTTCTCCTCCTGGAAAACCTGCGCTTCCACAAAGCAGAAGAAAAAGGTGATCCTAGTTTCGCTGAACAACTGGCCAAACTCGGTAACGTATACGTAAACGACGCTTTCGGTACCGCTCACCGCGCACACGCTTCTACCGCCGTTATCGCGCAATACTTCGCTCCTGAAAACAGAATGTTCGGTTACCTGATGGAAGCAGAAGTAAGCAACGCAGAGAAAGTACTGAACAACGCAGAACGCCCGTTCACAGCCATTCTCGGCGGTGCGAAAGTATCTGATAAAATTCTCATCATCGAAACCCTGATGGAACGTGCCAACAACATCATCATCGGTGGTGGTATGGCTTACACTTTCCTGAAAGCACAAGGCAAGGAAATTGGTAACTCCCTCGTGGAAAATGATAAACTGGATCTGGCAAATGAACTGCTGGAGAAAGCAAAAATCAATAACGTAAAACTCTTGCTGCCACTGGATTCCGTTGCTGCTGACAAATTCGCTGCTGATGCAGCTACTCAGTTGGTTTCCAACGATAATATCCCTGCTGGCTGGATGGGTCTGGACATTGGTCCTAAATCTGTAGAACTCTTCGCTCAAACTATTCAGGCTTCTAAAACCATTCTCTGGAACGGTCCTATGGGCGTGTTTGAAATGGAAGCATTCCAAGGTGGTACCAAAGGTGTAGCGGAAGCAATCGTGGAATCTACTGCTAAAGGCGCTTTCTCCCTCGTAGGTGGTGGTGATAGCGTTGCCGCTGTAAATCAGTTCGGCTTTGCTGATAAAGTAAGCTATGTTTCTACTGGTGGTGGTGCTATGCTGGAATTCTTCGAAGGAAAAGTATTACCTGGTATTGCAGCGATCCAATAACTTTCTCCCTTTATTTCAACTGTCGTCCCTGCCAGCAGGCAAGGACGACAGTTGAAATATAATATTTAGGCTACGTGTTCACGTATCTTGATAAACATCTTCAAACAAAACAGGTTCTTTCTGAATTCATTCCTGCGCTTCATGGCCAGGAAATAGGATTTATACTTAAAGAACAATACCATCCTGTTCCAACTGTCTCTAAAGCCTGTACTAGCATAGCTTTCATAGAGAGAAGTTAGCACTGCCGCTTCTTTCTTATGCTCACTGTCGCAGTGATCAGCAAATATCTTCAATCGCTCCCTCGCCTCTCGAATCTTTACTTCCTGACTCTTCTTATGTTGTGTTACATTATAACTATGCTGACGCCATTTGACCATGGCTTTATCATAATAAACAATGGTACCAAAGAAGGTGGCTTTAAAAGCTAACCAGAGATCATAGGGCATTTCTACCGGAAACGGGATACTCGCCATTACTACTTCTCTTTTCGCGATGAGCGCATGCCCACCCACACAGTTGTCTGTCGCAAAATAAAGTGGATTATCCAGTGATTGCAGACGTTTTAAGCTATTATGGGTAATACCCAGGCTATTTAACCCGTCATCCACCATTGCAGAATCGTGGTAGATCATAGGATTATCCCCAATGTGATCCATGGAAAGCTGGATTTTATCCAGGTCCCAGACATCATCTTGGTCTGAATAGGATATATAATCTCCCTTCGCCAGTTGACTCACCTTTTCAAAGTTCTTGATATATCCCAAGTTAGATTCGTTCTTGTATATTTTCAGTTGTGGATAACGAGCGGCATATTCTTCCAGTATAGACCAGGTACCATCTTTGCTACAGTCATCCAGTACAATAATTTCAAGGTTAGGGTAAGTTTGGTTCACCAGTGAATCCAGTTGAGGTCGTAGAAACCTTTCTCCGTTGTAAGTTGCAGCAACAATTGATACGAGTGGCTTATTTCCGTCGGCAGTAACCATATCAGGTTTATATGTATATTAATTGATTTTTGCATAGCAAATGTAGCAAAAGGATTTTCTATCTTTCAGTTTGATCTTAACAACTCGATTATGAATAAACGCCTCATTTGGTATCCAGTGATCCTTGGTGTCTTTGGAGCCTTGATTGCTTTTGTACTGAGTAAAGGGCAGGCGCTGCCGGTAAAACAGGCTGTAAATTCCACTGTAAACCCCGCAGTATTGCTCACCTCCAGCGACTCCTGGCTTAGATACCTGGATAACTTCAAGCATCCGCTGAGTTTGCTGTTATTACAAATTGTTGTCATCATGCTGGCTGCCCGTCTGTTTGGTAAGCTGGCCAATATGATACGTCAACCGTCTGTAGTAGGCGAAATCATTGCCGGGGTATTATTAGGACCTTCTCTCCTAGGTTGGATAACTCCATCTTTTTCTGCTTTCCTCTTCCCTGCCGAATCCTTGAAAAGCCTCCAATTCCTCAGCCAGATAGGACTTGCGTTCTTCATGTTTATCGTAGGTATGGAACTGGATCTGAATAAAATCAAGAATAAAGCGCATGATGCGGTCATGATCAGTCATGCCAGCATTGTAGTGCCTTTCTTCTTGGGCGTAGGACTCGCCTATTTCATTTTTGAATCCTTCGCTCCTGCCAATGTAAGTTTCATCGCATTTGCACTGTTTATGGGTATTGCCATGAGTATTACGGCATTCCCAGTGCTGGCAAGGATTGTACAGGAAAGAAAACTGACAGGTACCCCGCTCGGTATCCTCGCTATCACCTGTGCGGCTGCGGATGATATTACGGCATGGTGTATCCTGGCGGTGGTAGTAGCCATTGCTAAAGCCTCTGGTTTAGCCACTGCCGCTATTACTATCGCGCTGGCCATCGTATTCGTTACTGTAATGATTATGTTAGTGAGACCCTGGCTCAAGAGGGCAATTCAGTCACAATTAGATAAGGGTCATGAAAAAGGTGCAGCAGGTTTTGTTTTCTTCACATTGCTCCTTTCTGCATGGATGGCGGAAGTAATTGGTATCCACGCACTATTCGGCGCATTCCTTGCCGGCGCTATCATGCCTGCACAAGAAACAATTCGTAAAATCTTCACTGATAAACTGGAAGATGTTTCTGTATTGATTCTCCTGCCAATCTTCTTTGCATTTACTGGTTTGCGTACCCATATAGGTCTGCTCTCCCAAGGCCATCTCTGGGCTGCTTTTGGTATGATTATGTTGGTGGCTGTAGGTGGCAAATTTGGTGGTAGTGCGGTAACTGCCCGATTAATGGGTCAAACCTGGCGCCAGTCGGTTGCTGTTGGTGCATTGATGAATACACGTGGACTGATGGAACTGGTGGTATTGAATATTGGTTATGATTTGGGCATCCTTTCTCCAGAAATCTTTGCGATGTTGGTTTTGATGGCCCTGGCCACTACCTTCATGACAGGTCCGCTGTTAGATCTGGTAGAGATGTCTGAAAGGAGACATCATAAAGCAGTTGCTGCATAGGTTACTTTAGAAGTTGTTTATCTAATGTTCCAGCCTTGCGGGCTAGAACATTAGAAATGAAAAGGGAGAAGCCGGTGATGGTCACCGGCTTCTCCCTTTTCATTTCTTACGGTATTGGCTTTAAAGGAATCAGTTTAGCTGCTGGCAATTTTATTTCAGCCTCGCAGACTGGAATAATAGAAATGAAAAAGAAACCCGTCTAGCTAATGGCAATTTATTTCAGCCTCGCAGACTGGAACAATAGAAATGAAATAGGAATCAGTTTGGCTACTGACAGTTCTGTTCCAGCCCTGTGGGCTGGAACAGAAGATATAAAAACGAAGAAGCCGACGATTATCGCCGGCTTCTTCATTTTATATCTTACACTTAAACAGATTAGTGTTTTTTGTGTGATTTCTTTTTACCGTTAGATTTTTTAGCGCCGTAGTGATGTTTCTTTTTGCTGCTATGTGATGCCTTTTTAGCTACAGGTGCTTTAGATGGAGCAGCTTTAGTTTCTGGCATTTTAGCAGGAGTAGGAAATTTGGATTTATCCACACCTACTGCTTTATCATCGAGAGACATTTGTACAGACTCTTTCAGGATTTCTTCCTTATCTGCCATGAACTGCTTCATTTTATCTTTTGGAATGCGCAGGTCATAAGCATTTGCTGGAGAAGCCATTGCTTTGGCAAATCCAGGATTCAGGCGATCCAGGGAAGGAACATCTATATCCAGGGTTTTAGCGATTGCTTCCAGTCGGTATTTACCGGTAACGTTGATTTCAACAGTATTATAGATCTCTTCTTCTGTGAGTGGGCCTCTTGCAACACCAATAATAGAAGGAGTATTATCTGCAGTGTTATTTACTGATACAGCTTTGTTATCATCCATGCTTACACCGAAGAAGTTGTTGAATCGGTCGAGGATGTAACCGGTAGCGATGAATTTATATACGTGGTTACGGGATTCAGCAGGCAGGAAATACTGCATGCCCCAGAAGTCTTCACGACCGCTGGCTTTCATAGCACGTTGTACACCACCAGCGCCGCAGTTATAAGCAGCTACTACCAGCAGCCAGTCGCCGAACTGATCATACAGTTGGTTCAGGTATTGAGCTGCTGCGAGGGTGGATTTATAGAAGTCTTTTCTTTCGTCTACTTTTTTACCTACGCTCAGACCGAAAATGCGGGCGGTACCGGCCATAAACTGCCATGCACCTACGGCACCTACTCTGGAGCGGGCGTTGGTATTAAAGCTAGATTCAATTACCGCGAGGTATTTCATTTCCTCAGGGATACCGTGTTCACGGAAGATTTTCTCCACCATGGCGAAGTAGGGTTGACCTCTTTCGATCATGACTTGGAGATGCTGACTATACCGGGTGGCGTAGTTATTCACATAACCAGCAACCAGGTTGTTGTTAATTTGTTCATACACTTTCGCATTGCGAATAGTGTTTGGCAAGCTTTGAGCTGCCTTCTTTACCGCAATAGAAGTAGGAGTAGCGTGATCGGCCGTATCTTTAGGCAACTTCACTTTAACCTTGGCATGCGCCAATACACCAGTGTCGGCCACCGCGACTACTGCGATGCCGTTCTCTTTAGGTATGCCGTTGCTACCTGCTCTCACTTTCCCCAAACTCAATGCTGGCAACAGCGTAAGTAAAAAGATTTTTTTCATACAATTTATTTTAAACAGTCGCTACCTGTTTGCTATCCATCAACTGATGGGCAATATTTAACAGGTTCGCCTCGTCAAACTTCTTTGTAATGATCTGCACACCAAATGGCATCCCGTTCGAATGCCTACCTATGGGGACGGATATTGCCGGAACCCCTACCAAATTCGCTAATACCGTATAAATATCGGCTAGGTACATAGCTATAGGGTCATCTGATTTTTCCCCTAATTTAAATGCCGTTGAAGGCACAGTTGGCATTAGTATGGCGTCGTACTGATCTAATATCTGGTTCAATTTATCAGCAACCAAACGTCTAACTTGTTGAGCTTTAGTATAGTAGGCGTCATAATAGCCTGAACTTAGTACAAAAGTCCCGAGTAAGATACGTCTTTTTACCTCTTTACCAAAACCCTCAGATCTACTTTTTTTGTAGAAATCGGTCAGTTCGAGGTTTTCTTGCTGCGTTCTGTGGCCAAATTTCACACCGTCATAACGCGACAGGTTACTGGATGCTTCGGCCGTTGTCAGGACATAATACGCTGGTACAATGTAATCGATCAAATCAAATCCACTGCCCGAAACGGTATGGCCTTTATCTACCAATGATTCAAAGAAATCTATATAAGCAGTCCTCATTTCCGGGTCCAATCCATCATGGTATTGTGCATCTCTTAAATACGCAAAATTCCAGGATTTATTGTTTACCGGACTGATTTGATAATCAGGAACTTCCTTTTGGGAGGCTGTACTATCGAACTCATCCGGACCCGCTATTGTCTGTAGAACTGCCGCCACATCGGCAATATCCTTGCCAAAAATCCCTATTTGGTCAAAAGATGACGCGTAGGCGATTAAACCATATCGGGAGATTCTACCGTAGGTTGGTTTAAGTCCTACAATCCCACAGAAATCGGCTGGTTGGCGAACGGAACCTCCGGTATCGGAGCCGAGACTCACCAGGCAAAGATCTGCTTGTACTGCCACTGCGGAACCTCCAGAGGAACCACCTGGTACACGGGAAGTATCCAGTGCATTCAGCGTGGGACCGAAAGCCGAGTTTTCATTGGTAGAACCCATAGCAAACTCATCGCAGTTCAGATTACCGATAATAATTGCATCTGCCGCTAACAGTCGTTCTACTGCTGTGGCAGAGTATAATGATGTAAACCCTTCCAGTATCCTGGAAGCGGCACTTACATTATGGCCTTTGTAGCAAATAACATCTTTAATACCTATCACCACTCCTGCTAGAGGCCCTACTTCCTGACCGTTTTTGATACGTTCATCCAGTTGACGGGCTGTCTCCAGCGCTTCCTCTTCATAAACCTCCAGAAAGGCATTCAAGTGTTTTAGCCCCTGTATGCGTTGAAGATACTGACGTACCGTTCCCGCACAGGTTATGCTGCCGGCGTATAATGCTTCATGGAAAGACTTTATACTGCTGAATTCAGACAATGCTAAACCAGTTAAATTATATTATGATTGATAAGCTTGTACGTGTACAACCTCGGCCATTAAGCCTTTACGTTCGTATCGGTTGTAGAGGATTGAGTTGGAGCGGCAGGCTTTTCTCTCATGCCCTCCTCAATTTCCTGGCGTACGTTGTTTTTGGCGTCATTAAACTCACGGATACCTTTACCCAGGCCACGCATGAGTTCAGGGATTTTCTTACCACCAAACAGCAGCAATACAACGATAGCAATCAGCAGCAATTCAGAGCCACCAACGTCAGAAAGGAATAAAAAGGTAGATTTCGCGAATACAGCAGTCATCTTCGAGTATTTAATTTTAAGTCTACAAAGATAATCGATAAAATCCGCTTTTTCACCCCTGGGTTTGCTCTCTAGGGATATTTAAGAGCATTTTAATGAAATGCAAAAAAAGCGGGACCGGTAAGGCCCCGCTTATTACTAATTTCCCTGTATTTTATACTAAACCCTTTTTTCTTTAATACGGGCAGCTTTACCAGCACGCTCGCGCAGGTAGTACAATTTCGCTCTTCTAACTTTACCCACCTTGTTTAACACGATAGAATCGATGTTAGGAGAGTAGAGTGGAAACAACCTTTCCACACCAATACCGTCAGAAATTTTTCTAACAGTGAAGGAAGCGGTAAAACCTGTACCCTGGATTTTAACCACATCACCTTTAAAGGACTGAATCCTTTCTTTATTACCTTCCACGATTTTATAATTGACAGTGACGTTGTCGCCTGCTTTAAACTTCGGGTACTGTTTTTTTGCTGTCAGTTGCTCGTGAACAAACGAAATTGCGTTCATCTTTCAAATATTTATGGGAGTGCAAAAGTAAGTCAAGAAATAGCATTTACCAAATTAATACTGAATAATTTCGGCAAAATCATCAAAATACCTTCTGACTAATATCTAATCAATTAATTTACAACAAATCAGGGCGTCTGGCCTTGGTTCTATCCAATGCCTCTTGATGACGCCATTCATCAATTTTGCGGTGGTCACCGCTCAATAATACATCCGGAACTTTCCATCCGCGGAACTCCACCGGGCGTGTATACACCGGAGGCGCCAACAGATTGTCCTGGAAAGAGTCAAATAAAGCGCTGGTTTCATCATTCAGTACCCCCGGCAGTAATCGCCCGATGGCATCCACCAGTACGGCCGCACCCAGCTCACCGCCAGAAAGCACGTAATCCCCGATGGAAATCTCCTTCGTAATGAAATGATCCCGGATGCGCTGGTCTATGCCTTTGTAATGCCCGCAGAGGATCATCAGATTCCCTTTCATGGAAAGCTGGTTCGCCATTCGCTGGTTCAGTGTCTCCCCATCTGGTGTCATATAAATTATTTCATCATACGTCACCTTTGCCTGTAGGGATTCAATACAATTGACAATAGGTTCCAGCATCATGACCATGCCTGCTCCACCACCAAACTGGTAATCATCCACCTGCTGATGTTTTAGGGAAGAATATTCCCTCAATGGATGCAGATGCACCTCCAGCAGTTCTTTGGCCTGTGCGCGCTTCATAATACTGTGGGAAAGCGGACTTTCCAGCAGCTCAGGAAGCACAGTTATAATATCAATTCGCATAATGCCGGTTTTGTGCCCTTTATCCAGTTGCACCCTGGTTTATTCTCAGCCAGTATACAGCTCCACCAAACCTTCTGGCAGGTCTACGTATACCACCTGGTTTTTCTTGTCCATTTTCACGAGTGATTGCTCGTTGATAGGCAGCAGGGCTTCTTTTCCGCTAATCTGCACTTTAACCAATACCTGCATAGGCATTTCAATCACTTCTTCAATCTGGCCCAAAGTGCCATGGTGGGCATCCTCTACCGTGTATCCCAGCAGGGCCAACGGAGCAGAAGAGGCCGTTTGTTCCTTAAAATCTGCCTCCTGGAGATATATTTGTCCTGGAAGCAGTTTCTGTGCCGCCTCCTTGGTATCTATACCATCCAGTTTCAGGTAGAGATGATCGATGTTCTTGACCTTCACCTCTTTAATAAAGTAAGGAATAAAGCTGTTTTTACGCTCTTCCAGGAACACCGCTTCTACCCCTTTCAGCGCAGAACGTTTACCCAGACTGTGTTTCACAAGGATTTCCCCCTGCAGGCCGTGAGCGGACAACAGTTTACCTATACTGAAGTAATTACTCATAATTGGAAATTAAAAAAGGAAATATTTGCAGTGCAAATATTTCCTTTTCAGGTATTTGTTAAAACGTTGCCGTTTTATGCTTCTGTACCTTCACCTTCTGCAGTTGGAGCAGCAGGAGTATCTTCTACTTTTCTAACGATAGGTGCAGCAAGTTTAGACTTTCTGTGACCTTCGCGGCGGGCAGAAACTTTCTGTTCGTGTTCAGCTTGCCATTGAGCGAATTTTTGGTACGCTGTAGGCTCGTCGAACAGTCCCAGGGTAACACCTCTTAAAAGATGTTTCAAATACAATACACCTTTGAAAGAGAGGATTCTTCTAACAGTGTCGGTAGGCTGAGCACCTTTCTGTAACCAACGCAATGCTTTTTCAGTATCGATGTTGATTGAAGCAGGTACAGTCAGTGGATTGTAAGTACCGATTTTCTGGATGAATTTACCATCTCTTGGAGCGCGAGCGTCAGCTACTACGATAAAGTAGAAAGGTCTCTTCTTCGCGCCATGTCTTTGCAGTCTGATTTTTACTGGCATAAATAAGTCGAGTTATTTTTTGCGAGTTAGGAAATATTGTTTAATTAGGGATGCAAATGTAAACTTCTAATTGATATTTACAAAATTATTTTATATAACTCCAAATTATCGTTTCATCATTCCTTTCAAACCTCTACCACCAGCGCCGAATTTGTTCATCATTTTCATCATTTGGCGCATTTGTTCGAACTGTTTCATGAACTGATTCACGTCTTGGATATTTTTACCGCTACCGGCTGCAATACGCTTACGGCGGCTACCATCGATCAAATCTGGATCCCCTCTTTCGGCTGGGGTCATGGAGTTGATCATGGCTTCAATGCCTTTGAAGGCATCATCGCTGATATCGATATCCTTGATAGCCTTACCAACCCCAGGAATCATGCCCATCAGGTCTTTCAGGTTACCCATTTTCTTGATTTGCTGGAGCTGTTCGCGGAAATCGTCGAAATCGAACTGATTTTGGCGGATTTTCTTCTCCAGTTTTTTGGCTTGTTCCTCATCGAACTGTGCCTGTGCACGTTCTACCAGGGTGGTGATATCACCCATTCCGAGGATACGTTGCGCCATACGTTCAGGGTAGAAAACATCGAGGGTATCGAGTTTTTCACCCATAGAGACGAACTTAATCGGTTTTTCAACGGTGTACTTGATCGTCAGGGCGGCACCACCACGGGTATCACCGTCCAGTTTGGTCAGTACCACACCGCTAAAGTCCAGGCGCTCATTGAACGCTTTGGCTGTGTTTACCGCATCCTGACCGGTCATGGAATCCACTACAAAGAGGATTTCATGCGGTTTAACGGCAGCTTTTACGTTGGCTACTTCGGTCATCATCACTTCATCCACGGCCAGACGACCGGCAGTATCGATGATGATGATATTGTTTCCTTGTGCTTTTGCGTGTTTAACAGCGTTTTCAGCGATCTGAACAGCATTTTTGTTTTCAGGCTCACTGTAAACTTCCACCTCAATCTGTTCTCCCAGCACTTTCAGTTGGTCGATCGCTGCTGGACGGTAAATATCCGCTGCTACCAGCAGGGGCTTTTTACCTTTCTTGGTTTTCAGGTAGTTAGCCAGTTTTCCGGAGAAAGTGGTTTTACCAGAACCTTGCAAACCTGCGATCAGAACGATAGTAGGATTATTTTTAATATCAAATTCAGCTTCGGTGCCGCCCATGAGGTCGGCGAGTTCGTCTTTAACGATTTTCACCATGAGCTGACCAGGAGAGATAGCTGTAATAACTTTTTCTCCCAGGGCTTTATCTTTTACTCTATCGGTAAATTCCTTTGCGATCTTGAAGTTCACATCCGCATCCACCAGTGCACGGCGGATTTCCTTAACCGTGGATGCCACATTTATTTCCGAGATACGGCCTTCACCCTTAAGTTGTTTAAACGCGGAGTCGAGCCGCTCTGAAAGTGATTCAAACATTGTCGGTATTTTAAACGGATGGCAAATGTAGTGATTTTTGCTTGTAGTTTCTCGCAAAGGCGCAAAGGAAGGCGCAAAGGCGCGATTTCAGCGGTTGAATCTGTAAAACACACGGTAAATGGCTTATTTGCGGCTTTGCTCCTTCGCGCACTTTGCGAGAAAAAAAGACCCGTCTGGCTCCTGCCGGACGGGTCTGTAGGAAAAAAGTTTATGTAGATCAGCTTCCCAGGTAGTTGCGGAGCAGTTTACTGCGGGAAGTGGTTCTAAGTTTAGTGATGGCTTTATCCTTGATCTGGCGAACGCGTTCGCGGGTCAGGCCAAATTTTTCTCCGATATCTTCCAGTGACATAGGATGTTCTACGGCGATACCGAAATACAGCATAATCACATCTTTTTGTCTGTCTGTCAGTGTAGAGAGGGAGCGTTCAATTTCCCGACGGAGGGAGTCGTGGTGATCCAGCTCTTCATCTGCGCTCACCGCATTTGGATTTTCCAGTACATCGAGAAGGGAGTTATCTTCCCCATCGATGAAAGGTGCATCCATGGATACGTGACGGGCAGCAACGCCGAGGGTGGCTTCTACTTCGTCTGTATTAATTTCCAGGATGGTGGCAAGTTCGTCGGGAGAAGGCTCTCTTTCGAATTCTTGTTCCAACTGTGAATACGCTTTACTGATTTTGTTGCTCAGGCCCACTTTATTGAGGGGCAGACGCACGATTCTGGACTGTTCAGCCAAAGCCTGCAGGATGGACTGACGAATCCACCACACTGCATAGGAGATGAATTTAAAACCGCGCGTTTCATCAAAACGTTGAGCAGCCTTAATTAACCCCAGGTTGCCCTCATTGATAAGATCACTGAGAGACAGGCCCTGATTCTGATACTGTTTAGCAACGGACACCACAAAACGCAGGTTTGCTTTGGTAAGCTTCTCCAACGCTCTCTGATCGCCCTGCTTGATGCGGATAGCAAGATTAACCTCTTCCTCCGGCGTGATTAAATCCACTTTCCCAATCTCCTGCAGATACTTTTCCAGGGATTGTGATTCCCTGTTGGTAATGGATTTAGTGATTTTGAGTTGGCGCATTGACATAGAGTCGGAACAGTTACAGGTTAAGAAAAAGTTAAGATTTGATGAATGCCTGACAAAAATAAGTTTTTTTAGATACTACCCAAAAAAATATTGTCGTTTTTAAATCATTTCCAAACAAAATCGATTGATGATTAAGTGCTTGCAAAATTTCGAAAAATTTCACATGGTACAGCTCCTTGTGATTTCACATCCATATATCAAAAAGTTATATTGTTATAATTAGTAATAAATAGAATTTATTTAACGCGTACAAATTTTTCTGGACATAGTTAAAAAAAAACCGTAAATTATTTTGACAGAATAAATAATTTTCTATAATTGCAACCTGATGATATTGATTTACTAATAATTTGAGAGATGTCAAAGAAAGTGCTATACGAGCTGGAATTCCCGGTTAGATGCTCACCCGGTATATTATACGAATTTCTATCTACGCCGGCTGGCTTACAGGAATGGTTTGCAGATAAAGTTGACTTCCGTGATAACGTTTTCTCCTTCTCCTGGAATGGCACTGAAGAAGAAGCTGAAGTGCTGGAACAAGAAGAAGATGAATATATCCGCCTTCACTGGAAACACGCTCCGAAAGAAGAATATTTTGAGTTCCGTATCCAGATTTCAGAAGTAACCAATGAAACTATACTTGTGGTAAAAGATTTCGCGGAGAAGAAAGAAATCAAGGACCAGAGTCAATTGTGGGGATATCAAGTAAAAGATCTCTTCCACAGAATCGGGAACTAATCAGCCTTTGTTGTCAAGTAATGCAAGCAGGGCTGCATAAGCCGCCACTACTTCGTTTTTTACTTCACCCCATTGCGCCAGCGAAAACGGCTTCGCTATCTTAAGGAAATCATGACGATCTGTAACCAACCTCCAGTCTGCTAAACTTATATTCCCTATGGGTTTATAATTCCCTCCTTCAAAATCATGTTCCCAGGGATCATCTCCCAGGTAAACCTGAAAACCATTGGCGGCCAGTACTGACTGGTTATCTGCAATCGTATCCAGAAACCGTTCCTTTACCTTTCCCGCCAAATGAAGGGTACTACTAAAGTAATGCCCCCACCAGAACATGGTTCGGAAAGCAAATACATCCTTGCCCGAAAAATACCTCGGGAAATCCAGCATCACCCATGGTAATTGCCGGTATTGTTCTCCTTTTGATATTTTTGCTGATTGCTGCAACCACGCTGGTTCGAACGCAAAAGCATGATGTGCCTGTGTCTCCTCTAATCCCCGGTGAATGGCTCCCATCATATCCACGACCTTCCCCATCACCCGATTTTTTAGTAATAGTAAGTCGGCACTCATCGCCACCTCCGCCTCGGCTGCGGTTAATTCAAAATTTTCCATATAATTTAACGCGATTTTCAGGTGCAATTGGTGCTCCTTTGTGAATTCGTACTAACTTTACGGTTTAATATAGCATTATCAGTGAAAAAACTCGACAAACTCATTATAAAAACATTTCTGGGACCTTTCGTTGCCACTTTCTTTGTGACGTTGTTTGTTCTGATTATGCAATTTCTCTGGAAGTACATCGATGACCTGGTTGGGAAAGGGCTCGATACTACCGTTATTATTCAGTTGATTGCCTATACCAGTGCCACGCTCGTTACGTTGGCGCTCCCATTAGCCGTATTGCTCTCCTCCATTATGACCTTCGGAAACCTGGGTGAAAGCTTTGAGCTGGTGGCATTAAAATCTTCCGGGATCTCTCTCCTACGCTTCATGCGCCCGCTGCTGATAATTGCTATCTTGATCGCTTACGGAGCGTTTCTTTTTGCTAACTATGTTATTCCCGTAGCCAATCTACAGGCAAAATCCCTCCTTTGGGACATTACCAATGCCAAACCCGCCTTCAACATCAAAGCTGGCGTTTTCTATACAGATATTCCTGGATACACGATTAAAGTAGCCCAGAAAGACAAGGATAACCAAACCATCCATCAGGTACTGATTTTCGACCACTCTACCGGTGGTAGCGGGGATAAAATTATCGCTGCCGAAAAAGGCCAAATGGTACTGACTGCGGATAAACGCTATCTTTATTTCATCCTGGAAAACGGTTGGAGATATGAAGAACGAGGTAACCGCGGATTTACCGTTCCCCAGGATATGATCCGGTTGGGATTTCATAAATACAGTAAAGCCTTTGACCTGAAAGCATTTGCGTTCAGCCGACTGAATATGGATCTGTTCGCTTCTAACCAGCAAATGCTGAATATTCGTCAACTGGATTACGCGATCGACTCCATCAAAAAATTGGAAGATGGCTATGGTAAGGCGATTCACTCTTATGTGAGCAGTCGATATACCTTTTTTAAATGGAAGGATTCTGCCTGGGCAGCCACCGCACCTCCATTGAAAGTGAATGATTTTGAAGATACTATTCCGATGGATCAACGTCGGAATATACTGGAAAGAGCAGAACAGACGACCCGGGATGCCCTTAGTTCATTGGAAACACCGGCGAAAGACTACGAGGATAAACATGGCTCCGTACTAATGTTCAAAGTGGAATGGCAACGTAAATTCACGTTGGCAGCCGCTTGTATAGTAATGTTCTTAATAGGTGCGCCATTGGGGTCAATTATTCGTAAAGGCGGATTGGGTACTCCATTGGTATTTGCGGTTATTTTCTTTGTAATTTTCAATGTATTCTTTATGATTGGGGAGAAAATGGCCAGAAGCGGGGTAATGGAAACCTGGTCTGGTATGTGGCTCTCTAATATTGTTTTGTTGCCAATCGCGGCCTTTTTAATTTATAAAGCCATGAATGATTCGCAGCTTTTCAATAAAGAATTCTATTTTCGCATTATTCAGAAAGTGAAAAAGTTCTTGCAGAGATTTAAGAAGCAACCTACAAATTAAAACCTACAGAATTGAAAACGCTGTTAACACTGTTCAGAAAGAATATCTACTTCTTTCTGCCATTCGTACTATGGGTTGTCATAGGCGGAATTTTACTCGCCAGCTACAGCCAACGTGAATTGTTCCTTAGTATTAACGGGGTACATTCCAACTGGGCGGATGTGCTGGTAACAGGGCTTACCTACCTCGGTGATGGGATCATGTTTAGTGTGATTCTAGTACTGATGTTGGTAATGCAAAGATTCAGACTCTTTTTTATGGGTCTGGGATCTTTCTTGCTGGCTGTACTCATTGTACAGGTAGCAAAACATTATTTTAACGCGCCGCGCCCCATCCTCTATTTTGGTGATGAGGCGAGCACACTTGTTCACACAGTGAAATGGGTAACTGTGCATAGTAGCAACAGTTTCCCATCCGGTCATTCTGCCGGCGCATTTGGAATGTTCTGTTTCCTTGCACTCATTTCTCCGGAAAAGAGGTGGGGTCTCGGTTTCATTCTCCTTGCCCTGGTAGCCGGATATTCAAGAATCTACCTCGCGCAACATTTCTTTGCAGATGTTTACGTGGGTAGTATAGTTGGTACACTCAGTAGTGTTACCGTTTACAGTCTTTTCCGGTTAAGAAACAATACAGTAGCACCGGAACTCTGTCCGGAAGCGGTTCTGAATGCCAACGCACCCGCATAGAAAAATATAGATTTTTATAATGAAATACCTGTTGATTGCCCTATTTGCGGCTTTGTTGTTTATTCCTTTCCTGGGCGCGGTTCACCTGTTTGACTGGGACGAAATAAACTTCGCGGAGGCTGCCCGGGAGATGATTGTCACGCATAATTACAGCCAAGTACAGATTGATTTTCGTCCCTTCTGGGAAAAGCCACCACTGTTTATCTGGATGCAGGTAGGTAGTATGATGATTTTTGGCGTAAATGATTTCGCAGCCCGTTTTCCGAATGCAATCGTAGGTGTTGTTACCTTGTTATCTCTCTATGCCATCGGCAAAAAACATGGCGATTCCAAACTAGGTCTCTGGTGGGTACTCGTTTATGCTGGTTCCTGGTTGCCACACTTTTACTTTAAGTCTGGTATCATTGATCCTACTTTCAACCTGTTTATATTCCTGGCTATCTACTTTGCTTACCGAATTACCCATACAGATAAACCTTTCCGTATGGCTGCTATCAGCGGCTTTATGCTCGGACTGGCTGTACTGACAAAAGGACCTGTTGCCATTCTGGTGGCTATGCTCTGTCTGATAGTATATTGGCTGGTGAATAAAGGACGGATCGCAATCAAATTCTCTCAACTAGGAATGATTGCCTTACTGGCTTGCTTTACTACACTGTTGTGGTTTGGGTATGAAATCCTGGCCCATGGCTGGTGGTTTGTCAATGAATTTGTTAAATACCAGATCAGACTGTTGACTACGGAAGATGCCGGTCACGGTGGACCGTTTTTCTACCACTGGATAGTATTGCTGGTGGGCTGTTTCCCGGCAAGCGTATTCCTCTTTACCTACTTCCAGAAAGGAAAGAAGTCTTCCATCTATAGCAGCGCTCCAGTAGCTCCGGAACTGAAGGATTTCAAGAAATGGATGTGGGTATTATTCTGGGTGGTATTGATTCTTTTCTCGATTGTAAAAACCAAGATAGTTCACTATTCGTCTCTCTGTTATTTCCCACTTACCTTCCTAGCAGCGGTGCAGGTGTACAAACTTGCGGAAGGCAAAATCCGCTTCCGTGGTTGGAACCTGGCGATACTGCTAGTCATCGGTATTGTGTTGGGTATTGCCATCGGTGCGTTGCCACTGGTAGGGATTTATAAAGATCAATTGATTCCTTATATCGGAGATAAATTTGCAGTAGCCAATCTACAAGCAGATGTTCCATGGTCATTGGCAGAATGTGCTTACGGTATCGGCTATATGATAATGGTGATTATCAGCGGTATTTTGCTGGGAAGAAAGAAAATGCAGGAAGGACTAATTACTTTGTTCGTCAGCACGATCATCGCTATACAGGTGACAGTTGTACATTTCGTTCCGAAAGTAGAAGCCTATTCTCAGCGAGCAGCTATCGAATTTTTCGAATCATTCCAAGGCAAGGATGTTTATGTAAAAGCGTTGAGCTATCACAGTTATGCACAGCATTACTACAGTCGTGAAATGCCACATAGTAATCCAAACTATTACAATACAGAGTGGCTGCTGAATGGGAATATCGATAAGCCTGCTTATTTTATTTGTAGGATAACAGATGCGGAACCTTATCTGCAGCATCCTCACTTAGAGAAGATCGGCGAGAAAAATGGCTTTGTCTTTTTCAAAAGAAAATAAAGGATAAAAAATAAAAAGAGTATCAAAAAACCCGGAAGTAACCTCACAGTGAGGTTACTTCCGGGTTTTTATCTTTTACGTTGTCCCTGCCCTGCGGGCAGGGACAACAGGAAGGAAGGTTTTACCTTCATTTTATATCTAAGCTGTGGAACTAAGCCATAGCAGCATGGAATCTTTTCTCCACTTCATTCCAGTTAATCACATTCCAGAAGGCATTGATATAATCTGGACGTTTGTTCTGGTATTTCAGGTAGTAAGCGTGTTCCCATACATCCAAGGCCAGGATGGGCGCACCTACTTCTTTCACGAGGTTCGTCATCAGTGGATTATCCTGGTTAGGTGTATTGAGGATCGCCAGTTTTTTACCTGGTGTAACAATTAGCCACGCCCAACCTGAACCGAATACTGTTTTCGCAGCATCATTGAATTTCTGTTGGAAGGCATCCCAAGAACCGAAATTAGCTGTGATGGCTGCTTTCAATTTCTCTGAAGGAGTTGTTTTGGTAGGGCTGAGCAGGGTCCAGAAGAGAGAGTGATTATAATGGCCTCCAGCATTATTACGTATAGCCTTTTCAGTGGGAGCAGCGGTTACTTTTTTCAGTATCTGCTCCAGGGTCAGGGACGCAAATGGTGTATTGGGGAGGGCATCGTTCAAATTCTTCACATAAGCACCATGGTGCTTGTCGTGATGGATTTCCATGGTCATTTTGTCGATATTAGGCTCCAGTGCATCATAGCCGAAAGGCAGAGGAGGTAATACAAAAGGTGCTTTGGGATCGGCAAAATTGGTTTTCACGGTAGCTGACGATGCAGCCAGGCTTGCAAGCGGTCCACTTAAAACAGCGGCCCCGGCAAGGCCGGTAAGCTTGATAAATTCTCTTTTGTTCATATGAAAAGATTGAATTTGTTTGTGACTGAGCAGATACAAATCTACTTGATAGCAGGTTAAATATTTTATCAAATTTTACACCAGATCATTACAATTTTAAAATCGTTAAAATATTTAAGCGGTCCTATCCTATTGAGAACCAGGGCTCCAGGTGAAATAACCCCTCGCTTTCGGGAAAAATACGGGTTGACTTTATGGATAATTCTGGAAATAATACTATTTTACCATTACCTTCATGTGAAGATGATTTTTTTTAATTTTTTTCAAATAATGATACTATTTATCCCAGGTGCTGCTAACTGCGGAGATAGAAATGTCACCCTTGCTACTATGGCCAACGAAAAAATTATTAAGCATACCCAATGCTTGGATTTGTACCGTTGTTAGTAAGACCGTATCAAAGTTGAAAACAGAAATATGAAAACTATTCCGGTATCGTTCATTTAGCAGTAGAACTAATCCGGCTTTTTCGGGTTATAATAAATAATAAAGCATCCCAGATCAATGCTTAAGGTTAGAGTATTCAAGGCGATAGAGTATCCTGAAGAGTGCCTGCAGTACATTGCAGGGCACAGGAAGGTGCTGGAAGCATATGGTGTAACCAAGGTGACTTCTGCGAACGTTGACTGGATGTACGAGCCTTTTACTTACATTATAACCGTTAGTAATGATGACTATACGAAAATGTATGGTGGGTGCAGAATTCAGTTGGCTGGAGGAAGCGTTCCACTCCCGATTGAATCCGCCATCAATACGATGGATCCAAGAATATTTGATATTGTAAAAAATTTAGCAGCCAGTGGAGGCACCGGTGAGTTCTGTGGGTTATGGAACTCTAGAGAGGTGGCCGGCTGGGGAATTGGTAGTATTGTGCTTTTTCGTGTAGTGAATGCCGTATTAAATCAGTTGCCAGTAACTACGTTTCTTGGTTTCTGTGCACAAACTACTTTCCGCAACAGTATCCGTACCGGATACCAGATTATGACTAATATCGGCAACCAGGGCACCTTCTATTACCCCAAAGAAGACCTCATCGCCACCGCTCTCATTCTGCATGACCCACTGGAACTGAAAAGTGCACATCCAGAAGATCGGGAAAGAATGATGAGTTTGCGTAATAACCCTGTACAGACAATGATCGAGAAAGGCCCCAAAGGCGAAATGCAGGTGGACTACGATTTGCGAATCATGTCTGCAGCCACCAGCGATTTGCCGATGGTAAAACAGTAATAAAATCATGAGCACAACTTTAGCACAGGCTTTAACAGCAGGCTGCCGGAGACGAAACGACAGACAGGTAGAATTTTTTCGCTTACAAGACCCCAACCAGTCGGCCGGACTGGCATCTCTCTTAAAACAACATCCTGAAATACAGGTATTTGATGAATTACCGGCGCAACTTGCCGAACTGATCAAACTTCGACATCCAACAGAACGATTGACAGATGCAGACATCCAAACTAAAGTAACGGACCATTTGGGAAATACTCCTTCCGAAAATTATGGGGTATGGGTATATTATCCTTGGGCTGCCAGATTAGTACATATTTTGGATGAGGTTGAGTTCATTGAATTACGCACTAGCCGTAACCTACAGAAGATTACTCTTGCTGAACGGGAATTACTCCGTCAGAAAAAAATAGGCGTAATTGGGTTGTCTGTAGGGCAGTCGGTGGCACTAACCTTAGCGATTGAACGACTTTGTGGGGAATTGCGCATAGCGGATTTCGACAGATTGGATCTAAGTAATATGAACCGCATCCGGACAGGCGTCCACAATGTGGGGATTTTGAAAACCGTTATTGTAGCGCGGGAAATTGCGGAAATTGATCCATTTTTGCGTGTAATCTGCTTCGATGAGGGCATCACCGATGATAATATAGACCAATTCTTGACGGAAGGTGGAAAACTGGACATACTGGTAGAGGAATGCGATGGCCTGGATATCAAGATACTGGCTCGTCAGCACGCACGAGCACTCCAGATACCGGTATTAATGGACACCAGCGACAGAGGTATGGTAGATGTAGAAAGATTTGATCTACATCCCGATTTACCTATCTTGCATGGAAGAGTACCAGTAACGCTTACCCCTGCAGATGTGAGAACCATGCAGGGACCAGCAAGAATGGCACTTGTAGATAGTATTGTCAATTTCAGCGCGTTATCGGCCAAAATGCAACTTTCCCTCCAGGAAATAGGTAAGACTATTACTACCTGGCCTCAGCTCGCATCTGCGGTTATGCTGGGAGGTGCGGCGATTGGACATGTGTGTCGGGAATTATGTTTGGGTGGCCATATTGAATCAGGCAGATACTACGTAGACCTGGAACAAATTTTCAAACCAACAAAGTGACCTCTATTTAAACAATGCAACACCTGATCCAACCGGTACATAAGAAAATCGTATATCTGTTACTGTTAGTAACATTTTTTCATTTACCAGCTTGGGCAGATACTATCACTATTTCAAATCATTCTCCCATGCAACTGGCCGAATACGGCCAGTTGGAATATTTTCTGGACCCCACTGGTAAGGCCGACTTCAAAGAAATCCTTCACCAGGGCAACTTCCAGAAACTGCAAAAACAGATTCCTAACTTCGGCCTTACAAAAGATGCCATCTGGCTTCGATTTACCGTCGCCAATAAAACCGGGGAAAATGGGCTGCTCTTTAATGTCACCTACCCTATCCTCGACCTGATTGATCTTTATTACCCTGATGAAAAAGGATATTTCCAGATGATTCCAGGCGGAGAGCTACGCCCATGGGAAAAAAGACCTGTCTCGCATCAAAACTTCGTTTACAACATCAGGATACCTAACGGGACCGCACAAACGTTCTATTTCCGGATTCAGAGCAGGGAAGCGATATTAGTACCTATTTACATTGGAACACCCCGCGAAATTTATAACAAACTGTACAATGATGATCTGCTGCTTTCTATTTACATCGGCATCATCCTAGTCATGATCTTCTATAATACCTTCATCTTCTTCTCAGTAAAGGACTGGAGTTACTTCTATTATATCATATACATCGCATTTGTAGGATTGGCGCAGATATGTCTCCATGGCTTCGGCTATCGTTTCTTCTGGCACGATAACATGTTCATTACAGAACAGAGCGTCTTATGGGCAGGGGCATTGTCTGGCATTTCGGTATTGGTGTTTGTGCAAAACTTCCTCCACGTAAAGGAGAAAGCGCCTTGGGCGTATCGGATATTTACCTTGTTTATCGTGGTATATTCCAGCACCTTAGTACTCAGCCTGCTGGGCTATTTCTCCATAGCTTATGCATTGATAGATTTTCTGGCGATTACCGGAGTAAGCTTCATCTTACTGTTTGCCGTATCACAAGCATTCCGACATTCCAAGCCAGCCAGAATTTTTGTACTGGCATGGACGATTTTCATCATAGCTGTTATCGTCTTTGTATTGAAAGATGTAGGCATCATCCCGTATAATATCTTTACCAGCCATATTCTGGTAATCGGATCGGGTATGGAAGTCGTACTGCTGTCCTTTGCGCTGGCAGATAAGATCAATACCTTCAAGGCCGAAAAAGAAGCCTCTCAGGCATTGGCGCTGCAGATATCCAAAGAGAACGAGCAACTGGTAAGGGAACAGAATATTATCTTGGAAGCCAAAGTGCAGGAAAGAACAGAAGAATTACAGAACAGTAACAAGGATCTGAATATAGCGTTGACCGATCTGAAAGATGCACAGACCCGCCTGGTGGAAAAGGAGAAAATGGCTTCTTTGGGTCAACTGACAGCGGGTATTGCACATGAAATCAACAACCCGATCAACTTTGTTACTTCCAATATCAAGCCCTTAAAGCTGGATATAGCAGACCTTCGAACCGTGCTCAATAAATATGAAGCCCTGGCGGAAGCGCCAGATATGAAAGGGGAACTGGCTAATATTGAACAATTCAAGCAGGAAATTGATATAGATTATATACACGAAGAAATTTCTTCCCTCATCAAAGGCATTGAAGATGGCGCCGCCAGAACTGCTGAAATTGTGAAAGGGTTACGCACATTCAGTCGCCTGGATGAGAGCGATGTGAAATCGATCGATATCCATGAAGGATTGGATTCTACATTGGTGCTGTTGAGAAATGGTATACCACCTAACGTGAATATTATCAAGCATTATTCAGAGTTGCCGAAAATTGAATGCTATGCAGGCAAGGTCAACCAGGTATTTATGAATATCCTGAGCAATTCTCTGAATGCGATCAAGAGCAAGAAGGAACAACATAATGAATCAATTACCATTTCAACCAGAAGAGAAGATCCATACGTTGTAATTACTATCCATGATACCGGCATCGGAATGACTGCCGAAGTAAAAGAAAAAATATTTGACCCGTTTTTTACTACAAAGGATGTGGGAGAAGGTACCGGTCTGGGACTTTCAATAGTCTTCAGCATCATTGAAAAACATCGGGGTAAAATTATTGTTAATTCAGCACCGGGAGAGGGTGCAGAATTTATTATATATTTACCTCTGGACCTTTCCAGTCACCTGTAGTATTTAACCATAACTACCATTGATGAAAGAGAACCGCATAAGAATACTTTACATTGATGATGAAATCCATAACTTGAATGCCTTTAAGGCGAGTTTCAGAAGGAGTTATGAGATTTACACCGCCACCTCTGCACAGGAAGGAAAGCAGCTCCTGAAGGAAATAATGGTGCATATCATTATTGCAGACCAAAAGATGCCCGTTTCCACCGGGGTAGAATTCTTCAATGAAATCAAGGATGTGCTCCCTGATCCGATTCGTATTCTCCTGACTGGTTATACTGATGTGGATGATATCATTGATGCCATCAACAAAGGCCATATCTTTTCTTACATTAAGAAACCTTGGGATGAGCATGAGCTGCATAGAACCATCAATAACGCCTACGAAATATATTCCACTCGCCGTCAGTTGAAAGAGAAGATTGCTGAACTGGAAAAAACCAATGATGAACTAAATAGGTTCATTTATTCCACGTCTCACGACCTTCGTTCTCCGTTAATGTCTGTGTTGGGCATTATCAACCTCTCTCGGCTGGATAACAGTGTAGTAGATCCTAACGGCTATATGAACATGGTGGAAAGCTGTGTGCTGAAGCTAGATGGGTTTATTCAAAAGATCATTGAATACTACCGAAATTCCAGACTGGAGATTGAATATGAAAAGATAGATTTCAACAACCTGTTGAACGATTGCATTACCGTATTCCAGCCACAGAACACGGATATTCGTTTCCAGACGCTGGTAGACCAGGAATTGGAGTTCCGGGGAGATACTTTCCGTATCAGTGTTATCCTGAACAATCTGATTTCCAATGCTGTTAAATATCAAAAACCGGACGAAAGCAATCCTATGGTACATTTGTCCGTGAAAGTAGAGCCCCATAAAGCGACTATTTGTATACGTGACAACGGTATCGGCATATTAAGCGAGCATTTGAATAATATCTTCAAGATGTTCTTCCGTTCGAAGAATAATAATAAACCAGGAAGCGGTATTGGCCTTTATATTGTAAAGGAAGCACTGAATAAAATCGGCGGCACAATCAACGTCGAATCCAAATATGGTGAAGGCACTCAATTTGAAATAACTATTCCTAACAGAAATGAATTCGATACCTGATCTGAGAGTCATATTAATCGATGATAATGAAATAGACCTGATGCTGCATGAAAAATTAATCACCTTTCAGCAGATCAGCAGGACTGTATTGTCATTTCTGAATCCCAACAAGGCGCTGGAATTCCTTTCCAGTAATATTTCCCTGCCACGTATCCCTCCGACTGTCATACTGCTTGATATCCAGATGCCAGAGATGGACGGCTTTGAATTTCTGCAGGCATTTGATAGCTATCCGCAGAAGATTAAATCACAGTGTCATATCATCATGGTATCGTCTACACTGGATTATGGGGATATTACGCGTACAAATGCCAATCCACTAGTAGTAAAATTACTCCGTAAACCTTTACTGCTAAAGGAATTGAGAGAAACCGTAGAGGGAATTTTTAAAGATTTTGTCTAAAATGTTTGGATTTCCAGGAAAAAATATATTTTTGCATCCCGCAAGGGAATAAAGATTTCCTGCAATGGGGGATTAGCTCATCTGGTAGAGCGCAAGCATGGCATGTTTGAGGTGAGCGGTTCGAGCCCGCTATCCTCCACCCAATAAGAGGTCCGGACAATCCGGACCTTTTTTATTTTACCCACTTTTACCTTCCATCATCTCCCTGATTACTTTCCAGCAGTAATTTCTAAAAGAAAGATTTTTTATCCCCATAGATGAGTTTAAAAGTTCCATAGTAACTTTAGGATTAAATGTTGAACTATGGAACCCACGTTCTTCTCTACAGCCAAGGAATTCCGCAAATGGCTGGAAAAGAATCACGAAAAAGAAAAGGAACTGTTGGTAGGTTTCTATAAGGTTGGTAGTGGTAAACCCAGCATGACCTGGTCCGAATCTGTTGACCAGGCTATCTGTTTTGGCTGGATTGATGCCGTTAGAAAATCACGGGATGAACACAGTTATACCATTCGTTTTACACATCGTAAAGTAGGAAGTATCTGGAGTGCTATTAATATTAAGAAAGTCGAAACCCTCCAGGAACAGGGACTAATGCATCCCGCAGGCCTGGCCATCTTCCAAAAACGTCAGGAACATAAATCCAAAGTTTACTCCTTCGAACAGGATAAGGCCAATATTAAATTAGATCCTGCCAGTGAAAAGCTGTTCAAAGCCAATAAAGTTGCATGGAAATTTTTTAGTAATCTCGCCCCCTCCTATCAGCGCGTTACCATCTGGCATATCATCAGTGCCAAACAAGAGGTTACCCGCCAGAAGCGGCTACAGGAGGCCATCGCCTTCAGCGAGAAAGGAATTAAATTGGATTATTTCAGCAAGAAAAAAGCCTGACGATTGTCAGGCTCATTATTTTAATATAGGCATTACCGTTATTTCTGCATTGGCTTATCCACATTAATCATCCAGTTGAAACCATACTTGTCTGTCAACATACCAAAACGTTTTGCCCAGAAAGTTTCACCTAATGGCATGGTTACTTTTCCACCATCAGCGAGTCCGTTAAAGTATTTTTCTGCTTCATCAACATCAGTGGAACTGAGTGTCAAGCTAACATTGGAGCCAGTGACAACGGGAGCCCCGTTCATCACATCACTAGACATCAGTCTCAGATCACCATTCTGCAACATAGCGTGCATTACCTGGTTATGAAACTCTTCCGGCATCTGGTCCTTCATAGGAGAGTCTTTCACAGACATAATATGAAGTTCGCCACCCATGATGCCCTTATAGAAATTCATGGCTTCGGCACAATTGCCGTTAAATGTGAGATACGCATTAAGAACTGACATAACAATTAAATTTAGGATTACAGGATGGAAACTAAAGTTACCGAAAAACCCAATCCGTTCATGTTAACTTATCAAGACTTTATTACGCACTAACAAGCAAGCACCAATGATTCCAGCTCGTTCTCCGAGGCGGGAAATCTTCAGCCTGGTATCGTTGTTGACCAAACTCAGAGAATATTTATTAATCGCACTTTTAATCGGCAACCGGATGTAATCCTCTGTAGCAGCGAGACTACCACCCAGGATCACCAATTCAGGGTTGAAGATGTTGATGAGCAAGGCTATCCCACGGCCCAGGTTTTCACCAATCTTAGCTATCAGTTCAATGGCCAATACATCATCATGATTGGCCGCATGAATGATATCTTGCAGACCTATTTCTGAAGGCTGCATATTTCGGCGACTAAGCAATGAAGAGGATCCTTCGTCCAGTTTCTGTCGGAACATACGTACCAATGCCCATCCGGAAGCCTCTGTTTCCAGGCAGCCTTTTTTCCCGCAATGACAGATGATTTCATTATCAAACAAAGGTATGTGACCAAACTCCCCAGAATAACCAGATTTACCGTAATAGAGCTTGCCATCAATCAATACGCCCATACCTATGCCATGATCCAGATTTAGGAATAATACATTCTTCTCGCCATGAACAGAATCGGAACAAAACTCCCCATACGCCATCGATCGCGAATCATTCTCCAGGAACACGCGAATACCCACTTTCGATTCAATGATCTTGCTCAACGGCTCCTCATCAAAGTGGAAGAAACTATAGCTGTAACCTGTGGCATAATTGATACGGCCGCTCAGGTTAATCCCTATCCCCAATATCTTTTCTCTCGGTACCGGTAAATCAGTGATGAACTGATTTATATGCTGACAGAGTTGTTCTAGTGATTCCTTGTTGTTATCCAGCTTATAAGGCAGATTTTCAACAGTACTAATAAGGTTTTTCTGTAGATCGGATAGCCCTAGGTTCAGGTGGTTCTGTTTAATATCTACGCCAATAAAAAAAGCAGAATCCGGCACCAGACCATATAGATTAGGTTTTCTTCCACCTGTTGATTCCACTTTTCCATAATCTTTTACCAGTCCGTCCTGAATAAGATCGTTCAGCAGGGTGGTTACTTTGGGGGCGCTGAGGTTAAGCTCCTTGCACATATCAGCAATAGTAGCATTGCCGATATTGGCAAAATAGGCCAGGGCAGCCTTTTTTAGGTTGATGTTCTTGTACGCTACTCCGGTGACATTTTCACTGTTTAGCTCTTCAAAGAATGTTTTAGACATAACCGGTTGATTGCTTTTGCGAATTTTATGATCCAATTTAAGCCCCTGAATTTTAATTTTTATTAAAAAATATACGGCAAAAATCTAATAATTAATGAAAATTTCATCTTTTTGAAAATTATTTTCACAATTACCGTTAATAAAAAAATTATATTAAGTAGTTTCTATAGTTTTTAAATTTATTTATTTACTTTAGTTCTACTATGAAACATTTATCAACCTTAATCCACGGAACACTGCTATCACTATGCCTTTGCGGTACCACGGCCTATGCACAGCAATCACAAACTGATATCCTGATCATAGGAGGCGGCGCATCCGGCACCACCGCCGGCATCCAGGCTGCCCGCATGGGCGTTAAAACCACCATTCTGGAAGAAAGTACCTGGCTAGGCGGTATGCTCACCGGCGCCGGAGTATCTGCCATTGATGGCAATAATAACCTTCCCTCCGGCCTCTGGGGCGAATTCAGAAACAGGCTCAGTCAACACTATGGCAGTCTCGGTGCACTATCTACTGGTTGGGTAAGCTATACTTTATTTGAACCTTCTGTAGGCGATAGTATCCTGAAAAGTATGGCCGCTGCCGAAAAATCACTTTCCATCCAATACGATGCCCACTGGACAAACGTCAAAAGAGAAAATAATAAATGGATTGTTACCTATACTAAAGGAAAACGCTCTCAATCCATTATCGCCAACATTCTGATTGACGCCACCGAACTCGGTGATATCATGGCAACAACTGGCACTGCCTACAGAACAGGCATGGATAGTCGTACCGAAACAAAGGAAGACGTAGCTCCACTGGAGGCCAATCATTATATCCAAGCATTGACCTACGTGGTGACACTCAAAGATTATGGCACCGGTGCCGATAAAACTATTCCTAAACCAGCGGGATACGATCCAACGCCTTTCCTCTGCTGCTGCAGCGCCTCTAACCCTTATGGCAATAGCAACAATGGTAAAATCGACTGCGATAAAATGATGGAGTATGGCAAACTTCCCAATCATAAATATATGATAAACTGGCCGGGATGTGGTAACGACTATCCATTGAATGTGATAGAAATGACGAGGGAACAAAGAACGGAAGCTTTGAAGAAGGCAAAACTGCATACTCTCCAGTACCTCTATTATTTACAGACAGCACTAGGTTATAAACATCTCGGTATTGCAGATGACGAGTATCCCACTCCGGATAAACTTCCATTTATTCCTTACTACCGCGAAGCCCGTAGGCTGAAAGGCATTACCACACTGACTATTAACCATATCTCCAAACCATTCGACCAACAAGAAGCATTTTATCGTACAGGCATTGCCGTTGGTGACTATCCTATCGATCATCACCAAAGCAAAGACCCTGCTGTGCCGAAAATTGATTTCGGTAAAGCGAAAGTGCCTTCTTACAATATTCCACTGGGATCACTCATTCCTCAGCAAACTTCTTCTTTCATCGTTGCGGAAAAAAGTATCAGCGTTACTAATATCGTGAATGGCGCTACCAGACTGCAACCCGTGGTATTGCAACTAGGACAAGCTGCTGGCGCATTGGCTGCTATCTGCATACATCATAATATACAACCAAAAGATGTACAGGTGAGAGAAGTACAGGATACGCTCCTCCATGCAGGCGTTTACCTGATGCCATACATGGATGTGAAGCCGGAAGATAAAAGCTTTGCAGCGATTCAACGTATAGGCGCTACCGGTATCATGCGCGGTACAGGCATTGCTTACACATGGGCTAATCAAACCTGGTTCTACCCTAAAAGAGCGATCAGTGAATATGAATATGCGGAAGGCCTGAAAACCTACTACCCTACTGTAAGAAAATTAGATCCAACTGGCGAAGACCTCACTCCTGAATTCATGGTACAGGCTTTAAAAGCGGCTGGATTGAAAGATATTTCCATTAACAACCTGGCGGAAAACTGGAACAAATTACAAACAGGCGCCACTTTCAAAGCGAACATGGCTCTGAACAGGGAATTAGCAGCGGTTATCACCGACTACTTCCTCCATCCTTTTGACCAACAGGTAGATTTTAATGGTCATCTCCTGAAATAACACCTATGAAAATACACCTTTCACTCATGGCCTGTGGCATTGTCTTTTCCACGTTATGCAATGCCCAGGTCCATGATACCGCGAAAGCGGCATTCGATTCCACGTATCACAATTACCTGTATGACTCCAGGTTGGCCTATTTCAAAGGATTGCCGGATACAAAAGATGAAATCATTTTCCTAGGAAACAGTATCACTCATTGGGGCGATTGGGCGGAGCTGACAGGAAATTCACATGTGCGTAACCGTGGTATTGCCGGTGATATCAGTTATGGTATCCTGGCTAGAATGGATGAGGTGCTATCTTCCAAACCAGCAAAAATATTCCTGATGATTGGCGTCAATGATATAGGGCGCAAAATCCCACTGGAATTGACTTTGCAAAACTATCGGCGCATACTGGCCATGGTGAAATCAGTATCGCCACACACCCGGCTTTATATTCAGAGTGTGTTGCCCATCAATGAATCGATTATCAACCGAGATTATTATACAGGTACTAATGCAGAAATAAGAACAATGAATGCAGCAGTGAAGGCACTGGCTGTTGAGCAACAGATAACATTTATCAACCTATATGATCTGCTTGCTGATAAAGACGGCCAGATGCCCGCTGCATATACTTATGACGGTATACACCTGACCGCTGCTGCATACATCCGCTGGACCAACTATCTGCGCCAGCAACGTTATCTCTGATGCTAACCAATAAAATTACAACCATGAAAATAACAGGTACATTCCTCGATGAAATAAGTCATGATATCCCCCATCAAAACTGGGGTCGCGCAGAATGGGATGCTGATTTCTCCCACATGAAAGCAATTGGCATCGATACGGTATTCCTTATCCGCAGCGGTTTTCAGCGCTGGCTCACCTACCCTTCCAAGGTATTGATGAAAGAAGAATCCTGCTATGAGCCTCCGGTAGACCTCGTGAAAATGTTCCTGGAACTGGCAGACAAACACCATATGAAATTTTACTTCGGTCTGTATGATAGCGGCAAATACTGGTGGAAAGGGGATTTCCAAAAAGAGGTAGACATCAACCTGAAAGTAATTGATGAGGTGTGGAAAACATATGGTCATCATAAATCTTTCCAAGGCTGGTACCTGACGCAGGAAGTGAGTCGCAGAACTGGAAAAGTAATTGACCTGTATGCCAAACTGGGAAAGCATTGTAAAGATATTTCGGGGGGACTGCCAACCCTCATTTCTCCATGGATCGATGGAAAAAAGGCCGTGATGGCCGCTTCTGGTTCGTTATCTAAAGAAGATGCTGTGTCTCTTAAACAGCATGAAGCAGAATGGAGCGAAATATTCGACGGTATCAAAGGTGTAGTGGATGCATGCGCATTCCAGGATGGTCATATTGAATTTTATGAGTTGCCCGACTTCTTTGCTGTCAACAAAATGATCGCAGATAAATACGGTATCCAATGCTGGACCAATGCCGAATCCTTTGACCGCGATATGCCGATCAAATTCTTTCCAATCAAATTTGAGAAACTGCGCATGAAGCTAGAAGCCGCTCGCAAAGCGGGTTACGATAAAGCTATTACATTTGAATTTTCACATTTCATGAGCCCACAATCTGCCTATCTCCAGGCAGGACACCTCTATAACCGCTATAAAGAATACATTAAAACCCTCTGAGAACAATGACTGCTGGATTTAAGGAATACGCTGATTTATATCGGAAGAATTTATTGGAAGACGTCGTACCCTTCTGGATGAAACATTCCCCGGACAATGAGCATGGTGGCTATTTCACTTGCCTAGACCGCGCCGGAAACGCCTTCGATACGGATAAATTCATCTGGCTACAATGCCGGGAAGTATGGTGTTTTAGTATGCTGTACAATAAGGTGGAGAAAAAACAGGAATGGCTGGACATGGCCATACAAGGCGCTGAATTTCTCCGCAAACACGGTCGGGATAAAGAGGGCAACTGGTATTTCTCTTTGACCCGTTCCGGAGCCCCTATCATCGAGGCTTACAACATTTTCTCGGACTGCTTTGCTGCCATGGCTTTCGGGCAACTGTACCAAGCCACTGGCAACCAAGATTATAGCAAGATTGCATCGGATACTTTCTTCAATATCCTGAAAAGACAAGGCAATCCTAAAGGTCGATTTAATAAGGCTTTCCCCGGAACCAGACCTTTGCAAAACTTTGCACTACCGATGATCCTATGTAACCTCGTACTAGAAATAGAACCGCTACTAGATAAACAATTAGTTGCAGATACTATCCAGCATGGTGTGCATACGGTAATGGATATATTTTATCAGCATGACACCGGACTGATCCTGGAAAACACCACGCCAGAAGGCCACTTCTCCGACTCTTTCGACGGTCGTCTCATCAATCCTGGTCATGGCCTGGAAGCCATGTGGTTTATCATGGACCTGGCTACTCGCACCAACGACCAGGCTCTAATGCATAAAGCGAAGGACATTACACTGAATATCCTGGAATACGGATGGGATGAGGAATACGGCGGTATCTTCTATTTCCTGGACATCAAAGGCGCGCCCCCTCAGCAACTGGAATGGGACCAAAAACTTTGGTGGGTACACATCGAAACAATTATCAGTTTGCTCAAAGGATACCTGCATACCGGCGATCCTAAATGCATGGAATGGTTCAAAAAAGTACATGATTATACCTGGGCCAGATTCCCGGACCCTAAATATGGCGAATGGTTTGGTTATCTTAACAGGCAAGGACAACCACTGTTACCATTAAAAGGTGGTAAATGGAAAGGTTGTTTCCACGTTCCGCGGGGATTGTACCAATGTTGGCAAACGTTGGAAGCCATCGCGGCCAAATATGAAGTTTTATCACCACAATCGTAATTGCTATGCCAATCATCTCCAACAGTCTGCAAGACCAGCCTGTCGCAGACACGCGACAGTCCTACACGCCGGCATTAATTTCACTGGCCGTATTGTATTTCATGATGGGATTTATCACCTGTCTAAATGATACGCTGGTACCGTTTTTCAAGAAAGGATTCACACTAACATATTCACAATCCAGCCTGGTACAGTTTTACTTTTTCCTCACCTATGGCGTGATGTCTATACCTGCAGGAAGAATTGTCATGCAGACGGGATATAAAAAGGGTATGGTATTGGGGTTTGGCATTGCTGCTATCGGTGGACTTCTGTTCTATCCTGCCTCTGTTTTTCATGAGTATGCATTATTCCTTGCAGCCTTGTTTGTGGTAGCTATAGGCATTGTATTGCTGCAAGTAGCTGCCAATCCATATATCACTGTTTTAGGGCCTTCCCGTACTGCTTCTGCGCGACTAGCACTCATTCAGGGAATAGGTTCCTTGGGAACTACCGCTGCGCCTTTGTTTGGAGCACATTTTATTTTATCCAAACTAGAAGATTCCAGTACTTCCAGTGAGGCGGTACGTTATCCGTATCTGGGAATTGCTGTATTACTGATGTTGATCGCATTTATTGTATCTCGTTTATCCCTTCCCGTTATACCGGTTTCTGCTGGGGAGAAAGAAAATAGTCGCGGGCTCTTTTCTTACAGGCAGTTGAACTTCGGCATTATCGGCATTTTCATGTATGTAGGGGCAGAAGTAGCAGTGGGAACCTTTCTCACCAATTACATTGTAGACCTTTTGCATATTCCTGAGAAAGAAGCGAATAACTATGTAGCGTTATATTGGGGATGTATGCTCGTAGGACGATTGCTGGGAGCGGGTTTATTGCGGATGTTGCGTCCGGGGATGCTATTATCTGTTTGTGCAGTGGCGGCAGCCGCTTTGATATTGATCTCTATCAACAGCACTGGCATGTTGGCAGTACGTTGTATGATAGCGGTAGGGCTTTGTAATGCTATCATGTTTGCCACCATCTTTTCCTTAGCTGTGAATGGCGTGGGTAAGCATACCACCGCTGCTTCGGGGTTATTGTCCACTGCAATTTGCGGGGGCGCCATCATCTCTTATTTGCAGGGTTTTGTGAAGGATCATTACGACTGGCATACTGCGTTCATGATACCATTGATCTGCTATTTGTACATATTATTTTACGGCCTGAACGGGCATAAACCTAAAGCCATATGAAACGTAGGGCATTCCTGAAACAGGGCGGATTGGCAGCAGGTATTTTGTTGTTGCCATCATTTGTCAAGGCTGCGGTAATAGGTGCCCGGAGAAGAGTCATCTTTGTGCACTTGCAGGGAGGTAATGATGGATTGAATACGGTGATACCGTATGGAGACAGCCGGTACAGCGAATTACGTCCTACCCTTGCCATTCCGAAGGGGCAACTGTTACGTATAAACGAAAAGTGGGCCTTTCATCCAGCATTACAATCACTGGTACCACTATACGAAAAACAGCAGATGCGCGTGATGCAGCAAGTTGGGTTTTCCGTTACGGAAAACTCTCATTATCATGCCGCACGCATCTGGCAAACGGGATGTCTGGAAGGGCAAGATTGTAATCACTGGCTTTCAAAAGATGTTATGGTGCAGGATTACAGCACATTGGATTACCGCGAAGCCTTGCAACGAACCGCCAAGGATATTCACGATGGTACATCTGCCCGTGTATTTCATACTGCCCTTGATGGTTTCGATACCCATCAATTTCAGCGGGTCCATCATGACAGGTTGCTGGCCGAGTTCAGTGAAGGAATTTCCGGGCTGGTAAGCGCACTCAAAGCCAGTGGGCAGTTTCCCGATACGATGATTGTGGCTTGGTCGGAATTTGGCCGTAGTGTGAAGGAGAATATACGGAAAGGAACCGATCATGGAGGGGCTGGACAGTTGTATATATTTGGCGCAAACCTGCAACAGGCAGGCATTGAAGATATAAAAGATAGTTTTTGGCAGGAGGATTCGGAGGTCCAGCGTGATTTCCGAGGAGTTTATGCCGGAATAGCAGGTTGGTTGGGTATAAGCAGCCGTCTGGCACAAGTGGGTGGGCTGGAAACAGCACGCCTGGTTTAGAAAAAATGTAAGTCCCTGTTATGCCCGCATCGTATAGCAGGGATTTCATTTATAATAGATTTTGTTAATTGCTAAAAAAGAATACCTTTGCAGTCCTTTGTTTACCGCCAGTAAGCTGAAAAGCTTATGCAGCGTACATCACCCGCGGATGTGGTGAAATTGGTAGACACGCCAGACTTAGGATCTGGTGCCGCGAGGCATGGGGGTTCGAGTCCCTTCATCCGCACTACAAGAACAGCCAGCTATATGCTGGCTGTTTTTATTTAGTTCCCGGATCAAATCCTAAAATGGCCTAATCCCCTGGCTTTGATGGTCCCAGGCATGGTTAAAGTGTATTTCGTCTCCCTATAGTCCTACTTATAAAATATATTTTTAAACTGATCCTTACAGGGTAAAATTTTAGCGTTGAATTGCCGGCAATCTTCGATAAACATACTATCTTCGCGCTCTGTTATATTGGGGTAAATTTCATAAATTCGTGAAATTCAATATTTTAAGCCGAAGGAAAGAAGACCATCAGGACAGGAAGCAAATGAAAATCTGGCTGGCATCAAGAAAAGAAGAATAGCATAGTGCCAATATGGCAACCTTATCCTGCTATAAGTCCCCTTTCTTTCTCAGTTTGGGTGTTCGGGTAAAGATTCAATCTCCACTTACCTTTCGGGGCATTCCGGGTAGAAAGTCCGGTTGATGACTGAATGACTTCATGGCAGAAAAATAAAACAGGAATTATTATTGCGTCTTAAAGAACATTTTATACAATTCAATTATGGCAACCGTTACCAGAGAAAACATTGGTTTATTGAACGATAAGATCACTGTGAAAGTGAGCAAGGAAGATTACCTTCCTAATTTTGACAAAGCAGTAAAGCAATTCAGCAAGAATGCAAATATCCCAGGCTTCCGTAAAGGTATGGTGCCTGCAGGAATGGTTAAGAAAATGCACGGTGCCGCAATTTTCAGCGACGAAGTGTTGAAAACTGTGGAAAAAGAACTGATGGGTTATATCCAGACTGAGAAACTGGAACTGTTTGGCCAGCCACTGTCTCTGGAAAAAGAGGCTAAAAACCTGGATCCTAACCAACCAGCAGATTACTCTTTCGATTTCGAAGTAGGTGTTAAACCAGCTTTCGATGTAACTCCACTGGAGAACAACAAAACTACTCTGACCAAATATAAAGTAACTGTTACCGACGAAATGGTACAGGAAGAAATCGAGCGTTTACAACTGAAAGGCGGTAAAATGACCGAACCAGAAACAATTGATTCTGAAGATAACGTTATAAACGTTAAATTCGAAGAATCAGATGCTGCTGGTAACGTGGTAGCAGGTGGTATCGAAAAAGAAAATGCATTGCTGGTTAAATACTTCACTCCTGCTATTCAGGAACAACTGAAAGGCAAGAAAGCAGAAGACAGCATTGTATTCCAACTGGCAACTTCCTTCGACGAACAGCGTCTGGGCTGGATCCTGAAAGATCTGGGCTTCGCTGCTGACGATAAAGAAGCTGCTAAGAAACACTTCAAACTGACCATCACTAAAGTAGGTCTGATTGAAAAAAGAGAACTGAATGAAGAATTCTTCAAAGAAGTTTACCCTGCAGAAACCATCGCTACAGAAGCTGATTTCCGCGCTAAACTGAAAGAAGAAATCGAAAAGTACTGGAATTCCGAAGCGAAAAACCACATGCACAACGATCTGTTTGAAGTGCTGGTTCACGAAACGCCAATTGAATTACCAAAAGATTTCCTGAAACGCTGGCTGCAAGTAGGTGGTGAAAAACCTAAATCTGCAGAAGAAGCGGAAAAAGAATACCCTGGCTTTGACCATCAACTGCGCTGGACTCTGATCAGTGATAAACTGATTCGCGATAATAAACTGGAAGTTTCTTTCGAAGAACTGAAAGAAAATGCAAAACAAAAAGTGTTGGGCTACTACGGTGGTGCTGCTGTTGACGGTGCTGAGTGGCTGGATAGCTACCTGGATCGTCTGTTACAAGATGAGAAATTCGTAGACCAGACTTACCGCGAGATGATTACCCAGAAACTGTTCGACTGGGCTGAAGCAAAGGTGACTATTAAAGAAGAGGAAATCAAAGCAGAAGATTTTGTTAATTTACCTCATAAACATCACCATCATGAACATTAATAACGAATTCAGAAAATATGCGATCAAGCATCATGGGATCAGCAGCCTGGTAGTGGATAGCTATGCAAAAAGCCACCAGATCAACAGTCTGACTCCGTACATTCTCGAGGAACGCCAGATGAACATGACTCAAATGGACGTTTTCTCCCGATTGATGGCTGACCGTATTATTTTCCTGGGTGATCCTGTAAACGACTACGTGGCAAACGTTATTACCGCGCAGTTGTTGTTCCTGGAATCATCCGATCGCAACCGTGATATTCAGATGTATATCAATAGCCCTGGTGGTTCCGTTTATGCCGGCCTGGGTATTTATGATACCATGCAGATTATTTCTCCTGAAGTAGCTACTATCTGCACCGGTATGGCCGCCTCTTTCGGCGCTGTACTGCTGGTAGCTGGTACTAAAGGAAAACGTACTGCACTGAAACACGCTCGCGTAATGATTCACCAGCCTCACGGCGGCGCTGAGGGCCAGACTTCAGATATCGAAATCACTGCACGTGAGTTCGTAAAACTGAAGAAAGAACTCAACGAAATCATTGCCGGACACTGCGGTCAACCAGTGAAAAAAGTGGAAAAAGATTCCGATCGTGATTATTGGATGACTGCTGACGAAGCAAAAGAATACGGCATCATTGATGACGTACTTCAGAAAAATCCGAAAAAACAGCTGGATACTCCACAGTAAAATTTAATATCATATCAGGGTTTCCTTGATTTAGATTATTTTAACAGTCCCGCTACCCGCGGGACTGTTTTTATTTGATCAGGGCCCGGATTTTTAGTGTAAATTTGTAAGTCCTGTATTAATATCGCAGGTCTAGCCCGGATTCGTCGAAAAATAATTTATTCCGAAATGAAAGAATCGAAAATTCGTTGTTCCTTCTGCAACCGCTCCAAAGAAGAAGTTCAAATACTCATTGCCGGCGCCGAAGGACACATCTGTGAAAACTGTGTGGCCAATGCACAGGAAATTATTGACCAGGAGCTATTCGCTCCCGGCAAGAAACCCGTTGCATCCCCAGTTTCTCACTTCGCTCCAAAAGTTTCCAAACCAATGGAAATTAAGAAGTTCCTGGATGACTACGTAATCGGTCAGGACGACGCTAAGAAAATCCTCGCCGTTGCTGTATATAACCACTATAAACGCCTGAATCAGCAGATCGATGAAGATGAAGTGGAAATCGAAAAATCCAATATCATCATGGTAGGTGAAACCGGTACCGGTAAAACCCTCCTCGCTAAATCCATCGCTAAACTGCTCAACGTTCCTTTCACCATCGTAGATGCAACTGTTTTCACAGAAGCAGGTTACGTAGGTGAAGACGTGGAAAGTATCCTCAGCCGCCTGCTCCAGGTTTGTAATTACGACGTGGAAGCGGCTGAACGCGGTATCGTATACATCGATGAAATTGATAAAATTGCCCGTAAGAACGATAACCCTTCCATCACCCGTGATGTAAGTGGCGAAGGCGTTCAACAAGGTCTCCTCAAACTGTTGGAAGGTACGGAAGTACTGGTTCCTCCTCAAGGCGGCCGTAAACATCCGGAGCAAAAACTGATCAAACTCAATACGCAGAATATTCTCTTTATCTGCGGCGGCGCATTCGACGGCGTAGAAAGAATTATCAGCAAAAGAGTGCAAACACACTCTATCGGTTTCAACGTTAACAAAGAAAGAGAAGAAGAAAGCAGAAAACAGATCCTTCGCTACATCAACTCCCAGGACCTCAAATCATTCGGTCTTATCCCCGAATTACTAGGTCGTCTGCCAGTAGTGACCTATCTGAATTCACTGGATCGCGATACACTCAGAGCTATTCTCACCACTCCTAAAAATGCACTCGTTAAACAGTACAAAAAACTGTTTAAAGTGGAAAACATTGACCTGGTAGTGGAAGAAGAAGCAATCGACTATATCGTTGATAAAGCAATGGAATACAAACTTGGTGCTCGTGGCCTTCGCTCTATCTGCGAAGTAGTACTCAGCGATGCCATGTTTGAACTGCCTTCTGCCAATGAAACTACTTTCACATTAACGAAAGAATACGCAGAGAATAAACTGGAAAAGTCTACCCTGGTCAAACTGAAGGTAGCCTAATAATAATCTACGAAACTTTAAAACCCATCAATTATGCAGGAACTTATTCAGCAATTACAGGAAAAAGCAGGTCTCACTGCTGAACAGGCAGCTCAGTCGATCGATGTAATCAAAGAATATGTGAAAGGGAAACTGCCTCCATTTATCGCTGGTACTGTTGACAACTGGTTTGCAGGTATGTCTGGTAAAACGGAAGAAAAAGGCGAAAGTTTAATGGATAAAGCAGGTGACTTCCTGGATAATGCAAAAGATACCGCTGAAGATTGGGCCGAAGCCGCTAAAAACAAGGTGACGGACTTCTTCAACAAAGAAAAAGACAAACACTAAAAAAACATACAACGTCCCGCAATTGCGGGACGTTTCGTTTTAATACCTTTCCTGCCCCATATAAATGCCCTTAAATCCCTCCAAAACGGAATCATGACCGTTAAGGCATACACGAACCCAAATCGCCTTAAATGAGCTTTATTTCCTCTTCCAGAACACGTATCTCCCGAAATCATACCTATAGGCACAAAAAAAAGAAACATTTGGTGATGCAAATGTTTCTTTTCTTAGGAATGCTACTTATTCCAGTAATCAGGTAACGTGGAAATTACAGGTCTTAATGTCTTATTAATCTACATGCTAGCTTTGAATTAACTTTCAAAAAAAGCACCCTGTTAAAGGGTGCTTTTGTAAGCGTAAAAGTGTTTCAAATCTAAGTTTGATTTTGTGTTAAGGTTGATAAACGGTAAAGAGTGATGAATTAACCCAAATTTAACGTTCCTTTTGCAATAAACTATAACACAAAAGGGGTAATGTTTCATTTATTTGTCAAAAAAGATGAACGGTTTGTAGTTAAGATTTTTTTACATTAAAAAAATTTCGCACTCTTAAATCCAATCAAAACCAACACGGTTACCTCATATACTTATCTTAAAGCCTCTCTTGCTATCACGATTTTCTGTATCTCGGAGGTCCCCTCTCCTATAGTGCATAATTTTGCGTCACGATAAAATTTCTCCACCGGAAAGTCTTTCGTATAGCCATAACCGCCAAAAATCTGTACGGCGTCATTAGCTACTCTTACGGCTACCTCAGAGGCATAATACTTGGCCATAGCCGCCTGCTGGGTCATTTTCACCTTCCTGTTTTTCATATCTGCAGCCTGGAGCGTTAGTAACTCTGCAGCTTCTATTTCAGTAGCCATATCTGCCAGCTTAAAGGATACGCCCTGGAAACTGGAAATAGGCTGATCAAATTGATGTCTTTCTTTTGAATACTTAATCGCTGCATCCCTGGCCCCTTTGGCGATGCCCAAGGATAAAGCGGCAATGGAGATACGACCACCATCCAATACTTTCATAGACTGAATAAAGCCGTCTCCTACTTGGCCTAGCACATTGGCAGCCGGAACGCGACAGTTATTAAAAATCATTTCTGCGGTTTCGGAGGCACGCATTCCCAGCTTGTTCTCCTTCTTACCACCGCTGAAGCCTGGTGTTCCCTTTTCCACTACAAAGGCAGTCATACCATGACTATCCCTCACATCGCCGGTGCGGGCTATCACTACGGCTATATCACAGCTTTTACCATGGGTAATCCAGCATTTGGTACCGTCAATAATCCAGTCGTCCCCATCTTTTTTGGCAACACATTTCATGTTCATGGCATCGGAACCAGTATTGGGCTCTGTAAGGCCCCAAGCGCCGATCCATTCTGCTGTAGCCAGTTTAGGCAGCCAGCGTTGTTTTTGTTCTTCATTTCCGAATTGCAGGATATGACCAGTGCACAAGGAGTTATGTGCGGCTACGCTCAATCCGATGGCGCCGCAAAAACGTGCAATTTCACTGACAACAGTTACATATTCTAGGTATCCAAGTCCGCTACCGCCATATTGTTCTGGCACTAATACTCCCATCAGGCCCAGTTTTCCCAGCTCTTTGAATAAGGACACCGGGAATTCCTGGCTTTCATCCCATTCCATAACATGGGGAAGAATCGCCTTTTTACCAAAATCCCGGATAGTTTGTGCGATCTGTTGTTGTTCTTCAGTGGGCTCAAAATTCATAACGGGTGTGTGTTTAAGGATGTATCTTTATTGAATGTGATTCACAGCTTGATGTAATGTTCAATTTTACGATAAATAATCTCATCCACCAACGGCAGGCTATGCAATTCACTCACCTCCTTGAAACCCGCATGGGCACTACGATACGCAACAATCATATGGGCCAGTTTATAACGTATGTATGGATGGGATGCCAAAGTTTTTTCATCTGTGAGATTTAGGTCAATAATTTTTAGAGAACTATCACCGATCTTCAGAAAAGCTTTGATTTTATTGAATACTGTGTCGGGAAGTCCATATGTTTCGGCCACCTGCTCTACACAGTAAAAACCGCCCAATTTCTCTCGAAAGCCACAAATCCGACGCGCATAGCCAGGTCCTATACCCGGAAGCCCCTGCCATTGTAGGGTGTCGGCGGTGTTGATGTCCAGTTGGCGCAACTGCTTCTCCGATCGACGTATATTCGTATGAGTTAGTTTCGATTTATCAGGAATCCTTACAAATGGAATCAATCGCTCTAGTAACGCAGGCGGTACGGCATAGATCTTCCTGATATCCTCTGGGGATCGGAATTTACCGCCTTTCTCCACATACTTTATGACCCCTGCGGCGGCCCTGGCAGGCAATCCTAACTGCTGCCATTTTTCCACGGTCATCCGGTTGGGATCAAAGTAAAAGCATTCCGACGGTAGTGCTATTGCAGCCTTCGCAGTCCGATCGGTGGTGATCTCCTCTCGGAAAGAGGCCTCAAACGCCATTACGGCCCGCCGAAAGGCTGCAGTATCTACCTTATCGCCAGGGTAGAACCGCAACGCCAAACGGGGACTTAGTGTATATAGCAATGCTAGTATAGTAAGTGCTGTGATACCAATACGCTCTTTCCTTGAGAACTCCGCAAACTGCCGGATTAGGAACTTCCACATGGGTTAACAAATTTTTGGAAGGTCAAAATTAGCCTGTCCAATTGGGGCATTCCTTTATTAGATGTTAACAACAATAAAAAAACCGGCGTTTGCCGGTTTTAAATTTCTAGTGTGAGTCCATCGTAGGCGAGCGCCATTCCATCCGGCAACTCCCGCGATACTTCCTCATGTAACCCAAGCTGGTGACTAATATGCGTAAAGTAAACCTGTGGAATATCCAGTTCCTTACCTAGTGCAATCGCCTCTTCCAAGGTGAAATGGGAAATATGCTTTTCCTTACGAAGTGCATTCACAACTAATATCTTCGATCCCCTGATTTTGTCTTTTTCTTCAGGGGCAATAAAATTTGCGTCGGTGATATAGGTGAAATCATGTATCCGGAAACCAGTTACCGGCATTTTATAGTGCATTACCTGTATAGGCGTAATCGTTAGGCCATTGACGCCGAAAGGCAGATCATCAATGGCTTTCAGATTAATCTCCGGGATACCGGGATATTTATAATCTGCAAAAGCATAAGCAAATTCACGCATGATTACATTCTGGCTGAAATCGGTCGCATAAATATCGATCGAACTTTGCTGGAAGTAATTAAAAGCGCGGATATCATCCATTCCGGCGATGTGGTCTTTATGGGAATGGGTAATCAGTACTGCTTCCAGGTGTTTTACCTTTTCCCTAAGCATCTGGTAGCGGAAATCAGGAGTGGTATCCACTACGATATTACCTGCCGTGGAGGAAATTAAGATGCTGCTACGCAGACGCGTGTCTTTCGGGTCTGCAGAGGTACATACTTCGCAGCCGCAGGCAATTACAGGCACTCCTTGAGATGTTCCGGTTCCGAGAAAAGTTACTTTCATGCCGTTTTTTATTTATTCTGCTTCTTCTGTTCCTGTTGAAATCTCCCCTTCTTCGGCATCCGGCACAGGTTTGCTGTTGATGATCTGTTTATAAAGTTTGTGGGATTCAGCGGTGAGTAGGTCTTCATCCAGGGGCAGGGTGGTCAGGATATCCACCAGTGTATTAATTCTGCCTTCCAGGTTCAGAAACTTGTTGATAACCACTACCTTTTTATGTTCCAGTATACAGTAACCTGAGGTGAAGGTGCCTTTTTCGAAGCGCAGCACATATTTTGCGTCTTCGAAAATTTTTTCCAGCTTGTTCAGGTTGTTAGGTGTGACTTTAAGATTCATACTACAAAAATAATTAAAACCCGCCTATTTCGTGACCATGCGCACTACAGGCACAATCATTTCCTCCAGGGAAATACCGCCGTGTTGGAAGGTATTCCGATAATAGTTCACAAAGTAGTTGTAATTATTAGGGTAGCAGAGATAGCCGTCTTCCTTAGCAAAAATATACGAGGAATTCACGTTCGGCCTAGGCAGACCGGCTTCCTTAGGATCTCGGAATGCCAGTACTTCCTTGGGATCATAGTTCAGGTTGCGGCCATGTTTATAGCGCAAATTGGTAGTAGTTTGTTTATCCCCGATTACTTTCACAGGTGTTTTCACACGCACGCTTCCGTGATCAGTGGCTATTATCAGGTTAATTTTTTTATCGCTCAAACGCTTCAGGGCCTGGTGTAGCGGAGAATGTTCAAACCAACTGGCAGTGATAGAACGATAGGAAGTTTCATCTCCCGCCAGTTCTTTCAGCACTTCCATTTCCGTACGGGCATGGCTGAGCATATCCACGAAGTTGTACACAATAATACTCAGCGGGTAATCCATGAGATTATGAATATTACTCAGCATTTGCTGGGCATCGGCATGATTGACCACTTTCGTATAGGAAAAGCGGGGATCCATGCGGAGGCGCTGCAATTGAGCGGCAAAGAACTTTTCCTCATAGAGGTTTTTCCCGCCTTCTTCATCATCGTTTTTCCATTCTTCTGGAAATTTATGTTCAATATCGATGGGCAGCATGCCGGCAAAAATGGCATTCCTGCTGTATTGCGTGCTGGTAGGCAGAATGCTGAAAAAAGTATCCTCTTCCAAGAGGCGGAATGATTCTTGGAAAATGGGCAAAATCGCTTTCCATTGGTCGTAGCGGAGATTGTCGATTAGTAGGAAAACGTTAGGGAGATGCGGGTCTAGCATGGGCACCACTTTATCTTTGAAAAGCGTGTGGGACATGATAGGGGCATCTTGGGCCTTTGGATGCAGCCAGCTACTGTAATTCCGACTGATATACTTAGAGAATTCTGTATTTGCTTCCGCCTTCTGGGTATTAAAAACTTCCAGCATTTCCGGGCTGTCGGTTTTAGACATTTCCATTTCCCAGTAAACGAGTTTTTTATAGATATCCATCCACTCGTTATGATCTGGGTTGGAGTTTAGCGCCATAAATAGGCTACGGAATTCTTGCTGGTAGGCGCTTGTGGTTTTTTCCGCCACAAGACGTTTGTTATCAATTATTTTTTTGAGAGACAAGAGTACCTGGTTCGGATTGACCGGCTTGATAAGATAGTCCGTGATCTGGGCGCCAATGGCGTCATCCATCACATTTTCCGCTTCATTTTTGGTAATCATGACCACTGGAATCTGTTGGTCAATTTCTTTGATTTTTCCCAGGGTTTCCAGGCCAGTAATACCGGGCATGGACTCATCGAGGAGCACCACGTCTACCACTTGTTCCTTTAGGAATTCCAGGGCGTCGTAGCCGTTGGTCAGTGCGGAAACCTTATAACCTTTACTTTCAAGAAAGATTATCTGGGATTTCAGCGAATCAATTTCGTCATCTACCCAAAGTATATTTATCTGGCTCATAGTTAGTATTAAATCGTCTTAAAAACAGAAAATTAACCCATTTTTTCGTCAAAAATCATTCTCCTGGAGGCCTACTTTTGAAATTATATGTTAAAAACTTAACGGAAAGTTTAAATGAATTGGCTAAAAATAGGGGCGGTGCGTAAAGTTATTTACCTTCGCAAATACAAATTTAGTAGGGGTATTTTCCCATAAATACGTCATAATAAGTAAAAAAATTACATATAATTAATTCCTGGTGTAGTTTTGTAATTACCATGGATGAATGGGTGTGACAACATCGTTTGGATAGAATATGAATAAATAACTGCAATGACCGAAAGCAAGCGAAAAATTGTTAATGATCCGGTGTATGGCTTTATTACCATAGATCACCCGCTGATTCTTAACCTCATTTCCCATCCATACTATCAGCGACTGCGTAGGATTCATCAGATGGCGTTAGCGCATTTGGTTTATCCCGGAGCCGTACACACGCGATTTCACCATTCCCTGGGCGCTTATCATTTGATGTCTGGCGCATTACAGGAATTGAAAAGCAAGGGGATAGAAATTACCCCGGAGGAGGAAGTAGCCTCCAAAATGGCGATCCTGTTGCACGATATTGGCCATGGCCCTTATTCCCATGCCCTTGAAAACGGTATTATTGAAGGCGTATCCCATGAAGCCATTTCCCAATGGCTGATGGAAGCCCTCAATAAGGAAATGGACGGTCAGCTTTCCCTTACCCTGGATATTTTCAATGGCAGATATCATAAAAAATTCCTGCACCAATTGGTTTCCAGTCAGTTGGATGTAGATAGGATGGATTACCTTAACCGAGACAGCTTTTTTACAGGCGTTTCTGAAGGGGTCATTGGTTACGACCGGATTATCAAGATGTTAACCGTTCACCACGGGGAACTGATGGTAGAGGAGAAAGGAATTTATTCCATAGAGAAATTCATCATAGCACGCCGCCTGATGTATTGGCAGGTTTACCTGCATAAAACGGTGCTCAGTGCGGAAAATATGCTGGTAAAGATCCTGGTACGGGCGAAAAGACTGGCTCAGGCTGGAGAACAATTGTTCTGTAGCCCTGCCCTGGAGTATTTCCTGTACAATGCCATTACCAAGGACAATTTTGAACAAGATCCGGAATGCCTGAAGCGATTTTGCATGCTGGATGATTATGATATCCTGGGCGCCATAAAAGTATGGAGTACGCATAAAGACCCGGTGTTATCGTTATTATGTACTTGGTTGACTAACCGCCAGTTATTCAAGGTGGTACTCAGCCATGAACCATTTGACGAAAGTGCGCTCGATTTACTCCGCAAGCAGGTAGCTGCGAAGTGGAATATTTCTGGCCCTGATCTTGATTACTTTGTATTCTCAGACGCTGCCACGTTGCGGGCATATAATATAAACGACGAAAAAATCAATATCCTGTTTAAAGACGGAACTGTAAAAGACATTTCCTCGATCGACAATGCACTGATTAGCCATACCCTGGCTATACCGGTAAAAAAATTCTACATTTGTCATCCAAAAATTCAGGCTAACGGGGTCATATAAGGCACTAAAACATATAAAAATCTGTTTATATAAGCTGAAGTGGCCTGAAAAACTATACAATTTTAAACTATGCAGTTTAGCGCATTACAATTAGCTACCATGTTGGATGGGAAGCTGGAGGGGAATCCGGATGTGAAAGTGAGCAACATCGCCAAAATAGAAGAAGCAGGTGATGGCATGCTTAGCTTCATAGCGAACCCAAAGTATGAAGAATTCCTCTATACTACCCAAGCCTCTATTATACTGGTAAATGAAAGCCTGGTGATAGAACGCCCGGTGAAGCCTACCCTGATCCGGGTAAAAGATGCTTACAGTAGCATGGCGCTGCTGCTGGAAAAATACCGCTACATGACCGGTAACAAAACCGGCATTCAGCAACCGTCCTATATACCTAAGTCCGTAAAGCTCGGTGAAAATGTGTACGTGGGTGCTTTCGCCTATTTGGGTGAAAATGTGGTGTTGGGCAATAACGTAAAAATATATCCAGGCGTTTACCTGGGCGATAATGTTATTGTAAATGATGATTCTGTTCTCTATCCAGGTGTAAAAGTATACGACAACTGTGTAGTAGGTAGCAGAGTAATGCTTCACGCTGGTTGCGTTATCGGTGGCGACGGCTTCGGCTTCGCTCCTCAACCAGATGGCGCCTATAAAAAAGTACCTCAGATCGGTAACGTAGTCATCCATGACGATGTGGAAATCGGTGCAAATACCACCATCGACCGCGCTACCATGGGCTCTACCATTATCCAGAAAGGGGTTAAACTGGACAACCTGATCCAGATCGCGCATAATGTGGATATCGGAAAAAATACTGTTATCGCGGCACAGACCGGCGTTTCCGGTAGTACAAAAATTGGACAGAACTGCATTATCGGCGGACAGGTAGGCATCGTTGGCCACATCCACCTGGCAGATGGTACTAAAATCAACGCCCAGAGCGGATTGTCAAAATCTATCACCATCCCTAATAGCTCTCTGACAGGTTCTCCAGCTTATGACTATAAAAGTTCGCTGAAAAGTCAGGCAATTTTTAGAAATTTGCCGGACCTTGAAAAAAGAGTGAAAGAATTGGAGGAAATGGTAAAACAACTGCTGCAAGAAAAAGCAGGAGTTTAATTATTGAATTGAAGGAGAAACAGTTATACATTAGATAATTATGATGGAAAATCAACAGTTGGAGAATCAACATACACTGAAAGGCGAAATCAGCATTTCAGGTGTTGGTTTACACACTGGAGCCAGTGTGAATATCACCCTTAAGCCGGCGTCACCAGGCTTTGGGATCAAATTTCAACGTGTAGACCTGCCAAACCAGCCCGTTGTGAAAGCAGATGTGGACTATGTAGTCGATACTGCAAGAGGCACAACCCTGGAACATAACGGCGCACGGGTTAGTACGATAGAACACCTCCTGGCTGCCCTCGTTGGTACCGGTGTGGACAACGTACTGATTGAACTGGATGGACCCGAAATTCCTATTATGGACGGTAGTTCCATGCCATTTATTGAAGCCATCGAAAAAACTGGTATTCAGGATCAGGATGCTAAAAAAATCTACTATTCCATTGATACGAACATCACTTACTATGATGAACAGAAGAAAGTGGAAATGGTAGCGCTCCCTGCTATCAATTACAGCATTACCTGTCTGATCGATTTCAACAGCCCAGTGCTGGGTACACAGCATGCGAAAATGAAAGGACTGGAGCAATTCCGCGATGATATCGCATCTTCCCGTACTTTCTGCTTCCTGCACGAGCTGGAATACCTCCTCAACAACAACCTGATCAAAGGTGGTGATATCAATAACGCTATCGTTGTGGTAGACCGTGCGGTAAATGAAGACGACATGGCCCGTCTGGCCAAAGCCTTCAACCGTGAAACCATGTCTGTTCAGCGTGAAGGTATCCTCAATAATATCGAGCTGCGTTTCCCTAACGAACCAGCCCGCCACAAACTCCTTGACGTAGTAGGCGATCTGGCCCTGATTGGTTATCCTATCAAGGCGCATATCATCGCTAACCGCCCAGGACACGCTTCTAACGTGGAATTTGCACGTAAGATCAAAGCGTACATTAAAAAGAACAAACATAACCAGGGTGTTCCTGTTTATGATCCAATGCAGCCCCCTATCTTTGATATACTGCGCATCGAAAGAACACTGCCTCACAGGTATCCTTTCCTGCTGGTAGATAAAATCATTGAACTGGGTGAAGAACAAGTAGTAGGTATCAAAAACGTTACCTTCAACGAACACTTCTTCCAGGGCCACTTCCCGGGCAACCCTGTAATGCCAGGCGTTCTCCAACTGGAAGCCCTCGCCCAGGTAGGCGGTATCCTCGCGCTTAACCGCGTGCCGGATCCACAAAACTACGATACCTACTTCCTGAAAATTGACAATTGTAAGTTCAAACAGAAAGTAGTTCCCGGAGATACCATGATCCTGAAAATGGAATTGCTGAGTCCCATCAGAAGAGGTTTAGTCGAAATGCGCGGAACAGTATTCATCGGCAATAAGGTTGCTACCGAAGCTGATATGATAGCACAAATTATTAAAACAAGAGAGAGCAAATAACAGCAATGATCCACCCGCTTACATACATACATCCGGATGCTAAAGTAGCTCCTAATGTAAAAATTGATCCGTTTACTGTAATTCACAAAAACGTTGAGATAGGTGAAGGTACCTGGATAGGCTCCAACGTTACTATCATGGAAGGGGCTCGTATCGGCAACAACTGTCGTATATTCCCTGGCGCCGTTATTTCTGCCATCCCACAGGATTTAAAATATGCGGGTGAAGAAACTACCGTGGAAATCGGTAATAACACCACTATTCGCGAATTTGTTACCATCAACCGTGGTACCAGAGACAAATGGAAAACCGTTATTGGTAACAACTGCCTGATCATGGCCTACAGCCATATCGCGCACGATTGCGAAGTAGGTAACTATTGCGTCTTCTCCAACAACACCACCCTCGCAGGTCATATCACCGTGGGCGACCACGTGGTACTCGCCGGTATGGTGGCTGTACAACAGTTCTGTAAAATCGGTGACCACGCCTTCGTTACAGGCGGCTCCCTCGTACGTAAGGATGTTCCTCCTTTCGTGAAAGCAGCCCGCGAACCACTGTCATACGTTGGTGTAAACTCCGTAGGACTGAAAAGAAGAGGCTTCTCTCTTGATAAAATCAATCATATCCTGGATATCTACAGGGTTATCTTCGTAAAGGGCTTCAAACTGTCCAAGGCTATCAGCATCATTGAAGCAGAATTCCCTGCTACAGATGAAAGAGACGAAATTCTCTCCTTCATCCGTGAATCTGGCCGTGGTATTATGAGAGGTTATACTTCCCGCTCCAATGACGATATCTCTTAGTCAAACCGGAAAGCGCTTTAACTACGACTGGATTTTCCGTCGGGTTGATCTCACCTTTCTGGATGGAGAAAGATATGCCATACTTGGTCCTAACGGATCTGGTAAATCCACTCTATTACAGGTTATCAGCGGTGCTATTCAACAAAATGAAGGCACTGTTTCATACAGCACACCGGAAGGATCCATCGACATCGATGAGTTCTTCCGGTACTGTGCTATTGCCGCCCCATACCTGGAACTCATCGAAGAGCTCACCCTCGCCGAAACCATGGAGTTCCACCTACAATTCAAAAACTTCCTGCCAGGTATTACGGCTAAGAAAGCAATGGAATTAGTAGGACTGGAAAAGGCAGCCAACAAACAAATACGCCACTTCTCCTCTGGTATGAAACAACGTACCAAACTAGCCCTGGCCATCTTCTCAGACGTTCCTGTGCTCTTCCTCGATGAGCCCTGCACCAACCTGGATGCTGCGGGAACAGCCCTTTATCAGCAGTTGATCACTGATTTTGGCGGTAATCGCCTCATCATCGTTAGCTCTAATGATGAAAGGGAATATTTCATGTGTCCAAATCATATCCGTATCAGCGATTACAAATAACACTTTCGGGCACTGCACGCATTCAGCATTTATTATATCTTCGTTTCTTACAAAAGCTGAATACTAGCATGCAAACTGCCAATAAAAAAGTGATTAATGGCTGGGCCATGTACGACTGGGCCAACTCTGTGTACAACCTCGTTATCACTACTACCTTCTTCCCTATCTACTTTCTTGCTGTGACAAAAGAAAAAGTTTCCTTCCTGGGAATGAATTTTGTCAATTCTGCACTCTACAATTACACCATGGCGGCGGCTTTCCTTCTGGTGGCAATCGCGTCTCCCATCTTATCCTCTATAGCAGATACCAGGGGGAACAAAAAGAATTTCCTGGTATTCTTTACCCTCCTGGGTTCCATCTCCTGCAGCGCTTTGTATTTCTTCAACGATACAAATCTTGCCTGGGGCGTTGTGTTCTTTATGCTAGCCACCATGGGCTATTGCGGAGGACTTGTATTCTATAATTCCTATCTCCCGGAAATAGCTGCGCCAGAAGACCAGGACAGCGTAAGCGCCAAAGGTTTTGCAATGGGCTATATCGGTAGCGTAATCCTTCAACTGATCGGGTTTGCACTGGTTATCCTCAAACCATTCGGATTGGAAGGCGCAAAACCAGTACAGATCACGTTTCTGATGGTAGGTATCTGGTGGCTCGGATTTGCACAGATTACCTTCCGCACCCTTCCCGTTTCAAAAGGAGCAGCAAAACATACTGGAAACGCATTGACAGAAGGCTTTACGGAACTGAAAAAAGTATACGCACAGGTAAAATTAATGCCGATACTGAAACGCTTCCTGAGAGGATTTTTCTTCTATAGCATGGGCGTACAAACCGTAATGTTAGCGGCCACCATCTTCGGTAGCAAAGTATTGAAACTGCCTGATTCCAACCTGATTGCGACAGTGGTTATTATCCAGGTGGTGGCAATTCTAGGCGCATGGGGCATGGCCAAACTATCAGGCATATACGGAAATTTGCGTGTAATCATTTCCGTTATTGTGGTATGGATTATGATTTGTGTTGCAGGATATATGATGCAAACTGCAATGCACTTCTATTTACTGGCTACAGCAGTAGGTCTGGTAATGGGTGGTATACAATCGCTCAGTCGCTCTACTTATGCCAAGCTCATGCCCGAAACGAAAGATACAGCCTCCTTCTTCAGCTATTACGACGTAACAGAGAAGCTCTCCATTGTGATTGGAATGTTTTCTTTTGCTTATATAGACGACATTACCAATAACCTCCGTAATTCCGTATTGGCGCTGGTGGTATTCTTTGTGATCGGCCTGATCTGGGTGGTGTCTGCTTTACTGAAACAGAATCAATTAGAACAGGAAACACTAACTTCGGTAAAAGCTTAGCGATGAAATTATACACCATTGAAACAGGTTTTTTTAAGCTGGATGGCGGTGCCATGTTTGGCGTAGTACCTAAAACCATTTGGAATAAACTCAACCCTGCAGATGAAAATAATCTCTGCTCCTGGGCCATGAGATGCCTCCTGATCGAAGACGGCAAACGCCTCATCCTCGTAGATAACGGTATTGGCGATAAACAAGATCCTAAATTCTTCAGTCACTATTACCTACATGGTACAGATACACTCGATAAATCCTTGGCAGTGCACGGCTTTCACCGGGATGATATCACCGATGTATTCCTCACCCACCTTCATTTTGATCACTGCGGTGGCAGTATCATAAAAGAAGGAGACAAACTAGTTCCTGCATTTAAGAATGCTATTTACTGGAGTAATGAGGATCACTGGAAATGGGCAACACAGCCTAATGACAGAGAAAAAGCCTCTTTCCTGAAAGAGAATATTCTCCCCATCCAGGAAAGCGGTCAACTGAAATTTGTATCCCATCAGGAAGGAGTAGCCTTTACAGACCATATGAAGATCCGTTTTGTAAATGGACATACAGATGCCATGATGTTGCCGCAGTTGCAATACAAGGGTCATAACATTGTGTATATGGCCGATCTATTGCCTTCTATGGGCCATATTCCGCTGCCTTATGTAATGGCCTATGATATGTTCCCACTCACGACATTAAACGAGAAAAAGAGCTTTTTAAAAGAAGCTATTGACAATCAATATATCCTGTTCTTTGAACATGATCCGGTAACAGAATGCTGTACGTTGGTGCAAACAGAGAAGGGAATAAGACCAGGTGAAACTTTCAAACTGAGCAGCCTGTAAAGTCTGTCAGTGATAACATAATAAAAAAAGCAGGCCTTCCCGCCTGCTTTTTTTATTGCCCGCGAGCCAAAACATCCCACCGGAGGCGCACTTTTGAAACCATCTCTTTTTTGTTATCTTTAAGAAAATCCAACACCATGTCCAATAAAGATGCATTTTTCGATAGCATTAAGAAAGGATATACCTTCAAAGGTGAGCATTTCAAACTAGGCTGTGCAATGCTGGATGGTGAAGTAGTGACTGGAGCAGATGTATTCCTTCCTTTAAAAACCATGAACCGCCATGGTCTTATCGCCGGTGCCACAGGTACTGGTAAAACCAAAACCTTGCAGGTCATTGCCGAAGGACTCAGCGATGCCAGTGTGCCCGTTCTGCTGATGGATATAAAAGGAGATCTCAGTGGGATAGCTGCTGCGGGTACAGATAATCCCAAAATCCAGGAAAGGTACCAGAAAATTGGCGGTACCTGGAGTCCTGCTGCATACCCCGCGGAACTGCTCTCTCTCAGCCAGGAAAAAGGCGTTCGCCTGCGAGCTACTACCAGCGAATTTGGTCCTATCCTGCTGTCTAAAATTCTGGAACTAAACGATACACAAGCGGGCGTTGTAGCCATGCTTTTCAAATATTGTGACGATAATAAACTGCCTTTACTGGACCTGAAAGACTTTAAGAAAGTTCTCCAATACGCCAGTGATGAAGGGAAAGCAGATATAGAGAAAGAATACGGGAAGATTTCCACTACCACCACCGGTACCATTCTTCGCAAAGTCATAGAACTGGAACAACAAGGGGCCGCGCTCTTCTTCGGTGAAAAATCCTTCGAAGTGGACGACTTGATGCGCATCAGCGATGATGGTCGTGGTATGATATCTATACTTCGTGTAAACGATATCCAAGACAGGCCCAAACTGTTCTCTACCTTCATGCTTAGCCTGCTGGCGGAACTCTATTCCACCATGCCGGAAGAAGGAGATCTAGACAAACCCAAACTGGTCATGTTCATAGATGAGGCGCACCTTATCTTCAATGAAGCCAGTGATGCGCTGCTGAAGCAAATCGATACCATCATTAAATTGATTCGTTCTAAAGGAGTAGGTATTTTCTTTTGTACCCAAAACCCGATGGATGTTCCAGCCTCTGTTCTGGGGCAACTGGGATTGAAGGTACAGCATGCGCTACGCGCGTTCACAGCGAATGACCGCAAAGCCATCAAACAAACTGCTGAAAACTACCCTACTTCCGAATTCTATAAAACAGATGAACTGCTGACGCAAATCGGCATCGGTGAGGCATTGATCACTTGCCTGGATGAAAAGGGGATCCCAACTCCCCTGGCGGCTACCATGCTGGTAACGCCACGTTCCCGCATGGATGTATTGACAGATACCGAAATCGATGCACTGGTCAACAATTCCAAGCTGGTTAAAAAATACGCCGAAACCATCGATAACGAAAGTGCCTACGAAATCCTGACTGCCAAGCTACAGGAAGCAGCAGATAAAACCGCTGCACAAACCACTACTTCAGGAGGCAATAAACCGAAAGAGGAGAAATCAGTGCTGGACCAGGTGTTAGAGAGTCCTGTGGCCAAACAGGCCGTTCGCACAGCTACCAATACTGCCACTAATATCATCACCAGGAGCATACTCGGTATACTCGGTCTCGGTGGCAAAAGCAATAAGAAAGGCTGGTTCTAATTATTCTATCGACAATTGACATAAACAGTTATAGCGAACTATGAGCAAAGTTATTAAGACAGGCATTTGTTCCTTTGGCATGTCCGGACAGATCTTCCATGCACCGTTCATTCATGTACATCCAAACTTCGAATTCACTGCTGTAGTGGAAAGAAGCAAACACCTAGCGGCAGCAAAATATCCAGGCGTTAAAGTTTACGCCAGTGTAGACGATATGGTTAAAGATCCTTCATTAGATCTGATTGTGGTGAATACGCCCAATTATACCCACTACGACTATGCTAAAACAGCCCTTGATGCTGGTAAACATGTGATTGTTGAAAAACCTTTCACTGTACATAACCAAGAAGCACAGGAACTGATTGAACTAGCCGCCTCCAAAGGATTACTATTAAGCGTTTACCATAACCGTCGCTTTGATAGTGATTATAAAGTGGTGAAAAAAGTGATTGAATCTGGCGTATTGGGCGATGTACTTGAATTTGAAGTGCATTACGATCGCTTTAAAGAGGAACTGAGCTACAAGAAACATAAGGAAGGAAACCTACCTGGAACTGGCGCACTGTACGATCTTGGCTCCCATTTGATAGATCAGGCACTGACTATATTTGGTATGCCGAGAAAGTTATGGGCAGACATACGTATTATTCGCAAGGATTCTCTTGTAGATGACTATTTTGAACTGGTGCTGTATTACGATTTTCTGCGGGTAAGGCTGAAGTCAAGCTACCTGGTAAGAGAAGCGCTGCCTGCCTATCAAGTACATGGCCGTATCGGCTCCTTTATCAAATCGAAATCTGATATCCAGGAAGCACAGTTGCAACGCGGCCTAATGCCGAATAGTCCGGATTGGGGAGCAGAAGCGCCACACGAATGGGGTTTACTCCATACTACCATCAATGATAAAACAGTGAAAGAGTTTGTACCAGGCGGAAATGGGAATTACATGGATTACTACAACGGCATCTATGAAGCCCTGGCCAATGGCGCTCCAAACCCAGTTGCACCACAGGATGGCGCCAATGTAGTTAAGATTATTGAAGCTGCTTTTGAAAGTAGCAATTCCGGTAAAGTAGTTCCAGTAATATAACATACTAAAATAACTACATCTTCTTATTTTTTTGTTGCCCCTGCCCGCTGGGCAGGGGCAACAGACATTTGGTACACCCTTTTATTTTATGATTTTATCAGTCGTCCTGACTCATCTCTCTTTATCAATCCTTCGCCTTCTAGGAATTTCAATACCTCCATAATATGCTGCCGGCTCACATCTCCTAGTTGTGTTTCCACTGCTGCAACCGTTACCGGCTGTGACAAAAGGGATATAACGTGATCGGATATACGTTTAAAAGCAGCAGTATCCAGGGCCGCAGATTTCTTCTTCAAGCAGGTATCACAAACGCCGCATGGCGGGGTATTTGATTCTCCGAAATAGGCGGTCAACTGTTGCGTTCGGCAGGACTCACTGTTATGCACATATGAAAATACAGCTTCCAGTCGGTCAGTATATACCTTCCGTCTTACTTCTACTCTGGCCATATTGATGCGCAGGTTTGCTGCAGACACACGCTCTTGCAAGAAGCAGAGCTGTGGCTCATCTCTGCGAGGGGCATATTTGATGATCCCGAATTGGTGAAGCTGTTGCATCATCGACTGAATCTCGTCTTCCTCTATCAACAACATACGACTGATCTGCTTTTCATACACAGGTACGGGGGTATCAAAGATTCCTTCATATGTCCGTAATAGGGTCTGAATCAGCTCTGCTAGTGCGGGATAGGCATCTTCAAACTCATACAAGGTCGCTTTATTCGTAACGAACTCCGCTCTGGATGGCAACAGTACACTTTCACTCACCTGCAAGATTCCTTCCTGTTCCATCAATCGGATGGCACTGTAGGCAATCGTTAGATTCAATTGAAAGACACGTGCAAAATCATTGATATCGAAATCAAAGTACATCCCTTCCGCAGCGCCCACTGGCACTTGCAGGTAGTTAACGATGCATTGATATACTTCCTTGATCTGCTCCAAAGTAGGAAATTGCAACGCAATACGCTCCCTCATTTCCACCAGTTCATCCTCATTATACAGCAGTACTGCATAAGCTTTTTCCTCGTCCCTGCCTGCTCTTCCGGCCTCTTGATAGTAGGCTTCCAAACTGTCTGGCAGGTCATAATGCACCACGATTCGTACATCTGGCTTATCGATACCCATGCCAAATGCATTGGTACATACCATGACACGGGTGTCGTTATTGATCCAAGCTTCCTGTCGTAATCCACGTTCCGTCTGTGGCAAACCAGCATGGTAGTAGCTGGCCGGTATTCCTTGGGCTTGCAGCAGTGTGGCTATTTCCCGGGTACGTTTACGGTTACGGCAATATACAATGCCGCAGCCCGGAACACGCTCCAGGATATGTTTTACTTTATCAACTTTAGTCGTTTCTTCCAGTACACTGTAAGAGAGATTTGCGCGGGCAAAGCTTTTACGGAAGACGCGGGCCTCCTTCATCAGGAGCTTATCGCAGATGTCTGTCTGTACTTTGGGAGTAGCAGAGGCGGTAAGTGCCAACACTGGTGCATCTGGGAAATAACTGCGTATATCCGCAATCTGAAGATAAGCAGGACGGAAATCATACCCCCATTGAGAGATACAATGCGCCTCATCTACTGCAATCAGATTGACTTGTAGGCCATCGCAGTAAGTCTGGAAAAGTTTGCTTTGGAGTCTTTCAGGGGAAACATAAAGGAATTTGCATCCCCCTCGGCGAGCCGCTTCCATGGCGCGTTCTACATCCTTGTAGTGCATGCCGGAGTAAATGCAGTAAGCACTGATACCACGGCGTTTCAGGTTCGCTACCTGATCCTTCATCAATGCAATGAGTGGCGTGATAACCAAGCACAGACCAGGCAACATCATAGCAGGAACTTGGAAACAGATAGATTTACCGCCGCCAGTAGGCAGCAATGCCAGTGTATCCTGCTTTGCCAGTACAGCCTTTACAATGTCTTCTTGTAATGGCCGGAACTGATCATATCCCCAATATTGCTTAAGTATCTCTACAGGCTCCAAATTGTTCTGATGTTAACCAGCGCAATTTACCATTAATTGGCGACTCTTTTGTAGCGCAGTCGTACGGAGTTAACGGCCAGTACAACATCTGAAATGCCCATCACGCCAGCACCTACGATAGGATTCAGGAATCCTAGGGCTGCCACCGGAATGGCCACTACATTGTAGATAAAGGCCCAGAAGAGGTTTTGTTTGATGGTGAGATAAGTATGCTTACCCAGGCCCAGCGCCAATGGCAAGGCGCCTAAGTGATTGTTCAACAGTACTACATTGGCACTTTGCATGGCCACTTGAGTGGCATCGCTGAGAGAGATACCAATAGTGGCTTTAGACAGTGCTGGCGCATCGTTGATACCATCTCCTACCATCGCTGTAGGAGCGGTGGACATAAGGTCTGATATCTTCCGCAATTTCTGCTCCGGACTCTGTTCTGCATAAATTTCTGTAATACCTACTTGGGCGGCCAGTTCCTCACATTTCCGCTGCGTATCGCCACTGAGCAAAATTGGCTTGATACCCATTTTCACCAATGCCGCTATCACAGTAGGCGCTTCAGGACGAATTTCATCTATGAAATCAATCCAGCCCAGCAGTTGCCCATTTTTCAGGAGATAGAGATTATGAGTATCGTCTTTAGCGGCATCTCCTGCCATGCGGAAAGAACCCAATTGCCATTCATTGCCAGCTTTATCTGCCGCACGCATGCCTAATCCTTTATGCTCGCGAACCTGTGTCAGCGTTACTTCTCCGGCTGATTTCCATGCACCTGCAATAGAACGTGCAATAGGGTGAGATGAATACTTTTCCAGGCTGTACACGATCTGGCGGAATTCCTGGTCGGTCATCTGTTCAAAATGATATTTACCGATGCTGAGTTTACCAGTGGTCAGGGTTCCTGTTTTATCGAATACAATCTGGCGGATATCCTTGAACAGTTCTAATGTATGTCCACCTTTAATGAGAATACCATTTTTGGCGGCACGGCCCAAGCCAACCATCACCGCAGCCGGTGTGGCCAATCCCATGGCACAAGGGCAGGAAATCACCATCACCGCAATACTTCGCATCATAGCAGTTGCCAGGGAAGTATGGCCGATAAAATACCAGCCGAGGAAAGTAAGTATAGCGATAGTTAGGACTGTTGGTACGAAGATGGCACTGATACGGTCTGCCAGTCGCTGCATAGGCGGCTTATCATTCTGGGCCTGTTTTACGAGGTCGATAATGTAAGACAACACGGTATCTTTACCAGTAGCCGTAATAAATATTTTGATGCTGCCTTCTTCCAGGATGGTACCACCGATAACTTTATCCTTTTCGCTTTTGGAAACTGGTGCACTTTCTCCTGTTATCATGGATTCGTTTACGTGACCGGAACCCCAGTAAACAGTACCATCCATCGGGATTTTATCGCCGGTGTTTACCAGTACACAGTCGCCTGTTTTCAGGGTACGGTTATCCACTTCGTGGATGTGTTCATGGCCGTTTTTCTCCAGATGTATGAGTCGCGCAGTGGTAATTTGCATTTTAGCCAGGTCTGCTATAGCCGAGGTGGTTTGCTTCACTGATTTTTCTTCCATGAGATTGCCCAGGAAGACGAGGGTCAAAATGGCTGCGGAGGTTTCATAAAACAAATAGTTATGATCCCCGTAAACGATAGTACCTACGAGGCTATAAACAAAGGCAGCCGTGGCTCCTAATACTACCAGTACATCCATATTGGCCACTCCATTGAGTAGAGAGCGGACAGCACTTCTGCCGAAATGCCACATACCTACGGCATATACAGGTAGCGCAAGACTAAACTGTACCCATGGATTATGCAGCCATGGCCAATTTACCCACATATGTAATAACAGTGGGGAGGTAAATATCAGGCAGAAAAAGAATTTAAAAGTAAGGGTATTGTAAGGGGATACCGGGGCTGGAGCTTCATCGGGTAATACCACACGAAAGCCCATCTGGTTAATACCTTCCAGTATGTCAGCAGAATTTGCGCCTGTAGGAAGTTGAAAGCTCACTTCCTCTGTAGCAAAGCTGACATTTACCTCCTGCATTCCTTTTTTCTCCAGGTACTTAGAAACGCTTAATGCACAATTTGTGCAGTGCATTCCTTCTACCTTGCAACTAATTGGTGTCATTGTATTCGAATTAATACAAAGGTACCTAGCAAACTTTTCCGGGAAGAAAATATTAATGCAACTCCGCATCAAAATAATTCTATCTAATTAAATATCAAATATTTAAAAATAAATATTTTCAATATTCAAGAGTATTCTGAGAATCGTATCAAATCCCCGAAAATGCGATAAATTTGTTGATGCAATGGACATTTTCACTGGAAGAATTACCGGAAATAGCGAAGGATTTCTGGAAGCAGTATGGCAGTAAGAAGGTATTTACCCTAGAAGGCCCGATGGGCGCAGGAAAAACAACACTTGTAAAAGCGTTATGTGCCGCTGCTGGCGTGGAAGACACTACAGCGAGTCCTACATTTTCCATTATAAATGAATACAATTACCGGGATCAAGAGGGGAAAATACGACGTATATACCACCTCGACTTATACCGCTTACGGGATGAGGAGGAGGCGATTACTGCCGGTGTGGAAGACACCATCTACCAGGATGCCATCAGCTTTGTGGAATGGCCCCAAGTAATAGCAGCAATACTGCCAGACGATACCATCCATCTGGAGTTATCCGTCTTACCCGACCAAAAAAGGCAATTGGCCGAGGCGGGCACACGAAACAAATAATGTATCTTTGATAGTACCTTTAAACACAGAATAATACTGACCGTATGGAGCAAAGGCAAAAACCTGTCGTGAGTGCTGGCTTTACCTATTCACCACTGGAAGAAACGCTGGATATACCTACAAAAAACTCCCGTTTATTCATCGGTATCCCTAAAGAATCTTCTTTCCAGGAGAACCGTATTGCCCTCACCCCAGACGCAGTAAGCATTCTGGCCGCCCACGGACATCATATCGTGGTAGAGCACAAAGCAGGAGATGCTTCTCACTACTACGACACTGATTACTCCGAGGCAGGTGCCGAAATCGTATACGACCGTAAGGAAGTATTTAAGGCAGAAATTATTCTCAAATCAGCTCCCCTCACCGATGAGGAAATTGAGCTACTGCACCCTCACCAGATCATCATCTCCCCTATCCATCTGGCCGCTCTGAAAGCTTACCAGGTGCAAAAAATGATGGATAAACGTATCACCTTGCTCTCATTTGAAAACCTCAAAGACGACGCAGGCACTTATCCAATTGTACGTGCTATGAGTGAAATTGCCGGCGGCGCAGTCATGCTGATTGCCGCGCAATATCTCAGCAACGACAACAAAGGAAAAGGGATTCTACTGGGTGGTATTACTGGTATCCCTCCTACCAAAGTAGTGATCATAGGCGCTGGTATTGTTGGGGAATTTGCTGCCAGAACAGCGCTGGCACTGGGTGCATCGGTAAAAGTATTCGATAATAACATCTATAAACTGAAACGCCTCCAGAATAATATCGGAGTACGTGTATTCACTTCCGTTATCCAGCCTAAAGTACTGGCAGAGCAACTGCGCAACGCCGATGTGGCTGTGGGCGCCCTCTCCAGTCAAAGTGGCCGTACACCTATTGTGGTAACAGAGTCTATGGTTAGCAATATGAAAGCCGGTTCTGTTATAGTAGATGTAAGTATAGACCGAGGCGGATGCTTCGAAACATCAGAGATTACTACCCACGAAAGTCCGGTGTTCAAAAAATATGATGTGGTGCATTACTGCGTACCTAATATTCCATCCGGGTTTGCACGCACTGCTTCTGAAGCTATTTCCAATGTATTGATGCCACTGTTGATAGAAGCGGCCGATGATGGCGGGTTCGAAAACCTGGTGTGGATAAAACGTGGTGTGAGAAATGGTATCTACCTCTATAAAGGAGCCCTGACCAATTACCACCTGAGTGAGAAATTTAAACTGAAATATACAGACCTGGAACTGCTGTTGGCGGTGAAAGGATAACTAATATTATAAAAAAATCCCCGGTCGCAACGACCGGGGATTTTTTTATATCTCTAATTTGTATCCCATCAACAGGGCTACAATGATTATCAACCCTACTACTATTCTGTAATAGCCCCAGATCTTGAAGCCGTGTTTCTTCAATGAATCGATAAAGAACTTAATAGCCAGCATAGCCACTACGAATGCTACTATATTCCCTACCAACAGCAGTTTCAAGTTCTCAGGATGTGCCATCAGCAATTCTCTTCCTTTCAGCAGTTTATAACCAGTAGCAGCCGCCATAGTAGGTACTGCTAGGAAGAAGGAGAATTCAGCAGCAACGTTCCTAGTCAGCTTCTGCTGCATACCACCAATAATGGAGGCCGCGCTACGGCTAACACCTGGAATCATTGCAAGACATTGGTAAAAACCGATGCGCAATGCCTTAAATATGTTAATCTTTTCGTCTGAATCAATGGTTGGATTTTGGAACCATTTATCCACAAACAAGAGGATAATACCTCCAAGGAAGAGCGTAATACCAACCGTCATTGGGCTTTCCAGCAGCATATCAATTTTATCTGCGAACAGGTAACCGAGAATCAGTGCAGGAATCACCGCTACGATCAGTTTCAGGTAGAAATTCATCCTGTTCTTGTCGAACACAAAGAATTTTTTCCAATACAGCACTACTACCGCGAGGATGGCGCCGAGCTGGATAACCACCTCAAACAGTTTGGTAAACTCGTCCTTGCTGATACCCAGCAAGGAGCTTACGATAATCATGTGACCGGTGGAAGAAACAGGCAGAAATTCCGTCAAACCTTCTACTATCGCGATAATAATCGCTTGAAAAAAAGTCATGGAGAAACTATATGGTTAAAAGTGAAAAAAATAGCGATGAGTATTGGTCATCGCTATGGGGAATAATAATATTATCGAATCTTACGCCTGTTGTTTAGGACGGCGCATGATGGCATATACTTCGATCAGCAGACCACCCACGATCACAATAGGCGCCAGGGTGATACGGCGAAAGCTGTAAACTTCACTTGCATTGAAGGTATTAGGGTCAGTGCTTTTGCCACCCAGCATCAGCAGGAAGCCAACAATTATCACGATAATACCTATCAGCATGATGCGATAGTTTTCTTTAGGGAAAATCTGAAAGTCCTTCACCTCTTCTTGAGCAGGTTTGGATGCTGTAGGTTTTACGCTTGGATTAGCCATTGTATGAAATTAATATCTGAAATTAAGATTAATAAAGATCATCCAGTTTGAGACGCAGGTACTTCATAACGGAGCGGTGCGTACTGAAAAGGGAAATAGCGATCCCCATTACAATCATTCCTAGGAACAGCGCACCGATCATCAGGTTATCTCTCATACCATTCAGCTCAGGCAGTACTTTGTCTGCAAAAGACATCATAGCAAACAGACCGGCAATAGCAATTACGGCACTGAGCGCCCCATTGATGATACTGCGCAGATCGAATGGTTTGGCAATAAACCAACGGGTAGCTCCCACCATCTGCATGGTTTTAATGAGGAACCTGTTGCTGAACATCGCCAGTCGGATAGTATTATCGATCAGGAATACTACTGCTAGGCACAGCACACCGCTAATAATCAGAACGATCATACCAATACGCTGTACGTTCTCATTCAGTTTGTTTACCAGGATACGCTGGTAGGAAATCTCCCGAACAATACTTTGCTGGGTGAGATTATTCTCGATTACCTTCAAACTATCGGCATTTACATAGTTGGCGTTGGCCTTAATGTTAATGCTGGCGTACAAAGGATTATATTCAAGTAGGTTAATGAAATCCTCCCCGAACTCTTTTTTGAATCTTTCGGCAGCCATTTCCTTTGAAACGTATTCAATGGATTTGACATATGGCTTTGCTGCAATGGAATCGCGCAGGGCAGTGGCCTGGTTCTCCTTCACATTATCTCTCAGAATAACCTGAACTTCAATACTTTCCTTGAAGTACTTACTCAGCTTATTCGCATGTATCACCACCAATCCGAGGGTTCCCAGCAGGAATAGTACCAGGGCCACTCCGATAATGGAGTACAGGTAAGATGGTTTCGACTTCTTTGCTGATGATCTTCCTGGTTGCGCCATTAATCTGTAGTTTATCGGCGAAAATAATAAAAATTAGTAGTTATGTGTTTAATTTTGCCAGCCAAATCATTCTGGCATTTCCGGCGGCAATATAAAAAGTTGTAAGGGTTCAACATTGTTGTATTAATGAATTTAACATTATTTTGCTAAACTGGCTCTTCTGCCGGCATAACATATAATAATATTTTGATAACGTGGTTAGGGCTGGATGTATTGTATATCCGCTTGTTAACCACTCAGCTGCAACCATATATGGAGTACAATTTCAGGGCAATTGAAAAGAAATGGCAGGAACAATGGGTAAATTCCCATGCCTACCGCGTAAAAAACGACAGCACTAAGCCCAAATGTTATGTGCTGGACATGTTCCCTTATCCTTCCGGGGCGGGCCTACACGTAGGTCATCCGCTGGGATACATCTCTACGGATATATATGCACGTTATAAAAGACTAAAAGGCTATAACGTTCTTCATACCATGGGATACGATGCTTTTGGCCTTCCTGCGGAACAATATGCCCTGGAAACAGGTCAACATCCCGCTGTGACCACTGCCCATAACATCAAAACATTCCGTGAACAACTGGATAATATCGGCTTCTGCTACGATTGGTCCAGGGAAATCAACACTAGCGATCCAGCTTATTACAAATGGACGCAATGGATTTTCCTGCAATTGTTCGATAGCTGGTATAACCGCCGTACCGAAAAAGCGGAGGCTATCAGCGAACTGGTGAAAATCTTCGAAAAAGAAGGTAATAGCCAGCATCCTTGTCCAGGCGACCGTCAGATCCAGTTCACCGCAGCACAATGGAAAGGCTATACGGAAGCAGAACAGCGTGATATCCTCATGCAATACCGCCTGGCTTTCCTGGCTTATGCAGAGGTAAACTGGTGCGCTGCCCTCGGTACCGTACTCGCCAATGACGAGGTAATTAACGGTGTCAGCGAACGCGGCGGATACCCTGTTGTGAAAAAGAAAATGCGCCAATGGTTCCTCCGTATCACTGAATATGCTAACCGCCTCCTGGAAGGACTGGAAACAGTAGAATTCAGCGATGCTATGAAGGAGATGCAACGTAACTGGATAGGTAAGAGCCAGGGCGCAGAAATCAAATTCAACATCAAGAACTCCGACGAGCAAATCGAAGTATATACCACCCGCCCGGATACCATTTTCGGTGTGGACTTCATGGTAATCGCCCCTGAACATGAGCTGGTAAAGAAAATCACCACTCCTGAACAGCAGGCTGCCATTGACGCCTACCTGGAGTATGTACAGAGTCGCTCTGAAAGAGAGCGTATGTCGGAGGTAAAACAAATTACCGGTTGCTTTACTGGCGCTTATGCTATTAATCCGCTGGATGGTCGCGAAGTACCCGTTTGGATTGCTGAATATGTACTGGCTGGTTATGGCACAGGTGCTATCATGGCGGTTCCATGTGGCGATCAACGCGATTTCAACTTTGCACGCCACTTTAACCTGCCTATCACCAATATCATCGGAGATGCTTTCACTGGTGAAGAAGCCAATCCTACCAAGGATGCTATTCTCCAGAACAGCAATTTCCTGGATGGCATTGATATGCGCAAAGGTGCTGATATGGTGATCAGCAAACTGGAAGAAATGGGCATCGGCCGCCGCCAGATCAACTATAAAATGCGTGATGCAGGGTTTAGCCGTCAGCGTTATTGGGGTGAACCATTCCCTATTATCTATAAGGATGGTATCCCTTACGCAGTAGAGGAGAAAGACCTCCCGGTAGAACTCCCACATATAGAAAACTATAAACCAGGGCCTGAAGGGGAAGGTCCGCTGGCCAATATTACCGACTGGGTAAATATTGCTCCAGGCGTAAAACGCGAAACTAACACCATGCCTGGTTATGCTGGCAGTAGCTGGTATTTCCTCCGCTATATGGACCCGCACAATACACAAACCTTCGCCGACCGCCAGATCTCTGATTACTGGAACCAGGTGGATGTATATGTGGGTGGTACCGAACATGCCGTAGGTCACTTGCTTTATTCCCGTATGTGGACAAAAGTGCTCTATGATCTGGGCCATATCGGTTTCCATGAACCTTTCAGAAAGCTGATCAACCAAGGTATGATTCAGGGTTCTTCCCGCTTCGTTTACCGCGTGCGAGGCACAAATGAATTCGTGTCCTATGGCCTGAAAGACCAATATGAAACAGATGCCCTGCATGTGGATGTGAACATTGTGGATGGTGTAGTACTGGATGTGGAGAAATTCAAGGCATGGAGAAATGAATACGCAGATGCTACTTTCATCCTGGAAAATGACCAGTATATCTGTGGCCAGGAAGTAGAGAAAATGAGTAAACGTCTCTTCAATACCGTGAACCCGAACGATCTCGTAAGCAGATACGGTGCTGATACTTTCCGCATGTACGAAATGTTCCTTGGTCCGGTGGAACAGTCAAAACCATGGGATACCAAAGGTATTGAAGGGGTACACCGCTTCCTGAAAAAGCTCTGGCGCCTATTTGCCGATGAGCAGAAAGGGCTGGTCGTGACGAGCGATAATCCTACTCCTGAAGAGCTGAAGGTATTGCACACAGCTATCAACAAAATTGATAATGCTACTAATAGCTTCTCTTTCAATACAGCGGTGAGTGCCTTCATGATCTGTGTGAACGACCTCACTACGCTGCATTGCCATAAACGCAATATCCTGGAATCTGTGCTGATCCTGCTGACGCCTTATGCGCCTCATATTGCGGAAGAGCTGTGGCAGTTGATCGGTTTCAATGAAAGCATCCTCAATGCGCCTTATCCGGTGTACAAGGAGGAATATACCAAAGAAAGCGACTTCACTTATCCAATCGCGATCAATGGTAAAACCAAAACAGAAATGAGCCTCCCGCTGGATATGGACGAAGCTGGCCTCCAGGCCGCTGTTCTGGCCAACGAGCAGGTACAGAAATATCTGGATGGCAAACCACTGCGTAAAGTCATTATCGTTAAAGGAAGAATGATTAACCTGGTAGTTTAATAGTCATAACAAAACTGTCGTCCCTGCCCGCTGGGCAGGGACGACGAAAAAGTTAAAAAGGGGAAGTGACTGCAACGTCACTTCCCCTTTTTGATGCAACCACTTTTCTTTTGCATGCAATAAAAGCAGTATATTTAATAGCCCATCATGGGCGTCCCTACTATGCTGCAGGATATTTTACGCAAATACCAGGATACCTTTCAACCGGTTATCCAACTCCTGGACCCCGCAGAACCACTGCTGGCCATGGATTTTACTCGAAATAACGCTACCCTCACTCCTGCTATTCTCCAGGATATAGACCTTTTCTGCCGATATATTGACCATACGTTGGCAGATAATGGTTACAGGTTAGGCATAGGCGGATACGGTGAACACCGTACCATTTATGCGGTGAGCTCACATTTTGACGCCGGTGAGGAACCCCGGCGTCTACACCTTGGCATTGATGTATGGGGCATCTCCGGTACGCCTGTTTTTGCGCCCTTAAATGGCCATGTACATAGTTTCCGCTTCAATGACCACTTCGGCGACTATGGCGCTACCATTATCCTGCAACATCAACTGGATGGTTATACCTTTTACACCTTATACGGCCACCTCAGTATTTCCAACCTTAAAGGCCTATACGAAAATATGCCTGTCACCGCCGGCCAACAATTGGCCTGGTTCGGACAACCCGCTGAAAACGGCGGATGGCCTCCACACCTGCATTTCCAGATTATTGAAGACATCCAAGCATTTCGGGGAGATTTTCCTGGTGTATGCCGTTTCAGCGAAAAGGAAAAATATCTCCGTAACTGCCCCGACCCAGATCTTATTATGCAATTGAACCAGCATATACGTTAAGTACATGTAAAGTCTTACACCAACGGTGTTTCCATACCAGTTCTATTTATTATTTTGGGGGCAGCTAAATCGATTAACTAATGAAAAAAGCCGTTACCCTCTTCCTGTTGTTACTAGCAGGCGTGACTACATTTGCGCAGGCGCCTTTACATGTAATGACCTTTAACATCAGGATGAATACCCCAAACGACAGCCTGAATGCATGGCCACTCAGAAAAGATAAATTGGCCTCCACTGTGCAATTCTACAATATTAACATACTGGGTGTACAAGAAGCCCTGGACGATCAAATGCAGGATCTTCGCCAGTTATTACCAGGATACAAATCTATTGGTGTGGGTCGTGATGATGGAAAAACAAAAGGAGAATATTCCGCTATTTTCTATGATCCATCCCGACTCCAATTACTTGATCAGCAAACATTCTGGCTGTCTGAAACGCCGGCTGTGCCTGGTAGTAAAGGTTGGGATGCCGCCATTACGCGTATTGTTACCTGGGGAAAATTCAAGGATAAACAAACCGGTAAAGTGTTCTATCATTTCAATACTCACTTCGATCATATGGGTAAAATCGCAAGAAGAGAAAGTGCAAAGTTATTACTGCAAAAAGTACATGATATCGCAGGAAAAATACCCGCTATCGTTACCGGAGATTTCAATGCCACTCCTGATGATGAACCAATTCGTGTAGTCACTGACGTTAATAACACCTTACATCTGACAGATAGCAAGGCTATTTGTAAAACGCCACACTTCGGTCCTGTAGGCACTTTCAACGGATGGGAAGCTGGAGAAACAGAACCTGCTCCGATTGATTACATTTTCTTGAAAGGGAATTTCGAAGTACTGAAACATGCCACCATTTCAGAGACATGGGGCGGTAGATATGCTTCAGATCACTTTTCTGTATTTTCTGTAATTAATATCAAATAAAATAATGGAGGTTGTTTCAAAGGACATTCATCATTGTCGTACCAATGAAACAACCTCCTTGCATTATGAATTATTAGTCGTGCGTATGTTCAACTGACATACTGCTTTCAACAGCTCCGGCAAGCTTGTCGTGTAAGTTGGAATTCATATCTATATTGATCACCAGTTTTCCGGAATCGAAGGAACCGGTGAAATCTCCGATCTGCAGTTTGCTCAACGCCAAGTCCATATTCACCTGGAGTTTCCCTTTCCATATTACGCTGCTGTCACTTACAACAACGTCTTTACCTTGGGCTTTCAGTTCAATCACTCCTGACAACTGGATATCCATAGGGATCGTTTTTCCATCCCAAGTCAAGCGACCTTTTAAAATAACAGCAGGATCTTTTTTATCTCCTTTTACTTGAGCAAATACTTTTACTTGTTGATAAGTACCCACTGGCACTTTGATAGCGCCCAATGCACCTGGTACTTTCAGCAGATCGATATATCTGTCTGTAGTGAGTTTGAAGGATACTTGATCTTTTCCTCTTTTCGCTTCAAAGCGAATTTCTTTCAATCTGGCAGCAGCGGTATCCCAGGTAATGTCGAAGCGGCCTGAGCTGGCTTTAGCCATGGACGCATCTCCTGTAACAGCGGCCAGTCTGCCCGTTGCGTCGGCGGAAAGAGCGGTAGTACTACTAACATTTTCGAATTCGTAGTTAACACTCGCCGCATTTTTTTCATCCAGTTTTGGTTGATCGGATTGTGTCATGTCTTTGCTGCAAGCGGCGAACATCGTCGTGAAAAGGCCTGCTACAGCTAGCAAATAAAGATGTCTGGTTCTCATTTGATATGGTTTTAATAAAATCTTAAGTGGTTAACAGCAGTAAAAATAAAGAAGAAATTCGGAAAAAAAATAGCAACATAATTAATTTAAAAAGAAATATCCGATAACGTTAGACGTTATCGGATATTCATATGAAACGCAGTCTACTCCTGAGTTTGCTTAATTCGTGTAGGCGTATCCGTGCCATTCACAATACTCACGGAACTGGTCGCGATCGCTTGAATAATGGCGGTAATATTAGACATATCCAGTGTACTTACTTCATCTCCTACGGTATGATAGTACTTATCTTTATCAATCTGCGTAGTAGAAATAGTATGAGCAGGCACTCCCAAACGAGCCAGGGTAGCGTTATCTGAGCGATAGAATAAATTTTGCTCCGGATAAGGATCAGGATAAAATTTAAACGTAGAACCGTTCAAGTTATTCTGCAGAATTTTTCCAAAATCAGATTTTTCATACCCTGTAATGAATGCACTGTTTCTTCCGAATTTGGATTCCTTACCAATCATTTCGATATTAAACATCGCTACAACCTTGTTGGGATCTAACTTGCGGGAGAAATACTGGGAACCATGTCCACCACTTTCTTCACCAGTGAATGCAACGAAGATGATAGATCGTGTTGGTTTCTTTCCATTGAAATAATTGGCTAATTCAATAACTGCGGTGGTTCCGGAAGCATCATCATCCGCACCATTTGCAATAGAGTCTTTTGCGTTAGCGCTAGGTATTACACCCAGGTGATCATAGTGCGCGCTGAATACTACATACTCATTAGGTTTTGTAGTACCGCGAATCATCCCTACAATATTTACAAAAGGAGTTTCCTTGATAATTCTTTGTGCTTTTATCTCCCAATTATCTGTTGCTGCTACTGGTTCATTCTCCAGTATTACCGCCATACTGTACGGTGTTTCCAGCGGTTCCACATTATCAATATCAGCAGGGTCATTATAGAACTTTTCTGACACGCCCATTTTTACATACGACTGATATTTGCTGAGTGATGAATCCAGCCACAATACAGTGTTCTGTTTCAGTTTACCAACACTCCGCATCATGCCGAATAATTGGGATGGGGTCTTAACATGCATCTCCCGAATAGTAGCAGTATCTTTTTTCCAGTCGATATTTCTGCCTTTACCAACGATAATCACTTCCAAATTTTTTGGGGTGCCGTTGATGGTAATAGAAGAGCTGTTTTCGATAAGCTGATATTTTTTAAATTCTTGTCGGTAAGTCGTGTTACCTTCCAGTGGCAGGAGTTTCGCTTTCCCAAACTCATCTTCAATAAATTTAGCGGCTTTTAATGCGCCTGGGGTTCCGGGTTGACGGCCCATCATGTCGTCATCGGCGAGGGTAGAAACGATGCGTTTCACTTCTTTTTCTTTGATAACCTGTGCATAGGCGCTATAACCGGATAAAGCACAAGTAAGCAGGAGTAAGATTGATTTTTTCATGCGTAGAGCGTGTTTTCTTTGTTGGCTGAGGTTTTGCAGCAAGTGAAATTACCACTTTCCAATTGATTCCAGTAACCCATAATTTTCCAAGCGCTTTTCAGTACTTTTGGGTTCATCGAAGATATGTCCAATCAACATTTAAGACCAGACGAGAACAGGCTCAGTGCCGCTGAGAAAGAGTTCGAAAATAGTATTCGTCCGCGGGAGATCATTGATTTCTCGGGGCAGGATCAGATTATCGAAAACCTGAAGGTCTTCATCAAGGCAGCAAAAATGCGTGGTGAAGCCCTGGACCATGTACTATTTCACGGCCCTCCCGGCCTGGGAAAAACGACCCTTTCCCGCATCGTTGCGAATGAAATGGGTGTAAACATCAAGGAAACTTCCGGACCAGTGATTGAAAAACCTGGGGACTTGGCGGGATTGCTCACCAACTTGGAAGAGCGGGATGTGCTTTTTATTGATGAGATACACCGACTCAGCACCGTAGTGGAAGAGTATTTATATTCCGCTATGGAGGATTACCGTATCGATATTATGATTGATTCGGGGCCTAGTGCCAGGTCTATTCAATTGAACCTGATGCCGTTTACGCTGATAGGCGCCACTACTCGTTCTGGGCTGTTAACCGCTCCTTTATTATCTCGTTTTGGTATTAAATCCAGGCTAGAATACTATACAGCAGGCACTTTACAGAAAATCATCTGGAGAGCAGCCGGATTATTGAATACGAAAATTACTTCTGACGCTGCCGGGGAGATAGCCAGGCGTTCCAGGGGAACGCCTCGTATTGCAAATGGATTGCTGCGCAGGGTAAGGGATTTTGCCCAAGTAATGGGAAATGGTACTATTGATCTAGAAATTGCGCAATTCAGTCTGAAAGCCCTGAATGTAGATGAATACGGCCTGGATGAAATGGATAATCGCATTCTGCAAGTGATCATAGAGAACTTCAAAGGTGGTCCGGTAGGTATTACCACTATTGCTACGGCTGTAGGGGAAGAAGCGGGTACGCTGGAAGAAGTATATGAGCCATTCCTTATACAAGAGGGCTTTATCAAACGTACTCCCCGAGGAAGGGAAGTAACCGAGAAAGCATATACGCATTTAGGGAAGACACCATTCCGTACTGGTGGCAATTTACTTTTCTGAGTATAACAACAAGAGACTATATAAAACAAAAGAAGTGACGTCTGCGACGTCACTTCTTTTGTTTTATCTTTTTCGACAGGCAGGAGAGTCCTACTCTTTCACTACCAGGCGGAAGCCATTTCCGTGAATATTGACAATTTCAATATTAGAATCGTCTTTCAGGTATTTGCGCAATTTGGCGATATATACGTCCATACTGCGACCATTGAAGTAAGTATCGCTGCCCCAGATCTTCTTCAGCGCTAGCTCTCTTGGGAGCAGGTCATTCTTATGTTCACAGAGCATATGCAGCAATTCATTTTCCTTCGGTGATAAAGTATGAGAATCGCCATTGCGCGTCAAAGTACGCAGCCTGGAATTGAATTCATAAGAGCCAATTTTAAACTCATGTTGTTCTTCTTCCTTGCTATGTAGTTCCTGGTTGCGTTTGAGGATAGCTTTGATCTTCAGCAGCAACAGTTCACTATCGAATGGTTTGGAGATATAATCGTCGGCGCCCAGTTTATAACCTTGGATGATATCTTCCTTCATGGTTTTAGCGGAGAGGAAGAACAGGGGGATATCCGGATCTACATCACGGATTTCTTCGGCCAGTTTGAAACCATCCATATTGGGCATCATGATGTCCAGCAGGCAGATGTCAAATTTTTCACGACGGAAGGCCGCCAGCGCCAGGATGCCGTCCCTGCAGAGCTCCACATCATAATCGTTCAGCTCCAGGTAGTTTTTCAATACCATACCCAGGTTGGTATCATCCTCTGCCAGTAATATTTTCGGTTTACGTTCTTCCATAATCATAAAGGGTTGATTATAACAAATATAAAGTTTTTCTGCGGAGCGAAAGGTCGTAAAAATCCTGACGCGGAGTCCGAAAAAAATTGTTAAAACTGCGCTCAGCGCGCTGTTATAACGCAGATATATACACGAAAGTTCTGTTAGCGCTCTTTGATAAGGGAAGTAAGCGGATGGCGCAGATTGCCGTAGTTTATCATGTCTACCACTACGCTACCAACAGAAATAGGGCTTTCTATACGCAAAGGGATCTTATTGCCATCGTCGCTCACCCAAACAGTCATTTTCTCACCACCTTCAAATACATTCCCCTTGATCAGCAAGGGTTTGAACTTAATGGCCCGGAAAGTACCGAATTTGGTCTTGATGTTTTCTTTCCCCAGATATCTCACGTAGATATTGTACACTTGGTCATCTAGGAACATCGCAAAGGGGATTTTATCGCCTTCATTGTATTTGGAGAAATCGATATTCCTAGCGTAATAGATGGAACTGATAACATCCTGTACACATGGAGGAACCGTAAAAGTACCGTTAGTACTGATGGCTTGGTGAGCGGCCTGGTTGAAAACAACGTTATTGTAGATTTTATACCCGCCTTCATTCACATTGCGAAGGAACTTCAGCGGCTGTAATGTAGCCGTGTCTATAAAAGTTTCATAACGATCCCGCACTTTAAAGAACCAGTCATAAGCCTTATAGGTTTTACCTTCCCCTACGATATGGAAAACATCGCGGTTGGCAAATCTCTCCAGGCTACAGTTAAAGGTAGCTTCGCCGGCACCAATGAACATTTTTCCGAGGGCATAGAATACTTTCAGGGTGATCGTTTCACCGGCTTTAAAACTGCTATTGCGGATAGAGCAGAAGTCGGTCTGCGCTTGAGTGGGGCGTATACAGGTTAAGCTAATGATGATGAGTAACAAATACCGCATTGCAAGAGTCTATTTTTCCTTAATTATTTTAACTCCCAGCAGGAGCACTGTTCCAGCGATAGCAGGGAGAAAGAGGTTGATTAACCAAATTCCGCCTGTGGCTGCAAGGATAGCTACTTCGTTGGAACTGAGCAAACCGAGGAAGAAGATACTTACTTTTCCGCGAACTCCAAGTTCAGCAATGGCAATAGTCGGAACAACAGCCATTACAAGGTAAATCACACTGTTGAGCAGGAAGGCCTGCCACCACAAAAACTCCACACCTAATGCGTCCAGCAAAATCAAATACTGTGCCGAGAAGACCAGGTAACGGAAGGCTGAAAGCAGCAACAGATAACGCAATTGGCTAGGGGAATATCCCACAATAATCTGAACAAAAATGCTGAGTTTGCGCAACCATCTCACTTTCTTAAATACAGCCAGAATTAACCTTAGCCGAAAATATAACAATATCGTCAGGGCACAAATAATTACCAACACCCCCAGCACAAAATCCCCCCAAAAATCGGGGTTCAGATACCTGGAACCATCTCTGGGAGCGAGGTTATGAATATAGTAAAACAAGCCAATTAACCCAAAGATAACAGTTACTATCAACTGGCTGAAACTCCCCACAATGGTGGCGGCTATGGCTTTTAACTTGTTATGGTTCTGGAGATAAAGTACCCTTCCACCGTATTCGCCTATACGATTAGGCGTATTGATAGAGATGGAAACGCCTGAAAGAATGGCGCTGAAAGCCTTGATAAAAGAGATTTTTTCCAAGGGGCGCACCAACATCTGCCACTTACGGGCCTCAAATCCCCAGTTAAAAAACATCAATACTACTACTAGAAAAATACCCGTCCAGCCTTTCTGGTGCAGGGATTCGCGCATCTGCCGGAATGATTCGTCCAAGTTATCCCGGTGGGTTACCTGTGCATAAATAGAATAGCCTAACCAGATGAAAAGGGTTATACCTAATGCGTAATTGAGAATTATTTTGGTATTTTTGTTCAGATTAATAAGTTTTGGCAAAAATAACCTGTGGTTGGCAAACAAATCGAAAATAATTCTGGGCATTGACCCTGGAACCCTTGTAATGGGCTATGGCCTTATCTTGGCTGAAGGGAAAAAAGTCAGTCTTATTGAGATGGATGTGCTAAAATTGTCAAAGCATAAAGATCACTATGAGCGCTTACAATTGATACATGCTAGTGTTGGAGACCTCATTAAAGCCCATAAACCAGATTGTTTTGCAATTGAAGCTCCGTTTTTCGGGAAGAACGTTCAGAGTATGTTGAAGCTGGGTCGAGCCCAGGGAGTAGCCATCGCTACAGCCATGCACGCAGGACTTCCCGTTACAGAGTATTCCCCCAAAAAAGTTAAACAATCCGTTACGGGTAATGGTAATGCTGATAAAGAACAGGTTTGGCTAATGTTACAACGTATCCTGAAAATCACCAGCCGTCCTGATTACTTTGATGCAACAGATGCCCTAGCAGTCGCAGTATGTCATTTCTATCAGGAAAGCAATCCACTGGCAGGCCTCACGAAGTCAAAAGGTTGGGAACAATTTCTACAGCAACACCCCGAAAGAATCGTTCGTTAGAAAAGCATATTTCATAAATTCCAAAATTGTAGTTACTTTGTTGCAAATCGGTCATTGCTAAAAACATCGCCACTTAGCCATGATCCCAGCCTTATCAGGTTGTCTATGAAAAAGTACTATCCGCTGTTACGCTTCGGCTGTGCAGCTGCAATTGTTATAATAATCAGCATCTAGGAGATATGAAAGCGAGAATCTTATTAGTGGAAGACGATCAGTACATCGGCGCAGCAACTAAGAAAAGATTGGAGGAGGCAGGGTATGATGTTGTGCACAGTATTGACGGCCAGGCCGCCTGGGAACAGTTCCAGTCCCGCACATTCGATATCTGCCTGCTGGATGTTGTAATGCCCAAGAAAGACGGGCTTGCACTTGCTGAACAGATTAGGAGAGTAAACGACCATGTCCCTATTTTGTTTCTGACCTCCAAAAACGAGAAAGAAGACAGAATTAAGGGCCTTCGCACTGGTGCAGATGACTACATCAGCAAACCATTCAGCATGCAGGAATTGATCCTGCGCATTGAAGTATTCCTGAAAAGAACCAGGAATCAAACTGTCGAAAAATCAAATACTTTCCACATTGGCAAACTGACATTCGATTACGAAGACCTCAGATTGTACACCGCGGAAGGTGACATTTCTATTTCTCTAACACAAAAAGAAGCGGAATTACTCCTCTATCTCTGCAATAATCCCAATAAGACCTTAAAGAGAGAGGATATTCTGGCCAATGTGTGGGGAAAGGACGACTATTTCCTGGGTCGTAGCATGGACGTGTTCATCACAAAACTCAGGAAACACTTTAAGTCCGACCCTCACATCAGACTCGAAACCCTGCACGGTGTAGGCTTCCGCTTCAATGTACCCACGTCTAAATAAAATTACAGTCGAGCCGTAATCGCCTGCTGTATCTCTTCAAATTCCGCAGGTGATAGCTTCAGTTTACTCCTGGAAAAATTCATATCATCTGCAGAATTGATAGGTATCAGATGCATATGCGCATGCGGTACTTCCAAACCTACCACACTCACCCCTATACGATTACAAGGAATCACTGATTCAATGGCATGTGCAATCGGCTTGGCAAATAACAGCCACTCCTGCAACAAGTCGTCCGATACATCGAAAAACTTGTCCGTCTCCACTTTAGGGATCACCAACGTATGCCCCTTTACCAACGGAAATATATCCAGAAAGGCGTAAAAATGATCATTCTCTGCAATCTTATAGCTGGGTATCTCCCCACGGATTATTTTGGAAAAGATGGTCATATGGTTTCGTTATTAGCCAATAAAAAAGGGTCTTGCTATCGCAAGACCCCGTAAATATCGTTAAAAACCGCCATGCTTATGCGGAGATATCTTCAATTTTGAATTTTATTTGACCATTAGGCGCCTGTACCTCTGCAATGTCTCCAACCTGTTTGCCCAGCAGACCTTTCCCAATTGGGGAAGTAACGGAAATTTTTCCGGCCTTCAGGTCTGCTTCAGTCTCTGAAACCAGTTGATATGTAACGGTTTTTTTGTTAGCTACATTTGTGATTGTCACTTTACACAAAATTGAGACTTTGGAAGTGTCAATAGAATCGGCCTCCACAATGCGTGCTGTCGCAATCGCATTCTCCAACACAGCAATCTTAGCTTCGTGTAACCCCTGTGCTTCCTTGGCGGCATCATATTCGGCATTCTCCTTCAAGTCACCCTTTTCCCTTGCTTCCGCAATGGCCTTTGCGATCTCTGAACGTCCTTTGGTTTTAAGTACGTTCAGCTCGTTTCTCATCTGATCAAGAGTTTCTTTAGTAACGTAATTTACGCCAGACATAACCTGCTGTATTTTATTGGTTATAAGAAAAAAAAATCAACGCCTCCACTTGCATGGAAGCGTTGTTTTTCTGGTTTACAGCAAATATACTGAAAATTCTTTAAGAAAAATAATTTACCTTTTCGATACAAATATATTGAAAATCAACTATTTATATCAAATTACCACAACCGTTGCAGTTGCTTACAAAATGTTCAGCTTTTCCAATACTACCCGTGGCATACGAATACTCGCTTCATGCGAATAACCCGCTATATGAGGCGTTACTACCACATTCGGCGCAGCCAGGAAAAATGCTAACTGCTCCTTCTCTTCTGCTGTATAGGTATCCAGCTTTTCATTCTCTAATACATCCAAACATGCTCCCTGCACCCGGCCATCCTGTAAGGCGGCCATCAGATCAGCATTATTCACCAACTTCCCACGCGCCGTATTCATAAACCATATCGGACGCGCAAATGAACGAAAGAAGGCACTGTTAGCAATATGACGCGTTTCATCTGTCAGCGGTAAATGCAAACTCACAATATCCGCATCACGGAAGATCTCTTCCAGACTCACTTCTTTTACTGCCGCAGTACCAAAACCTTTATGGTACTTGTCATATGCAATAATATTCACACCAAAACCTGCCAGCTTTTTCGCGAAGGTACTTCCAGTATGCCCATAACCAATAATAGCTACGGTCTTACCTCCTAGCTCCCAGGCGCGGTTTCCATCCCGCTCCCAGATGCCCTTACGCAGCTCCAGGTTACTTTTTAATATATTATGCATTAATGCCAACAACATCCCTACTGCCTGCTCTCCTACCGGATCACGGTTACCTTCCGGACTGCTGACACAATGAATCCCTTTGCTTTCTGCATAGGCAACATCGATCAGTTCCATACCGGAGCCTAACCGACCTATCCACTGCAAATTGCGGGCATGATCAATTATTTGTTTGTCGACACGGATTCTCGTGGTTACAATAAGACCTACACAGGCTGGAATCTCGGCATGGACTTCTTCATATGTAATTGCCGGCAGATATACAGGCTCAAATCCTTTGGCCTCCAGTTGATCAATCAGGTAGGGATGAACTTTCGCGGTAATTAATACTTTCCTGCTCATATCATCTTATGTGATAAGGCTGCAAAATCCGCTACAGTAAGCTCTTCTGCGCGCTTACTGAATATAGGGTCTTGCAGTGTTTCTTTGGTAAATAGCGGTTTAAGCGGATTCCTCAACTGCTTCCGACGCTGCCCAAATGCGGTTTTTACCAACACCCGGAATTTACGCTCTGAAGCCACATCCGCTGGTTGCTCCAGGCGAGTGAGACGGATAACGGCCGACTTCACCTTCGGCGGCGGATTGAAGCAGTTTTCATGCACTTCAAACAAGTATTCAATCTTGTAATAAGCCTGCAACAATACACTGAGGATACCATAATCCTTATTCCCATGAGACGCTGCCAATCGGAGGGCAACCTCTTTCTGGAACATACCCACAATTACATCTACATGCTGGCGCCAATCCAACACTTTGAACATAATCTGGGAGGAAATATTATAAGGGAAATTACCTATCAAGCGGAAAGGTCCTTCAAAAGGCAACTCTGCATCCAAGATGCTCACATTGATCAACTTCCCCTTAATGTCTGGGTAAGTCTTCTCTAAATACTGCACCTTCTCAGTGTCCAGCTCAATAGCTTTAAAGTGTATGCCGGGAATCTGTAGCAGATACTTGGTAATGGCTCCCCCACCGGGGCCCACTTCCAGCACCTGCTGGCCTTCTATTACAGGTAAGGACTCAACTATTTTCCTGCAGATGTTCTCGTCAGTCAGGAAATGCTGACCCAATGATTTCTTTAGTGTATACATGACTGAACCTCAAAGATAGCTAAAAGCTCGTTATCAGGGTTCATAAAACCTGATGACTGAAAGCTTACGGGTTTCTCTTATCTTTGTCCATTATTGACGCTTAACAGCATGAGTACTCCCAACATGAACAAACCGGTAATTGGCATCACTGTAGGTGATATAAACAGTATTGGCGCAGAAATCATTATCAAAACCTTTCTGGACAACAGAATGATGGAATTCTGTACGCCAGTTATCTTCGCGTCCAATAAAACCATCAACTTCTACCGAAAGCTGATGAATGAAAACAATTTCAATTACCAGTCTATTAAAGACTTTACCCGCCTGAACCATAAACAGGTAAACGTCTATAACTGCTGGGAAGAAGAAGTACAGATTACTCCTGGTGTGCTAAATGAAGTCGGTGGCAAATACGCTGCCCGCGCCCTCGAAGTAGCGATCCAATGCCTGAAAGATGGTTACATCGCCGGACTGGTAACAGCTCCTATCCATAAGAATAATATCCAAAGCGAAAAATTCAACTATACTGGCCATACACCATACCTCCGCGATGCCTTTGGCGCGAAGGATGTACTGATGTTTATGACTGCCGATAACATGCGTGTTGGTCTATTGACAGAACATGTGCCTATCGCGGAAGTACCAAAATATATAACCAAAGAAAATATCCTGGCCAAGCTAGCAATGATGAAAGACAGCCTGATCAAGGATTTTGGTATCGACAAACCTAGAATCGCGGTACTAGGATTAAACCCTCACGCCGGCGACGATGGCCTGATCGGCATGGAGGAAATCAATGTAATCGCTCCTGCTATCAAACAGGCGAACAACAGCGGTATCCTGGCTTTCGGCCCATATAGCGCTGATGCTTTCTTTGCGCGTGAAATGTATGCGCAGTTTGATGGCGTACTCGCTATGTATCACGATCAGGGTCTCATTCCATTCAAATCCCTCGCCAGTGGCGAAGGTATCAACTATACTGCGGGTCTTTCTATTGTTAGGACTTCTCCAGATCATGGCACCGCCTTCGATATCGCCGGTAAGAATATTGCTGATCCAGGCTCCTTCAGACAGGCCATCTTCACCTGCCTGGACATCCTGGAACAACGCGAACGCTATGCCGACAACACGAGAAATCCACTGAAGAAAATGGAACTCGCGTCTGAATAAATCATTTATGCACTTACATAACAAATCCCGTCCAACATACGCTGGACGGGATTTTTTTATTATCAACCTTAAAACAAATAGTTATTTACCCTGCGCTTTTTCTAACAGTGAGCGGGTATAAGCCTCTCCCCATTTAGGATCCAGCGTACCTGCAGGTTTGAAAGCAGCGAATTTCTGTAATGCCAGTTCAAAGGTAGTTTTAGCTTTTTCTTTGCTACCACCAAACTGTTCTGGAGTAAAGAGCAAAGATTGTCCTTGCAGTAAGTATACACGCGGATTCTCAGGGTTAAATGATTTTGCTTCTTCTAATGCTGCTGCGGCTATTGGTCCGTATTGCTGGCCACGTGTCATAGGGTCCACTTTCAGTCTTGCTGTTGCTACCAGTGATTTGATACAAGCGATTTCAGAGTTCTTAGGACTCATCTGTTCTGCTTTGGTAAGATCAGCTTCCGCTTGATCTGCCAGTCCATCCACTTTGTTTCTGTCCATGGTCATCAGGGCATTCATCACATTGCAATAAGCGGCGTAATAGTAAGGTTGCCACTGTGTCTTTTCTGCATCCGCAATACGTTCAAACAGGGCAGCTTTCTCTGTCATCGCTGCTGGGGTGAAGGCTGCACTGGTTTCCAGTTCAGCAATATTTTTGCTCATTACTTGCTCATATTGTGCACTTTGAGCCATAGTAGCGGAATATAATCCGGCAATCATCAGAAAAGATAAAAAGAAGCGTTTCATATTGTATTGATTTAAAGGAGAGATTTAAAGATTATTAATAACATCCTGACGTCTGTCTATACCGAAGTTCATAAACATTCCCAGGTAAATAAAGCGGGGTACATTCGGTGTAATCTCTGACCGGCGCATGCCATCGGTACTATAACGATAGCCAAATACCTGTTTGTTGCCAAGTACATTCGTTACTTGGAATACAATGACAGTAAATGCCTTACGGATAGAGGTCAGATAGCTAATGCTGGCGCCTACTGAATTATAGGTGATCGTTCTATCAGTCATGAACTTATCCACAGGCTGATTAGGATTGTAGTAAGGTCTTCCGCTTGCAAAGCTGTACGTCAAACCCACATTCGTACTCAGTTTGGTGATCATATATTTCGTTACCAAACTGGCAGTATGATTCGCCGCAAAATCTGGCTGTACTTTGTAGGGATAATTCAGATAGTTGCGTTTGGTATCCAGGTAAGAATAAGACACCCAGTAATCCAAGCCTTTTATGGTTCTACGGTCTCTCCAGAACAATTCAAATCCCTGCGCATAGCCGTTACCGTTATTGCTGTAATCAGGTACCGTTTTCACCAGATTTTTGTACTGCTTATAGTATAATTCTGTGCGGAAGGTATAATCATTACTCATCACCTGGTAAGTAGCAATGTAATGGGTGGCTTTCATATATTCCAGCGACCTGTCGTAGCGAATGTACTGTGGTTCTGGCTTCTGATAATAATCGCCGTAAGCGATGGACACTTGGCTATGAACACCCGTTCTATATCCCAGGTATGCCCTGGGCGCAAAATTCATCTTACCGAGTACGGAAGAATATTCCGCACGACCACCAAATCTACCTACCAGGCTACGAGTAAAGAAGATATCTGTTTCAGCGAAAGCAGCAGCATAGTTATCGGCATAATTCAAATTATATTGGTTAAAAGCAGACCTTTCAGCAACATACTGATATTCGCCACCAAAGCGCAGTGCAGAGTAAAGTCCCAATCCTTTGGTCAGCATCACTTTCATTTGTGTAAGGTCAGAACCTATGCCAATATTGGATTCCAGCGGATACTTCGGCAACGTGTCTGTCTTAATTCTGTCTTTATTGGTACTGAAAGATGCGCCTGCAAAGAGTTTCCAGTCGTGACCCAGGCTTTCTTTGTAAGTCAGGTTTGTGTAGACATTGTTATTTCGAACCTGATAAGACTCTTTATTCCCCGGATATTCCAGGCTGTTATAGGAAAAGCCCATATTACTCCAGTTGGCATAACCGTAGAATTTCAGCATGCCGGTTTTAGAGGTTTTGAGACGGAAATTCGCAGAAGTACCGATGATTTCTGGTCCGAGGTTCACCTCCTGCTTAGGTTTCACTACGTTGAAATAAGGAGCCAAGTTGGTATAGTCTGCCTCCAGACCGAAAGAAGACTTTTTATCCTTTGCCAAGCTTTCTAGGCCGCCACTGGCGCCGATCACAGAAACGCCCACAGAAGAAGAAGACCGGGTAGGTAGATCATTAGACTCCAGGATCAAGGCAGAAGAAAGACCTTGTCCGTATTGAGCGGAGTAGCCACCACTGCTGAAAGTAGTTCCTTTAAACAGGAATGGGGAGAAACGTCCGCGTCCTGGCATATCTGGTAAACCGCTGTAGAAAGGGTTTCTTACCAGCATCCCATCAATCACCGTTTGTGTTTCGTAGCCTGTACCACCGCGTACAAAGAGACCTTCGCGGTCGTTGGTTTGCTGTGTACCTGGCAACGTTTTGATCGCATTTACGATATCGGCGCCTGCACCTGCAGTAGTCACAATATCCAATGGTTTCAATACCGTATTCTTCTTTTCGTCGCTGGCTTCAAAGCTACCTGCTGAGATAGTTACCACTTTCAGGGCATTGGCCGCGCTTTTCATCACTATGTTCAACTGTTGATCCGTTGCAGTATTGACTTTCATTTCCATTGGCTGATAACCATTCAGCGTAGCAAAGAGTGTCAGTTCGCCGGTATTTGAGGGAGAGAAGGAGAAAGTACCATCCGCTTGCGTAACGGCTCCGTCGTAGGAGTCTTTAATGGCAATGTTTACACCTGCCAGCGGATGTTTTTTTGTATCGGTGACTTTACCGGAAATGCGGACTTGTGCAGACAGCAACGCCGGAAAGAGAATAGTTAAGATTAGAAGTCGGTTGAATAAAAACATATCTATAGGGGATGATTTACATGTCAAAAGTAGAGTGGTTTGCAACCACGGCAAAAGAACAAGGGAGATATTCGGTCAAATTGACCGGAAAATCAGGGCACTTTACCGATGCTGCCTTTACCAGCCTACATTTCGAGCGAAACGTGTCTCCCTAAAACTGAAAAAAACTGGGTAATAAAAGCCGATGGAGTATCGGTGAAATTTCCGAAAAAAGGGGTTAGAAAGGCGCTATAAACAGAAGAGACTGTATCAAAAACAGAAAGAGACGTCCGCGACGTCTCTTTCTGTTTTTATCTTTTTCGTCATTCCTGCCCTGCGGGCAGGAACGACAGGAGAGTTGTTGAAGATTATGCAAATCTAGCTTTCAGTTCATTTGCCAGGGCAACCATTTTCTTCAGACCGTCTTCAGGCAGATTACCTTTTTTGAACTCGGTCAATACATCTGGCAGGCGAACTTCCATTTCGTTATGGAAAGCTTCTTCGAATGCTTTCACTTGTTTAACAGGAACTTCACGCAGCAGACCGTTGGTACCCAGGTAGATGATAGCCACTTGTTTTTCCACTGGCAGTGGAGAGAACTGAGGCTGTTTCAGGATTTCCACGTTACGCTGACCTTTGTCGATAACGGCTTTGGTAGCAGCATCGAGGTCACCACCGAATTTGGAGAAGGCTTCCATCTCACGATATTGTGCCTGGTCCAGTTTCAGGGTACCGGATACTTTCTTCATGGATTTGATCTGAGCGTTACCACCCACGCGGCTTACAGAGATACCTACGTTGATCGCAGGACGGATACCGGCGTTGAACAGGTTACCTTCCAGGAAGATCTGACCATCGGTGATGGAGATTACGTTGGTAGGGATATAAGCAGATACGTCAGAAGCTTGTGTTTCGATGATAGGCAATGCTGTCAGGGAACCACCACCTTTAACCAGGTGTTTGATAGATTCTGGCAGGTCGTTCATCTGGCGAGCGATCTCATCTTTGTTGATGATTTTCGCAGCGCGCTCGAGCAAACGGCTATGCAGGTAGAATACGTCACCTGGATAAGCTTCACGGCCTGGAGGACGTTTCAGCAGCAGGGACACCTCACGGTAAGCAACCGCCTGTTTAGACAGATCATCATAAACGATCAGTGCAGGACGACCGCTATCACGGAAGAACTCACCAATTGCAGCACCAGCGAATGGAGCATAGAACTGCAGTGGAGCAGGATCAGAAGCGTTAGCAGCTACGATAGTAGTGTAAGCCATAGCGCCTGCTTCCTGTAAAGTTTTCATTACACCAGCAACGGTAGATGCTTTCTGACCGATTGCTACGTAAATGCAATATACTGGTTTGCCAGCTTCGAAGAATTCTTTCTGGTTGATGATGGTATCGATACAGATAGCAGTTTTACCTGTCTGACGGTCACCGATCACCAACTCACGTTGACCACGACCGATAGGAATCATAGCGTCGATCGCTTTAACACCTGTCTGCAGTGGTTCTTTTACTGGTTCACGGAACAGAACGCCTGGTGCTTTACGCTCCAGTGGCATTTCGTACAGTTCGCCAGTGATAGGGCCTTTACCATCGATTGGTTCACCCAATGTATTTACAACGCGACCAATCATACCTTCACCTACGTTGATAGATGCGATCTGTTTAGTACGGCGTACTTTATCACCTTCTTTAATGCCTGTTGATTCACCCATCAATACCACACCTACGTTATCCTCTTCCAGGTTCAGTGCAATTGCTCTAACGCCATTGCTGAACTCAACCAGTTCACCGTAACCAACGTTACCCAAACCGTAAATGCGGGCGATACCATCACCCACTTGCAGTACTGTACCTACCTCTTCCAGGCTGGCGTCAGCATTGAAGTTGCTTAACTGCTGGCGTAATATCGCCGAAATTTCATCAGGTTTAATACCAACCATAATTATGATTTTTAAAAAGAGTCGTTAGAGTAAATTAAAGTAACGACAACAGCTTTGCGTGTACGCAGCGGCTGCTGTATTTTTAACGTATCTCAGATACGTAAATATTCTTATTGAATTGTTGTTTCAGATTCTTCAGTTCATTTGCAACAGAAGCATCGTACAACTGATCCTGTGCTTCCAGCACGAAACCACCGATCAGCTCAGGATTTACCTTAGCTTCCAGTTGAACTTGCTGGTTACCGTTAGCTACTTTCTGTTGGATCATGTCCAGTGTAGCTTGTTCCATAGGAACGGCGGTAGTAATTTTTACAGTTTTAATGTTTTTGATCACATTATACTGTTTGCCAAATTCCACGGCAATCTCAGGCAGGAAACTTTCGCGGCCTTTGGTCACCAGTAATTTGATGAACAACTGCGTGGTTAAATTCACACGGCTATTCAGAACGGCGTCGAGGATTTTCTGCTTAGCATCAGCCTTGATGATCGGGCTTTTGAGCAGCAGTACCACGTCGCGGTTTGATTTCATCACCTGTTGTAAAAACAGCATATCGGTATGCACTTCTTCCAGTTGATTCTTTTCGAGAACCAGGTCTATCAATGATTTTGCATATCGGGATGCTAAACGGGGATTCTGCATATTGCTTATCGCTTTAGCTTTTCACCAACTTGTTTAGAGCGGGTGTAGAGTCAGATTCTTAATTCAGTTTGATTTCCTGTGCCAGTTGTTTTACGTAACCTTCTTGTGCTGATTTATCAGACAATTCTTTTCTCAGTACTTTTTCAGCTACTTCGATAACGAGGTTACCTACCTGGTTTTTCACATCCGTTAACGCAGCCATTTTCTGGTTTTCGATAGCGGTGTAAGCTTCAGAGATGATCTTTTTAGCTTCAGCCTGAGCTTGTGCTTTAGCTTCGCTGATGATCTGATCTTTAGCTTCTTTAGCTTCTTTCAGGATTTTGCTTCTTTCAGCTTTTGCTTCAGCCAACACGTGTTCGTGTTCTGCTTTCATCTGCGCCATTTCTTCTTTCACTCTTTCAGCAGAAGCGATAGAATCAGCAATGGAACCTTCCCTTTCTTTCAGAACTGCCAGGATTGGAGTCCATGCGAATTTCTTTAGGACAAGGAATACAATAACAAAGATGACAAAAGAGATAATAAATAAGCCGACCGCTGGTATCAACAGATCCATATTACGAGGATTTAATTAGTTTTTGATTGGAAAGATTACTGCATCCTTTGCCCTGTGCTCCAGATGCAGTAAAGAGTTTGGCTTACATAACTACCGCCAGCAGACCAGCGATTACACCGAAGAGGGCAACACCCTCTACCAGCGCAGCTGCCAGGATCATGTTTGCACGGATGTCATTTGCAGCTTCTGGCTGACGAGCGATAGATTCCAGAGCGCTCTTACCGATGTTACCAACACCAATACCAGCCGCGATAGCAGCGATACCAGCACCGATAGCACCACCAGCTTTAGCTAAACCTGAAGCAGACGCAGCAGCTTCAGCAGCAGCTTGCATTAAAACAGTTGAAAGTGCCATAATGAATATGTATTTGAATTTAAAATAAACAAGTTAATTAGTGATGTGCAGCGTGTGCATCATCGTGATCATGTCCGCCTTCCATCGCTTGACCGATAAATACTGCAGTCAGCGTAGCGAAGATGAACGCCTGGATAAAGGCAACCAGTAATTCCAACATCATCATTACGATGTTGAATACGATGGTGATAGGCAGGAAGCCATAACCAGCAACTGGTTTCAGACCGCCAAATATAAATACCAGGGAAATGATACTCAGAATGATAATGTGACCTGCCAAGATGTTGGCGAAAAGTCGGATAGCCAGTGAAACAGGCTTAGTGAACACACCAATCAGCTCTACCGGCGCCAGGATAATTTTCACACCACCAGGTACTGGAGGGTTGAAGATGTGACCCCAGAAATGCTTGTTGGTGCTGATCATGATCGCAACGAAGGAGATGATAGCCAGTGCTCCAGTTACTGCGATGTTACCAGTTACGTTAGCAGAACCTGGCAACAGCCCCATCAGGTTGAGGATGAGGATAAAGAAGAAAATAGTCAGAATGAATGGAGTGTATTTCTCAGCAGCTTTGCCAGGAATGTTTGGCTTTACCACTTCGTCTCTCATGAAGATAATCACCGGCTCTACTACGCTCTGGAAACCTTTAGGCGCTTTCTTGCTACCACGGGTTTTGTAAGCTTTCGCTACGTTCAGCATCATCCAAACCAGCAGGATAGCTGCAATGATCATGGAAGTGATGTTCTTGGTGATAGAGAAATCATAGATTTTAGCACCAGTAGGATTGTGCTGCTCATCTACCGCGATGATAGTGCCAGTAGGAAATTTATCCTGAGCCAGACCTTTCTCTTCACGGTAATGCTCTGTTACGATCATGTATCCGTCTACCGCCTCATGACCATGATGGAAAGCAGAAGACATAAATGCAGAAGTTCCCTTTGCTGGATTGTAGATGATCACAGGCAATGGAATAGATATAGGCTGTTCACCCCAATCCATAAAGTGCCAGTCATGGGCATCCTTTACGTGTCCAAGAATTACTTCTTTTGCATCGAAGCCCTTTTTCGCTTCTTTCTTCTCTTCGGTATGATGAGCAGTAGCATGCTCGCCACCTTCATTATTTACCGCTGCAGAAGCAGAATTACCAAAACTGTGAAGGACTAACGCCATCACAAGTGCTACCATACTATGTTTGAACCGACTGAATGAAATCACCGTTTTCTGAAATTTTGCGCAAAGATAAACGTTTTTATCTCAAAAATTCAGCGATGATGAAAAAAAAGGAGGGTATATTATAATGTTATTGATAGACAGATGGTTATAACTTAAATTGTATTGCATTTTTTAGGGAGATAACAGCCATTTTTTCAGCTACTTATGCACAAAAAGTTATATTTATTTTTTCATCATGTATTACCCAGCCGCGGAGGCGTTAAACTGCATGCTATGCAGCTTGTAATAAAAGCCCTCCAACTTCAGTAATTCTTCATGACTTCCCATCTCCTTAATCTCGCCTTTATCCAGCACAATGATCTTATCCGCCTCGCTAATGGTAGACAGCCTGTGCGCGATGATAATGGCCGTCCGATCAGCAATCAGCTTATCAATGGCATCTTGAATCAGCATTTCAGACTCTGTATCAACGGAAGAGGTGGCTTCATCCAGGATCAGGATAGCCGGATTGTACAACAGTGCCCGCACAAAGGAAATCAACTGACGCTGCCCCAAAGACAAGGTACTTCCCCTTTCCATTACCTGGTAATCATAACCGCCAGGCAGTTGCATAATAAAGTCATGAATACCAATTAGTTTGGAAGCAGACACGACCTCCTCCCTACTAATGGCGCTATTGTGTAAAGTGATATTATCGTAAATCGACCCGGCAAACAGGAACACATCCTGCAATACCACCCCAATTCGGCTACGTAGGGCATGCAGCGAGTAATCTGGTAACGCTATCCCGTCTATCTTGATGCTTCCCTGTTGGATCTCATACAAGCGGTTTAAAATGCTGATTATAGTGGTTTTGCCAGACCCGGTATGCCCGACGATTGCCACGGTATCTCCTGGCTTCGCATCGAAGGTGATATCTTTCAGGACATATCGGTCATCTACGTAAGCAAAGGAAACATGATCAAAAGAAATAGCCCCTTTCATGTCTTTTGCAGATGCTGTGCCATGATCAGGGATATAATCCTCATTATCAAGGATTTTGAACACACGTTCACTGGCCACCATTCCCATTTGAAGGGTATTGAACTTATCTGCCAGCATACGCAGTGGGCGAAATAACATGTTGAGGTACATGATAAAGGCAATCATCACCCCTTGTGTTACTTCGTAATTCAGCACTTTATTAGCGCCCCACCATACCATCAATCCCAAGGATATGGCCAGGATAATTTCCACTACAGGAAAGAACACAGAATAGGCAAAAATGGCATCGATATTCGCATTCCGGTGATCCTTGTTGATCTGGCGGAAACGGGCCAATTCTCTCTTTTCAGCGGTAAATGCCTGCACTACCACCATTCCGGTGATATGCTCCTGTACAAACGCATTCAGCGCCGATACGGCATTACGTACCCGGTAAAATGATTTATTCACACTTTCCTTAAAGATGAAAGTAGCAATGATCAGGATAGGGAAAGGAGAAAGGCTGACTAACGTGAGACGCCAGTCCTCCATAAACATCACCACCAAAATGGCAATGATCATCAGTAGGTCTGCTACGATACTGATAATCCCCTCAGAGAAAACATCATTAATCGCCTCAATATCATTGATGGTACGGGTTGTAAGGGTACCAATAGGGGTTTTATCGAAGAAGGCGAGATTAAGATGCACGATTTTCTTGTAAACCGTTACTCTTAAATCCTTTACGACCGACTGTCCCAGCCAGTTGGTCAGGTATGAAAAGAAAAACCTTACTACCGTTTCTAACAGTAGTAAGGCTATCTGTATAATCGTTACCGTAACCAGCATGCGTGTCAACTGGTTAGCGATATATTTATCGACGGTTACCTGTATCAGGTATGGGCGCAGCGGCGATATCACCGCCAACACCACTGTCAGGAACATGGAAACATAGAAGGACCGTTTGTACGGTGCAGCAAATGAGAATATACGTCTCAATAAACTAAAATCGAATACCTTCTTTACTGCCAGATTTTCCACGTTCGTTGATCTAATGTTTAAGCTATGATTTCTTTTCGTCTTTCATGATCTGCCTGTAAGCTTTGATGAAAATAGCTCCCAGGTTTTTATGCGGAGGTACGTAATCGCTGAACAGTTCTTTGTTACGGGCATCTCCTGCAAATTTCTTGGCCAACTGTGCCCACATTACCACCCAGTCTACATTTTTACCACTTCTGATCACATCTTCCAGGCTGCGAATGATCGGTTCATTTACGAAGCGGGTACCTACCTGTTTGGAGGAAATGATATGCGCTTCAGGCGCTTTTTCCAGTACCACGGCCAGGTTGTGATAACCACCGCAAGAACCCAGAATCACAATTTTCGCAGAGCTCTGTAAGTTGTCGAGGGTTGTATTCACATGGTAGCTGTGACCACGATGTATAAAGATACTAGGATGTATGTCATTTTCATCCAAGTAATCAGACAATTTTGCAATAGCTTCTTTATCATCTGGTTCATCCAGAGGCAAATTCGCGAATATAGTAGTCGGTTTCCCTTTCAATGAACTGATCTGTACCCAATATTTGTTTTTCTGCACTTTCCATTCTCCCGCAGGGAAATTGGTCATGAAGCTAGCGAAGGACTCCTGCCCGTCTTTATCTCCGTAGAAGAATACTTGCTGGAATACGCGGCCACTGTCGCTTTCCAGGCTGTTGTATGCCACATAGTTAATTGGAGGCAATGAGAATTTCGCAGCCATATCGGTGGCTTTGGAGGAATCGTTTTCGTTTACAGATTCTGTTTCGAACAGACTGCTCAGCAACTGATAGATCACGGTACCTCTGCGGTCATTATGTTTTCTTACATAACCCAGGTTTTTACGTACTTCTGCACGGAGGAAATCCAACAGTTTAGGATCGCGGATACTTCCAAAGGAGTTGGCCACATCCACTGCGTCTTCCAGGTCTTCTGTTTTCTCCAGGTTCTGTACATATTTCTGCATCAGGTAGTTGGAGTTCTCTGGCGCCATGGACTTCAAGAAGTTGTCCAAGGTATTGAAACCAGCCGCCATGGCAATGAATTTCTTGAAACGATCGAAATTCACCATCATGAGTAAACTATCGCCACGAGGAGGTTTCATACGAGCCATCATTTGGTCGTATAAACCGGCGTTGTTATGATTGGTATAACTGGAGGTATACAGCTCTTCCTGGCCATTCACGATCAGGTAATAGAGTTCTTCTGGGGTGAAGTCGTTCACGATGCGGAAACGCACAGGAGCCGATTCTTCGTGGAGGTCATTTACTTCGCGGATATACAGCAGTGATTTAGCCTGCATGTTTTCCATCATGGCCTTCATCCCGATAGGCGTTTTCCCTTCGGCCTTCATTTTCTGCATCGCGATCATGGATTTCACCATCTGGCGATAGTAAGAACGGTCGGTTTCAGTGACTTTCTCCAGTTTCTCCAGGGTAGTAGTGCCATTCAGGATTTCATCAATGAAAGGCAGGATACGGGTACTCTGTGAAGAACGGCCTATCTGTACAATGGTTTGAACAATTGGATCAGGATTCCTACGGATGGCACTAGCCATTGGCGTGTAGGAGGTAGCATAGGTTAATACCTGGTTAGGGTATTTACGGGCTACTGCCGCCACGATGGAGTCTGTACCAGGATAGTCCAGATACTGTGTCAGTTTAGGCATAATGTCTTCTAGGTGACTGAAGGCATATTTACCAAATACAATTCCTCTGGCATCATTATAACCGGGGTTATCCTTGAATACTTCAATGAGTTTTAAAGTGCCTTCATACGAAAGGCCCTGGATATAAGGAGCCACGCTCTGACCTTTTATGTCGGCGCGCATCATGCTGTGATAGGCATGGATAATGGAAGGAGCTTCTTCCGGTTCCAGGAGATGATGACTTCTTTTGAAATTATAATCCTTTAGCACGGCATACAGGCCTGTCAGGTATTTCACCTTCAGGCGATGATCCAGGGAACTGTCTCTCTCAATTTCTACCTGCATATCATCTACCTCTTTTATCAACGCGTTCGTAACCTGGAGGTTTATCGTTTGATCATCAGAGACATGTACCAATCCGTCGGCTTTACCGTCGTATTTAGCTGCCATTGCCTGTTCCTTATCGATGTTATCATGAAATCCCTGCCTGGATATAGGGATCTGCAAATGATTACTTTGTGCGTGCACCCAACTGCTTGAACAAACAGCCAGCAAGAACATGATTAAAATTTTCCTCATTATTTTTTCCTTTTCAGCCTTCCTATCAGCAAATTTACAACCAATTTAAATCTTAGCGCGATTGTTGCTGCTAACGATTAGCTTTTAACCACAAATAAATATGATTTTCCTATATCTTTATAATATAACCCAGGAAAATCACCCTTTAACCATAACAACTGAGTACTGCTAAGTGTTAAATAACAATCGATTATGCAGACATTCAAAAGCGATATCTCCGGAAAACATTTCCCAGAAATTGAAAAAGTAAGCGCCAAGCTGGTTCGACCTTCCATCATGAAACTGATTAAGAGTGAGCATCCGGAATTCAACCATAAATGCCATCTCTCTGCATCAGAGTTTTCTAAATACAGGCATGAATTCTATAACCAGCTATTTTCACATGAATTGGGTGAATTAAATTCGTTGGAACAACAGGTCTTACAAAACCTGAAGAATGATCAGATCTTATCCGATAAACTGGAAGAAGATACGCAGCAAGTCACGACTACCATTGGAGAACGACTGGCAGATAAAATTGCGGATTTTGGAGGTAGTTGGACTTTCATTATTTCCTTTGTTGTTTTCATCCTGATCTGGATGGCAGTAAATGTATGGTTTCTGCTGAATAAAGGGTTTGACCCATATCCGTTTATTCTACTCAACCTGATCCTCTCCTGCCTAGCAGCACTACAGGCGCCAGTGATAATGATGAGCCAAAATCGACAAGAAGAAAAAGATCGCCAGCGTGCTAAAAATGATTACATGATTAACCTGAAATCGGAGCTGGAAGTACGTATACTCCATGAAAAAATTGATCACCTCATTATTACCCAGCAACAGGATATGTTAGAACTACAACAGGCTCAATTGGATATGGTAGATAGGATCATGGCTTCTATTCGCAGAAATGGCCCACCTCAAAAAAATGAGCATTCGGAATAGGCAAGAGTGCTTCATGTCTTCCTAAACAAAAATATTTCAATCAATTATATCTTATATAATAAATGCAATTGTCGATTTAAGGCCGCCTCTGTTTTTTTAATGTAAATTTGTAAAACAAGATGGAAAGGCCCACCCATGCTGAATTAACAATTTCATAATGTTATTTTTCCATTAATCACAGGGCGTAGTTTATAATTTTGTGCCGTCTTTATTAAAGCTAAATTTATGATAGACCAAGCCGTAGCTGGAAAAATCCTGGTAGTAGATGATGAACTGGATATTCTTGAGATCATCAGTTATAATCTTAAGTCTGCCGGTTATGAGACTGTAACTGCAAAAGACGGCAATGAGGCTATCCAGAAAGCGAAGATATTCCGTCCCGACCTGATTATGTTGGACATCATGATGCCGAATAAAAATGGCATCGACACCTGCCGTGAAATCAGAAAGTTCCCAGAATTTAAAGATACCATGGTATTGTTTTTAACTGCCCTCAACGATGAGAAGTCTGAAATTGACGGTCTGAACATGGGTGCAGATGATTACATTGCCAAACCAATTAAACCGAAGTTGCTGGTAAGCCGTATTAATGCGTTGTTCCGTCGTTTACACAAACCGGAAGAACAACAATTGCAACTCGGCGACCTGATAATTGACAGGGAAAAATTCACTGTTACTTATAAGGGTCAGGAAATCATTCTTGCGAAGAAAGAATTCGAACTGTTGCAGTTACTGGCTTCTAAACCAGGCCGTGTGTTTCTCCGCAACGAAATCTTGAACCAAGTATGGGGTACTGAAGTGATTGTGGGCGATCGTACCATCGACGTACATATTCGCAAAATCCGCCAGAAAATAGGTATCGATCTGATTACCACCGTAAAAGGCGTAGGTTACAAGTTCGAAATGTAATCTTTCCAGCACATCAAAACATTCTAACAAAACCATGCGGGCTGTAGCTGAAAAGCTCACAGCCACTGCTTTTTTATGGCAAGAAGAAAATTTAATGTAATTTCCCATTATTACAATAATTACTCACTTTGGAGTATGTTCAAGACTAAAAACCTTTCCCCGCAAAAGCTCGCGGGATTCACAGCGCTGGTGGTTTCGATAGTAATAGCCTTAGGTAGCCTACTTGTAGACGGCGACTGGAAAGTTGTTGCTGGCGCATTCGTGCTCACTTTCCTCGTATCTTATTATCTGTACCTCTATACCCTGCAGAACTTCATCTACCGGAAAATAAAGCTCATTTATAAATTCATTTACCAGACAAAGGCTTCCAAAAGAGAAGAATTCTTCAACAAGAATATTCTTCCGCTGAAAACCATTGAAGAAGTAAGTGAAGATGTGGAAAAGTGGGCCAGTCAAAAGAAAGAAGAGCTGGAGAACCTCCGCAGAAACGAGGAATTCCGTAAAGAGTTCCTGTTGAACCTTTCCCATGAGTTGAAAACACCCATCTTCGCGGTACAGGGTTATATCCACACCTTGCTGGACGGCGCTTTGGAAGATCCGAGTGTAAATAAACTGTTCCTGAAAAATGCCACCAAGAATATCGATCGTCTTTGCCGACTGTTGGATGATTTGGATGAAATTTCGAAGTTGGAAAGTGGGGAGATGACAGTCAATGTGGAAGATTTTGTTATTCAAGATCTACTGAAGGATGTATTTGACACACTGTCCCTCAAAGCCAACACCAAAGGCATTAAATTCAGCATTAAGAAAGGCTGTGAAGCACCGCTGCATGTAATCGCCGACAAAGAGAAAATCCGTCAGGTATTGATTAACCTTGTGGATAACTCCATCAAATATGGTAAGCCAGACGGGCACACCATCGCTAGCATCTATAATATGGATGGAAAGCGCGTACTGATCGAGATCTCCGACGATGGTATTGGCATGGCAGAAGAACATCTGCCACGCGTGTTTGAACGTTTCTATCGTACGGACCGCGCGAGGAGTCGCGATATTGGAGGTACCGGATTGGGACTCGCCATCGTAAAACATATCGTAGAAGCACACGATCAATCCATTACTGTAAGAAGTAAACCTGAGATTGGCAGTACTTTCGGCTTTACGCTGGAAGCGGGAAAAGGTGAATTCTAAAAACGATATTGCATCCGACAGGTCAGCACATTATCACTGATATCAGAGGTATAACCTGGCAACTGGGTCGATTCGTTCTTCACGATATCGTAGTAGAGTGTGAACTTCAGGTGTTCATTCGCATAATACAAATATCCGATTCCCAAGATATTATAACGTATATCCGCAGGGGTAGTTCCTGAACCGGGCGCCCCTATTTGTTTTCCTTTTACATTGGTGTTTGGATCATACCAATCATATTTCACCACCAACTGGTGTTTTACACTGGCCAAGTTCTGGATAAAGTAGATATAGGCGCCATCAAAATTCCTAATATACAGCGGCGCATATTTTCCAGAAGGGTCTAGGGGAATAATACCAGGCGTTTCAGTAGTATTGGCCGTAGCTGTTTGTACACCTCGGATATATTCTGCTCTGAACTGCGTCCAACCTTTGCCTGGTCCATTGGGGATTTTCAACTGTACATCTGCACCGTAATAATGTCGGGGTGCGATTTTACCCGCATTTTCCACAGACGAATCCAATTTGAAAACGGTGTTTTCCATCCTGTAAATATGATCTGTGAATTGTTGCATCCCGCCATACAATATAGAAACCCCACCAGACAACAACCATTTACTTTTATTGATAATCTGCGGCTTCACTGCAATACGCCCTATAAAGTCTTTATGACTATCGAAGTCACTAGGGCCGGTTAATCCTTGTCCATTGAATAAGCCAGCATCTATTTTTAGAAAGCGTAGCGGATGGTCTTTCCGACGGGGTTCAAAGGAAATCATACCACCCATATCACGCTCCGTTTTCATCAGTGTTTGTGACATTCTACCACGTTCCGGCGCTTCACGATCAGCCGAAGAAAGGTTCACCTCATACCCGAATGGGCGGGCAAACATACCGGCAGCCATAGAAAAGACGTTGAATTTGTTTTCAAAGAATCGACCATAGAAATCCCTGATCGCTACTCCCCTTTCCGTACCGTCGAACTGGAAGGCGAATTGAAGGATGGGCATATCATTGTTGTCATACCTTTCATAGTCTAAGCGAATACGGCCCCTGCGGAGCATCCAACGGTTATCCGATTGGGGATTGAAGTCGCCGCCGGCAAATGAAGGGGCTCCTCGTTTGGAGGCCCACTGGAACTGGGGCTGAATGTAGCCACTGAAGCGCAGCGCATCATATTTGTGGTACATGGAGATCATTCCTCTTCCCAACTCCGTGGTGGTATCAATCATGTCCATGAGGAACTGGGCTTTAGCTGTGAGAGAGGAAACCGTCAGTACACATGCTACCAGTATAATTTTTGCAAAACGCATCCGTGGTTAAAATTTGCCCGCAAAAGTAGTATTTCGTTGTTGAATATTATGTAATTGTTAACCAATCAATTTTGTGTTAATCGTTCGTTAATCACTAAACCTAACAGTAACTGTAAACCAAATTTCATCGCTATTCCCCGATCTTTTGAATATAAATATTTCGCCATGCGAAACAATACCAGGGCCCACTGGCAACAGCTAGTAGACAGGGCCATTGCCATCACAGACAACAATCTATCCCTGGATTTATCCATCAAAGCGGTAGCGGATCAGTTATCGGTAGATGCCCAAACACTTGGCAGAAGATTCGAGGATTTAAAGGAAGAATCGTTCAAACAATTCACCAAAAGGAGAAAGCTGGAAAATGCGGGTGGCTTGCTGCGGCATTCGCCCTTCAGCATCAGTCAAATAGCGGATCGCTGCGGTTACAATACTATCCAGGCTTTCAGTAAGGCTTTCGCAGAGGAACATGAGCTAACGCCAACAGCCTACAGGGATAGGCTCTATCTCCCTAACGAACTAGCCACACTCAATAAAACAAAAATTATTACCTCTTCCCATGAAACAGAAGATGACATCTTTTGTATGGACAACCTACAGGAAAGACAAGAAAATGCTACTACCCTTTACTATACGATATTACCCAGCCAGCACGATCCCATTCGGAATATGGTAGCGCATATGCTGCATTATATCCAACAATTTAGGATCATCCGTTCTACGCTGATGATTCCAGATGCTAGGATCATCACTGGTACCTTGGACGCCGTTCCGGTAGTGGACTATGAGAAAATGATGATGTATGTGGGGTTACAGGTACCTATGTGCAAAGCATTTGAGGTAATACATCGGCAGATAAAGTTCGGGTTTCATACCTGTCACTTGTTGGAAAAGGAGATGCCTGCCAGCAATTACAAGTTCCTAAAAGTAAACATGGGCTTCGCCGATGCCGGCTTGCCCATGTATAATTTCATCAATACGAGTTGTCGTCAAGGATTCTTTAAACTGAACAGTAATCAGTTCTTTATGTCGCTCACAGGATTGACGGAGTGCGAAGTCTTCATTCCCTGGGAAAGACGTTATGGCGCTTAGAACTGGAAGTAGATAGGTATCATTGGCTGTGTACTCTTTACCTGTACCAGCAACCATACAAAAGCTACCATCACTGCTACGCTGCCTACTACGGGAATTCTTGCATATGCGCCTTCCATAGACAGTTCGGCTTTCTTCGGCATGAAATGCAATACAAAGCCCATCAGCATTACCCAGAACACTGCGGTATAACCAGTATATAACTCTTTCCAGATTTCTGGCTGGAAGTCGTATGCAATTTGATGTATCAATGCCCATGCATCATGGAAAGTGGATGCTTTGAAGAAGATCCAGCAGAAGCATACAAAGTGGAAAGTGAACAGAATACCCAGTACTTTCAGGAACTTACCTTTCCATCCGCCAAATGTGATATTTCTTTTCTTCAGGTAGTCGATACGCACTTTATCGATGGCCAACATACTGCCGTGCATACCTCCCCAGAAGATGAAGTTCCAACTGGCGCCATGCCAGAAACCACCAATCAGCATGGTCAATCCCAGGTTGATGTACTGTCTTACCTTTCCTTTACGGTTACCACCCAAAGGAATATATAAGTAATCTCTCAACCAACTGGACAACGAAATATGCCAGCGACGCCAGAATTCTGTGATAGAACTACTCTGGTAGGGAGAATCGAAGTTTGGCGGAATCTTGAAACCGGTCCAGCGGGCAATACCCAAGGCCATATCGGAATAACCGGAGAAGTCGCAGTAAATCACCATGGCATAGCCATACACGCCGAGCAGACATTCCAATCCGGTATGTTTACTTGGATCATCGAAGATGTACTGTACGAAGTTCTGGTATATAAAGTCCGATATGATAATCTTCTTAAACAACCCACTGATAATCAAATACATTCCCTTACCAATATCTTCGGAATCGATGAAGTAGGGTTTAGAAATCTGCGGGATGAAATCATGTGCACGCACAATAGGTCCCATCATCAGCTTAGGGAAGAACGACAGGAAGAACAGGTAATCCATGAAGTTATCCACAGGTTCCAATTCATCCCGATATACGTCGATGGTATAGCTCAGGTTCTCGAAAGTATAGAAGGAAATACCGATGGGAAGGGTTAGTTTCAGCAAAGGAATATTTCCGGCGGCAAAGTCGTTGATAATGCCGATGAAGAAGTTAGTATACTTGAAATAGAACAGCAGCCCAATGTTCAGGATAATACTAAACACTAGCAATGTTGTTTTGGTAGATCGTTTCGGGGTTCGATGGATCCACCTCGAAAGGTTGAAATCCACTATAGCCGAGAGGATCACCAAACCTACATAGTATCCGCAGGCTTTATAGAAGAAAAACAGGGAGAAGAGGGTGTATACCCAAACACGTCCTGCTTTACTCCGATGCACTGCTAGATAGCACATCAGAAATACGGCGAAATAATAAAGAAAGAAAGCGCTGTTAAACAGAACCGGATCATTCGGGTCGTAACGAAGCAGGTTTAACAACTTGTTGATGTCAATCATTGGATGCTAGTAAGTTTTCTTTGTTGCCGTGTATTTTTTAAAGGCTACTTGTAATGCTTCATTCAGCAGTTGTCCTTGGAGCTGATAGCCTTTCACGCTGAAATGTACGTGATCTGGCGCCCAGAGGCCACTGAACCTGGCACGTTGCAGTTTATTGACTGCATTAAAGTTCCAGCAGGCAAGTCCGTGTTCACGGGCATAGCCTTCAATTTGCTGGGTAGCCATTGCGATATATGGATTGGGAGTAATGGAGGTTTTGGTAATCTTTCTCCATCTACCCCTGACCTTTTTACGGGAATGTGTATAGATAACGCGCATGCAATCAGGCGGAGTGGTGAGCAGTATGCAAACTGCCGGATTCTGCTGTCTGATCAGCGATACCGTTTTATCGATTTCAGTCCTGAAGGCGAAAGCATCAAATTTCCCATAGGCTTCATTCGTACCAAGGGAAATGATGACCAGTTGCGGTTTGATCGCAGCCATATCAGCCAGCAGGATATTACTATTATCATTGTAATGCTGGTACATGGCGCCATTGATACCTATGCTGCTGTAGATCACACCAGGTTTACCATTACTAAGGAAAGCCCCATAAAAGCGGAAAGATGACCTAGCGGTATTTTCAAACCTTGCGGAAAATATCTGTTGTTGATCTCTGAAGCTCAGTGTAGCCTGGGTCATGGTAGGAGACCCCGTAAAAGGACGCGGCGTTATAATCACATCCGCAGTACCGGCAACAACTGTAGTAGAGTCATTTCCTGGATCGTAGAAGAGCTGCGCCTCATTGAAGGAAGTTTCCTGGAAACTATCCTGTTTACCGATGAAGCTGAGTGCCGGTGGCATGTTATTCGTACTGATAACGATAGCGCCAGGGCCGAGTACTGGTGATTTGTAGCGATCTACTACCCTCTCCATGCTCCATTTCACTGGGCTAGACCAGCGATAGTCTTCCGGGCCATTGGTGCCGGCTAGGTTATACGGGAAAACGAATCCCCGACCAGCATTCCCAAACTGTCCTTGCAGTAAAGCGCCATTTGTTTGTGGGAAGTATCCTGCTTGCACATGGGAATCGCCCAGGTGCAATACAGATACCACGCCGGTATCCGCATGCGTTAAAGCATTGAAAAAACGGTTCAGCGCTGTATCCTGAGAGATCGCATTATCTCCACTAAAACCCTGTGCCATGGCGGCATTACCGGCCATCAGCATCAGGAGGGTGATACTACTGGATATTATTTTTCTGCCTATATTCATCCATAATAGCTTTATAGAGCATGGAAGCGACCTTCGATGCTCCTAATCTGTTAAAGTGTGTATAGTCTTTATTTGCACTAGGGGTATCACTTTCCACCCATTTCACCATTGATCCTTCTCCACCCATAGCGGCATAAAGGTTCCAGTAGGCAGTTCCGTGGTCGGCAGCCAGATCATGTTGTACAGATAACAGCGCTTCCACACCTGGAGCGGTTACATAATGATCTCCTTTCTTATAGGATTTATCCGCAGTACCAATGATTAGGAAAGAGGTAGCAGGAAAATCATTACGGAGAGAATCCATTACCTTGTTCATTGGACGTTGATACCAGCTATAGTCTGTCAGTTCCGGACGCCATAATACGTTGGCGCCGTAGTGCAGCACTACCAGGTCATAATGACGTTCTTGTTGCATCTTGCGCACCATGTCAGCAGAGAGGTGTCCTAATTCCACACCGCTGATTCCTCTGAAGGAATAGTTATCCACATACACCCCGTTATCTGTTTCAAAGCATACACCATAGAAAGGACTGGCATTGCCGTTGGTATATTTGAGGGTGATGGTTTGCTGACCAGTATCCTGACGGAGGTCCATACGGTTTACCTCTGCATTACCGGAAAGGGTATAACCTTTATCGTTCACTGTAACGCCAGTTCCTGCGGTAGGTCCGAAGAGAATGGAAATTTCGTCGAACTTATCTAGTCTTGCTTTTTTCACTGGTGCAAATCTTGCCCAACTGGCAGATCCAGGAACGAAAGTATGCCCAGAAAGTCCGAGACCTATGCTGGATGGAGGTGAATTTTTATAGTTATAGTCTTTCCAGTCTTTCGAGAAAGTGTGGGTAATAGTTGTTCTGAAAGAGGCCACTACAGAGGTAATGGGAACAAATCCCACTCCTTGGCCGCCGAAGAATTGTTGGAGGCTATCGCGCAGATCGCCGGTGATGAGATCCCCTTCAATCATGGAGTCGCCGAAGTAGGCAATGCGTACTTTCTTCCGTTTGCCCGCTTTCAGTTCAGCGAGGGCGCGGTAGAATGCGTTCATGCCTGCAGCGTCTTCGCCGTATTGGGCGCTGGCATACTGCATAATACCGGTGTACGACATATAATCATGATGTGCATCCGGATTGGGCAGTACGGTCACTGTGCCGCTACTGTCTTTTACGGCGACAGCCGAGTCGGCAGCAGAAGGCCTGCCATCACCGGTTTTAGCGGCAAGGGCAGGCCTATTAGTATGGTCGGCAGGAGATGAAGTCCTTAAATCAGACAACATATCCAGTTTCCTGAATTGAAAATCTTTAAATGAAAAGCTGATATTCAGCTGAGATAAAGCCACTAGGCAAGCCAGAGATCCTGCTATTATCAGGAATGGGTAGGCTGCCTTATTCTTGCCAGGCATCTTATTCATGGACACGGTTATATCGAATTACCGACTGCATCCTGGCAGCAAGTGGCATAGTTTCTAGTTAAGACCCGCTTGCGATGTTGCCCACGGCTGCATCCAGCTTGTAAAGTTTGTAACGGTTAATAATATTTGTCACTCTTTTTATCCATTCTTGGCCTGCGGAAGAATAGCCACTATGGTTCATTTTATTTAACCATGTAGTATACTCCATGTTTCCCTGCAAAGTTGTATACCATTTCTTTTTGGTTAACAACTGTACAAAGTGTTCGTAGGAAGCTACATCTGACAAATACTGTTTATAACGGGATTTATGCCCGGGGTTAGTTTGTGACAGATTGTTCTTGCCGACAATGCCAAAATGATTGTGCAGCAATTTAGCATTTTTACTGGTTCCAGTACCAGATTCTAACATCGCAATTCCTAAAATTACACTAGCGGGAATCCCTGTTTCCTGCATCAATTCTACTGAAACAGGTTTAAATTTTTTCAAATAATCGCTTGTTGATTGTTGCGCAAACCCAACATTGCTGAGCATTAGCAATAAAAACACCGCACAGATCCAAGTCGCAACTTTGCTTTTGGTTGATCTTAAACGTCCCATAAGCTTAGTTTTGGTAGTTGTTACTGGTGAAGATTTCATGTTTGTTTTCAGCATCATTTCTTACCTCACATATCAACGATGTAAAACATCGCAATATTACTTTAAAAAATTAAATAATACGTCTTTCCTCTTCTCGCTACTCTTCAGTTAAATTCTTGTTAAAAAATATTGTTCCCTATAATTATGCCAATCCCCTTTGATGCAGCCTCAAGCCATATCAAAGGGGATGTTTCTATTTTGAAAGCCGGGATAGGTGCAAATACTATGCCGGTTCCTGTTTAACCAAGCTGATGTGTAACTCCTCCAATTGGTAATCATCAATAGCAGCAGGCGCATCCAGCATCACATCGCGACCGGAATTATTTTTCGGGAAGGCGATGAAGTCGCGGATACTTTCGCTGCCACCCAGCAGGGAGCACAGACGGTCGAAACCGAATGCAATACCACCGTGAGGAGGTGCACCGTATTCAAACGCACCCAGCAGGAAGCCGAATTTATGAGCAGCTTCTTCGTCTGACATACCCAGCGCTGCAAACATTTTCTCTTGTAGGTCGCGCTGGAAGATACGGATGGAACCACCGCCGATTTCGGTACCGTTCAGTACGATATCGTAAGCGTTTGCCTTGATTTTGCCATATTGTGACAGATCGTCCATGAGGGCAATCTGTTCTGGTTTAGGAGAAGTGAACGGATGGTGACGAGCTACCCAACGGTTTTCTTCTTCTGCGTACTCAAACAGCGGGAAGTCGATCACCCAGAGTGGAGCAAATACATTTTTATCGCGGAGGCCGAGGCGTTCGCCCATTTCCAGGCGGAGTTCGCTCATAGCCTTACGTGTACGCTCTTCTCTACCGGCCAGTACCAGGATCAGATCACCAGGTTGGGAACCGGTTTTAGCAGCCCATTCTTTTAGTTGCTCTTCATTGAAGAACTTATCTACTGAAGATTTCAGGGTACCGTCTGTATTATGTTTAACGTAGATGAGTCCGCTCATGCCGATTTGAGGGCGTTTTACCCAATCTGTCAGCTCATCCAGTTGCTTACGGGTATATTCCGCACAACCTTTGGCATTGATGGCTACCACCAATTCCGCGTCGTCAAATACTTTAAATCCTTTATTCTTAACGGTTTCGTTCATCGTTACCAGTTTCATTTCGAAACGGATATCCGGTTTATCGTTACCGTAGTATTCCATTGCATCATCGAAGGTCATGCGTGGGAATGGATCTTTCATATCTATTCCCTTGATTTCCCTGAAGATATGCTTCAACATATTTTCGAAAGTGTTCAGGATATCTTCCTGCTCCACAAAGCTCATTTCACAATCGATCTGTGTGAATTCCGGCTGACGATCTGCACGGAGGTCCTCATCGCGGAAACATTTCACGATCTGATAGTAACGGTCGTATCCGCTCACCATCAGGAGTTGTTTGAATGTTTGTGGAGACTGTGGCAGAGCGTAGAACTCATTGGCGTTCATACGACTAGGTACCACGAAGTCGCGTGCACCTTCCGGAGTAGATTTGATCAGGAAAGGTGTTTCTATATCCATAAATCCCTGGGTATGCAGGTAGTTACGTGCTTCACGTCCTACGCGGTAGCGCAGTTCCAGGTTTTGTTTGATAGCATTTCTACGCAGGTCGAGGTAGCGGTATTTCATACGCAGCTCGTCACTGTCGTTCGCACCTTCCATAATGGAAATGGGAGGCACTTTAGAGCCATTCAGGACGGTATAATCATCCAGGACGATCTCAATATCTCCGGTAGACATTTCCGGGTTTTTATTAGAGCGTTCTCTCACTACTCCTTTGGCTTGAATAACGAATTCGCGTCCCAGCGGTTGTTCGCTGAATTTTGCCAGGAGCTGATCTCCGATAACGAGCTGAGTAAGACCATAACGATCGCGCAGATCCACGAAGCTGAGACTAGCGCTGATTTTCCTGATTACTTGTACCCAGCCGGCCAGCGTCACTTGCTGACCAACATGTTCCATTCTGAGTTCTCCGCAAGTGTGCGTCCTGTACATGCGTAAATAATTGATTTTATGAATTATATGGTTGAATCCCGGGGAAGCAGTTCACTGTTGTCAGGTGCTTCATCCAACGCTTCCGCCATGCCCGCGAGGGGGAGCAAAGATACGTTTTGATCGCTGGATTTTAGCGCCGGGGTCTGTTAAAATATCTATTTACAGCGATCTCCGCCATTAAATCTTCTTTATTCCCGATCACTTTGGCAAAATGAGCTGCCATCAAAGGCGCCAGAGAACATCCTTTGGTACCCAGCCCATTGAATACGCCCAAAGCGGGATATTCGGGATGGAAGCCTACAATAGGCCGGCGATCGTCGCCGGAAGGGCGCACTGCCGCCAGATGGTCTGTTACTTCGTAAGGTACTAGTAACAACTGCTCTATTTTTTCTTCCAAATGAGCTCGCTGTTCCGGCGTGGGCAATTCATCCGGATAATTCCAGGCGAAAGAAGCCCCTGCCCAAAATACCCCCTCCGATTGAGGCACTAACGTAATGCTTTTTTTAATAATATCCGAAGTTTCCAAGCCGGGGATCCGGATCATTAGTACTTCTCCTTTATTTGGCAGAAACTTAATTGCTTGGAAATAAGGGTTAGTTGCCCCGGCGGCACCATCACAGAAAATAATCCGTTTCGCGCTGTATTCGCCATATCTGACCTCATCATGGCTAATGATTTCCAGGGCATCCAGTTCAAAATGGACGGGCAGTAAGGCCTCCTTATTTTCCAAAAACTGTCTATAAGCAGGGAGGAACTCTTTTAAGTTCACGGTGCCTCCTTTAATAATAGCGGCGCCGAGTGGTTGTTTCAGATATTCCCCATATTGTAGGGTCTGTGGAATCGTCGTGTATTTCTCGTTGCTTCCTTTACCAGCCTTAGCATTGAAAGCATCCCGAAGCTGTTCGGAGGGGAATACCGTCCACAAATTGCGCTCGGTTAATATATTTACTTTCAGTAAAGCAGACAATTCGGCATATGTCGTTTTGGCAAAGGGATAAATCTCATCGTACATCCATGCGGGCTCGAATCTTCTTCCAGAAACAGGATTAATGATTCCTGCTGCCACACGCGATGCACTGTTCTTTTTTCCATCATCAATTACCAGTACGCTAAAGCCTTCCTGTAAGAGGAACCAACTCAACATAGTACCAGCAATGCCTTGTCCAACGATTATACAATCTACTTTTTTCATGTCCCTGCGAAGGTATTAAAACCAAAAAGGAATTGACGTCTGCGACGTCAATTCCTTTTTGGTTTTAATATCGTCCCTGCCCAGAAGGCAGGGACGATAGATAGAAAAGCTTTGTTATTCTGTGACTTTCACTGTAATGCCTTCACTATGTGCGCTAAACTCAGGCGCATACATGCATTGCGCCGTAGCTACGCCGTTGGAGAAGGTACCTTCATGCGTTACGAACATCGGATATTCAAACACCCAGGTTCCTTTCGGCAGATTACTAAAGAAGAAGTCAGTGCTAGCATCTTTAGTGCTTTCATAATAACTGAGACCATCTTGCCATTTAGCGGTACTCAATACATTCACTGGCTCAAAAGCCGCTGCCCGCATGTCTTTCAGATGGATGTATTCCATATTTCTATCGGAGCGTAGTACGATGCGTACTTTCAACTTATCTCCTACTTTCAGTTGATTGCCATCGCTCAGTTGTGTTAGCACAGGGCCTTTATCTGAATTGACTTCTTTATACAACTGCTTTTCAATAGACAACGGAGTGGCCGCTGCGGTAATTTTATCCAGTTGTTCAAAGTACTGCCAGTACACAGCTCCCCAGGAAGGTTGTCCTTTACTACCTTTGACCTCAACAGTAATTTTACCCATTTCTGGTTTTACTGCTTTAGCCTCATATTGTTTGCGGAGATAGCCGGTACCCGCTTCTGCTTTCTCTTCAGCGGCGTGGATTTCCGTTGATCCCAGGGCAATGTTCACATCTGGTGTAGCTGCCAGCCAGTTATCACCACCTATCAACATGGCGTAACAGCCGTCGGCAGTGGCTTTGGTGGTGCTCCAATTATTGGTTTGCTTGTTTTTCAGCAGCCAGGTTTTCATCTCTCCAACGGCTTTCTTGTCATTACCAACGGTTGAAAATACTTCAATCAGCAGGGACTGTGTTTCCACCATAGCTTGATTCCAGTAATAACCACCGGTATTGTTTTTCCAGTACATTCCCATTTCGGGAGACACGATGGCATTTTCCTTCAGTGATTTCAGTATAGCCGTAGCCGTTACCTTGTCGTTCAGGCGATTCAACAGCAATGCCGTCATCGCTTTTTCATACAAGCCAAACTTGGTCCAGTCCTTCTTCGCCAGGCCCACGTAGTAATTCCAGGCGGTGGTTAAAGCGGCTGATTTCGGTTTATCGAAGAAACTCCTTGCGTATAGATATTGAATATCCAGTCCGCCGAGACCCAGTTTCTCTTTCTGTTTAAGACTACGCTGGTATTCCTCTACTACCCTACCATCCAAGTACTCAATGGCTTTATCTGCAATGGCAGAGGTCTGGCTATTGGTGCTGTGGGTAAGCTGGTTCAAACGACCAATACCCGCCACAATATATTGGGTGATGTATCTATCTTCCCACATGCCGGTAAACCAAGGGAATGCGCCATTATCGCTTTGTTTTCCAGCCAGTTGCTGCAACGCTTTATCTCCGGCAGTAGTAACAGTAGCGGCATCGAACAATGTAGCAATCCGGTGACGTTGTGCATTTTCATTTTTAGCATCCAGTACCCAAGGTGTTTGTTGTAACAGCACCGATTTGAGATCCTCATTTTTCTCCAGATTACTCATGAGGGCACTGGTATCGGCTGTCTTCCATTTCTCAAAAATCTGCGCAATGGCTGGTTGTTGTTTTACAATCCATGCGGCCAGCGTATTTGCATAGTACCTGTTAAACACTTGCTCAGCGCAGTCGTGCGGAAACTCCATCAGGTAAGGCAGTGCCTGCACCGCATACCAGGCTGGATTGGCCGTGTATTCTACTGTCAGCGCATGTTGTTGTAATGTTTGTGAAGACGCGCTTTCCTCCAGTTTCTTGAAGTTCATTGATTTACGACCATCGCCTTGCATCGCTATGGTCATAGACTCTGTTACCAGCATGCGATTGGTGAGTACAGGAATTGCATTTTCTTCCCCATCGCTGAAGTTGCCTGCCTGTGCAGTAATGCGGTAAATCAACGTACTGCCATAACCGTTAGGAATCTGAATAGGGAAAGATACCTGTGTACTTTGACCAGCTTTTGCGGTAAAGTGTTGCACGGGGAATATATTCTGGAACCAGCCATCCACTGGTTGCATGGTATTGGCATCGAGCAGTTCGAGTCTCGCCTGACCTATCAACTGTGAATCAGCCAGGTTACTGATTTTGGCAGTGAAGTTCATCTTATCTCCTTCCCGCATAAATCTTGGAGCAAATGGCTGCACCATCAAGGTTTTCTGCGTAACGATTTCCTCCGTTTTCAAGCCAAATGCTGCTTGCTGTGTATGCGCGAGTCCTTGGAACTTCCATTTGGTAAGGGCTTCTGGCATGGTGAATTCGAAAGAAACATTCCCATCTTTATCCGTTCTTAAATCAGGATAGAAGAAAGCGGTTTCATTAAAATTGGTACGAGCTTTAACTGGAACGGTTTCACCAGATTGCGTCTCCGCTGCCGTAGCAGACTGCTCTTCCCATTTTACATTACTCATTGCCGCTTCATGCATCACATCAGCGGCATCGTCCGCTTTAGCTTTTCTCATAACAGGAGCTGGTGCAGGAGCACCCGCAGCGGCTGGTGAAGCCATTCCCCTGATTAAAATTCTTCTGCTTCTACCTTCTAGTACCAGATCCCAACCGTACCAATTAATGCCAGGATATTGCTGTTGCACAAACTTATGGTCAAGGTTATAATTTCCATAAACAACGCCTTCTTCCACACCGCTGTTATCATTCATTGCGAGGCCTTGTTTTACAAAATCACTAATGGTATAACCTGGCAGGGACCATCTGAACGGATGTATAGCATCCAACGATGCATCATACATCGCAGCCAAGAAAGAAGCAGATACTTTGTCTGCTTTTTTTCCTGAAATATGCACTGACCATTTTTCTTTCTCACCAGGCAACAGTTTGTTACGATGTGCCGCCAGTTCTATTTTCAGGTCTTTATCCTCAGTAGATATATGGAATGCTACGCTTGTAGAACAGAAACGGTTATCCCTTACCCAAGAGTACCTGTATTGCACACTATTAGCATCCTTTCCAGTAATCTTATATTGCCTGTTGGTTTCACCTTTCAAATGGAAAGTGGAAATCTCCGTTTCAGACTCAGGCCTCATCATTTCTTCCAGCACGTAGGCATCTTTTGCAGTTGCCAGTTTTACAGAAGCTGTTTGGCCGATTTCATAATCCTTTTCAGGTGTATATACCCAAGCATACTGTGGATAATCCATGGCAGGATTATTTTCATCTACTACTTGGAACGTCGCTTTCTGTACAACGGTCTGGCTATCACCAGGCGTGGCCGTCACTTCCAGTCTGTAATAACCAGGTTTCAGTTTAGGGAAGCCAGGTTGTATGACCCCATCTTTGGAGCTTTGGAGCTTTTGATCGTACACCGCAGGCAGTGTAGGCCATGCATCCAACTCGTCTTCGTTCTTATAAACATCCAGTGGAAATAATTTTACATATTCCTCTTTTGAATAGACAAACTGATCTGGCGTATTCCAGTAACGCGCCCTCATTAAACGTTTTTCCGGCTGTATTGGCAGGAGTTGGAGATGGAGAGACGCGGGTTCAAATTGACCGTTCAGGTTATTAGTAGCTACTTTAATTTTATTCAATGCCGTGGCCGTGGTAGAAGACGGGATATCTACAGTCGCCACAATGCTTTTATAGCCAGCATTGATAGACTGTGTGCCACTGCGGGTTTCACCGTTAATATCCGTAACATCCACTATTACTTCATAGGTGAAATAAGGCATCACAGCAGTATCCGCAGATCTGTCGGGTATTGCAGGGAACTGAATGGAGAACTTTCCGTTGGCATCGGTGGTTGTCTTCCCATTACTAATTTCCCGCGAAGATATATTCATGGGTTTCCAACTGCGTATCCATGGGTATGGGAAATGCGTTCTACGCACCACGCGATAAGTAACAGCAGCATTGTCAATGTTATTGCCAGCAAATGCGATTGCCTTTCCATTTGCAGTAACGGTGTCGCCTACACGATACACCTGTTTAATATCTTCGAACGTCACTTCAAACTTTGGACGTTTATACTCCTCTACATTGAAGTAAGACCTACCTTCATTATGTGTGGAGAGTAAGGAATAAACGCCAGTGATGCGGCCGGTTGGCACGGTAAGCTTACCGGAGAATGCGCCGAATTCATTTGCACTTACTTCTACAGAATCCACTAATTCCCCATTCGCATCATGTAATTGTACCGCTGTTTTGAAATCCGTCACCACATGCGCATCGTTCGTATTCTTTTCTTTTTGCAGTACAATTCCTTTGAAATAAAGGGTTTGTCCCGGACGATATAATCCTCTGTCGGTGAAGAAGAATACCTCAGGTGTTGGGGCTTTCTCTGGATATACTTCGTGCTGATAATCACTTATCTGGAATGCATAATTATAGTAGTTAGGCAGCAGTAATACATCCTGCTTATAGGTCCACTTCATCCATTTATCAGCGGCGTCTTTTACCTTATAGCGGATGTTTATCTTCCCGTTATTATCTGTTTTTCCTGTGAAAGCCAGTTTTGAGGGAGTTTTTGACTGCCCACTCGGAATTGTCCACAATTCAACTGTTGCATTGGGCAAAGGCTCGCCAGTAGTACGATTCAACGCATATACCAGGGAATCGCTGCTCATGAAAGCAATATTGGAGACGGTAAATAGATGTCCGGCAGTGATAGCATCTTCCATTGGGAACTGTTCATTATCACTAATGAGCAGAACATAGAGGCCCGATTGAAGCGCGTCTACCTTTAATTCTACCATATGCGACATATGATCATCGCCAGCAGGCAGGTCCTGACTCCAGGTGCGTACCGTATTAGTGGTCATCAACTGGCGGATCGCCTGTTTGGTTTTATCCTGGTATGGCTGAAAGGCGCCATCTTTCTTTGTTACCTCTTCTGGTACAGACAACAATCGGAGGTATACTTTATTCAGGTTTCTATATTTCGTCAGGATACGCAGCGCCTGACCAGGTACGTTTACTTTTTCTACAGTTAGTCCCAGTGTCTTTTGTAGGATGGACTGTTTCAAGTTATAGGCATCCGCAGCGCCAGGACTTTTAGGAAATACTTTAATTACTTGATCGCAGAGCGTCAAAGCTGCTTGCAGTCGCGCTTTATTGCCAGGTATAGCGGATTGCGTATAGTCGTACATGTTAATATCCGCGATACGGGATTGTACTAGTAATACTGCTACTTCACCGGATTCGGGGTTGCTCTTATACGTCTCGTACATTTGTTGGAGCGCCTGTTCATACAACTGTTTTTTATCGGATGCTACACTGATCTGGTTCACATATTGAATACGGCTTACATCCACATTGGCAAGGGCGCTTTTATCTTCATCATTCAGGTGAAACCGAATCAGGTCCTGGAATAATTGAAGGGCTTTGAATTGCAGGCTAGCATCATCTGAAGTAGTGAAGGTATGAGCCACATAAGTGGCGGCTGGCGCAAACGCTGCAGGGTCGGTCAATTCAAATTGGTTAGCCGGCTTATTGAGATCATTTATACCTGATTTGTAGTAATTGATAGCACGATTAGCTAGCAGGTCGTACAGTGTTGGTATGAGTCCGGTGGTATTGCTACCTTGATCAATCACTACTGGCCAGGCAGATAACTTTTGTTGCTGCAGTAATTCCGGCTGAGCGAGAGAAGCGGCATATTCTGCTGTGATGGTATCGTGCAGCTTATTGGCAGACCAGGTGCGGATGTCCAGGCTTTTATCCTCCTTTACATCCGTGCGATTGCGGATCATATAGGCGTTCTGACGCAGGTAAGTCCACATGACTTCTGCTTTCATACTTTGGAGAATGGCTTTAGCCGGGCCGTTGGCAGACTTAATTTCACTGTTTAGTCGGCCCATACCAAACTCCAGGCTACTGTCTTTGATGGCACTTGCAAAGCGGAGTTGATACACTAGGGCTTTGATCACCTGTTGTTCATTTTTGGCAGCTTTGGCTTGTTGATAGATTTCATCTGTTTTCTTCAGCGCGGAGGAGGTTAGTCCTTTCGTCACCAATTGTTCTACTTCTTTCCAGGAATTATTGTAATCGGATTGGGCCATGATAGTTTGTACACTAAAGGTTAATACAATGCATAAGGCTGCAAGGACTCGCATATTGGGTTACATTTACGTTAACAAAAGGGAAAAGGTGGAAAGCACAGGGAAAATCCCGTTACTCTCCACCTTTCCAAATATAATTTACAGCGACTGAATTAAGCCAACGCTGCTTTTTTGCTCAGTACTTCTGCCATTGTTTTACCAATGTTAGCAGGGCTTTCTACTACGTGAATACCACATTCTGCCATGATTTTCATTTTAGCAGCAGCAGTATCTTCAGCACCACCGATAATCGCACCAGCGTGACCCATACGACGGCCTGGAGGGGCAGTCTGGCCAGCGATGAAGCCTACCACAGGTTTAGTACCGAATTCTTTTATCCAACGAGCAGCATCTGCTTCCATGCTACCACCGATTTCACCAATCATGATGATACCTTCGGTTTCAGGATCGTTCATCAGCAGTTCTACTGCTTCTTTGGTTGGTGTACCGATGATTGGGTCTCCACCAATACCGATAGCGGTAGATACACCCAGACCAGCTTTAACTACCTGATCAGCAGCTTCGTATGTCAAAGTACCGGATTTAGAAACGATACCGATTTTACCTTTTTTGAAGATGAAGCCAGGCATGATACCTACTTTCGCTTCTTCCGCAGTGATAACGCCAGGGCAGTTAGGGCCGATGAGGCGAGTATTAGAACCTACCAGGAAGTTTTTAGCTTTAACCATGTCCTGAACAGGGATACCTTCTGTGATACATACCACCAGGGCAACACCTGCTTCAGCAGCTTCCATGATTGCGTCGGCAGCAAATGCTGGCGGCACAAAAATGATGGATACGTTGGCGCCGGTTGCTTTAACAGCATCCGCAACGGTATTGAATACCGGGCGCTCCAGGTGAGAAGTACCACCTTTACCTGGTGTAACACCACCTACTACATTGGTTCCGTAATCGATCATCTGTGTGGCGTGGAAAGTACCTTCAGTACCGGTAAATCCCTGCACAATCACCTTACTATCCTTATTAACTAAAACACTCATCGCGCTTGTTTTATTGGTTTATTATTTTAATATGTTTAATTCTGCTGTGTGGCAAAAATAAGCTGATTTGAACAATTCTGCAATTTAGCACCTTTCACGATAAAAGCCGGATACTAAACACTGTTTATCGCCTATTTTTTCTCTGCCCCTTTTTTCTCTTCGCCCCCATTACCCAGACTTTCCCGCCATTTACCGCTGCGGAAGAAGTCTGTCTGCCTCATTTCCTTGGCCTCACGGAGGAATTCTGATGCGAAGATAAAATCATTCAGCAATTGATCTTTACTGAAAACGATATCCTTATTGGTCCCTTCCCACTGTTTTTGGCCCTTGTACATATACACGATATTGTCCCCGCTTTCCATAACGGTGTTCATATCGTGGGTATTGATAACAGTGGTGATATTATACTCCTGGGTGAGCTCCTTGATGAGCTGATCTATCAACAGGGAAGTCTGTGGATCGAGACCTGAGTTAGGTTCGTCACAGAACAGGTATTTCGGGTTTAGCACAATGGCGCGAGCAATACCCACCCTTTTTTTCATCCCTCCGGAAATCTCGGCAGGAAATTTTTTGGCAGCATCTCTCAGGTTTACGCGTTCCAGACATTCATCTACCCGCTTTTTCTTTTCGCGATAGCTACCCGTTCCGAACATATCCAGGGGGAACATCACATTTTGCTCAACGGTCATACTATCGAACAAAGCAGATCCTTGGAAAAGCATTCCGATTTTCTGGCGGATCTCCTTACGTTGATGGTTGTCCATCCCAGTAAAGTTCTGGCCATCATATTTAATGATGCCTGCATCCACTTCAATCAAGCCTACCATGCATTTCATCATCACGGTTTTTCCGCTGCCGCTGGAGCCGATGATAAGATTTACCTTACCAGATTCCATAACAGCAGATACCCCTTTTAATATCTCCTTATCTCCAAAGCTTTTTCTTATGTCTTGCAGTTCGATCATGATATATTGTAATTACTTACAGCAATATGGCTGTCAGTGCGTAGTCCATAAAAAGAATAAGCACGCAGCTCACCACTACTGCGGTGGTACTGGCCTGACCAATTTCCAGGGCGCCTCCCCTTACGTTATACCCGTAATAAGCAGATACGCTGGTAATAATCCATCCAAAAGAGAATGATTTGGCCAATGCGAAGAATACGTTATAGGCGCGGAATTCCTGCCTCAAACCCATAATGAACTGATCTGCAGAAATAATACCGGACATCACACCAGCTTCCTTTCCGCCCCATACTCCCAGAAACCCGGAAATACATACTAGTACTGGTACCATCAGTAAACCAGCCAGAATTTTAGGCATGATCAGATAACCTTTGGTATTGATTCCCATTATTTCCAGGGCGTCAATTTGTTCGGATACCCGCATATTACCCAGTTCAGAGGCTATTTTAGAACCCACTACACCTGCCAGTACAATACTGGTAAGGGTTGGCGCGAATTCCAGGATAATAGTATCTCGCACTACCTGTGCAATTGTACTCTTAGGAATGATTGGGCTCACCAACTGGTAGGCCGTTTGCAGGGTGGTAACACCTCCCATGAACAACGAAATAATAAACACTATCCCAAACGACCCTACGCCGATATCCACACATTGCTGCATGAATTGCTTCCAGTACATCTTCACGTTCTCCGGCCGGGAGAACATGCCTTTCAGCATCAGTAAATAGTTTCCGAAATGATAGAAGAATTTAAACTCCATAACCGGCCAAAGATATGACAGATTTTTTCAATCGTATCCGAATTTCGGATTTAATCACACACCTATTTCAAACTGCTCACCAGCAAGCGTTTGAGGCTACGCTCGACAATTTCGCCCATAGATTTACATCTCGCGAATACTGGATCATGGTAATACTGCGCCAGCTCTTCACCCAATTGGTGGATCTTCTCGGGAAAGGATACACGATCTGTCATGATAACATCCCGCAGGTCCTTGATCCTGTGGCGCTGCACTTTTAGACGCCGGGCCATGAGGGCGCGTTCTTCCTGTTGGTATTGTTTTACCACTTCGGCATTCAGGTGCTTTATCGCCAGGTCTACAAACACTCTGTTCTCCTTGAAATATTGTGGCATATATAAGGTGCGCTTACCTTCATAGAATTGCTGATCGAAATCAATAGCGCGTATACGAAACTGTACATCATCGAAATCTGGTGTGATGTCGAATACGAAATTATAACTCCGCATATCCCCTAGTAGCCGCACAAAGCAACGTTCATTAAATTTCACAAACTCTTTGGCGATGCGCTTAGGGTTAAATTCAGGGCGTTCCAGCCAATGCAGAATAAACTGATCTCCGGGCACACCGGCAATATGCTCTTCCACGAGGGTATTACCATCTATGAGGTAGTTCATCCAGTAAGGAGACAAGATATGTTCCAACTCGAGGCCATAGATGCGGGATGCATCGGCTATCTTGATATAAAAATAATCGTAAACTTCGTTGTAATTATTGACGATCTTAATACGGAAAGGATGACTGTTGCCGAATGTACAGTAATCAATGCGCTCAATATGCAGGTGTTCTTCGGCTGTTTGATCCCCGCCAGCTTTGAGAATGGAATAAATCCGCTTTAATCCGGCATGGATGGGGCCCATCATGCTTTGCGGATAGAACACCGTTTCCCAGAGGGTATCTTTCCCTTCCTTGTCATATAATGGAATGGAAGAATCATAGTACCGGAGCTCCTGGTAATCTACCGGCAGCTTCATCTCCCGTTCATACAATTTGAGGTAATTACGGAAAGCCTGGTTTATCGGGAAGAAGATCTTCTTTTTGGAAATTTCCTGCATGAGATAAATATACCACAAAATGCAGAGAGGATAAAGCAAAAAAGCCATCAGCGCGAAGATGACGGGAGACCCGTACCCTCACGCTGATAGCTTTATTAATAATCCGGCTGGACTTATTTCTTCTTTTTACCTTTAGATTTCTCCTCAGCTTTTTTGTTGTTGTCTCTGCAACATTTCTCCTGTGCATCCACCACCGCGATATTTACCATGTTCACGATCTGGCGTACAGTACTGCCCAATTGCAGGATGTGTACAGGTTTTTTCATACCCAGCAGTACAGGACCGATAGCATCGAATCCAGCTACTTCTTGCAGGAGGTTATAAGCTACGTTACCGGCAGTCAGGTTAGGGAAAATGAGTGTATTCACTTCTCCTTCCAACAGTTCAGTAAACGGATAGTTATCCTTCAGGATTTCTTTGTTAAAGGCCATAGCAGCCTGGATTTCCCCGTCAACAATCAAGGATGGATTGCGTTGTTTCACGATTTCACGCGCTTTGGCTACCAGTTGTGCCTCAGGGGTTGGACTGGAACCGAAGTTGGAGTAAGACAACATCGCGATACGTGGGGTGATGTTGAAGTGTTGCACTTCTTTTGCCACCATCAGCGTGATATCAGCCAGTTCTTCCGCGGTTGGATTGAAGTTCACGGTAGTATCTGCCAGGAACAACGGACCACGTTTGGTTTGGATGATATACATACCAGCCACCTTGTTTACACCTTCTTCCATACCGATCACTTGCAGCGCCGGACGGATGGTATCAGGGTATTTGCGGGTCAGACCGGAGATCAGTGCATCTGCCTCACCAGTTTCCACCATCATACAACCGAAGTAGTTACGCTCGCGCATTACTTTCTTCGCTTCGTACATGTTATATCCTTTGCGCTTGCGTTTTTCGAAGAACAGCTCACCAAACTGATGACGTTTTTCCTGCATTTCATCGCTCTTAGGATCGATGATTACTACATCTTCAATTTCGATGGAATGTTCACGCATGAGTTCACGGATACGTGCCTCATTACCCAACAGGATTGGATAAGCAATACCTTCGTCGTTTACAACTTGGGCAGCTTTCAGGATCTTGATGTTATCCGCTTCTGCGAATACAACTTTCCTTGGATCACGGCGCGCTTTGGTACCGATCACGCGGAACAGTTGATTATCCAGACCCAGACGGCTATTCAGTTCCTGTTTGTAAGCATCCCAATCAGTGATCGGATGATGCGCTACACCGCTGTCCATAGCTGCTTTAGCAACTGCTGGTGCTACGGTGCTCAGCAAACGAGGATCCAGTGGTTTTGGAATGATATATTTAGGACCGAAGGTGATATTCTTCTCATTGTAAGCGAGGTTCACGATATCTGGAACTGGAGATTTCGCCAGTTCAGCCAGGGCTCTTACGGCAGCGAGTTTCATTTCCTCGTTGATTTCAGTAGCTCTTACGTCGAGGGCACCACGGAAGATGTAAGGGAAACCCAATACGTTGTTAACCTGGTTAGGATAATCAGAACGGCCTGTAGCCATGATTACATCTGGGCGTGCTGCCACTGCTGTATCGTAGGCAATTTCAGGATCAGGGTTCGCCATTGCCATCACAATTGGGTTTTTACCCATGCTCTTAATCATCTCCGGCGTAACCACATTACCTACAGAAAGACCCAGGAATACATCCGCATCCTTCATCGCTTCTGCCAGGGTTTTTACTTTAGACTTGGTAGCAAACTGCATGTGCATTGGACCAAGATCTTTACGCGCGGTGTTCAACACACCGTCTTTATCAAATAAGATGAAGTTTTCCAGCTTCGCACCCAATGCTAAATAGAGGCGAACACAGGCCATAGCAGCGGCGCCAGCACCGTTTACTACGATCTTAACCTTATCAATTTTCTTTTTTACGAGTTCCAGACCGTTGAGCAATGCCGCACTTGAAATGATCGCCGTACCATGCTGGTCGTCGTGCATTACAGGTATTTTCAGCTCTTTACGCAGTCTTTCTTCAATCTCAAAGCACTCAGGACTCTTAATGTCCTCCAGGTTAATACCACCGAAGGTAGGCTCCAGCGCTTTTACGGCAGCTACAAAGCTATCCGGATCTTTTGCATTTAATTCAATATCAAAAACGTCAATGTCTGCAAAGATTTTGAATAATACACCTTTACCTTCCATCACCGGTTTGCCGGCTTCTGGACCAATATCACCTAATCCAAGTACAGCGGTACCATTGCTGATAACGCCTACCAGATTACCCTTTGCAGTGTATTTGTACACATTTTCTACATCGTTGAAAATCTCTTTACATGGTTCTGCTACTCCTGGAGAGTAAGCGAGGGAGAGATCCCATTGAGATTTGGTATTTTTCGTAGGTACTACTTCAATTTTGCCCGGCCTGCCTTTTGCATGATAGTCTAATGCATCCTGCTTGTTCAGTTTCTTTGCCATATCAAGTTTAGATTGTTGTAATTGGGCGTGCAATATACGAACTATTGCAGTATGACCGCCGTAAATACTCCCATCCCTTCCCCCTCAACTCATAAATAACAGTTAAATTTCCTTACTTTTACGGCGTTAAACATTCGCAAATATCATGATACAACGCATCCAGAGTCTTTACCTGCTGTTAGCTGCCGGAGCAGGCGTAGGGGTACTATGCAGCAACCTGTGGAAAGCCACATTGACCGCGGCCCAGCAACCTATTTTCGTCAGTGCTACCAACAACTATCTGATGTATGTGCTTTATATCATCATCATTCTGGTCGCTTTCGCGTCTATCTTCCTGTTTAAGAAGCGCCAATTGCAGTTCAGACTGACAGTGATCGATATTCTGCTGACCCTGGGCGCTATTGCCTACCAGTATTACCTGGTGTCAAAAGAAGCTAATGCATTGGTTTCCAGTGGCAAAACAATTCAGAGCGCTTCGTATCTCCCGGCATCCTTCCTCCCCATTGTAATGGTGGTACTGCTTTTCCTAGCAGCAAAAGGAATCCGCAAGGATGAAAAACTCATCAAATCCCTGGATCGTCTGAGATAACCGTACTTTATTATAAGCAAAAGGCCGACTCATCATATTGAGTCGGCCTTTTGCTTATAAGCGTGTTTGAAAGTTATAATGGAGGATCAGGCTGCTGTTAATTCCACATAAATACTTGCCGGCAAGTAACCAAAAACATATTCCGTCACTTCGCAAAGCCACATTTCCTGATTCACCAATTCGCCCCTGAAGGTTTCCATCAGGTAGTTACCTCCTCCAATAGAATCTTGTAAGTTTTCAATTAACCTGGCTTCATCTGCGCCTTCAAAAGGGACATCACTCAATTTTAGAAAACATTCATTGGTATTGCCGCTGGCCACATCCAGCATGGTGTCTGCTCCTAGCACCATTTGCAGCTCTGCAATATCCTTGGTCCATTCGGGGATATCAATAAACCATTTATGCTCGGGGGTTTTGTAAAAACGGTATTTGCCTGTCATATATAGGTTGTTTGGGGGTTAGGGAGATATAAATGCCATCGTTTGCTGACATTTACTTATGTGTCATAATAAAGGCTAATCCTGTGAGGATCAGCCTTTATCATTTATTTTTAGAGAGATCTTTTATAGGAATTGTCCTGTGTAGCTTTCTTTTACTTTCTTCAAGCCTTCTGGTACTCCGGCGTACAGCAGATTTCCGCCACCAGCACCTCCTTCAGGTCCCAGGTCTATTACCCAATCGGCACTCTTGATCACATCCATGTTATGCTCAATTACCAGCACGCTATGTCCTTGGTCTATCAGGGCGTTAAAGGAATTCAACAACTTCTGGATATCATGGAAGTGCAAACCGGTAGTAGGTTCGTCGAAGATAAAGAGGATATGCCCTTGTGCCTTGCCCTTACCCAGAAAAGACGCCAGTTTCACACGTTGTGCCTCTCCACCGGACAAAGTATCGCTACTCTGGCCCAGCTTCACATAACCTAAACCTACATCACTCAGCGGACGGATTTTATTACATACATCCTTTTCATCCTTAAAGAACTCCAACGCCTCGTCCACACCCATTTCCAGGACATCATAGATATTCTTGCCCTTATAAGTTACTTCTAGTACTTCATCTTTAAAGCGTTTGCCATTACAGCTTTCGCAAGTCAGATGCACGTCTGCGAGGAACTGCATCTCCACCACCACTTCTCCCTCTCCTTTACAAGCATCACAACGACCGCCATCTACGTTGAAAGAGAAATGTTTAGGTTGAAATCCTCTCATCTTACTCAATGGTTGTTTTGAATACAGATCACGGATTTCATCGTATGCTTTGATGTAAGTAACAGGATTGGAACGGGAAGATTTACCAATTGGGTTTTGGTCCACCATTTCAATCTGGGTAACATCATCCATGGCGCCTTTCAGGCCGCGGAAATTCCCTACTCTTTCCGCAAATTCTCCCTTTAATTTCATCAACGCAGGATATAGAATTTGCTTCACCAGCGTGGTTTTACCGGAACCGCTCACGCCACTCACCACCGTAAGGATATTCAGTGGAAAATCTACAGTGATATTCTTTAAGTTGTGTTGACGAGCGCCTTCAACGGTAATCGCCTTTTTCCACTTCCGGACTTTCGCAGGAGGGTCTATACTTAAAGTTCCGTTGAGATAACGGCCTGTCAAGCTTTTAGGATCCTGTAGAATCTCCGGATAGGTACCCGCAAAAATCACTTCTCCTCCCAGATGGCTTGCCAGCGGCCCCATATCGATGATATAGTCGGCTTCTTCCATCATCAGTTCATCGTGTTCTACCACGATAACGGTATTACCTAAGTCACGTAATTCTTTCAGTACTTGAATCAATCTGTGTGTATCCCTAGCATGTAGACCAATACTCGGTTCATCCAGGATATACATAGAGTTGGTGAGATTACTGCCCAGAGAGCGGGTCAGTTGTATACGCTGACTTTCCCCACCAGAGAGGGTATTGGCTACACGGTTGAGGGTAAGATATCCCAAGCCAACGTCCAGTAAAGTTTTTAGCCTATGATGTATTTCAACGAGGATACGCTTCCCTACTTGCTGATCAAACTCACTGAGATCTAGTTGATCAAACCATACAGCGAGATCACCTACTGGCATGTCTACCAGTTGAGCAATATTTTTACCGCCTACTTTAATGTAGAGGGCTTCTTTGCGCAATCTGCCACCGCCGCAATCAGGACAGGTAGTACGTCCGCGGTAACGGGCCTGTAATACCCGGTATTGCACCTTGTACAGGTTTTGTTCCACCATTTTGAAGAACTCATTGATACCGTAGAAATGTTCATTCCCGGTCCACAATAACTGGTATTGTTCATCAGAGAGATCTGCAATTGGTTTATGAACAGGGAAGCCTGATTTACGGGAAGCCTTTATTAGGGCTTCTTTATACTCGCCCATTTTCTCTCCTCTCCATGGTGCTACTGCACCTTCGTATACGCTTAACCGTTTGTCTGGGATGACCAGGTCGGCATCGATACCCAGCACTTGTCCGAAACCTTCGCAGGTAGGACATGCGCCGTATGGATTATTGAAAGAAAACAAGTTAGGAACTGGTTCTTCAAACTGCATTCCATCCAGTTCAAAGCGGTTGGAGAAATGTTTCATCTCCTTACCATCTATTTCCAGGTAACAATCGCCTTCACTTTCATAGAAAGCGGTTTGAACGCTATCGGCTATACGATGTTTGTCGTCCTCATCAAAATCTTTAGCCACCAAACGATCTATTAGCACCCAAGCATCTTTAGGCACTGCTGGCTTTTTGGCTTCCAGCAAGTCTTCGATACGGAGCAATCCGTTTCCTTCGGCTGCAGGTGAGTAAAGTCGGGAGAAACCTTTCTGTAAGAGTATATTCAGCTCTTCCGCGGCATCTCGTTTTGCATGGCGCCGGAAAGGCACTAGTAGCAAGACTTTCGTACCTGCTTTAAGTTTTGTGATATAGTCCACCACATCACTGACTTCATTCTTTTTCACTTCTTGTCCGGAGATGGGGGAATACGTTTTCCCAACTCTTCCGAAGAGGAGGCGTAAATAGTCATAGATTTCCGTCATGGAACCCACTGTAGAGCGGGGTGTGCGGGTGATTACTTTTTGTTCGATGGCGATGGCCGGGCAGATACCTTTGATATAGTCTACATCCGGCTTGTTCATACGCATGAGAAACTGCCTGGCATAGGCACTTAAACTTTCTGCGTAGCGGCGTTGCCCTTCCGCGTAGAGTGTATCCATGGTGAGGGAAGATTTCCCGGAACCGGATACCCCTGTAACTACCACCAGTTTGCTGCGGGGAATTGACACACTCACATTCTTGAGATTGTGTACCCTGGCGCCTTTTATGAAAATGCTGTCCTGAGGGGCAACTACCTGAGGAACAACAACTGTTTCCTGTTTTTTAACTTTTGTACCCATTACAGAACAAATTTAAGGTAAAAGATGTTACTAAAGTAATTAGCATTTTACTAACCCCCTATTAGCAAAATCAACGGCTGATTCTTTAGCACAGAAACGGCTGAAGGCTGCTATTTTACTGGAATTGAGCGGTTTTTTTTATTATTTGTTTTATTGAAGTATTCTATTATATTTGCATAGGACTTGATATATTCTGAGTATCTGGATACCAAAATTCTAATTTTCACCTAAACTTCACGCTATCGCATAAACTCTACTTAACATTTTAAACAACCAAGAGGCTGTAAAGTCCGTATAATCATTTTACTAACCCGTCTAGTTGTAGAAGTTTATGCAAATAATGTACAAGTTGTGCGACGAGCAATTGATTACCCTTTTTAAGAAAGGTCACTCTTCTGCATTGGAAGAACTGGTCTCTCGTCATAAGGATAAAGTATATACTTCTATCCTGTTGCTAGTCAAAGATCCCTACCTGGCTGAAGATATCTTCCAGGACACCTTTATCAAAATTATTGATACTATCCGCGCCGAACGCTATACCGAGAAAGGAAAATTCCTTCCCTGGGCCATGCGTATTGCACACAATCTCTGCGTAGACCACTTCCGAAAAGTTAAGCGAACGCCGATGATTAAGACGGGCGATGACAAAGACATTTTCGATGTACTAGGGTTCAGTGACGCTTGCGCTGAAGAAAAGATCATCGTAAGACAGAGCCATGATCGCGTTAGACGCATGCTGGACATGCTTCCTGAAGAACAAAGGGAAGTGATTATCCTGCGGCATTACGCAGAACTGAGCTTCAAAGAAATTGCAGACCTCACGCAGGTCAGTATCAATACCGCATTAGGTCGTATGCGGTATGGGCTTATCAATCTCCGCAAAATGATGACGGAGAAACAAATTTGTCTGTAACGACCCTTTTTTTGCTTGCCATCAGCGGGCGGCCGGACGTAATGTCCGACCGCTCGTTTTTATTTACAGTCGTTCGAATATAATCGCTGCTCCCTGCCCTACGCCGATACACATCGTAGCCAGTCCGTACTTCACCTGAGATCTGCGCTGCATTTCATACAACAAAGTAGTACTGATTCTAGCCCCACTGCCTCCCAATGGATGCCCGATGGCAATCGCGCCACCATTCACATTTACCAGTTCATCACTGAGGCCCAAATCGTGTATACAAGCCAGTGTTTGCGAAGCGAAAGCCTCGTTCAGTTCTGCCAAGCCCAGATCGGCTACGGTGAGGCCTGCATGTTGTAAGGCTTTCTTGGTAGCTGGTACAGGGCCGATGCCCATGATAGAAGGATCTACGCCCGCTACGCCCATAGCTGCCACACGGGCAATAGGTTTCAGACCAAAATCTTTCACCGCTTTTTCTGATACTACCAACAATGCTGCTGCTCCGTCATTAATGCCGGAAGAGTTACCGGCTGTTACTGTACCGTCTTTTGCGAACGCGGGTTTTAATGCGAAAAGCTTTTCCAGTGTGGTATCCCGCGGATGTTCATCCTTGGATACCAAGGTGCTGCCCCCTTTTCCTGGTATTTCCACCGGGATGATTTCCTTTTCCCATTTTCCTGCCTCCAGTGCAGCTTTGTACCTGCGCTGACTACCTAAAGCAAAAACATCCTGGTCTTCTCGACTGATTTTCCATTGTTTGGCCACATTTTCCGCCGTCTCTCCCATCGAAAAAGGGTAATACATATCTGCCAGTGCTTTGTTGGTAAAGCGCCAGCCTAGTGTAGTATCATAAATTTCTGGTTTCCGGCCAAAGGCGCTATCGGATTTAGGCATCACGAAAGGCGCACGGGTCATGCTTTCCACACCGCCGGCGATGTAAATATCTCCATCACCGCACATAATACCCCTGGCAGCATCCATGATGGCTTGTAAACTGCTGGCACAGAGCCGATTAACCGTATTTCCGGCTACCGTTACAGGCAGTCCGGCTAGGAGCGCCGACATGCGGGCTACGTTACGGTTATCCTCGCCAGACTGGTTGGCAGCGCCGCAAATCACATCTTCAATGACGGACGGATCAATGGAAGCATTTCTTTTCATCAATGCTTTAATCAGGTGGGCGAACATATCATCCGGACGGACAGTGGCCAATGCGCCGCCATAACGCCCTATGGGAGTTCTGACCGCATCAACGATATAGGCAGATTGCATGTTGATAAAACAGTTTGTTTTGGTGAGTAAAACGGTAAATGCAATTAAAGTATTTCATCTAAAACCGCCAATAAAATCCTCAAAAACGGTGTCAGTTGGAGCAAATGTTGTCTCCCTATAAAAAATTAATATTTATAAATTATTGTTAGTGAGACACGTATCTCTCTGTCATTTTAGGTCCATTTGCAGTTGGTTAACGATAACTGTCGATGATTTTCAGTACCTTTGCCGTTACTTTTCGACTGCCGTAAGGGCAGCCAATTGCTTATTTAAAGGTCAATAATGAAGTCTGACAAGAAGAACATCCGGCATTTAAGTTTGCCACAAATACAGGAATATTTCGGATCCATTGGGGAGAAAGCTTTTCGTGCAAAGCAGGTATACGAATGGCTGTGGCTGCGTCATGCAACCTCCTTCGATGACATGACCAACCTGTCTAAAGATTTACGTCACAAACTGGAAGAACATTTCGTGCTGCCAGCCGTACAGGTGGATGCCACCCAACACAGCAACGACGGCACTATTAAAAGTCGTTTCAAACTGCATGACACGCACCTGGTAGAAGGTGTGTTAATTCCTACAGACACTCGTCAGACGGCCTGTGTATCTTCCCAGGTAGGTTGCAGCCTTAGCTGTAAATTCTGCGCTACTGGCTATATGGCCCGTAAACGCAACTTGGACTTCGATGAAATTTACGATGAAGTGGCCCTGATCAACAAACAGGCTATGGATGCATATGGTAAAAAGCTCACCAATATCGTTTTTATGGGTATGGGCGAGCCTTTATTGAACTATCGCAATGTACTCCAGGCGATCGAACGTATCACTGCTCCCGATGGTTTAGGTATGTCTCCTAAACGCATTACCGTTTCTACGGCTGGTGTAGCCAAAATGATTCGCCAACTTGGAGACGATAAGGTAAGATTCAATCTGGCCTTGTCCTTACACGCTGCCAATGATAAAAAACGCAGCGAAATCATGCCTATCAATGATACCAATAGTTTAAAAGAATTGATAGACGCACTCAATTACTTCTATAAAGCTACCGGCAACGAAATATCATTTGAATATATCCTCTTCGATAACTTCAACGATAGCAAACAAGATGCTGACGAACTCATCAAAATTTATCGTCAGGTACCTGCGGATCTGGTAAATATTATCGAATATAACCCGATCGACAATGCACAATTCCGTAAACCAGATGCCCTTAAAGCAGAACAGTTCATGGAATACCTCGCGAAAAACCGTGTGAATGCTAGATTACGTCGTAGCCGCGGAAAAGATATCGATGCCGCCTGCGGTCAACTGGCCAATAAAGGTTAAGTCAAGAGAATAAAACTAAAATTACGCCGGCCATGTACCCATGGCCTTCAATCAATAATAATTTATGAAGAAAAAATTACCTGCTAGTAAAGGTTTTTCTCCTTTTAAAGAAAATAAATCCGGCAAACAAGAAAAGCCGGCAGCAGGCAACCGCAACCGCCCTTCCTTCGATGGCGAAAGGCCCGGAAGAGCATCTGCAAAAGATGACAATCGCGACGACAGGTCGCCACGCAAACGCAGCTTCGGTTCTTCCGAAGAAGGCAAAGCTCCTCGCAAACGCACTTTTGGTAGCGATAAGCCTGGTGATAAACCAACTTTCCGCAAACGCTCCGACGATAACGACAAAGCTGACGAAAAACCAGCATTTCGTAAACGTACTTTCGGCGGTGATAAATCTGACGAAAAACCTGCATTCCGCAAACGTTCTTTTGGCAGCGATAAATCTGACGAAAAACCTGCGTTCCGCAAACGTTCTTTCGACAAGGATAAATCTGACGAAAAACCTGCATTCCGCAAACGTTCTTTCGACAGCGATAAATCTGACGAAAAACCTGCATTCCGCAAACGTTCTTTCGATACTGATAAACCGACTCACCGTAAGAAGGATAACTATTCATCTGAAAATGAGAGCTCCTTCCATGGCGATCGTAATGACAAAACCAGTAAAAACGCAAAAGAAACACCTAGTGGCTTCAACCGCAAGAAATTCTTTGATCGCGTAAATGATCGTTTTGCTGACAAACACGAAAGACGTCGCACCCCTATCAAATCAAAAGGTTCTTCTGAAGCACCTGCTTTCAAAAAAGAAAGCAAAACTGCGAAAGAAGGTAAGGCAAGCACTTTCGGCCCAGGCGAAATGCCGCTGAATAAATTTATTGCGCACTGTGGTCTTTGCTCTCGCAGAAAAGCAGTTGATTATATCCGTGAAGGAAAGGTTACCGTAAATGGTATGGTGGTGAAAGAACCAGCTACCAAAGTAACAGCGAAAGATAACATCGCATTGTTGGAGAAGAAAATCACCCTGCAAAAAAACCTGGTATATATCCTCCTCAATAAACCGAAAGGTTATATCACCACTACTGATGATCCAGAAGGTCGTAAAACCGTAATGGAGCTCATCGAAGATGCGGTGGAAGATGAACGTGTATATCCAGTAGGTCGCCTGGACCGCAATACTTCCGGTCTGCTGCTCCTCACCAACGACGGTGAACTGGCGCAGACACTGGCGCATCCGAAACATAATATCAAAAAGATCTATCAAGTAGAGCTGGACAAGCCGCTCACCAAAGCAGATTTTGAGAAAATCATAGCAGGTGTTACCCTCGAAGATGGCGTAGCCCTGGTAGATGCATTGGGATATGTAGATCCAAAAGATAAAAAGCAAGTAGGTATTGAAATCCACAGTGGTAAGAACCGTATCGTGCGTCGTATTTTCGAACACTTGGAATACAATGTGGAGAAGCTGGATCGCGTGATGTATGCTGGTCTGACTAAAAAGACCCTGAACCGCGGTCAATGGCGTTTTCTTTCAGAGAAAGAAGTTATCCTGCTGAAACATTTCAAAAAATAACCAACAGAACGGTATTTGATGCGCATAGAAGAGCATATAATAGTAGAAACACCGGATTATATTATCGTGAACAAACCGTCGGGAGTACTAACATTACCTGACCGTCATGATAATGAACTGACTTCACTCATTTCCATGATGAAGAAGGCATTTGGTGAGATATATACCGTGCACAGACTGGATCGTGATACTAGTGGTATTATCCTGTTTGCCCGCAATGAAACTGCCCATAAATATTATTCGCAGCTCTTTGAAAGCAGGGATGTGAAGAAATTCTACCTGGGTATTGTTAATGGGCAACTGATTCCTAGTAAAGGCAGTGTGGATGAGCCGATTATGGAGCATCCTGTGCAGAAAGGGAAAATGGTAACGAACCGGAAAGGGAAACCTTCTCTCACGGATTATGAAGTGCTGGAGGATTTCGGGCTGTTTAGCCTCGTGAGAATGCAGATTCATACTGGTCGTACGCACCAGATCAGGGTTCACATGAAGCATTTGGGTCATCCGATTGCGGTAGATGAATTCTATGGTAACGGGGAGCCGGTGAAATTATCCACCATTAAGAAGAAATTCAAGCTGGGTAAGTATGTAGAGGAAGAAAGGCCCTTACTGAGCCGATTGGCCTTACATGCAGCGATGCTGGAGTTTAAAGATCAGTCTGGTCAGGTGGTTTCCGTGGAAGCCCCATTACCGAAGGATATGGCTGCGGTATTGAATCAACTGCGTAAGCATAAGCGATAGTATAGCATTATTTTTTTATTAAAAGGGCCCGTTGTCTGCGACCACGGGCCCTTTTATGTCATGTGGCGCCGAAGGCGCCACATGACATAAAAGCCTTCCTTCCAGGCATAAAAAAAACGGGGAAAAATCCCCGTTTCGTAAAAATCAAAAACCAACCATTAAAAAATCTTTATCGGACAAAACCTACACCTGGTGGTGGAGTGAGGCTCCGGTATAATTATTTGTTAGGTTGTGGTGTTGTTCTCAGATAAGGCTTAATGATTTTGTGGCCTTTCGGAAAACGTTCTGGGATGTCTGCGGTAGGCACTGCTGCCGTAACGATAACATCTTCACCATCTTTCCAGTCAGCAGGTGTAGCAACGCTATACTGAGCTGTGAGCTGGAGGGAATCAATTACTCTAAGTACTTCGTGGAAGTTTCTTCCGGTAGAAGCAGGGTAAGTGATTGTCAGTTTCACTTTTTTGTCTGGTCCTATGATAAACAGGGATCTGACAGTAAAAGTTTCGGACGCATTAGGATGAATCATGCCATACAGGTTGGCCACTGTTTTGTCTTCGTCAGCGATGATAGGGAAATTCACGTCACAATTTTGTGTTTCGTTGATATCACCTATCCAGCTATTGTGTTTATCCAGTGGATCCACGCTGAGGGCGAGCACTTTCACGTTGCGTTTTGCGAACTCACCGTTTAAGAGTGCTGTTTTACCTAACTCGGTAGTACAAACTGGTGTAAAATCCGCAGGGTGCGAAAATAATACTCCCCAGCTATCCCCAAGGTAATCGTAAAAATTTATTTCTCCTAATGTCGTTTTAGCGGTAAAATTGGGAGCGGTATCTCCAAGTCTTAAACTCATAGTTATATAATTTACGAATTACGCATTCAAAAATAGGACTTTCCTACAAATGTTATAGACTTTAAAGGAACTTTTTATTTTTTTTCAAACGAATTGTGATGAACGGAAGTTTTGGGGTTAACAAACAAAAGGGTACAAACAAGGACAAATAAGGGTTAATTCATCTGGATAAAACTAATGAGAGCCAGGCCGTTACTGGGTCAACAAACTTCCGGGGCGCCTACAAACCAGCAGTTTAGCTTGCGGCTGGCCCTTCATATAACAGGCCGGGCTTTTAATAATTTTTTAATACAATTTAAGCCGAGTGATGCAACTGCCAGGCATAATAGGCCAGGCTGAATTTCATATCATCCGCCAGATCTGCTTCTTGTCGGGCAGCAGCATCATCCAGCTCGAGCTCTAGGTATCCAAGGTATAGGTCGTAATTTCCTTCCAGGTTTTTGACACACTGCCTGATCTTCTTGTTGATCGCTTTTCTGGCTGCGGGAGGAAGCCCAGGTTGCTCGGGCCCCGCCGGCGATACCGGCATTGCGATAATTTTTCCTTTCTCTTCTGCAATCTCTTCTTTCTCCAGCCAGGTTACCTGCTGCAGAATGGCGCCGATATGAAGAGGCTGCCGAGTGCTGGTAGTAGTTCGTGCTGTGGTCATTGCCTTCAGATTTAATTACAATACAAATCTACTCGCCCGTTACGCAAGGGATATGCGTAGTGAAAAAGTTTTCTGTATTTTTAAACCAAATTTTTTGTTTGTGCCAAAAAATAAAGACGCCGTATCGCGATATCGCTGGATAGATGAACGATTACGGAATAAACGATTGCCTGAGCCTACCCTGGAAAGCCTGATAGAGTACGTTTCTGAAAAAATGGATGCCGTTATTTCCACCCGTACCATCCAGAAAGACATACAGGACATGCGACAGGACCCGGAGCTGAATTATATGGCGCCTATCGTATATGACCGTAGTAGCAGAACCTATCGGTATACTGATGAGAATTATTCCATCGGGCAGATGCCTATTGAAGAAGCCGACCTACAAGGCCTGGAAATAGCTATCGGTATATTAGAACAGTTTCGCAGTTTGCCGGTCATTCAGCAGTTTGAGGATTCCATCCTGAAGATTGCCGCCAGCTTGAAAATGAACCGGGATGAACTTCAGCACCAGGGCCTTATCCGCTTTACCAGAACGTCCCAGTATAAAGGGGCCGAACATATTCGGGAAATAGTGGATGCTATCAAAAACCTGGAAGTAATTCGCATTGCCTACCAAAGCTTTGATAGAGATGAGCCCAAAGAACACTGGGTGGAACCTTATCACCTGCGGGAATACCAACACCGCTTTTATCTCATCGGTAAAAGCCAGCAAACCCGCGGCGGCGCTGTACTCACCTTCGCCCTGGATCGTATCGTGAAATTGTGGCCTACCATGAAGTTCTTTGATCAAAAGAATTTCGATGATGCGAGCTATTTCCAACATGCTATTGGCATTACCGTGCATGATGGAGAACCAGAAGAAGTGCTGCTTTCCTTTACACCAAGACAAGGAAAATACCTTAAAACACAGCCGATTCACGCATCCCAGAAAATCATCAAAGACACGGAAACGGCCTGTCATATTTCGCTGCATGTAGTGATCAATCCAGAACTGATTATGACGCTGCTCAGCTATGGCGCCAATGTGAAAGTATTACAGCCTGCGTCCCTTGTGAAACGCATGAAAGAAGAAACCCAGCAGATGATGAAATCGTACCAGTAATATCACTATATTTAAGAAAGGGGCATACCATAAAAAATGTGGTATGCCCCTTTTTATATGCTCCCCTTTCAACTACAATCAGAGCGCAGTATATCCAACGATATTGCTAATCAAATGCTATCCTGATAGCTATACATAACCCTCAAAAAAAATACATGAAAAAGTTAATCCTTAATGTAGCCCTATTCCTTATTGGATTTATTCTCCCTGTGGGTTCCGTTTCAGCGCAAATGGCCGCTAGATTGGAGCCCTATTTTGATTCCTATACAAAATTTGTTACCAGCAACGCTAGAGATAGTATTGTTTTAATGTACCAAAAAGGGAGAATTGTCAGCGACACTAACAACCTAAAACTCAGGCTTGGCGCCAAGTTCTCCCCCAAAACATTTTCAACCTTCAGTTTCTTAATTGTAGGTGGCTATGGCACCAATACGCCAGTCAGAAGTAGCGTTATAGGGTCCCAGTCATCTGATCTGGATCTCGATATGCTTTTTAAAATCGACGACGGTAAAAAAGCTGATATTTCCGCTGTTGTGTTTAAGCAACAAGTCGCGTTATGGTTAAGAGATATTTACCCCGATACCAACCGCTACAAAATTTTCATTAAAGATCCTGTGGTAGCAGTAGAAGCGGATACCACCTTCCCTGATAATACCAACTTAAAATATCAGATTGAGATAGGATCTTTCAATCAATTGAAAGATCCTAAAGACAGCCTATGTCTCCCTGCCCAGTTATGCTCCGAATTAGCCTGGGGTATTAATACGTCATCATGGCAGGAAACAACATCACCTAGTTTCCCCAGAAATTTTAATCAGAAATTTCTGTCAGATACTATACAAGGCCGAAAAGTGTTCAGTGATTGCAAAATGCTGAAGTATTGGAATAAATACGCTAATTACGATATTAATCCAGATAATATTCCGCCATCTATTTCTTACTTGATAGCTGCTTATAACTGGCTCACCTGGCCACCAGCCCCCAATACCTACCGATTACAACAACTAATAGTTATGGTGGATAGCCTGCGAAAGAATGTATTCAATAACGACTGCTCCAATGTAAGAAATGCCCGTTTGAACGTACCTTTTTTTACCGCTGCTGATCCGAATGTTTTGAGTAAGATGGATACTGTAGCACTGAAAAGGTTTTGCAATTCCTTGAAGAAATTATCTGACACTTTACAATTTGTTTCAGCCCAGACCGATATAAACAGGGCACTCTTAGCCTTAAGCAATGTGTTTCCAGACTTCAATAATGCTCCTCCGGGTACTTACAATATACAGCCCTATAGCAGTTTAAAGGTTATTTATCCCAAGAATGGAGGCGTTGCGGATGGCGATACTATCGTACAAATCACGTCCACCAATGATGCTAGTAAAAAGTGGGTAATCACCAATATTGAAGCCTCTCAGGGCAAATTCTACTATACCATTAAAAATCAGAAGAGTCAGCGAGCATTGGATGTTTACAATAAATCTACTGCTGCGGGAGCCCCCATCGTTCAAAATCAATTTAACAACAACGATTCTCAATTATGGGAAATAGTTTTCCTGGAATATCTTAATAACGGTGCCAACAAGTTGTATAAAGTAGTAAATAAGAAAAGTAAATTAGTCATGGATGCAGGGCCATCATCCACTGATAATGCAGTTACTACACAAGCGAATCCGAATACAACTACGAGTCAGAAGTGGTATCTTATAGAAGTGCCTGGGCTTTAAAGTACACAGGATCATTATAAAAAAGGGCTGACCATCAATATTTGGTCAGCCCTTTTCAGACATAATTTTTTGCTGCGAGTTACTTGACTGGCTTGATGAAGAGGCTGTCTGCCATAGGCTGATTTACCTCCATCTTGTTTATTACCATTGTCATCATACCACCCTGAGAGCTCTTAGCCGGATATATGTACCCTTCCGGATTCTTTTGATATTCAGAGAAATCAGATACTAATTCCTGTTCCTTACCACCAATATTCAGGCTGTTTTTAGCCCGTACAATGTAGTAAGTTCCTGCATCCAGGTATACATAACCTACATTCCCCTCTTTGGTGGTCACTTTCAGTTTATAGGCCGGTTTTCCGTTTACGGAATCTTTACCCATATAAGTTAAGGTTTTGCCTTTGGCTGCGTAATCATACAATTCGCTGCCAGATACATCTAATAAGCCTTTCATGGCGGTGAAAGTGGAAGAATCCATATCCTCTGGACTCATTTGTCCCATAATCGGCATGAAAATCCAACCTGATTTCTGGTTTACTACCTGTACATTGCTGGTTCCCATTACATCAAATTCTAGGCGCATGGATTTATTGTTCACACCCCATCTTTTAAAGGGGATTTCCTGGCCCTGAGCCATTGTTACACCTTCAACATATTGAGATTTGATGCCAGATATTTTGGCAATCCCACCCATTGCGGCGTAATGCTTATTCAGAATATCGGTTAGGGTTTGTCCAAACGATGCAGTGGCTGATGCGAACAGCATCACGACCATTACACTGAAGTATTTGAATGCTTGCATAAAAGAAATTTAATCAACTAAAGATAATATAAAATCATATCCATCACTTTCCTCTCTGATGCTTTCTGTCAAACTCCGTGCTAATCCTTAGATTTACACCATGAATAGCTTTGAAATCACCGCTAACCTCGTGGATATACTCCAGGGGGAAATATACCCAGCACAACTGGAAGTGCAGGACGGTCGCATCCATAAAATAACCCGGCTGGAAAAGTCATGCGATACCTTCCTGATGCCCGGATTTACTGATGCTCACGTACATGTGGAAAGCTCCATGCTGATCCCGTCTGAGTTTGCGCGACTAGCAGTGGTTCATGGTACAGTAGCCACCATCAGTGACCCGCATGAAATTGCTAACGTGATGGGTGTGCCAGGTGTGGAATATATGCTGGAAAATGGGAAACAGGTCCCCTTTAAATTCAATTTTGGCGCTCCTTCCTGTGTACCTGCTACTACCTTTGAAACGGCGGGGGCTATCGTAAGCGCTTCCGATGTGGCCCAACTACTGGAAAGGGACGATATCAAATACCTGACGGAAATGATGAATTTCCCAGGGGTACTACATAACGATCCAGAAGTAATGGCCAAAATAGCGGCTGCCAAAGCCCTTAATAAGCCTGTAGACGGCCATGCACCCGGACTGAGAGGCGAAGATGCCCGAAAATACATCCATGCAGGTATCAGCACAGACCATGAGTGTTTTACTCTGGAAGAAGCCGCAGAAAAGCTTTCCTATGGCATGCATATCCTCATTCGCGAGGGCAGCGCAGCAAAAAACTTTGAAGCGCTCATTCCATTGATGTCGGAACATTATGAAAAAATGATGTTCTGTAGCGATGATAAACATCCGGATAACCTGGAGGAAGGACATATCAATCAACTCGTAAAACGTGCACTGGCACATGGTATAGACCTGTTCAAAGTATTGAGAGCTGCCTGTGTGAATCCAGTACTTCACTATAAATTGGATAATGGCTTGCTGCGCGAAGGAGATGCGGCAGATTTCATAATGGTAGACAATCTCCAGGATTTCAACATCCTCGGTACCTGGATCAATGGTACCAAAGTAGCAGAGAACGGTAAAACCTTAATTCCATCCATTCCAGCGGAAACAGTGAATAATTTTTCTTGCAATCCTAAGTCGGTAGCGGATTTCCGGATTGAATGTGTAGAAAAAGAAAAGACGGTGCAGGTGATAGGCGCCATAGAAGGAGAACTGATAACCAATAAATTACAATCTATCCTTCATCCAATCAACAACAATCTCGTTAGCGACACCTCCCAGGATGTGCTGAAACTCACTGTAGTAAATCGTTACAGAGAGTCGGCTCCTGCCCTTGCATTTATTAAGGGATTTGGTCTGAAAGCTGGCGCGATAGCCTCTTCTGTGGCCCACGACAGTCACAATATCATTGCGGTGGGAACTGACGATGAAAGTATCTGCGCTGCCGTGAATGCTGTTATAGCAGCCCAAGGGGGCGTGAGCATTGTCAGCAATGGTGTTACAGATATTCTGCCTTTACCTGTGGCAGGTTTGATGTCTAACCTAGACGGCTATACGATTGCTTCCAAATACAGTGCCCTAGATAAAGCAGCGAAAGCCGCCGGTTCTACGCTGGCCTCTCCTTTCATGACGCTTTCCTTTATGGCTTTGTTGGTGATTCCACATCTTAAACTCAGTGATCTAGGGTTATTTGATGGTGATACGTTTTCATTTACCGCTATATAAAAAAGCTGTATAAAAAAGTGGGATTGTCGTCTGCGACGACAATCCCACTTTTTATTTTTTCATCGTCCCTGCCTGATGGGCAGGGACGACAGGCAGTAGTGTTATGGCTTTATTTCCTTTGGGCAATATTGATGAATATCTGCCCAATGGTGAAGTCTGGGACGTCACCCCCTTTTGCATATTTTTCGTTCCCCTGCCCGATGGGCAGGGACGACAGATAGCAGTATTTTGCCTTCATTTCCTATGGGCAATATTGATGAAAATCAGATTTTTGATATCCTTTATCTGATTAGTTAATCCACAGTGCGCCACCAATGCTATCGCGGCTTGCGCCTGTAACAGAAGACAGCACATTTTCCTCTTGTCTCCAGCGTAAAGCGCCAATCAGTGCCATTACCAATGCTTCTTTGAAGCTGATAGTTAATTCATCTGGAATTTCCACTTCAATATTGAGCGGTTCCAACTGTTCGCGGATAGAATTTACTAAGAAAGTATTGAACGCGCCACCACCTGTAATCAACATTTTAGCAGGGGCTGCTGGATCTGCCATTTTTGCTTTCAGGGCAGCAGCAGATTTCGCTATCTGGTCTGCGATATGCGCCACATAAGTAGCTAGTTTTCCTTGCACAGAAATGCGCAATGATTCGATCATTGGCAGAATGGTATCTGTTCCGAAGTCATTAGCCAACGATTTAGGCCATGATTCCGCGTAATAAGGTAGGGCATTGAGGGTAGCCAGCAGGGTCTCATCCATAACGCCGCCAGCAGCCAGTTGTCCGCCTTCATCATACGGACGGTTCAATGCTGCTGCCAATCCGTTCAAGACACGATTAGCAGGACAAATATCAAAGGCAACATATCCATCCGGCAGGTTAGCAGAGATATTGGCAATACCGCCAATGTTCAGCCAATATTGGTATCCTGGCAGGAGGAATTTCTCACCTATAGGAACGATAGGCGCTCCCTGTCCGCCGAGGGCAATATCCATTGCGCGTAAATCACTGATAACAGGTAATCCCGTTACGGCAGCAATAGCAGCCCCATCGCCCAGTTGGGCAGTCATCTTCCCTCCTGGTATATGAAAAGTTGTATGACCATGAGAAGCGATGAAATGAACTTTATGATCCAGGTTATTATTTTCAATAAATTGTTTGATACGATGGCCATTGTAATGACCGTATTCGCTATGCAACAGTAAATATTCACGGGCTGGCAGATGAATAGCATTGGCCAGTTTTTCCACCCATTCCGGCTCGTAGGGAAGACTTTCAGAAGCCTTGATCGCGTATGTCCATTGTCCACGTACCTCTGTCAGTTCCGCAAACACAATATCCAGCCCATCCAGGGAACTGCCTGACATAGTGCCGATTACATTATATACCATCTGAAAAAAATTTCAGCAAAGGTAATTGCTTCTGTGGAAAGTTTTTTTTTGGCCTGTTTATGGAATCAGAGATATTGATTGCATCCTAGAGACAGAAAAACTTACTGTCATGAAAAGATATATTGCACTTTTTATCGCCGTCTTCCTGGTACAACTCAATGCCATGGCTCAATCAAGAATGGTTACAGGAGTTGTCAGGGATAGTCTCACCCGGGCTGCCATTGTCAATGCTGTGGTGAGAGAAAAAGGAACCGACAATATGACCGCCACCGATAAACAGGGGCATTGGCAGTTGAAAATCGGAACCGTGTCTACCAAAATCGAAATTATTGCTACTGGCTATCCGCGCCTGGAAATCATGGTAAACAAGGGCGTCAATAATATCAATGTGAATATGGTGGCCCGTCCGGCAAAAAGGATCTTCCACCATAAGGATAAAATAAATTGTCCAGAGCCCATGGCTCCACCTCCTCCCCCCCAAGCAGCCCCTGTTACCACTATGCAACGCCGTGGGAATGTGACCGCAGATGTAGCAGCTAATAACTACACTGCGAAAATGTATTATACTCCTCCCATCATTACTAAAGATGTTTCCACAGAGTCTTATTCCGCTATCAATGAAAATATCTTTCATGCCGTGAAAGATCAGCCCTTAAGTACATTCAGCGCGGATGTAGACAGGGCTTCCTATAGCAATGTCAGAAGGTTTATTAACCAGGGAGATCTACCTCCCGCAGATGCAGTACGGGTAGAAGAAATGATCAATTATTTCGATTATCATTATCCACAGCCCAAAGGGAAAGATCCAGTGGCCATAATAGCCGATATGAGCAACTGTCCATGGGACACCAAACATCAGTTGGTACGTATCGGTATTCAGGGTAAGACCGTGGAATCCAAAAATCTTCCTCCTAGCAACCTGGTTTTCTTGATCGATGTTTCCGGTTCTATGGATGAATATAACAAGCTGCCCCTAGTAAAGAAAGCATTTAGCGCGCTGGTAGAGCAATTACGTCCACAAGATAAGGTGTCTATCGTAGTATATGCGGGCGCTGCCGGTATGGTGCTGCCATCTACCTCCGGAGATAAAAAAATAAAAATCAAAGAAGCCCTGGAAAACCTCTCTGCTGGCGGATCTACTGCCGGTGGTGAAGGGATTGAGTTGGCTTATAAAATAGCGCAACAAAATTTCCAACCCAAAGGCAATAACAGGGTTATTCTTGCTACAGACGGGGATTTCAATGTAGGCGTATCCAATACAGGCGAATTAGAACGCTTGATAGAGAAAGAAAAGAAAAGCGGTATATTCTTATCTGTACTGGGTTTCGGTATGGGCAACCTGAAAGATGATAATTTGGAAACACTCGCCGATAAAGGGAATGGTAACTATGCTTATATAGATAATTTTGAAGAAGCCAGGAGAATATTTGTAACAGAATTCGGTGGAACCCTTTTCACCATTGCGAAAGATGTGAAATTACAAGTAGAATTCAATCCGAATTTCGTGCAGGCGTACAGGTTAGTAGGCTATGAGAACAGGATATTACAGGCAGAGGATTTCAATAATGATCAGAAAGATGCCGGTGACATGGGCGCGGGTCATACGGTAACTGCCTTGTATGAAATCATTCCTACAGGGCAGGCTGGTTCAACAGTGAACTGGGTAGATCCACTGAAATATCAGCAAGCACAGGTATTGGGCAACAGGTCCGAAATATTGACTGTTAAAATGAGATATAAACAGCCAGACTCCAATACCAGCAGCCTTGTACAGGAGGTGTTAAGATATCAACCTAAGGCATTTGACGATATGAGTGCCGATTTCCGTCTGGCCGCCTCTGTGGCCGCATTCGGACAGATATTACGGGAATCAGCCTTCCAGGGCGACGCCACCTATGATAAGGTGCTGAAATGGGCTGCCAATACCCGTGGAGAAGATCCAGAAGGTTACAGAAGCGAGTACCTTCAGTTGGTCAAAAAAGCAATGCTGCTGAAAAGGTAAGCAATCAACAATTTTCGGTAATTTGCCGCCTCAAAGGATAAGCAAATGATAATTAATTTAAGTGAAACTAATTCGCTGGTAGGTGAATGGCTCAGTGAGATCAGAAACGTAGATGTTCAGCACGACCGTATGCGTTTCAGACGCAATATGGAGCGCCTGGGTGAAGTAGCTGCTTACGAAATCAGCAAAACGCTGGAATATGTAGAGAAAGATATCACCACCCCTATGGGTATTGCAAACTGCCGCGTATTGAAAGAACAGCCAGTACTGGCTACTATTCTTCGCGCAGGACTCGCACTGCATCAGGGTTTGCTGCACTATTTCGATAAAGCTGACCATGCATTCGTATCTGCTTACCGTAAGCATAATCACGATGGTTCTTTCGATATCAGCTTGGAGTATGTCAGCAGTCCTTCTATTGAAGGGAATGTACTTATCCTTTCAGATCCTATGCTGGCTACAGGTGCATCTCTGGTGAAAACCATCGAACACCTGCAAGAAATCGGAAAGCCTTCCCATATTCACTTGGTAGTAGCTATCGCTTGTACCGTGGGTATTGAATATGTGATCAGAAACACCAAAGGCAATATCACTATCTGGGCTGGAGATATAGACGATGAACTGACCGCTAAAGGTTACATCGTTCCAGGGCTGGGCGATGCCGGCGATCTCGCTTTCGGAAATAAAATACAACAATAAGTACCGTTTTACGTTTAACGGATATACGAGGTTGATTATGTGGTCAATTTCGTATATCCGTTTTTTTATGCGCATGAATCCTTCTATACATGGATTTAATTTGAAATATGACTTAATTGGCGTACCTTCACCATTATTGCATAAACCCTATGCTACAAGCTTATCCTTATGAAAAGAGCTTTACTATTCCTGACCATATTCTTCAGTTTGAATTCCTTGCGGGCGCAAGATCCGCACTTCTCACAATTTTTTGCATCTCCTATGACGCTTAACCCTGCTTTTACAGGTTTATTCTCAGGGGATTATCGCCTATCCGGCAACTACAGATCACAATGGAGAAGTATTTCCACTCCCTTTGTGACAGGAACCATGGCGGCGGATTTTGGCATCTTAAAAAATACAATTTCCTATACAGATATCTGGGGTGTTGGCTTTATGGCCATGTACGACAGAACTGGCGGCGGGGCCCTTACTTCCAGCTATGTCAGTATGAGTACCGCTTACCATAAAGGGTTGGATCCGGAAGGAAACCATACTTTAGCCATCGGATTACAGGGAACCTTTGTGCAGAAAAGGGTAGATAACGAAAAATTAAGATTTGAAAACCAGATAGATAATAACGGATATAACCCATCCATTCCCAGTGGAGAAACATTAATCAACCCAAAGATTTCCTATTTCGATCCAAATATCGGTATTCTTTATAACGGGCTGATTGGGCAATCCTCCAACATCTACATGGGTGCATCTTACTATCATATTACCCAGCCTACGGAGTCTTTCATGAACATCACACAGAACAGACTTAGCTATCGCTGGACTATCCATGGTGGGGGCTCTGCTCCTGTCAATGGCAATAACCGCATACACGCTAGTGTCCTCTACATGAAACAAAGTACTGCTACAGAGTTCACTTTTGGTGGCGCCTATGGCTTTACGCTCACAGATATGGACGATAACCCAACTGTATTTTATGTGGGTAGCTGGTATCGTTTGAAAGATGCCATTATCCCTTACATCGGCATGGAGATTAAAGGTTTCCAAGTAGGATTGTCTTACGATACAAACGTTTCCAGTCTGAAACCTGCGTCCAATTATCGTGGAGGGCTTGAACTTTCCTTGATATACATTCATACTAAGAATCAGATGAATAAGTATAAAACGCTTTGCCCTCGATTCTAAAAAATCAACTTATTTTAATAATAATAAACCCGGCCAACTGGCCGGGTTTATTATTATGGAGGATTTTTAATAGTTTCGTCCATCCTTAACTTTAGAGGGGAAAAAGACATTCTGTTTTTACACTAAAACTGTTCATAACTTGTTTTCATTCAGAGAGGTACTGTCGGCCTTCCAGGCTTACGGTAAAGCGCATCAGTTTATCCAGCAGCATAAATTGTGGAAGTGGATATTAATTCCGGGTATCATTTACTGCCTGTTATTTTTAGGAGGAATGTATTTTGCTTGGGGATATTCGGGCGACTTCGTGGAATATCTAACCAAACTTTTCCATCTCACGGAATGGGTGCAAGATCTGGCTAGCAGTTGGGTGAGCTTCCTCTTTATACTCGTAGCATTTAGCATACGTATTATCCTTCTCTTCCTATATGTGGCTTATTTCAAGTATTTATTCTTGATACTGGGCTCCCCTGTATTCTCTTATCTCTCTGAAAAAACAGAAGCCATCCTGGAAAACAGGGACTTCCCTTTCAGCGGAAAACAGTTGCTGGCGGATATTTGGAGAGGTGTGAAAATGTCTTGTCGTAATATGGTATACCAGACTGCCGCCATCCTCATATTATTACTGGTATCGTTTATCCCGGTTGTAGGCTGGATTACGCCTATGATTGGATTCTTCATAGAGTGTTATTTCTATGGTTTCTCTATGATGGATTATAGTTGCGAACGTCACAGAATGAACATGTCGGAAAGTATTGCGTTTATACGTCAGCATAGAGGGATGGCATTGGGAAATGGTATTGTATTTTACCTGTTCTTTATCCTACCGGTGATCGGTTGGATGCTGGCCCCTTCTTACGCAGTGATTGCAGCTACTATTGATTTACAAGACAAAAAACTGAGCTAATGAATATCGGCAAAGTGTACCTGATTCCTACCGTGTTGAGTGCTGATGCCCTTTACAGTATACCGCCATATGTAACAGAAACAGCTAAAAAACTGACTGTATTTTATGTGGAGAATGAACGTACTGCACGTCGTTATTTGAAAGCATTGGATAGAAGCATTAATATCGATGCCTTGCAGTTACTTCCCATGAATGAAAACCAGTTGCCTGATACGACCCTCGCTAAAAAGCTACTCAAAGAAGGCAAGGATATAGGTGTGATCAGTGAGGCGGGATGTCCGGCTGTGGCGGATCCCGGCCATTTGATTGTACAAGCGGCGCATAGTATAGATGCTCCTGTTATTCCAATGATAGGTCCCAATTCTATGTTACTGGCCCTTATGGCGTCTGGAATGAATGGCCAAAATTTCCAGTTTGTTGGCTATCTCCCGATAAAACCACATGAGCGTATCAAAGCCATTAAAGATCTGGAGTTACAGTCGCAAAAGAAAAAGCAAACACAACTGTTTATAGAAACGCCTTACCGCAACAACCAGTTGATGAAAGATATCCTGGATAACTGTAAGGAATATACGAAAGTATGTGTGGCCGCAGATATCACGGGGCCGGATGAATTCATTAAAACAAAAACCGTGAAGGATTGGAAAAAAGCCTTACCGGAACTGCATAAGAAACCAGCAATATTCTTACTGGATGCAGAATAACGATACTACTACCATATAAAGAAAAAGAGAAGGGAAATGACGTCTGCGACATCATTTCCCTTCTCTTTTTTCGTCTCCCCTGCGGGCAGGGGAGACAGACTTTCATTTATTAGGGAAGTATCCGTTTGCCGGTATTCTGATCTGTAACAGAGATAATACTGTCTACTACAAATGGGCTGTAACCTCTCCAAGGAATAGCACCCAGGTATTCTTTATAGCTCAGCTCTACCCATTTACCGCTTGCAGTCATCAGTTGCTGTGCAATTCTTTCATTGGTAACAGAAAACTGGAATTCATTGGATTGAATAGCTCCGGCCACCTGTCCTTTATAGCCGGATTGAATCAATTTGCCTTCATAGGTTTTAAAAACATAACCTTTCTGTACAAAATAATTCAGCTCTCCTGCCTTCACTCCTTTTCCGAATACGAAATAGAATTTATAAAAGAAGATGCCGCCCAAAATCAGTACGATAACTGAAACGACGATAAATACAAATCGACCCATGTGTTTTGTTTATAGTTAAAAAGTTGGTGATCAGAAGGATTTATCCACCATATACAGCAATGCTCCCATTGCAAAGGCTCCCAACTCCAGCTCTCTTTTATTCACATTTTCAAACACATCAATCGGGGCATGGTGAATATCAAAATAACGCTGTGAGTCTGGTGAAAGTTCGGCCATTGGCGTACCCAGTGCCGCATGTAACTGACCAACATCCACTCCACCGCCTACTTCATCAAAATCGTATATACCATAGGGTTCGAACAGCGGTCTCCAGGAAACGACTTTCGCTTTCAGTTCAGCAGGCAAGTCCATGATAAAACCACGAGGGGTAAATCCGCCAGCATCGCTTTCCAATGCAAAGATGTGTTTTTCATTGCGTTGTTTCGCCAGTTCTGCATACTTTTTACCACCGCGGGTACCATTTTCTTCATTGGCAAATAATACTACGCGGAGGGTACGCTCTGGCTGATAACCCATTGCCTTAAATGTACGCAATACTTCGATTGACTGCACACAGCCGGTACCGTCATCATGGGCACCTTCTGCTACATCCCAAGAATCCAGGTGACCGCCCACCGTCAGGTACTGATCGGGATGCTTGCTCCCTCTCAGCTCACCGATTACGTTATGACCAATGGTATCTGCCAACATTACGCAGTTGGTACGCAGAAACACCTGGGCAGACGGATCGTCCTTTACGCGTTGGCTGAGCCTGTCTGCATCCTGCAAGCCAATGGCTACTGCCGGAATTTTAGCGTAGTTGGGATCATATTGCATAGCGCCGGTATGTGCCTCATTGTTGGCAGCATGGCTCATAGAGCGCACGATTACAGCAACAGCGCCGTATTTGGCTGCTCTACTGGCCCCTCCACCGCGATATTTAGCCGCATCACCGTAAGAATGGAAGGTTTTAATAAACTTCGGATTAAACGGATAGTTATAGAATACGATCTTTCCTTTTACCTGGTCTTTTTTGGCTTCCAGGTCGTCGAAGGAGGAGACTTCCAGGACAGGAGCGCTTACGCCCTTCTCACCTGTACCAATGGAATTTCCTAACGCCAGAACGTTCAATGGCGGGGTATAATCCCTTCTTTTGGAAATAATCCGCGCTTCTTCTTTGGCTCCACGCACCCAATGAGGTACTAGGCATTCCTGGAGGTAAACGGTATCAGCACCGGCAGCTTTCAGGGCTTCAAAGCCCCATTTTTCGGCCTTTACCATACCTGGTGAACCTGCCAATCGCCCTCCTACTTTTTTGGTCAATACGCTGAGGTTTTCGTAGGCAGTACTGTGGGTGAGTACTTCGTCGGCCATTTTTCTAATGGTTACTGAGTCCTGTGATTGTGCTGAAACCATTGCGGGGACAGCACATCCCAGTAAAATTGGCAAAAGGTAATTTCTCATAAACGGCAGTCAGTTTGCAGATAAAACTACTCATTTGTACCGGTACGTACAAATAACAATAAAATGGTTTACGTCATTCCTAGATTTAATTTTATGGCGTTACCTTTGCTGATGCATTGTTTGGAAAACAGTCAATAAGGGCACGTATTACTGTTTTTCATACTATGGGCTTTTCGTATTGGCTATAAAAAATAAATCATGCGTATTGGAATAGTATGTTATCCTACATACGGTGGTAGTGGCGTATTGGCCACGGAGCTGGGTAAAGCTCTGGCGGATAAAGGCCACATGGTCCACTTTATCACATATCAGCAGCCTGTTAGGCTCAACGCGTTTCACGCGAATATCTATTACCACGAAGTACAGGTTCCCACATACCCGCTTTTCGACTTCCCTCCCTATGAGTCTGCCCTCAGTAGTACCATGGTGGATGTAATTCTGAACCAGAAGCTGGATCTGCTCCATGTACATTATGCGATCCCTCATGCCTCCACGGCCTACATGGCCAAACAGATTGTGGCAAAGCAGGGCCGCGTAGTACCATTCATCACGACCTTGCACGGTACCGATATTACCCTTGTAGGTAAAGACAAGACCTATGCGCCGGTAGTGACCTTCTCCATCAATGAATCGGACGCCATTACAGCGGTTTCTGAAAATCTGCGCGACGAGACCTATAAATCCTTCCAGATTGAAAAGGAAATCTCTGTGATCTACAATTTCGTGGATACTCAGCGATTTAGTCGCCGTAATCTGCCGCATTTCCGTCAGGCTATTGCCCCTAATGGGGAAAAAGTGCTGTTGCATGTTTCTAACTTCCGTAAGGTGAAACGTGTGCCGGATGTAGTGAAGATTTTTAAACAGGTGAGAGACGCGATGCCAGCAAAACTGCTGTTGGTAGGCGATGGACCGGACAGGCCTACTATTGAATGTATGTGCCGCGACCTAGGAATTTGCGAAGATGTTCGTTTTGTTGGTAAACAGGAGCAACTGGAAGATGTGATGTCTATCAGCGATCTGTTTATCCTCCCTTCAGAATATGAAAGTTTTGGTCTGGCTGCTTTGGAAGCCATGGCTTCCCAGGTACCTGTTATTTCCTCTAATGCCGGCGGTTTACCAGAAATCAATATCCCTGGTGTTACCGGTTATATGGGTGATGTGGGAGACACGGATACGATGGCCAAACATGCTATTCATTTGCTGCAAGACGAAGCCCTGCTGGCACGTGTACGTCATGGCGCTTGGGAACAGGCACAACGTTTCCATATCGACAATATCATTCCTCAGTATGAGGCTTTATATGAGCAGGTATTACAAAATCAAAGGAAAGCGCAGCTCCTTTAACGGCTGCGTATCCATCTTTCCGGATTCTGTTTGACTACGTTCTTATAGATCTGTAATTCTATCTGGCCGTTGCTGCTGCCTGCTGGGGTGGCAGCAACGCCTAAAACATGACCTTTCGTAACTTTAGCCCCTTTCTGCACTCTTACATTCAGCAAGTGTACATAATTGGTAAAGTATTTCCCATGGCGTAAAGTAACCATGGTTCCAGAACCTGGAATACTAAAGATCATAATTACTTCCCCTTCGAAGATCGCTTTCACAGCAGCACCAGCAGCCGTAGAGAAAACAACCCCACTATATTCTTTTTCCACTTTACCGATCATACCCATTCCGAAATGTCCTGCAATGCGGCCTGCATCTACCGGCCATGGCAAGCGTCCGCGGTTTGCTTCGAAATTGCGGGAGAGAGACAACTGTCCGGGTGCCGCATCCAATACATCTTCATTGGAAGCTGTTGCTGGTTCATCATCCTCTTCATCCGGTTCTTCTTTCACTTTTGGTGGAGGCGGTGCTTTCTTTCCTTTCTTAGCTGCCGCTTTTCTAGCTGCCAGTGCTTTACGGGCGGCTTCTTCGCGCTGTTTCTTACGTTTAGCAGCAGCAATACGTTTACGTTCCGCCGCTTCTGCAGCCGCTTTTCGGCGGGCAGCTTCTATTTCCCTTCGGATAGCCACCTGGATAGCATTATCAATTTGTCTGGCTTCCGCTTTACTTTTGGCAATACTTTGTTGTAGATCGTTTTGTTTATCCTGGAGGTCTTTAATTGTTTGTTCCGTTTCCTTCTGATCGGCTACCAGTTTGATTTTCTGGCGTTGCTCTATTTGTAGGGCGCCGGTTTTCTCCTGGCGTTGTTGTTGCAATTGCACCAGTTTATCTCCCAACAGTTTACGAGTAGACAACAAGCTCTCGGCCTGCCTTCTTTTACTCTCCCGATACGCGCGCAGGTATTGATAACGGCGTACTGCATCATTAAAACCAGTTGCTGAAAACAGGAAATTGAGCACATCGAAATTGGAGCGGGATTTATAACTATACACCACGAGTTGTGCATAGCGGGCCTTGAGGGAGTCCACTTCTTTCTCCAACGTATGTACGTTATTGTTAGTATTGCTGATATCTCCGTCTATCTCACTGATCTCCACATTGATGGCGCCTATTTGCTCATTACGGGATGCAATTTTAGCCTGCAGGGATTTCTGCAGGGATTGATTCTGACGGGTAGATTTCTTCGTTTCCTGGAGGGCGCGTGTTGCTTCCACAATCTCTTTCAACAGTTGCTCTTTCCTTTGCTCCAGGGCAGCGCGCGACTGCTTGTTACGCTGGGCTATGAGTACAGCAGGTAACAGGCATAACGCCATAATGAAAGGGATCAACTTTCTCAAACAAAAATGCATTAGGTTAGTAAGTAGAGGCAGGGGCGTTTATGCCCGTCTGCCTATCTGCGACGTATCCACTGCTCTGGATTCTGCTTGGTAACACCTTTCCAGATTTGCAGTTCTACCTCGCCGGTATTTTCAATGTCGTTTACGCTAGCCGTGCCGATTACCTGTCCGGTTTTTACAAAATCGCCTTTCTTCACGCGTGTGTTTTGCAAACGCACATACGTTGTGAAATATTGCCCGTGGCGGATAATGATCATATATCCCATACCAGGCATTACTACTACAGATTTTACTTCCCCTTCGAAGATAGATTTAACTGGGCCGCCCTTCGTAGTAGCAATAACAATACCATCTGTTGGGACTGTTATATGTTCCATTACTGCGTGCTGGTGAATACCAAAGTGTTCGATGATATTTCCGGCATCTACAGGCCATGGCAGCTTACCTCTATTTGCTTCGAAGCTTTCAGATAATGCCAGCGCTTCTGGTGTTGCTTCCAATACGTTTTCACTGCGCGTTGGTGCTGGCGCAGGAGGTGCAGGTTTCTCCACTGGCTTTTCCACTGGTCTCTCTACAGGTTTTTCTGCTGGTTTTTCTACTGGTGCTGGTGTATTGTTAGTAGCGGAACTTGCATTGTTGGCTTTTTCAGCGGCGGCAGCTCTGGCCCTTTCCGCTGCTGCTGCTGCGGCTGCAGCTTTGCGCGCTTCTTCATCCCTACGTTTCTTCTCCTCTGCTGCTTTCTTGCGGGCAGCCTCTTCTTCCATTGCTTTACGACGGGCTTCTTCAATCTCACGACGGATTACATTCCTAATCGCTACCTGTACTTTCTGGGCATCTTTTTTACGCTGGTTAATATCCTGAACCAGTTCTTTTTCTCGCCCTTTCAGTTTAGTCAATACCTCATCTTTTTCTTTCTTATCCGCTTCCAGTGTTGCACGTTGGTCTTCCTCTGTTTTCAAGGCATCTCCACGTTTTACACGCTGGTTTTCCAGGTGCTGTATTTTTTTGTTCAACAAGGCTTGGGTAGAAACGATATTATCCGCCTGACGACGACGATATTCCCGGTATTGTTTGAGGTATTGGAATCTTTTCACTGCATCATTGAAACTGGATGCAGAAAACACGAAGTTCATCATGTCATAAGCAGACCTGTTCTTATAAGCATAAACTACCAACTGTGCATATTGTGCTTTCAGGGTATCCAGGTCTTTTCTGAGGGTGGTTACATCCCTGTTGGCGGTATTGATATCTCCGTTAATGAAATTTATTTCATCGTTGATGCTGTTGATCAGCTTTGAACGAAGGGTGATTTTATCTCGCAGGGCGCGCAACTGACCCAGACTCTCTTTCGTGGATTTTTTAGTTTCCTGGAGTTGGGCATTGGCTTCGTCTATCTCATGTTGCAGTTCTTTCTTCCTTCTTTCCAGGTCCTCCCGTGATTGGGCAGGCTGCTGCTGTCCAGCATTCTGCTGGGCTACCACCAGGGCAGGCATCAACCATATTACCAACACAAACGGAATAATCTTCTTCAAATACAACATGACTATATTTAGTAACTACGAAATTAATGTCTGATATATAAACGATAAATATACAACGTTTCTTAGTTTAATGCAGCGGAACATTTGTAGATCCGCTATCACATCCGTTTATAACTGGATGGCATACTAAATGGAAACGAAACCGGCACATCAAAATCATATCTTGTGAAGTCGAGCGCTACCTTGGTCGTACTTTTTTCTTCTACGTAAATCCTTCTGGTAGTAGGGAATTTGCGTGCACCTATTTTGGCATAGTCGCCATACGTCAACTCGCATGAGCGTTTCACCTCTCCTTCGCCCTTATCCATTACTTTGCTTTGCTGCAATCCAAAATCATCCGCATATACGTTGAAAAGGCTGATAAACCTAGGATTATCACAACTAAACGAAACGATAGAAGGTGTTTTAATGACCTGATAAACGGAGTCTGTCAGATAAACAGGATTGCCAATCAGTAAGTCCTGGAGGGTATTAAAATCGAAGGGAACATTAAGTAAGTCCTCTGCATCTGCCAGTCGGCGTAGAACCAGTTGTTTTTTCAGCCTGTTGTACATTTTCAGGCTATCCTTAGTGATGACGGCGCGCACCACTTCATCAATAACAGGAGCAGAAATAGAAATCCAGATGATGCTGTCTTTCTGCATCCTGATATTCACTGACAGTCCATTTTTGCTATCCTGTTCTGTTTCGAAAGCAAATTTTGCCCGACCGGAAAAAGAATTAAAGTCGATATGATTGCTGTGGATACCTGTCAGCATGGAATCTGTAAACTTCGCCATTTCCTCACTGGCGCTACTATCTTTTACCACTACTCTTTTGCTGGTATCAGCAGCGGGGAAAGTGGTACGGGCCAGTTCTTTAGGGCGTCGACAGGATGCAGCAACAATAGCAATTAAACCCACAAATAACAATAATCTCATACTGGCTTTTGACTTTTGGCGTACTGCGGAGCAGCGTTACCGGCTTATTGAATATATCTTTTCTCAGCAATTTTTCTGGTCAGGTCCACGGAAGAAGCTCCTTTTTCCTTGGCCAACTGCCAGTATTCCACTGCTTTGTTTACATCTTTCAGGTTATAGAGGATATCTCCATAGTGTTCCAACATATTAGGATTCTGGAGGCATTCAGGATGCTGGAAAGCCTTGTCCATCCATTCTTTGGCTTCCTGGTACTTTTCCTGACGGAAGAGGATCCATGCATAAGTATCCATGAAAGTAGGACTGTCGGGCTCTAATTCCAGCGATCTCTTGGACATTTCAGCGGCCTTTTCCAGGTTTTCACCACGGAGCGAAAGGTAATAGCTGTAATTGTTCAGCACTGTAGCATCCTTGGGGCGGATCTGGAGGGCATGTTCATAGCTACTATCTGACAGCGAATGCTGGCCTGTAGCGTGGTACGCATCTCCCAATAAAGAATAAGCATCCGCAGTAAATCTTTTCTCCGCATTTCCCAACGCCAGCCCTTTATTAAGGGAAGTGATCGCCGCAGGGAATTGTTGCAATAGGTAATTCGCCAGGCCATTAAAGTAGAAGCCCATGAATTCCTTTGGAAACAGTTCCGTTACGGTATCGCTCAGTGCTTTCAGGGCCTGCGGATCATCTTTACGGGAATAGATCCACATCTGCTGGTACCATACCGAGAATCGGGTGGAATCCAGATGTAAAGCCCGTTGATAACTGAGTTGTGCACTATCCAGCATATCTGCCTGGGAAAACATATCTCCCTGCAACGCATATGCCTTGGCATCCTTTGGATGCGTTTGAATGATGAGTCGGGATAACCTTAGTCCTTCATCCAGTTTGGTGGAATCTGTTTCCAACATTTGGAGATAAGGATAAACGAAAGCGACTTTTTCATCAATGCCATAGTTCTTACTCTCGAATGCACGGGTTAGGTAATTCCAGTACCCGTTCATGTTATTATCTTTCCTGGAATAATTTGCCAGGGCGATGAGCGCCCTGGGATTTTCCGGATCTCTAGTGAGAATATCGTTATAGACTACTTTTGCGTCCTTGATCTGATCATTGGCGTCATAGACTTCTGCCAACAGGTAATAGTAGCGGATTTCGGCAGGATTGGTAGCAATCAATTTCCTGATTTCATTCGCAGCTTCATCTGCTTTATCCAGTTTGAGGAGCAGTCGTTGTTTCTGGTAAGTGACTTCTTCCACTACCCCTGTTTTCTTCTCCAATTTGTTGAATACCTCTAGTGCAGCGGCCGATTGGTTGGCCTTTGCCAGGAGAACGCCCTGGTTGTAGAGGTAATCATCATTGGTGGTATAACGGTTGCTGAGTGTCTGGTAAACGTTTGCGGCGCTATCAAATTTCTCTGATACAGCATAAGTATCTGCCAACAACTGCAATATCCATCTGTTGGAAGAGTCCAATGCAGCGGCTTTACGCGCGTAGTTTAGCGCATAGGGGCCGTTGCGATTGTCCATCAGGAGGCGGGCAATCTCATAGTATACGGTAGGATTGGATTTATCCAGCTTGAGATAATCGGAATACTGTGTAAGCGCTGTGCGATAGTCGCCCTTCATTTTAGAGCGCTGGGCAGCAAAGAAAAGGCTGTCCGACCGCTGCTTAAGCAGTTCCGGATTTTTGATGGGGGTGCCTACTGTGTGTTTATTGGTAGAGCAGGCGCCTATCATCAAGGCCAGGGTAACACCTATCACTGTGACGTATACACGCATTTATCAGGATTTACCGGTATGACCGAATCCACCTTCTCCACGCACCGTATCACTCAGTATTTCCACTGGCTGTAAAGAAGCCTGTACAAATGGCGCTACCACCATTTGTGCTACGCGGTCACCTGGTTGTATGGTTTGTGGGTCGTTAGACAGATTGATCATGATTAGTTTAATCTCTCCTCTGTAGTCCGCGTCTATGGTACCCGGAGTATTGAGGAGGGTAAGTCCCTGCTTAATGGCCAGGCCACTTCTGGGACGGATTTGTGCTTCATAACCGGAAGGTAGTTCTATAAACAGTCCGGTAGGAACGAGGGTACGTTCCAAGGGTTGTAAGGTGATGGCGGCCTCCAGACTAGCACGGAGATCCATTCCTGCAGCTTCTGCAGTCGCATAAGCGGGCAATTCGTTTGCCGACTTATTAATTATTTTCACAATTACTTCAGCCATTCAGCAAAGATATTTTTTTATAGCAGAGTTTAGTCTTAATTATTATACTTTTCCAGCAAAACGGTGGCATACGCCATTACGCCTTCTTCCCGGCCTACAAAGCCCATTTTTTCAGTGGTAGTGGCCTTTACAGAAACGTCGTCTACACTGATACGCAGACGCTCCGCGATCACGGCTTGCATCTGTGGCACATACGGCTTGATTTTAGGCGCTTCCAGACACAGGGTGCTATCCACGTTCACTACTTGGTATCCTTTTTCTCCGATCAGTTGTGCACAACGGGAAAGGAGGATTTTACTATCAATATTTTTGTAGGTATTATCTGTATCTGGGAAATGTACGCCTATGTCACCGAGGGCGAGGGCTCCCAGCATGGCATCACAGATAGCATGCAGTAATACGTCTGCATCACTATGACCAAGGGCGCCTTTATGATGTGGCACCAATACACCACCCAGCCAAAATTCACGGCCTTCCACCAACTGATGAAAATCCACACCCAATCCGATACGTATGTTACTCATAAGATTTGAATTTAGTCATTTTGCCAATCCGCAAAGTACGGTATAAAAAACAAATCCCTCCGGACTGGAGGGATTTGTTTATGTTTTTAACTCTTTTTTTTGATTAGCGGTTTACCAGCCTGTCCGGCTTTCTTCTTTTGAACCTAGGTCGAAGGTCAGGGTAAACCGAAGGGTATTGGACAGCGGATTGCGCTGTATGCCAGAACCGGAAGGTACCAGGTAAGAGAAGTTCAAGCCGAAGATATCATACTTGATACCCACACCTGCCGTAAAGTATTTACGGTTGCCCTTGTTTTTATTTTCATTAAAATAACCGGCTCTTACCGCAAACTGTTTGTTATACCAATATTCCACACCTGTAGAATACATCAGCTCTTGCAGTTCCTCTTTAAATCCTCCTGGAGCATCTCCAAAAGAAGTGAACATGCCTTCCAGTACCGATTTATTTTTATATTTACCAGCGGTATCCGGTGTAGGCACCATTAGTTTATTAATATCCAATGCCAAGGTAATGGTATTCATTTCATCCAAGGCCATGGTATAAGCCGCTCCCAACCCGAAGTTGGTAGGTATGAAATCTTTGTTCTGTGCAGAACTGGTATAGGAAATCTTACTACCGATATTGGTAATAGCCAAACCTATACTCAGTTTGTTCACTGTTCCATTATCTTTTTCAAAATCTTTGGTATAGTAGCCGGATATATCGGCTGCAAATGCTTTACCTGGACGGATAGTCTGGTCATTCACTGTTTGTCCGCCAGCCAGATTGGAATAGATAAACCTACCGGTGAGGCCTACCCCAAAATGATCAGATAATTTGCGGGCATAACCTCCATCTAATGCAAATTCCCTTGGATGGAAATTACCCTGGTCAGTATTGGTAATGTCTCTGAAATTGATAGTACCAAGGGAGAAATAACGCAGCGATCCTGACACTGCCTGGTTATCATCAATTTTCGTGTAACCGCTAACCGTAGCCAGGAACACGTCATTTACGAGTTCTTTCAGCCATGGAGTATAGGTTACTGCGACACTTGTTTTAACGTCGGCAAAGGGTAACTTGGACAAGTTGAAATACATGGAAGATGCATCCGGAGAAATGGCAAGACCAACGTCTCCCATCGCACCACTGCGGGCATCAGGCGTAATTCGTAGGAAAGGAACAGCTGTATTAATAGTATTGGTACGACCATCTAACTGACCAGTAGAGTCTACACGCTGGGCTGAGGTTCTTAAACTAGTGAAAGTACTATATATGAACACCAGGCTCAAAGTTAACTTTCGGATCATGCAATGTTCGTATTTTGATAGGATGTAAAAATAATATAATTTATAATATATTAATCAGAATAGGGGTTTGATAAGGGAAGACGGCTTTCAGACACTTCATACTGCATAGGTTTAAAATAAAATTACTTTTCCGCCCTTGACCTTTTTCTTACCGTTACTGCTGATAGTTAGTCGATAAAGATACATACCTGGGGATAATCTCACTCCCGACTCCCCGGTACCATCCCAGGGCATGCCATCAAAACGGTTGCTTCCTGGAATTATTGTGTTTCTCAAAGTTTTCATTAACCTACCCTCTATATTAAAAATCTGAAGAGTAAGTTCGGCCTGCATTCCCAGCAGATTATGGGAGAATACAAACCTGGTTTGGTTATGAAATGGATTAGGATAGCTAGTCAAGCCCTCTACGGCTATAACTCCTGTATCAGTTATGTCAAATTCCACAGTACCTACAACACTATTATTGTTATTATCCCAGGCCTTAACAGTAATCCGGTGCTTTCCAGGAGATACTCCCTTCAACGGATATACTACAGTTCCTTTCTTATAGTCATCCAAAGATGCACTAAAATAATCATTTAATACAATATATTCTGCACTGTCTAATAATGCAAGCAGATTATGATCCGGGTTCAATCCCCCAATGTTAATTCCGCTGCTGGAAGACAGATCTAACAATAAAACAGGATTAGGCCCCACCAGATCTCCACTGTTAAACTGCCTGTTATTCAACCATATTTGCAACACAGGAGGTGTTTTATCGCCGCCATCTATCGGGGAAGTTACGTGGAAACCATTAAATACACCTGCTCCATCCGTTGGATTTCCAGTAGCATAATAACTAATTTTTCCATTCCCCACTGCATTGATGGCATCTACAGGCAAAGTATTCTTGCTCACAAACCGACCATTACGAATATGAGCCATGCCCCTAAATAATATAGATTCCTGTTTTTCAAAATTTGCCGGCAAACTCGCTGCTGTATTACCTTTCGTTGTGTTAACGATAGGTGCGGAATATATGGTCGTGTATAGATCGCCGTTATAGGTGCCGGCCATCTGCCCATTGTCATCTTCCAGATGCCCTACAATCGTCATTTCAGATAATGCCGGTACGGACACATTATTATCCAACGCCTGCCCATTAATACTATCTGTCATTACACGATATACCGGAAAGGCTAAGGTTAACGCAGGATCTCCCAGTAACTGGAATTTCCTGTTATTGATAATATCTATACTTCCGGCATAAGTTATATTTTTTGCCTCTTTCGCAGCAGTACCCAGACTTTTCCAACTACCATCCGGGTTTCTTGTCAATGCTGCTCGGATATAATTCAGATTCATTTCCCGATTGGAGGCCGCAAATACAGCTCTCGTTGTAGTCATTAGTGCAATTGCTCCAGTTGCCTGTTGCAATAGTATCTTCTGTCCCAGCGATAATACTGCAGGGTTATCAAAAGGTGCAAAATCGCAGGTGGCCGTTAGCAATAAAGGCAGGAAATCCTGGTTCTGCCATTGTGTGATAGTCGTACCATCCACAATGTTTTCTTCTGCTAGTCGCGTATTGCTACCATGGCCAGAATAATTTACGATCAAAGCTCCCTGATTGATACGTTGATTCAACGCCGTTACTGCATCCGGGTAAGTCGGGCCAGTGGTTCCTGCTTGTCGAGTATAGGCGTCCAGGTATATTTTGCTGATATTAAAAGCAGGGAAATTAGTGGTAATTAACTGCGTCAAGAGTTCAGCATCATTGAAATGGAGGTTATTATCCTCATCATCAGCAATGAAAACCAGTTGATTTCGCCAATTGGCTTGGAGTGATTTTTCCCGGTAATGAATAATTTTATCTACGGCCGTTGCGGCTTCTGTGCTATTGCGGGCAGGGATACGCCCGATCGCCAATTGCAGTACATTTCGTATATCCGTTCGGTTAATATCATCCTTATCTGTCAACAATCCGAAATAATCGTCTGTTACGTAGGAACTAACAGGGTCTAGGGATGCTGTACTTTGCCAAGAGGGTACCATGTTGGTATTATTCTTCACCCGACGGCGGTAGTCATAAGAAGCGGCGCCAAATAGCAATAGGTATTGGGGCGTCTGGCCGCGGTCGTACTGCATTTTGAGGAAATCCCTCAATGCTGTAGGATCAGGCGAACCGGAAGAGAATTCATTATATACCTGGTCCATGGTAACCACCTGGGCATCCAATCCTTGCTGCTGATGCCACTGTGCCAATCGAAGGGCCTGTGCCTGGAGTTCCGGTACGGTAGCGATTATCATATCCGCCTTTACAGCATGCAAATCCTGGTTATTCACTTTTCCTGCATAAACAGGCTGCAATAGCGCCTCCGGCTGGAAAGCCAAGAGTTCTCGGGGTCTATCCGAAAGCACCGTACAGGAAATCGCATCTCCTGAAAGGGCTGTTTTCAACTGTACAGGTGTCTGTATATCTGTTACATCCCAAATTTGCGTTTGTGCATTGGCGTTACTAACGGTGAAGCCTGTCTGCTGATTATCCAACAACGATGCATCCGTCCGGAAATCCAGCATGCCCGAAGACGGTAACTGTAAAGGACACATTGCTAGTATTTCTAAATAGTCCAGCCAGCCTCGCGCATTGTTGTCTCCCTGTAAAAAATCTACATCCGCTTGAATAGCAGGACTGTTGAGAAACACAGCCCCAGTGCCAGTAGCCGCTGTGGCAAAGGATTCAAATACATTTCCACTGACAGGCAGTAGGTACGCTGTAGCTGCATCTTGCTTATTCAGACACACTTTGAAATTACTGCCATTAATTCCCCTGGCCGCCACCCGCATATTCACGGTAACAGGCCCTTGGGGCTGGGCGGGTAATGTAAACCGGTAGGTATGTCTGCTTCCAGCATCGGGATCGAGACTAAACTCTTCCGCAAACCATTGCTTGCCGCTGCGAAGGAAATTCAGGCTATCTTTTTCATAGAAGGAGTGATAGGTATAGAGACGCTGTTCCGTCGAAGGCGTTTCTCTCACTGTGGCCGGCGCAATTCTCGCCCCAGTAACGGGCCCTATGCACAGAAAATACCACGCTGAATCACTATATATATTATACTGATGGGAATAAGTACGCGTGTCTGCATTAAAAATCCAGTTATGTGGGCCGGGGGCATAAAACAAGAGCGCATCATTTCCGTTAATAATATTGTCGCCATTTTCATTTAACTGGAGTGCCACTTCCGGCAGATCGTCTGGGCGGTCGCCGTTATTTTCCGGGAGCATACGGCCTCCTGTGCCGAAAAGTCGGATCTGGTTGGCGGGAATTTGATCCGGGTTCAGTCCCATTTTGCGCAGAAAGGGCGCATCTATGCGATAAATCCCAGGTTGGGAAACGGCTATTTTATACCATTGACCGGTGGCCAATGCGGAATGAGGCTTATACTTCCTTGATTGGGCAAGGGATTGCCGGGAAGCATAAAGCAAAATTAACAGGGCTAGTATAGTAATTCCGGGCAGTTTCATTATCTTGTTCGGGACTTCTCAGAATTAGTCAGGTATGAGTACGCAAAGTATAAAATAGAAGATAATTATTTCAAATATATCTTTTTATTCCTTTACAAATGAAGCAATATCCTAGAAAACCAGACGATATATAAGGGACTGTTACAAATTAAATTATTTCACCATAAAATAAAAAGATTACATTTGCGTTTACTGTAAATATAATCGACTAAAGCTGTATCACATGCGTAGATTAACCTCTTTGTCATTGCTCGTAGGTACCAGCGTAATGCTATCCATGACTGCCTGTCATAAAGACGGTGGTGGGCTTTTCGGCAAAAAGAAAGAAACTTCTTCTGCTACCGGCTGGAACTACAACGACCCGAAAATGGGAGGTTTTACCGTAGCTAAGAATAAAAACCAACAGACGGGTCCTGGCCTGGTATTCGTACAAGGCGGTACCTTTGCCATGGGTGCTACTGAGCAGGACGTAATGGGCGACTGGAATAACATTCCTCGTCGTATTACAGTTTCCTCTTTTTACATTGATGAATCCGAGGTAGCTAACGTTCATTACCGTGAATATCTGTTCTGGCTGGCCCGCGTATACGGGGAATCTTTCCCTGATGTACTGCGTCAGGCGATGCCAGATACCCTGGTTTGGCGTAGCGAACTGGCTTATAACGAGCCATTGGTAGAATACTACTTCCGTCACCCTGCTTACAATGATTATCCGGTAGTGGGTGTAAACTGGAAACAAGCTACTGACTATTGTAAATGGCGTTCCAACCGTGTAAACGAAAAACTGCTGATGGATAAAGGTCTGCTCTCTAAAGCAGATGTTGGAAATCAGTCAGACGACAATACCTTTGATACCAAAGCCTACATGGCGGGTCTGTACGAAGGTACACCGGGCAAAATGTCCAAAGGTTCCAAAAACGAATTCAAAAATCCTGACGGTACTCCCCGTAACGCACAGTTCGAAGACGGTATCATGTTGCCGAACTATCGCCTGCCAACAGAAGCAGAATGGGAATACGCCGCGCTGGGTTATATAGGTCAGAACCCTGGCCCTTCTAAAAAAGAAGGTAAACACGGGGAAGAGCTGATCATGAACAAACAGGTTTACTCTTGGGGTACCAATACCAGCGGTCTGCGTGATATCCGCCGCGGTAACTTCCAAGGTATGTTCCTGGCCAACTTCAAACGTGGATCCGGTGATAACATGGGTGTGGCCGGAGGTTTGAACGACCGTGCATCTATTCCAGGTCCGGTTCGCTCCTTCTTCCCGAACACATTTGGTATCTATAATATGTCCGGTAACGTGGCAGAGTGGGTACTCGACGTTTACAGACCACTCAGCCCTATCGATGGGGATGACTTCAACTACTTCCGTGGTAACAAATTCCAGACAGTATACCTCAATGGCGATAAGCAATTGGAGAAAGACAGCCTGGGTCGTATCAAAATGCGTGATGTTACAGACGAAGAATCTGCCAATCGTCTGAACTACCAGAAAGGTGATGTTATCAACTATTTGGATGGTGACTCCCTCTCTATGGTGGAATATGGTTACGGTGTAACCACCCTGATCAACGATAAATCTCACGTTATCAAAGGTGGTAGCTGGAACGACCGCGCTTACTGGCTGTCTCCTGGTACCCGTCGCTACATGCAGGAAGATATGGCAACAAACACCGTTGGTTTCCGTTGCGCTATGGACCGCGTAGGTAGCCCAGAAGGTAACAAGTTCAAAACTGGTAACCTGTTCAAAAAACAACGCCAGAAGAGATAATAGTGATCATTACAACTTCTCATAGAAAAGCCCCGGACAATGTCCGGGGCTTTTTATTTTGTGAGCCTACCAAGGCTGTATAAAAAAGGTTTGACGTCTGCGACGTCAAACCTTTTTTATTTTTTTCGTCGTCCCTGCCCATCGGGCAGGGACGACAGACGGGAGAATTTTTATTTCCAGATTTCCAGAATTTCTTCTGTGTGATTTTTGGTGTCTGGCTTCTTGATGATATGATCAATTACACCTTCGCCATTGATCAGGAAAGTAGTTCTGTGAATACCGTCGTAGGTTTTACCCATCATTTTCTTTTCTCCCCAAACACCGTACTGGTTCACAATTTTCTTATCCTCATCTGCCAGCAATGTGAAAGGCAGTTCATATTTTTCAATGAATTTCTGGTGACTCTGCTCACTGTCGATACTCACACCTACTACTGCATAGCCTTTTTTCAGCAGATCATTATAGTTATCACGGAGGTTACATGCTTGTGCGGTACAACCAGGCGTCATGTCTTTCGGGTAAAAATAGAGTACTACTCTTTTACCTTTGAAATCTGTGAGAGACACGGTTTTCCCGTGTTGATCTTTTCCTTTAAATACCGGCGCTTTATCGCCTTCTTTTAATGTTGTCATTATCTGATAAGTTTATGATTGTTAACGTTTAAAAGTCAAGCGGTAAGTACCTTCATTACCGGCGATATCTGTTACTTTCATCACCAATGTGTGTGTACCAGGTTGGCAATGTTCATCGAATGTATAAGTCAATACATTGCCTTTACGGGAGAACATCAACCATTTGCCATCTAGTTCTGCGCGATAACTTTTAATACCGCTTGCATCGCTCATCGCAAAGGAAATTTTCCCAGCTTTGGAAAGTACAGCTCCTGGTTTGATGCCCAGTGGCGTTACTTTAGGTGCAATGGTATCTATTTCCAGGTGGAATTTTCCGAAGTCGCGGAAGTTGCCAATATACCAGCCATTTTCCAGTTTAGTCGCGGAAGTGCTGCTCCCCTCTCCTTCTCTCACCATTACTACTTTGGATTGTAAGTCTTCCGGAATAGGTTTATTCGCTTTCAGTCTTACATCAAAATAATCGTGTACGGGTACCAGTGCGGTATGCAGTTGGTAATCGTTGGATTTATCTTTCGGGCCGTTAGCAGGAATTTCGGCGTAGCGGAAACAGATGTTATCGTAGAGGGCGCGTTCATCCAGGTAGAATTCCACCTGGTTGTTTTCAAAGATATTTTTAGCATCTGGATACATGGTGTTAGCGCAACTACGAGGTGCAGTTGGCTCGCCGGATTGTTGCAGGGCGAATTTCACCACGCTGGTATTCCCATATGCATCTTTCACCTGTATTTCCATCTGATGGACTGCGCCGTCAGAAAGATCAATGGTCCCATTGCCTTTTAGATCATGGTAGATATCCAGTTGATTACCTGGTAGAGAGAACATCAGTTGCAGGAAAGGACCACCGCTTTTCTTCACCTTGTAATCTATATGGGCATTGAGATAGCGTGTTTCGTCGTAACCGATATTATCTAATTCGAAATCGATATCCGGCTCATTATTGTGGATAAGGGTAGCCTCATAGATACCGTAAGTGTTTGGCACATTGTTCATGCGATCCACTGCAGTGAGGGCTAGTCCTGCTTTTGCAACATTTACATGGATAACCGGTTGTGTAGTCACATACGTGCTACCCACTTTTTTAACGGGTATCATGATGGGCTGTTGTTCGTAGATACTTCTATCCCGATCATATACCGCAATCCGGTAAACATCCGGAGCTTTGGTATCTGCGATATTAAAGCCAAATAACAGCGGGTTCAATGGTTTTTCCGTGGTAGTATTACGAATTTCGAAATGCAAGTGAGGGCCCGCAGAGCCACCGGTATTACCGGAATACGCCACCAGGTCTCCTTTGCGTACAGGGAATTTCCCTGCTGGAATTTCTATATCTGCCGCCCAACTTTCATTCTGATATTGCTGATGCTTGACGTATGACTGCAATGCAGGAAAGAAAGTGTTGAGGTGAGCATATACCGTAGTATAGCCGTTGGGGTGAGTGATGTAGAGTACGTTACCGAAGCCGGTATGGGACACTCCTATACGACTCACATAACCATCTGCCGCAGCATGTACAGGAAGATTTTCCTTTTGCTGGGTTTTGATGTCCATTCCAGAGTGAAAGTGATTGGGCCTGAGTTCACCGAAATTTCCGGCCAGCTCTATGGGAATATTCAGGGGGTTCCTGAAATAGCCCTGTGGGTAATTCTTCTCTACTCCGGGGGTCTGGGCATTTAACAAAGTCGGTAGTAAGCAAAATATTCCAATGACATTCTTCATAGCTGCAAATATAGCAATTCAGTGAGTCCATAAGTTACTGAATTGCGATCAATACTTCTACGTGTATTCGTCTACGTTATAAACCGACAAAGCTGCCGGCTTGTGGCCAGGCAGCTTACAGGGATAAATGAACAGACCTGCATACAAAGTCAACTGGATGCTCCGAATGGCGGAAGGAGTATCGTTACTAAGACTTCGTATCGGTGCTGGTTAGACACAGGAAGGCGGTCCTCCTGTGAAGAACATCGATAACATGAAACTACATTGTTGAAATACTTTTAGAAAACTGTTTGAGTACTGTCCTGTCTATTCCTTTATGTATAGGTGTGCCGAATAATGCAATAGGTATGCCAATTTATAAAACTATGTTAAAAGTAACATGTTTTAATATGATTACTTGATGTCTTAAAAATATATAATAATATCTTATTCAAATAGTTTGAAGTAAGTTTTATCCAGCACAATAAAACCTCAATGCTTTTCGTACATTAGTTGCCGCAAAAGAGGAAAAACACCGATGTCAATAAAGGTTTCAGCACTTACGAAAATATATGGAGAACAGAAGGCCGTAGACGCCATCTCCTTTGAACTGAAAAAAGGGGAAATAACTGGTTTTCTCGGGCCGAATGGTGCGGGTAAGTCGACCACCATGAAAATGATCACCGGCTACCTTCCTCCCACCAGTGGCAGTGCTACTGTTTGTGGTTTTGACATTGTGAAAGAATCCCTGGAGGTGCGTAAGCGCGTAGGCTATTTGCCGGAATCCAATCCCCTGTATTACGATATGTATGTGAAGGAATTCCTGGAATTCATGGCAGGGGTACATCATTTAGGGAAAGCAGCACCGAAAAGGATTACGGAAGTGATAGAAATGACAGGATTAACCCCGGAAAGCCGTAAAAAGCTGGGGGCCTTATCCAACGGTTATAAACAGCGTGTAGGCCTTGCCCACGCCCTGATACATGATCCGGAAGTCCTGATCCTGGACGAGCCTACCACCGGCTTGGATCCCAATCAACTGGCGGAGATCCGTCAACTCATTAAAAGTTTGGGGAAAGACAAAACAGTGGTGTTGTCTACCCATATCATGCAAGAGGTAGAAGCGTTGTGCGACAGGGTGATGATTATTAACAAAGGGAAGATTATTGCAGATGATAAGTTATCCGTACTGCAGCAAGCAGGCGGCAATACGGGGTATTTACAGGTAAGCTTCGGAGAGCCGGTAACGGTAGAAGAGCTGATGCAAATTGCCGGCGTTAGTCGGACAGAGGCCCTGGAAGGCAATAATTGGCGACTACATACCACTGAGGTGGAAGCAGTTAGAAAAAACCTGTTACAATTTGCTTTGATTAATAACCGGAACATACTTTCTTTGCAGAGCAATTCACAAAGCCTGGAAACCATATTCCGGGACCTGACGAAGTGATCCCCTGGTTTTTGCAATGTAATTGTAGATATTATTCGCTCATTATTAAGCGTTTACAGTACTAGCCATATAACAAATTTATAATTTACGAACTATGAGTATTATTTCAGAGATTCACGCCAGACAAATTCTGGATAGCCGCGGTAATCCTACAATTGAAGTAGACGTAACAACTGAAGATGGTCATTTTGGCCGTGCAGCAGTACCATCCGGCGCATCTACCGGTAAACACGAAGCAGTTGAACTGCGTGACAACGATAAGAGCGTTTACATGGGTAAAGGCGTACTGCAAGCAGTACAGAACGTGAACGAAATTATTGCTGAAGAACTGGTAGGCTGGGACGTAACTGACCAAGCTGGTATTGATAAAATGCTGATCGAACTGGACGGCACTCCAAATAAAGCGAAACTGGGCGCAAACGCAACCCTGGCAGTGAGCATGGCGGTAGCTAAAGCTGCTGCTGAAGAGTGCAACCAGCCACTGTACCGCTACCTCGGCGGTGTAAACGCTTTCACCCTTCCTGTTCCTTTGATGAACATCATCAACGGTGGCGTTCACGCTGATAACAAAATCGATTTCCAGGAATTCATGATCGTTCCTGTAGGTGCTCCTTCTTTCTCTGAAGGTCTGCGCTGGGGCGTGGAAGTATTCCACCACCTGAAATCAGTTCTGAAAAAGAAAGGTTACAGCACCAACGTAGGTGACGAAGGCGGTTTCGCTCCTGAAATCCAGAGCAACGAAGAAGCTATCGAAACTGTACTGGAAGCTATCAAAGCTGCTGGTTATGTTCCTGGCGAACAAATCGCTATCGCACTGGATGCGGCTTCTAGCGAAATGTTCAACGAAGCTGATAAAACCTATAAATTCTACAAAAGCTCTCAGAAAGTACTCTCCAGCGACGAAATGGTGGCTTACTGGGCTGAATGGTGCGCTAAATACCCAATCGTTTCTATCGAAGACGGTATGGCGGAAGATGACTGGGCTGGTTGGAAAAAACTGACAGAAGCTGTTGGCGCTAAAGTACAACTGGTAGGTGATGATCTGTTCGTTACTAACGTTAAACGTCTGAAAGAAGGTATCGACAATAACATCGCTAATAGCATCCTGATTAAAGTAAACCAAATCGGTACTGTTACTGAAACTATCGATGCCGTTAACATGGCACATAAAGCTGGTTACACTTCTATCATGAGCCACCGTTCTGGCGAAACTGAAGATACGACCATCGCTGACCTGGCAGTTGCCCTGAACTGCGGACAAATCAAAACCGGTTCTGCTTCCCGTACCGATCGTATGGCTAAGTACAATCAACTGCTCCGTATCGAAGAAGCACTGGAAACAAATGCTATTTACCCAGGTAAAAGCATCAAATTCGGTAAATAATCACTGCTATAGCAGTTAAAATACCAAAGAGGGCAGCAATATCCGCTGCCCTCTTTCTTTTGTAATTAGCCGTTTATTTGTATTTTGCAGTATGCCACAACTTAAATCCATAAGAGTACCTCGCATCTTAAAGAACTTCTTCTTTATTACTGGCGGCGCTTTTGTGTTGTGGATAGCCTTCCTGGATAAAACAAACCTGATGTACCAATACCAGTTCCAGTCTGAAGTGAATAAACTGGAATCTCAAAAAGCATTTTTCATCAGTGAAATCAAGAAAACCAAGGAAGAACAACAAGAGCTGTTGTCTAGCCCTGAAAAACTGGAAAAGTTTGCCAGAGAGAAATATTATATGAAAAAAGACAACGAAGATCTCTTTATCCTAACCCCTCCCCCTGCCGCTAAATAGCAGTCAACCCCATTGCATATCTCAAAAAATTACCTTAAATTAACAATAGATTCTGTACATCTGTCGTTTATATTAACGTCATACTATATTTCTTGTATTAAAAAAATAATGCATGAGTAATTTTACACAATCTGTACTTTCTAACCTGTGTCTTGTTACTGCCAGCGATTTAACGCCACTCAGTCAGCAGCAGCCAAGCCTGACCCAAGAAGTGGAAGAAAATCTGGAGCATGTGAGATCCACACTGAATACAGTTAGCTATTCCCCTCGGAAAGCCACGCTGCAGTTGATCTTCGATTATGCCGCCAACACTGGAGAACAAGAGCTGTAATTCGTATATACCATTCCGTTATGAGCTGATTCGCTACCCCAGACAAGCGAATGCAACTATCATTTTCTCTATCTTTACGGCATGACCAAAAAAGAGCGCTATGCATTTGTGCTGAACTATTTCGAAGCACATGCTCCAAATGCCGAAACAGAACTGATTTACGACAACCCATATCAACTACTCGTTGCCGTAATCCTGTCCGCCCAATGCACCGACAAACGGGTGAACATGACCACTCCTGCTATATTTGATAAATATCCGGACGTGGAAGCTTTGCGTCATGCCACATTCGATGAACTATTCCCCCTCATCAGAAGTATTAGCTATCCTAACAATAAAACCAAACACCTGATAGGCATGGCAAATATGGTAGTGGATGATTTTAACGGGGAGATACCAGACACTGTTGCCGAATTAGTTAAACTACCAGGCGTAGGGAGGAAAACAGCGAATGTGATTACTTCTGTGGTCCATCAACAGCCCAATATGGCGGTAGATACCCACGTATTCAGGGTTTCCGCCAGAATAGGTCTTACCACCAACGCTAAAACGCCCTTACAAGCAGAACAGCAACTGATTAAAAATATCCCGAAAGAAAAAATACATATCGCCCACCACTGGCTCATCCTGCATGGCCGATACATCTGTATTGCCAGGAATCCTAAGTGTGGAGAATGTCCGCTACGTCCTGCCTGTAAATACTATCAGCAGTTGATAAAAGCCAGTTAAATTTACGCCAGGCGCCAGCAGGCCACCAGCAAAACTCTTGAAACATCAATCGTTTTTAACGATCATCAAATTTTTGCTTTCTCATAACCTGATTTTATTATCTTATAGCATATTTAAGATACTACGTTATGAGAACCTCCACTGGATTACGCCTGTCATTCATGATGTTCCTGGAATTCTTTACCTGGGGCGCATGGTTTGTGACACTAGGCACCTTCGTCATCAATAATCTCGAAAAAACAACGGACAATGACATCAGCATTGCATTCCTGACACAGTCGTATGGCGCTGTCATTGCTCCCTTCATTGTAGGCATCCTGGCCGACCGCTTTTTCTCTGCACAAATAATGCTGGGCATTATCCATCTACTGGGTGCGGTACTATTGTGGTTTGCCGGCAACATGACCCATTTCGGGGCTTTCTACCCTATTTTACTGGTGTATATGGTTATGTATATGCCCACCCTCGCATTGGTCAATTCCATCTCCTTCCGACAAATGAAAGATCCTGGCAAACAGTTCGCGATTGTCAGGGTATTTGGTACTGCCGGCTGGATCGTCGCCGGACTGATCATTGGTCAGTTGGGTTGGGAAAAAGGCCACCAATTACAATTAACCTTTAAAATGGCAGCCGTATCCTCTCTCATCCTAGGCTGCTACAGCTTTTCCTTACCTGCTACGCCTCCATTGAAAAAAGGCAGTAAAATTAATATCCGGGAAATCCTCGGACTAGATGCCATCGGCATGCTGAAAGATCCCTCCTATCGTACCTTCTTTGTGGCCTCGATACTTATCTGTATTCCACTAGCATTTTATTACAACTTCACGAATCCATTCCTGAATGAAATAGGAATGGAGGCTGCCGCATCCAAACAATCACTCGGACAGGTGTCTGAAGTGCTGTTCATGATGATAATCCCCTTTCTTTTCCACCGACTCGGTGTGAAATGGATGTTGGGGATTGGTATGCTAGCGTGGGGCCTTCGGTACACGCTCTTTGCGCATGGCGACATCAACGCCCATTATTGGATGCTCATTGTAGGAATACTACTGCATGGTGTTTGTTATGATTTCTTCTTTGTGACGGGGCAGATTTATACGGACCGTAAGGCAGGAGAAAAATTCAAAAGTTCCGCCCAGGGCTTCGTGACATTGGCTACCTATGGCGTAGGTATGCTGATAGGGTTTCTGCTGAGTGGCCCTATAGTGGAGAAATACAGAACAGGTCCATCTTCCCACGACTGGCAAACCATCTGGATGATTCCAGCCGGTATTGCAGTGGGTGTGTTAATACTATTTGTAATCGCATTCAAGGATAAGCAAAATGATCAACCAGTAGTTATAAACCATTAATCAACGGTACTATGGCAAAGATAGCAATGCTTGGCTCGGGCTTTATCGGGCGTTTTTATGCGGACTCGTTGCAGGGGCAGCGAAGCAGAGACAAAATCGTGAGCATTTATTCCCGTCGGGAAGAAAGTGCGCAACAATTTGCGAAAGATTACCAGGTAGCGCATTGGACTACCGATATGGAAGCCGCCATCGCCCATGCAGAAACAGAGGTGGTATGTGTATCTCTTCCTAATAATCTGCACGAAACGGCTGTTTTGCTCTGCTGCAAGCATAAAAAGGCTGTTATCTGCACCAAACCTTTGGGTAGAAATGCAGCCGAAGCAAAACGAATGCTGGAAGCGGTAGAAAAGGCCGGTATTTTCCATGGATACCTGGAAGACCTAGTGTATACCCCAAAATTCCTGAAAGCCCTGGAAAGCGTCCAAAATGGGGCATTAGGACGTATCCTCTGGGCTAAGTCAAGAGAAACCCATCCTGGCCCACATAGTGAATGGTTTTGGGACAAAGAACAGGCTGGCGGGGGGTGTATCCTCGACCTGGGTTGTCATTGCGTAGAAATAGCGCGTAGTTTTATTGGGAAAGACATCAAACCCTTGGAAGTAATGTGCTGGGCGGATACGCAAGTGAAGCCTATAGATGCCGAAGATCATGCCATTGGGCTGGTGAAATATGAAACCGGCGCCATTGGGCAGTTTGAAGTTAGCTGGACTTTCCGTGGCGGCTTGGATCTGCGGGATGAAGTAATGGGTACAGAAGGAACCATTTGGCTGAACAGCTTTCTACGTACAGGTTTTGATATGTTTACCACTGGGAAAGGGGCAGATTATGTTGCGGAGAAGGCCGAATCAAATAGCGGCTGGCTGTTCCCTGTGGGTGATGAGCTGAACGAACTGGGCTACAATCACATGTTTACTGATATGTTCAATGCGATGGAAGCCGGAAAGGCAGCAAGGGAAACATTCTACGACGGATATGTAGTCAACGCCATACTGGACGCAGCTTATAAAAGTGCCGCCACCAAGCAATGGGAACCAGTACAGTTGGATGTTTGGCGAGGAAAGGAAGGTGTTACAAAAGAGAAAACGCAACATGATTACGATGCACAATATTACCTCGTAAAGGAAGAGATGACACATTTCGGCGCGAGGAAGCTCATCCTGAAAGACAAGGTATCAGGACAGATCATCGAGAAAACGATAGATTAATATTTAAACCCCCAATGAGCGCAGGACTTCGCAAAATGTAATTAATAAGTTCTTCTTGCGAAGTTCCGCGCTTCGCGCGGCTACTAACGCGGACAGAGCGGATTACTTCTTGATTAATCCTTTTGATTGATAGAATGAAAAGCCGCTATCTAGTAGTAGTCGGATAGCTTTCATCACGGCATCTTCTCCGGATTTAATGTGAAAACAGGACTTCCCTTTCAGCATTTTCTTCAGTGCATCTGGAATGTCCGTGAATTCAGTTGGATGTGAATAAATGGGAAAGAAATACAGTGCAACGTATTTCTCATAAGCAGCAACACCTGCGAAGTACAATTCCGGATAATTTTTTCCGAAAAGTTCAACACTATGAGGGTAGTACATGTCGTACCGATTATTGTTTCCCTCAGCTCTTGGAGTTAGCGGCGGTACATAATTATCCAACAGCATATGGATGCTGCTGTAAATATCAGGAATGGAAGCAGTCATAAATAATGATCAACTACTTTTTACAATAATGGCTTTTCCGAAAGTATGATCTACCTCCACCTGCACCAATGTTCCATTATCATACTTATAAATATTTTTCTTTCCTTCTGGTAATTGGAGTTCGTATGATCCATCTCCCAGGGCTTTTAGCGGGAGGAATTTCCCTAGTGTCTCAGAAAACGTACGGGTGATGTGTTTCGGTTCGCTGAAATACAGGTCGCCAACACAATGCTGAATTTCTGTATTTCCCAGCACGCTTCTCTCTCCATTCATCACGATTGTATAAGCATTACCTTCTTTTCGTGTTGTTGTCAGTTTATCATCCCCATTTTTTCCTGTAACCCTGGAGGATTTAGCCTGGGTCAGAATGTTATGAGAATATTCAGTGGTGATAATGCTATTCACTTTAGACAGCATCACTTGAATATGTGTTTGAATGCTGATCGATTTTTCATGGCCATTTACATTTTGCCGGGCCTCTATGGTTCCCACGGCATGGTTGGCGATTCTTACTTCATAGGTATTCGTCTGTGCCATGGCAGGCGAAGACACTACAGCTAGTATGCAAAGCAATACACGAAAAAGGCTGTTCATAAACATGTACTTGAAACTGAATAATAAGTGAAGATGTAGCTGTAATAATCTTCATATTGTTAAAGTACAAAAAAATCTTCGGTTTTATAGGCATAAAAAAAGGGAAAGTTCGCGATGAGCTTACTTTCCCTGTAAATCATATTAAAGTGTTATTACCTTAAGCGAGCATTTCTCTGATTTTGGTAACCAGTTCTCCTTTAGTGATAGGAACACCCATAATTTTATTATATCCCTGTGCATCAATAAGATATTGATCGCGGATGATTTTGATCAGTTGACCATTGTTGATTTCCGGGATCAATACTTTATCGTAGCTGTGAAGAATTTCGGCCAGATTTTTCGGGAACGGACGTAGGTGACGCAGGTGTGCATGAGCTACCTGGTGTCCTTCTGTCAGCAGTTCCAGCACTGCGCTTTTAATAGCACCGAAGGTAGAACCCCATCCCAATACCAGTACTTTACCTTTTTCAGGACCTACTTCTATTTTCTGTAATGGAATATGATCAGCGATTTTATCTACTTTTTCTTGGCGGATTTTCACCATTACCTGGTGGTTTTCCGGATCGTAGCTCACATTACCCGTGATATTCTGTTTTTCCAGACCACCGATACGGTGTTCCAGTCCTGGTGTACCAGGAACGGCCCAAGGGCGAACCAGGTTTTCATCGCGTTGGTAAGGCATGAATTGTTCCTCACCTTCAGCCAGACCAGTTTTAAATTTCACGTTGATGGGCTGCAGATCGGCTGCTTTAGGGAAGCGCCAAGGTTCAGCACCGTTAGCGATATAACCGTCACTCAGGAAGATCACCGGTGTCATATGCTGTACGGAGATACGGAAAGCTTCATAAATAGCATCAAAGCAATCCGCAGGCGTTGAAGCAGAGATCACTGGCATCGGACATTCCCCATTACGGCCATAATAAGCTTGCAGGAGGTCGGATTGTTCTGTTTTGGTAGGCAAGCCTGTAGAAGGGCCTCCGCGTTGAATATCCACAATCAGCAGCGGGATTTCCAGCATGACAGCCAGACCCATTGCTTCCCCTTTCAGGGCTACACCAGGGCCAGAAGTAGTAGTAATCCCCATATGACCACCATAGGAAGCACCGATAGCAGAAGTGATACCTGCGATTTCGTCTTCCGCTTGGAAGGTACGTATACCGAAGTTTTTGAGTTTACTCAGTTCATGGAGGATATCAGAAGCTGGCGTAATAGGATAAGTACCCAAGAACAGCGGCAGGTTAGCTTTTTGAGAAGCGGCCACCAGACCATAAGCAAGGGCGGTATTACCAGTAATACTGCGGTAAGTACCTGGTTCCATACGAGCTTTTTCCACGCGGTATCTGGTACTGAAAGCTTCCACTGTTTCGGCGAAGTTATAGCCAGCGTGGAGTACTTTCAGGTTAGAATCCAGGATATCCTGTTTTTTACCGAATTTATCACGAAGGAAGTTCTCTGTGCTATCCATGTTACGGTCGTATAACCAGTACAGGAAGCCCAGGACGAACATATTTTTGGCGCGATCTTTTTCTTTCATGCCCAGGGTCGTGTCTTTCAATGCCTCGCGGGTCATTTTGGTCACGTCCATGGTATGTAATTGGTAATCTACCAGGGAGCCGTCTTCCAGGGGATTTACGCCATCCGGGTAGTTGGCGAGGCGGAGGTTTTTCGAGTCAAAACCATCCGTATTGGCGATGATGATACCACCTTTTTTCAGTCCTTTCAGGTTAGCTTTCAGGGCGGCGGCATTCATGGCTACGAGTACATCGCAGGCATCGCCGGGGGTGAATATACGATTAGAGGAGAAATGGAGCTGGAATCCACTCACACCTGCCAGGGTTCCTTGCGGCGCGCGGATTTCAGCAGGGAAATCCGGGAAGGTACTCAGGTCATTACCAATCAGGGCAGTATTATTGGAAAACTGACTACCTGTAAGCTGCATACCATCACCACTGTCGCCTGCAAATTTTATCACTACATCTTCCAACTGTTGAATCGAAGTATTAGGCATCTATAGTTCTTTTTAGGTATTCTGTATTAGGGTGTAAATTTAGGCAATCGGGAGGTAGTAATCCCTATCTAAAATGAATTTACATATCCTTGTACACAAAAGTACACAAAACCAGTAGACTATCCCACCCTGAAATGCTGATTATCATTACTTCTTGTTATGGGTTATAACTAGAAGTTATTCTCTTCCCAAATGCTAATATTTTTACAAAAGATATATGTATAATGAGTAGGTATCAGGAGTAATTAGTAAATTGGCATTTAAATTTAAACTATTTTTTATGGCACTATTTCAATCGAACAACCCTGTACTGAAGGAAAGTATGTTTGGCCAGTCGGCTCAGCAGGGAGAGGCCATGACCATCCGTGGTACCGTTAACAAGATGTCATTTTTGCTGGTATTGCTCATTGCAGCAGCTGTATTTTCATGGGGTCAGTTTACCATGGGTACGGGTAATGCATTCCCGCTGATGATCGGAGGCGCTATAGGCGGTTTCATACTTGCACTGATAATCATTTTTAAGAAAGAGTGGGCGGGATATCTTGCACCAGCATATGCACTGGCAGAAGGTTTATTCCTGGGCGCTATTTCTGCGGTATATAATGCACAATCCGGCGGTATCGTAATGCAGGCAGTAGGTCTGACTTTCGGTACATTCATCGCGATGTTGATATTGTATCGTGCTGGTATCATCCGTGCAACAGAGCGATTCAAATCTATCATTATTACTGCTACTGCAGGTATTGCGATCTTCTATCTGATTGCGATAGTGCTGCGTATGTTCCATATTCAAATGCCACTGATTTACGATAGTGGTATGATTGGTATTGGATTTTCGCTGGTAGTGGTAGCCATTGCAGCGTTAAATCTGATTTTAGATTTTGACATGATAGAGCAGGGTGCTGCCCAAGGTGCTCCTAAATACTTCGAGTGGTATGCATCTTTTGGTTTGATGGTTACCCTGGTATGGTTATACCTTGAAATCCTGCGCTTGTTGAGCAAATTGAACAAACGCTAGTAATAGAAACAATATTTACAGTAAAGGGTCCCATCGTTCATAGCGGTGGGACTTTTTTTATTTTGTTAAGATCTTTCAAAAGAAATGTTAAATGGGAACCATCTGGATTTTATGGCACCGTAATTGCAAAATTGATAAATAGTTAAGCATTAAAGTACAATTATAGCCAAAGAGCAATAGTTGGTTTTCATAGGGGTTAATCAAAAGCCGGCCGTATCTCTATACGGCCGGCTTCTTTTTTTCGTTAATGGATAGTTATCCTCACTGTTTCTTTTTTTCAAATAATAGGGGTATAAGATGAACATTGCGTCTTATAATAAAACGCAGCATGTTATTCACCAGTAAGATTGCCAGCATTAAGAGCACAGTCTTAATAACCTATGTTTCTCTGGGGATTGGTTGGATATTGCTAATGATGGTGATATTCCGCTTTATTCTTTAGTAGTGAAGCCGGCTAGGCTGTAACGGCCGGTGGAACTACAGGAGATAACTTATATTCCTGCACTGTTATGCGCTAGGCGCAAAAAAGGGCCCGTTTGCAGACGGACCCTTTTCATTTTTATGTTTAGGCTAGTGCTATTATCAAGCGCCGCCCAGTTTGCATTTCTGCAGTACTTCCCATGATTTGCCGTTGTGGCGGAGGAAGTACAGGTTATTAACCTTAAAGGTAGCCTGGTACTCTTTGTTTTCGTATTCAGGCCATGCTTTATTGAACTGCTCATCGTCGAGGTCTTTGAAGGCCACGGTAACGTGAGGAGTGAATCCTGTGCGGGCCAGCATAGTACTGAAACCAAATTCCTTGCGGAGGAAGTTGATCAGTTGACGGTGCATTGCCGACATGGTTTCGCTTTTTTCCACATTGATGAAGAGTACGCGGTTTTGTTTGTTAGGGAAGGTACCGTAACCGTTGAGGGACACTTCGAAAGGAGCCTGTGTTTTAGCAAACTCAGTGAGTTCATCACAGAATGCTTTTTCCAGTGCAGGATCAGCGGTGAAAGGCACCTGCAGGGTGATATGGGGCAGTACTTTCAGTGCGTACATTGGACCATATTGTTCTGCAAATTCCTGTTTAATTTTTATGATTTCTTTGCCTACTTCAGCAGTTGGAAGCAGGGCGATAAAGTAAATTTTATTGTCTGGTTTTGGCTCGAATTTTCTGCGCTGCATGCCAGGGCGTCCGCCACGATTGTAGCCACCGCCACCGCCGCCGCGATCATAACCACCGCCGCCACCGCCACGGTTGTATCCACCGCCGCCACCGCCGCGATCATAGCCACCACCGCCACCGCGGTTGTAACCACCACCACCGCCATCATGGTTGTATCCACCGCCGCCGCCGCGATCGTAGCCACCACCGCCACCGCGGTTGTAACCACCACCACCGCCATCACGGTTGTATCCACCACCACCGCCGCCGCGATCGTAGCCACCACCGCCACGGTTATAGCCACCACCACCTTCACGGTTGTAGCCACCACCACCTTCGCGATTGTAGCCGCCACCGCCTTCACGGTTATAGCCGCCACCGCCTTCACGGTTGTAGTTGTTGTTGCGATCGTAACCACCGCCTTCACGGTTATAGCCACCACCACCATCGCGATAGCTGTCACGATTGTAATCGCGCTGGCGATATCCGCCATCACGGTCTCCATTGTAGCTAGGACGGCCTTCGCGGTCCCCGCTGTTGTAGTCGGGTTTTCCACCTTCCCGCTCACTGTTTAAATTGGGTTTGAATTCGCCCCTCTCCTTATTGGGATCATTCTCTTTGTTGGTATCAGAAGAGTAGGGCCTGCGGGGGCGTTCGTTTCTCTCAAAATTCATCTTACTTAATTAAGCGTTTGAAGCAATATTTGCTATGATTTCATAAAAATGAAACACATCCTGATAAGAGTTATACATTGGAGCCGGCGAAACCCTGATGACTCCGGGTTCTCTCCAGTCAACGATGATACCGGCATCTGTCATGCGTTGATGTATCTCTTTACCTTTATCCTTGAACAACAAAGATAACTGTGCGCCACGTTCATTACAATTATTAGGTGTAATTATTTCGAAATTTATGCCTTCGATTTGGCTCAAAAGGAATTCCAAATAGTTGGTCATTCCTATACTTTTTTCTCTTAAAGCCTTTATACCGGCTGATTCAAATAATTCCAGGGAGGCCTTTAAACTAACCATGTTAAACACTTGGGCAGTACTTTGCTGCCACCCTTCTGCTGTATCTTTTGGCACAAATCCCTTTTCCATTTTAAAACGTACGCTCTCTTCGTTGCCCCACCAGCCACCTAAGCGGAGGAATCCGCGGTTGCCGGCATATCTTTCGTGCACAAATGCGCCACCTACAGCGCCCGGACCGCCATTCAAGTACTTATAAGAGCACCATACGGCAAAGTCCACATTCCAATCGTGCAATGATACCGGTATATTTCCTGCTACGTGCGCCAGGTCAAAACCTGCATATGCTCCTGCCTTATGAGCGGCAGCCGTAATTGCCGGGATGTCAAAAAACTGACCGGTATAATAATTTATTCCACCAAATAAAACTAATGCTAAACTATCACTTTCCCTGTTAATAATATCTAAAATATCTTCGGTTCTGATTAATTGTTCGCCAGGTCGGGGTGAAACCTCTATAATCGCGTTTGCTGGTTCAAATCCATGAAACTTAACCTGTGTTTCAACTGCATATTGGTCACTGGGAAATGCTCCTGCTTCCATTAACACTTTAAACCGCTGTTTGGTTGGCCGGTAAAAACTTAACATCATAAAATGTAAGTTCACAGTCAGTGTATTCATTACCGTTAGCTCCTGCTGACTTGCCCCCATAATACTAGTAAGGGGCTTGCTGCAATATTGCTGATAATATAACCAAGGATTTTTGGCCCCCCAGTAGCCCTCAACTGCGCACTGCTGCCAGTCTGCAAGCTCCTGATCTATAGCCGCTTTTACGTTCCGAGGTTGTAATCCCAACGAATTTCCACATAAATATATTGCATCCTTTCCGTTACGCTGAGGAAAATAAAACTGCTCTCTGAATCTGTTTAACGGATCCTTCTGGTCCTGCTCTTTAGCAAACGCTAACGATGCTACGTACTCCATGGTCTTCCAATCTTTACCTAAATTGCTAATGCTTTTAATGGCTGCTTATCTCTCTTACCCGATTAAATATCCGCTATTCTAACACTTATTAATACTTCTCAATTAAAATATCTCTGTAAACAGGCAAACAGTCATAACTGTTTAAATCAGAACGTTTTCATTGGTAATCACTATATTACGTGCTTACGTGGCTAGGATTTATCAAGGTTAGTAACGTGAAAAACAATCTGAAGGACCAAAAGTAATAAAGGCTGCCCAATTGCCCGCAATTCCAAATGTTAAAATTTGTTAATGAATCTAAATTTACTTACTTCTACCCAAATATAACAAAAAAACCGTCCCGAAGAATCAGGACGGTGTCTGTTAACCTACAACTGTTACACTGTATAGAAAAATTTATACTTTCTTTAATTCATAGCTGCCTTCTCTAGGCTCTCCTTAGGCGCCTGCACTATCTCTTCTGGCTTATTGAAGAAATGGTAAGGTTTGGGAGACACGTAGTCCGGGTGATGCAATTTCCTCACTACGTCCCGCTTCATGAACAATTTCAGCACCACTACCAGGAATGGCACATATTTCAATGCTCGTGGCCAATTATACCAATCCAGCACATCAATGGAACGCTTGTTCATGGCATACATTGTTGGCACCAGGATCAAAGTCAGGAAGGTCGCAAAAACCAACCCGAATACCATTGTCCAGGCCAACGGTCCCCAGAAGGCAACGTTATCACCTCCGAAATAAATGTTCGGTTGGAAGTGTGTAAACAATCCTTCAAAGTCAATATTGAAGCCTATTGCCAGCGGAACCAATCCTAATATCGCTGCTATAGCGGTGAGTATTACCGGTGTCATACGGGTTCTGCCCGCTTCTACTACTGCATCATATACTTTGGCATCCTGCTGTATTAACAGGTCGGTAAATTCCACCAATACAATACCATTCCTCACAACGATACCCGCCAAGGCCATAATACCTACACCATTCATGACAATGGATATATCCATTCCAAAGATGGAGAAGCCCAGGAATACTCCGATAATACTGAATAGAATCTCCAATAAAATGATGGCAGGACGACCAATCGAGTTAAACTGTGTCACCATAATCATCAACATCAAACCAAACGCTCCCAGCATCGCCATTAACAGGAAGTTCATCGTTTCCATCTGGTCTTCCTGTTCCCCTGTCATCTTAATGGTTACATTGTTAGGATGGGAGAAGTCTTTCAAAGAATTCTCAATCTGCTGTACTACTTCATTGGCATTGTAACCGGTCAGGACGTTGGAATACAGCGAGATCACACGCTTCTGATCGATGCGTTTAATACCTGCATAGGTATTCGTGTACTTCACGTCTGCGACAGCAGACAATGGTACTTGTCTTACTGCTCCACCCATGTTCATATCCCTGTACACGAGGTTCAAGTTCATCAGATTGTTGATATTATTACGCTGGTCTTCTCTCAAACGAACCATGATCTTATACTCATCCTTGGCATCACGGATTTTGGATGCTTCGGTACCGAACAAGGCTGTACGCAAGGCTCCGCCAATCATGGCCGTGGAAATTCCCTGTGCATTAGCTCGCTGGCGATCTATGGAAACTACCACTTCTGGTTTGTTATCTTCAAAATCACTCTTCAACTCTTCTACCCCATCAATGTGTAAGGAGTCGAGATAACGTTTAAGCCTGAACGAAGAGACTGTCAGGTCTCCAAAATCATCTCCACTGATCTCAATGTTAATTGGTTTACCAGTTGGAGGGCCACCTTTCTCCTGCTCTACCGTAATGTTGGCGCCAGGTATACCTTTCACCGCATTACGAATTTTGTCGAGATATTGCACAGTGGATTGTCCCTTTCTTGCCCCAAATTCCACAAATGCGACAGTTACTTTACCCTTTTGAGGTTCTGTACTTTGGGTCATCTCCTGTGGATCCCCGGCTCCCTTTGCCACATTGGAAATAATAGATTCTACAATTGGGTTGTTTGAGCCAACCACTTTTGTAATGCGTTGCTCCACTAGGCGGGTGATAGAATCTGTATATTTCTGATCTGTACCGTTGGGCAACTGGATATAAGTAAAAATAAAGTTAGGATCTGCGGAAGGAAAGAATACTACTTTAGGATTTCGTATAGCCGTTACCATTATACTTAGTATCAGCAAACCGAAAGTAGCGATCAGTATACCAACTGGCCTCCAGCCCACCAAGCACCATTGTAAGATTCTTTTGTAGGCATCCTGTACTTTTGGCCAGAACTTATGCTGGAAACGACGCGCAACACCCGCCAGCCAGAAACGTTCCAACACAATCACCAGGTAAATGAAGATCACAAAGTTGCCTACACCCGGACTGCCATTAAGATACCCCATCAAAGCTACCAGTGCAAAAACGCCAGTCAGGATCTGGAACTTCCTGTTAAACTTGGGTTTAGGATGATGTTCACCTTCATGTCTGTCCATGAAATCCACCGCAAATACCGGGTTGATGATATAGGCTACAATTAGGGATGCTCCCAATGTGGTAATCAATGTTACCGGCAGGAAGAACATAAATTTACCAATCACTCCTGGCCAGAATAACAGTGGGAAGAATGGAGCCAATACCGTCAGGGTTCCTGAGAATACCGGCAGGAAAACCTCTCCTGCTGCCACTTTCGCCGCTTTTACAATGCCCAGATCTTTACGCTCATTGAAGATACGGTGTACGTTTTCAATTACCACAATCGCGTCATCCACCACAATACCTAATGCTAGCAAGAAGGAAAACAACACCATCATGTTGAGTGTGAATCCATATACAGGTAGCAAGAGGAAGGCTATAAACATGGAGATTGGTACCGACAACGCCACGAATATGGCATTCACCGCTCCCATAAAGAACATCAGGATTAATGTTACCAACAAGAACCCGATGATAATAGTATTGATCAGGTCATGAAGGGTTACACGAGTGGATTTGGATTGATCCGCAGTAATGGTCACACTCAGGTTTTTAGGGAAATGGTTCTTCACCATATCCGCCTCAATTGCCCGGATTTTATCAGATGCATCAATCAGGTTTTTACCACTCTGTTTGATAACGTTGAGCGTGATTACGTTTTTACCATTCAATCGTGCGTAGCTTTCCTGTTCCAGGAATCCATCCTTCACCTCGGCAATATCACGGAGGTATACGGTGGCGCCAGACTGGCCTCTCACGATGATATTTCCAATCTGTGAAGGGTCTTTATATTCTCCTTTTACACTCAGTGTCCGTTTTTGTCCATCCATGGCCACCAATCCACCAGAGATGGTGATGTTTTCACCCTGGATAGCGCCAATGATATCTCCGAAGCCAATCTTTGCCGCATCCATTTTATACTTGTCCACATTAATCTGGATTTCTCTTTCCAAGGCGCCGACAATATCCACACGGGTGATTTCAGGAAGTGCTTCAATCCTGTCTTTCATATCGTCTGCATACTGTTTCAGTCGTTGCAGATCGAAATCACCAGACAGATTGACGTTCATGATAGGAATCTGAGAAACATCAACTTTAGTGATAGAAGGGTCCTGGGTAAGGTTTTGCGGGAGATCTTTCTTAGCATCATCCACTTTTTCCCTTACTTGTTGGCGAGCGGATTCAATGTTTACATTCGCATTAAATTCGATATTGATAATAGAGAAATCCTGCATGGATGTACTCTTTATCTTTTTCACACCTGCAATACCATTGAGTTGTTTTTCAATGGGCTTAGTCAGCAGTGTTTCCACATCTTCAGGAGAAGTACCCATGTTTACCGTACTGATGATAAACTGAGGGAATACCACTTCTGGGAATTGCTCCTTTGGACGGGCGTTATATGCGAGGATACCAGCTATGGTCAGGAATAAGGTAGCCAGATAGATGCTGACCTTATTGTCTATGGCCCAACTGGTAGGCTTAAACTCTTTCTTAAGATTATCTTTCATAAGCTTGCATTAATCAGTTGGCCTAGGATTTAATAAGGTCGTTGTCGTTCAGGCCTTGGAATCCGGTGGTAACCACTTTGTCACCTTTTTGCAGACCGGATTTCACTTCTGCCCTATCGTTGTAAGTACGTCCAAGCTGGATATCGCGGCGCATTGCTATTGTTTTACCATTCTGCTCGAGGGCCACCATTACGTATGGTTTACCAGCAGCATACTGGATAACGCCTACAGGAATAACGATCGCATCAGGAGCGCTGTAGTCAATGATTTTCAATTGAGCGATCATATTAGGGCGCAGTGTAGCGTCGGGTTTCAGCGGTACTTCTACATTAATTGTACGGCTCAGTGGATCGATAGTACGACTTGCAAAACCAATAATGGTGCGGATTTCCTTCTTAATATCTGGGAAGTTCAGCACTACTGCGCCTCCAGTTTTCACCAGTCCCGCATAGGCTTCCGCCACACTAGCAGTAACTTTCAGGTTAGAAGCATTTACCACGCGGAAAGCGGGCATACCGGGAGCTGCATTATCTCCTAATTTCGCGATCACCGCATCCACAGTACCCGAAATAGGAGCAATAATCCTTGTTTGCGCCAGTTGGTCCTGCATAGTAGCCAGGCGGCGTTCCAAGGATTCTTTATTGCTTTTCGCGTTGAGGTATTGAACTTCAGAGCCAATTTTCTGGTTCCAGAGATTTTGTTGTTTGGAGAAGAGCGTATTGGCGAGCTCCAGTTGCGTATGTAGTTCCGCGATAGAAGCGCGCAGTACTTGATCGTCTACCTGGGCCAATACCTGACCTTTGGTAACCGCTTGTCCTTCTTTGACAGCGATATTGGTAATCACGCCAGGTACGCGGGCGGAAACATTCACGTTTTCGCGGGCATCCACTGCACCTTGCACATCGATATAGTGTTCAAACAAAGAAGCTTCCACTGGAGTAATCACCACATCTTTCACATGGGCGCTATCACTGGTACCTAGTTCTTTTTCCAGCGCAGCTATCTTCTTATTGATATCTTCAACGTATTTGGCTTTATCTGTTTTCAACTGCTGCAATTCCTTCTCCTTTTCAGCCTTGGAATTTTTTTGTCCGCCGCCGCAGGAAGCCATAACGATAGCAGTAACAGGCAGTAGGAAAAAATACTTAGTATTCATATAGAAAGAGATGAAGTGATTTAAAGTTTACCGTATGCTTTCAGCAGATCTATTTTTGCTACAACTGCATTATAGAGCGCTGTGAAATAATTATTCTGAGCTGTCAGCAGATCGCTTTCAGCGGTGCTCATTTCCAGGCTAGAACCTACCCCTTCGCGGTATTTGATACGAGTGGTGCGGTATACATCTTCTGCAAGCGCCATGTTCTTTTCCTGTGCTTGAAGTGTTAGAACGTTATTGCGGAAAGTAGAAGAAGATTGTTCTCGTTCCAGGTCTATGGCCAGTTTCACATTTTCGATCTGCACATCAGATTTTTTCACAGCCAGTTGTGCCTGCTCTACTTGGTGGCGGCGTTGAAAGCCGGTGAAGATAGGAACACTGAGATTCAAGCCTGTATTGAGATAACCGTACCACACGTGATCCTGGAAGTAGTCAAATTTATTACTTCCTCTGAGCGCACCAGTGGCAGCAAACAGTTGGAGAGAAGGCAGTCCTTTCAGCTTATATCTCTTCAAATCATATTCATTCGCTTTCTTCTGTGTTTCTAGGAGTTGGTATTCGATACGTTGTCCGTAGTCAAACTTGTCCATATCCAATACTTCAGCTACCACCTGGCTGGTAGTGAGTGAATCTGTGAGAATCACCTGTTGTTGGAGCGGCATACCCATTTGGTATTTCAGGGCAGCGGTGCCGAGTTCAATCAGGTTATTCAGTTTGGTTTGTTCTGTTTGCAGATTTGTATACTGTACCGTGAGGCGGTCTACATCCAGTTTTTCCACCAGGCCATTTTTGTAAATCTCCTTTGTTTCTTTGAGGAGATTATCCATGGTAGTGAGTGTACCGCTGAGGATGCCCAGTGCTTTCTGGGCAGAGAGCACATTATAATATGCCTTGTACACGCTGGTTTTCACATCGATCTCAGATTTGGTGATATTTTTATTCACCAGTTCTTCCAGTGTTTTTCGGGCCTGGAGAGCCACGAGTACGCTGGGATCGAAGAGTGTCTGCGTCAATCTGACTTCCCCCATCAGGTTATGTGGCAACTGGAAGGAAGCCACGGTGAAGGAATCCTTGGGAAGACCAAAGTTCTTCAGGTTGAACTGTTGTTTCTGGAGGATGGGGTTATATTGATATTGCCCAGTACCATTGACGCTGGGAAGAGCCATACCACTAATTTCCTTGTTTTTAGCGAGTTGGATAAGTTGGTCCAATTTGGCTGTTTTTACTTCAGCCTGGTTGGCCAGTGCATAGTCAACTGCATCTTTTGCGGAAAGGCGGATAGGTTCCGGGTTCACCGGTTGTTGGGCGTTGGCGGTTCCGATTGATAGCAGCCACACCAACAAACCAATGCCGGTGAGCCTGTTGAAGAATAGCATAGTTTATATGTTTTGCGATAGTTGTTTGTACTTTTCAATGAGTTTATACCCCTTTGACGAAGCCACACCATACAAAAAATTCTCCAGCAGTACCTTTTGTACTTTATCCATATCATGTTCTCCGGGGAAGTTTTCCGGCTGGAAACTAGCCGTACAGCCTTGTATACGATAATTCACCAGAATTCTGATATTGAGATCCGGTCGATAAAGGCCATCATGGATACCTCTTTCCAGGTTTTCCGTAATCATTGCCGCGAGGTCTTGGTGCTGATAGTCTAGAAATGCCTGATAAGCTTTAGCGTGGTATTTCTGGAGGTCCAGCATGATAACCGGATTAATATTCCGCAGTCTTTTATCAATCATCTCCATTACGAGGAACATCTCATCGATGGCATCTTTGGATCGTTGTTTATTTGCCAGGCATTCCTGGTGGATACTGTGGATGAAACCGGAAACAGACTGGTACACCAGATCGTCTTTATCGGAGAAGTGGGCGTAGAGTGTTTTTTTAGAAAGGCCCATTTTCAGCGCGATATCATCCATTGTAATGGAGCGGGTTCCGAACTGCCGGAACAGGCTAAAAGCCTTGTCCAATATACGTTCCTGTACTTCCATAGAATTCTTTGGTGCTAACGATTATCAATACACTACAAAACTATGGAAACTTTTTAAACTTCAAAAGTTTCCAGTAATATTTTTTTTATATGTCACAACATGTATTACTGGGGAGAGTAAAAAGCGGGGGCATTCCGCATTATTGAGTAATTTGCAGCATCAATTATTGACCATGTCGCCAAAGCTTAAATTAAAAGTATTTGCATCGCGTTTATTGCGCTATTTTTTTCAGGGATTACTTATTCTGGCGCCGATTAGTATTACTGCGTTGACCCTATATTGGGCGTTTGTGACAATAGACAATCTGATACCCAGGGAGTTGATTCCAGATGATGCCGCCTTTAATTTTCTGCACTTTAAGGGTGTGGGATTTGTGTTGGTATTTCTGCTGATAATAGTGGTGGGCTATTTGAGTTCCTCTTTCATTCTTGGGCGGATATTTGCCTTGTTTGACAAGTTATTGGAGCGTACGCCATTTATCAAATACATCTATTCTTCTATTAAAGATGTATTTGATGCGTTTGTGGGAGAGAAGAAGAAATTTGATCATCCAGTGCTAGTGCAGATTTACGGGGTAGATGTGTGGGAGATGGGATTCATCACGCAGTCGGATGTCACCAATTTTGGGTTGGAAGGGTATATGGCGGTATATGTACCGCATGCTTATGCCATTACAGGTAAAGTATTTATGGTACCTAAGACCAAAGTGAAGCAATTGACCAACATCTCTGCCGGCGATGCCATGAAGTTTGCCGTGAGTGGTGGTGTGACCAACATCGGATAAAATTACTAGAAATGTGGTTCGGGGATTTATTTCTTCCGAACCACGTTTTTTGTGTTATAGAATGCGCTAATTTGGTTTCCAAAACCAGATTGTTATGTTAACCCGGAAGTCTATACGAATTTCCCTGCCCTTATTATTTTCATTTTTATTTACTGCTGTGGAGCTGCATGGCTGGGGCTTTTTCGCGCATCAGCGTATTAATCGTTTGGCGGTATTTTGTTTACCACCGGAGATGATGGTATTGTATAAGCCGTATTTGGAATACTTGACGACCCATGCCACAGATCCGGATAAGCGCCGATATGCAGTGGCAGCGGAGGCTCCCAGGCATTATATTGATATGGATGTTTATGACAGTGTTCCGTTTGTGAATATTCCCCGCAACTGGGATGCTGCTGTAGCGCGGTATTCGGTGGATTCACTGCAACGTAATGGCATTCTTCCTTGGCATCTGGAAAAGATGATGGCCATGTTAACGAAGGCTTTCAGGGAAAGAGACCAATATCAGATACTGCGATTATCTGCGGACCTGGGGCATTATGTGGCCGATGCGCATGTACCGTTGCATGCCTGTTCCAATCATAACGGGCAATTTACTGGGCAGCAGGGGATTCATGGATTATGGGAATCCAGAGTACCGGAATTGTTGGCCGACAAGGAGTTTGATTACTGGGTAGGAAAAGCGGAATACATTCCTGCACTGCGGCCATATTTCTGGAAAGTGGTGACTGCCAGCGGGATGGCGGCAGATACTGTGCTTCGGGAAGAGCGGCAACTGAGTGCTAGGGTGCCCGCATCGGCGAAGTATAGTTTTGAGCTGCGAAATGGAAAACTGGTTAAGAATTATGCATCGGCCTATACCATCGCGTATCACCGAGCGTTGCATGGGATGGTGGAAAGACGCATGCAGCAGGCCATACGCGGAGTAGCCTGTTGTTGGTATACGGCCTGGGTAAACGCTGGGCAACCTGCATTGAGGGAATTATCGCATACTAGCTTCACGGTATTGGAGTTGTTGGATTTCGTAAATTTACAGCGTCAATGGCTGCACGGGCAGATGCTGGGAAGATCGGAAGAATAGCAGAGAAAATAATATATTGGGGCTTACTAAAAATTTTGAAAAGATATTTTATCTTTGTCGCACTAGCTTTAGCCTATCCTTACACCACGCGCCTTACAGGTTTTAACACCCGTGCCGTTTTTTTTCCGTTTCCTTAGAAAAACCAAACAAAGTGGAAAGATCAAAAAATGAATTTAATCTGGATCGCAACATGAAGGTGCACAATTTTAACGCAGGTCCTTCTGTATTACCTAACGAGGTATTGTACAAAGCCAGCAAAGCCCTGATCGATTTTGAAGGGTCAGGAATGTCTATACTGGAGATTGGTCACAGGACACAACCGTTTATCGCGGTAATGGAAGAGGCCCGTAGCCTGGTAAGGGAACTGATGCAACTGGATGACGACTTTGAAGTACTGTATCTGCACGGTGGTGCTACTACGCAGTTCATGCAGGTTCCTATGAACCTGTTGGAGAACAGCAGCACTGCTGCCTATGTAGATACCGGTGTTTGGTCCAATAAGGCTATTAAAGAAGCCAAATTGTTCGGCTACGTAGATGTAGTAGCCAGCTCCAAAGAAAGCAACTATAATCACATCCCCAAGCAGTTTACTATTCCTCCGCAGGCAAGTTACCTGCACATCACCACCAATAATACCATCTATGGTACACAGTGGCAGATGACCCCGGTTACTGATGTACCCTTGGTAGCAGACATGAGTAGTGACATTATGAGCCGCAGCATGGACTTCAATAAGTACTCGCTGATTTATGCAGGCGTACAGAAAAACATGGGCGCCGCAGGCGCTACGATGGTAGCTGTACGTAAAAGCATGCTCGGAAAGGTTTCCCGCAAGATTCCCTCTATTCTCGATTATAAAAATCATATCGAGAATGGCTCCATGCTTAATACCCCTCCGGTATTTGCCGTTTATATTTCTATGCTCACGCTCCGTTGGTTGAAAGAACAAGGCGGCGTAACAGCTATCGAAAAAATAAACGATAAAAAAGCAGCCCTCCTCTACGATGAAATTGACCATAACCCACTGTTCCGTGGTACCGTTGTCAAAGAAGACCGTAGTAAGATGAATGCTTGCTTTGTAATGGATAAACCTGAGATGGAAGAGGAATTCTTGAAATTCTGTAAAAAAGAAGATATCGTTGGCATCAAAGGACATCGCCTTTCCGGTGGGTTCCGCGTATCCATGTACAACGCGCTCCCTTATGAAAGCGTGGAAGTCATGGTAGAAGCCATGAAATATTTCAGCCTGAAGAAAGCTTAATTCGCTTCGTCAGCCATCATTAACAGGAGGTAAGTACCCGCCATCGGCAGGAACTTACCTCCTGCTGTTTTATAGCCTACGGTAGCTGCCTTTTTATTGTTATATTTAGTATTCATACACACCTAACAATTATGGCTATTATCAAACCCTTCCAAGGATTAAGGCCTCAACCCGAAATTGCCGCCAAAGTAGCTGCAAGGCCTTACGATGTACTCAGCTCCGCAGAAGCAAAACAAGAAGCAACTGGCAACCCTGTCTCCTTCTACCACGTTTCCAAATCGGAAATAGACCTCCCAGAAAATACAGATGTCCATAGCCAACAGGTATACGACCAGGCAGCCACCAACCTTCGAAAATTTGTTTCCGAGGGGACCTTGTTCCAGGATGAACAACCCTGCTATTACATTTATAAACTGGTCATGAATGGACGCGCGCAAACCGGCTTGGTATGCGCTTCCTCCGTGGCGGATTATAACAATGGGATTATCAAAAAACATGAGTTTACCCGTCCGGATAAAGAACTTGACAGAATCAACCATATTAAAACTACCCTTGCTCAAACAGGAAATGTTTTCCTGGCCTATAATGATGTACCCGAAGTAAATACCATCATTGATCAATGGCAGGTACAACATAAACCCATATACGATTTTACAGCAGAAGATGGCATTAGCCATACCGTTTGGGCAGTCAACACGCCTGCTGCGGTCAATACCATCACTACCTTGTTTGCAGAAAAAGTTCCGGCTACCTATATTGCCGATGGGCACCACCGAGCTGCCTCTGCGAGTCTTGTCCAGAAAGAGTTTCAGCAAAATGGAAAGATCACAGGCATCGATAATCCAGTGAACTACTTCCTCACTACGATATTCCCTGCCAGCCAACTCGCTATCATGGACTACAACAGAGTGGTAAAAGACCTGAATGGTTTGAGCAAAGAAGCATTTTTATCTCGACTAGACTATGCCTTTAACGTAGAAGAAATCGGTCATCTTCCGCAGGCTCCTTCCATGTTACATGAATTCACCATGTACCTGGATGGACGTTGGTATCGGTTGGTAGCTGAGGAAGGCACCTTCACTACAGATCCTATTGGCGTGTTGGACGTTACTATTCTTTCCAATAATATACTCGACAATATACTGGGTATTAAAGATCAACGTACCGATAAACGCATTGATTTCGTAGGAGGGATTAGAGGATTGCAGGAATTAGTGAAAAGAGTAGACAGCGGGGAGATGAAAGTGGCCTTTGCCCTCTACCCTGTTACCATACAACAACTGTTTGACATAGCCGACAGTGGTAATGTAATGCCGCCCAAAAGCACCTGGTTCGAACCGAAGCTGCGAGATGGACTGATTACTCATCTTATCTAGCAGGAAAATAATCGTTGCTGATAGTAAAGAAATATAACTTTAGGTCTGCCTTCTTTCGGCAGACCTATATTTTTTTATGAGCGCGCACAGTAGCATGATGCCTACGTGTCTCCCAATACTAAATATCAATCTTTATCCTATGCCTATGGAACATTGAAGCGCCAGTGGTTCATCAAGCTTATTCAAATAATAATTATATTTAATACAAATAACTGTCGCAGTTCGGACTGCGACACATTCCCCCAATTTCCCTTACTTTTACAAGAAACGAAGGACAGGAATGCATAAGAGGTCTTCTTTATTGAAAACATTATTTGTTGCGGGGGTATTATTTTCTCAGACAGTATTTGCTCAGGATGCTGCAGAATTGTACAAAACAGCTACCGGTTTCCAGCGTACTGGGGATTATTCCAACGCTATCTTGGTATTCAACCAGGCATTACAGTTGGACCCGGATAATTTTGAAACCAAGAAGCAGTTGGCGTATACCTATTACCTGAAAGGGGATATGAACAGGGCCAAAGGCATCATTGACCCGCTCCTGAACAAAAAGGAAGTGGATGTACAGGCATTTCAGATTGCAGGCAATATTTACGTTAGCCGAGAGGAATGGAAATCTGCCCAGAAAATATATGAGCGTGCGCTACGTAAGTTTCCAGAAAGTGGTGAACTGTATACCGATAATGGTAACCTCCTTATGAACTTCAAGATGTATGACGCCGCCCTGAATAGCTGGCTGAAAGGCATCGAGAAGGATCCTGCATTTCCTGGCAATTATTACAATGCCACTAAAACTTATTACTACAGCAATAATCCCCTCTGGTGCATTATCTATGGTGAAATTTTCATGAATATGGAAAGCTTTACCACCCGTACCGCCGAAGTAAGGAATATTTTGCTAGAGTCTTATAAACGATTATTTAATGACCCTGCATTACTGAACAGTATAATGCCGGAGGATGGTAAGAAAAGATCCAAAGGTGGCAACGGCGGATTTACCCAAGCTTACAAACAGTCTATGGGCAAACAGTTGGGTGTAGTTACCGGTGGAGTGGATTTAGACGGACTGGTGATGGTACGTACGCGTTTCCTCCTGGATTGGGATAATAACTATGCAGCGGAATTTCCTTTTTCACTGTTCGATTTTCAAAGAAAGCTCCTGCGCGAGGGATTGTTTGAAGCTTATAACCAATGGTTGTTTGGTCCGGCTATAAGCCAGGGCAGATATAAAGCTTGGACAACGCTCCATAAGCAGGAATATGACGCCTTTACTAAATCCCAACGTGACACGCCGTTTAAGACAAGGCCGGATGAGTATTATAATGATGGGAAGTTTTCGTTGGTGAACACGGGATATTAATCACCTCAGAAACCACAAAATCTAAATATGCTTGTTGCTAAACACCAAAACACGATTGACAAAGCCGTTAAAGCTAATCATGAAAGGACATTCTATGCGCATTATCCCGAGCACCCCAAAGCATACGGTGATGAAGCGCATGCAATAGGTATGCAGAGCTATCAACAGATGCTCGGCAAACCTTTTAAACAATTACTACAGACCGGTGAAACCGGTTGGACAGGTGAAGAAGTGTCTCCCTACAGCGGCGAAGTACTGGGCGTTACTTACCCAGTATTTGCAGTAAAAGACCTCGTGGAGAAAGCAGCGGAAGCAGGGAAATCCTGGGCGAAAGTGCCAGTTGCAGAAAGAGCCGCTGCCCTTACAGAAACGCTGGACCGCATCAAGGATCATTTCTTTGATATTGCCAATGCCACCATGCATACTACTGGTCAGAGTTTCATGATGAGTTTCCAGGCATCTGGCCCACATGCCAATGATAGGGCATTGGAAGCCATAGCAGCCGGTTATCATGAATTGACCCGTTATCCGGAGCATTTGCTTTGGGAGAAACCCATGGGAAAAGTAAGTGTTAAGTTATCTAAGTCATTCCGAGCCATTCCCAAAGGTATTGGGATAGTGATTGGTTGTTCCACTTTCCCCGTATGGAATTCTTTGCCAGGAATGTATGCAGACCTGATTACCGGCAACCCAGTAATTGTGAAACCGCATCCAAAGGCTATTCTTCCTATCGCGATTGCGGTAAGCTGTATTCAGCAAGCCTTACAAGAAAATGGCTACAATCCAGATATTTGCCAGTTGGCAGCGGATAGCACAGAACATCTCATCACCAAAGAGTTGTGCGAGCATCCTGCAGTTAAGCTGATAGATTATACAGGAGGCAGCACATTCGGTGAATATGTAGAATCGCTCAAAGGCAAGACTGCATTCACAGAAAAGGCAGGCGTCAACTCTATCATCCTTGACAGTGTAAAAGACCTGGATGCTGTTATTCAGAATCTGGCGTTTTCGATTAGTTTATATTCTGGGCAGATGTGTACTGCTCCACAGAATTTCTTTATTCCTGAGCATGGCATTCAGACCAGCAATGGATTGGTTGGTTTCAATGATGTGGCGCAGAAATTCAAGGAAGCAGTGGAATCCTTGGTAAACAACCCGAAAATGGGAGCTGGCACATTGGGCGCAGTACAGAATGAACAAACCCTTCAGCGTGCGAAAGAGGCGCAGATGTTGGGTGGTAAAGTAGTACTGGCAGGTCAGGCTATCAGCAATGAAGAGTTTTCCAATGCACGTATGTTCACCCCTACTATTCTGGAAGTGACTAGTGCAGACAATAAAATTTACGAACAGGAATTATTTGGCCCTATTGTGCTGATTATCAAAACAAAAGACACCAAACATTCCATTCAACTCGCCAAACAGATGGCATTGAAACACGGTGCTATTACCTGTGGCGCTTATACCACTGATCCACTTGTAAAAGCAGAAATCACCGAAGAGATGAACAGTGTTTTCACCCCGGTATCATTTAATCTTACAGGATTTATCTGGGTAAACCAACATGCTGCCTTTTCAGATTTCCATGTTACGGGCGGTAATCCAGCCGGCAACGCCAGCTTTACCAATCAGGAGTTTATTCTGAAACGGTTTGTATGGGTAGGTAACCGTGAATTGGCCGAATAAAAGGAAAAAATTCAGGAGGACCCGGCTACAGCGTACAGTTGTAGCCGGGTTTTTCAATAAAATATGTTATATTCATATATGATCCGACAGACTGCATACCTACTTACATTGACAGCAATGCTGGCATCTTGCCAGGAAGCACCGCATGCGGACAAGGCCAAGGTAAGCGAGGCCAAGACCGTAAAAGTCGGGGAAGGGCATGCATATCTAGCCGATACAGCTACCAGTATTATTGGCTGGATTGGCACTAAACCAACTGGCAAGCATCATGGTATTTTGAAAGTGCATAGTGGCGTGATTTACATAAAGGATACTACTATTACCGCAGCAGAGTTTGTTATAGACATGCACACCCTACAGAATGTAGACCTTGCCAGTGATACTGCCATGAAAAACAAGTTGGAAAGCGAATTGAAAGGGCCATTGTTTTTTGATACTGGGAAGTTTCCGATTGCCAGTTTTGAGATGACGGCTATAGAACCGTTTAAACCAACCTTGGATGAAGACGTAACCCTGAAAGATGCCACGCACAGAATTCAGGGGAATTTTACCATTAGAGGTGTGACCAAGAATATATCTTTTCCTGCTGTTATTAACATTACTTCCGGTAAAGTGACCGCCGAGGCCAGCTTCAATATAGATAGAACGTTATGGGGTATCAATTACCGTGCTGATAAGAGTCTTCAGGATAAACTGATCAATTCCCAGGTAAATATCAGTTTCAGTATTACTGCTATCAGATAGTGAGAAAATTAGGGCTTTTTTTACTATTAAAGCCGGGAAAAAAGATTAAATTTAAACAGCAGCCACTATCGGTAAAAGCTGAAACAATATGGAAAATCTCCAAGATCGGGATGAGCAGCTATGGCAAATAAAAACCAAAGCAGCCATTAAATCCCATATGATCCTGTATCTACTGGTGAATGCTGGTTTATGGGGAGTATGGTTTCTGGCTGACAGTGAGAAGCACCATCGTTTGCCCTGGCCTGTATGGCCTTCGCTGACATGGGGAATAATCCTGGCCTACAGATATTACAACGGTCTTCACAAAGTTACTCCCGGTAAATTTGGGAAGCTGGAGAAGCGCGAGCAAACACGTTATTAAGATAAAGCCAAACAAAAATATAGCAAAATGGACCAGCCGCAACGACTATTTGACGTCATTAACTATCAGCTCGAGCATTACCCGAAAGAGGATATGCTGGCAGCCAAAGAGAATGGTCAATGGAGGAAATACAGCACCCGTGAAGTAGGCGATATCGCCATGAAATTCAGTTCTGGATTGCTTCGCCTGGGTATCAGAGCGGGTATCAAGGAAAATGAGGAGAAAGATAAAATTGCTATCATAGCACCTAACCGCCCGGAATGGATTATGACCGACCTGGCCTGTCAACAGTTGGGTGCAGTACTAACCCCCATTTATCCAACTATCAGTCAGCATGAGCTGGAATTTGTGCTGAATAACGCAGAAGCCAGATTGCTGTTTGTGAACGATAAAGACTTGCTGGATAAAGTGTTGGAAGCAAGGGATAAATTTCCTACCATCCGGGAAATCTTCACATTTGAAAAAGTGGAAGGCGCCCGTCACTGGACGGAAGTATTGGCACTTGGCCAAGAAGAAGATTATGAAAAAATCGACCTGGTTAAACAGAATATATCTCCAGAAGAACTGGTAACAATCATTTATACATCCGGTACTACTGGTACCCCTAAGGGCGTAATGCTGAGTCACCATAACATTGTTAGCAATGTTACCTCTTGTAAGCCTTATCTCCCTGTAAACGAGAACGCCAGGGCTTTAAGCTTCCTTCCGTTGAACCACATTTTCGAACGCATGGTAACCTACTTGTACCTTACGGCAGGTGTGCCTATTTACTATGCAGAGAATATGGATAAAATTGCGGACAACCTGAAAGAGGTAAAACCTACCATTTTCACTACCGTACCGCGACTGCTAGAGAAAGTATATGAGAAGATTATGGCTACCGGCCTGGAACTGAAGGGCATTAAAAGGGCGCTATTCTTCTGGTCTGTGGATATAGGTAAACGTTATGAAATCAATAAAAACCAAGGCTTCTGGTATAACCTGGAGTTAAAAATAGCCAACAAGCTGGTATTCAGTAAGTGGAGGGCCGCTCTGGGTGGTAATATCCAGGCGATCGTCAATGGAGCTGCTGCTTGCCAAGTGCGCTTGTTGAAAATATTCACTGCCGGTGGTATCCCTATCCTAGAAGGTTATGGACTCACAGAAACATCGCCGGTTATCAGTGTAAACAGGTATCCTGTGGAAGATCGTATGTTCGGTACCGTTGGTCCCATCATTAGCGGGATCCAGGTGAAGATCGCGGAAGATGGCGAAATTCTCTGTAAAGGGCCTAATATCACCATGGGTTATTATAAACGTCCAGACCTCACTGCCGACGCTATTAAAGACGGCTGGTTTCATACCGGTGATATTGGCGTTATCATAGATGATAAATTCCTTAAAATCACCGACAGGAAGAAAGAACTCTTCAAAACCTCCGGTGGTAAATTCGTGGCGCCACAACCTATTGAAAATAAATTTAAGGAATCTCCATACATAGAGCAGATTATGGTGGTAGGTGAAGACCGCAAATTCACGGGCGCTTTAATCGTTCCTTCTTTCAGCAATTTGAAGAAATGGAGCGAGAAGAGAGGTATCCAATGGACTACCAATGAAACCATGCTCAAAAATCCAGAAATAAAGGAGCTTTTCAAGCAAGCGGTGGAAAAATACAACCAGTTCTTTAACCATATTGAACAAGTGAAGAAATTCGCGCTCTTATCCCGCGAATGGACAGTAGATGACGGCGAATTGACGCCTACCCTCAAAGTAAAACGGAAAGTGATCCTGGAGCGTTATAAAAGCGAAATAGACGGCATCTACGCTCCTGCTGCCGGGAAAGTTGACATAGAAAGTATTTAAAAATTAATATAAATACCTTACTTTTGCCACCCAATCCCGAAAAACGGGGTTGGAATAGGCCCGGTAGTTCAATGGATAGAATAGAAGTTTCCTAAACTTTAGATACAAGTTCGATTCTTGTCCGGGCTACGAAAATATTCATTCGCCTGAATTTAGCTTTGCTGGATTCAGGCGAATTTCGTTTAGGGATGGGAGTATCCTGCTACTAATCCATCTTCTTATCCACCATCTCACTCTAAGCTTAAATTCTCGCACAAAATTGAGCTGCAAAACCTTCTTTTAATGATGATACTTACACCCCCTAAAATGATCCAAAAATCGATGCCACCAGGAGAACTTACGCTTACAAACAACATATCCCGTTATCCCTGTTTTTATTTGGACACCATATCCCACAACTACCAACTCGTTTAAATTTTTCACCAATAGGTTTAGCTTTATCTGCTGAGGTCCTGAGCCTGTCAGTGCATTCAATGGAATAGTTTGTGTTTCATAACCAATCTGACTTATTTCGAATATTAAAGGAGTCCTTTGTAATCCAGGTCGGATACTAATATGGAATTTTCCATCTGTAGCAGATGTTCCGCCAATGTCGTATCTACCTTTACATTTTATAGTAGCACCTGCAATAGGTGTATTATCCTTTGCATCTAAGATCTCTCCATAAAACTCAAACGGCACGCAACTGGTATCATAAAGCGGCTTACTTACCTGCACGGTAGTATCAGCACGTTGGGCTTTTAGCACACCAGGAAATATCATCGATAAAAAGGAAGATAATGCGAAGATGGGTAATATTGGACGACGAGATCTACTTTCTTCTGCAATTACTCTGTCTAGTTGAGAAACGTCAAACCTACCACAAACGCCGCCAGCAGTACTACTCAGCTTATCAAGTATCTCCTGATCGGTTAATGCGGTGAAATCAGTAACTGTCTTTTGACACTGTTGACAATAATTGCCACCACAACGAGGCTCCATGCGGTCCCACTGTTCATGGCAAGGTTCAGGGATAGAAATAGTAATAGTTCTTTTCATAAGTGGGATACGATTCCTTATAATTTAACGAAATTCCACTGTATAAAAAGAACTATTTATTAACTCTTCCGAAATGTCTTATTTAATTCCTGGAAATTATTAAAAATCAAGCGGTGCAAACGTTTGGGGGATATCCCTCCCGATGTCTTATTCCTTCCATGCATCCAGATTCGATCATTCAGCATATACCCCTCCCCTTTGTGTAACTTAATACTGAATTTATGCTTGTCCATTACCTGTTTGATCTTGTCTGACCAGCCATACTTTTCATCGTACAACAACTCAAATAATTCATCATAATTGTCTTTCCTAAGATCCGCATATACCAACTCTTTCATTCGCTTAATGGTACTGATAGGTACCTTCCCTAACTGCGGCATCACCACTTCAAACAACTCAGACAACTCCAGGAAAGCCGAAGAACCACTGGTATCGCGGGGTACATGCTCATATACATTGAACAAGATCTTCGGGATGTACAAATCACAATGCAATGGAAACTCGCTCTCCTGTTTTCCTGATGTCAACGGAGAATATAATGCACCCATCTTATCATTAGTAATTTCTGTCAATGTGGAACGAAACAAAGCAAACAGGAAATGGAAAACTTTTGCATTGATCTTTCTGTCGATCAGATTGGTGAAGAACACGATTTTATCTCCTGGATCAAAATGAAAGAGTGAATAGGCATAGTTCCGAAAGTCGTGCAGAAAGGATTTATCCAACTTAGACAAGGCTACTGAAAAGCTGTAGTTATAATCCTTATACTTGTTCAGATAAATAAAATCTACTTCATTTATCTTATTCAGTTGTTTGTCGAAATCTGTATGACTGTTTCGGAAGATATCACTCCACGTAAGCCATACGAGGTCCTTAGATGCAGATAATTTCTGTAACTCAGGACGGGGTGCTGTTTCCTGGAATAAAATCATAGTGATAGCATTGAAGGGGTAAGTAATATTTGAGGACTATTACTCCCTAAATATAAATAATTCCTATCAGGGAATTACTCTGTTACGCTTCAATTCTTCAAATATGTCGAGGAACATCTTTTCTGTATCTACATACTCATTAAAACCGAGTCGTCTGGCTTTTGATCCATCAGCGAAGAAATCATAATCCCATGAAAAGACGAAATCTCCGAAGCCCCACGAAGCGACGTCTTTATAATCATACAATAACCCATACTGTGCTTTCATCTTATCCCACAAACCGACCTTTTCTGGCATTACAGTCCCCAGTGACAACTGTAAGGGCGCATCCACTTCCAAGCCAAAATAAGCGGCAATTTTAGGCCACATTGTCTCCCAACGGAATAAATCTCCATTTGTGATATTAAACGCCTGATTTGCGGCGGTAGGCATTGTTGCGGCCCATACGGTTGCCTTTGCTAACAACCCTGCATCTGTCATTTCCATAATCTTGTTATAGGCGCCTGGTTTACCTGGAAATCTTAAAGGCGTCCCCATCTCCTTCGCTATGCTGGCATAAGTGGCAATCAACAATGCGAGGTTCATGGGGTTACCCAAGGCAGTACCACCTACCACTGATGGCCTGATAGCAGACCAAGTCCAGGATTTCCCTACCTGCAAATCTTCGAGGTAATGCTGTTGATCCATGTTAAAATCGGCCGACATATGCCTGCCTGCATCCGATTCCTTAGCCGGCGTAGTAAACGCTCCTAAGTGCGCACCATAAACCTTATACCCCTGCATTAGGCTAACATGCTGCAACTGCGTAGCCACTGGTTCCTGCACTTCCATCAGATTTCGAATCATAGTCATATTAGGCGCTACCAGCTCTCCCCAGGTAGGCTTGTCTATATAGGCAGTATAAAATATATGCGTGACCGCAGGGAGACCACCCAACTGTTTTTCAGTATCTGCCCTATCCAACAGGTCCACTGCTATATGTGTCAGTCGTCCTGAAGAGGTGCCTCCCCTTCTGGATAAACCTATTACTTCCCAATCTTCTAATGACAACAGATAATCGGCCAGGTTCTTTCCTATCACCCCTTGTGCGCCTGCTATTAATGCTACTTTTTTCATCTTTCTGTCTTTTTGATGATGCAAAGTTCAGTTGTCTGCCAGGGCTATCTGTTGTACATTAGTGGGGTTAAATGGTATTTTTTTAGGAATGAAGCGTTATATCCAACATGAATATCTCCGGGTCTCACATTTTACCGGAACCGAGTGGCAACATCCGGTACATAACCATAATCATTTTGAACTGATCTTCGTTCATAAGGGTGCGGGCAATCATTGTATTTCAAATATGGTAGTCCCTTTTGAAGGACCAACTGTCTTCTTCCTCGGCCCCAGCGATGCCCATCATTTTGAACTACATCAACCTACCACCTTCACCTTTCTGAAGTTTACCAATACCTACCTGGGTGATAGTCATTGGAACCAAACACTAGAACACCTCCTACAGGCTTCGCGACAACAACGACTCATAGTACCATCATCCGCCTCGGAAAAAACAGACCAGCTCATACGACTCATTGTGCAAGAATGGAAGGAAGACCGTAATGAGAACAGCGCTACTATACGGTATCTCCTGCAAGGCTTATTATCTATGGTGCAAACCTTTATCCCTGCAACTGTTGATAATATCCCTACCAAACATCAACAGAAAATCACCGCGCTGCTGGATTACATTCACAATCATATCCTCCTCGTTGATCAACTGCAAACGGAACAACTAGCAGCACAATTCGATCTCTCCAAACATTATCTGGGCGTATATTTTAAAGAACAAACAGGCGTTACGCTGAGAGATTATATCACGCGGTATAAATTACATCTCATCGAAAACAAACTATTACACAGCGGACTTTCTCTAAAGGAAATCAGCCATGAATTTGGCTTTAGCGACACCAGCCACTTTAATAAATTCTTCCGAAAACATCACCAGATGAGCCCTTCTGCTTTCAGAGCAAAAGCGGATACAGATAAGCAATAATCATAGGTATTTTTGGATTAACATTAGAATAACAATATTAGTTATATGATTTTTTAGCTATACTAAAAATTCATATAACACTGTATCACACTGGCATTCAGCTTATTTCAATGATCATAATAATGCCAAAATTTAATTAAAACTAGGGTATTCGCGTCCTTCCTCTCCTTGTTAGAAAGATTATAATTGATAGATTTGCGCACCTTCATTTAAATATGAGGCTTTATCATAACCTTTCTGCCCCGGAGTAAGCCTATTTTTAAAATTCCTGAAAATTCGTAGGGAAAAATTAAAGTCATTCCATGTTTGAGCATGGAATATTACATCAACCATGTCCCATTTTTCAATCAGAGATCTTATCCATAAGATCTCGAAAGGTTTAATCCGAATCCCTAGTTTTCAACGAGGTTTCGTTTGGGATGCAGATTCAGTAGCATTCTTGTTTGACACCATATACAAAGGCTTACCCTTTGGTACAGTTTGGCTATGGAGAACACGTGAACAATTAATCACCGAAAGGGAATTAGGTCCGTTTAAACTACTAGATAGGGATCCAGATTATCCCATTGATTATGTACTGGACGGCCAACAAAGGTTAACATCTCTTTTTTGTGTCTTTCAGAATGAACTCATTACCTATAAAAGTACGGGGAATACATTCAACATATACTTTGATATAACCGCCAATGCTGTTCCCCAAGAGTCCCAGTTCTATGCACTTAATCAGGATGATGTAGATGAGAACAGGCATTTCCCATTAAATTGCCTGTTTGATACTATAAAATATCGAACCGCTACAGAACGGCTTCCTATTGAAATCCGGCTCAAAATAGATGAGTTGCAAGCGATATTCAAAGAGGTTCAAATTCCCTATCAATCCCTTGAAACGGATGATAGAACCAAGGTGGCACTTGCCTTTGAAAGGATGAACAGAATAGGTGTTCCATTGGATATATTCCAACTGTTATCCGCATGGACCTGGAGCGATGATTTTGCATTACAGAGTATATTCAATGATTTGGCTACAGAGCTGGAGCCCTTCGGTTTTGAGGAAGTTGGGGTAAACATAAATCTACTGTTACGCATTACAGCGGCTGTTTTGGTCAAGGATGCCACACCTAGCCGATTAATGAGTATCAGAGGGGAAATGATCAAAGAACGTTTTCCTGAAGTAGTGAACGGCATTCGAGGGGCAATTGACTTTTTGCAGATGAATCTAAATGTGGCCTGCTTAAAAAACCTGCCTTATGAAAATTTACTGGTTCCCTTATCTGTATTTTTCTCCAGTCAAGGATCTAAAAGCTTTCAGTCTACTGATAGCCAACGAATCACCATTGAAAAATGGTTCTGGAGAACATGCTTCTCTAGAAGATATAGTGCTGGAGGACTTAAACCTTTAAACAGGGACATTATCGAGATTATAAAATTGAAAAATCAAGAAATTAGCAATCTCGCTGCCATCTCCTGTAATATAGGAATTGAATACTTTCAGGACACCCTGTTTCAAATGGGGAACATTAATACGAGCACGTTTATTCTGTTGTTAGTACAGCAAGCTCCCAGGAGCTTAATATCTGGAAATATGATATCCCTACGTGAAGTACTCAAGGAATATAATAGAAATGAGTTCCATCACATTTACCCCAGAGCCTATTTAAAAGCATATCCAGACGATATCCCCTTTCATGAAAATTGTCTGGCTAATTTTTGCATCCTATCCCAGAGCGATAACAAACAGATTGGTGGGAATAAACCCAGTATTTATCGACGAAAACTGGGAGAAAATATTGAGGAAAGATGTCAATCTGCATTAATCGATGAACAACTCTTAGTGAGCGACGACTACAAGAAATTTATTGAAGACAGGTCCAGAAAATTATTGAATGCGACGGACTCCTTAATTAACTTAAACCTTATAAATGATGTTGAAGTACAAGCTGGAAGAAATCTTTAAGCACATTCACATGAAGGATTTAACCCTTAGAATTGATTCTCTTTTTATTAATAATGCCAAAAAACCGCTAATATATGACCCTCCCTATCAGCGAAAATTCTTTTGGAAAACAGTCAAGTCAACCAACCTTATAGAAAGCTTATTTATGGATGGAGAAGTCCCCCCATTAATGCTATTAGATAAAGGAACCTATTATGAGGTCATAGATGGAAAACAACGTTCTCAGTCCATTATACTTTTTTTAAATAATAAATTAAGATTGAATAGTGCAGGATTGGATAAGCTTCCATGGTTAGCCAACAAAAGACTGAAAGACCTAGATCCCGATTTGATTAAAAAGTTTAAAGCAATAACAATTCGGGTTATTATTATTAGTCTGCACGGAGAAGCGGAACAGAATGTGGAGATGCAAGACCAGATTACCCGTGAAATATTTAAACGCTACAACCTGGGGATGACAGCGCTACGAAAAGTGGAGGTCTATGTGGCACAATTTCTCCAAAATAACCTCAATAACTATTTTAAAACCACTATTAAAAATACCCCTGTCATTCTTCGTCAATTGGAAGAAGTATTTGATCATAAAAAGAAAAATCTAGAAACCTTGATGCAGCATATAAGGCAATTACTCGTCCAGGATCAGGTACCTATTGCCCGTTTTGCTAAGGAGAGAGATGACATTATAAATAAATACTTCGACATATATTCCTCTCAGCATGTTCATGCAAAAGATATCCAGGAAATTTACAAGCAGTTTCAGGAAAAAATATTTTATCTATACGAAATAAAGGAACAACTAACACAACAAAAGGTGGAGACCAGTGGGCGTGTATTCGATACTATCTACTGGGCACTGTCTATATGTGGAAAGGAAAAAATCCGATCTGAAAATATTTATAACCGGAGCTTCACAGAAAAACTGGTAAAATTCATAAAAAAAAGCAATAAAAAGTTTCAGTTCGAGGCGGAGTTAATGCATAATGCTACCATCGAACGCTATGCATGCATAGCTACATTTTTCAAAACAGAAACAAATATCACGTTTGAGAAATATTTAAAAGATTCTACTGAATCAATAAAAACTGCTAAGCAGTATGAATTGGATTTTAATGAAAAAAATCAACTTCACGAAAATGAAATTAAATATGTAACAAAAACTCACCCCACCAGCCAAACCATCATGGACATTATTAATCAGATGAGTGAAAATATGTTCATCATACGCCCACCCTATCAAAGGCAGGAACTGGAGGATATACGCAAAGCATCTGCACTCATTGAGAGCATATTGATGGGGCTTTCATTACATCCGATTTACTTGTATAAATATGCAGATGGCACCGTTGAGGTAATAGATGGACAACAAAGATTATTGTCGATAGTGGCATTTAAAGGAGAGCAATACCTAGATGAAAATAATAAAATGGTCCATAGTAAAAAACATGCATTTGCATTGGACCTCCCATCAAGCACAATGGGTTTACATGGAAAAAAATATTCGGACCTATCTGACAAACAACGTCAAGCTATTGATAGCTTTCAGTTGTCTATTGTGGAAATTCATGAAAACAATAATGATTACTTCAGGCCTGAAGAATTATACAACCGCCTAAACCGTAAGCCCAATCCAATAACAGAACATACTTTTGAATATTGGAATGCTTATGGAGATAAAGATATTATTGCTGCAATAAAAGAGTGCTTTCAGCGAAATAATTGGTGCTATTTAAGAATAAATGATAATAGGTATCAGAACGAAGAAATTTTCACAGGACTAGCTTTCCTTCACTATCAGATAGGACCTAAAGGCTCTGAAATGAAAACTATCAGGAGACATATGGAACGTCACCGTAGTGACAACAGGCTTTATTTACGCATCAAGTTTAAAAAATCGATTACAGCACTACTAAATAATCCAACTGAAAAATCTAAATTCTTAGAAAGCATTCAATCCTTTGAAGATGAATTTCTGTTCAAATTAAAGTTGCTAAACAATACCCAATCATCTACTGACACTAATAAGTCAAACTATTCAAAAGTTGATAAACTTTTAAAGGCCGGGCAATTAAGAACTATTACTAATTTCTTCCTGGCCTGGATAATATTGAAAGGGATCAGCACCTACGCCATTAAATACAATCCCGGGCTTGTATATAAACTGGTTCTAAAAACTATTCATCAATCTAAATCATGTGAATCTGCGGCGGAACTATATAGCTTAGTTGAAAATGCATGGAAGGCATGTCAACCAGTGGCAGTAACCTGATAATGAAAGGAATCTTTTACGTAAATACCTTCAGCGCGAAAAGTAAATAGTACTTATTACCACTACATCCGACTCCTTTTCCGTAAATTTCTTCCACTATGAAAAAGTTATTCATTGGGATATGCTTAATATCCTTGTATACATACGTCCATGCACAATCAGGTGATGCAGCCCTCGCCAAACAAGCGATTGCCATCAAGAGCATAGATCCAGCAATCCACGACTATACCGACTTATCTGCCCTCCAAAAGGCAATAGGCAATAGTCGCATTGTTATGCTGGGAGAACAAACCCACGGCGAAGGCACTACGTTTTTGGCTAAAACCCGCATCATTCAATATCTACATGAACAATTGGGATTTGAAGTACTGGCCTTTGAAAGTGGATTATATGATGTAACAAAGATCTGGAACAACACACAAGCTGGCGCCTCCTTTAAAGCGGAAGTCCCTGGCAGTCTCTTTTACATGTATGCTACTTCCCAGCAAATGTTCCCCCTCTTCGACTATATCCAGGCACAACTTAAAGGCCCTAAACCACTACTGATAGCAGGTTTTGAAAGTCAACACTCCGGTAATAAAGCCAAAAAAGAAATGTTCCCGGATTTTGAAGCATTCCTACAAAAACAATCCCCTGCTACGTTAGACAGCAACTGGCACTTATTTCGCCGGTTAAGTGAAGCTACTTTCGCTTCCAGAGACTTTCGCCCATCCGCTACCGAACAGACTACCTTCTTGCAGGAATTGCAACAGCTAAAACAATTACTGCATGATAACAGCAGCACTGTAAAAACTAACTTTTTACAGGATAAAAGCTTCTGGTACCAAGTAGTTTGTAGTATAGAATCGCAGTCGAAGCGTTACTGGCAACTGGTAGAAGGCAATGAAATCAATGTGCGCGACAAACAGATGGCGGAAAACATCATCTGGCTGGCAGACAGGGCTTATCCTGGCAAAAAGATCATTATCTGGGCACATAATGGCCATATTGCTAATAGTACAGGTAAGATAGCAGGAAACGGGGCACTCCAACAATTTTACAACACTTTCATCCCGATGGGGAATACACTACGATCTCATTTTGGGAAAAACGTATATGCGTTAGGGTTCTCCGGATCAGAAGGGAAATATATGGATTATGTTAGTATGAAAATCGTAGAAGTTCCTGCTCCAAAACTGAAGAGTATAGAGGCGGCATTGGCTGCCAAACCGTTCCAATATGCACTATTGAATTACCGCAAGGCAAAGAGTCCGCTGGACAGAGAACAAACTGGATGTATCGGGGATTTTATGCCCGGCCAAGCAGTATGGCTGAACGTATTTGATGGCCTGTTCTTTATCCGTAAATCCATCCCAGTTGACAGGTAATCAGACATATCCGATTACCTTCAGTACTGTCACTGCGATTAACACCAGGGAGAGAATGTACAATATCCAATTGGCAGTGGCCCTTCTGGCATCGGAGAAGAGGCGATTTTGGTAAACGGCTTTTACAAATACATGCAGGAATATCAGTAGTGCAAGACAAGATAGAATAAGGATAATGGGATTGGTACTCATAGTCATTCCAACGAATCCGCCCAACATCAATAGCAACCCGATAAACCTGTATTTTTCATGAAATGCTTTGACATCGGATTCGTCAAAAGGACGAATTTGTTCCAACTGCTCTTCCAGCTCTTCATAGTTATCCAGTGCGGAAGGAATCTGCATCATAGCCCCTGTAGTTTCTCCGCGAATGATGATACCATTTCGCACCCTGGACATATTAGAGATCTCGAACACAGACAAGGAAAGCTCCGGAGATCCTTTCTGACGGCGGATAATATGGAGATCATTTATTTCTATTTCCATGCTGGTATAGATGTCCACTGCAATTTTAATGCGCCTATAGCTAGACCATCCAAAATATAGGAGCAATATCACTGGAAACCAGTACATGCTATAGGTGTCGGCGAAATGGTTGTCAAAGAGGTAGAAATAAGCAAACATCAGTACCAGTGCGATGAATACAATGGCCTGATTGCGGATAAATCTGTTTCTAATCGCTGTGATTCCTTCTTTGCCTATTTTATAGATGCGCATTTGATACCTATTGATCGATAGCCTAATTTAAAATAAAAAAGGGATCATGTGTTACACATGATCCCTTTTCTTTATAGAAAGACTATTCTTCGTCTTCTTCCTCTTCGCCATCATCTTCCAGCCATTCCATGTAGGAATAGTACCAGTCTTCCAACTGTTCCAGCAGTTCGATCTTCTTTTCAGGCGCGTTTTTGAAGAACTCTTCCACGTTATCGATCTCATGAACGATATCGATGTAAGCAGTTTCTTCATCCTCTTCTACGCGTTTAGCAAAGAAGCGTGGCGCCTGGGTATGAAAGATATATTCATTTTCTGGATCTGTAACTGGATCGTCGGCAATTAAAAATTTAGGTAACTGTGCCATAGTGAGTTATTTACTTTTTAATAATATCAACCTGTTTAGGGTGGTACAAAAATATTGATTAAATGATTATAAAAACGGCAGGGGTTGAGAAAAAACTGTTATAAAAATTTGCACATTTTTTTTAATCTTTATAAACACTATAAACCCATACCAAATGCAGGAGTATTGGACAAGATGGGAGCTATGGATGCGGAATCACGCCCCCAAGATGGTAGGTATCCTTAACCCCGGCGCCTCTTACAACGATATGCAAGACCTGGAAACCCTTACCGGCCTACAAATGCCGGATTCCTTCCGTATTTTTTATGCCATCCACAATGGGCAAGGAACGTCCAGGGCTGGCCTCGTTAATGGAGATAAACTGTTGTCTATTGCTGAAATCATCGATAAGTGGTCTGGTTGGAAGGAACTCTTGGATAATGGCGCTTTTACCCATAATGGGGAACTGTTACGTTCTGAACCAGATACAGGCATCCGTCCTGAATGGTGGAATCCCAAATGGCTGCCTTTCACCAGCGATGGTCTTGGGAATCACCTTTGTCTAGACTTCGACCCCGCCTCTGGCGGCCATTACGGACAAATCATTACCATGTGGCATGATGATGCCCACCGGGAAGTAATCGCGACCTCCTTCGAAGACTGGGTAAATAATTACGTTACCAGTCTTGAAAATGGAGAATACGTTTATCAAAAAAAATGGGGAATTATCCGTAAGGATAGTAGGTATAATTTTAAAGATTAGGGAGACACGCAGTTATCTAACTGGAATGGTTACACGAAAAATATCATTTGTGGTTTTCTGTCGCATTACTATCCACACGTGGAACCTCTATTGGTTTAATTGTCTGCAATGCAGGATGTATCGCGGAAGTAATTTTCACCATACCAGTAATTGTTCCAGGTTTAGGTGGTGCATATGCTACTACCACACATTCCTGCAGTGTATCACAAGCCGGCTTCACACTACTTTTTGATATCGCCTTACAAGGCATTTTTTTCTTAGACGCCTGTGTATTATGAATGACCGTTGATTTCACCTGACTAGGATGCTGCTGTGCAATAGTAGCATCGCTTAGCATCAGCATTCCTGCAGTGAGTACAAGCATGGGAATAATCCTGGATTGCGGTGTCATTGGCTGTAATTGCCGCCTTAACTGCACATTCCGGAAATGACCGCAAACAGCATCCTCCCGGCCTTTGAAATATGCCAGTAATTGTTCATCGGTAAACTGAGTGAAATCGATCACCATTTTCTGGCAGTTATTGCAAAATCTGCCATGCTCCACAGCTACCATTTCATCCCAGCTTTCTTTACAAGGTGAGGGAATAGACAGGTACAGACCACGTTTCATAGGCGAAGGAATTATAAGAAATATACGAATTCTGCCGGGCAAATTAGCTGCAAGCACGTCATCACCATCATATAAAGCCATTCAAGACTTATAAACAATTGATTAACAATTTATTTCTTGTTCTGGCATTATTGTTGAAACTATCATGATGAACAATAAATATCAAGTTTTATGAAAGCTCCAAAAAACTTAACCATGCTAATGTTTGCTGCATCTTTTGGTGTAGTAGCCTCCGTAACTGGACAGCGGGCATTTGCACAAGGAATCGACAGCACCGTCAAGAAAATTGGGCATAAAACTGCCTCCATCGCGGTAAAAGGTACTTCTGCCGTGACAGATAAAATCTATAAAGGCAAAGAAGGCCCTAATGGACAAACAGTTTATATCGATAAGAAAGACAGAAAATTTATTGTAGATGAAAAGGGTAAAAAAGTTTATCTGAAACCCAGCCAAATCCACAATAAAGTGCAGAAAGAAAAATAGGTGCTCACTAACCGAAAAGCCAGTTTTAGTCTCAAATAGAAAAAGCCGGAAAGGATATCCTTTCCGGCTTTTTCACGTTATTGAAACCAGGTTGAAACTAACTTACTTTACTTAATGTGGGATTAGTATGCATATGCTCCGCGTGTTCAGCTCCAAGCTGCCGCCAGTTCTCATCATAATAAACGAAAAATGCCATCCATACCGCACGAGACAATCGCATGATCAACGGCTGTAAAACCACCAGCAACGCACCATTCACACCCAACCACCAGAAAATACTATTGTCATGAATGGAGAACCCAATTAATACCCACCAGGCAATCAAACTAGCTACGCAGATTGCAATGGACAATGCATAGCTTACATATCCAGTACCAAAATAAAATCCTACTTCTACCTCTATCTTCTGACCACATACAGGACAGTACTCTGGCATCTCCATGAAATGCATCAGGTCATACGGATTCTTCGTTTTATAGATACTTCCGCGACGGCAACGGGCACATTTGTTACCAAGCATGGAAAGTAAAAAATTAGGCTTCTTGTCGTGAGTTTTATCTGCACACATTGCGAAATGTTTTATTGTCAAACAATATTCTTTCTGAATTCTTCAGGCGTTACACCAGCATATTTGCGGAAGAACTTCGTGAAATAAGAGTTATCCGCGAAATTCAACTGGTATGCGATGGCCGAAATACTTGTATCTGCATTCACCAGCAGTCGCTTTGCCTCCAGCAATACCCGGTCGCGGATTACCTCTCCCGCAGATTTCCCTAGCATATGCTGACAGAAAGCATTCAGATAATTCGGTGTAACATATAGCATGGCTGCATAGTCTTTCGGCAAGCGCTGTTGCATATAATGCTGCTCTACCAGTTTACGGAAATTCCGCAGCAACAGGTTGTTATGCAACATCTCTTGCTTTACTGGCCCCACTTGCGTACTCCTGCTCACCCGGATAAACAGCTCCAATATCAGTAACCGCAACATATCCAGGTTATAAGGCCTGTCGGAATTTACTTCTTGCAACATTTCCTCAAATAAAGGCTGGATTTCAGCGATCGTTTTTGGATGGACCATTATCACACCTTCCGCGGCCACTCCGCTTAAAAAGGGGAATCGTTCCACATAATCGCCATCCTTTAGAAACCCATTGAAGAAACTGGCAGATACATTCACCACATAACCATCGGTAGGCCCATCGAAATACCATCCATGTACTTGACCAGGTACCATAAAATACAACTGTCCCGGATTCACAGGGAAACGTTCGAAATCAATGGTATGCGTTCCACTCCCACTGGTAAAAAGTGCCAAATGGTAAAAGGAATGACGATGCGGAAAATGAATGTGACTATGTGCAGCGAGATAGTCCGGAAACTTTGCTACCACTACTTCTTCCTGGGAAGGCTTTCCCATTACCAGGGAACATATATCGTATGTAGGAATCGCTGCCTTTGCCATGATGACACAAAGGTACTATGCGGCCGGGTTAACCTGTTGTGGTATTAAGTGCTTTAATGGTACTTTTTACTTATTGGGGACATTTGCGCTAAAATCTACCATAAAAAAGAACTGCGCCCTTTAGGAGCGCAGTTCGTATGATTATTTAACATATTTGGTCAACCACTGATCCATTTCCCACAGCATATGGAGAATGCTTTCCTTCGCTGCGTAACCATGACTTTCCTGCGGCAGGAAAACCAGGCGGGCAGTGCCTCCGTTTCCTTTCAGGGCGTTATAAAGACGCTCACTCTGGATCGGGAAAGTACCGGAATTATTATCGGCCTCGCCATGAATCAGCAGAATAGGCGTTTTCAGCTTATCTGCATAAGAGAATGGCGACATTTTATAATACACATCAGGCACCTGCCAGTAAGTACGTTGCTCATTCTGGAATCCAAAAGGAGTCAGCGTACGGTTATAAGCGCCACTGCGAGCAATACCTGCTTTGAACAGATTCGTATGCGCCAACAAGTTCGCAGTCATGAATGCGCCATAAGAGTGGCCACCCACTGCAACACGGTTTCTATCGCCCACACCCATATCGGAAATCTTGTTGATAGCCGCTTCTGCGTTCATTACTAACTGATCGAGGAAGTTATCGTTTGGTTCTTTATCTCCTTCACCAACAATAGGCATTTCCGTAGCATCCATTACCGCAAATCCACGCGTTACCCAGAAGATCGGTGAACCGTAGGTTACACGGGTGAAACGATATTCAGAACCACGTACCTGTGCAGCATCGCTGGCAGATTTGTACTCGCGCGGATAAGCCCACATCAATACAGGCAAACGACCATCTTTAGCAGGATCATAACCTTTAGGAAGATACAACATAGCCGTCAGATCAACGCCATCTTTACGTTTGTATTTCAGCAGTTGTTTCTGAACGCCCAGCAGTTGTGGCTGCGGATGAGGGAATGCGGTCAATGTTACAGTGGATTTCTTTTTCAGGTCCTGCAAAATATAGTTTACAGGGGTAGACACGGATTCGCGAGAAGTAACCACTACTAATTTCACCGGATCGATCACATCTTCCACTTGTTCATAATATGGCGCTTTTGAACGCCAGATAATATCCTGTTTTTTGGATTTCAGGTTGAACTTAGAGAGGAATGGCCTGTCGCCCTCCGGAGATGCACCTGGAGCACGCATTAGCAGGTCGCCGGCAAGAGATACATACACTACAGATTTACCGTATTGGTTTTTCACCGTTACAGGAGTACCTGGGTCATTATAACGATCATTTTCAGATCTGTCGATAATGGTAACCGGCGCCTGTCCTGGTGTAGAAGGATTGAAAGTGCTCACTTTGGTTCGTTGCTGGGCATTATTAGCTTCTGTTAACAGTGCCAAAGAAGGATTTGCCCAAGATACGCCATAGAGTCTTTCTGGCGTTTGTGCCAGTACCACTGGTTCTGCGGTAAAAGGTGCATCCAGACTTTTCAACGCATCACGGAAAGGTACTTGCTTCTTTGGATCACCGCCGTCGAGGGCCTCTATCCAGGTGATGGTGGCTGGTGCATCTGCTCTCCAAGCATATCTGCGCGGATAGTTGGAAGTAGCGTCAAAGCCTTTCGGACGTACTTCATCCAATGGCTTCAATGATAATACTTTTACTTTTTCACCATTCATTTTCAGAATGGAGGTAACAGTCGGGAAACGATCCGCCCCTACCAGGTAAGAATATGGGTGACTGATTTCGCTTACCAGGAGATATTGTTTATCAGGAGAAGGCATCGCTTCCGCATAAATACCAGGTTTAGCTACTACCTCTTCTTTGCTGCCATCTGTGATAACCAGTTCTGATTGGAAATAATAATCAAACAATTGCTCATCGAACGGATTTTTCAGCATATCCTGGTAAGTAACTGCTGGAGCGGCTTTACCACTGGTTTGCTGTACTGTTGGTCCTTCTGGAGCGAGTTGTTTTTCTGGCGCTTTCAGCATGAACGCTGGTACCGACTGAATCAGGAAACGATTTTCATCCAGCCAAGTATACGCTGCACCGTAGGTATTATTCAGTTTTCTATTGCTTACCTGTTTAGCGGCGCCAGAGGCTACATCCGCTTTCCACAGAGTAATGCTGTTATTATCGGATACAATAAAGGCAATGCTTTTGTCTGCCGGTCCCCAGGTCACACTGCTGATGCGCGCGTTAGTAGGCAGGCCTGTTACTGCATATTCTTTACCGGTACTGATTTGTTTGATCTTAATGGCTGTTACATACGCAGCACGACTAGGACCGAAGTTCGCAGGATTGATACGCAAGCCCGCCAGGCGGTATTCTGGCTGCGATAACTCTTCAATAGAAGGATAACTGGAACGATCCATTATTAACATCATATCCCCTTTCCCGCTGAAATCAACTGATGGCGAAGGAGCTGCCATGGCCAGTTCCATAATGCTCTGTGGAGGTGTCTGATACTTCAACGCCTCCTGTGCATACACCCTGAAAGAGATTAACAGGGATAATGACAATACCAATTTTCTCATATAGCGATTTAAATTAAAACAACAATTTTTCCAATTATATAGGTCAATCCCGACAAAATAGAACTATTGACAGGGAATCCAAAATGTTTTGTGATAAATGCGAGGTTTCCAGTTTGAATGCTTGACTTATTATAAAATATCCTACTTTTGCAAACATCTGATGATATGATGAATAAAATAGCAGCACCCGTTAAGAGATCTAGTCTTGCTGAAGAAGTAGCAGGACGCCTACAGGACGCCATTGTTTCTGGCAAATATGTAGTGGAGCAGCAATTGCCCACAGAGCCGGAGTTGATGGCCCAGTATGGCGTAGGGAGAAGTAGTATACGGGAGGCTATTAAGATCCTTGTGAACAGGGGATTTGTGAAAGTGCAGCAGGGTCTTGGCACCTTTGTCATATCGCAAACCGGTTCCGGTGAGCCTTTGGCGCAACGCCTACAGCGAGCCGATTTCGAAGATCTAAACGAAGTAAGATTAGTACTGGAAGTGCGCATTGCGGAAAAAGCAGCGATGTCGCGCGGCCAGAAGGATATCGAGAAAATGAAAGGATTTCTGAAAAAACGCTATGAATATGCTGTCAGCCACCAACTGGAAGCCTGTATACAAGCGGATATCGACTTCCATAACGCCATCGCGCAGGCTGGGAAGAATGAAATCATGGTAGAACTATATGGTACGGTTGCCCAACTCCTGATGAAATCATTCGTATTGCGTTATGGTAATACGCAGACATTTATAGAGACACAGCACCTCCATGACGCCCTACTCCAAAGTATCATCGATAAAGATCCGAAGAAGGCATGGAGCTGCGCCACTAAAATCGCCACATACAGCAAATAGCTGTTATTTTTTATCCATAAACATCAGATGATCTGATCTTAAAATTTCCTCCATCATGTCAACAACAACATTAGCCGAACAACAAGATCCGCAGGTTGCGGAGAAAGTGGCCCAGCAGACCGTTTTCTCCATTCTGATTGCCCTTAGCTTTACGCATCTGCTGAATGATACCTTGCAGTCCCTTATTCCGGCTATTTATCCGCTGGTAAGGGAATCCCTGAAATTATCTTATTCCCAGGTAGGATTGATTACCCTCACCTTCCAGATGTCGGCCTCCATCCTGCAACCGCTGGTAGGTTTGTTTACCGATAAAAAACCGCAGCCTTATTCCCTGGCAATTGGCATGACCTTCACATTACTTGGATTGGTAAGTCTTGCTTTCGCACATACATTCCCGATGGTACTGGTATCTGTGGCCCTTACTGGTGTGGGTTCTGCGGTATTTCATCCGGAAGCCTCCAGGCTGGCGCATATGGCTGCAGGTGGCAAACATGGTATGGCCCAATCCCTCTTCCAGGTGGGCGGTAATGCCGGTAGCTCCCTGGGGCCACTCTTGGCAGCGGCCATCATCGTGCCTTTCGGGCAACGTAATGTAATATGGTTTTCCCTAGCTGCATTGTTGGCCATCATCGTGATGCTGAGAATCAGTAAATGGTACAAGGGAAATATGCATCGGGCGAAGCCTAAGAAAGCAGCGAAGCAACTGGAGCAATCGCGTCTCCCGAAATCTACCGTTGTATTCTCGCTGGCTATTCTGTTGGTGCTTATTTTCTCCAAATACTTCTACATGGCCAGTATGACCAGCTATTATACTTTTTACCTGATCAATAAATTCCATGTCAGTGTACAAAGCGCCCAGATTTACCTGTTCATATTCTTGTTTTCCGTTGCTGCCGGCACTTTCATTGGCGGCCCTGTGGGCGATAAAATAGGCCGTAAATATGTGATCTGGATTTCTATATTGGGCGTGGCGCCGTTCTCTCTGCTGTTGCCACATGCTACACTGTTCTGGACCGCAATACTCAGTGTATTCATCGGCGTTATCCTTTCATCTGCTTTTTCTGCTATTCTCGTGTATGCGCAAGAGTTAGTACCAGGAAACGTAGGTATGATCGCTGGATTGTTCTTCGGACTGGCCTTTGGTATGGGTGGTATAGGTTCTGCCCTCTTAGGTAAACTGGCTGATAAAACTAGTATTGATTATGTATATCAGGTATGTGCTTACTTACCGCTGATAGGTTTGCTGACGGGCCTTTTACCGAACTTAGAAAAGCACAAAAAATAGCATTTAACTGATTTCAGTTAGATTCGCACAAAATCGAAAACGACATGTGGAAAGGAATATTGCTGGTATTGTTGGGGGCATGTAGCTTTGGCATATTGTCTTCTATTGTGAAACTTGGCTACCAGCAAGGATTTACACTTGGAGAACTTTGCAGTCTCCAAGCGGGATACGGAATGGTTGTATTATGGCTGATTCACTTCCTTTCAGGGAAGGTCACATATGGACTTAAATCGAAAGATGTACGTACCTGTTTTATACTTGGCAGCAGCACCGGTTTGGTGAGCATTACTTATTATCAGGCGGTGCAATATATCCCTGCTAGTCTGGGTATTATCCTGCTAATGCAGTTTACCTGGATGAGCATGATGGCCGAATGGATTGTTTATAAGAAAAAGCCGACCGCCATACAATGGGTGGCTGTAGCGTTTATCCTGGCAGGTACATTCCTGGCGGGCGGAATACTCAACAGCACGCAAGGAGAGATTAGTCTGAAAGGGATTGGTTTTGGACTGTTGGCCGCATTTTTCTATACCATATTTATTGTAGTGAGTGGCCGCATAGGGCGGTCCCTCACTCCTGTCCTAAAAAGTGCCTGGATAGTAACCGGGGCATTTATTCTGATTACCCTGATTTTCCCGCCGGCATATCTTGTCAACGGGCGTTTAACGGGAACCAGCTTATGGCTTTGGGGTGTACCCCTGGCCCTGTTCGGAACGGTATTACCTCCTTTCCTCTTTTCTAAAGGCATGCCCCAGACTGGCGTGGCGCTGGGAGCGATTCTTAGCGCTGCGGAACTGCCAGTAGCCACCATTGCAGCCACTATTTTGTTGCATGAAAAGATTACGCCCATCCAGACCTTGGGCGTGGCCATTATCCTGGGAGCTATAGTACTGGCCAATCTGAAGAAAAAGGTTGTACCGGTGGTGGAGAAGCAGCTAAATTAATCTTTTGGGGAGACACGGGTCCGGGACTTGTAAGGCGCTTTTTTTATTTATCTTTGCTCCCTCGTATTAGAATTAAGTGAATTACGAACAGATTTTCCATGAAAGCATTTAACTTTTTTATTCTATATCGTTTTCCAATAGGTATCGTCCTGTTGATCGGCGGTATTATCCTGGGGTCGACAGTTGGTTGGTGGGAAGCGACCATTTTACTGGTGTTGGCGGTGATTTGCATTGTTACACACCTGATGTTTGGTCCAATGCGCCTGGTACAGGAAGCTGTTGAAGCGGGTGATCTTGAAAGAGCTACTGCCCTGATGAACCAGGTGAAATTCCCTAAACTGCTGTATAAACCAATTCGTTCCGTATACTTCTTCATGCAGAGCAATATGGCGATGTACACCAATGACCTGGATAAAGCAGAAGCTACTATCCGTCAGAGTATTCAATCCGGTAGCCCGATGAAAGAATACGAAGGTATGCAGTACTTCCAGTTGGGTACCATCGCTTATCAGAAACAAGACCTGAAAACTGCTGATCAGAACCTGAAGAAAGCATTGCGTATGGGTCTTCCTGATAAAGAAAACACCGCAGCCGCCCTGTTGACATTGGCTTCTATCGCTATGTCTCGTCGCGACTTCAAATCTGCTAAGGAATATTTCCGCAGAGCAAAGGCTCAAAAGCCTACCACTTCCCAGATCGTTAACCAGATCAAGGAAATGGACAAGTATATTTCTAGGATGCCAGGTTGATCTGTCAACCCGTCTTCTACATAAAATTTTTAAAGCAGGATAAACAATGTCCTGCTTTTTTTATTATTCCAACTGTCATATCCTTAATGAAGCAAATGTCCACGAGAATTATTTTATCAGCCTTACTGCTATCCGTCGGAGGTACCGCCCTGGCGCAAGATAGCAGTCGTATCAGTCAATTGGAGGGCATCACGGTTACCGCCACCAAAGGCCCGCAGAAAGCGAGTGAAACAGGGAAAGTAGTCACTATTCTCTCCCATGAATATCTCCAGAAAAACAGCGGTAAAACCATTTCCGATATCCTGAACCAGCAGACAGGCCTCGTTGTCAATGGCGCGAACAATACGCCAGGAACTCCGCCCATCGTGTATATGCGAGGAGCGGCCGCCGGAAATGTGTTGATACTGGTAGATGGGATTCCCGTAAGTGATGCCTCTCAGATTTCCGGGGCATTTGATTTGAATTTTATATCACCGGATGAATTAGAACGGATAGAAATCCTGCGGGGCGCGCAATCTACCCTTTACGGGTCCGATGCCGTAGCAGGTGTGATCAATATCATCACCCGGAAAGCCGGCGACAAGCCTTTCGGAGCCGGCGCAAGTGTAGGCTATGGCAGTTATAACGATAGACTGGCCACCGCCAATGTACATGGCCATCTCTCTAAATTCTCTTATCTCGCCGGTTATAAATACGAAAAAGCAGATGGCTTTTCTGATGCCATAGATACTACCGGTCATGCCAACTACGATAAAGATGGCTTCCATCAACATAGCGTATTCGCCAAACTGGGACTGGATGCAGGTAAACGCTGGAATTTCCAATACCTGTTTAATTACAGCTACTATTATCACACCTTGGACGAAGGCGCTTTTGTAGACGACAAAGACTATTACGGCAAATTCAAGTATATGCTGAATGCCATTCACGGCACTTATCAGTTCAAAAAGGGCACCTTGCATCTGTTGTATAGCTACCAGTCCAACAACCGGAAAATCGTCAATGATTCCGGGTATGTGACCACTACTGGCTTTGCCAAATTCGATAGTACCCTATTCACTTCCCGCACGCATCAAGCAGAGGCCTACGTGAATGTAGACTTACTGCCCCAACTGCGTTTGATAGGTGGAGCCGCCTATACCAGGTCTACCGATTACCAGAATGACTTCCTCGTATTCAATTCGCCGGGTGCGTCCCTGTTTCATACGGAGTTATCGCCGGATAGTGTGAAGGTGAAGCAGATTAGCGGATATGCGTCCCTGTTATTGCGTAACCTGCATGGGTTCAACCTCGAAGTAGGCGACCGTTACAACCATCACAGTTTATACGGAGGTAATAACACCTTTACTTTCAATCCATCTTATCTACTGGACAATAGGCATAAGTTTTTCGCCAATATATCCTCCGGGTATAAGGTGCCCACCCTTTACCAGCTTTACTTTCCTGGCTACGGCAATAGGATGTTGCAGCCAGAAAAGACCGTGAGTTATGAAGCTGGTTACCAGGTGATGTTGTCTAAAGTGAATTTCCGCGCTACTGGCTTCTATCGCGATACGAAAGACCTGGTCATCTTCTATTTTGATCCGGTTACTTTCTTCTCTCAGTACCAGAATGCCAACCGTCAGAAAGCCTATGGAGCTGAGGCAGAGATGGAATGGGATATAACGAGAGACTTGCATCTCACGGTTAACTATACTTACACAGATGGAAAAGTAACGATCCCTCAGGCTGGTGGCAAGGATACCTCCTATTATAATCTCTACCGTATCCCGAAAAGTGCTTTAAATGCCAATCTGGGCTACCAGGTAACCAAGGCTTTTTATGCTAGCGTGGCTTATAAATATATTGGTCAGCGCTATGAAGGCCCTGTGGCAATGGGAGATTATTACAACCTGGACCTTTACGGTGAATATAAATTTGGTAACTTGCTTAAAATTTTCGCCGTATTCCGGAACGTAACAGATTATAAATATTTTGATATTACCGGATTTAATTCCAGAAGGTTTAATTTTAACACCGGTTTACAGCTTAACTTTTAAATATTAAAACCAACATATGTCTTTAAAGAATCTTAATCCACAATTTGGCATATTGCTGCTGTTTATTATCGTAGCAGGCGTTATCAGAGTTGTGTTAGGGGCAGATGCGAGCATGACTCCTATTGCTATGTACACACCAATTGGCGCGATGGCGTTGTTTGGAGGAGCTACTTTCCAGCAGAAATGGAAATCGTATGTGTTTCCTTTGCTGACTCTCTTCGTAAGTGATGTAGTACTGATGCAGGTATTCCATAAAGAGTATGCTTCCGGTCTGCTGTACAGTGGCTGGTATTGGACGTACCTGAGCTTCATCCTCGTTGTAGTGATAGGTCAGGTAATGATTAAGAAAATAGCAGTGGGCAATATTGTGCTGGCATCTGTTGTAGCAGCTATTGTTCATTGGATTATTTCCGACTTTGGCGTTTGGATTGCTGGCAGCACTGATTTGCTGACTGGTAAACCTTATACAAAAGATATGGCTGGTTTCATCAGTTGTTATGCACAGGCGATCCCTTACATGAGATATTTCCTGATGGGTACCCTGATCTATTCAGGCGTTTTCTTCGGCGGCCTGGTAGCGGTACAATACAAAAAACTGCGCGCGGCGCATTAATTTCATATTACTATCAATTAATTTAGAGATTCATTGAGTGTAAAACTTCGGTTTTGCACTCTGGAATCTCTAAGTTATTTTAGGGCCTATCTTCTTCAGATAGCATCAGCAATATATTTGTCAATAGCACGGGACAATCGTAAAATAAACCAATAGCACATATGCGCAAATTTTCACGCTCCCTTCAAATGCCGCTTGTACTGGCAGCATTAGCCGTGATGGGAATTACAGCCTGTCAAAAAAATGAAGCAGGCGTCACTGTTCCACAGGTTGTTGACCCAGTCATAACGAACGGAAAAGACACCATATATCTCGGAGACAGTCTAAAATTATCTCCTGCTCTCAGCAATGTTTCCGGAACTCCTACCTATCTATGGATGGTCAACGGCACACCTGTTAGTACTGACTCTACTTTCCTTTTCAAGCCAACAGATAGAGGAGATTATACTATTTCCTACAAGGTGACCGCAGGTAATGCACAATCTCCTTTCTACTATCGTATTAAAGTACTGGCGCCATTTGAAAATGGTTACTTCATTGTCAACGAAGGTAATTTCCCTGGTCCGGGTGGTGTGAACTTCTATCGCAATGGCGACGATACCATGATGCTGAATGTGTACAACAGGATCAACCCAGGAAAATCATTAGGAACAACTACCGAATTCGGGGCTATTCATAACAATGTTTTATACATGGTTTCCAAGCAAGGGCCTTTCGTAGCAGCAGATGCGTTCTCCATGAAAGAAACGGGTCGTATTGCTACGTTGCCAGCAGATGGCCGTGCTTTTCTTGGTATAGATAATAGTCGCGGTCTATTGAGCACTGCCGATGGTGTTTACCAGGTAAACCTGCAAACTTTTACGCTGGGTGCTAAAGTAGCCGGTATTAGTGGCCAGGCAGGCAGCATGACCAAATCAGACAGCTATGTATTTGTGCTGACGCAGACGGATGGCGTAGTAGTTTTGAACATCAACGATTTATCTGTTGTTGCTAAACCAGTGAAAGCGGATGTAGGCTTCGCGAAAAGCCAGGATGGCCGCGTATGGGCAGGTACAGGTACTAACCTCTACTCCATCGATGGTAATACCCTTGCAGTTAAAACGTATACCGTTCCATTCACTATCTACGATAGCTGGGGCTTCTGGAATCCAGGTTCTTTCTCTGGTTCCAAGTATGAAAATGCGATTTACTTTGCGCAAACTGGCCAGTACGGTGGCGGTACCAATATTTACAAATTTGTACCAGGTATAGATACTACCCTCACCACTCCGCTGATCAAACTGCCAGCAGATAAAGAACTGTATGGTGCAGGCGTACGTTTCAACTCCAGAGATACTACCCTGGTGGTAACAGCCATGAAACCAGGTTATGGTACCAACAGTCAGCAAAACACGCTGTTGATCTATAATGCTATCAATGGTACGTTGAAGAAGAGTGTTGCATATACCGGTTATTTCTTCCCGGCTATGCCAGTATCTAACTAATTGTTTTATACATGATATATTTGATCACAGGCGGTGTCAGATCCGGAAAGAGCAAATATGCGCAGGACCTGGCCTTATCCATGAGTGCACATCCGGCATATGTAGCCACCGCCCGCATCTGGGATGATGATTTCGCAGAGCGGGTAGCCAGACATAAATCCGATCGTAGCGCCGCCTGGATCAATTATGAAGAAGAACGTTATGTGAGTAACCTGCCCCTAGATGGGCATACCGTTGTTATAGACTGTGTAACCCTATGGCTTACTAATATCTTTGAAGAAACCTCTCACGATGTGCAGGCCAGCCTGAAAGCCATACAGGCCGAAATTGACGCCTTGCATCAAAAAGCCGGCAATTTTATAATTGTCAGTAATGAATTAGGAATGGGCATACATGGCGAAACCCTCATTGCACGCAAGTTTGCAGATTTACAGGGCTGGACCAATCAATATATTGCCCGTGCAGCCGATAGCGTTATATTAATGATATCCGGCATTCCCGTTGTGATTAAAAAAGAATAGAAATAAACGATGATTACACCCGTATCTTATGTGCTCAGGGAAGCATTGCAGGAAAAGATAGATCAGAAAACAAAGCCACCCGGTTCATTAGGAAAACTAGAACAGGTGGCGCTACAGGCAGGACTTATCCAGGAAACACTGGAACCAAAAATTACTAATCCTGCCATCATTGTATTTGCAGGGGACCATGGTATTGCCGCGGACGGACTCGTAAATCCTTTTCCACAGGCCGTTACCACGCAAATGGTCTACAATTTTTTAAATGGAGGAGCAGCCATCAATGTGTTTTGTCGGCAACAAAAGCTGGGACTCAGGATTGTGGATGCAGGCGTGAACCACGAATTTGTGGGGCACCCCGGATTGCGCGATCGCAAAATTGCACTGGGAACGAAGAATTTCCTGCACCAGCCAGCCATGTCATTAGAACAATTACAACTGGCCATGCATGCTGGCGCCGAAGAAGTGGTAGCCTTGCACCAGGAAGGCTGTAATACCATTGGCTTTGGAGAGATGGGTATCGGCAATACTTCTGCTGCCGCCCTGCTCATGAGCCATTTCACCGGTATTGCTATAGACGATTGTGTAGGAATAGGCACCGGTACCAATGCACAACAACTAGAACAAAAGAAAGCTGTACTTCGCCAAGTACAAGCCAAACATGGCGCTCCGGCCTCTCCTATGCAAGCTTTGGCGGCATTCGGTGGGTTCGAGATCGCTATGATATCCGGCGCTATTTTGAAAGCAGCGGAATTGAAAATGATCATCGTCATAGATGGCTTTATTGTTTCTGCCGCCTTGCTGGCAGCAGCAGCTATGCAGCCTGCCGTAAGTGGATATTGCGTTTTCGCGCACTGTTCCAACGAGAAAGGCCACCAGGCGATGTTGAAGCAGTTGCAGGTATCTCCATTATTACAACTGGATATGCGACTAGGAGAAGGTACTGGCGCTGCCCTGGCTATTCCCCTCATCCAGAATGCCGTCGCATTCCTGAATGAAATGGCCAGCTTCAATAGTGCACAGGTTTCAAATCGGACGATATGAGAGAACAATGGCAACTTTTCCTGACTGCTCTCATGTTCTATACCCGTCTTCCTGTTCGTGTAGGCAAAACCTATAATCCGGAATTACTGAATAAAGCGACCAAGTATTTACCGCTAGTAGGCTGGATTACAGGCGGATTTATGTTGCTGGTGGTATGGGCCTTCGGCGACATCGCTCCGCGACCACTGACCGTGCTCTTGGCACTTAGCGTCAGTATTTGGGTGACAGGCGCCTTTCATGAAGACGGCTTCGCAGATATGTGTGACGGTTTTGGCGGTGGATGGACAAAAGAGCGCATCCTGGAAATCATGAAAGATAGCCGCATCGGGACCTATGGTATGTTAGGGTTGCTCATGCTGATGGCAGCTAAACTGGTATCGCTCATGTACCTGCCCATTCATATCATGATGCTGGCCATCATTGCGGCACAACCATTAAGTCGGTTTACAGCACTGACCATTATTTACACACAACGATATGTAAGGGAAGATGAAGACAGTAAAGCCAAACCTATCGCCAAGGGCATTACCACCCAGGACCTCATTTTCGCAGGCGTATTTGGGCTGGGGCCTTTCCTCGTGGTGACACTGTATCTTCAGAACTATACTTTACTCATCACCATACTTGCCATATTCATGGCCCGGCTGTATATGGCCCGACTCATGCAGAAATGGATCGGCGGATATACGGGGGATTGTTTGGGTGCAGTACAACAGGTCTCCGAAACAGTCATATATTTGTGTTTTTGTATTCTGGCATGGAAATTTACCTGATCCGGCATACCACGCCGGCCGTAGAACGTGGAATTTGTTATGGTTTTTCCGATATAGACGTAGCGCCAACTTTTGAGAGCGAAGCAGCCCGTATAAAGGCTTTGATGCCAACCAAGCCAATGGATGTATATGCCAGCCCGCTGCAACGCTGTTCCAAACTGGCCACTTACCTATATGGTTCCGATTTCACTACCGACAGACGTTTAATGGAGCTCAACTTCGGCGACTGGGAGATGCAGCGCTGGGATGATATGGGCCCTGATGCCCTCCAGAAATGGATGGATGATTTCGTGTATACAAGGGTTCCCAATGGAGAAAGCTATGAAGACCTGTATTTACGAGCACTAGACATGTTGAATGAAGTGATTTCCAAAGGGCGGGATGCCGTATTGGTTACCCATAGCGGGATCATCCGGGCTCTACTGGCGCATGTGTCTGGTACCTCATTGGAAAAATCTTTCGACCGAAGAACCGAATATGGAAGAATTGCCTGCTTGAAAGCAGCAAACAACCAGGTAGAAATTGTTTTTTATAATTCGTAATATATTTATTTACAATATATTAAGCATATTACATGAAATATGCTATCAAAAACCTGAAAAAACCGGAATTCGTGCTAACTTTATGTGTTGATTGACCATTTATAAATACAAAGAACACTCTAAAACCTGTTATAATGACAACATCATTCTTGAATATTCCTTTTTTGTTTCTGCAGGAAGTTGGTATTAAAGAATTACTGCTGATTGCACTGGTAATTCTGTTATTGTTTGGTGGTAAGAAGATTCCAGAATTGATGCGTGGTTTGGGCAGCGGTATCCGCGAGTTCAAAGACGCGAAAGATGAGCCTACCAAGAAATCTCCTGCGGCTGATAAAGAATAATTTCTGTTACCTTACAATAAGAAAAGGTAAATCGTGCATGAATCAATCACGATTTACCTTTTTATTTATTCCTGAGTTTAGAATCAGGCAGCTATCTGCACTTCTCCTCCGCCCAGAAAGGGCTTTGTATCACTGTTCATTGTGAGATATTTGTTCCTAAAATACCAGGAAGACACTACCATCAACACGATTCCAAATACCGATCCTGCCAGTACTGCATCCATGAAGAACTGACTCCAGGAAAGGGATACGCTGCAAAAGTTCTTCGTCAGCATCACCATTACGCTTCCCAGGTAGCCAAATGAATCCGCTACGTACATGATAAAGCCCACATTGCTGACATATTTAAACACCGCGATCAGGCGTTCAAAAAAGATACAATTGAATGGGATATAGCCCATATAGAGTCCCAGGCCGGCGAGGGTCATCCAGGAAACAGGGCCGATATGATGTCCGCGGAATAATAGTGTACTAATGATGGCAATGCCGAAGCCTGTCACCACAATGAAATGGTTCACCATAAAGGCGATGTAATTGTTCTTAATGAACACCAGCAATCCTAATATGAGGATTACCGCCAGCGACACGGGTATCTCTGTTTGTGTGAAGATGGCAGAAGTATCGCCGAAGCCTAAATCTTTCCAGATATCTGCCGCAAAATTATCACGCATATCGCGCAGCACCGTCAACAGGATATAGCTGGAGATCAGCAATACTAATCCTGGGAGGAACATCTTCAGGAATTTTCTGCGTTCTTCCTTATTCATAGGGGCTCTGCGGGTGCGCAGGCGTTCATCTTCTGCGGATGGTGGTGGTATTTGCTCCAAGAGCAGAATAAATATCAATATGGGGCCAATGAATATAAGGCCGGTAACAAAAGGCATCCAGCATTCACTAACGCCCCAATTCAAGATGGTGCTCTTCCCTACCGATTTTACAAATCCGGATGAAAAGATAAAGCTAATACTAAGTACGGCTCCCATGAATTCCGTACTGCGCCTGCCTTCCAGGTAGCTGAATACCAGTCCCCAGATCATTCCCAGTGGGAAACCGTTGAGGAACATAAAAGGAATATTATAGGGAGACGGCACTATGGCGAACAGCAGTAAGGACATCCAAGATGCGCCTATCAGGAAGAGAATACTCTTGGCACGGCTAGCGCCCTTCATCTCTGCAATAAATCGGATCCCATAGAATTTTGAGCAGGCATATCCTATAGTCTGGGTGATAACCAACCAGATTTTATAGTCGATCCCCAAGAAGGTCATACCATCAAAAATCGCTGCTGTAAAGGGTTTCCTAAACGCATACATGCAGGAATAAGTACCGAATGCCACCAGGGCGGCATATAAAGAGAAAGTCAAATTATTGGCCTTTTGGAGGCGTCGCTGTATCCATGGAATATTCACCATCCGTATTCACTGTTTCCTCAAAGGTGATCTTCCAATGTAAACTAAATGTTAAGCACAACTAAACTTAATGTTAAGTATTATTAAACTATTGAGCTATTAGATTTTCAGGGGGGCGTCCAACCGGCACCTCCGGTGCCGGTTGGACGCGACTAAAAGCAAAGCGGTCGACACCGAAGGTGTCGACCGCTTTGCAATCCAATAGTAATTGCTAATTATTTCAACAGCCACATGGCTGCATTGATATCATCCGTTTGGCCACCAAACTGGCTTTGCAGAGAGGCGGTCCAGTTAATAGCATTAGCGGTACGCTCACTATCAGGGTATTTCCAGCGTTTAGGAATGATACCGGAGTTACCAGTACCAGCACCGGTGCTGAAAGTAGGAATACCCGTACGACGCCAGTTGAAGTAAGCTTCCCAACCAGAGTTTTCGAAGAATGCCAGGTATTTCTGACCAATGATTTGGGCGAGTCCTTGGGCATTATTACCCTGGTACTTTACCGCTGGTTGTTGGTAATAGGTCAGGAAATCAAATGGTATAGTATAACTGTTACCACCATACGTTTTTACGATATTGCCGTGGGCAGGGATACCATAAAAGCCCATAGATGCTTGGATCCCAGCAGTATAAAAGGACTCCGCGTCTCCACTAATCCAACCGCGGTTAATGGCTTCTGCAATGTTAAAGCATACTTCAGGATAACCGATGATCACTCCCGGCTCAGCGGCGTAGCTACTATAATAGCGAGAACGGCTTCTCACAGAATATGCAGCAGTATCCACATTCGACATCAAGGAGGACATATCTTCCTGGCTCTGACCGGAAGGTGCACCTACATAAGCAGTGATATCCGCTGGCGTTTTCTTGTTCTTATTCAACTGCAAAGTGGAAGGTTCCGCTGTAATATAAGCCCGTGGGTCATTCAGCGATACCAGGGTATTCAGATAAGTAGCAGACATATTATAACGGGTAGCATCGTTACCCAGGTTATCTGGGTTGGATGGATACTTGTTGATATTGTTATAGATATACTGCAAATTCTGGCTCATATCCTGGATCAGCGGATATTTCGTAGGATTGGTATAGATGTTCTTGAAGGCAGTGGCTACCTGCAGATCATTATCACCTGTTTTGTTACTCAAAGCGATCAGCACACGCAGATGGAAACTGTTTACAATGCGTTGCCATTTGGAAAGATCGTTACCCAGGTAGAAATCGCCTTTCAGGGTTTGTCCTTCTGCGGTGTTACTTTTATCTGGATTATTGACCATTTGCCCCAGGTCTGTATTGGCATCTTCCAACCATTGCAGGACCTGTACAAATACTTCTTTCTGAGACGCATATTTAGGCGTAGCGTTACCCAGGCCTTTATTAGCATCTTTCAGTGGTAAATCCCCTACCAGACTGGTCATTCTGTAGTAGAAAAATGCACGGAAAAATTTACCTAAAGCAGTATAAGGGTTGGTTGTCTTCCCACCTAATCTTGCTGCTTCTAATTCCATCTGTTGCACATTCGTCAGTGTCAGGAAGTTGTTGAGATCAGTACCCCCCCAGTCGTACCGCTGGTCACCATAATAGTTATAGTTACAGCAGTCGAATTGGTTCCAGCGCATCACATTGCTCCAAGGTTTATCCACATTCAGATCTGCCAGCACACCACCAATCACGAGACTTGGGGGCACCTGTGCAGGACGGTTCTGGTTTACACCATATTCGTCGAATTTTTTATTACAACTGCTGAATACCAATCCAGTAAGCGCAGCCAAGGTTAATATTTTAAAAGATTTCATGAGCTGATGATTAGAAAGTGAGGTTGATATTGAAACCATAACTGCGAGTAGTAGGCGTTTGCAGGGTAGATGAACCCTGGTCAGCACCTGGATACTGATCCAAATCCACATCCTTATTTTTCGCGAAATAAAGGAGGTTACGACCTACAAATGAGATATTAGCATTGCGAATGAAAGTCCGCTGCAGCATTGATTGTGGCAGCGCATAACCGATCGTGACTTCGCGGAGTTTCGCGAAAGTTTTGCTGATCAGGTTCGCTTCATTTGTTTTGTAGTATACGCTGATATAATCCTGCAGGTATGTTTTGGTAGTATTAGGTGCGAATTGCAACTTATCCGCATTGGTAACATTACCGTTGTTATCATACTGGATAGGTATGCCATTAGAAACTACCACACCATCTCCTAACCATGATTTCACGCCTTTATAATCTTGATAGCGGGCATCTCCCATAGCGCCTTCCACAGTTTGGATATTGCGTCCACCGCGGAATGTCTGTTGTTGGATATAGTCGATGAGGTTACCACCTACGCGGCCATCAAACTGGAAGCTGAGGCTAACTCCTTTATAACGGAAGGTATTGTTCACACCCCAAACCCAATCAGGGTTGGCATATCCGAGTTTCTGCTGCGTAGGATTCACAATAGGTCTACCATCAGGTCCATTGACAATTTTACCATCTGGCGTTCTAACAAATTTAGAACCGTAGAATACATCCACTCTGTCGCCCACCCCTACAAACGGATTCAGTTTAGTCTGATCGCCGTAAATGGCGATATAATTTTCTTTAAAAGTGGACCAGTTAGCGGTAATATCCCAGCTCAGGCCGTTACTGGAGCGTATTGGAGAACCATTCAATGTCACTTCCCAACCTTTCTGACGGGTAGTCACACCATTTACCAATGCTCCGGTAAAGCCAGTAGATATTGGTAAAGGCAGCGTATAAATTCTCGGACCGTTCTGGTTATTATAATAAGTAACGTCAACACCTATACGATTTTTAAGGAATCTCAAATCCATACCGCCTTCATACACTTTACTGGTAAAAGGTGCCAGGTTTGAGTTAGGTACCAACTGTGTATAGTAGGCACCGGCCTGTGTTTGATAAACAGGAGTTACAGTGTAGTTAGCAGAGTTCTGGAACGTAGGACCATCGTAGCTAGACTGATATTCTGTACCATACCCCAGTGGATAGACAGCCATAGGAGTAGCGCCGATAGTAGGTTGGGTGAGACCGCCTTTCACGTTTGCATAAGAGCCTCTGAATTTCAGGAAAGAGATGAAATCAGGCAGCTTTACATAATCAGATACAACAGTACTCAAAGCAACAGAAGGATACCAGTAGCTGTTATTGCTAGCAGGCAAGCTAGAGTTCTTATCCAGACGGTCTGTCAAAGAAATCGTAGCATATTTACCGAGGTCGATATCTACATAACCATAAGCACTCAATACAATCATCTTCGCGATATAGTTAGTAGCGAACAGTGGATCGCGGCTATTGGCGAAGCTGTACCATCCTGGCGCGTTCAGGTAGTTCGTAGATACAAAGCTGGAATTATATTTATAGTTACGGATGTTCCCCCCAACAGAAGCATGAACACCGATTTTATGCGGGAAGATGTTGGTATAAGTGATCAACGCGTCTGTATTGTTTTCGAAGAGCGTGCGTTTATCTTCTCTGTAGTCACCTTTACCTTCTTCGCGGCCATAAGGGTGAGCAGAATAAGGCATTTTCTCATTACGCATCAGGTCATATCCGGTTACCTGTGTGCGAATTAGGGCTTCCAGTTTGTCGGTGATTTTATAGTTCAGTTTCACATAGCCGTTCAGGTCAGTTTTATAGTGACCGCGCAGCCATTCGTAGGTCATGAACCAAGGGTTATGGTAACGTTGGTATTCCGCATAGATAGACTGGATACCTTCTTTACCAGGCTGCCAGTAGTGGCGCATATCATCCATGCTCCAGTCGGCGCCAGCCCAGATCAGGGTATTATAGATAATACTATTTGGACCGTAGGTAACATCAGGGAAGTTATCTGTATACTGGCGGTTATAGTTCATGTAAGCATCCAGGCGGAGGCGAGGATTGAAGTTATAACCAGCAGAGATATTGAAGTTGGTGATATTCAGTTGCGTGTTTGGCACCAGTCCTTTCTGGTAAGAATGAGACAAGGAGAAACGGAGGTCCGCTTTATCCGTATGGCTGGAAACCGCCACGTTATTGGTACTGAGCAAGCCTGTTTGTAAGAAACGTGTGAGGTTATTCTTACCGCGGGCTACCCAAGGAGTACCCGTTCTTTTACCTGTAACTGGATCTACTGGGCTATCGTATTGTGGGATGAGTTGTCCTTCGAATTTAGGGCCCCAGATATCGTAGTCCGCATCATTTGTTCCGCCGCCTTTACCATCTACGAAAGCGTATTTACCATGATCACCGGGACCATATTGATCCTGTACTTTAGGAATCGCGATGAATCCCTTATTGAACATGGTGCTAGAGTTGAGTTCGATGGAGAACCCACGTTTATCTTTAGAGCCTCTTTTAGTGGTGATCATGATAGCACCATTCAGGCCACGGGAGCCGTAGAGCGCAGAAGCGGTTACCCCTTTCAGCACCGTATAGCTTTCGATATCGTCTGGGGAGATATTCCAGGTATCAGAGTTAATAGGAACCCCATCCACCACGTAGAGGTTGATTTTATTACCGCGGAGCAGCACTAATGGAGGGCCGAGGAGTTCAGCAGAAGCGCCTACAGTGAGGCCCGCCACTTTACCTACGAGACCGTTTATAGGGTTAGGTTCGCGGGCTTTGATAAGGTCCGCGCCTTTCACTTCCTGTACAGAATAGCCTACTCTTTTTACTTCTTTTCGTATACCCAAGGCAGTTACTACTACTTCATTCAGGGCTTTTTTATCGCCTTGTAATTCAATCGTAGCGGTGTTTTTACCGTTCAATGGGAAGGAGGACGAATTAAATCCAATAAAGCTGACAATCAGGGTAGCATCAGGAGAAGCAGAGAGGATAAATGCGCCGTTTACATCAGTAACAGTTCCTTTAGTAGAGCCTGCGATTTTCACGGATGCACCGATGATAGGTTGTTTATCATCTGCGCTGATAACTTTACCTGATATAGTGGTTTGGGCAAATACTGTTGCGGCCGAAAGTAACAGCAACAGGAAGACGCTCAGCCGTTTGACGGCTGATGGTTGTAGATTTAGATACATGGCAATTTAGATTAACGGGGGATTTGTTACCATGCAAAGGTTAGGGTCAAATGTGACCAAAATGTTAAGGTATACTAAAATCTATGTTAAGTATTTATAAATACCCTTTTTCGATCATTTATCGCTTTCCAGGAAGAAGTAAACGACGAGAATGAGGGCATCTTCATCGCCAACGTTGGCGGGCTTATGGCCGAGGCGACCGTCGAAGAAGAGGGAATCGCCTTCTTCCAGGAGATGTTTTTCGTTATCGATGAGGTATTCTACTTTTCCTTTGATGATATATTTGTATTCATAGGCGTCAGTTTTGACGGTATGGGTTCTGCGGGCACCTTTTTTCAGTTCCAGCAGGACGATATCCACGGGGAAGTTTTTGATATTTTTGGTGAGTACTCTTTTGTACTGGAACCCTTTAGCAGGTTCTTTTTCAAAGGATTGGTAGGCAGATTTTTGTTTAACGATGACTTTCCCTCCTTGGTTCTGTTGGTCGATTTCATTGAAGAATTCGTTCATATCCAGGTTGAGGGCACGGATAATATTGATCAGTACCAGCAGGGAGGGCACGGTGCGATTGTTTTCTATCTGGGAGATGAGGCCTTTGCTGACTTCAGCTTTATCTGCCAGTTCCTGGATAGTAATACCTTTCGCCTTCCGTTTTTCTTTGATTTTATTGCTGATCTGAATAATGATATCCTCTGTCATGACACGTTGATAATTATGACAAATATAGCCAATGCATTCAGCACTTCTGTCTATATTTACGGAATCTAAAATAAACCTGATGTTTAATTTCGGCCAAATTCTGACCATTACCTTTACATTATTTGCTGTAATCGATATCCTGGGTTCTATACCAATATTGGTATCCTTGAAGGAGAAATTGGGGCATATAGACGCCGGTAAGGCCACTATTGCCTCGGGGGTATTGATGATATTGTTTCTGTTGGTAGGGAAGCCCTTTTTGCAGTTGATGAGTGTAGACGTGCATAGCTTTGCGGTGGCGGGTTCCATTGTGATTTTTGTTATTGGGTTGGAGATGATTTTGGGGATTGAGTTATTCAAGAGCGAGAAAGACGCCAAGGCCGGGAGTATAGTGCCGATTGCGTTTCCATTGGTCGCTGGTTCTGGTACATTGACTACGATCATGTCTTTAAAGGCCAACTTTGATGAGGCCAATATCCTGGCGGGAATCGTACTGAACCTGACCTTGGTATACATTGTTTTACGGAGTCTGAGCTATATAGAGCGTTTGTTGGGAAAGGCGGGTTTAATGGTTATTCGTAAGTTCTTCGGGGTAATCCTGCTGGCTATTGCAGTGAAAATATTCAAGTCAAATATCAATCTTTAATGTAATTTGGGATTGTAACACAGAAAATGTAGTTTTGCCGTCCTTTCCGGCCTCGTAGTACAATGGATAGTATAAGAGTTTCCGAAGCTCCAGATCCAAGTTCGATTCTTGGCGAGGCTACTAAAATATAAATCGCCTGAATTTGATAAAATCAAATTCAGGCGATTTTCGTTTAGGCTGTACCGTAAGATTTTACGCCCTATTTTTCTATCTGGAGCCACCTTCAATCTTTAAATTAGCACGATAGTACTAATTTGATAATCAACCATTAAAAATTCAGTTAATGAGTTGTTAACTCCTAGTACTATTAGATTTATTGTAATGTCAATCTTTTAAGAACGTGCCAACTATTTAAACCGGAAAACCGAATGCCATATTCTATTGGATATGGATAAAAGCGCTAAAGTTTTTTTATTCATAATCACTTCCCAATATAATATCGATCAACCATTACGGCGACCGCTAGTAATTTAATCGCCAAGGGACTGATCATCCCATAACAGTTATACCGTTAATAAGGATGGTTAACTCAAACCCTTATTGCGCTTATGCTGAGCTGTGAATACTCCCACGGCCAATATTATTAGTGGAGTAAAATTAAACGGTATCCAGCCGAACTGGAAATCATATGGTTAAACTAATTCATTTAAAAAAAATGAAACAGGATAATAAACAATATATCCTGTTAGAAGTATTATCCGCTGGTAACCTCCACGGATATTTCCTAACTTGCAAAAATCTTACAACAGATGAATTTCATACACCAATTGTCGACCCGTTTTTCTTTCCTCCGACCCATGTTGAAAAAGGAGACTATATCGCAGTTTTCTTAGGCAGTGGGAAGCATGGTAGAGGCAAGTTTAAAAATGTCCAAAAAGATGGACACATCTTTTTCTGGGAACATAGTGATGCTATTTCCAGTATTGAAGATGTCAACTTAAAAGAATTATTGGTAGCCAGGGTTTACGATAAGATCCTGATTGGTAAAAATTAGAATCTATATTCCAAAAAATGCCTGCCATAGGAACATAATGGCAGGCATTTTTAATAGATTCAATTTCGTAGGTTCGTTATTCAGCAATTTCACTCAGCTCCAGCCATCTCATTCCTTTTTCATCGAGGAGTTGTAGTATTTCCCCCATTCTTGTAGTGAGTGGTTCGATTTTTTCAAATGCCAATTCTCCGCTGGAGAGTGCATTTTCAATTTCAGTTTTCTCTGCTTCCAGTTTTTCGATATCTTTTTCCAGCATTTCAAACTCTCGTTTTTCTTTGAAAGACATCTTCTTTGGCTTTTCAGCGGGGGTGGCAGGTGTACTAACGTTAGCGGCTATAGGCTTTTCAGTTTTTTGTATCTGTGTCTTTTTACGTTCTTCTTCCCTTTCCCATTCGCGATACTGCGTGTAGTTGCCTGGATAGTCGCTTATTTGCCCTTGACCTTCAAAAACAAACAGGTGGTCTACCAGTTTATCCATGAAGTAACGATCGTGGCTTACGATGATAATACAGCCTTGATATTCCTGTAGGAATGATTCGAGGATACTGAGTGTTGGCAGATCGAGGTCGTTTGTGGGTTCATCCAGTACTAGGAAGTTGGGGTTCCTGAAAAGGATCGACAGCAGGTGCAGGCGTCGTTTTTCACCGCCACTGAGTTTGGAAATGTAGGTATATTGTTTTTCCGCTGGGAAAAGGAACAATTCCAAGAATTGCGCAGCACTTACCTTGGTACCATCCGCCAGGGGGAAGTTTTCCGCAATATTTTTAACGAATTCAATTACCCGCATGTCTTCTTTGATCAACAGGCCTTCCTGGCTGTAATCACCAAAAACGATGGTTTCACCAACGTTGATCTTACCGGAATCTGGTTGCTCTTTTCCCAGGAGCATGTTAATAAAGGTAGATTTACCGACACCGTTTTTACCAACTACGCCAACACGCTCCCCTTTTTTGAAGGTATAATCAAATCCTTTGAGGATGGTAAGATCGCCATAAGATTTGTATACTTTCTTCAGTTCCAAAATTTTTCCACCGAGTCGGGTCATCTTCACATTCAGTTCCAGTTGCTGGTCTTGAATACGTGTAGTGGCTTTGTCCTTCACATCATAGAATGCATCTTGGCGTGCTTTGGATTTGGTGGTGCGAGCTTTAGGTTGCTTTCGCATCCATTCCAATTCCTTACGGTAAAGATTTCGTGCTTTTTCTACAGAGGCTTTGTCACTTTCTTCACGGGAGGCTTTTTTCTCCAGGTAGTTTTCGTAATCTCCCTTATAGATAAAAAGCTGTTCCTGATCTAGTTCCATTATTTCGTTACATACGCTATCCAGGAAATATCTATCGTGGGTAACGAGTAACAGGGTTACTTTTTCCTGGTCAAGGTAGTTTTCCAACCATTCGATCATACTTACATCAAGGTGGTTGGTTGGCTCGTCCATGATCAATAGTACGTGTCTGTGTTCAAATCCTATATCGATCAGCACTTTGGCCAGGGCTACGCGTTTTTGTTGCCCTCCAGAAAGGCTACCTACAGGTTGATCTAGGCGATGGATATTCAGTTTGCCGAGGATCTGCTTTACTTTGGAATCGAAATGCCAAGCATTGAGTTCATCCATTTTGGCGATAGCGGCTGTTAAAGCATCATGATCAGGCTCTACACCCTCGTCGGTGAGCAGTTCATATTCCTTTATCGCATTGAGTATCGGATGGCTATGATCGAAAATATTTTCCAATACATTTTTGGAAAGGTCAAAATCTGCTTGCTGTTCAAGCATTACAACGGTAACATCCTTATGGATCCACACCTTACCATCATCCGGGCTTTCTTTACCGCACAAAATTTTCAGCAAAGTGGATTTACCGGAGCCATTAAGCGCCACCAGGGCGATTTTATCACCTTCTTCTATATGAAAAGAAATATTACGAAAAAGTGGTTTTGTTCCGTAAGATTTCGTGAGTCCTTCTACTGTTACATAATGCATTAGGCGAAGTTATAAGGATAATTTCAATTATCCAGCTATCGGCGGGGTTGGGAGACTACTGTTTTTAATTTCAGGCTTTTTTCGTATATTCAAATAGGGTTATGTGAAGATGGGTCGTGAAATTATCCTGTACCTGCAGCGCACCTCGGCCTTTGTCCATTACTCTTTTGCCCCTCTACGCATAAAAAAGCCCTTACGGGACATTCCGTAAGGGCTTGTATCCGGGAAATCTCCCTTTATTAAAAATCGTAATAGAATTGACGGAAAGTACTTCTGAGGCCCAGACTGAAAATCAAGTCCGTGCTTTTAGAGATATCATTGCTTACTTTTCTTGCAGCCAGGGATGTTTCCAGGCGAAGATTATATTTGGGATTGAGGACATAGGCGATAGTACCCTGTGCATAGAGGAGGTTTGTTCTTACTCCTTGTCCGATGTAGTTACCATATCCTTTCACGTAGTTGGTATATGGTTTGGAGATATCGTGCCCGTAATTGATTTCAGAAGAAGGATCATCTCCATATTGTGCGTACATTAATTCTCCTCTGGTATACCACCTTTTATAGGTAAATGTTCCGATACCTAGCAATTCCCAGAAATTGGCACCTAACGGGTGTGCTAATGACTGATTATAATGTTCATAATTGATCATTGTGCTCTTATAGGAATATGTATAAGGTCGGACAGCATTGTATTCTGCCTGTAAGTCTAGCTTTTTGACATGGAATACATCAAATGCTTTTAACCCAAGCTGCCAGGCCTGTTTATTAGCATACCATCCATTACCACTTGTAACTTCTTTCAATTTAAATTCATCCAGTACCAACTGACCGTATAAAACGGTTTTAGGCCAGATTTTATATTTCGCATTAGCGCCAACCAATGCATTGTCTGAAGAGCCTTCCGAAAACTCTGCTGAACGAAGGAAAATAATGGGATTCATATAACTCCAATCAAATCCACGTTTACGACCAGAGGAGTCTGCATCTGGCCAAATAACAGCATCGAACAGCCCAATGGTAAGTTTTTTGTTTACATTCCAGTCAAGGAAGTGGAATACTCCCCATTTTTTATAGTAACCCAGATCTTCATAGGCAGAAGCAAAGTCCTTGCTGTGTTTGTCCATAAACTGCGCCCACATGGCAGTATATTGGACACTTCCCAGATTACCAGTTATTTTAAGATAGGGATAGCTGAAGGTGATATCTGACAAAATCAATGAGCGATAACCATCTCCTATAAAATTCTGGCCATAACCAGCTTGAAGACTCAAGTATTTATTTGGCGTATATGCCAATAATGCGGTAGCATAGTTAAAATCGAATGCCTTATCGCCCTGGTAAGTCTTTATACCTCCCTGACCGGGAACAATATCATTCTTTCTTATATATTGATCCAAATAGAATGGAAATCTACCTTGATTCTCGTAGAAGGAAGATTCGAAGTAAAACTTGGTTCCAATATTTGCCTGAATCATGGCACCTCTTGTATTCAGCCAGGTTGTACGACTACCGTCTTTAGTTTTTCCAATCTGGAAATCAGGAAGAAAATCTATAAAAACATTATAGTCTTTCTCTCTGAATTCAAGCAGATGTTCCTGAAACAATTTACGGTACACCAAGCTACGTTTTACGGTATCCTGAGAAGTATACAAGGCACTTGTATCTACATGTAAGATAGATTTGAGCGCAGTATGTTGGTTACTGCTATCAAGGTAAAGTTCCCTGATATTTTGTGAATTATAAGGTAGGACCACTGGCAACCGTTCCTGTGCATAGGCCGCACTGGCAAGTAACAGTAGTACTGCCGTCTTAATAATGTATTTCATTTAACAAATTTGAGATGTATTATCAGTTGCACTGATCAGGCCTCACAAACAGATATCTAAAATTCCCATACAACTATTACATAGCAGTATGGGAATTTGCAAAGATATTATTTTTATAAAAATACGGTGACAGTAAGGGCTTCGAGAGGACTTATTGCTAAAACCAGTTATGGTTGCTAGCATCCTGGTATACGGCTGTAATACCATTTTTCAGACTGATATTAGCCTTCCAGCCATAATTATGTAATTTAGAAACATCCATCAGTTTACGAGGTGTTCCATCTGGTTTTGATGTATCAAAAACTAATTCTCCTTGATAGCCTACAATACTTTTAATTAATTCTGCTAGTTCTGCAATACTGATATCTTCTCCGACACCAATATTTATCAAACCTGGTTCATTATAGTGATTCATCAGATATACACAGGCATCTGCCATATCATCCGAATGAAGGAATTCTCGTTTGGGTGTACCAGTTCCCCAAAGTGTAACATTGGGAAGGGCATTTAATTTCGCCTCATGCATTCTTCTCAGCATGGCTGGCAGTACGTGAGAATTATTCAGATCATAATTGTCATTAGGACCATAAAGATTGGTCGGCATTACAGAAATAAAATTGCTACCATATTGAGAACGATATGCATCACACATTTCAATTCCTGCAATTTTGGCCACCGCATATGGTTCATTTGTAGGTTCTAGCGGGCCTGTAAGTAGGTATTCTTCCTTTAGTGGCTGCGGCGCCATTTTAGGATAAATGCAGGACGAGCCGAGAAACATTAATTTCTTAACATTATTCACATGAGCCTGATGAATAACATTATTCTGGATCATCAGATTATCATAAATAAACTGCCCTTTGTAGGTATTATTTGCCATAATACCACCTACTTTAGCAGCAGCCAAAAATACATAGTCCGGTTTTTCATCTGCAAAAAAATCTGATACTGCTTGTTGATTTTTCAGATCCAATTCGGCTGATGTTCGACCAATAATATTTTTGTATCCTAAGGCTGTTAACTTACGAACTATTGCTGATCCAACCAATCCACGATGACCGGCTACATATATTTTATCCTGGAATTCCATAAATTATTCGAATTGGTTTAGTACTTTATAGCCATTCTCCTTCAGTAATTTCTCTCTACGGAATAATTCCAAATCAGCCGACACCATTTCTTTTACTAATGCGGATAAGTCATATTTAGGTTTCCAGCCAAGCTGTCGGTGGGCCTTACCAGGATCTCCTATCAACAAGTCTACTTCTGTTGGCCTGAAATATCTTGGATCAATGGCAATGACTTCCTGCCCTACTTTCAGTGGGCAATCAGCGTTTGAAATAGATTTCACGTATCCTTTTTCCGCTACACCGCTGCCTTCATACTCAACTTTTACACCAATTTCCGCAAAGGCCATGGTTATAAAATCTCTGACAGTGGTAGTAATTCCTGTAGCAATGACATAATCTTCGGGTTTGTCTTGCTGGAGTATCAACCACATCGCCTCCACATAATCCTTTGCATGTCCCCAGTCACGTTTTGCATCCAGATTGCCCATAAACAATTTATCCTGCATACCCAGTGCGAGCTTTGCCACAGCACGAGTAATTTTTCTGGTAACAAAAGTTTCTCCGCGTAAAGGGCTTTCATGATTGAAGAGTATTCCATTGCAGGCATACATGTTATAGGCCTCTCTATAATTGACCGTTATCCAATAGGCATACATCTTAGCTACCGCATAAGGTGAGCGAGGATAGAAGGGCGTTTTTTCTGATTGCGGGACTTCCTGCACCAATCCATATAGCTCTGAAGTAGAAGCCTGATAAATCCGTGTTTTATGGGTTAAACCAAGGATTCTTACAGCTTCCAGTATACGCAAAGTACCAACACCATCCACATCAGCGGTATACTCAGGCGATTCAAAGCTTACCTGCACATGACTCATTGCACCAAGGTTGTAAATTTCATCAGGTTGTACTTCCTGAATGATTCTTATCAAATTGGTACTGTCAGATAAATCACCATAATGTAATTTAAACTTGACATTATTTTCGTGAGGGTCCTGATAAAGATGATCTATTCTATCTGTATTGAAAAGAGAGCTTCTACGTTTTACACCATGAACATTATATCCTTTTTTCAACAGAAAATCTGCTAAATAGGCGCCATCCTGACCTGTAATTCCAGTGATTAAACAAGTTTTCATCCTGAATTAAAATTTTTTAATTTTCACGTTAGCCCAATCTATTTTTTCAGTAGCAGATTTCATATCAGTGAATTGATGCGATTCAAGTAATCGTTTCAATTTATGCAAACAACCTCCTAATCCATAATATGACTTAAATTTTCTTACCAGGCTAAGATCCTTAATCATTGGTTGGTCAGGATCGAAATCGCGAGGATGGAAATAAGTCATTATATATTCATCATTTTTAAAATACGTATCCAGTAACTGGTATGGTAATAGGCGAAAATACCCACCGCCTGAAAAAATAAATGGTACTTTCTTGCCAGCAAGATAACGAAGATTTATTGGAAACTCTTTAAGGCTAATGCCCTTAAAGTCTACAATACAAGGTTCGGAGATTCCGAAAGAAGGGAATCCGCCATGTGCGCGCGCTGCAGGAAAAATACTAGAATCGGATTCTATACCATATTTCGCAAGAATATTGAAAACCTCCTGGTCATTTTCCTTCAAAGAGAAGCCTGGGGCTCGATATGAGGTAATTTTTTTCCCTGTGATATCCTCCAGGGAATAAATAGATCTTTTAAGGTCTTCTTCAAATTCTGGAAGGGACTGTTGGTATACAAGCTGATGCATATCAGAATGGGTACCAATTTCATAACCAAGTTGATCAATACGCCGGATCACATCTGGATACTTTCGGGCAATCCAGCCGAGGCAAAAGAAGGTGGCTTTTTGATTGGTTGCTTCTAGTAGTCCCATAATCTTATCCATATTACTATGGATTCTGGACTCAAAATTTGCCCATTCTTTATTACTCTTGGTGGAATCATTGTCCAAAATATGAAACCATTCTTCAATATCAAATGTTAATATTCGCATTCCAGAGTAGGCTTTATCTATTGTCAAAATCAGTTAAACTTATGTCCCAGTTATCATAAACGAAGTATTCCGGCGTATCCTGTTTACCTACCATTTTGCCAAGAAATGGCTGTCTTCTGGGTTCTTTCTGTTTTGGAATTTTGTACAAGAAAGTTGGACTAAAATCCAATCTGCCGATATACATGATAAGGTCAGCTTTGCCAGAATAATGTCTGGCGAGGTATAATGCTGCATAATCCAGATTTTTCTTAGAGAAAGGTATACAATCCATAATATAGGCAACATTTACACCATCCTCATCATAAAAGCGGACAAATGCAGTCATCCCATTACTATTAATGTGTAAATAGCTATCCTGGGGAAATCGTTTTCTGAGGAAATGCTGATTTCTGGATAGGGAGACATGACTACCTGGTTCTTGTGCCGCTACGGAAGTAGGCCTAAAGAAAGGAGCTATTAACCAGGCAGCAGCCCATATAATTATTCGGTTGATAGGATTGATGATAGATGCAAATTTCTTTGCAACAAGTTTTCCTGCCTTTACTGGTAGTACAAAATAAGATAGGTCTCCAATATCTTTCCACTTAACAATATATTTCCAATAAGGATATGCGGTCTGATTAGGGATGGAGATCAAAAACGAAATATTATCCTCCATCAGAAGTGGTTGAACACTATCGAACAACTTCTTTAGCATTAGCTCATCTTTCCGGTGTTCCTCATGAATGAGGGAATCGCATCCCATGCCCATTAAAATGGTATCACCTCGATAGGTATATTGATTGGGAATTACTGAAAATGCGCCTACCACTTCATTTTTAAAAATCAGTAGGGCATGAAATGAATAATCCAAACAACCTGAAGTATATTTTCGTTGAAAATCCTGAACAGCAAATTCCTTGTTGAATATCCGATTAAACAAGGAGGTCAATTGGGCAAATTGTTGTACGGTAATGTCAGTTGTTCTTAATGGCAGTATTTCGTAATCACTAGGCATTTAATAAGCATTGAATGTCAGGACGGTTCCTCCCCAGGAATATCCAACTCCGAAACCACTTAATACGATTTGATCTCCGGACTTAAAGGTTTTACTTTCAAATGAATTTTTCAGCACGATTGGTATTGTAGAGGAAACAGTATTTCCACAATTTTCCATATACAGAATAAATTTCTCTTCTGGGATATCCAATTTTTTTCTGAGATGGTCTAACATATATTTATTTGCCTGATGGAAAACAAACCAATCGACCTTTTCTTTTGGGAGATTATTCTTTTTCAAGGTGCTCTCCAATAGTCGTGGTACAGCCTTCAAGGTAAAGTTGAAAATTTCAGGGCCATTCATGAAAAGGTAATCTCCTGAAGAAGCAATATCTTTCTCTTCTTCTATGAGGATACCAGATTTGGCCGCCTTCATGGCGCCATTTCTTACAATTAGATTTTCAGCACCTGACCCATCAGATCCTAGTACTACTCCGCCCAATTCTGCTATTCCCTCTTCTGCACTGATCCATGTTGCGGTAGCAGCATCTCCGAAGACAGTTCTATTGCCTTTATCCTTTGGATGAATATGTTTGCTGTATGTTTCTGCTGTTATAAACAGAATATTACGACAGGTACCTGCTGCAATTAATCCTTGCGCAAATGCCAATCCATAAATATATCCAGAACACCCTTGGTTAATATCAATTGCACCAGCAGAGGTTGGGAGTTTCAGCCGATGTTGAACCATACAAGCAGTTGTAGGCAAAAAATAATCAGGGCTCTGTGTACACAAAATCAGCATATCAAACGTGTCTGGCGTCAGATTATTTTCATGCATTAACATTTCGCCGGCTTTTACTGCCATGTCTGATGAAAATTCTGTTTCCGCAGAAACAGATCTGGATGCTATACCAACCTTATTGGCAATTTTATCAACATCCCATTCCGGAAATTCCCCCACCAGCTGTTCATTAGTTATTTTCTTTTCAGGAAGGTAAACAGCTATCCTTTTAATAAATGTGCCCATAATTATTTTCTGATTTTTTCATCATGCTATGCGATACTCACCCCGATTGGATTTTCATCCAATATGTATAGTCAGTATTCCATCAAACAAATAGAATTGTCTGGAAATTAATTCCTTCACAAATCTTCTTTATACTTAATAGAAGATGAGCTTTAGGATTTGGACTGAACAAAGGAATACAATTCATTAATTGTATTGGCTTGTTTCAGTTCTTCAATTTCCACTTCAATTTTATATTCATCATCCAGCATAGCAATGAGTGCGAGTGCTGCCATGGAATCCCATTCTGGAATACTTCTGAATATAGTATCGTTGGTAAGGTTTGCTGGCTCTTTTGGAAAAATGCCTACAAAGTTCTTGCGAAAAGTATTGATATCACTCATATAAATAATAAATTATCTTTCTATCATATATCGTTTATTTCCCCTCTGTAATGCTATCTTTGGCAAGAAGGGATTCAAAAAACGCCAGGTTATTATTGGCTTTGAAATAATCTTCTGGAATTCCAATATCTATAAAATAACCTTGTTGTGGATATCCATAGATTTTAAGAGATTCAATATTAGGTTCCAGTATATCCTTTTCTAATGAAAACGCACCATTGTGTTTATTAAACAATGGCATCATTATTTCTTTGTTAAAGAATATCAGACCTGTATTAATCAGACCAATATCTGTCTTCTTTTTCTCCTCAAACGATAATACTTTGTTGTTATCATCCAATTTAACAACTCCATACCTATCAAAGTTCTCCAGCTGGGTTAATGCAATGACACAATCTGCATTCTTTTGCAGGGAATACGCTGTTAAGGAATTGATTTTCAATTCAAAAAAAGTATCCGCATTTACAAGGAGAATCTCATTTTCTGTTGTTTGTTCAGCGCAAAGTTTCACTGCTCCTCCAGTTCCTAAAGGTTCTTCTTCAATAACGATTTTATAATCAATATCTTGAAAATGCTCTTCCAGGAAAGAGGTAATCTGTTCATGTAAGTACCCTAATGAGAAAATGAATTTATTTACATTCTCAGATTTCAAGTAATGAATCAGATAATATAAAAATGGATATTTACCTACCTGTGCAAGTGGCTTAGGTTGATCTTTTACAACTGAACGTAGTCTCGTGCCAAATCCGCCAGCAAGGATGATTGCGACCATAATTATTATTGTTTTCTAAGGAAGTTCTTATAAATAGATACCAGTACTCCAGAAGGCAAATTCCTGATTACCGATTTTGAAACTACATGAAAGTAATACAAAGGTTTGGAGTATAACCCAATTTTATGCATGTAGGCAAGGCTAGCAAGTTCCCCTTTCAGAAACTTCATTCCTTTTCTGCGACGTGCAAAGTCCTTACCGGCTCTTGCTTTAGCCAGGATATCTGGGATATTATCTGTCTTATATCCTTTTACCAGGAATAATGCAAAAAATGCATAATCTTCAGCGGCAGTCACTAATGGGTATCCTCCCAATTCAATGGCAACTTCTCTGGAATAAGCAGCTACTGTATGACTAAAAGGACTTCTCCATTTAGCGCGTTTCAAAATAGCTTTATGGGATACAGGAACATCCCTCACCCCCAATCTTTCCTTCATCTCCATATCATACTCCTCTGCAGGTGCAGAAAGCAGTACAACATCAGGATGTTGATGAAAATACGCCAATTGTTTTTCCATGCGATCCGGGGTACAGATATCATCCGTATCAAAACGAAAAATATATTTACCGCGTGCAGCGTAGATGCCTTTATTCAGACATGCAGGAAGCCCTTTAGCGTCATCAGCTGGAATTGTTCTAATAACATCTGGCGCAAATTTCTGCTTCCATTTATTCACAATTGCCATCAGTGGCGGAGGGATATCACCTTCACAGACTAATAAAATTTCATCAGGCAACTGGGTCTGATGATAAAGACTCTCCAGTGCCTGATCAAGATATACCGGATTTTCCTTCCAGAAAAGGGACATTAATACGGTTGACTCAATTCTCATTCTCAAAACATTTCATCATAATATGAACCCATATCATATGTACATCTTCAGACAATTGCATATCATGTACATTCGCATTGAGAGAATAGTCTGCCATCTCACGGAGCTTTCCTCCTGCAAAACCTGTTATACCAACAGTTACAGCCTTTCTTTCTTTTGCTACTTCCATTGCATGGATAATATTCTTTGAATTACCACTACCACTGATGCCAATTACAACATCTCCTTCGTTTACAAAATTTTTCAATTGCTCTGCAAACACCACATCATAGCCAACATCGTTGCTATAAGCTAGCATGGTTGGGATATTATCATTCAGACAGATAATTTTAAATCGTTCTGGTCTATTGTAGGATACCCCTTTATTGATATCACAAGCAAAATGAGATGCTGTAGAACCGGATCCTCCGTTGCCAAAAATATAAACATGTTTTCCGGCGCTCCTTGCACCTTTCAATATATTGGCAACCTGTAATATTTCCTCCTGATTTAAATTCGCCAATACGTTCTGCAGCTGTTGGATATAGCCTGAAATAATATTTTTCATATTTTAAAAAATTATAGAGGTTCCAGAATTTTCAAATCTAAACTCAGTTTCCATTAAATGAGACAATGCTGACCTAACAGCAGCTTTCTTTTCTTCACTATTCACATAAAACAGCAAAAAACCGCCTCCACCTGCGCCCAGTAACTTACCTCCCAATGCACCATTTTTCATAGCAAGGTCGTAGTTACTATCTATAGCCTCATCCGAGATACCTGAAGCAAGTTCTTTTTTATACATCCATCCAGTGTGAAGAATTTCTCCCAATGCATCGATGTTCTGACTCAGTAATTCCTGTCGTAGATCATAAGCCAATTTAACCATTTTATGAAGATTATCCAGCTTTTTGCTACTCTCGATATTACTCTTTTGTTCTTTTAATACACTTCCTGCAGATCTGGTTTTTCCTAGATAAAACATCAATAGATTATTGTCTAGTTTATCCTGCATCTCTGCTCCCAGATGTATTTTTTCAACCGTTACTTTTTCATTTTCATGAAATTGGATGAAGTTAAGTCCGCCAACAGCACAGGCATATTGATCCTGTTTGCCGATTGGTTCCATCAGGCGCTCAATTTCAATGTCACAAGCTAGTGCAGCTATGTCTTCCTTATTTATATAAATACCTTTGTAGGCAGCACATAAGTTAATTAAACCAGCTGCAAACGCCGAGGAAGAAGCCAATCCCGTTCCTGAAGGGATGTCCGCACTACTATTGAAATCGACTCCCCGAATATCAAAATGGCGGAAAATCTCCCTGATTAAAGGATGCTTTACATCATTAATATTGTCTACATATTCATTGGAAGAATATTTCAGGAATATTTTATTCTCAGCAAAATAAGGGTGCATTGATAAATAAGTATATTTATCAATGGTGGTGCTAAGAACAGCTCCTCCATACTTTAAATAATAGGAAGGCAGATCACTCCCACCGCCTGCAAAACTAATTCTGAATGGTGTACGACTAATAATCAAGTTTTGTCATTTTTGCTGTTAATAATTCCTGAACGGTTTTCCTTACTGCCATTTCCGAATTCAATAATGGTTTCCATCCCTTAGATAAGACTTTATCTATTTTATATCGGAATTTAGGAACATCCCCTATCCAGCCCCTATCACCGCCGGTATATTCTATGGTATGCTTCGCGCCAGCTTCTTCCAATACTATCTCAGCTATTCTGGCTACGTTAATCGTATCAGTTCCTCCAACATTAAATACATTGTAGCGTTCATTTTCTGTTGAAGACAAATATAATATTGCCTGCACCAGGTCACTTACATGAAGGTACGTTTTCTCTTGCTGGCCATTACCAAGTACGATGAGTTTCTCAGGATTCTCCCGGATCTTCCGTAGAAAATCATATATCACACCATGTGTACTGCTTCCTCCTACTACATTAGGAAATCGGAAGATGTATGTCTGGATGCCATAGTTATAAGAATAGGAAGAAAAAAAGGCTTCAGATGCCAACTTACCTGCCCCATAATGAGAAATAGGTTGCAGTGGACCAAAATCTTCATGAATTTCCTCTGTTACATCTCCATAAATTGCGGAAGTAGATGCAAATATTATCTTCTTACAGTTATGAATACGCATTGCTTCCAACACGCTCCAACTTGTTTTGAAGGTATTATCAAAATCAATAGAAGGACTCTTATGACTTATGCTGATATCAGAATTAGCTGCGAGGTGAAATACGGTATCAAATTGAAAAGATACAAACAGGTCATTCAATAAGTTCATATCATTGATATCACCTACGACCAACTTGAATCGATTATCTGCAGATAGATGTTCTACATTTTGTTGTGTTCCTAACAAGAGATTATCTACCGCTACCAAACATTTCACCTTGCTATCCTTTAGTATTTCGGTGCATAAATGGGAACCAATAAAACCAGCCCCTCCTGTTATTAAAATATTTTTCATATATATAATTTTTATAAATACTACTTGTCTCCCCAACCTTTCATACCGGCTTTAATTCCCTTTACCATATTTCTCAGGTATTGCATTCTAGGAGCTACAAATAATGGATAATAGATCAATTTTATTGAGAACTTAACCGCGTTGTTGATTTTCCAATATAAAGGCACATAGGATTCTTTAACGAGATAACAATAATTCCGATACTGATAAAAAACCCTGAACGGGGAAGTAATGGCAATACTAATACCCAGAATCTTCCGATCTCCTTCTCCCAGCATATGCCCAAGGGAAGCGGAAGTCGTCTGTGCACAACTAAAACCATACCTGATAGCTCTCCAACACCATTCATGATCCACTGCATCAATGAAAAGCCGTTCATCCATCAGTCCCACCTTTTCAAAGGTAGTTTTACTAATAAGAGAACCCGAGCTTATTAACTCGGTAACTTTCCAGATATGTGGTGCCCCCTCATAAGCAGTGAATTTCTTTACACGAGGCTTATATGGCTGATTGTTCTGTTTATTGATAGATACTGGTCCTATAACACCCACATTCTCATTTAGGTGTATCAACAATTGGTAATCCTTCATCAGGTTCTTTACCATCATTGGTTCTGGAATACTATCCTGATCCAGTATCAATACAAAATCGGCTCCAAAGGCCAAGGCTTTTTTAATTCCAATATTCTGTCCTTCCGCCACACCTAAATTGGCGTTATTAAACAGGTAACAAATTTTTGAAGTATCCTTGGTCGTCAATACACTTAAGATGGCATTTTCTTGACTTACAGGAGAATTATCCACCAAAATCACTTTATCGACTTGCTCAAGTGTACTGGACAAGCCTTTCAATACTTGCTCAATTTGTGGGTTATACAGAATTACTATTGCATATACTGATTCAATCATTTGTTATCGTTTACTCTTTCCTGATAATAGGCTTCTGTCTTTTCCTGCATTTCATTTATTCTTGCCATAATCTGGCTATCTGTTCTATCATCAACAAATAGATAATTATTATATGTATAGCTTAGAATCATAAAATCATTACCTAGTGTGCCAGTGATCCTAATACCGGCATATAGCAAGCTGACTGTTAGCGTTGCAATTTTAAGCAACCCATTATAAAAAGTAGGAAGTAGGGCAAAGACAAAAGCCACTCCGAAGTAAAAGAAGTAAACAAATCTTTCTTCAATTACTTTAATTTCTGAAAAAAACACAGATATATAGGCGTATGCCAAGAAAAATTTCAATAAGTTCTGATGTTCATCAGACAATTGCTCCACCTTCTCCCAATTCATTGCCACTAACCCCAACAATGTGGAAAATACCAGTGTATACACCGTAAGGTGTGTAGGGAAATTGAATAGCTCAATGTAAGTCTTAATAGTTAGTATAAGGCTATTGCCAGAAATAGCCCCTAAAATGGATAGTAATCCAGATAAGGCTTTAATCCCCAAAAGGAAGTTGAAGAAATATATACATAGTGTCACTATTAAAAACTTTTTGGTCAGTCGTTTTCTACAGAAGAAATACATCGGTATAAAAATGACAGCACTTGAATGGATGGTAGTCGCGAGTATACAAATCAACAAATATTTGACAAAGCTCTTGTTGAGATATGGTACTGCGTAAAGGAAAATATAGAAACTTAAAGCCTGCCTGATAATATCAAATTCGACCAGTAGATTATATGAGAAGTAGAAAAAGAGAAACAAGAACTTGTTGGGGATCTTTTGTACCTTGATAAAATGGTACATAGAATACAGATTAAAACAAGTCAACAAAAAAACAAATCCCTGATAGGAAACCCCCAGTGACTTTACAAATACGCAAACAAGTCTGAATCCTATTTCCAGAAATTCATTACCATTAATCAGGTAGGAATTCCTTAATTGTTCTGTAAATAATAAATCAATGGTTTCTACATTATCATAAAACTCTTTATAATTAATCCAGTCTCCACCAATTTTATATCTTAATCCCAGAAAGAACAGGAGGAATGAAGGTAACACAACATACCAGATCACATCCAATTCAATTTTAACTGTTCGTGTTTTTGCGAACAGTGTTTGAACAGATGCAATCATACCTAGTATTATAAAAAACAGGTAGTAAATTGTCATTACCTCAACGCAATATTTTTAATATTAAGATTCGTTTCATTTTTGAGATCAAGGAAGATCTGCTGATTCAATTCACTTTTCGCCTTCATCATATTATTGTTCAGCCCTGTCATGGGAATATACTCATAGCCTTTGGATTTAAAATCTCCGATTTCATCCAGTTTAACGATGGGTATAATGCCATAGTTGATGTACTCCAACAATTTGGTGGGAGTAGCCACTCTATTGAGGATATGATCGTCCCGCAGAACAAAGCCATAATGAGCAATGCTATAGTATTTATAGAGATTTTCAGGCTTTACAGTAAAAAACTTATATCTGTCAGCGTGAAGCTCCATTCCCTTTTCCTGCATCAATTTCTGGATTCCGGCAATATCTCTGGAAAGAAATAGAAATTTGTAAGCAAGGTTATCCAGGTTTTTCACCAAATCCAAAACTAAATCAAAGTTTTGCCATTTTTGTATATTACCTGAGTAGATAAATACTACATCCTCTTCCCGAATTCCTATTTCCTTTCTGAATGCGGCTTCATCAAAGGAAACTGATTTTTCTTCATCCTCACCAGCAATCAATGGGCATACGTAATTTTCTCTTTGGAGGAGATAAGGATATTTAGTACCGTAAAAATGCTGCATAGCCCTGTTTACATATATCAGCGCATTTACTTTACGCATAACAATCTTCTCACTCCATCCGAATAGTTTACTGAGTGACTTTCGATTATAAAAGTCCAGTTCCTCTGGCACAACCCCATGTAAGTCAAGAACGATACGTTTATTTTTTAATGAAAAAAACGTTAGGGGCAAAAAATTCCAGAGAGAGTGGAAATATAGATATTTACTCCGTTTAAGCAATCTGAGTACTGTGCGGATATGCAGAAACAGATTCAGTCGAACAATTGTTAATTCCCCATTGGTTGTAGCCGTATAACGACGATTATTCACTAATGAAACCTGGAGATATGTACGGGAGAGTCCAAGAAAGTAATTATCAACATTCTTGATACGTTGCATCATCCCATCCATAATATTTGTTTCATCAGGATATTGGGCTAGGAATACAATCTGGTCACTCATACTGTACTGTATTTACCTGCCAGAAAATTAACTATTCTTTCAGCAGCTAAGCCATCTCCATATGGATTATTTGCATGGCTCATGGCATCATAACTGACAGGATCAGTTAATAATTTGCGTGCTTCCTCCACTATCCTTTCTCTGCTTGCGCCCACTAGTCTGACAGTTCCTGCGGCAACTGCTTCAGGTCGTTCAGTTGTATCTCTCATTACTAACACCGGTTTCCCAAGTCCTGGTGCCTCTTCCTGTACCCCGCCACTATCTGTGATGATGAGATAGGCTCTACTCATCAGCCATGTGAATGCAGGATAGGATAATGGTTCAATAAGATGTATATTATTTATGTTGTCGAGAATTCTATAAACGGGGCCTGATACATTTGGATTCAGATGAACAGGGAAAATAATCTGCACATCTGGATCAGTGGCTATATCCTTCAACGCCAAACATATGTTGGTAAAACCTTCTCCGAAATTTTCTCTTCTATGCCCAGTCACTAAGATGGTTTTCCTTTCAGGATCCAATATTTTCCTCAGCTGGATAATCTGATTGTCTTCGTAAGATTTCAGTTTTTCCATAGTAAGGTAGAGGGCATCAATAACAGTATTACCTGTAATCACAATAGCGCTCCGATCCACCCCTTCCTGCATCAGGTTCTTGCAGGACGATTCTGTTGGTGCAAAATGAATATCCGCAATCCTTCCGGTTAATTGTCGGTTCATTTCTTCAGGGAAGGGCGAATATTTATTAAATGTTCTCAGCCCAGCTTCTACATGACATACTTTTGCACCTGCGTAGAATGCTGCCAGGGCAGCCATACTGGATGTCGTTGTATCTCCATGTACAAATACGTAATCAGGTTTGAAGTCTTCCAAAACTGGCTTCAATCCAGTCAGCACATTGGCACTTAGTTGAAACAGATCCTGTTGCGGTTTCATTAGATCAAGGTCATAATCAGGTTGGATTTCAAAAAAATCGAGGACCTGATCCAGCATATGGCGATGCTGTGCCGTCACGCAGACCTTTACATCGAAGGTATTATCTGCACCAAACTGCTTCACTAATGGGGCCATTTTTATAGCTTCCGGCCGAGTTCCAAAAACGATAAGTATCTTTTTCAATTAGATCAAAATTTTTCTGCCTGTAATCGCCAGTGAAATTATCTTTCTTGTACTTCTAGCTTTATTAAGGATATATCGGGGATAATTCAATATTGTCCAGGTTAATTGAAAACCACTCTGTTTTACCACTAAAATCGGGTATAGGCTAATCCAATAAAAAGGGTAACTTTTCAGTACAGGATGTAAGGATTTCTTACAATCTGAATCAGTAAATCCATTTTTTGAATTAAGTCTGATTCGTTTTATCCAACCTGGAAAACACTCCATTATCAGTCCATTGTTAATTAGCTTTCTTACGCGCTCAATTTTCGAATGGTTATCAAAATAGCTTAAAACCTGGTTGAGGTTCTTCCCAAATACATCGCAAACTTTAAATCCTCCACTATTATCAGGTTCTACGCCTACAACCGGGGATTTTACATAAATGAAACGTTTCCCCTGGAATAAAGCCTGCAACAGGAAGGATAATTGGACAAGGTTTGTACCTAAAAAGTGTTTATAATCAGGTGTAACGAACTTTCTTTTAATAATACTACCTGATATAAATGTTATATTATGGGTGAAATTTTTCAGAAAATGGACATGATTGGTGAATGAGTAAATCACTGGTGGCATGCTCATTTCCATGACATTATTATTATCTCTATTATCTCTGATTTTCCATCCCAGATGAATAAAATCTGGGGCTTCTTTTTCCAGTAATTGAAAGACCCGAGACAATCCGCCATTTAGAATAATATCATCATCACCAATTATCCAGACAAATTCTCCACTACCCAAATTGTAACATTTTCCAATGTTACCATCAGGTCCTTCATTAACAGTATTTCTGGAATAAGCAATATGCAATCCCTTTTGTCTGTATTTTTCAATGATATCAATTGGATCCAATGGTGAGCAATTATCTGAAACAACTACTTCCAACTGCATCTGCGGCGTATACTGCGAAGCAATACTATCCAAGCATGTATCTAAAAAGGAGAGCCTGTTATATGTCGGGATCGCTATTGTAAGCATTGGTACACTCATATATGCCACTCTCTTTTTTTCCTGTTAAAAATCACCACCGCACCTATCAGGCTGATGAATATTGTCAAAAAGGTATACCCCAATGTGATACCGATTACGCCACAAAGCTTTCCGAGAAATATCGTTGACATAATACTAAAAACGCCCATCATTATGGATTGTATCAATAGAGGTTCCTGTTTATGACAACGTAAATAGGTTGCAAGTCCAAATACCAACTGGTTTATAAACGTAGCGATACACATTGCCCAAAGTGGTATTGCAGATAGGAAACGATGTACAATTGGAACATTGAAATAATTCAGAATGTATATTCCACCCAAAAAAACAATGATGGCAGCTCCACAGATCAGAGATGCATTCCGAATAGTTTTATTAAAGACACTGTCTAGTGTTACGTAATCTCCTTTGGCAATCAGGCTACTAAATAAAGGCACTTTTGTATTATACCAACTAAGAGAAATAGATAGGATGCCATTTAAAATAGCCAGTGTCATTCCCATCTGACCAGCTGCTGCCGGGCCATCCGTTGCAAAGATTACTGGATTAAACAGTTGAAAAATAAAATATCCAGAGATCCAACTCAATGCTATTCGCCATTGATAAGGAAAGATTTCTTGTCTGAAACTAATGGTATGCGCTGTGTCAAAATAATGCCAGATGTTTTTCAGCAAGTTCAGTTGGCCTCCTGAGAGTATCCATATTGGATAAACCATTAATGATAAGATAGTAGCCACAGGGCCAGCATACAGTTTGAGTCCCAGACTCAGGAACAGTAACAATCCCAATAGCTGAGCTGCTTGCTGGATTAACCTGATTTTTGCCACTTCCCTTACTTTTCCTAATCCTTCAAGAAATGCAAGTAATGGTGTTACCAACAACATAATAGTAGCTGAAAAAGAAAGGAGTAACCATGGTCCATTCCACGAAACATTCTCCGTATTTGCATTGCCAAAATGCGTGAAGAAAACAAAGCCCGCAATGGCTAAAACAACGAACAATGCTAAGGACAGTACCGAAAACCATTTCACGGCAATATGGAGTAAAGAAGATAAGCGAGATTTATACCTCAGTTCCCCCTCATATCCACCATCCTTATTTGGTAATAAGTGGACTGCTTCATGTGCAGCATATTGTGTGATTATTCCAGAAAAGCCTAATTCAAAAAATATCTGTAGCGCAAGAATACTGGCAAAGGTGTAGTAATACCCTTGCTCTGCCTTGCTGAGAAATGCAGCAATAAAAATAATTGCTATGGATCCTCCACCAGCCTGAATAATTCTAGCTAGTAATGTATAGACAATTGCACCGTCTATTCCAAGCAATGAAAATATTTTACTGACTATCTTTCTCATCCTAATGATTGAATATACTTGCTAATTACTTCCAGAATATAATCATAATGTTGCTCATCCAGACCAGGCCAAACACCCAACCAGAATGAATCATTCATAACTTTATCCGTATTCTGCAGATTATTCAGTACTCTATGCTTAATATTTTTATATGCAGGTTGCTTTAACAGATTTCCACCAAACAATAGTCTTGTTCCAATCTTTTGTTGTTCCAGATGACTTACCAATGCATTCCTATTGATCTTTACACCATCTCTGATAGTTAATAGGAAACCAAACCAGCTTGGGTTTGAATCAGCTGTTCTTTCTGGCAAAATGAAATATTGCTCAAAGGCTTTCATTTTGTTATAAAGCAATTGATAATTCTGTCTCCGTTTCTCAATGAAGGAATCCGCTTTTTTCAGCTGACTTAATCCAATAGCCGCCTGCATATCAGTTACCTTAAGGTTAAAACCAATATGAGAGTAGGTATATTTATGATCATACCCTTCTGGCAAATCACCTAGCTGCTGGCAAAAACGTTCTCCGCAGGTATTATCTTTTCCTGGAGGGCACCAACAGTCACGTCCCCAATCGCGGAAACTCTCTACGATTTTCTTCAGTTTTGCATTATTTACCAGTACAGCACCACCCTCACCCATGGTTATATGGTGGGCAGGATAAAAAGATAGGGTAGCTAAATCACCGAATGTTCCGGTTTTCTTTTCTTTGTACGTAGCTCCCAAAGAGTCACAGTCATCTTCGATCACCCATAAATTATATTTTTTGGCAACTCTCATTACTTCCTCCAGATTGAAGGGGTTACCAAGTGTATGGGCAATCATAATAGCTTTGGTTTTATCGGTCACGGCAGACTCGATATCCTCCGCTTTAATATTATAAGTTGGAATTTCGATGTCCAAGAAAACAGGGATACAACCAAATTGGATCATTGGATTCACCGTGGTCGGGAAACCTGCAGCAACGGTAATTACTTCGTCGCCTGGCTGAAGGGCCCGATCTCCTAATTTGGGGGATGTCAGGGCATAGAATGCTAACAAGTTAGCGGAAGAACCTGAGTTTACTAAGAATGAGAATCTGCTGCCAAAATAACGTGCCAGTTCTCTTTCAAATTGTTCCGAAAATCTTCCGGCAGTCAACCAGCCGTCCATCACAGCTTCAACCCCTGTCAACAAATCGTCTTCATCAAGAACTTTTCCTGTAACAGGAATATAATCCTGGCCAGGAACAATAACTCTATGAACTCTTTTGGCAGCGGCCTCTCTAAGGCCTTCAACAACCGGGTTATATTTAGAATCAATCATATTCTCTTATGCTAATGTGTTTTATAATCAGTTTCTCAGGTACCTTCCATTTCTATAGGCTTGCTAAATGGCTCCATTTCAGTAATCGGTTTTCCAAAAGCAATCTTAGGATATGTATTGGTTTTAGGATCAATCATTACTTGTAATAGTACAGGTTTATCCTGTTGTTCTTTACTCCACATCCACTCCACTGCCTCTTCCATATCTGATTCATTTTCAATCGTCTTAGCAGCTATACCATAAGCTGTGGCTACTTTCTCAAAGTCAGGTGCACTATATCCCCAATAAGTAGACTGGTACCTGGAATCAAAGTAGCTGTCCTGGAATTGACGTATCATTCCAAGATGGCGATTATTTAGAACTATTACTTTGACTGGAAGATCATTCCTAACAATAGTTTGCAGTTCTTGGATATTTATCTGCATACTACCATCTCCAACTAACACCACTACCGGGCTATTCCCAGCAGCAATACTCGCTCCAATTCCAGCTGGTAAAGAGAAGCCCATGGCCCCCATTCCGCCGGAAGTCATAAATATCTGGTCTTTCCCCAGCTCTAACGATTGAGCCGCCCACATTTGATGGGCTCCCACATCCGCCAAAAATGCCTTAGCAGATACTGAACGACGGGAGAGTTGATGCATGAATTTATTCGGATTGATCCCAACAGGATTTAACTCGGCAGTATCAGGCCATTTTTCCTTTAATGCAGCAATGTAATCAATCCATTCTGCCTTCCTTTGAAGTGGCTGCTCCTTCTCCAATATTGAAGAATTCAGCAATGCACAAATGAATGCTTTAGCATCTCCAACAACAGGAATACAGTTTTTAATTCTATTATTGATTTCGCCCTCTTCACAATCCACATGATAGATGATGCGGTTTTCAAAATATTTCGTGTCTGCACCCGTCTGACGAATATCAAGCCTACACCCAATAACAACTATTAAATCAGATTCTCCAAAGGCAATATTTGCCCATCTGTTCCCATAGCTTCCAATAAATCCAGCGCGCAATGGATGATCAAAATGCAATAAATCGAGACCAAGTAAGGAAGTAACTACCGGCACTTGCAATTTATCCACCAGTTCAAGTAATTCCTTCCTGGCACCTGCTGCATCTATCCCTCTTCCTACTAATATCAGTGGCCGTTTTGCTGCTTTAATGTCTGACAGGAGAGATTCGAACAGTGTATCTGTAAATGCAGTGGTATTTTTAATGGTGGCAATTGGGTTTGGCAGAGTAGGCACATCTCCTCTCTGGATATTCATTGGTATATCTATCAGAACCGGTCCAGGCCTGCCACTTGTAGCAATTGCAAAAGCCTGTTCCATGATGTCTGGAATTTGTAATGGGTCCAGAACCTGGAAACATGCTTTGGTAATAGGTTGAGCCATTGCTACGATATCAGTCTCCTGGAAACCCAGTTGCCTGATCGGGCGATCGGATTTTAATTCATGCGTATTTACCTGTCCAGTTATAAAAACAGCTGGTGATGAATCAAAATAACAGCTACCTATTCCTGTTAGTAAATTAGTAGCACCAGGGCCACTCGTAGCCAATGCAACACCAGGAATCCCCGTCATTCTGCCATATGCATCTGCAGCAAAAGCAGCAGATTGCTCATGATGCATTGTTATAATTTTTATCGGAGTTGTTTGACTGATGGAATCCAGTAAATGTGTAATCATTCCACCCGAAAGTTCAAACACATGCGTAACTCCTTTTAAATGTAAAAACTGTGCGATGTAATCAGATGCTTTCATCCAGCCTATGATTAAAAATGTTCAGATAATAATTGATTGTATCTCTTAGCGCATCCTCTAAATCTAAATCAGTAATTATTCCAAATGAATGATTATACTTGGTCATATCGCCTTGCATATGCATTGCCTGCCCTGGCCTATATGGTAAACTCCCAAAGGACAGTTGATAGTCCTTATCAACGACATTACGGATACGTGTCACCAATTCCTTAATGGAAACAGCATCATACGATGATATATTGTAAATACCTTCCTTTCCCTGACTGGCAAGTATTGTACCTATTATATTTCCAAGAACTGATGCGTGCATATATGCATACTTTTGTTCTCCTGCAGTTAATTCGAGCTTTTCTTTATTACAGATGGCCTTTACTGTGGATGGAATCAACCAATTTTCGCCTTCGCCGGCACCAAAAAATGTAAAGAGCCTTAACCAAAACCATTCTATCCCATTCTCAGCACAACAACTCTCTACCATCTTTGAACAGCAGACTTTCACCTGACCATATACACTATTAGGTGCTAATGGAGATTGTTCCGTAATGACTCCATCAAATGCACCATATTCAGCCTGAGAACCAAGTCCGATAAATTTATTAGCCTTACACTTAATTGCAAGACTCAATAATTGCTGTAGTAGATTAATATTTTCAAGCTGTATCTCCCAAACATTTCTCTGAAATGACTCTACTCCTAACCACGCGCAATGAATAAATATATCAGGACAACTTTTCTCTACTTCCTGCTGCCAATGCGGTTCATCCATATTGATCCATTTAATCCTGGCTTCTCTCCCATTCAATCTACTCATTCCGGATTTACCTCTTTTCAGGCCAATGACATCTATATTAGCATCCAGCAGAAAATGTGTGATATAACTACCGAGAAAGCCTGTTGCCCCGGTTATTAATACCTTATTCATTAAAATAATCCATTATCTGTGATTTAATGACTGCATTAATATTGTCAGGCTCTTCCTGATACCTTTTATACCAATCCATTGTCATCTCCACAGCTTTGGATGCAGTCCATCTTGGTTGCCAGCCGAGTTTATTGATCGCTTTATTGATATCCAATTTTAACAATCCTGCCTCATGAAGTTGATTAGGATGCTGTTCAACTTCATAACTGCCATGTCCCCAGGCCGCAATAGACAATTCTACCATTTTTTCAACAGAAAGTGCGTCTGAAATATGTGGGCCAAAATTAAACGCCTCTCCATATTGCACTCCATTATCATCTAATTTTGCTCCAAGTATCAGGTATCCTACAAGTGGCTCCAATACATGTTGCCATGGTCTCACCGCTTTGGGATTTCTGATTATTACATGGTTATTATTTGCCAATGATCGGGCAATATCAGGCAATAAACGATCCTTAGACCAATCTCCTCCACCTATCACATTTCCTGCTCTACCAGTACCAATAGATTTCTGATGAACAGAATATAAGTTCGGGTTGAAGAATGAATTCCTAAAAGAATCAATTACTAACTCTGTACAGGCTTTACTTGCGCTATACGGATCATATCCTCCCAGTCTGTCAACTTCCCGGTAAGGATAATCCCATTCATAATTATGGTAAACTTTATCTGTTGTGATAAGAACCAAATTACATTTTTTATCAAGTGCCCGCACTGCATCTAGTAAATTAGCAGTCCCTATAGCATTAACAGCAAATGTTTCGGTAGGGATTTCATACGATAATCTTACAAGTGGTTGGGCTGCCAGATGAAATATAAAATCAGGCTTGGCTTCATTCACGACCTTTTTTAATTCCTCAACGGATCTGATATCTGCAATATGAGAATTACAGATAGTATCTCCCTGAATTAAATAAAAGAGATCATTGTCTTGTTGGGGAGCTAATGCATAGCCCCAAACACTGGCGCCTAACTCATTTAAAATCTTAACTAACCAGGAACCCTTGAAGCCAGTATGTCCTGTGATTAATACAGTCTTATTCCTGTATGTTGACTTTAACTTTTCAAATAATGTTACCATATTTTCCAAGGTGCTTTATTGGCATTCCAGCTATCTTCCAACTCAATTTTGTCTCTTAAGGTATCCATCGGTTTCCAAAATCCATCATGCTTATAAGCATACATTCCCCCATCCTTCGCTATATTCTCCAGCGGTTCTTTTTCAAAGATGGTATCATCTCCATCAATGTAGTTGAAGACTTCCGGTTGACATACAAAAAAGCCTCCATTAATCCAGTGACCATCACCTTTTGGTTTCTCAAGGAAAGAGTTTACCTGAACACCATCAAGACTTAAGGCACCAAACTTACCCTGCGGTTGAACAGAAGTAACTGTAAGAATTCCCTTATTACTATTGTGAAAATTGACAAGCGCATTAATATCCAAATTAGAGACCCCATCACCGTATGTCAGCATAAACGGATTATTACCAACATGATTGCGGATTCTTTTTACACGTCCACCAGTCATACTATGCATTCCAGTATCTACGAGGGTGATTGTCCAAGGCTCAGCCTGTGTATCATGTACTTTTACAGAATTCCCTTTTAAGTCAATAGTCACATCCGAACGATGCAGGAAATAGTTCGAAAAATATTCCTTTATAACATATCCTTTATATCCAAGACAAATGATGAAGTCATTGAATCCATAGTGGGAATATATTTTCATAATATGCCACAATATTGGCATCCCACCAATTTCCACCATTGGCTTAGGCTTTATTGATGTTTCCTCTGACAATCTTGTACCAAGTCCACCTGCAAGTATTACGACTTTCATTTTTATAAAAATTTAGTATCTCAGCTTTTTGATTTAATTCTCAGTACTACCCATGATTAACTTGTAGATTCTGGCAGTAATCAAAAAGAAACAGATGACGATTGCACCGAGCAAGCCACCTACAATTAGTCCTTTCAATTTACCAACCTTGATTTTATTCAATGGGAGAATAGGTTCATCTACCACCTGAATCAATGGAGTCTCCTGTGACATAGCAATTTTAGTCATTTCCAGGTTCTTGACCACTTCTCCATACATGGTTTGCAGCATTAATTTATCACGACCAAGTAACTCTGAACTAACGGTTGCCACTCTACGCGCCGGGTTAAGATTAATATCCTGTTGCTCAGCTACACTATATGTTTTCTTGTTCAAGAGATATTCAATAGAATCGGCCTTACTTTGAAGTTTATCTACATTCGTTTTGGAGCGTTTTGTTTTTACTTTTGTATAGAAGTCTGCTGCCTCAGTTACAAGTCGTTTTGTAAACACCATAGAGAATGTTTCATTCCTAGTGATGCATTCCACCACAATAAAACCACTTTTCTTATCAGGTTTGCCAACAGATAGATCTGTCTTCAAAATCTGTTCGTAGATTTTATTCAAAATACTATCCTGCTGAAGGGAAAAATCTTTTCGGTTCTGGTTGGCAGGAAAATGGAGACCCTTCAATTGCGGTTTATCACTCCAGCCTTTATTCAGCTCATTCGTTTCTATATAAATATCTGCAAGTGTGACTTCCTTTGAACCTTGTTTGACAGTTGATAATAAGGATTTCTCAATCATCAACCGGGAACGTAAAAAGTCAAGGATATTATCCCCAGCAAAAATGCCGCTTCCCGCGGCCCCTCCCAAATCCAACCCGATCTGGCTGGCCAATCCTGCATAAGCACTTAATGGACTGGTTTTACTATCCTCCACGATAAAGGATAATCGGCCTGAGTATAATGGTTTCTTCCAAAAGGCATATCCGAAGCCAATACCCGCCCCGATAATTCCCGCTATACAGATAACCAACCACTTGGAAAACAAATAACCAATCCATTCTCTAAATCTGAGAATAATTGTTTTTAAGGATATATCATCACCCACAGCTTCTGAAGTTGTATTTCTGGTGGCTATTGTCATGAAAGACCAGTGTTAATCTATTATTTAATGGTATTAAGGATAGTTACAATAACCAAGGCTACGGATGCCAGACCACTCGCAATTGCTATGCCTTCCTGTCCACTCAATCCTTTCCTTTCCTTTCTTGTAGGTACATAAATTTCTGCTCCTGGCTTCACCCTTGGATAGCTATTGAAAAACATCACCTTCTTTGTATTCTTAACCTCACCATTGGCATAAACGATATAGCTTCTTCTTCGCAACGCCTGAGAAGTGAACCCTCCTGCACCATGGACATAATCTCTAAATGTATATCCACCATCATACCTTACCTTTTTAGGAAAGTATACCTCTCCAAATAACTGCACCGTCTGCAATTTCTTTGGTACACGGATCACATCCCCTTCTTCCAGTAATAAGTCATATTTAGATCCCGGATTTTTCATGATCTGATCCAGGTTTATTCCCAGTAATTGCTCATGACGATTTACCGCTTGTCTAACACGGGCTATATCTGCACTGTCTTGTAATTTGTTAATAAATACTTCTAGTTTGTTCGCCAGTATCAGACTATCACCCTCATTTATAAATGTTTTCCTCAGCATTACGGCACCAGCTGCATAAGCTTCCGGACGCAGGCCTCCAGTACGCTTAATCAAGTCTGATATTCTCTCTGAACGGGTATTAATAGTATACTCTCCTGGGTAAACTACCTCTCCACCAATGGATACATTGGATTGGGAAGTATATGCCGGAGATTTACGTACAGACACCTCATCAAATGGCATTAACTCAAATCCTTTTGCACCTGAGTTGGCACTTAAATCGGCATTGATATCAAAATACTTAACAATAGATTTAACAGTGTCTTCTGGACTATATACACCATTTCTGATTCTACGGGAAACTTCAATGCGCTGAGTAGATGCAGCATCACGGAGCCCTCCCGCCAGCAATATCAAATCTTCCAGGTGCATTCCCTCTCCATAGTTAAAATATCCGGGCTTATTTACCTCTCCATCAATACGTACCTCATAATCCTCCCGCAACTGCAGTTTGGAGTAAATTAATACGCTGTCTTCTTTTTGTAACTTTACAGATGATTTTCCGGCCAGCGCATCCTGTACATTAAAATTGATATATGCAGGCGTGAAATCTGGCTGCAAACGACGAATCAGACCACGACTTAAAGCTGCTTCCTCCTTCACTCCATCTGCCCTTTTAATCAAATCTGATATGGTCATTCCTGATTCCAATGCATAATTGCCAGGATGGAAAACTGCCCCGGTAATGGTCACACGATTACTGAACCTATTCAAAATAGAATCCACGAAAAACTGATCTCCTGATTTTAATTTGAAAGTCCCAATTTCAGAAGATGGGATGTTTACAACTTCTCTTTCCTTGTTATTCACCCTGTAACCACGGATAACGTCTGTAAATGCTCTATCTGTATAACCACCAGCAAAATCAATCAGCTGCTTCAGCGATTCATTATCCTTTGCCTCAAAAATGGCCGGACGTTTCACCTCTCCTGTCAACTCTACACGGGTTTTATACGGATTCACCTTCACAATATCCTGGTCCTGAAGCACAACATTATTAGATAAGTCGCCATTAGCAAGGAAATCATATAAATCGAACGACACTACCGGAACACCATTCCTAATTACCTGAATATTACGGAAACTACCATTTTCATTTGGACCACCAGATACATACAATGCATTCGCAACTGTGGCCAGAGATGGAATCGTATAGGACCCCGGCTTTTCTACCTCACCTATCAGCAATACCCTGATACTGCGGATATTTCCCAGCGACACCTGTACAAAGGTATTGCCCGATTTTATTCCTGAATAAATAGTAGCTAATTGTTTGGAAATACGGCTTTTTGCCTCTTCCATCGTGAGGCCATTCACATATACAGGACCTAAATTGGGTATCCTAATGTATCCTTCGGGAGTTACTTTTAATCGATGTTGTACTTCTGAATAACCATATACATCTATTAGCAACTCATCATTGGCTGCCAGACGATAATTTGGTGGTGTTGCCATCCGGAGATTCGGCTCAAAAGTCAGGTTTTTATTACTAAAAAGCTCCGAACCGAAAATCCGTTTTCTTCGCTTCTCTTTTTCCCGCTCTTCCTTGGATAATTTCGGTTCTTTTCCAGCTACTTTAGAATCATCTTTATCCTGATCATCGACATCCACCTTCCTATCTTCATTCTGATCATTCTGATCCTTATTCTTGGACTTTACTTGTAACTCCTTGTCAAGCCCCATCTGACGGATTCTCTCTTTTAATTTCGACACCTCAATGTCTGGAATCCCCTTCTGCTGCGCATAAGTATCAATATCGTCAAAAGCTATTCCGTTCTTCTTCATTTCAGCCACAAGCTGCCTAACCTGATCATCGCTCAGATTGTCAACCTTAATCTGCTTCATTTGCTCCTTGGAAAAGGACGGAACCTGGGCACTTACACTATAAACAACAAACAGGAACAGCTGGATTAGCAATAACTTTCTTAACATGAATTAATAGGATATATTTCTCGAATTCAGTTCAGGCTTCAATATCGAACATATTTGACTGTTTTTCCGCCAAATAAGCTGCAAATCTATATAAAATAACACACAAATGTTAATGAACCTAAAAACACTTTGACGCCCGTTATAACACATATTTTGGTAGATTGTTCCGTATATACGTAGAATAATGCCAGAAATCGACACATTATCCTTAAATACCAATTTTAAGGATAATATAATGTAACCCAGCCTTCATATATATGAATATATATATTCGTACTAGTTAACAAACCGTTTTGCCTTCTTATCCGTTAATATATTAGAACGTCCTGCTTCCGGAGTCAGTCAGGCCATATAACCATGTAACCAAATAAAACTGTATCCTCCCCCTGCCCGAAGCAGAGATGTCATGTGAAGTATAGATCCTGTTGTTTATTATTTATTGATTTTCAAGAGAATGTGATCGAAAACCCTTAGTTCCGAATGCTTTTTGTTTATAACACAAAAATTAAACAATTATGTCATCTGTTGAATTTAACACCTTACTGGTCGGTAACGCCGACTTTCTGAAACCCTTCGCTTATACCCTGACGAAAGACAATGAACAGGCAAAAGATCTCTACCAGGAAACGATCTTCAGGGCCCTCACCAACCAGGAAAAATACCTGGAAGGGACTAATATCAAAGCCTGGTTGTTCACTATTATGCGTAATATATTTATCAACAACTACCGGAAAAAGACCAAAAACCGCATGATCACCGAACCTGTTATTAGCGACTTCTTCATCAACTATCAGCGAGGCGTGGTTGGCAACAATGCAGAAACCACCATGCGTACCAAAGACGTACACCTGGCCATGTACAAACTACCAGCTATCTTCAAACAGCCATTCCTGTTATACCTGGAAGGCTACAAATACTACGAAATAGCCGCCATCCTCCAGGAACCACTAGGTACCATCAAAAGCCGTATTCACTTTGCACGCAAAATCCTCAAAACTCAAGTACAACGCTAAACACCAACCACTACCCCCTGTAAACAAACCTTAAATACCGCTGCCGCAAGGCAGTATGATAATAAAATGCCCCGGCCATTACTACCGCAGCCACCGCTAATATCAACGGCTGCGGCCAACAGTAAAATATTCCGGAAACCAATATCACATATCGCGCATACTCCAAGTAGAATACCCACTGCTTCTGCTCTAGTATCGCACCACAATTAATTAATGTAAGCACAATCAATATGGTGATGCCTATCTGTACAAACATCGGCACATAATGCTCCAGTAACAAAAATGTAAATAATATAACAAGCGTTGCTCCAATCTGCCAGACTACATAACTGTTTAATTTAGGCGTCTCCGTTAGCTCATCCTTGCTAGCCAAATACCGCCCTTCCAGTATCTCCCTGGCAGCAGGATCCACATTGTCCGGCTTCCCAAAAACAATCTTCCACCGCTCCCTCCACGTATTAGCCCGCCTTACAGAATACAACATCTCCAAGAAAAAATGAAAATGCTGCCATAAAAAACTATTACTGTTCAATGGCTTAGTCAACCCATAGACTGGCTCCTCCCCCTCCGGAGTAAATGTCCCAAACAACTTATCCCAGATGATAAATACATCCCCGTAGTTCCTGTCCAGGTAATGGGGATTACTCGCATGATGCACCCTATGATGCGAAGGTGTCACTAATATATATTCCAATATCCCCAACTTCCCAATCGTACGCGTATGAATAAAAAATGGATATAACCCATGCACCAACAACATACTGGTGATCATCCCAGGTGGAAAACCTATCACCGGCAATACCGACCAGAACCCCGTCCGTAGAAAGGCCTGGAATACCGTTATCCTCGCCGATACCGTATAATTAAATTCCTCACTCTGATGATGCACCACATGCGCACACCAAAATAACGTCACTTCATGCGCCAACCGATGATACCAATACCACACAAAATCTGTACATAATAACAAAGCCACCCACATCAACACACTAGGCCGTATCTCAAATAATGCATACCTACTATACAGATACGTATACACGAAATAAAACAACCCCACCGTAAATGTGTCCGCTAATCGCTCGGCTATCCCGACACTGATATTCAGTACGGTATCATTAAATCGGAAGTAAGTCTTCCCCTGCTTACTCGCCACCAAATACTCCAGTCCCATAAATGCCAAAAACAATGGAACCGCAAATGCCAGATAATTTAAATGCACTAGTATGTTTTTTTAAGTCAGCAATCTGAATGAGGCATGGCACAGGCACTACGCACAGGCTGGCTGCACGCAAATACACTGCTGATAATAAATTGGGTGGTGGTAAATCGAAACAATATTAATCAATAAATCTTAAATATCCTACCAAATAAGTAGACTAATTGATGATAAAAAAAGTGCATCCCCTTTCGGTGAATGCACTTTTATAACTAACCAAAACAAGGCCTTAGTCTTCCGACTGCCCAGGATCCGCCATCCGCACAATCTTCGGGGTAAATCGCCCGAGAATATCTACCAACTCCTGCTGCGCAGCCATTACGGTGTTAATATCCTTATACGCCATAGGCGCCTCATCTAATCCGCCCCCAATCAGGGTTACGCCGTGTTCTTTCAGTACGGTACGCATGTCATGCCCTGTAATACGCTGCAGCGCTGCAGAACGAGACATCTGCCTCCCCGCACCATGACTGGCAGAGGAAAGAGACTGTACTTCTCCTCGCCCCCGAACAATAAACCCAGGCGCGGTCATAGAACCAGGAATAATGCCCAGTACGCCTTTGCCCGCTGGTGTAGCTCCTTTACGATGCACAATTACTTCGCGCCCTTCATACATTTCTTTCCAGGCAAAATTGTGATGATTCTCTACCCTCGCCAGCAAATTCCCGCCTACGGCTCTGATCAGCCGCTTATGAATCAAATGATGACAAGCAGACGCATAATCCCCAGCTAGATTCATAGCCAACCAATATTCCTGCCCTGCCTCGGAATTCAAATCCAGATATGCTAACTGCTGTACCTGGGATGGCAATGGACATAATTCCCTCGCCAGCCGCGTGTACTCCCCCGCAATCTGTCCACCAATTCCACGAGAACCAGAATGCGACAATAACGCTACATACCGCCCCGGTAGCAGGTTCAGATCATTATCCACCGCTACAATTTCTACTAAACCCCACTCTACAAAGTGATTCCCAGAACCAGAGGTTCCCAACTGAGCTACGGCTTTATCCTTAAGGCGACGAAGGAATGGAATCTCCCTAAATTCTTCTCTTTCTAATACTGGGTCATCTTTCTCTATATCTAATTCTCCCCCTACGCCAAATACGGTATTCTTTCCCAGCTCTTTCTTGAACTTCTCAAACTGCCCTTCCAGTACATGTTCTGGCAGATCCAAAATACTCATGCACATCCGACAACCAATATCCACCCCTACGCCATACGGAATAATACTGTTCTCTGTTGCCAATACACCGCCAATCGGCAATCCATACCCCTGGTGCGCATCGGCCATCAGGGCGCCTGCTACGGTAACGGGCAAACGCATTGCGTTATTCATCTGCTTCCTGGTCCCCTCATCAATAAAAGCGGACCCATAAGTATAATAAGGCACTGGCTCCGCCAATAATGCGGCTTCTTTCCGCTCCGGCGCTTCTTCCTTATGCAACTTCACAGCTACCTTATCCAGGAACTCATGTTCCAGGAATTGTTCTGGCGATTCCAGTACTTGCAGCAATAATGCTTTCACGGCTGCTTCACTGGAATATTTATAATGCATATTAATAACGGTCATGGCTACACTGATAGCAGGCCCTTGCGGATATCCAATGCCTAGCAACCATTTACCGCTGATTTTAAATTTTCCCATTTTTCCTTTTAAGGTTTATTAATTCACCATTTCCTCGACTTCCTGCCTGCGAAATCCAATCACTCTTGGCTGGGTTTCTGGCACCGTTTCATGCGGATTCGTAATCTCAGCCACACTCATCGGACGAGAAATGATTTGGTTGAACCCTAGATGGTCCGACAAACGCTGTGCCTTTTCCACAGACAACTTACCAAACTCATAACGGGCTATCAGCCTGCCTTTACGCAGCAAAGCGTTATCAACCGATTTAAGATCACTGTTAAATGAACAGATCAACTGTACATTCAAACAATCGGACAACAACCCATCCGATAAATTCAATAAATTGGATACAGATGAACTGCCGGTTATTTTCCTGTCTAGTATGATATTTTCTGCATCTTCTATGATCACTACACTGTTGGGATTTTCTACCAACAAATTCATGAAAGAAGGACTGGTGATGTACTCTGCCATATCTGGGGAGACAAACAACACTTTCTTCTTCAGTCTGCCAATCAGATAACGGAGATAAGTGGTTTTTCCTGTTCCAGGCAAACCGTGCAGCAACACAATTCCCTTGTCCTTATCTTTCTTCAAACGCTGTTGTATCAACTGATCCACGGCTATGAAGTCATCTTCGTAATATAAAGCCAAATCCAACTTGGTACGCTTGATCTCCATACGCTTCAATCCCATTCCTCCATCTTGGGAGGATATCAGGTTGATCTCCTGTGGCTTGCGCTTCGCTTTCTGTTTCAATGGTGCTATGGCAGCAGTCACTTTGCTTACAAAAACATCATCCCCTTCCGGATGCAATATTTCCATATACTGAGATTCGAGATAGATCATGCGTTGCTCCTTTAACAGGAAAATGATTTCATCATGATTGTACGAATTCGTATTCCGGTCATAATCTTTATCTCTGTAGATTTGAATGATGTCCGCGGCCAGATTGGTTTCTATCCATTTGATGGCCTTCTCCTTATCCAGGTTGAATATGGAGTGCATACTTGGCAACCTATTACAGTGGTGAAAGTATACATTCATTTTATCCAGGAATCCTCCGGAGGATAGATACAAATCACCGATATCTGGGTTTCTATATGAGTTGTTCATTTCGTTTATACGTTTATGTTAGATAAGGACTTACCGGAGCCTTCGCTCCGGCATCATACCTTTCGTTAGTGGTCGATACTAAGTACGCGACCGGTTGGGGTTATTGGGTTAATGCAAACAGAGATGAAAAAAATATTTTTCTAAAGGACATAAAAAGCCTGGCAGGGCAGGATTACCCCGCCATTGCAATGTTATGTACCTCCTCAATAAGTCATATTCATAAAAAAACCCGGCCTGTTGAACACGGACCGGGTCTACTAACGTTAACGTATATACTACGTTATCGCATACCTTGTCCGTTTAGCTTGCTTGAGGGCAAAGCTATCTCCAAACCATTTACAGTAGCGGGTTTCCGCAACTGCCAATAGTTCATGGCTCCAGTGTTTTTGTTCGATTACAGATATAATCATCATCGAAAAATGCAATAAAAAAAGCCCGGTTCACGGAACCGAGCTCTTTTTTACTGATACAAGTATATTTTCTACCTGTAAAAACAAAACGCCCGGAACTCGCTCTCAATCAGCACTATGCCGTGATCCGCGAAGCTCATATTTGTGTTATAGCGTTTCATTTTTTAAAGGTTTATTGAATTAATAATTTTGACGATGCAAAGATAATTATAAGTGTTTTGATATTGCAAATTTTTGACAAACTTTTTTTAAATTTTTTTTACGTGTCGTAAATTTATCATGATCGCTATGCCTTCTTCAGCAGTACTTTCTGTCCAACAAAATCCACCGCTGCATCTATCACCTCCAACATACTAGCCCAGCTCTCTGCTTTCTCAAAAGCATGCTTATAAATCTTCTTCACCGTTACATGTAGTTTATCTCCTTCTACTGTACTGCTTACAATAAAGGAACCGCAGGCATTATCTACATTACGCACCAACTTCTCCGCACCCTCTACTTTATATCCTGCTGGTATATGCACAACGATATCATGTTCAAAACTACGCGCAAATGGTTCATACATATCCACCTTACGATCACGCTGTTCCTGCTTGATGGTCAGTTGTCCGCCAATTAATCGGCCTACATCAAATATATAATTATTGCCTGCTTTCTTCAGGAATCCTTCCAATATAAATTTAGTATCGTACACAAAATCAGGATTGGTATGACGCATGCCCATATTCTTGATCCTATAAGATGTTAGCTCTTTCGGCGTTGCGTCAAATTGTGATTTCACTTCACTATTGAATGCGTCTTTCTGGTCTTTCCGTGCCTGTGCAAAGGCATTGGTATATTCTTCTGCCAGCGCTTTGTTTCTGCGACTGTCAGCGAATTTTTCCATAAAGGATTCACGGATACCCAGCGCCTGCCTTTCTTCCTCGTAATAATCTTCAAACAACAAAAGATCTTTCTGCCCGTCTGCTCTTAATGCGCCACGCAAGGTAGTAGTACGATCTACCAACAGTTGTTCCATTTTATTATCTAGGGAGATATCAATTTTCTCCAGATGGCTATTCTGATCTGCAGTACTGAATGGGATTTTCACACGCGTTGCAAATGGAGGATCATCTTTCTTTTGAGCGCCACCCACTTCATTCGTCACAATAGCATTCTGACCTTCATGGGCAGTAGAAAAAATATTACAATGTGAAAATACACTGGCAGAAGTAATATACACTGGTTTGTCCGTCCTGGTTTTCAGCACATACTCAAAATCCCCTGGCTCCAACAACTCTCCATCTGCTGGACCATATTTGTTGGTCACCAATACCACATCACTCCGTATATCCAGTTCATGCAGGGTTCTAGCCACCAGGCTGATAAATAGGCGGTTGTCAGAATCACTTAGATTTCTAGAGAGACCCACGTTAATCTTGCTATCTGGGAACACTCTAAAAAACGCCATGTATCTCATCGCATAAAATACATAATAAGGAATACTATCTTTCGGCAATTTACTACCTCTATCCCGCTGATAAGTTTTAATCATGTCGCGCACACCATCCACATAAGACACAGGGCCCGGCGTACCAGCATAACGGTAATTACCAAGGGCTCCCAATCTTGCTCCAGATACGATTTCCCCATCCAGCGGATTTCTCCGATAGCTGCCTGCTGGCACTTCTATATCGCCATACACGTATTTTCCGTAGTTCACATTCATACGAATATTAGCCACTTGCCGATAAGGCGACATCCACAATTGTGTAGGCAATGCGGGAATATTTCTCACTAACAAATCAAATACATTACCATCGTCATCTTTGGTGATTTTGAAATCAGGTGCTCCATTGGCGGTAGTATATCTAATCGAATACTTATCACTTATTTCGCAGTGTACAGAAAGCTGTTTAATGGGCTTGTCATCTCCCAAAACAAAAATCTGTTGGTCTATGGCGCCACTGGCATCTTTCATTTCTTCTACCAGAACAAAATAATCAATGATATCGCCCACTTGCAGATCGGGAATAGCCAGTTTGCTTTTCTGTTGCTTGTTTTCATCCTGCTCAGTGACCATTTCTTCATCCACTTTCACTTCTTTACGAGTACCATCTGCTTTGATAATCCGAACACCGATAATGGTAGTAGCTTTCGCCCGAAAGCCATTCAGTTGGCGGAATTTCTTAAAGCTGAATTGAGAATATTCCTCCAACGCTACTTTATCGTTAATCTTCACCATTTCCCGAACGGTAGTAGCATAAAAGATATCCCGCTGTACATAAAAGCCAAATACACTGGCTTTCAGCTTCTTGGAACTCGAGACCTTTACATCGATATGTTTTGCCAGCACCACAGCCGATTGCTTGGTATCGATGTTCGTAAGATCAGGCTGATTAAAGGCTTTGATGTTCCAGCCCCAGACTTCCGTACGGGCGGTAATAGCCCGCTCATTATACTTTTCTAGGTCTTTCTTTTTCTGCGCGAATGTCAGTACAGATAGCAGTAAAAAGAGCAGTGTTAGATGCAGTACTCTCATAGTTGATTAGGATAAACTATTTCTTGTTAAGGGTAACTTGTTCCAGGTAGGCTTTGTTCAGCGCCTGAATATCCGTATTCCACTGGTTAAAGGCAGATTTCTCCAACCAGTTGTTTTTAATAATAATTTCTTTTTGGTAGACGACTTTCGCTCCGGCCTGTTTGTACGAAATATGGAAGGCATATCCGTCTCTGTCTATGGTGAGTCCCTCTGGTAATTCTGCTTTATACCCCGTAGGAATTTCCAGGGTGGTTTCATGCTTCACGTGATGCTTGTATTGAAACAACATATCAGAGGTGCGTTTGGCGGTATCTATGGAATAACTACCGAACTCTTTTCGGAAGTCCATCTCTATAAACATATCATCTCCAAATCCGGCTACAGCGCCCTGGAAACGAAGGTCATAGTTGATATCCATCGGATGATTCCAGGTTTCCATATCGGAGCTCACGAGGTTGGTAATATTGTATTTATCATTTGTTTCGTTTAGATAACGTACCAATGCGTCACTCACTTTCTCTTTACGAATACCATTTACTTGCGACAGCATAAACTCTTTACTTTCTCCATCCCACTGGTGACGGGCTTTCCCGACGAGTGCATTCCCTTCAATCCGCAAGGTTCGCGACTCTGTTTCTGTATTCTGTGTATAAGTACGGGTGGGCACACGGTCAAGGATAAACGAATCTCCATCTTCAATCATCACCTGCCTACCTTGGATGCGTTGAGCATATTGATTCATCCCGATATATGTTTCCGTTGCATCCAGGAAGTAGCGTTTCCCTTTATAGTTCAGCGCACAGATCATGTGATTATCCACCGCCATGCTGGGAATGGAATAGTCGTACGCAATGTGATCCGTACCAATCCAGCATAGGCGGGCATCAAATCCTAAAGCTTTCAGCAAACCACGGGTAAGATTAGCCATCCCTTTACAGTCGCCATACTTATGCTGTAATACAGACTGGGCGGCCTCCGGCTTAAATCCAGCAATACCGTCTTCAAAAGCGATATAGCGGATATTATCCTGTACCCAGTGATATATAGCCATAATCTTAGCGGTATCGGCGCTTAGTCCTTTTGTAATCTCCTGTGCTTTTTCTTTAATAGTGGTTTCATTGTCACCTATTTTATTCACCAGGGAATGATACCAAGCATACAGATCTTCTGTTTTATTAAAGTATTTTAATTGCTCGCCGGTCTTGGCAGTGGCTGATTGAGATAGCACCAATAGATGTGGATATTTGTAGGAAGGTCCGGGAGACTGCCGTTCCTTTTGTGTAGCTGCTAATCCAGTAGCGGTATAGGTGTATATGTCTGCATCGTGTTTACTATCATACTCCGCTTTTTTGACAATATTAGCTCCATTGAAATTCATCTCTTTAATCTCCGCCTTCATCCAACGAGGAATGACGATGGTCACTGTTTTGCTGGTTACTGGGAAGATTTCGGGGAAATAGATAGCTGTGAAGTACCTGGGATCTAAGATTGTTTTCTCCAATTCCACTCTGCTTTCCGTCCCTTTCTTTACCAGGTCGAGCATCAGGCCGCATATCTTCGCGTCGGAATAGAATATATCGTCCACGGAATAATTGGCGTACTTAGGCTGGATATCTTTGCGTCTGTCATTATTTATGTAGACACGTACTTCATCTATCCGGCTTTTATCATCATAAAACACCGCGAATGGCACATTCGTACGGAACTGATTACACACGTAGGTTGTTTTCAACTCCTGTTTGATGTTGATGGGATTATCCTTATCGCTGCTATAAACGAATTCATATCGATCTTCCTGCGAACTGATGGTAACATTTTTTTCAGGATCGTCGTAGGCACTGGCAGGTAGGGTACATAGCAATAGGCAAATGTACAGGAATAGGTATTTCAGATTTTGGGTCATATTAGGCTACTGATTACCATTAAATATAAATATTATAAATAATTTTAACAAAAAAGCCGGCAGGAAAACCCTACCGGCTTAATAATCAGCATACCAGGGAATTAACAATAATAGATGACCTGATTATTGGTCGACCTAAAAATTATATTAGTACCGCACTGTCTTCGAACTGTTTTTCCAGTCTTTGCATTTGACGGATATGACGTTCGATATGTTTGGTAAGGAAGTAGATATACTGATAGATATCCAGTTTGCCCAGTTGGTTGACAGACATGTTGGTGAACACCAGCACACCTTCTCCGTTTTTGAGCAGGGATACGTTGTACATGCATTGCGCATATTGCTGTTTGAGCAATGCTTTGATTTCTGCCAGGTTCTTGAGTCCTTCCGGTTCCATATGTTCTGGTCTTACCCAGCCGAAGGATTTGCTACCGATTACATCGATTTGTGCAAATTTCTCTTCGTAATCTGCGGGTACTACTACATTATGGCCGTTTCTTTTACGGTCTAATGCCCGGCGGGTGGACTTGTTAATGATGAGTAACAGAAAATAGTTGGTCAAAGAGATGTGTTCTAACACTTCTCTGATACTCCATTGATCGCGTTCTGGTTTGAAGTTCAGCAATGCTGGGTCTTTTTCAAACCATTGGTCTAACTCCCTGAAATTGGTGAGTAAAGCCTCTCTTACAACTTGAATAACATTCCTCATGGTGCTACTTTTTTGGGGTTATGTACTATCCTGGCTTTTCTGGTCAGCACATAACTATTTATAATTGTGTTTCCATTCATTTGGCCAGGGGAAATAAAAAAGCCCGGCCGTATTTACGGGCCAGGCCAAATGTTGTAAGGGTGCTTACAAAATTACATACGAGGTCCGTATGGCTTTTTTAAGGCAAAGCCATCCTGATTATACCAAGCACATTGTTGTGAGGTATAAGTATAAAATTTAGTTATCGAATGAATCTGGTTCAATGACATCATTACTATCAGCATCAAAAACAAAAGGTCCCGCTGTGGCAGCGGGACCTTTGTTTATATCGTTTGATAACTTACTATCGTTAACAATCGGTGCAACATGCCCGCATCTTCGTCTGGACCTGCTTTTGCTTGCAGGCCATCGCGATAATCTTGTATGTTGAAAAAAGTTGCACAGTTATGTTTAATTGAAAACAAAGGTAGTTTTTATTTTTTATCAAAGGAAAAAACTATCCTACTTTTTTTGTAGAGTTAACAATAAATTCAACTACTCTACATCCGGGTTACACGATCAAAATAAACTCAACTGTGAAGTAGGTCTTCGGAATGCTTCTGTATTGAATTCAAAGCGTTCCTGGTTCAGACCATGCTTCTTAGTATATATACGAAATTGTTGTCGGATAAGATCTGCGATATTGCCATCTCCCTTCATTCTTCTTCCAAATTCGCTGTCATTCACGTTTCCGCCGTGCAAGCCTTCTATCATATGCCATACTTTATCGGCACGGTCAGGGAAATTCTTATACAGCCAATCATTGAAGATGAGCTTTACGGCATCATTCAAGCGTACTACCGTATAGCCGGCAAACTTGGCTCCGTTTTCTGCGCTAGCTTCTATCAGGCGGGGTATCTCCTGATCATTCAGTCCGGGTATGATGGGGGCTGTCATCACACCAACAGGAATGCCTACGTCACTTAATTCTTTTACGATTTTAAGCCTTTGTGCTGCAGTAGTAGTGCGTGGCTCCATTTTCTGGCGTAAATCTTCTTGCATCGTGGTAATGGAAACATACACACATACCAGGTTCTCCGCAGCCAGCTTCTGCAAAATATATCGATCTCGCAATACCAGTGAATTCTTAGTGATAATACCCACTGGCTGCTTGTACTCCAGGCATATCTCCAGCAATTGACGTGTTAGCCACATTTTCCTTTCTACCGGCTGATAACAGTCCGTATTCCCAGAAAGAGAAATCGGCTTCGGTACCCAGTTTTTATTATCTAGGAACTTACGTAACAACTCCGGTGCATTATGCTTAACAATTATCTTTCGCTCGAAATCTAATCCTGCACTCAGTCCCCAATACTGATGCGAGTTGCGAGCATAACAATAAATACATCCATGCTCACAACCCTGATACGGATTCATGGAATACCACATCCCCACATCCGGACTATCTACCTTGTTCACCAGGGATTTAGCATGCTCCTCAAAAACTTGTGTAGGTACATCTGCCTGCCACCATTCGTCAATACCTTCCGTATGTTCTTTCACATACTCATCCGTCAGGAAGCGATTCCTGGGATTGATCTGGGCTCCCCTCCCCTTATAGTATTGGTTTTCAGGCGTACCTTCCTGGAAAGGCAATATCATACACTAAATATTTTAGTAAAACTACTAAAATATTTAGTTACTTCATATATTTTTTAGTATTTTGGCTAAATAATCTCCATCTGTTTCATTAAGAAGGTGGCATTCTTATTTCTCGCTACGCCTTCCCTGATCCTGTAATCAAAATATAGGTGATCATCCTGGATCGTACTCTCAAAGCAATAGTTGCGAATCCGCTGAGGATATGTCTCTTCCAAATGCCCCAGCTCCAGATCGTGGGTAGCTACCATTCCCAAACAATCGAACTGTATAAAATGCTCTATCAAACTACGAGAGCCAGAAAGCTTGTCTTCCGAATTCGTTCCCTTCAATATCTCATCCAGCAACACAAATACTTTCTTTCCGTTTTTCAATTCCCTTATAATATGCTGTAATCGCTGCAACTCCGCCTGGAAATAAGAAGTATGACTGGCAATAGAGTCCTTTATGCGCATGGAGGTCATGATATGCATGGGCGTAAACACAAAGCTATCCGCACATACCGGTGCCCCGCACATGGCCAGCAACAGGTTACTGCCCACACTACGCAGGAAAGTACTCTTTCCAGACATATTCGACCCAGTGATAATCAGGAAATCGGCCATACGACCAATACTTCCATCATTCTTTACACAATCTGCTTCTGGAATCAATGGATGCCCTAAAGCGGATGTCTCTAGTACCAGCTTGCCTTCCTGTGGCAAAGGCCAGTTATAACTAGCATGGTTATACGCAAACGTGGCCAGACTATTCCATACCTCCATCTGCGCAATGACATCCAGCCATTTATTCAAATCATCCCGGTGGCTCAATTTCCATTTCTCTAGGTTCACCATGCAATGTAAATCATACATCAACAGGGAATTCAACACCACGGCCACTATCAGGTTCAGTCGCTGATCCAGCGCTCCACTAATACGCGCCAGTTTATGCAATGCAGTATCAGCGGATATGGCTGTTTGCTGTTGTTCTTTCAAGAGACGCGCATCCCCGAATTTAGTATCACGGATCACACGCAGAATAGTATCAAACTTGCCCAATATCTGCGCTTTATGCGCCATCAGGCCATGCTGTGCTAATACGCGCTTCTGACAGCTCATCAGCACCATCCAATTAATGGAAAGCATCAGTAACGCCCAGGCGTATACTCCCGTAAATGCATACACGAAAATGGTGGCAATCATCAACACAGGTAACAACCATCTACTTACCTCCCAAAATTTCTTCCCCAAGAACTCTAGGGGCATTTGCAACCAAAGATTGAGCTCTTTCTTATCTTGCCCGTCTTCTTTTGCTAGTGAGGCCGTAGCGGCCAACATCTGGCGAAACTCCAATTCCGGTGCTAGTACTTTCAACGCCTCCTGGGTGTCTTTGATGAGGGCCACATCCTGATGCGGTGATTGCAAAGTGGCCGCTAGTAGATCACTCCCCGAAAGGGTACCCGTTCTGTTGATATGCTGATAAATCGAGGAAGGGCCAAATACATCCAAATCACTGGTAAAATCATGACGCTCATTTACATACCTATTCCCATCCTCAAAGCGCGACTCACTCGTAGTAACTAGGGTATACTCCTTTTCATTCAATTCCAGCAGTGCTTTTAGCAACTGTAAACGCTCCTGGCTTTTGATGTACTGCTTCAGCAGCCATAAGAAGCCTACTACGCCAAGAATGGCTGCCACCAACCATATCATATTATGCTGTAACCGGAAAAACTGTACCGCACCCCATATGGCTACCACAAATGTCAATAACCTTAGCCAGGCATATGTTGACGTGCGCTTTTGTTCACGTTCACTATCTGATTTTAAGGTGGTTATCCGCTGCTGATATATCTCTTTAAGTGTCATAATTCGAGGGTTGTGTGTACAAAAAAGGAGCAAAGGGCCAAAGATATCCAAATCTTCGCTCCTTTGCTCCTTATTATCTTACTGGAAAAGATCCTAGGCGTACTGACGTTTCAGTAACTCAGGATACTCATTGCTTACTTTCAGTATCAATTCACCGAATAATGTATTCGCCCAGGCAAACCATTTACGGGTAAACTTAGTGGGGTCATCTTTCAGGTACGACTCATGTATAAACCCGGTATTACCATCTGTATTTCGCAGTATTTTAATACAAGCGGCAATTTCCTCCTTATCATGACTAGTCATTGCTTTCATGATGATACTCATCGGCCAGATATAATTCTCTCCTGTATGCGGACTACCAATACCATCTCCAAACTTACCTTGGTAATACCATGGATGGAAGGTGCTCCAAAGGAAATGACGGGAAGCTTGATATAATGGGTCGTCAGCAGTAGTATAACCCAGGTATGGGATAGACAAGAGACTAGGTACATTGGTATCGTCAATGAATAAACGATTTCCATATCCATCTACCTCAAAACCGTACATATTACCCAACTTAGGATGCTCTACGATCGCATACGCCTTAATAGCGCGATCCACTTCATCTGCAAGTACAGTACACTCTTTCGCGAAGGCGGCATCTTTATACACATTTTCACTAATCTCTGCCAGTTGACGCAGCGATACTACGGCAAACATATTGGAAGGAATCAGGAAAGGAAATACAGTGGCATCATCTGAAGGACGGAAAATACTTACAATCAGGCCAACTGGGAGCATAGGCGAACCCCATCCTGCATTAGGAACGGTATCAGACTGCCATGCAGTAACACGCTGAAATTTGTAAGGGCCTTTGCCATCTTTACGTTGCTGTTCCTTGAAGGTTTTAACGATCAGATGAGCCGCTTTTTTATATTGTTCGTCGAATACTTTGGTATCGTTGCTATTCTTCCAGTAATGGTATGCCAGTCGCACAGTATAGCAAAGAGAATCGATCTCCCATTTACGCTCATGCAGTTCTGGTTTCATATCGGTCAGATCTTTTTCCCATTCACTGCCAGTAGGGCCATCGTTGAAGGCATTGGCATAAGGATCGATCAAGATACATTTGGTCTGACGGTTGATTACACCCGCAATCAACTGTTGCAACTTAGCATCATCTTTTACCAGGGTGAGATACGGCCATACCTGTGCAGACGAGTCGCGCAGCCACATCGCATTGATGTCTCCTGTAATCACGAATGTATCAGGTTTTCCATCCACCATTTTGTGGTTAACAGTGGTATCCAGTGTGTTAGGAAAACAGTTTTCAAACATCCACGCCAGTTTGCTGTCTGCAATCTGTTTCTTTACTGTTACTATTGTTTTCTCCACCGCTGCACTGGTAAACTTACGCTGGGCCAGTGGCGGACGCTGAGAACTATATCCATCCCATCCAAATACCGTCTTCGGCAATCCCAGACTTACAGCTCCTGCCAGCAGGGCGCTGTTTTTAAGAAAATCTCTCCTTGCAACCATAACTGTTTGAGTTTATGAAACTGTAAAATAAAAAAGTTTTCCGGATTTGCTAAATCGATTTGCCTGTTTTCACGCAAAGGCGCAAAGAAGCAGAGGCGCAAAGATGATTGATTGGTTTGTTGGGATAGGCAGGATATAAAAAAGCAGCAAAGTGAGTTGGAATTGTATAGAGAGACACGTGTCTCCCTAAACCTATACAATTCATCTCCTTTGCTGCTTTATAATACTTTATACGCTTAGGTACACAACTGGCAGATTCCTTTGCGGCTTTGCTTCTCTGCGTCCTTTGCGAGCAACTTACATATTCCTTCTGTACTGCCCTCCTACTTCATAGAGTGCATGTGTAATCTCGCCGAGGGAACAGTGCTTCACCGTTTCCATCAGTTCCGCAAAGAGGTTGCCGTTATTCACCGCTACCTGTTTCAGTTGCTTCAGTGCCGCTTCACGTTTCGCCTGATGTCTATGCTGGAAAGCTTCCAGGGTATTGATTTGGAATTCTTTTTCTTCGGTGGTACTACGAATTACTTCCGCTGGAATAACGGTTGGAGAACCGTTCTTATTCAAGAAGGTATTCACCCCTACAATCGGATATTCGCCGGTATGTTTTAGAGACTCATAATACAGGCTTTCTTCCTGGATCTTATTACGTTGATACATACGCTCCATCGCACCCAGTACGCCGCCGCGTTCTGTAATACGCTCAAATTCTGCTAATACCGCTTCTTCTACCAGATCGGTCAGCTCTTCAATGAAGAAGGAGCCCTGAATTGGATTCTCGTTCTTAGCCGTACCGAGCTCGCGGTTGATAATCAACTGGATAGCCATTGCACGACGTACGCTTTCTTCTGTAGGCGTGGTGATAGCCTCATCATACGCATTGGTGTGCAGAGAGTTACAGTTGTCGTATATCGCATACAGCGCTTGCAGCGTGGTACGGATATCGTTGAAATCAATCTCCTGCGCATGCAAACTACGTCCGCTGGTTTGGATATGATATTTCAGTTTTTGAGAACGATCATTCCCTTTGTACTTGTACTTGATGGCTTTTGCCCAGATACGACGAGCTACACGGCCAATCACCGCATATTCCGGATCCATACCATTACTGAAGAAGAACGACAGGTTAGGCGCAAAATCATCGATGTTCATACCCCGACTCAGGTAATATTCCACATAAGTGAAACCATTAGCCAGCGTGAATGCCAACTGTGTAATCGGGTTGGCGCCAGCTTCCGCAATATGATATCCGGAGATACTCACAGAGTAGAAGTTACGCACCTTTTGATGGATGAAGTATTCTTGTACATCTCCCATCAGTTTTAATGCGAATTCAGTAGAGAAGATACAAGTATTCTGTGCCTGGTCTTCTTTCAGAATATCCGCTTGCACCGTACCACGAACGGTACTCAATGCATGCGCTTTTATCTTTTCATATACTTCTTTATCCAGCACTTCTTCTCCGGAGATACCCAACAAAGCCAGTCCCAGTCCGTCGTTGCCGGCAGGGAGATCTCCATTGTAATGTGGCAATGGATGATCTTTGAATTTATCTTTGATAATAGCCTGTACTTTTTCAGTCAGCCCATTTTCACGGATGTATTTTTCACATTGTTGATCTATAGCCGCATTCATGAAGAAGGCCAGCAGAATAGGCGCCGGACCATTGATCGTCATAGATACAGAGGTTTTCGCATCACAGAGATCAAAACCGCTATAGAGTTTTTTCGCATCATCCACCGTAGCGATACTCACACCAGAGTTACCAATTTTACCATAGATATCAGGACGAATGGCAGGATCTTCCCCATAGAGCGTCACGCTATCGAAGGCAGTAGATAAACGTTTTGCTGGCTGATCCAGCGATACATAGTGGAAACGTTTATTGGTTCTTTCCGGGCCACCTTCTCCGGCAAACATACGAGTAGGATCTTCCCCTTCCCGCTTCAGCGGGAACACCCCAGCAGCATATGGGAATTCACCAGGCAAGTTCTCTGTCAGTTGCCAACGGAGGATATCGCCCCAATCGCTATACTTCGGCAAACTAACCTTTGGAATACGGCTATGGCTAAGACTCTCCGCATACAAAGGCAATTTGATCACTTTATCTCTTACCTGGAATTCGTAGAAATCGGCAGTATATTTTTTAACGATAGCTGGCCATTCTGTAATCAGTGATTTGCATTCCGGATGCAGTTGTGCTTCAAGGCTGGATTTAATATCCTGTAAAGTGCCTAATTTATCCGCATCCAACTGGAGTTTCATCACTCCTTCAATCTGGTACAACTGTGTAGCCAGTTTGCACTGTTCATCTACCCATTTGCTATAATCCCCGATTGCTTCTGAAATTTCAGCCAAGTATCTTACGCGAGCTGGTGGAATAATCTGGGATTTAGTAGTGGTAGCCTTTACGCTTTCATGTTCCAGGGAACCAAAGGAAACACCTGATTTTTCGATCACCTTTTCCATCACGCGTTCGAAGAGCAGGTTAATGCCTGCATCATTAAACTGGGATGCGATGGAGCCTACTACTGGCAACTCTTCGTCTTTTGCAGTCCACAGGTTATGGTTGCGTTTATATTGCTTACGCACATCATGGAGGGCATCCAATGCGCCAGCTTTATCGAATTTGTTGATAGCAATCACATCCGCATAATCCAACATATTGATTTTTTCCAACTGTGAAGCGGCACCATATTCTGGCGTCATTACGTAGAGGGAAACATCGCAGTAATCGGTGATAGCGGTATCGCTTTGGCCGATACCAGAGGTTTCCAGGATGATGAAGTCGAATGCTGCTGTTTTGCAGATGTCGATGGCTTCCTGGATATGTTCACTGATGGCTTTATCAGATTCGCGGGTAGCGAGAGAACGCATGTACGCTCTTGGGTGGTGAATGGCATTCATGCGAATACGATCGCCCAACAATGCACCACCAGTCTTCTTTTTGGACGGGTCCACAGAAATAACTGCAACAGATCTATCTGTAAACCTGTTCAGAAAACGGCGTACCAATTCATCGGTCACACTACTTTTACCAGCGCCACCAGTACCGGTAATACCCAATACAGGGATATTATCTGTATCTGGAGTAGTGGTGATTTGTGCGCCATCTGCCGCCACCGTCACTGCTTTGCGGGTTTTCATGCCGCTCAGCATAGCCACTGGTATATCATTTTCCGCCAGGGAAATAGCTCTGGCGATTATTTTAGGATTCTTGTCTTTCTTCAGTTGGGCAGTATCTTCTCCGCCAGTACCGGCAGGCAATGGCTGTACAGCTACATCACATCTGCTGATCAGGTCTTCGATCATACCTTCCAGTCCCATATGACGGCCATCATCCGGAGAATAAAGGCGTGCGATGCCATAGGCATGCAGTTCGTCTAATTCAGTTGGCAGAATGGTTCCACCACCGCCACCGAATATTTTTATATGACCACACCCCTTTTCTTTCAAGAGGTCGAACATGTATTTGAAGAACTCCACATGCCCGCCCTGGTAGGACGTAACGGCAATACCCTGCGCATCTTCCTGGATGGCACAATCTACAATTTCCGCTGCAGAGCGGTTATGCCCCAGGTGAATCACCTCTGCTCCTTTTGCCTGCATTATACGGCGCATAATGTTGATAGCAGCATCATGACCATCGAATAAGGCGGCCGCTGTTACTATGCGAACCTTGTTTTTTGGTGTATACGACATATAGAATTCTGATTTTACCCACACCGGCTGGTGCGATCTGCAATTTACGTTTTCTTTTGCTCGTAAATCGCGTAGGGATGCGGAACCAGACAAACTTTGCCGATTTTTCAGCTATGGAGGGGATGTATAGAAAATCGGTGAAGAAAAGCCCTGTTTCATTAAATTTTTTTCGGCAAAAAAATTCCCTTGCACGAGCTGTACAAGGGAAATTACATTTTAAAGCACCAGGCAAAAATGCAAAGCGGCCTTATTGTTTCATAACGTGGAATTATAAAATCAACTATAGAAAAAATTTAATTTGATATTTTTTGTTATTGAAAGCTTAGTAAGACAGATTAATCCTGAATAACAAGTCAGATACAAGGTCTTCTACATACTGGTCATTTACTTCGATGCTTATCAATTTTCTCTTTCGGCAAAGGCATCATTCAATAGATGCTTTCAAGGATGTGTATATCTTACACAATCTTAATTAAATTTTTGTTAAAAACAAAGTTTTTTAAACCTTTTTTGGAAAATAAAACGGTGATTGGAATAATAAGTGTAAAAAGAACCTCTAATCCTTTACAGTAAAGGATTTCAAGGAGTTATATTTTAACAGAAATGGTGAAGAATTAACGATTTGCGAGATAAAAAACTATCAGGGCCTGATACTTAAAAACCTATGCCCAGATAGCGCTTTTTCCGCTGGTCGTACTTGTCGAAATTGAATTTATACAGCTTAGCCGGACGGTGAGGAACGTCCTCTTCTTCTTCATTTAAATCCATCAGTAGATCCATCGACAGGAATTTCTTACGGAAATTTCTTCTGTCCAGTTCCACATCCAGGATAGCTTCGTACAGGTTTTGCAATTCTCGGAGAGAGAATTTCTTAGGCAACAAATTAAAACCTACCGGTTGTACCATCACCTGCTGTTTCAGGCGCTCATGACAGGTATCCAAGATCTGTTTGTGGTCGAAGGCCATTTCATGCAAATCCTTTATACTGTGCCAGTGGAGCTCATTATTACTCTTCTTTAGCTCTACATGCTCAATATTAACCAGGGAATAATAAGCCACCGTAATCACCCTCCCCGCAGGGTGGCGATTAATAGTACCAAAGGTTTGCACCTGCTCCATGTATACATTGTCAAGTCCGGTACGCTCCTTCAACACCCGGTATGCCGCTTCATCCAACTCCTCTTCCGAGCGCACGATATCGCCCAGCAGCGACCATTTGCCCTTAAATTCCTTCAAGTCGGATTCAATCAGTAATACCTTCAGTTCATCATTGTTAAAACCGAATATGACGCAGTCTACAGAGATTGCGACCTTGAAATAATCCTTTATTTCAATAAGATGTGTATTGATGTTCTTAGTAGACATGGATGACATCATAGCAAACGTGGAATTACAATAAATTTCTGCTTGTTTTGGTTCAATTGACCAAATCAAGCAAAAAAATAGCACATTTTTGAAAAAATTGCCAGAATTTTTTAGCCAACCTGACGCATGCTTTCGCCAGGCAAAAAGATAAGTTTATTTTTACGCTTCAGTTTCAAAGTTATGTACACAAAAGATATTGAAATAACCCTCTCCCAGCTAGCCAAACAGCTACTGGACCATCAGCAGAAAAATTCACTGCTGAGTTCCTCCATTGATGAGACCCTAGAAGGCCTTCGCCGCGTAATTACGTATAATGATTGGCGTTATTACGTGCAAAGCGATCCTGTACTCAGTGATTATGAGTATGACCAACTATTCGCATGGCTCAAAAAATTGGAAACAGAACATCCTGACCTCGTCAGCTCCGATAGTCCAACCCAACGTGTGGCCCGTGGCCTCACCAAGGAATTCCCAACCGTGCAGCACCTCGTGCCGATGCTCAGTTTGGAAAACTCCTACAACGCGGATGACCTGATCGATTGGGATCGTAAGGCCCGCGAAGCATCCGGACTCACTGAAATTGAATACTGCATCGAACCTAAATTCGATGGCGCCAGTATTTCCCTGATATATGAAGATGATAAACTGACCCGTGGCGCAACCCGTGGAGATGGTGTTGCCGGTGAAGATATCACTACCAATATCCGCCAGATACGCAGTATTCCCCTCTCCGCTAAGTTTGGACAATACGGCATCCAGACCATCGAGATCCGCGGGGAAGTGCTCATTAATAAAAATACCTTTAAAGCTTTCAACGAAAAACGCATTGCTGAAAACCTGCCACCACTGGCTAATCCACGCAATGCGGCCTCTGGTTCTCTTCGCATGGTAGACCCGGCGGAAGTTGCTAAAAGAGGTCTGGAGGCTTTTCTCTACCATATGAGCTATCATACCATGGACGCTGGTAAAACAGAACCAGATGCACTGCGTACGCACAGCGGTACCCTGGACCTGTTGTCTACACTAGGTTTCAGGAGTCCTGCCAAAGAGAAAAAAGTGGTAAAAGGCATCCAGGAGGTAATCGATTACTGTCTCTGGTTCGAAAATGAAAGAGATAACCTCCCCTATGAAATTGATGGGATGGTGATCAAGGTGAATGATTATGCGCTACAAGATAAGCTGGGCATGACTACGCACCATCCTCGTTGGGCAATCGCCTTCAAATTCAAAGCACGCCAAGCTACCAGTAAGCTCCGCAATGTGGAATTCCAAGTAGGACGCACCGGTTCTATCACTCCCGTTGCCAAAATCGATCCTGTGCATATCGGTGGCGTTACGGTAACCTCCATCTCTCTCTTCAATGAAGAAGTGATCCGGGAAAAAGATCTTAAACTCGGAGACACCGTGTTGGTAGAGAGAGCGGGAGACGTGATTCCCTACATCGTAAAGTCCAATGCTGATCTGCGCGATGGAACCGAACAAGAAATCGTATTCCCTAGCCACTGCCCAGTGTGCCACGACAAACTGTTTAAACCAGAAGGGGAAAGCGTTTGGCGTTGTATCAATATCAACTGTGAAGCACAGGTGGTAGAACGCATGATCCACTTTGTGAGCAAAGATGCGATGGATATTAAGAGCTTCGGAGAAAGTAATGTCCGCAAGTTCTATACAATGGGCCTGATGAAGGATATCCCCGGAATTTACACACTCGATTTTGAAAAAATAGGTACCCTGGAAGGATTTGGTAAGAAGTCGCTCACCAACCTCCAAACGGCCATTGAGCAATCCAAATCCCAGCCTTTACACCGTTTGATATTTGGCCTTGGTATTAGATATGTTGGGGAGACGACAGCCAAAACGCTGGCCAATGCCGTTTCTCAACTCATGGATCTGCAACACTTCACAGAAGAGCAAATCCTTGCCTTGGAAGACATTGGGCCTAAAGTGGCAGGCTCTATTCGCCAATTCTTCAGTAACCAGGACAATATCCATATGCTTCAAAAGCTGGCTGAATTGGGCATCAACATGGAAAACACCAAAAGCGCCGCTACAGGTACCGGCGAATTGAGTGGCCAAACTTTTTTATTTACAGGAACCCTGCATAAGCTGAAACGCAGTGAGGCAGAGGAAATGGTGGAACAACATGGCGGTAAAATCCTCAGCGGTGTAAGTAGTAAACTAAACTACTTGATTGTAGGGGAAGAAGCCGGCAGTAAACTGGAAAAAGCAAAGAAAATTAATACCATCCGAATTCTCACTGAAGACGAATTCCTGGAGATGATAAAATAACCGGAATGGACGATTTACATTTCATGAAACAGGCACTGATAGAAGCACGCAAAGCCTTCGATGAAGGGGAAGTGCCTATCGGCGCCGTAGTAGTGCTGAATAACCGGATTATCGGAAGAGGATATAACCAGGTAGAAAGATTGAATGACTGTACCGCTCACGCGGAGATGATTGCACTCACTTCTGCTTTCAATACACTTAGCAGTAAATACCTGATGGATGCTACCTTATATGTAACGGTAGAACCCTGCCTGATGTGCGCGGGAGCCCTCTACTGGAGCAAAATAGGACGCATCGTATATGCGGCACCGGATGATAAAAATAGCTATCGAAGGTCGACGGGAAATACATCTCCCTTCCATCCTAAAACTAAGCTGGAAGAAGGTCCATGTAAAGAAGAAAGTCTTACGCTCATGAAAACTTTCTTCGAATCCAGAAGAAAATAACCTTCAAGCTCTCCTGCCCTCTGGGCAGGGACAACGCAAAAAGAAAAAACGCATTGACGTCTGCGACGTCAATGCGTTTTTTCTTTTTTTTATACAGTTTCTTATTTATGTTCTTCTGTCATCATCAGTTTATTCATGGCCATCATCTGCTTCATAACTTGTTCCATTCCTTCCGCAGATCCATCCAAGAAAATCACGTTGCCTTTGCCGTTTTCAGCAAAGTTTTTAATGGCTTCTGTCCACATAGAAAAGAGTATGACAGAGGTATCCAAGTTTGCTTGTTGCATTTCTTTAGCAGCAAGACTCATACCTTTAGCCACTTCTTCACGGAATAAGGCCACACCCATACCACGGAGCTGGGCAGCCTGACGCTCTGCTTCTGCGGCGATTTTGATAGCGTTACCTTCTGCTTCCGCAGCTTTGGTTTTAGTGATCAGCAATGCCTGACCTTCGTTTTCAGCAGCCGCTTTCAAGTTGTTAGAAGATACTACTTGCGCCATAGATTTCATGATCGCATCATCGAAGGTGATATCGTTCATTTGCAAATCTTGCAGGTGATATCCCCAGTCCTCCAAGGTTACATCAATCTGTTCTTTTACGTGTTCTGTAATATCCCGACGCAGCCCCAGTACTTCCGACTGTCTTTTGGTAGCCACAAATCCACGGATAGAGCCCTCAATAGTACGCACCAGCGCCTGCATGAAGCTACGTTCATCCATAAATTTAAACGCCACATTCTTAATGGTTTCTTCCTGTTGGTTCCATACGGAATATAACAACATGGCTTTGAAATACACATTCGCCTGGTCAATAGTGATCGCCTGGAACTCCAGCTCTACAGATCTGTTCTGAATAGATACTCTTTTGAATACCTTTTCAATAACGGGAATTTTGAAATTCAATCCAGGATGAAGTATACGGTTATACTTTCCGAAAATGGTGGTAACGGCAATGGTACCCTGCTGTACGGCCACAAAACATGATAATAGCACTAATAGGATTAATACTACAATTACAATACTTACTACTTGCATAACAATTGTGTTTAGGTAGGGTTATGATCCATAAATATAATAAATAAAACTTACCCGCCAGGATGAGATAAGGGCAGGTGCATAGGGGTTATCAAGAGGGCTGTTTGTGCAAGAAGACAAACAATGGATGAAACTGAGCTTAAAAACACAACGAATGAAAATTGCAAAAAGCTAGTCAGATCCTTTGCTTTCTTCTAAAATATATGAATACATCGTCTAATTCAATTTGTTTCAATTGATATGCAAGCCGGGTTCTCAGATCCTCTGTTTCATCCTTGATTTTCCTGTACTGATCCTTCAAACTTTCATAACGTGCTACAATTTCTTCCGACGTAGCAGATTGTTCCAGTTGCAAAATATAGAATGCTCGTTCCTCGGTTATCATAGTGATAGGGGTGTTTCAGCTAATAATCATACTATGATGTTTAAATAACATACATAATATTATTTTACTAAATTAGTGGAGATTCAAAAGCAAGCAAATACCCAACCTTGGGTATTTTTCGATTTTTTTTAGCAAAGTTTAGCAATAAATATCAGCCACTCGATTTCTTAATCCCTGGTTTTCAGAAATATATAATTTATATTATATTTTTCTTGCAATTGATGCAATTTTGCACTGCAAAAACGGACAGTTGTTATTTCAGCAAAAACCGATACTATTTTCACCTAATGATTCCTTAGAACCCAATTTTCCTGGCAAGGGAAACCAGTTCAGTACTATTCCTCACTTTTAATTTCAAACGGATATTCTTTCGATGGGTTTCAACAGTATAACGACTAAGGTTCAACGAACTGGCTATCTCTTTATTATTCAATCCCCGCACAGCTAGGGCCAACACATCTTTTTCGCGGGCTGTCAGTTTATTTAATAGGCTTTCATTCTGACGACGGAGTATTTCAGAAAGCGCATCCGCCATTGCGGCATTAGTATCCATCGCACCTGTTAGATCCAGAAAAGCGCAGATAATCTCTACTACTTCTCCCCGCTCGTTCTGTGTAAATGGTACTTCCAATCCCAACAACCAACGATAGTCCGTTTCTCCGTTCCGCCGAATACGCGCCATTCCTCCAAATTGCTTGCGATTACTCCGAAATGCCTGTTGCGCTACTGCAGCTAGTTTGAAATCATCCGGATGCATGATGTGACGGAAAAAATCCATTCCCAATCCAACCATCTCGGCGGGGGTATAACCAAATGCTTCCGCCAATCCCTGATTACACCAGGTTATACTTTTCTTGTTGTTATCATAACTATACAGCATGGCAGGCACATGATGCAAGATACTTTCCAGCCATTGCACGCGATTCTTTAATTGGTCGTTCTCCTTCTGCAAGGCGGAGAGGGAAAAGTTTTGCCCTAAATCAGAGGCTGTCTGCATACTAAACGTTTTAAACAAACAATAGGTAACTCACAACTGCCAGGCATACACGAAAATTGCCTGTTGTTACGTCCTGTTAAACCGAGTACCTGTAAATTTAAAATAAAAAATCATATGTCCAAGCCTATCAAGCCCCTGGATTAACTAATATATCTATTAAATCAATGTGGCTATCGAAATTCTTAATTGATTTTTAGCCAGATAGGCAGTAAATTTGGCGACTATCTCTAAAAAAATATTATAAACCCATAAAAAACAGAATTATGGCATTTACACTTCCGAGCTTACCATACGCCACTGACGCGTTAGAACCACATATCGACAAACTGACAATGGAAATTCACCATGGTAAGCACCACCAGGCTTATGTAGACAATCTGAACAAGGCTATCGCCGGTACAGAAAACGAAAACAAATCCCTGGAAGAGCTGGTTGCTAACGCTGGTAAAATCAGCCCTGCTGTTAGAAACAACGGCGGCGGTCACTGGAACCATAGCTTCTTCTGGACTATCATCGCGCCTAACGCAGGTGGTCAACCTACCGGTAAAGTAGCAGAAGCTATCAACAGCGCTTTCGGTTCTTTCGATGCCTTTAAAGAAAAATTCAACGCTGCCGGCGCTACACGCTTCGGTTCCGGTTGGGCATGGCTGATCGTAAAAGATGGCAAACTGGAAGTTATCTCTACTCCAAACCAAGATAACCCACTGATGGATATCGCTGAAGTAAAAGGCACTCCTATCCTCGGTGTTGACGTGTGGGAACACGCTTACTACCTGAAATACCAGAACCGCCGCCCAGAATACCTGGCTGCTTTCTGGAACGTGGTTGACTGGAAAGCGGTTGAAGCACGCTTCGAAAAAGCTTAATCTCCTTTTCCAAATAAAAATCCTCCTGGTATTCCACCCGGAGGATTTTTTTATTTTATCTTGAGCTTCCAGACAAATCCTTTTCATGCAACATCAACCTGCCCGTAATTCCAAACTCAGCAAATTACGCCGGCTACTTAAAAACTTTACGCTGGATAACCTGAAATACAGCGAATTCTCCTTTGCCCAGGAAGGAGAAGATATGATCCTACGCAGATTCGTCGGTAAAAAAACCGATGGCTTCTTCGTAGATATCGGCGCGCATCACCCTATCAGGTTCTCCAATACCTATCGCTTCTACCTCGACGGTTGGCACGGTATCAACGTGGACGCTATGCCTGGCAGTATGCAAGTATTCCAGAAAAAACGCCCCAGAGATATTAACCTGGAAGTTCCAGTATCCGATAAAAAAGAAGTCCTGAAGTTCTATATCTTCAATGAGCCTGCACTCAATACTTTCAGCGAAAAAGAAGCCCTCTCAAAAGACGGTAAAAACAATTATAAAATCACGGATGTAAAGGAACTACAAACCGTTACCCTGGAAGATATCCTGCAGGAACATCTACCCGCTGGTCAACATATCGACTTTATGTCTGTAGATGTGGAAGGACTCGACCTCCAAGTGCTACAATCCAATAACTGGGATAAATATCGCCCGGAATACTTACTGGTAGAAGATTTAATGAGCGATGTGTCTGACTCTCTTAATGGCCCACTCTATAAATTCCTGCACGCAAAAGATTATAAACTGGTAGCAAGGTCTTATAATACCGCCTTCTACCACGACAATAGAAAATAAACAAATAGGGCCGACATAAACTGACTACTAACTCAGCGAATCATCCGCCTAGCAGCCGGTTTAGGTCAGCCCTATTCTTACTTAATAACTACTTATTTCAGCTCTTTCAACTTCACATTCTTAAACCAGATCTCACTGCCGTGATCCTGTAAGGCGATCTTACCTTTCTTCGTCATACCATAACCTTTCGCATCTTTCCATTTACCTGTCTCTTTATTCTTTTTCCACTCTGCACTACCCATGGTATACTCAGCAGTTTTCTGTCCATTCAGCCAATGTTCTACATGACCTTTGTTGACAATAATCTTAGTATGATTCCATTCTCCGATTGGATTGGAAGCTGCTACCAGCGGTGGATTCATCGCATAGTTGGCGCCGGTTTTCTGCCAGTCTTCCAGCTTCTCCGGGAAATTCTTATCATCGATGATCTGATATTCCGGACCACTCAAATAAGGTGCTTCGAATTCTTCAGACACCAGGTACATAATACCACTGTTCCCTTTAGGAGCTAGTTTCCAGTCGGCATTCAGTTCAAAATTTTCATAGCTACTATCTGAAGTCAAATCAGCGCGCTTATCACTTTTATCAGTGGCACTACCCAAGCAATGAAGCAAACCATAATCCACCACCCACGTATCAGTAGTTTTGCCTTTATAGCCATGCCAGCCATCTTTACTTCTACCATTGAATAACAACTGCCATCCGTCTCTTTTCTCTGCATCGGATAAAACGTTGTCTGTATCAGCGGCTATTTCCTTCGTAACGGCTGCCGTATCAGCTTTTACAGCTACAGCATCTTTCGCGTTGTGTGGAGTGCCACCACCGCAGGATGCGGTGGCAATGGCTACTGCAGATAATACAGGTACTATCAGTTTTTTCATGTTCAGATATTTTTATCAGCTTACTACTTTAAGATTTGTAGGATCCCATTGAATAATCTTATTCGAGAAATAGCTGTCGTTACACAGCAATGCAGGCGCAGCAGCACGGAAACCGAATAACGGATCTTCTGCTACTTTTCCATTGTTACGCATCGCATTGAAGAGATTATAGAAGTGGTCAAAATGCGCGCCTTTATAACCTTGCTCTGCTTCGTAAATCAATTTATCCGGTGGCAACATCGACTTACGGTCATACACATACGATTTCCCAGCATTGCCGCCACTATTCTTAGTAGCAGTCAGCGGATCGTTGGCATCTACTTCATTCCGATTTTTGTAAAGCGTCACCTTATCCCATTCTACTGTCATAGAGCCTTCGCTACCCACCATTCTCAGGTAATTGGTACCACCAGTGCCATCTACGAAATTGACACGGAGTGAAAGGTTAAAAGCTGGATGAACGGCTGTCTCCGGATAATCAAACATTCCTAACATAATATCCGGTACTTCTCTTCCATCTTTCCAATAACGCAATCCACCAGTGGCCATTACTTTATTAGGACCAATGGAATTTGTAACGAAATGTAGACTGGAGAACAGGTGTACGAATAAGTCTCCAGAAACGCCGGTACCATAGTCGCGGTAGTTACGCCAACGGAAAAAGCGCAATGGATCGAAATCACGCTTAGGCGCATTTTTCAGATAGGCATCCCAGTCAACTGTTTTCGTGGATGCATCTGCAGGGATAGGATACTGCCAGGCGCCGGTTGGCGACATGCGAGCCCAGAATCCCTCTGCATAGTTGAGATGCCCGATAGCGCCTTCTTTCAGCAACTGTCTGGCTTTCTCATTACCCAAGGAACTCATGCCCTGGCTACCTACTTGGTACACTACTTTATTGCGTTGTTGCGCATCAATCACCGCAGGGCCTTCTGTGATATCATGCACCATAGGTTTTTCACAGTAAACAGATTTTCCTTTGTTCATGGCTGCTACAGAAATCTCCTTATGCCAGAAGTCAGGTACTGCGATGATAACCGCATCAATATCTTTGCGGTCCAGAATTTCATGATAGTTACGCGTGGTGAAGATGTCGCTGCCCCATTTCTTTTTGGCATCGGCGAGGCGGCCGTCGTACAGGTCGCATGCAGCTACCAGCTTAACACCTGGCACTGTAATAGCGGTATTGGCATCTGCGGTGCCCATACCACCAGCTCCGATCAATGCTACTTGGATGTGATCGTTTGCGCTGTACTTTTCGTTTAGTCGTGAGAGTGATTCAATGTTCCGCTTTTTATCAGCAGCCGTGAGGATGTTTGGCAGTAGAGACGCCCCTACCACTCCTTTGGCCAATTTGCTAATAAAATTCCGGCGGGAGTTTTCGTTGGAATTTACTGGCATGCTTACCCTTTTAGGTGATAAAATGATGATTGGTTAATATAAACACAATAAGGGAATAATGCAAAACGGAGGGACAAATGGCAGCAGGCATTAAATGAAGGCAACAATCTTCTTTTTGTTGTCCCTGCCCGATGGGCAGGGACAACAAAAAATAAAAGGACCGAAATTGACGTCACAGATGTCAATTTCGGTCCTTTTATACAGCCTCTTTATGGCTAATTAGTTCAATGCAGAAGTGGATAACATCTTCTTGTAAGACGCTTGATTCAACAACAGGCTGATCGCCTTGTTTACTTCGTTATCATTCGTTAAGCCTTTCGCAATGCGGCCTTCTTGCATGTAATAACGATTTACAATCTCTTCTTCCAACAAGCGTTTGATTTCATCTTTGTTCTTCAGGAAATCTTGTTTTTTATCGTGCTTCAATTTTTGCTCCAACACTTCCAGATCCTTTGAAACGGCATCGTAATATTTCTCTTTACGAGCAGTGGTTTTGAAGGATTCCAACGCATCTTCACTACGTGTTTTATAACTGTAATCCTTGTTATCCAGGAAATGTTCGAAATCATTAAATTCCTGATCCGTCAGGCTGAAAGTAGCGGCTGAAGCTATTTTAGCATGATGGTAATAATATTGTGTGGCGTAATCAAAGATGTATTGTTTACGTATTAGGGAGACAGCCACCTGGCTGAGATAAGCGGGTTCCACTTTTGCATCAGGCTCGATTCCACCTCCATCTTTCACTACACGTCCACTCGCAGTTTTAAAAGTTTTACGCAAGGAGTCGGCTACAAAATCCACACTGCCGTCATCATTGCGGTGCGAGTAGTCAATCGCCTGAATACAGCGTCCACTAGGCGTATAATACTTAGCAGTAGTCACTTTCAGTTTGGTATTATATGGCAGCGGGCGGGTAGTTTGCACCAATCCTTTCCCATAAGAACGCTGGCCTACGATAATACCTCTGTCCAAATCCTGTATAGATCCTGCAACAATTTCAGATGCAGAAGCAGAAGAATGATTTGTCAGGACTGCCAACGGTATATGACTATCCGCAGGATTACCGGTCGTCTCATAAGAACGATCCCAGTTTTTCACTTTTCCGCGAGTACTTACGATCAGTTTATTTTTATCTACGAAGGTATTAGCAACAATCACTGCCTCATCCAGCAGGCCGCCTGGATTTCCCCGAAGGTCCAGGATAACACCTTTCATGGAAGGGTTTTGTTGTTTCAGTTGCTCAAAAGCCTTACGAACCATGTTCCCGCTATTTTCGGTGAACTGGGTCATTTTGATATAACCGATATCGTTTTTAACGAAGCCGGAGTAAGACACGGCTTTGACGTTGATTTCCTGGCGTACAATTTTTTTGGTAGCAACCGCATTAGTAACCGGGTTTCTGAACACAATATCGATAGCGGTTCCTGGAGTTCCTTTCAGCATTTTGCTAATGCTATCTTGTGGAATATTTTTAAGGGAGCGACCGTCCATGCTTTCCAGGATATCTCCGGGTTTCACATTGGCTTTATCCATTGGGCTTCCCGGATAAACGTCTGTGATATTGGTCCATTCTCCATTGGTCCCGATAGACGCGCCTACGCCGCCATATTTTCCGGTAGCCATATACTTGAGTTCATCCAGGTTATCTTCCGCGATGAAATCGGTATAAGGGTCTGTATCGTCCAATATGGATTCCATGCCTTTACGGATGGTTTTTTCGGGCGGCAGATCATCCACGTAGTAAGTATCCAGTTCGTGGTAGAAAGCGGCGAAAAGGTCCAAATTTTTGGCTATAAGGAAGTATTTATTGTTTTCGTCGAAAGCGAAGATGCCAGTGGCAGTGATCAGCAGCGCCAGGAGGCCGCCGATAATTTTCTTTTTCCTGGTAAAGAAGTTACCCATACAATATCGTCGAAAGATGAAAAAATGAACGTTGGCAGGTTATGGCACGGGGTCATAACCATGGCCACCCCAGGGATGGCAAGACAAGATACGTTTTATGGTGAGATAGCCGCCTTTGAAGAGGCCATATTTTTTGAAGGCTTCCAGTCCGTAATGGGAGCAGGAAGGGGTATAACGGCATTTAGCTCCCAGCCATGGGGAGATAAGCCATTGATATAGTTTGATGAGGAATATAAAGGGATAACTCAACCAACGCACTACACGGTTCATATTCAAGAATTATCGATTAGGAATGAGTGGCAGTTGTGGGAGCAGGAGGCTCACCGATGGCTGCCAATTTCTTTAAAATTACCGAAATTTTGCCTTGAATGGTGGAAAACGGAGCGATATTTTTATCCGTATAGATTAGGAAGACAGCCAGTTTTCGCGACTGCGTGCTGAGCTTGTCGTGTAGATCCTGTTTTTGCAGGCGCCAGGCCTCGCGGGAGAGACGTTTCACCCGGTTACGGTCTGTTGCCCGGGGAAATTTACGGTTAGAGACGCTAAAACCCACCTGTACAGGGAATCTATTGACTGGTAAATCATCCACCAGCATATAGACCACCCTGTAGGGAAAAACAGAAAACGCTTTTCCTTCTCGAAAAAGCGTTTCAATAAGTTTTCTGCTTTTTAACCTTTCTTCCTGTTTAAAAGAATAAGTCTTTATGGCAAATAGTATTTAGCTACTATAATTATTTCAGCTTACGCTCGTCAGAAACAGTCAGCTTCTTACGACCTTTAGCCCTACGGGATGCCAGTACCTTGCGGCCATTAGCAGTTTCCATTCTCTTTCTGAAGCCGTGAACGCTCTTTCTGCGTCTGTTATGCGGTTGAAAAGTACGTTTCATTTCTTTTATTTGTTTTTACCTGTACTATACTAAAACCTCCCGTAATGGGAAACTGTTTTTTAAAACGGAAGGCAAAGGTAGCAGATTTTTTTGAAAAGTGAAAATTTTAGCCAGAAAATAAAAAATGGAATGTGGATTTTCACCACATTCCATTTATAATATGCTAATAATCAATTATTTAATACCCATTTTAGTCTTAACTGCAGCGAGGATATCATCGCCAGCAGGGGAAACCAGCAGCATACCGTTGCTGTTGTCGATTACATAACCGTAACCTTTTTCTTTAGCTACATCTTCGATTGCTTTACGTGCTTTATCGTAGATAGGTTTCAGCAATTGAGCTTGTTTTTCCTGAATTTTTTGCTGAGAAGCCTCGCTATAGTCCTGGATACGTTTCTGGATATCCTGCAGGTCTTTACCTTTGATTTCTCTCATGTTATCAGTCATGCTAGCAGCTTTATCGTTGAATTCAGCCAGTTTTTTCTGATACTCATCGTACATCGCTTTACCATCCCCTTCGAGGCTTTTTGCGAATGTCTGCAATTCAGTTTCTGCCTTTGCAGTTTCAGGCATAGCCGTCACCAGCGCTTGAGCGTTGATATGCGCTATTTTGGACTGTGCCTTTGCATTTACGCTGAACAAACCGGCTACTGCCACAAAAGCAATAATTACGAACTTCTTCATGATGTTGTCTGTGTTTAAAAAAATTTAAATACTTATAGTTAAAAAATAGGTGCCAGTTATTTCTTTACGCCCAGTGATTTTAAAATCTCATCACTTTTATCCAGCTTCGGATCTGAAAATATTACAGTTGCTCCTCCGGACTTATCCAGCACGAAATCATACATTCTGCTGGCTGCCATTTTCTGCACTGCATTATAAATCTTATCCTGGATAGGTTTTACTAATTCCTCTCTCTTCTTAAAAAGATCCCCTTCGTAACCAAAACGTTTCTTCTGGAGGTCTTTGGCATCCTTTTCCTTTGCCACGATTTCATCTTCCCGCTTATGTTTCAGCTCCTCGGTGAGCATTACCTGCTCCGCCTGATAAGACTTATACATTTTATCCACTTCCTGGAATTTCGCATCAATTTCTTTCTGCCATTGATCTGCAATAGCGTCCAGTTTCTTCTGCGATTCCTTGTACTCAGGAATACTTTCGAGAATATATTTTGTATCTATCACACAATAGCGTTGCGCACTTGCACCCCACGCTGCTGCCAGGATAAAGGCAGCGGTAATAAATAGTTTTTTCATGCTACAATGGATTTTTGACTTTCCTGTTTTTGACCAGTTAATTCCTGCAATATATAATTTATTTCACATTATTCAGGTTCGAAACCGAGCATAAAGGTGAACTTAGCCGCATTCTTCAGACCCTGACCTGGCTGCAGTCTGTCAAATCCTATACCATAATCAAACCCAAGCAATCCAAACATTGGCAGATAGAAACGCATACCCAAACCAGCAGAACGACGCAGCCTAAACGGATTGTAATCCTGAATATCACGATAACCATTCGCCGCCTCTACGAAAGCCAAACCAAAGATGGTGGAACTTGGATTCAGACTGAATGGATAACGCAGCTCCATCACATACTTGTTGAATACAGTAAATCCTTCATAACCTGCAGGTTGTCCGCTTTCCGGATTCACAGCCGGATTAGAGGTATAATACACCGGATAACCTCTCTGAGAGATGATATCACGATCATAGATAGCAAAGTTGCTCAAACCATCTCCACCCAACTCAAATCGACCAAACGGCGACAGGGTAGTACGGTTGTTGTATCGACCAATATAACCAAACTTAGCAGCCACTTTCAGTACGAACTGTTTGTTATCGCTACCCATTGGCTTACTCAAAGGCACATACCATTCTGCATTAAAGCGGTACTTCTGGTACTCGATAAATTTGAACTGTTCTGCAATTGGCTCGTTCTGATAATTCTTGCTTGGATTAAACACAGAATAAGGCGGCGTGAACTGTCCAGACAACATGAAGTTGGAACCACTACGCGGGAAGATCTGCTGATCCACAGAAGAACGCGCCAGGGTCAGTTTCAAGTTGACGTTGTTCGCATTACCATTGGAGAAACCTGGAATACCGAAGTAGTTATAGTTTCTCAGTCTATACTGTTGATAGTTCACAGAATAAATCAGAGAGAAATAGTCATCTGGCCATTTCAACTGCTTACCCAGTGATACAGACGCACCCAATACGCGGAAACTTCCGTTTGGTGAAGTAGTGGTATCGTTATAAAGGCGTTTGTAATAATCATTGTACGCATATGGATTCTGGTAGCTGCTATAGAAGCTCACAGAAAACTGATTTCTCTTCTTTCCACCCAGCCAAGGCTCGGTGAAGGAAAAGTTATAAGAACGATATGCTTTACCGTTAGAAGAGACACGGATAGACAGTTTCTGACCATCTCCACTTGGTAAAGGATCCCAAGTCTCTTTCTTAAAGATATTCCGTAAAGAGAAGTTGTTAAACGTAACACCCAAGGTACCGGTCAGACCGATATAACCACCCCAACCTGCAGAAAGCTCTAACTGGTCGTTGGCTTTTTCTTCTACGGTATAGTCGATATCCACAGTACCGTCTTGTACGTTAGGTACGGGGTTCATACCAATTTTCTCCGGGTTGAAGAAACCAAGGTTGGCAATCTCACGGTTAGAACGAATCAGATCCTGACGAGAGAATTTCTCTCCTGGAATAGTACGCAACTCACGACGGATTACGTGTTCGTTGGTTTTTTCGTTACCAGCAATACGTACTTCCTTAATGGTAGCCTGCGGACCTTCACGCAAACGGATCTCATAATCGATCGTATCTCCGTGGATGGCTGTTTCAACCGGATCAATCTGGAAGAACAAATAACCATAGTCCATGTAAGCACCGGTGATATCACCACCTTCCTGAGACATTTGTTTACCTAATCTTTTTTCCAGCAGTTCCAGGTTATAGATATCTCCTTTCTTAATTCCCAGCATGCGGGTCAGCAGAGAGTCAGAATATCTTACGTTTCCTTTCCAGGTAATATCCCCGAAATAATATTTTTTACCCTCAGATACCTGGATTTCTACATTCAGGTTCTTACTAGCATTGTTGTAGGTGGTATCCTTTACGATCAATGCATCCCTAAAACCATTCTTGTTATAGTACGCGATGATCTTGCCTTTATCTTCAATGTATTTAGCTTCATTGAATTTGGCAGAACTGAACAATTTAAAGCGGAAATAAGGGTCCAACTTTTCCAGTGCCCTAGTAGGCTGCAGGAATCCGTAGGTCTGCCAGAATTGATCTGACTCCGGGATTGAGTCCTTATAAATTACCTTGGTATCAGGATGCAGCGTGATGCGGGTCATCTCATGTGTCCCTTTCATACGCTTTTTCAGCCTGCTGTCAGCAATATTATAGTTATCAACGATATTGATAGTGCTTACGCGGGTTTTGTTGCCTTTATCAATTGTAAAAATGATAACAGCACTGTTTACCGCGCCACTGTCGATTCGTTGATCCACCCTTACGGTAGCGTTGCCGAAGCCTTTATCAGCATAAAATTTATGTACAACCCCGATGACGTTTTGTTTAACGCCTTCACTGAGTACGTTTCCTTTGCGGAGGCCAGCTTTACCGGAGATTTCATCCGCTTCTGCTTTTTTGATACCTCTGAAAGAGAAACTACCAATACGAGGCATTTCCACGAGTTCTATTTCCAGCCAGATCTTACCATCTTCGATTTTGGTCACATTGATACCACCACCGGCAAACAGTCGCTGAGACCAAAGGTTTTGCAGCGCTTTTGCAAACTGGTCACCGCCAGGGTATACGATCTTATCCCCTACATTGAGGCCGGACAGAGACAGCAGCAATGATTTGTCGAGGTATTGTGTACCAGCAATTGTGATATCTGCAATCTCATATTGTTGCGGTGTACCCACATTGCTGGGAAATTCAACCGGTGGATTAGCATGTGTTGGTGGGAGGGTATCTTTCTGCTGAGCAGATACACGCATTCCCGCACCACATAATGCTATAGCCAACAGGCCCTTAGGAAATAATTTCTTCATTCTGCTGAATTTGTTCGCTTGTTTTGCCAAAACGCCTTTCTCTGGTTTGGTAATTTAAGATGGCTTCGTAAAGATTCTCATTGCGGAAGTCCGGCCAACGGGTATCTGTAAAGTACAGTTCCGCATAAGCCAACTGGTATAAAAGGAAATTACTGATCCGGCATTCTCCACTGGTACGGATCATCAATTCCGGATCAGGTAATCCGGCAGTACAGAGATATTTCTCGAATACATCGGCGGAAACTGTTGCCGGGTCCAGCATACCTTTTTGGGCATCAGCTGCAATTTTTTTGGCCGCATTCACAATTTCCCACCTGGCGCTATAGCTAAGGGCCATGATCAGGTTCAGACCGGTGTTATGGCTGGTAAGCGCTATCGCCTCCTCCATTTCTTGCCGTGCCTGGCCTGGCAACATCGCCAGGTCCCCGATCACATTCAGCCTGATATTATTTTTAGAGAGGGTATTCACTTCCTTACGGATAGTGTTTACCAACAGTTCCATTATGCCATTTACTTCATAAACTGGGCGGTCCCAGTTCTCGGTTGAAAAAGCGTATAGGGTAAGATAGCCTATTCCTAGTTCCGCACAGGCTTCAACTATATTTCGCACACTTTCTACTCCTTCATGATGCCCATACAGCCTGTCTTGTCCCCTCTCTTTTGCCCAACGACCATTCCCGTCCATGATTATGGCGATATGTTTCGGTAGCCGTTGTAAGTCCAATTTATCCTTCAAACTCATTTGTGTCAGGCGTATTATTACAGATTATACAGATTTACTAAAAGTGTGCAAAGATACAAAAATAGAGTAATGACTTTTTTGGCCAAACACGGCAGGGGGTTTTAACGTAGTTTTAACAGCGAAGTCAACACCAGCGGGCTTTTTCAGCTTTTCGCAGGTATTGTTCGGCTGTTTAACGGGAAACTTGGTCTGCCGGTAGAAAGCCCGGCAAAGGTATCTAAAATTTACAGTGGTAGGAGGTAAATAATATGCTTATCGAGAGTTCAATGGTGAGATATTGATCTTTATCGCGGCTATTCCCCCGCTGACGGCCCTGTACACCGATTGGCGTACCCGTCGCCCCGGACCTATCTTGTAACTGGTAAGCCACACTTGGCTGCCCATTTGCCAACGGAGGAAACGCCCCCGGCCCAGCATAGGTAGTACTTACATCATCCAAATAATCCGTACCAGTATACCGGTATACGGCCTCTAAGGCCACATTCACTTTTTTTGATATATTATACTTGAACCCTCCGCCTATCAGCCAGGCATAAGAAAATAAACTATATGGCTTGCGGTCCGGGTACAAGGCACTCCCCTGTCCCTCCGTATGTAACGGCTGCAGGTAATATTTCTGCCCATCCAAGTAGGCATATGGATTAAAATGAAAACCAGAGAGCCCTCCCGTGAAATAAGGAGAGAAACGCTTATCTAGTGAGCCTGGCTCAAACCGAAAAAAGTTGAAATCCCCCTGTAAAGCCAGTTCGTATAAATTGGTATTGAAACTCAGGTTACGCCTGCGCTCAAACTCATTTTTATTATAGGCATCAGAATACCCCAGTTGCATAAACCGGCCATGCACCCGCACCCCAATATAATCGTTCATGTATTTCCGGTAGTAAATACCCACCGACGGCTTGGGCGTTTTCAAAGAAAATCTCGTATTCAAATCGCCAAAATACTGTGCTGCGCCAACTGATACTCCCAACTCCCCCACATATTCCAGCTCATTTTGCGCTTTAACAGTGTTGGCCAGCAATAATCCTGACGCTAACAGCACCGCAAATACGAAGTTCCCAGGATAAAAAAATGTTTTCAGCATAAATCAGTTATACTTAAACGCTATAATGCGGGATTTATTTAATATGTGACAGAGGAATTTTTTGGGCGCCCATTATATCTTAATCATATTCCGGGCATCAATACCCCACAACAGCTTATTACGCAGGGTATGCAGGAAATTACTATCGTCCAAACGCAACAGACTCAATTTGAAGGTCTCTTTTCGTATAGCCAGTTGGACATGGTTATCAATCGTTTCCATCCTGGAATCAAGGGTACAGAGAAATTGATCACTACGGCCCTCTACTTCAAAAGAAATCACATTATTATCCGGGACAATGATTGGTCTTACATTTAAATTATGAGGGGCCACCGGGGTAATCACAAAGTTGCCAGCATCTGGAAACACAATCGGACCGCCACAACTCAAAGAATATCCCGTAGACCCAGTTGGGGTAGACACAATCAATCCATCCGCCCAATAGGTGTTCAGAAACTCTCCGTTGAGATAAGTATGGATCTTCACCATCGCAGAAGTATCCTTCTTGTGAATGGTGAATTCATTCAATGCATAGGGAATCTCCCCGAATAACGGGATGTTTGCATCCAGGTGCAATAAACTACGCTGATCTACCACATAAGTACGGTGTAACAACGCCTGTACCAAGGCATGAATCTCATCTTTACCAATACTGGCCAGGAATCCAAGTCGCCCGAAGTTGATTCCTATCACAGGAATATTTGTATCGCGGACATAGCAAACAGTATCCAATAGGGTACCATCCCCTCCCAAACTGATGAGGAACTCTATACGGCCAGGCAACTCTTCTGCACGGGAAAATACTTCAGGAGCGGTATCAAAAGGGATATGTTGTTGTAGGGTTCGGTAGAATGGTTCATAAATAATCGCCGTAATCTCTGCGCGATTCAGTTCATCCAGCAATAATCGGATGTTTGAAATGTCTTCAGTAATAAAACCACGGCTATAAAGTGCTACCTGCATACCTATTAACTTTACATATCTATACTCGTGTGTAAAAATAGTCCTTTTTGACCTAACTGGTTAACACTGTACTCTATACGCAAACAAGTATCATAGAATGAAACGATGTCTAGCCCTACTCCACCGGTATATAGCATCTGATTATTCAGCGTACCATTACCAGGGAACTTCGAATAACTATAGCCCGTGTCTCCATAAGCCTTTACAAATATTCTTAGTGGTACTGCACTGAATTTCTTAGGCACAATCGGAAGTCTGAAACGGGTGGAAAGCACTTCCTGACGCAAGGTGCTCTTCAGTATAGCGAAGCTGGTACCGTCTATTACATAATACTCCAGCCCACGCAGGTAATCATCTGAATATCCCAAAGCCTGACGGTTTATATATGGCTGCTGTGCCCCGAATTTAGCCTGACTGCGTAGTCCAAGTGCAAAGTAGGTTTTCGCATATAACTGCCAGTATTTAGCTGCATTGATGCGGATATGCACATCATTGACGTCATTTAATCCTGCAAAGCCTCGCTTCCCAATCTCCCCCAACAAGTGAATCCCTCTGAGCGGATACTGCCAACTATCCGCTTGGGTGTAAGTCACCCGATAAACGAGGTCCAGGAATTGGGCCCGTTTACGGCCGTCTCCCAGGTAATTTGGATTTATAAGTAATACAGAATCAGCAACTTCTTCATAATTATAGGTCAAAGTTGCCTGATGCCGTGTATTAATTCCCGGCCGATAACTATAAGTCAGCCCTATATTATAAACCTGTCTTACAAAATCATCCTGGCGGAAAAATAGTTGTTTATTGAAGGAAGTACTATCGTTCACCTCCCTGTTTCGACTATACGAAAACAGGATGCCCAGTCCATGTTGATATTTTTTATCGATATAAGGTACGCTGTATTGAAAGACGATACGCTGCGTATAGCCAAATTGGATGGCGGCATAAAGGGCGTCGTTACGGCCGGTGAGATTTCCCTGCGTGCCTTTTAATCCAATATTGACGCGGCTCAGGCTATGCTTTTTTTCCACCCACCACTGATTGAAGTTACGGTCTGCCAGTTTAAGCACCGGCACAGCGATGGTATACCATCTCTCCCAAACATCAAAAGTGATGTCTGCTTCTTCGCCTTCCCAGTTGACAACATTGGCGGTAACATTGAGAAAGAGGGAGGTATTGAGGAGTTGCTTTCTATTTTCTTCCAGCGTTTCTGCCAGATTATTTAGGTAGATGGTATCTCCGGGAACCACATTCAGCTCTCTAAGGATGATGGAGGTACGTGTTTTCTTATTTCCCGTCACATTGATATGGCGTACGATCAGGTAGCCGCCTTTGTTGGCAGTAGTAGCCGTAGTATCCTGGGCTGCCACTGGCAACAGATCTCCGAGCAGGCACAATATGACCAGCAGTAAACAGCAGTGTCTCAGCATGTAGGCATCAAGCGTTGATGAAGAAAACCAAATATAACAATTTGGCGATGGAAATTACATGCTGATATAATTCATCAGCAAATCATAATTCTTTTTAACGAGATCTTCTTCCTGTACTTCGGAAAAGAGGTATTTGATGGTGTAGCTAAAGCGTTCGAAAGTGGCTATCAGCCCCTGTAGATCGAGGCGATTGGTTTTGAGCAGCACTTCTAAGCGGCCGGTTTGGGGATCGGTAAGCGTTTGTACACTGAGGATGCTCACATCATTGGATTCAGCGATGCGAGCAATTTCACTGAGACTATAATCTCGAGCGTCCATTTCCAATGCGATAAGACCTCCAGGATCTTTCACGGCATTGAACTGCGCAAGAGCAGCTATCAGCGTATCTTTCGTAATCAGTCCCAGATAGTCGTTTTCTTTATTAACAACTGGCAGGACAGATAATTTGTATTCGTAAAACAGTTTGAGTGCTTCCAGATGGTGAGCCTGTTCAGGAATTGCTGGTTTGACGCCATTGATAGCGGCTGACTCCAGGAGGATTTCTGGATCGTCCCAATCCAGGACGTTATCTTCTTCCAAGAGCGCCACATACTTTCCATCCACAACCAGCGGGAGTTGCGTAAGATGAAACTCGTTCATCAACCGCAACGCCTCAGATCCTGAATCTGTTTGATGCAGGACGGGTATGGTGGTGGATATGAGTTCTTTGGCAATCATCGTCGTGTATTCTTACTACAATAATAACAAAGAAAATCCCAACAGAAAAAGAAATTCCATGAACAGGCTGTGAATGCCTTACTGCATTATGCTAACATTGTTACACTATTCAATACCAATTAGTTGGTAGATGTGTTCTGGAGGCTCATCAAAAACTTGCGAAGGATTTCATTGAATTCACCAGGAACTTCCATCATAGGAGCATGCCCACACTTATCGATAAACTCGAGTTGGGAGTTAGGGATGAGTTTTTGGAACTCTTCGGCTACCATTGGTGGAGTGATGGTATCGTTTTTACCCCAGATCAGCATAGTTGGTTGCTTAATCTCTGCCAGCTCTTCACCCAGGTTATGGCGGATAGCCGATTTAGCCAGGGTAATGATTTTAATCACTTTAAGGCGGTTATTCACGATCTCGAACATTTCATCTACCAGTTCTTTGGTAGCCACCGCTGGATCGTAGAAGGTCAGTTCTGCTTTCTTGCGGATATATTCGTAGTCGCCGCGTTTAGGATAGGTTTCTCCCATACCGTTTTCGAACAGGCCTGAGCTACCGGTAAGAATCAGTGATTTTACTGGTGCTTCTGGATGCTTCAGCAGATATACAAGTGCCACATGGCCTCCGAGGGAGTTCCCCAGCAGGTTAATGTTGGTATATCCTCTAGCTTCGACAAACTTATGTACGAATTTAGCCAGGCCGCCAACGGATGTTTCCAGGATATTTAAATCATACAGGGGCAGCATAGGGATGACCACCTTATTATATTGCTTGAAATACTCAATCATGTGCGAGAAGTTACTCAACGCACCAAATAAGCCATGCAATAGTAACAACGGTTCTCCCTCACCTTCTTCTATAAAACTAAATTTACCCTGTGTTTTGATTTCGTAATCCATTGCCAAATCTTGAAAGTCAATTTTACGCTAAAATAAATCTTTTTATTAATCTAAATAATCTTTGCAGAGAGTCAACTAGACGGTATATGACGGGCTGCTCCATCGAAGAAAGTTTGCAACTGGGTAAATATATCTTTGAAAACAGGTATCACCTTTCCGGTATTATTCAATACCCACGGACCTACTTTTTCAATATAGGGATATACTACAGACTGCAACTTGGTTTCGGGACTCAGCCAGTATAATTGGTTGGCAATCCACAACAAGACGCTGTAAATTATGATAAAAACCAGGCTGTACAATAAAATACCTCCTAATTTATTCAGCCAACCCAATAAAACCGCTTCTACCACTCTCTGCAGAGCGGTGGCTCCCAGCCTTACCAGCAATGCCACCACGGTAAAGAGGCAAATATAACAAAGTACAGGCAGCCAGATAAAATGCACATTCCAGTGGCGCTGCACGTACAATGCTGTTGCTGAACTGAGTTTAAGGGCTGCTGCCATCCCTAAAACCAGGCCTACTACGGAAAACACGGCTACAATAAGTCCCCGCGTATATCCTTTATAGACCGCAAAAACCATGAGGGCAGCAAAAACTACATCTATAGGCATGCGTAAAACAGGAGCTGGCAGGCGGTAAAACCTGCCAGATATATTATTTCAGTAATTCCTTTACCATGGCGGAAATAGCTTTTCCATCCGCCTTACCTGCCAGTTGCTTGGTAGCAGCACCCATCACCTTGCCCATATCAGCAGGAGAAGATGCGCCTACGCTAGCGATGATTTCAGTCAGTGCTGCACGCAGTTCTGCTTCATCCATTTGTTTAGGCAGGAAGCGCTCGATCACCACCAGTTCCTCTTCTTCTTTTACAGCGAGGTCCTGACGGTTCTGCTGCTGGAAGATTTCCAGGGAATCGCGGCGTTGTTTGGCCAATTTTTGCAGCAGTTTGGTTTCATCTGCTTCTGTCAATTCTCCGGAACCACCTTCTGCTGTTTTGGCCAGCAGGATGGCCGCTTTGATAGCGCGCAGTGCACGGAGGTCTGCTTCTTTCTTACCCAGCATCGCAGTTTTGATCTCTGCGTTGATGTTTAATTCTAATGACATATGGTTAAGTTTAATGGATTATTTAGTTTCTGCTGCTTGCTTCTCCTGGAATTTTTTGAAGAATTCGCGTGCAAATGTTCTCAGTTCTTCTCCCTGGTCTTTGTATTGAGTGGCTCTCACATAAGTATCTGCCATGGTCATCATGGTTTGGAAAAAGAAGTCGGCCATTTCGTCTACCATCATATCTTTTGTCCACAGATCAATACGCAGGGCTGCTCTTTCTGCTGGATCCCAAAAGGATACCATCATGGCTTTGGCTTTCACCATGACCTCTTCTTTGTTGTCGGTTGCACTCCATAAAATGGACTCCGGGATCTTATTTTCGTCCAGGCCTACCTGGATCTGTATGGTAGATGTTGTACTCATGATTCTTAAATTAAGGTCACAAAAATAGGCATCATTTAGGGATTTTGCGGCATTCGGCCTGTCATCGCCTGCCAGAGCTCCTCTGCTGCCCGCTCCCAACTGTTGAATGCCTTACTCGGCGGTATCTTAGATAATAACAGGGATCGGAGCTGTTCATCTTTGTAGATACGACTCATTTTCTCGGTCAGATCATCTAGGTTGGCAGGATCAGAGTACAGCGCTGAGTCGGCGCCGGCTTCCCTGGCGGCCTTCCCATCGATGGCGATCACTGGTACCTGGCACTGCTGGGCCGCATAAACCGGAAGTGCCAATCCATCTAGGCGACTAGGATAAATCATGGCGTAAGCCCCTCCCGTCAACCGAGCCAGTGTCTCCATATCGGCATCCGGTACCCACATCACATCATTCCGGAATTTATAGGAAGGCATGGCATCCACAATATCCTGTCCTGCTGCGGTAGCGGATCCGGCCAGCAACAGTTTGATACTGGACAACTGTCTGCGCTTCAAGGCAGAAAACGCCTTGAATACCGGCATAATATTATTACGGGGATGGATACTCGCAGTTACGAGGAAATACTCTGCTCCATTGGCAAATTCTCGTTTTACAGCTTCCCTATCATCCCATTCCAGTGGTTTATATAGGTCGCTGAGACCAATATCCAACTGACATAATTTTTTCTTGATGGAGGGTGCATAATCCAACAGCTCTTCCCGGGTGGTTTCAGATAAAATCGCGATGCTGCGGGCTCTCCACAGGTAATCCATCATATTTTTCTTCAACCGCTTCTGCTGATTAGGGGATTGCAATCCGGCATCTAGCAGGAAAGAAAGGTCCCTTATCAGGAGGGTCGCCGGAATTTTGCTGCGCAACGGCAGTGTGCCATCTAATCCCAGGTATAAATCCGGCTTAAAAGCCTTCATGGCCCTAGGTAACTGCCATTCCAGCCACCAGTATAGATGCCAGGCCTTATTGCCACGCAACGGCAATACTACCGGGGTGACATTCGGTGGAAACTCCATTCCAGCGGGAATATCCCCATCAAAGAAGAAGGTAAACTGGTGGTCCGGCTGCTGCCGGCAAAGGGTAAATATTATTTGAGTAGCTACTGCACCTGTATCTGCAGGAAGATCCCTGCGCAGGCAAGCAGCGTTAACAGCAATTTGCATAAAAGGATATCTTGGTCTGCCAGCCTGCAAACCTAACTCATTTTTCCGTTTTGATACGAATGGCTTACAGCGGCTTCTTGTTTGTAATGTAGAAAATTTTTGGACTGGCTGTATTGGATGAATTACTCAAGGAGGATACGTTCACTGTTACCTTGTAGGTTTTAAGCTCCTTCAAATGACTTAATGTTACACTATACAGCGCTGTTTTACTGTCTGGAACTGCTGATTGATCTAAGCCCACTCCAGCCGGATCAGACACTACATTCAGCTTGGTACCCACTCCCCCTTGCGGCAACTTGGAGGTTACCTTGATCTGAAAGGTAAAAGTGCTGTCCAATGCCTGGTTATAGGCGCCTTCTTCCACTCCCTGGAAACTATATACCAACGCTTCTTCCTGTGTGGAAGGCGGGGCATCTGAACCATTGTTCTTTTTCTTGCAGGATGCAAATACCACTACTGTAAGTAGTAAAAAAGCGGGGATGTAGGTTTTCAATAACATAACATTAGCAATATGAGTAAAATTAAATTTTTTACACATGTAAATCAAATTTTACTTCTCACATCCAGCGCATCCCGAAGACCATTTCCTAACAGATTGAAAGCCAATACCAGCAACATAATAGCAACTCCCGGCGCGAGTGCCAGGGCCGGATTATGGGTGATGATAAAATTGTAGTTTTCTTTGATCATCAAGCCCCAGGATGGCTGCGGTGGTTGTACCCCCACACCCAGAAAACTAAGCCCCGCCTCTACTACGATGGCGGTCGCGAAATTGCCGGCAGCCACTACCATCACTGGCCCCAGGATATTAGGGAGAATATGTCTGACGATGATGCGTGCATGGCTATAACCCAACGCCCTCGCTGCTTCTACGAATTCCAACTGTTTCAGGGAAAATATCTGCCCTCTGATAATTCGGGCCACGCCAACCCACATCGTCAGCCCGACAGCAATGAATACCTGCCAGAAACCCTTGCCCAAAGCCAATGTCAGGGCAAAAACAACCAGTAAAGTGGGCATCGACCATACCACATTCACCAACCACATTACTAAATCGTCCGTACGACCACCGAAATAGCCAGCTACCGCTCCCAGGAAAACGCCTATAGTTAACGAAATAATAACGGCAATAATACCTACGCCCAAACTCACCCGGGTACCTATCAATAACCGGCTGAGAATATCCCGGCCAAATTTGTCCGTTCCCAGCCAATAGGTATGTTGGAATAATTGTTTATCCTTAATTGCTTGCGCCAATTCGCTCCAGGGGGCATGATCCGGGCGATTACCCCCATACACGATCACATCCAATGGATAACGTTCCGATACCGACGTAGCCTCGTCTACATAATGCTGCACTAACAAAACAGAATCTTTGAACTCCCAAGAACGAACGGGAATCCAGGTGTAAGGCGAAGGCCTGCCAGAAGTGAGTCGCTGGAAGAAGCCTGTTTCAGGAATCGCCTGATCTTTTCGTATAGCCAACATGTTTATACGGAATCCCGGATGTTGTCCTTCTACTTCCAATACCATACGATTGGCATCGGGTGTATCATCCGGCGCTATGAAATAGGCACCGATACTGATAAGCACGGAAAGAATTACGATTACAAGACCAGCCACCGCGCCTTTATTGCGCATCAGCCGATGAAATGAAGATTGCGAAGCAGACAATGCAGATTATTTTTTAACTGACCTGGCGGCCCTTCCATTGATACGTGCCAAACTTCCCCAGCCATCCAGCGATTACAATATAAGGAATATGAAATATCTGTCCGGGTATAAACCAAACCAGGAGCCCGCTTTTATTGAAGAAACTGGCCACTGGCAACAGGAAATACAATTCCATAGTAATTTTAAACAGCAACAAAATCAGGAGCCATGGCCAAAGCGCCGGCATGAATAGCGCGGCAATTCCCATTCCCAATAGGCCTATGTTAAAGAAATATACCAACATCAATACGTAGGTAATGCGCTTGTCTTCATATTTATCTGCCTTAGAGGACCAACGAATACGCTGGTTCATAAAGCCTTTTAGGGTATCTACCGGTAACGTACGTACGATTACATCGTCACTTTTCAGGTACATCACACCATCCGGATAAGCATTGAAGATCTTGTACATCAAGAGCATGTCATCTCCCGAAGCAATATTATCAATACCTGCAAAACCACCTACATCATAGAAAGCATCTTTCTCATAAGCCAAGTTGGCGCCATTACACATGGTACCGGCCTGCAACTGGGCAGCGGCGCCAGTAATGCCTTGCATGGTCATGAAGTCGAGCGACTGTAACTTCTTGAAGAAGTTTGTCTCTTTATAAAAACTTACAGGAGCAGCAATGAATTTAGGACGTCTGTCTTCATAAAACTGTACAATCGTTTCAATCCATTTCGGTCCCATTACGCAATCCGCATCTGTGGTAACAATCAGCGAACCGGAAGCCTGGCCTACCGCGATTTCAATAGCTTTCTTTTTATAAGAGTTTAGTCGTTGTTGTTTATCGAGATGCTGGCTCATCTGGAGGAGATGAATATTTGCAGCACCGCAGTTACGGACAATATCCGGCGTTTTATCTGTTGAAAAGTCATCAATAACAATAACTTCCAGCAAATGAGCAGGATAAGTTTGGTGTTTCAATGCTTCCAGCAATGCCGGCAGGTTATCTTCCTCATCACGGGCAGGAATAATAACTGTTACAGGGGTTGATAGTGTATGCGGGACAGGAACAGTGAAGCTTTTCAGTCGCTTCCAGCCAAGACTGTACCACAACATCAGTACGCCATAGCCCAGGGCCAGCCCCACCATAATGAATAAGAAAAAATGCATCCGGGTTTATAAATTTGATTTAATAACTAGCCCCAATTGTGTTGAAATCAGTTGATGCCCTTTTTCAAGGATCACTGTTTTACAGGGAAATGAACCATCCACAAAGCGTTTTCCCAGTTCCGGGGGAATCACACGGTCATACTTCCCGAATATCAGGAGGGTATTAACGTTATATCGGGATAATAATTGTTTGCAAAGCTTTTTGTTCGGCATCATATGACGAAGAATCGTCCATACCTCATACACCTGGCGCCGTTTTTCCGGTTGGTCCATCCGATGCAGTACAAATTTGTAAACACTTTCATTCAGCAATCCCAGTTTGCGCCAAATCTTAATCAAAGAAAAGAAAAACTGTGGATGATAGGTGTTGTATTTAAAAATCCTATTGCCAATGTAAGTTTGTGTAACAAATAGATGCCACGGATTATTTCGTAGACCATCCCCCGCCACCATTACCAGATTATCTAGCTTATCCGCCATTTTTTCTACTGCACATAGCGCTAATCGTCCGCCCATGCTATAACCCAGCAGTGAAAACCGGTTAAACCCGTACTGTGTCAGTAGTTCCTGCAAAATAGCAGCAAGGTCCCTTTTTTCAAAACCTCTTTTTTCCTGCCATTCCGTTTTGCCATGTAACGGCATATCAATCGCTATAATGGTAAACTGCGGCCCCAGTTCATGCACCAAAGGTTTGAAATGCATAGCCGACTCACCAAATCCATGAAGACATACAAGCAACTGATTTCCATTGCCCTCGAGCGTGTAATGAAAACGGCTATTCTTATATGGCAGATAAAGTTCAGACATAATCTAAGAGGGAGCAATGATAAGCAAATTTACAGCGACTTCCGAATGTTAAGGTCGAGCTAAGATTACTTCAAAAATGAAAAATGGGTCGTGAAATGCCATTTATAATTCGCAACTTTTTAGTTAAATTACAGAACTACCAAAAATCAGATATCATGGACGCAACAGTTGAAAATAAGCAGGCGCTGAAAGGCGCGGAATTCCTTGTAAAGGAGAGTGCTCCTGAAGATGTATTTACTCCGGAAGATTTTTCTGAAGAACAGTTGATGATCAAAGACATGGCCGATCAGTTTATCGCGAAGGAGGTCACGCCGATAGTGGAAAGACTTGATAAACAGGAAGAAGGTCTGATGCAATCATTGCTGGAAAAAGCAGGTGAACAGGGTTTACTGGGTGCCGCGTTTCCCGAAGAACTGGGTGGATTAGGTAAAGATTTCGTTACTGCAACCATCATCAACGAAGGACTGGGTGCCGGTCACTCTTTCTCCGTAGCCATGGCTGCTCATACTGGTATTGGCTCCCTGCCAATCCTTTATTTCGGAACAGAAGAACAAAAACAAAAATATATTCCCAAACTGGCGTCCGGTGAAATGAAAGGTGCATACGCACTCACGGAACCAGGTTCCGGGTCTGATGCTTTGGGCGCTAAAACAACCGCCAAATTATCCGATGACGGAAAATATTATCTCCTCAACGGCCAAAAAATCTGGATCACCAACTCAGGATTTGCGGATGTATTCACGGTGTTTGCCAAAATTGATGGCGATAAATTCACCGCTTTCATTGTGGAGAAAGGCACTCCCGGTTTCACCCTCGGCCCTGAAGAACATAAAATGGGTATCAAAGGGTCCTCTACCCGCCAGATCTACTTCCAGGATGCTAAAGTTCCTGTAGAAAATGTACTGGGCGTTATCGGTAAAGGACACCTCATTGCCTTCAATATCCTGAATATCGGCCGTCTTAAACTCTGCGCTGCCGCAATGGGCGCCGCTAAGAAATGTATTAATACCTCCGTTCAATACGCCGTTACCCGCGAACAATTCAAACAACCCATTTCCAATTTTGGCGCTATTAAGCACAAACTGGCGGAAATGGTGATCCGCACTTGGGCCTGCGAAGCATCACTGTATCGTACAGCCCAACTGATAGATGATAAAGAAAAAGAATTGCTCACAGCCGGCAAACCATTCAATGAAGCCCTCCTCGGCGCAGCCGAAGAATATGCAGTAGAATGTGCTATTCTGAAAGTAAACGGCTCCGAAGTACTGGACTTCGTGGTGGATGAAGGGGTGCAAATCCACGGTGGTAACGGTTTCAGTGATGAATATATCATCTCTAAAGCATACCGCGACTCCCGTATCAATCGCATCTTCGAAGGAACCAATGAAATCAACAGGCTCCTCACCCTCGATATGACGCTGAAACGCGCCATGAAAGGAAAGTTAGACCTCATGACACCCGCCATGAATGTGATGAAGGAACTGATGAGCATTCCTGACTTTGGTAATGATGACGAAACTCCTTTCAGCAAGGAAAAGAAAATGATTACCAATTTCAAGAAAGCCATCCTGATGACCGCTGGCGCTGCCGCTCAGAAACTCATGGTCAAACTGGAAAATGAACAGGAAGTACTCATGGATATCGCTGATATGGCCATCGAAACATTCGTTGCCGAAAGCGCGCTCCTACGCCTGATCAAAATCAGTCAGTCTAAAGGCGAAGAAGCTGCCGCACTCCCAAGAGATATGGTACAAACCTATATCTACGATGCTGCAGACCGTATCAACAAATCCGGTAAAGACGCGATCAACGCATTCGCTGAAGGCGATGAACAACGCATGATGCTGTTGGGCCTCAAACGCTTCACCAAAGCGGAACCGTTCAATAGCAAAGATGCTCGCAGACGCATCGCTGATAAACTGATCGCCGAAAACAAATACATTTGGTAATATACCCTTCGTGTAAGCCCCGCGTCCTGCGGGGCTTATTTTAATCTTCCCCTATTTGCCCCACCTTGTTATCTTTACAACTGATATACAGAAAGGTGCATGAAGCAAGCAACAAAAATTATTACTATTCTAACGGTTCTATGCTTTCCATTATTGGCCCACAGCCAAGTCTCCATTAGACTTAGCCAGCCTTCCAAGGATCAGAACAACGTTAACACCAGCAGGCAATACATCGCCGGACGTACTTGTATAGGCTGTAAACTCACGATCAATAACGACAGTGTTTATGTTTACCCAACAGGGACCTTCGCGGTAAAAAAAGACCTCCCACAAGGGAAAACAGCTTTTGTACTCACCGTGCGCGACTCTACCGGTGAAGCATATACGAGAACAATCACCTACTATTATAGCCCTGCTCCCGCTCCTAAACCTACGGAGACTTTCAAGATTGATTTTATTGAAGTCTCTCCAAAAGGCAACCTGGAACTAACGGAAGGGGATACACTAAGAGTGAAAGTAAAAGCTTACCCAGGTGCAAAAGCATACTGGTTTGATAACACACCGCTCTCGGAATTGCCCGCTGCTCAATCCAGCGGCGTACCTGGATATTATGTTGGCAGCTATGTCATTACGCCAGATGATTCCTTGCTGAATGGGAAATTAACCGTCTCGCTGAAAGGCAAGAATGGACAAACCGCCTACCTTACCAGCCCTAACAAGTACCGCTTTATGCGCATGGAATCCGCTCGCATAGGCCGTACCATCGATAATATGACCTATCTCACCAGCGCCACAGAGGGCGATAGGCTCGGTCCAGAAAAACTAGGATACCTCGATAAAGGCGTACTGTTACAGATTGTAGGCAAGCAAGGTGAGTATTACAAAGTGAAACTCTCTTCAAAGAAAAATGCATATATCCCAGCAGCCTACCTGGATACAGAAATCCCACAGGAAAGCGCTCCTGTAAGTATTGTATCGGATGTGCAGGTTTATGGAGACGATAAGTACGATTACGTGACAGTGGCTCTCTCCGATAAGTTGCCGTACATCTCTACACAGCTCAATGATCCGGGAAAAATCATCATAGATATCCACGGCGCTTACTCAGAACAACGTATCAGCAACCAGTTACGCAATACAACAGAGATCACACAAGCCGCCTGGGGGCAACCTACACACGATGTGTTCCGAATGGTCCTCTCCTTGAAGCATAACGTATGGGGCTATAAAATTTATTACGAAGGAAATAAGCTGGTAGTAAGAGTGAAACGTGTTCCAGCCAACCTCGCACTGAACAATATGACCATCGGCGTGGATCCTGGACATGGTGGCAGTAATGTAGGCGCCAGCGGGCTCACAGGGGCAGTGGAAAAAAACCTAACCCTAGGAATGGCCCTGCTGCTGAAAAATGCATTAGAGAAAGAAGGCGTTAAAGTACTGATCACCCGCACCAGCGACCAGTTTGTAAATAATGAAGATCGACTGGCATACTATCGCCAGGCCGACCCAGATATCCTGCTCAGTATTCACATGAACTCTTCGGTAAATCCGGTAGATGTTTTTGGTACAGCCACCTATTATCGCTGGCCTTTCTGTGAACCACTCAGCGCCGCTATCCACAAACGTTTATTGCAAACAGGCCTCTCCGATTTCGGCAACAATGGAGGTTTCAACTTCATCCTCAACAATCCAACGGAGTTCCCGGATGCACTGATAGAAACTTTATTCATCAGTAATCCCGGTGATGAAGCCGCCATCCTGGATACTGCATTCCAGGAAGAACTGGTGCAAAAAATCATTCAAGGTCTAAAAGACTATATCATACAAGCGAAGAAATAAAACGAGGAAGTCCGCCGCTGGCGGACTTCCTCGTTTTATTTCTTCGTCGCCCCTGCCCGTTGGGCAGGGGCGACAGGCTACAGAATTATATTACATCAAATTTGATTGTAAATATTTACTCAGTCGTTCAATAGCTGCCGCCACAATTTTAATCTGTTCATCCGCTTCCTTCCAACGTCGTTGTTCGATAGCTTCTCTCACACCAGGAATTGTTTTTACACCATATCCAGTATAGAATCCAGGCGCATACAGTGTGTGCTTATACCAAGCGCGATTAGGCAATCCCTGATCAGACAATAACTGTTGCTCTGCCTGATAGATCAGTTTATTCACAGCAGCAGTATTGGTAACTTGTTTTTTAGCAGCCAACTGCTGTGTGATGGTATCCAGACCTGCAAGGGCATTCTGTAGTGGAGAGAAATCGATATAAGGAACTACTGCTTTCACTGGTGGCGCCGTCAGGTGCTTGGCAGTATCTGTTGACAGCTCATATTTACGGCCAGTAATCATTTGATTTTCCACTGCAGTGCTTTCTCTCAGGTTATTTGTCATCTCTTGCAATTCCGTAGCATATGTATTCACCGTTTCATACAGTTTACGGAAATCAAAAGGCAGGTTAACGGCATTGGCTATACGTAGTACCGTATGACCAGCCGTTTTTGACAAGGCTACCCCATAGTCGAAAGTAGGGTCTTTGAATCTCCGGTAATCATCAAAAGAGTCATAAATGGAGTGGTATTCCCCACCTGCATCCTCACCACCAAAGCCATAGTCCAGAGATGGTACACCGAGGTGTTGTAAGAAAGAGGAGTAGTCGGAACCGGAGCCCATAGCGCTGATATTAAGCGTCTGGCGAGCCAGTTTTTCTTTTTTCAATTTAGGAGTAGCTGCCCGCATAGCATCTACTGCCAGTCGCCTATCCAGGATGCTGACTTTAGTCTGTGGATCAGTGATATCGCGGCCTACTTCATTTACAAGGGTTTCCAAGGCATGAGAGCCGCTGGCATTCATGAAACCACGGCCATTGTTATCTGAGTTGATATACACCACGGCTTTCTCTTGTAATTCTTTTGCATGGTCTTCCACCCATTCCGTAGAGCCGATCAGGCCTGGTTCTTCTCCATCCCAGGCGCAGTATACCAGTGTTCTCCGGGGTTTGTAACCTTGTTTTACTAGTTCCCCAATGGCTTTTGCTTCTTCCAGCAGTGCAGCCATGCCACTAATAGGATCAGCAGCGCCATTCACCCAAGCATCGTGGTGATTACCGCGAACAATCCATTGGTCAGGGAATTCGCTTCCTTTCAGTGTGGCTACCACATCGTTGCAGGGGCGTATCTGCCAGTCGAATTTCAGTTTCAGGTGCACCGGCGCATTACCAGGGCCCACATGATAAGTAAACGGTAAGGCTCCTCTCCATTCTTCCGGAGCCACAGGCCCTTGGAGGGATTGCAGCAATGGAGCCGCATCATGGTAACTGATGGGCAGTACCGGTATCTTCAACAAATTGGTGGCCTCCTCGCGCGAGATACGCTTGGCATCCGCGGTAGCGCCGACGTTAGGTGTTAACGGGTCTCCCGGATAAATTACCATATCCATGATCGATCCTCGTTGTACGCCATATTCATTTTTAAATGCTCCCTTCGGATATACATCACCGGCGAAATAACCGTCATCCTTGGGATCTGAGTAAATAAGACAGCCGATAGCTCCATGCTCCTGGGCTACTTTAGGCTTTGTGCCCCTCCAGGAATGACCATATTTCGCAATAACTATTTTCCCTTTTACGCTGATGCCCAGGCGATCCAGGTAATCGTAATCTTCCGGCAGGCCATAGTTGACAAATACCAGCTCTCCGCGAACATCCCCATCGGCACTCCAGCAGTTATAAGTAGGTAGTTGCCCGTCCTGGCCGGAGGTCGCATCTTCCTTTAATGCCGGTTCTTTCAACAAGGCCTTATATGGCTTGGCGCCTCCCAGCTCTAGCACACGTTCTTGGGGAATCGGGAATAATACCTGGTAGGTCACCAAGGAGGCGTCCCAGCCATAGCTGATAAACCTACGACGGATTTCTTCCGCCACCGCCTTACCCCTGGCGGAACTGATATGATGCGGATACGCAGATAATTCTTTTATGGTAGCCCCAATATTGGCGCTGCTGAGATGCTTGTCAAACTGTTCTTCCAGTTTTAATTGGCTGGCAGCAAGACTATCCGGGAACCCCGACAGTTTTTTGCTCTGGGCGCTGGCTAGGCCGCTGATCAGTAGGCAGACTGTCAGCAAGCGGTTGAAGGGAGAATTGGTCATAATAGATTCAGATCTGTTGGTTGAAGAGATTATTCATTAAGATACAAATAGTCTATCATTTCAATGGACTTTTTTCAGGCCGAAATCACCAGCATAACTTTTTGTTATGATGGATAAATACAGGTTATAGGGCAAATAGTCTACTTACCCAGTAGATTAGTCTATATTTGTAAATCCTTTCATAGCTTTAGAGCTGAATAAATATTTATCACATTATAAAACAGCATATTATATGGGAAAAGGAATAGAGGAGTTTAATGATTACCGAGCGAAGATGAACGAAGTGATACTGGGTAAGCAGAACAAGGTGATAAACCGCCTGTTCAACCTGGATACCAACACATATGCTGAAGGGGCACTGAGCACGAAGACGAAGGAAATGCTCGGGCTGGTGGCATCTATGGTGCTTCGATGTGATGACTGTATCAAATATCATCTGGGGAAATGCCATGAGCAAGGCATCACAACAGATGAAATGTATGAAATCTTTGCTGTAGCCAATATCGTGGGAGGTACCATTGTAATCCCGCATACCCGTAGGGCTGCAGAGTATTGGGAAGAATTGATAGCGCAGTGATAATTTATTTACAGCGATCTGTTGTAACTTTACAATCTATATAAATATATCTTTAATTCGATCAAATGTCAACAGCAACTATAGCTCCGCAGACCTTAACGGCAAAAGACTTTGCGACAGACCAGGAAGTACGCTGGTGCCCTGGATGCGGCGACTACTCTATATTAAAACAGGTGCAGACCATCATGCCTTCACTGGGAGTACCCCGTGAAAACATTGTAATAGTGTCCGGCATTGGATGTTCTTCCCGTTTCCCATACTACATGAATACTTACGGCATGCACTCGATCCATGGTCGTGCTACTGCCATTGCTTCGGGGCTGAAAGCTGCCCGTCCAGAGCTGAGCGTATGGATTGTAACAGGTGATGGAGACGGATTGTCTATCGGTGGTAACCACACTATTCACCTGCTTCGCCGTAATTTCGATGTGAATATAATGCTCTTTAACAACCAGATTTATGGTTTGACAAAAGGACAATATTCACCTACTTCAGAAGAAAATAAAGTCACTAAATCCACTCCTTTCGGTAGTATCGACCATCCATTCAACCCAATGGCCTTGGCCCTGGGTGCGGATGCCACCTTTATTGCCCGCAGTATGGACCGTGATCCCAAACACCTGCAGGAAATGCTGAAACGCAGCCACGCCCACAAAGGCGCGTCTTTCCTGGAGATATACCAAAACTGTAACATCTTCAACGATGGTGCATTCGAAGTATTCACAGAAAAATCCAGTAAACAGGATGAAACCATCTTCGTTGAACAGGGCCAGCCACTCATCTTTGGCGCCCAGAAGAATAAAGGGGTTCGCCTGGATGGTTTAAAACCAGTGGTAGTAGAATTGGGAGACGAATATTCCGCCAGCGATCTGTGGATCCACGATGAAAACGATTTCTACAAAGCACAACTGCTGACACGCATGTTCGATGATCCTCGTATTGAAGGACATTTGCCTCGTCCTTTCGGTGTGTTCTATCAGGCACATCGTCCTACTTACGAAGACATCATGTCCTTCCAGTTATCCGATATCCTGGAGAAAAAAGGTCCTGGGAACCTGGATAAACTCTTCGCCGGGAACGAAACCTGGACTATTAAATGATGCTGCTTTATTCATAATACCCAAGGTCCTGTAACTTCGGTTACAGGGCCTTTTTAAGGGCGCTTGCCCATATAAATGCCTGTGTCCCTGCCAGTGAGCAGGGACAACGAAAAAAATTAAAAAAGGGATTGACGTGCAGACGTCAATCCCTTTTTTTTGATAAAATATGTCTCTTTTAATGACTTAATGGTCCTACATGGAACAGCACTTGGTATAACAACACCATCCCAAAAACGATCATACTGGCGCCAGCAATTTTGTTTAGCCAGCTAACGTTGGTCAGCGTTAGTTTATGCCTGATCTTATCTGCTACAAAAACTTTCATGATATCTGCCGATAAAACCAAAATCAGACAAGTACCATACATTACAATCCGGTAAGATACTGCCGTTGCTGCTGAAGCTATACATACGGGCAGCCAGAAAATAATAACGCCCGGATTCAAGGTATTCATCAGAAAGCCCGCCAACCAGATCTTAAGGTAATCATGGGTCCGGAACATTTCCGGCTTTTCCTCTCCAGTACTGATTTTCACCTTCTTGAACAACAAACCGTATAATCCCATGCAAATCAGCAGTATACCGCCGCAGATCCCAATGACACGGTTATGCCCTTCCAATCTGGATATAAATGAAGTGGAAAGGTTTCCCACTGTTACATACATAATATCGCTGAAAGACACCCCCAACGCAAAGCTGATGCCTGCCTTAAAGCCGTTATTAATGCTGTATTTAATAATCGCGAAGATCACGGGGCCTACCGATAGCGATAGGAATAGTCCTAGCCCCAGACCGGCTACAATTGCTGCTATCATGCTTTAAAATTCCTGGTCCTGTTTGTATTTACTGCTTAACGGTTTTTCCTACAAGGAATTTCTCCCAGTCTTTCAGCTTTTCGCCTTTCATGACGCGGGGGAATTTGTTCATAGCCCCTTCCTTGCCTTTGCAACGGAGGTAGTCGATGAACACATCGTTCGGCATTACTTCTACAAACACATCTTTCAGGGCGGAGGTTCTCTCCACAGCATAGTCGTCATTCACTTCGGCGAGGGTCTGATCAATGATCTCCCTTACCTTTTCTGCATCTACATTCCCATTATCTGTTCCGATATACCAGCGGTGAGCAAACAGATTCTCATAAGGGAATCCCGCCACCGTAAACTCTCTGATGGTAATACCCATTTTCTTCTGCACATTATCGATCGCCTTGTTCATGTTGTCGATACTCATATGTTCCCCACAAAGAGAGAGGAATTGCTTAGTACGACCCACAATCACGATCTCGTGCTCCTTCACAGAAGTAAACTTCACTACATCCCCGATGAGGTAACGCCATGCGCCTGCACAAGTGGAAAGCATTACGGCATATTCCACATCTTCCACCACCTCGTTGATCATGTAAGATTTAGGATTAGGCTTCACTTCTCCTTCTGCATCGAAGTTCTCCTCATTAAAAGGTATAAATTCAAAGAAAATACCTGCGTTCAGTACCAGTTTGATACCTTTTGTTCCCGGACGAGCCTGGAAGCCAAAAGAACCCTCGGAAGCCATATAGGTTTCAATGAAGGTAATCGGCTTTCCGAGCAGCTTCTGGAAGCTTTCTCGGTATGGTTCAAAGGATACCCCACCATGAATATAAATCGCCAAATTTGGCCAGATTTCATGGATGTGCTTGACGCCATGGTATTTAATGATTTCTTCCAGCACAATCTGTACCCAGGCCGGTACACCACAAACGGTGCCCACATCCCATTGAGGAGCCTTACGCACAATCAGCTTAATACGCTGTTCCCAATTAGGTTTGCGGGAAATTTTGCCTCCTGGCTTATAGAAACGACGAAACCAACGGGGGATATTCTTGGCCTGAATGCCACTCATATCTCCCTCGTAATAATCACCTTTCTCATACAGGGAAGTAGTTCCCCCCAACATCAATATTCCTTTTTCGTAAGATCTAGGCGGAATATTAAAGTTAGCCATGGAATACAACTGCTTCACCCCCACTTTCTTCACGGTTTTCAACATATCACGGGTAACAGGTATATGTTTACTAGCTGACTCTGAAGTTCCTGAGCTCAGTGCAAAATATTTGATTTTCTCAGGCCAGCTGACATTCTCTTCGCCCTCCAGGCATTTGTACCACCATTCCTTATGCATCTTCGTATAGTTGTGCACAGGTATTTTGTCCTTATACAGCCCTATGAAGTTAGGGTTGTCCAGGATGTCCTGGAACTGATAGTGGCGTCCGAATTCAGTGTCTTTGGCCTTCTCCAACAACCGATGCAACACCTGCAGTTGGTACTGCCTCGGTGTGCCTAATTTAAATGTGAACTTTTTCCTGATCCTCAGCGACCTGGAAATAAGATTTCCTATAATGGCCATTAATTTCTCTATTAAACTGCAAAAATATCGAATATTATTACGATTTGCGAATAACCGCTTCGTGGGACGGACTAGCTACATTATCTGCTACAATTTCGTAATTCATATTTACCTTTGCCGCATGTTAAAAGCAACATTGCTCAAAGCTACTGAAGCCGGGGGAAAAATACTGCAACAATATTTTAACGGCCCTTTTGAGGTGAGCTCCAAAAGCTCCCTGAACGACCTCGTTACAGAGGCAGATAAAAAGTCGGAACAAGCGATTATTGAAGTGATTCACAACGCCTTCCCAGACCACTTCATCCTCAGTGAGGAAGCGGGTGCCATCCCTTCCAGCTCCAATATTAAATGGATCATCGACCCTATCGATGGTACCGTGAATTTCGCTAACGGAGTACCCCTCTGCTGCGTCTCTATTGGCGTGGAAAAAGATGGTGAAATGATTCTCGGCGCAGTCTATAATCCTTTCATGAACGAACTTTTCGTGGCAGAAAAAGGCAAAGGCGCTACCCTGAACGATAAACCAATCCACGTTTCCGGCAACGGCAACTTCGCGCAATGCCTGCTGGTGACAGGTTTCCCTTATAAATGGGAAGAATCCGCCAACAATCCCCTCGTCATCTTCGAACGTATTATAAAACAGGGACTGCCAGTACGCCGCCTCGGCTCTGCTGCCATAGACCTTTGCTGGGTTGCCTGCGGCCGCTTTGATGGGTTCTATGAACACCATCTCCAGGCCTGGGACTCCGCTGCAGGCTTCCTCATCGTGGAAGAGGCCGGCGGTAAAGTGACCGATTTCAGCGGTGGCAGATACTCCCCTTATCAAAAAACTATATTGGCCACTAACGGCCATATTCACCAGGCCCTTCAGGACCTCGTAAACGGAAAATAGCTATGGAACAGGAAAGAACAGAAATTAATGACCTCGGTGAGTTTGGTCTGATAGACTTCCTTACCCGGAATATTGAAATACAAAATGCCAGCACAGTATTGGGTGTAGGCGATGATGCGGCTGTTATTGACCACTTCGGCAAACAAACCGTTATCAGTACGGATATGCTGGTGGAAGGTATCCACTTCGATCTCATGTACGTGCCCCTCAAACACCTGGGCTATAAATCTGTGGTAGTAAATATCTCGGATATCTACGCTATGGGCGCTACTCCTACCCAAATCACCATGAGCATCGCTTTCTCCAACCGCTTTTCAGTGGAAGCACTGAATGAGTTCTACGAGGGCGTATATGCTGCTTGTGAAAAATATGGAGTGGATTTAGTGGGTGGCGACACCAGTAACTCTCAGAAAGGTTTGATTATCAGCGTTACAGCTATCGGTGAGGTAGCCCCTGATCAGTTTATCAAACGCTCCACCGCTCAAAAAGGAGACCTCCTCTGCGTGAGTGGCGACCTCGGCGCTGCCTATCTGGGTTTGACCCTACTGGAAAGAGAGAAACGCATCTACCTAGACAGCCCAACCGTAAATCCTGATCTGGAAAACCAGACCTATATCATTGGCCGCCAACTGAAACCGGAAGCCAGAAAGGATATCATCGAATTCCTCCAGGAAAGCGATATTAAACCCACTGCCATGATGGATGTAAGCGATGGCCTCAGCTCTGAAATCCTGCATATTGCCAAACAAAGCAACCTAGGGGTAGTACTCTATGAGGAAAAAATCCCGATTGCCCAGGAAAGCAAGGAAATTGCCCTGAAATTTGGCTTAGACCCTACTGCTGCTGCATTGAGTGGTGGTGAGGATTATGAGCTGCTGTTCACCATGAAACAGGAAGATTATGATAAAATCGTCCTGAATGAACAGATTAGCGTAATCGGCTACATGGCGGATATCAGCGAAGGTGCGCATATCATCACCAAAGGTGGTAACAAATTCAAACTCGTTTCCCAGGGCTGGAACGCCTTCCAGCAATAATCCTGCGGCGAAAATATTTGCACAAAAAAGCCCGACGAATTCGTCGGGCTTTTTTAATATCTATTCTACCGTCACTTGTATCACCTGGCTATTATGCGTTGGTGGTAGCGGATCTGAAAACACACTGCACTTCAACTGATAATGCCCCGGTTGATTTGGCATAATCACCTCCATGGTGGTTAATCTCCGCGTGATGGCTTTTGCAAGCGTTACTTTAGTACGTACCGGTGCATAGGCGGAATCCTTGGTAGTAAAACCGTATCCCAATACCGGCTCATTGTTCCAATTGATAGGAACTGATTGAAAATAGTTATTCTCCGGCTGCAAGACAAGCGTATAATGTTCCCCTCTTCTCACTTTCAGTTGATGAGCGGCCGGTTTCAGTTGGATCAGATTATAAGAATAATAAGCACTGTCCCGATAATAATCCCAAGTACCAATGCTGGTCTTAATACTGTCTGTTATAGGGAGATTCGAGCCAAACACGAGCACTTCTTTTCCCCACAACTGCTTTTCCGTATCCCAGAAATTATATTGACTCCTGCGGGAATAGCGGGAATTAAGACTGTAAGAAAGATGACCAGTATAGAACATATATTTCGAAGGCAACTGATAGCTGTTTAGGAAGACAACAGGTCTTTCGCCAGCCACCGCCGCTATTTTCCCAGTCCATTCTTTATTGTTATGGATCTCCGGACGTATTTCCACCCCTGGCATGAAATCCCAGATCATATACACCCTTGTAACCAAGACTAGCAACAGCGTAACCGGTAAAGTATATAGGAAGACACGGCCTTTCCAGCCCTTACGCTTAATCGTTTGATGCGCCAGAATGACCGCTGGTGTAAATAACATCACTGTCCAATTGGCTTCTACTCTCCCTTTGAAAGTACTGATCATAAAAAACACCAACACCCCTATCAGAGAGAATTTCAGCGCTCTTTCGAAGGTGTGTTGTATAGGACAGATGCAGGCATAATAAATCACCAACCACCCTAGCAATGGCCCAAATAGCAATAATTGTCCTCCCAAGTAATCCAGGGTAAAACTAATATCATAACTGGAGGCATTTCTTTCTACCAGGTGATACTGCAATGACGGGAACCCATGCGTATACTGCCATATGATATGCGGCATGAATAACACGGTAGTCAGTATACAGGCTACATAAAACTTGAATACACGGAGCAGATTCAAGTTAGACAGCACGGTAAAGAATACCAACAATACCCCATGGTATTTGCTGTAAAACATCAATGCCATGGCGATTCCTAACAGGATGGTATTTTTCCAGCTTTGTTCGTCCACAAATACTTTGTATGCCCAGAAATATAAGGAGGCAAAGAAAATCAGGGGAACATCAGGCACTGCCAGCATACCACCTATTTGCATGGCCCCCATAGAGCCTATAATCAGGTAGTATAGCCGGTTATCTTCCTTACTAAGCAATTTGGCGGTTACCCAGAGCGTGAGGGTATTAATCATCACAATCAGCAATCGCACACCTAGCTCATTATGAAAAATACCATAACCGATTTTTATCAGCAGGGCAATCATAGGAGGATGGTCAAAGTACCCCCAATCCAAATGGCGAGAATATACCCAGTAATAGGCTTCATCATCCCACAATTCGGAGAAACACGCCTGCAACAGGCCCAGCACCAGCCAGCCCAGTAAAAAAAGATTTCTATATTGATTCTTTGAAAAGAAATGTGGTATGCCCATGCGCGACCTAAAAGTTTGACGCGAAGATACTCATTAAGCGTAAACGACTGTTTCTCCGTCTTTAGGTATCACCAGGAAGGCTGCCCGACAACCAGGTGCGATTCGCCCGATTTCCTGTTCCATTCCCAGGGCCATCGCCGGATACAGCGACCCCATACGGATGGCTTCCCGCATACTGCAAATATTATGTTTTGCACAGTTGCGTACTGCTTGTAGCATTGTCAGGCGAGAGCCAGATAATACCCCGGTACCACTGACAAATCTATCTTTTTCTTTCAGGTAGATGTAATGCCCTTCTTTATTCTCTTCTACCGCGTCTGTAATGAGATAGAGGCGGTTTCCCATTATTTTCTTACTGATACGTATCGTCGCAAAATCCACATGCACACCATCCGCCACGATACTGGCAAATACGCCCGGATGATCGTAGATAGCCCCCACGAGGCCAGGAGCCCGACTTTCCAACGGCGACATGGCATTGAACAAATGGGTGGCATGGTGGATACCATTTTCAAATGCCGTATAGGCTTCCGCGTAAGTAGCGTTACTATGCCCTGCATACACGATGATACCTGCATCCTGCAACTGCTTTACCAGCCTTGGATCACAGCACTCTGGCGCGAGGGTTACGAGTCTCACTACATCACTACCATTCTCCAAAATCCAGTCTATATCTTCCTGTGTAGGTTGTTTGATGAATTCGGGGAGATGCGCCCCTTTCTTAGCTGGATTGATGAAAGGCCCCTCCAAGTGAAGCCCCAACACACCTTTTCTCCCCTGCTGCCAGTACTGGCGCACTGCACGCATAGCTTCCAGCATAATTTCCGGGGCAATCGTAGCAACAGTAGGCATAATGAAGGCAGCCCCACCTTGCTTACTATATTCATAAGTGGCTGTCAGCGATTCCACGCTAGGATACATAGAAAATATCTGACCATTGCCGCCATATATCTGTAAATCAACCAACGCCGGCGCCATATATGCTCCATCTAGGTCAATGATCTCATGATCTTCCGGCACATCTTCTACGGGTAAGATATTAGTAATCAACCCATTGTCGGTAGACACGGCATGACCTTTCAATACTTCCTCTCCGGTAAATACAGTGGCATTAACATATGAAGTGGGCATATCTGGTATTTTTAGCGTGATACTTCGTATAACTCTAAAGGTAGCCCATCGGGATCAGCAAAAAAAGTAAAACGTTGATTTGTGTGAGGATCAATTCGTACAGGCTCTGGGGTAATACCTTTGCTTTGAAGGTCCGCCACTGCTTTATCAATATCAGTAACGGAGAAAGCCAGGTGTCGTAGGCCCTGTGCCTCTGGCCTGCTTACGCGGGCAGGTGGATCAGGGAAAGAAAACAATTCAATTACATATTGATCTCCGATGGCAAGATCCAGTTTCCAGGAATCTCTTTCTTCTCGGTAAACCTCTCTGATAATACGCAACCCAAGCACATCCCGATAAAATGCTTTACTACGTTCGTAATTAGCGCAAATGATCGCGATGTGATGGATGCCGTTTAATATCATGATATGATTAGTCTAAAATAGTGAAAACGTCAGCGTCTTTGAGGAAAGGAATATTCTTTCTTACTTCATTCAGACGCTCACGGGAAAGGGTATACGTAAATATATCCTGGTCGTGTGCTTTTTCGTAAATGATTTCTCCCATTGGATCAATCAGGCTGGTATCGCCGCTATGGTAGATATTATTGCCATCATTACCTACGCGATTTACACCAATTACGTAACATTGATTTTCGATAGCGCGGGCACGGAGCAAGGTTTTCCAAGCGGTATTGCGTCTTTCGGGCCAATTGGCAACATATACCAGCACATCATACGCCGGTTCACCGGTTTCTGACTGAATGGTATTGCGGGCCCATACCGGGAAACGCAGGTCAAAGCAGATATTTAAATTGATTTTCCAGCCTTTTACAGAACCAATCAAACGCTTGCTGCCAGCAGTATAATGTTCATGCTCTCCAGCATATCCGAAGAGATGACGTTTATCGTAAGTGCCATATGTGCCATTAGGCAACATCCAAACAAGACGATTAACATAATGGCCATTTTCTTCAATCATCAGGCTACCCGCGAGAATGATGTTCTTTTCAGCAGACTTCTTTTTCATCCATTGAAAGGCACTGCCGTCCATTGTCTGTGCAAGGTTTTCAGGCACCATGCTGAAACCGGTACTGAACATCTCCGGTAAAAAAACCACTTCCGTCCGTTCTCCTATGCTGTTGATTTTTTCATCGAACATGCGCAGGTTAGCGTCAATATCTTCCCAGGCTAAATCGGACTGAATAAGTGTTACTTTTAAATCTGACATTGTTGAAAATTATAACTACAAATTTACATCCTGCCGCTTTAGAAACTTTTTAAATTATCCCTTTACAACTCCGGATTATTTGCGATTTGTTCAAGCGCCTCACTAATAAGATCCTGTTCATATCCTCGTTGCAGCAGGTATTGTATCGTTTTGAACTTCCTTTTCAGCGGAACTTCCCCACGGAGCGAATGGTATTTTTTCTCTACCTGTTGCTGTAACGCGGCGGTATAATCCTCCTCATCAATTTCCTCCATTCCCTTACGAATACAGTAGGAAGATACCTGTTTTTGCTTCAGTCCAGCCTGTATTTTCTTGCGGCCCCATTGCTTCATCCTGAATTTTCCGCCGGCATAGGCGCGGGCAAATCTTTCTTCATTGAGAAAGTTTTCAGCGATGAGCGCAGCGATGGCCTCTTCTACTTCAGCCCCACGCATGCCCAGTTCCAGGGCTCTGTACTTCACTTCCGAATGACATCTTTCCTGATAGGCACAATACTGCCTCAGTTTCTCCAATGCTTGCGACATGCCTGAAAGTTAACGTACGATACGCAGTTTGGCGTAGTTGAGCATGATTTTCTTCTCTCCGCCGCCTTTAGGGAAAACGACCGAGGCAATACGGTTATTAGGCGCGCCTTCCATTGCCTGAATGGTACCAAAACCGAATTTCTGGTGTTCTACCTGCATACCTGGTTCCATTTCTGCCGGATCATCTGGCGCAAATCCAGGTGTAGGCACATGCGTAGACGCAGCTCCTGAAGAAACTGGCTTAGGTGCAGGACGCGGTTGTGAATTTTGATTTTGTGGAGACGCGGGCGCCTTTTTCTGCATTCTGTCGAACATATTGCTGCCACCGGCTCCCCATCCGCCGCCATTACCGTTGCTACTACCAAAGGCATTACGAATAGCGCCTCCGCCAGCATAGCTGCGGTCAATGAATTTCTCCGGCATTTCCTCCAGGAAACGACTTGGTTCATTCTGCACCAAGTTCCCAAAGCGATAACGACTATTCGCATAAGTCAGCCACAGACGCGCTTTGGCGCGGGTGATGGCTACATAGAACAGGCGTCTTTCTTCTTCCAGTTCTTCCCTGGTATTGATAGACATCCCACTTGGGAACAGGGTTTCTTCCAGGCCCACGGTAAATACTACTGGGAACTCCAGCCCTTTGGCCGCGTGGATAGTCATCAGTTTTACCACATCACTGTCCTCATTTCCTCCCTGGTCGGCATCTGTCAGCAGGGTAATCTGTTGCAGGTAAGAACCCAAGCTCTTATCAAGCAGTTCCCCTTCTTCATCAGGAGTTTCGGTAAATTCCTTGATGGAGTTCAGCAATTCCTGTACGTTTTCGTAACGAGCCAGGCCTTCTGTGGTTTTATCGTTGAAGAGTTCTTTTACGATGTTGGTAGATTTACCCACATTTACCGCGATATCGTAGGCATTGTGTTTTCCCAGCATGGCTTGGAAACTACGGATCATGGTAACGAATCCGTCGATCGCTTCCAGGGTACCGCCTTTGAATCCGAATTCCCTAGCGCGTTCCAGCACTTCCCACATAGTGATATTGTGTTCATTGCTGAAAACAACGGTTTTTTCGATCGTTGTTTTACCGATACCACGCACAGGATAGTTGATTACACGTTTCAGACTTTCTTCATCGCGGGTATTCATGGTAATACGGAGGTAAGCCACGAAATCCTTGATTTCCTTACGTTGATAGAAGGAAACGCCGCCGTAAATGCGGTAAGGGATGGCTTTTCTACGCAGACTTTCCTCAAACGAACGGGATTGCGCATTGGTACGATAGAGGATTACGAAATCGCGGTTATCGTAGTGGTTACGGAGTTTCTGCTCCGCGATGGTATCCGCTACGAATTTACCTTCCTCGTTATCAGTCATGGTACGTACCAGTTTGATGGTATCGCCATCCTGGTTGTCTGTCCAGAGGTTTTTCTCGATCTGGCCTTTGTTATGGGCGATCACCTCATTGGCCACATTCAGGATGGATTTGGTACTGCGATAGTTCTGTTCCAGTTTTACTACGCGAGCATCCTCATAGTCTTTTTCAAACTGCAGGATGTTCTGGATGGTAGCGCCACGGAAGGAGTAGATACTCTGGGCATCATCTCCCACTACGCAAATATTTTCATGCACGGCACCGAGTAATTTGATGATTTCGTACTGGGCAGGGTTGGTATCCTGGTACTCATCGATCATGATGTAGCGGAACTTGTGCTGGTATTTATGGAGTACTTCGGGGAAGCTTTTCAGGAGCACATACATTTTGAACAGGAGATCATCGAAGTCCATAGCGCCGTTTTTAAAACAGCGTTTGGCGTACATATCGTAGATTTTTCCGATGAGGGGTCTGTTGGCCCGCATATCTTCCTGTTGCACGGAATAGTCGTGCTGATATTCTTCTGGTCCCATCAGGCTGTTTTTGGCAGCGGAGATGCGATTATATACGAAGTTGGGTTTATAGTGTTTATCATCAAGGTTCAGTTCATTGATGATGGTTTTGAGCACGCTCTTAGCGTCGTCGGTATCGTAGATGGTAAAATCGTTGGGATAACCGAGGCGATGGGCTTCAGCGCGGAGAAGGCGGGCAAACACGGAGTGGAAGGTACCGATATAGAGGTTACGGGCTTCGTTGCTACCGAGGATTTTCTCCACACGTTCTTTCATTTCGCGTGCGGCCTTATTGGTAAAGGTGAGCGACAGGATATTGAAGGCGTCTACGCCGTTTTGCATGAGGTGGGCAATGCGGGTAGTAAGTACCTTGGTTTTGCCGGAACCGGCACCAGCCACGATCATCAGGGGTCCGTTGATATGAATGACTGCTTCGCGTTGCCGTTCGTTCAGCTCATCTAAATAATTTGCCTTCATCACGAAAAAATGCTGTTTATGAAAAGTTTTTGTATGCTAGATCTGAAGGGTGTAAAAGTACAAAAATCCAGTGGAGAGAAAAAGGAAGAGTTAAGGAAACAGGAAGTAAAAGCAGGAATTACACTCCAGATAACTGAAGCCCGCAAACAATAGAACAACATATGGTCACCACTTGCACCTGCGAGGGATGACAGATACAACAACATGGTTTACCGTCTTGTACTTTTTGCTCACTACAGGGTTGTCATAGATGTAGCGGCGATAAAATAAGATATCGAGGTTTGCAGGCTTCCGTTATCGAAAAACATTATATATAACTACGTTACTAGAATGGTTCTAAGCTATCAATGTCTGGTAATACGGGTTTTCAGCATTTTCCTCGCAAAGTGGATCCTGCTTTTTACCGTTCCCAAAGGTTCGTTAAGAATCGCTGCAATCTCATAGTATTTATACCCTTCGAAGTAAAGCAGAAAGGGCTGTTTGAAGATGATCGGTAGATTATACACCGCCATTTGTACATCTTTCACCCGCAGTTCGGATTCTGCGAAATTACCAACGGCAGAAGGCTGATGGCTCAGTAGATAATCACCCACGGCACTATCCAGCAGTCTATATTGACGGTTTCCTCTGCGGTAATTGTTAATAAAGATGTTGCGCATGATGGTATATAGCCAGGCCCGGATATTGGTGCCTGCCAGATACTTATCGCGGTTAGACAAAGCTCTGAACAAGGTTTCTTGGTAAAGATCCTTGGCTGACTCAGAGTCTTTGGTAAGCGTCACTGCGTACGGACGCAGAAAATCGGCGTTTCCTAGTAACAAATTGTTGAATTCGGTGGATGACATAACGGTTAACTTTAAATTTTTCGAAATACGCTACAGTATAGCAGCTCCAACAGGAGCAGGGAGTTAGGTGAAAGACGGACAGAGATGGTAATCGCCGGGGCTCCACCCAGTGCATCTGCCAATCTTTTGTACCAGCAATCGACAGGAGGTATCAACACCCGGTCAGTGGCCAGTACTGGTCCGTTAATCTGGTGTTTTTAGTTTCATAGTGATGCGTTTTAGTTAGAAAATAAGCTTGCATATGGGGCAATCGAAAAATAAAGGGTAAAATCCGCGAAGACTCAGCGCTTACGGAGCCTAAGAGATAAAGAGATCAACATAATTCCTGATACAACAGCGTAAAAACCAAAAATCCAGGTCAGAGTAATGGCGGCAGCCACCGGATTAGATATCAACACAATGCCAAAAAAGATAGTCAGCAGTCCTCCAGCTATATACCAGCCTTCCCCTGTGATTAATTTCCTCAGCCTGATAGCAATTATCATCTCGAACAATCCGGCAATTATAGCCCAGAATGCAACCAGGTATATGAGGGCATTTCCTGTAGCGAATGGATTAATAATGGTGAGGACCCCTAATATTATACCAACAATTCCCGATAATAGAAAGACTCCCCAGTTCTCAGATGTCTTCCGGGCAGCAAGCGCCCCTGCTATAGCAAATGCACCGGCAATTAAGAGATAAGCCCCCAAAAATACTACCAGTGTGGTGAATGTGGCAACTGGCCAGAAAATGGCCAACACACCCAGTATCAGGGCAAATAAACCCCTCAACAGAAAAATCCACCAATAATCGCTATAAAAACTCGGCATGCATTCCTGGTTTATGGTTTCACAATCCGCTGCAAATAATCGGTAGGTATACGCCAGCGTACAATCAGACTTTTTTTCGATAACAATAACAATCCTTTGAATAATCAGAAACCCGGGTACCAGCTCCCTTTTTACTTTACTTGTTGCTTAAAATAGGCCTTCATTGCATCCACACTATGGAGATTTTACCCCATTTTGTATAAAAGCATAATGGCAGGCGTTTTCATATTCAGTAATCTATACATGTAATCAGTGCTGAGGTACCACAATATTTATGACTAGGCACATAAAATCCTCCCTGAAAACATGAATTACTGCTTGAACAACAACAGGTTAGCTCAAAATGTTTAACGGGTGCCCGACTCTCGAAAAAAATCAGCCTGATGACTTACGACTGATAGCTAAAACATGCTAATAGACTCACATACTATAAACAACACATGCGTTGTTTCATTAAGACTAGGACTCTATTATAAATTTATAAAATTTTGTTAAAATAAACAAAACCTTTTGGGTGGCCGTTTATCGCAATTTCTCAGACCTCACACTAACGCATATACGAAAAACGAAGGTTAACCAGTTGGTAAATTCTATTCGTCCACTTTTATTATTTCTCCGCCTTATCCACTTTCAATCGTGCGTCTCTATTTGCAATCTCCCAGGCAGTGTAAAAAACTAATTGCGCCCTGCGCTGTAACAATGGGAAATCTATCTTGTCTACCGTATCTCCGGGCTGGTGATAGTCCCAGTGGGTGCCATTAAAATAGAAAATAACAGGAATATTTTTTTCTGCAAAATGGTAATGGTCCGACCTCCTGTAAAAATCTTCTGGATCATTCGGATCATTATACTTGTAATCTAATTTGAATCTTGTGTTCCTGTTCGATTGTTCATTGATCCCTCGTAGTTCAGAACTCAGCCTGTTATCCCCTATGATATAAATATAATTAGTATCCTGCTCATGTGCGGGATCTATTCGACCAATCATGTCAATATTCAGATCTGTGACCGTTTTTTCAAGAGGATATATCGGATTTGAAGTATAATACCCCGATCCTAACAACCCTTTTTCCTCCCCAGATACCAACATAAATATCATGCTTCTCCGTGGTCCATGCCCTGCTGCTTTCGCTTGGGCAAATGCGCGCGCAATAGCCATCACAGCCGTTGTGCCAGAGCCATCATCATCTGCTCCCGGATATAATACGCCATCTTGTAATCCCAAATGATCATAATGTGCGGTTACAAACACATATTCATCTTTCTTGTCACTGCCTTCTATCATCCCCAGTACATTGGAGGGATGATATACGATACTTTTTTTCGTTAATTCAATATGGATAGGAGCCTTAACATGTGTGGGTACACGAAAATTATTTTTCTTCGGATCATATAAACTGTCCGAATAGGGTTTCCCCAGTAAATCTGCCGCCATAGCGGGTGTGATAAAGTAAATATTAGGGCCGGCGGAAGTTGGGCCAGGCATATACAATCCTGTATGTCTTAATTGCGATTTGTTGAGCAAACGATAATTCCTAGCATGTGGAGATATCATCAGTAATGCTTTTACCCCAACTGACCTGGCGGCTGCTAGTTTGTTGGAGGAGATGCCATACTCTCTTGGAATCCCGGATGGCACGCCTTCCCGGATTAATACTACTTTCCCTTTTACATCAAGGTTTTTATAATCATCCACACGCTCATTTCTCAAGCCGTAACCAGCAAACACCAGATGGTCTGCATCTAGTTGCTCAGATTTGCTATCCAGTAAATCAGTAATAAAATCCTCCCCGAAATGATATTCTTTATCCTTGATACGTATCAAGCCAGTGAGCAATGTGTCTTCATACATATTATAAAACTGCTCCCACTGACCCGCAGCCCCTGGCTGAAGTCCGGCTTCGCGAAATTGAGATATGATATAAGCTGCTGCTTTGGCTTGCCCGCGGGTGGCAGTTTCCCGCCCTTCCATCTGTGGGCCTGCAATAACTCCCAACCTTTGATGTAACCATCCTGTATCTATGAATGAAGCAAATTGTTTGGCAACAGTAGCATCTGTTGGCGCCGGCTGAGCCTGGCAGGAAACAGTCATGATAATACAAAGCAATTTACAAATGGCTACACGGGTACATCTCATGTGGAAGTATATTTTAACTGGGGATCCAGCAGGTATAACACAAAAAAGAGCCGGGAAGTTTCCCGGCTCTTTAAAATACAAAATTTATCATTGTGGCCGCTGTTACTACAGACAAGCCATTTTACGAACTCTATTCTCATGGCGACCGCCTTCAAATGGGGTGTTGATGAATATATCCACCATTTCGTTGGCTACCGGTACATCTACAAACCTAGCTGGTATGCAAAGTACATTGGCATTATTATGCTGACGGGCAAGCCTAGACAGCTCTTCACCCCAGCAGATCGCAGCACGAATGCCCTGGTGTTTGTTGGCCGTAATAGCCACACCATTTGCACTGCCACAAATCAAAATACCAAATGCTGCTTCTTCTCTTTCCACTGCAGTAGACACCGGATGTGCATAATCCGGATAGTCTACAGAATCTTTCGAATAGGTACCGAAATCTTTTACTTTCAGCCCCTTTGCTTCCAGGAATGAAATCACTTCTTCCTTATACTCAAAACCTGCATGGTCTGAGCCGATGGCCACCGGCAGTGCAAGGTTAAAGGCATTTTTTTCCATAACAAGTAAGTTTACAATTGAATGAAGTTGGCTAATTACCTATCTGTTGTGTGATTAGGACCATTCTTCAACTTCTTCTACAGTTTCATTTTTCTTCTCCCTATCGCGGATTGCTTTCGCTGATATAAAGATACTGATTTCATACAGGAGATACAGCGGCGTAAATACAATCAACTGGTCAACGATATCTGGCGGCGTAATAATGGCTGCCAATACCAAGATCACTACCACTGCATGCCTACGGTAACTACGGAGGAATTTAGGCGTAATCAGGCCGAATTTACTCAGGAAGAATACCAGCACAGGCAACTCAAACAGGAAACCCATACCCAGTACAATCTGAGACATCAGATCAAAATAATCTTCTATGAAAAACTGGTTGACCGCTTTAGTGGTCACCGTATAAGACGCCAGGAAGTTAATGGTAAAGGGCGCCATTAGAAAATAGGCAAAGAAGATACCCAGGAAAAACTGGAAGGATACCCAGAAAATAACGCCTCTGGCTCCTTTCAGCTCTCTTTCTTTCAATGCTGGTTTCACAAAGCGCCAGAATTCCCAGAAAATATACGGGAACGCACATACGAAACCAATCATAAATGCCATTCTGAACTGCAACATAATCTGGCCCACCATCTTGTAATTCTGGAAAATCACAGGCACAGGCTTAATACAAAGGGAATCCCCTAGCCCAAAGAAATGTCCGAGGTTACATAACACTCTGTAAGAAGGGAAACTGGCATTGGTTGGCCCAAAGACCACATTGTCCAATATCTCTGTGGTATAGATAAACCCGAAAGTACTAAATACGACTATGGCTAATACGGATCTAACGATATGCCAGCGAAGGTCTTCCAAGTGGTCGAAAAATGACATCTCTGCCTTATCGTTATTCTTCGAGAAAAATTTCTTTAACATGTTTTACTATTCAAACCAGGTTGAAATCGGTGATCAATTCAGGAGCACAAATATAGCAGTTGAACAGAACAAATAACAGAACTCTTTTACGTGCGGAAATAGTAATTGAAGAGGTTTAGGGAGACACGTTTCCCGCAGAGTTTGCAATATGCTATTTAAGAGAAGTGGAGTGTCAAGGTTGAGGTAGGTACAAAAAAAGAGCCAGCCCGAGAAGAATCAAGAGCCGGCCTTTCATCCATTGTTTGTTAACCCCAAAAAAGTTGAATTCGAGAATGTCTTTGGCTTCCAGATCTACTACCTACCTAATTGATGGCAAGCGTTCAGAATAAGTAAGAATCTCTGGTAGCTTTATTTTGTAATACAAAAATAACGAGAAATATTTTATTATCAATGTTGGAACACTTTTTTTACAACCTTTTAACAAAAATCAAATCATAGTGTTACATCAACGACAGCAAATGTATACATTCCGTGTTAAATTCCTACTACTTTTTTAAAAAACGTTTTAGCAATTTTTGTTATTGTGATGTTAACACAAATATTATGAAAATATATAAATAGTTGTAATTTTTGTGATCAACGGTAAAAAACACTGCAAATTCTGCAATTTTCCCTACCCGAGGATCTTCATCTTCACCATTTCTATCCTTGTGTCCGTCACATTCAGTACATCAAACTCATAATCATCTATTATGATACGCTCCTTAATCTTAGGAATAGTTTCATGGTGATTAATGATATACCCTGATAATGTCTCACTTTCATCCTCTGGAAAATCTAATCCGTACTTCTCATTCAAATAATCAAGCTCCAGCCTGCCGGAGAAAATATATTCTTTCTCTGCAATCTGCTTCTCTACAAACTCTTCTTCGTCATGCTCATCTTTGATTTCCCCGAAAATCTCTTCCAGTACGTCCTCTATCGTTACAATACCAGCGGTTCCCCCAAATTCATCCACTACCCAAGCAATACTTTTTCTTTCTTTATTGAACTTACTCAACAGGTCTATCGCACTCATGGTTTCAGGAACTGCCAGTATAGGGTGAATAATGGTTTTAATATCATCTGGTGCTTTAAACATATCCAATTGGTGAATATACCCCAGGATATTGTCTATACTGCCTTCATATATCACTAGCTTAGAGAGTTTCGTTTCCATGAACTTACTTCTCGCCTGCTCTATCGGACTGTCGATCTCCATAGCTTCGATTTCCTTGCGGGGAATCAGACAGCCACGGATCTTCACATGGGCCAGCGACAACGCATTTTCGAAAAGCTCTGTATTTAATTCTTGGTTCTCACTCACATGCTGCTGCGACTGACGAATGAAGTGATCCACATCCACACGGGTGAAAGATTCCCTATTCTCCAGCAAACGCACGTTGAATAAGTATTTCAGCATCCATTCTGCAATAGACACCAGCATATTACCAATAATATACAGTGGCTTGGCGATAATTGATATCGGCAGGGCAAAGAAACTCAGCAATGCCTCCGGACGAGAACGAAAGATCGCCCTTGGAATAAAGTATCCCAAGAAAAGTATTAATAACGAAGCTAACAGTATCTCCAGGAATATCACCAGGGGTTGTATACTGGCAATTTCAGGAGCTGCTACTACGCCCAGCGGCTGAATAGTACCCGCCATCATTATACTGTAGATAACAATGGTAATGGTAAACCCTACCAGACTCGTAGCCAGTAATCGACTGGGATGCTCATTCAGCGCAGCCAGTATTTTGCCGGTAGTCCTACCCTGCTTTTTCTTGAGTTCAATACTGAGTTTGTTCACATTTGCGAACGCAGCCTCAATGCCAGCGAAAAATCCCGCCAATAAAATCAGGAAGACTAAAATAATAATTGTGTATCCGTCCATCGCATCAAAAATAACAAATTAGGAAAACCAACAATCACTGAGCTATTTTATATGTAAAAAATCTGTTACCAAATTTTTTACTTCTTCATAAGCTCTCTCCAGCACATCATTTACAACGATTTTATCAAATTCATGTGAAAAAGAAAGTTCATACCGCGCCTTCGCCAGTCGCTCTTCGAGAGAAGCCTGCGTTTCTGTGCCCCGCTCGCTTAGTCGCTCTCTCAATGCATCAATAGAAGGCGGCTCAATAAAGATAGTCAATGCCTCCTGATGATATTTATCTTTAATCGATAACGCTCCCTTTACATCAATATCTACCATCGGGAATTGTTCATTACTCCAAATCCGTTCCAGTTCGCTTTTCAGCGTGCCGTAATATTTCCCTGCGTATACCATTTCATACTCTGCGAATGCGTTTTCTTCAATTTTCTGATGAAACTCGTCCAAGGTGATGAAATAATAATCTTTTCCGTTTACCTCATTGGCACGGGCTTGTCTCGTGCTGGCAGAGATGGAAAACGCCAACTGTGGCATCGCTGCCAACAGTTTTTTTACGATAGTTGTTTTACCTGCTCCGGATGGCGCAGTGATAATGATAATTTTTCTTTCCATAAATCCTTTCTCAGCTACCCCAAATACAAAACCCAAAAACCAGAACTTGGTTCCTGGTATTTGGGCTCTGTTGGTGTTATGAACTGTAATATTTTAAACGCGTCTGATATCTGCACCCAGCTTTCTGAGTCGCTCATCGATATACTGATAGCCGCGGTCTATTTGGTCAATATTCTGAATAGTGCTCTTTCCTTCTGCGCTGAGGGCTGCAATCAACAGTGATACCCCTGCACGAATATCCGGACTAGACATGGTTATACCACGCAGTGCATGCTGACGGCCAAGGCCAATCACTACTGCACGGTGCGGATCACAGAGTACGATCTGTGCACCCATGTCGATCAGTTTATCCACAAAGAAAAGGCGACTTTCAAACATTTTCTGGTGAATCATCACACTACCTTTCGCCTGTGTTGCCACTACCAGTACGATACTCAGCAAATCCGGCGTAAAGCCCGGCCATGGATGGTCGGACACGGTGAGGATAGATCCATCCAGGAAAGTCTGGATTTCATATGTTTCTTGGGAAGGAATATAAATATCGTTCCCTCTGATTTCAAGATTAATACCCAGTTGACGGAATTTCTCAGGAATAATTCCCAGATGCTCCACTCCTGCGTTTTTGATGGTGATCTCGCTCTTGGTCATCGCAGCCAGTCCAATGAAGGAACCGATTTCGATCATATCTGGCAGCATGGTATGTTCACAACCGCCCAGGTATTTCACCCCTTCGATGGTCAGCATATTGGAACCGATACCTTGAATTTTTGCACCCATGCGAGTCAGCATTTTACAAAGCTGTTGCAGGTAAGGTTCACAAGCTGCGTTATAGATAGTGGTAGTTCCTTCTGCCATTACTGCCGCCATCAGAATGTTGGCAGTACCAGTAACACTTGGTTCGTCCAGGAGCATGTAAGTCCCCTTCAAGCCAGTTGTTTCCAGGCGGAAGAAATTATCATCTGAATCGTATATGAATTTCGCACCCAATCTTTCAAACCCGATGATATGTGTGTCCAATCGGCGACGACCGATTTTATCACCACCTGGTTTAGGGATGAATGCTTTTCCGAATCTTGCCAAGAGAGGTCCGGCAATCATGACAGATCCACGTAAACGACCTGATTTCTTTTTAAATTCTGGGCTTTGGAGATAGTCCAGGTCAATATTATCTGCCTGGAATTCACAGACATCTCTGCTAACACGGTTAATCTTTACACCAGCATCTCCCAGGAGTTCTATCAGGAGATTAACATCAACGATGTCCGGGATATTAGATATGGTTACCTTTTCAGGGGTAAGCATTACTGCACTGATGATCTGTAAAGCCTCATTTTTGGCACCCTGGGGTATAATTTCCCCTTGCAGACGGTTGCCGCCTCTTACTTCAAAAGCACTGCTCACTACTTATTCCTGTTTTTGTTGAATTTGTTACTATGCTTGTTGCTATTTCCTTTGCCGCTACCGCCTTTGAACTTCTGATTCTGCTGGAAGTTCTTGCGTTTACCGCTGCTGGTACGGAAGTGATCACCACCTTGTGAACCGGAGCCTTGTGAGAACTGCTGTGAACTGCTGCTTGCAATAGCACTTGCAGCACCTGGATGGTATTCCAGTTGATTGCCGGTGATAGACGACAACTCTGCACGGATAGCGTCATCATGTACGCTTTCCTTGTGCCAGTTGGTGTAAGCCAGCTTCATGTAATTGGCAACGGTTTGGGTGAAACCTTCTTTCTTTTCAGGGTTTTCTTCCGAAATGGCTTTGTCAATCACCATTTCCAGATTTTTACCAAAGTGACGATTTCTTGGATATTTTTTAGGGTATTCCAGTCTTTCTGGTCTAGCCTTGAGTGTTTCCTTTGTAGGGATGGGGTAAGGCGACTCTACCTTTAGCGCAAAACCGGAGATATTGAATATATGATCCCACAGTTTATGTCTGAAATCCTCCACATTCTTCAGATGTGGATTCAGCGTACCCATCAGCTCTATGACAGCCATAGCATTACGCTGGCGATCCATATCGTCCTCAATGGTAAGCAGAAATTCTACCATTTTCTGGATATTTCTGCCATACTCTTTCATTGTCAGGTGATTACGCGTGGTATTATATTCCATTACTATTGTTTAAAAAGTATTATTTGATGAGGAGACATCTTTAATGAGAGCTGCAAAGCGCTCAAAAGGGAAGAAGTTAATCGGCAACATCATTGCAAACATAATAAAAAAATATGAGGAACATTTCAGATCTAATCTTTGGTCCTGTTAAAATTAGAGAGCTGGTATGCCTCCATTGACGACAGTTATTTTTTTCTTAGTTTTAACTATGCAGCATCAAAAAATCCCCATTCTATTATTACATGGCGCCCTTGGCGCCGCCCCACAGTTTGACTCCCTGAAAGCCTCTCTGGAACCACACTACGATGTTCATACAGTGGAGTTCAGCGGTCATGGCCAGCAGCCTTTTTCACCAGAAGGATTCAGCATTCCTGTATTTGCCGGGGAAGTATTACGATACCTGGAAGAAAAGGAGCTCGATTTTGTACACATCTTTGGGTATAGTATGGGAGGATACGTAGCCCTCTATCTGGCCCGTCACTATCCAGAACGTATTGGCCATATCATTACTCTTGCCACTAAATTCAATTGGAACGAGGCTACTGCGGCTAGGGAAGTGAAACAACTAAATCCAGAACTAATTGAAGAGAAAGTTCCCGCATACGCCCGGGTGCTGGAAGATCGACATAGCGCATCCGACTGGAAAGAAGTGGTTAACATGACAGCGATCCTGATTGCTGAATTAGGACACCAGTCCCTCTTGAAGGCCAACGACTATGCTATGATTGCATCTCCATGCCTGTTAATGATGGGCGACAAAGACAACATGGTATCTTTCCAAGAAACAATTGAGGCTTACAAAGCATTACCGGAAGCGCAAATGGCTATCCTGCCAGATACGATACACCCACTCGAAAAAGCAGATGTACCGTTGTTGGCATATTATATCAGGCGTTTTACCACACAGAAGATATAGTCTCTATTCTTCTCCCATGGCTATTTTGCCCCAATTATCCAGTTCTTCTTCCGTCCATAGTTCCGGGAAGAATACAATGCGCTTGTTTTTCGGAGGCAGGAATTGCTGCCAGTTGGTACCGCCTGTTGCAGCGATATCTTCCGGTTTCTTGTGCAGGTAACGTACGGCAGACTTATAATGCATCAATGGCCAGCGCACATTGATATTCAGGTCATATTCCCGTAACAGTGGCATTACTTCCTTTTGTTCTTCCGGCGACAACTGTTGGTAACGCAACTGTATGTTATTGGTTTCGTAACTGTGGGCTGTTTTCAGGAAAGTTTCCATGTATTTCAGCTCAAACTGGCGCAGGGTAAGGGTTTTCTTCCCAGTAGCCAGTTCAGTAGCACCACTTCTCCAATAAATTTGCCCCAGGACATCGATCAATTCTTTTCCTTTCAACGCCTCCCTTTGTGACTCATAAGCCAAGTTGGTCAGCGAGGTAGAGCAAATTTCAATCATACGAAACTGTCCGCTCTGGAATCCACTGGCAGGCAGTAAAGCCATACGGAATTTCAGGAATTGCTCCTTGTCCATTCCGTCTACCATGATTTCAAAGGAACTGATCAGGCTTTTGAAATAGTTGTTGATACGCTTCAACTGTGTTTTAAAGATATCCACTGTCAGTTCAGGAGCATGACATACCTGCTCAATCGCTTTGAGCGACAGTTTAAAATACAGTTCCGTAATCTGGTGATACATGATAAAGATGCTCTCATCCGGAAACGGCGTGCGGGGATGTTGCAGGTTCAGCAATACATCCAGTTGAATATAGTCCCAATAAGTAAGGTAATCCGCATACAGTAATCCATCCAGGTAGGAGGATAGATTTTGACCCATCGCGGCATATTTTTCTTCGAGCCGTTGAATTTTCTCGGCTATTTCTGTTGTAACCATGGCGAAATTTAGCAATAAAGGCTGAAATGGCAACTACCATTCCTCCCTATTACTATTCCACCACGTTGATAGTACGATAAAAGCTTTCTTCCAGTGAGATAAGGGTTTCAGTTCTTTCAATGCCTTTGATTTTCTGCAATTCATCGTGGAGAATCCGACGGAGCTGGGTAATGTCTTTACAGATAATCTCTGCGAACATACTATATGATCCGGTAGTGTAATTCAGTCGTACCATTTCCGGAATCTTCCGTAATTCTTTGGCCACTGTATCATACATGGAGCTTTTTTCCAGGTAAATTCCAATAAAGGCAATTACATCATATCCAATCATTTTTAAATCTACATGTAATTTAGTACCTTTAACTATACCCAGTTCTTGCAATTTCTTCATCCTAACGTGGATAGTACCACCGGACACAAACAATTTCTTGCCCAGGTCCGCATAGGAGATTTCAGCATTATTCATCATCTCGCTGATAATCTGCAAATCCAGTTTGTCAATATTCAAATTGTGGCTCATTTTTACAATTTGTTTTTGAATGTTTTAAAGTTATATGCAAATATTTAAAAAATATCGAAAATTCAAAAATTTTTCTTAAAAAATTTGCAAGAAACACCCTTTCTCTTTAGATTTGCATCATAATCATTACTCAAAAGACAGTTAAAAAGTAATTGCTATCGTATTGATTATCATACACTTTGTGGGATGATGAAACTGGCAGACATGCCCTCTTGTCTCGGGGGTGGGGATCACAGGATAAACGTAGTATAATTGGGTTGACCACTAATCTTACTTGTGCTATGGCTAACTGCCTCGTGGAGGTTCGAATCCTTCTCCTACAGCTGAATTGGTTTAAAGAGTCCGTGGACTAGGTCCACGGGCTTTTTTTATGCCCTTTTCACGCAAAGGACGCGATGGAGCAAAGGGCGCAAAGATTTGAAATGTATAGGTAGACACGGTTTCCCCCATCATTCTCTTCATATATCTCCTTAGCGGCCTCCTCTCCTTTGCGTCTTTGCGAGAAAACAATCGTACTTTTGCGGCCAAATGGGACAAAAAAAATTACAACGATTCGCTGAAATAGAAACTTTCCCTAATGTGTTAATATACCCGGAAGGGATGCAGGGAAAATGGCATGAATTCTTTCATAACAATCACCCGGTAACACTGGAACTGGCCTGCGGTAAAGGAGACTATACGGTAGGTATGGCCCGCATGTTCCCGGAAAGAAATATTGTAGGCGTAGACCTGAAAGGGAACCGTATCTGGAGAGGCGCCAAAACAGCACTGGACAATAAACTGAACAATGCTGCCTTCCTCCGTACTCAGATCGATAAACTCAATAACTATTTCGCCCCAGGTGAAATAGGTGAAATCTGGATCACTTTCCCGGATCCATTCCTCCGTCAGTCCAAATCCAAGAAAAGACTGACCCATCCTAAATTCCTACAGTTATACCAACCATTGCTGGCTCCAGGCGCTACCATCAACCTGAAAACAGATTCTGCTGAACTCTATGAGTTCACCAAAATGGTGATTGAATATACCGGATGTACCGTACTGGAGAATATTCCTGATGTATATGCCATGCCGGAAGTGCCTGCACTCCTGCAAATCCAGACGCACTACGAAAAAATGCACCTGGCCGATGGTCGAACTATCCGTTATATTAAATTCCAGTTGCCTGCCGCTCCATTGGACTGGCGCAGCATTAACCTGCCCTCCGATGAAGCAGCCGTTAGTGGAGAATATTGATTTCTATTATAACGAACAAGGTTATATGGTCTTTACTGAAAAGTTTCACCTAGACCGCGGTTCCTGCTGTGGTAATGGCTGCAGACATTGCCCATATGATTTCGAAAACGTGCGCGAACCCAAGAAATCCGCACTCCTGGCTAAAAGACAGGAAGATAAAAATACAAAGGACGAGAGATAGTTGCTACCTAAGCAACTATCGTCTCCCTAAATCATTACCCACTCCCGAAAAAACACCCTCCCAAAAACTGAAATGTGCCACTAAGTTCATAGCTTGTGAACCATTGACACGCTTTCCCCATTAACTTTACGTATGACGATACTTAAACTGAAACTGGACCAGGATCAATTGGTGGAAGACTTCTTCGACAGCTCTCACCTGATAGGTATTGCCTCCACTGCCCGCGATTACCAACTCTGCTGGCAGATTAACCGTCATTTGCATACCAACTTCCGGATTAATAACTCCCTGGAAATTACCTTGTCCAAAAAAAGCAGGTCTTATCATTTCCCGGTTTTTGATTTCCATGAAGCTACCAATGCAGTGATTCACTACTGCTATAACAACCACTGCCAAGCCGAATTCCTGCTACCAGAGCTGAAACAAATCCACTATCTCTGGATGATTAAAGGAGACTATTACCAACTTGGCGATGTAAAAAAAATAGTAGAGGAATTACGTAATGTTCCGCAAGTACAATTAGTATCTTTACTAGATATCCGGGAAATAAAAAATAAGATGAACCTCATTTTTTAGACAGGCAGTTTCCAAAATAATTTAACCAGTCCTCATCGAAAAGCTCATCTGTATTATTAAAAATCTCCTCTTATGTGGGAAGAAAAAGATAATCAATTACACCGGGCGTTTACATTCAAGGACTTCCGGGAGGCTTTTGCCTTTATGACGAAAGTGGCGCTGCTGGCCGAAAAGATGGACCACCATCCTTACTGGACCAACGTGTATAACAAGGTGGATATCTATCTGAATACACATTCGGCTGGCTATACTGTTACTGACCGTGATAAAAAAATGGCAGCAACCATAGACCAATTATTATAGATACCTTATACGCCACTTTGTGAAGCGCATTTTGCTAATGCTGCTGGTTTTTTGCTTTACAGCCCCAGCATCCCTTGCCAACAACAGGACATCCCTGCCTGATACACTCACGATTGAAGCATCTACTGCTCCCATCGTAGCAGACATGCGTCCTTATACCACTGCCCTCGAGGACGTTACCGGCTCCATGACGATCAGCCAGGTAATACACCAATCCTTCAGCCCGAATAAGGAAATATATCATGCCAATCCCAGGAATAATAAACGCCAGAATAACTGCTGGTTGCGGTTTATCATTCACAACCCAGGGAACAACATGGCTAGCTGGCTCCTCTTTTCAGGATGGCACGACTTCATGTACTGGTACGTACAAGCCCCCGAGGATACGCCCCAACTCCTCATGCAAACAGGTCTTATGCTCGATCGCGGAGGCGTGGAAAGATGGAACCATTACGCGTTTGCGGCCGAGGTGCCTGCACATTCTACGAGAACTTATTATCTCCATATCATCAATAAATCATTTAATGAAAGTCCGTTAATCCCTACCCTGTACAATACCAGCGCTTTTGTGAAATTCCAGAATACAGCGGAAGAAGGCTTTCGCCGAGACTCCGTTGTGATATTGGTTTTGCTGGGTATGCTGCTAGTGTTCTTCAGCATTTCCCTTATTAATTATATACAACTACCAGATCGTTCCTATCTATACTTCGCTTTATATATAGTGGGATTGATGCTGTTCTTTGCACTACGACTGGAAAGTAAGCCTTATCAACTGTCGTTCTTTCATCGCTGGCCCATGTTGAAATACTACTGGAATATTCCTGCGCTGTTGTTTTGTTTTTACCTGATGTACTTATTGTTTGGTAGTACATTTCTTAATCTGAAATCGCGCTATCCCTTTATGGCACGGGTTTTCACCTGGGTGGCAGCCGCAGTAGGTGGATTGATTATTATATGTATCTATTGCATCGCAGAAGAACAGTATCACCTGCCTACTATTATTTATGGATACGTATACTTTGGTACGCTCCTACCCTTATTAATCATGTTTATCGCACTAGCCAGACGTTCCCAACATCATCCACTGGTGCGCTTTTTCCTACTCGGATCCGTTTGTCTTTACCTGGCATGTTTGGGTTCATTTTTGATTCACGTGCATCCGTTAGGGTTAGTAGGCGCATTGGAAGAATTATCTGCTCCTACCCTATTGCTGATCGGTGGAATCCTGCTACAGGCCATGTTTGTATTGGCAGGACTCAGTTACAGAAATAAGTTGGTGCATATGGAAAGAACCCGTACGCAGGAAATGTTGATCAAACAGCTCAATAAAAATAAAGAGCTACAACGCAAGCTGAATGAGCAACTCGAAGAACTTGTAAAGGAACAGACCACTGAAATCCTTCGTAAAAAACAAGAACTCGAAGAACAAAGAAAGATACAACTGGAAACAGAATACGTTAAGAAACTGACGGAAATAGAACTGAAAGCCATCAGGGCACAGATAAATCCACATTTCATTTTTAACTGTCTGAACTCTATTCAGTTGTTTGTAATGCAGCGCGACTTTGAGTATGCGCAGAAATACCTGTCTGATTTCTCTTACCTGATTCGTAAGACATTGGATTTTTCCAGAAGAAATTTTATTTCGTTGGCGGATGAAATTACTTATCTTAATACCTACCTGGGATTAGAAAGGATGCGTTTTGAAAACCGCATGGAATATGAGGTAGTGGTGGATCCTGGAATTGCTACTGCAGAGCTAGAAATACCAGCCATGTTATTACAGCCATATGTTGAGAATGCCGTTAAGCATGGTATGACTAATCCCAAACAGGCTACAGGCAAGCTATCTGTTAGGTTTCGGCAGGTGGCATCAGATATGTTAGAATGCATCGTCGAAGATAATGGAATAGGTATAAGTAGATCCCGTGCGCTCCGTACACTACCCCAACATCATCAGTCCTCCGGAATGGAAATCAGTCAGAACCGGGCCGACTTGCTGAACAAGATGTACAACACGGAGATCCAAATAGAAATTATTGATAAGTTCCTCAAAGACGATGAAGACAGCGGTACACTCGTTATCATTCTTATCCCTCAGTTGTAAGTCGAGCGATTCAATTTAAAGCACTCTGTTATGATTAAGGCAATTATCATTGATGATGAAAGAAACAGCAGGGATATTATTGCCCTAATGCTGGCTAAATACTGTCCGTTTGTAACGATTGCCGATATGGCTTCTGATTGTGCAGATGGGATAGAGAAGATTCGCCTTCACCAACCGCAGCTTGTTTTCCTGGATCTTGAAATGCCCGACGGTATTGGATTTGACATACTTACAGGTACGCAGGCAGCTATTCCTTTTGAAGCCATATTTGTAACCGCCTTTGAGAAAAAGTTCCTGCATATTATTCGTTTCAGTGAAATAGAACTCATCCTGAAGCCTATTGATAAAGAAAGTTTACTACAAGCTGTAAATGCAGTATCAGCAAGGATTTCCGCGGGGAGTAGCACCAAGCGTTACGAAGTATTGATGCAAAACTTCAATTACAATCAAGCTACGGACTGGCAGATGATTGTTCTGGATCAGGAACAGGCAGAACATATCATATCTATATCTGATATTAACTATTTTGAAGCGGTAGATGAGTTTACTGTTTTTTATATGGGAGACGGCCAGTCCATCAATGCTGCAGCGGGTTTTCGGTATTATTTGGAGCTGTTTGCCGGACTGCGGTTTTATCAGTTAAATAATTCCCAAATGGTGCAACTCGCCGCTGTGAGCCGGATTTCCAGCGATGGTAGTAAGGTAATCTTACGAAATGGGGCCACTTTAGAGATCACGGAAAGAAGAAAAAAAGACCTGATATTACGCTTACAGTGAATATGACACGTTCCTGAGAATACCCCAAAACACTCTCCCAGACATTATTTCCGCACTTTTTGACCCCTGTAAAAGATTAAAATAATACAAGTGCGCGAAGGATACGTAACAATTTCTTAACAAAAAAATTTGGTTGAATCTGTTTTGCTCGTACATTTGACCTGTGAAACGAAAAAGTCAAATAGTCAGGTTTTAATATATAATCTGATTACAGTCAACCAGGATCGGCACGTAGGTATGTAGAAAAATTAAAGTTAGGAAGCACAGTTTTAATGAATATTTAAATTAACGAAAGATGAAAAAGTTGATTGTAATGGCCGCAGTTGCACTGTTCGGCACTCAAGTTGCAAAAGCACAGATCTCTAAAGGCGATATTTTACTGGGTGGTAACGTTAACGTTACAGCTCACTCCGACAAAGCAAAAGACGCTGACAAGAAAAACACTACTACCTCTTTTGGCATCAGCCCTAAAGTAGGTTATGCACTGAACAATAACTGGGTAGTGGGTGTGTTTGCAGGTACCAATTTCGGTTTTGCAAAAGATATTAATGACAACAAAGCAAAAACATTCTCTATTAACCCTGGTATCTTTGTTCGCAACTACCAAATGCTGGGTCAATCCAAATTCGCTTTCTTTGCTGAAGGTAATGCATCTTATGGTTTCGGTAGCACCAAACTCAACGATGTTAAACAAGGCAGCTTCAACTCATTCAATGTGAATGTTCAGCCAGGTATCGCTTACTTCGTAACCAAACGCTTCATGATTGAAGGTATGTTCGGTGGCGCTAGCTACAACTGGAAACAAGACAAAAATGAATTGAGCGGTGCTAAACACAACTACAGCGACTTCAATTTTAACTTCACCAACGAATTCGCACTGGGCGTAAACTTCAAGTTCTAGTAGTTTTCCATGTGACTTTATGTGAAAATTTTATGGTATAAAAAAGCCTTCCTGCAATGCAGGAAGGCTTTTTGTTTTAGGGCCTGCAGGCAATAAATAATCGCTATTTTTTACATAATTTGTAAATTTAAATTTACAAATTATGTAAATTTTCATATCTTTATTACTCAATTTAATTGTCATGTACATTGAAGATAAATTAACAGGCAAACGATTTGAAGTTGAGATTGAGAGAGTTACAGATAATGATTTCAATGTTATAAAAGAATTGGGTAGGTTTGAATTCGATTGGGATGAATTGAGAAATGATATTGTTTATAAGATAGTTCCAGTAGGTACCAATGATATGGAAGGACTTGTTGCTCTAATAGATCATCCTGAAGACGGCTTTTGCTTTATAGAAGTAAAATTAATAGAGTCCGCAAAGGAAAATGTTGGCGCTGATAAGAAGTATGATAGAGTAGCTGGAACGCTCCTCGCCTTCGCTTGTCGGGAAGCTTTTCGCAAAGGTTACTATGGCGCAGTATTTTTAATTCCTAAGACTAATTTGATTTCATACTATATGGAGAAATATGGTTTTAAGGATATAGGAAGAGGTCTCTGGTTGGATCTTGATTCCTCAATCGAATTAATAAGCAGATTTCAGTAAATTAAGTTGAGATTTGGGAAATCAATATAATACAGGAGGTTAATCATGAAGCGCGAAAAAAAAATTAAGAAAATTTCTCTTGATGAAATGGCAGATGCCCACATTTTATCGGAGAAGATAAGTGAAAAAGAAAGAGCCGAAATTCTAAAGGAGTTTGGGGAAGAAAAGAAAAAGTCGCTTTCTAATTTATCCAATGAGCAAAGAATACTTGCAGCAATTCTTCAATTAAGATTTCAAATAGAGGATTATTTAAAAAAGAAAACATATAATAAAGAAGCAACTTTTAGTTTTTTCTTGAAAGAATATATTTCCCGGCTACAATTAAAGAATAAAGATTTCGCAGAGCAAATAGGAATGGAACCCTCTGAGTTAAGCCATCTCTTAAATAATCATAGAAAACCTAATGATAAAATATTAATTCGCTTAGAACTCCATTCCAATAAAAATATCGATGCTATTCTGTGGTATAAGGTTTTAGAAAGAGATAAAGAATATGAATTATTAACTAACTGTAGTCTCCGCGAAGAAGAAAAGCAGTATGTTAAACAATACTTCTCATCTTCCTGGTAGCTATTTACAAATTATCACATCTCATAAAAAAAGCCCGATGCTAACTGCATCGGGCTTTTCAATATCTGTATGTAATGATTAACCATTCATAGAGATGAGGAATTCCTCATTGTTTTTGGTTCCACGCATATGTTGCAGCATGAAGTGCATAGACTCATCTGTGTTCATATCTGCCAGGTGATTGCGGAGGATATGGATACGTTTCAGAGAATCTTTATCCAACAGCAGATCATCACGGCGGGTAGAGGATGCAGATACGTCGATCGCTGGGAAGATACGTTTGTTAGCCAGTTTACGATCCAGCAACAGTTCCATATTACCAGTACCTTTAAACTCTTCGAAGATCACCTCATCCATTTTAGAACCGGTATCGATCAGTGCTGTAGCCAGGATAGTGAGGGAACCGCCGTTTTCAATTTTACGGGCAGCACCGAAGAATTGTTTAGGTTTCTGCATTGCATTTGCTTCCACACCACCGCTTAATACTTTACCAGAAGCTGGAGCTACGGTATTGTGTGCGCGGGCCAGACGGGTGATGGAATCCAGGAGGATTACTACATCATGTCCGCATTCTACCAGGCGTTTTGCTTTCTGGAGTGCGATAGCAGATACTTTTACGTGTTTTTCTGCAGGTTCGTCGAAAGTAGAAGCGATTACTTCTGCTTTTACGCTACGTTCCATATCAGTTACCTCTTCCGGACGCTCATCGATCAATACTACCATCAGGTAGATTTCAGGATGGTTCGTAGCGATAGCGTTGGCTACTTCTTTCAGCAGCATGGTTTTACCCACTTTAGGCTGCGCTACAATCAAACCACGCTGACCTTTACCGATCGGCGTAAACATATCCATGATACGGGTAGAGTAGTTATTGGAAGTAGTAGTCAGGCGCAGTTTCTCGAAAGGAAACAGCGGTGTCAGGTAATCGAAAGGAACGCGGTCGCGCACTTCTTCAGGAGATTTACCATTGATGGTTTCTACTTTCAGCAGTGCGAAATATTTTTCCCCTTCTTTTGGTGGACGGACAGCACCTTTCACAGTGTCGCCGGTTTTGAGACCAAATAATTTTATCTGAGACGGAGATACATAGATATCATCCGGAGAGCTCAAGTAGTTATAGTCGGAAGAACGCAAGAAACCGTAGCCATCAGGCATCATTTCCAGTACGCCTTCGCTGACAATTACGCCATCAAATTCGATATTGAAGGCTGGTTCTTTTTTAATATTTGTGAATTTATTTTTCTGAGTAGTAGTAGCAGCAACAGTATCGTGCTCTTCCGGCATTACAAAGTCGTCATCTTCGTCTTCTTCTTCCTCTTCCTCTTCTTCTACTCTCGCTACTGGCGCCGGTGTTGCCACTGGTGCTTCTTCTTCCTCCTCTTCTTCTTCCTGCATATCTTCCGTGAATGAAGGGATGATAATATCATCATCATCATCAAATGTCAGGGAAGGAATGCTGTCCAGGTCAATCTCGAAATTTTTTATTTTGGATTTTGGAGCTGGTTCGGAGTGTTCTTCGGTATCTTTTGATTTGCCAGTTATCGCTTTTTTCGCTGGTTTCTTTGCTGCTGGTTTCTCTTCTGTGTGGATGGGTTCTTCAACTACGTGTTCGTCTTCTTTCTTTACAGGTTTGCGTTTGCGTGCTTTCTTTTCTTCGCCATTTGCTTGGCTGTCGGCAGAAGCCATTACCGCTTGTTTATCAAGTATCTTGTAGATAAGGTCCTGTTTGTTCAGTTTCTTCGCGTTGGGAACGTCCAGCTTCTCGGCGATGTCAAGAAGCTCTGGAACGAGCATGTCGTTCAATTGTAAGATGTCGTACATCATCTGAGTTGTCAAATTTTAGAAGTCATGTGAGGCGGGTACCACTGCATACCAACACGCACCAATTACAAATAATTGTTTTGAGTCAATAAATTTAATTTGAAATTAAATTTGATAGGGAATGCTTGAGTTCAGGAACTGCTGATGAAGGTGGTAATCTTTGGACTTGATCAGACAGATTGTATTGCAAGATTAAAACATCTTTTATTATTATCCAAAAAAATTTACCCCCCAATTCGCCCGTCTTTCCTTGTTGCGTCGCGGTTGCAGCCGCCTTAGCATCGTGGGAAACAGCCCGTAGCTAGGGCTCCGTATCTCCCTAAACCCGACACTCGTATTATTATATTATCGAGTTTTTTAACATTTTATTGGCTATCCAAGGCTTGCATTTCTGCTACTGATTGCAGGTAGCCGGGCTATGCACTATGAATATTTCCGCTTATTTTTGCATTCCTAAAATTTATCTATATGAGCCAAAGGGTAAAAGTCAAACAGATCCTGTCCGATGACAGGGCAAACTATGAAGTTACAGTAAAGGGTTGGGTGCGTTCTTTCCGCAACAATCAGTTTATAGCTTTGAATGACGGCTCTACTAATAATATTCTCCAGATCGTAATTGACACAGAAAATACAGATCCTACTACCCTGAAACGTATCACTACTGGCGCTTCTATCAGTGCTACTGGTGAAATCATCCCTTCTATGGGTAAAGGTCAACGAGTAGAACTGAAAGCAAGTACCCTGGAAATCCTGGGCGATTGTGATCCGGAAAAATATCCGCTGCAACTGAAAAATAGACCCAGCCTGGAATACCTGCGCGAAATTGCTCACCTGCGTTTCCGCACCAACACTTTCGGCGCTATTTTCCGCCTCCGCAGCTCCCTCGCATTTGCAGTACATAAATTCTTCAACGAAAAAGGATTCCAGTACCTGCACACCCCTATCATCACCGCTTCCGACGCTGAAGGCGCCGGCGAAATGTTCCGCGTAACCACCCTGGACCTCAAAAATCCTCCACGCACAGAAAACGGTGAGATCGACTTTAAAGAAGATTTCTTCGGCCGTTCCACCAACCTCACCGTTTCCGGCCAACTGGAAGGTGAACTCGGTGCGATGGCGCTCAGCGATATCTATACTTTCGGACCTACCTTCCGCGCCGAAAACTCCAATACAGCCAGACACCTGGCGGAATTCTGGATGATCGAACCGGAAATGGCCTTCTATGAACTGGAAGATAACATGAACCTTGCCGAGGAATTCATTAAATACGTTATCAGATACGCACTGGAAAATAACCGCGAAGACCTGGAATTCCTCGCTGGCAGACTTGTGGAAGAAGAAAAACAAAAACCACAGGCAGAACGCAGCGATATGGGCCTGATCGAAAAATTGGAGTTCGTTGTTAACAACGAATTTATGCGCTTGACTTACACCGAAGCCATCTCCATTTTGAAAGACAGCAAGCCTAATAAAAACAAGAAATTCCAATACCTCATCGAAGGTTGGGGCGCTGATCTCCAGAGTGAACACGAAAGATACCTGGTAGAAAAACATTTCAAAAAACCAGTGATCTTAACAGACTATCCGAAAGAAATCAAATCTTTCTACATGAAGCTCAATAGCGACGGCAAAACCGTTAGAGCAATGGATATCCTGTTCCCTGGTATCGGTGAAATCGTAGGTGGTAGCCAACGTGAAGAAGACTACGATAAATTGGTAGGTCGTATGCAGGAAATGGGCGTGCCAGTAGAAGAACTTAGCTGGTTCCTCGATACTCGCCGTTTCGGTACTGCGCCACACGCAGGTTTCGGTCTGGGCTTCGAACGCCTCGTGTTGTTCGTTTCCGGTATGACTAACATCAGAGATGTTATTCCTTTCCCAAGAACACCGAAGAATGCAGAATTCTAATCATTACACTATACTGTAATCATAGCGAAGGGCCGACGATTGTCGGCCCTTCGCTATGTTACTCAGTTAATAAAAAAGAATGTGTGCGAAAAGTGAGTCTAAATGTTGTCTATTTTTAATATTATTTCCCAATTCAAACAAGTCCCAACCGCCAATAAAAGGACTAAAACCAGCGTCAACAAAATGATGCAGGTAGCCCGGAACATATCGCGGCCGTACGTTTCGCGCTTCCAGTACCTGTTGCTCCTTCCATATCTTTTCCAATACTGTGATCAATGATATTGAATCGATTTTATTAACGGAAGGTAACTGGGCCATGCGCTGCATTTGCGTCTTGGTATATATACGGGTTTGAGTACTGCTTTTTAAAACTTTCTTTGTTTGCCGAACTGCTTCATCCCTCGTTGCATAATTTCCAGTTGCTTTGATAATAAAGATACTGGTATCATTTTCAGTCTGGTTAACAATGAGGGCTGGTGCATAATATAACTTCTTCGTTCCTTTCCTCTCTTCCATTACGAAAAAATACCGCTGATTCTCATATATAACCGTATCCACTTTATTCACAGTTCTTTTTCCATTTAATGTGATTAAATCTTCTTTAAAGCCTGTTTCACTCACATTTCTTGGAGTAATCTGCGTTCCGCCGACATACCATGTATTATCATATTTGACTCCATCTGGCATGAAATAATACGTTCCATAAGGAAACCGCTGGGCACCACAATAATTAGCCACGAATAGCAGGACAGCAAACAGAATAGTCTTTTTCATAAGTATAGGTTTGAAATGAGGTTTTACGAAAATATAAAATATCCTTTATGGAATGTTCGCTTTAAATCATCTATTTACTGAAAGCGCTTTCAACCATTTTTCGTTTATTCTAAACTGTTATACAATGGCTGAAATAAATACTACTTCCTCCGGCAGCAACCGGCATGGCAAAAAAAGATCTGTGAAAAAATCTACTCGTGTGGATATGACGCCTATGGTGGATCTTGGGTTCTTGTTGATCACCTTCTTTATGTTGACAACAACTTTATCACAACCTAAAACTTTGAATCTTATCATGCCCACCGATGATGGTAAAACCCGTACCGCTTTGGCTGAATCCAAAGCACTGACTGTGATTCTTGGTCCGGAAAATAAAGTAGCCTGGTATGAAGGTATGGGCAATGATCCACAACGGCCACCAGAACTGCATTACACCAATTTTGCTAATGCCAATGGCATCCGCGATGTCATCATCCATAAAAAAGGAAGGGTGCAAGATCAATTCCATAAAAACGATCTGACAGTGCTGATTAAGGCTGATAAATCTGCCAATTACAAGAACCTCGTGGATATGATGGATGAAATGCTGATTAACCAGATTGATAGATATGCAGTGGTAGACATCACCCCGCAGGAGTCTCAGTATTTCCACTGAGCCACAGGAGCCATTCCGACCGAAATTCCCCGGGAAACCGGAATGGCTCCCATTTGGGCAGGATTTCCTAACTTTACCGCTCCAAAACAATAGATATTATGGGAATTACTCACTCGATCCCTTCCGTAGATCTTGCGGATTTCACCTCAGGCGATGCCAGTCGCAAGGCTGCCTTTGTGCAACAATTGGGAAAAGCTTATGAAGAAGTTGGATTTGTAGCCGTTAAGAATCATGGAATTCCTGATGAGCTGATCGCAGACCTCTACAAATACGTACAGGAGTTCTTCAAACTCCCATTTGATACCAAACACCAATACGAAATTCCGGAATTGGCTGGCCAACGTGGCTACACTTCTTTCGGTAAAGAGCATGCGAAAGGTTATGAAGCACCAGATCTGAAAGAATTCTTCCAGTTCGGTCAAACCGTAGAAGACAACGATCCTACCGCAGAATTTTACCCTGAGAATGTACAGGTGGCTGAAGTACCAGCTTTCACCCCTACATTCTTCAAGGCTTACCGTGGTTTTGAACAGTCTGGCCGTTACCTGCTGCAGGCAATCGCCCTGTACCTGGGTCTGGACGAAAACTATTTCGACAGTAAAATTCACAATGGTAACTCTATCCTGAGAGCCATTCACTACCCTCCTATCACCCAGGAGCCTAAATCTGCTATCAGAGCGGAACAGCATGAGGATATCAACCTGATTACCCTGCTGGTAGGCGCTTCTGCTGATGGTTTACAGATCCTGGACAAGCAAGATAACTGGGTACCTGTGACTTCCCTGCCTGAACAAATTGTAGTAAACGTAGGCGATATGCTGCAACGTCTTACCAATAACAGGCTGAAATCCACTACCCACCGAGTAGTAAACCCTCCTCGCGAAATGTGGAGCACTTCCCGTTTCTCCATTCCTTTCTTCCTGCATCCAAAATCAGATATGAAGTTGGATAGCCTGGAAAGCTGCATCACCAAAGAAAATCCGCTGGCTTATGAGCCTATCACTGCGGGTGAATACCTGGATGAGCGTCTGCGCGAAATTGGTCTGAAAAAATAATCCTGCAATAGTCATTGCTAAAATGAAAAGTCCCGGAAAGCACAACACTTTCCGGGACTTTAACTTTGGCTCTACTAACAGTAGTTGCTATCGCTTTAATGGTTTTTCAACGTTTGGATATGGTTATGGTGATCTCAGTGCTGTAATAATGCACCGTCATATGAGGCTACTCGATTCCAGAATTAAACGGCATGGACAACGGATAAAAGGCCATAATCACTAATACAGCTCCAGTTTATGCAACTACCGTGCCTGTAATATCACCCTAGGTTGGTTTTATTAGCAACACTGTTGTATTTTGTGCTATTTTGTATCTTAAGAATTGAATTCGCAAAGGCTAACCACCGGAACTAAAACTGTGTTTCTACGTCATATTCCATTTCTAAAAGCAGTGCTTTTACATAGCATCACTGCCTACGGTGGCCCGCAGGGGCACCTGGCGATGATGATGAAAACCTTCGTCCAACAACGTAAGGATATCACTGAACAGGAACTAATGGAATATAATGCCTTTTGTCAGTTGCTGCCAGGAGCATCCTCCTCACAAACACTGACCCTCATCGGCTATAAAAGAGGGGGCGTTATGCTCGCCATACTCACCCTCCTGATCTGGATCACACCGGCCTGCCTCCTCATGGGCTGTCTGAGCTTCCTCCTGCAATACTTTGATACAAGCACCCTGCAGACAGACATTTTCAGATATGTACAGCCTATGGCAGTCGGATTCCTAGCCTATGGTGGTATCAAAGCTTTTAAAATCAGTATCCGAAATACGGCTACCTGTTGTATCATGGTGGTGGCGATGGTTTCTGCCTACTTCCTGAAATCACCCTGGACTTTCCCCGTTCTCATTATACTCGGTGGAATCGTTTCTAACTTCAGTAATAAACGTATCCCTGATATCGAAGATAAACCCAGGAAAATCCAATGGGGCAATATTTGGCTCTTCGTACTGCTATTCGTCTTGGCAGGATTCTTTTCTGAGCTTTCCCGTACCCATAACTGGATAACCAGAAGGCCTTTCAACCTCTTTGAGAACTTCTATCGTTTCGGCAGCCTTGTATTTGGCGGAGGCGATATTCTCATCGCGATGATGCTGGAACAGTACGTATTTCGTGCTAAATCACAGTTCCTGAGTGCAGAAGAATTATTGACGGGTGCAGGTATTATGCGAGCGCTACCGGGGCCAACCTTCTCTATTTCTGCCTATGTAGGCGGTATGGCTATGCGTAGCCTGGGACCAGGCTATCAACTGCTGGGATGTATCCTGGCGCCAGTGGCGATCTTCCTCCCCAGCCTTCTCTTGGTGCTATTCTTCTTCCCGATATGGAATAACCTGAAAAAATATGTGGTCATCTATCGCGCCTTGGAAGGGATCAACGCGGTAGTAGTAGGGATTATGTGGGCCGCCACGTTCATTTTGTTGGGCGCTATCCAGATAAATCCTATCAATATTTTGGTCATCATTTCCACACTAGGACTCCTGCTTTTCAGCAAGGTGCCCTCTCCTGTGATCGTATTGACCTGTGTAGCCCTGGGATGGCTACTCCACTGATATGTTATATTCTTTGATCTTATTGTAAAGTGTAGTCAGACCTATATCCAATAGCTCTGCTGCCTTGGTTTTGTTTCCTTTGACATGTGCCAGCACCCGCGCAATATGGTGCTTTTCCACATCTGCGAGTCGCATAGAGGAGGGCTCTCCAAGTCCCTGCTGGAAATCAAAAGGCAATGCGGAGGTATCCAGTGTATCCGTATCCGTGAGGATAGCTGCTCTTTCAATCACATTCTTTAATTCCCGGATATTCCCTTTCCAAGAATGGCGTTGTAGGGCGTCCAGAAAAGCGGGCGTCATGCCGGAGATACGTTTGTTCAACTTAGGAGCTACCTGTTCAATAAACCAGGACGCCAGCAATGGAATGTCCTTACGGCGTTCATTGAGGGAAGGGAGCACTATCTGGAAGGCGCTCAGGCGGTAAAACAGATCCGACCTAAAATGGCCATCATTGATCTCTTTTTCGAGATTACGATTGGTAGCGGCGATGATACGGACATCTGTTTTGGTGGGTTTGGATTCTCCTACTTTGTAGAATTCCTGCGCTTCCAATACACGTAACATTTTGGCCTGTAATTCCACCGCCATCTCCCCTATTTCATCCAGGAAAATGGTACCTCCCCTAGCTTCTTCAAAAAATCCTTTCTTATCCTTTACGGCGCCGGTAAAAGACCCAGCTACGTGACCAAACAATTCGCTTTCCAGGATTTCCTTGCCAAAGGCGCTACAGTTCACGGCTACAAAAGGAGCCTGACTGCGACTACTCCCCTGGTGGATAGCTTGTGCAAATACCTCTTTCCCGGAACCTGTTTCTCCTAGTAGTAAAACGGTCATGTCTGAGAGGGAAACCTTCCGAGCCAATGCTATAGCGGTGTTTATTTCAGGGGAATTTCCGAGGATGCTATCAAAGCTATATTTCCCTCCCAGCTTCTTTTCCAGGTCGCGGATGCGGAACTGTAATACCGCTTTGTCCATCGCCTTACTGACGAGGGGCAGGATGCGATTATTATCATCTCCTTTGGTGATATAGTCGAATGCCCCGTTTTTTATGGCTTGTACGCCATCGGCGATATTGCCGAAAGCCGTTAGCACAATTACTTCTGTCTGTGGATGCTTACCACGGATCGTTTGCACGAGTTCTACCCCATTCCCATCCGGCAGCTTGACATCGGATAATACGACCTGTATATCCTCTTTATCGAGGATTTTCATGGCGCTGCGGATGTTGGCAGCTTCCAGCATGGTATACCCTTCCAGCGCCAACAGGCGGCTCATCAGCTTACGAAGCTGATCTTCATCATCGATGATTAAGATGTGACCTTTAGACATAGTCCTGCAAAGATAGTGGAAAGCCTCATGCAGGTGATTAGGTAAGATTATTTTTTACGAGTAGCCTTGGCCGTTTCCTTTTGACGAAGACCCTGATCTTTTATGCGTTGTGGCGTATAGTCTTCACTGTTATACTCATCAACAGCATACTTATCATTATGCTTAATCAGCAGCCAAGCATTCTGGTCGCTGTTTTTCATCTTTACTAGCGCAAATTCTCCTTTGAGTTTACGCCCTTTTAAAACCACTTTCACACTGCCATCAGCGATCTCTTTCAACATTTGTTTATCGAAGTTTTTGCCGTCATCATTGAGCAGTGTATACGTGCCTTTATCCCAGATGTAGACGGTGCCGGCGCCATAGTTACCTTCCGGGATTTTTCCCTGGAAATCCTTGTAATCGTAAGGATGATCTTCTACTTCCATGGCCAGCCTTTTATCTGTAGGGTTCATAGAAGGGCCTTTGGGTACCGCCCAACTTTTCAGTACTCCATCTGCTTCTAAGCGGAAATCGTAATGCAAGCGAGAAGCCTGATGCCGCTGAACGACAAACACATGTTGCGCAGTGGACGACTTGCCGGCTGTAGGCTCTGGTGTCTCCCTAAAATCTCTTTTCGCTTTATATTTCTCTAATGTCATGATGCACGTTTTTTACCAGTCTTACCCAGACTGGCTTTCAACTGATCAAACAAATCTGTACCCTTGGTATGCACCACCCGAAGTTTCTTTACCACCGGCTTTTTACCACTAGCTTTCGCTTTGATGATCTTCATCAACTCCGCATTGTATTCATCTTTATAAGCAGAAATATCAAACTTCTCTGTGTATTCCTTTACCAATGCAGCGGCCATATCCAGCTCTTTCTTCTGGAGTTTGATATTTTTAGGGAGATTCAAGTCGCTCGAAGAGCGCACCTCCTCTTCAAAACGAAGCTGTTGCAAAAGCAAATAATTTTCCCGCGGACGAATAACCGCCAGATGTTCAGAGGATCGGAGCACAAAGCTACTGAGCCCTGCTTTCCCTGATTTCTCCAACGTTTGACGTAGTAACTCATAAGCTTTTTCCCCACCTTTTGCAGGCTCTAAAAAATAGGGCGATTCAAAGTAGATATCATCAATATCATTCTCTTCCACAAAAGAGGTGATCTCAATAATTTTACTTTTTTTAGGGGCTGCCGCCTCGAAATCCTCATCCTCCAAGACGATATAGGAATCGTTATAGCGATATCCTTTCACAATTTGTTCCCAGGGTACTTCTTTACCTGTGTCTTCATTTACACGTTTGTACCGAATATGCCCCAGATTTTTGCCATCCAGCATATCTAAACTGAGGTGACTATCCTGCGTGGCGCTGTATAATTTCACTGGTATGTTTACCAGCCCGAAACCTATTGCGCCTGACCAGATCGCTCTCATAGTTCATTCGTTTTGGTGTAATAAACATTAACACATAAATAGTACCATCTGTTTTTAGCACAGACGGCATAACATTTGAAATTTATAGGGTTGACCAAAACCTTTATTTATGGAAAAGTCAGAAATGACAACACTTACCAGGGTACTGGAAAAATTGCATGACAGAGGCTTTGATCATGAACTGAAGATGAGCGACCATGGCCGCATGCAGTCTCCAGACACCAGTAAAATCTATCATCCAGAAGATTTACTGATTGTGAAGACATATCGGTTTGAAGGAGAATCAGATCCTTCTGACTCTTCCGTATTATATGTGTTGGAAGATAAGGATGGAGACAAAATGTATATATTGGATGCATATGGGATATATACTACCCATGATGAAAGTGGATTCAATGAATTTATAAAAAAGATTCCCGTAGAAGATCGGGATGAACAAATATTATTTGGATAAACAGTTGTTGAAATGCCAATAAATGCAGGTATTTCACAAGGAATTACCTGCATTTAACTTAAGGAGCAATGCTCATTTAGTCTGTGGATTAGCGGGTTTATGTGGTACCTGGCGTTCTGGTACTTCCGGAGGAATGGGCGATGTTCCTGGGTCTCTTGGAGGCTCCGTGGGTGGTGGTACAGTCACTGGCGGCGTTTCTCTTTCAGGAATTTCTCGCTCAGGTGTTTCAGGTTTTTCTCGTTCAGGAACAGGCTGTGGTTCCTTCTGTCTTTCAGGTATATTTGCCATAGCTTTCATTTTTAATAGGTTTGCTACCAATTGAAAATCAAAGTTTATTCCAGCAATCGCAATAGTGACGCCGGAATACAGTTATGCACATGTAGAAATTATCAATACATCTGTGGAAATCGTTGCTCAACTATTCGTATGAAAACCAATGTCAACTTTTCGCAATCTCATCCAGAATTCTTAACTTCAAAGGCTTACGCAGTAACCAGCAAAGATCTTATGCATTTATCCGTACACAAGAAAATACAGATTGGATTTTTCATTGCGTTCACGGTAATCGTAATAGCATCCATATTCTCTTATCTCGTTGCAAAAAACCTGCTGGATAATGCAGCCAGGCTCAACCATGCGATTGAAGTATCTAAACGCCTGGAAGTAATCACCAAACAAGTAAAGGAAGCTGAAGCGGCTTTAAGAGGCTATAAACTGACCATGGATAGTACCTTTTTGACACCTTCTATGAAAGATCGTAGTCTTCGGATTGAAAGGGAATACCAGATGCTACGCAAGGTTACTGCCGAAAGTAAAATACAACAACTGCACTTGGATACGCTTCGTCAATTACTGAAAGTAAAATATGAACAGTTACTTGCTAGTAATGCAGACGTTGGTACGGGTATGTTCTCCGTGGAGAAAGCGAATGTACTTGCAGGGGAAAATATCATGGATAAAATTGACCATACCGTACAGGAAATGATACATATCGAGGAGAGTCAAGTACATGAAAAATCAGAGTTGTTCAACTTCTTCTCCGGACTATGGGTACCTATGATTTTTATTTCTTCCTTGGTGGCTATTATCATTGGTATCTATTCCTACATTACGCTCACCAAAGAAGTACGGCTGCAACAACATATTGAATCCAAACTTAAATCCTATCAACGCGATTTACAACAGAATATAACCCTGCTCAATAAATCGAATCAGGAACTGGAACAGTTCGCTTATGTAGCTTCACATGACTTGCAGGAGCCATTGCGTAAAATTTCTACTTTCTCAGACAGGTTGCAAATCAAATACAAGGAAAATCTTCCACCAGATGCCACCCAACTGATTGATAGAATGGTGGCTGCTGTGGCGAGGATGCGGGTATTAATCAATGACCTGTTGATATTTTCCAGAGCCGGTCGTATTGTCCCGGAAAGTATTATTTCTGTCAACATGAATAGACTGATGACCGAGGTGATCAGCGACCTGGAAATTCCTCTGGAAGAGAAAAATGCAGGGATTGTTTTTGCCGACCTACCGGAGATAGAAGGCAATCCAACTTCTTTCCATCAATTATTCCAGAATCTGATCGCCAATGCCATCAAATTTGCGCATCCCGACCGTCAGTTACAAATTGAAATCCATAACGATACAGCCACAGGAAAGGAACTTGGCCTTAATAGAGATAGCAACCACCGCGATGAGAAGTATTGTCGCATTACCATTGAAGACAATGGTATTGGGTTCGATCAGGCTTACGCAGAAAGAATATTTCTGATCTTTCAACGCCTCCATGGCATTAGTGAGTATAGTGGTACAGGCATAGGGCTGGCGATCTGCAAAAAGATTGTAGATAGTCATCATGGATTTATTAGTGCACAGGGGTATCCTGATAAAGGGGCCACTTTCACGGTGATTCTCCCGCTCAGGCAGTCTATAAAAAATGAAGAATATATAGAACCGATCAAAGCTTAGCATCGTTATTGCAGTAAATTTCCAATGAAAGTAATCAGAGGAGCGTTAATTACCTATTACAGCGATGAGTGAAATTCCAGTTAACATTTTGATGATTGATGACGACGAAGATGATTTTTTTCTCGTCAATGAACTTTTGCATGATATTTCACCAGGGCAGTATCAACTGGAGTGGGCGTCTACTTTTGAAAAGGGAAAGGCTGCCATCAACCGCAGAGAACATGATGTTTACTTGGTTGATTACAGATTAGGCCCTTTTACAGGACTAGATATCCTGCACTACTTCCAGCACTTGAGCTTCCAGGCACCGGTTATCATGCTTACAGGGAAAGGCGACTATGCCATTGACCAGGAAGCTATGCAGGCAGGGGCTTATGATTATCTGGTTAAGGGCGATATAACCGCTGATTTGCTGGAAAGGTCCATCCGTTATGCATTAGATGAATACAGTCACTTACGCACTATAGAAGAAAGCGAAAAAAGGTATTTTGGCATCTTTGAAAAAGCCCATGATCTTATATTGCTAGCCGACTCTGATAAAAACATCATCGACGCCAATCCTGCCGCCCTGCGCACTTTAAAGTACCAGAAGGAAGTACTGTTAACCAAGCATCTCCGCGACCTATTCGTCAACAAAGATCAGGCAGAAACCTTTCTGAACCACATCTGCGAAGAAGGCGAAACCATACGGGAATATGATTTCAAGACCAACGATCATCAGAAATTGGTGGTACAAATCAATGCTGTTTTGTTAGATGAAGCAGCACAGATATTCCTCTGTGTGATCCAGGATGTTACAGAACGAAAGCGGGAAGAACAGGAAAAGCAATACCAGGAAAAATTTGTTATCACAGGCCGTATTGCCCGTGTGATTGCACATGAAGTACGGAACCCACTAACCAATATCCTACTGGCGATCAGCCAGTTTAAAGAAGATCCGGCGGTGATGGCTAGTGAAGATGCGTCCTTATACACTGACATCATTGAAAGAAACTGTACACGCATTAATCAACTCATTACAGAACTGCTGCATAGTACGCGTATGATGGAACTGCACGCCAATGCAGTGAGTCTGGATAAACTACTGAGCAATACCCTCGCGCTATCCAAGGATCGTATGAGGTTGAATGAGATTCAGTTGGAACTCCAACTGGACAAGGATGACATTAATGTGATGGCCGATGAAGACAAGGTAGTAATTGCCTTTCTGAATATTATTATCAATGCCATCGAAGCGATGACGCCAGGAAAAGGCATGCTAACGATTACGACTAAACGAATTCAAGATAAGGCCTTCATCAAAATTTCTGATAATGGTCCAGGAATCCCTGAAGAAGTGCAAGCCCGTTTATTTGATCCGTTCTACACCAGTAAGGCGAAAGGTACGGGGCTGGGCCTCACCAGTACGCAGAATATTCTACTAAATCATAAAGGCACTATACATGTAGAAAGCGAAATAGGTAAAGGAACGGCATTTACCATTACTTTACCTATTGCGCAGTGAGGAGTATAAAAACTCAATAATTGATATTGAGCAAACGAAGTTTATTGTACAGCGTTTTGCGGTCAATATTCAGCATTTGCGCCGCTTTGGTTTTATTGTATTTTACTTCCTTCAGTACATTAACGATCTTGTTGTATTCTGCCTGTAAAGCCACTGTTTTCAAGTCATTCTCGTTGGACAGAATAGTCATTTCACCATTCATCGGTACTTCATCCAGGATTTGATTAAATGACTCTTTCATTTCCAATGGCAGTGCACTCATCGTGATATCTTCATTCTCTGGTGTCAGCAGGCACGCACGACGAATGATATTCTTCAGTTCACGGATATTTCCAGGCCAGTTGTACTGTCGGAAGCAATCCCACACCTCAGGTGATATTTTACCGCAAGTTTTATCGAGTTCCTTTTCCACTTGGTGTACGAAGGCCTCTACAAAGAGTGGCAGGTCTTCTTGTCTTTCTCGAAGTGGTGGGATATAGATCGTGAACTCATTGAATCGATGAAAGAGATCTTCTCGGAATTTCCCGCGTTGAACAGACTCGGATAATTTTTCATTGGACGCCACGATAATGCGAACATCCACTGGTATTTCCTTCAGGCTACCTACTCTTCTGATTACTTTCTCCTGTAATACGCGGAGCATGGCCACCTGGATATCATAGGAAAGGTTAGAGATTTCATCTAAGAAGAGCGTACCACCCTGTGCTTGTTCAAATGCACCAATTTTGGTACTAATAGCACCGGTAAAAGCGCCTTTCTCATGCCCGAATAACTCACTGGCTGCCAATTCCTTAGAGAGGCTTCCACAATCGAGTGCAACGAAAGGTTGTTCATTACGTTTGCTGTGATAATGAATCAAATGGGCCACAGACTCTTTACCCGTGCCTGTTTCCCCGAAGATAATCACGCTATAGTCCGTAGGCGCCACCAGTTTAATCTGACGGATCAGTTCCTGAGAATTGGCGCTTTGGCCGTATACATACTTATCGTTTTTATCATTTTGATTGCGTTGCAGGAGTGTTTCTCTCGCCTCTTCTTCGCTGGCAGATTCCACTGGCTGGGAAGCGAGTCTCTCCATTTCTGCATCTTTATGAGCAAAAGCTTTATGTACCAATGTCAGGATTTCATCTGGGTACAAAGGTTTTGACAGATAATCGTACGCGCCATTTTTCACCATTTCCACTGCTACACGTACATCTGTATAACCTGTGATAATGATAACGATGGTATTGGGATTGATTTGACGAATATCCTGCAACAATTGCGCACCGTCAGTATCTTTCAGACGATAGTCGCACAGCACGAGATCAAAGGGCTTCTCCTTCATCATCTTCAACGCTGCTGTACCGGTCATCGTTGTTTCAACGGCAAACCCGTGCTTGGTAAGAAACTTACTAAGCAAAGTGCATATGTTGATTTCGTCATCTATAATCAGAATATTTCTCATACTGGATTTAAAATAATTAAAGGAACAGCTACTTAAAATTACGACTTTAAAATGTGGACTACTAACTTTTTATCCGGTTAAGTAAATCATCTACGCTCCTGACATTGAAGGGTTTAGCGAGGAAAAAAGAAGCTCCTGTGGAAAGGGCTTTTTGCTTCTCCGTATCATTGTCATAAGCGCTGATGGTGATAATGGGCAATGAGGGACATGTCTCCCTGATAACAGGCAGTGCATCCAGGCCTGAGCCATCTGGAAGATGAATATCCAGGAATAGGAGATCTGGCGTATGACTTTGCAGATATTGGATTCCATCCCGCAGGGCATGCACATATTTTACTGCATATCCATGCCGTACAAGACTCAATTGCAATAACCTGCAAATGTCAGGTTCATCATCTATTATCAGGATATTCGATCCTGTTTTACGCGCCTCAGTTGAAACCGATTCTTGCCGGTTCCATGCTGTTGTCTTGTTTCGATGTAACATACTTATGTTTATTCCATTCCTCCATGAGTAGGCGGGCCATTAGATAGCATACAGTCGATTCTGCACCCTGATTCTGATTAACATTGTTTTTTTCTAGGCCATCATAACATCCGAAAGTCAGTGGATTGTATACCAACTGTTTCAGATGGTTGTTGCCCAGGAACCAGCTAAAAGCCAACCTTGAATTTTCCAGGCAGGAACGATCGTTTGTGATATTATAAAATGTATGAAGCGTCAGCATTGTATACGCCACTTCTATAGGTTGTTCACCGCCATCTTCCGTTTTTGGGTTATCACGATGATACCAGGTTTTATTGCTGATCGCTCTCATATGATTATGGTTATAAGTCTTACTCCAGAGAAAAGCCATACTTTCTTCTGCAGTTTTCCGGAAGCGGGCATCTCCGGTAATCTGCCAAGCCATCATCATGGCTTCCGGCAGCACCGCATTCCCATAAGTTAGGGACGATTCGTACCATTTCCAGTCGGCATCCGCCTCGTAGTCATAGGCCGCTTGAATTTTACCTGCCAAAGTACGTACCAGGCTTTCGATATGGTCTCCTTGTCGATACTGATGGTAAAAATGTAATCCCTTGATTGTGAATGCCATAGCGCGTAGCGCCTCTAAACCATCCACCCATTTTAAACAACGCCTAAAAATGGAATTAATTTCCTGGATCAAGTCAAATGGGAGAAAGCGGTGGTTAGACAGGGCAAATCCCAGCGCCCAGATTGCTCTTCCATTGGCATCTTCCAGGTTTACTTCCTCATTCATAGCAGAAAAGGTGCCGTCTATATCTACATAGTTGAGAAATTTCCCAGAAGGCCGCTGACAATAGGCGATAAAGTCAATGTACTTGCGGCATAGCGAGAAAATAAAATTACTGGGTTGAATTTCCCGCATATACATACAGCAGGCAATCAGTGCTCGTGCATTATCATCAAGTGTGTATCCAGATTCCGGATCTGGGATATCAAACTTTGAAAATTGAAGCATGCCAAATTCAGTCGTCATGCGGTCTATATGGTCCAAATAGGGAGCGGGCAAATTGGGGAGTAGCGGTTTATCTTCAGCGAAGATGCTACTGATAATCCCCATATGTGCGATGGCAACATTCTCCCATATAGAACTCCTGGTTTTTTCGATCGCACAGGTACTCATATGTGATCTTAACTGTGGATCTTCGATGAGTCGGATGGCTGATTGCGCTAGCTGTTCATGATCATTGAAATCTATGAGGCAGCCACACCCTTCATCTAACATTTCTCTTGCCTGTACAAAACTGGTGGAGATGACTGCACAACCGGCGCTCATCGCGTAAACAAAAGTGCCGCTTACCGCCTGGTGAGGGTCTTTTGAAGTAAAAAGGTAGATATCAGTAAGGGACAGATAGTCCAGCAAAGTATTTAGGGAGAGATAGCTGTTCACAAAACGCACGTTGTTTTCCAAGCCATATTCCAACACCAGTTGCTCTAGGCTTTCTCGGTATTTTTCTCCTTGGTGACTGGCCACCACGGGGTGTGTTTTACCCAGGATGAGATAAAGCGCATCTGGATGGCGCTTTGCAATTTCTCTCATCGCTTTGATGCCCGTCTCAATTCCTTTGTTTTCACTGAGTAATCCAAAAGTACTGAGCACCATGCGTCCCTTTACATCATATTGATTCTTAAGCGATTCTACATCATCCACAATATGTGCATGGGTACCATGAGGAATATACACTACTTTATTCGCCGGCACATGGTAAACCTCCCCTAGCAACTGTGCGGAGGCCCTGGTCATTACCATTACCTTAGCAGCGAGCGCACTTATCAGGCTTACCACCCTGGTACGTTTAGGATCAGGGAATGGTAATACTGTATGGAAGCGTATAATAAAAGGTTTATCCAGGAGCGAGAGCAATCCCAACAAATTATGGCCATATTCTCCGCCCCATAGGCCGAATTCATGTTCCAAGCATAACAAGTCTATTTTGTTATCATTATTGACTTTCCTCGCAAATGAAATGCAATCGTTGATATCAAAAGGATCCAGTGTGTATGTCACCTTTTGATCCAATGCTGGAAAAGACTTTTCTGCTTCTCGAAGTGCACATACCTCTATATTCAATTTCCCTGCAAAACTCTTCTCCATAGCATTTATCAAATCCTGGGAGAAAGTAGCAATCCCGCATTCACGAGGAGGAAAGGATGTAACAAATAACAATGTTCTGTTCATGATTCACAAGATTTTCGTTTTTGAATTACAGCCGTCTTGGGGGAGATGTTCAAATTTCACTCCCATCCAACTAGTCCCCGTAAATCACCCCTTTTAGCATATTGACAAACAATTATTTGTAGACATTTTTCCACACTTGTAGGGGACAGTGAGGAATTCAACACTTATCCATTCTTGTATTTTTTTTGCAAACGATTAGTTAATCCGGAATAACGTTAACATCCAATAAAGGTTTTATGTAAACAAAAAAGCTTACTTCGTAACACAAAACAAGCGTATAAGTAAAAATACTTACACAATTGTAATCATTTAAGTAAAACTCCATTTACAATACGGGAAGTTTATCCGAACGACGATAATTTTGATACTGGAATAACCACAGCGTCAAACTGAATTCATTATTATCAGGATGAAAGACCAGAATCAAGTGAAAGAAAACCTTCCGTTTAACTTCAAAAACTAGTGTTACATGCGGAACATCTCTTGTACATTCAACGTGGATGGAATACCTACAAAAGTGGTATTAAGAAAATTACCCAAGGAAAGAAGGTTTCAGGCTTCCCTTAATGGCAGCACTACTCCTACAGAGTACATCATCTCCGACGAAACTAATGAAGTCGAGTATTATGATGGTCCTGTGTTAGGTGAATTGTTCTTCTCCAGAGTGGTATGGCTTATCAAGCAATATTTCCCTAATGTCAGGGCAATACTGAAAGCGGGAGAAGACACTTACGACGATTATGATGACTATTAATACCTGCCCGCAGGTGTAAAATACTGTAACAATCATTCATGGGCTGTTTCGCCCCCAATTCAACTAAAAAACAATAGTTTAATCAAAAAAAAGCGGGAGATTATATCTCCCGCTTTTCTGTTATAAGTAATACTTTCAATTTAAATAAAACCCTTCTCCAGCGCCATAAACGCCTCCGTAGGGTGCAACTGTTGCCATAAAATAGCATATACTGCTTGTGCCACCGGCATATATACGCCGATCTCCCTGTTCATCTCATGCAAACATTTAGCGGCATAATACCCTTCTGCAATCATATTCAACTCCAATTGCGCCGCCTTTACGGAATAGCCTTTACCAATCATATTGCCGAAAGTACGATTACGACTATGCAGCGAATAACAGGTTACCAACAGATCCCCTAAATAAGCGCTTGCACTGTAGTTATGAACCGCACAGGAAGTACCTTCTGCCGCTGCCTTGTGTTCTTCGTATTGCTCCAGAAATAATTGCATCTCCCTAAAACAATTCGTTATAAATACGCTCAGGAAGTTATCTCCATATTCCAGACCATGCGCAATACCTGCTCCCAAAGCATAAATATTTTTCAATACTGCAGCCAGTTGCACGCCAATCACATCTGTGTTCACGATTGTTTGCAGATTGCTATTGGTAAATTTATCAGCGATAGCCTGTGTTGTTTCTGGTATCAGACCGGAAAAGGTAAGGTAAGATAGTTTCTCATTCGCTACTTCTTCTGCGTGACAAGGCCCTGTAATCGTGAAATAGCGGTCCAGCGATACCTTAAACCGGTTGGCCATGTATTCATTAATCAAGGAATTAGTACTTGGCACCAACCCTTTAATCGCGGAGATAACATGCTTATTATCAAAGGCATTTTCTGGCAACTCTCGCAGCGCATCTTCCAGGAAAGCGGAAGGTACGGACAATACCAGCTCATCACTGGCACCCACCACGTATTCCAGGTCACTGCTCAGTTCCAGCAGATTAGTATCGAAATATACGGAGGTCAGGTAATGCTTGTTATGATGACGCAATTGCATATGCCTAATGGTATCTTCACTGCGTATCCACCAGTTGATGCGATGACCATTGTCTGTCAGAATTTTTGCCAGTGCGGTAGCCCAACTGCCACCACCGATAATTCCTATGCTTTTCTCCATGCTCACAGGGCGAATTTTTACGCAATGTACTGAAATTGCCTCTATTGAAAACGAAGAAGCCGCACCTGAGGCGCGGCTTCCTACTATTTAAATGCTTTAATACTATTTCTGCGTGGCTTCAAACAACTGCGCTTTAGGCACCACTTTCACTTTTTTACCGTTGGAAAGGGTTCTGGATACTGCACTGTATGGCGCGCTGATAACTTGATCACCCTCTTTCAGACCAGAGAGTATTTCGATATTGGTATCGTCTTGCACACCAGTTGTTACCTGTACCATTTTTACGGTATTATCTGGTTGCAGTACAAACACTACTTCATTGGTTCCTGTTTTACTACTACCCGCAGCGGCATCTGGTTTCTTATCTCCTCCTTTGGTACTATCCATATCACGGGTAGTAACGGCATTGATAGGAATAGCCAAGATATTATTTACGTGGCGCGTCTGGATATCCACACTAGCACTCATTCCTGGACGGAATGGATACACTTTTTTACCACCATTGGTGATGGTCAGCAGATCTGTATAGCTGCTGGAAAGGATGCGGATATGTACGATGTAATTCGTTACTTGCTCAGCGGAACTAGCAGCCGCTGTTAAGGTTGCTGCTCCTTTACTGGAACTGGCAATCTGGGTAACAATACCTTTGAATTTACGGTTATTGTATGCGTCTACTTCAATGATAGCAGTATCGCCGTATTTTACTTTAGGAATATCGTTTTCTCCAACATCCACTTGTACTTCCATTGAATTCATATCAGCGATACGAAGCATTTCTGTACCGGTCATTTGGGCGGTTCCTACTACTCTTTCTCCTTTTTTCACGGAGAGCAAGGAAATAATCCCCCCCATTGGTGCGGAGATGGTGGTTCTACCGAGATTTTTATTGGCTTCTGTCAGGTTGGCTTGAGCACTGGCAACACCAAATTTGCTACTGTTGATTTGTTGAACAGCAGCATTGTAATCGGCCAGGGAAGCGAGGTAAGTAGCTTCAGACGTCTCAAACTCTACGCGGGAAATAACTTTCTGCTCTAGCAGTTCTTTATTACGCAGGTAAGCTGCTTTATTTTGATCCAGACGAGCTTTAAAGGAATTCAGGGAAGCGGTGGTATTGGCTAGTTGCGCCCGTGACTGACTCACAGAGGCCGCAGCCTTGTCTACCATGGAACCGTAAATATCTGCGTAGATACGTGCCAGCATCTGTCCTTTTTTGACAGAGTCGCCTTCCTGTACCAACAGATCAGTGATTTCTCCGGAAACATCGGAGCTTACTTTTACTTCGATTTCGGGATAAATTTTTCCGCTGGCGGTTACGACTTCAATGATATTGTTATGCGCTGCTTTGTCTGCAGCCACTTTAATACCTTCTTCCTTACCGATAACACCAGCTGATTTCAGGGCAATCAGCAGAATAATAAGTGAACCTAGAGTGCCTATGAGCCAATAAAGTGTCTTTTTCTTCATAAAGCAGTTTATTTCCTGAAAAGCCTACAGGGATATTTTCTGATCTCTGTAGAACTCCAGTAATTTCATTTTAAATATATAATCATATTGTGCAGAAACCTTGTCTATCTGGGCTCTGAACAATTTACTCTGTGTTGTAATGTAATCAATGGTATTCATCAAACCAAGGTTGAAACGCTTGGTGGCAAAATCATAGGCTTTCTGAGCGGCATCTACTCCTTTACTAGCGGCATTGAATTTCTGCATAGCAGCCACGGCATTGGCATGTGCGGTATAGATATCCTGACGCAATTTCTGTACGTCTGCATCACGGGTCAGTTGGGCATTTTCCAGATTCAACTGCGCTTTCTTGGAATTTGCTTTAGCCTGCCATCCGTTGAAAATTGGAATACGCAGGTTCAACTGTACATATTGCTGGAAGTTATTATTGATCTGGTCGTGGAAGGGAGTCATGTACATCGCGTTATTCGGGATCTTCACACTCTGATTCAACACGGGTACAAGCGGGCTGGTATTGGCTACAAAACCTACTGTATCAATACCTATTTGGGCTTTAGACAGATCTATACTTTTAATATTATTCGCAAAGGTGGAACCCAGGCCGGCGGTGAGACTCAAACTTGGATACTGTTGCGCTTTTACCGACTTATAATTGTACTCGGCTGAATGGATTTTCAGTTCATCGGACTTCAGGAGTGGATAAGTGGTCGTTGCGGCAGAATACACCATTTCAGGGGCCATTTCGTCCAGGCGGGCTAATGGTAGTGAGAATATATTTTCTGGAACTTCCGGCTCAAAAGGAATCTCAAAGTCGAGATTCAAATAAGCTTTCATCTGGAGGATGGAAGTAGTTACACCATTCTGAGCGGTCACCAGATTTACACTATCTGACGCCAGTTGCGCTTCCAGGTCGGCCTGGTTACTTTCTGGAACAGATCCGGCGATGACCAGTTTACGGGTATTGCTTAGATTGGAATTCGTCAACTTTACCTGTACTTCATTCACTTTTACCTGTTCAATATTCAACAAGATTTGGAGAAACGCGGTGGCCACATTAAAAGCCATATCATTCCTGGCTTTTTCCATCAGGAATATATTGGACTTGTAATCCATAGTATTCGCTTTCACCAGGTTCTGCACAGAAAACCAGTTGAATATATTAACGTTGGTAGATAGATTGCCACCCAGTGAATAGAAAGATTGCTGAATGTAGGCGTTCGTTTGGGGGCTTGGGTTACGACCTTCGTTAAAGGCTCCTTGTAAACCGGCACTCAGCGATGGAATACGACTCAGCTTACTTTGTTTCAAGGTCAGCTCCGACATTCTTTTCTGAATGTCCTGCTGTTTGATTGTTATATTATGTTGCAATGCATAATCCACACAACGTTGCAAACTCCACGTATCCTGCGCTACAGCCTGTGATATATTAGCAAACAAGAATAAAAACAGGAACCAGCCTGTAAAACGGGATAATCTCATAGCATTACAAAAATATAATAATTGTGATGATACTTTCCGCTTCTTAATGACAGAAGGCAAAATTTTAGTAGGTATGGTGGCATACCTCAAAATTTGAGTGTACAACATAGTATTTTTTTATCAGATTCCGCACAATGCTCCTACGAATATTATGACTGTATCTGTCCGTCGTTGATCCGTATAATACGGTTTCCGTAAGTGGCGTTAAGATCGGAGTGGGTTACTTGTACAATGGTGATGTTATCTTGTTGGTTCAACTGTTTAAACAACTCCATAATTGTCTTGGCCTGATCTGAATGGAGATTACCCGTCGGTTCATCTGCCAGGATTACTCGGGGTTCGGCTACCAAGGCGCGGGCAATACCTACCAACTGCTGCTGCCCCCCAGAAAGCTGATTGGGAAATAGATCTTTCTTGGCCACTATATTAAAACGGTCCAATATATCCGCTACCTTGCTTTTACGCTCCGATCCCGGCACGTTCTTATACAATAAAGGCGTTTCAATATTTTCATAAACGGTCAATTCATCAATCAAGTGATAGGCCTGGAATACAAACCCAATCGCTCCCCGATGCAAGTTGGTTCGTTTCTTCTCATTCATACTGTCTACCCGCTCCCCCTGGAATAGATAGCTCCCAGAAGAAGGTTCTTCCAGCAAACCCAAAATGTGCAGCAGTGTGGACTTCCCTGAACCGGAAGGCCCCATGATAGAAACAAATTCACCCTCCTCAATCTTCAGGTTAATATTCTTCAGTATTTCATTCTTTCCAAAGCCTACGGGATAGTGTTTGGAGATGTCCTGTAACTGTATCATAAATAAGTTTTTTTCACAGTGTTGCAGGATAACAAGTACTTTAAAAAAACAGGCGGTGTAAAAACACTACCCGGTTTGATGTTCACTTGTTATTTCTGCTCTTAAATTATTTGAATGTATTTTAATAACGTTGTGGTATACACGTAGTTATAGAATTATTTGCTCGTTAAACATGGAACTGCTCTTTAATATTCTCCGTTACTACACGGCCATCAAAGAGGTTAATTACCCGATGCGCAAATCCGGCGTCATAGGGCGAGTGCGTCACCATAATCATGGTAGTGCCGGCATTATTCAGCTCCTGTAACAGTTTCATTACCTCTTCCCCATTGGAGGAATCCAGGTTACCGGTAGGCTCATCGGCCAAGATGAGATTAGGCTTAGCAACCACCGCTCTGGCGATGGCTACACGCTGCTGCTGACCACCAGACAACTGTTGCGGAAAGTGATTTCGACGGTGCATAATATTCATCCGCTCCAGCACCTCTTCCACTTTCTTCTTACGGTCCGGACCCGGCACTTTTAAGTACAACAACGGTAACTCCACATTTTCATATACTGTCAGCTCATCGATCAGATTAAAGCTCTGAAATACGAAGCCTATGGCGCCTTTGCGCAATTGTGCCCGCTGACGCTCACTCATCCGGGCTACTTCCTTCCCCCAGAAATGATATTCTCCGTCTGAAGGATTATCCAATAAGCCCAGTATATTTAATAAAGTAGATTTGCCACAACCGGAAGGTCCCATGATGGCCACAAATTCCCCATCCTGCACTTCCATATTGATACCATTCAATGCGGTTGTTTCCACTTCTTCGGTTGAAAACAGTTTCTGTAAATTAACAGTACGTATCATACTTTCTTTTTTAGGGATTTGAATATAATATTACTAAAAGGCTAACACATCTTTGTTGCCGAAACTTTCATATGAGGAAGTGATTACTTTATCGCCTGGTTTCAACCCTTCCAATACTTCAAAGAATAAAGGATTCTTACGACCCAGCGTGATATTACGCTTAATAGCCCGTTTGCCATCCTTATCAAGTACATACACCCAGTTTCCGCCGGTATCTGAGAAGAATCCGCCCAGTGGCAGTAATACTGCTTCCGCCGATTTCCCTAACACTAAACGTATCGGTGATGATTGTCCACGTCGAATTCCTTCTGGCGTCTTGGCTTCAAAATTCATATCGGCTTGGAAACGGCCGTTCTTCACCTCTGGATATACTTTCGTCACAATCATGTCGTAGGTTTTACCATCAAACTCGAAAGTGGCTTTTAATCCTGAGAACACTTGTGAAACATAGTGTTCATCAATATCTGCACGTAGTTTGAACCCATTTAGGTCATCGATTTGGCCCAGGTTCTGACCCGCTGTAATGCTGGAACCTACTTCTACATCGATGGAACTGAGCTGTCCGGATACGGGAGCCCTAACAATGAGACTATTCAGGTTTTCTTTCATCAGCGCAAGGTTACGTTGAGTACGCGCTAATGTGCCTTCCAACTGCGAAATCTGCCGAGTGGCGTTTTCATCTTGATAGCGCTGCGACTGCAACTGTATATCTCTTTGTTTAATGAGCCCTTCCAGCTCAAATTTATTCTTATTAAACTCCTGACGTGCTACTATCTTTTCTTCTACCAGTTGTTTGTTTCGATCGTATAAATCCTGTGCTGCTGCGATTTTCGCATCAAAATCATAAATGACTTGTTGCATCGTAAATTTCTGCTGACGAATAGACAACCTGGTATTTTGTAATTCATTTTGCAGCCGATAAATTTCTGTTTCATGGTTTACAAAGTCCATCATCAGACGTTGGTTATCCAACTTCAGGATGGAGTCTCCGGCCTTTACCATACTACCGCCTTCCAGGTATTTATGGCTTACATAACCGCCTTCTATAGCGTCTAGGCGAATAGTTTTCAGGGGCATTACAACGGCTGTTACGGCGATGTATACATCAAAAGTACCTTTGGTAACGGGAGATATCGTAATCTTATCTTTTTCCACGTTGAGGGTGGCGCGATGATCTGCAAATATGAGGGTGTATGCCAGTAGCATTACTACAAGTCCTCCAGCCCCTATCATCAGTATACGGCGCTTAGACCAAAACTTCTTTTCTATTTTTCTGTCCATGGTATTAACGGAAAGTTTGACGACCATGAAAAGCCAAGCCATATGCCAATAAAATAAACCATTCATTATCATTGTTTTATAACAGTTTAGGGAGACGACATCTGTCCTGTTCCGCACAGCCCCCGTTCGTATTCGAACACTTTGAAATCTTTGCTTTGATGCGCAGAAAAATTCTTTATTATTGTGCCTGATACCCAATCAAACCACTGCCATGACTACACTCCAACAGGGTAAAATCCTTATCATAGACGACGACGCGGATGTACTACGTGCTGCGAGACTTTTACTTAAAAGACACTTTGAACAGGTGGATTTCGAAAAGAACCCACAAAAGATTCCCTATCTAGTTACCAACTACGATTATGATGTGATTCTCCTCGATATGAACTTCACCCGCGATCTAAGCAGCGGCAAAGAAGGCTTCGAATGGCTGGATCGTATTCTGGATATAAAACCTGATGCAACTGTTGTTTTATTCACAGCATACGGGGACGTAGAAATGGCTGTCAGAGCAATTAAAGCCGGCGCTACTGATTTCGTGCTGAAGCCCTGGGAAAATGAAAAACTGTTAGCGACGATACAAGCTGCCTATAACAAACATACTGCTGCTAATACCAAACCTGGATTGCCTCCACAGCAACAGGCCAACAGCAATATGCTCATTGGTAAAAGTCCAGCTATGCTGGAGGTCTTGGAAACAGTTTCCCGCGTAGCAGGAACAGACGCCAATATCCTGATCCTCGGCGAAAACGGTACTGGTAAAGACATGCTGGCCAGACATATTCACCAGTTGTCTCATAGAAATAATAAATCCTTTGTCAGCGTAGATTTGGGAGCCCTCCCCGAAACGCTGTTCGAGAGCGAACTTTTCGGCCATGTGAAAGGTGCATTCACCGATGCCCGTGAAGACAGACAAGGTAGATTTGAAGAAGCCAATGGCGGCACTATCTTCCTGGATGAAATCGGGAATATCACGATTCCATTCCAAGCCAAACTGCTGACAGTACTGCAAAACAGAAATGTCACCAAAGTAGGCTCCAATAAAAATATTCCGGTGGATGTACGACTGATCTGTGCAACGAACCGTAATCTGCCACATCTCGCCACACAACAGCTTTTCCGACAGGACTTACTGTTTCGTATCAACACAATTGAAATACATCTGCCTCCACTACGGGAACGCATAGACGATATTGTACCATTGGCAGAACATTTCTTGAATGTCTATCGCGAAAGATATAAACGTCCGGTAAACAGTTTGAGTGATGCACTCATCAACCAACTGCATAAATACGACTGGCCAGGGAATATACGTGAGCTCCAACATGCAATGGAAAGAGCGGTGATACTCTCCCAAGGGAAAACATTACAGCCTAAAGATGTGTTTACCCGAAATAATAATGTAAACGATCAACCTACTGATACAGGTTATAACCTGGAGGATATGGAAAGAAATATCATCACCCAGGCGATGAAAAAATGTAATGGCAACATTACAGAAGCAGCCAGAGAACTAGGATTGAGCCGTGCTGCACTTTACAGAAGACTAGAAAAATACAATATCTGACCATAAATGAACAGGTTCAGTATTAATATCTCCCTGCGAGTAATATTACTTACCGCCACCATTGCTTTGGGCGTATGGATCTACTTCCGCGTCAATGATACACTGGCATATCTTTTTATTCCGATGGTGGTGGCCCAGATGTATGGTATCTACCATTATCTGAATCGCATCAATCGTAAGCTGACCCTGTTCCTGGAATCCATCCGCTATGAGGATTTTTCTATCCGTTTCAGCAGCGATAACAAGCTAGGTAAAAGCTTTAAAATGCTGAACCAACAGTTCAATGAAGTATTAGAGGCATTTCGACAAACACGCGCGGAGAAAGAAGCCAACCTGAAATATATTGATACCATCGTACAACATATCAGTATCGGCGTATTGTCTTTTGATGCGGAAGGAAAAATTGAACTCATCAACCCTGCGGCATTTCGCTTATTGGGCATATACCGACTCCGTAATTTGTCGGAATTGAAAACAGTGCATCCGGGCTTGGATACACTCTTGATGGAATTAACATCAGGGAATAAGTCGCTCTATGCTACCAAACAACAACAGCAGCTCTCTATACATGCTGCTGTCGTGCGTTTGCAAGGGCGACTAATCAAGCTCATATCTATTCAGAATATTCATTCCGAACTACAGAAAAAAGAGCTGGAAGCATGGCAGAACCTGACTAAAATTCTACGCCATGAAATTATGAATTCCGTTACGCCCATTGTGTCGTTGATTGGTACGATGCAGGAGATTGTGGAGATAGATATCGCTCCAACTTCCAGTAACCCTGAAGGCATCACGGACCTGCGGGAAGCCCTGGAAACAGTGGAGAGTCGTAGTAAAGGAATTATGAATTTTGTAAATGCTTACCGCGATTACACTGCACTGCCCCAACCACAGTTCACTTCAGTGAATGTGAAATCCCTAATTACCTCTGTAGCCAACCTCTTCCAGACCGATCTCAAACAGGCAGACATCCAATTTACTCTTGACATAGATACACAACAAACCACCATTCACGCAGATTTTTCACAACTGCAAATGGTGTTGATCAACCTGGTTAAAAATGCCATGGATGCCCTGGATCACACCCCCGATGGCGCCATAGAGCTAAAAGCCTGGCTCCCAGGAACAAACCAACTCACCATCGAGGTGACAGACAATGGTCCTGGAATTGATGAAGAGGCAATGGAAAAAATTTTCATACCTTTCTTTACAACCAAAAAGAAAGGTTCCGGTATAGGACTCAGTTTATCCCAGCAGATCATTCAACTGCATGGAGGCCAACTGAAAGTAAATAGTCCTGGTAATAACGGTAACGGTTCTACGTTTTTCATTATCCTGAATTATTAACCACTATGTTATCAACCCTTTTTCGCTCCAAATGGCAGCTACTGTACGCGTTCGTTTTATTGCTCGATGTAATTTTTACCGGAATGGACCTGCATTCCGCCCGCTTTGTCACCAAGCCGCTGTTAACCATCCTGTTGATGTTTTTTGTACTCACCAGCCACGGGAATATGAAGTCTCCCTACCTCAGACGCCTCATGCTGGCATTGCTATTCTCTTTCGGCGGAGATGTATTGCTGATGTTTGATTCGCAATTTCTGACTGGTCTGGGCAGTTTTCTGTTGGCACATGTCTTTTACATTCTTTTCTTCCTTAAAATCCGGTATAGCAATAATCCAGTGCCTATGTGCAAGTTCCCTATTATCTTTTTGCATGCCGCTTTTCTCATCAGTTTTATTCTTTTCCTGCTCCCTCATTTGGGCGCACTGAAAATCCCGGTGATCATCTATGCCCTTGCCTTGAGTATAACGGTACAGTCGTCCATTCATGCCTTTAATTTGAAATGGCAATCTGCTGGCTGGTACTGTATCATTGGCGCTGTATTGTTCTTGATCTCCGACAGTTTGATAGCACTAGGTAAATTCTATCAACCCCTGCCTGCCAATGGTGTACTGGTAATGGTTACCTATGGGCTAGCGCAGTGGGGCATCACCGCTGGAGCAGTCAGCTATTTCAACCCATTATCGCGCTAATGCAAGACATATTTTAGCAGTAGTATCAATCAGCTTAATTTGTATTTTTGTTGTCTTATGCAACAAACAGATTTCCTTGTCATCGGGTCAGGTATAGCAGGACTAACATATGCGCTGAAAGTTTCACAGCAGTGTCCTGATAAGAAGATTACTGTCATCACCAAAAGTAGGGAGGATGAAACCAACACCAAGTATGCACAAGGAGGCGTAGCAGTAGTCAACGACCTGGAAAACGATAGTTTCGAGAAACATATTGAAGATACACTGATTGCCGGGGACGGACTTTGTAACCAGCGTATTGTGGAGATAGTAGTCACGGAGGGGCCGGAAAGGGTCAACGAAATCATCGAGTGGGGTACTAACTTCGATAGAACCGCCAACGGTGACTTCTCTCTCGGCCGCGAAGGCGGACATTCTGTGTTTCGCGTACTTCACCACAAGGATATTACGGGTAAAGAAATCGAGCGGGCTTTACTGGAAGCCATTCATCAGCGGTCCAATATCGAACTCGTTACTCACTGTTTTGTTGTAGACCTGATTACTCAGCACCATCTGGGTTATCTCGTTACCAAATCCACTCCTGATATTGAATGCTATGGCGTGTATGTACTGAACCGCCAGACCAATCAAATAGAGAAAATTCTTTCCAAAGTAACACTGCTAGCTACCGGCGGAAATGGTCAGGTATATCGTAGTACCACCAATCCTACTATCGCTACCGGCGATGGTGTGGCAATGGTCTATAGAGCCAAAGGTCGTATTGAGAATATGGAGTTTATCCAGTTCCACCCTACCGCGTTGTATCAGCCAGGCGTAAGTCCGTCTTTCCTTATTACAGAAGCCGTTCGTGGCGATGGCGGTATTTTACGCAATATTCATGGGGAAGATTTCATGCAGAAGTATGACCCTCGCCTCTCTCTGGCACCACGTGATATTGTTGCCCGTGCGATGGATAGTGAGATGAAGATCACCGGTTCTGAATATGTATACCTGGATTGCCGGCATATGGACATGGAAAAGTTCATTCACCATTTCCCGAATATTTATGAAACCTGTAAGGCAGCCGGCATAGATGTACAAACCCAGATGATACCAGTATCCCCAGCAGCACATTACAGTTGTGGCGGTATCAAGACCAATGAATGGGGACAAACATCCATCCGCAACCTGTATGCCTGCGGCGAATGCGCCAGCACCGGCCTACATGGCGCCAACAGGTTGGCCTCCAATTCCCTGCTGGAAGCCATGGTATTTGCACATCGCTGCTTTTTGGACGCTACCAGCAAGATTGACACCATCAACTTCCGCGATAATGTTCCAGACTGGGATGCCAGAGGCACCACTGCTCCAAAAGAAATGATCCTCATTACCCAGAGCCTCAAAGAACTCCAACAGATCATGAGTGATTATGTAGGTATCGTGAGAACGGATGTCCGTCTGCAGAGGGCTATCCGCCGCCTCGACATGCTTCATGAAGAAACAGAACTACTGTACGAAACCACTGAAGTTTCCCCGCAGCTCTGCCAACTCAGAAATATGATTACAGTAGGATATCTAATCGTAAAAGGCGCAGCCTTCCGTAAAGAAAGTCGTGGCCTACATTACAATACAGATTATCCATTTAAATGTGAACTGGTGCAGAATATTGTACTGTAATCTAACCGTATTGAATTGCTTACCTTTGCACTCAATTCAATAAGGAAATAATGTATTATTTACTGCTGGTTATCTGTTATGGTATATCCCTGCTTCCTTTACGTGTATTATACCTATTGAGCGATTTCTTTTACGTATTGGTATATCACGTATTTGGTTACCGCAGAAAAGTGGTGTTTGAAAATCTGCGACAGGCTTTCCCTAATAAGTCAGATGCTGAAATCACTAGCATTGCGAAAAAATATTACCGCAATCTCACGGATATGATGGTGGAAACCATCAAGCTGCTCACCATGAGCAAGGGAGAACTTAAAAAGCGCTTCCGTTGCGATCTTACCGTATTACATGAACTCTATGCAAAAGGTAAGAGCTGTCAACTTCACTTAGGACATAATTTCAATTGGGAATGGGCTAACCTGTATTGTATGCAGGGCGTGGCTTTTCCGTTCCTCGTAGTGTATATGCCACTGACCAACAAAGCGGCCGACCGTTTATTCAGACATTTCCGGGAGAAAGCAGGCTCCATTCTGTTACCTGCAAATGATATGGGTAATAGTATCAAACCATGGCTGGATAAACAATACCTGATTGCGCTCGTGGCTGACCAAAACCCTGGAAACCCGCGTAGTTGCCTTTGGTATCCTTTCCTAAACAAAATGACACCTTTCTACAAAGGGCCTGAAATGAGTGCCAAACGTCATAATATTCCTGTTGTATTTGTGGATATCCGCAAAACAAAAAGAGGGTATTACGATGCTAAGCTGCAATTGATGTTTGAAGAACCAGGCAATGAACCTGCTGGCAAAATAACGGAGACGTTCGTACGATTTCTGGAGAAAAATATTCATGAACAACCAGAAGTATGGGTATGGAGTCATAGAAGGTGGAAACACCGTTATGAAGACTGGGTGAAAGAAGAGGCGAAGGCTTAATGTCCATATTTTTTTTTGTCGCCTCTGCTCGCTGGGCAGGGGCGACAGGTAGTAGATTTCACCACAGGTAAACCATTGATTTATCAGGCAGATGGAATCTTTAACTCCCATCCTGGCTGTATAATATTAGGATCTTTGATCTGATCTTTATTCGCCTCATAAATATCTTTCCAGGAAATACCGGGATAATTTTTAGCGATTTTGCTGAGGTTATCACCGGATTTTACCACATAGGTTTGTTCTTCTTTTAGCGCATCTGTAGCGCTGATATTCATCACTACATCCGCTGAACGCATTTCGGGGTCCAGTTTTTCGTAGGTATCCCACAACTGGTCTTTCACTTCCGAAGTAGTAGTACCATCGATATACAATACATTATCCTGCTCTCTGACTTGTAGATCAGCTACACCAGCACTTTTAGCCTGGTCGATCAGTTCCTGGTATTTATCCTGTAAGCCCATGACAATAACATTTTAAAGGGTTATTTAACTTTAATATTGTTTACGACTTTCTTTGGTTTGGATTCCTGCGCTGTTTGTACAATTTTCCGAAGATCCGCTTTGGTAGCGGAACCATCTAAGGTTACAACACCACTGTCTACTGTTACACTGATACCGGAAAATCCAGCAGCAGCATAGGAAGAATCCAGCGATTTCTTTAATACTTCGTCTGGATTGATGATCACAGGAGCCGCTTTAGCTACAGGCTCAGGTGCTTTCACCATAATTTTGTTTTCTACATTCTTAATGCCTTTTACACCTTTAATGGCATCTTCTGCTGCCGAACGAGCAGCTTCATCGGAGACTTCTCCGGTTAGGGTAACGTTGCCATTGTGTACTTCAGCTGTAATTCCGGGGATCGCACTCAACTTTTCATTCACAGCCTGCTTAATGTTACTGTCAGATGGTTTGCAGGCAAACAGAAATATGCCCATGAGTAATACCAGGGCGGCAAGTAAGGATTTTCTATTCATGACTCCTGATTTTTAGTCGAAGAAGTTAAGCAATAACAGGGGAATAGAAAATTATTTTATGCATTAACTAATTGAAAATCAATTGTACGCATGGCCAAATATTCACATATTAAAAAAAGCCTTCCCATATGGGAAGGCTTTTAATCAGTATGGTGAAGGGTTTAGTTTAATACAGTTTTCTCCTGTACTACCACCAGTCCTTTTTCATCTTTCATTTTGGCATAACCGCCATCCACATTTCTAATGTTGTGGATACCTTCTCTTTTCAGGATAGAGCAAGCAATGATACTACGGTAACCACCTTGACAGTGAACATACAAGTTCAAGTGTTCATCCATATCTGCCAGTTTACCAGGATCAGTCATTTCTCCTAATGGCAAGCTTACTGCATCTTTGATATGGCCGCTAGCATATTCTGCAGGTTTACGAACGTCCATAATCACGAGGTTTTCATCATGTGGAATATCCATCGCCAGTTCATCTGGTTCAACCGTAATAATCAGGTCTCTTTGCATACCAGCAGCTTCCCATGCAGCCCAACCACCTTCCAGGTAACCTACTACGTTTTCGAAGCCTACACGCGCCATTCTTACTACGGTTTCTTCTTCTTTACCAGGAGGAGTCACCAGAATGATATCTTGATCAAATGGCAGTAAGCTACCAGCCCATTCAGCAAAACGACCTTCCAAGCCAATGCTGATAGCGCCTGGTACAAAACCGTCGCCAAATTCAACTGCAGGACGCGTATCCAAGATCAGTGCTCCAGCATCAGCTTTCTCTTTGAAAGCGGCTGGTGCCAACGGTTGCATGGCTTTATCCATTACCGCCTGCATCGCATCATATCCTTCTTTATTTATTTTAGCATTGATAGGGAAATAAGACGGAGGCGTTGCCAGTCCACTAGTTACTTCCTCAATGAATTTTGCTTTATCTGTGGCCAGTAAGGCATAGTTAGTCGCCTTTTCATCGCCGATAGTGCTATAAGTATTAGGACCAAGGTTCTTACCACAAGCGGAACCAGGACCATGTGCAGGATACACAATCACATTATCAGGCAATACCTTAATAACATCATTGAGAGAATCATAGAGCATGCCAGCCAGTTCCTCTTTGCTGAGATTACCGCTGAACAGATCTGGGCGACCTACATCTCCCACAAACAACGTATCTCCAGTAAACAATGCATATGGTTGCTGTTGTGCATCAGATAAAAGGTAGCAGGAAGACTCCAATGTATGACCAGGAGTATGCAACACTTTGATCGTCAGATCACCGATATTAAACACTTCATTATTCTGTGCAATATATGCCTGGAAGTTCGTCACAGCATCAGGTCCGAATACAATTTGCGCACCAGTGGCCTTCGCTAGCTCCAAATGTCCGGAAACAAAATCAGCATGGAAGTGCGTTTCGAAGATGTATTGGATCTTGGCATTTCTCTCTTTGGCCAGGTCGAGGTAAACCTCTATATCACGCAGTGGATCAATTACTACAGCCACTCCGTTCGACTCAATAAAGTAGGCAGCCTCAGACAGGCAGTTGGTATATAATTGTTTAACGAACATGGTTTTTGATTTATACAAAATTACTAATTAATGGTCGGTGTACTTATGGATAAAATCTATACCAAAATAAAAAAGTAGCCATTATGGCTACTTTTTCTATAATTTTCCCTGCACAACTGGCGTGAAGTCATGCAATAAAATAATTAACCTACCAGTTCTTCCACAAACTTCGCCACTTCAGCAATACGTTGCTTGTTAATGGTATAGTGAATGAACTTACCATCTCTTTCTGTAATTACTATGCCCGCTCTTCTTAAAATAGCAAGATGTTGTGATGCTACCGATTGTTCCAGACGCAGTTTCACATAAATCTCTGTCACAGTCATTTTTTTATGATCCTCCAACAGCTTGATCATCTGCTGGCGCAGTTTATGGTTGATAGCACGCAATACCATAGCTGCTTTTTTTACGGCAATGTAATCCAATTTGATCTGGTCTTTTTCATTGTTACCTCTAGAAATAATAAGAGTATTAGAAGAGGTAGTTAATAATGTTTTTTCCATCGCATAATAGTTTTAAAAAATGATGAAATGAAAGGGATCAACGGACAGTACTCACAAACAGTTAGACAACAATTGTGGTTATCGATTTATACAAAAATATAATATCTGTCACAATAAAAAAAATTTCTATACCTTATTTTTTCATATATATCCCTAGGATACGTGCTAAAAAGATGTAATTTGACAGAATTATGACAAAATCAAACGGATGTGCTATGATTTTTTGGGGAAAAAGAACGGTTTAAGGTAAAAAGGACTGAAATAAGCAAGGTCAGCAAAGGATTTTTGACCATATGCCGCCTCTGAAAGCAGTGACATATCCCCTGCAGTCATTTCATAAAGCCCGAAAATGGCATTATCCTGCGAAACCAGCATCTGGCGCCACTTCGGACTACCATCGCCGAAAAATATGATCTTATGTTTTGATAATAGGTCTTTGTACGAATTTTCATCTAAAATCAAGGCCTGTGGCGGCATTACCTCTTTTAGATCAGCATCATACACCGCTGTGAATACTTCCTGCCTACGGGCATCCAACATTGGGCAATACAGTATTTGACTGTCGTTCTGCTGCAGTAACATACCCTGCGCCATCATCTGTAAGGTGGAAACAGCAATCAACGGCTTATTCCACGCATAACACAATCCCTTGGCAGTTGCTACGCCCACACGGAGACCCGTATACGAACCCGGCCCTGCACTCACTGCTATAGCATCCAGCGAATCAGGATTTACACCCTGCTCTAACAGTAACTGCTGCACGAATAATGTCATCGTTGCTGCATGATCCTTCTGCTCTTCACTTGCCAGCGTCTGTAATACTTTTCCATCACGGGCAAGACTAACAGAGCCTCTTACCGTTGCAGTATCGATATTGATTATAAGTGCCATAACTATATTGCTTCGTATTCTGTTTCTAATAATGCCGCTACTTCAAAGCGATTGTCGTCCAAGCTTTCTTGAACGGCTTTTAATACTTCATACACGTTTTTCACTCCTATCCGCTCACACCATTCAAATGGCCCGAATGGATAATTAGTTCCCAGTTTCATGGAGATGTCAATATCAGCGCGACTCGCAGTACCTTCCTCAGCGGTGATATATGCTTCATTAATGATCATACATATCACCCGGGGAGTGACCATTCCTACCGAATCCGCTACTGCGGCATATTCCCAACCCAACTGATACATCAGGTTATCCAACTGTCCGAACTGTGTATTATCCAATACAGATACCTCTGTAACAGGCATGGTGATAAATCCTGGCAACAAATTGCAGCCCATGATATTGAAGCCTTGCTCAAAGGCCGTATGGTTCATGACTTCCGCCAAAGATACCTTTACAGTACAGGCCAATACAGGCACTTCAGGATTACGGGCGTAAATGGCTGCGTTGGATAGCCTGTCGTCAAACAAGGTATCAATCACCAAATCAAATGCTTTGACAGATAAGACATCTTCCAAGTTTGTCTTCCACTGTACATCGTGCTTTCCCAGCCCTTTCTCCTGCAATTCCTCATACCGCTGGGCATCTGCTATTACCAGGATATTCATGTATTAAATTTCAGCAAACCTAATAAAGAATCATTAATTCTGATGCAACTGTCTGGCCGCCACTGGTGTTGTAGTTATTTTATTTTTATTTTCGCCTTCATGGAAAAGCAAATCATTAATACCCAGAACGCCCCTGCTCCTATCGGGCCATATAACCAGGCTATAAAAGCCGGCAATACACTGTATGTTTCCGGTCAGATTGCACTGAACCCGGCTACCGGCGAAATCGTAAAATCCGGTGTGGTGGATGAAACACACCTGGTAATGAAAAATCTCCAAGCTGTCTTAACCGAAGCTGGTATGAGCTTTAGCGACATCGTAAAAAGCACCATTTTCATTACAGACATGAACGCGTTTGCGCAAATCAATGAAGTATACGGCAGCTATTTCACTGGCAATTATCCTGCTCGTGAAACCGTGCAGGTATCCGCTTTACCGAAAGGGGTAAATGTGGAAATCTCTGTGATTGCCGTAAAAGGATAAGGCATAAAAAAAGCATGCAGTCGTACCAAAGGCGCGACTGCATGCAGTTTTATTATGTGTGCTTTTATTATTTTCCGAATAGGGTGGCCGCCAGTTTAGCATCATGGCCATATACATCATCTCTGAAATTGAGTCGGCCTTCACTATCCACCCATGCTGTGAAATAGCCGATAAATACCGGAACTCTTTCACTTTCTTTCAGGGTTACATATTTCTCCTTCGATGCATTCATGGCATCATCAATTTTTTGTTCTGTCCAGGAAGTATCATTGCGTAACAACCACATAGCCAGATGTTTAGGCTCTTCTACCCGGATACAACCATGGCTGAATGAACGTTTGTTCTGACCAAACAGGTATTTGGCTGGTGTATCGTGCAGGTAGATATTGTATTCATTCGGGAAAAGGAATTTCACTTTACCCAGGGAGTTTTTTCCACCAGGCAGTTGGCGTACGGTATATGGGAAACCTTTACCAGCGTATTTGCTGGCAACAGATGGGGAGACAACTTTCCCTCCAGCCCCAACAATCTCCATATTTTGACGAGCCAGGTAACCAGCTCCACTCCGACGGATACCAGGCAACACTTCTTTATATAAGATTCCCGGAGGCACGTTCCAGTAAGGGCTGAACACAACATACTTCAATTCATTGCTGAATACTACTGTATGCGTACCCGGCGTACCTACTACTACATTGCAGCTCCAGGCAAGTTTGCTATCCTGGTAAACATGCATTCTGAATTCCGGAATATTCACGAGGATATAAGTTTTAGGCGGTTCTACCGGCACCCAACGGAGGCGTTCCATATTCAGCAGGATCTGGCTGATACGCTGTGATACAGGTACATTGAGCGATTTAGTCACTGCCGAAGAAATTTGGCCATCTACTTTCAGTCCCATCCTGGTTTGATAATTACGTACAGCCGTGTCCGTAGCCAAATCAAAGGTGCCGGAGCTATCATGTCCGGGAAGGTCGCCAAACGCTTCCAGGCGGAGTTTTACATTGGCGATTAATGCCGACGAGTCTCCTTTCTTCAGACTTTTAGTGGGAGCAGCGAGGGTATCCCATTTCGTTTTTTCATTGATAACCGCCAGTTGTTTCAGGCGTTCCCGCAGCATTTTATATTGTGGATTTACAGGAGCATTTGATTCAATATTACCGCCTGTTTTGCTGAGTGCCGAATCCAGGATACTGGCAAGATCCAGTTTCTTACGTGGGATAAACCATTCCAGATCTTTAGCATTATCGCTAGTAAGACCACCCCATACTTTGTTGCCATAGCTGAAAAACTGTGCAGTCAGCATCATTTCTGTGCGGGGAATATCCGCAGCACTAACTGCCATGGTAGAATCGGTGAGTGCTAGGGAATCTGTCAGCATCTTCAATTCCGGTGTTCTGACAGTGCTATCCTGTAAGCCGAATGCCGCATCATTCTTCATCATATTGACGAAGTTGCCTGCTTGTTCGGTGAGGGTATCCTTATTGATCCAGGCATAGTGGTAATCACGCTGCCGATAGAAGTTTTTAATGAATTCACCGTAAGGCTGGTAGTTGGGATGGGCTGCCAGGAAGGAATTCAACTGGTTGGAGTCCAGTGTTTTCTCGATATACTCCTGTTTGGTGTAATGGACGGTATCTCTCGCTTTCAGGCGTTTACGTTCACCGCTATTAGACTGACAAGCCACAAAGGCCAACAGGAACAGTAGAGAAATTGAGGTGTAGAAACGTATACTCATAGTTGTTATGGATGTTTACAATATGCATTACAGGCTGAAATGATGGCCTATAATGGGGTGATTGCTTAGGTAAATGTATGAAATATATAGCGTTATAGCATTTCACATGGACATGGTAATAATTTTAAAGGGAGATGTGACCATTTGGTAACATCTCCCTTTAATAACTTATTGGTTCATCTGTTTGTTTAGAGTTTTATTTCCTCCTCGTTTGCATCGAAGAAACGATATTCTGTCAGGTGGTAATTGGAGTCGGCTTTTACCTTAATCCATTTCTTGAATTGGAAGTACCATTTCCACTGTTTGGAAGTGAGGAATCCCTTGGTCAGATATGCGTACAGAATTGGGTGAACCTGAATGGTCAGTCCTTTATGCTGATGATTGATCAGATATTGCAGGTTTTTCTCGATATCATCCATGATAAGCATGGAAGCGCCGATTTTGCCGGTACCTTTACAGGTTGGGCAATCTTCCGCTACGGAGATGGTCACTTCAGGTTTTACCCTTTGACGGGTAATCTGCATGAGGCCAAATTTGGAAATCGGGAGGATGGTATGTTTAGCTCTGTCCAGTTGCATAAACTTCTCCATTGCTTCGAAAACTGTCTTTTTATTTTCGGGCAGTTTCATATCAATGAAGTCGATGATAATAATACCACCGAGGTCGCGCAGGCGGAGTTGTCTGGCTATTTCGGCCGCTGCTTCCAGGTTGGATGCGAGGGCATTTTGTTCCTGGTTATTGCTGGAAGATTTGTAACCGCTGTTAACATCGATTACGTGCAGGGCTTCAGTCGCTTCGATAATGAGGTAAACCCCAGAGTCGAGGTTAACGGTTTTACCGAAGGAAGCTTTTACCTGGCGGGTGATACCGAAGTTATCGAAGATAGGAGAACCGTTATTGTAGTAGTCTACAATATTTTGTTTTTCCGGCGCTATTTTCTGGATATAGGCTTTGGTATCGGTATAGATATTTTTGTCATTGATGACAATGCGGTTGAAGCTCTCGTTCAGGAGGTCGCGGAGGATACTGGTCGTTTTAGCTTGTTCGCTCAGTATTTTCTGCGGGGCCTGACCACCTTTGAGGTTGGACTGGATATTTTTCCAGGTTTCGACCAGGGTAGTGAGATCTTCGTGTAGTTCAGCCGTTTTCTTTCCTTCCGCCGCTGTTCGGACGATTACGCCGAAGTTGGGAGGTTTGATGGCTTCCACGATTTTCTGCAATCTTTTTCTTTCTTCGGAAGAGTGGATTTTTTTAGAAACCGCAACAATATCATTAAAGGGTGTTAACACGATAAATCTTCCAGGCAGAGAGATTTCGCAGCTAAGGCGTGGGCCTTTAGAGGAAATGGGTTCTTTGAGGATCTGAACGAGTATATTAGGTTTACCGCCCAGAACATCAGTAATTTTTCCGGTCTTTACTATCTCCGGTTCATTTTTAAATTTCGTAAAATCAAATCCTTCAGGGGATTTATCGCTGAGGGCTTGTTGAGTAAATTTAAGAATGGAACGGATATAGGGGCTAAGATCCGTATAGTGGAGGAAGGCATCTTTTTCGAAGCCTACGTCAACGAATGCAGCATTTAAGCCGGGAATCAGCTTTTTCACCTTGCCCAGGTATAAATCGCCTACTGCAAAGTTAGGATTGCCGCTTTCGTGGTGTAATTCAACTAACTTTTTATCTTCCAGTAACGCAATTTCCACCCCTGTGGGAGCCGCATTTATAATAAGTTCCTTATTCAAGCGTCCAAAATTTTAACCTTTAAAACTTCACCTTTATGCTATGCACACGGCTGTTGATAACAGCTTCCTGCATACCAATTGTAGCTCACTATAAAGTTAGCATATTCGTCACGTACGTGATGATGGATTGCTTAAGGGTTCAGCGATCACTGCAGGTAATTATCCGGAGAATTCTTATGCGGGATCTATGGAAACAACCTGCATGACTTTAGCAATTTAAGAATTAAAGCTAAAATCATGCAGGATATATGAAAATTTTTATCCGACCGCCGCGCCGGGTCATTTAATACCTAGTATAAATGGCGGGAAACTGGAGTAATTATTTCTTACCTTTTTTATGCCGGTTCTTTCTCAGTCTTTTTTTACGCTTGTGAGTGGCAATTTTATGTCTTTTTCTTTTCTTACCGCAAGGCATACGCTAATACGTTTTTAGATGATTGAAAAAATAAATATTATTGAATACTCTTGATATAGCTATCTACTTCTTTCTTCAGTTCCGGATCTTCCATGTACTGTTTACTTTTGTTAAACAGTTCGATGGCTTTTGCTTTATCTCCTTTACTTCTGTAAGACTCGGCCAATACAAAAATTACTTTCGCATTGTTCGGATGTCTCTTCATTACTTCTTCCAGTCTGTCAATAGCTTTATCATATTGTCCGGAAGTGATAGCCAGGTTCGCAAGCGTTACCTGAGCATCAATATTATCCGGATGTTTTGCCACCACATCTCTCAGAATGCCCACACCTTTCATTGGTTCGCCACTGTTCATGAAAATCATGGCCTGTGACATTTTCAGTGTGTCGTTCTCAGGGCTGAGTGCAATCGCTGCATCAAACAGTTCGGCTGCTTGATTAGCTTCCCATTTTGCAACTGCTGGATTTTCCGCATGTTGCAGATGAGTTAAAAATAAATTGGCTGCAAAGGTGAGGCTTTTTTCGGAATTTTCCAACTTGGCCGCTTGTCCGAGGTAATATGCGGCCACTGGTGCCTCATTGAGACTATCCCACGCGGTATAGAGCTGGCGATACGCAGCTATTTGCTGGGTTTTTACATCCCCACGCACCACATTGGTTTCAATCGTATTTACTTGGAGCAGTTTTTCTGCGGGAATACGTTTCTTCGCTGCATCCAGCAGCTCAGAAAAAGCAATAGGGGCCACCTCCTGTCCGCCCTGCATAGGAGCGGCAGTTGACATAGCTTTCTTGTCCGACCGGGGCACTGTACGGCCAAAGGCATATAATACCACCAATAACGCTACAGCAGCACCAATAAGGAGAACTTGTGATTTTCGCATGGCCTAAATAAATTAGGCTGCAAAATTAAGAACTTTTAAGCTTCTTTACTTCAGCAACAAATTCTTTCGATGGTTTGAATGCAGGAATAAAGTGCTCCGGAATCTCCACAGCAACGTTCTTCTTAATGTTACGGCCGATCTTGGCGGCTCTCTTCTTGGTGATAAAACTGCCAAACCCTCTAATGTAAATGTGTTCTCCATTCGCAAGCGCTTCTTTCACTTCCTTGAACATAGCCTCCAAGGTTACTAACACATCTACTTTGGGGATGCCGGTTTTTTCAGCAATGTTGTTAATTAAATCAGCTTTTCTCATATAAAAGCGAGAGGATTACTTTACTCTCAAAGTTAATTTAAAATTTTTAATTGCTGAATTTTAAGCAAATAAATTTTATTATTTTTCCTTATAACTGTATTGGCGATATTTTACATTTATTTGCATCCCTGAAAAAGGGTAACAGATGTGCCTTATAGGGTTCTCAGGCCACCTTTTGCCATATCAATATACTAAATAATTTTATTAAAATAATATATAAATGCACGCCGCCCGACTTTTTTTTACCGAAAAATTACTGGAATGGAACCAAGAACACAATTCTCGCTCCATGCCCTGGAAAGGTGAAAAAGACCCCTATCGCATTTGGCTGTCGGAGATAATTCTCCAACAAACACGCGTAGAGCAAGGCTGGCCGTATTACGAACGATTTATCTCCCAATACCCTACTGCCAACGACCTGGCAGCAGCCAACGAAGAAGAAGTATTCCGCCTCTGGCAAGGCCTCGGATATTATGCCCGCTGTAAAAATATGCTGGCGGCCGCCAAGGAAATTTCACAAACCTATCATGGTCGGTTCCCAGATAAATACGATCAGATTAAAGCATTGAAAGGCATCGGCCCCTATACAGCCGCCGCTATCGCCTCCTTTGCCTTCAATCTCCCCTATGCCGTACTGGATGGGAACGTTTTCCGCGTACTCGCCCGCTTCTTCGGCATCGATACCCCCATGGATACCACGGAAGGGAAAAAATTATTCGCAGACCTCGCCCAAGAATTATTGCCAAAAGATAAATCAGCCGTTTATAATCAAAGCATTATGGACTTCGGCGCGGTTGTTTGCAAACCGCAATTACCGGAATGCGATACCTGCCCACTACAAAAAAAATGCGCTGCCTATCACCAGGGTATCGTGTCTCTCCTACCTGTAAAAACTAAAAAATTACAGATCAAAAAAAGATATTTCAACTATATCATCGCTTCCTGGAAAGATCAGGTCTATATCCGGAAACGTACCGAAAGCGATATATGGCAGAACTTGCATGAGTTCATTCTCCTGGAAACGGCAGCCCCCGCCGATAGCACGCAAATCCTCTCGGGAACTGATTTCCAGCAGATTTTTGGAGACGCCCCTTTCGAAACAACCCGCATCTCCAAACCATTCAAACAACAACTAACTCATCAAACAATTCATAGTCAATTCATTAACATCTCTATCAATCACCCCTTGGAAATCCCAGGTTATCAACTGATACCCACCGACTCACTTGATAACTTTGCGTTTCCAAAAACAATCACCAGCTTCCTGCAATCCAAAACTGGCCTGCTTTTATAGCTACCTGGCCCCCATTTGGAAAGTTTTATATTTTTTTGAAGGCCGATTGCAAAAAAATATTAACTTTAAGAAGGTTGTTTATTTATTAAAAGAAGAACTCTTTATCAATAGACTAAAAAAAACCTACAACTATGAGAGGTGTTAATAAAGTAATACTGATTGGCAATTTAGGAAGGGACCCGGATGTACAGTTTTTGGAAGGTAATATTGCCGTAGCCAAATTTTCATTAGCTACTACAGAAACATTCAAGGACAGAGCAGGTAAACTTATCAGTCAAACAGAGTGGCATACCGTCGTTTTATGGCGTGGACTCGCTGAACTGGCTCAAAAATACTTGCACAAAGGAAGCCTTGTCTATATCGAAGGTCGCTTACGCACCCGCAGCTGGGAAGATAAAGAAGGTAATAAGAAATTTGCAACTGAAGTTGTAGGAGACAACCTCGTTATGCTCGACAAACGCATGGACCTTAACAGCTCAGATCACCCCATTCCTCATCATAGCGGCACCGGTTCCACTACTGGAGAAAACTTTCCTAATAACATGGAAATTCCCCCTTCATTGAACGAACCTGCAGACGATCTGCCTTTTTAGTAATATTAAAAAAGTTTAAGTTTTTATTAGGACGTAATCCCATTTAGGGACATTACTTATATTTGCGTGCATGGAACTTTCTTACCTGCCTCCGCAGTTTGAATTTCCATTATCTCGATTTGTTACATCAAAGCTGTAAAACTTGGATATCACTCCGGCTAGCAACATATCCTCTCTCCTGCAAACCAACAGCGCTATTGCGGCACCTAATGTTGTGGTGTTTTCGCTGGTGATTTTTGTATTACTTGTACTCACCTTTATCGTTGCAGGTGCAGAGGTGGCATTCTTTTCCCTGAATTATAAGGACCTCAACGTGCTTAAAACCAGGCAGAACGCCTCCGGCAAACTCATTACCAAATTGCTGGAAAAACCCAGGTCTTTACTAGCCTCCCTGCAAATCGCAGGCATCGTGCTAGGAATCGCCTTTATTCTCACTACCAACTACCTGATCACACAAATGGAAGACCTGCAAACACTGCCGGTCGTTTCCTATGTGGTACGCATATCTGTTATCTGCCTAGTACTCCTATTCTGCGGCCAGATACTCCCTCGCGTATGGGCAGCACAAAACAATATCCGCTTTGCGACCTATTTCGCTTGGTTTGTGAGCATCGTACATGCTACCCTGGAACCAGTGAGCGATTTCTTCGTTTCCATGAGCGGCAGCATCGAAGCTAAACTCTTTCACCGTGGCGCCGGTCCTGTTAATTCCCAGGAAATCGATCAGGCCATCGAAATGAGCGTGGACCCTACCGCCTCCCAAGAAGAAAAAAATATTCTGAAAGGAATTCTCAAATTTGGTAACATCACCGTTAAACAGATTATGAGAGGGAGACTCGATGTAAACGGCATCGAATACGACCTTCCATTTTCAGAGGTGGTGAAACGCGTGGCTGACCTCCATTATTCCCGCCTTCCGGTATACAAAGGAAACCTGGATAATATCGTGGGCGTCATCCACACCAAAGACTTGCTGCCTCACCTGGATAAAGACAATACCTTCGATTGGCACGAAGTAATGCGCCAACCCTTCTTTGTTCATGGCCATAAACTCATCGAAGACCTCCTGCACGAATTCCAAAGCAGAAGAATGCACTTCGCTGTAGTGGTGGATGAATTTGGCGGTACCTCCGGTATCGTTACCCTGGAAGATATCATGGAAGAAGTTATCGGAGATATTAAAGACGAATTCGATGAGGAAGAATTCAACTACAGCAAGGTGGATAACTTCACCTATGTGTTTGAAGGCAAAACCATGCTCAACGACGTTTGTCGCATTATGAACATCTCCGCCGATACCTTTGAAACAGTTAAAGGTGAAAGCGATTCCCTGGGCGGACTAATCCTGGAACTCTCTGGAAAATTTCCTGAAGAAAACAGCGTTATAAGCTACAGCAACTATGATTTTACTGTACTGGAGGTGAATAAAATGCGCATCCAGAAAGTACAGGTAACTGTAAGGCCAGACGCTTCCGAAGAAGCTTAAGCCCTCTCAAACGTATATCCTGAAATGCCAAAAAGAAAACATCTCCTGTTCGTATGCCTGATACTTTCTGTTGTATTCAGCGCCTGTGACCAGGCCTATACACCGAAGCCAAGAGGTTATTTCCAGATCAATTTCCCAGAAAGAAAATACAAAACCTTCGACGCTCCGGGATACCCTTATACTTTCGAATATCCGGAATATGCCCAGATCATCAAGGATACTTCCTTTTTTGGGGATAAACCAGAAAACCCTTACTGGATCAATATCGACTTCCCTAGTCTCAACGGGAAAATCTATCTCAGTTATAAAATTATCGGTCAAGGCCAAAACAATCTGCGCAAACTGATTGACGATGCCTTTAAAATGACCTATAAACATACCTACAAGGCAGACTACATCGATGAAAATGCCATCGCCACTCCCAACAACGTGTATGGTACATTTTACGCTGTAGGCGGCAATGCGGCTTCTGCACGTCAGTTCTTTGTAACAGACTCATCCAAACATTTCCTTCGTGGAGCCCTTTATTTCGATGCTACCCCCAACGCCGATTCCCTGGCACCAGTAAATAAATTCCTGGAACAGGATATGCGCAAACTGGTAGAATCCTTACGCTGGAGGTAGTAAAAAAAGCCCGCATTTTCCCGTAACTTTGTGGTCTGTAAACTAAAACACGCTGTAACCCAGCATCAGACCATACCCAATGATTATTATCGACGACAAGTATATCAGTGATGAGCTAGTGGAAGAAAAGTTCGTATGCAATTTGTCGGCCTGCAAAGGCGCATGTTGCGTAGCGGGCGATTGTGGCGCGCCGCTCGATAAAGAGGAACTCAAAATCCTGAAAAAGATTTACCCTAAAATCAAATCTTATCTCCGCCCTGAAGGTATCAGCGAAATCGAGAAAACCGGCACCAATACTACCGATCCGGAACACGGTTACGTGACGCCTATCGTTAATAACGGCATCTGTGCCTACGCAACGATTGACGAACATGGCGTAGTAGGATGCGGTATCGAAAAAGCATATAAAGATGGCGTGGTGGACTACAAGAAACCCATTTCCTGCCACCTCTACCCCATCCGCATTACGAAATATGAAAGCTTTGAAGCTGTCAATTATGACCGCTGGGACATTTGCAAACCCGCTTGCAAGAACGGGAAAGCCCTAAAGGTACCTGTGTACCGCTTTCTAAAAGAAGCTATCATCAGAAAATACGGCACGGAATTTTATGAAGTGCTGGATAAAATTGCTCAGAAGCAATACAAATGAGGAAATTATGAGTTCGTAATTCCTCCGGTATAAACTATCTTTATTACGCATTTTATCGGATTTGCTTATGCACGAAACAGCATCCACCTTTCTTGAGGAAAGCGAAAAAAAAGCGTCTGATCTAGGTCACCGGCAGACTATCAACTTCAACATAGGAAAATATAATACGGCGGTTAAAGCCGGCAAACTGCAGTTCACTGATCTCCAGGGTGCCCGCGAACGTGCCAAGAATGTGAAATGGAGAGCGATTGAGCACCTCGACAAGCACCTGGAAGAATTCGAAATGAATATCACCAGAAGAGGGGCCAAAGTGATCTGGGCGGAAACAGCAGAACAGGTACAACAGGAAATCCTGGCTATCTGTAAAGCCAAAAGTTGCAAGAGCATCGTAAAAAGCAAGTCCATGGCCACTGAGGAAGTACATCTCAACTCCTTCCTTCAGTCAAATGGTATCGAATGCGTAGAAACTGATCTCGGTGAATATATCCAACAGTTGGACGGCGAACCTCCTTACCACATCGTTACACCAGCCATGCATAAAAGCAAGGAAGATGTGGCCCGACTCTTTGCGGAAAAACTGGGTACTGATCCCGGACTGACGCCCGAACAACTCACCATGGTGGCGCGCGAAAAGCTCCGCCAGAAATACCTCGAAGCGGAAATCGGCATCACCGGCGCCAACTTCATCATCGCAGACACAGGCTCCATCTGTGTTACAGAGAATGAAGGTAATGCCCGTCTGAGTACTGCATTTCCCAAAACACATATTGTATTGGTAGGCATTGAGAAAGTATTGCCTTCTATTACTGATCTGGCCTTGTTTTGGCCACTGCTGGCCACTTATGGAACCGGTCAGTTGGTAACTGCTTATAATAGTATTTTCAGTGGTCCCCGTCAGGAAAATGAAATAGATGGTCCGGAGGAGATGTATGTGATCCTGATGGACAATGGCCGTACGAATATCCTCCAGGATACAGTGGCTAGGGAAAGTCTGTATTGCATCCGCTGCGGCTCCTGCCTGAATGCTTGCCCTGTTTACAAAAACATCGGCGGCCATACTTATGGCACTACTTACAGTGGTCCTATTGGTTCTGTTATTACCCCACATCTGAAAGATATGGGTACATATATGCACCTTAGCTTTGCTTCTTCCCTTTGTGGCAACTGTACAGAAGTATGCCCAGTGCGTATTAATCTGCATGAATTACTGCTCCATAACCGTCAAAAAGCGGTAGAAGAGAACTTTACTTCCGGCTCTGAGAAACTGGCTTGGTTTGGCTGGAAACAGGGTTGCCTTAGTCGCAAAATGATGAACATGGCCAGTGGCAAATGGAAAAACATCCTGCTGCGCCGGTTCTTTGCGAAAAGCTGGGGCGATAACCGGGATTTACCAGTATTTGCGCCGAAGTCATTTAATCAAATGTGGAAAGAGAGAAATAAGTAATTATTGCTTTTTCATCCGGAAGGCTATTCTCACCTTCACCTCTTGCGGTTGACCGTTTTTGGCGGGTTTCCAGGCTGGTCCGGATTTAATGATATTTATAGCTGCCTCGTTGGCGGCTATATTTTTGCCCTTAACAATCCGGAAACTATCCAGACCACCATAAGGGAGCACTGTAAACGCCACCCGTACTACATTACCCGCCATCAGGGTATCTGTTACCATACGTTTATCATTCAGGTATTTAATAAATGAAGGGTATCCTGCAACTGGCTCTGGACCCGCATTATCTGCTGATACATCTACATCGTCATCAGAAGTGCTATTAATAGCGCCACGTCTAACCACCACCACTTCATTCAGCGCACTTCCATTTGCACCAAGTTCCGCTCTTGCCACATTCCCCTGAACGAAGTGTTGTGCCTCAACAGTATCCGCGGCTACTACTACTTTAGCTTTTTTCTGCATTACTTCACTTGCTGGAGCGCTCGCAATGGAGTATCCGGCAGGGGGAGGCACATTTTCTTTAGCTACAGGAGCAGCAAAAGCAGTTACTGGCTCTGCTGAATCCATTACTTTATCAGCACTTATTTCGCTAGCCACCACCTGTTTTTTAGCTGTTGCTTTTTTAGTTTTTTCGGGAGATGCCGCTGCAATCAAAGGTTTCTCGGGTTCCTTCGAAATAGGAGCTGCAGGAGGGTTCGTTTGATCCGCAGTTGCCTTTTCCGAAACACTACTATCTGGGATGGTAGGTATTCCTGCTACCTGTGGATGATCTGTATGCGCAACAGGCTGTTTCAGGAGGAACCAGCCCCCTGTACATAATAATAAGAGGATAGCCGCCGCGGCAGCAATCCGGTAATACAATGGCCTTATTTTGTCTTTTGCAGGGGCTACACGAGTGGCCAATCTTGTATGGAGGTCGTCCATATTGGCGGACTGATCAGGCATGGCGGATTCGAACCCTTGCAGGGCCTCGGCCAGGAATGGATCTGCCAGGGCCTGGCGTTCCAGGGCATGCATGGCCTTATCGTCCAGCTCTCCTGCGAGATACTGACGGATAAGCTCCTGGCTTACTGGCTGATCCTTATGTGATTTATTATCCGCCATTTTGCTCCATACAAAGTTTTAAATTGCGCTTTCCGTTCTGAATATAGCTTTTCACCTTATTCATATCATATCCGGTCAGCGCGCTCACCTCTCTATAGCTTTTTTCTTTAAGGTAAAACAGGTCTACGCTGCGCTTTTGCTCCTCTGGCAAGGTTTCCATACACCTTTCCATTGCCTGGAGATTATCTTCCAGCGTGACTTCACCCTCATGATGCCCAGAATTTCCATTTTCCATAAGTTGGGTATCATCAATAGACACCTGCTTGGATTCCTTATTTTTCATGGAACGGATTTTCATCAGGCAATGATTCCGGGTCAGCACGTGCAACCAACTCTTAAAGTTCTGAATTTCATGCTGTTGCACCTTATTAATCAGCTCCTCAAAAATCTGCATCACCGCATCTTTGCTCGAGTCTTCATCAAAATATTTCAGGCAGACACCATATACCAGGTTCATGTAACGCTGGTAAAGGGCAGCCAGGACCTCGAGTTTGCCGGAGCGCTTGTACTCTCCGATCAAATCTGCGTCTGTGGCGTCTTTCATTATATTTTGATGTAAAAACAATTGCTAGTTGGGTCTGTTCTGTCGGCAATAATAGTATTAAATTCTAATAAGATGAAAATTGGATGTAAACCAAGGCTCCAGGTATAAAAAAAGCATCCCGCTCAAGTGGCGGGATGCTTTTTTATAATTTATAATGCAAAAGCTTAGTGTCTGAAGTGACGCATACCGGTCATCACCATCACCATGTTGTTCGCTTTAGTGAACTCGATGGAATCGTTATCACGAACGGAGCCACCTGGCTGAATAACAGCGGTGATACCTGCTTCGTGAGCGATGCTTACGCAATCATTGAATGGGAAGAAGGCATCAGAAGCCATTACCGCACCTTTCAGATCGAAGTTGAACTGTGCAGATTTCTCAATCGCATGACGGAGTGCATCGATACGGGAAGTTTGGCCACAACCTTTACCTACCAGTTGTTTATCTTTTACCAGTGCGATAGCATTGGATTTCAGGTGTTTGCAGACAATATTAGCGAATTCTAGATCTGCTTTTTCTGCAGCATTGGCTGGGCGGGCGCCTACATCATTCCATTCTTTGTAGTTACCGTTGTCAACATCTTGCAGGAGAACGCCGTTTAATACGTTTTTGTAAGCGTATTTGCTCTTCACTGGTTGTTTTTGTTCCAGCAGGATGCGGTTTTTCTTACCCTGGAGGATAGTCAGTGCATCTGCATCAAAGCTAGGAGCAATCAGTATTTCGAAGAAAATTTCGTTGATAGACGCAGCAGTTTGTGCGTCTACGGCTTTGTTACAAACCAGTACGCCACCGAATGCGCTTTCTTTATCGCCAGCCAGTGCAGCTTCCCAAGCAGCAGAAAGGGTTGGACGGGAAGCGATACCACAAACATTGGTATGTTTAATGACAGCGAAAGTAGTTTCAGTAAACTCCTGGATCAACTGACATGCAGCATCTACGTCTACCAGGTTGTTGAAAGACAGCTCTTTTCCATGGAGTTTATTGAACACTTCGTTCAGATCGCCATAGAAAACACCACGCTGGTGAGGGTTTTCACCATAACGGTTAACCTGACCTTCTTTTACAGATACCTGGAAGTAGTCGCCTGGTTCGTTGTTGAGGAAATATTGGGAGATAGCTACATCGTAGTGAGCGCATACTTCAAACGCTTTAGCAGCGAATTTTCTGCGATCTTCTATAGTAGTAGCCCCGTTGTTTGCAGTCAGTACGTTTTCCAGATCAGCGTATTGGTCTTTGCTGGCAACGATTACCACATCTTTAAAATTCTTACCAGCAGCGCGGATGAGGGATACGCCACCTATGTCAATTTTTTCAATGATAGCCTGTTCTTCGCTGGTGTTTTTCACTGTTTCTTCGAAAGGATACAGATCAACGATTACAAGGTCGATTTCAGGAATTTCATACTGTTTCAGCTGTTCCAGGTCCTGTGGATTTTCCCGACGAGCGAGGATACCGCCAAACACTTTAGGGTGCAGTGTTTTAACGCGACCACCCAGGATGGAAGGATAAGCAGTGAGGTCTTCTACGGCCACACATTTTACGCCCTGGTCTTCAATGAATTTCTGGGTACCACCTGTAGAATAAATAGTTACACCTTGTTCACCCAATTTTTTGACAATGTTCTCCAGGTTATCTTTATAGAAAACGGAGATCAGAGCTGATTTAATTTGCTTTTGCATGAATGGAAAACATTAGAAATTAATAACATAGGCTCCCTGGTCCGGAACCGAAATGAAGCGCAAAGTTAAGACGTCACATTCACTTTTCCACTGCTCAATCCGCCGGGGGGAATTTCCAGCCCCTATTATGAGGGTGTCAAATCGGTAGAAATCCAGTATCCGCCGGATATCCGTATGTGGATTTCTCGTCAGTAAAATATAATCTGCCTGGAATTTTTTGGCCGGAATACCCGTTCCCAAAGCGGAATCTATCACTACTATCTTCTTTCCCTGGTGCAGGATATAGTTTTTGTATCGATATTCTTCCGGTGGTGGTTTTAGGGAGACAGCCAGTATTCCTGCCACCACAGCCCCACAGCAGCAGAAAATAGCCCATTCTCGGGCCGATCTGAATTGTTGCTGATATAACACCCAGCAAGCAATGGCCGCATATAACAGCAGCGTAGCTGGGATACTGCAAGTAATCCCCCGAATGAGGGCACCTGGCCAGAGCCCAATGAAGCGTACACTGGCATCCATGGCTATTATCAACCATTTTACCAGCATTCCGATGTAATGAGCCGCCCAAGAAGACCACGATACCGCCAATAACAATATGGAAAGATAGATGACCACCGTAGAAAGCGGCACTGCCAGCAGATTAGCAGGAAGAAACCAGGTGGGAAACTGGTGGAAGAGGTACAGGCATATGGGCGTTGTCAATATCTGAGCGGCAAGAGTCAGTGCCACCATCTGCCAAAGGTGATCCAACCATTTGTTCGGGCATTTGATACCGGTGTAAATAGCCTGGTAAAATAGCAGGATACTCAATACCGCGAGGTACGACAACTGAAACCCCACATCCATCACCAGGTAAGGGTTATAACACAACAGTAGGAATGCAGAAGCGGCCAGTGTATTAAAGATATTGCTTTGTCTTGCCAGGATAAAACGTCCGATGGTAGTGCCACTAAACATAACGGCTGCACGAAGCACGGAGGCACTCGCTCCCGTCAATAGTGTAAAGCTCCAGAGGAAAAACAGCACCACAGCAGCCTTTATCCAGTTGGCCCCTCTCCTGGCGGGCAACCAGGACAGTAATAATAGAAGGCTGCTATATAATAAGGCCAGGTGCATACCGGAAATCGCAATGACATGTATAATGCCCGTATTACTATAATCCTGGACGATTTCCTTATCCAGGCCTTGGCGGAACCCTACCAGCAAGGCGGAGGCCATGCCCGCTTCAGGATCGCCGATATATTGCTGAAACTCTTCGGTACAGCAATGCAGGCCTTTATACAACCCGTATTCCAGCCAGGAGGGGCCATTCCGCTGAAAGAGCTGGCTGTCTCCCCGACGCAAAAACAGTTGCCCATAGATGCCCTGCATGGCACAGTACTGCCGGTAATCAAAACCACCCGGCCCATTACGTATAGGCGACGGCGTGGCCTTGACCAGTATGTCGTCTCCCCATCGCAAACTGTCTTTCAACTGCCTTTCTACATATACCAGTAACTTCCCCCTAGCGGGCTTCCACTGGCCCTGATGGCTCAGTCCCTGTATGGTAGCCGTCATACAGATGCTCCGGTTCTTCTCTACTGGTGGCCCTTCTAGCCTAAGCAGGATCGCATCTCCCGAAACATAACTCCCTTGGTAAAACAACGGATGATATCGCTCATCATGGCAGTATAACAGTATAGCCCCTACGAAAAACAGTTGTACATGCACCAATACATGGAGCCAATGTCGCCAAGCATACTTTCGAACAGGAGGCAACCACCGGTAACCTAGGCTCAACAAGGCTATCAGCGGTAATAACCAGAACGTATATACGGAGAAATCAAGATAAAATTGGGCAATAATTCCGGCGATCAGTGGGATTATCAGGCGCACAAATGGCATCCGGCCCTTGGTATCCAAACTTGATAAAGAAGATTCAAATAACATGACGGGTTAACACTTTATGTATTAAAGTTAGTACTCCGAAGTATGTAATTCCTTTACCCGATGTTAATAAATTGACTGTTTTTAACGGGACATATGAATATATGGTTACTAGGAAATTTTCGGTCAACTGCGGAAATACCGCATAAATTGTCCCAGATTAAAGTTTTTATAAATTATTACAGATCAATATATTTAATATTAATAATTTACTCATCTGTTATTGATTAGTTAACATCTTCTTTAAATATAATATTATTTGTAAACTGCATTACCGGTCACGCTATTTGTATCGTATCAAGATTCAATAGTCGTGTCTTTAATGGTTATTTTGAGGGAAAAGAAGGAGCCTGATTTTTATCAGGCTCTATTTTTTTGCAGTAAATTTTAGCTTTTGATATAGTGGCGAAAGTCGCGATCACCTGCGGTGATCGCGACTTTCGCTTTTCTTTTAGTATAGTTGGCCGCCATTGGCGGCCAACTATACGCTGCTGATTTTCATTGCTTTTTGTTGTGGAATAAGGCCACAGGCAGCATTTTGGGCGAAGCAGTATTACTTTCATTTTGATTTAGTGTTATGCAAAAGGCGGCGTATAGATGAGCTGGAATGGATTAGGTTTTGTTGTGGTGCTACGCCATAGGCGCTACTTTGGACGAAGCGCTATTGCTTACGTTTTGATTTAGTACTATGCAAAAGGCGTATAGATGAGCCGGAATGGATTAGGTTCTGTTGTGGTGCTAGACTTAGAAAACCAGACAGACTTAAGGTGAGCGCTGATTTACAGCAATAAAAAAGCCTCCGTTGTAACGGAGGCTTTTCTGTATCATTAAAGCTTTTGAGTGCTTTTATTTACTCAGGTACATGCTCTTTTCTTTGTACAACTGTCTGAAGTAAGGATCACGCAGGTCTTTGATGAAGCGGATTGCTTCCCCTGTGGATTTCATTTCAGGACCGAGTTCTTTGTTCACACCTGGGAATTTGTTGAAGGAGAATACAGGCTCCTTAATGGCAAATCCGGTGAGTTTTTTCTCAATCGTGAAGTCAGCCAGTTTGTTAGCGCCAATCATCACTTTGGTAGCAATGTTCAGGTAAGGAACCTGGTATGCTTTCGCGATGAACGGAGTGGTACGAGATGCACGTGGGTTGGCTTCGATCACATATACCTGTCCGTTTTTAATGGCGAACTGGATGTTGATCAGACCACGGATATTCAGTGCGCGAGCGATTTTCTCAGCATAGTATTCCATGGTAGTCACCTCAATTGGAGTGAGGTTGAACGCTGGCAGCAACGCATGGCTATCGCCACTGTGGATACCTGCTGGTTCAATGTGTTCCATCACACCCATTACATGGAATTCCTCGCCATCGAAGATACCGTCGATTTCAGCCTCCTGGCAACGATCCAGGAAGTGGTCGATCAGGATCTTATTACCTGGGAGGTGTCTTAACAGGCTGAGTACAGACTCTTCCAGTTCTTCCTCGTTGATCACGATACGCATGCGCTGACCACCCAATACATAAGAAGGACGCACCAGTACAGGGTATCCTACCTCTTTCGCAACCTCAATTGCTTCATCTGTATTGTAAGCAGTACCATACTTAGGATAAGGGATATTCAGATCTTTCAGCATGTCGGAGAAACGGCCACGATCTTCAGCGATATCCATGTTGTCGAAGGAAGTACCGATGATCTTAATACCTTTTTCTTCCAGGCGTTTAGCCAGTTTCAGCGCTGTTTGACCACCCAACTGAACAATCACCCCTTCAGGTTTTTCCAGCTCGATGATTTCCCAGAGATGCTCCCAGAATACTGGTTCGAAGTACAGTTTATCTGCCATGTCGAAGTCGGTAGATACTGTTTCAGGGTTACAGTTTACCATGATTGCTTCATAACCGCAATCCTGGATAGCCTGCAGACCGTGTGTACAGCAGTAGTCGAATTCAATACCCTGGCCGATTCTGTTAGGACCGGAGCCCAGTACGATGATCTTCTTTTTATCAGTAACCTTACTTTCATTTTCGGTATCGAAAGTAGAATAGAAGTAAGGAGTTTTCGCTTCAAATTCAGCAGCACAAGTATCTACCATTTTGTAGGTACGGGTGATACCGTTGTCTTTACGTTTTGCATATACTTCTTCTTCCTCGCAGTTACCGAAGAGGATAGACAACTGTTTATCGGAGAAGCCCATTTTCTTCGCATCGCGGAGCATATCCACTGGAACGCTTTCCAGGTCATGTTCCATGAGTTGTTTTTCCAGGCTTACGATATCGTTGATCTGGTGAAGGAACCAACGGTCGATATAAGTTTGCTGATGTATATGTTTAACAGAAACACCTTCCATGAGCGCATCCTTGATACGGAATATACGATCCCAGGTTGGGCGTTTCAGTTTTTCCAGGAGTTGTTCCCCTTTCAGCATGGATTTGCCATAGTAACCGAGACCGAGGGCATCGTTCTCCAAGCTCTGGCAAGCCTTCTGCAAGGCTTCTGGGAAAGTACGGCCGATAGACATTACCTCACCTACTGATTTCATCTGCAGACCGAGGGTGTCGTCAGCTCCTTTAAATTTGTCGAAATTCCAACGTGGCATTTTCACGATCACGTAGTCCAGCGCTGGTTCGAAGAATGCGGAGGTAGTTTTGGTAATCTGGTTTTCCAGTTCATCCAGGGTATAACCGATTGCGAGTTTCGCAGCGATTTTAGCGATCGGATAACCGGTAGCTTTCGATGCGAGTGCAGATGAACGGCTTACACGTGGATTGATTTCGATGGCGATCAGTTCTTCATTCTCTGGATTCAGAGAGAACTGAACGTTACAACCACCAGCAAAATTACCGAGGTCACGCATCATCATCATGGCTTTGTTACGCATGTCCTGGAAAGCGGTATCGCTCAGGGTCATGGCAGGCGCCACAGTAATGGAATCACCTGTGTGGATACCCATTGGGTCCAGGTTTTCTACTGTACAGATGATAACAACGTTGTTGTTTTTGTCGCGCAGCAGTTCCAGTTCATACTCTTTCCAACCAAGTACCGCTTTTTCCACCAGTACTTCGTGGATTGGAGAAGCTTTCAGACCACGGTCCAGGGCTTCATCCAGATCTTCTTTACTGTGTACGAAACCACCACCGGTTCCACCCAGCGTAAAGGAAGGACGGATTACCAGCGGGAACCCAATCTCCTGTGCAAATTCTTTACCTTCCAGGAAAGAGTTCGCTGTTCTGGCAGGAGCTACAGGAACACCCAACTGAATCATCCACTGACGGAACTGTTCACGGTCTTCCGCTTTGTCGATGGCTTTGATGTCCACACCAATCAGGCGTACATTGTTTTTCTCCCAGATCCCCAGTTCATCCACTTCTTTACAAAGATTCAGCGCAGTCTGCCCACCCATTGTAGGTAACACGGCATCTATCTGGTTTTCTTCCAGGATCTGCTCAATGCTTTCCACGGTCAGTGGCAGCAAATACACCTTATCGGCCATCATTGGATCTGTCATGATGGTCGCGGGGTTGGAATTAATCAAAATCACTTTAATTCCTTCTTCACGCAGCGAGCGTGCTGCTTGTGATCCGGAATAGTCAAATTCGCAAGCCTGACCAATAATAATAGGACCAGAACCGATAATGAGAACAGATTTGATAGATGAGTCTTTTGGCATTTGTGTAATCTATTGAAAATGAAAAACCAAATTGATTCTTCTGCCAACGATGGGAACAAAAAAATCGTGCAAAGCTACGGAGAATACAGATTATTGCACAATAAAATTTTAAAAAATTTTCTGACTGCTATCAAATTGCAGTGGAAATAACTATTATATTAGACAATTATTTTATTGATTGAAGTGCGATCAAAGTGGTAGATTATCAGGATGCCATAACCACCAAATACTTATCCCCTCTTGCGAAGAGCAAATCTGTTCATGACAGCAGTACCACAACAGCTTGACTATTGCCAGCACCCTCATTGATAAAATCTATCGAATTTAAAAATCCTATAACTTAATTCTGCTAGACATCACCGCAATCAGCGCCCCCATTACTGCAATCATCGTAAAGGAAACAGAAAGACTACTTAATTGCGCTACATATCCAATCAGTGGCGGACCGCAGAGGAACCCCAAATAGCCAATGGTAGAAACCGTTGCCAGTGCCATTCCTGGCGTCATCAGCTTCGTTGTGCCGGCTGCACTATAAACCAATGGGACGACCGCACAAACACCTAACCCAACGAGCATAAAGCCGAATATGGCGGTAAAGAAATAGGGGAATATTACTGCGATCATCAGTCCGGAAGCAGTCAGTATGCCACTCATGATCAGCATCTTTTTTGCGCCAAATCGGATGCGCATGCTATCCGCTATAAAGCGACCAGTGGCCATGGTGGTCATGAATGCAAAGGAACTCGCTACCGCAAAAGACGGATCTATCTTCAACACCCTTCTGAAATAGATAATGCTCCATTCAAACATAGTTCCTTCGCAGATCATAGAGCAAAATGCGATAATACCGAGTATCAATAGAAATCTGTCTGGTTTGGAAAACAACGGTTGATTTTCCTGCACGCCTGCATCTTGCTGTAAGATGCGAGAAGCGGAGAAAGCAAGGATCATCCAGCCTAGGAAAGCTATAATGAGGAAGTGATAAACAGGGGGAATATTTAAAGCCACCATTATCCAGCCAATGCCAATGCCAGTAGCACCGGCAGTACTCCAGAGGCCATGAAAGGAGGCCATGATGGATCTGCCATACATGGATTCAACGGCCACAGCCTGTGTATTAATGGCAATATTTCCCAGATTACCACTAAACCCAAATAATACGAGTACCAGCATCAACTGCCATGGCTCCTGTGCCAAGCCTAACACAGGCAATAAAGCTGCATAGACAATACCCGCATTCACCGCTACTTGTCTGCTCCCATATTTGGACACCAGCACCCCTGCTGTTGGCAGTGAGATGAGCGAGCCTATAGGAAGTGCCAGCAGCACTGTTCCTAATCCTGCATTGTTAAGATGCATCGCTAGCTGTATATCGGCTATCCTGGAGGTCCAACTGCTGAAACAAAGGCCGGTTAGGAAGAACAAAGCGCTTACAGCAATGCGGATCGTTCGTTTATTCATTAGGTCTATTGACAAATCTTGAATCATGTGCAGGGAAAATTATAATACCTGGATACCCAAGTCGATATAAGGTTGGAGGGAAGGTAATTCCGGTTTATCGGTAATGATGATATCTATGCCAGTGATATCACATACTTTATAAGGTTCTGCTGTTCCCATTTTATCACTGGTAGCAAGTGCAACATTTTTATAGGCAGACTCCATCATGACTGTTTTCACATCGGCTTCGCCGAGATCCAGGCCTGTTACACCGGCTACCGGGTGTAATGAACAGATCCCAAGGAAACAGAGATCGGCTTTTACACGTTGCAGCATTTTGATGGTGTCCATACCGCCTGCTGTCTGGGAATCTTTCCCAATACGGCCTCCAGTAAAAATAAGATCAATAGACGGATGTTCTACCAACTGTGAGAGAATAGGAACACTATTAGTAATCACCGTCACTTTTAGGTTCGGAGGCAGCATTTTAGCGAGTGTTAAGGTAGATGTACCTCCATCTAAAATGATCGTTTGCCCATCGTGAATGAGAGATAGCGCTTTGGCCGCCATATGCTTCTTATCGTTCTCATGATAAACGATTCTTTCCTTAAATGAATAGGGATTAGGAGAATGGGGAATAGCTCCTCCCCTCACTTTGATCAACTGTCCACTCTGCGCCAAAGCTTCCAGATCCCGACGAACCGTGTCTTCCGAAACCTGTAAATCGTTACTCAGCTCTGTTTGAAGGACTTTATTGTCCGCCTGCAGCTTCTTCAATATGTAATCAAGTCTTTCCTCTTTCAGCATGATCTTGCTATTTTATGCAATATTATGAAATATCTTGCAATAATGTGCGGAATTTTGCATAAGTTTGCAAGAAATAGCAAAATATGGCAAGAATTGCAATTGATATGGATAATGTGATGGCGGATTTGACCAGTCACATGATCCATTTGTACGAACAGAGGCATGGCGTAAGGGTTTCGATGGAATCTTTAAACGGGCATCCGGATGGTGGTGGTTTTCCGATAGAAGGGGAAACGCATGGATTTATCCGGGAAGCGGGATTTTTCAGGAATTTGCCGGTAATGCCCGATAGTCAGGAAGTGATTAAAGCATTGATGGAAAAACATGAAGTGTTTATTGTATCTGCTGCTACGGAGTTTCCATTATCATTAAAGGAGAAAATTGATTGGCTGGAGGAGTATTTTCCTTACATCAGTTGGAAGAACATTGTTTTATGTGGTTCCAAAACCATTGTGGATGCGGATTATATGATTGATGACCACGATAAAAATCTGCGTTATTTCAATGGAGAAAGGCTTTTATTCACAGCGCCACACAATATTTACTTGACAGATTACAAACGTGTGAACAACTGGAAAGAAGTAGCGGAATATTTTCAACTGACACCAGCAGCGGTGCAGTAAATCGAATGAATTCGCATGGTGTTGTTATGCCACTGGTTTGAAATCCCCATGTATGCAGGTAGGCTTCCTTCCAGTTAATTATTGGAATTATTAGTCTCTCGGCTAATAAAATGTTCTGGAGCGAACTGGATGGAAGTCTGTAGGGCCAGGAGCTGTTCTTTTGAAAGTACCCGTAGTTCTCCCCATTTATACAATTCACTCAACTTGATACCCAATTGTTTCGCCACTTTCCTCACTTTTAGATGATTATTAGCCATATAGGTTAATAACATTTCTCCTTGATGGGAGGAATTATCATGCTGTATGGAGTTCCAGCAATAGAATTCTTGCAGTGTCATCGGGAATGCGGCCAGTAGCTCAACGAGCCGTTTCTTTTTGATATCCGATTGTTCCAGATTATCGTATACCCATTGCCGTACTATACCTGTCATTGCTGCAAAACGAATAACTGATATTTTCTTCTGCCTTAGTATACGTCCTAGTCGAACACCGTGATGAAAATTATATTGATCGTGCATTGCGTATTAATTTTTAAGGGGTACGGGGTCTTACACAATTACACAAATATATCTTTTTACACTGACAAATCAAGAAATAAAGAAACGAAACCGTTTACAACATTATCATTTTGATCACACAAATTCACAGTATCATTTTGATAATACCGTTATCATTTTAGTTGTTTTAGTTCGGATGGATAATGATATTGGGAGACGCGAAGTAATCTGTGTGCAGTGGGTTAAATCATCAGGGAGGAGGAACTACCGGGGTTAACGGAGCCTGGTGGGTTTCTTAATTTCCTGCAATTCTCTTCTGAGCTGGATAACTTCGTCTTTGAGATCGCTGTACATGCGGAGGAGTTCATTATGATCTTCCAACAGTTTATAGTATTTCTCTCTTTGCGTCATCATCTCTTCTGAGTCGCTAAGGCGGGCTTCCGCAACAGTGCCAGGGTTCAGGAATGCTTCCAGGCTCATATCTACGGCTCTGGCAGCGCGTTCCAGTTCACTGGGAGAGAAGGTAGATTTTTCGAAGAGATTGTACATAGTACGGCGGCTCATATCCATTCTTTCTGCGAGGCGACTTCTATTCAATCCTTTTTCCGCGATGATATCCAACAGTCGTTGTCCGTGGTGGAGATTTTTATCCTGTGCAATCAATTGCGCGCCATTCCAGCGCATGAATTCATCGGGGGTTATACCGATAATTGTACAGAATCTTTCCAGGTTCGCTCTTTTCATATCGCTCTTTCGGAGGTGATAATGAGCAATCTGATTAGTGAATCCGGCTTTCTTAGCGAAATCGATCACTTTTATCTTTCGCTGTTTGAGGATAAGTTTCAGTCGTTGCCCCATGTGTATTAGGCCTGTCTGCATCATTCAATTTTTTGTTTATACTGTCCATTTTCGGCTGGCGCCGGTAATAATCGCCGTATAATTTAGCAAAAAACTGGATCATCGTGATAATTTAATTATCGAACGGTGAAATTTGCCTTATCAAAGACTTCGGATCTGCACTGAATTTCAATATAACGTCAATGAATAAACGAAAGAAAAACTACTTCTTTTTAACCCCGTTTTAATACCCTCATTATCATTTTAAAAATCAGCATAAAAGCGATCAAAATAAATTACTCAATTCTGAGAAAAAAAGTTTGTGCAAAAAATATAAACATTTCACCAAACACAATACCACACTGCATTACATACGATAAATTCATTTTAAATAAATATAATCTAGAATGATGACATTTAAATAAAATGACAATATATTTGCTTACACCCTGATGCCATTCCATTGCTTAATTAAAAAAATATTTCTGCACCATGTTAGCCTTAATTAAATCAACCAGTGGATCGGTATCTGGAAAAGGGATGAAAAGGAAACCGAATGTATTATCTGACATTCATACGCGGTTGACTAATCTACCTATCAGATTCAGAGAGCGGATCTGTGAAGAATGTAACTGGAGTATTCCAACATTCTACAGGAAAATGCGACTGAGAGACAAAGTAAGTAACGAGGAAGAGGGAAAAATTATTCCAGCCCTTAGCAATGCGGAGAAAGAGAAGATCATTGCTGTACTGATGGAGCTTTTTGCTGAAACAGGACAGCATTTTCAACGCTATTCGCATAAACACTGAAAGATCTCCAGTTTGGGCAGCGTTTTCCAAGGCAAAATACCCTGCTTTACATTTATGTGAAGCAGGGTTTTCCTTTTGAATAATAATTGAAATTTCAAGTCTTTTTTTAGATTTTCTCTACTAAACGATTCCTTTTCCTTAAATTTAAAGCCCGTTAGGAAATGCTTCTATTTAAAAAATTAACAATACGGTGCTATGTCGTACCCATACCAGATCAAGAACATTGAAGAATACGAGCAAGCTTACAAGCAAAGCGTTATGGACCCGGAAGGCTTCTGGGCAAATATTGCGGACCATTTTCTTTGGCGCCGCAAGTGGGACAAAGTGTTAGAATGGAACTTCTCTGATCCGGATATTAAATGGTTTCAGGGTGGTAAACTGAATATCACAGAGAACTGTCTCGATCGTCATCTGGGAACACTTGGCAACCGTCCAGCCATTATTTGGGAACCCAATGATCCAGAAGAACGTCACAGAATTCTTACTTATCGCGAATTATATACTAAAGTATGTCAGTTTGCCAATGTCCTCAAGAACAACGGTGTTAAAAAAGGCGACCGCATATGTATCTATATGGGTATGATTCCTGAACTGGCTATCGCTGTACTGGCCTGCGCCCGCATCGGTGCAATCCACTCAGTGGTGTTTGGTGGTTTCTCTGCTCAATCCATCTCCGACAGGATCAAAGATGCTAGCTGCAGCCTGGTGATCACCTGCGATGGCGCATTCCGTGGTAATAAGGACATCCCGCTGAAATCAGTAATCGATGATGCCCTGATGACTTGCCCTACCGTTAAAAAAGTAATCGTTGCCACCCGCACTCGCACTCCTGTCAGCATGTTGAAAGGAAGAGACGTTTGGTGGGAAGATGAAATCAAAGCGGTAGAAACCATGGGTAACCCTCCTTGCCCAGCGGAAGAAATGGACGCAGAAGATATGCTCTTCATCCTTTATACTTCCGGCTCCACCGGCAAACCTAAAGGGGTGGTACATACTTGCGGTGGTTATATGGTTTATGCCAACTATACTTTCGTAAATACATTCCAGTATCAGCCAGGTGAAGTATACTTCTGTACCGCAGATGTAGGCTGGATCACTGGTCACAGCTATATTATCTACGGTCCACTCTCTGCCGGCGCTACTACCTTGATGTTTGAAGGGGTTCCAACTTATCCGGATGCTGGTCGTCTGTGGGAAATTGTAGACAAATTCCGCGTGAATATCCTCTACACTGCTCCTACTGCTATTCGTAGCTTGATGGGATATGGTCTCGGCCCAGTTAATCACAAAGACCTCAGTTCTCTACGTAAACTGGGAAGTGTGGGCGAGCCTATCAATGAGGAAGCATGGCATTGGTTTAAGGATAATATCGGTAAAGGCAGATGCCCAATTGTAGATACTTGGTGGCAAACCGAAACAGGTGGTATTATGATTACCCCTATTGCCGGCATTACCAAAGAGAAACCTGGATACGCTACACTCCCAATGCCAGGCGTGCAACCTATCCTGGTAGATGAAGCGGGTAAAGAGATCCAAGGCAATGGTGTCAACGGAAACCTCTGTATAAAACACCCATGGCCAGGTATGCTGCGTACTACTTATGGCGATCATGAAAGATTCCGTAATACTTACTTCTCTACTTACGAGAACCTCTACTTCACTGGTGATGGTTGTCTTCGCGATGAAGAAGGCTACTATCGCATCACTGGCCGTGTGGATGATGTACTGAATGTCAGCGGTCACCGTATCGGCACTGCGGAAGTGGAAAACGCTATCAATATGCACGCTGGTGTGGTTGAAAGCGCTGTAGTCGGCTATCCACACGATATTAAAGGTCAGGGTATCTACGCATACGTAACCCTGGAACATTTAAGTCATGATGCAGAACTGACTAAAAAAGATATTGCGCAAACAGTAGCCCGTATCATCGGTCCTATTGCCAAACCGGATAAAATTCAGTTTGTAGACGGATTGCCGAAAACGCGTTCTGGAAAAATCATGCGCCGTATCCTGCGAAAGATTGCTGAAAACGATTTGGACAATCTGGGCGATACCTCCACACTGCTGGATCCATCTGTAGTAGAGGACATTAAAAAAGGAAGATTATAATATTTTCAAGTGGCTGCTTTTTACGGCAGCCACTATATTTTCCCTTATTTTTACGCCGCTCTTGCGGCGTTTTCTTTTTATGAAACTACTTAAACGTCTTGGATACGTTCTATTATTCCTCGTACTGCTTTTAAACCTTATTGCAGCATTTCATGCCTGGAAGTTTACCCACTTCTACGATGATCCCCAACATGTCAATAAGAAGCCTGAACAGATGAATGCCAGTGAAAAACTGGGAATGATATTCCTAGGGGTTAGGATATCTAAGTCTGTCGTTCGGCACTTTCCAGATACGGTTTATACCACCATTAATCGCACTACTGTCAATGGTACCAATATCAATAGTTGGTGGATACCGGTAGCTAAGTCAGTGGGTACTGTTATTCTGTTTCATGGGTATAATGGCAGCAAACAGGGACCGCTGCCGGAGGCCGCTTATTTTCGTAGTCTGGGTTACAATACGCTATTGGTGGATTTCCGTGCCCATGGCCTTAGTGGAGGCAATGCCTGTAGTATAGGGTATTATGAAATGGAAGAGGTAAAAATGGCGGTGGACTTTGTTCAGCAACAATCAGCCAAACCCGTGATCCTGTGGGGTGTTAGTATGGGCGCTGCTGCTATTCTGCATGCCATCGACTATTATCAGTTGAACCCAAAGCAAATCATTATTGAATCCCCCTATGCTACGTTGATGGATGCAGTTAATAGTCGCATGAGAGCTGTTCATCTCCCTACAACTCCTCTATCCCAACTGCTTACATTCTGGGGAGGAACAGAACAAGGATTCTGGGGATTTAAAATGAATCCGGCCGACTTCGCAGCCAGTGTACATATGCCTGTCCTTTACTTCTGGGGCCGCGAGGATATCCGGGTAATGGAATCAGAAACGAATACCGTTTATCAACATCTTGGTACCAGTAAAAAGAAACTATGTGTGGTGGAAAATGCCGGTCATGAATCCTTTTGCAGAAAGGCGCCGGAAATTTGGAAAAAAGAGGTGTTGGCTTTTCTGACGCACCAATAAAAAAGCGCGCACCATCCGAGTGGAGCGCGCCCCTTCACAGGATCATACCCGCCTGATATATGTGGATTCATGATGTTCCCCACTTTAAAGGAAACATCATTACATGCGATCCGAGGAGCTGTGATAAAGTTACAGCATTCGCCTGCCGTCCGAAATCACTACCTAAAATCTTACAAAAATCTTTCCGGATTATTTTCGGATGACCACGGGTGTACCTACTTTAATAAATTCGTACAATTCGTTGACATCTTTATCTTTCATACTGATACAACCCAAAGTCCAGTTGATACGACTATCTACATAAGTATCTGTAATGCCAGAACCAGCCTCCACCCCGTGAATACCAATACCACCGCCAGGTGTAGCCGCTGTACTAACTAATCCATTTTCCTGCATTTCCCGAAATTTCTCCATACTGGCTTCATTGGGATAATCCAATAAGAGGAATCTACTCCACAGTTTATCTATTCTTTTGCTTTGAATATGAAAGGTTCCTTCAGGTGTTAGGCGATCTCCTTCCTTTCGTTTATCGCCTTGATCGCGGCTTCCAAACACCACTTTGTAGATTTTACGCAACGTTACATCCTCATAGACATACATGCGATAATCGCTCTTGTCGATCAGCAAAAAAACTTTATCTGCATTAATATTTGCAGTAGTAATTCGCACATTATACAAATCATTATTATTCACAAACCCTGTCAGCGCGAATATTGACAACAGGGTTGCAATCCAGTAAAGACGGCACTTTTCCATAGGGGTATTCGATAAAGACTCTTAACGATTAATGCATGCAAATTATTGTATATGAATCCTTCTGCTCGTTTTACGAAGCTAGAATGATTTCTGTTGAAAAAAGATGATTAACGACATCGTTTTATATGCACAGTAATCATCGTTTGCCGCATCATTAATATCTTTTAGGCATCAACTAAAAAAAGAAACAGGCCCAGAAGCATTATAGCTTCTGGGCCTGTTTTATGCAAATGTGATAACAGTTACTAGTAACCGAAAAGTTCCTCCAGGGTGAGTTTTTTCACATCACCTATTTTCTTCAGATCTTCTACATTCACTTTGTTTGGAGAAGCCAATACGCAGTAGGTATATGGTTTGTTCGCCAGGTTTTCGTTATGGAATTTCTTCACATCATCGAAGCCCATTTTGTCGATAGACTCATATACATCTTTGCGGATATCAGTGCTCAGACCGAGTTTTTTAGCCTCCAGGAATTTGAAGATGATACCATCGTTGGTGATACGCTCTGTTTCCAGATCCTGTTTCATGCTTTGTTTAGCAGCAGTCAGCAGTTTATCGGAGCGAGGAATATCATTCAACAGATCGTTCATACCGTTTACTGCTTCATGCATTTTATCCGCCTGGCAACCAACGTATGCTACCGCAGTGTAGCGATCGTGTTGTTTTGCAGGAGAAGAGTAGAATGCATAAGTAGAGTAAGCCAGCGCTTTGGATTCGCGGATAGTCTGGAATACAATAGATCCCATACCACCACCGAAGTAACCATTGAACAAGGAAGTGATGGCTGTCTTACCAGCATCATAATCTCCACCGTTTCTGATCCAGTTTACTTCAGACTGCACCATGTCATAATCAGCAAACAATACTTTGTTATTGTCCTGAGAAACTTTGGTGAAGTTGATGGCTGCAGGAGCTGCTGCGAAAGTAGCAGATACTGGATGTACTTTGGTGATATCAGCTTGAGCTGCGCTCAGCGCCTGAGGACCCCAATAGATAACAGTATGCTGGAATTTCATCAGGCTATGCAGCAGATCCGTCAGCTCATTGGCAGTAAGTCCATCCAGTTCAGACTGTGACAACTGATAATTGAATGGATTTTTAGCGCCATAAATAGCGTAGTTCTGTAAACCTTTCAGGATTTGTCCTTTATTCAGTTTGCTGTCTGTTCTTGCTTTATTCAGACGGCTTTTCAGCGCAGCCAGTGCCTGTTCGTTAGGCTTACAATTTGCAATGATGTGTTCGAAAAGCGCTACTGCTTTATCGAAGTTTTCTTGCAGACCGGTGATAGTAACGGTAGTATTCTCAGTACCAGCTCCTATATTGAAGCTACAAGCAATATTGTAGAATTCTTTACTGATCTGTTCAGCAGTATACTTATCTGTATTCAGGAACTGTAGATACTGAGCAGCGAGTCCCAGTTTCTTGTTATTCCAAGAACCGACATCAAAGCGGTAGTACAGGCGGAAAAGACCATTGTCTTTATTCTGTACATACAGCAGATCTGCGTTGCCCACTTTACCTTTTTGGATATCGCGGTTGAAGTCCAGCCACTGTGGTTGTACCGGTGTAGCAGGCATAGCGGCGATTTTAGCCAGGAAAGGTGACTGTGCTTCTCTGTTTACTTCAATTGGAGTGATAGCAGGTTTTTCTACTTTCTCGATATTTTTATCTTCTCCTTTTCTTTTGTAAACGATCACATAGTTGTTACCAAAGTATTTGTTGGCGTAGTCAACAATCTGTTGTTTGGTAACTTTACTCATGTCATCAACAGAAGACACATCATAAGCCCAGTTTTTGCCGCGGCTCTTGATGAAACCGTCCATCAGACTGGTAGCACGATTGTTATTGCTTTCCAGGCCTTGTAATTCCTCCAATTTCGCATTATTAACGATTGCCTTCACCAGGGATTCATCGAATTCACCTTTTTTCAGGATATCCAATTGACCGAGGAGCAAACCTTTAACATCTTCCAGGGATTGTCCAGGTTTAGCTTTACCCTGCATTTGGAAAATGGAATAGTCTTTCAACGCCATCGCGCCAGCACCTGCAGACAACATTTTTTGTTGTTTATTCAGGTTCAGGTCTATCAGGCCGGCTTTACCATTTTGCAGGATGCTACTGAGCACATTGAGAACAACCATAGATTTAGTATCCAATGCGCCTGGCATTCTGAAAGCGATTTGCACGCTTTCTGCGTCAGGGCCCATTACCGTTTTCTCAATAGGAGCAGCGATTGCTTTTTCCGGAGCAGGTTTGTATTCTTTTACCGGTTTAGCCTGCATATATCCAAATTTCTGATCGATGGATTTGATAACATAATCTGGATCGAAGTCACCCGCCATTACTATCGCCATATTGTTTGGCACATAGTACTCATTGTAGAACTGGCGAATAGCTTTCAGGTTTGGATTTTTCAGGTGTTCAACGGTACCGATGGTAGACTGTTGACCATAGTTATGTGTAGGGAACAACGCGCCGAGCATGGTTTCGTACACTTTACGGCCGTCGTTGTCCAGACCGCGGTTTTTTTCCTCGTAAACTGCTTCCAGTTCAGTATGGAAAAGGCGGAATACTGGATCTCTGAAGCGTTCAGCCTGAACGGTCAGGTATTTATCGGTAGCATTGGAAGGAATATCTTCTTCGTAGATAGTTTCTTCCACCCAGGTGTGGGCGTTTGTACCTTGTGCGCCCATAGCGGTCATGAGTTTATCGTACTCATTTGCGATTGCATATTTGGCGGCAACACCTGAAACGCTGTCGATTGCATGATAAACAGCCTTACGTGCATCCGTGCCCGTAGTTTTGTTATACTTATCGTACAGAGATTCGATTTGATCGATATATGGTTTTTCTTTTGCCCAGTCGAGCGTACCATATACCTGCGTGCCCTTGAACAGGAGATGTTCCAAATAGTGGGCAAGACCGGTATGATCTTTTGGATCATTGTTACTTCCAGCCCTGGTACCTATCAGGGTTTGGATGCGTGGTTCTTTTTTGTTAACGCTGAGGATAACTGTCAGACCATTTTTCAAAGTGTAGAAGCGGGCCTTCATGGGGTCGTTGGTTACGTATTTGTAGTTGTAACCACCGGAACTGGCCTCCTTCCATTCATACTTGCTCTGGGCACCTGCAGGCAGCAGGGAGCAGGCGAGTATCATTAGCAGGATTCCCTGTTTAAGAACTCTCATAACATGATTGGTTTTAAGAAATAGCTCCCAAATATAACCGGAAGTCCAAAAATAACCTGTAAAAGGGGGAACAAATTTTCAAACGGCAATAGAAAGGCCTTTACAACCGATTGTTGTTATCCGAAAGGTAAAAGATAAAATTATCCTGCGATCTCACTCAGGGAGTCAAAATAGCTCCATTATGGCTTAATTGCTTGATAACCATTGCATTAAAGAAAGAGGAATCTGCGGTGGAGATATTTACGGCTTTTTTGATGAAGGTAGGTTTAGTGTTAAGTTTTAAATTGGCTGCCAGTTTTTTAGGCTGAGTTTGAAAAGGCTCTTGGGCAGTTATAGCATGATCATCCGCAGCAACAACTGGAAGTTGATCTGCGGTACCAGCATCCACGGTAAGATTAGACAGTGATTGAGGCTGTATTCCGATATGAATGCTTAACAATCTCTTTTCACAGGAATGTACCCAGGCAATGCAGGCTATGCATGCCATCAGGGCAACGAATGAACGCATAATTTCAATTTAGCATCTAGTCAATAAATCAGAACCCATTCAATCTTAAACCGATTGAGAAGGGATACTGTTGCAACCCATAATCGTGAAGTGCGGTGAGTGCAAAATTGGCGTAGAGTTTCACAGGACCATAGCCCAGCTCACTAGCCAGACCGAAACGCCATTTGTTTAGATTAAAATCATCGGTTTTTCTGACTTTGCCTCTTTCCTCACTTATTTGTTTTGTTCTGCTCTTAAGGAGATAACCTCCAGTTACACCAAAGCTAGCTTGGAAAGCACGGCTTGGGCGAGCAGGATTTGAGTTGAAGTTTAACATTACCGGTACGGTAACATATTCAGCAAATAGTTTGTTCTTGGAAAAATTTACAGTATCCCGCACGATAGTGGTAGGATAGCCTGGTTTGTAGGTAATACTACGGGCATATCTGTAATTATTCATTTCCAAACCTAAGGCATATAACAAGTTCAGTTTGTGTTTTGTTATATTAAGTCGCTGTTCAATCAACCATATGTTTACATTGATCGATTTTCCGGTGATAAGTTTAAATTCAGATGGAGTTAAAGGTTCTCCGGGTGATCGGGGAGCCAAGGTAGCCAGCCCAACCGCACCATAACTATACGACCGATTGGCGGTCTGCAGCGTATTTTGACTAGGAAAATCAAAATAGTTGACGTAAGTAGCGCCGGAATAGTCACTTCTGTCGATATAGTTATTAAAACCTAAGTCGAAGACGAAGAATCTGGTCTGTAGATTTTTTTTGAGTTTATTACGGGTATAGGCGGTATCGTTATAAAATTTATAACTGTTACGGCCTTTGTCGTTCTTAGCCTTTATGATGATCAGCCCTTTGATTTGGATGGTATCAGCGGCTGTGGTAGGGTTCTTATAGGTATCAACAGCCTTCTGCGCATGAGTTAGTCCAGACCACAAGATCAACATCAACAGAGAGAGTAAAACTTTATGCTTCATATGCTATTTCAAAAGTTATTTATTCCGTTTCCGGGAGAAAAATTTAGCTACGTTCGTTACCTTATCTAGAATTTTACTGTCACTGCCGCTTACAGACATAATGAGTTCTCCCTTGATACTTGGCGCTGAGTTATTATGACTAACATCTGCTATAGGAGCAGGCGTGGAGGCAGTATTTCCAGCAGCGATAACGGTTTCCTTTTCGGTGGCACTCACCGAATGGTTGTTATTCAATGCTACAGAGGGGGCTGCAATAGGAGCTGCCTGTCTTTCGATAATTTCCTGTGTAGTATTTCTGGGAGGAGGAAGTTGAGGACTTCCGGAAGATTCCGCCTTGGGCGATGATGTGACAGTATTCTTGGCGAGGGCTTCTGGCTGTGCCTTTTCAGGGGCGGCAGCAGTTCCGCGAGTAATATTTACAGGTTTAACAACACGAGGTTTGGCAGTTTCAGCAACAGTGTTCCTTGTATCGGCTGGTTGTGAAGTTGCTGGCACTACGGGAGATACAGAGGAGGCAGCAGGAACAGTTCCCACCGGAGCAGATTTTTTCACGGCATCTGCCAGTGCTGGATGTGGATGAGCTTGCCTGCTATTATCCAATGGCATCATCCAAACCATAATACCTGCCACTACTGCAGCGGCAGCACCCCACCATACGGGGGCAATCCTGTAAATAGGTTTACGGGAGTGCCTGTAAAGGGAGGATTTGTTGGGGAAAATTATTTTTTCGTTGTCATCCAGTTTAGATGCCAACAGTAAATTCAAGTCTGTTTTTGCGGCAGGGTGCTTTTCCAGGTAAGCCGTTAGCTCTATTTGTTTGGCGCTTTCCAGCTCTCCATCCACATAAGAGAGCATGAACTCTTCCATGTTGGTTGCCACTGTAGAGGATCTGTATAATGCTTGCTTATTATCAAACACAACGTCCTCTTCAGGCAACACACGCGCATTTCCCAGCAGATCCAGCTCCTGACGTAAGACAGGGTGCTGTTCTAGGAATGCTTCCAATGCAGCCATTTCTTCCGCTGTCAGCTCACCATCAATGTAGCTGAGCAGGAAGCTTTCGTAGTTTGATATGTTAATATCTATAGCCAAACTAAATTATTAACAATTATAATAATATCAGATTACATTTTCCATTTTTACGAGGTAGTTCTTCAGATGAATCCTTGCCCTGTGGAGGTATACTTTTACCTGTGAGGGATTGAGATTCATGATTTCGCCTATTTCCTCGTAACTATATCCTTCATAATCCTTTAGCATTACCAGGGAGCGTTGTACTTCACTCAATTTGGCAAGTGCCTGTGCTATCACTTCCCGGGCGTTATGTACCTTATGATCACTTATTTTTTCTTCTTCTTTGAACTCATCCACCAGCGTTATGCGCTTAACCTTTCGGACATGATCTATCATATTGTGGTAGCCGACTGTAAACAGGTATGACTTAGCCTTTTCAAAAGGCACATCCTGACAGTGTTTCCACAATATTTCGAATGCGTTCTGTACTACGTCCCGGGCATCTTCCGCGTTCTCTAAATTTTTGACAATGAAGCGAAAGAGGTTGTCCGAGTACAGATCTACACATTTATTGTACTCCTTTTCCGTCATTCAGGTGGCGCGGGATTTAAGTGCTAATTTCCGACAAATACTTTATGTTAATGCCCTGGATACAATCCGGTCATCATTTTCCCACCCCCCAATATCCATTCTAACACCAAAACCAATCGTAGGAACAGTTAATAGTTTTCTGATAATCTTTTGATTATATATTCACAGAAAAATTATTCTCTGTAAATTCACCTAAGAATACCAGTTTTGTATTTCATGACTGTGACAATCATGATACTATTATGACGGAGACCAGTAACTAAATGTTACACCTGGGTCAAACTTTTTGCATGAAACCCCTGTTGTGAGCTAATCGATTGATAATCGTAATATTTTTAGCATCGCAACAATTAATTACAAGATTTAAATCTGATAACTAAAGTATGAATACCAAGTTTACTGCCCGTTTGCGGGAAGAACTGGACGAAATTAACAAGGCCGGTCTGTATAAAAGAGAGCGAATTATTACTTCCGAACAAGGTGCTGAGATACAGGTTGGCGGCAATACTGTAATTAACTTTTGTGCCAATAACTACCTGGGACTCTCATCTCATCCTAAAGTGATCAAAGCGGCAAAAGACGCCATTGATACCCATGGATATGGGATGAGCAGTGTACGTTTCATCTGCGGAACCCAGGATATTCACAGAGAGCTGGAACAAAAGATTTCCAAATTCTTGGGAACTGAAGATACCATCCTGTATGTAGCTGCGTTCGATGCCAATGGTGGCGTATTTGAACCACTGTTCAACGAACAAGATGCTATCATTTCCGATGCCCTCAACCATGCTTCCATTATCGACGGGGTGCGTCTTTGCAAGGCACAGCGTTTCCGTTATGAACATAATAACATGGCCGACCTGGAAGCCAAATTGCAGGAAGCGAAAGACTGCCGTAGCCGTATTATCGTTACTGATGGCTCTTTCAGCATGGACGGTACTATCGCTCAGTTGGATAAAATCTGCGAACTGGCAGATAAATATGACGCGATTGTAATGTCGGACGAAAGCCATTCCTCTGGCTTCCTGGGTAAAACTGGTCGTGGTACCCATGAATACCGCGGTGTAATGGGTCGTGTGGATATCATCACTGGTACCCTGGGTAAAGCACTGGGTGGTGCATCCGGTGGTTTCACCAGCGGTCCTAAAGAGGTAATCGATATCCTGCGTCAGCGCAGCCGTCCTTACCTGTTCTCCAACTCTGTAGCTCCAAGCATTGTAGGCGCTTCTATCGCGGTACTGGATATGCTGAGCGAAACTACTGAGCTGCGTGATAAACTGGAATACAATACCAAATACTTCCGTTCCAAAATGACGGAAGCTGGCTTCGATATCAAACCAGGCGATCACCCAATCGTTCCTGTGATGCTTTATGATGCAGTGTTGAGTCAGCAATTTGCCGACAAACTCCTGCAAGAAGGCATCTACGTAATCGGCTTCTTCTTCCCTGTGGTTCCAAAAGGCCAAGCACGTATCCGTGTTCAGTTGAGTGCCGCTCACGAACAGGAACACCTGGATAAGGCGATTGCCGCCTTTACCAAAGTGGGTAAAGAACTGGGCGTTATCAAGTAATCGACCTTCTTTTTAGATAATTGCCGAATGGCACAAGGTGTGCATACACTTTGTGCCATTCGGCTTTATACTTACTTTTGCAGCTACAAATCATAAAGACATGATGAAACAACTCGGCTGGGTGCTAGCGGTGGTGATGATTTCACTGGCAGCCTGTGCTCCCAATAATGTTAAAGAAGAAAAAGGCTGGGAAAAGTATTTTAGCCAATACAAGGTAGAAGGTACCTTCATGTTGTTTAACAATAACAAGGGAGAATTCAAGGTGTATAACCTCGACCGTGCAAAAGAGCGCTTTCTCCCCGCTTCCACCTTCAAAATCTTTAACTCTCTCGTGGGCCTGACTACCGGCGTAATCAAAGATACTGGTATGGTTATTCCTTGGGATGGCGTTACCAGAGAGATGCCTGAATGGAATAAGGACCAGAGCATGCAACAGGCTTTCAAAGTGTCTGACGTTCCTTACTTCCAGGAAGTAGCCCGCCGAATTGGCAAACAGCAAATGCAGATGTGGCTGGATTCCGTGAAGTATGGTAACATGAAAATCAGCCGTATAGATACTTTCTGGCTGGATAATACTCTCCAGATCTCTCCGGATGAAGAAATGGGATTTGTGAAAAAATTATACTTCGACCAATTGCCTTTCTCCAAAACAGCCATGAAATCTGTCAGAGATGTCATGTTGATGGAGAAAACCCCTAAATATCAACTGTCTTACAAAACTGGCTGGGGCGTAGTTGGTAAGAAAAATATCGGCTGGATTGTAGGATGGATCGAAGAAAACAGACACCCTACCTTCTTTGTCCTCAATTTTGAAACAGAAGATCCTAAGCTGGACCTAGTAAAAGCCCGTATGGATATATTACGCAATATATTGACCGACGCCGGTTTCTTTAAGGGTGAAATGTAAGGCGACTTGCATCTCCCGAAAAAATACTTCAGTAAAACGCCGCCTATCGCGGCGTTTTCTTTTTTATACAACTGCGTTAAAAATTACCTAAACCCTGCCGTAAGCTCTTGCAATACGTTACAAAAAAATTATTTTTGAGTTCTTACCTGGTTTACTACCGGTAACGAATTTCTTAAAATAGCATATGTTACGATTTCAACATACAGAGTATTTATGGGGCCTAACGCTGTTACTGGTACTGCAACTGGCTTTCCTGGCCGTGTCCTGGTGGAAACGCAGGTCCATCAAGCGTATGGGAGATCCCGCACTGGTGGAGAAACTCTTTACAGGATACTCACGTAAACTATTCATTCTCAAATTCTTACTGATTTTCCTAGCCTTTTTCTTTGGCGTGGTAGGTCTGGCCAACCTGCAGAAAGGAAGTCGCATGGAGAAAATTACCCGCAAAGGCGTGGACGTGATCATCGCGCTGGATGTGAGTAAAAGTATGTTGGCTACAGACGTACAACCCGACAGGCTGACACGAGCCAAGCAGTTGATTACCAAGCTAATGGACAAGCTGGAAAACGATCGTATCGGATTAGTGGTATTCGCAGGGAATGCTTACCTGCAAATGCCCCTCACCATCGATTATTCCGCCGCTAAAATGTACCTGAGCACCGTTACGCCAGAAATGATCCCTACCCAGGGAACCGCTATTGGACAAGCCATCGAGACAGCAGACGATGCTTTCAATAAAAAAGAACGCAAACACAAAGCGCTCATCCTGATCTCCGACGGGGAAGACCATGACGAAACTGCTGCTGGCAAAACAAAAGCGGCCTTCGAAAACGGCGTTGTGGTAAATACGATCGGTATCGGCTCTCCTACCGGATCTCCTATCCCAGACACAGAAAATGGCGGCTACAAAAAAGACCGAGAAGGAAATACCGTAATCTCCAAACTCAATGAACAGGAGCTGAAAAGCATCGCTTACTCCGGACACGGTATCTACGAACACCTGGACAACAATACAGATGAGGTGGTGAACTCTCTCGCAGCAAAGATCGATGGCATGGAACAGAAAGAATTCGGAGAGAATATATTTACGGACTATAACAGTTACTTCCAGTACTTCCTGGGAGTAGCCCTTGCGCTCTTACTGATTGAATTTTTTATCCCGGAAGTACGCCGTACTAAACGTACAGACCTTCCTTCATCAGTAGCTTAATTATGCAATTAATCATGAAGATACAGTTGATAAAATATGGTTTGATTGTCGCGGCACTCGTGCTGACAGGGCTTTCCGCTGAGGCACAGCAAAAAGGCGCCGGCAATAAATTTATCCGCAAAGGAAATGAACTGTACAACAAACAGCAGTACGCTGATGCGGAAGCCAATTACAAAAAAGCACTGGAACAGAATGGACAGTCGGCCATCGGTAGCTATAACCTGGGGAACTCTCTCTACCAGCAAAAACGCTATGATGAAGCCCGCTCCCAGTATGCCAACAGTCTTAAATTAACCGATAAATCCGATACAAAATTCGATGCGGACTATAACATCGGTAATACTTTCATGGAGAGTAAAAAGTGGGAAGAAAGTATCAAGTCTTACAAACAAGCCTTGAAACTCAATCCCAAAGATGAAGATGCCCGCTATAACCTCGCCTATGCGCAAGCCATGCTGAAAAAGCAACAAGGCGGCGGAGGCGGAAAAGATAAAGACAATAACAAAGACAAGAATAAAGACAACAAAGACAAAAACAAGGATAAGAATAAAGATAACCAGGACAACAAAGACAAGGATAAACAAAATAAGGATCAGCAGAACAAAGACCAACAGAATAAAGACAACAAGGATAAAAACAAGGACAAACAAGACCAAGAACAACAAAAGCCTGAACCACAGCCAAGCAAACTGAATAAACAAGAAGCAGAACGCTTGCTGCAAGCCCTCTCCAACAAAGAGAAAGAGCTTCAGGACAAAAACAAAAAAATGAAAGGTCAGGTAGTGCCAGTAGAAAAAGACTGGTAATTATCACTTCCTATATAATAGAAGCCGGGATTGACGTCTACATCAATCCCGGCTTTTTTTTCGTCGTTCCTGCCCGCTGGACAGGAACGACAGGCACGAGTGTTTTAACATAAATCCTTTGTACATCTGAGCGGAGATATCAGCCCTCAGCTCTTATATTCATCCCGTTATCTATTGCTGTTGATTAATTCCAGGTCATCACTCTTTTCATTAATCGGGCGGATATCTCACTCAAATGCTTCTCTGCACCCATCACTTCACTGATTGCAGCACAGTTCCCTCTTTGATTTCATCTGTTGCATTCTGAACAATGATGTCATTGTCCGCCAAACTGCCGAATATTTCCACTTTTCCGTTTGATTCATTTCCTCTCTGAACGGGAACCCATACTGCTTTGCTATTCACAGATTTTATAACGAATACTTTTTCTGAATTGCTCACAATGGCGCCTTTCGGTACTACATACACATCTTTCTTTCCAGGCAGTGGCACACTCACCTCAGCATACATACCCGGCAATAACTTACCATCGCTGTTATTAATATCCATTTCCAGTTGCTCGGAACGCAGGCGCGTATCCAGACTACCAGCAATACGATTTACTTGCGCCTGGAAAGTGTCCCCTGGCAAAGATTTCACGGTAAATTTCACAGCGGAAGCATGGCGGATATCATCCGTATATATCTCAGGAACGGCCACGGCTAAACGTAGTTTCTTCTGTTCTTCTAATCTAAACAAAGGTTTGTCAGAGCCCTTCCCTGCAGGGCCTACATAAGTACCTGGGTGGATGTTACGCTGACTGATAATCCCACTGAAAGGCGCCTTAATCACCAGGTATCCCAGCATCTGCTGTACTTCCTGGTAGGAAGATCTGGCAGACAACAGTTCTGCACTGTCTGCACTCATTTTCTCAAAGGCCATATCCAGGTCGTTGGGAGAAATCGTTCCTGGTACGCGACTCGTTTTCAATAAGCGACTATAAGTGGCTTTACTAGCACGAAACATCGCTTCTTTGGTGTGCAGTCTGGACTGGGCTTCCAGGAGCTGGGTATTCATCTCCGGCGCTTCGAGGGTAGCCAATACCTGTCCGGCATTGACCTGGCTGCCCATATCCACACTGACTACTTTTACGTAACTGTTCACTTTTGCATATAGGTCTGCAAACTGGTATGGCTTCACTTCTCCAGGCAATTTCAACTGCGCTTCCAGTTGGCTTTTTTGTAACTGTATTACTTTTACCTGCACCGCATTGCTATGCTCTGCTTCTTCATTATCCTCCGCTTTGATACTATGACAGCTAGCCCAAAGTAACCCCAGCGGCAGCAAAGCAACTGTGGCAAGTGTGGCGTATGATGATCTGTAGTTTTTTATAGTCATGATATTATTATCGTTTATGCGTGATGGTTATACGTATTTGGGTCCTGGTACATAATACTGGCTGTCTTCATCTTCTGGATCCAGGGAAACAGATTTGGTAGATGTTTTCTGTTGCGCCCATGAAAACACCAGTGGTAGTATAAATAAAGAGGCAATGGTACTGGCTACCAATCCGCCGATTACAGCTCTTCCTAATGGAGCGGTCTGGTCGCCGGCTTCTCCGAGGCCCGAAGCCATCGGAATCATACCCACCGCCATCGCGATACTGGTCATCAGAATGGGGCGAAGCCTGATAGAAGTACCTTCCAGCGCCGATCTTCTAGCATCGCCATTTTCTAGTCGCAGCTTTTCAGCGTTGGTAATCAGTAGGATAGCGTTAGACACGGATACTCCGACTGACATAATTATACCCATATAGGATTGTAGATTCAAGGTGGAACCGGTTATCAACAGCATTATTAATGATCCTGCCAGCACCGCCGGAATAGTAGCCAGCGACACAAACGCCACTCGGAACGACTGGAAATTAGCCGCCAGCAATAAGAATATCACCACAATCGCTACTAGCAAACCGGATTGCAGACTATCTAAGGTCTCATTCAGGAGATTCATCAATCCGCGTTTTTCCACCGTGATGCCTCGAGGAGGCTCTCCGGCGCGGCGAATCGCGTCTTCCACAGCCCTTGTCGCATTTCCTAAATCCTTTTTATTAATATTCGCGCCAATAGACAGAATACGTACTGCCCCAATCCTATCATATTGCCCAATCACCGTATCTGGCACGAGGCTAGCTACATCTCCCAACACAGGGCGCGCTCTATCTTTACTCAACGGAATGGCCTCCAGATCACTGATAGCAGCCATCTCATTTTCCGGCACTGCCACCTGCACAAAGTAGGAGGTCGCATTCTTTTCATCCAGCCATACGTTCTTCTCCGTAAAGCGGCTTGATGAAGTAGCGGCCGTCAGCGATCTTGATATCTCCCCAACAGATACTCCCAATTGTGCAGCTCTTTCTCTGTCAATATTGATGCGGATAGCAGGATAATCCAAGGCCTGATTCAGGTGTAAGTCGCGCAGATACGGGATCTTCTTCATCTCCGCCAAAATCTTCTCTGCAAAAGGCCTGCTGTCTTTCAGGTTCTTACCCATGACTGCCACTTCAATCGGCGTACTGGCGCCCTGGCTCATCACTTTATCCGTAAGATCTATTGGTTCAAAAGTCATCGTTACTTCCGGCATTTCTGCGTGTATGCGTTTACGTAACTTCTCTTTCAATTGATCCAGATTGATTTTGAAATCCTCCTTCAGATTTACCTGTAATACGGCTTCGTTAGGACCAGCCATAAACAGGTAAATCGGGTTTGTTGAATAGGAAGACGGATGCATACCGATGAAAGAAGAAGTGATATCGATGTTCTTCGCTCCCACTATCTCTTTCAGGATGTCCGTAGATTTAAGCAGCATGGTTTCCGTTCGTTCGAGGCGGGTACCGGTAGGCTCTTTGAGCCTCACTTGAAATTGTCCGTTATTGAGTTTAGGTAATATATCACGGCCGATAATACTCATACAAAGCACTACTATACCTCCAATTCCCAGGAAGTACGTGGCAATCGCCAGTTTACGACGTTTCATCATCGCTTCCAGCCATCCCATAAAGCGCAGTTTAAATTTATCAAACCGGGAAATCGTTTGTGGGTGTTGCTTTTCATCTGCCAGTTCTGTTTCTATATAACCGGCAGATTTATGTGTTTCACTGCTGTACACATGATGATGCGCGCCATGGTGTTGGAATTTCTCTGCTTTCAACATCCAGTTTGCCAGCACCGGCACCATTGTCTGCGACAGCAAATAAGAAGCAATCATCGAAAATCCAATCGCGAGCGACAATGGCAGGAACATCGCTCTGGGCACGCCTGTCATGGTAAAGGAAGGTACAAACACCGCCAGGATACAGAGTAATATCAGCAGCTTAGGGAAAGCGATTTCCTGGCAAGCATGCCAGATGGCCTGTGCCTTGGTTTTACCCATTTCCAGGTGTTGGTGAATATTCTCAATGGTAACCGTAGACTCGTCTACCAATATACCAATCGCCAATGCCAGACCGGAAAGGGTCATAATATTGATGGTTTGTCCGGCTAGTTTGAGGAACATCACACCCGTTATCACAGATACCGGAATGGTAATAATAACGATGTAAGCGCTTCTGCGATCACCAAGGAAAAGCAGCACCATGAGGGCCGTCAGTATTGCGCCGATGACTCCTTCACTGATCAAACTTTTCACCGCATTTACTACGTATACACTCTGGTCAAAAACGAAGGATACCTTTACATCTTCCGGTAGCAGCTTTTGTATACCTGGCAAGGCTTTCTTCAGGTTATTCACCACCGTCCAGGTACTGGCATCAGCAGTTTTGATAATGGGTAAGTATACAGAGCGTTTACCATTAATCACTGCGTAACTGGAAGTGATATCTGCCGCATCCTCTACTTTAGCCACATCTCGCACAAAAACAGTAGGACCACTGCCAGCCACCAACGGAATATTTTCAAATTCTTTTACCGTACGTATGACCGTATTAGCCGGCGTGAGATAGGTAACATCGCCAATACGCACGTTACCAGCCGGAGAGATTTGGTTATTATCTTTTACTGCCGCCACAATCTGATCTGGCGTCAGGTTATGACTACGCATCAATGCGGGGTCTACGTGGATAACTATTGTACGGGAGTTACCGCCAAAAGGCGCGGGGGCCGTCAGTCCTGCGATACGACTAAAAGAAGGTCGTACCACCGTCATGGCCAGATCCTGTAGTTCATTATTACTACGGGTAGTACTGCTGAGTGCCAACTGTCCGATTGGCAATGTAGAAGCATCGAAGCGAATAATAAACGGAGGCTGTGTACCAGCGGGCATTGCAGAGAAAGCGCGATTAGCCATTGCCGTTACCTCTGCTGCCGCCTGCGCCATGTTCGTTCCTTCATAAAAGGAGATCTTAATCATGGTGAGGCCTTGGATATTTTTAGCTTCAATATCTTTTACACCCGTAACATAGAGAAACAGGTTAGAATAGTTGGTGGCGATGAATCCTTCCATTTGCTGCGGCGACATCCCGCCGTATGGCTGGGAAACATAGATAGCCGGAAGATTCAAGTCTGGGAAGATATCAATTTTGATAGTCCTGACTGCATTTATACCGAAGAACAACAGGCCTGCCACTAACACCATGATAGCAATTGGTTTGCGCAGGGCCGTTCTGATTAAATTCATTGGATTATGTGTTATAATTAAACTATCCTGCAATTACAGTTGGCTCAGGAAAACCTGGAGATCCCCAATTGTAGCAGCTTTATACAGCAACGCCTGCCATACTCCGTTGTAGGCGATATCACGGTCTGTTTCAGCACGATTGATATTATACAGTGCTTGTGAGAGGTCCGCGATATTACTCAGCCCATTTTCGTATAGGGTACTCTTCTGAAGAAAGGCGTCTGCGGCGGCTTTCAGCCCTACCGGCGCTTCTCTGTATTTCTTCAGTGCATTCACCAACTGCGTTTCTGATAACACCAGTTGTTGATTCAAGCGGTGATGTTGCTGTGTATATTCATTCTTCAGTGCTTCCGTCGTATAGTGTTGACGTGCCACTTGTGAATGGGTGCGCCAGAGGTCTGTCACCGTCCAGGAGAGGTTTAGGCCCAACAAGTAATTGCTGCGATTGGGGGAGACACCATCCCAGTAACCACTGCTATAGCTACTCAGATTCGCCGCGTTGTAGTCCGCATTAAATCCGGATCCGCGTGTCTGCATGACGCCCATCAGGGAAAGACGGGGCATTACATTTTTCGCGATAAACTGTTGATTGGCTTCACTCAGGCGGATGCGGGTAGCATAATATTTCAGCAATGGTTGCTGCAGCATATTGATAGAGTCGTGCATCATCTGTGGCTGCAACATCTCATTGGGAATCTTCGAAATAAAAGTGGTGTCCAGCAAGAATTCCTGCGGGACTACATCCATCATTTCCGCTAGTTTATTGTTTTGTTGAGCCATGTAGACATCCGCATCTACCAGCGAGAGTTTCGCTTTGGAAACTTCTGCATTGGCGATAGAGCTATCTACACCGGCATTCAGTCCGTTCAGGGCACGGGAAACGATCATTCGTTGCAGCTCCTGTGCGCGTAGCAAATTGGATTCCATCGACTTACGGAGCCGTTGTGCCGCCAGCAAGTTGAGGTAGGCGCCAGCAATTCTGACTTGTTGTTCGAATTTTTCCTGTTCTAGGTCGGCGTTACTGTTATCCAACTGTTGCTTGGCCAATCCCACTTTGGCTACTCTGCGGCCGAAAGTGACTACATCCCAGGAAATATTCGCCAGGTATAATCCACCAAAGGCAGCATTCCAGTTTTGACTAGGAAGAACAGGACCAGATGCGCTGGTTGTCCATCCTTTATAACCCCACATAGGGCCATTCTGGCCATTTACAGTACCATAACTGTTTTGAGCAGAGAGATTCAGATCTGGGAGGAATTCACGTTTCACTGTATTCACATTCTCCACAGCAGCACGGGCATAGTTCTCTTTGGCTTTAACTGACTGATAATTATTTAACCCTGTTTTCAGGGCATCCTGTAGGGTGAGGGTCTGGGTTTGGGCCGTCACAACTACAGAACAGCTTCCTGTGGCCAAGGCCACCAGGAACAGCGGTTTCCAGATGTTCATACATTAATCTATAGCGTCCAATAAAAGCAAGGCAAATAAGTGAAGGCAAAGGTAGAGCTACACCATTTTATCTTTATTGGACAATTGGGGTATTGACTTGTACTATTTGAACATCATGTCTCTAAAATCTTGTGGGGAGATGCCGGTATTATTCTTAAAAAAGCGGCTAAAGTAAGCAGGGTCCTCGAATCCAAGGTCATAGCAAATCTCTTTGATGCTCTTGTGACTAAAAGCCAAACTTCGTTTTGCTTCCAGTACAATGCGCTGGTGCAATAACTCAGTTACTGTACAACTGGTGGATTCTTTCGTGATTTCGTTCAGTCGCTTTGGCGTGAGTGCAAAAGTATTAGCATAGAAAGCCACTTGGTGCTCTGTGCAGAAATGTTGTTCTATCAACCGGCGTAGTTGTACTACCCTGGCATCCTGCTGATAAGGCATCATGGTTTCTGCCGCATTACGTTTCTTTTCTCTTTCCAGCAGCAACAGGAAAGCGTTCAGGTAATGCTTCATGACACTACGGCTACAAGCAGTTCCGCTCATTTCTCTTTCCATGAGCTCCGACAGCAGGGATAAAGACTCGGAAACGCAGGAACCCAGGCGTATCGGTCCATATCCGTGCCAGCTATTAAACAGGGACGTGAAATCGTAAAGGGTTCCCTGTTCATGTTTATTGGCGAAATAAAATTTTTCTGTGAAGATGATGGATTTCCCTTCTCGGATGCAATCCAACTGGTGCACTTGACCAGGCCGGAGTAGGAATACCATATTGTCTTCCATCTCATACCAGACAAAATCAACCATATGACGGCCGGACGCTTTGGTAAACCAAATGATCTGGAAATGGTCATGGCGGTGGGGTTCGTGGGTAAGCGCGTTGGAAAAACTTCCCAGCGGGAAGATATGGAACTGACCAGTAAACGGGAGTTCCTGGTACGGAATATCCGGGCTTTTGTTAACTAACATAATCTCTCCTCAAAAATAAAGTAATTATTTACCAGGCCTCGTGCCGCTCGTGGAAATTTAATGTAGCTTTAAGAGTCGGGAAATTGAAGCCCTCTTTCTTAACTTTGCGAAGCAAGGAAAACATAATCGCATGCAACTTTATTGCAATTCATTAACTACCTACAAACGTCTGGACACCCTGGAGGTGAAAGTGGGGGATCTTTTGATAGGAAACCATCATCCTATCCGTATTCAGACCATGACCACCACCGACACGCTGGACACTGCCGCCACTGTGGCGCAGACCATTCGTTGTATTGAAGCAGGCGCTGAGCTGGTAAGGATCACGGCCCCCAGTAAAAAAGAAGCGGAAAACCTGTTGGAAATCAAAAAAGAACTTCGCCGTCAAGGGTATCATACGCCCCTTGTCGCTGATATACATTTTACGCCTAATGCTGCCGAAATTGCTGCACGTATAGTAGAAAAGGTACGTATTAACCCAGGAAATTATGTAGATAAAAAGAAATTCGAAACCCTGGATTATACGGATGCCGAATACCAGGAAGAGATTGACCGTATCCGCGAACGCTTTACTCCGCTGGTGAAAATCTGCCAGGAACATGGAACTGCCATGCGTATAGGTACCAATCACGGCTCCCTCAGTGATCGTATTATGAGTCGCTATGGCGATACCCCAATGGGAATGGTAGAGAGCGCTATGGAGTTTCTCCGTATTGCGGAAGATCTGAGCTACCGCAATATTGTGCTCAGTATGAAAGCCAGCAATCCGCAAGTAATGGTACAAGCTTACCGCTTGCTGGTGCAAACCATGCAGCAGGAACTGGGGCATTGTTATCCCCTGCACCTGGGTGTGACAGAAGCCGGCGATGGTGAAGATGGTCGTATCAAATCCGCCATAGGCATCGGTACCCTCCTGGAAGACGGCGTGGGCGATACCATCCGCGTTTCCCTCACGGAAGATCCTGAATTTGAACTGCCGGTATGCCGAGATATCGTTAAAAGATATACCGATCGCCCAGAAACGAAGGAAGCCACCACGCGCCCTTTGATCCAGGTGCCTTACTCTCCTTTCACTTACAAACGCAGAGATGCCGAACAGGTAGAGAATATCGGTAGCAAACATGTACCGGTAGTAGTGGCCGATTTCAGCGCTGCCAGCAAATTACAGCCGGCAGACCTCCTCGCTATTGGCTATAACTACGATGAGCCTACAGATAAATGGAACATCGCAGATGCCGCAGCAGACTATATCTACACCAGCAATACGGTTCCTGCATTCGGACTGCCAGGCACGCTTCGCGTTATCCTGAACAGTGATACCTGGAATACTCTGGCCGACAAACATAATTTCCTGCCTTACTTCGATACTGCTGCTTATGTGGCTGCATTCAAGACGGGTAAAGCAGGTAAAGAGAATTTTGTAGCCGTAAACTGCGACAACCTCGATACACCTGAGATTAGTAGCTTACTGGAATTAGCCTCCGATAAGCATTTTACCGCAGCTACGGTATTTTGTGCAGCCGCCAGCGGCCCTTCTGCTATGGCGAATGTGCGCAGATTCTTTACAGTACTGTTGGAAAAAAATATAACCGTTCCCGTTATCATACATAGTATCAGCCATCAGGCTACCACCGATGAACACCTGGTACACCATGCTACAGAAGCGGGCGCCCTTTTGCTGGATGGCTTTGGCGATGGCCTCTGGTTATCCAATCCGCAAGACGAAGCCTCGCAGCGTGCAACACTGAATAATATTGCCTTTGGTATCCTGCAAGCAACACGTACCCGTATCTCCAAAACGGAATATATTTCCTGTCCGTCTTGTGGTCGTACCTTGTTTGATTTACAGGAGACAACTGCCCGCATTCGTGCGGTGACCCATCATTTAAAAGGCGTAAAAATCGCCATTATGGGATGTATTGTGAACGGCCCGGGTGAAATGGCAGATGCCGATTTCGGCTATGTAGGCAGTGGCGTTGGAAAAATTACCCTTTACAGAGGGAAAGAAATTGTAAAGCGCGGACTCAACAGTGATGTGGCCGTAGATGAGCTCATCAACCTCATCCGCGACAATGGCATGTGGGTGGATAAAAATTAAATCTTCCTTAAAAGATTATAAGATTTGTTAAAAAAATGGAGGGAATTGAAAAATTTCTTATTTTTTAGGAAACATTCATTCATATGAAACAATTCCTTACAGGCATGCTGGCTATGTTTCTTGGCGTAGCCGTTGCCTCCGCTCAAGCACCTGCAACTACCCAAAAGAAAGAAGTAAAAGCTAAGACAGAGCACGCAAAAGCTAAAGCTGAACAAGCAAAAGGTGAAGCTAAAGCCGCCGCAGCCGACACCAAAGGTGAAGCTAAAGCTGCAAAAGCTGAAGCTAAAGGTGATTTAAAAGCCGCTAAAGCCGAAGCTAAAGGCAAAGAAAAAGCTGCAAAAGCTGAAGCTAAAGCTGCCGCAGCAGCACCAGGCGAACATCTGAAAAAAGATGGCACTCCTGACAAACGCTACAAAGACGCTAAAGAAGCTGCTCCAGCTAAAGCAGCAGGTCCTCTGAAAAAGAATGGTACTCCGGACATGCGCTACAAATCAAACAATCCTAATGCAGGAAAAAAGAAATCTTAAATAAAAAAACGAACGGGTCGCTATAGCGGCCCGTTTGTTTTTTTATTTTTGTCTGCATGAAAAAACTGATCCTGATACTGGCAGCCGTGATAACAATCACCGCTCACTATGCTACTGCCCAGCAGAAAACCCGTTATAAAGCTATTTACCAGTTGAACAGTGACGACGATAAAGTAATCCGCGCTACGCTCCGTAATATCAAAAACGCACTGGAAGATCCCCGTCTGCAAAAGAAAGTAACCATAGAACTTGTTGCCCATGGCAATGGTGTGGTGGCATTTCGCAAAGACCATCCATATGAAGAATTGATGCAAGACCTTAAAAACAGAGGTGTTTTGCTGGTAGAATGTGAGAATACATTACGCGAGCGGAATATTGTTAAAGAAGACCTCTTTCCTTTTATCAATTACACCCCTAGCGGGAATGGTGAACTAATCATCAAACAGGCCGAAGGTTGGTCCTATGTTCATCCATAATAGCGGATTTTACTTATTTTTAATCCATGTTCGATTTCAGACTCAAAGTATTTCATACCGTAGCGAAGCGCCTAAGTTTTACCAAGGCAGCAGAAGAGCTTTATATCTCCCAACCGGCAGTTACCAAACATATCCACGAGTTGGAGCAACAATTAGGAATGGCTGTTTTTGAGCGCATCGGCAACCGCATCAAGCTTACGCGAGCTGGTCAGTTGGTCATGCATCATACTGAAATCATTTTTGCAGACTACCGTAATCTCGAATACGATATTAACCAGTTGAAACATACCCAGGGAGGTATGCTACCAATAGGTGCCAGCAGTACTATTGCGCAATACCTGATTCCTCCCCTGCTGGCCAAATTCAATCAGCGTTATCCGGATGTGAAAACATCGCTCACCAGTGGTAATACGGAACAAATTGAGCAGGCCCTTTTTGAAAAAAGTATACAACTTGGAATTATTGAAGGAAGCTCCAAAAATCCACAGTTGAAATATGTAGAGTTTGCGAAAGATGAGATTGTATTGGTAGGAAATCCAAAACACTCTTATGGTAATGGAGAACCTTTATCAGCAGCAGAATTGAAAAGCATTCCCTTGCTCATGCGGGAGCATGGCTCTGGTACGCTGGAAGTGATTACAGAAGAGCTGAAACGACTGAAATTAAAGATTACAGACCTGAATATAGCCATGTATATGGGCAGTACAGAGAGTATTAAATCGTATCTACATCATGCTCCTTGTGCCGCCTTTATTTCATTACATGCCGTACAACGGGAATTGGAAGCAGGTGAATTTGTTATTCTGCCGGTGAAAAATTTCAAGTTGGTGAGGAAGCTGCATTTCACCTATTTGCAGGGGCAGCAAGACAAGCTTGCCCAGTTATTTATCCGTTTTACAAAACAACAGGTAACAGAATAATCAACTTTGTTGAGGCCGGGGAAGGTGCCAGTAGAGCATGTCCCCGGACTTATATCCCAGTTTCATCCCTATTTTCTGCAATACCCGCAGCGATGCGATATTAATGGTATCGCATTCTGCAACGATCCTTCTAACAGGCGAATTACTAAAAGCCCAATTGATAAGCGCAGTGGCGGCTTCCTTCATATATCCTTTTCCCCGATATGCAGGCAATAGATAATAACTCAACTCCGCTTGGCCATCTTTATCCGGCCTTCCTTTGAAACCAACATTCCCTATCAGTGTTTTATCTTTTTCTGATACGATCAGCCACATTAACCAAGGGAATGATTGCGGATCGTGTTGCAGCATTTCAATAAAGTAAGGCAGTATTTCCTTCATCTCTTCCGGAGGCCATCCTGTGGGTATATACACGTCCAGGTCTTCGGGTGCAGGCGCTTGCCCCAGATACAGGCGGGTAAGCAACGGCAGCCGACATGGATACACCAGTAATCGCTGTGTTTTCAGGGGCAACATATAGTTGGTATTTACTTACTTAGGAAGATGGCAGCTTCAAGCAGCTACCATTGTTTCAACTTCAGTGTGGAAGTATCTAGTACTTCTCCGGCTTTCAGCGCATGAATTTCAAGATGTTCTAGGTCTTGCGTCAGTTCTTTTAACCGTTCAGGCGTTCCCGTTAGAGAAGTTAATGTCCCATAATGACATGGTATGACATGATTGACTTTAAGGAGACGCGTGGCAAACGCTGCTTCCAAAGGTCCCATAGTGAAACGGTCCCCAATCGGAAGGATAGCGATGTCCGGTTCATATATTTCACCAATTAATCCCATATCGCTGAATACAGAAGTATCACCAGAATAGTATACAGATATGTCATCGCTGAGCCACACGATAAATCCATTGGTAGCATGCAAGTATCCAAATTTGCCATCCTGTTGGGTAATATGGGCATGATGAAAAGCATTGGTCATTGTCACTCTTACATCCATGAGCGACACGGTTCCTCCGCTATTCATGGGTTCAAATACGTGTTCGGGAACACTATTATTTAGCAGATATGACCTGACACCAGGATTGGCGATCACTTTCGGAGAATAAATCCGGATATACTCAATGATTTTTTTGTCCAGATGGTCACCATGGCCATGCGTCAGCAGGATGAGATCAACTTTCTCAGGAATACTAAGTCCAACTGGCAAATAAGGATTATCTGTATACCAAGGATCGATCAGGATGGTTCTGCCTTCTGGTGTTGTTAGTTGAAAACTAGCATGTGCCAGGAACTGGACTTTGGTGTGCTGCTTGCTCATATATATCCGGGTTTACTTAATCACCGAATATAATAAAAAAAGCCGTTCCTGTGTAATAGGAACGGCTATACGAAATAAGATTTATAGCTTATCTGCGTTGCAGTGTGTAAATGATTGCAGCAGTTTTGCCTTCGAAATTCACATTAGCTCTCCAGGTCATGGTGCTACCGGCGCCGAGTACATCTACGCGATAACCTTCTGTAACGTTTTTAGCTTTTTCGCCAGTGAACAGTTTTTTGAACTGGAATTGTGTAACGCCACCGTTTTTAAACAGGGACCACACAATTTTCTGAGAGGCAGGAGCACAACCATTATCAGAGGAGTTCAGGGTATAAGCACCCATTGCAGCGTTATCTGGCAGTGTCCATTGGCTACCGATAAAGCATTTAGCCTCCGCCTGATCAAATACAGTTACTTTGGCATTGTCTGGAATACCTTCAAATTTAACATCGGTCAGCACCCAGTTTCCTTTTACGGAACCTTTGTTAATGTCGGTGGTGACACCTTGTTTAGGGGCGCAGGATGATCCGAAGATAGCGATCATTGCGAGCAGTACAGCAGCAAATGATAAATTTTTCATGGAAAGTGTATTTGATATTTTTAAATGCTCATTGATATCAACAATTGTTAACCGGGAAGGTTTAACGGGTTGAAATCGTCGGCAAGATCAGCATTTACAATAAACGTACCAAATAGAACTTTCTTAGCGGGAGATGGGTGGTTGAGGATAATTATTATGGATGATGACATCTTGGAGATGATCTACCTGTTTGTGTAGATACCAAGTAGAAGCCGCCAGGGCCATGGTTAGCACCACCATGCCAATGAAGGCACAGCGCCACCAGATGCTGACAGTAATTTGTCTGTTCCAGCCGGGTTTTATGGAGATATATTCAGGCGGTTTGTTCGTGTGACCATTGCCGTTAGAGGCTGGTCTTTCCTGCCAACGTTGATAATCCTGACCTATACGGTCCATCACACGGTCTTTTACATGATCAGGGGGAAGTACTGCTTCTTCGAAGAGGAGATTTTCAATGCGCAACTCTACTATTTCCATTTCTACGTTGAGCATGGGATAAATTTCCCGTAGATAATGAAATTCGGCTTCTTGTTCTGGTGTAGCCAGACCAAGAACACACTTTTCGATGATGCCACTTTCTATGTAGGTCTTGATATTCAACTTTGCAGCTATAAGGATTCAAGATGCCACGAAAATATATTAAATATTAATATTTACGATATCCAACTAAACACCGGATTCTCAAATGGTAAAATTATTTTCACTGGATATGTTGGGTGCGTATTGTTCCGTGGATGTTTGTCTGAAGTTAAAACCGGTCCTCTGTTCTTTAATTTGGGCGTATTTGAGGAAATAGAAAATGCTGAGGAACAGGAGTATTTTAGCTAATAAGACAATGAAAATGAAGAAGATCCGCCAGTATTTATGGACCATTATATGGTCATTGTTCTTTGGCTGGATATTGATGAAAGTATAGTTTGGAGGAACGTCTCCGGCGAATGCCCCACCGCCGCCGGCTTCCCAGCGAAATGATTGCAATACCCTTTCTTTTACCTGAACTGGAGGTAAAACGGCCTCATCAAATGCCGCTCTTTCAATACGGCGCTCAACAACTTCGATTTCTGTTTCCAGTTCTGAATAAAGCTTCCTCATGAGCTGAAACTCTTCCGCCTCAACGTCAGAGATGAGCCCTAAGACATAGGATTCAATGATCCCGGTTTCTATGTAAGTTTTCAGTTCCAATTGTCTAACAAGAATTTTCTGAAAGCTATCATCGCCACTTTCAGTATTTCATTTACATGCCCTTCTGATGTTCCCATCATTCGGGCTATAGTTGTGATGGATAATCCTTTAAAATAGCACAATCGGAATACCTGCTGTTCTGTGGTGGGCAAGCATACGTAAAATCGTTTTAAGACACCTTCTTCATTCTTGACCAACTCCGCACCTCCAAGTGCATTATCTGGAATGGCCTCTTTAATTGCAAATTCCCTCGTTTTTCGTAATAGCCAGGAGAAAAGTGTTTGATATCCGGATGTCCGGTAACTTCCGATATGTTGTACAGCCCAGGTGAATACCCGGACGATCACGTCGTCGGCCCTGCTCCTGACAGGTACGAGCTGTATTGCTACCCCATAAAGTGCTCCTGCATATCGGTCATAGAGCAACTCTTTTGCGACAGGATCTCCAGCCATCAGCCGATCAATCAGTGCTTGTTCACCTATATGTGCCAGATCTCTCCGCAAGCGTTGTAGTGTGTACCAAATTTAAAGTTGCTAAAATTAATCATTTCAATGCAATTTCGATCAGACTACCCCATCTAAATTTATTCACATAAATAACTAGAATGGACAACTCTATAAATCTATCCGGTATAACCAGTACTGCACGCCCAGCAAAGGTTCTAGCTCCTTCACCACACTAAATCCCAAACGCTCATACATACGTCTTGCCGCTAGCATTATAGTACTAGTATGTAAACCCAAAATAGTTTCTCCATTGCTACGGGCCTTACTGATAGCCAATTCCATCAGTTGCTGCCCTACTCCACTACCACGCATCGCCGGATCAACACCCAATAAACGTATATAACTCCAGTCATTCGGATAAATATTCGTCGGGTTCCCTGAAGGTACGAGGAATATTACGCCACTGATAACACCATCCTGTTCATATACGATCAAACTGCTTTGGCGGATTAAATCATTGATATAATCCTTATCGCCAATCCGCCCGCTGAGTGCTGACCAGTGTTCTGGCGCCAACTCTTGCTGGTATTGATCATAACTTCTTAACAATAGCCCCGTCACTGCGGAGGCATCTTCGAGATGCCCTGCTCTGTATCCTGATATATCCATGAACGTTAGTATGTGGGAACAATTTTTAATTACAAATTGTTGCAATTTTCAACAATCATTTCATTTCGAATATACGATATGATTTTCCTCATTTTCTGTCTGACTACGGCATAATAATTTCGTGCTGTATTAAACTTGAAATCATGCCCTACTTAACTGCCGCTGATGCCGTAAAACTGATTACTACCGGCAATACCGTCTTTATTCATACCGCTGCAGCTACTCCTAAAACCCTCGTCAAAGCCATGGCGGAAAGAAGCCATGAAATTCAGGATATCCGGATTGTCAGTATTCACACCGAATGGGATGCACCTTATGCCGAACCAGAACATGTCAACTCCTTCCAGGTAGACACCTTTTTTGTTGGTAAAAATATTCGCAAAGCGGTGAACGAAGGTCGTGCCAATTATGTACCGATGTTCCTCAGCGAAATCCCTAAATATTTCCGTGCCATGGAAAAGCCCATTGATGTGGCATTAATATCCGTGTCTCCCCCAGACAAAAACGGATATTGTACCCTGGGCGTTTCCTGTGATGTTTCTAAAACTGCTATAGACCTCGCCCCTGTGATCATTGCGGAAATAAACCCGAATATGCCGCGCGTACTGGGAGATGGCGTGATTCACATATCTCGCATCAATGCAGCGGTAGCAGTGGATTACCCGATTTATGAACAACAAATCAATCCTTCCAGTGAGATTGAGTTGTCTATAGGTCAACATGCGGCTTCCCTTGTTGAAGATGGCGCGACCCTTCAAATGGGTATTGGCGGAATTCCGAATGCGGTACTCAAATGCCTGCACTCCCATAAAGACTTGGGCATTCACACGGAAATGTTCTCTGATGGGATTATTGAACTGGTGGAGAAAGGTGTTATTACTGGGAGACACAAAGCCATCCAACCGGGATTACTTATTTCCAGCTTCGCTATTGGCTCCAAGAAACTTTATGATTTCATAGACAATAACCTGATTGTTCGATTGCTCAATGTGGAATTTGTCAATAATCCCACCAACATCCGGAAAAATCCGAAAGTCACTGCCATCAATAGTGCGATCGAAATTGATATCTTCGGACAGGTATGTGCGGATTCCATCGGGATCAGACAATACAGTGGTGTTGGCGGCCAGATGGATTTCATGAGAGGTGCTGCTTTATCTCAAGGTGGTAAACCGATCATCGCCATACCGTCTACCACATCCAAAGGGATTTCCCGTATTGTGTCCAGGCTCCAGCCTGGCGCCAGCGTAGTGACCACCAGAGCGCATGTACACTATGTGGTAACAGAATACGGTATCGCCTATCTGCAAGGAAAAAACCTGAAGCAGAGAGCCCATGAATTGATCAATATTGCTCACCCAGATCATAGAGAACAATTGTCCAGGGATGCCTTTGAAATCTTTAAGGTTTTTTAACGTTTTCTATAGCAACAATGGAAGGTGGTAGCGGGTTATAGCTTTGATAGAGACGTCAACTTTAAGTAAATGAGAATTTGGCTAATCTGTTTGGCCACTATGCTGATCATTATCCCCTCAGCATATGCCCAGGTAACCCAAAACGCAACCAGCCTTCTTAAACTTTACGAAGACGATGATTATTTCAACGTTTGGGGAAGAGGAACTGATCGCGCCTATACCAATGGAACGAGCATTGGCTACCTCTATATGAAGAGGAAAAGGGACAAATTTATCGACAAATGGCTGATGCCAAAAGCGGGGCCAGATGCAATAAATGTATGGGAATGGGGGGTCATGCAGATGATGATGACTCCCAATGACCTGCATGACTCCGCATATATTCCAGATGATTTCTACTATTCCGCCGCTTTATTCGCCCGCCACGGCCTAACCTCTTACAATTCCGAGAAAAAGTATAGTCTACATTCAGAAATATTAATAGGGGTAATGGGCCCCTGGGCATTAGGAGAACGAAGCCAAACCTTTGTCCATCACCTCATTGGAGATCAGCCACCCCAGGGCTGGTCTAACCAGGTACCCAATGCGCCTGTGTTGAATTTCAATTTCACCTTTGAACGTATGCTTTGGCATCCAGTTGATTACTTGGAAATAGTAGGGTCCACCTCTGCACAAGCTGGTACCATGATAGATGCTGTAGGCGCCAAAACTATTTTAAGGGCAGGATTGTTTAACCCTTGGTTTGGCGACCGGGACTTGAGCAAGGCCACCAAGCATAAATTCCAGGTATATGCTTTTGCCGCGCCGGTACTAACCATTCAATTCTATAATGCACTGTTGCAAGGGGGACTTTTCAGTGGAAAGGATGAAAACTTCAATTATAATTCAGCCGAACGAACCACTCACCTGAACCCATTCGTATTAGGGCTGGATTATGGTGTGGGATTTAAAATAAACCGATGTTCCTTCGTGTATACTCAGCAAAGTGCCACTGCCTGGATGAGTGGTACCGGAAATCATAGTGTGGGCAATTTCACTATACTGATTTCTTTGTCAAAAAAACCACCGCCTTCACCACATCCGTAAACCATAAAATTTCGAATATGCTGAAGTTCACTGTTGCTATTTCCTGCTTACTATTCCTCCTTGCTGGCTGTCAGAATAACCCGCAGCACCATACGGAAGACATAGATAGTACATTAGCCACTATCCCTGAAGCTATTTCTCAACTGGATGTAACGCCGCTGTCGGGATATTTTGTGAAGAATACTATACAAGTGAAGGACAGTCTTACTTTCTGGGTAATCGATAACCAACAAACATTCGATAGCCTGTTCGGTTATGCCAAAACGATGAACAATACGATTATTGCGCCGGATCTAGGCACCAATGTAGTTGTTGCCGTAACCATGCCTGCCACTTCATACAATACCCAAATCTCGCTACTATCTGCTACACTCAACACGAATACGAATAATGCAGAACTCCATTTCAGCGCCGCTGGCAATCCAGCGCCATCCTCTTCTACTATTGTTCCGCTGTGGCTAGGGAGTTTTCCGAAAAGCGGCCCGATGGAAATCAAACTGTATATTGGCAATCATCTTGCGATGAAAGTACACGAGAAGGAATAGACTATTTTACCATCTCACTAAATTTAGCCTCTATTTGTCCTGCCCTGTAGGTAAACAAATCATTCAACTGTTGTTTCACAGAAAGGCCATGTGCAAAACTGCCTAATATGCCTAATGGCATCTGGTAGTGCACCAGGTCATGCATCAACACACCATTGGGCACCTTTTCAAAGTGATGCTGATGATGCCATATTTTGTAGGGGCCTTCCCGTTGCTCATCTACAAAATACCGGTGCTCTTTGACATGGGTAATCTCTGTCATCCAGTTCAATGGTATGCCCAATATGGGGCTAATTTTATATGTGATGATCTGACCCGGATATATGTCCCCTTGAAAAGGCTTGGAGGTAACACGGAAACGCATATATCCAGGCGTTATTTCCGCCAGATGTTCAGGCGAGGAAAAGTAAGCCCACACGGCCTCCGGAGAAGCAGGAATGACTTGTGTACGGGAAAGTGTGTATATACGTGCCATAACTTATCAACATTAAAATCACAACGGGTTGGAAAACATAGCAAGTACGTACAAGTTAATGTATTTTTGCACATTGGAATTAAAAAGGAATGCATGACCCGCGACCCAAATCAATATCATGAACGCTTCGAGGAAGTTTACGAAAAATTAAATAGTCGCCAGCGAGAAGCAGTAGATAATACGGAAGGTCCAGTAATGGTGATTGCCGGTCCAGGTACCGGTAAGACCCAGATATTGGCTTCACGTATCGGGAAGATATTACGGGATTCGGATTTCATGCCCCAAAATATTCTCTGTCTGACTTATACAGATGCTGGTACCGTTGCCATGCGTAAACGCCTGATAGATTTCATCGGGCCGGATGCTTATAGAGTAAACATTCACACTTTCCACTCTTTTTGTAACGAAGTTATCCAGGATAACCTGGGTCTATTCGATAAAACAGTTCTTGATCCTATTTCCGACCTGGAAAAAATCCAGTTGCTGAAAAGGCTGATTGATGGGTTTTCTAAAGACAACCCGTTGAAGCGCTATCGGGGGGATGTATACTTCGATATGAGGAACTTGGCCAGTCTCTTTTCCACCATGAAAAGAGAAGGCTGGAACGTGGAATACATTACGGAACGTATCCAGGCATATGTGAAGAGCTTGCCGGAAAGAGATGAATACATCTGCAAACGCGCTACTCCTAAATTCAAAAAAGGAGATATCCGTACAGATAAAATTGCATTGGAAGAAGAGAAAATGGCTCGTCTGCAGGCTGCTGTAGATCAGTTCAAGATTTTCCAGCGCCTCATGCTCGATGAAAATCGCTATGACTTTGATGATATGATCATCTGGGTGATTCGTGCATTTGAAGAAAACAAAAACCTGCTGGCCGACTACAAAGAGAGATTCCAGTATATTCTTGTAGATGAATACCAAGATACCAGCGGTACCCAAAATAAGCTGATACAATTGCTGATTAAGGGAGAAGAATTACCGAATGTTTTTGTTGTGGGAGACGACGATCAATCGATCTACAGATTCCAGGGCGCAAACGTGGAGAATATGGAACTTTTTGCGAGCGGATTCGCAGAAACACTACGTACTATCGTACTAACGGAAAATTATCGTTCTGTACAGAACATCCTGGATGCCGCCATGACACTCATCGACAATAACGGCAATTCCAGGCTAGTGAATCAGCTCCCAGGACTCAGCAAGAACCTCGTCTCCAGTAACGATTCTCTCAAACATCTACATATACCACCTGTCATTCACAAATACAATACTCCCAAGGATGAAATGGCAGACATCACGCTACGTTGCGCGCAGTTACTGGAAGAAGGTACTGTTGCCGGGAAAATAGCAGTGATTTATCGGGAGAACAAATACGGGGAAGAACTGGCGGAGTATTTCCGCATGAAAGGACTGCCCGTATTTTCCAAACGCAATATCAATCTGTTCAATGTTCCCTTTGCGCGAAATGTACTCAACTTACTCCGGTACATTGCCGCGGAACTAGATACTCCTTACAGCGGGGATGGCCTGCTGTTTGAAATCATGCACTATGATTTCTATGGCATCTCTCCTATCGAGGCTGCCAAAGTGAGTATACGCGTGGCGGAAAAAGGTTATGACGAAAGAGAAAAGGCTTCTATACGGGCCTTCCTCCAAGAATGGCAACAAACCAGGAACTTGACTCTCTTTTCCGAAGCGCCGGATGATGAACTCATGAAACTGGGACAGTTACTGGAGAAATGGATCAAAGACGCCTTTAATCTCACTTTACAGCAACTCTTCGGAACGATCATCGGGGAAGGCGGTATTCTAACCTACATCATGGCCTCCAATGAAAAAGGCTGGCTGATGAAGGTTTTACAAGCCCTCTTCGATTTCATAAAAGACGAAACACGCCGCAACCCAGACCTGACACTCGTGGAACTGATGGAAACCATCGATCTGATGGAAGCCAATAATATCCCGATTGAACTGGTACAGGTCAGCGGAAATGATAAAGGTATCAACCTCATTACAGCACATGGTTCCAAAGGATTGGAATTCGAATATGTATTCATGGCGGGTACCAACTCTCATATCTGGGAGAAAAAGAAAGCGAATAAGTCCGGATTCTCTATGCCGGATACCGTTTTCGAAACACAGGCCACTTCCACGGATGAACAGGAGCTACGCCGACTTTTCTACGTGGCGCTCACCCGTGCGGAAAAGCATGTGTTTATCAGTTATCCGGAATTCAGGCAGGATGGTAAACCGCTGGAACCCAGCATGTTCATTACGGAAATTACGGAAGAACACCCATTGCCTTCCGATAAAATCGAAATGGGAGAAGATGTCATGTTTGAGTTTGAAGCATTGCATTATCATACTCATCAATCTCCGGAAATTGCCCATGTAGATCATGGTTTCATAGATGGATTGCTCAGCAACTTTACAATGAACGTAACGGCGCTGAACAATTACCTGAACTGTCCGCTCAGCTTCTTTTACAAAAGCCTGGTGAAAGTACCTACGGGTCGTTCGGAGAGTACGGAATTCGGTTCCGCCATTCACTTTGCAGTGGAGAAACTGTTTGTGAAGATGCAGGCCAATAATAGCACTTTCCCTCCTCGCGAGGAGTTCATAAAAGACTTCAAATGGAGCATGCTGCGTAACAGGGAATGCTTTACCAGAGAGTCTTTCGAAAGGAGGATGGAATACGGACTGGAGATTCTTACCAACTATTACGAAAAGTATGTCAACAGTTGGAATAAGATCGTCAGTGTAGAGCGTAATATCCGAAACGTAGTAGTGAACGGTGTTCCCATCAAAGGGAAAGTGGATAAACTCGAGTTTGACGGGAATTTCATCAACGTAGTGGACTACAAAACCGGCGATTTCGAGAAAGCTATTAAAGACTATCGGAAGTTTGACCGTCCGAATGAAAAATCCCCAGATGGCGGTGATTACTGGCGTCAGGCAGTTTTCTATAAATTATTGCTAGACAACTACCGGCCGAAGAGCTGGAATGTAGTCAGTACAGAATTTGACTTCATTGAACCTAATAAGCAGAAAGATTACCATAAGGAAAAAGTGGTGATTACACCGGAGGATCTGACAACTGTTTCTCAGCAGATTGCAGAAACTTGGAGTAAAATACAGCAGAAAGATTTCTATACAGGCTGTGGAAAACCGGATTGCCCTTGGTGTAATTTTGTGAAAGACAATAAGTTATACATTTCCTTGCATACGCTCGAAGAAGAACCGGAAATATAGCACCCGCTTTCCGGCCATTTCGTAAGTTTGCCAAATATTCTAACATTCATGAATCAACAAATCCGGAGCTGGGTCTTCTGGCTGATATTTATACCAGTAGCAGTAATCTTTTTTTCACGCTGTGCCAACATCGTACCGCCGGGTGGTGGTCCGAGAGACACGTTGCCTCCTGTATTGCTGCAAGCCAGACCAGCAGATTCCACCCTTCACTTTGAGGGACATAAAGTATCCTTCCTCTTTGATGAATACGTGGAGCTGGACAACATCAATGATAAACTGATTGTATCTCCTACTTTGAAACGTCAGCCGATAGTGACTGCCAAGCTGCATACCGTTACTATCACGTTCAAGGATACACTAAAACCTAATACCACTTATACTTTCAACTTCGCCGATGGGGTACGCGATCTCAACGAGCGTAACCCTATACAGGATTTCCAGTATGTGATATCCACCGGTAGTTACCTGGATAGTTTGCAGATTTCCGGTCGGATAATCAATGCAGAACAAGGTACACTGGATAGTAGTGTAGCTGTTATGTTGTATCCTGGGAATAGTGAAGACTCCATCGTCAGTAAAGAAAAGCCACTGTATTACGCCAAAAGCAAGCATGATGGCTCTTTCCGCTTTAAGAATCTGGCGCCGGGATCTTATAAGATTTTCGCTTTGAAGGAAGAAGATAGGGATCTGACCTATAGTTCCCCTTCCGAGCTGATCGCCTTTTTAGAACATCCTATTGTTATCCAGGAAAAGAATATTTCCGATGTGAATATGCTGTTATTCATGGAAACCGACAGTACCATCAAGAAACCGGCGGAACATTTAGATTCCCTAGACCTGGTAGCACTAGAAGAACAAGTGAGAGAAGAGAACAAGAAGAAGAAAATACCAAAGCTGACAGCACAGGCCAAAATGGACAACGGTAAGCAAGACCTGCCAGAACCAATGCGGATCAACTTCTCCGTGCCATTGAAGGTGATAGTCAGTAACCGTATTTTATTGCTGCAAGACTCCACCCTGGAGCAGGTAGCCTTCCATACACAAATGGACAGTCTTAAAACCGAAATGCGCATCATTTATCCTTGGAAGGAGAATATGAAATACAGGCTGATCATACCAAAAGAAGCCATAAAAGATACCGCCAACCAGATGATGGCCAAGGCCGACACTATCAACTTTACATCGAAAAAGCTGGTAGAATACTCCATTTTCACGGCCAAACTAGCGATTTCAGATAGTACCCGCCAAGCTATTGACGATAGCACCATGCATTTTGTAGTAGAGCTGGTACAAGACAAAACCATTAAGTATTCCGGAACAGCCAAGAATGGTACCTGGACCCAGGAGTTGATCATTCCTGGGGAATACAGCGTGCGCATACTACTTGATAAGAATGGCAATGGTAAATGGGATCGGGGAAGCTACTACACCCCACCTAAGCGCCAGCCGGAACGCGTCATTCTTTTGCCTGAAAAATACAACCTGAAAGCAGGCTGGAACAACATTAAAACACTGACATTTTAGGCATATAGGAATGCCTACCTTTGTATTATGGTATTTTCATCTGCACTTATAGAAAACGCGGTAAATGAGTTCTCCAGGCTTCCGGGCATTGGGAAGAAAACCGCACTGCGACTGGTATTGCATCTGCTGAAGCAGGAGCCCTCCCAGGTGCAGCAGTTTAGTGATGCGATAGCGAGAATGCGGGAGCAGATCAAGTTTTGCAAAGATTGTCATAATGTTTCCGACGAAGACACCTGTAGTATTTGTAACAGTCATAGCCGGAACCGGAAAGTAGTATGTGTCGTAGAAAGTATTCGGGATGTAATGGCTATTGAGAATACCCAGCAATTTAACGGACTCTACCATGTATTAGGCGGGATCATTTCCCCTCTAGACGGCGTAGGTCCCGATCAGTTGAATATTCATTCCTTAGTAGAGCGCGTACAGCAGCAGGGTATAGAAGAAGTGATTATGGCCTTGAATCCTACTATTGAAGGGGATACTACCATTTACTACTTGTCTAGAAAACTGAAAGAATTACCCGTAAAAATCACCACTATTGCACGGGGAATCGCCTTTGGTGGCGAGTTGGAATATGCCGATGAGATGACATTAGCGAGATCTATCTCCAATCGCCTGCCATTAGAGAGCTATGTGCAGCAGAAGTAATCCGTGTCTCCCTACAAACAAATAAAATAACATTGCATATAAAAAAATACGGGTGCTGAATAGCACCCGTCTTCGTTTAACCTGTAATTCCACGTTATGAAAATCTTATCAGGGATTGTTGTCAACAAGCCCTTCAAATATGGTATGGTTGGTCACTGATTTATTTTGCTCCTTTAATTCTTTCCATCGTTGCATTTCATATTTGTTCAAAAAACAAACCTTAAAGACCGAGTGTTGATCAGAACTGAGTTCCGCTACTGGCTGAAGCCCCAACCCTGCCAGGTGTTCACGGAGTAAATGGATATGCGATGATATCGTCATGATTGGTTAAATTTTGTTGTAATAAGAAATAATGATCGAATGACTAATGAGTTATCAACAGGTACATCGGGATGCTGGGTAACTGCGCATCTCAGGCTGGTGGGGAGCCATGACCGATTTTAGCAGGATATTTTTCTCATTTCGTTGCATGTTGTCTTGTTATTACCCTACAAATATAGTAGACTTTATGGACTACATCCAAATTTTTACTATATAAATAGATAGAATCTATATCAGGAAGACACGATATACTAGTTTACGAATACCTCCCTATTAGTCAAAAACAGGGATAATAGCCTGGAAAATGTTATATTTGCAGGAATTTACAGGGTGGATTTGTTTATTGTTCGACCCTGTTATTGAAACCGTAACTAATAAACAGCTATCAAACCATGAAATCTTTACAAGACTGTGCCAATGAGCGCGTGCTCATTATCGATGGTGCAATGGGCACCATGATCCAAAGATATAAGCTGGAAGAAGCAGATTACAGGGGAACCAGATTTGCAGATTACCACTCCGATCTTAAAGGGAACAATGACCTTCTCAACCTCACTCAGCCTCAGATTATCGAAGCCATTCACAAGGAATACCTGGAAGCAGGCGCTGATATCATTGAAACCAACTCCTTCAGTTGTACCTCTATCGCTATGGCGGATTACGACATGCAGGAACTGGCTTATGAGCTGAATGTGGCAGCCGCCTCTATTGCTAAAAAGGCAGCTACTGAGTATACCGCGAAAAACCCTGATAAACCAAGGTTTGTAGCAGGTGCTATTGGTCCGCTCAATAAAACTTTATCGCTCTCCCCGGATGTAAACAATCCAGGATATCGCTCTGTTACCTTTGATGAGGTAGTAGCAGCCTACGAAGAGCAGGTAAAAGGCCTGGTAGAAGGAGGTGTAGACATTCTGCTGATCGAAACTATATTCGATACCTTAAACTGTAAAGCCGCCATCTTCGCTATTAAGAAGTTTTTCCGCGCTACTGGCAAACCGGAATTACCAGTGATGATTTCCGGTACTATCACAGATGCCTCCGGTCGTACCCTGAGTGGTCAGACCCTGGAAGCGTTCTATATCTCTGTGATGCACGCCAATCCGTTCTCTATTGGTCTCAACTGCGCCCTTGGTGGTCATCAGATGCGTCCTTATGTAGAAGAATTGTCCAATATCGCTAGCTGTTATGTTAGCTGCTATCCGAATGCGGGTTTGCCCAATGCTTTCGGGGAATATGATGAACAGCCAGAAGATACTGCTTGCATCATCGAAGACTTTGCGAGCTCCGGTTTCGTAAATATCGTAGGTGGATGTTGCGGTACTACACCAGATCATATCCGTCATATCGCAGAACATGTGAAAAACATTAAACCTCGCCAGAAACCTATACAGGTAACCACACTGGCATAGTCAGATTTTATCTTTATTTCGACACAGCAACAATGAGTGTAACAACTTTCGACAATACTGTCAATTCCGGGAATGCGCCTGATGCTGATAACCAGGAACAAAAAGTTATCAGACCTTTTCTCCGACTAAGCGGTCTGGAACCGCTGGTAGTGCGTCCAGAAGCTAATTTTATCAATATTGGTGAACGTACCAACGTTACTGGTTCCAAGAAATTTGCCCGTCTGATCAGAGAAGGCCATTTTGAAGAAGCGCTCTCCGTAGCCCGCCAACAGGTGGAAAACGGCGCCCAGGTACTGGACGTAAACATGGACGACGCCCTCCTCGATGGAGAAAAAGCCATGACTACTTTCCTGAATCTCCTCGCTTCTGAACCGGATATCTCTCGTATTCCGATCATGATCGATTCCAGTAAATTCAGTGTAATCGAAGCAGGTCTGAAATGCGTACAGGGTAAATGTATTGTAAACTCCATCTCTCTCAAGGAAGGAGAAGAAAAATTCATTGAACAAGCGCTCATCTGTAAAGCATATGGCGCGGCTGTAGTGGTAATGGCGTTTGATGAACATGGTCAAGCCGATACAGAAGAAAAAAGGGTTACTTTCAGTCACCGTGCTTATAAGGTGCTGACAGAAAAGGTAGGATTCCCACCACAAGACATTATTTTCGATCCAAACATCTTCGCTATCGCTACTGGTATCGAAGAACATAATAACTACGCGGTGGAATTTATCAGTGCCACCCGTCGTATTAAAGAATTGATGCCGCTCACGAAAGTTAGTGGTGGTGTTAGTAACGTTTCTTTCTCTTTCAGAGGAAATGAAGCCGTGCGTGAAGCCATGCATGCGGTATTCCTGTACCATGCCATCAAAGCAGGTATGGACATGGGTATCGTAAACGCGGGTGCTTTACAGATCTATGATGATATTGAACCACAACTCCGGGAACTGTGTGAGGATGCAATTCTCAACCGCAGAGAAGATGCCACCGAACGCCTGATTGCATTCGCTGAAACCGTGAAGGCAAAAGGTAAAGTGATAGAAAAAGATGAGACTTGGAGACAAGGAACTGTTGAGGAGAGACTCAGCCACTCCCTGGTGAACGGTATCACTGATTATATCGAAGCGGATACGGAAGAAGCAAGACTCAAATATGCACGTCCGCTGGAGGTGATTGAGGGTCCGCTGATGGATGGTATGAACATAGTAGGTGATCTTTTCGGTTCTGGTAAAATGTTCCTTCCCCAGGTGGTAAAAAGCGCCCGTGTGATGAAAAAATCCGTAGCCGTACTGACGCCATTCATTGAAGAAGAGAAGCTGCGTATGCAGGCAGAACATGGTGGAGAAATCAAATCTGCCGGTAAAATTCTCCTGGCAACCGTTAAAGGAGATGTACACGACATCGGTAAAAACATCGTAGGCGTTGTACTGGCTTGTAATGGGTATGAAATCATTGATATGGGCGTAATGGTGCCTGCAGATAAAATCCTGCAGACCGCCAAAGCGGAAAAGGTGGATATTATCGGGCTGAGTGGCCTGATTACGCCTAGTCTGGATGAAATGGTACATGTGGCCCGTGAAATGAAAAGGCAACATTTTGAAGTGCCTTTGATCATTGGTGGCGCTACTACCTCTCGTACCCATACTGCTGTGAAGATTGCGCCGGAGTATGAGCATGGCGTAGTACATGTACTGGATGCCTCGAGGAGTGTAACCGTTACCGGTAACCTGCTCAACAAAGCCCTGAAGAAGAACTTCCTCAACGATTTACACACAGAATACAACAAACTGAATGAGTCTTTCCGCAATAAAAGACCAGTAAAACAATACCTCACTATTGCGGAAGCACAAAAGAATAAAACGGAAATCGACTGGAATGAGTTTAATCCTGTTAAACCAACATTCACCGGTAACCGTAAATTTGAGAATTATGATTTAGGGGAGATAGCCAAATACATTGACTGGCAGCCATTCTTCATCTCTTGGGAACTACATGGTAAATTCCCGCAAATTCTGACAGACGAAGTAGTCGGTGAGCAAGCTACTAATCTTTACAATGATGCACAGATCATGCTGAAGAGAATTGTAGAAGAGAAATGGCTTTCTGCCAACGCTGTAATAGGCCTCTATCCTGCGAATAACATCGCTGCCGATACGATCCGGGTAACGCCAGATCAAACCAATATTCAACCGGTAAACCTGGAGTTTTTGCGTCAGCAAATCAAGAAGGCGCCAGGACAGCCAAATCTTTCTCTGGCCGACTTCATCGCCCCTGCTGCCACTGGCAAACAGGATTACATCGGTGGGTTTGCGGTAACAGCGGGTATTGGCATAGAAAAATGGCTGGATAAATTCAAGGCAGAGCATGACGATTATAGCAGCATTATGCTGAAAGCGCTGGCCGACAGGCTAGCGGAGGCCTTCACAGAACTGATGCACGAACGGGTGCGTAAAGAGTTCTGGGGCTATGCGAGCGAAGAGCATCTCTCCAACGACCAGCTTATCAAAGAAGAATATTTGGGTATTCGTCCGGCGCCAGGCTATCCTGCTTGTCCGGAACATACTGAAAAATACAAGCTGTTTGATTTGCTGGATGCCACCAACAATACCGGTATTACACTGACAGAATCCCTGGCGATGTATCCAGCTTCCAGTGTTAGTGGCTGGTATTTTGCCAATCCTTCATCCAAATATTTTGGACTGGGAAAAATTGAAAAAGACCAGGTAGCCGACTACGCTGCGCGTAAAGGCTGGACCATTGAAGAAGCCGAAAAATGGCTGCGTCCTAACCTGGAATATGATATGTAAAAGAGCTACTGCATCATGCGAATTGTATCCTATAATGTGAATGGGCTGAGATCAGCCATGACTAAAGGTTTTACAGAATGGTTGGCAGAAAATCCTGCCGATATTATCTGTTTACAAGAGATAAAGGCCAATAAGGACAATGTCGATTTCCAGCAATTTGATAAGCTGGGCTTTGAACATTACTGGTTTCCGGCCCAGAAAAAAGGTTACAGTGGCGTAGCCGTATTAACCCGCGTAAAACCGGATAACGTACAATATGGCAACGGCATCCCTCAGAGTGATGCAGAAGGCCGCTTTATAAGGCTGGATTTTGGCGATTTGACGCTGATTAATACCTACATCCCCTCCGGCAGTAGCGGAGAGGAAAGACAGGCTTACAAATATCAGTGGCTGGATGAATTCTTTGCTTATCTCACAGAACTGCGTAAAACCCGCCCTAACCTGGTCGTTTGCGGCGATTATAACATTGTTCACAAGCCGATAGATATCCATGATCCTGTCAGCAATAAGAATTCTTCAGGCTTTCTTCCAGAAGAAAGAGCCTGGATGGATAAACTTTTTGCCAGTGGTTTTGTAGATACATTTCGTCATTTCAACCCGGATCCTCACCAGTATAGCTGGTGGAGCTTCCGTGCTAATGCCAGGAACAATAATAAGGGTTGGCGTATTGACTATATTAACGTCACCGCCCCTCTGATGGAAAAGCTGAAACATGCCGCCATTTACCAACAGGTAAAGCATTCAGACCATTGCCCAGTATACCTGGAACTGGCTGATTAATCCGGAGTACAGCAATTATCATTTTTGAGCACTACATGATTATATATAACATTACGATAAAAGTCGCCACAGGCATACATCCACAATGGATGCATTGGATGCGTGAGGTGCAAATTCCGGCCATGATGGAAACGGGTTTGTTCCATGATTACCGCATGTGTCGGCTATTAGAGCAGGATGATTCCGAAGGGCCTACCTATGCTATTCAGTACTTCACGGATAGCATGGAGAACTACAATACCTTCATGGCAGAGCATTCAGGGACCATGCGCCAACGTGGTTATGAGATGTTTGGAGACCAATTTATCGCGTTTGGAACGGTCATGCAGGCCATCTGATAAGCCATGAAATTGTAAACTTATCCACAGGAAATCCACTGTTTTCAGGGGCTCGGGAGTTTGGTACAATAGTTGGAAAACTTGCTGAACAATGCTAAAAAGTGAGTCAAACTAGCTACTGCACAGTGTTTTACACATTTAACGCTCTAAAGTCATCTTTAGCGTTAAAGGGGGTAATCTGCTGTAACCGTTACCAGTAGCGTTTTTCAGCCGATAAAAATTTGTATAAAAAAGTTGCAAAAAATTTGGTAATCTGATAAAACGCGCTATATTTGCTCACATCAAACATTTTTTCACTAGTTAAATCTTACTAACTATGAACAAAGCCGAATTAATCGACAAACTCGCCAAAGATGCTGGCATTACCAAAACCCAAGCTAACGACGCTCTGGATTCTTTCACCAAAGCTGTTGCTGATACCCTGAAAAAAGGTGGTAAAGTAACTTTGGTTGGTTTCGGTACTTTCTCCGTATCTAAACGTGCTGCACGTAACGGTAGAAACCCACAAACCGGTCAGATCATCAAGATCAAGGCTAAGAAAGTTGCTAAATTCAAAGCTGGTAAAGCTCTGTCTGACAAGCTCTAATCAGTTAGCACAACTTATTCAAGCAAGGAACAATTATGTTTCTTGCTTTTTTTTTATATCAAACCGCCGGCAGTATAGAATTTCAGCGAATTGAATTAATTTGCGGCTGTTATCAACATCATTTATAAAACTACAATTTATTCATTATGGGTAGAGGAGATGTAAAAACCAAAAGAGGTAAAATTTCCAACAAATCTTTTGGTAAAGCCAGACCAGCAAGAACTAAAAAAACTGCTGCTAAAGCAGAAAAGAAAGCTTAGTTTTCTCGCATACAAATTATAAAGGCGCAAAGTATCTGTTACAGATCATTTGCGCCTTTCGTATTTTTAACCCCTGCATCAGGGCGCGAGTCGCTCTATCTTCCAGCTACCATCTCCCTGTAATGTATATCGGATACGATCATGTAACCGACTACTTCTCCCCTGCCAAAATTCTATGGCAGTTGGCTTCACTTGGTATCCACCCCAATAAGCAGGTCTTTCAGGCGATTTATGCGCATATTGATCCGTAAGCTTGTCTACCTCCTGCTGCAACACAGAACGGTCTGCAATCACCTTACTTTGCGGCGAGGCAATAGCCCCGATGCGCGAACCTATAGGGCGACTGTTATAATATTCATCACTGACAGTCGCAGACGCTTTACTAACAGTACCCACTATACGAACTTGGCGCTCTAGTTCTCTCCAGAAAAACAACAAGCAAACATTGGGGTTCTGTGCCAGCTCTTGTCCTTTCTGGCTTTCGTAGTTGGTGAAAAACAGGAAGCCATCCTGATCAAAACTTTTCAACAATACGATTCTTGCAGAAGGATGTCCCTCTGGCGTACTGGTAGCCAGTGTCATGGCATTGGCCTCTTCCACTTCACCGGTAGTGGCATCATTCCACCATCGACCGAATTGTTGTATAGGATCCTGGTCGACATCTTTTTCATCCAGGGAAGCCATGATATAATCCTTACGGAGATCAGCTATTTTTTGATTCAACATGGTTTAACACTTTAAGGGTTCATGTGCTAACGGTGCAGCTACCCAGCAAAGGTATGCAAGGATATTAGTAATTTTGGCGACCTGATATAAATCATACTATGAAGCGAGTATCCTTATTTTTAATGTTGGCGCTGATCTGCTGGGCAGCTTGTAAACCCAAAGGCAGCAACAGTCATGACAATAACAACAGCCAGGAACAAGACAGTGCTATTGCTACCTTGGACCTTATCAATACCCCTTATTTCTATACCCGGTTGAAAGGAACCATGGATAATAAGCCCATCACTATGCAGTTGCTGAAAACCACTCCAAGTGTTTATCGCGGTTATTATTGCTATGATACGAGCGGGCAACCCATCACCATTTGGGGAAATGGTGATGCTGGCATCGTAAAACTTTATGAGGAAAGTATCGATCCGCAAAATGAGCGATTTTTTAGTGGCTCACTGGATAGCACTGGACATTTCAATGGTCACTGGCATGGCAACGGCACCTCTTATAAATTCGATCTGCATACCGATATGAAAGATGCCCTTCCTTTTGCGGTATTTTATGCAACAGATTCCGTGAACCTCATTCCTGGCAATCCTAAATCCCCATTGGGTATGAGCACCGCTGGTACCATCTGGCCCAAACCGGTAGTTACCGCTGATATAGCCGCTTTCGTTGAACAACAGATAACAGGAAGCACTATACAAGATCCACAGCAATATCTGCGCAAAACGATTGATTCTTTCATGGTCAATTACAAATCAATAGCAAGCTCAGCAGATAGTAGCGAGCTAAATGACTCCTCATCTATGGCCTCCTGGAACTGGACCAATGAAACGGAGATGAGAGTGGTATACAACCAATGGCCTTTACTGGTAGTAGAGAAAGTAAAGTATGATTATACAGGTGGAGCACATGGTAATTGGGGAGCTACTTATATCACCATGGATTTATCAAAGAAGAAAGTATTAAAGCCTTCCGATGTGTTTAAACCAGGTTTTAAAGAAGCCTTTGTGCCTTTACTGGAAAAGGCTTTCAGGGCCAAATATCGCATCGACAATGATGAATCCATCCGGGAGAGTTTATTAACACCGGCTATTACGCCCAATGATAATTTCATACTAACGGGCAAGGGAGTAGCATTCAGTTATGTTCCTTATGAGATTGGGCCTTATGCGTTAGGGCAGATAACGTTGTATATTCCGTTTAGTGAGATAAAGAGTTGGGTGAAGCAATAAGTTGCACATTTAAAAAATAAAGGTCGCCAGGATTCCTGGCGACCTTTATTTTTTAAAATATCTGGGAAGAAATTAGTGAACGAGGGTACCTACGTTTTTGCCCATGATAACATTCAGGAGGTTTCCTGGTTTGTTCATGTCGAAAACGATGATAGGCAGTTTATTCTCTTGGCAGAGGGTAAACGCAGTCATATCCATTACGTTCAGGCTTTTCTGATAAACTTCTGAGAAGGTGATGGTTTCGTATCTGGTGGCAGTTTTATCTTTTTCAGGATCTGCGGTGTAGATACCGTCCACGCGGGTACCTTTGAGGATAACGTCCGCTTGGATTTCGATAGCGCGCAGGGAAGCGGCGGTATCAGTTGTAAAGTAAGGGTTGCCTGTTCCGGCCCCGAAGATTACTACGCGACCTTTTTCCACGTGGCGGATAGCGCGGCGGCGGATATAAGGTTCTGCGATTTGTTCCATTTTGATGGCAGATTGCAAGCGGGTGTAGAGGCCAATTCTTTCCAGGCCGCTTTGCATGGCCATTCCATTGATCACAGTAGCCAGCATGCCCATATAGTCACCCTGTGCTCTTTCAATACCGGTTTCGGCTTCATTCATACCGCGGTAGATATTACCTCCACCTATAACGATAGCTACCTGGACGCCAAGGTCGGTAACAGCTTTGATGTCATAGGCATATTGAGTAATCACTTTCGGATCAATTCCATAATTTCCTTCACCCATGAGGGCCTCACCGCTCAGTTTGAGCAAAATTCGCTTGTACTTTGGCAACATGACGCTATAAGATATTGTAAGATTGTGATTTTAACCAGACTAATTTCCGAAAAAACGCTGGTGTTGAAAACCTATATGCAAAAAAAAGGAGAGAAATTTTCGTTCTCTCCTTTTTTATAATATGATTAGATTAACCTAAAGCGATACGCTTAAAGCCGGTCACTTTCAGATCAGCATCTACGGATTTCAGGTAATCAGCAACAGATTTGTTATTATCCTTAACGAAAGCCTGTTGAACCAGGGTGCTTTCTTTAAAGAATTTGTTCACTTTACCTGCAGCGATTTTTTCAGCCATTTCAGCAGGTTTGCCTTCAGCTTTCACCTGTTCAACAGCGATATCTTTTTCGCGAGCGATCAGGTCAGCAGGAACGCTTTCTGGATCAACAGCGATAGGGTTCATTGCAGCGATTTGCATAGCAATGTCTTTACCTACTTCTTCAGACACTGGTTTGCTGAAAGCAACCAGTACGCCCATACGGTAGTTACCGTGGATGTAAGCAGTAACGCCGCCGCCAGTAACGAATTCGAATTTGTTCAGGGTGATTTTCTCACCGATTTTCGCAACTTGGTCGTTCACTTTATCAGCAACGGTAGCGCCATCGAGCTGAGCAGCGTTCAGGGCATCTACAGTTGTGATACCGTTAGCGAGTGCCAGGTCAACGATAGACTGAGCAAATTTTACGAAGTCTTCGTTTTTAGCAACGAAGTCAGTTTCACAACCCAGACCTACGATCACACCGGATTTACCATCAGCAGAAGTTTTTGCGATGATAACACCTTCTTTGGTTTCGCGGTCGGAACGCAGCGCAGCTACTTTCTGGCCTTTTTTACGCAGGTAGTCTACTGCTTTTTCGAAATCACCTTCACTTTCTACCAGTGCTTTTCTGCAATCCATCATACCAGCACCAGTTTGCTGACGCAGTTTGTTAACATCAGCAGCTGTAATTGTTGCCATGAGTTATATTAAGTTTAAGTTTTAAAATTGAGCTGTTATTAAACTCAAATTACGAATTACGTTTTTGCAGGAATAGTCCGGCAAGCACGCAATTCGTAATTTGTATCAGTAGTTATTATCTTGCACCACCTGGTTTGCGTTGACCGCCACCAGCGTTGGAAGGACGACGTTGACCGCCTTGACCACCGCCACGGTTCTGGCCACCACCACGGTTTTGACCACCCTGGCCACCGCCACGGTTTTGTCCGCCACCTTGGCCACGGCCACCGCCGCCACCTGGTCTGCGACCTCTTTCACCTTTCTCTTCACCGCCTTCAACCTCGAATTTACGTGCTTTATCGTCTGCTTCTTCTTCCTCTTCTACTTCTTCAGTTTTTTCGTTAGCTCTTTCAGACAGACCTTCTGCGATAGCTGCGCAGATATAGCTAGTGATGATAGCAATTGATTTGGTAGCATCGTCGTTCGCAGGGATTGCGAAGTCAACTTTGGTAGGATCGGAGTTAGTATCCACCATACCGAAGGTAACGATACCCAGACGTTTTGCTTCAGCCAGAGCGATGTGTTCGTGGGAGATATCTACCAGGAACAGAGCAGCTGGAACGCGTGCCAGTTGAGCGATACCACCCAGCACTTTCTCCATTTTCTCTTTATCACGGCTTAAAGTCAGACGTTCTTTTTTAGTGATGTTGTCGAAAGTTCCGTCAGCCAGCATTTTTTCGATGCTCTGCATTTTCTTCACACTCTTACGGATAGTAGCGAAGTTAGTGAGCATACCACCTAACCATCTTTCAGTTACGAAAGGCATGTTGATGTTACGCGCAGCATCTGCTACGATTTCTTTCGCTTGCTTTTTAGTTGCAACGAACATGATCTTTTTACCGCTTTTTGCGATAGATTTCAGGGCAGATGCTGCTTCCTGTAAACCTTCTACGGTTTTGTTCAGATCAATGATATGAATACCTTTCTTTTCTGCGAAAATATAAGGCAGCATTTTCGGATTCCATTTTTTCTTCAGGTGTCCGAAGTGAACGCCTGCCTCCAGTAACTGCTGCTGCAATGAGGTATTATTTTCCATGTTTATATTGCTCAATTAAAAGGATCAAATAATATAACTGTCGGCGGAAAGAATGATACGTATCCGCCAACAGCTCAAAAATATTAGCGTTTAGAGAACTGGAAGCTTCTTCTTGCTTTCGCTTTACCTGGTTTCTTACGTTCTACTGCTCTTGGATCACGTTTCAGCAGACCAGCCGCTTTCAGTGCAGGACGGAACTCTGGATTCACTTCGCACAGTGCGCGAGCGATACCCAGTTTAATAGCTTCTGCCTGACCTTTGATACCACCACCCTGTGCATTCACTTTCAGATCGAATTTATCAACCGCTTCGATGGTTTTTAAAGGCAGTTCCACCTGATTTTGCAGGTAGATCAGAGAAAAGTAGTTTTTATAATCTTTGTCGTTTACAGTAATGTTACCGGTACCTTTGTTGATATAAACACGGGCAACCGCTTCCTTACGACGACCTATTGTATTTTTTTGCTTTTCCATGTATCAGAGAAAATTAGAAAGTTAAAGGTTGTGGTTTCTGAGCTGCGTGAGGATGTTCAGCGCCAGCATATACAAACAGTTTTTTGTACATTTTGCGACCCAGGCGATTTTTAGGCAGCATACCTTTTACAGCTTTCTCAATCATAACCTCAGGACGACGACGAATCAGGTCCTTTGCCAGTTCAATTCTCTGACCACCTGGAAAACCAGTGTAATGGATGTATTCTTTCTCATCCATTTTGTTACCAGTCAGCACAATTTTTTCTGCATTGATAACGATGATGTTGTCACCGCAATCAGTATGAGGAGTATAGTAAGGTTTATTCTTACCTCTTAAAATAGCGGCCATTTTAGCAGCAACCCTGCCAAGTGTCAGATTGGTAGCATCTACAATGTACCAGTCACGCTTTACGTAAGCGTCGTTAGCCGATTTTGTTTTAAAACTTAATGTGTTCATTGTTGTATACGATAAAGATTACGTCTTGTAAACAATTCCCCCATAATGAGGGAGTGCAAAGGTACATTCCCCATTTCTAATTACCATACATTTCTACCACTTTTTTGCATGGTACCTTTGCAACTAATTGATGCTCAATAAAGAATTTGTCTAAAAGTTATTAACAGCCCCTAAAATCACAGTTGATAACTTGTTTTTCAATAATATATCGACACAAAAAAGCCGGCCTCAACCGGACCGGCTCCTGGTTATATAATATCTTTCTTTAATTCCTGTTCCGGGCTCCTAAGAAAATCATCAGGTACTGGAATAAGGTGGCAATCGAAGCTAAAGCGGCTACTACATAAGTCATAGCTGCCCACCAAAGGGCATTTTTAGCCTTATCATGCTCGCCTTTCGCCATTACTTTGCTATTATCCAGCCAAGCCAAAGCCCTCCGAGATGCGTCAAATTCTACCGGTAATGTCACCACGGAAAACACGGTTGTTACCGCAAATAATACAATACCTACTAATAATAACTGCGGAAACCGGTTCACCATCATAATACCTATCAGCAATACCCAATTCACCAAATTGGCACTTACCTGTACGATTGGTACCAGCCTAGACCTCATCCCTAACCAAGGATAATGTGCCGCATGCTGCACAGCATGCCCACATTCATGGGACGCTACTGCCGCAGCAGCCACATTGGCCCCATTATATACATCCGGACTCAGATTAACCGTCTTATCAGCCGGATTATAGTGATCCGATAAAAATCCATCTACGGATCTTACCTGAACATCATATATCTGATTGTCCCTCAACATCTTCTCAGCTATTTCCCGCCCGGTCATGCCGGAGGAGGTGGGTATCTCACTATACTCTTTGAAACGGCTCTTTAAAATATAGCCAACCAGCATACTGATCCCCACAAAAATCAATGAAACAAACAAAATTCCTGGTGTCATATGCAAATTTTTTACAGAATATTACAGGCTAACACGGGTCAAAAACCTTTCCACGCTATCCAATTTAAGGATTATTTAGCATCTCCCTGTCATACCTTCCTCATCCTTCTGCCTTTCCGTTCATCCATAAAATTAACACTGCCATATTGGCGAAATTGAAATTTTTTTGCGCAAAAACCAGCCTATTTGTCAGTCGTAGTAGTCCCTGAGATTACCCAGATTTCATATACAATTTTACATGCCAGCTACCCTATTTATCAACATTTTATGGCTTGTCATTGAAAGTAATATTGGACCAAAATACTGGCTCAAACAAGCGATGGCAGCCACTTTCTAACATTAGAAAAATACATCAAAAGTTATTCACATCGATTAAATAAACTTTTTTATTCTGAAGCCATTTAGTAATTTAGACCTGAATTTAATGGGTTAGTAAGTAGAAAGAGTCAGCGGAATCTTCCGTTTGGCTCTTTTCTCATTTTAGGAATTCCCACACCCCGTTTTTTTGAAATCTCCTTACCTTGTACCCTCTCTTTTTATACTATTATGAGTAAAATAAGAACCGCTTTTTTCTGTCAAAGTTGTGGATACGAATCTGCTAAATGGAATGGTAAATGTCCAAGTTGCGGACAATGGAATACTTTCGTTGAAGAACGCATTCAAAAAGATATACCTGCAAAACAGGAATGGAAAACGAATGATAACCCACTTGCGCGCACGCAAAAAATTATTAGTCTGTCGGAGGTACAAACCATCGCTGAAAAACGATTACTGACTCCCGACAATGAACTCAACCGCGTGCTGGGAGGCGGTATCGTGGCCGGTTCCCTCGTTCTCGTTGGTGGTGAACCAGGTATCGGTAAGTCTACACTCTTCCTCCAAAATGCACTGCAACTGAAAGATGTTAAAACACTCTATATCAGTGGAGAAGAAAGTGAACAGCAAATCAAAATGAGAGCGGATCGCATCCGTGCTTCTAATGAACAGTTTTATTTGCTAACGGAAACATCTACACAAACCATCTTCCAAGAAATTAAAAAACTACAACCTCAACTGGTGATCGTAGATTCTATCCAGACACTACAATCACCCTTCATAGAATCCGCTCCCGGCAGCGTTTCCCAGATTAGAGAAACAACTGCTGAACTCCAACGATTTGCAAAAGAAAGCAATACGCCAGTTTTCTTGATCGGGCATATCACCAAAGATGGTTCTATTGCAGGTCCGAAAGTTTTAGAGCACATGGTAGACACAGTACTGCAGTTTGAAGGCGATCAGCATTATGCATATCGCATCTTACGAACGATAAAAAATCGCTTTGGATCAACTGCCGAATTGGGCATTTATGAAATGACTGGTACCGGGCTGAGACAAGTTACCAATCCGTCTGAAATTCTCATTTCACAACGAGATGATTTGTTGAGCGGTGTCGCTATTTCCGCTACCATGGAAGGTATGCGCCCACTCCTCGTGGAAGTGCAAGCACTGGTTACGCAGTCCGTTTATGGTACGCCTCAACGTACTGCTACTGGTTTTGATTTGCGCAGACTACAACTCTTGCTGGCAGTGTTGGAGAAAAGAGGCGGTTTCCATTTCGGCGTCAAAGATGTGTTTCTCAATATTGCTGGAGGTATTCGTGTGGAAGATCCAGCCATCGACCTAGCTGTTTTATGTGCGTTGCTGAGTTCCTATGAAGATAATGCACTACCCAACAAAGTATGTTTTGCTGGAGAAGTAGGATTAAGTGGGGAGATACGTGCCGTCAACCGGATAGAGCAACGTATTGCGGAAGCAGAAAAATTGGGCTTTGATAAAATATTCATCTCCCGATACAACAAGAAAGGAATAGATTTCAGTAAATTCAATATCGAAGTGATTGCTGTGGGTCGAGTAGAGGAAGTCTACCAACAGCTATTCTAATCTGCTTAACCATTGTATTTATGATATCCCGTTTGTTAACTCCATTGGTAGATCTTTTCTACCCTCATTGCTGTGATATTTGCGGCACTGACCTCTCTAGCCCCCAGGAAAAACTATGTATTTCCTGTATGAACAACCTGCCGGAAACGCAGTTTCACCTGATGGACAATAATCTTGTCGAAAAAATTTTTTGGGGGAGATGCGTGGTACAACATGCCACAGCAGCTTATTATTATTCGCCGTCTTCCGGTATGCAGCGCCTTATCCATCTGTTTAAATACAAACAGCGGCCGGATCTGGCAGTCTATATGGGTAAAAAAGTGGGCGCCATGCTCCTCCAAAGTAAATGGATATACGAAATTGATGCGGTGGTACCGGTTCCTATGCATGCCCGCAAACAGCGAAAACGCGGTTATAATCAAGCCGCACTCCTGGCGGAAGGCATTTCTACCATTATCAAAAAACCTGTTTTAAATAATTTTCTGCAAAAATGCGTTACTACCAGTACACAAACGCGCAAAGATAGAACGGGACGTTGGGAAAATGTTAGCAATGTGTTTCAAGCTGCGGCCACAGCCAAAGGCAAACATGTCTTACTGGTAGACGATGTGCTGACTACAGGCGCCACCACGGAAGCATGCTGCCACGCGTTGCAACAGGCAGGCGCTCATGTCAGCGTTTGTTGCCTGGCCTATGCCTGGAGCTAAAAAAAAGAACAAATTTTTAATAATGGTTAGTTAACTTTAGGTATTCTGAACGACCATATCTTTGTTAACGCTAACTACTAATTTTACTATCATGTTTAAATTAACCATACTATCAATTTTTATGATTTTCGCCGCCGCAGCCTCTCATATTTATGATTTCAAAGTAGATGCGGTAGATGGTGGCAAGATTGATTTTGCCAAATTCAAGGGTAAGAAAATACTGATAGTAAATACGGCCTCCCTTTGTGGCAATACTCCCCAGTACGAAGGCCTCGAAAAACTCTACAAAAAATACCAGAACAATCTGGTAATCATAGGTTTCCCCGCAAATAATTTCGGTAGCCAAGAACCTGGCTCCAACAAGGAAATTCAGGAATTCTGCACTAAGAAATATGCCGTTACCTTTCCAATGGCAGCAAAAATTTCAGTAAAAGGTGCGGATATCCATCCTCTCTACAAGTGGCTGCTGGAAGAAAGTAAAGCCAAACACTTCGAACCGGCAGAAGTAACCTGGAATTTCCAGAAATACCTGCTTGACGAAAAAGGGAACCTAGTTGCTGTATTCTCACCGAAAACACAGCCTGAGGCGCCAGAAGTGATTGCAGCTATAGAGAAGAAATAATTTTCAACCTCCTCACATATTCCTTTTGCCAGCTTTGTGTAAACTAAAAATTTACCCTTGGTTTCGTATGTCCGTTCCCGTGGGTAGGTATTATTACACCTAGTAAAATTAACAATGAAGCATTTTTTATTGTATCTACGGCCATGTCTTGTGATACTTACTTGTATGCACTTCCTTCCGTCCTGTCAAAATCCAGTAGATACACCAGTTATCAACTGTCCAGAAATGGTTTTCAATGTATCTTCAGGAGGCACCATCAGAAACCTGAATCTGTCTAGCAGTGTGTTGTTTCGCCAAGAAACCGACAGCGGTGGTCGCAAATACCTTAGCATGGAAGCCATAAATGACAGCATGAAAATCATTATTAATATTAATGATGGAATATACCCAGATGAGGAACTCATGAATGATAGTATTCAATTTAAAACCTACCAATACTCCCGAAATACAGGACAGCAAGGAGGACTGGTAGTAGCAGGCGTACGTACCCCTACCGCATATGGATATGATTATTTGCAAACAGATACTTCCAGTGTCACCATTACTCGGATAAATCCAAAAAAGAAAACAGTGACAGGGTACTATTATTTTAAGGCAGCTAATAACGTGAAGGGCGAAGGCGTATTCCAGAATACCTGCTACCTCTCGCTGACGAAATAAGGTTTACAGCGTTTTTATTATCTTGCGGCATGCTTTTCACTGACGTAATAGGACAATCTGCCGTTGCCAATCAACTGATACAATCCGTTCAGCAAAACCGCCTCAGTCACGCACTGATTTTGCTGGCGCCAGAAGGCGCCGGTGGGTTGCCGCTGGGACTGGCATTTACGCAGTACCTCGTTTGTGAAAACAAACAGCCGCAAGGCCCTTGTGGACAATGTCCCGGCTGCATAAAAGCATCTCAATATATCCATCCAGATATTCACTTCTCTTACCCAGTCATCCCGCGCAAAGCGGGCGACAAACCTGTTAGCACGGATTATATTAACGAATGGAGGGAGTTTGTCTCCACAAATCCATACGGCAATGCATACGACTGGCTGCAATTCATCGGCGCGGAAAACAAACAGGGTAATATTACCGCCAATGAATGCCAGGATATTATCCGCAAACTGAACCTGAAAAGCTTCGAAAGCGGGTATAAAATTCTCTTGATGTGGCTGCCGGAATACCTTGGCAATGAAGGGAATAGACTCCTTAAATTAATCGAGGAGCCTCCTGTAAATACCCTCTTTATCTTGGTAGCAGAAAATCAGGAACAGATCCTGGCCACCATTTTATCTCGCACGCACCTGGTGAAAGTGAATCCTATTGCCAAAGAAGAAATGGTGAAGTCGCTCGTAGAACGTGGAAAAGTACCTCCTGCTAGGGCCCAACAGATTGCTACCATTACCGCTGGTAATTACCGCGAGGCAGTTTATCTCCTCCAGCACTCCGACGACGACTACCATGAATTACTGCGTAACTGGCTGAATTATATATTTACTGGTAACCGAATTGCCTTGCAGGAATGGATTGAAGGCATTTCCAGCGCTAAAACAGGTCGTGAAAACCAGAAGCAATTCCTCCGGTATTTTATCAATTTGCTGGAACATACGATCCGTCTGCAATTTATAGATAGAAGTCAGCTCGCCTTTTCCGAAGACGAAATGGACTTTTCTGCCAAATTGTTAAAATTGGCCAACCTGGAACAAATGGAGCAGATAGTAGATACACTTGATAATGCCTATTATCATATTGAGCGTAATGCCAATGCTAAAATGCTCTTTCATGCACTGTCCATCAAGCTACAATATATATTCAAAAAGAAAGCTTTGCCTGTAATATAATAACCGTTTGACTTTAGGGGCCATATCCTCGGCCTTTTCCTTATCTTTGCTGCTTTCCGTCTTTTTGTTTTTATTGCAGGAATACTGTATATTAATGATTAGAATGACCTGAAATGCTTATTTCTAAAATTTAAACTAATTAATAATATGGCTTGTGCCGGATGTGGTACGGGTGTAGATGGTAAGCCGTCGGGATGCAAGAGTAACGGAGGATGCAGTACAGGAGGTTGTAACAGACTGAATGTGTTTGATTGGTTGTCCAATATTCCACTTGCAGATAGCTTAGCACCATTTGACATAATTGAAGTAAGTTTTAACCACGGCAGCCGCAAGGATTTTTACCGTAACGTTACCAGACAACATTTTGATAAAGGAGAAATGGTAACTGTTGAAGGAATCAGCGGCTTTGATGTGGGATCAGTTAGCCTAACGGGCGAATTGGTAAAACTACAAATGAAAAAACGACGCGCAGAGGATACACCCGAAGTAAAAAAAGTCCTGCGTCGCTCCACTCAAGATGACTTGCAGCGAATGAGTGATAATAAAGCCCGAGAAAAGGAAGCACTGATAAAGTCAAGGGCATTAGCCCGCAACCTGGGGCTCGAAATGAAACTCACTGAGGTCGAAATTCAGGCCGATGGCCGAAAAGCAACGTTCTTTTACACTGCGGATGATAGAGTTGACTTCCGCGAACTGATTAAGGTGTATGCATCCGAATTCCGCGCTAAAGTGGAGATGCGCCAGATAGGTGCTCGTCAGGAAGCTGGAAAAGTAGGAGGCATCGGTAGCTGCGGACGTGAGCTCTGCTGCTCCACCTGGCTCTCTGATTTCAAAAGCGTGAATACTACCGCTGCCCGTTATCAGAACCTTTCCATCAACCAGGCAAAGTTATCGGGACAATGCGGCCGCCTCAAATGCTGCCTCAACTATGAACTGGATACTTATATGGATGCCTTGAAGGACTTCCCGGATGATGCGGATATTATCGAAACCGCAGGCGGCGTAGCCACCCTTCAGAAACGAGACATCTTCAAAAGCCTGATGTGGTACTCTTATGAAGGCAGCAACAAACAATACCCGCTGACCATCCAAAGAGCAAAAGAAATCAGACATCTCAATAAACAAGGTATCAAACCTGACGACCTGAAAGCCGTTGAGATGGTAAATGTGAACAAACCGAAAGAAACTGACCTTGGCTTTGCAGACGTAGTAGGACAAATCAGTCTGAAATCTCTGGAGAAAACCGTCCAGAAACGCAAACAGAAAGACAAGGACAAACAAAAACAACAGAAAGCGGATCATCCTAAACAAGGAGGCCAGCGTAACGAAGGCCCTAAACAGGAGCCCAAAGGACAAGCTCCCAAACAGGAAAACCGCCACCAAGATCGCCACAAACAAAAGCAGGAAAACCGCCCACAACAAAAACAAGGCGGCCAGCAAAACCAGGGAGGCCAACAAAACCGACCTAACCGCGATCAACAACAAAACCGCCCACAACAACAAGGGCCTAAACAGGAAAGAGAAGGACAAGGTCAGCCACCTAAACAGGACCGCAGACCACCAAAACAAAACAAACCAAAGCCTTCCAATCCAAACAACAATAATAACAATGCTGGCAACAGCAATAATAAAAACTAAAAAAACCGGCTGCACATGCAGCCGGTTTTTTTTATGACCTGTAGCAAAAACGCTTTCTCAACATAAAAAGGCCGCCCAGATGGAGCAGCCTTTGTTAATAATTGGTTTTTGCTTATGAGAAACTTTTAAATATCTTTTTGGATACACTATGCTTCATTCTCAAAAAGAAGTTTATAATAGTGTAGGTTAGTGGCTTCGTCAAATCCTTTCTCAATCATCTCTCGGTTGCCATGAATATAGATATGAAAATTGGAGTCCAGCTTCAATACACTCTTAAACACTTTCTGCTGCTTTTTCACTGCGGGCGCTGATATCTCAAATTCATCCGGAATTTCCTGCTGATACGCTTGCTGATACTCATTTCTGTACTCCCGGAAGGATGCTATCGCATCGGGGTGTCCTAACACTTCATTCGCAAAGTCATCTACTTGGAAATGCTCCTTTTCTTTAAAGTATGCGGCTGATTTATTCAGAAGATCCACTTGATCTACTCTGTCCATTTCATACTCCGTGGGCAGTTTATTATGGATAAACTGCTTACACATGTTCACTGCTGTTTCGGTTTGGTGATAACTGTCTTCCCGGCGCATTACCTGTAGGAAGGCATCTTTCCAGTATACAGCCTCTGTTTGCTTGCTGACACTGTCTACCACACTTACTTTATATCCGTCTTCTTCTTCTACGTTAAAGACCAGGCATCCTTTGTCAAGTTTATTAATATTAATGCCGTCTTCATAGTTTACCTGGTAATTCTCGTCTTCAAGAAAGACTTTAAGGTAAGTATCCCTGTTTTCTGATTTGAAGATTCCGATTGCGGGGACCTCTTCTCCATCCACCTGACATTTGCTAAAGTAGCCTATATAGAGCTCTCCCCCCTTTATTTTGGGATGGGTGGAGTGTTTATATAGATGTTTGGCAATATTTACAGACTGCTCTTGAAACTCACTTTGGTCTTCAAATATACGTCGACAATATTGAAATATTTCATTCAGTTGTAAATCCGCTTCATGAAAAAAACGGAAAAATTCCGCTGTTTTTGTGAATGGCTGAATGAAGTAAGTAATCAGTAATTGACTGATAGTTTCATCCTCCAGTTGCAACGGTGCCTTGGAACAAAGCAGCATTTCCTCATTAGACGAATTACCCACTTTATGAATGGTCAAGTGTGCCAGATCTTTAAACTCCGAAACGTGAATCATGCGGGCAAAAGTAGTAAAACTCCATACAACGAAAATGGGTGTTGATGTCCCAATTTATCGACGGGGTTGTGGAACCCAATAGCGACAGGCATCTCCCTATATCAATCAAAAATAATTTTTTTGGATTTGTTCACTATTTTAAAGCAGCAAAAAAATCTCACATGAAAAAAATATACATGCTGGCGCTACTCGCAAGTGGTAGCCTGTCTGCATTCTCTCAGCAAAGTAAGCCCACTACCCCACTCTACACAGCCAAAGACCTGACAGCAGAAAATATGTTCTCTGTCAATATAGAAGGTCCCAACTTCGATAAGGCCGGGAATTTCTATGTAGTCAACTTTCAGAAAGATGGCACCGTAGGTAAAATCAATACCCATACCGGTACCGGTGAGATCTTTGTTACACTACCCGACAGCAGCATTGGGAACAGCGTCAACTTCGATAGCAAAGGCAATATGTTCCTCCCCGATTTCAAAGGACATAATGTGCTGATGGTAGATATGAAAAACCGCAAAATAAGCGTGTATGCTCATTCCGACCAGTTCAATCAGCCTAATGACCTCTGTATCAATAAGAAAGATCAGATTTTCGCCTCAGACCCCAACTGGAAAAACAGTACTGGCCAACTTTGGCGCATCGATAAAAACCGTAAACCAGTACTACTGGAAACCAATATGGGCACTACGAATGGCATTGAACTAAGCCCTGATGAGAAAACGCTCTATGTAAATGAGAGCATCCAACGTAAAGTATGGAAGTACAATGTGGATAAAGACGGAAACATTTCTGGTAAAACGCTTTTCGCTACTTTTCCCGACTATGGCTTCGATGGCATGAAGTGCGACAAGCATGGCAATCTCTATATCGCCAGATGGGGAAAAGGCACCATTGCCATATTGAATCCAAAGGGAGAGCTGATTAGAGAAATTCCGTTGAAAGGCAAACAATGCAGCAACCTCACTTTCGGCGATAAAGATGGGAAAACAGTATATGTTACTTTACAGGATAGAAAATGTGTGGAAACGTTTAGAGTAGAAATCCCAGGAAAAAGATATTAGATTTTTGACCTTGTTTATCTGTCTCCGGTCCTGCGGACCGGAGACAGATAAACAAAAACGCCCACTGCATCTGCAGTGGGCGTTTTGTTTATGCAAAAAAATCTATTTTATTATCAGCAACCATCCCTTGTTTTTAACAACCGGGATAGCGGCATCTTTGCCAAACACTTGGCCTTGTTGGAAATTACGTACATCCGGTGCTGTGATAGTAGCTTTGGAAGGATCTATTCCTAATGCCTTCCAGTCGATATTCAAATGTATGTTAGTATCTTCCGGCGCCCAACTGGCCAATGATACCAATACAGCTCCCTCCTTACGGTAGATGGTAGCTGGCACCAGTGGATTATCTGTTTTTACCGGATTCGTGTCTACCCAATATCCTACCATCTTCGTTCCCTGCATGCCGAAATCGTCCCAAACTTTCCAGATAGGGCGTGGATCTGCATTATCAGACCATGGCATACGATTCGTCATGCCATACACCATACCTCTCCATGGATTACCACCATCTTGCAGCATCTCTCCCATCAGACCGAACGGAATACCGCTAACCTCTGTCAGGAAGAAATCCGGAGCATTATGCTCATAGTCGAAATACTCGCCGAACCAAAGTCTGTTCAGATAAGGAAAATGCTCCATGTACAACATGCCACTGTTGATAAAGCCATCGGATTTATTGTATTGATTGGCGGAATGCAGATCAATAATGCCTGGATGACCATCCTGTGTGAGTACACGCTTGATACGCTTCATGGTGACGCGATCAAAGGCCACATCATCCAAGTAGATACCGTCGATTCCTACATTCTGTACCAGCCAGTTCATACCTTCTACATAATAGTTATGCCAGCGGTTCATGCCACTGTTGATAATTGCAGCATCTTTATCTTCCGGTACAAACCAGGCTGCGATGTAGTCTTTCCCAACATGCTCTTGCAACCAGGAGAAACCGCCACCTTTACCAGGACTGTATACTTCATGACCCAGACTACGCAGTGGGAAGGTTTCCCAAGCATGGTTAGACAACTCACGCACGGTATTGTAGATTTTCACCTTCAAACCCTTACTGTGTGCGGCATCTATATAATCCTTCATTTTCTTCCACTCAATGAATGGGTAGTTGATCCAAGGATTAATTTCATTTCCATGATGGATATTCACCACTGTAGCACCTGTAGCCTTGATGGAATCCAAGTTTTGATATTTGTGGAAAAACCGGGTAGACCATTGCAAATCTGTATTGAGTTTGTGGAAAGGTGTAACGATGAGATGGAAGTTATAATATAACACATCGCCTTTGTGCATCGTACGTTCGCCAGTATATGCGTTGGCGAGAATAGATTTGCCTTTCAGGCCGATGGTAATCCCTCCTTTATTATCATTCCCCCAGGAAGTTGGCAGCAGCAAAGGTTTCTGCAGATAGAAGTTAGTATTCAGCGGTCGTACATAGTGTTCATCACGCAGGGTGAACTGCAGACCGGCATTGACATCACCTACCCAGGCACCATCCTGGTTTTTGTTTTTCACATCCCATTTCCAGTCGATTTTCTCCGGACGCAGGCCCCCTTTCTGATTCAGGCCCATCATATATTTCGCCACAGAAGTTTCGAACGGAATATGCATGGTTACGTCTTTCAGCTTCACTTCGTCTGTAGCGGTCACTTTCACCGTGAACTCCATATAACCGTCGAATTCCATTGCCGCATTCACTTCCATTTGCAGACCAGGAGCCGTATTCAGCGCATTCCAGGTAATTTTACCTGCATCTTGCGATTGCACTTTCCAACCTTGGTTTTGCCATTTGAGGTCTTTGCCATCGCCTGCACTGATAAAGTGGAAATGGATAGCTTCTGTGAGGAGATTCCTTGGTTTATCCGTCATCTCCGTCATTTCTGGTGTAAAGAAAGTTTGTATTTGAGACGGGAAACCATCTTTGTTGATACCTACCTTCCTGCCGAGCAGACTGATAACACTATCTTTCAGCACCAGTGGTGTGTACGGCGCAATCACTGCGTTATCTTGTGCCAGTGTGGAGTTGAGCCATTTCAGGCGGGTTTGTTTCCATGGTTCGTTGAAGCCTCCGTTAACAGCCAGCTTCGGTGTAACGGTGAGGTATACACGCACAGGCATTGCAGGCATGCCTTCCGGTTTGATGGTCACAATTCCCAGGTAATTGCCTGGCTGCGCTTGTTGCGGTACATCAATACCACACCAGAGTGCCTGGATTTTACCTTCCTCTATATTTACCTGGTTGGTAAACGGACGAGCATCGTAGGTAGTACCAGTAGTATTAATACAACTGATTTGGGAAGACGGAATTGCTTTTCCATCGGCTGTTTTCAGATCAGAAAATGTGATTTTCACATCGTTCAACCCTTTCAGCGCGTAGATCCCTAATTGGAAAGCATAGTATTCTCCTTTATCCGCCTGGCCTTTGAAGGATTGAGACGGTCCTTTTTGGATCCATCGCTGTGGCAGCTCATCGGTCATTTTGATGGGAAACTCTCTGTCTTCCGGGAATAACAGGTATCCTGCGCCGGGATGTTTCAGGAGTAATGCCTTCTTCTCTGCTGCTGTGGCAATGACTTCCATAGGGAAATAGCTATTGAAAGCATCCACAGATTCGATTTCCTTAACAGTGGCATTGGGTTTCAGGTTGGCAGGAATAGCCTGTGACCAGTTGGAAGATGCGGTTTCCTCTGGTGCTAGATAAACTCCTTTAGGATAATTGGAGCGGCCTTCATTTTTATAAGGCATGTAGTAGATGTAGTACTCTCCTTTTCCTGAAGTAGGTTCAAATACGATATCCCCTTGTTCACGGTTGATGGAAAGGGTTTTCGTATTGGTGACCTTTCCTTTTGTTTTTGCATCCTGGATGATAATGCGTTTTGCTTCCGGATTCTCATCGCGGCGGCGCCATGGAATGACTACCCTAGCTGCATTTCCGGTGCCGTTAAAAGTGACCACTACCCGATGGTTGCCCAAAGAGTCGGGATTCCAGGAATTGTTGCCGGCAGTGTATTTCAGTTGTTGGGCGAAGGTAGTCCCAAACAGTCCGAAGCTGAGTCCTGCCATTATCAATCCTCTTTTTATGAATCGGGAGTGAGATGGTTGCTGTAGCATGTAAGAAATATTGAATTTCAAAATATGGAAAATATATCCGTCTTGCGGATAAAGTCTGTTCACTGAAGCCCTAAAATACAATCCCTGGCTATAAATAAAAAGCTGTATCAAAAAAACGAGCGTGACGTCTGCCGACGTCACGCTCATTTTTTATCTTTTTCGTCGTCACTGCCCGCTGGGCAAGGACGACTGGCAGTATAGTTTATTAGAAGATTACATGCACAATCCACCACATGCGCTGATGGTCTGGCCAGTCACATAGCTGCTGAGGTCAGAAGCCAGGAACAGGCACACATTAGCGATATCTTCAGGAGTACCGAATCTTGCCAAAGGAATTTTCGAGATATAATTAGAAGCAGCTTCTCCTTCTTTCAGGTAGCTGGTCATATCTGTTTCGATAAATCCAGGAGCAACGGAATTGCAACGGATGTTGCGGCTGCCCAGCTCTTGTGCGATAGATTTAGAGAAACCGATGATACCTGCTTTAGAAGCGGCATAGCTGCTCTGGCCTGCATTACCCATGATACCGATAACGGAGCTCATGTTGATAATAGAACCGCTTTTTGCCTTCATCATTGGGCGAATCACCTGTTTGGTCATGTTGTACACGCTTTTCAGGTTGATATCCATCACATCGTCCCACTGATCCTGGCTTAAACGAAGCAGCAGATTATCTTTGGAAATACCTGCATTGTTTACGCAGATGTCGATAGAACCGAATTCTTTCAGCACTTCTGCTACCAGTACTTCACATTCTTCATATACACCGGCATTGGACTTATAAGCTTTGGCTTTAACACCGAACGCTTGCAGTTTTTCTTCCAGGATTTTGGCTTTTTCGTCGGAGCTTACATATGTGAAGGCCACATGAGCGCCCTGTGCGGCAAATTTCAAGGCAATAGCTTCTCCGATGCCACGGCTAGCGCCAGTTACAATCGCTACTTTGTTCTCCAGTAATTTCATTGTATTGTTGATAGGTTTTTAAGCATTCATATTAGTGGCCGCAAAGCGGAGGATTTCCTCCAGGTAATTACGGTCGTTATTGAGTCGTGGTACTTTATGCTGGCCACCTAGTTTCCCTTTGCTTTTCAAAAATTCGCAGAAGGTTCCTTGTGGCAGTGTATGTACAACTGGCATACGGAGCGCAATATCCTTATGGCGTTTGGCTTCGTAATCAGAATTGATTGATTTGAGTGTCGAGTCTAGCACTTGGATGAACTTATTCAGGTCATCTGGTGCTTTGTCGAATTCCACGAGCCATTCGTGGCCACCATTCCCTTTATCACTGAAGTAAACTGGAGCGGCCGTGTAATCATTCACGATAGCACCGGTTGCTTCACAGGCTTTTGCTACTGCAATATCGGAGTTTTCCACGATTACCTCTTCCCCGAAGGCGTTGATAAACGATTTGGTACGTCCGCTCACTTTAATCCTGTATGGCAACAGTGAAGTAAACTGAATGGTATCGCCTACCAGGTATCTCCACAAACCGCCATTGGTACTAATAACCAGGGCGTAGTTCTTACCCAGTTCCACTTCTTGCAGTTGGAGTGTGCGCGGATTCTCCTTACCTAGTTCCTCCATCGGCATAAATTCATAGAATATGCCATGGTTGAGGAAGAGGAGCAATCCTTCTTCGCCTATAACATCCTGTGCGGCGAAGAAGCCTTCAGATGCATTATAGGTTTCTTGGTAATACATAGTGGGTTTGCGAATCAGCTTTTTGAACTGTTCGCGATATGGCGTGAAGCTCACACCACCATGCATATAAAGTTCTATACTAGGCCAAACATCGGCCAGGTTATCTGTGCCGGTCAGCTCGAAGATTCTTTTGATGAGTACGATGGTCCAGGTAGGTACGCCGGCAATGCTGGTCACATTTTCATGTATAACGGCATTGGCCATACGTTCAATTTTCTCCTCCCACTCATCCATCAGCGCGATGGAGAGGTCTGGAGTACGGATCATGTTTCCGTAGAACGGCATATTCTGAAGCATGATAGCACTGAGATCTCCGAAGTAGGAGTCGCTGTCTTCAGACAATTTGTTCACCTGGTGGCTTCCGCCGATTACCAGTGATTTACCGGTAAGGAGGTCAGAGTCCGGGAAGTTATTATAATATAAAGTAAGAACGTCTCTTCCGGAGCGATAGTGGCATTCATCCAGGCTTTCAACCGTTACGGGGATAAATTTGCTTTTATCTGCGGTGGTGCCGCTGGATTTGGCAAACCATTTAATAGGAGTATTCCAGATGACATTTTGTTGTCCTTCCATCACCCGTTGGATATAGGGTTTGATGGTATCATAAGTATGAATGGGAACTGCTTTCTTGTACTCGTCGATTTTATAGATCTTGGAGAAGCCATGTTGCTTTCCAAACTCGGTATACTGAGCTGCACTGATAAGGTTCTGGAATACCTGCTGTTGCACTTGTACCGGGTACTGCATAAAGTGCGCAATGCGCCCCATACGTAGTCTGGCCAACTGTGATATTGCAGGACTTAAAATTCTCATATATAGGATTACAGTGGAAAAAAGTTAAAGTTTAGCTGCTTCATCCAGGTAATTCTTGCGGCGCAGGATGAAATTCTGACCAAGATACACTTTTCTTACCTGTTCATCTTCTGCTAGCTCTTCTGCAGAACCGGATTTCAGGATTTTACCTTCAAACAGCAGATAGGCACGGTCAGTGATAGACAACGTTTCTTGTACGTTGTGGTCTGTAATGAGGATACCGATGTTCTTGTATTTCAGCTTTGCTACAATAGATTGAATATCTTCAACGGCGATAGGGTCGATACCTGCAAATGGTTCATCCAGCAGGATAAATTTGGGATCTACGGCCAATGCGCGCGCAATTTCTGTTCGACGACGTTCGCCCCCGCTCAGTACATCACCCGGACTTTTACGTACGTGTGTCAGTCGGAATTCAGATAACAATGCTTCCAGCTTCTCTTTCTGCTCTGCTTTTTTCAGCTTGGTCATCTCCAGTACAGCGGCGATATTATCTTCCACGCTCAGCTTACGGAAAACCGAGGCTTCCTGTGGCAGATAGCCGATACCCATTTGGGCTCTCTTGTACATAGGTAATTTGGTGATATTCAGGTCGTTCAGGTAAACATTCCCCTCATCCGGCTTAATCAGCCCAACTACCATGTAGAAAGAGGTGGTTTTACCTGCACCGTTTGGACCCAGCAGTCCTACAATCTCACCCTGCGACACCTCAACAGATACGTGATTTACCACTGTTCTGTTGCCATAACGCTTTACAAGCTGGTCTGTATGTATTCTTAGTGCCATATTTTCAAACTTAGCAAAATTAAACAATTCATCCACTTAGCCTAGTTATAGTTATCATAAGATCAAAATTCTGCGATTTATTAGGGGATATATTAATTTTGCCCCCAAATTCCAGCTTCCAACTGTATGAAAGTAATCGAACATATTGCCCAAGCCAAGGATACACTTATCTCATTTGAGGTTTTACCGCCACTGAAGGGGAAAAGCATTGAATCAATTTACGAGCATCTGGACCCCTTGATGGAGTTCAAGCCCGCCTATATCAATGTTACTTATCATCGGAGTGAGCATATGTTCAAGAAGAAGGCGGATGGCTCCTTTGAGAAAGTAGAAATCCGTAAACGCCCTGGTACTGTTGGTATTTGCGCTGCCCTGATGAACCATTATAACGTGGACACTGTACCACACTTGATCTGCGGAGGTTTCAGCCGGGAAGAAACAGAAAATGCGTTGATTGACTTAGCCTTCATTGGAATAGATAACGTATTAGTTCTCAGAGGAGACGCACCTAAAAACGAAGCTTTCTTCGAACCAGATCCTCACGGACATAGCTATGCCAGTGAATTACTAGAACAAGTGGTGCGCATGAACAATGGCATTTACTTGGAGGATGATTTGCAAGGGGGTGTGAAGACGAAGTTCTGCGTGGGCGTAGCAGGTTACCCAGAAAAACATTTCGAGGCACCCAATATGCAAACAGACCTGCTGAACCTGAAACGTAAAGTAGATGGCGGAGCGGACTACGTGGTTACCCAGATGTTTTTCGATAACCAGAAGTACTTTGATTTCGTACAGAAATGTCGGGAAATAGGGATTACAGTGCCTATTATTCCAGGACTTAAACCATTGACTTCCAGGAAACAATTAAGTATTCTGCCAAGAATTTTCAATGTGGATATCCCCACAGAATTCTCCAATGAGGTACTGAAATGTAAAACGGATAAGGAAGTAGAAGAATTGGGGACAGAGTGGTTAATTGCCCAGTCTAAGGAATTGAAAAAGTTTGGCGTGCCTATTTTACACTATTATACACTGGGTAAACCTAAAGTGGTAAGAACCGCTGTAGAAGCGATAATGTAATATAAATCATTTAGTTAGACGATATATCATCTTGATTTATAAAGCGAAGGGAAGGACAATTGTCTTTCCCTTTTTGCTTTTCTTTCATATAAAAAATGCCATCATGTAGATACATAGTGGCATATCCCTATAACTGTCACACTTTTAATTTAACTGTCCAATGAAGGGTATTTCCTCCCCAGGAAACACCCTTCAATAATATTGACGCATGTACTTTTCTATGCCCCTATGCCTGCTGAAAAAAAAGAAAGGAGCCACTGTTAGGCGGCTCCTATTAACGACGAACATAGTTCGAAAATATTTTACCAGTCTTCCCGGTTTAATAAAACTCCCAGAGAAATACCAAAGGAACGGTTGCGAACACTCAGATCACTAGACTGGTCTATATCCAGGAGTCCCATGCTATAATTAGCGCCGAGCGTAACATAGGAATTAAACTCAATAGTAGCCAAGGCATTGATACCAGCATCCCATCTTTTCAATTGCATACTAGTGTTGGCAATGGTGGGACTACTTCCGAAAGCTACATCTTGTGATACATTCTGAATCATTCTGCCTTCATTGTAAACAGATAGATCATACCGCGCTTTCAAACAATAACCGGCGTATGGTCCTCCACCAACTGCCAGTCGGGCTTTTCCTAACGGTATCTTGTAAACGAAGTTTACAGGCAGCGTTAGATACTTTAATTTCAGGCTGGTGGCCGCCGTCGTGTAGGCGTTAGTGGGTTGTTTATCAATGCTGGCCAGTTCTGCACCTTTCACTTCATAATTCAGGATAGGTTGCAGATAAAAATTGTTGGCAATGGGAACATTGACTACCATCCCGATTCCCCAGTTATCGGAAGATTTGGTCCCTGGCTTTAACACCTGGGTACTGGTTTGTTTAATCGACAGATTTGAATTCACGTATCCACCTCTAAAACCAATACTCACTTGGGCAGATGCATAGGATACGGTAAAACAAGCAGCAACGGCTGCAAGTGTAAACATTTTCATGAAACGGACATTTGGGACTTTATGGTCACTGTATTTGATAGTTGGAACATCAAAGCTAACAAACGAAATTTTATCAAGAAAGGTTTTAAAAAAAAACAACAATTACATAAAAAAAGACTGCCCGTCTACGACGACTGGCAGTCTCCCATAATAATCATATTATTAAATCACAAGATAAGTTAATTAACGTCCGTGGAACTTATAACCCAGAGAAACCCCGAAGGAAGCATTTCTAAATTTGCGATCGTTACTACTATTATCGATCACATTTACCATTCCCAGGTCTCCGTTGAGGCCAATATAGCATCCCATTTTTGTTTCATAACCAATCTGGAATGTACCACCGGCATCGAAACGTTTTAATTTCGCATTTCCTGCGGCATCATCAAAAGCGCCTACAGTACCCACAGCGGTATTCTTGTAGTTACCACCTACACCAACTGCCAGGTATGGGCCTATACCCAACACCATGTTACCGTTGCCCACTTCTGGTTCAAACTGGAACATGATAGGTACCTGCAGATAGCTGAGATTTACTTTAACATCTGAATTCTTGAACTTACCTCCCTTACCGGCGTATAGCAATCCTGTACCAACAGAGAATTCATCTGCCAATGGAATATCCACTGTAATACCACCTCTGAAATTGGTAACAATACTACTATGTTCCTTACTTCCTGTAGGAAGGAATCCAAGATTTTGATAAGTCACACCCGAAAAGTTGGGACCTGCCAGGATTCCCCATTTTGCTTGCCCAAAGGAAACACTGGCTATTAACAATGCCACAACCGATAATAACAACTTTTTCATTTTTTTCGATTTTGTAGTCTTTGAATTATTACTTCAATTCCAATTGATTATTGCCTGCTGTATATACAATGGCTGGCATAAATTGTTTAAGTACTTACAGACTCATCATACCTGATTTTATTCGAAGAAAAATGTTGTTTTTGGAGCATAAAGGATATGATTTGGTTCACTCTCCGGGAACCAAAGACTATGCCAAAGCTGTTAAATTTTTGTTTAAATAATTGATAATCAATAAATTGAAAAGCCGCCCTTGGGGTGGCTTTTCATTATTTAGCGGGAGTATTTTCTGTCGTTCGGACCAGGAACTGGTCCAATTGCTCCACGCCTAGTCGCTTCGCTACAATCTTCTTCTTTTCATCCAGCAGGTAGACAACCGGCGTGCTATAAACATCATATAGGCGACGGTAATTGCTGGTAGACTCTGGGTCTGAGACATGAATCCAGCCGGCCAAATGATGCTGATGGATGAATCCTAACCATTCTTCCTTGGAGCCTTCCGTTTTAATACCCACCATCTTCACTCCCATCTGCTTCCAACGGGCATTATAGGCGGAGTCCAGGCGAGGAACTTCCGTCTTACAGTGGCCACAGGTGGGATCCCAGAATACAAGCACCGTATATTTTGCTTGGGTTTTATATAACGATACAGGTTTAGAGGCCGTGTCTTTCAATTCCAGTGGTGCGGCCTGTTGCCCAATCAAATTAGGAGCAATCGCATAAGCCCGGCTAACAATCTTCCCTAACTGCTCTTCATTTAACCAGAATGCCTGGCCCGATACATAATATTTTTCTACCAGGTGTACAAAAATGGCATCCATTCCCATATAAGGAGAAGATTCATAATTATAGGTCAGCCACCAAAGTACAAATTTGAATACCTCTTTATTCTTGCGGGTACGGGCAATCATTGCATCGCAATCAGCAATAACAGAATCCGGCATCGCCACTACCAACTGGGTAAAATACTTTTGCAGCTTGCCTTCCAGGATCGGGGTACGTACCAATCGTTCAGAAGTGAGGTCCACATTGTCCCAATAGTGCCCTTTGAAATAGCGATAAGCGAAGGTAGAATCCTCTCCTGCCGGGCGTTGTGGAATTTCCGGCTCCTTCATTGCTTTGAAGATCGTGGTCAGGATATTACCAGGATGATCTGTAATGAATTTATTCCGGTAATCATTGATCTTCTTCATAAAGTCGGTCTGCATTTGCTGTACAACTGCGGTATCTGCTGCTGTTTTAGCTGCTTTCAGACGTTCCTGTATGGCTCTTCCTTCTTCATCGTGGCTGCCGAGGAATTTATTATATGCCAGAAACAGTTCATTATCGGTAGAGTTTTTATAAACTGTTTTATTGACAAGGTCAGTAGTATCTAAGGCTACTTCAAACACCTGATTTTTATCGATGAGGGTTTCCACATATCGCTGTTTATCGGGCATTACCAGCAGGTAAATCCCTGCATTCAGCGGAGTTTTGCCTTTGATGACAGCGGTTCCGGCAGCATTGATTTCAGCGGAATCAGCCAGGAAGGTACTTTTACCCATATAGTGCCCCAGGAAAATCTTTCCCTGGTGGTAATTTTTCAGTTTAATTGTCAACTGATAGCCCTGGGCCATGGTCTGGCCGGCGATGGCGAGGGCGGAAATAAGCAATAATAGCAGTCTACGCATAGGATATTTCTAACTATTCGTAAAAATACCCCAAAATCTCAAAATCACTGTACCTTTGCAGCCGTGAGGAAAAAAAATGTTGTTTTAGAAAAGGTACCGGTAACTGCATATGCAGCAGAAGGTAAGGCCCTGGCCCGTCAGGATGGAAAGGTAATTTTTATCGAAGGGGGCGTTGTGCCTGGCGACGTAGTAGACGTTCGTCTGAGTAAGAATAAAAAAGATTGGGCCGAAGGAAAGGTCGTTCATTTCCATTCCTATTCGGATAAACGCGTAACGCCATTTTGTGCGCATTTCGGCACCTGCGGTGGCTGCAAATGGCAAATGATGCCTTATTCGCTGCAACTGGAATACAAACAGCAGCAGGTAGCAGACCATCTACAACGCATCGGAAAGCTCGAGCTGCCAGAAATGAGTCCTATCTTGGGTTCTGCACATACAGAGCATTATCGCAACAAACTGGAGTTTACCTTTAGTAACAAAGCATATCTCACTAATGAGGAAATCAAAGCCAATGACGGGGAAATCCCAGTAAGACCGGCTTTGGGTTTTCACGTTCCAAAACTGTTTGATAAAGTACTGGACATCAACACCTGCTATCTGATGCAGGAACCAGTAAACCTTATCCGCAACACCATCCGGGATTACGCCATCGCTCACGACCTCACTTTCTACGATATACGTTTACAGGAAGGATGGCTGCGTAACCTGGTTGTACGTTTGTGTACTACTGGTGAAATCATGGTAAACCTGGTGATCCATCATGAGGATAAGGCCAACAGAATTGCTTTGCTGGATCATCTCCTGCAAACAGTTCCGGCTATCACCACCGTATTATATACTATCAACCCGAAAAAGAACGATTCCATTTTCGACCTGGATCCTAAAGTTTACTTTGGAAAAGGATATGCAGAAGAAAAACTGGAAGATTTTGTTTTCAAAATCGGACCTAAATCCTTCTTCCAGACGAATACTTATCAGGGAGAGGTATTGTATAAAGTAACACGCGACTTCGCAGGACTGACAGGTTCCGAGATTGTATATGACCTATATTGCGGTACTGGCAGCATCGGCATCTTTGTTTCCCGTCAGGCGAAGAAAGTAGTAGGCATTGAATTGATCAAGGAAGCCATTGATGATGCACGCGAAAACGCCGCAATGAACAATGTGAACAATGCAGAGTTTTATGCAGGTGATGTAGTGGATATTTGTGATGATGCTTTCTTTGCACATCATGGCCAGCCGGATGTAATTATAACAGACCCGCCACGGGCAGGTATGCACGAAAAACTGGTGAACAAATTATTGGAAATCGCTGCGCCAAAAATCGTGTATGTGAGCTGCAACCCGGCCACACAAGCCAGAGACCTGGCACTGCTGGATGATATGTATACCGTGGAAAAAGTACAACCGGTAGATATGTTTCCTCATACCCACCATATTGAGAACGTGGTGCTCCTGAAGAAAAGAGCAAATAAATAAAACTTAAGCATAGCCAAAATGTATCAGCTAAGACCCAGAGGGTTTCATTTGCCGCCAGTAATAAAGAATCTGTTAATTATTAACGGATTGGTTTGGTTGGTAGAGATTACATTGTTAGCAAGATTCAATTATGATCTGGGCAACCTGTTTGCGCTGCACTACTGGCAATCGGACATGTTCCGTCCGTGGCAGTTTGTGACGCATATCTTTATGCACTCGCCAGGGAATTTTGCACATATTTTTATGAATATGCTCACCCTCTGGATGTTTGGTACTGCACTGGAAGACAGATGGGGATCCAAACGGTTTCTGCTCTTCTATCTGATTTGCGGATTGGGAGCGGCCTTATGTTATATGGGATGGCTGACTTATGATAATATGAAATTGGCCAACGAAGCACAGGCATTTTTTGCAGATCCTTCCGTTGGTAATTTCTCCGTAATCGATAACCGATTCCATCTTGGCGAAGGCATGTACGGCATGGATGGCCTGAAATATGCTATCGGCCAAGGAAATGACGGGGCTATTGACATGGCGAAAGGGCTGATTGCCCGCCTGCTGGATCAATACAGAAATGCCAGTATGATGGGTGCGTCCGGTGCTGTTTATGGTATCCTCTTTGCATTCGGTTATATGTATCCAAATGAGTACGTATACCTGAACTTCCTTATCCCTGTAAAAGCGAAATACGTTGTAGGTTTCCTGATTGCGGTAGAACTCTGGAGTCAAATCCAAAATTCGGCTGGAGATAATGTGGCACATATTGCTCACCTGGGTGGTGTCGTATTCTCTTATCTGCTGCTTCGTAACTGGAACCGTAAAATATTCTAATGCGCCAATGCTACGGGATTATGGCGTATTTTTGTACTGAAAATACTTGATACCATGCATACCCTCGAAAAAGAGAAATTGTCGGGCCTCTCACTGGGAGCGGGAAAGAATATGGTAACACAGTTAATCGTTATCAATCTCACCATTTTCATATTCTTACTGTTCACACAGGTCATTTACCAGATGGAAGAAGTTGGCAAACCGCGCTTCTATCAGGACATTATGAGTAATCTTGCTGTTCCTGCGAGTCCTGCCATGGTTTTACACCGTCCATGGACATTATTAACAGGCATCTTCACACATGTGGAGGTGTGGCCAATATTCAGCAATATGGTCTGGTTATGGTGCTTTGGATCTATTCTGCAACACCTGGCTGGTTATCTGCGCATCATTCCGCTGTATATTTTCGGCGGTGTGGTGGGTAATATTTGTTACGTATTAGGCATGCAGTTTATTCCTGGATTTCAAGCCATAAATGGTGCAGGCGCTATGGGAGCGGCGGGGAGCGTAATGGCCATTGCTATTGGCGTAACAGCTATCGGACCAAAATATCGCATCTTCCCATTACTGGCAGGCGGTGGTATTCCGCTGTGGGTGATTACAACGATTTATCTTGTTTTGTCGATTGTCGCACGCGTTACTACACGTAGTGAGCTGGTGTATTTCCCACTACTGGCAGGAAGTGCTGTTCTGGGTTGGTTATACATGACACAGTGGAAAAAAGGCCATGATTGGGGTAGTGGATTCAACAAGATTTCTTACAAAATGTCTCATATGTTTCATCCTGCTAGCGCGACAAATGTCCCTGATCACCAACATGAGTCGGACATCGTTACAGATGGAACAAATCCTCCTTTCAAACGGGTAGGTAACGTTCCGGAACAACGCCTGAACGAAATACTTGAAAAGATTAGCGAAAACGGCATCACTTCCCTCACGGAAGAAGAAAAGGAAACACTCATCCGCGCCAGCAAATCTGAAAATTAAGGGCTTCGGAATATAGAGATTTGAGTATTTTTAAGGATCCTCAAATCTCTATATCCCAAATACCTGATGAAGACGCTACTCCGAATTATTCTGCTTACTGGCAATATTTTGCTATCTGCCGCATTACTGGCAAGTATCTTTCTCCCCTATCTCAATCCAGCCTCTTTTTGGCCTGCCGGCTTTGCTGGACTTACATTTCCTTTTCTTTTCATTATTAACCTGGTGCTATTGCCGGTATGGCTGTTGCTGCGAAAAAAATACTGGTTACTGCCTATTATAGCTATTGTATTGTCTGTTGGGGCCTTGATAAAAACATGGGCCTTCCACCCTTTTCATGAAAACTCCCTAGAAAAGACCACTGGCAGCAAGGAATTCACAGTAATGACCTACAACACCAGCAATATGGGCCTGAAGTATTTTACGGAAGAAAAGGCGATACGTAGCAATGTGTACAATACCATTGTATTTGGCCAAGCGGATATACTCTGCTTACAGGAATTCTATACCAATGACAAGCCCGACTACACGCATAATATCGATAGTATTCGCATCAAGGCGGGATATGAATATCATTACTTCACCAAGGACAAGATACATTGGGATACCTGGTATTATGGCATAGCGCTATTTAGCCATCATCCTATCCTGAAGGCCACCACGATTCCCTGTGGCGTAAGTACTAACGGCAGCGGCAGTAGTTTTTTGCAGGCGGATTTATTGGTAAATGGCGATACAGTACGGGTGATTACCCTCCAGTTGGTTTCTTACATGTTGAATGGAGGCGATTTAAAAGGAGCTAAGGACCTTCATATAAGGCCACTGGTGCATAAAATGAAGCAGACCTTTACCCATCGTGCTGCACAGGCGGCGCAGTTGGCAGGATTGATCCAGGAAAGCCCTTTCCCTATCATTGTTTGTGGGGATTTTAATGATGTACCTGTTTCATATACTTATCGAAAAGTTGCTGCTGACTTGCAGGATGCTTACTTAAAGACGGGTAATGGTTTAGGCCGTACGATGTCCTACATATCTCCAACACTGCGAATAGATTACATTATGGCTTCCAAACAGTTGCAGGTATTGGGTTGCCAGGCGATGCGGGTAGCGGACTCAGAGCATTTCCCGGTAATAGCCCGGCTGTCACTAAAAAAGTAGTAACTTAGTACGTTCAACAAAGTACGTACACGGTGCGATTCTTAAGACTTTTTACAAAAGGCTTTTTTGTAATGCTGAACATCGCCGTGGTTTTATTATTCCTGGCAGCATGCCTGGCTCCCTATATCTCGCCGGCGTGGTTCTGGCCCATCAGTTTTCTTACACTGGCTTTCCCTTTCCTCTTGGGTTTGCTGGTATTGTTCCTGTTGGGATGGTTGTTATTTAACTATCGGTATGCCTTGCTTTCATTGACGGCAATTTTGCTGGGTTGGAAATCGATCAGCGCCTATTTTGCCTTTAATCTCCCTGCCAACAATAAACCCTTGGCAGGAAGTGAAAGCATCATGGTCATGAGTTACAATGTAAGCCAGTTTGGACTTTATAAAGAGAAAGACAGCAAATATAACCGTCAGGCGATGTTTGCGCTCATAAAAAAACAGGAGCCGGATATTGCCTGCTTCCAGGATTTTTATACCTCGGAAAGAAAGAATGATTTTAATAACAGGGAGGATATTTCCCACGAAATGAAACTTCCCTATCGCTTTTTTTCCAGTGATTTTAATCGGAATGGCATGCAGCATTGGGGCTCTATCATTTATTCCAAATATCCTATCATTGCATCGGATAAGGTGAAAATGAGTGAAGGTCCACTCAGTGAAAGTCTGATCTATGCGGATATTGTTCGAAATGGAGATACGATCCGTATTATCAATATGCACTTAGAGTCTTACCGGTTTAACCAGAAAGACTATTCCGCCATTCGGAAGATAAAGAACCAGGAAGATACCGGTCTTGTAGCCACGAAAAGTATTGTGCAGAAGATGAGAGAGGCGTATATTCGTCGCAGTCAGCAGGCCGATATTGTGGGAGGATTTATCCGACAAAGTCCTTATCCGGTGATCGTTTGTGGCGATTTTAATGACACGCCCGCATCGTACACTTATTTTAAGATTCGAGGGGACTTGCAAGATGCATTCCTACAGAAAGGTATCGGGATTGGCCGTACCTTTAGTGGGCTGGCGCCTACGCTCCGAATTGATTATGTATTCGTGAGCCCTTATTTTAAAGTCAACAGTTTTAGGAAGATTAATTCTGATCTGTCTGACCACTACCCTGTCATTGCAAATCTTAGCATAGCAGGCCAGCAACCAGCGACAGATGTCGTTAATAAATAAGAAAAAGAGAATTATGAAAAATTTTAATATTTTCAGATCTGACCGATGTTGTTCCTGTCCAACACCCAAAGCGACAGAAACAATATTTATCTTTGCAATCCACCAATAAAATACAGGTATCTGTGAGGATACCGGCTATTTACAGCATATGTCAGAACTCAAAATATACAACACATTACATCGTCAGAAAGAAACATTTACCTCTATAACTCCGGGCCATGTGGGCATTTATGTGTGCGGACCAACCGTTTCTGGTGAATCGCATCTGGGGCATGCGCGTCCGTATATCACATTTGATGTGGTAATTCGCTACCTGCGCTATCTGGGTTATAAAGTACGTTACGTACGCAACATCACTGACGCCGGCCACTTTGAAGAAGAAGGTCGCGTAGCAGAAGATAAAGTATCCACCAAAGCAATACTGGAAAAACTGGAACCGATGGAGTTGGTACAGAAATATACCAATCGCTATCACTGGGCCATGTTACAGTTCAATAACGTTGAACCAAGTATTGAGCCTACTGCTACCGGACATATCATCGAGCAGATCGAAATGATTAAAACCATCATGGAGAAAGGCTATGCATATGAGGTAGATGGCAGTGTTTACTTTGATGTGAAAAAATATGCAGCTAGTCACAATTACGGTATCCTGAGTGGCCGTGTATTGGAAGATATGCTGGAAACCACTCGTGAACTGGAAGGACAAGACGAAAAGCGTAACAAAGTAGATTTTGCGCTTTGGAAAAAAGCGCCACCAGAGCATATCATGCGTTGGCCAAGCCCATGGGGCGAAGGTTTCCCAGGATGGCATATTGAGTGCTCCGCGATGAGCGCCAAATACCTGGGTACACAGTTTGATATTCACGGTGGAGGCATGGACCTTCAGTTCCCTCACCATGAGTGCGAAATTGCACAAAGTGAAATCGCGCATGGCGATATGATGGCCCGTTATTGGATGCACAATAACATGATCACCATTAACGGTCGTAAAATGGGTAAGTCTTACAACAACACCATTACCCTGACCGAAATGTTCTCCGGTAATAATCCAATATTGGAAAAGGCTTATGGCCCAATGGTGATCCGCTTCTTCATATTGCAGACTCACTACCGCAGTACACTGGACTTCTCCAATGAAGCCCTGCAAGCTGCTGAAAAGGGGCTGCAACGTTTGTGGGCTACCTACGAGGTACTGCAAAAGCTCTCCTGGAGCGGCAACGGACAAGCTATCAACGAAGAACTGGACAAACAAGTTCGTCAGTTGTTGCAGGAACTGCCTGAATTCATGAATGATGATTTCAATACGGCAAAAGTGATGGCTAATCTCTTTGAACTGGCGCCTATCATCAATTCGCTGAAAGGTGGTCAGATCAAAATGCACGAAATCAGTGAAGAAACATTCCAACAGTTGCAGGCTTCCTGGAAAACATACCTGGTAGATATATTGGGTGTACAGATGGAAGTACTCGGCACGGATGAAGATAAACTGGATGGCGTATTACAGATGCTTATCAACATGCGTAAAGAAGCCAAAGCACGCAAGGACTACGCTACTTCCGATAAAATCCGGAATGAGTTGTTGTCTGTAGGCATACAGTTGAAAGATGAAAAAGATGGCACGGTATCCTACTCCATTGTACAGGACTAATTATCAGAAAGACATAGATAATGCGTAAAGCTCTTATCGCGCTGACGGCGCTGGCTATCACAGCCGGCGCCTGCCAGCAAAACAGCAAGACAGGAGAAAATAGTAATGACAGTACAGGCGCCAGCAAGGTAGATAAAATTGAAGCGCCCGTACCGGCCTTCTCCGCCGACTCCGCTTATGCCTATACGGAAAAGCAGGTCAGCTTTGGTCCCAGGATTCCTAATACGCCTGCGCAGACCAAATGTGCTGATTGGCTGATCTCCTCATTGAAGAAATGGGCAGATACCGTTTATATACAGCGTACCACTGTCATTGGCCCGAAAGGAGAAAAACTACCTTGTATCAATATCATTGGCAGCTTCAACCCGGCAGCCAAACAGCGCGTGTTGCTGCTGGCTCACTGGGATACTCGTCCGCATGCGGATGAAGATGCATTTGACAAAACCAAGAAACTGGATGGTGCAGATGATGGCGCCAGTGGCGTAGCTGTATTGCTGGAAGCCGCCCGTCATTTTCATGCACAGAAACCAGATGCTGGTGTGGATATCCTGCTGGTAGATGTGGAAGATTACGGCGATCCTGCCAATGATAATACGTTCTGCCTCGGTACCCAATATTGGGCTAAAAACCCACATGTACCGGGTTATACCGCTAATTATGGTATCCTCCTAGACATGGTTGGTGCGCGTGGTTCTCAGTTCTATATGGAGCAAGCTTCTAAACAATATGCACTTGGCCCAATGAAAATGTTCTGGGATGCCGCCAATAAGGTTGGTTTCTCAGACATCTTCCGATATGAAGATTACGGTGCTTACATCACCGACGATCATATCCCGGTAAACACCATTGCGAAGATTCCAACCTTTGATGTGCTTGCATGGCAAGCCAACGGGCATTTTCCAGCCCACTGGCATACCACCAATGATAACATGACTGTAATCGACAAGCGTACATTACAGGCGGTAGGCCAGACTATTCTGCAAGTTATTTACACCCAGCCTTTTAGCTACTAATCGCCCGCAGGTTAATAGCATTAAAGGACAAAACACATATACACTGCGTAGCAGTGATGTAACTTAGTGCTATGAGCCTGCAGGGAAACATATTCGGGAATGACAATACACACCAGGAAATCATCTTGGAACATGGTATCCTGGTGTATTACCCTCAATTTTTTACTCCCCAAGAAAGCAACCAGTTTTATCACAATTTAGTAGACACCTCTGCCTGGAAACAAGAGTCCATGCGGATGTACGGTCGCGAGGTATTATTTCCTCGGCTGATGGCCTGGTATGGCGATGCCAGTTCTGCTTACTCCTTTTCTGGCAAAACCTTCGTTCCCCAACCCTGGACGGATACGCTGCTGGCTATACGTAACCGTGTCTCCCCAATTGCTGCTGCAACATTTAACAGCGTACTCCTGAACTATTACCGTAATGGCAACGATTCAATGGGCTGGCATGCGGATGACGAGCCTGAATTAGGGCAGCATCCAGTGATTGCCTCTGTTAATTTTGGGGCGGCAAGGCGGTTCCTATTGCGTTATAAAGTGGATCATTCCCGTAAGCAGGAAATCCTGCTCCAGCATGGCTCATTGCTGATTATGAAGGGCGAGCTGCAACATTACTGGGAACATCATGTTCCTAAAACCTCAAAGCCTGTAGCTGGCCGTATCAACCTAACATTTAGATATATACATCCTTAAAAACCGAATACATTGTATGAAAAACCTCGTTTTACTGATCGGAAATGACATCAACAACATTTCCGCCGGGCAAAGCTGGAAAGACCTATTGCAGGATATTCTCACCTTCTGCCATATAAAAGACTGTGTGGAAATTGACGACAAGAAACCATTCCCGTTATTATATGAAGAGATTTTTCTCACGGCTATCCGTAAACAGCACATCAGGGAAAGAGAACTGAAAGCTTTTATTGCCAGTAAAACAGCAGAAATTCGCCCGAATGAAATTCACCACGCCATTAGAACATTACAACCACAAGATATTCTCACTACCAACTATGAGTTTACATTGGAAGGGCGTACGCCGATTGAGAATACGAGTCTTATTCGGGAGAAATTCTACAGCATCTTCCGCAAATACACCATGGATGGTATTAATTACTGGCATCTTCATGGTGACTGTCTCAATCCTATGAGTATCAGTCTTGGGTTTGAGCACTATGGTGGCCAATTACAACTGATGCGCAATTATGTGGTGACAGGAACGATGTATACTAATCCAGAAGTGCCGAAGCATTCTTTATTACGGCGTATTCACAGTAATCAGGTGTATCATCACTCCTGGATTGATCTGTTTTTCACAAAGGATATTCACATCTTCGGATTGTCGTTGGACTTCGTGGAAACGGATCTTTGGTGGCTGCTGACTTACAGAGCCAGGCAGAAATTTCATCATAAGAATATCAGCGTTCCTAATCAACTATACTATTACATTCCAGAGGAATATGTGTTGGCATCAAAGTTCAAATTAGACCTGTTGAAGGCGAATGACGTCAATATTGTGAGTTTACCTGGAAAAAATAAATTGGCTTATTATAAGGGAATTATCAACCGGTTGAATGACATTAAACACAATACTGTAGCGGACTCTAATAAAAAAAACGTGCTCTATCAGTAACCTGGCAGCGTTTTTGCAAAGCGGGGCCATATGTAACAAAATGCAGAACCTGAACGCTTGCATTATTGTTAAATGTTTAAAATCTTAGTTTATGTTATTGAATTTAGCAATTGCCTTGAGCACATTTTTGTTTACTCCAGAACAAAAGCAACAGGCCCCCAAAACACAGGTCATGTATGTCAAAGAGAATACAGTTCCTTGTACTGGAGTAGGACCTATGGATTGTATGCAAGTGCATGCAGAGAATGAAACTGAATGGTCAAATTTTTATTCCAATATCCAGGGATTCAAATACGTTCCAGGATATGAATATAAACTGTTGGTACTGGTTACCCCGGTAAAGAATCCGCCAGCAGATGCTCCTAATGTAAGATACACGCTGAAGAAAATGCTGATGAAGAAAAAAGTAACTGTAAGTAATGCTGGTTCCCCTTTTGTACCTGGCAAACATTGGGTATTAGTAGAGATGAACGGTACTCCGATCAACAAGGGTAAAATCTTCCTGGAGTTTGATGCTTCCGGCAACCGTTACCATGGTAATGGCGGTTGTAATGGTCTTGGTGGTGAATTCCAAGCGAACCAAGAAGCAGGTATTGTTTCTTTCAAACGCGGCATGAGCACCTTGATGGCTTGTATTGATGAAACAGATATGCGCAATGAATCTACCTTCCAAATGGCGCTGGATTCTAAAACATATAACTATCGTGTTGAAAACGGTCGTTTGAATTTGTACGGCAACGGCAAATTATTGCTGTCTTTCAAACAGGGTGCAGCGAATTCCGGTGAAGCAAAGCCAGAAAAGCCTGATGTATGGGCTTTTATTGCCAGCAAAAAATGGAACCTGATGAAACTGAATGATAACACTATTACCGAACCAGGTATGTACTTGGAGTTTGATCCGCAGAAAGGTAGTTATCATGGTCGTGGTGGATGCAATATCATCAATGGTGCATTTAAGCACACCGACAACACTATTTCTATCGGTATGGGCATGAGCACCAGAATGGCTTGTGGCGAAGAAATTATGAAGAAAGAAGCCGAGTTCCTGAAAACCATCAGTGGCAAGACTTTTCGTTTTGATATAGCAGAACAAACGCTGAATCTGTACGAAAAAAATAAACTGGTGATGATTTTTGGAATGGCAGATAAAGACGCCAAATAACTGAACAGTTAAAAATATAAAACGGGTTCCTGCATGCAGGAACCCGTTTCTTTTTGCTTGCCTTTATCGTCTGGCAGGAATGGCTACTGCCAGCAATACATTGGAGTTATATTCAAACATCATTGGATTGGAGCTTTCCTTTCCTACCGCCACTGTTACAGGAACAACTCCTGCTTTATGAGGCGGCACCTGTACTAACAGGTATTTGGCGTTAGCATCCAATACCACTGCTTTCACATCACCGAATACAACAGTATTTTCCAGCTTATTAGCGCTGAATCCGCGTCCTTTAATCCTGATAAAATTACCAGCATTTCCGGAGGCTGTTACCGTTGCAACGGGAGCCTTTTTATCATTCTTTTCTTTTGGGGTACACGCAAACATGCATGTTACCAATGTGAGGGGCATCACAAACAATTTCAAATTTTTCATCTTTTTTAATCCTTTGGGGGTCACAAACCCTGTTACAAATCTTACCGGGGTCAACACCGCTGCACAATGCAACGCTCTCTTTTCTGCAACAGTATTTATCGGTATTAAAACGGATGCAAAGCTACGGGATGTCTAATTAAAAAACATACGTAGTTCTACCATAAATTTAAAATACGTAGTACTACGTATAAGCCTACACGTCTTTACTTTCTCATGATATGTGCCTTATTGAATTCCCAGTTCATACGCGCAATATTGAGCACTGAAATCTCCTGTGGGCAAGCAGCTTCACAAGCTTCCGTATTCGTACAATGTCCGAATCCTTCTGCATCCATTTGTGCTACCATGTGCAGTACACGTTCTTGCGCTTCCGTTTTTCCTTGTGGCAGTTTGGCCAGATGCGTGATTTTAGCACTAGTAAATAATGCAGCACTAGTATTCTTACAAGCAGCAACGCAGGCCCCACAGCCAATACAGGCCGCGGAATCAAATGCCGATTCTGCCACGGGAACGGGGATACGGGTACTATTGGCCTCTGGCGCCTGACCCGTGTCTACCGAAATAAAACCTCCGGACTGTATAATTCTATCAAACGCCGATCTATCTATTTTAAGATCACATTTAACAGGAAAAGCCAAGGCCCTAAAAGGTTCTATATAGATTTCCTCGCCATCTCGGAAAGTACGCATATGCAACTGACAAGTGGTAGTATTCTGGAGCGGCCCGTGCGGCTCTCCGTTAATCATTACCCCACATTGTCCGCAAATACCTTCCCTGCAATCATGGTCGAACTCTACTGGCCGTATCCCTTGCTGCATCAGTTGCTCATTCAGTACATCCAGCATTTCCAGAAACGACATCTCCTCATTCACCTCTTTTAATTCATAAGACTCCATCCTGCCGGTAATTTCATTACTTTCTTGTCGCCATATTTTCAAACGTAGACGCATACACTAAGATTTTTGATAAACAGATTACTTGTAGCTCCGCACACTCGGCGTTACAAATTCAAAATGCAACGGTTCTTTATGTAAAAGCGGTGGATTGTTGGCCCCTTGCCATTCCCAGGCAGCAATGAAAGAGAAATCCGCATCGTTTCTCAGTGCTTCTCCATCAGGCGTTTGATACTCTTCCCGAAAATGCGCTCCACAGGACTCATTACGGTTCAGTGCATCATGACACATCAGCTCTCCGAGCTCCAGGTAATCCGCTACCCTACCGGCTTTTTCCAATTCCGCATTTATCGCAAATCCACGTGGCACATACAGTTGCTTATAAAATTCTTTCCGTAACTGCTGTATGTCGGTGATAGCAGATTCAAGACCAGGTGCAGAGCGGGAAAGGCCACATCTATCATACAGAATACGCCCCAGTTGGCGATGGAAATAATCCGCAGGATGCTTTCCCTGTATAGTTTCCAGCATGCGAAGCTGGTCTCTCACTTGTTCCTCTGCGGCTTCGAAAGCAGGATGCCGCGTATCAATAGGCCCCGTGCGAATTTCATCTGCCAGGAAATTTGCCATGGTATAAGGTGCAATAAAATAGCCATCCACACAGGCTTGCAATAACGAATTAGCACCTAATCTATTAGCACCATGATCTGCGAAATTGGCTTCTCCCAGTGCATATAAACCCGGTATGCTAGTCATTAATTCGTAATCCACCCAAAGCCCTCCCATAGAGAAATGCGCCGCAGGAGAAATTCGCATCGGTTCCGTATATGCATTTACGTTAGTAATTTTTTGATACATCCGGAAAAGGTTACCGTATTTCTCCCTGATCTTCTCTTCTCCTTGTTCACTAATTGCCTTCGAAAAATCGAGATATACTGCATTTTTCAACGGTCCTATGCCGTATCCCGCATCAATGCGCTCTTTGGCAGCGCGGGAAGCGATATCCCTAGGAGTCAGGTTCCCAAAGGCAGGATAACGCCTTTCCAGGTAGTAATCCCGTTCCTCTTCTGGAATCTGGTTGGGAGGCCGTTGATCGTCTTGCTTTTTAGGCACCCAGATGCGGCCATCATTACGCAAAGACTCCGACATCAAGGTCAATTTGGATTGATATTCACCGGATTGTGGCAAACTGGTTGGATGAATCTGTGTCCAGCTAGGATTGGCGATGAGCGCCCCTTTTTTATGCGCTCGCCAGATAGCAGATCCATTACATCCCATCGCCAATGTAGAGAGGAAATATATCTTCCCAAATCCGCCAGTAGCCAATACTACAGCATGCGCCCCATGCCTTTCGATGGCGCCTGTCTCCATATTCCTCACAATCACACCTCTGGCTTTCCCATCTATAACCACCAATTCCAGCATTTCATGGCGGGTAGACAACTGCACATGCCCAGCATGTACCTGGCGCATCAGCGCCTGATAGGCGCCTAGCAACAGTTGTTGACCTGTTTGTCCGCGTGCATAAAAGGTTCTGGATACCTGTACACCACCAAATGACCGATTATTCAGATATCCGCCATATTCACGGCCGAAAGGCACACCCTGTGCCACCGCCCGATCTATCAGGTTGGCGCTGCATTCTGCCAATCGATATACATTCGCTTCGCGGGAACGGAAATCACCGCCTTTGAGCGTATCATAGAACATTCGGAAAACACTGTCGCCGTCATTTTTGTAATTCTTGCAAGCATTCACGCCTCCTTGTGCCGCCACAGAGTGCGCGCGGCGGGCAGTATCCTGAAAACAGAAGCTTTTCACCCGATATCCCATTTCCCCTAGCGAAGCCGCAATAGCGCTACCAGCAAGACCTGTACCTACCACTATGATATCTATTTTCTTACGATTGGCAGGATTGACCAGCTTTGTGTGCGATTTGTAGTAATTCCACTTTTCTTCGAGTGGACCTTCAGGTATTTTAGATTCCAGCATTACCAGCTATTTTAAGAAGTGAACGTAAACAGGTATAAATGCAAAGCCAGCACAGATTCCAACACTATAGACCCAACCTAGTATTCTTATCCATCGGACATATTTTGGATGATAAAGTCCTAATGTTCTGGCAGCACTGAAGAACCCATGGATTAGATGATAACAGAGTGCTATCATACAAATCACATATATCACCACGTACCACAATTCGCTGTAAACCGTTATCACCAACGTATATAAATCTTTATGCCCATGCTCATCCAGTGGCAGTTCTCCAAATTTGTATACATACCAGAAATCCCTGAAATGAATGACTAGAAAGATAAAAATGATGGTACCCAGTACTCCCATATTGCGGGTGTACCATTTGCTCAGATTACCTCTTTTATCGTAATGATATTTTACATTCCTGGTACGTGTGTTCATCACCGTTATAATGATCGCATAAACAACATGTGCGATGATACTTGCATACAGTATGTAAGCGATTATTTTAATGATAATATTCCCTGAAAGCAACTGGGAATAAGCATTGAACTGTTCTTTGGATGCAGGCCCAGGGATGAGCAGTTGCAGGTTTCCCAACAGATGAATGATCAAGAAGAAACAAAGAAACAAACCCGTTAATGCCATCCAGATCTTTCTGGTTAGTGTAGATTGCGTCATACAGTAATATTTATGATACTGGTGTTACGAGTGAAACAGCGAAATACCGATTATGTTCACCTGTGCAATCCAAAATATTGGCATAAAAAAACCCGTTCCGTATGTAACGGAACGGGTTCTCACTGCTAGAGCAGTGTAATATTATTTAACGAGTTTCAGCTCGTTGATGATGTTTTTAGCACCACCCAGTTTTTCGATGCACCACAGTACATAGCGTACATCCACGCAGATAGTACGGTTGTAGTTGGAATCGAACTGGATTTTGTGGCTCAGCGCTTCGTAGTTACCATCGAAGGCCAGACCAATCAGCTCACCGTTAGCATTGATAACAGGGGAACCGGAGTTACCGCCAGTGATATCGTTGGTAGTGATGAAGCAAACCACGACATCATTGTGTTTAGGATCTTTATACTGACCGAAATCTTTTTTGTTATACAGATCTTGGTAGTTCGCAGGCAAATCAAATTCATAATCACCAGGAACATATTTTTCCAGCACACCTTTCATGGTAGTCACGTAATCGTAGTTTACAGCATCACGTGGAGCGTAAGGTTTCACTTGGCCATAAGAAACGCGCATAGTGAAGTTCGCATCAGGATATCTGTTAGCATTGGGTTGCATTTGCATTACACCTTTCAGGTATTCGCGACCTAAGTCGTTGTTTTTCACAACGAATTGGTTGTACAGTGGCAGGTATTTACCCGTGTAGTTTTTCACGAAAGTGCTAGCATAAGCAAAAGCAGGATCTGCTTGGAGGGTAGTTGCATCCGGATTTTTCACGAAAGCAGCCCATTTAGCATCATTGAAGATCATGGTGTTAGCCATGAGATTAGCAGCCCATTTGCGATAGGTAGCATCTTCATTCAGTGGGCCGTATTTAGACTGCAGATCTTCGTAGAAACCAATAGGTTGTTGGTCTTTCGAAATATCTGTGTAGAACATATGGCAAGTAGCGGCGAGGATTTTCTCATCGCTAGGTTTATTTTCACTTTCCAGGAAGTTTTTGCGTGCCGCAACAGCAGCATCCACCGCTTTCTGAACCGCATCTTTAGGCATATTCGCCGTTACCAGTGCTCTTTCCACCGCCATCAGTGATGCAGCGAAGGCAGCAACAGGAGAACCGAGGATACCTTCGTTCAGGTAAACGCGACCTTTTGCATAAGGAGACCATGCTTTATAGTTAGCAGCATAATCATTAAAGATGTTGGCGAATTCTGGTTTATCCTGTGCCCATTTAGCGAAAGCAGCTTCCTGTTTTCTTTTAGCATCCAGCACATGATATTTTTCCAGTTGTTTAGTTTCGCCGTCGAAGAATTTCCAATAGTTAGCGATACCTGCGTAAGAAGAAGCCAACTGGAGTTTAACAGCAGGATCTTTCTTCATTTGTTCGAACATCGCTTTCAGGCGAATATCGCGCAGATTAACCAGGGAAGGATTTTCAACTGTATTTTTCAGTTCAATGCCATAAGAGGTTTCATAGCGGTTGGTACCACCAGGATAACCGAAGATCATAGCGTAGTCATTTTCCTTGATACCTTTGATAGATACAGGGAGGAAATGCTTAGGTTTTAAAGGCACATTCTCTGCAGAGTAAGGAGCTGGTTTACCATTTTTATCCGCATATACACGGAAGATGGAGAAGTCGCCGGTATGACGTGGCCATTCCCAGTTGTCCGTATCTCCACCAAATTTACCTACGCTTTCAGGAGGGGTACCTACGAGGCGAATATCTTTATAGCGCTCGTAAACGAAGAGCAGGTATTGATTGCCTTTGAACATAGGCACTACTTTCGCTTCGTAACCGGTTCCTTCCACCGCTTTAGCTGCGATCTGGCCGAAGGTTTCCTGTTCTTTCTGCACTCTTTCCACGCCGGAGAGGCCTTTCAGGGCATCTTCCACTTGTTTGGTCACATCATCTACCTTAACTAGGAATTGTACGGACAGTTTTGGGGAAGAGATTTCCTGTTGTTTGTTTTGTGCATAGAAACCATTTTTCAGGTAGTTATGCTCTACGGTGCTGGCAGTAGCGATAGCATCATATCCACAGTGGTGATTTGTGAAGATCAGACCTTCATTGCTGACAATTTCACCAGTACAGCCGCCACCGAAAATGACGATCGCATCTTTTACGGATGCTTTGTTAATGCTGTACAACTGCTCTTTCGTCAGTTTGAGGCCTCTTTTCACCATGTCGTTATACGTTTGCTGCCCCAGCAAATAGGGGAGCCACATGCCCTCATCCGCTTTGGCCCATTTAATACTGATGGCCATCAGGAGGAGCAAAACCACTAGATGTTTTCTCATAGTTTTTGCAGATTTATTTTTAAGGACCTCAAACCTAGGACTTTTTTTGCTAACAGTGAATTTGAAGTGGTACGGAAGGCTGTTTTCAGTCCTCATTTGGTAATTTAAACTATGTATAATGGAAAGCGTTTGAAAAACTGGAATATGTTTTGATAATGGGAGCTTCAAATGGCCATGCCAGTTTTTTTAAACCCTGTTTCTCAGGATAAAATTAAAAACCTGTAGTATATGAAAAATTTGATCTTCGTATTAGGAATGGCAGCGATGACGGCATGTCAATCGGCCCCGGAAACCAAGAATTCTGGAGATTCCATCAAATCCAATCTTCAGGAAGCTGGACAGCATTTGAAATCAGCCGCCAGTAATGCTGGAGATTATCTGCAGCAGCAGAAAGACCAGACGGTAGATACATTAAATGCAAAGATTGCCCAGATCAATAAAGCAACAGAAGAATTAAAGAAGAAAGGCGATAAGAAAAGTAAGGAAGCCAGTCGCAAACTGGAAGATTTGAAATTACAGATGCAACAAGAAATAGCAGAAGTGAAGGCTGCATCCGCAGACAAATGGGATAGTACCAAAAAGGCTGCAGATGACGTAGCGAAGAAATCAGAAAAAATGTGGGATGATTTCAAACGGGATTTCAAAGACCTGTTTAAGAAGGACTAGGAGCAAGCTTGTTCCTTGTTGATTATTCATGTAATTTTACCCTGATTAACAGACTGAACTTTGCTACGAACTAGATATCAGGATATATTATTGGAAGCCGGCTGTGATGAGGTCGGACGTGGATGCCTGGCGGGCCCGGTGTTCGCGGCAGCAGTGATTTTGCCAGCAAAATTCAAGCATCCGCTTTTGAATGATTCCAAGCAGATGAAAGCCTCCGATAGGGATAAGCTACGGAAGGTGATTGAGAAAAAAGCAATTTGCTTTGCAGTTGCTAGTGTGGATAATGAGGAGATAGACAGAATTAATATCCTGCAAGCTTCCTTTAAGGCCATGCATCTGGCTTTGGAGCAATTAAGCCAGCAACCGGAATATATCCTGGTAGACGGAAACCGGTTTAATCCGTACAAAAATGTTCCGCATTCCTGTATTGTACAGGGCGACGGACTTTACGCCTCTATTGCAGCGGCATCTGTACTGGCAAAAACCTACCGTGATGAATATATGCAACAATTGCATGCTGCTTATCCTCAATACGGCTGGAATACCAATGTGGGTTATGGTACAAAGGTTCACCGTGATGCCATTAAAGCATTTGGTGAAACGCCTTACCATCGTAAATCCTTCCGTCTGTTGCCCGATGATCAGTTGGAGTTGGAATTGGATTTCGAGGGAAGTATAGAGTAGGCCAATTTTATAATTTATATAATTACCAATCACTTAAAAACTGATTGGGCTGAGATATGTTAAAACAGACACAACAACAAAAGTTATTACAGAAGCTATCACCACAGCAGATTCAGTTAATGAAGCTGCTGCAGGTACCTACTGTCAATCTGGAGGAAAGAATCAAGGAAGAACTGGAAGAAAACCCCGCCCTGGAATATGGTGAAGAAGCCCATGAAGATGAATTCAATGAACAGGACGAGTTTGAAGGAGGAGATGAAGATGAATTTGAACCGGATGGCAGTGAATCTGAATATGATAACATCGATATCTCAGAATATGTAAGTGATGGAGATGATGAGGTGGCGGATTATAAATTGCGAGATGATAATTACCCAGACCCGGATGAAAGCAATAAAACCATCCCGGTTCGTGTAGAAACGTCTTTCCATGAGCATTTGCTCAGTCAACTCGGTATGTTGGAGTTGGATGAGCGTCAGAATGCCATCGCAGAACAAATCATTGGTAGTATTGATGACGACGGATATTTGCGTCGGGAAGTGAGTGCCATCGTAGATGACCTTTCCTTCTCCCAAAATGTCTCTACCGATGAAATAGAAATCAAAGAACTCATCAAGAAAATACAGGAATTTGATCCGCCAGGAGTATGTTGCGGCGATTTGAAAGAATGTTTGCTGTTACAGTTAAAGCGTAAATCGCAGGATGATCTGGGTGTACGTACCGCTTATCAGATCCTGGAAAATTACTTCGACGAGTTTACCAAGAAACACTACGAGAAAATACAAAAGGCGCTTAGCTTGTCTGATGAGGCGCTGAAGGAGTCTATCAATCAGATTATTCGGTTGAATCCTAAGCCAGGAGGCAATTACGCCACCTTGAACAAGGCAGAAAGCTATGTGTTGCCCGACTTTTTCATCCTGAACAATAGTGGCAAGTTAGAATTGACGCTTAACTCCCGTAATGCACCGGATCTTCGTATATCCGGTGGATATAGAGAGATGTTGAAAGAATATGATCGGGGAGATAAGAAAGATAAGCGTCAGAAAGAAGCCGTATTGTTTATCAAACAGAAAATTGATGCTGCCAAATGGTTTATTGACGCCATCAAGCAACGGCAGCATACTTTGTTATCCACTATGGAGTCCATCATGGATTACCAGCGGGAGTTTTTCCTTACCGGCGATGAAACTACGATGAAACCTATGATTCTGAAGGACATAGCAGATCGTACTGGGCTGGATATCTCCACGGTGAGTCGCGTGGCTAATAGTAAATATGTACAGACCGAATTTGGTACATTCAAACTGAAATTTTTCTTCTCCGAGTCATTGTCTACCGACAGTGGTGAGGAAGTAAGTACGAGAGAGGTGAAGAAAATTCTTTCAGATTTGATTGAAGCTGAGAATAAACGGAAACCTTTGAGCGACGAGCATTTAACAAAGATGCTACAAGACAAAGGATATAACATTGCAAGAAGAACCGTGGCCAAATACAGGGAACAATTGAATATTCCTGTAGCCCGATTAAGAAAAGAATTATAAGCGCATGATGCAACAAGACGCATTACCATACCCTGAGAGTAACCATCAGCCGATGCCGGAATTTCCTAAGAGTACCCGTGTGTTTGCACTGGTAGTATCTTACATTACGCATCCGCTGTTTATCCCTACGCTGGTGACTTTTCTGGTCTTGCAATCCCTTCCTGAATATTTCACCGCATTTAAGGCAGCGAGTAAACGTTTTGCTTTCGACATGCTGTATTTCAGGGTAATCCTTATCAGCTTGTTTTTTCCATTGCTGACGGTATTACTGGCCAAAGCCCTGGGATTCATTTCTTCTATTTACCTGAATACGCAGCGCGACAGGATCATTCCTTATGTTGCTATTATTATATATTATTTCTGGGCATTTTATGCCTTTATGGAAGAAGGGGCAGCTCCTAAATTTTATACCGCCTTTTTCCTAGGGATATTCCTAGCGATCTCGATATCTTTTGTCACGAATAGTTTCTGGAAAACCAGTATGCATGCTACTGGTTGGGGTGGAGTGATCGGTTTTTTACTGTCTTTGATGTGGGGCATGCATATGAACGTAACTGTTCCTTTGGTGATCACCTTTTTTATTGCGGGCTTGGTGGGCACTTGTCGAATGATGCTGAAGGCGCATACGCCTGCAGAGATCTACCTTGGTTTTAGCATTGGTATTTTAACGCAGTTGGCATCTTGCTGGATGCTGGTAAAATAATAATTACAGGGGGTTGGAGGTACTAAAAACTCTAATCCCCTGCTTCTGATTTGCTTTTCAACAACCAGGAACAAGGAAATAGAGTAGAGAAATTAGAATAGCGCAGAAACTTTTTGGGGACTAACCTGTACTTGCCGACTCACTATTAACGTTGTCGGTAACGTTGGATGTAAGGCCGCGAGGCAGGCTAACAAACAACTAACAAACAGAAGGGGTTTAACATCAACAACTAAACTTGACATTACAAAAATCCAGATTTTTCCCTTCTCATTCAAGCGTATAACTACGCTTTTTAAAAAAGCGGTATTATTCTCATGCTGCATATTGCTTTTAATTATTGTTGATCCTCTGTTCATTTTCTTCTTTTTTAAACTTTTTTGAGTGGATTTTTTCATTGCGCACATTCAATGCGTAATGATATATGATCTTTGTTATGTCGTTGGGACACACCCATTAAAAGCAAGCACGACTTACTATTTTTTTTAGCAACAAAAATAAAATGCTAAAAATTTTAGGAAAATCAAAAATAAGTTTTAATTTAGCAGACCAGATTTGATGATCTGCTTATCATTTAAATTTGTAAAAAAGTTACTTATATGTCTACAGCCAATGCAGAAAAATTGAAGGCGCTCCGCCTCACAATGGATAAGATTGAGAAAGATTTCGGTAAGGGATCTGTGATGATGATGGGAGAAAAAGCAGAAGCACCAATGGAAGTAATTTCTTCCGGTTCTTTGGGCTTAGATATCGCACTGGGTATCAGTGGATTTCCTAAAGGAAGGATTATAGAGATTTATGGTCCGGAGTCTTCTGGTAAAACCACTGTTGCTATACATACAATTGCGGAAGCACAGAAAAAAGGTGGCATTTGTGCCATTATAGATGCGGAGCATGCTTTTGACAGCAGCTATGCAAGAAGATTAGGAGTAGATGTAGATGCGCTGTTGATTTCCCAGCCAGACCATGGTGAGCAGGCGTTGGAAATTGCGGATCGTCTGATTCTTTCCGGTGCGGTGGATGTAGTGGTGATTGACTCTGTTGCTGCGCTGGTTCCAAAAGGGGAGCTGGAAGGTGAAATGGGAGAAAGCAAAATGGGTCTGCAGGCTCGTCTGATGTCACAGGCGCTGCGTAAACTGACTGCGACTATCGCCAAAACCAACTGCTGCTGCATATTCATTAACCAGTTACGTGAAAAGATAGGTGTTATGTTTGGTAATCCAGAAACAACGACCGGTGGTAACGCACTGAAGTTCTATGCTTCTGTACGTCTGGATATCCGCCGTATGAGCCAGATTAAAGATGGTGATGAAGCAATCGGTAACCGCGTGAAAGTGAAAGTGGTGAAAAACAAGGTAGCTCCTCCATTCCGTCAGGCTGAATTCGATATCATCTACGGTCAGGGTATCTCCAAAACCGGGGAAATCATTGACATGGGTGTAGAATACGGTATCGTTCAGAAAAGCGGTAGCTGGTTCAGCTATGATAACAACAAACTCGGCCAGGGTCGTGATGCAGTAAAACAATTGCTGCTGGATAATCCTGAACTGTCTGCTGAAATCGAAGGTAAAATCAAAGCTAAATTGGCCGAACAAAAAGCCGCTGAAGCTTAATCTTCAGAGAACAGCAAAAACAAAGAAATCATTCCATTTAATATACAATAACAAAACAACCTGCATTTGCCATTTGCAGAATGGGATGTTATTGTCTGTTGAAAAGAGAAACATATTCGATAGATTTTCATCGTTATGCATTGTATAACAATAACAACGTATAACAGCTCATTGTACAGCAGAACAATGAACAGTGAAATCAAATTGTCTGATATACCATCCCTCCCCCATCCTATGACCCCAAAAAGGTATATCAGACAATCTATCTATCGGTAAAGAAATTAAAAGATCGTTTTAGTTTTAGTAAGCATTGGGTTAGTATGCACATCCCTGCCTTTTCCTGGGCGGGGATTTTTTTTGCGTATAGGCGTGGGCGTTGGATTAGATGTTAGCATTGTAAAGGGGAAATGTTTAGGGAGATAAGAATCGCTTCACCTGAAAGGGATCAAAATTGTTCAGATTGAATGATAGGGAGATGAAAGTCGCTCTCCCTGAAGAGGTATAAGGAAGTTTGGGTTGAACAACAAGGAGATAATAGCGATTTTTCTCGCAAGGGCGCAAAGGGACAAAGGATTATATTTTGTTGTTTATTAAGATCGCAAAGTCCATTGGGGCTACTTAATATTAGAACTGCTTTGATCCGGGAATTACCAGGTAGAGATCCCTAAATTCTTTGCGCTCTCAAACAACATAACACAATCAACAACATCTGCCTTTGCTCCTTTGCGAACTTTGCGAGATACAAACAGCAAAACACAATCATCAAACAAACCTCCTTTGTTGCTTTGCCAGAAATCCCATTCGCTCTCCTCAATGAAAGGGCATAAAAAAACCGGTGAAGATGTTATCTCCACCGGTTTGTATCTTAAACATCCACTGATTATGCTTCAGCTTTGATGCTCTTTGCATATTTCTTACGCTCTTCCTCATCCAGGATGGTTTTACGCATACGGATGTGGTTAGGTGTAACCTCGATGCACTCATCATGCTGGATGTACTCCATGCACTCTTCCAGTGTCATCAGGGTTTTAGGAGCAATGTTGGTAGCAGCATCACTTCCGCTCGCACGCATGTTGGTCAGTTTCTTACCTTCATTCGCATTTACTACCAGGTCACCAGGTTTGTTGTTCTCACCGATGATCATACCCTTGTACACATCTTCTCCTGGATCTACGAAGAAGAAACCACGATCCTGCAGTTTATCCAGAGAGTAACCAGTAGTAGTACCTGCTTCTTTAGCAATCAGTACACCGTTGTTACGGCCAGGGATAGCACCTTTCCAAGCTTTGTACTCGCTGAAACGGTGTGCCATTACAGCCTCACCAGCAGTAGCAGTCAGCATTTGTGTACGCAGACCAATCAGACCACGAGAAGGAATTTCAAACTCCAGGTGTTGCATTTCACCTTTAGTTTCCATGATCAGCATCTCACCTTTACGACGAGTTACCAAGTCAATTACTTTACTTGCAGATTCCTGTGGAACGTCTACCACCAGAATCTCATATGGTTCACATTTCTTACCGTCAATGTTTTTCACGATAACCTGTGGCTGACCTACAGTCAACTCATAACCCTCACGACGCATAGTCTCAATCAATACACCTAAGTGCAAGATACCACGACCATACACCAGGAAGCTATCCGCATTGTCAGAATCAACAACACGCAGCGCCAGGTTTTTCTCAGTTTCTTTAATCAGACGATCACGCAGGTGACGGCTAGTAACAAACTTACCATCTTTACCAAAGAATGGAGAGTTGTTAATACCGAACAGCATGTTCATGGTAGGCTCATCTACACTGATAACTGGCAGTGCTTCTGGTTCTTCACCATCTGCAAGAGTATCACCAATGTTGAAACCTTCAATACCTACTACCGCACAAATATCACCAGCAACAACTTCTGTTACTTTTCTCTTACCCAGCGCTTCGAAAATGTACAGCTCACGAACTTTCTGTTTTTTAACAGTACCATCCGCCTGCATCAGATTCACCCACTGGTTTTCCTGAATAGAACCACGTGTTACTTTACCCACAGCAATACGACCCAAGAAAGAAGAGTAATCCAAAGATGTAATCTGCAACTGCAGGTTACCTTCTTTTACTTTAGGTTCTGGAACGTACTGGAGAATACCATCCATCAGTGGAGTGATATCTTCACATTGAGTCAAAGAACTGTTGAACCAGCCATTCTTACCAGAACCATAGAAGGTTGGGAAGTTTAACTGCTCTTCATTTGCATCCAGGTTGAAGAACAATTCAAATACCGCATCATGCACCTCATCAGGGCGACAGTTAGCTTTATCCACCTTGTTGATAACAACAATTGGTTTCAGATTCAGTTGTAATGCTTTCTGCAGTACGAAACGAGTCTGTGGCATTGGTCCTTCGAAGGCATCCACCAACAGGATTACACCATCAGCCATTTTCAATACACGCTCTACCTCACCACCAAAGTCGGCGTGGCCCGGAGTATCGATCACATTAATCTTTGTACCCTTATATTCAACAGAAGCATTCTTACTGAAGATAGTGATACCACGCTCTCTTTCGAGATCGTTACTGTCCATGATCAACTCACCGGATTCCTGGTTCTCACGAAATACGTTAGTCTGATGAAGGATTTTGTCCACCAGGGTAGTCTTACCGTGGTCTACGTGTGCAATAATAGCGATATTACGAATATTCATATACTTATATCTTTAGCTATCAGCCATTAACAAATTTTACGCTAATAGCTACAAAAAGAAGGCGCAAAGTTACGAAAACCTAGCGAGAATGAAATCCCCCGGCTTTAAATAAATGTAATCATTTGGTCATGTCGGAATATTGGCTTACAAGAGCATGATAGCCAGTAGTTTACACGTAAATAATTGTAACTCATTCTTCCAGAAAAGGGATAACTTTATACTAAACCATTCCCCAATGAGAAACTATCTTTGCTCCCTCCTGCTGTTATTATTATATACCATCACCAACGCACAAAGCATCCCCCCACAAGATGCCATGTTATCCAGTTATGAATACCCATTTCCAGTGAAATTCCTGCGCCTGCAAGTCCAGCAGCAAACCGTCCGTATGGCCTATATGGACGTGCAGCCAGCCCACCCCAATGGCAAAACAATTATGCTCCTGCATGGAAAAAATTTCTGCGCCGCCTATTGGGAGCAAACAGCCACCGATCTCAGCAATAAAGGGTTTCGCGTCATCATCCCCGATCAAATAGGATTTGGGAAATCATCCAAACCAGAACACTTCCAATTCACCTTTCAACAACTAGCCCTCAACACAAAAACATTACTAGATAGCCTCGGCATATCCAAACTGGTGGTACTAGGCCACTCTATGGGCGGCATGCTGGCCATCCGCTTCGCGCTGATGTTTCCTAGTGTAACGGAAAAACTAATACTGGAAAACCCTATTGGATTAGAAGATTGGAAGCTGAAAGTGCCCTATAAATCAGTGGATCAGTGGTATAAAGGAGAGCTTCAACAAGACTACCACGCCATCAAACAATACCAGATGGAGAACTATTATGCCGGTAAATGGACACCGGAATATGATAAATGGGCCTCCCTCCTCGCCAGTTGGACCACCAGCCCAGATTATCCCAAAGTAGCCTGGAACGCAGCACTCACCTACGACATGATCTTTACACAGCCTGTCTGCTATGAGTTGGAACAAATCCGTGTACCCACACTGCTCATCATCGGACAGCGCGACAGAACAGCACTCGGTAAGGCCAGTGTTCCGGAACATGTCAGCAAAACGATGGGAAACTATCCTGAACTAGGACGCAATGCAGCCAGACGCATCCCCAACGCCCAATTGGCTGCCATGGAAGGCGTTGGTCACCTTCCTCACATTGAAGCCTATACGCAGTTTATTAAACCCTTGCTGGAATTCTTGAAAAAGTAATTACTGCATCAGTTTCACTACAAAGTCCAAGGCCGACTGGTTGGCAGGATTTTCTAAGGCATCCGCGATATCTAATTTTTCCCTAGAGGTCAGGTGCCAAGACAAGGCGGCTGCTTTATCCGTTCGTTGTGGTACATACTGAAAAATCACTCGGTGGAATTTATTAGGGAAATAACCTTCCATATAGTTCACCAAATCATCTTGATCGAAGTCCTGCATAGCAGACCAGTGCTGTTGCATAGTAAACAGCGGTTCAAAAACCAGGTCGCCAAGATCTTTGGTTTTCTTAATCGGCGAAATATCATTTTTACGCGTATCGCGCAACTGGAGGTAGATTACACCAGATGTATTTTCGTTTATCCAGTCCTTGAAGGTATACAAGTAGCGCAAGGTTGTCTGCTGGCCGAAGTTATCCCTGATACCGGCATCCATTACATCCACAATGGGATTGCTGGGCAAGAACGCATTGGGCAGTACATACGGGAATGTGGCACACATTCGGATGGCACTGGTGATACGCAGATCCATCGCACCCTGACGGGCAAAATATTGGGTAAAATCAACACCATCCACATCCCTTACTTGGCGAGTCGGGTATTTATATTGTGGCGCACAGAGGTAACTTACAGGCAGTGGAGAAATAATTAACCGACGTCCATCTGCATTGATGGTCGAATTCCAGATCAACATAGGAATGGTGGCGTTCAGTTCAGGTACACGATAATCACGAATACTCTTATTAAACACATTGTCCGTGTTTTGATTCAACTGCATCTCAAAGGCATAACCACGATCCTTTGCATAATGATTGGAGCCAATTTTGAAGCTCCATACAGGCGCAATAAAATCATTCACCGCCATAGCAGTAAATACAGGATTTAATAAGTCTTTGGAGACACGATCTGCATAAATGGGATCGGTTAAACGAATATGTTTTCCGAGGGTTTGTTGATAATATAATTCTCGGAAATAAGTAGCGCCCATCATGCCGCCGGAGGCACCTGTCATCAGTACGGTATGCGGCATGAGTTGCCCATTGAGGAGGCTGTCCAGCCGCTGTAAAACGTTGAGGGTCCAAGTAGCAGAGCGACTCCCTCCCCCACTGAAATTCATCACTATCAACGGTGGATTTTGGTTTGCAGGGAATTTAGCCCTCCATTTCTTCAACACTTCCAGGGTAAGTTGTTTATCCCCTTCAGCTCTTTCCTTGGTGAAAAACTGCTGCAAGGCTTGGGGACTATACTCCGGACGCCCTTGCTTCTCCCTATAATTCAGGCCGTAGGCCTTATTTCTGTTATCTACGATGTCATGTTCTACCAGCCAGTTCAAACCAAATAGGAGTACCAGCAAAATAGGAATAGACCAAGTTTGCAACATATAGGAAAATGCACCGGCTACTCCGATCAAGAAAGCGAAAAACACCAGCACACTGGCACCTGCGGGAATCCGAAAAACAGCATGATCCATCATACTGGCCAGCACCAACATGACTATCAAGGCACATCCTACTGAAATCATCGCCGCGAAGTGATGTTGTTTCAGGATGGAATCCAGGTAATGTTTGTTATAGTGATCTACTTTCCTTGCCCGGCGGACCTTCCAAGGGGTGGAGAAATAGTTGTTAACTGGTAAAGCGTTTTCATCCGGTTCCTGGGTAGGTTTCAGGATGGTACGGAGGAACTGTCGGGGATTTCCAAATCTCCGCTCCAATCGTCTACCTATATTTTTATCTGCATTAAAGAAATAGAAGAAGGAGAAGAAAATGATGAAAAGCACTCCACTGATATACCCTTCTCCCAGCAATAATATTTCTGGAACGGTATTGAGCTGTTCGTAACGTTGATATTCCCATCCGCGGTAAAGTACGCAGAACAAGAATGTCAGGGGAATAATGGAATTATTCAGGCAATACCGAAAGAACGGCTGGGAAGTGGTAGCCAGGAATTTAAACCTACCCGTATGTAGGATAAAGGAGGTGATATGCCAGCTCATAATAAATGTGCCGGTTGCCATTCCGAGGATGGCAGTGCTATAAAAGTTCACTTTTCCTAAATATTCCGGCGCAAGGAACAGGGCATCGCCGCCGAATACTTTGGCAAATCCTCCATTAATAGTACTAAAGAGGATTACCCAGAAAACCAGCAATATCTGATACTTCCTGAAGTGCAGGAGCAGCAACTGAATAGGGAACGAATAGTATGTCTTTATAAGCAATAACTTCAACTTCATCAGACGATAATTACAAATAAAAATACGGATTTGCAATCATCCATCCGTATTTCATTCGTGATTATGCCTTTCCTCTGCTCAGGAAATATGTCCAAACGAGGGATAGCAGCAGGAGCATACCTACGCCCTGATGCAGTATAGCGAAGGAAATTGGAATAGTAACCTGGCTATTCAGGAGCGTAAGAACGCCCAAAAGCACCTGCAATAATACCAGCACCAAAGGCAGGTAACGGATACCATGAAGGGCAGTATGTGCGGGAACTTTTGCTGATTTTAGCCACCAGATCGCCACTAATATAGTTATCAGGTATGCAAGACCGCGGTGAATAAATTGAATGGTAATGGGGTTATGGAAGATATCATGAAAGACATTACCGCTGGAGAACATGCCTGTAGGCACCCAAGCGCCGTTGATATCCGGCCATGTATTGGCATTGAGGGCAGCATGCAGCCCTGCCATGAATGCGCCATAAATCAACTGCAACACCAATATGCCCAGCAGCCAGCCATTGAGCTTGCGCAAAGCAGGCACATATAATATCTGTTGTTGTTTAACGCTGAGTCGCAGGGCGAACCAGAACACATAACAAAGCAACACCAGTGCAGAAATAAAGTGAATCGCCAGGCGGATATGGTTTACGCGGATATCTTCATTATTCAGGCCACTCACCACCATGATCCAACCAATAGCACCTTGCAGCGCACCTAATGCAAACAGGATGAGCATTGGATTGATCATACTCTGATCAATCTTCTTTTTGGCAATAAAATATATGAAAGGAATCAGAAATACCACTCCCATGAGCCTTGCCCAATCGCGATGGAACCACTCCCAGAAATAAATGGCTTTAAAATCTGAAAGGGTAAAATGATTATTTACCAGTTTATACTGTGCAATTTCTTTATATCCATCAAAAGCACGTTTCCAGGCCTCCTCATTCATTGGCGGAAATGCGCCCAACAATGGCTGCCATTCCGTAATAGACAATCCTGAACCTGTCAGTCGGGTAATTCCTCCCAAGAGTACCTGTATAATCAGCATGCCCACGCCAATATATAACCATATGGCCACAGGGCGATTATTCTTCAATTGAACTGTTTCCATAAACGATGCGAAATTAGGACAGAATTCGTCAATCGCTTCAAATTTCTCACATTATTTTAACAGCCGGTTAATATTGGCTTAACGCTGGCATCAGATCTTTGCGTCGAAAAGTTAAACGGCACCATTGTATTAGCTAATACCTGCCCTATTTAAGTACAAAACATTAAAAAATTAATGTCATGAAACTTGTTTTAGCTCCGAAAGTGAGATTGATCTTAACAGTGGCTATTTTGTTTAGCACTATTACCGCGATGGCTCAAGATAACACCTTCGCTTTCAACAAAGTAAGCATTGCTAACGCTGCACCAGAAAACGGTTCTCCTAAAGCAACCGTAAATATGGATCTGGCACAACAAAACAAAAGCACGCTGCTCTTCAGATTGTCTATCAACAATCCTGAAAATGAGAAGCTGACACTGTACATCAAAGACAAAAACAATTATACCCTTCACAGGGAAATATTACCTGCAACTGCTAGATATGTAGGCAGCTATAACCTGGAATCCCTGGAGGACGGCGACTACTCCTTCGAGATCAGAAGTGGTAAAAACAAAGTAATGGAGAAAACTGTGGGAATCCACACATCCACCGTTGTTAACAGAAATGTATCTGTAGAGTAGTAATGGCTTTACAGAAAAAAGTAAACGGGCTGACCAACTAGTTTTGGGCAGCCCGTTTTAATTATTTATACCTCGATGCTGGTGTAAAAAAAGAAGATGGCCGAAGTGGCCATCTCCCTATAACATATATATAACAAGCTACTTATTTCAACATGGCTTCATAAAAAACATCCATCATTTTACCACGGGTATTCAATACTGATAATTTCGTATTGGCGCCACCGTTAGGATATACGCGGTTGCTGAGGAAAATGAAAGCCATTCCTGTTGAAGGATCTGCCCAAACGCAAGTACCTGTAAATCCTGTATGGCCGAACACCGCACCCGTTGCATAACGTGAAGGATAAGGATCCGTACGACTAGCATTATTCTTTTCTGTTTTATCAAATCCAAGTCCACGGCGACTAATATTACTAGCATAACCAGTGAATAAGTCTACCGTTTCTGGTTTGAAATATTGCTTACCGTTGAAGGTTCCTTTATTCAGGAGCATTTGAAAAATCACACCTAAATCATGCGCATCAGAAAATAGTCCTGCATGGCCGGCTACACCGCCAAACATAGCAGCGGTAGGGTCGTGCACATCACCACGAAGTAGTTGTCTTCTATAGGTAAATTCATTTTCTGTAGGCACAATCTGCGACAGCGGGAAACGATCTCTTGGCAGAAAGCCCGTAGTTTCCAGTCCTAACGGCGTATAGAAAGTTTCCTGTACATATTCATTCAATGGTTTGCCAGACAGTTGCTCTACAATGCGTCCCAGGAAAAGGAAATCCAAATCGCTGTAAACATAGCCCTGTGCAGGCGTCAGTTTACTATCGAGGATTTTTCTCCAGAGGGTATCCTTGTAGGTGTCCATCAAGTAAAGCCCTTCCGCAACACGTGTATTGAAACCTGTACTAGGAACGTTGTGAAAGATAGTGCTGTCCGGCACTCCGGCAGCATTCACGAGTTCTTTGTAGAACGGAATATAAGGTACCAATCCTGCTTGATGCAAGAGGATATCCCGCACTTTCAGCTTTGCTTTATCTGAACCTTGTGTAAAAGGTAAATATGTACCTAAGGTTTCGTCCAACTGTAATCGGCCTTCATCATAGAGTTTCATGATGGAAATCGTAGTAGCACAAACTTTCGTAACAGAGGCCAGATCATAGATAGATTTAGGCATCACCGGTTCACGACGGTTATATTCGTAATGGCCGTATACTCTGTTGAAAATTACTTTTCCATTTTTTACTGCCAGTACTTCACAGCCAGGCGCTGCACCATGCCCAATCATTTCATTGGCATAAGCATCTATTTTCAGGAGGGTCTGTGCATTCAGGCCTTCTGATTCAGGAGTAGCCATTGGCAATGTAGTGTACTGATTTAATTTATAAGTGACACCTGACCCTGATGGATAAGACGGACACACCGTTACAGGCAGCTTACCTTCTGGCGCTAATTTGCCGAAAAGGATATCAGCAGCCACTTTCTGCGTAGTGCTGTCGTCTTCATATGCAGCGAGAATATGTGGTGCTTCGCAGAAATATTGAATCGCATATGGATTACCAAATACCACGGTAGCAGATGGTAACTCCTGTTGCAATTGGCGGATAATCAGGCGTTGTGCAAGCGACAATCCGAAATTATTTGCCGGACGACGACTATAGTTATGCACACTGATAATTACCGCTTTATAATCTCTGTGAATCCTAGAAACAATAGGTGCAATCTGCTCCACGCTCTGACGACCAGTGAAAATAAATGCATCTGTACCTGGTTTCGCCGCTTTTACTGCATCAATGAAAGCATTGTTGGAATCCGCTCCTACTGCTACTACCGCAATTTTTTGTTGCGTTACGGCTGGAGAGAATGGAATCAACTTATCATCATTGCTCAATAATGTGATGGCTTTTTCAGCAATTTTTCTACGCAGAGAATCAGTAGAAGCGTTAATGTCTTCCGTGATATTACGGGTATCAATTACCTGTGGTTTATTCAGGCCCAGTGCGTATTTAGCGCGGAGTACACGTTTCACGCGTTCGTCCACTTCGCTTTGCGTAATCAGTCCTTTTTTAATGCCTTTGCGAATAGCGTCTATGCTACCTTTTGCAGTGGAAGGAAGGATCATCAGGTCGTTGCCCGCGAGGAGCGACTGCAGCGATTCCTGGCCATTGGTATAAAATTTCGCGATGCCTTTCATTTCCAGTGCATCCGTGATCGTTAATCCTTTGAAGCCCAGTTCTTCTCGCAGCAGTTTAGTGACTGCTTTGTGGGAAATAGAAGTAGGCGTATTAGGTTTATTATCGATGGCAGGAATGTAGAGATGACCGATCATGATAGACTGCACACCGGCTGCAATAGCGGCGCGGAAAGGATACAGCTCTAGCGAATCCAACTGTTGCCGTGTTTTGTTGATGGTAGGCAAGTCCAAGTGAGAATCCACATTGGTATCTCCATGCCCAGGGAAATGTTTCGCGTTGGCCATGATTCCGTTGTCCTGCATACCCTTTATGGTGGCTACTCCCAGACGGGCAACCTGGTATTTATCTTCTCCGTAGGAGCGATCATTGATAACCGGGTTATTCGGGTTATTATTCACATCCATATCGGGCGCATAGTCGACATGTATGCCGATGCGTCTGCACTGTTCTGCCAGGACTTTTCCATATGCATAAGCCAGTGCGGTATCTCTGGTAGCACCGAGCATCATATTTCTAGGCAGAGAGATCACGCTGTCTAGTCGCATGCCAAGGCCCCATTCTCCATCAATGGATACGAGCAGTGGCACTTTGGAAATAGATTGATAATAGTTAGTAAGGTTGGCTTCTCGGATGGGTCCACCCTGAAAGAAGATGACGCCACCTACTTTATTTTCCTGTATGTCTTTCACTACGGCGTTGACATGGTCTTGGCCCAGATTGGAGTGGGCGCGGATCACGATCAACTGTGCGATTCTTTCATCAGGTGTAAGCGAATTAAAAACGCTATCTGCCCATGCGGAGGCAGGGTCCTGTATTTGAATGGCATGTTCCGTTTTCTTTTTGTTTTTCTTTTTCGTGGGTGCGGAGAGCGGTACAGGCACCGCGCTCGCAGTCAACACCAGGCCTGTTAGTCCAGCAACCAGTAATTGTTTCATCATGTCATAAACTTACAAATTCTGGAGAACTAAATCCAGTGGCAATCAACTAATTATTAATAATAATTATATGATTTTGTCGAATAGGAAGTTTCTTATTAAATTTAAGATATACCATTGAAGATATTTTATAGATTTCACTGCGAAATTGAAATGTGTTTAGTATTCTTTGAAAAATTTTTAAATTTTTTAATCAATTGTATTTTTAATTACCAATACATTCAATTGTTTGTTATATTTGCACTCTTGCGAGTTTAGTAAGTAAGATTAATTTAAACATGGTCAATCTCATTTTATTTGGCCCTCCCGGTAGCGGCAAGGGTACACAAAGTGCTAAGATTATTGAAAAATACGGGCTGCTTCACCTGTCTACTGGCGATTTACTTCGTTATGAGATTGGTAACAAGACTCCTTTAGGTCTGGAAGCGCAGAAGTTCATGGACCAGGGTTTACTGGTACCTGATGAAGTAGTAATTGGTATGATCAGTTCTAAGCTGGATGCCAATCCCGAAGCCCGCGGATTTATCTTTGATGGCTTTCCTCGTACTACAGCTCAGGCAGAAGCGCTGGACAAATTGCTGTCCCTGAAGAAAACAGCGATCTCCGTAGTGCTTTCCCTGGAAGTACCGGAAGAAGAGTTAATTAAACGTCTGCTCAACCGTGGTCTTACTTCCGGTCGTAGCGACGATGCTTCAGAAGATGTAGTGAAAGCTCGCATTGTAGAATATCATAATAAAACTGCCCCTGTAGCAGACCATTACGCTAAATTTGGCAAGTTTAAGAAGATCAAAGGCGACGGTACCGTTGAAGAGATCTTCGATTTATTGTCAAAAGAAATCGACGAACTGCTGGGGGAGAAGGTATAGACCCGCACGGGTAAAGGCTTTCAACAACTTATATACAACGCAAAGATTGTTGGTATGCGGCATTTAGCACCTAGAAATGTGCTATTTACGTAAACTTCACGATCTTTGCGTTTTATTTTGTGGCGGTATCAAGGGATACTGCCTTTTAAAATCAAGGTCAAAAGTGGAAAAAGCGAACTTCGTAGATTATATCCGTGTATTTTGTAAGTCAGGTAAAGGCGGCGCCGGTAGCATGCACTTCATGCGTACCAAATTCAATGCGCAAGCAGGTCCCGACGGTGGTGATGGTGGCCGAGGAGGTCATATCATCCTCCGCGGAAACCAGCAGCTATGGACCTTACTCCACCTTCGCTGGCACAAAATGCTGATAGCCGAAAATGGAGAAAATGGTAGCGGCGATAACTGTACCGGACGTTTCGGAGAGGATATCATCATCGAAGTACCGCTGGGAACTGTGGCCCGCGATGAAGAAACCGGCGAAGTAGAAGCCGAAATCCTCCACGATGGCCAGGAATTAATCTGGCTCCCTGGAGGTCAGGGTGGTAAAGGAAATGCTTACTTTAAATCCGCTACCAACCAAACCCCTGAATATGCCCAACCAGGTATGCAAGGTATCGAAGGCTGGAAAGTCGTAGAACTGAAAGTACTGGCGGACGTAGGACTCGTAGGATTCCCGAATGCTGGAAAATCTACCCTCCTTTCAGCCATTACTGCTGCAAAACCTAAAGTGGCAGACTACGCGTTTACTACCCTTACACCACAACTGGGCATGGTGGACTATCGCGATAACAAATCATTCTGTATCGCCGACCTGCCAGGTATCATCGAAGGCGCACACGAAGGGAAAGGCCTCGGCCACCGCTTCTTACGCCATATCGAAAGAAACTCTGTACTACTATTCCTCATTCCTGCAGACAGTGCCGATCACCGCAAAGAATTCGAGGTGCTCGTCAGTGAACTGGAACAATATAATCCTGAATTGCTCGACAAACAGTTCCTCCTGGCCATCAGCAAAAGCGATATGCTGGACGATGAACTGAAAGATGCTATCTCTGCCGAATTACCGGAAGAAGTACCGCATGTTTTCATTTCCTCCGTTACGAACCAGGGCCTGACTGAACTGAAAGACATTCTCTGGAGTGCCCTGTCGGATGCCAACAAAATGGAAAGTCCTAACCAGACCGATGCCGAATAACTGTTGCAGACAACGAGGATCATAAAACTAATCCTGTAAAGTTTTATATTCCCCCGTATCATGAGAACTTACTTCCTGATGGCAGCCCTATTGCCAGCATTCTATGCCTGCCATTCGCCCGCCGTTTCCAAGAAGAACAGGCCGGTACAAATCGATACTATGGAACTGGTAGCCCCACCCGATAACATGGCTACCAGGGTCGCTTCCAATGAAGTGTCTGTTGCTAAAACAGATAGCACTACGTATATCCGTTTCGGTAGCTCATACCTATCGCTCGACTGGCTGGAACCCACGCCAGGTATGAATGATTTCGAATTGCATCCGGATACCATTTATCTCACCCTCCAGCATCCACATACCCTGGAAGGCCAGATGTTAACAATTACCTCCACCGGAAATGCACGCCTGAACGTAGCACAGCGTTATGAGACTACTGCTATCCTCACCTTCAAACAGGTGCATGTGCTTAAACATTGGAAACATTATATTTCTGATTGGGAAGCATTGAAACCGGAAGCAGATAACTTTTTCATCTGTAAAAAATATTCCGCAGAACAAAGACGCAGCTTCCCTCCTAGCACGATCGAAGAGCTAAAGGATTACGTTTATCACCATCTTGGAAAGGAGGCTTCTGCTGGCATTATGGGAATAACCAATATCGCGGATATTCCTACTAAAGTGGTGATCTCCCGGTACTACTTGAAAATTACAGGTTTGTTGCAACATAGTTCGGAGAACATCAACAAACTATTGATCATTGATGTGCCCATTAAACAATAACAGATTTTATATTTACTGAAAATATATATCCTTATGACTCGTATGCTCTGCATATTCGCCATTAGCTTCCTCCTCCTGCAAGCTTGTAAAACAGGCAATAATGGCACTACGGAAGAAACAAAGAAATCAACCTCAGATACTGCTGGTGCTTATGCACTGGTAGGCTCTTACAAAGGTGATTTTGGCGGCGCTCCTATTTTTATCACGATCAATTTCTCCAATGGTAAACAGGCGGCCGGATATAATGTCCATAAAGGTTTACGCAGAAATATCAAGGGAGATATTGCACATGATGGTTCCAACTGGGTACTCACCCTCACCGAACCAGGTGATAACCCTTATGACGGCAAGTTTACCATTACCTTCAATGCGGATGCTAGCAATGGTAGCGGTACCTGGACCCCCAACAACGCTAAAGCCACTTCTGAAAAGAAATTCCAACTGGAAAAATTCAATTCCCGTGCAGCCTATGAAATGGGTGCGAATTCACAATATCCGTTCCTTGGCTACTTCAGCGCTTATGAAAACGCCGGTTCTATTAGCTTTGAAGAAGATGGTACTGTAAAAATGACTTACTATCCGAAAGTAAATGATAGTACCCTCGCACAACAAGCCATTGAAGTAACTGGTAGCTGGTCCAATAATCCGCAACAACCGAAACTGGTGACCGTAAACTGGAAAACCAATAGCGGCTGGTCCCATAAGTCATCTCTATTCAACATTGAAATGGAAAAATCTGAAGGCAGCGATGAGTCTTATCTCTCTGCTATTGTATGCGATAGTCTCAGATTTGTTCCTGGCCCATAGTGAAGACGACAAAGAAAATATTATCCATTATTGCGGTAGGATTAATACTGTATAGCACTTGGCTAATGATACTGCTCAGTGTGCCCTACTTGGCGCTGGAGAGATATACTAATTTTCTCAAAACCAAGCAGTTGGCCTGGCATGTAATGGAATGGCGATTGAGCTTTTACATACATGTATTTGTCAGTACTGCAGTATTGATTACTGGTTTATTGCAGTTCAGCAGTTATCTCCTTAAAAAATATCCGCGACTGCACCGGAATATAGGTAAAACATATGCCTTCGTGGTAACCTTTATCAGTGGCCCTACTGGCCTGGTGATGGCTTTTTATGCCAATGGAGGTCTTTATGCGAGAATAAGTTTTGTAATACTTTCCGTACTCTGGATAGTCGTTACCGTTATAGGGTGGCGTAAGGCGCTGCAACGCCAATGGGAAGAACATTCCAACTGGATGCTGCGCAGTTATGCATTGACCTTATCTGCGGTAACACTCCGATTCTATGCTTACGTATTGGGATTAATGCATATGCCGCTACGACCTGTAGCGGCATATGTCCTTATTTCGTGGCTCAGTTGGACGCTGAACCTTTTTGTTGTTGAATGTTATATCCGCTGGAAAACCCGTGGCAATCAACTTTTAGCGCAACGCTAAAGGCTCATTTGCTTTATGTACAAAGTGACCATCTGCTGAGATGGAATAAAAATCCTTCTTGATTTCTGTACTAGATTTTTCTTTGTTCTCGTTGAAAGGTGTTTTGGTAACATCTTTCTCGTACTCCATTTTGTAAGCAGTAACGGTAATTTCACCGTTCGCATTCACCACTCCTACTTTATAAGGATCTTCATCCAATTGCTGTCCGGCAATCATCAGTTTGTCTATCAACTTACCAGAAGGCGCATAGCTCGCCAGGAAGTAATAAGGCCAGTTATAACCTTCTATCTCTTTATCATTTACAGCGTAGCAAACGGTTCTGAAAGTAGAATCACTTTTAATGAGACCCACATAATAGAAGGCGCTACCCGTTTCTCTTTCAAACTTGGCATTTCTCATTTCAGACACATACTTTTCAAAATCGTAAGGGATATCTTTAAACTCCTGTTTGGTAGCGTATGATTTATCCAATGTAAGCGGGAAATTCACTTGTTTGAATCCTCTGTAATACATTGTCCACTGCAGCTTTTCAGGATCTCCATGGCCACTGAGCGCTTCTTTCACGCTAGTGGTAAAGCGATAACTATTCTTCCTCAGATTGGCGAGATCTTTATCTTTCATGATGTTATCCAAATTCGTATAGCCAAACTCTATAGCAGAAACCAAGTAGTACATTCCCTTCTCTTCATTGTTATCAAGTGAGTATGCACAAGCTTTGTTATAGAGTAGTTTATGCAGTGGCGTATAGTTCAACTGTTCAGCCATATCAAAGGACTGGATGGCTTCTTTGTATTTTCCGCCGTCTAGCAGGGCATTTCCAAGCTCATAGTAAGCTTTGGCTTGCGGCTGTTTTAGAATAGAAGATTTGAACAAAGGAATACTCTGTCCTGCTTTCTTTTTATTACGATAAAGGTCCAGTGCTTCTAGGAATTCCTTTTCAGCATTCTTGTCTTTTGTTGTGGTTCCGGTAGCAGCGGCATGTACGGAGTCAATGTTGTACATGGAGTTTTCTGTAAGCCGGAACGATGATCCCTGGTTTCCCGCACCACCACAGGCAGATAACAGGCCAGCCAGTACAAACAAAGGCATAAAGCGCATAGTCAATAGGATTTGAAAAATAAAGATACAGAAGTATCCTCAGCAAAAATTTGAATTTTCTATATGGAAATTTTATTCCCTTGCATCTAATTAAAGTAAGTTTTCCCTTTCTATCCACTGACGAAAAACTAGCTCCTTATGAATCAACTACATTATCAGCAATTTACGCACGAAGATGCCTTTATCGTAAGAAGCAATCTCGCTTCTAAATATGATGCTATCGGTACATTAGTTAAGTACTTTGCCATCATCACCGCGGTAGGATTTGCCCTGTTGTTGATCCGGGTAAACACAGTTCCCCCTATTTACTTCTTTTCCGCTATGACACTAGCTTTCGTAGGATTCCTGTTATACTTTTGGTTTCATACGATCACGCACCTACGAAAAGATTTACGGGCTCGACAAAAAGCCGAATTTACCGCTAAAGTATTAGACAAGATAAGTTCAAGCGAGTTAGGTATGATGTCTCATTATCTTGTAGTAGATAATAATGTATTTGGTATCACGAGAGTAGATGTTACACCCGAAATTTTTGATCAGATAGAAACCTTTTGTGTACTGAAACTGACTGTATCCCGTCATTCGGGCACATTCCTGGAATGTGAAGTAAAAGAAGACTAGTGGAGCCAACCATGGGACTCGAACCCACGACCTGCGATTTACGAAACCGCTGCTCTACCAACTAAGCTAGATTGGCTGATCATTGCTGTTTTATACAATTTAAATAAAAAATACGGCAGTGCAAATGCACTGCCGTAAATCGTCGGTTTCGGGGTTGCGAATGCTATAGGGCTTTCAGTAGGTCTGGTGAAAACAACATGGCTGTACAAAGACAATTCTTGTATCCATGCGCCACCAGTATAGGATAATTCACACAGCTTTTACAAGCTCCCCAAAATTGAGGATCCTGCGTTATTTCGGTATAGGTTACCGGCTCAAAACCCAACCTGCTGTTCAGTTTCATCACGGCAAGACCGGTGGTAATACTGAATATTTTTGCCTGTGGATAAAGCAGCCGGCTTAATTCAAAGATTTTTTGTTTAATGGCAGACGCCACCTTCAACCGACGGAACGCCGGCACTACAATCAGGCCGCTGTTCGATACAAATTGATTGTTCTCCCAGGTCTGTATGTACGAAAATCCGGCCCATATGCCTGATTTCGTGAAGGCGATCACGGCCTTTCCTTCCAGCATTTTTTTCTTGATATCTGCCGGGTCCCGTCGGGATATACCTGTTCCACGTGCCCTGGCTGAAGATTCCATCTCTTCGCAGATAGGAATGGCAAAGTCTACGTCTAAGGCTGTTGCCAACCGGACGACAATCTCCTCGTCTTCTTCCGGTGTTGTTGATTTAAGTGCCGGTGTATCGTGCATTGCACAGACCGGCACTTCATATTGGTTCATCATGGCTTTACTTTTCATCTATGCCAGCAATTGATAATTATCTGGCCAATAACACTGAGTATTAGAACTACCGCTACAACCACATATACCGCTTTTGACTTAGGAGCTGGTGGCTTTGGATGTACATGCATATAGTTTATTTTCCCCTGATATGCCAAACGCTGTTCCAACTGTGCCCAAAAGATGATCGAAAATTCATGAAAACCAATAGTACAAAGGGTTACGTGTCTCCCGAAATAAAAAATCCAGGGAAGAAACCTCCCTGGATGTATATCATTTTAGTAATGTATTTTCAGAAACTGAAGGGTAATTACAGCAGACCACCCAGCATACCGCCAGCAGCACTTTTCATTTCTGCTTCCCATGAATTCTCAGCAGCTTTCAGCGCACGGTTCAATGCAGTGATCAGCAAATCTTCCATTTCTTCTTTCTTTTCAGGTACCAACAGTTCGGCAGCCACATCGATGCTCTTCACCTGACGATTACCGTCTACAGTAACTTTCACCGCTCCATTGCCAGCCTCGCCTTCCAGGGTAACGTTAGCCAGGCGCTCTTTACCTTCTTTCATTTTTTGCTGGATCTGCGTCAGCTTACCAAATAAATCAAACATATTTTGCTATTTTAAGGCCGTAAAGATAAGGTATTAACTATTCCGTATCTTCCCACACTCTTTTAGACATCGGTAAAAATGGAAACTAAAGTATGTATCATCGGCGCCGGCCCTGGTGGCGCTTGTGCGGCACTTCAACTGGCTCAACTAGGTATTCCTTCAATAGTCGTGGATAAAGCAGTTTTTCCCAGGGATAAAGTATGTGGCGATGGGCTCAGTGGTAAAGTACTTACAATCCTCGAACGCATCGATAAAGGAATGGGCGAACGCCTCCAACAAGCTGTATTTAAATTAGACAGTTGGGGCGTCACCTTCGTAGCCCCTAACCGTATCGGGATGGATATCCCCTACCGTCAGGACTATCAGCAAAATAAAACAGATCCTAGGGGATTCGTTTGCAAACGCATCGACTTCGATAACTTCCTGGTGGACGAAATGAAACGCCGCCCGGAAATTCAACTCTTTGAAGGTACCAGCATCGATAAATATCAACTGGAAAAAGATGGTTACCTGCTCTCCAATAACGACGGCAGTTTCCAGGTAAAAGCCCAACTGGTCATCGTGGCCAATGGCGCCCACTCCTCTTTCACCAAAGAAGTTGCCGGCATCAAAATGGAGCCGGAACACTATATGGCAGGCATTCGCGCTTATTATAAAGGCGTGAAAAATTTGCATAACGATGGCTTCATTGAACTGCACTTCCTGAAAAATATGTTGCCCGGTTATTTCTGGGTATTCCCGCTCCCCAACGGCGAAGCCAATGTGGGCGTAGGTATGCTGAGTAATACTGTCCGCAATAAGAAAGTCAATCTGAAGAAAATGATGCTGGATACATTGGCGAACGATCCTGTGATGAAGGAACGTTTTGCCGATGCCGAACTCGTTGGAAACATCGATGGATACGGCCTTCCGCTGGGAAGCAAAAAGCGTAAACTACATGGCGATCGATATATGCTAGTGGGTGATGCAGGGTTTCTCATCGATCCTTTTACGGGCGAAGGAATCGGCAATGCGCTGTACACCGGCAGAATCGCGGCGCAGAAAGCGGCTGCCGCCATCCAGGCCAATGATTTTTCAGCAACCTTCCTCAGTGCTTATGATGAAGATGTTTATCGCATCCTAGGCCCTGAGTTCCAGGTAAGTACTAAACTGCAAAAACTGGTCAAATATCCGTGGCTGTTTAACTGGCTTATGAAATTGGGCTCCAGAAACAAACAGTTGAAAGAGCTTATGACTTGTATGTTCCATGAGGTGGATCTCAGGAAAAAGCTGGGCCATCCTATGTTCTATGTGAAATTGTTGTTTAACAGATAGTAATATCCGGTGAATAAGTGAATTAGCCAGCAGTCGACACCCGGCTGCTGGCACTTTTTATATTTTTATCCCTATGCGTAGCTTCCAACAACTGGCAGTCATCTGCCTGCTGATGTTTATTACCCCCATCGCGCTCCTAGCGCAAAACAAAAAAGTATTTACTGGTCCTGCCCCGGATTGGCTGGTTCCTCACACCATCGACACTACGCAGAAACCTGATGCTAAAAATATCAGAGATGGCGCCTATCTGGTCTTACAGGAAGATCAAAAAAATGTGGAAAAACATGTGGCTTACGAACATATCATCCGACAAATTGTTTCTGAAACCGGTATCCAGAACGGATCTGAGATTTCTGTCGACTTTGATCCTTCTTACGAAAAACTAGTATTTCATCATATTATTGTTCGGAGAGACGGCAAGTCCATTAACCAATTGCAATCCGCTGCGCCTAAATTGCTGCAACAAGAACAAGAGCTGTCGCGATTCATCTATAGTGGTACATATACCGCCTATTACATTCTGGAAGATATTCGCAAAGGCGACCAGATCGACTATGCTTACTCCATCGAAGGTCGTAACCCTGTCTTCCCCGATAAAATAGATCAAACTACCTATTTATTAACATTTGAGCCGATTGTCAATTATTACAGATCCTTGCTGATAAGTCCTTCTCGTCATCTGCAAATGAAATCATTTTACCAGGCCGCCCTTCCTAAAACCAAGGCCTGGAAAGATTATACCTGCTATGAGTGGACCAGTGTGCCGCAACTGCAGCCAGAAACGCGGGACTTTCTCCCCTCCTGGTATACCTGGTACCCGAAAGTACAACTGAATGAATACGGTAACTGGCGCGAGGTAGCGCAATGGGGCCTGCAAATTAATACCCTGGCCGCTCCCGGACCTGGTGTCTCCCGGAAAATAGATCAGTTAAAACAACTCACTAACGGCAACAAAGAACAATACCTCCTACAGGCGCTCCGCTTCGTACAAGACGATATACGCTATATGGGCATTGAACTAGGAGAAAATTCTCATAAACCCAATAGTCCTGAAAAGGTGCTACAGCAGCGGTTTGGCGATTGCAAAGACAAATCCCTCCTACTTTGCGAATTACTCCGTGCTGCCGATATACCCGCCAGCATGGCTTATGTGAGCACAGACCTGAAAGGGAAAATCGCAGATCTCCTGCCTTCTCCTTTTGCATTCAATCATGTGATTGTGGCCGTATCGCTGCATAATAAAACTTATTGGCTGGACCCTACCGCCACCATGCAACGTGGTCCACTAGAGCAATTCTGCGAACCAGACTACCAGTTGGCGCTGATTATACACGATTCTACTACCCAATTAACCCCCATCATTCAAAAAACGCGCGGTAAAATAGTAGTAAAGGAAATATTCACCCTGCCGAATTTGAACCAGAGAGCGGGCGAGCTGAAAGTAGAAACCACCTGCTATCGCGAAGAAGCGGATAACCTGCGCAACAACCTGTCGGCGGAAAGTCAGCAGGATAAGGATAAAACTTACCTGGAATACTACCGCAAACTCTATGGCAACATGTCCATTAAGGACTCCATGCGGGTATCCGACAATGCAGACAGTAATATCATGCGGGTATTTGAGCATTATGAAATGGAGAATATCTGGAAGCACGATAGTATCTCCGGCAAGCTGCAATTCACGTCCATAGCGCAGTTTATCAACGACGCACTGCCAGATGTCAAAGAGGGCAGAACGGTGCCGTTACGCTTGAACTATCCATATGATCTGGATTATACCATTGTTATCCACACCCCTGGCGAATGGCCGTTAAACATGGATCCGCTGGATATTGCCACCAATAGTTATCGGATGCAGTTTATCCCAGAAAAGAATGGCAATGAAATCCGCTTACACTATATATTGCAAACACTGAAAGACCATGTGCCTGTGGCCGAAATTCCGCAATACATAAAGGATTCCCGCAATTTCACTGATTATGCCAATATGAATTTTAAAGCGCGTTCCGATTCCCAACAGGACCCGGCCAACCAATCAAATTGGTTGACTATTTTCTTGGCATTTATATTCGCGGGGCTGGTTACGTTCCTTGCTATAGCAGCTTATAAGAGGAGTTTTCCGAATGTGGAAGCGCAGGAACCGCCGATAGCTATTGGAGGTGGGCTCGCTATTCTGGCGATCGCCCTGGTATTCTCTCCACTCACGGATATGACTATGATTATTCGTTCAGGCATTTTTCGTTATGATACCTGGGTGGATACACCGTTGAAAACCGCTGTCAGTAATGTTACGGCCATTCAATTACTGATGGTGGCTGAGCTGTTTCTGAATATATTCTTCCTGGGATATTCCGTTTTGTTGGCGGTATTATTTTTTAACCGGAGAGACACGTTTCCGTTAGCCCTCGCCACCTACTACATTTTAATGGCGTTGTATCTCTATGCCGATCACCACCTGGAAAAGGTATTATTCAAAGAAAAGGCGCTACCGGCCTTATTCAGTGCGGATTCCATGTTATGGCCAATAGTAAAAATGGCTATATGGATACCGTATTTGAATATATCCGATCGCGCCAGAGCGACATTTATCATTCCATACCCGGCCAGCCGGGCATCCGATTAAATGGTTTCGGAGTCGAAGATGATGACCTTTTCCCAGAGGTGTTTGCAGGTATCCACGAAATTGAGATGCACCGGGTGCGTCTGGTAAATATCGTGCATAGCTTCATCTTTGAAAACGCACAACAGGCAATAACTGTAGCTTTTATCGATCACCGGACGGTTGGTGGCCGCCGGTTTGCCTATATTGAAAACAGCAATTTCTTCAATCGCCGCCAAGCTACTAACACCTGCTTCAAAGCGTTTGATATCTTCTTGGCTAAGGTCCGGCTTCAGATAGAAATTGACTACGTGTACAAATTTTGGTTCGTTTGGCTTCATATGTGGATCTTTTTGGCCAATAAAAATAAAAGATCCTTACTGGTCTTGCAAGATGTATCTACGAACGGTAGACACATTTACGATATACACCAACACTAGAATCAGCACTGTACCGATGATAGTACCAATACCAGGCAGCGGATTCACCACCATATCATGTTTTGCCAACAGTCCTGCTGCGAAATATTGCAGGATGGTTACCAACACTAAAGACAATATGCCAATAATAAAGTAGAGCGGCACGAATTGTTTCAGGAGATACCGCTGCAATTGTCGGGGAGCTGTACCCAATGTAACGAGCAACTGGATTTCCTTTCTGCAAGAAGCAATCACCAACTGTATGAACATACTGAACACCAGCAGCGCAAAGAGTAACAATATAAGTCCAAAGAAACCGATCACCGAAACGATGGTTTGTACGATCACCCTGGTTTTGCTGAACTTCAGTTTATCCTGGTTGGCCGTATAGCCGTTATCGTCTAGAAATTTCACCAGTGCGGGGTTAGAGGGGTCTGCTGTCTTAATAACGATCCTACTGGTAGCCGCCGTAGTAGTACCCGCATACTTTTCATTTGCCCAGTTCATAAAGGTGGCTGGTACAAGGAAAGAAGAGATACGATCCGAGAAGCCAACAATATGGCCTGTATAGGTTTCTGAGACTAGATTATTAGAGATCACCACCTGCAAAGGCAGCGCTTTCACTGTTTCCTGTGAGATCTGGGGGAGATTCTGGCTCAAAGAGAAACCGAAGTTATACAGATTTAGGAAGTCGTTTGGCAGGATGATCGGAATAGTGCGGTCGCCGGGATTCCATTTCCAATCGTCTTCTTTCACATCAATAAAGCTATCTGGCACTGCTTCGAAGAACATATCTGTTGCGAAATGTAGTTCTCCTGGGGCCTGTGCCACCACCTTAAACTGGCTGGAAGTGATTAACCCTACCGCCTGTACGAAAGGCTGTTTACGGACGTTTTCGATGTCTGTGGGCGAGAAAACGGATTTTTCCGGTTGTCCCATCATACTGTTGGTCACCTTTTTATTGATGACGAGGAAATCCGCTGTTTCATTCTGATTTTTATCGCTGTAGAGTAACTGATTGAAGTCCGTATTCGCCTGTAGTGCGATAAGAATAAGCACCATGGCTATTCCCAGGCCAATGGAGGCCATGAAAAACCGGCCTTTGCCTACACCGGTACGGATTATTTTTCTTAAGAGAGCAAAAAACGATTGCATGAAAAAGTCGCATTAAAGCTGGTACAGCACATCATAATCGAAATGCTGATCGTGATCCAGGTCTGTTAAAATAAATCCGGCGTTGCGGGTTTTACATTCCTCTGCGATGAGCGCAGCAGCCCTGCTGGTATTATCTTCATCCAGGTGGCTGAAAGGTTCGTCCATGAACAGCCATTCAAAAGGCTGCACGAGGGCTCTTATAATGGCAATACGCTGACGTTCGCCATAGGACAGCGTTTTGCTGCTTTGGTTCAGTACATGGGTCACATTCAACCTAGCCGCCATTTCCTGGACTTTCTCCACCGTGCAATATGGTTGTGAGTTCATCACTCTTTTCAATTCAATATTTTCCAGGGCGGTCAGTTGTTCAAACAGGCGCAGGTCCTGGAAAATCACGCTGATTTTCTGTTGGCGCAGGGAAGCGGTTTCGTTGCGATTGTAGCCAGACCAGGGTTTCCCATCAATGAGTACACTCCCAGTATAATCGTATCGGATATGATAGAGGTAGTGTACCAATGTGGTTTTACCTGTACCAGACGGCGCTTTGATCTTTACAAAGCTGCCGGGGTTAAATTGAATATTTTCATTCCAGATACCGGATTTTCGCTGGAGGATCTTATCCTTCAGCGGAACCGGGAGGAGATGATCGAGCTGAATTTGCATGTAGCTAAGATAAGGTTTTCGTAACGCCTATAAAAGATAAACGCCGCTAGGTAGCGGCGTTTATCTAAATATTTGAAAGAAACAGGGAACGACTTATCTAATCGTCGCTGAATCAGCAGGGATTGCGTTGTAGAGGGCATCTTCAGCAGCTTTATCAGCAGCTTCTTGTTTAGCTCTCTGTGCTTTTTTGGCTTGTGCCAGTTTAGCTGCTTCTGTACCAAATTCCGCCAGTTGAACAAGGCTGTTCTTATCCTGGTCTTTGAAGTTCAGTACGATTTCGCCGGTTTGTACATCGCCGCTCACTTTCTTAGCAGAGAAAGTTACGTCTTTGAACAGGTTCTGTGCTTTGATCAGCAGAGGTCTGTCGTCTTCGTCCGCTTTATCCGTAGGAATGGTTTTAGCCATTTTAGCCAGGTCTACATAACCAGCCAGCATATTTCCTTTTGCTTTACCAGCAACGCCTTCAGGCAGTTTGATTTGACCTTTACCAGCCAGGTATTGTTCCAGCAGCACGGAGTCGGAGCCCAGGGTAACGGATTTCTCCGTGAGAGACATTGCAGGGAAGGAAGCTGCCAGTTCAGGAACAGCCAGTACATATTTATCGCCTTGTTTAACCAGGGTACCGGCAAACAGTGGAGAGCTCATTACTTTATTGAAAGCATCTTTGTTAGCTACTTTCATGTTGAAGATCCATTTAGCATTTGGCTTTTCGATGGTATCTCCTTCGAAGTAAGGGTTAGGTTTTCTTTCGATTTGGAAATCGGAAGCAACGTACACCAACTGGCCGTCGAAAGCGTTCAGCAGATCGTCCATAGTGAGGCCGGAGCGTTGGGACAGCATCATGTTTACCAGACCGTCGGTACCAGTAGATTTGATGATTTCACCTACCATGTGGAAATCGAAAGCATAGGAAACAAAGCCAGTGACATTATCACTTGGGTATTTTTCCAGCATGCTCATATCAATTTCTTTGGTGCCATATTTTTTGAAGATGGCCAGCATTTCTTTACCCATGTAGCTGTTGGTATTCACCAGGATCTTGCCTTTTTCGAAATTGGCAGTAGCGGTGCAGAAAGAGCCTTCCATCAGTTTTTTGAAGTTGCCAGGAAGTGCAGTGGTACCATTCATACCGCTGTTTAAAACAGCTTGGGTATTGAAGAAGAAGCCCATATCAGCGCTTTCTTTCAGGAGTTTTTTGAATGGCTCCAGGGTACCAGCAGTTTCGCTCTCTTTCATGTGATAGAGGTGATCAGCGGTAGAAACCAGTGCAGCGGCCGATTCCGGCATATCAGTAGTTACAGCAGCAACTGGGCTTACAACAGCAGCAGCGGCTGCAGCGGTATCCACATTGTTGTCTTCGTCTGCTGGTTTATCCAAACCAGGGAGGTCATTGAGTCTGTTGGTATTCAGATTTCTCAGATAGATAACAGACTTATTGTTCCAGGTGAAGACACCACGACTATCAGCGTCGTAGGTATATTTGAAGTCCTTACCTGTTTTCAGGTCGTAACTTTTCAGGTTTGCTTTCAGGAAAGCTTCGAATTTCGCAGCATCTTGGAGGGAGCCGGTAGCTTCGATATAGGCGTTTTTGTCGTCTCCGAAAACTACGCTTACGAAGAAGTTGCTGGTCATATCGATGCCAGAGTTTTTGGCATCTTTCCAGGCTTTCGCCATATTATCAGCAGTATCTTTGGATTGTGCAGCCTCGATTAGCTTATCCATGGTCATGCCATTGGTAATCAGTTTCTGGCTAATTTGCTTGGCATTCAGTTCCAGTACCAATCCAGCTTCTTTGGGGATGTATTTGCTCTCCTCAGGAACTTTTGAACAGGCAGACAACATTACCGCGGCGATACCAGCGGTTAACAACAATTTGGAAATCGTCCTTTTCATAAAATGATTAAAATATATAAAATAATAATACACAGGCTAGAACCAGGATGTAAAGCGGAAAAGCGGTTAGGTTTTTCTGGCGGCACAAATCTTCTGGGACTACTAACTTTATTCCCACTATCGTGGTATTTCGTGGCTTCAAAAGTACGTATATTTTTGTAGCATATATGTCTAATTTTTCCCTGTCGCCAACAATAATTTCTTTACCGATATAGTTAATACCTTTGTTACAGCTATGAAAATTATCATTAAAACCATTGAAAAACCGTTATGTTTTTAATCTTACTTCAATACATCCGTCCTGTAGCGGCTGTTGAGCACTTCATGGAGGCGCATAATGCGTTCCTTCAAAAGCACTATGAGTCAGGGAAATTCATCCTTTCCGGCAGACGAAAGCCTAAGTCAGGAGCACTGATACTATGTAAGGCATCCAGCCGAAAAGAGGTAGAAGAGATCATGAAAGAGGATCCGTTGGAAAAGTTCCAGCTTGCGCTTGTTGAGATCATTGAGTTTGAGCCAACGACCTATGCGGCTATCCAGGAAAAATAGACTGAACTTATCCAGATATGTCATCTGTTCGGCCAACTTTCCAGTTTTTCTTCCCTGATCTGATTGCTACTGCATAAAGTAAATGACTTTAGTGAGCCATTTGCTAGTGTCCTTTTCATTGCCCTGGTAGGTTACGTACATTTCAATCATGGGCGGTATTATCTTCTTTCCCTTTGCAACGGCGAACGCATGTAATGCTACATGGGCATTGGCGATTTTATTATAAGGGCCGTAATAGTCCACATAAAACGCTTTGGCAGCCGGTAGTTTTATTATTTCTATACCATTTCTGAGTGCACTACCTTCCGGTACCGGAACGGCAGCGGCCATGTCTGTCTGGTGTTTGACGGTATCCCATGTGTAGTAAAGTCCGCAGGGAACGCCTGGCTGCAATTTAGCGGCCTGAGCCGCTGCGTATATTTCTTGGAGATTTGTTTGGTAGAAAGACGTGATGCTCTTTTGCGGAATAGTTTTTCGGATAGCGGCGAAGGTGGTAGCCGGATAGTTCATTTCTTTCACTGTTTCGTTCACCCCACTGGGCGTACCAGGGCCCTTTTTATCGGCCTCAGCCATACTCTTCAGGTTTAGCAGGCCTTTTTGGTAGTCCTCTTCGATGGCGCCTTTCATTAACCAACTCATTAGGTTTTGGGGGCGGTTGTAATGGGCATCGAAGCCCCATACCACCTTGGTTTTTTCCGCAGCTTCTGAAAGATTGAAGTAGACATCCGCTTCAGAGCGGAAAGGCTTCATGAAGATTAGTTTTTGCTGAATGAGCTTATATGGTTGAAGGGAGAGATGTTGGAGCTGTCCCTCCCCTATTTTTTTCCCTTTCCAGGCGTAAACAGCGCCCACTGTACCATCTTCGCCTGTGATGGTATAAGTGGTAGTGGAATCCATTTGTTTCCAGGTATTCCACTGGCTGAACCGTTCGAATTTGACAATATCATTCCATACAATGCTGGAGGGAGCATTGATTTCTATGGTAGCTTCCACATGCATCCGGGTTGGAGCGATGAAAACCAGTACAAGGAACAAAAAAAACAGTATTCCTATAATCCAGGCGAGTACTTTCAAAGCTTTCATAACTGCAAGGGGTTGATTACTATAAATATAGTATTTTTTATCTAGTCACCCTACAGCGTGGTTGGCATAGCGTTAGAAAGGTTAGTGCTTGTCTGGCCCGTGTTTCTCTTTATAATTTTGATCGGCTTCCTTCGCTTTTTCAAAATCGAGAATCACCGAGTTGATACAATAGCGCAGGCCTGTTGGCGGTGGGCCATCATCAAAAACGTGTCCGAGGTGGGCTTTACAACGACCGCAGAGTACTTCTGTACGGTGCATTCCGTGTGTATTGTCCGGCTGATAGATGACACTTGTTTTGCTGATCGGTTGGAAGAAACTAGGCCATCCGCAACTGCTTTCAAATTTGGCATCTGAAACAAACAGTGGGTTACCGCAAGCAGCGCAATAATAGGTTCCTTTTTCTTTACTGTTCCAGTATTTTCCTGTAAATGCCCATTCAGTACCTTTTTCCCGCGCAATATTGTACACATCCTGCGGTAAAATTTTCTTCCATTCCTCGTCTGTCAGGTTAACTTTCCCGCTATCTGTGCGGGAATAAACAGCTGACTTTTTTTTTCCGTCTTCCATTGAGTTCTTTTTTGCGCCGTTTTGTGAGTAACTACAGTTGGTCACCGTTAATGAGATTATCAAAAATATCAGATTTCGCAGCTTCATAACTGTCTCATTGATGTATTAACGACTGATTAACACTAAAGTTGATAGTTTTTGGATCTATTGGCCAATCCTAATATTAAATTTCCTCGTATAAAATTACGTATGAACCGTGGGAATGGATTGTTAAAACCTGCAAATCAGCCGCATATTTCACAAAAAGTACCCCTCCTTCTATAAAATACGCTGATAATCACCTATGAGCAACTGGTTATAAATTGTTAACTTAGCGGCAAAAGGCTAGTAAGTGGCGGATATCATCAATTTATTACCAGACAATATAGCGAATCAGATAGCTGCAGGAGAAGTAATCCAGCGACCGGCATCAGCGGTGAAAGAACTTCTCGAAAATGCAGTGGACGCAGGCGCGACAGAAATTCACCTTATCATAAAAGATGCAGGGAAAGAGTTAGTACAGGTAATCGATAACGGTGGCGGTATGAGCGAAACCGACGCCAGGATGTGCTTCGAACGCCATGCTACCTCTAAAATCCAAACCATCGAAGACCTCTTCTCCATCCGTACCATGGGTTTCCGCGGTGAAGCACTCGCTTCCATCGCTGCCGTTGCCCAGGTAGAACTTAAAACCCGGAAAAGAGGAGCTGATATAGGCACATATATAGAAATCGATAATAGCTCCGTAAGGACGCAGGAACCCTGCCAAACCGCAGAAGGCACCAGCATCGCCATGAAGAACCTCTTCTTCAATGTGCCCGCCCGCCGCAATTTCCTGAAAAGCAATGCAGCCGAAATGCGCCATATCGTGGATGAATTCATCCGCGTGGCCATGGCATACCCGCAACTGCAATTCACCCTTACCAGCAATAACCAACAACTCTTTCACCTCGATAAAGGCTCCCTGAAACAACGTATCATAGCCATCCTCGGCCAGCACTACAATGCCCGCCTGGTAAACGTGAAAGAAAGTACAGACTATATGAACGTCTACGGTTTCGTTGGAAAACCGGAAACCGCTAAAAAAACCCGCGGGGACCAGTTCTTCTTCGTTAATAACCGCTTCATCAAAAGCCATTACCTCCACCACGCAGTAATGAACGCTTTTGCGGATATTATCCCGGCAGACAGCTTCCCGCTATACGTACTCTTCATCGATGTAAACCCTGAACACGTGGATATCAACGTCCACCCTACCAAACAGGAAATTAAATTCGATGATGAAAAAGTAATGTACGCCTTCGTACAGGCTGCTGTAAAACACGCCCTGGCCCAATTCAGTGTTACACCTACACTGGACTTCGACCTGGACCCAAGCATTCAGCAACTAGACGCTGTCAGCAAACCTTTTACGGAACAACAAAAAACGGAATCTACCCATTCCCCGCTCTATAAATCCTTTACACAGGCGCACCAAGCCCATTTAATCGACAGATCCAACAGTAACCTGAAAAACTGGAAAGATCTTTACGATAAACCAGCGGCCCCTCAAACGGAAAGCTACGCTATGAGTGCCTACGCTGATACCGATGATGATGACACAGAACAGGAAACCAGTACTGCTGTGACTTATCAGAGTGCTCAGCCAGCCTCTACTGCCTCCGCTATTGATGAACGCTGGCAGGATAGTACCAACGCACAAAAAGTACCCGTTCAGGTACATCAACAATATATCCTCTCCCAGATCAAATCCGGATTTATCCTGATTGATCAACATGCAGCGCACGAACGCATCCTGTACGAACGCTATCAGCGCGCCCTCCAGGAAGCGCCAGTGGCCACTCAGCAAAGCCTTTTCCCACAAACATTACAGCTCCCTCCTGCGGATGCTGCAATTGTGTCGGAAATGCTCCCTGATCTCCAGGCCCTGGGTTATGACCTGGAACCATTCGGCAATCATACATTCGTGGTAAGAGGAACACCTGCTGATATCCAGACAGGTAACGATCAAGCAACCATTGAAGGGCTGCTGGAACAATTCAAAAACTTCTCACAGGAACTGAAAGTAAACAGACGGGAACACCTGATCCGCTCTATGGCTAGAAATAATGCCATCCCTTGTGGAAAAGTGCTCTCCGCCCGTGAAATGCAGAATATTATCGATGAACTGTTTGCTTGTACCATGCCTAATGTGGCGCCAGGCGGCAAGTTCACCTTCATCTCTTTCAAACTGACGGACCTCGCCAGAATGTTCGAAAGAAATCAGTAATCTTTTTTTCATGCAAAGGCGCAAAGAGATCTTTACCTCTTTGCGCCTTTGCTATTTATACCCACTCAAATCTGCTTCAAGGCTAAGTATACCTCCCAAAATTTGCGGTATTGTTCCTGGTAGTGCTCAGCATACTGCATATCGGGAACAAATACCTGCTCCTGCCCCTCTTTTGACATTTCCAGTTCCATTCCCATCACCTGTGCTGCTAGTCGGATCGCTCCTAGCGCAGAGGCGTCTGTGGTGTCTTCTAGGGTGAGCGTCTTCCCAAATATGTCGGCCATTAACTGAATCCAGCCAGGCGATTTAGCAAAACCACCACTCACAGATATCTTATGAATAGGGCCTGCTGTCTCCTCCAAAGCGGCTGCAATACTCTTAACGGCAAAGCATATACTCTCCATTACTGCCCTTGTGAAATGCACTTGCCCATGTGCTGGCCTTATTCCAATGAAAGCGGCACTGGCATTACTATCCCAGATAGGCGCCCGTTCTCCGAGCAAATAAGGCAGGCACAATAACTGCTGCGGCCCCAATGCGAGTGCTTCCTGGATCATAGTTTCCATGGGGACTGAAAGTTGTAAAAAGTCCTTTAACAGCCATTGCAACAATACCCCGCCATTGTTACTAGCGCCGCCGGTGATGTAAATGTCGTCTGTCAGTAAATAAGTAAATAATCGTTGTTGATGGTCAGACATGGCTTTGGGAACCGCCATGCGTACAGCCCCGCTTGTACCGATAGTGAGCGTGGCATGCCCCGGTGCAATGGCATTGCTCCCCAATTGTGCCAAGCAACCGTCGCTGGCGCCAATGACAAAAGGTGTATCTGCCGGTATGCCCATTTCTGCAGCTATTGCTGGCTTTAATCCACGGATGATATAATTGGCCGGAACCGGCTGCGGTAGCCTATCTGCGGTGATGCCTGCCGTTGCCAGTGCGGGGGCATACCAAGTATGTTTTCGGATATCAAAAAGGCCCATGGCGGAAGCAATGGAATGATCTACCAGCGGCTGGCCAAACAACTCCTGGATGATATATTCTTTAATCCCCATGAAACAGTGAGCCTCCTCGAATATTTCCGGCTGTTCCTCCCGTAGCCACATCAACTTGCATAAAGGGGACATGGCATGTATAGGCGTACCCGTATGTTCGTAAATCTCCTTTCCTAGTGCGGATGCCCGCAGCGCTTCCGCCTGGGAATGACTGCGATTATCCGCCCAGATGATAAGGGGCGTCAGCGGTTTTCCTTGGCCATCCACTGCGAGCAAACTATGCATGGCACTGCTGAAACATACCGCGGCGGGGGCTTGTTGTCTCTCTAAAACTATCTGACGGATACCATCCTTCACAGCCTGTAATATAACAGCAGGGTCCTGCTCACTATATCCAGACTGCGGATGTTGGGTAGTATATGCCTGTTGAAATCCATTTTTCATGGTGCCGTCTATTCCCAGCGAAATCGATTTAGTACTGCTGGTACCGATATCAGAACCGATAAAATATGCTGTGGTATCGTTCATAAAAAAACCTTCCGTTTTACACATTTAATTTATAGATTTAAAACCCGTGATCCATATATAAAGTCTAAAATTTCCACGCAAATGGCTTTTGAAATCAAAAAAACAGCTAAGGTCTACGATGTGTGTATTGTTGGTTCCGGCGCGGGTGGCGGTATGGCAGCCAAAATACTATCTGAGGCTGGCCTGAAAATCGCTCTCCTGGAAGCTGGTCCAAAATATGATCCTGCAGACCCAGAACAAGCTACTCAACTAAAATGGCCCTATGAATCTCCCCGAAGAGGCGCCAATACTACCCGTCCCTTCGGCGACTTCGATGCCGCCTATGGTGGATGGCAAATAGATGGCGAACCCTACACGAAGAAAAAAGGTACGGAGTTCGACTGGTTCAGATCCCGCATGCTTGGCGGTCGAACTAACCACTGGGGACGCATTTCACTGCGCTTTGGTCCACGCGACTTCAAACACAAAACCTATGATGGGCTTGGTGACGACTGGCCTCTCAGTTATGAAGACGTTGCGCCTTACTACGATCGTGTAGATAAAATGATCGGCGTATTTGGTACAAAGGAAAACCTTCCTAATGAACCAGATGGTTATTTTCTCCCTCCTCCTAAACCTAGGCTCCATGAACTGATGATTAAGAAAGCCGCTGGTAATCTCGGTATCCCCGTTATTCCTGCCCGTCTTTCTATCCTCACTAGATCTGTCAACAAAGATCGCAGCCCTTGCTTCTATTGTAGTCAATGTAGCAGAGGATGTACCGTTTATGGCGACTTCTCCTCCTCTTCCGTACTGGTGAAACCAGCCATGAAGAGTGGTCATGTCGACCTATATACCAACGCTATGGCCAGGGAAGTGTTGACAGATAGCAGTGGTAAAGCGACCGGCGTACTCTATGTGGATAAAACAGATCTGCAAGAATATTCTGTTAATGCGAAAGTAGTAGTACTCGCCGCTAGTGCCTGCGAATCCGCGAGGCTCCTGCTGAACTCCAAATCCGCTAAATTCCCTAACGGCCTGGCCAATGGCAGCGGCGTGGTGGGTAAATATCTACACGATTCCACTGGAGCTTCTCGCAGCGCATTTCTACCGCAACTGATGGAACGTAAACGTTATAATGAAGATGGCGTTGGCGGTATGCACCTCTATGTTCCTTGGTGGGGCGATAATAAAAAATTGGACTTCCCTCGCGGCTATCACATTGAATTTGGTGGCGGTATGAACATGCCCGGATATGGCTTTGGTTTCGGTATGGAACGCATGAACGGCAAATACCCTGGTAAAGATGGAAAAATGAAACAGGCAGGTGGTTATGGGGCATCTCTCAAAGATGATTACCGTCGCTTCTACGGCGCCCAAGTTGGATTTGCAGGTCGTGGTGAATGTATTGCCCGCGAAGAAAACTACTGCGAAATCGATCCGAACGTAGTGGATAAATACGGTATTCCAGTATTGCGCTTCAACTACACCTGGACAGACCATGAAATCAAGCAGGCCAAGCATATGCAGGATACTTTCGAACAGATTATCCATGAAATGGGCGGCGTTGCCAATGGCGAAAAACCAGGTGCAGAAACCATGTACGGACTAGAAAATCCAGGTCGTATCATACATGAAGTAGGCACCACACGTATGGGTGACAATCCTAACAAATCAGTACTGAATAAATTCAACCAAGCACACGAGTGTAAAAATCTTTTCGTTGTAGATGGTGGCGCTTTCGTTTCCCAGGCGGACAAAAACCCTACCTGGACCATTCTGGCCCTCTCTCTGCGCGCATCAGAGTACATTGTGGATCAATTGAAAAAACAAAACATCTAAAACAATTCCGATATGGATAGAAGAAAATCCCTTAAAGCCATCGCGCTGGGAACTTTATCTGTAAGTGCCTTACTATCTTCTACCGGTTGTGACGACAAGAAAACAGGAAGCGACAAGGATGCTGGAAAAAGCAAAACCCCGGGTTATGGCCGTACTGCAGATGAAGTAAAACGGGATGCCAAACTAAATGCAGAGCCCTTCTTCACGCCTGCAGAAATGAAAACTATCACCATCCTGGCTGATATTATTATTCCTGCCGATGAACACTCTGGTAGTGCTACCGATGCTGGCGTGCCGGCGTTCATCGAGTTCATGGTGAAAGATAAGCCGGACATGCAGTTGCCCATGCGAGGCGGTTTACGCTGGATAGATGTACAGGCTGCAAAAAGATTCAATACCTCTTTCGCGGAAGCCAGCCAGGAGCAACGCATTCAGATCGTTGACGATATCGCATATCCTGAAAAAGCCAAACCAGAGCTGAGTCAGGGGGTGGCTTTCTTCAACCTGATGCGCAATCTTACTGCCACTGGATTTTTCACCAGCAAAATAGGTATCAAAGATCTCGATTATAAAGGCAACACTCCTAACGAATGGAACGGTGTTCCAGACGATGTACTGCAGCATTATGGACTGGCCTATGATGAAAAAACCCTGGCAGAATGCCTGAAAATAGAAGATAGAGGCAAGTTAATGACCTGGGACTAATCAATTTGTTGGGTTGCTATTATTTATTTCTTAAAAAACTATTCATTCTATGTCAGAAAAAAAGAATGAGGGGAATAATGTTTCCCGTAGATCATTTCTCCGGAACGGTGCACTGGCCGCGGCGGGATTCATGATCGTTCCACGTCATGTTTTAGGAAGAGGATTTGTTGCCCCGAGCGATAAACTCCGTGTTGCCGGCGTTGGTGTTGGCGGTAAAGGTCTTGGTGATATTAGAAGCTTTGCAGAAGGACGTGCAGATATTGCCTTCCTCTGCGATGTGGATAAACGTCGTGCAGCAGATGCTGTAAAACAATTCCCGAAAGCCAAATTCTATACGGACTTCAGGGAGATGTTTGAAAAAGAGCATAAAAATTTCGATGCTGTTTCTGTATCGACACCTGATCATCAGCATGCCGTAGCCGCAATGGGCGCCATGCAGTTGGGCAAACACGTATACGTACAGAAACCGCTCACCCACGATATTTATGAAGCCCGCAAACTGACGGAAGCCGCTAAAAAATATAAAGTAGTCACCCAAATGGGTAACCAGGGCGCTTCTGGCGATGGCGTGCGCCAACTGATGGAATGGTACAATGCCGGTTTGATCGGAGATGTACACACCGTCTACGTTTGGACCGACCGTCCAGTATGGCCACAAGGTATTGCATGGCCTCAAACCAATGCTCAAATTCCTGCTGATCTCGACTGGGATCTCTGGCTGGGAACTGCGCCTAAAAAGAATTTCGTAGATAATCTCGTTCCTTTCAACTGGAGAGGATGGTGGGATTACGGTACCGGCGCCCTCGGTGACATGGGTTGTCACCTGATAGAACCACCATTCCGCGTACTGGGATTGGGTTATCCATCCTCCGTAGAAGCCAGTGTTGGTAGCGTATACGTAGGTGAATTCAAGCGTGGCTATTTCCCTGAAAGCTGCCCTCCTTCTTCACATGTTATCATGAAATTCCCTGTTAAAGGTGGTAAAGAAGTGACCATGCATTGGATGGATGGCGGTATACAGCCAGAACGTCCGGAAGAACTGGGACCGAATGAAATGATGGGAGATGGCGGTAACGGCGTAATATTCATCGGTACAAAAGGGAAAATGATGTGTGGCACTTATGGTATGAACCCTACATTACTGCCTACTTCTCGCAATAAGGAGGTAAATGTAGCGCAAACAATTGCACGCGTGCCGGAAGGACACTATAAGCAATGGGTAAACGCTGCATTGGCAGGATATAACAGTAAAGAAGCGAAAGCCCTCAGTTCTCCATTTGATATTGCGGGTCCGCTCACAGAGAGTATTCTCATGGGTAACCTGGCTATCAGAAGTTACGATCTCCGCGAGTCTAAACAGGATGGCAAAGGCTTTAACTATCCTGGCCGTAATATCAAACTGCTTTGGGATGGACCTAATATGAAGATCACCAATTTCGATGCGGCCAATCAGTTCGTGAAACGAACCTACCGTGATGGCTGGACACTCGGTGCATAAATAATTAGTCTTTTTTATAAAGCAAAAGGATTGACGTCTGCGACGTCAATCCTTTTGCTTTTTTTGTGGCCCCTGCCCGCCGGCAAGGGCCACAGGCATTCATTTAACTGCGACTAGTAATTAGGGTTCTGTGCCAGTTTAAGATTCTTTCTTACTTCTGCTGCCGGAATAGGCGCGAAGTAGTTTTGCACATTAAACTGTCTGTTCTGCATGGTGAATACAGTATACTTGAATGGATGACCAGCCACAAAGGAACCACGTACATCTATTGCCTTCGCAGGGTCGCTCAGTGCAGCAGGCGCGAGTTTCCATCTTCTCAGGTCAAAGTAGCGGTGTTCTTCAAAGGCCAGTTCATACCTTCTTTCATATCTGTATACATTCCATAAAGTAGCATCTGTCAACGATGTTGCGGGCATGCCTGCACGGGTACGCACCAGGTTGATCAAAGTTTGTGCGCCAGGATAATCTCCTAAAATCATGGATGCTTCGGCCTTGTTCAGCAGTATTTCCGCATAACGGAACCAGATCCAGCTCTGGTCACCATTCAGGAACTGTGCATCCAGCGTGATGTCCATGAATTTACGCATGTAATAACCAGAGAAAGTTCCGTTCCAGTTCTCGATAGTACTATTACGGGTATCCAATCCCCAAACGCTATCCTTTCCATCAGCCGTTTCATATTTTCCCGTTTGGATCACGCCAATAGGATCGGTTTTCTTTCCGTCATCTGGGCGCATTTTCCATTTGGCGCCATCAAACAATATAGTGGCATAAAAACGCGGATCACGGCCTACATAAGGCTGTGCGGCCTGTGTTGCATTAGACCAGCTAAAATCGGTGCCATCTGCCATTTCATAGCCAGATACGAAGTTTTCGATGGGTACGTTGCCACCCCAGTTATGATAACCATTAGGACCGTTGTATAGATCATGTCTGGTACCCAGGAGTGATTTATCATACAGTTTTACGAAAATCATCTCACTGTTGCCTTTATCTGTAAATACGCGGCCATAGTTATCCGATGGACTGGCACTTGGTTGATAAAGATTAAATAACCCGGAATTGATAACGCTATCGGATGCTGCCTTCGACTTTGTAGCAAAATCCACGGACAGGTCGGTGGTATTGCATACAATGGAATCATTCGGATTGCCGGTTGGTTTGTATAGATCGCTGGCTGCATACAGCAAGATCCTTGATTTCAGAGCAAAAGCTGCATATTTGGTCACCCTACCTTTTTGATCAACTGCATCGTATTTAGCAGGCAGATATTTTACAGCACTATCGCACTGATCGGAAATATACCTGACGCAGGTAGTGAATCCTGCCCTGGAAACGTTCAGAAAATCGCTGTTTTCTCCGGTCAGGTTGAAGGTGTAAGTAATGAGCGGAACACCTCCAAAATGTTTCACCAACATTTGATAATACCAAGCGCGCATGAAAAATACTTCTCCTTTCATACGAGCCACTACATCTGGATTTAGACCATTTACGCTACCAATTTTCTCCATGAACATATTACAGTTCCGGATGGCTTTATAATTAGGCGCCCAGCGGGCAAAATCATTTAACGCTCCCATATCATCGGGGGTTATATTTCCTTGCACTACACGAGAAGTGCTATAGTCATGGATGAATCGTGTCTCATCGACCATAGAACTCAACATTACCTCATTAAAACCAGGGCGCATCTGTGCATACAGATCATTTACAAAAGCCTGGATCAAGCCCTGATCCCGCCAAACATCACTTTCCTGGAACTCTGTCAGTGGCTTCTTCTCCAGGAAATCTTTATTACAGGAGACAGCCGATGCCACCGCCATCAACCCGCATATATATCCGAATATTTTCAGTTTTCTCATGGTTCAAATAATTAGAAGGTTACGTTTAATCCCACATTGTAGATTTTGGTTTGTGGGTAATACTGGCCGCTTCCTTGTGGCGCCTCTGGATCGAAAATTTTCACTTTGTCAATTGTCAGCAGGTTTTGGCCAGACACGTATACACGCAAATTCTGTATGCCCACTCTTTTGCAAAGGGTGGTAGGAACATTGTAGCCCAAATCCAGTGTTTTCAAACGTGCATAGTCGGTATTCCAGAACCAGAAAGTATTTTGACGACCTACCCAGTACTCACGGTCACGGTCGTACGCTCTTGGCCAGTTGGCGTTGGTATTGGTTGGGGTCCATCTGTCTTTTACAATGGCTTCAGGGAAGTTTCCGATCAGACCAGATTCTGTGCGGATATACTGGCTAGCGCCGGTAGCACCTTGCCACAGCATAGTGAAATCGAAATTCTTGTACTTAGCAGTGAGCGTCAGTCCATAAATCATGGTCGGATATTGTGTTCTGTCGATTCGAATTTTGTCCAGATCATCAATTTTTTTATCGCCGTTAATATCTGCAAAGATGATATCTCCCGGACGTGCTCCATCCACATGTGGTGATTTATCTATTTCATCCTGTGAATGATAAATACCTACTGCTTTGTAGTATAAAGGAGCATCTATTTGGTGACCGGTATACTGTTGCCATACTGGCACATTGGGAGATTCTGCCCAGTACAGTATTTTGTTTTTAGCCCTGGTAACAGTACCAATTATTTCGTAGTGGAATTTCTTGATATCGTTTTTGTGAGACATCACCAACTCAAAGCCTTGGTTACGGACCACGCCAATGTTTTCATCTGGCAGAGTCAGACCAGTATAATCTGGAACGGCCGCATTACGTGGAATGAGGATGTTAGAGCGTTTGGAATAGAAGTAATCTGCTTCCAGCGATAATTTTTCTTTAAACAGTTTTGTTTCTATACCCACGTTATAGTTATTGGCCACCTCCCAGGTAATATTTGGATTGGGCGTACGCACCTGGTAAAGTGTTTTATTCAGATCGTTCCCAAACATAACACCAGAGCTGGTAAATCCATATGTGGTAAGGTATTGGAAGGGAGGTACGTTGTCGTTACCCATCTGGCCCCAAGATCCACGGATTTTGAAGTAATCCATGAATGATATGTTGCGTTTCCAGAAGCTTTCATTAGAAAGTACCCATCCGGCAGAGGCACCTGGGAAGAAGCCCATTCGGCGGCCTGCAGGGAAGTTTTGGGTACCATCAAAACGGAAGTTGAAATCGAAGAGATAAGTTTCACGCATGTTATAAGACAAACGTCCGAAGTAATTGCGGCGCGCATACTCATATCCGGTACCACCATTATCTTTTTGTTTGTCGCCACCGGCAAACATTTGATCCAGTTTATCACTCACAAAGAATTTCCTGTAAGCGCTTAAGAAGTCTCCTTTGATGGTATTTTGTTCAACCGCAACAAAGGCGCTTACATAGTGTTTGCCGAAGGTGCGTGTATAATTTAACTTCAGGTTCACTGTAGAGCTTCTGGCGGTTGTAAAGCTCTCATTGAGCTCAGGAGCAGAAACCCCTCTGGAGCCAGGAATCAGTTTATGGTCTGTACTGTTAGGATCAAGTGTATATAGTGTCCATGGTTTTACAAATGATTTATAGAAGTCGAAATTCTGATCGTAAGCGTAGCTTCCGTCTACAAACATACCTTGTACCCAGGGGATGTTCACCACTGCGGCGAAGGTTCCGTTTAATACGTAATTCTTATCGCTCGTATATCCGATCGCGTTAGTTCCGGTTACAACAGGGTTATCACCATATTCAATATCCGGACCAGGCAAGCCATTAGGCCAGATAGCATTCTCCGTAGGGCGACCACGCATTAATGCTCTGAAGATAGAACCTGCACTGCGTGGAGGGAAATTACGGTCTTCCAACCTTCCTGCCAGATCAAATCTCAAGCGGATATAATCATTCACCACCGCATCCAGGTTGGCTCTTACGTTCTGTTGTTTGTAATTGGTAGCACTGCTTTTGTAGATACCATCCTGGAATAATGATCCTGCTGATACGAAGTAAGTCATTTTATCTGTTCCACCGGAGAGGGAGATATCATGTCTGTTTTGCAGGGAAATTTTCTTGATGGCAGCATCATACCAATTTGTATTTGGGTGCAGCCAAGGGTCTGAACCATCTCCGAATTTTTTAATGTCGTCCGCAGAATAGCGAATAGGATCGCCACCATAGCTCAGAATTTCATTTACGATCTGTGCATAAGTAGGCGCATCGGCCATTTTAGGCAAACGAGTAGGCGTTACAAAAGATTGGTTGTAACCATAGCTTACAGTAGGTTTACCGCCTTTACCTCTTTTAGTGGTAACGAGGATTACTCCATTTGCAGCACGACTACCATAAATCGCTGCAGCAGCATCTTTCAGAATGGAAACGCTTTCGATATCATTTGGATTCATGCGTTCAAAACCATCCCTTGGAAAACCGTCTATTACTACTAGTGGCTTACTGTTTCCCAGCGTACTACGTCCGCGGATAAAAATCTGTGAGCCATCATATCCAGGCTCACCACTTTGGTTAACGGCGATAATACCTGGAATACGCCCGACCAATGAGTTCGAGATGTTGACGTTGGGCGACTGTTGTAATTCAGTACCTTTTACCATAGATACAGCACCTGTCTTGGTAACTTTTTTCTGGGTACCATAACCTACTACTACGTATTCATCCAAGGTTTTCTGATTTTCCTTCATGACTACGCTGATGGCGGTCGTCTTTCCATCGAAGACTTGTTCTATCGGATCATAACCGATGAACTGAAATACCAACACGGCATCTTTCTTAACATCGTTGAGCGTGAAGTTTCCTTTCTCATCTGTTGTAGCGCCTCTTTGTGTGCCTTTCAGCAACACTGTCACGCCTGGCAACGGACTTCCGTGGACATCCTTCACTTTTCCCTTAATGCTAGAATTAGGCTGCTGCCATGGAGAAATAGGCAACGCAGCAGAGCTTTCCGGTTGCAGAACCGAGCCCAGAAGGCATAGCAAGAGCAGTGCCTTCACATAACGTGGAACCATAAATTTTTAATTTTGGGTGATAAAACTCTAGTCGATGAACGGGCTTTCTTTATCTACAGATACGGCAAATTCATCTGCCTTAAGTTATCAACAATCATCTTAATTATTTTCTAAAAATAAGCGTAGGAAAAACACTTTTGTTTAATTTTTTCCCCTTAAAAAATATGAAATAGAATTTTACTACTTTAACAGTTGTGAATGTGCCGATAGCTGCTTAAACAGATCTTGTACAAGTCAAAAATTCGTAGTCCTTATTTATACCAATAACAGGAAAAACAGCAAACCTGCTGCAGTTCCTTATTGGGCGTAAAATTTTAACTGTTTTTTGCATAATTTCAAGGAAACAACGTTATTAAGATATCCTAACCATATTCAGCCATGAGAAAGGGTCGCCTTTTGGGAACCATAGGCCTCTGCGCTTTTCTGCTCATTTCCTGCAGTAAGGAAATGAGTACGGAGAACGACAGCCCTTCCAGTAGCTGCAGTTATGCACCCTACACACAAGGCTCCTCCTTCACCTATCTCAATGTAAATCAATCTAATGATAGCACTTCCTATACCCTTACCGTCAACGGAGATACCACTATTAACGGTAACGTATATAGGAAAATAGGAGATGATAAAGTTTTCATGTGCTCCGGATGCGCCAATGGCATCTATACACAAATAGCGTCCATACTTAGTTTTGAAGGATATACTGCGTCAGATCTGCGCCTCACCTACCTAAATGATTTCCTACCTGTTGGTAGCTCCTGGACAGATACCATTGCTGCCACCAATAACGGCGCCACCAGCACCGCTGTATTACAGTATACCATTATGGGCAAAGGAGGAAATCGCATGGTTAACGGTAAAGGATATACGGATGTGATCACCATACAAACAGATGCTTCTGCTACTGTCATGAATACCATCCTCCCACTAGGAACCATTTCTACCAGTTATTATGCAAAAGGAGTTGGCCTGATAGAAACGGATCAGGCCCAAGACACCACAAAACTCGTTGGGTTTACTATTAAATGAACATCGCCGCAATAGCGGCGACGTTTCGTTAGTATTCTGTATAAATCATAGTCAACAATCGCTCTATTGCCTTCCGGACACTCGTAGCTTTATCCCGGTTATTATTCACCAATACGCTGAACACCAGTGTTTTATTCTTCTTCGTAACCAAGTAACCACTCAAACAAACACTCCCCGTTAAAGTACCTGTTTTCGCATGCACAAACTGCTCTTTGTAATAATTCTTCAAAGTGCCTTTTCCTCCAGTTGGAAAGATTTCAAACAGTCGTGATGTGGGATACTCTTTATATAACTGCGTCAACACAGTTACAAAATCCCTCGGTGTAAAGAGGTTATATCGCGAAAGTCCAGAACCATCCTCCCATTGCGGACTTTGAGGCAACGTACTCAATGCATTTTCCTGCATATATCGGATCACTCTCCCACTATTGATGCTATCCCACATCAGCGATGAACACATCATCAATATTTGTTCTGCAAAGAAATTATCACTGCGATGCATCATCGGTGTAAACAGTGAATCCACTGGTATACTACGCAACAGTTTGTACTTGCCCGATGGAGCTGCCATAGCTACGCCTATCGGACGATGCAATGTATCTTCCAGTCGCTCGCGCAAATCCTGGATAGACCCAGTGATAAAAGGCACTTCTGTCTTACTGAAACTATTGTCTTTCTTATTGAATTTCAGGTAGAAATAATTATTTCTCTCCTCTCTGTCTGTAGATACTTCTTTACTAGTATCATCTGGCTGTACGGCCATATTATACAGATCAGGGATCATGATGCTGGTATCTTTATGGTGATATAGGCGAACTACATTTCCATACATTGGCCACTCGTTCAGCTCCGGTTGATAGTCATCGGCATAATCACTCCAAGACCATCCTGGCCCATAACGCTTGTTGGCATTACCACTGCTAACAATATAAATCTGCTTCTTCGTTTTTTGCAGTAAAGTCAGCAAGGGTTGATAAGTATAATCCGGATGTAGGAAAGACGGATCTGCAGTGCCTTTTAGGAAGATGGCCGTATCATTTTCAAAATAGCGAACAGCCGGCAGGGAATCTCCTAAGAGTTTCAATCCTGTGTAGAGAGAGAATATTTTGGTGTTGGATGCGGGCGTAAAAAATTTATCGTCCTGGTATTGATACCAGTATTTTCCGGTAGCAGGTTCATATAGGGAGACACCAACATGCGCGTCCTTCAGTGGTGCACTATTCAGCAGTTGGGTGCTAGCCCATTTGGAGATATTCGCCTGTTGCGCTTTTCCCGCGATAGCAGTTAAAGTCAACAGCAAAGCCATGGTAAAATTCCTCATGGCCGGAAAATACGAATAATAAAGATGGCGATGCCGGGAATTTGTGTGTCCTTATAACAAACCCCGGCATCGTCCGTCTAAACTAACCAATATATTTGGTTATGCCGGGTTTGGCATATGGATAGAATCCATCAGCATCAGGCAGTACCGGCGGTTGTGCATCGAAGGCATAAGTCTTCGGATGTATATCCAGTCCGGATTCCAGCGCTTTGTCCCAATGGATTATTTGTCCTGAGTAAGTAGACAAACGACCGATGATCGCTGAAAGCGTTGCCTGTGCGCCGTGGAGGGCATCAGAGAATTTATATTTCCCTGCCGCAATCGCTGCAAACAGCTCATCATGTTCGGTTTGATAAGGATTGTTTTCCTTCTTACGATCAAACTGATACAATACTTTTCCTTTAGCGTCCACGATCTTACCGGCACCACAGTAGATACGGCCTTTGGTACCCACAATTTCCTCATCTACCTTGCTGGCTGCATCTTTCCAGTGACGACACTGACTGTTCATCACTACGCCATCGGAGTAACGATATTCTACACTATGATGGTCGAAGATTTCACCGTATTCTTTTCCGGTACGAATAGCGCGGCCGCCCATACCATAGGCAGTTACAGGGGTATCGCCTTTAAACCAGTTACCGACGTCAATATTGTGGATATGTTGTTCTACGATATGATCTCCGCAAAGCCAGTTGAAGTAGTACCAGTTGCGCATCTGGTATTCCATTTCGGTGTATTCAGGTTTACGTGGTTTTACCCAAAGCGCGCCCTGGTTCCACCATACTTGCATGGAGAGGATATCTCCAATCATACCATCTTTCAGACGTTTGTATAATTCGAGGTAGGAGTTCTGGTATCTGCGTTGCAGTCCTACTACTACGTTGAGTTTCTTGGTGTTAGCTACAGCAGCGGCATCCAATACCCTTTTAATACCTGCGGGATCAGTTGCTACTGGTTTTTCCATGAAGATGTGCTTCCCTTGTTTTACCGCCTCTTCAAAATGGATCGGACGGAAGCCGGGAGGAGTAGCCAGGATCACTACATCTGCCAATGCGATGGCTTCTTTGTAGGCATCAAATCCGATGAATTTGTTTTTCTCTGGAACGTTTACCCTGCTGGCTTTATCGCCCAGGGCTTCTTTGATGTTATTATAACTGTCTGAAAGCCTGTCGGGGAAGGCATCTGCCATCGCTACGAGTTGTACATTTTCTTTGGTGCTGAGGGCTTGTGTAGCAGCACCAGTACCTCGGCCACCACAGCCGATGAGTGCTATCTTGATCACATCACCTTTGGCTTCAAAAGAGGTTGCCTTAGACAGAATAGGCATGGCAAGCAGGCTGCCGGCGATTAAAGAGGACTGCTTTACAAAATCGCGGCGACCCTGAACGTGGAATTGACTTTTTTCAGTGTCCATAAAACTTATTTTTTTGGAAAGTGAGTACTAACGGGAACCAACATATTTATCAATCGTATCTGCGAAAAATTTCTCTGCTTCTTCTTTGGTAGGCTGCTTAACGGGACGGACTAAACGAAAACCTACAAATGGGGCATCAGCATTCCACCAAAAACTTTTGGGGATCTGCGGATCTCTACGGTTCCACACCGGATCGGATTTTAAACGGGCCGCTGAACGCAACAACGGAGCCTCGTCTTCATAACTTCCCCCTTTCAACAGTCTGGGAGTCTTAGCAGTAGGCACTTTCCAGGGATTAGTCTCCTCTGCGTTTGCAACCCCATTCTCATCATATTGATCCATCGTCCATTCTTCCACATTGCCCAGCATATCATATAATCCCCAAGCATTGGGCTTCAACTGCGCTACTTTATGATATTTATCTTCACTGTTATTTTTAAACCATGCATATTCCTTTAGCTTGGAGGCATCATTGCCAAACGGATAAGCAGTTGTCGAACCAGCACGACAAGCATACTCCCATTCTGCTGCAGTAGGCAGCCTGTAGAAAACGCCTGTTTTGTTATACAACCAACGACAATACATCAATGCACCATACTGACTCATACTATTAGCAGGATAACCACCAGACTTGCCCATTCCTAAAGTAAGGTCAATATATGGGGGCGTAGGACGGGTCATACCATCCGGAAGCGGCGTTTTATCTTTTTCTTTATCCGCATACAAATCATATTCATCAAAAGTGACTTCTGTAGCACCCATATAGAAGTCGTCGATTTTTACCTTTTTGGCTGGGCCTTCATCTGCCTTCCTACCCTTCTCATTTTGAGGACTTCCCAGGGTAAAAGCGCCGCCTTTGATCGGTACCATCTTAAATCGTATATCTGTTCCCGGTATCTGCTGCTCATAGGCAGCAAATGCGCTATCTTTCTGAGCAAACGCCGACTGGCAAAGCATTCCGCCCGCTAATAAGGTCACGTAAAACTTGTTCATCTGTATCGATTGGGTAATGTATTCTGGTAAGATAAAAAATGAACGCTTGGAAACAAATATTTTGTGATGAACGAAAAAAATAGCCATTTCTTTATTTTTTTTCGTTTTGCTAGTATTTCCTTTTAAAACCATTTAAATTTAAGGGTGTCCTTTTTACTTTTAATCCAAGCGTTATGAAAAGACGAAAATTTCTGCAGCAAGGAGCTCTTGCCAGCTTGTCCGCGCTCACTTTAGGCGGACTGTCAACCACCGCGAGTGCCGCACCTCATGAAAAAAAACCGGCCGGTCAACCCTTCAATATGCTCTATGCACCACATGATGGCTCCTTCAAAAACAGCGCCGGCGACAACTTCCTCGATCAGATCAAATACATGTACGATCAGGGTTTCCGCGCTATTGAAGACAATGGCATGCTAGGCCGCGATACCGCTATGCAGGAAAAAATCGGTAGCCTCCTCGCACAGAAAAATATGACCATGGGCGTATTTGTAGTTGACACCGGCAATAACTGGAAAACTTCACTCGCTTCTGGCAAACAGGAATTCAAGGATGCTTTTATCAAAACCTGCAAGCAAAGCGTGGAAACCGCGAAAAGAGTGAATGCGAAATGGGCAACAGTAGTTCCAGGATTTTATGACCGCAGTTTGCCGATGGGTATACAAACCGCTAATGTACTGGACGCACTGCGCAGAGGTGCGGAAATCTTTGAACCGCATGGTTTGGTAATGGTACTAGAGCCACTCAGCGACACGCCAGATCTCTTCTTACGTACTGCAGAACAGACTTTCGAAATATGTAAGGCCGTCAACAGCCCTTCCGTTAAAATTCTGTACGATATCTATCACATGCAACGCAATACAGGCCACCTTATCCCAACAATCGATATGTGCTGGGACGAAATTGCGTATGTCCAAATAGGTGATAACCCTGGCCGTAAAGAACCAGGCACAGGAGAAATTAATTATAAAAACATTTTCAAACATCTGCATCAAAAAGGCTACAAAGGTGTGCTGGGGATGGAACATGGCAATTCCATCAAAGGCGCAGAAGGAGAAGCGGCGTTGATAAAAGCTTATAGAGATGCCGACAATTTTCTGTAATTTAAATACTGGAAAGTCGGTTTGGGGAGATGGCCAACCATCTAACCAAACCGGCTGTCTCACCAAAACAATTCCTAATTCCGTTATTTAAATTACTTCCTATGGGTTTCATTGTCCGCGTATTACTCAGTGCTGTTGCCGCTATGTTTACGGCATACCTGTTAAAGCCAGCCGTTAGGGTGGAGAATTTCACAACGGCCCTAATCCTTGCGCTGGTACTTGCCATACTGAATGCCATTGTTAAACCACTGCTGGTAATACTCACTTTGCCAGTAACTATTATCACACTAGGACTGTTCCTGTTTGTTATCAACGCTATTATCATTTTGCTGGCGGCCAAGCTGGTGCCTGGATTCCGTGTAGACGGCTTCTGGTGGGCACTGCTCTTCAGTATCATTATGGCCATCATTAACTCCGTGCTGAGCGGACTGGCGGGCAGCAACTAGGTCATCCTTCTAAATCTTACCGTGCATGTATTTTGACAGATCCAGCATCAGCAAGGATCAGTTATTGTCTTTTTACCAGGCATTAGTATATCCGCGACTGGTAGAAGAGAAGATGCTGTTATTGCTGCGACAAGGAAAAATTAGCAAGTGGTTTTCTGGCATAGGCCAAGAGGCTATCTCCACCGGAGCCACGCTGGCCATGGATTCCGATGAATGGATACTCCCCCTTCACAGAAACCTGGGTGTTTTCACGACCCGACAAATGCCACTGGAGAAACTTTTACAACAATGGCAAGGCCAGGAAGCTGGCTATAGCAAAGGCCGCGAGCGCTCCTTCCATTTTGGAAGCAGGCCCCACTTCATTTGCGGGATGATCTCCCATCTAGGGCCACAGTTGTCCATTGCCGATGGCATCGCCCTCGCACATAAACTGAAAAAAGAGAACAAAGCCACCCTCACCTTTACTGGAGAAGGCGGTACCAGCGAAGGAGAATTCCATGAGGCGCTGAATGTGGCCGCAGTATGGGATTTGCCGGTCATCTTCCTAGTGGAAAACAACGGATATGCCCTCAGCACACCAGTTTCCGAGCAATACCGCTGCCATTCCCTCGTGGAAAAGGCCATTGGCTACGGCATGGAGGGCGTACAAGTAGATGGCAATAACCTACTGGAAGTCTACCAAACCGTCAAAACCGCCCGAGAATACGCCATCTCACACCAGAAACCCGTACTAATCGAGGCCCTCACCTTCCGCATGCGCGGACATGAAGAGGCCAGCGGCACCAAATACGTTCCTAAGGAACTCTTTGAAGAATGGGCCCAGAAAGATCCCGTGGCTCAATTTGAGCAATTCCTCCACCAAGAAGGTATATTGACCGAAGCAGCACAACAACAACTGAAGGATACCCTCAAACATCGTATAGAGGAAGAAGTGGCCAACGGCCTGGTTTCCAAGCCCCGCAAACCTGATACCGCAGCGGAATTGCAGGATATATTCGCTCCTGCTCCGACGCCACAATACCCTATCGGCAAAACGACCGAAAAACGCTTTATAGACGCCATTTCCGATGGCTTACGGCAATCATTGGAAGAATTCCCGCAACTCGTACTTATGGGGCAGGATATCGCCACTTATGGCGGCGCTTTCAAGATTACGGAAGGACTGCTGGAGAAATTCGGGGCTTCCCGCGTGCGCAACACACCCCTCTGTGAGAGCGCTATTCTCGGCGCCGCATTAGGCCTGTCCCTGGAAGGGTTCAAAAGCATGGTGGAAATGCAGTTTGCCGATTTTGTCAGTTGTGGATTCAACCAAATTGTGAATAACTTGGCCAAAATCCACTACAGATGGGGGCAAAATGCGGATGTAGTCATCAGAATGCCTACAGGTGCAGGTGTTGGCGCAGGTCCTTTCCATTCCCAGAGCAATGAAGCCTGGTTTACACATGTACCCGGACTCAAAGTGGTATACCCCTCTTCTCCAGAAGATGCCAAAGGCTTGCTGAATGCGGCTATCGCCGATCCAAATCCAGTGATGTTCTTTGAGCACAAAGCCCTCTACCGCAGCGTGAGCGGCATGGTGCCAGATGAATATTATACGACGGAAATCGGGAAAGCCCGCCTGATACAGGCTGGAGAAGACATTACAATTATTACTTATGGAGCTGGCGTTCACTGGGCCCGAGAATACGCCGCAGACCATCAAGAGATAAGTATCGGTATCCTGGATCTCCGAACCCTCATTCCGCTGGATTATCCCGCCATCCAACAGGCGGTTTCCTCCACCGGAAAGGTACTGGTACTGCATGAAGATACCCTCACCGGCGGATTTGGGGCGGAAATTGCTGCCTGGATAGGCGAACACTGCTTCCATCTGCTAGACGCCCCTGTCATACGGTGCGGAAGTCTGGATACACCTGTCCCGTTTGCCATAGACCTGGAAAAAAATTTCCTGGCCAAATCTAGGCTGGATACACATATCCGACAATTATTAAGCTGGTAGAAAAAAACGGGATTGGGAATTTGGGTGTAATGTTCTAATTTGCATCCGGAAATAATAAACACATTTTACCATGTTCAATCTTTTAGACGTAGTACACACGACCAACTTCTACAAAGTAGGCGATAGCATTGGTCACTTTCTGGCACCGACAGCAATTGTTGTTTTTGGTTTGATGTTCCTGTATGCATGGGTAAAATACGCTAAAGCGTAATAGTCAATCCGTTTTTTCACATCGCATTATAATCAAAAAGGCTTCCTGGAATCAGGAAGCCTTTTTATTTGAAATATAGATCTTGCTTTGTGGTGGCTATTATCCTTTAGCCAGTAATTTTTCGAGCAGGGCTTTCAGCTCTGGAGTAGACGGACGTGGTGCATCGATGGTAACAATCTTACCGTCTTTGTCAAATACCATGAAACGAGGAATACCATTGATACCATAGAATTTGGTCACTTCGCTCCATCCGCTCACGAACATCTGTACGCCTTTCATTTCCTTATCTTTCACGAACTCTTTCCATTTCTCTTTATCCTTGGCTTCATCTACAGAGCACCCCACAAAGGTGACTGCTTTGCCTTCCATCTCTTCTTCCAGTTTCTGTAGAAACGGCAGTTCTGCTTTGCAAGGGCCACACCAGGTTGCCCAAACATCCACTACTACAATTTTTCCTTTCAGGTCATTGAAGCTCACTTGCTTACCTTCTGGGGTTTCACCAGAGAAGTTATAACCAGCTTCACCTGCCGCAAACTTGCGGATAGATTTTTCATAATCTGTGTAACGTTTCTTTTCCAGGTCTGTTACCAGGTATTTCTGATAAGGGCCAATTGCTTCTGTCAGTGCTTCAAAGGTTTTGTAGCCAGCCAGGGAATTGGTGATGAAGAGAGCTTTTACATGTTCATTGCAGAAACCATTCACACCTTGCGCATATCTTTCCTTTGGATCGATCTTAGCCCCTGGATTTGCACTCATGAGGTATCTGAAGGTATTGTACATAGAAATATAATGTCCTATGTTACCCAGTTTCATTACATTCTCATCACACAGTTTTTGATCCTTAATGATGGTGTTATAGAAAGCAGGATACTGTTCTTTCTTTGGATGAACAGCATGAGGCATCAGCAGGAAACGCATCGCAGCAAGTTCCACATCCACATCCATGGCCTGTTTCATCAGGTTCGCGAAGTTTTTGTTTGGAGAAACAAATTGCTTTTTGAAAGCCTGAATTTTAGGCAGTGTAGCTTCCAGCGTTGGGAAATACGAATAATAAGTGGTAGAATCGAACTTGCTAGGAGGTCCGGTAACTGGTGCTGCTACCTTATCCCACTGCTGTAACAGCTTGTTTTCCGCAGAACCGGCCTGCTGTTCGAAGCTATTTCCGTCCAGTTTCATTTTCAACTGATCGCCGGATTTTACATAGATACGTGTACCCAGATCTTTTGGAGAAAGCGCGAGGTAGTAAAAGCCTTCTACTGGCTTGGTCAGTGCAAATGCGAATGCATGATCTGCATTTACTTCAGAGGTAGCGATTTCTTTGGTAACACCTTCTTCCACTGCCATGAGGGCGATTTTGGTTGCTTTTTCATTGGCAGTTGTTCCTTGGATAATGGTGAGCGTAGGAACAGGGCCGGGGCCTGCTGCTGCACGGGCTGTAGTGAATGCCATGCACAGGGCTACCGGCAGCATGCTGCTGGTTAGTCTTTTCATTCTAATGGTGGTTTTGGTTTTTGTGATTTATGGGCATAAATATAATAAAGCCTGGCAAATGTCAGGCTACATTGTGTCAAACGGCTGATAATCATTACCAGATAGCTATTCCGGCTTTACATACTGATGGTAATAGTGTTGTACATAATGGAGATTTTCCTCATCAAAACAAACGAGCATGACTTCTTGTACACTGCTTTCTTTTTCCAACCAAGCGGTGATGGTTTCCAGGGCTATTTTCGCGGCTTCGTCTTTTGGAAAATGATAGATCCCTGTAGAGATATTGGGAAATGCTATAGTATGCAGATCATTGCTAGCAGCAAGTTCTAACGAATTTCGATAACAATTGGCGAGTAGTTCACGTTCGTTATTTTGCCCACCTCTCCATACTGGACCAACAGTATGAATGACATGTTTGGCTGGCAGTCTCCCCCCGGTCGTTATAACCGCCTCTCCTGTTTTACATCCTCCTTGTCGGGCAACAATGGCGCGGCAGTCCTCCAGTATGGCAGGGCCACCAGCGCGATGTATAGCGCCATCCACCCCACCACCGCCCATGAGGGAACTATTGGCGGCGTTTACAATAGCATCTGCCTCTATTTTGGTGATGTCTCCCTTAACAACTGTTATCTTTTTCATGGCGCTTTATTTACTTCTAACGTACACCAATTTACCTGATTTCTTACCGCCTTCCCGCAGGTCAATTTCAAAGTTGGGAAAGCTCTGAATCAATTGAATCAGCTTATTGAAGCCATAGTTACGGGAATCGAAGTCGGGCTGTTTTTTCAACAGTAAATTTCCCAGTTCGCCCAGGTAAGCCCAGCCATCTTCATCCGCGATATCATTGATACTGGTGGTCAGCAGGGTAATCAATTCTTTATCTGCCTTGCTAATGCCTTTGTTTTTTTCTTTGGATGTTCTGGTTTTGCCTTCGGCAGACGACTTCTTCTCTTTCACCGCCAATATTTCTAGGTAAATGAATTTGTCGCATGCGGAAATAAAGGCTCCTGGCGTCTTCCGCTCACCCATCCCGATAACGTACATGCCGGCTTCGCGAAGCCTGGTAGCCAGTCGGGTGAAATCGCTATCACTGGAAACCAGACAGAATCCATCCACACGACCTGTGTATAGGATATCCATGGCGTCAATAATCATGGCGCTGTCGGTGGCATTTTTGCCGCTAGTATAACTGTATTGTTGAATAGGCGTGATAGCATAATCGAGCAATACGCCCTTCCACCCTACTACTGTGGGTTTGGTCCAGTCGCCATAAATTCTTTTGAAAGTGGGATTACCATATTTGGCTACTTCTTCCAGCATCCCTTTCACATTATGGTAGGGAATATTATCGGCATCAATGAGAACTGCCAATCTGAGGTCTTTATCTTTGGTGGTATCCATATTTGGGTATTAAAAACAAAACGTGTTGATTACTACCGTTTTCCTGGTTGTAACCAACACGTTCAGATATGTTATGAACAAATAATTATTTCAGGTAGGAACGGATCATCCAGGCGATTTTCTCATGGTTTCTCATGAGGCCAGTTACGAAATCGCTGGAGCCTTGATCTTTATATTTAACATCAAATTCCTCGATCAGGTTGCGGAGGTTTCTGATGATGGTTTCATGGTCAGCTAACAGGCTTTGCAACTGCTTTTTCGGATCGTTGGTATATTCCTCTTCAAGGAGGTGCGTCAAAGACAGCGCATCCACCATACGACCCAGGGCATAGTGACCAATCGCACGGATTCTTTCCGCTACTTCATCGCTGTACTCTTCCAGCTCTTCGTATTGTTCTTCAAAAAACACATGCAATTCCTTAAAGCTAGGGCCTTCAATATTCCAGTGACAGTTACGCGTTTTTGCATATAACACCATTTCATCTGCCAGCACCTTATTCAATTCCAAAGCCACCTGTTGCGCGTGTTCAGGTAGTATGCCAGTATTTACTTTCATATCATTGAATTTTTTTGGTTACTATAAATTTAATGAATCCCGGAATAAGGAAACATGAGATTTGTCACTATTTAACAGCCGGTTAATATTAACAGTGTAATGTCGCTTTTGTTCGCGATTCCGGGGGCTCAAATACCTTACTAAAATTGTACCATTGTTGTAATTTTGCGGCATGGACCAATCGACAGGAAGAATCTACAATCTACAGTTTATACTACTGTGTATAAGTAATGCCCTTTTCTCCGCCAGCTTCAACATGATGATACCGGAATTGCCGGCATACCTCACAAAACTCGGAGGTGAAGATTACAAAGGTTATATCATTGGTGTGTTTACCCTCATGGCAGGTTTATCCCGCCCTTTCAGCGGCAAACTAACAGATACCATTGGGCGTGTACCCGTGATGATATTCGGTTCTTTGATATGTGTGGTTTGTAGCCTAATGTATCCCTTAGTGAGCTCTGTTGCGGCGTTCCTGTTACTGCGCTTCTTTCATGGTTTCTCTACTGGTTTTAAGCCTACCGGTACTTCCGCTTATGTTTCCGACTTAGTACCTGCCAATCGTCGTGGTGAGGCAATGGGAATGATTGGGATGGCCTCTATCATTGGGATGGCAATAGGTCCTGCGATTGGAGGTTGGGTGGCAGTTAGATGGAATATCAACGTGATGTTCCAGCTCTCTGCGGCGTTTGCATTGTTGTCTGTGGCTATTCTTACGGGCGCGATGAAGGAAACCCTTCCGAATAAGCAACCATTCAGTCTTTCACTGCTACGCATACACCGAAATGAAATCTTTGAGCCATTAGTATGGGGTCCTGTTATTGTCACCTTCCTGACGTTCTTCAGTTATGGCGCTATTTTGACGGTTATTCCTGATTACAGTACTTACTTGGGGATTGCTAATAAGGGATTGTTCTTCACCTTCTATACTGCCAGCTCTATGGGTATTCGTTTCCTGGCAGGCAAGGTGTCTGATAAATACGGGCGTATTCCTATTTTGAAGGTCTCGTCCTTGATTATGGCGGTATCCATGCTGATGTTGGCTTTCGCTACCAAATCATACATATTGCTCACAGCGGCTGTATTCTATGGTATGGCCACCGGATTGAACTCTCCAGCAGTTACCGCCTGGACGGTAGATCTCAGCAATCCGCTGTTTAAAGGCCGGGCATTAGCGAGCATGTACATTGCGATGGAGGCAGGTATTGGCCTGGGCGCATGGCTATCTGCCTTAATCTATCATAATCATTCAGAAAGATTCCCGATGACTTTCTTCGTACTGGCGGGTATAACGTCAGTGGCTATACTTTATCTGTCTTTCTTCCATGTTCCAAGAAACTTTGAAGAACAGATGGCTCGCCGGCAGGCTGCCGAAGCAGCCCGCCATTGATATTAATTGTCTTCAGGTTCCGGAAGACTATCCGCTTCCGGAGCCTTTTGCACATATATTTCAGGCAATTTCTTTTTACTGTCTACTCCCAGCTTGCGCATTCTCTCCGCCCTACTTACCAGGTTACCATTACCACTAGTGAGTTTTTTCATTGCCTCTTCATAGGCATCCCTACTACGTCCCATGAGGGCGCCTACAGCTTCCAGATCAGACACAAAGCCAACGAATTTATCATACAGTGCACCACCTTGACGTACAATTTCTTGTGCGTTACGATTCTGCTTATCCAGCTTCCACATGTTCTCAATAACGCGCAGCGTAGCCAGCAGAGAAGGTACGCTCACCAGGATAATCCTTTTACGAAAAGCAAAGTCGTATAGGTCTTCATCCGGCTGCATAATAGCCAGTGCATATGCGGGTTCTATAGGAATGAAGAGCATCACGAAATCCGTGGTATTGTTGTAAAGGGAATGATAGGCTTTTGCACTGAGTTCATTCACATGGTTCTTCACTGATTGCAGATGCGCTTTGAGAGCTTGTTGTCGGGAAAAATCATCTTCCGCACTACAATATTGCTCATATGCTTTCAGGGATACTTTTGAGTCGATGACCACACGTCTGTCTTCCGGCAGATGTAACACTAGATCGGGCCTGCGGAGCTGCCCTTCCTCATCATAGCGACTATCCTGCGTGAAATAATGGATACCTTTTTCTAGGCCAGATGCTTCCAATACTTTTTCCAGGATGATCTCACCCCAGTTCCCTTGTTTCTTGGTATCTGCCTTTAGCGCATTGGTAAGGTTATTGGCTTCTTTACTGAGGGTCTGGTTCAGGAGCAGCAATCGTTGTAGTTCAGAGCGCAATTCTGTGCGCTGCGTGGTTTCCGCCACCAGCGATTGTTGTACGCTACTACGAAAGTTGTCGATCTTTTCCGACAAGGGTTTCAACAGATCATCCAATTTGGACTGGTTCTGTTCCATAAAGCTACCAGAAATACGTTGTAGCAACTGGTGCGCCATGCTCTCAAACTCGTGCCTGGCGTCATTTTGCTGTTGGATCATGCGCTGGCGCTCGTCCGACAACTGTAATTGCAGGTATTTATTCTGCTCCAGCAATCGGCCCATATCTCCTTTTTGCAACGCATATTCTTCGTTTAACCGTTCCAGTTGGTCTTGTGCATCTTGCAGTTGCGCCTGTTTGTCGGTAATGTTTTTTTCAAAATATAATTGCTGGGCCTCCAATTGTACCGCCCTGTCTTGCAATTGCTGGTGACGGGCTTCCAATATCTGCTGCTGATTTCGAGCAGCAAACAACAGATACAAAAGAACGAGAACAACAATTCCTGCAGCTATTAAAGGTACTAGCATGACAATCTTCCTCCTGTTACAAATTTCTTTTTTCGCTGCGCATTGTAATTGCGTATCAACGATGTTTCTTTATAAATCCTATCTCTTCACGGGAATCATTCTCCCAACTAATCATTTCCTCGAGGAACTTTTCTACAAATCGTATAATGAAAGCTTTGTCTATTTCTTCCGGTTCAACAGTTTCCAAGGTGGCATTTTTCGGTCCATCCTGTGTAATACCATCAATAAATGGATAGGCTACCCATGTAACAATCTGCCCGTTACGTGATTGTGAGAAAGACAACAATCCCCCTTTCTTCATTTTCTGAATCACTGAACTGGGATTCTTTTCCACGATACCACTAGCAGAATAGTTGAACATGATATAAACAGATTCCATGTTCTGCCAGGCCTCATTTATATCCACGACCCAGTCGAACATAGGGAACCGGGCTGCTATTTCTTTTAAAGTATTGAATGCCGTCTCCCTGGTGATGGTATGCCAGTGGTTTCTTCTCTCTTCTATTCTAAAAAATACCTGTGCCAGTTCCTGGCCCAGTTTCTCAATGTTATCCATGGTATTTTTTTAGACTGAAGTTAAACTAATAAAGGCATTCCGTCGACGACAGAATGCCTTTATTCCTGTTATACGTAATCTGATTAGAGTCTTTCGTAAAGCTTGCGCAGACGTTCAGCGGTCATGATCGTCTTCCAGTCTTTACCCAGTGCATTTTCCCACAGTGGAGCCATACCCAGGGATACATTGATCATAATATCGAATTGTTCGTCTGTCAGGCCTTTGGTGATACCCTGAGGGATAGTGATGTTGTGTTTTTTCACCATTCTCTTGAATTTCTCCACACCTTCAGGATAGAATTCTTCCAGTTTGTCGAACACGATACAGTTACCGATACCATGTTTGGTACCCAACAGGTAAGCCAGACCGTAACTCACCGCGTGCGCTACACCCACCTGGCTGTAAGCGATACTCATACCGCCTGCATAGGAAGCCATCATCAGTTTTTCATCTGCATCATCATCCCACTGGTCTTTATCCAGGAAAATTTCTTCACACAGCTCCTGTGCCTTTTCGCCATAAGATTGGCTGAAAGCATTCAGGTAAGTACCCGTTAATGATTCTACGCAGTGGATAAAGCAATCCATTGCGGTATAAAAACGCTGGTTAGGTTCCACTGTTTTAGTCAGGGAAGGATCCAGCACGATTTGATCAAATGGAGTGAAGTCAGAGTTCATACCCAGTTTGCGGGTAGGGCCTGTCAGTACGCAAGTGCGACTAACTTCCGCACCAGTACCAGAGATAGTAGGAATACCTACTTTGTATACGCCTGGCAGTTTAACGAGATCCCATCCTTGGTAATCCGCAGAGGAACCTGGGTTGGTCATCATCAAGGCCACAGCTTTCGCCATATCCATCACAGAACCGCCACCAATACCGATGATACCGGATACTTGACCGAATTCCGCTTTCAGTTCATCACGAATTTGGTCAACATATTTGGTTTTAGGCTCGTCAGTTACATCAATCACCACAATTTTATCCTTACCGCGCAAAGGAACGCGGGATAAAAAATCTTTTTTATCCTGGAAATACATGTCCACGAAGAAAATCATGGGAGCATCGCCATTACGCTTAGGGGCCAGGATTTCGTCTAACTGGTCGAAACACCCGTTACCGTAAACCACATAGTCCACCATTTTAAAATTCCTGAATTTCATATATGCGTATTAGTTAGTTAATTATAAAAGTTTTGCAGCTTTTTCCAGGTCTTCCGGGGTGTCAATTTCCACACCCATATATTCTGTTACCACCATTTTCATCGGGATACCATTTTCCAGGTACCGGAGGCATTCAATTTTTTCGGCCAGTTCCAACGGTGTTGGTTCCAGTTTGGTAAATGCCATCAATGTTTCCTTACGGAAAGCATAGATACCAATATGTTCGTAGTAAACAGATGTAATGTCTTTAGCGCGGGGATAAGGAATAACGCTGCGAGAGAAGAATAAAGCATTGGAATTTTTGTCTACCGCTACTTTCACATAGTTCGGATCTTCGATAGACTTTTGATCTGTAAGTACTTGCATGAGAGAGGCTACTTGTACTTTCTTTCCTTCTTCGCCTTCAAATACTTTCAGGAGTTTTTCGAGGGGTTCTCTTTGGGTGAAGGGTTCGTCTCCCTGCACATTCACAACAATCTCATAATCCAGCAGTTCCATTGCTTCCGCGATACGATCGGTACCACATTCATGCTCTCTTTTGCTCATCACTGCTTTACCGCCGTTGCCCACGATTTCTTGGAAAATGATATCGCTGTCTGTCACCACCATTACCTCATCAAATACGCCAGTTTTTACAGTGGATTCATAAGTGCGGAGGATAACAGATTTTTCGCCCAGTTTAGCCATCATTTTGCCCGGAAAACGGGTAGCGCCATAACGGGCAGGTATCAACGCTATTTTCTTCATGCCGATATATTTAAGTGTAAAGGCGTAACCGGGCAGCATCGCTACCCGGGTTACGCCTTTACCAGTATTTACAATGCGCTTTTAATTGCATTCACCATTTTCTCAGCTCTTTCCTTGATCTCAGCTTCAGACCAAGAGAGGTTGATTGGTGTAGAGATATTCCTGCTGATGATAGCATCGGAAGCAGGGAATTCTTTTGTTTTATAGATTTCCATTGCTTGTTTCAGTCCTGGTGCAAATGGCGTCAGCACTTTACCTTGTTTGAAATGATCCCACTGACGAATATAGTGCCAGTTGTTATCATAATAGTAGAATGCTGCGAGACCAGCGGCTTTCATAGCTGCTGCCGCTTTGCGTGCCTGTTCTGCTTCTGGCAGGAAGAAAGACAGGAAGGTAGCGCTATCACCTGCTGGATCTGGCAAACGACGGAAAGTCACGCCAGGGATGGTAGACAGTGCATCTTTGAAAATCTTCTTAGTGCTACGTTGGATTTCCAGGAACTTGTCGATCTTACGGATCTGTGCCAAGCCCACAGCAGCGTGCAGTTCAGAGATACGATAGTTATAACCGATAAACGGATGTTGTTCCAGACCGCGATCGTTGCCGATGTGATCATGTCCGTGGTCAGTGTAACCATCACATTTGATGTACACATCTTTATTATTCGTAACGATACCGCCGCCTTCAGCGCAAGTAATCGTTTTTACAAAGTCGAAGGAATACGTACCCGCATCACCGATAGTACCCAGCGCTTTGCCTTTATAAGTAGCGCCGAACGATTGACACGCGTCTTCCAGTAAAATCAGGTTATGCTTTTTACAGATCGCCATGAGCGCGTCCATATCGGCCATAGCACCGCACATATGTACAGGCATTACCACTTTGGTACGCGGGGTAATGGCAGCTTCAACGGCTTTAGGGTCGAGGGTGAGGGTATCATCCACATCTACCAATACCGGAGTTGCACCAACGGAGAATACAGATTCAAAGCTGGCTACGAAAGTGAAAGTAGGCATAATGACTTCATCGCCGGCACCCAGGCCCAGAGCGGCCATTGCGGTGGTCAGTGCGGCAGTGCCACTGGAGGCTAACTGTGCATACTGTACGTTCAGTCTTTTACACATTTCTGCTTCCAGTTCTTTCGCTTTCCAGATACCTTTACGAGGACCATCAAACCCGTATCTCATCATGATACCGGTGTCCATTATGTCATTTATTTCTTTCCTTTCCTCGGGTCCAAATAGTTCAAATCCGGGCATAAGCTGTTGATTTTAAAAATATAATTGAAATATGGTTGTTAATTGGTGCAGCAAAGTTACTATAATCAGGCTTCCCCTTCACCGATATTTCTGTTTAACTTTTGCTAAAAATTTAACATGCGTTCCCTTTTGGGACTGACCAATTTAATATAAAAAGCAGTGAATACGTAGGTGTATCGCAGTTATCGTTAACATTACGTTTGCAAAACCTGTGATAAAAGTCCCATATATCTGTCCTATCTTTGGACCCTCCTAACGGAGCATAATACCAAAATTCTACCCCATAACCTCTGATCAACCGGCCTAATTTTATCCTCTTCCTGCTGAAAAACAAGTATTGATTTTAACTAACTCCTGTTTAAGACCCGGTATCTATTTCACTTAATAACTTTTATCAACTGGTTATGACCGGGAAATTTTTAAGTATTGTTTGCTTAGCTGTTATCACTTTTTGGAGCTGTACAAAACAGAACGATGTTCAACCCATCGCCCCAACTCCCCCAACACCTACTGCTGTGGACACCACTTCAGTACCTGAAAATCACGTGGACCGTAAAGCCTTGCTGACACTCGTTAATGGATTAAGAAGTCGCGGTTGCAATTGCGGCGGCGTACAAATGCCACCTGTAGGCCCACTCACTTGGAATGGACTGCTGGAAAAAGCAGCTTACCTACACAGTAAGGATATGGCTTTAAACAATTATTTCGATCATAATGCGCCTAATGGCAGCACTCCCGGCATGCGCTTGGATGCAGCCGGATATCGCTGGAATACATACGGTGAAAATATTGCTACCGGCAATATGGATGAACAGGCAGTCGTGTTAGGTTGGTTAAATAGCCCTAGTCATTGTAAAAACATGATGACCGCCGGCTATACGGAGATTGGCGTAGGACGATATGATAAAGACTGGACAATGGAATTGGGCCATCGTAATGGCGGACAATAAGTATCACGGTTCTTTTTCTTTCTTGCGCCACATACGCCAGAAAAAATAAATTAAAGCCGCCAGGGAAATGATCAACCAGGGATAAAAGAAAAGCATTCTGCCGGGAGTAGATTCTTCCGGTACGCCAAAACCAAGATATAAACCCAGAAAAACATTGATCATCATCCAGAAGAATCCAACCACCACTGTGCGCATGATTTTGATGAAATACTTCAGCAGGTCCATGTCGAACGGTGGTTTATCCGGATCCAGACCATTACCCGATTCGGGCTCACTTGGCTGCTGCGTTGGTTCTTCTTGCTTTTCGTCGTTCATAGTACAAAGTTATGGGATTAATAGCTTGGCAAGTGCGGCGCTGTCTCCTTTAAAGACATTAAAATCTACTGTTGTTCGTATACCGTTTACCCTACCCATGTCACTGTGTTGCCAGAATAACCAGCTTCGACTAGAAGAAGGCTTTTCTTTCTGGTAATAGTGCGCTATCCACAATGGATACTTATCAAATTCATCGCCCAAATACGTTTCGTAGAAATGTATGTTGGTATAGATGATTGGCTTCACCTTATACGCTTTTTCCATCTCTTCAAGCCATATCCTGGCCGTGCTGCGGATCACCGCAGCCGGCTGGTTATTGGAGGTTTCTATATCCAATACCGGCGGTAAATCGCCCGACTGCAAATCGACTATGTTCTGAAAGTTGATGGCTTGTTTAAGTGGATCGCGGGTGGCATAGAAAAAATGGTAAGCGCCCCGGATTAGTCCCGCTCTCCCTGCTCTGTCCCAATTCTGCTTAAAGGAAGCATCCTGACGGGTAATCCCCTCCGTAGCCTTTATAAAGGCAAAGGATATACGAATATTATCAACCTTCATCTGGCGTACAGCCGTCCAGTTGATATCCTTTTGAAATTTCGATACATCAATGCCATGAATCCTGTAATTAACCGGCATATCAATTCCGAATTCATCATATCGTACGAACTTAATTTTTTCTTCCCTGGTTTTCCACCAATACCAGCCTGCCACGACTAGTATCACCAGTATTATTCGAATCCAGAAGCTTTTCACTTTAATTTCAGTTAGTTGCAGGTAATTTGGGTAATTGCTGACAGCGTTAATTTTATAGCAATTATAGGCTATAATTTGATTAAAGACAGTACTTTTACAAAGGTCAAGTGAATATTTATGCCCGATTTTAACCTGAATGATAGCCTCAACCTCTTTTCCAAGTTCACTTTCCGCCGCGCTTTAAACGCCGGAAAAGTACTGGGATCTTATTTCGTCAGCAAATGGACTGGAAAACCTGTTCAATGGGGATATCCTATTTCAATATCTTTCGAACCTACCACTTCCTGTAACCTGCGCTGCCCGGAATGTCCGAGCGGTCTCAGAGCCTTTACGCGCCCTACAGGCATGCTACAGCAGGATTTCTTCAAGCAAACCATTGACGAAATTCATAAAGAACTGCTGTACCTGATCTTCTATTTCCAGGGAGAACCATATCTCAATCCAGGTTTCCTTGACATGGTCAAGTATGCTTCTGAGAAAGGTATCTATACCGCTACTTCCACCAATGCACACTATCTCACAGATGCCAATGCTAAAAAAACGGTGGAAAGTGGACTGGATCGCCTGATTATCTCCATCGATGGTACTACCCAAGACGTATATACGCAGTATCGCGTGGGGGGCCATCTGGATAAAGTTATCCAGGGCGCCAAGAATATCGTGAAATGGAAAAAGGAACTGAACTCAAAAAAACCTTTTGTCTTCTTCCAATTCCTGGTGGTAAAACCCAATGAACACCAGATTGAGGATATCAAACAACTGGCAAAGGAAATCGGTGTAGACCAGGTACGTTTCAAAACAGCCCAGGTATACGACTATGAAGAAGGGAACCGCCTCATTCCTACGATCGACAAATACTCCCGCTACCATCGCAACGAAGATGGCACCTATAGCATCAAAAACAAACTCAGTAACCACTGTTGGCGCCTCTGGCACTCTCCTGTTGTTACCTGGGATGGCCTCGTAGTGCCGTGCTGCTTTGATAAAGACGCACAACACCGCCTAGGCAACCTGAAAAAAGAATCTTTCAAGGCTTTATGGCATAATAAAGAGTATATCCACTTCCGTAGTGAGATCCTGGAGTCAAGAAAGAATATTGATATCTGTGCTAACTGTAGCGAGGGTACGAAAGTCTGGGGATAACCTTATATAACATTGACATTCAAAGGACTGTATCAATACTAGTGACCAAATTTGAAATCGATGCCTTCGGCATCGATTTTTTTGTTCCGCGCTTCGCGCGGTAGGCTGGCGCCAGATTTTTGTTTCAGCCGTATTTATTCAAATTCAGGTTCGTTATCTTTCTTTTCTTTACGACTCTTAGCAAACTTATTAAACAGTTTGATGCCCAGTTGTACGCCAAAGAATTCCAGGGCGGTGATTAAGGCTCCCGTAGCAAAGTTCTTGAACTTACCACTTTCCCATGCAAATTTGGCTACTTTACCTGCCGCACTAATCATACTGGTATGTTTTCCACTACCTGGAATAATGGAATTCAGGGCCATTCTTTTATAGTTGTCCCGGAAGTGATCTACGCGCTCCAGCAGCACATCTTCCAGATCTACGGAACGTTTCTGCAGCCGGGCTATCTCTTGCTCCAGTGCATCAAAACCATGTATTTTCTTTTTCTTGGCCATGCCGTGCGTCGTTATGGGTGTTCTATGGCTTCATCATCAGGAACGTATGCATCATCCGCTGGCGTTACCGCCTGACTTCTTTCCTTTTTCTCTTTCACTTTTACGGCTTCCCGCTCTTCAATTTCATCAATCAGTACAGTAATGAGCAGCCTGGATAGTGGTCTTTCGATCAGTTGTCTTCGAAAGAATATGATGACAACAAAAAATACAATAAATAATCCGGAGGCACAGGTGAACCCTAAGGTAAAACTGCCAGATTTTTCACCAATCCAAAATGCGACCAACATTCCCAGGAACACAATGACAAAAAAGAACAGCAGGAAAGCCATTAGTACCGAGAAAAATAATCCCAGTGCTTTTGATAGCTTTCCCGCTGCCTGGAGCTTCAGAAGATCCAGCCTCGTTTCGAGGTAATCTTTGGCAACTTTCCCTGTTTGTTTAAAGTAATCGCTGAAATTTTCTTCCATGCAGTTTTATTTAATCAAATAGAGTTAAGCCAGCTCATTCTCGAGGGCATCTTCGAAATGGTCCCTCTTTTTCTTCCATTTATCTTTCAGCTTGTCGGCTTGATATTTCATTTTTTCCACCAGTTCATCCTTTTTATCGGAATTGAGGAAATAACCAACTGCTACACCTACAGCAGCACCAACAATAAATGATACCACAGCTTTTGAACTTCTACTCATAACAAAGTTTTTTTAAAGATTAGAAAATTATCATTTGAGCATTAGTAGCTAATGGCTCACAAACATTATTCCAAGAACAAGCAGTATAGAAATTTGTTTACGATTTACAATAAGGTAACCTCCTGCTACACTTTGAAAGTAGCTCAAATTTTACGAAATTAAATTATGAGTTATATTGATAATGCCCGACTGAAACAGATAGGATTTATCCTGCTGATCTTGTTCCTGGCCATACTTTTGTTTACTAACCTGTATACTTACTTTCCCGGATTTTTGGGAGCTATTACCTTTTATATTCTTTGTCGTAGATGGATGATCCAGCTTGTAGAGCGGTATCATTGGAATAAGAGTTTGGCTGCATCGCTGTTATTGCTTTTTACCTTTCTCATCATTTTAGTGCCTGTGGGCGCATTGGTTAACATGCTGAGTTCCAGGGTAGTTTATGCTATTTCGAACTCGGCTAATCTAATTCAGCAAGCTAAAATGCTGAACGACAGGCTCTCCGAAGAGTTGGGCTTTACCCTTATCACGGATGCACGACTTCAAAAATTGCAGGAGTCGATCACCACCTTCCTCCCCGGATTCCTGGGCGCTACTTTCAATACGCTGACCACCATCGCCATCATGTATTTTATCTTGTTTTTTATGCTGGTGAAATTACGGGAGATGGAAGCCGCTCTGTATGAATATATTCCACTGAAAGACGAAAATGTGGACCTCCTGGGTAAGGAATTCAACAAACTGGTCATAGCCAATGCCGTGGGAATCCCGCTGATCGCTATTATCCAGGGGATTGTGTCCCTGATCGGTTATTTAATTTTTGGTGTTTCTCAGCCGTTTTTCTGGTTTATTGTTACCTGTTTTACAGCGATGTTGCCTGTGATAGGCGCCGCGGCGGTATATGTACCACTAGGCGTGTATATTTTATCTACTGGCAACACTTTCCAGGGATTGGCAGTGTTGATCTATGGCTTTGTTGTCGTTGGTACTTCCGACAACATCGCCCGATTCCTACTAGCTAAACAAATCGCGGATGTACATCCATTGATTACCATTTTCGGTGTGCTGATAGGCGTTTCCTTGTTTGGCTTTATAGGCCTGATTTTCGGTCCACTCCTCATTTCTATGTTTATCCTGTTATTGCAGATCTATTCCAATGAATACCTGGTTAAAAAACGGGAGGCACCTATCGTTCCAAAGCGACTATCAATGAAATCCAAGAAAGATCAACAATAAATATTAGCGATAGTAATTATTCTCTTGAATATAGGAAATCACATTGTCTGGCACCATAAAACGAACGGATTTACCTTCTTTAATCCATTTGCGTATATCCGTTGCTGATATATCCAACATGGGGGCGTCCAGTACTTCTAGGCGTGCGCCGTAGGTTTCTTTTATTTCATGGCCCGGCCTGCGATAAACATAAATGGGATAATGCCGAACGATATGTTCATAATTTTTCCAGCGAGGGAGATTTTGGAAGCTATCGCTTCCCATGATGATACAAAACTCCTGGGTAGGGAATTTTTCACCCAGGTAGGCCAGGGTATCCACTGTAAAGGAAGGTCGAGGCAATGAAAATTCTATATTGCTGGCTCGCAACCTTTGTTCATCTTTAATTGCCAGTTCCACTAGGTGAAATCTGTCGTGCTCATTTAACAGCGTGGAGGAAGGTTTAAGCGGATTTTGTGGAGACACCACCAGCCAAACCTTGTCCAAGTCAGTATTGTACGCAACGTAATTGGCAATTATCAAATGCCCCGTGTGTATAGGATTAAAAGACCCAAAATACAAGCCTATCTTCATGATTCATCTATAAATTTGCCATCGGCATCTCAATAATGCGTGTAAAAATAGGCATTTCCTGCAATCCTGCTTAGTCCAGCGGCTTAAAGTGTTCAAATATCTGTCCGCAAGACTTACAATAATGGATAGCCCGACAAAGCGTAGAACCAAAGGGGGCCCGCAGATAAGTGTCTGTACTTCCGCAGTGAGGGCAGGGTACAGCTACAAATAATTCTTCACTCACGCCATTCAGGACCTTTCGAGGAGGGGCGATTCCAAAGGCGCTTAATTTTTCTTTTGCTTCCGGGGAGATGCGGTTGCTCTCCCATGCAATATGTTTATCCACAATAACAGTAACGGATATATGAAGATCCGCTTCCAGCTTTTCACGAATATTCCTTTGAATATAGGTAACAGCGGGGCAAGCGGCAAATGTGGGAATCATGTGTACCTCTGCCCCGTTGTCCGTCATCGTAACGGAAGTGATCATACCCAGTTCCAACACGTTTAATACGGGGATTTCCGGGTCCATCACTTGTTCGAGTGACTTATAAACATCTTCTATAGTAATCTTACTCACCATGTCGGTTTTCTTTGCTTCTTAACTGACAGCTATTACCAGTTGGCATCTACGTCTAGGTTAAACACCTCTCCCATTTCTTTCAGCAACGGCGCAAGATAGGCAGTATGTTTCCCCTGACGTCCGCCGTAGCCTGGTGTGAGCCCTGCCATATCAGGTAGATTCAAGGAGGATTTTACCAATACAGGATAAATACTCTCCAACCAACGAGTATAGAGTTCCTTTTCACCTGGATAAACTTTCTCTGCGATTAGGATATCTTCATAGTCTTTGCTAGGCTCAAAGATGCCTGCTGCCAGGCCAATAATTTCATTCAGGGCTGTCTGCATCCTGTCGTAGCTTTCTTCTCCACCTTTGCCCAGTTGCATTACCCAAGCATTAGCATGAAGGGTATGGTATTTCAGTTCTCCTTTCACTTTTTTGCTGAGGTGTTGGAGTGGTTCAAAGCTGCTGTCTTGCAGACTTTCATACCTAATCGCCTCTGCATGGTCGAAGAGAAAATGCCGCATCAGGCTGAAATCATAGCCAGCATTAGGTAATTCTACCAAGTGGCTACATTTGAAATCCTTTTCAGCACGGCAGAAAGCGAACATATCGGCAGATTGTCCGATGAGTTGCTTTTCTTCCATGATATTATACAACGCCCATGCATGACCGATTTTATCCTGGGCCATACTGGAAAATGCAATATCTTCTTCCATTACCGGACCTAATCCGGTCCATTCAGAATTACGATGACCTAAAATCAGTTCATCGTCCGCCATTTTCGTGAGGAGGTCTGTAAGTGCTTTATTTAACATGGTTGGTAGTGCCTTTGGATTGTTTGAATTTGTTGATTTTCTCCATCACTTTAAAGCCGCTGGCATCGCGATATGTCTTTTCCATATTGGTGGCAAACATATCTTCATCTTCTGAATCAAAAGCCAGGATATCAGCGCTTCTTACCACCCATAGGTTAACGCATTTTTTCCGTCGGCCAAATTGTTCTTTCGCAAAGATCAGGGCCATCTGAGGGTCTGGTGCGTGTACACAGCCTACATGTTCGTGGTGAGCGCCTCTTTTCTCTTGGTGAAAAACTTCATACACATTCCAGTTTTCTCCTGCTTCTACCTTTATTACTGCCGTAGGATCACCTAGTTTTAATCTGTTTACACGTGGATCTAATGACATGATTGGTTCTTGGTGTTGATGTATAAAAAATTAAGCTACAGGCATTGCATGCTTTTCCGTTGGTTGCATAAGGGCTTTACGTACCCATCTGCCATGTTCTTCTGCCCATTTACGTACTTGCAGACGCTCTTGATTGCAAGGGCCGCCGCCATTGATAACGCGGAAAAACTCATCCCAGTCTGGATCGCTGTACTCCCAGCGTCCTGTTTCCTCATTTTTATGCAATGCCGGATCAGGTAATGTCATATCCAGTTCCCAAATTTTAGGAACATAGGTATCCAGGAATTGATTACGCATATCATCATTGCTGGCCATTTTCACTTTCCATTCCATCAGCTTTTCACTGTGCAGTGAGGCTTTATCCGGAGGGCCAAAGAAATGCATAATTGGTTTCCACCAACGATTGAGGGCATCTTGCAACATGGCTTTCTGATCAGGTGTTCCTGTGGCCAGTTCAATAAATGCATCCTGTCCTTGTTTTAAATGGAAACTCTCTTCGTAGCAGATACGTTCCAAGGCCCTGCAATAAGGACCATAGGACCCTTTGGAGTTGGCTACCTGGTTCACAATAGCAGCCGCGTCTATCAGGAAACCAATGACAGTAACATCCGCCCATGTTTTGGCTGGATAATTAAATACATTGGAATATTTAGATTTTCCGCTGAGTAAGTCATTGATCATTTCTTCCCGGGTTTTGCCCAGGGTTTCAGCGGCATTATACAGCAACTGACCATGACCTATTTCATCCTGAACTTTAGCGATAAGTGCCAGCTTACGTTTGAAGCCTGGCGCCCGGGTGATCCATGTGCCTTCGGGTAATGCGCCAATGATTTCAGAATGAGCGTGTTGTTCAATTAAACGGATGAGCTGTCTGCGATATTCGGTAGGCATCCAATCGCCAGGTTCTATCTTTTCTCCCCTTGCGATACGTTCTTCGAATGCAGCCAGTTTTTCCGGCTCATCATGGACCTTTTCTTCCCTCAACTGTTTGTTGTTGGGTTCATCAAAAATATATCCTCCGCCGTACATAGTGCGATTGTTTTGGTCGAATCGTAAATTACGGAAAAAAGCGCGGTTTCGGTCGAAACGGATTGTTAAAAACCCTAATTTTATCTGGGTGTATTATCTATGCTATCGCTCTCTGTAATACTATGCTGGGTGCTACTTTTTCCATCTAAAATGGGGGAACGACCACACACTGCTAACCGTACTTCTCGTACAGTTGTGCAGTTGGATTTTCATTTCCAGGAGCAGCCTTATACCCAAAATTCAGATACACTGTATTATTCCTCCTATCGTCATTTGAAATGGGATGATTTTCAGGGTACTCCATCTCCCAATGGCCCCAGTGCAGCAGTGTCATATACTAGTTTTGCCTATGAGGGTAGCAGTAGATTATATAAAGATACCCTGCATATTACGCTGCTGTTACAGGTGTTTTTTGTTAAAAGTGCCAGTTGGGTAAGACCCGGTTATCAAACGGAATATGGCCTTGCACATGAACAACTGCATTTTGATATTACCCGGTTGGTAGTGGAACGCTTTAAACAACGATTAAAACAAACCGCATTGAACCGGGACGATTATGATAGTGTTATACAATATCAATACCTCGAAGCGTTTAAAGAAATGAACAGGTTTCAATATGCCTTCGACCGTGATACACATAGCGGAATGAATGCCGCCGCACAGGCAAAATGGAGAGATAAAGTAACAATGGGCCTCAAAAACAACGGTAACTTACCTGAAGAACTGGGGAATGATATTAACAGGATTCCTTTCAGACAAAATTAAACGTTGAGGTTTTTTTATCGTTTAACCTGTTACGTTAGCTGTAAACCAAATTTCATGCTTAAATTGTACATATGCAATCAAAATCTATGTGGCGGATGTTGACCGCCTTTACCCTAATGCCCCTCCTGTTTGCCGCCTGCAAAAAGGATATGGCCCGCAACAATGGTACTACTCCCGGTACTGGTGTAGTCTCCAGCAATGACAGTATATACGACGTCTTTAAAGATATTTACCTCTGGACAGACGCTGTTCCAGACTCCGCTACTTTCAAACCAGATAGCTACTCCACTCCATTTACGATGTTTGACTCCCTGAAAGGCTTCAAAAAGAACGCCAACGGAGCCAATCTTGATAAGTACAGTTTCCTGGATAATGGTACTGTAGCACAGGTACTTTCCGGACATGCGGGTGATTTGGGTTTCCAAGTGGGATTCCAAACTGCCACTGAACTGCGTGTAGTATACGTATATCCAGGTTCTCCGGCTGATCTTGCAGGGGTGAAACGCGGCTGGAAAGTGACTTCCATCAATGGCACTTCCAGTTTCCAATATGGTAACCAAGCTACCTATACGCTGCTGGATAACGCCTTCGGTGCTGCATCTGCTAATTTTGTTTTCACCAAAACAGATGGCACAAGCCAAACCAGCACCATCACTGCGGCACAATACAATTTGAATCCAATCCTTTATAATAACATCTTTACCCTCAACGGTACGAAGGTGGGTTATATCGTTTTCAACTCTTTCGTTGCCCTGAATGTAGTACAGTCCCAGTTCGATAATATCTTCCAGAGCTTTGCCGCTGCTGGTGTATCCAACGTGATCATCGACCTCCGTTATAATGGCGGTGGTGAAGTGGCCACTACAGAATACCTGGCCAATAAATTGGCTCCAGCCTCTGTGACGAATAAACTGATGTACTCTACTCTGTTCAATGCAAATGTTACTGCTGGTAAATTTGGTTGGCTCTTCTCTTCTATGAAAGCTCTCCCGGATTATCCACAGTACAACTGGACTGATATCTTCTATTCTGAAGCCACTACTTATGCTAAAACTAATTTTGGTACTACCGGTTCACAGAATATCACCAAGCTGTCTTTCATTGTTACTGGCAATACTGCTTCTGCTAGTGAATTACTGTACAATGTACTGCTGCCGTCCATGACTCCTCGTCTGGTGGGTCGTACTACTTATGGTAAACCAGTTGGATTTATCGCAGTACGTATAGGCGTTAATGATATGTATTGCATCAACATGCAATCCCTCAACTCTGCCGGCAACGGAAGTTACTTTAATGGCCTCACGCCGGATGTAAACGTGCAGGATGATTATACCAATGATTGGGGTAGTTTCTCTGATCCAATGTTGCGAGCAGCCCTCACGGATCAGGGTATCCCTGCCAGCGCACTGGGTCGTATCGCTTATGCGGAAAGCCTGAGAACTGCTGAAATCCCAACCTTCTTTACCAAGGCCAACCAGTTTAAAGGCATGGTAACCCATTACAGCAAACGATAAAAATAACCTTATAAAAAGAGCGGCGGCGCCTGGTGATGTACCAAGCGCCGCTGCTTATTTTTTATGAAAATTGGCTTATTTCTGCCAATTTTGATCTAATTCACGCACTACATCGAGTATAGTCTTCACTGAACGGAAATAAAAACTGTGGTTAATCCGATCATACTCATCTGTTACTTTATGGTAATCCGGATGGTCTTCTACTCCAAAATAGATAAAAGGAATTTTCGCTTCGTAGAAAGGTAATTGATCACTTTGAGGAATCCAGTTGTCGTGCCCAGCATCAGGTGCATCATGCCCAATGATCAGTTTTACGCTGCTGGCAGCAGCTACTTTTTCCACATAGGGTTTTAGCGCTGGCTCTACTCCCGGTCCACAGGCATATAGCTCATTCTTATCATTATGGGCAATCATGTCCATATTAAGGTTCATGAAGATATTCTCTCTTGAAATAGGCGGATGCTCTACAAAATCTTTTGCACCCAATAGTCCCATTTCTTCCGCATCTGTAGCGAGGAAGATCAGGGTATGTTTGGGCGGATGTGCCTTGAAATACTTGGCAATAGCCAAGAGGCCACCAATTCCGGAGGCATTATCATCTGCACCGTTGTAGATGCTGTCGGTAGCGGGGGCTTCGTGTCTCCCTATACCTAAATGATCATAATGAGCGGAAATCACAATTGCCTGAGGAAGCTGCCCTGGAATATATCCATACAGGTTGGTTCCCATGATGTTACGTTCTCCTACCTTGAAGTAGAAAGGATATTCATAACTGTCATGAAAAGCGGAAATCCCGATTTCCTTGAATCTGTCAAGTATGTAGAACTGGGCTTTGCGACTTCCTGGAGTACCGGTTTTACGGCCAGCATAGGAGTCAGCAGAAAGGGTACGTATATCTTTCATTAAATGGGTGGAATCCACCTGAGCTATCGCCGGGGCGGTTAGCAACACCCTTGCACAGAGTAACAGCCATTTCATAGCACGAAACATTTCTTGCAATGTACATGATTATTACGCTGTGCAGCTATTTATTTGAGGACCTGAAAAGCAATTAAACTGAAGACATAAGCCAGGCCGGTCATATAAACCAATTGGAACAATGGGAATTTCCAGGATTTGGTTTCTCTCCTGACAATGGCCATGGTACTCATACATTGCATCGCAAATGCATAGAACAACATCAGCGCAATGCCCGTTGCAAATGTATATACAGGTGTACCATCTGCCCGCTTGGCTGCTGCCATCTTTTCCCGTAGAGTGGCGTTATTATCATTTGGATTCTCTCCTACGCTATACAATGTAGCCATTGTTCCTACAAACACTTCACGGGCAGCAAAAGAAGTAATCAATGCGATGCCCACTTTCCAATCAAAGCCCAACGGCGCAATGGCCGGCTCAATGGAATGTCCGAGGATACCTGCGTAGGAATTGGATAATTTTTCTGATTGGAACTGGTGATTCAAACTGTCGGCCTGTGGCGACTCCTTCGGCACCGCTGCCATCAACTGTTCATACTTTTGATGGATAGGTTGCATTCTCTTTGTTGGGCCATAAGAAGCCAGGAACCAGAGAATAACAGATATCACCACAATCACTTTACCCGCATCAGTAATGAAGATCTTAGATTTTTCCAACATGGTGATACCCACGTTCTTCCAACGGGGAGCCCGATAAACAGGCAATTCCATGATGAAATAGCTTTTCTCTTTGATCCGTACAAACAGTTTCATTACCGCTGCTATCAGGATAGCCATGAAGAAGCCAAGGAGATATAATCCCATCATCGCCAATCCTTGCAATCCCAAAATGCCGAATATGCGCTTATCTGGTATCACCAAGGCAATCATTACCGTATAAATAGGCAACCTCGCCGAACAACTCATCAACGGCGTTACCAAAATAGTGATCAGTCTTTCTTTTTTGTTTTCGATAGTTCTGGTGGCCATGATCGCAGGCACCGCACAGGCTACGCCACTAATAAGGGGCATCACAGATTTACCGTTCAGTCCCACTTGACGCATCAATCTATCTGTGAGGAAGCTAATACGCGCCATGTAGCCGCTGTCTTCCAATATCGTGATTAACCCGAAAAGGATGGCAATCTGCGGAACGAATACCGCAAATCCACTGACACCCGCTAGGATACCATTTATGAATACATCCGTTATTTGATTGTTTGGCAGCACGCTTGTCAGCCAGCCGCTCATTTGGCCAAATCCAGCTTCGATCCAGTCCATCGGATACTTTGCCAGCCAGAATATACTCTGGAATAGCAGGAACATCACCACCAACAAAATCACATATCCCCAGAAACGGTGCAGGAGCAGGTCGTCGATTTTTTCTGAGCGGAGCTGCTTTTGCAAAGGATCAGCTTCTACCACTGTAGATTTCATGATATGCTTAATGCGGGCATATCGTTGCATGATCTCTTCCGCTTGCACTTTGGTTTTGTTGAATTGATTGGTTTGTAGTGCATTTTTGATGGCCAGTTTTTGACCACCATTGAGGAAGTTCAACTCATCGCTGTTTACTGCCACATGGAGTGCAGCATAATCACTTCTGGAGTTAGTATATTTTTTTACTTCTTCGATTGATTCTTTAGCCAGGCCGATATTGTTGATAAAATCACGGGCAGGAACTGCATGATTGCCTTTGGAAGACTGCTCGATGAGTTTTTTCAACTCTGTTACCCCTTTATTCTTACGCGGGTTGATGGCCACCACGGGCACTCCCAACTCTCTTTCCAGTCCATCCAGATCGATTTCCACGCCTTTTTTGCGGGCAATATCCATCATGGTAAGGGCAATAATCACCGGCATTTTCAGGTCGATGATCTGAGAACAGAAGAGGAGATTACGTTTCAGGTTGGAGGCATCGGCAACAATAATCACCAGGTCAGGGGCTTCGGTAGCATTTACATTGATGAGGACATCATAAGTCACGTATTCATCGGCGCTTTTCGGGTACAGACTATAAGTACCTGGTAAATCAATGACATTGGCAGCAAGTCCGGGAGCAATATTTGCATGACCCGTCTTTTTGTCAACCGTCACGCCCGGAAAGTTACTAACCTTCTGGTTCAGACCTGTGAGAACATTGAAAAGGGAGCTTTTTCCACTATTCGGATTTCCTACCAGCGCGATGTTTAATGATGCCTGCATTCCTTACCTATCCTGTTGTTTAGATTTTTGGCAATTGCCGAATGCGCAAAGTTAAACATTAATAAGGAGGGGTAATGATCAAATCGGGAAAAAAGCAGGAAGGCGTAAAAAAGAAAGAGGGTCGTAGTATATACCACAACCCTCATACGTATCATATTGGTTTATTGTAAATTATCCTTTCATTTGCATGGTAAAAACACCCAATAGGTTAGAGAAACCATCTACAATTACTCTCTTTTTTTCACAAATCCTTTTGTTTTCTGTAGCTGGCACCTCTGGTTCGGAAAAACTGCTATGGTAATGATAGTTTTTTTCCAGGGAATCTTTATCGGATGAAGGTGTTGTACTATCATTGGAATCATCTTTTGATTTTTCCTTGTCTTCCTTCACACCTTCTGGGGTAACGATCACTTTTGTGTTTCCGTTATCTGAATCCCAATCATTATTGTCATAGAAATCTTCGCCTACATATCGGTGGCCGTTGATGAATCTATGGGAGAAAGTGCGTCTCACGTCATTATCCATCTCCAGGTTTTTACCTTTTGGTACTCTCAGTACAACAATAACGCGTTGTACACGGTATTTCGCATCTGGGGCGAGGCCAAATCCATGAGGGATCAGGAGTACAGAGTCTTGCTGTTGCAGGTTGAAGAGAATTTCCTTCGCATTGTTGGTGGCAGCGTCCATATTGCGGCCTTTGGCATAGCGAATCACTTGTACTGCAAAGCTATCGTTAGTACTTTGTTCTACACGTAAGCGGATATCATTGATAACAGTGGTATCGCTAGTGATACGCAGGTCTTCGTCGAAGATGCCAAATTCGAAGTCGCGATCATCATTGTAGGCATAGTCGCTTGGTGCTACTTTCACCGTCAAGGTATTTCCTTTCGGCTGTGAGAGTGCGAAGGTTTCTTTTATAGTGGCGCTTCTGCGACCTTCATGGACCAGGCTGTTGGCCAGCAATCCGGCTGCGATCAGACCTATTATCCAGAGGAATCCCAGGGTTGGCGCTACAAAGCGAACGGATTGTTTGGAACCGGTAGCTTTACGGACGATGAAGATAATCAGTGCCAGTACTGGAATACCAATCAGTAAGCCGGTGCTTAACCAGAAGAGTATTACCTGGATACTAGAAGAAAAAATCAGGTGTTGGAGCGGAACGATGGCCGCGGAAGAAACGATGAGTGCAATGCCTACAACAACTAAGCAGAACAACATTACTACCGAAAAGAATATGAAGAAGCTTTTGGTAACAAAAACGATCACTTTACCCAGGCCTCGTGTCAGGCTAAGGAAAAATCGTTCAATATCGTTACCTATTTGCCTTCCGCGGCCTTGAGAAAAATTTCGGATATCATTTCCGGCTTTGTTGAACTGATTTTTAACATTGTGCATTTCTTCTTGCACAGTGGCTTTGATATTATTCAGGTCGACCTTCTCTCCTCTCATTTCCAGCTTTTCAGCGGAAGTTTCCGCATATGGAGCAGAGATCCATAATACGATGTACACCACTGCCATGGCTCCGAAAGAACCCAGGATAGCCAGTACGAAGATGATACGGAAGATTACCGGATCCAGGTTAAAGTAGGCACCCAGACCACCGCAAACGCCACTCAGCACTTTGTTTTCCGGATCGCGGTAAAAACGCTTACGCGGGCGCTGGTCCGTATTATATGTAGCTCCAGCGGTTTGCTGTTGCTGATCTTTAGGCGCGTCTTCATCGAACTGTTCTGGAGTGCCCATAGAATGCTTTACCGTTTCCACGTCGTCGTCGGTAATGCAATGTGCACCAGCTTTCAGCTTATCCTGAAACAATTCAGCAATACGGGATTCTATGTCCAATACGATTTCATCCCCACCTTCCTCTTTCGCGAAATAACGCTTCAGACTGTCCAGGTACTGACGAAGCACCTCGTAGGCACTATCCTCGATGGGGATAAGTCTGCCGGACAAGTTTATGTTAATAATCTTTTTCATTTCGTTTTTGGGTTTAGGCTTTAGGTAAAAGGTTGATTAAATGGTACTTGTATCTTGTGTTAACTGGTGCACGGCATTCGCCAGTTCATTCCAGGTTGTCTCCAGTTCCTTATAGAATTGTTCTCCTTTATCGGTCATGGAGAAATATTTACGAGGAGGTCCGGAACTGCTTTCTACCCAGCGGTATGTTAGAAGTTCCGCATTTTTCAATCTTGTCAATAAAGGATAAAGTGTGCCCTCCAAGATATCCAATTTAGCCTCTTTCATCTTTTCAATGATATCAGAAGGGTAAGCTTCTCCTTGCTTGATTATGGACAAGATGCAGAACTCCAGCACTCCTTTCCTCATCTGCGATTGTGTGTTATCTATGTTCATGGCAAGTGAGCTTTTGGTGATCTATTATTTTTAAAAGTTGGTCTAGCTATTTCAACCTTAGGACACAAAGATAGGAACTTTATACTACTATGCAATACACAATACCATAGAAAGCAAAATAACTTGCTTTAAAAGTTACCTATCCATACAGCCCAAAAGCATATCCATCAAGGGAATTGTCAAACACATTATTGTATTTACTAATTTAATTAATTGGGATGAGCGGTAAAATGATAGGGATGAAATACAGTCTATTCGCTTTAACATTTTTTTAATTATGCTGATTTATAATTTGTCATTCTCCTCATTTACTTTTGTAACAACGGTTTAACACATGAAGAAAGCGATCGGCATATTCCTGCTGGCACTCCTGGTGTCTCAGTTCCTCCCTATCAAGGAGGTCGGAAAGCTGCTGTTCAATAATCAGATTGTGGAAGAACATCCGATAGATGCAGGACATGATCATGTGAAGATGGCGAAAGAATTAAAATTCTGTAGTATCACTGATGATCTGTTAGGGTGGCATCTCGCTAAAGAATTAAAAGTAACCCGTTTTCATTCCAACGAAAATATACCTAGTAGTCCTTCTCAGGAAATACACTGTCCCCCTCCCAATGGCTTCATGGCCTAATACATAGTTCACTGTACGCTATCAGTACAGTATTATTTTCATTCTATTTTCTATTTAACGCTTTTTTGTCGCTACGCGCGCAGGCTCTGCTGTATTCATATATCTGTATGTGTATACTAGGATGGTCTTGTCGTACTCTGTAGCTCATTGTTTCTGTTGGTATTACTTCCACGGTTGCCGCATGCTATGCTGCTATCCGAGAGTGTCATTCCTACAATGAAAAATCTATTGCCATGAACAAACAGACTTCCATTTTCTCCAATATAAAAGGCGACCTGTCTGCAGGTCTTGTAGTTTTCCTCATTGCAGTGCCGTTGTGTTTAGGTATTGCCCTGGCCTCCGGCGCCCCGCTGTTTTCCGGCATGATAGCCGGCATTGTAGGCGGTCTGGTTATTGGATTCCTCAGTGGCTCACAGTTGAGTGTCAGCGGCCCAGCCGCCGGTCTTACCGCTGTAGTATTGAGTGCTATCACCAAACTGGGAGGATTCGATATTTTCTTGCTCAGTGTAGTCATTGCCGGTGCCATCCAACTGGTATTCGGCCTGATCAAAGCAGGAACAGTAGCGAATTATTTCCCTTCGAATGTGATTACCGGGATGCTAACAGCCATTGGGATTATCATTATCATGAAACAATTGCCGTATGCATTCGGGTATGATAAAAGCAGTGACAATGTCTATGAATTCATAGATGCAGAAAATACTTTGCTCGCAGCTATTAACCATATCAGCTTAGGGGCTACCATTATAACCGTCATATCTATTCTTATTATTCTGTATTGGAGCAAAGTACCCAAAGTCAGTATTGTGCCGGCGCCACTGGTGGCTGTAATTGCAGGTATCCTGCTAAATATGGCTTTCTCAGGCAGCGCCGTGCTGGCTCTGGGGGAAAATCATCTGGTGAGATTGCCAGTGCCACAGGGATTCAACGACTTTCTAGGTCAGTTTACCCTCCCGAATTTTGCGGCTATTACGAATAAGGAAGTCTGGATTACTGCCATCACAGTAGCGATTGTGGCATCTATAGAAACTCTATTGAACGTAGAAGCAACAGACAAATTGGATCCTTTGAAACGCTACACCTCTCCTAACAGAGAATTAAAAGCGCAAGGGATTGGGAATATCGTTAGCGGTTTGATTGGAGGTTTACCTATTACTTCTGTGATCGTTCGTTCCAGTGCCAATATCAATGCCGGCGGCCGTACTAAGCTTGCCAGTATGGCACATGGTGCGCTCTTACTGGTGTGTACCGCACTGATCGCGCCTTTTCTGAACATGATACCACTGGCTACTCTAGCAGCAGTACTGTTGGTAACCGGTTATAAACTTTGCAAGATCTCCATCTTCAAGGAAATGTTCAAGAACGGTAAATATCAATGGGTACCTTTCGTGGTAACAGTTGTGGCCATCGTTTTCACAGATCTCCTGATCGGTATTGCTTTGGGAATGGCGGTTAGCGTACTGGCTATCCTCCGTGGTAATATGAAAAGTTCCTACTTCTTCAAAAAAGAGAAATACCAACATGGCGATAGTATCCGACTGGAACTGGCGCAGGAAGTTTCCTTCCTGAACAAAGCCAGCATTCTGCTGACACTGGACCACCTGCCATCCAATACCACCGTTATCATAGATGCTACTAAAACAGCCTATATCGATTTCGATGTATTACAGACGATTAGGGAATTTAAGGAGATAAAAGCCCCTCAGAAAAATATGCAAGTAGTGCTCACCGGATTCAAGGAGGTCTATAATATTCAGAACTCTCCCAACCTGACGGCCGAGCAACAATCAAAATTAACTAACGGACATGTACATACGATCGCGTCCGGAAATCATAATGACCTGCTAAAAGAGTTACAACTCAATTAAGATGCATAATGATGATAAGGAGAAACCCCACGGAAACCATGCCCTTTTCATCAGCGATTATTAACACATAAAAATGAAAAAAATGAAAACACTTGATAAAATAGCACAATCGAATATTACACCAAGACAAGCTCTGGAACTCCTCAAAGCTGGCAATATCCGCTTTGTGGAAAACTTACGTATCAATCGCAATCTCCTGCAGATGGTGAATGATACCTCCAACGGACAATGGCCCATGGCGGCCATTGTTAGCTGCATGGATTCCCGTACATCGGCGGAGTTGATCTTTGATCAGGGGCTCGGAGATGTGTTTAGTATTCGTTTGGCCGGCAACGTTATATCTGAAAATGTACTGGGTAGCTTAGAATATGCCTGCAAGGTAGCCGGATCCAAATTCATAGTGGTGCTAGGACACAGCAAATGCGGCGCAATCAAAGGCGCCTGCGACGCAGTAGAATTGGGCAATCTCACTGCTCTTCTGAGTAAAATTGCACCTGCTGTATTTGCAGAAAAAACGATTACGGAAAATCGGAGCTCAGATAATCATGCTTTTGTAGAAGCTGTTTCAAAAATACACGTGGAACGCTCTGTACAAACGATTATGGAACAAAGTGTTATCCTGCGAGATATGATTCTCAAAGGGGAAATAGGCATCATCGGTGCATCCTACGATGTGGAAACCGGCGTTGTCGCTTTCATGGACCATACATTGGTACTGGAAGGAATAATGGAAAGCGCGCCTGCAGTAGCGGTATAATCCCGGCGCCTTTTATATCAACAGGGAATGTCTGTGTTCAATAAAAGGAGGCGTTGATAACCGTCTCGAAACAATCTTTTTAGGGGTGATTGTGTAGAGCGGTTATTAACAGCCTCCTACTTTTTATATGCGGGACAGTCGCACTGCAGCCTGTTCCAGCGTTTCTTTCTTTTTCGCAAAACAAAAACGCACTACATGGTCGTCTTTCCCATTCTCATAAAAAGCAGAAACGGGAATGGATGCCACACCAAACTCTTTGGTAATGCGGGTTGCAAACGCTTTATCTCCTTCATCCGAAATACGATCATATTTCATCAATTGGAAATAACTGCCTTTGCTGGCAAGTGGGGTAAACCTGGTATCACGCATCAGTTCCAGGAAGTAATCTCTTTTCTCCTGGTAAAAGGCCGGCAGCTCCAAGTAATGGGAAGGTGTTGCCAGGAATCTAGCCAATCCATGCTGCATGGGCGTATTCACTGAAAAGCAGAGATACTGATGTACTTTCCGATATTCCTGCATCAGGTGCTTGGGAGCGATACAATATCCCATCTTCCAGCCGGTATTGTGAAATACTTTTCCAAAGGAAAAAGTTACGAAGCTATTCCTGAAAATATTCGGATAGCGCAATATGCTGAGATGCTGTGCACCATCATACACCAGGTGTTCATACACTTCGTCAGATAATACCAGCAAATCAAATTCCGCTACCAGTTTTTCCAATTCAAGGATATCTTCTGCTTGCAGAATGCTACCGGTAGGATTATGCGGTGTATTAATCATGATCATGCGGGTGCGCGGCGTGATTTTGCTGCGTACCTCCTGCCAGTTGATACGATAGTCAGGGAAAGACAAGGGTATCAGTACTGGCTTTCCGCCATTGACAAGTACATTCGGAATATAACTATCGTAAGCCGGTTCAAAGATGATCACTTCATCACCAGGATGGATATACGCTGCAATCGCAGTATAGATCGCATAGGTTCCGCCTGGAGTAATAGTGATCTCCGTTTCCGGATCTACTTGTGGTCCGTAAAGGGCCGCTACTTTTTCCGCGATGGCAGTGCGCAATGCAGGTAATCCCGGCATGGGAGCATACTGGTTATACCCTTGTTGCATGGCCTCATTTACCATTGCTTTCAGTTCATCACTGCAGTCGAAATCAGGGAAGCCCTGCGACAAGTTGATGGCCTTATGTTCAGCCGCCAGGGCTGACATGACGGAGAATATCGTAGTGCCGACGTTAGGCAGTTTGGACATGACAATCGCTTAAAGATACTTTTCGCCTTTGTTTCTTTTGATTTCCGCTACATAATCCTTGATTTGTTGTTCATGATCTTTTTTCGCGATCAGCAACACATCAGGCGTATCAATCACAATCATTTCATCCAGCCCTTGTAACAGCACGAGTTTATCGTTAGGAGCCTTAACCATACATTTAGTAGCATCGATAACGACTACATTCTTTCCTTGTACGGCGTTTCCTAGATAGTCTTTCTCGATATTTTCATAGGCAGATGCCCAGGTACCCAGGTCGCTCCAGCCAAAATTGGAAGGAATCACATATACGTTGTCCGCTTTTTCCATAATTCCATAATCGATGGAAATATTGGTGCATTGCGGATATACCTTTTCAATGGCTTCTTTTTCCTCTGGTGTGTTCAATGCTGGAGTAGCAGCAACGAACAGTTCATCTGTTTCCGGAAGATATTTTTTAAATGCCGCTAGAATTGTTTGTACGTTCCATACAAAGATACCTGCATTCCAAAGGAAATCTCCGCTCTGGATAAAGGTTTTAGCCAGTTCCAGGTTAGGTTTTTCCGTGAACGTTTTCACTTGGTAGATATTATCTGCCACGTGTTGCGGTTCAAACTGAATATATCCATATCCTGTATCAGGACGAGTAGGTTTGATGCCCAATGTGAGGAGTGCACTATGTTTTTGTACAAACAGCAGCGCATTCAAACAAGCATTCGTAAATGCGGTGCTATCCATGATCAGGTGATCTGCAGGCGCACAGATAATATTTGCTTTGGGATCCTGTTTATTAATTTTATGGGAGATGTATGCCACACAGGGTGCAGTATTCTTACGGGATGGTTCGCTGACGATATTATCGAAAGGAAGTTCCGGTAGTTGTTCTGCCACTTTTCCAGCATACTGGTGATGTGTAACTACAAAAATGTTATTCTTAGGTATAAACTGGGAAAAACGTTCATAGGTCCACTGGAGCAACGTTTTGCCTGTATTCAAGATATCCAGAAACTGTTTTGGATTATCCGTCCGGCTATGAGGCCAGAAACGGCTTCCAATGCCGCCGGCCATAATTGCCACATAAAAGTGGTTGTTTAGTTGTGTCATCGCTATATAATTCCTTCTCTGATTAAATCATGTAAATGAATAATGCCCGCATATTTGTTATCATCCATTACGAGCAATTGCGTGATATCATGTTTGCGCATCATTTCCAGTGCATTGATAGCGAGCTCATCCTGTTGGATATTTTTGGGATGAAGCGACATGATATCTTTTGCAGTCACGGTTTCCGGCGCTACATTCTTTTCTAGCATACGACGCAGGTCACCATCCGTGATGATACCTTGTAGCGCGCCATTTTCATCCAGTACGGCCGTAACTCCCAACATTTTGGAAGATATTTCCACTATCACATCTCTCAATGAGCTACTTAACAACACTTTAGGTGCCTGATGTAGTTTACTGAGATCCTGTACTTTCAGATATAATTTTTTCCCTAATGCACCACCTGGGTGGAATTTGGCAAAATCTGCTGCTGTAAAGCCATGCCATTCAATTAGGCATACTGCCAGGGCGTCTCCCATCGCTAATTGAGCGGTGGTGCTGGTGGTTGGCGCTAGGTTATTAGGGCAAGCCTCTTGGGAAACAGTGGTATTCAGGATATAATCTGCTTCCACTGCCAGGAAAGAGGTAGTATTACCCACCATGGCCACCAAAATATTTCCAAAATTTTTTACAAGAGGAACCAATACTTTAATCTCCGAAGAGGTACCGCTTTTGGAGATGCACATCACGATATCTTCCTGCCGGATCATCCCCAGATCGCCATGGATGGCGTCTGCAGCGTGCATAAATAAGGCAGGAGTCCCTGTAGAGTTAAGGGTAGCAACTATTTTTTGAGCGATGATGGCACTTTTACCAATGCCCGTTACGACTAGTCGCCCTTCACATCTGGCAATGAGTTCCACCACTTTCTCAAAATCTGCATTTATAAACTGTTGCAAATCATTGATAGCCGACGCCTCCATTGCAATTGTTCGCTTGGCAACTTGTCCTATATCGATCGTTAGATTCTTTTTCATGACTATTTACAAATTTATCAATTTTTAGCCAGCAAGGGAACTATACTGAATTAATATTGCCTGTCCGCACTTTTTTAAGTAACTTCGTGTCCCCTAAAAAACATATAAACTAAATTTGTCATTTGTTAGTTCTTTAGAGTTTACCGTATTAAAATGAAATGCAATGGCTGTTGTTAAGGAAAGTTTGATGGATGCATTACGCGAACATTTCGGGTTCGATTCCTTTAAAGGAAATCAGGAAATCATAATAAAAAGCATCCTGTCAGGTAAAGATACATTTGTGATCATGCCAACTGGTGGAGGTAAATCACTATGTTACCAATTACCAGCATTGATGAGCCCAGGATGTGCGCTCATCGTATCACCACTTATCGCTTTAATGAAAAACCAGGTAGACCTGGTTCGTGGTTATAGCAGTAAAGATAATGTTGCTCACTTCCTCAATTCTACCCTTTCAAAAGCGCAAATTAAAAAAGTGCGCACTGACCTGCTTTCCGGTAAAACGAAGATGCTGTACGTAGCACCTGAAACGCTTACCAAACAGGAAAATCTGGATTTCTTCAAAGAACTGGAAATCTCCTTTATTGCGGTGGATGAAGCGCACTGTATTTCTGAATGGGGTCATGATTTCAGACCGGAATACCGTCGTCTGAAGGAAATGATTGAGCAAATCAGTAACAACCTGCCTATCATCGCGCTCACCGCTACTGCTACGCCTAAAGTACAGAGCGACATTGTGAAAAACTTGGGATTAAATAATCCTAATATTTTCATCTCGTCTTTCAACCGTCCAAATCTGTATTATGAAATCAGACAAAAACGTAAGAAAGACCTGACTATCAAAGAAATAGTAAAATATATCCATCAGCATAAAGGAAAGAGTGGTATTATCTATACCCTCAACCGTAAAACGACCGAAGAATTGGCCGATATGCTGGTGGCCAACAATATTAAGGCTGTTGCTTACCATGCCGGCCTCGATCCTGCTACCAGAGCGCAACGCCAAGATATGTTCCTCCATGAAGATGTGGAAGTAATTGTGGCTACCATTGCTTTTGGTATGGGTATCGACAAACCAGATGTTCGTTTTGTGATCCACTATAATATTCCGAAAAGCCTGGAAAACTACTACCAGGAAACAGGAAGAGCGGGCCGCGATGGACTCGAAGGAAACTGTATTTGCTTCTATTCTCATAAGGATGTGCAGAAACTGGAACATCTCATGCGCGATAAACCGCTTAGCGAACGCGAAATGGGTGCCCAACTGATTAATGAAACGGTAGCCTACGCAGAAAGTGCCGTTTGCCGCCGGAAAGTGATCCTTCACTATTTCGGAGAAAACTACGAAGTAGAAGACTGTGGCCAGTGTGATAACTGTCGCAATCCAAAAGAGAAAATCGAAGTAAAAAACCGCGTGGTGATTGCGCTGAAAACCATCCGCGCATTGGAAGAACGCTTCGGCTCCGAGTACGTAGTGAATATCATCACCGGAAAAACCAGTCCACAAATAGCCACCTATCGCCACGACCAACTGGAAGTATTCGGCGAAGGCAAGGAATTTGACGCACATTTCTGGAACTCCCTCCTGCGCCAAATGATGCTGGAAGGATTGATAGAGAAAGATATCGAAGAATATGGCCTCCTGAAAGTAACCGAAAAAGGCACCAAATTCCTCAAAAAACCATACTCCATCATGGTGGCACTCAACCATCAATTTGATGAAGAACCTGGAGAGGATGAGGAAGAAGCTATTGCAGCACAGGTTTCCGCAGATCCTGTACTCTTCGAACTGTTGAAAGAACTGCGTAAAAAAGTATCTAAAGAAAGAAACTTGCCTCCATTCGTTATCTTCCTGGAAACTTCCCTGGAAGATATGGCAACTCAATATCCTACCACTGTACAGGAACTGGAAAAAATCCAGGGTGTGAGCAAGGGTAAGGCGGTACGCTACGGTAAACAATTCGTAGACGTCATCTCCAAATTTGTGGAAGAAAACGATATCACCAAACCGGATGATTTCGTGATGAAAAGCGTGGTGAATAAAAGCGGTCTGAAAGTTTTCATTATCCAGAATATCGATAAGAAAATTCCGCTGGAAACCATTGCTAAAAACAAAGAACTGACCATCGCCAAACTGCTGGATGAAATGGAAACAATCGTTGCCAGCGGTACTAAATTGAACGTGGATTATTGCCTTGATGAAGAACTGGACGATTACGCCCAAGACGAGATCATGGAATACTTCAAAGGCTGTGAAACTTCCAGTCTGGCCCTCGCCCGCGAGGAGCTGATCGATAGCGATTATACACTGGAACAGTTAAAACTGATGAGAATTAAATTCCTGGTGGTATACGGTAACTAATCCGCCCGGAGAGACACAACAAAGTGAATGTTTGCACGCAGAAATTTATCATGAGTATCACAAGAATTAAGGAAATCATTGCTCCTGCTAGGGAGAAAGTAGTAGCTCACCCATTATATAGCGAATTACAAACACTAGACGACGTACGCATCTTCATGCAATATCATGTGTATGCTGTCTGGGATTTTATGTCTTTGCTGAAAGGATTACAACAACAGCTTACCTGCGTTGATGTACCCTGGATTCCAAAGGGTAATGCAGCTACACGTTATTTGATCAATGAAATTGTTACCGGCGAAGAGAGTGATGTGGATGCTGCCGGTAATCGTTGTTCTCATTTTGAGTTATATGAAAGTGCCATGGAACAGGCTGGTGCAGATACCAGCGCTATCCGTAGCCTCATTCAAGCAGCAGTGAATGGGATGCCTATACAGGATGCCATTGCTGCTGCGGCACTGCCTGAAGGCGTGAAAGGGTTCCTCCGTTTCACCTTTGAGGTAATAGCCTCTGCAAAGCCACATGTGATGGCGGCCGTATTTACTTTCGGTAGAGAAGATTTGATCCCGGATATGTTCTATGCACTCGTGAAAGACCTGGATCAGAAATTCCCTGGAAAGCTGACTACTTTCATCTATTATTTAGAAAGACATATCGAAGTAGACGGCGATCACCACAGTCAACTCGCTATGCAAATGGTGCAAGAGCTCTGTGGTAATGATGAAGGCAAATGGAACGAAGCGGCTCAATATGCCCAACAGTCGCTGGTTTGGAGACATCAGCTCTGGTCTGCTATCCTCGATGAAAAAAAAATTTTATAAAAACTTGAATAAAAATTTTGCAGATTCAAAATAAGTTGTACTTTTGCAATCCCATCACACGAGACGGGGCAACAAAAAAGATGGTGCGGTAGCTCAGTCGGTAGAGCAAAGGACTGAAAATCCTTGTGTCGGCGGTTCGATCCCGCCTCACACCACAGAAAAAAGGTCATCAAATTGATGACCTTTTTTTGTGCCCATAACTGTCGTACCAGTTGATATGCTAACAAGCTGACCGCTATCATTTTACCCACACAGCAACACAACCGAATTGTTGTCTCTCAAAATTATTATACCATCTGGGAGTGTGCGAACGACCAACTGGTAACGCTTACCAAGGAAGCATGGGATAAGATAATGAAAGATAAATAGTGACAGTTTTTTCAACTTCACCATATATCAAAAGCAATTATTTAACAGGCAACAACTATCCGGTTGATATAGTAACATATATCAACAGAGAGACACGTATCTCCCGAAATATTACATATACCCTATTCTCCGCTCTTTTAAAATCGCTTTAATCAACTGACTAATTTCATCCGCACGCTGTTTCAATCGGACGCTGGAACCTCGAACCAGCGTATTGTTTACATGAATCACACCCCGTTGTACCATAGCAGCCAAAGTGGCTATCATCTCATCAGTAATTATTCTTTTATCTTGATAATTACTGCTCACCACAATGTAGTGCACTTCAAACTGACTCCGGTTCAATCGGTGGATAATCGGACCGATATGATGCGGCCCATAATCATACAACACCAGATTTAATACCAGGCAACATTCAGCACGTTCGTGCATGGCTATAAACCTAAGCAGCTCTGGTAAGTAATCTAAGGTCGATAAACGGCTGTTATTCACATTCAGAATAGCAAACCTTTGCGACCCAAATTTGGGTACAGTTATAGGCCCCTTAAACGGGAAAAAACTAGATCGCTCAAATACCCTGTGCGCCGTATCATAAACACCGCCATTGGGTATGCTCACGAACACAATTAACTTGTGCAGGTTAACAAACATGACTTTCTGGGTTAGGTTGGGTTAAAATTGCTTATCTATCGCAATTAAAAGATTGATATGGTTCAGTTTGTTTATCAGATGTTAACATACTCATTCTTTCCAATAGACTTTCCTAAATTTTCCCCGTCTATGGCTATTCCAGCCTAAATTCTGATAATAAAATATTAGAATATCCGGTATTCTTAGCTTTTATTTGTAAATAATACGCTTAATCCGCCCGTTAGAAAAATGAACCGCATGAAAAAATTAACAGCACTATTTCTGCTGCTATATTCCACGGCCACCTATGCGCAACAACAACTGATCAGAATCAGCACCGCACATACCAACCTGGTATATACCACCAATCAGCAAGGCCGACTAATCCAGAAATACCTGGGAGAAAAATTGCAACCTGAAAATGCTGACACCTTGAACAAATCTTCCCAAGAAGCCTACGTTACAGCGGGCATGGAAAGTCTACTGGAACCGGCCATCCGCATCGTTCACAACGATGGCAACCCTTCCCTGGAACTGAAATACGTTTCTCATCAGGTCAGCAAAAAAGATAATAATATCACCGCTACCGATATCGTATTGAAAGATCCCGTATACCCGGTAAACGTTATACTCCACTTTGAAAGCTATTACAATGAAGACGTCATCAAAGCATGGAGCGAAATAAAACATAGCGAAAAACAAGCGGTACGACTCACAGACTACTCTTCTTCCATGCTGCATTTTAATGCTGATAAGTATTATCTGACACAGTTCCACGGCGATTGGGCGTCTGAAGTGAAAATGGAAGAACAACCGCTGACCGCCGGTATGAAAATACTCGACAGCAAACTGGGCACCAGAGCCAATATGTACCAATCTCCTATGTTCCTGCTGGGACTGAACAATCCTATAGCAGAGAATACAGGAGGCGTACTCGCTGGAACCCTCGCCTGGACAGGTAATTTCCGTTTCGCATTTGAAGTGGATCAATTGAATGCACTCCATATCAACGCAGGTATTAACCCATATGCCAGCGATTACCTGCTACAGCCGAATGAGGTATTTACCACACCTGCATTCATCTTTACCTGGTCTGCTAATGGTAAAGGCCAGGCTAGCCGCAATCTCCATCATTGGGCCGTGAATTACGGTATCCTGGATGGACACTCCCCTCGCCTTACACTCCTCAATAACTGGGAAGCTACTGGCTTTGACTTCAATGAAAAACGCCTGTCGGAACTCTTCGGCGGCGCTGCTAAATTGGGTGTGGATATGTTCCTCCTCGATGATGGCTGGTTCGCAAATAAATACCCTCGAAATGGAGATAATGCAGGGCTGGGCGACTGGGAACCTAACAAAGACAAGCTCCCACAAGGCCTTGGATACCTGGTGAAAGAAGCGGAAAAACAAGGCGTGAAATTCGGTATATGGCTGGAACCTGAAATGGTAAACCCGAAAAGTGAATTGTACGCCAAACACCCTGAATGGATACTGAAACTGCCAAATCGTAGCGAAAACTACTTCAGAAACCAACTGGTACTGGACCTCACCAATCCTGCCGTACAAGATTTTGTATATGGTATTGTGGATAAAACATTATCTGAAAACCCAGGTATCGCTTATATCAAATGGGACTGCAATCGCATGCTCACCAATACTTACAGTCCTTATCTGAAAGAGAAACAATCTCACCTGTTTATCGATTATGTACGTAGCTTCTATAAAGTAATGGACAGGGTGAGAAGCAAATATCCTCATCTGCCGATAATGCTTTGCAGTGGTGGCGGTGGTCGTACAGACTATGGCGCCATGAAGTATTTCACTGAATTCTGGCCAAGTGATAACACCGACGGACTAGAAAGAATCTTTATCCAATACGGTTACAGCCACTTCTTCCCTTCTATTACGATGTCTGCACACATTACCAACTGGGGTAAACAATCCCTGAAATTCCGTACAGACGTGGCAATGATGGGTAAACTAGGATATGATATCAAAGTGGATGCATTTACCGATAAAGAACTGCAATTCAGTCACGATGCAGTTGCTACGTATAATCGTTTACGTGATATCATCTGGTATGGCGACCTGTACAGGGTTATTTCTCCATATGAGGAAGATAGAGCAGTGTTTCAATACGTATCCGCAGATAAACAGAAAGCGGTGGTATTCAACTACATGATGAACGTAAGAAGGAAGGAAATTTTCTCCAACGTAAAACTAGAAGGATTAGACCCTGCTAAACAATATACTGTGAAAGAAATCAACCTCTTCCCTGGTACTACTTCTAGCCTGAAATTGAATCAGACATATAGTGGTGATTACCTGATGAAAGTAGGTCTGAACCTGGTTCCAAGAGCAGTGTCGCTCACTAGTAATATATTGGAAATAACTGCACAATAACAGTTCAAATGTCTCCTACCTGTCGTCCCTGCCCGCTGGGCAGGGACGACGAAAAATAAAGCAAGGAATTGACGTCTGCGACGTCAATTCCTTGCTTTATTTTTTGATACAGGCTATTTTGAATTTTATAATGTTATATGCAATGTAGCATTATCATTTATCGTATATGCTTTTACGTTAGTATCTGTAGTAACTGTCACTACAAGTTTACCAGCACTTTTTCTATTTACCACCAGATCAAATTTTTTACCAAAAGCATGCATGTTTTTAATTGCCATGCGATTCCATTTTACTGGGAGTCGTGGTGTACAATCAAAACTATTTAATCCTGTAGGACGCATACCAAACATCCCTTCTGTAAAAATACGGCAATAGAGTCCGCTTTCAGCAGAAAGGTGGCGTTGATTCCCTTCTGGATAAGCTTCTACCGGATAAGGTACATGTTCTCCAAGGAGTCGACGGTTAGAATAGTATTCCAAGAATTTCATGGCTTTCTCTGTTTCTCCAGCAGCCAGTACGCCACGAAGCGCATAGAGTGTGGATCTGTCCCAGAAGGTACGATCGCCGGACTGAGAGGCCACGCCATCTTCTGTCCATAGTTTTGGTGAAAATAAAGCATCAATAGTGCCTTCTTTTCTGTCCATTATACCGGTGACCAAAGGAGTTGCAATCCATGCACGAAGGACCGTATTCTCCGCATAATAACGATAGGTATTATATCCTTCAATCGTAGCGCCAAAATATTTATCGATATTCTTTTTCAGCACAGCAGCCCTGGATTTATAATCCGCCAATTGTTTAGCAGGAATGTGCAACTGTTGGCCTAGCATCGCAGCAGAGCAAAGCGCATCGTAGTAAAGCGAGCTAGTATTGAGATTTGCTTTACCTGCCGGGAATCTGCCTTCCAGTTCATCGCTGTTTGAAAAGACTACGCCGTCCTGGTTGATATTTTTTTGAAGGTATTCCAGGCACCATTCAATGAGTGGCCACAGCACACGAGCCGAATCCGCGTCTCCCTGGGCCATAGCAAATCTACTCGCGCCATATGCAATCATGGCCATATCGCCTCTATCGCGGGCTCCATGCCAGTTACTATCCCCTTCTGCAACGATAGAACTAGGAATAGCGTTGTACGCAGGGTTCATATAAGACGCAAACCAACGATAGCTGTTCATCCCTGATTTCAATGCGATCGTATCTCCCAGGAATCCAAAGAACGGGTTCACATATTCCGCCTGATCATTTGCCCAGATGGCCGCGTAATAACGTAATCCGCCAGGGCCATGCATATAACCACCTTTAGTAAGATAGATGCTTTCAGTAGCGCGCAGTTTGGCGAAGTGGAAAGCCGTATTCAACAAGGTATCTGGCGTTTCCAATTGCATCAGGTCTTCAATACCCGTAATCCTGTTGCGGCGCGATATTTCTTCCATAGCAAGATCCGCCATTACTGGCTGTTCTTGTTTTCGTATAGCCTGATACGTTATATACAATATGGTGGAATCTCCTGGTTGTAATTGCTTTACACCGGAACCGGAAGTATTCATTACAAAATGCAGCGGTCCGTCGGAAGTCTTTTCAGGAGAAGGATTTCTATATAGTTGCATTCCTTCCATTTCAACCGTAGCTGCTGTTTTACGGTTGTTTATAAACACCATTTTTTCCACCAACAGTGGTTTATCCACAGAGGGGAAAAAGGAATGTTTCAGTAGCATACTACCATCTTTATCAGTGAAAGTACTTACCAAGGTAGTGATACCATCATGCGTGATATATTGTACTTTCTCTGGGCTAGATTTGGAGGGTGCACCCGCTATTATATCTTCTCTCCAGGGTTTATTATTGATGAAAATACGTGGTAGGTCCTTATCTCCGATGGTATACATCATGGAGGCATGGGTATTATTGGGAATTAGTCGGAAAGTTGGGAAGACAAGGGTCCTGTTGAGCACACTGGCTCCACTGGTATCTACGCCATATCTCAACCAGATGGCCGACTTCAGACCAGCCATTTCAATATGATCTTCATGTGGAATCCGGTTGTCTATCGTCCATCGGATGCTGCCTGGGCTATTGATAGCCCATCTGTTGGAGTTTTCTGCTGTTGGTAACGTTTGTGCATATACGTAATTATGCAGTAATAAGGCACAAAAAAACAGCCGCGTCTGTAATTTCATAACTATAGAATTTTTGAAGGGAAGCAAATTATACGATCCTTCTCAGAAATTATAATATTTGGGATAAGTTTTAGATGAAACCATTATAAACCAAGGGTTTCGTATCTTCACAACAGCTAAATCAGGCTACCGTGCATCAGCTTTACACCTTTCTTTACGGAATAGACTGGCATCCATATATGAAGTTAGGGAGCACCCTCCTGGTGACGCTAACGCTGGTGGGTGTTGTATTTACCATTTTGCTGGAAAACAGGAATCCGGTAAAAGCTATCGCTTATATTCTCCTATTGGTTTTCGTACCTATCCTTGGTTTAATTATCTACTACTACCTTGGGCGTGATTTCCGTAAACAACGTCGGTTTACGCTGAAAGGCAGCAGGGATGAGATATTGTTTGAAAACTACATGCAATCGCAGCGGGCAGAATTAAAGCAAATGCAGTTGGACCTACGATTATCGCACGGGCAGAAACAGGAGTTATCCGCCATGCTGCTGAATTCCAGGCAATCCATACTCACCCGCAATAATGAGGTAAAAGTATTAGTGAATGGAGAAGAGAAATTCCCTGAAGTATTCAACGCCCTCAGAGACGCCAAACATCATATCCACATAGAATACTACATCATCACGGATGATGATATTGGCCGGGAATTATTGCAGATCTTACTAGAGAAACTGCAACAGGGTGTACAAGTACGATTCATCTACGATGACCTTGGCAGTAATCATATTCATAAGATCCCGAAAATACTAAAGGAACACGGTGCAGAGGTATATGTATTTTCACCGGTATTGATCAATTTCTACCTGAATGCCAACTATCGTAACCACAGAAAAATCATAGTTGTAGATGGGCTAATAGGATTTGCTGGCGGTATAAATTTGGATGATCGATATCTGAATAACGGTAAGCATAAATTGTTCTGGAGAGACACGCATCTCAAAATTACTGGCGATGCTGTAAACATCCTACAGTTGCAGTTTCTGATGAGTTATCGTTATGTCAGTAAAAAGGTTTTTCGCTTTGAATATCCCTATTTTCAGCGCGCTCAATTACGTGGTACTTGTTATACAGATATTATAGCCAGTGCGCCGGATTCAGACTGGCCGATGTCCATGAATTGCATTGTAATGGCCATCAATTTGGCGCAGCATAGGATCAGGATTACCAATCCTTATTTTATTCCTACAGATCAGATATTAACAGCCTTACAGTTGGCTGCACTCTCAGGCAAAGAAGTAGAGTTGCTGCTGCCGTATAAAGGGGATTCCTTTATTGTGCAACATGCTGCCTTATCATATATGAAACCCTTGCTGGAAGCGGGTGTTAAGGTATATTTTTATACCCGTGGTTTTATACATGCCAAGACGATGGTGATAGATGATAATCTTTCTTGGATTAGTTCTGTCAACCTGGATAACCGCAGTTTTTATCTCAATTGCGAGATTGCTGCCATGGTATATGATGAAGCCGTAGCTGCCAGTCTGAACCGTGTTTTTGATGAAGATTTATTGTATTCATCTCCGGTTCAGGAAACGCGCTGGAATAGAAGGAATCCTTTGAAACGCTTTATGGATAGCGCCTGTAGGTTGTTGGCGCCATTACTATAATCAATTATTAGTACTTTTCTTCTTCAAATTCATCATTATCTTCAATTAGGTCATCGTTGGTTTCTTCTAGATCTTCATGTCTGTCGCCGCCAATGCTATAGATATTATTTTCTTCATCTTCACTACCTACCCTTTCCTCTTCATCATCCAGATCAGAGCCGGGAATATCCAGGTCATCTCCTACTTTATCCTGTTTCCAGTTTTCTTCTTGTTCATCGCTTTTTGACGGGTTTTTACCGCGTTTGGATGGTAGTTCACTATTATGTCTGAAAGACCTGGTAATATCGTCCATATCGAGGTCTACTTCATTTTCCCTGTTGCTGCCACTCATGATATCTTCATTGGAAGGATAAGCAGGATATCCTGGGAATTCCTCTTCTTTTTTCTTCTTTCCCTTGGGATTATCATCTTGTTTGGGGGGATTCGTTTTCTTAGCCATATCCTTGTTTTTTAAGGAATTTACAAAAAATCTACGGTAGTTGATATTGCTATATCAAACATTAACAATGATCTGGAAACGTTTGTTTACCATCCGCTATGGTGGCTATTGTGGGGGAATTTTAATGTTTTCGGCCGGTGAGTGTAAGTTGCAGGGAAATGCCTGTGGAGACCAGTTTTACCTGGCCTGCTCCTACTCCAGTAATGGGGATTTTTACATAAGGTTGTACGCCAAGTATGAGTCTGTTACCTACTGGCTGTTGATAGAGTATACCTGCATTGAGTACAGCGAAATAATTCCTGTTTTGATTGCGGATTTCTACGGTTTTATCTGTGCCGTATTCATAATCATAATAATATTTTTCTTTCAGCATGAAATAGCTGCTGCTGCCCAATAATGCCGCAATGCTATGCTTATTGTTTTTCACAAAAGCATAGTTAATATTCAATGGTATATCTAATACATCACAATTGGCATTCACTTTTGTGATTTCATCGTTAGGATCGTAATAGTTGCTTTTATACTCCGTTCCTGCTGCATCATAGATTTTCTTATTGTAAACAGCGCCAGCGGTAATAAACCAACGCGGTTTAAAATAATAATGTAAGATGACACCTGCATTAAAGCCAATAGCACTATATCGAAAAGAAGCAGTGGTATTAAAATCAGGACCGGCAGTTATGCCAACGAATAATTTAGGACGAAATTTTCTCTTGGCATAAGTTACTGAAGTGTCTTTTAATGAATCGGATGTAATATTTGATTTTACAGGCATTACAGCGGATTCATTAATTTTCGTGTATTCGTTTACGTTATATGAATTTATGGCAGCAATTTCTACATTATCATGGTTGAAATCGTTCGTATAGGTAGTCTGTTTTGTATTGTTAGTGATAGTTGTTTTTTGCGTGGAGGTGATTGCTGAATGTAATGGTGTACTGATAGTATTTTTGGGAGATGACAGTCGCTCTGACCCATGATTTTCATGCTGGGAAATAGTTGGAGAGACCTTATCCACATGCTGATTACTACTAGTTACCGTATTTTCCGCAGCTTGATTGGAAGCGGTTTTCAGTGGTTGTTGGTTTTCATTTCTGGGTAGTAGGAACAATAAGCTAATGAGTATCGCGGACAGTGGCAGAATCCACCACCACAGTGGTCTTTTTCTGTCCTTGTCTTTATTCAGCAGGTTTTCCATTTGTTTCCAGGCGTCCTGGTCAAATGGAAAATCAGCTTCCTGCAGCTTTTTACGGATACTATTTTCGAAGTTATCGTTCATTGTTAAATGCGGTAATATCTGCGTCTTTGTTATCCCTGGAAGTGGGATTGAGTTGTAATATTTTCTCTTTCAGTATTTTTTTTGCTTTGAATAAATTGGATTTGGAAGTACCTTCTGAAATGCCCAGCATGGCTGCGATTTCCTGGTGTTGATACCCGTCCATGACATATAGATTAAATACTGTTTTATATGATGGCGGTAATGTTTGTATCATTTGCAACAGTTCATTATAGCTTAGTTTCTCTACAACGCTATCGTCTATACCTATTTCATGTACAGGAGATATTTCTTCTGTGAAAGCGATTTGTTTCCGTTTCCTTAGGCTATCAATGGCGGTGTTGACTATTATTTTCGCGATCCAAGATTTAAATGCTCTGCTGGTATCGTATGTATGAATATGCTGGAATATTTTCAGGAAGGCATCATTTAATATTTCCACTGCTGATTCCTTGTTATGTGCATATCGCATGGCGATACTCATTGCATAGCCGAAAAATTTCCGGTACAATGCTTCCTGACTGCTACGATTTTTTTTGCAGCAACCAGTAATGAGTTCTTGTAGGTCTAAATCGTGCACTTAATGGATACCCGTTTCCGGTCAGTTATATTCGAGCTTTTTGTATAGGTAAATACGACAACTCCTGGCTGAAGGTTGTCTACTCCGGAAAAAAATAAAAAGCTTTCCAAATTCGCATTTTTAGCCCTTTTAAGCCCGCACACCCTCTTTTGAACACAAGTACTCAACACAGAAACGATCTTTGAAATTTACCCCATTTCTGAAGGTCGATTTTGGGCAATTTTGCCCCATTTTTTTTAAAAATGGCATAAAAAAAGGCAACCTTTTCAGGTTGCCTTTTTAAATATTGGGAGGGCGGATTATCTGCCCATATATACCATCAAGATTTGTACATCACTTGGATTCACCCCGCTGATTCGGCTGGCTTGTCCTAATGTACGTGGACGGATTTTATTAAATTTCTGTTTGGCTTCTGCGGAGAGGGAAACCAGTTTACTATAATCGAAGCTATCTGGAATAATCAGGTCTTCGAGTTGACTCATTTTTTGAACGAGTTCATTTTCTTTTTCGATGTACACATCATATTTCACTTGGATTTCTGCTTGTTCCAATGTTTCATTATCGAAGCCTTCGAGTGCTTTAGCAATTTTAGGTACTTCATTTTTCATGGAGAAGATATCCAGTCCTGGGCGCAGGAGAATCTGATGTGCTTTTTGTTTCTGAGTTAATGGAGCAGAGGATTTCGCATTTAACAGATCGCTGATTTCAGCAGGTTCGATAGAGAGGTCTTTCAGAATTGACTTAATCTTTTCCACTCCATCTTTTTTCTGTTGCACTCTGGTCATTCTTTCTTCGGAGGCCAGGCCCATTTTGTAGCTTCTTTCTGTGAGTCGGAGGTCCGCATTATCCTGACGGAGCAGGGTACGGAATTCGGCTCTAGAAGTAAACATACGATAAGGTTCTTCTGTCCCTTTATTAATCAAATCATCGATGAGTACACCGATGTAGGCTTCACTTCTTTTCAGTACAAAAGGATCTTGTTCGGTTGCTTTCAGGTGTGCGTTGATACCGGCCATGAGTCCTTGGCATGCAGCTTCTTCATATCCGGTGGTACCGTTTATTTGACCCGCGAAGAAGAGGTTTTGTACATGTTTAGTTTCCAGGGAGAATTGCAACTGGGTAGGTGGGAAATAATCATACTCGATCGCATATCCTGGACGGAACATGCGGCAATTTTCAAATCCTGGTACCATGCGCAGTGCTTTCATCTGTACATCTTCCGGCAGAGAAGTGGAGAATCCATTTACATAGATTTCCACAGTATCCCAACCCTCAGGTTCAACGAAGAGTTGGTGTCTTTCTCTTTCAGCAAAGCGGTTGATTTTATCCTCAATACTTGGGCAGTAACGAGGTCCGGTTCCTTGGATTCTACCTTGGAACATAGGAGACCTGTCGAATCCTGTACGGAGTATTTCATGAACGGCTTCGCTGGTATAAGTGATCCAGCAACTACGTTGTTGAGCGGGTTGAATTCTAGGTATATCCAGGTAAGAGAATCCCACGATTTCGTCGTCACCTTTTTGTTCTTCCATTTTGGAATAATCGAGGCTACGACCATCTATTCTTGGAGGGGTACCTGTTTTCAAACGGTCGCTCTCAAAACCGAGCTCCACCAATTGTTCAGTGATACCAGTGGCTGCTTTTTCAGCTACGCGTCCACCGCCGAATTGTTTTTCTCCGATGTGGATCACTCCATTGAGGAAAGTACCATTGGTGAGTACTACCGCTTTCGCCTGGATTTCATGTCCGAGTCCGGTGATCACACCATGACATCTGCCATCTTTAACAAGGAGCCCTTTCACCATATCCTGGTAGAAGTCTACATTTGGAGTTTTCTCCAGTGCTTCTCTCCATTTAGCGGCGAAGAGCATGCGGTCGTTCTGTGTTCTCGGACTCCACATAGCAGGTCCTTTGGAACGGTTCAGCATACGGAACTGGATCATGGATTGGTCCGTAATAATACCGGAGTACCCACCCAATGCATCAATTTCGCGCACGATCTGACCTTTAGCTATACCACCCATAGCAGGGTTACAGCTCATTTGGGCAATCGTCTGCATGTTCATGGTAACCAGCAGCACCTTAGAGCCCATATTGGCAGCAGCGGCAGCAGCTTCGCATCCCGCGTGCCCTGCACCTACAACTATTATATCGTATGAAGGAAACATATTAAAATTGAAAGTGCAAAATTACATAGAAGTAGGGAGAATGTTTTCATAAAGTGTAATGTTCCACGTGGAACATTCATTTTCTACTTTGCAATGATAATTCTCTGAGTTCGGTGTTTTTGCAGTCGAGCCATTCCCCATTTATTTGTTTCTTGGTCTATTATAAAATGCGCTGTTCGCTATCCATACATTCCCCAATAAACAGGTTAAAGGAAGATCGTTTTAAGAGGTATCCAGCCAAAGGCATTGTTACTTGATGGCAGATAACTTCCAGGATTAAGATATTGGGAGACAGCCAGTCATCGGGCTGCATTGGGTAAACTATTTAATGTGCTTGTTGATAATTTCAGAAAGCGCTGCATTCACCAACTGTAAACAACCGAGTTAGGTGGAAGGCGAATGGATCAGCATAAATACCCCAATGCCTTCTTTTCTCCCCTACACCCTTATGAGGCTTTTCTTGATAGTTACCTACTTCTCCTCCTATTTTGGGCTACTCAGAAATTCTCCTCCATTCACCAACATTAAAGAACTGAGTTACTAGAAGGCAAAGGGATCACATAAATACCATCAATGCCCTCTCTATTCTCGCCGCCCCTTATGGGCCATTTCTTTATAGTTACCTACTTTCACTTTCCTCCTTTGGGCTACTCAGCAATTCACCCTCATTACCAACATCAAACACCTGTGTTGGCTAGAAGGCAAACGGACTTTAACCAATTACCTTACCCAGAATGACTAGCCGAAGCGCATATCAATTCATAGAAGATTTAGTTCTGAATGATACATTTGTACTTAAGGAGGTATTTCTGATACCCGTTTGAAAAGGAGGTATTCAATGATTACGGATGGAAAAATTGATGCGGTTTCACCAAAAACGGTATCTCCGCCCTAACGATTGTCCCATGAGATATAGGACACTTTATACCTCTAAATGAAGATTCTTTTATACTTAAGAAGTGGCAAGCGATTTAAGTTGTGTCTTTGCTTTTTTGTGTCTAAGTTCCATGGCTTTTTCAAAATAGTACCTGGCCCATCGCATAGATTTACTCGCACCTTCACCATATTTATAGCACAGTCCAAGATTGTATAAGGCTCTAGTATCATTCTTCTTGGCGGCCTTCTTATACCAATAAACTGCTTTGGTCATGTTCTGCGGAGTGCCGTTCCCATAAAATAAGGCATATCCCAGGTTACGTTGGGCATCACTAATTCCTGCCTTTGCGGCCTTTTTATACCAATAAAGCATTTTTGGGTAGTCTTGGTTTACTACTTCGCCAATGGAATAGAAGACGCCAATATTATATTGGGCGTCTGGATGTTTCAATTTTGCAGCTTCCAAATACCATTCAAATGCTAACGCAAGATTTTTAGGAGTACCACGCCCAAAATCATAGCACGTACCTGTATAAAACATTGCCCGTATGTGCCCCTTTTGAGCAGACTCCAGCCAAAGTGTAAATACTTTCTTCCATGGAATAAATTTAGATCTGGCGTTTCCATAAGATAATTCATATCCAAGCTCGAATGCTGATCTTGCTGCTTATGATACCTTGGCGTGCATTTTCTAAAGTGGGATAAAGGTTAATAGTTGACACGGGGCGAATCCTTAATAAATTAATATTAAATCAAAATAAAGGAAAAATAGCTATAAGTAAATTTAATCCGCGATCGGAATAGGTATTGTTTTTAGACGAAGGACGTAGATGCTAATAATGTGTATAAACATCTTACCAGGTTAGGGATTACATGGTTTGGAACCACAACTACTTTTACTGGACAATTGGAGATAGAAATGAAAATTGAATTTTATGGTGATGAACCAGAAAATATTGATCAAACAGATTCAACATCATAACCGTAAATAGCAATACGTTCCTTATGAAAATTCAACACATGATCTCGCTAAGAAAATTGTTTACCAGAGAAACAAGGTCTTTTAAAAGAAACCACCTTTGACGTATTGGATCCAATTGACTTCCTTTCCAAAAAGAGGGTAACAGCTTCCTTTCATTAGAAAATAAGCGTTTTTAGGCGATTATAGCCCTTCTACCCTCTTTTGAACACAAGTGCTCAGCCCGGAAACGATCGTTGAAATTTACCCCATTTCTGAAGGTCGATTTTGACCTCTTTTGACCATTTTTTCTTCAAAACTGAGATAAACTGTTCAATATTTTCTTTTAGGATGGGAAAGCTCCTAAAAACAAAAAAGAGGACGATTGTCCTCTTTTATATAAAATGTTCCACGTGGAACATAATGGTATAGTCCGTTAAAATTGTTCCACGTGAAACATTTACTTTCCGAAGTACAGCTTAAGGTTCTCTTCTTCCTTTTCTCTCATCAATGCTTCTTCTTTCTTAGTTTTATCTTTATAACCACAGAGATGTAATGCACCATGAAAAATAACACGATGAAGCTCGCGTTCTACTGACACTCCGAATTGTGTTGCATTGTCTTTTACTCTATCCAGACTCACATAAATCTCTCCCTCGGTAACATCTGGATCTTCAGACATTTCAAAAGTAACAATATCGGTATAGGTATCATGATTCAGGAATTGCTGATTAATCTCCAGGAGATAATCATCTGTACAGAAGATATAATGAAGACCTGATAAACCTTGTCCTTCTCTTTTAAATAAATCAGTTAAAAATTTCTTTAGTGCAGTTCTGTTCTTCAGTCCAAGACTAACCTCATGGGCTGTAAATTGTATTGCCATAACCCTCTATTAAATTCATGTAAAAGTAAAGTGAAAAATTGTGACTCCTAATGTTTCTTTTTGCATATTGGGACTTCAGGGGTAACTTTGTCGTATCGTCCAATGCAAATATCCCCATATGCCGAAACAAAGTTTAAACGGACCAATTAGTAGATAATGAAAAATGGCATTATTAAATTGTCCTCACTTGCTACAGGTAAAAGTGCAGTGATAATAGAATTTGAAAAAGATGATCTTCATATTAAACTGATGGAAATGGGTTGTGTGCCCGGTGAAACAGTTAAGATTGAAAAGGTCGCACCACTCGGAGATCCGATTTCTATCATGGTAGCTGGTTATAACTTGTCGCTCCGAAAAACTGAAGCTGATCATATTTGGGTAGAGGAAATTTAATCCTCTACCTTTTTTTTCTCACTAATCTCCTACTTTGATTGGTTCCCCTATATTATCCCAGTTGATTCCTGCCTTCTAAAAATCGCCATCAAATAAAGCCTACTTCATGCTCCATGCCAAGCAACTATGTTTGATCTACCAGGTAGATCAAAAAAAAAATTTAATTTTCGACTCTGGCAGAAAAATTTGGAGCAAGAATAGAGAAAAAGAAAATTTTTTGAAAAAATAGCCCTGAGATATGAGCATAGTCAGGATTTGATGGCACTTACCAACATTTACATGTAGGAAAACCTAAAAATTGTGGTCATGTCTTTCCTAAACCACTTTCTTTCCACATACACATTCAATATCCTCCGAAATATTTCTGAAAAATATTGACGACTACTGGAATGCTATCAGCTCTCACGAAAAAAATTGAAAATTAAAGCTGGACGTCTCCCTAATTCACCTCCTTCTCCACATACTACACTAAAAATATTCTGAAAATCCTTGACTACAATGCGTTTATTCACAAATACATGAAGAAATATTGAAAATTTCAGCGCATGTCTCACCAATTCACCTCCTTTTCCACATACTACACTGGAAATATTCTGAAAATCCTTAACTACAGTGCATTTATTCACAATTAATTAAAGAAAATTTGAAAATTCTAGTCAATATCTCTTGATTTCACTTCATTGTCCACATTCTTCAATGAAAATTTTTATAAAATCAGTGAAAATCCTTGACTGCAGTGCGTTTATCCACAATTAAGCGAAGAAAATTTGAAAATTCAAGTCGATATCGCTTGATTTCACTTCATTGTCCACATTCTTCAATGAAAATTTTTATAAAATCAGTGAAAATCCTTGACTGTTGGGAATTTATCCACAATTAAGCGAAGAAAAATTAAAAATTTAAGGCAGTGTCTCTCTAATCCACTACATTATCCACAAAATGGCCTAAAAAAATTTTAAAAAATCAGCTAGAATCCTTGACTAGAAGGGGCTTATCCACAATTACGCAAAGAGAAATTGAAAATTTAACTGGAGCACTCTCTAATTCACTTCGTTATCCACACTTATGTCAATAGAACAGTAAAAAATATGCTGAAAACCTTACTGAACAAGGCTTTATTCACATTTATGTTGAACAAATAATGAAAATCAAAAAAAAATTTCAAAATCAGGGGTATTTTCCACATTCTTTGTGGAAATCTATTGAAAATATCGCCAAAATCATCTATTAGTGGGGGTTTATACACATTTGGAGTCTGAAAAAACAAAAAATTTTGAAAAATAGCTTGTTTTAATTACAATATCCACATTTCTTGTGAAAAAGGAGAGAAAATCATCTTCCTATTATAAAATTCAGGCGGTTTATTCACATTTTGAGAGAAAAAAAACAAAAAAAAATTTTGAAAATGGGATATATGTCCACTTTTTCCACATTTTATGTCGAAAACTGATTCAAAACTCCCACAGAACATATATCGAGAAGGGTTTTCCACAAAAATCTTCCCACCCAAGTTAATTTCTGCTCTAATTTCAATGGATCCCACGAGTCGGTTGAGGATACAATAATCCAAATTTTTCAAGGGTAACCACAGACTCAAAGTATATATTTAATTCTCCAGCCACTAGTTAAATCGACCTACTTCATCTCTCCTTCGTTGACCTGAACTACTTTTAAATATTCAATTCTCAGCGCACTCACTAAGCGCTGAGAATTGCACCGATCTTGACAATCATTCACGAAATAGTGATGAGAATACCTATTCAATTCTCAGCGCCTTCCCAAAGTCCTGAGAATTGAATGAAAAAATCATATCCCAGGTAATTCCTAGTTACACTTTATTCTCAGCGTACAAGTAGGGCGCTGAGAATTGCATAAAAATTTAAAACCTGCACTTACTACAGGACTTAAAAATTTATTTAATTCTCACGGCCTTCATTTTTCATTTTCACTATCATTTTCATAGACAGAGAATTTAGTCTTGATAACTATTTAAGAGTAATCCACAGATATCCACATCGCTGTGAATAACAACATTTCTAGCGAAGCGACTGACAATGAAATATTTATGAAAACCTAAGGGGTATGCCGAGAAAATATGGAATATTAAAACCTCAGCCGCCTTTCTCAGAACGCGACGAGAATGCGGAGAACGTACTAATTCATGTATAGGATCAAAATGATCATAAAATTCGCATTCTCACAGCACTAATAGTGCGTTGAGAATTCAATAAAATATATTTTTCTGCGCATACCCAAGGGGCAAAATGAATATTCAATTCTCAGCGCCTTCATTTTTTGATTTTAACTCACAATCCAGCATGCATTGTGAACAACTATGTGCAGATGTATAGTTTGATGTGAAGTGCCTGGGGAAACAAAAAGTATAATTTTTAAGTTAAGGGGCTATAACTTATTGATTTTTAATAAATTTTTGCATCAAAAAAAGAAGTCCGTGTAATGTGATTACACGGACTTCAAAAAATGTGAATTATGTTGATAACTGTCTTACAATCCTGCTGCCGCACTAATTGCTAACATTCTTTCAATAGGTTTTAATGCTGCCACTCGTAATGACTCTTCCATTGTGATCTCCGGTTGTTCATATTCCATACACAGGTAAAGTTTTTCCAATGTGTTCAGTTTCATATGTGGACAATCATTACAAGCACAAGCATTGTTTGGTGGAGCAGGTATGAAAGTTTTTGCCGGATTCTCTTTTTGCATCTGGTGCAAAATACCCGTTTCCGTAACTACGATGTATTCTTCCGCACTATCACGTTGTGTGAATTTCAGGAGTGCAGTAGTAGATCCAATGTAGTCCGCCACTTCCAAAACAGCCGGTTCACACTCTGGATGCGCCACTATCTTGGCTTTCGGGTGACGAACCTTCAATTTCATGATTTTTTCCAGGGAAAATATCTCATGTACCATACAGGCTCCGTTCCAGAGAACCATGTCTCTACCCGTTTTTTTGATCAAATAAGCGCCTAAATTCCTGTCGGGGGCAAAAATGATCGGCTGATCCTTGGGAACGCTTTCGATGATTTTCTCGGCATTTGAAGACGTACAGATGATATCAGAAAGTGCCTTGATACCGGCAGAACAGTTGATGTATGAAATCACGATATGATCCGGATATTTGTCTCTAAACTTCTTAAACAGCTCTGGTGGCGCACTATCGGCCAAAGAACAACCAGCTTTCAGGTCTGGTAACAGCACTTTTTTCTGTGGACTCAGAATTTTTGCGGTCTCAGCCATAAAGTGCACACCAGCAAAAACGATAATGTCCGCATCTGTTTTGGCAGCCTGTTGAGAAAGCCCCAGACTGTCCCCAATATAATCCGCGATATCCTGAATGTCCGGCTCCTGGTAATAGTGGGCGAGCACAATTGCGTTTTTGCGTTTTTTCAAATCTTCAATTGCGGCAAACAAATCCAAAGCGGGATCCACCGATATATCCAAAAATCCGTTGTGTTGCAAATTTTTTTTTGCGGTGGCTAAATCTATAATCATGACTATATATCTATTTAAATATTTAAAAAGAAAAGCCCACTACTATTAGGGCTGTGAATATGTGGAAATTAAATTTTTGAGCTTGATACAAATGTAGTTGTTATTCCTTTTGTCTTCATTATCCACATCAAAATTAACATCCTATTTCCGCTTCTGTATTGGATTTTAGTGATTTCATCCACATACGTGGATATCGTAAGACGTGAAAATCTTTTTCCTGTTCACAGTATTAGGAAAATGTTAAAAGCTGCTGTTAACAATCCACAATCCACATAAAAATTTTCTAAGGGAAACTTTTGGCATAAAAACAAAATTAGTTTTACCTGTGGACAAAGGCACCTTTTCCCACCTTATTTTACGTTTTACAGGGGTTTTTACACATCAATTGTGGAAAAAAATCACCCCCGAATGAAAAAGCGCCAAAAATGATGCAAGGCTTGTTTTGCACTATTTTATTCACAAATACCTGTGAATTGCGTTATCCACTTTTTCAGAAATGTGAATAAAGCCAACAGATGCGTGATAGAGGCATACTGCGAAAATACCACGCCAATTCTGCGTTTTAAAACACTAATCTGCTGAAAAAAAATGAGTTGGAAAAATGGAGATATTGTGGAAAACCTGTGAATGATACCCAGTACATAAAAGTGTTAGAAAGGCCTCAAACCCAGTACAGTAAAGGGTTTGAAGGTAAAAAATACTCTTTTGCAGTTACAGTTATTTTATTCTATTTTTGCTATCCTTAAAAATGTAGACTATATAATATATGTCAGTAATTCAGAAAATCAGGGACAAGTACGCCGTTGTCATCGTTGTTGTGATTTGCGTGGCTATTGTCAGTTTCCTGCTGCAGGATGCCTTTTTTGGCAGAAACTCCCTTACCCGTCGTTCCACAAGTGTGGGTAAAGTAAATGGTGAATCGCTGGAATATGCCGATTACCAACGTCGTATTACGGATTTTGAAAACAACTACCGTCAGAGAATGGGTGGTAATGCTAATCTGAGTGAAGAAGATCGTCAGAGCATCCGTGAGAAAGTATGGAATGATTTTCTGTCTGAAGAAATATTAAAAGGTCAATACGACAAACTGGGTATCGCTGTAACCGATCCAGAAGTGGTAGACCAATTTACTGGTAAAAATCCTAACCCAATCGTAGTTCAACAGTTTGGTCGTAATGGTCAGTTGAATACCGCTGAAATGGTGAAGATCATCAGCCAAGGTAATACCAACCCTAACATCCGTGAAGCGCTGCACCAAATGCAAGCACAGATCAGAGAATATCAAACCCAACAGAAATATGTAACCCTGGTAAGACAAGGTATATATTATCCAAAATGGTTAGCAAAACAACAACAAGAAGATAATAGCCAATCTGCTACTGTATCTTATGTTAATGTTCCTTATGCTTCAATCTCTGATTCTGCTGTTAAAGTAACCGATGCTGAACTGCAACGTTATATTAATGATCACAGCAAACTGTTCCAAGTAGAAGAATCTCGCAAAATTGAATACGTATCTTTCGATGCTATTCCTTCTGCAACTGATACCGCTGCTGCCCTGCATCAGTTGTTGTCACTGAAACAAGAACTGGATACAGTAAGTGCAAAAGATATCGCCGGTTTCATCAACCGTAATTCCGATAGCAAATTCTATGATGGCTTTATCTCTAAAAGTGAAGCTAAAATGCCAATGAGAGATTCTATCGTGGATCTGCCAGTTGGTGGCGTTTTCGGACCATATTATGATAACCACCTGATTTCCTTCGCGAAAATGGTGGAGCGTAAAACTATGGCTGACAGCGTTAAAGTTCGCCACATCCTGATCGCTGCAAATCCTCAGGAAGGTGTTACCGATTCTATCGCGAAAGGTCGTGCAGATAGTATCCTGGCTGCAATCAAAGGTGGCGCAAGCTTCTCTGATATGGTGGCTAAATTCTCTGATGATCAGGGTAGCAAACAAACCAATGGCGAATACGATCTGACGCCATCTAGCCAGTTCGTTCCTGAATTCAAAGATTTCGCATTCTCCGGTTCTAAAGGTGAATACAAAGTAGTTAAAACACAGTTTGGCTACCATGTAATGCAGATCATGGATCAGAAAAACATCGGTTCCGCTATTAAAGTAGCTTACCTGGCTAAACCAGTTGAAGCTAGTAAAGAAACTAATAACACCGCATACTCTGCTGCAAGCGACTTCGCTTCAAAAACTCGTAGCTCCGCTGCTTTCCAGAAAAATATTCAGGAAGGTAAACTGGTGAAAAAAATTGCTGATAACGTACGTCCTATGGACTTCGTTATTCCAGGTCTGGGTGCGTCCCGTGAACTGGTACGTTGGGCTTACGATGCTAAAAAAGGTGATGTAAGCACTGTATTCACGATGGATGATAAATACGTAGTAGCGGTGCTCACTAGCGTTCGTGAAGAAGGTACTGCTCCACTGGAAGATGTAAGACAACTGGTTGAATCTGAAGTGAAAAAACAGAAGAAAGCTGACCAAATCATCGCTAAACTGGGTACTCCAGCTTCCCTGGACGCTGCTGCAAAAGCAAGTTCTCAACCAGTGTTGAAAGCAGAAGGTGTTTCTTTCGCCACTCCTTTCATCCCAGCTCTTGGTTTCGAACCACGCGTTGCAGGTGCTTCTTTCAACAAAAATTGGGGTACCAAAGCAGTTTCTGCTCCAATTGAAGGTAACGCAGGTGTTTATGTAATCAAAGTTGATGCATATCAACCTTCTGCACAACCAGCACAAGATATTGCTCAAATGCAGGCCGCTTATGAACAAAGCGTGATCTCTATGCTGAACAGCCAGATGTCTTCCATCCTGAAGAAACTCAGCGATGTGAAAGATACTCGTGGTAAACACTTCTAATTAGTACATTTTTACTGACATAAGGCAAACGCCTCCGCTACCCTGCGGAGGCGTTTTTGTGTTTATATGGTGACAAATATCGTCCGCTGTTATTCGTAAATTTGTAGTCTAAATGTGGATAAAATGGACGAAATCATCAATAAAGTAGCACAGAGTGGACTGGAAACAATAGACCTGGAGCAGTTTTATCCCCAGGGTGAAATTGTTGTTTTTGACTTGAAACCCTTCCTTTTCATGGAAATGATCCTGAAAGAAAAGGATTTCAGAGCCGCTTTGCAGTCGCATGACTGGGAGCAATACCGTGATAAAAATGTGGGTATCCTTTGTAGTGTGGATACTGTGATTCCTTTATGGGCATATATGTTGGTAATGACTTACCTGCAGCCAGTAGCGGCTTATGCAGCGGCTGGAGATGCCGACTTTATTTATAAGACACTGTATCTCCACAACCTGGGACAGTTGGATACTGCCACTTTTGTGGATAAGCGTATTGTTATTAAAGGCTGTGGCGATAAACGCGTTAGCGAAGTGGCTTATGCAGAAATTACCCGTCTGCTCCGCCCTGTAGTGAAGAGTTTAATGTATGGAGAACCTTGTTCTACTGTTCCTATTTATAAAAACAAGGGTTAAAACCAGCCTCGTTTTCTGAAAAGCCAGATCATAAACACGAGTAGTATTCCCATTGCTCCCAATGTGAGGTAATACCCATTTTCAGATTTAAGCTCGGGCATATTCTGAAAGTTCATACCGTATATACCAGCAATCAATGTAAGTGGCGCCATCAGCGTAGTTACTACGGCCAACACTTTCATGATTTCATTCAGTTTCAGATTGAGCTGGGTATGATACATTTCTTGTAAGTTCAAAACGGTATCTCGATAGGTTTCCGCTAGTTCTGTACATTGGATGATGTGGTCAAAGACATCTTTGTAGTATTTGGTATCTCTATCTTCTAGTAGATCGCTTTCACTTTTCAGGAAGCCATTTACAAGATCCCGAACAGGTGAAATTGCACGTTTGAAGATTAATAATTCCCTTTTCAGAAAATTTATACGGGCGAGTGTTTTGGTAGTGGGCTGATGTTGGACAAGATCTTCCATCAGCTCAATCCGCTCTCCCAGCTTATCCAGCACCACGAAGTAATTATCCACAATAATGTCAATAAGTGCATAACAGAGATAATCCGTCATGCCGCTACGAAGGCGGGAAGTAGCGATGCGCAGCTTTTCGCGAATAGGATCAAATAGATCTCTGGTGGGATCATCCTGGAAAGAGATCACAAAATTTTTTCCCAGTAGAATGCTTACCTGTTCTTGTTCTATGGTGGAAGTTTCACTATTAAAATACATCATGGGCAATAGGCAGAACAAATGTTCTCCTATTTCATCCATTTTTGCACGCTGTCCTACACTGAGAATATCTTCTTCCAACAGTGGATGAATCATAAAGCAGGAGGAAATTGCATGAATATCGTCCTTGCGAATTCCATCCACGTTAATCCAGGTAATATTGGAAGATTCGAGATAGGGAAAAACATCCTGTACTTTGGTGAGTTCCCTTTCTTCTAATGAAGACGGGCTGTAATTGAATATGGTGATTTTACTGCAATCCGCCGGTGGCCGCATGGCTGTACCAATGGCAGGATTAAAATTCATTAATCGTTGTTTCCTTATTTTGAAAGGGTTTAGCACATCCAACACTTGCGGAATTGGCAATATTTTCTTGTTAGCCATATTCTGAATTACATTTTTTAGTAGTGACATCCAAATTCCGCGACTAAATTAAAGATTTTGTTTTGTTGAAAAGTTGAAGCAAAGAAACAATCAAAAAAGAGGGAAGCATAGAAAATAAATTGCTCCCCTTAATCCCATAGGGTATGTGGAGTAATAATGTGTAAAAAAAGCCCTGCTTTTTGGTCTAGCAGGGCTTGTAGATTAGAATTTAGGGAGACTAATGTCTGGGTGCTGACCGGTTGCTGGGCGCTCGAAGATATCTCCTGCCTGTGCGTTTGCCGGTTTAAAGCCGCTGTTCCACAGATAGAACCAGCCATTTTCAGCGCCACCGCCAAAATCCAGGCGATCTTTCGCTCTTGCAGTGGCATCATTGGTGAATTTAGCTTTAGTTAGTTCAATCCATTCGCCGGTATTGGTTTTTATCCAATGGTTGCCGAAATATCCTTTACGGCCCAGATGTCCGTTGCTGAAAGAGAAGTTTTCCAGGAAGGAATAAAGATGGCCCATATATTTTCCGTCTTTAGGCGCGCGGAAGCTGGCAATCAGTTTCCATTCATGATGCTCTGGGACGTAGAAATAAGCAGTATAGGTAGTGGTATTTCCTTCTGGTACGCTGTGCATGAGGAAGCGATAGGTTTCTCCTGGTTTCCAGTTATACACCCAGTGGCTATGTCCGCCGGTACCTTCACCGCCGAAGCCGCTGGCCTCCACACTATCACCTTTTGCGAGCAATACTACTTGGTCTTCATATTTAACTTTATCGCGGGATTGTGGCTCCCCTCCTGCATCCCAAACAGAGAAAATAATTCTTCTTTCTGTGGGTGAGTTTACTTGCATACCAAAATAACCTCTGTGAAATCCACAAGACATAAAGTAAGTCCCTATTTTATCTTCTCCAGTTGGTACTTTAATTTCTCCGTAAAAGTATTCAGGATTTTTTCCTTCAGGAACAGGATAGTTTAGGTGAACAGAAGCCGCTCTGCGCCAAGGTTTCGGATTGAATTGAATATCTTTCACAGCGGAACCTTCGAGGTTCACGGACTGCACGTCTCCATAAACTTCTCCTTTCTTTTCTACCCCTTTCAAACTAACACAATAGAATCCTGGAGATTTTATTTTCGTTTCTAGCGCTGGTATTTTCGTATATACGTTTGCGTTAATACTGATTGTTCTTTCTATACCATTCAGTGTAACGGTCACTTTACTCGGCGCGTCTGATTTGGCTGTCAACGCTACTTTCAGGTTACCAGGAGTAGCTACATGGAAATAGAAGTTGACCGTATTGGCATTGTCGGTCCACTTTACAACACCGTTACGTTGACTAATTTGAACATTTTCTTCTTCTGGATCGGCGTAGGCGGTGAATCCGGGGAGGTCCGCCTGTGGCGTTTGTGCAAAAATGCGGGGAGTGGCAGTTGAGAGCAACAATGCCAATAGTAACCATTTCTTTTTCATTGTTCTTTTGATTGATTGTGAACAAATAAAGCAGCTAGAATTGCTAAATGCAATTTCATTCATCAAAAATTACAATGGAATGAGAATGATGTTATTAGGCTTTCTGTTTCTTCTTATATTTTATCTGCACCGTAGCAACGCCAGTACTCATCATTCCCAGTCTTTTAGCCGCTTTTTTAGATACATCGATCATACGGTTTTTTGTGAAAGGTCCTCTGTCGTTGATTCTCACCTTTACGGAGCGTCCGTTGGCGATATTCACCACTTTCACGCGAGTGCCGAAAGGCAGACTAGGATGGGCGGCGGTCAGGTTGTTCTGGCGAAAAGTTTCACCACTGGCCGTTTTCTTACCATCGAAGGAATCAGCATAGAAGGAAGCCTTTCCTGTTTGGGTAATTTGTCTGCTGCAGGCAGAACAAAGCAGTAATAATGAGGCAATTACTGCAATGGAAGATTGCTTTTTCAATGTAGACATGCTGCAAGATGGAGGTTTAGGTCCTGATAAAAATAGCGCAAAAAAAATAATAATGCCTGGGATAATCGTCTGTACCTGAACAAAGGTGATTTTTCGGCGTTTTGCAAGTGAACAGCAATCATCGTTTTAAAATGTATCATTATGGCAAAACTAGTAGCTGATCAGATAGTGGAAATGCTGGCAGAAGCTGGCGTGAAAAGGATTTATGCAGTAACAGGCGATAGTTTAAATCATATTAGCGATGCCGTCAGGCGGGATGGACGTATACAGTGGGTACATGTGCGGCATGAAGAGGCAGGCGCTTATGCCGCAGCAGCAGATGCACAGTTGTTGGGCATTGGTTGTTGCGCCGGAAGTAGTGGTCCAGGGCATGTACACTTGGTGAATGGATTGTATGATGCGCATCGTTCAGGCGCTCCCGTAATCGCCTTGGCTTCCACTTGCGAAACCACTGAATTTGGGAGTAATTATTTCCAAGAAACCAATACCATCAAGCTGTTTGACGATTGCAGTTGCTATAACCAAGTAGCTGCTACCGCTGCGCAAGCGCCTCGTATGTTGCAGGCAGCCCTGCAACATGCTGTGAGCCGAAAAGGGGTGGCAGTATTAGGAATTCCGGGAGACGTGGCCGCCTCTGGCGCTAGTGAAATACTCACTGCTACGAGAGTGTACCAGCCACAGCCGATAGTCCGTCCATCTGATAAAGAACTGCATGCATTGGCTGCTTTACTACAAGGAGCGGAAAGAATTGCCATTTATTGTGGCTTAGGAGCGGCTATGGCACATGATGAAGTAGTTGCCTTGTCTCATCTGTTAAAAGCGCCTGTATCCTATTCTTTTAGGGCAAAAATGGGCATACAATACGATAATCCCAACGAAGTAGGTATGACGGGATTGTTGGGAATTGCATCGGCATATAAGAGCATGCATGAAGCAGATGTGGTTTTATTGCTGGGAACAGATTTCCCCTATACGCCGTTTATTCCGGAGGATAAGAAGTTGGTGCAGATTGATATTCAACCAGAGCGATTAGGGCGCAGGGCTAACATGGAAATGGGCCTCTGCGGAGATATCCGTGATACCCTCGTGGCACTGTTGCCGTTATTAGAAGAAAAAAGGGGAAGGGATTTCCTGGATACTATGCTAGCCTTTCACCAGGAAGTAGATAAAAAACTGCAAACCTATGTAGAAGATCAGGGTAAAGAAGAGGCTATCTCACCGGAATATATCGCTAGTATCATCAATAAAGTGGCGGCAGATGACGCCATCTTTACCGTGGATACCGGCATGACGAATGTATGGGCGGCCCGTTACCTGCAGGGTACCGGAAAAAGAGTGTTACTGGGTTCCTTTAATCATGGATCCATGGCCAATGCGCTGCCACAATCAATCGGCGCAGCATTCGCTTATCCTGGAAGAGAAGTATTCGCCCTATGCGGTGATGGAGGATTAACCATGACACTCGGCGATCTAATGACGATCCGGCAATACAATCTGCCCGTGAAAGTAATGGTGTTTAACAACAGGTCATTGGGCATGGTAAAGCTGGAAATGGAAGTGGCTGGATTGCCCGATTGGCAGACAGATATGCATAATCCAGATTTTGCAGCGGTGGCCGCAGCAATGGGATTCATGACATTCACATTGAAAGAACCTGACGATGCATTTTCTGTGTTGGCCGCTGCGGTGGATACTAACGGACCTGTACTAGTGAATATCTTTACCAATCCTAGTTCGCTGGCCATGCCACCGAAAATTGAACTCAGTCAGATGAAAGGCTTCGCTTTGTGGATGGGAAAACTAATTTTAGGCGGCCGCTATGAAGATGTATTTGAAGCGGTTAAATCCAATTATAAACATCTGAAAGATGTGCTGTAAATAACAGGCGGTATCAAAAAAAAATAACAAAAATTGCGTGACGTCACAGACGTCACGCAATTTTCTTACAGGCAGAAGATTTCATTTCTTTAGAACGGATATCCAATCGCGATATTCAGTATCAGGTTTTTCTTTCTCCAGTCAGGATCTCCGAAGTTGATTTGATTGATCACCCAACGTTCATTTTCCGGCAAGTAAGGAACACGCAGTGGGAATGCCAGATCAAAACGAACCACCACAATAGAGGCATCTATGCGTAGACCCACCCCTGCTCCTACTGCAATATCCTTCAGGAAAGAATTCACCTTAAATTCACCACCTGGTTTTTCCGGATCTGGCCTGGATAGCCAAACGTTTCCTGCATCTACAAAGGCTGCGAAATTGAAAACACTGGCGATGTGAAGTCGTACTTCGGTGTTTAATTCTAGTTTGATATCTCCGGCTTCATTCGCTAGTAATGAAGTAGTATCTACTGCTTTGTTATGATAAGAACCTGGTCCGAGGGTACGCGCCCGGAATGCCCTGATACTACTGCTACCTCCCGTGAAATATTGTTTCACAAAAGGCATGGAATTGCTAGCACCAGTCACACTATTGCCATAAGGGAAACCAAAGCCCATGTACAACCTGTTTACCCATTGCTTGCCCTTTCCAAGCTGCCAGTAGTGGCGGCCTTCGAGGGTTATTCTCTCGTATTGTGCGAATGGGTTACCGAATATATTTCGGGTCGTGTCTCCCTTTTTCGGCACTATTAATCCCGCCAGGTTACCAGATACATCCAGATTGCCACTCAGATAAAAACTATGCGTTCTGGCTGGATTCAGGTTATTGTAAGTAATCGTATAGTTACCTCCCAGGATAAACTGCTTGGAAATAGCTGCTCGTTGACTCGGATCATTTTTGAGAATACTATCATACGCAGCCGTGGTCTTTGTTGGCAGTACATAAGTTACTGCAATCGGCGCGAAGGCGTGGCTGAGATTTTTAGTGCGCTGCCACAAGTATTGTAACTGCACCGTATAGGCGTTCAGGTTATACAAATCAGATCGACTGTACAGTTCGTAATTTAAGCTAACACGTGTACGCGGTACATAAGGTGTACGCGGGTTAATACCGAATGGTGTCCAGAAACGAGGAATCGTTACTGCCACCTCGGCCCCTAATGAATAGGAATTAGAGCCACCAGCATTGTTGCCTGTTTGCCATTCCATACCGCCTGTAAGCCCGACCTCTAAGAGATCTGCGGCATGCAGCCAGTTACGGTTTTTAGCAGTAATTTTTATTTGAGAACCCACAAATCCATTTGATTTGGAGGTACCACGTAATTCCGATTGTAAAGAACGACGCTGATAAGGTGTCAGGTATAAGCGGGCATCTAGCCAGCCACTATCCGCAGCGAAATAGTTGCCATAAGTATTCTGAAACCCAGCCCTGGAGGAATCTCTGTGGAAAGATTGGGTTGTGTCTCCCCCTGGTCTATTACTATTATTCCTGTTTCTTCGGCTGGTATCCGTAGTAAATCTTGGTACACCATCCGGCTGATTAGGATTGCCACCATCGAAGTTATGCAGAGATGTATCCCGTACCACCCTGAATTGCCCTTTAATAAATTTGAAAGTACCCAGGTTAATCAGACGGTGCAAGGTGATATTGTGGGAACTGAGTCGGTATAAACTATCAGGCCGCAAGAACACAGATTTATCGAATACCAGCGGACGGAATCTTTTCGCGGGATCGACAATATATATTCCTTTGTAGTTGACAGGCGTACCCTTGGTGGTAGTAGAATCATCCAGGGAGTAATCCGGATAGAGGATAATATCCCGCATCCTATAAGGGCGCATCGCCACTGCTGGCGTGTTTTCCTTCACTTTCACATACATGTTCACTTTACCGTTCTGGTTGCTATCTGCTTGTACGATGATGTAGTCTGGTGTAAAGTAATAGTATCCGTGTTCTTTTAAAACAGCGTGTATACGTTCCCGTTCAGCTTTGATGGAATCTAATGAATATGGCTTGCCCGGTATCAGTGAGCTTTCTTCTGTAGTGGCAGCGATGGCTTTACCAATAGCAGAGCTGTCTGTAAGGAACTTTACAAAGTTAATCGTGTAGCGGTGTCTGGGTGTAGCTGTATACTTTATTTTCGCCTTTTTACTTCCCTTATTAATTACTTCTGAAGTTACATCTGCCTGGAAATAGCCATTATCTACCAGGTATTGTTCCAATACATTGGAGGTATAATCTGGTTTCGCCTGACTCAACAATACTGGTGGTTCTCCCCATTTTTTACGGAGGAGATAATTAAGCCCTTTGCCTTTAGGCTTGGGTTCATGGCCCAAATTGTATAACCACAACTTAATTGGCATTCCCAGGAAACGCTTGTTCCTAATGGGCCGTATTCTTTTGGTCATACCTTCGGAAAGAGAGGCGTAATCTTTCGGTTTCCTCTTTTTCTTCCAGACTACTTCGCTGCCAGTATACAATCGGTCTCCTTCCGGCACAGAGCGTGTTGTGCTACAGGAGCTGATTACAAGGTATACCATGCAACAGCAGAACCAGGTGATGATATGACTATTTATCCGATGCATTCTTATTGTTACTCTTCTTTTGGGAATTTGTACGTAGTTTCTTCTGCTCTGTTTTTGTTTTGGAGCGCTGGAATATCTCTCTAAACTCTTCATAATCCACCACCAGCATAAATGCGATGCCTGTTTCTACCAACTGTCCTTCAATGACTGACTGATTATCATTCCGCTGGTATACTCTTACCCTGTAACGGCCGTCTTTGGTGAGTTTGTAGTCAACAGAAATATCTCCTATCAATGAACTGGCATTCTGTGTATTGCCAGTGAGCATAATATTTGATCCAACGGAAACGGTTAAACGATTATTGAACAGGTTCTTGGAAGCGCCGATGTTCAAATTGGTTTGTTCCTGTGCAGAGCCGGTGGAATAATCTTCCCTGCTCTGTAGGTCGAAATTCAGATCTACCCCTTTGATAAGATTGCCGGCCAGATTATTTAGTTGTTGAGAAAGGATCTTACTTACACTATTCCGAGCGGCCTGACCAATGCCACCACCGCTATTATCCAACGTACTGGTAGGATCATCCGGAATGAAGGTATTCAACACCAGTAAGCCCATTACTTGCTTATTCAGTTCAGACGGCACCTGGTTGATCTGTTTGATACGATTGTATGGCGCACCATTGAAATCATTTCTTTCCCGCTCTGGCATGTCCAGTTGGAAGCTGATATCAGGCTTTTTCAGGTTGCCTTTGATCATCAGGTATACTTCAAAAGGTATCCGTTGTTTATAGCGATTTTTGTCTTCCTGACTCATATTTCCCAACTGATCTTGTACCAGGTCTATCGCTGGTGCATTCACCGTGTATTTGGCGGTGATGTTCAAATCAGCGTCCATGGCGTCTCCGCTGAAGGAAATATAACTGCCTTTCTGAATATCAAAGGAGCGTTTGATGAGCTGGTTGAGCGACAACTCATACTTACCTTCTTCAATTTCATAACGGCCAGTCAAACTCATCTTACTGCTTGGATCCAGTGTGGCTTGGATATTGGCAGTACCTTTCGCCTGTACGTAATCTCCATTCTGACTGTCGATTACAATTTTGATGGTGGATGCAGGTGTAACCGCTATGTTACCGGAAAAATTAATGCCTCTCAAACGAGGATTACCATATTTCAGGGAATCTTTTTTCGCTAACAGCGCGGAGTCTATTGGATTGCTCATATCCACAAATTCCACTACTCCTTCCCTATCCGCGAGGCCGGGTTCGTCATGCGGAAGGATAACCGTGATATTGGATTTATCCCGCAACGTTACATTTGCATCTATACGAGGAAGATCCAGTGTGCCGCGGATTTTGATCTTACTATCTACGTATGCTGGACCATACAGCCATTGGGTGTTATTTTGCTGAGGGCCCAGTGCCATAAAGTTATCTGCATTTACATCCAGGTTGAAGAAGAAACGGGAGTAATCACGTGTATTAATGCGGCCTGTCATCACCATTTCATCATTGAGACTATCGGCAATCACCACGTTATTGAATTGAATGCCTTTATCATCCATGATGATCGTTTCATCCGGCAGATGCAGGTTGTTACCGAGAAGAGATACCACACCACCTGCCTGGGAGAAATGCATTTCCCCTATCACTTTCGGCGCTGCTGTGGTTCCTGTGATATCAAAGATACCAGACGCGGTTCCGTACATATTGTGCATACTTCCGAAAGTAAACGGCTCCACTGTTTTCATACTCAGCTTCTCAATGGCAACGTGCGCCTGTAATGTAGAATCGTATGTGCCTGTAAGCGTGACATTATTATCAGGGCCTGAAAGTGCCGCATCCAGTTTATATTCATTGGGAACAGGATTGTTGACTTGTGCCGTCAATGTGCCCACAGGCGCATTCTTGACGGTCAGACTATCAATCCGCAGTTTCGCATCGATAATTGGGGAGGTATTCCAGTTACGTACATTAGCATCTGCATTCAGCAAACCATTTGCCAGTAGCGTATCTGAAGACAGCATGGCTGTTATCGTAGAGAGCTGGAAGTCTTGTATTTTCAATAATACCGCTGGTGTTGCGGAAGTATCCTGTTGTGTTACGAGATGAATGGATTGATGGCCCTGTGATAGCCGGATATTGGCAGAATCAGGGAAATGATTTTTCAATCGTAACATATTGTCTCTATCTACCGCCCATTGTTGGTAATTCAACAATAGTCCGGGCTTAATAGACAGTTTCATGATGTTATCAGGGAGAAAGTCTACATAGCCGCCCAGTTGATATTTCGGCTTATTTCGAATATCATGCAGTACCAAATCAAAATTCACTAAACCAGTATCCGCACGCGCTGTCAGCATGGTTTGATGCAGCGGAAACGTTGGATGGGCCAGATGTGCCAATGAAGCTTTTGCCTGGAGGGCAGTATCAAGAATCGCAACATTGATAGCTAGACTGTCTACCTGGAGGGAATCGTAATTGATTTTAGGAGCATGCGCTTGGAATGTCAGCAGGCTGCTATCGCTGTTGAGGCGGCCGCTAAATACCAAAGGCTCATCTATCCGTAAGGTAGGCGCCAAGTCATGCAGACTCCTCGGCCATACGAGGGAGCCGGACCATGCCAATGACTGACCCGCAGGAGGAATGATCAGTTTCGCAGTATCCATTGGCTGTAGCGGTTTTGCCATTATCATGGAGAACGCAGCGCCAATTTTGGTGTAATCGAATTGTCCCCAGGAATTGATAACACCCATCGGTGTTTTGAGATCGATATATTGTTGATCTGTGTGTTTCGCGATGAGGGCTACGGTATCCAGCGGGATGATATTGTCTGCCGTTTGGATTTTCCATTGCGTGAGAAAAGCGTTTCCTTCTATTCGCTGTGGGTCGATGCTGGTAAATTCCGCATGCACATTGCCCATCAGGGTAAGTGGCTTGGTATACCAGTGAGTAGTATATAGATCCGCTTTCGCGATTTCCATATCCGTATGGAAGTTTTGGAGACCTGTATCAGATAAGGCTCCTTCCACTTGGAAAGTAGCAGTGATACTGGTGTCTGCACTTTCCCCATGGGCGCGGAAAACGCCTTTATTGATATCACCGGCAACAGAGATATCGTGGTATGTATAGCCCTTATAGTAAGCGTCGCTAAGTTGTGCTGTGGCGCGGGCAATCATGCCTTTTAACGTATATCCCTGACCGGTAGCACTCATGCTGCCATTAACCCAACCGTAAGTTGTGTCTAGCAGGAGTTTGCCCATATGGATATGCATGTAAGGAATGTTGATATTGTAGGAGCTGCGCAGACTATCGGTAATGTTGATAAGTCGAGCTTTTATATCTGCGTTCGCATAGTCGCTTCTTAACTGAACATTAGTGTTCATATCCTTCATACCGCCAGAGAAGGAGCCTGTAATCTGGAATTTCTCTGGAATACGTGGCGTATCTGGTAGCGTGCCGGCGGGTAACCAAGCGCGGAGGGGTTTGTTGCCAGATTGGATATAAAGTCCGGTTAGGTTGACGTTCAGTTTATCAGGATTCGCTGCATGGTTGACCTGGCCATTGCTCATCTTGATCAGATTGCCAATGTGGTCATTTACGTACAGGTCCCTAATATTCAGCAGGCCAAGATTTCCTTTTAATATAGCCGATAACGTTAGCTCTTTATCCCATAGCGGATTGAAGTATTTGTTTTTTCGAGCATCCGGTACAAATCCCAGCCATTCGCCCAGGGCCACGGTAATAGAGTCCAGATTGGCATCTAGCCCGATTTTATCCAGGTCTTTACTGGCATCTGCCCAGGAGGGCACGGTAACGGTTATGTCTTTTCGGAGTGTACTTTTATTGGTTTGTACCAGGAAGTTGTTCAGGGAAAGGCTTTGTGGTGTAAATACCACATCCATATTGGCCTTTTTGATCGTAAACCCTGACCAATCGTGGAGCGTCATTGATTTCAGTGCCGCGCTGATAGTATCTGGAGAATATTTCACATTGGCAATATGCGTATTGATATTGCTGAGGAAAAGGTGATTATAGTCCGGATTAGGGCCAGCGGCCTTTGGCGGTGGAGCGCCGTTGTCATAACGAACAGCGAGCCTGTCCAGGTGAACCTGTGTAGCCGCTACCGTCCAGGTATTGGGCGTGGTATCTGGAGGAGGAGGCGTTTTATCCTTGCCTGGCATGAGTGCAACTACACCGCCTGTATACTGCACTTTTAAGTCTCCCACCTGGATATGGGTGGAATCCTGGTCCAGGCTGGAGTTCAGTAATGTTAGTTTACCAATTGTCCAGGCGGTGGAAATGCCGATCGCGTCGCTGCTAAAAAGGAAGCTACTATTGTTGATAGTGAGTTTTTTCAGCAGGAGGTGTAGTGAAACGGCATTGGTATCTTTCGGTTCAGGAGGGGGCGCTGCAGCGGCCACTTTCGACGGATTATAGTATTGCCGGAAGTAACCTTTGAGGCCATCCACGTCAATTCCTCTGAAGGAGTACACACCATCCTCAACGAGGAGGTCATCCGGATCGAGGTGAATTTCTTTCCAGGTGAGTACGGCATCCATTCCTCCTGGGAGGTCTTCGTATCTAATGCGGAATTGCTTCAGCGAAATATCTTTCAGCAGGTACTGTAAGGTGGTACCAGTGGATGTGTTGAGGGTATCCTTTTTGGGTCCTGGTTTTACGAAAGCATCAATGGCGAACTGGTAGTTGAACGTAGAATCGTTCAGGCGATAAGCGTTTACCAGTACCGAATCCCATTCCAGCTTATCAATTTTCAGATCATTGCTAAGTAGGGAAAGGAGATTATAGTGCACCTTCAGTGTACCTGAATAAAATAGGGGCTGATTGGTGGTATCTGCCACGTATACGTCTTTGAGTTCGAGATATTGCCATCCTCTGGCGCGGAGATAACCTATTTTAATACGGGTATTCAGTTTCTTTTGCAGATAGGACTCGCCTTGTTGGCGGATATAGTTCTGTACTCCGTCTATCTGGAGCAATAGCAGCAACATAACGGGCAACAGCAGCACCGCTACAATAATCCATAAAAGCCATTTCCACCAGGGGCGGCCGCGATTTTCTCCGGTTTCTTCTGGTTCTGTCACGTGAGTTTTCGGGTATATAAATTACAGAATTAAAACGCGCCAGGGCGTTTATTAGTTTACTCTAAAAACGGGATTGTATCCGAACACTAGTGGGCGTTACAAAATTCGTACCTGGGCACAGGGTTATGACGCTGTGCAAGGATACGTTAAATACGGTAACGGGCATACTTTTTTTTGCGGAGAAGGGGCAAAAAGTCAGACAGATGGCTTATTTCGCTGATTAAAACGACGTATATACCAGAGTAGTTTATCCTTTTTTTCTTTATCAGACCGGAACTCTTCCAGTAGTTGTTCGTCTTGGGGTAGGATGTATTTTCGGAGGTTATAGGCGGATAACTCGAATATTTCGCCGGTAAGAATGTTAATAACTTTTATGAGCTGCACCGGAGTGCGGAGGGCCGCAACGGTCATATCAGCAGAGTTGTAATAATTGCGGGAAGATTGCAAACCTTGTTGCCGATAGATGCAGTAATACCCGGTTTCGAGGATTTTATTCAGGCCATTGTCCCGCACATAGATATTAATGCCATCGCAGTAGCCCCAGTAATCCTTTACCTTATGCTCCCCGCTGCCATCTCGGAGGACCAGCTCGTTTTTGCTGGCCAGGAGATACATCTGTGCGGCATTGCTGCGGTCTTTAATGGCCAGGTCCCCATCTTCTGAGGGGTTATTGGTCTGGAAATCCCTAAAGGTCTTGTAGAGGCCTCTTTTAAAGGTTTGGGCGTAGATGATCAGGTCGTTTGGGTTGACATCGTTGCTTTTCTCCTGGGCGCTTGCACCTAGAGAAAGCAATACGATACACAATAAACACAGCTTTTTCATCATGATCTAAAGTAATCCAGTGCTGGGGTATTGAAAAGTGGAAATAGCTGAATAGGCGGATTTTTTCTACTGAAACAGGAATTATATCTGTAGGGGGAGATTTGGGGAGATATAAAGTAAAAGGCCGGGTAAAGACCCGGCCCGACTGAAGGTTACAACAAAATCTAAACCTGCTTATGAGAAAAGTTAAATATGATTAAGACGGGCAAGAGATCTGGGATCTCTGCTGGTTACAGGGCCATGGCCTGTAACGAATGGTCTTTGCTTTCCAGTTGGGAAGTGCCCATAAGGAATTCATCCACTTTCCTCGCACACTCGCGTCCTTCGCTTATGGCCCATACCACCAGTGATTGACCGCGGCGCATATCGCCGGCAGCGAACACTTTAGGAATGGATGTCAGGTATGTCTTTTCAGAAGCTTTTACATTGCCTCTTTCGTCTTTTTCAACTTCCAGTTGATCTAGCATACCGCTGTGCTGTGGGTGTACAAAGCCCATCGCTAGGAGTGCTAATTCGCATGGAATATCTCTTTCTGAACCTGGAACTTCGGTGAATTTTGCCGGGCGGCCATCCGCACCAAGAGACCATTGCAAGTCTACAAGGCGGAGTGCTTTCAGGTTGCCGTTATCGTCACCAATAAATGCTTTGGTAGCGATAGCCCATTGGCGGTTGGCGCCCTCTTCGTGAGAAGAGGAGGTTTTGAGCACCATTGGATAAGTAGGCCAAGGCATGTAATCCGTACGTTCACCTGGAGGTTTTGGCAGCAGTTCCAGTTGCGTAATGCTCACTGCGCCATGACGATTGCTGGTGCCCACACAGTCGGACCCCGTGTCTCCCCCACCTATAACTACTACATTTTTACCGGTTGCCAAAATATCCTGGCCTTCCACTGCTCTGCCAGCAACGCGTTTATTCTGTTGCTTGAGGAAGTCCATCGCAAAATGTACGCCCTTCAATTCTCTGCCAGGGATGTTTAAATCACGTGGAATGGTGGAACCACCTGCCAGTACTACTGCGTTGAATTCTCTCAACAGATCATTGGCACTAACGTCAACGCCTATATTAGTATTGCATTGGAAGACAACACCTTCTTCTTCCATCAGTTTCACTCTACGTTCTATCACCCATTTTTCCAATTTGAAGTCAGGAATGCCGTAGCGGAGTAATCCTCCGGGAGCATCGTCTCTTTCAAACACGGTTACCTGGTGACCGGCATAGTTCAACTGTGCAGCAGCGGCCATTCCAGCAGGACCGGAACCTACCACTGCAACTTTTTTACCAGTGCGCACTCTTGGGGTCTTGGCTTGTACCAACCCTTTATCGAAGGCCACTTCAATAATATGTCTTTCAATTTCTTCAATAGCTACGGGTGGCTGATTGATACCGAGTACACAAGCGCTTTCGCAAGGTGCAGGGCAGATACGGCCGGTAAATTCCGGAAAGTTATTGGTAGAAGTGAGAATGTCATATGCATCCTGCCAATCCTGACGATAAACGGCATCGTTGAATTCAGGAATGACATTTCCCAGCGGGCATCCGCTGTGACAGAAGGGCACGCCGCAGTTCATGCAGCGAGCAGCCTGCTGGTTCAATTTATTTTCAGGGTAGCGTTCTACAAACTCGTTATAATGCTTCACCCTTTCCCGTGGATCTGATTTCCCCGGCATTTCGCGTGTAAATTCCAGGAATCCTGTAGGTTTACCCATGTTGATAATGCATGTTAATTGTTACTGATACTATCTGCCTACTTTCTGACTGATTGATTTACCTGCTTTCAAAGCTGCCTTGTATTCTTTAGGGAATACTTTCACAAAGTGACGTAGCTGATTTTCCCAGTCTTTCAGGATAAATTTCGCCACGGAACTGTTCGTGTAGGCGTGATGTTTAGTAATCAAGTCTTGCAGTGCAGCTACATCTTCCTGATCCAGTGGATCGAGGTCGATCATATCGCGATTGCAATGGTTGGCAAAATTTCCTTTCACATCGTAGACAAAAGCGATACCACCGCTCATACCGGCACCGAAGTTGCGACCGGTTTCACCCAGTATCACCGCGCGTCCGCCGGTCATGTATTCACATCCGTGATCGCCCACTCCTTCTACTACAACGGTAGCGCCGGAGTTACGAACGCAGAAGCGTTCCCCTGCTTTACCGCGGATATAGGCGTCTCCGGAAGTAGCGCCATAGAAACAAACGTTTCCGGCGATGATGTTGTCTTCTGCTTTGAAGCCCGCTTCTGCCTGCGGATAGAGGATCAGCTTAGATCCAGACAATCCTTTACCGAAGTAGTCATTTGCTTCCCCTTCGAGTTCCAATGTCAGACCTTTGGTGGTAAATGCGCCAAAGCTCTGACCTGCGGAACCAACGAATTTGAAGTGAAGGGTATCTTCAGGAAGACCTTCGCTCTTGTAGCGTTTTGAGATTTCGTTTGATAAAATGGTACCGATAGTACGGTCAGTATTTTTAACATTGAACTGTTGGAATACACGGGTTTTCTTTTCCAGTGCAGGTTGTGCCGCTTTCAGCAACTGCCAATCCAGCACTTCCCTGATACCATGATCTTGTTCTTCCTGTTTGTAGAGGCCTGTTTCAGCAGCAGCCGGTTCTTTATACAGGATTGGAGACAGATCCAGTTTAGTTGTTTTCCAGTTGGTGATATCTTCACGCAGTTGCAGGGTATCTACCTGTCCAACCATTTCATTTACGGTACGGAAGCCCAGTTCGGCCATGATTTCACGCAGTTCTTCTACCAGGTAGTTGAATAGGTTTACTACGTGCTGAGGATCTCCAGTAAAGCGTTTGCGCAGTTCTGGATCTTGTGTAGCCACGCCTACAGGGCAAGTGTTCACATGGCATTTACGCATCATGATACAGCCTTCTACCACCAGTGCAGCAGTAGCCACACCCCATTCTTCTGCACCCAGGAGCGTTGCGATAGCGATATCGCGGCCGGTTTTCAACTGACCATCTGTTTGTAATACCACGCGACTGCGGAGTTTATTACGAACGAGTGTTTGATGAGACTCAGCAAGACCTAATTCCCAAGGCAGACCAGCATGTTTAATGGAGCTGATAGGTGATGCACCGGTACCGCCATCGAATCCGGATACCAATACTACATCTGCTTTCGCTTTGGCCACACCCGCAGCGATGGTACCTACACCTGCTTTGGATACCAGTTTCACACTGATACGGGCAGCGCGGTTTGCATTTTTCAGATCAAAGATGAGCTGAGCCAGATCCTCGATAGAATAGATATCGTGGTGAGGTGGTGGGGAGATCAGCCCTACGCCTGGAGTGGAGTGTCTTACTTTCGCAATCCAGTCGTCCACTTTATGTCCTGGCAGTTGACCGCCTTCCCCAGGTTTTGCACCTTGGGCCATTTTAATTTGCAGTTCATCTGCATTGGTCAGGTAGTAGCTAGTCACCCCGAAACGGGCGCTGGCCACCTGTTTGATAGCAGAGCGCATAGAGTCGCCGTTAGGGAGCTGCTCATAACGGATCTCATCTTCCCCACCCTCGCCGGTATTGCTTTTTGCACCGATGCGGTTCATTGCAATAGCCAGTGTGGAGTGTGCTTCGTGAGAGATAGAGCCAAAGCTCATAGCGCCTGTAGCGAAACGCTTCAGGATATCCGTTGCCGGTTCTACTTCCTCAATGGAGATAGACGGACGGGTACGCCTAAACGAAAACATACTGCGGAGTGTACATGCTTTTTCGCTTTGGTCGTTTACTGCTTTGGAATATTTTTTAAACGTGCTATAATCGCCCATACGGGTAGCCAATTGCAGCAGGTGAATGGTATTTGGATTGAAGAGGTGGAATTCGCCTTTGCGTTTCCATTGATAAACGCCTCCTTCTGTCAGACGCTGTACTGGTGTTTCTTTACGACCGTAACCCATCCAGTGTTTAGCCAGCGTTTCCCGTGCGATATCATCCACTGTCAGGCCCTGGATACGGGATACAGCACCGGTGAAGTATTTATCTACCACAGACTGACTGATACCCAGAATTTCGAAGATCTGTGCACCTTGGTACGACTGCAATGTAGAGATTCCCATTTTGGAGAATACTTTCAACAGGCCGTCGCAAACAGCTTTGATATAATTCTTTTTCAGTTTATCCACATCCTGATCTGTATCCAGCTTACCGCCGATTTTCATATCGCGGATAGTGCTGAGTGCCAGGTAAGGATTGACGGCAGTAGCGCCAAAGCCCAACAGGCAAGCAAAATGATGTACTTCCCATACATCGCCGGCTTCAACGATCAGTCCCACCTGGCCACGATACCCTTTACGGATCAAGTGGTGGTGTACTGCCGAAGCAGCCAATACAGAAGGAATAGCGGCGTGTTCAGAGTCAATAGCACGGTCAGAGAGGATAATTACCTCGAAACCATCTTCCACTGCATCCACTGCATAGCGGCATAATCTGGCCAAACCTTTCTCCAGGGAACCTGGTTTGCCATCCGCTTTGAAATAGGTTTGCAGGGTTTTAGCCTGGAATAAACCTGTATCTATGCTACGGATTTTTTCCAACTCATGGTTGTTGAGAATCGGATGGCGCAATGCCACACCATGGCAATGCAATGGATTCTCATCCAGCAGGTTACCGTTATTTCCCACATAAGTAGCCAGCGACATTACCAGTCTTTCCCTGATAGGATCAATAGGCGGATTGGTTACTTGTGCAAACAGTTGTTTGAAATAGTTGCAGAGATGCTGCGGCTGGTTACTGAGAACAGCCAGTGGCGCATCTGTACCCATGGACCCTACAGGCTCCTTACCATCGATGGCCATTGGCGCAATAATGGTGCTGAGATCTTCCGTAGTATATCCAAAAGCACGCTGGTATTTGAATATCTGCTCATGTTCCAGATGCGAAAAAGTAACGCGTGGTTCAGGCAGTTCTTCCAGACGGATTTTATATTTATTCAGCCATTCGCCATAAGGTTGCTGGGAGCAGATTTGCTGCTTCAGTTCCTCATCGCCGATGATGCGGCCCTGGTCCATGTCCACGATGAACATTTTACCTGGTTGCAGGCGGCCTTTTTCTTTGATATTTTTTGGATCGATTGGTAATACACCAGCTTCAGAAGCCATGATTACACGATCGTCCTTGGTTACAACGAAGCGGCTTGGACGCAGACCGTTACGATCCAGCGTAGCGCCGATAATTTTACCATCGGTGAAAGAAATAGAAGCCGGACCATCCCATGGTTCCATCAGGGAAGCATGATATTCGTAGAATGCTTTCTTGACAGGGTCCATGTCTTCATTACCATCCCACGCCTCCGGTACCAGCATCATCATTACATGTGGCAGGCTACGGCCGGTGAGGGTCAGCAGTTCGATCACGTTATCCAGGCTGGCGGAGTCTGACTGGCCTTCTTCTACGATAGGCAGTAGCATTTCCATTTCTTCCTGGGAGAAATATTTAGACACAAAGTCTCTTTCTCCTGCGCGCAACCAGTTGAGGTTACCTTTCAGGGTATTGATCTCACCATTGTGAGCGATATACCTGTAAGGGTGCGCTAGGCGCCAGCTAGGGAAAGTATTGGTCGCAAAGCGAGAGTGGATGAGGGCGAAGGCAGATACCATCTTCTCATCAGAAAGGTCTGTATAATAATGACGTACCTGGTAGGTGGTCAACTGACCTTTATATACAATCGTTTTATACGAGAGTGAAGCAATATAGAACAGTGCTTTATCCTTAGGAACAGTATTACGCACTGTTTTGGAAATATAATTACGCAATACAAAAAGTTTGCGTTCAAAAATTTCCGGATCACTGATATGATAAGGACAGGCAATAAATACTTGTTCGATTTCTGGTTCTACAGAAAGCGCACTTTCTCCGATGCCATCCGGACGTACCGGTACTTTACGATACCCCAGGATTTCCAGGCCCAGTTTTTCGGCACTGCGCTGAAGGATTTCGCGGCATTCTTCACGCCAACGGGGTTCTTTAGGGAAGAAGACCATTCCCACACCGTACTTTCCAAATTCAGGCAGACGAATTCCTTGTTTCAGACACTCATCGTACAGAAATTCATGCGGCATTTGAAACAGAATACCGGCACCATCTCCAGTGTTTTGCTCACATCCGCAAGCACCGCGGTGTTCCATGTTTTCCAACATGGTCAGCGCATCACTTATAATCTGGTGGGATTTACGCCCTTTGATATGAGCGGTAAAACCTGTTCCGCAGGCATCATGTTCAAATTCAGGGCGGTATAAACCATGCGTTTGTCTCACTTCGTCCATTTAGTTTAGATTTTATTCTTAGGCACACTTTTCCCAGGTGACTTGCGCCGTGGGTGATGGTGTACGATATTTCTCGGGAACGGTTTAAAGATACTAATAGAATGCCGTATTTTTTATACAAATTATTGTTATAGGCATAAAATTTAGAAAAATTGAAAATTGATCGCCGTTTGATTTGATTTTTTTGAAAAAAGAATGCGGTGCCGGCTCCAGGCCCAGGTGAAAAAGAATTTATCCACATGAGAAGATTAGAAGAGATTGCCTGTGCTCGTTTTGGAGGGGAATTTATTGGAAGGAGTGAGCATTGGGGCAGAATATAGGTACGTGGAGCGGGAAAGCTATTGATATGGAAACCGGTGCATTTATTTTCTAAACGCACCGGTAATAATATATCTCTATTCGAAATCAAACCTGGTTTTAACACCAGGACTGATGCGCATAGGATTGCTGGACAGGCTTTCATTCTGGAGCCTGTCCAGTGCTGTTACTACATAAGTATACCTTCTCCCCTTTACATAAGAAACATCGATGAACATTGGATCTGATGTTTGCTGTACGATGGCGATGATTTTCGTAGGGTCGGTTAGGTTAATGGCTTGATTCTCTTCGAATCGATACAATACATACTGGGTGGTATGTTGTAGGGTATCGCCGTCAGACCAGCGGATTTCCAGTCCGGTGCTGCGTTCTATCGCATCATTGAAATAAGGAGCGTCTGGCGCAGTGTCCGGCAGCCAGGACATGGTAGGTCTGAGCGCAGGGTATTTATACAGGTGATTGCGCAAGGTGTCCTCTATTCCCAGTGGATTGCCCATGAATGATTTAGCACTGTAGAAGAAACTTCCCTGTACAGTATTGAGTGTACGGGCTTCTTCTATCTGACGTGGAACCTCATTCGGATTTTTCCAGATGGCATTGCTATTGATTTTATAAACACCATGACCAATATAAACATCACGGCCATAGCCATGTTGACTCCACCAGTTGAGCAGGATTTCATAAGCTACCAGTCGGTGACCTCTTTCCCAATACAGTTGTGGGGTTACGTAGTCAATCCAACCATTTTTGAGCCATTTCACCACATCCGCGTAGAGGTCATCGTAATTGGACATGCCACCGCGTGTATAGGATCCTTCCGGATCACGGTCGCGGTTACGCCAAACACCGAAAGGACTGATACCAAACTTTACATAAGGCTTTTCCGCTTTGATGGCTTTACTCAACATATTGATGATAGCATCGACATTAGCACGGCGCCAATCATCTTTGTTCATATTGCCGCCATACATCCGGTAAGAGTTGTTATCCGGGAACTCCTTGCCTGGCACGCGATATGGATAAAAATAATCGTCGAAGTGAATCGCGTCGACATCATATCGCTTTACTACATCTTTAATAATGGAAGTGACATAATCCCGTACTTCTGGAATGCCTGGATCAAAATATTTCTTACCGTCGTAAGTGAGGAACCACTGCGGTTTCTGACGAGTGATATGTGTGGCGGATACACTGCTACGGCTAACGTTGAAGACTGCACGATATGGATTAAACCAGGCATGAAACTCCATACCTCGTTTATGTGCTTCTTCAATCATAAATGCCAGCGGATCATAGTAAGGAGAAGGCGCTTGCCCCTGCGTACCTGTAAGATACTCTGACCATGGCTCGTATGGCGACAAATAGAACGCATCGGCAGCAGGTCTTACCTGCACCACGATGGCATTCATGCCGTTACGCTGCGCTTCATTGATGATGGAAATGAATTCCTGTTTTTGTTGATCTGTGCTCAATCCTCTCCTGGAAGGCCAATCAATATTCTCCACCGTTGCTACCCAAACGGCTCTCATTTCCCTCTTGGGCGGTAATTGTGCCCAAGCCTGGTGCATAAAAACTAACCAGCAAATTACGCCAGCGATAAATTGCTTCAACATCTGCCTTACTTTAATCCATAAAATGCGAAAATAGCAAAACGTATGGGACCCGTACTTAATTATTTGATTATTAGTTTAAATACTGTTAAATCCGCTATTCTTTCCGGTTCATTTTTACCCCAAATTCGGGTGCTTCATAGTTCTTTGGTAAGTGGTCTGATGGAATGGTAGAATGATTGCCATCACGGTGTGCATAATAATGCGGCGACATAATCTCCACGCCTGCCTTATTGAATTCATCCTGGATATGTTGATGCAAATCAGAATAAATCTGACCCATGCTTTCAGGGTGATGGGTGTAAGCATTGATTTCATACGCTACAGCGAAATCATTAAGGCTGGTTTGCAGGACAAAGGGTTTGTTGTCTTCCGAAACACCTGCTGTTTTTTTCGCTGCATTTATCAACAATTCATGCACCGTAGTCCATGGTACATCATAGCCAATGGTGATAGTTGTATGCAGTACCAGTCCGAGTTCCTGGCTGGAAGTAGAATAATTGATCGTATGTCCATTGAGGATGCTGGCGTTTGGAACGGTGATTTCTTCGTTATGAACCGTGCGTAAACGTGTGACCAGCAATGTTTTTTCGATCACTTCTCCCGCAATATCTCCTAGCCTGATTTTATCGCCGATTTTAAACGGTCGCATATAAGTGATCACAAAACCCGCTATGATATTGGATATGGCGGAGGAAGATCCCAATGAAAACAAAATCCCTAAGAATACCGATACGCCCTGGAATATTTTGGAATCCGATCCAGGTAGATATGGGAAGATGACCACAAACATGAATGCATAGAGTAAAAATTTTATACCGCTGGCTGTTGGCTGTGCCCAATCGGCATAGAATCCTCTAATGACAAGGTTTCCGGTGGCCACTTCTTTGGAGAGGTAATTGACAAGTTTCACGAGATATCTTACCACGATGTAGATGACCAGTATCGTTAATAATTTCGGGAGATACGATACCACGCCCATAATCATGGCCTTCAGCGGTGTGAGGGTCCAGGTAATTAGTGTTTCTGCAATGCCTTTTGTCCAGGGGAAGATGCTGAAAACCACTGGCAGCGTGATGTACAAAACCAGCAAGATCACGATAATGCGGATCACCTTTAGCACATTGAAAGTAACGTGAAGTTGTTTTTCCGGGTTGAATACAGCATAACCTTTCACTTTCATGCCACGGAAATAACGATCTTTTCGTTGCAGGATACGCAATCTGATTCTTCTAAATAGCCGATTGATCAAGTATACGATGCCTGCAAATACTATTACTATTAGCAACAGTAGTGCGATCCTTATGAACAAGGATTTCCAGCTATTTTCTTCTTTATATTTTGCAACAGCAGTATCGATTTGGGAGATGTAATGTTTGGCGATCTGCGATTTGTCCTGTTCGAGCCAAAGGGCGTCGTCGCTGGTGATAGTAAACAAAATCATTTCGCCGTAGGTAACGTCGAGGTTATTTTCATTGGGCACCATTCTGATGGAATCGGCTACGAACAAGGGATCATCGCCCAGGTGTTGTATTTTATGCTCGATATTGGCCGCTCTTTCACTCGGCGACAATGGGCCGATCTTATTATAAATGTAAAACAGCGTATCCTCGAATGGTTTGACAGGAATGGCGGAGGAAATAGCTTTCAGTTCCCGGATTCGCTGGATTTGCCGTACTTTTTTTAGGGAATCGGCCTGTTCAAAGGCAGATAATCGACTTAACAGTTCCTTTTTGCGCGCATCATTGCCCGCTTTCAGGCTGGTGATTTCATTGATGAGCGCCAGTTTCTCCAGGGAATCCGCTCTCATGAGCGAATCTGTTTCCCGCAGTACAGATGTAGTGATTACCAATTGAGAATCAACGGCGGCAGATTTGGCGGTACGTGTAGAGTCTTGCAGGGCAAGGGCATTACTCGTTGTAGTTATCCACAAAAGGAAGGTAAAAACAGAACATAACAATCTCATTCCCTATACTTTAAATAATAAAGTACGGAAAAAAACTGAAGGATGATTGTAATGCGGGAAATTTATAAAGGCAGATGCGGTTACACTTTTCTGCCGAGGTATTGAGAATAGTCGGGCAGGATCACCTCATAATCCTGGTGCATCAGTGGTGATGTCAATAGGAAATCTGCCGTAGAGCGATTGTTCGCGATAGGGATATTCCATACCACGCCTAAACGGAGGAGGGCTTTGATATCCGGATCATGAGGTAGGGCTTCCATTGGGTCCCAGAAGAAGATAATTACATCCAGGGCGCCTTCCGCTACCAGGGCTCCGATTTGTTGGTCGCCGCCGAGAGGGCCGCTCAACAATTTGCGAACAGATACGTCCAAGGCTTCTTCAATCAGCTTGCCCGTTGTGCCGGTGGCGTACAGCTCATGCCGACTCAAGACAGTCTTGTTGTAGGTGGCCCATTCTATCAATTCGGCTTTTTTGTGGTCGTGAGCAATTAACGCAATGCGTTTGCGTGCTTTTAGCATTTTTACTGTTTGCATAGTACAAAAGTAATATAGGATGTGGAATAAATAAATGTTGATTTTATTTAATATTTGTGAAAGCTGGGTGGATATGGGATTCACTGACAGTTGGGTTGCAGCCAGGGCCGACTCATTGGTTTTTCCTATAATGGTATTGTAAAATTCGATTGTAAAAGAGGGGCTTTGGGGTCAGAATCTCCCCTAAAAATGTTACCTTTGCTCGGTAAAAATGGATAAAATGATTAAAACAGGCAATCCCATTATCAGCATATACACGGAAATGACTCCTAACCCGGAAACAATGAAGTTTGTTGCCAACAAACTCCTGTATCCTGGTAAGAGTATTGATTTCCCGGATGAAGCCAGTGCTAAACCATCTCCGCTTGCAGTGGAACTGTTCAGTTTCCCATTCATCAGAGGTGTGTTTATTATGGCTAATTTTATCACGCTTACCAAAACCAGTGAAACAGACTGGAATGATATTATCCCTACCGTTAAAGCCTTCCTGAAGGAATATCTGGAGGATAATCGTCCTGTTGTGAATGAGGAAGAAGTTGTTGTTACTAAGGCTATGGCCAGCAACACAGTGAGCGCGGATGACAGCGATGTGGTAAAACGTATTAAGGAACTGTTGGAAAACTATGTTAAACCAGCCGTAGAAATGGATGGCGGTGCTATCCAGTTCAAAGATTATCACGACGGTACGGTGAAACTGATGTTACAGGGTTCCTGCTCAGGCTGCCCATCTTCAATGATCACGCTGAAAGCCGGTATCGAAGGCATGATGAAACGTATGATCCCTGAGGTGAAAGAAGTAGTGGCAGAAGCAGAATAAGCCATAGTTGAGTGAATGATAGTGTTAAATGAAAGCACAGTCTTAGTGGCTGTGCTTTTTTATTTGTGACCAAAAAGCAATGAAAAAAATGAAAGGACTACTCGCCTGGATTTGTCTTGCCGCGGCCCTGCCAACTGCCGCCCAGCAGAAAAAGAAAACAGACAGTACTGTTGCCGTAATTACCTACGGCTTTGTAAACAACGGAAAACCTTCTACTGGTGAAGGCTTTAAAATGGTGGTGGATCATCAACAGGTACACCTGATTCCCGGCGGCAAAGCCCAGAAGGAACAACAATACCTGGATTACAAAGACAACAATACCCTCCAAGTACTGACCCTTCCCAACGGTGAGGTATACACGCTGAAAAAACCTTTCGGCGAACATCCACAGCCTGAGTTACTCCCCGATACGGCTACCATTCTCGGTATCCCTTGCAAAAAGGCCAAACTTTTCGTTCGTTCCAATACCATTGAGGTATGGTATACGGATGCCCTCAAATTGAAAGGTACGCCTATGCTCAGCTACGCTCCTGCTCTCGGGCTCGTACTGCGCGTAGTGCGCAATGGCAACAGCGAAACCATTGCCCGCAAAATCGAATACCGCAAAGTAACATCCCAGGAACTAGCATGGCCTTCCAACTTCGGCCAGCAAGTAGACGATGCTGCTTACATGCGTGCGGTGATCGACAGTCGTTATACTACCCTACCTATTTTCCAGTCGGAACAAATCAGTTGGGGCAATAATACCCCTAACCCGGAAGGTGATCAGGCGGATAAAACCTACCACTTTGCTGGTGGAACCATCATTCTCAAAAAGGTGAAACTGCCTGCTGTTAAAAAAGGCGAAACCCTCTTTGCTGACCTGGTACAGTATTCTAACGGCGATGCCTATGACCGTACCGGCTCCGTATTCGTTATTCCAACTAGCACCGATACCACTTTCCTGGATGGCCTGAAAAAAGGCGTAGGTGCATTACCGTTATATCACGCCAGAAATGGTAAAAAATACCAGGGAATGGTAGCAACAGAGCATTATCTGCCTCTTCTGGAAGTAATGCGGTTTTTCACACCTTTTGGGGTGCGTCAGTTTAATAACCAAGTGAAAATCAAGGGTTACAACTGGGCCGACTCCGTTATCTACAAGCAAGATATCACCGAACTGAAAAGTGCCCTTCAGGGAGAAGTTTGGATTGGTGTATATCTCGGCAACTACGATAAAGGTGGCCATAAAGTGAGCCTGTCTTTCAAATATTATCCAGGTGATGATGAAGATGAGGCGAATACCGGTCGTAACTGGGCGATGCCTATTTTCAACACTACCAATGTAATGGAGATGGCGGGACAGGAATATGCTACATTATTTGATCAGGACTCCCTGACCGTAACCGTAAATATTCCGGAAGGCGTGAAAAATCTGCAACTGCGCTACCTGACTACCGGCCATGGTGGCTGGGGCGGCGGCGATGAGTTCAACCCTAAGCAGAATGAGATTTTTGTGGATAACCAAAGCGTTTATCACTTTATCCCGTGGCGTACGGATTGTGCCACTTATCGCTATTCTAACCCTGCTTCCGGTAATTTTGGAAACGGGCTTTCTTCTTCAGATCTGAGCAGATCTAACTGGTGCCCAGGAACCTTAAGTGCTCCGGTGTTCATCAATCTGCCTGATATGAAGCCAGGTAAGCATACCTTCAAAATTGCTATTCCCCAGGGCAAACCAGCCGGTACTAGCCAGAGTTTCTGGAATGTATCAGGTACCCTGATTGGTGAAAAATAAATAACCGCCGGAAGCCGTAATCGCTACGGCTTCCGGATTTTCGTTTTAATTTCACCCCATGAACGAAATATACCAGGGCCTACTGAATGGGTATCACGAAATGACGAGATGGGAGTTGGTGGCTGTAATTTTTGGCGTTATATCCGTCATCTTCCAGAAGAAAAATAATATCCTTGTTTACCCTACAGGGCTTGTCAGCACTGGTATTTACGTTTACCTTCTCTCCCACGAACATTTCAAATTATATGCAGAAGCCACCTTGAATGCTTATTATTTCATTATGAGCGTTTATGGTTGGATTTACTGGGCACGTCGTAGAGGGCAGTCGCATGAGCATGTGAAGATTACGCACACTACTTCCCGGGAAATCTGGACTGCTATTGGAATAGCGGTTGTAGGTTGGGGAATTTTCTTCTTCCTGTTGCATACTTTCTCCGATTCTCCTACTCCCGCATGGGATTCCTTTGTTTCTGCCACCGCTTGCGCGGGTATGTGGTTACTGGCTAAACGTAAGGTGGAAAACTGGATATTATTGAACATTTCCAACCTGGTGGCGATTCCATTGTTGTTTTATAAGCATCTGTATCTCACGTCATTACTGACGATCTTTTTATTTATCATTGCCATATTTGGATATTTTAGCTGGCGCGACGAGGTTCTGGCAAATGAAAGCGCTCCATCATGAAAAAAGTAGTTGTTATAGGTCCTGAGTCTACAGGAAAAAGTACGCTGAGTGAAATGCTGGCCCGGAGATTTCATACCACCTGGACACCGGAATATGCCCGCGAGTACATTGCCCAATTGGATAGGCCGTACGTACAAGAAGACCTGCTAAGCATAGCCGAAGGGCAATTGGCGCTGGAAAAACAGTATGCGGCTACCGCCAATAACTTATTGGTCTGCGATACCGATTTGTATGTGATTAAGGTGTGGAGTGAACATAAATATGGCGACTGCGACCATCAAATCCTTCAAATGATTGCAGCACAGGAATGTGACCTGTATCTCCTTACCAACATCGACTTGCCTTGGGAGGAAGATCCTCAACGGGAGTACCCCGAGCCTGAAATGCGCCAGTATTTCTATAATATTTACCGTGATATCGCCATGCAATCAGGCGTTCCATTTGTGGATATACACGGCAGTTATGAGCAGCGCGAAGCGCATGCAGTAGCGGCAGTGGAGCAGCTATTACAAGGCGCTCCTATTTCTGACTTGTAACCAGTTCCGCGATATCAGGGTCCGCAGCAATATTGCGCATCTGGATGAGGATTTTTCGTTGCCTGTATGCAGTAATGCGCGCAGGTGGATTCACGGTATATTTTACAGGATTTGGAAGCGCAGCGGTAATCATGGCCGCTTCCTCTCTGTTGAGTTGAGCGGCGCTTTTATTATAATAAGCCTGGGCGGCAGATTCAAATCCAAAGAGACCTTCTCCGGTTTCCGCCACATTCAGATATACTTCCAGGATGCGTTGTTTCCCCCATATTTTTTCAATCATGAAGGTAAAATAGACTTCCAACCCCTTCCTGACCCAGCTTCTACCCTGCCAAAGAAATACATTCTTGGCTACTTGCTGACTGATTGTACTGGCCCCACGAATTTTTTTGCTGGTAGCATTATGTTTCATGGCTTTTTCGATCGATTTATAATCGAAGCCATCATGATCTGTGAAAAGCTGGTCTTCACTGGCTATCACCGCCAACTTGGCGTGCTGAGAAATGTCGTTATAAGACACCCAGGTTTTATGAAGTTTTTTATCGGTTCCCCAGAGGCTGAACCAACTGGAGATCTGTGTGATGGTAATGGGCGGATTCACCCATTTCAGGATAATGATATATACGAAATGGGCAATAAATAAGACCAGTAGCACACGTTTCAATCTCCTCCACATTCTCGGAACAATTCCTTTAAGCTTCATCCAAGTAGGTTTAGAAAAATCGGCCGGAAAGTTAGTAAGATAAATTGACATGCATTTTCGTTAAATTTGAATATGCTTTTACATGTACATCCGGATAACCCAAATCCCCGCAATATCAAGACGATTATCGAATGTTTGAAAGATGGCGGTGTGATTATTTACCCTACAGATACTGTGTATGGGTTAGGGTGTGATATTACCCAGCAGAAAGCGATAGAGCGTGTAGCGCGCATTAAGCAGATAGATCCGAAGAAAGCCAATTTCTCCTTTATCTGTTATGATCTTAGCCATCTCTCCGATTATGCGAAAAGTGTGGATACGCCTATTTTCCGTATGTTGAAGAAGGCGCTTCCGGGGCCATATACTTTCATTTTTAACGCCAGTAAAATGGTACCCAAGTTGTTGAAAACAAAAAAAGACACGGTGGGTATAAGGGTTCCTGACAATAATATTTGTCGGACGATCGTAAACGAGTTGGGCAATCCTATCATGAGTACTACGCTGCCCATAGAATATAACGTAGAAGAGTATACTGATCCAGAAGTGATCTATGAAAAATTCGGTAAGCAAGTAGATATAGTGGTAGATGGCGGTCCCGGTGGTATTGGATTTTCCACGGTGGTGGATTGTACCGGCGATGTACCTGAACTGATACGTGAAGGTATTGGCAGCTTTGAAGCGATCTCCTAAAACATTGATACCAAGCAAAGTGGACGTTGTCAATTTCTTTTGGTTGACATCGTCAAAAAAATAAAAAAGACATAAAAAAATCCCGCCACGAAGGCGGGATCTTTTTTTATGGGAAATATCTTACTCTAACAAAGCCAGTACAGACCTTATTTAATTCCCAATTTCTTTGCAACGTCAGCAGGTAAAGCTTTTTTGTTTACCATGTAGCTAGTGGTTTTATACTGGAAGTAAGGCAGGGAAGCGTAGAAGTAACCCTGACCGAAGTTTTCAGTACCCCAAGAGTTTTTAACACGGAAGTATTTTTTACCGTTCTGGTCTTTCACCATACCTACGATGTGCATACCGTGGTCGTCCTGAGTTTCGTAGTTATCGAAAGCATGTTGGCGCACTTCAGCAGTGATAGTTTTCTCCTGAACAGGTTGCAGGAATGCATTTTTCTTTTCTTCGGCAGACATATCAGACCAATCTTTATCAGGAACGATCGCCAGACCTTCTTTAAAGTTGAAGCCTTTTTCGCTTACGTCAGCAGCCCATGCAATGGTATAACCGTTCATGATAGCGTTTTCAGCGATGTTGGTGAAATCGTTCATGTCTACGTTATATGCTTTTTCCCAGTTCCAGTTGTCTGGTACTTCCAGTACAAATGGTGCGTTGTATGGGTGGTGAGTGAAGGAAGTGATCAGTACATAATCATCAGCATTCAGTCCCAGTTCTTTAGCGAAAGACTGCGGCGTATAGGATTTACCGTTATAGTCGAATTTAGCAGGAGCATCGCCCATGTAAGCATTCAGGATGCCGTCAAAAGCTTTTTTCCATTCAGGATTGATGGTACCATTGGAGTTACCTACTTTGGTTACCAAGCCTTCCAGCAGACTTTCCATTTCTGCGTGGTTGTATGATTTCTGGCGGTTGCCATCGTATACGCTCTGAGGAACCAGACCATATTCACGGAGGCAGAGGATATCATCAGGGAATCCGCCACCTTCGCCGAAGTTGGCTTTAGCGTGCATTCTTACAAAGTTGTCCGCTTTTAAAGGGTACATTTTACGCACTACGAACATTTCGCTCAAGTTCAGGCCTTTTCCTTTGCCATTGCGGAGCAGTTCGGATTCCAGGAAAGACATGCCGGAGAAAGACCAGCAAGTACCGGTACGGCCTTGGTTCTGAACATCAAAGGCGTCCATGTTCTTAATAGTGGTGAATTGGTATTTGCTGCCCTCTATGTTGGTGGCGGTTTGCGCAAATGCCGCTGTACTGCAGAAAACAGCAGCACATATGAGCCATTTCTTCATCATATAATATTGACTGAATTTTTTATCAAAGGACCAAATATAAGGGAAACAGCCCTTTCAAAAAGCTAAAAGTTTGATGAGCGGGTTACTGCTCAGGTCTCTCTGCTGCGTGTAAAACGAGGTCTTTTTCGAATTGTTCACGGGTGATTTTCCATTCCCAGAGAGCCTCATCATCCTTGTTTTTCATGGCTCCAGCGAATGACATTCCAATTTTCTGTAATATTTTAACAGAGGCATTATATTCCTCTTCAGTATGGGCAATTACACTTTTTACATATGAATGACCAAAGGCAAAATTGATCAGGGCTTGGGCCATTTCGGTTCCCAGGCCTTGTTCCCTGTGTTCGGGACTGATTTCATAGGCAATTTCCACAATGCCATTGGCATCGGGTTTTCCTTTGAAACCACCTGCTCCTATCAGTTCTCTTTTTTCTTGGTGGATGACCATGTAGAAAAACCAGCCCAATAAGGTAGGGTCATTTCGTAGCTTATCATAGGTAACAAGAATTACTTCTGGGTATTCAATCCAGTTTTCTGAGATGCTAATACCCAGATGGTTTGCCAATACATCACTACCTTGAAGGAACAGTTCAAAGTGTTGTAGTGTGCACGGCAACAATTGCAGGTGCTTTGTCAAGATCATGTCGATAACGAGTCAAAAACTTTTGGGAATATTTATATTCAGGTTTTGGGATTCAATAAGTCGAGCAGGTAGCCGGATGTGCATCATCCGGCTGCCTGAACATATAATGGGCCACAGTATATCTTAGTTAGTGCGCTTCCAGCCAGTTATTACCAATACCCATTTCTGCTTCTACAGGAACGGCCAATGGCAAGGCATTACGCATGCAATCAAGAATTACAGGTTTTATTATTTCTATTTCGGAACGATGTGCGTCAAAGACAAGCTCGTCATGTACTTGCAGGATCATCCTGGATTTAAATCCATTTTCTTTAAAGGCTTTGTGAATGGATATCATGGCCAGCTTGATCATGTCTGCGGCAGTACCCTGGATCGGCATGTTGATCGCATTTCGTTCTGCAAAACCTCTTACTACTGCGTTGGATGAATTAATATCCTTCAGCCAGCGTTTTCGCCCCAAGATCGTTTCTACATAGCCTTTTTTCTGTGCAGATTTCACCTGGTCTTCCATGTATTGCTTAATGGCAGGATATTGAGAGAAGTAGTTGTCTATCAACGTCTTGGCTTCAGACCTGCTGATGCCCAGATTTTCTGACAATCCGAACGCACTTACTCCATAAATAATACCAAAGTTCACACTCTTCGCATTTCGGCGCATATCAGATGTCACTTCTGTCAGTGGCACATTATACACTTTTGCCGCAGTAGCCGCGTGAATGTCGGTACCAGAACGGAATGCTTCCATCATCTGTTCATCCTTACTGATCGCAGCGATGATACGCAGTTCTATCTGGGAGTAGTCGGCAGACAGTAACTGGAATTCCTCATTGCGTGGAATGAACGCCTTACGGATTTCACGACCTCTGTCTGTACGAATAGGTATATTCTGCAGATTTGGATTATTGGAAGACAAACGACCGGTCACCGCAACTGCCTGATTATAAGAAGTGTGGATACGGTTGGTGCGTTTATTCAGTAATAACGGTAACGAGTCTACGTAGGTGGATTTCAGTTTGCTCAATTCGCGGAAGATGAGGATATCTTCTACGATTTTATGTTTAGAAGACAGCTTTTGCAGCACCTCTTCCCCAGTAGCATATTGTCCTGTCCTCGTTTTTTTGGCTTTTGGATCCAGTTGCAGTTTTTCGAAGAGTATTTCGCCGAGTTGTTTGGGAGACGCCAGCTTAAATCGTTCGCCAGCTTGCTCATAAACACTTTCTTCGGCTCTTCTGATTTCTGTTTCCAGTTCGCGGGAATAATCAGCCAGTGCTTTGGTATCAATGGCAATACCTTCGTATTCCATATCTGTTAGCACTTTAGTCAGTGGGTTTTCCACATCGAAGAAAACTTTTTCCACTTGTTTGGTGGGCAACATAGGCGCGAAGACCTCTTTCAATTGCAAGGTCACATCTGCATCTTCCGCTGCGTAATCGGATACCTTTTCTACTTCCACATCGCGCATGCTGAGTTGATTTTTCCCTTTGCCGATCAATGTTTCAATAGAGACAGGTTCATAACCAAGGTATTGCGCAGCCAGGTAATCCATACTGCGTCTGCCTTCTGGCTCCACCAGGTAATGGGCTAGCATGGTATCAAACACGAGCCCTTTTATTTCAAAGCCATACCATTTGAGAATGATCATATCATATTTGAGGTTCTGACCTACAAAAAGGATAGATTCATTTTCAAACAAAGGCTTGAATTCATTCAGTATGCTGATCACCGCATCCCGATCTGCCGGCATCGGTATATAATAAGCCTCTCCTTTTTTCCAAGAGAAGCTCATACCAACGATATCCGCTTCATTAGGGTCTTTGCCGGTAGTTTCTGTATCGAAAGCTAATTCCTTTTGTTGGAGCAGGTCTTTGATGAGTGCTGCTCTTTTCTCAGGGGTATCGATCAGGTGGTATTGGTGCGGGGTATTATTGATATTTTTTTCTGGAGCGATGAAGCTACCGCCGATGCCTTCTTCTGAAGGAGCTGCAGTTGGCGCTTCTGCTGTAGCGGTTACATTACCGAAGAGGTCTGTCTGCACGGCAGAAGGTCTTGCTGGTGCTTCTTGGTTGGCGCCAGTAGAAGCGAAGTTATCGCCCAGAATACGCTTGCCCAATGTTTTAAACTCCAACTCCGTGAAGATATCCGTGAGTACATCGCGTTTATATTCTTTCAGGCAGAAGTCTTCTTCATGGAAAGCCACTGGCACGTCAGTGATGATGGTAGCCAATTGTTTGGATAACAAGGCGTTCTCTTTACCTGCTTTGATCTTCTCTCCCATTTTTCCACCGATGGCATCTGCATTTTCCAACACATTTTCCAGTGTTTCATATTGTGCCAGCAGCTTCATAGCGGTTTTCTCCCCTACGCCTGCGATACCAGGAATATTATCCACCGCATCACCCATTAAGCCAAGGATATCAATTACTTGGGACACACTTTTGATCTGCCATTTGTCGCAAACCTCTTTAGGGCCCATGATTTCTTCCTTGCTACCCATGTATGGCGGCTTATAGATAAAGATATTATCCCGAACCAGTTGACCGTAGTCTTTATCTGGCGTTACCATATACACGGTGTAACCAGCATCCGCAGCCTGCCAGGCGAGGGTACCGATCACATCATCTGCCTCATAACCATCTACTTCCAGCAAAGGAATGTTAAATCCTTCCAGGATGCGGCGGATATCAGGAAGTGCATCCAGGAGATCTTCCGGTGCATCTTCACGATTGGCTTTATAGTCGGTGAATGTGGTATGTCTTTCCGTGGGGGCATGCGTATCGAAAGCAACGGCCAGGTGAGTTGGTTTTTCTTTATTGATGAGATCCAGTAATGTTGTAGTGAATCCGAACTGCGCATTGGTATTACGCCCGGTGCTGGTCATGCGCGGATTTCTAATCAGGGCGTAATAAGCCCTGTAGATCAATGCCATAGCATCCAGTAAAAATAGTTTCTTTTGCATCGCTAAACCTACGAGTATTAATTTGAATGTACAAAATTAAGGGATGCCTGTCAGTATTCCTTTGAGAGAATATCTGAGGGGAAAAATTACATTTGTTACTTGAAATTACAGATATGAAAAAGATATATCATCTTTCCACCTGCGGAACCTGCAAGAAGATCTTGGAAGAAACACAGGCATCAGCACGAGGCTTTGTATTACAAGATATAAAAAAGGAAAAAATTACAGCAGATCAGTTAAAAGAAATGAAAGATTTGGCGGGTAGTTATGAGGCATTATTTAGCAGACGTTCCCAGAAGTACCGTCCAATGGGGCTTCACGAAAAGCAGTTGACAGAAAAAGAATATCATGATCTCATTCTGGAAGAATATTCCTTCTTGAAACGTCCCGTAGCTATTGTAGATGGGAAAATCTACATCGGTGCTGATGTGAAAAATATTTAGCCAAAGGACTCCGTGTCTGCGGTAGCAAAACTCTCCTATTTGTCGTCCCTGCCCGCCGGGCAGGGACGACAAATAGATCAAAAAACAGAAACTGTTATTGGAGAGATTTGATAAAATCTTGCACCACCGCTTTATATCGTGTCATATCTTGTTCGTGTTGGAAAGACTTGAAAGGAAAGGCAGCAGCCTCTTTCAGCGCATGTTCCAGGCTAAATTCTTCCTGAGATAAAGAGTAAAAGAAACCTTTCTCCATGAGGAATTCGCCCAGATAAACTTGCTCCGATTGTCCTGGAGTAGGAACCAAAATCGCCTTTTTATTCAGCTTCACTAGATCCATCAAGGTAGTATAGCCAGAACGGCTCAATACCATATCAGACGCCAGCATCGCATCATTTAAATCAGTGGCATTCAAATGATTCACTTGGGTTACGCCTGGCGCTATTTCTTCTGACTGCGGAGTGCCAGGTTTTCCACTGACAATCAATGCAGTAATAGATAAATTTTTGATTTGGGAGATGACCATTTGCTCCAGGTTGGAGCGTTGTGGTTCAGGCCCAGAGATCAGCACCAGCAGATCATATTTTTTCTTTACGTCTTCCTTGGGCTCAAATCGGCTAAGGCAACCGAGGTAAGTAGTATGTGGCGGTAATATAGCCGGATGCGCGAGCTCTCCGGAAAGATTATTATCGCCAGTAAAATCTGGTATCCAGCAGGCGCTGTATTTCTTGATGAAATTGTAGTTGATTTTCATCAATGTACGTTCAATCCAACCCCCGAATGGCGTCTTAATCAGCAATTGATGCGTGATGAAAACAGTAGGGATAGATTTATGGTACAGCCCGAATCGGTTATCGGAAATAACTGCATCAATGCCATGCTCTTTCACCATCTTTTTCAACCATTTCTGTTCATTCTTAACAGCCCAATAAATTTTAGGAATCTGTTGAATAATTTTCAAGCCGAAAAACTTCCCTTTTTGCGCATATTGAATACGATATCCAGGCAGCGGAAAGATAGTGATATCAGGGAATTCCTGTTGTAAAAGAGCAGCATGTTTGCCTTCAGCAGCAATAAAAACTTTACATCCTGCGTTTAGCATTTCATGGATCAGAGGAATATCCCTGGTGGCATGTCCAAGGCCCCAATCCAACGGCACGACAAGAATTTTTCTGGGAGACAGGATTGTGGACAAATAATTAAATTTTTTTTGCGAATTTAGCTTAAATTACAAATGGACATTGTTAAGAAAAGGTAAACTCTGAGGCAGGAATTATTTAAAGCATAAGTATATAATCATCAGTATGAATAAGATAAAATGGGTGGTAATTGTTCTTCTTTGTGGAAGTCTGGCTATGGAAGGATGCAAGGTATTTAAGAAAAACGATTGCGGATGTCCCACCATGAACAAAAAAAGAATGCATTAATACCCACGTTCCTACGGCACAAAAGCATTAGCCTTATCTTTATCCCATGAATACCTGACCAAACAATATTTTCGGGGAATTACAATCATTTTTCATGAAACCTGTAGATAGAGATTTATTGATCCTGCTACATGAAGATAAGTACACAGAGCAGCAAATTCAATCTGCCGTTAGACAGATCAGTGAGATGTTGACGTTAATTGAGACTATGGATTATCTGTGTGCTGTAGTAGAAGTAGCCAACTGTAACAGAAGTAAAGTTTATAACAAACGTTCCGTGCTGGAGAAAGCAATCTCCCGCAAGGCGCATAAACCATTCGAATTCATTATTCATAAGAACTAATAGCAGTTGAGTCCCCACTCTTCTGTGTGTATATGTTGTGCCCATATTTTAGCGTTTTGCTTTGATTCTTAATTAAAATTCTTGTTGTACGTTTGCCATCATTAAATCCTATTAACTGATGGCTGATTTTTCGCACTTGCAGGATTTTCTGCACCCTGTTTCCAAAGCTTTGCTGAATGATGATCTGGAGTATGATGCATTCCAGGTTGGTGGCATTATTGACGCATATGAAGCCAATCATATTCCCGATATTGATGCCGCAGATATCATCCTGCTGGGAGTAGGCGAAGAAAGAGGCAGCGATTCCAATAGAACAGGCACCAACGGCCCTGATATGATTCGCCGGGAATTATACCGTCTTTACAACTGGCATCGGGATATTAAATTGGCAGATGTGGGAAACCTTCGCTCCGGCGCATTCCTCGCTGATGCATATGCTGCCATGAAAACCGTTTTGGCAGAAGTATTACAGTCCAATAAAACCGTTATCATCCTCGGTGGATCTCATGATCTCACTTATGCACAATACAAAGCATATGCTTCTCAACAACTCATCATTGAAGCCACTGTGGCGGATGCGTTGATTGACCTGAAAGAAGATTCCAATATTCGCAGTGAACGTTTCCTCATGGATATGCTCACAGAACAACCTAATTACCTCCGTCATTATAATCACCTGGGCTTCCAAAGCTATTTCGTACATCCAAGAATGTTAGAAACGCTGGATAAACTGCGGTTCGATTGCTACCGTTTAGGAAGAATACGGGAGAATATGGAAGAAGCAGAACCAGTGTTACGTCATTCCGATATGTTTAGCCTGGATATCAATATCATCCGCCATACAGACGCTCCTGCCAACCACCTCTCTCCTAACGGTTTCAGCGGAGAAGAAGGTTGCCTGCTGGCGCGATATGCGGGCATGAGTAGTCGCTTAAGCAGCTTCGGTATTTATGGTTATCGTCCTGAGAAAGATAAGGAAAACCTGACTGCACGCCAGATTTCACAAATGATCTGGTATTTTATGGATGGTAGGGCCATCAAAAACAAAGAAGCATTATTGGAACATCGTGATTCCTTCTGGGAATTTCATATAGCCTTTTCCGATATAGATACCGTGTTCCTGAAAAGCAAAAAAACAGGACGCTGGTGGATGCAATTACCAGACAGTGAGTTTGTACCATGTGCATACAACGACTATCTGTTGGCCAGCAACAATGAAATACCAGAGCGCTGGTTGCGCCACCAGGAAAGGTTTTAGCAGGAATCCGAATGAATATTATTGAAAGGGACCGCCGCATAACGCGGCGGTACTAATTGCAGGTGTAGGTGTTATATGCTTCAGCCGTTTAGAGCCGTACTAAATCTCGTATTCGCGATACAACTCCGACAACCGCTCTTTCAGGAAAGCAGCTTTGTTATCAGTAGAAATCATATCGTCGTCTAGGCCTTGCATGGTGCTTTTGTGTAGCTTCTCCACGCGTTCGTCTATCTTTTTGAAATACGCATCTTTTTTCTCTTCCCAACTAACTTGTTCAGACTGGAACTTGCCGATGGCAGTAGCATCCAGGTGAGCGTTTAATTGCTGTACCGTTGCGGAAAGGGTGCTATCGAGCGCCCGGTAATACATGGAGGCACAGTTATACATGTTGTTGCTTTTGGCAAGGCATTGCTGGTACCTGGCTTCGATAATATCGAGCGGGTTTGCCTGCTGCTGGGCGTACGATGTAGCACACCCGAAAATGGCGAGTATAGGGTCAGGTTTCGCATAGGATATCTATCTATGCGACAAAAATATGATTATATGCCGAAAAATACTAATTCGAAACAAAGACTTAATGTCGGGCTCCCACGGAACCGCTGCAGGTTTCTCCTGGAGGCAGGCCGTTGATCCATACCCGAAGTGCTTCTATACGTTGGGTGGTCAGTTCGGTGAGGTAATTGGCTTTACACACGGGAAACATGCTGCCATAGTTTTTGGCTGGCTCTGGATACATGGCTTTTACCTGGGCATCCCGGAATTGTATCCACAGTCTTTGTGCATCGCGGAGATTGGTAGTGAAGGTCTTATTCGCTGAATAGTCTTTCATGATATTTTGGTAGATATCATTCAACTGTTTATCAGCCGTTTTATAAGCTTCGTTGGCTTGTTTATTCATCTCTGCCTGTGTCTGTGCAATACCTTTGCTGGTGGCAGCGAACAGCAACAGGCAGATGATGATGTATTTCATTATTAACCAGATTAGATCACTACCAGTTCATAAAAATCTGCAGGCGACATATACTGTTTCGCCAGATGTTGCAGTTCTTCGGCAGTGATGGTTTTAATGACGTTGATGTTGTTATAGAAGTAATTTTCGTCCAGATCATTGAGGATCAAGTTTTTCCAGCGTTGGATAATCTGGAATGCGCCATCCAGATCGCCGAGAATGGAACCGATCATGTAGTTACGTACAAGGTCCAGTTCTTCTTGTGGAATCACTACGTTTTGCAGTTGTTCCAGTTCCTTGTACACCTCTGCGATGGTAGCTTCGCATACGTCGCGTCCGGCTTCGGTTTGGATGTTAATGGCACTTACCTGGCGGAAGTTATACAGTTGGGAATAGATACCGTAAGTATAACCTTTTTCCTCCCTGATATTACTCATCAGCCTGGAACCGAAATAGCCGCCGAAAATGGTATTCAGCACCAGCATCTTCGGAAAATCAGGATGGTAGCGGTTAGGGAAAGGTCTTGCTATACGAACAGCTCCCTGTACACCATTCTCATCATTAAAAATTCTGAATTTCTTTTCTTCTGCTGGCTGAATAGGCAGGTCCAGTCGTAGAATTTTGGATTCGCCATTCCATTTAGAGCTACCGAAATATTTATTCAGCAGTTCGATCATATTTTCCGGAAGATGACCAGCAACAAAGATTTTACAGTTGTTGTAGGTGTAGTGTTTCTTGTAGAAACCTTCCAGGACTTCTCTTTGCAAGGCATCATATCCCATCATGGAGCTCACACGGCCGTAAGGATGGAACTCACCAAACAGGTACTGATCGATGAAGCGATTGGCCACAAAATCGCATTTCTGGAGGTTTACAGCCAGTTTTTGCTTCTGATTTTGCTTGTAGATGTTAAGCTCCTCTTCAGGGAATACAGGGTCTAAAATGACCTCCTGCATCACAGGAAGCAGTACATCCGTATGCTTGGTGAGGCAATGCAGCGTGTAAGTAGCGTTTTCATGGTAAGTATTACGGTTCAGATAGGCGCCATAATACTCAATGCTTTCGTTTATCTCGAGGGCTGTATGCTTGCTGGTACCGGTTTTCATTAGGAAATTGGTCGCCTGCGCTTCCATACTCTGACTTTCATACCAGGTACCAGCAGGGAACACCATTTCCAACTGAAGCGTATCCTGTTCGTCGGATTTAACCACGTAAACAGGAATACCGTTATCGAGGGTGAATTTTTCGTAAGGCTTAAGACTTATATCAAACTCCACAGCATCTTTAATCGCAGGAGGAATACTTCTGTTCATCGTCTAATGTTTTGGCCGATGGGTAGCAGCATGGCTACACATCATCAGTTTTCAGCGTAATAATAAATTGTGTTGGAGTTCTTTTCGTCAAACAGCACCTGGGCTTCGCGATGAATTTCTTCAGTCGTAACGTTTTCGTAGTTACTGAATTCTTTATTCATCAGTTCTGCATCGCCGAGGAGTTCGTAGAAGGCCAGGTTATTGGCGCGATTGAGCAGGCTCATATCTTCAAATGCCAACAAGCTTTCGACACGATTTTTAACTTTTTGGAGTTCTCTTTCCGGAATGATCTCCTGTTTCAGCTTCTCCAGTTCTACTTGGATGGCTTTTTCAGCATCTTTCATTTTCACTCCTTTCACCAGTTTGCCTTCAATAGTCAGCAATCCGGCATCTAGGCTGCCAAAGTGATAACATTCGATATTGGAGAAGAGTTTTTTCTCTTTTACCAGTACCTGGTGCAGACGGGAAGCGCCACCACCGCCGAGAATATCAGAGATAAGATCTGCGGCATAATAGCGTTTGTCTGAACGCGCCTGCATATGGTAGCATTTATACAATGCATCCAGCGGTACATTGGCTTTTATTTCCAGCACATGTGGTGCAGATTGTTCGGGTTCCTGCGGTAAGTTACGATTGTATTTTTCACCTGAAGGAATATCCCCAAACCATTTCTCTGCCAGCGCTTTCACCTGTTCTGTGGTTACATTACCACCAACAGACAAGATCGCATTGATAGGACGATAATATTTAAAGAAGAATGCTTTTACATCTTCCAGTTTGGCGTCTTCAATGTGAGAGAGTTCCTTGCCGATAGTCATCCAGCGGTAAGGGTGCGCTTGATAAGCCAGGGCGCGCATTTTATGCCATACATCGCCGTAAGGTTTGTTGATGTAGTGCTCTTTGAACTCTTCACAAACCACTTTCCGTTGTACATCCAAACTCTTCTCTGTGAAGGCCAGCGACAACATACGGTCGCTTTCCAGCCAGAAGGCCGTTTCGATGTTTTCTGCGGGTAGTGTGATATAGTAGTTCGTAAGATCGCTGGTGGTGTAGGCGTTGTTTTCACCGCCCGCCATTTGCAGCGGCTCATCATATTCAGGAATATTGACAGAGCCACCAAACATCAAATGTTCGAAGAGGTGTGCAAAGCCTGTCTGTTCCGGATTTTCATCTCTCGCTCCTACATCGTAAAGTACATTCAGGACCGCCATCGGAGTGGTATGATCCTCATGTACTATTACACGGAGCCCGTTCGCTAAGGTGAATTTATTGTAATGAATCATATGCCTGTTTGATAGTTGAGGGTAAAAGTAAAGATAATCCCTTATATGGAACTATGGGTCAATCTATTCTAGAAAGAGCTCTTTTTTGTTGTAGTTGATGGTTACAGTGAAATGTTTCCATACCTCGTAGCCAATAGCGCCAGCAATTTCCACAAATACGCCTACGTCGTCCACGTCCTTGGAATAGCTAATAGGCACGCTGTTCACAGTTCTGCCGGCCATTTGCAATTGTGGTATACTACTGTTGATGTAATATAGCACTTTTGCCATATCCTGCACTTTATCTGTGTTGATGGTGGGCAAGATGGTATTTAGTTTATACTTTTCCACAAAAGGCCAGTTAAACAGTAGCCCATAATCACCGCCAGTGGTAACGTGGTAATTCCCCATCAGGGCAGTACCATTCGGCAATTTAATGGATGCTTCTACAACCGGTGTGGTGTAATTGAGCTGAAAATGTATCAACTGCCCGGCTGTATTCACTTTTGTTTTGCCATTCGGAAATAACATCAACTGCTGATTTTTGTAATCAATCCTGATGATATATGTCCTCATCAACGCCACCCCGATAACGCCATCAATACTGGTTTTTTCATTGCCCAGATCTCGTAAGTCTTCCAGGTAGGCATTGACATAAGGCATTCGTATGTCCTTGATATACAGTGCGTTTATTGTCACGACAGGCACCTGTATCATGCCGTTGTTAACACCGCTCATGAACGCCTGTCGATTGCTTGGCATTTTGAGTCTTTCGGCAGTGCGTGTATTCATTACCGTTACCTCTGCTCCACTGTCGAAAATAAAATGTAACGTATCACTGCTACCGGATAAGGTAACAGGGAAAACGATATGGTTATTGACCAAGGTGAACGGGATTACGCTCACTGGCTTGGTGTTATCTGGTTCCGCTGATGTGTTCTTGCGCTGTGCGCTTGCATTTGTACAGGCAGCGGCAATCACAATGAGTATCCAATAGATTCGCCACATGCCACAAATAACGTTAAAGAATACTTTTTATTGGTAATTTTTTAATGGAAAGATCCTTATCCCTGCGAATAAGTATCACTGCCCTGGTACCAATACTTTTCAACATCTCACGGAAAACCTGGAGATTTGGCCCCATGTTGTTATTGATTGCAAGAATAATATCCCCCTTTTTGAAGCCTGCTTTTTCAGCAGGAGATCCTTTGATGACATCCGTTACTTCTACTTGACCATCAATGAGATAGATAATCAATCCGGTATAGGAATAATCGAATATATCCCTGAAATGGGTATTAGGTAAAAGGTAAATTTCTTTTTTCGGATAATTGAGAACGAGGTTGAACCTACGCAGGAGATCATTCCCAATCATACCTCCCAGGTATGGATAGGAAGTAACGCCGTAAGTGTCGTCAAATAGGTAAGTGGGCACATTACGGAAAATATAGTTGCCTACTTTAAACTCCTGAATAGTGGTCAGGTTCATCTGCATACGACCTCCCAAGCCCTGGGCTTCTGTTTGGATGATTTTCCTCCGACGCTTTTTATCAGCCATTATGGCGCTGTCGTTTACAAATTGATTGGAAAGCAACAAGCACATACCTGCACCTGTATCGAAAAAGAATCGGTTACTGGTGTTGGTTTTGCCATTACGCACCGGTGCAGCAATAATTGGGATGGTAGTCAAAGAAGGGCGCAGCGTCATGCCACCTCTTGGATAGAGATATTTGCCAGGAGAATAGATGCCTATCTCCTCCAGATCATAATCTACGGTAACGATATAACGACTTAGTAACCCATACCCGATGATACCGTCTACTTGTAGTCCATAAACCTGGCTAATTAATTCATAATCATTAATATGGAAGTCAAGACTATCCACCACTAATCCAGGAAGGATCAGGGTTTGATCCATCGCAAAGGATACTAATTTGGTGCCTGCCAGTCCTTTGACGGTTCTGTCGGATGGGACGAGATGAAGTCCGAGTCTGACTGCTGTAGCAGTGTCTAGGGAGATGCCGGCACTCCCGGTGTCAAGGATAAACTGTAGGGTATCTGGGTGTCCTTTAAGTACAGCCTGAATCACCACAACGCCTCCATAATATTGCTTGAATTTGAATTTCGTCAGCAGAATGGAATTGGGAATGCTGTCTTGATCTAGTCTTTCAGTGGCATAAGGGATTTCAGCGCGGGATGTACTTGCGTTGGCTTGCTGGTAACAACATGATGCTGCCAGGAGCAGCACGATGCATAACAGAAATGGTTTTACCATGTTGGGGAAGATGTGGGTATCGTATTTATCTAAATTTAACATTTAAAACCTTTCGTATAAAATATTTTTGTTCTAACGGCCAATTATATGGTTGAAAGATTCCTGCGCATTATATATAACCAATTACACTACCTTTGTTTCGGTTTAGCCGTCAACTTTTAAGGAAAGTACAATGGAACTACAGGAGTTATATAAGAAGGCGCAGCAATTTGAATTTCTGACTGCAGAAGAAGGAGTATTTTTATTTGAAAATGCACCATTGGCAGAACTGATGCAGATTGCCAATGAATTGCGCAAGCAGCAGGTACCACATGGTAAAGTTACCTGGCAGATAGACAGGAACGTGAACACTACCAACGTGTGCACGGCCAACTGCAAGTTTTGTAATTTCTACCGTATCCCGGGACATGCAGAAGCATATATCACTGATATTGAAGAGTATAAACGCAAAATTGATGAAACCCTGAAATATGGTGGCGATCAGTTATTGCTGCAAGGAGGTCATCACCCTGAATTGGGCTTGTCTTTCTATGTCGATCTTTTCAAGCAGTTGAAGCAACTGTATCCTGAATTACGTTTACACACACTCGGGCCCCCTGAAGTGGCACATATCACCAAACTGGAAAAGAGTACCCACATTGAAGTGCTGAGAGCACTGAAAGAAGCTGGTATGGATAGTTTGCCAGGTGCAGGTGCTGAAATATTGAATGATCGTGTACGTCGACTGATTTCCAAAGGCAAATGTGGTGCACAGGAATGGTTGGATGTAATGCGTGCAGCACATAAGCTGAACATTGCTTCTTCTGCCACTATGATGTTTGGTCACGTAGAAACTGTACTGGAGCGCTTTGAGCACTTGGTGGATATTCGTCAGGTACAAAGTGAAAAACCAGAAGGACATTACGGTTTCACTGCGTTCATTCCTTGGACATTCCAGGATGTAGATACGCTGCTGGCCCGTATCCGTGGTGTGCATAACATGACTACCGCAGAAGAATATATCCGTATGATTGCTATGAGTCGTATCATGCTGCCTAATATCAAAAATATTCAGGCTTCCTGGTTGACAGTAGGTAAACAAGTAGCGCAACTGTGTTTGCATGCAGGTGCAAATGACTTCGGATCTATCATGATTGAAGAAAACGTAGTTAGTGCAGCAGGAGCTCCTCATCGCTTTACTTACCGCTCTATGCAGGAAGCGATCCGTGAAGCAGGTTTCGAACCGCAATTACGCACACAACTATACGAATTCAGAGATATCCCAGCAAGCATAGAGGAGCAGGTTATCAACTACTAACAAAACAAGTTGTTTTTAATATTTCTAGGAGGCATTTTCGCAACGAAAATGTCTCCTTTTTTATTGTATTAATATTATTCTAATGTGTTCAGTAGCAATACGTTAACAAACCTAAAAAGAATGTTAAAACAAGGTGTTGCATGTTACATATTGCCTCTTGGTACGTCTAACAATAAACGTATTCAAAAACCAAAGGAGGGTATATGAAAAAGCTGGGATTTTTAATAGCTGCGCTGGCGATACTTACTGCAACGGCATGTACCAGTACAAAGGTGACTTCTTCATGGAGGGCTAATGGTGCACATCAGTTGCAAAAAGATCAGAAAATATTGGTGTTTGCCATGGTTCCTCAAAAGGATATGGCGCTCCGTAGCCAGATGGAAAATTATACGGTTTCTGAACTGAGACGGAAAGGATATAATGCTTCGTCAGCCCTGCAGGAATTTGGTCCACAGGAGTTTGGCAAAATGGGAGAAAAACAGGTAGTCGGCAAACTGCGTAGCAGTGGTGCAAACCAGGTGTTGACTATTGTAATGCTGGATAAAGCAAGGCAAAGACAATATGTGCCTAGTGCGGCATATTACCCATATGGCCCTTATGGTTTCTGGCCATATTACTCCTGGTGGTATGGCAGTCAGCCTGGATATTATTCAGTAAATACGAAGTACCAATGGGAAGGTAACCTGTACGATCTGCAGAGCGGACAGTTACTGTATTCCGTTCAGTCCAAATCATTTGATCCTCCTACCACCACAAGGATGGCTGTGCTTTATGCACAACAGGTAGTGAAGGATATGACCAGACAGCAGTTACTGGCCAATAACTAAATTAGTTCAGGTGCAAAGGTAAAGGCGGGACCCATTATGGGTTCCCGCTTTTTTTATTAGTTTAGCCTCTTTTATTCCTTTTCCCGGCTATGATAGAGATTCCAGTTAGTGATAAATTAATTCTCAAACAACTGCAACCAGCAGATGCACCGCATGTATACCAGCAACTGGATATCTCCCGCAAGCAATTGCGCCGGTTTCTTCCTTGGGTGGATTACAATACAAATGAAGAACATAGTCTCCGCTTCATAGAAATGATGATGCGTAAAACAGAAGAGCAAGAAGCCCTTGCATTAGGCATCTGGTATGAAAACAAATTCTGCGGGGTGATAGACTTACATAATTGGGATCACCTGGTACAGAAAGCAGAGATTGGCTATTGGGTTGGTGCAGCATTCCAAGGCAAAGGCATCGCAACCGCTGCTTCGAAAGCATTGATCAGTTATGCGTTCCAGCGTCTCCATATACATAAAATTGAAATACGCTTCGTTCTTCAAAATGAACAGAGTGGGCGTATTCCCATTAAATTAGGCTTCTGTAGAGAAGGCGTTTTGCGCGACAGCGCCAAACTACATGGCCAGTTTGTGGACATGGTAGTGATGGGCATACTGAAAGAAGATTGGCACTTCTAGCCTTTTTCCGCTGCTCTCACTCTGCTGTTTTTCTTGCCATAACTATAGTAGATCACCATTCCTATAGCCATCCAGATGATTAAACGCAGCCAGGTGTCTAATGGCAACGACACCATCATGGCCATGCAGGAAATAATACCCAGAATAGGCACTAATGGCACTAGTGGCGTGCGGAAAGCACGAGGCGCATCCGGCATGGTATAACGCATGATCCATACGCCTGCGCATACCATCACAAACGCCAATAAGGTTCCAATACTGGTCATCTCTCCTACTACCTTTAATGGCACAAAGGCTGCAAAGACGCTTATGAAGATGCAAAACAGGATATTGGACTTCCAAGGTGTACGAAAACGTGGATGTATTTCAGAGAAAATCTTTGGTAGCAAGCCATCTTTCGACATGGCATAAAAGACGCGACTTTGTCCCAGTAAATCCACCAGGATAACGGAAGTATAACCTACTATAATTGCAAGCAGAATAGCCTGTCCTAGCCAGGTATAAGGCGTATGTGCAATAGCAATAGCCACTGGTGCGCCACTGTCTTTAAACTCTTTATATGGGGCCAGTCCAGTCATCACATGCGCAAACAGGATAAACAGCACTGTACAAATAGCCAGCGATCCCAAGATGCCAATGGGCATATTTCTGCGCGGATTTTTAGTTTCTTGGGCGGCTGTGCTGATAATATCAAATCCAAGGAATACGAAGAATACAATGCCCGCTCCACGGAAGATCCCAGAAACGCCAAAATCACCGAATTTGCCGGTATTTGCGGGGATATAAGGCACTAAGTTGGCGGGTTGAATATATTTCCAGCCCAGCGCAATGAAAACTAATACTACTCCTACTTTAAGCGATACCACAATCGCATTCCAGATCGCGGAACCTTTGGTACCACGAATCAAAATCAATGACATCAGCACTACCACCAATGCAGCCGGCAGGTTGAGAATGCCGCTCATAGTTTCGCCGGTATGAGAGGTGAAAGTCTCAAAAGGAGAATGTAGCCATCGTTCTGGCAGGTAGATATTGTAATTAGAGAGGAATTTCACCAAGTAGTTGGACCAACTAATGGAAACAGTGGCAGCACCTACAGAAAATTCCAGCACCAGATCCCACCCTATTATCCAGGCAAACAGTTCGCCCATCGTAGTATAGGCGTAAGTATAAGCACTACCAGCCACCGGTATCATGGAGGCAAATTCCGCATAACATAGTCCGGCAAATGCACAGCCAATGGCAGCTACTACGAAAGACAGTGTTACCGCCGGACCGGCATGATTAGCAGAAGCAATCCCTGTCAGCGAGAAAAGACCGGCGCCAATAATAACGCCCAATCCCAGCATGGTCAACTGGAAAGCGTTCAGGGTACGTTTCAGTGTCCTGGAGCTTTCATCCGCTGATTCCGCGAGTAGCCATGATAATGGTTTCTTGTAGTATTGTTTCATTACTCTACTATTTTTGTGGACTAAATGCCGGCAAAGGTAAGCGGGGGAAGATAACAATCAAAATAAAACATCCGTTTGAAGGGAAGGTTCAAACGGATGTCATTGATATTTAGCAATATAGAAGTTGTAGGAAGACTAGATATCGCAGAGATGAACGGCTTTATCCAGGGAGGCTAATTTATCCGGTTGGCTAGGGATAAACTCTTGAGCCACATACCCTTTGAAGCCAGTATCATAGATAGCGCGCATGATAGCAGGGTAAAAGAGTTCTTGGCTGTCGTCAATTTCATGTCTGCCGGGAACGCCGCCTGTATGATAATGCGCGATGTACTGGTGGTTATCACGGATGGTACGAATTACATCCCCTTCCATGATCTGCATATGGTAGATATCGTAGAGTAGTTTGAAGTTTTCTGAGCCCAGTGTTTTGCAGAGTTCCACGCCCCATGTGGTGTGATCGCATTGGTAATCGTGGTGGTCTACTTTACTGTTCAGCAGCTCCATCACGAGGGTTACTTTTTTCTTTTCTGCATATCCAAGGAGGCGACGCAAGCCTTTGGCGCAGTTTTCAATACCTTGTTGCGCATCCAGGCCGTTGCGGTTACCAGAGAAGCAGATGAGGTTTTTGAAGCCTGCTTTGGCAGTGGCGTCTATATAGTCTTTGAAGTAGGCTTCCAGTTTATCGTGGTAATCCGGGTTGTTGAAACCACGGGTGATACCCCACTCCTTCCCATTACTGGCCACCATGGCGCAAGTAAGGTCATTCTTCTTCAGGATGTCAAAGTCTTGTGGATTCACCAAGTCAATGGAGGTGATACCGATTTTCTTTGCGGCTTTGCAGAGATCATCCAGTGGGATGGGATAGCACCAGGCGCAAACGGAGTGGTTGATTTTTCCTTTCAGTTTGTCTTCCATAACGTTTTCGTGTGCCGATACTCTGTTTGCCAATCCTGATAAAGCAGTAGAGGCTACCGCCATGGTAGCGACTTTCTTTATCATATCGCGGCGTGAGTTTTTCTGAGGCATATTAAGTGTTTATAATACCATTAAATGTAGGGCAAATAAATTGTAATTGCAAACCAGTAGGGACCTGTGGTAATGGAACAATACTTATTCTTAACTTTGTTGTAACAATTGCCTGATTTGGTAAGTTATTTGTTTAAGTAAAGAAAAGCGGAGGTGGAATATGGATAAAAGATATACTCCCAATTTGTGGCTCTGTGTATTTCTGGATCTGGTGGGATGCGCCAGTTATGCCATCCCTGTATTAGGCGAAGTAAGTGACGTTGTTTGGGCCCCTATCGCAGCATTTATTTTCTATCGAATGTTTGGTGGTACTTTAGGCTCCTTCGGTAGCGTATTTACTTTTATAGAAGAGTTGTTCCCCGGAACAGATATTATACCCTCGTTTACATTAGCGTGGGTAATTAGGCGGGTATTTGCCCCCCAGCCAAAAGGCGCCGTTTCCAGGTAATCACATCCTCATTGAAACATAAAGGCAGCAAGGATTTTGTCCTTGCTGCCTTTATTATTGTAGCAATAATGAAGTCTATTAGAATCCACCTGGCCTGAACCCGCCACCACCACCGCCGCCTCTGTACATGCGCATGCCGCGATCCATTCCTTGTCTGTCGCCGCGATTATTGGAGCTAGGGAAGCGGTTCAAGAAATAAGTAAAGCTGACCATGAAGTATTGTTGCAGTACATTGGACCTCGTGTCTTTGATATAGTTATCAGTAACGGTTCTGGCAACGGAAGCGTATTGTCTTAACAGATCAAAGCCATACAATTTAATCAGTCCTTGTTTCTTGGGGAATACGTATTTAGCGATGTTGGCATTCCACAAGGTGGAAGCGATATTATTACCCGCAGAGAGCCCACTGCTGGCGATGTAATTCACGTCTGACCCAATCATAAATCCTTTAGGCAGCGTTACATTGACATCTGCATTCAAGGAGTAATTTAAATAATTGGCATTGGAAGATGTAGTCAGTGTATAACGGACAATGTTATACGAAATACTTCCGCCTGCAGAGAGATCCAGCCAATCCTTCAACATATAGTTTAGATTGGCATTTTCTGCCAGATTAATTGTATTGCTGAAGTTTTTCTGCATATTATTCAGCGAGACATCCCGGTTATATGCAATGCTGGTTCCAAAATTCATGTTCTGGCCTGGCGTTTTGGATAATGGAATGGAATTGTGCATCATACCACTGATGCTGTAATATCCATTCACGTTTACTGGCATACTAATCGTTTTACCGGTAGTGGAATCATAGATGTTTGCATTGATAATTTTATTGCTACCGAAGTTGGAATTCAACATCAGGAACATACTACGGAAAGTCTGGTAGTTAGAGGTGTTATAGCGTACATTGATGCTATTGTTATAGGACGGCTTCAGGTTGGGATTACCCAGTTGTACGAACAATGCATTGCTGTTGTCCGGAACTGGTTGCAATTGTTGTACCGTAGGCTGTGTGGTCATACCGGTATAACTAAATTTCAACCTTCTGGTTTTAGAAAACATATAGTTGAAAGTCGCATTAGGCGCGAAGTTCATGGTATGTTGTGTAATGGTGCTGTCTTTTCCTGTTCTGAAAGAATAAATATTATTATCCAGGTTATTGAACATGAAATTGACCCCTACAGCATAATCGTACTTCAGTTTCACCGTACGAATAGCGAGTCCTGTTTGCTGATTGATTGTGTGGTTATCAAAAATATTACTCAATGAATCGTTCCGGTGATTATATTCCGACTTGGCCGGATCGAAGTCATATGTAAAGCGTTTTGCATTGCTGGTAAACTTTGTAAAACCATAATTAAACACTAGGTACCTGTCTTTGAAAATAGGTTCTGTATAGGTAAGCGCAGCGCCGAAGTTTCGGCTGTCGCTATTGTTTGTATTCATCTGGTTATAGGATGAATCCTTCCTGATAGCATTATTAAAGAAGGTGGTGGTAGAAATGACGGTACCGGTCTGATTAGAGGTGTTATCGTTATAAGTCAGGTTCAGACTGATGGTACGACCTTTCTTTTTGAAGCGCCTATTGTACAACAGGCCTCCGCCGAAAGAAGAAGTATTGCCTTGCCCGTCGTTGTAGGTAGCACCTTTGTTGATGGTATCCTTGTTGTTGCTGCCAAGCGTGGAATAAATATTGTAAGAATTCGTGTTGGCATTGGTGACGGACAAAGAAGGCGTGAAAGTAATAGCATTGAAAGAGTCTATAGTATATTCCATGCGCACATTGAACCGGTTATTAGCATTTTCAGTGTTCGATGCTGCATTGGTATATTGGAAGTTAGAGTAGTTTGGTTGAATGTTTTGTTGAGTTGTATTCTGTAATACACTGACAGTGTTGTCATTAAAGAAGTAACTGCCATTCAACATCAGTTTACTCGAATAATTTTGACTGAAGTTGGCTCCTGCGTTCCAGCTTTTGGTAATACCTGGAGCAACAGAGGTACTGGCGCCGCTACCCATCCGCATTATACTTGGTCCTCCTCCACGACTGAAGCTCATTTGGTTTTGCGCCGTAAATCCGAGGTTATTCACATTATTACCACCGCCGATAATAGACATTTGTTGATTATCACGGAAGCGGTTGATATTAAAGTTCACGCCGTAACGATCGTCTGTTCCATAGCCCGCCATAGCGCGGCCAAACACGCCTTTCTTTTTATCTTTTTTGATAACGATGTTGATGGCTTTCTCTGTTTGTCCGTCGTCGATTTGAGTAAATTCAGCCTGATCGGATTTCTTATCGATCACCTGAACTTTGTCGATGATAGCAGATGGAAGGTTTTTGGTAGCCAGTTTAGGGTCAGTGCCGAAGAATGGTTTACCATCTACCAATACTTTGGTAACGGTTTGGCCTTGTGCAGTGATGCCGCCATCTTTGTCGACCACTACGCCAGGTAATTTTTTCAGGAGGTCTTCAACAACGGAATTAGGTCTTGTTTTAAAGGCGTCGGCATTGAATTCCAGGGTGTCTTTTTTCACCACCACAGGTGGTTTTTCTTCGAGGATTTCTACGCCTTTGAGATCCACTCCTTTGTGTTCCATGGCGAGATTGCCGAGGCTGATCTGCTTATTTTCTGCAGATATCGTAATTGGTTTATAGACCGATTTATACCCCATAAAGCTGAGGAATAATCGGTAGGAACCATCTGCGATACCGTTGATTTCGAAGTTTCCTTTATTATCAGAAACAGCGGTACTGGCTACAGAAGAATCTCTTGCGTGTAGTAATACAACAGTTGCAGCGGGTAATGCTTCTTTGGTTGTATGGTCGGTTAGTTGGCCTTTGATCTTTCCTAGTGACGACTGAGCCTGGGCGTTAACAACGCCCAAACCCAGTGTCAGTAAGATTATTAGAATTCTCTTCATAATAGGAATTAGCGGAAAAATGTAAGATACTTCTGTTTCTAGTTCTGTTGTTGCCGCTTACGTAATTTTTCCATTTCTACTCTTCTCAGGTCCCGGAGTTGCTCCTGTGTTACTTTCTGAGCATCTGCGGGGAGAGTGAGGTCAGTGTCTGTTACAGGTTTCAGTGTTACTTTTTGTGCCGTAAACGAGCGATTACTGCCTTCTGCAGCGAGGATTACCGCGTTACTGTCGGGCAGTAATCCGTTAATAGGTGAATAAGCAAAAGGTAGTTCAGTGGTGTACCAGATGGTGTAAGTATCCTCTTTCAGCTTTACAGTTGCTTTTTTACAGGTGTATCCTGCAATTTTTTTGGTTTTATCTCCAGTCTGGACGTTGGAGGCGATTATGAAGTCCTCCTCAGTAAAATACGTTTTTCGGTCGTCTCCGGATGTTGAAAACACATTTTGATATTTCTTATGTTGCAAATCCACCAATTGATTGCCCATCCCGCCTCTGAAACCGCCGCCTTGGCCGGGGCCTCCAGGGCGTCGTTGGCCGGTGGAGTCGCCGCGTTGGCCATTCCTTCTACCGCCAAAACCGCCCCCGAAGTTGCCGTTTCCGCCAAAATCAGGACGATCTGTAGTCAATTTGCCCATGCCATTATTAAAAGTGAAATGTTGCTGTAGGGTAATTACATCTGGAATATCAGCGCTATTGTCATTATTTCCATTGCCGCCTTGGAATCGGGCCATCCTTTCACGATCAACACGCTGGGTCACCTCATAATCGATTATACCCGATTGCTGCGCAAACAGGGCGGATGAAAATGGCAGGAATGCTGCTGCCAGTACCAGTCGGGATAGTAGATTCATAAATGGTTGTTTTTATATGCAAAAATCTTCATTCGAACCATTATTGAGCGTTAAATACCATTATTTACTGTTAATTATTGTTAAGGTTTTGGTCGCTTTCCCGGCGGATTGGATAGTTTTGTCAAAGTTCAAAATCTACTCATGCGTCAGCGTATTAGAATTACTCTTACCCTCATGATAATTTGTATACTTGGAATTTTTCTATTCCAGGGATACTGGTTATACAATTCCTATCGATTTAACGAAGACCAGTTCAGTCGCGAAATAAGTGATGCGTTGCGCAGTGCTACATTCTTTCAAAGATATTCAGACGCTCGCCGATACATAAGGTACTATGTAAAGGACCAAGATTCTTTAAAAAAACCTATAAAAGGTTATGTGATGATGATGGAAGAGCTGGGCACTCCAAAGGATAATCGCCCGCCTGGAGCTCCTCCTGCCCGAATTGTAAAAGTCAAACCGATGGCCAGACAGGAAGGAGATATCATCTCCTCACCGTCACGCCTAAACGGAGATACCATGGCCCGCCAGATTTCAGAAATCATTATCACCAATCATAACAGAGATAGTGATAGTGCCGTTCTGGCAAGGGTGGACTCTGCATTTAAATCAGAGCTTAACAGCAGACAGATTACAACTAGGTATAAACTCGATACCTTTCACATGAACTTCAGCGGTCTTGAAAGAGGGAGTTTCAAAGACAGCATCCGTCGTAGAATGCCTAATAGAACCAGGAAGGTTCCTGTTAAAGAAGGTAGTAACTTGTTTGTGCAAGCAACTTTTGAATCGCCACTTCAGTTTGTTATCCAGAAGATGCTCTGGACATTGATTGCTTCTTTAGTGCTAATGATACTTACAGTGCTTTCTTTCGTTTATATGCTTCGCACAATTTTAAAACAAAAGAGATTATCTGAAGTTAAAAATGACTTCATCAACAACATGACACATGAGCTGAAAACACCTATTGCTACTGTGTCTGCGGCTGTTGAAGCCTTACAACATTTCAACGCGTTGAACGATCCGGAAAAGACCGCTCGTTATCTCAATACATCAAAACAAGAACTGCAACGATTATCTGATCTCGTGGAAAAAGTATTGCACATCGCTACGGAAGAAAAAGAAGAGATCGAATTATTTCGAGAAGAAACCGATCTAAATGAAATTATAGATAACATATTATCCAATCATCAGCTTAAATCCAATTCGTTACAGTTACGATATGACAACAATCTAAAAAGGGAAACTGTTTACTTGGATAAAACACATATTGCAAATGCCATCAACAACCTAGTGGATAATGCCATTAAATATTCCGGAGAAAAGCCTTATGTTCATATCCAGGTATGGGAAGAAAAAGGGATGTTGAAGATTCGCGTGAAAGACAATGGAATCGGCATTCCCCGCTCTTATCAAGAAAGTATTTTCGACAAATTTTTTAGGGTGCCAACAGGAAATTTACACAAAGTAAAAGGCTTTGGTCTTGGCCTTAGTTATGTCCGAAAAATTGTGGAGTTACATGGTGGCACAATTGCTGTACATAGCGAACCCGACAAAGGCAGTGAGTTTGTGATTACCATTCCGGCAACTAAATCTGCAATAAAATAATTTTAGCGCAATTTTGATTCAACCTAGATTATGGCAAAAGTATTACTGATAGAAGATGAATCGCAACTCGGTGAGATTGTAAAAGACAGTCTTGAAATGAGAGGTTTCCACATGTTATATGCTTCCGATGGAAAAGAAGGCCTGCAGTTGTTTCAGCAGGAACGTCCAGATGTGGTAGTCCTAGATATTATGATGCCCAATATGGACGGCTTTACGGTGACTACAGAGATCAGGAAACTGGATAAATATACTCCTATCATCTTCCTTACTGCAAAATCGCAGACAGCAGATGTAGTGAAAGGATTTGAATTGGGAGGAAATGATTATCTGAAGAAACCTTTCAGCATGGATGAGTTGATTGTTCGTATCAAGGCGCTGCTCAAGCGTTTTGATGATCAGCCGCCCCGCAATTTGGAAGAAGGCGCTGTAACAATCGGACAGTATATGTTCAATTATGCAAAGCAGACGCTCACCCGCAATAGCAACACCGAATTCCTCTCCCATCGTGAAGCGGAAATTTTAAAACGCTTGTATGATAACCGGAATGAAGTGATGGAGAGAAAGACTGTACTGCTGGACCTTTGGGGAGATGATAACTTCTTCAATGCACGCAGTATGGACGTGTTTATTACCAAACTGAGGAGATATCTGAAAGATGATAGTCGCATTCAGATTGTTAATATCAGAGGGGTGGGTTATAAGCTGATATTCTAGCCTGTTTAGGCACTCATGATAGCGGTCATTTCCGGGTTTACTTCGAAATCAATACAAACCCGGGTGCCGCCAGGAGCATTGTTTTCATCTGTTAGGTCTTCGATTTCAAGATTGCATTTGGAGTTGAAAGAGCTGCGATAAAGTTCAATCCTTTCCATACATATTTCCATTCCTTTGGACTGATGGGCGCCTGCTTTCAGGTCCACATTACAGCGCAATGCAGCCAGGTTTCTGCCTATACCATTATCTTCCACTTCGCAGCGGAGCATATTATCTTGTGGGATACTCCAGCGCACTTGCAGGTGTTTATCTCCATCTTTTGCCATGAGACCGTGCCATATGGCGTTTTCCAGGAAAGGCTGTACCAGCATGCCCGGCAGCAGGGTGTTGTCTGGGTCAATAGCAGGATCGATGGAGAAGTTATAGTCGAATGCCTCGCTGGTGCGGAGTCGTTCTAGTTTGAGATAATATTCGAGGATTTCCATTTCTTCTTTCAGGCTGATGAGACTGCGGCTGGAATGCATGAGCACCATCCGCAGCAATCGGGCAAATCCTGAAATATATTCCTTGGCGCGGGTATTTTCTCCCGTTACCACGGCACTGTGGATGCCATTGAGGCAATTGAACACAAAATGTGGGTTTATCTGCGATTTTAGGGACACCAGTTTCATTTGTGCCAACTGTTGCCGGAGCAAAGAAACTTCGGTGGAGAGGAAAGTATTCCTGCGCTCGAAGGCCTCAGCACGGGACAAAGCGATCTTCAGTTCCCGGCGGCTGCGGAGGAAAAGAACGATAAATACAGCCATTCCGGCTGAAAGTAGTACTAGTAGCAGGGTGTAAAGCTCGACAGACATACAGCGAATTACGATTGAAAATATACGACTTTTAGCCTGTTTTATCACTTTGCGGAAGATGCGCTAAACACTTATCTTTGTTGTTTATGGAACAGTTAGTACAGCAAATAGCGGCCCACAAGGAAGAAATATTGGCCTTTACGCCAGCCAACGCCGCGGATCTGGAGCAATACCGCATCAAATTTCTGGGTACCAAAGGTATCGTCAAAGCCCTTTTTGGGGAAATGAAGCAGGTGCCCAACGACCGTAAGAAAGAATTTGGACAGATATTAAACGAGTTTAAACAACTGGCAGAATCCAGGTATGAGCAATTCAGCGAGCTGAAAGATGCTGTTGGTGCCGATACCGAGGATATCGACTATACTTTGCCGGCTGCCCCTCACAGGTTGGGTACCCGTCATCCTATTAGCCTAGTAAGAAATAAAATCATCCAGATCTTCGAAAGACTGGGCTTTACCATTGCGGAAGGTCCGGAAATCGAAGACGATTGGCATAACTTCACCGCGCTGAACTTGCCGGAAAACCATCCTGCCCGTGATATGCAGGATACTTTCTTCATCAGTAAGAATCCAGACTGGCTCCTGAGAACGCAGACTTCCTCCGCACAAGTACGTGTGATGGAAGAAGGAAAATTGCCTATTCGTATTATCAGCCCAGGCCGTGTGTACAGAAATGAAACCATTTCAGCCCGTGCACACTGCTTCTTCCACCAGGTGGAAGGTCTCTATATCGACGAAAACGTGTCTTTCGCAGACCTGAAACAAACACTCTATCACTTTGTGAAAGAAATGTTTGGTGAGAATACCGCCATTCGCTTCCGTCCATCTTACTTCCCATTCACAGAGCCAAGCGCAGAAATGGATATTTCCTGCTTTATCTGTGGTGGTACCGGCTGTAATGTTTGTAAACATACTGGCTGGGTAGAAATCCTCGGTTGCGGAATGGTGCACCCTAAAGTGCTCGCCAATTGCGGTATTGATCCGGAAAAATATACAGGCTTTGCCTTCGGTATGGGGATTGAACGTATCACCATGCTCAAATACCAGATTAAAGACCTCCGTTTGTTCTCAGAAAACGATACCCGTTTCCTGGAACAGTTTCAGGGGACAGTATAAAGCAATTCCCATATGATTCAAACCATCGCAGTATGCGGCGCCGGTACCATGGGCGCCGGAATTGCACAGGTAGCCGCTAACAGCGGATTTGCTACTATCTTATTTGACATCGCTCCAGCGATGTTGGACAGGGCCAAAGCTCAAATTGAAAAGAGCCTGGCCCTGGCTGTTGATAAGGGAAGACTGAGCGCGGAAGACAAAGAAAAAACGTTGAAAAATCTTCGATATACAAATAATATCGAAGACTGTATCGCAGATGTCATCATTGAAGCCATCGTGGAGAAACCGGAAGCTAAATCTTCCTTGTTCAACCAACTGGCCGAATTCAATCACACCGATACCATCTTCGCGACGAACACCTCTTCCCTTTCTGTATCAACAATTGCTGCTTCAGTGGCAGTAAATCCATCCAGGGTAGTAGGGATGCACTTTTTCAATCCTGCCCATGCGATGAAACTGGTTGAAGTAGTATCCGGCTCGCAGACGTCTGAAATAGCGGCCAACACTATATTTGCGCTTGCCAAACAAATGGGTAAAACCCCGGTAAACGTTAAAGATTCTCCTGGTTTTATTGTGAATCGTGTGGCCAGACATTATTACCTGGAAGCCATGACAATTGCAGAAGATGGATTGGCAGATTTCAGTGCCATTGATAATTTGCTGGAAGCAGCAGGTTTCAGAATGGGGCCTTTCGCATTGATGGATCTTATCGGGAATGATATTAATCTAGCGGTATCACAGTCGCTCTATGATGCTTTTCAACATGCGCCGCGTTTTAAGCCTAACCGACTGCAAGAACAACGAGTAAAAGAAGGGAAACTTGGCCGGAAAACAGGACTCGGTTTCTATCGCTACGAGTAATATCCTACAAACTGCCTATTTTTGGGCCTCCTATATTGTATAAAAGAATTTCTTCTCATGATTTTAGTAACCGGCGGAACTGGTCTTTTAGGTAGTCATCTTATTCGTTCATTGGTGGAGGCAGGCAAACCTGTGCGTGCAATTTACCGCAAGGAACCGGCTGCGCAACTGGAGGATATCCGCCACAAAATTGAATGGGTACAAGGTGATATCTTGGATGTAGTTGGCCTGGAAGAAGTGATGGAAGGCATTAAGCAGGTGTATCATTGTGCGGGTATGGTATCTTTTGCACCTGGCAATAATAGCCTGAGAAAAGTGAATGTAGAAGGCACTGCCAATGTAGTGAATATTGCACTGGATGCAGGTGTGGAAAAACTCGTGCATGTCAGTTCCGTAGCTGCCCTTGGAAGAGCCAAAGACGGTGAACATATCAGCGAAGAGAGTGAATGGGTGCCTAGCAAGCATAATTCCCAATATGCAGTGAGTAAGTTTGATGGTGAGCTGGAAGTATGGAGAGGTATAGCAGAAGGGCTACCGGCTGCTATTGTAAACCCTTCCATTATTCTTGGTAGCGGTTTCTGGGAAGATGGTTCCAGCGCAATTTTCAAGAATGTTTATAAAGAATTCCCTTACTATACCAGAGGCGTTAATGGGTTTGTAGATGTCAGAGATGTAGCCAAAGCGATGATCATGCTGATGGATGCACCGGTGTCTGGCCAACGTTTTATCCTTTCTGCCGATAACTGGAGCTACAAGGACCTGTTTACTTCCATGGCTAATGCTTTACATCGTAAACCGCCTGTAAAAGAAGCGACTCCGTTTATGACGGGGTTGGTATGGCGAGTAGAGAGACTAAAGCAGATGTTTGGAGGCAAGTCTCCCCTTATCACCAAAGAAACAGCACATACGGCACAGTTGAAGGTCTATTATGACAACAGTAAAATTCAGCAATTCCTGCCGGAATTCCATTTCCGTTCCTTGGAGACGACCATTGCGGAAACCTGTCAGGATTACCTGAGAGACCACTCATCGCAGCAGTAGAGTGCCGATAGCGGCTGCAATTACATTGGAAGTATATTCATCCAGGTCGTTTCTGACCCATATTCTTGGCATTTTGCCGGGGATAACAGCCGCTATATCCTTCTTCCCTTTTCTGAATACGTAACAGATATTTTCGTAGGAATTTACCTTCCCGAAGTAATTATTTGCGGAGACACGGATACTCTCCCCTTCCGTGCGCAATATACCAGCAGGTTTATTGTCATTTAAGTCCATGTACGCAGACGGTTTCAATATCAATTCCCAACGTTTTAAGGGGGCATTTTTGGTGTCTGAGAACAGGGCGTACCAGAATATCGCCTTATCAGATTCTCGGTCCAAATAGTCCGGTAAATCGCGGTTGAGGAAGGCGATATGAGAGATCTCCATTGCTTGTACCGCTATACGGGTACCTTTTCCGGAGATGGTGAAGTTGAATGCATTTTTAGGGGCGGTGATATTTCCGGTGATGCGTTCATCTACCCCATTTTTGCGGGAGGAGGTGTTATAGGGACCGTAAGTGATGGTTTTGGCGGTAAACCAGCCGTCGTCTATGGTGATATGCCACAGGTTAACAGAGTCGTACAGATCGTCGTGGGGAGTGCGTTGGGCACTGGCTACAGCGCTTATTAACAGCAGCCAGGCAGCGAGGAGATATCTCATAAAACACTTTTAAAAACAAAGGGGGCTGACCTAAAGGTAATGCAACACAATCGTAATATCTGTTGGATTATCTTTTGCCAGCCCCGAATGTAATATATTTTATGGCTGAGATCAGGAGAGATGTTTAATCTTTTCCCAGATTTCAGGGATACGTTTGATCCATGCCAGTTCTTTCTTTTTATAGCGGGCATCTTCAGCAGGAGTACCGAAGTATACTTTGCCACCTTCCAGGGAGCTTGGAACGCCACTTTGTGCAAGTACTATTGCGTTCTTACCGATCACTAGATCTTTAGAAACGCCTACTTGACCCCAGAGGATTACATTGTCTTCGATCAGTGCTTTACCACCGATACCTACCTGTGCAGCAAAGAGACAGTTCTTACCCACAACGGTACCATGACCGATATGGATCATGTTATCGAATTTAGTACCACGACCGATGATGGTATCGCCACTCACGCCTTTGTCGATGGTGCAACCGGCTCCTATTTCCACATCATCTTCGATGATAACCCTTCCACAGCTTTCCAGTTTATCGTACATCACTTCTCTATCTGCTCTTTTCTTGAAGTAAAAAGCATCCGCACCGATGATAGTACCTGCATGGATGATAACATTATCACCGATAACAGAGTGGTCGTAGATGGTTACATTTGGATGGATAAGACAGTTGCGACCAATACGCACATGATTGCCAATGAATACGTTAGGCTGAATAACAGTGCCTTCACCTATCACAGCGGTATCACTGATTGCTTTAGTGGCAGGTTCAAAAGGGCGGAAATGTTTTACGAGTTTTACATAGGCACTGAAAGGATCGTTCAGTACAAGTAAAGCCTTCCCATCCGGGCATTCAACTTTCTTGTTGATGATGATAATGGTTGCTGCGGAATTCAGACTGGCAGCATAGTATTTTTCAAAGTCTACAAAGGAGATATCTCCAGGAGTAACCTTATGTATTTCGTTGATGCCGGTGGCCATCAACTGGGTGTTGCCAACCAGCTCTGCGCCTATCAGTGATGCGATTTCCGTTACGGCAACAGGTGCTTCGAACTTCATATGATCTGAGTTATGGAATTATAATAAAGTGGAACAAAGGTAGTAAATCAGTATGTGTAAAGATGATTTTCTGAGAGGAAGTTGATGATGTTTTCAAAGATGCATTCTGTTGTTATCCACAATTATTTTAGTAGTGTGAATAAAATTTTTTGTAAAATTTTTCTTTTGTCATGAAATTCTTTTTAATATTGTGTAGGGAATTTTGTTTCCCTGTACTTACTAACCCATTCACATAATAAGAAAGTCTGATTGTATACACGGTCAGACTTTTTTTATTGCCTCTGAAATCCGCTACAGCACTACGTTTCATCAGATCACATTTTTCACTGCATATAAAAGTGGTTACACTTTGCCTCCTGATTTCATCCAGAAAGGTGATTGAGCTTTCGGACATCACAAAAGCCGGGAAGCCCGATTTTTTAAAATTGGATTAAAAAATCGGGCTTATCCGGCAGCATTTATAGTCAGGATTAAATAGCGCTGCTAAATAATTGGGTGGCGGGTAATTTTCGCCATAATCTCGCATCAAAAGCCATACAGATATTTCTTATAAACGTTCTGCCGGCAGGTGTTACAGCTACTTTATCTGGTATTACGGAAACGAGTCCGTCATGTTCGAGTTCCTGTAGTCTGTCTATTCCTTCAATCACTGCATCACACTGTGTATCCGCCTTGCGCCAGCTTGTTTCAAAGTTGCACATTAGGTCGTGGATATGTTTTCTGATGAGGAGGTCTTCGTTGGTGAGAATATGCCCTCTTGTAACTGGAAACTCTCCTTTGTTTACTTTTTCCTGGTAAGCAGTAGTACTCTTTTCATTTTGTGCATATGCATACCAGTTATCGCCGATTGAAGATGCACCTAATCCCACCAAGAGGGTTGTGTGCAACACAGTATAACCCATGAAGTTACGGTGCAATATGCCAGCGTTCCATGCGGTGTACAATTCGTCTCCCGGTAGGGCAAAATGGTCCATACCAATCTCCGTATACCCCGCTGCTGTGAATAATTCCCTTCCTTTCTCATACAATCTTCTTTTCTCCGCATCCTTAGGAAGGTCCGCTTCATCATACTTGCGTTGACCTACACCTTTCACCCAAGGAACATGTGCATAACTATAGAAAGAAATCCTATCCGGACGCAGTTGCATTACTTTTTCAATGGTATCCGTTACACTCTCTATGGTTTGCAGTGGCAAGCCATAAATCAAATCAAAATTGATAGAAGTAAAACCTGTTTCACGGGCATGCTTCATTACAGTTTCCACTGTTTCAAAGGGTTGTATACGATTGATGATCTCTTGTACTTTCGGATCGAAGTCTTGTATACCTAAGCTCACTCTTCTGAAGCCAAATTGATATAACAGCTCCAGGTGCTCCCTGGTAGTATTGTTTGGATGGCCTTCAAAGCTGAGTGCAGCATCTGGCATTAGCTCCGCAGTGTCGAAAATTCCTTTCAGCAACTGCCCCAGGTTGGTGGCACTGAAAAAGGTAGGAGTACCACCACCCAGATGTAATTCCCGGATACGCGGTTTGCCACCAAAGACATCGGTATACAGTTTCCATTCTTTCAGCAGCGTAGCGATATAAGGCTCTTCTACCTGATGATTGATGGTGATATGTTTGTTACAGCCGCAGTAAGTGCAAAGCTTCTCACAGAAAGGCAAATGGATATATAAACTCATACCTTCCTTTTCATTGGACTCGTCAAAAGATTTTTTTAGCAGAGCCTTCCATTGATCGAGGTGAAAAGTAGTTTCGTCCCAGTAAGGAACGGTAGGATAACTGGTATATCGTGGTGCTGCCACATTATATTTCTGTAGTAGACTCATGGTGGTTATGGTTTATGACAGTGTATGTAGGTCCTGTCTGGCGTACTGCTGAGGATTGGACTGATATAAGGTATGCCGAGATTCATCCCGCGCATGATCAACAGAATACCCATGACTGCAATCATGTAGGGAACTGCTTTTCTAATTTTATTCCGGACAGGAATACTAAGCAGATGTCCGAACCATGCTGCAGCAGTCATGGCAGGGAGCGTGCCGGCGCCAAATGCTGTCATGAATAGCATCCCTTTTTCTACAGTGCCCGTAGATGTAGCGCCGGCAATTCCCATATATACCAACCCGCAGGGCAACAAACCATTCAAGATTCCGATGGCATACAGTGTACGAAAACGCTGTGCTGCCAATAGGCGGCCCAATTCCGCCTTTATTTTACCTGTAATTACTCCCGGCATGGTTACACGTACCTTGTTGCTGCCCGCAATAAAATTGAGCAATACGGCGGCCAATAGGAGTAATCCCATGGTGACAGACAACCGTTGTTGAAAGCCCGCCATTACCACCTGTTTTCCCATCCATCCAAACAATCCTCCTAGTAATGCGTAGGTGCTAATTCTGCCGGCGTTGTACAACAGTATTCCTGCCATTTTACGACCGCCTTCCAGGTGTCTGACTGGTAAGGTGAGGGCAATAGGCCCACACATTCCCACGCAGTGAAAACTGCCTGCAAAGCCGATTAAAAAAGCAGTGAGTGTAAACATGTCGTTAGTTGATATGTAATACCTGTTCTTGGTAATAAGGTTTGTTATTCATTTCCCAACGGATTTTCACTCGGTAATTGCCACGAATGAATTTCTCTCTTCCAACTGTTTGATTACCAGATCCATCTGGTTGAAGTGGTACTTCGAAATCTTTTTTGGAATCAGAAGGTCTGTAGAAGCTAACGGTACCGCTAAAGTTTTGTCCGATCAATTCATGCGGCATAGCGATGTTAACTGCTTCTTCCGGTTGGGTAACTTTCACGGGGGCAGACAATGCTTCTGCATTGTTTCTGCCGTCAATCACTTGTTGGTATTTCAGTTCGTCGCTGTAATAATCCGGTGTTACCATGTCTATTTTGGTACCTATACTCTTGGTCACCAGGGTAAGAATCCCGGCGGCGAAGATGACGAATACGAGTATGATTTTATGTCCCCAGTTCATGATAAATAATTGAAATTGTGTACGATAACTGCTACTCCATTGGACCTGAGAAGGTGGTATTGAAAGTAGCGATCTTTACATTTTGCTGATATAATCCGATACTGACTTTAGACTTTCTACCATTAACAGCCCCTCTTGGCAGCACGATGAAGAATGTCCCCTCTCCTTGCCCTTCTGCTTTCACGGTGATATCTGTTTTGCCTATCATTTCGATGACGCCAGGTTTATTTTCCAGTTTCAGTTGCAGCGGAATACTACCAGTGGTTTTATTGATCAGGATGATGCGGTACAAGTTGGAGATACTGTCTGTTCCTCTTTCTTGGTAGAGCATACCTGCTGTTCTAATCACGGTGCCTGTAACTGGTTTTCGGCTAGACAACATGAACGTGATGACGCCGAGAATAATTACCAGCAGGGTAGTGTAAATTTTCAGTCTGGGTGTAAACCTGAGTTTTTCTTTGTTGGCGATACCATTTTCAGAAGCATAACGGATAAGCCCACGAGGACGCCCGATTTTCTCCATCATAAAATCGCATGCATCGATACAGGCGGTACAATTCACACATTCCAATTGAGTACCGTTCCGTATATCTATCCCCGTGGGACATACCTTCACACACTGATTACAGTCTATACAATCTCCGTCCGCATGGTTTCCGCTTTTACGGTATTTTTCGCGTGGTTCCCCTCTGTTGTAGTCATATGCTACCAGTACAGAGTTTTTATCCAGCAATACGCCTTGTAAACGGCCATAAGGGCAAATAATGGTACATACCTGTTCCCGCATGAAGGCATAAACGCCATAGAACACGCCAGAGAAAATCAGGATGGCGATAAAGCCGCCCATATGTGCCGTTAATGGTTCCGTTATTATTTTTTCCAGTTCCTTCGCGCCGATGATATAGGCGAGGAATATATTCGCAATAAGGAAAGACAACCCATAAAACAAGACATGTTTGGCTGTTTTACGGAGGATCTTATTCATGGTCCAAGGAGCGTTGGCAAGCATTTGTTGTGCCGCAGCATCTCCTTCAATCCAATATTCTATTCTGCGGAACAACATCTCCATGAAGATGGTCTGTGGGCAAGCCCATCCGCAGAAAAGGCGGCCGAAAGCCATTGTAAACAGTACAATGAAGAGAATGAATGCCAACATGGCCAATCCGAAGATGAAGAAGTCCTGTGGCCAGAAAATGGCGCCAAAGAGAATAAACTTACCCTCTAGCACATTCAACATAAACAAGGGCCTGCCATTTATGGAAATAAACGGCAGGCTAAAAAATGCAATGAAATAGAAAATGCTGAGAATAGTGCGGATATTATAGAAACGGCCTTTGGGCTGTTTAGCGAATATCCACTTGCGTTTTCCTTGTTTATCAACTGTGGCTATATGATCTCTAAATGTCGTACTGTCTTCCATCTGCTATTCTTTTTCGCCTTGAGGTGCTTTTGGATTAGGAGGATTACTATTATGTATGGATTTGATGAAACTTGCCAGGAGTGCTATTTGTCTTGGTGAAAAATCTTCTTGCCATGCTTTCATCCCTTTATCAGGCACGCCGTATTTGATGGTTTTAAACACATCGCCGATTTTTCCACCGTGCAGCCAGTAATCATCTGTCAGGTTCGGCCCTACGACACCTTGTCCTTGTGGACCGTGGCAAGGGGCGCAGTTGCTGATAAACAGTTTCTGTCCGCCTGCGATTTCATCTGGGGCGGTCAGTTCCTTCACGTTTGTCTCATTCACGTTATTGGCCGCATTCTTCATGTATTCAGCTTTGGCGGCAGCGGCTTTTTCCTCTGCCATGGCCAGTTCCTGTACTTGTGTAGGAGCAGTGCCGGATACATAACCTCTCCAGAGGTATACTACGGCAAAGGTTATACTGAAATAGAAGCCCCATTTCCACCATGGAGGAGTAGGATTGTTCAGCTCACGGATACCATCGTAGTCGTGACCCATATCTTCCTCTTCTTCAGAGGCAGCATCCACGGTTTTGGTATTATTGAGTTTTTCGAGCCAGTTAATACGTGGTTTTCCTGGAACAGTCGCTTTTGCTGCTTTGCGTTTACGTTTGATGCCTACCAGGATTTTCAGGGTAATCAGCAAGCTGATGATCACCAGGATTTCCAGGAAGATAACGGATACCAGTACCCAGAGAGATGTTTTTGATAGAAGGCCGTTGGTGGCTGTATCCACCAGGGCATCTGCTGCGGATGCTTTGCCGGCGCTCAGCATAGACAGTAAAATAATTCCTGTTGTGATGACAGCCTTTCCGGCATCCTTTTTCATTCTTTCCCTGTAGATTTCCATTGCCCCCATAACAGCATTGCCTAGTACAGCGATGGCGATCAGCAAACCAACGCATACAGTTACCAATACTAGGGCAACAGGGTCTGAAAGTTCTGACGGTTGTGGCTTTCCGTCGGCCATGGCAGGTACGCTGATTAGCGTACCTGCTCCGAATATGATGAGTGATCTGATGTTCATAGATGTTATTTTTCTTCTTGGTCCAGTGGTATACGACTTACATGATCTATCATCCGCTTATCAGTACTGAATGCCAGCCAGGCAGCCACTACAAAGAATATAGAGAATATCAACAGGGATGCAAGCGGATAAATACTAATCCCGGCGATTGACTGCAGATAGTTGATGAATTTCATGATCAGATGTTTTTAAAAGTCAGTTTTTTCTGTTGTTACCACTGGTTTAGGGGCGGATTTGATATCTTTTCCCATGCGTTGCAGATATGCAATCAGTGCCACGATTTCTCTGTCTTTTCCGATAGGCAGCTTATCTTTTTTCAGATTAGCAACGATTTTATCGGCTTGTTCTTCGAGGTCTGCGTTGGCTTTTACTTCATATCCGTCTGGATAAGGAACACCGAGCTTACGCATTACACTGATCATCGCTGGTGTTTTAGCTTTGTCTATCCTGTCTTCAAACAACCAAGGATAAGAAGGCATGATAGAACCAGGCGACATGGAACTTGGATCGAACATGTGGTTAAAGTGCCAGGAGTCTGGATATTTACCACCGATTTTTGCCAAATCCGGACCGGTACGTTTGGAACCCCATTGGAATGGATGGTCATATACAAACTCACCTGCTTTAGAGTATTCGCCATAACGAGCTACTTCGTCGCGGAATGGGCGGATCATCTGAGAGTGGCAGGTATAGCAGCCTTCTCTCAGATAGATATCTCGACCATGTAATTCTAATGGAGTGTAGGGTTTTACACTAGTGATAGTTGGAATATTACTTTTCACAAGGAAGGTTGGTACCATTTCCAGCATACCGCCTACACCTACCACGATCAAACTGAATACAACGAGCTGAATAGGTCTCTGCTCAATCCAGTTATGCCAGTGGCTTTTGCCGTGAGTGGTGATCACTTTAGGCAGTGGTGCAGCTTCTGCTGCTTCATTGGCAACAAATTTACCTTTGCGGATAGTTTTATAAAGGTTGACCATCGCCAATATCAGACCGCTCACGTAAAGGAGTCCGCCTACTGCACGCAGTGCGTACATTGGAACGATGGCAGTCACTGTTTCCAGGAATTGATATTTCAGTGTACCTTCTTCTGTAAATTGTTTCCACATCATGCTCTGGGTAAATGCAGCCCAGTACAATGGAATCACATAGAAGATAATACCGAGGGTACCGATCCAGAAGTGAAAATTCGCCCATTTGCGGCTATACAGTTCGGTAGAGAATAATCTTGGAATCAGCCAGTAGAGGATACCAAATGTGAGGAATCCGTTCCAGCCGAGGGCACCTACGTGTACGTGTGCAATGGTCCAGTCGGTATAGTGACTGATAGCGTTCACGTTTTTCAAGGAGAGCATTGGTCCTTCGAATGTAGCCATACCGTAGCAAGTGAGGGCCACCACGAAGAATTTCAGAATGGCGTCTTCCCTAACTCTATCCCATGCGCCACGCAGGGTCAGCAAACCATTCAGCATACCACCCCATGATGGAGCAATCAGCATAATGGAGAATACAGTACCGAGAGACTGTGCCCATTCAGGCAATGCAGTATACAGCAGGTGGTGAGGACCTGCCCAGATATATATAAAGATCAGTGACCAGAAGTGAATGATAGACCAACGGTAAGAATATACAGGTCTGTTCGCTGCTTTAGGAACGAAGTAGTACATCAATCCGAGATATGGAGTGGTCAGGAAGAATGCTACCGCATTGTGACCATACCACCACTGTACCAGGGCGTCTTGTACGCCAGCATACCAAGAGTAGCTTTTGAAGAGAGACAGTGGAAACTCAAAGGAGTTAATGATATGCAGCATCGCAATGGCTACCCAGGTACCGATATAGAACCAGATTGCTACGTAGAGATGCGCTTCTCTCCTTTTAAGAATTGTTCCCAGCATATTGGCACCGAATACTACCCAAACGAGGGTAATCGCGATGTCAAATGGCCATTCCAGTTCGGCGTATTCCTTACCGGTAGTATAGCCTAGGAACAATGTGAGTGCTCCTCCTGCGATGATGGCTTGCCATCCCCAGAAATGAATTTTACTCAGCAAATCGCTGAACATTCTCGCTTTACAGAGCCGTTGCAGGGAATAATAAACTCCCATAAAAATACCGTTACCAACAAAGGCGAAAATCACCGCGTTGGTATGTACAGGTCGGAGACGACCGAAAGTAATGGGCGCAAATCCCCCGTTAAGATAAGGAAGAACCAGTTCTGTAGCGGCATACAGACCAGCCAGCATGCCAATTAACCCCCAGAAAACACAGGCGTAAGCAAACCATTTGACCGTTCGGTTGTCGTAGTAGAATTTTTCTAGTGACATAAGTATTGATGGATTGAAGTGCGGAATTACGTTTAGTCTTTACTGTTATCTACTTTATCTTCGAATAACATGCGGTGTGCAGGGGAAAAATCATCTTCAAACTGCCCATGTTTTACCGACCAGATAAAAGCGGCTAAGAATCCGAGTGCAACTGTAAGACTAGCTCCTAGCAAGAGTATGATGACGCCCATAGCAATGGTATTGTTAGTTTTCTGTAGCTTCAAAGCAGCAAGGGATACCCGTTGCCCCGCAAACGTTTAGTTTGCGGGGCCCATTTCAATACGGGCATTAATACTAGTGCTTTGAGGTTGTTACTATGTATTTGTTTCGTGTCGTATACAAAGGTAAGATCAGTCTCTTCGGGGTACTATGACTTTACGCAGTCTCAAACATGATTTTTGTCAGGGATTGCGGCGGCCGCACTCGCAGCGAGTTTCCGACCGCTCAGTTCACTCATGCTATAAGTGAGTAAAATAATGCTGATAGAACTTGCTGGCATCAGTATCGCCGCAATTAAAGGGGATAATAGGCCCTGCACCGCGAAATACAAACCGGTAATATTATATACCAGCGACATGATGAAGCTGATAATAACGATATGTCGGTTAGATTTGCACAGGCGAATAAAGTCTGGCAACAGTTTCAACTGTTCCGCTTCAATAATACCATCGCTGGCAGGTGTGAAGTTGTTGGTACTTTCTGCAACGGAGATACCGGTATCGCTCTGCTTCAGTGCGCCGGCATCATTCAAACCGTCGCCAATCATTAATACTTTCTCTCCTTTTTGTTGCAGGTTGATAATATAATCCAGTTTATCTGCTGGTTTTTGCTCAAATCGCAGGGTGGCACTGGCGCCCATGAGTATACGTAAACTACTGGCTTCTCGAGTGTTATCTCCGGAAAGCACAGATAAATCATAGTGATTGCGTACATGCTCCAACATGCCCCGAATGCCCGGGCGATAACCATTTCGGATGGTGAATAATCCTGCTGGTTTTTCATTGAAGGATACAAACACGATGCTTCCATCCTGTTCTGTTTTCTGCTGAATTCCTACGAATTCGGCACTTCCCATGCGGATGAACAAGTCGTCTACCCAACCACAGATACCTTTCCCCGTGAATTCTCTGAAATCACGAACAGCATAATTATTGGCAACGCCACAATAGTTGCTGATAGCGGTACTCAGCGGATGTAAGGACTGTGCGGCCAGACTACCGATTTTCATTTCCTGGGTAGGTGTCAACGTATCACCGAAGAAACGTACTTCTGTACCTGCTTTGCCAGTGAGGGTACCGGTTTTATCGAATACGATATGTGATGTATTGGCTAGATTCTCAATTGATTGCGCATTTCTCAGGTATAATTTATGACGAGAGAGAATGCGGAGAATATGACCGTTGGTAAAGGAAGACGCCAGCAAAAGTGCACACGGGCATGCAATAATCAGGATGGCAGTAACGGAAGGCCATATACGAGATGGATCTTTTACAGCCCATACAGCGGCGGTTACTACTGCGATCAATAATACTACCCAGGTGAAATACTGGGATAGCAAGTGTACAAAGGAAACATTCGCTTTGCGATTGTCGGAATCCTTGAGTTCATCGCGGTTCCAGAGGCTGGTGAGGTAGCTTTGCGCTACCTCTTTGATGGTGAGAATTTCAATATTCCCACCTACTTGTCTGCCTCCAGCGTATACTATTTCTCCAACGGATTTCTTTACCGGCGCAGCTTCACCAGTTACAAAGCTGTAGTCGATTAAAGCGGAACCGCGGGAAATAATACCGTCTGCCGGAATCAGCTCCTGATGATGAATCAACAGGGTGTCATTCGTTTTGATATCCGGCAATGGTGTAGGTACTTCTTTGCCGTCTTTTATAACGCTGACGGCTATGGGAAAATAGGACGTGTAGTCGCGGTCAAAGGAAAGCCCCTGGTAGGTTTTATCCTGAAGGACTCTTCCGATGAGCATAAAGAAAACAATGCCGGTCATAGAGTCAAAATATCCGGAATGGCCCATGGCTACTTCAGCCAGACTACGGATAAAAGTGACTAATATAGCCAGCACTATAGGCACGTCAATATTGAGAAAACCATGTTTTAATCCACTCCATGCAGATTTGTAGAAAGCCTGTGCACTAAAGAAGAATACAGGCAATGCTAGCACCAGGTTCATGTATTGGAACGTCCGGTTCATGGATGCTTCGGAGTAGTTATCTCCCGTAAAATATTCCGGGAAACTCAACAACATAATATTACCGAAGCAGAACCCGGCCACCCCCAATTGGTAAATCAGTCTGCGTTGTACGCGAGGTTTCTTCGCCTTCATATCATTCAGGCTGATATAAGGCTCATAACCAATAGCAGTGAGCACTTCGGCAATACGGCGTAGCGATGTCTCCCTATTATTATAAATAATTTTCGCTTCTTTCCTGGTAAAGTTGACGGTTACACGTTGTACGCCATTTTCCAGTTTATGAAGGTTTTCCAGCAGCCACAGGCAAGAGCTACAGTGGATTTGCGGGAGGTAAAGAGTAATATGTACTTGGTCCTCATCACTGAATTGAATGAGATGTTGTTGGATCTTTTCATCATCGAGGAAGGCGAATTTATCTTGCCTTACTGCAATACGCTGATTGATACCTGGCTTGGCATTCAGGTCGTAATATTCGCATAAATTGTGCTGGTTAAGCAGTTCGTATACGAGCTTACATCCTGGGCAGCAGAAGGATTTATCTGCCATAACAATCGGATGATCGTTACAATCTTCCCCGCAATGGAAGCAGGCTACATGTGTGTGCGTATTGATATTGGGCATTAGTCGATGCTTGAGGTGTTATTTAATTCATCCTGCTGAACGATGATAGTACCTGGTTTAGTGACGGCCGGGTACAGAATATTTTGTTCGATATAAAGCCATTGCTGCACCAGTTGCTCTAACATATAGAGGTCGCTGATACAGAGTTTATATGAGCTGCTCCATGTTTGCTGAATTTGGTAATTAGCACTTACCTGACGGAGCTTGTGTAGCAGCAGGGTGATTTTCTGGAATGCTTGTCTGATACTTTCGTAGGTGGTTGGTTGTATGCATTTACATTTTTCTTCGAGCAGACATTTTTCACGAATTACAGGATACAGGATGGTGGCTTCTTTGCGGATAACCTGGGAAATTTCGGCGTGCAGCCGGGAGAACAGGAGCTGCTGTATAGTTGCTGATCCTGACACCTTGCTATCGTCCTGGAGTTCCAGGTTGAAATAGGTCATGATTTGATCTGCCGTCTGCTCAATGGGGGTATGAAATTTATGTACCACCACGTCGCATAGGGTAGTCGGGCTGAGTTCATGAAAATTTATAATGGCAAATGCATGCATCAGTTCGGGCAAATTTTTGATAGTACAAATTTACCCGTACCCCGTTGGGGATACAATGACATGTATCAAGGCAAAAACTGATTTTTATCAGGAACTAGTCGTGCAGATTTGCTGTTCTGATAATTTCAGGTACGTCGAGGAGGCGAATTTTCTTTCCGTCTAATTCGATCATACCGTCTTTTTTGAATTCAGACAGCAGTCGGATAGCCGACTCGGTGGCGGTGCCCACGAGGTTGGCGATTTCTTCTCTGGAGAGGCGAACGTTGAGGGTGCTACCATCTTCTTCCAGGCCGTAGGTTTCACGGATGAAGAGTAATGTTTCCGCCAGTCGTTCCCTTACAGGTTTTTGGGCGAGATGTGTGATTTTTAGTTCTGCTTTGCGCAATTCGCTGGAGAGAATGCGCATCATTTCGAAAGAAAGGGACGCATCTTTCTGAAGTATGCTCAGGAAGAGGTCTTTCGGGATAAAGCAGATAGAGGAATCCTCCAATGCAGTAGCAGTGGCGGTATAGCGTTCATTACTGAGCAGGGCTTTGTAACCCATAATATCACCTGCTTTGACGAGGCGTACGATTTGCTCGCGGCCATCGTCGCCACTGTGCGACAGCTTAATTTTACCATCGTTGATGCAGAATACTCCGAATGGGTAGGCACCTTCGTGGAAAATCACCTGTCCTTTCTTGTAGGCAGAACACACTTTTGCTGCATCAATCTGTTCAAGATTGTTGTGGTCCGCCTTACAAAAGATAGATGAGAAACGGTCTTTGCAGTTCTGACAAGCAGGATTATTAGGTATACTCATAATGAATTATGCAAAAGTACTAATTTACGGCTCCTTAACCAAAGTAAAAGCAGCAGTGGGGTTCAATTATTATATAATTTATAAGCCATATGAGGTGTTGACAAGATTTACACCTGAAGGTAATAAAGCTTGCCTAGCCGATTTCTTTAAAGTACCTTCAGATGTATACCCAGTAGGACGTCTGGATTATGATAGTGAGGGATTATTGCTGCTGACTAATGATAAAGCATTGAATCACCGCATTTTATCTCCGAAATATCAACATGAAAGAGAATATTGGGTGCAAGTGGATGGTGCTGTAACGGAAGAGGCCGTTAAGCAATTGGAACAGGGAGTGCAGATTAATGTGGATGGAAAAATGTACCAGACAAGGCATTGCCGGGCATACCTTTTTGAGGGAGAGCCGGAACTGCCGCCCCGCAACCCTCCTATCCGATTTCGAAAAAGTATTCCGGCCCCATGGATTCGTATGGTTTTACATGAAGGGAAGAACAGACAGGTACGGAAAATGACGGCAGCCGTAGGTTTTCCTACGTTGAGGCTTGTCCGTTATCGTATGGAAGGACTGACAGTAGCGGGAATGCAACCGGGAGACATGATTTCCCTGAGCCGCACAGAGGTTTACCGGAAGCTGAAGCTGGCCTAAGCGCTATTATGCTTTTGGCTTTCTGGTCTTATTTAACTAGGTTTGTTGCCTACAAATTTCTATTATGCTGAAATCAATGACTGGCTTCGGAAGGGCGGAGAGCACGAGAGGCGAAACAACAATTGTTGTAGAGATTAAATCGCTCAATGGAAAGCAGTTTGAGGTGAATTTGAAATTTTCTCCTTTGCTGAAACCCTATGAATTTGACATCCGCTCCCAAATGCAACAGGCGCTCCAGCGTGGTACGTTGGATGCTACTGTCAACGTTCGTCAGAATGGTGCAACAAGACCTGTTGTCATCAATACAGACCTTGCAAAGTATTATTACCAGTCTATCACCATGCTGGCCAATCAGCTAGAACTCCCACAGGGCGATATGCTGAATATCCTCATGAAACTGCCGGAAGTAGTTACTCCTGCTACCGAACAGATCACAGAAGAGGAATGGCGAGATGTGGAAGAGGTATTACAGGCTGCCCTGCAAGACCTGGACATGCATCGTCAGAATGAAGGCGTAATGCTGGAGTCAGACCTGGTACAGCGAATAGAAAATATCGAAACTTACATGCTCAAAGTAAAAGAGCTGGACCCTCTCCGCAAGGATAAGATCCGTCAGCGCCTGGAAGGCCTCCTGGCAGAACATGTAGGTAAAGAAAACGTAGACAGCAACAGGCTGGAACAGGAACTGATCTTCTATCTGGAAAAACTGGATATCTCTGAAGAACTGACCCGTCTGGAAAATCACTGCCGCTACTTTAAAGAAATCCTGAGAGAAGCAGATCCTGCGAAAGGTAAGAAACTGGGATTTGTATTGCAGGAAGTGGGTAGAGAAATCAATACTACCGGTTCTAAAGCCAACGACGCTGGTATCCAACAGTGGGTAGTACTGATGAAAGATGAGTTGGAGAAAGCAAAAGAACAAGTATTAAACGTTTTATAGCAAGGCGAATACCTTTATGAAGAGATTTCTCCTGGTAACTGCAGGCCTATTTATGCTGGCTGCTGCCTGCAAACCGCCCAAACTGGACGTCTATGAAAAAAACCTGGAAGTCCCTGGGCATGACTGGTCCTATGATTACAAGCCATCTTTTGAAGTAAAACTGGAACCTGAAGATACAGCCTGGCTGTATAACATATATGTGAATGTACGTCACTCGGCCGCCTACCCTTACAGCAACCTTTGGGTGCTGATAGGTACGCAATATCCGGGCGACAGTCTCCCGACCAGTCAACGCGTTGAGCTGCCACTGGCGGAGCCCTCTGGTAAGTGGTTGGGCACTGGTCTCGATGATATTTATGAACATCGCGTGCCTATCCAACAACATGCTATTTTCAGCAAACCAGGGGTCTATAAAATCTCTTTTGAACAAAACATGCGGCAAAATCCGCTCCCCAATGTGATGAATGTCGGTCTGCGGATTGAAAAAGCCGGCAAACGGCCTTCATGAAAAAGTTTATAAGTTACATCAGGCAGGAAGGGAAATCTGTTTCCTTCCTCTATTTCCTGGTATTGGCCTATACTGTGGCTGCACTGATCTGGTGGGGCATATTACTGCTTCGTCAGAGCCACCAGATCACTACCTTCGAACGCCAGAACCTTACCCTACGGATAGATAGTCTGGCCAAACCCGTAGAACATCAACTGGAACTGCAACGCATAGAGAAGGATGAACAAATGCGTACCTTCAAATACCTCGGCGAAGGCCTTACCTTTCTCGGTATTATCTTAGTAGGCGCGCTTTTCGTGTATAGGGCCATCTGGAAATACATGAAGTTGAGCCGGCAACAGCAAAACTTCATGATGGCAGTGACCCATGAACTGAAATCTCCTATTGCTGCGGCCAAGCTAAACTTGGAGACTATCCGAAAACACAAGCTGGACGAAGAAAAGCAACACCGATTGATAGATAACACCATCCGAGAAACGAATCGCCTGGACCAGTTATGTAATAATATCCTGTTGGCTGCCCAATTGGAAACGCATCGATACCAACTTTTTAAGGAGCCACTGAATATTTCGCAGCTCCTAGAGGCAGATATCAAAGAAATTGGCGGACGAATTGGCACTCACGGCATTCAGGCAAGCATTTTGCCAGGGGTATGGATGGAAGGTGATAAACTGATGCTGCATATCGTACTCAGTAACCTGGTGGAAAATGCTGCCAAATATGCACCCCGCAATACCGCTATTTTTATAAAGCTGTTTGAATCTAACAACCAGTTGAAATTGCAGGTTATTGATGAAGGACCTGGTATACCTGATGAAGAAAAAGTAAGAATCTTCCAGAAGTTTTACCGAGTAGGAAATGAAAACACCCGCAAAGCCAAAGGCTCCGGGCTGGGCCTCTTCCTTACTGCAAAAATTGTAGAGCAACACAACGGTTATATTCGGGTAAAGGATAATACACCTACCGGCGCATGCTTTGAAATAACCTGGACAGAATATTCCGTTCAAACTGCGTAAATTTAAACAGGATTAAAGGCAGCCTTTTAATCCATCATTTGACTTACAATCAAATATTAACACATGAAGGAAGCTACAAAAGCATCAATACTACTGGTGGAAGATGAAGAAAATCTCCAGGAGGCGCTGAAGCTGAACCTGGAGCTGGAAGGATATGAAGTAACTGCTGTTGACAATGGTACTGCCGCCCTGAAAGCAGTGAAGAATGAATATTTCGACCTTATCATACTCGATATCATGCTCCCAGAAATGGACGGTATCGCGGTGTGTGAGAATATACGCATACAAAACAATGAAGTGCCTATCCTCTTCCTGAGTGCTAAAAACAGTAGCGCAGATAGAGTGCTGGGGCTAAAGAAAGGTGGGGACGATTATATGACCAAGCCTTTCAACCTCGAAGAACTCTTGCTCCGTGTGGAAAAGCTGATTGTGAAAAACAAGAAGATCCAGGATAAAGACAGCGTTCCTAATGTGTATAAATTCGGTAATAATACCATCGATTTTGCGGCGCAGGAATGCATCGGAAAAGATGGCAAACATTATGAACTGAGTAAGAAAGAAGCCATGTTGCTGAAATTGCTCATCGAAAACAAAGGAGAAGTTGTTACCCGCGAAAAAATTCTACAAGTAGTTTGGGGCTATAACGTATATCCTACCACAAGAACCATCGATAACTTCATCCTGAATTTTAGAAAATATTTTGAGGAAGACAGCCGGAACTCGAAATACTTCCATTCCGTTCGTGGTGTGGGTTATAAGTTCACTGAAGTATAAATTGTTTAACGTGCCTTGCAGCGCGCTCGTTGCAAGGCACGTATATTTCGTCTCCCTAGCCAGATTTCCTTTAAATTTCACCGCTTTCCTGTCAATTTCCGCCTAGTATAAATTGCCCCTTTCACTTCGCCTGCTTTTGCCCGATATTTAAGTATTGTGGCGCCTATTTTCTTAATGAATCTGGATCTTGCAGCAGCATGGCCGTACTGGGTAATCTTCTTGTTCTGCCTTTTGATGTTGCTGTTTTTCTTCTACTTCCGGGAGAAGAAAATTCGTCGCGCATCTGAAAAGGAACTACACCATAAACAGGCCATGTTGAACCTGGAAATACATGCTTTCCAGGCCCAGTTGGACCCGCATTTTATTTTCAACAGCCTCAACGCCATTCACCATTATATCCTTACTACCAGTACAGATATGGCCTCGCTATACCTCACTCGTTTTTCCAGACTGATGCGCCTAATGATGGGTAATTTCAACAAGGAATGGGTCACGTTACAGGAAGATCTCGAAGCCCTGGAACTCTATCTACAACTAGAACAGCTCCGATTCGACAAACAATTCGATTATGAATTATCCCTAGATCCAAATGTAGAGCCCTACCAAACACTTATTCCTCCCCTCATTATTCAACCTTATGTGCAATATGCTATCTGGCGGCGATTACTGCTAAGGCCGGAAAAAAGCGGAGGTAAACTGATCATTAATATTGGTCGGGAAGACGAGAGACTCTTTATCCGGCTGGAAGATAATGGCGCACCGTGTTCACCCTTGTTGGATGATACCGGGGAAAGACTAGCCAATGGAATTGATATCGCCTCTGAACGTCTTTACCTGCTCAGTGAACGCTATCATATGGAGGCCCAGATATCGGCCCAACAAATACTGGACAAGACTTCCCTCCCCTGTGGAAACTGTCTCATCATTAGCATGGTACATACTTCTTCCCGACAAGCGCTCATCAGTTGATTCTTTGGAGGGATGAGAAAAATAACGTAATTTTTCATCCTTAAAAGGCTAAGAACAGCCTTGAGAGCACATAAACCCATATATCAACTATTTCTATATCCATGCGCGCCATCATTGTGGACGACGAGAAGCACAGCAGGGATGTTCTTCGCATACTTTTAGAGAATAACTGTCCGGATATAACGGTCATGGCTACCTGTAATAACGGAGAAGCCGCTCTAGAAGCAATTGCCCTCTATGACCCCCAGTTGTTGTTCCTCGATGTTGAAATGCCGGGCCTGGACGGATTCCAGGTGTTGGAGGCTACAAAAAGAGGCTCCTTTGCTGTTATCTTTACAACAGCATATGATCATTATGCAGTGCAAGCAATCCGTCACAGTGCGCTAGATTATCTCCTCAAACCCATCGATGTACACGAGCTCAAGGAGGCTGTAATCAAGGCCAAACTACGCCAAGGGCAATCCGTTACCAAGAAAGTAGATAACCTGGTAGAAATGCTGCAACAGCATATAAAGCAGGCGGAGAGACTCGCTTTACCCACATCGGAAGGTCTTCGCATGCTCATCGTGAATGATATCCTCTATTGCGAATCCAATGGCGCCAATACCAATATCCACCTGCGCTCACAGGAAAAGCCCTTTCAGGCAGCCCGTACATTAAAAGAAATGGAAGTATTGTTGGAAGATAAAGCCTTCTTCCGCGTGCATAATTGTTTCCTCGTGAACCTCTCCTACATGGATAAGTACATTAAAGGCGATGGTGGCGAAATCATTATGTGCGACGGACAAAGTGTTCCCGTATCCCGCCAGAAAAAGCAGGATTTCCTTTTACGAATCGAAAAAATGTAATTACAGTGATTTTATTCCAGCGCAGATTATCCAGCCGTTCTTACCGTCTGTCAGCTCTACTTTGCAATACTCTTTGGTGGCATCCAGGATTTTTACTTTCATCCCTTCATGCAGCTCAAACAGATCTTTACTAGTATCGTCTGGAGCGGATTTCACCTTGATGGTGTCTGTCAATACAATACCGTTATTATGATTGTTGGCAATCATGTAGGTATCGACAGACATGAGCAAATAGAGCATAAAAAGTACACCCAGCAAGTAATTGGCCCCAGTGAGGTATTTGTTACGATATCCAGGAATGAGGAAATTAACAATGATGCCAGCGATCAGTAGCCACAAGAATAATACAGCACCAATAGCCCAACCGTTGGAAGAATGCATGTGCTGTAATTTCAGCCACCATTGCTGAAAGAACACCAGCGGTAATTCTCCGGTGTAACCTGTCACTTTCTGATTCGCCAACGCCAGATTATGTTTGATAGCCGGATCTGCCGGAGATAGTTGAAGCGCTTTTTCATAACTATATACCGCCATACCTGTTTTGCCCGCTTTGTACCAGGCATTCCCAGCATTTAAAAAGAGTTCGCGCTGGCTGTAGCCGGCATCAATCAGTTGCTGGTAAGAGGCCGCGGCTTCCGTGAATTTACTTTGGCGATAGAGATTATTGGCGTCGTCAAAACGTTGTTGTGGGTTTACTTCCTGTGCAGATACGTGAGCGGCACTCGCTATCAGGAATAGTCCCATAGCCAGGAATAACGATTTGATCATTCTGAATTGCAACATTTGCCTGTTGTTAAATTAGTTTTTCAATGCATCTTCCAGGTTCGAAATGATGCTAACTGCTTTCTCATAAGTGCCCTGCATGCGGCGATTATCCTGGCCTGGCGCGTAGAGTGCTACTTCACAGTTATCAATCAGTTCAAAGAGTTCAGATGTATTGCTGCCGTTAATGCTGCGGGCAGCGAGTTTCTCCTGAATCAGTTGTTTGCTAAGATCGGCAAAAGGAATCTTCAGCTTATGGCTCAGGTAGCCCCAAACAGCACGGGAGGTTTCTTCGTAGAATGCTTTGTCTTTTCCTTCTTTGAGATAACGGGCCGCCAGCTCCAGGCGTTTGAGCGCCACTTTATTGGCATAACGGTGTTTGAGAAGGGCCGCATTGGTGGTGTTGTAATCTTTGCGACGTTTGTAGAAAGCCATTCCTGCAAATGCCAGTACCGGCAGGAGCAGCAGGGCATAGAAAATCGGACTGGTGATAAACCAGGTTTGTTTTTTCACCCATGGCAAAATACCAGATTCAATACCCGTCAATTCATTTCTACCTACACTGAAATCTTGTTTTTCGGATTTCACTTTCTTGCCTTGTGAGATAGCAATCGTGAATGGTGCAGATTTCACTGTCTTATAGGTATTCGCTACTGGATCGAAGTAAGAGAATTCCACCGGTGGAATCACGTGGTCGCCGGCTTCTGTAGGCATCAGTACGAATTCGAAGGTACGACTGCCAGACAGCGGATTGCTGTTTTTCTCAATATTGTCGGTTACTTTAGGATCGTATTTTTCGAAGCCGGTAGGTACCTCCACTTTAGGCGCGTTCAGCAGGTTTACGTTGCCTTGTCCGCTGATGGTTACTTTCAGGGTAAGCGCATCATCGGTGCTGAGTTTGGTTTTATCTACTACCGCATCCATAGTGAACTTACCAACTGCTCCGTTAAAGCTTGCTGGGCGGCCTTCAGCAGGCAATGGCTTCACAGTAATTTTTACCGGATTACATTGCGTTTTGTAAGGCACATCTTCATATTCCACATCCGCGCGATTGAAAATATCGTCGAAGAATGGATCTTTAAAAGCAGGATCATTGAAGAAATCCTCAAAAGGATCTCTGCCCCCTTTGTTGCGTTTATTCTGCACGATTTTAACCAGCCTTACCTGGTTGTCTACTTCCACTGGCTCCAGTTCCAGGGTTCCGGACTGTAGCGGGAACAACAACGTTTTACGGATGGTGAATACCTTAAATGGTACGCCATTGACCGTTTCTTCGGTTGCCTGTGGCGGGTTTGGTAGCTCTATGTCTTTCGCAGAAAATCCTTTGAAAGCTGGAACTTTTGTAACGCTGGAGTTTGTTGGGAGGCGTGTATAGAGTTTATACGTTGCCGTTAGTTGATCGCCTTCATAGAGGTTGGTTTTATCTACCTCTACTTTAACGAATATATTCTTGCGTAATTTCTCGTTAATGTTTTCTCCTTTGCGAAGAATGCCGTCAACAGCCTCATCTCCTCCCCTGGTGCGAGGAGCATAGGGGCCCGTACCTTGCTGTTGCTGTTGTTGCAATTGCTGCATTTGTTGCTGCATCTGCTGCTGGGTCTGACTATTTCCTTTCTTCACCTCCACCAATACAGGATTGGATTTCACGAGGTTGCCATTTACCCTTGCTTGGGCAGCAGGAATCGTAAAACTACCGGCACGTTTAGGCCGCAGCGCAAATAGTACGGCGTAGTATTCGGACCGGCGTCCGTTCATGATAGATTGGCCTCTCTGTTCAAAAGGACCTTGCACGATATCAAAGTCTTTCAAATCAGGGAGTGTAAGACCGGTTATATTCACGCCATTTTCCAGCATGAACTGGATTTGAAATGATTCATCCACAGCAACGGTGTTGCTACTCACAGTTGTAGTAAAACGGAAATCCTGTGCGAATGCGCAGTTCACCACCCCTACTAAAAGCAGTAAGGAGAAAATACACTTTCTTATACTAAATCTAACCATCATAATTACGTCAACAAATTTAACCAAACCCGCCAGGGATGCGGTAGACGCGCCGTTAAAAGTTAGTTAAAAAATTATGAATATATGTTGTTAAATATCTCCTAAAACCGGTCGTAGGAGTATATCTTCGACAACCGTTTGTTTGGCCAGCGAGAAGGCTGTCCATACGATGGAGGCGATATCTTCAGGAGGTATCATTCTGTCTGGAGGTGCATCAAAGCCATCCCAAGAAGCGGTGAGTGTAGCACCAGGGCTAATACTAGTAACTCTCACGCCATAAGGTTTCATTTCTTCCCGCAAATTACGGCTAAAACCCAGCAATGCGTGTTTGGTAATGCTGTAAGAGCCGCCATTAGCGTAGGCTTTATGACTGGCAACGGAGCACAGATTAAAAATATGTCCGTTACGTTTAGTGATCATATCGGGTAATAATGATCTGGTGAGATGGTAAGCACTATAAACATTCACCGCCATCAACTGTTCGAGGAGGCCGTCTGGCTCTTCATTGAGGGAGCCGGGAGTAAAGATGCCCGCATTATTGACCAGTATATCAACCGAAGAAAAAGTGGATTTTATCTTTTCCGCAAAAGCCAATACTTGGCTTTTATCTCCCATATCTACCTGTTCAGCGAGTACCGTAACAGCGGCATTTTGTGCCTGTATACTCGCTTTGGCAGCCTGTAATGCGGCTTCCTGACGAGCGCATATGGCCACATTAAATCCTTCGCGGGCCAGCCTTTCCGCTATAGCCTTTCCAATGCCTTTACTGGCGCCGGTGATTACTGCATTCATGATTAAGTCCTATGTTAAGCTGTTAAAATAGTGAAAATTGTATTTCGTAACTTTGCGCGATCATGAAATATAAACATCTTTTCTTTGACCTGGACCATACACTCTGGGACTTTGAAACAAACGAACAGGAGACACTGCTGGAACTTTATGAGCAGCATGATTTGAAACGTAGAGGGGTGCCAACATTTCAGGAATTTTCCGACTCCTACGTAGGACACAACGAAAGACTGTGGGATAGATTCAGAAAGGGGTTCATTACACGCAACGATCTTCGCTACAAAAGATTTCGTCTCACTTTATTGGACTTCAAAATTGGCGATGAACAGTTGAATCTGGCTTTATCTGACCAATTCCTCGAGATTCTACCAGGGAAGAAGAGATTATTCCCGCATACGATAGAAACGCTGGATTATCTGGCGGCTAAAAACTATCCTATGCATATGATTACCAATGGATTCGAAGCTACACAGCTACTTAAAATGCAGAATTCAGGAATAGATAAATATTTTACACATATTATCACTTCTGAGATGGCGGGTAGTCTGAAGCCTTACCGGGAAATCTTTGATTTTGCTATGGCAAAGGCGGGTACATCCGCGGCAGAGAGTATCATGGTGGGAGACGCGATGGAATTGGATATCAAGGGGGCTCATGCAGTGGGGATGGATCAGATTTATTTTAATCCAGCCAAACCGCCGGTGGACTTTACCCCTACCTACACGATTAATAATCTCGCTGAGATACAAAATATCTTGTAAAAAAAAATCTCATACTTGTAGCCCTGCCCAGCGGCCAGGGGCGACGAAAAATAAGAAAGGGAAATGACGCGACGTCATTTCCCTTTCTTTATTTTTTGAGACAGCTTGTTCTTATGATTTAGCTGTAGCTTTTTTCGCGGTTCTCAGCGTAGCTGTTTTGGAAGGCTGTTTGCAGCAGCTTTTTGCTTTATTTCCTTCATGGCAAGAAGCGGCGTCTTTGCAGTTAGCCATGTCTTTACAATCAGCTTTGTCTTTGCATTCAGCTTTCTGTTCAGTTTTAGCGGCTGGTTTTGCGGCAGCGGCTTTGGTTTTGTCTTGTGCGAAAGCGGTTCCGGCAATGAATAATGCTGCTACAGCGAATGTGAATAATTTCTTCATAGCGAGGTAAATTCTTGAGTTAAGAAAGGGATTTAGATTTTTGCTATTACAGTTTGAGCACCTTTGACTACCTGTTCCAGTTGAACGGTAACCTCGGTTCCTAAAGGTAAGTAAAGATCTACACGGGAGCCAAATTTAATAAAGCCCATTTCCTCATTTTGAGATACTTGCATACCTGGTTTCAGGTAATTCACAATACGACGTGCCAATGCGCCTGCAATCTGGCGAACGAGGATATCTGTTTTGCCGTTTCCGATCACCACACTATGTCTTTCATTCTCAGTAGAAGATTTAGGGTGCCATGCTACCAGGTATTTACCAGCATGATATTGGGAGAGCTTTACTTCCCCGCTGATAGGGTTTCTGTTAACATGCACGTTTGCAGGACTCATAAAGATAGATACCTGTAAACGTTTATCTTTAAAGTATTCAGGCTCATATACTTCTTCAATCACTACCACTTTACCATCGCAAGGGGAAATCACAAGATTTCCACCTTCGGTGTTTTTCCTTGCAGGAACACGGAAGAAAGAAACGATGAACAGGAAAAACACTACTGAGATGGCCAGGAGGCTCCAAGTGAGCGCTGGAGAGTCAAACCAGTAGGAAACTGCCCCGTTTATAACCAGCAGTACCAAGAATACAAGGGAAATGGTCGCAAATCCTTCACGATGGATCTTCATTGTCTTTTTTTATTTGTTTGTCTGTTTATTTGATTAATCGCAATGCAAAGTTAGTTCAATTCAAAAATTTCAGCATACGAAATTATGATTACAGCATAAATGTCTGGACATAAATCCAGGCAAAAGGTGCTGCCAGCAGCATAGAGTCGAATCTGTCCAGGAAGCCGCCATGACCGGGCATAATAGTACCGGAATCTTTAACGCCCGCCATGCGCTTAAGTTTGGACTCGATGAGATCGCCAACGGTGCCGAATATGGCCGCGATACCTGCTAAAGCCAGCCAGTGCTGCAGCGATAAATACCCAGCGCCCCAGAAATGGCCATAAATGCCGGCGGTGGCTACCGCGAGGATCATACCGCCGAGGGTGCCTTCAATTGTTTTTTTAGGGGAGATAGCTGGCGCGAAGGGCGTCCGGCCAATCAGAGAGCCTACGATGTAGGCCATCGTATCATTGATCCAGATGAAAATGATCAACAATAGTGGAATCAGCCATCCAGGGGCAGTGCCCACTTGATCTGGCGTATAATGGATGTTTTCCGCCTTCAGACGGATGTTTACGAGGAGACTGAAAGGAATGGTCACATATAACAGGCCCAATGCGGAATAGCCGATGTTTTTCAACGAGAAGTCCTTACTAAAAAGAATTTCTCCCAGGGGAAGCACCATCAAAAAGATGATCGCTGCCCACCAGCCGATAAATCCGGATGAAATACCGGCAAACATAAATGTGTTCCCGGTAAAGGCCAACATGATAGCACAACTAGCTACAGTGGTGCCAGTACGGTGTACATTGGTTATATTACCATAGTCAGGATCGATCTGACGGATTAGCTTAAAATATTCCTGCAGGGCGAAGAAATTCACCAGGAAAAACAACAGGAAGAATGTAAATGGACTCCACAGGATACCTCCCAGCATAACTGCCACAAATACCAAAGCTGACGCAGTGCGGGTAAAAAATGTCTTCATTTTTAAAAATTGCAGTTAGATAAATTTATGCCGCAAAAGTCTGCAAAAATAGGTGCAAATGCCAATCGGGATGCCTTATTCATGATCTTCTTCGTCATTTTCTTCTTCGTCCAGTTCATATGGATCGCCTAGGGGCTGGTTATTGTGTTGTGTAACCAGGTTTTGGGCGGTATCGGCTTGGGCCTCAGGAACATACAGCTCTACCTGACCAGGTATGGTGAAGGTATAGGAAGATGATTGCCTGTTGAGGATGACTGCATCTATCCCATTCTCCTGTAACATACCCTTAACAATTTCTGTTTCGTAAGGACGATCGCTCGAAAAAACTTTAACCCAGCCTTTTTCCATATAACAAGATTTTAGATCCTTAAGGTACTATTTTTTCTATTGCTTAATCGTCTTCCTCCTCCTCTGAAACCGGCGGATCTACCTGTATTGGCTCTGGAGAGCGTTTTATCAGCGCCCAGAACAATCCAACGGTAACGACTAAACTAAAAGCGGCGTAGTACCAAGGAAGGAAATCATCTTTAGAAGGATCAGTATGCGTCATGCCGTGCTGGAACAGGTAGAAGCTGATTACCAGCATTCCGTTATTGATGGTGTGTGCAAGTATGGTGAGCCAGAGATTACCAGTAATCAGGTAGATAGCTCCCAGGATGAATCCCAGCGCGATTCTTGGTGCAAATCCCATGATTTCAAAATGCACCGCACTGAAGATGATAGCTGTGAAGATGACACTCATCCAGCGCATACGGGTCATATTGATGAGAATGCGTTGCAGTACGCCTCGGAAAAAGACTTCTTCCGTTATAGCAGGAACGATCGCCATTAATAGCAGGTTTGCACAAAGGTCCAACATGGTAGGCATACGGAGTAACGCTTTTGTAAGCATTTCCGCTTTGGCCTGCATTTCACGGGCAGATGCCGGAACGTTCCATGATTGGTTCCATTCTGCGAGGGCTCCTACAAAAGGCAGTGCACACATAAAGAGAACGATCGTCAGGATCACCTGCATCCAAGAGGGCTTAGTAGCAAGGCCCATATATTGGGTGGGATAAGGCTGCCACAGATGGGCGAAAACCGCTGCTGGTACGAGGAATGTAACTACGGAATAAGAGAACTGTATGATGCGTTGTGGCCAGATCAGGGCGGGATTGGTAAGAATCCCTTCCTGGATGCCAATAAACGTATAGCCGGTAAGTTTAGGGATTAAAACGCCCATCAATAAAAGGTATACGGCCAGAAAGCCTACGTAGAAACCAATAATGGTTATGAACTGTAGGATGGGTGGATGCTGCTTCAGGTAGCCCCTCATAACTAAATACTGTATTAAAATGCGTAAATTTACTGCGTGAAATTAAGCATTGCAGCAACAGTAAAACAAACAACTATGCTGCATTTATCAAAAATATATAAGTTAATATAATAATAACTAGTGCCAAAATGGCCGTGGTCCTAAATTTATGGTGAAGATCGGAAATATAGAACTGGGAGAATTTCCCCTTTTGCTGGCGCCCATGGAAGATGTGAGCGATCCGCCATTTCGTGCAGTCTGCAAGGATAGCGGGGCTGACCTGATGTACACGGAGTTTATTTCTTCTGAGGGATTAATTCGTGATGCTATCAAGAGCCGTCAAAAGCTGGATATATTCGACTATGAGCGTCCTATAGGGATTCAGATATTTGGGGGAGACGAGGAACCACTGGCGATGGCAGCTCAAATTGTGGAGGCTACCAATCCCGATTTGCTGGATATCAACTTTGGCTGCCCAGTGAAAAAGGTGGCATGTAAAGGTGCTGGCGCAGGGATTTTGAAAGACATTCCTAAGATGGTTAAACTGACAGCCGCGGTAGTAAAAGCTACCAAACTGCCGGTTACTATTAAAACACGTTTGGGCTGGGATGATAATACGAAGAATATTGAAGAGGTAGCGGAACGCCTGCAAGATGTAGGGATCAAAGCCCTCACCATCCACGGACGTACCCGCACACAGATGTATAAAGGCAGCGCCGACTGGACACTCATCGGGAAAGTGAAGAATAACCCACGAATTAATATTCCTATCTTTGGTAACGGTGACATATGTACGCCGGAGCAAGCTATTGCAGCCCGCGCTAAATACGGTGTTGACGGTATCATGATAGGCCGTGCTGCTATCGGTTATCCTTGGATTTTCCGTGAGATAAAGCATTTTATGCAAACCGGCGAACATTTAGCTCTGCCAACTGTTTTGGAAAGAGTGCAGGTGTGCCGTAAGCATCTACACCAATCTGTAGCCTGGAAAGGTGATATAGTTGGTATCCTCGAAATGCGCCGCCATTACGCTAATTACCTCAAAGGGTTACCGCATGTCAAAGAATTCAGACAACAATTAGTAACTTTAAAGACATTAGCGGAAATAGAAGAAGTACTAGACGCGATCGTGATTCAATATAAAGATCATATTTTCGAAAGGACAGCTCCCCAATTGGCCGAAAACAACTATCTGCCGGCCACAGATGATATGGCCGGATGCAACGTTTACGGATAAACGATAACCCCGGAAATACAATAAATAAAAAATTACTTTCACATGACCACAATTAAAAATCTGAGAAACGAAGTCTGGAAAGACTTACAGATTAAAAACAAATCTGCCCTGCGTAAAAAATACGCTGTTTCAAACATGGGGAGAGTGATCAGCTATCATGAAAGTACGGAAGATGGTAAGCTCCTCACGGGATCTACCGTGGAAGGCTATACGGTTTTAAACGTTAAACCTGCCGACAGCTACCAGTCACTCTACCTGCACAGAGAGGTCGCAAAACTCTTTGTGAAAAGACCTGGCCGGGCACACAGGTATGTGATCCACCTCGATTATGACAAGAAAAATAACAAAGCCAATAACCTGAGATGGGCCACCAAAGAAGAAATGGAACACCATCAACAGAACAGTCCGGCTAAAAAAGCATATAAAGAAAAACAACGTAATAGGCTGAAAGGCCTCAAGCTCAATGTGAGCAAAGTGAAGAATATCAAACGCCTGCTGAATAAACCTGGTAAAAAAACCATGAAACAGATAGCTGAACAGTTTGATATCAGTGAAATGCAGTTATATCGTATTAAAAGCGGCGAAAACTGGTCGCATGTAACACTGGATTAATGCCTGGTTTGCCAGGAATGATCTATATATGATGTTGTCTGACAAAGGCCGTACATTCGTGTATGGCCTTTGTTGCGTTTACTGGCTGTTCCCTATATCTCCCCTCTTACCATCTCGCCCAATATCCTCCGATAATGCGCCGACTCCTGTAATACTGGCTCATAGCCCATTACAATCACCTGTTTTCGTGCCCGCGACAACGTTACCAATAACTTCCGATCTACCTCTATAGCCGCATCTTCCCAACAAAACTGCCCCAAACACTGAAGCGTCTGCACTTGTGCGGCATGATATACGGCCAAAGAGACAATAATGATATCATTCTCGGAGCCCTGGAAGCGCTCTACCGTATCTATATTAATACCCTGTAAATCCTTATCGTCCGCGATCATTTCCCGTATCAGGCTGATCTGTGTACGCCACGGCGTTACTACTCCTACCGTATCTTTTGTGAAGTCCTTGCCATAACGATTTCGTAGGTAACGCAGTAAATCGGCTACCCTGGCGGCTTCTGTAGTATTCATCTTAGACGTGGGCTCATACGGGCTGGGGATAAAGACCTTCCGGCCCAAGGATAGTAATCTGTCCCAACCATCTCTACTATAGCTACTGGCATCGAAATTTTCCTGTTGCTCCCGCCGTCCGGAAGATAACTGTCCGGCGTAGTAAGGATTGACGAGGCTGGCAATGCTGTCGTGCATACGGAAATGGGTATTCAACATGCCCCAGGAGCTATGCCATTTCTGGTTTTTACATTGCTGCATCAACCTTTCGAAGATAGAAGACCGTAAATCAGCAATGCCCAACTGCTGTAATTCTGCACTGCGTGTAGCGCAGAAAAAGCTTTCCTGGGCTACAACTGGCGGCAATTGATTCTGATCGCCAATCAGGATGAACTTCCGGAAAGGCATTAGCAGTCCTAATAATTGTGGTTCTGTGAGTTGGGATGCTTCGTCTGTGATCAATACATCCGGCGGAATGCCCATCATCATCAGTAAATCCAGGCGGGTAGCCATGGTGGCTACGGTGCCCACAAATACCCGATGGCTGGTAATAAACTGCCTGGCCTCCTCTAAGGAGCCGTTTAGGCAGTAATCCCGCAGCGTTACCGCTGAAGGGGTATTTCTGCCACCCATGCGCAGATATGGAATCTTACGGGCATCCAGCTTCAATGAGATTTCTTCTACCGCCTTATTGGTAAAGGCAACAATGATAACATGGTTGCTGCGTTGTACCAGTTCAGCAGTAATGGTAGTGAGCAAGGCAGACGTTTTGCCCGTTCCGGGAGGTCCCTGTAACAAGTAGAAATCCTCTGCTGCTACGGCATCCCGTACGATTTGTTCCTGGTTACTGTTGAACATTGTGGGAACAGGGATCTCCAGTTCTTTAATACGAGGTGTTCTGAGTCCTAACAATAATTCCGCTTTGTTGCGATATTGCGGCGCCAGCATATAGAACAGCGAAGCCGCTGCTATCCAGTAGTTCGATTCAAATATATCGTGCTCGATGATCCATTCTTCGTATTGACGGAAGAAATCCAAGGTCATCTGGCGGTTGTTCAGTGAGAATATGAGATAGTCTTTTCCCAGTTCATCAATGCGGCCTTTCAGCAGTTGTTGCTGGAGAGGCGCCAGTTCTGTGCCTGTACGCGGATAAATAATGGCCGTATCCCCTACCCTGAAATTATGACTCACGGGAAGGACTATATCAAAAATGACGGAACTGCTGGTGGTATCAAACTCCCGGAACTGCAATCCGGGGATAATATTGAACCTGGAGGCCTTTTCGTCTTCCTGTTGCAACCATAAAGCCGCAAATCCATCCGCGTCATCTTCCCGGTGAACCTCAGAGAACATACCGCATTTAGCCTGTAAATACTCTCGTAGCAAGAAGGATAGAAACTCCTTGTAATAGGTTTTGAGCGTATCTGGAGCGGATGTCCAGGCGCGTTCAAAGGCCATGAAAGGCTCCACGCTAAAAGGCGGAAGGCCAATAGCTGCCGTGCTGTTGATGTCCGACAGGATCTCGTATTCTCCGGATGCCAATCGTAATAACATGGCCACTACTTCATTTCGCAGTTGTAGCAAGGCATTTTCGGAAGCATGGGTACTACTGACGTTGCGCAGTGGTTGCGATTCCGCAGCAGAATATAAAATAGCGGAGCTACCCTTCCGGTGACGCCCGAAGGCAGACCGTAGTAAGAGGTTATAGCCCACCACCTGCATTTCATGATTCTTCCAGGTATTGAATTCCGGCGCTTTACCGCTTTTCAACTCGAAGATCTCTTTCCTATTGGGATCTGTTGCATCTTCCGCCATGATATCCAGACGTCCCTGGATGCCATAGCTGGAAGAAAAGAAAGTAGGTTCTATCTGTACCGGTTTATCTTGTAGCTCTTTTACGGTCTGGTGAAGGTTTCCCCAGTGTGATTGCCGGATATCGCGGAACATTTCATTAATCTTATCCCGACCATAGGCGGCAGCCTGTAGAACATTGTCCGCCACTGCCTCTTTGAAAGAGGTTTTAAAGTCTATTTCCCGATTACGAAGCATTTCATCCAGCAGCGCATTCACGAGGTTTCCGCGGAATGCAGCAGGGCTGGAAGGTTGCGGCACCAGTTTCTTTACCAGGTATAGTAATTTGTTGGAGCCTTTATGATTGAAGCATTCGGCTAGGTCGCTGATATCGATGAGTAGATCGGGTTCCAGCACGAACTGACTTTCAGCGGTAGTGGTATAGATGAGTGGTGTCTCCCCATCAGCATCCGTCTCTGTTTCCTGTCGACAATGCATCACATGGATAGAATCATATGGACGTAACTGACCATGTAAAGTCATGACAGTAGCCGATTCTAGACCTTCTAACGACAACTGGAAATCGCCTTGTTCGTCATTTCTCACCATCAGCACGCAGGAGTATTTGCCCTGGCGGCCTGTTGCCAGTGGCCCCACTGCTGTGACCATACATTTCAAGGAGTCTATACTTGCAGGTCGCTGCCGAACATTGCGAGCGAGCGTTTTATCGCCTGTTTCGTAGTAGGTTTCCGAGAGGTGCAGGGGAATGACGTCTTCATAAAACCAGGAAACTGCCTCTGCCAGCGCCTTTATACACAAGCTGTGTTCTTCCGGCTGTAAGGGAAAAAGAGAGCGTGTAGCCCTGGTAGTTAGTATGCGAAGGGTCGTTAGTTGTTGCTGAATATCCGGGGGGATGACTTCTTTATCGAAGTAGAATTGCATGCGCGCGAACAGGTTTCCGAAAGAGCGATGTTCTTCGCGGGTAAGGTCGCGGAAGAGGCTTTCGAGAATCAGTTTATAAGCTCTGATTTTATCCGCTGGCAGCGGGGTATTCGCTGCTTCGGTTATGCGGGCGTAGAACGCCGCTGCTTTTTGGGTTGCGCGCATTCCTGCAAGATAATGCAATGCCGTACTTTTTGCATCAATGGAGCAATTGTTTTACCTTTCGAATGATTTATAATGTAAACTTTTTTTATGTCTGCCAAAAAGATAGCCATTATAGGTGGTGGAAATCTGGGAACGGCCATTGCCCAGGGATTGATGAAGAGTGGATTTTCAAAGGCCGCCGATATCACCATCACCAAACGTAATACAGATACCCTAGCATCCTTGAAGCATGCGGGTGTACAAGTGGAAAAAGATAACGCCAAAGCCATACGTGGCGCGGAAGTAGTCATTGTAGCGCTGAAGCCTTACAATGTGCGCGAAGTATTGCAGGAGTTCAGCGGAGAATTCCGTCCGGATCAAATCCTGATCAGTGTAGTTACCGGCGTTAGTATAGATGACCTGGAGCGTATTGTACCAGGCATGGCAGTGGTGAGAGCAATGCCCAATACGGCCATAGCCATCCAGGAATCCATGACCTGTCTTTGTTTTAAGAATGCCTCCGAAGAGCAAACCCGTTTTGTAACGGAGATGTTCAACCAACTGGGATCTGCAGTTAGCATAGATGAAAAGCTGATGGATGCTGCTACTGTATTGGGCGCCTGTGGCATTGCCTATGCGCTACGCTTCATTCGTGCTAATATCCAGGGAGGTATTGAAATTGGATTTGATGCACGTACTGCCAGTCTGATCGCTGCCCAAACAGTGAAAGGGGCGGCGGAACTACTGATACGTGAGAATCGTCATCCTGAAGAGGAAATAGATAAAGTAACTACCCCTAAAGGCTGTACCATTGCCGGTTTGAACGAAATGGAGCACCAGGGATTCAGTTCTTCCCTTATAAAAGGTATTACCGCTTCTTATAATAAGATTGTGAAGGGTTAATCCTTCCTAGGATAATCAAAAAACAGGAAAGTTTTTTTTGCGCGATCGAAATCGGACCAGGTTTCGATATCTGCCTGTATGGCGAATACGCCAGCAGTGGGAACATTGTCTATCCGGATTTCTTCTGTGAGATAGTTTGCAAAGTCAGTGATACCGGGGTTATGGGCGTAGATCGCCACTGTGTTGAAGTCATCATCGATTTTGGTGATTACTTTGAGGAAAGTGGAAGCATAGCAGAGATATAATTCCTCTTCCATGAGGATAGCCTGTTTTGGGTATTTCCACATGTCTGCCATGAGTTTGGCGGTAGTCCGCGTACGTTTGGCTGGACTTGAAATGATCAGTTCTGGCACTACCCCTTTGTTCATGAGGCGTTCTGCCATTTCCGGCGCATTTTGTTTACCTCTTTTGTTGAGAGGCCGATCAAAATCGTCCGTATTGGGATCATTCCAACTGGATTTTGCATGTCGGATAAGCAGCAATGTTTTCATGGGCTGAAAACGGATTGTTTACGAATCGAAAATAAGGATTTTAAAGAAAGTTAATAGGATCAAGGGAAATAGGAATCGCTCTCTTTTGATTTAAGATAAAATTAACATCAGAACAGAGAAAAGGTTGATAAATAGCGCCTTGCAAGTGCATTAAAGCAGAAAAGCTCCCAATGGGGAGCTTTTCCTGTAATATGATAAAACAGCCGGAGCTATTAGTAACCTCTTTCGTTTTTACCTTCCATGTAGTTCATGAAGGCTTTGTTTACCACGCGGTTGCCGCCTGGAGTAGGATAATTTCCGGTGAAGTACCAGTCGCCCAGGTTATTCGGACAAGCTTCGTGCAGACTTTCGATGGATTGGTAGATCACTTCGATTTCAGCGTTGATGCCTTGTGGAGTAAGGATTTGAGCGATTTTAGCAGAGATTTCCGCTGGGGTGAAAGGTTCATACACTTTTTTCACCACGTTCTGTGCATGGAGCGTATTGGTACGTTCCAATTCTTTACACAGGCCGTATGCTTCTTGGAGGATATGTTCTTTACCTTGTTCTTTCAGCAGGGCGATAGCAGCCTGGAATGCCACGAAATCTCCCATTTTACTCATATCGATACCATAGCAGTCAGGATATCTGATTTGTGGTGCAGAAGAAACGATGATAATGCGTTTTGGTCCGAGGCGGTCCAGCATTTTAACGATACTTTCCTTCAGCGTTGTACCACGAACGATAGAGTCATCGATTACCACCAATGAGTCTATGCCTGGTCTAACAGTACCGTAGGTGATATCGTACACGTGCTGCACCATTTCATTACGGCTAGAATCTTCCGTGATGAAAGTTCTCATTTTCACATCCTTGATCGCGATTTTATCGATACGGATGCGGCGGTTCACCATTTCTGTGAGTTTCTCCGGATCGACTTCATTACCCCAGGAAAGGATTCTTTCCACTTTGATTTTGTTGAGATAGTCTTCCAGACCTTTCAGGAGGCCATAGAAGGCTACTTCAGCCGTGTTAGGGATGAAGGAGAAGATAGTGTTACGGAGATCGTTGTCAATCGCCTTCAGTACGGTTCCGGAGAGGTTGCGACCGAGGGCAGTACGTTCTTTATAGATTTTCTCGTCGTTACCTCTGGAGAAGTAGATTCTTTCGAAGCTGCAGGCTTTACGTTCTTTTGGTTCGAGGATTTGCTCGATTGCGTATTCGCCATTTGCTTTCACGATGAGCGCATTACCTGGCATCAGTTCCAGTACTTCATTTTCGCCAACGTTGAAAGTGGTACGGATAGCTGCTCTTTCAGAAGCTGCTACGATCACATCATCGTTGATATAGTAGTAAGAAGGACGGATACCGTTTGGATCGCGGATCACGAAAGCATCGCCAGTACCGATAAGGCCAGCGGCGTGATAACCGCCATCGAACATAGAGAACGCTTGTTGCAGGATATTTTTGATGTTGAGGCCATTGCGGCGCACCTCATCTTCTTTGCAGATAAAGTGGTGAACAGTTTCCAGCATTGCAGCGAGGTCACTGTTTTTGTATACTTCGCCTGGGTTTACGTCTAGGAATTTGAAGAGTTCATCTGCGTTTACCAGGTTGAAGTTACCTGCCATAGCGAGGTTGCGGGCAGGGATGGTATTATATCTGACAAAGGGGTGGCAGAGTTCCACATTATTTTTTCCTTGGGTTGCGTAGCGGAGGTGTCCCAGCAGCAGTTCTCCAAGGAATTTGGTATGCCCTTTCATCAGTCCCGGATATTTGGTGATCTCGGGTTGATATTTTTCGATTTCCTGAATTTCGTCCCTTATTTTGCTGAAGACGTCGCCAATTGCCTGTGGGGCGGAGCTACGTACACGGTGCATAAAAGGAACGCCTGGTTCAGTATCTAATTTTACCGCAGCTACACCAGCGCCATCCTGGCCCCTGTTGTGCTGCTTTTCCATGAGCAGATAAAGTTTGTTCAGCCCATAAAAAACAGTTCCATATTTCTGTTGGTAATACGAGAACGGTTTTCTCAATCTAATAAATGCCAGTCCGCATTCATGCTTGATCGCATCACTCATGCCTGAAAATTGAAGATGCAAAGTTACGGCAAATAAAATTAACCCGCGTCATGTGAGCGTAACACGGGGATGGATACAAATGAAAAGCGGCACAGATCAACTCTGTGCCGCTTTTCGAATACGTTAAAGTTTGGAACTATTTTTTGGCTAACTGTCCCATCCATTGGCTGATATGGGTACAGGTTTTATATTCCGGATCTACGTTTACGTAGAAAGTAGGTATTTTTTCTGTGAGCCATTTATTGATGGCTTCGGCCTGTTTGATCATCAGGGTGCGCTGTTGGATACGAGCGTAATCGTCTGTCAGGTTTTCCCTGTGAGGTTGTGTACGTGTTTTCAGGTAAACGAGGCGTACAGCGGTATGGCCTTCGGCATCGATAAACTGGGTTGGTTTGGTAATACTGCCTGGTTTCAGGGTATCCAGCATCATTACGATTTCCTTTTCGGCAGGGTCATCCAATTGATCGATAGTGAGCAGGGTACCTTCACCTGTTTTGGATTGCAGCATACCGCCGGTGAATTTCGCGGATGGTTCGTCGCTATAGTCACTTACAGCTTGCGCGAAAGTGGTTTTATTGGCGATAATTTGACTGCGAACAGAGTCCAGTTTTTCTGTGGCTTTGGCCAGGTCAGATTTGGTAACTGCAGCTCTGATGAGGATATGTTGAACGGTAATGTTATCTCCCTGACGTTTGATCATCTGGATGATATGATAACCGTGTGCAGACTTGATTGGGTTGGAGATTTCTCCTTCTTTCAGACGGAAAGCTGCCGCCATAAAGTCTGGGTCCCAGGTATTTTTATCATTACGGTTCATCGGATAGATACCTTTATTATCTTTTACGCCTGGGTCTTCAGAGTAGAGGATGGCCAGGGATCCGAAGTCAGCTTCTTTATTCAGTACGCGTTTTTTGAACTCCAGGAGGCGATCGATGGCGTATTGGTCCATTTCGCGGGTCGCTTTTGGAGTGATAACGATCTGTCCTATTTCCAGTTCGGATTCATAGAATTTGAGACTGTCTTTAGGGATAGCGTCGAAATATCTTTTCACTTCAGAAGGTGTTACTTTCACCTGTTCTATGACTTTATTGCGCATAGCGGTGGCGAGTAAGTTTTCTTTGATGGGCGTACGGAATCTTTCGCGGAGTTGGTATACGGAGTAGCCGGTAACTTCTTTCATTTTCTCCTTGCTACCGTACATCTGTTCGAAATATCGGATACGGTTTTCCATTTGGCCTTCGATATCGGCATCGCTCACTGGGAGGGAGTCGCGTTCGGCCTGGAGTACCATTACTTTTTGGGATATGAGCATTTCCAGCGTTTTGCAGGGGGCATCTGCGGCGAGATGGCCATCTGGGGAATTGCGTTCCTGATCGGCCAGGGCGCCTTCCATATCAGACTTCAGGATAATTTTATCCCCTACAATACCTATAATTTTATCTGCTACAAGTTTATGCTGTGCAGAGGCTGCTTGCCCAAGCGTCAGTGTAATAACAGATAAGGCCAGAAGTTTCTTCATAAAAAAGTCGTAAAGTTCAAAAATAACCAAATAAAAGTCAGACCACTACTAAATTTCGACGGATTTAACAAAAGTTTAGATTAGCCCGGGAAAAAGGATGACAGGATCAAAAAAAATGCAGCGAAGGGATACTCCGCTGCATTTAAGCATATTAGGATGAGCTCTTATAAAGTTCTCTTCACTTCTACTTCTTCGAAACCTTCCACGATATCGCCTGGGCGGAGGTCGTTGTAATTACGGATACTTAGACCGCACTCCATGTTGGCGGCTACTTCTTTCACGTCATCTTTATAACGTTTCAGGGAACCGAGGTCTCCGGTGTATACTACGATACCGTCGCGAACGAGGTTTACGCGGGTGTTTCTTGCTAACTTGCCATCGAGTACGAAGCAACCAGCCACTGTAACCTTGTCGAATTTGTAGGTTTCGCGTACTTCGACGTTGCACACCACTTTCTTTTCGATTTTTGGTTCCAGCATCCCTTCCATGGCGCTCTTAATTTCTTCGATAGCGTCATAGATGATGGAGTAGTTACGGATCTCGATGTTTTCTTTCTCAGCGAGTTTAGCAGCCTGGGCGGAAGGACGAACCTGGAACCCGAGGATGATCGCGTCAGATGCGGTAGCGAGGAGTACGTCGGATTCGGTAATCTGACCCACTGCTTTGTGTACGATACTAACAACGATCTCTTCTGTAGAAAGTTTCTGGAGGGAATCGGACAGCGCTTCCACGGAACCGTCAAAGTCGGCTTTGAGGATGAGGTTGAGCTGTTTAAAGTTACCCAGTGCCAGACGGCGACCGATTTCATCGAGGGTGATATGTTTCTTGGTACGGATACCTTGTTCGCGAACGATCTGAGCTCTGCGGTTAGCCACTTCTTTTGCTTCAGATTCGTTTTCGTACATTTTGAATTTCTCACCTGCCTGAGGAGCGCCGTTCAGACCCAGTACCTGTACAGGCATGGATGGGCCGGCTTCTTCCATTTTCTGGCCACGTTCGTTGAACATTGCTTTGATCTTACCGTAGTAAGAACCGGATACGATGGTATCACCTTGACGGAGCGTACCGTTTTGTACCAGGAGGGAAGCAACGTAACCACGACCTTTATCCAGGGAAGCTTCCACGATAGAACCGGAGCCTTCGCGATTAGGGTTGGCTTTCAGTTCCAGCAGTTCTGCTTCCAGGAGGAGTTTCTCCAGGAGAACGTCGATGTTCAGACCGCTTTTAGCGGATATTTCCTGGCTTTGATATTTACCGCCCCAGTCTTCTACCAGGAGGTTCATACCAGCCAATTGTTCTTTAATTTTTTCAGGATTTGCTCCGTCTTTATCCACTTTGTTGATAGCGAATACCATTGGGAGTCCTGCTGCCTGAGAGTGGGAGATTGCTTCCTTAGTCTGAGGCATGATTGCATCATCCGCAGCGATTACGATTACCGCGATATCGGCGGCTTTCGCACCACGGGCACGCATCGCAGTAAATGCTTCGTGACCTGGGGTATCGAGGAAGGTGATTTTTTTACCACCGCTGGTAGTTACCTGATAAGCACCGATGTGCTGGGTAATACCGCCGGCTTCACCCGCCACAACGTTTGCGTTACGGATATAGTCGAGCAATGAAGTTTTACCGTGGTCAACGTGACCCATGATAGTTACGATAGGAGCGCGTGGTTCCAGGTCTTCTGGAGCGTCTGCGATTTCCTCTTCTTCATTTTCTTCAACTGCATCAAGGCCAATGAATTCCACTTCGTAACCAAATTCGCCTGAAACGAGTTCGATAACTTCCGCATCGAGGCGTTGGTTGATGGAAACCATGATACCGAGGCCCATACATTTAGAGATAACTTCGGCGAAGCTAACATCCATCAGGTTGGCCAGTTCGCTCACGGAGATGAACTCGGTTACCTGGAGTTTACTATTTTCTGCGCCTTCATTTGCTCTAATGTTGGCTCTTTCCTCGCGTTTTTCACGGCGGTGTTTAGCCTTCATTTTGTTGCCACCTCTGCCACCAGACAGTTTGGCCATTGTTTCCTTGATTTTATTCTGGATTTCGTTTTTATCGATTTCCTTTTCTTCAGGAGTACGGTTGTCTGGGCCGCGGTTACCAGCCCCATGACGGTTAAATCTGTCTTGGCCTGGACGGTTAAAGTTGCCGCCGCCTTGTCTGTTTTGGTTAGGGCCGTGGCCGCCTGGGCGATTTCCGCCGTGTTGGCCGCCTTGACGGTTACCACCGTGTTGACCACCTTGTCCACCTTGACGGTTTTGGCCTTGTTGGCCTTGGCCACCACCTTGGCGGTTGTGTTGGTTACGGTTATCTCCGTGTTGGCCTTGACCGCCACCTTGGCGATTGCCGTGTTGACCGCCGCCACCATGTTGGCCGCCTTGGCGGTTTTGATGTTGGCCGCCGCGATCGTGATGAGGGCGATCGTGGTGTGGGCGTTCGCCGGAACCTTCTTTGCGTTGTTCGCCATCTTTGAAATCGCGCGGCTGGATAGGTTCAGGTTTCTTTTCAACGATGATGCGCTTACGTTTCCGTTTTTCGTCGCGATCTCTGTTGAAGTTAGATTTATTGTTATCTCTTCTGTCAGATTGCACTGGCAGTTCGATTTTACCGATTACTTTAGGGCCGGTTAATTTCTCGGCCTGGATATTTTCGATAACGGCGCCGGCTTGTTCCTCATTTTGAGTTTGTTGAGCTGCGGGAGCCTGGATGTTATCGTTGGATTTAGCATCCTCCTTAACAGGTTGTTTAACGGGGATGGCTGTATCCTTAATTGCTGCAGCCGGTTTTGCCTCTTGTAATACTTCTTCCACTTTGTTAACTACAGGTTTATCTTCAACCGGTGCGGCTTTTTCCGTTTTATCTGTCGTATCGGTTTTTTCTGTTTTAGCTGATTTCTCAGGTTGAGCTGGAGCAGAAGGCGCTTCAGGCGCTTTAGCTGCTGGTTGCTCAGGTTTGGTTACTACAGGCGGAGTAACTTTTTCAGGGGCGGCGGGAGCTTGTGGTTTTTCCACTGGAGCTACAGGAGCCTCTGGTTTTTTCTCTGCTGCAGGAGGTGCCGGAGCCGGTTGTTCTTTCGGCTGTTCGGCGGGAGTTACCGGAGCTTCTGGTTTAGGCTGTTCTTTAGGAGGAGCAGGTTTTTTACCAGCACGGTTAACGGCATCGAGATCAATAGTAGTGATGACGCGAGGGCCGTTAATTTTAGGCGCTTCGGTTTTAACCACTTCCGGTTCGGCAGGCGGTGGCGCCTGAGTTTTAGGAGCTTCCGCCACAGGGGGAGGTGGTGCAACGGGAGGTTCTATTTTTTCTTTTTCCTTGGCCGGAGGGTTTACAGGCGCTGTAGCCTGAGGTGCCGCGGCAGGAGTTTCCTTGGCGGGTTCAGGTTTAGGTTCTGCTTTAGGAGCTTCTGCTACTGGAGCAGAAATCTCTTTTTCTTCTTTAGAAGTGTTCTTTTTAGCCGCAGCTTCCGCTTCCTCTTTTTCTTTCTCCTTCTCTTTCTTCTTCGTATCTAACACGCTTCCTTTAGGCAGGGCAATTTGGTCGCTTTTGCGTTTATTGGCCTTATCCTGTTGGAATTCCGACTGCAGCGCTTGGTACATAACAGCCGTGAGGCGGGCATTTGGCGAACCAAAGCCACCCATGTCGAAGCCTTTATTGGAAAGATAGTCTATGAGGGTTTCTTTACCAATATTAAACTCTTTGGCTGCGGCAAGCAATCGTGGTGTGTTGTTTGTTGTTTCAGGCATATCGTATTTCGGGCCTCCCCTGTTTCCCGTTTCTTCTAAACGGGTTGTTTTTTTACGTTTAAACAATAACTCGAAAAATCCAATTCCCCTTCTAATAAGCCCTTTACCTGGGAAGGGTTCTGGCTGGGCTTTATTCTTTGTCAAACTCTTCCTGCAATATTCTTCTTATATCCTGCACTGTCTCTTCTTCCAGATCAGAACGGCGAACCAGTTCTTCTGTTGTCAGCTCCAATACGCTGCGGGCAGTATCACAACCTATGCGCTTCAGTTCATCTATGATCCATTCTTCGATTTCGTCGGAGAATTCTTCCAGATCGATATCAAATTCGGCTTGTTCCTGTTGTTCATCACGGAACACATCGATTTCGTATCCGGTGAGTTCGCAGGCGAGTTTAATATTTACGCCTTTTTTACCGATAGCGAGGGATACTTGATCCGGAGCGAGGTAAACGGAGGCATATTTATTTTCGTTATCAACTTCCATTCGGCTGATTCTTGCAGGTGTTAACGAGCGTTGAATCAGCAGTTGGATATTAGCTGTAAAGTTAATGATATCGATATTTTCGTTTCTCAGTTCACGAACGATACCATGGATACGGCTACCTTTCATACCCACGCAGGCGCCAACCGGGTCGATGCGGTCGTCATAAGATTCTACTGCTACTTTGGCTCTTTCACCAGGTTCGCGAACGATTTTCTTAATAACGATGAGGCCATCAAAGATCTCAGGGACTTCAATTTCGAGCAATTTAGCCAGGAAGGATGGATGTGTACGGGAAAGAATGATGAGTGGGGCATTATTCTTCATTTCCACTTTTTTCACCACCGCTCTAACGTTTTCCCCTTTCTTGAAATAATCAGTGGGGATTTGTTCGGCTTTTGGCAAAATTAATTCATTCCCTTCATCATCAAGCAATAAAACTTCTTTTTTCCAAACCTGGTATACTTCGCCGGTTACAATTTCACCAGCTTTATCAGCATATTTCTTTACGAGAATATTCTTTTTGAGGTCGCCGATGCGGGCAGACAGCGTTTGTTTTGCTGCGAGGATTGCGCGGCGTCCGAAGTCTAGAATTTCCACTTCTTCGTAGAGGTCTTCCCCGATTTCCAGGTCTTTTTCAATGCCAATTGCTTCAGAATAAGCGATTTGTGCATTTTCGTCCTCCACTTCACCGTCTGCTACAACCAGGCGGCGGCGTAATATTTCAAGGTCTCCTTTTTCGGTATTTACAATGACGTCAAAGTTCTCATCAGAGCCATACTTTTTCCTCAGCAACGTTTTGAAAACATCTTCCAAAACCTTCATCAACGTTGGGCGGTCAATGTTTTCCGCCTCCTTAAACTCGCTGAATGACTCAATCAGGTTAATACTAGCCATGTTTATTTATTATATTTTAAAACACGATGCACACTTTCGTATGCTTGATTTCAACAAATTTTATGTCGGTTGATTTTTTCTCTTTTTTCTTACCAAACACCTCTTCGATCGTTATTCCTTCCTCTGTAACCGTTTGCAGCGTACCTTCTTTACTGCTGCCATCCAGCAGGGTTACTTCCACTTTACGGCCAATATTTTTCAAATATTGTCTGTGCAGTTTGAGTGGCTCTTCCAGACCAGGAGAAGAAACTTCCAGTGAAAAGTCGTTATCAGGAAATATTGCGGCTTCTTCCAGCAATGGGTAGAGGGCGCGGTTAAAAGATACCAGTTTATCCACTGGTACGCCTTTATCTCCGTCTAAAAAGAGCTTTACATTATTAGTGGGCTTAATTCTGATTTCAACCAGAAAATTATCGGGATCGTTAGCCAGCAAGCCTTCTGCTAGTTCCCGGATAGCTGTTATCACGTGTTCGTTTGCCATACAAAAAGCGCGAAGGGGCCGATATCTCGTCCCCTTCGTTTGAATCATTTTTCCTACGCAAAATTAGGATTTTATTTTCATTGTACCACTATTTATTTTATTTAACTATTAATTTCCCAGGGAGATAAGGCTCCTTTATTTTTATATTGTCATTAATCGCCATTTGTAGTGTCTGTTAGAAGTTAAAGAAACCTTAAAATGACAATATAAAATGGAGGTTGGAGTAGATTATCTGCTACCTTTGTCCATTATGCTGAAGACATTATTATATTTAATTCTTGCCTGGTTTCTGTATAAGCTGATATTTGATTTCATCATTCCGGTTTACAGATCTACCAAGGTAGTGCGGAAACAGATGGCGGATATGCAGGAGCATATGCGTCAGCAATATGAGCAGCAACAAGGCTCACAGCAGGGAAACAGTCCGGCACAAGAGCCACCGGCTTCCCGACCAGCCCCAAAAGTAGACAAGGGCGACTACATCGATTTTGAAGAGATTAAATAAAAAACCTCACGGAGCCCGTGAGGTTTTCTTTTTTATACGGCCATCGGCCTGAAAATATCCAGAATCGTTTTAGGTGGTAATAGGTGGATGGTATGTAATCCCACTTTCTTCGCTGCCTCAATATTAGGAAGGGTATCATCTATAAACACCGTCTCTCCTGCTTTCAATCCATTTTCCTGTAATACTACTTCGTAAATTTCCGTACCCGGCTTACGTAAGCCCATTTCATGGGAATAGTATGCCTTATCGAAAAACGCCGCGAGGGAAGGAATTCCCCTGGTTTCCATCAATATTTGATTGAATCTTTCAAGGTGAATAGCGTTGGTATTACTGAGTAGATACAGGTTATATTGTTGCCTTAACTGCTGTAAGAGTTGGAGTCTTTGCAACGGGAAATCCAGCAGCATCGCGCACCAGGCGTCTATAATCTGTTGATCTGTCACGCCTGCTGGTAGGTGTTTGTGCATTTCTTGGAGGAATTCTTCCGTAGAAATATGCCCTGTTTCCAGGTTGTCGAACAGGTGTGAACCCTTGAACTGACTGTATAATTCATGGAAATTAGCCACTCCCAATGCTACAAAAGCATCATTCGTTTTTTGATAATCGATATTCAGAATTACCCCGCCGAGGTCAAAAATGATATTTTTTATTCCCTGCATATAGTCTCCTTTACTGCAAAGAAAGCGGATTTTCTTAAAGTGTAGGCGTTTGAGTTATACCATACAAAATATTTTTAGGTTAATTGAATAAAATAATTAATTTTGCCCTCCCCTCGAAAGAAGGGGATTTGCGTTCTTCGGAACAGCTCCTATAGCTCAGTTGGTTAGAGCACCTGACTCATAATCAGGGGGTCACAGGATCATGCCCTGTTGGGAGCACCCTACTAGAAAGGCTTTTAGCGCGATGACGCTGAAAGCCTTTTTTAATGTACCTAACAATGTACATAACAGATTGTTTTTAGGTATAATAATTTAGTAATCATACTATTAGATTAACAAGAGCTCTTCCCAAGGAGCGGCATGAGGATGCTCTGTTGCCAAAAAAGCAATGGTGAGTATCCCCAAACCATTTTTTAATTCAAAGGGTAACTCTTCTAACATGATACCTTCAACAATAGCAGCTCTTTTATGGAGGTAGATAACATCTTCGGTATTAATATACAATAAGCTGTATAGCAGTGCAAGCTGAACACGTTCTGTATTTGTTGCCTTTTCCTCGTCAATTTGCGCTAAAAGTTGTTGTACATATGTTGCGCCCAAATTTCTCCAGTGAGAAAAATGTTGCTGTTGGCCAGTATAAACAACAGTATATGCTAATTTCAATAAGCAAATACTTTCAGCCAAAGTGGAGCAGGTAGTCCTTTCCTTAAGTAACTGGAGTATAAATGCCATTGTTTCTTCAATACAGTTATCCACCAAATTAAGGTTTATACAGGCAGTTTGAACTTTTGTCATTGTAATGACTACCATTGCCAAATCTGATAATTCTTCCTGGCTTAAATCAGTTGCTTTCAATCGTGGATTTTTCCCATCCAGCAACTTCATTTTTATTTCATCAGTAAGGAATACTAGGCATTCCTGGTGGCAAATATTTCTTAAACGGTGTGTTTGGAAGTTCACACTTTTATAACGCTTGAGAAAAAAAACAAGCTTTCCGAGTGATCCATTCGCCAGCGTAAAGGACTTATCTTCTGCATAAATCACTTCCCGGTATATTACGTCATCGATACCCTGTAATAAATCGTCTGTATTAACTTCCAATAGTTGGTGCTGCGCCATCCATTCTATTGCCCAACCTATACCAGCCCTACCACTTGCATAATTAATACCTCTAATCTCCGTAAGTTGTTCAGCGACACTATCCAATAATATTTCTGCATTTTTTTCAATATGCGTGGAAGGGTAGCATTTCTGGACCAAATGATAAACGAGTACCATACCCATATTTCCTTTATACAGGCCATAATCGGCGATAGGTTTCACTTCCCGTTCCAGTAATTCCAGTATAGCATCTACAAAATCTGTTTTAACTGTTTCCATCAGATTAATGATTTACAATGTGATTAATAACTGGCTGTTTCGTCCAATTCCATGTTTTTATATACTCCTGCAATTCCGGCTTCCTCATATTGCAGATTTTGAGGTATTCCAGCATGAACTGTATGCGTATCTCTTCGTTTTCAAATGTTGAATTCTGACCTCTTTTATGATGTAGATGATACCCCGGACCATCCAGCCGCTTATATCTATACCCCAGAATAGTCAATCTTTTAATTCGCTCTTTATCGTCCGGGCCCCAACTGCTTATATATTCATTCTCCATTCCAGCGGCTATATATGCTTCTCTTTTTAGAAAGATGACCCCGCCAACAGCCCTTTTTATTCCAGATGTTTGCTTTCCATTGTTGTAAAGGAAAAGTTGGTGGTCCAGGAGCTTGGAGAACATATTGCGAAACAACATATCAGAGCTTAGAAATTCTCCATTATATGGTAAAATGCAATCTGCTTCGTTGGATCGTATACTCTCAACAGCAGCTATAATTTGTTTCGTATCGAGTACAATATCAGCATCATAGAGAGATATAACTTGCGTTTTCGCTTTCTTGATAAGGATGTTATGATATCGGGTCCTGTGAAATACGGGATTATGATCTTCTATGAAAGTATACTCGCAATTGCCTGGCAGGTTCCAGTCTGATAATTGGCTGGTAGCATCCGCTTCCAGTATACTTATGTTGGTGTCAAAATACTTATTGAGCCAGGTAACTACGGATTTAAGATTTCCTTTTCTATCATCGGAGTCCATGCGTACTGCTAACAGAAACGTGACATCTCGAAGATCTATGCGATGCTGTTTTTTTTCCTCTACTAACTGTGCAATGAGATCTACCATCATATACCCACAACGATTTTTGTCCAGCAGCTCGAGCCCTTCATCATAGTAGGGTGGATATAACAGGTAATTTTCTTTGCAGAAAAAGGCGCCGGGGAAATTTTTTCTGATACCGGCATAGTGTAGTATTTTAAAATTCTCCCAGGCAGCAAGATCGTATTGGGGCCATGCAAAATCCAGTTCTTTTACAATAGCAGTAGAATGACCAGATAGCCATGCATTCCATAATACAGCCCACATGTCTGCACACCAGGCCTGTATTCCTTCATAGGTATTTCTAGGCTGATTGGTATTAATAAAATGCTGTTCTGCCTTCTTTGCGAAATCATCGGTGAGTAAAGCGTATAATGCTTCTGCATCTTGTTCTACTTTATTCCAGAACTCATACGATGTATTCTTCAACAGATATTGTGCACCACCTGTATGTGGATCATTTTTTCTTACGATATCTTCATCTATCCCTATTACATCACACATCCTGGATACCATTTCAGCCCCTGCTGTTTTTTCAATGTAGGATACATCCAGGTAAGCACGCGTGTCAGATACATACCAGCAGTTGTCCTGCAACATTTCTTCAAATGCCGGCATTTCTCTAAAAACAATATCTGAATCATGATAGAAAATCGGGACGTCTGACAGTTCGGGGTGTGCGGCAAAATGTTGTTTAATTAAGTGAGGCCGAATAGAGGATACATATCTATTAGCCATCCGATTATCGGGGTAGCAATAAAATGTGGCTCTTTTGTTTTCTTCTATTAATATCCTGAACTCTTCACGCAGTCCGCGTTTGGGATGATATCCTATCAGAACATGAATCTGTTCCGGCGCAATACCTTTTTGCGAGAAATTTAATAACTGTAATTCCAGTTGCCAGAGAAAGAAATAATCATCAGGCTGTGCGGAAAGAAATATCATACTCATATTTACTATTATGATGCAGATTAAGGTATCAGATTCTTCTTGTTATTGGTAAACTTCTCCCAGATACTTATTTTTCCTGTCTCTACTCGTAGTGTTACCAGTTTATTCAATACAGCATTGGCTGTCGGTATATCTTTTGGTGGTAGCGAGACATATAATATTTGGGTATTGTTGGAAGTCTCCATTTTGGCAGCCTCGATAGTGACGTTTATTTGTTTTGTCATTCCATTATCGGTAGCAGCAGGTTGTAACTGTGCTGATACTGGAAAAATGAATGGCTTCATTTGTGGCTGTTTCAATATGAGTTCCAGTGAGTAATTATCTGGTTCGGTAGCAGCATGTTGATGTGGTCTGACTTCTACCGTTGTATAATAGACAACTGGTAATTTCCTTGTAGAGAGGCCCCAGATTCCTGCTATTACAAGCAAAATAATAAAGGTATTTCCCCACATGACATGCTTCCGTGGAGGCTTATCCAGCATCTCAGTTACCTCCTGGCTTCTTAGCTCATACATTGGAAGATTTTTCTCTATAGGCATGACAACAGGTTTAATTTCCTAACTCAAGTTGATTTTTGACCAGTTCATAATAATAGTTTCGTTTAGCCACCAATGTGTCATGGTTACCGGTTTCTACGATTTGACCATCATTTAATACGATGATCTGGTCTGCATTTCTGACTGTACTTAATCGATGTGCAACAATTACGACTGTTTTATCTTTAAAGAATTCATTCAACTGTTTGACGATGATACTTTCATTATTGGCATCCAGGCTGCTGGTGGCCTCATCGAAAAAAAGATAACTGGGGTTTTTATAAACAGATCGGGCGATAAAAATACGCTGGCGTTGGCCGCCACTTATGCCAATACCATTGTTACCAATTTTGGTAGTGTAACCCAGTGGAAGACCTTCTATAAATGGTTGTATATTGGCTACGCTTGCTGCGTGCTGCATACGTGCATGATCCACGGGTTTACCATCTAGGGCGATATTACGGGCAATTGTATCGGAGAAAATGTACCCATCTTGCATGACAGTACCGCATTGCTCGCGCCATTGCTCAGATGGGGTTTGAGAGAGTGGAATATCATTGATCGTTATACTGCCTTCTACCGGCTGGTAGAAGTTCAACAATAATTTCATCAGTGTACTTTTTCCACTTCCACTGGCGCCTACAATGGCGGTAATCTTTCCTTCAGGAATCTCCATGTTTATGTTTTTTAATACAAATGGAGAATTGGGTCCCTCATACTGAAAGCTAACATCTTTTAAAATGATACTGCCTTTAACAGCGGCTGCTTGTGGGATAGATGAAGCTTCATTCAGCAGGTGACTATCTTCCTGTGGTTGGTTTTGTATTTCCTGGATGCGGTCCATACTGAGTCGGGCATCCTGTGATGCTTTGACAAATGAAACGAGTTGTTCCAGCGGACTATTTGTTTGTCCGATAATGTAGGAAATGCTCAACAATACACCGAGGGAGAGTTCCCCATTCACCACAGCAGTAGCTGCGATATAGGAGATCAGGATATTTTTCAGATGGGAAAGAAAGAAGAACCCTGTTTTTTGATATTGTTCCAGTGCCAGGCTTTGGATATTCAGTTTAAATAGCTTTACCTGGAGGTGTTCCCATTCCCATCGGTTTACTTTCTCACTGCCATATAATTTGATTTCCTGCATACCAGAAATCATCTCATATAATTTGTCCTGATTATCCTTATTCTGAGCAAACCGTTTATAGTCAAGTTGTCGCCGTTTATTTTGGAAGATAAATATCCAGGCAACGGCGGCCATACTCATCAGGAGGAACAGCATTAATAGTTTGATATCGTAAAAACCTAGAACTGCGGTAAATACAATAATATTAATCAGGGAAAAAAGAGATTGAAGGGTAGTTCCTGTCAGGAACGATTCAATACGATGATGATCATTTATTCGTTGTGAAATATCACCTATTGCTCTTGTATCAAAATATCGGATGGGTAGTTGTAATAATTTAGATAGGAAATCGGATATAATGCTAAGACTGATACGTAAGTTAACATGCAGTAACAACCAGCTTTGTATCATATCGATAGCGGTACTACCGAGAAAAAGAAAGAGTTGAGATAAAAATATCAGGTAGATAATGCCTGTATTTCTATTCGATACCCCATCATCTACAAGGATTTGCGTTAGAAATGGTAAAACCAACGATATAGCGCTGGTACCCAACATACCAATCAGGAGCTGAGTGAGGTATTTTTTATGAGGTTTCAGGTAGTTAAAAAGAAAGAGGAATCCTTTCTTATTTGATTTAACTTCCTTATTGGTATAGAATTCGGGAGTAGGTTCCATCAATAAAGCCGTTCCCTTCTGATCTCCACTGCTGATCCAGCTTTTCAGGAAATTGCCTTTATCCAAGGTAACAATGCCATGTGCCGGATCAGCGATAATGTAAGACGTATTTTCGGAAGTGCTCTTTGAAAAAAAATATTTGTTCTGTTTAACCTTGTCTAAGACGACGAAGTGATTCTGGTTCCAGTGTAATATACATGGTAACGGAAAGTCATCTGCCAGCTTTTCTGGCGTAGCTCTTACCATTATGGTCTGGAAGCCTATTTTTTCAGCAGCTTCGCTGAGACTTAGCAGACTTACTCCCTCACGATTCAGGAATGATATCTGCCTTAAATATTCCAGGTCATACTCCTTACCATGATACGCGGCAACCATTTTTAAACAGCTTGGCGCACAGTCCATTGAATCATGTTGTATGGTACAACTTATCTTCCCCATTTCAAAACTCGTTATTAAGACAATATCAGGAAATATATTTTAGAAAAAGTATGCGGAATGGCTCTAAGCGGCCACCTCCTGCCCCTTGGTAATGAGATGGGCAGGGAACTGTTTATAGTAACTATCCAGATAATCTGTTAATGTCCCATATGCTTCGGGATTCAATTCGGCTACTATCGTTGAAAGCCTCTGTAAAAGCAGGTACTGAATAGAAATAGCCAATCTGTCAAATTCAGGGCAGTCAATGAATGCAGCGATGAATGCAGATGGCGCATCATTATAAGCTGCCAGCATTTTCCATGCACCTACTAATGAAGGAGTGGAACATGCACTGAGGTCTACTTTATCAACAAGTGCGCTGATTATTTTACGCTGAGTACTAGCATCGATATATAGCAATTCTTTAATAACCTTATCAGAATACCATTTAATACTATGTGCCCACCCCACAGGATTATCCTTGAACATTATTTCCATGTTCTGCTGAAATCCTTCATTCTGCCTGTTACAGCAAACAAAGTTTAGCAGATGAGTGGCTGTGCTGATAGCATTTGTAAAATCTCCGCCTTTCATGTAAACCTTGTAGAGGTTGAGTGTTTGTTCCAGCTTTGCTTTCCCGGCTGCAATAAATCCGTGTTGGTAAAAGCTGTCAAGTACCTCCAAACTGGTTTTCATATGTGCTGTAGCGGCACTATAGTCCCTGGAAGCATATGCATGAAAGGCTTTCGTAGGATATTCGAGAATACCGATTCCCATTTTCCCTACTTCGCCTATCTCCAGCGGATAGGTGGCAACATAGTCTAGCCAGTATTGAGATAACTGTAAATCTTTTCCTCTGGCAGCATCCAGACATTTCTCATATTGTACAAAATGGAAGCGCATATCCATCATTTCCTGAGGAGTAGCATATGATCTACAGTATTCCATTACCTCATGAAAGATGTGGGGAGTGCTGTGAATCCGCTTGTCGCCTGGAATTTCAACTTCCATTAGGTGCTTAACTTTGTGCAGGGTATCTTTTATAGCTATCATTTTCAACTGGTTTTTTGTAACACATCAAAAATATTTTTCCCGTCTTTATTGGCTAGATACTCCAATACCAGTCTATCTTCAATGTTGTGTTTGAATGAAGGGCAGGCGATTTCCTTGCTATACCATTGTTTGGGACAACCTCCTCCACATACAGGGAATAGTTTGCAGGAGGGACAAAAGGAGATACCTGTTTTAATATCGGTATTCCAGTTACGGGTAATGGCGTCCTTGTTGTAAGTTTCTTCTGGGAACGCTACATTACCGATGCGATAATTATCATTTTCGAATCTAGGTGTATAGGGGAATTCATAACAAGGATAAATATTGCCATAAGCATCATATACTTCTGAGTCATCCTTTACCACCATGCAAGGAGCATAATAGCGGCCAGGAACGAATTTATTATGCTTAAACCCTTTTTCCATGGCATACATCATCCAGTCTATTTCCTGTATGGCGAAGGAATCTTTATCCAATCCATCGTCTGTTCCGGATGTTTTATCTCCCCAGTTAACGATAGGAACAAAGTCAAGTTTTACCTTTTTCTTGTGAAAACCATGTTCCGCAAGCATATCAATCAGGTCATTGATATATGCCTCATTGGTTTTGTCAATATTCATTCGGAGCACAATACCCACGTCATGCGTATCATATTCCGGTGTATTGATGGCGTCTAGTATATTACTGAAGATAATATCAAATGTACTTTCTCCTGTTTTGGTTATTCTTCTTTTATCATGGGATATGGCTGTACCATCCAACGTAATCTGAAAGTCAGTTATCTTACATTCAGTTACCAGTTTAAGAAAAACATTTTTCTTGAAACTTAATCCGTTGGTGATCATATTAGCATAATAGGTAATTCCCTTTTCAGCGGCTTTTTCAATCAATTGCTTACTGGTACTTACAATTTGATTGTAGGCCATTAACGGTTCTCCACCATACCATTGAACAGAAATAGATTCATATTTACCACTGATCATTTTGTTATCAATGCGATGGAGGACTTTCTGTATTACATCATCTGCGATAGTATGCTTACTGTGTTGCTGCCCGCAATAATGGCAACCCAACTGGCAGTTGGCGGTTGGTTGGATGGTAATGTTAAGATCTTTTTCCGCCTTCACCATATGGACATTCTGTTGGAGAAGTACATCAAACTCATCTTCTTGAGAGGGTACGATAACACCTAAATGCATAAGATCTATCATTTGTTGATGATCTATATCATGAAAATGTCCTTCTTTAAGGGCTCTCAGCATACTGTCTTTCATTCTCAGCACCATACCTGATCGTGTGGCATATACAATGCGATGAGAATTATCGGATTCTACTTCTCCTTCGTCAATAATATCGGTAATTATCAGGTAATTGGATAAACGATAATTCATATCCGGGTATTTTTGGATGAATAAAAAGGTCAACCACTACGATGTGTAATGGTTGACCAGGCAAAGATTAATACCAGCCACAGCTGAAAGTACCGTTGCAAGAGCAGCCTCCTTTAGTGGTAGCTACTACAGCACCACCTCTTAAAGAGTTTGCCATATCTTTATTCACAAAATCGATGTTGTTTGCTTGTTCATTGTTGTTTTCTGCTTCCTGGTTAACTTTTTTCAGGGCTGCGATTAATTTTTCGTTTTTCATTTTTTAACAATTGTGAATTTTTAGGAATGTGCAACAGTTTTACGTTATGATGCTATTATTGAACGCTATGGAATGTCCATAGGACAACCAACACAGCAATTTGCTATGGCCACTTGCGAAGCGCTATGTTAATATTTTTAGTTACTGATTAGTGCGTTTCTTTTCTTCCTCGATACCAGTTGAGCGTTGACGTTGTTCTTTTGCGGTTTTACTTTTCCATCGGTAAGTAACAGACAATCTGACATTACGATCGTCGTAATAGTTGTTAATACTGATTGGTAGAAATTTATTTACGGACCTGACTTTGTTAGTGGCTAAAATGTCGTTTCCATTGAGCGCTAGCAATAGTCTGTTTTTAAGTAGTTGTAATTTTATTCCCGCACTTAGATTTTGGGTTGGCTGGGAAACTGAAAAATCCACCTGCTGCCGGTACTGATAAGTATATCTGACTTCCGCGAGGAGGGTCCGGTGCTTATTCAGTATAAAGCTGTTATTAGTTTCTGCATAAAAGGAGAGATTATCATACTGTATAGATTCCCCTCCATAGTAAGATGTGATGAAAGTGCTATAGTAACCATGTATCTGGTTGGTAGACTCCCACCATTTAGTCAATTTTAAGGAGGCGCTAACCATTACTCCCACATTACGTGATTCCCCTATGTTGTCAATTTTAAAGTAGCGTACTTGTGAAACGGTGTCAAAGTATGCTGCTTGTGCTGATATATTGCTTACATGTTGATAATACGCACCGAAAGTATATTTAGAATGCAGCATGTAGTTTAGTTCCACATTACTGCTGTAAGATGGTTGTAGAAAAGGATTACCTTCCGAATAGCTTTTAGGGGTAGTATACCAACGAAATGGGTCTAGCTGCGTGTATCCTGGCCGATCTATTCGTCTGCTATAATTTATGTTTACCTGATTTGCTTCATTGAAGCTGTACTGCGCATAGGCCGTAGGAAACAGATTGAAATAGTTATTCTTGTTTTGTTGAGCAAGCTTAATGGAGGTAGCATTTGTTTGGGTAAACTCTCCCCTCAATCCAGCTTGTAGCGAAATCTTACCGAACTCTTTTTCACCACTTGCATATAAAGCCTGTACTTGTTCCTTATACACAAATTGGTTTGATTTGTCTTTATCTTCCACATATGCATCGGCTATTTTGTAGGCTTGTATATTCTCACTTTCATTTTTGGCTGTTGTTACTTTTCCTCCGAAGGTCAGATTAGCCCATTTTGTTGGCCAATCTAAGTCCAGCCGGGAAGAGAAGATATCAATCTTTAAGTCTGCGTTGGTTCTTGGCTGTTCATAGAAGCCGGTCGGCTGCTGATTGTCAAAAAAATTATTGGTAATGGCATTGCGTTCTTTGCTGGTCCCAATTCCAAAATAGTTTACATCTGCATTCAGCTTTCTTCCTGATGAATCTATTTTCCATTCATAGTTCAGGTTAATCGTATTCAAGTGAGCTAGGCGATGGCTATATGCGGAAGTTGCTGATGTGGAGTCCAATCCTATATGATCGTTACCCCGATAAAACAGCACCATGTTATTCTCGCGGATATCAGGCTTCGTTTGTCCTCCGGTATATTGTATGCCGATAACAGCCCTCTTACTTAACTCGTAATCCATTCCAGCAGTATAGAGCAGGCTGTTACTATAGTCTCTGCGGGTGGAGCTTTCCTTCCGCGCAAGACCAGGATAATCGCTGGAAATATTTTCATCAGCGCTTCTGGACCCTTTGGCATAGTTTACATTACCATATATGTTCCATCTATCATACCCATAATTGATATTACCACCACCTGAAAACCTGGCATAGCTTTGTTGTTCATAAGCAGTTCTAACACTCCCTTGTACTCCTTGCTGGTGGCGCTTTTTCATTTTAATATTGATAATGCCGGAATTGCCTGCTGCATCATATTTGGCTGGAGGTGTTGTTATGATCTCTATTTGAGCTATTTCATCAGCAGAAAAAGATCTGAGATAATTCATCAAGTCTTCTCCTGAAAGTTGTACCAATTTATCATTGATCATTACCTGCACACTACTTTTCCCAATTAAAGCAATGCTTCCATTTCCAACAGTTACACCCGGCGTCTTTTTCAGCGTTTCCCATGCATCGCTACCAGCGGCACTAATACTGTTTTCAACATTGAATACTAGTCTGTCTATTTTTTGTGTAATTAATGGTTTGTTGCCGTTGACCGTAATTCCCTGTAAAGTTTTTGCTCCATCTGCCAATGTTACCAGCAATGGTTTGGTTGATTTAGACAACTGCTCATTGAAGACAATCGTCGTATCTTTATAACCATAGGCAGCTATTTTAATATACCATGTATTTAGCAAAGGTGCTTCCAGTTGGAATTTACCTGCAGTATCTGTTTGTAATTGCAACATGGGAGGTTGTGCTGATGTTTGGTATACTAATATAAAGGCATTTATTATTGGATATTGTTTGGTATCCTGTACCTTCCCAACAATCTTGTTTTGAGCATGGATCGTACTACAAATAAAGATGAAGAAAAGAATAGCGACAATTTTGTTCATGCTCTCTTTTTTGAACTAGTGGACATACAGGATAACAAATCACATCAGTAGATGTGGTGTCTTACATATGCTGATAATACAAGAGGTACCTCAATTGCTGTGCAATTGACATTATTATACAGTGCTTGTAAAACGTAGATAGAACAAGGGATACAGATTTACGTGTGCCTTCTGATAGTCACATGTACCTAATAACCTTTGATTAAAATAATAAGACAAATAGGGAGTTATCAAAATTATAAACTCTATTAAGAGCATTTAATTTAGATACACGGGTTAAAATGCTATGAACATTTTATGGAATTATCAAATAGTTTTTTCATCGCTCTTGAAAGTATTGGTTGAAGTTGAGGTAATACGGATTCTTTCAATAGTTAACACTTGCAAGAAAATACTTTTTCTTTAAAAAAACAACTATCTAAAAAATATTTTTCTAAAGAACTTGTGTCATGATAAATTAAGTGGAAATTCGATATCTAATTTCGAAAGGTTTTAGAGGGATGACGCTGAATTGCTTTTTTAATTTGCAAACATGTTTTATTTAATAAGTCATCCAATCAATAACTGAATACACCTCCGTATGATTAAATACACCACCGGAAACCTTCTCCACGCCCCCACAGAAGCATTAGTAAACGCCGTTAACACCGTTGGGGTGATGGGTAAAGGAATTGCTCTTCAATTCAAAGAAACATTTCCAGAGAATTTTAAACAGTATAAAAAAGCGTGTGATGATAAATTATTAGACGTTGGCCAAAGCCTTGTTGTACCCATATCTGGAAGCAATAACGTTAAATGGATTATCAACTTCCCTACAAAGAAACATTGGCGAAATCCTTCAAAAATGGAATACGTTACCACCGGCCTAGATGATCTGGTGAAGGTGATTGAACACCACAAAATTAAATCCATCGCCTTGCCTGCATTAGGTTGCGGACTAGGTGGCCTGAACTGGGAACAGGTGAAAGCAAGTATCGAAGATAAGTTGGGACATTTGCAGGATGTAGAGATTGTTGTCTACCTACCTATCTGATGTTTATTTTATCGCATTCGCTACCATTATCATCACATTACTCACATTGTGAAATACCACTGGCATCACTAGTGATCCGCTTTTAACCCTGATCCATGCATACACTAACCCACTGAACAATAACCAAAGCTGCCATAACTGAACTGAATGCTAAAATGATGGGTCAGGGAAAAACTGTGGCCAAGTGCAAAGAGAATGGATACTATCCACAAGACAATGAAATGCAATATAAACAGCCAGGATAATTTTATATCAGGACAAGGAAGTATCAATATTGCAGGAAGCAATGATAATAATCACGAAAAGATGGTGCTTGAAAAGTCCATGGGGAAATAGATTTAAATTGAAATTTCTAGGGGTTATATTATAAAATTTCGATAGGTAAATCCCATTGCAACGTAAAGTCTTTACACCTGACAAATCTATCCTTTCTGGTATGCACCTCCATTATTTTATTCGATCAATTATCGACCGGACTTGATGCTGGATACTTTTTGCAAACTGTCGGCCTCCCATCAAGGGCTGCTAACTTATCTGGATTCCTATTACTTGATTTACCCACCTAAATGGTTGCATGACAAGAAAAAAAGCCTTAGTTTTATCCCTAACCGGATAGAAATCCGATCGCTGGAAATTTGTAGCACTGCCATTTGTCAACTAAAAGCATATATAACGAACGAAGCCTGTTACTGCAGGCATCCAGAGGGAACCGAGAAGCATTTACTGAATTATATTCCTTCCACCTGGATGCTGTAACGCAGTACATCCATCTATTTACCAGGTCCCAGGATGAAACAGATGAAATCATCCAGGATGTTTTTGTACGTATCTGGGAACAACGAGAAAAACTCGCAGAAATCACTTCTTTTCAATCCTATATCGCTAAATCTGCCAGAAACAGACTGCTGGATCAAATCCGCCATCAACAGGTAAGAAAGGCTGCTATCGTGGATCTGCAACAAAGGGAATTGGATGCGGAAACCCCGGAGGATATTTGGAACTATCGCTACATCTATGAAAAAGTACAACGACAAATAGCTGCATTACCTACCCAATGTCAGCACGTTTTCCGCCTCAGCGTGGAAAAAGGATTGAGCCTTGATGAAATAGCTGCGGAACTGCAGATCTCAAAGTCTGGTGTCAAAAACCAATTGTATAAAGCCCAAAAGCTTGTACGCCAATGTTTTGAAGAGAAAGATACCATCGCTTTCATGGTTTTTCTCCTCTCCCTCCCCTCTTTTTATTCCATCTAAAAAAAATTTTTTTTCAGACGTGTCTTTTTGATTTCCTGAAACGTCCTTTAAGCAGGACACTTATTCCCGTTTATGACTAAGGAACAATTAGACACCTTTTTGAAAGACTATGCCGCTGGTAATTACTCTCAGCAGGAATACCAGGCATTCCGCCACTGGATGGCTTCTGCCTCCGCAGCGGAACAACTGGAAGTACTGGATAAGTATGGTGAACAATTGTCTGATGTCCCAGGAATTCCCTCCATGGACTTACGTCGTATAGCCATGATTGAACGTGCCCTCGATGATGCGGATCTGGAAAAAAAGGACTCTTCCGCCCGTATAGTTGTCTTTCGGAAATGGTGGGCGGCCGCTGCTATTCTTATTTTGATTGGTGCAGGAACAGCCCTGCTGCTGCATAAAGGGAAAGCAAAATCCGTGGAAATCGCTCACAAGGTAGATATGCCTCCCGGAAAAGACGGGGCTATACTCACTCTTGGAGATGGTTCCAGAGTGGTACTGGATAGTCTGGGTAACGGTATCGTAGCACATCAAAATGGTTCCAGTGTGGTATTGGATAGCGGTAAAATCGGCTATGCGTTGGCGAATGCGAATGAGAACAGGGAGCCACAGTTTAATATCTTGTCTACTCCAGTAGGTCGTCAGTTTAAGGTGGTACTGCCAGATGGAACAAACGTATGGCTGAACGCACAAAGCACTGTGAAATATCCCACCTTTTTTAAAGGAGACGATCGCATTGTAGAGGTGACAGGGGAAGTGTATATGGAAGTTGCACCGGATGAAAAGCATCCGTTTAAAGTGAACATCAAACGTGCAGATAAACACGCAGCCCTGGTAGAAGTACTGGGTACACATTTTAATATTAATGCGTATCCAGATGAAAGCACTTGCCGGATCACTTTAGTACAAGGTGCTGTGATGGTATCTGCTGCTGATAATGCAAAGAAAGAAATATTAAAGCCCGACCAACAGGCTTCTATATCCGAAACACAACAAATTAGTATTCAATATGCTAATACCGAAAGTGTGACGGCTTGGAAAAATGGTTACTTCGATTTTGAAGATAACGATCTACCAACGCTTACACGTCAATTAACACGGTGGTATGGCGTCGAAACCAAAATCACAGAAAAAGTATCAGAAACAAGGGTAGGCGGTAAAATTAGCAGAAACCTGATGTTGGCCGATATGATCAAAGTGCTGAATCAGGCGGGTGTACGTTGCCGCATAGAAGACTATAATAAATTAGTATTCGTCCCTTAGTCTGCCCTATTCTATTATTTGAGTCAGTTGTTTAGTTATGAAGATGTAAGTAGCATAAAATCTAGGTCAGCCAAAATGAGTGCCTGTTGCCATACAAGCTATGGGGGAAATAGTGTCACTTCACTAATTATTTAATTTTTAAACAGTAAATACGGAACAGACAGTCATGAAAAACCGGAAGTGTTAGGACCACTCCCGGTGAACGTTTGAATGAAGTCTGGTCGAATGAAACCAATTTTTTAAACAACCAATTAAAACAATCAAACTAATGCAATTTATGCAAAAAAATGCTAATTGTAGTTGGTATGCTATGCCCGGAAACGTAGTGCCGGTCGACTCGCACCACGGGGCCGAAACCTGTGGGAATGCAGAGGGCGCGGTATTGGTAAATCGGCATATCCCGGCTAAGGGTATGGGTACCGGACTAAGAAAACTGCTGATTACCATGAAACTGACAGCGTTATTTATCCTAGTATCCATTATGCAGGTAGCGGCGGAAGTAAAGGCTCAGAATATTACTTTCAGTGCCCAAAAAGTTAGTCTGCACAAGGTATTTGCTGCTATCGAAAAGCAGACAGGATATTTGGTTTTTTATAAAAAGGATGTTTTACAGCGTTCCCATGAGGTGTCTGTAAATGCGAAAGATCTGCCATTGAGTACATTCATGGAAGAGGTGTTGAAAGATCAGCCTATTGACTATGAGATGTTGTCTAAAACCATCATTCTAACTGTCAAAAATGAAAAAGAGACCACTGTAGGGAATACTGTTCAACAACAGACTCCTCGTACAGGTAAAGTAACCGACAAAAAAGGTACGCCGTTGATAGGTGTATCTGTACAGGTGAAAGGCATGTCTCGTGGTGTGATCACTGGCGCAGATGGTCACTTTTCCGTCACAGCAGGGAACAATGATATCCTGGTGTTTAATTTCATCGGATTTAAGCCTCATGAACTGACAGTAGGAGATAAAACAGCCTTCAATATAGTAATGGAGGAAAATGTTTCTGGTCTGAACGAGGTAATCGTAACAGGTTACCAAAGTGTGGCAAAGAAACTGTTTACCGGTTCTGCTACCAATATCACCGGTGCAGACGTAAAACAGGACGGTGTGCTGGATGTAAGCCGCATGCTGGAAGGTAAAGTAGCCGGTGTATCCGTACAGAACGTATCTGGTACTTTCGGTGCTGCTCCTAAAATTCGTGTAAGAGGCGCTACCTCTATCTCTGGTGAAAACAAGCCACTGTGGGTAATTGATAACGTAGTACTGGAAGATATCGTGAATATTACCAATGATCAGCTTTCCAGCGGTGATGCATTGACCCTCATTGGTTCCTCCGTTGCAGGTATCAATGCGGATGATATTGAAACCTTCACTATCCTGAAAGATGCGGCGGCTACTGCACAATACGGTGCCCGTGCGATGAACGGTGTAGTCGTAATTACCACCAAGAAAGGTCGTGCAGGTAATACCACTGTCAACTACAATGGTAACTTCTCCACCTTCCTCAAACCTGATTACAGCAATTTCAATATCATGAATTCTGCTGATCAGATGTCTGTTTATGCAGAGATGTACCGTAAAGGGAATTTAACATCTTCCATCGCTAACGGTAATAACGGTGGCGTATATGCGAAAATGTACCAGATGTTGAAACAATATGATGAGACATCCGGTAAATTTGGCCTCGAAAATACCCCTGAAGCAAGGACTGCTTTCCTCCAGCGCTATGCAAAAGCAAATACTGACTGGTTTGGTCTGCTCTTCAGAAACTCTTTTGTACAGGAACATTCCCTGAGTATTTCCTCTGGTACAGAAAAAGCACAGCATTATTTCTCTCTGGGATATTACAATGATAATGGTTGGTCTATCGCTGATCGCGTGAGCAGATATACAGCTAACCTGAATGGACAGTACAACCTGACCAATCGCCTGACTGCCAAAGTAATTGTTAACGGATCTATCAGACAGCAACGCGCTCCTGGTACTCAAGGAAGATCCAGCAACGTAGTGGAAGGCGTTTATACGAGAGATTTTGATATCAACCCTTACAGCTATGCGCTGAACACCAGCCGTACCATGACTGCCTATGATGAAAATGGTAACCTGGAATATTTCAATCGCAACTACGCTCCTTTCAATATCATCAATGAGCTGAAAAATAACGCGATCAACCTGGACATGTTGGATACAAAAATCCAGGGTGAACTAGGTTACAAGATCTCGAAAGACTTCAACTTCAGAACTATTGGTGCTATCCGTTTCGTAAAAACCACCCGTGAGAATTTAATCAATGAAAATTCTAACATGGCGCTGGCTTATAGATATGCTCCAAACTCAACTGTAGCGGGTATCAACCAATTCCTGTACTTAGATCCAGACCATCCAGAAATTACAGTAAAAGTTCCTGTATTACCACAAGGAGGATTCTATAACAGAAATGATGATAAGCTGACGAACTATTATGTGCGTAACCAGCTCGAGTTCCACCGTGATATCAACGAGAAACACAGTGTGAACGCGTTCCTCGGTCAGGAGATCAAGTATACTGATCGTCAGAACAGCTATGCAAATGGTTATGGTTATCAATACGATAAAGGTGGTACTCCATTCACAGATTATCGCATTATCAAAATGTTGCTGGAAGGCGGATATAACTACTATGGTATGAACCAGCAGTACGACAGATATGCTTCCTTCTTCGGTAACGTAAGCTATGGATATGACAACAAATATGTATTCCAGGGAACACTGCGTTACGATGGATCCAACAGAATGGGTCAATCCAGAACAGCGCGCTGGCTGCCTACCTGGACAGTAAGTGCTGCCTGGAACCTCGACCAGGAAGAATTCCTGAAATACATGGATCATCTCAGCTTCCTGAAACTGCGTGCATCTTACGGTCTGACTGCAAGTATCGGTAGTGCTACCAACTCTAGTGTGGTGTTCCTGAACAACTCTACGATCCGTCCAAGATTGTCAGAGGTAGAACCAAGAATTGTAATCGATCACCTGGAAAATGGAGAGCTGACCTGGGAAAAACAATATGAAGCCAACGTGGGTGTGGATGCCGGTTTCTGGGGCGATAAATTGAGTGTTTCTGCGGATGTATACCAACGTAATGGTTTTGATCTGGTAAGTGCACTGCGTACATCCGGTATTGGTGGTGAAGACACCAAACAGGCCAATTATGCAGACATGAAATCCTATGGCGCGGAAGTTACTGTTGGTGGCAGAATTATTAAAACCAAAACTTTCAACTGGTCTACCAACCTGACTTTCGGTTATAATAAGAATAAAATCACCAACCTGAAAAGCAAACCACGTATCTATGACCTGATCGTTCCAGAAGGCGGTGCTTCTGAGGGGCAGTCAGTTCGCGGACTGTATTCCATCAACTTCAAGGGCCTGGATCCTATTGGTAAACCATGGTTTATAGATGAAAATGGCCAGGTGTCCAACGGAGTGTATGTTCAAAGTACCAACAAGAATTACCTGACCTATGAAGGTTCTGTGGATCCTATTGTTACCGGTGGATGGAATAACACATTCAACTACAAAAACTTCACCCTGAATTTCTTCTTCTCTTACCAGGCAGGAAACAAAATCAGGTTGAATAATGCATTCCGACTGACTTATTCCGATGTAGATGCAATGCCTAAAGAATTCCTGGACAGATGGACATTACCAATGGATCAAACCCAGACGAATGTTCCATCCATTGCAGACTACCTCACTCGTAGTACTGTGGGTTCTGTTTATCCTTATACCGTTTATAACTATACCTCTCAACGTGTGGCAGATGGTAGCTTCGTTCGTCTGAAACAATTGTCCCTGGCCTATAACCTGCCAGTACGCGTTGCAAAGCTGATCCGCGCCAATAACATGTCTGTGAAGCTGCAGGGTAATAACATCTGGCTGGTTTACGCAGATAAGAAACTGAAAGGTCAGGATCCTGAGTTCTTTACCTCTGGAGGTGTGGCACTCCCTGTTCCTCGACAATTCACGTTCACTTTAAAGGTTGGATTCTAAATGTGTCTATTATGAAAAAAAGATATTTATATATAGCTGCTGTAGCACTTTTAGCCGGCACTGGCTGCAGTAAGTACCTGGAGCAGGCTCCCGACCAGCGGGCAACGCTGAATACGCCGGAAAAGGTATCAGAATTATTGGTGACAGCTTATCCTGCCGCCACCTATAACACATTTGCAGAAGCGATGTCTGATAATCCCATCGATCTGGGTATTACTGGTATACAAGATCCAAAAAATGCGGACGCATATTTCTGGAAAGACATCACCTCCACCGCCCAGGATGGACCAAACTATTATTGGAATGCCTGCTACTCTGCCATCGCATCGGCCAACCAGGCCCTGGAAGTCTGCAATAATGCAGCTAATCCAGCAGCTTACGCCGGACAGAAAGGAGAGGCATTGGTAGCCAGAGCTTACTCCCACTTTATGCTGGTGTGCCTGTATGCGAAAGCATATGATCCGGCTACAGCAGCCCAGGATCAGGGTATTCCTTATGTAACCAGTCCTGAGAAAGTTGTTATTAAACAGTATGATCGTAAAACTGTAGCATACGTTTATGAGATGATCGAAAAGGATCTGAAAGAAGGTATTCCTTTACTGAATGATAAATATGCTGTTCCTGCATATCACTTCACCAGGAAAGCTGCGCATGCTTTCGCATCCCGTTTTTACCTCTGGAAACGCGATTACGATAAAGTAATAGAAGAAGCCAACCTTGCATTTCCATCGAATGACTTTGCAGCGAATGTAAGACCATGGCTGAACTATCAAGGTGGTAGCGTTACCACTACAGACTTACAGAACTTCTATACCAACGCTACGAATCCGGGCAATCTGCTGTTGGGCGAAGCGGTATCTAGCTATGGCGTCTACTATGCCAGATATCAATACGCTATGTCTCAGAACAGATGTGTACAGATTATCAGTCCATTTGGAAACCAATGGAATGCGCTCAAAGTATACAGCTACAGCCAAACCTTCTATTTCGTGATGAAATATCTTCCTTATTTCAAACGTACCAGCATCAATGCCAATACCGGTGTTTATTATACCATGATGCCGTTACTAACGACAGAAGAAACATTGCTGAACAGAGCAGAAGCAGCTATCAATAAAGAACAATATAGCGCTGCACTGGATGATATCAATACGTTGATTAAAGCACGTATCACAAACTATAATACGACTACTCACCTGATTACAGATACCCGTATTATGAACTATTATGCTTCCCGCACTACAGATAGAAAGGAGGCTTACCGGTTTGCATTATTGGATGTAAAACGTGCGGAGTTTGTGACGGAAGGTATGAGATGGATGGATATCCTTCGTCTGAAAATGCCTGTGACACATACTACTATCAGAGGCGAAGTATTTGAACTGGCTGCGGACGACAAACGTAAACTGTTACAATTGCCGGAAGAAGTTACCTTATCCGGTGTACCTCTTAACCCTCGTTAATCTCCTGTAATTATGAAAAAATATTTCTTTTTAATAATAGCATCTGCTGCAGTTACACTGGGTGCATGTAAAAAATCAGAAGACGACCTGAACAAACCATTGGTTGGCCTGGGTGGTGATACCTGGACAAAAACTCCTTTGGATAACTGGTTGTATAACACCTTCACCAAACCATATAACCTGGAAGTAAAGTACAGATGGGATGGTTCAGAGGTTGATCCTTCCAAAACACTGGTGCCGCCGGATACAGCAAGAATACGTCCACTCATGGAAGTGGTTAACTCTGGCTGGATTTCACCATACATTGCGGAAAAAAATGCCAACTTCATCAAATTGTATTCCCCTAAACAGTACCTACTGGTAGGTAGTGTGGAATACAATACCGGTGGTACTGTAAAACTCGGTGAGGCAGAAGGTGGCTTCAGGGTTACACTGTATAATGTGAATAACTTCTCAAAAGCCAGTCGTTCTAACGTACAAGGTGTATTGAAGACCATTCACCACGAGTTTACACATATCCTGCATCAGACAATTATCTATCCAAAGGATTTTCCATTACTGACAGGTGGTAACTATACCGCTGACTGGAACAACCAACCACTGGCAGATGCTTATTCATATGGTTTCATTACCCAGTACTCCCGTGCAGCTCCTGAAGAAGATTTCGCTGAAATGACTTCTGTGATGCTTACCCTGGGACGTGGTGGTTATGAAGCAATATTAAAACAATCCGGTGTGAACGTAGCGATGATCCGTAAGAAGGAAGCTATCGTTGTTAGTTATTTCAAACAAAGCTGGGGCATTGATTTCACTGGCTTACAGACAAAAGTTCAGCAGGATCTTAATAGCTACTCTAATCCTCCGGTGTTTAACCAGATTGGATTCGGCAAGGCCTTTACATCCATTACCCTCAGTCCTGCTCTCGTTGGTGGACAGTCCGACAAATTCAACACGGCATGGGATGCGGCCAAAGCTGCTATTCTGAAAGTGAGTGCTGCTTCACAATACACATTGGAATCCATTAACGTGGTGTTCAATGCTGCCAATACCGTACAGTTGAAGTTTAACTTCCGTGCTGCTGCTGGTTCCAGTGCAGGTACCTTGTATACCGGTACATTCACTTATGATAATGTGGCTAGCACTTCTGCGGAAACCTACACATTAGCATACAACAGTGCTGATGCGAACGGGAATGTTATCGCGGCAGCCGCTAAACCACTGACAGACTTCTTTATCGGTGCGTTCAAGACTAAATACTTCTATGCTGCTGATGCGAAAGTAGAGTTCGGCGGATTGGTGAAAGCAGATGATGCTACCACATTCACATTTGGAACCTTAAATCTGTAATGAACATCATGAAAAAATTTGCTTTATATACACTGCTGGCAATCGCTGCGATCGCCTGTAAAAAATCTTCCGATCCTTTTATGGAGGACCCGGATAAAAGACTGATCCAGCGCCTGGGTGAGAATATGCAGTTACTCACCAGCTCCCAATATGGCTGGAAAGCGACCATCTATCCAAAAGGAGGAAAAGGATTCTATTATTATTTCAAGTTTAATAATGACAATTCAGTGGATATGCTGGGTGATTTCAATACCACTACTGCTACCACTGTTAAAACCTCTACTTTCCGCCTGAAAGCATTGCAATGGCCCACACTGATATTCGATACCTATGGCTATATCCATCTGCCGAGTGATCCGGCGCCAGGTGTTAGCGGAGGTACTGCGGGTGCAGGCCTGCAATCCGACTACCAGTTCATGATGGATAAAATGGTAGGTGATACTTTTTATTTAATCGGTATGGATAAGGGAAACCTTATGACCATGGTCAAAATGACTGCTGCTGAACAACAAGATGTTCTCGCCGGAAAAATTGCTGACCGTATGGCCGATATCACGCCATTCGTTGCGGCAAATCAGTTCCCGTACATCACTTTCAAAGATGGCACCAAAGCAGACGCTGCTATCAATATCAGTACCCGCAGAATAAGACTCGGCTATGCAGCAGATGCCAATACCGCTGTTAGCAAAAACAGAGGATTCGCTTATACTCCTTATGGTATTATCCTGGACTCTGCGTTTGTTTATAATGGTTTCTCTATTCGCGAGCTGATCTGGGATGCCACCAAAAAAAGCTACTATGCTAAAAATGGAAGTGAGATACTCTATTTGCAGAATGGTAGCACGCCGGTAGTTCCACTGAAATTGGTATATGGCCCTGGTAAAGATTATACAGCCATTGAGTATAATGCTAGTGCCCTGAAAGGTACGCTGGGTACCGACTTTGACCCATTGTACACACAGTGTCTCAATACGTTAAAAACAAATGGTTATAATCTGACCCTCATCCGTATGATTCAAAATGTGGACCTTTCTTATACACTGCGCTTTACCTTTAACAACGGTACGACCTCCTATAACGCAGACGTATACTACAAAACGTCCAAAAACGCAGACGGATCTACGAAGTTTATATTCGATGGTGCAAACGGTAATGCCACTAGCTTCCTGGCTCCAGGTTTTGCCGGTGTGCGCAACTACTTTGAGTCCAATGCATTCAATATTTCCTGGGTAGCTAATACTATCCCTGGTTCTACTTTGATTCTCGGTGCATTTGTAAAATCTACCGATGCCACACAGTTCTTCTACGGAGTTGTTGGTAACTAACAAAAGAGAGTAGCATCTAAATATAAAGAAGGTCTTCCTGGCAACAGGAAGACCTTCTTTCATTTATGCGTTTCTTTTATTATCTTATCTGTAAAATTCCACCGTATGAAATATTACGCTGCCTTATTATTGCTGTTAGCTTGTAACCCCTCTCCCAACCCAGTAGACACCATGAAGCAGGAATTGATGGCTATCTACCGAAATGATCAACTATACAGAGAAGAACTAACGAAGTCATCCACAAACTGGCATCTCTGGAAAAAACAAGATAGCTTGGATGCCATCAATCTCAAACGAGTGATAGTCATCCTTGATTCCATGGGGAATCCTGGCCGTAAACGCTACGGTGATACCGCCTCACAGACTTGCTTCCTCGTTATCCAACATGCAGATTCCGCTGCACAGGAAAAATATTTACCCCTGTTTGAACAGGCGGCAAAAACAGGAAACCTGGAATGGAAAACAGTTGTTAAGATGATAGATCGCTTGCAATTGGCAAAATCAGGTACACAACGCTATGGGACACAATATTCCCCCATCAAAGACCCCAAAACAGGCTACAATACTGATAAATACCAACTATCCCCCATTGAAGATGAGATCAATGTAGATAAACGTCGGCAGGAAGTAGGCCTTCCTCCTCTTGCAATAGATGCTAAAAGATTTGGTGTGGACTACAAAGGCCCTGCCGATAGTGCCCGCCTACATTAAAGTGGATAAGCGTAAGTTTCCGCTACCCATTCAAAGGCATCTCCCACTTTACGTACATGACCTACTCCAGGCCATGGCAGGTGATATGCAAAAACGGCTGCGCCGGACTCGGCTAAACGCTTCAATACCTTTTTTCGTGTAGCCGCTGCTTGATGTAAATCCGTGTCGCCATTGAATCCCCAGTCAGGGTGTGCGAACAGTAATACATCGGAGTGAATAAGGTCTGCAATGTGCACGATCTCCTGACCGCCAGAGGAAATATGCGTGAGGGTATGCCCAGGAGTATGACCTGGTGCAATTTCCAGACGGATACAATCAAACAATGTTTGACCATCTTCGAAAAGCTGCAGTTTAGGCTTAATAGTGCGGAAAGTCTTCTGTGTGGCTAACGTGAAGGTGTGCAGCAGGGCTTTGTCTTCAAAGGTGGATTTGGAAAAATCTTGCGCAGGCGCCATCCAAAACTCATGTTCTATCCGGGAGAGATAAACGGTGGCGTTGGGGAAATTCAACTGTCCATCTGCGGTTATCAATCCGCCCACATGGTCCGGGTGTCCATGGGAAATAACGATAGCATCGATGGCTTCTGGCTGTATGCCGGCATCCGCAAGCGATTGCAGCAACCATCCTGAGTTTTTACCAAAGGCAGGTCCCACACCCGTGTCTACCAAAATCACTTTATCTTTCTTCTTCACTACCAGCATGTTTATGGCCAGGTCTACGTGATCTGTAGGACGGAAGTTTTTCTTCAGCAAATCATCTACCTGTTTGCGGGGAACGCCTGGCGCAAAATTAGGCTGCACCTTATCCATATGGACAAATCCATCTGTAACGGTGAAGAGCTCCAAATCGCCCAGTGTAAAACGGTGAAAAGGCCGATTGTTGAAGTCTTTCTTTTCAGTTACGGAGGCTAACAGCTTGGTCAATGGAAGTGCTGTACCAACTCCTGCCAAAATCATGTTTCTGATTAATGATCTTCTATTCATCTGTTTTGTACAATTTGTGACCAAAGGTATCTGACCCTATTATGATTGACAAGTAGGTACCAAAAAGTACCCTACTTACTAAAAAGTAACTATTATTGAAAATCAATATAAAAGGCCCCCCTGAAAACAGGAAGGCCGTTTCCCTATTTATAAATCCACGTTAATAACCTGATTGGAATAGGCAATAACCATTTGCACTACTTGGCAACTGTCGGCGGCAATACTTGACCCCTGTGGATCAAACCTGGAAATGGGCGACAAAAAGGAATAACCGGAAACCTCCAAGGGCATTGGCTTTCCATTCACCTTCACCTGCTGTAAGGCATTAAATCCATGCAGGATCAGTTTTACATAGTGAAATTTGCTGTCCAGATTTCCTGTTTTTTCTTCCAGGGTAATTTTGCGGGCGGTTGGCTGATAAGTAATACGACGTTGGTAAAATGTACCTTTTTCATAATCAAAGCTCTCTCCGTCATCTTCATAATACACAAATGAGTGATCGTCATCACCCTTGTACACATGAAGGGACAGGGTATCAGTGGGTTGCTCCGATGTACTTTGTACAAGGGATTGCATAGGGATGATACTGCTGCCTTTGACATAAACCGGTAGCGCCTTGGTGCTCAAAGCAGTTATATATTCCTGGCCACCAGACCGAATGGTATCGTTATACAAATCATACCATTTGCCAGCGGGAAAATATATACTGCCAAAGGAGGAGGTGCTCTCGAACGGTGCTACTAGAAAGGCATCTCCAAAAAGATATTCATTTTGAAAACGGGTATCATAAATTTTATTGTCGAAGGTATTATCGATGGCTAAAGTGCGCATGACAGGGAGACCGCTAACAGTAGCTTCATACATTTTGCTGTAGATATATGGCAGCAGGTGATAACGTAGGTTGATATAATTTCGGGAGATTTCCAACGCTTCTTCACCGAAAGCCCATGGCTCGGCTGATTTCGTGTTCACCTGCGTATGATTCCTGAAATAAGGAATAAATGCACCAATCTGCATCCAACGGGTATACAGACTTACAGATGGATTACCCGTAAATCCGCCTACATCCATTCCTGCAAAAGCAAAACCACTGACACCCAAGCTATTCAGCAACCGTATTCCCAATAACATATGATCTTCTTCTGCGCGGTTATCGCCCGTCCAGATGGCGCTATAACGCTGCGATCCAGCATAGGCAGCACGGGTAAGTAAGAAAGGTCGTTTTTTCAGCTCCTCTCTTGCGCCTTCATAAGAGGCCCTGGCCATTTCCAGCCCATACACATTATGCGCCTGTAAGTGCGACACGGGATTGCCTTCAAAATTGAACAGCACATTATCAGGCATTTTCTGCCCCCAGGTGGCTATTTCATTCATATCATTCCAGATGCCGGTCACACCGTTACGGATATACGATTTGATTTCTTTTTTCCACCAATCACGTCCGCGGATACTCGTGAAATCAGGGAAATGACACCATCCTGGCCAAACCTGCCCAGTGTAATATTGTCCGTCACTGTATTTGATGAAAATATCTTCCTGTTTGCCACTTTCGTAAGCAGCATAACCTTGTTCTACTTTAATTCCCGGGTCCACGATGACGGTTAGATGCAGTCCCATGGCCCGTAGTTTATCTGCCATCCCTTTGGGATCTGGGAATCGCTCTTTATTCCAAGTGAATAGTTTGTACGCATCCATGTAGTGGATGTCTAGGGTGATGCCATCGGCGGGTATTTTCTTTTCTCGGAGTGTTTGTGCAATCCGCATGACTTCTGTTTCGGGATAATAGCTATACCTATTTTGCTGGTATCCCAGGCTCCATTGAGGCGGCAGCGGCGTTCTGCCAGTGAGCGCAGTATAGGAAGAGATGATGTCTGCCAATCGGGTATGATAAATGAAATAGTAATTCATCTCTCCACCCCTGGCGCCAAAGGAAGAAAAACGATTATTACTCGCGCCAAAATTGAATTCTGTGCGGAAGGTATTGTCCAGGAAGATGCCGTAATTCAGATGGTGATGAATCCCAATATAGAAGGGAATCGTAGCGTAAATTGGATCGCTGTTGACGGCATATCCAAATATATCGGAATTCCAATTCGTATAGGCTTCCCCTTTACGATCCAGATTACCGGTTTTTTCTCCAAGACCAATAAATCGCTCTTGCTCCTGCATTTTCTTGTAGGTGGTCACATTTTCCTGTACCCAGGAAGTGGTGAGCCCTGGCTCATCTTCATTGATCACTTCGCCGGAAAGCGTTAGGAAATGGATAGCAAATGGTGATTTATGAATGACAACCTGTAGCGAGTCCGTAAGGATTTTGAGAGACACGTTGTCCTCGGTGATGCTCGCTTTCACCTTTTGTGGCGTAGCGGTAACGGCGTAAGAAAAATCCCGGGGAAGTAGCTGTTTATCCATGCGTACACGAATAACTGCCGCGCTGTATACCGTAACATGGGCATACGCATTATCGAGCATGATGTCAACAGAAGATCCGTTGATAGTAGCCTTTTTGATATTCCCCGCAGTGCGGACGGGCTGTTGTGCGGCCGCTTGCAGACTGGCCAATAAGAGCAAGCCTACGGCAATATGCCTGCAATGACGCAGCATTTTAGCGGTATACATGAGCAAAATATTATGGGAAGAAAAAACAGCTACCGACATCGTGGAAACTGTCGGTAGCTGCGAGGATATTAGTATCCTGGGTTTTGGGTTAAGTTTTTATTTACTGCCAGATCGCGGGTAGGAATCGGGAAGAGCAGGTATTTTGGATCATCCTTTGACTTCAACTGCCATGGATCAAGGAACTTACCGAAACGGATCAGATCCTGTCTGCGCCAGCCTTCCCAATACAATTCGCGGCCTCTTTCATCCAGGAGTCCCTGTAAGTCGATGCCTGCTACAGCAGAGGCGCCACGTTGTACACGGATGGTATTAACAATTGCCAGTGCGCCTGGTGCATTACCTATTCTCAGCATGGCCTCCGCCTGCATCAGCAATACATCCGCATAACGGAAGAATACATAATCATTGCTGGCATCGTTACCATCTTTTGCACTAGCGGATGTCATGAAATCAGGAGGATATTTAATAACACGAATACCTGTTACTTCTAGGTTGTTGCCGGTTTCTTTGAGTTGTACATCTGGAGTGAAAGCCAGCGGATTGCCTTTTCTGTCTTTCAGTGCTGTACCATTTTGATCGTACTGCTGGCCGATCAGGAAGCCTACGCGTAAACCGGAAATATTGGTAACCCCTTGATAAGCGGTCCCCTTGCGGATATCGGTGTTTTCAAATTTGTTGTAGAAATCTGAAAGCGTCGCGAAGCCATTCCAGCCGCTAGGATTTTGGTTATAGTGTAAGGTGAATTTCCAACGGGCATAGGTAGCGTTACCACTGCGTGCTGTACTCAGGTTCGGACCATTCTGCTGCGTGAAAATGTTCTCTGTAGATTTAATATCGTTATCGTAGGAGAAATTATCGAAGTAGTTATTAGCAAGACTATATCCTCCCGGTCCACTGATGATATCATTTGCATAGGAAAGTACCTGTTGCATATCACCAGGGGCGAAAGTGGGACTTTGTCTGTTCAGGAATGCGCCTTTATTGAGATAGCATTTCATGAGCAGGAATCTGGCCGCATCTTTATTGGCTACATAGGCTGGAGTGGCAGGTCTGTCGCCCAAATCAGGCATGATCGCTTTCAACTCCGCGATGATGTAATCCATCGCTTCTTGCGTTTTCATGACTCTGGGTGCATTCAGTAGGGTATCCTGCGGATTTCTGAACGGAACTTGTCCCCAGAGATCCACTGTGGTGTACATAGACAATGCCCGGAGAAAGCGTGCTTGCGCAATCTGCGATGCATTAGGGCGGAAGTTCAGCACATTGGTAGCTGCAAACTGCAATTGAAGCAAACTGGTAAAAGTATTTTGTACATGCGCATGATCTGGTGTCCAGCTATGTTCATGTAATGCGCGCCATACGCCATTATCGTCCCAGTCGCCGGCGCGGGTAGGACCTACTGCCTCGTCAGTGGTCATCACAGACATGCCCCAACTATTGGAGAAGTCCTGGTAAGGCATCTGCAATCCGTCGTAGGCATTTTGCAGCAATGATTTGGCGGTGATAACGGAATCTGCTTGTCCCTTGGTGAGGGAAGAGCCCAGTTCCTCTTTGAGGGAGCAAGCGGTGAAACTCATACTGATGGCCACCGCAGCAAAAGCAGTTCGGATGATATGTTTAGTCATGGTGTTTTCTTTTTAGGTGAATGGTTGATTACAGGGAGAAAGTAAGACCGAACATTACACTTCTGGCAGTTGGATACGGTGAGTATTCAATTCCGAAAGATGTAACGCCATTCACGTTTTTATCTGTGTTAACCTCTGGATCGAAGCCGGTATATTTCGTCAGTACAAACAGGTTCTGACCGGTAACTGATAAGGTGGTATTTTTTAACACCCTACCGATATTGCCGATAGAATAGCTGAGGGTAAGGTTATCTAGTTTCAAGAAGTTACCGTTTTCGAGATAGCGGGAAGACACAGTAATAGGATTGGCCAGTGCTTCGCCGTTGCCCAGTAATGCTTTGGCAATATTCCTGGAACCCAGGTTACCAATTGGCAGTACGGTGTTGGCGGTATTATTGTAGATCTGGAATCCGAATGCACCATGTGAGCTAACACCCAGTGTGAATTTTTTGTATTGCACCTGTGTATTTATACCCAGCAAGGTTTTGGGGTTCGGGTTGGTGAGGTAATAGAAAGAACCGTCTCCTCCATTATAAATCGCCTGGCCTTGTGCATCGAAGCCTTGGAACTGACGTACGTAGAATGTGTTCAACGCATAGCCATTCGCCAGTCGCTGAGAAGTAGCGCCGGATACACCTTGACCACTGATGGCACCTGTGAGTACTGGAGGGCCATCATAGTTTTTCAGTTCATTGTGCATGAAGGCGGCATTCACGCCTACACTCCAGAGCAGATCTTTATGTCTGATGATATCCCCGCGCAGAGAGAGTTCCAAGCCTTTATTGATCACGTTACCTGGCATATTGATCCAATAACTGGAGGCTGGTGCAGGCATGATGGCCGGGAAGCTAAACAACAGGTTGGTGGTATTTTTATAGAAATAATCCACTGTACCAGTAATACGATCCTGCAAGACACCGAAGTCTAACCCCACGTTAAACTGTTTGGAAGTTTCCCATTTCAGTTTGGAGTTGGCCACATTTACCAGTGCGGATTTGTTGTTAGACAGCAGCGCATATTGTTCCTGTGCAGATCCGGATGGGAATTCCTGGTTTCCGGTTCCACCCCAGCCAGCGCGGATGGCCAGTGTCTGGAATAGGTGGTTATCTTTCAAGAAAGCTTCGTTATGAATATTCCATTTAGCCGCGAAAGAGGGGAAGGTACCATAGCGGGCATCTGCCCCGAATTTACTGGAACCGTCTCTTCTTAAGGTCGCATTCAGCAGGTATCTATCCATGAAGTTCATTTCTACTCTGCCAAATACTGATTGTAATTTGCCGGTAGGGTTACGGAAGGAACTGATATTGGTATTTGTTTGTGCAGGCGTTTGAAATTGGTCTGTATAGTTGATAGCGTAAGTACCGAATCCTTTTGCACCAATGGATACACCAGCGTAACCAAACTGCTGATACTCATAACCTACCATTGCTTTCAGATTGAAGGCGCTAGTCAACTGTTTCTGATATGTCAGGGTGGAGTTGAAGAGTTGCGTATTCAGTTCTGTAGTGCCATAATAGGCCTGGCCTTGGTTCATAATACCAGCAAGGTTGATGAAGGATGCGATTTGTGTTCTGCGTTCCCCTACCTGGTGATTCACACTGTACATTGTTCTCAATTCCAGGTCTTTGGTGATTTTCAGGTACGGAGACACACTGGCAAGGATATACGTAATATTAGCGTTGTCGTTGTAAGCATCAGACATCGCCCTTGGATTCACGGAGCCGCCTTCTCCCAGCAGATAGTAAGAGCCATCTTTGTTGAAAATAGGCATGGTGGGGTTCCATTGCAGCGCCATACCGACCAGACTTCCTGTAAACCCTGCATCATTACTGATGGGGGCCAACTGTTCCTGTGTCTGAGCGGCCATAATGTTATAGTCTATGCCCAGGATATGATTATCCAGGAAAGTGTTTTGCCCGTTGAGGGTGGCGGTATATTTCTTCAGACCAGTATTGCGAATAATACCTTGTTGATCCATATAGCCGAAGGATGCACGGTAACGACCCGTTTCATTGCCGCCGCTGATCGCAACGCCTATGTTTTGGGTAATACCGGTACGCAGTATAGAGCCCATCCCATCTGAGCTTGAGCCATAGTCGCCGCTATTGAGGTTGTACTGTTTCAGAGCAGTACGATACTCATCGGCATTCAATACTTGGAGTTTCTTCATGATGTTGCTGAAGCCAGCGGAATAGTTTACGTCCAGACGGGCTACACCAGGCGTTCCTTTTTTGGTGTTGATCATGATCACGCCATTGGAACCGCGAGAACCATAGATAGCGGTGGCAGACGCATCTTTCAATACGTCCATAGAAGCCACATCATTGGAGTTGATAAAGTTCAGCGGGTTGGCATCTGGGGTTTGTCCCAGGCCGGCAGCATTGATGCTTGGGCGGGCTACACGACCATCTAATGGTACTCCATCTATAACATAAAGGGGCGAGTTACCTGAACGTACGGAAGAAAGGCCGCGAATACGTACCGTGGTGGCTGCACCAGGAGCGCCACTGTTGTTGACTACCATCAGACCAGATACTTTACCCTGGATGAGTTGATCCGGTGCAGTGGTAATACCTTTGTTAAATTCTGCTGATTTGATGGAGGCTACTGAACCGGTAAGATCTTTCTTACGGGTAGTACCATAACCCACTACCACTACATCTGAGAGCGTGGAGCTTTCGGATTGAAGACCTATGGCCAATGAGTTTTTGCCAGCAATACTTATTTCCAGGGTTTTGTATCCTATGAATGAAATAACTAAAGTGGCATTGGCGGGTACTGATGATAACGTAAATGAGCCATCCGGCTGGGTGGCAGTCCCGGATTTTGTGCCTTTGACAGCCACAGTTGCGCCGGGAATTGGGGCGCCTTTATCATCTGTCACCTTGCCGGTAAAACTTTTGTTCTGGGCAAAGACAATGCTGTTTATCAACAGCACCAGCACGGCAGCGATGAGGCAGCGCAGGAGTCGTGTTTTGGTCATAAAATGGAATTTTGATTCAGTAATGAAACATGTACTGTTACGTGGATTTTATGAAACGTTTGAATTAAAGATTTTCAGGAGGACATACGCTACCTGAAAGACAACAAGTGATCTTTCTGATTACGTGGATTTATATTTTCTTAAATCGAAAAATGGAATTTTAACGTGGTGAATAAATATTGGCTCGGTAGTACTTCTTTAGCTTTTGGTTGTCAAATTTTTCAATTCATCAAAATAATGCATCTGATTTCAGGCTAACAATTTATCAAGACGAAATATAGAAAAAATTGACCCCGTTTATAATATATTTTCTATTAAATAATTGATAATCAGATTTATACAAACAAATATTTATTTTGAAAATATCGATGCTATCCGCAGGTTTTATAGTCTTTTATAAGGCTTTAATGGTCATAATCCGGTCTTCAAAGTCTTCATTTGGCACCAATGATCGTTTTTTGATTTTGGTTTTATAGGCGTAAATAGTATTCACAGAATACTCTAAAATTTGGGCTATCTGATCGTTGTCTGTAATACCAATCCTGATCAATGCAAAGATGCGTAAATCCGTGTTCATGAGTTCATTTTCCTTCAACTGAATTTGGTTGTCTTTGTCAAATAGTTTGTTGAATTCGTCAACAAAGTGTGGAAAGATCCGCAGGAACACGCGATCGAAGTTACTATACAACTCTTCTCTCTCCTGGCGTACATTAATGGAATTGATGAGGAAACGGAAGTCGGCGGCATTCCTACTTTCGGAAAGTTTCTGTTCCAAGTTCTGTTTGATCTTCTCAATCTTGCTGATATAATTCGCATTGATGTTGAAAAAGTACCCGATATATTCTTCCTTGATTTTATTGGCTTCTTCCAATTGACTGTTGGCTTCCTGTTGTTTGAGATGAGCCGCTGTGATGGCCAACTGGGCCTGTTTAACTTTCCTGATCTGCCGGAATACAATGATGGTCATGGCTACCAAGGCCAGGAACAACAAAGTGACGATGACGGCGTAAATCAACAACGACTTATTCCGCTGTTCTGCAGTATTGATTCTTTCTTCTTCGATGATAGGCAGGATATTGCTCACCGTTACTTTCCTTTGACGGGCGCCGTAAAAGGTAGCTTCGGTTATAGCGCGCTCTATATAACGCGAAGCATTTTTAATATCCCCTTTCTCAAATAAATAGGTGGCTAAATTGTAGGCGGCCAGGGTCTCTTTGGTGGAGGTGCGTATATCCGCGATGGCGGAACGGGCCATCAGACTGATAGCGGTATCCCGTTGATGGATTTTCATATACATCGAACCCAAACTACACGCGGCCACTGCTATCTGGCGCTCGCTGATATTCGGGGCGTCTAAATTAGGGAACACGGCTAATGCACCGAGGATATTCCCATTTTTATACAACTGCTCCGCCCGATGAAATCGATATTCGAAAGCAGTGGAGTCCATCAGGTGCAGGGCAGAATCCATATAGGCGATACCGTTACGGGTATACTCCGGTGCAAAAAACTGATCTTGGTTATATTCCGCCATATCGGAATAAAACCGGCTTTTCATGAGAAAGAAAGGGATGCGTATATGATCGGGCATGCCAGCCACATCTAGGTTGTTAATATAGGCGGCTGTTTCGGTAAACATACCTGAGGATAGCAGTATAAATCCCAGTTTCACCCTGGCATTGACAATCCTGACAGGGTCATGGAGCTGCTCCCCTATCTGTTGCATGGCTTTGCCATAGATATATGCTGAATCGAAATTGAAAACCTTGTAAGCCTCGTATAGTTGTTGGTAAATATCATAGGTTAATTCCCGACTACTGGAGGATGCCAGCAAATGCCTTATACTGTCGATCTTATGAATCTTGACGGTATCAAAGGAAGCTGCCTGTTCGATAGTTCGGTTCAATACCTGGAGAATACTGTCCTGATAAGACTGCTCTCTGGCATCGGCAACAAGTGAAATCCATAAAAAGAACAAACAACCAAATATTCGCCTCATACAAGTTGGTCAATATTTTTTCCGGATGATGAGGTCTAATTTAAGGTAAATTTTATTGTTTCTTCAGCGTATAATTGAGATTGCTGGGAATAGCTTTTTGGTCCACATCAAGCATGCGGAGTTCATCTTCACTGATCTTCTGAAAGTAACGCTGGAGGTTTTTATCCTTGTCGGGATTAAGTGTAATAATGACGGCATTGGGATCGCTGGCACTACCTTTCGTAACGATATAAATTCCTTCTGAATTAAACTCCTGATCTCCTTTATTATTCAGCCCTTGATAGGTTTCTGTCATTTTAAAATGATGCACAATACTATCTGGAGAGGTAATGGTAAGTTGAGTGAGAATGCCGCCGCAATCGGCACAAGGCAATGTACCTGAATAAGTGATGAATTTTTCGGTGCTAACGGTATTGTCTGCTCCTGCTTTTTTCTTTGCGGACTGGTTACAGGAATAAAAGATTGTGATCAGCAATGCCGCTGTTACCAGTGTAAGCTGTTTCATATAAAGAGGTTTTACACTAGTAACAGTTACGGCGATAGCTTGTTCTATGGAATGACTTCAAAAACAAAAAACTGACTTTCTTCCGCAGAAGAAAAGTTATTGTCTGCTACAAATACCAGGCTTGGATGGCCGTTTGGCAGTATAGGGCCAAATGTAACCCCTTCGATATTGTCGATATAAGTGTGCAGCGACTCAAAATTGTATAACAGCTTCTTGTTTGCTGGCGTATAATTTTTATTGTTTACGAGAGACACGATACCACTCACGTCCGTTGCTCCTCGCAGGTCGGTGACGTATAACTTAATGGTACAGTCTTTCACACCTGTTGAAAACGATCTTTCCAGGACCAGTAATTTATCTGTTCCGAGGTACATAATATCAGCAATTCCATTGATACGGAAGCTGTCTGGAGAAACAGGTGGATAAGCCACCGGATCTAATGTGTAAGCGTATTGGGCTACAGGTTTCCGTGTCTTCACATCAAATTTTAAGATACGGGTTACCGCATCTGTGGTATGCACATCAGCTCTTGGACCGTCTTCGTAGCGAGGCTCTTCCAGACTAACATACATCGATTGATTGTCTTGGGAGAAGGCCAGGCCTTCGAAGCCCGCGTTCCTCCTCGGACCGTTTGACGTGGCCTGCATATAAAATGCCGGCGGAATAGCAAAAGTATCTATGTACTTCCCATCCGGGTGCATGAGGGTCAGACTTGGATTCGCCAACACTGTGTCTCTCTTATTCACAATCCGCTCTCCTTCGCTACTCCAAACCATGAATCCGTATTTGGAATTATAACGCAGCGCTTCTGGATCTGGCGTCCTGGCAGGGTCCTGGTGCTTGTTAGGATATACTTGCCCATTAGCCTGACGCATCGCTGTTACCGCTGTCATGCGTACACTATCAAACGATTGGCCGTTGAAATACAGTTTGGCCGTGTAGAAGCGGGCCGGATTGATATCCGAACGATCATCACAAATCATGTAATATTCATTCTTTGCCGGATTGTAATCGATGCCGGAGAGACCGCCAGTAGTGGTGCCTTCAAAAGGCATATTGAAAGGAATTACCTGTTTGCCGATAAGGCGCAGTTGACTAATGCTATGATCCGCCACTACAGCCGCTTTTCGGGATGTGCTGCAACTAGCAAACGTACCTGCCACTGCCGCTAAAAAAAGCCATTTGTATTTCATGAGGGGCAAGTTAAAGGAATCGCTATGAACCACAAAAAGTGAAGTGATGACGCTGGTCACTTTGTGCAGGGATATTCATCCTGTTCTTTTTGTTCATTCTCACCACTCCTCTGCCTGTTCATTAATAGGGACGTACATTTGATTACACGGTATTCCAATCATACTTATGTTTATAAGTAATATGGCAACTACGGGATTTTAGGTACAGGGCTGCTTCTATCTGATAGAAGCAGCCTTTTTTAATGCTTTACCCAAATCCTTATATCAAGCATTTAATCAGATAAGTTGCCAGAAAGAGGTGATTTTGTTCATTTTGATAGGTCGCTGTTCATTTTGTTCATTTTGAAACCCCATATAAATATATGATTGGGCTTATTTAAATTTACAAGCATTGACAGAAGTCTTTTGTAATATTTTTGACCATCTATGAGAAACGATAAAGAGGGCGGTTTCCTCCACCCTCTTTTGTTATTGACTAAAAGATTTGTCCCAATCTTTCCATACTGCTTCGTACCCTTGTTGCTGCAACATGGCAGCTATCTCTCCAGCACTTCTCTCATCCGATATTTCAAACTGCTCCAACGATTGACGATCTACCACATACCCTCCAGGATTGGTTTTGCTACCAGCGCTCATCGCAGTTACGCCCAGCTTAACCAGATGGTTACGGAAGCGTTCCTCTTCCCTCGTGGATATACTCAGTTCTATTTCTTGACTGAATAAACGATAAGCACAAATTAGTTGTACCAATTCCCGATTATTCATTTCTACTTTAGGTGGTAGTCCGCCACTGAATGGCCGGAGTCTTGGAAAAGAGATACTGTAGCGGGTTTTCCAGTAAGTGCGCTGGAGGTAATCGAGGTGTAGCGCTGTGAAGAAACTGTCTGTTCGCCAGTCTTCAAGACCGATAAGTACACCCAATCCCATTTTATGAATACCGGCTTTGCCCAGACGGTCTGGTGTCTCCAAACGATAATTAAAATTCGATTTCTTTCCTTTCGGATGATGCAGTTTATAATCCGCTTGGTGATAGGTTTCTTGGTAAACCAACACGGCGTGGAGTCCCAGCGGGATCAATGCTTTATAGTCTTCCTCTTCCATAGGCTGCACTTCCATCGATATGTTGGAGAAGTGCGGTTGCAGGATGGGCAATATCTTTTTGAAATAGTCTAGTCCTACATACTGTTGTGCTTCGCCGGTTACCAAGAGGATATGTTCGAAGCCCATGGCCTTGATGGCCTCCGTTTCCTGGAGGATTTCAGCGGCTGAAAGCGTCCGTCGGGCGATTTTGTTATGAAGACTAAACCCGCAATAGGTGCAGATATTCTGACATTCATTGGACAGGTACATCGGAATGTACAACTGCATTGTATTTCCGAAGCGCTGTAAGGTAAGCTGCTGGCTGATATGGGCCATCTGTTCCAAGTAAGGAGCCGCCGCAGGAGAAATCAGGGCCGCAAAATCATCCAGGGTCCGGCGATGGGCTGCCAACGCGCGTTCCACATCTGTGGTGGTTTTGCTGTAGATCGCAGCTTTCACCTGGTCCCAGTCATATTGACTGAATATATTCGTGAACATAATAGCTGGATTTTAGAGTTCATCAAGAAAGGCTGTCAGCGGACTGGAAGCTTGCGCTTGCCGATGTGTAGTGGCCAATCCCGATTCAAATGCTTGTCGCCCTGCTATTACCGCCTGTTTGAAAGCGCGCGCCATTCCTATCGGGTCTGCGGCTACGGCAATAGCTGTATTGACGAGTACCGCATCTGCGCCCATTTCCATGGCCTGTGCGGCGTGAGAGGGTGCGCCAATGCCCGCATCGATAATCACCGGTACATTACTTTGTGCAATGATAATTTCCAGGAAATCATAGGTTTTAAGTCCTTTATTACTGCCGATAGGGGCGCCTAAAGGCATGACAGCAGCGGTTCCTACATCTTCCAATCGCTTACAGAGCACAGGATCGGCGTGTACATATGGCAGTACAATAAAACCTAGTTTTACCAGTTCTTCCGCAGCAGCGAGCGTTTCCACCGGATCAGGCAGTAGATAGCGCGGGTCTGGATGTATTTCCAGTTTTACCCAGTTTGTTTCGAGGGCTTCTCTGGCTAACTGTGCCGCATATACGGCTTCTTTGGCAGTCCGCACCCCTGAAGTATTCGGCAGCAAATTGAATTGTGGATGATGTAGGTGAGAGAGAATGTCGTCTCCCTTATCATACATATCTACTCGCTTCAGCGCCACTGTTACCAGTTCTGAACCACTTTCCAACAGTGCTGCTTCCATCAGTGTAGCAGCAGAAAATTTGCCTGTGCCGGTAAACAGACGGGAATGAAAAGTTTTGCCGGCTATAACTAATGGCTGCATACGAAATCGTTGTTTAATGATTGATAGAGATGATTAACCAGGTTGGCTTTGTCGGTGGCGCCTGTAATCAGGCCGCTGACCGCGATGCCATGTACTTCTGCCGCTATCAAGGCGGTTATATCCGCTGCTAAAATGCCCCCGATGGCTATAACTGGAATGGATATACGCTGTTGATGTAATACTTCCATGATGCGGATATATCCCTCCAAACCCAGTATGGGACTCAGTTTTTCTTTAGTGGTTGTAAACCGGTATGGGCCGAGTCCTACGTAATCTGCCCCATCCTTGTAATGCTGGATGATATGTTCCGGCAAATTGGAGGTGCCACCAACAATGAGTTGCTTGCCTACTATTGCTCGAGCAGCCGCCACAGACATATCATTCAACCCTACATGTACCCCGTCTGCGCCTGCTTGGAGAGCAATTTCAGGGTAGTCGTTGATGATTAGTGTCGCATTGAAATCTGCCGTGATTTTTCTGGCAGCCGTTGCTATTGGCAATATGTCTTTGGGAGTACTGTTTTTGATGCGCAATTGTATCCAGGTACAGCCGGCATCGCAGGCTGCGCGGATGTTTTCCAGGTGCTGTGTGGAACTGTTTCCCTGTGATATATAATGTAATTTGTTAATCATGTTGATGAATTTTGTGAAACCCCAGTAGTGATGGATTACTGTTGAGTAATTTTTCCGTGTATGCTTTGCCGTTAGCGCATGCTTCCAAAAGTGAAGATCCTTTTGCCAGATTCGCCGTGATAGCGGCGGATAATACGCATCCAGAGCCATGTTTTTGGGAGACGCGAGTCGCTGTGGGCGGGATGAGCTGTGGCTCCGGTGCGAACAACGTATCGTACCCGGTAATGGAAGGATGGTGCCCTCCCTTCAGCAGTACGGGACAATATTTCGCCAGGATGTCTGCCGCAGATTCTCCAGAACCCTCTCCAGTAAGGCGTGTAGCCTCATCGTAGTTGGGCGTGAGCAAGTGCAGCATGGGTAGTAATTCCTGCCAGGTGTTCCAATGTATTTGACCATGAAAAGTAAATCCTGCTGTAGCTTTCAATACTGGGTCTAGGATGATTCGGAGCCCTGGACGCAACTGCTGTAGCTGGTTTACAAGTGATAACAGTGTGAAAGCATCTTGTACAATACCGATCTTGCAATAGTCCACTGGATATGTTTGCAGCAAAGGTTTTAGCTGCGCTGTTATCAGGTCCAGTGGCGTCCATGCTGATGAAATAAAGGTAGCGCCTGTTTGTACAGTAACCGCAGTGCAAACGCCTAAACCGTAAACACCCAACTGTTCAAAGGTTTTAATATCGGCCAGCAAACCAGCGCCCCCACTGGGGTCTAGCCCTGCGATGCTTAAAACATAAGGCCTATCGGACTGTAAAGCTTCATTTCTTGTTTTCATTTTCCATCTTTTTCTCCACGCCCAGTTGCCACTGTTGTTGTAGTTGTTGCAGTTTGTTCAACGCTTGGTTTGGATGCTGCCAGATGTAGCCCAGTACGGCTGCGCCGCTGAAATTCCATCCTGGCAACAGGTCGATATTTCGTTCGTGGATTCCTCCTAATGCAATCAACCGCGAATATTTTACAGCAGGCGCGATGCCCATAAAACGGCCATCATAGTCTGTTTTAGAGATACTGTTGAAAACAGGACTTAGCAATAGGTAGTTGAAAATGCCGTCTAGGGAGGCTATTTCAGAGAGCGTATGTACGCCCGTACTGCTATGTGGATGATTAGACACCCATTTCTGCAATTGCGCAGGCAAAAGCATTTCCCTGTTTTCGCGGCTCCAGTGGACCCCTCCTAGTCGGAACGACTTGTACAGCCAGCAGTTATCACGGATAATGATCTGTCGGTAGAATTGTGCATCCATTTTTTCCAACAGTGCTGTGTACTGCTGTGCTGTCCAGTCTGGTTTTCGGAGTACCACCTTGTGTGCGCCCGCTTGAAGCAGGTCTTTAATAATCTCTATTTCCCCTTTTACAGGGTGTGGAGCGGTGAATACCCATATCATGGATTTGGATTTGAAGCTGCATATATTTCCGCGCCTTCTTCGATGAAACGTTCGGATTGTTTCTTCATCCCTTCCTGCAGTGCATCTTGGTTGTCGAGTCCTTGTTGCTGTGCGTAGTCGCGGACTTCCTGTGTAATTTTCATTGAACAGAAATGAGGACCGCACATAGAGCAGAAGTGTGCAATTTTAGCGCCTTCCGCAGGGAGTGTTTCATCGTGATAAGAGCGGGCCGTTTCGGGATCTAGGGAAAGATTGAATTGATCTTCCCAGCGGAACTCAAAGCGGGCCTTGCTCAGGGCATTATCGCGCACCTGCGCGCCAGGATGGCCTTTGGCCAGATCCGCAGCGTGTGCAGCGATTTTATAAGTAATAACCCCTTGTCTTACATCCTCTTTATTTGGTAGTCCTAAGTGCTCTTTGGGTGTTACGTAACAGAGCATCGCGCAGCCATACCAGCCGATCATGGCCGCACCAATACCAGAAGTGATATGATCATATCCCGGTGCGATATCTGTTGTTAAAGGGCCGAGTGTATAGAAAGGCGCTTCATCACAGTATTCGAGCTGTTTGTCCATGTTTTCTTTGATGAGGTGCATTGGTACGTGGCCGGGGCCTTCAATCATTACTTGCACATCGTGTAGCCATGCCCGTTTGGTGAGTTCTCCTAATGTTTCCAGCTCGGCGAACTGAGCGGCATCGTTTGCATCCGCGATGCTACCGGGGCGGAGACCATCGCCCAAGGAAAAGGCCACATCATACGCTTTCATGATTTCACATATTTCATCAAAGTGCGTATAGAGGAAGTTTTCTTGGTGATGGGCGAGACACCATTTCGCCATGATAGAACCGCCTCTTGAAACGATGCCAGTAGTGCGTTTGGCGGTGAGCGGTACATATCGGAGGAGCACGCCTGCATGGATGGTGAAATAGTCCACTCCTTGTTCTGCTTGCTCAATCAGCGTATCGCGGAAGATTTCCCAAGTCAGGGCTTCCGCTTTACCATTTACTTTTTCCAGTGCCTGGTAGATAGGAACGGTACCGATCGGAACAGGAGAATTACGGATAATCCATTCGCGGGTAGCATGAATGTTTTTACCGGTGCTGAGGTCCATGATCGTATCAGCGCCCCATCTGCAAGCCCATACTGCTTTCTCCACCTCTTCCGCGATGCTCGAAGTGACCGCGCTATTACCAATATTGGCGTTTATTTTCACGAGGAAATTGCGACCTATAATCATGGGTTCACTTTCCGGGTGATTGATATTAGAAGGAATGATAGCGCGACCAGCGGCTACTTCTTCTCTTACAAATTCAGGCGTGATGTATTTGATAGGCGTTCTTGCGCCGAAATTTTGTCCAGGGTGTTGTTGTAGTTGTTCTGCTGAAAGTGTTTCCAGCAGTTGGTTTTCGCGGATAGCGATGTATTCCATTTCAGGCGTGATAATACCCTGTTTGGCATAATGTAATTGCGATACATTTTTGCCTGGTAGTGCTTTGCGGGGTTTGATATCGTGGGTCATGCCTGGCAGCTCTGTATTTTTCAGGCTATTGGCGTAGGTGCTGGAATTGCCGGGTAACACGAGGGTATCGTTTCTATCGGCTATCCATTGTTCTCGGAGGCGTGGGATGCCGTGATTGACATCTATTTCAATGGAAGTGTCTGTATAAGGGCCACTCGTGTCATACACCACTACAGGTGCGTTGGGAGTGGATAAATCTTTACTGTTATGCTGACGGGTATCTGTCAGGTTTATTTTTCTCATGGCTACTTTCACCGGGTGGATATTTCCGGGAACGTAGATTTTTTCAGAAGCAGGAAATGGCGTGCGACTCACGGGCGCCTGTTGGTGTTGCATGTTAAATGATTTTTTAGAGAATAGGATTCCTGTCCGTTAGCTATAACGGAAACGGGCATACGAAAACAAGTCGATAAAATTATCCTCCTTGCGTGGCGCGGATAATGGTGACATTATCAGCGGCGGCGAGGGTTTGCTGGTCCCAGTTAGTTTTCGGGACGACCTGGCTGTTGATAGCAACAGCGATGCCTTTGTGGCTAGAAAGTTGAATAAACTGTAAGAGTGCAGCGATCGTAGTTCCTGGCTGCACCGCATAAAGTTTATTGTTTACAAGGACTTCCATTGATGACTGGAATTAATTGGTGAACAATAAACTTTAAGGATGTGGAAGATGAGGAAGTTTCAGTTTACTTTTCCCTACGGCAGTATGAACTGCTTCAGGTACTGAGGGTATCATCTCAGCTTATACTTGCGCATAAACACCCCTAAAGTGATTGTAAATGTAGGAATTATTTTCTGAAATGCTAACTTTAGAAACATTAATATTGAGTTGGTAATTCTGACAACAATTGTATTTTTATTCCATGGTAAAAGGATATCTGAAAGGAATGCTGGTTTTGCTGACGGGAGTATGTGTAGCTTGTGGTGGCAGGAAGAGCAGTAAAGAAGAATCTGTACATGACAGCAGTTTGATAAGTATTGCTGACAGCAGTAATGCCATTGTTGTGGACAGCATTACCGCTGTTGCAGATACGCTGCATGTGGATGCAGCCAAGCTCATAGGAAAGTGGATTCAGCCCGTAGCGGGCCTGGACAAGGAAATGCAGGGTTTTCATTTAAGAAAGAACGGCATGGCAGCTTCCATTAATATGTACACATTGGTGTATGAAAAATGGCAACTGATGCATGACACCTTATTGTTATGGAATCATTCCGAAGGTGTCAGAGATACTTCTACTGTTGTGGATACTACCGTGATAAAAGAACTTACAGATACCACACTTGTATTATTCCCTGTAAAAGCAGCGGAGGGTTATACAGAAAAGTACCGCCGCCTTAAATAATACATTACTAACGCTTCACTAGTTATCAATTATATATCTGCCATAATCCTATCAGGCAGCCAACAACGGCAAAGAAAATACCGGCTGTAGCCAGTTGCATATCTTCAATATTCTTTCGGCCGATGTAGAGAGAGGTGAATCCTACTACAAGGGCTATTGCAGCCATAATTACGGCGTTTAATGGTGTTTTCGTAATGAAAGCAAATGCCGCTGACAATACGCCAATTACCAATGAGCCGATACAGGCTGTTTTCGTTAACGTTGTTGAGTGTTGCATATACGATGGTATTTAAAGTTGAGGTGAACTTTGTTGCTGTTTTTCCCAAGGCACTTCTAATAACGGTCCCACTTGATCATATCGCGATTCCTGGTATTCATCCAGGCCATAATGCAGTGCAGTAGTATCTTTTACTTTCACGAATGTGCCGAATATCCGATCCCATAAGGAAAAGATATTCGCGTAATTCGAATCTGTTTCTGGTTGGAAGGTACTATGATGTACTTTATGCATATCCGGAGATACGAGTACCCAGCTCATTGTATCATCTATCCATGCGGGGATTTTAATATTAGCATGGGTGAACTGGGACATGAATACGGAAACTGTCTGATAGAGCATTACCATCCAGAAAGGTACGCCAGCCACTAGTACGCCCAGCAGCAGGGCGGCTATACGAAATAGATTTTCCACTGGGTGATGACGTAATGCGGTGGTAGCATCTATTTCCTTATCGATATGATGAATTTTATGAAACTGCCACATCCAAGCTGTTTTATGTTGGATGAGGTGTACGAGGTAAGCGCCGATTAAATCGAGCAGCATCACCGCCAATAGGGCATGTAGCCATAAAGGCAACGATACCAGGTATAACAGTCCAAAATGATGTTCGCCTGTCCAAATAGAGGCCTTCAGAATAGCAAATGCAAATATGGTATTCAGTACAACGGTAGTAAGGGTAAAGAATAGATTGGTGCCCGCATGGCGCACCTTATTGCCTTTAAAGGAGAACCGAGGAATAATACCTTCCAGGACCCATAACAATAGGAGTGCTCCCAGCATAATCGCCAGTCGATAGGGTGTTGGAATATGTTCGAAAAAAGAAACCATTATGAATATATATAGGTTCTGATTACCAGCTTATTCGGCCAACAACAAACAGCAAATACATCACGGTGGGATATGGAGCTTACAAGTAGGTGATAACGGCAGGTCCCTTCATTTCATAGTAACAATCGTTTATGCGCCACCGTTATTTGAGGCTGATGAATTTTATCCGGCGATAATGAATCTTTCAACGAGACTGATGCGTAACTTTTCCGACTAAAAATTACGACTATTTGGGGAATAAAAAAGCGTTGTTTTCCGCTACAGACAAAGAAAAAAGCAACCTCTTTGGGAGAGATTGCTTTATGTATTATCATTATGCATCAAGCAAAAACTTTTTAGCAAAGTTTTATACTTAGTGTAGGCATATTAGTTATTCAGCATGAGTGGCATTACCAGCATCAGGAGGTCTTCATTTTCTTCTTTTTCGGAAGGTTTCAGAATACCTGCTTTGGTAGCGGTAGCCAGTTCGATGTTGATTTCGTCGCCTTCAGCGGCGCCGAGCATTTCGATGAGGAATTTCGCGTTGAAAGCGATCTGCATATCATCACCGGAGTACTGGCAGCTCATACGTTCGTTACCTTCAAAGGAGAAGTCCACATCTTGTGCAGAGAGTTGCAATTCGCTGCCGGTGATATTGAGGGCCACCTGGTTGGTAGATTTGTTAGCGAATACACCCACGCGTTTGAGGGCGTTTTGGAAATCGCTCTTCACCAAGGTAAGGCGGTAAGGATTATCTTTTGGAATTACCACTTTATAGTCCGGGAAACGGGCATCGATGAGGCGACAGATCATCTGCGCGCCTTCGTGCTGTACGAAGAAGTGGTTTTGGCTGTAAGACACTTTGATTTGGGAATCATTGTCTGGCAGCAAAGATTTCAGGAGGTTCAGCGGTTTTTTAGGCACGATGAAGGAGTCCGCCTGAGGGCAAGCCACATCTGTTCTCACGTATTTTACCAGACGGTGCGCGTCTGTGGCAACGAAAGTCAGGCTGGTAGGAGCCAGTTCGAAGAATACGCCGGTCATAGCAGGACGGAGATCGTCGTTGCTGACAGCGAACAGTGTTTTATTGATAGCGGTTACCAGGCCGGTAGCGGTCATGGTAAAAGAAGTGGTTTCGTCGGCAGCAGGTTCTTTCGGGAAATTCTCCGGATTTTCACCCATTACCTTGTACTTACCGTTGTCGGAAGTGATTTCCACTGCATAGGAGTTCAGATCGATGTGGAAAGTCAGGGGCTGATCCGGCAGGTTCTTCAGGGAATCCATCAGAATTTTGGCAGGGATACATACCCTTCCGCTTTCTTTCGCTTCCACCTCCAGCTTCACCCGCATAACAGTTTCCAGGTCTGTGGCAACTACTGTCAGTTCGTTTTTGTCAATCAGGAACAGGAAGTCCTCCAGTATAGGCAATACTGTGTTGGAATTGATAACACCGCTGATCTGTTGTAATTGTTTAAGTAAAGTAGAGGAAGAAACAATAAATTTCATGATCTTATTAAGTTTGCTTGTTATTCATTGCACCCATGTCAACAAGGTTATGCCCTGTCTGTTCACATGATACCTGAATAAAAGGTGTAAATGTACAGGAAACAAAGATAGAAAGTTTTGTCAATCAGCCTAATTTCATCACATCTTATACACTACAATATCCCCGTTTTTTCACAGATCCTGTTCGAGTTTCTCACATTAACCTAAAATATAATATTGAATGTTTTGGGGTAAAAAGGCTATTGTTTTAGATGAATCGTTGTTTTTTGTATCTAAAATTGGATAATGTGAAAAGAACTAATTGTTTCTTTTAAATTATATACAAATGGGTTACTTTTGCCGCGCAAAAAACTTCCAAAACCAACAAAAAAAGCAGGTTATGAAACTTTCTCATTTAGCCGAAACACTGATTGGATCCGAAATCATCAAGCTCGCAGCTGAAATTAAGGAGAAACAGGCCAAGGGCGATAAGATCTATAACTTTACGATCGGCGACTTTGATCCGAAGGTTTTTCCTATTCCAGTTGAGTTTGAACAGGAGATCATAACTGCTTACAAGGAACACCTGACCAACTACCCTCCTGCAGATGGTATCTTAGAATTAAGAAAGGCGGTAGGTGATTTTATTGGCGCACGTGAAGGTCTTTCCTACGACCCTGCTAAAGAAATCGTGATTTCTTGCGGTGGCCGTCCTATTATCTACGCTACCTTCAGAACGATTGTAGATCGCGGTGAAAAGATAATCTACGCAACCCCATCCTGGAACAACAACCACTATACCCACTTCCTGGAAGCGGAACACGTGGTATTGCAAACAACTCCGGAGAATTTCTTCATGCCTACAGCGGCTGAACTGAAACCGCTGCTGAAAGGGGCTACCCTCCTGGCGCTCTGCTCTCCGCAGAACCCTACCGGTACCGCTTTTGGTAAAAAACAGCTAGAAGAAATCTGTGACCTGGTACTGGAAGAAAACAAATCCCGTGGCGCTGATCAGAAACCACTCTACGTGATGTTTGACCAGATGTACTGGGTACTGACCTTCGGTAACACAGAACACCATAACCCGGTGTCTCTCCGTCCGGCAATGAAAGATTATACCATCTTCATCGATGGTATGAGTAAAGCCTTTGCTGCTACCGGCGTTCGCGTTGGTTGGGCACTCGGTCCTGCTCACGTTATCGGTAAAATGAAGGCGATCCTCTCCCACGTGGGCGCATGGAGCCCAATGGCAGAACAAAAAGCCGCTGCCCGCTACCTGGTGCAAACGGAAAATGTGGATAAATACCTGAAACATTTCAAAGCGGAAATCGAAGAACGCCTTGTTAAAATCTATGAAGGCTTCGATAAGCTGAAGAAAGCCGGCCATAAAGTAGACGCTATCGCTCCGCAAGCTGCTATCTACCTGACTATCAAAATTGACCTGGTAGGTAAACAAACTGCTGATGGTAAGACACTGGCCGATCAAGCTGCCGTTACCTCTTATATCCTCGATGAGGCTAAAATGGGTCTGGTTCCATTCTACGCTTTCGGTGGCGATAAACACTCTCCTTGGTACCGCCTCAGCGTTGGTACTTGCGTGAAAGAGGAAATCCCTGCCATGTTAGAAAAACTGGAAGCTGCCCTCGTTAAACTGAAATAGTGCAATTTTAATAGTTTAGAAAAGACGTCCGCCCTCTACCGGCGGGCGTTTTTTTATGCTCCGAAAAACCCGTGTCTCCCTAAATCTGACCTTTTGACTTTTAAATTCGAAAAGTTAAATCCTTGTTAAAGGCACATTTCTCTTTACTTATTAAAAAAATCTATCTAATTTTGACCTTGAAACTAAAAAAGTCAGAAAGTTAATGCAAGCAGATAACAAGGACGATATGCGGGATAAGATCCTCGAGGCGGCTTTAAAGCGCTTTACACAATATGGTGCCAGCAAAACCACCATGAACGAGATCGCCGAAGACCTTCGTTGCTCGAAAGCATCCCTTTACTATTATTTTCCGGATAAGAACGGGATGCACCAGGCAGTATTGCAGAAAATTGGTGAAACCTATTTCCAGGAAATGGAAATGGAAGCCAGAAACGCAACATCTGCCACCAAGGCATTATTTAAACTGGTGGAAATCCGCCGCAGCTTTATTTCCCGATTCTGTAGGCTGGAACTGTTCAAACTATTGAACGATTGCAGTACCACCGTTCAGGAATTGATGGTAGCCGCTAAGAAAAGAGAAATGGAAATCCATGCTGCTATCATTCAACATGGCGTGAATACAGGCGAATTTAAAGTGGAAGATGTACACAAAACAGCCGTGTTACTCACACAGGCCATGATGGGACTCCGCTTTACCGTTCCTGACGTTGTTCACAAAAACAACGATATAGATGTGGCGCTCTTTGAACGTGTCATAGAACAACAAAAAGCATTATTGGAAGTATTTATAAAAGGTATTAAAGCATAAACGGAGGTCATGGTCGTGAGAGAAAGGATAATGGATACAGCCCAGAAAATGTTCAGATCCTACGGTGTTAAAGGTGTTACCATGTTTGATATTGCCCGCGACTGCGGCATATCCAAGAAAACACTTTATGAACATTTTCAGGATAAACAGGAACTAATCAGTGAAGCATTAAGAGAATTACTCAACGATCATGTCCGTTTTGCTGAAAAAAATAATTCAGAAGCTGCGGATGCCATCGAAGAACTGATAAAACAAATGCAGTTTATTCGTACCAAAGCCAGGACATTGAATCCTGTAATGCTTTTTGAAATCGAAAAATATCATCCGGATACATGGAAAGAAGTGGAGCTGTTCCGAAATGATTGTATCCTGTACGGCATAAAAGAAAATTTAAAACGCGGCATGTCTGAAGGACTTTACCGCAAAAATCTGGATATAGATATCGTAGCACGAATGCGCCAACTACAGCTCGAAGCTGCTTTTGACCCAATTCACTACCCGGCTGACCAATATGAAATGAACAAAGTGATGGATGAAGTCACCACACATTTTATACTGGGAGTGGCAACACTTCAAGGACACCAACTTGCATATCAGTATCTACAAATCAAAGAAGAAGTATAATCTACCAACACGGCTAATCTAATCTAAACAGTATGAAGCGATTAAAGTTGTCGCTTATCCTCCTGCTGGGGATAGGTGTATCTCATTGCTATGCTCAGGCACCACTGACTCTTCAGGAAGCCTTGAAATTTGCAATCAACAATAACCAAGGCCTCGCCAGAACAAAAATGGATGAGGAAATGGGCAAATTCAAAACGGCAGAAGTTCGTGCGCAAGCACTCCCACAAGTCAATGGCTCCGGTAATTATACTGATAACCTACAGTTGCAGAAATCTATTCTGCCAGGTGATAAATTAGGTATGCCTGGTCAGAACCTTATAATGTCTTTTGGTGTAAAATACGGAGCAGCCATCGGTGCGGAACTGAACCAACAGATATACAACCAGTCTGTAATGACAGGCCTGAAAGCTGCAAAAGCAGGTGAACAATATTATTCACTCCAGACACAACAGTCTACCGAAGACTTGATCTACAACGTGTCTCAACTATATTACCAGTTACTCATCACACAGGAAAATATCAAAAGCATTGATAGCAATATCCTGAAATTGACACAATTGGTGACTACTACCAAATCACAATTCGAAAGCGGCTTAGCTAAGAAAATCGATTTAGATAGGATTAAGGTGAACCTGACTAACTATCAGACGCAACGCATTCAACTCGCGAATCAGTTTGGTATGCAAACCAATAACCTGAAACGTGTTATGGGTATGCCATTGGAATCTGACTTCAGTATTCCAGTTGCTTCTCTGAAAGATATTGAAGCCACTGCTGCCAACATCCTGCAATCTGATGATGTGAACCTGGAAGAGAGAACAGAACTGAAAATACTCAGAAAACAAGAAGAGCTGCAACAGTACCAGAAAAAAGCCTACCAAGCTGAAAACTACCCTACCCTCTCGGCCTTCGGTCGCTACTACTATAACGGTATGAGTAACCAATGGGCTTTTGCAAAAGGGATGGAAAATAGTACGCTCTGGTATGGTTCTTCTGCCATCGGCCTCAGTCTGAAAATACCCATCTTCGATGGCTTCGGACGCCGCGCGAAAGTAAGCCAGGCAAACGTTTCCCTGCGTCAGTTACATGTGACTACAGAAGAAACCAAACTGGCTCTGAATACACAATATCAGAATGCCAAACTGACGATGCGCACGAATATCAATGCGATCCAGGCACAAAAGGAAAATATGAATTTGGCGAATGAAGTATACTACTCTACCCAGAATAACTATCGCCTTGGACTAGCCGGCCTGACTGATCTGCTGAATGCAGAAACGTCGCTGACCGATGCTCAGAACTCCTACAACTCGGCACTGCTGCAATATAAACTGGCAGAACTGGAGATTATCAAGAGTAAAGGCAATCTCAAATCTCTTCTAAACTAAACGTATAAACGAATTTACCTGCTGAAAAGCAAGAAATAAACACAAACTATTTGCAGATGAAAAAAGTAATTATCTGGGGACTGGTAGCAGTTGGTGGAGTAGTACTGATCTTGTGGAAACTCAACTCAAATAAAAAGGCGAACGAGGCTAAAATCGCATTCGTAAAAGAAAGCAATATTGGTGATGTACCTGTATTGGTGCAGAAAGTATCCCGCAATGATTTCGCACAAGGATTCCTGGCCAACGGTAACTTCACTCCTATCCGTGAGTTGACTTACCTGGCGGAAACTTCCGGACGTATCACCAAACTGCTTGTGGATGAAGGCAGCATCGTGAAACAAGGACAAGCAATCGCATACGTGGATGGTGAAATCCTCAATACTGACCTGGCATCTGCCAAAGCTAACCTCAGCCAACTGAAAGTGGATAAAGAAAGATATGAGTCTGCTTTCCAAACTGGTGGCGTTACCCAGAAACAAGTGGATGATGCACGTCTGCAATATGATGTGGCTAAAACCCGCTATGAAGCTGCTAGTCGCCGTGTGAGTGATACTTACGTGAAAGCGCCTATCTCTGGTGTGATCAATAAAAAATATATCGAACAAGGCGCTTATCTCTCACCAGGTAACAAAATGTTTGACATCGTGGATGTGAGCCGACTGAAACTGGCGGTATCTGTGCCTGAATCACAAGTGGTTGCGCTGGCGAAAGGACAAAAAGTAGAAGTGACTTCTACTGTATTCCCTGAAACAAAATATACGGCTGTCATCACTTTCATCGCTGCAAAAGGTGATAACTCCCTGAACTACCCTGTAGAAATGGAAGTAACCAATGTAAGCGGTAAAGAACTGAAAGCGGGTATGTATGGTACTGCGCACTTCACTTCTCCAGAAACTGACAAAACGATTTTCATTGCCCGTACGGCGTTTGTTGGTGGTGTAAACAGTAATGAAATCTATGTACTGGAAAATAATATCGCTAAAAAACGCAAAGTAGTTGCTGGCCGCATTATCGGCGACCAAGTAGAAATACGGGAAGGCCTAAACGAAGGTGAAACTGTTATCACCAGCGGTCAGATCAACCTGACAGACGGTGCTAAAGTTACCGTGCAACAGGCTGCGAAATAATCAGGAGACAGATCAAACTTTTGCAACATGAAGATTACTGAAGTATCGATAAAACGACCCACAATTGTGGTGGTGGTATTTACCATCCTCACCTTACTGGGCGTGATGAGCTATAAATCACTGAACTATGAGCTGTTGCCCAAGTTCAGCTCCCCGATCGTAACCATTTCGACGGTATATCCGGGCGCCTCTCCAAATGAGGTAGAAAGTACCATCACGAAAAAAATTGAAGATGCGGTTGCATCCATGGAAAAGATTAAGAAAATTACCTCTAAATCTTCTGAAAGTCTTTCCATCATTACAGTAGAACTGAACAACGACGCGAACGTAGACCTCGCGTTGCAGGATGCACAACGTAAGGTGAACGCGATTCTGGCGGACCTGCCAGGAGATGCGAAACCACCTTCCCTGAACAAGTTCTCCCTGGACGATTTACCTATCATGACTTTATCCGCCACTGCTAAAATGGATGATAAAGCTTTCTATGACCTGATGGATAAAAAAATCCAGCCAATTCTCTCCCGTCTGCCAGGTGTAGCACAGGTATCATTGATTGGTGGTGCTGAACGTGAAATCCAGGTGAACGTAGATCCTAAGAAGTTACAGGCTTTTGGTATGTCTATCGGCGAACTGCGCCAACTGATTACTAATGCGAACCTGGACTTCCCTACTGGTAAAGTAAAAACTGCCGACCAACAGATCCTGATCCGTTTGGCCGGTAAATATAAAAACGTTGCGCAACTGAATAGCCTGGTAATCAAAACCACTGACGACGGTACACAGGTGCGCCTGGGTGATGTGGCAGATGTACAGGATGCGCAAAAAGATGCAGAACGTATTGCCCGTGTAGACGGTGTAAACGCGATCGCGCTGCAAGTGCAGAAACAAACCGATGCCAATGCGGTAACCGTTTCTGAAGAAATGAAAAAATCGATCGATAAGATCCAGAAAGAATATGCAGCGAATAGCCTGCAAATCCTGGTGGCGAACGACTCTTCCGATTTTACCCTGGAATCTGCCGACTCCGTGATCCATGACTTGATCCTGGCGGTAATCCTCGTAGCGATCGTAATGCTGTTGTTCTTACACAGTGTGCGTAGTGCATTGTTCGTAATGATTTCTATCCCGGCGTCATTGATTGCTACTTTCATCGGTATGAAGTTGATGGGCTTCTCGCTCAACTTGATGTCCCTGCTGGGTTTATCCCTGGTAGTAGGTATCCTGGTGGATGATGCGATTGTGGTATTGGAAAATATCTACCGTCACATGGAGATGGGTAAGAACCGTGTTCGTGCTGCCTTTGACGGTGTAAAAGAGATAGGCTTCACCGTTACTTCCATTACCTTGGTAATTGTGGTGGTGTTCCTGCCGATCTCTTTAACGAATGAACTGGTATCGAAGATCCTTCGTGAGTTCTGCGTGGTGGTAATGATATCTACCATGTTGAGTTTGCTGTCGTCCTTCATGATTGTACCGTTGCTGTCTTCTCGCTTTGGTAAACTGGAGCATATTACTGGTAAGAATGCATTCGAGAAATTCATTCTCTGGTTCGAAAAACAACTGCAGAAATTTACGGATTGGATGACAGGCATCCTGCGCTGGGCGCTCAATCACAAACGTTGGACGATTGGATTCGCCGTAGCCCTGTTGTTTGCTTCTTTCACCTTGATTGGTAAAGGTTACATCGGTGGTGAGTTTATTCCTACAGGAGACCGTGGTCAGTTTATCGTGATGCTGGAAATGCCGAAAGATGCATCTGTACAGCAAACGAACCTGATCACCCGTCAGGCGGAACAAATCCTGAAAGGCAAGAAAGAAATCACCAGGTTGATTACTACCGTAGGTCAGACTTCCGAAGATGGCTTTGGTAATGCGCAGTCTACTGCCTATAAATCAGAGATCACGGTAATGATGGTGCCTGCTGAAGAGCGTAAAGACGCATCAGATATCTATGCCGCTAAGATTAAAAAGGAACTGAAAGAAAAACTGAACGGTGTAAAAGTAAAAACTACGAATGTAAGTATTCTCGGTACGGCTGAACGTGCACCAGTAGAACTGATTGTAATGGGTTCTGAAATGGACAGTGTAATGGCGTTCGCAAAAATTGCCATGGATACGCTGAAAACCATTCCTGGCGCCAGTGAGGTGAAACTCTCTGTTGAAGAAGGAAACCCAGAAATCAACGTACAAGTAGACCGCGATAAAATGGCTGCCCTCGGCCTCACATTGGACAACGTAGGTGGTACCATGCAAACTGCATTCAGTGGTACTGCGGACGATTCCAAAGTGAAATTCCGTCAGGGTGACTATGAATATGATATCAACATTCGCTTCGATGATTTCAACAGAAAAAATCTGGACGATGTTGCTAACATTCAGTTCATAAATAAAAAAGGACAACTCATAAAATTATCGCAATTTGCAACAGTAACAGAAGGCTCTGGACCAAGCCACTTGGAGCGCAGAGATAAAAATACTTCTGTATCTGTACAATCGCAGGTAATGGGACGCCCATCCGGTACTGTAACCCAGGAGTTTCAAGCTAAACTTGACAAAATGAAGAAACCTGCCGGCATTAGCTACGTATTTGGTGGTGATGCTGAGAATCAGGGAGACTCCTTCGGAACATTGGGCGCTGCATTGCTGATTTCCATCGTAATGGTATACCTGATCATGGTGGCCTTGTACGATAACTATATTTATCCATTTGTAGTATTATTCTCCATTCCACTGGCGATCATCGGGGCATTGCTCGCATTGGCGCTGACAAATAATACGCTGAATATCTTCACCCTCTTGGGTATGATCATGCTGATTGGTCTGGTAGCGAAGAATGCGATCATCCTGGTCGATTTTACCAACCAGATGAAAGAACAGGGACAAAGTACTTACCAAGCCTTGATTCATGCGAATAACGCGCGTTTACGTCCAATTCTCATGACTACCATCGCGATGGTGATTGGTATGCTGCCTATCGCATTTGCAACAGGTGGTGTGGCCTCTACCAAGAACGGTCTGGCCTTTGTAATCATCGGTGGTCTGATCAGTTCTATGTTCCTGACGCTGATTGTGGTACCTGTGGTATATATGATTGTGGATATGGGTATGGCGAAACTCGGTATGGGCCGCCTTTCCAAGAAACGTTATATCCGTCAGCGCATGGTAGCTTCTTATGAAGAAGTGCCGCTGGATGAGATCCATGTAAACTAAGAAAGATTACATCTCAACATATTTAAAGATCGTTACTAACAGTGTAACAGTTGTAGGTTTAGGTAATGGCCGGAATAATCTTATTCCGGCTTTCTTTTTTTTGTTATTTTCTTGCTAGGAGCAGCATGTGTGAGTCGGGGAATGGAATCGTTTCTAACTGGCCGTTTTCCAACTGTCGGAATAACTGTACTTTCCCTTCCAGCCTGTTTTTTACAATCCATTCGTTGCGGTAAGGATGTGAGAGATTATCTAATCTGAACCCTGCTTCTTCCAAGTGCGTTTTCCAGTCTTCAAAGTTCCAGAAACAGAAGGTTTCATGCATTTCACTGTACCAGTTATCGTGGTAATCTTTCGTGAATAGGAATTCGCAAGCATCCTGCATAGAGAGTTGACAGTAAGTATTTCCATCTATTTCTACCCAGGTATGTGGCAGCACATAACCTTCGTGTTGGCGGAAGTCTTTTGCAAACTGCTGGAAAAGTGCTTTGGTAGAGAGTTTCGCGAGCCAGGATGCCAGTATATGCGTATCCGTAGTATCAGGTTTAGGGAGACGACTGTCGCCATCCGCGTCATTGAGCCATAGAAGTACCGTTTCGTGTCTATTCGCAGGACCTGTTACATCCCTGTTGATCCATACGCCGCCAGGTTGTAATTCATTATAACGGTGATGTATAAACGCCTTCAGATCCTCTATGCTGCCATAGGAAGCAATTTCATGGGTAAGTGAAGAGGTATGTATCGTATGCATGGCGCCGGGTTCAAATACGGTGCCGGATACGGCATTCTTCTGTGCAAAGAATACAGAAGGATTGGAGAACTCCCCATTGTGGCGGCGTTGCAAGCAGATATCATACAGATGGCGAGATACTTCAATGCCGTAGAAGTCGCACTCATGGAGGCGATCATCTTCACAAGCAATCTTCATCCAGGAACCGGCAGCACAGCCGATATCGCCAATATTTCCAGGGATAATGTAAGGCGCCGTTTCTCGGTATTTGAGGGCGGCTATATCGTCCATTTGTTTCACGTACTCGGTGTAGTCGCGGGTAGCGGTGAGATCTCCATCTGAGCCAATGATGGGATCTTTCAGTATCTGCCGAACCTTGTCTCCCAAACCATATAACGACCAAATTTTATACGCGGCAGGATGCATTTCATTCAAGATGGCCGTATCTGTTTTCCAGTCTCCTGCCTGCGAGATCATTTTCACGATATCCCAAGGCATCACAGCGGTTTGCTGTTGCAGTTGCTCATCCCATTCCGCGGAGAGAATGCGGAAGCCCAATGCACTGTACATCTTCCGAACCTCTGTAGAACATACTACCAGCGTATTTTCCGGCGTCAGGGTGTGCATGCCTTCACTAGCGTGCCGGATGGTTTTTAACGTATAGCCGGTGAAGTTAGGAATCACTCCTGCATCATCGATCCCATAGATATGTACCGGAACGTCCAGGTAGTTGCTGAACTCCTGGATAATCATGGCTCTTAGGTAGAATGGGATGGGATTCCTTTTGGTGCCGCCATGGTTGGCGGAAGTAACGGCGAAAATAATGCCTTCGATATGGCCTTCTCTCCTACTGTTGACAAGCCCGTTGAGGTATTTGAACTGGAAGTCGGTCAGTAGGTGATGGCGTCCTGGAATTAATAAGTACATGGCAGGAAGCGGTTAGTCAGGATTGCAATATAAGGAAGAGATAGGTTATTGGGAAGACAGCCATTGCACTATGCCTCAGTGTGCTTACCAGGGCGGGTTTTTAACAAAATATTTTATAACCGGATCGTCTTTTTGTGTGTTAAGGAATAATATTCTAACCGCTAACCCTAGTGCCCGTTAATTAACCATTACAAAGATTAAATGTATTCACTATGAAAACGCTCTGTTTATCCGAGATGATGTTATTGGCTATGTTAGGTACCCATGCAATGCCTGCCAAACCAACTATCAGCCGTCAAGAAGATGGCATTTTATCCGCTATGATGTCAAGAAAAGTTTCAGGCTTTGTAAGAGTACGATTTTATTATTCTGTGGACGCCGGCGCAAAAATGGGCGTTTGCATGGTAAAACCTGTTATTCCACCTGTTGTAACAATTAAACATCAAGATGGAAGTACAGAAACATCTGCAATTGCTTGTCCCTCCAGCATTTCAGGGGCTGTATATGTGAGTGAAGGAGATACCGTATCGGCGTGTTTTATAACGGATACAAGGAATTGTTCACTTGTTTATATCATCACTGAAGATGAAATTGCTACCGGCCAGGTTGTTATCAGTTACATTCCCACTTTAAATTAGAAAGCCGGCCTTATCAAGGCCGACTTCCATCATTATTTCACCTTATAATTTTGCATTTTTTCTTACCTCATCGAAAGTGATCTGTTGTGTCAGATGACCATTTTCGAATACTGTTACCAGATGATCCGGTAGCTCAGGTTGTTCGTCTTGGTGGAGGGTAGTGAATTTCCCATCTTGCAATACCAGCTTGAGTTTACCGGCTTTGGATTTCTTGAATGAAGTACGCAGGTTTCCTTCTTTATCCATTTCCACAGGTGTTTTCTGCACCGCTATGTGTTGGCCGTTCACTTGTGCGAAAGAGCATTTCAGTGCAAACTCTTGTGTGTCGCGGTTTACGCGTTGGAGCAGTGCGCCGCCCATTCCCAGTACGAGGTTTTCAGCGCTGATACCTGCTTCCTCTAAGGCTGCGAATATAGGCGGAATAGCGCTGTAGCTAATGCCATCGCCTTGGATCACGCGCACTTGCGGCGGGAGAACTTTATATCCTTTTTCATTGGTGGTATAACCAAATTTGTCCATAAGGATTTGGAAGACACGGAGTAATGTTTTCACAGGGTCTCCGCTGTCGGGGCGGATCACCAAGGTGCCTTGGCGGTTCAGGATTTGTTCTTTCAGTTCAGTTCCCCAATACTCTTCGCAGGCGCGGAAGATATTGTAGGAGTCAGAAACGCAAGCAATGGTGCCGGTTGGGAAGGTATTGAGTACATGTTTGAAAATTTCTAGTTCACCTTCTTCGCCGAGTAGGGTAACAATGCTATGCTCAGTAGCGGGGATGGAAAGGCCGGGGGCAGTTTTTGCCTGGTAATATTTTTTGGCGAGGGTAGAACCTGCGATAGTGTCGCTGCCGGAGAAGTTGACCAGATGTGCGCTACCACCGATGCCTGCACTTTCAACAGAGCTGGCGCCGCGGAACCCGAAATCATTCAGCACGAAATCAATTCCTCCTAAAGCCGCTTCGCTGGCAGTTTTATCATAATAGTATTGCACTACTTTTCTAATTTCCCTGGAAAGCGTTGCTACGGTGCAAGGATACCAAACCTGCATTAGGAGGGTTTCCAGGAAGTTGGTCAGCCAGAAACATTCAGGATCAGTGTTTTCTATCGTCATCAGTACATTTCGTACAGGCACCACTGTGCCTTCTGGGACGGCTTTGATGCGCACTGGCAGTTTTCCGCCGTGTTTTTCGATGATATATTCAAACCTGGATCTATCGAAGACATCGGGTCTCCCGAAAACTTCCTGCAGCTCTGCCGCAGCATCGTCCAGCTTTTCTTTTGTGATCACTACTCCTTCCAGGTATTCTTTCAGGAAATACTGCAAGCCATAGAAAACAGTTTCGTCAAATTTACCGCCCCTGCTCTCCAGGTAAGAGTAAATAAATTGAGTGCCAGGGAGATATAATTTATGGTGAGAGTATTTGTATGCGTCAGCGAGGAGGACAAGATTCTCTTTAGTCATGATTCTTCAGTTTAAGCGTTGGTCGTAAATTTTTCCAGGAGGATTTGCAGTAATGGGATATGTGTGTCTGTGATGGTACCGGCGGCGATCATTTGCGGTATATCCGTTACCGTTACCCATTTCAGTGCTTCCAAATCGTCTCCGGGAGCGGCTTCGCCATAAATCAGATCTGTAGCGAAGAGGGTGGTAATGATCTTATTCGTTTCGGATTGGTAGCGCCAGTCGTTCATCCTGCGAGAGCAGACATACTCCATTGGGGTGGTTTCAAACTGACCACATTCCTCCTGCAATTCCCGTTTGGCGGCTATTTCGAAGGATTCATCTGTTGGATCTGAAAATCCTCCTGGGAGTCGCCAGGCTTTTTCATTTGGTTTTATTCCTAACAGCAGTTCCTGTTTATTGTTTCTGAAAACCGCGATGTCGACTGTCGCATAAACTGAGGGGAACAGGCTGTACGTGTTATATATAATCCCAGAGCGGAATTCCGCGGTATCGAATACTTTATCGGAGATTTCTTCCCGCATGGCCGTAGCGTTATAATCTTTCACTGGTGGTAGCGCAATGGTTTTATATTTCCCGCTGTAGGTACCAATAAAGCTATCTCTGCTGCCATAGAGCACAAATGATTCATGTGGGAAGTTGGTACGGAGTAGATCGTCCAATTTTGCGGACCATACCTCATCGTATTTCTGATCGCTGAGGGGGAGTACTATAATTTCCGGGAACAGTTGTTTGATCATGCGTTCGCGGGTGTAGTAGTCCAGTGGGTTTTTGCGGCTGCCTTTCACAGGGCTGACGCCGAGTAGTATGAGAACTCTGTTGTGGTTCTCTTTTACCTGCCGGATGATTTCCAGGTGTCCTTCATGCAGGACGGGCGTCTGGAACCGGGCTATAATAACTCCTGTGGGCTTTTGTACTTGCATCTTCGAGCTATTTTGCGTAATTGTTACACAAATATAAACAGGTATTTTAATCTACCAAAATAATTTTTGTAAAAAATACACAAAATAGCTTTTCGATTATATTTCGAAGGCCATTCCGTCTTTTTTCAATTGGAAATATTTCTCTTCATTGAAGCTGAAGAGTTTTGCTGGGCGGCCTTGCGACACTTGTTTTTGTTTTTCGTTATGTGCGATGAGGATACCCAGGTGATTGATTTTTTTCTGGAAGTTGCGGCGATCGATGGGCCGGTCCAGTAGTGTTTCGTAGAGTTTTTCCAGATCGGCGATCGGGAATTTTTTATCGAGTAGTTCGAAGCCGATAGGCTCGTACCTGATTTTATTGCGGAGGCGTTTTACGGCCAGGTCGATGATAGTAGCGTGATCGAAAGCGAGGTCCGGTAGTTCTTTAATATTGAACCAGGTAGCGTCTTCGGCGTCGGAGCTGGCGGCCAGCTTATAATTGGTAGGATTTACCAGTCCGAAATAGGCGATAGATACTACACGACCGCGGGGATCGCGGTTAGGCATACCGAAAGTATAGAGTTGTTCCAGGTAGTTGATATTTACGCCTGCTTCTGTGAGCAGTTCCCTGGTAACGGCATTTTCGAGGTTCTCTTCATCGCGTACGAATCCGCCGGGCAGCGCCCAGCTATGCAGGAAAGGTTCGATGGTGCGCTTAATCAGCAGTACCACGATCCCTTCTTTGGGGATATATCCAAAAACAACCGCATCTACGGTAAGTTTTATTTGCTGTTTGATAGGCAATTTTAAACCGGATTATTTAGATTGAATATAATGATCAATTTGAGCAGTTCCCTTGTGTAAATTCACGAACAGTGGATTTTTGGCCGGATCAAAAACGATGATCGTATTGGATTGCCATACATCCTGGGGTGCAGGGAGTTCGATCATAACTTCCTGTTTGTTGGTACGTTCGAACAGGAGGCTGTCTTTCCCCGCCATATGTGGCTTAAAGCCTTGTTGTTCGAGGTAGTCAGTGATTTGTTTTTTCAGTGCGAGGACTGAGTCGGTCAGCGGGCCTGGAGCAGGCTTGCTTTCCCGGTATACATAGCTTTTTTCAGTGATCACATCGTAGCTGGATCTGTCTGCGGTTTTTTCACGCTGAGGGTTGCAAGCGAGCAACAGGCTGGTGGCCAGGGCCAGAAACGATAATAATTTTCCCATATCTTTTTTATTGATGTTCGTAGCAATCATAATTTCGTTGGCGGTAGATTTTACCATCCCGAAACTCAATGATACTGCAAATAAACGCTTTCATTACCTGTCCGCGACGAAATTTTCCAGCATCCACTCCTATTTCACCTGTCCATTTGGCTTCCACCACTAGTGTATTACCGTTTTCAATCGCCTTGAGCACACTATAGTGCTGCGACTTGAGAATCAACCTGGTAGTAGCCATGCTTTCCAAGATGATATCGAAATTCCTTTGTTTAATATCATTCGACATCTGGTTAGGATATTCTGTTTGAATGATATTAGGATGAAAGATTCCGGCGAATTCAGCAGCATCCACTGAAAAGTTCTCCAGTAGCTGAAAGTATCGGTATACTACCGCCAGTTTTTCGTCCATTGAGGATGTTGATTACGAATTACAAATTACGCATTACGGGGCAGTAAACCATTTTGCTGCTCCAGTAACGAATTGCGAATTTATAAAATTCGTTTCTATATCAACATCAGCTTTTATTATTTGGCGACAGCTGTCAATGAGTCTGGTGTGGCACTGAAGGCCAGTTTTTGGAGATTATCCGTTTTATCGATCAGATCATACACTACTCTCATGACGGTGAGTGTGCCTTCATAGTTGATTTTTTCCGCTACATCTTCTGGTTGGTGAAAGTCTTCTCGATCGGTACAGAAAAAGAGAACAGGAATATTTTTTCTATAGAAGGAACTATGATCAGCGGGGCCGGTGCCACTGGCATTGTACACTACTTTGGTATCTTTTACAACGCTGGTAAGAAGTTGCGCCCAAGAAGGACTGGTGCCTACGCCAGCAATTTGCAGGCCATGTGCGGGATTGAGGCGCCCAATCATATCGAGGTTAATCATGTAGTTGACAGTAGCCAAATCTACAGGACTGTTGGCTACCAAGTATTTAGAGCCGCTCAGACCTTGTTCGTTTCCAGAGAAAGCCACAAACAGGTAGTTATTATGACGCAGTTTGGAAGCTTTCAGTTGGCGGGCAATTTCCAACATAGCAGCGATGCCGCTGGCGTTATCATTTGCCCCATGGTATAAAACATGCCCTTTGGTAAGACCATTATTGTCCTCGCCAAAGCCCAAGTGATCGTAATGTGCACCGATGATAATGGTTTGTTCTGCTTTATTATCGATATAGCCGATCACGTTAATGCCTGTACGTTTTACTGGTTGCAGTTCTGCATGTAACTGAATGAGGAAGCTATTGGCGTTATCGTCGTCCAGGATTTTGCTGATGTCTTTATTTACCCAAATGGCAGGAATAGCCGCAGCCGCTGATTGTACGAGCCAGCTATTCACCAGTTCCAGGGATTCGCCGCCATTGTAAAAGATCACCGCAGTAGCGCCGGATTGTGCGGCAGTAGCGGTTTCTTTACGATATAGTTCCAACCGGGATTTGTATTTCGTGGTATCTACTTCTGTCACGTTGATCAACCAGATGTTGTCTGGTTCATTGGCTTGTGGCAGCACCTCTCCTTTGGCTGATTTAGCTGCGGAGAATGGCAATGGCAAATAATGGAGGCCAACTGTTAGTTGTTTGTGGTTCAACTCAAAATTGCAGGTGGAAGCAGGTTCCAGGCCTTCTTTCACTGTAAACGTTTGCAGGAATTCCGCTGTCCCCTTTGGTAACAGCCCTATTTGTTGCATCTGTTCGCTAATGTACTCCGCAGCCAGTTTTTCGCCGGGAGCGCCTGTACGACGTCCTTCCAGCTTGTCACTGCTGAGATAAGCAATGTGCATTTGCAGGTTTGTCAGGGTTTTGCGGTCCGTTTTTCTCTGCGCATTTACAAACAAGGTAGAAACTACCATTGGTAACAGCCAGGTTATCTTTTTCACAGCAAACTGTTTTGGGTGTGGGGCAAAATTACGAATTACCCTGCACCTACAAGGAAATTCGTGGGACATCTTTTTTACTATTCGATTGTATATTAGCTATTTATAATATAACCCTTTGGTCTGGGAATCGTCATTCGTCGGAAAGTGATTATCGTTAGTATATGGCAAAACGTTATTTTTGCCGCGTTTTAAAAATAAAGTATGAAAAACACGCCTTTTACAGAAAAACACATTGCGCTGGGTGCAAAAATGGCTCCATTCGCAGGTTACAACATGCCAATATCCTATACAGGGATCAACGATGAACATCAGGCCGTACGCACCAATGCAGGAGTTTTTGATGTGAGCCACATGGGCGAGTTTATGTTAAAAGGTGAGCATGCACTGGATCTCATTCAGCGTGTTACCTCCAACGATGCTTCCAAACTGACTGCCGGTAAAGCGCAGTATAGCTGCCTGCCAAACAATGAAGGCGGTATCGTAGACGATTTGCTGGTGTATTGCATTGAGCCAAACAATGTATATATGCTGGTGGTGAATGCAAGCAATATTGAAAAAGACTGGAACTGGATCAGTCAGTTCAATACCAACAATGTGGAAATGCACAACATTTCCGACAAAACCTGTCTCCTCGCTATTCAGGGCCCGAATGCTACCAGCATGCTACAGCCACTGACTGCTGTAGACCTGGTAAACCTGAAATATTACACTTTCGAAAAAGGTGAATTTGCAGGTGTTCCGAATGTAGTGATCAGTGCAACTGGTTATACCGGAGCGGGTGGTATCGAAATATATTTTGAAGATAAAGACGGTGCAGCGGAAAAAATCTGGGATGCATTGTTCTCTCTGGGTAAAGGTCTGAAACCAATTGGTTTGGGCGCTCGCGATACGCTCCGCCTGGAAATGGGCTTCTGCCTGTACGGTAACGATATCGACGATCGTACTTCTCCAATGGAAGCTGGTCTGGGTTGGATTACCAAGTTTACAAAGGATTTCCCTTCCCGCGCTATCTTTGAAGCACAGAAAGCGAATGGTGTAGAACAGAAATTGGTAGGTTTTGAAATGGTAGACAAGGGCATTCCGCGTCACGACTATGAAATCAAGGATGCAGCCGGAAACGTTATCGGCCGCGTTACCTCTGGTACACAGTCGCCAAGCATGCAGAAAGCTATCGGTCTTGGCTATGTGAAAACTCCTTTTGCTGCACTGGACAGTGAAATCTTCATCGCTGTAAGAGATAAACAACTGAAAGCGAAAGTGGTGAAAGTGCCATTTCTGGGATAAGTAAAATAATCTACCGGAGATTTAGATATGAATAGCCGGTTAAAGTTATTAATTTCGGTACCTGGAATTCCGGGTACCGGAATTTTTTAATTATACCATATCTATCTATGCCCACTATTCATTTGACAACCGTTATCCATGCCCCGTTGGAACGCGTTTTTGATTTAAGTCGCAGTATAACACTCCATAAGAAAAGTATGGAGCATACAAAGGAGGAGCCTATAAAAGGGAGAACCACCGGACTTATTATAAAAGGGGAATCCGTTACTTGGCAAGCCAAGCATCTCGGAAAATTAAGGCAATTGACTACCAAAATCACTGCCATGGATATGAATCAACACTTCTGTGATGAAATGGAAGCGGGCGATTTCACTTTCCTGAAACATGACCATTACTTTAAAGAGATTGGCAATGGCACTGTGATGATTGATATGATGGAATTCGGTACGCCTTATGGCTGGATAGGCCGAATGGTAGAGCGTTTTTACCTGGTGAAGTATATGACGAAGCTACTATGCCATCGCAATGATACTATTAAGGAATATGCAGAAACTGACAAGTGGCGGGTGATCCTTGATTAAAGCAAAAAGCAACTGAATGACAGAAAGCAACAAACCAAGCCTGGAAGTATGTTTATCTCCGGCTTTGCTGCATCTTTATGATGTAAAAAACAGCATCGTAGTAATTATTGACGTACTACGTGCTACTTCCACCATCTGCACCGCCCTTTATAATGGTGCGAACAAAGTTATCCCGGTAGCTACCGTGGAAGAATGTGTGAATATTGGCCGCGCGATCGGGGGCATCACTGCCGGCGAACGCGATGGCAAAGTGGCCGAAGGCCTCGTACACGGAAATTCACCATTCGAATATCCCCGCGATTTTATCGAAGGGCAAACATTGGTGCTGACTACCACCAATGGTACCAAATTACTGCATATGGCCAAAGATGCCATCCAGATTGTAACAGGATCTTTCCCTAACATCAGCGCAGTATGCGATTACCTCATTGCTCAGGGCCAACCTGTTATCCTCGGATGCGCTGCCTGGAAAGACCGGGTAAATATGGAAGATACCCTCTTCGCCGGCGCCGTGGTAAACCGAATTAAAGCCCATTTCAATGTGGACTGCGACTCCGCTATTGCAGCCGAGTCTCTCTACAATACTGCAAAAGACGATATTTATTCCTTCATGCATCAGGCCTCCCACTATAAAAGACTGGCGAAATACGGCTTGGAGAAAGATATTCACTACTGCCTCACGCCAGATGGTGCAAATGTGCTCCCCATTTTCAAAAATGGTGAACTGGTAACAGCAGCAATTCCTGCTTTATAACATTAAATTTTTCACGCCTAATAGAAACCCGGGCCTCTCCTGTAGGGGCCCGGGATTTTTATTGCTATCCGACTACTGATAACCAGTCGTTTTAAAATGCTTTTTTTTACTTATTTTTAAAGAAAAGATGTGTTCTCGGCAAGTCGGCTGAAGTCTTTTTCAAAAGAGATTTTCTGCTTACTTTTGTGGATTGCCTTTTTACCAGCTGCCGAATCTTTTTTTCTTATTTTAACCCTTTGGCTGGTAAAATAAAAGGAGGCAACAACAGATAGTATGTCGCTACCCCATTTGCTAAAATATGTTTACAATAACGGCACTGATGAAGTGATCCGCAGGGGGAAGCGTATATTTTCTACCGGGGGTGTTGAATTGATTGAGGCAGACCCGGTACTAAAATCAGCGACCTTCCGCGTGAAAAGCGACACGCATGCCAACTACTATCGGGTATCTATCAATAAATATGGCGATACCAACGGCATGTCCATCCGATGCCAATGCCCTTATAATTTAGGGGATATCTGCCGGCATGAAGCGGCTGCACTCTTTCAGTTGCAAGAGATGCTGGACAAAAATCAGTTTGAAAGCTTTGATACTCAATTTGATCAGCAACATACGCTGGTGAAAATGAAGTCAATCGACCTCAAAATCATTAAACTCCTTACCTCTGGCTCCATCTTCGCCACAGCAGAGGAATTAGCCAAAGGAAAACCGGCCAAAATCATCAGCGCAAAAGATGAAAAAGTGGAAGCCGTCCTCAAAGTAGACGGTCAGGAATTTCCACTCATCATTCAACGCAACGAGGAACGCTTTTTCGATACCCATTGCACCTGCGATGAAACCGAACATGCCCTCTGCGTCCATAAAACGGCCCTCTTCCTGCAACTACTGCAGAAAAACGGACCTTTCTATTTCGATACGCTCCGTAACTGGGACAAAGAGAAAAATAAACTCCTCTCCCTCTACGGCTACTCCCTCACCGACGACCTGGAAGGTAAATTCGCATTTACCTATACAGATGGGAAACCATTCCTCCGCGTACTGGACAACAGTATCAAACGCGTAGATGGCAGCGCTATCGGTCGGCAACAAGCCGTCACGCCACCACCACCTGCCGATGAAACCATCACGGTTACACAGCGATTGGCAGCGGTGTTCAATGCAAACGAAACCCTCTATCCCTACTTCAGACTGGATCTCGTCAGCGGGGAGGTAAACGATGAGCAAACCGCCTTCGTTTCTCTCGCTAGCAAATTAGATCTGACAAAGTATGTGGATTTCTATCAATACAAGGAGAAAGACCGCGATCTGATCGCACCGGTCAGAAAACTCCAGAATTCTGAAGTCAGCAAATTCCTCAGCAAAAACTCACCGTTTGCAGGTATCTGGGAAAATATTACGCACGAAAACGCGGAAGAACTACCCACCGAAACGAAAGAGTTGATGCTGGAATACCTGCATCCGAAATTAGCCAAACTATTCCCGCAACTGGCTGAGCAAGGATTGCTCTTCCTGCTCCCCAACCGTCAGGCTTTTAAAACCAAAAACCTGGTGGCATTACAATTGGGCGCAGAACGACTGAAACTCATCATTAAAACACATACGGGGAATACCCATGTGGAAGTGGAATGCTTCGTTTCCATCGAAGGAGAAGAAGTGAATGTGTCCACCAACGCCTGGGACAGTCCTCTCCTTTTCCTGCACAAGAACGTGGTATACATGTTCGAAAATCCACAAGATTCCCTCCATGTGGAACTGTTCAGGCAAAATGGAAAACTGCGCATTCCTAACAAAGAATGGCCAGTATACCTGAAAGATTATCTCCTGCCTATGAGCAGGCAATATGATATCCAGTTTGATAACGGACTGCTTTCTGAAGTACGGGATCTCAGACCGGACAATCATGTATACCTGAAAGAAATGGGTGAAACCTTCATTATCCAGCCTGGATTCTCTTATCGCGGGCAGGAAGTGGAGTGGAATGATGATGCTAAAATCACCGTCCAGGAAGGGAATAAGGTCATTGTAATACATCGTCATAAGGAAGCGGAAGAAGAGTTCGTGGCTAAACTGCGTACCCTTCATACCAACTTCTCCCAAAATGATAACCAGAACTATTTCTATCTCCGTGCGAAAGAAGCACTGAAGAACAACTGGTTCTTCCTCTTCTTTGATGCACTGAAAGAAATGGATGTACGGGTATTCGGTTTCGATAACCTGCGCAACTTTAAATTTAGTTCTCATAAACCGGTTACCAATCTTCAAATCAGTTCGGGTATCGACTGGTTTGACGCACAGATTGAAGTGGTATATGGCGATCAGAAAGTGAGCATCAAGGATATCAAATCCGCACTGGCTAATAAACAGAACTATGTACAACTGGCAGATGGCTCACTAGGCTTACTGCCGGAAGAATGGTTACGTAAATACTCCCTGCTCTTTAAAGTGGGTGAGGAAAAAGATAAAGGTCTTAAACTCAGTAAATATAACTTCAGTGTAATCGATGAGCTCTATGAGTTTATTGATGATGAAGCCGTGGTAATTGAACTGGAACAGAAACGTAAAAAGCTGTTGCAGTTTGATGAAATCCGCAATATTGCCCTGCCGGAAAACCTCAACGCCAAATTACGTCCATACCAGGAAAGTGGCTTCCAATGGCTGAACTACCTGGACGAAATTAAATGGGGCGGTATCCTGGCAGATGATATGGGTCTTGGTAAAACTATTCAGGCCCTCACATTTATCCAGTATTATAAAAATAGGCATGGACAGTGTATGACCCTCGTGGTTTGCCCTACCACTCTTATTTACAACTGGGAAAATGAAATTCGCAAGTTCACACCAGAAATGACGCATCATATTCACCATGGACCAGCCCGACTCAAAAGCAGTGAGGAACTGGCCAAGTATGATGTGATCATTACCACTTACGGCACCCTCCGCAGCGATATTCAGTTGCTGATGAAACTAGAATTCGATTATGTAGTACTGGATGAGTCTCAGGCTATTAAGAATCCACAGTCTAAAGTAACCAAAGCTGCACAACTGTTGCATACCAAGAACCGCCTGGCATTGAGTGGTACGCCTATGCAGAATAATACGTTCGATATTTATGCACAGATGAACTTCCTAAATCCAGGTATGTTGGGTAGTGTGGACTTCTTCCGAAATGAATTCGCTACGCCGATAGATAAGTTCCAGGATGAAGAAAGAAAAGATCATCTGCGTAAGCTGATATATCCATTCATACTACGTCGTACGAAGGAACAAGTAGCGAAGGAGTTGCCAGAAAAAATCGAAACGGTTATTTTCTGCGAAATGGATGCGGAACAACGGCATATTTATGATGCCTACCGTAATAGTTATCGCTCTAAAATCCTCGGTGTTATTGAAGATCAGGGTATGGAACGCAGCCAGTTGACCATTCTCCAGGGTCTGATGAAACTCCGTCAGATATGTGATAGTCCTGCTATCTTGAATGATACCGAACAATATCCAAATCACTCTGTGAAGTTGCATGAACTCACGCGTGAGATTTCCGAGAATATCGGTAATCACAAAGTATTGGTGTTCTCACAATTCCTAGGAATGTTGGGACTGATCAAAGAGAGATTGCAGCACATGAAAATTCCGTTTGAATACTTCGATGGAAGTACTTCTACAATGGATCGTGAAAAGGCTATTCAAAACTTCCAGAACAATGATGATTGCAGGGTATTCCTGATTTCATTGAAAGCCGGTGGTGTGGGTCTTAACCTCACTGCAGCGGATTATGTATACATCGTAGATCCATGGTGGAATCCGGCTGTAGAACAACAGGCGATCGACCGTACACACCGTATCGGACAAACGAAAAATATCTTTGCATACCGCATGATCTGTAAGGATACGGTAGAAGAAAAAATCCTACAATTACAAGAGAGAAAGAAATCGCTTGTAAAAGAAATCATCGCAGATGATAGCGGATTTGTGAAGAAACTGACCAAAGAAGATGTACTGTATCTCTTCAGTTAATCAATAATACGCACCTGATAATTTTGTAATACACTACAAGGAAAGTTGAATTGCATTTAATGCATAATCAACTTTCCTTGTTTTTTTATGCCTATATGGCCCTTTCATTTTCTGCATGTACCCTACCATTTCTGCATGGTTTTCTCCTATACCCCTCCCCGTTATTTCTCTCTGAAATAAATATATCTAATTGACTATTAATTAATTGAGTGGTTTTTCTGACCTGCTTACCAAGTTGTGGCATTCCGCTGGCATGTGTAGTAGAACAAAAACGAATATTACCATGTTACCTGATTCAAAGATCTCCCGGTTAATAGGCTTTCAGATTGAAGGGCTTACTGTTGCAATGGAGCAGCATAACGGGAGAGGGAAGATCAGCAAAGTGATACACTCCTTTGCAGATTATACCGGACAGATGATTCGCCACGGACAAACGGAGGAAGTAAGGCGATGTTTCACCATGGCAGCAGTACTGTATCATAATGGCAGCGCCGTCCTTAAAAATGCGATCGAGAGCGTATATGTGTATGCGTTATCGCCCTTGATCCAAAGCAATGTGAGAGAGCTGCTTCCAGCCACACTGCGCCAGATCCGTACCCATCAACTGCAAACAACCGGAGTATAAATCTTAAAAATAAAAAACGACATGTTACTCACCACTTTGCTACTGATTGCCGGATTGGTCTGTTTTGTACTATTCTTTAAATCTGTAGACTATTTCGAAAACATTTAGCCTGCTTAACTCTAACCAATATGACAGCACTCTTTGTCTTATCCATACTGGTATTCTTTTACATGATATATGTACTGCTGAAGCCGGAAAAATTCTAACTAAAAGATGAATACAGAAATATTAGGCGTGATCGCCACCTATGGACTAACATTACTACTTGCCTGGCCACTCGCGAGATATTTTGTCAAGGTTTTCAGAGGAGACAAGGTATGGTCTGATTTTATGTCGCCGCTGGAAAGACTCTTCTTCAAATTTTCCGGTATCAATCCGAAGGAAGAAATGGATTGGAAGCAGCATATGAAAGCGCTGCTGACGATTAACCTGGTATGGTTTGTCTATGCCTTCTTCGCTTTGTTCTTCCAGGATAAATTGCCACTCAATCCGGATGGAAACCCTGGACAGTCGGCAGATCTGGCCTTCAACTCTGCCATCAGCTTCCTGGTAAACTGTAACCTACAGCACTATTCCGGCGAAACCGGTGTTACTTATTTCACACAGCTCTTTGTACTGGCCTTCTTGCAGTTTGTAAGTGCGGCAACAGGTATTGCAGCGCTCATCGTTGTGTTTAAAGCATTTAAAGAGAAAACAGTTACTAAACTGGGTAACTTCTGGGAAATCTTCCTGAAAACCACTACCCGTATTCTGTTGCCATTCAGTTTGCTGATAGCGATCATACTGATCTTCAATGGTACACCTGCTAGTTTTGCCGGCAAAGCCAGTGTGGTAACATTACAAGGCGATACTATGAATGTTTCCCGCGGTCCTGCTGCCGGATTCATTGCCATCAAACACTTGGGAACCAACGGTGGTGGATGGTTTGGCGCCAACTCTGCGCATCCATTTGAGAATCCGAACTATGTCGGCTATATCACAGAAATGGTGGCACAAGTAGTGATTCCTATTGCGATGGTATTTGCCCTAGGTATGTTCATCCAACGGAGAAAATTCGCCAATGTCATTTTTGGTATCATGACTATTGGTATGATATGCCTATTGATACCTACGATGCAGGCAGAAATGAGCGGAAACCCTGCCCTAGCTCATATGGGCGTACAACAACTAACGGGGTCCATGGAAGGTAAAGAGGTCCGATTTGGGCCTGCAGGAACGGGTTACTGGAGTACGGTGACAACGATCATTTCCACTGGTTCTATCTGCGGATTCCATGATAGTATGATGCCAATGACTGGCTTGATGCAGTTACTCGGTATGATGCTGAACTGCCTCTATGGCGGATGTGGCGTAGGTATTCTTAACTATTACATCTATGTGATTATCGCGGTATTCATTTCAGGATTGATGGTAGGCCGTACACCGGAATTCATGGGACATAAACTCGAGGCGCGAGAAGTGAAGATTGCCGCCCTGATTACCTTGTTGTCTCCCTTCCTCATTCTTGCCGGTACAGCCATTGCCTGCTTTGTATTAGTACATTATCCAAATGCAGATTGGGCGATGAAACCGAGCGCCTGGTTGAACAATCCTGGTTATCATGGGTTTTCTGAAATGCTGTATGAGATGACATCTTCCAACGCAAATAACGGTTCTGGTTTTGAAGGGCTTGGAGATGGTAATGTGTTCTGGAATGTCAGCACTGGTTTTGTATTGATTTTAGGTAGATATCTACCAATTATAGGACCGGTTGCAATTGCTGGTATTATGGGCTCTAAGAAGTATATCCCTGAATCTGCGGGTACCCTGCGTACGGATTCTATTACTTTTGGAGGGATGACATTTGCAGTGATTGTGATATTAACCGCGTTGTCTTACTTCCCTGCGCTGGCGCTGGGCCCTATTGCAGAGTATTTTTCGCTGTATAAATAATTACCAATAAGATAATTCGAGATGAATAAAGATAATAAACTGTTTCCGAAAGAGCAGGTACTGGAAAGTCTGAAGCAATCTTTCGTGAAACTGAATCCAAAGCTGATGATTAAGAACCCGGTAATGTTTACCGTGGAACTCGGCACTGCGGTAATGCTTATTGTGGCCTTATACGCCCTATTTACTAAAAATACAGACCAGGGTAGCGCTGGTTATAACCTGGCCGTTTTCCTGGTGCTGTTCCTGACGGTGCTGTTTGCCAACTTCGCGGAAGCTATTGCCGAAGCGAGAGGTAAAGCACAAGCAGAGAGCTTGCGCAAAACCAGGGAAGAAACACCCGCTAAAAAAGTAGAACTGATTGGGGAAATCTTCACCAACGAAATCAAAATAGTATCCTCTTCCCAACTGCGTAAAGGAGATATATTTGTTTGTGATCCGGGAGACATCATTCCGGCGGACGGAGAGATTGTTCAAGGGCTCGCCAGTATCGACGAGTCTGCGATTACGGGGGAAAGCGCTCCCGTAATTCGGGAAGCAGGTGGGGATAAATCTAGCGTGGTAGGCGGTACAAAAGTACTTTCTGATCATATCAAAGTACGTGTGACCACCGAACCTGGTGAATCCTTCCTGGATAAGATGATTGCCCTGGTAGAAGGGGCTAGTCGTCAGAAAACGCCGAATGAAATTGCGCTGACGATATTGCTGGCAAGTTTCACCCTGGTATTCATTATCGTTTGTGTAACCCTCAAGCCTTTCGCTGATTATGCGAACACACCGATTACGATAGCAGCATTCATCTCCCTATTCGTCTGCCTGATACCTACGACCATCGGTGGATTGTTATCCGCTATCGGTATTGCGGGTATGGACAGGGCCCTGCGTGCAAATGTGATTACTAAATCTGGTAAAGCAGTAGAAACAGCCGGAGACATCGATGTGCTCTTGCTGGATAAAACGGGTACCATTACTATTGGTAATCGTAAGGCGACTAACTTTTACCCTGTTAATGGCTCCAATGTAGATGATTTTGTGAAGCTGTGCGCCATCAGTTCCCTCTCCGATGAAACCCCAGAAGGTAAGTCTATCGTGGAATTGGCCGGAAGAGATATCGTTTCCAAACTGGATACTACTGGCGGCATGCTGGTGAAATTTACCGCCGAAACCCGTAGTAGCGGTATTGACCTACCAGATGGTAATAAAATCCGCAAAGGTGCGTACGACGCTATCAAAAACCTGGCAGAAAGAGCCGGAAACCCTTTCCCAGTGGAAACTACCACTCGCGTAGAAGCGATCTCCAAAGATGGCGGTACTCCCCTGGTAGTAGCATTGAATGGGAAAGTACAAGGCGTAATAGAGCTGCAAGACATTATCAAACCTGGTATCAGCGAGCGTTTCGACCGTCTGCGTAGGATGGGTGTAAAAACAGTGATGGTAACGGGAGATAACCCCCTGACTGCAAAATATATCGCCACTAAGGCCGGCGTGGACGACTTCATCGCCGAAGCCAAACCGGAAGATAAAATGACTTATATCCGCCGCGAGCAACAGGAAGGCCGCCTCGTAGCCATGATGGGAGACGGTACCAACGATGCCCCTGCCCTCGCCCAAGCGGATGTGGGAGTAGCAATGAATAGTGGTACACAAGCCGCCAAAGAAGCCGGTAACATGGTGGACCTAGACAACGACCCTACTAAACTGATTGAGATCGTAGAAATCGGTAAACAGTTGCTGATGACACGTGGTACACTTACTACCTTCTCCATCGCCAACGACGTAGCCAAATATTTCGCGATAGTACCTGCCTTGTTTGTGGCATCAATTCCAGCATTACAAGGTATTAATATCATGAAACTACATAGCCCTGAAACGGCTATTCTCAGTGCGGTTATCTTCAATGCGATTATTATCCCCATGTTGATTCCACTGGCACTGCGCGGAGTAGCCTATAAGCCAATAGGAGCCAGTGCATTATTGCGCAGAAACCTATTGATATACGGTGTAGGTGGCGTGATCGCTCCATTCATCGGTATTAAGATTATCGATATGCTGATAGCCCTGTTTATGTAAGCTGATTAAATTAAAAAGAAAGTCATGAAAAAATATCTCTTGCCCTCTATAAAACTGACTATCCTGCTCGTAGTATTACTGGGTGGTCTTTATCCCCTGCTGCTGGCAGGTATCGCGAAACTGGCTCCTGGTAAAGGAGATGGTGTAACGGTGATGCATAATGGAAAAGTAGTTGGATTTGAACAGATAGGGCAGAAATTTACACAGGATAAATATTTCTGGAGCCGCCCGTCAGCAGTGGATTACAACGCTGCCGGCTCCGGAGGTTCCAATAAATCCGCCAACAACCCAGACTACTTAAAAGTAGTGCAGGAACGTATAGATACTTTCCTGGTGCACAACCCAGACGTTAAAAAATCAGAGATCCCTGCGGAACTGGTAACCGCGTCTGCCAGCGGCCTTGATCCACATCTTTCTCCAGTTGCCGCTTATATCCAGGTAGCACGTATAGCGAAAGCTAGGGGCATTCCTGCGGATAAGCTGAAACAACTGATTGCCGATAATACCAAAGCGCCTGTTTTGGGCATGTTTGGAACTCCTACCGTAAACGTACTGAAACTCAATGTAGCACTGGACGAATTGAAATAATCGACGAACTGAACTGACTCTATATGAAAAAAGCCTTAATGGTTGCAGGCATCTTGTCTGCGACACTGAACCTGTATGCTCAAGACTCTACTAAAAACGTACAAAATGACAAAGGAAACCTCACCTTTTCCGGATATGCAGAAGCTTATTACAGCTATAATACTGGCCAACCATCCAACCATATGGCTCCAGGATTTCTGTATAACTTCAACAGGCATAACGAACTAAATGTAAACCTGGCCATGGTGAAAGCCAATTATACCAGTAGTCGTGTACACGCCAACGTGGGTATCATGGGAGGTACTTATACCCAACATAACATGGCCGCAGAGCCAGAAGCATTGCGTTACCTCTATGAAGCCAATGTAGGCGTACGTTTTGGAAAAGTCTGGGTGGATGCTGGCATCATGCCCTCCCATATCGGTTTTGAAAGCGCTATCGGGAAAGACTGCTACACGCTTACCCGCAGTATCATGGCGGAGAATACGCCTTACTTTGAGGCCGGCGCCAAAGTTACCTGGGCGCCCAATGATAAATGGTCCTTTGCTGCCATGTACTTGAATGGATGGCAACGTATCAAAAGATTGGATGGTAATCAGACACCCAATTTTGGTACGCAGATTACTTTTAAACCCAACGCGCGTATCCTCTTAAACTGGAGTACTTATATCGGAAATGATTTTCCGGATAGTACCCGTAAAATGAGATACTTTAACGACCTTTACGGTACCTTTAATATCACATATAAATTGAGTTTTATTGCAGGCTGTGACTATGGTTTGCAACAAAAAGAAAAAGGCTCTGGTGATTACTCCGCTTGGTATTCTCCCATCGTTGTGGCCAAGTATGCATTCACAGAACGCTTTGCTATGGCCGGTCGAGTGGAATACTACAATGACAAAGACGGTGTAATCATCGCTACTAATACCCCGAATGGATTTAAAACCAGCGGCTTTTCGTTAAACGCAGACTTCACTCCTGTCAACAATATAATGTTTCGCCTGGAAGGCAGACTATTTGATGGCAGAGACAAAACTTTCCTGAAAAAGGATACTCCTACCAGCACCAACGGCGCTATTACCGCCTCGCTGGCAGTATGGTTTTAATAAATCATCATGACAGATAAAGAACAATCGGTCGAGCACTTCCTGCAGTTGGCCAATAAGTCGGGCAGAGGTCAGTTTAAAATCTACATCGGTATGAGCGCCGGCGTAGGTAAAAGCTACCGCATGCTGCAGGAAGCGCATTCCATGCTCAGGAATAATGTCAATGTACAGATAGGTTATATCGAAACCCATGGCCGTAAAGAAACCCAAGCGCTCGTAGAAGGACTACCTGTTATTCCTCGCAAGCAAGTGTTTTATAAAGGCAAGCTACTGGAAGAAATGGACCTCAATGCCATCCTGCTGCTATCGCCAGATTGGGTGATTGTGGATGAGCTGGCACATACAAATATTCCTGGTTCCAAGAATGAAAAACGTTGGCAGGATGTATTGGAAATTCTCCAGGCAGGGATCAATGTCATCTCTGCGGTGAATATCCAACACATTGAGAGTATTAACCAGGAGGTGAAGTCCATCACTGGTGTAGAAGTGCAGGAACGTATACCCGACAGCGTGCTACAAATGGCCAATGAAGTCGTAAACATTGACCTCACGGCAGATGAATTGATTACCCGTCTGAAAGAAGGGAAAATATATGACCAGTCGAAGGTAGAAACGGCCATGCGCAATTTCTTCCAAGCTGAAAAAATTCTCCAACTGCGAGAGCTTGCTCTCAAAGAAGTAACTACTCAGGTAGAGCGAAAGGTAGAAACGGAAATCCCGCGCAGCCAGCAGATGCGCCATGAAACTTTTCTTGCCTGTATCTCTTCCAATGATGTGGTAGCCAGAAAGGTGATCAGAAAGACCGCCCGACTGGCTGCCTACTATCATGCCGACTGGTACGTAGTTTATGTGCAGACACCACAGGAAAGTTCAGATAAAATCGCCCTGGCCTCCCAACGACACCTCATTAATAACCTCAAACTGGCTACAGAACTTGGAGCGGAAGTAATACAGGAACATAGTGCCAATATTTCAACAGCTATCATTAACATTGCATTAGATAAACACGTGACAACAGTATGTATCGGGAAACCGCATATCAGTTTGTTCCGTATCATTCTACGCACAAACATGTTTAATCAACTGTTGAAAACACTTTCTTCCAATGATATAGACCTCATTATACTGTCATGAGTAACATTAGGCTGAAAACGAAGATCACCCTGGGGGTACTTTTCTTATATATCATGCTGCTCGTCGTCAGCGTGCTGGGATACTACTATCTGAGCCGCCTAAACGAAAAAGCAAAGATCATCCTCAAAGATAACTATGAGTCTGTCGAATATGCGAAAAACATGCTGGTGGCCCTCGAAGAACTTCCCCAGCACCGCGATTCCGCCATTAAACTCTTTAATACCAGTCTGCATAGACAACAAGCCAATGTTACTGAACAAGGTGAGATGATTGCTACCACCGCAGTGGCAAAGACTTTCAGTAAGGTAGCCCAGGATTCCACCTACTCCCCTGCAGATATCGCCGCAATCAAAAAGAATGTGTATATCATCATGGACCTAAATATGCAGGCCATTGTGGGGAAAAATGAAAAAGTAAAATCTGCTGCGGATCAAGCGTTACTATATATTGCCATTATCAGCGGGGTGTGTTTTCTTGTAGGACTCACCTTTGTGTATAACTTCCCGGGATACATTGCCAACCCTATCCACGAGCTGACAGAAGGTATTAAAGGCATTGCGAACAAACAGTATAGTAAGCGATTGCACTTCAAATCTGGAGACGAATTTGGGGAGCTGGCCACTGCGTTCAATACCATGGCCCAGCGACTGGATGAATATGAGCACAGTAATATTGCGCGCATCACGTTTGAAAAACAACGTGCAGAGGCAATTATTAGTAGTTTGAAAGATGCCACTATCGGATTTGATACCCGCAATACTATTCTCTTTGCGAATACCCAAGCATTGCAGTTGCTGAATATGCCGGAAAAAGACCTGGTAGGGCATCCGGCAGAAGAGGCTGGCAAATATAATGATCTGCTGAAATACCTGGTAAACAACCAGGAAAATACGCCACTTAAAATTGTATTGGATGGTAAGGAATCCTTTTTTACAAGAGAAGTAGCGGATATCAAACATGAAAAAGAACGTATAGGCTATGTCGTTATATTGAAGAATATTACTGCATTCAAAGAGCAGGATATCGCCAAAACGCATTTCATCGCTACTATATCCCATGAACTGAAAACGCCGCTCGCATCTTCAGACTTCAGTTTGAAGTTGTTGGAGGATGAGCGTGTGGGCCAGTTGTCTACGGAGCAGAAAGAGCTGGTGGATAGTCTTAAACAAGATAACCGCCGAATGATTAAGATCGTCAGTGAGCTGCTGGATCTTTCGCAGGTAGAAAGTGGCAACATTCAGTTGCAACCGCAGCCGGTGGCTGCCCGACAGGTAGTAGGATATGCCTTAGATACCGTTCAGAAACAGGCTGCCCAGCGGGAAATAACCATTGCATCCTCTGTTTCTGAGAACCTGCCTTCCGTATTGGCGGATGTGGAAAAAACAGCCTGGGTACTGGTGAATTTACTCACCAATGCCATACGGTATTCCAAGCCTAAATCCCAGATAGACTTACAGGTAACAGCAGCAGAAGGAAACGTATTGCTATTCTCCGTAAGAGATCACGGGAAAGGGATTCCAGCAGCTTTTACAGACCGGATATTTGAGCGCTTTTTCCAAGTGCCAGGCGTTAGAAGTGCCAAAGGCAGCGGACTTGGCCTTGCGATCTCAAAGGAATTTATTGAAGCGCAGGGAGGCCATATTGGCGTTACCAGTGAAGAAGGAAAAGGCAGTACTTTCTACTTTACATTACCGATAGCCTGATTGGCAGCCATTTTCAACGCTGGAAGGAATGCATGCCAAGCCTGCATCAAATTCCCGATTCGATGGGGAATGGTGGCCAGGTTTTCCCGTGCCTGCGCATCGTGCTCAACAGACAAACAAAGCTCCATGGCTTCTTTGAATTGCAGCAAAGTAAACAAGGTTTTCAGTTGATGGGACAACATAAACACCTGTTCCCAGTTTTGTTGCTGTACATTTTGCTGCAATTCCTCCAGTTTATTGGGGAATTCTACCAGCATGTCATGATAGAGGCCTAATATTTCCTGGTCATCCAGGCCTACTTTGTCGCGGAGATAGTCGCTATCCGGGCCGGCAGGACTCATCTCCTGCACTGGCGCAGCAGATACCATGGGGGCCGGCACCCAGGAACCGGTAGCTTTAAGGATCTTGGTATACAATTCTTCTTGTTCGTATGGTTTGGAGATATAATCATTCATGCCTGTTTCCAGACATCTTTCTTTTTCACCTTTTAATGCGGAGGCGGTCATAGCGATAATAGGCGTAGTGATACCGTTTTTACGTATCAGTCGGGTGGCCTCATAGCCATCCATTCCCGGCATCTGAATATCCATCAGAATGCAATCGTATTTCTGGAACAACAGAAGTTCTACGGCTACACGGCCGTTTTCCACCATATGTACCCTAGCGCCTCCTTTATTGAGGGCGTGCCATGCTACTTTCTGGTTGATAAGGTTATCTTCCACGACCAGGATCGATTTGCCCAGCAGTGGTTTTCCTTTTAGTATATGGGGAGACAACTGTTCCAGCTCTGGAGAGAGGCTATTATCATAAAGGAATGGTTGTACCACGCGGAAACAAGACCCTTTGCCCGGGGTGCTGTCCAGCGTGATAGTGCCGTGCTGCATTTCCACGAGCTCCTTGCAGATGGCTAGTCCTAGGCCCGTTCCGCCGAAAGATCGGTTATTGTCAGCATGCGTCTGTGTGAAGCTCTCGAATACAAACTGCTGTTTTTCCGGGGCAATTCCAATACCCGTATCCGTTACCTCATAAACTAATCTTACACTTTGCTCATCCGCATCCAATGCGGATACATATACATTCACACTACCCCTGGCTGTAAACTTAATGGCATTTTCCACGAGGTTGACCAAGACCTGTAAGAGGCGGATTTTATCTCCGATCAAGCATTTCGGAATATTTTCGTCTATAACAGTGATAAAGTCCAGCTTTTTCTCATGCGCCTGGTGTTTCAGGGGATATAGGGCTTTTTCAATTTCTTCACGGAGAATAAAAGGTTTCTCCTCCAGTTTGAGCTTTCCCGCCTTTATTTTAGAGAAATCGAGGATTTCATTAATGATAACCAGGAGATTGGACGCAGAAGTTTGGATGGCATTTACAAATTCCATCTGGTTTTCTTGTAAGCGGGTATCCTGCATCAGGAGCCTGGTCATACCTAGGATACCGTTCATGGGAGTACGGATTTCATGGCTCATATTGGCCAGGAAGGTTTCCTGGGCCCTTTTGGCTTCTTCGGCTAATCGTTGGGTTTTAACGAGTTCCTTGATATAGTTTTTTCTTTCCGTTACATCGTTTGCCGTACAGCAGATGCCAATCATCTCATCATAGGCATTGCGCAACGGGAATTTAGTAATGTAATAATGTGCCTGCTGACCGTCTATTTCGAGGGTATCGTCCATAGAAGCAGGATTTCCAGTACTGATAACTTCCGCATCCAGTGGCGCATAGCGACTTACCCAGGGATAGGTGAGGTCTGCATCTACCAAACCAATGATTTCTTCTTTTCGTATACCCATTACGTCCAGGAAGCGCCTGTTGGTAAGGATATATCGGCCAGACATGTCTTTAATAAACATCATGGCGGGGGTAAAGTCGATCACCGCTTCCAGTCTTTCCCGGATGTATTCTGGAGAATAGTCGGTTTCCTTGCTGCTATACAGATCTCGTACGATGCATTGGAATTCGCTTACCCGGCCGTCATCGTCCCTGATGGGGGATGCCAACTGTTCTACGAATTTCCTTTCACCGCTGCGGGTAATGATTTCAAACTGAGTGGAAGAGTAATCCACGTAGCCTTTCATCTGTTCCACATAAAAGTGTTGTAGTTGTTCGTAGGTCTTTTTATCTAGGAACATGGAGTAATGCTTGCCAACCACTTCATTCGCCGTGTAGCCGGTGATATCTTCTACCGCATCATTCACGAAGGTAAAATACCCTTCTGGTGTGGAAGTATATAAAACAGGACCGGCTTGTTGGGCCAAGCGCTTATATGATTGGGCATTTTTGTGCATGCGGTTGGCCCTTTCCTTCAATCGGCGTAGGTGCCAAGAGATATGCCTCGCTTCCACAAATAGGAATACGATGGCCAGGAAAACGGCAAACAAGATAAATAAGAAGCTATAACCGGTATAGCTCAGATCCTTTTGAATATAGATATGTAATTGTTCGCGTGGGATGCTTTTATTCAGGAGCAGTGCAGCGGCTGCCTGCGTTCTCTGACGGATATTCCAGGCATAAAAGAGAAGTACGCACAGTATCAGTCCGATAGTAACGAAAAGCCAAATAACGCTATTAACAATTTTTTTCATTACAATGAATGTTCAAAAACTCTTAAAAATACTACGACAGTAAATTGTCAGCGTTGGCAGGGGTTAAGTCCCGAAAGACAGATTTTATTTCAAATTAAGGATTATTTATACCATTTTGCCTGTTCATTTTGTTCATTTTGCACAAGCAAAGCAAAGGAGTAGCATGGAAAGAATATGATTATCAATATGAGTTTTTATGTAACTTCCGTCTCCGGAGTGAGTAATTTAGGGGTTGTTTTTGCAATATTTTAACCAATAGTTTTATAATCATTCCATTAAATTTGCCTAATATTCTTTTTCTTAAGTATTAAGATTTTTATGAAAAAAATAATTTTTACCCTTGGGCTCATAGCCGCTTCATTAGGAGTTTTCGCACAGGATGGTGGTTCACCGATGAATAAAGCGATGAATTCTGTTACCCATTCCAGGGATTTCCTGATGATTCAGGTGGCTTATGATGGCTGGGCCGGATCTCCAGACAGCGTGAAAACCGGTTTCAACAGGGGCTTTAATATTGCATTCATGTATGATATGCCTTTTAAGAAATCTAAGTTCAGTATTGCTCCGGGTCTGGGTATCAGCACCAGTGGCGTTATGCTGAAAGATCATACCATGGATGTAGCTGGCCGTGTAAACACCAGTGACGTTACTTTCCCTTACACTACTGCAAACAAAAGATATAAAGTAGCTACTACTTATGTGGAAATTCCTATTGAGTTGAGATATCGTTCCGTACCGGACAATGCCAACAAGGGTTTCAAAGCTGCTATCGGTGTGAAAGTAGGCGCATTGCTGGATGCTCACACCAAAGCGAAATTCACAGGTCCTAACGGCGCTAAAACTACCGACAAGGAAAGAAACAATCAGTTCTTCAACCCTTGGCGTTTTTCGGCTACTGCCCGCGTAGGTTATGGTAACTTTGGCGTATTTGCCAGCTACTCCCTGAATCCATTGCTGAAAAACAGCGATAAATACGATATCAGATCTTACCAGATCGGTATTGCCCTGAGTGGTCTTTAATACCAATAAACGAATATAGAAAAACGCGTCCTGCTTTGGCGGGACGCGTTTTTTATTGCATTGTAGAAAGGGAATTATTTTCCAGTAAATGCCGGTTGGCGTTTTTCCAGGAAAGCCTTCACTCCTTCTGTATTATCGTCTGAATTACCTGCAATTTCCTGGCAATAGGCTTCGTATTCCAGCACCTCATCCAGGCCTTCTGTCATGCCTTTGGTAAGCATTTTCTTCATGAGGGCAATTGCTTTCGTAGGGGCATTCGCGTAATACTTCGCCTCTTCTGCCACTGCCTCATCCAGCGCGGAGGCTGGAACTACCTTATTTACCAGGCCCATTTTCAGGGCTTCTTCTGCACTAACTTTGGTGGCTTTGGTAGCCAGTTCAAAGGCCCGGTGATAACCTACCGTTCTTGGCAGGAAGTAAGATGACCCAGAATCCAGCACCAGCGCGATGTTGATAAAGATCTCTATCATACTGGCGGTTTCGCTGGCAATAATGATATCGCAAGCCAGGGCGAGGGAACATCCAGCGCCGGCAGCTACCCCATTCAGTTTGCAGATGACAGGTTTGGGCATATTCCTGATAGCACGAATAATTGGATTATACCGTTTATGCAGGGATTCGCTCAAATTCCGTTTACCCCCCTCCATGGCTGCTTTAAGATCCTGCCCGCTACTGAAGGCCTTTCCAGCACCTGTCAGTACTACCACCCTAACGGTAGCATCTCGTTCTACTTTCTTTAATGCGTCCTGCAGTTCATAACTGAGAGGATCATTGAATGCATTGTATACTTCCGGTCGGTTCAGGGTGATGGTAGCAATACCATCCTTGATGTCAAGCGTTAAAGCAGTCATGGAGTTTATTTTGGTGTAAATGAATGAATATTAAAGGGTTTCTTTCAGCCAGTTGAAAAACTCACGTTGCCATACAATGGCATTCTGTGGTTTCAGTACCCAGTGGTTTTCTTCTGGGAAATACAGCAACTTGCTCTTGATACCTTTCAGTTGTGCCAACTGGAAGGCTTGCAACCCTTGCTCGATAGGTACGCGGAAGTCGATGCCGCCCTGGATGATAAGAATAGGCGTGTTCCATTTGTTGGCGTACTCACTTGGGTTGAAGTGTTTATAAGTATCGGCATTGGCTTTATCCCAATATGCGCCGATGTCCCAATTAGCGAACCAGAGTTCTTCGGTGGTGCCGTACCAGCTTTTCAGATCAAAAAGGCCATCATGTGCAATGAAGGTTTTGAATCTGTTTTCGTGTACGCCTGCCAGCATGTACACAGAGTACCCGCCATAGCTGGCGCCTACAGCTCCCAGCCTGCTCTTGTCTACATAACTTTCTTTACTCACATCATCAATAGCGCTCAGATAATCGCGGATCGGCTGTCCTCCCCAATCTTTACTAATCGATGCATTCCACTCTACACCATGGCCTGGCATACCACGACGGTTAGGCGCTACTACAATGTAACCCTGTGCCGCCATCAGTTGGAAGTTCCAGCGGTAAGAATAGAACTGGCTCAGTGCCGATTGTGGTCCGCCCTGGCAGTACAGTAAAGTTGGATATTTCTTAGCAGGATCGAAATCTGGTGGATAGATCACCCAGGCCAGCATTTCTTTGTTATCAGTGGTTTTGATCCATCTTTTCTCCACTTTGCTCATACCGATCTTATCGTAGGTAGCTTTATTCACCGTGGTAAGCGGTTGTACGCCGCCTTTGGTCAGATCTACGGTAAACACTTCCGCTGCGTGGTTCATATCAGTACGGGTAACCACCATGGTGTTGCCTGTTTGCGCTACCATATCATTGATATCGAAATCGCCGCTGGTAACCTGACGGATATGTTTTTCATTAGTGGCAGCGATATCTTTCTGCAAAGATATTTCCAACAGTTGCTCGGTTCCTTTAATTACCGCGAGGAAATAGATTTTTTTGCCATCATTGCTAAAGCGCGCGGAGGAAACAGTGCCATCCCAACCTTTGGTCAGGTTGGTTTTAACGCCTGTTGCACGATTCAGAACAATGATATCATTTTTATCTGCTTCGAAGCCATCATGCGCCATGCTCAGCCACAGCAACTGTTTGCCATCAGGGCTAAAAGACGGTGTAATATCGTAGCCCATCATGCCTTCAGAAAGATTGGTTGTCTTCCCAGAAGCAATATTATACTCGTAAACATCGGTATTGGTACTTATGGCATAAGCTTTACCGAATTTCTTTTTACATACGTATACGATGCTTTTTCCGTCTGCACTCCAAATCATATCTTCTGCACCGCCGGAAGGCATTTGTGGGCAATCGTAAGGCTCTTCTGCCATGATATCCACAGGGGCGCCTACTTTACCATCTTCATAAGTGGCAAAGAATACGTGGGAGAAGTTACCATCTTCCCAAGCATCCCAGTGACGGTAGTTCAGGTTATCATAGATCTGAACGTTGGATTTAGGAAGGTCAGTGTAGAAGTCATGACCGGATACTTTTTTGACTTTCACCTCTTTGGAAAAGAGGATATATTTTCCATCCGGGGAGACACGGATATTCTGCATGCCACCTTCTACATTGGTCTTCTGAACGGGGTTTGATCCGTCGGCGTTCATTTCCCACCACTGTCCCTTTAGGGAATATCCGATTTTGTTGCCTGGGAGCAGCGCCACATCACCTTCTGCACCAATCGTATTGGTGAGTTGTTTGGCCTCGCCGCCGACAAGCGGAATAGAGAAAAGATTTTTCTCACTTTTATTTTCTGAAAGTTTTACTTGGGAAACGCTATAGATAACGGATTTGCCATCTGCAGTCACTGTTTCTCCACTCACTCTACCTAGCTGCCATAGCAGCTCTGGCGTCATCTTTTCCTGGGCTGATGCTGCCATAGTTGTAAATAATAGTCCTGTCAGTAAAATTGGTTTATACATGTTCTGAAAGGTTGTTTAGAATCGTATAAATGTAACGATAAATGCTGGTCTAGGATTCATAATTAATAAGATTAACTTTGATCTCCTCAAGTTGGATATTAAAAATTGGTTGGCTATGTATAGATGTTATTGGTTACTAGTACTGATAATTACAGGAAATTTATTGCCCAAAACGGGCGCTGCGCAAACTTTTTCGACCGCATTCAAACCCTTTACCGGTACGCCTCGGAGCTATGTTTGCAAACGTACTTTCGATAGTATTCGTATAGACGGGCATCTGGATGAAGATTCTTGGAAAGCGGCAACTTGGTCTTCAGATTTTACGGATATTGAAGGGAGTCGAATGCCCGCACCGAATTACCGTACACGTATTAAATTATTATGGGACGAAAAGTATTTATACATTGCTGCCTGGTTGCAGGAGCCACATGTATGGGCTACACTGAAAGATCACGACGCGATTATATTTCATGATAATGATTTTGAAGTATTCATAGATCCAGACGGGGATTCTCATCAATACTTTGAGTTGGAAATCAATGCCCTCAATACTGTTATGGATCTGTTTATGAACAAGCCATATCGTAATGGAGGCCAGGCCATGCTTAACTGGGACACAAAAGGATTATTAACTGCTGTAAGTGTAAACGGAACACTGAATAATCCAAATGATATTGATTCTTCTTGGACAGTAGAAATGGCTATTCCATTCAGTGCGCTGCGTTATTTCGGAGAGAAAGAACGTCCAGCAGATGGCAACACCTGGCGTATCAACTTTTCCCGCGTAGAATGGGATACTGATATCCGTGACGGGAAATATGTGAAACGCGGAAACCCAGAGCATAACTGGGTTTGGAGCGCTCAGGATATTATCAACATGCATGCTCCTGAAAGATGGGGATATCTGCAGTTCTCCGAACAAAAAGCAAATGCAGGTACAGTGGCATTCAAAATGCCGGCAGAAGAAGAGATCAAACAACAATTATGGCTGGCATATTATGCGCAGCAGGAATATCGCTTTAAAAACGGACGCTATGCTAGTGCTGCGGCCCAGTTGAAACTGGCCGCGGGCAAGTATCCGCTGCAAATAGAAGGCATCAGCGGACAATTCACCGCCACTATAAAAGTGCCATCCTTGCAGAAATCCATCAGCATTAATCAAGAAGGAAAAATCTGGTCAGATAAATTATAACGGTAATGAATAAACGTCATTTTATCAAAACACTTGGACTGGCAGGAGTAGCTATGGCTGCACCTAAATTACCAGCGAGTGCTGAAGAGAAATCCGCGTCTATCCTTGAACGCAGGGGTGTTTCGCACAGGGTATGGATTAATCCGGATCATAAAGAAAAATATGAGGATCTGGTAAAGAAGTATGCCGGTTATAAGAAAGCAGGTATTGCAGATATCATGTTTGAAGCCGATAGCGAACAGCATTTCAAAGCGGCCAAAGCTAATGGTATCAAGGCACATCGCTGGATATGGACGATGAACAGAGGCGAAAAAGACCTGTTGGAAAGTCATCCGGAATGGTATGCACAAAACCGTAAAGGTGAATCCTGCGCTACTCACCCTCCTTATGTGGGCTATTATCGCTGGCTTTGCCCTAGTAAACCAGAAGTGGTAAATTACCTGAAATCCCAGGTAGAACAGAGCTTACAAAAGGATTATGTAGATGGCATTCACCTAGATTACGTGCGTTTCTGCGATGTAATTCTACCGGTAAACCTCTGGAGCCACTATAGTATAGATCAGTCAAAAGAATTACCGGAATATGATTTCTGCTACTGCGATACCTGTAGGAAAAACTATAAAGATAAATATGGCGTAGATCCGATGGATATTGAGCATCCGGATCAAAGTCCTTCTTGGCGTAAATATCGTTACGACCGTATTACGAATGTGGTGAATAACCTCGCACAGGTAGCCAAACAACATAAGAAAGCAATTTCCGCAGCGGTGTTCCCAACACCTGAAATTGCAAAACGGATTGTACGTCAAGACTGGACCAACTGGCCACTCACAGCAGTATGCCCTATGATTTATCATGGCTTCTACCGGGAGAAAATCGTCTGGATTGGTGATGCAGTAGCGGAAGGTGTGAAGGGCCTGCATGGCGCATTCCCACTATACGCCGGACTGTACATGCCCGACTTTAATAAGAACTACGATGATTTCAGGGAAGCAGTGAGACTGGCGATCGATAACGGTGCGGCAGGTGTATCCATTTTTGGAGAAGTGACGCCAGAAGTACTGAAAGTATTGGCGGAATCGTAAACGAAATGTTCCTACCCCACCGGGCAGAATCGACGATAAAATAAAAAAACCGGAAGTGATGTCACTTCCGGTTTTTTTTATAAAGCCTGTTCGCTTAAATATATTAGAACTTGTTGAAAGGTCTGTCTGCAACAGCTTTCCCGAAGTTTGCATTTGGCGTTTTACCCATAGTGATTTCCAGCGTACCACCTTTTACTACATCATTGTGCATGATATAGCTTTTCGTATATGGTTTACCGTTAAGTTTCACACTTTGAATATAGATATTCTCAGGGCTATTGTTAATGGTTTGTACCGTGAATTTTTTGCCGTCTTTTAGGGAGATAGCAGCTTTGGTGAACAGCGGACTACCAAAAACATACATGCCATTAGCAGGGTTTACGGGGTAGAAGCCCAATGAGCTGAACACGTACCAAGAAGACATCGCGCCACAATCTTCGTTACCAGCAAGACCTTCTGGTTTATCGAAGTAGAAATCTTTCATCACCTGTCTTACTTTCTCGGCAGTTTTCCACTGATCGCCGGCATAAGCATACATATACGTCACGTGATGGCTAGGCTCATTACCATGCGCATACATACCAATCAGGCCGGAGATATCGCTGGAGGCTTCTGCGCCCATATCGCCTTTGGCCGTGAAGAGGCTATCCAGTTTGCGGGAGAATGCAGCATCGCCGCCCATGAGGTGAACGAGTCCTTCCACATCTTGTGGTACCAGCCAAGTATATTGCCAGCCGTTACCTTCTGTGAAGTCGCCTTTCTCGTGGATAGAGTTGAATGGATCGTAAGGTGTTTTCCAGCTACCATCACTCATACGAGGGCGTACGAATTTAATAGTGCTGTCGAAATAGTTTTTATAGTAGCCTGCGCGTTTTTTATAGTATTCGAAATCTTCGGTTTTGCCGAGTTTCTTTGCCATAGCAGCGATACACCAGTCGTCGATGGCATATTCCATTGCTTTGGAAACAGATTCGTATTCTTTATCTGCAGGGATATATCCTCTTTCCTTTACATATTTTACACCCAGGTCATCGCGAGTAGAAGAGGCTTTCATAGCTTCAAAAGCTTCTTCGGCGCTGAAGCCTTTATAACCTTTGAGGTACGCATCCACGATCATTGGCACGGAATGATAACCCACCATACAGTTGGTTTCGCTTCCTACTAGTGGCCAGATAGGCAATTTGCCTTGTTGTTTGTAGATGGTCAGCAAAGAGTTAATGAAGCTGTTCACTTTTTCCGGATGGAGAATAGTGCTCAGCGGGCCCCAAGAGCGGTAAATATCCCAGTTGGAAAATACGGTATAGTTATCGAATCCTGGATTGGCGTATACTTTTTTATCAGTACCACGATAAGCGCCATTATGATCGTTGAAAAGGATCGGAGCAATCATCGTGTGATAGAGGGCAGTATAGAAAGTACGACGAACAGCCGGATCTGTGGTCTCGATGTCTACGCGGGAAAGTTCTTTATCCCATTTGGCATTGGCATTATTTACCACTTTCGCGAAATCCCATCCTGGCATTTCCGCAGTGATATTGGCCAATGCATTTTCGCTGCTAACAGGAGAAATACCTACTTTCAGCATTACCTGTCCTGGTGATTTAGCAAAGCTCATCACCGCTTTAGCGCCAACGGCTTTTACTTCGTTGCCGCTTACTTTTTTATCTCCGTCGAAGAAGGAAACATCTTTTAAAGGAACGTTACTTTTGATAGTAAACCATAGGCGCTGATCAACGGCCCATCCTTTGGAGTAGCGGTATCCGACGAGGGTATAGTCGTCTACCTTCTGAAAATAAGACTCTACGGCAGCATCCCAGCCAATACCTTCTTTCAGGTCCACGATGATGTTGGCCTGTTGATTTTGTGGGAAGGTATAACGATGCAGGGCTACACGTTCAGTAGCAGTCAGTTCAACATCTGTATTGTAATCGTCCAGGTGAACGGAGTAGTAGCCTGGTCTTACTTTTTCTTTTTGATGCGAGTAGTGGGAGCCGTATCCGGAAGTTGGATTTTCCTGTGTACCACGATTGGTGCGTACATTGCCGGTATAAGGCATGACGAGCACATCTCCGAGGTCGCCGATACCGGTTCCACTCAGGTGCATCTGTGAAAATCCAATCACCACGCTATCTGAATAGTGATAACCAGAGCACCAATCCCAACCCTTTACGATATTGGTAGGACCTACCTGTACGGCGCCAAAAGGTACGCTGGCACCTACAAATACGTGTCCGTGGCCTCCAGAGCCGATGTATGGATCAACGGCTGCTAGCGCTTTACTTTCTTTGAATGTGTTGGCAGCTGTCGGTTTATTCTGTGCGCCTGCCTGAATGCCGCAACATACCATCGCAGTGAGTGCGAGGGTGCGACCTATCTTGAATCCCGGTAACATAAACAAAACCTTTAAACCAGCAAGATACGTCACTATGTTATATGAAATTTGCTAAATTTTATACGTGCGTTAGCTCTTGGAACCCAGAATCCACCGAGGTTGCAGCGGATTTTGTGAGGGAAAGAAATTGTTTGGTAAGAATTTCGTATACAATCATCAGGTATAAAACCAAGCAGGGTAAGGCTTTCAGCGCATATGGAACTGCCAGATTTTTTCTGAACCATGGTGTGAGCAAATCCGAGTGAGAGAAACTGACCAGTAGAATGGCAAAAAACAGAAATATATTTTTCCACCTGGCAGGAGTCTGAATCACATACCAGATACAGATTGCCGGAACTGCAATGATGTAGGTAGGCGACTCAGAGCTACTGCTAAATAATACAGGGAAAAGTAGAACAGAGCATAGGATATAAAAACGGTAATTAATATCTCTTCGATAACGGAGCATTAAATATTGTGCAGCAAACAGGATGGTGCCCGGTATCAGTACCGCCAGATCGCTCAAATTAGGCAAACGTAATACCCGCTTGATAAATCCACCTGCGGAAATATCCTGGAAACTAGCTAGGTCTGACTGGTTTTTAGCATTTTTATGCACCAGGGCTGTGAGCCATTCCTGGTAAGAATTTACAACGTAAGAAGGGGAAGATATCACCATCGGCAGTACGAAGAGAAGGCCTGTCCACAGGAAAAGACCTGTAATGAAGCGCTTCGGGTGACTGCTAAAAAAGAAAAAAGCCAGGCCCACAATACCATATACTTTGGTAAGGGTTCCTAATATAATACAAAGGGTAGCGAGATAATCTTTCCCTTTGATGGTAAAGGCAAATGTCAGCAGGAGTAAAGCCAGAATGAACTGATTGAGTTGAAACCAGCCGCTGGCACCCAATAATTCCTGGCTGCAAAGGAGCAAAATGATATTCTGTTGTACGCGTTGCAGTGGTAATTGTCTGATCCCGTAGAAAATAGCGCCTGCCCCAGCGAGCGACCATAACAATGCTCCAATCTTTATCGGCAGCACGGCAAATGGCGCAATCAAAATACTGAAAACCGGACCATACAGGTTTACATCAAAGTATTCGGCAGGGTATTCAATATACAGTGGTTGCTGATGGATTAGGTGGAAAAATACCTGTCGGAAGATGAGGAAATTATTATACTGACCTCGAGAAATTTCTGTGATGGCGCCCAAAAAAGCAAATCCAAACCAAAGAAGAGCTATTAACCAATCTTTCTCTCCAAGAAAAGTCAACACATTCCTTTTTGCACGCATGACAGTTAAGTTGTATATAAAAATGAAACTACAGTACGGAATCTAGGTACAACTTAATGACGCATGACACGTGTCTCACCCTCTACTTCTTCCTCAGTAAAATTTTAATCATTGTGGGAAAACCAGTCGCGAGAACGCTGATTGAGAATAGTGATAGCTAAAAATGTAATGATAATCATTACAATACATATTGCAGAAATGGCAGCTAAAATCATAGAAAAAACATTTAGACATAACAATCCATCTACAAGATATAGCATATAGCTGGAATATTTATCTAATTTCACTGCCATAAACCAACCGTTAAAAAAAGACATCGTGAAAAAAATGATCCTGTACACAGGCATATTGTTATGCCTGGTGCACAACGTGCGTGCACAAAATGCTAAGGAATTTCTCCAATCATTTGAGACAGTCACCCGCAATAAAAGCGTGGAACAAGCCAAAGCACTTCTCTCCCCTGCGTTTCATGTTGGCTTCTACCCTGCTCCCTATGCATACGGAATGTTGGACAAAGCCTTTCGGAAAGACAGTCTCCAGAAACTGGTATTGAAAAAAGAAGAAACACTGCCTTCGGGAAAAAGGCTGTTGGTGAAGTATTACAACGAAGGACAAAAACCTTTCGAGACTTGGCTGTACCTCGACAGCGCCAATAAGCTCACTAAGGTGCAGTACTATGATGTATTGGCAGGCGTGGATCTGGAGAAGCCATCTGTATTGGCGGCAGTAATTCCGTTTACATTCCGTCGTGGTCAGATTATCATTACGCTTACCTTGAATGATAACCCCAAGCCGCTGAAATTGCTCTTTGATACTGGTGCAGACGGTATGGGGCTGAAAAAAAGTGTGGCGGATGAATTGGGCATTACCGCTTCCAGGAAGCAAAACGCCAGTGTGGTTGGCGCTTCTGCACAGATAGGCATTGCCAGCGGCATTACTATGCGTCTCGATACATTAACAATTCCCAACAATAACAGCGCTATTTTCCCTCAATTTGACGCGGAGCTCGACGGACTTTTCGGTGCTAATTTCCTGCGTAACTACATCACAGCCATCGACTTCGACAAACAAGTAATTCGCCTGTATACCATCGGAAAGTTTAATTATCCTGCCGAAGCGGCACTGCTGCCATTGGATTATTCCCGCGGTGTACCGGGCATTCAGAGCAAAGTGACATTGAATAATGGGAAGGTATTAGATGGTGAATTCCATTTCGATACAGGGGCAGGTTATCCGATGATCCTCTTTGGCCCTTCTGTACATAGGCATCAACTGGAAGAAAATTTCGCAGTGGAGTCTCAAAGTACCACTACCAGTATGGGACATTCTTCACCTGTTGTGAACGGCGTATTTACAGGCGTTGAAGTGGGGAAATGGCAACTGGGCAGCTTTACAGGCACCATGCAGCAATATCGGGAAGGTGATGAGAAATGGTCGCCAAGTGGAGATGGAAGCTTTGGTATTGAATTGATTAACCGCTTTAATTGGATCATCAACTTGGCAGATCATCAGTTTGCTGCAATTCCTAATAACAATTTTTCCATGCCAGCTAATTTTTGGATGAAGCATGTTGAATGGGGATTTGTAAATGGAAAGATGATCGTTAAAAGATTCATGCAAGGTTCAAGTGCGGCGGATAGTGGGATTTCCGAAAATGATGAAGTCATGAGCATTAACGGTGTGAAAGCGGAAGTATTCCAGGATATCGCCAATATTAAGAAATACCAAGAATTATGGAAAAATCAGGAGCTGAAAGTGGAAGTGAATAAATTCGGGAAACCCTGGAAAATAGATATTCCTTAATTCGTAAATTCAGGTCATGAGAAAAAAGGAGAACCCACGCATGACCTTTAAAGAAAGGCTGGCAGCATTACGTAATCTGCCAGCCTTTTTCCGTATGGTATGGCAAACCAGTAAGGGATTGACTATTGCCAATATCATCCTTCGTATAGCTCAGTCGGCGATGCCATTATCGCTCCTGTATATTGGAAAATTAATCATCGATCAAGTAGTTCATTTAAGCAAATCCCCTGAACATCACGATACTACGTTACTCTGGAAACTCGTGGCCTTGGAATTCGGATTGGCAGTTATTTCAGATGCTTTGGGTCGCGCTATCTCGCTGATGGATAGTTTGCTCGGAGATCTTTTTGCCAATCATACTTCCGTGAGAATCATGGAACATGCGGCCTCGCTGGATCTAGACCAGTTTGAAGATTCTGAGTTTTATGATAAGTTGGAGCGTGCGCGTCAACAGACAGTTGGAAGAACGGTGTTGTTATCGCAGGTACTGAGCCAGGTACAAGACTTGATTACCATGGGTTTCCTGGCGGCAGGTCTGATTGTATTTAATCCCTGGTTGATTTTACTGCTGTTGGTAGCGGTGATACCCGCATTCCTCAATGAATCCCGTTACAATGATAAATACTATCGGCTTACTTGGGGGCAAACCTCCGACAGGCGGGAGTTGGATTATATCCGATACTTGGGTGCCAGCGATGAAACTGCTAAAGAAGTAAAGGTATTTGACCTTTCGGGGTTTTTGATTCGTCGCTTTAAAGTGATCTCTGATAAATTCTATCGGGATAAAAAGGACATGGAAGTAAGCCATGCTGGCTGGGGAACATTCTTTGCACTCTTGGGTAGCGCAGGCTATTATGCAGCGTATATTATCATTATCCTGCGTACCATTAACGGTACATTGACTATCGGTGACCTGACTTTCCTGGCTGGATCTTTCCGTCAGTTGCGTACTACGTTTCAGGGAATATTGATTCGTTTTTCCAGTGTGACGCAGGGAGCCGTATACTTGAAAGATTTGTTTGATTTCTTTGAGATAAAGAGTCGGATGGTACGCCCAGTGCAACCATTGCCATTTCCGCGTCCTATTAAGGAAGGGTTCATATTTGAGGATGTGGGTTTTCGGTACCAGGAGGCGGAAAAATGGGCTATCCGGCATTTGAATTTCACATTGCATGCCGGTGAAAAGCTGGCGTTGGTGGGTGAAAATGGTGCAGGGAAAACCACGTTAGTAAAGTTGTTAAGTCGGCTATATGATCCTGTGGAAGGTCGTATTCTCTTGGATGGACATGATTTACGTGATTATGATATCAATGATCTTCGTTTAAACGTTGGCGTTATATTCCAGGATTTCCAGCGTTACCAGATGACGGTGTCGCAGAATATTGCTGTCGGTAACATCCGACATGCAGATAACCAGCAAATGATTGACGAAGCAGCGCATCAGAGTCTTGCTTGGCCATTGATAGAGAAAATGCCTAATGGATATCAGCAGATGTTGGGGCGTCGGTTTAACCATGGTATAGAGTTGAGTGGAGGAGAATGGCAGAAAATTGCGCTTGCGCGCGCATATATGAAAGACGCGCAGTTGTTGATACTGGACGAGCCTACCTCCGCATTGGATGCGCGTGCAGAATACAATGTATTCCTACATTTTGCAGAGCTCACTCGTGGAAAGACGGCGGTGTTAATATCTCATCGGTTTTCTACGGTGCGTATGGCGAATAGAATATTAGTATTGGATAAAGGAGAATTATTAGAGATAGGTAGTCATGATGAATTATTGGAGAAGAATGGCCGGTATGCGGAACTATTTCATTTGCAAGCCGCTGGTTATCAATGATAGTAAGGAGGAGCAGCTTCAGGGGGATGAAGTCTGCTCCTAATCTCACTGATAAACACCCCGAAGTGTACCCGGGGAGACGTCATCCCGCGCTTGCCTTGCAGGACAACAAATATTTTTATCGGACGTATATCCGACAGGGTTATAACAGCATATCTAAAAGGTTTGTTGAGTTTTAAGGCCACCAAACTTGATATGGTATTGGTTTTAAGTTTTCAATAAATACTGTACTGAGCGGAAGACGGGACTCGAACCCGCTACCTACAGCTTGGGAAGCTGTCGCTCTACCAGGTGAGCTACTTCCGCTTTTGTGATAATAAAGATAGTATTTCCTGCTTAAAGTTTAATTACTAACGTTATTATATCAACGTGAGTTGCCAAGAAACCACAAATTTATCGTTCATACAGGCAAATTTTTTACTGAACGGATAGCTATCTAGTGGCATTAAAACGAAAAGGGCTTGAATTTATTTTAGGCAAACACTACGATACACAGTAGTAGCTGCAATTATAGCGGAATGTTGTCTCCCTAAAAATCAGTTGTCTTATGTAACAATTGTTACCATTCTTCGGGATGGTATGCGATACCTTTGTTACATATAAACCGGATGATATGAGGATGAACAATATATTACGAAACTGGAATTTTATGCGGATACTCCGTTTGGTGGTGGGTCTCTTTGTGTTGATACAAGGTATATCCAGTGGGGATTGGCTATTCATAACAATGGGAGGATTATTCACCTTGCTACCAGTGCTGAATGCAGGATGCTGTGCAGGGGGAAGTTGTAGTGTGCCTAATAGGGGTTGTAGTACGGAGAGATAAAGATTTTGTGAGGATGAAGAACAAGGCCTTAGCATTATTGCTAAGGCCTTGCTGATTTTTGATCAGTTCAATAAGGTTTATTTTTTTCAAAAAGCGAAGTATATTTTGCTTTTGATGCGTATTTGTGTGTTTTTACTTAAATTTATAGGTAAAAGCGAAGTATAATGCGTAATACAATCCTGATTTTGGGTGAGAAACTTCGACAGCGAAGAGAGTTATTAGGATTAATTCAACCAGAGCTGGCAATGCTTTCTGGAGTGAGCACTCGAACTATTCAATTAATAGAACAAGGGAAAGGCAATCCTTCTTTAATTACGCTTCTTCGACTTGCGGAACAATTGGGATTGCAAATAGATTTTAAATTAAAAGAACCTTTATATTCTGAATAATGAGAAGAGCCCGGGTATATTATAACAATCACTTTGCAGGTATTCTCGCAGAAGCGAAAGGAAAGTATTATTTTACGTATGATGCAGCATACCTATCATCTCCTGATAGTCTCCCCATCAGCCTAACATTGCCATTAAGAGAGGCCCCATTTGAAAGCAGTATATTATTTCCTGCATTTGTGAATCTACTAAGTGAGGGTGCGAATAAAGCCTTACAAACACGCTTACTAAAAATAGATGAAAATGATTACTTCGGACTTCTATTGGCAACTGGAGAAGGAGATCATATTGGCCCAATTAAAATAAAGGAAGATGATGAAGCAACAAGTGATTGAAGTATGCCCTTCTACATTGCATCCTGGGTTTACAACGTATAGCCCAATTGCACAGGCTACCCTATTTGGAAATAGAGGTAGAAAGGTATCACATATACTACCATTTGGTTCTCCAGGATTGAATGCCAAGCTTAATAAGGCTTATAACGATAAAAGAAAGTATATCAGTATAAGTGGTGTACAGGAGAAGTATAGTATACTTCAGGAAGTTAATAATTTGTTGCTCACGGATAAGGGTGGTACGCATATTCTGAAACCTATCCCTACTGAGCGTTTTGAGCGCATTAGTGATTTGCCAGCCAACGAACATGTAAGTATGCAGATCGCCAAACAGGTATTTGGTGTTAGAACGGCGGAATGTGGAATGATTTTTTTTAATGATGGTTCTCCTGGCTATATAACGCGGCGTTTTGATTACAAACCTAATAGTGAAGAGAAATATCAGTTGGAAGATTTTGCTACGCTTTTGCGTAAAAGTCCAGAGTTGGAAGGGAATAGCTTTAAGTATAATGCATCCTACTTGGATATTGCAACAACGATTCGACAATATGCTGCCGCTGCTCCTGTTGTCTTGGTAGATTTTTTTCGATTGCTTATTGTAAATTATCTTATCGCTAATGGCAATGCTCATTTGAAGAACTTTTCTTTAATAGAATCAGCTCAAGGAGATTTCGTCCTGTCACCAGCTTACGACCTATTATGTACCAAACTTCATATTGATGATAATCATCTGGCATTACATGGGGGGCTTTACGAGGGAGATTATGAAGAAGAAACCTACTATAATATTGGAACTTATACTGGGACCTCATTTATGGTTTTTGCAGAAAAAGCTGGGATCTCATTGCCATTCGCTAATCAGATTATACGTATGGCTCTGCAGAAAACACCTGAAACGATACAACTCATACAACGAAGCTTTCTCAGTGCCGAGGCAAAAGCAAAATATATTCAGATAATTCACGAACGCCAGAGATTATTGGGTTTGTAGCTATATAGAAGAGTTATTGGATCATTAGAGATTGATGCAGGAAGCATAAAAAAAGGTCCGCAATAATGCGGACCGGTCTTGATAAGCTCCCCCTGATGCACATTTATTAAACTCTTTGTTTAAAAGTCTGCAAAAACTCAGTAACCTCAGTACTGACCTCAAATACACGCATTCCACAGCACAGTAAGGCTTTTTTGAAATCATAATGTGGCTCTCATTTATACTTCCCCTAATTGAATTAAAACAATTATAAAATTTATATTATTATAATGTATCATTCAACAAGTAGAATTCAAGAATTAGAATAGAAGGAATATAATTAATTGATTATCAATGTCATATGATTTTATGAAATCACGTGATAGAATCTAAAAAGTTGGTAAAAAATTATCATGGAAATAAGCCTTGGCGACCACTTCCTCCAATACCATAAAAGGTTTGAACGTTAGCATATAGATCAATATCATCAGGTAAATCTATATTTTCCATGATAATAAATTGGCCTATATCCTTAAGAGAAGCCAAATGCTTGAAAAAATGACTGGCGACATTCGCCTCCTTCAATTCAATTTCATCCTCTGTAAGTGCTTCGCTTGTGTTAATAGCGTCCCTGTAGGTAAGTAAAGGAGAATCCAAAATAAGGAATCCAGGGTGTGGCAGGTTCTTGTTATTACAGTAAAGCATTATAGCCACCTTAAAGGCCGCATGGGTGATTGCCCGGACACCTTTACCGTTGGCTGTTCTGACCTTACCATCAATTATTATATCATAAGTCTGCTGATCATAACTAACGACACAGTCACCCGGAAAATTCCATGCTTTCAGCACAGATTGTATAACCTTACAAAATTCAAAAATGATGCTTTCCGGCAGTTTTGAGGAAAGCTCTTCCTTTTTTGGAGCCTTCAGACTCTTAAAATGCTGTATTTTATCTGTATAATCTTTCCTTTGCCTGATCATGTTGAGTGCGTAGCTCAAGTTGTCTCTTGTAGTAAGTAAAGTATTAAGAGACTGCTGACTACTACTGATCTCGGGGGCATACTGAGCAATTTCTAGTTCAACCTCACTGAGGTTTCTTTGCAAATCGGTTAACTGTACTGCTTCATAATGTAGTTTATCGCTAATATCCCCAATGGTCAATATAAGATCTTGTTTTTTTAACTTGATTCTGCTTATTTCCTGCAGTGCAGCCTGTCTTAATAACATTGTGTCAGGCTCCTTCAATTTTTGATCTTCTGGCTGAGCACCACATACTTCACACGCTCTCTGCTCCAAGCCTATTAGAAAACTTGCTTCTTCAAAGGATTCGAGTCTGTCAATATCCGAATTATAAGAGGCTTCCAAAACACTAAATCTTTGCAGGTGCAGCTCCATTTCTTCTATACGCTGAGCCTTTTTGGGAATTTCGTTTGAAAGTAACGACTTGCTTTCTACAAGCGTCTGAATAGAATTATTAATAATATCAAACGTTGCCTGTGTTGCTTTAAGGGAAGCAGTTACCTTTTCAAATTGCTCTTCCAAACCATCTGTATTATCATATAGAAGCCTTAGCTGATCATCGATATCATTAACTAGATCTGTCAGCATATCAATTTTAGACGTTTTGGAGGCTGTAAACGTTTTACGATCCGGTGCTTTAACTATATGAGAATCATCTTGGCCTGTAAGTATAAAATGAAATGCTCTTTTTTCGCTTGTATCAGTGTTTGAATCTCCCGATAAAACAGGAGAATTTTTCTCATCAAATATTTTACCCTCCATAGCCAAAGACACCTTTATTAACTGGCGGATAGTAAAACTATTTTTTTGAAGAGTACCCTTTTTTGCAACAATTTTTTTGTCTTTTATTCCCAAGTAATCCAAGAAATATGAAGATATATTTTCGCCCTCCTGATGTTTAGCCGCAAGAGTCTTGATTAAATTGCTCTCAACCTCGCTAGTTACAATACCTTCATAAAGTTCAAAATCACCTCCTTCTAAAGATCGAGAAACTGTAAATACACCTTCTCCGTTCAATTCAAAGCTCATCCAGCATCTCGTATAACCTACTTTTTCATTAATTGCGGGCAAAAGATCTCTCCCCCCAAACATAAAGTCGATTGCCTTTATAATAAACGATTTTCCAGTATTTGATGCTCCATATATTATATCAACATTTCCATTAAACTTCACGTCCGCAATCGGCTTGCTCTGCCCAGTAAATGCAACTTGAAGGATGATAATACGCTTATCTTTCATAATGGTATATGAGGTCAGTTATCAATATTATAAAATTCCAATTCCCACCTATTAATCTTTTGATTAATAAGTTTTTCGATAGATGCATCGTCTACATTGCCGATGTTTTCAGCAAGCCATTGCGCCCTTTCTTTTAATTGAACATTATACTTAGACTTCAGTAATCTAATAAATGGCAATGCTTCTTCAGAGGCTTGAAAATAGAATCCACTGGGGAGAGCTATGAGATTAATCAACCCCAACCGCCTCATCATCGCGGTACCTTGTTCAATAACTTCTCTTCTGACTAACAACTCACCACCGCGATGAGGTAGATTAACATGAAGGCTAGTTGGGCCACCCATATCTTGTGTATGTACCACAAGATGATCCATAAGAACCAAGGCAGAAAGGCTCAGTAATTTTGGATAATACGCATTCAAAATAATAGTCGCTCTTACACCTGTCTCAAGCGTACTGTTGAACAAAACTGGTTGTTGAAGCTCTATTATTTTTTCCATTTCAATTTCGGTTTGTGAAGATTAGCATGTTGATGGCAAATTCCCTGCCTAACGACTACTTTAGCATGTTTGGCTAGTACCCCTGTTACCGATATATTGGCGGCTTGTTGCATTACTTTGTCTACTCTCGCCAAGGCATCACTATGCGCTTCATTACATACATCAATAACGCCGTAATATACATCATCCTCTATGCCGGATATAATTTCCAAACTCGTATTATCGCGAAAATGGCTTTTAAACGATTCTGCTGCATAAAATCGTTCTCTCTGCAGAGACAAATGGCCCATGTGATCTGGATATTGTATTATATCCTGAGGTTCGTTAAAATTTTGGGATTCCCGCTCACTATAGGCCGCTAATAGCTGATTAACATAACCAGTTTCGTTTTCTTGTATTTCGTCTGGAGGAACAACAGTTGGTGCCGGTCCGGGATCTTGATTAAACCATTTGTCTAAAACCGGTTGAATGGAATCTCCCTTTAAAATATCGTGAACTGCAATACTGGTAATATTAGAAAAATCGTACCCTTCAATAAATGACTTTAACTCCTCTGACAATGGCACCTTTGTTCCCTCAATAATCGTTTCCAAACAGTACTTATCCCAATCTCTGACGAGCGCACTTTTAAAATCCTGAGGCTTCAAAAGTAAGTCTTCCAGATTCCGATTCACTCCACGGGGAACCACGAAGTAATACTTTTCTGGTGCAGTAAATTTTCCTTGCTGAGCGTAATATAAAATTTTGCCAATCTCACTAACTGCCAGGCTAGTGACAAGCTTCTTCGCATACTGTTTACATTGATAATTATGCCAAGGACCACTATGATACTCTTTGGTCAGAAAGCCTACAACATCTCGACCAGCATCACCTGGGCCAGAAAACTTTTGAGAACGTACATACTTGCTTTTCTGTTGATCAACCCAGTCAAGCACAAATTTCTCCAAATCATCATCTGTTAAGGATAGAATTAATCTTTCATACTGTGCTGGGGCAGGCATATTGATAATTAAGGTTAAAATTGAGTACGATTAATAGGTATATGCTAGTTTCAACTATATAAATATAAGAAAACTCGACCACATTGAAACTGAATACTATAGGAAAATATTTACAGGTTGCTAGACAGTGGTAACATCTATTTGTGTTGCTTGCCTATCTTCTTCTTTGCTACAGTAACTATCGGAGTGACAATAAGCGCGGTGTCCACACCGATAAGGCTTGCAATCGTAACAAGCTCCTTGATTGAAAACAGTTCTGGAGCCTGCATTTTTTTTAGAAACTGATAATAATGCAATCCTAGATCGGCTGCAAGAACTGATTTTGGAATAATGTCAACAATTTCCGCAAGACTATTGATGCTACCTGCTTCAAAAAGTAATCTCACCGTATTATATCGTTTATCCTTTGTCATTACAGGCAAGGTAAAGACAATGACGATGTATTAAATAAAATACTTATTTCATTAAATGAAAAATTTAATATTTTAAAGATTTTAATTAAATTTGGAAATAACTTTTTAATATGCTTACTGGATAGATTCAGACATTAAACTTTCCATTCAAAATACTAGCTTTGCGGTCACCTAAGTTATTGATCGCATTGTATCGTTCTTAATCCTGTCGAGTTTTGCGGCCCCGGGATAAGACAGCGATGCTCATGCAAAAAAGCGTGGGCTCGCTTGTTAGTACCCGGGGCCGCAACTCGACGGGGCAACAAGTAGAGCTCCATGCTTTTTTGCTTTTATGCAACCCAGTTCCGCTGCTCTCCTTATAGAATACTTCACCCCCAAATACTTTAGGAACATATGATCACTTTCTGGATGTCGAACGAAGCCACTGAAATTTTTGAAATTAAGATTCCCTTAAACGCGGTTGCTACTTATGAATAGCGACTACCTGCATTCCAAAAATGCCTCAACAAAGACAGATCCGTTTTGGAAAGGAACTGAATTTCTACTGGGTTTTATAGTGGGTGTTACAATTTGTCTAATCATGGCTCTCGGGTTTTGTATACAGATTATTGTCACTCAGGATGCTTTAATCCACAATCTACTTTTGAGATTTTCGAAATAATCCTCAGCTAATATGACCAAACTTGATAACAAGATTAGCATGGAAGTCCTTAAAGCAGCAGTAAAACAAGCCGTAACTCATACTGAAATACGAATCAGAAATGAAATGGAGGAACGGGTAATGTTGTATAAAAGACTGTCGATATTCCTCATCATTGTATTGGCACTTGTAACTATTAGTTCGCTGTTACTAATGGCGATGTTTATCTATTACGGCGCTGTCAGCCCAACACATCCTATAAATGGTTTTAATATTTTATCAACAATATGAAATGCGAAAGTTTCATGTAAACATAGGTGCATACTGATCGAAAAAATGTCTTCAACAATTTTCACGCATAAAAAATACAATATGGGAACATCTATCAAATTCAAAGTACTTGTGGTATACACAGATAAATTCGGCATTTCCCGAAGTATATACCCAATCATTGAGGCTCCTAATGAAGTTGAGGCAAGGAGAATTGCAGCAGCTCAATATCCCAATGCAAGTATCAGAACGGTTACCAAGGCATAATTAATCATGCTCTTAACGTTATGGAAGAATCAGATCAATCAACTATTAACCTTGTAATTACTGGTTATGCTTTCGCGATCACCATGGGTATAATAGGCATCAGCATTACTCTATAAAAATTTCAACTTCAAAAAATAGTTATGGCAATCAGAAAAAGCAAAGAAGAAAATTTCATTGTTCATGGAAAACTACCTGATTTGATGCAGAGAATTGAGAACGCATTATCAGCAGGTGGGTTTACCCAAATCAAAGTAAACCCCATTCTGAATCAGTTAACGGGAGATTATAAAAAATTCACTGTCTACGGTGAAATTATGATCACCCTACAGGAAGAAGGAGAGAAGGTGAAGGTTCACGCAAAGTCTGTGGCTAATGCTGACAATATTTTTGCACTATTCAGCAGTCCCAATCAAAAAATACTTAACCAGTTCAAAAATAATCTTTATTAAGAGGAGGGCTGTCCAATTGACGGCCCTTTTAATTTTCAGCCGTTCTATACCTCAACATACACATATAATGCACCTAAAAATGATTCTTTCACCTATTTCCTCACCTCAAATTAGCTTTCCAGGCTTCTTTATGGAACAATTAAAATAAGCTGGAAAAGCCGCTCAGAATTAATAAACCTGCCCATTTCTCACCAAAAAACAACAAAACAGCCTGCCCTTGAGGGTTTACGATAGTGTCTTGTAATTAATCTTATCAAGTTAAAAATTCTTTGGATTTTTTTTAGAAAACCTCTACAAATAATTAAAAATCGCAATGTCAATATCTGATACACTTAAAAAAATGAAAATCAATAACTTGAAAATCATTCTATCTGAAATAACTTTTTTCGGCTCGTAACTGCATCTTATTAACTCAAAATCAATTAGTTCCGAGTTACCGAGGCATGCTTTTGAATATATTTTGCCATAATTTTGCGTAAAACAAACACAAATGATTCAGAAGAATAATTCGCAATGCGCTCCTACTAAAAAGCATGAACCAAACATTAGGATGGCCCGTGTACATCTAGAGAGAGCAAATCTGCATTTGCAGTTCATGTATTACCACTTTTTCGGCGGAGATGCTAATAATGAAAATATTAACCTCCTAATGAAAATACTACAACACATCATACATGGTCGATATGAAGAGATAATATTAAAAGTTAGAAGTGGTAAAATCGCTGAATGTACTGGCAAGGAAATGCTGACTCTTGACAAGAACGCCAGACTATCTGAATACACAACAGGGAGTAAAGGCGATCTCAATATCAGGTTCAGGCCCAATGGGCTCTTTGCTGACCGATATGTAAAACTATAATTATACTAACACTATACTTTTTTAATGCTAAGAGAACATCTTACTATGGTAGCACCAGCTGCATATCCTGACGAAATCAGGTGTAGCCCATTCCAATTACGGAAATGGATACTCTTGAAAAGTTTATCACATACTGGAAAGGCGCCGGCGTACCTATAAGCCATACAGAAGCCCAGCTCCTCTTCGAACTCCTTAACACACTCGCGCAAATAGAATACAAAGCTAACGCGGTTAAATAATCCCATTTTAAAATTGAGCGGCTCAATTTAAGGGAGATTTATTTTCTAAAATATAACGAAATAACATAATGTCTAAAACACTATTACACGTTTCTGATACTAAGCTGGATAAGGCTTGGTTTCAACTCGACTATCAGAAGGATAAATTGCTACAACATTGCACAGAACAAAAAATCGTGGACTATGAATTCAACGATCTGCCTATCACATGCCTCTTGCCTAAAATTTACAGCAAAGCATATGATACGATACTTATTACACGCTGGGATCGACTATTTCTATATAGAAAGGAAGGGATGGCATTTATTCGCAAACTTATAAGATTGGGCATAAAGATAAATGCCATTCAGCAAAGGGTAGATTTCAATACTGAAAGCTTTCCTCCGTCAAGCCTAAGTATGTATTTTATTCAAAGTGATGGATATGTACGCACTGAGCGAGAGCGATTTGGTGGCGAATACCTTAAAAACACCAGGCTTTCTTAACGCTAACATCTTTTTAATTTTCAGTAAACTTTTTTCATGAAGAATGCAATTTTATATACACGCGTATCAACTGATGATCAGGCTGCATACGGATTTAGCCTCGATCACCAAAAAGAAACACTGACAAAATATTGTCAAATAAAAAACATTACCATCCTCAAACATTATCAAGAAGACTATTCAGCAAAGGATTTCAACCGACCAGAGTGGAAAAAAATGACTGAATACATCAAGCACCATAAGAAAGAAGTAGACTACATATTGTTTACACGCTGGGATCGGTTTACAAGAAACATCGATGATTCATTCTCCGTCATCAATCAGTTTAAAAAACAAGGGATTCTACTGGACGCTGTTGAGCAGCCATTGGATTTATCAAATCCCGAAAATTACCTATTACTTACTGTCTATATTACCAGCGGCTATATTGAACGTGAAAAAATTAAAAAAAGAACCAAAGATGCCATGAGAATCATGCGCAAGCAGGGAAAATGGGCTGGTACTGCGCCTCTCGGTTATAAATATCACAGAGAAGATGCACGCACATCATCATTAACTATCAATGATGAGAAAGCAGATTTTATTCGTGATGCCTTCAAAATGTACAGTACAGGACTGTATTCTATTCCAGAGGTGCAAAAAACTGTCACAAAAAAACATGCTTGGAAAAGACCTCTATCTAAACAAGCATTTATTAATATTCTCAAAAACAAGGTTTACGCTGGATATGTGAAGATTGAAGCTACTGCTGATGAAGAGGCACATTATGCCAGAGGACAACATCCTGCCATTATTCAAGAAAAGTTGTTTGACGATGTGCAGAAACTACTTAAAGGCAGGAAACGAACTAAAAATATCAGGCAGCAGGACCAACGGCATCCCTTACGTGGCTTTATGAGATGCCCTACCTGCAAGAAAAATATGACCTCAAGCGCCGTAAAAAATAGACGATTTGTATATTATCAATGCCAGGAAGGGCACCACCGGTATAACGCGCTTGGAGCTAATGAAAAATTTGAAAATTTACTGATTGACACCTTCTCTGTTGATGATCATATAATAACCTGCTACCAACAAATACTTGAAAACACATTTGATAAAAACGGTAATGATGTGAAAAAGCAGATTAAAACAATCTCAAAACAAATCGAAGATTGTAAAAGAAAGCTGGACAGCAAAGAGGATGATTATGTAAATGACCGCATTCTTGCAGAGGCCTATAATAGTGTTCGCAGAAAACTTACTGACCTAATCGACAACCTCACAGCAGATAAAGCTGCTTTGGAATCAGACTTAAACGCAGAATTCAAAACGTATCTGTCAAAAAGCACAGTACTACTGAAAGATTTGGCACAGTGGTATATAAAAGCCGATGTTGAAGTAAAACGGCGAATACTGAATGTAATACTGGATGATAAACTGACTTTTGAAAATGATTGTTATCAAACCCCAAAGTATACACCAGCTGTTGATGTCCTCCTCAGGATTAATAAGGATTTACAGGCAAAGAAAAACGGTTCAGGAAAAAATCCTGAACCGTTGTCTAGTAGTGCTCCCCCTGCTGGACTTGAACCAGCGACCCTCTGATTAACAGTCAGATGCTCTAACCAACTGAGCTAAGGAGGAATTTGTATAACTCCCAGGAAATCTGCCGTTTGGAGAATTCCGGGTCGCAAATGTAATAAATGTATTTACAATTCAAAGAAAATTTTTTTAACTCCCTAAAAAAATATGTTGCTCCTTTAAGGTATTCAGCATCGTTTCCACCAGGCGTTGGTAGTATCTTCCAGAGCCTAGATCGGTCATTTTTAAAGTCTGGCCTGACCAGAAAGGCGATTGGGCATTGGTCCCTTCCAGTAGGTTAAGAATCATCATCTGTTGGGCATATTCTCTTTTTGCTTTCGGCCTGTAGGGATCTTTTACGCCAGTGACGACAAGTAATGCCACCGAAAGATAATCTGGCAATGGTTTCGGGGAGTAAGTTTTATTTGGAAGCGTGTCCAATTGTGGAGTAATGAGCAATGCGGCATCATGTGGATGCATGTTTAATGCTTTTTGAATATTTTCAGTGGTACAATCTTCCATACCTCCAAGGTGTACAATGGTGGATGCAAATTTCCCCCCTTTTAGTTGTTTATCGAGGGCATACTTTATATCCAGGGCTATCTTCCGACTAGACATCGGCCCGGAAGAGATAATCAACAAATGATGCAGTTGGCGGGGAACAGTATTTTCTAGTGTGGTAATAGTAGCCAATTCTTCAATATTACTTCTTTGCGCAAATGCAGTACAGAGGCTCATAGTAAGCCACAGGGTAACCATTATATATTTCATCGTTATAGGAATATTCCGCGAAAGGTAAATAAAATTCAATTAGTCCAGAACGATGGTCTGTTGAGGATCGTCCGTAAAAACGAAACCTTGCCCAAATCCATCTGGGTTGATAAGGTTTCTGTTTTGCCTGTTGGATTCATAAATTTTTTTACCGAGATAAATAGCTCTTTGTAATAAGAAGTTTTCACTGAGTTGCCCAGGAGGAATAGGCAGATACTCGCGCTGGTCCTGGGTTCTGAGATGGCCGTTATGAAGAATAGAGAGAGACAGCCATTTCTCGTGATTCTTTCTGTACAAGAGGTATTGATCGCCGGATTTCTCATAGCTACCGCAATACATCCTGCGGATAGGTGTTTTCAGCAACTCTTTTCCATCATAGTTTAGTAGGGCTGGATCTACCTGTACTTTCTCAAAATTATTGTTATCCTGTAGGTAAATAATTTCAGGAATATCCTCAGTGCAGATAAACAGTTGCTTGAAATTTTTCTCTGCAAGGCCACCACTGATGCGCATTTTATCATCATGTCGGATGGCTTGAAGGAAAGCTTCATCACGGATCACCACTTTTTCGCGACCGAGTGCGAGAAGCCGTTGTTTGAAGTCTTTATCTTCATAGCCATATTCCTTCACCCGTTCGTCATATCCCCGCAGTGTGTAGAAGTCGTCTCTATACACACATATTCTTCCTTGCACATCCCATCTCTTCTTTTCCGGACCAATAGGAGGTGGCATCATAAAAACTTGATTGTTGTGGGTATACTGTTCATTCACATATGCCGCAAATCCTTTCCCGGCGAAGTTATCTGCATCCATCCCACAGAGTATGTCTCCCTGGGCCAGCCGAAAAGCCATATTTTTTGAATGACTCATCTGGAAATATTCCGGACTGATAGTATGATAATATTTCAGGATACCTTTTTCCAGATATTTTCCCAATGTGGAAAACACCCATTCATGCATATCGTCTGAAGAATTATAGTTGAGCAGCACGAATTCTATATTACCATAGTCAAGGTTATCCGCTATGTTCTGGGGAAGTGTGATCTTGAGATGTTCCGTACGGTTCATGCAGACCGTACAAAAAGAAATGCGGTACGACATTTTAACAAACTTTAATGGAACAGAGGGTTTTAACTATAACACAATTTAAGCTATTTGGTTTGAAGCGCCTTATAGGGCAACAGGCCGAGCAATACTCCGGCAATCAACCCGCTGATATGAGCCGCATTGCCCACATTCGGCATGACCAAGCCCAATAGCAGGGATAATCCTACAAAGGCTATCAGAATTACCCAATAAGGAGCTCTTGTGTCCTTTGGAATTGCCTTACGCAGCAACATGCCTGCAATGACGCCGAAAAGCCCAAAAATTGCCCCGGAAGCGCCCATTTGAATACTGGATTTGTCCCAGAACATAGATACAACTGCTGCTATTACGCCAGTGATCAGATAGAAAAGAATGAACTTCTTCGGACCAATCAGTTTTTCCAGCATGACGCCCGCAATGCCCAATGCCATCATGTTATACAGGATATGCAGTCCATTGGAATGAATGAAAATAGCGGTGAAAATGCGCCAGTATTGTCCATCCATTACATAGGGGTAATACATGGCGCCATAATCCAGCAAGGTGCTGGCTGGGGCGGAGGAAATCGGTACTCCCATTAAAATCATTATCAGGTAAATAGCCAGATTGATGTTAATCATAATGGCACTTCCTGGATACTCTCCCTTTGGATTTAGAAAATGCAGGATTTGTCCCAGCATGTCCTGTGAAAACGGTTTACCTGAAAGATATTGGTTTAAGGCTTTTTCGTCGAATGGCTTGGCAAGGACTATCCAGATAAAGATAGCAGCGCCTATGCCAAAACTCAAGCTTATCCACATCAGGGATTCGCTGCTACTACTGTGTGTGGTGGCAGGTTTCAAAAGAATAGGTGTGCCATGTAAATCAGGATATTTTTTCTTGATGGCCCGAAGATAATAATCGGCATATTCAGATGTAGGCTCTCGTTCAAATGTATGTCCCATCTGGGAAAACTCCCGCTGGAGGAATGCAGGAGCAAGGGCTTTATGCTTTCGAAATGCCATTTCATTAATGGAATCAGATGATTCATTGCTGGTGCTGGTCATATATTGAAGGCAATACCATACTTGAGGTGTCCCTGCGGTATCGGATGGTTTGTCGTATAATGGGAATGTGATATAGGTACTAAAATTCAGCGTAGACTCATATCGACCGCCACTGGTATAAGTCATATGATAAACGCCCACATGGGAAAGGTCTGGCACATAGGTCCCAACATTGTAATTGCGGTTATACTGTTTACTGTTGATCTGTCCTGGAAATTTTACCTGTATCTCCTGGTAGGATATATTTTCAAGATACTGCTGAAAGAGAAGCGTAGGGATTAAGCACATCAATGCGGCAACAAACATCAGCCAGAGCGATGACTTATCCTTAAACTGAATCGTTTTAAACCGTGGACGAAAAAGTAACACAAGAGTTACCGCCAATAATATTGGCAATACAGTTGTAATGACATCATGTTTAAGTGGCAATACACGTAACCGGATATCCAGTAACCATCGCAAGAAGGAATAACCCAGGATGAATGCTAATCCGGTTAATAGAACCGGTAAAATAATGAGTTGGAATTTCTTTTGATAAGTGCTTGTTGACATATGGGTTACACGTGTCTCACAAATATAACTACTGGACAGACTCTTGCAACTGTCAACAATAGAATTATAGGGTAAAAATGAACTTTCCCTTTTTTAAATCGTTTTACTGCGACAATATAACAATCGAAAAAAATCGCCCAGATCTGATATTGTTTTAAACCATCTTTCTATGCATCTTTATCGCATCCCCAGACTATATTGCCCATATGCCACCTGGGCAGACCAGGCATTAACTACTAAAATTGCCGTCCATACACAAGCATGGCTCCGAAAATTTGAACTCTTGCACAATGAGGAGCAGTTTGATTTTTATGAAAAACACCATTTTGCAGCCCTTATTGTAAGCAGTTATCCAAATGCTTCTGAAAAAGCGTTGGAAACCTGGTGTGATCTTAATGCCCTTTTATTTCTAGTAGACGATCATATGGATGAAACCACCACTTTCAATTCTCCAGAAGAAATGCTGCTGTTAGAAGGGAAATTCATGGAAGTCTTACATAAAGGGACCTATAACGGAACGCAGAAAACATTATGTGCGTTCAATGATTTCTGGCAAAGAGCAAGGGAAATCAGTACGGTGGAATGGCAGCAAACTTTTGTCCAGAATATCAGGGATATGTTTGCTGGAAGTCTCTGGCAGTTGAAGCATATTCTACACGCCAAAAAGCCGGCGCTTCGCGATTACCAGTTGCTTCGGCAATACCTAGGTGCTGCTCATCTGGCCACTGATTGCTTGACCATGATGGGGGATGTAAACCTACCAGAGGAGATTACTTCCTCTGTGCTTTATGCAAGATTGACGGGGCATTGTCGTAATGCGATTTGCTATAGCAATGACCTGTTTTCTTTATCCAAGGAAATGAGTCGTTCTACGGCGGGAGCTGCATTTAACTTAGTATCCGTGCTTAGCAACGCTTGGAGTCTCTCTATGGAGGCGGCTATCAGCGAGGCGGTGAGGGTGCATAATGAAGAAGTGCATCAGTTCGAACTATTATCGGCGGTGTTACTTTCTCGGTACCCAGCTTATAACAAGGCTATTCGTAAATATTTGGAGGGGCTGCAATACCTGATGACAGGGAATATCCATTGGTCAACGAAATTGACGGCAAGGTATCCGCATATTTATGAGGGGAATTAGGGATTATGGGATCAACTGCCAGATGTCAATCTTGAATACCTCTTTGATGGCTCTGAGGTAGGATATTTGGCAGTTGTCAGCTTCCAGTAACACATTAAAAAATGTGACAGCATCACCTCCAAATGCGGTTATTTCTTCCTTTTTGCGGTCAATATATTTCTTGCGTTTTCCAGCTAGAGCTGGATCATCCAGTTTTAAGATCCTGACCAGGTTCTTAGCTTCAGTATCATTCAGATTTGCGACTACATAATCTCCATCATAATAGATAATCCTATCTTCTAAAGCAGGATCAGTAGGATGAAGCACAGGTTGATAATCTCCCCATTTTTCACTTTTTTCTTTATTCCATTGAGTTTTTACTAAGAACCAATTGTTGTAGTTATCTGCGATAGTATTCTTGAGTGTTGGGTTGAAATGCTCAATATCACTTGCATCTGTTCTGCTGATAAACTCATCAGTATAGGCGCAATAACATTTTTGTTCCTTATAAAGGATATCGGCTATCTTCTTATTATTCGCAGAGTTATTGATCTTATACGTCAGGTTCTTGCTAAGAATAAGGCTATTGGGGTCTTTGGTTGCTCGCCGCATTAGAAATTATATTGATTGCCGAGATGGTTTAATTCTAATAATAATGCTTTCTTTTTCTGGATGTCAGTTTCCTGAGACATTTTTTGTTTCAGGGCTAGATAATCTCTATAGGCCTTTTGCCCGGCTTCGTTATAATAGTTTACCTGGAAATCATTTTTGAGAATATCATTTGGATCATCTCCGATGGGAGATTGTCCGTTTCGTACCGCAACATTTCCATCTTCATCAAAATAGAGGATGAATCTTTCATATGGCTGGAAAGCCGCTGCTATGAATGGAGAGTGTGTAGCTACGATTAATTGTGCTTCAGGAGCCAGGCGTTCGTAATGTGAGATCAATTCTACCTGAATATCTGGGAATAAGGAGCGTTCAGGCTCGTCTACTAGAATGATGGCATCCTTGGTATTGAGCTGATGCAAAGGGAAAAATGAGAGTAACAGCCCTTTTGTTCCTGTACTCAATTTCGAAATCGGGATGACATTCCTGCCGAATTTAGGTTTGATCGGAACTGGATATTCTGTATCTATAATATCGACCTCCAGGTTCAATCGTTCTAAAATTGGGTTAAAGTTTTTGGCAAAATCGATGAGGGGATTGGGGTTCGATTTTAACCACTCTTGAAGTTCTGCTGGGGTCATGGAGCCTTTGCTGATTAGCTCTGACGCCATTTGAGTAATTTTTTTCCTGTATTTCAAAATATCGTCAAGTAGTGAACTCCAGACATGTAGGTCCTGGCTCTCAGAGAATTCAAACATGTAGTGTTGGTGATCCCCTGAAGATTGAAGCCATTCTTGATTATTTTGTGGCAAATTATGGAGTAAGTCGGATGGATTTTGATCAAAGACACGAATGGATGCATCGTTAATGGAGTCTGAGCCAAGATAAACCAACTTGATAAATCTGCTGAAGTAATCCTCGATAAAACTTTTTCCATTGCTCTCAGAGGATATTTTTCCATTGAAAATTGCCTCTTTTTTATTTACTATAATTGGTCCGCTCTCATGCTCATATTCAACGCTTCCAGTTAATGGATATTTAGATGATGATGGTGGGTATCTGCGTAATGTTTTATTACTATTTATATCTATGCCTGTATAATAGAGGAGAAATAAGTTTTCCTGCAGCAAGTCCAATATCGTCGTCTTCCCTGTAGCGCTCTGCCCAATAATACAAACCCGTTTCAATGGCTGGCCTGCCAGCTCATGTCCTTCTGGATAAGTAAAATTCAGTGTCAGATCCTTCAGGTGTTTATGCGACTCAATATGGAGTTTTTTAACTTTCATAAGTTGTCCTTGATAGATGCTTTATGAAAAAGCTGTTGGATGGATATGTGAGTTATGAAGATAGTAAAAACAAGAAAGCCTGCCAACATATGTTAGCAGGCTTTTTTCCTTCGCTCCCCCTGCTGGACTTGAACCAGCGACCCTCTGATTAACAGTCAGATGCTCTAACCAACTGAGCTAAGGAGGAATTTTTCCCGTACCGTTTGTGCGATTTGGGATTGCAAAAATAGGCAAATTTTCATTTCTGCAAAATCTTATTTCAGTTTTTTTGAAAAAATTTGGAAGTATGCCTGGAAACTGCCTGCCATAGCCAGTTTTAAAAAATAATTTAATATGCTTCGACCAGGTACCTTTCTTCTAAAACCCCAGCGCGAGTCGCTTTTCTCACAAATGGCAAGTCCAGCTTACTCACCCAGAATTGTGGAAATTTTTGAATAATATGATATCGGGAGATGATAGCCAATCCTTCGGCATTGGTATAATACAGCCCCGGACCACACAGCGTGTCACATGCGCTGACAGGCGCTTTGGCGTAAAATTCCAGCGAATAGGAATGTGCCTTGTACATCCGAATAGGCTTTCCTGGCTGTTGTTTGTTGGCCAATGCTGCCACTGTTGTGCCGCTCTGGTACTGCATCATATCAGGATATAGTACCGTATTCAGATATAAATTCAGTAAAATACTGATAGCTATAGAACGATAAAATACCGCCTGACGCGTTGTTTTACCCATCCAATAATGGAGCAGGATATACAACAGAATCAATGCCCCGGCAGGAATCAGCCAAAGGAGATGCATGGCTGGCTTGTATAATAAGTCTATTACTACTCCCAAAACCGCTACCAGTATAATGATGGTATACTGTGTTACCCGGAAAAATTTCAACCCTTTTTCTGTTTCCAGTGATAAAATATATCGGGCTGTCAGTATGGCGAAAAATGGAAATACGATATTTAGATAATGCGGCAACTGAAACCTAGACAAAGAAAACAAGAGGAACGTAGCCAGGGCACCACAAATACACTGAAAGTCCTTCTCTGATTTAAAGCGCCGGAAAAATTGAATTACCGCTGCATACAACATCACTGACCAAGGCAGAAAGGCCCATAAAACAGTGTGAAAGAAAAAGAAGGGATCCCCAGAACCCTTGATAGGCCCCGTGTTCATAAAACGCCCAAATTGGCTGTCCCAGAAGAAAAATTGTAGTCCGGATACTGCGTGTCTCCCAAAAACTAATTTCTCTGGATGCATATCAAATTGCTGATACAGGGCATATAATTCTGGAGTGATAAACAAAAATGTCAATACAATCGCTACCAACCAACGCCAATGCAGTAACTCCATCCAATTACGGGTGAATATCACCTGCCCTCCTATGGCGGCTCCTATGGGCACAATCGCGAAAATCCCTTTGGTCATGATGGCACACGCCGTGAATATGGCCCCTGGTAGTACCTGTCGACGATGAAAATGATATACAGCCGCGATGATAAGTCCCGTTAAATACGGCTCTGCCCTTACATCATTGTTGGAAAGCACTAGATGCTCGGCTGTCAACAGTATGCAAACGCTCCACCGGGCTACATCTTCACCGTAAAGGTCTCGGGCAAAACGATAAGTATACCATGCGCCCATCAACAGGAACAATATGGCAGGTAACTTATACGACCAAGTATGTATACCGAAAATCTGGAAACTGAGTGCAGTCACCCAAAAGGGGAAATGAGGTTTATCCAGCCAATCATGGCCTTCCAAGAAGAGATTCAGGTAATCGTGCCGAAGCACCATGTTTTTTGAAATGACGGCATATAAAGCAGCGTCGGGCTCCAGCAGGGGAACAAATAAGGCACTAAACTGCAGCAATATCAACATCACGATGATCCATCGCCATACTTGCCGCTCGGAGACGTTGGCAGGTCGGAAATTAGTTGTAGGCATGATGAAAAATTACTTTTCTATCGCCATACCATCAACAGTTACCTGTACACTTAACAGAATGATAACTGCCTTACCATAGCCACCCACTCTTTTCCATTCCCAGGAAATAACCGTCTTCACGCTGCTCGACAGGATACGTTTTCAGGAAATACCCCTCTCCACTTACATTACGCCCGTTTTTAATACTAAAACGATAACGGTGTAACGGACAAACAACATTCCCCGCATTGTCGATAAAACCATCGGCCATGATACCACTGGCATGAGGACATTTATACGCAAAAGCAAAAAGCTGCCCGCCAAATAATGTGCAGCACAGCTTTTTGCCATTTACTTCCAATATTTTTATATCCGATTCTGTAACAGGTAAACTGAATTCATCCAGTTTATACCATGTGTATTGTTTGGACATTAATAGAAGAATTCTGTTTTATACGGATAACGTTCACGATATAACTGTGCTACTTTATCCATAATGGTTTTGCGCAGTTCTTCGATATTTCTCCTTTCAATGGCAGCAATAAACACGGTATTACCATTGGTTTTGGTATCCCAACCTGTCTTCAGTTGACGGAGTATATCTTGCTTGATCTCCTCATCCAGCCATTCATCAAAGGTGTTGGCTTCATAGAGATCCATTTTGTTAAAGATCAGGATGGTGGGCTTTTCGAAGGCTTTCAGTTCTTGCAAAGTGCGGTTTACCACTTCGATCTGCTCTTCATATTGCGGATGGGAAATATCCACTACATGCAGCAGAATATCGCTTTCGCGCACCTCATCCAATGTGGATTTGAAGCTCTCTACCAGGTGATGCGGCAGTTTACGGATAAACCCTACGGTATCACTGAGGAGGAAAGGCGTTTGTTCGAAAACTACTTTCCTAGTGGTGGTATCCAAGGTGGCGAAGAGTTTGTTTTCAGCAAATACCTCACTTTTGCTAAGCATATTCATGATGGTACTTTTACCCACGTTGGTATAACCAACCAGGGCTACACGAATAAACTCCCCTCTCTCCTTCCGTTGTGTCAGCGCCTGTTTGTCTATTTCAGCCAAACGTTTACGCAACAACGAAATTTTGTCCTTTACGATACGACGGTCCGTTTCAATTTCGGTTTCCCCCGGACCCCTACTACCAATACCACCTCCTTGACGCTCCAAGTGGCTCCACATACCACGCAGTCGAGGCAGAATGTACTGGTACTGAGCCAGTTCTACCTGCACCTTCGCCTGCGCAGTACGGGCGCGACGGGCAAAAATATCCAGGATCAGGTCACTACGGTCAATTACCTTGACCTTCAGCACCTTCTCAATATTCGATATCTGTGAACCGGTCAGTTCATCGTCAAATATGACCAGGTCTATATTTCTGCCAGCTATAAACTGATGTATTTCTTCCAGCTTTCCTTTCCCTACAAAGGTGGCCCTGTCGGGATGTGCTAGTCTTTGAGTAAAACGTTTTACAGTCTGAGCTCCCGCCGTTTCGGCAAGAAATACCAGCTCGTCCAGGAACTCTTGTACCTGGCGCTCGTTCTGGTCTTTCGTGATTACACCTACAATCACGGCCCGTTCTTCCTGTTTTACTACTTGTTTTTTCTCAATCAAAGTATTTCTGAATTTGTCCGCAAAATTAATGAGAAAAAGCGGATTTCAGGTTATTACCAGATACGTACGCGGAGACTATCAGGTCTGTACATACGGTCGCCTGGCTTCAGTCCATACACATCATAGAATGCATCTAAATCGCTGAAAGGTCCGTTTACGCGGAATTTAGCCGGAGAATGCACGTCTACCAATACTCTTCTGGCAAGGTCCTCTTTTTTAGTATGACTCAGCCAACCCAGGGAATAACCAAGGAAATAGCGCTCAGATGGTGTTAAACCAGCGATTTTCTCGTTCTTTTTGAACTGTTCGGATTTCTGGAAGGCATCCCATCCCAGGAGAATACCGCCCAAATCAGCAATATTTTCACCCAGTGTGGCCTTTCCGTTGATGTGCAGGCTGTCTACCACCACATAACCATCAAACTGCTGCACCATTACGGCAGCACGCTTATTGAATTTTTCTTCGTCTTCTTTTGTCCACCAGCTTTTCAAGTTACCTTCTGCATCAAACTGACGACCTTCATCATCGAATCCATGCGTGATTTCATGACCAATAGTGGAAGCGCCAGCATAACCATATACCAAAGCATCATCCAACTCTTCATCACGTTTACCCGGCACCGTGAAGATGCCCGCAGGCAAAACGATTTCATTATTGCTTGGGTTATAGTACGCATTGTAAGTCTGTGGTGTCATATCCCACTCGGTACGATCTACTGGTTTGCCCAACTTGTTGATTTCGTGATTATGCCACCAGATTTGTGCTTGGAGACTGTTATCAAAGTAGCTCTGTGCTTTGATATCCATTGCGGAGAAATCCTTCCATTTATCTGGATAACCTACTTTCTTAGTGATTTTAGACAGCTTGTAGAGGGCTTTCTCTTTGGTGCTGTCGCTCATCCAGGCGAGGTGCTGAATACGTACTTTCAGGGCGCCACGAATATCTTCTACGAGATTTTCATATCTCTTTTTAGCATTGGCATTGAAATATTCTTTTACGAATAACTGGCCTAAAGCCTCTCCCATAGCGGATTCCTCAGCATCCAATACGCGTTTCCAACGTACTTGTTGCTTTTCCTGACCACGCATCAGCTTACCGTAAAAGGCAAAGTCTGCACTGCTGATGGTATCGCTGAGATAGGCTGCTGCACTATTAATCACTTGCCATTTGAGGTAATTTTTCCAAGTCTCCAATTTCTCAGATTTCAACGCATTGCTAAGGGCAGTATAGAATTCAGGCTGACCTACGATAATGGTATCCGCGAATTTGGCGATACCCTGGTGCTGCAAATAAATGGCCCAGTCGATGTTTGGCGCCATCTGCGTCAGTTTGCTAACTGCCATCTTGTTATAGTTGGCGTTAGGATCGCGAAGGGCTTCTAGTTTACGGCTGTTTTTAGCCAAGATGGTTTCCAAATTCAGGATGTCTGTGGCTGCTGCATCGGCTGCGGCGGTAGACATTCCTGTAAATTGCAGCATTTTGGAGATATGCCCAGGATAGGCAGCGCGTACTTTAGCAGTACGGTCGTCTGTGTTGAAATAATAATCCCTGTTGGGCAGTCCCAGACCTCCTTGCCAGAAGGTAACAGCCATTACCTCACTGTTTTTGGCATCTTGTGCTACACCAATGCCACAAAGTACATTCGCGAAATTGGACAACTGTGCACTCACTTGTGCCAATTGTTGCAGATTGGTGATGGCGTCAATCGCTTTCAGTTGACCTTCAATTGGTTTGATACCGTCGGCATTCAATTTGGCGGAGTCCATACCAGATTGCCAAAAGGCCGCAATCTTCTTTGAAATAGGGTCCTGCGGGTTAGCCACTGCTTTCTCATTAATGGTGCGCAGACGGTTATATAATTCTTCTTTTACGAGATTACCGATTCCCCAAGAGCTATATTCCGGTGGAATTGGATTCCCTTTGATCCAGCCACCATTGGCATAGTCAAAGAAATCATGTCGGGGGTCAACAGTAGTATCCCTGTGGGCTGCAAGCGGGTCTTCGGAGGAGGATTTTTCGGCCGAAGTAAGGCCCTGATTACATGCCATAAAAAAAGCCAGCGCGGAAATTCCCATTCCGGCTAAGACATATCTTTTCATAAGCAGAAAAATAGTTTGATATTGAAGGTACAACTTTTGACCATTGGCCTTTATCCGCTCATGGAGAATTGTTTACTTTGGTCACATGAAATTGTATTTTGTAGAAGCAATTCCATTATGATAAACAACTTAAAACAAGGGCGCATCTTATCCATCGACGCCTTTCGGGGTATCACTATCCTCGTCATGATCTTCGTCAATAATGTGGCTGGCGTCAGCGGAATCCCGCACTGGATGGAGCATGCCCATGCAGATGAAGATGCTATGACCTTCGTGGATGTAGTATTCCCCGCTTTCCTTTTCATTGTAGGTATGTCTATCCCCTTTGCGATCAATAGCCGATTAGCAAAGGGCGATTCCTTCTGGCAACTGCAATGGCATATCATCTGGCGTACACTAGGCCTATTGGTATTGGGCCTTTTCATGGTGAATACTAGCCGACTCAATCCAGCCGCTACCGGCATGCCGATGGCACTCTGGTCCCTCCTTTTTTATATAGCAGTTATCCTTACTTGGAATGTTTATCGCTTCAAACAAGCCTGGATTGCCTGGTGCTTCAAGGGTTTAGGTATAGCACTGCTATTATACCTCGGATGGATTTACAGGGGAGGAAAAGCTGGAGATCACTATTTAGAGCCGCAGTGGTGGGGTATCCTGGGCCTTATCGGGTGGGCGTATCTCTATGCCTGCATCATCTATCAACTGGTGAAAGGTGTTTCCGGAGGAATTTTCTTGATGATTGCGGTATGTATTGCCTATTATGCCATTTCTCAACAAGCGTTTATACGTGACAGTGAATACGACTGGATCGGCGGTCAGGCAGGTAATGCTATCCATACGGCGATTGTGCTCTGTGGATTATTATTGTCGCTGTTTTATTTTGATGAAGACCTCGATCTGAGAGGAAGTAAACTGATATCCAGGGTGAGCGGATTTTTTATTATTCTGTCGATAACAAGCGCTTGCCTCCGCCCACAGTACAAGATTTCAAAAATCAATGCAACGCCCAGTTGGGCCCTTAATAGTGCCGCTATCTGTGTGGTGGTGTTCTCTATACTCTATTACATCATCGATGTAAAACAAATTAACAAATGGACAACATTTTTCAGACCAGCAGGGTCTAATCCTTTACTGACCTATATTCTACCCAATATCGTCTATTTCTTGCTGATATACTTAGGTATCCAATTGCCTGCAATGCTCGATCAAGGTGTAACAGGAATACTATGGAGTGCTTGCTATGCAATATTGATGTTGTTCCTCGTGAAGGGCCTCAATAAACTACATATACGCCTGCAATTATAACCGGTTAAAAACAAAATTTTTGGAAGGCTTTACCTATCAAAGGGTAAAGCCTTCATTCGTTTGTGACCCTATTAAAAAATTTTTTGTAACAAGATCCCTGTTTCATTCGTTTACGTATGTAATAAGGACAGAATGCAGTAACCGAAGTATTAATACAATTGATTATCCCAAACTAACTCCCATGAAAAAAATCGCAATTATATTCACAACTGTAGGCGCATTTTTGGCTATCTTAGCGCAGTATGCCGATTCCAATGACTGGGCATGGTCATCACTATTTCACACACTTGGCTTCATCGGATACATTTTTATCATCAGCGGACTGGCTTATCTGTCCATGTGGTATATCCATGAACTTTCAAGAGATGAGAAGAACAGGATCAGGCATTATTACCACCAGCAAAAACAGAAGGAAGCCTAATTCGCACAGCGATAACCCAATATGCATACAGCAAATTTTACATTAAAGTTCGAATATAAAGGACACCCACATATACTGGAAGTACGTACCTCCGAACTCCCTTTTAAAACGGTTTATAAAGTAGATATAGAAGAACAGGAAATCACCTTCGAACCCGATGAAGAAGGTTATGTACGCGCTGTATCCAGCAAACCTTTACACGACTCCCCCAAACAGGTAGACGTGAACCTACTGCATAAAGTAGCAGAGCTGATTATCTCACATGTGAATAAGTAATTTATTTCTTGACAGGAGTGTCGGGTTCTCCCTTAGCTTCATCACGGATACCGCTAGAATCCCAGCCCTCGCCCTCATCCAGCCAGGTTTTGATCTTATCGGAAGCAATCAGTTTTTCCATTTCTTCAATACGCTCTTTCAGCGCGCTGATAAACTCTTTCTTATCATCGCGGGTAGCAGAAAGGCTTTTAAGACTTTTCTCATCCTGACGAAGAAACGTTCTGGCCGCACGATGACTATGATAAGCACGAACTCCCAGCATCTCCAGGGCATCCGCACCCAGTCGCAGAGAGGTATCCACCGTTTCCCTGTAGATATGCAGTACGCCCAGATCCATCAACTCAAACGCGTCTTCATTATCCTTGGCACGTACCAACATCTGTAGATTGGGAAAATATTTTTTTACTATTCTTACTACCGATGTGGTCTTCTCATAATCATCCATGGCAATAATCAGCACCTTCGCGGTGGCCGCTCCGGCCGCTACCAATAGGTCATAGCGAGAAGCATCACCGTAATATACCTTGATACCTAGGTTGTGCAATGCGTCCACTCGGTCTGAGTCCATATCCAGGATGGTGGCCTTGATGCCATTTGCGCGCAGAAAACGACCAGTAATGCTACCAAAACGACCAAAACCAGCAATGATAACCGGATTATGTTGGTCTTCTATATCATCGGCATTGCGTGTAGACTTCTCCGTTATAGTGAACCTAGGTTGAACCAGTTTTTCATACAGCAGCATGAGCAAAGGTGTCATGGCCATACTGATGGCTACCACTGCGGTGAGCATACCAGTGGTATGTTTGTCGAGAATATTGGATTGGGCAGAAAAGGATAATAATACAAATGCAAATTCTCCAATATCACAGAGTGCGAAAGAAAACAACAAATTCTGATCTGTACTTAACTTGAACACCTTACCTAATCCTAGTAGAATGAGGGCTTTGATCGCCATCAATCCTAATACCAGCCCGAATATGGTCCAGGGCTGTTCCATAATCAGTGCAAAGTCGATGGAGGCGCCAACTGCAATGAAGAAAAGCCCCAGCAGTAAACCTTTGAACGGTTCAATATCGCTTTCCAGTTCATGACGATATTCACTATTCGCCAATACTACCCCGCCCAGAAACGCGCCAAGAGCGGAACTGAGACCTACCAGGTTCATCAGTACAGCAATGGCTACTACCATCAACAAAGCAGTGGCGGTGAATAATTCCCGGACACGCGTGCGAGCAATGATATGCATGATGGGCCTTACCAAATATCGTCCAGCAACGATGATGGCTATCACTGCTCCCAGTACTACGAGCGTTTGTCCCCAAGCTGGCAGGTTATCTCGCAACGAATGCCCAGTATTATCCGTAGCGACGGCATTTGCCGCCAACAACGGAAAGATGGCCAACATAGGGATAACCGCAATATCCTGGAAAAGCAATACGGCAAAGGAGCTTTGTCCGGCTGCCGTGGGCATCCACCCCTTTTCGTTGAGCGTTTGTAGCACTATTGCGGTGGAGGATAACGACATAATCATACCTATGGCGAAAGCAGCGCTTAGTGGTACTTTCAATAGCAATGCGGCACCAGCAATAGCGGCGGTACTCAACACTACCTGTAAGCCTCCAAGCCCGAGTATGGCGGATCGGAGGCGCCACAGCAAGGCGGGCTCCAGCTCCATCCCAATCAGGAATAACATCATTACCACCCCAAATTCCGCGAAGTGCATGATGTCTTCCCCTTCTTTTCCTATAAAACCAGCTACTGAAGGCCCAATGATAACACCGGCGAGCAGATAGCCCAGCACTGCGCCCAATCCCATTTTCTTTGCCAATGGTACAAATAGAATGGCCGATGCCAAGTATACCATCGCCTGAAAAAGTAACGAATGCTGATCCATATTATGCGTTTTGAATAGGTTCCTGTATAAGTTCGTTGAGATCCTGAATACTGTTGAGGGTATTCACATCAAAATCCGGCGATTTTAATTTTTCTAATACCGACTTCAATCGCTGTACTTCCGCCAGGATATCGGATTTATCCATACGATGTACGCCGTAAATGACATATGGAGAAACATAATGCATATTACAGAGTATCGCCGTTTGCGTGAATGGGAGTAAAAACTGCTGCAAGGGGTATCCGTGTCTCCCGCCTTTCCTATACTCTAACTCCCGACTACCAGCAGAAATAATATTGGACATATATTTCCCTTTTAACGCATTACCGGTATGTCCGTATGCCCACCCATGTTCCAGTACCAGGTCCTGCCACTGGCGAACAATGGCTGGGGCGTTGTACCAATACATCGGATGCTGCATCAGGATGATATCATGCTTGGAAAGTAATTCTTGCTCACGCGCTACATTCACGTCCAGATCTGGATAACGTTCATACAGATCGTTGAAAGTGATGCCAGGCATGCTTTTAATCATGGGAACCAGATGGGCATGCATCCTGGATTTCTCCAGGGCTGGGTGTGCAAAATTGATGAGTACACGGGCCATACGAGGCGAAAATTTTGAATTTATATCTCAGAATATTCTTGCAACAATTTACGGTATTGGTTGAGTATTCTGGATTTGGAGATCATCCCCAACAGTTTTTTATCCTTTACTACTGGCAGGTGCCAAGCATTCACAGCATCAAATTTCTTAATCACCACTTCAATATTATCATCGATGTCTACCACGACAGGCGGCGCTTTCATGAGTTGCCGCACATTCATGGTATCATACAGATCAGGATTAAACATGATAGGTCTGATATTATCCAATGCAATGAGTCCTTCAAAATTCCCTTTGTCATTGACTACCGCGATATTGCTACTGTCGCCCACCTTGATGAGGTCAATTAGTTGTCGCAGTGGCGCATTTTTAGAAATGGCTTGTATATCTGTTTCTAGGATATCTTCCATTCTAATGAGTGACAAAATGTTTTTATCGTGGGCGCGGGTGAATACTTTTCCTTCTTCGGCCAGTGCTTTGAGTTCCGGCGATATAGGTGAAAACCATTTGCCGATCAGGTAAGATACTGTGGCCACTATCATCAACGGAATAAATAGATCATATCCGGAGCTGGACTCTGCAATGAGGAAAATCGCGGTCAGCGGGGCATACATCACACCGCTCATTACACCGGCCATACCTACCAGTACAAGATTAGTAACCGGAACATCTATAAAGCCGAGCTGCCCACAGAGTAGTGCAAAGAAATATCCCAGGAATCCGCCTGCAAACAGGGATGGTGCGAAATTACCACCATTACCGCCACTTTGGATGGTGATGGCGCTGGCAAATGCTTTAAAGAGACATATAACCCCCGTGAAGATCAGCAACATTTGGCTTTGAGCGGGGATATAGCGAAAGAAACTGTTCTGTAAAATCGTTTCTCCGTGTCCGTTAGCCAGGGCTTTCACGTCAGTATAACCTTCGCCGAATAGTGGTGGCATGGCTACGCAAAGTATAGAAACGATTATTCCCCCAAGGATAGCCCTGCGAATAGCACTCCATTTCAGTCCATGGAAAAAATGTTCTACTTTTTGTGAAACGACTACATAATAACGGGCATAAAAGCCGCACAATAAACTCAATAGGATATAAAAAGGTACATTATGGTAGTTAAAAGCAGAGCGGGATTGAAAGTGAAATAATACATCCTCCTGCATAATGATTTTAGAGAGTAAGCTACCGCAGACGGCAGCCACTATCAACGGCATAAAGTCCGAAAATACAACGCCAGTGAGCAAAATCTCAAACGCGAACATCATGCCGGCAATGGGCGCATTAAATGCAGATGCAATACCCGCAGTGGCGCCAGCCGCTAACAACAGGGTTCGTTCCTTATAGGGCAGATGATAATTCCTGGCATAATTGGAGCCCAGCGCGGCTCCTGTTACGGCAATGGGACTTTCCAATCCCGCTGAACCTCCCAATCCCACAGTAATAGCGCTCTGTAATACCTGGGAATACATTTTTACGGGTGGAATCAAACTGGAGTTCTGTGCGATCTCATGGAGAATAGCAGGAATCCCTTTGCGAGACTGCCCTTTAAAAAACACTACTACAATGATAGTGGTCAAAACTATACCCAGAAAGGGAAAGATCGCGTAGAAAAATACCTGTGTATTGAAATGAACTTTATTTGTAATAACATAGTGGATATAGTGGACCAGCATTTTCAGCACAACGCCCGCCATACCTGCACCACATCCTACGAGTATACCTGAAAGAAGCAAAAACTGATTCCTGGAAAGCTTGCTATGCAGCCAATGAATGACGATCTCATAACTTCTGGCTTTCTTTAAACTGTACGTCTCAAAATCCCGCTTGAATTTAAAAAAGCCGTGATATTTCCGGAGATGGTTAAACTGACTCATACCGCAAATTTAGGCATCAGAGCTCAATGAGGGCATAAACTTTATCATTCATATATGGGCCGCCGGGATGATTAGCGGTATAATCTAGGTTGATCCAGTACTCGCCTTTTAGCTCGTGGTAGTATATTTCTTTAATCGGCGGCTTCGGAAAAAACAGGATAATGACCTGTTTGGCGACCTCAAACTCCTCTTTATTACCACAATACAATTCCGGGTAAGCATGCCCTTTGATGAGTACAATCCTGGTTCTAGCCCCGATTGACTGCAAACAGGAAGTCATCAGGAGGGAATGGTCATCACAGTCACCGCCCAGTCCGTTTTGAATGGTTTCCTGTGGCGTGGCGAAATATTCATCCCTTCTGGAGTCTAGTACATATTTGAAATGGCTGTTGATATACCGGAAAAGTGACAAAAAACGCACGATTTTGCCATATTTGAAGAAATAGGCATCATAATAATCGAGACTATGTTGAACGGAAAAATTGCGGACAATGGAATCATTGTAGTTAATCTTTTCTCTCAACCCGCGAACGGTTTTATCGCGGTAGCTCTCTACCCTTCTAGGGTACAAACTGAGGATATCCAGTTGTTTGCTGTCTTTTGCGCCCCAGTTGCCTTGTACCATCCCTTTATAGTCGCCGACCACGTTTTTGAGCGAATACCCTTCTACAGATCGATTTATGAACAGCGCACCACATACCAGGAGGAATGCGGGTACAATCAAGGGGCGGAAAATCCACCTGAGTAAGAATACGATGGCCAGACTGATAAGAGCGGCTACGATCAAGTCCACATGTAGGCCACCAGCCACAATGGGTGGTAAGAACCTGTTAATCACCGGGGCCAATATGCTAATGGTTAGCAAGCCCAGGAGATTGAATAGTAGGTGCTGAGAAAAAGAATATTTGCTTTCGTCAATTGCCATCTATGTTGCAAGAAAGCAAAAATCTATCAGAATTTGCGTGCAAAATTCAGCGCTTCATGCTTAAAGGACGTGTTTGCTTTAATGCTATCTATTTGTGATTGAGTATCTGCGATTTTACCGGACATATTTAATTGTGTGTACAATTTCTTCAGCAGGTTTAGATTTCGCAGTGCAATGACCTTAAAATCCAATTTTTGCGCGGTTTCAACAGCATTTTCAGCGGTACGGAGTGCGCGCATGAGGTCTTGCTCTTTATAATAGTAATCGGCAGAAATCATTTTCTGCAAAGATTCTACGTATTTACTAGCAAAGTAATTAGCCGAATAGTTTTTCAGCACTTTATCTGTGTGGCGACAGAGTCTTTCTGCTTTTTCCATATCTCCGAGTCTGGCCAAAGCATGTGTTTGCCAACAGAGTAACTGGAGCCGGAAGGAGTCTGTTTTGCGGTGCACCAATGACGGGTAGGTATCGAATATCTGGCGAGTAAACTGCAGCAGATGATCAAAATCTTCCAGTAAAGAGAGGGCATAGCCCATATTGCGGATAACGATTTCCTGGGGAATGCTGGTGGAACAAACTTGTTTACTGGCGGCGGCTTGGAGGTAATGCGGATAATTATATATTTTTTGCAATACCTGTTCGTCTACGATGCCAAATTTCATACGCTCATAAATAAACAGGAGGATTTCATGAGGAGTGACCCACAGTTCATCTTCCAGTTCTTCTGGTGCATATATTTTCTTAATTGCCAGTAGGTGCGCTTCACATTCTTCTGCTTCCAGTTGGAGCAGGGAAATGGTGAAGAGCATACTGCGTATTTTCAGTTTATCTTCCTTGGTATCAGCCAATGGTAATAGTGCCCATAGTACTTTTTTCTTCCGGAAGTGGATAAACTCGTCGTTAATAAAGGTGCTGATCGGGTTCTTTTTAAAGAAGCCAGCAGGGAAAATGGATCTCAGTTCCATTTGATCGTTACCATCCAGTTGATAATGGAGAACGAGATATTCCAGGAGATGCGATTTTTCTATCAAAGACAGTGGCAGATGCAGCATCTTCAGGATGCCATCTGTTTGTTTGTGATTGATCGCGAAGCGCAGTAACCATTTGAACACACCTACCCTATATGGGGAAGATGGCAGGTAAGATGCGATTTCCTGTAATACCGGTTCGTTTACTTGCTGACTCGTTTTCTGGAGGTAATGCATCGCCACAAAGTATTCCAGGAGGAATACGTGTGCAAAGCGCACTTTCACATGATACATAATTTCCTGGCTAAGATTTTCTTCTACGAGGATGTTATCCGCGAGGAGTTCCTTGTATGCCGGGAACAGTTCTGAGTTTTGGTCCAGCAGTTCCAGTTTTTCCACATACATACCATTTCTTCCCAAATCTAGGAGGGAGAGCAGGCGTTGTATAATTTTGATTTTAAAGGTGCTGGTAGGTGAAATGAATACTTTATTCTGTACAAATCTGGAAATGATTTCATACAGACTTAAATTCTCATCTACAAAAGAGGTTTTTGGGTCAGGGTTCAACTGACAGAATAATTGTAGATAGTATGGATGTCTAAGTTTCTGAAGGAATGTTTCAGAGAACTGGTTAATAATATCTATCGGGTAATCGTGTCGTTCAAGAACGGTTTTGATTTCCTGGTCGTTGAGTTGTTTAACGTTGATATTGGTTTCTTCATCCATTTCGGAGCCAACGTACCAGTAGCGGCGGAAAGCCGCATAGTCATTCGGGCGCTGAAACAGTTCATTCCAGGTACTACTTCTGATAGAGAGGATGACTTTAATCCAAGGGAATTGATCGTTGGAGTAAATAAAGTCTTCCAATTTGGAATATATCAGTCGTAATTTTTCTGCAGAGACGGCTATTTCATCGAAGCCGTCTATTATTAATATAAGACGCGAGCCCCTCTTTTCGAATTCGGATGCAAAGTATTCGCGGAAATTTTCCCCGTTGCCGTGGTTGAGTTGATTATCCAACCAGGTGGAGAGGGAGAATCCTTTCAGGAGGAGACTTCCAGCGGCATGAGCATGTATAAACCAGCAAACGTCTTCTCCGAATTTCGCTTGTTTATTATGCCAGAAATGGTCTGCCAGATGGACCAGGGAGATGCTTTTCCCCCATCCTGAAGGGGCAATCAATGCAGTAGCGGTATAATTGCTTTCCAGGAATTTCTCAATATGATTAATGATGTACTGTCGCTTGACCGTATTCTGGAAATTAATACCAGAGCGGTTTTGCAGTGTCAACATCGTATAATGCGATACTGCAGAAGCTTTGGTTCTGAGTTCCGCCCATTTAGCTTCTTTCACTCCTCCGTTTACAGCGGCGGCCTGTGGATTATTTAGCATATAATGATGCTGCTGGAATGCCTCCCAGTCTTTATAATCACAGTATTGGGCCAGTGTATTTAAGGTGAATCGAGAGAAGCTGTGTTGGGCCACAGCAAAGCCAAACACTCTTTTAAGAGTGGTTTCACTGATTAATTGAGTTGTCTTTTCCAGTATGGACTGGCCGAGATGTTTACATTCTCCTGGCGACATGACTTCTACCCCAAATTTCTGCAAAACTTCCTTTTGCAAGGTTAGAATAAAGTCATAGGATATATCTATCATAGGGGACAATAATGGATTATGGAATTTCGGTACAAAAGTTAATTACGTAGATATCAAACATTTAGATTTTGAGAAAGTTAAAATAAAGTTGAGAGGGATAGTCATGGAAAAATGTTATGTATGTGTAATTGAATAATATGTCATCAAAACAACTACCCAAACTTGGGTAGTGTAGGTGTTAAGCTATTGTATTTCAATATAATAACATATAATTTAATCTAGTTAACTCAATGGCTGCGATAGGAATTCAGTGAGGCTGATTTTTACTTAACTATTTGAAAAAAATATTTTAAAAAGATGTCAGCCCCTGCCCTAAAATGAATAAGACGACTCCCGAATTAATAAAAATGAACAAAATGAACAGACTGAACAGAAAATGAACAAGCTGAACAGTTTTAAATTAATGAACAAAAAGACATATACATAAACCCAGAGAGACTTATACTTTCGCATAACGGATTGTCAAAATATATTCTTAGGCAGAAGGAATCCCAATTCAACCAGAATCCTAAGGCCCGTCATCATTATTCTTAACCGCTGCCTTCCCAAGAGTTTATTGTGTCAATAAACAAAGACTTCTTATTATCCAAATACTGATGCTATGCATTCAAAAGCTACTCCTACTAGCCCTTTTAGTGCTTCCTTTGTTATCCTGAGAGCCCGGGATGGATCACTTCCTAAACCGAGGAAAAGCCCCCGATTTGTTAACTGGTGGAAATGCATTATTTCCGCCTTAATCCTTATTGCATGCTATGGCACTAACGTGAACGCACAAACGTATTATCAGCGAGTATATGCTAACTCGCAAGCAAATGCTGCGGCGCTAACATGTCTTGCCTGCGGTGTTACGAATCCTCAATTTGCAGTGGATGCTCCACCCGCAGGATTGAGCACTGCATCTACTCTTCGCTCGGATGTGGGACTGCTGTCATTCGTATATCAGGATCTCATCTTCCCCGCTCCTATTCCTGTGACGCAAGGCGTGATCCTGAAAATAGGAACAGGTAATGTGGTCAGTGTTACATTGGCTACCATTACTGCCCAACCCATGAGCGGAGGCACAAATGTGGGATCTGCTACCAGTCTCAACTCCGCGCTGGCAACCTTATTAGTCAGCAATTCCGCAAGTGAAATATATGTTCCTGCACCAGGAGGCTCCGGCACCTACGATCGTGTACGCGTGCAAATTGGCGGCCTCGCAACTGTTGCTACTACGCTGCAGATTTATGCAGCCTATTATAACATACCTGCAACTACCTCACTTGCTTGTGATCAACCTATTGATGCTTATGGTGGCCCTAAAAGCTTTATCAATATTGCTAGCTTGGTGAATCTCGGAACAGTGGACAATCCTGGGAATGCAATAGATGGTGATACTACTACCTTCGCCACATTGAGTACCTTGGCTGGCGTGGCCGGTTATACCCGCCTGGATGCGGTATTCCCTGGCTTATCCAAAACTGGTGACTCCGTACGCATTATATTAGGTGATGCAAACGGTATCCTTTCTGGAACCGTATTGTCAAACGTCACATTTTTAACTTATAATGGCAATACAGTTGTTGATAGTATCCCCGGTAACAGCAATGTATTAAACCTAGGCCTTTTGTCAGGGCCAGGTTCCAAATCATATGTGACCTTCGCTTCGTCGGGGCCATTCGATCATGTAGAAGTCCGAGAAGGATCTATCGCCAACGTGATAAGTAACCTTAACGTATATGAGATTCGGAGATATATTCCGAGTCCAACCGTATCTGGATCAGCAGCTAACCTGTCTACCTGTCTGAATACCCCAGCTACTTTCTCCGTTCAAAATCCAGATGCTACCCTGAAATATACCTGGTTTAATGGTACAGGTGGAGTCGTCCAAGGACCCGCGTCTACCTCTACCTATTCTCCTCCGGTAAACGTTGCCGGTAGCTTCAATTATTCAGTTACCGCCAGCAGAACCCTTTGTACAACCAGCTCTCAACCAACACCTCTTAACTTATTGGTGAAAGCTTATACCACCGCTGCAGACATAAACTTCCCAGATACAGCCTATAGTTGTATGGGAGACACCGTGCGGATTACGCCGTATTCCACCACGATGAATAAACCTGTCTTCAGTTGGTGGCAAGATGCCGCCAAAACAACGCCTATTACAAATGGGCTGGTTGTTGCTGGGACTAAATTCCTGGTTGATCCTACTACAGGTAAACTGACCATTATCGGATTACCTGCCGGCACCAATCATTATTATGTAAGTGCATCTGATTCTACGCATTGCGATAACCTCGCCAATACGCTGAAACAAGTAACTGTGCTTACCACTACGAAGGCGCCAGTTCCAACACTGGGCGCATCCACTGTATATGGTAGCGTAAACCAACCAGTAACTTTGCTGGCAACCCCTCCAGGTGGTGGTACGGTTTACTGGTATTCAGATACGACACTTGCTCCTATTGGAACCGGTGATACCCTGACAGTAGGCGGATTCTCCACTCCAAGTACACATATATATTACGCTGCTGTAAGACTCAGCGCCAGCGGAGCCTGTGAATCTTACCGCGTAGCTGATACCGTAATTATTCTGCCTCCTGTAAATACTGCTTGTAACGCTCCCTCCAGTACAACCACTGGTACTACACTGGGTTGCGTACTCTGTAGCGTTACAAATCCAAATAATGCAATAGATACTACTGCAAGTACCTTCAGTACATTAAATATACCTGTCGGACTGTTAGGAGGAAGCGTCTATCAACAAGTGATCTTCCCAACACTGGGTGCCCCAACAGATAGCCTGAGACTTACCTTCGGCTACAATGGCTCTTTAGCCAATGTGGGTCTCCTTGGAGGTGTTGAAATTACTGTTGCCAATGGTACTAATGTAATCGCAAGAGATACCCTCTCCAAACTGGTAACATTGAACCTGCTCAGTAATCCTTCTCAGTTTACAGTGACAATACCAACAGGCGCCGCTTATAATACGGTGCAGGTAAGACTCACAGGTGTAGCTAACCTGCTCAATCACATCAACTTCTATGGTGTAAGAGCCGTCGCGCCTAATCCTACTTTTACTAATAGTAGTACCTGCGTAGGTTCAAGAGATACTATTACTGCAAGTGGCCTGGGTGCAAATACACTTAAATGGTATACAGATTCTACTACTTCTGTTACCGCTGGTACTGGTACTCCATTTATTACGCCAGTACTGACAACTCCAGGTCTGATCACTTATTATGCACAAGTGACTGCCGCTGATGGATGTCCAAATCCTGACAGAATACCAGTACAAGTAAATGTGGTAAATACGCCAGCTTCTCCAGTTGTCCCAGGTACAATTGTGGTAAATACAGGACAAACTGCAAGCCTTACTGCTGCTCCAGTTGCTGGTGTTACCGTTAACTGGTACACTGATTCTATCACTGCTACGCCTGTCGGTTCTGGATCGCCTGTTGTGGTTGGTCCGTTCAATACGCCAGGTACTTATAAATATTGGGCATCTGCATCTGCTAATGGTGCTACTTGTTCTTCTGGTCGTGTGCCTGTGACCATTGTGGTAACTGGTCCTGTAGTGCCTCCTACAGCTTGTAACTATGCTACCAGCCAGGTATCAGGTACTACCTTAGGTTGTATCCTCTGCTCTGTGCAGAATCCAACCTTCTCTGTAGATAGCTCTACTACTAATTATACTACCCTGGCAATGCCAGTAGGTCTGCTGGGTGGTTCTATCTATCAACAACTGATCTTCCCGAATACAGGAAGTGCTACTGATAGTATCCAAGTAACTTTGGGTTCTTCTGTAAACCTGGCGGATGTAAGTCTGCTAGCTGGTACAGTACTGACTGTTTACAATGGCACTACACGGGTATCTGCAGATACACTTAATAACTTGGTAAACTTACGTCTGCTCAATAATGGTCAGCAGATTGTTGCTACCATCCCAACAGGTGCGCCATACGATCGCGTGGAAGTGCGTCTGACAGGTCTGGCTAATCTGATTACATCTATTAATATCTATGGTGCTAGGGTCTTATATCCAAACCCAACCATCAATACGCCAAATGATACCGTATGTGTGAATAACCCAGCAACGCTGACTGTAACCCCTGTTGCGGGTACTAGCGTGCATTGGTATGCTGATTCTACCAGCACTACCGTACTGAGTTCCAGCAATACATATACTACAGATACGTTGAGAACACCAGGTACTGTTACTTACTGGCTGGCTGTTTACGGTGGCCCGCAGAATTGCGAAAACCCTACCAGGATTCCAGTAAAAGTCTATGTAAGACAGCAAGGTGCACCAAGTGATATCAACTTGGCCGATACCACCACCGCTTGTACTACTGGTAATGCAGTACTGGCTCCAACAGCTAATCCAGCATCTGGTATCATCAATCCTGTGTTCAGTTGGTATTTCGATGCTGCTAAAACACAACCAATCACGAATGCTACCGTTAGTGGAGTAACCTATAATATTGATTCAACAGGTAAACTGACCATCACCGGACTGGCAGCAGGTACACACACATATTATGTAGCTATCGCTGGTAGCAACCGTTGTCAGAATGTTGCTGGCAACCTGAAACCGGCAGTAGTCAATGTAGTGACGGTGCCAGCGCCTCCAGTAGTGCCAGGTACAATCGTAGTTAACACTGGTCAAACTGCAACCCTTACTGCAACCCCAGTTCCAGGTGCTACCATCAATTGGTATACAGATTCTACTGGAAATAATTTGGTGGGCTCCGGTGCATCAGTAGTAGTAGGTCCATTTAATACGCCAGGAACTTACACTTACTATGCAGGAGTATCCCTCCCTGGTGGTTGTAAATCCAGACTGGTGGCTGTTTCAGTAGTGGTGGCTGGTCCTGTTGCACCTCCAACAGCTTGTAACTATGCTACTAGCCAGGTATCAGGTACTACATTAGGTTGTATCCTCTGCTCTGTGCAGAATCCAACCTTCTCTGTGGATAGTTCTACTACCAACTATACTACCCTAACGATGCCAGTAGGACTCCTGGGTGGCTCTATCTATCAACAGTTGATCTTCCCGAATGCGGGAAGCGCAACTGATAGTATCAGAGTTACATTAGGTTCTTCTGTAAACCTTGCAGATGTAAGTTTGCTGGCAGGTACAGTACTGACGGTATACAATGGTACTACAAAAGTATCCGCAGATACCCTCTCTAACCTAGCTACATTGCGTCTGCTCAACAATGGTCAGCAGATCGTCGCAACTATCCCTACAGGCGGAACCTACGATCGCGTAGAAGTGCGCATGACAGGTTTGGCTAATCTGATTAATTCAATTAACATATATGGTGCGAGGATTATGTATCCAAACCCAACCATCAATACACCGAATGATACAGTTTGTGCTTATACAAAAGCTACGTTGACTGTAACGCCGGTGGCTGGAACCGGAGTGCACTGGTATGCTGATTCTACCAGCACCACCGTACTGAGTTCCAATAGCACATATATCACTGATACCTTGAAAGTACCAGGCACTATTACTTATTGGGTAGCTGTATTCGGCGGTCCGCAGAATTGCGAAAACCCTTACAGGATACCTGTAAAGGTGGTAGTATTGTCTACTCCAATTGTGGTAGCGGATAGCACTAATCCATCAACCATTTGTGTCAGCAATCTGCCAGCTACATTGAAAGTGGTGGCTCAACCAGGCGTTACTTATACCTGGTATGGTGCATCAGGTAATGTGTTGTTGGCAAATAGCAATGTATACACTACTTCAAATACAATGGCTGTAGGCCAGTATACCTTCTATGTACAAGGCAACAACGCAAATGGCTGTAGTAACGCTAACGCACGTACGCCAATCAAGCTGAACGTCATCAGCAGTGCAATGCCGTCCGATATTAATATCGATACGGTGCAGAATATATGTTTGGGAGACACGGTTCGTCTTGTACCGACAAGCACCACTATTACAAATCCTGTGTTCCTCTGGTATGCAGACCAGCAGAAAACAACACCAATCACAACCGGTGTTAATCCGACTACTGGTGTGCTGACCATTCCGAACCTGGCCACAGGTACATATAATTACTATGTAAGCGTAAGCAGCAATGGCAACTGTGCTAACGCAGCAGGTAATCTGAAACATGTGACTGTAAACATTGGTAGAAAAGCAACTGCGGCAGACATACAGGTAACAGGTAATACTACTACTTGTGTGAATTCTACTACTACACTTACAGCCAGCAGTACAACTGTTACCAATCCAACATTTAAATGGTATCGCGATGCTGGCTTGACACAGTTCATTAGAAGCACAAGTACCTTCGTTACAGATACCCTGACAGCCACCACTACCTACTACGTAACCGTACAAGGTGTGAATGCATGTGAAAATGCTCCTGGCGCAGCGAAACCTGTAACGGTAACTGTAAACAACAGCTTTATAACTCCTACTGTAACAGGCGCCGCTATCTGCTCCGGTCAAACAGCAGTAGTGAAAGTGCTTAATCCAGATCCAACAGTTACTTATAACTGGTATAACTCTCCAAGTCTCAGCCTGTTCCTTGCAGCAGCCGATTCCTTCAAAACAGGTCCGCTCACAGGAGATACTACGCTGTATCTACAAGCAAGCAGAGGTGGTTGTACTTCAACATTCGTTGCAGCAACTATTACGGTGAATAGTGTAGCAAACCCAGTTGTGGATGCGAATCAGCCAGTATGTGCAGGCAGCGGAGGTACACTTGTTGTCAAATCGCCTGTAAGCGGTGTGGTGTACAGATGGTTTAATGTACCAACTGGCGGTACTGCACTGAATACAGATGCTGGTACTACCTTCAGCACCGGACCACTGACAACATCTACTATCTTCTATGTGCAAGCAGTTGGTACCGCAGGATGTACAGGTACTTCCGGTCGTGTGCCGGTAACAGCAGTGATCACCGCATTACCAAATGCGCCAACCCTGGTAACAAATAACCAGACTATCTGTGCAGGCGGTAACGTAACGTTTACCATTGCAAATCCAGATCCATCGCTGACTTACCACTGGTTCACGGCTGCAGTCAACGGTACAGAAGTGCCAGCGACTACTCCAACTACATTGACTGTAAATAATGTGACTGCAACTACTACTTACTATGTAAGTGCTGTAAATGCAGCAGGATGTAGCAACACAGGCAGCAGAACAGCCGCTACTGTGAATGTAAATCCTGCACCAACAGCGCCAGTAGTCACCATACCAAATGAAGTGGTATGTCTGAACAACAGCGCAACCTTCCAGGTAACCAATCCTGATCCAGCATTGACCTACATTTGGTATAATGCAACCACAGACAGCGTGGGAACAGGTGCATCGTTCACTACGCCGGTACTGACTACAACTACTAATTACTATGTAGTAGCTAAGAACAACACCGGTTGCTTTAGCCTGGCACATACAAATGTCAGCGCAACCGTTACCAATTCAATAGCCACACCATCAGTAGGTGCAAATCAGAACCTCTGTCTGGGTCAAACCTTGACACTCAGCGTGAATAATCCAGTAGCAGGTATTGTTTATCACTGGTACACTACTGCCACCGGCGGTACACCAATAGCTACCGGTTCAACGGTAACCTTCAATGGGGTAACTACCAATACAACCTACTATGTAGATGCAAGCGCTACTTCCGGTAACTGTACAAGTTCTACAAGAGCATCGGTAGCAGTAACTGTTAGCAATGTTCCAGGAACTCCTGCAGTGGCGAATGCTACACCAACTACTTGCCTCAACAGCATGATAACGTTGGCGGTACAAAATGCAGATCCAACGCTGACCTACAACTGGTACACCGTGCAAACGGGCGGTACACCAGTAGCTACCGGTGCAAGCGTGAACGTAGGACCAATCACTACAAACACGAACTACTATGTAGCTGCTGTCAATGCAAGTGGTTGTGCTAGCGCTCAACGTACACTGGTGAGTGTAACAGCGAGCACCGCTCCTGCAGCGCCTCAAGTATCCGGAAATGGTCAGGCGCAATGCCCAGGATCGTCTTATATCCTGACAGCTACCTCCACTACGCCAGGTGCATCTTTCGCATGGTACACAACGGCAACAGGTGGTACGCCAATCAGTCAGACATCCATATTCACTACTCCGGCTATCAACCAGAATACTACCTACTATGTAGAAGCATCTATCAACGGTGGCTGTGTAAGCGCAACCAGAACAGCAGTTCCGATTACAGTACTGTCAGCACTGACAGCACCAGTTGTAACAGTAACCAACAAAACTGCTACTAGCATTACGTTTACATGGGTCGCAGTGCCAGGTGCAACACAGTATGCCGTATCTGTAGGTGACTCTACACACTTCGTAGCTCCTAGCAGCGGTGCAAATGGACTCTCTCATACCGTTACTAACCTGCAACCAAACCAGAATGTAACGATCTATGTGAAAGCCATCGGTGTAGGTACCTGTCAAAATAGTCTGCTCACCGCCGTGACAGATAAGACAACTAATCCGAATGGTAACAATTGCTATGTACCAAACCTCTTCAGTCCAAACGGTGATGGTATCAATGATATCGAGTATGTATACGGTACGGCTATCGCACAGCTCGAATTCAGAATCTACAATCAGTGGGGACAACTGGTATTCGAATCCAGAGACCAGCGTCAAGGATGGGATGGTACCATGAATGGTGTGAAACAACCAGTGGGAGTTTATGTGTACATCTTAAAAGCAACCATGCAGGATGGTACAGTAGTTACGAAGAAAGGTAACGTAACTCTGATGAGATAACCATAATTCGGATAACCCGTAATCTATAATCAGCCGGGATACTGACAAACACAGTATCCCGGCCATCTTGAACAATAAAAAATGTTCCTATGAAGAGGATTTTTATAATTGCAATACTTTTATGGAGCAGTTTGTTGCCCCGTTTATCTGTTGCACAGGTAGACCCACACTTCTCTCAGTACTATGCTTACCCACTGTGGCTAAACCCGGCCCTGACAGGTATCCTTGATGGGGATTATCGCATCAGCGCCGATTATAGGAACCAATGGGCTAATTATGGTAAACCATTTTCCACAGCAGGGGTATCCATTGACGCTGCAACGGATAAGAATATTGGCGTAGGCGCCAATGTGCTGAATATGTCTGCCGGTGATGCCGGATACAACTACCTCAATGCAATGGCCAGCGTTTCCTATAGTGGTGTGAAATTTGGTAAAACCAAAACCAGTCAACTGGTATTTGGTATCCAGGCCGGCTTATTGAACAGAAGAGTAGATCCTGCTAAATTCCAGACGGGAAGCCAGTTCAATCCAACCATTGGTTTCGATCCCAGTATTGCCAATGGAGAGAACGTTACCAAAACATCCGCCTCTGCTTTCGATGCAAATGCCGGTGTGGTATTCTTTGATGGTAACCCCAATCATAAACTCAATCCTTTTGTAGGGTTTTCGGCAGCGCACCTGACACAACCGAAAGATCCATTTGCAGCGCAAGGAATGGATAGAACACTGCCCGTTAGATGGTTATTCCATGGAGGAACCAAAATTATCTTGAGTGATCAAGTAAGTCTGACTCCTACAGGATTATATATGCACCAGGGAAATGCAGAAGAAACAGTGCTCGGTGTATATGCACAAATGGCCGTTAATCCAGAATTTGATTTCCTTGTAGGCGGCAACTATCGATTCAATGATGCTGCCATACCTTTTGTTGGTTTCCACTTTAAAAACTTTGTACTGGGCCTCAGCTATGATGCTAATACATCTAATATGAGAAGATTGGTTAATGGGAGTCAAAGCTTTGAAGTATCACTTTCTTTCATCAGCAGAAAGAAACGACTGTTGAACCAGGATTACTTTATCTGTCCAAGATTATAATCAACAACTTGGAGCCATAGCGCGGAAAAACTATAACGAAATAGATCCTCATGAAAAAATTTATAACCTGTGTGCTGCTTGTTTTTACGGGGCTGTTTGATTCTACATACGCACAATATGTTTATGACTATAAACATACCGCTGATGTATACTATAATGCAAAGGACTACTACTCTGCAGCACAGTACTACAATAAAGCCCTGGGCACATTTAAGATAAAGTCAGAACAAGTATTACCCTATACTGTTGCTGGCGCCGCACCCCCAAGCGGAAAAATGAAAGATTACCAACAGGTGGTAGCCCGCCTGGCGGAGTCGTACCGACTGTATAACGATTTCGGCAACGCCGAAACCTGGTATACCCAATTAGTTGGGTTTAATAATCCCCAATTTCCACAGGCAAGATTCTGGTACGGCGAATGTCTGCGTGCTAATGGTAAATACGCAGAAGCCCTGGAACAATTTAACAAATTCAAACAGTCATACACTGCCGCTGACGATATTTCTACCCGCGTAAACCTGGAAATCCAAACCTGCGAATTTGCTTTAGATGAAGAGAAAAAGCAACCTAAATACACCATCGTAAAATTATCCGGGAATGTAAATGAAGGAGGCGCCAACTACGCCCCTGTCATGATGGATCCTAATACCCTGATGTTTACTTCCTCTAGGCCGGAAACCCCGCCAGTGCCAGTAAATACCAATACCCCGGAGAAAAAGAAGCAAGAAAGAAAAGGAACCCCATATGTAAATACACTATATACTGCCACAGGGGCAGGTAGTGATTTTGCAAACTCCCAAAAATTGACGATCACTAACCCGCCAAAGGGTTATGATCAAGGAGTTTCCACCATTTCTCCAGATGGTAGAACCATGTATCTCACCCGCTGGACTGTTAAAAATGGGGTTAAACAAACTGCCATCTGTATCAGTACCAAACAGAATGGTAGTTGGTCAGAGCCGCAGCCATTGGGCGCTAATGTAAATGTGGAGGGCTATAACTCCATGCAGCCTTTCATTACGGCAGATGGTAAATATCTCTTGTTCGCATCCAATCGCCCTGGCGGTATGGGTAAAAACGATATCTGGTATTGCGTTATGTCTAATGGTGTCCCTGGAAGTGCCCGGAACATGGGAACGACCATTAATACAAAAGATGAAGAACAAGCTCCTTTCTACGACCAGGAAAAAAATCTACTGATATTTAGTACCAACGGACGTGTAGGATTTGGAGGACTGGATTTCTTCCAGAGTGAAGGCGATTTTGGTAGCTGGTCAGTGCCTAAGAATATGGGTAAACCCTTGAACTCTGCAAAGGATGATATCTATTACACCGCTGCTGATAATGCACATCCATTCGCAGCCGGTTTCCTTAGCTCAGACAGAGAATCTGTTTGCTGCCTGGAAATATTCGCGGTGAAACGTATCCGTAAAATGGTGACCGGTCTGATCACTGACTGTGATACACACCAACCGCTGGAAGGTGTTACTGTTACATTGTTGGATACTGTCCGTGAGAGACAAGTAGGTAAAATTATACTAGATGCATCCGGCAGATATTCCTTTGATATCGATCCAAGCAAACCATACAAACTCGTTGCTGAAAAAGATAACTACTTCACTAAATCATTACGCTTCCGCACAGATGGAATGGATAATTCTGATGAAATGCAGAACCCGTCATTATGCCTGACGCATTATGAATTAGAGAAACCAATCGTTCTGAATAATATCTACTACGACTTTGGTAAAGCTACCTTAAGACCAGAGTCTAAAGTGGTACTGGATACTGTAGTGGATATGTTGAACGAAAATCCGAAACTCACGATAGAAATGAGTGCCCATACGGATAGTGTAGGTTCTGATAAGTTCAATAATAAACTGTCTCAGGCCCGTGCACAATCCTGCGTGGATTACCTGATTAGCAGAGGTGTTTCCTCATCAAGACTGACTGCGAAAGGTTATGGTAAATCCAGACCGATTGCGCCGAATTCCTTGCCTAATCACAAGGATAATCCGGAAGGTCGTCAGAAGAATAGGAGAACAGAATTTAAAGTGTTGAAAAGACAGATGAACGTACCTGCTACAGGTTATCAACATGAATGATAAAGAGATTGATTATACCCCATCCATATCCATGAACAACAACAGATCAGTGAATCGCCCACGCATAAGCGTGGGCGATTGTTTTTGATTCATCACACTTTTAACGTCCTATCACCTTGTGAGGTAAATAGTTCATCACTGTTTAAATTAACCAGATATTAAGAAGCTAATTAGTTCTTTTTGCCTATAGTACCGATAGCCAGGGTGTCTTTTTTATCGCCGGTTAAAACTTTCAGGTGAGCAGCGTATTTCAGAACATCAGCATAACGGAAAGCAGTATCTTTCTGACCAGCAGGAGTAGTTACCTTAATGGTTTTTACATTCTGGAAGATATTGATATTCATAGCAGCACCAGTTCCTTTGATGTTATCGCCGCTGATAGCAGCCAGGGTATCAGTTCCAGGTTGAGCTGGAGTACCGCCAATCACGTAGATGTATTGTTTTGCATCTTTGGTAGACTTGCTCAGTTTGATGCTCAGGTTAATAGAGCTATCTCTGTTTTCAGTCATGGTAACAGTTGCATTTGTTGCTGCAGCATCAGCGCCAACACCTTTCAGTGCATAGGATTCAGTACGTGGAGCAGGTCCGTCGTTGTTGTCGTCTTTTTTACAAGCAGTGAAAGTTACAGCCATAGCAGTAGCCATCATAACTCCCGCTGTGAGAGCACGTTTCTTTGAAATTGACATGATTTCAGATTTAATTGAAGGTTGTTAGAATGAATTTTCCGTTATAATAAAATTGCAATAGGTTTTCAGCGCTTACTGATTTGTTAAACGAGTATGTATTTTAAAAGTTACACAGGTGTTATGGAAATATTAAGAACGTGAATTTTATTTACTGCTGAAATGCTTTGTAGTATTGAGTTTAGCGAGATATAAATTTTTATAGAAAAACTTTTATAACGCTGTTGTAAATAAAGGTTAGTTGTCCAGATAAAAAATATTTATGCGTTACTGTAACTTTTCCGCAGGTAATTTCTTTCTATTGGGTACTGATTTTTTTAGCAATGTCCTAATGCTGAGATCATATTTTCGTATAGTCATTGACGATATAGTTAAGATTGATTTTTAGGGAGACACGATATTTCCGGGCGGAATGCCTCCGCTGGGGGTAAAATCGGGCTAAATAATAACTATGGCTGTTTTATTGGAGATATATTACCTTTGCCGGGTTTTGTATTTTACTTTAATCTAATTAAACCAGTAACTAAAAATAGTATGTCTCTCACAGTAGTAGGTACTATGGCGTTCGACGAGATCGAAACTCCATTTGGGAAATCAGGCAAAATCATCGGTGGTTCCGCCACTTTCATCGCTTGGGCTGCTTCTAACTTTGTAAGCCCAATCAATCAGGTATCCGTTATCGGAGGAGACTTCCCTCAGTCCGAAATCGATGCCCTCAAAGCAAAAGGTGTGGCCATGGATGGTGTACAGGTTAAGAAAGATGAAAAAACTTTCTACTGGTCCGGTAAGTACCATATGGATATGAATACCCGCGATAGCCTGGTTACAGATTTGAATGTACTCGCTGATTTTCAGCCGGTTATACCAGAAAGTTATCAAGGTAGTGAGTTCCTGATTCTCGGTAACCTCACTCCACAAGTACAGATGAGCGTGCTGGATCAGTTGAAAGAAAAACCTAAACTGATCGTAATGGATACCATGAACTTCTGGATGGAAGTAGCGATGGATGATCTGTTGAAAGTGCTGAAAAGAGTAGATGTCCTGATGGTAAATGACGGTGAAGCACGTCAGCTCAGCGGTGAATACTCCCTGGTGAAAGCTGCCCGCAAAATCCTGACCATGGGCCCTCGTTACCTGATTATCAAGAAAGGTGAGCACGGTGCCCTCCTCTTCCACGAAAATCACGTATTCTTCGCCCCTGCAATGCCACTGGAAGACGTTTATGACCCAACCGGTGCTGGTGATACCTTTGCAGGTGGTTTTATCGGCTATCTCGCTAAAACAAAAGATATTTCTTTTGAAAATATGAAAACAGCCATCATCGTAGGTTCTGCAATGGCTTCTTTCTGCGTAGAGAAATTTGGTACTGAACGTATCAGAGCCGTTTCTAAAGACGAAATTCACGCTCGTATCAACCAGTTCGTACAACTGGTGAACTTCGATATCGACCTGGTTTAATCCTCGTGTCGAATCAGATACCGTTTCAATAAAAACAAAGCCCGGCGCTATTAGCACCGGGCTTTGTTTTTATTGATGTATAGTAATTATTTAAAAATGTTATTCAGTACAGAAGCCAGACGCAGACCACCTTTCAGCAGTTGTGTATTCAGGTCTTCAATGAATACATAATTATAACGATAGCTCAATTTAGAATCCGCTTTCGTATAGCCGTAGATTTTATCTGCCAGCAGATGAGATTCAAACATCCAGTCTGCAATACTGCCCGCCTGGTAAGATTTTACTTGCGGAGCAGGTGCAATATCCAGTGCTTTTGTATATTCTGTATAGCTAAGTTGTTGGAAATCAATTAATTGCTCGTCCCAAACCCGATGAAGGTTAGATGGATTATTAAACCAGGTCAGTGTAACCTTGTTACCTCCCTGATCCTCGTCTCTACCCACATGCAAAGGCTGGTGCATATCTCCCATCATATGAATGAGGAAAGACAATGCAAATACTTGCTGCTCTTTAGAGAGGGAACGGTTTTTCAAATCCTTGATCATGGCATTCGTCTCAGTATAAAGATTCTCGCCAGTGGCAGCCTTCAGCAGACTATCAAACTCGGCTCTTTCAATACCAGCAGGGAAATCCAGGTAATGCCATTTGTTGGTATGGTCATACTTGTGGGTGGTGTCTGACTTAATGAAGTCAGGCCAGTTAGCCACCATGGCCATACTAGTACGACCAAGAATAGCTTCTACCGCTTTGCGCGCTTGCGGTGTCAGATGGTTGTATGCAATTTCAGCAACAATACGATGCCCGTTCGGGCCCCAGGCAAAGCTGGCAATAGGTAAAAGGAAACCCAATATCAGGGCAAAAATTAATTTCTTTCTCATACAGTTTATGTCCTCGTTGAAAGACAAAGTAAAGACCTTTTTAACACTTTTGTCAGTACTTCTTTAGTATTTTTACATACTGCTCAATTATCATTTTGTTATGCCTTTTAAGATACAAGCTCCCTATGCTCCCGCTGGTGATCAGCCGGAAGCAATCAGACAATTAACGGAAGGTCTCAATACGGGTGAACAATATCAAACCCTTCTCGGTGTGACAGGTTCGGGTAAAACGTTTACAGTGGCCAATGTCATCCAAGAAGTACAAAGGCCCACATTGGTGCTGACCCACAATAAAACGCTGGTGGCCCAGCTCTATGGCGAGTTACGCCAGTTTTTCCCGGATAATGCGGTGGAGTATTTCGTATCCTATTACGATTACTACCAACCAGAAGCATACATGCCGGTAAGCGATACCTATATAGAAAAGGATCTGGCCATCAATGAGGAATTGGATAAACTCCGCCTGAAAGCCACTTCCAACCTGCTCTCCGGACGTCGCGATATCATTGTGGTGGCTTCTGTTTCCTGTATCTATGGTATGGGTAACCCAACAGATTATGAAAATGGGATTATTCGTATTCACCAGGGAATGACCATTAGTCGCAATACGTTTCTACATGGACTTGTAAACTCCCTCTATTCCCGCACTACGGGCGATTTTAACCGTGGTAACTTCCGGGTGCAGGGCGATACAGTTGATATTAACCTGCCATATGTGGATTATGGCTATAGAATAACTTTCTTCGGAGATGAAATTGAAGAGATAGAAAGCTTCGATGTGCAAAACGGTAAAAGAATCGCGAAGATTGAGAATGCAGCCATCTTCCCGGCCAACCTTTACCTCGCGCCAAAAGATATGATGCAACAGATCATCTATGAAATACAGGATGAACTGAAGGCACAAGTAGAATATTTTAAAGCCAACGGTAAACTCATAGAAGCACAACGTTTATCAGAAAGAGTCAATTACGATGTGGAAATGATTCGCGAATTGGGCTACTGTAGCGGAATTGAGAACTATTCCCGATTCCTCGACAGGCGTAATCCAGGCGCCAGACCATTCTGCTTGTTGGACTACTTCCCGAAAGATTTCCTCCTGGTAATCGATGAAAGCCACGTTACTATTCCGCAAATCGGTGGTATGTACGGAGGCGATAGATCCCGTAAACTGAACCTGGTGGAATATGGCTTCCGATTGCCGTCTGCATTGGATAACCGTCCACTGAACTTCTACGAGTTCGAAAACCTGGTGAATCAGGCGATTTTCGTGAGTGCTACCCCTGGTGAATATGAACTGAAGAAAACAGAAGGGGTCGTAGTAGAACAGGTAGTACGTCCTACTGGCCTGCTGGAGCCACCTATTGAAGTAAGACCAAGTGTCAATCAAGTAGATGATCTCCTAGATGAAATCGATAAGAGAGTGCAGAAAGGCGACCGTGTACTCGTTACTACGCTGACGAAACGTATGGCGGAGGAAATGGACAAATACCTGCAACGTATCAATGTAAAATCAAGATATATCCACTCTGAAGTGGATACCCTCGAACGTATTGAGATTCTCCGGGATCTACGTTTGGGTAATATAGATGTGCTAGTGGGTGTAAACCTGCTGAGAGAGGGACTTGACCTGCCGGAAGTGTCCTTGGTGGCCATCCTGGACGCTGATAAAGAAGGCTTCCTGCGTGATGAGCGTTCGCTGACACAGACAGCAGGACGTGCCGCAAGGAACGTAGACGGTCTGGTGATCTTCTATGCGGATAAGATGACCGATAGCATGCAGAAAACCATTGACGAAACAGATCGTCGGCGCGAAAAGCAGATGGCATATAATATTGAGCATGGTATCACGCCAAGGACTGTACGAAAAAGCAAGGAACAAATCCTTGGCCAGACGTCCGTATTGGAGATCAAGAACTTCGATGAGAATTCGCCATATGCGGTGCATGATGAAGTAACCTTGGTGGCCGAAGCAGCCATGGAAATGGCTAAATCCTCTGCCGCTGCGGTGAAGACCATCCCTCAAATGGAAAAAGCTATTTCGAAAGTGAAAAAGGATATGGAAAAAGCAGCCCGCGACCTGGATTTCATGGAAGCAGCCCGACTAAGAGACCAAATGTTTGCCATGGAAAGAGAATTACAGGAAATGAAGGCATAATTCACTTTTTTGATCCTTCGACTGTATATTTTTAATAATTCAATGCCTATATCATATATGTAATTTATTATTATATGATATAGGCATTTCTATTTCCCTTTATAATTTATTAGATATGTAATCTTTTTATTAGTAATTATTTAATATGACTTTTTTTCAAACGTAGTAGCAACTGTAACTGGATTATTTGAAATTTGTTTAGCCTCTTATTAATTTGTTATAACTTATTGATTTATAATTTAGTGAGACACGTGTCTCTCGATATTTCCATCTCTTTTCTATGCTAAACAATAAATAATATTATTATTAATTATTATATAATTGAATCTGCCCCAAATTTTAGCCGTCTTTTTCAAATTATTCTATTTTTAGGCTCTTCTATTTGACACTTTGAATTAGAAATATACTTTTATTTAAGAAATTTAAAATTCAAGTGCTATGAAGAAAAACAATTTCCAAGACTACCTACCGTTTATTTTTCTGGCAGTAGTGGCCACAATCGGAATTTTTATTCCTGCCCTCCCCTCTTATGCAGACGCCAGTAAATATAATGTGGGCGATATCGCCTGGATTCTGGTGGCTTCCTCCCTGGTTTTTCTGATGACCCCAGGTCTGTCCTTTTTCTATGGAGGCATGGTAAACCGGAAGAATGTTATTTCTACAATGGTACAAAGCTTTATTGCTACCGGGTTAATTAGTGTAGTCTGGGTAGTTGTTGGATTTAGTCTGGCATTCGGTGACTCCCATGCTGGCCTGATTGGTGACCCCTCCACCTTTTTTATGTTTAATCATGTAGGCAGCGGCGCCCCTTGGAGCCTGGCCCCTACCATCCCATTGCTATTGTTTGCCCTCTTCCAAATGAAGTTCGCTATTATTACTCCTGCACTTGTTGTAGGAGCTGTGGCAGGAAGAATTCGATTTACTTCCTATGTGCTGTTCATGGTGTTATTTAGCTTGCTCGTATATGCACCCATCGCACACTGGACATGGCATCCTAACGGTATCCTCTTCAACCTCGGCGTACTAGACTTCGCAGGAGGTACTGTCGTACATATCTCTGCTGGTTGTGCTGCCCTCGCGGGTGCCCTCGTGCTGAAGCGCAGAAAAGACCACCTTGAAAATAAAGAACTCCAGCCAGCCAATATTCCATTTGTATTGTTAGGTACTGGACTGCTCTGGTTTGGATGGTTCGGTTTCAACGCAGGTTCTGCGTTGGGCGCCAACCAACTGGCAGCAACAGCTTTCGCTACTACAAATACCGCTACTGCCGCAGCAGGACTTTCCTGGGTTTTCTTTGATGTCGTTCGTGGTCGTAAACCATCTGCACTGGGCTTCTGTATCGGAGCTGTTGTAGGACTGGTGGCCATCACCCCTGCAGCAGGTTATGTTGCTATCCCACAAAGTATTTTCATCGGATTTGCAGCGGCGATCGTTTCTAATATGATGGTACATTGGAAATCTAAAACCAGCATTGACGATACACTGGATGTATTCCCTTGTCATGGTGTAGGCGGTATGGTAGGGATGTTGCTGACTGGCATATTCGCGACCAAAGCCATTAACAGTGGCGGTAACAACGGCTGGCTGTATGGCAACTTTGAGTTGTTTAAACACCAAGTACTGGGATTATTACTGGTGGTGAGCTATAGCTTCACGGTGTCCTATGGTATCTTTAAACTCATCAACCTGATTCACCCACTCCGCGTAAGCGATGATGAAGAATCACTTGGTCTCGATACCACACAGCACAATGAAAGCTATCACCCTGCATTGATGACGGTAGATGATGCCGGTGCGCTGAAAGAAAACGAATTAGTACATCAATGAAACGTACCTGCTATCATAGCAAATGAATTTAAATTCCTAGAACCCGATATTTATCAATTTTATTAGAACGTATTCGTTTATGCGATAACGTTAGAAGAATCTGGAATGGATAGTTAACGCAGGAAGCCTTCAAGGTGGAACTGCCATGATAGGCTTGGTTAGCTATCCGTTCCTTCTATTATCAATATGCACGTTACTTTCAATACCTGTATGACGATGTAGCTTATTTCACACTTGCAATAAAGTACGCACGCATCCCCAAAACAACACAGAAAAGGCAGCATTTCATTCTTACCATTTTATCAACCAAATCAAAAGTAAATGAAACGAATGCTATTCACCTTATTCGCGACAGGCAGCTTATTGTCTGCCTATTCTCAAACTACTACTGATACTACATCCGTTCCAGCATTTAAGCTTTCCGGCTCAGCGGATGTATACTACAAGTACAACCTGAATGGTAACAACACGGATAATAAAACCAGCTTCACCAATTCTCACAATTCTTTTGAGCTGGGAATGGTTTCCCTCAAAGTAGAACACGGATTTAAAAAAGGAAGTATAGTGGCTGATCTGGGGTTCGGCAAACGTGCGGGAGAATTCTCTTACAACGATGCCCCTGGCTCCTCTAATGGTTTAGCGATGGCAATCAAACAACTGTTTGTCTCCTATCAACTAACTGATAAAATCAAACTAACAATGGGAAGTTATGCTACCCATATAGGTTATGAATTGGTGGATGCCTATCTCAATCGGAACTACAGTATGAGTTATATGTTTAGCTATGGGCCGTTTTTTCATACAGGTGTAAAAGCGGATGTGGCGTTGTCTTCTTCTCTAAGTGCGATGGTTGGCATATTTAATCCGACAGATTTGAAGTCTGCTTCTCTCAATGGACATAAGTATATAGGCGCGCAGTTGGGATTTGCGCCTGCAGCAGTGCCAATAAAACTATACTTGAATTACTTGGAAGGGAAAGATACCAGCAATGTCCAGCATCATCAAGTAGACGTAGTTGCTACCTATCAGTTTACAAAAAGATTTGGACTAGGATATAATGGTACTTACAGCACTTATATGAATGCTAAGCCGAAAGGGGAATCGGATGCTAATGCCAACTGGTGGGGTTCTGCGCTATATGTCAATGCGGATTTTTCAGATAAATTGGGGCTTACACTTCGGGGTGAATATTTTAGTGATAAAGATGGTGTGAAAGTATTTGCGGGTCGCCCTGTTGGTGGTAATATTGTAGCTGGAACATTGTCGTTTAATTACAAGTCAGGAAACCTAACATTAATTCCTGAATTCAGATTGGATAAGTCTTCTGTGGATTTATTCAATAAACAAGACGGTGCGCCGACAACCGTAACTGCGAATGTTTTGTTTGCGGCTGTTTATCATTTTTAGTGCTTACTTTCTTTTGAAAATATATACCCTGCAGGTACAACCGTGCCTGTAGGGCTTTTGTTTATTATCGCTGATACACATCTTCTTAACAATTATTATCTTGCTAAAAATTAATACGAAACATGTTACAGTCCTCCACGTTGAAGTTCCTCCGTGCACTCAAACAACACAACGACAAGCCTTGGTTTGATGAGCATCGCGAAGAATACCTGGCAGCAAAGACAGACTTTGAAACGATGGTCCAGCAGATTATTGATGGACTACAGAAACAGGATCCATCCATGAGTGGGCTACAGGTCAAAGACTGCGTGTTCAGAATTTATAAGGATGTTCGCTTTTCGAAGGATAAGACACCTTACAAAACGAATATGGCTGCCTCCTTCCAGGCAGGTGGAAAGAAGTCGCCATTAGCGGGCTACTATTTTCATCTGGAGCCAGGAGGGCATAGTATGGCCGGCGGCGGTCTATGGATGCCCGCTGCACCGGAACTAAAAAAAGTACGTCAGGAAATAGATTATAATTTCGAGGAATTCGAAAGTATAATCTCCAATAAGGAATTCATCAAGCATTTCGGGAAAATAGAAGGGGAATCCCTCAAAACGGCACCTCAGGGCTACCAACCAGATAATCCTGCCATAGCTTATCTGAAGCTTAAAAGTCTGGTGGTATCACATGCTGTGTCGGATGAGGCGGTTGTTCAACCCGCTACGGTAAGAGATATTTTAAAATCTTTCTCCCTGATGCAGCCATTGCTGCAATTTATTAACCGGGCAATGGACTAGTTTCCTGCCCGGTTTACCGGCTTTTAAGTTTTTCACTGTTCCTTTCGGCTCAAAAGTCGGTAAACCGGTAAAGTTTTTAGTTTTTGTGAATCAGAAACTCAAAAGGACGCGCCTTCCTGTTCTTCAAAAGGTTTTCCTTATCAGAACGCGTATGCGCAAATTTCTGATTATAAACGTTTGCTACTTCGATAATTGGAATAATGCCATCCAATGTATCCTGCTGATCAACAATATTCATGATCCGGGATACTTGGGAGGAGAAATTGGTACTCCACTCTTCGGTAAACTTGTGCATCAACAAAAGCTCGCGATTGGTGTTGGTTTTCATAGGACTTAAGGGTGTTTTTCTGTTAGATAATAGCGAAAAAACATCACACTCTCTCTCTAAAATCGGACAACTCTAAATCAGTTTAGCTGGCATAGGATTATTAATTCCAAAATTCAATTTTATCCAGCAGAAATCAATACTACTTCCGTGTAATTTTTACATGTTATGTGTTATCCTTCTGTAAAATTGCATAAAAAAAAGCAAGCGATAATACGCTTGCTTTTAATGTTTTATAGATGATATTTCGTATATCCGTATACGGTATTCTGATACATGACATTAGATATTAAGGTCAGGGTATCGAACGGACCCATATTATAACCAGTTTTTAGCTAACAGGTACTCTGCAATCTGTACCGCGTTGGTAGCAGCACCTTTACGCAGGTTATCCGCTACTATCCACATGTTCACGGTTTTCGGCTGGGTTTCATCGCGGCGGATACGACCTACAAATACCTCATCTTTATCGTGGGCATCTTTCGGCATTGGATATTCTGCTTTCGCAGGATTATCCACTACAATCACACCAGGCGTTTTTGCCAGCAGGGAACGGATATCGCTCAATTCGTATTCCTTATCAAATTCGATGTTTACCGCTTCACTATGACCGCCCATTACTGGAATTCGTACGGTGGTTGCCGTTACAAGGATATGGTCATCTCCCATAATCTTCTTCGTCTCGTTTACCATCTTCATTTCCTCTTTCGTATAGCCGTTATCGAGAAATACGTCGATCTGCGGAATAACGTTGAGGTCAATTGGATATGCATAAGCCATTTCTCCCTGGATACCTTGTCTTTCGTTCATTAACTGGGTAACAGCTTTTACACCGGTACCGGTTACAGACTGGTAGGTAGAAACAACTACTCTTTTGATTTTGTATTGTTCATGCAGCGGTTTCAGTACCAACACCATCTGAATAGTAGAACAGTTAGGGTTGGCAATGATTTTATCTTCAGGAGTCAATGCATCACCATTTACTTCTGGAACTACTAGTTTTTTGGTAGGGTCCATTCTCCATGCGCTGGAGTTGTCAATAACAGTGATACCTGCCGCTGCAAATTTAGGAGCCCATTCCAGGGAAGTGCTACCACCAGCAGAGAAGATCGCTACATTTGGCTTCATGGCAATTGCCGTTTCTGCATTAACCACCTTATAGCTCTTGCCCTTAAATGTTACTTCCTTACCTACTGACTTCTCAGAAGCCACTGGAATCAATTCTGTGACAGGAAAATTCCTCTCTGTCAACACCTGTAACATTTTTGAGCCTACCAGTCCGGTAGCTCCTACTACGGCAACTTTCATTTTATTTTACATTTTAAAATTTAGGAAGTCAAAATTAATATATCGGCCTCTCTTTTCATAATCTCTAGCCGCTTTTATTCTGACATTAACATCCACTAAAGGAATTCATGGTAAATGACAGGTAAATTCATGTCCCTTTAAATATTTTTATCATGTTATCTGCCATTGTTTGTGGGGCCATGTCACTGGCCATTCCCCGACCCGTATCTGACACCATATTGCCTGCTATTCATGATGTTATTTTTCATGAAATTATGGCCAAACCTTCTCCAGTTAAGGGATTGCCGGCTGTGGAGTACATTGAATTGTACAACCGTAATCCTGCGCCCGTATTACTAAAAAACTGTATACTAGCGGTGAATAAACGAGAAGTAACGCTTCCAAATATTGTTCTTCCACCTGCAGGCATATTACTGTTGTGCAATAGCTCCGCAATAGACAGCTTTATTGCGCCACTAATTGCAGGCATTGATAAATGGCCTTCCATCCCCGATGATACCGGGCTGCTGGTGCTTTATAGCAGCAGCCGAAAGGTATTGCATGCCGTGAATTATAATAAATCCTGGTATGGCCGGGCAGATCGTGCTAATGGTGGATATAGCCTGGAAATGATAAATACCGCTATTCCATGTGTAGGTAAATCCAATTGGTGCGCTAGCACCGCTATAGCAGGTGGTACGCCAGGCCTTGTCAATGCTGTTGCCAGCGATTGGGATGATAAAGCCCAACCGGATCTCTTATTTTCCGGTGTTCTTGATAAAAATACGCTCTTACTCACTTTTGCCCAGTCAATCGACAGTGTAGCAGCCGCAGATATAGCCCGATTTAAACTAATAGATCAGACCTCCGGCCAAACATTCCTGCCGGTATCAGTGATAGTGCCGCCGCCATTATTTAATACCGTTCGGCTTCAGATGGGGCAGCCGTTGGAACCAGGTCATCATTATTCCATCCTGGCAGCAGGGATCCACAACTGCCAGGGCCTGGAAAGTAACTACCGATCTCTTGAAACGGGATGGCCCGATTTGCCTGTTGCGGGAGGAGTTGTGATTAGCGAGATACTATTCCATCCCCCTGCCACCTATCCCTCCTTTATAGAGGTCAGGAATCTTTCTACGACACCCATTGATTTGAAATCGCTACGGCTTCAAAATTTGCGGGCAGATGGGCGTGTGGACGCGCCCAAACCCCTCAGCACGGATAGCCGCCTGCTATTGCCAGGGCATTGTGTCGCCCTAACCAACGATCCACAACGCCTATGTAGCCGCTACATATGCCGGGACCCCACCAGCTTGCAGGAAACAACCCTACCCACTACCTATGTCGGGGAAGGTACCTTACGCTTATTACGTACAGATTCGCTACTGCTGGATGAAATCAGCTATAATGAAAACTGGCATTTCCCCCTTTTAACCGACAGCGAAGGGGCTTCACTGGAACGAATTACATTTGGGCACCCTGCCACCGGGGCGGCCGATTGGGAATCGACCGCCGGGACTTACGGGTATGCTACTCCTGGATGGATACCGGAGCAACAAACCGATAGCGATGCAGTTATTTTTCAGAATTTAACACCTGTTTTTACCCCGGAAAATAACGCCGGAATCAGCTTGGCGAAATGTAATTATAACCTGGGGAACCAGCAATGGGTTGGAAATGCATGGATATATGATGTAACAGGGAGGCCTATACGTACTTTGGCAAGGAATATGCTTCTGTCGGGCAAGGGTTTTCTGACTTGGGATGGATATGATGAAAAAAAAGTACTTTTGCCGGCAGGTGTTTATATATTTTTAATCGAAATATTTAGCCTCAAAGGCCATACCCGGCGCTGGAAGCAGCCTGTGGTTTTGGCAAAAACCTTGAATTGAACCGGCCTTCTGACAATTAGCGCTTTTGATGGTAAATTTTGTCAGCAGGCATTCTATTAATAATTATTTATATTTGCGCTTCCTAAAAATTTGAACATGCAGTACAGAGAAATTGTTGCAGTAACCGGATTGGGCGGTTTGTTTCAGTTAGTAGCCAGCAAACAAGATGGCGCCATCGTTAGGTCACTGGAAGATAAAAGCACTAGGTTTGTGTCTTCCCGCGTGCATAATTTTACTCCACTGGAAAGTATTGAAGTTTTTACCACCGGCGAAAACGTAAACCTGGCAGAAGTTTTCAAAGCCATGGATGAAAAAGCTGCAGCCTTCCCTCCACTAGATGGAAAAGCTGATAACAATACTATTAAAGCCTATTTCAAGAATGTATACCCTGAATTCGACGAAGAAAGAGTATACGTGAGCGATATGAAGAAAATGGTTAAATGGTTTGGCATTCTCAAATCAAATGACCTGTTGAAATTTGAGGAAATACTGGCTCAGGAAAATGGAGAAGAAGAAGCTGCGGAAGAAGTAGCTGCTGCTCCTGCTCCGGAGAAAAAGAAAAAAGCTGCTGCTGCAGAAGCTCCAGCCGCTGAAACTGAAGCAGAAGAAAAACCTAAAAAGCCTCGCGCTAAGAAAGCTGCGAAAGCGGAAGAAGGTGAAGAAGCTGCAGAAGAAAAACCAAAAAAAGCTGCTAAAGCTAAAAAAGAAGAAGCTGCTGAAGGTGAAGAACCTAAAAAAGCCGCTAAACCTCGCAAAAAGAAAACCGAAGAGTAATCTCCGGGATTTTAACATAACAATTATTCCAGGCCGCCTTTGGGAAGCCTGGAATTTTTTATTTTAGTAAGATGAAGAACTTAAGCGCAGATATAAAAAAACTCCCCCGCCAATTTCTCCCGGAGGATTTCCAGGTAACTACCTGGGATACATTGCAGCCCTATTTTGAAGCACTGCAACAAAGACCCATCAATAACGTACAGGAACTGGAAAAATGGCTCCACGACATCAGTGAATTGGAAGCCGTTATCAGTGAAGATGCCTGCTGGCGCCAGATCCGCATGACCTGCGATACAACGGATAAATCCCTCGAAGAAGCATTCGCCTACTTCTGTATGGAAATCCAACCCAAATTGCAGCCATACGCTGATGCCCTCAACAGGAAATTCCTGGAAAATCCACATGTAAAAGAACTGGACCAGGATCTGTATAAAACGTATATCCGTAACGTTGATAAGCAGATTAAACTCTTCCGCGAAGAGAATATCCCTCTCCAAGCTGAGTTGAGCGTGATGGCACAACAATACGGCGCTATCTCCGGTAAACAAACAATTACTGTCAACGGTCAGGAATATACCCTGCAACAAGCGGCAAAATTCCTCCAGAACAGCGACCGCGCCCTAAGAGAAGAAGTATATACACATACCGGCAATCGCCGATTGGAAGATCGCGAGGCGCTCGATAAACTGTACTCCGAACTCATTTCAAAACGCGACCAAGTCGCTAAGAATGCAGGTTTCGAGAATTACCGCGATTATAAATTCGTTGAATTAGGAAGATTCGACTACACGAAAGAAGACTGCTTCCAGTTTCATGAAGCGGTGAAAACACATATCGTTCCGCTGGTGAAAGATATCCTGGAAAAACAACGCCAGAAACTGGAATTGGATAAACTCCGTCCATGGGATACAGAAGCGGAGCCTGTAGGTGTAAAACCACTGGAACCATTCCACACCGGGGAAGAACTAGTGGATAAAGCGATAAAAACTTTCGATGAACTGGGACCTTTCTTTGGTAACTGTCTCCGCGTGATGAAACAAATGCAGCGCCTGGACCTGGAAAGCCGTAAAGGGAAAGCCCCTGGTGGTTATAACTGTCCACTCGCTGAAACTGGCGTGCCTTTCATCTTTATGAATGCTGCCGGCCAAATGAGAGATCTGACCACGATGGTACATGAAGGTGGACACGCCGTACATTCCTTCCTTAGCCATAAACTGGCTTTGAGTGCCTTTAAGGAATATCCAATGGAAATTGCGGAAGTGGCCAGCATGAGTATGGAACTCTTTACCATGGACCATTGGCATATTTTCTTCGACAACGAAGAAGAACTACGCCGGGCAAAACAGCAACAACTGGAGAGATCTATCACCATCTTCCCATGGATTGCTACTATTGATAAGTTCCAACATTGGATCTACGAAAATCCACAACATACCGCGGAACAACGTACTGCCAAATGGAATGAAATCCAGGAAGAATTCTCCCCTGCTGTGGTTAACTGGGCCGGTCTGGAGGAATTCCGCGCGACCGCTTGGCAACGTCAACTGCATCTCTTTGAAGTACCGTTCTATTATATCGAATATGGTATCGCTCAATTAGGCGCTATTGGTATGTGGAAACAGTATAAAGAAAACCCGCAGCAAGCACTAGACAACTACGTACAGGCGTTGAGTTTAGGTAACACCAAAACTCTACCGGAACTGTATAAGGCTGCTGGTCTTAAATTCGATTTCTCCCCGGCTTATGTGAAAGAATTGGCCGACTTCCTAAAAGTAGAAATGGATAAAATCGGTTAAAAGAAAATGAAACATAGGCTGCACAAGCCCAAAACAAAAAAAATGCGCCTGATGGCGCATTTTTTTATGAATAAATAGGTCCTATTGTTCTATTTGAAAAGGTGGTTATTTGCAAGATTTACAAACCCCGCTTACAACCACTTCCACATTATTAGCGGCAAAGCCTTTAGGCAACTGAATTTCCGGAATATTGGTGTCATCCAGGCAGATCGTGTTACCACAAGCCTCACATTTAAAATGGACGTGATGATCGTGGTGATGATGTTCCGTACATTCTGATTTACATACCGCATATCTTACGGATGTATCTGTAGTAGGGATTCTATGGATGATACCTTTATCCAGGAATGTTTGCAGGGTCCGATAAACGGTAACCCGGTCAAACGATTTGCCTGCCAGCTTCTCAAAATCACTATGTTCAAGGGCGCCATTACTCTTCATGAACAGCTCCAGGATTTTAGTCCTTGTTTCTGTCACACTCAGCTTGCTATCTTTCAGTAAGGCAGCGATCCGTTCTGTTATTTGTTGCTTGTTGCCCATGATTAAAAATCTTTATTCTCCCATTAATCGGTCAATGTCTGCAATGAGCTTGTAAACATCTTTCTCTTTGGTACCTTCATACAGACCTCTGATTTGTCCTTGTTTATCCACCAGGGCAAACCACTGGGTATGTACAAAGTCTTCGTCGCCACTAGGAGTGCCGTCATCTACCAGGTAGCCCTGACGCGCCAGGCGATATAAATCTTTCTTATCTCCTGTCAGAAACCACCAGTTTTTATCATCTGCACCATGTTTGGCGGCATAGGCTTTCAATACAGGCACGCTGTCGTGCTCCGGATCTACGGTATGCGACAGAATGAGAAAATTCGGATTATCCTTGTATTTCGCGTATACCTTTTCCATGTTGGCATTCATTTTTGGGCAGATACCGGTACAAGTAGTGAAAAAGTATTCCGATACATAAATTTTTCCTTTAACATCTTCCTGGGTTCTCGTTTTCCCCGTCTGATCCGTAAAAGAAAAGCCTGGAACAGTATGACCGGGAGCGCCCAAAATAGGCAGTTTTTCCACTCCTAAGAATGTACCTCTCTCCCCTTTAATCACATATCCGGCATATCCTAGAAATGCCACACTCAATACCACAAAGAATATTATAAGTCCTTTTGTTTTACCTGACATAGCCGTTACTTCTAAAGTTTAGTTCAATATGCAAAGGTAGCACATAGTTGAGAGATGCCCAGCACCTCTTACCATCTACCCCCCTTTTTAACAAAATCTGAAAAAAAATATCCCATAATTTTGCAACGTTGTTGCAAAATTACATAGTTTTGTCCGGCTGAAATAATTAAATATGCTGGAACGATTGATATCCAGGCTCAACCTGGATGCCCTGGGCATAGGAGCTTCGCTGCTGTGTGCGGTACATTGTGCCCTCCTGCCGCTATTGATAACGGTTATTCCCCTGCTGGGAACCAGTTTGACGGGCCATGGCCTGGGAGAATACATGCTGCTGGGAACTTCCTTTGTAATTGGATGTATTGCCCTGGGCAGAGGGTATTATTATCGTCACCGGCACTTATTACCATTGGTGCTATTTTCCTTGGGCTTTGCACTCCTCATGGCCGGGCATTTTATACCCGCTATACACGACTGGGAGCTGCTGATCATCGCCATAGGGGCGATGGCTATTATTGCTGCGCATTGGCTGAATATCCGCCATTGTAGGAATTGTACTGTGCATAAACCTTCCAATACCGCCAACTAAAAAGTCTTACATATGAAAAAGTTACCAGTAACGGTGCTGAGTGGATTTCTCGGCGCAGGGAAAACTACTGTCCTTAACCATGTGCTGCATAACCGCGAAAACCTACGTGTGGCGGTCATCGTCAACGATATGAGCGAAGTCAATATCGATGCACAATTAGTGAAAAATGAACAGGTACTTCATAAAACGGAGGAGAAGTTAGTGGAGCTCAGCAACGGTTGTATCTGTTGCACCCTGCGCGAAGATCTACTTAAAGAAGTAGAGAAACTCGCGGCGGAAAACCGGTTCGATTACCTGCTGATAGAATCTACCGGCATTTCTGAACCCATTCCGGTGGCACAAACTTTCTGTTACCAGGATGAAGCCAATGGTATTGACTTGAGTGCAATCAGTCAGTTAGATACCATGGTGACAGTGGTAGATGCCAGACATTTCCTGAAAGATTACAATAGCACGGAATTGTTGATGGATAAGGGTTTGACAGGGGAAGACGACATGCGCACTATCGTCAATTTGCTCACTGATCAGGTGGAATGTGCAGATGTTATTCTGTTGAATAAATGTGACCTCGTTGAAAAAGGGCAGTTAGGAGTCCTGAAATCAATGCTGCGCAAGCTGAATAGCAATGCAAAAATTATAGAAACAGTGTTCGGAAAGGTTCCATTGAAAGAAATTCTCCACACTGGACTTTTTGATTTTGAGACCACCTCCCAAAGTGCCGGCTGGCAGGCAGAACTGGAATCAGAGCATGTGCCGGAAACAGAAGAATACGGCATTTCTTCATTTGTTTTTCGGAGTCGCCTCCCCTTTCACCCAGAACGTTTTTGGAATTATATCAATGAAGAATGGCCAGGAAACGTCATTCGGAGTAAAGGACTTTTCTGGCTGGCATCCCGCCCAGAAGTGGCGGTGAACTGGAGTCAGGCCGGAGGCGCTGTACGCGCGGAAAAAGCAGGTTACTGGTGGTGTGCTATTCCCAGGAATCGTTGGCAAGTAGATCAGGAAACGGTGGATATGATCACAACTCGATGGGATGACCGCTTCGCTGATAGATATAATGAATTGGTCATCATTGGTCAGTTTTTAGACGAGAAGAAAATTGTTTCGGAGCTAAATAACTGTCTCTGTAATGAGCGGGAAGTGGCGCTGTACCTACAGGGATCGACTTTTAAAGATCCTTTTTTGTTCGATTGATTTAGGTTGGTCTAAAAAATAATTGAAGCAAATTTAAATCTGTAATATAGTTTTGTGAAAAATTAGCTTCGGAAGTCTAAACATTTGTTACTATCCAATACCCTGTTTTCAAACATGAATAATATGATCTGAAGATGAAACGATTTTTTACTGTTCTGTATTTACAATGTATGGCTTTAGTCGCCTGGAGCCAACAATCGACAATTAAAGGAAAAGTTACCGCCGATGGTAAACCCTTACAATTCGCTACTGTGGCTATTCCTGCACTACATATCGGTACAGTGACGGATGCGGCAGGAAGTTTTGCCCTGGTAGTGAAACCAGGAACGCATGAAATAACGATTTCTATGATGGGCTACCAGAGCCGATCTATGAAACATACCATTAAGGAGTCTGTACATACGCTGGGGGAAATTGCCCTGGCAGAAGACTTGTCTAAATTAAATGAAATAGTGGTAACGGGCGTTTCTAGGAATACGGCGGTACGCCGAAATCCTGTACCCATAGCGGTTTTGGGCCGTAAGGAAATGAATATGCAGGTAAGTAGCAACCTGGTAGATGCCATTGTGAAAGGTGTTCCGGGCATCAGCGCGGTGACTACCGGACCTAATATTTCCAAACCCTTTATTCGCGGACTGGGTTACAATCGTGTACTCACCTTGTTCGATGGCCTTCGCCAAGAAGGACAACAATGGGGCGATGAACACGGCATCGAAATAGATCAGTATGGCGTATCCCGCGCAGAGGTGGTGAAAGGCCCTGCAAGTCTTACCTATGGCTCCGATGCACTCGCTGGCGTTATTAATATCATCCCCGATATTCCTACAGGTCCGCAGGGAAAATTGAAAGGAAATTTCCTCACGGATTACCAAACGAATAACGGGTTAATTGGTAGTTCACTGGGATTGAGTTTAACGCAAAACGATTGGAAATACGCCTTGCGCGGCTCTATGCGTACTGCGCATAATTACCGCAATCCGGTAGACGGATATGTATACGGTACTGCATTTCGGGAATACAATCTCTCTGGTCTCGCTCATCTGAATAAAAAATGGGGATCTGCACAGTTTGGGGCTACCTTATACGATAACACACAGGAAATTCCCGACGGTAGTCGCGATTCCCTCACGCGGAAATTTACCCGCCAGGTATTAGAAGGCGATGAAGATGATATCCGTGATCGGCCTATCGTACCCGTGTCGGCCCTAAAAACTTATACGATTAATCCACTTCATCAGCATATTCAGCATTACAGGCTGTACAACAGAAGCATGCTGCATTTGGGTGGCGGTGAACTGACCGGTACTATTGGCTTTCAACAAAGTATAAGAAGAGAATATAACCATCCTATTTATCCCTCACAGCCAGGGCTATACGTAGTTTTGAATACCTTAAACTATGACCTGCGTTATAATCTGCCTGCATTGGCTGGAATCGAAACCGCTGTTGGTGTTAACGGAATGTACCAGGTGAATAAAAGCAAGGATGCTACTGCTTTCCCAATCCCCGACTACAAACTGTTTGACATCGGTGGATTCTTTTTTGCCCGGAAATCGTTCGGAAAACTGGATTTATCTGGAGGACTGCGTTATGATACGCGACATATCCGTTGGAATGATTTCTATGTGGCCACCAATACGCATACCGGGATGGATTATCACGCCCTGGATACAACTGGTGCCAATCTCCAGTTTCCGGCGTTCCGTCACAATTATACAGGCGTTTCCGGAAGTCTTGGGCTGACTTATAATATCAGTGAACGGGTGCTGCTGAAAGGGAATGTCGCCAGAGGCTACCGTGCGCCGAATATTACTGAAATTGGCTCCAATGGCTTAGATCCGGGAGCGCATATCGTTTACCTGGGCAACAGGAGTTTCAAACCTGAATTCAGTTTGCAGGAAGATGTAGGATTCCTAGCGTATCTGCCGGATATGGATATCAGCGTAGAATTATTCAACAATAATATCCAGAATTATATCTATCAGGCAAGGCTATACGATGAATCAGGCAATCCGGTCGTAATTGTGCCTGGGAACGTTACCTATAGTTATCAACAGTCAAAGGCCCGCTTGTATGGCGCAGAAGCTTCGTTGAACCTGCATCCCCGTAGGTGGTCATGGTTTAATTGGAATAACAGTATCGCCTATACGGAAGGTCTGAATAAGAATAATGCATTGATAGACAGATATGGGGAGACGGCCCGTTATCTACCTTTTATACCGCCCATGCATATACGTTCTGATATCAAGCTGAGCGCAACGGGTACCTGGAAATGTTTCAGTAAGTCCTTCGTTCGGGGCGGTGTGGATATTTATGCGGCACAATCGCACTTCTATGGTGTGGATGATACCGAAACCTATACGGCCGGTTATACGCTGGTGAATGCTGGCGCGGGTACCACCATTGTTAACAAGCGCTCCAAGCCTTTGTTTGAGCTTTTGGTACAGGCAGATAACCTGTTCGACAAAGCGTACCAGGCTAGTATGAATCGATTGAAGTACTTTGAGTATTACAGTGCATCACCCAACGGACGTTTGGGGATCTACAATATGGGGAGGAATGTGAGTATGAAAGTGATTGTACCTTTTTAATCAGAGATTGAACCCTATCTTTATACCCAGTTGTAGGCTTGGGAGTATGCTAACCAGGTGTCCATCATTTTCGTTGATGGTGTTATTATCTCCTTGATGGAAAGTAACATATTGGTATACTTTTCCGCGTATTCCCAGGCCTACGAAGGGATCCAGAATGAGTTTATCCTTGCGGAACTGTCGCCCCAACAGTATTTGCAATGCGTACACCTCTTTATGGCCTGTATTGGTAAACTGCACATTATTAAATGTAACATCTTCATGTGGATAGAAGACCTTCTTAAAGAGCAGTACAGGTTCGAAATAAGTGCCTGTGGCGCTGCTGCTCACCTCCCGGCCAAATGGATAGAAGCGGATTCCTGCTCTAAATCCGAGGCCCCTTCCGTCTACAAACTGTTCTGTGCTGATATCTGGTTTTTTCTGTCCGAAGTCGATTTTCTTGGCCAGTAAGTAGTCTGGGTAATCTGTATATATACCGCTAATACCCAGTTCAATGCTGATTTTCTCAGAGATTTCCTGCTCCAAATACACATCCAGCTCATTGATGAGTGTAGCTGGGTTTACCTTGATATAGGTATTTCTATGAAAGGATTTTTGATCCTGGGCATAGGAAACAGCCATGCAGCACAACATCAGCCAGGATATCAGCAGGGTCTTTTTCATAAACAGTTGAAGGGTTAGAGAGGAAGTGTTTCGCTTCCTTTTATTTTTTCAATAATCGTTCCACAATTACCGGGAACCATTGATGTTCTAGCACCTGTATCTTTTTAGCTAAGGTTTCCGGAGTGTCTTCTGGAGTGATGAGGCAACGTTCCTGTAGGATCGGTGCGCCGTCGTCATATTTCTCGTTCACATAGTGGATGGTGATACCGCTTTCTGTTTCTTTGGCGGCGATCACTGCTTCATGTACAAAGTGGCCGTACATGCCTTTTCCACCATATTTCGGAAGAAGAGCCGGATGAATGTTGATAATCTTGTCGGGGAATGCCAGGACGAGGTTCGCAGGGATTTTCCAGAGGAAACCCGCCAGCACGATCAGGTCAATGTTATTTTCCCTGAGCAGATTCACGTAGGCATCGCCACGAAAGAATTCTTCTTTATCGATCAAAACAGAGGGGATTCCTTCTTTCTCCGCAATCTGGAGCACGCCGGCGCCAGGCTTATTACAAACGATCAAGGTTACTTTCCCATCTGAAGAGTTGCGCAGGTGGTCTATAATTTTTTGTGCGTTACTACCTGCACCTGAAGCGAATATGGCGATATTTTTCAATGTCTGCTGTATTTGAAATCAGGTGCAAAAGTACCTATTTAATAAACTCGCCGCAACCGGAATATGTTTTATCTCCTACCTGTAGTTGTACAGTATTGGGCCGCATATATCCGCTCATATCATCGGCACAGGTGGTGCTACGAATGGTTACGGTGATTTCTTTTGTTTTATAGATTTTAAGTGTATCCAGGTTGGTAGTGGGGTTCGGGAGACTCGTGCTAATGCTGTCACCAGCCTTCAGTTTAAATAGGATTTTCTTTTTATCGATGTCGAGTGTCCAGAAAGGCTCATTGCCGGAGGCAAAGAAATTGATGCCGGAGGCTTTTTTGCCGGAGAGGAGTACGCGTCTGTCGCCGCCTTCTACAGGTTTCAGTTCATAATTGGAGGCGAGGACCCCTTCAATGCGTTTGCCGGATCTGTCGAGCAGAATGAGTTTCCCTTCCGCGGCGAGGAAGGAAGAACTGTCATTTTTTCTTTCCAGCATGACAATTGAGTCGTTAATAGCCCTCCAGGTGCCTGTTTCCACCGTGGCGATATTATTTCCCCTGCCTTGATAGGAGACGAGGTCTTGGTAGGTATGATCGTCGTAAAGAGAAATCTGGTAATCTTTCCCTGGGCAGTCCGCACATGGTAAGGTACCTTGGTAGGTACCGGTGATGTGCGTAACAGAAACGGAAAGGGTATTATGGGTATGCAGGGAATCCTGCGTTTGATGGGCGGATTGGTTATTGCAGGCTGCCAGGCCGGTCAAAAGGGCGAAGAACAGTACTTTTCTGAGCATGGGTAGTTTTTTAAGGGTGTTACTGAACATTATGGTCAGATGGCAGGTTATTAAAAGTAAATTTACGGTACCTGACCGAAAAATAGACGGCGTAGCATATATATAATATTATATAGTTGGTCAGGATATAGGGGCTTGTTATAGAAATCCAATCACCATATATTATAGTTATAACAGCCTGAAACCTCATGCCATATTACGTATGAGTGGGGTAGAATGTAGAGAGAAGAATCCCCTTAATATAATATCAGATGTGCCTTAACAGGAGTAGCGAGTAGGGAAAAATAGCCAGCAGTAAGACTTTAATAATTACGTTAGCTCGGAAAATAGGGAAAAATTGGGATTATTTACGGTAATAAATTTTTTTAATTGTTGGTAAATTGTCAACATTCTGTCTTATTTTTGCGAGCACTTTTAAGAAACTTTAGGTCAAATCTAAACTATATAGGCTGTGTATCGTCGTGTTTCCATTCTTTTGCGCAAGCATTTTGTGAGTGTGCTTATTCTATGCGCTAGTATAGTAATTCCGTTTTCTTCCGTTAAAGCTGCGGATCCAAACGCTGGTAAAGCACTCTTCCAACAAAATTGCGCCTCTTGTCACAATGTTCACAAACGTGTGACTGGTCCTGCACTTAAAGACGTTGAAAGCAGATGGGCAGATAAGAAATTACTGCACCAATGGATTCGCAACTCTGCGTCTGTTCTGGCTTCTGGTGATAAATACGCCAACCAGCTCTTCAATGACTACAACAAGACAGCGATGACCGCTTTCCCTGCATTGTCAGAGGCGGAAATCGACAATATCTTGGCGTACATTAAAGATGAAGGAAGTAAAGAGACTCAACCCAAAGGTGGTGAGCCAGCTCCTGCAGGTGGTGCTGAAAAAGGAAGCGATAATAGCCTCCTCTTCGGTATTATTACCCTGATCCTGGCTGTTGTTGCCTTGATCTTGATGCAGATCAACAGTAACCTGAACAAGTTAGCAGGTGACAAAGAAGGCGTAGCTACTCCTGAACCAGTTCCTTTCTACAAAAACAAAGCTTACATCGCGCTGGGTATCCTGGTGTTGTTCATGGTAGGTGGTTACTTCACCATTAACGGTGCTATTAACCTGGGTCGTCAAAAAGACTACATGCCTGAGCAGCCAATCTTCTACAGCCACAAGGTGCATGCTGGTATCAACCAGATCAACTGCTTGTACTGCCATGCTGGTGCTGAGAAATCCAAACACGCGATGATTCCTTCTGAGAACATCTGTATGAACTGCCACAAGGCAATCAACTCTTACAGTGGTCCTGAGCTGTTTACAGCAGAAGGTAAAAAAGTTGATGGAACTGCAGAAATCCACAAATTATACGATTACGTTGGCTGGGACCCTGAGGCGGCTAAATACACCAAACCAGGTCGTCCAATTGAATGGACTAAAATCCACAATCTGCCTGACCATGTTTACTTCAACCACTCCCAACACGTGGTGGCTGGTAAACAACAGTGCCAGACCTGCCACGGTGCTATCACTGAAATGGACGAAGTACATCAGTTTGCTGACCTGTCAATGGGTTGGTGCATTAACTGTCACCGTACTACTAAAGTTCAGTTCGCTGACAACAACTACTACAGCATCTTCGAAAAACTCCACCAGGATATTAAAGATAAGAAGATCGATAGCGTAACCGTTGAAATGGTTGGTGGTACTGAATGTCAAAAATGTCACTACTAGGAAGGATTTAGAGATTTTTTATCTCGAATCAGAAGATTATCAAATTTTATAAACGTAACTCGTTAATATAACATGGAGCAAAAAAAGTATTGGAAAGGCTTGGAGGAGTTGCACAATACCGATGCGCATCAGGAGATTGTGAAGAACGAATTCAGTGAAGAACTGCCGTTTGAGAGTGAGGGCCTGTTGAATGCTAAAACCCCGCGCAGGGACTTCCTGAAGTACCTGGGGTTCACCACTGCTGCTGCTACTATTGCCGCTAGCTGTGAAACACCGATCAAAAAAGCTATACCTTATGTGAACAAACCAGAAGAAATCACTCCTGGTGTAGCTAACTACTATGCTTCTTCTTACACAATTGATGGTGAGTACCTCCCACTGCTGGTTAAAACCCGCGAAGGTCGTCCTATCAAAATCGAAGGAAATACATCTTCTACCATCACCCAAGGTGCTACCACTGCGAAAGCACAAGGTGCTGTACTGAGCCTGTATGATACAGCTCGTCTGCGCTTCCCTACTATCGGTGGTAACGAAACTACTTGGGCTGAACTGGATAAACAAGTAACTGCAGCCCTCGGTGGCGCTCCTGTTGTAGTTCTCAGCTCTACCCTGCTGAGCCCTACCACTAAAAAAGTAATCGGTGAGTTCCTGGCGAAATATCCAGGTTCCCGTCACGTAGTTTACGATGCAGTTTCTTACGCTGGTATCCTGGGTGCAAACGAAGCTTCTTACGGTAAAAGAGTAATCCCTAGCTACCATTTCGAAAATGCGAAAACGGTAGTGAGCTTGGGTGCTGATTTCCTGGGAACTTGGTTAAACCCTGCTGAATACGCAAAACAATTCTCTGCTACCCGTAAGATCAATGCTAAGAATCCTGAAATGTCCAAACATTTCGCATTCGAAAGCATTATGAGCCTGACCGGCGCTAACGCAGATGAAAGATATACACACAAACCATCAGAAGCTGGTGCTGTTGCCCTGGCCCTGTTGGCGGCTGTAGGTGGTAGCGTAACCGCTCCTACCCTGGATCCTAAAGTTGCTGAAGGCATTAAGAAAGCCGCAGCTTCCCTGAAAGCCAATGCTGGTAAAGCACTGGTTGTTTCTGGTTCCAACGACGTAAACGTACAGATCATCGTTAACGCGATCAACAATGCAATCGGCGCTAACGGTACTACCATCGACCTCGCTAACCCTAGCAACTACCGTCAAGGTAACGATGCGGATATGGCGAAACTGGTAAGCGACATGAACGCAGGCGCCATTGGCACCCTGATCGTTTATGGCGCTAACCCTGCTTACGATTACGTTGATGCAGCTAAATTCACCGAAGGTCTGAAGAAAGTAAAAACTACTATCTCCTTCAACGACCGCGTAGATGAAACTACCGAACTCTGCAAATTCGCTGCTCCTGATCATCACTTCCTGGAAAGCTGGAACGATGCGGAAGCTAGAACCGGTTATTTCAGCTTTGTTCAGCCTACTATCAGCCCGCTGTTCAAAACACGTGCTGCACAGGATTCCTTCCTGACTTGGACTGGCAACACCACTCCTTGGGTAGATTACCTGAAAGCTGCTTGGGTTGCTAAACTCGGTGGCATTGAAGCTTGGGATAAAGCCCTGCAAGACGGTATCGTAGAACCAGCTACTGCTCCAGCAATGGGCGGTGCTTCCTTCTCTGGTAATGTTGCCGACGCTGCTGGTAAAATCAACAGCGCGAAAAAAGGTGGTAAACTGGAACTCGTACTGTACGAAAAAGTTGCTATCGGTAACGGTAGACTAGCGAACAACCCATGGTTACAGGAAATGCCGGACCCAATCACCCGCGCAACCTGGGATAACTACGCTTGTATCTCCAATACACTCGCTAAAACCTTCTCTACTCAGTTGGGTGATGATTACGAAATCCACACTGAAAAGAAAGTTCTGAAAATAAAAGCAAACGGTAAAGAAGTGGTATTGCCACTGCTGATCGTTCCTGGTATCCACCCAGAAGTAATTGCCATCGCTGTTGGTTACGGCCGTAGCGAAAAAACAGGTAAAGCTGCTGGCGGTATCGGTAAAAACGCTTACATCTTCTCCAGCTTCAACGGTACTACTGTTGACTACTTCGCTCCTGAAGCAACAGTAGAAGCTACAGGCGCAAACTACCCTGTTGCACTGACCCAAACGCACAACAGCTACGAAGGTCGTCCTATCATCAAGGAAACCACACTGGAAGAATTCAAACAGAATCCTAAAGAAGTAAATAAAGACAGGGAAGAACTGCTGAAATTCGGTAAGGATTTCCGTAAAGACGCTACCCTGTACGGTAACTTTAGCTACCCTGGTATCAAATGGGGTATGTCCATCGACCTGAACACTTGCTTCGGTTGCGGTGCATGTACGATCGCTTGTCAGGCAGAAAACAACGTTTCTGTTGTAGGTAAAGAAGAAGTGGCGAAAGCGCACGAAATGCACTGGATCCGCATCGACCGTTACTTCAGCGGTGATGAAAATAATCCGGAAGTAGTGTTCCAACCAATGCTGTGTCAGCATTGCGATAACGCTCCTTGCGAAAACGTTTGCCCTGTAGGTGCAACCAACCATAGCTCTGAAGGTATTAACCAGATGGCTTACAACCGTTGTATCGGTACCCGTTATTGCGCTAACAACTGTCCTTATAAAGTTCGTCGCCTCAACTGGAGAGACTGGAACGGTGCGGACAGCTTCGAAAATAACCTGTACGATGTAGCTGATATGAACGATAACCTGACCCGCATGGTACTGAACCCAGATGTAGTGGTTCGTAGCCGTGGTGTGATGGAAAAATGTTCTTTCTGCGTACAACGTCTGCAGGATGCTAAACTGACTGCTAAGAAAGCCGGCCGTCCAATGAAAGATGGTGAAGCTAAAACTGCATGTCAGCAGGCTTGCGCTGCCGATGCAATCGTATTCGGTAACGTTAACGATAAAGAAAGCGCTATCTACAAGATCCGTAACGAGGAACAGACAGAGAGAATGTACTATGTGCTGGAAGAAACCCACACATTACCTTCTATCAACTACCTGGCTAAGATCAGAAACAAGGACGCAGCTCCTAAAGCAGAAAAAGAATCTGCTCACAAGGAAGAAGCGCACCACGCGTAAGATCTTGACGGGAAATCGTTAAGAGAAAAAGATAAGAAAGTTACAGAATCTGAGATCATAACAAAAGACAAGGGCTAGTAGCTAGAAGCTAGCAGCTAAAAGCTTATAGAATATGCATTTAAAATACGAATCCACACTGAGAGAACCTTTAGTAGACGGGGTTAAGGATTATCACCAGGTAACGGAAGATATCATTAGTCCCATCGAGGCTAAGCCTGGAAAATTGTGGTATGTAGGCTTTTTTATATCACTTGCACTGTTGGGCTTCGGCGCATTTTCAGTGTTTTGGCAGATCTACTTCGGGGTCGGTGTATGGAATCTGAATAAAACCATCGGTTGGGGTTGGGATATCACCAACTTCGTATGGTGGGTAGGTATCGGTCACGCCGGTACCCTGATTTCCGCGATCCTCTTGCTGTTCCGTCAGGGATGGCGTACTGGGGTAAACCGTGCAGCAGAAGCGATGACCATCTTCGCGGTAATGTGTGCCGGCCAGTTCCCAATCATTCACATGGGTCGTGTATGGATGGCGTTCTTCATCCTGCCTTATCCTAACACCCGCGGTCCGGTATGGGTTAACTTTAACTCCCCGCTCCTCTGGGACGTATTCGCGATCTCCACTTACTTCACCGTTTCCCTGTTGTTCTGGTACTCTGGTCTGTTGCCAGATTTCGCTACCATCCGCGACAGAGCTAAAACGAAACTGCGTAAGTTATTATATGGTGTAGCTTCTTTCGGCTGGACTGGTTCTACCAAACACTGGCAACGTCATGAAGCACTGTCACTGGTACTGGCGGGTTTATCTACTCCACTGGTACTCTCCGTACACACCATCGTATCTTTTGACTTCGCGACATCTGTAATCCCTGGTTGGCATACTACCATCTTCCCTCCTTACTTCGTGGCGGGTGCGATCTTCTCCGGATTCGCGATGGTAAATACACTGCTGATCATTACTCGTAAAATTCTGAACCTGGAAGAATACATTACCGTTGGACACATGGAAGCCATGAACAAGGTAATCGTACTGACCGGTTCCGTAGTAGGTTGTGCTTACCTGACCGAGCTGTTCATGGCTTGGTACGGTGCTAACCCATATGAGTTCGATACATTCTTCAAATACCGTGCAGCAGGTCCTCTGGGCTGGTCTTACTGGATCATGATGACATGTAACGTAATCTCTCCGCAGATATTCTGGTTCCGCAAAATGAGAAGAAGCGTAGCTGTGACATTCTTCATGTCCATCATCGTTAACATCGGTATGTGGTTCGAGCGTTTCGTAATTATCTGTACTTCTCTGTATCGTGACTACCTCCCATCCAGTTGGTCTTACTATCGTCCATCCTGGCCAGAAGTTGGTTTCTACATGGGTACCTTCGGTCTGTTCTTCACTTGCTATTTCCTGTTCGCTAAATACTTCCCAGTAATCGCGGTAGCTGAGATCAAGTCTATTCTGAAAACTTCCGGTGAGAACTTTAAAGAGAAAATGGAAGTGTACGAAGAACAACCAGATGAGAAATTTGCTCACGACGTAGCGCACGCACACTAATAGACGAAACAGAATTAATTAATTGGACTTTGAATTTTTAAATATATGGCTGTTAAAAATTTTGTTGTAGGGTTGTTTGACGATGAGGCAGTGTTGTTCCCGGCGGTAAAGAAAGTACGTACAGCTGGTTACAAATTACACGATGTGTACACTCCTTTCCCTATCCATGGTCTTGACCATGCGATGGGCCTGAGAGAAACCAGCCTGCACACAGCCGGTTTTATTTACGGTATTACCGGTACTACTACGGCATTATCTTTCATGAGCTGGGTATTTAATGTGGATTGGCCGCTGAACATCGGTGGTAAACCTCATTTCCCGTTACCAGCTTTCATTCCTATCACTTTTGAGTTAACAGTACTCTTTGCTGCGGTAGGTATGGTGATGACTTTCTGCTACCTGTGCCAGTTAATGCCAGGCGTTAAGAAGCACATCTTCCACCAAAGACAAACGGATGATAAGTTTGTAATGGTGATCGAACTGACTGATAAAACCAATGCACAAGAAGTGAAAAACTTCCTTCAGGCAAATGGTGCTCACGATATCGAAGAGCAACAGGCAGAAGCCGGATGGTGGTTCGGCAGATTCGATAAGGATGACGAACCTTATCTCCGTAAGGTTAAAACGGTAAACGCGTAATTAAAAACAGCAAAAATCGACAGTGGTAGCTGCTACTGTGAAAACAATAACAGCTACCAGTTAAATAAATTCTGATGAAAAGGACTTCCAACATATTGATTGTAGCCGCATTGGCAACTGGAGCTTTCCTGACAGCATGTAACAGAGGGGAAAACAACAGAAAGCCAGGCAGGATTTATATGCCAGACATGTATGAATCCCGTGCGTATGAATTTTACAGTGCTCGTTTGTCAGGTTTGAAACCAGTGGAAGGAACAGTAAAAAGAGGTGAAGTATTACCATACCACCTGAAAGAATCAGATACTGCTCTGGCTAATCTGGTAAAAAATCCGCTGACTATCACAGCAGCAGATCTGCATGAAGGTGAACGCTTATTCAACATTTACTGCGGTATTTGCCACGGTACTGCTATGGATGGTAACGGCCCACTGTATAAAGGTGGTAACGGTCCTTACCCTGCAGCACCAGCTAACCTGGCATCCGGTCCTAAAGCAGCTTACTCCGAAGGTCGTCTCTTCCATGTGATGACTTACGGTTACAACGCAATGGGTAGCTACGCCAGCCAACTGGACAGAGAACAGCGCTGGAAGATAGCAGCTTATATCAAAAGCAAGAACGCTCCATCCACTGCACCAGCAGTTGCTGCAGCCGCTCCTGCTAAAGATAGCGCAGCCGCTAAATAAGAATGAGAGTTAAACTGAATTTCAAACAAGTATTTTAATATACGATAATGAAAGACCAATTTGTAGTTCCAGCAAGATTAAAAAAGACCAGCTTCGTTTTGATGGGCGTGGGCTTGCTGACTTTATTGATCGGATTATTTGCGTTCAAAAATGAGAACGCGACACGTTTCTGGGCAGGCCTGTTGCAAAATAGCAGCTTCTTTTTGCTGATTACATTAGCCAGCACCTTCTTTATTGCTGCTACAACCCTGGCACATGGTGGTTGGCAGATTGCATTCCGCCGTGTTCCTGAAGCGATCTCCATGGCAGTTCCTGTTCTTGCAGGAATCCTGTTCCTGGTAGTGATGATCCTGGTTTTTGGTGGTAAAGATGATATCTACCACTGGGTAAACCTCCATCACGTTCACGAGGATCCGGTTCTTACCTGGAAAGCACCTTTCCTGAACAAATCATTCTTCACCATCGCTACCGTTCTGACACTGGGTCTGTGGATTTTCTTTACCATCAAACTCCGTAACATGTCTAAGGAAGAAGATGGTTGGGATCTGAAACCTGAAACCGGTAAAAAAATCATTTGGAGAAATACTGTAGTAGCAGGTGGATTCCTGGCAATATTTACCCTCAGCGTTGGTTCTACCACTCCTTGGATGTGGTTGATGAGCATCGATGCACATTGGTTCTCTACCATGTATTCCTGGTATACTTTCGCTAGCACCTGGGTTTCTGGCCTCGCGCTGATTTCCCTGTTCGTGGTTTACCTGAAAAAAAATGGTTACCTGCCTTACGTAACTGAAGAACATCTGCATGACCTCGGTAAATTCTTGTTTGCATTCAGCATCTTCTGGACTTACCTCTGGTTCTCTCAATATATGCTGATCTGGTACGCTAACATGCCGGAAGAAACCGCTTACTTCCAACCACGTGTTTGGGGTCAATGGCGTCCAATCTTCTTCCTGAACCTGCTGATCAATTTTATCACTCCGTTACTGTTCCTGATGAAAAGGGATACAAAACGTAACTATACCGCTGTCGTATTCATTGCCATCGTTATCATCGCGGGTCACTGGCTCGATTTCTGGCAAATGGTTTACCCAGGTACTGTTAAAGAATTACAGTTCCCTTGGTACGAAATGGGCTTAGGTCTCGGTTTTGTTGGGCTGATTATTTATTTGGTATCCATTAATCTGACTAAAGCAGCACTGGTTCCGAAAAATCACCCTTACCTGAAAGAGAGTATTATTCACCACACCTAATCAGGTGCGAAAGGAGATCAGATAAAAGAAAAGCATTAGATAACTTAATTATTTCATATAGCAATGTCAGGATTTTTAGCAGTCTTAGTTGTTGTTCTCATATTCATAGTCATCTTCCAGATTGCGAAGGCGAGCGAATATGTGTCCATATTGAAGGGAGAAAAGAAAGCGCGCCAGCAAAGTAACCGTATCAATGGTTTTCTGCTGATAGCATTCCTGGTGCTGGGGCTTATAGGAGTGTACTACTGTAACGATTTGCTGAAAGGGAAAATCCTGGGCGAATCTGCCTCCGATCAGGGCGAAGGCGTAGATAAATTGATCTACGTTACCCTGCTCATCACCGGTGTCGTGTTTGTAATTACACAGATTCTTCTGTTCTATTTTGCATTCAAATACCAGGAAAAAGAAGGCCGTGAGGCATTTTATTTCCCGCATAGTAATAAACTCGAAGTTATTTGGACAGTTATCCCGGCTATTGCCCTGACTATCCTCGTAGCTTTCGGTCTGAAACACTGGTTCCAGTTGACTTCCGACGCTCCTGCTGATGCAGTGATCGTTGAAATTACTGGTAAACAGTTTAACTGGCTGATCCGTTACCCAGGTAAAGATGGCCAGCTCGGTCGCCGCAGCTTTCAACTGATTGATCCTGCTGCTTCCAATGAGCTGGGTGTTGACTGGAACGATCCGCTGAGTAAAGACGACTTCCAGGCGACTGAAGTACACCTGGTAGTAGGTAAACCAGTAAAATTTGTAATCGGTTCCCGCGATGTTATCCACGACGTTGGTCTGCCTCAGTTCCGCCTGAAAATGGATGCGGTTCCTGGTATTCCAACCACACTCTGGTTCACTCCTAAATTCACTACTAAACAAATGAAGGAGAAAACTGGCAACCCTGATTTCACTTACGAAATCTCTTGCGATCAGATGTGCGGTTCCGGTCACTACTCCATGAGAGGCGTTATCGTGGTAGAAACACAGGAAGAATATAATGCATGGGTAGCTAAACAGCCTACTCAATACAGCCTGGCTCACCCAGCAGCAGCGCCTGCTGAAGCACCTAAGGCTGATAGTGCACAAAAAACTGTGGCTGCCAATACCAAGTAAGCCTTAATTTTGTGAAGAAGAAATATTGACGGAGTCCAATTAATAACATAAAAAAATAAAACCAACACACGAAGAAACTTCCCGGGTGTTAGTTTATAAATAAACCGAACCGATTATGAGTAACGAAGCAACATTGCACAGTCAACAGGAGGTTATGCACGGCGCGGCGGCACATGGTCACCATGATCATGGGCACCATCATGAAAGTTTCATTTCTAAGTATGTTTTCAGCTTAGACCATAAAATGATTGCCAAACAATTCCTGATCACAGGTATTGTATGGGCTATCATTGGCGCCTTCTTCTCTGTACTGTTCCGTTTGCAACTCGGATATCCCGATGCTACCTTCCCTTGGCTGGAAAGCATCCTTGGCCACTGGGCAAAAGGTGGTCGTATCACCCCTGAAGCATATTACGCTCTGGTTACCATGCACGGTACCATCCTCGTATTCTTCGTATTAACTGCCGGTCTGTCCGGTACCTTCTCGAACTTGCTTATTCCGCTGCAAGTAGGTGCCCGCGACATGGCGTCCCCTTTCATGAACTGCCTCTCCTACTGGTTCTTCTTCTTGGCGAGCCTGGTAATGATGGCTTCCCTGTTTGTTCAAACAGGTCCTGCTTCTGGTGGTTGGACAATGTACCCTCCACTGAGTGCACTGGGTGATGCTTCTATCGGTTCTAAAATGGGTGTGGACTTGTGGCTCACTTCTATGGCGCTGTTCGTTGTGTCTCAGTTGCTGGGTGGTCTGAACTACATCTCTACTATCCTCAACATGCGTGCTAAAGGTATGAGCATGACCAAAATGCCACTGACAATCTGGTCATTCTTCTTTACCGCTGTATTGGGCGTACTGTCTTTCCCTGTTCTGCTGTCAGGTTTCATCCTGCTGCTCATGGATCGTCACGCTGGTACTAGCTTCTACCTGTCTGATATCTTCATCGCTGGTAAAGCACTGGCTAACGAAGGTGGTAGCGCAATCCTCTATCAACACTTATTCTGGTTCCTCGGTCACCCTGAGGTATATATCATTATCCTTCCTGCAATGGGTATGGTATCTGAAGTACTGGCGGTTAGCTCTCGCAAACCTATCTTCGGTTACCTCGCAATGGTGGGCTCTCTGTTCGCTATCTGTATCCTGGCCTTCCTCGTATGGGCACACCATATGTTCGTGACTGGTCTGAACCCATTCCTTGGTGCGTTCTTCGTACTGTTAACACTCCTGATCGCGGTACCTTCCGCTATTAAAGTGTTCAACTGGCTGACCACCATCTGGAAAGGTAATATCCACTTTACGCCTGCTTCCCTGTTCTCCATCGGTTTCGTGAGCACTTTCATCTCCGGTGGTCTGACTGGTATCTGGCTGGGTAACTCTTCTATCGATATTCACCTGCACGATACTTACTTCGTAATCGCTCACTTCCACATTGTAATGGGTGTGTCTGCATTCTTTGGTATGTTCGCCGGTATTTACCACTGGTTCCCTAAAATGTATGGCCGCTTCATGAACAATACTCTGGGTTATATCCACTTCTGGATCACCCTGGTAGGTGCTTATTGCATCTTCTGGCCTATGCACTACGAAGGTATGGCGGGTATGCCTAGAAGATATTTCGACTACTCTACCTGGACTTCTTTCAACCAGTTCAGTGGTCTGAACCAATTCATCAGCTTCGTAGTAATCATTGTATTCGCGGTTCAGTTGCTGTTTGTGTTCAACTTCTTCTACAGCATCTTCAAAGGTAGAAAAATGACTACCCAGAACCCATGGAAAGCAACTACCCTGGAATGGACTACTCCAATTCACGGTATTCACGGTAACTGGCCTGGCGAAATTCCAGAAGTTCACCGTTGGGCTTATGACTACAGTAAAGACGGTAGAGACTTCATTCCTCAAACCGAACCTCTCGGTCCAAACGAATCAGGTCACTAACAATAATATTTCAAGCGCCGGCAGGTATTTATTTGCCTGCCGGAACTTGATTAACTGTGATGTTTGTAAATTTGTCCTGAGCTAATTTTCAGGATGTGGTTAGAAATAAAATGTTGCAAGAAAACTCCATAAAATTGTCGACATCGTATGCAGTAGCAAGCAAGGTGAAAGATTACTCTCAGTTAATGAAGTTTAATCTCACCTTCATGGTGGTGTTCTCCTCTGTGGTGGCTTATCTGCTGGTGCCTGGAGTGGAGTTTAACATTGTAAAAGTTCTTTTATTATTTGCTGGTGGATTGCTGGTTTCCGGATCAGCCAATACCATCAACCAGATATGGGAAAAGGAAACAGACAAGCTGATGGCACGCACTGCCGTACGTCCGCTGCCAGCAGGTCGGATGACCGATGCTGAAGCGATCGCACTGGCCGTGATCACAGGTGTTGCTGGTGTCCTGATTATGGGATACTGCTTTAACTGGTTAAGTGCTGGATTAAGCCTCTTGTCGCTGGTATTGTATGCTTTTGTATACACTCCCTGGAAGAAATGGAATTCACTGGCCGTATTGGTAGGTGCTATTCCGGGTGCAATGCCCCTGCTGATTGGCTGGGCCGCAGGCGCCAATAATCTTGCAGAAGGCGGCTGGTCTTTGTTTGCTATCCAATTCCTTTGGCAATTCCCGCATTTCTGGGCTATCGCCTGGATTGCGTTTAAAGACTATGCCAAGGCCGGTTTCAAATTATTACCTGCCAACGGTGAACCCAATAGATTCACCGCATTGCAGGCAGTGCTATATACACTGTTAATTATTCCAGCAGGCGTAGCGCCTTATCTGCTGCACATTACAGGACGGATTTCCGCCATCGTTGCCATATTAGCTGGGTTATTCTTCTTATACAGAGCAGTAAACCTGTACCGTAAGAATGATATTCCTGCTGCAAGGAAACTGATGTTCGGGTCCTATATTTACCTGACAATCGTTCAGCTTGCACAGCTGCTGGATAAATATTAATCTGAAACAGGAGGAAGTGATGCAAACAATGAGCATACAACGTAAAAAAATACATCCGCACAAATATTCCCTTTGGATTGCCATGGGTAGTATTACCATGATGTTCATCGGATTCACCAGTGCATACGTTGTGAAGAGATCGCAGGCCAACTGGCTTGCATTTGAACTGCCACATATTTTCTGGCTCTCTACTGCTGTTATCTTACTCAGTAGCCTGACCATACACCTGGCTTTAAAGCAATTTAAAGAAAGGAACATGCAACGCTACAAACAGTTGATAACCCTGACGGCTATCCTGGGTGTAGTATTTGCAGCTTGTCAATGGATCGGATTCACACAATTGAGATCCGAAGGATTACCGCTCTCCGGACCGGTTTCCGCATCCTTTATTTATGTTATCGTAGGTGTGCACATGTTGCACGTGCTCGGTGGAGTAGTTGCCTTACTGGTAATGTTCTTCAGAGCTTACAGAACACGTATTCGTACCTACAGCGCAGTACCTATTGAAGTGGCCGCAACTTACTGGCATTTCGTAGATATCCTGTGGATTTACCTGTTAGTATTTTTAAGTATCGCGAGATAAACTTTGTAAAATTTTATAAAATAAACAATGGATACAGCAGTTACAGCGAAGAAAAAATGGTGGGCCGGAGGTTATTCTCCTTTTAATGTGAACTATGGCAAGTTGATGATGTGGTACTTCCTGATATCAGATGCGTTCACTTTCGGCGCATTGTTGATTTCATATGGTACCATCCGGTTTTCCAGCACATCCTGGCCTGATCCGAATGAGGTATTTAGGTCTTTCCCAGGTATGGGACATGCAAACCTCCCGCTGATGTTTGTGAGCTTGATGACCTTCATCCTCATCATGAGTTCTGTAACAATGGTACTGGCTGTACACGCTGGTCACCACAGAGATAAAAAAGCAGTTGCTAAATGGATGATCTTCACCATCATTGGTGGTATCGCCTTCCTTAGCTGCCAAGCTTGGGAGTGGACACACCTGTATCATGAAGGTGCTTGGTGGGGCCGCAACCCATTCGTTAACGTAGATGGTACCGCAGCTACTACTAACTTTACCAACTTCTTCTTCACCATCACCGGTTTCCACGGTCTGCACGTAACTTCTGGTGTGATCATCAACATCATCATCCTGATCAACGTACTGAAAGGTACTTACGAACACAGAGGTCACTATGAAATGGTTGAAAAAGTAGGTCTGTACTGGCACTTTGTAGATCTGGTTTGGGTATTCGTATTCACCTGCTTCTACCTGCTCTAATAGTAGCGCCTTTACAAGGTTTATTGATTAACTGGAATCTGATTATAGAATTATTTTAATAGAAAATAGAAATGGAACATACACAGTCTGCTGAAGTGCTTGAACCGGTTCACCACGATTCGTCTACCAGTGTTATCTGGCAAACGTTCTGGATTCTGCTGGCTATTACGGTTGGTGAAGTAGGTCTGGCTTTCTTACACCTGGAATATGGTTTTATGCCAAGAATGTTCTTGAACGGTATCTTCATCATCCTGACACTCTTCAAAGCATTTTATATCGTTGCTCGTTTCATGCACCTGGGTTCTGAAATCAGAAACCTGATAATGACCGTCCTCATGCCGCTGCTGCTGTTTGTATGGTTCATTATTGCGTTCCTCTACGAAGGTCACTCCTGGAAAAATCTGAGAAAAGATCTCGCTCCAGGTACTAAAGTAGAAGCTCCTAAAGTGCCAAACGCTGAACACGAGCCTCACCACTAATTAATTGACTTTTTAAATTATAGGATCATCTCACGCAGGGCTTTATTAGGAGTAATGTTGGCGATTTTGGTGCCATTGGCGGGTTATCTAATTGTAGATCACTACGGTAAAGATGCTGTACCTATCCCACGCTATTACAGTCCCGAAAGAGTAGATACTGTTGTGAATAACGGGAAAGTCTCTTATGATACGGTTTACCATACCATAAGAGACTTCCAGATGACCAACCAACTTGGTGAAAAGGTCAGCCTGAAGAACATGGAAGGTAAGATCCTAGTCGTTGACTTCTTCTTCACTTCCTGCCCAAGCATCTGCCCTACCCTCACCAAGAATCTTAGAATGCTGCAAAGCGCATACACTAAAAATGATACGCTCCTGCAGATTCTTTCCTTCTCTGTAGATCCTGTTAGGGATACCGTAGACAAACTGCGTAAATACGCATACGACTATAAAGTAAATCCCGATAACTGGTGGCTGCTGACCGGTGATAAAAAAGAAATTTACGATCTCGCCAGACACGAATTCTTCGTTTCTGTTACAGAAGGAGATGGCGGTCCGGATGATTTCGTACACACCGAGAAGATTGTGCTCATCGATAAAAACAGGCATATCCGCGGATACTACAACGGTCTCGATTCAAATGATATCAAAAGATTGGCGACCGATGTATCCATCCTCAATCTGGCTAAAGAAAAGAAAAGACCTTCTTTCGCCAAATTCCTGAAGGGACTGTTCTCCGGAAAATAATATTACTCTTATATGTAAGGTGAATAGAGAAAGGTTGTTCACCTTTCTTTGTTCACCTTTCACTTTGTAGAAATATCATGGATCTGAAAAATAAGAATCTTAATGTCCCGATAACAATTATCTCAATTGTTATCCCTGTATTGGTAGCCATCCTCTTTTATATGCCTAAACCAGAGCTTCATCCTGGTTTTGATATCAGAATTTTGCCGCTGTTTCATGCGATTCTGAATTCGGCTACTGCAGTACTGTTGGTTGCGAGTCTCTACTTCATTAAAAACGGTCAACAAAAGGCCCATAAAACGGCTAATTTGATCGCTGTAGTACTCTCCGTGATCTTCTTGCTCTCTTATGTTACTTATCACGCGTTGGCGCCTGAAACGCGCTTCGGAGATATTAACCATGATGGTATCGTGGATGCTGCTGAAAAAGCTGCGGTAGGTGGTATCAGATATGTATACTATTTCCTATTGCTGACGCATATCGTATTGGCTGCGATCATTGTGCCATTCGTATTGTTTACGCTGCTGCGTGCATTCCAGCATAATTTTGAAAAGCATAAGAAGATTGCCAGAATCACTTGGCCAATCTGGCTCTATGTAGCTGTTACCGGGGTTATCGTATATATCATGATCTCTCCGTATTACCACTAACTTATCTATTTGTAAAATAATCTGTTAAGCAGGCCTCACCAGGTCTGCTTTTTTTATTGGGAGACCGCCAGTTCTCGAACCTATTTCTTTACTCAAAATTTCGCTCGGAAGTCTTAATTTTACAGGACCAAATGAATGACAGATGAAGAAACTGTGTTATATAACTTTGATAGGATGGATGCTTACAATCAGCAATCAGTTGATGGCACAGTGTTCCCTGTGTACCAAAACGGCACAGCAACTCGGTGAAGGCCCTGCTAAAGGTCTCAACAACGGTATCCTGATGCTGGCACTTACTCCTCTTGCCATTATAGGATTTCTCGCTTTCCGCTGGTGGAAAAGCAATCAAGAAGCTTAAAATAAAGAATATACGGCAGGAGAAGCTCCTGCCGTAACTGTTTTCTGATTGGTTTTTTGCCTGTAATTAGGCTTCTTCCACTCTCAGTTCAAAAGCTGGACAATCTACCCGCAGATCCGCAGGTTTCAGCGTTGCTTTCATTGTACTGCAATAATGACCTTTCTTTAAGGTATAGGCCTGGCAATTGAAACACATGTGTTGTGTGGTGGTCACCTCTTGCTGATTCAACTGATAAATCAACTGCATCAGTTGTTCCAGTAATGCTCCTTGCTCTTTCACCGGCAGCAGCTCTACGCTGTCTTGCAACGGTTGTGCAAATCGCTCTACCTTTTTTGCTACTGCTTTCCCTTCTTTCACCAGTTGTAAACTGTGACTACGCGTGTCAGTCAAGCTGGCCTTTCTAACAAGATACTTCTTCTGCTCCAGTGATTTTACTGCATCACTGATAGTAGCTTTCGTCATGTTAAAATAGGAAGCCAGCGAAGTTACTGTTCGCTTTTCCTCCGGGTAGTGCAGTAAATAGGTAAGAACCTGAATCTGAATCGGACTCAAACCATACTGTGTGGCCTCTTGCCAGAGAAGCACTCTAAACGCTTCTGATAAACGCTCCAAAGCGGCTACGACTTTGCTCGATGTATTGTCGGCCTGTTGCTCGGGGCTGAATGTGGATACTTTCCCCATGATAAATTCGTGCTGTCCTTAATAGTTGACGGGGCAAGGTACAATAATAAAGCATGGGTGTAAATAGCATATTAGTGACATGCCAATATTCGTGACAGCTTGATAAGTATTTTTCTTACACTATGGAGTAGGTGCAGAAGGATACGCCCAAAGGGCCAGACTCAATGTAACCGCTTTAAACCAAGCAGCTCCGATTTTCCCTACCAGCGCGGGTTCCAGACTACTGATAGCTATTGCTTCTGTCCCAAATCGTATGACAGGATATCCCATTATTGTTAAATACCGCAATAATTCGGGTTGTAAGGAATGCAATGCAATGGAATTTTCATCTGTCTGCCGCTCTACTTCTTGCCAATTCTGGCTACCCGGGCGGTTACAGAGCTGTTGCAACCAGGCACTAAAGTGTGAGTTCCGGAACGCGGCTTCACTACTTACATCGAAAAAAGATGATAAATAACCATCCGATCGAATATAGTCGTACCAACGCTGTAAAATCACCCTATGGGATGATTTTAGTACTGGAGCAGCAATATGCAAGAGTTTTTCATCTTCCTGCGTAAATAATAACATTCTCTTTAATAATACCAATTCCTGTAAGCTAATTGCCGGAACAGCGGGTCTGTTTTGTTCCGAATGCAGGTCCGAATGGTCCATGATCGTCTAAGTTTTGGGCTCTCGTTTGCTTAAGAATTACAATATATGATAAGGCTTCCTAACGGGGAAAATTTTCACAATGTATTAACAAGAAAATAGACACATATTAAAATCATTTGAGATTCTGCATAGAACAATATAGCTTTGATTTATACGTATAAATCCATGAAGAACGGCTTCTATTCCCTGAATGCATATCGTACTCCTGTTGTTCCGCCCGAATGGCTTCGCCCAAAGGAGGAAACAAATAATACCCAAGCGCCTCCATTAATCAGGCTAAGCTTGGTAGCGGTCTTATCTGCTATTTTGGGAATGAGCCTCGCTTGGGGAATAAGTTATTGCATACCCGTGCTGGCCAACCTCCTCTTCCTGGGACGTGTCGCCACCACCTTCCCAGACCTAGATAACAGTGGATTGGGTATCTTCCTGATCATTATCCCCGTGGTAGGTGCTGCCAGTTGGCTACTTGCCCGAAAAAAGATCAATGCGGCCTCCCCTATCGGATTATCCGTTGCGGCTGCAACCGGTGCTCCTGTTGGTATGGATGGTATTATCTCATTGGGAAATATCACTATAGTAAAATACCTGGCGCAAATTTTCAAATTAACTGCGACTGAAGGGGAAATATTGGCGATTTCAGGAATAGCGGGCGCTTTTACCTGGTGTTTTGGGGCGCCTGTGGCGGCATTGCTACTGACCATTGAATTATTCTTGTCTGAGCTCACAGCGGTAACACTCATTCCTTTGATACTCGCTATTGGCGTGGCTACTATAGCACAGCTATTTTTGAACCCGTTCAGCTATGATTTTACCGTGTCTAACAGTAATGAATATACGCTAATATGGTTATACGCTATTACTGGTGTTGTCACAGGATTACTAGCTGCGATGTATCGTAAATTATACCTTTGGCTGAATAATCGCTTCCGCCAAACTAATGGTACACGTGTGTGGTGGTTCCTGTTATGTGCAGCTATCGCTGGTGTGGCGATATATGTTTATCCGGAGACAGCCGGTCCGGGTAACAATTTCCTCCTACCCTTACTGCATGGTACTGTTACCTTTCGGGTAATTCTTGTGATGGGAGTTATTAGGTTACTGGTAAGTGTGGTGTATAATGGCGGCCTCAATACAGGAACTACTATCACCAATACATTATTGATAGGCGCTGGATGGGGAATGCTCATCGGTTTTATCTTCCAGCTATGTTTTCCAAAGTTGCATGTCAGTCCTTCTATGGTGGCATTGGTAGGCATGCTGGCGATGTTTACGGCCAGTACCAGGGCCATTATTACAGCGCTCATACTAGCTGTTGAAATCAGCAGAGATATACGGGTATTACCCTTTGTGATAGCCGCTTGTTTTACTGCCTATGCAGTAACTTATCTGCTATCTGCGAAAAAAGTTAAACAGTTGGAAATCGCTGCTAGATAGGATTTCCAACTGTAGTATATTATTCTCCGCCACCTACAAATTTGAGTCCTGCAATGGAGGCAATCAATGTTACCAAGAAAAATATTCTCCAGAGTACAGCAGGTTCTTTAAAAAAGATCATACCTGCAATTGCAGTTCCAGCAGCGCCGATGCCCGTCCATACAGCGTAGGAGGTACCTATTGGTAGCCCGCCATTAATCGCTTTATTCAGGAAAAAGAAGCTGAGTGATATACAAACGAAAAAACTCACAGAAGGCCAGAGCTTTGTAAAGTTTTCCGAGAACTTCAATGATACAGTAAACCCGACCTCAAACAGTCCTCCAATGAATAGGAATAACCAAGCCATAATAAAACCAGATTTTAATTAATGAAAATATCAATACAGAAATAAAAAGAGAAAGGAATGGGCATAGAACGCCCGTCAGCCTAAGATTAGAGGCCGTAGTTGAATACCGCGTAAGCGATTAATATGCCGAAACGAATGGTTCGCATGGCGCAAAGGTAAGCATTTTTTTATACCTCGGGTATTTACAGTATTCTGCGCAAGGCTTCCCTCCTGCTCAATGCCGCCAAGAGATGGGCATCTGCAAATTTTTGTACCGCTTGCGGATTCACTTTTGAATACTCCCGCAAAGCCCAGCCTATGGCCTTTTGAATGAAGAATTCTTTGGAGTCTATATGTTCCAATATATATCGGAACAATACTTTTTCATCTGTATCTTTCTTCCAGCCGTTTTGATAGATAATAGCACTGCGTTGCAACCACATATCTGCATCATTTACCCAACTGTCGGTAATGGCAGGTCGTAATGCCGGAAACTTTCGGAACCATGGCCCAGCAAGCCCACTCACCGTATTATCTACCGTATCCCACCATGATTTGGTGCATATCATGAATTCAAATAATCCAATATGCTCCTCCTGGAATTGTTTATGCATCGCTTGCATAATATCCATCGCTGCATATTGATATTCTCTTTCTGGTAATTCCCATAATTCACGGACCATTTCCGACATTTCTGATATCGGCGGAACGCCATGCTGTGCTTTAATGGCACGCTGTATGCGTCTTCTAAGCGGCGCTTTAAGACCAAAGTACTCAAACTGATCCCGCATGTATTTTTTCATGCCTGCAGCTTCTTGCTTGTTGGCCGCATTCTTGAATGCAGTGGTGATCAGTTGGATATATTCCATGATATTAGCTTTTGGAGCGTATATAACGGTAAAGGTTAAACGAAGAATCTGATAGATGTGAGGATATTTCCTGTTGCAATTCTTTCTTGCTGATATCCTTCATACGTCTGTGTTGAATCAGTTGCCAGGCTTTTTCTGCCAGCAATAAGGCATGGCGCTGCTGATAGTGTTGTACTTGTTGATGATGAGCGCCGATGGCTGTTGTCAGCTCCTCTACACCGGTGAATTGCGTAGCTACCGTTTTTATAACGGGTATCTCCCATCCCTCCCGTTGACGCGTATGCGCAAGTATGCGCAGGTTACGCACAAATTCATCTGCATTCGCACGATCTGATTTATTCACCACAAAGATGTCTGCAATCTCCATTAGACCGGCTTTCATCGTCTGAATTTCATCGCCCGCTTCTGGTACTACCACTACAATAGTAGTATCTGCAATACCTGCAATTTCTACTTCACTTTGTCCTACACCTACTGTTTCTATGAATACGTAATCGAAGCCCCCTGCTTTAATGAGGTCTGTCACTTCAATGATCTTCGGACTGAGGCCGCCCAATGCACCACGACTAGCCATCGAACGAATGAATACATTCGGATTATTGAAATGCTGACTCATACGGATTCTATCGCCCAGTAAAGCCCCGAAATTAAACGGAGAGGAAGGATCCACCGCAATGATGGCCACTTTTTTCTGCAGCAATAACAGGTGTTGTATCAGGGCATTAACCAGGGTACTTTTCCCGGCCCCTGGAGGGCCGGTAATTCCAATGACTTTTGTATGATTGGATGCAGGTAAATTTTCCAGCAGTGATTCATAACCGGTGGCCTCATTTTCAACGAGTGAAATACATCTTGCCAGCGACTTTATATCGCCCTGTAATAGTCCGGATAGATACTGCTGATACATTTGAATAGTAACTGATTTGACTACAAAAATAGGGAGTATACTGTTCTAATCAATCAGTAAACGGTAAATGCTCAGATACTCTTTCGCTGCCTTCTCCCAGCTAAAGCTGTCGGCATGTTTGATGATTGCTTCCGGGTTGCCGTTGGTGTGGAAATCGGACAGCCCATTTTCAAATACAGTTTGCATGGCCTTTGGGTCGAATGAATCGAAGTAATAAGCATACTTGCCTCCTATTTCCGGCAAACTGGTATGTGTGGAAAGGAACACTGGTTTCCCGAAATGCATCGCTTCAATAACAGGAATACCAAATCCTTCTGCGATAGATGGAAAAGCAAACGTAGTACAGTTTTTTAGGTACCAATATTTATCTTCATCGCGTACTGGTCCAAGAATTTTTACGCGGTCTGTAACGCCATATAGCTGCGCTTCTTGCTTGATTTTTTCTGCATAAGCTTCATTGATATTTCCTGCAATCAGCAGTTCCATATCATTGTTGGCCAACAAGCAAGGAAGTACGTGAAAATTCTTTTTAGGCAATATTGTCCCGATGGTGAAAATGAACTGTTTTGTAGGTTTATAATTGGGCTGATCAAATCCAGGAAATTCCGACACATTCGCGCCGTTATAAATAACCCGAATTGGTTTGCCATTTGTGTTCAGATGTTTTTCCACATCCTGTTTCACGTATTCTGAAATGGTGGTAATAAAAGCACTTGAATCAATAGCATCTTGCACACACTTCAACATCTTCTGACGTTTTGCCGGTGTTTTGTTTTCGTACAGAAAATTTAGGTCGTGAATGGTCAGTATGCGACTCGTGTTTTTGTTAGCAGGTGCATACGCAGAGCTCTGATAGGCCGTATGCCATATATCGTAAGGCTTACGATATGGCATATAGACTTTATGCCAGGATTTTTGCTCCAGGTATTTGGCGCCAGGGCCGAAGTCTGGTTGCTGCTTAGCCGGTACAAAAAAAGTTAATTCTTCTGATGGTAATAGTTGTGCGAGCATGGCTTTCCCGAGTTGTAAACAGTAAGTATACAGACCGGTATTAGGATATTTCATTCTTTCGCAGTCAAAGACGTAGCGTGTCATTGTGTAATAGTTGTAGCGCTATATGTTTTCTGAAATAAATTTTACTCGCATTGCTGTTGGCAGTGGATTTCTCCTGGATTGGAGTCCCTGGTTGCCCGGTTTTTCCCTGCAAAGGTTCATTATTTCCCTGATCTTTAGCCAGGGTCTGCAGTTCAAATATTGTTATCATGCCTTGCTCCGCAACCTATCGGTCCCTGTTCTTTCGGCTCAAGTGTATCCCTGATGAAGTGGATGATATCATGTGCCAAATGCCAATAGAAAGGATGGCATCTCCCAGTTTTACAGCGATTAGTATATAAAAACTTTTACAATATAAACAGATATTGGCAATCAATTATATAAATTCCCTATAGTTATGTGAAATATGCCGGACCTGCGGCCTAAATATTCTCTATATTTTATAACTTGTTGCTATGACGAACTTTATTCCCATATTTCCGCTAGGGGCTGTAGCTTATCCGGGTGAACAATTGAACCTACATATTTTTGAACCCAGATTTAAGCAACTGGTAGCAGAGTGTGTGGCCGAGGGGAAGTTATTCGGAATTCCAGCGGTAGTAGACAAGAATATCATGGAATATGGCACCCTGGTGAAGATAGAAAAGGTGGAAAAACTCTATGATAATGGAGAAATGGACGTTATTACCAGGGGAGACAGCGTGTTCCGGGTACTGGAACTCATCCATCAAATTCCGGAAAAGCTGTATTCTGGGGCTATCGTAAGTTACCCAGTCAATAATATGACCGTCAATAATAAGTTACTGGAAGAAGTCATTCATGGGATTCGAGAATTGCATTCCATTCTCCAGGTACATAAATCTTTCAAAAAACCAGAAAATGAACTCCTCTCCTACGACCTTGCACATCATGCAGGTCTTTCATTATCAGAGGAATACGAAATGTTGCATTTGTTCTATGAGGTACAGCGACTAGAATACCTAAAACGGCATTTGCATAAAGTAATTCCTATGATGGCCGAGATGGAGCGCTTGAAAGAAAGGGTAAAACTCAATGGTCATTTCCGAAATTTATCGGCCGGCGACTTGTGATGTTTTTTTTCAAGATGATGATCTGATAAGGATTTGGGAAGATAAAATTGCCAACTTTAACGAGGTTTTAACAGGCCGTATTTTGGTTTTTTTTGCTTCACGCCTTAAAAATTAGATATTTGCAGACCCAGAATTTTTCTGATAAACGGGTTTAAAAACAATTCTGTAACTCAATGCATCGGACAAAAGTCAGCATTCTTTGTTTCTTCGGATCATTCCTTTTGATAGCAAATAATGCATTAGCACAGGACAATTCACCATATTCCCGTTACGGATTGGGTGATTTGAATAACAACCAGAATATTGTCAACCGTGGTATGGGGGGCGTTTCACAAGCGTATAATGATCCGCAGTCTGTGAATTTCATCAACCCTGCCAGTTATTCCAATTTACTATTAACATCCTTTGATATTGCTGTTGAAGGTGGTGCCCGTAGTATTCGCGACGGTGGCAGCTCCTTCAGTTCTGGCTTTGGTACCCTCTCTTATTTGCAGTTGGGTGTACCTATCAAAAAGAAATGGGGTCTGAATATTGGTCTCCGTCCTGTAACGAGGGTTTCCTATAATATTCAACAACCCGTTAACCAGACTTTCTTCGATACCCTGAAACTGCCCCTGCAGAACAGATACGAAGGAAGTGGTGGCCTTTACCAGATATATGCTGGTACAGGTGTTGGTATTGGTGCATTTAGCATTGGGGTAAATGTGGGTTATCTGTTCGGTAATCTCCAGAATACTACTTCAATTGTTTACCCAAGCCCTAATATCTTCGCTTCCCGTCATATGAACAGAATTAGCTACAGCAGCTTTTTCTATAAGGTGGGTGTCCAGTACAAAGCGAAGCTCAGTAAAGATATGGACCTGACCTTTGGTGCTACGGGAAGTGCCTCTCAGAGCATGAATGCCAAACAGGTGGCCTTGTCTGAAACTACCATGTACGATGCTACCAATAACGATTTCACCAATGTGGATACTGTAAAATATGTACAGGGTGAAAGAGGAAAAGTAATTTATCCAGGTGAGTTTGGTGGTGGTATTCTCCTCCGTAAACTGGATAAATGGCAAGTAGGTGCAGATTTCACCACTACCAACTGGGGATCTGATTATAAATCTTACGGTGTAAAAGATACCGCTGTTCAGAATTCCTGGAAAGCCTCTATTGGTGGCCAGTTTGTTCCAAATCTCACTGCACTCAGCGGTTATTGGAACCGAGTTGCTTACCGATTGGGAGCTTATTACGGACGTGATTATGTTCATCTGAATAATGTCAGCATGCCGATTATGGGCTTTACCCTCGGTGCTGGTCTGCCTGTACGTCGTATGGCTTACAGTAATCAGTACAGTATGCTGAACCTGGCTTTTGAAGTTGCTCACCGTGGTAACTCTCAAAGCATTATCCAGGAAAACGTTTACCGGATGTCTATTGGCTTTACCCTCAGCGACAGATGGTTTATCAAGCGTAAATACGATTAACAGCTTCCAAACTGTTATCCACATAATTGAACAGAAATGCAGTATATGTTTAGGGAGATAAAATCTTTTTATCTTCGCCTGGCATTCACTGCATTTCTTTTTTAGTATACCATGATAAGAAGGATTATTATATTTTTCCTGATAGCCATTTATGCCAGCAGTTGTGAAAACGATATGCAGGCGGTGATGGCATTTGATTCCAAAAAGGCTGCTGTTGAAAATGGAACGGATATCGTTACCATATTCAGCCAGAACGGACGGGTAAGCGCCAAATTAACCGCTCCTGAGATGGAAAGAAGCCTCGACAGACCGAACTATGTCGAGTTTAAAAAGGGACTGAAAGTCCTCATGTACGATACCACCCTCCAACTCACTACCACCCTCACCGCCAAACACGGTAAATACATGGAGGAAGAAGGATATGTATATCTTACAGATTCTGTGGTGCTTATTACCAATAAAGGAGAGCGATTGGATGGTAACGAATTGAATTACGATCCTCATCGGCATATATTCTATTCTACTAAGGAAGTATTTATCAATACGCCTACCTCCCAATTACACGGTTGGGGTTTGGAGGCGAATGAGGATTTCTCTGTGAAGAAAATTTTGAAGGTAAGTGGTCCCATTACGATGGAAGACAGTACCTCCATGGCAGAGGATACCACGGTGCATGCCGTTCCTTCTGCTACCGCAACACCGCAGCCGTTGCCACCGATAAAGCCCGCAGCACCAACAGCGCCAGCGGTCACCACTCCTTCACCGGTACCAACCGGTATGCAGAGCGCTCCTCCTGCGCCTGCTCCTGTGCTGCCAGCAAATATGCAGCGTCAGAAAATAAAGCCGCTGAAAGATAGCACCAACAAGTAATTAGCTAAATGGCATAAACGAAAGAATCCCACCTCTGCAGGTGGGATTCTTTCGCTTTAACCTATTTTTTAACCTAAAATTTGATTATTATTTGGCAATAACTATGCCAGTATATCATTTTTTTAATATTTATTTGAGAATTCTCATTTTAAAAAAATAATACGTGTTCCTTCGTAATATTCTAAATCTGACTGGATTTTATTATATTCGATTTATTGCAATCAATAACAACGGAACTATGGATTTGATCAACTGGCAGGATTTTGAAAAAGTAGAGATGAGAGTAGGTACCATTCTGGAAGCAAACGACTTTCCAGGAGCCCGTAACCCAGCTTACCAATTAGTAATTGATTTCGGACCCGAAATAGGTATCCGTAAATCCAGCGCCCAGATCACCGTTCTCTATGACAAAGAAGCACTAATCGGTAAACAGGTGATCGCCGTTGTGAACTTTCCACGTAAACAGATTGCCACCTTCATGTCCGAGTGCCTGGTATTGGGTGCTGTGGGCCCAAACAAATCTGTTACACTCCTCCAACCCGGCCTTCCCGTAGAAAACGGTTTAAGAATAGGATAAAATTATAATACCAACTAATCAAGTGCGTAGAGTATATTGATTATGATGTTTATATAGATATAAACATTTGTAAATTCTTTTTTCCTATAATATTATATTTTTTATAATACGAATAGATATTTACCATATCCTGATGTTTACGAACTAAATTCTAACGTTCACGGAAATGGGAAACCATGAGCAAATTTCGCGATATATCTTTGTTCTAGGTTTTTCATAGGATATGGTTAAAATTATTACAAGGGCGGTATTCTTACCACCCTTTTTTTATTCCCTTTCCAGCCATATTAGCACTTGTCTTCCTATAATTCATTGATTATTAATCTTCTATACAAATAAACATTATATTTAAATTATAATAAAGTGTTTTTCTGGGCTATACGTTTATTGTCGTTTTTTTGACGTTCCCCGGTTAAAATGCATCGTTCACAAAAATCACCTACGCCCATATGGAAAAAACGGCCATCTTTGGTGTAGGTTTTTCAATAAAGATATGGTTAAAATTTTTCGGGGCTGTAGTCTTGCAGCCCCGTTTCTATTTTAGGACTTTCTGATTTTTTCATAAAAAAAGCCCGAACCTTAGGTTCGGGCTTTTGCTTTTTAGCTTACGCTGTAATTATTTATTGAAGCCTGCTGGGAATGGTTTGTTCAACAGGTTATTGTAGATGAATCGGTAGGATTCGCTATTGGAATGTACATTTTTAGGTGCACCCCATCCATGACGCTCACCAGGGTACAGCATAAATTCGAAATGCTTGTTCTGGTTTTCCATCGCGTCAATCAACTGGATACAGTTCTGCATGTGTACGTTATCATCCATTGTACCGTGGGTGATACGGATAAGACCACGATATTTATTCACATATGGCATCACCGCAGTGATTTTATAGCCTTCTGGATTTTCTGCTGGGGTATCCATGTAGCGCTCTGTGTAATGGCTATCGTACAGGTGCCAGTCGGTAACCGCGAAATTAGCCATACCGTAATTGAAAACATCTGCACCATAAGTCAAGGCCATACAAGTCATGTAACCACCGAAGCTACCCCCCGTCATACATACTTTACCGGTATCCGTCCATGGTTGGGAACGCAGCCACAGGGTAGCATCCATATAATCTTCAATTTCATGGATACCAAGATTGCGGTGGATGTAATTCATACCAGTTTTACCCAGATGTCCGCTGGCGCGGTTATCAATGGCTACCTGAATTACACCTTCCTGTGCCCACCATTGTTGTACAGGGGTATATTTCCAGGTATCATATACGGTACCTGCATTCGGACCACCGTAAATGCTGATGAGAATAGGATATTTTTTACCCGGCTGCATATGCAGTGGCATGGTGATGGTCATTGGTAATTCCAGTCCATCGCGGGTTTTGTAATATTTCAGCTCTGTTTTGGCGACATTATATTTATCGAAATCAGCCCCTTTGCTGTCGCCAAGCTCGCGGATAACTTTACCATTGTTATCTACTAAGGCCATTTTAGAAGGAGTAGATAAGTTGCTGTAGGTGGTGATAAAGTATTTACCACCTGGCGCCATGCTGATAATATTGTTGTAGTTACCGGCAGTAAGGCGGGTTAAAGCACCTGTTTTCAGACTCACTTTGTACAGATCAAAGCGAGTGGAGGCTTCTTTACGGGCAGTGAAATAGATAACCTGGTTTTTCTGATCGATTTCCAGTACTTCTTTCACGGTCCAGTTGCCATTGGTCAACTGCTTTTTCAAAGAGCCGTCCATGTTATGCAGATATAACTGTGACCAGCCGGTTTTATCGCTCTGCAAGAGGAAGCCTTGTGTGCCGATAAAAGGTACGTCTACAAACCAATTAATCCATGTCTTCTGTTTCTCATCATATACTTCTTTCTTAGCGCCTGACTGTGGATTAATGCTGTAGATTTTCAGATTATCCTGGCTGCGTGGCATCCATTGAATCCAAAGGTTTTTGCTATCGGCAGTCCAGAATGGAGTACCAAAGTATTGGTCATCATTTTCGTTGAAGTCGGCCCATACCGTGTTTCCACCTTCTACAGGCACTACGCCCAATTTTACCGCAGGATTTGGATCGCCAGCTTTTGGATAACGGGTGTTTTCCAGATAACCATGCTGTCCTTTCTCGCTATAGATAGGGAATACAGGCACTTTGGTATCGTCGAAGTGCATGTAGGCGATGTTCTTACTGTCTGGACTCCACCAGAATGCGCGGTAGTGTGTAGGGCGACCAAGAATTTCCTCGTAATACACCCAAGATGCCCAGCCATTATAGATTACGTCTGTACCATCGTGGGTATAGCGGATTTCTTTTTTAGTGGTGATCTCTATACTATATAAATCATTATTACGTGTAAATGCGACATATTTCCCATCAGGAGATAATGTTGGATTTTTTTCTTCCTCAGGGGTGCTGGTCAGTTGAATTTCCTTGCCATCATTGCCTGTATAGAAGATATCCTTATTGTGGATATCCACATGCGGACCGCCAACTGGCGCCGTGTAAATAGTGGCATTGCCAGTACGTACATCAATGCTGTAGGCTTGTTTGTCGCGGATCTCTATGTAATGATCGGCATCCGCCCAGCCTCTTACTGCTGGCAGTGGAACAGTGATACCGGTAGTTTTTCCATTGAATGCCTGTTCAAAAGTAATGTCTTGCTTTTCCTGGGCTTTCAACTGTGGAACGGCGAGCCAAAGAAGGGCTGCGCCTGTAAGACAGGTTGGTTTTAATCCAAGTACAATTCTCATAATTAGTTAATATGTCTTTTGCCGTTTAGGTGCGTTGTTGGCACGGACGAAAATAAGCATTCAGGCACATAAGCCGGGTATAAAATTCCATGAGCGGAGGCCGTGGATACCGCTAAAAGGAGATTTTCCACCATCCATCCGGTTAAACGCTTCATGTGGAAAGAACTTCCAGAATTCGCAGTCACCTGACTTACTTTTATTTCGGTTTTCATAGGATATGGTCAAAAAGTAAGGGGCTGTAGTCTTACAGCCCTTTCCTATTGCCCTAAACTTCGTTTCCTTGTTCCTTCTGGATTATTGAATTAAATTTGCACTCCAATTGAATCACATGACACAATTATCAGAGCAAGAGATTATACGCCGGGAAAAATTGCAGGAGCTGCAGAAACTGGGCATAGACCCGTATCCAGCGGCCGAATATCCGGTAAATAATACTTCCGTAAACATTAAAACAAACTATTCGGAAGAAACCAAGGAGCAATTCCAGGACGTTTGCCTGGCAGGTAGAATCATGAGTGTGCGTGACATGGGTAAGGCGGCTTTTGTAGAATTACAGGACGCTGCTGGAAGAATCCAGTTATATGTACGCCGGGATGATATTTGCCCTGGAGAAGACAAGACCCTCTATGATGTTGTGTTCAAGAAGCTGGTTGACATTGGCGATTTCGTTGGTGTGAAAGGATATGCCTTTGTTACCAAAACCGGTGCAACTTCTGTTCACGTAAGTGAACTGGCTATTCTGGCAAAAGCACTGCGTCCATTACCGATTGTAAAGGAAAAAGAAGGCGAAACCTTCGATGCCGTTACCGATCCTGAATTCAAATACCGTCAACGTTACGCGGATCTGATCATCAACCCTGATGTGAAGAACGTTTTCATGAAACGTACTAAGATCATGCAAACGATCCGCGATTTCTATAATAACCTGGGATATCTGGAAGTGGAGACACCTATCCTCCAGCCAATTCCTGGTGGCGCAGCAGCGCGTCCGTTCATTACGCATCATAATGCGCTGGATATGCCGCTGTACCTGCGTATCGCGAATGAACTGTACCTGAAACGCCTCATCGTAGGTGGTTTTGAAGGGGTATACGAATTTGCAAAAGACTTCCGTAACGAAGGGATGGACCGTACCCATAACCCTGAATTCACCGTTATGGAAATGTACGCCGCTTACAAAGACTACGAATGGATGATGACCACCACCGAAACTCTCCTGGAAAAAGTAGCGATCGCATTACACGGTACTACACAGGTGCAAGTAGGTGAAAAAGTGATCGACTTCAAAGCGCCTTTCCGCCGTGTGACCATGTATGAAGCCATTAAGGAACATACCGGTTTCGATATCTCCGATATGGATGAAACACAACTGAGAGATGTGTGCAAACAACTGGAGATCCACGTAGATCCTAAAATTGGAAAAGGTAAACTGATCGATGAAATCTTTGGTGAAAAATGTGAAGGACACTACATCCAACCTACCTTCATCACTGATTATCCAGTAGAAATGAGCCCATTGACCAAAAAACATCGTAGCAAAGCCGGACTGGTAGAGCGTTTCGAGCTGATGGTGAACGGTAAAGAAATCGCCAACGCTTATAGCGAGCTGAATGATCCAATCGATCAACGCGAACGTTTCGAAGATCAGGTGAAACTGATGGAACGTGGTGATGACGAGGCCATGTATATCGATTATGATTTCCTCCGCGCACTGGAATATGGTATGCCGCCAACCTCTGGTATCGGTATCGGTATCGATAGACTGACCATGCTGATGACCAATCAGCCGTCTATCCAGGACGTACTGTTCTTCCCGCAGATGAAGCCGGAAAAAATGGATTAACATAAAATAACATAAATAAGAAAGCTGACTAGTAGTAACTGGTCAGCTTTTTGCTTTATAGGACCGGAACATTTTAGCGAATACTTCGTTAACTTAAGAAGTAACCTAAATAATGCCTTTATGAAAACAATTCTCGTTCCTACGGATTTTTCAGACATTGCTTTCAATGCAGCTACTTATGCAATTGACATGGCCCATGCAATGGGGGTTGAAAGAGTCGTGCTGTACCATGCCTACGAACTGATTGTACCCATCCCGGATGTGCCCACAGCAGTACCAATGGTAAATGCAGATGACTTGCGGGTATCCAGTTTAGAGGGATTGGATAAAATGAAAAAGGATTTGCAGCCAATGGCCGGCGATAAGGTAACATTGCTTTCCAGGGCCGATAATACCCTACTAGCCGCCACCATCAATGATGTATGTAAAGAAGAGGAAGTGGATTTGATCATTATGGGCATCACTGGCGGAAGTAAATTGGAAGAAATACTCGTAGGCTCCAATACCATCGATGTGGTGAAACACACTACTACGCCGGTTTTGATTATTCCAGCGGTAGCCAGGTTCAAGCCCATTGAAAAGATTGTATTTGCCTGCGATATGCGCCATGTAGTAGATACAACACCTGTAGGCCTGTTGAAAAAGCTGTTAAACACTTTTCACGCTGAGTTACATGTGATTAACATCGACCATGAAAGCAAGCATTTCACGCCAGATACACCTTTCGAGACACTGATGTTAGATACATTGCTGGAAGGGTATAACCCGATATATCATTTCCTGGATAATACAAATATCGTAGCGGGCATTGTAGACTTTGCAGAGGCCAATCATGCGGATCTGATATTAACTATACCTAAGAAGCATGGCCTTTTTGAGAGTATTTTCAAAAGAAGCAGCACGAGTAAGCTGGCCTTTAAAACACATGTTCCCTTGCTGACAATACACGAATAATTTTTATACATTTGATTCATTATTAGTAATCATCATAACTACTATGCTTAAACGATCACTGTTAGTACTGCTGGGCGTATTTTGCCTGCATACCAGTCAAGCTCAGCTTTTGAATAAACTGAAAAAGTTGAACCAGTCAAAAACCACGACTACAACTACTAATCCCCTTTCCAGTATTACTGAAACCGATGCTGCTTCCGCTATTAAAGAAGCGTTGGCAAACGGTGTGAGCGCTGGTATCCAGAAACTGAATAAAACAGATGGATTTTTTGGTAGTGAGCTATACAAAATGCTGCTGCCGGACGATGCGGTGAAAATCGGTAACACGCTGCGTCAGTTGGGTATGGGTAAACTGGTGGATAATGCTATCCTCCAGATCAACCGTTCCGCTGAAAAAGCAATGGGTTTTGCTGCGCCAATCTTTGTTGACGCTATCAAACAAATGACATTGACAGATGCATTGAACCTGGTAAAAGGTGGTAATACTTCTGCTACAGAGTATTTCAAAAGCAAGACTACAGACAAGCTGAAAGCAGCTTTTGCGCCAGTGATCAAAGGTTCCCTGGATAGCACTATGGCTACCAAATATTACGGTGATCTGATCACTTCTTATAACAAACTCCCGACTACCTTCAACAAGGTAAATCCAGATCTGCAGGACTTTGTGACTACCAGAGCGGTAAATGCACTGTTTGACCAGATTGGTAAGGAAGAAATGAATATCCGTGCTAATCCTGTAGCGCGTACTACGGATATCCTGAAGAAAGTATTCGGTGCGAAATAATTTCATCACCCGCTTTTCGTGCGGGAACACCAAAGCTTAAATCTACTGACAAAAAAATAAGGAAAAGGGGTGACGTCGCAGACGTCACCCCTTTTCCTTATTTTTTGATATTGTTACATGTTTCCAGAAAGCAGTACCTGCCACGCTTCTTGCACTTTCTCCGCAGCCAACAACTGCTGTGCATAGCGATGCAGTTCCTTCTCCATTTCATCCGGTGTAATGCTATAATACTGAATGATTTGCTTCAGGTGGTCATCATTGAACGCTGGATCTATAACCGGCATTTCATGTACATTCCCCAATTGCCCCAGGTTATTACCTGTAAGAATATTGCTGTTTCGGATAGATAACGGTAATGCATCTACGCCGATCCCTAATTTCATATTAGGTTTTGCTACTTCAAAAACAGCATCTCCGGAAGCACGGCAATAGAAATCGCCTCCCATACGGGCTACGAGATCTATTTTATGTGGGTCAATTTTTCCTCTTTCATTCAGGATGTTATCGTTGATATGGATCATTACGGGTTCACAGATAACCAGGTTACCGGCGCCTCCCTCCTGCCCTGTAGCAATTACTTCTCTCACGATGCACTCCATCTGTACCGGGCTTTCCTTTACCCTAAAGGGTTTTACCAATTCTGAAGGAAGCGCTGTAAAGCCGGCTTTCTCAAATTCATTGATGCCAGCAGGATATTCACAACTGGCTAAAGAAGTTTGTTGTACCATGGCGTAGTTGACCACGTTTATCACCACTTCTTTGTTGAGCAGAATATTTTCCAGTGTATGCTTCACCGTATTATCTCTTACGCGTCTGGCGGGAGAAAAGATAATGGTAGGTGGATTACTGCCAAAGATGTTGAAAAAGCTAAAAGGCGACAGGTTTGGGTTGCCGTCTTTATCTATGGTGCTGGCAAAGCAAATAGGCCGTGGCGCAATGGCCCCCAGCAGCAAGGCATGCAGCTCATTTGTTTTAATAGATGATGGAACTACCTGCATGACTATTGGGCTTTTTTCTTTAAGGCCAGAATGGAAAAGTCGCTGTCTTCTTGCACGATGGTATTTTTCAGCGTACCCAGACCGGCAATCTCCATTTCCACTACATCTCCTGGTTGCAGCCATTGTTCTTGGTAATCTGGGTTGTTCAGTTTACCGGTGCCGTTTAGTTCCAGGAAACATCCTGTACCTACAGTACCGCTACCGATGACATCTCCAGGAAGAATATTGGCGCCATAAGCGCAGCGTTCCAGTATTTCCGCGAATGTCCAGTCCATATCTCCCATATTACCTTCACTCACTTGGATGCCATTCACTTTACAAGTCATTTTCAGGTTATAGTTTTTGCCGGTATGACCTGGTTTGGCAGGGATGAGGAATGATTCCAGCTCGTCCGGAGTTACCAGCATAGGGCCAATAACAGTGCTGAAATCCTTACCCTTGGCTGGTCCCAGGTTGAGCTTCATTTCCTCCATTTGGAGGGTACGGGCACTCATATCATTCATAATCATAAAACCGCCAATGTATTCATCTGCTTCTTCCGCCGTGATATTACGACCTGCTTTACATACTACAATGGCTGCTTCCAGTTCGAAATCCAGTTTATTGAAATGATCCGGCATGCAGGATATTTCGCCAGGACCCTGGATAGCATTGTGATTGGTAAAATAGAAGATAGGATATTCATCAAATTCTGGAATCATATCCACCTTACGGTTACGTCTTGCGGCAGCTACGTGCTGACGGAATGCATACCCATCGCGGCAGGAAGTCGGGAATGGAACAGGTGCAAGGATTTGCACATTGTTATAAGGAATACCAAATGCGGAGCCTACTTTTTTACCAGCTTTCAGTTGTGCATCGGCATGTAATGCAATATCGATGACGTCTTCCCAAGCCATGAGAAACATCTGCATGCTATTGGGCAGATCCGGATGAAGATCCTGTGTGTTGTATAATAATCCATCCACCAAGATGGCCAACTGGTCAGTCTCTTCTCTTAAATACGTAACGAGTTTCATGATAATGTGGTAGTTCTGGTTGTACGATATGAATGGTCAAATATAAGAAAAGTCGCTATGGAGCTTTAGCCGCCGGAATATTTTTTATAAATTCAATGTAGGGGAAGAAATCGTGCGGCACGTCATTCATAATAGACCAAATCGTATATGCTTAACAGATTGTTGATGATCCTGTGTTTGATGCCATTTTTGCTGAAGGCGCAGGTCCGAACGGACAGCCTGCCGGAACAGTTAATCCGTCGGCATGCTAGTCCATTTTTAAAACATGTATTACAGTATCCAGACTCTTTTCGCTATCAACTGATCTATACACAGATCGACAGGGATGAAAACAACCAACCACATTTTAAAAACTATTATTTCAACGTTAGTGCGGATACCTATTTCAACCCAGCCAGTACGGTGAAGCTGCCGATTGCCCTGTTAGCATTGGAAAAGCTCAATGATCTGAAGGTCCAGGGCCTTAATCGGAATACCCCGATGTTGACAGACAGTACCTCTGAAGGACAAGTAACCGTGCATACAGATTCGAGTGCTGCCAACGGACTGCCTTCCATTGCGCATTACATCAAGGAAGTATTCTTGGTAAGTGATAATGATGCTTATAATCGTTTATACGAGTTCGTTGGTCAACAGCGGGTGAATGAGCGTTTATGGGAGATGGGATACCCTCAGACCCGCATTGTTCGCCGATTTATGCCGCTGAGTGAAGAGGGCAATCGGCATACGCCGGCTATACGTTTTGTAGAAAACGGGAAAACCATCTATTCCCAGCCACCAGCCTATAGCACACTTACCTTTGATTATAGTAAGCAAATAGGCATTGGGCAAGGATACCTGGATAAAGATGATCACCTCGTGCCACGTCCGATGGACTTCACCAAGCATAATAATTTTCCATTGGAAGATTTGCAGCAAGTACTACAGTCGGTGATTTTTCCAGGGTCTATGCCGGTATCGAAAAGATTTCGTCTCACGAAAGATGATTATAAATTTCTTTATCAATATATGTCGGAATACCCCTCTGAGTCCCGATATCCGAAATATGATACTGCAGAGTTCTTCAATAGCAACACTAAATTTTTCTTTTTTAAAGATGGCCATCGAAACATACCTGGCAACATACGTGTATTCAATAAAACGGGATGGTCTTACGGGTTTCTAACGGATGCTACCTATATCGTAGACTTTAAAAATAAGGTAGAGTTTTTACTAACGGGAACCATATACGTTAATAGTGATGGCATATTGAATGACAATAAGTATGAATATGAAGAAGTAGGATATCCATTTTTTCGTGAAATAGGTGAGACATTTTATCAATATGAATTGCAGCGGAAGCGAGTAAATACACCAGATTTGAATGACTTCAGAATAAATTATTCTCAGTAAATTTGCACGCATTTTTGAATGACCTATTCTGTCGGTATTCAGATGCCCGTTACCCAAATTCGTATTGATACATAGTTTAGATAGGTTTTATTCATTTCCCGTAATTAACTAAAAACTGGGGAGTCATGAAGTTTGAAAAGATTAAGAACAAAGGACAGGCAAGATTATTTGAGAGCCAGTATCTAGAGATGCTAACAAAGACGCATCCTCTGGTGATCTGGGGTATGTATTTGCCAATTATCGGCTATATGTTGTACTATAGCCATGACACGCTGGGATTCACCATTGGAACAGTTGCGTTGGTATTTTTTGGGGCCATGTTTTTCTGGTCCTTCTTTGAGTATATCATGCATCGGTTTATTTTTCACTTTGCCAGTGATAGTCAGAAAGTGCAGCGATTTATTTATGTAATGCATGGTAATCACCATGAATATCCGCGCGACAAACAGCGTTTATTCATGCCGCCAGTTCCTAGTCTGATACTGGCTTCCGTGATATTTGGTTCACAGTATATTTTCCTGCGTCAATGGACATTTATGTTCTTCCCAGGTTTTTTACTGGGATACCTGATTTATGGCAGCATGCATTATGCTATTCACGCCTGGAATCCACCGTTTAAATTTATGAAGCCATTATGGCGTAATCACCACCTACATCACTATAAGAGTGAGGATAAAGGATTTGGGGTAAGTTCTTCCATTTGGGATGTGGTATTCGGCACCTTCTTCGATTTAGACAAAGAGAAGGAAGATAAAGAGAAAGTAAAAGAACTGATGTTCAACAAATAAGTACAAAAAAACCGGTTGAAATTTCAACCGGTTTTTTTATGCAATATCATTACCATTTTTCTTCATCATCGTCTGCCTGTTGTTGGCGGAAAGAGGCCCTGGAAGCAATCTTTTGCAGTTGTCTCTCTATAATCAATCCTGCAATCGCCGGATAAGGCTCTATTTCCAGTTTGGCGGCCTCCTGGATGATCTGTTGTACCTTTTTCTCTGATACATCTATCCGGTACAAAAGAAAAACGAATTGTTGGAAGTCCTTGCTAATTATTTGTTTCAGTCTTTTTGCCAACTGTTGCTGCAGTTCATCATAACTCACCTGATCGGGTATACGCAGTTCGAACGTCTGGTTTGCCCATTGAGTGGTTTCCTGTAAATATTTGACTGGCAGCGACATATACTATTTCATTTGTTTGATCTTGTAGCTCGCGTTGGTTATAATCTTAACGGGAACGTCTATATCCTTTTTAAAACCTTTGGCTCTATTGGCTTTGTATTTATAGGAGCCATTTAGTTCCATGTTTTGCACACAGATATTTGGTAATCCGGAGCTACGGTTAATCAGGTACTGAGATTGTGTGCTACCACCGATTTCTGCGGTAGCTTTAATATCATCGTCCAAGGTCAGCATCTGCACTTTATCTGTTTTGATTTTTGCAGTACCACCTACTTTTGCGGTTTGTGCATCCCAGGTTTGCAGGTTCCAGTAAAGATCCACGGAGCCAACCAATCCGCCGCGCATAGGTACGTTTTCTTCCCACTGCGTACCGGTTTTAATACCATGTGCAGGATACATTACCAGCAGTTGTTCCAACCAGCTACGGAAAGCATCGGTACCAAACTGGTCTTTCATGAGCTTTTTATAGGCTGCCTGTTCATCCTTTTTCAGGTTGGTGAAAGCAGATTCGGCACTGTCCAGCAGATCGTCCAGACCATCGATTTTAGTGATGATGCCGGTAGACGTCAATTCCACCGTGAAAGGTTTTTTCAGAATTTGTTTAAGACCGGCTTGGAAAGGTTCTGTAGATTCAGGGCCTTTCGCATCTACGGCGATATTGGTATTTTTCGCGTTGAAATTGAATTTCAGATCCTTGTAATAGAAGCTCAGCACCGCTTTACCAGGATTAACATCTTTCACATCAATAATAATGACGTTGTTATAGTCGCGGGTTGTGCGCTGTTGTGCGCCGTTAATAGTCATATAGGTTTCCGAGCGACTCTTCTGTTCCAGTTCAAATTGTTCTCCTTTGTTGAAGGTATAATGAAGATCAACGTATTCCTGTGCTTGAACCTGTGTGGCCGCTGTGACCATAGTAAGGGCTATTCCGAGTATTCTTTTCATTACGACTTATATTTTATCAAACGTATTTTTCAATTACACCAAGACCGAACAAAGCGAAATCATATTTTGCCGGATCGTCTGGATCGAGTTTCTTCAGCGCGTGGGTCAATGCCACAGCCGTTTTCCAATCGGCTTTAGGTCCTGAAATAATTCCCAGCCTGGTGGCTACCCTACTCACGTGTACGTCCATAGGGCATACCAGTTGAGATGGGGAGATATGGTTCCACAGTCCAAAATCCACGCCATTTTCATCCTGGCGAACCATCCACCGAAGGTACATATTCAAGCGTTTGCAAGCACTGTTGCGGGCTGGTGTAGAAATATGTTTCCGTGTTCTTTCCGGATGTTCCAACGCAAAAAACACTTTATGAAAACCCAGCAGACCTTTCTCTACATTCTCATCCTCTTCCGACATATGGCTGCTGAAGGCGAATTCCAGGGACGTGACATTGGTATAATAATGCTGTAGGAATTCAACAAAATACAGCAGATCCAAGCCATTGAAGGTCCGATGTACAAATGACATCAGTTTCATTCTTTCGCGTGGCTGATGGTTCCGGATATAGTCGTACGGACTATTATCCATCATCTTCATCAGTTCTCGGCATTTGTTGATGATAGTTGTTCTATTACCCCAGGCGAGGATGGCAGCGAAAAGGCCGGCTATCTCTATATCTTGCAATTTGCTGAAGCTGTGCGGGATAATAATCGGATCATTCTTGATAAAATCGGGATGATCATACTGAGCTGCTTTTGCATCCAGGAAATCGCGTAACTGCTCGATCTTCATAATACGATATCGTGTGTATCAACAGTCATACCGCATGCATACAAGCGTGTATGCGTGTAAGTATGCGGTATGCAAACTGAGGATATGGTTTTACTGCAATTTGATAGCGGTAAAGATAGCAGTTACCGGCCATCTTTGTATTAGCCGATGGCTTTTTTCAGGTCTTCCACCAGGTCGTCGGCATCTTCGATACCAACACTGAGGCGAATCAGGCTATCGGCGAGGCCATTTTTAATTCTTTCTTCTCTTGGAATGGAGGCATGCGTCATAGTAGCAGGGTGTCCGATCAGGGATTCCACGCCGCCCAGGGATTCTGCCAGGGAGAAAAGATGTGTATTGCTGAGTACACGGTTTGCAGATTCCAGGCTGTCGTCTTTCAGTGTAAAGGACATCATACCACCGAAACCTCTCATTTGTGTTTTGGCAATATCGTGGTTAGGATGATCTGTAAATCCAGCCCAGTATACCTTATCCACTTTTGGATGGTTCCGGAGATAGTTGGCAATAATGGCTCCGTTTTCGCAGTGGCGTTGCATACGTACATGCAAGGTTTTGATCCCTCTTAGTACGAGGAAGCAATCCTGTGGGCCCGGAACGCCACCTGTACTGTTCTGAATAAAGTACAACTGTTGGGCCAGTGCCTCATTTTTCACAATGACCGCGCCATGCACCACATCGCTGTGGCCACCTAGGTACTTGGTTGCAGAATGTACCACGATATCGGCTCCCAGGTCCAGTGGATTCTGGAGGTAAGGAGACGCGAAAGTATTATCTACCGCCAGCAGCACTTCATTCTTCCTTGCTATTTGCGCAGCAGCATGAATATCAATGATATTGAGTAATGGATTGGTAGGTGTTTCAATCCAGATCATTTTCGTTTTAGGCGTGATATGCGACTCGATGTTCCGGGCATCCTGCATGGGGATGAACGTGAATTTCAGACCATATTTGGCGAATACCTTGGTAAAGATGCGGTAAGTACCTCCATACAAGTCGTTCGTAGCGATAATTTCATCACCAGGATTGAGGAGTTTGAGTACGGCATCGGTTGCGGCGAGGCCACTGCCAAAGCAAATGCCATGCGTACCGTTTTCGATAGCGGCGAGGGCATTTTGGAGGGCGTCTCGTGTTGGGTTTTGGGTACGGGCGTATTCGTACCCTTTATGTTGTCCGGGGGCGGACTGTACGTAAGTAGATGTCTGGAAAATGGGGGTCATGATGGCCCCGGTAGACGGGTCGGGAGCTACACCTGCGTGTATGAGTTTGGTACCCAGCTTCATGTCTTAAATATTTTATAATGAACAATTTCTGGTAGTAACCAAATATACATTGTTTAGGGAAAGAATGCGGAAACAAATAGGGGCAGAAAACGAGGAAAACAGGGTTTAACAGTTGTCCATTTTAGCTAATATTAGAATATTATCGTATTATTTATTACGCTTACGAACAATTTTCTAGCGTTCACCAAAACGGGAGTAACGGCAAGGATTAAACGAATTAAATTTGTTTTAGGTTTTTCATAGGATATGGTTAAAATTTTTAAGGCGGTATTCCTACCGCCTTTCTTTATTTCAATTATTTTGATTTTTTAGGCGTCGCATCAGACCATTTGATAGGCAGGTTTACGCTTACTCTATCCCAGGCGATGATCAGGTTAGCACCTGGATCTGCTTTTTCAAAAACCATGGTAAAGGCTTCCACTGATGTATTGAGTGACAGTACCGGCAGGGTGGTTCTCACCACATCTTTAGCAGGATCATATTTGAAAGCACCCCAGATATCTGTTTCCCGATTGATGATGATAGTCCAGTTTTTCTCTGTAGGGATCGCATACATGGTATATCGACCTTTTGGAACGGATTTACCAGCAATGATTACAGGGTGGAAGAATTCGATTTCAGTAGCTTCGTTGGCTCCTAGTCGCCAAATTTTACCATACTCCTCCAGGTTGCCGAATATTTCGCGGCCTTTGGTTTGAGGACGGCTGTAGATGACTCTGGCGATCAGTGGTCCGGCCGACTCACCTTTCACTTTTACAACGTAAGGGTACATTACAGGGTAATAGGCCATGTCCATAGGGCTGGCATCTAGCGGCGGTAATTTTTTATCCTGAGCGCCAGCATTTAAACAGAATATGCCCATCATAAAGGCAACTATCATTGCTTTTTTCATCTTCCGGAAAGTATTTTTTCTTGATATGGAAATTCGGCCCCAAACCTAGCCTTTTTTGGGCAATCCAAAAAGGTGGAGGGGTTATATTAACAGCACTTTTAAAGGTCTTTTAATGCATCCAGACTTTTCACATAGGCTTCCAATTCTGGGAAGAATTCCTGGTAGCAAGATTTCAGGGCATCATAGTGTTCCATGAAGGTCGCAAAAATGACTTCGCCCGGGGTATCCAGGTATTGCGCTCTGCGGCTTACTCCACGAATGGCGCTAGAAATGCCATCGGTTGTACGGTAATTATACAGCCAGTCAAACTCCCGCATGTATTTGAACATTTGGAGGAATCTTGCGGGGAGGGTATCTCCTTTACTTTCAATGACCTGATAAACGTAACGGGTAAACGAATACAGCGATTCATCCGTAAAGCGTTCCGGGTCTGTGGCCAGGAAATGATCGAAGATTAAATCCGTGAATACACCACTGTAAAGTCTGGCTGAAGCTCGGAAGTACGTTTTAGCCCTGGTGGTTACCGGATGCGAATCGGTGAAAGTATCGATAGCACGGTGAACCAGGATACCTTTCCTCACGCCTTCTTCCTGTTGTTCCAGTTGCTTCCTCCCTTTAACAAAGTCGGCAATGAGGTTGCCGGTTATCAAGTCGGGATTGCGGAAAGACAGGTATGCATGGGCCAGATGGTTCATAATGAAGCAGTAGGTGATTGTTACAACAAATGTAATTCATCACGCTCATCTCCCCAATTCCATCCTATTTAACAGTCTTTTAACTTTCACTGATGCAACATTTTTCCATTGGCACCAACTAACAGTGTATCAAAGTTCTTACTGGCAGGGGTTTATAGGAAATTAAACAGAAGTGACAACAAGTATCCTATTACTGGTACAAAAAAGTGCCATCAGTAAATATTGGCTTGACCACTCGCCCCTTCCCGTCGTAGTTTTGAGTCATCAAACAAAAAGTACACAAACAAATTAATCTCAAAACCAATTCAAAATTCAAAGCCATGAAAAAGCTCTTATTTGTCGTAGTTGCTGCCCTGACCCTGTCTGCTTCTAGCGTATATGCTAGCACTTATGAAACTGCTGTAAGCAACAAATTGAAAGTGTCATTCAGAGATGCGTTCGCGAATGTTAAAGATGTTAAATGGTATACCGACGATAACAAAACATTCACTGCCAAATTCACCCTGAATAATACAACTGTTAGCGCCTACTTTGATGCAGAAGGTCAGTTACTGGTTACTTCCCGTGTGATTGAAGCAGAAAGCCTGCCTTTAGCAGTAGTAAACAGACTGGTTAAAAAATATCCTGGTAACAAAATCAACACTGTTGTAGAATACGAATCAGCAGGTGGCACCGTATACATGATCATGCTCGAAGGTGATAAAACCTGGATTAAAGTGAAAGCAGATGAAACTGGTAATATTGAGTTGAAAGAACGTCTGCAGAAAGCCTAATTGGTAGTTGGTTACCGATAAAACGTCCCATAGCACCATCACCAGCAAATTTATCTTAACTTTGCCCCCTGTTAAGGCTTTATTAGCCAGGCTGTTAATGTATAAATGATTAAATGACATGAATAAGGGACCTGTTTCTCAATTTATCCAGCACCATTACCGTCACTTTAATGCTGCTGCATTAGTGGATGCTGCCAAAGGATACGAAACGCATTTGCTGGAAGGTGGTAAAATGATGGTGACCTTGGCTGGTGCCATGAGTACGGCTGAATTGGGCATCTCCTTCGCGGAAATGATCCGCCAGGGTAAAGTAGATATCATTTCTTGTACTGGTGCAAACCTGGAAGAAGATATCATGAACCTGGTAGCTCATACCCACTACAAACGTGTACCTAACTACCGCGACCTGAGCCCACAGGAAGAATGGGAGCTGCTGGAGCAAGGCTTCAACCGCGTAACCGATACCTGCATTCCTGAAGAAGAGGCTTTCCGCCGCATTCAGCAACATATCCATAAGATCTGGAAAGACGCGGAAGAAAAAGGCGAACGCTATTTCCCGCATGAATTCATGTACAAACTGCTCCTGAGCGGTGTGATGAAAGAGCACTACGAGATCGATCCTAAAAATAGCTGGATGCTCGCTGCTGCTGAGAAAAATATTCCAATCATCGTTCCAGGATGGGAAGACAGTACAATGGGTAACATCTTCGCTTCCTACTGCATCAAAGGTGATCTGAAAACTTCTACCATGAAATCTGGTATCGAGTATATGATCTTCCTGTCTGAATGGTATCGCCAAAACTCCGGTGGAAAAGGCGTTGGCTTCTTCCAAATCGGTGGTGGTATCGCAGGGGACTTCCCTATCTGCGTGGTTCCTATGATGTACCAAGACCTGGAATGGACAGATGTTCCTTTCTGGAGCTACTTCTGCCAGATCTCTGATTCTACTACTTCGTATGGTTCCTACTCCGGTGCCGTTCCAAACGAAAAAATCACCTGGGGTAAACTGGATATTCACACTCCTAAGTTTATCGTGGAATCAGATGCTACTATCGTAGCCCCACTGATGTTCGCGTATATTCTTGGCTGGTAGTCAATAACAGATATTAGGGAAAAAGTCGTAACGCTCTGCGTCACGACTTTTTTTTATGCTTTAAATATTGAAGATTCCTTTTATGGCGAGGCTTAACAATTAGTTCGGGAGCATTTACAAAAATAAATCCGCTGCAATACCATCGGCAAAAAGTCGGCCTGCAGGGGTTAAGCGCAATGTAGTACCATGCTGCTCCATCCATCCTTTTACAAGATAACGTTGACTTTGTACCGTCAACTGTTTAGCCAGGTCAACGCCAAAGCGCTCTTCCACCCAGCCAAGATCACAGCCTGCTTTGGTACGCAGTGAAGTCATGATATACTCGTTGAATTGCATCTCCACAGATAATGTTTCCAGCTCAAATGGAATCTTGCCCGCACTAATACTTTTTATGTACAACGCATTATTGGCCACATTCCATTGGCGAGAGTGTCTGTTGAAGGAATGGGCAGACGGTCCCAAACCTAGATAAGACAAGCCTTTCCAGTAACTGCTGTTATGTTGACTATGCCATCCCGGTAAGGCAAAATTTGAAATTTCATAGTGCTCATATCCCGCTGCTTCCATCCAGGTCATCAACATTTCAAAATGTCGGGCTGCCCTTTCTGGATCTACCGCTTCCATTTTCTTCTTACGGATAAATGAATCCAATGCAGTTCCTGGTTCAACTGTCAATGCATAGCAAGAAAGATGAGGAATGCCTAGGGAGATGGCCAGTTCCACGTTTTCCTTCCATCCCTCATCAGAGAGGCCGGGGCCTCCATAAATCAGATCAATAGTAATATTGTTGAATCCTGCCGCCTTAGCCTGGATGATGCACTCTTTCGCCTGTGTACTGTTATGGGCACGGTTCATCCATTGCAAGTCTGGCTCATGGAATGACTGCACACCTATGCTCAGTCGATTGATACCCAGGGATTTCAGTTCCTGGAGTTTTTCCATGCTCAGGTCATCCGGATTGGCTTCCAGGGTAATTTCCGCATCGGGCGCGATGTTGAAATGCTCCCGGAGTTTATCCAAGATTGCCTGTAGCTCTTCTTTGGAGAGCAAACTGGGGGTGCCACCGCCAAAATAGACGGTGTGTATGGTATCGTTTCCTAAATAGTCCTGTCGCAAGGTGATTTCCTGCAGAATACTCTTCACCATGGCCTCTTTCTGCGACAAAGAGGTGGAGAAGTGAAAATTGCAGTAGTAACAAGCCTGTTTGCAGAACGGAATATGTATATAAATGCCGGACATGAATGCTGCGCTTATCCTTAATGGCTATCAGCCAACTATGGAGTATTTTAATATCTTTGCAAACATCAAAATTACGATGCAATTTTGTTTTGTGAACAGGATGCTTTTATTTGCCATTCTTTCAAATCATTGAAAAATCATTTCCTGGTGCGCCACTGGTTATTGCTACTCTTTACAATCTGTTATCTGCCGTTGATGGCCCAAAATGCAGACTCTGCCCATACGGCGGCGCCTGCCAAACCTGTAACCCGCACTGCTGCGGATACTACCCGGCCGAAGCCTAGAGTGGCTAAGGCTCGTATAGATTCCAATGCTCGGAAAGCGGCAGTAAGAAGAGATACAGTTGCTGTAAAGCGGGATACCGCCCGTGTGGCGCCAGTAATAGCTGCGGCACCTGTGGATACTACCAAAAAGGCAACAGACAGTGTTGTGGTGGCGGCTCCGCCCAAACCCAAGCCCGTGTCTTCCTATGATATATACATGAAAAAACTGGCGGTAGAGAATATTTTCCTGCAACCAGGGAAGCCAACTTACAGGGATGTGAATCTTCTGCGTCCTTTCCGAAACCTGGACTGGATGGTGTATTTAATAGCAGGTATCGTATTATTGGTGAGCATTATCCGACTGGCTTACCAGAAATATTTCCATGACTTATTCAGGGCTTTCTTGAATCCTACCTTAAGTCAGCGTCAGTTGAAGGATCAGTTATCTCAGTCCCCTTTTCCGAATTTCTTGTTCAATGCATTCTTTATTATTTCCCTGGGCATGTACCTATACCTGGTGTTGTATCGTAAGCAGGTATTCCCGCAAGCAGAGCCATGGATGCTGATTCCGGGCCTGATTGCCCTGGTGGCATTAGTGTATGGAACCAAGTATGTAGTATTGCGTTTCTGTGGTTGGTTATTTGGTAATGCGGATCTTGCTGATGCTTATATTTTTATTCTCTACTTGATTAACAAGATTTTAGGAGTGTTGCTGGTGCCGTTCTTGGTAATTTTAGCATTCTGTAGTGCGGAAATTGCCCAAACCTTCCTTTATATTTCAATATTTTTCATTATATTACTTGTTATTTACCGGTATATTAGGTCTTATTCCCTAGTAAAGCAGTATCTATCCTTCAGCAAATTGCATTTTTTTCTTTACCTTTGCGCATTCGAAGTAGCGCCGGTTTTGATATTAACCAAGGTGCTGCTGAATATCTGGTTAACTGGTAATCCCTGATTACCGCCTATTGTTAACACAAGAGCAAAATAAAGTATGATTAAAGGCGGGCCAAAAAAAGATTTGCAAGGTAAACAAGTTCAGTCAATCCTAATTTCTCAACCTAAGCCTGAAACAGAAAAGTCTCCTTATTTCGATCTGGCTAAAAAGTTCAATGTTAAGCTGGACTTTTTCCCGTTCATTCGAGTAGAAGGGTTACCTGCAAAGGAATTCAGGAAGCAGAAAATTGACATTCTGAATTACACAGCCGTAATTTTTACCAGTAGAAATGCTGTTGATCACTTTTTCCGTATTTGTGAGGAGATGAAAGTTAAGGTCTCTCAGGATTGTAAGTATTTCTGTATCACGGAAGCAGTCGCACTCTATCTACAGAAGTTTATTCTGTACCGCAAGCGTAAGGTATTTTACGGTGCCGACGGCTCTACGAAAGGAGTACTGGAAGTGATGAACAAGCATAAGGATAATGAGAAATTCCTGTTTCCAAGTGCAGACAGTCAGAAGAAGGACATTGAAGAATGGTTGAAAACAAACAAGTGCGAGTATGCAACAGCAACCCTTTACAGAACCGTTTCTAACGATGTGAAAGAGTTACTGTCAAACAACACGTACGACATGATCGTTTTCTTTAGTCCTTATGGCGTAAAATCCTTGTTTGAAAATGTGCCGGAGTTTGAACAGAATGGTACCAAGATTGGTGCATTCGGTCCTACTACTTCTGCCGCGGTTGAAGAATCTGGATTAAGACTGGATGTAAAAGCACCTGCACCACAGGCGCCGAGCATGGTAGCAGCATTAGAACAATATCTTGCTACATCGAACAAAAAGTAAGCGTACATCGCTTAAAATAACTGACTGGGACAGCTTTAAGGCTGTCCCTTTTTATTTGATGCAATGTGAGCGCAGTAGGCTGAAAAAATAATGCAGCATATTTCTAGAAAATAAATTTCTTTGCATCACTAACTGTCTATTCCAATTCAAATCCAATATCCTCTTATGAATAAGCTCATCGGCGAAACCAGCCCTTATTTGTTACAGCACGCGCATAACCCGGTAGAATGGTATCCTTGGGGGCCTGAAGCCCTGAATAAGGCTGTCCAGGAAAACAAGCCGATACTGGTAAGTATTGGTTATGCCGCTTGTCACTGGTGTCATGTGATGGAAAGAGAGAGCTTTGAAGATCATGATACCGCGCGTATCATGAACGAACATTTCGTGAATATCAAAATAGATAGAGAAGAGCGGCCAGACCTGGATCATATCTACATGGATGCCGTGCAGGCCATGACTGGCGCCGGCGGTTGGCCCCTGAATGTGTTCCTGACGCCAGATAGGAAGCCGTTTTACGGCGGAACCTACTTCCCTCCTGTTAAAGCCTACAACCGGCCTTCCTGGAAAGATGTATTACATTCTATATCCGATGCCTTTACCAACAAACGAGAAGAGATAGATGCGCAGGCCGATAATTTGACCCAGCACCTGGAACAGGCCAGCCAGTTTGGTATTCAAGGTGGATTAGATTTGAAATTGCCGGTGGAAGAGTTGTTTACCAAGGCACAGGCGGATACCATTTGTGAGAATATTTTAAAGCAGGCAGATACCATCTGGGGTGGATTTGGTCGTGCCCCTAAATTCCCGCAGACCTTCACGATATCTTGGTTGTTGCGGTACCATCACTATACGAAGCATGAGAAAGCGCTGGAACAGGCGTTATTGTCACTGGATAAAATGCTACAAGGCGGAATTTATGATCAGTTGGGAGGTGGTTTTGCCAGATATTCCACGGATGAAAAATGGCTAGCTCCTCATTTTGAGAAGATGCTATATGATAATGCTTTGTTGATAGATGTATTATGTGATGCTTACCAGATTACAAAAAATGAGATATACGCCAATACCATCAGAGAGACCTTGGAATTTATTTCTCGGGAGATGACATCTGCTGAGGGCGGCTTTTATGCCGCATTAGATGCGGATTCGGAAGGTGTTGAAGGGAAGTTTTACACTTGGAGTTTGGATGAAATCATGCAGGTGTTGGGAGATCAGGCCGAAGTGTTTTGTGCATTTTATGATGTAAGCGAGCATGGGAATTGGGAGGAGACGAATATTCTCTGGATACAGCAGCCACTAGAACAATTTGCAGCAGCACGTGGATATAATGCCGCTGAATTGGGCGCTACATTGAAAGATTGTAGAGAAAAGCTGCTGGCAGTAAGGGCAGGAAGAGTACGTCCGGGACTGGATGATAAGATTCTGTTGGGATGGAATGCCTTGATGGCGCATGCATATTGCCGGGCCTATGCTGTATTGGGAGAAGAGAGCTATCGGGAAGCGGCTATACGGAATATTAAATTTTGTATGCACCAATTCCGCATAAAAGAGGGCGCTCCTGCGTTTTATCATACCTGGAAGGATGGAGCGGCGAAGTATCCGGCATTTTTGGATGACTATGCTTATCTGATCAGGGCTTTGATAGCTTTGGCGGAGATAACCGGTGATCTGGAACACTTTTATGCGGCTAGGGAGCTGACAACCTTTGTGATGGCCCGTTTTACAGACGATAGTGGGAAATATTATTATTATACGATAGATGATCAGAAAGACGTTATAGTCAGAAAGAAGGAAGTTTACGATGGTGCAACCCCCAGTGGCAATGGAATAATGATTCAGAACCTTTGGGCACTTTCTATTGTTTTCGGAGATAAACAGTTGGCGGATAAAGCGATAGGAGCCGTTTCGGGTTTGGCACAAACCGCGGTAAGATACCCCACTTCTTTTGGCGTATGGGCGTCCCAGTTATTACAGTTTGTGGAGGGGACGGCAGAAATTGCCGTAGTAGGTAAAGATTATCAGGAGAGAATGGCGGATGCGGGAAAATGGTTTATTCCGTATCGGGTGTTGCTAGGAGCAGAAAAAAATGTGAAGGATATCCCCCTGTTGACAGACAGGTACCAAGAAAATGACACATTGGTTTACTTATGCAAAGATTATCATTGTATTAAGCCAGTCTTTTATATAAGTGAAATTATTAATTTAATTTAATAATTATGTAACTTGCATCCCGTAAGGGGCGTGATGAATTCGGTAAATGTTGATACGAGCATATAATAAAATGTTAAAAAATACGTTTAAATTAGTTACCGGGTCGCTGCATAGGGAATTGAAAAAGTTGGATAAAAAGTAACTACGGATTAAAATTAATTATTACATTTGCTATCTTTCATATAAACAAAGCGGGTGAATTTGAGATTTGTGTTCCCTTGTATGCTGGCAAAAAACACCTGGCTGGTTAATAGAAAAACATATTCTGATGAAAGCTACCCTTATGAAGCTTAACTATTTAAGAGGTCTGTTGGCAGTTTTGCTGGTTACCCTGCTTGCCAGCTGTGGTGGTAGTAAAACCCCCAAGAACGCACAAGGGCAACTGATTGGCGTGAGTCCAAGGCCTAAGTATTATCCCCCTGTACCCTATGGAATGGTGTATGTACCACCTGGAACCTTCCACATGGGACCAAGTGACGAAGATGTAAACTATGCGTTTACAGCACGTAACAAGTCTATTTCTATTTCCGGCTTCTATATGGATGCTACGGAAATTACGAATAACGAGTATCGTCAGTTCGTTGATTGGGTGCGCGACTCTATCGCACACATTCTGCTTGGTCATGTGAAACAGGAAGACGGTCAGGACATCATTGACTGGAAACAGAAAATCAACTGGAAAGATAAAGGCACCATTGAAAAATTGGATGCCATGGTATACTCCGAAGCGGATCGTTTGTACGGCCGTAAGGATATCGATGTGGGAAAACTGATTTACCATCAGGAAACTTTCAACTGGGATAAAGCCAAGCTGAGAGAGAATACCGGTAAACCACGTTCTACCTTTATCGTGAAAAAAGACGTACCTATCTATCCAGATACCCTCTGCTGGATCAGGGACTTCTCTTATGCCTACAACGAGCCAATGACTCGTATGTATTTCTGGCACCCTGCATTCGATAATTATCCGGTAGTAGGTGTAAACTGGCATCAAGCAACTGCTTTCTGCGAATGGAGAAGTAAGTTCTGGGAGGACTATCGTAACTCTAAGAAATTATTCACAGAAGATAAATTCCAATTGCCATCTGAAGCGCAGTGGGAATATGCTGCCCGCGGTGGTAGAGAACAAACTCCTTACCCTTGGGGTGGTTACTATATCCGCAACAAAAAAGGATGTCTGTTGGCTAACTTCAAACCTGGTCGCGGTAACTATCCTGAAGACGGCGGTTTCTACACAGTACGTGCAGATGCCTACTGGCCTAACGACTACGGTCTGTATTGCATGGCCGGTAACGTTGCGGAGTGGACAGCAGATATCTACTATGAAAATGCTTATTCCTTTACCTCTGACATGAACCCTTATTTAAGAATGGATGTTCCAGATGATGCACCGCTGAAAATGAAGCGTAAGGCCATCAGAGGGGGCTCCTGGAAAGATATCGGATTTTTCCTCCAGACTGGTACAAGGACATATGAATATCAGGATAGTGCGAAGTCTTATGTAGGTTTCAGATGTACTATTGCTCTGAGCCGCAGAATGAAAGGTAAGCACTAAAGAAAACTAGCTGGAATTAATATAAAACAAGATAACCTTTTATATTATGTACACTATCCGCAAATCGTTGAGAATTAACTATTCCATACAGAAATTTAACACTAATCACTTTAACCAGATTAAATTTTAACCTATGGCTATGAATCCTAAAAAAGCTAGTTGGCTGAACTTTTTCGTATGTATTGCAGCTTCTGTTGTAATTATTGGTGCCCTCTTTAAAATCCAACACTGGCAAGGCGCTGATATTGCTCTGATCGTGGGTCTGAGCACAGAAGCATTGATCTTCTTAGTTTATGCTTTCGTTCCGGATTCTGGTGGTTCCCACGCTGAAGGTGGCGTAGTTGCGGTTGCTGGCAGCCCTGCAGTTGCAGGCCTGGACAAAATGCTCCAGGAAGCTGACATCACCCCTGCTAACCTGCAGCGCTTGAGTGAAAACTTCCAGAAACTGGGTACTACAGTTGATAAAATGAGAGATATCAGTGATGTAGTTGCTGCTACCGGCGATTACACTGCTAAAACTCGCGAAGCTGCCGCTGCTATCGGGAATGTGGCTAATGCTTACACAACTGCTGCTTCTGCTGTTTCTTCCTTCAACAGCGCTTCTGAGTCTACTAAAGAATTCCATGTTCAGATGCAAGGTATGACCAAAAACCTGGCTTCTCTGAATGCTATCTATGAACTGGAACTCCAGGATACTAACAACCACCTCAAAGCAATGAACAAATTCTACAGCAACCTGCAGAATACTTCAGCGGCTATGAGCAACAGCATCGAAGATGCTAAGAAAACACAGGAACAAATTACACTGCTGGCTAAAAACCTCAGCAACCTGAATACCGTTTACGGTAACATGCTGAGCGCTATGCACAGTGCGAGATAAGGTTTTGCTAATAGTTTCGATAACAATCAATTTTTAAATCTGAAAACAAACTATGGCACTACCTAAAGATCCTCGGCAGAAGATGATCAACATCATGTACTTGGTCTTGACGGCCATGCTGGCGTTGAACGTATCTGCTGAAATATTGAACGCATTTAGTATCGTTAACAACTCTATCAATACTTCAAACAGTTCCCTCACCGAGAAAAACAATGTGGTGTATGATCAGTTTACGAAGCAAATGGAGAAAGATGCTGCCAAAGTAGGCCCGTACAAGGAAAAAGCCGAAAAGGTAAAAGCTGCATCTAAAGAAGCCTTCGATTACATCGAAGGCCTGAAAAAAACTATCATCACTGAAGCCGGTGGTCTGGATGAAGCTGGTGATATCAAAGGTAAAAGTGATCTCGATGCGGCTACCCGCGTAATGGAGAACAACAAAAAAGGTCCTGAACTGGAAGGCAAACTGAAAGCACTCCGTACGCAGCTCCTGAGCTTCGTTTCTCCTAACGATAAAGCAAGTTTCGAGAAAACACTACCTCTGAAAATTGAAATAGGCAAATCCAGCGGTCATGGTGGAGAATCTCCAAAAAACTGGACAACCTATCACTTCAATATGGTGCCTGTGGTTGCTGCGGTAACTATCCTCAGCAAATTCCAGAACGATATCAAAAACTCCGAATCTGCTATCATCGATAACCTGTTCAAACAGATCAGTGAGAAAGATTTCAAATTCGACAAAATCAGACCTTTCGTTTCTCTGAATTCCAAAAACCTGATGGAAGGACAGGAGCTGACTGCTCAAATCGCAGTAGGCGCCTACAGTTCTACTGTAAACCCTGCTATCACTGTTAATGGTCAAACCATTGAAGCAAAAGATGGTCTGGGTACATATAAAATCACAGCAAACGGTATAGGTGAAAAATCTATCTCTGGTACCGTTACACTGCCTGCTCCAGATGGTGGTCAGCCACAGCAGTTCCAATTCAGCGAGACCTATAATGTAGGCGCTTCTGCGACTTCTATCTCTGCTGATAAAATGAACGTACTGTACATCGGCGTACAAAACCCAATTTCTATCTCCGCATCAGGCGTACCTGCTGAAGCTGTTTCCGCATCTATCTCTGGTGGCGGTAGCATCACTAAAAAAGGTGCCGGTAACTACGTTGTAAACGTATCAGCTACTGGTAAAGCAGTTATCAATGTGGTGGCAAATATGAATGGTAAAACCATGTCTCTGGGCCAGAAGGAATTCCGCGTAAAACGCGTTCCAGATCCTAGCCTGCAGGTAGGTACTTATAAAGGTGGTAGCGTAAAAGCTGCTGAATTCAGAAATCAGCAAGGTCTCCGCGCTGTATTGGAAGACTTCGAATTCGAAGGCGTAAAATACGATGTAGTGAGCTACCGCGTTGGTATCGAATCAAGAGGTAAAGAATACCAAGAAGGTGATGCTTCATCCCCTTACTTCCCTTCTAACCTCACTGGATCTATACATGCCCTGCGTCCAGGTGATATCGTTCATATTGAGAACGTGAAAGTAAAAGGCCCAGACGGAGTTGTTCGTTCTATGCCTAGCACTATGTATAAATTAAACTAACGGATTATTAATTGCTGAAATATGCGAGCAGTAATGTTAAACAGAATTGGTTGGTGCACAATGTTGCTGGTAATGCTGGCAACTGCTGCTGAAGCGCAACGCCGCGGTGGTACTACACGCCGCAGAACAGCGACTCAGCGCAATGCTCAACAGGACCCCAACGCACCGGTGGTAAATCCTGCAACAGGTAATGCTGTTGCCACTCCTCCTCCGGCAGCTCCGCCTACAACGGCCGCCGCTGCCCCAGTAGATACGCCGCGCAAATCGCTCCGTATTGATGGTGTGGTAGAAAGGAACCTCGCCAGAGAACGTGTTCCTATTGTCTATGACTACATCCGTGAGGATGACAGATTCTGGGAAAAACGCGTTTGGCAGATCATCGATGTGAGGGAAAAAATCAACCTGCCCTTCCAATACAATGTGGAAGATGAAGCCGGTACTAACCAGCTGTTCATCAACATCCTGCTCAACGCAATTAAGAATAAGGAAGTAGAAGCTTTTAGTCCTATCGACGACCGCTTCACTACCATTATGCCTTACGATGAAATTCAAAAGAAAGTTTCTGGTGAAGAAAAACAGGTGCGTTCTATCGACCCTGTTACCGGTGAAGAAAAACTGGTAACCACCCGCGACGACTTCGATCCTTCAACGATTAGGCAATATAAAATCAAAGAAGTTTGGGTATTCGATAAAGAAGCTTCTGCCCTGAAAGTGCGCATACTCGGTATCGCTCCGCTCATGGCTCGTATGAACGATGATGGTTCTTACCGCGCTTCTATCCCGCTGTTCTGGGTATACTATCCTGATCTGCGTCCTATACTGGCTAAATATGATGTGTATAACCAAAATAACGACGCATCTACTATCAGTTGGGAAGACCTCTTCGAAATGCGCTTCTTCGGTAGCTATATTGTGAAAGAAAACAATACCTACAACCGCGAGATCAAAGACTACATCAAAGATGGTGTAATGCGTCTCCTGGAAGGCCAGGCTATCAAAGACCGTATCTTCAACAAAGAACAGGATCTCTGGCAATATTAATCAGCTACATCTAACCTGATCATACAGAAAAGGCAATCAGTTCAAACTGATTGCCTTTTCTTTTATAGCTTTGTTGAAAATTGACTGTCCAATGCCCCTCGTTAATTCCCAGCAGTTGTTGCAACAGCTTAAAGACCAGGTGGAAGAAGTCCGTCTAAAGGCGGTATCTCGCTTCAATGGCAAGTCAGACCAAGTGCTACTCCAATCCCCGGAACCCGGTCGTTGGAGTGCTATTCAATGCCTGGAACACCTGAACACTTTCGGAACCTATTACCTGCCTACTTTGGGCCATGCCATTGAACAGGCTGTTATTAAAGGTTCCCGCCATAATCCGACTTTCCGCAGTGGCATGCTCGGTGGCTGGTTTACTAGGCTGATGGCGCCCGCCTCCAATGGATTCCCTGCTTCCAAAATGCAGGCGCCGAAGGCCCACAGACCCGCGTCTCAACTAGATATAAATAAAGTCCTAGAGGAATTTATACGTCAACAAGAAGAAATGGAAAGCTTGCTGGTAGCAGCTTCCCGTATAGATCTGGAAAAAGTGAAAGTACCTATTACCCTCTCCAAATGGATTCGGATTTCGGTAGGTGATACTTTCGGCTTTCTTATTGCGCATATCAGAAGGCATATACTCCAGGCGGAAAGGGCCATTGCGGTCGTGGAAACCGCACATGTAACTACCTAAGCCTTGGCCTCTCCACTCCCATGGAAATGCTCCCAAACGAGCTTAGCTTTGGCTGCCCCTAGTTCCTGCGTAAGATCTTCCAGGGAGAGGAGCTTTACTTTATTCACAGAACGGTGGGCTTTTAACAGTTGAGTGGCTGTTGTCTCCCCTATCCCCTTTATACTCTCCAGCTCATTCTTAAATGTGCCTTTAGAACGCTTATTACGATGGAAAGTGATACCAAAACGGTGTACCTCATCACGAACACGACGAATCAATTTCAAACTTTCACTGTTGAAAGGCAGTTTTATACTTTGTGAGTCGCCAGGGAAGAATATTTCCTCTTCATTTTTAGCGAGCCCTACTACCGTCATACTGCCAATCAGATTCAATTCCCGTATACTTTCCATGGCAGAACCCAACTGCCCCTTACCACCATCGATAATCACCAGTTGGGGTAATGGCTGTCCCTCGGCCAATAAACGACTATAACGGCGGTAAACCACTTCTTTCATGGAAGCGAAGTCATTAATACCTTCTACCGTTTTGATATTGAAATGTCTGTAATCTTTTTTGGAAGCAATGCCATCCTTAAATACCACACAAGCGGATACAGGATAAGCCCCTTGGAAGTTCGAGTTATCAAAGCATTCGATATGCTCTGGTAATGCTGGTAACTCCAGATCGGCCTGCAACTGATAGAGGACTTGCTTTCTCTCCATATCGCTCTTACCTTCCAGGTGGAGGATTTTCTTACGGTATAAGTCTTCTTTGAAGTAATTCACATTCTTCTCAGAAAGCTCCAGCAGTTTCTTTTTATCACCACTTTTCGGAACGGTAATCGTGACGTTGCTTTCTGGGTATTCTATGGGTATAGGAACAACTATCTCATTATTAATACTTTTGAAAACATCTCTCAGGTAAGCAATGGCGTAAGTCAGTACTTCCTCCTCTCCTTCTTCCAGCTTTTTCTCCAGGGTAACCGTTTTGGTATCGGCAATGGTACCATTCAAAATGCGGAGGTAATTCACGTATGCGTGGTTGCCTTCGCTGATAATGGAGAATACATCCATATTACCCAATCGGGTATTTACAATGGTGGATTTGGCAGAATAAGCACGCAGACTTTCAATCTTCTTCCGCATGATTTCCGCTTTTTCGAATTCCATACCGGTGGCATATTCCATCATCTCCTCTTTAAAAAGGTTGATAACCGGGGAGAGATTGCCTTTCAAGATATTCTTCACCTGTTGCAAGTTTGAGCGGTAATCTTCTTCTGTTTGAAGACCTTCGCAGGGACCTTTACAGTTGCCCAGGTGATATTCCAGACATACCTTGAATTTACCTTTTCGTATATTCTGCTCCGTTAGGTTGAGGTTGCAGGTCCGAAGTGGGATATTGTATTTGATCACCTCCAGGATTTCCCGCACTCTTCCTACAGAGGTAAACGGCCCAAGGTACTCGCTACCGTCTTTTACCACGTTCCTGGTAAGGAATACGCGAGGAAAGGGTTCATGTTTGATGACAATGTAAGGGTAGGTTTTGTCATCCTTTAAGTTGATGTTGTATTTCGGCTGGAATTGCTTGATGAGCGAGTTTTCCAGGAGAAAAGCATCTTGTTCCGAATCCACGATGGTGAATTCGATATGATTAATTTGTTCAACGAGTTTCCTCGTTTTGTAGTTATCATGATTTTTGACAAAGTAGGAACTGACTCTTTTGCGGAGACTTTTCGCCTTACCCACATACAAGAGTGTACCTTGTTTGTCATAGTATTTATAAATACCCGCTTCTACCGGAATAGTATGAGAGATGCTCTGAAATTCTGCCCCAGTCATAGTTATAGCTGATTTTTAGCAATTGGTTTTACGGTTATTTCCAGTTCTTTCGGGGAAAGGAAAGCAAATTTCTGATAGGTATTAATCATGACGGATTTGCCTCGCTGATAAACCAGGTGCTGACGGTATTCATACACCATGTTGGAGGTATAAGAATGAACAGATATCTGCTGTATAATCCCGTTTTTATCCAGATCCATGGTGATTTCTTCCGGATTGGTTTGCTGTCCTCTCGATTTATAGATGACTGATTTTCTTCCGGAGAATGGGTCTGTTAGGCTGGTAGTATCGTATTCATCCCGCAGGGATGGTTTGTTCAGGTCAACGTCCGCGAAAGGCTTCATGAGGTGTTGTATCACTGCCGTATCGCTACTGTTAAAGGTGTTTTTTTCACTTTTACCGTTGAGTAATACTGTCTTTTCCATGTCGATGCCTGCTTGGGAGATTTGTTTTTCTTCCGATTTAAAATAGCCTGGCAGATTGATGAATTTATCCTGTGAAGATGTTTTCGTTTTGTCTGTCTGGATATTGCAGGCGCTGATGCCAATCAATAACGCAAATATGATGATGGAAGGGTGGTTCTTCATACTGCAAAATTACTACTTAAAAGGGCATAAAAAATGCGCCGTGAAAACGGCGCATCGATGCATGAGCAAATCTGTCGAGAGCACTAAAAATATGAATATCAGTCAGTTTGACTGAGAAAAATTAAGTTCGGTGATTGTTAAACGTCAGTAGGCATGCAAATGTTACAAGGTTTTCTAAAAAAGGATGATTTAATTATCTAGTACCATGTAATACTGGCCTGTACTGGGATTTAACAAAATAGGCTGTCACAAATTTATGCGACAGCCTCTAATTATTTAGATTTTTTACGAATTATTACACCAATAAATCACCAGACATTTCTGTCGGAATTGGTAATCCCATGAAATGCAAGATAGTAGGGGCTATATCGCCTAACTTACCATCTTTCACTTTTCCTTGGAAATCATTATTTATGATGAAGAACGGTACAAGGTTCAAAGTATGGGCGGTATTTGGAGAGCCATCACCATTCACCATGTAATCCGCATTTCCATGATCCGCAGTGAGGAAAACGGTATAATCATTGGCGAGTGCAGCACTCACTACTTTTTCGACACATTTATCCACCGTTTCAACTGCTTTTACTGCTGCTGAGAACACACCGGTATGACCTACCATGTCTGCATTGGCAAAATTCAACGCAATAAAATCAGCAGATTTGCTTTCGATCTCAGGAACGATTGCCGCTGTAACTTCATAGGCGCTCATTTCTGGTTGTAGGTCGTAAGTAGCTACTTTTGGAGAAGGAACCATGAGTCTTTTTTCTCCATCGAATTCTTTTTCGCGACCACCAGAGAAGAAGAAGGACACATGTGGATACTTCTCTGTCTCGGCTATACGAATCTGTTTCAGACCATTGTTAAATATCACCTCACCCAGTGTCATGTTGAGGTTATCATTTTCGAAGATGACATGTACATTTTTGAATGTTTTGTCGTACTCCGTCATGGTAGTATAGTAGAGAGACAACGGTTTCATGCCGAATTCAGGAAATTCTTGCTGAGAGAGCACCTGCGTGATTTCGCGGCAGCGATCCGTACGGAAATTGAAGCAGAGTACAGCATCGTCCTCCTGGATGGTAGCCAGCGGCTGACCTTCAGTATCGGTTACGATCACAGGTTTAATGAATTCATCTGTTACGCCTTCCGCATAAGAAGCTTTGATGGCTGCAATCGGATCTTTGGTAGTAGTACCAATACCGTTTACCAGTGCATCATAGGCCAGCTTAACACGTTCCCAGCGTTTATCTCGGTCCATAGCGTAGTAACGACCAGTGATAGAGGCAATTTTACCGCCGGAAGTTTGCAGATGTGCTGCTAAATCTTCGATGAAACCCAGTCCGCTTTTAGGATCGGTATCCCGACCATCGGTGAAGGCATGGATAAATAATTTGGAGACACCGTTCTGGCTGGCCAATGAAGCCAATGCTTTCAGGTGAGTGATGTGGGAGTGTACGCCGCCATCGCTCACAAGTCCTATCAGGTGTAATGCTTTATCGTTATTTTTTGCGTGTGCGAAAGTGTCCAGGAGTACTTGGTTCTTAGCCAGTTCGCCATCGCGAACAGCCACGTTAATACGTTGTAATTCCTGATAAACAATACGGCCTGCGCCAATATTGAGGTGACCAACCTCAGAGTTACCCATCTGTCCGTCCGGAAGACCTACCTGTTCTCCGCAGGTCACGAGGTTGCTGTGTGGGTATTTGTTGTATAGGCTGCTTACAAAGGGTGTGTTTGCTTGTGCAATGGCATCTGCAGAAGGTACTTTCCCTTCTCCCCATCCATCCATAATTACCAGAATGGCTCTTTTCTTTTCCATATCCAATCCTTATTAAGGGTTATTTTTTAATTGTTCCGGGGGGTGAAAGTACTCATAAAGCTGTGAAATACTTTCTAAATATTTTGCTTGCAATGAGGTTTACAGGAATTTAACATGTTGCAATGCTTAGAAGCTGGCTCTGACGTGGTCTAAATGTCATTTATACATTAATTTTTACATGGATATTAACTAGATCATATAGCTTACGTATTCATTGCTACTACTATGATGGGATTTTGTTGAATTACAGTGCCTTTGGCATGCTTTTCGCTTTTAATTTGTGTTAGAAAAATCACATTTTTAATTAAATAACTGACAATGAAAAAGCTTTTGATTGTGCTGGGGATATTGTTGGGGGGAGTTATTTCAGCATTTACGCTGTCGGCAAGCTCATACGAAGTTACGGTTGCTGGGCCATTTGAAGATGTTGTAGGAGCTATCAAGCAGGGAGATGTGAACGGCTTATCCCGATACATGGATACCAATGTGGAAATTAACATTTCCGGTAAATCCAGTTCCTATAGCAAGGCTCAGGCTGAAATTATTCTGAAGGATTTCTTCGCAAAGAACCAAGTAAAATCATTTGAACTGGTGCACCAAGGTGGTGAGGGTTCCCGCTTTGGTATTGGCAATCTGTCTACATCAGGTGGCAACTACCGGTTGTCTTTTTTCCTTCAGAAGAAAGGCGCCAGCATGGTCTTAAATGAGCTTCGTTTCGAAAACAAGTAAAAGTGTACTACATAAATTAGTTGAAAAACCCCGGTGCCCCGCATTTTATTGCGGGGCACTTTTTATTTTTGCGCAGCTCTAGGAGCAATCCAAACACAACGCTTATGTTAGACCAGACCGCATTAAATGCATTTATCCGTAGTGCATTAGCAGAAGATATAGGATCAGGAGATCATTCCACACTAGCGAGCATTCCCGCCGATACTAGGGGGAGCGCTGTATTGAAGATAAAAGAAGACGGCATACTAGCAGGTATGGAAGTAGCGGAAGCTATTTTCAAATGGCTGGATATGTTCACCGTTTTCAAAGCATTTAAGCAAGATGGCGAGGCCATGAAAGCAGGTGAAGCAGCTTTTGAAGTAACGGCTGCTGTGCATAGCCTGTTGATGGGAGAAAGACTGGTGCTAAACTGTATGCAACGCATGAGTGGTATTGCCACCCTCACCCATCAGTATACAGAGAAATTGAAAGGTTATCATACCCGTATCCTGGATACGCGTAAAACCACTCCTAACTTCCGTATGCTGGAAAAAGAAGCAGTACGCATTGGTGGTGGTGTAAATCACAGAATGGGACTGTACGATATGATTATGTTGAAGGATAATCATATTGACTTCTCCGGGGGCATTACGGCCGCTGTAAATAAAACAGTTACCTACCTGAAAGAAAATCGACTATCACTGAAAATAGAGGTAGAAACACGTACCTTGGAGGATGTTCGGGAAGCACTGGCTACAGGTCATGTGGATCGGATCATGCTGGATAACTTTAGCCCGGATAATATTGTAGAGGCTTTGAGAATCATCAACGGTAAAGTGGAAACAGAAGCTTCTGGCGGTATCAACCTCGATACCCTGGTAGACTATGCTAAAACCGGAGTGGATTTCATCTCCGTAGGCGCTATTATACACCATGCTGTGAGCCTGGATCTCAGCCTGAAGGCGATTATTCTTTAAACTGCTGTTTTGAAAAAGATTTTATTTATAATAAACCGCAAAGCTGGCACCAATAGGGATAAACGATTGGGTGGCGCCATCGGTAGGTATTTTCCTGCGGATCGATACCAGGTGGAAATTACGCACCTGGCATATCTTGGCCATGGTAAAGACTTAGCCCTTGAAGCCGTGAAAAATGGCGTGGATACTGTAGTAGCAGTAGGTGGCGATGGTTCTATCAATGAAATTGCGCAAGGCCTTGTAGGGAGTAATACTGCCCTGGCCATAATACCATTGGGTAGCGGTAATGGTCTTGCTCGCGCGCTCAAAATCCCGCTGGATGTGAATAAGGCCATGGAGCTGATTGTGGCGGATCGCCAGCAGCCTATGGATGTGGGTTATGCGAATGAACATCTCTTCCTTAGTAATGCGGGTGTTGGCTTTGATGCTTTGGTGGCAGATGAATTCCGACATACAACTAAGAGGGGCCTGTATGGCTATGCGAAACTAGTCATGCAACGTTTTAGTAGCTATAAACCGGAAGCTTATTCCATTAGCATCGACGGGCAAAAGCTGGAAGAAAACGCATTTCTGCTGACAGTAGCCAATGGCAACCAATTCGGCTACGAATTCAAACTGGCACCTAAAGCAAGCGTATTTGACGGATTACTGGATGTCTGCATAATGCCACCGGTTAATTTCCTGCAACTCATTCCCGTTAGTCTTTATTCTCTTTTGGGAAAAATTGATAAAACACGCTATCTTAAACATTATACAGGAAAATCGGTTACCATTTCGGGCAATAGCCTGCAGTATCTTCAGGTAGATGGAGATGCCGTTCCGCTGACAGCAGGTGCTGTACAGTTGCGGGTGCAGGAAAAAGCGATTAGGGTAATTGTCAGTCAATAACTTATAAATGTTGGGAAGATGTCAAAAAAGAAAGCAAACAACAGTGGAATAGTATATTCAACAGATCCCAATTTCTCCTTTGAGCCGGAGCACCAGGAAGAACAAGAAACCCTCGCTCCTGCTATGCAGCAGCTCCGCGTAAAGCTGGATACCAAACAACGTGCGGGTAAAGTAGTGACAGTGGTGGATGGATTTGTTGGAAAAGAAGAAGACCTGGAAAAGCTGGGTAAAGAATTAAAAACAAAATGTGGTACCGGTGGTAGTGTGAAAGATGGTATTATCCTCATTCAGGGAGATTACCGGGAGAAGGTGCTGAAATGGTTACAAGATTGGGGTTATAAGAAATCCAAATAAAAAAAGGGGCTGATGAAAATCGGCCCCTTTTTACTTATTGCCTTTTAACAAATTATCTATTTACCAGTTTCATTCCGCCTTCCGTATAACGGTCGCCGGCTACCTGGTTTGCTTTGAGGATATTATCAATGGATGTCAGATCCTGTGCAGTGAGTTGTACATCTACTGCGGCTCCATTCTCTTGCAGGTATTTCCTGCGTTTGGTGCCTGGGATAGGGATGATATCTTTTCCCTGTGCCAGCAACCAAGCGAGTGAGAGCTGTGCCATTGTGATGTTTTTGTCTTTCGCAAATGCGGTAAGCGCTTCTACTGTTTGCAGGTTCTGTTCAAAGTTGCTACCCTGGAATCTTGGCAGGCCTTTTCTGAAATCGCCTTCGCTCAACTGGTCTGTGTTAGTGAGAGTGCCCGTACTCAAACCACGGCCCAGTGGACTATAGGCTACCAGGGAAATGCCCAATTCTCTGGTGGTATCCAGAATCGCTCCTTCTACATCGCGGGTAAAGAGAGAGTATTCGGACTGCAAAGCCGCTATCGGGTGAACTTTATATGCTTTTCTTAAAGAGTCAGCGCTAGCTTCTGAAAGACCGAGGTGACGTACTTTCCCTGCTTTTACTAGGTCGGCCATGGCGCCAACCATTTCTTCTACTGGTACGTTGTCGGGTATTCGGTGAGCGTAATAGAGATCGATTACATCTACGCCTAAACGTTTCAAACTCGCGTCACAGGCTTGTTTCAGGTATTCTGGACGTCCGTCGAAATAGTATGATTTATCTTCATTCCATCTGAAACCAAATTTGGTAGCGATAAATACTTTATCTCTTTTGGTTTTAAGTACTTTGGAGATGAGTTCTTCATTGGCGCCATTGGCGTACATATCAGCGGTATCCCAGAAATTGATACCCAGGTCCAGGGCCATTTCGAGGGTGGCCAGCGATTCCTGTTCATTAAAATCCTGTCCACTGCCGTAGGCGAATGACATTCCCATACAACCGAGTCCTATAGCGGATATTGAAGCGTCTGTATTTCCGAGTTTTCTGTACTGCATAATCTTGAGGTTTTTGTGATGACAAAATTAAATGCAGGTACGGGGAATCAGATTGTAGTATACAAAGTATTAATTGTGATTTTCAAAGAAATCAATGTGAACGGTATGCGAGTGGCGATTGACTGCAATGATTACGGAAGAAATGGGTAAAGTTTCCAGGATCTTCAAACCCAAGACACCAGGCTATTTCCGCTATCTGCCAATCTGTATGAATGAGGAGCAGCTTGGCTTCCAGCAGGATGCGTTGGCGAATATGCTCGCTGATGGTGCGGCCGGTACTGTGTTTTACACAAGCATTCAGATGATTGGGATGGGTATTCAACAGCGCAGCAAATTCTTTTGCTGTTTTTAATGATATCTGCTGGTTGGGATATTCAATAGGGAATTGTTTTTCCAGTTTATCCGTAAAGCGCTGAGAAAGCTGTTGTGCGGCTGTTTGTACGCGACTTGGCGTAAGATCTTGCGCTACTCGTCGGCCTTCTAGCAGCAGGAGCTTCAGGTATATAAGTATAGCTTCCTGTTTAAAGGCGGAATTTTCATGATATTCCCGCTGTAGTTGACGGAAGATAGACGACAGATAATCTGCCTGCGTATTGGTTAACTTATATACAGGTTGTACGCCCACTTGCAGCAAAGGATACTGGAGTAATTCCTGTTCTTGCTGCTCGAAAAGTTCTTTTGTAAACAAGCAGTAATGGCCTGCCTGATCATCCGATGTAGATTCCCAATTTTTAACCTGTTCTGGATGGAGAAAGACAATAGTAGGCCCGTCAATGTTATGTGCGGTACCATTGATGGTGTAGATGCCTTTACCACGGGTAATGAGCGTGATTTTATAGTAGTCGCATCTACTTGTTCCGACCTCCTGCTTGACTGGTTTCTCTTCCCTGGAAAAGGCAGCAAAGCTACTTTTTGTGGGTGCTTTAGGTTGCCATTCGCGATGGGTAAATAAGGAGAAATTGTCGTGTGAATCTACTGTTTGAGTAGCGCGGATTTCACTTGCGCGGGTTATTTTTTTGGGAGACATGGATCAAATTTACTGCTTCTTCTCCACAAAAAAATACTAGGGGTTGTTATGAAATAAAAAAACGACTACGCTGAAAGGCTTGTTGCTGCTGTGTTTTGGGATAAATGCAATTGTGTTGCATTTTTATTTTTGATAATTTTAGAAAGATTTCACAATTTGTTAACGCCTTTATCAACCAAAATCTTGTTATCGTCATTGCCTTTGATGAGCTTACGGCGCCTGAGTTTGCGCCGAAGTAATGAACAAGAACACAAGACTAACAACTTATAAAAAAGGAACGTTTTTTTAAACGTTCCTTTTCTTTTTATCCGAGTATAAATTCAATTTCTCCGAATCCGAATTCCTTTAATCCATCACCGGTATCCATGACGAGTAATCCAGACGGCAGGATGTCTTTTATAGTGCCTTCAAAGATGCTCTCGTCGCTGCGATTACGATATGGAGCAGGGACGTTCATACGGAAGAGTTTGGATTTATATTCCTGTAGGAATTGGTCGTAATGGGCGGGTGTCAGTTGTTGGATGCGTTTATCCAGGAATTGACATAATTCTTTGGCCAGAGAGGGGCCATCCCAGGTTTTGCCGGTAATCTGGCGCAGCGATACTGCATTTTTAAGTTCCTCCGGGAATTTGCCTTGGTTTAGGTTGATACCAATCCCTATGATGGCATACTGCCATATAGTACCCCGGATTACATTTTCAATGAGAATACCGCCTGCCTTTCTGTCACGCCAATAAATATCATTTGGCCATTTTATAGCGGTTTCATCGCCAGCATGGGAAGAGAAGAAATCGTGGGCTCCCAGGGCCACTGCAATACTCAGCATAAACTGCCTGGAAAGTGGTAAGGTAGCAGGTTGCAGGGCGATGGTCAGGGCGCTGATATCCCCTGGGGCTGCCAGCCATTTTTTACCCCTGGTTCCTTTACCTGCTGTCTGGTTGCCGGTGAACCAAGCTGTACCGGATGTCACATCCCCGGAATTCACCTGTGCCATGGCATAGTTATTGGTGCTGTCAACTTTTTCCAGGATATAAAACGGGTGTCCTATCACTTGAATCCTTTTTAGTCTGTTTTAGGCCGGAAAAGTAGTTCATTTTTATTGTTTTCTTAACATAATAGGAGGCCCCGGGGTTATATTCTCAAGCTTATATTAATGCTTGTTTAGTAACTTTGACAATTAAAGATTATTTTTAACAAAAACGAGATTTATTGGCACCCTTAACCGTTCTGAGCACGAGGAAAAAAGCGCAGACGCGCTTAACCAGAGAAAGTGAAATTTTTACCACCATCATTAAGGCCATCCAGGAAAAGAAGGGGGAAAATATCGTATCCCTGGACCTGCGCCAGATTCCTGAAGCAGTGGCCGATTTCTTTATATTATGTGAAGCAAATTCCAACACACAGGTACGAGCCATAGCTGATTTTGTAGCCGATGAGGTCCACAAAATTGTGGGTGAGGATCCTTACAAACATGAAGGGTTCACCGCCCAGCAGTGGATTCTTGTAGATTATGTGAATGTAGTTGTGCACGTTTTCCAACCTGAAACAAGGAAGTTCTATAATCTGGAAGAAATGTGGAGTGATGCTGACAGAATGGAGCACTACGACAATTAAACAAAACAGCCCGTTTCGTATTATAATTAATAAATTCTGATAGCAATAAACATCCGTTAAGGAGCGAAAGATTATGGAAAAAGGAGGCAATAACTTCAACAGGGGTTCAGAAAAATCGCCTAAAAAAGGACCTAAGTTCACGATATACTGGGTATATGCCTTTATCGGTATAGCCCTGCTTGCCATGAACTTACTCGATTTCGGTTCCCATCCCAAAGAAATCAGCTTCCAGGAATTCCAGGTGAAATACCTGAAACCTGGAGACGTTGACCAGTTGGTTGTAGTAAACAAGAAATATGTAGAAGTCTACATCAAGAAAGACAAACTCAAAGAAGCTCAATTCAACGATGTAAATAAAAGCAGATTTGGTGCTGATAATCCCGGCCCACATTACCGTTTTACCATCGGTAGTGAAGAAAGCTTCAAAAAAGATATGGATAAAGCCCAGGAGGGCGTAACACCGGAAAGCCAGGTAAAGATCAAGTACGAGGACAGAACCAGTTGGTTTGAGCCGGTATTCCAGTTATTGCTGCCATTGATCCTGATTATCGGGCTTTGGGTACTGCTGATGCGTAAGGTGGGTGGTCCTGCCGGCGGAAGCGGCGGCCCGGGCGGTATCTTCAACATCGGTAAATCTAAGGCTACTCTCTTCGATAAAGGCACTCGTGTAAATATCACTTTCAATGATGTTGCCGGTCTGGACGAAGCGAAAGTGGAAGTAATGGAAATCGTTGACTTCCTGAAAAATCCAAAAAAATACACCTCTTTGGGGGGTAAAATACCGAAAGGTGCTCTTCTGGTAGGCCCTCCGGGTACTGGTAAAACCCTCCTGGCGAAAGCAATGGCAGGTGAAGCCCAGGTTCCTTTCTTCTCTATGTCTGGTTCCGACTTTGTGGAACTGTTCGTAGGGGTGGGTGCTAGTCGTGTACGTGACCTGTTCAAACAAGCCCGTGAAAAAGCACCATGTATCATCTTCATCGATGAGATTGATGCGATCGGTCGTGCTAGAGGTAAAAACGTAATGATGAGTAATGACGAGCGCGAAAACACCCTGAACCAGTTGCTGGTAGAAATGGATGGTTTCGGTACCGATAGCGGTATCATTATCCTCGCTGCTACCAACCGTCCGGATGTACTGGATACAGCCCTGCTGCGCCCAGGACGTTTCGACCGTCAGATCTCTATCGATAAACCAGACTTGGCAGGAAGAGAACAGATCTTCCAAGTACACTTGAAGCCTATCAAAACTTCTCCAAACCTGGATATCAAGAAATTGGCTTCCATGACTCCTGGTTTTGCCGGCGCCGATATCGCTAACGTTTGTAACGAAGCGGCCCTCATCGCTGCACGTAAAGGCAAAACAGAAGTAGAAATGGACGACTTCAACGATGCCGTTGACCGTGTAATTGGTGGTCTGGAAAAGAAAAATAAAATCATTTCTCCAGAAGAAAAAGAAGTCATCGCTTACCACGAAGCAGGTCATGCTATCTGTGGTTGGTACCTGGAGCATGCTAACCCACTGGTGAAAGTAACGATCGTTCCTCGTGGTGTGGCTGCACTCGGATATGCACAGTATCTTCCTAAAGAACAATATCTCTACAATACCGAACAATTGATGGACGATATCTGCATGACCCTCGGTGGCCGCGCGGTAGAAGAAATCGTATTCGGTAAAATCTCTACGGGCGCACAGAACGACCTGCAGGTAATCACCCGCATGGCTTACGCAATGGTCACTGTGTATGGTATGAATGATAAGGTTGGTAACGTGTCTTTCTACGATCCAAACAACGATCAAGCATTCACCAAGCCTTATTCAGAGGAAACTGCTAAATTGATTGACGAAGAGGTAAGAAAACTCATCGACAGTGCATATGTTAGAACCAAAAACCTGCTGACAGAAAAACTGGAACAGGTGAAAATTCTGGCTACTGAACTGCTGAAAAGTGAAGTTCTTTACCAAGCCGACTTGGAAAGACTCATCGGTAAACGTCCTTACGATACTAACAAGGAGCATCATCCTGTGAAAGAAGGATTTACTACTGATGGCGTTCATCCTACTGATATCATCAATCCATCACCATCACCTGCAAACGCGTAATTAGTCATATGAAGATTTCTCCTGCCAAGGAAAATATTCTGAAGCGAGTACGAAATGCTTTAAGTCAGCCAGTACAGTTGCCCTTCCCTAACTCGGAGGGCAACACTGCTGTCTTTAAGACCGAGAGCGAAGGAATGGAGATTCGTTTTGCAGAAGAATTCTCCCGACTACAGGGGAAGTTTGTTTTCTGTTCAGGAAAGACAGAGCTCCTGGAAAATCTCCGTGCTTTATGCGATAACAAGGAATGGCATAATGTATTTTGCCAAACGCCAAACTTGCTGAAGCAGCTTCACAAGGATGAACTTCCTTTTCTGAACCAAGGCACGATGCATGAAGCCGATGCAGCGATTACAGATTGCGAATACCTGGTGGCACGTACTGGTACTATTGTACTGAGTGCAGCCCAGCCAAGCGGTAGAGCATTACCTGTATATACGCCGGTGCATATCGTGATCGCCTATACGCATCAACTGGTATTTGACCTGAAAGATGCGTTGCATAAGTTGAAAGATAAGTACGGCAATGATTTACCTTCTGCCATCTCTTTCGCCACAGGACCCAGCAGAACTGCAGATATCGAGAAGACCCTTGTAGTGGGTATTCACGGACCAAAAGAAGTATACGTTTTTCTAGTAGACGAATAGCATGGATATCAATTTGCCAGCAGGCAGGAAAATATATTTCGCTTCAGATTTTCACCTCGGAGCGCCAAACGCTGCCGCCAGCCGTGAGCGTGAAAAACTCATCATCAAATGGCTGGAAGAAGCAGAAAAAGACGCGCAACATATCTTCCTGGTTGGTGACCTCTTTGATTTCTGGTTTGAATATAAACATGTAATCCCCAAAGGCTACACCCGGATTTTCGGGAAACTAGCCGCCCTCCGCGATAAAGGTATAGGTATCTCCGTATTTATCGGTAATCATGATATGTGGATGAATGGCTATTTTGAAGATGAACTGGATATCCCGGTTTATTATGAGCCACAAACGTATACCATTGGAGGCAAACGCTTCTACATTGGTCATGGCGACGGACTAGGTCCTGGCGATCATGGCTATAAATTCCTTAAAAAAGTTTTCAGAAACCCAGTATGCAGATGGCTATTCTCCGCTTTACATCCAGCTATTGGCATCTCTATGGCGAATTATTTCAGCCGTAAGAGCAGGGCTGCCACAGGGCAGAACCTGGAACACTTCCTCGGAGAAGAAAACGAATGGCTTGCCATTTACAGCCGGGAAGTATTGGAAAAAGAACATTTCGATTATTTCATCTTCGGACACCGACATCTACCACTGGATATCCAGGTAGGGCCGAACAGCAGGTATATCAACCTGGGCGATTGGCTGAACTATTTCTCCTATGCTGTATTTGATGGAAAGGAAACTTCCTTGAAATTCTATACGGAAGAAGGGGCAAAAGCTGCTAAAGTCGCCAAATCAGGCGTCAAGGATGTCGTGGAGGATCGGAGGTGATTGCATCTCCACAAAGTCCGGCAAATGCAGTCGGAAATATTCTAGGTAAGCATACATTAACTTCCTTCTTCTTTCCTTATTCATAGTGATATTACCCAGTTGACCCGCTGCGGTACATTGCGAAAGTGCATCTGTAATTTCAGAAGCCACAGGGTCCAGGTGGTGGATATGGTGCGGTGGTAGATCCGTATAATGCCCTTCTTGCAGGTCTAAATACGGAGTGTATTCAGAAAAGCGACCATTGAGTTTAAAACCCAAGTACTCCCCTACTTTTAAAGTGAAAAAGAGCGGCATATTGGCTGCTATTGGCATTTCGGCCTGGTCTAATACCTGGAAGGCATTTTCCGCAAAATAGTATAATTCTAAGTGTTGTTCTGGCTGTTTCAGGCATTTTTGCAGCAGTTCAATCATGTACAAGGCCACGGTATTCTTTACAATATTGAAATGCAGCGAATTGAAGATATAAGCCAGTTTGAACTCAGCAATGCGTTGGAGGTTTTTGATTTCCTGGTGATATACCACTAGGTCTAGAATATTGCCAGGTTGTAATAGATTGCCTCTGGCAGCCTTGGGTTTGCTGGATCTTACACCGTTAACGATATAAGATTGCATCCCAAATAGTTCAGTAAAAATACTTACTATCACGCTGGCTTCACCGTATTTAACGGTCCGTAGTACAATGCCCCTTGTTTTGTGTAACATGTGAATATGTATGCAATTTAGCTAAAAGACGGCGGTTAACAGACATGCACGATTTTAATTACCTTTACGCCCTTACCAAATTGAAAAATCCACATGTGGCAACGCTTAGCCAGTTTTGTGCTCAAATTTCGACTAACGCTACTACTGTTACTCCTGGTTACCACCGGCATTATGGCCTGGTTTGCCTCCAAAGTGCAGATGTCCTATGATTATGTAGCCACTATCCCCCATGATAATCCCAAATACCTTGAATTTCAGCAGTTTAAGAAGAAGTTTGGCGAAGACGGAAATATGATGGTACTGGGTGTACAGACAGATCATTTTTTCCAGAAAGACTTTTTCCATAATTATATACAACTCAACAAGGATATCAAGGGTATCCATTCTGTTGAAAACATTTTGAGTGTGCCATTGGCCATCAATCTGGTGAAGAATGACAGTACTAAAAAACTAGAAGCTAGTCTGTTATTTAAAGGAGATTTGAATGATCAGGCAGAGATAGACAGCCTGGCCGGTGTATTTCATACATTGCCTTTTTACAAGGGGTTGTTGTACAATCCACAGGAGCATGCGTACCTAATGGCCATTTATGTGAACAGGGATGTGTTCAACTCCCCCAAACGTACTGCAGTCGTAGATTCCATTTATAAAATTACAAAAGCATTTGAAGCGAAACAGCATACAGAAGTGCGATTGAGTGGCCTGCCACTGATTCGTACAGTCATGGCCGTTAAGGTGGCGGATGAGTTGAAGTTGTTTCTTAAAATATCCTTTCTGCTAACAGGATTAATTCTGTTTCTTTTCTTCCGTTCGCTGGGGGCGGTTTTGATGTCGATGGTAGTAGTCGCGATTGGAGTGATCTGGTCTGTAGCTACCATTGTATTGATGGGATATAAGATTACCTTATTAACCGGATTGATTCCGTCATTGGTGGTGGTGATTGGGATTCCTAACTGTGTGTATTTTATCAGTAAGTATCATACGGAATATGCGAAGCACCGGAACAAAACGCGTGCTTTGGTTCGAATGATTCAACGAATGGGTATTGTAACATTGTTTACCAATATCACAGCAGCTATTGGATTTGGTGTATTCTGCTTTACGAATAGCGCCATATTGAAAGAATTTGGAGCTGTGGCTGGATTGAATATCATGTTGATTTTCCTGATTTCATTCATCTTTTTGCCTTCCGTATTAAGTTTCCTGCCGGCGCCGAAGACGAGACATATTTCATACAGGGAAAGTGGGGTGTTCAAGCAAGTGCTGAATATGCTGACAACGTTGGTGTTCAAATATCGTAAATCCGTTTACCTAGTAAGTATTATACTAGTCGTGTTGTCAATCGCTGGTATGACCAGGTTACAGTCGGTTGGGTATATGTTGGATGATATTCCACACACTGATAAGTTGTATACTGATTTGAAATTTTTTGAGAAGAATTTCAAAGGGGTAATGCCTTTGGAGATTGCAGTGGATACGAAGAAAAAGAATGGTGTCATCAATTTGCAAACCTTGGGGAAGCTCGATGAGTTGACGCAACTAATCGCTGCACAGCGGGATTTTGCGCGTCCATTATCAGTAGTAGAGGGAATTAAGTTTGCTAAGCAAGCCTATTATAATGGCGACAGTAGTAACTATGCCGTACCAAATCAATTTGATCTTGGGTTCTTGGCGCCATACTTGCGTATGAAGGCACCGGCTGGTTCTACAGCCAATACCACTTTCTCTAAATTGGTAAGTTCTTTTATGGATAGTACCAAACAGGTAGCCAGGGTGAGTGTAAATATGGCGGATGTTGGGTCGAAGAGACTGCCATTACTATTGGATTCATTGCGTCCGCAGGTAAACCGGATATTTGACAGTAGTAAGTATACCGTTACGTTTACTGGTACCAGTGTGATATTCCAGGAGGGAACTCGGTTTATTATCAGTGGATTGACAGAGAGTATATTACTGGCATTTGTGCTGATCATGGCATGTATGCTATATTTATTCCGTTCTTGGCGGATGTTACTTATTTCCCTGATCCCTAATATTATTCCATTAGTGGTGACTGCAGGTGTGATGGGATGGTTAGGAGTACCGTTGAAGCCATCTACAGTGTTGGTATTTAGTGTAGCATTGGGTATAGCCATTGACGTTACTATTCGTTTCTTGGTGAATTTTAAGCAGGAGTTGCCACATCATGATTTGAATATTTCAGAAACGGTGAAACAAACTATTCATGAAACCGGCTTGAGTATTATTTATACTTCGTTGATATTGTTTGCAGGGTTTATGATCTTTAGTTTCTCCGAGTTTGGTGGAACGAAAGCGTTAGGATGGTTAACCTCTTTGACATTGATTGTAGCGATGGTGACGAACCTTACAATCCTGCCGGCATTGTTATTGTGGATGGAGAAAGCCTTATTGAAGCAAGCGAAGAAAAAGGAATTGTGGAAACCCTTGGATGAAGAGGTGGATATTGCAATTGATAAGCTGGGTGTAAAAGATACAGAGTAGATAAATTTAGGTAATTCTTATAATTTTCGAGAAGCAGTGGTATCCTTTGGATATCATTGCTTTTTTTGTTTTTGTGTATGTTTTTCCACATGTTTTGCTAAAAGATTTGCTAAAGTGGATAAGAAAACGCTTTAAATTAATCTAGTGAAAAACGTTTATCCGACTTATTAACCGTTTATCACAAAACTGTATATTTCCACATAAAAAAGTTAGAGGTTTAGAATGCCATTCTAACCACTAGTTCATGAAAAACAAATACTTAAAGGGCGCTCATTTATCTGAGCGGAAATTTAAGGAGATCCTACGGCTGTTCGCCGACGATCTTACTGCCACGCAGATAGCGAATATCAGCGGAGTAAGCAGGGTAACTATCAATAGTTACTTAAAAAAGTTAAGGAGTCAGATTGCTCGTTATTGTGAGACGTTGCATCCTGTTCCTTTACCTGTGACAGTAATTTATGAGCGGGAGTTATTATCCCGCGTTGACCAGGAAGAGGATACCCTGGTCGCAATTAAATCAGAAGTAGACAAGGCCGTAAAGCCAGTCATTTTTGGTATTATTAAAAAAGCAGACCGGTTGCATACTGAGATTCTCCCGGATGTTACCAGATCGATGATTCATGCCGCCACACGTGGCAGATCGGTTTTGGAGAAGATTAACACGACAGAGCGATTACGTAATTACACTGGCGTTGTGGATCTGGGACAGTATCGTTTGTATCGGTTGAGTACAAAGCCGGCGGATTCGTCCGGCACACCGCAGATGGATGAAGTAGATGCTTTTTGGGGGCTTACCAAACATCGTTTGGCAAAGTTCAAGGGGCTGAACAGAAACACTGCCTATTTACATTTAAAAGAGTGTGAATTCAGGTTCAATTATCGTAATGATGATTTATTTACGGTGTTGATCGAATTGCTGAAAACATACCCATTGACCTTATCTTAATTTCTTCACTAATGGCATTTACCCGGACCGGCATGGCTGTCGGCCGGGTTTTTTTATGCCCATTATTAGTTTAGTTTTCAACCAAAATTTCCGCTAGAGCTAGTTTACGAAAAGTATGCTAGGAATATATATTTATTATTATCTAGTGAATAGCTTGTAACAAATATATTTATATTAGTATATGTTAAAGAAAAGTTAATACTTTGTTATCTAGATGTTATTAGCAAATTTAAATCTTTAAATTTTTGTTAATAATGAATATATTTGAGCTCGATTAAAAATTTCTAATAGGAAATTGCTTACGAGGAAGAGGAACATACTTCATGATTGAAATAATTAGATAGATTGCAACGAAGTATTTGAATTCGTGTCACAGATCAGCTTTGGGGGAGGAAACAATGAAAACCGTTAACCGGTTAACCTTATTACAACCAAACTTCACCCATTACTTTAAGCAAGTGCCTTCTGTTTAACCTTGTATTGTACATCGTCAGGTCCTTTTGCAACGAGGGGGTCTGAAGAAAATACTTTTTTATTAACCAAACAACAAGCTAACAAAATGCTTATGAGGAAATTGTTATTTCTCCTCCTGGCCGTGCTATGCTTTGGCGGGCAGGTCATCGCACAAAGCCGCACTGTTACAGGTAAGGTTACAGATGGCCGAGACGGCTCCCCTATTCCTGGTGTGACCATTCATCTAAAAGGTTCCAATGTAGGAACTACTTCCACATCGGATGGTACTTACAAAATTTCTGTGAACAACAATGCTGTACTGGTATACTCTTTTGTGGGTTACCTGACGCAGGAATTACCAGCTAACAAAGATGTAATCAATGTAAAGTTAGCTAATGATGACAAGCAGTTGAGCGAAGTGGTAGTTACGGGTTATACGCAAGTAGACCGTAAGAAAATGGTAAGCTCCATCGCTGAAGTTGGTTCCAAGCAAATCGAAAACGTTCCTGTTACGGACGTAAACCAGGTCCTGCAAGGACGCGCACCAGGTGTGGTGAGTGCTTCCGGTTCTGGTCAGCCAGGTTCTAAGCAGAATGTGGCTATCCGTGGTATCGGATCACTGTACGCTGGCGCTAGTCCGCTGTATGTAATTGACGGGGTGATCGTGACCAACGGTCAGTTTAACTTCGACGTACAAACGCAATCCAGCGATGTGATGGCGAATATCAATCCAAATGATATTGAAACCATTAACGTACTGAAAGACGCATCTGCAACAGCCCTGTATGGTGCGCGTGGTAGTAATGGTGTAATTGTAATCAATACCAAGAAAGGTAAAGCAGGTACTTCTAAAGTGAATTTTAAAGCACAGTATGGCTTTAACTCTCCTAGCTTTGGTAACTGGAAATTAATGGATGCTAAACAGGCGTTTGACTATCAGCGTTTGTTATATGCTAATGCCGGTTATACCCAGGCTGAAATCGAAGAAACTGTTCCAGATTCTCTCCTGAAACATTCATTTGACTGGAATAAAGCAGCTTTCCAAAATGGGCATACCCAGAATTATGAAGTTAACTCCAGCGGAGGTAATGACAAAACGAAATACTATCTTTCTGGTTCTTACTTCAGCCAGGATGGTGCTTCGATTTATTCCGGTCTTAAACGTTACTCTGTTGTTTCCAATTTGCAACATCAGGTAAACGACAGATTGGATCTCGGTATGAACATGAACCTGTCTTATATCGATATGGATAACTCCGGTGCAGGTAACCGTTACAGCAGCCCGCTGTATGGTAGCTTCGCCAACAATCCTTTACTCCCTGCATACAAACCTGATGGTTCCCTGTATTCTGGTTTGGAAGACTATTGGCAGAATAACTCCAATAACGGAGATAACTTCCTGTATTCTTCTGCGCTGAATAAGAACATTAACCAGAACTTCCGTGGTATCGGTAAACTGTACCTCAACTACAAATTCTTTGACTGGTTGAAATTCACCCAAACCGTTGCCGCAGATTTCATCTACGGACATAATAAGACATACTTTGATCCTTCTACTGGTGACGGTTTTAACGGCGCTGATCCTGGAAAGAGTGGAGATTTGATTGAAGGACAGCAAATGAGCAGATCACTCACCAGTCAGACCTCCCTTCATGGCAATTTCAATGTAGGTAGCAAACATCAGTTTGATTACCTGGCATTGATGGAATATAATCCCAACCATTTTGAATCATTTAATGCGGAAGGAGTAGGTTTTGGTAGCGGTAGAATTCGTGTACTGGATGCCGCTTCTACCCCGCAGGCAGTAGGTGGTTCCTCAAATGATTACAGATTCCTATCTTACCTGGGCCAGATCAACTATACATTTAATAACAAATATTACCTGACTGCCTCTGTGAGAAATGATGGTTCCAGCCGCTTTGGAACTAACAGAATGTACGGTACTTTCTATGCATTCGGTGCATCCTGGAGAGTTATTGATGAGAACTTCATGAAATCCCAAACGTTGTTCAATGATCTGAAACTCCGTCTCAGCTATGGTTCTAATGGTAATGCTAATTTTGGTAACTACCAGTCAATGCAGTTGTACAAGTATGATATTGCTTACAATGGTGTGCCTGCCAGCCGCCCTATCCAGATGGGTAATCCTGACCTGACATGGGAAAGAAGTAACAATACCAACTTGGGTATTGATATGGCGTTCCTGCATAACCGACTGAATGCTTCCGTTGATCTGTATTATAAGAAAACAATCAACATGCTGCAGAACCGTCCGATGTCACCAACTTCTGGTTTTGGCAGTGTAGCACAGAATATCGGTAGTATGTCTAACAAAGGTATTGAAGCTACCATCTCTTCCAGAAATGTTGTTGGTCGCGACTTCCAGTGGAGTACTGATGTTACCTTCGGTATGAACAGAAATAAAATCCTTTCCTTGTATAAAGACCAGGATATTATTAATCCAGCAGATGCAGACGGAAATAGTTATACAGGAACGTTGCTGCGTGTAGGTTTACCTGCTTACACCTGGCGTCTGAAAGAATGGGCTGGTGTAGATCCTGCAAATGGTGATCCACTGTGGTATACTGCTGATGGTAAAAAAACCAATAATGTAAACCAGGCTTCCTACAAAACATTTGGTAGTACCATGCCAAGATATACTATTGGTTTGAACAACACATTCAGTTACAAAAACTTTACCTTATCTGCATTCTTCTATGCATCTCAAGGTAACGAGGTTATCAATGGTGCAGCAAGATATGGTGATGCGGATGGAGCACGTCCAAGCTGGAACTATGCTGTTATGGCTGGTGGTAACTACTGGACTAAACCAGGTGATAATGCTGCAAGACCAAAACCAATTGCTGGTGGTAACAAAAACTCTGTTGCGTTATCTACCCGTTACCTGGAAGATGGTTCTTACATCCGCCTGCGTAACATCACCCTGGGCTATAACCTGCCTAAAGAATGGTTGAAAGCAGCTAAAATTCAGAACGTTCGTGTATATGCACAAGGACAGAATCTGCTGACAATTACTGGTTACACTGGTATTGATCCAGAGCTTGACTTTACTGGTTATGAGTTTTTCAAGTATCCTGTTAGTAAAAGTGTAAGCTTTGGTGTTGACATTACCTTATAAAAAATTAAAGTTGCAATTATTATGAAAAGATATATCATTGGTTTGATGGCAGCGGGTTTGTTCCTCCAATCCTGCGCTGGCAAGCTCGAAGTAAAACCGTATGACTCATTAGTGGATGGCGAGGCGTTGGGAACCTTTGATCAGGTGAGCGTTGCACTGAATGGAGTCTATGATGGTTTGCAGTCTACTTCCTACTATGGCCGTAACTATTGGGTGATGACAGAAGTAAACGGAGATAACGTTTATATTGCCCGTTCCAACAGTAACCGTTTCCTGAGCAGTTTCCGTCACGATTATACTACACAGGATGGGGATGTAGAATCTTTCTGGAAAGCGGCGTACCAGGGTATCCTCCGTGCTAACAGGGTGATTGATGCGATTGACAAAGTGCAGGCAGCTCAGGCTGATAAAGATCTGACAAAGGGCCAAGCACTCGTTCTGCGCGCTTTAATGCATTTCGATCTGGTAAATGTATATGCAAGACCTTATGCACAGGGTGGTGGCAGTCAGCTAGGAGTACCTATCAAATTGAAATTTGAAGACACCTATCCTACACGTAATACCGTAAAGGAAGTGTATGATCAGGTAATCCTGGATTTAACTACTGCCCGGAATTTACTGAAAAATGCGGACCCTACCGATATATATCACGTAAATGCCAATACCGCAACTGCGTTACTGGCAAGAGTATATCTGCAGAAAGGTGATAAAGCTAATGCAGCACTGGAAGCAGCGAAAGTCATTAGCGGTGGTGCATATTCTTTGGTACCTTCTAATGCAAATTTCTATAACAATCCAGGTAGTGTGGAAGAAATCTTCACCCTGCGTTTTATGGATAGCGAGTCTACCGGTTCTGATAACATTGGTCAAATGTATCAGAAACCAGGTTATGGTGATGTTCGTGTATCTTCAGATCTGTACAGCACTTTTGATCCTGCTGACAGTCGCCTGGTATACTTCGGCAAATTGGCTGCTGAAACGACAAACCAGAAATTCACAGGTCAGGGTGGTAAAGCTGGTGCAACCAGTCCTAAACTGCTGCGTCTGGCTGAAATGTACCTGATTCATGCAGAAGCAGTAAGCGCAACAGATCCTAATACTGCAGTTGGCGATCTGAACACCATCAGACAAAATAGAGGTCTGCAACCACTGGCTGCTGTAGCGCCTACTGCCGTGCTGGATTCAGTACTGGCTGAAAGTCGCCGCGAATTCATGTTTGAAGGTCACCGTTATTTCGATCTGCTGAGAAACGGTAAAGGTGTAAATCGTAACATGTGTGGTAGTACACTGGAAATTGTAGCACCATGTACTATTGCTCCGGATGCTTACAACCTGATCTGGCCTATTCCACAGGCAGAGAAGAATGTAAACCCAGGTATTCAACAGAACGATGGTTATGGTAAATAACTAACGCGTTGTAACATATAAAAAAGAGTGCCTCGCCATTTGGCGGGGCACTCTTTTTTTATTCCTTCTTTCGTATATATTTCTTATTCTTTGGCAGAACCTTATGAATATATCTTTTGTTTTTAGTTAAGATACCTACCTAATTATTTGTATTTGAGAAAAAAAATATAGTGATATATTTGATTAAGGAAACAAAATCTAGAACATCGCTGTTATTACCCTGTTATTTAACAAATCTTTAGGTAAAATCATATGTAAAATTCATGGGATCTGTGTAACAACTAGTCACTGTTATACAGTTTAGGTTACTGCTTATAGGGTTTATAGCCCCGTTACGTTAACTTCTTTTTATTAGTCAATCAAAACCAAGTCGCTTATGAAAAAAGAGCTACTACTTTGGCTGTTCCTATTCGGCTGTGTACTGCATTCTGCTGCCCAGACACGAACGATCAGCGGAAAAGTTAGTGACGCAAAAGACGGCTCTGCAATTCCCGGTGTCACTGTTGTTGTTAAGGGCACCACTAAGGGCGTTTTTACTTCTTCTGATGGTACTTACAAGTTAAATGGAGTAGCATCGGGTGCCACGTTAGTTTTTTCTTTCGTTGGTTATCTCACTAAGGAAGTAACCCTGTCTGCCAGTGACATTATTGATGTTGCAATGGAAGCCGACAAAAAACAACTCGGAGAAGTTGTTGTAACTGCCGTAGGTCTGAAAAGAAACGAAGCTTCACTGGGTTACTCAGTGGCCACAGTGAAGCCGGATCAAATCACGCAAAAATCAGAACCTGATATGTTGAAAGGCCTGCAAGGTAAAGTTGCAGGTGTAGACATCAATACCTCCCAAGGTACTCCAGGTGCTGCTACCCGTATCAATATCCGTGGTAATACCTCTTTCTTCGGAAATAACGAACCATTGATCGTGGTGGATGGAGTTCCCTACAACAATGACATGGTGGCTACCTCTAACCAAACCAATGGTGGAGGTGCGTACCAAAACGGGTTATCTTCCCTTGACCCGAATGATATCGCTTCCATGACTGTTCTGAAAGGTGCTGCTGCCGCTGCATTGTACGGTTCCAGAGCATCCAATGGCGCGATTATCATTACCACCAAATCAGGTTCCGCTTCTATGTCTAAACGTAAGACAGAAGTCACCTACTCTTCTGGTATTACGTTTGAAACAATTGCCAGTTATCCCAAATATCAGAATATATATGGGACTGGTTCCAGTTTTACTTACGCCAATGCGAATGGTTCATGGGGGCCTAAATTTGGCACATTGGATTCCATCCCCGTTTGGCCTAACTATCTGACGGCTTTCCCAAATCTGTTTCCTGCATCAGGTAAAATACCTTATCGGGCGGTGCCAAATAACGTAAGAGACCTCTTCAGAACAGGTTTCATCTCAGAAAACTCTGTCAGTGTAAACGGAGGTAGCGACAAGGGTGCCATTAGTGCTACTGCCAGTTATCTGAGCCAGGATGGTTATGTACCTCATTCTTCGTTCAATCGTGGTAGTATGTCTATTGGGGGTATCACACGGCTTGCCAATGGCCTCACTGTGAATGGTAACTTCAGCTACAGTACAACTAACCAAGTCGGTTCTCTCTTCGGAGAAAACCAGGTCGATGGCTCCGCGTCTTCCTTTGCCCGTAACCTCTTCCTCGGAAGAACCTGGAATCTGGCAGGACTTCCTTTCCAAGATGCCAATGGAAGGCCGGTATCTACCAACAGTTCCCAATACGATAACCCGCTCTGGGATTTCGTTCATAATACCGCTACTACCAGAACAGACAGGTATACTGCCGGGCTCAAATTTAACTATGATATCCTGCCCTGGTTCAATGCCAGTTATTCACTGGGTACCAACGTTAATAACTTTACCCGTAAGGAAATCGTTGATTTGGGGTCCCGTGGTGCAAAAGGGGTAGGTCAGATTACAAATCAGGACTATCGCTTCGCGGAAATCGAGTCCAACTTGATAGGTACTTTCACTCCCAAACTGAGAAATAATGATATTGGACTGAAAGTATTGGTAGGTCATAACGTGAACCAACGTACGACCAACTCTACCATTATGCAGGGCCAACAAATAATTTCTCCCGGTATTTATTCACTGAGTAATACCAAAGTGGTGCTGCCACTGCAAAACGTAATGATCCAGCGCAGACTTTGGGGCCTATTCGGGGAAGTAGATCTGGATTACAAAAAATGGTTGTTCCTGACGGTAACAGGTCGTAACGACTGGTCATCCACGTTACCAATGAACAACCACAGTTACTTCTACCCAAGTGTGGCTGCTTCCTGGATATTCACAGAGGCACTTAAAATGGAAAGCAAAGTGCTGACATACGGTAAACTCCGTGCTAGCTGGGCGAAAGTAGGTCGCGATGCAGATCCATATTCATTAATGAATGTATTCTCTGTGAATCCTAACTTCCTCACACAGTCTTCTGTATCACAAAATCCAACAGCAGGTAATCCAAAACTAAAACCTGAGTTTACGCAAGACTGGGAAGTGGGTACCACCTTGGAATTCTTTGAAAGGAGAATTGCATTAGACTTTGCCTACTATCAACGTACCTCTACCAACCAGATTGCCCCATTAACACTGGCGCCATCTTCCGGTTATCAACAAGTGTTTGATAACTATGGTAAGCTGAGTAACAAGGGTATTGAAGTTGATTTGAATTTTGTACCGGTTAAAACAAAGGATCTTACCTGGAGCTTCCACTGGATATTTACCAGAAACGTGAGTAAGGTAGTATCCCTGAAAGCTGGTGTAGACAGGCTCCCATTGAATGGCGTACTGAATACGATCAGTCCATTCTTGGAACCAGGTCTGCCTTACGGTTACTTAAGAGGTACAGTGGATGCACGTGATAAAGATGGTGCGCTGTTAATAGATCCAACCAATGGATTCCTGATCAGGAATAGTTCTCAAAGAATGATTGGTAATCCTAACCCTGATTTCAAAACAGGTTTGAGTACCTCTGTAAGTTACAAGGGTTTTTTCCTGAATGCATTGTTTGACCTCACCAGAGGTGGCGATATATATACCGTAACGGTAAGTTCTCTGTTAGGCCGTGGTGTAACATTGGATACGAAAGATCGTGAAAACGTGTACATCATTCCTGGATATTATGGAGACGTAAACAACCCTGGTACTCCACTGTTGGATTCCAAAGGAAACCGTATTCCCAACCAGACAGGTATTAGCTTGTTTGAATTGTACTTTGGTGAAACCTTCGCCATTAACTCTGCAACAGAATGGAATGTATACGATGCAACTGTATATACATTCCGTGAGTGTACCCTTGGGTATGATTTTCCTAAATCCATGTTCGCAAAAACTCCTATTGGTGGTCTAACAGTAACATTGACTGGTCGTAACCTGTGGTTCTACGCACCGGGTATGCCGAAATATTCACACTTCAATCCTGAAGTCGGCAGCTTTGGTTCCAGTACAACACAAGGGATTGAATTATCAGGTGCACCTACAACACGTCGTTTTGGTGTGAACGTGAAAGTGACCTTCTAGTTTTCATAAAAACAATCAATCGATGAAAAGACTAAGATATATTATCATTGGAGTGTTTCTGGTAATTGCTGCTAGCTGTACCAAAGACTTCCTTAAGATAAACACCGATCCAAATAACCCAACGACGTCCACGCTTCCATTATTATTAACTGCATCGGAAGAAGGTCTGACATACATGTTGGGTTTTAGTAACAGTAGTTCCCGTGGAGCCGTTGGCTTAACAGAAGTATTGGCCGTCTATGTGCATCAGGTAACCGTACGTGAAGATCCGGACCAATATGGGGCGCAGGGAGATGATTTCAATATCAATGGCGCCTGGAATCAGTTTTACACCGCCGCCAAGCAAAACAATGATTTGCTTGGTGCCATGGAAAATCTGAATGTATTGATCCGACAGGCAGATGCCGCCGGCGATCACAGGTATTCCGGTATCGGAAGGATTCTGAAGGCTTATGGCATGAGTATGATGGTAGATGCTTTTGCGGATATTCCTTTCTCTCAGGCCAACCAATATGCATTGGCTGGCATTGGCTATCCCGTATTTGATAAAGGAGCAACTATCTATCCACAGTTATTTACCATGTTGGATTCAGGAATAGCGATGCTTTCCATTAAAGGAGGCAATACCACTGTTCCGGGAACGGATGATATACTGTTTGGAGGAGATACCGTGAAATGGAGAAAAGCAGGAAATAGTATCAAGTTGAAGATGTTGAATCAGGTAAGGTTGGTGCAGAATGTTTCTGCGCAAGCCACCTCTTTGACCTCTTCTGCCAGTAACCTGATTGGCTCCTGGACAGGCGCCATGAAAGTGAATTATACTTCGCAGCAGACACCGGATGACAGAAATCCTGGTTATAATGATTACTACGCTACGCAGAAGTCGCATTACATGAGTCCATGGTTTTATTCCATCTTGAAGGGATATAATCCGAATATTCTCACAGGAATACAGGACCCAAGGATTCCATATTACTTCTACAATCAGAACAGTGCTACAGATGCTGCGCAGAATACCACAGAATTCCGGGATGGAGGATTTATCAGTATTTATTTTGGCTCTCAGGGGCCTAACCGGGATAAATCCCAGGATAACAGTTTGACTGTATTTGGTATTTATCCGGTGGGGGGTAAGTATGATGATGGCAGTCACACCGTGGTTAATAACAACAGTGCAACAGGAGCGGCGCCATTACGTTTGCTGACCTATGCAGATGTGTTATATATCGAGGCAGAACTAATGCTCACTGGGAATATTCCTGGCAACCCAAGAGCCACGTTGTTGGCAGCCATACAGGAATCTTTCCACCAGGTAGATCTCGTAGTAGCAGTTGCAAATAAAGGGCAGAACATCCCTGCATTAGTTGGTTCCGCTGCCATGACTACTTATGTAAATGCTGTAATGGCACAATATGATGCCCGATCAATAACAGGAAAACTGGAAATGGTAATGACGCAAAAGTGGATATCTAGTTTTGGTTTCAGTTGCGATGCTTATACAGATTATCGTCGTACGGGTTTTCCAGTACTCTGGAATCCTAATGATCCTACGATGGCCCCTGGCGGGTTGGTGCAACCTCCGATTAATGGTGATCCTACACAGCCTGGAGCGCAGCCTAAAGTAAAGGTAGCGTTGAACAGAGGGTATCCATTATCGCTTCCATGGCCTATTAATGAGTTGAATGTAAACAAGAATGCACCGGCTCAGAAAAATCCGGCATCATACCCAGTATTTTGGAAACCATAAACAGCATTAAAACTTTGAAAGTATGAAGAAACTAAATAGTTTGATGATAATGCTACTTGCAACATGCATATTCTTTGCATGCCGCAAGAATGATAATCCAAGATTACCGGAAGGCATTGTTAAGTCTGTGCTACCACAACTTAGCATTACCGGAGGAGGGGATGTTATCATTCAGCAAATGAGTGCATTTAAAACGAATATCCAGGTAGCCTTATATTTTCCTAATGGCGAACAGCCGCAGAAGATGGATTTGCGGGTAATCCTTAATGGGAATTACAACAATATCCAGACGATTCAGGCTAATATTACCACCTTCCCTACTACGGTTACAGTTACTGGTCCGCAGTTGGCGCAGTTGTTTGGCTTGAATGTAAATAATCCGCCTACAGGAAGTTCCTTCACCATAGCGCCAGATATTACACTGAAGAATGGGAAGGTAATACAAGCTTTCACCACGGGGCTTTCCGGAGCTACTGTAATCAATCTGCCGCCATTTGGAACAGATGCGCATTCCTTCCCAAATTCTACATTGACCCTGAATTTCCCGATTGTATGTCCTTTGAACATGCATCTTTATGCGCCTGAAGTAGGCTTCAGCATATTAAATGTGCAAGATCCGGACTTCTGGGGGAATTATACAGTCAGGGCGCAGATAGGCTCAGGTGCGGATACGGCTAAACTAACTTTGTTAGACTGGGTGCAAATTCCAAATGCAGCAGTAGTGGCTATTGTGAATGTAAAAACGCAGCAGGTAACGGTGCCAAAAGTGACATATGCACCTCTTTTGCTTACTACGCCTTATCATAATCCAACTGTAAGTGGATCAGGTAATATGAGTACTTGTGATACATCCATTTTACTCACGCTGACCAATACGGTAACGGAAGGTAGTTTTGGCAACGCCAATACGAGAATTAGTGTGCATTGAGTATAACAAAATATTCTTTAGAAAAAGCGGTTCGGATACGAGCCGCTTTTTTTATGTTAAAAGTTGTGTAGAAAAATATATAAGGGCTATTATTTAATTCTCCATTAAATAATTGTTCTTCAATATTTTTCCCATATTAACGATTCTTTAAGTTAGAAAATGTTAAATAATAACACGATAATGTTATGGAATCGGATTGGCATTACAGTATATTTGTCAGATAACTTTAGGGTGTATGCCTTGAGAGTTGACAAAATCTGACGCTTATTTAGGATAGAAGGAGTTTAAATTGCTTATGAGGGAACATTCGCCAACCGAAATTTTCCTGTTATAAAAAGAACAATCCATTTTAGCGATTCAATAGGGGGTATTTAACGATGCTTCCGTCAGTAAGAATGTAGAATGTCTGCTGTAGTGCAGGAGCTATTGTAGCTGATAGAAGTTTTGTCAGATTTTAGAGAATTTTCAACCAATCGAATCAAAATTTAACTGATAAAGTACAGTGGGATTTAAAATAATTATTCATTAAGGTTTTTCAGATGGCTCTCAGTAATAAAGTACTGTAGTAGTATTCATTTTATCTTATTTATTGAATTTGGTTATGTAAATGAAGGCGAAGATGTCTAATGGCACTCCTATACTCATTACCTAGCCAATAATTACCGATTTACTTTTATCTAATCAAGATCGCTTATGAAGAAAGGATTATTCCTCTGGCTGCTAGCAGTCCTCAGTGTCTTTCAGGCACTAGCTCAATCAAGAACGATTTCAGGTAAGGTAACCGATGCAAAAGACGGTTCTCCCTTGCCTGGCGTTACTGTAAAGATCCCTGGTACCAATGTTGGTACGCTTACCACTCCGAATGGTGAATTTAAACTGACTGTTGCAGATAAAACCAACACATTGGAATTTTCCTTTGTTGGTTATGCTGTACAGAAAGTAAATGTCACTGGTAGAAGCAGTGTGAATGTGTTGCTGGAAGGCGACCAGAAAGCGCTGAATGAAGTGATTGTTGTGGGTTATGGTACACAGGAACGTAAAAACGTAACTGCATCTATCGCTAAGATTGATGGTGGTGCGTTAAAGAATGCTGCTTCTCCTGCGATTGACCGTCAATTGGCTGGTCAGGTAGCGGGTGTACAGGCTACTGTAGGAAGTGGTGTACTGGGTCAACCTGCTCGTATCCGTATCCGTGGTACAAACTCCCTGAGCTCCGGTACAGATCCTCTGTACGTAGTTGATGGAGTACCTATCATCACTGGTGATCAGAGTGGTGTAACTCCTTACAACCCACTGGGTGATATCAACCCTAATGATATCGAAAGTATGGAAGTACTGAAAGATGGTTCTGCAACTGCGATCTACGGTTCTCGCGCTGCGAATGGCGTTATCCTCGTTACCACCAAAAAAGGTAAACAAGGTAAAGCTAAAATCAACTATGATGCTTGGTTTGCTGCTGCGTCTCCATCTAAAAAATTCAGCCTGCTGAATGCAGATGAATTCATTACTATCGCGAATGAAAAATATACTAATAAAGGCGCTGCTGCTCCTGCGAAACCAACACCTAATCCTAATGGCGGTAACTATGATACCGATTGGCAGGATATCGTGACCAGAACTGGTTTCCAGCAGAATCACAACCTCTCTATCAGCGGTGCAAATGATCAAACCAACTACTACGTTTCATTAGGTTATTCTGACTTGAAAGGTATGCTGGTGGGTAACGATCAGAAAAAATACCAGTTGCGTATGAAAGTAGAACAGAAAGCACTGGACATCGTAACACTGGGTGTTAATGCTGCTGTTTCTCACACTACCAACAATGGTTTCAATACCGGCGCAAGTGGTCTGTCTAGCTCTATTTCCAATGCACTGCGTTCTTTACCAAACGTACCTGCTATGTGGCCTGACGGTACCTACAATATTGATGTTGCGGGTAACGTTCTGGGACAAGGTGCTAACCTGACTTCCATTGCGGATAACTACACCAACATTAAATATGTACTGGATCACAATATCTACAGAAACAAAAACCTGGCATTCACTGGTAACTCTTTCGTGAATGTGGAAGTCCTCAAAGGTTTAAACCTGAGATCTCAAATTGGTGTAAACCTGCTGAGCGGCGAAGACTACCAATATTGGAATCCAATCCATGGTGATGGTAGAAGCAGCGGTGGTTACGTATTTCAACAACAAATTCCTAGCTTCCGTTACAACTGGGCTAATACTTTATCCTATAACAAAACTTTCAATGGCCACAACATCAATGCTGTTGCAGGTATGGAAGTTCAGAAAAGCAGAGAAAGATATTTCTATGGTCAGGCTAATGGTCTGAGCAGTCCTTTCTTTGGCGATAACAACCTGATCTCTGGTAGCTATACTACTCAGAAATCTGGTGGTGGAATTGTTGAAAGAGCCTTCAGATCAACATTTGCTCGTGTAGCTTATACTTATAAAGACCGTTATATCTTATCCGGTACTTTCCGTAGAGATGCTATCTCTTCTCTGCCTCCGGGTCATCAGAATGCTAACCTGCCAGGTGTTTCTGCTGGTTGGAGACTTTCTGAAGAAAGCTTCTTCAAAAATGCTGGTATCGCAAATGTATTCAGCAATGTAAAAATCCGTGGTGGTTGGGCTAAAGTAGGTAACGTAGATATCGGATCATATCCATATGTAGGTTCTTACAAAGCTGCTGTTTATGGTACTAACGGTGGTCTGGTTTATAACAACGTTTATAACCCTAATCTGACCTTCGAAACCAGTAAAAAAGTTAACCTTGGTCTGGACCTGGGTCTGTTGAAAGATCGTATCACTGTTACTGCTGATTACTTCAAGAACAATATCGACAACATGGTATTGTCTGCACCAGTTGCTCCTTCCCTTGGTGTTCCAAGTGCAGGTGCTCCAAACCAAATCAGCCTGAACGTAGGTAAGATGTACAACCAAGGTGTTGAGTTCTCTGTAAACTCTACCAATATTAGCAAAGGTGACTTTACCTGGACAACTGCATTCAACGTTACTTTTGTACAGAACAAAGTACAGGCACTGGTTAATAACCAAGATATCGTAAAGAGCTACAATGTAACTAGCGTTGGACGTACTATCGGTGAATTCTATGGTTATGTTTACCAAGGTGTAAACCCTGCAAACGGTAACCCACTGTGGCAGAAAGCAGATGGTTCTACTGTACAAGGCGACTACAAAACTGCTGCATACTACAAGTATGATCCTTCCAAACCTGGTGATATGAGTCAGCCTGCTGCAGCGCTTACCGCTACAGACAAACAGTTCCTGGGTAAATCCACTCCTACTTACTATGGTGGTCTGAACAACACTGTTACTTACAAAGGATTTGATTTCAATATCTTCTTCTCCTTCGCAGGTGGTAACAAAGTGTACAACGTTACCCGTCAGGAAACACTGAACAACCAGAAATTCCAGAACAACGGTAAAGAAATCCTGGACAGATGGACTACTCCTGGTCAAATTACCAGCGTACCTAAACTGTACCAAGGTTCTGACAACTTCATTCTGCAGAATGGTAACCTGAACAGCCGCTTCCTGGAAAAAGGTGACTTCATCCGTGCTCAGAACATTGGTCTCGGTTATAATCTGCCTAAAGACATGTTAAACCGTATTAAACTGAACAGCGTTCGTATCTATGCACAGGTTCAAAATGCTTTTGTAATTACTAAGTACAAAGGTGTTGATCCTGAGCTGAACTACAACATTTCTGGTCAGTCTGGTAACATCGAGCCAGGTCTGGATTATAATACTTCTCCAGTTCCTCGTACTTATACTTTGGGTTTAAACATTGGTCTGTAATTGTTGGGAAAAACAAAAATTATTATGAGAAACATGTTCAAGTATCAATATAAAAGAAATGCTGGCCTGGTGCTCGCTGCTGGCCTTATGGCTGCTGCCGGTCTCGCCTCCTGCAAAAAATACACGGAGCTGAAGCCGAAAAACCAGGTGGATGAAAAAGTTGTATTCACAGATTCATCCAATATTGAACTGGCACTGAATGGTGTGTATAACACTGCTACTGTAGGTAGCTATAACGATTCTTACTCCGGTCGTGGATATCCTTTTGGTGCTGCTGCTATCGAACAGGATGAAATGAGAGGTGAGGATATGGTCAACCTGGCTACTTTCTACGAAATCACTTACAAATCTACTTACGGTACCACTACTGCCAATAACGTGGCAATGTGGGTGAACTTATACTCTGTAATTAACCAGGCGAATGTATTCATTGAAGGAATACAGGATGCCGCCAAGAATAATGTTATTTCTGGTCCTAAGGAATTACAGTTAGAATCTGAAGCCCGCTTCCTGCGCGCTTTATCTGCTCACGAGCTGGTACTGCATTTCTGCCGTCCTTATGCAGATGGTAATGGTAGTCAGGCAGGGGTACCTTATCGTACTGTTGCTACCAACACTGTGCAGAAAGTTCAGCAGAATCTTACTATGCCAAGAGGTACAGTAGCGGATGATTATAAAGCGATGCTGGCTGATCTGGATTTCGCAGAGCAGAACATTGGTACTGGAAATGCTATTTCCAAAGCCAACAAAGGTGCTGCTATTGCGCTGAAAACAAGGATCAAACTGCACATGGGTGATTATGCAGGAGTAATTGCAGAAGCTACCAAATTAGGTGCTAACCTGGCTACTCCAGGCAGTCCTGTTAATGGTTACAAACTGGAAGCAGATCCAACTACCGTGTTTGGTTCCTATTCTAAAAACACAGAGTCTATCTTCTCTATCGCCAACAGCGTAAACGCGAATGGTGATGTGAATGGTGCCCTCGCTCAAATGTTCGGTTCATCTGCACCTGCTGCTGGTCGTGGTCTGGTTGCAATCAGTCCTAATCTGTATAATGCAGCTTACTGGCCTACAACTGATGCTCGTAGAAATCTGCTTCTCAGACAATCTGGTAAGCAATACATTTTCACAACGAAGTATACTGATTATGCCAATAAAGGTGATTGGGCTCCAATCATCCGTTATGCAGAGGTACTGCTGAATGCTGCTGAAGCATACAACCGTACTGGTAATGCTGTACAAGCATACCTGCTGTATAAAACAGTACATAACAGATCAAATAAAGTGGGTACAATTGGTAATCTGCCTGACCTTATTCCTGGCACCATTACTGACCTGACGCTGGCTATCCTGAATGAGCGTCGTGTTGAGTTCGTGGCTGAAGGTCGTCGTTGGCCAGATATTCATCGTCTGGCACTGGATGCCAAATACGGTACTGGCGGTATTCCTGCTAAAGTTGATCCAGCTATCCTGAAATCAAGCGGTGCTGATTACGATACCTTAAAAGCGCCGATTATTCCAACTGGTATTGCTGCTATTCCATATAGCGACTACCGTTTCCTCTGGCCGTTCCCAGCCACTGAAACTGCTTCCAACCCAACTTTGAAAGCGTCTCAGAATCCTGGTTACTAATGGTCTTTGCAATAAAGTGTAGAGCAAACTTGTAGATAAACTAGTAAATGAAAGTAAGGGTGTACCAATCGGTACACCCTTCTTTTTTGACCTTTATCTCCCTAATATCCCACAAAAAAATCCCCGGTAGTATCAGTTACTACCGGGGATTTTTTATTCGTTTTATGCTATCATTTTAAGACTTCTTTCAGCTTGGCTTCCAGTTCAGGTCCTCTCAGATTAGAGGCAATTACTTTACCCTGTGGATCCATTAAGAAATTAGCTGGAATAGCATTGATGCCGTACATATTCACCACAGCAGATTCCCAGTATTTCAGGTCGCTAACATGTGTCCAGTCCAGTTTATCCTTTTTGATCGCATCGAGCCAGTTACCTTTCTCTTTATCAAGGGAAACTCCCAGTACTGTGAAGTTCTTGTTTTTGAACTGTTGGTAAGCTTTTACCACATTTGGGTTTTCAGCACGGCAAGGTCCGCACCAGCTAGCCCAGAAGTCCACCAGTACATATTTACCACGGAAGGAACTGAGACTAACCATTTTACCGGTAGGATCAGGCAGTGAGAATTCAGGAGCTGCTTCGCCGATTTTAACTGCGATAGAAGGACCTTCGCCACCTGCTGCGTCAGCGCCAGTGGCAGTCTGCGATTTTTCCATTTCTGCTACTCTATCCAGCATGCTTTTAACCAGGGTATTTTTAGGGAAGCGTTTTCCCATATTGGCCAGCACTTGTTTGTGTGCGATGATCTCCTCTCCGTTTCTTACTTGGCTGATAGCAAAAACTGCATTAGCAGGGAATTTTGTCTTATCGGCAGCAATAAAGAAGCTTTCTTCAAAATCCTTTTCTTTACGCTGGAAATCCTGCACTTTAGGTTGTAAAATGCTGTCTGGCGTTTTAATAGTGTGCAAACTATCCAGGGTACGCATTTCTTCTGTCAGCGCGATGGATTGTTTGCTGATATCTCCCAGGAATTTCTGGAGTTCGGCAGTGGATTCAGAACCTTCCACTTTCATGTTTTCCAAGTCGTCCATATTCCCTTCCAGCTTCATATCGCCGGCATCCAGGGAGAGCACGACGAATTTGCCATTCGGGAATTTGATGCGGTAGAGGCCTTGTTCGGGCACCATGCCTTTCAAGGTGAATTTACCGCTTGCATCCTTTACTGTGGTGGAATCCACCGCTTTAACATTGGCTAATGTCAGTTCTTCCAATACTACAGATCCAAGAGGTAGGTTAGTAAAGTGTCCTTCAATTTTGAATTCTCCTTTTTCCTGTTGCTGACCCGTACATCCCGCGATCAATGCGGCGGCTGACAACCATAAAAAGTATTTTTTCATGTATTCGAAATTTTAAATCTGATTGCGCAAACCTCCAAATTAGGTTAAAATTGCGGATTGGCCTTAACCTTTCAGTTTTTCCGCCAGTAATTCATTGGTGAGACGCGGGTCTGCTTTGCCTTTGGAGGCTTTCATCACTTCGCCCACGAAAAGCGCCAGTAAGCCTTTTTTGCCCCCACGATAAGCCGCTACTTTGTCCGGATATTTTGCCAGTACTTCATCAATGATGGGCCCAATATTGTCGGCATTGGTGTCCTGGAGCAGATTCAGCCTGGTAGCTATTTCCATTGGCTCATCAGGATGGTTAATCATCTCCGGGAGTATGCGGGAGGAAGCGATGGAAAAGCTCACTTTCCCACTGTCGGCCAGTGCGATGAGCTGTGCCAGCCTTTCCGGCGTTATAGGGAAATCCTTGATATCTGCGGAATGCTCATTCAGCCAGGATTTCACTGGTCCCAGCATCCAGTTGGCGGCTGCTTTGTATTGGGCAGTAATGACAGTCAGTGCTTCAAAGTAATCAGCGGTGGCTTTATCATCGCAAATTACCCTGGCATCATATTCTGACAAGTTATACTGAGTAGTATATTTCTGCATCAATTCTTCTGGTAACGCAGGAAGCGTGGCCCGGATGGATTCAATAAAAGCATCGCTGAGCTTGAATGGCGCCAGGTCCGGTTCAGGGAAATATCTGTAGTCATTGGCTTCTTCCTTGGAGCGCAAACTGAAAGAGCTGCCAGTAGCGGCGTCAAAGCTTCTCGTTTCCTGTATGAGCCTCCCTCCTGTTTCCAAAATCTCTATCTGCCTTTTCACTTCTGCTTCAATGGCCCTTTTTACATTTCGGATGGAGTTCATATTCTTGACCTCCACTTTGGTACCCAGTGTGGTGGTGCCTTTAATGCGCACAGAAATATTGGCATCGCATCGCATGCTGCCTTCTTCCATATTACCATCGCAAACGCTTAGATAACGAACTAATCGCCTTAGCTCTGTCAGGTAGGCATAGGCCTCATCGCTGGAATGCATGTCTGGCTCGCTCACTATTTCCACGAGTGGCACACCTGCGCGGTTATAATCCACATAACTGAAGGCCGGGTCCTGATCATGCAGTAGTTTACCGGCATCTTCCTCCAGGTGAATGCGGTTCAACTGAATATCTCTGGTGCCGGCTTCTGTGGAGATGCGGACGTAGCCGCCATTACAGATCGGAGCAGTATGTTGGGATACCTGATATCCTTTAGGGAGATCGGGATAGAAGTAATTTTTGCGGGCGAAATAATTATCTTTTTCGATGGCGCAATGACAAGCTAGTCCCAGTTTTATGGCATACTCGGCCGCTTTTTTGTTCATCCGGGGCAAAGTGCCGGGATGAGCCATGGTAATCGGACTGATATGCGTATTGGGAGAACCACCAAAAGCGGCGCTATCGCTGCAGAAAAGCTTGCTTTCTGTCAGCAACTGGGCATGAACTTCAAGCCCGATCACGGTTTCGTACTTACTGTAATCCAAGAGGTGATAATTTAAAATATTCAATAAAGTTGAACTGACTGCAACTCACCACTAAAATTGTAATCAATTACTACAAATATATTCAAATAATGCTGGGATTCTGGGCAAATTCATGCGAAGAAAGTGCTAAATTGAGTATGAACAAGACATTAAATATCTTCCCTATGATCAGTCATACTCAGGCTGGGCAACTTTATGAGGCACAGAAGGCATATTTCGAATCCGGCGCCACATTACCCTTTAGTTTCAGAAAAACCCAGTTGAAACGCCTGAAAAAGGCCATAGAAAAGCACGAAAGCCGTATTCTGGATGCTTTGCATAAGGATTTGCATAAACATCCGATGGAGGCATATTCCAGCGAGGTGGGATTTTTATATGAGGAAATCGCTTATATATTGGATAATCTAAAGGCCTGGATGGAGCCGCAGGTGGTCACTTCTCCGCTGGTCACTTATCCAAGTAGTAGCCGCATTTATCGTCAGCCATTGGGCTTGACGTTGATAATAGCTCCATGGAATTATCCGTTCATGTTATTACTGAGCCCATTGCTGGGAGCCATTGCCGGCGGAAATTGCGCAGTATTAAAACCATCAGAGCTGGCGCCAGCTACCGCAGACGTCATCAATGACCTTATCAAAGAAACATTCGATCCTAAATACATTGCAGTAGTGGAAGGAGACGGCGGCGTTGTTATTCCTATATTGATGACCTGCCGTTTTGACCATGTGTTTTTCACCGGTAGTATTCCGGTGGGTAAGAAGATTATGGAGATGGCAGTCCCTCATCTTACTCCTGTTACACTGGAACTGGGAGGGAAATCCCCTTGTGTGGTAGATGAAAAAGTGAATATAAAAGTGGCGGCTAAACGTATTGCGTGGGGTAAATTCTGGAATGCAGGCCAGACCTGCGTAGCGCCAGATTATATCCTGGTACATCAACATGTAAAAACAGAACTAGAAGATGCGTTGAGAGAAGCGATCATCTCTTTCTTTGGAGAGAATCCGGCAGAGAGTCCGGACTATGCAAGATTAATCAATGATCGTCGTTTTGATGTGGTATCGTCGTACCTCAGCCAGGGACATATCATTCATGGTGGTCAAACGGATAAGGCTACACGTTATATCGCGCCTACTTTGATGACAGATGTGGAGTGGGATGATCCGGTAATGCAGGATGAAATATTTGGTCCTATCCTACCGATTTTACCTTACACGGATTTGCCACAGGCGATCCAAGCTATTCGGAAACTACCATATCCACTGGCATTGTATGTGTTTACCAACAGTAAGAAAACAGAACGTGCCCTCATCGAGCAGGTTCGTTTCGGCGGTGGCTGTGTGAACAATGCGCTGGTACACCTTACCAATCCTGAATTACCATTCGGTGGCACTGGCTACAGTGGCATGGGACAGTATCACGGGAAATATAGCTTCGATACATTTACCCATCCTAAAGGCATGCTAAAAACGGCCACCTGGTTGGATGTTCCAACGAAATACCCACCGTTTAAGAATAAGCTGAAACTCCTGAAAAAAATAATGTAGAAAAGAAAAGAGCAGCCGGTTGGCTGCTCTCTCTTGCACGCTATAAATTAACCTTGTTAATTTTCTTTGGAATCTTGATATCGAGTGTCTGCGTAGCGCCGTTTCGTATAACCTTTGCCGTTACCGACTGCTTCGTCAAGTTACTACGATAGGCATTAGCCACGTCTCTGGCGGATTTAACCGCAGTGCCACCAAATTCAGTAACGATATCATCCGCTTTGAATCCCGCCTTTTCTGCTGCTGAACCTTCTGCAATATCAGTTACTTTGGCGCCCTGGCCATTCTCTGTATCTTCCACTTGCAAGCCCAGGCGAGCGTTGTTGCCACGTGGGCCCCATCCTGGCTGTTGAAAATTAAAGAACTGCCTATTGGAATGAGGTTCAATCATAATACTGGGTTCTTCGGTTTTACGTTCGCCCAGCGTGATGCTTGTTTTGGATTCTTTCTTATTGCGTATATACGTTAACGTTATCTTGTCGCCAGGATTGTAAGTGCCGATTGTTTCGTATAGGTCTTTCGGCTCTTCGATCTTTTTATTATCTACTTGGAGAATGATATCGCCTGTTTTGATACCGGCTTTTTCGGCAGGACTGTTAGGAGACACGGTTTTCACGGTTACGCCACGTGCTTCACTTTTCTCGGTCAGCACCCCCAACAAGGCTTTGTTTGGTTTGATATTGATGGCATTATCGTTGTCGTCCTGTTCTGCTTCATCACCACCAAAGAGACCCAGGAAGGGCGAGATATCCCCGGTCATGCCGATGGTGTTACCATCCATTGGGGTGATGTTCCGACGAAAGATCGATAAATCCGGGTTATTGTACTGATCCACTTTCTTACCGTCTACCCAAACCTCACCGTTCTTGATTTCTACAGTAACCTTAGCGTCTGTATTGCTTTTACGTTTGATAATGATCTCGTCAAACTCTCCCATTTTGTCTTTTGACTGCTGGGCGAATACTGGCGCACTCAGTAGGCTAAAGCAGGTAAAACCTGCAATGGTTAATGTTTGCAGTAACTTGCTCATATGCTGATAGTTTTTAATTATGGGGACAAATTTAATAACACGGGTAACTAAGGAAAAGTTAAATCCGATAACTGGGCCATCAGTACCGATAGAAAAGCAGAAAGGTGGACATCTTCCGATATCCACCTTTCTTTATAACACTTAATTTCAATTATCAGTTGATAATTTGCTGTATGGCTTTAATCACCTGGTCCAGCTTGTCAGTTTCCTGGCCACCTGCGGTAGCAAAGGATTTCTGACCACCGCCACCACCTTTGATCAGCGGAGCAATATGTTCCTTAATCAATTTAGGTGCTTCCCAGCCTTTCTCTGCAACGAGTTTTTCGTCGATAGTCAGAGCTACGCTGGCTTTACCGCCTACATTAGCAGCGAAGATCAGCACGTGATCAGGGATTTCATTTTTCAACTGTAAAGACAGTTGTTTCAGCCCTTCTGCATTGCTGACGTTAACCACCTGTCCGAGGAAGTTTACGCCATTGATGGTCTGTACTTTGGAACACAGTTCATTACCCAGTTGACGTACTTTTTCCAGTTCCAGCGCCTCTACTTGTTTTTCCAGCGCAGCTTTATCCTGAACCAGTGTTTCAGCGGCCTTCACAATTTCCTTCGGATTTTTGAGGGCAGCTTTAATTTCTTTCAGTTGTTGCAGGTGGTTATTAACGAAGGTAATGGCCTCGTTACCAGTCACGGCTTCCACACGACGAACGCCGGCAGCTACCGCTCCTTCAGAAACGAATTTAAAGAGACCGAGTTCGCCGGTTGCACCTACGTGGGTACCACCGCAAAGCTCTACGCTATAATTCGGGTCCATGATCACTACGCGAACAACATCTCCGTATTTTTCACCGAAGAGCGCCATAGCTCCCAGTTGCAGGGCTTCTTCCTTAGGAAGTTCCTTGATTACAACAGGGATATTTGCACGGATCTTTTCGTTAACGATATCTTCAATCTTCGCCATTTCTTCGTCTGTCACTTTTGCGAAGTGAGAGAAGTCGAATCGAAGCCCAACCGCATTTACCAAAGAACCTTTCTGAGCAACGTGTGTACCCAGTACTTGGCGCAGTGCAGCATGCAGTAAGTGTGTGGCAGAGTGGTGGCGTGCAGTATCCTGACGTTTTTCTCTTGCTACCACCGCTTTCACGCTTGCTTGCGGGTTAGCAGGCAGTTTATCTACAAAGTGAATGATCAGGTTATTTTCTTTCTTGGTATCTGTTACATGGATGATTTCATCATCGAAGTACAGTATACCGGTGTCGCCTACTTGTCCGCCGGATTCAGCATAGAAAGGCGTTTTGCTCAGTACCAGTTGGAATTGGTCTTTACCTTTTGCATTAACGGTACGGTATTTCAGCAGTTTGGTATGTGATTCCAGGTTTTCGTAACCGATGAACATTACATTAGGTGTTTCATCCAGTACCACCCAGTCGCCGGTATCCAGTGCGGTAGCAGCACGGGAGCGTTCTTTCTGTTGTTCCAGTGCTTTATCAAAACCGACTTTATCCACATCGAACTTATTTTCGAATGCGATCAGCGTAGTGAGGTCATATGGGAAACCGTAGGTATCATAGAGTTCGAAGGCTGTTTGGCCATCTATCATCTTGCCGCTGGCTTGTTTCATGAAGTCGTCGATACGGCGGATACCACTTTCCAGGGTACGGAGGAAGTTATTTTCTTCTTCAAATATGATTCTCTTCACAAAATCTACCTGTTGTTCCAGTTCAGGGAAAACATGGGAGAATTGTGCTGCCAGTACTGGAACCAGTTCGTGGAGCAGTGGTTTTCTTACATCCAGGAAGGAGAAGTAGTAACGCACGGCTCTACGGAGGATACGACGAATAACGTAGCCTGCGCCAGTATTGGAAGGCAATTGGCCATCAGCGATGGTAAAGGAGATCGCGCGGATGTGGTCAGCGATTACGCGGAAAGCCACATCATGTTTGGCGTCGGTGCCTTTATAGACTTTACCGGTGAGCTTTTCTACAGTATGGATGGTACCCATGAAAAGGTCGGTATCGTAGTTGGACGTTTTGTTCTGGAGAACGCGTACCAGGCGTTCCAGGCCCATACCGGTATCCACGTGTTTTGCAGGCAATGGCACCAGGGATTTGTCTTTCTGGCGGTTGAACTGCATGAATACGTTGTTCCAGATCTCGATTACTTGAGGATCGTCGTTGTTCACGAGGTTTTTACCGTCTACTGCTTGTCTTTCGTTATCCGGACGGCAGTCTACGTGAATTTCAGAGCAAGGGCCGCAGGGGCCGGTGTCTCCCATCTCCCAGAAATTATCTTTTTTATTACCCAGGAGGATACGATCTTCCGCGATATGTTGTTTCCAGAAGTTATAGGCTTCTTCGTCTTTAGGCAGATTTTCGTTCGCATCACCTTCGAATACGGTAACGTATAAACGATCTACGGGTATCTTGTAAACTTCCGTAAGCAGTTCCCAGCTCCAGGCGATGGCTTCTTTTTTGAAATAATCGCCGAAGCTCCAGTTGCCCAGCATCTCGAACATGGTATGGTGGTAGGTATCGATACCTACTTCTTCCAGGTCGTTATGCTTACCGCTTACACGGAGGCATTTTTGCGTATCTGCCACTCTGGTGTGCGCGGGTACTTTATTTCCGAGGAAATAGTCTTTAAACTGGTTCATACCGGCGTTAGTGAACATCAGAGTCGGGTCGTTTTTCACTACGATAGGGGCAGAAGGCACGATTTGATGCCCTTTTGACGCAAAGAAGTCCAGGAATTGCTGTCGTATTTCAGATGCTGTCATAAAATATTGATGCGAATTAATATATATTTTATATCTTATTGCTCGTGTTATTGGCACCAGACTTTCGCCTGTGTTTCAACCCATTACGAAGTAGTTAGAAAATTGACATTCAAAAGGTTGATGTTTTAATCTAATTACATTAGGTTTGTGCACCTTATTTTCCCGCCGAGTTACAGGGAGTGCAAAAATATTGAAACCTGTATGATTATTCAAAATAGGATAGGCTGACCGGCAAAAAAGTTAAGGCGGCAATCTTATTTATGCCAATTTTATTCATCCGTTTGAACTCAAGGTAATAAAATCTGCTGTCCCAGCGTATTAGCTGAGGTAAGAAAAGTACACCATTGGTGCAATGAAGAAGGTTAAATATTTCTACAATACCCAAACATTAAAATATGAGAAGCTGGTAGTTTCCCTACGGGTGAAAGTGCTGCGTATTCTCGGTTTTGTGTCAGCCGCCATTGTTACGGGCGCTATATTCCTGGCATTTGCCTATCGATTTTTTTCTTCGCCCAAGGAAAAGTTGCTCTTGCGCGACTTGGATGGCATGAAGGAAAAGTACGAGGCCCTGCAGGGACGTATGAAAGAGGCTAAAACCAAACTGACAGCCCTGGAAGAACGAGATAATGAGATCTACAGGGTCATCTTTGAAGCGGATCCGATTCCGGATAGTACCCGTATGGGTAAGGTAGCCGCCGATGAGGAAGCGTCTCAGTTACAGTCTTTTGCCAGCAGTGAGATCATTGCCTCCACGTCTGTGTTGCTCAATGAAATCACCAACCGTATTAAATCGCAGGAGAAATCTTTCGACGAGATTGATAAGCTGGTGAAAAACAAACAGGAAATGCTGGCCGCTATTCCGGCTATCCAGCCTGTATCGAATAAAGATCTGAAACATATTGCCTCTGGTTTCGGTTATAGGATCGATCCTATTTATAAAATGATGAAATATCACTCTGGGCTTGACTTCGCAGCGCCTAGCGGTACGCCTATTTATGCTACTGGTAATGGCGTGGTCGAAGAGGCTAGCCTCAGTGATGTGGGATATGGTAACCACGTGGTGGTACGCCATGGCTATGGCTATAAAACCCTCTACGGGCATATGCTCCGTATGAAAGTGAAAGCCGGCCAGTCAGTAAAACGTGGAGATGTGTTGGGATGGGTAGGTAGCACGGGTAAGTCAACCGGGCCACACTGCCACTATGAGGTAATGAAAAATGGCACCAAGGTAGACCCAGTATACTTCTTCTTCAGCGACCTTACCGCAGAACAGTTTGAAACATTGGTTAAAATGGCCAGATCTGGTAACCAGTCGTTCGACTAAGTTATCCTGATTGGTTATAATATGTTCGTTATTAAACTGGAAATAGACGAAAGCTGCAATAAAAAGGCTAAATTCATGGCTGTAAAAGATATTTTTCAACGTGTTTTTTACTGCCATGCACCAGTTAGACCTTTTTTCTACAGCCGGAATGTCGCCACTGCCAACGGCAGTAAAGGCGGGGCCCAAGTCTAAAGTAAAAGTGAAGGCGGTGGCCCCTCCCGCTGAACCCAATCTGGGTAAAAAACGCGGGCGTAAATCATTGAAAGAATTTTCGGAAGACCCGGATCTGATTATGGAATTGGATAAACTGGTACTGGACAAACAATACTATTCCATCAGTGAAGTAGCTGCCATGTTCAAGGTAAATACTTCCCTGATACGCTATTGGGAGAACGAATTTGATATCCTCCAGCCTAAAAAGAACCGCAAAGGAGATCGCCTGTTCCGCCAGGAAGACATTCACCATCTGAAGTTAATCTATCACCTCCTTAGAGAAAGGAAGTATACGATTGAAGGCGCGAAACAAAAATTAAAGGAAGACCGTAAGCTGGCCGCCCGGAATTTCGAAATGGTACAAGCTTTGCTAAAGGTAAGAGGTTTCTTAACGGAACTGAAAGATCAATTATAAAATACAAGGTTATGCGATTAAAAATGTTACTATTAGGTGGCGGGCTGCTGTTCTCCACACTGACATGGGCACAATCTTCCAGCGACGCTCCTGTCCTGAAAGGCAAGATTGAAATGAAAACGCTCATGAACGGTAGGGAATTTAGCTGGTTCTACAAAGGTGTGAACGACTACCAGCCTAATGATAATATGGTGAATTATATCAAAGCCAACCGCAGCAGCTTTAATATTGTGGCGGTGTTAGGCACTTGGGACCAAACCAGTAAAGAAGTAATTCCTCAGCTATATAAGGTGATGATCCTCGGTGGTAGCCCTGAAGAGCAGATGGTTATGTTCGGCGCTGACCAGAAAATGAATACAGATGCTCCTACTGACTACAGAGTGAAGAAACTCCCTACCATCATCGTTTTTAAAGATGGTAAAGAAGAAGGTCGTATCGTAGGTACACCTAAAGAAAGCATTGAAGGGGAAATTTCACGCATCCTCCTGAAGAGCAGCAAGGATGAGAAGTCCAAAGACGAATAGTTTTTTAAAAAATTCCAGTCTGTTGTTCCTACCCAGCGGGCAGGGACAACGAAAAAATAAAAAGGAAGGAGACGTTGCAGACGTCTCTTTCCTTTTTTTATGCAGCATCAATTGGCGTTCGTAAGCACCACATTGGTACTGCTGCCCGGCATCTTTATACTTCTCTTTTCAAGGATATGCAGGATAGACAGGTTCACACTTTCCCTTAATGCTGCATATTGTGTTCCATCCAAGATCATCGTATTGAAGATCACCTGAATGATGACGGTGTCTTTGTTGAAATCATGGAGGTTCACGGTATACCCTTTCAGTACATTACTGTTGCTATCCAGGAGTTGACGAATATCCTGCAGCGCGCCGAGGATACTGTCTGCCGGCGTATCCGCCGTCATTTCCAGTTTCATGTTTACCCTTTGCTGGGTACGGAGCGACAGGTTATCCAGGATGCTATCTACCATCTTTTTATTAGGAACTGTAACAAAAGTCTTTTCCAGTGTACGGATACGGGTACTTCTTAGCCCGATTTTTTCCACAGTTCCTTGATAGCTGTCTACCTTCACAGTATCTCCTACGCGGAAAGGCTTATCGAAGAAAATGATAAAGGAGCCGATTAAGTTTTCGATGCTTTCCTTAGCAGCGAGGGCAAGGGCCGCAGCACCGATACCAAGACCCGCAACGATTTTCTCTACCAGTCCGACGCCAAATAATATCCGGATAAAGGCAATCGCCCCCATGATAAATATGATGGCCTTAAAGAAATCGCGGAAGAAGATAACAAACTGCTTATCTGTTCTATCCGAAGTGGAATCTGCCTTTTTCTCCAGTACGAGTGCGATAAAGTCTATCAATCGGAGGATGATCCAGATGATACTTGCCGTGAAAGCCAGTTCCAGCAGGGTGTCTGTTACATTCTGCAAACTTACATGCCCATATACGTTTACGTTCAGAATTCGAGGGAATGTGAATCTGTCGATCGTAAACATGAAGGTGATCAGCAAGAAGAAGAACTCCAATGGTTTGAGCAGTAGTTCTACAAAGCTTTTTTCTTCGATCTGGGGAGACCAGTGTTTCACTAGCCGGAAAAGTAAAGCGGCAACAATTTTGGAAATGTACCTTTTAACAAAGGATACGAATAGCAATACCAGTAAAAGGATCATGTAATCCCTGATTGGGTTGTCCAGGATGATGGTATTCAGAAAATTATTCATACTAGCGTGTTAGATTATTCTTTTAGCTTCTTGATTTATTACCACAACACCAGGGCGGCTACCTGGCTGAAAATTACCATATCCTTCCAAACCTAATGCCTTGGCGCCATTGCTGGTAGCCCATTGCAGGAGCTCTTCCAGCGGAATTTCGGGATAATGGCGATGAATGGTCTGTAGTTCTTCCCAGATAGACAGTTGGTGATTAGAGGCCAGGCTGTCTGTCCCAACAACAATATTACAATTCATTCTGCGTAGTAGTGGTATATCGGGCAATCTGTTTTCTATGTACAGGTTGGCTTGCGGACAGAGACACCACCAGATTTCCGATGCCTGTTGCTGTGCAAATCGTATATCCGTTTCCGTAGAGAAGGTATTATGTACCAGGATCATTTTCTGACCGGAGAAATCAGGTAGCCAGGCCTCCAGGCTATTGGTACCAGTAGGCTGAAAGCCGCTGATATCCATTCCGAAGGTCTTGTAGAAATCGAGGAAGTCCCCTGTTTTATTGTGATATAGCTGGTTTTCCGCCGCTGTTTCCTGGTTGTGAATACTCACCGGCGAGTTGGCAGGCGAGTTGGCAATTTTCCCGAACAGGGTCCGACTAACAGAGTAAGGCGCATGTGGCACAATAGAACAACTGTGCATGGGGCCATCCAGTTCATGGAACTGCTGGAGCACCTCCATGCTAAACTGATAACGGCTATCGGCGCCAGTATCGGCCACACCCATACATTCCACGAAGGTATGATAGCGGATAGGATCATTTTTTTTATTGGAGATGGTAGCTGCATTATTACTAATATCTCCCACCACGCTGATGCCAGCTTCCCACATTGCTTGGGCTGCGGAGGCCATTGCTGCTGCTTGTTGATCCGCATTTTGCTGGCGCAATTGCATTACCCGGGTAAGAAAACCGGGCAGTCCGGTCCCTTCCGGAATGACATTTTTCATGTGCGACAGCTCCAGGTGACAATGCGTATTTACGAAACCGGGGCAGAGAATACCGTCAATTTCTTGCACTTCTTCTCCTGCTGTAACGTCCGTAATGCCAGTCACAGTACCGCTTTCATCCAATACCAGCACCTTGTTGGCGCCGAGGAAACGGTATCCGTCAAATATATCTTTCCCTTTTAATTTGATCTGTTTCAACAACCCTGGTGTTTAATTCCTTGAATGATGTTAATTTTGCAACCCGATTGAGTACGGTCACTACCCCATTGGGTGGTATATTCGATCGTCAAAGATAATTATGATAGACAAACTGGAAGCTATAAAAGGCCGATTTGAACAGGTATCATTGGCCCTTACCAACCCAGAGGTGGTAAGTGATAACAAAAAGTTTGGCCAGCTAAGCAAAGAATATCGCCAACTGGAGAAGATTGTGAAGGCTTATGATGCCTATCGTAATCTGCTGGATAATATTGCTTTTAATAAAGAAGTGCTGGACAGCGGAGATGAAGAGATGCGCGAACTAGCAAAAGCAGAAACAGAAGAATTACAGGAACAGAAGTCCGCTCAGGAAGAGCTAATTCGTAACCTGTTGATTCCCAAGGATCCACAGGATGAGAAAAATGCAATCCTGGAGATTCGTGCTGGTACTGGTGGAGATGAAGCGAGTTTGTTCGCTGGGGATCTGCTGCGTATGTACCTGCGTTTCTGTGAGCTGAAAGGTTATACTACTAGTGTGATGTCAGAAAATCCTGGATCAGCGGGTGGTTACAAGGAAGTTGTGTTGGAAGTGAGTGGAGATGATGTGTATGGCACTTTGAAATTTGAATCTGGCGTACACCGTGTACAGCGTGTTCCGGCAACGGAAGCGTCTGGTCGCGTACATACCTCAGCAGCTACGGTAGCAGTGTTGCCGGAGGCGGAAGAAGTGGATGTGGAAATCCGCGAGGCTGATATTAAGATGGATACTTTCCGTTCCAGTGGTGCGGGTGGACAGCACGTAAATAAAACGGAGTCTGCCGTTCGTTTGACGCACGGTCCTACTGGCGTGGTAGTAGAGTGTCAGGAGGGTCGTAGTCAGCACTCCAACCGTGAGATTGCGATGAAAATGTTGCGTACCCGTATTTATGAAGCGGCTGTTCGCAAGCATGAAGACGCGATTGCTAGTCAACGTAAGAGTTTGGTGTCTACTGGAGACCGTTCTGCTAAGATCCGAACTTATAACTATCCACAAGGTCGTGTAACGGATCACCGTATTGGAATGACCATCTACAACCTGGATGCTTTCATGAACGGCGAGATCAAAGATATGATTGAAGCGTTGGCCTTTGCGGAGAATGCAGAGAAGCTGAAGCAGGGAAGCTAGTCTCCCTAAAAATATATTAGTCGCAAAGAAGCTGTATTGGCGGGCTTCTTTGCGGCTTTTTAATATTCTATGAAATCTTACAGGTTCTGCTGTTACTAAGTAGAAAAATCCTACATTTATTAAAGATCGAGAAAATCATATTTACTCCCCTACATTAAATCTAACACACATGTTCGAGCAATTACTGCAATTAGTACAAGAACACGCACAGACCGCCGTGGTGAACAATCCTGATGTGCCAAATGAGCATAATGAAGCTGTGATGCAAGCTGCCACCGAGTCTATTACCAATGGATTACAACAGGAGTTGGCCAATGGCAATACAGCAGGCGTATTGAGTTTGTTAGGAGGCCAGAGCGGCACCGAGGGAAATTCAGTGGTGAGCAATATTTCCAACAATTTCCTGGATACACTGTTACAGAAGTTTAACCTGGACAAAGGGACGGCTACGCAATTGGCTACCAGTCTGATCCCGACTGTAATGGGTTCTTTGGTGAATAAAACCAATGATGCTTCCAACAGTAGTTTCAGTTTGGATGGTATTCTGAGTCACCTGACAGGAGGTGCATCTTCTGGTCTTAACCTGGGTGGTATCATGGACAAGCTGAAAGGCGGCAATTTTGATTTGGGTGAGTTGAAGGATGTATTTACTGGTGGCGCAAAGCAACAGCAAGAGGGTAATTCCGGCAACAGTGGTGGAATTGGTGACGTACTGAAAAACCTCTTCGGATAAGTACTACAACAATTGTAATTTTTTTTATATTTTTTAACAATTGCAAAGCAGGTAATTGCTAAGGTTATATGACTTTGGCAGTATATTTGTTTGCTGGTGGATGGCAAGCAATAGTCATCTATTGAATTATATAATAACTTCATATTTAAAATTACTATGATGAAAAAATTGAATGTTCTGGTAGCTGTGGTTTTATCTGCAACAATGTTGTTTAGTTGTTCCCAATGGCAGAGCATGGACAATACTAAGAAAGGCGCTGCGATAGGTGTTGGTGGTGGAGCTGCTGCTGGTGCCGTAATCGGTAAAGTAGCTGGTAACACTGCACTGGGAGCGATCCTGGGAGCTGCTATCGGTGGTGGTGCTGGTGCTATCATTGGTAAAAAAATGGATAAGCAGGCACAAGAAATTAAAAATGAAGTTCCGAATGCAACCGTTGAGCGTTACGAAGAAGGTATCAATATAAAATTTGATGCGGGTGTATTATTTGGATTTGATAAATCTGATTTGTCAGCGGTAGCGCAGGATAATATTAAGAATCTGGCCACTGTACTGAATAAGTATCCTGATACTTATGTTCGTGTAGAAGGTCATACAGATGCAAAAGGTACAGATGAGTACAATATGGCGCTGTCACAACGTAGGGTAAACAGTGTTACTGCATTCCTGATTAAACAAGGTATTGCAGCTAACCGTATCCAGGGTTTTGCTTACGGTAAAACACAGCCAATTGCAACTAACGATACTGAAGAAGGCCGTGCTAAAAACCGTCGTGTAGAGTTCTCCATCTTTGCGAATGACAAGATGAAGGCTGATGCGAAGAAAGAAGCTGGTCAGCAATAATACTAGAAAGAAACACTTATTTCTCATAAGCAGAAAAACACATTCCCCCCTGGTTTCAGGGGGGATTATTTTTTTATGGGAATAAGCAAAAGCTGCAGTTTGGCGAAGAAAGAGGAGGAAGTAGAAAGCAGATTTTCGGGAGACGCGTGTTACTTTTTCTGCTGATACTTTTCGTAGAGGTGGATAACAATTCTGAAGACCCATACGCCGGCGATAGCGCCAATAGCATCGGCGAGGGCATCATAAAGATCAAAGCTGCGATCTACTGTATAATATTTTTGAACGAATTCTATTGCGAGACCGTAGCCCGCAGAAATCAGCACAAACAGGACGAATAACCCCGGAGATACCTTTTTTCTTTGCCAATAAACGGACAGGCTCAGAAAGAAGACGATTCCTCCAAAGAGGCCGAAATGCACGAATTTATCGAAGTGGATCTTTTCCAGGAATGAGGAGGAAGGAATATCTTTTCCAGGTAATGTACACAGCACAAGGATGAGAATAATCCAGGCAGCAGCGGGCAAAAAGTATTTCAGATTTTTCATTTATTATGATTTCCGACTAATTCCCAAAAAGTTGTCTCGATGGGCTGTAATATGCACAAAGGACAATAGACGCATGTGATAACGCGGCCTATTGTCCTTCGTAAGTATAGTTAGTGTAAAACTGATTATTCAGCAACCAGTGCTTTGTATTGATCTGCGGTCAGCAGGGCATCAACATCAGCAGGGTTTTTAACGGTTACTTTCACCATCCAGCCATCACCGTATGGGTCGGAGTTTACCAGCTCAGGGCTGCCATCCAGTTCTTCATTCACTTCGCTGATAGTAGCTGCAACAGGCAGAAACAGGTCAGAAACAGTTTTTACTGCTTCAACAGTTCCGAAAACTTCTTCAGCTTCCAGGGATTTGCCAACAGTTGGAATATCCACAAAAACGATGTCTCCCAATTCGCGTTGTGCAAATTCAGTGATACCAATGGTAGCGGTGTTACCTTCTAACAGAATCCACTCATGATCCTTTGTGTATCGCAGATTGGACGGAAAATTCATACTAGTTTGATTTTTGAGCCGTAAAAATACAGAAAGTTATATTACAACGTGTTTGTGCCTAAAAGAATAACCATTTTTTCTTTACCCTGATTTTCATAGGAATATCCTCTATAGGGCGGTGATTCTTATCTGTTTTAGCAATAGCAATTTTGTCAATCACATCCATCCCTTTAATCACCTGGCCATAGACCGTATAGCTTTGATCCAGGTGAGGCGTCCCTCCTATTGTTTTGTAGATTTCCCGTTGGTCGACTGGTATCTTCCTACCACCTAGTCTTGTTTTTTCCAGTTTATCCAGTTGCGCATCGGTAAATACTTTTCCTTGTACCAGGTAAAACTGGCATCCGGACGAGGCTTTATCGGGCCTATCTTCCCGGGCAGCCGCTAGTGCACCTTTCCGATGAAACAGGTCTAGCTGGAATTCAGGAGGTATGGTATATCCCACATCTCCATCGCCGAGCATAGCGCCTTGTTTGGCATGTTTGGAGTTTGGATCGCCGCCTTGGATCATAAAGCTATCGATCACCCGGTGAAACAGTGTACTGTCATAGAAGTGAGACTTGGCCAGCTTCAGGAAATTATCCCGGTGATGAGGGGTCTGATCATATAAAAGTACGATCATGGTACCGTACGGCGTGATGATTTTGACCTTGCGATTTTTTGCAAATCCAATGCTGGTCAGCATCAACAGGGAACAAAGGAGCAACAGTTTTTTCATGGAGTAATCAGTTATTCTTCTTCCTGGTGGTTAAAATAAGCAATGACATGTTCTTTCAGGAACTGTTCCTGCTCTTCCATGCCCATTTTTGGAACGGGTTGCAGTTCTTTGAAATGAGGCCATCCGTCTTTATCGTAGCCTTCTATTTCAAAATAACCGCTCTGGCTGAGGAGTGTACACACTGCCACATGCATTAGGTCCTGTTTTTGTTCTTTAGTGTATTTCTTTTTGAGTTTGTTCATTTCGTTCATGCCTATTAGAAAGAGGATGGCCTCCATATTCGGGGTTTTTCCGAAGCGTTGAGTTAGCATCTCTTCTATAGGCTTCCAGCGTTGCGCAAAATCTTCCATAAGTTAAATATTTAGCCTGAATGGCAAATGTACGTTAAGACAAAAATATTATAGAAAATGGAGCTGCTTTATTAAATTGGGCCGCAAACGGGGTGTGATCTGACCTAAATCCGCCACGGTGGCAAGTTTAACAGCACTTTAACGGCGCGTTCACATAGTGATAAGTTTTATTTGTTCTAAGAATGTTTATTTTAGCACACCTGAAAAATAATTAGCATGGAAAATACATCATCCGATATCCGACAACTGAATGAAAAGATTCATCAGGCGAGCGCCTTTGTGGATCTGTTAAACATGGAGCTGGGTAAAGTAATCGTAGGGCAGAAATACATGGTGGAAAGACTGTTAATTGGTCTGCTCGCACAAGGTCACGTATTGTTAGAAGGTGTACCGGGTCTGGCAAAAACCTTGTCTATCAAATCTCTGTCTTCTGCTATCAACGGTAAATTCAGCCGTATTCAGTTTACACCGGACCTGCTTCCTGCAGACGTTATCGGTACTATGATTTATAACCAGCAACGTAACGAATTCATGGTGCGCCGTGGTCCTATCTTCGCCAACTTTATCCTGGCGGATGAGATCAACCGTGCCCCAGCAAAAGTACAGAGCGCCCTGCTGGAAGCCATGCAGGAAAGACAAATCACCATCGGTGATACTACCTTCAAGCTGGATGAACCTTTCCTGGTATTGGCTACTCAAAACCCAATCGAACAGGAAGGTACTTATATGCTCCCAGAAGCACAGGTAGACCGTTTCATGTTGAAAGTGGTGATTGGATACCCTACCAAAGAAGAAGAAAGACATATCATCCGTCAAAACCTCAATCCTCAGGCTACGCCTGAAATCCGCCCAGTGATTCAACCTTCCGATATCATGGAAGCTCGTAAACTGGTGCGTGAGGTGTATATGGATGAGAAAATCGAAAAATATATCATTGATATCGTTTTTGCTACCCGTAATCCGGAAGAGTATAAACTGCAGAAACTGAAGCCACTGATTGCTTACGGAGGTTCTCCAAGGGCTAGTATCAACCTTGCCCTGGCTGCCAAAGCGTATGCTTTCATGAAACGCAGAGGATATGTTATTCCGGAAGATGTACGCAGCATCTGTTTCGACGTAATGCGTCATCGGGTGGGCTTGACCTACGAAGCGGAAGCAGAAAACGTTACCAGCGAGAATATTCTCAGCGAAATCCTGAACGCAGTAGAAGTACCTTAATAGCTGCTTCTCCCCCGTTCCTGTTACATTTCGTTAATCATTAATTGCTTAAAGGTGGATACTGCTGAAATATTAAAAAAGGTAAGACAGATTGAGATCAAAACAAAAGGTCTTACCAACCACATATTTGCAGGCGAATACCATAGCGCCTTCAAAGGCCGTGGTATGTCATTCAGCGAAGTAAGAGACTATCACTTCGGAGATGATGTACGTTCTATCGACTGGAACGTTACCGCCCGTTTCAACCATCCTTTTGTAAAGGTTTTTGAAGAAGAGAGAGAATTGACAGTAATGTTGATGGTAGACGTGAGCGAAAGCTCTTCCTTTGGTACTAAAAAACAGGATAAGCGTCATCTCATTACAGAACTCTGCGCGGTGTTGGCTTTCTCTGCCATCAAGAACAATGATAAGGTAGGTGTTATATTTTTCAGCGATGGCATGGAAAGATATATTCCGCCTAAAAAAGGTAAATCACATATCCTTTTCATTATTCGGGAGTTACTATCGTTCACGCCTAAACGCAAAGGAACCAATATCAAAGAAACCCTGCGTTTCTTTAACAACGCTACTAAGAAGAGAAGTATCGTGTTTGTACTGAGCGACTTCCTTTCCAGCAACTACCAAGATGCCCTCAACATTGCCGCCAAAAGGCATGATATGGTGGGCGTACATGTATACGATCAGCGCGATAAAGAATTGCCCGCTGTTGGACTTATACAGGTGGCTGATGCGGAAACCGGTGCTGTACAATGGATTGATACCAACGATAAAAAAGTACGTCAATATTATGAATACCAGTTTGCCCAACATGGACAATACTGCAAGAACGCTTTCCTGAAAAGTGGCGCAGAACTGGTATCCATTCGCACTGATGAGGACTATGTGAAAGCATTGCAAACATTCTTCCTCAACAGGGCATAAAGCGGAGCAAATAAATCATGTATACAAAACCAGTGATACGAAGCATTTTTTTATGTCTGTTACTAGGACTGATCTTTCCAGTTGTCCTACGAGCACAAACTGCGCCGGAAGTACATGCCGGTGTAGACACTACCAGCATTAGAATTGGTGAACAGATTAAACTTCGTCTTACCGCCACCATCCCAGCTAATCAGTTTGGGACTACTAAAATCGGATTTCCTGTATTACCGGATTCCATCGAACATTTCGAGGTGGTTTCCCGTACCAATATTGATACCAGCGGAGATCAACAACTGAAAGTGTTGGCGCAAACCTTTGTGCTCACCAGCTTTGATTCCGGACATTGGGAAATACCGCCTATGCGCTTTGATGTGCAAAAGGCGAGTAATAATGCAGTGATAGACACGTTGTCCACTTCGCCAGTTGGTGTAGATGTAGGCACGGTAGCAGTGGATACCACCAAAGCTTTCCGCCCGATCAAGACCGTACAGGGAGCTCCTTGGCGGATCTGGGATTACTGGATGGAGATTACCGGCGGTATGTTGCTGGTACTGATTATCATTGGTATTATCTGGTTTATTCGTAGCCGTAAGAAAGTGGTGCCTGAAAAGCCTACTCCTACCGTTACGCCTTATGAACTGGCTATGCAACAGTTACATGCGCTGAAAGCAGAACAAGTTTGGCAACGTGGAGATGTTAAGATGTATTACACGCGTCTGACAGATATTCTTCGTACGTACTTCGAACATCAATTCGGCATTGCGGCACTGGAGCAGACTACAGAAGAATTATTGCAGCATATCAAGCCGGTTACAAAACTGAACCAGCAGCGGGATAAACTGCGCCAACTGCTTTCCTTAGCGGATCTGGCTAAGTTTGCGAAAATGCAGCCAACTGCAGATGAGCATGAGGCCTGTATGCGCCAGACAGAAGAGATTCTGGAGTGGACACGTCCTAAGAAAGAGAGTGAAAACGAAGGCGTAGTAACGCAGGAAGCATAATTATAAGCGAAAGGATTTAATAAGATATTAATGGATTTATCTACCTGGAAAAATATTGAATTTGCCTATCCGGCTTTTTTCTGGCTGTTTTTGCTGGTGCCGGTAATGGTTTATTGGTATATATCCCGGCGTAAACGTCAGCAGGGAGTGATGATGGTATCTTCCTTGGAGGGGCTTAAAGGATTGCCTGTTTCGTGGAAAGTGACCTTCCGGCCATTGCTGCTGATATTGCGCATACTCGCCTTTTCGGCCCTGGTAGTGGCATTGGCCCGTCCGCAAACGTCCAACACTTCTGAAAACATTGACAGTGAAGGGATTGACATTGTTATGGCAATTGATATCTCCGGAAGTATGCTGGCACAGGATCTTTCGCCCAACCGTATGGAGGCCGCCAAGAATGTGGCCATGGAATTTGTGGATAAACGCATCAGCGATCGTATAGGGCTGGTGGTGTTTTCCGGCGAAAGCTTTACCATGTGCCCTATCACTACAGATCATGGCGTATTGAAGAACCAGATCATGCAGGTGAAAAGCGGAATGTTGACAGATGGAACCGCCATCGGGATGGGATTGGCCACTGCGGTAGACAGACTTCGCAGTAGTCACGCTAAAAGTAAAGTGATCATCCTGATGACAGATGGTGTGAATAACACCGGGTTGATAGATCCGCTGACCGCATTGGAGATCGCTAAAGCATATAAAATTCGTGTATACACCATCGGTGTAGGTACCATTGGTAAAGCCCCTTTCCCAATGCCAATGCCTGATGGAAGCGTACAAACAGTGATGCAAGATGTACAAATCGATGAGCCACTGATGAAGAAGATCTCCAAAGAAACTGGCGGTCAATACTTCAGGGCTACCAATACCGGTGATCTCCAACATATCTATAGCGAAATTGATAAGATGGAGAAAACCAAGGTAGAGATTACCTCTTACAAGAAATTTGCAGAACATTTCTTCCTGTTTGCCATGATAGGACTGGCTTGCATATTATTGGAAGTTGTGTTACGTTATACGCTTTTCCGCAGTTTACCATAAGTAGCTGCCTAAAAATTATACAGCGGATGCCTTGCCCATTATGCGGCAGGGCATCCTTTTTTATTCTTACCTTTGATGTTCTAATAAAAATCAAGGCATTGCAAGCATTAATCTACAAATCCACAGGTAGCTGGTACGTGGTGAAGACTGCCACCGGAGAAACATTTCAGGCAAGAATGAAGGGTATCTTCAAGAAGAACGAAGATATTACCTCCACGAATCCTGTTGCCGTAGGGGATCTCGTAGAAATTGAGCCGGAAGACGGCGATGCTGCCAATGCTATGATTACCGCCATTAGTGACCGTCGGAATTATATTGTTCGCAGTTCTCCTCATGGCCGCAATAAAAAGCATATTGTGGCTGCCAACCTGGATCAGGCAGTGTTGATCTGTACTTTGAAGGAGCCCCGTACATCTCAGGGTTTTATAGATCGTTTCCTGGTGACAGCGGCAGCTTATCATATTCCGGTGATTTTGATCTTCAATAAGAAGGATATTTACCGGGAGAAGGAAATGGAGAAATTCGAGGAACTGGAGGAACTGTATACCGGGATTGGCTACCAGGTGATGTTGATTTCTGCGAAAGAAGAAGATGGTATTGAAGAAGTAAAGGCAGTATTGAAAGACAAGACCTCCCTAATGTCCGGCCACTCGGGCGTTGGGAAATCCTCCCTGATAAATGACTTGATGCCTGGCCTTGACCTGCGGACTACTGCGGTGAGTGGCTGGAGCGGAAAGGGATTACATACTACTACCTCCGCGGAAATGTATGATTTGCCCGAAGGAGGCCGCCTGATAGACACTCCTGGTGTGCGTGAATTTGGTATTGTAGATATATCCAAAGCGGAACTCTCCCACTACTTCCTGGAAATGCAGCCCTACCTGGACGAATGCCAGTTCAATAATTGTCTGCATATCAATGAACCCGGCTGCGCTGTGAAAGCGGCGGTCAACTCAGGCGATATCAGCGTCGATCGTTATGTCAGTTATGCTACCATCCTGGAAACAATCGAAGAAAAAGAATATTAACGGGGAAGCACGTACGAAACTATTTTTTCCCAGGAGCATTTAGCTCATCCAGTACTTTTTCAGCGCCCCAGTTGCGGCGTGGCTGAGGGCATCCTTTTTTTACAGTACGGCAACTTGCAGCCACAGCGGCCAACAGTACAATCAGCAGGAATTTTTTCATAGCAGTATGGATTAAAATAAACGTCCCATCTGCTTACCTGCCTTGCGGTTGGAAGCTTTTACATCTTTCGTATAATAGTTGGAAGCGGGGCATCCTTTTTCCTGGGAAGCACAGCTAGCCAGCAGGAAGAGCCCAAATATTAACAGGCAAATACGAGCGTTCATAGGGGGATATTTGCCTGCAATATAAGGAATTTATTTAAAGCGTCTTTTCCTTTGGCAGGACATCGTCGTACCAGGAAGCGTACATGGCATAGTTCTTAGAAATGCGGTTGATTTCCCCGCTAATCAGGACCATATCTATATCCTTCACTTTTTTAGCTGGAACGCCAGCCCAGATGGTTCCTGCTTCCACATGTGTACCTGCGAGGATAACAGCACCTGCGGCAATAATACTGTTGCTATCGATGCGAGCATTGTCCATCACGATGGCGCCCATGCCAATGAGTACATCATGATCTATTGTACAGCCATGGAGGATGGCGTTATGGCCAATAGATACATTATTACCGACAATCGTCTGTGATTTTTGATAAGTGCAGTGAATCACTGCGCCATCCTGGATATTGACATTATCGCCAATCCGGATGCTGTTTACATCTCCGCGTACCACGGCATTGAACCATACCGTGCAACCTTTTCCCATTACTACATCGCCAACAATAGTAGCATTAGGTGCAATGAAGGTATCTTCAGGAAGTTGCGGAGTGTGACCATTTAAGGGCAGTATATAAGCCATAATTAATTGTTTTAACGCGTGGTATACAAATATAACAATTAGTAATTAGCAGTTGTTTTCTACCTTCGCAGTAATAGTGTAGATGAGATATGAATAACAGGCAACTTTTTTTGCAGCACGTAGCGCAAACTTCTGACGCTCCCCTGGCACTGGAAATCGTGAAGGCCGAAGGCATGTACATGTGGGATGCAGATGGGAAGAAATACCTGGACCTGATTGCAGGGATCAGTGTATGTAATGTAGGACATTGTCATCCTAAGGTGGTGAAAGCGATCCAGGATCAGGCACAGCAATATATGCATCTCCTGGTGTATGGTGAATTCGTACAGTCGCCACAGGTATCCTTTGCCAAACAGTTGACAGATCGTCTCCCTAATCAACTCAACTGCGTATATTTTACCAACTCCGGAGCGGAAGCGGTAGAAGGATCTATGAAACTGGCGAAACGCTTTACTGGCCGTACCAACATCGCGGCTTTTAATCGTAGTTATCATGGTTCCACGCAAGGCGCATTAAGTATTCTCGGGGATGAATATTGGAGAAATGCCTTCAGGCCTCTCCTGCCAGGTATTCAGCACCTGGAGTACAATAGTTTCGATTCGTTAGATCAGATTACGGAACATACCGCTGCTGTCATTGCGGAAAGCGTACAAGCAGAAGGTGGTGTAAACCTACCGAACCTGGCCTGGATGAAAGCTTTGCGTGAAAAATGTACTGCCACTGGTACTTTGCTCATTTTGGATGAGGTGCAATGTGGTTTAGGGAGAAACGGTACCCTCTGGGCTTTTGAGCAACTCGGTATTGTACCAGATATTCTCATTCTTGGAAAGGCGTTGGGAGGCGGTATGCCATTGGGTGCATTTATATCCTCCAAAGAAATTATGTGGTCGCTGACCAATACGCCTGTACTTGGACATATTACTACTTTCGGTGGGCACCCTGTGAATTGTGCCGCCGGACTTGCCGGATTCCAGGCATTACTGGAAGAGGAACTAGTACCACAGGTGAAAGCCAAAGAACAGGTGTTTCTGCAACATCTGAAACACCCTGCCATCAAGTCTGTGCGCTCGCTTGGGCTGATGATGGCAATTGAACTGGAGAGCTTTGAAATCAATAAGAAAACGATTGATTATTGCATTGCCCATGGCGTGGTGACAGACTGGTTCCTGTTTGCATCGGAATGCATGCGTATTGCGCCTCCACTGATTATTACGGAGGAGGAAATTATAGCCGCCTGCAAAATTATTTGTGAAGGGCTGGATGTAGTAACGAAGTAAAGAAATAAAAAAATGCTTGTATAAAAAAAGGAATTGACCTTGCGTCAATTCCTTTTTTTTATTTTTTTCGTCGTTCCTGCCCACTAGGCAGGGACGACAGACAGGTGAGTTTTGCTTATTCTTAGAACTGTAGTTTAAAGCTACCGAATACGCCGAATTGTTTGCTTTTAGGTTCGTCAGGAAGTGCGGCGGGAGCCACTCTCCATACAAAATCTACTCGCAGGAATTTGAAGATATTCTCTATACCTGTACCCACTTCCACGTATGGATTTTTCTCCAGCGTTTTAAATGGAAAGCCATTGTTGAGATTCAGTTGTTTGTTGGCATCCGAGAGAGAGCCAATCACACCTTTGGCTGTCCAGAACTGGCGCCACTTCAGCTTTTTAATTAATGGAATATATCCGAAAATACCGTTACCGATGGTATGTTCCACATTGAAGCCCGCATATTGATCGCTGAGGAATTCGAAGCGGTTCATCATATTGAAAGCATACTTATTGTAGTAGTAAATTTCGTTACCTGGATGTACTTCCAGCGAAGTATATGGCAGTGTACCGAAGATTTTTCCTCCGTACACATTATAGTACAGCGTACCGAAAGGAGGCAGCTTCACGTAGTCGGATATACTAAGCGACATTTTATTGTACGACTGGCTGCTGTTAGCGATACCAGGGACACCCAGGGCGTATTTAAATTCTACGATAGGGAATTTACTACCAAGACTATAACGATAATAGTTTCCTTCCAGGAATTCTTCTTGGAAAGCGTAGCGGAGTTTTACTTCCACTTCTGCTGAGGTGAGTGGATCGCCAGTAGTGGTTGTATTTTTATAGCTATCGAGTGTAGGCAGTGGTTCAAAAGGTCTTACTTGTTTATGCACCAGGGAAACCTGATGAGAGAAACCACTGTAATACTCTTTGAAAAACTCTACGCGTTTTTCATCTACCAATAAGAATTTCTGTGGTACATTATTTTTACGGATAGCGAGTGTGAATATGTTGTCCGAGCCCACTTCATCGTAGTAATGAGAGCCGTTGTCCAGGTCGCGGGCATAGGAGCCATATATGTACATGCGTGGATGTCTTTTCAGTAGCCATAGTGCCGACATTTTTCCTTTCCATGCATGATCTTGGAATCCATATGCCAAGTAACCGTAGAGGTAAAGATCCTTATTGAATTTAGGGGTGGTACCGAGGTCTAAACGCATACGGAAGCCTTCCAATCGGTTTTGGGAGAAGGCGTACCAGTAAGGACCCCATTCTAACAGGCCGAGTGGCTTATACCCTGTTGCCAGGAAGCGAATGGTGTTAGAGTACTTTTGGAACAGTGGCATTTTCTGGAGGCTATCCACCATTTTATAGATACCAGCTTCGTTTTTACTCAGTTCTTCTGGGCGATTATTATCCCAGAATGTATCCTTCTTGAAACGGGCGCTGTCCAGCAATGTAATATTCTCCGGGTAACGTTTATCGGAGAAGATATTGGTGGCGGATGTATCGTTTGTGACGACATCCGAGTAGGTCGTGGTTTTGCGGCCTATAAAATCGAATGTTTTACCGGGTTTCGGGCTTGGTGCCCAGAAATCGGCGATAAATTTATCCTTATATAGGAACCAGGAGCTATCTGGTAATTGTTTGAATTCTTGTACCAGGCTTACTTTGCGTACAAAGTTGAGGTTGGCTGCTGAAGGAACAGACAGCGTTGTTTTTTGTACCGCATAAGTTGTATCATGAACCCAAATATCGCCGATGAAAACGTTTTCTCCTTTACGTTTAGGCGTAAAGTTTAGTTTAATAAAACGTTGATTGTTAACATATTGAGTGTCAGATATTTTGTAGTCGTAGTAGAAGGCCCCGTTATTATTGATAGGGCTTACAAACTGTTTATCAAAAACTGGGATGAAGTTATCGTAGATATTGATGTTTTGATACATACCGCCCAGGAACTTATGCACGCTTTCATTATCGATACCGGAGGTACGGGCAGCTTTGATAATTTCTTTTGTTTTATGGGGTTTAGATTGGTAGTAGTAATCGGATAAAGATTCGGTTAGGAAGATGGGAAGAAATGGTTTGTCTTCCGAAGTACTATCGATATTTTCCAGTACGAAAGCAAATGGTTTTGTAAACCTGTTACGGGATAGTTTATCCTTGTTCAGGTTTTTCATATCCAGTTCCAGCTTATTGTAAATTTCGTACTTGTAATTATCTAGTTTCTGATAATTGTTTTCCGGTTTGTGTTTGATGATTTGCCGAAGGAGGATGAGAGCCCAATTGACGTTGGCTTTGATTTCGTATGTTTTCAGCGAAACATCGGAGCGAGTGATTTCGAAGTTGATGGTTTGTTCCTTCAGTGTTCTGTTGACGTACATTTTGGTGAGATTATATCCCATCACACGTACTTGCAGGGAATCTGCGGGGATGACGTTGAGTTCAAACAAGTATTTACCTTCTGCATTGCTAACCATTCCTGTTTGGGTATTGGTGAATTGCAGGGTAGCAAAAGGGATGATTTCTTGGGAGTGAGCATCTCTGACAACTCCACTGATTTTATACTGTTGAGCCTTTAAGCCTGAACACCAGGCGAATACGATTAAAATGATTCCTAATATTCTTTTCCAGTCTATCATATCTAACAACAATATTATAGCATTTAGCGCTAAACTTTGCATCTATGAAGATTCATTAACGGTCCTATGACAAAAAAATATATTTTGAAATATGTAAACTTTGATTAGCTTTGTAGTGCAAAGTGCTTTTTATATGACAGATCACGAACATCTCAAGACATTAACTGATATCAGGAAGATGATGGAGCGTAGTAGTCGCTTCATATCCTTGAGTGGGTTGAGTGGGATATCTGCGGGTATCAGTGCATTAGTTGGGGCGTTTATCGCGAACAGTTGGTTTCGGGAGTATTATGATCGTTGGGAGTTGCGTCATGGGTATAATGAGATGGACTTTATATCGTTGCGTAACAATCTGGTTTTGTTAGGATTTGGCGTGATGGCGGCGGCTTTGTTTTTTGGTTTTCTGTTTACCTGGCGTAAAGCGAAGCGGGACAATATTCCGGTATGGGATAGAAGTGCGAGGAGGTTGGCGGTGAATGCATTTATTCCGTTGGCAGCGGGAGGTATCTTCATCCTGGGGCTGATATATAATCATGCTGAGAAGCTGACGGCAGCATCTTGCTTGATATTTTATGGGTTGGCGTTGATTAATGCTAGCAAGTATACGGTATCGGATGTACGATATTTAGGGCTAACAGAAACAGCGTTAGGTTTATTGAATCTTTTCTTTTTGAACAAAGGGCTTTATTTTTGGGCCATTGGCTTCGGTTTTTGTCACATTCTGTATGGTGCATTGATGTGGTGGAAATATGAACGAAAAGGGAGCCTTCAAACATGAGCATGAATCCGATCGGTAACTTAAATAAGATTTTTGAAAGCCGTATACGCCTAGGAGTGATGAGTATTCTGATGGTCAATGAGGAAGTGAATTTCAATGACCTGAAACAGATGTTGGAAGTAACGGATGGAAATCTGGCTTCTCATCTCAACACCCTAGAGGAAAATGGCTATATCAAAGTGCATAAAGGATTTATTGGTCGGAAGACCAATACCACCTATGCTATCACTACTGCTGGGGAGAAAGCCTTTAAAGGGCATCTCGCAGCCCTCGAAAATATGATCAAGTTTACACGTTAATTTTTTTTGCCTTTATACTTTGAAATACAAAGTACTTTTAAAAATAAAAACACATGGAAAACACGCCATTTTTGTCAGGCTTTTATGCCAGAAATGCTGCAGCTATTAAAGGAGCATTCGTCATATTTCTGATACTCATGTTAATGATCCCTATTGTTATGGTGCGGAACTTGGTGAGGGAAAGGCGGTACACGCGCAACGAAGCTGCAGAGAAGATTGCAGCTAGTTGGGGAGGGGAGCAACAGGTATCGGGACCGGTAATTGCCATTCCGATGGACACAAAAGAGGGAGAAACCTGGGTGTGGCTGATGCCGCGTCATTTGAAAGTAAATGGCGACCTAGTACCCAGCACGTTGAAAAGAGGTATTTATAATGTCAATGTATATCAAACAAAACTGCACCTGAGCGGGGATTTTTCATTGGAAGATTTGCATTCCCTTGATCTCTCTTCTTCCGCCATTCATCTGGAGCGAGCTTTATTGGTAGTGAATATTAGCGATCTCAATGGAATTACCAGCCAGGCGCAGGTATTGTGGAACGGAAAATCCTTGTTGTTTAACCCTGGTGTGCCAGGAGTCGGTAATTCGGAGGATAAAACTCCGTCTGGCCTTCAGGTTCCGGTTTCTCTCAACCTGGAGCCTACTGGCTCCGCCACCAATTCATTTACCATGGACTTGGATCTCCGAGGAGCTTCTCATATCGGCTTCTCCCCTGTGGGTAAATCCACAGAAGTATCCCTGAGTTCCTCCTGGAATAGTCCCAGCTTTGACGATGGTATTTCGCCCTATGACAGAAAAGTTACGAATGCCGGATTCACGGCCACCTGGAAAGTACAGGATTTCAACAGGGGCTTTCCTCAATCTTGGATCGGTAATAAGTATAGTTTGAAAACTGGCACATTTGGAGTGGCGTTGATTACTCCGATAGATACCTATCAACAGAGTGACCGTGCGGTGAATTACTCTTTCCTGATCATCGGTTTAACCTTCTGTATTTACTTCTTTGTAGAGATAGCGCAGCGACGCAGCATTCACCCCATCCAATATGGATTGATCGGTATTGCACTTTGCATCTTTTATGTGTTGCTGCTGTCTATCTCTGAACAAGCCAGTTTCATGGTGGCCTATATTACTGCTAGCGTTATGACGATAGGATTGATTGGCTGCTACACCACCGCAGTACTTAACCGCAAAACCGCACTAGGCATCACTGCAGTGCTTGCGCTTTTCTACACTTTCATTTATGTAGTCATCAGTGCGGAAGATTATGCACTGCTGATGGGTAGCTTTGGACTGTTTTTTACAGTGGCGGGTATCATGTATTACAGCAGGAAAATCAATTGGAACAGAACGCCTGCTGTTCTTACCACTGCCGCGGAAAATTGACGGGCGTTTTTCTGACAGCTCTGCTGGATGCGGGGCTGTCAGAAATCCGTAAATTTGCTAGACTTACCTTCATTTTTTACCTGGAGTACAATGGCCAAAAATTATTTGCAAAAAAGGATCGCTAGTTTCGGTTATGCATTTGCCGGGATATTTGAATTTGTGAAATCGGAGCCACATGCACGCATACACGCCATTGCCACTATCCTGGTGGTGGGGGCAGGATGTTGGTTTCGGGTGGTTAAAAGCGACTGGTTGTGGTTATTATGGGCAATGGCTTTGGTGTGGATTACGGAGATGATGAATACGGTGGTAGAAAAAATGATAGATCATGTCTCACCGGAAATACATCCCCGTGTTGGTTTTATTAAGGACGTAGCTGCTGGCGCTGTATTGGTGGCGGCTATTGCTGCGGCAATTACGGGTGTCTGCATTTTTTGGCCTTATATTTTCTAGTAGTCTATTATCTCTGTTCCATTTACTTTAAAAGAGCTGTATTATGAAGCGAGTAAATGCCATTTTTAAAAAGTTAGGATTACTGATTGAAAATCCGGGTGTAATACCTGTATTATGCGTATCGGTATTGTTTAGCCTGGCACTGATTATTTTTCGTGTATACCATACCGGTAGTATGTTGCGTTTATCGCTAATTTGGAATTTGTTCCTGGCTTTTGTGCCATTTGCGATTACCAGTTGGATGGAGCGGCATCCTGTTGAAATGCAACAGCGATTGAAATGGTATAGCTGTTTTGTGGTTTGGCTACTGTTTATCCCTAATGCGCCTTATATCCTGACCGATCTATTTCACTTGTATGATGGTGGCATTTCACTATGGTTTGAATTGATTTTGATACTCTCTTTCGGCTGGAATGGCCTGATCATGGGATATCTTTCAGTACGTAGCATGGAACGCATGTGGAAGGAGAGATATACCCGCTGGCCAGCTTGGTTATTTACTTTTCCTGTGATGTTCCTATGTGGCATGGGGGTATATATCGGCAGATATCTTCGATGGAATAGTTGGGACCTTTTACAAGACCCAATTCCATTGGCAAAAGATCTGATGGTATTGGTATTACATCCCTGGGAAAACCGCAGTGCATGGGCATTTACCTTATTAATGGGAATATTTCTGAGTCTGGGTTATATGACAACGAGAAATCCAAATGTCCTGTCTGGAAATAAGTACCGTGCATAGGAAAGGTAATACCACTATGTATTTCCGCGATTTTCTGGAATGGGCTGGTTAAATCCACCTGGCATGGCCATAGGAGCGGGTTTACCTACAACCCGCTACATCATTCTTCCTTTATTTTTCGTGCTTTTTGGCTTTGCGCTTGATTTTATTCACTTCTCCCTGTAAATCAGACAAAGCCTTCATTACTTCCTCCATTGTAAGCTGGGAATCCTTGCTGGTGGCTGATCCAGGAGCTGGGCTTGCAGTTGCGCCTTCAGTTGGGCTTGCAGAATTATAGGATAAGTTATATTTTTCTGCGAACTGTACTTCTCTGAAAATAGGTTCCTGTTCCCACATAAACCAATAAGGGTGTACCCCTATTTCTTCCACCAGTTTCTTAAAAACAGGATAAGAAATTCCATTCTTTCCATTCTCAATATCAGACAGGGCTGCCTGTGACACAGATAATAGCTGTGCAAATTCCTGTTGATTTTTCTTTATTAGTTTACGGATGTAGAGTATTCGTTGTCCTTCGGTCATGGATGAAATAATATATAGATAAAGTTATAAAAAAGTTTTTGACTTTATAGGAAAAGTTATATTTTTGATATTATCTGATCAGGGAACAGTTAGTAAAAATAGAAATTATTACTATACCTCCTGCGTCATCCATTAGATTGTTACACCATGAAGTTTGATACCCTCAATAGGCTCTGTATAGAAGGGCAGGAATTTATACGTACTAGTCAGTCGCCCGATGGACTGGTGCCCAAAGGTACCTATGATTCGCTTAAACAGAGAAATAGAATAGAAGTACTGGAACGTGGCGGAAACGGACGATCTGTATTAATCGTCTATGAAACGCTGCCAGAAAATTACAAACAACTTATCCTGGAGAAATATGGGAATCCCTATGCGTATGTAGCCAAACAGCCACTGCTACAGCTTATAAAGAAGGATATGAAAGCGGAGAGTTTCTTCTTGGAATACCGTTATGATACCCATAAATGCCTCCCTCCTACTCATGTTACCAACTATACGCAGGCTGCTTCTTGGCTCAATATGCTCCTGGAAATGCGAGATAACAAACGGCACGTGAAAAAGCAGTTGGGGCTTACTATGGAAGAGTTCTGGAAAGTAGTGCTGGAGATGATCGTTGCGCATAGTATTGAGTTGCCTCATAGTTACAGGCGATTGACCGATAAACTGAAGACTTATGAGGACGCAGGCTATGCAGCGCTTATTGATTGGCGTTTTGGTAATCAGAACAGTATTAAAATAAAAGATAAACTGTCTGAAGCGGTGTTGTTTGAACTCATCGCACATCCAAACCAGCACGATGATATCGTGATTGCCACTGCGTATAACAAATGGGCCCATCAGCATAATTATCCGAGTATCAGTACCGGAACGGTGGGTAATTACCGCCGTAATAACCGGTACCAACTGCAGTTGTTCCGAGAAGGGAATGCGGCCTGGTATAATCAATATGGCCGTCAGACGAAGCGTAACCGGCCTTCTGCGCCGCTGTTGCTCGTAGGATCTGATGATAATGATATTGATCTGTATTTCCGAGATGAACAACTGAATGCGCAAGGTAAGTTGCATATACAGTACTATCACCGGTTTAAAGCAGTGATCATTAGCGACGCATTCAATGATTACCCATTAGGATATTGTTATGCTGATAGTATCAGTACAGACTTGGTTAAAATGGCTTATTTGGATGCCATGCATCATATATACACGCTCACCGGCGCCTGGTATATGCCACATCAATTGCAGACAGATAGGTGGAATTTGAAGGCCTTATTGCCCTTTTATCAAAGTATTGATGCGGAGTATTTTCCTGCTAGTGCGAAATCGCCCAGAGGGAAGTACATCGAGCGTTCCTTTGGAAAGCAATGGCATCAACATTTACGCCGGTTTCAGAACTATGCCGGCAACAATATTACTTCTGATTTCAGACTTAATCCTGATCATGTAGCGAGCGCCAAAACACAATTTCCTCATAAAGAAGAAAGTATTACTATCCTGGAATCGTTTATAGAAGGATTAAGACAAGAAACGGACCCCAAAACAGGAATGAGTAGGCAAGCAACTTGGAAGGCCGCATTCTTGGGCAGTGATATCTCTCAGGAGCGTTGTATATCAGAGGAGCAATTGTTGCGCTTATTTGGCGTTAAACATGAATATACCAATACCATTACCAACGGAGGTATACGACTGACTATTCATGGAAAACCTTATGAATACCAGATTCCGGACGAATTATATCTGCAACATGTAGGAAGAAAAGTGCAGGTGATATATGATCCACTTGATTTTTCGCGTGTATTGGTAACGGATGATCACCAATTGCGCTTTATTGCCAAAGCCTATGAAAAGCTACCGTCGGCAAGAGCTGATTACCAGCCTGGTGACAAGGAGCGACTGTTTCAACTGTTGCAACAGAAGAAAGCCCTGGTGCAGCAGATTATGGATAAGAAGAAAGATAGAGCTGCCCTGCTGGCGCAACATCAGACGGATGCTGTTGGCCTATTGCAAGCCCAGGTTATGATTAAAGAAACCAAGCAGGCAGCGGAAACGCTTGCATTACATACCCCTGTTTTGCCCCCAGCGGATTTTGACCCACTTGATCTAATGTAGTCTCACTAAATAATCAATTTAAATATGAAACTTAAAAAGATTGCACCACAACCGTGGGCGATGGCGGAAACTATTGCCTTTAATACACTGATCGCCTATTTCCAGGATGCGCAGACCTATGGAAATGTTTTTGCCATCACCGGTAATGCTGGCTGCGGAAAAACATTTGCCGCCAAATGGTTTGCCAACGAAAATAAAACCGTTTATCACCTGGAATGTGCGGAGTATTGGAACCGGAAAGCCTTCCTGGAGAAACTATTGCAGGCAATTGGGGTACAGCAGCCCGGCAATAATGTTGCGGAAATGATGGATACCACCGTCCATGCCCTGTTTCAGCAGGAAAGCCCATTGCTCATTATCGATGAAGCGGATAAGTTAAGTGACCAGGTATTGTACTTTTTTATATCCTTCTATAATCTACTGAAGGGGCACTGTGGGATCATTCTGATGGCCACGCCGCATCTAGCACAACGGATAGAACGAGGACGCCGACTCAACAGGAAAGGATATGCGGAAATATTTTCCAGGATAGGCCGGCGGTTTATTCCACTGAGTGCTGTCAGCAAAAAAGAGCTTGCTGCGATATGTGCTGCCAACAGTATATCCGATGAAGAAACCATCACTGCTGTGTATCATGATTGCGAAGGAGATCTACGACGCTTAGAAAGAGAAATTCACAAGAGAAGAAGAAAAAATTTGTCACCCCAAAACAATAAATAATGCGTAGAAAAATTATTTTTCCTTGTACCCAATATCCTCACCTTGCGAATGAATTAATGACAGGTATTTGTCACGCACTTCAGTTGCGTAAGGAAGTGTTAATTTTGGGTAGAAATTCCAAAGAAGTTGCCTGTGCAAGACAGGTTATTTGTCATCTGTTTTGCTCTTTTTCTGATCTTTCTTTTTCCCAGATAGGAGCGCTTATTGGGCGTAGTAGGCCGGCCGTTCATTACAATAATTCGGAAGCCATCAAACACCTGCAAACAAAGGATGAATTATTTGTTAATTATTGGCTGAAATCTATTCGCAGTATCATGAAAAGTATCGACGAATTACCGGTAGAAATGTTCGAAAATAAGCAGTATATTCGTCGTAAATAAAGTGAAACATGAAATGCTTTTGAATTGTAGCTGTTAATCCGTCATAACTATATTCTGACTACAAACTGTTAATCCTTTTTCCTTAACCAATAACCGGAATACCCTATTAACTCCTGAATGAATTTCAGTAGCTATACCTGGCGAGTTACAGCAGCGGGAATGGTAGGTGCTGGTCAATAACAAGTAAACATGAAGAACGTGAATTATCAAAATGAAGGTCTGTTATTGTATATTCCTACTCTTAGTCCGGAAAGCATGCATATGGGTCTGATGCAGGGCATCATTCAAACAGTGAGATACAGCCTTACTCATCCTGACGAAGTTCCTGATCAGGTGAAGCAGGCAAATATTTACCTGTTGGATTTACTATCCAGTATGCTTCCGGAAGAACAGCAAATGGAACAGCTTTACAAATGCTGAGATTACCTCCGTCAACATCTTAATGCTCCCCGTAAGGGGAGCATTTTTTATTTTTGTTATGTGAAAGGAGTACAGACATTATTCTCGCAATTATTAACAACGGCATCTGAAGATGCGACCCGCCGTACACCCGGTAGAAACCGTGAATTGATTGCCCGTAGGGATGAACGATTAGTGCATCGGCATTATTACTACCTGCGTATCAGTAAAAAAAGATATGACGAAATCATTCAACTGCTCTCCGAAGAATTTGATTTGTCTGGATCTACTATTATAGAAAGATTGCAACTGGAAAATAATTTCCAGTTGCTCAAACAATTGACTACCCAACAACCATCTCTCAACGATCTTCGTAAACGTTATCCCTGGATGGTCTGGAAATAACTACTATGGCTAGTGAACAATCGGCTCAGGTACAGGCGTCTTAATCCCCTTTTTCCCTGTAACGGTATCCCTGATCGAGAGTTCGTATCTCACTACAGTTATACAATACTTGTTATTTCTCGCTTCGGTATTACTACTCCTCCTATGTAATCCGGATGATACTCCATCCCTGCTTCCTTGCAAACACTGATGTACCTGCTGTTGTAATTCATAATACTGCGCTGCGGTGCTAACTTCGGGGTCAATGCCTATGCGTACTTGCAGGAATCCCTGTCCCAGTTGATTGTTGTCTGGCAAATCCTCCCAGGTAAACTCCTTCAAATCGATGAGCACACAGGGCAATGTTATTTTAGGACCTGTAGCAGGGTCAAATTGTTCCAGTTGTCCGAAATCCTGTGCTACCGTGGTTTGCACCGGAACGACCTGTTTGATCCGATTGATCATATTAGCGGTAAAATCTCCAAATACACTACTCATATTTATTGCTGTTAGGTTTTAAAAAAGATGTCTCTGCAAATTTGATGTATCGCGGGGTTTAATAAAATTCATTCTGTTATGATGCCTCACTAAGTGGAGTATGATACTATTTCAAATGAAGTATGGTCAAAACCCCATTTGGCAAGGCATTGAGAAGCATGCATCTTTGTGATGTATTAACGGTAGAACATTGTACACATAAGAAGTTGAACAGATCAGTTGTACATATAAGCCGTGAACCCCGCCCGGATCTTTCCCCATCCTGTAAGATGGGGAGCCGGTATCGGGAATCGTTGACCCAGAAGCACCACAGATGAAAAAATTTATCGATGAAGCCAAAGAAAGAATTGCCTCCCCTACCCCGGGATTTTTCAGGAAGATAAAAATTGCCGGTAAAGTACTGATGGCCGGATCAGGAGCTATTCTGGCTCCAGCAGTGGCAGATGTACATATGCCGGGTGTATTGATGGAAATCGCTAAAGGTCTTTTCATTGCCGGATCAGTGATGGTAGCGGTAGCTGCTGTAGCTGTTGAAGGTGAATAATAAATCCCTGCCTGTGAAAAACGCAGCATTGTTTGTTAGCTCCATTTTAATTGTACTGTTATTATTCAGATCCTGCATGCAGCAGGCGCGTATCAGCCTATTGGAGAGTAGTATAACGGAGACGCCTATATTGAAACATTATGAGGATAAATCAGGTTTGCAACATACGGTAACCCCTGTAAAACCTGTATTGCCTGGCACTGCAACAATTAAAAACGTTATTAGTAAAACACCTATTCCGGAAAAGCAGGTACTGCATGTTACTGCTGCCAGCACGATTACAAGAGATACCATTTTTATCAAAGAACAAGTGAAACCAGCGGATACACTTCAGTTTGACTATGAGGATAAATGGATCAGTATTCACGGAAAATGGAACGACTCTCTAATGCTCTCCTACGCCATGCGCGATAGCATTTGGTTTGTTAACTACTGGAAAAAGAAAGGGTTGTTTCGCAAAGAGGAATTTATGGATGGTTTCAGTGCTAATCCCCATACCAGTATCAGCGGCCTTTCAGCCATCAGTACCGGATCACGGAAACAAGCGCCTATGCGGATTTCTATAGGTCCTTCATTAGGCTATCACTATGCTGGCGGTAAATTTTCATGGAGCGTAGGTGTGGGCATACAATACAACATTATAAGATTTTAAATTAACTCATGACACTCTCAGAAAAAGTATTGGCAGTAGCCCTTAGTCAGGAAGGTGTTGCAGAGCATCCTAAAGGAAGTAACAGCGGACCAGAAGTAAATCAATACCTGAAAAGTGTAGGTCTTGGTCCTGGTGCCTCTTGGTGTATGGCGTTTGTTTACTGGTGTACAGAGCAAGCCTGCAAAGCGATCGGCGTAAAAAATGGGCTGGTAAAAACAGGAGGCGTATTGCTGCAATGGCGTACCACCAGTTTAAAGAAAGTAACCAGTTATGGCGCCGTAAAACCCGGATCCATTTTTATCATGGATTATGGTAATGGTTTCGGACATACAGGGTTTGTGATTAAGGTAGAGAAAGACACGATTCACACGGTAGAAGGAAACACCAATAATGACGGTAGCAGAGAAGGATATGAAGTAGCCGTTAGACGGCGTAAACTGGCCACCATAAAAGGTTTTATCCTGCTTGATTAAGATAGTTTTCATATCAATTATTATATATCCATTTTACAAATAATGAGAAATGGCAAGACCTAAAGTAAATATCTCAACAACCAATGGAAATCTGGGCGGATTAGCTCCCAGTGTAGACGGCGTTGCCGGTCTTATCGTGGCTGTGGCCCAAGCGCCAGTAGCTGGTTACAATACCCCTGTACTTATCAGAAGTAAAAAGCAGGCAGCAGATGCATTGTCGCAGCCAGCGAACGTACAGGCACTACAGGCCATCCAGGAAGGTTTTTTTGCGGAAGCACCGGAAGGTTCTAAACTCTATTGCCTGTTTGTTCCCCAGACATCCAAGCTAGAAGACATGGCAGCTCCTGCAATCGCTGAAAAGCTCCTCAATTTCGCAGGTGGTACTATCAGCTTGCTGGCCCTGGCAAAATTCCCTGCCACAGGTTATACACCAGTAGTAACAGAGGGGTTAGATCAAGATGTGGTGAAAGCTGCATCTGCACTGCAAACCCTTGCACAGAGCTGGTTTGATCTCCGTAAACCTTTCCGTGCATTTGTACAGGGTTATGGCTTTACGAAAGCATCAGAACTGAAAGATTTTTCTGCAGAGAAAAAAGACAATGTTGGTATCGTTCTCGGTACTGTGAATGACAACAGTGTAACAGCAGTATTGTTAGCGCTGGGGCGTGCAGCGAAAGTGCCTGTAATGCGCAACATTGGAAGAGTGAAATCCGGCAGCCTTGCTATCGCTGATAGCGCTGTGGTAAAATTGGGCAGCAACAACGCGGATGCTATGGAGAATGCAGACCTGGAATCCATCTGGGAAAAGCGTTTCATCGCTTTCGAGAGAAATGAAGCAGCACCGGGCTATCTGTTCAATGACGATAACATGCTGGGTACTCCAACAAGCGACTACTCCAGCCTGCGCAACGGCAGAACAATCGACAAAGCCGTGCGTATCGCTTATGAGGTGTACTACAACGAATTGAAAGATGATGTAGAAGTAGACAAAAACGGACGTTTGAGCGTGGCTATTGAAGCTGCACTGGAACTGCGCATTGAGGAAGCTATTGGTCGGAGAATGAATGGTGAGATTAGTCGTAATGCAGATGGAAGTCCCGCTGTTGAGGCGATGGTAAACCCTGATCCAGAGCAATTTGCAGGTATGTATAGTGCTGCTGGTATTGATAGCCCTAATCTCAATATCCTCTCTTCTAACCATGTATACATCTTCGTACGTATCAGACCTAAAGGCTGTGTAAAATACATCGACGTATATCTCGGATATACCACTGTTTAATTCTCATTCTATCACAACAAAATTTAAAACAATATGCCAGTATTTGATTCCAGAGAGTTTGAATGGGCAGACGTAAAAGTGGTGTTATTCGGTCGTGAGATCTCCGGATTACGCGGACTTACCTTCAAGAAATCCTATGAAAAAGAGGTGATCTATGGCGCAGGTAATACTCCACAAGCCGTTCAGCGTGGTAATAAGAAGTATGATGGTACGCTGACTATTTTGAAAAGCGAATTTGATATGCTCAATGAAGCTGCTGTAGTAGCTGGATTCGATGATATCGTAGACGTTCCAGCCCATCTGATCAGCATTACCTGTACTTATTCCAATGACAGCAAGATTCAAGTGAATCAACTCCTCAACGTTGAGTTTACCGACTATGAAGACGGTATGAAGCAGGGAGAAAAATTCAAAGAAGTGGCCCTCCCCTTCATCTGCATGAATATCAAAAAATCCTAACTAGGTATTAATCTCTTTAAAAAATAAACTATGTCAAAACAACTGATCGGACAGGCTACAGCAGAACAAATTGAAGCCTGGAAAAATGAACACGGAAAAGTTTATTCCTACAAAGTGGAAGGTAAGGTGTGCTATCTGCGTACCGTGACCCGCGATATCTACAGTCTTGCTGCTACTAAAGTATCCTCTAGCCCTGCCAAATTCAATGAAACCATTATCAATGGTATCTGGCTGGGTGGCGATGAAAGCATCCGTAAGGAAGACCGCTACTACTTTGGTTTGAGCGACTTTGTTGAAGATTTGATGAATAAGAAAAAGGGTGAACTGGGGGAGTGCTAGCAAAAGCCGACGGAGACTTTAGTAGCAACTTTGTTCTCTACATCGACCTCCAGTTGCGGTATTTTCTGGGCATAGACCCATCATCTTTAGATGACGATATGTGGGCACAATACTGGGCTATGCTCGAGAATATCCGCAAAAATGAAGCAAAACAAAGAATCTTCTGATGGCATTAGTCAGAAGATTCTTTCAAAACAAAAGATATGAGTGCAATTTCCGTTGAGTTACAACAACTCACCAGGTTGGCAGTTGTTATTTCGCCGACGCTCTCCACGCTATCCCAATTTAGTAATCAAGGCAGTGGCGGAAGAGCCGTCGAAGGGCTTAGCAGTCTTGCTATAAGCGCAGAAAGAGTTTCGGCGACTTTAAAGTCTTTGAGTCTGAGCATGGGGAACTGTCCATGTCCGGAACCATGTCCGTGCCCATGTGGCGGAGGAGATGACACATTGAAGAAAGCGGCAGGAGCGGCACCGGATGCGAGTGATTTCACCGGAAAAGTAACCGGCTTACTCGGCCAATGGGCTTCTAAAGTGTGGGAGGCAACAAAAACCAAGCAACAGCAGGAAATCACCATGAAAATGGCCTTTGGTAAAGCGGAAGGTAGTGGCATGTTGGAGGAGTTGCAGAAAATGCAGACCCTCACCCCACTTCCTATAGATGCGCTGATGCCTGGGGCGGTAGCATTGAAGAATGTCGGAATGGCTACCAAGGAAATCATCCCGATGTTGTACATGCTGGGAGATGTCAGTGGTGGTAATAACGAGAAGTTCAAATCGCTCACAGATACATTCGTTAAAATACAAGAAAGCGGCAAACTCACCTCAGATACTTTGGGTGTGCTGAAAGCCGCAGGATTGGACCCATTAGATATCATCTCCAAACAATCAGGCATATCGGTTACTACCCTGAAAAAAAGACTGGATGAAGGCCGTATTTCAGTAGATATGGTACGCGGTGCATTCCAGGTAGCGACTGCAGAGGGAGGCCATTTTAATGGCCTTTTGGATGAGCAGGCGAATACGATTGATGGAAAATGGAACATTGTCACCGGCAAGCTGCAAAACATGATGAGTTCACTTGGAGGTGTAGTTGGGCCAGTGGCGGGTGTATTCCTTGATTTTATCAATGGGTTGGTGGATGGTGAAACAGGTGTGTGGATGATGACGACGGCAGTTACCAGTCTTGCATTGGCCATGAATATTGGTGGCATAGGCGCTGGGATTATGGCCGTAGGCATGAGTATAGGCGCTGGTGTAACGGCTGTTTGGCGAGGTGCTATGGCTGCGCTCAACTTAGTGATGAATATGAATCCAATCGCCAGAATTATATGGCTTGTTATGTTACTAGGTGGTGCATTTATTACAGCGTATCAGAAATTGGAAGGGTTCAGGGCATTTATCGATGGTATCGGTGGTAGCTTGAAGAACTTTGGTAAGATGGTAAAGGATTATCTCATCGATTCCTTCATGATAGCAGTAGATGCAGTGAAAGGAGCTGTGAAAGTACTTGGGCTCATCTTCAAGGGGGACTGGAAAGGCGCCATGAACGCTGCTGGGGAAACTGCAGATAAAGTGCAGGCTGGATTTAACAAGCGACTGGTGGATTCCCATCAAAATGCGAATGCAACAGTTGAAGCCTTTAATAAAGCGGAAAAGGCCAGCAGAGAGAATTTCAAGCGAGAACAAGAACTGGCTAAAATCCAAAAGGACGCGCAACGAAATGGCGGAACGCAGGTTTCACCAACCGTATACGGCACCTTGAAAACTGATTTACCGGAGCAACCTAAGAATCGTGCTGAGAACATCAATAACAATGGTCCCAGAAGCATTGTAATCAATATCGGAAAACAGATCGAAAAACTGGAAGTACATGCACTCAGCGCTAAAGAAGGCGTAGAAGAAATGGGCAACCTGGTGAGGGAAGAAATGCGCAGAGTATTACTGAGTCTGAATGCGATGCCTGTCAATTAAAATGTAAACAATGGCGGATTTTGATTTAAAAGAAATATACAGGGATGTGTTCGGCTATGAACCCCCGCAGGATTACAGTATCGCATGGGCCAGGCCGGAAGAGACTTACAGCAGAAAGGGGCAACCCTATCGCGAGAAGGATATCTATGGAAGAGAATTTTTTCTGCCGATTACCCTAGGAAATTATTTGTTGCCATTTGCTACCATAGAGATCTCCTGTAAGAAATCGATTGTCCGTACGGCCCTGCCAGAACAACCAGGAACGGTAAAAGAGATCACTGGCAGAGAGGATTATCAGATCAGCATCAAAGGGATAGCTGTCAATAATAACAACGTATTCCCTGAAACAGAAATTACCAGACTGGAAGAATTGTTTTCCCCTGGCACTACGCTGGTATTGCGCAATGTAATCTCGGATATTTTCCTCAGTGGTGCTCATAACGTGGTAATAACAGAATTCAAACTGCTTAGACCCAACAGTGGGGTGCACAATGCCAGAGGGTACGAAATGACCCTGGAAAGCGATGATGTTTACACTTTAGAGATGTCTTAATATGTTCAAGTTAACAAGTGAGATAAATGTAGGGAGATACAAAGCCATCAAACCTATATCTGTAAAAATCAGCAAGAGCATTTTTGATTTTGTAGACAAGGCTGTTTTCAAAATGCCGGATGCTGCGAAAATTATGAACGGTACTATTCTCGTAAATGATAAAACGGATACAGCACTGCTTTTTAAAGAAGGCGACGAAGTGAGTATCTGGCTGGGTTATAATGATATACTGCAAGATGAGTTCAAGGGATTCGTTACAAAAGTGAATCATACTTCTCCTGTGGAAATTGAGTGTGAGGGCTATGCTTATCAGCTTAGAGGAGGCTCTAATATCAATAAGGTTTATATCAATACTACGCTGAAAAAGGTGTTGCAGGAAATAACAGCAACTACCTCCATCAAGCTGGGAGAGATACCGGATGTAGCCATCGATAAATTAACCATTCATGAAAAATCCAGGACGGAAATCTTACTGTTATTGAAGAACTACTACAAACTAGAGTTTTTCTTCAATGGTGATGAACTGAGCGCCAACCTGATGTATTTACATAGGGAGGCTGATGTAAAGTACCGACTGGGCTTCAATGTGATAAAGGCAGATGAGCTGAAGCTCAAAAATGGTGGGAAAGACAAGATCGTTGTACGGTTTCTCAGTGATAAAAGAAATGGTGAAAAAGTGCAGGGAAAAGTGGGAAGCTCACAAAAAGACGCTAAGGAGGAATTGCTGAAGATTCCCAGTGTTTCTGAAAAGAAATCTCTGGAAAAGATTGCTGAAAAGCATGCCTATACGCTTTCGTATGAAGGTTATGAAGGCAAGATCGAATGTTTCCTTGTCCCCTATTGTATCCCCGGATTCAGGGCCTCTTTTGAGGATTTGAAACATCCAGAGAAAAATGGAAACTACTATGTACAGGCTACAGAGGTAACCTATGGCAAGGAAGGCGCAAGAAGGTCCGTAACAATTGGTGCAAAACTAAGTTCAGATGTCAAAGCAAATAAATGATATCGCGCAGGCGATGGCCAGTTTTTCTTCCAGATATGGTCCGTTAACCATCTTGCCCGCAACAGCAGGCGAATTCAATGAAAAGGATAATACAATCGCGGTAACCCTGGATAGTGGCCTGGAGATTCCAGATGCAAGGCTCAAAAGTGTGGCAAAAGACGGTGGAAAGGTGATAATGGTGCCAGTAAAAGACAGCGTGGTACAAATTGCCAGAATTGAAAACAGCGATGAATTTATTGTTATCGCGGTGGATGAAGTCAGTCAGGTTCTGTATTGTATCGGTAAGACCGTTATGAAAATGGACAGCGAAGGCTATTTGTTGAAAAGAGACAATGAAACCTTGCGCAAAATTATGGATGACCTCCTGGACGGTATCATGAACATGTGCTTTACTACACAGAGTGGACCTACCGTTAACCTAGTAAATCGTACCACTTTCGAACAAATTAAAAATCGGGTAGAAAAATTATTGAAAGATGCTGAATGAGACCAGACTGAAAAATAAGATCCGCGCCGCTTTTAGTGAAGAAAAGGAAGAAAAAGATGCTGCCGCTGCTATGGATAGAATAGCCACTAAACTGGCGCAGGCGGTGATTGAAGAAATAAAACAGATCAGCATTATGTACAATGCCGGTCTGGTGGCTCCAAACGGGCCAGTATCGGGAACCTTTAATTATACGATATCATGATAGATGTGTTATTGGACAATAATTATGATCTCGCTTTTTATGAGGGTGATCTGCAGTTAGGTGAAAGCGTGTCTCAACATCAACAACTGTTACTCATTGCTAATAAAGGCGACTGGCGGGAACATCCTGCTATTGGCGTAGGCATTATGGGATTCCTGAAGGATGATAATCCCGGGGTTTTACTGGGTGAAATCAAGATGGAATTTGAAAAGGATGGAATGATTATTAATGAGATCAGGCTGGAAGCGACCGGCAGTTTAAATATAGATGCATATTATGGCGACCACAGTTAAACCCCAGCAGTGTCTGTTTGATATCGTTTTGCGGGAATCAGGCGCCGCTGATGCCATATTTCAAATGGCGCAGGCAAATGATATTAGTATCACAGATGAACTTATCGGCGGACAGTTACTGGAAACAACCAAAGTAACGCCTGTCAACAAAAGCATCATTACCTACTATCAGCAGCAACAAATTTTTCCGGGTACTTCCATCACCCTGCAAAGCACCAGTACAGCTCGCGGTGGCATTGGGTATATGGGCATTGGTATAGACTTCAAGATTAGTTAACAATGGCAAGAACAATAGAACAGATACAGTCACTGATTGTAGATAAGGTTAATAATACTCCAGATCTGAAACTACTGAACAGTGTTAGCAAAACATCCATTTTTCGTTTATTCATTTACGTTGTCGCATTCTGTCAATGGACGCTGGATCAATTGTTTGACCTGCATAAACAAGAAGTGTCGGATCTGATTTCCAAAATGAAGCCACATAGTCTGAAATGGTACGCGGAAAAAGCAAAGCGATTTCAGTATGGCTTTAACCTCCCAGCGGAGTCTGATACTTATGATAATACAGGTATTCCCAATGATCAGGTGGAAGCCAGTAAAATTGTGCATTTCTGCGCAATTGTAGAACAGCCGGATAGCAGAGGTGTCGTGTCTTTGAGGGTAAAGGCAGCCACTAAGAAAGATGATCTGGATACACTCGATAAGGATCAGTTGATCGCCTTTACGAAGTATATGAATACGGTAAAAGATGCAGGAGTAAGACTCATCGTCAGTTCCGATAGGGCGGATGATCTTCGGATGAAAATAGACGTGTATTACAATCCATTGGTACTGGGTAGTAATGGCTCCAGGCTAGATGGCACTGATTCAGATCCTGTACGAACTGCCATAAGAGAATACCTGATGTCCCTACCCTTCAACGGTTCTTTGGTGCTGGCCTATCTTACAGATGCCCTCCAAAAGGTAGATGGCGTGGTAATTCCGCAGATTATCCGTGCAGAGGCCCGTTATGGCAACTTGCCCTATAAATCCATTGATCTGATGTATCAGCCAGATGCAGGCTATGTACGCATCTGGAGTGAAAAGGATGATTTGGATATCAATTTCATTCCCCAAACCAGCCTTATATAATGAAGATATTTGATATCGATTATCGCCGACTGATAGCATTACTGCTGCCTCCAGGCTTGAGAAAGAGTCGGATGCAGGCTTGGCTGAATGCCCTGGTATACCCCGTACAATTGCTGTATAATGATTTTAAAGCCAATAGAAAGAATAACCTGTACCGTATCAGTATAACCCCTCAGGTATTTTCTCTAGAGAAAGCCGCTAATGATCGTTACGATTACGTAGAACGACGTATACGGATCGCCGATGTACTACTGAAGGAAGTGATTTTCATCTACCAACGGCCGGAGAACAAACCATTAATGCTATTCAGGAGATCCGAAACGCAACCTTTGAACCTCTATCTGAAAACAGAAACGAATAGTGTGACTGTAGATTTCCTCGTATTACTGCCGTCCGGATTAAGGTTTGCGGAAGATGAAATGCGGGCATTCATTGACAGTTACAAATTAGCTAGTAAAGACTATAAAATTCAATTGACATGAGTAATAAAAGAGTGGATTTCGGCAACCTTGGCGGATTCCCGCTTACGCAGGATCTGCTGTCATACATGCAGTCTTCCTACAGAGATGCTATTTCCGGTATGGCAAAAGTTTGCGGCAATAACGTAATTATTTCTGGTATGGAGGATAACGGTACCTCTTTTTCGGACGGCTGGATTGTACTGGATGGAGAATTACTGCCTTTTGTTGGAGGTCCTAAGCAAAGTACATTCATCATAGTAGATGAGAACAGCAATGAAGCTTTTGCAGATGGTATCTCCCGAACTGTTTATTTTACCAGATATGCCAGATTTGGTAGTGGCGGCCGACCTATTTCGGATCTGTTCCGACTTTCTACTATCGGCGCATTGCAAAGTAACCTAACAGAACTGAATAGCAATCTTACTGCGCTGAACAACAATTACGGGTTGCATGCAGCCAATAAGAATAATCCCCATGGCGTAACGAAACAACAGGTTGGTTTGGGAAATATTCCTAACGCCATCTCCGATGACCCAACATTGAATGACAGCAATGTACTTGCCACTACAAAAGCCACTGCTAAGGCATCTAAAATTGTAAGAATGGATTCTGTGGATATCACTGGCATTGTCAATCAGAGTACGGACAAAGATATTCCTATTACCATTCCGAATGGTCCTGTATATGGTCGGTATTTAGTTGCTGGCTCTCTTCGTAGTTATTCCAACAATTTCGATAATGATAACGATGTGTTTTGGATGGTGCGGGGTTTGGGCCCTTATAACTTCGTCCTCTGTACGCGAAAGATGGCTAACAACTACGTTTATCTAATGTTTGATTACGCAATAATCTTATTTTAATATGCCAATCCAGGATAGAAATAAACTAAAAAGCTGGTTCGAAACCGGCGATTATCCCACCCAGCAACAGTTCTGGGACTTGATAGATAGTTTCTTCCACAAGTTGGAAGATGTAATCGATATCAATAATGTCAGTGGATTGCGTGCATTGCTGAATGCCAAGGCAGATTATGAGCAATTACAATCGCATCTGGGAGACAAGGGCAATCCGCATGCAGTAACCAAAGTGCAAGTCGGTCTGGGGAATATTCCCAATAATATTTCGGATGCCATTGATCTCAACCAGAATGATACCCTGGCTACGAGTGCTGCAGTGTTCAAGCTGGCAAGCAAGGTTGTATCCAATACGATTGAGGAAAATACTTACACTGCCGATAGCAGCTATGTGCTGAGATTGGGGGGATTGCTGGAGAAAATTGTGGTGATTCCCACTACTGATATTAATCTGAGTATAGGTACCACCCTTGGTGGAAAGGACCTCCTGGACACGCTTCCACTGACAGGTAAAGCAGGAAACATTATATCACTCGATCTCTTCGCAGCTTCCACTGATAAGAATCTTTTCTTCAGCGGCATCACAGGAAGTGTTCAAATACGATATTATAAAAGATAACATCCGTTAATCCTTTGGTATGGTGCCGGAAATTCCGGCATCACCAAATCTTTACCCCAATTACCCCAAATGAATAGAATTCTTTTATTGATACTGTGTTTGTTTACCCAGTTGACATGGGCACAGAGTAATATCAGTACGAACAGGATTGTAATTAAAGATTCCCTATCTCTTGATGGAAAGTGGATTAAGCGCATCAATAATGACAGCACACTTCAAACTGCTGGTGAACAAAGCGTTTCCACCGATGGAGCGATAAAAAAGTATATAGATAATGCAACATCCGGAGGTGGTGGCGTTTCGCCATCTGAGATAGCAAAAATGATGATGAATCCAGATGCACTTGACGTAGTAGTGCGTTTTTGGACCGGTCAATGGATGACGCCTTTAATTAATTTTAACCTGAGCTTTTTAAGTAGTGATGGGATTAAATCCACTTACTATGTTTCGGGGTATCATCCCAAAGAGACCTTTCCTGTCTATGGCAAACCACCATTTTCCTTATACGTAGCTATTCAAAATGTAACTACAGACTCTGTGTTAGCCATCAATCTATCTACAACAGAACAATCTAGTGTAATTGGTTATGAGAATTATTCGAATTTTGTTCTCATAAAACCAGGTAATACGGCGGTTATTACTGCGGACCGATTAAGAGGGAATTTATTAATTGGAATAGAGTCATGGTTACGAACATATCCTGAAAATCACCTGATCAGTGTTAATGAAAGGGTTAAGAATCATTCCGCCACACAATCGATTAATATGTATAAATCTGGCTATGGAAATATAATCCTGATGCCGGGTCAGGAGATTTCTCAGCCGAACCTATGGTTGGACCAGAATGGTTATAAGGAATGTAGTTTGCAGGGTTTTGATTTTCATACAGCCATTAATGGAAAGTACATTACTGCCGTGCCAATTACTAGTTCAATCAGGTTCAAAGTATACCGTAATAGCGTTTTATACATGACTAAGGAGGTGCATGCATTTAAGGATGATAATCTTGTTTTTGAAATTGATCCGACCTGGACAGATTATGAAATTATTTTGGAAGACATCTAACCCTTCATCTTAATCTATTTTACATGTTAATACGATTGTTTGTTTTCCTGATGCTACTCTCCGCAGTAGCATCGGCCCAGAGTAATGCCACAGTAAACCGCCTGCTGGTAAAGGATTCCATGGGCATTGGTGGTCGTTGGATTCGGGAGATACGATCCGATAGTACCATGAACGGTACCAACGAGGGTACGATTTCAACGGATGGTGCTTGGAAAAGCTATATCCTGAATAATGTTCGGAATAGCCCTTTAAGCCCGGTTCCCGGGCCTGCAAGAGATAGCGCACTTACGATAGATCCGGCTACGGGAAAGCTCGGGATTACACCGATTTCAAGACCCGCTGTTAAACAGTTTGAAGGTTTAACTCATAACCCCTGGCTGAAAGTATCCGCAGGACCGTTGGTTAACGGAGTAACGATTGTGGAGGATACCATTCATGTAGAATGTATGAGCAGTGACGGCATCAAATCCATTATCACCTTTAATGGTGCATATCCTGATTGGAATTATGCCAAAGGTAAGGCCCCATTCACCGTGAAGACAGACTGGGTAAATCGCCACCCTGGAAAATTCGTTCTACTAGATATAACGTCCGCCTTTTACCCGAATGGTAGACAGCCGTTCAATCGCTTTTTTGCAGCCTATAACGATACAATCCATTTCAAGCAAAACTGTATCAGTAGTGATATTTTCTTTGAAATGCGCCTCTCAGACTCGCTGCCAAATTGCGTCATTATGCCTATAACTGTAAGAAATAGGACGTCTGGAATGATTAGTATTCGTTCAGCGGATGGTACTAATATAATCCTGCCTCATGAGGAGCTACGCTTTAAAATTTGGTATGGATCAGGACTGGGTGTAGGTTATCAGAAGGTGTTAAAGTCAGCTACAGGAGAATTAATCCTCTGTGGTCTTGATAACCACCCACTGCGCTGCTTAGTTTATGAAAATGAAACACTCACCAATACCGTAACAGCAGACTCCTACTACGGGTTTCTTGTACCAATTAATGATCCTTCATCACGCTTAGAATTAGTTGTGGAGGATATGCCAATTGTTTCCCAATAGAATATTTATAAATGATGCATTCAATAAGGTTTATTATATGTTTATTCGCAGGGCTGCTCTGTAATTGCCTACAGGCCAACTGCCAGAGCAATCTGAGCTCCAATAGAGTGCTGGTAAAGGAGTCATTGACATTAAAGGATCGTCAGATTAATGCCATCAACAATGACGTAAAGCTTGAGCAAGCCAGTAGTCAAACATTATCAACAACATCAGCAATTCGTACTTTTATTGATGGTCTCGTAGGACTGGCTCCATCTGGAACCACTAATAGAACAGATAGTGTACTCTCCAGGAATCCGATCACCGGCACCATGGAAATGGTTCCGACGTTTAGTTTAAGGAATCTCGTAGAAGCGGTACTTGTTCAGCGACAAATGTTGGAACTCAATATCATGAGTACTACAGATCTGACTGCTGACGTATTGGATTCACTACACGTTACAGTCACCAGTAGTGACGGAATCACTACCAGTCAACGATGTGCAGGAAATCAATTTGCACGAATCTATGGATACGGTAAGCCGCCCTTCAGCGTTTCATTTTTTTGTGTTAATAATACTCCTGGCCGAAATTATATGCTTTTCTCAGACGAAATTTATCTAACAGATCCAGTATTAAAAGTGCAGTTCTTCCCTGGACGTAATTATTTTGAAAAATGGGCTAACTATGGAGATACTATCAAGTACGTTGCAAAAAATATTCGTCAACAATTTGGTATAAGATTCAAAAACGAATCGAATGGACAACCGACTTACCGCGATACCATTGGTCGACGGGAAATGAGTATCGTCAACAACACAAGAAATTTCTGGCCGGTTATTTATGGTCTTGGAACAGGAGTTATCACTGTAACACCAGGAGAAATCACAACATACTCCGAATATTTACTCCCATCTATCGATATAAATTTTCTAAATCTCCTTGTATGGCAGTATGGCGGGTATTATTCTGACAATACTGTCACTGCAAAAATGCATTATAAACTGTATAAGAACGATGTATTGTTTATGGAGGATGATATTGAGAATCCCGGCAATACTTATGTAAGTTATCCACTTGATGCAAGTTGGAAAAAGGTGAAATTGATCCTGGACAATGTTGACTAAGAATTCCCCACAATTATTTCTATTTCAGATGATGAAAAAAATTATAATATTCAGTTGCTTCTTTTTGAGTATCCTCATGCCCTATGGATATTGTCAAAATGTAACAGTGGTAAACAGATTACTGGTGAAGGATTCATTAGCCATCGGTAATCATTGGATTAATAATGTTGCTGATGAAAATGAAATAGTAGCAGGTGGTTCCAATGTGCTCGCTAATGATGCCGCACTGAAAAAATATTTTGCAAATTCAATGCGGTTGCCAGGTTTGACCAGTATATCACATGCTGATAGCCTCTTGACATTAGATCCTGTAACTCGCAAATACAGCATGGCTCCTAACATAACCGCTAGTAATATAGATATGGATGGTATCATCGATATGCTGTTTGTACACCCACACGTCTTTACATTATCGTATGATAACTACAATGCTATAGATACAATTCTAGTGGAGATAACCAGCAGCGATGGAGCCTTAACTCCTTTATTACTTACAGGGAGCAGTGGCGTGAAGTTTGTATTTGGAAAACCTCCATTTTCTCTAAAATCGAATTATAAAAATCCACTGTCTAACAGGAGTACTATTATTACCTTGGCCAAATCAGATGAATACGATAATTTTTTTGGTAATGAAATTAATAGGCCTGTATTGCCTTCTGATACACAAGCTCTTTTTGCAGAGGAATTAACCGGGAGATATCAATTTTATTTTAACCCCTCTCCGAATGTCTCTCTTTCTAAGAAAAAATTGATTTTAAAGAATAATACTCTCAATTACAGATTGGGAGTATTGAGTGAACTTGCATGGCCGCAAAGGAATAGAGAACTCTCCATTCAAGTAATTAATGCACTCGATAGTATACGTATTGGAGCCACTCCAGTTTTGACCACACAAACAGGTGAGAAAGCACTGCTAACTACGGCTGTATCCAAGTATAGTATCCGAAACTTAATTGCTGAAATCTATGTCGATAATCAACTCTATCAGACAAAAACCTTTAAGGAGTTCTTTAAGATCCCCTATGATAAAACCTGGAATACCATCGAAATAATTCTCAAAGATCCCACCATCGCCACACCATAGAACCCCTTTCCATAAAGGCTTTCATCAAAACCGGACGTTTCGCTTTAATCACTCGGACGTCTGGTTTTTCCTGTATTATACCCTCACTTATACCCATAAAAAAACCTGCTCGCCAGGAGCAGGTTTTATATTTATAAGATGATGTACGATTAGAAGTCTACACCCATACCGAAGTACCAAATAGGACCTCCTTTAAAGAAGCCTGTCATTGGCCATCCTGCATCTGTACGGAGGAAATAACCAGCAATAGTAGTTCGGGCGCCAAAGCCATAACCAGCGATGAATGGTCCGAGGAAGCCTTCTTTGATACGAGTTACTACGCCGGTACCATTGTCATAGTTGCCGTAGTTGGAATCCTTAAATTTCAGCGATCCATTCCATGCAGTACCAATATCCATAAAGCTCAATAATTGGAAGTTGCGCAGGAAGGCGGAGTTGATTGGTTTGTCAATGAAGGTGGCGAATACAGGCAAACGCAGCTCTGTATTCAACAACATTACATTATTACCATTTTTCTGATTCTGTTTGTAACCACGGAGGTTTTCTGCCAATGTTTGATAAGCATAGTTCACATTGGTATTTACTGGAGTAGCCCCATTGATCTGAGGATTCAACCAGTTGTCGATACCACCCAGGTAATAAATCATTTTACGAGAGCCCCAGGACATATCCATGGAGAATCTTGTAGCCCAGATAAAGTTGCGGTAGATCTTCTCATAGTGACGAATATCCACTCCCCAATTGTATGTAAACCGACCATTTGCAGCCGGTGAATTAGGATTGAATAACTCATTCAGACCGCCATTGGTAAGCTGTGAATTGACATCCATATACACTTTGTAACGTGTACCATTCCAGATATTAATAGCTGGATTGATGGTGTTGTCGTATACATATTCCAGTCGGCCGAGTACATAGCTTTCTTTGTAATCTTTCACGGCCAGGCTAGGCTTATCCTTGGCTGTTATCACCAATTTATCGGTACGATATCCCACTTGCAGGCGGATGCTCCTCACCTGGTCAAATGGATAGCGCATTTCTCCCTGATAGAGATTGGTAATAAGCTTGGTAGGCAGGAATTGTTGTTGGTTCTGGTCATCCACATAACTAAAACCACCGTTTTTGTCTAGTTTCCTGTAATAAGTGAATTTATAATCAAAACGTTTTTTCAGGTAGGAAGCTGTAAAGAAGTATTCAGATCCTTGTAAACTGGATGGAATACGGAAGCCACCGTTGAATTTAATGTCCTCGAATAAATCGCTTACGCCTATACGAATTAATCCATTTACTGGATCAGTCAGGCGGATAGGATTGTTGCCTGGAGGGCCAGTAAACACTTGGTACCTGTTGATAAGGATGGAGTTATCTAACTGTAAGATGAGATAATCCGACGCAAATTTCAGTTTATAAGGCAACAGTTTAGACTGTTTCAGAATAGATGGCTGTTGCTTGGAAAGTTGTTTAAAACCCGTAACCTCATCATATTCATTCTGCATAACAGGGGCTTTCGCCACTTCTGCCACTGTTGTATCCTTCGGTTCATCGCCAAATTCATTTTGGAAGAAGTTCGGATGGGATGAGGTATCCTTACGAGGTGCCATAAACGTTGGCAGACCCTGACGAAGACTATCCTGGTGCATTTGATCCTGTCTGAAACGCGTGTTTCTGGCGGAAACGTTCCTTCTGACAAGTGTAGTCGTGTCGACCTTTAACTTCATCAAACGTTTCATATCACCATACTTCACTACTTCCGAAACCTCTCCTTTTTCGCCTGTAATCCTGGATTCTAGGATACCGTATGGATAGTTGGAAATAGGGAATGTATAAGTAGAATCATTGGTAATAGTAACTGCTTCTACGGAGTCAGGCGCGCTAGAGCCATAGGCCGCCAGGGCAGAGTCCAGCTCTTCTTTATCCGGGTTATGCAGGATTTCTGAGCCTACATAGAAGAGGGAATCAACGCCTGCACTTTGAGAGTGGAAGTAACCAGCATAGCGGTTACGGATACCGTTTGCATCAGAAACAAAGGTAAAGTGCATGGTATTATACTGCATGGGCAGTCTCGCATTGCCATACTTCATGTCCGTCAACTGCGTAATCTGCCTGTCGGCACTCTTGTTCCAGTTGTCTACCATGAAGATATTATACCGATTGTTCAGCATGGAAGTATCGCTACCACGACCTTTCGGACCTGGGCGATTAGAAGAATAGATAATGCCGCTTTTACCAGGGAATGCTGCAAAAGATGGATCGAGATCATCATACACATCATTGGTGATCTGATCTGTTTTGGAATTGCTGATGTTATAGGTGAAAATATCTGTGTGTCCGTTTTTTACAGCAGACAGCAACAGGGTATTTTCCATGACAGGCATGTATTTGAAGTCGATTACACGGTCAAATTGTGGCAGATCCTGGCGCAAGGTAATACGGGTAACGAGGTCATAGACCATCAGTTTCGTTTTGCCTTCATGTTCATAAATCACGGCGAGGCGATTCCCTTTAGGGTTCCAGGCCATCTGCGGATAATTAGGATCGAGTTGGTTAGCCAGTTGCATTACGCCGCTTTTCAACAGCACTTTAGGCTTATTCCAGCCCAACTGAATCTGTACTTTATAGAGGCCCTTGTGGAATTCTACAACAGCGTAAGAGTTATTTTTCGGATTAGGATTGAAACGGAAGTAATCAGATTTACCGACTTCTTGGGCAACGATAGTGCGGCCTTTAGCGGAAGTTTTACGACGTTTATTATCATCCAAATATCTTTTCTGGTAGAATACGAGGAAATCTTGTGTTGCTTTTTTCGGTGTTAGGTTCAATACTTGTTCGAAACCTTTTTTCAGCCCTCTGTTGATACGGGTGATATACATGAGGTAGGGTACCGCATCTTTCCCGTATTTGGCTTCCACATAGTACCAGAAGGCATGTCCGGCTAGCAGCGGGTGATCATAAGCCAGTTGATTGAAATTGGAATATTTGCCAGAGAGGATGATGGCTTTCAGTTCTTCATCTTCCTGGGCGGTCCAGTTTTCGGCAGCATAGGCGATAAAGCCGTCAGTAAACCATTTAGGGAAGTCAATAAGGGCGGCATTTCCTGCAAATTCACCGATATCTTCCCCAAATAGCAATGTTTCCAACATAATGCGGGCAATCCCCTGCCGTACTTGCTGGCGCAGGTGTTCATGGTTACCGTCGAAGTAAACAATCATTTTGTTGCCCACTAGTTTGGTAACACCACCAGTATTTTGCCAATCGAGGCCAATACCGATATTGGATTGCTTCATTTCGCCGAAGCTGTTATACACCACAATGTTGATACGCTGACGGGGTGTGGTTTCCATGAACTGTTCCAACTGGGGTAATTCCTTCTCCGCGATCTGTACCACGTATTTTCCAAGCTCCATTCCATTTTGGGCGAAATAGGTATTGAAATGCCGACTTTGGTAGTATCTCCACTTGAAATTCTTGAACTGCACACGATTCTGGCCGAATTCTACGGTATTTGTCTGGGCAAACGATACCATCGTTCCAAGTAATAGGGCTCCGTGGAATAATAACCTGGTAATAAATCTGTTCATACAGAAAGTATTGATAATATTGTGATCTGTTTACAAATTAGCTAAAAAACGGGTAACATGATCGAACTTCACCATTTCACCTTTAGTCCGCTGCAGGAAAATACCTACCTGCTTATTAACGAAAAAAAGGAATGCATAATTATAGACCCGGGTTGTTATTTTCAGGACGAAAGAAAAGAAATATTACAATATATACAAACGCAGGGGCTAATTGTTACGAGGCTACTGAACACTCACTGCCACCTGGACCACATTTTTGGTAACAAATTGGTATCCGATACGTACAAGGTTAGACCAGAGATTCACCCCAACGAACAAACGATTTTGGACCTTTCCCAACAGGCGGGCGCCATGTATAATCTGCCTTTTGAGCCTTCTCCCATGCCGGGTCGGTACCTGGAAGAGGGGGAAATCATCACTTTTGGCGATAATTCCTTAAAAGTGCTGCTGACGCCTGGGCATTCTCCCGGAAGTGTATCATTTTATTGTGAAGCGCAGAAATTTGTAATTGCAGGGGATGTATTGTTTTACCAGAGCATTGGCAGAACAGACCTGCCTGGAGGAGACCATCAAACCCTGTTGAACAGCATCCGTACCCAGTTATTTGTATTGCCAGACGATGTGAAAGTATACTCAGGCCATGGGCCTGCTACCTATATTGGCGCAGAGAAAAAGAACAATCCTTTCCTGCAATAAGCGGAAAAAGTAAAATATACGGCCATCCCTATACGAAGTACAGGGATGGCTTTTTTTATTCCCGGATATATTTGCCGATAATAGGGAAACGGGCAAATTCTCTCTTTTCCATCCGGAAAACAAAGACGAGATAGGCTACGAAAAAGAAGGTCGCTAATGCCAGGGAAGAAGCTTTGAGCGCATAGATATGTCCCGGGCTAATAAAGGTGCTGTTGATCCAGTTATAGAGATAGTAACCCCCTATCGCCAGAGTGATGTAGGTAAGGATTTTAGGGAGATGATATGGCACTGGGTAGTGCTTTTGTCCCCATACATAACAGATAATCATCTGCACCAGGTAACATACCATAGTTGCCAATGCGGCCCCGAAATAGCCCATAATTGGAATCCACCACCAGTTGAGTAAAAATGCCAGACCGGCAGATATCAAGGTGATAACCGCTCCAGCACGGGTATTATTGGTTAATTTGAACCAAATAGTCAGGTTGTAATAGATACCCAGGAAAATATACCCCATGAGTAGCAATGGTACTATGCGCAGCCCTTCATAATATTCCGGTTTGCGGAGGAAAATCTTCCATACACTCAGGTAAAGACTTACAAACAGGAACATGGCACATAACAAGATCACGAAGATTTTCATGATACGGGCATATACCTTCTGCGGATTTTCTTGCTCCGCCTGTTTGAAGAAGAATGGTTCTGCTCCCAGTCTGAAGCCTTGAATGAACATATTGATCAGGATGGCCAATTTATAGTTGGCACTGTAAATCCCAATCAGTGCTTTTTTCTTTTCCTCATCGCTGCCAGGGAGGAAAGTAGGCAAGAACCAGGCACGGTCAAAGGTTTCGTTGACCATTCCCGCCATACCCACTATAATCAGCGGTAGGGCGTATACGATCATCTCTTTCCACAATCCGGAGTTGAACTCCCATTTGATCCTGCGTATTTGTGGCAGGAACATCACCAGGGTAAGGCCGCTGGCCAGCATGTTGCTGAGGTAGATGTATCCCAAGGTGGCCCCGCCTCCCAGCACGTCCGGTACCCAGTGGTGGCCGGAGCTGTACAGCATTGGGCATATCTTCAGGAAAAAAATATTGAAACCAATATTGGTAACGATATTGGCTATACGAATGTAGGCATACCGCAGTGGCCGGTTTTCCAGTCGCAACTGGGCATATGGAATCGCTGTCAGGGCGTCGAAGGCCATGATCATCACGATGTAGAAATAGAAAGACGCATGCCCCGCCATACCGGCCATTTCTCCTGAATGAGAATGGGTAATCGGACTTTGGAGGAGGAACAGCAGTAAGGTGGCGCCAATGGTAGAAAAGATCAAGGAGATCATGGAGGTACTGAGTACCTGCTGTTCCTTATCTTTCTTCGCAAAACGGAAGAAAGCCGTTTCCATACCATAGGTTAGCACAATATTGGCAAAGGGTACATAGGAATAGGCGGTCGACATCTCCCCGAAAGCGGAGGCGCTGATGATGCCCAGATAAAAGGGTGTCAGTAAATAATTCAGCAGTTTGCTGATAATGTTGCTGAGGCCGTAGTAAATCGTTTGTCCTGCCAGTTTCTTAATGCTCAAAGCCTGTAGATTTTATACAAATTTATTCAAAGTTTCCTCCTCTGCGCTGCTGCTTTTTATCGGAAAGCCGTTTTTTGAACTGTATGCGCTTTTCCACCATGGCCTTACTAGGTTTGGTAGCAATACGTTTTTTCCTAGGAATGAGCGCTTTATTTATCAGTTCATTGACCTTACGGATCACTTCCTGTTTATTCCCCAACTGGGTACGGGCTGTCTGGGATTTTACCAGCAAAATGCCTTCTGCATTAATACGGTTGGAAAGCTTTTCTTGTAGAATGCTTTTTTGCGCGACTGTCAATAATGCCGACGCGTTAATGTCGAAGTAACCTTCCACCATCGTTTCCACCTTATTCACATTTTGACCGCCTTTTCCACCACTGCGGGCTGTGCGGAATGTGATCTCGGGGGTTACATCTATGTTCATGATATATTAAATAATTTTCTATGTAATGTACGAATACATTATCCGGGGGCAAGTTATTAAAACATTTACCAATGATTTCCATTAATTTCCGTGCCGGATAAAATTGAAATATACATGAGAGCAGTGATACAACGCGTAAGTAGGGCTTCTGTTACAGTAGAAGGGACCGTAACTGGAGCTATTGAAATGGGATTATTGGTACTGTTAGGTATAGAAGATGCAGACACGTTGGAGGATATTCATTGGTTGAGCAGTAAGATTGTGAATTTGCGCATATTCAATGATGATGCGGGTGTAATGAATGTATCTGTAAAGGACGCCCATGGCGATATTCTGCTGGTAAGCCAGTTTACCTTGCATGCCTCTACGAAAAAAGGAAACCGTCCTTCTTACCTGAAGGCCAGTAAGCCGGATATAGCCATCCCTATGTATGAAAAAATGATCCTTCAGTTGGAAAAAGATTTGGAAACCACCATCCAGCGGGGCATTTTTGGTGCTGATATGAAAGTGGAACTCCTGAACGACGGCCCTGTAACAATTATTATTGATAGCCAGAACAGGGAATAAATTCGCCTGTAACTTTCCTTCCGGCGCCCCGTTTAACAGACGGATGTGGTGGGTAATTTTACCTGCCTTTTAAGTAACCCTGTTAAACGTTACCTTGTTATGTTAAGAAATATATCCCTGGCGTTTTGTTGCCTTTTAATGGTCCTTTCCTGCAAAAAAACAGATCTATACGCCCCATCATCTCAGAAAAAATGCATTGTCTTATGCACTAATCCCGGAACATCATTGTCTTTTCGCCTCTTGAATGCCATTGGACAGGATCTGGTTTCTGGTCCTTCACCAACTATTCCATTGCAAGACATTAACCTGAAGGCAGGGAGTACCAATATGAACCTGCAAATCAGCCCCTCCCAGTCTAATACAAGCAACGGATACATATACACGAATATTAAACCTGTTGTTCCTTCCCCGGGCGCATTTGTACAAATGAGATTGATAGTACTGGTGAATGGCCAGCCACAAGTTTACAACCTGAACATACAAACCGTGTATGACGAGTGTTGCGGCCATCATGTATTGGGAATGACGGTGAATAATGGAACCTTCATTCCAAATGACAAAGGTGCTATGGATATTACCATAGCAGCGGGTCCAAGACCTAATTAATGTTTGATGACCCATCGTTACTCTTACCTTGATTGTGTAACGGTATCGGGTATACGATTTTAATTGTTCAGGCCGGAAATCTTTTACTGGCCTGAACTTTTTTTTGCAGCTTTCCTTATCTTTAGGATTACTTAAAATAATTTATCCAACATGACGATTAAGGAAGCGCAGGAAAGAATAGACGGCTGGATCAATACCACTGGTGTACGCTATTTCAGCGAACTCACCAATATGGCTATTCTCACGGAAGAAGTGGGAGAAGTTGCTAGAGTGATGGCCAGAAAGTATGGAGATCAGTCGTCCAAAGAAAGTGATACTAAAAAAGAACTGGCCGATGAGCTGGCAGATGTAATGTGGGTATTGTTATGTATCGCCAATCAAACCGGAGTAGACATGACCGCTGCGCTGGAAAAGAACTTTGATAAAAAGAACATCCGGGATGCAGACCGACATGTGAATAATCCTAAGTTGAAATAATGAAAAGAGAAAGCAAAATAAAGATAATCTGGCAGGTGCTAAAACAGTCTGGCAGCGAATTTATGAATGATAAGGTCCTGAAGCTAAGCGCTGCTTTATCTTACTATACCATATTTTCCATCGCCCCCATGCTGATTATCATTATTTTCCTCTGCGATCTCTTTCTAAGTAAGGAGTCCATTGAAGGTAGTGTGTATAGCCAGATCCGTACACTGGTAGGCAATGATGCTACTATCCAGATTCAATCTATGATCAAGAGCGCTACCCTCTCCAATGATGTCAGTTGGGCTACCATTGTAGGCGGTATCACGCTTGTAATTGGCGCCACTGGTGTGTTTGCAGAAATCCAGGATTCCATCAATTTTATCTGGAAACTGAAAGCCAAACCGAAGAAAAGCGGTATCATTAAACTCCTGCTCAACAGACTACTGTCTTTCTCCCTGGTCATCAGTATGGGCTTTATCTTGCTGGTTTCGCTGGCGTTGAATGGTTTGATGGAAGTACTCAACCATCGACTCTTGGCGCTTTTCCCGCAAGTAGAATACCTGGCTGTATACGTGGCTAATCTCACCATTACCTTCCTGGTGATCACGTGTCTCTTTGCTATTATCTTCAAAATACTGCCGGATGCACGTATCCGCTGGAAAGACATACTGGTAGGGGCTATCACCACTGCCATCCTGTTCATGCTGGGTAAATTCGCCATTGGCTATTACCTGGGCGCCAGCAAAATTTCTTCTGCCTATGGGGCCGCCGGCTCCATCGTTATTATTCTCCTTTGGGTATATTACTCTGCCGCCATCCTTTATTTTGGCGCCGTCTTTACCCGGGTCTGGGTTCAATACTTTGGCTCCCGTATATACCCCAATGATTACGCCATCTGGATACGGGAAGTGGAAGAAGTTACTACAAATAATAACCAACAATCAAGTTGATATTGTTTGAAAATTAATTATATATAGATGTAATAATAATTGCATCCATATTTTCAATTTTGACATTTATCTTTGCGCAACTATGTCTACAGATCAGAATATATTCCAGGCGATTATATCGCATTGTAAAGAATACGGTTTTATTTTCCAGTCCAGCGAAATTTACGATGGACTCAGCGCGGTATATGACTATGGTCAGAACGGAGCTCAGTTGAAGAAAAACATCAGAGATTACTGGTGGAAAAGCATGACGCAACTCCATGAAGATATCGTGGGTATTGATGCGGCTATCTTCATGCATCCTACTACCTGGAAAGCCTCCGGTCACGTGGATAACTTCAGCGATCCCATGATCGATAACAAAGACAGTAATAAGCGTTATCGCGTAGATCACCTGATCGAAGGTCATGCAGAGAAATTGTCTGAGGCAGATGCCGCGGCCCTCCTGGCTACCATGGATAAACTGCTGGCAGATAACGACTTCGCCGGTCTGAAACAACTCATTGAAGACAATAAAATTGCTTGCACCGTAAGCGGTACCGTTAACTGGACAGATGTACGTCAGTTTAACCTGATGTTCTCCACCCAACTGGGTAGCGTAACCGATGAGGCAAGTGAAATATATCTGCGTCCTGAAACCGCTCAGGGTATCTTCGTTAACTTCCTGAACGTACAGAAAACAGGCAGGATGAAAATACCTTTCGGTATTGCGCAGGTGGGTAAAGCCTTCCGTAACGAAATCGTAGCACGTCAGTTTATCTTCCGTATGCGTGAATTTGAACAGATGGAAATGCAGTTCTTCGTACGCCCTGGCACCCAGAAAGAATGGTATGAGAAATGGAAAGAAGAGCGTATGCAGTGGCACCTGAGCCTCGGTATCGACCCTTCTAAATACCGTTTCAAAGATCATGTGAAACTGGCGCACTACGCAGATGCCGCAGTGGATATCGAATTCGATTTCCCAATTGGTTTCAAAGAAGTGGAAGGTATCCACTCCCGTACTGATTTCGATCTGACCCAGCATCAGCAATACAGCAGAAAGAAAATTCAATACTTCGATACTGAAATCAACCAGAACTATGTTCCTTATGTAATCGAAACTTCTATCGGTTTGGATCGTATGTTCCTGTTGGTTATCTGTTCCGCTTATGCAGAAGAAGACCTGAGTACACCAGAAAAACAAGACAGTCGCGTAGTACTGCGCCTGCCTGCAAAACTGGCTCCTACCAAATTGGCTATCTTCCCGCTGACCAAAAAAGATGGTCTGCCTGAACTGGCACAACAACTGATGGCAGAGTGCAAACCGCACTTCTACTGCTTCTACGAAGAGAAAGACGCCATCGGTAAACGTTACCGCCGCCAGGATGCCGTAGGTACCCCTTTCTGCGTAACCATCGACCACCAGACCAAAGAAGACGGTACTGTTACCATTCGCTACCGCGATACCATGGAACAAGAACGTATTCCTATGTCAGAGGTGAAAAACCTGGTGTTGAACAAAATAGCATAGTTCCTAAAACACTATATAGCAAAAGGTCCGGCTACTGCCGGACCTTTTTGTTTATGCGACTAACCATATAATTCTTGGTGTATACTTTTTCGGTCATATCCGAGGGCCTGTATCCGTTGTTTGGCCTCGTCTATCATCTCTTTCCAGCCACATAGATAAAAGTTGGCCGGTCGCCTGTCATCCTTCAGCATCTCCTCATATACCTGGTGTACATAGCCTTTATGCCCAGTCCACTCCTGCTGTCTTGACAAAGTAGGGATGTAATGAAACCCTGGAAACTCCGCTTCCAATTGGCGCATTTCCTCCGCGTACAGCAAGTCTTTTTCATATCTGGTGCCAAAAATGAGGTGTATGTCTTTATGTGGAATGTTATGTTGCATGAGGTACTTAGTCATGGCGCGGAAAGGGGCAATGCCAGTACCTGTGCAAATAAAGAATAATTCCGTGTCTAACGTTGGTGGTAGTACGAAAACTCCCAGTGGTCCTTTTAATACTAATTCACTCCCCTCCTTCACTTCATTGAAAAGGTAATGGGTGCCAGCGCCGCCTTCCAGCAATACGATGACTAGTTCTATCTCATTGGTACCATTCGGATGAGAGGCAATAGAATAGCTACGCCATCTTTTGTTCTTTTTTTCGTGAATGGGAAGGTCGAGCGTTACAAATTGCCCTGGCTTGAAATCAAAGGTTTCCATATCGGGAATTTTGATCCAGAACCTGCGCGTGTTGTGGGTTGCGTCCACAATCTTAGTAACAATGCCGGTATGCCAGTTTTCAGTCATGTGGAATGGGGATTTTCTATTACTGAATATAAGGCAAATTGTTGAAGAATGATGGCATGGTGATGGCTCCTTCAAACACTTTTCAGCCTGTCGTCCCTGCCCAGCGGGCAGGGACGACAAAAAATATAAAACCACTATTTAATCAACCTCTTATTTATTTTTTTGACTAGCAATCAATTGGTTGAAACTATGTAATTATCTAGTTGATTGATAGTTAATTAGATAGGTATGAATGTTGATATGTTTTTCTTAAATTTTTATTCATTTAACCCTTACTTCTTGATGAAAAAAACATCTTCATGGCTGTCCCTATCAGCCCTTATATTCTGCGTATTTGTAGTCTCCTGTTCTAAACGGGATAATCCTGCCCCAGCTACGGTTTTTACAGGGCCAGTGGCTTTGTTGGACTCCGTAGTGGAAACGTCCACTAATAATGAGAAAACACAACATTACTTCACTTATAACGCGGATAGCGGAGTGGCTAAATTTACCATTCTATATAGTGATAAGCACTTTATGTCGGATTTTCTTTTCTATGATAATAGTCCGGTTAAGCGGTTGTTGCTCGTGTCTCAATCACTAACAGGAAAGGTCGAAGATGTTTACGGCACTAGGAGGTGTTACTACAATACAGCGGGCCTTTTAACCACAGTGAAGAATAACTCATCAGACAGCACATCTCTGGTTTATAACAGTAATAAACAACTGATAGGAAGATATTCATACAACAATGATTCTATTTACGAATCGAATGTATTAACCTGGTCTGGCCCAAACCTGGTAAAATCTGTTTATACCTATTACAGATCCGGAGATCCCAAGTTACCAGTGGTTTTTACCTATAACTACAAGTATGATAATAAGAGAAATGCATATTCTTCCGTCGGCTTTTACAGTATGCTAGGATACGCCTCTGCGTTTTATTGGCTGAGTGCTAATAATGTAGTTGAAATGGAACAATCTTCCGGTGGAAATACGTTTATATATACATTCAATTATGAATATAATAACAAGAATTATCCAGTAACGGGTGCTGTGAATGTTTCGAAAAAGCTTCCCGGAGAAAACTTCAACTTTTATAATGCAACGAAACGGTTTGTGTATAAAGATTAACGATTTATTCCTATAAACCTATTATCATCGGAAAGGAAAAGGGAGGTATTATAATAACACTGAATACAAAAGCTAGAAGTAAAAGGGATACCATTCTGGCATCCCTTTCTCTTTTTAACTTTCCTCCTACAAGAGAAATTTAATTTCTTCGTATCTTTGCATCCTTCATGAATTTACAGGCCGTATTACAACTATTTCAGCGTGATAATCGCCTGCAAACCCTGGTGAAAGGGATTAATTCCCCCGCACCGCAATACTTTCAGCTTTCTTCCCTCAGTGGAAGCGCTATAAATTTTGTGGCTGTAGGCACCTGGGCGCAAGCAGAGGCGAACCATCTCTTCATCCTCAACGATAAAGAGGAGGCGGCGTATTTTCAAAACGACCTGGAACAACTCTCCCAGGCACTCGATATCTTCTATTTCCCCGATTCTTTCAAGAAGACAGGCCAGTTCAACGACATCAACGGCAGCCACAGTATGCTGCGCACAGAAGCTTTGATGAAGTTCTCCGGCCAAAGTCCACATAAGAAAATCCTGGTCACCTACCCAGAAGCCCTTTGGGAAAAGGTTGCCGCCAGCAACGCTTTCAGCAATAACATGGTGCAGTTGAAAGTAGGCGACGTGCTGAAAGTGGATGAACTCCTGGAAAAACTGGTGGAATGGGGATTTCATTTTACCGATTTCGTATATGAACCCGGCCAATATGCCGTACGTGGCGGTATCGTCGATATCTACTCTTTTGGTAACGACAAACCTTATCGTATAGAATTGTTTGGGGAAGACATCGACTCTATCCGCCTCTTCGATCCCGAGTCTCAATTGAGTGAGCGTAAACTCACCCAAGTGACCCTCATCGCCAATATGGATACAAGAGCGGCCGAACATACTAAAACCTCTCTGCTAGAGTTCCTCCCAGATAATACCATCGTCTGGATGAAAGATCCATCCTATATCCAAGGGGTGATCGAACAAATGGAACAACGCCTGGATGATTTCCTCCAAACCGGCCAGAAAGTACGCGTAGATGAAGATGAGGAAATGCTCCTCAAAGAAGAAGATTTCGTGAAAGCAGCGGTTCTCATGGAACAACTGAAAAAACGTACTTCCATCATCTTCGGAAATAAAGACTGGCTGCAGGATCAAGGGCTTAATGCAGCAACCATCGCTTTTGATACCCAGGAACAACCTGTCTTCAACAGGCAGTTTGATATGCTCCTGAAGGATCTCGGCACACATAACAGCAGTAAATATTCTCTTTTCATATTCGCAGATAATCCGCGCCAACTGGAACGTCTGCGCAGCATTTTCGAAGATCTAAAAGCCCAGTTCGTATTCTATCCGATTCCGGTGCCTATCAGCCGCGGCTTTATAGATCACTCCCTCAAACTGGTGTGCTATACAGATCACCAGATCTTCCAACGTTTTCATAAATCCAAGGTAAAACAAGCCTACAACAAGAATAAGGCGATTACCATGAAAACGCTGCGGGAATTGCAACCGGGCGACTATGTAACCCATATCGATCATGGTGTGGGCGTTTATAGCGGATTGCAGAAAATTGAAGTAGGCGGAAAAATGCAGGAGGCGATCCGTATTATTTACAAAAACAACGATCTGTTGTATGTAAATATCAACTCCCTCCACAAAATCAGCAAATACACCGGCAAAGAAGGCGTTGAACCACGGGTCAATAAACTGGGTAGCGATGCCTGGGATAAGCTGAAAGAAAAAGCGAAAACGCAGGTAAAAGATATTGCCAAAGATCTGATCCAACTCTATGCGGTACGTAAGGCCCAGCAAGGGTTCTCTCATACGCCAGATACTTATCTGCAGACAGAATTGGAGGCATCCTTCATCTATGAGGATACGCCAGATCAGAGTAAAGCAACAGCAGATGTTAAGAGAGACATGGAGGCGCCTGCGCCTATGGACCGCCTCGTATGCGGCGATGTGGGCTTTGGTAAAACAGAGGTGGCCGTACGCGCTGCGTTTAAATCCGTTGTGGATGGCAAACAAGCCGCGATCCTCGTACCTACTACCATCCTGGCTTTCCAGCACTATAAAACCTTTGCTGATCGTCTGAAAGATTTCCCTTGCACAGTCGACTATCTCAACCGCTTCAAATCTTCCAAGGAAAAGAAAGAAACACTTAAAAAACTGGAAGAAGGTAAAATTGATATCATCGTAGGTACCCATGCTTTGCTGAGTAAAGACGTGAAGTTCAAAGACCTCGGTGTGCTCATAGTAGATGAAGAACAGAAGTTCGGTGTAAGCGCAAAAGAAAAACTCAAACAGATAAAACATAATGTGGATACGCTGACCCTAACGGCAACGCCTATCCCAAGAACCTTGCAGTTCTCTCTCATGGGAGCTCGGGATCTCTCTATTATCAACACTCCTCCTCCTAACCGTCAGGCGATAGAAACCGAAGTGCATGTGTTTGACCATGACCTCATCCGCGATGCGATCTACTATGAAACAGAACGCGGCGGACAGGTTTACTTCGTGCATAACCGCGTGAAAGGACTAGGTGAAATGGCTGGATTGATCCAAGGCCTCTGCCCGGATCTGTCTATCGCCACTGCACACGGTCAGTTGGAAGGACACCAGTTGGAAGAAGTTATCCTCGATTTTATCGATAGAAAATACGATGTACTGGTTTGTACCAACATCGTGGAAAGTGGTGTGGATATTCCTAATGCAAATACCATTATCATCAATAATGCGCATCACTTTGGATTAAGCGACCTACACCAGTTGCGTGGCCGTGTAGGCCGTAGTAACAAGAAAGCTTTCTGTTACTTACTGGCGCCACCGATGAGTACCCTCCCCGCCGATAGCCGTAAACGCCTGCAAACACTGGAACAACACAGTGAACTAGGTAGCGGCTTCCAAATCGCTATGCGCGACCTGGACATCCGCGGTGCCGGTAACCTTTTAGGCGGAGAACAAAGTGGATTCATGGCGGAAATAGGCTTCGATATGTACCAGAAAATCCTGGACGAAGCTATCCGTGAACTGAAACAAAATGAATTCCGCGACCTCTTCAAAGATCAACTGGAAGAGAAAAAGGACTTCGTGTCTGACTGTACTATCGATACTGATCTCGAAATCCTCATCCCAGATACCTATATCGAAAGTATCCAGGAACGTCTGAACCTCTATCAAGAGCTGGATAATATCATTGAAGAAGGTAAACTCCAGGCTTTTGAAACAGAACTGGTAGACCGCTTCGGTCCATTACCGGAACCTGTGAAAGACCTGCTCACTATGATCCGCTGCCGCTGGATGGCGATTCAATTGGGCTTTGAGAAGATGATGCTCAAAGAAGAAAACCTGCGCTGCTACTTTATTAACAACCCGGATTCCCCTTACTTCGAATCCCCTACGTTCAATCATATCCTCACCTATATTCAAACCCGCACCAACAACGCGAAACTGAAACAGGTAGGCAAGAACTTTATGCTCGTTGGTAGCCGCATAAAGAACATGAACGACCTCTTCGACTTCCTGAAAGGCATGACCGACAGCCGTCACTAAAAATTTTTTGTAACATTTTTTGGATGTAATCGTTTCATTTTTAACTCGAAACGCATGTATTTTATTTTTTAATCAAAAATTTTTCACCCCGCTTTATGGAAACGCATCATGATCCCGCATCATGTTGTCGTAATTCACAAAGAACATTTTTTACAAAGAAAAAACATAGACACATGAAAAAGGTAATGTTATTAGCCGCAGGATTATTTTTAGCGATGACCACATTTGCACAGGCTGCAGACAATAAACCAACTGAGAAGAAAATCGAAGTAACCGGTTCTTCTGAAATAGAAATAACTCCTGACGAAATCTATTTCCAGATTTCCCTGAAAGAATACCTGAAAGGTAAAACCAAAGTGGAAATCACTGAGCTGGAAAAACAATTACAGAAAGCGGTAGTAGATGCGGGTATCCCGAAAGAAAATCTCACTGTGGAAAATGTATCCGGATATAACTACGACTGGCTGCGTAAAAAGAAAAATCCACTGGAATTCATGGCCAGCAAACAATATCGCCTGAAGCTGAATAAACTGGATAAAATCAATATCATCCTGGGCGCTGTAGATGCAGAAGGTATTGAAAGCACTCGAATCACTTCTTATACTTCCAGCAAAATGGAAGAATACCGCAAAGAAGCTAAGATAAAAGCACTGCAGGCTGCTAAAACAAAAGCGGATTATATGGTAAACGCTATTGGTGAGAAACTGGGTGGTATCCTGGAAATCCAGGAAATCAATACAGATAGCTATTCCGATGTTCATCCAATGGCAGTAAACATGTATGCTAAATCTGCTGATGCAATGGGTGGCGGTATCTCTGATATAGATTTCAAAACGATCAAAGTACGTGGCGAAGTAAGAGCTGTATTCAGCATCAAATAAGTATAACAGCTATACGGATAAAACAAAAAGGGCTGACCATGTGGTCAGCCCTTTTTATATTGTTCTTACTAACTCAATATTAGAAGCTATATCTCAGACCAAGTTGCATTTGAGATCTTGATCCGAAGAAGTCTGTTGCATAAGGAGTGCCTGGGTTAGACCAAGTGTAAATTGGGTAACCGTTAACAGGAGCATTTTTGGTTGCACTCAGACCAACACTTGAAGTAGAGTTGAAAGTGTTTGGAGAGAATGTTTGGATACCCCAGTTTTTGTTCAACAGGTTAGTCAGATTCACGATATCATAAGTCAGGGTGATAGTGTGAGTGCGTTTACCTGTTTTAATGTTCAGGTCCTGAGACAGACGGAAGTCAGCCTGATAGTTCCATGGAGTGCGGCCACCGTTACGCTCAGTGAAGTTGCCTTTACGAGTGCTCAGGTATTTGTTACCATCAACATAAGCCATGAAATCAGCAGCTTGTTGTGCAGCGGTTTTACCACCAGCGATGTCTACAAAGAATTTCTGTGCTTCGGTTACATCAGTAGGGATGTAAGCCAGGCTCACTTGCTGTGGAGTACCCTGGATGGTAGCGTTTACGAAACCATAGGTATAAGGAGTACCGGATTGAGCGCTGAAGAACAGGCTGAAGTTAGTGAGCCATTTACCTTTAGTACCCCAATCTTGTCTGTAGTTAGCAGTTGCTACGATACGGTGACGGATGTCGAAGTTAGAGTAAGCCAGACCTGGGTTGTTAGGGTTCAGTGCCTGGTTCAGTTGCCAGTTAGACTCCATGGAGTTACGGATACCGTTGGTGATATCTTTCGCTTGACCGTAAGTGTAAGCGGCCATGAAGTTCAAGCCCCAAGGGAAAGTCTTGGTGATCTGACCGGTAATGCTGTAACGGTAACCTTTGTCAGTGTTAGACAGCAGGTAAGCGTTGGTGTACAGCGGGTTGATTTTTTTACCGGAGAAGATAGGCTGTTGTTTGTTTACATCGTAAGCGTAGTAAGTAGGATTGTCAACCAGGTTCACTTGTTGGAACATCAGGTCTTTGATTACTTTGGTAAAGATACCCTCTACAGTGAATTTCCACTGATCCTGAGTAGTGTAATCAAATGCCAGGCTGCTTCTCCATACCTGAGGCATTTTGAAGTTGTTGTCGATCAGATCCACCTGAGTAGCACTCGCAGGATCGTTAACATTAACACCGTTCTGTTTTGCGAAATCAGCGATACCGTTTGCAGAAGGTTGAGCAGCAGGCAGCGGAGTATTTACAAATGGTTTAGCAGAAGATTTCTGATCGTAAGCACCGTAAGTTACACCGTTGTTGTAGAATGCATAACCTAACCATGCGAAAGGAATACGACCGGTGAATAAACCAGTACCACCGCGCAGTACCATAGTGTTGTCACCTTTGATATCGTAGTTAAAGCCTAAGCGTGGAGAGATCTGTACATTGTTCAGGAAGTCATTTTTGATATCCTGTGGTTTAGTGTAGGTGTAGGTAGTTCCGTAGTTAGCATCAACAGGCGCTTTGGTGGTTTTGTCGCTCAAAGGCTGTTTGTTTGGAATACCAGTGTAGTCCAGACGGATACCCGGAGTGATTTTGAAACGATCAGTCAACTGAATCTCGTCTTGTCCATACAGGCTCAACAGGTTTACTTTGAACTGTGCTGGAGGATTGCTCATGATATAATCACGAGAGTTGTTAGCGTAGTTATAGTTACCACGTACACGAGAAGGATTGTTGTTCAGGAAGTCAGCTACAGAGTTGTAGTCCAGACGGCCGTTCCAAGAGTTAACAAAACCATAGGTGATGTTATAGAACTCATTGTGCGTACCGAAGGTGAAGGTATTTTTACCTTTGAAGATGGTAACGTTATCAGTTACTTCAAAAGTTTTCTGTCTCATGTTGAAGATACTAGCTTCACGGTCAGTACCCAAGAAGATAGTAGTACCAGGTGTTTTACCAGCAATCTGGATCTGCGGAGTAGCAGGATTAGACAGTGGATCACGGAAGTCATGTACAGAAGAGTAACCCAGAATAAAGCTGTTGGAAACAGTTGGGTTGAAGTTACTTTTCAGTTCAGCTACTGTAGAAGTCTGGTTATTGGTTTGTTTGAAGTCGATACCTTTGAAACGGAAGTTTTGTTGATCGCGTTCCAGGTTGGTAGCTTCAGATGTGATAGTGTTGTTACGCACTGTCAACGTGTGTTTGGAGTTGATGTGCCAGTCAATGCGGTTGAAGAATTTGTTGGAATTGGAATAGATGGAAGTATTACCATAAGTTCCTGGATCCACACCATATTCTTTCATTTTAGCAGTGATATCCATCGCATCTTTTTCGCTGAGGATATTCGCTACATCTGGCGTACCAGCAGCGAGGATAACTGGATCTACACGACGAGTGATTTCTGCGTTGGTGAAGAAGAACAGTTTATTTTTAATGATAGGGAAGCCCAAACGAACACCTGTCTGATAATCATGGAAATCAGAAGGGATTTTAGAACCGTCACCTGCTTTGTTTTTACCAATCATGAAAGCACCACGACCATAACCATAAACAGAACCATGGAATTCGTTGGTACCGCTACGGGTTACAGCGTTGATAGAACCTCCGAGGAAGTTACCCACTTTTACGTCAAATGGAGCCAGTAATACCTGTACATCCTGGATCGCATCGAGAGAAACAGGGTTAGTACGAGTAGAGCTACCTGGCTGACCGCTAGTGCTAGACTGACCACCGAGAGATGGGCTAAAGCCAATCGCATCGTTGTTGATCGCACCATCCAGGGTAACGTTATTATAACGGTAGTTAGTACCCAGGAAAGAGTTGTTGCTGCTCTGAGGAGTGATCTTAGTCATATCCTGCAGACTGCGATTCAAGGAAGGAATGCGTTTGATTTGCTCCTGTCCTACTCTTACGCCTTCTTTTTTACCACCATTACCAGTGATAACTACTTCATTCAACGATTTTGATTCTTCTGCTAATTTAAAGGAGAATTGAGTGGAACCCAGTGGGAGGTTAATTTCTTTAGCCTCTTCTGCCTTGTACCCGATGAAAGAAACAGTGATAGTGTAAGGACCACCTGGGTTAAGGTTGTTGATGATGTAACGTCCGTCAGTGTTAGTCTGAGTACCAGCTTTAATACCGGTGGAAACGTTCAATATTACTACCGTGGCTCCTGGGATGGCCTGTCCTTTTGGATCTGCTACCTTCCCTGTGATGGAGGAAGTTGTTACCTGAGCTTGCACACTGTAAAAGAACAGTACTAATAAGCTAGTTAATAACGTAATAAATGATTTCATAAAAGTTGCTGTCTGTATTTACTCCGCAAAGGAATAAACTCAAAGCAACCGGAATGTTAACAGAAGATTACGGAATTGTTAAGAGCTTGGTATGATTAACCCAAACTGATGATTATTTCCCAAAAATGAGTTTAAAAAGTATCGATTTGATGAACTTAATGTTAACAGATTACTTAAGATATGTTAAATTTTTAATTTTAATACAACCTATTGAAAACTATAACGTTCTAGTAAAAAAAAGCCCCGCTTTTATAAGCAGGGCCGCTAGATCTTAAAACGATGATTTACTAATAATTGACTTTAAAAGTCCCGTCCGTTAAAGGTTTTTCAATTTCACCACTGGTTAAAGTGCCGGAGAATGTACCTTCGGCATGTTTACTATTGATGCTACTTAAATTAATTTTGATCCCTGTTCCCATACAGTAATACATTACCTTATTCGCTTTCACATCCGATAAAATCAAGAATACATCTGTATTATATTGACCTGCCTTAGCGGAATCCGGGAAAAACAGGGTGAGCGACATGTGTTGATTAAAGTTATTGGTGATCCCATTGATGGTTAAGGCCATCTTCTTTTCTGCAGTATCCAACGCCAACGTTGTTTCTGTGGAGGAAGAGGTGTAAGTCGTATCCCCCAACCTGAAACTAAAGTAACTGGCAGGCATTCCATCCTTGGAAGGCTGACAGCCAACGAAAACAGTTACTATGGCAATCATTGCCACTAACCATAGGGTAAATCTCATAGTTAATTATTTTGAGTGATGATAGTATGCCCAGAGTAATCCCGGAACGCAAGTAGCTGGCGTCAATTTCACAGGTATGGATAAACTGCTGGTCGCGACAATAGGCATAACTTCCCGACCAGCAATCTTTTATAATCGACATAGGATGCCGGTGAGCATCTTGGCATAGGGATAAAATACATTCGCAATATATGTAGAAAATTACAGATTATATAAAATATTTATAAGAAAAAATCATAAAGGGTGTTTCGGGAGACACGAGCCGCTCGGGAAGCCCGTGTCTCTCTAAAATTCATATTTAACAATATTTTTCTCCACCTAATTACCTATTATTACGATCTTACGCCATTAATTAATCTAAGCGCATTATGTCGTCCGAAGTGATCAAACAATTACAGGAAGCCGTGCAGTTTTCCCCGGAGAATGTGCCTCTGCGACTGCATCTCGCCCAGGTGCTACTGCAAGATTTTCAATATCAGCAGGCCGAAGAACAATACAGAAAAGTACTGGAACTCTCTCATGATAATATACCAGCCCAATTAGGACTGGCCCGCACTTTCTATCATCAGCAGAAATATTCTGTAGCCATTGTAGTACTGGAACAACTGGAACACCAGGACCCAGACAACTTCGATGCACTCCTGCTTCATTGTAGAATTCTGGTGAAAGAAAACTCCCTGGAAGCAGCCAGAGATATGTACCAACATCTGCTACAGCTCAATCCCGGCTTCCGCGATGAAGCCCTGGACGGCTATTTCAGAATGCCGCAACAGCAGTCGTCCCCTTCTATGGATGAAGAGGAAGAAATAGAAAAGATATTCACCCTCGAAAAACCGGAAATCAATTTCGGCGACGTCGGTGGTATGGATAGAGAAAAACAGGAAATAGACCTGAAAATCATTAAGCCACTACAATTCCCGGATCTATATAAAGCCTACGGTAAAAAAGCTGGTGGCGGTATATTATTATATGGCCCTCCAGGCTGCGGTAAAACATACCTGGCCCGTGCTACTGCCGGCCAAATACAGGCGGAATTCATCAATGTAGGTATCCATGATGTACTGGATATGTGGATCGGTAACAGTGAGAAAAACTTGCATAGTCTCTTTGAACTGGCCCGCCAATCCAAGCCATGCGTACTGTTCTTCGATGAGGTAGATGCCCTCGGCGCCAATCGCAGCTCTATGCGCAACAGTGGTGCGAGTCATCTCATCAACCAATTCCTCTCCGAAATGGACGGCATCGCCGCCAACAACGATAATGTGCTAATCATTGGCGCTACCAATGCTCCTTGGAGCCTGGACCCGGCTTTCCGCCGCCCTGGCCGATTCGACAGGATCATCTTCGTAGCACCACCAGATCAGGAAGGCCGCGAGGAAATCTTGCGCATCCAACTCCGCAACAAACCGGTGGAAGATATCGACTACCGCGCTGTCGCAAAAGTTACGACGGGTTATTCCGGCGCAGATCTGAAAGCCATCGTAGACTTAGCAATTGAAGATAAACTGATGGAAGCCCTCCAGAAAGGCGTTCCACAACCAATCACCCAGAAAGATCTCATCAAGGCTACTAAAGCACACCGTGCTACTACCAGGGAATGGTTCAATACAGCCCGCAACTACGCGCTGTATTCGAATGAAGCCGGCCTTTACGACGACGTTTTGAAATACCTGGATATTAAGAAATAGCATATGGCTTTATTGATACAACGCGCTCAATTGCTGATGCAACAAGGCCGCGTCCAGGATGCAGTGACCACACTACGCCAACATCTTAGCACTTATGCCAACGATATTGACGGACTTTTTCTACTAACCATCTGCTACCTGGAATTAAATAATATTGAAGAAGCAGAACATATTATCAGCAACGCCCTTGGTATGGCGCCCGCTGACGATAGGTTCCTGTACCTGCGCGCCCGCATTGCCTTTAATAAGAATCAGCTCAGCGCGGCTATTATGGCCATCGGTGAAGCCGTGGCGGTAAACCCGAATGAGCCGGATTATTTCGCGATGTGGAGCCAGATCCTGCTCTATAAAAAAGATTACCAAGAAGCCCTCGTTAAAGCAGAAGAAGGCTTGGCCTTAGATCCTGAAAACCAGGCCTGTCTTAACTTACGCTCTAATGCCCTGTTCAATCTGGGCCGTAAAGAGGAAGCTTTCTCTGACCTCCGTGAAGCGCTGGAACGCAATCCGGAAAATGCCTATACCCACGCAAACATCGGCTGGAAATGGCTACAGGCCGGCGATCACCGTCAGGCGCTGGAACATTTCAGGGAATCCTTGAAACTGGACCCGAACCAATCTTTCGCTAAAGAAGGGATGGTACAGGCCATGAAAGCAAGGTATTGGCTCTATCGCCAGTTCCTGAAATATGCTTTTTTCATGGGGAAACAGAAAGCAGGGGTGCAATGGGGAATTATTATCGCGATCTTCATTTTAGGTCGTATAGCCAGCAACGTATTTTTTCCGTTATACATCCTGTTTGCAGTAATGGCCATCAGCACCTGGCTGATATTGCCTATCAGCAACCTTTTCCTGCGACTAAATCCATACGGTCGCTATGCCCTCACACCAGAAGAAACCCGCGTATCCACTATTGTAGGAATACTCTTGCTGGTGGCCATCCTGGCGGCAGGCGCCTACTGGATCACCTCCTTCGTTCCGCTAGTGGCACTCGCCATTACATCGGGTGTGATGATGTTGCCAGTTTCCAGCTTGTATGCATCCCACGATAAAAAACGGAGAACCCTCTTCCTGGTGTACACCCTAGGCCTCGCCGTGATGGGAATAGGCGGCATCTGGATGTCTTTCACAACAGGTGGCGACTTCGATAATAATATATGCATGAATATTATGCTGATAGGGGTATTCATTTACCAACTCATGGCGAATTTCGTTATCAGCCGCAGTATGTAACATTAGCAAAACTTGCTGCCTCTCGTTCCTGCCCGCAGGGCAGTTATTCCTCCAATTTGCCCAAAGGGAATGAACGCAAAACTCTCCTGCCTGTTGTGCCTGCCCAGCGGGCAGGCACAACAAAAGATAAAAAGGAAAGGGGGTTGACGTCGCAGACGTCAACCCCCTTTCCTTTTATAATATAAGCCCTTCGGGCTTATGCATCAATCTTAGCATACTTCGCATGAGATTCGATGAACTCACGACGAGGAGGCACCTCATCACCCATCAACATACTGAATACGCGATCTGCTTCTGCAGCGCTTTCAATAGTTACTTGTTTCAGGGTACGATTGTCTGGGTTCATGGTAGTATCCCACAGTTGTTCTGCGTTCATCTCACCAAGACCTTTATATCGCTGTACAGTAACGCTGTCTTCACGGCCATTGCCTGCAATACGGGCGATAGCTGCTCTACGTTGTTCTTCTGTCCAGCAGTATTCTTGTTCTTTACCTTTTTTCACCAGGTACAGTGGCGGTTGTGCGATGTACACATAACCTTGTTCTACCATGGCTTTCATGTAACGGAATACGAAGGTCAGGATCAGTGTGGCGATGTGACTACCGTCCACGTCAGCATCCGTCATGATGATGAGCTTGTGGTAGCGCAGTTTGGCCAGGTTCAGCGCCTTATCATCTTCTTCTGTACCAATGGTAACACCCAAAGCGGTGAAGATATTCTTGATCTCTTCGTTTTCGTAGATTTTGTGCTCCATGGCTTTTTCCACGTTGAGGATTTTACCTCTCAGTGGGAGGATCGCTTGGAACTGACGGTTACGGCCTTGTTTGGCTGTACCACCCGCGGAATCCCCTTCGACCAAGTAGAGTTCACATTTTTCTGGATCGTTATCGGAGCAATCAGCCAGTTTACCAGGAAGACCGCTACCGGTCATCACGCTTTTACGCTGTACCAACTGACGGGCTTTACGAGCGGCTTCACGCGCCTGAGCGGCCAATACTACTTTATTGATAACGGTTTTAGCTTCACGAGGATGCTCTTCTAGGTATGCTTCCAGTACGCTGGCAACAGAGCTGTCTACCACACCCATTACATCGGAGTTACCGAGTTTGGTTTTGGTCTGACCTTCAAACTGAGGCTCAGGTACTTTTACGCTGATGATAGCGCTCAAACCTTCGCGGAAGTCATCTCCGGTCACTTCTACCTTTGATTTCTCAAATAATTTATTCTTATCGCCATAGGATTTGAATACACGGGTGATCGCGCGGCGGAAACCGGCTACGTGTGTACCACCTTCTATGGTGTTGATGTTATTCACATAGGAGAAAATGCTCTCACTGAAAGAGTCATTATATAACAATGCTACTTCTACGGCAACATTGGAATCTTTGTCCTGTGCTTCGATGAAGATAGGAGAAGGCAGCAGTGCGTTTCTGCGACCATTCTTATCAAGCATCTGTACAAATTCCATAATACCGCCTTCAGAATAGAAAACTTCTTTATGGAATTGGCCGTGTTCATCTTTTTCACGCTCGTCAGTGAGGGTGATACGAATCTGACGGTTCAGGTAAGCCAGTTCGCGTAAACGGCCGGCCAGGATTTCCCTGTTATAGGTAGTTTCCTTAAAGATTTCGTTGTCTGGCTTGAAGTGTACAGTAGTACCGGTGCTATCAGATACGCCAATTTCACGTACGGCGTACTGTGGAATACCGCGGTGATATTCCTGCTCAAAAAGTTTCCCTTCGGTGCGAACGATAACATGCTGACGGGAGCTGAGCGCGTTTACGCAGCTCACACCCACACCGTGCAGACCCCCGGATACTTTATAGGTGTTTTTGTCGAATTTACCACCGGCGTGTAATACGGTCATTACAACTTCCAGTGCAGAACGTCCCTCTTTTGGAATAATTCCTACAGGGATACCACGGCCATCATCCACAACACGGATGGAATTATCTTCCAAGATAGTTACATCAATGTTTTTGCAATATCCGGCCAGCGCCTCATCGATGGAGTTATCCACAACCTCGTAAACCAGGTGGTGAAGACCCTTAATACCGATATCGCCAATGTACATGGCCGGGCGCTTGCGCACGGCTTCCAGACCTTCCAATACTTGGATACTCCCCGCATTATAACTGTTGCTGGGGCTGGTTGCTTGCACTAATTCTTCGCTCATATGTTGGTGTAAAATCTATTAGAAATAAAATGTGTCGACAATCATGCAAAAGTACGAAAAATAAGCCTTATTTCAATAAAAAAACAACTGTTTTTAAGTAGGATGGATGTACAGTTTTCTTTCTATATTTTGCCAGTCCCTGCGGTTTCCTTCACCCCCATGAAGATAGTTTTCCACACCAGGTTGAAAAAAGACTTCTTAACATCCCGCTGCAAGGTAGGCCGGCTAATTCTCACATTCTCTCCCGGCAAAGGGTTACTTTCTTTCAGGGCCATAATATTGGCTAAAAGGCTCATAAGCCCCTTCCGGACGTACTCATTGTGTTCTTTATCTTCCTTAAGAATAGCAATTCTGAGATGATCGTACAGTAGTTTAACCTGTCCGGAAGCCTTACGCTCGTCTCCCTTAATCTGGAAACTCAGTTCATGGATATGGCAGGATCGGATCTCCACTTTTCCCAGCGGTTTCGTAACGGGATTTAACTCCTTACCATTCATATTTTTCAGCTCTCCTGATACTGCAAAGTTACCGGTTTTGCTGCCAAGGACGAAATCAAAACGGGCGGCCAACTTACCGCTGTTCATCAAAATGGCGTCTATGTCGGCAATACAGTGATTGTTTTTCTTGACCAACGAATCCACATTGGTAATATTCAAAATACGACCATTGACATTGCTCAAACGCAGTTCCCCTGTGCGCCCGGATTCAGGATTGGTTTCTATATACTGTAGGTTCACCCGATGCCCCATCAACGTATCCACCATCAAGGGTACATCAAATTTGGCCAGTACCTGGTTGGGAAATTGCCCCAGTTTATCCCCTGGCGGCAGTGGTAAGCTTCGATCCCGATAAATCTCGAGTTTCCCTCCTCCTATCACCACTTTATCCGCCCAAATCTGTTGATCCTGTAGCAATAGCTTCGGATTGATGTTATACACGCCGATATCGCTCATCGCCACGTGATAATAATCCTGTTGATAGCCCAGCAACTGTTTAAACGCTTCTTTTTCATACCTGGGTGTGATTTCTATCCCTCCGATTCTCAGAATGCGTTCCGCAGCCTCATAGCGTATGCTGTTAATATTCAGGAAATAAAGACTATCCTTTGTTCTGGAAGCATAATCTCGCATACCGATTTCGTAATTCCTGGCATAGAGAAAGCGGGTAGGATCATTCAGGGCTTTGGAATCTATCAGGAAATCATTTACCCGGATACTCAGGTTCCTAAATTCATGCTCCACTACTGAGGAATCCTTCCTGATAAATTTGTACCTGACATGCGTGCTGTCTAGCGCGAGTGTGCCAATCAGAATAGATTTCATTTTGGGAGATATGTGCTGATAGGCCGTCAGCGGCTTGCTCGTATCTCGGACATTGGCATTTTGTTCTATTACGATCGTCGGACAGGTTACCTTCAATAGGCCAGCATTCAGTTCTTTATTGCGGAAATACCGCCATGGTTTGAAGTATTTCAGCTCCAGTTTCTCCACACTAATCAAGTATAACTCAGGAGGAGCCGTATGGTTTTGCAGCATACGCTCATATACAGCAGTATCCATAACCATACTGGCTTTTTGGAGCGTTACACTACCCGTAAGTACATTGAGACGCGCACTTTTATATTCCACTTTATACAGGCTGTCAGACATATCCCGTACATAGCTTTTGAGTTCTTCCCGCATCATGCCATTCCAGCGTTGGTTCAGGTAGAATCCCAATGCGAAAATAACTCCTGCCAGTATTCCGGCAATGACCAGGATCACCTTCAAAGTCTTGTTGATATAATACTTCCTTTCCATGTATAACTGAATGTCCTAAAGTTACGTCAATTGCCCCGTGTTATTCCTGTATATGAACTTTTAAATATATTGAAAAGTCTCGATGATTGTAAGGGGACTGTCATAATAATTTTCAATTAAAACTGAATGCCTAAATTTGTGAGGTTTTTAACACGACAGCAAGATGAAAGAAGTACAGGAAATATTAGCACTGGCCATTCCTCAGCCAGCCATGAGCGATCAGTTGCAACTGGTGGAGCAGGATCAGGTGTCGGTTCCTGACTGTCTGGATTTCACCTTGCAGCGATTCACTTATGATAAGCCTTTGCCGGTGGAAGATGTGGCGATGGTGGTATATCAGCCGGCTAAAAGAGGCCATGCTGCTGCTATTGAGCTGAAGTATTGTGTTGCTGGCAATAAGTATTGTAAGAACCCTGGTTGTACAGATCAAGTGTGTGCGGAATCAAAGCACAAAGCGTGTGATGAAAAGTTACCCTCTGTAGACCTGATCACTGTTAGATTTCAACCTTCCTTTATACAATCCTTGCAAAAAGGATCTACTTCTGTTTCTTTCCTGGAAATGCAGTCCCGTAAGCCATTTGTGAAAACTATTCAGCCATGCACTAAATCCAAAGCAGTGCTGGAAACATTGGTACATCACAATTACGATGGAATGCTGAAGAATATCTTCTTACAGAGTAAAGCGCTGGAGTTGTTGTTGTTCAGTTCTGATCAATTTATCCAGAACGATACCGATGAACGTTACGGTTGTAGGTTCCTCACACAAATGGAAGACCGCGAGAAGATTGAGAAAGCGCGGGCTATTCTGTTGGAGCAATTGGATTCGCCGGTGACTATCCGCGATCTGGCGCGTCGGGTGGCGATGAATGAGTGTTATCTAAAGAAAGGCTTCAAAGCGATGTATGGCACTACTATATACGACTACTTCCAGAAAGAGCGTATGGAGAAAGCCAAAGGTTTGTTATATGAAAAAGGGATGTCTGTATCAGAAGTAGCGATGCTGATGGGGTATTCCTGCATCTCCCATTTTTCCACTGCATTTAAGAAGCATACAGGGCTCAAGCCTTGTGAATTATTGCTTCGCTAATCCTTTACTGCAAAGGGTTTTGCATATTTTCCCAATTTGATTAATAGATTTCCCGATCCGATAAACGGAAGCCGGAATATCATCGTTTCTTTGTGTCACGATAAGCGGATATCGATTCGCACTTCCAAAGCTTCCTTATCAGATTTGACCATGGAAGAAACTTGGCTGGCAAAAAGTAAGTAAAGCCATAAATCTACTTGCAATATCAAACACCATTTGAAAGTGCATTACTTGCCAGAAAGGTTTTGACCACATTATAAAATCGCTTTGCATATTCATGCAAAGCGATTTTTTGTTTCGCGCAAGGTGCGCAAAGAAATAAGATTGCAAAGGGATTGTGAAACATGGTTGCCTAATATGTCAAGTAGGTTTTAGATAGTTTGGAGTACTGATAATTCTAATGACCAACAAACAATAAAAAACAATTCTTTGCTCCTCTGCGCCCTTTGCGAGAAAGAAACCTACGGGTATGAAAAAACCCCGCCCAAAAGAGCAGGGTCTGTCCTATTTATCCCTATACCTATGAAATACGAATTTAAAATTATTCAGTGATGGTGCCTGCATCGTTCAGTAGCACTGCCTTATCTGCGCCATTATCCTGAATAGTTACTTTGTAGTAGGCAGCAACATCTGCCCTTTCAATTTTCCAGCCATCTTTGATGGTAGCAGCCGGGTATTTTGTTTTCAGTGTTGTTGCCACTGATTCCGGCAAGTTCTGTGCGTCGTACTCACTTCTGGTGGCTACCCAGCCTCCATCGGCGTTATACTCTGCTACAGTTTTAATATTTTCTTTCAGGAAACTAACGTTCCAATGTCCAGCACTTGTCTTTGTCCACTTGGCGTCAGTTGTACCTGCAAAATTCTGTTCAAAAGAGCTTTTCACTGCTACGGGTGCTTCCACCTTTGGTGCAACAGTTTTTGTTTTCTTAACTGATTTTTTTTGCTGTGCAAAAGTTATGCCGGAAGAGACCAAGACCGCGCAAATAATTAACGTCAACTTTTTCATAATAAGATATGGTTTTACCGTTGGGTTAAAAAATTTACCAGGTTTCTCAATTCTCCCTTTTGGACACCAAAACAATGCCAAAAACGTAAATTAAATACTCTTTATTGTAATTTACGAATAAAAACACAAAAAAAGTTTGAAAACCGGCAAAATTACGGTACCGACATCTTTAGGTCCCGGCCTATTTTATTAACTTCGCACAATTTTAATCAATTATTGTATCATATAACATCAAAGGACGGGGAATTGTTTTATGTCCAGCAAATATCAGGAATATAACCAACTGAATTTACCTCAGATAGAGAAAGATATACTCCAGCAATGGGAGCTGCACCAGGCTTTTGAAAAGAGCGTGGACGTTCGTGATGGAGCTACTCCGTTTGTATTTTATGAAGGCCCACCCAGCGCCAATGGATTGCCTGGTATTCACCACGTAATCTCACGTACCTTGAAAGACCTGGTTTGTCGTTATAAAACGATGCAGGGCTTCCAGGTGAAACGTAAAGGCGGATGGGATACCCACGGATTGCCAGTAGAATTAGGCGTTGAAAAAATGCTGGGTATTACCAAAGAAGATATTGGTAAGAAAATATCTATTGCAGAATATAATGATACCTGCCGCACGGAGGTATTGAAATATAAAGATAAATGGGATGAACTGACCAAGAAGATGGGCTACTGGGTTGATCTCGAACACCCATACATCACCTTCGACAATAATTATATCGAATCCCTCTGGTGGGCGCTCAAAACCCTCTACCAAAAAGGATTTCTGTATAAAAGTGTCAGCATCCAGCCTTATTCTCCTGCTGCCGGAACTGGTCTGAGCTCCGCAGAGTTGAATATGCCAGGTACCTACAAAGATGTTAAGGATACCACTGTTGTAGCCATGTTCAAAGCGCAAAAGGCGGAAAACTCCCAATTCCTTTTCGACGCTGCCGGCAACGATGAAGTATTCTTCCTCGCCTGGACCACCACTCCATGGACTTTACCTTCCAACCTTGGTCTGACAGTTGGCGGAAATATTGAATATGTTCTCGTAGAAACCTTCAACCAGTACACACACCTGCCTATCAAGGTGGTGATGGCGAAAGTCCTGTTGCATAAATACTTCAAAGCAGAAGGGGAAAACCTGGAAATGAGCTCCTACAATGAAGGAGACAAAGTAATTCCATGGAAAATCCTGACCAGCTTTAAAGGTAAGGATCTGGAGAATGTTCGCTATGAGCAATTGTTGCCTTATGCACAACCAGAAGAAGGAGATCCATTCCGCATCCTGGTGGGCGATTTCGTTACTACAGAAGATGGTACCGGTATCGTACATACGGCTCCAGCCTTCGGTGCAGACGATAACCGTGTAGGTAAAAAATATGGTATCGGTATCCTCACCCTGGTGGATAAAGCCGGTAAATTCACAGATAATGTGGGAGAATTCTCCGGCAGATATGTGAAGAACTATAAAGATGATCCGGACTATAAAGATGTAGACGTAGACATCGCGGTAAAACTGAAGAAAGAAAACCGTGCCTTCAAAGTGGAGAAATATGAACATACCTATCCACATTGCTGGCGTACAGATAAACCAGTATTATATTATCCGCTGGACGCATGGTTCATCAAAACCACTGCTGTAAAAGATAGGATGATTGAATTGAACAAAACTATCAACTGGAAACCTGCGTTTACCGGTACAGGCCGCTTCGGCAACTGGCTGGAAAACATGGTGGACTGGAACCTGAGTCGCAGTCGCTACTGGGGAACTCCTTTACCAATCTGGCGTACAGAAGATGGTGCGGAAGAAAAATGCATTGGCAGCATCGAAGAATTGAATACAGAAATTCGCAAAGCCAATGAAGTGCTGGGTGGAGATGTGAATAAATCATACCTGCATGAAGGTATCCTGGATCTGCACAAACCATATGTGGATGATATCATCCTGGTGAGCGAATCCGGTAAACCGATGCGTCGTGAGCCAGACTTGATTGACGTTTGGTTTGATTCTGGCGCTATGCCTTTTGCACAGCAGCACTATCCGTTTGAGAATAAAGAATTAGTAGATGGCCGTCAGGCGTTTCCTGCTGATTTCATCGCGGAAGGTGTGGATCAAACACGTGGCTGGTTCTATACCCTGCATGCCCTCGGCGTAATGCTGTTCGATACTGTAGCTTATAAAACAGTGGTTTCCAATGGTTTAGTACTGGATGCCAATGGTCTGAAAATGAGTAAACGCCTCGGCAACGTGGTGAATCCATTTGAAACCATTGCCCAATATGGTGCAGACGCTACCCGCTGGTACTTGATTACCAATGCTTCTCCATGGGATTCCCTGAAATTCGATGTGAAAGGTGTAGGCGAAGTACAGCGTAAATTATTTGGTACCCTCTACAATACCTATAACTTCTTCGCGATGTATGCCAACCTGGATAATTTCACATTCAAGGAGGCTTACATTCCATTGGAACAACGTCCGGAGATCGATCGTTGGATCATTTCCGTACTGAACTCCCTCGTGAAGGAAGCAACCGCTTACCTGGACGACTATGAGCCTACACAAGCAGGCCGTGCCGTTGAGCGTTTTGTGGATGAACACCTGAGTAACTGGTACGTTCGTCTCTGCCGTCGTAGATTCTGGAAAGGAGAATACGAACATGATAAGATTAGCGCTTACCAGACCCTCTACGAGTGCTTGGAAAAGGTAATCCAACTGATGGCGCCGGTATCTCCATTCTTTACAGATTGGATGTTTAACAACCTGAACAAGGTAACCGGTCGTAGCAAAGCGGAATCTATCCACCATACAGATTACCCTGTTGCCGATGCTAAAGCGATAGATCCTGAACTGGAAGAAAGAATGCAGTTGGCTCAAGATATCTCTTCCCTGGTATTATCCCTACGTAAGAAGGTGAATATCAAGGTGCGTCAGCCGTTACAAAAGATCCTGATTCCGGTATCAAGTGTTCACATGCAAGAGCAGATTGCGAAAGTGGAAGATTTGATAAAAAGTGAAGTAAATGTGAAAGGGATTGATTATCTTACAGAAACTGAAGGTTTCATCAAGAAAAAGATTAAACCTAACTTCAAATCTCTCGGAGCTAAAATGGGGGCCAGAATGAAAGCTGTTGCAGCTGCCATTCAGGCACTTACAGACGCAGACATTGCTGCAATTGAACGCGACGGGCATTTAATGTTGTCTGTGGATGGTGAGCCGGTGCAGATACAACTCTCTGATGTAGAGATCATTTCCGAAGATATTCCTGGATGGACAGTTGCGAATAAAGGTGCACTGACGGTAGCGCTCGATATTACTATTACTCCTCAATTACAGGACGAAGGCAATGCGAGAGAGCTAGTGAACCGCATTCAGAAAATCCGTAAAGACAGTGGTTTTGAACTTACTGACAGAATAGATGTTAAGGTGGCGGCGGCAGACTCTCTGAAGTCGGCGATTATTAACTATAATGACTATATTTGCACGGAAATTTTGGCAGATAGCTTGGATTTGGTAGCGACGCTACATGATGGTACAGAAATAGAGGTAAACGACCTTAAATTTAATGTATTAGTTAACAAAAAAAGCTAATCCCCCATGGCAACAAAAAAGAAGGTTGCTAGCAAACAGACCCTAAAGGCCGCTCCGGCGAAGTCCACTTCAGCGAAAAAGGTAGTAACAGCGAAAGCTGCCACTCCTGCTAAAAAAGCTTCGTCAGCACCTAAACCAGCAGCTCCTAAGGTAGCTGCCAAAGTTGCGAAGCCAGCAGCTTCTAAAGCCGTGGTAGTTAAGTCCTCCGGAAAAAAGACTGAAACAGTTCAAAATCCGGTTGTAAAGAAGGCATCTGCCCTCCAAAGCAAAACGCCGTCCGTTAAAGTAAAAGTTGCGGTTCCTACAAAATCGACCGTTAACAATGAACCTGCTGCAAAGCAGCAAGGGGTGACCAAAAGCGTTTCCGCTGAAAAACAGAAACCATTAATTTCTAAGTCAGAAGAAAAAGAACTTAAAACGATGGCAGTAAAGAAAGCAGAAAAGGAACAAGTTGCTAAGGAGAAAGAATCCACAAAGAAAGCAGCGGAGAAACCAGTAAAGACGGAAAAAACAGCCAAAGCGGAAAAAACCGCTAAACCGGCTGAAAAAACCGAGAAAACCGAAAAGACCGAGAAAAAAGGTAAAGGAAACACACTGGTGACTTACCAGCCTGAATTCACCAAATCCGTGCTGGATCAGCCAGACCAGCCTACTGGACCAGTATTCAGGTATAGTGATGCTGACCTGCAGGAGTTTAAAGAGCTGATCCTCAAAAAATTGGAAGCAGCGAAGAAAGAACTGGTTTACCTACAAGGCCTCATTACCCGCAAAGATGAAGCTGGTACTGATGATACTGAAAATAAATATATGAGCATGGAGGATGGTAGCGGTTCCCAAGAAAGAGAACAGCTCAACCAGATGGCCAGCCGTCAAATTCAGTTCATTGACCACCTGGAAAAAGCGCTGGTACGTATTGAAAACAAGACTTATGGTATTTGCCGTGTAACCGGTAAATTAATCGATAAGGCTCGTCTGAAAGCTGTACCCCACGCTACTCTTAGCATCGAAGCTAAACTGGCAAAAAGCAAATAAGCTTTACACGCAGCAGCGTAAAAATAAAGCGCCCCTTCGCAACTCGCGAAGGGGCGCATTTTTTTTATCAACTGCAATGAGCCTTCAGTTACTGGCAGCCTAACATGCAGCTATTTCTTTTTTTCGTTTATTCATTTGCTTTACTGCGAAATACAGTATAGTCGCCGCACCCAAGCCCACCAAACTACCTATACCAATCCTTTTCGCTTGCTTTGAATTGATACGAATAGGCGGAATTTTTATTCCTTTTTTTACGGGTGTTACATCAGGTACAATATCCAACAACGGCTGCAACGACAGCCCAGTGATGATTTTGTCTGCAATCTTTTCTACAGCCGCGCGCTGATATTGTGGACAAAAGGCCACACCGATGCCAGCTTTGATGAGTAATTGTTCGTCCTGCTTACCATCGCCTACATAGATGATATTCTGCGTAGCGATACCATATTCTTTGGAAATATAAGCCAACAAGTGACTCTTGTCGTAATGGTGGTCCTTCATGAAATATTCACCCACCGTGAATTTCCCTGTGGATACACTGTTGACCAACTGGATTTTGTTGGAGAAGACGAAATCCATTCCCAGTTTGTTTTTGATATGGCGGGCTACGCATCCATATGCATCCGTAACAAGTCCACATACATATCCCCTTCTCTTCAATTCCTTCACGACCCCTTCAATACCAGGTATGATAGGAATAGCATCGGCTACTTCCAGCAGTTCCGCAAGATTTCTGTGTTCAAATAGTGCTGTTATCTTCTCTAGTTTTTCAATCGGATCCTGTATGGTGGCCTGTAGTTGCAGGTATGCAGGTTCCTCATCAAACGCGATAGCAGCCCAATAGAGATAATCTTGTGTGAATACAGCATGATCGAGATTGAAGATGACCATCTTCTCCATTTTTTCTATGGATTCAAGGATGGAATATTCCATTTGTTCTCTGATCACATTAATGTTGCCGAGGGTTTCCAGGTTTTCAGAAGGAATATTTTCTGCTTTCTTCAGGATGGTGCGGGAAACTTCACGCGACATTTTACTGAGTTGTTCCCAGGTTTGCATGGCATTCTCCAGGCGGCCGATATTGGCTTCTGCGATACGTGCACCCATGAGATGGGTATCAATCAGCAGACCGATGTCTACCCCATAATCATTCTCAAACTGCACTTTGGTCAACACTGATTTTTTGGCGGCAATCATACCGCTGAGTGGTTGCTGGAAATGTGCTAATTCTGGGAAGAGAATACTTAGCAGTGGCTTGGCCACCAGTTGGGTGACCCTGCCTGCCTGCCTTTCAAAATAGGATTTAACGAAATCGGCTTCGTCTTTTTCAATAGGACTGGTTAGTAAGTCCACAATATTGTCGGGGTAGGTAGTAATATCACCATCTACGTAGGCGATGATATCTCCTTTTGCTGCCATCATTCCTTCTCTCATAGAGATGCCTTTTCCGCGCTGGCTACTAGTGATGACACGTACCTCTTCTTTCATCGCTTCCGCTACGGTATTATCCGTTGAATTGTCATCTACTACAATTATCTCTATCTGGCGGGATGTTTTCTTAATCGTTTTAATAACCTGGCGTATGGTGGCGCCTTCATTTAATACAGGAATTACGATCGAGATCATAGGAGTTCGCTATGTTAAAGGTTAAAAAAATATGCTACAAAGAGCTGCGCTGGCATTATCAGCAAGGGGTATAACAAAAACGATACCATAAAAACCGCTGTGGTGGCCAAAAAAAGCGGCTCCGGAATTTCCGGAGCCGCTTTACGTATATGCAATAACGTTAAGTTATTATTATTTGAATTCCTGCATCTCTACTAATTTTCGGTAGATGCCTTCTACTGCCATGAGTTCATCGTGGGTACCTGTTTCTACGATTTCACCTTTTTCCATTACCACAATTTTGTTAGCATGCTGAATAGTACTGAGGCGGTGCGCAATCACAATAGTGGTGCGGTTTTGCATCAGTTTATCCAGGGATTCTTGTACCAATTTTTCTGACTCTGTATCCAGTGCAGAAGTAGCCTCGTCCAAAATCATGATAGGAGGATTTTTAAACACAGCTCTCGCGATGGTGAGGCGTTGACGTTGACCACCACTCAGTTTCATACCACGATCACCAATAGTAGTATCGTAGCCGTTTTCCAGGCCTTCTATGAATTCGTGGGCATTGGCAATTTTTGCCGCCTGAATTACTGCATCCCGATCAACATTCGTCTGCCCAAACGCAATATTATTTAACACGGTATCATTGAAGAGAATTGCTTCCTGAGAAACAACACCCATGAGTCCACGCAGATCATCTAGTTTGATATCTTTCACATCTACACCATCAATGGTGACACTACCTTTATCCACATCGTAGAACCTTGGCAGAATGTCTGCCATGGTGGATTTACCAGCACCACTGCGGCCCACCAAAGCTATCATCTCCCCTTTCTTTACCTGCAATTGTACATTTTTCAGTACTGGTTTATAAGGATCTTTTTCGAATGCGAAAGTAACATTGTTATAAGTGACATCTTTATCAAACCCTTTAACAGCAATAGCATCTGGCTTTTCTGTAATATTTACTTCTGCATCTAACAGACCAAAAATACGTTCACTAGATACCAACCCTTTCTGCAAGGAAGTGATAGCAGTAGAAATATTTTTTGCAGGTTGCAAGATCTGGGAATAGAATACCAAGTAGGTGATAAATGCAGCACTGGTCAGCACTTTGTCGCCAGAAAGTACGATGCTACCACCATAAACAATCAATATAACGACAATGATTACACCGAAAATTTCAGAGATAGGGGAAGCCATCTCACGTTGGTTATAAATCGACTTACTTACTTTGATGAAGTGCCTGTTTACCGAAGCAAATTTTCTTTGCATGAATTTCACTGCACTGAAAGATTGAATCACACGAATACCGCTGATGCTCTCTTCAGAAATGGCAATGGTTTCGCCAAAAAGCGCCATGCTGAAAAATCCTTTCTGCTTCAGCTTCTTGCTGATATAGGATAATAGAAATCCTGATATCGGGAAGAAAAATATCGTAAAGAGGGTGAGTTTAGCAGAGAGATAAAATAATGCAGAGAAGTATGCAACGATGATAAATGGATCGCGGAGGAAAACCTGGATAGAGTTGACCACATTGGATTCTATCTCTTGTACGTCGCTAGAGAAAATAGTCAGGATTTCACCTTTCTTACGGTTATGGTAGAACGAAAGTGATTGTTCTGTCACTTTGTTATACATAGCGTTTCTCACTTTTTCCAGCAACACCATGCGCAGTCTTACGATCACACGGGCGCTCATATATCGGCCCACATTGGCGATGGTTGTACAGATGGCAATAAATGCTCCTACAAATATCAGTGCACCGAATTTATCATTATGCAGTACAATATAACTGTTGAAGTGATATTTAAAGAGATTGATGAAATATTGAATGGAGAAAGTAAATTCCGGGCGTGTTAGCACATCTGGTTTCACCTTGTCAAACAGCACATCGAGTAAGGGGATTAACATGGAAAAGTTTACAAGTCCGAAAACGATTCCTATAATTGTATAGATGATGTACTCGGGCAGGTAATGATGTAAGGGAGAGGCGTATTTCAATAATCGCTTTAAAGTCTTCATTCCTGTTGCTTTAGTCTTGATTTTAAGAACAGGCAAAAATAGTACAATTAGGTATAATTGTGAGGTAAACCGCTTTGAAATCGGCCAATCTTCCGCGGAAATGGTTAATTTCGCAGTTAAAGCTCCCAATTATAAACGAAAAAACTGAACGACATGCAGGAAACTAAGAGGCAAAAACAAATTGGACAGTTGATACAGGAAGAACTGAGTACTATCTTCCAGCGCATGGGCTTTAACGTGCTGGAGGGTGGAATGATATCCATTGCTGCCGTTAAGATGACACCAGATCTGCTGGAAGCGAAAGTTTACCTGAGTATGTTCCAGATCAAAGATAAAGACGGTATGCTGGAGCGTATCAACGAGCGTATGGGAGAAATCAAAAAAGAACTGGGTATGCGGGTAGGCAAGCAATTGCGCCGTGTTCCGGAACTGACTTTCTTCCTGGATGATACCTTGGACTATGTATTTAAAATGGAGGAAGTATTCAAGAAAATTAAAGAAGACGACTCCAAAATTAAAGGCAATTCCGATACAAAAAACGACACTAAATAATTAAAGTCCCGCTACTGGCGGGGCTTTTGGCTTATTCATATGATCTGGCAGTTTGCTTCCCGTTACTTCAGGGCCAAGAAATCGACCAATGCCATAAATATTATAGCCTGGGTAAGTGTGGGGGCTATTGCAGTTGGAGCCGGGGCGTTAATAGTTATTTTGAGTGTTTTCAATGGTTTTGAGGGGCTTGTAAAATCCTTATATTCTTCTTTTTACCCTTCTGTGAAGGTGGCGCCTGTATCTGGCAAGACTATCCGACTTGATTCGGTGCAGTTAACCCGTATCAAAGCGCTTCCTGGAGTGGCCGATTATTCTGCTGTGGTAGAAGAAAAGGCGGTATTGCGTTATGGTGATGAGCCTACTATCGCTGTTTTGAAGGGAGTAGACAGCCATTACACCCGTGTTGCGGATCTCCGCGGGAAAATCGTCAGAGGTAAGTTTAATACAGGCGATGCGGAGGAAGGCTACGGCGCTATCTTTGGCTTGGAGCTGGAAGGTGCATTGGGCGTGGATGTAGAACATAGTCTGGCACCGATTACCGTATATCTACCTCGTAAAACCGCTACCTCCTTTACAGTACCGGAGGATGCACTGAATAGTGGGATTATTTATCCTAAAGGGACTTTCGCCATACAGCAAGAGTTCAATGCCAAATACGTTATTACAAATGTTGAGTTCATGCGGAAATTGCTGGAACTGGGGCCGGATGAGATGTCGGCCTTAGAGGTTGGTGCTGTTCCCGGTACAAATGATGACCAGTTACGTAACCAGTTACAACAATTATTAGGACCTGGCTATAAAGTGCAGACCCGCTTCGAGCAGAATCAGTCGTTATATGCGATCATGCAAACGGAAAAATGGGCCGTGTATGTGATTCTAAGTTTTATCCTAGTGATTGCCGCCTTTAACATGATCGGATCACTATATATGTTAGTGATTGAGAAACAGAAAGATATCACCATTTTAAAAGCAATGGGAGCGCGTCAATCGTTGGTGATGCGGATCTTTTTGGCGGAGGGGTTGATTATTGCGGGAATTGGGGCGTTTCTGGGTTGTGGTTTAGGAACTATTTTTTGTTTGATTCAGCAACAATGGGGGATTATTCGATTGGAGGGGACTTCCTTCTTGGTAGATTCTTATCCTGTGAGTATGCATTGGGGGGATTATGTATTGGTGTTGGTAACGATCTTAGTGATTGGTTTGGCAGCTAGTTGGTATCCGGCGAGGCGTGCATCGAGGGAAGCGATGGAGTTGAAGGCAACCTGATAATAATATAATACTTACGATATAAAATAAAAGGCCGCGATTTTCGCGGCCTTTTATTTTATATCGTTATAAGTGAATACTGATTAGTAATCGCCCAGTGTTTCTGGTAATTGAGCGAGGGCTTTTGCCAGTTGCTCATCACTAGGAGCGATACCGTGCCATTCGTGGTGACCTTCCATGAAGTCTACTCCTTTACCCATAACGGTCGTCATTACGATGCAGATTGGTTTACCTTGACCGGTGAGGGATTTTGCTTTTTCCAGGGTAGCTACTACTTCGTCCATGTTGTTACCATCCATGTGCAGCACTTGCCAGCCGAAGGTTTCGAATTTAGCGCCAATATCGCCGAGGCCAGCCACGTCTAAGGTGGTACCATCGATTTGTTGGCCGTTAGCATCTATGGTGATGATAAGGTTGTCTACTTTATGGTGAGGAGCAAATAAAGCTGCTTCCCAGATTTGTCCTTCTTCGAGTTCGCCATCGCCGTGGAGGGAGAATACGAGGTTTTTATCGCCATTCAGTTTTTTAGTGAGGGCAGCGCCAATTGCAACGCTCATTCCTTGGCCCAGAGAGCCAGAGGCGATACGTACACCTGGCAGATGTTCGTGCGTAGTTGGGTGACCTTGCAAACGAGAGTTCAGTTTGCGGAAGGTATTGAGTTCAGCCAGCGGAAAGTATCCGGAACGGGCAAGCACGCTGTAGAACACTGGAGAGATATGGCCATTAGACAAGAAGAACAGATCCTGATCTTTACCATCCATATCAAATGGAGCTGGTTTATGATCCATTACCTTGAAATAAAGTGCGGTCAGAAAATCCGTACAACCTAAAGAGCCGCCTGGGTGGCCACTCTGAACAGCATGAACCATTCTAACGATGTCCCTTCTAACTTGTGTAGCTATATCTTGAAGCTGTGGCATGATACTTGTTAATTTTTAGAGCCGCAAAACTAAAAGAATTTCGTAGAAATGTGGCTGTTGAATGTTTGATTTGCGCGACCAAAATATCACAAAATCTTTATTTTTTAAGAGAATATTTACACATTTCATTGAAATTAATATCTTTGCACTCTAACCCCCCAATAAATGGAGAATGTATTAATTGCTACCGTCCTAAGTTTTGTTGTTACCTATTTTTCGATTCCCATACTCATTAAGGTTGCGGAATTAAAACATTTATACGACGAACCGGACGAAAGGAAAGCCCATAAAAAGCGTATTCCAACGCTGGGTGGAATCGGATTTTTTTCCGGTTTCATCATTGCTGCAACGGTCTGTGTACCGGCGTTGCAGAATTCCCCTTTCCAATATATGATGGCAGCATTCTTTATCATTTTCATGGTAGGCATGAAGGATGATATCGTAGGGTTGTCTCCGTTAAAGAAGTTGATAGGTCAGTTACTGGCTTCATTTGCTATCATATATCTCGGCAACCTGCAGATTTCAAACATGTATGGCTTTATGGGGATCTATGAATTACCGGCCAGTATCAGCCTGATGCTGACGTATTTCACCTTCATAGTAGTAATTAATGCCTTTAACCTGATCGATGGGGTAGACGGTCAGGCTGGTAGTATAGGCTTGTTGGTTAGTGCCATTCTGGGTGCTTATTTCCTTCATGTTGGCGAAACCACTTATGCAGTGATAGGGTTTGCACTGGCGGGTGGTCTGGCTAGTTTCCTGATTTACAATATTTCTCCGGCTAAGATATTTATGGGAGACACGGGCTCTCTGTTGATTGGACTGGTAAACGCCGTATTGGTGATTAAGTTCATTGATGTAGCTGGTAATCCGGCTGGCAAGATGCCCATCACCGCAACACCGGGTGTAGCTTTTGCCATTCTGATTGTTCCGCTGTTTGATACCCTCCGTGTATTTGCGGTGCGTATGCTCCAAGGACGTTCTCCTTTCTCTGCAGACCGGAATCACATCCATCACTACCTGCTGGATCTGAAACTCAATCATAAACAAACGACACTGGTATCTGTTTCTGTGAATGCGTTATACATTGCTGGAGCCTTTGCGTTACAAGGCATTGGTACTACTGCAATGGTATTCGTAGTGGTTGGGTCGGCATTGTGTCTCACTACATTATTATACCTCGTACGTAGGCGCAAACTGGCAACTGTATTGAAACCAGTAATGGTGCCAGCCGCGGCCTCCGAACCAAGCACAGTTCAGGAGTCGCCCGCCTCCAAGATTCTCCGCGTTTCAAACGACGGTATCTTACAAGATAAATAGTCTCACAAACATATTTTAAAGGGTAGCAAGTGGATTGCTACCCTTTTTTAATCGCCGACAGGCGGCTTTACTTTGACGATTAAAAGAAAACGTGTAGGTTTGCACGCACTTAACTATTTATGTTATGCAAGATGATCTAAATCTTATACTGGATGACGCTGCGGACTCGATGAAAAAAGCAATCGGTCACCTGGAATCGGAACTGACCAAAGTTAGAGCCGGTAAAGCCAATCCGCAGATTCTGGATGGTATTAATGTTGACTATTACGGTGCTGCCACTCCACTGAACCAAGTGGCCAATGTGGCTGTTGCAGATGCCCGTACACTGACCATACAACCTTGGGAAAAGAATATGCTTCAACCAATTGAAAGAGCCATCATTGCTGCTAATATTGGTCTGAATCCTCAAAATGATGGTGTTATCATCCGTCTTTTCCTGCCTCCTCTGACTGAAGAAAGAAGAAAAGAGTTTGTAAAAAGAGTGAATGGTGAAGGTGAACAGGCAAAAGTAGCTATTCGTAACATCCGTCGTGATGCGATTGAGGCTATCAAAAAACTTCAGAAAGATGGTTTAAGTGAAGATACTGCCAAAGATGCTGAGGCTGATGTGCAAACAATGACCGACAAAAACATTGTACTGGTAGACAAGCACTGTGAAACCAAAGAGAAAGAAATAATGTCCATCTAAGACAGGAGAATATTACTATTAAAAAAGCCCCGGATGACTATCATCTGGGGCTTTTTAATGTATAATGACCAATATGGATTTAGGCGTTTTTCGCCCGGTTTACCAGGTATACCCCGAAAAGAATCAGTAACATGCAAGCCACCTGCATGGAGTTGATTGATTCATGGGCGAGCAATCCCCAGCCCATAGCTACAATAGGCAATGCGTATGTAACCATAGATGCGAACATGGCGCCAGCACGGCGTATTAATAGATAGAACAATACCGCGGCAACTCCTGTACCCATTACTCCCAATACCAACCCGGCTGCGAGAGAGCGCCAAGGAGCATGGTCTGTAGTGAACTGTGGGAAGAAATCAGTGAACAGCAAAATAGGGAGCGTAAACAGTCCATTGAAAAACATGGCGATGGACCCCAGTTGTAATGATCCATACCCTTTCAGATGATGATGTACCAGGCTAATATTACTACCATAACTAATGGTAGCCGCTACCACCAACAAACCGTAATACCAGTAATCATTGGTCGCAATACCCTTATTGGCGAAGAGCAACACCACGCCTATGAGGCCTACTCCTACTCCAGTAAGTTGGGCTTTTTTGATGGGACTTTTAAAGAATAAAAAGCCCGTCAATAGTGCCATTAGTGGAGTGAGGGAATTTAATATACCCGCTAAGGAACTGTCTATCTTGGTTTCTGCCAAACAGAATAAGAAGGCTGGCAGGCCATTTCCCAAGATACCCGACAATATGATGATCGGCAATTTTCGTACAGGCGTTTCCTTCAGAGACTTTGGAAGGAAAGGCAATAGTGCCAGTCCTGCAGCCACCAGCCTTAAACTGGCTACCTGGTATGGGCTAAAGGATTCCAGACCGATTTTCATTAGAATGAAGGAACTGCCCCAGGTAAGAGATAGCAGGAGAAATACTCCCCAATTAGCGATTTTTTGGTTCAAAGTGGCAATATTTTATGTCCGCAAAGGTCAGATTATATGGGCATTTATGCAAAAGAATCCGGAAAATTCAGAACAGATATGCTTCCATTTTGTTAAATTTAAAAAACTGAATGTTCAACGCATGGGTAAAATCAAACTAGCAGATATCAGCACTTCCGCTCCAAAAAAATTAGACAAAGAAAAAGTCAAAGCTGCCACCAAAGAAATTTTGCAAGAACTGGACGAGCTACAGAACTTGCTGTATGCAGAGCATAAGCATAGTGTATTGATGGTTATCCAGGGAATGGATGCTAGCGGAAAAGATGGCGTCATCAAAAATGTAACAGGAACCTTGAACCCACAAGGTGTAACTGTCTATTCGTTTAAGACTCCTACCAAAGAAGAAACAGATCATGATTTCCTCTGGCGAGTACATAAACAATCGCCTGCAAAAGGAATGATACAGGTATTCAATCGCTCGCATTATGAAGACATCCTGATTCAGCGTGTACATAAATGGATAGATGATAAGACGGCTTATAAGCGCATGGACGCCATCAATGATTTTGAAAAACTATTGGCGGTGCATGGGAACACACAGATACTGAAATTCTATCTGCATGTATCCCGTGAAGCCCAGACACAAAGGTTATTAGAGCGTACAGAAGATTCACGTAAGATGTGGAAATATAATGAACAAGACCTGGAAGAAGCCAAGTTGTGGGATAAATATATGGCTTGTTATGAGGATGCATTAAACAACTGTAACTACATTCCTTGGATCGTAGTACCAGCAGATCACAACTGGTATAAAGAATATGTTGTTGCAGTAACGTTAAGGGATACACTGAAATCACTCAAGATGAAATATCCCCGTTTGAAGAAATAATGGATTAATAATTAACGGTTTATGATATTATGTTTTAATTTCGTTTACTTATTTAATCAATAAAAAAACCTTGCATTATGTCGTTCATCAAAGAGTTTAAAGAATTTGCCATGAAAGGCAATGTAATGGATCTTGCTGTGGGTGTGATCATTGGTGGAGCGTTTGGAAAGATCGTTACATCATTAGTAGAAAATATTCTGATGCCTCTCGTTGGATTGTTTACCCGGGGCAAGAATTTTAATGACTTCTTTGTATTGTTGGACCATAGTAAGGGGGAAGTAGCCACACTTGCAGAAGCCAAAACTAAAGGGGTGGCGGTATTTGCCTATGGTGCATTTATTCAGAGTATCATAGATTTTCTGATTATTGCGCTCTGTATTTTCATGCTGGTGAAATTCATGAACCGCTTAACCCGTAAACAACCTGCTGCTCCCGCTGAACCTTCTGCACAGGAAAAACTGCTGATGGAAATCCGCGATGCTATCAAAGCGAAACCATAATTTTTTATAGATACCCCGATACCTGTTTCCTCGTAAGGGGAAACAGGTTGGCTATTTCATACTAAGAAGAACAATAAAATAGTAATTGATGAAAAGATTTACTTTATCCATTGCATGCTGCCTGTTATTTTGTTTGATGGTCCAGGCTCAGGATAATAGCTGGATGAAGAACGAGCGGGAAGCTGCCGCCAAGAAACTGAAGAAAAAAGATGATAAGGATACTATCCCTAATGGCTGGAGAAAAGGGGTAAATCTGAATGTTAACATCAACCAAGGAACTTTGAGTAATTGGGCTGCTGGGGGAGACAACTTCTCCTTTTCCCTTGGGTCTACCATCTTCGGTTGGGCTAATTACAAAAATGGAAGAAGAGAATGGAGCAATGTAGCTGATCTGGCATATGGTTATATTAATACTACCAGCCTTGGCGGACGTAAAAGTGACGACCGTATTGATCTGACTACCAAATATGGTTATGACATTGGTAGACATTGGTTTGTGAGTGGATTGGTTAACCTTCGTACACAGTTTACAGATGGTTATCAGTATCCCGCAGATACTACCCCTGTATTTTCCTCTACTTTCCTTTCACCTGCGTATACCTTAGTTTCTCCGGGTTTTGATTACAGACCCAATGATGAGTTTTCACTGTTCCTCTCTCCTGCTACCGCGCGTTTCGTGATAGTAATGGATAAGTATTTATCTATGCATGGGGCTTATGGCGTTGATACTGGTAAGCACGTAAAATATGAAATGGGTGCGTATCTCTCTGCTAACTACATAAAAACTATTGCTAAGAATATTAATTATAAAGGACGATTGGATTTATTCTCTAACTACAGACATAATCCACAGAATATCAATGTCTACTTTACAAATGCATTGGAACTGAAAGTAAATAAGTGGATCTCCACCGTACTGACAGTGGATATGATATATGACGATAATGTGAAAGTGTTTGAAAATAAGAAGACAGGTGTGCTTGGACCTCGATTACAGGTCAAGCAGGTCTTGGGGATTGGATTTGCCGCCAAGTTCTAGTTACCGGGAATTTTGTTATTTTTGATATCAACAGCAGCAGGGATTTGTCTTTTACAGGCACTTGCTGCTGTTTACAATTAAAAACCTAACCGTGATCGATCAATCCACATATAAAATTGTACTGCCACAGTTCGAGGGGCCCTTTGATCTGCTGTTGTTCTTCATTGAGCGAGATGAACTGGATATCTACAATATCCCCATCAACAAGCTGACACAGGATTTCCTTGATTATATTCATCATATTGAATCGCTGAATATAGAACTGGCCAGTGAATTTATTCTCTTCGTATCTACGCTGATGCGTATCAAAGCGAAGATGCTGCTGCCTCGCAAAGAGCTGGATGAGCAGGGAAATGAGATCGATCCAAGGCTGGAACTGATTGACAAGATCTTGGAATATAAGCGTTACAAACAAGCTGCCATTGAATTGGCGGAGATGGAAGCGGATAGAATGCTGGCCATTAAACGTGGAAATATTGCCAAAGAACTATCGGAAATCGGAGAAGCCACCTCAGAAGGAACAGAAGTACAGACCCTCACACTCTTCAAGCTGGCAAAGACTTTCGAGAAAGTTATCCAACGCATGAAAGAGCGGGATAACAAACCGCAGCACGTTGTTTACAAGTATGATTACACCATGGAAGGTTCCAGGATGTATATGGAAGAACTGGCCCGTGCAGAGCGTACCCTTTCCTTCGAGAAAATATTCGATCACTGTAAAGACAGAGTACATGCTATCTTCCTGTTCCTCTCTATGCTGGAATTAGTACAGATGAAGCACCTCGGTATTATGGTGGGAGAAGGTAGAAATAATTTTATCATTGATTATATTGATCCTTCCAATAGGGAGGAAGAACCTGCAGGAGTAGTTATCGATGGCTGATAAAAGAGGAAATATTGAGATAGTGTCCTTACCGGATTATGAACATAGTAACCCTACTTTCATCGTATCTGGTTTGTGCGAATTGGGAGAGAGTTTTTTCCAACAAATAGGTGTGCCTCACCGGCATGATTTCTATACCATTTACTGGATTAAAACCGGAAAACTCACCCAAACGATCGACTCCGTTGTCCATGAAGTAAAGGATAATACCCTCTTTTTCCTCGCGCCTGGACAAGTGCATAATATCCAGTCCAGCCAGAAGATTGAAGGCTATATGATCGCTTTCCAGGATTCATTCATGTGCCTGCGTGATCAACAGCAGACTTCCAGCATTAAATCCAGCCTCTTTTTTAATAATCAGTTCAGTTCTATTATAACTATCAACAATGAGGAATCCGTCGATTTTGAGGCGGTTATCCACTTAATGATGAAGGAATTGAGCCTGAAGGAACCTGACTATGATACCGCCCTCCATGGATTGCTGCGTTACTTCCTTGTATTAGCATCCAGGGTGAAAGGGGAAAGTGTGGTGGCTACCACCGATCAGCTTGCTGCACATAATAGCTCTATCTTCCTGAATTTCAAGAACTTAATTGAAGATAAGTACACGGAATTAAAGAATGTGTCAGATTATGCTAATCTGCTATATATTAAACCAGTGTTACTGAATGAAATAAGTAAGCAATTGTCTGGTATTACCGCTGGTGAACACATCCGCAACCGGGTTATCTTGGAAGCGCAGCGATACTTACATTTTACCGACCTCACCGCCAAGGAAATCGCCTACAAGCTAGGGTTTGAGGACCCTCATTACTTCAGTCGTTTCTTTAAAAAATATACCAATCAGAGCCCTTCTGAGTTCAAAGAAGCCTCCAAAGCGGTAAATACCCAGCCATAAATCCCTTTTTAGAAAAAAAGTCCATTACTCGGTGAGTTTTATCCATTTTACAAGGATGTTGTAACATGTACTTTTGTGTTGTCTTAATCAGGAGGCAATTATGAAAACAATAAAACATGTAACCGACATATATAAAGCACCTGCCCCTCACATGGTAGGAGATGGCTTCAGAGTGCATAGTGTACTGCCTGGCGGTACACGCAATGAAAATAACCGGGTAAGCCCTTTTATCTTATTGGATTACGGCGCACCTGCTTATTTCCCGCCTACCAACCGTCCTCGTGGTGTAGATCAACACCCTCACAAAGGATTTGAAACCGTAACAGTGGTATACCAGGGCGAACTGGAACACCGCGACTCAACCGGCAGCTATGGTAAACTGGCTCCTGGCGATGTGCAGTGGATGACTGCTGCAAATGGTATCGTTCATGAAGAGAAGCACGAAACTGAATTCAGCAAACGAGGTGGTAAAGTAGAAATGGCCCAGTTGTGGGTAAATCTGCCGAAGGCATATAAAAGCGACAAACCTCATTATCAGAACCTGACTAAAGCAGAAATTCCTGTAGTAGCCATTTCTGAAAAGAGCTACCTGCGTGTGATTGCCGGGGAATACAATGGTACTAAAGGCGCTGCCAGTACTTATTCTCCAGTGAACCTACTCGATGTGCAGTTGAAAAAAGGCGACAGTGTAACCATGTCTTACCCTGAAAACTTTAATACCATGGTGGTACTAATGCAAGGTAAAGCCGACTTCGACGGGACACTTGCCAATGCAGTGGAAACGGTATTCTTCGATAAGAAAGGAACTGAAATCACGATCACAGCACAGGAAGATAGCTCATTACTCTTACTGAGCGGCGAACCAATAGATGAACCGATTTTCGCTTACGGTCCTTTTGTGATGAACAACGAAGAAGAAATCGTAGAAGCGATTAACGATTACAATGCCGGCAAGATGGGCTTTTTGAACTAAGTATTATTACATCTACATACATAAACAATTTTATTCTTAACACTTTTAATTCAAATTATATGACTACCTGGAAAATTGATCCTACTCACAGTGATGTTCAATTTAAAGTAAAACACCTGATGATCACTACCGTTACCGGCCAATTCGGTACGTTCGATGCTACTATGCAAACAACTGGTAATGATTTCTCCAATGCTAATATAACTTTCGAGGCAGATATCAACAGTATCAGCACACAGAATGAACAACGCGACCAGCACTTATTACAGTCCGATTTCTTCGAAGCTGCGAAATATCCTAAAATGACTTTCGTATCCAAAGAAGTGAAAAAAGTGGATGATGAAAATTACAAACTGATTGGTGATCTGACTATCCGCGATAATACTCGCCCAGTAGAATTGAAAGTGGAATTCGGTGGTGAAGTTGTGGATCCATGGGGCCAAACCAAAGCTGGTTTTGAGCTGAGCGGTAAAATCAATCGTAAAGATTTTGGTCTTACTTTCCATGCAGTAACCGAAGCAGGTAGTATTATGCTGAGCGACGAGGTAAAACTCCTGGCTAGCATTCAAATGGTAAAACAACAGTAATCATATCCCAATAACAGCTGTATCGGAAGATGTGGCTGTTATTGTCGATTTATAAGATAAAGAAATTTAGAGATGAATATCGTAGAGAAATTGCAATGGCGTTATGCTGTTAAGAAATTTGACCCGAGCAAAAAACTGAGCAAAGAGCAGTTAAATAATTTGATTGCAGCCACTCGTTTGTCTGCTTCCGCTTATGGCTTGCAGCCATATAAAATGCTGGTAATAGAAAATCCTGCTGTGCGTGAAAAACTGAGAGCAGCTTCCTATAACCAGCCACAGATCACCGATGCATCCCAATTGATTGTGTTTGCGAGAGTAGCTGACTTGGCAGAATCACACGTGGATGATTATACGAAGAACATTGCCGAAACACGCAATATAGATCATGCCATGCTGTCTGACTTTTCTAATATGATGAAAGGTACAGTACGTAGCTTGGATGCCGCCGGTGCTGCTGCTTGGACTTCCAAACAGGCATATATTGCCTTGGGTACCTTGCTGACAGCCGCCGCCGATTTAGGTATTGATGCTGCTCCAATGGAAGGTTTTGTTCCTGCGCAATACGATGAAATTTTAGGACTGAAAGAGAAAGGTTTATCTGCTGTGGTAATTGCAGCAGTAGGATTTAGATCAACAGAAGATGCGATGCAGCATGCTAAGAAAGTACGTAAGCCATTGGAAGAATTCGTAGAAGTAATTTAAGGATCAATTGACAGGTAATAGGAATGGCCTCTTTGCGGATATCTGCGGAGAGGCCTTTCTATGTACACGATGAATTCCGGAATTAATTTGTAATTTGGCGTCCTACACTGCTTTTTTCACCGCAAAAAGTAAAATATTAAAACATGAAAAGATTTGCATCTGCCAATTGGCAAGGAACTGGTAAGGAAGGTAAAGGTTCGCTGACTTCCCAAGCTGGTGCCCTGAATAACACACCATATTCTTTCAGCAGCCGTTTTGAAGATGGCGCTGGAACAAACCCTGAAGAGCTGGTTGCTGCTGCGCATGCTGGCTGTTTCACTATGAAGCTGAGCTTCATCATTTCCGGTGCAGGTCTGACTCCTGGTAACATCGATACCAAATGCACTATTACTTTCGAGAACGGCGCTATCGTAGAAAGCCACCTGGAAGTAAAAGCGAGCGTTCCTGGTCTGGATGCAGCTAAGTTTGCTGAATTTGCAAAAGATGCAGAAGCAAACTGCCCTATTTCCAAACTGCTGAATACAAAAATTACCATGGATGCTACCCTGGTATAATCAATAACTGTATTTATCTTTCAAAAGGGCTGCCACTGGCGGCCCTTTTGTATTTTTGTCCATGCTTTTCTATGGAACGTCCATTCTCTACCCATTGCAGATGTGCGATATTTGTATTGTTTAAAAAGGAGTAATTATGAAACAAATAATACATCGTGCAGCAGACAGGGGATTCGCAGATCATGGCTGGCTGAAATCACATCATACCTTTAGCTTCGCTAATTACTATAATCCTGAAATGATTCATTTCGGTGCACTTCGCGTACTCAACGACGATTGGGTAAAAGGTGGTATGGGCTTCGGTTCTCACCCGCACGATAACATGGAAATTGTGTCTATTGTATTGAATGGCGCGCTTGCACATAAAGATAATACCGGCAGAGATAAAGTGATCCAAACAAACGAAATTCAGATTATGAGTGCCGGTACAGGTATGGTTCACTCTGAATTCAATGCCAGTAAAACAGAAGATGTAAACTTTCTCCAGATCTGGGTTTTCCCGAAACACAGAAATGTACATCCTCGTTATGATCAACTGGCTTTCGATCCACAAGATCGACATAATAAAATGCAGGTCGTAATTTCTCCGGAACAAAAAGAAGGTCAACTCTGGTTACACCAGGATGCTTGGTTTTCTCTGGGGAATTTTGATGCAGGGCAACAGTTTACGATTGCTCCCAAACAGGCTGGTATAGGCAGTTATCTCTTCCTAATCAGTGGTGAAGCAAAAGTAGGAGATGATATATTGCAAGCAAAAGATGCAATTGGTATTTCGGATTACCAACAATTGGAGATTGAAGTAAACAAATCGGCAGAGTTTTTGTTAATAGATGTTCCGATGTTGCAATAATTCGAACTATATACTAACCCATTATTCGAGGGCGATAGGTAGCAATCCTGTCGCCCTTTTTTTATTGTAACTGCATTTTATTTTCCGGTAAAAAATTGTAACCTTAGCTCAAAGATCCTTACTAATGAAACGTCTTTCCCTGTTTGTCGTCTTCTGCTTCCTATTAACAGTTTTATGTAAAGCTGGCGAAAAGCATCCCCGCGTGGCTTCTTGCGATAAATGTATCGTTATTGCAGAGCAATCAGAAAATAGAATAGTCATTGTAGATATCCAATCTGGGAAAATGATTTGGGAGTGGAGACCCGATCGCTCCAACGTGCAGCCGGATCACGTAAAATGGTTCAGTAATCCCAGCGAGGCCAAGGTGGTATATAACCGCCATTATGTACTGATGACGGCATCGGGAGGAGGTGTTGCACTGATTCGGATTGCAGACAAAAAAGTAGTCTTTTATGCTTATGCCGGAGGGAATACGCATTCCGCAGAACTCCTACCCGATGGCAATATCGTTAGTGCTTCCAGTACCGGCAATTTCCTGACGGTATTTAAAACAGATACAGATCATTTCCCGGATGGCGTGTATGCGAAAAAGATACCTATTGAGTTTGGTCATAACGTGGTTTGGGATGGATGGAGAAACAAACTGTGGTCCGTGGGAATGTCGTCTATCCGTTCATTTCGTTATAATCATAATTGCGCTGCACCTGATTTAGTGTCAGATACAACGATTGCTATGCCAGGCACAGAAGGACACGATCTTTTTCCTGTATACGGTCAACAACGACTGTGGCTTACCAATGCCAGCAATGTGTATTACTTTGATGTGATCCTCCAGAAATTGACGCCGGCCGACCGCGTATTACAAGATAATATCAAGAGCGTATCTTCTGGCCCTGCTGGCTTCCCTACTATTGTGATCAGGCCTAAAGAATCCTGGTGGACAGACGAAGTACTGGATGCTGGCGCCAATATTATTTTCCAGCATAAAGGATGGAAAATTTATAAAGCAAGATGGGTCTTACCTGATACTTTCAGCAATCCGGAAGGATTTGATTTTCATATCTGCAAATAATTATACTGTATGCTGGTTTCCCTGATTTTGGCTAACTTCATATCGGACTAATGATGGAACCTATGCTGTTGGCTACAGATCTTGATGGAACCTTTCTAGGAGGAACAGACGAAGACAGAACAACTTTATATCAGCTTATTAAAGAATCGCCTGACTTACGCTTGGTATTTGTAACAGGAAGGGGTATACGAAGTGTTTTGAATTTATTGGAAGACACGGACCTTCCGAGGCCTGAGTATATCATCTGTGATGTGGGTGCTACCGTTACGCATTTCCCGACAATGATGCCTGTAGAGCCCATACAATCGGGTATAGCGGCCAAGTGGCCGGGCGATCAAGTACGTGAAAGGCTGAAAACCGTGGCAGGTCTGTTACATCAGGAAGCGCAACAGCAATACCGCTGCTCTTACTATTACGATGCACAAACAGATATTACTTCCGCGCAAACAGTAGCCACTGCTTTCTCTTGTGATCTATTGTTATCTGCCGGCAAATACTTGGATGTATTACCAGGAGGCGTAAACAAAGGATATACGCTCTTGAAATTGTTGGAAGTATTGGGAACAGCGCAGGATCAGGTTTTGGTAGCAGGAGATTCTATGAATGATCTGGCTATGTATGAAACAGGTTTGCGAGGCGTAGTAGTAGGTGGTGCAGAGGATGAATTGCTGACGCAGACAGCCAGTATGCAGCACGTCTGGCATGCCCACAGAATTGGGGCAGGCGGCATACTTGAAGCGATGGAAAAACATCATTCTTTTACCACACTGATTGATAATGTGTGATTAAGATAGTGTAATTTGAAATTATCCATTGCTACGGATAAAGTCCGTACCTTAGAAGAACGTTACGTGAAAATATAACAATAGTCTGGTGTAATCTGTTAATTGGATATTGACGATAGCTTAGTTAATGATGCTTATTTTAATCATCATTTAAATTAATACACCATGGATACCAGCACACAACCCACAGATCTGCATGAGCAGATTAATTCCTGGAAGGAAGAAGTTAGAGAAGTAAAAGAAGAAGTAGGATTGATGCGGGAGAGGCTCGAACAGATCGCTCTGAGTAAAGCACCCAAAGAGGTGATGAGTAGAGTGGAGCACTTTGAGAACCGCATCCTACGGCAGCGAGAGGTCGCAGATGAAATGTTCCACGACATCAAGCAATGTGCAAAAAAACTAGCGGACTCCCCGTCCATAGTGAACCACGATGACCGTCCTGTAGAAGATTACGACACGATACAAGGGCGTATGGAAACTTTCCAAAAACTATATACGGAATTAAAAAGTGAATTCAATCAGTTCATGTCTGCTCATGGCTAGCGCCTCCATTGATAGCACGGGCCTTTGATTCGATTTTATGAATGATTTCATCCAGTTGCAATGTGGATTGGCGTAACCAGTCCATCAACTGAGCATTGAAGCGCATGTCTTTATTCTCCAGATCAAACAATTCTGCGATGCTGAGAATTGAGACAACGGGTCTACGTATTTCATGGGAGTTGATCCAGGATATTTCTTTTAACGTCCGGTTTTGTTCTTCCAGTCGTTTAGCCTGGCGGACATGTTGATCTATGTCTTGCATCATACCAATCATGCGAACGGCATCGCCACTTTCGTAGGTAATATTGGCTCTATCGGTAACATATTTGTAATTACCATCTGCACATCTAAATCTATATTCGGCAGACCAGTAATGACGATGAGCGAAAGTGGCGTTATCCAGCGAAGCGATTACTGAATGACGGTCTTCCGGATGAATATTATTTTTCCACCATTGCAAAACCTCTGTGAATTTATCATTTTTGTAATGGAAGATGCTGGATAGTCCGTGATTCCATACCACTGCGCCTGTGAGCAGATTTCGATCATATACGGCATCATTGGTAGCTTGTGCCAGCAGTTCATACCTTACTCCTTCTTCGCTTGCTTTCCTGGCGGCTTTTATTTGGTTATCCACATCTTTCGCCATAATAAACCTGGCTTCTTTACCGCGATAGATAACAGAGTGACCGTATATTTCAACAAAGAAATTGACCCCGTTTTTCTTCCTGTGTTTCCAGATACCACGATATTCCACACCATTACAACGTTCGCGCACATTATTCATCAGGTAAGGAATTTCTTCCTTTTTTCGGATATCCTTTAACGTTAGTTGTAAAAACTCCTTGCGGGTGAAGCCGTATTGTGCGACGGCAGCGTTATTAACGGAGAGAAAACGGAGCGTACTCTTTTCATAGATCCACATGGGAATCGGATGATCGTAGAAGAGGCGTTCATACTGAATAGATCTGCGAGTTCTTCTGACAGCTAGAATAATGACTATAATGATGGCTGCTATTAACAACAATTCGTTACAAAACAGCAGGTATTGAACATCTGCTGTAAGAAATTGAATGCCTGTATTGGGTGCAAGAAGGAAGTATCCGTTTATGCTTGCCACAATGGTCAACAGGCATAGTACAACGATTTTCAGAGGAACCTTTCGCATTCCTGAAGTTCCTCAATTTTTTGCAATTATGGATGGGCTGATAAAAAATTAATATCAGGCTGGTCCTCGTGATTACACTTCGATAATAGCAGGCCCATCTGTGATATAGCCAGTGCAAGTCAGTACCAATCCTTGCTTAAGGTCGCGGTCGGTGAGTACTTCATTGACAGACATCCACACTGTTCCTTTTTTGCATTGCACTGTACAAGAGCCACAAACGCCACCCTTGCAACTATACGGAAGAGCAATACCTTGGTCTAATGCATATTGTAGGATGGGTTCGTTTCCTGGTACTTGCAGTTCAATTTCTTGCCCATGTAATTGAATCGTGAGTTGTTTGGGACTGGCATCTTCTGGAATGCCTATTCTTTCGATTTTAGCGGCTGTATTTACCACGAAATTCTCTTTATAGAGCTGATCTTCACGGAAGCCTATAAATGTCAGTGTAAGCACAATCATGCGCATATAATCCGGTGGGCCGCAGAGGAAGAATTGTGCATCTGCTGCCTGATAGCGGAGATGTTGTTTTACCAGCATTTCCAGCAGGATATTACTTAATCGGCGATACGCATGTAGCGCATCCGGATCGTTGCTGTATAAGTAGATGACTTTTAATTGAGACGGGTATTGTTTCTCCAATTCCTGGATTTGTTGCAGGAAGATGGTTCTTTCTGGAGAAGAGTTGCTGTATATGAGTTTAACAGCAGCGGTTGGCTCTGTATGGAGGAACTGGCGTAAGATGGCGTAGACTGGGGAAATGCCGCTTCCGGCAGCCAATAGGAAGATATCTCTTGGTTGGGAGGAGGTGGGCCCAGGTGTAAAGCGTCCGGAGGGTTCTAGGGCGGTGACGATATCTCCGATTTGCCATGTATGGAGGATATGGCGGGAGATTTCACCGTTTTCCTTGCGGCGGATGGTGACAGCCAGGTGTTTATCCAATCCGGGAGTGGTACTGATAGAATAAGAGCGACGGTGTGTGATATTATGCAACTGGATGAGAAAGGTGAGAAACTGTCCCGTTCGGTATTCGATTTTTTCAGGTTGGGTGTTTTCCAACATGTAGGTGCGGGTATCTTCCGTTTCCCTGATTATAGCTGTGATTCTGAGTTCCAGGTACATAATGGGTGGGTAAAAAAAGAGTTACAGGCGTTGAGGCCTGTAACTCCGGTATTATGAAAGCATTTGCTGCTTAAGCAGTGACAGTGATTTTGTCTTTCATCATTTCGCGGGCAGCGCGGGCGATACCAGCGGCATCGTATCCACATTCGCGGAAGAGTTCTTCCGGTTTGCCATGTTCGATGATTTTATCAGGAACGCCGAGCATTCTGATATCGGCCTTATAGTTGTGTTGGGCCATGAATTCCAGGACAGCGCTACCGAAGCCACCGGTGATAGTACCATCTTCAACGGTGATAACTTTATCGTATTGCTGGAATATTTCGTGTAGCAGGGTTTCATCCAGTGGTTTAACGAAACGCATATCGTAGTGACCTGGCTGGAGGCCATCGGCGAGGAGTTCTCTGATGGCTTCTGTTACGAAGTTTCCTGGGTGACCGATGGAGAGGATAGCGATATCTTTTCCATCGCGGAGTTTACGGCCGGTACCTGTTTGTATGGCTTTGAAAGGAGTACGCCATTCAGGCATCACACCTTGTCCGCGTGGGTAGCGGATCACATACGGCAGGTTATTTTCCGGCAGTTGAGCGCTATACATGAGGTTACGGAGTTCTTCCTCGTTCATTGGGGCGCTGATGATGACGTTAGGGATACCGCGCATAAAGGCGATATCGTACACACCGTGGTGCGTAGGGCCATCTTCGCCTACCAATCCGGCTCTGTCAAGACAGAAGACTACTGGTAACTTTTGAATAGCTACATCATGTACTGCCTGGTCGAAGGCCCGTTGGAAGAAGGATGAGTAGATGTTACAGAACACGCGCATACCCTGGGTGGCCATACCGGCGGAGAGGGTAACCGCATGTTGTTCACAGATACCCACGTCGAATGCGCGATCTGGCATTTTTTCCATCATGAATTTGAGGGAGGAGCCAGAAGGCATAGCGGGGGTGATGCCAAGGATTTTATCGTTTTGTTCGGCCAGTTCGATGATGGTATGGCCGAAAACGTCTTGGTATTTAGGTGGCTGAGGTCTTTCAGGTACTTTCTTGAAGATCTCGCCGGTGATTTTATCGAAGAGGCCTGGTGCGTGCCAGGTGGTTTGGTCCTTTTCTGCGAGGGCATAGCCTTTACCTTTAGTGGTAACGATATGGAGCAGTTTAGGGCCAGGGATATCTTTCAGGTCCTGGAGGGTATCTGTCAGTTTGGTGATATTATGACCATCGATAGGGCCAAAATAGCGCATACCGAAAGATTCGAACAGGTTACTGGATTTGGATACCACGCCTTTGAGGCTGGCTTCCAGTTTGGAGGCCATTTCGCGGGTGAAATTCTTACCTACCGGCAGTTTTCCCAGCAGATTCCATACGTCATCGCGGAGTTTATTGTAGGTAGGAGAAGTAGTGATATCGGTAAGATATTCTTTGAGGGCGCCCACGTTAGGGTCGATAGACATGCAGTTATCGTTGAGGATAATCAGCACGTTTGCATTGGCAACGCCGGCGTGGTTGAGGGCTTCGAAGGCCATACCCGCTGTCATGGCGCCATCACCGATAACCGCAATATGCTGACGATCGAATTCGCCTTTATAGTGGGAGGCCATGGCCATACCCAATGCCGCAGATATAGAGGTGGAGGAATGGCCTACACCGAAGGTATCGTATTGGCTTTCATCTCTTTTAGGAAATCCGCTGATGCCTTTGTATTTCCTGTTTGTAGGGAATACTTCTCTCCTACCGGTCAGGATTTTGTGGCCGTAGGCCTGGTGGCCGACGTCCCAAACCAGTTGATCGTAGGGAGTATTATATACGTAATGCAATGCCACTGTCAGTTCCACCACACCAAGGCTGGCGGCGAAGTGGCCACCATGCACGCTTACAACGTCAATAATGTATTGACGCAGTTCTTCACAAACCTGGTGAAGCTGTTCCTTGCTTAACTTTCGAAGGTCAGCAGGATTTTCTATTTGGCTCAACAGTTGACCGGCCGTAATATTCATGATAAGGCTCAGGGTTTATTTAAGAGACAAAAATACGGAAAAAAGCTGTTGTTCTGGAGTTCTGGTTGATGGTTTGTTATCAAGCTGATAGTTTCCTAAATTTACAGAACTTATACAAAATTTCGTTCTATTTGTTTGCTACCCGTTCCTGAACCAGTTAACCGGTCATTGCACCTTTTGTAACAATTAGGTTTCAGTAGGGTTCCCAGAAGGGTATATTTGGTTATATACCTAGTATTCTAACATATATTAATGTTTAAGCATATTTCAAAATATTGGTGGTGCCAGATCACTGGATGGTTTTCATATTTCCTTGTCAATGCTTTTCTACATACTGGAGATATCACCGAAAGTTTTTATGGGGGACTGCTTGTCATCATAGTGTTGGGGGTTCTGTTCACGCATTTATTCCGCATGGGGGTAAAGAAGCTGGACTGGGAAGGGTATCCAATGGATAAGCAACTGATGTTCTTTTTTTGGATGTTGGTCGGTTCCGGGACCTTGATATTTGGTGGATTTTATGCCATTATGCGATATGTGGTGCAGGATGAGGATTTTGCCCATGCGAATCCATTCAGGGGATTATTGGGTTGTTACCTGATTATGACGGTCTGGTGGGTGATATATTTTTTATATCATTATATAGAACGGACGCGTATGGAGAAGCTGGATCAGTTGACCTTACAGGCGACGGTGAAGGAATTGGAGTTAAAGACGATCAAGGCGCAGTTGAATCCACATTTTATATTCAATGCGTTGAATAGTATTCGGGCGTTGGTGGATGAGAATCCGCAGCGTGCGCGGACGGCGATTACGGAGTTGTCCAATATATTGAGAAGTTCTATGGCAGCAGAGAAGGCGGAAACCGTGAGTATGGAGAAGGAGCTGAATATTGTAAAGGATTATTTGGCATTAGAGACGATACGATTTGAGGAACGATTGAATGTTACCTACGATATAGACCCGGAAACACTGGGCTTGCAGGTACCGCCGATGATGTTACAGACATTAGTGGAAAATGCCATTAAGCATGGTATTTCCAAGACCATCAGTGGAGGGAACGTACATATAAGTTCTCGACTGAAGGGATTGCAGCATGAAATCTTGATTGAAAATACAGGCCAGTTTGTGGAGAAATTGAAGAATGGGCATGGTTTTGGCCTTGAAAGTACACGTCAGCGGTTGAGTCTGCTATTCGGGAACCGGGCATCTTTTGAGATCAGGAATAAGGATGAAAAAATGGTGGAAGCCAGAGTAATAATGCCATTGCTGTAATAAAAACTGATAACTTTAAACCGCTGTAGCCGGAGCTAATCCAGCTATGGCATTCTTATATTTATTAACTTGATTTAATCATCAACCAAACCTGATATTGCCAATGAAAAAAGCATTGATAATAGATGATGAACGTCTGGCGAGGAGTGAGCTAAAGAAGTTGCTCGCAGACCATCCAGAGATCGTGGTGGTGGGAGAAGCCGTAAATGCGAAGGATGGTATCGAGAAGATAGAGACTTTGCATCCTGACCTGTTGTTCTTAGACATTCAAATGCCTGATAAGACAGGTTTTGAGCTGTTGCAGGAGCTGGAAAAAATGCCGCAGGTTATTTTCACCACTGCCTATGATGAACATGCGTTGAAGGCATTTGAGTACAATGCATTGGACTACTTGTTGAAGCCAGTAGAGCCTAAGCGTCTGGCCGATGCCATTCACAAGCTGCATCAGCAGGAAGAAAAAGAGCGGATGGCTGCCACTGGGGCTGTTCGTACAATGTTGTCTGAAAGTGACCAGGTATTTGTAAAAGATGGGGATCGCTGTTGGTTTGTAAAGCTGCAGGAGATACGTCTTTTTGAAAGTGTAGGAAACTATGCGAGGGTTTATTTTGAGTCTAACAAACCATTGATACTCAAATCCTTAAATGCTTTGGAAGAGCGTTTGGATGAAAGAGTATTTTTCCGTGCCAACCGTAAGCATATTGTAAACCTGCGTATGATTGAGAAAATTGATACCTATTTCAACGGGGGATTATTGCTAGAAATGCGTGGAGGTGAGAAAATTGAAGTGAGCCGCAGACAGGCGGTGAAATTTAAGGAGATGATGAGTCTCTAGAACGATAGGAAGTTACTTAAGTGTGTTGTAATATGCCGGCATAGACCGAGCTTGTAAAAAAAGTTGCTACTAAAAATATTAGGGCCCCTGTTTCTGCAGGGGCCCCATTTTTTATTATAACGCGTTTTAGATCTGTCTATGCTTTTACGGGAGCGTTCACGGAGTGAACGGCATCGGCGAGTTCTTTGATAAGGGAGGGGTCATGTTCGATCGCATTACCTACCACGATGATATCGGCGCCGGCTTTGCAGTTACGGTAGGCTTTTTCCGCATCGCGGATACCGCCGCCCACGATGATGGGGGCACTTACTTGGCTGGCCACACGGCTGATCATCGTTTCTGTGATAGGTATACGGGCGCCGCTGCCGGCATCCATATAGATCACTTTCATGCCCAGCATTTCGCCGGCCATGGCAGTGCACATAGCTATATCCGCTTTATCTGAAGGGATGGGGGTTGCATTACTAATGTAAGATACAGTAGTAGGAGCGCCACCATCAATGACCATATATCCTGTAGAAATTACTTCCAGGCCGCTTTTTTTAACGGCTGCCGCAGATACAACATGCTGGCCAATCAGGAGCTCAGGGTTTCTTCCTGAGATCATAGAAAGGTATAGCAGGGCATCTGCATATCGAGATACCTGCGAAGGGCTTCCCGGGAATAATACAACCGGGATATCGCAACTGGCTTTAAGTTGTTGAACACATTCATCCAGATGGTCGGTAATAACAAGGCTGCCACCAAGGAAGATATAGTCTACTTTGGCAGTTGTGCATTTTGCACCCAGTTCTATGATCCCTTCAGGGGTTACCTTGTCAGGATCAATCAAAACCGCGAATGCTTTTTCCTTCTTAGCCTTCCTTTCGATGAACGAATTGTATATTTTATTGTACATCAATAGCGCATTGTTCCGGTTGTCGCAAATGTATAATTTTTTTGTTAATAACCTACATTGATAAATAAATATGCATGACAGTCATTTTTTATTCATGAAGTTCATGATAACTACATCCTTATAAGTGACATAATTCTAATGCGTCCCTTTCTGGCAAATTTTGAGCCGGAAATATCGGGTTTGGGGATGTTTTTTAATAACAATCCTGCCCGCAAAGAGTTTGTGCAATTATCCACAAGCTGTGCAAAATAAGTAGGTTATTCTACCCGATTAAAAAATTACTTTAGTGGTACCCGCAGCGCAGTAACCAGTATTGTATAATCCTAAGAAAAATTAAGCATGAAAAATCCAGCAAACAGAGAAGCCGGACTTGAGTTTACGCGTCATTTCAGCAAGGCCGGAGTAAGCCCCTATGAGCAGTTTGAATATGATTTTCGTTCTTCTGTGATCAGGAATCCTGGTGGGGATATCGTTTTCGAGATGAACAATGTGGAAGTTCCATCGGGGTGGTCGCAAATTGCGACGGATATCTTAGCCCAGAAGTACTTCCGGAAAGCCGGTGTGCCGCAATCCGACGGTAGTTTGGGGCGTGAAACCTCCGTGAAGCAGGTTGTCCATCGTATGGCTAATTGTTGGAAGGCTTGGGGAGAGAAATATGGTTATTTCGCGTCGCCGAGGGATGCCCAAGTATTTTACGATGAACTGGTGTACAGCATGCTGAATCAGGGTTGTGTACCTAATTCGCCACAATGGTTTAATACGGGGTTGTTTGAGAGTTATGGCATAAAAGGAAAACCGCAGGGGCATTATTATGTGGAGCAGCAGACCGGAAAACTGGAGAAATCCACTTCCGCCTATGAGCGGCCGCAGCCACATGCCTGTTTTATCCTGAGTGTGAATGACGACTTGGTAAATGATGGCGGTATTATGGACCTCTGGCAACGGGAAGCGCGCATTTTCAAGTATGGTTCTGGTGTAGGAACGAATTTCTCCCGCATTCGTGGAGAAGGGGAAAAGCTCAGTGGTGGAGGCACCAGCAGCGGATTGATGAGTTTCCTTAAAATCGGGGACCGGGCAGCAGGTGCTATCAAATCTGGCGGTACCACGAGAAGAGCTGCTAAAATGGTGTGCCTGGACCTGGATCATCCAGAAATTATGGACTTCATCAATTGGAAAGTAGAAGAAGAAAAGAAAGTAGGGGCATTAATTGCTGCCGGTTATTCTTCAGATTATGAAGGCGAAGCCTATAGAACTGTATCCGGACAGAATTCTAATAATTCCGTTCGTATTCCTAATAAATTTTTCCATCAGTTGGAAGAAGATGGTGATTGGGAACTGATTGCCCGCACCACCGGTAAGCCCGTAAAGACGCTGAAAGCGCGGGAAATATGGGATCAAATTGCCTATGCCGCCTGGCGTTGTGCAGATCCCGGAACACAGTACGATACCACCATCAATGAGTGGCATACTTGTCCGAAAGGAGGACGTATTAATGCTTCGAATCCATGTTCGGAGTATATGTTCCTGGATAATACCGCTTGTAATCTTGCTTCCGTGAACCTGCGCAGATTCTTTGATGATAGCAGCAGTATGTTTGATGTACCAGGATTTGAATATACGGTCAGGTTGTGGACAGTAGTGTTGGAGATTTCCGTGTTAATGGCGCAGTTTCCATCCAAAGAGGTGGCGCAGTTGAGTTATGATTATCGTACGTTGGGATTGGGATTTGCCAACCTGGGTTCCATGCTGATGGTAAGCGGAATACCGTATGATAGTGAAGAGGCCAGGGGAATAGCTGGTGCTATCACCGCCATTATGACGGGAGTAGCTTATCGTACTTCCGCGGAAATGGCTGCTCATTTGGGACCTTTTGCGCGGTATAGTGAGAACCGGGAAGATATGTTGCGGGTGATGCGGAACCATCGGGCGGCAGCTTACGATGCCAGTGATGCGTATGAGGGACTGGAAATTAAGCCTGCAGGGATCCATGCAGTATATTGTCCGGATTACTTGCTGAAAGCCGCTACAAAAGCCTGGGATGAAGCCGTGAAGCTAGGAGAAGTGTATGGATACCGGAATGCACAAGCAACTGTAATCGCTCCAACTGGCACAATAGGATTGGTGATGGATTGTGATACCACCGGTGTGGAACCTGATTTTGCATTAGTGAAATTCAAGAAGCTCTCCGGGGGCGGTTATTTTAAGATCATCAATCAGTCGATTCCATCAGCCCTTCAGCATCTTGGGTACGCGTCTCCCGAAATCAAAGCTATTGTAGACTATGCCAAAGGTACTGGCTCCTTTGCCGGTGCGCCTTATATCAATCATCAGTCGCTCAGCGAAAAGGGATTTATAGGAGAAGAGTTGAAGAAGCTGGATAATGCCGTGGTTTCTTCTTTTGATATTGCATTCGTATTCAATGTGCATACGCTTGGGGAAGAATGTTTGCAGCGGTTAGGATTCAAACCGGAAGAGTATTTCAGTTTGGAATTCAGTCTGTTACATGCATTAGGATTTAATGACGAGGAAATTGATGCTGCAAATGATTATGTATGCGGCACCATGACCGTAGAAGGTGCACCATATCTGAAAGAAGAACATTTGGCCGTATTTGACTGTGCAAATAAATGTGGCAAGCATGGGCAGCGGTACATACATCCGCATGGGCATATTCGGATGATGGCTGCCACGCAGCCGTTCATTTCAGGGGCTATCTCCAAAACGATCAATTTGCCACATGAAGCAGAAGTAGATGCGATTGCAGATGCTTATCTGCTCAGTTGGCAGTTAGGACTCAAAGCTTGTGCGCTTTACCGAGATGGAAGTAAGCTTAGTCAGCCGCTGAGTAACAAGAGTGAAAAGAAAAAGAAATCAGATGCGCCTGTGGCGGCCACTTCCCAGATAATAGACCTGGATGATCTCAGTACGGAAGAGTTGTTAGAGGAAGTGAATAAGCGTATGCAGGCCAGTAAGGATACCACATTGAAGCGTCAGTTGTCTAGGATCGTGGAGCGTAAAGCTTTGCCATCCAAACGAGGTGGGTTTACCCAGAAAGCGAGAGTAGGCGGACAGGCCATTTACTTACATACTGGGGAGTACGCTGACGGTACGTTGGGTGAGATTTTCGTTGATCTGGCGAAAGAGGGATCTACTTTACGTAGTTTAATGAACTGTTTTTCAATTGCCGTATCGGTAGGACTGCAATATGGTGTGCCGTTGGAAGAGTTTGTAGACAAGTTTGTGTTTACTCGATTTGAGCCGGCGGGGATGGTAGATCATCCGAACATAAAGACAGCCACATCGTTGGTGGACTTCATTTTCAGGGTATTAGGGTATGAATACTTGGGACGGACTGATCTGGTACATGTATTAGATGCGCCGGCGAATACGGGTGAAGAAGATGAAGAGGCGCCTGGTGTGATGCCGCCATTATCGAATGTGCGGGTTACAGCAGCAGGAAATTCTGCTGCATCCGCTCCTAAGGCCGTAAAGCAGCCTGTGACAGCAGTTCAAAAAGGTGAAAATAGTACGCAAGATTACATGAGAAGTATGCAAAGTGATGCGCCTGCTTGTAATGTTTGTGGTCATATTACCGTACGTTCCGGAACATGTTACAAATGTCTGAATTGCGGTAACAGCATGGGTTGTAGCTGAATTGGTGTTGCAACTCTTGTTAATGATATGTTATTTAGCCTTTAAAATTTCAAAGAAAAATAACATGCCCTTACCTTTGTATTCAAATAGGGTTTTCATAGGATAGTAACAAATTGAGGGCGCTTTTCTAGGCGCCCTTTTATTTTTTAAAAATATAGGTATCCAGGAGCCCGTCAATACCTTCTACTCTATCTCCGATTATTCTGTCGGTGGATCAGATATTTCATTTTCTTTAAAATTTGCTTCTTTTTTTAATTGAACTAAAAAATAAGTCCTCTTTTTTAGTGCTTTTCCAATATTTACCTTGTCGTGATCGTCATGATATAATTTTATTATATTTGTTATTGTATTAATTTTTATTATGGTTACTGTCCTATGAAAAACCAAATATTCCTACACCGCGTGATTCATCATGCACTGTAAATGACTCTCGAAAGCAATGGTTCGCCCATTGCTTTTGTTTTTTTAAGAAATGGTCTCTTTTTGGGCGTTTTTCGTCAATTTTCCCGAAAAAATTTTAACATAACTTAATCCCAAAATAAATTGTATTTTTAGATCCGTAAATTTTGCGCCTTATGAAGAAGCTGTTGTTCCTGCTGTTGGTAGTATTGGCCGCAGCCGCATCAGCATATGCCAACACTGGGTTCAAGAATGGAGATAACAATGGAGATAAAAACGGTGGAGATAACAACGATAACCGTAATAATTCCAAAACTATCGCTAATAACAAGCCACTGCGAGTGGAAGAGTTTGTCTTCTTGTTTCCCAGGGTAGAATCTCCTGAAAAAGTAGATGAGGGAGAGTTGGAAAAAGCTATTGTGGATCTGTACAAATGGTACCTCCAGAACGAAAATAAGATCAACGCCAACGACTTCCTGAAGTCTAGTGGCAAGGAACTGCTATTTCCATTTAAAGTGGATCCTAAGGTGCTGCAACAGTATTTCCTGTTCGTAAAGAAGAATTTTCCAGGTTTCAGCGAAGACGACCTGAGCAACTGCAAGCGGTCTCGCAAGAAAGAAGCCGTTACTGTACGCGACGATATGGATAACCCATTGTCGATTTCCGTTAACAGATAAATTTGGTGGCATTACGTAATGCATGTAGAGTTTAATTACAATAAGGGGGAAGTGTTAAGTGCATTGCGTTATCATTTTATGCATCGAGGCGAAATCAAGGTATTTCGCAACACTATTATCATCTTCCTACTGGCCACTTTCGCTGGCTATGTTTTCCATCTGGTTACAATTGGCGCTTTAACCGGCATCACTGTTATGATCCTGGCTTTAGTGTGGGTATTTTGGTACCTGTTACCCATGTCTATCTACACCCGCGCTGAGACCTTCAAAGATGAAATACGTCTGAAGTTTGAAGACGAAGGATTAATGATTTCCACCGGCACTAGCTATCAAGAACGTAAGATCAGTTGGAATAAGTTTTCCAAAGTGGTGGAAACCAAAGAATTTATTTACCTGTATAGAGATAAGAAATCATTTTTCCTCATTCCAGCCAGCGCGTTTAAATCTCATGAGGCGTTTGAAAACTGTGTGAAATTTCTGAAAGAGAAGATTGCGGCGTAGGTTTTTAGAGGTTATATCAATAAAAAGGGAAAAGGGGTTGACGTCTGCGACGTCAACCCCTTTTCCCTTTTTTGTCGGCCCTGCCCAGCGGGCAGGGCCGACAAAAAAGCTTTGCACTGCTGGTAGGGCGACAGGCAGCAGATTTACGCGTGTCTCCCTATAAATCAAAATTGTGAAATACGCCAAAGTGCAAGATATGATTCATGGTTTTCGCTCCTGAAGTGACCTGTATCAACTGATTCATGTAACCAATATCCACTTTCAGATTCGATTTGATCTGGTAACCAGTGGCCACCAAGAAACGATTTTGATCAAATAGCAAATTGCTGATCTGATTACCCCACAGATTCAAGAAGATTTCATCTTGCAATGCGATATAGAATGGCGTTACCTCCTTTTTGTGTTTGATAGGCAACTGCGTACGATTGAAATACCGGGTTCGGTTGCCATATTTCCAATCATTTACAGGCTTATGTGGGCCGTCTGGATTGGGTTGGCCTACCCAGCGCTGTTCCAGTCGGAAACGATGCGTCATGTCGACCTGTTTGCTTTTGTGGATATACTGCTGGAAAATACGATGTTCTGGTAGCCAAGTATCCGCAGCATTGCTGTAGGTGGGGATATACGCATATCCCAGTAGTACATGATTTTGTTTATTCAGCGAATATTGCAAACCACCCCGCACCAGGAGTTGGCCTTTGTTGCTGAAACCATCGCGAATACGAAGCTGGACATCAAAAGGAATGGCCCATTTATTATTGATTTTAGCGGTACCGAAATAGGTATACCAGTTTTGATATAGATGCGTGACATCCTGCGCCACTGCTTGCTGGCAGACAAACGCCAACAGCAGCAGCCATGAAAATTTTCTACTCATTGCTACTTACGAATATAGGTTGGCATTAAAGATAAAAATTTGATGGAGATCTAAAAAGGTAGGACTGTTAATGAAATATACAATCGCTTTTAAATGGGAAACGCCCGGATCAGCTATAGTAGCTGTTTCCGGACGTCAGATGATTGTTGTTGTGTTATAGTTGCGACTTTGTTAAAATTTATTGTACCAGAGTTTTGTTCCCTTCGTATCCCCTCCTATTGCTTGGGATGCTTTCTGGTAATTGTCGGGGTTCTGCGTGGTTTCAGAAATGAGGTAAGTGAGTCGGTATGGAACGAAAGTAACTTTTGGGTCCACAGTGCCAGATACCGGCGCTATGAATAATGGCGCTCCGCCTGGTTTTGCGAAGTGCAGTCTTGTTCTTTCAAACCATGCCTGAAACCCTTGTGGATAAAAGGCCAGCCATTTTTGTGATCCAATCACATTTCTCCAATCTGCACTATTGTAAGGAACCCTAGTGAGATAGGCATTGATATCCGTATCCGTGTAACTAGCTTTTCCAAGTGTGCGCCAGTACTCCAGCGACGCTCTTACGGCGTTGTTGTAATGCGTGGTGGCATCTCCTACATTCCAACCTCTAGCCGCAGCTTCTGCCAGAATGAATTCCACTTCGGAATAACTCATCAGGATACCTGGCATAGTAGCGCTATATACCTGCTTTCCAGGGAAGGAGTATTCATTTGGCGGAAGCCTGTTTTTATCAGAACTGGAAGTACCATAGGCCAGACCTTTGATAGTATCTGAGTTTCTGGCAGGGCGTGCATAGATATTCAGTCGCGGGTCCTGTACGCTTTTCATATAATCTACCAGGGTAGATGTAACGAAAAACTCGCTGATTTCCCTTTCGGATTCATTGTACGGAAACTTGTTTGGCGCTGCATCCATGTATTGGAATTGCGCATTATCCGCATTGCTGCTGAGGGCATTCTGCCAATGGGCTTCGATGATCTGTTGGGCCAGTTGTGGATTCGCATCTGCCATACGGATAGCCATACGCAGCATGAGTGAATGTGCCAGCTTTTTCCAGAGGGCCACTTTCCCATTATAGATAATATCTCCGGAATTAAAGCTGCTTTGGTTTTCATCCATTACATTAATCTGTTGCTGGAGTGTGTCCAGTAAAGATTTGTAGATGGTTTGGGCATCATCATATGCCGGAGTGATATTGGTAGTTACCTGAAATGCCTGTGTGTACGGAATATTGCCGTAGGTATCTGCCAATATTTGGTAGATCCAGGATTTCATGATTAGCGCAATGGCGTTCTGGTTAGCAACACCCACTTTATTGGTTTTGGAATTGTTTTGTTTTACCAGATCGTCCAGGTTGTGGAGGGCAGTGCTGTACAAAGTGTTCCACAATGCTGCGTTGTTGCCTTCATCCAGTTGGTATTGCGCGTCGTTGGTGCGGGAATTTCCTGTCCAGAATTGCGCGTATTCCATGGCGATATAACCATTTTGTAATCCACTATACAGTACATCCATAGCGGATTTTTGAGCGCCAGTCAGTAGATATTGTGGTTGTGTCTCCGTAGGTTTTGTTGGATTACGGTTATAATCTTCCAGTTTTTTACAACCGGTGAAAGCTGCTGTGATGGCCACCAGGGCTATTGTGCTATATCTAGTTATCTTATTCATCATACATCTCAAAAGTTTAGAATGACACATTCAGGTTCAGGCCGATGGATCTGATAGATGGCAGTGCACCCCCTTCAATCCCTTGGATATTCGAAGCGGAATTGAGGATGTTGGATGGATCCACATTAGGCGCATTGGACTTGATCAGCCATAGGTTACGACCATAGAGTGAAAGTCGTGCGGCTTGTGCTTTTATCTTCTTATACCATGCTTCCGGTAGTGTATAACCCAATTTCACCTCGCGGAGGTAGATATAGCTTGCATCGTACAGGTTGGCCTTACTGATAACATTACCACCATTGAAGTTGAAATGATCTTTTGCAGTGATCAGGGTGGTATTAGGTTTACCATCGTCTGTTACACCTGGAACGATGATACCTTTATCGCGGATATCGTTGGCTACCGTGCTTTCCAGCAGACCTGATTTCTCTCCGTATAGGTTGGTATAGGAGAAGAAGTTGCCGCCTTTTTGGAAGTCGATCAGTGCAGAGAGGTAGATCCCTTTATAGCTGAAGCTATTGGTGATACCACCTACATAATCCGGATAGGCGTTACCGATAGGTTTAATACCACTTACTTGATAATAGCCATTGGCATCCACTTTCCTGTTGCCGCGATCATCGTAGACATAATCCGTACCCATTATGGTACCCAGTGGCTCCCCTACTTTCGCTACCACAGAGACTTTCTGTGTACGTCTGTCTGTACCGATGTTCAGCAGCGATAGCGCCAGGTTATATTGGTTCACCTCCATATTCAACAGTTTGTTCCTGTTGCGGGCCACGTTGGCGTTGATATCCCAGCGGAAGCCGTTTTTCAGGCGGATAGGATTCAGGTTTATGCCGATTTCCACCCCTTTGTTCTGAACAGTACCACCATTGACATAAGTGCTGGTATAGCCAGTAGCAGCAGGGATTTGCAAAGGCAGCAGTTGGTCTTTAGTGGTTTTATCGTAGTAGGTAAAGTCAACGCCTATACGATTATCTAAGAATTTCAATTCGATACCTGTTTCAAACTCTGAAGTACGTTCTGGTTTGAGTTGCAGGTTGTTTTTAGTTGGATCGAAGTTATTGATAGGGTTATTTCCGAATGGCGGAATGAACTGGTAGGTATCATAGAGGCGGTATACATCCGCATCATTACCTACAGCAGCCACGCTACCGCGAAGTTTACCGAAGCTGAGCCATTTCCAGTCTTTCAGCAGATCGGAAAATACGAAGGATGCAGACGCAGAAGGATAGAAATACTGATTATTTCCTTTCAGGAGCGTTGAGCTCCAGTCGCTGCGGCCTGTCAGGTCCAGGAACAGGAAGTTTTTATAACCCAGGTTTGCTGTAGCAAAAACAGAGTTGATTTGTTTTTCTGCATATTCATCGATGATGTTAGCAGGTGTAACAGAGTTGAGCAAATTATAAATACCTGGCGTGATGAGTCCACCGTTGGTAGAACCGCCGGTGGTAGTCCATTTGCGGTGCATGATATTGCCGCCAGCAGTAGCATTCAATTGGAAGCTGCTGCTTAGTTCCTTGTGTACATTAGCAGAAAATTCGTAGTTCAATTCTCTTGACGTGCGGATACGTTTGATGTAACCACCTACCAGATAATCTTTGGCCGTTCTTTCCTCTTCCAGTTGGTTGTAATCGTCCATATAAACGCGGCCGCGGAAGGTTAGCCATTTGGTAGCGTCGTAGTCGAGGCCAGCATAGCCGAACATACGGTTACGGCTATCCGTTTCGTAGTCCATATAACGGTTCCAGTAGGGGCCGTTGCTGGATGACATAGTATCGTTATTCCAGGCGCGGCGATTCCAGGTCATTTGGGAGCCATCTGGATATTGGTAGATTTTCTCTTTATCGAGTTCCAATTGACGTTGACCGTACATGGTGAACTGGAGTGTAGGGTTAGGACCCGTGAAGCCAGTGCCAGGGCGGCCTTTCGCGCTCAGAGAGCTATAGTTGACAGCCGCAGTAGCCGTGAGGCCTTTACCCAGTTTATAGTTTCCGTTGAACGAGAGATTATTACGTTTCAGGGTGGAATTAGGCAGCACGAATTTCTGATCCATATTGCCATAGGAGAGGCGGAAAGCACCTTTATCGTTAGTGCCGCTCATCGCGATATTGTTGGTGACTGTGACGCCTGTTTTGTAGAAATTCCGCACATTATTCGGTTGTGGCGACCATTTAGTGGTTTGACCGAAGAAAGGATTGTTTTTATCTTTTCCCCAAGACCAATATGGGCGGACGATCTGGCCGTTGAGACGAGGGCCCCAGGATTGATCTTCATAGTATTGCGGCATGAGATCGTAGCGGCCTTTCCCGTTGTTATCATCGTAGGTGGCAGCTTGTTCATTGAGGAATCCTTCCGGGTGTTGATTATAGTAGAGTGTATCAAATTTTCCTGTAGCGCCGCCACCGTAAAGGTTTTGGTATTTAGGCAGTACAGAAACCTGGTCTATTTGTGCATTCAGGCTATAAGTAACGCCGATGCCACCTTCCGCATCGGGGCGTTTTTTGGTAGTGAGGAGGAGAACCCCATTTGCACCGCGGCTACCATAGAGGGCTGTAGCTGCCGCCCCTTTCAATACCGAGATATTATCGATATCTTCTGGGTTGATATCTTGGAGGGGGCTACCATAGTCGTATCCGCCGCCACCATTGAGTTGTCCGCCTTGGTTTGTGTTTGTATTCATGATAGGCACCCCGTCTACCACGAAGAAAGCGTTGTTATCGCCGAGGATGGATTTAACGCCGCGGATCGTAATTTTTGAGGAGCCGCCCATAGAGCCGCTGTTGGTGTTTACTTGGAGGCCAGGTACTTTACCGCTGAGGGCATTCACGAAGTTGGCCTCTTTCGCCTCTTGTACCGTATTTCCGGCCACTTCTTGCATCGCGAAGCCCACGCTACGAGGGTTTTTTCGTATACCCAGGGCAGTTACCACCACTTCATTCAGGACTTTTTTACCACTGTTGGCAGTAGATAATTTGATATTGATCTCTCCCTTTTTAGTGATGGGTATTAGTTGTTCTGCGTAGGTAGGAGCGCTAACGATGATGGTATCATGGATAGCGGCTTTCATGGTGTAGGCGCCGGTAGCATCCGAAGTGGTGCCGGTACCTGACTTTTTATTTTTGATCATGGCGCCAGGAATGGGTGTTCCGGCATCATCTTTCACAGTACCGTTGATCGTAAACTTATTGATATCCTGTCGGATGGTTTTTTCATCCGGAGGGAGGATAACACCGGTATCCTTTGTAGGATTGGGTTTGCTGGTATCTTTAGCTGAAACTGTTGTGTCCTTCTTGGGTTTCGCAGGAGTAGTGTCAGCAGCGGGTTTGATAACAGCAGGAGTTGTTGTATCCTGTTGTTGCTGCATAAGCAGAAACCCATGTGGGATTGTGTATGCACTGCTTGAGGTATAGCAGAAAAGGGCATAGCACAGCCCCAACCAGGCTGGTACTTGGCTTCTCATTATATAGTGCTTGATTTGGTTACAAAATTTTTGGGACGGGATGGCAAATGCTAAGCCGTCTACAGTTAAATGGCACGATCTATCAAGTACTATACAATCGAGAAGTCTTTTACAATGGGTTGTAGATTAAAAAAAAATCAGATTAGGTTTTTCTGCATTTCGTAGTGAGGTATCCCAACTTCTGTAAATTCTTTACCAGCAATGGAATAGCCGAGTTTCTCATAGAATCCGGCTGCTTCTTTGCGGGCATGCATCATGAGCGTTTTAAAGCCATCATTGCGCGCGATATTTTCTGCGTAGATGATGATATCTCTGCCGATGCCTTTGCCTTGAAGGATTGATGATACCGCCATTTGGCGAAGCTGCACGATGTCTTGATTTTCTGTTGGAGAGAGAATACAGCAGCCGACGAGGGTTGTTTTTTCATTTTCGGTGTAGAAGGCGCCGATCAGGACATCATTGATTTCCTGTTGGAGATATTCTTCGGAGAAGGTTAGCCCTAGCGGTTTTCGTAATATTTCATCGCGGAGGGCAACCATGTCGTGGTAGTCGCAACTACCGTATTCGAGTATACGAAAAGTTATCATGAGCATCAGGTATTAAGCAAAGATGGGCTATGCCGTTGTTTTAGCACGTGTCTCCCGAAATAATATTTACAAATATATTGCCATCAGGTGAAAAGTTGTTCTTCGAAGAACTGGATGATGAGATGATCTATAGATCTTACTTCCAACATTTCATCTTGAATGCGGAGGGCATTTGGGTGGGTATCTGTACAGATGACTTTTTTGATGATACCGCTATTTTTAATGCGTTGCCAGCCATTTCCCGCGAAGATGCCGTGGGTAGTGATCACATTTATCTCGGCAGCGCCGGCTTCTTTATAAGCCTCCGCAGCATGAATTAAGGAGCCACCGGTGCGGATCATATCATCGTAGATAATGACTGTTTTGTCTTTCACATCAGCGCTGATGGCCGTGATGGCGGTTTCGTCTCCGGAGAGGCGGCGTTTAAAGACAAAAGCAGCGGGCACATGCAGGTCGTTAGCGAGCGATTCCACCCATTTAGCGCGGCCAGCGTCTGTACTGGCCAGGACAAAGGGATGGCCATCTGCCAGTTCCCAGGCGGCCTCTTTAACAAAGGTTTTAGCGTATATGTGGACAGGGCGGACACCGCTTTCAAAATAGTGGGTGATACCGTCTACATGGAGATCTATCAGCACTATTTGGTTCCCATGGGCCGTTTGTGGCAGGGATGAGAACAGGACGGCACGTGTTTTAGCTTTTACGATTTCGCCGTATTTCACTGCTCTTTCCATCGTAGAATAGCCGAAAAACGGGATAACGATCGAAATAGCCGTGGCGCCCATTTGGATACAGCCGCTAGCGAGGTCATAGAGCTCCAGGGTTTCTTTATCGTCAATAGTGCCGCCCAGGAGGACTACCTCGCGGTTTCTCACATTAGAGAGGATGCGGTGATAGTGTTCCCCATCGGGGAAATCGCGAATATCGAGTTGTCCATTTTCCCATTGTGGCAGGGAAATGGCGAGGATTCGATCTTTCAAGTATTGATAGCGCTGGGTAGCGAAAATGATTTTTTGCGGCATGATTAAAGAGTCGTCTATAGTAAAATTAGCTAATAATACGGACAGGTGGGATATTTATCCCCCTGATAATTAATAAATTTGCCGCTGAGCACTGTCGCACTGCAAAAAAATACGTTTAGCCAATTTCATTTTAACGTTTCTTTTGCGGGTGGAAGATTAATTTTGAAAGATTACAACTTACATGGTTCGTTTTTTCGCATATATCGGAGCACTTATTATTTTCTTATTCATCAACCTACAGGATACTGTTGCACAAGTACGATTGTCCGGTATGGTGGCGGATCAGGATACCAAGGTGGGAATTCCTTTTGTTTCTGTTTTAAATAAGAAAGCAATGACGGGCACTCTCAGTGCTGAGAATGGTCGTTTTTATATTGAGGCAATGCCTGGAGATACGGTAGAATTCTCCATGGTAGGTTATGCCACACGGGTAATCGTGACACCAGGAATGAGTGCCACTTTTGACGTATTAATGCAAAAGCGTTTGTATGAATTAGGAGGCGTGAATGTGCAGGGGAAAAGTCATTTGAAGGATTCTATCGCGATGCGAGAAGAGTATAAAAAGTATTTCAATTATAAAAAGCCAGGAGCAGTGGATGTGTTGAAGACATTACCCACTAATCCGATAACAGCGCTCACTTACCTGGTGCCTAGCAAAACGAGGAAGCGTAAAGAAGAATTTAAGGAGCAGTTGATGTACTGGGAGAAAGAGAAGTTCATTGACTATCGTTATTCTCCTGAAGTAGTGGGTAGAATGACGAAATTGCAAAGTCCGGAATTGGATTCTTTCATGTTGCATTATCGCCCTACTTACCAGTTTCTGAATGATGCTTCTGAATATGATTTGTTGTTATATATCAAGAACTCATTTGAAGAGTGGAAGAAGCAGCATGGTGCTACAGGCACCGTTAGTAGCGGGACTGCAGTACACTAAGATTAAGATATAGCGGCATCTTCGGATGCCTTTTTTAATACATGATATTTACCTGGTAGCCAGCTTCACCCAGTATTAGTATACCATCATCTTCCAAGCGTACTGGCTCTTTACATTCTATTCTCTCCCCTTTTACTAAGACGAATGTACCGTAGGTAGAACCTACATCTACTACCCAATATTGATTTTTAGTCAATTTTATCATACAGTGTCGTCTGCTGATACTATTATTCAGGAAGAAAGTGCTACCTATTTCTTGTCTGCCGAAGAAAGCGGTATGAAAGAATTTAAGTTCGAATGTTCGTTGCGAGGACTGTTCCGTTAGTCTTATGCCTATGGGGGCGCGTAAGGTGATGACAGTGGCATCGGCAGGCAGTGGGGCTCCGCAATTGCTGCAGGCAATAGGTTGATTGGAGGGGGAAGAGAAGAGATTGTCCTGTTGGCATTGAGGACAAACAATTTTAAAATGGTTATTCATACTGAAGGCTGATTGAAACGTGTCTCACTAAAAAATAATCCGGACTATAAATATCGACATGAATACTGTCTTACTGCCGCAGTGGTGGGAGAATTTGGGGGATATTGCGACTATTACAGATTTCTATTCAGCTAGATAAACCTATTTATTTTATTTTTTAATGGACCATATAATGTCTAAGTTAATTTTCTGATAAGGAGCCGAGTCAGAAGGATTGATCTATAAATTACCACAGTAGCCATTCTAATAGCCTCTTTACTAGTTATTTTTTATCATGTATTAAATTGATTTTGAGAAAGGATTAAATTTTAGTTGTATTGCATGAAATTTGTTAACGCCGTAATTTTAGCACCCAAATAAAAACCTATCGGTTGTTTTTCGGAATGCAATTTATGTACGTAATAAGTAACCTATAAAAATCAATATTCGTAGTCCCTATATTTAAACCACATGGTAAGAAAACTCTGTTGTGTTCTTCTTGCATTGTGCCCTGTTACCCTTGTTTATGCACAACAAGAAGTTGTTACCCTTGATCTGAAGAGAGATCCTGTAGCAACGCGGGCTGTCAGAGCGGTAATGCTGGATTCTATTTTGAAGAAATACCCTATGGATACGGCTTTGCATAAAGCCGGGATACAATCAGGATTTCAGCAATACGTTTCCCGTAACTATGGCACGCAAGAATTATCCAAAATGAAGGATGCATCCAAGATGATGTCTGATTCTCTCAGCGCCAAGAAATATTTTGATACCAGATTACGTAGCCTGTATGCCATGAAGGATAACTTTCCGGGCCTGTCTGCATTTCCTAAGCATGTGCTGGGAAATAAGTTTGGTGGCGCTAATGCTGCCATCACCTACAATAATGCACCTGGAAATATTGCACCTGTTCAGGTTACAGGATCTGTGAACGATCAGGTAACGCTGATGAATATCCCTTTTGATGTGAATTATACTTATCACACCGGACAGCCATGGGATTACCAGGAAGTGTTTGCAAGAGGTATGAAGCAGGTCAGTTTCAATAAAGAAGAATACGTGGAAAGACTAAGTAAACAGGTGAATAAGTCTTTTGATGTAAATAAATATTTCCTCCAGGATATTAATGTATCCGATGCTGTGAAAAAATACCTGCAAAACAAGCTGGATGAAGTAAAGACAGGCATTTCGCATCTTACTGGCGACAGTACGCTTCGGGATATTATTAGTCCGGAAGAGTTGATCTACCTGGATTCTGCGCAAATAAAAAATGTACTTTCCTCTAATCAAACTATTCGGAATTTTCATCCGACGGATAGTAGTTCCATGCAGCAATACCTGGACAAGATTTATGCACTGAAGGCACAGGTGGCAAAGGATAAAACCGTGCAGCGGTTGATATCATCGCAGGATAAGCTGAACAAAACTATTACTGGGGCTGTGGAAAATCCGGAATCAAAAAAAGATGCACTGCGCTCCCTCCTACCATTAAACTTTATGCAGAAACTTTTTTTGCAGATGAGAAGTTTGCAGATAGGAAATCTTTCCGGTGAAGGCAATGGATTGACGAAAGATCTTTTCCTGTCTGGGCTGCAAGGCTCCCTGCTTGCGAATAATAAGTTTGTGATGCTGGGATTAGGTAGTCGTAATGATGCACGTGATTTAAAGAATATCGGCTTAAACAATAGTATGGAGCCGGGTAGCTTTGCAATACAGTTTATGCAGTTAGGAACTGGTGATCTTAACGGTGCGCATACACATGTAGGCGTATTGAACGCGAACTCCAGGCAGCAGGGAAACTCCTTTAATATGCCAGTATTGCCAAGAAATATTTTTGTAGGCGCTGTTTCGGAGCAGATTGATTTAGGGCAATATGGAGTGATAGCAGCGGAGTTGGAGAAATCAAATGTTAGTTTGAAGAATGTTATGGGAGATAACAATTCTCTCCTGGCTTCTAAGGTAGCAGCAGCGGGCATGTTTAATGATTTTATGGAAACGATGTCCTTTGGACTGGATTATAACGGGGAGTTGAAATCGTGGAATCTTTCCCAGCGGGCATATGCCAAGTTCAGTGGGATGGCTTATAGTAATCCAGGATCGCCAGGTTCCACTAGAGGATCAGTGAAGTATGGGGTGAAGCTGGACAGGCAATTTCAGAAGAGAAGGATTGCGGTAGGATTCAGAATGGACAGGCAGGATACGCGTATTGCTGCCATGGGTGATTCCAAATGGAAGAACAGCCAGTTGGCGTTGGACTTCAGAATGCGTGTGAAAAAGAATTTATCTGTTAGTTCCCGCATTGCACAATCTATGATGAAAGGGGTTACCGATAGTACCTCCTCCACTGGTTACGTGAATAGGAATATCACTGTTTCTTCGCAATGGAATGGACGCTTGTTTGCCGTGAATAATGCTACCAATGCCACTTTTAGTCTGCAACAGGTGGATGTAGCTCCTGTGAAGAGTGTGTTATTGAACATGAACCTGAATCACAATATTATTTTGGGTAGTCATTTATTGTCGGTGAATGTGATGTACAATAAGGATTTGCGAGATGAAGCATTGTATGGTAACCTCATGACAGCGGAAACATCCTGGAGTTATAAGTTGACCAAGTTGCTAAACTGTAGTTCCGGCATTACCTACCTGAATAACAAAGCGGTGGTACAGCAGGCAGGGGTAAGACAAACCATTGGCGCTAACCTGATGAAAAGAATGGATGTTAACCTGTTCTTAGACTGTAGGAAGAATCTGCAGAATACAACTCAAAATTATTTATTCGGAACCTTTACCACTTCGCTGGCAATACATTATCAATTGAACTAATTATGCGCAAGATATTTTTTGGTATTTGCATATTTTTTTTATGTCTCCCGATGTTAGGGGCTGCGCAGGTAACAACAGTGTTTCTCCCCGAAATACAGGGGCGTACGCTAGATGGATTGTTACAGGCTAAATTCAGCAGTTCCTTGAATTCCAGGCAGCGGGTAGTACTTACTATTACTGTTACCGCTGCATCTGTAGGAAAGGTGGTGGTGGTGAAAACGTCTCCATTTGATTTGCAACCAGGTGTTAATTCATTGCCCGGTGGAATGTTGAATGGCGCCAGTGTACAGTTTGGTAATAATAAAATAGCAACGATACTGCGACAGGCAGGATTTTTTTCAGAAGCAGATTATGAATATTGTTTCGAATTGACTTCTGGAGAGAGCCATGGGAGTGGTATGCCAGTAGGACAGCAATGTTTTGATTATGCCCTGAAGCCATTTTCTCCTTTAATGCTTACCTCCCCGATGGATGAGGATAAGATATGTGATAAACGTCCGAACTTTTTCTGGCAGCCATTATTGCCTGCTATACCTGGTGTGCAGTACAGGATAATACTGACTAAAGTAAATACTGGTCAGCGAAAGGCAGATGCATTGAGATATAATGTACCGTTGATTAATCAGTCTTTTATCAATACGCCGATGATGTATTTTCCTCCGGCGATTCCTGAATTGGTAGAAGGGGAGAAATATGCATGGCAGGTGACAGCTTATCGTGGGGATATGTTATTACAATCTTCCGAGATGTGGGTGTTTACTGTGCAATGTAAGGATAGTAGCAAAGCCTTGACTCCAGAAAGTTTCCGTGATATTGATGATCTGGCAAAAGGTAATTTTTACCTGGCGAATGGCTATATACGATTTGCTGTGAGGAATGTGTACACCAATGTGAAACTGAGGTATGACATTCAATGTCTGACAGCGCCTGATAAGAAAGTAAAATATTTGCCGGTTATAGCCTTACAACAAGGTAATAATCATATAGAGATTGATTTGTCTGAGAACCGTTCTATGCAGGATGGCGCCTATTATATATTGACATTGCATCTCCCAGATGGTACTACAAAACAATTAAGATTCCTGTTTAAAAAAGAAGTGAACTGATGAAGAATTATATAGTAGGAATGCTGGTTGTTACTGGGTTCCTGGCCTGTAACCAGGTGAAGAAAGAACTGAAGGAGAAAATCGTGTCTCCCGAAACAAATCTTATACAAACAAAACAGATACATGAAACAACCGTTGGCATGTCCTATTTACCGGCTGGTTGGTTGCGTAAGCAAACACAGGATGCAGAGCGGGATTTCAATCATCAGTTGACCTTTAAAATTAACATCAAAAGTGTTAATGGCGCGCAGTTGCAAGAAGTTAGTCAGCGTCAGGCAGCATCTTATGGATTAGACACTGTTTTTCAGTTGATATCTGGACGGGATACATTAGCACCGTTGGTAGCAGAGCGGGAAGCGAATGGAAATATTGGAGGCGTGGTATACCTGGTTACATTTATCCGACCAGAACAGCCTGCCAATGAAATGCTGCTGGTATACAAAGATTGGCTGTATACCTCTACCAGATTGGTATTCCCGTTAAAAAAACTATTCATTCATCAAGCAGATTCCCTTAGCCAAAGATTATGATATTAAGAAACAAAAGAGTAAAGAAGCCGCTAGCGATATTCTTTTTATCGTTGTGGGCATCCGAATTGTTACTCCCATTACAGTCGCTGGCATTGACTTCCGGCCCCAAACAGCCAGAGACTATGCAATTTCAGCCAGCGGGTACTACAGATATGGTTAACCTGTTTTCAGGTGCATTTAAATATAATATTCCGTTACTGGATATTGATGGTTATCCTGTCAATTTAAACTATGCTTCTGGCGCCGGTATGGACGATGAAGCTAGTTGGGTTGGCTTAGGATGGAACCTGAGCGTAGGAGCTATTAACAGGCAATTGCGTGGTGTTCCGGATGATATGAGCGGAGATAATATCCTCACAGAACATTCTACCGAAGATAATTTGACCTATGGTGTTACGGGGACGGTTAGAGGAGAATTATTTGGGTCTAATCTGGCAAAATTATCTGGTTCTATAAATGTGGGTATATTCAGTAATAATTATACCGGTATGGGCGCTGAAGTGGGTGCCAATGCGGGTTTGAAGTTAGGTTTGGTGACTTCCGGATATTTAACAGCAGGCCTGAATGCTGGGATTAATTCTAATACCAGCAGTGGTGTGTCTGTGGATGCGGGCATGTCGTTAAGTTCTCAGTTAACCCGGTATGATAAAGGGAATGTGAGTGTTGGACTTTCTGCGAACCTGGGATATAATACCAGGGAAGGGTTGAAAGCATTGACGCTTGGTGCTAACTTTTCCGCCATCACCTGGCCTTTTTCTGTAGGCCATGTGTATATGTTCAATACCCCTCCGTTTAATCCTAAGATTAATATACCCTACAAGAACACTAGTAGGTCTTACTCGTTGGATCTGGGATTTTCAGGATTTGGCGCATTCACCGGAGCTGGTCTTACGGGATATATGACTCGCCAGAGCGTTGCGAGTAAATCGCGTAATACTCCCTCTTATGGCGCTTTGTATGCCGATAAGGGGTCCAATAATGTGAATGCCGTGATGGACTTCATGCGGGAGAAAGATAATCCCGCTATTCCTAATCTGCCTAATCTTCCGGTATCTACTTTGACACCAGATGTATTTACCTATGATCATCAGGCTGGTTCCGGACAGTTCCGACTTAGAAGAGGTGGGGCTGCAGTTATTTTTGATAATGGGACCAAGGATCTATCCGACAACTTTACAGCTGGTGGCGACTTTGGTGTTGGAGGTTATTTTCATGGAGGGGTTACCCTTTATAATCAATCGATCGTAAATAAGTCAGGTAAATGGTCATCTGAGAATAGTTATCTGAGAATAGGCGATTATAAAAATGATATAACCAATCCTGCTGAAGAGCAGGCTTATTTCAAGCCGGATGGTGACCTTATTGCGGAAGATGGGCAATATGATAATATGATTTATGGAGAGGATATCGTTGATGTACCGTTGAGTGGGAAATCCACCTTAAAGCAGTTAAAGAATATTAAGAATGATGCTGTTACTACTGTTCCGCTGAAGAAAAACGGTCGCCAGCCCAGGACCACTGTTATTTCATATCTGACAAATGCACAAGCATCCAAGTTAAAAGGTAAGCGTATTTTCAGTTATCCTTTGTTGAATGATAACTTTAATGCGCCTAGTTGCAGTGCAGTTGGAGGACAGGAAGTACCACGATTGGGAGGATATCGCAAGGCAAACCACATCAGTATGTTTACAATTACAGAAACAGATGGTAAACGTGCTGAATATGGTATTCCCGTTTATAATATAGCGCATGATGAGTTCACTGTAGCGGCTGACCCCTCATTAAGGACAGCAGAAGGGGACAAAAATGGCCTTACAGGCCTTAGGTTGGATCCCAATAACAGTGAAAACCTGGCGCCTTACAGCGCTTCCAAGGATAAATTTTATCATCATGAGCAGCAGCCAGCATATGCCTCTTCTTACCTGTTGACAGCATTATATAGTCCTGATTATGTCGATGTGACCAATGATGGTATTTCAGATGATGATCCTGGTACTGCTATTAAATTTAACTATTCCCGTGCTACCGCTAATTACAGGTGGAGAACGCCTATGGCCGTAGGAATGGGGAGTTTGAACAAAGGGTTGAATGCAGATCCGGAGGATGATCGTGTATCTGTTGTTACTGGTGCTAAAGAATTATGGTATATACATTCTATCGAGACTAAAACAAAGATTGCCTATTTCCTGACGGACGACAGAGAGGATGCATTGGGAGTAAAGAATCTAAATGGAGAGCTGGATTTGAACAATAGGCAGCGTCGTTTGAAGAAGATTGTGTTGTACTCAAAGTCGGATCTGACCAAACCTATTAAGACGGTGGTTTTAAATTATGATCCAAATTATGCTCTTTGTGGGGGGGTACCTAACAATGCAAATGGGCATGGTAAGTTAACGTTAGCAGAGGTATATTTCCAATATGGCACCTCCGATAAGGGAAAGTATAACAGGTACACGTTTGATTACGAAAATGCTGCTTTCTCTTATATGTCTACCGACCGGTGGGGAGGTTATAAACCTCAGAACTTTAATGCTTTAGGCGGTTTCGGAGAGATGAAGAATGATGAGTTCCCGTATGTCATCCAGCATGAGAGTACTGCTACTGGTTATCCCGCTCAGTGGAACCTGATATTCATTAGTCTGCCGAGTGGCGGCCGAGTATCGGTGAACTATGAATCTGGAGATTATGCTTATGTGCAGGATAGGAAGGCGATGCAAATGGTAAAGCCAACGGGATTGATCACTGATATAAATGCGACTACCACCACCAATTCACTACAGATAGCGCGTGGGTTTGTATTACCTGCACCTGGACCATTACGAGGAAGTTCAGATGAAGAAAAGGTACGGAATTTTGTAAATGATTACCTGGGAGGCCGAAACGACTTTTATGCCCGACTAAAAGTAAATATGACGGACACTCCAGATGCGACGGATGATTCGAATTATGATATAGTGCCGGCTTATGGGGAGGTGGAAGCCGTGAAGGACAATGGCAATGGCACATTCAATGTTATTTTCAAGAATGTTACAGAAGGAGGTGTTTCTACCAATCCGTTCCAGATGGCAGCCTGGCAGAAAATGCGGCTAGATTACCCCATGTATGCTTATCCGGGTTATAAGAACCGTATTAGAAATGATATGCCTATTGAAGCGGCATTAAATGCATTAGTAAACGCCATTGGAAACTTATCAGAGATCAGGCAGAATTTCAACAAACGTGCAGCCAGGAAAATGTTTGCCAGTAAGGTAAATCTGGAGCGGAGTTTTGTACGTCTTGTAAAGGCCGATGGGCGTAAGTATGGTGGTCCTTCAAGGGTGCGTAGTATTGAGCTAACAGATCTCTGGAGTGTGATGGGAGGTACTCCGGCAAGTGATGCATATTATGGCCAGACGTATGAATATACTCTCCATGAAAATGGTAAGGAGATCAGTAGTGGAGTCGCTTCTTATGAGCCATATATTGGAGGAGACGAGAACCCTATGAGGATGCCGGTGCCTTATAGTCAAATATCCAGAGGTACCCTGAATAATAATTTCTATTTAGAAGAGCCATTTGGAGAATCCCTGTTCCCTGCCCCAAGTGTGGGATATCGTAGTGTGCGTGTCCGTGATATGGTAAATGGCGGTGTAGATCCGAACAAGCTTACCGGCTGGGTGCAGCATGAATTTTATACGGCTAAAGATTTCCCTGTAATTGTAAAAAGTCAGCCAAGGCCGGAAGTATTCCAAAATGGACCATACGGAACTACCAGCTTTACTGGAGGTCGGGAAATATACCAGTTAAGCATGTCGCAGGGGTATGTGGTGATGACTAATGATATGCATGGAAAGCCCAAAGCAGAAAGAGTATTTAACCGTTCTGGCGCTGAGATATCTTCTACAGCATATTTCTACAAATCGGATCCGTTGGATGCTGGGAGAATGAAGTTAAATAATGCTGTTACTACGGTAGATGAGAATGGTGTACTTCATCAGAATGAGGTCATTGGACGGCAGATAGAACTGGTGACGGATATGAGAGAAGCCGAGAATACTAATACCGGAACGTCAATACAAATAGGCGTAGATGTTATTCCTATTTGGGGCTTTTCGGTGCCAATCCCTCACTGGCCGAAGCGGAATAATGACAGTTATAAACTCTTCAGGTCTGCATCTACTTTAAAACTTATAGAACAGACGGGCATCCTGGATCATGTTGTGAAAACTGTCAATGGATCTTCCGCAGTTACTAATAACCTGGTGTTTGACCGTAATACCGGTGGCCCGGTTGTAACCTCCACAACCAATGAATTCAATGATCCAGTATATAGTGTGACGATGCCAGCATATTGGAAATATACAGGTATGTCTGGTGCCTATAAGAATATCGGTTCGGAGTTTCCTCCCATTGCGACTAATAGTACAGGGTACATTGTGTCTGGTTATATTAACCTCTTCACGCAGGGCGACGAATTAATGGATCTGGCTACAGGGCAACGTTTGTGGGTTATCAAGACCGCTGCTAATGGAACAGGGACTAAGTATCTCCGGCTTATCAATGATGCTGGAACAGTAGTGCCTAATTATGCTGGTATGGTGAAAGTAATCAGATCTGGTTACCGGAATCTCCTTGGTGCTCCGGCTGAATCAGTAGTATGTTTGAAGAATCCATTGGGAGGTAATAGGATTAATGTGCTTTCTGAAGGAGATATGAGTGCATATAAGGTTTTGAGTGCTTCTGCTGTATTATATGAAGAAGAGTGGTCAGCCAGGAGGGATTGCAATTGCCCTACTGGATATGTGAGTGCTCCGGACGGAAATACTTGTTATAAATTGGCAGATAAGAATCCCAATCCTTTACTGAACCTGATACGCGGATTACAGCATCCATTATATGGTACGGATGGAGTGGTAATTGATTCCTCTGGGATGACAACGAAGAGTAATTTTTGGGGTGGCAGTTGTGGGATAGTGACATTTATGTCTGCCAATACTATGCGAATGGCAGGAGATACCCCGCTTATGGCCAAAAAGGCGGCTAATGCAGGAGTGTATAGCCAGAATACTACAACAGACACTTATTGCGGAAGATTGAATACATGTGGAATCTGGTTTAATGAGGCGCCCGATTATCCTTATACGAATAGGTGGATTGTGTTGGAAACCTGTCTGAAAGTGGACCAGTCAGGCAATTATACCTTAGGGTATGGGGTTGATAATGCAGCAAAAATTTACATTGACGGGAATCAGGTAGTTAATGCTGATGCTAATGATTGTTGCACGTATCTGAAATGGCATTTAAACCGAGTGTATCTGACAGCAGGTACACACAGGCTGAGAATAGAGGGAATGAATACTGGGTATAACGCAGTCCTGGGAGTGGAAGTTTACAGAGGAACACCTGAGCCGCTGATCACCACAGGAATAGAAGGTGGTGGAGTAGATATAGTTTTTAGTACAAAAGATTTACTGGGGTCAGGTACTTTTTATACTGCCGAATTGCTTAACGCAGATCGTACATCTTTTATGCGTCTATACAATTGCAATACGATAGATGTTTGTCGCGGTATTCCAACATGTGATAGTGTAACCGGCAATCCACCAATCAATCCTTTCATTAAAAATATCCTGGGTAACTGGCGTCCATCAGAAGAGAAAACTTACCTGGTTAACAGGAATGACAACGGTGTGGTGGATAATCGTCAGGATGGGGCCATGGTACGTAGTGGTGGAACATTCACTTCATTTAAGCCTTATTGGTATTTCAGTGCCAGCTTAGGTGGATGGGTGAATGATACGAACAGTAATAAATGGATTACGAGTAGGTATATCACGTCTTTCAATCAGAATGGAGAGGAAGAAGAAAATAAGGATGCTTTGTTGCGTTACAGTGCCGCTTTATTTGGATATCAGCATCTTCTTTCTGTGGCAGTTGGCGCTAATGCCATGAAACGGGAGTTATACTTTGATGGCTTTGAAGATTATAAGTATAGACGGGACTGTTATGAAAACCATGCATGTTTCCAGGATCCCTTTAACATGGAGACAGCCTTACCCAACCTATTCTATAATCTGGAAACTGCGGATGCACATTCAGGTAATTACTCACTAAAACTAACGGAGCCGATTACACTAAAGATGATCGCACATAACCTGGAACACAAGCCTGGATATGGACAATATACGGACGTAGATGCTAATGGGGAGTACATACAAAAGCAGGACAAAAGAATTTATCCTGTAGGGTTCCAGCCAGTACCGGGAAAGAGATACATATTTAGTGCCTGGGTAAAAGATAAGAGTGCTGGTAATATCAAACCATCTCTTTCAATAAAGGTAGATGATAAGGCATTGGATTATCAACTAAAAGCAACGGTAGAAAAATGGAAGCAGATTGAAGGCGAGTTTGTGGTATCTGGGACTGGTACGTTCCAGTTATTTATTCCATCTGCCGCAGGAACGTTGATAGACGACATCCGCATATATCCGTATAACGGTAGCATGCAAACACATGCCTATGATGAAAAAACCTTGCGTCTGATGGCCACCATGGATGAAAACAACTTTGCTACATTCTATGAGTATGACGATGAGGGAACCCTCATCCGGGTGAAGAAAGAAACAGATCGTGGTATCATGACCCTGAAGGAAACAAGATCGGGTTTATGGAAAAATCCATTTCAATAATTAAATCAGCCTATTACCATATAGGGGACGTAAAAATATCTTACTGAAAATTGTATTGCCACTTATGTTAGTGGCAGTAGTTGGGATCGCGTTTGCATGGAGTAAAAAGGGGGGGGATTTTAAATCTGCCCCAGTGGTAACTTCAACAGTGGAGCCCTTTAAATATTCCGTGGAGGAAAAGGATGTACTTCGACGGGTAGCGGACGTATTCCAGAAAGCTATGATGAATGAGCGTGTGATCATTTCCGGAAGCATCGATTACACAGATCCTGCTGATACAGCAGGATCTGTTCACCAGGAATTTAAGTACTGCAGGAAGGACAATATGTGCTATTACAAAACAGATAGCAACGAGGTAATTGCATTGGAAGATGTTTATGTAGTCATCAATCATACTTCCCGGCAGATATACCTTGCTCCACCCCGGAAGGTGGAAGCTCCATTAACAGTTCCTAATGATTCGCTGATCAATACATGGCAACAAGATGGGTATAAACTGACAATGGCAGGCGCTGGAGAAGACTCCCTTGTTCAGCTCAAATGTGATAACCATATCAGTTGTAAGTTGTATGGCTATAAGTTAAATTTTACCACAGGTAAAATATCCGAAATCAACCTGCGCATGACGGATCTGGATGATCCGCTGAATCCTGCTGCGGACAAAGTTTATCACTGCCCTATTTCCAGATGGGAAGTTGGAAAGGCCGATGACGACTTATTTGTAAAGCATCGTTATCTCATCAAGAAAGACAATGGTTATGTTCCGGCAAAGCAATATGCCGACTATGAGCTGATCAATAAATTGTAAGTAACTCCAATCTATTGCCTGTGAAGATATTATCGCTATACCTTAGAAACCTTTTACTGACTGTAGTGTGCCTGTTATTTGCTATTACAGCAATGGCGGGAATAGAACCTTATCAGCAAAAGTTGCAGGGTACTCTGAAGAAGGGAGATACCCTGATTGTAAAAGACGAAAAATTTCAGAATAGTTCCTATAACTGGGCTCAGATACGTAATAACAAAGTAGTGAATGTGATCACATTGGGCTTACGATCAGATACTGTTTTTAAGAAAATTCCGACTTTCAAATGTGAAGCAGATCTCAAAATCGAATACTGGAGTAGTCCAGATCAGGATCTGCCGATTACCTTGCAACATGTGTCGCTTAAAATTGGTTATGATTCAGTTGCTGGGAGTATTTACCAGCAAATGGACCAATATCGGTTTGCCAATGCGTATAAAATCAAGGTAACCATTAATGATATCAGTAGTAAGGAGCTGGGAAAATTGCCTCCGTTATTTTATTTAAATGCAGAGGTGATTGTTAACAGGGATTACCTCCCTGATCCAAAGGCTGATCTGGTACCTATTGTTACGGGGGCTTCTGGAGGTGCCACCAGTCCCAAAATGCGTACCACGCAGTTAAACGCAACGACTGCCGGCGCGGCACCTGCGTATACCGTTAATGTAGTCTGGGAGGGGGCTCCCTCTAACGAACTGTATGACCTGGAGTGGACATTTGTGGATGAAACGTCTGCAAATGGGAAAAGTCTGGCTGCTGCGGGAGCAAATCCAAGTGATGCTTTGCTAGCTGGTATGTTCAGGAATAATAGTACTCGTATTTCCATTGAAGGTAATACCTATTCAATTCCACTGGTGCAACAGCATCAGTATTTACTTACGCGTATTCGTAGAGTAGATGAGACAAAAGGTTATCGGGATGAGGGAGATTGGGTGTATAAGTTGATGGTAAATGGTCAGAAAGTACCAGCGGTGTTGACTTTGGCCAATGGTATTGACTGGTATGAATCTGGCCGTAACTGGCAGTACAGTGCTGTGTATGCAGAAGATGGGAAGCGAAAAGAAGTAGTTTCCTTCTTTGATGGTACATTACGTAACAGACAGTCTGTTACTTTATCCTCTACAGCCAATAAGGCAATTGTGCAGGAAACCATCTATGATGCTTACGGTCGGGCAGTAGCCAATATTCTGCCTGCACCTGTTAACAATGAAACATTGCGGTTTTATGAAGGTGTTAACCTCGGTCCTGATGGACAGCCATATACTTGGCAGAATGTATTGAAAAATGAAACGGGTAGTTGTACTATAAAACCAGATCCATTAAATACCAGCAATGGGGCATCCAGGTATTATTCCGCTAACAATGATATTACCACGGATCCATTTAGAAAAAATATCCCTGATGCAGAAGGTTATCCAATTGCTGTAACTACCTACACTCCTGATAACACGGGAAGGCCAAGTGTGCAGGGGGGCGTTGGGTTCCAGTTACAGCCTGATAATTCAAATCCGCTCACGAACCGTAGTACGCGACTGTATTACGGGAAGCCTGAACAATGGGAGTTGGACCGCATTTTTGGGAATGACATAGGGTATGCAGATCATTATCTGAAGAACATGACCATTGATCCGAATGGGCAAGTGTCTGTTTCCTATCAGAACAGTAATGGAAAGGTAATCGCTACAGCATTGACTGGTAGTAATCCGGATACTTCCCTCCTGCCCTTGTCGGACCGTCCGGAGCCTAGGAGAATAAAATACAGGATGTTTACTCCAGACAGGTTTAAATTTGATGCACAGTTATTAAAGTTAACGGCTACCTCTACTTATCTGGCAGCTGTTCCCTATGTGAAAGATACACTGGAACTGAATATTCCGGACCTGATCAAAAAGTACCAGGAGAATAATGTTACCATTTGCAGTAATTGTTTTTATGAGTTGAGTGTACAGGTGAGTGATGATTGTGGTCAAATACTGGTAGATATTAAAAACGATGAGATAGGTAGCAAATTACCTGATTGTGGTAAAAATGGTAATACCCAGCGTATAATTAATATACCTGTAAATAAGATAGGTGAGTACTATGTTACAGTTACACTTGCACTCAATCCTTATGCTATCGAGGCATTTACAGACGATTTTATTAAAAACAATACCAATCTGAAGACACAGTTCTATTTTGTGCTGGAGCTGTTGAAACGTGAGAATTTTACTAAATGCTTTTCTGATTGTTCTTCCTGTAAAGCGGCGCTGGGTGAAAGGTCTGATTTCATGCAGGCATTTAAACAGCGTATGCAGCAGAATGGTATTGACGTTGTTGCCAATCAAGCGACGATTGATGTGTGGGTATCTGCATGGTATGATGTATTATACAGCAATTGTCAAGCGTCACGGGAAACATGTACACCATCTCCTTGTGATCGGCTGAAGGGATTGTTGATGGAAGATGTTAGTCCGGGTGGGCAGTTCGCACTATTTGATGCGAATGGTAACCCGCTGGAACCTACGATTAACGTTATCAGTAATAACTGGAGGGCTGTATTCCCCGCTATGACCAGTGGACCTGACTATGAGAATAACAAGTTCGAGGTGAATGATGGTGTCATTCTGACCCCTAATAGCCCTGATTTTACATTGCAGATGCTGGTTCAATATTGGCAGCCACAATGGGCAGAGAAATTTATCAATTTCCATCCTGAAAGATGTGCCTATGATTTCTGTTTGGGGAATAGTCAATATAAAAAATGGGATCAACGTTTGACAGAGGTCTATACTTCAATCGCGGAATTACCGGCAGTGCTGAACGGAGTACAATATAGCAGAACTGATCCTGCATGGTTGCTGGCAGCAGATCCGTACTTCAAACCTGGTGCTCCTGGAGCAGCGTATATGGGTTCATTCCAGAATGATCTGATTAGGTATTCAGAAAGGGTATTGAAAATTTCGGCTCCATTAAAGAGCATATCCGATTTTGTGGACTTTAGTCTCTACTGCGTTGATATAACTGGTTCTATCAATCGTTATCAACCTGCCAATACCTCCACCGCCTGGACACAATGTGATCCTGAGCCATCCTGTCGGATTCCAGATCTGGAATGGCAGTATTATTTAAAGTTTTATCTGGAACTGAAAGACAAGTATTATCAACAATACATGGATAGTGCTTTTTGTAAGGGTAAATGTAGGGTAGGCACGTCTTCTGCCCCTGTACCGGGAACAGAATTACCTGGGGCAGATTGTAGTGGAATCTTGCCAAGCGACTTTAGAGCTTATTATGAGGTAATCAACTATGAGGGTTATGTAACTTACGAGTATACAGGGAATCCTATCAAAGAAGGGGTTACTGTAAAGGTTTCGGTTTTTGACAACGGGGATTATCGCGATGAATTTGGTACTGATGTAATGGGAGCTGAATTTACTCATTATACTCCAACTAAGCTGGTGTTCAATGCGGGTAGGGGTAAACATGGGCGTATTCCCAAAGTATTTCTGGAAACGGTATTACAAAGTTGTACTTCAGATCCGGTCTATGTTGACACCTGCGATCCACTCTATCGCAATAAGCAATCCAGAATAGGGAATGCAGCACTTCCGTTTGCAGTTAGTACAGATACCATGACGCTTAAACAGCAGGTCAAAGACTCATTAAATAAGCAGTTGAATTCTGCTTGTTCTGTTAATGTAGATTCTTTCATTGCGAAGCTATCACATTCCAGTACGTATAGTGGTCTGAGTACAACAATGAGAAGTAGCTTACGTGCAGGTCTTCTGGAGATATGTACGAAAGGCGGTGATCTTGAACATATTTTTGGTAGTAATACTGTAAAGCCAGGGGAATCAACAGCAAATGGAGATGTGTCTATGGAGCAGGTAATGAAGCGAGTAATAGGTTATAGTGTATTTACATTAGATTTTAATCCGTGGTTGACAGATGCATTTTATGCTTATGATAAGCCGGGGCAAAGTGTTGCTAAAGTAACTTCCAAGACTACGGCTGCTATCTGTACAAAGTTGGATGCGCTCAGGGCTGAACAGCAGGTCAATCAGCCTGGAATGTCCCTTTACAATTACCTGGTTTCGCAGTATGGTAGTGCGATGAATTTGAAGGAGGCCGATTTTAATGCATTGGTGAAATCATGTAGTAATTGTCGTTACCTGATAGATAGAGAGATCAAATTACCGGTATTCCTAGATGGAACGGCTAAGGGTTGTATTACCGGCATTGAGTTTAATGCGGCTATGAGTGACCTATCTGCGGCTATTTCAGATTTTCAGAATACATCCAATCCGAATTACAACGATGTAGTAAGAAATTACCTGAACCAACGTTGGGGTTTCACACTTGGTGAAACAGAATATGCCCTTTATAAGGATCAGTTACAAACATCACCCAATGCGATACTCTGTAATATTCCTGTTTATGATCAGATAGACCAGAATCCTTTGCAGTGTATGTTTAACCTGATTGATGGTGCTGTTGAAGGTGGTAAGCGCCAATACGACCAGTATATCGATTCCGTACGTAAGGATTTCAAAAACAGATATATAGCAGTTTGTAGTGGTGTGAAGGCTACCGGGGATTATTCCACCTCTGTGCAGAATTACCACTATACGTTGTATTACTATGATCAGGCTGGTTCTTTGGTGCGTACCATTCCGCCGGCTGGCGTAAAACTGATTGATAGTCCTGAGCAGTTGGAGTATATACGTAAGGCAAGGGATGCAGGTAACAGTTGTAATTACAATGGTCCGATGCAGAATACACCAGTGAGTGATGCATTATTGGCTATAGGGGATGCTGTGGTGAATAATAATCAGGCACTGGAAATGTGGGTAGCAGGATCCAAAGATCCCGTACACCTGGTGACGCCTGTTGGTAATAACAAGGCTTACTTTACAATGGCTGTTCATAATGGTCATATGGAGATAGCCATTTATCGACTCACCTCTCCTTCTCCCGAAATAGAGATCGTAAACAGTAATATCATTTCTGTGGCGGTGGGGACTGACTTTGCATTGCGTCCATTTAACCATATTGTTATCCAGGGTACGAATTTATCTGATGCTACTTCTCCGATGTCTGTCTATATGAACGGGGTATTATTGCAGGAAGAGCAGAATGTACCGGGTTCTCCATTGGAATGGGAGATTGATGGTAGTGGCACCTTTACCACTGATATTGCCATGTTGCGCCAGATGAGGGTGTATAACAGACTGCTGGCCAGCAATGAAATTATGGCGAATGCAGACGAGATGTGTATGGGCTTGTCGCCGGATTATGAAAGTGGATTGCGTAATAACCTGGTAAACTGGAGTAGAATAAATACCACTGATGCAGATGGCTTGCCAACGCAAAACCCGGATGGAACTGTAGTTGGTTATACTGGTGGTATCTATCCAAAACATAATCTGAAAACCAGCTATGCTTATAACTCTTTGGGAGGGGTGGTACGCCAGCGTACACCGGATGCTAAAGAAAGCAAATTCTGGTATGATTACACTGGTAAACTGGTGTTTTCCGCAAATGCCGAGCAACAGCGAGAAGCTGGTCGATACAGCTATACGAAATATGATGACCTGGTTAGAATTGTGGAGGTTGGTGAGAAAAGAAATGCCGCTGTACTGACGATGCCTGATTTTCTGCCTGAGTCGACTGTTCAACAACAATATGGATCTGGTACAGATGGTCAGATGACCACCACCATTTATGACGTACCTGTTTTGAATACCTCGTTATATCCACAAGATAACCTGCGTAAACGCGTAGCAGCAAGCATTTATAGAGATGCCGCCGGTGCAAATCCGATAGCAACCTACTATAGTTATGATCCGTTGGGGAATGTGAAGTCTTTATGGCAACAGTTGGATGGGTTACACGAGATGAAGCGTCTGGAATATAAGTATGACCTGGTGAGTGGGAAAGTAAATGAGGTAAGATACCAGTTTGGCAAGCCGGATCAGTTCTTCTATAATTATAGTTATGATGCAGATAACCGTTTAATTGCAGCTACTTCTGGTATTGCGGATAATGGTAATGGCTGGAAAATTTCCACTCCTTCCAATGATGCGCAATATAGCTACTATCTACATGGTCCACTGGCAAGAACTCTTATCGGTTCCAAATTTGTCCAGGGTATCGATTATGCCTATACGTTACAAGGTTGGTTGAAGTACATCAATGGGGTGCAGTTGGATCCACAGAAGGATCTTGGTAAAGATGGTACTAACGGATATGCACCTGATGTAATGGCTTATTCCCTGGATTACTTTACCGGTGATTATAAGAACATTGGTGGTCAGAAATTGGGTATTAATTATCAGCATGCCACCACTGATATCACTGGTCAGAATTTGTACAATGGGAATATTAGTCGTACTACAGCGGCACTGAGTAATATTAATGGAGGCATGCCTGTGGGATATTCTTATCGTTATGATCAGTTGAACCGTATCCGCTCCATGCGCCGTCATCCATTGACTAATACCACTTCCACATGGGGAGCGGCACAAATTGGCACCAATCGTAATGGAGAAGACTATACCTATGATGCGAATGGTAACATCCTGACTTTGAACCGTAACGGTAATGATGATAACCATCTTGCCATGGATAGGTTGGCATATCAGTATGAACGTGATGGAGAGGGGTATCTGTTGAATAACCAATTACAGTTAGTACATGATGCTGTTCCTGCATCTACCTATCCTTCGGATGTAGATGATATGACTACTGCATTCCGTTATGATTCTATTGGTAATCTGATTGCAGATGAGTCCAATGGCATTTCGGAGATCAAATGGACAGTTTATGGTAAGATACAATCCATTAGTAGTACAAATGGCTCATTAATTTACAAATATGATGCTGGTGGAAACAGGATTTACAAAGAATTCCATCCTGCTTCTTCACCTTCCACCGTACAGCGTACGTGGTATCTCCGTGATCCTCAAGGACAAGTATTGGCAACCTATGGAAATACCAATGGGGATAATGCAACCTATTGGAAAGAACAGTATCTTTATGGAAGTAGCAGGTTAGGCATGTGGCAGCCTGATATGCTGGTGGCGGGTGGATCTGTTGGAAACGCGAGTTCCATCTGGGGGCAGGGTAACCGTAAACGTTATGAGTTATCCAATCACCTGGGGAACGTATTGGCTACTATTGGTGATGAGAAAAGTGGAGATTATGCTACGGTGTTTAACCAGACAGATTATACACCGTTTGGAGCGCAGATGGATGGTGCGGTTTGGAATTTAGGAGCAGGCTACAGGTATGGGTTTAATGGTAAGGAGAATGATAATGAGGTGAAGGGTGATGGGAATCAGCAGGATTATGGGATGAGGGTGTATGATCCGAGGATTGCGAAGTTCTTATCTGTGGACCCGTTGACGCAAGATTATCCGTTTTATACACCTTATCAATTTGCTGGTAATAATCCAATAAAGTACATAGACTTGGATGGTGGTGAGCAATTAGACCCCATTTCTAGGTATTTATTTAATAATGCTGCTTTAACTATTGTCAAAGATCCGACATCTACTAAAGCAAAGGCGCTTAGCATCGGAATGGGAGTTGGTGGTTCAGTGGAAAAGCAAATAGGTTTTTACATTAACGCATTTAGGCATCCTATTAATACGGTTAAGTCCTTAGGAAAGATGCTGGTGCAGACTAATGAAGAACGTATTGCCGACTATGCAAACTCTATTACTCTTAAATATACTGCTCTAGGCGATAACAATGCCATTTATGGAGCTGGCGCTGAGGCAACAACGGATATAATCTTTGGGCTAAGTAGTTTGAAGGCTGGGTTTAAATCGCCTACTGTTGCGGAGCCTCCCGCTCCATCAGAACCAGCTGGACCACCTCCAATAACCTTTGAATATGAAGGTGTTCAGCATGAGGTTCAGGCAACGACTCCATATAGAAGACCAACTAATGCTACTACCAATGCCCAAAGACGGGCAGTGAACCAGCCTGGAGCTACTTGTGTTACTTGCGGTGTATCAAATGTTAGAATGAATGCAGACCATATTACACCATTGTCTATCGAATTTTTGACAAGTGGTAATATAGATGCAACACATATGCGGTCATTAGAAGCTGTTCAGCCTCAGTGCGGAAACTGTTCAAATGCACAAGGTGTAACATTGCGAAATATAACCAGAGTAGTAAATAATCAGATACGACTGAGACAAAGCTCGAATCCAAGCCCAAGTCCAAGTCCAAATCCGCCTGCTACTCCAACTAATATTAATCAAATAGGACAAAATGGATCAACAACTCCTTAAGTTAGAATTGGAAATATCACATAGGCAACAGGAACTGTGCAGGAAATATGGAGCACCATATTTTGAAACATCAATAGATAAATTATTGGGAATTGCAACAGAAACCTTTGCAAAGCCTATGAAGTGGCCTATAAATGGTTTACGCCATCCGATAGAATCGGAGAATTCTTCTAATTGGTATATCTGGGCAGGTGAGGATTTTAAGGAGACGGATGATTTTTTTCAACCAATGCATATTTATCATCTGAATAAAGTATACCCCAAAATATTAGATTATTTGGGGTTACCTCCTGGTTGGCGCTTTTTGTTCGATGATACTTATGAAGATGTTTGGTATGATGAAAGTTTACTACATATTTAATAAGCTTAGTCTATCATGTTTTTCTGAAAGAACTCTTTAAACTTAGACTTGGTAAGCATTGTATCGATAATCCGGTACAATGCTTACTCATTTATAAACGTATTATTTATAAGCCGCTCTTGTTTTAGCATCCCTGATATAGGTGTCAATCAGATCAAAAAGGGTATGTTTCTTTTCTTCTTCGAGTAGTTCAATCTCCTCCAATCTTTTAAGTGTCTTTTTATCGAAATGGGCATTAATACCTTCTCCTACCAGGTAGTCCAGGCTTACTTCCAGGGCGTCAGCAATTTTTTTAGCTGCATCAATAGACGGCAATGCTTCGCCACGTTCATATTTACCAATCATTACACGGGATACATCACTTTTATCAGCCAGGTCAGTCTGTGACCAGCCTTTCTGGTCTCTCAAATCGGCTATAATCTTACCAATGTTCATATCTGAAAGGATAAAAAATATTATAATAATTACGGGTTAAAGCAAAAATAAGTAACTAAAAGGGAAAAATAAATCTGATAGGAAGTTGTTAAAATGAAATAATTGGATACATTACCTCTAGTTCCAATTCCTGTACCGCCTAAAAAGAAGGATGAGTTTAATTTGGAGGAACTGAGAAAGCAAATAGATAATATGCCTAAGAGAGCTCCTTCTACTGGTTATCGTGGGGAAGCAATTGAAAAGTTGGCGGAGAAATTATTTAATATAAAAATTCCACCTTTGTTTAGCCCGACTCCAGCTCCAGTTCCGGCTCCTATTCCATAAATTAAAAATTGAAATGACAATAGGAATAAAAGAAACTTTACATCGTTTTGATACCTTTTTGAAAACAGAATGCACTTATGTGTATGATTACTATGATGCTCCTTTGTCTGATGATATGATTTTAGAGATGCTTGGAGAATTGGAGATATCCGATAATAATTTTTTTAGTTTGTATAGCTGGAAAAATGGCATTTCAGTAGAAAAGTTAGATTATTCAGTGGATTTATCTATTCTGCCCTGGGGTAACTTATTAAGTTTAAAAGATGCTTTGGATGTCGAAATTGATAATAGGGGAAATAATTACTGGAAATTCAGTCTTAAACCCATTTTTGCAAACTTTGAAGGCGAACATTATTTAGTTGAAACAGAAGAAACCTCTGAGTTTTATGGGGTGATATACTTTTATTCTCCAAACTTGGCTTATGCAGTAAATCCTATACCCTATTTTGATAACTTAGAATCAATGCTGAGTTCTATAATGAGGTTTTTTGAAATGAAGGCACAATGGTATGATATTAAAAAAGAACGGCTTGTGTTTGATTTTGATAAATTAGATCAGATTAGGGAAGAATTAAATCCTAAAGTAAGTGGTAGTAAAGGATAGAGCGACAGAAAGATTTAGACTAAATAGTATAATGGCTAGGTCTTCCAACCTGGCCATTATACTATTTAAGTATTGTTTGCAATTTAGCTTTGGTAAGGAATGCAAGATCACGAGATGAAAATCAAGAGTGTTTGCGTAGCAGATGAAGCTGCGTTACTGGTGGAGTATGCGGGTAAAATCCTTGGCAGTGGCTCCACTATCCAGGAGGCGCTTATCCGCTATGGTCAGCGTGAAAGTTAAGCCTGGCGCCGGGGCATCTTTGCCCCGGTTCCTTTTATAGGAAAAACCCAACCTGGCGAAGTTCCCCGGATGAAGAAGAGTTTTTGTTTCAGTTGAAAATTGTATATGAAAAAAAATATAACTTGTTGACAGTTCTTTGATGGAAATTTTTGTAGCAGGCATCGTATGGATAACTGAATTATTTGGAGCTTTAGAGTTTGATATAGCTGATGATTAGCCAGAATTGCCTCTTTAAGTAAAAGTACTGATGATTTTATATCTTAACACAGTTAGAAAACATATCTCCAATGGTGATGCCAAAGCAGCAATAGATTGCTTAGAAACCTATTGCAATAATACTATTAACGATACAGAAGCAGCCTTCTGGTTGGCATTCTTATTTGTAAATACGCAAGTTTACACTGATGGATTTTTGTCCTCGATAAATTTGTTAAAGAATAGTTTACGAGTAGATCCTTTCGATGTCAAGTCCCTGTTACTGCTCTCCTATATTGAAAGTTGGTACACTGGTGGTATGGAAGAGGATTCGAATAAGTTATTGGAAAGTTATCTGGTGAGTAAAGAAAAGAATAATTATAAAAAGCACTTACTTCTGTTGAATGCGGACTATTATTTTGAACTTGATAAGACAATATATGTTTCTCTACTAAGAAAATCGATTAAAGAAGATCCTACTGCTGCTTATAATTATATTTATCTTGGAAGAGAACTTGCCGATAAGGAAATGTTTCAAAAAGGAATCAATAATATCAAAACTATTGTTACTCCTACTTCCTCGGAAACCTATGATCCATTGAACTTTGATAGTTTTATAGATGAAAATGTAAGAGGTGTCAGTATGACTTCTGTAAACTATGATAGCCTTATTGTGGAAATGAATAGTATGTGATTATTCTAATATTATCGTACAACTCTAATCGTAAGCTTATAAAAGATTAATAAAGATGATTAAAAATCAATGAATGTAGTTATCACTAAAGTAGAATATCCATATGTATCATTCATTAGTAACCATGGAGAAGGTATTGCATATACTACTGGTCAGAAATTTGAGCTAGGAGTGACGCATGGTGTTGAATTTGATCTATTGTCGGAGCTTAATATAGATGAGAATACAAAAGTAGTGACAAATCAGAAAGCAGGTTTTTATTGTGAAGATGATCGTACTTTAATTGTAGCATTGGTAGAAAGTATTGAGGAAGATGGTGCTATGTGGTTACGTATTGCCATAGATTGTATAATTGAGGCTTATGGAGTTGATGATACTATTAAAACAGGAGATAGACTGGAAATTAGAATGCCAAAAGATAAATTTAAAATGACCAGTATTGGGACTCTTTTTAAAAGCCGAACGTAAAAGTCAAGTAAAAAACTAGCATGGAATATATATTATTTCCTATATGGTTATTCTATTCAATTCTTATGTTTTGGAGTGGTTTCCGGTGGTCAGCATTATATAACCAGGGACTTCATAACAGCATGACCAAGAAGATATCATTGAAAGGGTTAAAAGAATGTCTTTTAGCAGCCAAGACACCGGATGATGTTGCGTATGTGAAAAGAACGAAAGTAATTTACTGCATAGCTTTGGTAGTGTTCTATAGTTCAATAATTTTGATATTGTGTCCCTTAATATATAAGTTATATCAGCATTCAGAATGATAAAGTCACTATTAATAACAGCGCTAGTTTTTGTAATAGGTATGCCGATTTTTACTCCCGATCGTACCATGCCTGCGACACCTACTGATAGCGGTAAAATTCAAGTTGATACCATAACAGGAGATTTTTTGTTTGAGTTGAATGTTGCTTACTCTTGCTACTCAAGATTTGACCAGATTGAGCAATTAGATGATATCATCATTTACGATTCGCTATTGCTTAAAAGGGACTTGCAAAGGCTCTATCGGAAAGGCATGTACGTAATTTTACCTGCTAAGAGAATTCAAGATTTTTTAAAGCAACCAGAAATTCGGAGTAGACGAAAAGATTCTTCTGTGTTTAACTTCCTGCGACCAACTTTTGTTAAAAAAAGGGCTGGCGATTCCCTCTTTTATGCATCAGCTACAAGTGATAGAACGGGCAGATTATTGTATAGGAAATTCCATGCTACATTAGTTTGTGCTAAAATCGGACCTGTTGAAACAATGATCCCTGATATGAGAAAGTATAAATGTTGCTATGCCAACAAAAAAGAACAAATTGATTCCTGGTATATTTTGGAAGTTATAAATGGTGAATGGTATTAAGGGTATAATTCAATGAGAAGACCTATTAGATCTCCTCATTGCCTCTACCCTACTCTGTCTGAAAGCCATACATCCTGTAAATTCGCTTACCTTCTGCGGATTTTATAAACTTAATGAAATCCTCTGCAGCCTTGGGATGTGGCGCTTTTTTCAATTGGCCAATCATATACGTAGCGCGGATATTTTCTTTTTCTGGAATTACAATCTCTTCCACTGGATGTCCCAGCATATTTTGATAGATTACTTCCGAAGACCATACAGGGGCTACATCGCTCTCTTGGTATAAGATACGCAAGGGGCTCTCACGGTGATGAATCCGTGTCAGATAAGTAGAGCTATCTTTCGTTTTCGCCTGCATTACTGCTTGCAATAGCTCCTCCCCTCCTGCTTTTTTATAGGCAGTTTCGATCTGCCTGCCAATTCCTTCCCAGGCGGGATTCGGCATGCTGATGCGTATACCTTGCTGACGAAGATCAGTAAGTCCATGAATGTTTTTCGGGTTGCCTTTATATACCATCAAACTAAGTTGATTATAAGCATAGGCCGCTGTGGTAGACATGTACGGTGTCATCTCGGTCATGCGGGTTTTGCCTGCTGCATATACATCTGGTTGGGTGGTGATACGCAGATTTCCCATAGTAAGGCTCCCTTGTTTAATTTGATCCGCTAGAATGCCTGGTGGTAGCGTTTCTACAAAGATGCGCTGGTATTGTGGATATGCCTTTTTAAACGATGCCAGTAAGGAATCCAGGCACATAAACTGATTACCTGCAAAGAAGATGACCAATTGCGGATCAGTGATATCGCCGTAGAGGTCTGGTATGTTATCCACACCAGGAACGGTGAAGTTAACACCTGCGGCTGGTGGTTGATTCCAAGGAGGATCAAACTGATGATTTTGCTGCGCAGACACGTGTCTGGCTAGTAGTAGCGTGATCCCTGCTAATAGTATTCTTTTCATAATGCATGATTGATTACGGTTTAATAATGCTCCACCCTTCAGCAGCTCTGATAACCAGTTCTCCATTGGCAGAAGGCACATAGGCAATGAAATCGTATAGTTGCTCTTTTGGGATTTTCCTTTCCCGGAGAGTGTTTTCGCATTCCGCGACAATCACGCCTCTATTAATGAGCGCTACTAGTTTTTCTTCAAAGCCGGAAGTTTTGAGGTAAGCATCTGCCCCTTTGGAAAAGGCGATTAGCTCCACCTGTATTTTTCCTTTCAGCCTGGGATCATCCAGTAGGTTATTGATATTACGAATAGCTTTCTCGATTCTTTCTGGCGCGTTGGTGTCTAGCTGATAGATTGCCTTGTAGGTGTTTGCAGTAGCAACAGCGCCATGGAAAGATTTGTTGAGAGATAGTTTATCCTGGGCTTGGGAGATGCCAGCTAGTAAACAGCAGACTGTTATTATGCTGAGGAGCTTTTTCATGGTGTATTATTTTGATGAGAAGTTATATGGTCCGAATTGATGTTGTTCTTGAGAGATATCGTCTGCATAGGGCGGATATGGGCTATCCTTGGGTTTCTTCGTTAAATCTGGGTAGTCCTTTTCCTTATTGCTTTTTGCAGGTCTTGGTTGGCTGTTGATGTATGCTGCCACGTCCAAGGCTTCTTCATCAGAAAGTTGTGGATTATTGGCGGTGGCGCCGTAGGGCATATTACCTTTGATGAAGGCCGCAGCGGTGAGGAGTCGCGCCATACCAGCGCCATCGTTGTAACTATCAGGGCCCCAAAGTGGTGGATACAGATATCCGCCAGGTTTATTGTCGGGGGTACCTGGTAATCCTTGGCCATCTTTGCCGTGACAGCTCGCGCATTTAGCGGTGTATATTGTTTGTCCTTTTTGTGGACTAGCGGCTCTGTGAAGTGTATTTATCCGGGTGAAGCCGCGGCCGGTAAGAGTATCTCCGGGCTGGGTTCCCCGACTGATATGCTTGATGTAAGTCGCGATGGCACGTATCTCCCGGGAATTCGTATCTATCGCATTGCCATTCATACTACGTTCCAGACAACCGTTAATTCTTTCTTCGAGGGTTTCTATTTTATTTTCACGGCCTATATAAGCAGGGAATTTTCCCGTTAGGCCGATATATGGCGCGGCAAAGGGTTTGGTGCCAGCCTGTAGATGGCAGTTGGTGCAGGCGAGTTTGTTGCCTGTGATTTTCTTTTCCGTTTCAGGACCAATTAATGCATAGGTGTTGGTGACCAGTTGTTCTCCATAGGAGGCTAATCTCCCTTCTTGGGTGGTATCATAGGGGGGCGCCTGAAAATGGTCGATCTTGGGGCTTTCGGTATCGGCAACGGGTATACGTTGTTTGGTATTATACATCCAATATATCCCTCCGCAAAGTATTACCACCATCAAGGAAAGAATAATACAATAGGTTACCAGTTTGTTTATGCGTGAAATTTGGTCTGGATCAATATGCTTACTATCGCGTTCAGTGTTCATGGTCTCAAAAGTACTATGGGCCTACGTGGAATGAAAATTACAATCTATTATAGGTCATAACATAAAGTTATAACTGTTATAAAAATGCTGCATGTACGAAACGTTGCTGGTATGTATTATCGTCAAAAAAAAAGAAGGTACATGATATGAATGATGAGTGGTTTGTAATATTCCTTAAAGCGGGCATATTCTTTATGAATAAATGTTTGTCAAGTAGGCCATGGTAGAAGGATGTATGGTTTTTTTGTGGAGTTGTAAAAGTGCATACCACAATAGTGCTATTTAAAGTTTTTTCTTTAAAGAATGGAATTGAATGGTTATTTTTGCTTATGTAGATATCCTATATCTGTCGAAGATATTTAACGTTAGCCCGAAATAGGAGTGTTATTCTTTTATTCTGTGAGACCATATAAATTAATACTACTATGCCTATTATTCGCTCTGGAAGCGATTTTCGAGAAACGCAGCATTCCATTCATATCAATGAATTTGATATAGTGGGGATTTATATCAATCATCAGTCTTGGATGGGTATCCACTAAATCAAAGTTATCTAGTTCATTGTAATGTTCTCATGAAGAAAATTATCGCTCTATTTATCCCGCTATTGATAGCGAAGATCTCCTATGCCCAGAAAGTTTACCAGATACGAGCAGACAGTGTTCGGATTTATAATGTCTGTGATACGGCTGAATTGATTCTGGAAAACAGGACGCAAGGTGTGAATGGTTACTTGTATAACAAAGGGGCCGGCCGTACTGAGTTTAGGAAGATTCAATTAAAGAAGATTGGTACCTCTCAGATTGCGATTGTGGGGCAGGATACGTTGGATTTGAATACGCTTCCTGGTATTGGCGGAATAGATACCGCTTACAGGGAAGGAGATTATATTAAGTATCTGAAGAGAAGCAATCTGTATGCTATTTATGCGCCCTTGCCGGATTTTAAGGTAGTACCCAATGGTGCGGAAACTCCATTTTCAGATTTTAAGGGTGATGCTATAACTGGTTTCTTTGCGTATAACTCACCAGACATGCCGCCGATTTCAGATCAGGCTCAAATAAATCCAGGCACAGGAAAGCAATTCTATGTAGGGCATGCTGTAAAGTCGGCCGCCATAGGTTATCAGATGGCTGTTAACTGGGATGGAGAAACACTTGGTCCTAAAGGCGCGTTCTTAAGAATAAAGGATGATACTAACACTGCTGGATGGGGAGCTTGGAGGGAACTGTTGTTTAAGGATTATGCAGACAGTAAGTACGCATTGACAAATAGTAGTCAAGATGACTTGCATGCTGTATTGAGCAGGGGAAATCAGAGTACCAATAGAATGTTGATAAATGCTATTCGTGATCCGGGCCCTCCTACCATCTCATTGGCTGTTGGTGATTATGACAGCGGTATCAATTCAGAAAGGGATGGTATACTGACGCTGCGTGCAGATGGGTTTGAAGCAGCGAGATGGATGAAATCAGTATTTGCAGTGAGTGATACGCTGAAAGTGGCTGGTAATATAGCTTGGCATCAGGGTAATGATCAGCTCTTATTAAGAAATCGTGGTGAGTTTGACAATTCGGAACTTGATAATCTTGGCGGTTTGAATGGAACTGCACGAATTGCGTATCCTGATCACTTTTCGAGTTTGTTAAGCTTCTCTAATCAGGGGAGCACGGGTACTTTCCAATTATTAGCGGGTTATACTGGTTCACTTCAATTCCGTAGTAAAATAGATGAAAGAATTTGGTCGCAATGGAAAACTATTTGGCATGATCAAAATGATGGCGCTGGTTCAGGTCTGGATGCGGATCTGCTGGATGGTTATGAACAAAAAACAGAACCGGTAAATAATACCATTGTAAGAAGAGATAATGCTGGTAATATCAGCGCGCAATATTTTAACACCACTGCTGTTACCCAGCCAGGGTTTGATATTACCAAAGTATTTGCAAGTAATGATAACTATGTCCGTGCAGTAGATGCAACCAGTATTAGGAAGTTTATAGGCTTGCCGGATGCGGGGGAAACCTTGCAGAGTGTAACGACTCGTGGGAATACTACAGACAAAACTTTGGTGGCTCCTGGATTACAGTTATCTCCAAGTGTAACGCTTGTAGCACCTCCTATTAGTGAATCATATCTGAGTGTGAATACACCAAGTGGTTCTTTGTCTATAGGTTGTGCTAATCAGGGATGGGCACATTTCTTTACTAGTAACCCTCGTTTCTATTTTGATAAGGAAATAGCTGTCAATGGTGGATTCCGTATTTATTCTTCCAATACGGTTTTAGATGACAAATATCTGAACTTCAATGAGGGACACGGTAATGGTATTCGTTTCTGGAATGGTTCTAATGACTATAAAATATTTATGTCTGCCACCAATGCATCTGGATTTCCGATTCCGAGCATTAGCGCACAAGAGAGCGATTATAATATGTACTTCCGCATGAATGGTCTTAACCGTGGATTTGTTTTTGTGACGGGAGATAATCAACCTAAAGTGCAGATTGATGCTTCTGGGCTGACTTCAGGTGCGTGGCTACGTGTTAGAGGGGATAATGGGCTCTTTTTTGAAGATCATCATGGAGGGTTTCATATGATAGATGATTCCTGGATACGTACATATAATCATGTTTCATTTTTTGTTCCGAATGGATCTATTCTTAGAACTGACGGGGAATTACAAGTGGGTACGGATGGTTCAAAATTGAGAGTTCCAATGGGAGGAATTCCAACCATTGATGGCAACACTATTTTTCACGCTGGAAACTTACTGTATTCTGTAGCTGCAAATCCTGATAGGTTAGCCCAACGCGATGCCAGCGGAAACCTCTTCGCCAGCGGATTTTACCAATCTTCCAAAGCAAGCCTGAAGAAAAATATTGCTGATTTCAATGAAGCCGCGTTGCCGTTACTGAACAAAGTGCAGATCAAGCAATTTGTCTATAAAGACGATACAGCGGAAAACCTGCATTTTGGTATCATCGCAGATAGTACTGATTGGCATTTCTCTACCCGTAATCAGGATAAATTCGATACGAACAGTTCCCTTGCTATCACGATGAAAGCCGTGCAAGAATTGAGTGTTCAGAATAAAACGCTGGCGGAAGAAAATGAACAGTTGAAGAATCAGGTGGCTGAATTGCTGAAACGAATGGAAAACCTGGAAAAAAAGATTAGCAAAGATTAATTATAAAACCTGTATTCTTCTCATGAAGATAATTATCGCCCTATTTATTCCATTACTATTAGGAATAGCTACCTACGCTCAGAAAGTATATCAAATACGTGCCGACAGTGTTCGTATTTATAATGTCTGTGATACTGCTGAATTGATCCTAGAAAACAAGACACAAGGTGTGAATGGTTACCTGTATAACAAAGGTTCCGGCCGTACTGAATTTAGCAAAATACAATTAAGGAAGATTGGTACCTCGCAGATTGCGATTGTGGGTCAGGATACCTTGGATTTGAATACCCTGCCTGGTATTGGTGGTATTGATACTGCTTACAGGGAGGGAGATTATATTAAGTATCAGAAGAAAAGTAACCTCTACACTATTTATGCACCATTACCCGATTTTAGAGTAGTGCCCGATGGCCAGAATAATCCTTTTACAGATTACAAGGATAACGCTATGACAGGCTTTAGTGCTTACAATTCTCCGGATATGCCGACTGTTTCAGATCAGGCTCAGGTGAATCCAGGCACTGGAAAACTATTTTATACCGGTCATGCAGTGAGGTATGGCGCTACCGGATATCAAATGGCGGTGAATTGGGATGGTGAAACCTTTGGACCTAAAGGCGCTTTTTTAAGAATCAAGGATGATACGAACCTTGCTGGATGGGGAGCCTGGAGAGAATTGTTATTTAAAGATTATGGGGATAAAAAATACGCAAAGACAGACAGTACCTACACAAAACTGAATCTTTCTACTCCTGGTCAGGCGCAGGTTTCCTGGAATAACCTGATCAATGTACCCACGCTAAGTGTCGTAGAACAGGATAATTTGACTACCGTACTAACGCGAGGAAATGTCAGCAAACTGAAAATGTATGTGCATGCCGGGACTGACATGGCAGCTCCCACTATTTCACTGGGTATAGGAGGTAATAATAGCGGTATCAATGCAGAAAGTGGATTAGGTATACTAACACTGCGTTCTTATGGTAAGGAAATCGCCAGATGGAGGTACGATTCATTCACTGTGAGTACGGTCTTAAAAGTAAATGGGGATGTATATGCACCGAAATTCAATACCGCTGTTTCTTTGGAGACAAGTATGGTCCCTTCCAGGGTGTATGCCGGTACAGAGGATGGCTTTATCCGCCCAATGGATCAATATAGTATTAAAAAATTTCTCGGTATACCTCGTGATGGAGAAACCTTGGCAAGTGTTTGCAATCGTAACAACCTTACTAACAGAATACTGATTGCACAGGGACTTCAGCTTGACTCAACAAATGAAAATATAAGTATCACTAAATCCAATGATCTAATTCTAGCGATAAATAGTCCGTATGGTACTGTGAACATTGGCTGTAATACGCAAGCCAATGCTAGTTTTACTACCACTGCTAACGGATATTATTTCGATAAGGATTTATATGTACCAACTGCAATACGTGTTGGCGATTATGGTTATAATACAGTCCTGGATGGAAAAAATTTAAGCCTCGCTTCTGGAGATGGTAATGGTATTCGATTCTTGAATGGTAGTGACGAATCGAAAATTTTCGTGTCGTCATCAGCTACTTCTGGATATCCGATGTTGGGACCCTTCTCCAGTGATGTTAATATGTACTTCCGTATGAACAGGGATAACCGCGGATTTGTGTTCGTAACTGGAGATAATAACCCAGCAGTTCAGATTGATGCCCAGGGGATGTATGTTGCACAAGCGCTCCGTTTGATGGGGACTGGTGGTTTAATCTTCCAGAAATATGGAGGTGGATTCGAAATGCCCGATAATTCATGGGTACGTGTATATGGCGGGAAAAATTTCACTACAGCTACAGGCATACTCCGCACTGAAAGTGAGTTGCAAGTAGGCGTGAATGGAACAAAATTGAAAGTACCGGCAACAGGTATTCCTACGATAGATGGTAAGACTATTTTCCATGCTGGAAACTTGCAGTATTCTTCAGATGTATACCCTAATTACCTCGCACAGCGCGATGCCAGCGGTAGCCTCTTTGCCAGCGGCTTTTACCAATCCTCCAAAGCAAGCCTGAAGAAAAATATCGCTGATTTCAATGAAGCCGCATTACCATTACTGAACAAAGTGCAGATCAAACAATTTGTCTATAAAGATGATAAAGATGAAAACCTGCATTTCGGTATCATCGCGGATAATACGGACTGGCACTTCTCTACACGTAATCAGGATAAATTCGATACCAACAGTTCCTTGGCTATTACTATGAAAGCCGTGCAGGAATTGAGTGAGGAAAATACAGTGCTTAAAAAACAGGTAGCTGCATTACAGCAAAACGAGGAAGTAGAACAGTTGAAAAATGAAGTGTCTGAACTGCTGAAACGGGTGGAGAGTGTAGAGAAAATGATAAAGAAGGATTAATTAATAAAACTGAATTCTTCCCATGAAGAAAATTATTGCGCTATTTATCCCACTGTTGATAGGAACTATCTCCTATGCCCAAAAGGTATATCCGATTCGTGCAGATAGTGTTCGTATTTATAATGTCTGTGATACGGCTGAATTGATCCTGGAAAACAGGACACAAGGTGTGAATGGTTACCTGTATAACAAAGGGGCCGGCCATACTGAATTTAGGAAAATACAATTAAAGAAAGTGGGTGCCTCACAGATTGCGATTGTGGGGCAGGATACCTTGGATTTGAATACGCTTCCTGGTATTGGCGGAATAGATACCGCTTACAGGGAAGGAGATTATATCAAGTATCTGAAGAGGAATAATCTGTATGCTATTTATGCACCGTTGCCGGATTTTAAGGTGGTGCCTAATGGCTCGGAAACGCCTTTTGCAGACTATAAAAGTAGTGCTGTGACTGGTTTTAGCGCCTATGATTCACCAGATATGCCAGTAGTTTCAGATCAAGCACCAGTTAATGTTGGTCCAGACAAGAAATATTATGTGGGGCATGTGGTAAAATATGGGGATGTAGGTTATCAAATGGCAGTGAACTGGGATGGCGAAACATTTGGTCCTAAAGGAGCATTCCTAAGAATAAAGGATGATACAAACCTTGCTGGATGGGGGGCTTGGAGAGAACTGTTGTTTAAAGATTATGGGGATAAAAAATATGCAAATACAGACAGTACTTACACGAAACGGAACCTTTCTACCCCCGGTCAGGCGCAGGTTTCCTGGAATAACTTGATCAATGTATCCCCGTTGCCTGCCCTAGAGACGGATAATTTGACTACCGTACTAACGAGAGGGAATGTCAGCAAACAAATAATGTATGTGGATGCCGGGGATGACCAGGCAGCCCCCACTGTTTCACTGGCCATAGGAGGTCATGATAGCGGTATCAATGCAGAAGATAATGGCATCCTGTCGATGCGCTCTCTGGGTAAGGAAATAGCCAGATGGAGCAACGATTCATTCACCGTGAATTCGATCTTCAAAGTAAATGGTTATGTATTAGCACCGAAATTCAATACCAGTGCTCCTTTAGAGACAAATATAAAACCTACCAGGGTGTATGCTGATTATGGGGAGGGCACTCTCCGCGCAATGGATACAATGAGTATTAGAAATTTTCTTGGCATCTCTATCAGAGGTGAAAACTTGTCTGATGTTATCTGGCGTGGAAGCGTCACTGACAAAATGCTGATTGCTCCTGGACTCCAGTTTTATGGCACAATGAATGGAATAACAAGTATCGATAAATCCAAGGAAGGTCCAGTACTGGCTATAAATAGTCAATATGGTACTATGAACATTGGTTGTAATACGCAAGACTCTGCTAAATTTACAACCACTGTCAACGGATATTATTTCGATAAGGGTTTAAATGTACCAGGTGCACTACATATTGGTGATAAGGCAGGCCTGGATGGGAAAAATTTAAACCTCACTGTTGGAGATAATAATGGTATTCATTTCTGGAATGGTAGTGACGAATGGAAACTTATCATGTCGTCATCAGCAGCTTCCGGATATCCCATGCTGAGTCCTTTCTCCAGTGATTATAATATGTACTTCCGTATGAACAGGAATAACCGAGGATTTGTGTTCGTAACTGGTGATAATAACCCAGCAGTTCAGATGGATGTCGTGGGGATGTATGTTGGGCAAACGCTCCGTTTGATGGGGACTGGTGGCTTAATCTTCCAGAAATATGGAGGTGGATTCGAAATGCTCGATAGTGCCTGGATACGTGTGTCTGGCGGGAAAAATTTCAATACAGTTGCGGGCATACTCCGAACTGAAAATGAGTTGCAAGTTGGCGTGAATGGGACGAAATTGAAAGTACCAGCAACAGGTATACCAACGATAGATGGTAAAGCTATTTTCCACGCTGGAAACTTCCTGTATTCATCAGATGTATCCCCTAATTATATCGCACGGCGCGATGCCAGCGGTAGCCTCTTCGCCAGCGGCTTTTACCAATCCTCCAAAGCAAGCCTGAAGAAAAATATCACTGATTTCAATGAAACAGCATTACCGTTGCTGAACAAAGTGCAGATCAAGCAATTTGTCTATAAAAATGATACAACAGAGAACTTGCATTTCGGTATCATCGCGGATAATACGGACTGGCACTTCTCTACACGTAATCAGGATAAATTCGATACGAACAGTTCCCTTGCTATTACTATGAAAGCCGTGCAGGAATTGAGTGAGGAAAATGCAGCGCTTAGAAAACAGATAGCTGAATTACAAAAAAAGCAGGAAGTAGAACAGTTGAGAAATAAAGTGTCTGAACTGCTGAAACGCTTGGAGAGTCTGAAGAAAATGATAAAAGAGGATTAATTAATAAAACTGAATTCTTCCCATGAAGAAACTTATTTCGCTATTTATCCCACTATTGATAGGAACAATTTCCTACGCCCAAAAAGTATATCAGATTCGTGCGGACAGTGTTCGGATTTACAATGTATGTGATACCGCTGAATTGATCCTGGAAAACAGGACGCAAGGTGTAAATGGTTACCTATATAATAAAGGTGCCGGACGTACTGAGTTTAGGAAAATACAATTAAAGAAGATTGGTACCTCGCAGATTGCAATTGTGGGGCAGGATACCTTGGATTTGAGTACCCTGCCAGGTATTGGTGGTATTGATTCACTTAGATATGAATCATCAACTGGTATATTTTACGCACATAAAAGCGCCGGCGGCGAAATTGCAATTCCCACAGGTTTGGTTGATGACATGGCAGCCCGTTATACCAAGAAACAGACAGATATGGGTTTTATTCAGGCCTCACCAAGTTCACCTCAATCTGCTGGGTTCTCCCTATCAGGTGTAGGAACGTTTTATAATTCTTCCTCCACATTTGATCCAGTAAATAATTCGAGCATAATGGTTCAGAATAATTCAAGTATATATACTGGTGGTGCATCCATTGCATTTCGGGCAGCTAATTATCGGGCCACATCTTGGATCGCAGCCCAGACAGGTGGAGTAGGTCCTGGGAGGATAAGTTCGCTTAACTTTGGTAATGATGGTTATACATTGATGTCACTATGGGGATTTACTAACGCTAATACTATGCTGACAGTTAATGGACAAATATTAGCAAATGGCCCATTAACGGTACGTGGCTCCATATCAGGCAATAGTCTTGACGTAGCGGACATTAGATCCAATGGATTACAAAGTGGTCTTACACTGGCTGATCGGTATTTTGCAGGAGTTGATCCTACGGGATCTAATACTAATAGGTGGAGTATTGTGGCAGACACTGAACGGTTATCATTTTTGAATAATAACATTCGCCGCAATGCAACTAATAAGGCGGCCCTCTCAATAGCACCCAGTAACTCAATAGCTTCAATATACAATGTTGGGATCAATGTTCTCGATCCACAATCCACATTGGATGTAAGAGGAGAAGATATGCGATTACGCGGAGCTGGTAGTAATTCTTCCCTATTAGTAAAAATGGATGCATTTAGTAATGGTGCTAGTATTCAGTCATTAGATAGTAATGGTGTTGAATCACGGAGTTTATACCTCAATCCTGCCGGAGGGGATGTAGTGGCTGGAGACCAAATTATTGCAAAAGGATTGTCTTTTAAAACTGCTACAGGATCTACCTCAAAGCTGAGCCTTACTGCAGCAACTAATGGAGATGCTGTGAGTGTAAATTCCGAATTTGGTTCCGTTACGATGGGCTGCCATAACAATGGATGGGCACATTTTGAAACAACCAATCCCAGATTCTATTTTGATAAAGAAGTAGCTATAAAAGGGATATTACGCATTTATGATAGTAATACTACCATCGAAAGGAATTATGTGAATATACATGCAGGTGAAGGCAATGGCCTCCGTTTCTGGGATGGAAGTGATGACTCTAAAATAGTTTTATCCTCGCCCGCAGCATCTGGTTATACTAGCCCTAGTCAGTATACCAGTGACCTCAATATGTATTTTATTATGAAAGGGCTGAACCGTGGTTTTATTTTTGTGACTGGTGATAACCAACCTAAAGTTCAGATTGATAAATTTGGACTGACTTCTAGCGACTGGTTGCGGGTAAGAGGTGACCATGGGCTCTATTTTGAAGACTTCGGAGGTGGTTTCTACATGACAGATAACGAATGGATTCGTACCTATAACGGAAAATCGTTCTTGGTGCAAGGTGGTACTCTCAGAGCTGATGGTGAATTTCATGTGGGCCAGAATGGTTATACAATGAGAGTTCCTAACAACGGCGATCCGACTATTAAAAACAATGTAATTTATCACGCTGGGAATTTACTATTTTCTACCTCTGCCACTCCCAATTATTTAGCCCAGCGCGATGCCAGCGGCAGCCTCTTCGCCAGCGGCTTTTACCAATCCTCCAAAGCAAGCATGAAGAAAAATATCGCTGATTTCAACGAAGCGGCGCTACCGTTGCTGAATAAAGTGCAGATCAAACAATTTGTCTATAAGGATGATAAAGCAGAAAACTTGCATTTCGGTATCATCGCGGATAGTACTGACTGGCATTTCGCTACGCGTAATCAAGATAAATTCGATACCAACAGTTCCTTGGCCATCACGATGAAAGCAGTACAAGAATTGAGTGAGCAGAATAAAACAATTGTAGCAGAAAATGCTGCGCTGAAAGATCAAAATGAAGTGCTGAAAAGCCAGATGGTGGAGTTGCTGAAACGCTTGGAGAATCTGGAGAAAAAAGTGAACAAGGATTAATGATTAGAACTGAATTTATTTATATGAAGAAGATATCCATACTTATAATTTGTCTTTTTACTAGTTGCCTATCATTTGCACAACTGCCAGGTGGTGCTGTCAGTCTTTTGAAGGATGTTTATATCTATTCAACTACCAATTCTCTACTGTATCGTTTAACAACGAACAACTATCTGGTGACGCATAACGAAATTCGACAGAAAATATCACAAGGGTATTTTACAGCATTGAATCTGAATGCTATCCCCGCTGATAACAACTGCATCACAGCAACAAATGCCAAGTTGTGGATAAGTATTGATGCGACGAAATTACCTACAAATGGAAGACTACCTGTATGGCAGGAATTAGTTCCTAAGGCTTCCTGTACAGGAGATTTACAAAAAATGATTAACGGCGTTTGTGAAACCGCAGTGTGGAGATGTTATGATCAGGAATTGGACCATGTTGACCCTCCATCACCTCCTAACAGACCTTTTTCGCTCTATTGGTATCGTGTTTACTCGGACTATGTATGGAGTGATGGAACACGCGCTTATCGATCAACAATGGAGGTTACTATGGATGCATGCTTTTAATGCATGTTAGTGTTCTCTTTCTGAATTATAAGTAGGAGACTTTAGCCAGAAAATGGCGGGAAAAATTGAATCAGCTATAATTCTGAAATTTCTTATTTTCAGATTAAAAATGAAATTTATCCCGCCATTGCTGTCTTTACTTCTGTTGGCCTGTAACAGTACAGAACATACGCCCATCCTTACAGATTCAGTTTCTGTTAGTCGTTCGAGGGATGCTATGATAGATGAGCAGGAAAATGAAAAAGCATATGGACTGGATGATTTTGATCATTACGTTTATGGCACATATGGATACGATTCTACCCGATTTACGTTAATCCCCACCAAATCCACCATCACCAATCAATCTGATGAGGACGATCGCCTCCAGAATACCGCTGAATTTATAAACAAAGATTATCAACTGAAGTATATTTGGACTGGTACAGAAAATGGTGACTCCTCCACTTCGCAACTATTTGTCAATAATAAACCCGTACAATTCTTTGATCCACAAACAAATAAGGAAGGAGACCTTCCCGGAGATCTGGATTTTGTAGAAGGAACGCAACTAGGGTTATATACCTGGCCCTCCAAAAAATATTTACTCATAGTAGGACAGGCACATGGGGCGCAAAGCTGGTACAGAGGAATCCTATATGGTATATTGGTGAACGTTTCAGTTGATCCTATGAGGGCTTATCTGCTCGGTACTTATGAAGATCCTGGGGACTTTTACCTGAAATTAAATACCAATCAACAATTGACTTATATTTCTTGTATGCCGGATTTCGGTGAAAGAGGTGCTGTTGATAGCTTGTATCCGCATCTGCATATCATTGAAAAATAATAGGGAGACAGAGCTGGCTGTCTCCCTATTAACTATTTTATAATTCGAGCCAAACCACTCGCATATTGCTTCTTCTCCCATTAGTGATTTTTAATGTCGCCATGGTATTGGTGGATGGATTATAATCATAAGTGTTAAACTGCATCAGCGCCTGAGAGCCAGAGTTTCCAGTAGATGGGATTACCGGATTTACTTGCAGGACACCCCCACTTTTATCTCCAATCTCTGCATAATAAGCGTTGAAATCGCTCACTTTTTTAGTGGAGTTTGGCAGTTTCCCCGCCTGTATCCGTTCTGGATTTTCTTTGAGATCATTGATGAACAGATAATTTTTTTTGTTGGCAGCTACGTATATCGGTAATGTATAAACGTATCCTTTTCCCAGCTCTTGTCCATATTCTCTGTTAATGCGGCCAGACATGGGTTTAGCCGCCTCAAAGAATAACCGGCGATACATAGGATAAATACTACTGGACGTTTCTTTTCCGTTTGCATCCATTTGGAGTACCACCAGGTGGCTAAGCTTGGCGCCAGGAAACAGAAGCTGGTCAACTGCACCGTTTGAAATTTCATATTCGCGGTCGGATAGCCATGCGGTCATCTGACCATCCGGATGAACCATGAAATCTTCTACTGTTCCGGAGAAATTATCTGCTGTTTTGAATCCATTTTTAAATGCCTCATTCGCTCTGTCAGTCGTCAATTCCATCTGTTTGCTATCATCCAGGTTTTCCGGATTGACTACCGCCATTCCATACTTGTACTGTTTTTTTGAGTTAAGTATAGTGGCCATGATGAACAGTTTTTTACTAACGGGATTATACTGCATCATGAAACCTGCCACATTCAAATCCTGAAAGAAGGGTAATTTTTTTGCCGTCAGCTTGCCATTAATGATACATCTCAGTACAAAGCTGCTTCCTTTGTCATCCATGAAACTGGCTATTCTCGAAAGTATAGCGAAGTTATTACCTCCCAGGTGACATAGTTGTCGGTTATCATCATCAAACAGGGGATGTTTGTTGCCAAAACCTTGTTGCATAGAAGGGTTGTCGTATTCCTGATTGGACACTAACTTATTGTCGCTGGAATAGGTACTAACCCAAACTTTTTCATCGGGCCAGTAGCTGCAAATCGCATATCCTTCTCTGTTATTAATACCTATGATATTTTGGTATTTGCTATAATACTTGATTCTATCTCTTTTGAAGCTTCCATCCTTGCCATTGAATGTGGTTCGGTCTTGTTCTTCTTTGGTGGCGGGAGTTATTAGTATCAGGTTATCCTTTACTCTCACTAACTTATTGCTATAGTAAGGTGGGGTTTTGTCTCCGAAATCGTCTCCATTTAAGGTTTTTTCCACTTTCAGATTATGCTGCGGATCATAATACTTGTAAAGAATTTTCTTTTTAAAGAAATGTAGATAAATGGTACTGCCATTATCCATAGTGTAAATGGTTGGAATACCTTCGGTTTCCTCATCAAAGGTGCTGCTGCTTTCTGCAATTTGTTTTACCTGGGAATGTACTCCTGTAGCTAAAAGTAGACTTGTTGACAGCAGTAATATTTTACTGGCTTTCATAGGCGTATACTGATTTAATGCAAAATTACTGCTGTTAAGAAAACATGCGATCGTGACTTTTATCTCGATAAGTTTATCTCCGCCCAAGCATAAAAAAGGACACCAGGACAAAGGCCCTGGTGTCTCCCTAAATAATACAAAATAGTTTATAACGCTTTGATAAAAGTCAGATATGTGGGGAAGTGATCGCTGAAACCACCTGCGTAATTATCAAAATCGTAGGTGCGTTTAGGATAGCCTTTATATTTTCCGGATGACTGGATCATATCATCTCTTTTGAAAATATTTGCTCTATAAAAGCGGAACTGATCGTCTTTCTTTGCCAGCAAGGCCTGTGAAATCATGATCTGATCAAAGAGTGCCCATGCATCTTGGTAGGCCAGGGTACCGATACCTTTGTTGTAGAAAGATACCCACGGGTTGAAGAGCTCACCCGCTTTCAGTTTATCCTGGTTACCTCCTGCTTTCAATACTTTGGTAATGCTCTCGTTTGTAGGGTTATCATTCAGATCGCCCATTACAACGATGCTGGCATCTGGTTCTGATTGGGAAATAGAATCAATCATTTGGCGACAAACCTGTGCCGCTGCAGCCCTATTAGGCGCACTTGCAGCTTCTCCTCCCAGACGGCTTGGCCAGTGGTTTACAAAAATATGGAAGGTCTGACCATCCAGCGATCCTTTTACCCAGAGAACATCGCGGGTTTTATGACGGTATCCATTGGCATCTGCTGGAAGATCTACCCGCAGCGGACGACTATCTATTACCGTGAAATGTGTAGGATTATATAATAAACCAACATCTACGCCACGAGCATCTGGAGAATCATAATGTACAATTTTATAATTTCTGGATTTCAGATTTGGGTGATTCGTAAGGTCTTCTAACACGCCACGGTTCTCGATTTCAGAAACACCCAGGATGGTGAGTCCTTCTGGAGAAATGGCGGTACCAATGTCTTTGATAACAGAAGATAGGTTATTCAGTTTGTCCAGATAAACTGCTCCTGTATATCTTTTTTTCCCTTCTGGAAGAAATTCGTAGTCGTTCACTCCTTGCTGGTGCACCGTATCGTAGAAGTTCTCCAGGTTATAGAACCCGATATTCACCACCTTGTACTGTTTGTTTTGGGCAAAGGCGCCGCAACAGAAGGCCAGCAGGAAACCTAAAAAGAAGAATTTTTTTCTTTGCATGTACTTAATATAGAATAAGGTATCGGTATAATGGTCGCATAGCTTTGTGTCAACAGGATAAGTTGATCTGCATTACGATCGCTGTATGTAAAAACGAGCGGCGAACTTCGTAAAAATACCTGGGATAAACAAAGCGGGTACTAAAATTAAATGTAAAGTTTCCTTGAATTAATGAATCGTTAATCTGGAATTATCATCTAGCCACCCTAAATTTGCACGTTCGTAAAAAAATGTACTGTCTAGCCTAAATGCACGAGATGCAGGTTTGTCAGCCATGATCACAACGATACCTATACGAAGTACGAGTGCCTATAAATGTCAGCATATCTACAAGATAGATGATTAGCTTATTTAACAAACGTGTATTGTACAAACTTTAATGCATGAATAGATCTGCCAGGTTTTTTTCAAAAAAACTTTTTGCCGGAATTGGCTTTGTACTGGCTGCTCCTGCTGTTTTCGCCCAGGTGAAAAAAGACAGCGTTGCCGTACAAGAGCTGAAGGATGATATTAAAAGTAATATCCCGGTTGTGGTACTGGATGAGAATGATGCGGATAACAACACCGGCTCATCAGGCCAGAGTATTTCTTCGATCCTCTATGGAGGCCGCGATCCTTATTATTCCGGTGTATTCAATTTCAATGTCGCGAGGTTCAGACTTCGTGGTTACGATGCATCTTACTTTGATACCTATATCAATGGTGCGCCGGTTAAAAACCTTACCAATGGTTATACCTCCTGGAGTCTCTGGGGTGGCCTAAATGATGTAATGCATAGCAGGGTTACCAGTAATGGTCTGCGTCCTATCGATTTCGGTTTTGGAGATATCGGTGGTGCAAACTACATCGATATACGCGCTTCAAAGCAGCGTAAAGAACTGAGCGTAAGCTATGCACAGTCTAATCGTAACTATAATAACCGTGTAATGGCAAGTTGGTCGTCAGGAATGCTTGCCAATGGCTGGGCCTTCTCGCTGGCTGGATCTTTCCGCTATGCCGGCGAAGGATTTGTACAAGGTACTTATTATAACGGCGCCTCTTACTATGCTTCTGTTGATAAGAAAATCAACAAAAATCACCTGTTGTCATTCACTACCTTCGGTACGCCCACAGCCACCGGCGGACAGTCCGCTGCTACGCAGGAAATGTACGATCTCGCTGGAAGTAACTTCTACAACCCTTCCTGGGGATATCAAGAAGGCAAGAAACGTAGCGCTAACTACACTACTACTTTCCAACCGTTCTTTATCCTGAGCCACGAATGGACGATCAATAATAAGAGCAGTCTGAAAACCGCTGTGAGCTACAACTTCGGTGAAAGAGCCCGCACTGTATTAGATTGGTACAATGCACCAGACCCAAGACCAGATTACTACCGCAATCTACCTAGCTATGCTACCGATCCGGCTGTAAAAGCAATGCTGACAGACCTCTACAGAAATAATATCAGCTACCGTCAGGTAAACTGGGATAACCTATATGATGTCAACCGTCATAATGCTGCCGGCATGAAAGGTGTAGCTGGTCATATGTCCCGCTATATCCTGGAAGATAAAGTGACTTATACCAAGAAAGCAAACTTCAATACGGTATATAACACCACTTATGGTAAAAATCATGAGTTCACTGCAGGCTTCACTTATAACAGACAAGAAGACCGCAATTTCGAAAGGGTAAATGATCTGCTGGGTGGCGATTACTTCGTAAACCTCAATCAGTTTGCTGAAAGAGACTTTCCAGGTAATACCAATATGAACCAGTTTGATGTGGATAACCCGAACCGTATCCTGAAAAAAGGAGATGAATTCGGCTACAACTACACCCTGACGCTGAATGAAGCGAAAGCTTTTGCACAGACGGTACTGAAATTTGATCACTTTGATGTGTTCCTCGCTGGAAACTATACTTATACCAGCATGTGGAGAACCGGTAACGTGAGAAATGGTCTGTATCCTGATAATTCAAAAGGTAAATCTGATGTATTTACTTTCAATAATGTATCTGCAAAAGGCGGCGTGACCTATAAAATAGATGGTCGTAACTATCTGTTCGCAAATGCTGCTTATACTTCAAGAGCTCCTTTCGTAGAGAATGTATTTATCTCTCCTCGTAATCGTAATACAGCTCAGGGAGATCTTCGTTCCGAGAAAATCCTGGATATAGAAGCTGGTTATGTATTGAACTGGGAGAAACTGAAATTCCGTCTGAATGGTTACTATACCAACTTCAAAGATGGTATGGATGTACTATCTTATTATGACGACAGCTACCAGAACCTCGTAAACTACGCCCTGACCAATATTGGTAAAGAGCATTATGGAGTGGAAATCGGCGTGGAAGCTCCGATTTATAAAGGCCTGAGCGTGAAAGCTGCTGCTAATATCGGTCGTTACTACTATAATAGTCGCCAGAATGCGATTGTAACGGTAGATAACAGTTCTGCAATCCTGGCCAACGAAACGGTATATTCCAAAAACTACCGCATCGGTCAAACTCCGCAAGAGGCATATACTGTAGGCCTGAACTATCAAGGTAAGAAATACTGGTTTGCTAACCTGAACTTCAACTACTTTGATCAGATGTGGGTAGATATGAACCCTATCAGGCGCACAGAGCGCGCTACTACTGGCGTGAAACCTGGTTCTGATCTCTGGAAGAGCATCCTCGCTCAGGAGCAATTGCCATCTCAATACACTGTTGATATCTATGGTGGTAAAACCTTCTCTGTAAAAACTGGTAAAGTAAGATCTACACTGGTGTTTACCGCAGGTATTAACAACCTCCTGAACAATACCAAGATGAGAACTGGCGGCTTTGAACAGCTCCGTTTCGACTATACCGATAAAAACGTAAACAAATTCCCGGCTAAATACTACTACGCCTACGGTCTGAATTACTTTGTCAGCCTGGGTCTGAGAATGTAATACCGGCACCTGAATACATCTAACTAAATAAATAACTTATTAAATAATACATCTGATGAACAAATTGTGTAAACAATTCGTAAGGTTTTCTGGAGGTTTAGCCCTGCTGGGAGCATTAGCAATCGTTTCATGTAAAAAAACTTTTGACGAGCCTCCTTATAACAGTGGAGAGCCTGCCATCGTGGTTAATAGCGGCATCGCTGACCTGCAGGCGCTGTATAAAGGCAGCCCTGTAACTATCACCGACAACATGGTATTTTCCGGTGTAGTAATCGGTGATGATAAATCCGGTAACTTATTTAAACAGATTGTTATCCAAGATAGCACTGGCGGTATCAACATTCAGTTGGATGCATCTAACCTGAATGCAAAATATCCTATTGGTCGTAAAGTGTTCGTAAAAGCGAAAGGTCTGACCCTGGGCGCTTATGGCGGACTGTTGGAACTGGGTCTGGGTGTAAATGACCAAAACCAGCCAGTACGTATTCCTTCTGCTGTAATCGACTCTTTCCTGGTGGGAGGTAGCTCTGGCAACGTAGTAGTTCCATTGGAACTGACTGTGGATAAACTGAGCCAGAAATACCAGAATATGCTGATTACGCTGAAAGACATGCAAGTAGCTACTGCTGATATGAATAAAACCTATGCAGATACTACTAAAGCCGCTGCTAACGTAAATATCAACCTGGTAAACTGTGCTAGCGGTGCTGTAGTAATGCGTACTTCCAGCTATGCCAACTTCGCTGGTATTAAAGTGCCTGGTGGTAAAGGTAATATCACTGGTATCTATACTTTCTTTAACACTACCAGCCAGTTCGTGATCCGTGATACTGCTGACGTGCGCCTGATGACTGGCACTCGTTGCGACGGTACTTCTGCTACTACCATTACTATCGGCGATCTGAGAAAAATGTATAAAGGTGCGGATGTAGTAATCCCTGCTAATACTTCTATCATCGGTACCGTAGTTTCTTCTTCAGCGAACGAATCTACTGGCAACGTAAGAATTGCGCAGGCAGACAACTCTGCAGGTGTGCTCTTGTATACTTTGAAAGGTTCTCCTGACTATGCACAAGGATCTATCCTGAATATCAATGTAGGTGGTGCTACCCTGACAGCCTTCCAAGGTGAACTGGAACTGAAAAACGTTCCTATTGCCAATGTAGTAGCGAATGGTACAGGTGGTGTAACGCCACGTCAGACAGATGTGAAAACAGCTATCGCTAATAAATCTATCTGGTCATCTACCCTGGTAACATTGAAAAATGTAAACGTATCTGCTGGTACTCCTGCTGGTAGCGGTGCAAACTATACCATTACAGATGCAACTACCGGTAACATCGTAGCATATGTGAAAGATCCTGCTATCGCAATCAATGCTCCATTGACGAATGCAACTGTAACTGGATATTTATCCGTATTCTTGTCTGCAACCGCTACCGATACTGTAACTCAACTGGGACTGCGTTCTTCTAGCGACATTGTAGGTGGTGCGGTAAACCCTGCTACCAACATCGTACTGGGTACTTCTCCATATCTGATTGATTTTAATAATCTCAGCAATGGTCTGCCTGCAGGGGTTACGTTGAAAATTCCTACTGCTACAACTTTGGGTGCTGATCCTGCTGCAGCGAATGCGCTGAAACCAGCTTTGAGACCTATGTGGAAAGAAACAACCGGTGCATTCAAAAACTTAGCTTCTGCTAATGATGCCTCTATCACTGCAGCCAGCGATAGCCTGACCCAGGCAGCTTCTACAAACAGGGCACTGGGTGTTCGTCAAACAGGTACATTTGAAGCGGTTGCCTACACATTTGAAGTGAACGATACCAAAGGTAAATCGAACCTGAAAATGTCTTTCTCCCTGCAATCACTGGATGCTACCTCTGGAAGAACAACCACTTGGTATGTAGATTATGGTTTCGGCGATAATCCAAGCACTTTTACGAAAGCTACTAACGTAACTGGCACCCTGACAACAGGGGGACTGGCGCAGTCTAACAATACGATTAATGTAGACTTTGGCTCTGCACTGGATAACCAGACAGGTAAAGTATACATTCGTATTATCACCACAGCCGCTACTACTGGTACTGGTAACCGTGCTACCAGTGCTATTGATGATGTGAAATTCTCATGGTAATAGGGGCAACCCTTTCCTGCATGTCGTTCCTGCCCGATGGGCAGGAACGACGAAAAGATAAAAAAAGGATTGACGTCGCAGACGTCAATCCTTTTTTTATTCAGCTCTATTTTACACAATAAACATTTAACTGTTATCCCCTTGTAACGCACGTTGTTTGCTCCCCCAGGTGCTTAGTAAATCCAATATAGGAATCAATTCAGTAGCGGCAGGAGTAAGCGTATATTCCACGCGAATAGGCACTTCTGCAAATACGTTCCTAATAATGAGTCCATCTTGTTCCATGGATTTTAGCTGTAAAGTGAGCATACGTTCACTGATATACGAAAATTCCTTTTTGAGGTCGCTGTACCTGGAGGTACCTTTCCTGATTTTGTCCAATAGTAGTAGCTTCCATCGCCCACCTATTACGTGTACTGCATAAGACATATTACAGTTGATAATGAGCTTTTCATTTCGGGTATACGTTGAGCTTTGTTTTCTGGTTCCCATAACTAACTAACATGTTTGTTCGTACCACACAATTGGTAGTACCTATTCTAAAATTAATATCAACCACCTACTTTTACAAAAGAATTTCTGGCCAGACATTCTGCTAAACATTACATAAAGCAGAAAGTATATGAACTTACATTTAAGCGGGAAAAAAGCGGTTGTAACCGGCGCAAGTCAAGGGCTCGGACGAGCTATCACGAAAGAATTAGCGCTGGAAGGGGTGGAAGTATTGGCTGTAGCAAGAGATGAGGTAGCACTCCAGGAAATGAGAGATGAAATTATCCAAGCAGGAGGAGTAGCACCACAGTTGTTGAGTCAGGATTTCACCGCCGCCGATGGACCGCAGAAAATAGCTGCAGCAGCATTTGACCGATTGAAACAGGTAGATATCCTGGTGAACAATGCTGGCCGTAGTCAGCCTTTGGACGTGATAGGATCGGATGAAGCCTGGGAAGCCTCTCTTACACTTGATTTTACGCAGCACAGAAGACTGACCCAATTAATATTGCCACATTTTATGGAGCGGAAAGAAGGCGTTATCCTGAATTTGGCCAGTACATACGAATTACGTTCCGTCAATGCATCTGCTGTAGCCAAAGCCAGTCTGATCGTATGGGCTAAACAGTTAGCCTCTCAGTTGGCGCCTTATGGCATTCGGGTGAATTCTATCCAACCAGGTATTATTGACAGTGCGCAGATCAGGCGCATATTCGCAGGAGAAGAGCGTAAAAAATTTGCAGAGCGGGAAATACCCATGGGAGATTTCGGAAAGCCGGAGGATATCGCTAATATGGCTGTATTCCTGGCATCGCCCAGAGCGAGTTATGTCACAGGAACCGTAGCGGTAGTAGATGGAGGAATGAGAAGATATGCTTTTTAGGGAGACAGCCAGTTCTCGGTATAATACCGTCAAAAGAAAAAGCCGAAGTAGGATGATGTCCTGCTCCGGCTTTTCGTTTTCGTAGGGGGAAATAGGCTTATTTGAATAATTTTGCCTTCAGTTGTGTTCTGATTCCTTCAGGAATATTTTTAAACAGGTTGAGCGTAAGGCCTTGGTCTTTAATAGACGCGTTTACTCTAGCTTCCAGTTCATTAACGGTCAGTACGTAATTTTTCCAGGCAGCTTTTCCGGTACCGCTGGTGGTATACAAGGTATTGTCATTAGGCATGTCAACCGCCACGATGGTAGCATTGGCATCAATACGAGCAAGGTCGTTATTGCCTTTAGGAATTACCAGTATTACTTTCCATACAGAAGCAGGAACGGTAATATTACCATTGTCAACAGTTGTTACACTAACCGCGCTGGAGTTTTTGCCTCCTTTGCCATAAGAACCCATGATGATCCAAGCTTCATAACCGGTACCTACAAGGGTATTACGGGCATAGTCTTCCAGACCTTCCCATGGGCCTTGGTTTTGCATAGGCGCCTGCGGGATCATGTTGGTCATGAGGAAGGTGGTGTTATTGGCAATGTCAGTATTGGTACGGTCGCCGGAAGGACAATTATGTCCGCGGTCAAAACCACTGTTTTTATAACTATTTTCATTTACCGCATACCAGGATAAAGGTAGACTCGGGTCTGCGTGAAAATTATTGCTTCTACCGCTGCTGCCGATATCATCGGAAGAGAGGTGCCAGCTTACCCATACAGGCGTACCACGATTTTTACTATATGCTTCAACAAAATATTTCTGATCCATCAGATAGTTCTCAATCTGTGTCAGGTTTCTAGTAGCATCAGTAGGGTTGCCCAGCAACAGATGGGTATCATCGCTCAGAGAAGTGCCGTTATCAATAGGGCCATTGTCTACAGGTGGTTTATAGACGATGGTATCAGGTTTGTTTTGGTTTACTGGTGGTGCTGCTTTACGAATATCATCTTTGGTACAGGCGGCGATCACTAACATGGCGGCATAAATACCCCATAATCTGAAATTCAGTCTCATATAAGTTCGACGTTGTGAATTTAAACGTTAATGTTAAAGTACAATTAGGAATATAGTTACTATCGACGATTTTAGAGGACGCAATTTAGCGATTATTTCGTGGAATAGACCGTCAGGATAAATTCTTAATGAGTTGTTTATATTGCAATATTATCTTGATGATGAAAACTGGGATGGCAGCTATGTTTTTGATAAATTTGCTCCCCGAGTCAACAGTACGTAGCAAATTTGTTGTTTAAATTTTAATCCTTTACTATGAAGAAAAGTTTATTGTTGTTTGGTTTAATCCTTATTGGAGGTGGTGCATTTGCACAAGAAGTTAAATGGGGCGAAGCAGGTTCCCGTACAGATTACAGAAATAATGCTGACGATACGAGTAATCTTTCTGGCTTCTACCAAGCCTTTGACCCCATTAATTATCCTGCCGGAGCTGCTGATTGGTGGCATTTGTTGGATGTAAAGCACTCCAATCCTCAGAACCATTTTGCCATGCAGTTTGCGGGGAGTTTCTTTGATCAAAAACTGTATTTCCGGAAAACCCAGAATCTTCCTAATACGCCTTGGTCTCAGGTGGTATTGATCAGAGATGGTAAAACCGGATTGATGACCGATAATCCAAGAGCGCAATTCGATGTGGGATTGGCTTCCACAAATAATACAGAGGTAATTACCAGTATACTCGCACGCCTACCAGAATGGAATGATAATGCTATTGGTAACTGTCTGGCTGTAAAGGCAGGTAATACGCAACCCATAAACGCCCGATCTTATTCCCTGGAGCATTATTTTGGACCTTACCTCAATTCATCGATTAACTTTCATCGGGGAGCTAATGCCGGAGATGGATTTCTTACTTTTGCCACCTCTGCGGGTTCAGAAAGAATGCGTATCACCTATTGGGGAGATGTTGGTATCGGAACAACCGCACCTCAGTCAAAACTGGCGGTGGCAGGTACTATCACCGCACAAAAAGTAAAAGTAACCGCGACCGGCTGGCCTGATTATGTGTTTGCAGATGATTACCCATTACCATCCTTATCAGCAGTGGAAGAATATATCCGTACCCATCGTCATTTGCCTGAAATTCCTGCCGCTAATGATGTTGAAAAGAATGGCCAGGACCTCGGAGAAATGAATAAAAAACTCTTGCAAAAAGTAGAAGAACTTACCCTATACGTAATTGAACTTCAAAAACAGGTCAATGCCCTACAGGAAAAAGTGAATAAATAATAAGTGTGAAGCCTGGCGAATGCCAGGCTGTTGTTTTATAGATAGGCTAGTATCATCACTCATAGTTGTCTTGTTCCCAAAATATCCAAGTATTGCTATGATATGGCAACAAAATTGCATAGGAATGTTGTATCTTTTATACCTAGATATTTCCCTGTATGCCAGGTTACTATGAACTAACAATAGAGCAAAATCGGTTAATCCTCATTAAAAACAGACAAAGAGTAATTATCCTCACGATCCTGTTTTCTGTGCTCACAATATCTGCTGTTACTTATTTTTCCCTCGCGGAATATATGGCGGGCGTAACGCAGTTACAAGATAATTATATCTCACTCATCATCTTTGTTGCACTAATGTTGGGAGTAGCAGTGTACACCATTGTTCGCACATTGAAGGATAAGGATATTGAGATTATCCGCGAAGGGAAAACGCATTTTTATGTCAATGGAGAATTCCTTCCAATCAATACGCAAACGGATTACCTGGAAGCCCGAAAGCAAAACAACTCGAAGGGAATCCCCTACTACACTTTATTCATTGTAACAGAAACCCGTCAAATCCAGATCTGTAGAAGAATGAGGAAGAATGATTATGAACGAAACAGTACACTAATCGCCGACTTTTTAGGCGTTCCTATTAAATTAGGAAAACCCTGGATAGTACGACAGGTACGGAAATGGATGGGGCGTTCAGATAAAGTGTCATAAGTCTTCCTATATAAAACTGTGTTGCGTGGCTTACTATCAACTTACAATTGAGAACGATAAACTATCGCTGACCAAAAATCGGAAGGGTGCTATTATAAACACGATTATAATAGGTGCTCTCATGATAGCGGTTCCCATAATAGTATTCATCAGTAAACGTTTAGAAGAACCCCATCCGAAGATAGAGAGAGAAGGTGTTTTCACGATGGTAATATTTTCTATCCTGTTTTTAGATCAGCAGCTTTTTATGTGATTAAATCTTCCTATACACTCATTTCTAAACCTATACCTTTTAATTCAATGCACTATGTTTAAGTTCAACCAATTTACAATCGAGAATAACAGAATTTTAATTACAAAGAACCGAATAATGAGACTCGGCTTCCTATTCTTAATGGCTGCACTGAGTGTCGGTTTTATCATCTTCTTTATGCAATCGGTGGAGCTCTTTAAAGGTAATAACTGGGTATTTAAAGGTTATTTCGTTTTAATAATTTTCTCGTTCTGCTATCATCTTATCATCACTTTACGAGATAAAGACATTGAAATTATCCGCCATAGTGAACAAACTTTTGATCTTAATGGGGAACGTTTATTACTGGATAAAAATACGGATTCCCTGGAGGTCCTCGAATCCAGTGGTAGAGGAGGCTCTTTCTATAGTATCAAATTGCACTATGGAGATCGGAAAGTAGAACTCTGTTACGGGCTAAGAGAGAAAGATTATGACGCGTATATGCCACAAATAACTAGTTTCCTAGGATTGCCTGTCACCAAAGGACGTCCTTGGTATGCTAAAATATTCGGATAACCTTAAAGGTTAAATCCCCTTGCATTATTACCAATTATAAACTGGTGTAATGCTGCAACCGCATTAATAAATGATTATGATTTTTATCGTAGAGAGGCCGTTGCTTTTACTTCGTAATTGAATACTGTATCTTCGTTTAATCACAATCATGAACATTCCTGCATGAAAATTTTATCTATTGTACTGGGAGCCGGATTACTGACTACCCAGGCATTTGCACAAACTAAGCTAGATGTACAAGCGCATCGTGGCGGTATGGGACTGAAGCCGGAAAATACGATTCCTGCCATGATCAATGCCATCAAACTGGGAGCCCGCACATTGGAGATGGACTGCATCATTTCCGCAGATAGTAAAGTAGTGGTATCGCATGATGCGTATATGTCGGCAGCCTTTATGCGTAAGCCAGACGGATCTGATATTTCCAAGGAAGAACAAAAGTCATTGATTCTCTTCTCTATGCCTTACGATAGTATCCGTAAATATGATGCGGGTACCAAACCTTATGATCGTTTTCCACAACAGGATAAATTCAAAACTTATCGCCCACTGCTCTCCGAGCTGATTGATAGCGTGGAGGCATATGTGAAAAAGAATCACCTCAAACCTGTTTATTACAATATCGAAACCAAGTCGGAGTTAAACGGCGATGGTCGCTTGAATCCTACGCCAGATGTGTTTACAGCCCTGGTAATGGAAGTAATCAACAAGAAAAAAATCGCCAACAGGGTTACCATCCAGTCTTTCGACCCGCGTACCCTACAAGTATTGCACAAAACATTCCCGAAACAAAAAACAGCATGGCTCGTTGCAAATAAAGAAAGCTTCGCAGACAACATTAAAACATTAGGATTTACGCCATCTATTTACAGTCCTGCGTTTCAGATGGTGACCGCAGACCTGATTAAAGAAGCACACGCACAGAAAGTGGAAGTATTACCCTGGACGGTAGATGAAGTAGCAGATATGAAGCGAATGATGGAATTAGGGGTAGATGGGATTATCACCAATTATCCGGATAGACTAATTAACATCACTGGTAGTTATCAGAAAAAATAAATTTGGCGATACGCTCCTGCCTATCGTCCCTGCTGGGTATGGACAACGAAAAGACGCTCCTGTCTTTCGTCGCTGCCAGGCATGGACAACGAAAAAACACTCCTGTCTGTTTTCCCTGCCCGCAGGGCAGGGAAAACTAAAAAAACAGCCTCTTTAATGGGGCTTACTCGTAAGTAAATTTAGTTCAGAATAGAACCATTCAGTCTACGTAGTTCCGTTTCTGCCAACTTAGTATTATAGCGGGCTAATATCAGCCTGGTATAAGAATCCTCCAAACTCTGCTGCGCTTGTTTCACTTCAATGGTAGTAGAAACACCCTGTTTGAATCTTTCCAACGCTACCATCATGTTTTCTTTCGCCAGCTCTAAGTTCTCTTCTTCCAGTGCCAAGGCCTGTTTGTAATATTCATAATCTTTAAATGCATTGCTCAGCGACAGCGATATCTGCGATTTAATGTTGTCTAAAGAAATATGTTGATACTCCAAATCCAACTGTGCATTGCGTACTTGTCGTTTCACATTAAAGCCATTGAAAATAGGTACTGTAGCAGTTAAACCATAGTTCAAGACCCCGTTCCTATTGAATTTCGGGCTAAAGTTATTCGATGCCGCGTTAGACGTATTCCTGTTGAAGTTGTACGCAGAGTTGAAAGAAACAATTGGGAAATAGTCCGCTCTCTTTTCTTTAACGGTTAATGAAGAAACGGCCACATTCTGTTCTTGCACTTTAATGCTGGCGTTATTCTGTGCAATATTCTCCTGCAATTCGCCCAGTGATAATGCGGAGTTCAGTGGAATAGAGTCTACCACATCATAAAAAGTAGAGGTCTCTGGTACGGCCATCAGTTGATTCAATAAGGCTTTGCTTTGCTCTATTACTGTTTGCTGACGCAGATACAACGCTTTCTGCGCATTCAGGTCCACTTTAGATTGGAGCCAATCTGTTTTAGGTCCCAGTCCGGTTTGAAATTTCGCATCGGAGAGTTTCACTCTTTCCTCGGAAATAGACATTTGTTCTGCCAGGGCTTTCAACTGTTGCTTTTCCTGCACGATGTTGTAATAGCCGCCAATAACAGTAGCAATGCTATTTTGCACCTGGCTCTTGATGGCCAGTTCCCCAAGGTTTTTGATGGCTTCCAGTTTATTACGGGTAGCGAACATCTTCATACCATCGAATAATGTCCAGTTGAGATTGACGCTAGCATTGACGTTCTGCCCTTTGATACCGCTGGTATCTCTTTTAGTACCGTTGGCGAATTCCTGTTTGGTGGCAGTACGACTCCAAGTGGTACCGGCAGTGGCATTGAGTCGGGGGGCAAATGCGAAATTCGCATAGGCGTAATCGTTAGCAGACATCTCTGCCGTATTTTTTGCCAGACGTATATCGAAGTTATTTTTCAGCGCTACATCTATCGCCTGTTCCAGTGTAAGCACCTGCTGCTGTGCCATCGCTACTGAACCAGCAGCGATGATGCACAAAACAGACAAACAAAATTTAGCTATATAATTTTTCATATTTCTCTAAAGTAAATTTAAGCGTGCGCCATTTCCGTCTCTGCCTCAGCTTCTTCCTCTTCTTCTGATTGACCAGTTTTCCTGCGACTCAAATAGGTATACATGGCAGGAATTACGTAGAGTGTCAGTACCAGGGAGAAGATAATTCCTCCCACAATCACAATACCCAAAGGAATACGGCTAGTGGCCGCAGCTCCCAAGGACATCGCGATTGGCAGTGCACCCAGCGCCATGGCCAAGCTCGTCATCAGGATCGGACGCAAACGCAAAGAGGACGCAGTAATTACCGCAGCAGATTTGTCGATACCCTCGTCCCGCTTCTGGTTCGCAAATTCCACGATCAGGATACCATTCTTGGTAACAAGACCAATCAACATAATTACCCCAATCTGTGAGAAGATGTTCCACGTCTGGTTAAAGAGCCAGAGCGATAACAATGCACCGGCAAATGCCAACGGTACAGTAATCATGATAATCAGCGGATCGATCCAGCTTTCGAACTGTGCTGCCAAGACCAGGTAAATCAGTATTAGAGCCAGACTCAGCGCAAACATAGTATTGGAGCCACTCTCTGCATAGTCGCGGGATGAGCCGGATAATGCCGTGCTATAGTTATCATTCAATACATGGTCTTTCTTCAGCTTTTCGTATATGCGATACATTTCCTTGATACCGTCCCCAATGGTTTTGCCAGGGGCCAGACCTGCGGAAATCGTAGCGGATTTGAATCGGTTGAAGTGATAAATGATAGGAGGACTCGTTTCTTCTTCTATCGTTACCAGGTTGTCTAGCTGAATGGCTTCTCCGCGAGCGTTACGCACATACAGGTTCTGAAGATCGTTTGGATCATCTCTGTCTTTACGGAAAACTTGCCCCATTACCTGGTATTGTTTTCCGTTTCGGATGAAGTAACCATAGCGCAAGTTACTCAGGGCCAACTGCAGGGTCTGGGAAATATCCTGTACAGATACTCCCAACTGCGTAGCCTTATTACGATCAATATGTATACGTAGTTCTGGTTTGTTGAATTTTAGGTCGACATCAGTCCCTTGGAATACAGGGCTATTCCCCACTTCGTCCATGAATTTAGGTAACACGGAGCTGAGTGAGTCAAAGTTGATATGTTCCAGTACGAAAGCAATCGGCAGACCGCCACGACGTCCTACCTGGATGGTCTGTTGCTCAATCGCAAACACCTTACCGGTAGGGAATTTGGCCATATTCCTATTGACCATATTCACAATCTCCTTCTGGGATCTTTGCCGTTCATTTGGCTCCGACAGCATGACGTTCACAAATGCACTGTTTACCGCACCGGCGCCACTAAAGCCCGGGGAAGTCACACTCAGCACGATTTTACGTTCAGGTACGGAGTCGGCCATGAACTGTGTCAGTCTGTCTACATAATTATCCATATAGTCAAACGACGTCCCTTCCGGTGCGGTCACCGACAAACGGAAGGAGCTTCTGTCTTCCAGGGGCGCCAATTCCGACTGCAATACCTTAAACAGACCATAAATCATCCCCAAGCAGGCCAATACAATCAGTACGGCTGTCCAACGGAAACGCATAAACGATTCCAGGGAGTTTTTATAACCATCTTCCATCCAGCGGAAGAAAGGTTCGGTTTTCAGGTAGAACCAGGAATGGGTATGTGTTTTACGACCAAGTTTAACGTTGAGTACAGGCGTCAGGGTTAGGGAGACGAAAGCCGAAATCAATACAGCCCCTGCCACCACAATACCAAACTCACGGAACAACTGTCCTACGAAGCCTTGCAAGAAGATAATTGGGAGGAATACGAACGCCAGTGTGATGGACGTAGCGATGACCGCAAAGAAGATTTCTTCAGAACCTTCGCGGGCTGCACGCATACGTGGCATACCGGCTTCGATCTTTTTATAGATATTTTCCGTTACCACGATTCCATCATCCACCACCAGACCGGTAGCGAGTACGATCGCCAGGAGGGTCAGGATATTAATGGTGAATCCGCAAGCATACATGATAAAGAATGCCCCGATAAGAGATACCGGGATATCTATCAGTGGACGGAAGGCCATGAGCCAATCGCGGAAGAAGAGGTATACAATGATGATCACCAGTGTTAACGCGATGATGAGGGTTTCCTCCACTTCTTCAATAGATTTCTTAATGAAGCGGGTGTTATCCATCGCGATATTGATGTTGATATCATCAGGTATTTCCTTTTGCAGTTGTGCATATCGTTTATAGAACTCATCTGCAATGGCCACATAGTTGGAGCCTGGTTGCGGGATCAGTGCGAGGGAAATCATCGGGATACCGGATTCCTTCAGTACAGTTTCCTCATTTTCCGGGCCTAGAACGGCCTGTCCGACGTCGCGAATCCGTATCTCGCTACCATTGACATTCTGGATAATCAAGTTATTAAAATCATCTTCGCTGACCAATCGGCCGAAAGTACGCACGGTGAAGTCGGTGGCATTACCGGCAATTTTACCGGAAGGCAGTTCCACGTTCTCTCGTTTGAGGGCTGCTTGCACATCCGACGGCGTAAGGCTATACGAAGAAAGTTTTGCAGGGTCCATCCAGATACGCATCGCATATCGTTTCTCTCCCCAAATTTGGATTTGGGAAACCCCTGGGATGGTCTGGAGTTTTTCCAGGAGTACGTTGGTACCGTATTCTGTTACTTCCAATTGGTTGCGCGTATTACTCTGCACCGTCATGGAGATGATCGCGTCAGAGTTGGCGTCCTGCTTGGAAACTACCGGGGGCGCATCGATATCTGGCGGAAGACTGCGCAGTGCCTGGGAAACTTTATCGCGCACGTCGTTGGTGGCGCCTTCTAGGTCCTGACCCAGTTCAAATTCCACGGTAATATTGCTGCTACCTTGGCTACTGCTGGAGGAAATATTTTTAATACCAGCGATACCATTGATTTGTTTTTCCAATGGCTCGGTGATCTGTGTTTCAATAATATCGGAGTTGGCGCCCGCATAGGAGGTGCGCACGTTTACGATAGGTGGGTCGATGGCAGGGAAGTCCCTGACGCCCAAGAAAGTAAAGCCCACAAGACCGAATATCACGATAATGATATTCATCACAATTGCCAGTACGGGCCGTTTAAGGGAAAGCGACGGCAGACTCATAATTCATTATTCAGGTTACTTGATCTTGTTGTATTTCAGTGGTGCGCCCGGTTTCAGTTGGAGGATACCGGAAGTGATCACTGTATCGCCTGGTTTCAGGCCGCTGGTAATTTGCACGCTGTTTTCATCGCGGATACCGGTTTCCACTATTACAAATTTGGCTCTGCCACTGTCGGCCACAATTACTTTTTTATCGCGGGTACCAGGAATAACAGCTTGAGAAGGAATCATCATCGCATCTGGCAGATCTTTCAGATTGATCCGGATTTTGGCAAAAGAGCCAGGGAAGAGGATACCGCCATTGTTCGGAACGATGGCACGGAGTTTAACCGTACGCGTAGCCAGGTCAATTTTTGGATCGATCGCATAGATGCTACCGTTGTAGGTATGTTGATCGCCAGCCACCGTGAAGCCGAGTTTATCCCCATTTTTCACCACATTTCTATATTTCTCAGGAACGGTGAAGTCAATTTTGAGGGGATCTATCTGTTGGAGGGTGGTAATCACCACCGCATTGGATACGATCGCTCCCTCGCTGACATTGCGGAGACCCAGGCGACCACTGAAGGGCGCGCGGAGTTCTGTTTTTTGCAGTTGCGTTTGCGTATAGTCCATATCAGCAGCATATGCACTTACTTGGTTGCGGGTAACGTCCACATCTTGGCGACTGATACCATTTATTTTAAGGAGGTTTTCTTGCCTCTCAAGGGTCGTTTTTGCCAGTTGTTGCTGTAATTTCAGTTTTTGCAGTTGGGCTTTCAGGTCCTCATCATAAATTTTTACGAGGAGCTCTCCTTTTTTCACATTGGTACCTTCTTTAAAGAAAAGGCGGGTAATACGGCCATTAATTTCCGGTTTCACTTCCACTTCTTCATTGCTCTGGAGCGTTCCGCTAGCGTCGATAAATTGGTCGATAGGGGATGTTTTTACAATAAAAGCATCAATCACCACCTGAGATTTGCCGGGGCCACCTTTAGCAGGAGCGGCAGTTTCAGCAGATTTGGTGCCGGCTACCTTTTTATATATAAAGAAAGCAGCGATGCCGGCAATCCCCACAATAGCAATTGAGCGGAACGTACGTTTGGCGTTGGACATTAAATACTAGCGTTTAGAATTCGATGATAGCATTAAGGGAAGAGCCACAGTTAAACAACACAGCATCCTCATAAGCCCGACAAATTTAATAAAATGGATGAGCTGGAAGGATATGATTACTGTTAATTACCGTTAATGCTTTAGATAAGTGGCGAAAATTACGGTTGAGTGGGAATTATGGTACAGATATTATATGAGTGGTATCCGAAATATGGGTTTTTCGGATGATTATCTTATTAAATCTTAAAATCGGGAAATCCGTAAAGTATTCACTGTATTGGTTTTGCGAGGATTTTCGGATATAGATGAGGGTTAAAATTTGGCCTTCCTGTTGGCAATTCAATAAAAATTATATTTTTGCAGTCAAGTTTTAAACCAAAAACACTTAAAATTATGTCAGACATTGCATCAAGAGTTAAAAAGATCATCATTGACAAATTGGGCGTTGACGAAGCCGAGGTAACTCCTGAAGCCAGCTTCACCAATGACTTAGGCGCTGACTCTTTGGATACGGTAGAACTGATTATGGAATTCGAAAAAGAATTCAACATCTCCATTCCTGACGAACAAGCTGAAACTATTACTACTGTTGGCCAGGCAGTTGCTTACCTGGAAGAACACGTAAAATAATCCTACTAATCAGAATTGTTTTAATGCAACCAAGACGAGTTGTCGTTACAGGTTTAGGCGCTCTTACACCGCTCGGCAATACTGTAGCCGATTATTGGCACGGATTGACGAACGGTGTATCCGGCGCGGATTATATCAAGCAATTTGACGCTTCCAAGTTCAAAACCCGTTTTGCTTGCGAACTGAAAAATTTCGATCCTACTAACTACCTGGACAAGAAGGAAGCCCGTAAAATGGACCCCTTCACCCAAACAGCGGTTATATCCGCAGATCAGGCTATACTTGACGCCAAGATAGATGCTACTAAAATTAATGCCGACCGTGTTGGCGTTATTTGGGGCACCGGCGTGGGCGGTATGATCAATTACAGTAACGAGCTGAAAGAATTCTATACTGGCGACGGGACTCCCCGTTTCAGTCCTTTCCTTATTACCAGGCTAATCACTGACATCGCTGCTGGCTCTATTTCTATCCGTCACGGTTTCAGAGGGCCTAATTTTTCTGTGGCTTCTGCCTGTGCATCTGCTACCAATGCGATCATTGAAGCAATGTACAATATCCGCTATGGTAAGGCGGATATGGTGATTACCGGTGGCTCAGAAAACGTCATCAATGAGCCTTGCGTAGGTGGCTTCAATGCCATGAAGGCTTTATCCGAAAGAAATGATGATCCTAAAACTGCCTCCCGTCCCTTCGACCTCGATAGAGATGGTTTCGTAATGGGCGAAGGCGCCGGTGCACTGGTACTGGAATCCCTGGATCACGCGTTGGAAAGAGGAGCTAAAATATATGCGGAACTGGCTGGTGGCGCTGCTACCGCAGACGCATATCACATTACTGCTCCACATCCGGAAGGTTTAGGTGCACGCAATGTAATGAGTCAGGCACTGTTAGATGCCGGCCTTACTGCCAGCGACATTGACTATATCAATGTACACGGTACTTCTACCCCACTGGGTGATATCGCCGAAATCAAAGCTGTTCAGCACGTATTTGGTGAAAATGCATATAAGATGAATATCTCATCCACCAAATCCATGACCGGACACCTCCTCGGCGCCGCCGGTGCTGTGGAATCCATCGCAGTTATTATGTCCATCATCGATGGCATAGTACCTCCTACTATCAACCACTTTACCGACGATCCCGCATTGGATCCTAGATTAAACTTTACCTTTAACACCGCACAACATAGAGAAGTAAGAGCCGGATTATCCAATACCTTCGGGTTTGGTGGTCATAACGCCTCTGTTATATTCAAAAAATTTGTTCCTTGATCTTTTGATTGTGTGAATTTACTGCCAGGATTTTTATATCGACTGATATCCAGAAAACGGCACTTGTACAAAGAGCTGCATAACTTACTGGGCTTCCCGCCCGGTAATTTTGCGCTGTACGAGGTCGCACTGAGCCACCGTTCCAGCAAAGAGAAGTTTCTCGAAAGCAATGAACGGCTGGAATACCTCGGCGATGCCATTCTGGGAGCAATCGTAGGTGACTACCTATTTAAAAAGTATCCATATAAAACGGAGGGATACCTCACCGAGATGCGCTCTAAAATCGTGAACCGCCAGCAACTGAATGATATCGCTATCAAAATGGGGCTGCGCAAACTCACGATATACGATAAATACAATAGCTTCTTGAAAATTTCCCAGATCTTCGGGAATACCCTCGAAGCGCTTGTTGGCGCCGTATACCTGGATAAAGGCTATAATAAAACACAACAATTCGTTCATCGCCGCATTATCATGCCGTATATCGATCTCGAACAACTGGAAACAGTGGAGATGAACCATAAAAACAAACTCTATGGATGGGCCAACAAAAATGGCAAATCCCTGGAATTCGAACTCCTCGAGGAACAAATGGATAACGGCCGACGTATATTCACCGTTGGCGCCGTAGTAGATGGACAACTCATCTGCAGCGGAAAAGCATTTAATAAAAAAGATGCCAGCCAGATCGCAGCCTCTCAGGCTATCCAGATCCTTGGCCTCGGCGATGATTCCAAAGACTAATAGACGGCCCGCTGACCCGCGTCTGCCCGACATCTTCTCTTCATGCTGCTATGCTACCGCATGACGCAATATCGTTTTCAGCTTTTCTGGAGCCGTTTTCCTGAAATCTGATAGATAAATCTCATGATGCCGTCCTTTAAACTGTAGATGATGGGATTGTATATACGTTTCCATCTTTTTCAAGCTGGCCGGTTCCTCACTGAAAGGCCCCACATGCAATATTTGAATGGCCCTGCCCCCTTCCATGTGCTTGATATCCACTGCTCTAAGTCGGTGGTTGTTCTTTTTCTTCTCCGCTGTGGTTACCGCTTGCGCAAACTGCTGATGGGTAACGGTATCGGGTATACGAATGACCAGTTCGTAATGCCATTGACTCCGAGGAACCGTTAAAGGGTCTACCGTGGTATCTTCTACCCACCAGTATCCTTCCAGTTTACTGACTACAAAGTCCTGTCCTATCTGCTTGTTCAAGAATTTTATCCCATAACCTATTGTATACAAGGCTTCTACGTCTTCTGAGAACGCAGGGCCGTCAGGGTCGCCTTGCCCGGTAATGCTCAGAAACTGGGCATCTTCAATATTGACCAGTTCCACCGCTAATCCGGCCGTATAATAACTTTTGTAGGCTTTGGTTAAATCCAGTTTATCCATTTCCGTTAGTTTAAGTGTTGAAAAGGGTTATTTAACACTACAAAGCAACGAGGGGGAAATGACAGCCCTATGTCAGGAGGATTATTTTAAATAATGGTCCCTTAATTCGATGGCATGTTGCATCATCGATTCCTTTAAACTTTCTGGCCCCAGGATTTCAATGGAGTTCCCGAAAGTGAGGAGCCAGCGGGTAAAATATCCTTTTGGAGGCTGTAGGAATAGCATTTCTGTTTTATCGCCCATATTCTTTTCAGAAACGAGGCCATAGTAATATTTCTGGGCGTTTATATATTTAACTACCCTGGTTTCCATTAAGATCTTGCATTCCTCCAACAGTCCCTCTTCATGTTTGAACTGTTGCGTCAGGTAATCTTTCAGGGATACGTGTTTGGCTTTCTCGTAACGCTCGGATAAAACATGCACCTTGCGGATACGATCCACCCTGAAATTCCGGTAACCCTGCCGGAGGCGGCACCAGGCAATCAAATGCCAATTGTGGCTCATATGGAATATACCAACTGGCTCTATCTCTCTCCTGGTAGCCACTTCATCCTTAAAAGAGAAATATTCCATGCTCATTACTTGTTGATTACCAATTGATTGTTGAATGTCAGACAAGAATTTATTGGGGAATTCTTCATTTTGGAGATGATGGGGCTGATAGGAAAGCACCGCAATATTATCATCCAGGCTTTCCAGGTAATCTTTATCGCTACCCCTGAGTACGGAGCGGATTTTCTCCATTGCGAAGCCGAATTGCTTCTCATTGGAGTGATCGCTGTACTTTTCCATGAGTTTTTCTGCGGTCAGTAGGGCGGCAGCCTCTTCCTTGGAGAACATCACCGGGGGAAGGTGATAGCCATCTACTATATAATAGCCCGTTCCAGCTTCGGCTCCAATGGGAACGCCTGCTTCTTGGAGGGCTTTCACATCGCGATAAACCGTTCTCAAGCTGATATTGAAACGCTCGGAAATCTCGGAGGCCTTTACGATCTTTTTGCCCTGAAGTTGGATAAGAATGGCTGTGAGTCTGTCAATTCGGTTCATGGGACTAGAAAATTACCGCTAAGGTCGGATGTCAAAAAAATATTTTTAAATTTTTTTTACCCTGAATTAAACTTTGTTGAAAATACGGGGTCTTACTTATATAACAACACTTTCAGAGAACGCAAGAAATTGAGAAAGAGAAATGTAGAATTCTGAAAGTCATTAATTCGATGCTACAGTACAGAATATAGGTTAAATGGTAAGCCCCTGCAAATCATTGCGGGGGCCTGTTTTTTATAGCACTTTTACCTTTTTTTAGGATTACTAACCTCCATTTCTCCCTAATAACTCATTTCGTTTAATTTCACTTTACCCCGGAAAGTCCAAAATACAAAGATGGTGTAGGACAATACCAATGGAGTACCTATCGCCGCAATAATCAGCATTACTTTTAAGGATTTGGCAGAGGACGCTGCCGCGTAGATACTGATACTATTGGCAGGGTCTGTACTACTGATAATGATATTCGGATATAATCCAATGGCGAATAATATCAACAGGCAGGCGATAATGATGGAGGAATACACAAATGCCGTGTAATATTTCCTGCTATCAATATTGCGCTTAATATTCAGGAGTATCAGTACGGCTATCAATGGTAATATGAATAGCTCCGGGTGATGCTTGAAGGACGCCGTCATATGGGGTACATATATCAGTGTAGCCATCGACGTTAGGATGAAACAGAGAATGAAAAACTTACTACAGTTATTCACCATGATGGTCAATTTCGCATAGAGCCTGTTTTCTGTTTTCATCACCAGGTAAATAGCGCCATGGAGCATGAATAGGGCCAGCGTCGTAAATGCGATAAGGACAGCATACGGATTAAAAAAAGTTAGCAGATTGCCGGTGAATTCATGTTCTTTATTGAAAGGCATCCCGTGAATAAGATTGCCCAATACCAACCCTAGCAAGAACGTGATTAAAATACTAGACACACAATAGCTGATATCCCACATTTTACGCCACCATTTCCAAGGTTCTTTGCTTCTGAATTCGATGGAGATGGCTCTAAAAATGAGGGCCACCAGGAAGAGCATAAACGGAATATAAAAGGTAGAGAACAATACGCCATAGACTAATGGAAACCCTGCAAAGAGAGCGCCACCGGCAATTACCAGCCATACTTCATTTCCATCCCAAACAGGTCCAATGGCGTTTAATACCAGTCGTCTGCTTTCTTCTTTGTTAAAAAACAAATGAAGGGCGCCTGCGCCCAGATCGAAGCCATCCAATACGCCATAACCGGTAATCAGGCCCCCAATGACCAGGAACCACCATGTAGGAAGATCTAATCCAAGAATTGTTTCCATACGCTAGTATTTTAAGCAGGAATGTTTTCAATATTTCTTTTGGAGAAATGTTCACTATCGTCTTCATCCTCATCTGTAATATTCGGACCATGGCTGATCTTCCGGTTGAGCAGGAAAATGAACAACACAAATAACAGGATATATACCAATGTGAATAGTATCAAAGAGAACATTACCTGATCAGAAGTAACTTTTTTGGAAAGGGCGTCAGAGGTGCGGAGCAGGCCGTATACCACCCATGGTTGCCTACCTACTTCTGCGGCATACCATCCCAATTGATTGGCAATCTGGGGTAACAGTACCGCCAGTACGAAAATCCACATCAACCAGCGATGATTGAATAACTGCTTCTTCCATAATAATACCGCGGCTGTCAAGGTGAGTAGAATCAGCGTGATACCGATGGCGACCATGAAATGATATGTTTGGAAGACGAAATTCACTGCGGTGGGTCTGTCTTCTTGTGGGATCGATCTAAGGCCTTGTACCGGGGCGCTGAAACTGCCATGGGTGAGGAAGGAAAGTCCGCCAGGAATTTTTATACCGGTTGTTTTTTCTTCTTTATTATTAACCCATCCCATGATGTACATATCGGCCACAGCTAGACTATCATAGTGCCCCTCCATAGCGGCGAGTTTGGCAGGTTGGTATTTGCTCACATATTCCGCAGAGCGATGGCCGGTGAACAATTGCAGCAAAGCCGCTACAGCGGCCACCCGCAAGCCCACTTTAAACATGGCCTGCGCATGCTTGATGTATTTCCCTTTTAATATATACCAAGCGCCTACGCTCATCACTAGAAATGATCCTGCGAGGAAAGCACCAATAATAACATGTGAAAATCTATCTGCAGAGGAAGGGTTGTTGACCATTACCCAGAAATCGGTGATGACAGCGCGTGCTCCCAGATCATGGCCTTCAATCCTGTATCCGGCAGGGGTTTGCTGCCAGGAGTTGGCGATCACGATCCATAGTGCGGAGAAAATAGACCCGAGGGCCACCATAATGGTGGAAAAGAAATGCACCCCTTTACTCACCCTATTCCATCCAAATAGTAATACGCCTAGAAAGCCCGATTCCAGCGCAAAAGCGAAGATCCCTTCCGCAGCGAGGGCGCTCCCAAAAATATCCCCCACGTAATGAGAGTAAGTGGCCCAGTTAGTACCAAACTCAAACTCCATCACAATGCCCGTGGCCACGCCAAGACCAAATATGAGGGCAAAGATTTTAATCCAGAAACGAGTGATATCGCGGTAGACAGGTAGTCCTGTTTTCAGGTACAAACCTTCCATAATTACTAGGCATACTCCCAGGCCAATACTAAGAGGTGGATAGATGTAGTGAAATGCTATCGTAAAGGCAAATTGTATGCGGGAAAGTATCTCAACTGACGGCATAATTCAACGGATATAGTACAAAGTTATTGACATCAATCATCCACGAACCTGACGTTTATCATGTTTTCTAAATTTAATCTTTTTCTCCCCAAAATAAAAAAGTTCAAAAAATATTTCTCCTGTAATTGCCTGCTGTAGCGAGTTCTAAAGGTGGTGTTAAAATAGTATCATTGCGTTAACAACGGATAAAGGAAATGGGACTAGCACTATAGTACCTTTGAATTACACAAAATTACATCATTGGCGAGAGTCAATGAAACTTCAATCTTATAAATGGTAATAATGTAGGAGCCTGATGTCTATCAGGCTCAATTAATTTGGCTTTTTATTTTCCTCTGAATACACATTGGTAGTTATTATGGGTTGTTTTGGTGATAACCTGTAGAGAGAGTCCTGACGAAAGTCAGGACTCTTTACCAAGTTATTTTATTTCCACTACTATCTTCCCAAATTGTTTACCACTCTCCAAATGATAAAACGCTTCCTGTACCGTGGATAAGTCATACACACTATCAATCACCGGTTTAATACCATTGTATTCAAAAGTATTTGCCACCTGCTGTAAACTAGCCTTGCTACCCACAGAATACGCTTGTATCCTCGCTAAACTCTGCCATAAACTCATGAAGTCCATCGGTAGCGACATGCCCGTCATGAAGCCTACCAGTCCTACAAAGCCATGATGGGCAACAGATTTTATACTATTATCAATCGTACTGGTTCCTGCAATATCCAATGTAGCGTGTACCCCCTCGCCGTTAGTAAGGCGTTTTACTTCTTTATACCATTCAGGATGCTCTTTGTAGTTGATTACCTCACTGGCTCCAAGGGCTTTCAGCCTTTCTACTTTCCCTGCATCACCAGTGGTGGCAATTACCCTTGCTCCAGCGGCACGGGCAATCTGCAAAGCAAATAGGGATACACCGCCGCTACCTTGCGTCAGTACTGTTTGCCCTGGCTGAATATTGGCATATTCCATGAGTCCTGTCCACGCAGTGACTGCGGCTACAGGCAAGGTGGCGGATTCCACACTGGTCAGATTCGCAGGTGTACGCACCAGCGCGTAATCCGGCATGACATAATATTCCGCCAATACGCCTGGGGTGTTATTCCCGGTACTGCGCGTTTGCGTATGCGGCGCTGCTTTTCCGCTTTGCCATAACTGGTTATAATGAGTGGTTACTCTATCGCCGGGCTTCCAAGCGGTTACTGCTTCGCCCACTGCTTCCACGACACCAGCTCCTTCTGAAGAAGGGGTAAAAGGGAAAGCGATAGCGCCATATAGCCCTTTTACCAACGCTGTTTCCAAAAAGTTGAGGGATGCTGCTTCCATTTTGATCAGCACTTCATGCGCGCCAGGAACAGGTTTTGCAACGTCTACTAATGTCAATTGATCTATACCGAACTTATTTATCTGAATTGCTTTCATAAAATTGTATTTTTATGAAGGCAAAGTTGGATAGTACTAGCTAATAAGTCAAGTATGCACCATTTGGAAAGGTACTTTCTGATTTGGTAGTATTATTGAATATCAATGAAATAAAAATGAAGACAAAAGAAAAAATTATTCATAGAGACACGGTTTGTGCTGTAGATTATGCTTTCCAACGCATCGGTGGGAAGCACAAAGGAAGGTTGATATATCACCTTTCCAAAGGCACTTTACGCTACGGAGAATTAGGTAGAAGACTTACCGGCATCACACCTAAAATGCTGACGCAAGTACTCCGGGAACTGGAAGAAGACGGCCTCGTAAACCGACATGTTTACCTGGAAGTGCCGCCAAGAGTGGAATACTCCCTAACAGAAACTGGTATGGAACTGGTGCCGTTTATTGTGCTGTTGGCCGACTGGGGAAGAACGAAAATGGAGCAGGAAGGGGTATTCTGCGAAACAGGAAATGAGCCAATAGCCTAATCGCTATCGGCTCATTTTTATAGCTTTTAGGCAGTAGCCATCGATTCGAACTCTTTCTTACGTTCCCTATATTCTTCCATCGTGAAGTTATACACCACAGAGTCACGCTTGTTCTTATTCGCAACGAAATGACAAGCATGTATATACGGTTCTGCAATATTCAGTTTATCCAACGGCGTTACTACCAATAATTGCAGATTCAACTGACCACAATATTCCATTAAGTAGTGACTCTTCTCCGGATCCAGTTTGCTGAAAGCCTCATCCACCGTGATGAAACGGAGACTGCGGTGCTGTCTATTGGATTCGTTTATACCAAACTGATAGGCAATAGCCGCTCCAAGAATGGTATAAGTAAACTGCGCTTTCTCCCCACCGGAAAGACTTGCCGTATCCTCATAATATTTGAAGGCCTTATTATCTGAGATATAGAATTCTTTCGCACCAAAGTCGAGCCAGTTGCGCACGTCCGTTACTTTTTTACGCCATGCTTCATTTTGCTGCAACTCTGTAATCAGTGCTTTGATATTCTGGAACAACTGTTCGCCATAAGCAGCATCTCTTTCTGTCTGATATTGCAGGGTATCCGGCACAGCCAGACTCAGTTTCTCTTTGAAGTTCCGGATTTCTACATCGCGCACATGACGGCATTCCAGTTGTAGATAGGTATCCGGGTTCTTGTTGAAGGTAATATTGCGCAGCGGTTCGTTCAGGTCTTCCATTACTTCACGGATAGCATCTTCTTGCCCGTATATCCATGCACGGTAGTTGGTGATGGCGTTGAGCATACTGGTGTCCATGTATTTGCGGAAACGCTCTTTATGCTCTATCAGGCGCTGATACTTGATTTGCTCGAAGAGGGCGGTAAACTCATCCAGGTACTCTACATTCGGTTTCAGATCTGTGGTATCGCCCATCCAGTCAGGGAATGTATCGTGCACGGATTTAGGCGGATTCACGAAAGCTGCTAGTAGTCGCGTGATGTCCGTTTGTTTCTCGGAGCTGTTGCGCTGTGCTTCTTTCAAAGAGGTATTCAGGCTATCTTCTGCACGTTTACGATAATTGTATAATTGTGCGGCAGAAGTAGCAGGCGCTGTGATGGCTAATTCGGCGAGGAAGTCAATTGCTTTCTGGAGGGCAATCTCATCTGTATTACTCACTTTCAATTGTGCGAAATACTGTTGCTTTTCGTCCAGTTTTTTGTTTAGATGACCTTTTTGTTGGAGGGCATCGGATTTATCGTCTTCTAGCTCGCGAAGGGCGGCTGTAGTGCTATCCAACTGTTCACAGATGACTTTATATTTATCACTGGCTTGTAACAGCGAATCCTTCTCTCTGTGATGCGTTTCAATCACAGCCGCATGTGGCTGCCAGTTGATATCATCGTAGGTGCGAAGGGTTAAGAAAGTACTGAGCACCGTTTGCATAGCGCCGAGTTCTTTCCGCGTGGTTTCCAGTTCCGTCAAACCTGATTGCAGCTCTGTGATAGCGGCTTCACACTCATCCAGGTCTTCTTTTAACAGGCGTAGTTTGTTTTTATTATTCCAGCCGAGCACATAATTGTTTTGCTGAGAGCGGCCTGGGCGGTCATCTTTTTCATGTCGTGTAGCCACGCGCGTTAGTCCCTTAGAGGTAACGGCTTTGCGAGCGCGATTGAAGAGATTCAAATCGTCCGTGCAGATGTAGTCAAACTGATCCAGGAGTTGGTTTTGCAGCCACTCCTTGAAATGTGTGCCTGGCTTGATTTCTATCTTCTGTAAAAGACTGTCTTCTTCTTTCGGCATGCGCAGCATGGTGTAAGACTCGTCTTCTATTTTGTGATATACCAGTCGTGTTTGCAGGTTATTTTCGTTGATATATCTGTTGATACGAGCCACATATCCTTCAGGAACCAACAAGCGTAATGCGAAGTTGTGCAATACTTTCTCGATGGCATATTCCCAGTGGGATTCCTCGTCTTTTATCCGAAGAAGCTCGCCGGCAAAGGGTAATTCGTCTTCCGGAACATCCAACATATCCGATAATTGCTGACGGATCCGTATTAGTTCATGGGGAATATTATTTTTCCTGTTCAACAGCGAGGAAATCTCTTCATTCAATGTGACTGCATGATTCTTTTCCGCTGTCAGATTGCTTTTATGCAAGAAAATTTCTTCCTGGATGCCATCCAACTGTTTGTCGATGGTTTTTAGCTGTTTTTCGGCGCCCCTGATGTTATCATGGAATTGTTGTTCATCTGGTGACGTCGTGAGTCCGAGTCTCTCTGATAACCTGTTATAATCATCCATTTTACTACGTTTCGTATCGAGCGATTTCTGCTCGTAATGGATGGTTTTATCGATAGAGCGTAGTTGCTCATCCACGCTGTTATTGGCTTTCTGCGCGATGAGTTCATCTTTTTTCAGCGTCAGTTTTTCTTGTTTGGCGGTGATGCCAGACAGTGTACTGGCGGTCACTTCCAACTCCTGTTTCAACTGTGTGATCTCCTGTTGTACCAGTTCTCTTTCCTGACGATTGAAATATCCGGGCAGCGTATCTTGTAACGAAAGCAGCTCCCGGCCTTTATCCTGGAGGGTTTCCCATTCTGTACGCTGTAAGATGATCGGCTCCAGCATTTGGAGTTGCATCTCATCTTTTTGGATGGCGCGGTGACTGGAAAGCAGACTGTCGTAGTTTTCGCGGAGTTTCAGGAACTCGGCCTCACTGTCCGTTTCTTCGAGCATGTGCTGACGGATAAAGGTGTTCAAGTCTCCCAACACCTTAATACCCACGGTTTGGTTAAACAATGCTAACGCTTTTTCACTGCGCAAACCGAAGATATTACTGAACATGGAAGCGTATTCCTTGAAGCTGTCGGTGACTTCTGTTTTAGGATATTCCATTTTCAGTTTCTTCTTCCAGTCGCCTTTCGCATCAAATTTACCATTGCCGAAATGGTCGTTGATATTGAGTTTATGGGGAGACACGATGAACTGACGCTTCATTTCTCCCGCATACCAACGCACTTGGGCCAGGGTAATGGTGTGCATCGTAGCGGCATTGTAGAAATAGGCCAGCAGTACGGAATAAGGATTTTGCTCCTTATGGCGCAACTGCTCTGTTTTCGAGGAAAGCGACTCCTCCGAAAACGTTTTACCATAGTATCCCCAGAAATAGGATTCTTCCCCGCGGTCGCGGCGTTGTTCCGTTCCGGAAGACTGGTTATAGAAACGTTTGCCGGAAGGTACCAGCAACGTGAGCAAAGCATCGATGAGCGTGGTTTTACCACTACCATTGGCGCCTGTCAGCAGAGAGGTATTGCCATTGGTGTTGACGCGATATATTTTATTGTGAAAGGTCCCCCAGTTGTATACTTCGAAATACTGTAGTCGGAAGCCACTTTCTTTTGAATCACTATTGAACAGGGTTGACATGCAAGTTTAATTTTGTTTTGATTTCTTCCAGTTTCTCATTGTTTACCAAAGCCTTGATGACGCGTTTTACTTCATATTGCTGTAGCTCTTTGTTCGCAACATCTTCACGGGTCAGGCGCAGGATACCTACGCTGAGCAGGCTGTTGATAGGCTTGTTGAGATCTTTCAGCAGTTTGGATTTGTTATGTCGTTCCTTGAAGAAGAGTGTCAGGCGTTCTTTCATCTCTTTTTGGGTGAGGTACAATTTCGTACCTGTTCCTTTGAGATCAAATTCTTCCAGTGCTTCCCGCAGTACGATGCAGAGCAGCGTGGCCTCGTATGTGAGTCTGGCTTTACGCATTAGTCGCGGTAACGGGCGATCGCTGTTCTCGTCATTCTCCGGTTGCACGATGCGTGCAAAGCCGTCTGCTTCATTAATGACCAGTTGCAGACCTGTTTGTTGCAAGTATTTATGCAGTTCTGTCTGCCAGCTCAGGATATCTTTCCAATAACTGCGTTCTTCTTCATAAACAGGCCCCTGCATTAATTTCAGGAACACATGTGCAAAGGGTGCTATATTTCGTTCAGACATAAAGGTTAGTTTTTAGAGTTGTTGGTAAACAATACCATCGGAAGATTGATGATACGGTTGCCCAACATGACAGGATCAGGTGTTTCGAGAATGATATGGGAAGACGACTGACTAGCGATGGCGAAATAGGTAATCAGTTCTGTGAGCCCTTTCTCGGTGCCGTAGGTTTCCACCAGTTCTTTCAGGCTGACCTGTTTTTTGTGTTGCAGTTGTATTTGAATACGTTCTTCCAACTGTGCACGATCTATATGGAAATGATTGAATAATGCTTGGAAATCTTCTATAGAATAATCGTCTCCGCCCACTCCTTCTGGGAGCTGGAAGGCGGGAGCAATGGCTTTCTCCTCGGCCATTTCCCATCTGTCTGGCAAGTCGATTTCTGGTTCACATTCGAGTTCTATAAAGCATTCTTCGTCTGGATGATTGCCCAGCGCTTGAAATGCGAGCAAACGAATATCATTGATCAACTCGATGGTTTTTCGTCTGTCCGTCATATTCTTTTCATTCAGGACGCGACTCAGTTTATCACTGAGCTTTTTATTGGCATCGATTACTTTTTTACCAGAGGCATGGAGGAACTGCTTTAATTTCCGGAGGAAGCGGTCGTTCTTATATTCGATGTCTCTATCCTCCATTAAGATATAGAGTTTGTCTATAAGATCCCGCATTTCCATTTGCTTGGTTTCATCCATGAGGAATTGCCAGAAGGAGTAGAAGCTTTTACCTTGGTCTTTTTGGCGTAAGGCTTCGAAGGAATCGAGGGTATAAGCCAGGAGGGTACCTTTGGCTACATCGCGTTCACTTTGCTTGCGATATATTTCCTGGGTGATTTGTTCAAAGTTGCCTTCTACTTCCTTGAAATCGCCGAGGAGTTCGCGGGCCATACGGTTTACATCGTAAACTCTTTCTTTGATTTGGGTATCATCGAAAACCTGAACTTTTCCAGTGATGGTGATGGCTTGGATTTCCTGTTCTATTTCGAATTTCTTTCTTTCCAGCTCTTGGATACGTTGTTCTGGGTCTTTATTGCTTTGGTCCACCAGTTCGCGGAGCTTGGAGAAAATATCTTTAAAACGGCTCTCGGTGCCAACAAATTCGCGTTTTTGGAGCGTGGAAACCCAGTGCAGGACCTTTTCTGTATCGCTACTCAGTTCATGGATATCCACACCTTCGTCGTCGGGGTATTTACGCAGGAAGCCCTGGTTACTCCATTGATCGATATATTTCCTGGCTTTGATATCATTATCTTCCAGGAGACTACTCGCATCGATTTCGTCGTCAGCGGCCAGATAGCCGGTATGACTGAGGTAATCAGATAGTCGGGTAACTAATTCCGCATTGGTAATGATAGTCTGGTTTTTCTCTTTGAATACCGTGTGAAAAAATGACAACATCATTGGAGCACTGCGAGCCCGTAGTATTTTGAGCGTTACTGACTGGGCGAACAGTAAACATAATTGTTCATACGTCATTCGGTAAAAATAAGGAAAAAAGGTATTCCTTTACATGATGTAAAGTCCGTTTGCACGCGGTTCTACGGGAGCAGGAATCTCTTTTTCCCCCAATCCTTCCAACAGATTGATTTCTATGGTTCGGGTGATACTGTCTAGCGGCGTTGCCAGCGGGCTATAAGAGAAAGGGTTCATGAGGCTAACGCCATTCAGGTGGGTAGTGTGGAAAACAAAACCGAAGGCCCAGCCAAAGATAATAGACCAGGGCCCTATGGACTCAGTCATCATTAGGGTATTCATCAGTACATAAAACCAGATAAACAGGTTCGTAAAATACACGTAACTGGTAGGAAAGACGGTAGTCTTGATCCGTTCAGATTTCCCCATATTATCCGTGTGTTTTACCAGGAGATTATTGATTTCAAGGAACTGGAAACCGTCTATGGTGCCGGTTTGTTTCAGCCTTTGGAGCTCCTGGGCCTGAATATTTAGAATAGCGTTTGGTTTATTGGTTTGTCGACTAATTATCTCCTTTTCTTCTGGGGAGAGGTATCTTTCAAAATAATTATCGGGGCGGTTGCGGAGGGCTGATTTCAGGGTGTAGAGGAAAGCCAGGTGGCGGTAAATCATATTTCGGGCAGTGGTTTGCCTTTGTTCTGTATTATCAGAGGCATAATAAGAGAGGAGGCTGCGGGCCCAGGAGCGGGAATCGTTGACCAGCGCCCCCCAGATGGTTCTGGCCTCCCACCAGCGGTCGTAGGCCTGGTTGTTCAGGAACCCGATAAAAAATGCGATGGCCGTACCTAAAACCGCGGATATCGTAACAGGAATATTAATATGTGTTTGCAGCCAATAGCGATCCAGGAAGTAAGTGGCGGTACATAAGGCGAGCAGCATCAGATCCACCTTCCAGGTGTAGGAAAAGATCTGCATCAGGGAGAACCTGGATTTTATCAGCATAAGCGGCTTTTATTTTTTTAACAACCTGTTCTGGAGGATTTTTTCCATCGCTGTATCTTTCATGCCCCTGGAAAACGGCACAGTGGCTTTTCCCAGCTCCACCACATTGCCATCAATACCGGTGATTTTTTTACTGTTAACAACAAAGGATTTATGGGTCTGTACGAAATCGTTGCTGTTAATATTGTCTATCACGGATTTCAGGGTAGCGTGGATAATGTGCCTGGTGTTTTCCGTATATATATTCACGTAATTCTCCATAGCTTCCAGGTACACGATGTCCTCACAGAAAATTTTCACCAATTTTTCATTGGCTTTCACAAATATATACGCTGAATCCTGCGGGATTGTTTTACGAAAATGTTCAAAAGCCCTGTTGGCGGCCCTTAAAAAGCGATCAAAAGAAACAGGTTTCAGGAGATAATCCAGCACCTGTAGCTCATATCCTTTGATGGCGTATTGTTCGTAGGCGGTGATAAAAATTATCTGGGGTGGCTGTGGCAAACTTTGTAATAGTTCCAGTCCGCTGATATAGGGCATTTCTATATCGAGGAACAGGAGGTCTACTGGTTGTTGGCGTAGGAGATTGCTGAGGGAAACGGCATCTTCACAAACGCCCACCAGGTCTAGGAAATCCACTTTTTCCACATAGCTGACAATTCCTTTTCTGGCTACCGGTTCATCGTCCGTGATTACGCAACGGATTTTCATAATATCAATTTTAAAGTGGCCGTGTAATGGTCCCCGTTATGAATGGTTTCCAGTTCATGTTTATTTGGGTAGAGCAATGCTAGGCGGCGCCGGAGGTTTTCCAGTCCGATGCCTCCGCTCCTGGAAACCCGCTGTACCGTTGGAACGGCATTGCTCACATGAAACAGGAGCGCTTGGTCTTGTAAAGTGGCAGCTATGTTAATCCAGTAGCTGCCACCGGTGTATTTAAATGCGTTTTCCACAAGTGGGAGTAACAGTAACGGATATACGGGCTGTTGTTGGAGGCCCGGATCGAAGGACACCTGTAATTGCAGGTGATCATTCATTCGTTGCTGTTGTAGGTCTATAAACGATTGTAAGTATTGCAATTCATTGCCTACTGGCACTTGGTGCTGATGATCGTATAGTTGGTAGCGGAGTAGCTCTGATAATTTTTCCACGGTTTGCTTGGCGTCTTGCACGCTTTCATCCATTTGGAAATAGATCAGGTTCAGCGCATTGAAGAGGAAATGCGGGTGAAACTGCGCTTTCAGGAATTGCATTTCCGTTTGTAGCTTATCGTTGGTGATTTTCTCCAGTAATAACTTTTGTTCGTAGTTCTTCCGGAGAGATGCCGTGGCTCGCAGTATGGCATAGTATAACAGGCCAAAGAGAAGGGGAATCAGTGTGATATTCACTACATCATACCATTGTAGGCCGTCATCCGTCAGGGCGGCCATGGGGATAACCGTTACATAAGATATAAGGGTTATCAACAATGTTGCCCTGCCGTATTCTTTCCAAACAGGTTCCTGGATCTGTAGACGCTGTTGTCTTTCAGCTTCTCGCTTTAAAAAATAGATATAGAAGTTACTTGCCACGATGGTCACCACAATCTCTATCGCATTAGTGGTCCATGGGCGTAGCCAGAATTTCATCCCGCTAAGCACATCATTCACCAGGCGAAGACAGATATACACTACCATACCACCAGCAGCGCGAACGAGATATTTTGTCCAGGAACGTATCATTAGCTTCAAGTTAAGTAAAAAAATCAGTAATTGGCTTCAGTGGCTAAAACGGGCGGAGCCGCGATGGTATTATCTTTTAGTGGCTTGACTTTTTCTATTGGTTTCATCCCGAAGAGCCAGCGCATCACCGGAAACGGTCTTATAAACAGGTGATAAATCAACATGGAAGCCCCTAAGGAAGTGATCACAATAAAAGTATATTTCAATCCAATGGTATCCGAAGTTTTCACCACGTAATAGGCCACTATCACAATCACTGTCTGATGGAGGATATAGAACGGGTATACGGCTTGGTTCAGGTAATCCTGTACTGGCAGCTTTTTATTCAGGTATTTTTTGCCATAGCCCACCAATGCAAACACCCAAAACCAGGAATGTAGCGAATGACAGGCGAGATAGAGATAAGAAACCAGGTTGCCATGTGCCCAGTTTGGTTCTGTCTTATTCCAGCGGAAGTAATTAATGAGCACTAGTAAAAGGAAGGCCATGGTGAGGGAAAGTCGGCGGTTTCTTTCAAGACTCTCCATGAGGGCAGGTTGCAGCATGCAGATGAATCCTGCCAGAACAAAGGTAAGCCAGTAAAAGAAGAAGCACCCGTCGTGGACAAGATCATTGGTTTCCCGGTAATGCAGAACAGTAGCCGTAAACCAGATAGTAGAGGGAATAATCAGTAGGTAGACACGTGTCCCCCGGGCCAATCCTGCCAATCTATTCCTAAATCCCAGTCCTTTAGGTCCCGTGGCCCAGGCAAATGCGGGTGCGAGGACAATATCATATATAATCAGGTAGCAGATAAACCAGAGGTGATGCCAACTGGTATTGCCTTTGGGGTATGCCTTCAGCTCAAAGATGGAAGGATAGAATTGCCAGTAATTCCCTTTAAAGCCTTGGGTGAGTCGCTCCATATATACTTGTGGCGGTACGATGATCAGCATACCAAAGAGTAAAGGAATGAAGAGCCGGCGGAGCCGCAGCAGGGTAAACTGACCCGCGTCTCTCTTCTGTAACATAAACCAGGTAACCGTTCCGGAAACAAAGAATAATAAGTGCATCCGGAACCTGCTAAGCCAGTAACTGAACTCTGAGAGCACGGAGCTGTAGGTAGCATTATTGATATGCCAGGGATCATTCTCGGCAAATGGTCTGGCAGCGTGGAAGAGCAAAACGCCGAGGATGGCGAGGATGCGGAGCCAATCGAGGTATGCTTGTCGGGATGTTTGAGGTTGCATGTTTTTTTTATACAAACTTACACTGCCACTCCTGCTACCGGCCCTTCTGTTTGACCACTTGCATTTCTCCGTTGACCAAATGCAAAAATTATTTTTGCGCTGGATCTATAGGAAAATCAAGCTATTACAAAATAATTATCCTAATAGTCTATAGGAATAGTAGGAAATTAAAATTATGTCTGTATATTTGTTATGTGAAAGGGATGAAGCACTGAGTAGCGCGTTTTACCAACCATAAAAATTTTTCAGGAATGTCTACACTTTACCGTTACGCCGATTATCTGCAGCAGCCTGTTCCAGAGAACTTCCCTAAAACGGGCTATCACAAGGAGTGCATTTCTCCGGTAATGTCAGGGATCTTTCCTGAATTTTTCTTAGAGCCTGGCCAGGCCATCCACGATGCTGGCCTGTTAACGCAGGGGGCGAGTATTCACACATTGACGGCGCAGCCGCTGGTAGTAATTTTTTATTCCATCCATTGGAATGGATATGCAGATGATCTACTGGAGCAGGTCGCGGCGCTTCATCCCGTGATAGAAGCTGCCGGGGCCAAACTGCTCCTGGTTTCCAGTGAGAACAGAAAACAATTTGAGGCGGTTAATCAGCAACCATTATCATTTGATGTCGTGTATGATGAAGGGTTTCAACTCGCGAAGAAAGCAGGTATTTATAGAAAATCAGATCCGATCTGGGGTTTTGTAGCCGGCGTCAACGAGGATGTACCCGTGCCTGCGGTCTATGTTATTACGCCTGACTTGTCTATCAAATATGCATTTATTGATAAATACCTGGAACATCCATTGCAGCCAGCGGATTTACTGGCTGCAATAGAAAGTCGCATTGCCATCAGTGCTTAGGCATTGATGGCCTGGTTTTCCAGGTTTTATGCATCTCATTCATTTTCCCTGTAAGTTGCTGGTCTCATTCATTCTCATCATTCTCACCGTATTTCGGCTGAGAATTCTTACTCCATTATAAGTCTCTCCATTTAAGTAGCATTTGCAAGAAGTACCCATCATCATAGGCGGTAGATGATAATCCTGCCCTTTATTTTCCACGCCTAACCCTGCCGTAACGCCGACTTTCGCATACATAATAGTTTCCTGTGGGCTACCAATTTGGGTATATCCTCTTCCGGATATGAAAAAACAGCCGATTGTGAATGAGCAAATACAAGGAAAGTATAGCGGGAGCCATGGAAGTAGCCGTTTCGCAAAAATACCTACATGTAGGTATTTGATGCTTCCTACCATTGGGCTACTTTTGCAGGGAGCATAAAAAAGATATTTTCAAATCATTATATAAAGTCATTTCCTAAATAGTCAAAGTTGATCGAATAAAGTCGGTCAGTTACCCCCAAAATTTGGGTCTCTTCATGAAGGATGGGACCCAAACCTGTTTTTGTAAAATTCCATTACATTTGCAGGCAGTATAAAGAATCAACCACCTGCAAAAAGCCTGATCCCATCAGGTATGAGAATGTGAGAATGCATGAGATGGGCTTCATTATTGTTTTTTTCCCGCTTTGTCTTATTTGTAAATGAACGTATAGAACACGAGTCAAACATGTCTGGAGTACCGCTGGCGGAAAAGATAAAAGCATTACAAGCAATAGAAGACGAACTGCCTGCAGTTTTGATTATTCATAGATTTCCGGAAGGAGGTGTCGAGTATATGTCGCCACGAGGCTGTAAGGAACTGGGATACACACTGGAGGAAATCCAGGAAATGGGTCAGGAGTATTACAATCGCTGCTTTAATCCGCAGGATGTGGAGGATTATGTACCAAAAATTATGGCGTTAGTGCAAACTTCACCAGAGGAAGACAGCATCGTTTCTTTTTTTCAACAAGTAAGACTTGCAGGAAACGACGAATGGGAGTGGCATTTGAGCACCACGCGCGTTTTTTTCCGGGATGAAACAGGCACTCCTACTCATTTGATAACTTGCGCTATTCCCATTGATCCGTTGCATCATGTAACCAGTAAGCTGAAACGCTTGCTGAAGGAGAATCTGTTTCTACGTCAACATCAGCATATTTTTGCAGAACTAACGAAGCGTGAGAAAGAAATTCTCAGATTGACAGCATTAGGTTATAGTGCTGGTGAGATGGCTAAAAAATTGCACATCTCAGAAAAAACAGCCGTAACACATCGTCGGAATGTCAAATCAAAAATCAATGCAGAGTCACTGTACGATCTCACCAAATTCGCGCAGGCATTCGATTTGATCTGATGATAAAATATTTTTTGCGGAGATGATTTTTGTTCCAAACAAAAAATGTAAATTCATATTGGTTTGATATCCTGTAAATCAAATTAAAATTTTGTTGACCCGATTCATGTTTGTTAAAACCGAATTACCATGTCTTTTAAAGCCCGTTGTAGTATTGATGGCTATGACTTTAATGTGTTAGAATGCCATTATACCTTTTCCCAGCAAACAGATAATTATGGCAAGCCAGTGGCCCGACCTACGGGAGGGGTGATTGAATTACTGGTGGAATCCGCTGCAGATACCAGTTTGTTCGACTGGATGATTGCAGATGCCGTTGCGCATAATGGCAGTATTATTTTCTATCGTAGGGATGCCATTTCCCGACTAAAGGAATTACGATTTGCAGATGCTTACTGTATTCGTTATACAGAGTATTTCAATGCGGAGAATGAAAAGCCCATGCAGATTCGCTTTCGCATGTCGGCACGCAAGCTAACGCTCAATGGAAGTACTTTTGAACATCCCTGGACTTTAAAATAATATATCATGTCAGCAATGATGAAAATTACCATTTCCATAGATGGTAAAAAGTATCCTTATTGGCATCAGTTAAGGCTGGAGCAGTCGGTTGATGCCTTGCATCTGTTTGAATTGCAGGTCGTGTATGATCCGGGAGACACGCAGTTATCGCGTATGAAAGCCTTCTTGGGGAAGCGATTGGAGGTAAAAGTACAATCGGCGGTAAAGGATCAGCAGTTGTTTTTTAAAGGGACCGTGACGACAGTTACAACCGGCAGAAAAACCGCGAACGGGCATGATTACTGTCTCCTCATCGGCCATAGTGCGGATGTATGCCTGCATACGATGCAGCGTACGCGTGCATTTGAACAACAGCCCCTGGAAGCGATAGTCCGGGAATTGATAAAATCCGTGACAGATGTAGTCATACAACCCCAGCAAAACCCTCTGTGCGCCTACCATGTACAGTATGATGAATCCGATTATCAGTTGTTGCGCCGATTGGCGGCGCAGTATGGGGAGTTTTTCTTTTACAACGGACAGCAACTGGTGTTTGGAGGGTACGTGCCGGCGCGTATTCCCTTGCGTTGTGAAGAACAACTATCATCTTTTCAGATCACGGGATCTATTGTGCCTGCTATGGCCACTTTCAGCCGCTATGATTATTTGTCGGATAGTGTACAGTCTGCCGCTCCGGCAACATCGAAGAAGGATGCTGTGTTGGATTATCTTCTTTCCATGCGTAATCCGGAACGAAGCTTTCGAGGGAGCGTGGCGGATCCGCAATCATCAGCAGATGCAGCGGAACATATGTCCATCGCCACAGCACTGCGTTTCAACGGAAGGAGCAGTTGCCCTGGAATACGTCCGGGCGATATTATTCTTCCGGAAGATAAATCTGGTAAAAAGTATGGCGGTTTCCTCGTGCAAAAAATAGTGCATCAATGTAAGGTGGATGGTCATTATTACAATGATATTACTGCGGTGTCGGAAAGTCTTGCCCATAAAGCGGCGGAGGTACAGGTCATACCGGCATGTTATCCACAATCGGCCATAGTGGTGGATAACAATGATCCTGAGCGCCTCGGCAGAATAAAAGTTCGCTTCCGTTGGCAGCAGGAGGGCGCATCGCCATGGATTCAAGTGCTACTACCCTACACCGGAAAGGGTAAAGGAATTTTCTTTTTGCCGGAAATAAATGAAGCGGTTTGGGTGAGTTTTCAGGATCAACATCCGGAATATCCGATTGTCACGGGTAGTTACTATCATGGCAAGGCACCCGCCAATGCTGGAGATGCGCAGAATACCTTGAAAATAATCCGTACTAGGTCTGGGCACACCATCCTGCTCGATGATGCACCAGGTAGCGAACAGATTACTATCAGTGATAAATCCGGCAATTCATTGCTCATGGATACTGCTAATAAGCTTATGCAGCTCGAATCCCCCGGACTACTTACCATCAAAGCAGATAATATTCACTTACAGGCAACAGCAACTGTTTCCGTTCAAGCAGGGAATAGTATTGCTTTATCAGCGGCGGAAAACATTTCCCATCATGCTACTGCATCCTACCTGGTAGCCGCCCGCAAAGTGGAAATGGTAGCCGATAAGCAGTACACATTGCAGTCGGGTGAATGGACCGTACACGCAGATACTGTAGCGTTGAAAAGCCTGAAAGGGAATTGCGAAATACACGCTGCCAAAAACTTGGATATTCAGAGCGAAGAGAAAATTAGAATGTGTTGATATAACCCGTAAAACTTACATATATGACCATTGTTAACCAACCAATGCACCTAGTGTGCGAGGGTGCGTTGTGCACCTGTGATAAAGCTGTTAGCCCTGCACCTGTAAAAATAAAGGTGGTCAGTCAGAACAAGTTTCATGTGAAAGACCAATCGGGCGCGCCCGCTGCCACGACCGGCGATAGGTTTGCGGCATCGCTGCATTTTAAACTATGTAAAATTCCAGATCCGCAGAAACCTACACCCTGCGTGCCTATGCTTAACTGGAGCAAATATTATGAAGATATTGTATTGCCAGGTGGGGTCCATCCATTGAGTGAGAAGAGCGAGGCTACGTGTAGCCGTGGTGGTAAGATAAAAATTCTTCAACATGGCCAATCCGCACAGCCGGGAATAACTGATAAACCACTTGAAACGACTACCTCCTCAACACCAGTAAGTACTACAACCATAGCGGCCATAGAAGATCCTGAAGATAGTGCTCCATCCTTATGTGTGGCCTCCTGGCAGGACGATCAAGGACAACCGAAGATTATAACCGGATGGCATGAGAAATCCAGGCTGTATCTGTCTTTCAGCAATGCGGAAGGGATGGTAGTAACCATCGATATAGTTTGTACAGATAGTACACGCCAACAATTAGCCATCCTCAAAGAAGCGGAGCATTATACCGTCACAGAGGGTGTTATTGTGATGGATTTTTTCCCTGGAAAGCAGCAATACCGGCACTTATTGCATGATGGCGATTTCCTCTATGCCCGAATAAAAAGCGTCGGAATGCCTATTGCCAAATTGGGAAATCTTCGTCCACGCCGCCCGTTGTTATTTCGGGAACATCCCAAAATCAGAGAAGTGAAATTTTTCAGAAATGGTGCGCCTGTCATCACTGCGCACTATGGGGATACCATTACCTGTAAAATTGTAGCGTTGAATATGTGCCGCGAAAAACTGGACGTAAAAGTAAAGCGGCTGGAAAAGCTCAATGGGAAAGATTTTGGGAGAATTGATAAAACGGTATTCAATAATACATTGGAAGTAAATGAATATGGTTATGTACAATTTGATTTTGAATTAAGGAAAGAGTGGGAATCGGAATATGAAGAAAAGGTGCAGCGGTTCTATGTTTCATTGAAAACATCGCAGTGGGATAGTTGGTGGCAAAACATCAGCGCCTTTCCTGTTGTCACTACTGTTACAAAACAGCAACATAGCCCTGTAGTGATACAGACCATCAAGCCTGCTGGTAAAGAGCCACCATGTCCCAGATGCGCCGCGCCTGTGAGTTTGGAACAAATAAAACAGATGGCCGTGGATGACAAAGGGAATAGATTTTTGAAAGAGGATCAACTCATTCGGGAAGCACTAGGATTCTTTAATCAAAATTTGCAGACGTTTGAATTAGACACATGTTGTCGCAAGGCACATTTCTTTGCGCAAATAGCTACAGAAACGAGATTTCAACGCCTGGAAGAGAATTTTAACTATGCGGCCAGTGTGTTACAGCAGAAGTTCAAACAATTTCGAAAGGGCGAAGGGCCTGACCATGCTGTGAAATGGGGAAGGAATATAAATGATGACACACCAGTAAACGCCACAGACCAGGAACACATTGCCAACTGGGCGTATGCTGGTATTAATGGAAATGGTAGTTACGCCAGTGGCGATGGTTATCGATTTAAAGGCAGAGGATTCATACAATTGACTGGCAGAGGGAATTACAAGGAAGCAGCCCGATTATATAACAAGTGGATTTCGGGAGGCAATGCCGATTGGGAGAATCATCCAGAACGACTATCAACGGTGGCTACAGATGCGATGGCTGCCGCCATGATATTTTGGCGGTCACATTTACTAGGGGCCAGAGCGGATTATGCAGATGATTATGCGGTGGAAAGCGTAAGTAGACCGATTAACGCAGCACTGGATAATATCCATGAACGGAAACGATTTTTCCGGGAAGCGGTGAATGCATTTCAAGTGAAGCATTGTACGCGTTATAACAGGAGTCAATGGCAAGAACCAAATGAAGACACTATTGTTGTCATAGGCGCGAAGGCTAGTGCTAATGGCGATGAACACTATCAGCGAGAGGATGTGGATAAAGTGTGGCCAGTATATCCTGTTATGGTCTACAGACGTATATCTATGGCCGTATACAAACAGTTGGAAGCCAAAAATGCCCTGCCCGAACCAGACTATACCACTTGGGTTACCAGAGATGCACACGGCGTAAAGTATGGTAAACATGATCCAGCCAGGTATGGTAGTAAGAATGAATGCCCGCCAGGTGAGTATTATCTCAATCGTGGCACAGATGGACAGAAATACAGCATGTATATCTCTGATACGCCAGGACTAGGCAGCGCTGCCATTAGTGGTCCAGATGGCCCAAGATCAGGTATCGCCATACATGGAGGATGGCCCATAGGTAGCATTGGCTGTCTGACTACACATTCTAGCGGCTATCCTACCGGGAAAAACATCCTGGTGCGGCAACTACTGGGGAATTTGCCGGAACTGGACAAGGCTGTGCAAAAAGCTGGGGAAAGACAAGTACGTATCATAATTCAACCCAGAGAAGTAGCAGTGGCATTGTGGAAGAACCCTGCTGTCGGTACCAGCAAATGGACAGGTATTATCAAATCACCTCAATAATAACCATAATCATTTCATTATGAGTTTACATTTTCTCATTTACATCTTTTCTTTAATCGCTATTTGGATGCAACCACAAGAAGACAATGATAAGAACCGCTACATACGGGAATCGGAAGTTAGAAAAATGATGCAGGGTATGCGGCAACGAGGATATCAGTTTCCAGATAAAGCTACCTTCCGAAATAAGGTACTAGCCATAACAGGCATAGACCTGGATACCTCCGCTTATAATGATGTTAAACTACAAGTAACAGCAGATGATGGTCCTACTTTATGGGCTATACGACATGTGGGGTTGCTATTACCAGAAGAAGCACTGGATTATATTTCTCCGAATGAAGAAGGACAGTTAATAAGTAAGCCCCTGGAGAAATGGAATACAGTTATATTCAGGGATTTGATTGCATTGAATCGCTTGTTAATTTATGATGATGCCACACAGCTCATGTCCGTGATGGATCGTTTCCCCGAGCTTGGAGAAGAGGTGGTTTTTTATGATGGTTATACCGGTAATAAAGCGCTTACTCGAAAAATGATCGATGAAATATCGGATGATCGGGATGGAGAGGGATATTTCTCGAAAGCGGTTTATGGATGGGTGCCGGCAAGCCGTAAGAAAGGTATCCGTACGGGAATGTTGGAAACCATTATGGAAGTAAACCCGGAACTATTTGTCAACATTGGGGAAGTATGCCGGGATTTACGAGATGAAAAAGTTGCGGTAGTGCATATTGCGCAACTATTAGAAGCCTCCTTGAAAGCGGGAATCACAGGGTTCGTGGATGAACTATGTATAACAGATCGCCCACTTATTGATGACTTGCGAAAACATGATTACTATGGATTGCCACTGCTGAAAACGCGGGTTAAAACGCATTGCCAGTAGTGATGGAAAATAAGGATGTATAGGTTGGATGGTGATTCCGCCTGGAGCTGCATGTGCTGGTATCATGTGTTAAATCAGTGTGCCTGAATGTGGGGGCTGAACAGAATGTTTGAAGTTAATATAATTGGTTATGAGTAGCATATCAGTGGGTAGACCTGTTAGGTACTGTGTGTAATACGTGTATGCCTTAAAACACAATCCCAGCACTGATAAGGTTCGCAGTAGTTTTGTCGTCTGGAAAGCTAACGACTTGGTTATTTGCCGTAAAGGAAGCGAATTGATAGGTGTAAGGTCGGAAGGTATAAGAGGCGAATACACCCACCTTTCCGAACAGGTAAGAAATACCAGCGCCTACACCGTAAAAGACCCGTCCTGTTTTTTGATAATTGGTAAAGGTAGGGTTGCCATTAACGTCTGTGTAGTGATATTGATAAGTAACCCGATAATTATTGTAGCCAAACTGACCAACGATATACGGTTCTAGCTTCCCAAACGGATATCGAACCTTCACATCTACGAAAGTGGGAATCATCAGGTTATCTTCGAATGAAGTTAATTCTACCCCTAATCCAGCTGCCAGATAGGGATTAAACCCGTAGTCATAGGTAATGCCACCACCAAATTTTGCCTGGTGCAGCATTACATAGGCGTACCCTCTACTTAGGTTCTTCCATTGCGCAGATGACATTAATGGAAAGAAGAGTAATATGATGATAAGCTTTTTCATGCGGAATGGCCCCGTTTTGCGAGGACTATCCTTAGTAAACAAATTGTATTGGAAAGAGTTGCATTGAGCGGAATTTATTCGGATACCTAATTGTTTACTGGGTGGCGTGATTTGGTTCCTGTTGTTGTATGTGAGAGCGATTGGATGATAGCATGTAGTAGTCCATCCAGGTCGTTGAAATAGGCTTTGTCGGCGCGGGTATTGCAAAGGATTACAGCGTTAAATCCGCTAGGAGTATGCAGGATCAGTGCAGCAGTGCCTGGAAGAGAACCAGCATGCCACCAGTTATGGAAGGAATCCACTACCCAGCCACAGGCATAAGCAGGATTGGGAGCTGAGCCGCTTGTCATTTCTCGGATAGCACCAGCAGAAAGCAAATCCGGGAGGGTAGTATCTCCATCAATGGCGTCAAGGAATTTTAATAGGTCGGTGGCAGAACCAATCCAGCCTGCATAGGCATCCATTTTTTGAATCGGAAAACTATAGGGATCCTGGCCATTCTGGCCGTAATATCTAACTATTGATCGATCAGAAGGTGGTGTGATACATAGTTGCTGTATGCCTGCTGGTTTTAATACCTGCTGACAAACATACGCTTCATAGGACAGACCGGTTATCTTTTCAATGATTCGCCCTAGTAAATTGTATCCAAAATTGGAATACATATACATTTCCCCAGGAGGATAGCGCAGCGGTACTTCATCCAGGGTTTTGCTGATAAGGGAATCCTGAGAAAGCGCAGGGTAAAGGAATCCGGGGTCTTGGTCGTTGTTGGGCCATCCACCGGAGGTATGCTGCAATAGTTGTTTGACCGTGATTTGCTGTAAGTTAGCACTGTATGGAAGTGCGCCGTAGTGGGTGCCAAGAATACCTGCTGCGCCGAATACCTTTTCATCCATCCGGAGCCTACCTTGTTCAACGAGTTTTAGTATAGCCGTAGCAGTGATCGTTTTGGACACGCTGCCTATCCTAAAAAGACTATTAACAGTGACGGGCATACGTTGTGCCGTGTCCGCCCAGCCGTATCCCTTGGCGAATACGGGCTTGTCGTGGTAAGAGACAGCTACCGCCAGTCCTGGTACCTGATATTGCTGCATGAAAATATGCACCTGACTATCTATTGAAGGAACCGGCGATAATAGTTGGCAGATATACAATAGCAGACTTTTCACGATACGAAGTTACATCAATGAAAGCATCTGATTATATGCAATAGTAGACTTTTCACGAAGCTAGGTTACTTCATTGATATCATCTGTTTAATAATCTGTTGGGCTGTTTTATTTTCTACAGGCACCTGGATGTCTGGTATGAGCACATTAATGGAAGTGTCTCCGGAGGGTCTTATCCACTCTTTTACACTGAAAATAAAGCTCAAATTTGTGTGGGGAGTCCTAAACCCAATGAGCTCCCCAAAACCGTTGGGATGGCCTTTGATGGGTGTTTCACCGATAAGCGTCGCGAGCTTGTTGTCTTTCGAAATAACAGCAAACATCATAGCGCTGGAAAAGGTATTCTTTCCAATCACCACATATGTTTTACCTGTAAACCTATTTGTTCTGGATACAGGCTGTATGATGGTGGATGGAATGGCCATAATCTCTCCTTCTTGGAGCTTTTCATAGGCAGGATCCTCTATGTGGAGTTGCTTCATCACACGAAGGTATTCCTGGCTTTTTTTCCATTTGCCGCTATAATCGGAATAAGGTTTGTCGTTGAAGTAACTGATGATCATGTCTCCGAGCTCAGAATTGCCACCTCTATTGTCACTAACATCTACAAACAGCGTTTTACATTGCTTACGTTGGATGAGGGTGAATATGGAGTCTATAGACCTACTCCAGTCATTACGTGACAATGTTCCCTGATCGTTGAAATTATTAACGGTGAGGTAAGCAACATCGCCGTAAGTATTAAAGACAATGGCCGCTGGATCTTTTTTGGGTGCTTTATAATTTTGGGCAAATTCAGGTTTGTATTGTCCAGCAACGGTAACGCTATTTCCTGAACGGAAAGTCAGTTGATAAGCGTCCATGAAGAAGTAACAGTACCGTGGAAGATATACCCACATTAGATCCACGAAAGTGGCCTTCCTGCTTTCTTTTAAGCCAGGGATAATATTTTCGCAGCTATCTAGCATGTCGTCAATTTTGACGCCATTAATAGAAAGCAGTTCATCGCCGAGTTTAATGCGGGCGTGGCTGTAGTTCTCTGTTAGGATGACTTTATTATCCCTGAGTTTGAATCGAAGCGGGAATATCTTGAAATTCTCACTCAAACTATCTGTGATACAGTAGTCGCCCAAATCGCTGTGTTCATCATTCAGCGCGTTGAGAATGGGAATTACTTTGAAGTAAAACTCATGTTGCATCATACTATCAGGCAATGAGGCCTTGATTAGGCGGAATTTTTCTTCAAATTGTACTGGGGTAATTTCTGTGAAGGGATTGATATGCGCATGTAGAATCTTGTCATGAACAAAATCAAGGTCTTGTAAGAGTGCTTCGCGGGGAAATTTTTTGTAGTAGAAGTTATTGCAAATATCCTGTCCAAAGCTGGAGATACCGCAGCATAACAAAACTAGTAACAGTGCATTGCGCATGAAAATAGGTTAAATGGCTTGTGATTAGAAAGTTGCTTTCTTTTCCAGTTCTGGAATAGCGTTGTCGATACGCTTGGCCAGTTCGGGCAATTTTATAGTGGGTATGGCTGGAAACAGGTGATGTTCCAGGTGATAAAACATACTGAAGGTGATTTTATTTTTCCAGGAAGCCCGTTGCGTTCTCGCAAAATCAGGATGGTCGTGGGTATCGTGGTGTACCGTCCATACAGCAAAGAAGGCCATCAGGAATTCACCTACCAACATAACGATCATATGATAGATGAGGAAGGGTATTTTCAGCCAGAGAATAATCGCTGCCATCGCAATAATGGAGCCTACTTCCAACAATACATTCCTGACATAATTTTTATTCCCATGTTGCAATGTAACCTTATGAATCAGGAACATATGAACAGGGCCATAAAGAATAGCGCCATACCAGGTCATGGAGGCGGCTTTGCCTTCGTAGTCCTTTTCCGTCAGGCAGTATTTATGATGGCGGAGGTGATTGAATTTTACGGCATGTATAGACGTCATCATGGAGAGGCTGTTGAGATACAACGAAAGCCAAGTAAGAGATCTATTGGTCCCCAGGGAATTATGAAACCCGTTGTGTACTTGTCGGAGGGCCGTTAGAAAATAAAAAGCAGAGAAGGGTAAAGCAGCAATATAGTATTCTTTCCAGGCCAGGAACAGAGAGAGTATCAGCCAGGGTAAGGAAATATTATTCTCAATGAGCATTTCGCGGCTAGATAGCTTCCGCAGATCTTTCCATGCTACTTTTTGGAGAATTTCCTGGTGTGTCATAGGACGGCTTTTTGATCTATAACAAACGTACAGTGTAAATGCAATGGAAACAAGCGTCTCCTGCTGCTCCAGACGTAAATCCCTGGCTGCTGCGCATTCTTATTTATAAGGCGCCTGGATCAAACTTATCAACTGATGCTTGCTGACCTTGCAATTGGTCATACTTGGCCCTTGCCCTAGTTGATAATCTGAAAAATTGAATACTAGGGAATCCTTTAGAATGCCAAAGTTGCTGTCATTTAATCCATAAAATTCCCATGAATTATTGGGTTTTAGTTCTTTGCGCAGACCACCAAATGCCTCATCCAGTGCAAGTAGGATCAAAACGGAGTCCGTTGTTGTTTTGATCCGGAAGTAATCATTGAAAGTGATTACTTTTTGTGATCTTTTATCGAAATTGATACTATGAACGCCATTGAAACCATGTACTGCGCCTGCGTGACTGATGCCAATTGAAAAGCTGGTACTGATGATATTATCGTCGCTGTAACAGGTGGCAGGCGCCGCATCAAACATATTATGCGAGAGCCCATCGAAGTTCGATTTATCCTCGTCTTCCCCTTCCTCCTTCCAAATTTTTCTGATTTCATTTTTGAAATCTGCTAATGCGGAGTCGATGGTACTAGTAACCAGTGATTTGTATACACCCGACGCATCATCTTTGGGATAAGCATAGGCGATATCAACCGCAAGATGATAGGCCGTATCCTGATAGGAAATTGTGTCTATTTTAAAATTGGCTGAAATGTCATTGACAGCAATAGTCGAATCTACAACAGTTGATGAATCACCAGACTGCTTTGGATGACAACAAATCAGCAGCAGACAGCATGCAGAGAACAGAAAAGTTTTCATGTATTGGATAAATAGATGGAGTAAATCTACCAATTCTTCACATCAAACCAAGTGGAAACCTGTAGGCCCGTGCAGATGCTGTCTCCCGTAAAAATAAATTCATTAGACAGCTTATCATGATAGTAATCTTTCTCCCAGGAGCTTACATTCGCGATCGTGATTTCAATCGCATCTAGGATAAAATTAATTTCCGCATCTGTCATCGTAGGATGTATGGAAAATCGCACCCATCCTGGTTTTGCCGACATATCCCCGGCCTGTATCGCATGACGAATTACATAAGACTGCATTTCCTCCACCTGCAATAGCCGATGTCCGTAAGTGCCAGCACAGGAGCAGCCTCCACGCATTTGAATACCAAATCTATCATTCAATAACCTGACAAACAGATTGTAATGCACATCATTGACTGTAAACGAAATCACTCCCAGCCGCTCGGTACTATTGGCTTGTAATACCCTGATCGATTTCATACGCGTCAACCGTTTGAAGATAACAGTCAGCATTTCTTTTTCGCGTTCTAAGATGTTTCCTACGCCCATTTCCTCTTTTAACCGGATGCACATAGCGGCCTTGATCCCTTGTAAAAACGGCGGGGTGCCACTATCTTCGCGGGTTTCAATATCAGTAATATAATCTCGTACGCCCCAAGGATTGGTATACTGCAAGACGCCTCCTCCCGGTTGATCTGGAATCTTATTTTTATAAATATATTTGTTGAAAATCAATACCCCAGGGGTTCCTGGCCCGCCGAGAAACTTATGGGACGAAAAATAAATGGCATCTAGATGTGCATCGTTTTCATCTGGATGCATATTGATCTCACAATAAGGCGCAGCGCAGGCAAAATCCACAAAGCACCATCCGCCATAGCGGTGGATTAGTTGGGCTATTTCATGATAAGGAGTATGGGTCCCCGTCACATTTGAACAGGCAGTAACAGCGGCTATTTTACAGGGATGATCTTTATATTGTTCGAGTAAATAATGGAAATGGGAGATATCCACATTCCCGATTGCGTTCATCCCTATTATTTCCACATGGGCAATGGTTTCCAGCCAACTGATATGGTTACTGTGATGTTCCATATGTGTCACAAAAACGATGGGTCTTAAGGTTTTATCAGCGGGTTGCCAATTAGTAGCTGTATGCTTCAGTCCTAGTAAGCGTTGTAGCTTATTAATGGCCGCCGTCATACCACTGCCACAAAAGAGCAAAACATCATCGGCATGGGCGTTTACATGCTTTTTAATCATCTCTTTAGCCATTGCATAAGCCTCAGACATGGTGCTGCCGGTAACAGTAGTGCCAGTATGCGTATTGCCGATAAAAGGCAATACCGACTGCTGTAGGTAATTTTCAATCGGTCTGTATCCCCTGCCGGTGGCAGTCCAATCTGCATAAACGATTCGTTGCAGGCCAGTAGGAGATACAAAATGCTGTTGATTACCAATGATATGCTGACGGAAAACGGAGAAATAGTTTTCCAATTGCAAGGTAGCCATCATCATTTTGATTTTTCAGGTGATAAAGACTTGAAAAACGCGTGTGGACGCTTGCTATACGTCTCTTTTAATGTCATCGACGCTATTATAACAAGCCCGATAAACAATATCAATACCATCCATTGCGTCCTGGATACTTTTTGAATAGGCTGCCTGTCCTTAATATCACATACTTCTCCGGGGCAATGCTGTACCTTTTTTCGGAAAAATAGTGGGTAAAACAGGCATCCGAGGCATATACCGAATGCGGCTTCAAAAAATAAGAACAACAAGCAAATCAGGCAGATAATTCCTGTAATCGGGCTATAGGCATTGACAACAATGAGGAAATAGAACATGATAGCGGATAAGGCAATGCCGATGATCCAGGCGAATTGCTTTTGCGGGGCACCCACATACTCCGGCACTTGCTTCCGAACCATCCATCGACCTACGATTAAAGCAGGCGAATACCTTGGATTGATGAGCACTCTAATCAATAAATCAAGGAGGAAGAATGTAATCGTAAATTTCACAGGTATAAAATTGCCATCGAAAAGGATAAACAACAACGAGGTATAAGTGGCTAAAAATAGGATACCTGCTGCGGCCCTGATTTCTCTTTCGTTGAGTACCGGAAGATCATAGCCATTAACAGTTTCGCCGAATTGAAATACTTTGTTCATAGTGGGGAGATTTTTGTTGACGATACAAGAATACAGTATCCACCAGGTTGAAATATTGCTTGGTCAACAAACAGCAGGTTAACGTCAATGAAATGCAGGGCTACGTCAATTAGTGTTTTAGCGTATAAAAATGAATTTTTTTTCTCGACATTTACCTTACCAAACAGCAATATGAAAAAACTATCCCAAATAAAAAGATATGAGCTGTATGTATGGCTGGTGCCCGCTTTTTGGCTGGTAAACCTCCTAATGGATGTTGTGAAAGATAGTAGCCATTTCCCCGCCAGAGCAGTCAATGAAATCTGGTTAGTGGCGTATCTGTCGGTGGTCAACTACTGGCTATTGGAATATAATCTGCCTAGGATGAGCTGGAAGCGCTTTTTTGAATCTGCGCTGCTGATCCTTTTGCAGGTATTTCTGTATACGATTGGCTTCTTTATATGGCGACTCCTAGGCGTTACATTGCATATATTCACGCCGTTGAGTAATCCAATTCCTATCGAAGAAAGAATTGGATCATTGACTGGTTATAGCTTTGAATCGATTGTGGTTTTTGGTGTAGCTCGACATATTTATAATTACATAAAGCTAAAACAACATTCCCAACAGTTGTTGATAGCACAACAACAAGCGGAGTTGAATTACCTGAAATCCCAAACCAATCCCCATTTTTTATTTAACACCCTCAATAATATTTATTCGCTGGCCAGAGATAAGTCGGATCTAGCACCGGAGTCTATCCTGCGATTGTCTAAAATTCTACGGTACATGTTATATGAAACGAGTGCGCCATTTACTGCTATCGGACAGGAACTGAAGATCATGGAGGATTATATTGCCTTGGAGAAATTGCGGTATGATGATTCGTTATATGTGAATTTTAGTCATGATTTGGAAGACAGCCAACAGGGCGTACCTCCGTTGTTACTCATTCCATTGGTGGAGAATGCCTTCAAGCATGGTCTCGCTGAAACCCGCGATCATCCCAGATTGAATATATTTCTGTCTGTCAAAAATAAAAGCCTACTTTTTACGGTGGATAACTCAACAGGTGAGCGAGCAGCGGATCATACGTTGAAGGAGAATATTGGCTTATCTAATTTACGCAGACAGCTAACGTTGTTATATACTGATTACAGTCTGGAGATACAGCCCAAAGATTACCTATTTACGGCTACTTTGAAAATAAACCTCAGCAGTCATGTCTAAGATAAAGTGTATCATCATAGAGGATGAACCGCTTGCCGCGAAAGTCTTGAAGGATTATGTATCAGAGGTACATTTTCTGCAATTGCAAGGGGTATTTAAGGATGCGATTTTAGCCTCAGAGTTTCTGATGAAGAACGAAACAGATCTCATCTTCCTGGATATCCATCTTCCCAAATTGAAAGGAATGGCTTTCCTCCGAACGTTGGCAAATCCGCCAGCAGTCATTGTTACCACGGCTTATCACCAGTATGCGGTGGAAGGATTTAGTTTGAATGTTACTGATTATCTGTTAAAGCCATTTGAATTTGAGCGCTTCTTTACGGCTGTGAATAAAGTCAATGCAGATTATAATCGGAAGTTGGCGGAGCCTAGGGATTTTATCTTCGTAAATGTGCAAAAGCGCAAAGTGAAGATTCCCTTTGCGGAGATATTATACATTGAAAGTCAGAAGGAGTACATCAAAATTGTGACTACTAAGGCGGAGTACCTCTCCAAGATGAGCACAACAGAAATGGAAGATTTACTACCTGCTCATATCTTCAAGCGTATCCATCGATCGTTCATCGTATCTGTTAACCATATTGATGCCTATACTGCTGAAATGGTGGAGATAAAGGGAATCGCCATTCCAGTGGGAAGAGGGTATAAAGATGTTATAGAAAAATTATGATTTCGGGAGATGAAAGTCGCTCTGGACGGAAAGCCACATCCATGGTAGGATTGGCGGCTGTATCTATTGTTAGCTACAGCCTGTTATTTTAAAGTTGAGTATTTCTTGTCCGCTGATTCGAGGCTGTTGCTGCTTTCTGCAGTTTAATATTTTGAAAGAAGGAGATGGGAAGTCCTGTCAACTGTATTAATTCCTCCGACATCATCTCCATCGAAGTGTACCCTAGCTTACAGGCAATTTCATTCAAAGATAAATCAGTATACACGAGTAGTTCCTTCACTTTATTCACGCGTACTTCCATTGCATACTGCTGGATGGTTTTTTCATATCGGTCTACAAACCAAGGTGCTACTTCCTCTGGAGAAACCGACAACCGGGATTGTATATAGTCACCCAGGTTGAAACCATCCTTAATTTGACAATTATCGTTATAAATTTCTTCTATTAATGCTACTATGTGATCGAGGATATTTTCGGTTTGAGTATGCTGGTTCATGTATATATTATTGATGATAATTAAGATGCGGGAATGCTATTACACACCCACCAAATCTAGTGGTCTCCGTTCTTTTACTGCTGACTGTTTGTATTGCGTAGGGGTAATGCCTGTAAGTTTTTTAAACTGGGTAGACAAGTGGTGTCCACTACTAAAGCCAACTTCAAAGGCAATATCGCTCAGTGATAATTGGTCATAATCCAGTAGTTCTTTTACTTTTTCAAGTCGTTGTAGCATGAAATAGCGTTCAACCGTGATGCCCTCCATTTTAGAGAATACTTCACTTAAGTATCCAAAATCATAACCTAATTTGCTGGATACATAGCTAGAAAGCTTGTATTGTTGATCTTCCGGACTTATTACCAAGTATGCTCTTACACAATTTTTTATTGCTTCTACTTGCTGATGCACACGACCTTCAATAATTTCCAGCCCGATGCAATGAAGACTGTCGGCCAGTTGTTTTTGGAGGTGGATGTCTAATTCCTGTTGAAAGGTAATTCTGCCAAGAACCACGTCTGATGCGGAAATGTCTAGTGTGTTTAATATGTTTCTGACAATAAGGATGCACCTTTGGCAAACCATATTCTTAACGTGAAGCGTATAAACGAATTCCATAACTAGTGTTGGTTAATAATTAAGATGATACTAACAACTAATCGTAGCACCATTACCAGGAGGAGGCTGTACAGTAATTTCCATTCAGTGGGTATCGCCCGGAGAGATTTGATCGCCATTGGGGTTTTTAGGAAACCCAAGCGGGATGCGGAGTGCTTTACTTTAGAATATAGGCGTTGTTCCATCATATTTGAAATTTAGAGGAACAAAATTACACACGTGAAACCTGACAGACTTGAAAAAAGGAGCTGTCAATTTGAATAAATTGGCTATTTTTTGTGGTGGGAAGATTTAAATATTATGGAAGAATCCAAAATGGTAAAGGGGTTTAAGTGCCGCATAGGCGGAGGGTTGCGCACCGAACATCAAGGAGAAGTTGCGGGAAAAATGCGCCTGATCGGAAAAACCTCCTTCATAAGCGGCGACTTTGATAGATTGACCTTCCATTAATGCTTGGGTAGCTACGGCTACTCGTTGCCAGATGACATACTGCCGTAAGGGGGCGCCTACTTGTTCCCGGAAGAGATGCAAAAATCTATCTTCAGATAAATATATCAGTGAAGCCAGTTCTGACGCAACAATTTTATTATGTATATGCTGACGTATATAATTAATAACGCGTTTGATGCGGTCATCAAGCGGCGGTGTGAAAGGCTTTTCCTGGAGTAGGTGGTGAAAAACAGTATCCGTAAGGGAATTAAATATGTTACTATCAGAGAGCAACTGCTTGCGTGTTATTTGCAAGGCGTCTATGACAGGAAGAATATCTTTTTCGAGGTAATATTTTATCGTTTTACCCGCCAACACTTTATCCTGCACGAGGCGTCCTGTTTGTACATCTGGCATAATACAAGTAGTAACCTGCCAACCGTCAAATTCTTTCAAACTATGTGGAACACTTGACCCAATGAGCACCGCTTCTGCATGCTGCCAGCCATCACTTTCCGTCCAAACACGGAAGGGTTTCCCATCCAGCGAGCAAGTAAACTGGATAACCGCGTGTTGATGAACATCCGTCACCAGGTGTGGGGAAATCAGCATGCTGCGGGTGGAACCTAGGTACATAGCGGCTTTGGGATGTTGCATACAATTCGAATTGATATTGCGAAAGTATCACATTTGTACTTCAGGACCAAGCTATTATCCTATTAATTGAAGTAGAAGCACCTGTAATAAGTCCCTTTTTTGAAAACCTGGAATTATGTACATCTACCACTTCAGGATGTAACAATGGGCCCTTCCCCTCACAGTAATTTTGTGTTATCAAATCATTCAATAATCACAAAAAACAAAAACATGGAAACGAAAAATTGCGGTTGCGCTACCACTACTACTATGAACAATAATATCTGTACTTGCGGCGATAACTGCCCTGGCAGTACTTGCACTTGTGGCTGCGGTTGCGGAGCTTAATGGTATGCAGGAAGAGCGGGGATTTCCGCTCTTCCGCTTTAAAAGATAATAATGGTTGCTTGCCATTCTGAAGCCAGACTTATCTATCTCATAAAATAATTCCCCTAATCAATAAACTATTTAAACGAGGCATAAGCGTCGTGTAGGCTTCTTTTTGCCTTAAAACATTGACAAATAATAAAGATGAAAAAGTATTTACTCCTTCTTCCGATATTTTCTCTTCTCACATATACACTACAAGCACAAAGCATTATTGGAAAGGTAAGCGATGACAAGGGCGCTCCCCTCACAGGCGCCACAGTATCGCTTCTCAAAGCAAAGGATAGTTCCCTTGTAAAGCTGGGTCTCACGAAAGAGGGTAACTATGTTTTTCAGGATGTGCCACATGATACATTGCTGGTAACAGTCAGCCATGTGGGATTTGAGATGCTGTATTCCTTGCCTTTTTATTTCTCAGAAAAAGCAGTGAATCTACAAACCATGCAGTTGCACACTGTAAGCAGTAATCTCAAAGGGATCGGCGTTTCTGCACGCAAACCTGTGGTGGAGGTGAGGCCCGATAAAATCGTGTTGAACGTAGAAAATACTATTAATGCAACGGGGTCGGATGCCCTGGAGCTGTTGCGAAAATCACCGGGAGTAGTGGTAGATAAAGACGATCACTTGTCGCTTAATGGCAAAAATGGCGTGCTAGTATACATTGATGGCCGACCATCACCATTGAATGCACAAGATCTCAGTAATTATCTGAAATCACTTTCTTCTGCTCAAATAGAGGCTATTGAAATCATTAGCAACCCCTCTGTGCAATATGAGGCTGCCGGAACTGCGGGGATCATTAATATCAAGCTTAAAAAGAATAAATCCATCGGTCTAAATGGGAGTATCACTGCAGGTGTTAGTATCAGTCGCCATACCAGAACGGATGATGGTTTTTCACTTAACTATCGCAACGAAAAACTCAATGCATTCGGTTCATATACAGGTTCGTTCGGTAGTACTGGTATGGATTTTAACCTTTATCGTATAGTGCAGGACACTGCGTTTGATCAAAAAAGTGACATCCGCTTTAATAACCGAAGTCATAATTTCAAGACAGGAATTGATTATACGCTTGATGCCAAAAATTCCATTGGAGTATTGCTAAATGGAAGCTTTGCCAGCCCCTCTCTGGAAAATCATAACTACACGCCTATTATGCATGCCCCATCTGGCAATGTGGCCCGCATACTAGATGCAAGTAACAATGATAATATGAAGAATAATAACGTCAATGTAAACCTGAACTATGCCTATAAAGATAGCATTGGTCGACTCCTTACGGTAAACGGAGATTATGGTTATTATTCGCTAAGTTCAACCCAATGGCAACCGAACACCTATCTCCAATCCGATGGTAAAACAATAATAGGTACAAAAAACTACCTGATCGAAAGTCCTACCCACATTGACATCTATTCAGTGAAGGTAGATTATGAGCAAGGTCTCGGTAAAGGACGTTTAGGTGTTGGAGGCAAGTTTGGGTATGTAAAAACCGACAATACTTTCAATCAATATAATGACCTAGGTGGTAAAGTAACAATAGACAATACTGCAAGCAATTTTTTCAAGTATGCTGAAAATGTAAATGCATTATACGCAAGGTATTCCCGTGATTTCAAAGGCTTTTCCTTACAGGGAGGCTTAAGGGCTGAGAACTCAGCAGTGAAAGGGGATTTAATCGGACTTAAAAAAGTGGGCAATGAGGAAATCGCGGCTAACCAATCATTTCATAAAAGCTATCTCGACTTTTTCCCCAATATCTCTTTGACATTAGCACCTAAAACGAACAACCAGTTTGTATTGGCATACAGTCGCCGAATTGATCGTCCGGTATACAAAGACCTGAATCCATTTGAATATCGTATCAATGAATATACATTTCACAAAGGGAGTACGGATATCCGGCCACAATACAGTAACACTATCAGCCTGACACATACCTATAAATTTCAATTGAATACAACCCTTAGCTATAGCCATGTACAGGATGTATTCGGACAAGTAGTGGATACAGCAGATGGCGTAAAAGGCTATCTTTCTAATCGAAATCTGGCATCACAGGATATCACTAACATTTCCATAAGTTGTCCTTTCCAATATAAAAGTTATAGTCTGTTCGCCAATGTGAATAGTTATTATTCAAAGTACAAAGCGTCCTACGGTGCTGGTAGAGATTTGAACCTGGAAGTATATGGCGCAAATGTATTCTTACAGAATAGTATACGTTTTGGAAAGGGTTGGAACGGAGAAGTAAGTATTTTCTACACAACACCTTCCATCTGGCAAGGCAGTATGAAAGCAGCTTCCATCTGGAGTGCGGATGCAGGCTTACAAAAACAATTGTTACAGGGCAAAGCCACCGTGAAGGTATCTGTGAACGATTTATTTAACACGATGAAATGGAGTGCCCATTCTGATTTTGCAGGACAAAGAATCTGGGCATCCGGTAAACAGGAAACCAGGCAGTTTAAAGTCTCCTTTACCTATCGCTTTGGTAATAGTCAGGTGAAGGCCTCTAAACAAGTACAAAGTGGTACTGAAGAAGAAAGCAAACGCGTACAGAGTAATGGTTTAGGACATTAAGATTTTTTTCGGAAGACATCATTCGCTCTAACTAAAAATCCCCCGGATAGTATGATCCGGGGGATTTTCATTAAAGATTATCTATTTATTTAACAGTGATTTTTGCTACAGCAATTTTCGATTTACCCATCATTCTGTCTGATTTACCCACCATGTACATATCATTTCCGATCACAGCGCCTAATCGCGGCATGGCAGTTGGAATTTCTTTATTAGAGAAGAACAAGGAGCGTGTGAATTTACCGGAAGTGCCATCCAGGTTTAACACATAGCAATCCGCTTTTGAATAGCGGTTAATGGCTTTTGCTTTTTGCCCTGCTTGTACAACACCTGCATTTTTAGTGTGGTCATTGAAGATGATTTGGATGGTATTACCAGCTTGAACAGCGCCGAAGCCTGAATAGAAAGGTCTGTTGCCGTCCATGAAGTAAGTGAAGCTAAAGCCAATGCCTACCGTTGGTGAAGAACCTCCATAGTATTGAATCACCTCACGTTGATTCTTAGGGAGTACCTGTAACCATCCAATATTACCGGAAGCATCAATTTTACACATCATCAGATCGCCGGAAATATAGGTGGAATAATAAGTGGTAGAGGATCTTCCAACGGAGAAACCGGCGGTGGGAGAAGAGGTGGTGGTGCTGGAAGTTACATAATGGTGGAAGTATTCTGCAAGAATTACCAGGCCGTTGTCGGCAGTATAGAAGATATTTCTGAACCGCATGCGCTTGGAGAAACCTTCTCCTTCATCTTTCATTTTAGCAAGACTCTCCCGCATTTTTCTTTCTTCTTTGGATTCGTCTTTGTCTTCAGTATCGTCATCGCCGTTATCCAGGTCGGTAGACAGTAAAGAGTTGTTGATTATTTTATCACTGGTAGACAGTACTTTACCATCATTTACGTTGATGCGCTGAACGAGTAATCCATCAATTGTTTTACCTTTCTTCGCATTGCTGTAGAAGGCTGCCAGTACGAGATCTTTATTTCTCTCTTGTACCAGTTTGGAGCTTACGAGCCATTTCCCGTTGATAGTGGTATTGATTTCAGATTGCTGTTTACCTTTTTCGTTATAGATACGAATGTTGTAGTTAGTGAAATCGAGGAATTTTGCCTTTTTCCTTTTGCCTTCCTCGTATTCGTATTGGCGTCCCACGAGTACTACTTTACGATCGCTTGTGTAGAGCAGATCTTCCAGTTCGTACTTGTTAGGTTCAAATTCATTGGTAATGATTACAGGTTTGGCAGCAGGTTTCAGGTTTTTGCCGAGTTCATGAATGATGTATTCATTTTTCTCTTTCCCCTCCACGCTGCTTACGATAATAATTTTGGAACTATCCGTGCTGTAGGTAATCTTAAAGTTGATATCATCACTTTTTGAGTCTTGTTGATAAACAGCTACTTCTCTGAATTCACCGGTTAATTCGCCTGTTTTTTTATCTATCGCAGACGCATATACGGAAAGCGCTCTATCTCGTTTGCTATAGTCGGATGCAAACATGTATAATTTATCTTCAAAAGGAAGGAACTGTACAAATTCTTTGCCTCTTAACTCTTTATTAAAATCATTGCGATAAATTTCTTTTAAATCCTTATCCACTTTAACCAATGTGGCAGATTCTCTTGTGGACATGCCCACAACAAAGTAAGATTTTAGGGCTTGGTGACTTTCTTCCAGGTAGGCACCATCTTTATCAACAGCTACTACGCTCAGGTCTGAAGTCCCTTTCTTTAATTTAAATTCGTCGCCCCAGGTGATGGCTGCTTTTTGGGCATAGGTAGCTAGGCTCAGTAGTGCCAGGCTTAGGGACAGGAAAACACATTTCATTGGGAATGCTTTTAGGTATTAGGTATTTGACAGTATTTAGGTATTATGATATTGGGAATGCAATAGTAGAATAATTTTCGACTGATTACTGAAAAATTAATGTAGTGTGAAGCGGTAAGGATTTATTAAAGAGACAAGCGCTCATTGGTTTTGTGAGTAAACCGCCTTGAAAATGTACATGAATGTGGTTATTTATATCTTTTTTTAAGAAATTTGTGGAGGCATAAAAGTAGTCGAGCTACTGTTTTAAACGCGTCTATAATCTTGTCCAGTACAAGGAGTCTAAACAGAAATTCCAGACTTGAGAACTTAGCAAGCATAAGTAGCGCTTATTCGGAAAGCATAGACCTTTTGATGGGGGGCACGATTGGTATACAGATGGTCTTAATCAAGTTGGTCAGTTCCGTTAGTCCTTTGTCCAGTTGTTCTTGATAGATATTCGCACCAACTGTAAACCCTGGTGTAGCATCTTTCAATTCCATGGCTAATATCTGGTAAGAAGTATGATTACTTGTATCATTCACGTATTTGCTATTTATGCGATCCAGTATGTCGAAATAATTCCTATACGACTGTCGTTCAATAGAAGAAAATTTACTGTAAAATTCTTTCAAGCCGGCATCCTGTAAGAGATAGGTGATGGCGCGGTCTGTTAGTATTGGTTGTGGAGATTGCCGGGCATTCAGGAATTCCTGGCTGTTTTTAAATCTGTAAACGATAGGGCCAATACTTGGGATTACCTCCACCTTACAAGTAGGAGAATTGATTTCCTGATTATCTTTCATCAATTTTCCTGTTGCATCAATCGTAAACATTCTGGTAATCGCCCTACCATTGAATAAGGAGGTTCTTGTAAAGGAGATCATTCCTGATATTAATGAATCGCTACCCATATTGATCATTTGGTCATCAATTCCCCCATTGATGGAAACATTACGCGTTTCGATTTTGGTTAACTGAATACCTGATATGACTGCAATGCTATCCTGCACCAGTTCCGCTATAATATTGGCAGTAGCGCCATCGAAATTTAGTGTATCGCTGATCTCTACCATTTTAGCATATCTTAATCTTTCATGAAGACTTGCAGGCACTTGAATTTCTTTTTCAAGTATTAGTACTTCTTTGGGTTTAGAACGGCATCCATATGCAAGGAATACAAGACATCCCAGATAAATGAATAGGTGCCTACTACAGATATTGCTTTTCATGATGGGGGGTATTTATGATCTGTTCCTAAATATAATGTATTTATTCAGTTGCTAGAGTAGGTACGCAGCGAATATAGTGTGGATAAAGTGTGTAACGTACCTAAAAGAGAAAGCCCCCAGATCTTGCGACCTGAGGGCTTAAAGCTTGCGGAAGAGAAGGGATTCGAACCCTTGATAGGCTTTCACCTATACACACTTTCCAGGCGTGCCAGTTCAACCACTCCTGCACTCTTCCGAGACTATCTTTAAAACTGATACGGATGTTGGTTGAAATTTCCGTTTCAGGGTTGCAAAGATAGCCTTTTATTCAATAATTCCAAGATTTTTTTATTTATTGTCATAAAGTTTCCAAATCACTCCGCCGATAAGCCCGCCAATAATGGGTCCTACGATAAATACCCAGAGGTTGGCAAGCGCTGCACCACCTACAAAAATAGCTGGTCCGATACTACGAGCAGGGTTTACAGATACCCCGGTAACTGGTATACCCACTATGTGAATCATGGTGAGAGCAAGACCTATGGCCACTCCTGCAAAAGCGCCATTACCCGTATTTTTACTGGTGCTGCCATGCACTACGATGAGGAATATGGCAGTGAGTACAATTTCTGCAATCAGACCACTCATGAGCGAGTATTTGTCTGGAGACCCATCTCCTACACCGTTTTGGCCCAATCCGTTGGCAGCAATAGAATAATCAGCCTTACCGGAAGCAATGAGATAAAGAACACCTGAGGCTACAATCGCCCCAAGAATCTGGGCAATGATGTACCCTACTGCATCTTTACTTGAAATTTTCCCAAAGGCCAACATAGAAATAGTAATAGCCGGGTTAATATGACATCCGGAGATATATCCGATGGCATATACCATGGCCAATACACTGATACCAAATGCAAACGCGATCCCTAGAAAGCCAACATGAGAGCCGGCTAAGACCGCACTTCCTGTACCAATAAATACCAGTACAAAAGTGCCAAAGAATTCGGCGATACATTTTTGTGAAAGAGAAACATTCATAACAACAATCATTTAGAGGTTAGTAAAAAGTTTGGGGGTATAGGGTTAGATTAACTGCTATAAATATATTGTAAATTAATGAACATAAAAAACGGGAAGCATCTTTCGAATGCTTCCCGCAATAGTTTTATGATTGGTTGGTCTTAATAAATCTCAGATAATGTCAGCTCTCCGCGCAATGGAGTCTCCATCATTTTCTTGCTTTCTTCGAGTGTCAATCCTTGGCCTAATACAAACATCAGTTTTGTAACAGCGGCTTCAAATGTAAGGTCATGGCCACTTACAACGCCCATGTCCAACAGATGTTGACTGGTTTCATATTTCCCTAATTCCACACTACCACCATCACATTGCGTAATATCCAATACTAATGCACCGGAATCAGATACCCTCTTGATACAATCTGTAAACCAGGATTGCGTAGTGGTGTTACCACTTCCGAAAGTCTCGAGGATCACGCCTTTCAGTCCAGGAATATTCAACGTCGCTTCTACTGCTCTTCGTGTAATACCTGGGAACAGTTTAAGTACGGTGATGTTAGTTTCCAATTCCTTATGAACTTTCAGATGTTTTGACGGCGTTGGAAGAATGGATTGAGGTTTATATTTTATGTCGATGCCAGCTTCTGCAAGCGGCGGATAATTCATCGTATAAAAGGCTTCGAACTTCTCTGCGTTATACTTCTTCGAACGATTCCCTCTGAAGAGAGAGAAGTCGAAGTATATGCAAACTTCCGGTACCATGGCTATTTTACTGCCATTATGTTTGGCGCAGGCAATTTCCATGGCGGTAATAATATTCTCCTTTGCGTCTGTACGGATCTTGCCGATAGGCAACTGAGAGCCGGTAAGGATCACGGGTTTGGAGAGATTCTCTAACATGAAGCTCAATGCGGATGCAGTAAAGGCCATTGTATCAGATCCATGAAGAATCACAAATCCATCGTATCGATCATAGCGATCTTCGATAATACTGGCCAATTCTACCCATATCTCAGGCTGCATGTCTGAAGAGTCAATGGGAGGATTAAAAGCATAAACGTAAAAGTCTATCCCCATCCTGTAGAGCTCAGGCAAGTTGTTTCTGATCTCATTGAATCCAATCGGGCGAAGGGCTTTGGTCTTATCATCATAGATCATACCTACTGTTCCACCCGTGTAAATAATCAATATCTTACTCATTGTTCGTAGTCTGCCAGTTGCATGCAAAGTTATCTTTTAAAAGGTTAGAGCATTTTGAATAATTTCAGCGCATTACTGCTTGTAATGGCAGCTACTTCTTCTATTTTTAGATTTTTTACATCCGCGACCTTTTCCCCTATCAGCGGGATATAACTGCTTTCATTCCGTTTGCCTCTATAAGGTACAGGGGCAAGGTAAGGTGCATCTGTTTCCAGTACGATATATTGCAGGTCTATGGCTTCCACAAGCTTGTCCAGCCCGGATTTCTTAAAGGTGACCACGCCGCCTATTCCCAGGTAAAACCCTAAGTCTATGATCTCTTTGGCTTCTTCCAAAGTGCCGCTGAAGCAATGAAATACACCGCTCAAATTCCCATTCTGCAAGGCTTTTACTTCATCTATGCATTCCCTAGTGGATTCCCGACTATGAATGGCTACAGGCAACTGGTGCTCTCTGGCCAATATTAACTGCTCTTGGAATACTTGATATTGCTGGGTTAGATAGGTCTTATCCCAGTAAAAATCCAGCCCTATTTCCCCAATAGCTTTAAAGGAATGCTGCTGCAACCAAGCTTTTACAAGCTCCAGTTGGGTACTCACATCCTCCTTTACATAACAGGGATGTATCCCTATCATTGGAAAGCAATTGCCCGGATATTGCTTTTCTAGCTCCAGCATGCCTTCGATGGAGTCTTCGTCAATATTGGGCAAAAACAGCTTCTCAACGCCATGGGCCAGCGCACGGCCTATCATCTCCTGCCTGTCGGCAGCAAATTCTTCTGAATACAGGTGCGCATGGGTATCTATCCAAAACATAATATTATTTTTAATATAAAATCCTATCTTTATGGAATACAAAGGTACAGCCTGAAAAACCTAATTGCTAAAAATCTATAACTATGAAAAGCTATTTCTGCACTAACCGTGTGCTGGCGTGGACATTCAGCAGTATTGCTGTTACAGCGCTCTTTTTCGCATGTAAAAAAGATGCCGCCACCAAAAGTACAGACCCGGTTACTTCCAATCAAAATGATAATAAAGTTATGCTAGCTGCCACTCACGAGGGGCAAGTAGATGTTTATTATGCAGATGTGTTTTCAGAAGTCTCCGAAGCTGCCAAACAGCAAGGGATACAATCCGCTGCTCGCCAATCCAATGGCGATGCTGCCCTGCAGGCTACAACCTCCTGCCCTTCCTGGAGTATAGACAATGTAGGTCCAGGATGGCCTAAAACGGTTTCTATCAATTTTGGTACCTCTTGTGCCAGCGCCCTCACCGGTCGCGTACGTGCAGGTGTCATTAATGCGGTATTTAGCGGTCCGCTGTTGCTAGCCGGTTCTACTGTTACTGTAACTTTCGATAACTATAAAGTGAATGGCCTCCCTGTTACCGGTAAAATCATCTATACGATGCTGGGTTATAATATGGTGGCTAACGGCGGTGTTAAATACACCCAACAAATCATCGATGGCAATATCAAACTGAATGATACGGTAAATATTGTGTATAACCATACTAAAACGGTTACACAAACTGCGGGTGGAAATACCCCGGCCAATCCAGGTGATGATGAATTTGATACCGATGGCACTGGCACCATGGCCTACAAAGATGCTACTGGTAATACTACTGCCACTGTAGCACTTTCCACACCTATACCGCTGCACACTGCTTGGAGCTGCCAGTACATTACTAAAGGCCAACTGAAAGCAGTACTGAACAACCTGACTGCTGTTATCGACTATGGCAATGGTACTTGCGATAACCTGGCAACTATCACCGTAGGAGATAAAACCAAGCAAATCACTTTGTAATTTAGCATACCATATAACGGATAGAACAATAACGGCAGCCCAATGAGTGGCTGCCGCTTATTTTTACAAGGCTCTTAATTCGAAATGTTGCTTTTTACAGAATTCCAATACCCTTGGTAGTGCGTAAGATAGCCGCTCCCAGGCTTTTGTACTGTCGTGAAATACAACAATAGCTCCAGGCTTTAATTTGAAAACCACGTTCTGTACACATGCTTCCCCGTTAATATCGGTATCAAAATCACCGCTGAGCAAATCCCACATAATTATTTTAGCTCCAGGAATCTGCCTTTTCAACATACGTATCTGAAAAGGTGTTATCCTTCCGTAAGGAGGACGAAATAATGGAGAGTTAATATATTCTCTCGCTTGCATCACATTCTCCATATATTTTTCAGTACTGGTTTTCCAGCCGTTCAGATGATTGTGGGTGTGATTGCCAATACTGTGGCCTTCTTCGAGTATACGTTGATAAATTTCAGGATAAGCGATAACATTCTTACCAATACAGAAAAATGTACCCTTGGCGCCATATTTCTTTAACTGGTCTAAAACAAAGGGAGTCGCTTCTGGGTGTGGTCCATCATCAAAAGTGAGATAAACGGCATTTGTGCTGGCTGGCATATCCCAGATACAACTGCTATATATTGCCTTGATTATTCCAGGTGTTTTGGTAAGATAGAACATGTGTCAGGCAGCGTTTGAGGCTCTGCTCCTGCAAGATAAGCAATGATCTTTTTGGGATGACAGAATTAAAAAATTTTAATCCAGATCACTATAATGCTGGTAGCCAAATGGTAAAACCTTAACTTTGTCGTCTATGAATAACAGGAAAGTAAGAGTGCGTTTTGCGCCCAGTCCTACTGGTGGCTTACATCTCGGAGGTGTGCGCACCGTTTTGTTCAATTACTTGTTTGCTAAGCATCACAAAGGAGAATTTGTGCTGCGTATTGAAGATACTGACCAGACCCGCTATGTAGCGGGAGCGGAGGAATATATCAATGAATGCCTTCGCTGGTGCGGTTTGGAACCGGATGAAAGTCCTTCCAAAGGTGGTCCTTATGCCCCTTACCGCCAGAGTGAACGCAAAGCTTTATACCGCCAATACGCGGAACAGTTGGTAGCTTCCGGTCATGCCTACTACGCATTTGATACCCCAGAAGAACTGGAAGATATGCGCGTAAGGCTGAAAACAACCGAAAATCCAGCCCCTCAGTACAATCATATTGTACGTGAGCAAATGAAAAACTCACTCACCCTGCAGGATAGCGAAGTACAAGCCCTGCTGGCAAAGAATACACCTCACGTCATCCGCATCAAAATGCCGGAAAACGATACCCTCACCTTCACTGATATGATCAGAGGCGAAGTATCTTTCAACACTGGCATGGTAGACGATAAGGTGCTGCTCAAAGCAGATGGTATGCCTACCTATCACCTCGCAGTGGTAGTGGACGACTATCTCATGAAAATCTCCCACGCTTTCCGCGGTGAAGAATGGCTGCCTTCCGCTCCCGTTCATATTCTCCTGTGGAAACACCTGGGCTGGGAGTCCGAAATGCCTGAATGGGCGCATCTCCCACTGATCCTTAAACCAGATGGCAACGGTAAACTGAGCAAACGCGATGGCGACAGACTCGGGTTCCCTGTATACGCCATGAACTGGACAGATCCTCGCTCCAACGAATTCACAAAAGGCTTCCGCGAACTGGGATTCCTGCCAGAAGCTTTCGTCAACATGCTAGTAATGCTGGGATGGAATGATGGTACTGAACAGGAAATCTTCTCCATTGAAGAACTTATCGCTAAGTTCTCTATGGACCGCGTTCACAAAGCCGGCGCTAAATTCGATTTCGAAAAAGCAAAATGGTTCAACCACCAATATATCCATCACAAGGATAATGAAAGCCTGGCAGCCCTCCTCCAGCCTATGCTGGCAGAAAAGGATGTTCACGCCGGATTGGAATTTGTAGCACAAGTAGCAGGCCTTGTAAAAGAACGCCTCTACGTACTCTCCGAATTCTGGGAACACAGCTTCTTCTTCTTCGAACGCCCTAAAACATATGATACCGGCGCTGTTGTACCTAAATGGAATGAAGCAAAAGAGAAATTCTTCACTACCTGGCTGCCTAAACTGGACAAATTGCCTAAACAACCAGGCGCTGCTGAACTGGAAGCCAGCTTTAAAGAACTGGCCGCTGAAATGCAGATAAAAGTAGGAGAACTGCAACTGCCATTCCGTATCATGCTGACCGGCGGTAAATTCGGCCCTCCTGTATTTGATATCGCATCTACCCTGGGCGTAACAGAAACACAAAAACGTATAGCCATCGGCGTAGATACCTATCGCAAAGCTGCCGATACGACAAATGCATAATTGATTAAAACGCTCCTGCCTGTCGGGGTTGCCCAGCGGGCAGGGACGACGAAAAAGACATAAAAAAAGGAATTGACTCGACGTCAATTCCTTTTTTTATGTCTTATCCAGCGAATACCGGATATTAATCTGATTATTTGCCTTTGGCAGTTTCCTTAGCCCAAGCGTCTTTCAGGGTAACAGTCCTGTTAAAGACCATCTTTTCAGGGGTAGTGTCCGGATCTACACTGAAATAACCCTTACGCATAAACTGGAATCTGTCTCCAGGTTTTGCCTGCAACAGTCCTGGTTCTACATAAGCTGTAGATATTACTTGTAGGGATTCCTTGTTGATAAAGGATTTGAAGTCTCCTTCTTCCATACCAGGATTCTCTACGGTAAACAGACGGTCGTACATCCTAACTTCTGCAGTGGCAGCATGTGCTGCGCTCACCCAGTGAATAGTACCTTTTACCGTCAAACCGCTGTGATCTCCGCCGCTTTTGCTTTCTGGCAGATAGGTGGCATAAATGGTGGTGATATTACCATCTGCATCTTTATCCACACTTTCTCCTTTGATGATGTAAGCATTTTTCAGACGTACCATCATACCTGGGCCCAGACGGAAGTATTTCTTAGGAGGATTCTCCATGAAGTCTTCCCGCTCAATGTACAAGGTATTGCTGAAAGGCAGCTTACGGGAACCGGAATTCGGATCTTCTGGGTTGTTTTCCGCTTCCAGTTCTTCCACCTGTCCTTCAGGATAGTTGGTAATCACCAGTTTCACCGGATCCAGAACAGCCATCGCACGGTTAGCAGTTCTATTCAGCTCCTCGCGGATGCAGAATTCGAGCAGACTATATTCAATAACGTTATCACGTTTCTGTACACCTACGCGCTCACAGAGGTTACGGATGCTGGCTGCAGTATAACCACGGCGGCGTAAACCACTGATCGTTGGCATACGTGGATCATCCCAACCGTTTACAAAACCTTCTTCTACCAGTTGTTTCAGCTTACGCTTACTCATCACGGTGTAATTCAGGTTCAGACGGGCAAATTCATATTGCTGACTTGGGAAGATGGCCAGTTCTTGAATAAACCAGTTGTACAGTGGGCGGTGAGGAATGAATTCCAGCGTACAGATGGAATGAGTAATATTTTCAATGCTATCACTCTGACCATGAGCGAAATCGTACATCGGATAGATGCACCATTTGTCGCCAGTGCGGTGGTGATGCGCATGTTTAATACGATACATCAGCGGGTCGCGCATGTGCATGTTCGGAGCGGCCATATCAATTTTGGCTCTCAGGGTTTTTTCCCCGTCTTTGAATTCTCCTTTACGCATACGCTCGAACAGGTCCAGGTTTTCGGCTACAGAACGGCTTCTGCAAGGGCTGTTGGTACCTGGAGTGGTAGGTGTGCCTTTCATTGCTGCAATTTCCTCTGCGGTGGCATCTTCCACATACGCCAGTCCTTTTTTGATCAACTCCACGGCATATTGGTACAGTTGCTCAAAATAATCGGAGGCATACAGTTCTTTTTCCCATTCAAATCCTAGCCAGCGTATATCTTCTTTGATAGACTCCACGTACTCAGTATCTTCTGTTACTGGATTGGTATCATCGAAACGAAGGTTGGTTTTGCCATTGTATTGCTGGGCCAGACCAAAGTTCAAAACGATTGACTTGGCATGACCTATATGCAGGTAGCCATTAGGTTCCGGAGGGAAACGCGTCAGCACGCGACCCCCTGTCTTACCACTGGCAAGATCTTCTTCTACTATCTGTTCTAAAAAATTGAGTGACCTTTCTTCGCTCATATGAATATAAATGTATCTGCAAATGTAAGGAATAGTGGTTAGGTTTAGCGATTCCTTACCTTTAGGACCTTAATTGAAATTAGGTATGGTCAACCCTCTCAATCGTCCCGTTCGTGTTCTGGTAGCTAAAGTCGGCCTGGATGGCCATGACAGAGGCGCTAAGGTGATTGCAGCCGCACTGCGGGATGCCGGTATGGAAGTTATTTACACGGGTCTCCGTCAAACGCCTGAAATGGTGGTAAATGCCGCCCTCCAGGAAGATGTGGACGCCATCGGGGTAAGTATCCTTTCCGGTGCACATATGACAGTATTTCCACGTTTAATCGCCCTGATGAAAGAAAATAAAATGAACGACGTACTCCTCACCGGCGGTGGCATCATCCCCGAAGAGGATAGTAAAGCACTGCAGGAAATGGGCGTAGGACAACTGTTCCCTCCAGGTACCAATACCCAAGATATCGCTGCCTATATCACCAATTGGGTGGCCTCTCACAGAAATTTCTAGAAATTTATCTTGTAGCCGTAACATTTTGATTGTCGGGTCGTCTTCTGTTAAATTCCATCAGTTACCTAAATAGAACCGCCATTTTATGACAATCAAATCATTATCTGTACTGCTGCTGCTCATGATCGCAGCCACTACAAGTACCTTTGCCCAGGAAAAAGATTCTGTGGAAACAGGAAGCCATGCCCAAGACAGTACTTACAGAGGTGTCAAAGGTCCATTGTTGACCATCGCCTTCGGTAAGTATCCAAAATATCGTAAAGGCGTATATCGCACAAACGGCGGTGATTTGGGCCTGTTATCATTCGCACAGGTAACCAACAACGGAGAACATGTTAGAAACATTCCACGCTTTACCTACTTCTTTAACTTCGGGACCAATTTCAATAAGGATTTCGGCCGAAACTTCGGGATCTTCACAGGAATTAATATCAAAAATATTGGTCTGATTACCAAGCCTACTGATTCGCTGAAACTGAAACAGCGTGTATACACCATCGGTGTACCCCTTGGTTTCAAATTCGGAGACCTGCACAGAGGAACCTTCTTTTTCTTTGCTGGCGCGGAATGCGACCTGGCCTTTCACTACAAAGAAAAAGTATTTATCGATGGCAAAAAGGAATCTAAATTCAGCGAATGGTTTAGCGATCGTACGCCGCTGCTAATGCCTTCTGTATTCGCCGGGATGAGGTTTTCCCCTTCATTCGGCCTGAAAGTACAGTACTACCCACAAAATTTCTTTAACCAGGATTTCAAAACGAAAGATAAATCCGGAAATGCGGTTTATCCTCAGCAAAACCTGGATGCAAAACTGGTGTTCGCAACCCTCAGTTATAACTTCAACAGCCATGTGTACAAGGCGGCACACAAGAAATCCAATTATGTGCGCTTTAAAAACGGCAACGCGAAAGTGGAAATCGAATACTAATCGTTATTGCACTTCGCAAGGGACTCAAAAATTAAATGAAAGCGGAAAACTACTGTCTGCTGTCCCTGTCCAGTGGGCAATCAATGAAGGCAAAACTTAGCTGTCTGTTGTCCCTGCCCGCAGGGCAGGGACAACAAAAAAAACAAAAAAAATGACTGGACGTCGCAGACGTCCAGTCATTTTTTTTGATACCCCCTCAATAAAGAGAGCGAATACACATAGCCCCGACGCGAAAATTGCTTAATATTGGATACACTAAAACTACGGTTCATGTATCAGACATTAACGACACAACTGGAAAATAATACGCTCATTATTACCATCAACAGGCCGGATAAGATGAATGCCCTCAATCAAACGGTGATGGCAGAACTGGCACTGGCCATTGATGAAGTGTACAGCAATAAAGAAATTAAAAGCGCCGTCATCACCGGCTCCGGTGAAAAAGCCTTTGTGGCAGGCGCCGATATCTCAGAATTCCTGAAATTATCAACGAAAGAAGGAGAAGAATTGGCAAAAAAAGGCCATGTCATCTTTCATCGTATAGAAAAATGTCCTAAACCAATCATTGCGGCTGTCAACGGATTTGCCCTCGGCGGTGGATGCGAACTGGCTATGGCCTGCCATTTCAGAATCGCCAGCGAAAACGCCAAATTCGGACAACCAGAAGTAAACTTGGGTCTCATCCCAGGATATGGCGGTACCCAACGCCTTACCCAATTGGTAGGTAGAGGTAAAGCTATAGAATTGATGATGACAGGGGATATGATTGCTGCCGCAGACGCGCAGGCCTGGGGCCTCGTTAACCATGTGGTGCCACTGGCGGAACTCCTCCCTAAAGCGAAAGCCCTCTTACAGAAAATCCATACTAAAGCCCCATTGGCCATTGCCGGGGTGATAAAATGCGTAAACGCTGCCTTAGATAAGGATCAGGACGGTTTTGAAGTGGAAATTAAAGAATTCGCTGCCAGCTTCGCTACAAAAGACCTCCACGAAGGTGCTTCCGCATTTTTGGAGAAAAGACAAGCGAATTTCAAAGGTGAATAAACCGTAATTAGCTACTTTTGTAGCCTTAAAAGTTTACGCTATGGAATTCAGAATAGAGAAAGACACAATGGGCGAGGTGAAAGTGCCTGCAACCGCTTACTATGGCGCTCAGACTCAGCGCTCCATTGAAAATTTCAAGATTGCTCAGGACATCAACAAGATGCCTAAAGAAATCATCAAGGCTTTTGCATACCTGAAAAAAGCTGCCGCCCTGACCAACTTCCAGGCTGGCGTGCTCCCGCAGGAAAAAAGCGACATGATTGGCCGTGTTTGTGACGAAATCCTCGAAGGTAAACTGGATAACGAATTCCCACTGGTAGTTTGGCAAACAGGCTCCGGTACCCAGTCCAACATGAACGTGAACGAGGTGGTGGCTTATCGTGGTCACGTATTACACGGTGGTCAACTGACTGATAAAGAGAAATTCCTCCATCCAAACGATGATGTGAATAAATCCCAGTCTTCCAACGATACCTTCCCTACCGCTATGCACATCGCTGCATATAAAATCCTGGTAGAAACCACCATCCCTGGTATCAAAAAACTGCGCGATACCCTCGCTCAGAAAGCAGAAGCTTTCAAACATATCGTGAAAATCGGCCGTACGCACTTCATGGACGCTACTCCGCTCACCCTGGGTCAGGAAATCAGCGGCTATGTTTCCCAACTGGATCACGGTCTGAAAGCGATCAACCACACCCTGGAACACCTCAGCGAACTCGCACTGGGTGGTACTGCGGTAGGTACTGGTATCAATACTCCTAAAGGATACGCTGAAAATGTAGCGAAAAACATCGCCCAACTCACTGGCTTGCCTTTCGTTACTGCTGAAAATAAATTCGAAGCCCTGGCTGCACACGATGCCATCGTTGAAACACACGGTGCTCTGAAAACCGTTGCGGTTAGCCTGATGAAAATCGCTAACGATATCCGTATGCTCAGCTCCGGCCCACGCGCAGGTATCGGCGAAATCCACATCCCAGACAACGAACCAGGTTCTTCTATTATGCCAGGTAAAGTGAACCCTACCCAGTGCGAAGCCCTGACAATGATCGCTGCACAAGTACTCGGTAATGATGTTACTATCAACATCGGCGGCGCTACCGGTCACTTCGAACTGAACGTGTTCAAACCTGTAATGATTTACAACTTCCTCCACTCTGCACGCCTCATCGGGGATGGCTGCGTAAGCTTCAACGACAAATGTGCGGAAGGTATTGAGCCTATCGAAGCCAATATCAAAAAACATGTGGAAAACTCCCTCATGCTGGTTACTGCGCTGAACACCAAAATCGGCTACTACAAAGCGGCTGAAATCGCGCAGAAAGCCCACAAAGAAGGAACTACCTTGAAAGAAATGGCAGTGAAACTGGGTTATGTAACCCCTGCTGAATTCGATGAGTGGGTAGTACCTGGTCACATGGTGGGTGATATCAAATAAGGATTAAAATTATCTGCATACGGAAGGATAATTTGCCCAAAGAAATGACGGTAAATCTCTCTTGCCTGTCGTTCCTGCCCAGCAAGCAGGAACGACGAAAAAAAAAGAAAAGGATCGACGTCGCAGACGTCGATCCTTTTCTTTTTTGTAACTTAGTATATATCAATACCTAACGGATATGAATATACTTTTTTTCAGCGCCCAACCCTACGATAAGACCTATTTTACCAAGGCCAACGTGTCTCACCAATACAACCTCCGCTTCTTGGATTATCCCCTCAATGCCGATAATACCGCGCTTGTAAAACCAGGAGAAACCGTTGTCTGCGCCTTTGTAAACGATAAACTGGACGCTACCGTTTTAACCCAACTGAAAGAACGTGGAGTGGAACTAATCGCCCTGCGCGCTGCTGGATTCAATAACGTAGACCTGAAAACCGCAGCAGCACTGAATATCCCGGTAGTGCGTGTGCCTGCCTATTCGCCACATGCAGTAGCAGAACATGCGGTAGCATTGCTGATGGCGGTTAACCGTAAAATCTGTAAAGCGTATAACCGTGTACGGGAGAGCAACTTTACACTCAATGGCCTGGAAGGCTTTGATATCTTTGGAAAAACAGTGGGTGTAATCGGTACGGGAAATATCGGGTCAGTATTTTGTAAAATCATGCTGGGCTTCGGTTGCCGCGTGCTAGCAAACGACCTCTATCCCAACGAATCACTCCAACAAGCAGGTGTACAATACGTGGATGTGGATACTATCCTCCAAGAATCGGATATCATCTCCCTCCATTGCCCACTCACACCGGAAACAAAGCATCTCATCAATGAAAAAACAATCGCCTCCTCCAAAAAAGGAGTGGTGATTATCAATACGAGTCGCGGTGGCCTGATCGATACCAAAGCAGTAGTGGAAGCGCTGAAAAACGGACATATAGGCGCATTGGGAATAGACGTCTATGAACAGGAAGAACATCTTTTCTTCCAAGATTTATCCGGGGTAATCATCCAGGATGATGTGTGGGCGCGACTCACCACTTTCCCTAATGTGCTCATCACTTCTCACCAAGGCTTCTTCACGCACGAAGCGCTGACGCAGATTGCAGAAACCACTTTGAATAATATCGCGAAATTCGCCAATAAAGAACCACTCACCAATCAAGTTATTTAAAGCATCAGGCCGGACGAATTACTTGCCCGGCCTGATCTTTATAAACAACTATTGGCAAAATGATTACGACTTCTTCTTAAACACATCGTCGAAAGTAATACTGAAATAGTACAATCCACGGATGGTAGGACCTCCCACATACTGGAAATAACTGGAGTTAAATATGTTGGAAGCTCCCAGCTTAAAGGCTGTTTTAATTTTAGGCACCCGATAAGTTACCTGTGCATCTACGGTGCTGTAAGCAGGAACATCGCCGTTTCCAAAGAGATTCTGCCAGTAGAAATTATCCTGCCAATGCCATACCACATTGAATCCCAAGTTTGGCAAAACATTCCGATTACCGAAACTGATATTGGTAAACCATTCCGGCGTATTGAAACCCGGTATCAACGCATCATCTTTGGTTTTATCCTGCGCCAGTTTGTTATAGTTGGCATTCGCTGAAACTGTGAAAGATTTATAAATGTCATAAGTGACAGCTACGGCAAAACCATAGTTATTCACAGTGGATTTACTGTTCGTCCATACACGGTAACGGTTTTGCAAACTCTTATCCAGCATCTGATTCAAGACCGACTGATCCGGGTTATGCACATTGCCGCTGCTAGGCACCACTGCTTCAATTTGCCCAATGAAATGTTTGTAGGAAGAGTAATACCCGTCTACATCCACAAATAATTTATTGTCGAGCAACACGGCCTTGTAACCACCTTCAAAAGAATGAATTTCTTCTGGTACAATCGGATCGAGGTTCGCTATTTTGAGTATGCCTGCATTCTTTGCAGCCGCTACATCTTTAGTCACATGTTCTGCGTTGATGGTTTTATTCACAGCTATCCCGAACGCATCTACGCTGCTAGTCAGGAAGGAATTTTCGAAATAGCCGAGACCTTGCTCAATGAAGGGCAATCCGCCTACACGCCTTACCTGGCCGTTATTTACGAAAGAATAGGCTTCGAACAGGGAAGGAAATCTAAAGCCATTCTGCCAGCTCAGTCGGAAGTTATGTTTGTCTTTAATACTGTAGACGGCCGCTACACGGGGATTCACTTTGCCTTCGAATTGTTCGTTCTTATCATAACGCAGGGAAGCGGTCAGCTTCAATGCATCATGGAAGAAGGTTTTGGCGCCTTGCACAAATCCGCCTGCCTTACCATACCAGATATGTTTGCCGCCAGGTTGATTACGTTTATCAGCAGGCAAGGAGAAATCCACAAAGTTATTACCATCCGGAATGATCTCATAAGTTCTATAATCCGCGCCCACCAACAGATCCATGAAATGCACGTATTTACGCAGATTCCAAGTGCCTTCCGTATGGTAGAACCGACTCATTTGCAATAATGCTGCGCCACCAGTAGTATTATTCGGATTTTTGGAAGTAGGGTAAATATCCCAATCGTTTACACTCTTGATTTTCGCTACTTGTGCATCAAATGCTGCCGTACCTGGCGTAAACCGACCTGCGTCTGCGGCCGCTCTGGCAGCTTGATGCGCTGCTACGAGGTCGGAATTGTTGGTCAAGGCCTGATTCAAAGCTTTAGTATAATCTGCCAACCATACTTTATCCGATTTGAAGGATTTCTCCAAGTTATCCGCCAACGGGTTCATATTGTAAGAATCCCCTGTATTTTCAATAGATACATAAGAACGAACCGTAAAGTCAGGATGAATCAACTCAATTTTATGGTTCTGGACTTCTACCCCTTTCAAGCCAATACGGTTACCACGTTGGAAGAAACCATCCATATTGCCATAACGATAAGCATAGGACAATTCCAGTTTATGCGGTAAGCGGAAATTAAAACTAACATCCGCTTTGGTGTTCCTTACCTTGTAATCTCCGGCTAAGTCTTTTTCCCAATATCCAGTCCTGTGCACATTATAAGCACGGCCATCTTTGTCGATCACCTGCAAATTGGCATTATCCCCATATTTATTCCAGGCGTCGTTCGCGATATTGTTGACGCCACTCAACTGTGGAAAATCAGGATTGGCTTTGGTTTGTGGGTTAAAGTCGGTTTTGTTGTCGGCATACCAGTCGGTGCCTTCCATGTAGCTGAAATTAATTTTCCAGGCAAACCATTTCGCATAAGATTGTGCATAACGTATAGCCGTTTCCGTGATCGGCTTCGGGCTGCTGCCATTACCGTCGAAGTGATTGAATGCAATTTTCTGGTATACGCTCACCCCCTGGTAGGTGAATGGATTTTTTGTAGTGAGATTCGACATACCATTGATGGCATTCATTCCATAGAGCGCCGAAGAGGCGCCAGGCGTCACTTCCACACTGCTGATATCCAACTCCGTTGGGCCAATGGCATTTCCCAGTGGCACACCTAAGGTGGCGGCCTGGTTATCCACACCATCTACCAACTGCATGAATCTAAAGTTATTCGGTACGTTGAAACCTCTCGTATTGAAGACTTTAAACGTCAATCCAGCAGTGGTCATCTGTACGCCTTTGAGGTTGCCCAATGCATCGTAAAAAGAGGAAGAAGGCGTTTCTTTCAAAGCTCGGATATCCAGTTTTTCAATGGCTACCGGTGAGCGTAATAACTTTTCTTGTTGGCGGGAGGCGGATACCACTACTTCATTGACAAGCAGGGATTGCGTATACAACTGGATGGCCAGCTTACTGTTGCTGTTCTTCACTTCAAATTCCTGCGGCTGATAGCCAATCAGTCGGATCACCAGCTTAAATGGGAATTTGGTATTGGTCGTCAACGAGAAATGTCCAGTGGTATCAGTAGCAGCACCAAAGGAAGTGCCCTGAATTTGTACAGATGCGCCAGGGAGACCCGTGCCATGGTCGTCCACAATTTTTCCCTCGATTATATAAGACCCGTTCAATTGGGCCTGCACCAGGGAAGGGCTCAATACCAGCGCTATCAGCAGGTATTTAACCAATATTGGTAAAAACTTTTGCATAGTTGTTTGCGAATTAGATTGTTGAATAGGGGAATTACCAGAAAGCCGTTGCTGAGAATCAACATCGTGCTGCTGCCAGAATAATGCTATGATCGATTTTTAAAACCATATAGTCTATAGAATTGGTAGACAAATGTAGATCAGGAAATTTTCATTTCAAAACGAAATAGCATATAAATTTTTAATACATTGACTGTCAATGTATTAAAAATAGAAATCTGGGCCGACTAAAAAATCTTTTCAGTACGATCGCTATACCTGCGGTAGCAACCGGGCGAAGCCCGGAACTCCGCAAGTTGACATCGAAGATGTCAACTTCATTGCCCAATAATGGTAATGATTGTTGTCTGCGATATTTGGGAATAGCTGACTTTCAGCAGTGAGGAATTAGATTTGATCCAGGATGCGAAGGAGTTCTGATTCTGTATTTACATCATTATTGTAGATAATCTTGCCTTTAGGATCGATGAGAAACAGCGTAGGAATATAGCTGATACCATAGGCAGATGGGATATTCTGGCGGTCATAGATATGTATCCAATTCATGCCTTTACTATGAACAGTTCGCTGGCATTGCGCTTTGGTATGATCCAGGCTAACGGAAATAATTTCCAGTTTATCAACAGGGTATTTCTTGCGGATATCTTTGAGGAAAGGAATTTTGGCCATGCAAGGCGGGCACCAAGTAGCCCAGAAGTCGAGCAGTACATACTTTCCTTTGAATGCATTCAGTTCTACCTTTTGGCCGTTGAGGTCTGTTGCAGAGAAATTCGGCGCTTGTTGCGCAAATACATGCAGGGTGAGCAAGCAGGTACTAATAAAGATGACGGCCAATTTTTTCATTGTATGCTAATTAGATCCCGAAAATAAAAAACCCGGGGGAATTTCAGTTCCACCGGGTTCTTCTTTTTATAGAAATAATATTATGCGAGATGATCGTTGGTAATCGCGTTATTCGCAGGCGTCTTTGGCTGCATATGTCTACCGAAGAAGCGTTTCTGGAATAATAATATAGTGACAACGCCAACAGAAATAGCTGCATCTGCCACATTAAACACCGGTCTGAAGAACACGAAATAATCGCCGCCTTTGAATGGTATCCACTTCGGCAGATAACCTTCATAAATAGGGAAATACAGCATATCCACTACACGGCCGTGTAGGAAACTACCATATCCGCCCCCTGGAGGCATGAATTGAGCGATTTCATAACCCATGCTGTCATTGAATATCATACCATAGAACATACTGTCTATCAGGTTGCCGGCAGCACCCGCAAGGATCAGGGAACCGCAGATCAACAGCCCTCTGCTGTATTTTTCCTTAACCAGTTTGTTCATATAGAAGAAGCCAAAGCCTACTGCTATCAGTCGGAATAAGGTCAGGAAAATTTTCCCGAAGTCGCCACCAAATTTGAGCCCATATGCCATTCCCTCATTTTCAATGAAATGAATGCGGAACCAGTTGGGGAAAATGACGTATTCCTGCTGCATGAACATGTGTGTCTTAATCCAGAACTTCAAAGACTGGTCAACAACCAGGATGAGTAAGACAATAATGATGACGTGACGATACTTCAAGTGACATTAAAATTTTATCAAAAATAATGGTTTATTTCAAAGAAGGAAACCCAACCATGGATAAACCTATCGCAAGATCCCTATTCCTGGAAATATACCCTTTTTACTCGCTGTGAAATTCCTGTTAATATTTCATAGGGAATGGTGTCTGCCCATTCTGCTAACTGCTGTACTGGCAGATCCTGGCCAAAAACGATTACTTCATCCCCTTCAGCGGCCTCCGGAATATGCGTTACATCGAGCATGCACATATCCATGGCTACTACGCCTATAACAGGCGCAAGCTTGCCCCGGATAAGCATTTTCCCTTTGCTGTGACCGAATCTCCTAACATATCCATCCGCATAACCAATGCGAACAGTGGCCGTTACTGACGGACTTTTAGCCTCCCAACGACGGCCATAGCCCACTGTTTCCCCATCTTCCAGCTCTTTCAACTGAGATATAGTGGTTTTCAAGGTGCTAACATTCCGCAGTTGTGCTTGAATATCCTTCGCACTGTCGATACCATACATACCAATCCCTAATCTTACCATGTCGAATTGTAAATCAGGATGACGGGTAATGGCTGCACTATTAGACAAATGACGAATAACGGTATAACCCAGTGATTTCTGCAGTTCATGGCTCATTTCATAGAACAGGCGCCCCTGTTGCTGTGTAAACTCATCTTCTGCCGGATCTTCACTGGCGGCGAGGTGACTGAAAACGGACTGTACTTTCAGCAATGAGCCGGAAGTCAGTACTTTTATCAGTTCAGGAATATCTTTTTTCACAAATCCCAGTCGGTGCATACCGGTATCCAGCTTGATATGTACAGGGAAATTGGATTTGCCCGCTAAGTTCACTTCTTCCATGAACTGCATAAGAATGCCCATGGAATAGATTTCAGGCTCCAAATTCCAGTGCAAAATAGCATCAAAGCTGGCTGGCTCAGGGTTCATCACCATAATAGGCATGGTAATCCCCGAACGACGCAGTTCCACCCCTTCATCGGCATATGCTACCGCCAAGTAATCCACTCCATGGAATTGAAGCAGGTTGGCGATTTCAAAACTACCGCTGCCATAGGAAAATGCTTTCACCATGGCCATCAGTTTAGTATGTGGCTTTAAGAGCGACTGGTAATATTTTACGTTTTGGGAAATCGCAGTGAGATTGATTTCCAGTATTGTCTGATGGGCTTTCTGCTCCAGGAGTTTACCAATACGCTCGAATTGAAACACCCTGGAACCTTTTACCAGTATTGTTTCGAATTGGAAGTCGTCTCCATTAAACTGCTGTATATACTCATCTGTAGTGTTAAAGAAATGAGACTTTAACCCTTCTATCTGCTGGAAGCTTTTCTTCTCCCTGCTGATATTCTTACCAATAGCGATCAGTTTATTGATTCCATTCTGGCGCAGCAGGTCAGCCACTTCCTCATATAGGGTAGCATCGCTTTTCCCACTTTGCAGGATATCACTTAGAATAACGGTGCGTACCTGGTGTTGCTGTTGTTGCTGCAAGAAATCCAGTGCAATGGTAAGTGACCCCAGGTCTAAGTTATAGCTGTCGTTGATAACGGAACAGTTGTTAATACCTTGTTTCAATTCCAGGCGCATAGCAATATTGCTCAACAGGTCCATGCGCTGTTGAATCACTTCCTGTTCCTTGCCCAGATAGATCATGAGTGCCCAGCAGTGAATGGCATTCTCCACAGATCCTTCATCTGTAAAAGGAATACGGATATGCAGGGTTTCACCTTTGTAGGTGGCCTCAATATTGGTATGATGATCTTGTTTTTCTGTGTTGATAATGCGGAGGTCTGCATCCGTTTTCCTAGACCAGGAAAAGAGTTCAGGGCCTTCTTGCATTTGATTATGGAAAGACAACACACACTCGTTCAGCACCAGGTAATCTTTGCAGTAAATGAGAATATCACTCTTCATGAAGAGAATCAACTTCTCATTAATTTTCTGCCGAATATTAAGGAATCCTTCGCTGTGTGCCTCTCCTATATTGGTAAAGATGCCGATGGTAGGGCGTATGATTTTCTCTAGGTTCACCATTTCTCCCGGCTGGGAAATACCGGCTTCAAAGATGGCTAGTTGGTTTTCGGGTTGTATCTGCCATACAGACAATGGCACTCCGATCTGAGAATTGTAGCTTTTGGGACTACGTACAATGTTGTAATCTTTTTCCAGTAATTGAAATAACCACTCTTTTACAATAGTCTTTCCGTTACTTCCTGTAATCCCTATAACAGGGATGTTAAACTGGTGCCGGTGCCATGCTACCAGCATATGTAGTGCATGCAGGGTATCTTTAACCAGTATAAAGTTGGCTTTGGGATATTTCTCCAGTGGCACGTTTTCACTGATGATAAAATTGCTGACACCTTTTCGGTATAGCTCATCAATGTACTGATGAGCATTGCGTCTGGCACTCACCAATGGGATGAATATGGAAGTTTCGGGAAAGATCAGCTTACGGCTGTCCAGTAAGATATGATCAATTTCTGAAAATCCTGTTTCCTGCAACAACTCTCCTTTCAGAACTTTGTTGATACTCGCTGCGTTATACACGTTTTTATCAGTTTGAATAATCACTTGGCGGCTACAAAAACGTTTTTTCGCAGCAGCCTTTTACTTCACTTGTCCTTTCGGTAATTCTTTCTTTTCGTGGTATAGGGAATAAAGAATAGAACCCCCAAGGCATACTACAATCACAATCAGTGACACGTATACGGGTATATGTATAAAATACTCGGCGAGCATTTTAATGCCTATGAAAACCAGCACAATCGCAATTCCTTTGGGCAGATAATCAAATTTATCCACTGCTCCGCGAAGCAGGAAAAATAAAGATCTCAAGCCCAGTACTGCGAATATGTTGGAGGTAAACACTACCATTGGGTCCTGCGAAATGGCGAATACCGCAGGTATAGAATCCAATGCAAATACAATATCGGTGAATGCCAGCATCACCACTACTACGGATAAGGTGGTCAAATAACTCTTTCCACCACGCTTAATAATGAACTTGCCTTGCGGATCATCGGTCGTCCAACGCATGTATTTGCTGATGAACCTCATGGCGCCACTCTCCTGTGGGTTAAACTGATCGTCCTCCTTGGCGGTGAACATCTTAAACCCGGTATACACCAGGAATACCCCGAAGATATATAGAATCCACTCAAATCTATGTATCAAAACTACTCCGAGGCTAATAAATATTGCCCGGAAAACGATGGCCATCAATATCCCTATCAATAAAACCCTCGCGTAACTCGTTTCTTTTACCTTAAAATATCCGAAGATGAGTATAAAGACGAATATATTATCGATAGACAACGACCACTCCATCAAATACGCGCTCAGATAGCTGATAGCGGCATTATGACCGTCTTCGTACCAAATGAACCCGAAAAACAAAACTGACAAACTCACCCAAAAACTAGTCTGAATCAGGGCTTTTTTGATGGTCATCTGTTCATTCTTCTTGCTAAGCAGACCCAGATCAAAGATCAAGGCAACTAATACTACGATTCCAAATATTAGGTACGTCCACTGCGTGGGTGTCATCTGACGAAATTAAAGTTGAGCAGCAAATATAATTAAGTATAATTAAGTTAAACGGTTCTATTCGGCGAACTTACGCTGCCGGATGAACAAAAATACCATCGCAAAAAGCAGTATAAGTCCTACTGGAACGATAAAGCAGATGGCCTGCCACTTTGTTTTTTCCTTTTTAACTTTTTCGGCATCGAGGAGTCGTAAAGTGATTTCTTTATTACGACTTTCCATAATACCTCGTTTTCCGGTCAAGTATTCCATACAGTTGAGCATAAACTCTTTGTTGGCAAATGCATAGCCGGGATTAAATTCATTGATACCCATCTGTAACGGCCCTTCCTTGCGGGATACGGCATTGGCGATCAGATCTCCGTCGCTCACAATAATCATTGCATTAGAAGAATCAGCTTCGGCTTTGAAAGGCGTTCTGCTCGCTTGCTCTAAAGCGCTGGCTGCAGAGGGTTCCAGACGATTACGGAACAAAGAAGTAAACTTCCCTTCCAGCAACACTGCCGTAGCCAAATGCTGCTGACGAAAATCCCTCGGATTAGGCTGTACTTTCAGCATTTCCCAACTAATTTCAGCCGGTACGCGCATCGTGCGGGTGGTACGGGAACTCGTTAGGAGTATGGTTTTGCGGATACCCTCCGTTCTTACGGTGTCCATGGAACTCACAAAATGACTGAGCACCAAGTCCAGGTTTTTTACAATGGGATGCGCGCCAGTAGGCGTCAACAGCGGGAATAAAGGGAACGGCAACTGTATAATCTGCGGACGTTTGCCCACATTGCCCACTACCATTGGTACGGCGTCAGATTGCAGATCCTGGATCAGATCCTGGTTGATACGCACACCATAGCGGAATAACAGGTCCTCCAGGTTTAACCCGCGATCAAAAGCTAAGAACGACTGCTTCTGTTGCAAACTGTCAAATCCGGCATTGGTCTCATCTATAAACCATAATACTTTACCGCCATTCATGACATACTGGTCAATCTTCAGCTTATCAGCATCGCTAAATGCCTCCGCAGGCTTGGCAAATAATACTACATTAAAATCTTTTGGTATATATGGAGTGCCTTGTAGCGTCAGGGTATCCAGGTTGTAATTGCTCTGGAGAGTGGTGAGGGCGTCATAGACTTCTGCACCGAGGGATTCTCCATGACCGAGCATATACCCAATCAGAGGTTTATGTTCTTCTTGCAATTTGCTGATAGCACTGGCAAACTGGTATTCCAAGAGCGACTCGGAGTTGTTCATGGTTTGCATGGGATCCGTTCCACCTTGGTTTTTCAGCAGGTTTACACCGATTTTTTTCCCTTTATAATGCACCATGGCGCCTGGGAAAATCAGTTTTTCCTGGTAGCTGTCATTGGCTTCCCCCTGTACTTTCATGTTGAAAGGCATGATGCCCTGTGCAGTCAGCTCGCCGAGGAATTTCATGCGGGCGGAATCGCTTAGTCCTTCCACAGGATTCACGAAGGTATAGCGGATGTTCTGTTTGCCGTACTCCCGGAATTCTTCCAATAGTTCTTGTGTGGCCTGGGCCAATTGCTTAAAAGAAGCGGGATAATCTCCCTTCAGGTATACTTCAATCTCCACCTGACCATCCAGTTTTTTTAACATATTAATGGTACTGGAGGAAAGGGTATATCTTTTTTCAGCCGTTAAATCCCAACGTCCGTGCAGATAAGCCGCCGCAATATTGACGCCTATCAGTAACAGAACCACGCCGATCGCCCGTTGAATATATTTTTTTCGTGTAGTCGTTGCCATGAGTCCTTAACCGTTTTGCCAGAGTTTGCGTTGGAGAGATAATTTGGTGAGATAGAGCATCAGCCCGGATATACTGAGGAAGTAAACAACATCCCGACTGTCAATCACGCCCCTGCTCACAGAGAGATAGTGAAATTTAATACCAGCCATCTGCAGGTAATAATCTGCTCCGCCACTGAAAGCAGGTATTTTACTCAGGGCATCAAATCCGTTATAGAAGATAAAGCAGGTAAAAATGGCGATGAGAAACGCCACCATGGCGTTTGCCGTGAGACTGGAAGACCAGATCCCAATGGCCGTGAACGTGGCCCCCAATAATATCAATCCCACATAAGACCCAATGATACCGCCATTATCCAACAACTGTGGGTTTACGCTCAATTGGCGAATCGCAAAGTAATAGATAACCGTTGGCAGCAGAGAAATGGCTACCACCAGCAGGGAGCTGAAAAATTTTCCCATGACCACATCCCATCCGCCCAGTGGTTTGGTACTGAGCAATTCCATGGTGCCGGTTTTGAATTCATCGGCAAAACTGCGCATCGTAATGGCAGGGATCAATAACAGGTATAACAGTGGTGCGAGGTCGAAGAGCGGGTCCAGGTTGGCATAACCGGTATCCAGCAGGCTGGTATCCGGAAATACAAACAGGAAAAGCCCGTTTGCCAGCAGAAATAGTATAATGGCCACATAGCCCGTAATACTGCTGAAAAACTGGTTTATCTCTTTCTTAAAGATGGCTAGCATGAATAGTAATTAGTGTAGATGCAAATATATATTTATTAGATAATGCTTATCAGGGATTTATTATTGTGTGCCCCCTGATTTATATGCCTCCCATTGGGGACTTATTTTTCGCATTTCCGTCACGGCATTTGTAATAGTGGTAATGGCGAAGTCGATTTCTTCCTCGGTAGTAAACCTGCCTACGCCCATTCGGAGGGCATTCCGGCCGAGAGTGTCATCCAGGCCCATGGCCTTTAATACATAGCTTGGTTCCATAGAAGCAGAAGTACAGGCCGATCCAGAGCTGAGGGCAATTTGTTTGGCAAATTGCATGATCAGGGTTTGGCCTTCGAGATAATTTAGAGAGATGTTGGTAGTATGTGGGAGACGGTGAGACACGGAGCCATTGAGTTTACTGGCCTCCAACTGTAGTAGGGCATGTTCCAGTTTATCCCGGAGCTTCCGCAACCGGGGCGCTTCTTCCGGCATTTCCTGGGCACATAATTCACAGGCTTTTCCCAATCCGGCTATGGCAGGCACATTCAAGGTGCCGGAGCGCATGCCCCTTTCATGACCACCACCGTCTATCTGAGCTGCCAGTCGTACCCTCGGGTCCCGACGCCTTACATAAAGAGCGCCCACTCCTTTAGGTCCGTATATTTTATGCGCACTGAGTGTCAACAAGTCGATGTTGTCTCCCAAAACATTCACCGGTATTTTCCCTACTGCCTGTGTGGCATCACATAAGAAAATTACATTATGTTTTTTGGCTATGCTTCCAATTTCCTTTACCGGCTGAATAACGCCGGTTTCGTTATTGGCATACATAATAGCGATGAGAATAGTTTGTGGGGTGATGGCCGCTTCCAATTGTGCGGTGGATACAAGACCATCGGCATCTACTGGTAGCCAGGTTACTTGTGCTCCTTTTTTCTCCAGGTGTTTGCAAGTATCTATGACTGCTTTATGTTCCGTAACACAGGTAATAATATGATTACCGGTAGCGGCATAAGTTTCATATACGCCTTTAATAGCCAGGTTAACGGCTTCCGTAGCGCCGGAGGTAAAAACAATTTCCTGTTTCACGGCTCCGATCAAACTAGCTACTTGTTCTCTTGCATAATCAACGGCCTCTTCTGCTACCCATCCAAAGGAATGGCTTCTGCTGGCGGCATTGCCATACTGTGTTGTAAAATATGGCAGCATCACTTCCAGCACCCGCGGATCGACGGCGGTAGTAGCGTTATTGTCCAGGTAAACAGGTAGTTGCAGCATCAAACAAAAATACGACATTAGATGCTGTAAAAACAATATACATGCTCAAGTTTGAACATATCGGAATCGCTGTTAAATCACTGGATGTAAGCATCCCACTGTTTGAGAAACTATTGAATACACCTTGTTACAAACAAGAAGAAGTCACCAGCGAAAATGTAATGACGGCCTTCTTTCAACAAGGAGAAAGTAAAATAGAACTACTAGAAGCTACTGCGCCTGAGAGCGCCATCGCAAAATACCTGGATAAAAAAGGAGAAGGAATGCACCATATCGCATTTGAGGTGGCAGATATCTACGCGGAAATGGAAAGACTGCAATCCGAAGGTTTCATTTTACTCTCAGAAACACCAAAAAAAGGGGCTGATAATAAGCTGATATGCTTTGTACATCCTAAAAACACCAATGGTGTATTGATTGAAATTTGCCAGGAAATTCGCTAAACTTCCTATCTTGATTTAATTAAATATTTTAAAATTAAATAATAAGATTTTTTTTTATTTTTTTTCCATTTTAGCAATCCAAAAGAATTAAGTATCCGTAAGTAATTATGTAGCACGCTTAAAAAAGCTATGATGTTAAAACCAAAAAAAAATAATTATAAAAAATTGAACAAAACCTTTTTCAACCACGTTAATAATATAACAACACAAAAAAGACAATCATAACTAAAAATATTGGGGCTTAAGCGGCTCTGCTGCAACGCTCTTAACGATTACTCTAAAGTTGGCATAGGTTATGAACACCTGCGGGTTTTTTAGCTTGCAGGTCTTTTTTTTTTATATATGCCTGATGTCTGGTAAAAGGGAAAGACAGGAGAATAATTTAAATTATAGCTATGCTATATAAAACGGCCGTCGTTTCCTGCAAATTGTACAAGCACTCATATAATTTTTACTGCCATTTATTACTTACTATAAACGAAAAAGCCGGTTCATTACGAACCGGCTTTTTCGTTTATAGCTAACCGTTATTAGTTGAAAATATATCGGATACCAATCTGGCCTTGCCAACGACTGATAGTTCCTGTATTGTCTCTCCAGGAATTAGTCAATGGAATTTCATTCTTCGCATCTAAGTACGGGAAGGAGAACGCAGGTGTTGCAGTTGCCTGACCACTTGTTGGATCACGGAACTGACCTTCGTACTTCAGGAAGGATGGCTGATTAGCCAGTTTGTAAGTACCCCATCTTTTGTTCAACAAGTTGCCCAAGTTGATGATATCAAATGTAACACGAATAGTATGTTTAACATTATTCTTACCAGTAAACATAAAGATATCTTGGGTAATATTCAGGTCTGCACGTTTGAACCATGGCAGTACCACACCATTACGCTCTGCGTACTGTCCACGGTGACTGCTCAGATAATTATCCTGCTTGATGAAATTATCCAACTGATTCCAAATAACTGTTTCCGTACGTTTATCAGCATTGGTAGAAGGATTATAAGTTTTGTCTCCATAACCTACTTGTACCAATTTGATATCGCTGGCTTTATTTGGAATATAGATCAGGTCGTTGTTACCGCCAGATCCGTCGTTGTTGAGGTCGCCGCTATAAGTATAGGAAGTGGTTCCATTAGGCGCTGCTTCGAATATCAAACCAAAGGAGGTGGCAAAATGCTTCGCCCAAGTAAAACGATAAGTAGCAGTAGCAATTACACGATGAGGCAGATAGAAGTTGGAATATCCCAGATCATTCGCGTTCGGATCTCCACTCACTGGACGATCGCGCCAGTTACTCTGCGCAATAGTTCCCCCATCATTCACACTGCGTGATTTGCTATAAGTATAAGCTGCACTCACGGTGAAATCCTTGATGTTTTTCTGCAACTGTAATGTTGCAAAGTAGCTGTAACCTTTGTTGGTATTACGCATCAGGATAGCGTCGCTGATGTTAGGATTGCTGAGTGAATTTTTACCAGGACCGTAAATCTGTGAAGTGGTATAACGGGTTCTATTATCAGGACCATCCAGTGTCATACCAGTTGCAGGCAGATTCACGTTTTGGAAATATACGGCGTTGATATCTTTGGAGTAGTTGAATTCCAATGTTCCATCAATTCCGCCTGGCAACCTTCTATCTACTGCCAGCGTGGCTTTCATTACTTGTGGGTATTTGAAATTCCTATCTATCGCTGCAATGTTATAAGCAGTAGATAACTGTCCAGGTCCTGGACGGTATGCATTTGGATCAGGATTGAATGCATAAGGAATGGTAGTTGTATTGGTAGCGGTAGCTACGAAAGAACCAAACTGTACACCGTTGTTACCTGCTTGGTTACTTAACCATACTGCTGGTGGAGGACCTGCAAATAAACCAATACCACCGCGGATTTGCGTCTGGTTATCATGGGTAACATCCCAGTTAAATCCAACACGTGGAGAAAGCAGTGGCGTTGTTTTTGGCCGCTGGCCTACATCCAGTTTTACACCATCACGGAAGGTTAACGCGGTCAGGGAATCGTTTCTGGTGAAGGTGTTGCCAATAATTGGAACGTCTACACGCAGACCATAAGTTAATGTGAAGTATTTGCTCACACTCCATTTATCTTGAACAAACACGCCCAATTCCAAAGAATTAATTTTTGCAAATGGGAAAGAACCATCTGGCGTACTGGCGTAAGACAGTGCATAACGGGCAGTGGTTAATGCGCCGGTGTTCGCGCTGGCGTAGAAGTCTGTCAGGGTGTTGAAACGATAGTTACCTACAAAGTTAGGCGCGAAACCATTCACAAATGTTTTGTAATAGTTCTGTGTACCAAAGGTAATTTCGTGCGCACCTTTATACAGATTGAAGATATCAGAGAGTTGATATACATCTGTACTCAACTTGTTATTATAAGTAAACGGTTCATAACCGAAAGCGGTATAACTCGCACCTTGGCCATTCAAGATATCCACCAGTGGGAAGTTGCCACCAGATAAGGAGGATCTGAAATCGCGCATAGCAGAATATCCTACTTGCAATTTGTTGGACATGTTATTGCTAATGCGGGTATTCAACTCTGCAATGAAGATGTTGAAGTTATTATTAATCGTATAGCCGCTACCGCTGAAAGGTAAGCCTGTATTGCTTGGCTGACGGTTACCGTTAGGGGCACCACTATTACTTGCAGGAATATCTCTGAAAGATTTCAGATAATTGTACTTGAAAGTAAGGGTGTTCTTGTCATTGATGTTCCAGTCAATCTTAGCGGTAATCTTATCGCTTTGTGTACGATAGGGATAGTTCTGGTAATTTCCTGGATCGTAGTGATATTTGTCTATCAGGAATTTCTTCAAAGCATCCAAAGTATCTGCTACCGCTTGTGATACGTTACCACCTGCTACCTGGTTAGGTTTGTTAGCTACCAATGGGGAGGCTGGGGCGCTGATGCGTTCCTGTTCCGCGCTCACGAAGAAGAATACTTTATTTTTTACGATCGCGCCGCCGAAGTTGAATCCACGCAGGTTATAGTTGAAGTCTGGCTTAGGAACCGTGGCTGTTCCTACTTTCAGCCCTTGTAATCCTGGTGTCTGAATAAAAGTATATACCGTTCCTTTGAAGGTATTGGTACCACTTTTTGTAATACTATTGATCCCAGCGCCGGAAAATCCTCCCTGACGTACGTCGTAAGGGGAAACATTGACCTGGATCTGTTCCAACGCTTCCAGACTGATAGGTTGAGAAGCTGTCTGGGAGCCAAGTGTAGGCTGCAAACCAAAGGCGTTGTTGAAGTTGGCGCCATCTACAGTCATGTTGTTCATTTGGTTGCTTCTTCCTCCAATGTTCAGACCATTCGCAGATGGCGTGAGGCGGGTAAAGTCCTGCATAGAACGGCTGATAGTAGGCAGGCGGTCCATTTGCGCACGGGTAATCACTTCCTGGCTACCGGTGCGACTCTTGTTAAACACTTTATTCTGAGCCCCTGTCGACTTCACTACCACTTCGTTTAAGGAACTGGTGCTGGCCTTGAGTGTCAGATCAAGTTTGTAATCTTGTCCCAATGAAAGAAAAATGTTCTCTTTCTTTTCTTCTTTAAATCCTACATACGTTACAGTAACTACATAAGGGCCGCCTACACGAAGGTTAGGCAGGTTAAAACGGCCATCTTTACGGGAAACAGTAACATACCTGGAGCCAGTGGGTTGATGTATTGCGATAATACTGGCGCCAGGAACTGGGTCATTACCACTATTGATGATACCGGAGATATCAGCAGTGGTTTCCTGGGCATAAATAAACGTTGGGATTAGGAGCATGCAACACAGCAGCCCCCAAATTAATCGGGTGATTTTGGGACTCATTAAGTTCAGATTTTGGTAAAGGTCGAAACCGTATGTTAAGGATTAAATATAAATAAATTATGAAATCATTAACATTTCCTATATGAAACAGTTTACCAAAATCTGAGCATAATTAGATAACTCGTTCCATACCAGTGCTTCTGGAGCCTTTAATTAAGATATAAGTATTTGTAAATTGCTGAGATGCCAGCCATTTTTTTGCTTCCAGGGCATCTGGAAGGAAGATATAAGGGTGGTCAATTTTTGCAAAATCTCCTCCCACCAGTACCACTGCATCCCAATGATGCTTGAGTAGGTTATCGGCCAAGATCTGGTGTTCTTTAACACTATCCTCGCCCAATTCCATCATAGCGCCCAGCAGTAGTACCTTCTTAGGTGCTTGCAATCCGGCGAAGTTATCCAAAGCCGCTTTCATGCTGGAAGGGTTGGCATTATATGCATCCATGATAATGGTATTGCTACCCTGTTCTATAACCTGAGAGCGGTTATTGGAAGGTACATATGCAGCGATGGCAGGCGCAATCTTTTCGGATGGCACTTTAAAATGACTGGCAACCGTAACAGCGGCCATTACATTCGGGAAGTTGTAAGCGCCTACCAGGTTAGTCTGAATATTACCTACATGGCTGTCACCGGTGATGGCTACTTCCAGGAAAGCTTTGTCTGCCACCGGATGACCGGTATAATCTGCTTCTTTTTGGCCATAGGTAACGATATGTGGGATGCCTTTACTCATTTCTACCAGGTAATCATAATCGTTACAAACGAATACGGTGCCGTTGTGAGCGCGCAGGTAGTCGTACAGTTCGCCCTTGGCTTTTTTGACACCTTCTTCTCCGCCAAAGCCTTCCAGATGCGCTTTACCGATATTGGTAATAATGCCATGGGTAGGTAAGGCTATCGTGCAATAGCTGGCTATTTCGTGCTGATGGTTAGCGCCCATTTCAATCACCGCGATTTCCACATCTTCTTTTATGCTAAGAATGGTAAGTGGTACACCGATATGATTATTGAGATTACCTACCGTTGCGTAGGTTTTATAGTTGGAAGAAAGTGCAGCATTGACCAATTCTTTCGTAGTGGTTTTACCGTTAGTACCGGTAATGGCAATAAACGGAATGCCTAATTGCTTACGATGATGCAGCGCCAGTTGCTGTAATACTACCAGGGCATCGCCTACCAGCATCATTTTTTCTGGTTGAGTATAATACTTTTCCTCATCTACTACCGCGAAGGCAGCGCCTTGTTCCAGGGCCTTTTCAGCGAATTCGTTGCCATTGAAGTTGGCGCCTTTCAGGGCAATGAAAAGATCTCCTTGTTTTAGTTTACGGGTATCTGTCTGAATGGATGGATACTGCTTGTATATTTGGTAGAGTTGTTCGATATTCACAGTCAATGGTATTTCCTACAAAAATAAGCGGTAAAAGATATGCGCTGAATTTTTTTTAGGGTTGATAAATTGTAGACGTTTATCAGTGGAAACGCCTATACCTTTGTGTATAGGGTGGATTTGGGTGTAGGGAGACACGATTACCTCCGTATCGCAGTCCGCCCTTTGTTTCGGGAATGAACATCGAACCCGACCTGCTGAAGGGTCTGGAAAATTAAAATATCGGTTGTTATGAAATACGTTTTCCTGCTGGCCCTGGGCCTGTTATTGAGAATGCAAGGATTTGCTCAGGATGTTGTTACCGCCAAGAGAGCAACGATCTCATTTTTCTCATCGGCCCCGCTGGAAGATATTTCGGCCCGTACTGATAAAGCCGTGTCTGCCATAAATACTAAAACCAGGGCTATCTACTTCAAAGTACCAATCAATACCTTTGAGTTTGAGCAAGATTTGATGCAACAGCATTTTAATTCCTCCTACATGGAAAGCAACAAATATCCCAATGCTGAATTCAAAGGAAATATCGTCGATAATGTAGACCTCACAAAAGATGGTACCTATCAAGTAACTGTAGCGGGTACACTAAATATCCATGGTGTGGATAAAACCTATCAGGAAAAAGGGACCATTACCGTGCAGGGAGGTACGTTAAAAGCGCACGCCAAATTTCTCGTCAAACTGGTAGACCATAAAATTAAAGTTCCCACCATCGTGATGAAGCATATTGCCGAACAGGTGGAGGTTACCGTAGATGGTAACTACACCGGACAGGGGAAATAGCCCAAAATCCTGCGTTTTTTGTTAAAAATACTAATTCTGCTCCTGCTTTCATCATCGGTTAGGATGCAATATTTCGTGTAGATTTACGTCAGGAAGAAAGCAAACGTGGAAAAAATTAGATGTAGAATCAAAGAGAGGTCGTGGTTGGCAAAAATTGCCGCCAGACGTATGAAATCGCCAGCGCTGGCCATGGTGATAGGCAGTACCATTCACTTACACGGCGCCTCGCGGGGGCAATTCCTTTCAGATATAGAATGGGTCCGTCATGAGGCCTGTCACGTCTTGCAATACAGGGAATATGGAATTTTCCGATTCCTGTATCTCTATATACGTGAATACTTACGGAACGGTTATGTGGATAACTCTTTCGAAGTGGCCGCCAGGGCGGCAGAGATAGATCAACACCTGCTCGATAACTTCGAAATTCACTAAAAAATCGTTAAAGCAAGGAATCGGCGCGTATTTTTCCTTATTTTTACGTTAAAGGTTGTTATTATGGTAAAGAAGGTAACAGAGGGCATCACCATCAGCGTGGAAACATTTTACCAGCCGGATTACTCCAATCCGATTGGCAGCGAATTTATGTTTGCCTACCGCATTACTATCGAAAACAACAATACTTTCCCTATAAAGCTGCTCCGTCGTCATTGGTACATTATTGATTCCAACGGCAACCACCGCGAAGTGGAAGGCGAAGGTGTAGTAGGTGTGCAGCCATTACTGGCTCCGGGTGAAACTTATCAGTATGTCTCGGGATCGAATCTCCGTACTGAAATAGGAAAGATGTATGGTACTTACCAGATGGAAAATCAACTGGATAAGAAGCTTTTCGAAGTGAAAATACCGGAGTTTCAAATGATTGTGCCTTTTAAACTGAACTAACTCAATCAGTATATCAAAAGGCTTTCAGCCGCTTCTCGCGGTTGAAAGCCTTTTGTTTGAAGACATAAAAAAGCCTCCGGCCTAGTTATCTGCCGAAGGCTAAAAAATTATTTCCGCCGCTGGTGGTATGATTATTTCGGTCTGTACTTCGAATCTTTAAATATCTCCATTACATCCTTCTTCTCCATCAATTGCTGCAATGTCAGCTCCGGATGCTTATCCATATATTTCTTTACAATCTGCCAGCCCACAAAATTTCCGATCTTACCAGGTGATCCTTCCGGCATCCCTTGTGTAGCAGGGCCGTCGCCCATGAAATGGCTAGCCTCTTGCCAGTCGGTATTATACAACAGGTTGTTTTGAATGAAAAACTGCCAGATCATCTGCTCATTATCATAGCACCAGCGCAGTTGATCTCCGGTATATCCCAGTTTGATGCTATCCGCAGTTAGCGGCAGCACCTTATCCAGGAAATACTGTTGGCGGCCGGCATCCACCATCTGACTGATCAAATTGCCGCCATCACGAGGAGTAGGATACATTTGGTTATGTATCACCTGCATAGCATTGGTGGTGATATATTCCGGGGTAAAGCGGCGAATCATGTAATTGGGAATGTCCTCGATCATGTGGTAAGGAGGGAAATCCTCGCCCATGTACATGTCCAGCCCAATACCCAGCAGGGAATCCACCGTCACGGCGCCATAGTTGGCAACGCCACTGATGAAAGTAACCACCTTGGGGGCTCGGAAATACGGGATGTAGTACTTGGTATATTTAAAGGCTTGCTCCAGGTCTTTTTTCACGGTGGATAAGTCGCCAAACTTCTGTTGGACGGCACTTTCCAGTTGACGGAAGTCCTTCGTGGTCAGAAACAGGTGCAATTGTTGCTGAATAGCAGCACTGCTATCGGAATAGGCACCAAGGTTCATAATATCGGTCATGTACACGGGCAGAAACATCGGATAGGCCGCGTGCAGCCGTGTCAGCCCTGGCTGGATATTATTGGTGTCTATCGTAAATAGCGCAGAGTCGAACCGCTCCGCACTAACGTGAACGGATATATTACTTACATCCGGCGGCTTCGGCGCGGATTTACAGGCGGCAAGAGCTAAAAATGCCAACAATAGCCAACTGTACCGGGAATTATTATTAGTGTAACTTTGCATCGTTCTTAAAAACTGAATAAAGGGTAAATTTATTATATACCTTGTATTTAAAAAAAGACAATATCCTTAATATGAAGCGGATTTTTATTTTAATGCTGGCGTTAGGTGGAATGAAAGGCGCAATGGCACAAAGCAACTATGGAACCTTTAACAAGAAAGTACGATTGGGTTTTAACCTGGACCCAATGATTTCAACCATGAACCCACAACAATCAGGCGTAAACCGGACCAGTTCAAAAATGGGCCTGGGATTCGGTCTGATGGCGGATTTTAAACTGGGACAATCCAATAACTACTCCCTCGCATCGGGATTCAATGTAGTATTGGGCGGTAGCAAACTGAAATATGATGCCGGTTATGGACTGAGCGATTATAAACAAATCCCAACGGAATATAATTTCAAACTGACTCATATCCAGGTGCCAATTGCCCTGAAACTGAAAACTAACGAAATTGATAATGGAATGGCCTTCTGGGGACAGTTTGGTACTTATGTAGCCTTCCCTGTTAGCGCGAAGGCGAGTGCCACTAACATGACGCAGACCGTTGACAAGATCAATATTTTATCAGATGTAAACCGAATTAACATCGGTATGTTAATAGGTGCCGGGGTAGATTATAACCTGGGCGAGTCGCTCACCGGTACCGTTGGTCTTTTGTACCAAAATGGCTTTATCGATGTTACTCGTAATGCGAAATGGAATGATGGCAGAGTGAATATCAATAGCTTTGCACTCCGACTCGGAGTTTATTTCTAAGCACAATAACTTTGAAATTATGAAGATTATACTGGCACAGCAGAATTATCATATAGGCAATTTCGAACAGAATACCGCCAAAATTATAGCAGGTATCCAGGCTGCAAAAGCCCAGGGAGCTGATCTGGTGGTATTTTCAGAACTCTGCGTGTGCGGATATCCTCCAAGGGATTTCCTGGAGTTTGAAGATTTTATTGCCAAATGCTATGCTGCCATTGATGAAATAAAGCAGCATGCTACTGATATCGCTGTGCTGGTAGGTGGTCCGGCTAGAAACCCGCAGCCTGAAGGGAAAGACCTTTTCAACGCTGCCTGGTTCCTGTATGAAGGAGAAGTGAAGCACATGGTGCATAAAACCCTGCTCCCTACCTACGACGTATTTGATGAATATCGCTACTTTGAACCCGCTTTCGGATGGAATGTCATTCCTTTCAAAGGGCGCAAACTGGCCGTGACCATCTGTGAAGATATTTGGAACCTCGGAGAGAACCTGCTCTATCGAATTTGTCCGATGGACAAACTCATGGAACAGCAGCCAGACGTGATGATCAACCTGTCTGCCTCCCCATTTGATTACGACCACGATCAAGATCGTAAAGAAGTGATTCGTGCCAACGTACTCAAATACCGCCTGCCTATGTACTATTGCAATACGGTAGGTTCCCAGACGGAAATCGTTTTTGATGGCGGATCTTTGATCTTCGATGCACAAGGAAATATCGTAAAAGAGCTTCCTTACTTTGAAGAAGCCATGGACGGTATGGAGCTGGAACCGCTGCTGAACAACACAAGTACAGTAGCTGAAAAGCCCATATTTACGCCGCTTACATCCCTAGTATTCGATCATAACATTGACCGTATATACGATGCATTGGTATTGGGTATCCGTGATTATTTTGGGAAGATGGGCTTTAAAAAGGCCATCCTGGGCTCCTCTGGAGGGATAGACAGCGCTGTAACCCTGGCTATCGCTTGCGATGCCCTGGGTGCAGAAAATGTGAGGGCAGTATTGATGCCATCCCCTTATTCTACAGATCACTCCGTGGATGATGCCATACAACTTTCCAAAAATCTGGATAATCCGTACGATATCATTCGTATCAATGATATATATGAAACCTTCCTGAAAACCCTGGAGCCTTATTTCCAGGGGCTGCCCTTCAGTGTAGCAGAGGAAAATACACAATCCCGCATCAGGGGGAACCTTTTGATGGGATTGTCCAACAAGTTTGGATATATCTTGTTGAATACCTCCAATAAAAGTGAGTTATCCACAGGCTATGGCACCCTTTACGGAGATATGGCCGGAGGACTGTCTGTCTTGGGAGATGTGTATAAAATGCAAGTATATGCGTTAGCGAGATACATTAACCGCGACAAGGAGATTATCCCTCAGAACATCATAGACAAGGCCCCATCCGCAGAATTGCGTCCTGGACAAAAGGATAGCGATAGTTTGCCGGATTATGCCGTCCTCGACAAATTACTGTACCAGTATATTGAACGGAGGCAAGGCCCCCGTGAGATTGTTGCACAGGGCTTCGACTCGGCTTTAGTTTCGCGGACCTTAAAGATGGTCAACGCCAATGAATACAAACGAAATCAGTTTTGTCCTATCATTCGCGTATCTTCCAAGGCCTTTGGCGTGGGCCGCAGGGTACCAATCGTAGGAAAATATCTCATATAGCCTTTATCTTTGCTCAAATTTTTAAATTGTAAGAATGTTACAAGTACCATATATACGTCAGAATAAAGAGCTGGTTTTGGAAAAACTGGCTGTCAAACACTTTAAAGAAACTCACCTGGTGGATGAAATCCTTGCGCTGGACGACAAGCGTAAGAAACTCACACTGGAATATGATGATACGCAAGCCCAGGTAAACAGTTTATCCAAAGAAATCGGTAAACTGATGGCCCAGGGTAAAAAAGAAGACGGAGAAGCCATGCGCGCCAAAGTGAACGAGCTGAAAGAGCACCTGGCCCCCGTTAACGAAGCGCTGAACGCTACCGAAAAAGAATTACTGGATACCCTGGTTAAATTACCAAACCTGCCTTCTCCATTGGTTCCTCCTGGCAAAACGCCGGAAGAAAACGTGGAAGTAAAACAGCACGGAGATATTCCTGCGCTTTATGAAGGGGCAGTACCACACTGGGATCTGGCGAAAAAATACGATCTGATCGACTTTGAACTAGGAAATAAAATCACTGGTAGTGGTTTCCCAGTATATAAAAACAAAGGCGCTCGTCTGCAACGCGCTATGATCCAGTATTTCCTGGATTATAACATCAATGCGGGTTATATGGAGTACGCGCCTCCTTACCTGGTAAACGAAACTTCTGCTTTTGGTACCGGTCAGTTGCCAGATAAAGAAGGCCAGATGTATCATGCTACAGAAGATAATTTCTACCTGATACCTACCGCCGAAGTACCAGTGACCAACATCTACCGCGATGAAATCCTGAAAGATACCGAATTGCCTATCCGCATGACCGCCTATACGCCTTGTTTCCGCAGGGAAGCCGGTTCTTACGGTAAAGATGTACGCGGTCTGAATCGTGTACACCAGTTCGATAAGGTAGAGCTGGTGCAACTGGCTCATCCGGAGAAGTCTTATGAAGCGCTGGATGAAATGGTAGCACACGTAGAAAGCCTGCTCCAGTCTTTACAGTTGCCATACCGTATTCTGCGTTTATGCGGTGGCGATATGAGCTTCACTTCTGCACTGACATATGATTTCGAAGTGTATAGCGCTGCTCAGCAGAAATGGTTGGAAGTAAGCTCCGTAAGTAATTTCGAAAGCTACCAGAGCAACCGTATGAAAATTCGTTTCAAAGAAGCCAATGGTAAGCCACAACTGGTGCATACCCTGAACGGTAGCTCTTTGGCGCTCCCTCGTATTATGGCCTGCATCCTGGAGAATAACCAGACTGCAGAAGGGATACATATCCCTGCCGTATTACAGGCATATTTTGGTGCAGGAAAAATTCAGTAGTCATTTTCCATTTCATAAAAAATAGTTACCTTGAGTGAGGTCAATCAATCTGATGTACTCAAACTAATTTTATGAAAACACTACTCCAGTTAGCTGTTATAGCTGTCTTACTATGGGGGTGCAGTAAAGGCACCGTTCCTACTGAGTCAGCGGCTGCAACGGAAGCGGCTTTCGCAAGATATCCGGACTCGCCTGGTAAAGCGATTTACCGGCAGAATTGCAACAGATGTCACGCTTACAAATGGCCTGAATCCCGCACCGTGGAAAAATGGCCTGGTATCATAGACAAGATGGCCAGAAAAGCCAAACTGTCAGATGATCAAAAAGCCGCAGTACTGGACTTTGTGAGAACAAACGCAAAAGCATCATAACAAAATTTTTAGTAAGGTTTAAAACAATCAGCGACCGGAAACGGTCGCTTTTTTTATTTTCGTATCATGCGACATTTTCTACCCAATGGCGAAGAACTAATCATCCGGGAGGCACGATTGAGAGATGCCGCCGGCATGTTGGCCAATTATCAACGCATGACCGCCGAAACTGATTTCCTACTCCTCAACCATGCGGAAGCCATGGACCTGGATGCAGAGTCAGAAGAGGCATTTATTAAATCTCACCTGGAGAAAAACCGCCAGTTGCTACTTGTAGCGGAAGTAAATGGGCGTATTATAGGTGCGGTGAATGTGGATAACACGGGTCATGACAAACGTACCCACGTATGTGAAATGGGCATAGGTGTGGCAAAGGAATATCATCGGATGGGTATTGGTCGCCGACTAATGACCGCCATGCTCCGTTGGGTGGATGAACACGACGACCTCTGGTTGATTTATCTACAAGTGGCCGCCGCCAATGAAAAAGCCATACAACTCTATCGCAACTTCGGTTTCCAAGAATGTGGCCGCTTGCCAGATGGCATCGAACTGAGACCCGGACTTTTCTCCGATATCGTTACCATGTATAAAAAAGTATAACGTTTTACTACCTTTATCCTTTACCAGGATACCATTTCTTCATCAGATAAGATTGATACCATGCGATACGACAGGCAGACCAGATTGGAAGGTTTTGGACCAGAGAAACAACAACTGCTGCAACAAGCAGCCGTACTGGTAATAGGCGCCGGCGGACTGGGAGTGCCGGTATTGCAATACCTCACCGCCATGGGCGTTGGGCGTATAGGCATCGTGGAAAATGATACAGTGTCCATCACCAACCTACAAAGACAGGTACTGTATACCACCGCAGATCAAGGAAAGCCCAAAGGGCCACTGGCAGCGCAACGCCTGCATCAGTTGAATCCGGAAATAACAATAGATCTTCATGAAACTTGGCTGACTACAGATAATGCTATCGCTATTATCGCTGGCTATGATGTAGTGGTAGATTGCACCGATAATTTCGGCACCCGCTACCTCATCAACGACGCCTGTGTCATTGCCGGAAAACCACTGGTATATGGCGCTATTTACAAGTATGAAGGACAGGTGAGCGTTTTTAATTATCAACAGGGAGCCACCTACCGTTGCATTTTCCCGGAAGCGCCCGCTGCTGGCGAGATGCTGAACTGTAGTGAAATTGGCGTACTAGGCGTACTGCCAGGCATCATTGGTTCCTACCAGGCGAATGAAGTGGTAAAAATCATCACGGGTATTGGTACGCCATTGAGCAATCAGTTAATGACCATAGATATCCTGCAAAATATGCATCATATATTCCATATCCCTCCCGTAGCGGCGAACCGACAGATTACCACATTACAAGCTGATTATGCCCAAGATGTATGTGATCTGACTGGCGTACAGTCGTTAGAGGTACAGGAGCTGGAAAACTGGCTGAATAACGGTAAAAAGGTATTGGTATTGGATTTACGTGAAGATGATGAGTGGGAAATATGCCATTTGCCACAGTCATTGCACATGCCGATGGGTAGGGTGCTACAAGAATTTCCAAAAATGACGATTTCAGGGCCAATAGCGGTACTTTGTCACCACGGCATGCGTAGTCGCGCTGTTGCGCAGAAATTGTCTGAAATGGGCTATAAAAACCTTTATAACGTAGAAGGCGGTATACATGCCTGGGCATGTATGATCGATGATACGATGGCAACTTATTAATTCTCCGTTTTGTGACGATTACACTCTGTTTCTTGTTTTTCCTGGTAGCCTTATTGTATTCTGCTGCCGGATTTGGTGGCGGTTCCAGTTATCTGGCTATTCTGGCCTTATGGGGAGTGAATTTCCAGTTGATGAAATCTACTGCCTTGTTATGCAACATTGCGGTGGTGATTGGCGGCGTGTACCATTTTTGGAAATCAGGACACCTACCTATAAAAAAGGCCCTATGGCTATCCTTGGTGAGTGTGCCGATGGCCTTTATTGGTAGTTATCTCCCGATGAAACAAGAAACATTTTTTCTCTTATTAGGCATCGCTTTAACATTGGCTGCTATTTTCATGTGCTACCGCATGTTTTTTGAGAAGACGAGTGGTGAGGAAACGGTGAAGCAAAGCGGGGGAACGGTGTATGGCATCATTGGTGGGGCTATCGGACTACTTTCGGGTATGACAGGCATTGGTGGTGGTATCTATTTAGCTCCTGTGTTGAAATTGGGGAAATGGGACACATCAAAGAATATTGCAGGATTGAGTAGTTTCTTCATATTGGTGAATTCTGTTGCTGGGATTCTGGGGCAGGTAGCCAAGCATGAAATTGTGTTTAATAAGGATTTCGTACTGCCGTTATTGTTAGCTGTAATTATAGGCGGCCAAATAGGTGCGCGATTGAGTGCGAAGGTGCTAAAACCCAGATGGGTGGCCGGTGCTACGGCGGTGTTGATTCTTTATGCTGGTGTAAGGATGTTGATCCGATAACTGCCTATCCCCCTATAATCGACATACTTTCTTTCTCATCTTCCAGGAAGTTTTTTTCTGCTTCAAACCCATCTCGGAACCGCTCTGCGATAGCTGCTTGTATGCCGCTGCGGATATGCATATCGCGGAATAATGGTTGCCGCATCAGGTCGCGCACATTTAGCATGTTATTGCCATATAGGCATGTTTTTATACTACCGGTAGCGGATATACGAAGCCGATTACAAGTGCCGCAGAAAGTACGACTGTAAGCAGGGATAACGCCTACGGTACCACTGAAACCCGGTATCTGGTAATTGAGAGCAGTAGCATGCGGAGCATCTGGAATCTTCACCAGTTCATACTTTTCGCGAATGGTATCCAGTATACGTTGATAATGCCAGTTGATACCTGAAAAGTCTTTCTGCTGGCCGTTAAAAGGCATTTCTTCAATGAAGCGTACAGCTACTTTCTCTGACTTTGTGAGTGCCGCAAAATCAATGATTTCATCTGTATTCACTTGATCCATCACCACCGTGTTTACTTTTACTTGCATGCCATAAGCCAGCATGGTGTGAAAACAGTCCATCACTGCAGCAAATTTGTTACGGCGAGTGATTTGCTCAAAACGGCCTGCCTGCAAGGTATCCAGGCTCAGGTTGATCTGCTGAATGCCCAGATCGCAAAGCGCTGGGATAAAAGGTTTGGTAAGCACACCGTTGGTGGTAATGGTAATGTCGGTAATGCCTTCAATATTTTTTATTTTTTCCAAGAGAGACAACAAGTCCGGCCGCATGAATGGTTCCCCGCCAGTAATGCGGATTTTGGAAATACCATCATACGCGAGCATCTTCACCAGGCGAATGATTTCATCGTCTGTCAGTAGGCTGGATTTTTGTTCAAACTTCATCTGCTCCGGCATGCAATAGGTGCAACGGAGGTTACAGCGGTCTGTAACAGACAGCCTTACATAATTGATAATACGGCCATGCGGGTCTTGTAACATCCCTATCTAGCAGTTTTTACTAGCCATTGGGTTATCGAAAGATTGACTATCGTCTTCATCGCGGTCGGTAAGGCATTTGAAATCCTTTTCCACCAATACCTGGAGGGTGGAGCCATCTTCGTTAGGAATAGAAAGACTGAACCCTGTTTCCCCGGAACTTATCCACAATTCCAGTTGCGGAATAGGCACCAGCACATGCACCCCATCATGCTCTAGTTTGGCCAGTGGAGCAGGAATGTCTTTTCCACGAATCACAAAGTGCAGGGTATCCGCGCCGATATGTGTGATGGATTCTACCTTAGCCACTGTTTCCAGTAGTTCCATATCAAGTTTATCTAAGCGAAATCGGATACTATTTCCTCTGAGCCTTACTTTCATAAAAAATGATTTTACCTCGAACTAAAATTACTACTTTATCGCTGCTATATTGTAGTTTTAGCCAACAAATTTAACTTATGGGTTTATTGCTGTTTGGCGTGGCGAAAGATATTGCAGGACAATCAATACTAACATTGCCGGAAGGCATTACTACCGTTGGCGAATTAAAAAGCTGGTTACTGGCCACTTATCCCGGCCTCCAACAGTTAAATTCCCTGATGATTGCCGTGAATAGAGAATATGCAGTTGATAACCAACCCATTGCCACTAGCGATGAAATTGCGGTGATCCCGCCGGTAAGTGGTGGCTGAAACAAGAAAACATGGACGTATTACTCAAAATAGAACCTGAAATCACTATTCAGGAAGCACTAGATTTTATTCATTCTCCTGCCTGTGGAGGAGAAGTAGTATTCACCGGTAAAGTACGCAACGATACCAAAGGTAGGGCGGTTACGAAACTCTTTTATGAAAGCTACCGCGAAATGGCCATATCTGAAATGCAGAAAATTGCAGACGATGTAGCCATGCAATGGGATATCAAGAAAATTGCCATGCTACATGCGATAGGCGATAAGTATCCAGGAGATATTGCAGTAGTGGTAGCAGTATCTTCTATTCATCGTGGTATTGCCTTTGATGCCTGTGAATACGCGATTGATACCCTCAAAGCAAGGGTCCCTATCTGGAAAAAAGAATTCTTCGCAGACGGTACGATTATTTAGGCTGACTCATTGCCTCGGCTTTTTCTGCTTGGGTATTGGCATTGAATTGCTCTGCTGACCACGGGTTTTCCACAATTTTTATTTCACTGGATAGCAATGTTTTCCGTGGACATTGTTGTGCCTTTTCCTGTACATTTTGCTGTAATGTAGCAAGTCCTGTTGGTTCCCAAATCGCCACCAGCGGCTCCGGCAGATGATTAACAGGACTGTTAAAGCTAGTAGCAGCTTTGCTATCGTCGCGGGAGGAGATCAGCAACTGCAAACTTTTAGCGCTAAATAAAGGCAGATCACAGGCTACTACCAGCCAGGCTGTGGTTGGTTGCAATGCATGCGCGCTGAGCATACCAGCAGAAGGCCCACCCATGCCTACATTATCAGGTATCACATGTGGATAACTACTGAATCCGGCCAGTTGATCAGGCCGGCAGGAAATATATACTTCCTCCAACTGTGTGGATAACAACTCTACCATGTATTGCCATTGCGGCATGCCATGGTATGCAATACTGCATTTGTCTTCCTGCATGCGGGTACTGTAACCACCGCATAGTATAAGCCCTTTCAGTGGCGCTTTAGCGGCTATAGTCATGTTTGCCTCCTGATTTGCTGATCAATTTTGTTTCCCGGATCACCATTTCCTGCGAGAATGCTTTGCACATATCGTAAATGGTGAGTGCCGCTACAGATGCACCGGTGAGGGCTTCCATCTCTACGCCTGTCTTTCCGGTCGTTTTCACGGTACAACGAATCACCGCTTCTTCTTCCTCCATGACAATAGCTACATCACATCCATCCAACAACAAAGTATGACATAGGGGAATGAGATCCGGTGTTTTCTTCGCCGCCATAATTCCTGCTATGATAGCTGTCTGGAATACGCCACCCTTCCGGGTTTGAATGTCATTGCCCTGAAATTGCTGACGAATGATTTCCGGGAGATAGATGCGACTCTCGGCAACGGCTATACGAAAAGTATTGTCTTTACCACTAACATCTACCATGGCCGGTTGACCGGCAGTATTCAGGTGTGTAAAATCGGTACTTGATTGATTGGCCATAAAAGCATAAATTTAGTGGACTGCTCCATACAAAAATAATATAAATGATGCTGACTGTTGCAGATGCATATGCGTTGGTACTCGGAACCGTACGAGATACCGGTACAGAAATCATTCCGTTTGAAAAGGCTACAGGCCGTATTCTCCGGGAACCTGTGCTGGCGGATAGGCCATTTCCGCCATTTGATAGGGTGATGATGGATGGTATTGCTATCCGGTACGACAGCTTTGCACGTGGTCAGCGGGTTTTTGTAGTGGAAGATATGCAGGCTGCAGGTGCGCCGCAGTTACAGCTTTCCAATACTGCTAATTGTATAGAAGTGATGACAGGCGCGGTTTTACCGGAACTGACTGATACTATTATTCAGTACGAACATCTCCAAGCGGCAGAGCATGAAGGCTTCAAACGCTTTACGGTGAAGCACCCGGAAAAAAAAGGACAACACATCCATCGGATGGGAAGTGATGTAAAACAGGACGCCGTACTGCTCAATAGTGGCGTACTACTAGGTCCCGCAGAAGCAGGCGTTCTCGCTACGGTAGGTAAAACCTCCGTGCTGGTCAGTAAGAAACCAAAGGTAGTGGTGATTGCCACCGGAAATGAACTGGTGCCTGTTACAGCGCAGCCGGAGCCGCATCAACTCCGCATGTCCAACGTGTATAGCTTAAGTGCGTCCTTGGAACAAATGGGGATTGAAGCCACCGTACTGCATTTAGAAGATCATGCTGAAAGTATGTTGCATCAATTGAAACCGCTGATAGCAGATACGGATGTGTGGATCAGCTCTGGCGCTGTATCCGCAGGGAAATTTGATTACCTGCCGGAAGTGCTGCGCCAACTGGGAATGGAGCAACTTTTCCACAAAGTGCAGCAACGCCCTGGAAAACCTTTTCTATTCGGTGCTTTCACGGATGGGCCAGTCGTATTTGCTTTGCCTGGAAATCCTGTTTCCGGCTTCATGTGTTTTTACCGTTATGTACGGCCTTGGTTGCAAGAAGCCATGCATTTAAATCCAGTGCCTCCTCTCTATGCCGTGTTATCCGAAAAGGTGCATTTCGACCCCAACCTAGAATATTATATTCCTGTTAAAATAGAGTCGCAGCCACATGGAAAGTTGGTAGCTATTCCACAACCCTATCAAGGCTCCGGAGACCTTGCCAGCTTGATTTTAGCGGATGCATTTATGGAATTGCCAGCAGATCAAACAGACTTTAAAAAGGGAGATTCTTTCCCTATCTGGAAATTCCGTTAAACCCGGATCTTTATTTGCGGTCATATTGAAAATCGTATCAATATGCCCGTTATTTCCCCACAACAACAAATGTTGCATCTGGCCTGGAGAGCAGGTTTCGGGGCCACCTTGCCTGAAATAAACGAATGGTCCGACAAGCGTCGGAAGGTGATTGTAAACCACATACTTATAGGGAAAGGGAATTATAAGGCACCTGAAGTAAATGTGGTGAGTGAGGCCGACCTGCCTGACTTTCAGAAGATGAAAGGTATGACGCCGGATGAAAAGAAAGCAGTACAACAGATGAATACCCAGGGAATAAAAGACCTGAACGTATCATGGATGAAAGCGATGATCAGTAGTGAGCATCCATTGCGGGAGAAAATGAGTCTCTTCTGGCATGGACATTTTGCTTGTCGTACCCAGGATGTATTGTATAACCAGCAATTGCTGGGCGTAATCCGTGATAATGCCTTAGGGAACTTTGGCGATCTCCTGAGCGGTGTCTCTAAAAGTCCTGCTATGCTGCAATTCCTCAATAACCAGCAGAACAGAAAACAACATCCCAACGAAAACTTCGCCCGCGAAGTAATGGAACTCTTTACACTCGGCAGAGGTAATTACACAGAAAGAGATGTGAAAGAAGCTGCGAGAGCCTTTACCGGCTGGCAATTCGACGAAACAGGCACTTTCCAATTCCGCGATAAACAACATGATGATGATTATAAAACCGTGTTGGGGAAAACAGGGAAATTTGATGGAGATGATGTCTTAAAAATATTACTAGAACAACGCCAGTGTGCGAAATTCATTACCACCAAGATATACCGCTTCTTTGTAGAAGATACGCCCAATGAGGAAAAAGTAGATTACCTAGCAGACAAATTCTATCATTCAGGATATGATATCAAAGCCCTCATGCAGGAAATCTTTATGGCCGATTGGTTCTATGATCCGCAGATCATCGGCAATAAGATTAAATCGCCGGTGGAGCTGCTGGTGGGCATTCGCAGGGCTGTACCCATGACCTTCGACGAAGAAGGCACTATGCTGGTATTTCAACGTATCCTTGGACAAACATTGTTTTACCCGCCAAATGTAGCCGGATGGCCTGGAGGCCGCAACTGGATAGATAGTTCTAGTCTCATGTTCCGACTACGTGTGCCAGAGGTAATCTTCTATTCTCAGGCAATGAATGTGCAACCCAAAGAACTGACTCCTGAAATGGGAGATGGTGGCAACTACAAAATGACGATGCAAATCAATGATTTTTTGAAGCGCCAATATGCTAAAAAGATCAATGCTCATATCGACTGGACGCCTTACCTGAAAGGGTTTGAAGGGGTTACCAGAGACACGCTTGCAGATACCATCGCTAGTACGCATTTGCTGCAACCGGGTGGTGCAAGTCGGCAGTTGCTGGACAAATACGCTGACGCATCTAACCGTGAGGCCTATATTAAAACAGTCACTATAGACGTAATGAGTATGCCGGAATACCAGCTTTGTTAATCATTCATCTCCCTAAAAAACGCATTTATGGATATTATCAATCGCAGACGTTTTATACAAGTTGGATCGCTGGCTTCCGCCGCGATGCTGATGCCTAAATTTCTCAAAGCGCTCGAACGCGGTGAGCTGGTGCCCCCAGGAAATAAAGTGCTGGTTATTGTGCAGCTTTCAGGCGGTAATGACGGCCTCAATACGATTATTCCTTATCGCAACGATATATATTATCGGTCAAGGCCGGCGCTGGGCATTAAACGCACAGATGCCCTCAGCCTCAACGATGATTTAGGTATACATCCTGCCTTGAAAGGATTTAAAGCTTTATATGATGATGGTTCTCTGGGCATCCTGAATAACGTAGGTTATCCAAATCCAGACCGTTCTCATTTCCGTTCAATGGATATCTGGCATAGTGGAAGCCAGGCTAATGAATTGTGGTCTGATGGCTGGATTGGACGTTATTTGGATGCGCAGTGCAAAGGATGTGATAAGCCTACGCAGGCATTGGAAATTGATGATACGCTCAGTCTTGCTTTAAAAGGAGAATATTCGAAAGGACTGGCACTGACAGATCCTAACCGCTTATTGGGTACTAGTAATAACCCTTTCTTCAAGGATTTGCTGAAACAGCGTCCGCAGGAAATGGATGACCATCATAATGTGGATTACCTGTATAAAACCATGGGAGAAACGATTTCCTCGGCGGCATATATTTCCCAACAGTTTAAGGTGTATCAGTCAAAAGAGGCTTATCCCAATACTGATCTGGGTAAGAATATGCGTACCATCGCGAACCTGATCATGTCTGATATCAATACCAAAGTGTACTATGTTTCTCATGGTAGCTTTGATACGCATGTGAACCAACAAGCGCAACAGGAACGTTTATTCCAACAGTTGAGCGATGCGATGACGGTGTTCACACAGGATTTGAAAAAGAATAATCGTTTCCAGGATGTGGTAGTGATGACCTTCTCTGAATTTGGCCGTAGAGTGAGTCAGAATGCCAGCGGTGGTACAGACCATGGTACAGCAAATAATATGTTCCTTATTGGCGGCGGATTACAGCGTAAAGGAGTGTTGAACGATGGCCCAGACCTGATGAATCTGCAAGATGGGGATCTGAAATATAAAATTGACTTCAAAAGCGTATATGCGACCCTGTTAAATAAATGGCTAGGTGCGGATGATGCAGGTATTTTGAAGGCAAAATATAGTCATTTAGATTTTGTATAGGGAGACACGGATCAAAAAGAAAACCCCGGACCACCAAGGCCCGGGGTTTTCTTTTTTTATGGCAATTGTACTATCTGCTAGTGTATTTCAACACAGCACGGAAGGTACCGTCTTGAATATTGGTAGAACCGCCGCTGCTGGAGCTTGAGAGTGTACCGCTGAAAGTACCCTCTACAAACTGGCTGTTGATCTGGGTGATATTGATAGTAAACCCGGCGGCAGTAGGATCCGTTTTTAACGTTTCACCAGTGGTGCTGGCGAGATAAATGGTCATGCTGTTGCCGGTGTTTGTAACAGGGTATGCGCCTGGTGCAAATGGCAATGTTGGTACTGCCAGCGTAAAGGTCACATAATCGCCTGCGTAGGTGGTACCTGTAATTTGCATGCTAGGATACTGGTCGTCCGGATTTGTAGACGTTGGATCAGCCAAGTAAACTACCGCTTTGGGATTTTCTGATAACTGGATACGGGTGCCCATAACCATAGAGATAAATTTTCTATCGGTGGCGTCTCCGTTGCCAGTAGTAGTTTTTTCACAGGATATGCCCAGCATCATTATAGCGCCAAGCAATGCAGTTACAATTATACGCATAGGTAATTCGTGATATATCTGATAAAATTAAGATATTATTTTTAGTAATCTGTTATTTTCTTGCGATACGGTATAGGTACCAACCCATAAACGCAAAAAATGCGGTTCCCAGTATATAATATCCGCCTTCTCCCAGTGCCGACTGAATACCTTCTCCGAAATTCAGCTTAGCGAGAAACTCCGAAGATTTATCGAAACCAGCCAGGATAGCGATAATCACACCTGATACTGCTCCTCCGGCTACCAGACCTGTAGCGAAAAGATTTCCTTTGCCCAGTTCATCTTCCTCCGGGGAAGTTTGTACTTGTTCTTTTTTCTTTTTGTAGTCTACCAGTCCGCGGATAGCGCCACCTACGAAAATAGGCATGGTGGTAGACAATGGCAGGTAAGCTCCTACCGCGAAAGAGAGAGAGTTGATCCCACAGAGCTCCATGGTAATAGCGATCAATACCCCAACTAATACAAACTGCCAATCGAGGTTAAAAGAGAGTATCCCCTTAATCAGTGTAGCCATGAGGGTACCTTGTGGCGCTGGAAAGAAGATACTACCAATTGCGTGGTCTTTTACACCACGGGCAATCATTTCATGTGTAGGGTGATCCAAGAATTTTACGGTCAGGCCGATTACCAAGGAAGACACGATTACACCGATAAATAGGGCCAATTGTTGGTACATAGGCGTAGCACCTACGATGTATCCGGATTTCAGGTCCTGAGAGGTGCCGCCGGCATTGGCTGCAGCAATACAAATCATACCGCCTACCACCAGTGCCATTGGTTCATAAACTTTTCCAGTCCAGCCCACCGCAATGAAAACAAGGCAGGTGCCCATCAATGTGGCGATGGTCATACCGGAGATCGGGTTGTTGGAAGATCCGATCAAACCTACAATCCTACTGGATACCGTCACGAAGAAAGCACCGAAGATCACCACGAGTATACCTACCAGGAATTTTTTTCCGATAGAATCGCCTGGAAGTTGCGGTAGTAAAGCCATCAGGAGTACGAGTACTACACTCCCAATGAGTACCACTTTCAAGCTAAGATCTTTTTCTGTTCTAGGAACTGCTTCTTGAGCACCTTCGCCATTACCTCCTTTCACCGCACCAAGACTCCCTTTGAACGTCGATATGATAGTGGGGATGGTTTTAAGGAGCGTAATGAAACCGCCAGCGGCTACTGCACCGGCGCCTATCTGTCTCACATAAGCAAAATATACAGCAGCAGAGAAATCAGCGAAGGTATGGGTAACCGGATTCCACTCTCCTTGTCCGCCTGCAGTAGTGACGCTAGCCAGTTGCCCGATTTTCACCAGTTGAGCTGCTACGACATCCTGTGGGATAACAGAGGCCAGAAGAGGAATCAATGCTAGCCAGGAAAGCACACCACCAGCCACCAGTACGCCCGCAATGCGAGGCCCGATGATATAACCTACTCCCATATATTCTGGCGTGATATCCGCACTGATATTGGCAGAAGGGAAAAATTTATTGGCGGCTTTTGTGAGGTAGCCAGGAGTGCCGGCAATCACATGAAATACCTTTTGCATTATGGCATACAAGGATGCAAACCCAAGGCCCCAGAAGGCAGTTTTAGCGAAGTCGCCCCCTTTTTCACCTGCAATCAAAACATCCGCACAGGCAGTACCTTCCGGATAAGGGAGCGTACCATGTTCCTTTACAATGAGCGAACGACGGAGTGGAATCATCATCAACGTACCAAGGATACCGCCAATGATAGCCAATGTGAGAATAGTAAAGTAGTTAAAGAATTGGGTGCCGGCGCCATCGCTAAGGAAGAGAAAGCCTGGAAGAGTAAATACGATACCGCCCGCAATGGATTCGCCAGCGGAGCCGGTAGTCTGGATAATATTGTTTTCTAGAATGGTGGTTTTGAACAGCTTTCTACCTAAAGTGATAGCAATAACGGCAATCGGGATGGAGGCGGAAACAGTCAGACCTGCTTTCAGCGCGAGATAAACGGTGGCAGCGCCAAAGATGATTCCAAAGATACAGCCCAGTAGGATGGATTTGAGCGTGAATTCCTTCATCCGGGCATTAGACGGGACAAATGGTTTGAAGTTGTTGTCAGACATATTAGTTGTATCAGTATGTAAACAAATATAACGTACAAAATGAAAAGCCCCGCTGCAGCGAGGCTTTTCATTTTGTACGTTATATCCAAAGGGGAATAATTATTTAACGCCGTGCATCCATTTTTTCAGGAATGGAGACAGGAAGAACAGCAATACAGCCGCTGCACCTGGCAGGATCACGAACACCATGAAGAATTCGAACAGGTTATGAATAGTGAAACCTGCGAAAGTTGGGTAGTGAGCAGCCAGTTTCAGTTCATGCAGTTTGCTGAGTTGTTCTGCAGAAGGAGTGATCACGCCATTCAGGATACCTTTCAGATCAATGCCTGCTTTTGCAGCATCAGCATAGTTATCTGGGTTTGGAGGCAGCAGGGCGCCCAGGGTACCAGCCAGTGCATAACCAGCGGCATTGGCCAGGAACCATACACCCATCAGCAAAGATGAGAAACGATGTGGAGCCAGTTTCGCCACGAGAGACAGACCTATTGGAGACAGGCACAATTCACCGAGCGTATGGAACAGGTACATCACGATCAGCCACATAACGCCAAGTTTCTCGTTTTCGCCCAGACTTTTTACCTGGAATGCAATGATCAGGAAGCCGGCAGACAGCAGGGCAAGACCCAATGCTTGTTTCACTGGAGAAATAGGTTCCAGGTTACGTTTCTGGAGCTTTATCCACAACCAGCTAAATGGCAGTGCAAATATGATAATGAAGATAGAGTTAGCGTTCTGAATGAAGCTAGGAGGCATATCCCAACCAAACAGTCGACGGTCAGTTTGTTTGTCCGCGATGAAGGTGAGGGAAGAACCAGCCTGCTCAAAACAAGCCCAGAAGAAGATTACGAAGAATGCCACTGCATAGAGCACGAGGATTCTTTGTCTTTCGATGGAAGTGATAGATTTATCCGTGAGGATCAGCACCGCCAGGGAGATACCAGTAGCGTAGATGAAAGGATAGATCCAAGATTTGATCGGGTTAGGATCGCTTGCAATGAAGTGGAAAGCCACGAATAATACTGCCAGCAGGGCTGCGCAGCCGAGGATAGCGCTGGAAGTAAATTTAGCTTTGTCCGCTTCGCCGGTAGGAGAAGCAGTTGGATGGAAAGTTGGTTTCGCGCCGATAGGTTTGCCATCAGGCGTTACTACGTATTTGTCTTTCAGGAAGTAAAACAGCACGGTACCCAGGAACATCGCGATACCAGCAGCGAGGAAGCCCCATTTGAAGGCAGCCACTACTCTGACACCACTTTCCAGTTTTACGTCTCCGAGGATTGGGCAAATGAGCATACCGAGGAAGGCGCCCATATTGATACCCATGTAGAAGATAGTGAATGCAGCATCCAGGCGGCCATCATTTTTTGGATAGAGGCTACCTACCATGGAAGAGATATTGGGTTTGAAGAACCCGTTTCCGAAGATGATCACGAACAAAGCCAACCACATTATCAGGCGGGCAGTATCTACGTTACCTGCGTAGAGGGTAGCGCTCAACACCATAAGGAGCTGACCAATACCCATAACAAAACCTCCTAATAAGATACAGTTCCTGTTTCCCAAGTAGCGGTCAGAGATATAACCGCCGAGCATAGGTGTAAGGTAGCAGAGACCGAGGAATCCACCATAGGCATAAGATGATTCAGCTTCTGAAAATTGCAGTGCATTTACCAGGAAGAGGGTCAAAAGAGCCCTCATGCCATAAAAGTTAAACCGTTCCCACATTTCCGTGGCAAATAATACCGAAAGGCCTTTGGGGTGTCCCTTCTGAGAGGCAGTTTCCGGCCCTTGTGCAACAGCAGTTTGCATCATAAATGGTTAGTTTTAAACAAGATTGTTTTAAGGTTCAGTTAAGCTATAAGGAGGCAATTTAAAGAAAATCGGGAATCCGGGTAAAAAAATGGTATAAATAGACAATTTTTGCGCTTTTTTGAACTTTCTTTGCATTTTCTTTCTCATCTGTATTAATTCATTATGAACATACTTTTATTAGGAAGTGGTGGTCGGGAACATGCACTGGCCTTGAAAATGTCGCAAAGTCCGCTATGCGGAAAACTGTTTATCGCGCCTGGGAATGCAGGTACTGCCCAATGTGGTACCAATGTGAATATGGGCGTGAGCGAATTTGACAAGATAAGATCATTCTGTTTGGAGCAGGGAATCACGATGGTGGTACCTGGGTCAGAAGAAGCGCTGGTAAATGGTATTTTCGATTATTTTGCACAGGATGAGGCGTTGAAGCATATTCCAGTAATGGGTCCTTCCAAACTGGGGGCACAACTGGAGGGCAGTAAGGCGTTTGCCAAACTGTTTATGGAGCGTCAAGGTATTCCTACCGCTGCTTATAGAGAGTTCAGTGAAGAGAATTATGAGGAAGGAATTGCTTATATTAAGCAGCATTCCTTACCAATCGTACTGAAGGCCGATGGTTTGGCAGCAGGTAAAGGAGTGGTGATCACCTCTAGCCATGACGAGGCACTTGATGAGTTTAGCCAGATGATCAAAGCGGCAAAATTCGGTGATGCTAGTCGCAAAGTAGTGATAGAGCAATTTTTGACGGGTATTGAGCTGTCTGTTTTTGTATTGACTGATGGCCACACGTATAAGATATTACCAGAGGCGAAAGATTATAAGAGAATTGGAGAAGGAGATAAAGGGCTGAACACAGGTGGAATGGGGGCTGTATCGCCTGTTCCTTTTGCAGATGCAGCGTTTATGAAGCTGGTGGAAGACAAAGTGATTCGTCCTACGGTGGATGGTTTATCAAAAGAAGGAATAATTTATCCAGGTTTTATATTTTTTGGCCTGATTAATGTAGCAGGAGAGCCTTTCGTGATTGAGTATAACTGTCGCATGGGGGATCCTGAAACCGAGGTAGTAATGCCTCGTCTGCAGAACGACCTGCTGGAATTATTTACTGCTGTAAGCGCGGGAAATCTTTCAGCGCAGACGATTTACACCGATCAACGTGCAGCCGCTACTGTTATGCTGGTGTCCAAGGGGTATCCTGAGGCTTATGAGAAAAATAAGGTGATTACTAGCATTCCACAGCCTACACATGATCAAATCGTGTTTCATGCAGGCACCCGCCAGGATGGCGCTTCAGTACTGACTAACGGCGGTCGTGTATTGGCGGTTACTTCCCTGGCAACCACCTTGTCCTTGGCATTGGCACATTCCGTCCAAACAGCCAACCAGATTGAGTTTGAAGGTAAAAACTTCCGCCGGGACATTGGATATGAGTTTATCTAACTAAAATAAATAATCGGCAGCCCCAGCGAGGGGTTGCCGTATCTGCAACATGTTAACTGAAGATAGCAGGGGGAGGGCTGTCTAATTATCACGGAAAAGCGGAGATGTAAGGCGTTATTTTTTAGAAACGGAATTATTAAAACGGGGTTAAAATCCGTTGGATTGATCGGTACTTCAAGAGAGCAGTTACTATGCCGTTTATACTACAAATAAGATTTTTTAATATTTAGCCGTATTATTGCAGGAATATCCACTTTTTGCATCGTATATTCGTTGGAATTATTCATTTTTGCATTCTAATTTTTGACCGTATCAACAATGGGATTTTTTAATTTTTTAACGCAGGAAATCGCGATTGATTTAGGTACAGCTAACACGCTGATAATACATAATGACCAAGTGGTTGTGGACGAGCCTTCCATTGTAGCGATAGAACGGGCTAGCGGCAAAATTGTGGCGGTTGGTAAGAAAGCCATGATGATGCACGAAAAAACTCACGAATATCTTCGTACTATACGTCCCCTGAAAGATGGCGTAATCGCAGACTTTAACGCTGCGGAAGGCATGATCAGGGAACTGATAAAAATGATTTACCCTAAGAAACCTTTGTTTGCTCCCAGCTGGCGTATGGTTATCTGCATCCCTTCCAGTATTACTGAAGTGGAAAAAAGAGCCGTTCGCGACTCTGCCGAACAGGCCGGAGCGAAAGAAGTTTACCTCATTCATGAACCAATGGCGGCCGCACTGGGTATTGGCATTGACGTAGAAGAGCCTGTGGGTAACATGATTATCGACATCGGAGGTGGTACTACCGGTATTTCCGTTATAGCACTGGCCGGTATTGTTTGTGACCAGAGTATTCGTATCGCCGGTGATGAATTCACCGCAGATATCATGGAAGCACTCCGTCGTTATCACTCCCTGCTCATCGGTGAAAGAACCGCTGAACAGATCAAAATTCATATCGGTTCCGCACTGAAGGAACTGGATAATCCACCAGATGATATCCCTGTAAACGGTAGAGACCTTGTTACAGGTATTCCTAAGCAAATCATGGTTTCCTACCAGGAAATTGCTGAAGCACTGGACAAATCCATCTTTAAAATTGAGGAAGCCATCCTGAAAGCGCTGGAAACTACGCCTCCAGAATTGGCATCAGATATTTATCGCAGAGGACTTTACCTGACCGGCGGTGGTGCACTGCTCCGTGGTCTGGACAAACGCCTTGCCCAGAAAATCAAACTGCCTGTGCATGTAGCAGACGATCCGCTGCGCGCAGTAGTGAGAGGTACCGGCATCGCCCTGAAGCATGTTGGTAAATATCCGTTCCTGATGCAATAAAACCTATTTTGAGATTTAGGGCGGCAGATTCACTGCCTCCCTAAATCAACAAATCTCAAAATTCTTGCGCGCTTGTGCGAAATCTAATCATTTTCTTAAGGCGATATTTCAACTTCTTCTTATTTCTGCTGCTGGAAGTGATTTGTATTGTATTGGTGTTTCAAAACAATAGCTTTCAGCATGCTGCATATGTTAACTCCGCCAACAACGTCAGTGGAAAGCTTTACGATAAATACAACAACGTACAATACTATTTTCATCTAAAAGCCACCAACGACAGCCTGGTAGCAGAAAATACCCGCCTGCATAATGCCATCCGCTCTAGCTACGATAGCATGGTTACCACCAACGGTACCAGAGTGGACACCATCCGCAGATACAGTGACGATACTACCCATAAAATCATCAGCACGGAAATCCGTCGCTTCCAATACTTCGAAGCTAAGGTGATCAACAACTCCCTCAATAAACCCATGAACTATATTACCATCCACCGCGGAAGTAAACAAGGCATCAAACCCAATATGGGCGTGATCAGTCCGAGTGGTGTGGTAGGGGTTGTTAGAAGTGTGAGTGATAACTATGCCGTAGTGCTCTCCCTGCTCTCTAAATCCAATTCCGTATCCATCAGCGCCCGATTGGCACAAGGTAAGGAAATGGGCTCCGTACACTGGGATGGCGATGATCCAGCTTATGCCACACTGCGCGATATCCCTAAAAGTGCCCAACTGCACAAAGGCGATACCGTTGTGACCAGCGGATTCTCCGCCCTCTTCCCGGAAAATATCCCCATCGGATACGTGGAAGGATTCTCACAAGGCGACAAAGCAAGTACTTCTCTCACGGTTAAACTACGTCTGGCTACAAACTTCTATAATCTCCAGTACGTCTACGTGATTGAGAACCTCCTGAAAGATGAACAACAAAGTTTGGAAGACTCGACTTACAAGCTGATTAAATGAGTATACTGTTAAGAAATATTATCCGATTCGTGCTCCTGCTGCTGATCCAGGTATTCGTTCTCAACGAAATCCTGATACACCAGTTGGTGAGCCCCTACATATACATGCTCTTCATATTGGTGCTTCCATTTAACCTGCCTCGCCCAGCACTTATGCTGCTGGGGCTGTTAATGGGATTGTCATTGGATATGTTTATGAATACCATGGGTATGCACGCCGCTGCCTGTGTATTCATCGCCTACCTGCGTCCGTTCATTATCAACATCCTGTCCCCGCAGGGAGGATTCGAAACAACTCAGAAAACGCCGTCCATGACAAGTATGGGCGTGTCGCAGTTTTTAATCTATGCAGCTATCCTGGTATTTCTGCATCACACTGTCTACTTCACCCTCGAAGTATTCGGATTTGCCAACCCGTTATACCTGTTGCTGAAGATTATTTTATCCTCCGCAGCCAGCCTTTTCCTCATTATTCTGTACGAAATGTTATTCTTTTCCAGAAAATAACGAAAAGCGACAGTTGCTGCTCGTGGGATCAATTGAAGGTTTAAATTTGCAAAAGCTACAACAATTGCATGTCTGTATTTAATCAGCCCAGGAGAAGAGTAATTCAATTGATCATTCTTGGCATGGTGTCCATCATCGTCGTCAGATTGTTTTTCCTGCAGGTCGTAGAAAAGAAATATGCCAAGCTCGCGGATGCCAACGCGGTGCTAAGGAAAGTCGTATACCCTAGTCGCGGTATCATTTATGACCGCAAAGGACGCGCGATTCTTAGTAACGACGTGCTGTACGATCTCGTGGTGACTCCCAGAAGCGTGAAGAATATAGACACCGCTTACCTCTGCACTATTCTGAAAATAGATAAAGAAGAGTTTAGAAAGAAAATCGCCGACTGTATCAAAAAGAATGGTCCCGTAAGGCAATCTGTCTTCTCATCTCTCCTACAGGCGGACATTTATGGCCAACTGCAGGAAAGTATGTACCTCTTCCAACCAGGATTTGAACTGGTACCAAGGCAAATCCGCTCCTATCCTTACTCTGCCGCCGCTAATATCCTAGGATACATTGCGGAGATTTCACCTACCATGCTGAAAGACTCCAACTACGCTTCCTATAACTCCGGCGATTATCTCGGTATGACAGGTTTGGAAAAAACCTATGAAAGTGTCCTCATGGGCCAACGTGGTATCCAATACCTGGTAAAGGATAACCTCAACAGGCCACAAGGTCCTTATGAAAATGGGGAATTCGATAGTGCGGCCGTAGCAGGTAAAAACCTCCGCCTTAGCCTGGATATTGAATTGCAGGCATTCGGGGAACAAATGATGCACGGAAAAATTGGTAGCATCGTTGCCATCGATCCGCAAGATGGTGGTATCCTGGCCATGGTCAGTGGTCCGAGCTTTGACCCGAACCTCCTGACCGGCTCCTTCCGAAGCGCTAACTTTAATAAACTTTATCTTGATACAACCCTGCCCCTCTTTAACCGTGCCATTCAGGCACAATACCCGCCAGGATCTACATTTAAGCCAATGATCGGCTTGGTAGGATTGGATGAAGGGGTCATCACAGCAAACACGGGATATCCTTGTTATGGCGCTTATATGGGCTGTAGCAGACCTATCAAGTGCGAACACCACGACCCAGGACACGCGGCCAACTTCCGTTTGGCGCTCGCTCACTCCTGTAACTCCTATTTCTCCAACACGTATCGCCTTTGTGTGGATGCGCCTAAATGGGGAGGAATACGAGTCGGCGGTATGCAGAAATGGGCGGAATACATGAATAGCTTCGGCTTTGGACACAAGATAGGTGTGGATATTCCAAGTGAAAGGCCTGGACGTATCCCTGATAAAAAATACTACGACGCTAAATATAAAGGCAGTTGGAACTCCTGTACTTCCGTATTCCTCGGTATCGGTCAGGGTGAGGTGGAAACCACTCCGCTGCAAATGGCCAACGCCATGTGTATTCTTGCTAATAGAGGATCGTTCTTTGTGCCGCACTTTGTGAAAAGTATTGATAACGACGACACGCATCTGTTGGACAAATACAAACAACGTCACATAGTGGCGCATATCTCCGATGAAGCATACGACGCGGTAATCAAGGGTATGACGGATGTGGTGGAAAGCGGTACTGGTCGTGTGGCCCAAATTGAAGGTATTACCATCGGCGGTAAAACAGGTACGGCAGAAAACTACGCCATTGTGAACGGTGTACGTACAAAAATGCCTAACCACGCACAGTTTGTGGCCTTTGCACCGGCAGAAAATCCAAGAATCGCCGTTTGCGTTATCGTGGAACGTTCCGGGTTTGGTGCGAAATATGCTGCACCTATCGCCAGCTTGATGATTGAGAAATACCTGAAGGATTCTATTTCCTCCAAACGTGCAGGGATGTTGAAAACCGTAATGGAAACGGTGACTATTCCGGATGCGATGAGATCAAGGTCCAAACTGGATTCCCTGAATGCTACGGTTATCAAAAAGAGATAATAAAAAAATTAACCATAAACGCCCAAACTGATTAGTATATAATGAACCGCTCGCAAACCAAATTGACGCAAGGTATTGACTGGCCAATTGTTGGCTTGTACCTGGCATTGGTGACCATCGGTCTGATGTCCATTTTTGCTGCGGAATACCGAGGAGATGATAACGTCTGGCAGAATATCATTCATTTGAATAAGAACTACGCTAGGCAGCTCCTGTGGTTTGGCGTATCAATTATATTGGCATCCATCATCTGGCTGACGGATAGTAAGTTCTTTACTGCCACGGCCAATCTGTTGTATGCTGGTGGGATATTATTATTGCTATTGGTATTGGGGATAGGTAAAGATGTAAAAGGATCACATTCCTGGCTGGTATTGGGAGGATTCCAGTTTCAGCCGGCGGAATTGACGAAACTATGTACCAACCTGGCTTTGGCGAAATACTTAAGCTCGCAGGAGACGGATTTTAGTAAGCTACGATCGCGATTAATTGCAGCGGCTATCGCGTTAGTACCGGCTGGTATCATCATCCTTCAATCAGAAACAGGACTGGCCCTGGTGTACTTCTCCTTCTTCCTGGTGATGTACCGCGAAGGCTTGCCAGGCGTTTTGCTGGTGATTGCATTTTCGGCGATTGTGCTAGTACTCTCTGCCCTCCTGGTAGATAATAAGATACTGTTTATCATATTCTCGGTCATAACGGCATTGGTCATCTACTTTAGCCGGCGAGAGATAAAGCGGAACAGAGCCAGGTTATTCTGGATAATAGCTATTTACGGCTTCTGTTCTCTGTTCGTGATGTTTGTGGTGCCTTTCACCTTCACCAAAGTGTTGAAAGATTACCAAGTGCGCCGTATCGAGGTAATGCTCGGTAAAGAAAACGATCCGAAAGCGACTTATAACACCCGTCAGAGTATGATTGCCATCGGTTCTGGTGGTTTCTGGGGAAAAGGTTATCTGAAAGGAACACAAACCCGCTATGATTTCGTACCAGAGCAAAGTACAGACTTCATCTTCTGTACCGTTGGGGAAGATTTTGGTTTCTTTGGCAGCGTGATTTTTATTGGCATTTATGTGGCCTTACTCTTCCGGATTATATACGTCGCGGAGCGACAGCGATCGACATTCACGCGAGTCTATGCTTATGGGGTGGCAAGTATCATATTCTTTCACTTGGCCATCAACGTATCGATGACGATTGGTTTGGCGCCGGTAATCGGTATCCCGCTACCATGGGTGAGTTATGGAGGTAGCTCGTTGTTCTCCTTCACCATGTTGCTGTTTATATTACTCCGACTGGATGCCGACAGGCAGATGGTTTTAAGATAATACCCACAGAACGCCCGGTTTACAGCCGGGCGTTCTTCTTTTCTGAATTAACTATCTTTGTGCCATGGCACGTATTATACCATTATCCGAAGGGTCATTTACCGTAGACGGGACCAAACAATTCACTCCTTTTGATTTAGGAAAAGATCGCATGCAGGATCGTCCACATGGGTCTTTGCTGGTGGAGATCCAGCCTTTCCTCGTGATCACCGATAGGGATTACATCCTTTTTGATGCAGGACTTGGTTTCCGCAATAGCAATGGTGTCATGCAGATTCACCAGAACCTGATTGACAATGGTATCAACCCGATGGAAATTACAAAGGTGATGATGAGTCATCTGCATAAAGATCACTCTGGTGGTATATCTGCTGTAGATCCTGTTAGTGGCGAGCGTAGCATGACTTTCCCCAATGCCACTTACTATGTGAATAACGAGGAAATGCTGTATGCATTGGAGCATGCAGGAAAATCCTATCATTCTGAAGATATTGTACTGTTGCAGCAACGGGATAATGTTGTTTTCACCACCGGTAATGGCACCATAGATGGCTATATCCATTATGAAATGACGGGCGGCCATTGTCCTTATCACCAGGTATTCCTGGTAGATGATGGAGAAGATAAAGTGTTTTTTGGTGGAGATGTGGCGCCTCAGTTATCCCAGATGAAGAACAGGTTTGTAGCCAAATACGACTATGATGGCAAGCGCAGTATGGAACTTCGCCAGGAGTTCATGGAGCGTGGCCGTCAGGAAGGATGGGATTTCCTTTTCTATCATGATGTAAAGACACCGACCACTCGGTTCGAATAAAACGCTTATATGTACAGCCGCTATGAAAATTTCCGTTTAAGTGGCCAGTCGTTTATTAGTACTGCCTGTCACCAGGGACACGACTGGGCGGCTATTTCTGTTTATTCGGGGGCGGCTGTGCATGAATTATACATCCGGCATACCATTATCAATTTCGTGCTGGATGGGGAAAAACGGATGTATAATGGCAACCGTGTGTTGCATGTGAAAAAGGGGGATGTCCTACTGATCCCGCCTGGAACCCTTGTCAGCTCTGAGATTTTACACACTAGTCGGCCTTTCAAAAGTATCAATCTGGTGATCCCGGATCAGGTAATAGCGCGTAAGCAGGTGATATCGGGAGACACGGAGCCCAAGTCGATGGCCATTCTACCACGAGGTAGCGACTGGGCGGGGTTATTGAATTGGCTAGAACCTGTACTCATTGAAAATGGCGATGTAGTCGCAGAAGAGGTACAGGAGCGGGTTTGGCACAATTTGATGGAATGTAGGCCCTTGGCGGGCATGCTCCGGAAAGCCGTAGATTGCCCGATGGATGATATGATGGATCTATTGCGTACCCGGATGGAAGATATCCGGGATGTAGGAGATCTGGCAGAAGCGGGACATATGAGTCCGGCTACCTTAAAACGCCGATTCCGGTATTTGTTTGACTGTAGCCCGATGCAGTGGATTTGGACCATGCGGCTACAAAGAGCTGCCTTGTTATTGCGCTCTGGGCAACGTCCTGTGAATGAGATCGCTTATGCGACTGGATTCTCCGATATTTCTCATTTTTACCGACTATTTCGAAAGAATTACGGCTGCACACCGATACAGTGGCGCAGGTCGTAATAAAAATTGAGCTTTTCAGCCAATAGGACTCGTGTCTCCCGAACTATCTTACATGCAAAAAAAAAATGGTATCAAAAACAACCTTTGCGGCCGAATGGGTAGCAGCGTGGAATGCGCACAATATTGACGAAGTGATGTCTCATTATGATGAGCAGATTGAGTTTTATTCTCCTGTGATACAGCGTATCAACAATGATCCTGAGGGCAAAATAGTGGGGAAAGCTGCGCTGGAAGCTTATTTCAGGAAAGCATTAATAGCTTATCCTGATTTACATTTTGAGCTGTATCATGTATTAGAAGGGATTAATTCCGTGGTCTTGTATTATAAAAGTGTGAATAACAGTTTAAGTGCAGAGATGATGGTATTGAATGAGAAAGGGTTAGTAAAAGAAGTACGGGCGCATTACAAACAGCAGTCCTAAAAAAGAAAGGAGGTGATTGATCACCTCCTTTTTTTATGGTTTAATGTCTTGGTCTCAATTGTTGATTATTCAGTCGATTGATTTGTTGCGAGTTTTGCAGGTGCTTAATCATGATTCTTCGGAATTCCTTTTCGCTGTTAAATACTGCGCTGGCTTTGCTGGCGGGTAGTACGCGTTGGAATTCCGCGGTATATTTTGTTTTGATATCTAGGAATCTTTTATCGTAGCTGAGATCTTTATCCATATTGCTTCTGGCGATGGCGTCTGCATCGGCGGAACGGGTGCTTTTGGTATCTATGGCTTTGTTACGTTCTTTATCAGCAATGAGTTGGTCCATTTCCGTTCGATAATTATTGTAAACGGGCCAGAATTTTTCAGCTTCTTCGGGAGTTAAGTTCAGATTTTTGGCAATGTAGGCTACCTGTATTGATTTGAGCTTTTTGCCAGCATCTTCGTCTTGCGCAAAGGCATGTGGTATGCTGGTTAGCATAACAATGGCCAGAATCAATATGTTAGAAAACTGTTTCATTTATCACTAATTAGATAATTCGTCTAATGACTCTTCCTGCTGGATTTTCTGCAACTGGTCACCGGATCCTTCCCCATTGATCTGTTTTTCCAGTTGTTGCATATTCCCTACCTGGGCGGCTTGGGAAAAGATGGCTTCATTATCGAAGGCATCAGCATGGTTTTGCAGAAAGGCAGCTATATCATCATCGTTGATATTATTCAGTTGATATTCAATATCATCGTTCGCATGATGTTCTCTTCTGATAAAGAAGAGGGCACTTGAGGCCATTATGCCTATGACACATGCCGCTGCGGCCCATTGCCTCCAGGGGCTGCGAGATTGGTGACGTATGGGAATAACCGGGGTTGGTTTGGGTATTTCCGCGGAAATTCTGTCAAAATAATTTTCAGGCAGGGAGAAAGGTGTATTTCTGGGAATACTTGCCAGTAAAGGTGACAATTCTTCCAATTCTTCCTGTACTGATAATCCAGCATTTTTAATGTTGGATAGTATGGTTGTAGGTAATTGATCGAAATAGTTTTCCGGAACGGAATAATGGGGAAACCCTGGCAACATATCTGCACCGATGGCATCAGACAGCAGGATTTTATCTGCTATCAGTTCCGGCAGCCCGTTAAAATAGCCTGCTGGCACCGAGAATGGAATCTCTACGGGCCATTGAGCCATGGGGGCTATTTGGAGCAATTCGTTTGATATGTCTTTACCTTGTTTCATGTACTGATTAGACGGTTGCCATTGACAATGGTTTAATGAGATTTTAATCTAGTAGGAAAAAAGTTTAAAAGTGAATTAAAAAAAGCGGTTGTGGGTTCAGTTTCAACCATTTTTTATAAATTCCTCTATTTTTTTTACCGCATGGTGGTAAGAAGCTTTCAGGGCGCCTTCTGATGTATCCAGAATTTTGCTCATCTGTTCATACGGCATTTCCTCATAATATCTCAGGTTAAACACAATTCTCTGTTTTTCAGGAAGTTGTAATATAGCTTTTTGCAGTTTCCATTCCAACTTATTGGGATCGAACTGGGTATCTGCTTTTAATTTATTGCTAAGCCCTGTTTCCACATCGGTGAGGGAAACAGCATGTTTTTTCTTTTGCTGTTCGAGGAAGGTAAGGCACTCATTGGTGGCGATTTTATAGAGCCAGGTGTAAAGCTGGGCATCTTCGCGGAATCCTTCCAAGTTTTTCCACACTTTTATGAAAACATTCTGCAGTACGTCATTGGCATCTTCATGGTCAATAACGAGTCTGCGAACGTGCCAGTAGAGCCGTTCTTGGTATTTTCTGATGATGAGCGTAAAGCCTTGTTCTCTGGTTTCCGTCTTACGGTAAATAGCCAGAAGTTCTTTATCGTCCTGTGTAACGGCCATAGGTTAAATGGTTCAAGACAGGTTAAGTCATAAATATAGATAAAAAATTATACTGATAGTTTAATAGCTGGTATAGGTTTTTTAAAAAAAGAACAGCGTCGCGGGAGGGCGACGCTGTTCTTTTCAGGCTATGCCGAGCGGCAAGGCTGTTTATTTCTTTTTACGTGCGATTGCTTTTTCAGCAGCAGCAACGATATGATCGGAAGTCAGGCCGTATTTGGCGAGGAGTTCCATTGGTTTACCGCTTTCTCCGAAGGTATCATTCGTACCTACGTATTCGATAGGTACTGGCAGATGACGGGAAGCTACCTGTGCGATACTATCGCCCAGGCCACCGAGGATATTATGTTCTTCAGCAGTAACAGCGCAACCGGTTTTACGGAGGGAGTTGAGTACTGCAGCTTCATCCAGTGGTTTGATGGTGTGGATATTGATGATTTCCACGCTGTATCCTTTTTCTTCCAGTACTTTACCAGCTTCAACAGCGAGCCATACGAGGTGGCCGCAAGCGAAGAGAGTGATATCGGTACCTTCATGGAGGATCTGGGCTTTACCGATCTCGAAGTTTTGATTTTCCGGCGTGAAATTAGGCCATTTTGGACGGCCAAAACGCAGGTAAACTGGACCTTCGTGATCAGCGATAGCGATAGTGGCCGCTTTGGTCTGATTGAAATCGCAAGGAACGATCACTGTCATGCCAGGCAGCATTTTCATCATACCGATATCTTCCAGGATCTGGTGGGTAGCGCCATCTTCACCGAGGGTCAGACCTGCGTGGGAAGCGCAGATTTTCACGTTTTTACCAGAGTAAGCAATAGACTGACGAATCTGGTCATAAACTCTTCCGGTGGAGAAGTTAGCGAAAGTGGTAGTATATGGAATTTTACCGCCAATGGTCATACCGGCTGCGATACCCATCATATTGGCTTCCGCGATACCTACTTGAACAAAGCGATTTGGAAATTCTTTAATAAAAGCGTTGAGTTTCATAGAGCCGAGCAGATCGGCGGTCAGTGCCACTACATTTGGGTTTTTACGACCCACTTCAAGAATCCCTTCACCGAATCCGGCGCGGGTTTCTTTTTCATTCATCGGTTGAATATCTTTTACCATAACGGATATTTTAAAATGATCGCGTAAAAGTAAGCGATTAGAATGATGAATTCTAATTACTTAAAACTTTATCCCGGAGGCTTACTTCCCACTGCCAAGCGGTGCGCATAGAATCCTCGATGCTGATCTGTGGGATCCATCCGAGTTTTTCTTTAGCACGACTGTTATTGGCATAGATAGAGATCACATCTCCTGGGCGACGTGGGCCCATGGCATAATTCAGCTTTACGCCGGAGATTTTCTCAAAAGCTTTGATGGCCTCCAGTACGGTTACACCATTACCGGTACCCAGGTTAAAGATTTCGCAGTTGGTAGCGTTTTTATGACCGATCAGGTATTGTAATGCTCTCGTGTGTGCATTGGCGATATCCATCACGTGGATGTAATCGCGTACGCAAGAACCATCGCGGGTATCATAATCAGAACCGAAGACAGTCATTTTCGGAATTTTTCCGATGGCTGTTTGGGTGATTACTGGTACCAGGTTATCTGGTTTGCCCAGTGGCAGTTCGCCGATTAAGCCGGAAGAATGTGCACCTACTGGGTTGAAATAGCGCAAAATGATGGACTGGGTATTATTTACCCGACTGTAATCTTCAATTATCTGTTCGCCCATTTGTTTCGTACGTGCGTAAGGGGACTGTGCTTCGCCGATAGGGGTTTCTTCCACTACAGGGAGGGCAGTAGTATTGCCATACACAGAGCAGGAGGAAGAGAATACGAGGTTAGGCACATTGAATTCCTTCACGCATTTGAGTACGTTGATAAGGGAAGTCAGGTTATTGTGGAAGTACAGTAAGGGATCAGCTACTGATTCCGGAACGGTTTTCAGGGCTGCGAAGTGTATAACACCTACGATATCTCTGTTTTCGTGGAAAACAGCGTGTGTATCTTCCAGATTGCAGAGGTCTACCTTATAATTACGGACTTTCTTTCCGGTAATTTTTTCGATGCCATCTAACAATTGCGTGGTACTTCTGATATTGCTGTCTACAGAAACCACATCAAAGCCATTATTAATCAGATCAACAATAGTATGGGCGCCGATATAGCCACAACCACCGGTAACAAGAACCTTCATGATAATTTGAGATTTACAATTTTATGTGTTATCAGATTACTTTCTGTTGGAGTACGGTTTCCAGGTATTGACCGTACCCGCTTTTCAGCAAAGGTTTGGACAATTTCTGCAACTGTTCAGCATTGATAAATCCTTTACGATAGGCGATTTCTTCGATACAAGCGATTTTAATGCCTTGTCTTTGTTCAATCACCTGTACAAACTGCGATGCCTGCATCAGTGAATCAAAAGTTCCGGTATCCAGCCATGCTGTTCCGCGAGGTAAGATAGAAACTTTTAATTTGCCGCGCTTCAGATATTCCTTGTTAACATCTGTAATTTCATATTCTCCTCTAGGGCTTGGCTGGAGGTTTTTTGCGATTTCCACTACTTCATTATCGTAAAAATAGAGTCCTGGAACTGCAAAATTGGATTTAGGTTGCAGTGGTTTTTCTTCAATAGACAGTACCTGCATATCTTCAGAGAATTCCACTACGCCATACCTTTCCGGATCGGATACCTGGTAGGCATATACGATTCCTCCGTCAGGGTTGGCGTTATTGGCCAGTTGTGTGCCGAGACCAGCGCCATAGAAGATATTATCACCCAATACGAGGGCCACATTATCATCTCCAATAAATTCCTCTCCAATGACAAAGGCCTGTGCCAGTCCATTAGGCTGCGGTTGTTCAGCATAGTGGAGGTTCAGTCCGAGCTGGCTACCATCGCCGAAAAGACGTTGAAAAGCTGGCAAATCATGAGGTGTGGAAATAATAAGAATATCTTTTATACCAGCCAGCATCAGTGTTGACAGCGGGTAATAGATCATTGGCTTATCATAGACTGGCATTATCTGCTTGCTAATGGCATATGTGATGGGGTGCAGTCGGGTGCCGGAACCGCCGGCCAGGATAATTCCTTTCATTGGTTTTGCAAAATGGTTTAGTAATCGTACAAAAATAGTGGTTTATGGGTATAATTTCAGAGCACACGTTTGCGTGAAATTAAATTGTAACAGGAATGGCCCTGAGGGCTGGCTGTCTCCCATAAAAAAAACCTGCGCTCAGCGCAGGTTTTACACAATATAGTTCAAATGATATTATTAAATAAAAATGCTGGAGATAGCATACACCATTGCTGCCAGCAAGCCACTGATAGGAATGGTAAGCACCCATGCCCAGAGCAGACTCACGGTAACGCCCCATCGTACTGCGGAGAGACGTTTGGTAGCGCCTACCCCCATGATAGCACCGGTGATAACGTGTGTGGTACTGGCCGGGATACCCAGGTGTTCGGTGAGGAACAGGGTAACGGCACCTGCACTTTCCGCAGCCACCCCTTCGAGCGGGGTTACTTTGGTGATACGGGTACCCATGGTTTTAACGATTTTCCAACCACCGCTCATAGTACCCAATGCGATAGCGGTAAAGCAAGCAATTGGAATCCAGTCCGGCATTGCTTTGATATTAGGGATATGTCCGGCGGCCACCATGGCTGCGGCAATGATACCCATTACTTTCTGGGCATCGTTACTACCGTGACCAAGACTCAGTGCAGCACTGGAAAGCAACTGTAGGCGCTTAAACCAGTTTTCTGCATGGAATGGATTGGCTCTACGGCAGACATTCACAATAATCAGCGTGATGATAAAGGATACGATCATACCGATCAATGGCGCTAATACGATAAAGTACACGATAGGCAAAACTTTATGGTAATTGATAACGTCCAGGGTACGGGCGCTGGTAACAGCGGCTCCGATGAAGCCCCCGATCAGGGTATGGGAAGAACTGGAAGGAATTCCCAGCCACCAAGTGAAAAGGTTCCAGGTAATGGCCGCAACCAATCCGCAGAAGATCACTTTTAAGGTAATAAATTGTTCAAATACAGAACTGGCTACGGAGTTGGCTACTTTAAATTCTCCAATGATATATTTGGCAATAAAGAAAGCGGCGAAGTTGAATACTGCGGCCCAGAGTACTGCTTGAAAAGGGGTCAGTACTTTGGTGGAAACTATCGTTGCTATGGAGTTGGCGGCATCATGAAAACCATTGATATAGTCAAAAATGAAGGCCAAAATGATAATAATAACTAGTAAGGTCATGTTGCTACCGGAATTATACGGTCAATACAAGCAGTTCCTGATTAGGAATACTTGATGATAATGGTTTCGATCACGTTTGCACAGTCTTCGCATTTGTCTGTAGCGATTTCCAGCGCTTGGTAGATCTCACGCATTTTGATCAGTTCTGCTGCATTTTGTTCTGTATCGAACAATTCAGCGATAGCCATATCATAGATATCGTCGGCATGGTTTTCCAGGCTGTTGATTTTTACGCATGCATCGGTGATTACACGCATGTTCTGCATGTTACGCAGTTCGTGAATAGCCTTGTGGAGTTCCAATACACCCAGGTGAATCAGTTCAGTGAGTTTACGGATGCTATCGTTGATGTTGTGGACTTTGTAGATGTCCATTCTTTTGGCAGAACCGTGGATGTAGTCAGCTACATCGTCCAGGGTAGCGGCCAGGTAGTGGATATCTTCACGGTCAAAAGGGGTGATAAAGTTCTGACCTAGTTCAACAAATATACGGTGGGTGTAATCGTCGTTTTTGTGCTCCAGTCGTTCGATCAGGTGTACTTTGTCTTTTCTTACAGATAGGTCGGATGTTGCTACCAGCTCATTGAGTACCTGGGCCATTTCTACCAGGTTGGAAGCTACATCTTCGAAGAGTGAATAAAATACCCGGTCTTTCGGCATGAATAATTTAACAAAAGAATTGAAGCCTCCCATACATTTGAGTTTAAAAATTTGCCGCAAAAATAGCTTGCACAACCGATAGCTTCCAACTAAAAGCAGGAATTAATAATTCCTTAACATTGGATTAATATAAAAGTAATATAGCGATTTTTCCTTTGTATTGAAAATAACGCTCATAAAACAAGGGGCAAAACCACTTGTACATACCTACAATTGAATGTCAGACAAGCGCCGATTAGATATAGCTGTAATCTCAGATGTACACCTGGGAATATACGGCTGTCACGCCAAAGAGCTTATACAGTATCTGGACAGTATCGAACCTCGTATACTGGTGCTGAATGGAGATATCATCGATATCTGGCAGTTCAGCAAGCGGTACTTCCCTAAAGCACATACCAAGGTAATCAGACGTATTCTCAAGATGATAGGGAAAGGTACCCAAGTGGTGTACCTGACCGGCAACCATGATGAGGCGATGCGTAAATATTCCGGTTTTGAGCTCAGTAATTTCAAAATTGATGATAAACTCCTCCTTGAGGTAGACGGCAAAAAACATTGGTTTTTCCATGGCGACGTATATGATATCACCATGAAAAACTCCAAATGGCTGGCAAAACTCGGCGGAAAGGGCTATGATCTGCTGATTATATTGAACCGACTGGTCAATAATACCTTGGAACGTTTTGGAAAAGAGAAAATGTCTTTCTCCAAAAAAGTGAAGCAAGGGGTGAAACAGGCGGTTAAATTTATATCCGACTTCGAACAAACAGTGGCAGAAATTGCGGTGGATAAGGGAATTGATGTAGTGTGCTGTGGACATATTCACCAGCCGCTGATTAAAGAAATGCATGTAGGAGACAAAACTGTACTATACCTAAACTCCGGCGACTGGGTAGAAAGCCTTACCTCCCTGGAGTATGCTAATCAACAGTGGACCTTATATCACCATCCCATCACCAGTTCCAAACAGGCGCTTCCAGAAGATGAAGACGACCTGCCCTTAGTATTTCCATCAAATGCATTCTAATTATTTACATATTTTTTAAAAATATATAAGTTTCACATAAACATAACAGGTACTTAATATTAAATTAAAGGTAGGCTGGTAATTTTGCCACATAATAAATTAAGTATCCGTATTGGACCATCTGGAATTGAAAGATCACAATTAAACAATGAAAGTACTCAAGTTACATCCGCTCATGACCATTTCCCTCCTGCAAATGCAGATACAACGTCTGCTGAGCTGCAATGTAGCGGTATATATGCGCCATTCTCTTGCAAATGCGTTCGATACCTTACAGGAAGCAGGATTTGATGAGGAATCCCTGGTGGAATTTCCTATCGATGAAACCATGAGCCTGCGGGAATTTGAGGAAGAAGTAGAAGAAAAATTCAATTTCACACTGGAATTGTGCAATAAGGATAATAAGCCATTTACGAATAAAAGTCAGCATCTGTTCCAGATTTCCTCCACTCAACCTAAGAAAGAGGAACGGAATTATCAGTTGGATATTTCCCTGGATATGCTCACCAATAATAGTCGCCCCCAGCAAAATATTTCGTTCTAAGTTGAGTTAAGTCTTGATTGTTAAAGAAAAGTCCGGTTGCTTCTGCATCTGGACTTTTTGTATTTTAACGCTATGAAACATCCTATCCCTTTCCAATGTATTGATTGGAATACTATTGCTCCTACTGAACATCCGGGAATTACGGGTACTGCCTGGTGGCAGACATTACAACATCCTGGATTGCGTATTCGTATTGTTACTTATTCTCCTGGTTACTTGGCGGATCATTGGTGTAAGAAAGGGCATATTGTACATTGCTTAGAGGGGAGTTTTACCAGTGAAATGGAGAGTGGAGAGGAATATGTATTGCAGCAGGGAATGACTTATGTTGTTTCCGATGATCTGAGTACGCATCGTTCTCGTACCGAGGAGGGTGTGAAGTTATTAATAATAGACGGAGATTTTTTGCAGCCCAAATAAGTAGTTTTTCGTTTGTTCGACCCTGTTCTTCCGCTTTAATGTCGAAATAATGCTCCCTTAATATTGGGGTAACAGGTTGATGGTACTTTTGTGCCGTAGATCGCGGAGCGGTCTGCGAGTGAACCTATTACCTGCGCGGATTTCAGTAACCTATCGGCAGCAATACTGGCTGTCTCCCTAAAATATTGGATTTACAGTATATATGCTCGTGTGAAAATTTACAATTCGCAGGGGTATGATATCGGGAGACACGGGTCCGGTGGCTGAAAGCCTTTGTGGGTAAGCAATTGATAATGGGCCTTAACGTTGATTTATAAGCTGTATTTATTAGTAATCCCCGTCCCGGGTTTCCGGGACGGGTTTATTATATACTAATTATTTACCCAGTTTCGCCATGAATTTTGCAGGATTCTTTTCGAAAACCCCTTTGCAAGTGGTAGAGCAGAAATGGATGGTATCAGTTTTATAGACAGTAAACTCGTGGTAGCTGGTATCATAAGGCATTTCACAAACGGGATCAGGCAGTTTGCCGGAAGCCATTTGTTCAGTTGCCGGAGTAGCTGCTGGAGCTGCAGTAGCTGCTGTTTCAGTTGGTTTGGATTGCTGACCACATGACATAATGAATAAAGCCGCGGCTACGAGTACATATTTCATTTTCTATGATATTTGAACGATCAATAAATAAAGAAAGAGGCAAAGTTATTTAAAATAACCTTGCCTCTTTGCGAATGATTTATGAAGGGTGATTACCAGATCACGACGCGTTTGTCGGCAGGTAAAACCATTTTACTAGCATCGGTGCAACCCCATGCCTGTTGGAATTCCACCAGGTGAGGCAGCGGGCCGTTGATACGCCATCTTGCAGGAGAGTGAGGATCTGTCTGTACTTGTTGACGCAGTGCGGCATCTGTGATATTAGCATGCCATACTTGTGCCCAACCCAAGAAGAAACGTTGCTGCCAGGTGAATCCGTCGATTGGTTTAGGTTGTTCTTTACCTTCGAAAGATTTTTCCAGTGCGTGGTAAGCGAGGGTCAGACCGCCCAGGTCAGCGATATTTTCACCGATAGTGAGGGCGCCATTGATTTTAAAGCCAGGCTGTACTTCGATGCTGCTGAAGTATTCGATATAGCGTTTAGCCAGTTTATCGAAGTTTTCGCGATCGGATTTGGTCCACCAGTTTTTCAGGTTACCATCTGCATCGAATTGAGAACCTTGGTCGTCGAAACCGTGGGTGAATTCGTGACCGATTACCGCAATGATACCACCATAGTTGATTGCATCATCAGCGTTAGCGTTATAGAAAGGAGGTTGGAGGATACCTGCAGGGAATACAACTTCGTTGTTCAGTGGGTTGTAGTATGCGTTTACAGTTTGAGGAGTCATACCCCATTCTGATTTATCCACTGGTTTACCGATTTTGTCAACGTTTTCTTTATGTTGATAAAGCGCAGCGTTGATGGTGTTTTCCACCAGTTTATCCTTTTCGATTACGATAGAGGAATAATCTTTCCATTTATCAGGATAACCGATTTTGTAAGTGAAGGAAGCCAGTTTTTTGTGTGCCATTGCTTTGGTAGAATCGCTCATCCAGGTGAGTTTATCGATTCTTTCACCGTACACTTTACGCACGTTTTCGATCATTTCTGACACTTTCTTCTTAGAGCTTTCTGGGAAATATTTCTTAGCGAAGAGTTTACCCAGCGGCATACCCATTACAGCGTCTGTAGAGCGGATAGCGCGTTCAGGACGGGTTTTCTGTGCTTTTGTACCAGCCATTACCGTTCTGAAGAAGTGGAAGTTTGCTTCATCAAATTTTTTAGGCAGCAGGCCTGCGAAGTGGGACAGTACTTGCCATTTGGTGTAAGTTTTCAGCACTTCCAGTGGCGTAGCTTTCAGCAGGGTGTTAGCACTTGACAGATAAGGTTTATTCTGGATGATCAAGGTATCAGCTTTGATATCCTGGCTTTTGCTGAAAGCATCCCAATCGAAATCTGGCGCCAGTTTTTTCAGCTCAGCGTAGGCAGCGCGGTTGTAGGTAGCCTGCGGATCGCGGAGTTGCACGTTGGTAAGCTGGATTTTAGCCAGATTAGTTTCGAAATCGAGGATGGTTTTACCTGGGGTAGTTTCTTTGAGAAAAGCCAGGGCAAACATGTTATCGACATGTTTAACGAATTCGTCGCGTACATTTTTAGTAGCGGAATCCTGTCTTTCATAATAGCTTTTTTCACCGAGAGACAGACCATCCTGGCTTTGGTACAGCACGTTCATTTTGCTGTCCTTCGCATCAGCTTCTGCATAGAAGCCAGTAAAGGAGGACACACCAATTTTCTGGAGTTCACCAGTCACCTTTGCCCAGTCGGCGAGGGTTTTAATTTCGTCAATCTTAGCCAGGAAAGGTATTATTGGGGTAATACCGCGTTTTTCGATGGTAGTTGTGTCGAGGTAAGAGGTGTAGAAATCAGCGATTTGTTGTTCTTCAGTACCTTTTTTGAGGTCAGTTTTTGCCGTGATATCGGCGATGATGCCTTTCAGACGAACTTCTTTGTTTTGTTTATCCAGTACGTTGAAGGCGCCCCAGCGGCTTTCTGTTGAGGGAACAGGGTTATTTTTCTTCCAGGTGCCGTTTGCGTAGTTATCGAAATCATCGCAGGATTTGTAGGCACTGTCGATATCCGCTAGGTTGAAGGCGGGAACTTTGGTTGTGTCCGCAGTGGTTTGTTGCGAGGGACTGCCGGAGTTACAAGCTGCAAAAGTAACCATCGCAGCCAGTAACGGTAGCTTTACCGCATTGGTTTTACTCATATTAAAATCAGGTTTTACTTAAAGTTATTGAAAACACAGCACGTAACATAATTACTATTACATGAATGGCAAACTTCGCCAAAAGTCTCATATCTACCTAAAAACCGGAAATTTCTGAATATTTAGGTAGGTTTGTAGCTTGTAAAAAGATATTTTAATGACTTTTAGGTTAAGATTATACAGGATTTTAACAGGAATAGGGCTGCTAATGGGCAGTTTTCTGACTATCAGGTCTTTTCTGTTGGTATTGATGACCGGATTTTCCCTGGCATCCTTATCCTCCCTGGTACTGATGAGCATATTTTTTGTGCATAGTTTGTTATCGCTTTATCTGCAAAGGAGTTTGTTGCTGCCTCAGGTACCCTTGAAAGAAAATACGCCGGGAGGTATCCGCATTTTAGGCGGTATAATTCTAGTGATTTCCGGATTATGGTTGTTGGGCGGTATCATGATGGTAAGTGTTAACCAGCAAATGGTGGACATGGTTAGAGATACGATTCGTTCTTCTCAACCAGATATGGTACAATACCTTACTGCCAATGTATTTCGGGCTGCCGGTGTGATGTTATTGCTCGTAGGCGGTGTCTATTTTACCAATGTGCTCCTCTCCTTCAGTTACCTTCGTAAATGGAAGGAACAGCAGCAAGAAAGGGAAAATCAACATCCTGATGATGATAACCTGATGTTATAATACCGATGAGTTATGGAGAGACGTGAAATAAAAATGAGGGAAGATATTGAGCTGTTGGTCAATTCATTTTACGACAAAGTCCAGAAAGATGAGGTTATCGGCTTCATTTTCAATGATATTGCCAAGGTAAAATGGTCTGTACATCTCCCTAAAATGTATAATTTCTGGGAAAGTCTGCTACTAAATGGCAGTTACAGTGGTAATGCCATGGAACCACATTTCAGGATTAACAAATTGATACCGCTGGAACCCGCACATTTTCAACGTTGGTTGCAGTTGTTTGAAGCCACTGTACATGAATTGTTTACAGGAGAGGTGTCCGATCTGGCTATTACCCGTGCCAAGTCTATCGCTGAGATACTGAAATTCAAAATGAACAGCATCAATCATCCTGATCAGAACAATAAAAATATTCCGCTCGTTAACCCGGGCAATCAAAAAGGATAGTGTATGCAACCACTTGCAGAACGCCTAAGACCGGCCACCCTGGATGATCTGGTAGGTCAGGAACATCTTACAGGTCCAGATAGTATTCTCCGAAAGGCCATTGAGCAAGGAAGAATTCCTTCCATGATTTTATGGGGTCCGCCAGGAGTTGGTAAAACCACCATTGCCAATATTATAGCGCATACCTTGAATGTACCGTTTTATACGCTCAGTGCTATTTCTGCTGGCGTAAAAGAGGTGCGTGAAGTGATCGAAATGGCGAGAAGGCAACAACATGCGGTGTTGTTTATCGATGAAATTCACCGATTTAATAAATCCCAACAAGATGCATTGTTGGGCGCTGTGGAGAAAGGTATCATCACCTTGATCGGCGCCACTACTGAGAATCCGTCTTTTGAAGTGAATGCTGCGGTACTTTCCCGTAGCCAAGTATATGTGTTGAAACCGCTTGGTCCTGACCAATTGATGCAGTTGTTGAAACAGGCTATGGAAAAGGATAAGTGGTTGCAGGCAAAAAATATTGAGCTGAAAGAAACCACTGCATTATTCAATATTTCCGGCGGTGATGCCCGTAAGCTTTTAAACTTGTTTGAACTGGTGGTAGGTACCATCCAGGAAAGTCCGGTGGTGATCACGGATAAAGCGGTAATGGAAATTGCGCAACAACGGGTAGCCATATACGATAAATCCGGGGAGCAACACTATGATATCATTTCCGCCTTTATCAAATCTATTCGTGGTAGTGATCCTAATGCCGCTGTTTACTGGCTGGCACGTATGATTGATGGTGGAGAAGATGTGAAATTTATAGCAAGACGACTGGTTATCTTGGCTTCTGAAGATATTGGGAATGCCAACCCTAATGCCTTATTGTTGGCCACCAACTGTTTTCAGGCAGTCAATTTGATTGGTTATCCTGAGTCCAGGATAATTTTGTCGCAATGCGTAACTTATCTAGCTTCTTCACCGAAAAGTAATGCGGCCTATATGGCCATCAATACAGCCCAGCAGATTGTAGCCAAAACTGGAGATCTGCCGGTGCCGATGCATATCAGGAACGCCCCTACGAAAATGATGAAAGAGATGGGATATAGCCAGGGATATGCCTATGCACATGATTATGAGAATAACTTTGTGTTGCAGGAATTTTTACCGGATGCTATTAAAGGGATGAAAATTTATGATCCTGGGAAGAATGCTAGGGAGGATGAATTGAGAAGGTATCTCAAGCAGTTGTGGAAGGATAAGTATAATTATTAATAGTTTTTGTTTCAAAAAACCGTGAATTGACGTCGCAGACGTCAATTCACGGTTTTTTATTTTTTTGTCGGCCCTGCCCGTGCGGGCAGGGCCGACAGGCAGGAGCATTTCGGCTTCAGCCTCTTTGAGTTCGGTGCTCCCGCACGGGGGGCTAGCGCCGGCGCCGGTTTAATGTTCTCTCTCTTTATCGATGATGGTAAAATCACAGGAGATACGTTCGCCGTTTTCATCTACCAATGTGATCGTATGTTTCCCAGCATTAGGGCGTAACGCCATTTGATGAAATTCTGTTGTAGTGCCGATGAAATTATTATCCAGATGCCAGAATATTTTGGCGGCTGTATTTCGGTGCGTAGCGGTGAAGACAGCCTGTCCTGGGCTACCATCAATTTCTACGGGAACGAATATACGTGCATTGGCGCGTGGATATATCAATTCCATTGGCGCTTTATCCAAGCCAAGAGAAGCCAGGCATTCCGGCTTATAAGGCGGTAATGGTTCGTAATAATTTTTACTACGATAATAATATTCTTGTGAAGGGGGCAGAATGAACCACGCTTTATGCTGCATGTATTGCGGCGATTCGCAGGCTTCTGTTACCCTGAATTTGCCGGTTCTATCTAGGTGTACCAACTGATGATATGGGCAGATGCCAGACCGTATGCCCGCAGCAGGTACCCAAATAGAGTCTTTATCATCACATAATTCATTAGCTCTGTAGCCGCTTTTTTTACATACCTCCACTTTTTTCATCTCATCGTAGGGTGCTGTAAACCAGCCACTGGTATGCAGTTGGCGGAATACTTCGAAGAGTATGGGAGCAGCGGTTTGTACCCCGATGAGTCCGGGTCTTCCTTCACCATCTGTATTTCCTACCCATATACCCACCACATATTGCGGTGTCACGCCTATAGCCCATCCATCTCTGAAACCAAAGCTGGTACCAGTTTTCCAGGCAATGCGTTGGGTAGAAGAGAACTGTTGCCAGAGTAATTCTTCACCTGGGCGCATTACTTCCGTCATGGCTTCGAAGGTCCACCAGATAGCAGCAGCGTCCAGCACGCCATTGCGACTAAGACCGTGATTGGAGGGTTGTTCCGCATTGAGTACATAATTTGGCGGGTGGATATCATCCAGGTCATATTTCCCTTTATATTGATCTGTGTGTAGGAGGATACGGGCCATGCTGGCATACATCCCACACATTTCCCAGAGGGTTGTTTCACCTCCTCCTAGAATCATAGATAAGCCGTAGTGATCTGCAGGTTTGTTGAGCGTGGTGATACCCATTTGTTTCAGCAGGGTATGGAAACGTTCATAACGATATATCTGCAACATACGTACTGCCGGGATGTTCAGAGATCTGGCCAAAGCTCTAGAGGCAGGTACGGCACCGTCATAACCCAGGTCGAAGTTTTGAGGGGAATAGCCGGCAATTTGTGTGGGAATATCAGGGATCAGTGTATGTGGCAGCATGAGTCCATCGTGAAGCATGGCGGCGTACAGGATGGGCTTCAGCGTACTGCCGGGACTGCGTCTCGCCTGTACCACATCTACATGGCTTTCTAATTCCGGATCTCCGGGATTGTAAATATTGCCTACATAAGCGAGGGTATTTCCTGTTTCCACATCCAGTACTAATGCAGCAGCATTGTTGACACCATTGGCTTTGTAAATTTGATGATAGCGTGTAACGATAGCCGTTACATTCTTTTGTAAAGCTGCATCCAATGTGGTTTTGATGCGGGTGTCTTCGGAGATGTGTTGTTGTTTGAAGTCCGAACGAAATTTATCTAGTAAGTGTGGTGCATCTTGCGGCAGCGGGAGCGGCTGATTGGGTAAGGGTTCCAGTTGAGCCAACTCGTAACTACTTTTATCAATGGTTTTATTCAGATAGAGTTTATGCAGGAGTTGGTTGCGTTTGTTGAGTAGTATTTGTCTGTTACGTCCTGGGTGAACGAGCGCGGGACTATTCGGCAACACTGCGAGAGCGGCCATTTCTCCCCAGGAAAGCTGATCTGCTTTTCGTCCGTAATAGCGCCAGGAAGCGGCTTCCAGTCCTACTACGTTTCCTCCGAAGGGCGCATTGGCAGCATATAACGCGACAATTTTATGTTTAGATGCCGCGAATTCCAATCGGGTAGCCAACACTGCTTCGATGCATTTTTGCCAGAGGGTTCGGGGTTTATTACGGGCGATACGAATCACTTGCATGGTGAGGGTACTGCCGCCGCTTACTACTTTATGTCCGCCGATATTTTGTTTGATGGCGCGAGCCATTGCGAGGGGATCTACACCCCAGTGGTAATTGAAGCGTTTATCTTCATATGCGATGATGCACTGTTTGAATTTCTCTGGTACATGATCATTATAAGGAAAACGCCATTGCCCGTCTGGAGCGATGCTAGCGTTGAGGAGATCACCGTTGTTGTCTTCCAGAACGTAGGAAGTTGGGTCATTGAACAGGTGTCTTGGCAAACAAAAATAATAGGCAATGAGTACTACTGCGAGGGCAGAGAGCCACCATTTTTTTCGTTTACACCATTGTTTGAATTGCTGTAGGGTCATCAGTTTGCAATGATAATATAAAAGTTTGATCTGTTCATTATCCTTATCCAAGGATAACGCAAGTGAGAATGAACAAAATGGATAAGCTTATTTGAATGGATGTTGTTAGCTTACAGAAATTGTTTTTTAACCCATTATATAAACAAAGTTTAACCCATTATTTTATGACCGAAGCGCAATTTGGTGAAATTGTGAAGCATATCAAGCTTTCACACAACGCTGCTATCAGAAGCGTAAATGTACAATTGATTAATCTTTATTGGCAAGTAGGTGAATATATTCACCGGAAAATTAAGGAGGCGCAATGGGGCGAGAAAACCCTAAGGGAGTTATCTAATTATATTACAGCAACTCATCCTGAGCTGAAAGGGTTTAATCATCGTAACCTTTATCGGATGAAACAATTTTACGATGCCTATCGACATGATTTAGCTATTTATACATTAAGTAAAAATGAAATAAAAGCTGAAAATCAAACTGATATAATTGTGTCAACGCCGTTGACACAATTTACGGATATTCGTAATACGATGTTGCCGCAAGTATCTTGGTCTCATCATTTATTACTAGCAGGATTAAAGACTCCGGATGAGCGGAAGTTTTATTTGCAACTGACTATCAACGAAAATTACACTTTAAAAGAACTGGAACGTCAAGTGAGAAGTGGTGTGTATGAAAGAGTAAAAATCGGTGAGCTTACTATGCCAGAATATCTTAAACAGCATCTTCCTCAAGCTACTGCTGCTTTTAAAGACAGTTATGTTTTTGAGTTTTTGAATCTTCCTAAGGAGCATAAGGAATTGGATTTACAGCGGGCATTGAATCTGAGAATTAAAGCGTTTGTACTGGAATTGGGTAGAGATTTTATTTTTATTGAGGAGCAATTTCGCGTACAAGTGGGGAATGTGGATTTCTTTATTGACTTACTTTTCTATCATCGCAAATTACGTTGTTTGGTGGCTTTTGAATTAAAGGTAGGCGAGTTCAAACCGGAGTATTTGAAGAAACTTAGCTTTTACCTGGAAGCATTGGATAGGGATGTAAAGAATGAAGACGAAAACCCTTCTGTAGGTATTTTGCTTTGCCAGAAAAAAAATGAGCAGATTGTGGAATATTCCATTAACAGGGAATTATCGCCCATTCTTATAGCGGAGTATTCTACTATACTTCCAAATAAGGAGATGCTCAAACGGAAATTTGCGGAGCTTTTTCAAAATGAAATTTAGTCTGATATTTTAAACTGAAATAATGAATAGTTATATGTGTTATAAATGTATAATATAAATTTATTTTCAACTAGTTATAATTGTGTCATCGCCGTTGACACAATTTAATTATATTGTTAATGCGTATCGATTGTCTTAATGAAAAAAGGGAGTGTTTCTACTGAAACACTCCCTTTTTTATGATCTATTACTTTTGATTTATTTCTTCACTTCTACCCATTTACCTGGTGCAAAAGCATGTATAGTATTATCATACATCGCTTCAACGGAGGTAGCTGGCAGATAGTATTTACCGAGATACGCCGCATTCAGTAACACATTGTATGTACGGGATTTATTCTCTTCGATATTGAAGTAAGTATAAACCCGATCATCACGTATATCCATGTACGTAGCTGGTGAAGAGCGATTAGCACTGTCATTTCCCATTAAGCGGGTGTTCAGGATTTCCCATCCTGATGGGAATATCTGAGAGAGTGCCATTTGCTCGTAGTAACCACGTTTGCCTGGATTGGTAATAGTAACGGATGCTACAAAGTCGGAACCTTGCGTCAGCGTAGTTGGATCTATCGGATGCCCATCGCGAGACAGGTATCTCACCTGCATATTCAATATCTCCGGACTATTCGTTGCTATAGGCTCTTTGCCGGATTCTGGCTGTCCGCGGAGGATAACGCGCACGTACAGTAAATTATTTCCATTGTTATTGATGGTAATATTTCCTGCATTGTTTGCTGCCAAAGGAATTTGGGACACAAATGAATTACTGTTAACCGTACCTTTTGTACCATTGATGGTGTAAGTGAAATTCATTTTGTTGGAACCCTTGTTGGTACCGCAGTACTTAGCAATCGCAATGAGGGCATATGCAGTAGTTTGAGTACTGTACCACATGTTGTCTTGCGCCAAGCTGGAAGCGATTTCTCTTGTCAGCGAAGTAGCCCGACTGTTCTGACCTAGCACCGCTTCTGTTTCCAGGATCATGGCTTTATCACGCAGATCGGAGCCGAAGGTGCCACCTAATTGATTATAGGCTTTCACATCTGTACCCAGACCGGTTACTAAGCTATTAGCCACTTCCGGTTGCCCCGCTAGTTTGTAGGCCGCTGCCAGTCTCCATTTGGCAGGTGCGGAAATATATTTGAATTCCTTCAACCTGTTCATCGCACCGAGTTCAGGTACTTTGGCCAGTGCCAGGAGATAGAGACGATATGCCTGTGTTAGATCGCCACCATAGAAGTTGGTAGTATTTGGCGCCCAGGTATTTGCTTTATTGCGCTGGTATTTCTTCCAGCCTTCCAATAAGCCTGCTGGAAGTGCATAACCTTTGGATTGTGCTTCCACGAGGAAATGACCGCCGTAGTTGGTGCCCCATTCGTCCGCAGTGGTTCCTCCAGGCCAGTAGGCGAATCCGCCATCAGAGGTCTGGAAGCCGCGTAATCTGTTGATACCAGCTTTTACATTTCTATCGATTTCTGCTACCTGGCTTTCTTTCAGATCCATCAACTGGTTGAGTACCAATTGAGGGAATACGCCAGAAGTAGTTTGTTCTATACAGCCATGTGGATAACCAATTAGGAACTGTAGGCGCTTGCCCAAGTTGAGCGATGGAATAGTGGATACTTCCAATACACCTGTGTTTGTACCTGTCATGCCTACTGGGCTATATGGTGCGCTCCATGATTTCACTGCTTCCAGCGTAGCTTCGCTGACGTTAGTGATGTATGGATTAGGATTCCTTACCTCTAATTCTACATTGTCTTCCGCAGATTCACGACCACTGCTAGCAGTTACTTTCAGCTTCGCTACGCCTACTTGTGGTTTCACGCGTACATCAAAGTATACCATTTGCTCGCCTGGCATTGGGAAGTTGACCGTTTTAGAGTGCTCTCCTACTACTTCTAGTAAACCATTTGTAGACAGCGTAACCGTAGCACTTTTTACCGTAGGTTCCAGACCAAAGACAGTTACTGGTAATTGCATGGTTTCGGTTGGGCCAAGTACTCTCGGAGCAGAGGTCAATACCATCAGTGGCTTTTTCACTGATACGGCTTTTTCTGCCTGACCGTAAGCACCATCCTGACCCGCTACTACCATGGCTTTCACAGAGCCAATATAAGGAGGCAGTTTGAAGTTATGGGTCTGTTTTTGACCAGATTTCAGATAGAATGGTCCCATGAATTTAACCACTGGTTTGAAACGATTGGCTTTTGCAGCACCAGCGTTTCTATTCAGGCCTTCATCACCACCTATACTGAGAATACGGTCCATATCAACACCCCATGCGCCAATCACATAATCGAAGAGATCCCATGTTCTTACGCCAAGTGCTTCCCTTGCATAGAAGGAACTGTGTGGATCGGGGGTTTTGAATCTCGTCAGATCCAACAAGCCTTCGTCTACGATGGCGATGGTATATGTCATTGCTTTTCCGCTGGCCTCACTTACAGTGATGCTGGCATCGGACTCAGGTTTCAGCTTGTCAGGCATGCTGATAACCGGTTTCAGGATGGTTTCCGGATCTTCTACGAGAATCGGAATAGTACCATACATACGGATTGGCAAATCGTTTTTCGTTTGTGCATGCGGTTGCAGCATACTAACGTTGACGTATATATTAGGCGCCATGTTTTTAGTCGCCTTGAACTTGTAGACAGTTTGTCCTTTTTTGGTATCAATCCAGGTGGTTTGTAGCACCTTGCTACCGCTTTCAATGCTCACGAGTCCGCGGCCACCTTCACTACTTGGAATAGTGAGGGTGATTTCCTCTCCGGTTTTGTAAGTGGTTTTGTCGGAGGTGAATACCAGCATAGCGGCTTCCGCAGGGTTTTCTTTCTGCACGCGTTCTGCCCATCCTGGATAATCGATATAAACTGATTTACCAGCAGTATGTCCGCTTTCCAGGTCTTTTACGCGTATGAGGAAACGACCCCATTCAGGAGAGTTGATACGGAGCGGCCATTTACCTTTACCATTGGTGAGGGTAATGGTTTCTTTTTGCAGCAGTTGGTTATAGCTGTCTTGCGTGAAGTTGGAGTAATCTTCATTATCTCCTCCATCCCACCACCATCTCCAGCGGATTTTATAAAGTTCTACTAGTACTTGTCTGCTACCGGAAGTTAGTCGGCCTTGATCATCTACATCCACGATATCCACCATATGCGCTTGATCGGTAAGCAACATACCAGTAGTACGATCACCGGCAGGGAGGCGTATGCCTGCATAGGTGGCATATGGATTATAAGGCAGGGAGAAATTATCGATACTGAAATCGCCGCCTGGTTCGAATACTTTTACTTCGAAATTAGCTTTCAGTTGTCCTGGAGCAGGTTTTCCCAGTTGGATATTTGCATTTACTGGTGCTGTACCATTATCACTGAGGCTACCTTCGAAGATGGTTTTATTTTCTGTTTCGAAGCGGGTTACCGGATCATCGAAACTATAGTCATTAAAGCCTTTAAAGCTTGTTTTTTGTTGGGTCAGTGCCACATCTACCTTGGCCTTCAAATGCTGAGCGGTAGCGCCAAACAGCCACATTGCAGACAGTTCTCCTGTGCTGGAGGCTTTTGTCAGCATATTGTTTTTGAAGTCCATTTTTATTTTCAGGCGGTTAGGCTTCACTGTTTCTACGCGTACGTTTTTGGTGAAGGTGGCGCCCCCTACTTTCACTTTCGCCAGCCAGCTACCAGTGATATCTTCCGGTTGAGTGGCCGTAGCGAAAGAGTAGAACCCATTCAGGCTAGTGTTGGAATTAATGCGTTTATAGAGCTGGCCTTTTGGATTATACAGCTCCATCGTTACCGGCATATCGGCAGGGAGTTTCTTGTCTTTATCTTCCAGGATGAACGTCAGGTAGATGCTATCTCCTGGGCGCCATACACCGCGCTCGCCATAGAGGAAGCCTTTAATGCCCTGCTGTACTTGCTCGCCCTGTACATCAAATCTGCTAAGAGGGAGTGAAGAACCATCGTCTAGTTTGAGGTAGCCGCGTTCGGTACCTTTTTTCGCTACGAGCAGGTATGGTTTGCGTTTCAGGTCAAATTTAGCAAGACCATCTCCGTCACTCTTCGTTTTGAAGATAACCTGGTTCTGATAGTCTAACAGCTCCAGTTCTACTGCCATCAATGGTTTGGTATCGCGTATATCCGTTACCGCTACCAACATACTGTTATCGTTGCCGCGTTTGGCGGTCAAACCGATATTGGAGGAGATCACGTTGCGGGATACCCATCTGTCTCTGTTATAATAGGACTGCGTACAAGGATCTTCACGTTCATCCCATTTGTAGCCCATTGGATAGTAGGAATCGTATCTCTGCCAGAATTCATCATCCTCATCAATCTTTTCTCCGTAATACTCTCCTTCTTCTTCGGAGTAGTCGGCACTACTGCCGCTGCTATTATCATCGTCCTTATTGGCTTTGGCAGCACAGGACGCGAGGGCATAAGACCGGCGGAAACCGATGGTGATACGATAGATAGCGCCTGGTTCGGAACGGATCAGTTGATCCAGATCCAGGAAGAAACGGTTTTTCTTATGCAGGTTTACTGATTTGTCGTTATCCAGTCGGATGGTTTTCTCTACTACGGGACGGCCTACACGACGCAGTTCTTCTGAACCGTTCAGGTCGTTGCGCTGTAGATATTGCGGGATATTATTCTCGAATATTTTGACGATGGTGACATCTACTGCTTTCAGGTTTACGGCTTCAAACGGCATCACCATTTTGTTACTTTCCGGCAGAATCACGCCTTTTCCAGGGATTTCCACGGATGGCATGGTGTTCTCGAAGTTAACATTGGAGGTATATGATTTACCCAGTTTTTTATCGGTGATGTTGAGGATACCTTCGTTGATGACAACAGCGTAATTTCCTTCCAGGCGGTTAGGTGCATATACGCGCACTTCGCTACCATCGATGCTGTAGCGCAGATCGCTCTGTCCGCTGATGCTGATAAGCCCTTCCAGTGACTGGGCCATGCTGATTGGATCAGAGAATTGAATCAGCAGGTGTTGCTCCGGATCGGCCATGGCTTTTACATCCAATACTTTGAAATCGCCGATGGCAGGAACATCTATGGTTTGTTTGCCTTCCGTGCTGATTTTCAGCGGAGCGCCTGACCAGGTGATGTCCATGGTGCTGGCATTCTGCTGTTGTACGATACCGCTGATGGTAAATTTAGAAGTGTGTTCTGCTGCATTATGTTCCCATTTAATTGGTAGTGATTTACCGAGATAGTTAGCAGTCAGAATTTTCTCAATGGATTGTGGTTGTTCTGCATCGGCGGTATTGATGGTGCCGGAGAACGTCATACGGTCCATAGAGGTGTTGTTTTCGGATTTTAAGCCTCCCAAATCCACGCTGAAAGAAGGTTCCATTACCTTGAAATCAAAATCGAAGGATTTGAGTTCGGAAGGAACGTTCATCACCTTACCCAGACTGAATTTCGCGCTGTACTTTTTGCCAGGCTGCAAATTTTCATCGGGTCTGAATTCGATGGTGGTGGCATCGATCCAGTAGGTTTTTCCTTTGATGGAAGGAGAAAAATCGAATACCTGTTTGTCTACAGGTTCATTTTCTGTATGTGTAACATTGGCCTGTCCGGCAAGGTGTACACGGATGGCGCTTTGTTTGGAAATAATACCGGCAGTATATGCTTCGATATACTTAGCATATGCCGTATTGGGTTCCTTCTTGGTTGTTGAACAACTATTGAACAAACAAACAATTGCTACACAAAATAAGGATGCCAGAATAGCAAAACGTAGTTTTGGGAACATCACGAATTTATTATGGTGATTAACTAAATAGTTGGTGCGAATATACATATTATATCATGTGTCCCCTTTCCAGTCGGAGGAATTTGTTCACGCAGGCGGGTAGCTCCTCTTCATAATGGGTCACGTAGATCAGGGTTACTGCCATATGTTCACAGAGTTGTTCGATCACCTGCTTGAAATGTTGCTTTTGTTGCTGGTCCAGTCCCTGACAGGGCTCATCGAAGATAAGCAGGGGCGGGTTTTTTACCAGTGCTCTTGCTAGTAGAACCAAGCGCTGCGTGCTTTCTGGCAGTTGCTTGAAGGGCGTTGTTGCAGCATGGTCGATCTCCAGTACCTCCATCCATCCGGCAGCTATTCTTTGCTGTTCTTCGGTGGCGGGCTTTGTGCTACCGATGATATCCGAAAAGCCGGAGCAAATGACCTGCATACAGTTATCCCTGGCGGTAAAGTATTGGTGTAATTCTGGGGAAATGAAGCCTATTCTTTTCTTGATGTCCCATATGCTTTCTCCGGAGCCGCGTCTGCGGTCAAAAAGCCAGAGTTTATTGGCATATGCTTGTGGGTTATCGCCATTGACAAGACTCAGTAAAGTGGATTTTCCTGCCCCGTTATGCCCCAGCAATGCCCATTTTTCATGCTGCCGAACCGACCAGTTGATGTCTTCCAAAATGATATTTTCGCCATATTTCACGCGGATATTTTCCATGCGAATGATATGCTCAAAGGAGTCCTGGTGACTATTTTGAACTAGCTGCGCGATTTTATCCGCTTCCAAAGCCGGGAGTTGCACGGTGTGTTGTGGAGAGACACGTGTCTCCCTAAATTCCTCACGTGTATACTTGCCCGTTATATTACCATTTTCCAGCGTAAGGACATGGGTGATATGATCCGGAATTTCTTGTGGTGAGGTAGACAGCAATACAGTTGTGCCGCCAGCGATAATCGCATTTACCATCTCGCTGAAATCCTTGCGGGTCTGGACATCCAGACCGATATAAGGATTGTCGAGCATTAGCAACTGCGGTTTTTTCAGAAGGGCGTGCGCAATCATTACCCGGCGGGTTTCCCCGTTGGAAAGCTTAATCAATCGCTTATCCAGTAAGGTTTGAATCTTCAGCGGAGCCAGTAATGCCGGTACTTCCGTGATATCCAGGTGTTCACTTACCGTAGCGGAGTTTTCGGAATCCATACTGTTGAACCGTTGTTGGTAGTAGAAATCCGTGGTGGTATTGGAATTATTCTTAAACGTATGATGATGACCGACATATGCGATCAGGTTGCGATAGTTGAAATAAGGATCGGTAACGGTATGGATTTGTTTCCAATCGTCATAAAAGTGGTAATGAATACTACCATTGATAATATTAAACTTACCAAGAATGGTATTCAGTAAGGCGGTTTTGCCTGACCCTCCAGGGCCTGTAATAGCCCATTGTTCATTGGGTTGGATTTCCCAGGTAAGGTTGGAAAAGAGGGTTTTATCGAGGTATCTTACCGTGATATGTTCCAGTGAAAGGAACGGGTTAATGTTGGTTCCCATATTGCGCTTTGATTTTAAAAGTTCATCTGGGGGATAAAAATAGCAGGATTATTCAAAGCTTCCTGTATTTTTATGTGAATAGGATAAATGGTTTTAAATTATACATTATGCGTTGGGATTTAAAAAAGTTTAGTGAGTTGACAACCACAGAACTCTATGCCCTGCTGCATTTGCGCAGTGAGGTATTTGTAGTGGAGCAAAAATGTCCGTACCTGGATATGGATTTTTCTGATCAGAAGGCCCTGCATCTCATGGGATATGATACCCGTAACCGACTGGCGGCATATACGCGGCTTTTTGATAAAGGAATTAAGTTTGCAGAAGCTAGTATTGGAAGAGTGGTAACGGCGCCTTTTGCCCGTGGTAAAGGAGCTGGCAGGGAATTAATGGAAGAGTCGCTGCGCCAGTTATATCAGCAGTATGGCGAACAGCCTGTGCGTATTGGAGCGCAGCAGTACTTGGAGAAATTTTATGGTTCTTTGGGGTTCAAGACGGTTAGTGATACTTATCTGGAAGATGGTATTCCACATGTGGAAATGCTGAAATAATATCATTGATTAAGGAAATCGATGCCGAAGGCATCGATTTTTAGTTCCGCGCTTCGCGCGGTGAGCTGGCGCCAGATAGCCTTTTGCTTTAGGAATGAAATAGCCCTCGCCTTAGGCGAGGGCTGTAGAATGCTTTTATTTTTTAGGTTGCTTTTTCGGTGCTGGCGGGTGATAATGTTCTCTGATTTTGTAGAAAGGTATCACGTAGGAAATCGTGTACTGCATATCAAAAACAGCCCGTTTGCTACCACTCCCGAAGCCGGGAATAGTTAATGGTGTGAATCCATCATTTGTTTTTACTGTATTTAACAGGATTCTTTCTCTTACGTTCCAACCCAGGAACAGATTTTTCAAGACTTCCGTTTTAAGACCCAATACGAGTTCTATCCAATGTGCATTGGCGTTGGTTTTAGGATAGCTTCCCGCCACTTGTCCACCCCAATAAGATGAATGCTGTGTATAAGAAGGCACCTCGAAATTAAAGTGAGAAAATCCATAACGGAGGCCGCCGAAGAACATATTCCTTTCACTAGGATATTGTCTTTTCAGGAAATTGTAGTCTATGCCCAATGTGGCAAACATCCCATTCCCTTTATAGGTGTAGTTGGAATCTGAGTGTGGTGTATTCGTATAACCCAGTTCAACAGCAGCGAACAAACTGGGAGTGATTCTAGCATCTGCTACTACCGTATATTCCTGACGGTAAGGATAGTACGCATTATTGATGAAACGGCTTAAGTCCACACCTACCCGTAACCCGCCAGGGATCAGCCATGAGCTATCTTTCGGCTCAGGAGTGATTTTCCCTTTGGTGATGACATGCGTGGTATCTGCTGGTTTGGCAACAGGCGTTGCTGGCTTGTTTTGAGCCAACGCAGCAAAGCTGAGCAAGCAGCTACTCGTTAAAATAGAAAATATATAGGTGCGTGTCATTGCTATTGGTTACGGACTTATTGATAAACTTGACAGAATCGATCAGGTGAGTAGTGAATAACACTGTATCTATTGTGTAGGTAGTGCCGAAGCCACATCCTGCGGAGATGAACACCGGAGTACGTTTATACCTGAACGTGAGCGTATCTCCTTGAAGGAGAGAATCTATTTTCAGCATAAACTGGCTACTGTCGGCCACTGGCGACAGTGGAAAATAGATATTGTTGGTGCTGTTGTTTTTAAGCAGGGTATCGCGGTTCAGTGCCAGTGTGGTAACGGCTCTGAAGATAGTATCCCTGACAATTCCGGCGCTGTCGTGGCGAAAACCTATGTGTAGGTCCGCACGAAGCGTCTGGTCGCAAACTTTCGTTTCATTTTCGCAGGCGGCCATTCCCAGAAGGAATGCGCCTGCGATCAATAGTTTATAAATATTCTTCATGCTGAAATTTCCGTTGGCAATATATTAAATTCCCAGCTCCTTTTTCAGAAAACGCGCCGTATGGCTGTCTTTACAGGTGACAACCTGCTCAGGCGTTCCTGTGCAGAGGATAGTACCGCCACCGGCACCGCCTTCAGGGCCGAGGTCTATAATATAATCCGCCATCTTGATAACATCCAGGTTGTGTTCAATGACCAAAACGGTATTGCCACGGTCTACCAGTTTGTTCAAAACCTGCAACAGTAGCTGGATATCCTGGAAGTGCAGACCCGTAGTAGGTTCGTCCAGGATATAGATGGTTTTCCCGGTATCTTTTTTAGATAACTCAGTAGCCAGTTTTACACGTTGTGCCTCGCCTCCGGAGAGGGTTACGGCAGATTGTCCCAGTGTAATGTAGCCCAGGCCTACATCTTGTAAGGTTTTAATCTTACGATAGATCCATGGAACTGCTTGGAAGAATTCCACTGCTTCGTCCACAGTCATATCCAGTACATCAGAGATAGATTTGCCTTTGTAGCGGATTTCTAATGTTTCCCTGTTATAACGGCGACCATTACACTTTTCGCAGTGTACATATACATCCGGGAGGAAGTTCATTTCGATGACACGCATGCCACCGCCTTCACAAACATCACAGCGACCGGTTTTCACGTTGAAGGAGAAGCGCCCCGCATTATATCCTCGGATTTTGGCTTCCGGCACCTGTGCAAAGAGCGTACGAATATCCGTAAAGAACCCGCAATAAGTAGCCGGGTTACTCCGTGGCGTACGTCCGATGGGCGATTGGTCAATTTCAATCACCTTATCGATATTTTCCAGCCCTTTGATGCTCTTATATGGCATGGGTACGAGTTTGGAATCGTACGCATGTTTGGAGAGAATAGGGTATAATGTTTCGTTGATCAGGGTAGATTTACCACTGCCGGAAACGCCTGTTACACAGAGGAAAGTGCCCAGTGGGAATTTCACGCTAACGTTTTTCAGGTTGTTGCCGGTAACACCTTTGAGCTCCAGGCTATTGCCATTGCCTTTGCGTCTTTCAGGGATCGGTGAAGAAGTAGAGCCGTTCAGATAGCCAGCAGTAGGCGTTTTCAGGCGAAGGATTTCTTTAGGAGTGCCCGCAGCGACTATTTGTCCGCCGTGTACGCCTGCTCCTGGGCCTATATCTACAAGGTGATCTGCATGCAGCATAATATCCTTATCGTGTTCTACAACGATCACGGTATTGCCCATATCTTTCAGGTTGCGGAGGGCATCGATCAGTTGCATGTTATCGCGTTGGTGTAGGCCGATGCTAGGCTCATCGAGGATATAGGTGATACCCATCAATTGAGAACCTATCTGCGTAGCTAGGCGAATACGTTGAGATTCGCCTCCACTGAGGGTGCGGGTAGCGCGGTTGAGGGTCAGGTAGCTCAGACCTACGTTCAGCAGGAAGCCTAATCTTTCCCTGATTTCCTTCAGGATATCTTTGGCAATAACATTCTGTTTGTTTTCCAGTCTGTCTTCGATTTTGGTGAACCACAGTTGGAGTTTATCCAGGTCCATATTTCCCAGTTCGGAAATATTTTTTTCATCCACTTTGAAGAACAGGCTTTCCTTTTTCAGGCGGGTGCCGTTACATTCCGGGCAGGTGCTTAACTGCATGAATCCTTCGGCCCAGTTGCGTACGTGATCGGAGGCCGTGTCTGCGAAGAATCGGCGTACCGTATTGATCACCCCTTCGAATTCCGTTGCGTACTTGCTAGTATCGATATTTGCTTCCAGGTCTACTTCCTGGTCCAGTGCACCGTTTTCGTCGCCGAAGAGCAACACATTGAGGGCTTTCTTCGGTATGTCAGCAATAGGTGCCGTCAGGGAGAATTTATATTTTTTCGCGAGTTGCTGTACCTGTTTAAAGGTAAAGGTATCACGGGCTTCTCCCAATGGTTTTAGGCCGCCATCATTGAGGGATACGTTGTAGTCGGGAATGACTTCGTTCATATCTATCTGGTAGATGCTACCAAGACCTTTACAGCGTGGGCATGCGCCATAGGGAGAATTAAAAGAGAAAGTGTTGGGAGACGGTTCCTCGTAAGAGAGACCCGTGTCTTCACACATCAACTGTTTACTGAACTGGCTAACCTTTCCGCTATCGTGATCTTGGATAAAGAGGAGGCCTTTACCCATGTTCAGGGCTTTTTGCACGCTCTGACTGATGCGAGTACGGGCATCTTCCTGCACTTGGATGCGATCGATCACCAGTTCGATATCATGTATTTTGTATCGGTCTACCTGCATACGTTCCTTCAGATCGAGGATTTCCCCGTCCACACGTACTTTGAGGTAGCCTTGTTTGCGTACCTGTTCAAAGAGTTCGCGGTAGTGACCTTTACGGCCGCGTACGAGGGGTGCGAGTATGACCAGTTTTTTCTTGTTAAAATTTTTGAAGAGATGCGCGATGATTTCCTCTTCCGAGAAGCGGGTCATCCGTTTGTTGGTATTGTAAGAATAGGCAACACCGATACGGGCGAACAGCAGTCGGAGGAAGTCATATATCTCCGTGATGGTACCTACGGTAGAACGTGGGTTTTTGTTAGTAGTTTTTTGTTCTATGGAGATCACTGGTGACAGGCCGGTGATTTTATCCACATTGGGTCTTTCCATGTCGCCGATGAACTGGCGTGCATATGCGGAGAAGCTCTCCATATAGCGGCGTTGACCTTCCGCGTAGATGGTATCGAAGGCTAGTGAAGATTTTCCACTGCCGCTGATACCGGTGATTACTACCAGTTTGTTTTTGGGCAACTGCAGGTCCAGATTTTTCAGATTATGTTCCCTTGCACCGAAAACGGCGATATGGTCATCTGAAAGTATCTGTGGAGCCGGCGTGGCGGATACATTCTCTTTTTTCTTTGCCATAGTATATTGGGTGTTCACACGGTGCATTCTCCGCTTAGGATTATAGTTTCCAGGTTAGCAGCATCTTAAAAGAAGCGGTGGAATGGTGAACGGAAATTAAGGTATAAAGTTACCTGATTTTTTCTATTCTTTTGATTATATACTAGTGTTTGGTACAGTGATGTTTTATCCCGTGCCGCAGGCGCGGGATAAAACCGTTTCGCGATCAAACCAGCGCCGTTGGCGCTGGTTTGATCGCAAGCGGGAATAAAAAAGGCGGGACCATTGGTCCCGCCCATGCCTTCAGGCAATATATTAAAGCGTTATTTTGTTACGCTTTGTATTTTTTGAATACGCAGATTGCGTTGTGGCCACCGAAGCCGAAGGTGTTACTCATCGCAACATTCACTGTACGATGTTGGGCTTTCCCCAGGGTCAAGTTCAGGTTAGTTGGAATATTTTCACCGAGGGTGGTGGTATTGATGGTAGGAGGAACGATGTCTTCCTGAGTAGCTTTGATACAAGCGATTGCTTCGATAGCACCTGCAGCACCGAGCAGGTGACCTGTCATGGATTTGGTGGCGCTAACGTTCACTTTTTCCGCATGGTCGCCGAAGGCAGCCACGATTGCTTTCAGTTCGCTCACGTCTCCAACAGGGGTAGAAGTGGTGTGGGAGTTGATATAATCAACATCTGCAGTGGTGATTTCAGCATCTTCCAGGGCCTGTTCCATACCGAGTCTGGCGCCGAGTCCTTCAGGATGGGTAGCGGTCAGGTGGTAGGCATCGCAGGTCATAGCGCCGCCGATCATTTCGCCGTAGATAGTAGCACCTCTGGCGATAGCGTGTTCATATTCTTCGAGGATGATAGCACCAGCACCTTCGCCCATTACGAAACCATCGCGATCAGCGTCGAAAGGACGAGAAGCGGTAGTAGGATCGTCGTTGCGGGTAGACAATGCTTTCAGTGCGTTAAAGCCGGCAATACCAGCGCGAGTTACAGGCGCTTCAGAGCCACCAGCAACGATTACGTTAGCTTTACCAAGGCGGATATAATTGAATGCATCCACCAGCGCACTGCTGGAAGAAGCACAAGCAGAAACTGTACAGAAGTTAATACCCATGAAACCGTATTTCATGGCGATCTGGCCGGCAGCGATGTCGGAAATCAGTTTCGGAATAAAGAATGGATTGAATTTAGGAACGAAGTTGGCCTGCGCAAATTCCACGATTTGCTCCTCGAACGTCAGCATACCACCGTTACCGGAAGCCCAGATAACACCAACTTTGGTTTTATCAACACCTTCTTTATCGAGGCCTGCATCCACAACAGCTTCATGAGCAGCCGCCATAGCGTACTGTGTGAAGTTGTCCATTTTGCGGGCTTCTTTTTTATCCATATATTTTTCCACATCGAAATTTTTCACTTCACAGGCAAATTTTGTTTTGAACTCTGTGGTGTCAAATTTAGTGATGGGACCAGCGCCACTAACGCCAGCTTTCAAGTTGCTCCAAAAAGTATTTACATCATTCCCGATAGGTGTTAATGCTCCCAAACCAGTGATCACAACCCTTTTCAGTGTAACAGTACGCATATTGTTTACTTTATATAAAAAAAGTTAGAGCGCAAATTTAGTACTTATTGTTATGAATAATCATAATCATTAAGATATTCTGTTATAATATCTGTTAAAATCCTCTAAAAGCAGCAGGGACAGAGGTTTTTTAAACCTCTGTCCCTGGCCAATAAGTTGATATTTCTATAATATGACAAATAGACACTATTAGGCAGCCGCCAATGCAGGTTCCGCTACCACATTGATTTTGCGGGTGCGTCCCTTCAGGAAAGCGATGATTTCTTCATCAGATTTGTATTTCCCGTTGATATTCACAAAATGCTTTGCTAGGAGATCGTAACGTTTGAACATGAGCCATAACCACACATGCAGGAAGTGGATACCATCGAATACAATCGCGTCATTATTGGTGTATTCCTCGAGGGTTTTGCGGAAATATACGGGATGATCTGTCCAGTGCATGTTAGGTTTCACGTGATGGCTGATATGATAACCATCATTCCAACATTTATGATTGTATTTAGTATTTATACAGGTAATACTGTTTTTGTAGGCATTGTTTGGATCTGCTGCGCAGACAAAGGCATGTTGCGCCCAGTTGCCCACCATCATAATGATCCTGGAAATAATAAACGGCAATATAAATACTACGAAAGTTGCAGGAAAATTGATGAAAGATAGACCTACACAGCCAAGAATAAACAATAATTCGCCTCGCACAGAGCGTATCAGCAATTGTTTACGCTTTTTTCTTACAAAATACATGGCCAGATGGTAAATACCAGCAAAGAAGAAACTGCCCAGGTAATGAAGAAAGCCCCGGAAAGAATCTCGCTGGTAGGACATGGTAGAACTTTCATCCTCCGGCATATTGTTTTCCGGATGGTGCATTCCGATATGGTGACTATAATAAGTTTCTGGCGTTTGTCCGAAGAGGGGACCTAGTACCCAAGGGAGATAGTGGTTGAGAATTTGGTATTTCCGCTCGAAGAAAGCGCGGTGACTAGTACAATGCAACATCAAGCCAAAAGGACCTTTAAACACGACATTGTTCAGGATCTGATATACGATGGCGGCTGTCCACCAGAGCCAGGAAACGGTTCCAGGTATATACAGCAGGATAGCCAGTGGCCACAACGTAAAGGTGATTTTCAACGTAAGATATACAAAGGGAAGATCACGTTCATCTTTGATCATACGTTTGAAAAGCCTGTCGAACACTGATTCGCTGGTAGGCTTGATAAATACTGGATCCGTTATGTTAGTGAGTTGCTTCATGTAATTCCGTGTATAGTTGGCTACAGCCTTAACTGCTCCTGGATGGAAAAAAACGAGGGATTTTTACTGCTAAACGCAGAAATCCATCGTATATTATTCAGATTGCAAATTCTCATGGGTAAGTTAAGCATTTTAAAATGGTCTGCGACTATTTTTGTAATTTCCGCCCCCGGAAATCCAAGGATGGGTGGAATCATGCTGAACTGAGCCTGAACACCTGTTCTTTAACTATCCAAAATATTCCCGAAATGAAGAGATTGACGCTCAAAGATGTAGCCAGAATGGCTGGTGTAGCACCGAGTACGGTATCATTTGTTTTAAATGGTAAGGCCAAACAAATGCGTATCCGCGATGAGGTGGCTCAAAAAATCATGGGTGTTGTTAATCAATCCGGCTACGAACCCCATCGTGTAGCGGTTAACTTGCGTACTGGTCAGTCCAAAACTCTGGGCCTCATTGTGGAAAGCATCTCTGGTAGCTTCTTTGCCAGCCTGGCCCGCACTATTGAGATTGAAGCGGAACGCCTAGGGTACAATGTAGTTTACTGTAGTACGGAAAATAATGCGGAAAAAGGTGGCGAACTCATCCGTATGTTGGGCCGCCAGATGGTGGATGGCTACCTAATAACTCCTGCACCAGGTATGGAGAACGATATCCGCCGCCTCGTACAGATGCATAAGCCTGTAGTGCTGATGGATAGCTATTTCCCAGGTATCAAAGCGCCCTATGTACTGATCGATAACTTTCATGGTGTACAACTGGGCATGGATCACCTCTTCGAAAAAGGATACCGAAAAATTGGGTATGTCAGTGTGGATATCTCCCTTATCCAATTGAGCGAACGTCAACGCAGCTACGTACAAGCGCTGCGGAAAATGGAAATCCCCTTCCGTAAAAAAAGGATGGTGGAGCTCAATTATCACGACAGTAGAGAGCAAAACCTCGCTCACCTGGAAGCCTTTATCCGGGAAAACCGCGATCTGGACGCTATCTTCTTTGCTACTAACTACCTAGGTATCCTTGGTTTGGAAGCGCTGGGTCGCCTCAAACTCAGTATGCCTAAGCATATGGCGGTGATCTGCTTCGATGATCACGATATCTTCCGATTATACCCTCCCGGCATTACCTGCATCGAACAGCCGATAGAAGGCATCGCCAGCAAGGCTATCACCCTGCTGATGAAGCAATTAGACAAACAACAGGGCCCGCTGAAAGAGTCGCAGGTAACCCTCCCTGGAAAACTGATTGTTCGCAGTTCCACCTAACCCATTGCTGTTAAAAAAATAAATAGATATTTGTCTTAGGATCTGAAAAAATTTAATACTTTTAGTACACAACTTATGAGCGATAGTGAAGATTCAACCAGCGAATCTTTTTTTATAGGCCTGTGCTAAATCGATTTTGTAAAGATTTTCCATTTATATAGACAAGTATGAAAAAAGTTGGATTGCTAACAGCAGCTTTATTTTTAATGTATGGCGGCGCCAAGAGCCAGACTGTGGATAAAGTCACTGAACCGGTAGAATGGGTAAATACGTTGATGGGAACAGACTCCAAGGTAAGTCTCTCTAACGGTAACACCTACCCTGCTATTGCGCTTCCCTGGGGGATGAACTTCTGGATGCCACAAACAGGCACCATGGGCAATGGCTGGGCATACCAATACACCGCCGATAAGATGAGAGGCTTCAAACAAACGCATCAACCATCACCGTGGATCAACGACTATGGCCAGTTTGCGATAATGCCTGTCAACAGTACGCTGAAATTTGATCAGAACAAAAGAGCTAGCTGGTTTTCCCATAAATCTGAAATCGCTAAACCTTACTACTACAGCGTTTACTTGGCAGATGCAGATGTGACCACAGAAATCACACCTACCGAAAGAGCCGCCCAGCTTAGGTTTACCTATCCTGCTACAGATAGCGCTTTCCTCGTAGTAGATGCTTTTGATAAAGGTTCCTATATCAAAATTATTCCTGAAGAGAAGAAAATTATTGGTTATACCACTAAGAATAGCGGTGGTGTGCCTGCTAATTTCAAAAATTATTTCGTCATCACTTTCGATAAACCATTTACGGTTACGAATACCTGGCACGATAGCGTACTGGTAGCGGGCAAACTGGAAATGCAGGCGGATCATAGTGGCGCCATTGTTGGCTTCAAAACTACGAGAGGCGAGAAAGTGAACGTGAAAACCGCGTCTTCCTTTATCTCCTTTGACCAAGCAGAACTGAACCTGAAAAACGAAATAGGGAACGATAATTTTGATGTTACCCGCAATAAGGCAAAGGCTATCTGGAATAAAGAACTGGGCCGCCTTGCCGTACAAGGTGGTACACCAGAACAAGTGCGTACTTTCTACTCTTCACTGTATAGAGTATTGCTGTTCCCTCGTAAGTTTTACGAGATCAATGCTAAAAAAGAGATTGTACACTACAGTCCTTATAATGGTGAAGTCCGCCCTGGCTACATGTTTACAGACAATGGTTTCTGGGATACTTTCCGCGCAGTGCATCCGTTCTTCACCTTGATGTATCCTAGTCTGAGTAGTCACATTATGGAAGGGCTGGCGAATGCTTACAAAGAAAGCGGCTGGCTGCCTGAATGGGCTAGTCCTGGCCACCGTGATTGTATGATTGGCTCCAACTCCGCTTCGCTGATTGCTGATGCTTATATTAAAGGTATTCGTGGATACGATATCAACACTTTGTACCAAGCGATCCTGAAGAATACAGAGAACGAAGGACCACTGGAATCTGTAGGTCGTAAAGGGGTGAAATACTATAATACACTGGGTTATATTCCATACGATGTGAACATCAATGAGAATACTGCCCGCACATTGGAATATGCTTACGACGACTTCACCATTCTCCAATTGGCGAAAGCGCTGAACCGTCCAAAGGCAGAACTGCAGTTGTTTACCAAGCGCTCCCAGAATTTCCGTAACGTGTTCGATCCGGAAACTAAACTGATGCGTGGTAAAAATAAAGATGGCAAATTCCAAACGCCTTTCAATCCATTCAAATGGGGAGATGCTTTCACAGAAGGTAATTCCTGGCATTATACCTGGTCTGTGTTCCATGACGTGCACTCATTATCTGAGTTAATGGGTGGAAAAGATATGTTTGTGAAGATGCTGGACTCTGTTTTCACTATGCCTCCTACATTCGACGAAAGCTACTATGGCAGCGTTATTCACGAGATTCGTGAAATGCAGATCATGAATATGGGACAATATGCTCATGGCAACCAACCTATTCAGCATATGATTTACCTGTATAATTATGCTGGTCAGCCTTGGAAAACGCAGTACTGGGTACGCCAAGTGATGGAACGACTGTATAAATCTACTCCTGATGGCTATTGCGGCGATGAGGACAACGGTCAAACTTCCGCTTGGTACGTATTCTCTGCGATGGGCTTTTATCCTGTTTGTCCGGGTACGCCACAGTATGTACTGGGTACGCCGCTCTTCTCCAAACTCACCATGACCCTGGAAGATGGTAAGGTGATGGAAATCGACGCTCCTGCAAACAGCGAGAAAAATCTCTACGTACAAAAAGCTTCACTTAACGGTAAAGACTATACGAAAAATTGGATCAGTCATGAAGACCTTCAAAAAGGTGGAAAGCTGATATTCAATATGGGTGCGGATCCTGCCAAAAATAAAGGCACGAATCCGGCGGATTACCCTTATTCCTGGTCTACCGCGAAGTAAATATATTAGAACGATTTCATTGTTCACTGTAACTATTTCATCCCGATTCTTCGGGATGTACTTTTTAGAATAACCTTAATTATCAACCATGAAGAAAGTATTACTGCCACTACTGCTGGCTATTACTGGCGTGGCCACTGCCCAGGAAAATGTACTGCAATATGTAAAGCCCATTACGGGCACTATGCGCATGGGACATACCTACCCCGGCGCTACCGTTCCCTTCGGCGCTGTACAGTTAAGCCCGGAAACAGACACGATTCCATATGAAATGAATGGAAAGTATAACCCAGATGTGTATAAGTATTGTGCTGAATATCAGTATGAAGACAAAACTATAGTTGGCTTCAGTCATACTCACTTTAGTGGCACTGGGCATTCTGATCTGGGGGATTTCCTTATCATGCCTACCACTGGCGAGCTACAATTAAATCCTGGTACAGCAGACCATCCAGAAACGGGCTACCGCTCTGTATTTAATCATAATACGGAAGTGTCTGAACCAGGTTATTATAAAGTAAAACTGGAAGACCATAACATTACCGCTGAGATGACAACCAGCAACCGGGTTGGATTTCATCAATATACTTTCTCTGAAAACGGGACAGCACATATCATCTTGGATATGATGTCTAACATTTACAATTATGAAAATAAAAATGTCTGGACGTATATCCGTGTAGAGAACGATACGCTGGTAACAGGTTTTAGACAAACTAACGGTTGGGCACGTACGCGAATAGAGTATTTCGCTATGGTATTTTCCAAGCCTATTCAGCATTATGGCCATCGCAATTATGCCAAAGATGTGTATAGAGGCTTCTGGCGAAAGTTTGACCAATTCCATGATTTTCCGGAAATGGCTGGTAAGCAGATACGTGCTTATTTCGACTTCCAAACCACCCCTGGAGAAAAGATTAAAATCAAAATGGCCTTGTCTCCCGTAAGCACTACAGGAGCTCTTAAAAACTTGCAGGCAGAAATACCTGGATGGGATTTTGATCAGGTGAAACGAGATGCACAGCAATTATGGGCGAAGGAGCTAAATAAAATTCACATTGAATCTGCTAGTAGAGAAGAGAAAGAGAATTTCTATACCGCCATGTACCACGCTTTTATCAATCCAACTACTTATATGGATGTAGACGGCGCTTATCGTGGACTGGATATGAATACTTATAACACAAATGGTTATACGAATTATACAACCTTCTCTCTCTGGGATACCTATCGTGCGTTACACCCTTTCTTCAACGTTATTCAGCCTTCCAGGAATGCGGATATGATTCGCTCTATGATGGCGCATTATGAGCAGAGTGCGCAGCATATGCTGCCAGTGTGGTCGCACTATGCCAATGAAAACTGGTGTATGATTGGCTACCACAGCGTTTCCGTAATTGCAGATGCTATTATGAAAGGCAATGCACCCTTTGATACCCATAAAGCCCTGGATGCCTGTGTAACCACTGCACGCCATCGTACTTATGATGGTTTGGGTTACTATATAGACAAAGGTTTTATCCCAGAGGATAAAGAAGGTTCATCTGTTTCTAAAGTATTGGAATACGCCTATGACGACTGGTGTATTGCCCAGGTAGCAAAGAAATTAGGCCGTCAGGAGATCTATGACGAATTCATCAAACGCTCGCTCAACTATAAAAATGTATATGATCGTAGTACCGGGTTTATGCGTCCGCGATTAAGCGATGGTAGCTTCAAGCAAAACTTTGATCCGCTGCAAACGCACGACCAGGGCTTTATTGAAGGGAATGCCTGGAATTATAGTTTGTATGTGCCACAATATCCGGCAGATATGATTGAGATGATGGGTGGAAAAAAACAATTCGCGCAACATTTGGATTCCCTCTTTACCATGGAATTACCAGATAAATATTTCGCAGAAACAGAGGATATAACCCGTGATGGTATTATTGGTAACTACGTACATGGCAATGAGCCTTCGCATCATGTGGTATACTTGTATAATCATACTGGACAGCCGTGGAAAACCCAGGATAGAGTAAGAATGATTTTACGGAAGATGTACCACCCTGGCCCTGATGGCCTCGGTGGTAATGACGACTGCGGACAGATGAGCGCCTGGTATATTTTCTCCTCGCTCGGTTTTTATCCTATGTGTCCGGGTTCTGATCAGTATGAGCTGGGAAGTCCTGCTGTGGATAAGGCTACCTTACAACTGGAGAATGGAAAAACATTTGTAGTAGATGTGAAAAACCAGTCGGATAAAAATGTGTATGTACAACAGGTATTACTGAACGGCAAACCTTGGAAACAGCTTGCCATTGGCCATTCGGATATTATGAATGGAGGGATAATTACTTTTGTAATGGGAGCTAAACCGAAAGACTATACGAAATAAAACATCCCTTAGATCACCCAATAATAAAGAAATGGCGTATCAAATTTGATACGCCATTTCTTTATTAAGTAGGAGGTATTTTAAGGGTTACAGTTAATCGTTATCCTTTTTTTTGTTGTCGGCTATAATGAAGGCTGCGTGAACGCTTGGTGGCGCAGGTTTTCCTTTGAGTCCTTGCCATAATACTTCATTAAACAAACGGTCTGAAATATCGTCTTCTTTGGAGAAGTTAAAGGCGGCGCTTTGAATGGCTGCTGGTGTTATCTTAATATTTTTCTCATCCAGATTTACATTTGAAGGCAGATGATGGAATGGTGTGAAATCGGGAGTACTCGTGAATGATCTCCATAAAGGAGTGGCTGCTGCGTCATATTGCGTCATAGGAGGCAAACCCAGTATCAGTTCAATAGTCCTTAAAACAGAAGAGGAAGAATACATGGTATGATCAATCGTACCTCGTTTAATATAGGGGCCGGCGAGGTACATGGTACTTCTATGTGCATCAATATGATCCGATCCGTTTTGTGCATCATCTTCTACAATGATAACAACTGATTCATTCCAAACGGGGCTTTTGCTTAGATGTTCTACAAATAACCCTACCGCCAGGTCATTATCTGCAATATGTGCATAGGGAGTGGGTCTTCCTATTTGCATTCCTTCCGTGTGATCGTTCCCAAATCGGATGGTATTTAAAGCAGTAAGCGCATGATGTGCTATTAATGAATCGAAATCTTTCTGCCAAAGCCTGAATTTGCTGGTATCTTTCACGTTTAAAGACCAGTCGTAATTGGGGCAGATATGATCTTTCAAGATATCTATATTAGGTTTATTTACTCCTGCAAATTCACCATAGCTTCTGTAGCTGACGTTATTTCGTTTACAATTATCCCAGATAAAGCCACCCTTATTATTGGCAATTGGGCGAAAACCTTCCCCATCATAAGAGCCGCCTCTTCCCCCGTAACTGGTGGGCCAAGTTTTTTCTAGGTAGTCTGTTGCATAAGCGCCTAAACTCCAATCATGTCCGTCGGCGCTTACTTCTGCATCGCAGTAAAAGTTATCCAGCAATACGAAATCCTTTACCAGCGCATGTTGATTGGGCGTATATTGTTCACCGAACAACAATAAGCTGGTATCTCCCTCTGCGCCAGGAACATCGCTCAATACCTGGTCAAATGTTCTGTTTTCTTTGATGATGTAAAACACATATTTAATGGGTGATGGGTTTCCTACTTTTACTGGAACAGGGTTTCCTTCCTGTCCTGGGGCGTTCATTTCTTTTTCTTTACTGTAAGGGGTATTACTATATACTATTTTAGATAGAAGGGCTAATTGAGGGGAAGAAGGTACTTTTATTTTACTGAGCGTGCCTGTAAAAAGTGTCCCTATGTGTCGTGCTGGTATGGATTTATCTACTCCGCTTTTATGGCTTGTTACTGTTTGTTTCCTGGCCAGTGGATTGGGTCCATTCCTATTAGGCATGGAATTAAATCCTTTGCCATTACTGACATAAATGTTTTCTCCGATTACTTTTATACTTGTGGGGTACCATCCAGTTGGAATGAAACCTTTTGATACACTTTTGCCTGGTTGGCTCACATCAAATACCGCCAGGCAATTATTGTCGGCATTTGCGATATATAGTGTCTTTTGGTTTTTACTCAGTGCTAATGCGTTTGTCGTGGAACCGCTTGGCGCATTGGGGTATAGCGCGGCATTGAGGGTTTCGACTATGGATTTATTTTTGGTGTCAATGACGGATACGGAATTGTCGTTGGCATTCGCCACATATAACCATTTTCCATTTTGGGACAATAATAAATCATTGGGATGATCCCCCACTTCAATCGTAGTATCGATTTTATTTTCCAGCAGATTATACAGCGCAATTTTTTTTGCTCCCCAAAGGCTGATAAATAGATAATGTTTGTCTTTTGATAATAGACAGGTGTATGCTTCGGAGAGTAGAGAAACCTTTTTTTCCACTTCTTTTGTGTGGATGTTCAGTATATACAGACTGTTGTCTTCCTTTGTTACTACATACAAATGGTTGGTTTTCTCGTCTATATCAAACCCAGCAGGTGAAATATTTTCTTTTTTATTATTGCTCAGATAGCATGTGTCTGAAAGGATAAGTTTATCATTTTTAATTTGATATTGAAGGATCGCATTGTCATTTCCTGCGGAGGCATACAGTGATTTCCCATTGTTACTAAATTTGAGGCCGTACCATGACTTTGGTATCGTGATATCATCTAATACTTCAAATTTTTCTGGATCAATTAATTGTAGCGATTGGCGTCCTTCTCCATTATTGGTAACAGCCATTCTTTTTTGGTCTTTTGATATGGCAATATTTAATGGTAGATCTCCGAGTGGAAGACTTTCGCCAATAGGTGTAATTGACCAGCCATTAGGCAACAATATTCTTTTTGCAGTGCTATCCTGGACGGATTGGGCAGAACATATGTTGGTACCCAGTAATGAAAGGAAGAGAACTAAATATTTCATTCTACAACATTGTACTAATAATTAAAGAAATTATACTCCCGGATCAAGAAGATTGTAGGCTGACTACAAATCTGCTGCTCAATAAAGCGGTTCCGCCCGAAGGGCGGAACCGCAAGTATGGCGTTTGTACTGAAATGGCTTTGCTGTAAGCCCCAGCATAATCTTACCAGCCAGGACTTTGTGTTAATTTTGGATTTAACACCAATTCACTGGTTGGAATGGGATAATAATAGAATTTATCCTGCCATGCCCTGGATACATCGTAGTTAGCTAACCAGTGGATGTTGCCATAAGTACCGTTTGTTAACATTACTGAATTTCCTGCGATAACGTAATAAAATACTCCTTTTACAGGATTGGAAGGCACGGCGCTTACAAAGGATACATTGAGTACACCGTCTCCATTCATCGCATAAGAAGTGTTCATCGCTGGAACATAGACACCGAGATAAGGCATGCTCATTAAATACCCTGCTTTCCAGCGTCTGATGTCGTCAAAGCGGTAGCCTTCACAAGCAAATTCGATACCTCTTTCCCTTCTGATTTCCAGTAGTGCAGGGTCGGAAATATTAGGGAAGTAGGTAGTAGCCAGATACGTGTCTGCGGTAGCTGGGTAAGAAATATTAGTAATTCCAGCTCTTGCTCTTAACAAAGCAATTGTATTTGTCCAATCGGCGTTGGTAAATTGGCCCAGTTCCGCTTTCGCTTCCGCATAGTTCAGCAGTACTTCTGCATATCGGATAATGGGGATAGAATTGTTATTCTGAGATTTATTGTCCAGGCTTTTATCGTCCAGGGTATATTTCATCACCTGGTATCCTGTAAATGTGCCGGAATAGTCGGGTGGTGCTGGTGAACCATCCAAACGTTTATAGCCATTACACCGTATTGTTTGTTGGAGACGCGGGTCTCTCGCTTGCATTTCATTTACAAAATTAATGGTATCGAAATTTGGCTGATCTGTAAAGCGAGAGCCGTCCAGTTTAAGATAGGTATCCACAAACTGTTTGTTGAGGCTCACTCTATTACCGAAGGTAGGACTCGTAAAATAGTAGTTGAGGGAACTCCATTGTTTTAAGGCATTACTATATACCGAAGCAAGCAGCATTTCATCAGACCAAGGGGTTTCTGTAGTGAACAATGCCCGGTAATCTGCCAGTGGTTTGCCGGTGTTATGCAATTTGTAATATCCTGAACTCATGACTTGTGACGCAGCATCGGCTGATTTCTGAAGAAAATCGGTTGCAGATGCGGTAAGGTTTAGTTCCGTATGGTACTTGCGAAAAGTACCTTCAAACAAGCATACCCTGGATTTGAATGCCAGCGCTACCCATTTGGTGATGGTGGAACTACTGTTGTCTTTTGCAACAGGTAAATTGGCGATGGCGAAATCAAGATCCGCTACAATAGAATCCATCACCAAAGTCCTTGGGTCTCTTGGCTTATACAATGCAGGGTCGGTTGGACTTAAAGCATGGCTGTACCAAGGTACGTCTCCATATTGTTTTACCATGCCAAAATAAAACCAGGCGCGGAAGTATTTGGCCACTGCGGCAAATCCATTACGGGTACTAGCTGGAATAGCAGTGCTGTTATTACAATTATCAAGGAAATAATTGATATTCCTCAAAGTTCCCCAAGACCATCCGCTCACATTGTTGGCATTCGTGGAGGATTGCATGAGTGTAGGAACGGTAGCACCTGAGATATTATCAGAAAGATTGTCTGTTGTAGCAATGGTCATGGCCGATGGTGTCTGGTCTACATAGAATGAATTTACGTAGAGAGCCATGTCACTGGCATTCTGAAAAGTTTTATCAGGAGTCAGGCTTGCAAATGGGTGCTTGTCCAAGAACTTTTGGCATCCTTGCAAGGCTATCGCTGTGCTGAGTATAAAGATTATTTTTTTCATGATATTTCTCTGAATAAAAATGCTAAAGTGTAATATTCAAACCTATTGAGTATGATTTCAGCATAGGGTAGGAATAACCGTTACCATAGCCAGATGACAGTTCTGGATCAGATCCGTCAATTACTTCTGGATCGATGTTGGCCGCGTATTTGTGCAAAGGAGTAAGTGTGAATAAATTCTGACCTGAAATATAAATCCGGGCATTTGTTATGCTTGCCCTGGTTAACCATTTCTTAGGTAAGGTCCAACTAATGTTCAGGTTCTTTAAGCGCATGTATGCTGCATTCTGCATGTAGCGGTCATCTGGCGGAGTTAACTCTCTTGTTCCCAATTGGGCAACATATCCGCGGTAACGAGGGAAATAAGCATTTGGATTTTCCGGCGACCATACATTTTTCATCATATACGCAGGCACTTGGTTATATGTTCTGTTGTATTGTCCCCAGAAGTTACCTTCATCCGCTCCTGGCCACCAATCTCTATGTCCAATACCCTGGATAAAAGCATTGAATGCAAAGCCTTTATAGTTCATGCCCAGGTTAATGCCGTATGCATAACGAGGAAGGGAATTACCAATTACTTTAAGGTCGCCATGATCGGCTAATGTACCCTGCCCAATGTTAATAGCATTATCTCCATTGAGGTCTTTGAATTTAAGATCGCCGGGCATCAGGGTATTGGCGTTGGATACGATAAAATAGCTTTGATCAGGATGGGCTTTGTCGAGCTGCGCCTGTGTAAACAAACCATCCACTGCAAATCCCCATATTTCTCCATATCGCTGTCCTTTATAGAAAACATTGCTATTATTACCATAAGGGATCAGGCCATTAGGGTTATTGTATCTGGTGATATAGGCCTTATAGTCAGAAAGCACTACACCAACACTATAGCCCAGGTCATCATTGATATTATCCTTCCAATTTAGGGAAAGTTCCCATCCCAATGTTTTCAGATCGGAGAAGTTACCATTGGGAACACCAGCGCCAAATACGCCAGGAAGCGGTTGGCTTGGGGTAAACATGCCAGTGGTATTTCTTCTGTAATAATCGAAGGAGGCGCTTAATCTGTCTCTCAATACGCTGATGTCGATACCTGCATCATAGGTGGTGGATGTTTCCCATGTAAGTCCCGTTGGGAGTACACTTGGCATCCTGGTATAAGTTGGGTAAGCTCCATTGAGCACCACATTATTTGCCTGAGAAACACCCATCGTTTGAATGAACTTATACGGAGGAATCTGACCATTACCCAAACTACCTACAGACGCTCTCAATTTCAAATTATCCAGCCAGTTGCTGGTGAAGTTCATAAATGATTCTCTTGAAAGAATCCATCCCAGTGACAGGGAGGGGAAGAAGCCAAATTGAGAATAGCCAGGGAATCTGGAGCTACCATCATATCTACCATTTACTTCCAGCAGGTATTTGTCTTTGTAGTCATAGTTGCCTCTAAAGAAAAACCCGGCAACAGCCCACTCGTTACCACCTCCGGAAACCTGATAGTTTTGGCCATTCAGTAAGCTGAAATCAGGCAGTGATGGGTCAAGTACGCCATCCCGCTGTACAAAATTAGTCTCGTACCTACTATCTTCTATATTCACACCACCGAGCAGTTTAACATTATGACTGCCAAATCGTTTTTTGGCTTCCGCATAAAGGTTGGCTGCATAATATTTGGTAACGCCAGTCGTCTTATTTAAGCTGCTGTTTGTAGAAGCGCTATAAACGCCAGGAGCAGGACTGTAAGATACAGGGTAATACTTTCCATCAACGGTGTTATTCGTGTATGCATAGGTAAAATCTCCCTTCAGATTTAAGAGATTCTTAATGATATCGGCTTTGAAAGAAGCCGTATTTCGGAGATAAAATTGTTTGGTGACGGTGGCGTTATTACCAGTGGATAAATCCCCAACGGTTTGATAAGATGAAGGTGTAAGCGTTCCGTCAGGGTTATACATCACCCCTACAGGGAAAGCCGACAAATCCATCATTCTCCATACAGGTACGCCATTGTTGGGAACCGGGTATGTATACTTGTAGCTATTGAAATCAAGGTTATCGCTAAGGGTAAGCCATGGTCTGATATTGATATCGCCTTTCACCCTTAAATTATATTTGTCGAAATTATCGGTATTGTACCGGAATATTCCTCCCTGGCTATAAGCCCTTCCAGAAATCAGGAAACTGGAATTTTGACCGCTTCCTGTAATGGAGATGGCATTGTCTAAACCATATCCATTGTTTTTATACAACTCATGGTACCAATCTGTGCTACCATAATAGATGTATTTGCCAGTAGCTGGGTCTATACCTACTTTCGGCAGGGATGGATCTAAGGATCGAGCTTTTAAGGAGTCCAGGTAGTAGTTAGGGAAAGGTAAAACGCCGTTGATAGTGGTAGGGGACGATTTATAATCATACCAGCCGCCATAGGCATTCGCAAAAGCTTGTGCCCATTGATAACCATCTGTCACCAATTTTGGATCGATGGTTTTTTGATTGACGGTATAACTGGAATTAAAGTTAACCTGCACCTTACCTTTCTTCGGATTTTTGGTAGTGATTAATACCACGCCAAAAGAGCCCCTTGCACCGTAAATAGCTGCAGAAGCAGCGTCTTTCAGTACTGAGATAGATTCGATATCGTTGGGGTTTAATAAAGAAGGATCTCCTGAAACACCATCTATCAAGACCAATGCAGATCCGCCATTAATGGAAGTAATACCTCTCACATTGAACGATGGAGATCGGATAGGCTTACCATCTGTAATCGTAATGTTCAGATTGGGGATTACACCCTGAAGCCCTCTTGCGACATTGGGCATCGGTCTATCAGCCAATACTTCACCACTGACCTGGGTTACAGCGCCTGTGAGGTCCACCTTTTTTTGAGAACTGTATCCTACAATAACCATTTCATCCAAACTTTTTGCGATCTGGCTCATTTGTATAAGGATGGAATTTTTCTCATTAGGTTTTGCAATAAACCCTGCAACTAATTTCGGCGCATATCCAACGTGGGAAAACGTTAGATTATATGCTACTCCTGGCTTTAATCCATGCATTACAAATACGCCTGCTGTATTTGTCGTGGTATTTAAAAAGGTTCCATTCTGTTCTATCCTGACAGTTACATCCGATACAACTTCTTTTTTTTCATTGACAACAGTTCCTGTTATCTCCGTGGTGGCTTGCTGTGCAAATAGTCGATGCGCAGGCATCATCAACGCTAGGCACAAGATCATTTTCATTGTTCTGATAAAAATGTGCTTCATTTATGTTCAATTTTAGGTAATACACTCCCGTTACGCCTTAAGTGCAAAGTCTTAAGGCGTTTACATAACTATTAAATGGCTTATTTATGGAATGGCTTTAGATACGGTATAATTGTCCCCTTCTTCTTTTACCTCCAGTTTGTTCATGGTGCAAATGACTCGGAGCACCACTATTAATGAATCTGAATTAGAGATTGTTCCTGTGAAATTTTTTCCTGCAATATCGCTCGCATCATAGATGACTTTATGATGATGTATAGCAGATAGTTTTTCTATTACTTCGTGTATTGGCGTATTGGTAAATACTACCTCGGATGCGTCCATATTGGCATTGGCAATGACCTCGGTAGGTTTATCAGTTGCAGGTTTTACGCGATTTACGCTCGCTACGGCGAGATAACTATCATAACTAACGATGTCTCCAGGACTCAAAAAGACATCCTTTTTCCATCCTCTGATATCCCCAGTTGATTTTACAACCACCTTACCTGTTATGAGTTTAACTTCCACTTTCCTAGAAGTGGCTGCCACCCTGAAGCTGGTACCCAGCGCAGTGGTTTGCAGTGATCCGGCATAAACGGTAAAAGGATGGTGATGATCTTTGGCAACCTCGAAAAAAGCCACCCCTTCTGCATAAATATCCCTGTGCTGCTGACCATAATCAGAACGGTACCTGAATGATGCGTGAGGTTCCAGGCGAATAGTGGAGCCATCTGAAAGTTTGTAGGATACTGATTTATTGGTATGGTTAGTCTGAATTGTCCAGGTCAAAGAATCCTTTGATGTAGCTCCAGTTGAGACTTCAACAGCAGCTATCACTTTATTTTCATGCTGATGGTGTGATAATTCATATCTCAACCACCAGGTGCCGACTGCAAAAAGGACGATGGCGGCAGCCACTTTTCCCCATGTTTTTAGTGTAAAGACCCTTTGCCTGTGCGTTTCAGTAGCTATTGGGAATACCTCGTCCCTGATATTTTGTTTTAATGCTGCGATATCATCAGCTCCCAATAAGGGAACATTTATCTGCTCATTCCATTCCTCCACCGGAAATAATTCTTCCATGGCCTCAGGATGCTGAGCAAGATATTCCATAACGTATTCCCATTCTTCGGGCTCACATTTGTTTTCAAAAAATCGTTGTAATAATTCCGGATCTATTGGCATGAAAAAATGAATCGCTTTAATATTAATACGATAGTGGAAGATAAAATCCCCTGCTGTTAATAATTCCCTAACATAGAAACTTTCGGGGCGCTATAATGGACTGTGGTAGCGGGTTTATTTAGGGATGGTATATTATTACAGGAAAAAAGGTGGCAGGAGAAAAACAATTTTTAACGAATAGGTACTACTTGGCAATTGAAACGATATGCTTCTGCGCCTTGCTAATATGGTCTTCGACGGTTTTTACGGATATGGAGAGTTCTGTTGCTATTTCTTTATAGGAGTACCCATAAATATGTCTCAAAACGAATACTTTTTGTCGGACTGGGGAAAGTGTCCGCATTACAGAATGGATGTAATCGGCGTTTTCAAGTGACTTGCTGGAATCCTCTACTAATAGCTCGGGAAATGTGTCTATATGCTTTAAAGGGGTCGTCTCTTTTATTTTTAGGGTGTTTTGTTGGCGAAGGAAATCGATCAAACAGGAAGCAGCAATTCTAAAAATTTGGATGTCCACTGACAATTCTGATGATAGCGTATGTCTGAAGCGCCATAACTTAATAAATGTCAATTGTACCAATTCTTTTGACATTTCTTCCGACTTGGTTTTTTTCAGGAAATACCCATAGAGCTTACATTGGAACTCGTCAAAAGCCAATGAAAAAGCAACCTCGCTCCCCTGTATTATATCATCTATACTAACCAAGACCCCCGATAAAATATTGATAGAAAATGAAAATCCATGCGAAAGTAGAGCTAATATATTAATTAAAAGTTAAGATTAGAAAATCTACATCAAAAAGAATCTGATTCTTTTGGTGTAGTATACCAAGAGGCTAATTTTCTATTACAAAAGGCTGTATCCAAAAAAATAAAGAAATGAAGTGACGTCACTTCATTTCTTTATTTTTTTGTCGCCCCTGCCCAGCGGCAGGGGCGACAGGCAGGGATTTCCGCTTTCATTTACCTTTTGGTACAGCTCTTATTAGCTGTCATATTTTAAGAACGAAGTGTAATGGAAGTAATACCCAATGGCACTTGCTCTTTCGTATCAGTAGGTTTGAAGTGCAGCGTCAGCGTATGTTTTTTACCGTCTGTGATAGGGGTAATTTTTATACTGCTATTAGCTGGAACTTTCTCCTGTGCTCCAGGTCCGATAATAGTAGAACCTAGTGGATTACCATCCAGAGAGGCTTCTACCTGGAAGCCAGCTTGCACTGCTTTATTGACCATATAATTTAGGTCGATGGCAGTTACGTCTGTCAGGTCCAGTCCTGCGTATTCTACGGAACTAGGCGTTACGCCAGGGATCAGGAATTTCATACCATTCATTTCGAAGGCAGAAACGCCGTCTGCTTTGCTGTAGCCTGCCGCAGGAATACGAGGATTGTATAAGGAAACAGCAGCCGTACCTGTCATAGGTTTGATGCCAGCGCCACCTTTGTCTGTATAGCTAGCGGTGAGATAAAATACCCCATCATCTTTGATCTGTCCTTTCAGGATAGGATTGATGTTGCCATTAGCAGCCAGCGACGGTTCTCTGTTGGTAGCCCCTCCGATAGAATAGATATATTCCACCAGTTGACGCGCTTCTGTCATAGAGAGGGTTGGGTGGGCCGCCATAGCGGTTTCTCCCCATACGCCACCACCGCCATTGATGATTTTTTGTGCTAGCTTATCTGGTGCAGCAGGATCGGTTTTATACTTCTCTGCTACTTGTTTAAAGGATGGTCCGATAGACTTCTCATCCAGTTTATGACAAGTTTTACAATCAGATATTTCCATGATATTTTTTCCTGCGATAGCACCAGTGATAATCTGGTGGCCTTGTGGCGCCGCCGCTTTATCGCGACCTTGTACATAATCTGCTTTTACATACAGATTACTGAGATCGAGTTTGCCATCTGCGGAATTACCATCTTCATGGTCGCGTACGTCTACCGCATAATTTACCTGCTTGTTAGGGAAATAGAACATCTGGTTCCCTTTGATGTTGATATTTACTACAGGTGCTTCATTGCCCGCGTATACAGGAATTTGGATACTACGTGTTTTAGCACCATGTTCGTCTATAACGTCAACGGATATACTGTATTCACCTGGACTCGTGAATTTATAATCCACTACTGGTTCTTTGGTTTCTTTTTTCTCGCCATTGCCGAAATACCAGAGGTAAGACAGTTTATCTCCATCCGGATCACGACTACCTTTCGCAGAAAGCTTCACGGTGAATGGTAAGCCACCGCTTAATTTATCCACTTCTAATGCAGCCACAGGCGCGCGATTGCCACCATTGTAATCAATGCGGGTTAAAGCGGCATCTGGGTTCTTACTGAACCAACCGTTACCATATTCGAGTACATAGATGCGGCCATCAGGGCCCATTTCCATATCGATAGGTGCATTTAATTTGAGATGAGGCATAAAGCGCTCCATCTTAGAATAGTTAGCATCTTTATCCATGGTAACCGCCATGATCCAGCCACGCATCCAATCGTATATGAAAAGTTTATTGTTGTAGTAATCAGGGAAACGTGTCTCCTTGGGATAATATTCACTATGATATACTGGTCCCGCTTCTGCATTACGGCCACCAGAGCCTACCAACGGGAACTCTGTTGATTTTGCATACGGATACCAGATAAAGGCAGGAACAGCCGGCGGCAGTTCTTTCAGCCCGGTATTATTACGAGAATTGTTAATAGGGTGTTTAGGGTCGTAAAATGCCCCGCTTTTCCCTGTTTCATAGTCATATTCCCGATAAGGCTTATTATCGGCTATAAAGAGCGGATAACCGTAATAACCGGGCTTTTTCGCTTGGTTCACTTCATCATAACCACGTGGACCGCGGAGACTGTCATCCACATTGGCATCCGGACCTACTTCTCCCCAATAGAGATAACCAGTTTTCTTATCGATAGAAATACGATAAGGATTACGGGTACCCATCGCATATATTTCAGGTTTAGTGCCAGCAGTGCCTTTAGGGAAGAGGTTTCCTTCCGGAATGGTGTAACTGCCATCGGCCTCTACTTTTATACGCAGGATTTTACCACGGAGGTCGTTGGTATTGGAAGACGAACGTCTGCCGTCGTACTGCAGATGTCCCGGACGATCATCGGTCGGACCATAGCCTTTACTCGCATATGTCTGGCCTGGCTCGTCGAATGGAGTAGTGTTATCACCCGTAGAGAGGTACAGTAGATTATCTGGTCCAAATGCAATAGAACCGCCTGTATGGCAACAGATATCGCGCTGTGAATAGAATTGCAGGATATGCTTTTCAGACGCCATATCCAGTTTGTTGTTTTCAAACTTGAACCTGGACAAACGATTCACAGAAGTATCTGCTGGTGAATAGAAAATATAGATGTAGTGATTGTTTTTGTAATCAGGATCTGCAGCTAGTCCGAGGAAACCTTCTTCTGCATTCACATTAGGGACATTTGTTTTGTAGTAAACATTTAGGAATCCTACCTGTGTGATAGTTTTGTCCGCTTGTTTATACATCATCAGTTCACCCCTGCGTTGCGCCACGAGGATGTCGAGGTTAGGAAGAATGGTCATCTCCGTAGGTTCAAAAAATTGTCCTGCGGCCAATACATTCTTGGTGAATCGGTCTTCATCCGGTACGCGCAGCGTAGTAGCTTTGCTGTAATCCAGTACTAAGTTATCCCCAATGGCATATTTTACACCAGCTCTCAATTGGTTGAGAAAATTCTCTTCCTTGTAAGACTCAGGCGTATGGCCCATACCTGTGTAGAAAGCGCGTCCGCCGTCATATTCATGATACCAGCAGATAGGGTGATTATTGTTCATATCACCACCTTTGTAAGTGGTTTCATCTAATTTGATGAGCACATTTACAGTGGTGTCTAATTTTTTGAAATTGTACCATTCATCTGTGTGTGAGAAAGATGGTGGCATTTTGTACGGCTCGAAGAACTGAGGTGTTTTAACATCCAGTTTTGCATCGTGCACGCCTTCCGGATGGTTGGCAAATTGCGCACCTACAAGATGGTTGTACCAACCCCAATCGTATTCCGTATCGGTGCCAGCATGAACACCTACGAAACCGCCACCGGCTTGGATATAACGTTCAAAATCTGCTTCCTGGTAATTGTCCAGCACATCGCCGGTAGTATTCAGGAAAACCACCGCCGCGTATTGTGCAAGGGTGTCTTCATTGAATTTGGTTGCATCTTCTGTCGTATCTACCTGTATGTTCAGGTCTTTTGCAATAGTGGTGGTGAAGGCTTCGATACCCGCAGGAATAGAAGCATGGCGGAATCCCATGGTTTTAGTAAAAACCAGGATCTTGGCTTTTCCTTCTCGTTTTTTCGTACAGCCGGCAACGATAGTAACCAGTACTACCAGCAGGAGCAGTCTGTTAATAAGTTTCATTATGTTGATTATAAATGGTAATAGGAATTATTTCACTTTCATGTTGGCTGTATACTGAATACCACCGAGTAAGTGCTGTAGGTACAGCGGATCGGCGTAGGATTCTTTCGTATGGCCCATTTCTGTATAAAAGGAGCGTCCGCCTTCGAAGGAGTGGTACCAACACATAGGATGGTTATCCCCATTTTTACCGCCTTCGTAGGTAGATTCATCAATCTTAATCAGCACATGAATATCAGGATTGATGTCCTTGAAATTGTACCATTCATCTTTGCGAATCCAATCATCAGGTAGATGTTTCGTAGAGATGTGGGTTTTATCCACCACTTTTAGGGTAGCCACCTGCTGTTTAGGGTGACTGGTAAAGTAAGCGCCTGCCAGTTTGCCATACCATGGCCAGTCATATTCGGTGTCTGTGGCAGCGTGTATACCCATAAATCCGCCACCATTGTGAATGTATTTCTGGAAGGCCTCCTGCTGGGCATCATCCAGTACATCACCGGTGGTACAACTGAAGATAACGGCATCGTATTTCTTCAGGTTGTTGTAAGTAAAAACGGAAGCATCTTCGGTCGTGTCTACCGCAAATCCGTTATCAGCGCCCAATTTCATGATAGCTGATTTGGCAACGGGAATGCAGTCGTGCCGAAATCCTTTCGTCTTGGAGAACACGAGTACGCGGTACTTGTGTTTTGCATTGGCCATAATGGAGGCCGCCAGTAATAAAAACGCGAGGAACGTGGTGATTTTTTTCATCGTGTATACGTGGTTGTTATATCGTTGGAATAGAAAAGGCATAAAGCGTGGATTCGCTTTATGCCTTTATAAGAAGGCAATTGTGATTACAACTGCCGGATTTTAATATCGCGGTAAGACACTACGTCTCCGTGGTCCTGGAGTGCGATATGGCCTTTTTGATATTTGCCAAATCCTTTCCAGGTTTTGAATTTACTGTTAGCAACGAGGGCGTCCCATTCGGGTGTGCCCATAGTTGTTTCAACGGTAGTAACGCCATTGAGTTTCAGTGTCAGGTGGCCGTTTTTCTTGATGATTTGGGCGGTATTCCATTCACCAACAGGTTTAACAGCCTTCTGAGAAGATTTCACCAGATCATACAGATCGCCAGCATTATGTTTAATGATTTTGCCATCAGGATGTTTGTCATCATCCAGTACTTGCATTTCCGGGCCAGTTTCGTAGGTAGCCTTGTACTCCGGAGATTCGTTTACACTGAAAATGATACCACTGTTGCCACCTTCGGAGATTTTCCATTGGATGGATAGTTCGTAGTTTTCATATTCATTGTTGGTAACGAGGTCTCCACCGGGAGCACCATTTTTTTTAGCTGCCTGATCGAGGACCAGGGCGCCATCTTCTACTTTCCATGCCGGGCTGGCAGCATCTTTATGAAACGTATGCCATCCCTTAGTGGTTTTGCCATCAAACAGCAATTTCCATCCCGCTTTCTTTTCCTTGGCAGTGAGGGTGTTGGGTTGTTGTGCTGATGCAACTGTACCGATGAATGCGGTGAGTGCAGCAGCCAGGATTACTTTTTTCATGCTGGCATTTTGTAAGATGAAAGTTGATTATTTGGCAGAAAGAGAAAGGATATATTTCACCATTTCTTTTGCATCATCCTTAGAAACACTGGTGTGTGGTAGCATCGCTACTTCGCCCCAGTTACCTGAACCACCTTTGATAATTTTATCAGCCAGTTTATCCACATTTTCATCGTTGTTCGGGTATTTGCCAGCGATGTCTTTGAAGGCAGGGCCTACCAGTTTCATTTCTTCCTTATGGCAGGTTTTACAGTCGGATTGCGCCATCAGTTCCTGTCCTTTGGTCATTGGTTTGTTGGCATTAGGTGATACCATTGAATTATCCGCAGCTTGTTCTGTTTCACTGCTCGTTTTCTGAGCGGCTTTGTCGCCACCACCACATGCTGCGAAGAATAATGCACTCATTACAAACGGCGCCAGATATCTCTTTTTCATTTTCTGTTATTTATTGTTTAGTGATGCTTATTTTATCAGATTCCCAATATTCTTTTGTTGAAAGCGTCGTCTGTGGCGGCGCCTGCGAAATCATCGAATGCCTTGTCGGTCACACGGATGATATGATTTTTAATGAAAGGAGCGCCTTCTTTCGCGCCATCTTCCGGATGTTTCATGCAGCATTCCCATTCCATCACCGCCCATCCGGCGTAATCGTATTGGGTTAATTTGCTGAATATAGATTTGAAATCCACCTGACCATCACCGAGGGAACGGAAACGTCCCGGGCGATCTATCCATGCCTGGAATCCGCCATACACGCCAGATCTGCCAGTAGGATTGAATTCCGCGTCTTTCACATGGAAAGCTTTGATTCTTTCGTGATAGACATCGATATACTCCAAGTAGTTCAGACATTGCAATACCAGGTGACTTGGATCATAGAGGAGACAAGCTCTTTTATGATTGCCTACTGCTTCGAGGAAACGCTCGTAGCTGGCGCCATCGTGGAGATCTTCGCCCGGATGTATTTCGTAGCATACATCTACCCCTTGTTCTTCAAAAGCGTTGAGGATAGGCATCCAGCGTTTGGCCAGTTCTGCGAATCCGGCTTCTACCAGTCCTGCAGGACGTTGTGGCCAAGGATACATAGCCGGCGCCCAGAGGAGTGCGCCACTAAAGGTGGCATGTGCGTCCAAGCCCAAGTTACGACTGGCTTTGGCAGCGTATTTCAACTGGTTAACGGCCCATTCCGTGCGAGCAGCGAGATTATTGTGATATTGTGCAGGTGCAAACTGATCGAACATTTCAGTGAAAGCAGGATTTACTGCTACTAGTTGTCCTTGCAGATGTGTACTCAGCTCTGTAATTTCCAGTCCTGCGGCGTTAACGATACCTTTGATTTCATCTGCATATGTTTTGCTTTCAGCGGCTTGTTGCAGATTGATGAGACGCGTGTCCCAAGTGGGGATTTGTACCCCTTTAAAACCAATAGAGGCAGCCCATTCACAGATACTTTTCAGACTGTTAAAGGGAGCAGTATCGCCCATGAACTGGGCCAGAAATATACCAGGTCCTTTTATTGTTCTCATAATACCTTTCCGTTTAACCAATTACTAGATTTCGAAATTAGTCCATTTGGTGTCACTCTGCGAAGATTTCACCACATTATCGATAAATGCCATACCACGAATCCCTTCTTCCACGCCTGGGAAGTCCAGTGATTCCGGTGCTGGCTGGGTTCCATCGATTTTAGCGGATAAAGTTTGCGCAAAGTTACGATACAAATTTCCGAATGCTTCCAGATATCCCTCCGGATGTCCGCCTGGTGTACGGGTATTATGTGTCATGTAAGACGACTGGGCCTTGTAGCCATTACCGGCTCTATAGATTTCCGTTGGTTTATCCAGCCATTTTACCAGCAGGGTATTAGGCTCGTGCTGTGCCCATTCCAGGCCGCCTTTCTCGCCATATACACGGATTTTCAGGGCATTTTCCTCGCCTGCGGCTACTTGAGTGGCCATCAGTACGCCGGAAGCGCCATTGTCGAAGCGGAGGAGTACAGCGCCATCATCGTCCAGGGCGCGGCCTGGCACAACGATATTGAGATCGGCACATAATTTTTCCAGTTTTGCGCCGCTAATATATTCTGCGAGGTTGAAGGCATGTGTGCCGATATCGCCCATAGCGCCGGCTTTCCCGGATTTTTTAGGATCGGTTCTCCATGCAGCTTGCGCATTTCCTTCTCTTTCGCTTAGTTTAGACAACCAGCCCTGTGGATATTCTACCCATACTTTTCTGATTTGACCGAAATCTCCGTTTTTCACCATTTGGCGGGCCTGTTTGACCATTGGATAACCGGTGTAAGTATGTGTGAGAAGTAAAGAAAGGCCGGTGGCTTCTACTTTTGCTTTCAGTTGTTTGGCTTCGTCCAAGGAAATGGTGATTGGTTTTTCAATTACCACGTTAAAGCCTTTGTCCAGCGCCATCATGGCAGGTTCAAAGTGGGCGAAGTTAGGAGTAACGATGGTCACGAAGTCCAGTCGCTTATCTGCCGGCATGGCAGCTTCTTTTTCCAGCATTGTTTTGAAATCCGTGTAGGTACGTTCCGGATCGAGAAACAACATCTTCCCGGAGTCTACTGCAATCTCAGGATGTACACTGAGAGCGCCTGCTACGAGTTCAATAAGGCCGTCCATGTTGGCGGCAATGCGGTGTATAGCACCGATGAAGGCATCTTTACCGCCTCCAATCATTCCCATTCTGAGCTTGCGTGTCATATAATCAAATCAGCTTTAAAATTTAGAAATTATGCTACTGCGATTTCAGGTTTTTTACGATTGCGCATATAGAAGAACAGCGCGGTGAAGGCCACTATCAGGATAATAGGAATAATCAATGTCACATTCAGGATCTGCGGACCGGCAACGGATTGCGCATGGCCGAATGCTGCTGCTTCTGGCGAGCCTGCGGCAGCGGTGCGGTAAGCATCCAGGGAAGCGCCTGCTGGCAGCTCTTTGGCAAGAATGCTGTCATAGAAACCACCCATGAAAATAGTATAGATAGAAACGGCAAACATACCAGCGCCACCCACCAGGTTCATACCCAGTGCACCAGATTCCGGAATATTTTCAGATACAAAACCTATCATGCAAGGCCAGAAATAAGTTACGCCCATACCAAATATGAATGCAGCGAAAAATACCATATTGCCGGACACGTGCGCTAACATGTAAAGTCCGAGGGCAGACAATACTGCTGAAATCAGCAGTACACCGGTAGCAGACATCCTATGAACGATAGGCCCAGCAAAGGCTCTGCCCAAAGTTTGCACACCGGCGGTCATGGCCAAGATCAGGATAGCGTTTTCGGTGACGTTTTTCAAGAGTACTTCAATCCACTGACCAGTAAACAGTTCAGTGATCGCAGTGCCGAACATCAGGAAGAATATCACGATGAACAGCGGTGTGAAGAGAGATTTATACATCTGTGCATTGGTGATACCAGAAGCTACGCGTTCTGTTACTGGGAAATCCAGTTGCATGAAAAGGTAGCCATACAGCAGGGTAGGAATGATCATGGTCGCCATCTGCACCTGGTAGTTAAGTTTCAGGCCAGAGAGGAAGAACACGGTCAGTGCGCCAATCACAATGCCTCCAGGGAACCATAGGTGAAAGTGGTTCAGTTTGGTGGTTTTGTTGTTGGGGAAGATGGTGGCTACAAGTGGATTACAGGCGGCTTCCACGGTACCGTTGGCCATGCCGATGAACAGCGTGGAGATAAACAGTGTGGTGAAACCAGTGGCGAATATTGTCAGCAGGATACCTGCCAGGTGCAGTACAAATGCGGCCAGGAGCAGGCGTTTCATACCGATGATATCGACCACAAAACCTCCAATAACCACTGCCAACGGGAAGCCCCAGAAAGCAGTACTGGCTATGATGCCCAATTGTGATGCACTTAGGTCGAACTGTTTGCCCAGATCACCGAGGATTCCGGCGCGGATTCCAAAGGATAGGGAGGTAACCAGTAATGCCATACAACTGGCTACAAATAACTTTGATGGCTGGATCGCCTTTGCCATAAACGTGGAGTTTTGTGTGATTTTTAAAAACAAGTAATAAAACGACTAAATTTATAAAAACTATTCACACTTTTTCATCTTTTTATGGATGAATGGAGTGGATAAACCCATTTAGCTTGAAGAAATGTTGCAGTTTTTAGGCATTTTGGCAGTGTCGGTGTAGCAGATAATTCAGTGGAACTGTTAAAAAGTCCTGTGCAAAGCCCCTTGTAAGGTGTTGGTATTGTTAAAATTTCTAATTCAGGAATTACAACCGAAATGAGTCGGTAATTCCCCAAATTTATTACTAATTTTACAGGCCTTGTAAAGCAGCACCACAAATGACACATTGACATGCAGGCTTTCCAAGCATAATATTTGCGTAACCAGAATCCCCGTCTGTTTAACATCACCAGGCCAGCGTCATCATAGTGCCAACGGTACTGGCATATACAGCGAGGAATTGAAATTGTAATCCGTAATTAAACATTCTATATGTTAGGTTTTTTAACAAAACTGTTTGGAGGGAATAAGTCTGACAGAGATATCAAGTCTATCGCTCCAATAGTGAAGCAGATCAATGAGGAGTTTGAAAAGCTGCAATCCCTACCTATTGACGACCTGCGTCATAAAACCCAGGAGTTCCGCACCCGTATCAGGGAGCATGTTGCTACTATTGATGCTGAGATAGCGGAAAAGAAAGAAACCGCGGAACAATCAGAGGATGTTACAATTAAAGATGCTATCTACCAAGAAATAGATGCACTGAAGAAAGACCGTGACAAACAGCTAGAAGTAATTCTACAAGAGCTGTTGCCAGAGGCTTTCGCAGTGATGAAAGAAACCGCTCGCCGGTTTACCAACAACCCAGAAATGACTGTAACAGCTACCCCGCTGGACCGTCAACTGGCTGTTACAAAAGATTACGTTACCATTGAAGGCGATAAAGCTATCTGGAAAAACACCTGGACAGCCGCTGGCAACCAAGTGACCTGGAACATGGTTCACTACGATGTACAGTTGATCGGTGGTATCGTACTGCACCAAGGTAAAATTGCTGAAATGGCAACGGGTGAAGGTAAAACATTGGTGTCTACCCTCCCTGCTTACCTGAACGCCCTCACCGGCGAAGGCGTACACATAGTAACGGTAAATACCTACCTCGCTCAACGTGACTCCGAATGGAACGGCCCTGTATTCGAATTCCTCGACATTACTGTAGACTGTATCGATACCACTCAGCCAAACAGCGCAGAGCGCCGTCAGGCTTACATGGCAGATATCACCTATGGTACCAATAACGAATTTGGCTTCGACTATCTCCGTGATAACATGGTGCATAGCCCTGAAGAAATGGTACAACGCAAACACCACTACGCAATGGTCGATGAGGTGGATAGCGTATTGATCGATGATGCCCGTACCCCACTCATTATCTCTGGTCCAGTTCACCGTGGTGAAGAACAGGAATTCCATATCCTGAAACCACGTATCAACGACCTGGTAGACTTACAGAAAAGAGAAGTTAATAAATATCTGCAGGAAGCGAAAAAACTCATCGCTGAAGGTAAAGACGATCCCAAAACTGGTGGTCTGGCCCTGATGCGCGCCTGGAGAGGTTTGCCTAAAAACAGTGCCCTCATCAAGTTCCTCAGCGAACCAGGTATGAAAGTATTGCTCCAAAAAGCAGAAAACTACTACCTCGCAGATCAACAGCGCGAAATGCCAAAGGTGGACGCGGGTCTCTACTTCACTATCGAAGAGAAAAATAACAGCGTAGACCTCACAGATAAAGGTATCGCCCAGATTACTAAAGCGGGTGAAGATGCAGACTTCTTCATCATGCCAGACGTAGGTTCTGAACTGGCCGAAATCGAAAAAATGGATATCCCTTCCGAAGAAAAACTCCAGCGCAAAGATGTGCTGTTGCAAGACTTCGCAGCGAAATCCGATCGTATCCACTCTATCCAACAACTCCTGAAAGCATATACCCTCTTCGAAAAAGATGTGGAATATGTGGTAATGGAAGATAAAGTTAAAATCGTAGACGAACAGACAGGTCGTATCCTGGATGGACGTCGTTACTCCGACGGTCTGCACCAGGCGATTGAAGCGAAAGAAAATGTGAAAGTGGAAGCCGCTACACAAACATTCGCTACAATTACCCTCCAGAACTATTTCCGTATGCACCACAAGCTGGCTGGTATGACCGGTACGGCTTCTACTGAAGCAGGTGAGTTCTGGGAAATCTACAAACTCGATGTGATTACCATCCCAACCAATCTGCCTATCTCCCGTAATGATGCAGAGGATTTGGTATACAAAACAAAGAGAGATAAATACAAAGCTGTCATCGAAGAAGTGAAGCAGCTCCAAGCAAAAGGCCGTCCTGTACTGGTAGGTACTACTTCCGTAGAGGTATCCGAATTGCTGAGCAAAATGCTGACCTTCGAAAAAATTCCTCATAACGTACTGAACGCGAAACAGCACGCCCGTGAAGCACAGGTAGTTGCTGCTGCCGGTCTGCCAGGAGCGGTAACCATCGCTACCAACATGGCGGGTCGTGGTACGGATATCAAACTCGGACCAGGTGTGAAAGAAGCAGGTGGTCTGGCTATTATCGGTACAGAAAGACATGAAAGCCGTCGTGTAGACAGACAGCTTCGTGGTCGTGCCGGTCGTCAGGGAGATCCGGGTTCTTCCCAATTCTTTGTTTCCTTGGAAGATGACCTGATGCGTATGTTCGGTTCCGACCGTATCGCTGGTCTGATGGACCGTATGGGTTATAAAGAAGGAGAAGTGATCCAACACAGCATGATCACCAGATCCATCGAAAGAGCACAGAAAAAAGTAGAAGAAAATAACTTCGGTATTCGTAAACGTCTCCTGGAATATGATGACGTTATGAACAAACAACGTACAGTTATCTATTCTAAACGTAACCACGCACTGTTCGGCGAAAGGCTGTCTATCGATATCGATAACGCATTCTACGATGTAGCTGAAAACATGGTGACTACCCACAGAGAAAGCGGCGACTATGAAGCTTTCAAAATGGATGCTATCATGAACTTCGCGATCGAAACAGAAATCACTTCAGAAGAACTGGCTCGTACTGATCTCCAGGCACTCGCTAGCAAACTTTATCATGAAGCGAAAGGCAACTATCTGCGTAAAACAGAAGCGATCGATGCACACATGCTGGATGCTGCTAAAACCATCCTGCAAGAGCACAATCAGCAGTTTGGTACCATCCGCGTACCATTCACCGATGGCAGAAGACAACTGATGATCTTCGCTGATCTGCAACAGATCGTTGAAAGCCACGGTCATGAAGTACTCAGCACCCTGGAACGCAATATCACCCTGCACCTCATCGATGATGCATGGAAAGAGCACCTGCGCGCTATGGATGATCTGAAACAGTCTGTACAAAGTGCTGTTTACGAACAAAAAGATCCATTGCTGATCTATAAATTCGAAGCATTCAACCTGTTCAAAGAAATGGATGGCGAAACTAGTCGCGATATCGTTTCTTTCCTCTGCAAATCCATGATTCCGGTACAACAAGATTATCCAGAACAACAACAGTTTGAGGAGAGTCGCCGCCCGGAGGAGAAAACGGACATGAGCCGGATGAGAGCCACCCATGAAGATCTGAGTGATCAAGCGGGTGCATATGAAGGTGCTGCTCCAGCTTATGCCCAAGATGTAGAAGAAGAAAAACATGAGCCGGTTCGCGTAGGTCCAAAGGTAGGTCGTAATGATCCTTGCCCTTGCGGAAGCGGTAAAAAATTCAAACAATGTCATGGTCGTGACCTCTAAGAGGAAACGCCCTGAAAAGGAATACAGAAAACGGATTGCAGATAATGCAATCCGTTTTTTTATTTAATTTCGCCCAATAACATTTACAGATGGAAATAAACCGCTATATTGATCATACCGTACTGAAACCTACTACTACACTGGAAGACATTAAGAAATTGTGCATGGAATGTGTAGAATACGATTTTGCCGCCGTTTGTGTACCCCCGCTCTATGTGAAGATAGCAAAGCAGTTCCTAGCATCTACCAACAGTAAAGTAGCTACTGTAATCGGTTTTCCGTTTGGATATTCTGCTATTGAGGCCAAAGTAGCTGAAACGGTACTGGCTATTGTGGATGAGGCAGATGAGCTGGACGTAGTAATTAACATCTCCGCAATAAAAAATAACGATTGGGAATACCTGGAAAAAGAGATCGCCAATCTCATGTATATCATCCGGGAAAAGAAGAAAGTGATTAAGGTAATCATCGAAAGTGGTGTACTGACAGACGAAGAAATTATCAAGTGCTGCCAGTTGTATGCAAAGTACGGCGTGGATTTTGTTAAAACATCCACCGGTTATGCCGAAAAGGGCGCTAGCGTTCATGCAGTACAACTGATGCGCGCCAACCTGCCGGCAGAAATCCAGATCAAGGCTTCCGGTGGTATTCGTACCTTTGCTTTTGCTAAGGAGCTCGTGGAGGCCGGCGCTACCCGTATCGGAGCCAGCGCAAGTGTGGCCATCGTGAATGAATCCAAAGCCTGATTGCAATTTTGACCAATTAAAAAGCTATGCATAAAATTTTCATCCTGCTCTGCTGCCTACTCGGTACAACCTGTGTTATGGCCCAGGACAATACCGCTACCAGCAATGGAACCGTGAGAGTGATTAAAGATAGCCGTGTTGATGCGCTGATTAAAAAGCAGATTTATATCAACACCCTGGCTATTCGTAATCAACCAGGTTTCAGAGTACAAGTCATCTCCACCAACAAACGCGCTGACGCGAACGAAGCAAAACAACGGGTGATGCAGCTATACCCTGATATTCGTACCTACATGGAATTTCAGGCTCCCTATTTCAAAGTTAGGGTAGGCGATTACAAAACACGTGAAGAAGCCACCGAGCTAAGGGATAAACTGTCCAGCCTCTTCTCTGGAGGAGTATTTGTTGTCCCATCTACGATTAACGTGTCACCGGATAAAGAACTATCTAATGAAGAATCTAATTAAGGAGCTGGCAAAAGCCTATGCTCCTGAGTTCATCGGCATCAGGGAACACCTGCATGCACACCCCGAACTCTCCTTTCAGGAATATGAAACGTCCAAATTTATCCAGCATAAACTGACCGAATTTGGGGTCCCTTTTACAGCAGGTATCGCGGGCACCGGCATTGTAGCCTTGATCAAGGGTAAAAACCCGGAATCAAGGGTGATTGCCCTCCGTGCAGATATCGATGCACTGCCTATTACCGAAGCTAACCAGGTTCCTTATAAATCAAAGCATGATGGCGTAATGCACGCCTGCGGCCATGATGTACATACTACCTGTGTGCTCGGCGCTACTAAAATTCTGAATGAGCTGAAGGACCAGTTTGAAGGAACAATTAAAATCCTTTTCCAACCAGGGGAAGAAAAACATCCTGGAGGCGCCAGCATCATGATTGAAGAAGGCGCGTTGAATAACCCCAAGCCAGACGCTATCCTCGGTATGCACGTGCAACCAACAATGGAAGCAGGTACACTTGGTTTCAGAGCCGGACAATACATGGCAAGTGCAGATGAAATCTATATCACAGTGAAAGGTAAAGGTGGTCATGCCGCTCTGCCACAATCTACTGCTGATACTATTCTCATTGCATCTCACATCGTAGTAAGCTTGCAGCAGATCATTTCAAGAAATAATAATCCTTTCAGTCCTTCTGTACTCAGTATTTGCGCATTCAACGGCGGATTTACTACCAATGTTATCCCCAGCGAAGTGAAACTGATGGGTACTTTCAGGGCGATGGATGAAACTTGGCGCTTTAAAGCCCATGACCTGATCCGTAAACAGGCTATTGGCGTGGCACAGGCGATGGGGGCTGAAATTGATATCGATATCCTCGTAGGTTATCCTACACTGTATAATAACGAAGCCGTTACAGCACAGGCCCGCGGCCTGGCGGAAGACTTCATGGGACTGGATGCCGTGATGGATACAGAAATCAGAATGGGTGCGGAAGACTTTGCGTTCTATTCTCAGATTATCCCGGCTTGCTTTTTCCGTCTGGGAACAGGTAATGCGGCAAGAGGCATAAATTCCGGCGTACACACGCCTACTTTCGATATCGATGCACGTGCCATCGAGGTGGGAATGGGTGCTATGGCTTATCTGGCCACACAGTTCAAAAAATAAGAAATGCCGATAGAAATCGGCATCACTCTTTATAGGAAAATGTTGTTTATGAGAAGTCCTGATGGAAATCAGGACTTTCTTTTTGCTTGTAAAACTGATAAGTATAATTTAATCTTAACACTATTTTATCTCGCTGATCATGCGTGCGCTGGTACCGGAAACTGATATGGCACTTGCGCTGTCCAGCAGAATATTTTTCTTAGTGAAATACACATCTCTCAACTGAAGAGAACTATTTCGGCCCATAGAAATGCTGGCTGCTGGAATAGTATCACTATCATCAAAAGAGAGTGAATTGTACTGGCTACCTGCAAAGCGGAAACTGTTTAATTTCAGGTCACTCAGTTCTGTGTTAGCGCCTGCGGTGCACTGAATTTGTAAGTCGCCACTGGTGTACCCCTCTACTCTTACGTTACTATATTTGTTGATAATGACTGGTAAGTTTGTCGTCTTCACCCAAACCATACCGTCCTTATTCTTCAGGCTAATGAACAGCGTATCGTTTTTCTGCTGATAGTCTATCTCTCTGGCGTCCAAGATCTGGTTGACTGAATCCTGCTTCAATACCACCATATTGTTGCCATGTTTTTCCATAACCGCGTCCAGATCCACATTTCCTTGCATGGTATCCACTACCTGCTGCACGTTTTTATTAAAGACGACTATCACGCGAAATGGTTGCACGGAGACGTAAGGATTTTTTTCATAAATTTTATTTTGGGGTTCCTTGTGCATCCATGCATCGTTTTTCTCTCCTTTTCTATAGCTGGCCCAGATGGTGATATCTGCGAGGAGCATCAGTCCTATGAGGATGCTGAAGAAGCCTATAATGAGTTTGGTACTAGTTTTCATGACCGTTGAGTTTGCTTTTTCTGAATTGGTCGTAATAAGGTTTAAGGTCGTCGAGACTTAAATCGAGCAGGTAAAGGTTATGGAAGAATTGAGGCAGTTCATTGGTGATAAAAGCATCTTTCTTCGCCTGCATGATTTTTTTCACCGCATCTGGTTGAATAAAGTACCCGATACCTCTTTTATTGAAGATGATGTCCTGTTGTTGTAATAGTTCGCAGGTGCGCATCACCGTGTTGGGATTGACTTCCAGGGAGACAGCCAGTTCTCGGACTGAAGGAATTCTTTCCTCAGGGAGCCATTTGCCCAGGAGAATCTGTTCGTTTATATAGTCGGCTATCTGAATATAGATCGCCTGTGTGTCTTTGAATTCCATCGTATTACTTTTTATTGTATTTCCTTGTCAGCAATGCGGAAGTAAGCCATTGTCCAGAAAGCTGGTATCAGCAGGTATTTCCCTATGAAAATGAAGGAGGTGCCTAGCCATTCAGGAACAAAATAACCTGTTGATAGATGAGTGTTGGCGGTACTTGCACCTGGTTCGATAAGCCCTGCCACCACGAAAGGAACACTTGCATTCCAGGACTGCAAATGACCGACAAAGAGAATATTGGTGAAGCCGAGATTAATTACCCAAATACCTGTTTGAATCAGTATAAGGACGAAGAAGATCTTCGGCAGGGCGAATTTATGAAAGAAAGTAGCGCCAAACAGGTAGAGGGAGTTCATACCCAATACCATCAATAAATAGCTGCCAATGGTGAAAGGCCTAGGGAAAAAGCGATCCATATCCGTTGTTATCTCCGCATGTTTATAGTGTGTGGCCAGGTAAGAGAAGAACTGAACGCCAATGTAAACGCAGAGATTAAAAACTACTATTGCGGCGGTGAGCGAAATAATCAACTGGGTCAGAAATTTTTCCAGGTGAGATGCTGGTAACAAGAAGAAATCGATACTCCTTTCGGGTTTGGAAAGTTGATTGAAACTTCTGGATGCCATCAGGGCGGTAAAGGCGAGTAAAAGTGTAAGGTACAATGGCAGTATGTCTGCCAGTTCGAAAGACGTTTTGTACGGGTTCATTGTAATTACGGCAATCAGGCCAAACAGGCAACAGGCAGCGAGAATAGCGGCTGTACCTAGTAGGAATACCTTGTATTGGTCTATGATCTCTTTTCGAAGATAAAGGCCCATTCGGCGTAAAGAGAAAACATTATTTGGTTGCATAAGGGATCAATTGAAAATTTCCTGAATAGATTGGCGGTTGGAGAGAACGGCATTGAACAATAGTTCCATATCAATTCTGCTATGTTCATGCTGTAGGTTAGGCATGACCACGGAATGTCCGCGCAGATTGCTGTCGGCATATATTACCGGAATGGATTTGTCCAGTTGCGGAAGCACTTTAAAACTCAGTTTATCCGTTACCGTTTCCACCGCTTCTCTGAAAATGATGCGGTGATTGTCGATGATCACGATACTATCGATCAGGTTGTCGAGGTCTCTGACCTGGTGTGTGGAGATGACAATGCATTTATCTTCTGTCAGACACCCAGCAATCAGTTTGCGGAAAATGCTTTTGGAAGGGATATCAAGGCCGTTGGTGGGTTCGTCCATGATGAGTAGGTGGGTATTACAAGCCAGGGCAAAGCATATCAAGAACTTTTTCTTCTGGCCGTAAGACATTTCCGTCAGTTTCTGATTAACTGGGATGTCAAACTCTTTCAGATAAGTATCGAATTCCTGTTCATTGAATTTCGGATAGAAAGCAGCTCTGGTGTTAATAAACTGTTGGATGCTGATTTTAGGGAGATAAAATTCTTCCGGTACTAGGAATATTTCTTGTAAGAACGAAGGGGTTCTGAACCGGGTTTCTTGGCCAAGTACTTCTACTTTCCCGCTGGTTGGGAATAGCAGCCCTGCTATTTGTTTGAGTAATGTGGATTTCCCTGCACCGTTCTTGCCCAGAAGGCCATATATGTGGCCGGGGCCCAGTTGGAGGTTCAGGTCATCGAATAATGGCCTGCTGGGTTTGTAGCTGAATTTCAATGACTGGATGTTAATCATATCAGTGTGGTTTAGTGTACTACTTAACTAGTACACTGTAAAAGTACAATTTCTTTCCATATGGCAAAATATTTTTAGGGAGATGACAAGTTGGGGAAATGCAAAACGCCCGTCAGTGCAAGACTGGCGGGCGTTTTGTGGAAAAATTAGCTTTATTGGTTCTTATCCCAGTTCAGGATAGAGAGAGAATTGTTGCATGAAGGTGTTCACTTCACCACGGATTTTAGTGATAAGCGCTTCGTTATCAGCATCCATCAGCAGTTGGTCTACCCAATCTACGATCAGCGGCATATGGTTTTCTTTCAGGCCACGGCTGGTGATAGCGGGAACGCCCATACGAATACCAGAGGTAACGAAAGCAGATTTATCATCGAAAGGCACCATGTTTTTGTTGGTAGTGATATCTGCTTTAACGAGGGTTTGTTCTGCTTTTTTACCAGAGATGTTTTTATTGCGCAAGTCGATCAGCATAAGGTGGTTATCGGTACCGCCAGAAACGATCTGGTAGCCTTTATCCACAAAGCTTTTCGCCATAGCCTGCGCATTTTTCTGGATTTGGTGCGCATACTCAGTGTATTCGTCGGAGAGGATCTCGAAGAAAGAAATGGCTTTAGCAGCAATTACGTGTTCGAGAGGGCCGCCTTGAATACCAGGGAATACGGCAGTATCGATGAGGGAGCTCATCATGCGGATTTCACCTTTAGGGGTTTTCAGACCGAATGGATTTTCGAAATCTTTACCCATCAGGATCATACCACCGCGAGGTCCGCGCAGTGTTTTATGAGTAGTAGTAGTTACGAAGTGGCAGTGTGCAAAAGGTGAGTTCAGTAATCCTTTAGCGATCAGCCCTGCAGGGTGAGCGATATCGGCCATTACGAAAGCACCTACTTGATCAGCGATTTCACGGATACGTTTGTAATCCCAGTCGCGGCTGTAAGCGGAAGCACCACAAACGATCAGTTTCGGTTTTTCGCGGTTAGCGATTTCTTCCATTTTATCATATTCAATCAGGCCGGTTTCTTTGTTTACACCGTAGAAATGAGGCTGATAGAGTTTACCGGAATAGTTCACAGAAGAACCGTGTGTCAGGTGTCCGCCCATGCTCAGGTCCAGTCCCAGGATTTTATCACCTGGCTGGAGGATAGCCAGCATAACAGCAGCATTGGCTTGTGCGCCAGAGTGAGGCTGTACGTTGGCATATTCTGCACCAAAAATCTGTTTTGCCCTGTCAATTGCCAGTTGTTCGCTCAAGTCAACAACTTCACAACCTCCATAGTATCTTCTGCCTGGATATCCTTCGGCATATTTGTTTGTCATCACATTACCCATCGCCTGCATAACTTGTAAGCTGGTAAAGTTCTCGGATGCAATCAATTCAATGCCGTGGCGCTGACGCTCCAGCTCCTGGCGGATGATATCAAATATTTGCTGGTCTCTTTGCATGATGCCTTAAAATTTGACGCAAAGGTAGAATAAACCTGAATGAATTGCAATGCAGATGGGGGGATAAATTTCTATCAGTGTCACATACAATTTATACTATATTTTTATACCCGTCGATCGATCGCTAAAATTATACTATTTTCGCCCCATCATGAAGGCAATAATACCTGTGGCCGGAGCAGGCACCAAACTCCGTCCACATACATATACCCAGCCCAAAGCTTTAATTCCGCTGGCAGGTCGCACTATACTGAGTATCATTGTAGACCAGCTTGTAGAAGCAGGCATCCGCGAATTCGTGTTCGTTGTGGGGTACCTGGGAGAAAAAATCCAGCATTACGTAGAACAAAAATATCCAGACCTCACCTGTCATTTCGTGCAACAGAATAGTAGAGAGGGTACGGGTCATGCTATCTTACTGACCCATGAAATAGTAGGCAGTGATGAAATCCTCATTGTGCTGGGAGATACTATTGTGGAATGTGATTTACAAGAGGTCATCAACTCGCCCTACTCTATGCTGGGGCTGAAAAAAGTGGATGATCCCCGTAATTTCGGTGTGGCGGAATTGGATGAACATGGCGTCATTACCAGGGTGGTGGAGAAACCGCAGATACCTAAATCCAACCTGGCATTGGTGGGTATTTACAAGATCAAAGAAACAGATCAATTGTTTGAATGTCTGCAAACCAATATCGCCAACAAAGTGAAATCGCATGATGAATTCCAACTGACAGATGCTTTGGAATGCATGATCGAAAATGGTGTTCGGTTCAACGGTTTTAAGGTAAACAACTGGTTTGATTGTGGTCGGAAGGATACGTTGTTGGAAACAAATGCTATTCTACTTAAAAAATATAAACTCGCCAACAATCCTGTATTACCGTATGAGAATACCATCATTATCCCGCCAGTAAGTATTGGAGAAGGTTGTAATATCAAAAACTCTATCATTGGCCCTAATGTGGCCATCGGAGATAATACCGTTGTTAATTATTCCATCGTAAAAGATTCTATCATCGGATCATTCAGTAATCTTTATGAAGTAGTACTGAAGTCTTCCTTGATAGGCAGCGATGCCAACATACGCGGACTTAGCCAGAGCCTAAATATTGGCGACAATACAGAGATTGATCTCGGCTAAACCTCACGATTTATCTGTTAGCTTATGAACAGGATTAATACGCTTTTTAATATTCGTTATCCCATTATTCAGGCCGGTATGATCTGGGCCAGTGGCTGGCGACTTGCCAGTGCTGTTAGTAATGCCGGTGGATTAGGATTGATTGGCTCCGGCAGCATGTACCCACATGTATTGAAAGAGCATATTCAAAAGTGTAAAGAGGCTACAGATAAACCTTTCGGTGTGAACGTGCCTTTGCTTTATCCGGATATCGACAAATTGATGGCGATCATCCTGGAAGAGAAGGTACCGATTGTATTCACGTCAGCAGGTAATCCTAAAACCTGGACACCTGTGCTGAAAGCGGCAGGCGTGAAAGTGGTACATGTTGTATCTAGTTCATTGTTTGCTGAAAAGAGTGAAGCTGCTGGAGTAGATGCCGTAGTAGCAGAGGGGTTTGAAGCGGGAGGCCATAACGGCCGGGAGGAAACTACTTCCATGGTATTGATACCTGCAGTAGCTGCAAAAGTAAAAATTCCTGTAATTGCCGCGGGAGGTATTAGCTCAGGACGTGCTATGCTGGCGGCTTTTGCATTAGGCGCGGAAGGCGTACAAGTAGGTAGTCGTTTTGTAGCTACACCGGAAGCCTCTTCCCATATCAATTTCAAAAAGGCCATCCTGGATGCTCAGGAAGGGGATACCATGTTGAGCATGAAGAAGCTCACACCAGTACGACTCATCAAAAATCACTTCTATGATGTCGTGAAAGCCGCAGAAGATAGTGGCGCAGACGTGGCCGCATTAAAAGCAATACTAGGCCGTGCCCGCGCCAAAACTGGTATGTTTGAAGGGAACCTCTCAGAAGGTGAACTGGAAATCGGCCAGGTGAGCGCGCTTATCCATGAGATCAAACCTGCAGCCGAAATAGTAGCCGACATCTGGGAGGAATTCGAAGCCGTAAGAAAACAATTTACGACTTACTGAAAACCCACTTGAAAGCCTCTTTGAGTGTTATCTTCTTACCATACATCAAAATTCCAGTACGGTAAATTCTGCCGGAAAGCCAGGTAGTAAATATAAATCCTGCAATCAACAACACCATCGATAACAACAGTTGCCAGATCGCAACGGTGCCCGGTACGCCCGCTGGGAGTCGCGCCATCATTACCAAAGGAGAACTGAATGGAATAATACTTGCCCAAACCGCCAGCGGACTTGTAGGATCTGCTACTGCTTTTATCACAATCAGGAAGCTGATGATAATAGGAGCTGTAACCGGTAATGTCATCTGTTGTACATCAGAAGCATCTTCATTAGCGAGACTTCCAACTGCTGCAAAGAGAGAAGAGTAGAAAAGATATCCTCCCAGGAAATAGAACACAAAACAACCGATGAACAGCGGCCAGTTAATTCTAGCCATTACAAACGACACCTTTTGCATGGCTTCTGCCATTTGCGGATTGCTGCTACTTTGGCTGGCAGCATGCATTGCGTCTGGTGAAAGGAATAGCGGCATCACCATAGATAAGACTGTCAGGAGAATACCCCAGATAATGAATTGGAGAAGACCTACGGCAGCAATACCGATAATCTTACCCATCATAAGTTGAAAAGGTTTTACACTGGAAATCATTACTTCTGCAATACGACTCACTTTCTCTTCCATCACTCCTCGCATCACAGATGTACCAAACAGGAGCAGCATTAAATAGATGATAAAACCGCTGGCATAGCCCAGGACGAAGGATGCAGCAGAACTGCCTTTCTTTTCATCTTTACTGTTACGGAAATCTACGGTAACATCGGCATGTATCGCATCCAGTTTACTTTTATCGATACCATTTACCTCCATGCGTTGTTTTTCAATGGCATCGTTGAGGTTACTGGTGAGTGCATTTTCCAGCATAATACTGGCTTGTGCTTCGCTATAGTACTCAAATCCAGAAGGGCGGTTCAGGTCTATTGCAGGTATTAACAAAACCCCAGAATAGCCTTCTTTAGCATAGTTTTTCTTGATACTATCTATCGGCGTATCGAGGAATTTAAAATACACATCTTTCACATCGCGGAAATGACCTTTGAAATAGCCGCTTTTATCCACTACCGCCACTTTTTGTGTGCTACCGGAATTGCCAGCTAGGAGGGCCGGAATAATGATAATAGCCGCAAATGCTAGTGGTACCAGCAGCGTTACAATCAGGAAAGAGCGTTTACGGACGCGAGAGATAAATTCTCTTTGTATAATGAGTGAAATCTTGTTCATAATGTTCAGGCAGGTTGAGGTGCAGCAAGGGTTTCAGTACGTTGTACCTGTGAGATGAATACTTCATTGATGCTTGGAAGGATCTCTTCAAAATAAGTAACAGGAATCTCCTGGTTAATAAAATGAAGGAGGATATCGTTGGTAGTACTGTCGGGATTGCGTTTCAGTACATACGCATGATCTTCTACCTTCACAATGGTGAAGTGCCAGGTAGCCATTTGTGCAGGGTTAGGTATAACGCCTACTCCTATACGAAACAGTCCTTGTTTAAAATCCTGTCGTATTTGTTTAACGCTGCCATCCAGGATCTTATGCCCTTTGTTTACCAGCATGATATGGTCACAGATTTCTTCAACTTGTTCCATGCGATGGGTAGAGAAGATAATGGTAGTGCCCTTCTCACTAAGGTGGAAGATTTCCTGTTTGATCAGGTTGGAATTAATGGGATCGAGGCCAGAAAATGGTTCGTCGAGGATAAGTAGTTTAGGTTCATGCAGAATTGTAGAGATGAACTGTACTTTTTGCTGCATTCCTTTACTGAGTTCATCGACTTTTTTGTTTGCCCAACTGTGGAGTTCAAATTTGTCGAACCAGTATTTGATTTTGGCTTGGGCAGTTTTCTTATCGAGACCCTTTAATTGTGCGAGGTAGAGTACTTGTTCGCCTACCATCATTTTTTTGTAGAGGCCTCTTTCTTCCGGCATATAACCGATGTACTGGAGGTCCATCATAGGGTCAAAGGGTTTGCCGTTAAGCAGGATATCACCGGAGTCGGGATGGAAGATACCGGTGATCATGCGAAGGAGAGTTGTCTTTCCTGCGCCGTTGGGGCCGAGTAGGCCAAATATGCTACCCTGGGCGATGTTGAAGCTGATATCATCAACTGCTTTATGGGTGGCATAGTATTTTTTCAGGTGTTGTACTTCCAGGAGGTTCATGATGAAATTTAATCATAAATCATGAAAATCCTCCTGGAGTAGCTGGAAAATGTTTAAGAAGTTAATCTGGCCGCAATCATGGCAGCAACGCGTTCTCCATCCATCGCGGCAGAAACGATACCACCAGCATAACCGGCGCCTTCGCCACAAGGGTAGAGACCTTTCACCTGTGGATGTTCCAGGGTATCATTTTCCCTAGGAATACGGACAGGAGAAGAAGTACGGGATTCAGTGGCTACCAGCACCGCATCGGCAGTATAATATCCTTTCATTTTTTTGCCAAATGCTTTGAAAGCTCCTGCTAGTCGGGTATGTACAGTAGCGGGTAGTACTTCTCGGAGATTGACGCTATTGAGGCCAGGAACGTAAGAGCATTCTGGCAGTGAAGCAGATACTTTACCATTCACAAAGTCCGTCATACGTTGTGCTGGCGCTACAAATTTGCCACCACCTGCATTGAAAGCAGCTATTTCCACTTCACGTTGGTAGTACATAGCAGCGAGGTTGCCTTTATCGGCAAACGGCTGAAAGTCGGATGCCTCAATACTTACCACCATACCTGAATTCGCGAAGGGGTTATTTCTTTTGGAGGGCGACCATCCATTGACCACCAGTTCACCTGGATCGGTGGATGCAGGTGCAATGATACCACCTGGGCACATACAGAAAGAGAATACGCCGCGGCCATCTACTTGTTCTACGAGGCTATAGCTGGCAGGAGGCAGGTATTCGCCTCTTAATGCGCAATGGTATTGAGCGCTGTCGATCAGTTCCTGAGGATGTTCCACGCGAACGCCCAGAGCAAAAGGTTTTGCTTCCAGGAGAATATGTTGCTGATCGAGCATGATAAATATATCGCGGGCGGAGTGGCCGGTGGCGAGGATCAGGTGTTGTCCGTTGAAATAGGCGCCACTAGCGGTTTTTACGCCTTTTATCTGACCATCCTGGATATCTATATGATTAATACGTTGATCGAAGTGAACTTCCCCACCACATTGAATGATTTGTTCCCGCATAGCGGTAATGATATGTGGTAGTTTGTTGGTACCGATGTGGGGATGTGCATCGATGCCGATTTTTTCATCTGCTCCGAACTGGATAAAGATATTAAGGATACGATTGATATCGCCGCGTTTATTGGATCGGGTATATAATTTACCATCCGAGTAAGTACCAGCGCCACCTTCACCAAAGCAGTAGTTGGAGTCGGGGTTGACGATACCTGTTTTATTGAGTGCGGCAAGGTCTCTTCTGCGGGCGCGTACATCTTTACCGCGTTCGATGATGACTGGTTTGATACCAGCTTCCAGGAGTCGTAATGCAGCAAAGAGTCCTGCAGGGCCAGCGCCGGCGATCAGCACAGCGGGGGCATTAGCGGGGAGTTCTTTGTATACAAAGGCATTGTGTTCATTTTTGTGAAATGGTTCATTCACAAAAACCTGGATGGTGAGGATGAAGTAAACCTGTCTGGAACGGGCGTCAATAGAGCGTTTGAGCAGGTTATATCCCGTAATGGATTTAGCGGGGATGCTGAGAGCGGCGGCGGCGGCATTAGTAATAGCGGCGGGAGCAGCGGCTTCGGCTGGCAGTAATTTTACAGATATTTGATGAATCATGTTAGGTAGTTATCCTAAAGAAATACGGATTTGGAGAGTTCCGGTTTAAGCCGGTGGACTCTTCAAATCCGTAAGTTATTAATGGTAATTTCTTAGAAAGGGAGATCGTCGTTGCTATCGCCGCCAGCAGGCATTTGTGGCGTATTGTAGTTAGGCATTGCATCAGCGCCCGGTGCAGGGGCAGCCATAACAGATTCCATACGCCAAGCGTCGAGGTTGGTGATGTAGTTTACTTTACCATCTTTTTCCCAGCGGGTACCTTTGATATTGAAATAAACTTTAACATTTTCACCCTCGTTGAACCGGTCAACAATACCAGTGCGGTCCTGTACAGCCTGGAATTTGATATAGTTATTGATAACACGGCCGTTGATATCATCAGATTTTTCGATAACGAACTCTCTTGTTTTAAAGGTTTCGCTACGTTGCACCGTATTATATTTCACAATCAGCTTTCCGGTAATTTCAAAACTCATAGATAATTAATTTAAATTCAGAAGGCCCAAAGATAGGTATTCGACAAAGGGCGTACAAATAATTTTTATTTGAGTACAGGCGCGCGGGTATATAAAAAAATAGTTGCTTATAAACTAGCCCTAAACACATTTTTTTTAATGGAGATACTAACATAGTTTTGCACCCTCGCAAAAAAAAGTGTGAATATCTCAGGATTTTTCCTGGAATAGAAACATGTAAAAAAATCGGTACGATGTTATTTTATCATGAATGCGATACTATTTAAGATAAAATGGCCAATGCTTCAGAAAAGCGATTGCAAATCAAGCCGGTTTGAAATGCCAAAAAACCGAGGTATGTCAGTGCTGTAAAGCGCTAGCAGCGGGCAAGCAGAGGGTGTTTGCACACTGTATTCAGGATAATATAAACAAGGGTAGATAAATTTTTTTTTTCAACATTTTCTACAGATATTCGTCGTCCTGTCTGAACATTTTTTCGACATCCTGCGTTGAGGAATAGCGAATTCGAGAACATCCTTAATTAAGAAACAAACTAATTTTTTTTATCTCAATGAATAAAACTTGCGAACAAGTTTGGGAAAGGTGTCTTAATATAATTAGGGATATTGTTGAGTGGCAGCCATTTAAGACATGGTTTGAACCCATAAAACCCATTAAACTTGAAAACAATGTTTTAACCATCCAGGTCCCCAGCCAATTCTTTTACGAGTATTTGGAGGAGCATTATGTGGGATTGTTAGGAAAAACCATCAAGAGAGAATTAGGTAAAGAAGCCAGGTTGGAATACCGCATTGTAGTCGAGAACGGTACGCCACACCAGAATCCTAGAACCGTAAACATGCCGACGCAGTTTACAAAACCGCAAAAAGACAATGAAGTAGATTTCCCGTTAACGATTCAGAATCCTGTAAAGAATCCCTTTGTGATTCCTGGAATCAAGCGCGTACAGATAGATTCACAATTGAATCCGAATTATACATTTGATTCGTATATCGAGGGTGATTGTAACCGTGTGGCACGTCGTGCTGGAAAGACTGTAGCAGAAAAGCCAGGAGGAACTTCGTTTAATCCGCTTGTAATCTATGGTGGTGTGGGATTGGGGAAAACGCATCTTGCACAGGCAATTGGTAATGAGGTGAAACGCATTCACCCAAACAAGGCCGTATTGTATGTAAGTGCGGAAAAGTTCATCAATCAGTTTATTGATCACTCGAAGAATAATATCATTAATGATTTTATACATTTCTATCAGTTGATAGATGTATTGATTGTAGATGATATTCAGTTTTTCGCGCGTGCAGAAAAAACGCAAGATGCATTCTTTGCTATTTTCAACCATTTGCATCAATCGGGAAAGCAGTTGATTCTGACTTCAGATAAGGCGCCGAAAGATTTGGATGGTGTACAGGAGCGTTTGTTGAGTCGTTTCCGTTGGGGATTGAGTGCGGATATTCAGATTCCTGATTTTGAAACCAGGATGGAAATTCTGGAGATGAAGATGCGTAATGATGGGTTGGAGATGCCTAAAGAGGTAGTGAAGTATGTAGCTTATAATATTCAGACAAACGTAAGAGAGCTGGAAGGGGCGCTTATTTCTCTGCTGGCCCAGTCTTCCCTGAACCGTAAAGAAATTGATTTGGAGTTGGCGAAACGTGTGCTGAAGTCTTTTGTAAAAACGTCTTCTAAAGAGATTACGATAGAAAGTATCCAGAAGATGGTATGTGAATATTTCGATGTACCTTATGATAAGCTGTTGCAGAAGACGCGTAAGCGAGAGATTGTGCAGGCTCGTCAGATTACGATGTACTTGGCAAAATCTTTTACTAAAAACTCGCTGAAAACGATCGGTGAACATTTTGGAGGAAGAGATCATACCACAGTTATCCACTCTTGTCAGACCGTAAAAGACCTGATGGATACTGATAATAATTTCAGAGATAGTGTGATTGAACTACAACAAAAAGTGCAGTTGGCAGCAATGTAGCCCCCTTGTAACCTATTTACATCATGCCCCCGCTAAAAGCGGGGGCATGTTTGTTTTGGGAGGTGTTGTGCGCTGGAACTCAATGCAGTAGCGGGTTTTGGCATATTAAAAGCAATTGTTTATTTGATTGATTTTCATCTATTTGAAAATTTTTTTTAAAAAAATATCATTTGCTTTTGGTGGATTTAAAATAATTCCTATTTTTGCAACCCCTTCACGGAAGTACTACGAAGGAAAAATGGTGAGGTGCCTGAGTGGCCGAAAGGAACGGTTTGCTAAACCGTCGTACGGGTTAAACTGTACCGAGGGTTCGAATCCCTCCCTCACCGCTGAATACAAACCGGGATCGGGGCGTAGCGTAGCCCGGTTATCGCGCCACATTTGGGATGTGGAGGTCGCAAGTTCGAATCTTGCCGCCCCGACGAAAACAAAAGGACAAGTCATATAGGCTTGTCCTTTTTGTTTTTATACTTTACCACTTCTTCTACTTGCATTCATCATCTCTTCGTTATATAAATTTATAATGCCTGTAATGTGCATTCTCCTGTTATTGTAAACCGCATGACACTTTATGATTGTTCCTACTTGCATCCATCATCTCTTCGTTATATAAAGTTATAATGGCTATAATACGCATTCTCCTGCTGTTTTAAACCGCTGGAAGGCAAAGGGCTCCGTGTCTCCCTAAACACGTTTTAAACACCTGAAATAAGCGCATTAGCTGTACAATTAGGATATTACTATTATACAGGGTTTCGCGATAGAAAAAGAAGAGGCGCAGTAGTTGTAAATGCTATTATGCAATCTTTGTTGATATTACCTGTTGAAAGGGTGCCTATGAAGTAGTAGAAAATAAAAAGCGGAGACAATCTCGCTGTCTCCGCACATGGGGCCAACAAGATAACTCCTGCTACCCGGACAGATTAATAAGATGAATGATGGAAAATTTGAGGATACAAAAACAGGATGTAAGCTAATATAAAGGTAGTATGGTCCTGGAGTATAGGAGGCTTTAAAATGGCAATTGGTATCTCCTTTTTCCTAAGTGGTCATTTTGGGCTTATAAGTGTCGGCTTAAACTTACCTACTGGAAAATATATTTCCCATTACCCAACCTTTCGGTTTTAGTTTCCCGTTTACTATAATAAACAGACTTTCTATGAGATATCTTCCCCTATCTTTTTTGGTGTTAGTGCTTGGTATTATTTGTATTATTGGTTGCAGAAAGGACAATAATGTACAGACCTTGCAGGAAATTAAAGCTAAAAGTGCGGCTTTAGGATTAGATTCTACAGGTCATCCCCGTGACACTACTCATCGTGATTCGATTCCTCATCCGGGCGATACAACGAAACCACATTGGCCGGTAGATACCCCTAGGCATCCGCGCGATACGCCACGTTGGCCGGTGGATAGTCCACGCTACCCGATTGATACGCCGCATTGGCCAGTGGATTCGCCTCGTCATCCGGTAGATACGCCAAGATATCCTGGTTCGGATACATTAAGGGGATCTGTGAGGAGATTTTAATGACGTATAACCGATCATGTTAGTATACCATCAAGCTGTTTGACACGTGTAAACAGTGGTAAAAAACAGTGGTAAACACAACAGATAGTTGCTGTAAGACTGAAAAGTCTATAGCAACTTTTCCCATTTTGGTAACCCATATTTAGTTCTGTAATAGGTTAATCCTTTGGAAGATTTACAGCAATTGATACGTGAGTGCCTGGCCAATGACAGACGTAGTCAGGAGAAGTTATACCGGAAGTTTTATCCGGCGTTATTCTTATTGTGTAGAAAGTTCTTCAGTCAGCCTGAAGAAGCCGTTGAAGTGCTGAATGATGGGATGCTACAGGTATTTACACAATTGGAGAAGTATGATGCTGCAAAAGGAGCGTTTTTTAATTGGGTATATACTGTAGTCAGAAATACGGCACTGGATAAAATCCGCAAGAAGAAATGGCCTGTACACACCGCCATAGAGGAAGATGTGATTGTAACGCAGAATAATATTTTGAGCAAACTAGCATGGGAAGATATTTATAAGTTGCTCGATACGTTACCTCCATCTACCAGGGCTGTCTGTTCATTATTCTACCTGGAAGGCTTTCCTATAAAAGAAATTGGCGAGATGCTCCAACAAAGTCCTGGCACTGTAAAATGGCACCTGAGCGAAACACGAAGTAAATTGAAACCGATATTGGAGAAGTACTACCTTAAATGATATCTGAGTGAGCGAAAGTAATTTGCATATGCAATTTTTTGATGAGGAAAATGTACCCATTCCCATACCACCCGCTGATCAAAGCTGGAAGCTCATGGAACAGGCACTAAATAAAGCCATGCCCGTGAATTCCCCATCCGGCGGGAATGCCAGCCCCTTTGCCGGTAGTATTGGCGATAAATTGCTCACCATTGTCAAATATGCCGTCGTAACTGTATTGAGTGCAGGGGCGATCTATTATGGGATCCACCGAATGACGCACTCAGAAAAGGCAGCATTGCTCGATAAGCATCACTCAACGATGACAGGGCGATCAGATTCCTTGTCATATCAGGCTGGGGCAACTCCTGGAGCGACGGTAGCTGAGGCAGAGAATAATGGGTTATCCACATCTGGAAATGTTCCATCTAGTGTAACCGGCCAGGGATCCTCATCACGTGGTGCAGTGAATAATGGGGCGACTACATCTGGGAAAACTTCTTCTAGTGGAAATGGCCAAGGTACAGCATCCGGTGGTGTTGTGAATAATCGGGTATCTGCATCTAGTAACGCGCAATCTAGTGTAACCGGCCAGGGAGCTGTATCAGGAGGTATTATGAATAACGGCGTGGCTACATCTGGGAAAACTCCTTCCGGTGTAAATGGCCAGGGGACAGTATCAGGTGGTGCTGTGAATAATGGGTTATCCACATTTGTAAAAAACTCTTCTAGTGTAAAGGGGCAAGGCGCTACAATTGGTTCTGCGAGCGCCAATAGAGCTACTGTTACTGGTCCCCCTATGACACTACCAGTTGGGCATACTACAAAGCGAAAAGCAGAAAAGAAGAATGCAACTGTTGAAAAAAGTGCAATAGGTCCAGAAAAGGCAAGAGAGGGTAATTTGTCGAATAGTGGAAAGGAAAACCTCTCCACCACGAATAACCCTACCAGCACAAAAGAAAATGAGCCGACGTCTAATAACCCATCATTGGCAACTCCTGATCTGGCCAGTGGTAATACCATTCCAAACAAAAAACTTATACTGAAAAATAATTCCTTTACTGGTAGAAAAAGTCAATCTCCAATTGCGCAGCAATCAGTAAATACAACTGTGGTGGACCATCCTGGAATGGTGGCCCCTTCTGATATTAGCTCTCCTGGTACTATGGGCACGGGGCAACCTGGATACCCCGCCATTATTCAGTGTCAATCGCTCCGGCCCTCAGGAAGCATTCATGCTACATTAGAGCCATTGAAAGTAAGTGCTGAAACAATGCAGCTCATGGCCAATTACCGTATGCCGAAAAGTAAAATACATATGCCCGGAAATTGGGAAGCCATGGCCCAGTGGAGCGTGGCAATGCCCATCAATAGTAATGCGGGTTTTTACAATGGTCCTGCCGGCAACTCGCAGCTATACAGATTAATAATTCCAGGTATACGTGCCCAACGAACTTGGAAAAATGCCGCCATCAGCCTTGATCTTAATGTGATGGCTACTCAAACCTATGACCATCAGCCTTACATGTGGCTCCCCTGGGCCGGAAGCACAGGAGGTACAACGTCTTTGACCTTGTTACAGACATTCGGATATAAGGCAGGCCTAGCCTATCATCATCGGTTGGTAGGTCAGTTCTTCGGTAGTGCTGGTATACAAGGCTATATTGGGCATACAGGTTCCATTCAGCGTGTATCTTATATCAGGGATAGTTTGGGCGTTCATAGTAACACTACCATCAATATAAATAAAGATAGTTTGTGGAACAGCATTGGGAAATTCCAGGGAAATATAACAGCAGAGGTTTACTATGACCTCAAAAGGTGGCAAATAGGTGCTCGTACAGCTATTCCAGTCATACATTCCGCTAAAGATTCCGCCGGAATCAATATAAAACCAACGGTTCAACTAGAAATATTGCTTCGCTGGAAAATCTGGAAGAATAAATAGCGATCCTTTGTAAGTGTCTGTGGTGGCCGTTGTGTATTGGTTAGTCGGCTGAAAGCTATTGTGCCAGCTATCTCCCTGAAAAATTATTTTTAAAAAAACTGAAAATCAATTTGGTTTTCTCGCAAACTTCTCGCTATCTTTGCACTCCGCAATCAGGGAATCAAACATCTGAATTGCACACCGGAACAAGGTTCCGGGGCGTAGCGTAGCCCGGTTATCGCGCCACATTTGGGATGTGGAGGTCGCAAGTTCGAATCTTGCCGCCCCGACCAAAAAAGAGAGAATGGTTTTATTACCATTCTCTCTTTTTTTATTCCTGCCTATAATACAATGCAGGTTTGCAATATATGTATTTTTCGAGGTTCGAACTTGTAATCCGAAATTGATTTAAAGCCCTCAGAATTTTATCTTTTCATATAAATATATCAATTGATTTTTGACTGCGCTTCACGATGATCTTATTATTTTCCAATGATTTGTTAGCTAAATAACTCCTTATAGTCGTTTACAAATTGCTCAAAACTAATTGGAGCGACATTGGTTATATCGCAAGCCGTATTATAGATTTCGGCCGCCTCTCCCCTGGAATAGTGCGCATAGTCTTCGATCAAGCCTCCTACCTGCCATTCAGGAAATCCCGCATCTCTTAAAGCTCTTTCCATCTGATTTGGAGTTACATCGACGAACACGATCTCCTTTCCGAGCACACGAGAAAATATATCTGCCATTTGATTGTGCGTGATGGCTCTACTACCTGTGATGTTATATATCTTATTTTCATGCCCCGCTTCAGTCAGTGCCTTGGCTGCAACTGCTGCAATATCTCTGATATCGACCGCACTAATGGCGGCATTGCCCACAGATGCGTAAAACTTTCCACTGGTTTTGATATAGTCCTTAAATGCGATCAGTCCCTGCATATACAAATTTGGCCTAAGGAATGTATAGCTCAATCCCAGTTCTTTGATCTTGTTTTCTACCTTGGCATGGTAACGCAGGAAACGAACAGGAGAATTTTCATCGGCAGCATATTGAGATAATTTTACAATATGTTTTACACCTGCACGATATGCAGCATGTACAAAATTCAATTGCAATTGCTCTGCCTGTTCTGATGAGTTAGTCAGCAGGAATGCTTTTTCGATGTCTTGCATTGCATCAATCAATGCCAATTCATTAGCCAGGTCACCTATGATGATCTCGGCTTGTGGCAGGCTTTTCAGTAGCTCGTTATGATCGCCATTACGTACCAAAGCCTTAAATGGTATGTTTAATGCTGCAAGTTGTTTTACTAATTGGGTGCCCACGTTTCCTGTAGCGCCTGAAATAAGAATTTTTGTCTGTGTCATAAATTAGTTTTTGATGACACAAAATTGGCGATCAGCGATTTACTAAAATTGTAAGAAAACGAAAGTCAGGACCTGGGATTACAGATGCCTTGCTGGAACTTCAGGTATTTAGAAGGAGTAAGGTTGAGGTAATATTTAAAATCGTGAATGAGCTGGCTCTGGTCGTAATATCCACATTCATAAATCACTTCGAACCAGTCCACTTTTGCATCATTTGAAGCAGCAATTGACTGCACTTGCTGTATAGCTTTTAAAAAACGTTGATAGCGGCTGATCTCCTTGGCAGAGTAGCCGAAATGTTTTTTATGGTTTAACTGGATTGTCCTTTCCGATATCTGATTCTTTTCGGAAATTTCTTTCACAGGGCTCAGGTTATCGACATTAAAACCAGCTATTTGACTGGCTATATGGTTTCGGCTTCTTATATATGGCTTGCTAAAACTAAGGATGTGATTGATCCGGCTTTCGTTATCTGTTAATTTACCTAGATCCGACCATAAGAGATGGAAACAATTTTCGTTCAACAATTCATCGGGATGTACAGCGATATTTTGTGTTAGAATTGCATGCCCGAAAAAACGAAAAAAGGCATCATCTTTAAAATTGGCTACCAGTATTTCTGACGAAGATGGTAAAATATAATCAAAAGCATGTTTGATAGGGCCAATCACTAGGCATTTCTCTACTGATACCTCATCATTTTCTTTAGTTATAAAAGAAACCGGGTTACCAAAGCTGAAAACCATAATCGTTTGGAAGGAGGGCATTAGGGTCTGAATAATGGTTGTACCGGATATGTTTTCCGCAAAATAAAAATGTGAAAACATTTCTTCAAATGCCGACGGCACTGGAATCCGGTAACTATTATAGCCTTCTTTATTTTCCATTGTTGTAAAGATAACAGGTCTTCTTTAATTCCGGTAAACATCGATATTTCGTTTTCTTACAATTTCTGCGCATCATGGCTTTCTACTTTTGTCACTATCAATCATAGTCAAAAAAAGTATTAACATGAAAAAAATTCTTTATAGTATTCTGGCAACAACATTATTATTAGCTCTTACTATTGGAGCCTTGGAATTCTTCAGCGCTTACCCGTCCCAGGCGATTGTCTACAATACAAAGGCTCCAGTTCAGTCGATCAAGACTATAACCATTCATGCTACCCCTGAAAAAGTATGGACAATACTGACAGATGTCAATAAATGGGAGAGGTGGGAAAGTGATAATAAAAGCCCTGTTTTAAAGGGAGATTTTAAAGCCGGTAATTCATTTACCTGGAAATCAAATGGTTTATCTATATGTTCCAATATTAAAGTAGCTGAACCATATTCAAAGATCGCCTGGTCTGGCCCTGCATTCGGAACATTTGCCATTCATACCTGGACATTTACACCGCTAACCGGAGGATATACAAGGGTGGAGATCCGGGAAAGTATGGAAGGTTGGCTGGTAAAATTACTCACGCATAAATTTCAAACCGGCCTTGACACTTCTCTGGATAAGTGGTTAGCTTCCCTCAAAGATGAAGCAGAAAAACAGCGTATTTTATAGGTAGAAATTAGTGCCGGTTGCCCCGACCCAAAAAGCCTTCAAGTCAATAGATTTGAAGGCTTTTTTGTTTTTAGTATGTTTGATTAACCCTATCCATTCTTACATAATGTCAGGTTTGTTCTCTACATGTCAAAGTATAGCGGTCAAGCGTTTTTAATATAGCGTCTTACTTTGAAGGATCTGTGTTTAACAGATTAGCAACAACCTACTCTCTCCAGGCTTTTCCTCTGGTGCACGGTGAACACAAGAAGGAACTTTACTTTCAGGATGATCAACCGCCAATCTCCATAGATGACCAAGACCTAAGCTTATTGGACGCGCATTACGTTTTGCCTGATAGTGCAGATCAAAGAAATGGTCACTTAAGAATGATTCAAAACCTTCATCTGTTCCATGATATAGTTTTTTAAGTTCATCACGTATTTCCGGAATAAGTACTTTCTTTTCGCTTTGCCCGTTGGGTAATATTTCACTCGACTCTCCATAGTAGGTGCATAAAAAGGTATCAACTGGTATGGGCGAGCGATCAACATGATAGGAATAAACATCGGTGGGGAAAAATGGGTAGGCATTATCCCGATCATAGTATTGGATGACATTAAGGATGGGCGATGCGCCGTGATCTTCCAATACCCTCATGTCATTTAAAAGAATTTCACGGGCAAGTTGTCCTTGTTCACTCAACTGCAGCTCACGTAGTTCCTCTTCCCCAATGGTCGTTATATTTCCGCTTAGTACTACCTTTTTAACAATCTCAGAAAAATCACCTATTAAATTACGAGTCCAACACATCGCATTAATTTCTCCAATAAATGGCGTAGAAACGAGGTCTTGAAAATTCGTGACACGGTGAATATGTTTCTCTGTATGAGATAAATCTATCATAATAGTTTATAAAAATATAAAATCACTTGACAACGAAGGACAGGCGTAAATTCAGGTCAATATCCTTAAGTAGCACCCACCTCCGGCATATAAAGGTAGCCAATGATAACTATAAAGTAGGAATCAAACCAGGCATAAAGGCTGAATGGTACAGTAGCTTAAACTTTCCTGTTGAATTATTGTCTGACCTCTGTACTAAAACAATTGGGGAGCATGAAACAAAAGGGAATCTATGCCTTGTTTATATTAAGTGTTATCAGTTTATTCTCGTACGGATGCAATAAAAATGACCAGGTATCTGGTACAGTTGAACCTCCAAAAAGGTCTTTTGTCATATATAGCCAGATCCATTACAATCACACCCCCAGTGATTTATCAGGGTATGGGATCAGTGCTTCTGTTATACATTATCCGGGAAATTTTCTGGACACCATTGCTGGGGATCCTTCGCGCAAGGGAAATTCGAATCTGGATTGTAAGGTGATCAATTCATCCAAATTGGCTACCCTGGCACAGGCAGATGCAAATAGAGATCCTAAAGTGCCTATCATTTTAGACATTGAGGCTTGGAGCTTCGCTGCTCAGGATTTGCCTGCAACAATAGATAGCTTTAAAAAAGTAATTAATTTATACAGAAGCTATAACCCCAATTCTCCATTGGGTTTTTATGGTAATTTCCCACAAACGAGATGGACTTGGAATAATATTTCTACCCCCGATAAATATCAAAATTGGCAAAAGACGAATGATCGAATGGCAGAAATTGTACCTATGGTACAATTCTTTGCACCCGACAACTACGTCTATGGTAGTACCATTGATAAGGCCACTTGGGGGCAATATGTTCAAGCCAATTTGAGCGAGATCAAGAGATATAAGAGCAGTAATCCGGCTTATGCTTTTATATGTCCTCAAGCGATTGGAGGCAATTTTTTAAGTTATGATGATTGGAAATTTGTGTTGAGCACTTTGTACAACCTTGGTTATGATGGCGTATTTATTTGGACAAGTAATCGCGATAGTGCAGGGAATGGAATGGAATTTACTATAGCATCACAGCTCGATTGGTGGAAAGCAACACTAGATTTTATCAAAGAGAAAAATATTACAGCTCGTTAATCAGGCCCAGTGTATACCAGGGAGCGCCTTGCAGCAATACATTAACCGTTTTCAGGACGTCCCAAATCTAATAAGGTTGAAAATTATATAAAGAAGTAAACTAAAAAAAGCTCGTAATAATACGAGCTTTTTTTATCTATATATGTGACCTTACTAATCCCAAAAGATAGCATCTATTTTTAAGCGCTGCCCTTTTATTGGTAATAGATCTGTTTAAACAGTCTGTGCAACTGGTTTCTTGGCATGAGCTGGCAGTGTAACACCTAAATAGTTCGCGTAGTTAAATAACTGATGTTGGAAACCTGCCTGGCCCAACCAATCCTGAATATTGTCTTTCTCCAATTCAGGAAACAGTTTAGCGGTGAAGGTGATGTAGTTCTTTTTGGGTTGTTGGTAACCTGCCAGGAGAAACAGCTCTCCCAGTAATTGAAATGCACTTTGCAAAGTAATCTGCTTATGGTTAAATGTAACTTTAATGGCAGATGCTGCTGGGTGAGGGTTATACAGATTACCTGTAGCTGCGAGTCCCTCTGCAACAGGGAAGTAAGGAACTACATCATTTAAATTCTGATAATGATATGCAGTAGGCAATTTGGCATCCAGATCCTTTGCGAAATCACTGTTGCCAGGTGCTGGTGCTGCAAATGTGAAGAGAGAAATGTTGTTAAGAGGTAAGCCCTTCCGTTTAAGCGTTTCTGCATAATAGGAAGCATAAACATTGGCCATATTGCCGCCCAGGCTATGTCCTGTAATAATCAGCTCTTTACCCTGTTTGGCTGTATGGGTAATCAGAAAATCGGCGAGGGACTGGCCAGATCCCATGGTATCTTGCATCAGCAATAAACTTGTGAAAGCAACATAAGCCCCAGCACTGATGCAAGGCATAGCGGTACTAGCAAATGGCCAATATGCCAATGCTACGTCCAGGTCTTCCAGTACCCAGTCAACGAATACATCCCACTGATTGAATACATCACTAGGCACAACTGAACCTCTGATGGCCAGTGCGTACTTTTGCCCAGTAACGTCTATGGCAACAAATGCATAGTTGGGATCAGTTACCTGACCTCCATTCCAGACTATTTTCCAGCCTGGCATGAGTGTTCCGATATTCTTTACAGGATTGGTGTCAATGGCAACATTACAGAGTTGTACTGCATCCCTTGCATTTTGGAGTGAAGTGTTGTTTTCTGTTTTGGGTTCCATAGTTTTATTTTTGAGGTGTGAAAAATAAAGAGGGTTTCTGTTTGTTTTAGTTGTAATTATAGAAACCGTTGAAGTAGTAAATTTGTTTGGATTCCTTATTAGATTTTTATTAGTTGATAAACGCATTGTCATTCGTTTACCCTATTTGATCAGTCTGATTATTTATTTTTTAATCCTTGATGTTACGCATGTAACAATTACTCCACTGTTGTATTACAACAACTGGAAAGAGATAGGATGGTTTCTTAGGTTTTTTCTAAACTTTACTCCGCAGTGGTAGGGTCAATAATGGCAGACACTTCGCTGATAGCGTTGGCGGGGAATCCTCCTTTTTCTGCATGCTCACGAATCAGTTCTTCATTGGGTGCGATATAAACGCAGTAGATCTTGTCACCTGTGACATAGCTGTGTACCCATTGAATTTGTGGGCCCATATTGCTAAGAACGCCACATGAAGTTTGTGAAATTGCTTTCAATTGTTCTTCTGAGAATTTACCTGCACCAGGTATTTCGCGTTCGATAACATACTTAGGCATAATTATCAGTTTTAGTTTTTTTCCTGGAAAGTTGTATCCTGCTTGTGGTCGGGGCTTTCTGGTGTTTTGAGGGAAGCAAAAGGAGTAGTAGAAAGTATACATCCTAAATTTAAACAATTCTTAGAAGAGATCCTTCTGTTTTTTATCTGCAATAGTTGTATTTTCAATAGATAAAGGATAGCCACGGTTGAACTTACTTTGGCTTCAAAAAGGCCCCCCATTAGCATTATTACCCCTAAAATATTAAGCTATGATAAAAAGAATATTTACACTCTCCATTATTATGCTATCGCTAGCATTCAACCAACTTAATGCAACTAATCCTCCAGCAACACATCATAACGCATCAATATCGCAAACGAGCAAACCAGCAGCTCCCCCTGTAGGCTTTAAACATGCGTCCGCAGTGGTAAATGGTGTAAGAATACATTATGTCATCGGTGGCCAGGGAGAACCGCTGCTGCTTATACACGGCTTTGGCCAAAATTGGTATATGTGGAACCGCCTGCTGCCTGAGTTTTCCAAACATTTCACCGTGATCGCGCCTGACTTGCGGGGTGTTGGCGAAAGTGATAAACCAGCAACGGGCTATGATAAAAAAACAATGGCTACTGATGTACATGAACTCATGAAGAAATTAGGCTACAACTCCGTTAATCTTGCTGGTCATGACATTGGACTAATGGTGGCCTACGCCTATGCTGCACAATTCGGTAATGAGGTGAAAAAACTGGCATTAATGGATGCATTGCTCCCTGGAGTAGAGCCAGTATGGAGCCAGGTAAGAGCGCATGCATGGTGGTTTGGTTTTTATGCATGGCCAGCTTCCGGAGAACTGGTGGCAGGAAGGGAACAATTATTCCTGACCAATTTTTGGCCTGTAGTAGGATATGTGAAGCATCCATTTACAAAAGAGGAAGTGACTGAATTTATCCGGGCTTATTCCGTAAAAGGTGCTACCACCGGAGCTTTTCATTGGTTTGGTGCATTCAACCAGGATGCTGCGGATAATCTTCAGTTCATGAAGAATAAATTAAAAATGCCTTTGCTCGCGCTGGGAGGGGATCATTCAGCATCATCCTACCTCGTTGATCACTGCAAGCTGGTAGCGGAAAATGTAGTAGGTGCTAATATTAGTGAAGCCGGACATTGGGTAGTGCAGGAGAATACGGCGCAAGTGCAAAAAGACCTGCTTGATTTTTTCCTCGGTAAGTAAATGCTGATTTAGCAATTATACCAGAAATATTATGGATACAAATTAACTAAACCTACCAATACGCACCTATATGGAAGGTTTAGTTACTTATTTCATTGCTTCTCTCTCTTCGGCGCTATATTCCAATATATCTCCAGGTTGACAGTCCAATGCTTTGCAAATAGCTTCCAGTGTATCAAATCGGACGCCTTTGGCTTTCCCATTTTTTAAAATGGATAGATTCACATTTGTAACCCCAACTTGTTTAGCCAGCTCATTCAGTGAAATTTTGCGCTTGGCCATCATCACATCCAAATTGACAACTATCGCCATAACTAAATAAATGATTCGTTTTCATTTTTGACTACTATCGCCCTCACCACGAACTGGCGTACTATCCACAATATGGCTGCTAACAGCAGGTACATCGTTTGTGGTTCATTTAGCACAAAGAAGTGCATGGAAAACTGGAGCAATCTATTAGTTATAGCCCATACAGATGTCCACTCATCTGTATGTAAGGCGTCTATATTGTTGAAAAATGTTTGAATAAATCCTAATAATGCCAATATTAAACAGGATATAATAACCTTGTCGAATACACGAATACTATCCTCTGCAAAATAGCCAGCTCTCTTGTGCTTCCGATAGAGGCGTAGCAACAGTATCCCAACCGTCATAAATATGCTATAACTGGCAATCTTCACCACAAACCATAGAACGGGAATACCAGTACTGGGTGCTACATAAGAATGTTGACCCGAAAGCAATGGTATTAGCCATCTGGTAAAGTAAATTAATGCCACAGCAGAGGAAACAACGGTGGCCCATGCAACCAGCCCAATAAGGTGCCGACCTTGGAGTTTATTCATAACAATTTTTAAATCGAAGATAAGTGAATTTAAAATAAAACAAAAAATATTTATCGTTTTATTTTAAATTTTCCTAAATCCACTCCTCTTTTAGTTGCCACCACTTTAACCTCCCATCCTCTACTTTAAAAACAGCACTGGACCTACGAACCGTTGTCTTATTCCCCATCTCCTGTTTTTCTTCATAATAAGCCAGCGTATGATGAAAAGTGCTGAAAATTTCCAAGTTATCAATAGTGATAACAATATCCGGTCTGCTGCCTTTTGCACCCGGCAGCCATGCTGCAAATGCTGCTAATCCCATAGCATTACCACCTGGACCTACCATGTGAAAGTCTTCACTGAAATACGATAATAACTGATCTATACTGACGGTCTTATCTGCCCTAAACCATTGCGCAATGGCAATATGAAAGTCTATGACCATCTTCCGGGCCTCTTCTCTATGATTCATATGTTTGCAAAATGTGATTTACTATAGCTGATCGCTAGTCGCCATCCAGTGAAGAATATCACTGATAAGGTGATAAAAGAGATCTCAATAGAACGACTATACGAAAAATATTCCAACAAGGTGAAAAACAAAGTACCTATGACTGCCGTTCCCGTTACACTTCCCACCTGAATAGCGGTACTGACAATCCCTGATGCTTGTCCGGCGAGGGATACGTCTATATCAGACATGATTTGTCGGAGCATGGCAGGCATCACGGTACCATGACCAATTCCGGCCATTAACAGTCCTGTTTTTAATAACAGCCCAGGCTCTGGTTCAAAGTGAATCGCAACAGCGCCCAATATACAACCCATGGTAATCAGTAATAATCCTCCTTGTATTAAACGATGGCCTGAAAACTGGAACCGATGACTTACGAGTGGCGCTATAAAGAATCCAATGGCATAGGGCAAGACAGCCAGTCCTGCTTCAAATGCGTCTTTGTGGAGGCCATTCTGTAAGTAATATGGAAAGATGAGGAAAATCGCAGCAGTATGATTATATAGGAAGACGACACCTGCACCTTTCAGAAAGGTCACATTCCGCAACAAGGGCGTGTGCAATAAAGGCGATTTCTTTAGCGCCAGCAATCGTTCTTCATAGTGAAATAGCAACCAGCCTGTAACTCCAGAGAAGAGAATAGAAATAAATACCCAAAGTGGCCAGTGTGCTTCCCTACCTTTTACCAACGGATAAATAAACAATAACAAACAAACTGTTGCCAATACGATTCCCCCAATATCCAGTTTCGGACGCACTGCCGCTTGGTTCTCTTCCATAAAGAAATAAGCCATGGTACAACAGATGAGACCTACCGGGAGATTAACCATGAACACACTTTCCCAAGTCCACCCAAAGAGATGCGCATCTATCAATATACCACCCAGCAACTGACCAGCTATTACCGCCAAACCAAATACGGCTCCAAATATGCCCATGGCTCTGGGTTGTTCTGCTGGCGGAAATATTACCCTAATCGTGGCGATTACCTGTGGCGCAAGCATGGCCGCGCCCATTCCCTGGATAATCCTAGAGGCTATCAGCCAGTTAATGTCTTTCGCATTGGCACAACAGGCGGATGCAAAGGTGAATAACAACATCCCAGACATAAACACTCTTTTACGTCCGAAAATATCTCCTAACCGTCCCCCTGTAACTACCAATACCGCATAAGTCAGTCCATATCCCGCCACTACCAGTTGCAATGCGGTTTCTGATGCATTAAGGGCCGTTTTAATATCTGGTAAAGCCACATTGACGATAATAAAATCCAGCGGCGATAAGAACGCTCCAGCAGATAATATGGCCAGTATCAGCCATCTGCGCGTGGAGTACGCCGATTGTATTGCATCCATTCTGATTTATTTGAATAGCAAAATAACAGTAGATAGTACAATAAAAATGGTATTTTAAGGGGTTTGTTTTGTACCTTTAAAGATGGCATTTACGAAAATTATTGATCAGGCAGAAGTGGTGATAGTGCAGATGGGAACGGAAGTTTACAAGTTTCGTTCTGATTATTATTTTGAGATGGCATTCGTGTTGGAGGGCAGTGGTCTACATACAGATCAAAAATATAATTATCGGTATGGGCCTCGTAAATTGTTTTTACTACAACAGGGCGTACAATATACCTTCGAACCGGAAAACAATAGCAGTATTGCGTTCTTGCGATTTAGTCCTGGGTTTATTGATCAAGTACGATTTGAAAATGAGCGCATCGAAACCTGCGATAACCTTAAAAAAATCGGCTATATCCTGCATCACTTCCATGCAAAAGCAGGATGTATATTCCGAGAGAAAGTAGATGAAAAAACGGCCCATGTGCTGCTGGAAGGGATTATTCGGGAATATCAGCAGAAGTCATACGGACATGTGCTCATCATTCGGCAATCGCTATCCATTCTCATCAATCTGATTGCCCGAAACCTCATTGCCAGTGAAGGGCCGGGCGTCAACACCGGCAGCGATCAGCCTGCGGGCATGCGCCTGATTACGTATATCCAACAACATATCACTGATCCTGTAGCCCTGAAAACGGAGGTGATGGCGGAAAAGCTGAATATATCCCCGCATTATTTGGGCGAGTATTTTAAAAAACATACGGGTCGGAATATCCAGGATTACCTAGTGGAATACCGAATGAAATTGATTGAAACCCGATTGGTGTATAGCAATATGCGCTTGAAGGAAATAGCATCTGAACTGGCGTTTAATGATGAAAGTTACCTGACGAAGTATTTCAGGAAGTATAAAGGAATGACGCCAGGAGCGTATAGGAAACGATATAGAAATATCAATCAATAATAAAGTAATTATGTGGAGTGATCGCTATGGCTATTATGAAATTCGTAACGACGCCGACTATACGAAGTCCCTGCCTACAGCAGAGATAGTGCAAGTTTTACTGAACACAGGCGTGTTCCATCAGAAAGCGCCGCTTATATTTGAGAACAAAGAACCATTTCCCTGGTTGAATATCAGCGTTGTTTATACCACAGATGGAGGGTTCTCAGTTGGGCCTAATAGTACCAGTGAAATCAGTACTTTATTGTCAATTGTTACTAGTAAGCGATTCCATCAGGATATGTATTTGCCTGTGTTAATTGATATCGCAAAACAATTGGGTTGGCAATTCATTCTCGAAGAGGATGATGAGGGCAATGAAGGAGTGGTTATATTTGTACCTTAGAATAGTAAAAATCCTATGAAGAAAATACGCCCTGAAAGACTTTTTTCTAAACCCCTTATTGGGCCTTGGCAAAACCCTGTAAGTAGTCCCTATTTTAAACCCTTCGGAAGCTATTGGAATGATCCGGTTACTTGCCCGGAAATTGGAACTACCTATTCCGTTTGGATGAATGGCAGTCTCCCTATTATGCCACAACAAAAGATATGGCTATCCTATCTTCCCAATATTCACCGCGACCAGATTACGTATTCTTATGAGGAAGACGGAGTGGTACATGTGGCTCGTTGGGCGGATTTCCAAGATTGCATTTGTTACGGCACCATACAGGCGTTTGGAGAAGTAGATGATGCGCATAACCTGGAAGTATTTTTTCTAGTGGACCAAGTGATCATGCTGAAAGATATCCCTGAAATGTTCCCCGTACAACCATTTCCCACGGAACTGGAAGAGCGATTGGATTTTAATATGATGGGAATGGCTTACTTCGGCTCTGCGTCTTATCGCGAAGAAAATGGAGTTTATTTTATGTCACATTGCGCGCACACTGAGGGTGAACATATTATGGCCGTGGAATACAAGGGAGATATTCGTATCGTTTTATCAGATTATTATGAGGAAGATAAAAACGATGAAATCACCTATGTAGGGCATTTTGACGCACCAGATTGGATGAAAAGGAATATGCGTGACCCCGACTAGTATTATTTACGGGAGACACCATCGCCCGATTTTCAGATTGTCCACTCAGCAACGATTACTGGCTGTCTCCCTATGATATTATTTTTCCTAACTTTAACTAGATGTATAAAAAATCACACTGATGGCAACCAAAGTTATCCCCGTTTTACGCATCTTCGATGTAACAAAAGCTATGGAATTCTATAAAGACTGGCTGGGCTTCCAGGTAGATTGGGAGCATCGTTTTGAAGATAATTCCCCACTATACATGCAGGTTTCTAAAGGAGATATCCTGCTTCACCTGACAGAACATCACGGCGATTGTTGCCCAGGTGCAAAAGTATTTATTGAAACGTCAGGATTGAAAGATTATCACCAAATACTGATGGATAAGAACTACAAATACAACAAGCCAGGCCTCGAAGAAGCTCCCTGGGACGCCATCACTATGCAAGTACACGACCCCTTCGGAAATAGATTACTGTTTTCAGAAAGTACCACCCATTAATCAATCAGGCCGTCCACCTTCAATTGATGAAATGCTTTCAATACACCCGGGACCTGGTGTTCTTCATGCGCATAATCTGCTGGACTGAAATATTTCACGGCCGCTATTTCTGCCGTTGGCTGTGGGGGAGTTTTCAGTTGACATAGAAATGTATGCTGCTTCATTAGGGTCTGTTGTTCCCCGAAAGCAGGCGCCTCTATGTAATAATATTCCTGTAAATCATCTGGTGTAAGGTCCAGGTTAAGTTCTTCTTTGATCTCCCTGGTAATGGCTTCCAGATTGGTTTCTCCGGGATCCACTTTTCCTCCTGGCAGATACCAAGCCTTTTTATTACTACTGAATGCCAATAATAATTTTCGATTCTCTAATGCTATCAGGCCAACAGTGTTGATATATTTCATCTTGCAAAAGTACGATGCTAGTCTATCATCTTCTTTAATCTTTTCTCGTCTCTGATTGTAATCTCTTTGCCAGACACGAATACAAGCCCCTCGTCTATCCACTCATTCAGTATTTTAAAAAGCGTTTCGTACGTCGTGCCTGCAAAGGAAGCGATTTCCTGTCTGCTCAATGAGGATAGTATCACGCCTTCTTTAGTGGCTCCAAAGAGTTGTTTGATTTTCAATAAAGCATTGGCCACTCTGCTTTTGGCGCTCATATGCACCATGTCTCGCATACTCTGCTCCGCCTTTTGTAATTCGTTGGCATAGAAAAGTACCATTTTATACGCCAATTCATGATTGACCAGTAAGGTGGTGTGGAAAAATTCAGCCGTGATGAAACAGGCATCCACATCTTCAATTGCAGTAGCCGTTACCGGGTAGTGATGCGCTTCTCCCAAGCCCCTATGCCCTAAAATATCTCCAGCTCCGGAAAATTTCACGATAAGATCCTTATTGTCATCCGCCCATTTTTTGTGCACTTTCACCTTGCCGCTGTGTATAAAGTAAAAGCCTTTTACATCTTCTGTTTCCCGGAATATTATCGCGCCCTTCTTGAAATGCTGAATTTTGGCGTTGGTGGCAATAGCGCCCTGCCATTCCGGTAAACTATGCTGGCAAAGGAAGCAATGCTTATGTTTTTCCATACGTTATATATAATAAAAATTTCCTTGGCAATAAAAATTAACTTAAATATTGAGTTTGTGTTTGCAAAAATATTGTCTTTGCAATATTTTTGCGTCAAATTTCGTCCCAATGAAGCACAAAAATAGGAAGCCGGCAGTATTTATTGCTCCTTCCCTGGATAAATCCGCATACGACTCGAAGAAAATGACTGGAGATAAGACAGTTTCAGGGAGACTCTTTTACCTCTCCCTACAAGCAGTACTCAATGCGGTGATTATCGGTGTGATTGCCAAGGGACTCGTAGGTCTTATTAGCCTAATCACGAATATATCCTTTTACGGTAAATTTTCCTTCGGAGAAGCTAGTCCTACCCATAACCAATTGGGTTTATGGGTAATTATCATCCCCGTTTTAGGAGGACTGATCATTGGGGTAATGGCGAGACTCGGTTCTGCTGCCATCCGCGGTCACGGTATTCCAGAAGCGATGGAACAGGTACTAACAAATGAAAGTCGTATCAAGCCAGTGATTACGATCCTGAAACCATTATCTGCCGCTATTTCTATCGGTACGGGTGGTCCTTTCGGGGCGGAAGGTCCTATTATTTCTACTGGGGGTGCTTTCGGATCGTTTGCCGGACAAATCATGCGTATTTCTCCCAATGAGCGAAAAATCATGCTCACAGCCGGAGCTACAGCGGGTATGGCGGCGATCTTCGGTACGCCAGTGGCAGCAGTGTTGTTGGCCATCGAGCTGCTGTTGTTTGAGTTCAGTCCGAGAACAATTATTCCTGTGTCATTAGCCTGCGCTACAGGCGCAGCTATGCATATCCTAATGTTTGGCAGTGGTCCTGTATTTCCTATGCCGGAATTCCCTGCGCCAGATGCACAAGCCCTGGCATGGTATGTACTAGGCGGCGCTATATTGGGCGTTCTCGCTGCACTGGTGTCTAAAAGCATTTACCTGATTGAAGATCTTTTTGAAAAACTACCCATACACTGGATGTGGTGGCCAGCTATTGGCGCCATAGTAATTGGCGTGACCGGTTATTTTGCGCCTTATACACTTGGTGTTGGTTATAATAATATCACTTCCCTTTTGAGCGGACAACTCCCACTAACAATGGTATTGGGACTCTGCTTCATGAAATACATTTCCTGGTCTATTTCTTTGGGTAGTGGTACCAGCGGCGGAACCCTCGCTCCGTTAATGACCATCGGTGGCGCCGCAGGCGTGCTTTTCGGATTAATAGTACTGCATTTCTTCCCAGATAGTCATATCAATTTATCTGTTTGCGCACTGATTGGTATGGCTGCTATGTTTGCAGGTGCTGCAAGAGCGCTGTTGACAGCAGTGGTCTTTGCTTTTGAAGCTACAATGCAGCCACACGGATTGTTGCCGCTGCTGGGTGCATGTACTGCTTCTTATTTCGTATCGTTCTTCTTGATGAAAGGCTCTATCATGACGGAAAAAATCGAACGTCATGGAGTGGCTGCTCCTAACAGCTATGAACCGGATATCCTGCAACGCCTGAAAGTAGCAGATATTATGGAAACTATCCTGCAACAGGATGGTACGATGGATACTTCCATTTTCGTTTACCAGGATGTTCCTTTGAGTAATGCGGTAGATCTTTTCAGTCTACACAAACTGCAAGTATTGCCCGTATTAAACCCGGCGGATAACAAGTTAACCGGACTACTTACGCCTGCACGTATTTTAGACGCTTATTCAAATAGTCGAATCGCTGCAGAGCAATACCAACAAGTATTTTCCATTCGTAGAAGACGTAACCGTTTACTGATTAGGAGTCGCCATCTATTTTCCAAGTAAAACAATAGCTTTATTACGCCATATTTTATATTTTTAGCCCTGAACAATTGAACTAATATGGCATGGTAGATCCGCCAACGGATAGCGATTTACATAAACGTTTGATGGAGGGTGAGGAAAAAGCCTTTGCTGAGCTTTATAATAAGTATCAACCAAAACTCTATCTATTTATTCATCCTTTCACCGGTTTTTCAGCGGTGGATACGGATGAAGTAATACAGGATGTTTTCTTCAAACTATGGCTGCGCAGGGAGTTACTTCCTGGTGTCAGCGCTATGTCGGCATATCTTTATATGATGGCTCGCAATTGCTTGCGCGACAGGCATCGGCGCCAACAGGTGAGAGAACAAGCGATCGCTGATTTCCAACAGCAGCAACCGGAACAACTTTCCCATGTGGAAGAAGAAGCTCATTTTCAAGAATATTCCGCTATTGCAAGAAAGGCCATCTCCCTATTACCTGCGCGTAAACAATCCATCTTCGCTATGCGTCACGACGAGGGTATGTCGTTGGATGAGATAGCGGATACACTGGGCATCACCAAATTTGGTGTGAAGAAACAATTATATGATGCCGTTAAATTCGTGAGAGATTATCTCAAAACGCATGCTGGTATTGATATTCCACTGGTCCTGCTGGTCGTGTTTTACTACTCCCGATAAGGTTGAGAAAATATTTTTTTAAAAGGAGGAGTGCTTTTACTCCTTGCCTGCGTCTTATTACTGTATGCCGATTGATAAAGCCTATATCACCAGGTTACTGGATCAACATATTGCTGGGACACTCAACCAGGAAAATCAACAGGTATTGAATGCTGCCATTCGTGCTGCCAGCGCTGCTGACAGAGAATGGATGATGCAATACTTGGAAAATGCCCTGGCTACCACCCATGTACCGGCTGCGCCAGACCAACAGCTTTATGAACGCATATTATACCGTATCCAACAATCAGAAAAAGAGTTGCATACGGTGAAGCCTATACGTAGCATATATTATGCAGTAGCAGCAGCGGCGGGATTACTCTTATTGGTGACAAGTGGCTTGATATGGCAGCAACGCAGCCACCAGAAAGACTTTCCGCCAATGGTCATTATGCCAGGTACCAATAAGGCCACCCTAATCCTGGCAGATGGTTCTCACGTGCAGTTGGACAGCACTACGAAAGAAATTGCACAAGGCAATACCGCTGTACGGCAACAAGAGGGCGCTTTGAAATACAGTAAAAATAGCCATACAACCACCACTTATAATACGTTGAATACACCGCGAGGCGGGCAGTTTCAGGTGGAATTGGCCGATGGTAGCCATATCTGGCTCAATGCAGCTTCTTCCCTGAGATATCCTGCCGCTTTCAATGATAGTGAAAGAGTGGTAACACTTTCAGGAGAAGCCTATTTCGATATCAAACCAGACCCACAGCGGCCTTTCCACGTGGTGTGCGGGAATACCACTATTCAAGTACTGGGTACCAGTTTTAATATAATGGCTTATACCGATGAACCGAATCTCCAGGCATCCCTGGTAGAGGGGAAAATTATGGTGAAAGCCGCCGGCAGTGAACGTATTATCCGGCCAGGACAAATGGCCGTTACGGATCAATACAGTCTGTATGTAGCAGAAGCAGACCTGGACCAGGTCACCGCATGGAGAAACGGGATGCTGGCCCTAAATACCACCAGCTTTAAAGGACTGATGCGCCAGGTAGAAAGATGGTATGATGTAGAAGTCGTCTACCAAGGAGAAATACCGGATCGCCAGTTTGGAGGATTACTGAGCAGAAACACACAATTGTCAACACTGCTAGCATTTATGAGAAAAAATGGAATTAATGTAAAACAGGAGGGTCGGACCATAACAGTCATGCCATAACGTAGACAAACAGCTTACAGCAACCAATCAACCATTATATACTGCGCTTTTAAGAGGAAGTGCAGCAGGGCATACTTATGCCTTACTAAATCGTAAAAATCAAAAACCAACTACATGAATTTTTCGCCAACCAAAATGTTGTCGGTTATGAAGATGACTGTCACCCTGTTGCTGGTCACCGTTATGCAGGTGAGTGCCAGCAGCTATGCGCAATCCGTGACGATGACTGCGCATAAGATGCCGCTAGAACGCGTGTTCAGCACTATTGGAAAACAAACCGGGTACGCCTTTTTTTGGGATCAGCAGGTGGTACGAAACCTGCAACCGGTAGATGTAACATTGCACAATGCAAGCTTGAACGAAGCACTGAAAATCTGTTTAGCTAATCAGCCATTGACATTCGAACTGGCTGAAACAGACAAATCTGTTTTTATTCGCACACGCGCTGCGGAGAGAAGAATCACGGAAGACCAACAGCAACTGATCACCATTACTGGTAGAGTTACGGACGATGGCAAAGAACCGCTTGCCGGTGTAACCGTAACGGTAAAAGGGACCGGCAAAGGCGCGGCTACCAGCGGCGATGGTACTTACTCTATTGCTAACGTAGATCCAAAAGCGGTACTGATCTTTAGCATGATGGGTTTTCAAACCCATGAAATGCAGGTGAATGGCCGCGCACAAATCAACATCACACTGGCGAAGAAGGTGCAAAACATGAACGAGGTAATGATCACTACTGGTATCTTCACGAGAAAGAAGGAATCCTTCACGGGTGATGCTGCTGTGTATTCCGGTGAACAACTGCGTACTGTAGGGAACCAGAACGTTATTCAGAGTCTCCGCTCCCTGGACCCGGCTTTTATCCTCATGGATAATAACCTGGCCGGAAGTAATCCGAATGTCATGCCTAATATGTCTATCCGTGGTAAAACCAGTATCATTGGTACGGTAGACAAATTTGCACGCGACCCCAACCAGCCACTCTTTATCATCGATGGATTCGAAAGCTCCATCGAAAATGTAATGGCCCTGGATATGAATAGGGTAGCGAATGTAACTATTTTGAAAGACGCCAGCTCCACCGCCATCTATGGTTCCAAAGGCGCCAACGGTGTAATTGTCATCGATACAAAATTACCTCGCGCAGGTAAAATGAACCTTTCCGCGGTATATGATAATACTTTCTATTTCGCAGATCTGCGCGATTACAATATGATGAACGCTGCGGAAAAACTGGAGTTCGAACGACTCACCAACGTGTACACACCGAAGGATGCCTCCAATACTTTGATGTGGAACTCCATGAATGAACGCTACAACAAGAACCTGAACAATGTACTCAGTGGTGTAAACACTTACTGGATGGGCTATCCAATTCGCCCTACTACATTGGCCAATAGCTACTCTCTACAAGCCGATGGAGGTGATACTAAGTTCAGATATGCCGTAGGCGGAAGATATTCCACTTTGCCAGGCGTCATGAAAGGATCCAATAGGAACACCGCTTCTGGCAACTTGGACCTGATCTACAGACCCGGTAAATTCTCCTTCACCAACAGAACCAGTTTGACCACTTTCACCGCAGATGAATCTCCCTACGGCAGCTTCAGCGACTGGGTGAAAGCAGTGCCCTACTATAAACCAACCAACGACAAATACCTGGATTATGGTATCAGTCCTTATGCGGGTGATACTATCCTGGTCTATAACCCCATCTATCAGTTGAATTTGCCTAAGATGGACAGAACCAGGAATGTGAATCTCCGTAATAATATCAGCGCTTATTATCAATTTAATGATCATCTCCGCATTGATGGTCGCGCTTCCATTACCTATAGTAATCAACAGCATGAAATCTATCAATCTCCTCAGATGAAGGATTTCGATAAAAAAGAAGCGTCCCAAAAAGGCTTATATAAGAATAGCACAGACCGTGGATTATCCTACGAGGCGTACTTACAGGCCAGCTACGGTAAGATGTGGCATAATATCCATGAGCTCAATTTAGTTCCAGGATTCAATGTGGCATCCAACAGCATTTCCTCTGACGGCTATTCTGCAACAGGATTCCCTGCTATCGATAAGATCTATCCAGGCTTTGCTTCTGGTTATCCTACTGCAGGCGTTCCGGACTATGCTAGGTCTGTGAATCGTTCTGCGAGCTTCTTTTTAAACGGCTACTACGGATATAAACGTCGGTATATGGTGGATGCGATTTATCGTAAAGATGGTTCTTCCATTTTTGGTAGTAGCGTCAACCACACCAATACCTGGACGCTCGGTCTTTCCTGGAACCTACATAATGAATCGTTTTTTAAAAATATTGGATGGGTGAATTTCCTGAAACTCCGCGGTAGCATTGGTAATCCGGGCAACCAGAATTTCAGTTCTTATAATTCCTTTACCACTATGGTATACAACCGTGGCGTAGTGAACTCATTCGGATTAGGTTCCAATGTATATTCATGGGGAAATTCAGACTTGGCTTGGCAGAAAACATTGATGAAAACATTAGGTGTGGATGCCAGATTGCTGGATGAACGCATTTCCATCAATGCCAACGTTTACAATAACCTCACAGACCCGATGATTATCAGTATCGATAATGCACCCTCCACTGGTTCTAGTAAGATCATGTACAACATCGGTAATTCCCGTGTGAAGGGCTACGATGTGGCAGTAAGCGCCACAGTATTGAATAATACGAAAGAACGTTTTTACGTACGTATCAGCGCTTCTACGAAGAAAGAAACGACTACCTATGGCGGCCTTGGTAATATCTTGGATCAGTTGAATAAATCCAATGCGGGACTGATCAATAGCAATAACAAGGATAACTATCACAGTTATGCTACTATTGCGCAAAACCTGGAAAGGTACATGGATGGCGGCCATCCGAACGACTTATGGGCCGTTCGTTCCATGGGTGTAGATCCTGGTACAGGAAAAGAATTATACCTAGATAAAAATGGTAACCTCACCTATACCTACGATGCAGTAAACGTGGTGAATGTGGGTAATAGCTATCCTAAAATGCAGGGAACTGTTGGTGTGGCGGTGCAGTACAAGGGTTTCGGCCTGAATACGATCATGCGCTATAAATGGAAGTCCTACCAGTTTAATAATGCCCTCTTCGGGAAAGTGGAAAACTTAACGCGTCAACAGGTGATGGGGGAAAACCTGGATAAACGGGCGCTTTACAACCGCTGGAAAACTACGGGCGATAAAGCGGAGTTTACCAATATTCCGGACTTTAGATACGGTGTTTCTACAAAAGATATCAGTATGTCGAGCCGCTTCATCCAGGAGGAAAGCAGCTTTGCTGGTGAATCTCTCTCCCTGTCTTATGATTTCTATGCTAATAAGTTCATTAAAAAAGTTGGACTGCAATCATTGTCCGTGTCTGCCTATATGAACGACTTTTTCTACTTATCCAACCTGCGCAGAGAAAGGGGAATTGATTATCCATATGCAAGATCCTGCTCCTTTAAAGTGATGGCTGCATTTTAAACATCTCAACTATTGCACATGAAGAAAGTTATTATATATTTTTCCTTACTGGCAGGCACTTTGCTAACAATGGCCTCCTGTAAGAAATACCTGGATGTAAGGCCGGAAGACAAGATTCTGAAAGACGAGGCCTTCTCCAAAGAATCCGGTTTCATGACGCAGCTCAACGGCGTTTATTTGAACATGTCTTCCTACGAAATGTATGGCGGTAAAATGCATATGGTAATTCCAGATGTATTAGGACAGCTCTATAACACCAATGGTAACTCGCCTTATAACAATATGTCGAGATACGCGTACACCGATGAAAAAACAAAGACATTCTTTGCGGATTACTGGTCTAATGCATACGGCAGTATTGCCAATCTAAACCTGATTTTGGATAATATTGATAAAGCAAAAAACGTCTTCACCAATAATAATTACAACTTGGTGAAAGGAGAAGCGTTGGCATTGCGTACTTTTCTACATTTCGATCTGATGCGGCTTTTCGGCCCTATCTACGCCTCCACCGATTCCTCTACGATGTCTATTCCTTATTACAGCTATCGTTCGCCAATGGCGCGGCCTTATCTCAAAGGCAATGACATGATGGATAGCTTGCAACGGGATATCACGCTGGCAGCTACTTTGCTGGCAAATGATCCGGTATTGAAATATGGCCCAGGAGGAGATAGTACTTCCAACTTTACCTCTTATCGTAAGTTTAGGATGAACTATTATGCGGTGAAAGCACTACAAGCAAGAATGTACTTGTATAGGCTGGATAAAGTCAATGCACTGGCGGCAGTACAAGATGTATTGAATGCACCGGCCGCTTATTTCCCTTTCAATACAGGTGGTTCTATTCCTGGAGATCCAGTGCTGTCGCAGGATTGCCTGTTTATGTTGGAGAATTATAAATTGGAAGATAGCTATAACAAACTGTTTGCGACTACACTGTTTGAATGGAATATATTGATGCCAAGAACAGATGCATTGACCAGTCTCTTTAATCAGAGCGCAGACGTACGCATTTCTCCTTACCGTTGGAATCTGCCGTCAGACGGATCTAGAACGGAAAAGGTATTTTATAAGTATTCTCCAATTATCACCAGCCAGGGTAATAAAAATGTGCGTATCCCTATTATGCGAGCGGCTGAATGTTATTTGATTGCAGCAGAAGCGGCGGCAGACAGACCTACCCAATTGCAATATCTCAATAAATTGAAAGCAGCCCGTGGTGCAGATCTGATCGTGTCTACCAATGATTTCACTGGAGAAATTACTAAAGAATATCGCCGTGAATTTTATGGAGAAGGCCAGATGTTCTTTTATTATAAACGCATCAATGCGGCGAATATCCAAGATGGCACTGCCGCTACAGGCACGGTGATAGCCATGGGGAAAGCCAAATTTGTAGTGCCCCTTCCTGATGCAGAACGCCAGATACATTTACCTAATCCTTGATGTAACATGAAAAAATTAGCTCTCTTTATATCGCTGATAACAGGCGTCCTGTTATATTCCTGCAAGAAATCAGGACTGATGCAATTCAATGCTCGTAGTAATGTATACTTTCCATTATCACCGGATAAGTATTCGGCGGGTGTTGCAGATGAGAAAGGTACCGTCTCCTATTCGGACTTCTCTAATTCCGCAAAGGATACAGTAGCGGTGGATACGCTGGTTACCAACTTTGGTTTCTTCGGCAATGCGCCAAAAGAAATGTATGTGTTAGTAAATGTGGCTGTTATGGGAGACACGAGCGCCTCCGACCGGAAAGTAAACCTGACGCTTGACCCATCGAGTACGGTACCAACAGGTATCGTTAGTTTTGATCCTGCCACTTGTATCATCCGTCATGGTAGATCTTCTGCGAATATCCCTATGAAGATTCTCCGCGATCCTTCCTTGGCGACAAATAAATACTTTATTACACTCAATCTAGGCGTTACCGAACAGTTGAATACGGACTACAAAGGTGAGGTGGTAAATACAACGCCAAAGAAAATCAAAACCTGTCTGCAACGTACTTACTCCATTACAGACAATATCCCTCAACCTACCTGGTGGGTGGGTAGTAATAGTATTGGAAATTATTATTTCGAGGAGTATTCCCCCACCAAAATGCGTTTCCTCACAGAAAACTTGTTGATTCCTTTGTCTTTCTTGTTGCAGAATCAGCCTAATCTTTCCATTGTTGGTAGCTATAGCCAAGCCTATAATTGCGGACTTGCCAGAGCGAGAAAGGCAGGCACTCCTATCATGGATGTTAGCTTGACTACTGGTCTTACTTTCCCAATGAAAGCCTCTATGGCAGGTGGTACTTTGTGTGATTAATCAAAAATAAACAACATGAATCGCTTTATAAATATACTCTCTACCTTGTTGCTGTTGGCTGGTTTTATCCTCGGTGGCTGCTATAAGGATTTGGGGAATTATCAATATGCTCCGGTGAATGAATTGCGCATAGATACCTTCCCTTACGGAATGACTGTATTCCAGTATGATACGATCCGCCTTACACCGAAAGTAACGGCTACAATAGATAAAGTTGCCACAGACGATACCGCTAGATTTGGCTATCGCTGGGTACTCGGTACGCCAGACAGTAGCGCTACTGGCACGGAATATCAACAGTTGGCAACTACCTTCAACCTGAATGCGAAAGTAGTGGTAGGTGCCGGCGTTTATGGTCTCTATTTCGAAATAAAAGACAAGCAAACCAAACAGGTGTTCATGCGTCATATGAACAAGGTAACGGTGGCTTCCAGTACTTATGAAGGCTGGTTAGTATTGAGCGATATCAGTGGAAATGCTAGATTGGATATGATCAATTATGTCAATGGCAAATCTATGTTTACTTCAGATATTCTCAGTGGCTCTCCTGACCTGCCAAAACCATTAAAAGGACCTAGGAAAATCTGTTACTATCCAACGAGTAACTATAATACCATTCCTTCGCCTGCATGGGTAGATGCGAAAGGTAATCAAATGGCGGGTGGTAAAGAATATATTTATCTCTCCACAGACCAGGGCTCTTGGAAATTACGCAGCGATGCCTTGATCACACAATGGGCCTGGAATACCTGGAAGGAATTCCTGATACCGCCGGCAGACAGTGCCTCCTTCTCTCCTGGGTTTATAGGCGCCGGGGAAATCCCAGCTAATGTGAACTATATTCATGTCTATGATGGAAAAGGAAACTTCTATCAACGAGGTCCGCTGAATTACTTCGTTACGGCAAAAGCGAATCACATGGCTGGTGGAGATGATTTCCGTGCAGCGCCATTTATTGGTAGAGCATATTCCAGTGCAGCAAATGATTATGCCGCCATGTTTGATATGGATCTGAAACGCTTTGTACGACTGGCTTCTAGCGGTGTATGCGTGGCTTTAACTAATCCTGCCAATCCATTATTTGATTTCAATAATGTAGGTATGGATCTTGTTTGGATGAAAACAATGTCTACGTTGCTGAATACCTACGCTATTATGAAAGATCCTGCTGGTGATATGTGGTTGCTGGTATTTGATGTGAGAAGTACTGTTACCCAGAATGTGAAAATGAAACTGGATTTCCCGGACATTAAAAACGCGAAGTACTTTACCATCGATAAAAACTATGGCACCCTGTATTATGCGACAGACAGTAAAGTATACGCGGTGCATAAAGATTATGCAGGCTGCTATTTATTGCTGGATGTGGGTGCTAGGAAAATCAGTTGGATAGATCAGCATACGTTCACCAACTACGCTAAAAGATATAACGGCGATCCTGCGTCAGGTACCAATACTACCAACCTGGAGCCTTTTATGGCCAACTGGCTGGGTGTTGCTACCTATAATCCTGCAGATCCAGATCATAGTGGAAAACTGAATTTCTATTTCTCGAAGTCATTCCAAACAGAACAGGCCGTGTTGGTGCCTAAAGATGAGTACAGCGGCTTTGGTAAAATTGTCAGCGTGACTTACAGAGAAAGAGCACAATAATTAATCCCTGAAACCCTATTATTCCTATACCATTGATAGTGAACCCCAAAACGTACGGCTGCTTCAACGAAGCAGCCGTTTCTTCTTAAAAACTATTCTTCAGGTAAAGGGACAAATGGGGCAGATATATGCGACAAAGAAATGGGAATTATTGTAATTGTAGCACTATCTAGCCCAAAATGGCATTTACGTGTTAGGCTTGATTAATGGGTGGCGGCTTAAGAAAGCCTTCCGCATCTTCGCCGGCATGAACCGCTGCAATCAATGCTGTCATCAGTTGTTCTAATCGCATCAGCGTCTCCATATGTGTGATAACTGGCTCATTATTAATCTTTGTTTTCACCGCAGGAATCACCAACTGCATCTCTTCACTGATCCGCGACTCTATCATTAGTAAGGTGCCTAACAAAGATTTATGTTCATGATAACCGGAAGTACCTGCTGTTATTAATGCTACTGGTTTTTTGGAAAACTCCATGCTGGAAACTGTCCAGTCAATCGCATTTTTAAGTGTTCCTGGTACGCCTATGGCATATTCTGGTGTACAAATCAAGACTGCATCCGCCGCCCGGATCTGTGCCCTGAAATCCGTAACAGGAGCCGGTGCATGTTCAATGTCCATATCCAGGTCCGGATTGAAATGTGGTAGTTCTGTAAGACCTTCAAAAATATCAATGGCGACTCTTTCTTTATATAATGTTGCCAACGCTTTGATCAACAAATGATTGGATGATTGTTTCCGGGTACTGCCTGAGATGGCTAGTATCTTAATGGGAGCAGACATAGTGTAAATTTTCACACCGAAGATAAGTTAAAGCGCACCGTAAACCATATGCTGCAGATTTTGTCCCAGTCCGAAGAAATCTTCCGGCAGATGCTCCTGTGTCAGCAAAATACCGATGATCTTTTGGGCTGGATCTACCCAATAATGCGTGTTGAAAGCACCACACCAATAGAATGATCCTACACTAATAGGCAGCATATGTTTATTACGTGGACTAATAACGGCCACGCCTAAACCGAATTGAAAGGCATCGTTATTGGCATTACCCATTAACTGATTGCTGGTGAATAATGCAATCGTAGCAGGGCTCAAGAAATGATGTCCATTTGCAGTACCGCCTTCTTGTAACATCAGCAGGAAGCGGGCATAATCTGCCGCAGTAGAGGAGAGTCCGCCGCCACCAGAGAAAAATGTAGCCTCGTCAAGTGGGTACATAGGATCGGTGGATTCAAAAATCGGGTGCGTGATTTTTTGCAGTCCATGACCCCCTTTTTCCTGAAGCGTAACCAGGCGGTCAGCTTTAGCTTTTGGCAGATGGAAATAAGTATCTTTCATACCTAACGGTTTGAATATACGTTCTTGAAAGAATTGCTCCAATGATTGCCCGCTCCAGATTTCCACTAAGTATCCTAATACATCCACGTTCAGGCCATAGGTGAACGTTTCCCCAGGTTGATGTGCCAATGGAGCGGCAGCCACTTTGTCAATGAACGCTTTCAAACTACCGTGTGTACCTATACCCACCGTGAGTCCGGCTTTGGCAAAAATCGCCTGGATGCGCGGGTCATTAGAAATGGCGCCGTATTCAATCCCGGAAGTATGCGTCATAATATCACGAATAGTAATAGGACGAGCGAGGGGCTTGGTCGTATAGCTGCTATCCGCTTCATTAAACGTATTTAGTACAGTTGTTTTGGCAAATGCAGGTATGTATTTAGACACGGGTTCGTCCAACCGGAAACGTCCCTCTTCCAACAGCATCAGGGCTGCCACACTCGTAACCGCTTTGGTAAAGGATGCTATACGGTAGATATTATCATTACGCATAGGTTTTCTAGTGGCCACGTCTGCATAACCGAAAGATTTATTATAAATTGGTTGACCATCTTTCAACACTAAAATGGTGGTACCAGTAATCTCACCGGATGACATTTTTCTGGCAACAAATTGGTCTATCTTTGTAGCCATATTAATGACAGCATCCGGATTAACCTGTGCTGTAGCGGTATAACTGGCACCTGCAAGGAGCAGGCTAGTAATTATCGTTTTCATTGCGTATTGTTTTTTAAATTTGTATTGCAAAGATAAAACCCAATAACCCGCAAATCCAATACTGCAGCGGATTGTGAGGAACTAACAATAGTGTAAGTATGGCAAGAATAAAGAAAAACTCCACCAACAATATCAATAAGGAAAAGATCATGGCTACCTGTACGGAAACATATGCCATGGATATGATTGGTGCCAGATGGAAACTCGCAGTGTTCTACCATCTAAAAACAGGACCACTGCGTTTTAGCGTACTAAAAGAGAAAATAGGAGATGTGTCTGACCGTATGCTGACACTGCATCTCCGGGAAATGGAAGAAGATGGACTCCTTATCCGTAACGTATATCCGGAAGTGCCGGTAAGAGTGGAGTATACCCTCACCAGCAGTGCGATGGAATTACAGCCAGTATGGGATTTCCTCCGTGCCTGGGGCCGCAGACACCAAAATATCATGAATGGCGTAGAGCCGGCACCGTTAGATATGACGATTGCTTATAAGCAACCGCTGGCATCATGATAACAATGGTACTGAATATTACTTCTTAACTGGAGGGTGTGTTTTTATGCGCATCAATGCCGCCATCACTATAAACCCATACATAACCCCACCCAGTATGGTGGCTAAATAATCCAATCCTTTGCAGGCAATGTAATGGTAATGCTCATTTACCAGCAGTATTAGGAAGGAAATTAAAGCGGTCCCTCCCCAGAAAATTAAAGTGGAACGGGAAGTAGCGGTCTGCTTACGTTTTCTTTTTATCGGTATTTTAAAAAAGTAATAAAACAGAATAATCAATCCGGCAACGGAAGTGAGAATCTGCATCCAATACCAGGCTGGCATCTTGCCCCAATTACCCTGTAAGGAAGGGCTAAGCATTACAAAAAAGCCTGCCTGATGAGTAAATGCATCCAACAACAAATGTGTGGCAATACCCAACAGCACTGATTTGAGGACTACCTTATAATGTCGAGTGAAATATCGATGCCAGTTGAAATACTGATAGCGTTGGAGCCGTGCTGCTGCAAAGGGCGGCGCATACTTCATTACCGGATATCTCCACCAGTGATGCCAGGCATAAGCCAATAAGAGCGCCAGGGGGATATCATACAGGAATATACCAAGTAAATGATGGCCATCATCCGCATAGGGATTAAGCCGGAAAAAATACAGGAAATCCGGTACCATACTGCCAATAATCAGGCCGCTAAGGGATAAGGACCGGCGGTCAGTCCGGTAAAAAGGCGAGGCAACGGCGGCATGTGATATCGTAAACGGCATTGATCGTATATTAAAAATTGCGATTGTAAAAATCGTCCATCAATTCCAGCAATTTATCCAATTATTTCTAGGTTATAACACCTAATTTTATGGAATCATTTTAAAACGAAGAAATCATGACTACCTGGAAAATTGATGACGCACACAGTGAAATAGGCTTTAAAGTTAAGCACCTGATGATTACAAACGTTAGCGGATATTTTACCCGCTTCACAGGCGAAGTTAAGACAGAAAGCGAGGATTTTCACGACGCTACTATTACTTTCGAAGCAGAAGCAAACAGTATCGATACCGCCAATAAACAACGTGACGAACACTTAAGAAATGGAGAGTTCTTCGATGCTACGCAGTTTCCTAAAATCAGCTTCGTGTCTAAAAAAGTGAAAAAAATAGACGGCGACCAATACAAACTGCAAGGTGAGCTGACCATTAAGGATCAAACCCACCCAATTGAACTGGAAGTAGAACACTTTGGCGTAACCACAGATCCTTGGGGTCAAACTAAAGCAGGATTTGCCCTGAAAGGACGCCTGCACCGTGCTGATTATGGCCTTCGTTGGAATGCTACTACTGAAGCTGGTGGTATCGTTCTCAGTGATGAGGTAAAACTGAACATGGAAGTACAGTTGGTAAAGGCGTAGAATGCGCTGCCTTCTCCTTATCTTTGGCGAATGAAATTTGAACAGTACAATATTTCGTCCGAAATAAAGGAAAGCTTAGCAGAATTGGGATTCAAACGCCCTACAGATATACAATTTAAGGCCATACCATCCATCCTTAAAGGGGATGATGTAATGGCTATCGCTCAGACAGGAACCGGCAAAACAGCCGCTTTTGCCATTCCTGTCTTGCATCGCCTGCAACAGCAGGACCATAAATACGACAAACGCCGTTACGAGGTGAAATGCCTGGTAATGGTGCCTACCCGGGAACTGGCTATCCAGATCGCCGAAGTATTTCAGAAAATAGCACAATACACAGACCTGCGTATCCTCGCCCTGGTAGGGGGAATGGATCAAGATCCCCAAATCAAATTCCTGGAAAAAGGCGTGGATGTCCTCATTGCCACCCCTGGTCGAATGTTCGATCAGCTCAACCAGGGCCATATTGATCTCCGTAGCGTTCAAACCCTCATCCTTGATGAAGCCGATCATATGCTGGATCTGGGTTTCATCCGGGATATCCGTGATGTGATCAAACATATCCCCCGCAATCACCAAACATTATTCTTCTCCGCTACCCTCGATAAAGATATCAAGGACCTGGCCTATTCCGTAGTGAATAATCCTATCCGTATCCAGATTTCTCCACAAGACCCGGTTTCCAAAAATGTGACGCACTCCGTTGCCTACGTAGAAATGGATGACAAACGTTTCTTCCTGGAAAGACTGGTAAAGGAATTCGCAGAAAGCAAAATCTTGGTATTTGTTCGTACGAAAGTGCGTGCAGAACGCGTAGTGGCGGCTATGGCAAGAGTGGGCATCGAAGCCCTGGCCATGCATGGCGGTAAAGAGCAAGACGATAGATTATCCGTCATGGAAGAATTTAAAACCGGGAAGGTAAAAGTACTGGTGACTACAGATGTAAACGCACGTGGTATCGATATCCCGAACGTAGATTATGTAGTGAACTATGATCTGCCGGATGTTCCTGAAAACTACGTCCACCGTGTAGGTAGAACCGGCCGTGGTGTACAGAAAGGAAAGGCCGTAGCCTTCTGCAGTGAGGAAGAAAAACCATTGCTCGCAGAAATCCAGCAATTTATAGGAAAGGATATTACCGAGATGAAAATCAATAAAGACGATTATCGCGAAACAATCAGCTTCTCCGAAGATATCCCGAATGATAACTGGCAACTCTTGCTGGATCAGCATAACAAGGAAATGGAAGAGCAGAAAAAGAAGAAGAAAAAGAAAAAATAAGCATATAAATAAATCAACTGTCGTCCCTGCCCATCGGGCAAGAGACGTAAAAAAACAGGTTGTAGGCAAAACGCTTCTACCTATTGTCGCTGGCCAGCGTACAGGCGACGAAAAAAAAGGTTGTAGGCAAAACGCTTCTACCTATTGTCCCTAGCCAGTGTACAGGCGACGAAAAAATAAAAATTAGGTTGTAAGGAAAAATGCTTCTTCCTGTCGTCCCTGCCCAGCGGGCAGGGACGAAAAAAAATATAAAAAAAATGGATTGACGTCGCAGACGTCAATCCATTTTTTTTATTGATACAACTCTTTTTTACGTATGAAAAAGCAATAGCTTATTGTTTAACTACTTCTGCATTTACCAGAATATCTACATTAGCCCCTACTGCATAAGTACCACTTGGCAATTTGTCTGCATATTTCAAACCAAAGTCAAATCTATTGATAGTAGCTTTACCTGTAAAACCAGCTCTTCTTAAACCCCAAGGATCTTTAATTACACCGTTGAAGCTAACGTCAAAGGTTACACGTTTTGTAGTGTTGCGGATAGTTACATCAGCAATCATCACATATTTGTTACCAAGTAATTTCTTAAAAGAGATACTTTTTACAGTAATGGTTGGATATTCACCTGCATTGAAGAAATCATCAGTTTTCAGGTGACCATCGCGCTGCGCAATGCCTGTGTTGATGCTGTTTACATCAGCAGTGAAATCCACTTTTGCATTCTGGAAATTGGTGCTGTCAGCAGTTTCTACAGTACCTGTGAATTTGTCGAATTTACCTTGTACGAAGTTGATACCAAGATGGTTTACACTAAATCCGATAGTAGTGTGTGCAGGATCTGCAGCCCATTTAACCTGTGCAAAAGAAGTAACACCAGCGAGCAGTAAAGATGCGGTGAATAAGAGAACCTTTTTCATGTAATTTTATTTATTCTTAAAAATGTGTGTACTGATTATTTTTTAGAGATAGCGCGATCCACAGACCAACGGCCTGCACCAGCAATTAATAATGATACCGTAATAGCCAGTACCAGCAGATGGTACTCAAATCCTTCACCAGCCTGTTTTCCATACCAGTTCATGAAGAAGCCATTAGCTTTATGTATGTTCATCGCAACAATCATAATGACTGTCAGTAGTCCTGCCCAAATACGGGTAGTGAATCCAAATAATATCAATAATGAACCAATTGACTCTGTGATAATCACTAGGAAGGCCAGGATAGCAGGCGTACCGCCTTTTGTAAAGAAATCCATTGTGCCACTGAATCCGTAACCGCCGAACCAGCCTAATAATTTCTGTGCACCGTGTGGAAACATCACTAAGGCTACGACTACTCTTATAATAAAGGATACAATGTTGTTGTCTGTTTGAAATAATAATCTTTTAAGCATTTTGTAGATTTTTAGGTAAGTGGTCTATACTATTATTGTATATACAAGTGTTATGGTAAAAAATTTTTAACCTCTGAGCTTATCCAGCAATATATTGAGCTGATGGGCTTCTTCCGAAGTCAAGTGACGGGTGATTGCTTTATTGTTTTTCTCCATAATTGGATCCAGTTCAGCCAATAGTTGAATGCCTTTTTCCGTTATTTCGATTTCCACCTTTCTACGGTTCTGTTCACATTGCACGCGGGTCAGCAGCCCTTTCTGGCGCAGCTTTTCCACAAGGCGAGTAGCATTACTCATCTTATCCATCATCCGCTCCTGGATATCAGAAAGATTCAATGGATTCGGCTTGCTTCCACGCAAAATGCGCAACACATTGTATTGTTGAGAAGATATATCATACTTCTTCAGTGCATGCAATATGCTCACCTCCACCCAACCGGACGTAAATACGATATTCAGCATCACGCGCTGAAACTCGTCCTTAAATTTCGATTGCTTCAATTCATCTTCCAGTTTCATAAATACAAATACAATTGTTGTATAGACAACAAAGGTAAATGTATTTTTCATCTCTCCAAAAAAATAATTCAAAAATTTCTGCCAACCTACTGACATAAGGTTGTCATCTACCGGTTATTACTTTGTATTAACAAAACAAAATCAATATGTTACATGCCGCTTCTTCCCTCTTTACAAACACTGTCGTAAACCATGTTCTTGTAGGTATTATGCAGGAACAAGTGAATTATAATCTTTGGGCGAATACCCAAATCATCAATTTCCTGCGTACAAAACCGGAGGAATTAATGGAAAAAGAAGTGGCCTCCAGTTATGCAGGCATAAAGGCTACATTATTACATATTTGGGATTGCCAGGATTGGTGGCTGATTAATATGAAGAATGGACCGGCATCAGCAGCCCGCGATATTCCTGCTGCCTCCGCCACTGTAACGGAGGTAATGGAAGGCCTCCTGGCACATTCCCGCGAAATGGTGAACTACATTGAACAAATGACGGAAGAAGGATTAAATGAAACCTGCCTGGTGGCCATCCCTTTTACGGGCGATTACCTGATTCCCCGCTTCCAAATGCTGCAGCAGGTAACTATGCATAGCGTTTATCATCGGGGACAAGTGGTAACCATTGGCCGCCAGTTAGGTTTCACAGATGCACCCAATACAGACTATATGTACTATATGCTGCTGGGCAGAAATAAATAATTAACTGTTGTATCCTGCGTCGATGGTCTGTGCCGTACCGGTAATGAAACTACTTTCTGGTCCTGCAAGAAAGGATACGAGAGACGCGATCTCCGTGGTTTTGCCATAGCGCCCCAATGCTGTGTAAGAGGCTATGGTAGGTGCGTGGGAGCTATCAGCAGGATTCATTTCAGTATCAATTGGTCCGGGTTGTACCAGATTGGCGGTAATACCTTTACTTCCCAGGTCCCTCGCCAGTCCTTTATTGAGGCCTATCAGCGCAGACTTACTCATGGAGTACAAGGTGCCGCCAGGCGACACTACTCGGTCGGCCATATTACTACCTATGGTTATAATTCTACCACCAGCCTGCATATGCTTGGCTGCTGCCTGAGACGCTACAAACACAGCTTTGGTGTTAACGGCCATCATCAGGTCATAATCTTCCAAGGTGTAATCTTCCAACATTTTATATTGGTACATACCGGCATTATTCACCAGGATGTCTATGCGGCCAAATTGTTGCACAGTGGTTTCCACTGCCTGCAAAATATCTTCCACTACTGCATTATCCGCTTGCAATGCCAGCGCCTTCCTACCATGACGAACCACGCGGGCAATTACTTCGTCCGCTCGTTCTTTACTTTTAGAATAAGTGAATACCACATCGGCTCCCTCTTCGGCCAATCTTTCTACAATCGCGGCGCCCATTCCTCGGCTACCACCTGTTACTAATGCTACTTTATTTTCCAGTCGTTTCATAAAATTTGATTTTGACAGGACAAAACTAGTAGCTCCCGTACTCCGAAAGAAGAACGGCAACAATTGTTAATTACTAACCAGAATGTTAGAATTGAGCAGGGCAGTGGTTTCCAGGAATCATTACAGATATCTTTCTTTCAATATCTGCATATGGTGTATCTGGTGTCCGATGATGGTGAAGCCCATGGCAATCACACTGATTTCATATTTCCAGGAGATGCCAGTACGCAACAGTACGGCTTCTGAAAATCCATTGAACATGGCTTCTGTGGCTTTGCGGGTATACTTCATTTCCTCTACCAAACTCTCCAGGGTACGTATTTTTGAGAGTCCATTGGCAACAAACTTGTCTTGGTCGAATCCGGCGAGAGGCCCTTTGTCATTACGTGCGAATGACATGGCTCTGTATACAAATACTCTTTCCGTATCGATCATATGCAGGAAAACATCCTTGATGGTCCATTTACCGGGAGCATAGGTCCAATCGCCCCTTGGTTCATATCTGGCTACATCAAAATTCTCCAGATCTTTGTAAGCCAAGGCAAAGGCATCTTCTAATTCCAAATCCGGAACCTGATTGATATAGCGGTCAAAATAGGTAGGGGTAGGAAAAATCGCTGCTTTCTTCATAATAGAAAATTCATGGATTGAAATTACTTATTTGCTGACTAAGCTCGTTGTTAGCTTGTATTTTTTTTGTCCAGCTCATCACTTCGGGTAGGTTAACCGTTTTTACACTAAAATCATTATCAACATTGTAAACGGCCTCTGTGCCTGGCTTCAATGTAACAGTAGTTCGTTGGTCCGTTACTGTTACTGAGCCCCTTACGAGTATCGTTCTGACATGCTCCCGATCATAGGAGTTGATAAGGAAATCTGCTCCACTAGCGGTAATATCCGTTACTGGCGTATGTACGGTGAGTAACGTGGTATCCCCAGGTACCAGCCTGAAATAGGCTTCCCCATCTATGAAAAGCTGTTTACTACGTCCTGCATTTACGAATTTAAAGCGGATGGTGGTTTTACCGTTCATCAAAACTTTTGTCCCATCCGCCAATACAAGCGTATACATCTTCCTTTCTGGAACCTGTAAAGTGTTCCAGGAGGTAACTCCCGCTCCTTTTGGCGAATAAGTAATGCCTTTGGCAGAAATATAAATGGTGGCGTCGGGTGATTGGAGAATCTGGTGATTACCGGATATATCCACTACTTCACCGTTGGCGAGCGTAAGTTGTATTTTCTTTTCAACAGGGACAGCAGTTGGCGCTATGATTGCTCCTGGCTTTTGCGCCCACCACCCGATGGCGCCCACAACGGCCAGTATGCATATAATCGTTATCCACACTGCCGGTGTTGCGGCTTGTTTAGGGTGTGGTCTCATACACAGTATTTACAGGTTCGGTACCAGGCAATGCTATTATTGCCTTATGAAAAGTACAAATTGCCAGCAACCTTTCCAACTGGAGTTGAAGGAAGTTTGTTAGCATCCTGTTAAATCTGTAATACCCCCACCAGGTGATGTGCGCTAATGATTACCCAACAACGGCTGCCTTAGCCTGTTTGCCGGCATAGATGTAATTAATACCAAGTACACCAATGCAAATAAATAATCCGAAGAACTCCCTGGTTTCTTCTATCCAGGGCTTTGTGGCCTTCATGGTCTGCGCAATATTTTCTGCCTGATGTTGTGTCACCCAGTCGATCACACCATCCTTGGCGACAAAAAGATAACCAGCATAAACGGCATACACGGCTATCCCCACGAGATAAAGTTTCCTGTAAAATTGTTTACGCGCTGCATAATAACACATGGCAGCAGCATAGAGATAAATAGGCATCCATACATAAGGATCTGGGTCGTTGTATTGCAAACCCGCAAAAATGATGAACAACACAACAAAGATGATGTTGAAAACTCGCATGAGATAATGATTGTGCACTAAACATACAATTTAAACAACGTTTTTTACAGGAAATCACCACAATTGCGAAATGAAATCGGGCTGCTTAAGAATTATTTTAAAAAAATGTTAAACTGATACTTGTTTGAGTTAAAATATATTTATAATTTAGTTCCGAAGAACTTATAAAATTCCACGTGAGAACCAAAATCTGGTGTTTAGAAAGAAATTTGAAACGATAGCGCACACTTCTCACATTTTTTTAATTAACTCATTGTTTTTCCTTAATCATTAAAAAACACACTTGTTTTTTTTATGAGCTGAATTAGTGTTGGCGCAAGTATGCTATGTTAACGCTTGCTGCCCGTTTGTTACGCAGTTATATCTAGCTGTTATCTAACTCTATTGTCTAATGCTTACAGGTACCGCAGACTCACCTGTACAGTACGGGAAAGCTATTGCCCCGTTATGACTACCAAACCATAGATGGATAACACGAAAATATAAATGACAGGTACTCTATTTATTCATCTTTCTTAAACGTCACCCTTAAACCACGTTATGAAAAAACATTTTTACCAGGCACTCGCCGTCCTATGCGGCTTATTGCTGTTGCTGCTGGGTACTAACGTGTACGCACAAACGAAAATCACGGGGAAGGTAACTGATAAAGCATCGGGAAATCCCCTCCCCGGAGTAACAATTGTTATAAAAGGTACCAATCGCGGTACCGCAACAGATCCCAACGGAACTTTTTCTATTCAGGCAAAACCAGGCGATGTACTGGTAGCCTCATTTGTAGGCTTCGACCCTAAAGAAGCTACTGTAGGAAACGGGCCTGTATCCATCACCCTCTCAGAAAAAGTAGGTTCACTCGAAGAAGTAGTGGTAACCGGTTATGCCAGCCAGAAAAAGAAAGACCTGACAGGCGCTATATCGGTAGTGAAAGTGGATAACCTTACCAAACAGCCTACTGCTCAGATCTCCAGTCAACTGCAAGGACAAGTATCAGGTATCACCGTGCTTGGTTCCGGCCAGCCTGGTGAGGAACCGAAAGTGCAAGTGCGCGGTGTAAATACATTCGGTAATAATACACCGTTGTATATCGTAGATGGAGTACCTATTAAAAGTTTGGTAGATCTCAATCCAAACGATGTGGCCACTATGCAGGTACTGAAAGATGCTGGCGCAGCTTCTATCTATGGTGCCCGCGCTGCCAACGGTGTAATTATCATCACCACCAAAAGAGGCACCGGCAAAGTAAAAGTATCTTATGATGCTTACTATGGCCGCCAAGTTCCGAAAGGCGGAAATGTTTATAATACGGCAACGCCACTGGAACAGGGATACCTGGCCTGGGCTGCTATGAAAAATACAAACCTCCGCAATCCGCCGGATCAACAGATTCCTATTGCGGATGCACAATACGGTAGCGGCCCTGTGCCTGTCGTTCCTGATTATATCGCTCCTTCCGGTGTAATGAATGGCGATCCTGCTGCAGACCCTAGCAAATACTATGTAAATCCGTTTTATACTGACCCTAATGAGGTGGGTAATTTCTATCGCATTTCAAAAGCGAATAAAGCAGGTACGGATTGGTTCCATGAAATATTCAAACCTGCTCCAATTACCAGCCACAACGTATCTGTTGCCGGTGGCGGAGATATAGGTAACTATTTCTTCTCTTTCTATTACTTCAATCAGCAAGGTACGCTTACAAATACCTACAATAAAAGATATGCTGTTCGCGCTAACACTAACTTTAATGTAACTGATCATATCAGAGTAGGAGAAAACATGGAGTATTCCGTGATCAGCAATCCACAAATAGGTGCATTGACAGAAGGTAGTGGTATCGGTATGGCTTTCCGTGAGATGCCGATCATTCCAGTATATGATATCAAAGGAAACTACGCTGGTAGCGGTTCTAAAGGCCTGGGTAACTCCCGTAATCCTGTTGCGATCCAGGATAGATTTGGCTCTACCAAAACTTTAGCCAATCGTCTCCTCGGTAACGTTTACGCGGAAGCAGACATCTTGAAACTCTTCACATTAAGAACTACGTTTGGTGGTGAAATCTATTCTTTCGATAATCACAGCTTCACGTATCCGGAATATGAAAATGCGGAGAATAACTCTAAAAACTCTTATGCTGATAATACCGGCAACGGTTATGACTGGACCTGGACCAACACACTGTCTTTTCATAAAAACTGGCATAACACGCATGACTTAAAAGTCTTGCTGGGTACAGAGGCTTACCAGGATATCAGCAGAACCGCAGGTGGTACCACCAACGGTTATTTCATCTTCGATCCAAACTTTACGAATCTTTCTACTGGTACCAGTACACCTACTAACTACAGTGGCTATGGTGAAAACAGTCTGTGGTCAACCTTTGCACGCGTCGATTACGCTTACCGCGATAAATACCTGCTCGGCGCTTTGATTCGCCGCGATGGTTCCTCTAGGTTCGGTTCCAATAACAGGTACGGTAACTTTCCAGCGGTAAGTGCCGCCTGGCGTATATCGCAGGAATCCTTCATGAAAGGTCTCACCTGGATTTCCGACCTGAAAATCCGCGGTGGATACGGTGTGATGGGTAACCAGATCAACGTGGACCCAGCCAACGTTTTCAATGCTTTCAGCTTCAATAAAGCCTCTTCTTTCTATCCATTAACAGGTGGCGATCTCTATACTGGTTACAATCAGTTCCGTATCGGTAACCCAAATGCTAAATGGGAAAGTAATATCAACTCCAATATCGGTATCGATGCAACATTGCTGAAAGGACACCTAGAAATAACAGCAGATTATTATCAGAAAGTGGTGAAAGACCTGCTCTATAATCCTGAACTGGCGGGCGTTTACGGCGGTGCTACCGTGCCTTACTCCAACGTGGCCAAAATGAAAAACAATGGTCTGGACCTCTCTATCAATGGTAATACCATGCTGTCAAAAGGCCTGAAACTGGATGTAACCGGTACCTTCACTACTTATCATAACGTGATTCTCGCGGTATCCAATGGTGCGGATTATTTTGACTCTGATCAACGCCGCTTCGGTAGCCCTATCATTCGTAACATGGTAGGCCACTCTATCAGCGAATTCTATGGCTATAAAATCATCGGCTTCTGGAATTCAGATGCTGAAGTGAAAGCAGCCAATGATGCAGCGAAAAAAATATATCCTGATCTGGACCAATACCAGAAAGATATGGCCCGCGGCCGTTACAGATATGCGGATATCAATGGCGATGGTAAAGTGGATGCGTCAGACAGAACTTTCCTCGGTTCTCCTATCCCTAAATTCAGCTATGGTCTGAATATAGGACTGAGCTACAAAAACTTCGACTTCAGTATGTTCCTCTATGGTGTGTATGGCAATAAAATCTGGAATCAGGTAAGCTGGTGGACTGACTTCTACGGTTCTTTCGCAGGTGCTAAAAGTAAAGCGGCCCTGTACGATTCCTGGACAGAAGATAATCACAACGCCAAATTACCGGTACAGGAAACCAAATCATACGCCAGCACAGCAAGCGAGCCTAACTCTTATTTCGTACAAAACGGTTCTTACCTGCGTGCGAAAAACATGTTACTCGGATATACGCTGCCATCTACTTCTCTTCGCCAGTTGGGTATCACCAAGTTCAGAGTATATGTGCAGGCGGCTAACGTATTTACGATTACAAAATACAAGGGCGTAGATCCTGAAATCACTGGTACTACTACTTCATTCGGTATCGATGAAGGCGCTTACCCAAGTCAGCGTCAATATCTCCTGGGTGTAAATGTGACATTCTGATAGTATTATTCAACCAGCAAAATTGAAAGAGATGAAAATATTTAAATATTCAGGTATAGCTTTATTACTGGCAGGAGCCATGCTGTCTTCCTGTTCAAAAAACTTCCTGGACAAGCCTTCGTATGGTGCATTGACTGAAAATGATATGGCTACAAAGGCAGGTATAAAAGTGATGCTCATCGGTGCTTATGCTGCTTTGGACGGACAAGCTCCTGGCAATAATGCCCTTGGTGGCAGCGGCTCCGGTTGGATGGCGTCTCCTACGAACTGGGTGTATGGAAGCGTGGCCGGTGGCGATGCCCATAAAGGTTCTGAAAGCACTGACCAATCAGATATTAATACGATTGCTATCGGACAGGAGTCCAGCACGAATACTTTTATCAACGCTAAATGGAAAGCAGTATATGAAGGTGTTACCCGTTGTAATATCACACTGCGGCTGCTGCGTCAGACAAAAGATATGACGGCTGATGAGAAAAAACAGGTAGAAGCAGAATGTCGTTTTCTCCGTGGCCACTATTATTTTGAGCTGAAGAAAATGTTCAATAATGTACCATTGATTACAGATACGACTACGGATGTAATGCAACCAAATACAGTGAACATCTGGCCTTTCATTGAGGCTGATTTCACTTTCGCTATGAATACATTGCCTGAAACGCAAACGGAAGTTGGTCGTGCTAATAAATGGGCTGCTCAAATCTACCTGGCTAAAACCCTTCTCTACGAGAAACAATATCCACAGGCATATACCTTGTTTCAAGGAGCTATCAATGCGGGCGTAACTTCTAATGGGAAGAAATACGCACTGGTGCCAAACTTTGAAGATAATTTTGATGCTTCTAAAAAGAATGGCCCTGAATCTGTATTCGCTGTACAGATGACTGCCAATGATGGTACAGGTTCTATCTCAAACGCAAATGCGGGCGATATGCTGAACTATCCTTATAACAGTCCTTTTGGCTGCTGTGGCTTCTTCCAGCCTACACAAGACCTGGTAAACTCTTATCGTACTGATTCTATTAGTGGCCTGCCTTACATCGATAACTATAACGATCCTGGCAATGTGGTGAAGAATGATATGAAAGTAGCTGCTGATGCTGCTTTTACACCAGATGCTGGTTACCTGGACCCGCGCCTCGACTGGACAGTAGGTCGTCGTGGACTTCCTTATCACGATTGGGGCCTGCATCCTGGGGCTAAATGGGTACGTGATCAGAATAGTGGCGGTCCTTATGCGGGTAAGAAAATGATTTTCTGGCAGTATAATCAGAATTTGTATAGAGACAACAACTCCTGGGCCCCAGGATCTGCCATCAACGTAGTGTTGATTCGCTTTGCGGATGTATTACTGATGGCGGCAGAATGTGCGGTGGAAACTGGTGATCTGGCTGGAGCGGAAGCTTACGTAAACCAGGTGAGAGGACGTATTGCTGATAATCCAGCATCATGGCTACATAAATATGTGGTAGACACGCTTCCATTGAAAGGGTTTAGCACTACAGATTTGGCTGCTAAGTACAAAATCAGCAGGTATCCTGATAGCTATTTCGCCTCTCAAGATCAGGCCAGGAAAATCGTTTACTTCGAACGTAAACTGGAACTGGCCACCGAAGGTCACCGCTATTTCGATATCGCCCGCTGGGGTCAGGCAGGCGCGGATATGATGAATAAATTCTATCAATACGAGAACACTATTACGACGGATCTTGTAGGCGGTATCTATAAGGTTAAACGAAATGAGTATTTCCCGATACCACAACGGCAGATTGATCTTTCTATTAAGAATGGAAAATCGGTTCTAACGCAAAACTCGGGATACTAAATAAACGCAAAACGTTCCTACTTGCATTATTGATTTCCTGCCGTCGTCCCTGCCCATCGGGCAAGAACGATGAAAAAGGAGACGGTGTATCAAAAGTGCATTATTGATTTCCTGCTTGTCGTCCCTTTCT
>NZ_JAFAIX010000010.1 GCF_019236475.1 Chitinophaga sp.
ACAGTGGCCTGGTAACAGGTGTTACCGCTGGTACGGCCACCATTACATATGAAGTAACAAATGCTAACGGCTGTAAAGCACAGCAAACAGCCCCTGTAACCGTGAATGCACTGCCGGTAGTATCTCCAATTACAGGTACAACCAGTATGTGTATCGGTTCCACTACTACTTTGAGCAGCACTACTGCCAATGGTATATGGAGCAGCAGCAATTCCGGTGTAGCAACAATAGATGCTAACAGCGGCCTGGTAACTGGTGTTTCTGCAGGTACTGTCACCATTACATATGAAGTAACAAATGCGAATGGTTGTAAAGCCAGTCAAACAGCTACTGTAACAGTGAATACACTGCCAGTAGTATCTCCAATTACTGGTACAACCAGTATGTGTATGGGTACTGTTACGACCTTAAGCAGTACAACAACTGGCGGTGTATGGAGCAGCAGCAATACTACTGTAGCCACCATAGACGTAAACGGCCTGGTAACAGGTGTTGCCGCTGGTACAACCACCATTACATATGAAGTAACGAGTGCTAACGGCTGTAAAGCAAAGCAAACAGCCACCGTTGCCGTGAATGCGCTGCCAGTAGTATCTCCAATTACTGGTACAACCAGTATGTGTCTGGGTGCTGCTACTACCTTAAGCAGTACAACAACTGGCGGTGTATGGAGCAGCAGCAACAACGCTGTCGCTACCATAGACGTAAACGGCCTGGTAACAGGTGTTTCCGCTGGTACTACTACAATTACTTATGAAGTAACGAATGCTAATGGCTGTAAAGCAAAGCAAATAGCCACCGTTACCGTGAATGCGCTGCCGGTAGTATCTCCAATTACAGGTACAACCAGTATGTGCATGGGTGCTGCAACTACCTTAAGCAATACAACAACAGGTGGTGTATGGAGCAGTAGCAATACCGCTATAGCAACAGTAGATGCTAACAGCGGCCTGGTAACAGGTGTTTCCGCTGGTACAGCTACAATCACATATGAAGTAACGAATGGTGGCTGTAAAGCACAGCAAACAACAACTATAACTGTAAAGGCACAGCCGGTAGTATCACCAATCACAGGTACAACCAGTATGTGTATGGGTGCTACTACTACCTTAAGCAGTACAACAACTGGCGGTGTATGGAGCAGCAGCAATACCGGTGTAGCAACAATAGATGCTAACACTGGCCTGGTAACAGGTGTTTCCGCTGGTACGGCCACCATTACATATGAAGTAACGAATGCTAATGGCTGTAAAGCAGAGCAAACAGTAACTGTAACTGTGAATGCACTGCCGGTAGTATCTCCAATTACAGGTACAACCAATATGTGTATAGGTGCTGCTACTACCTTAAGCAGTACAACAACTGGTGGTGTATGGAGCAGCAGCAATACCGGTGTAGCAACAATAGATGCTAACACTGGCCTGGTAACAGGTGTTTCCGCTGGCACAACCACAATTACATATGAAGTAACGAATGCTAATGGCTGTAAAGCAGAGCAAACAGCCACCGTTACCGTGAATGCGCTGCCGGTAGTATCACCAATTACAGGTACAACCAATATGTGCATGGGTGCTGCCACTACCTTAAGCAGTACAACAACTGGCGGTGTATGGAGCAGCAGCAACACCGCTGTTGCCACCATAGACGTAAACGGTCTGGTAACAGGTGTTACCGCTGGTACAACCACCATTACATATGAAGTAACGAATGCTAACGGCTGTAAAACCCAACAAACAGCCACTATCACTGTAAATGCGCTGCCGGTAGTATCACCAATTACAGGTACAACCAGTATGTGTATAGGTACTGCTACAACCTTAAGCAGTACAACTCCTGGCGGTGTATGGAGCAGCAGCAACACCGCTGTCGCTACGATAGACGTAAACGGTCTGGTAACAGGTGTTTCCGCTGGTTCAACCACTATTACATATGAAGTAACGAATGCTAATGGCTGTAAAGCACAGCAAATAGCCACTGTAACCGTGAATGCGCTGCCGGTAATATCACCAATTACAGGTACAACCAGCATGTGCATGGGTGGTGCCACTACCTTAACCAATACAACTCCTGGCGGTGTATGGAGCAACAGCAACACCGCTGTTGCCACCATAGACGTAAACGGTCTGGTAACAGGTGTTTCCGCTGGTACAACCACCATTACATATGAAGTAACGAATGCTAATGGCTGTAAAACACAGCAAACAGCCACTGTCACTGTGAATGCACTGCCGGTAGTCTCTCCAATTACAGGTACAACCAGTATGTGTATAGGTGCTGCTACAACCTTAAGCAGTACAACTCCTGGCGGTGTATGGAGCAGCAGCAACACCGCTGTCGCTACGATAGACGTAAACGGTCTGGTAACAGGTGTTTCCGCTGGTACAACCACCATTACATATGAAGTAACGAATGCTAATGGCTGTAAAGCACAGCAAATAGCCACTGTTACCGTGAATGCACTGCCGGTAGTCTCTCCAATTACAGGTACAACCAGTATGTGTATAGGTACTGCTACAACCTTAAGCAGTACAACTCCTGGCGGTGTATGGAGAAGCATCAATACTACTGTAGCCACCATAGACGTAAACGGCCTGGTTACAGGTGTTTCCGCTGGAACTACTACAATTACATATGAAGTAACGAATGCTAATGGCTGTAAAGCACAGCAAACAACAACTATCACCGTAAATGCGCTGCCGGTCGTATCTCCAATTACAGGTACAACCAGTATATGCATGGGTGCTGCCACTACCTTAAGCAATACAACAACAGGTGGGGTATGGAGCAGTAGCAACACCGCTGTAGCCACCATAGACGTAAACGGCCTGGTAACAGGTGTTTCCGCTGGTACAGCCACCATTACATATGAAGTAACGAATGCTAACGGCTGTAAAGCACAGCAAACAGCCACTATTACCGTAAATGCGCTGCCGGTAGTATCACCAATTACAGGTACAACCAATATGTGCGTAGGTGCTGCCACTACCTTAAGCAATACAACTCCTGGCGGTGTATGGAGCAGCAGTAACACCGCTGTTGCCACCATTGACGTAAACGGCCTGGTAACAGGTGTTTCCGCTGGAACTACCACAATCACATATGAAGTAACAAATGCTAATGGTTGTAAAGCACAGCAAATAGTAACTGTAACTGTAAATGCGCTGCCGGTAGTATCACCAATTACAGGTACAACCAATTTGTGCATGGGTGCTGCCACTACCTTAAGCAATACAACTCCTGGCGGTGTATGGAGCAGCAGTAAGACCTCTGTAGCTACCATAGACGTAAACGGTCTGGTAACGGGTGTTTCCGCTGGTACAGCCACCATTACATATGAAGTAACGAATGCTAATGGCTGTAAAGCACAACAAACAGCCACTGTCACCGTGAATGCACTGCCAGTAGTATCACCAATTACTGGTGCAAAAACTGTATGTGTTGGCGGAGCAACAACTTTAAGTAATAATACCCCAGGTGGGACCTGGATCAGTAATAACCCCAATTTGGCAAGCATAGAACAAGGTGGAATAGTAACCGGCCTCGTTGCCGGTACTATTACCATCACTTATCAAATGAACGCGACTGGCTGTTTAAACAGTGCCAGTATTACAATGATTGTCTCAGATTGTAACAACACTACAGCACCGGTTGCACACGACGATGCCGCTGAAACATATGTAGATACACCAATTACCATTAATGTACTGAATAATGATTCCCAACAAAATGGCACCATCGATCCGGCTTCCGTACACATTGTACGCCAGCCAACTCATGGAAGTGTAACAGTGTCCCCGGATGGACGAGTGGTCTACACACCAGCTATTGGATACAATGGCTCAGATAACTTTGTGTATACCGTAAAAAATACAGCCGGACTGGAATCTAATCAGGCTATTGTACAGATTACCATTTTTGAAGAACCTGTAGCTGTAGATGATGAGGCCACCACCAGTTCTGATAAACCGGTAACCATCCCCGTACTGGCAAATGACCGCGGTAAAATAAACCCTCAAACGGTTACTGTAACAATGCCACCCATTCATGGAAGTGTTACAGTGATTACAGATGGAACTATCACGTATACGCCCGCACGTAAATATGCTGGGAAGGATAATTTCCGCTATCAGTTTAAAGACATTAATGGGAAGATATCCAATGAAGGTAATGTCAATATAGATGTGGATGCAGAGGAATTGTATATCCCGAATGCGATCACACCTAACAATGATGGGAAGAATGACCGGTTTGTCATCCCTGGTATTTCAAAATATCCGGGTAGCACGCTCACTATCTTCAATCGCTGGGGTAACGAAGTTTACTATTCTCCCAATTATGATAACCGCTGGGATGGTAATGGCCTGAGTGGCGGAACATATTACTACATTCTTAAACTCAATACCGGACAGGACACCAAAGTTTATAAAGGATGGATTCAATTGTTACGTTAATCAAGCTCTGTACAATCATGCGCAAAACAATTAGCAACATGTATTCGAAAATATTGTTTTTCTCCCTCCTGTTGTGCTGTCTGGGGCAGATAGCTCTGGCACAGCAGGAGGTACAGTTTAGCCAGTATGTGTTTAACGGATTGGCGGTTAACCCGGCATACGCCGGATATCGGGGCGATACTTATCTAGGTGCAAGCTATCGTAAGCAATGGGCCAGCCTGCCCGGTGCACCGCAAACAGGGGCTGTCTCTATTGATGGAGCCCCTTCCTGGGCCAACAATGAATCTGTGGGGTTAGGTGCACAGGTCCTTTGGGACCAACAGGGACCACAGGAATATCTTTCCTTCACTGGTTCCTATGCCTACCGTATACGTCTCGACAAAGAAGGAGTAAGCCGACTTTGCCTGGGTATAGGGGCCAGCTTGTCTCAATATGCGGTAAAGGGAGATATGATATATGTATTGGATGAAAATGATCAAAATGTTCCTGTCGGTAAAGTGAGTGCGTTTCAACCTGATGCCAGCTTTGGTGTTTATTATTATAATCCTCATTTTTATGCCGGCGTTTCTGTAATTCAATTGTTTACCCAGGAACTGAATAATAGAATCATTATTGCAGGAGTAGACAAAGAGTTTCTAACCATCCGCAAAGCCAAACACATGTATTTTACGGCAGGTGGCTTGCTTAATCTCTCTGGCGATGTTAAACTGAAACCATCCATTATGATAAAGGATGATTTCAATGGGCCTACCAGCCTGGATTTTAACATCTTTGCCTTATTGTCAGAAAAACTATGGATAGGTGGTTCTTACCGTACTGCAGTGAATATCTGGGAACACAACAATCTGAAAGCTGGTCTTACCAAAACAAATGCGGTCAGTGCAATGATAGAGTATTTTGCTACCGACAGGCTGAGGATTGGATATGCTTATGACGTGATGACTAACAGGCTGAGTGGCTATCAGGGCGGATCACATGAAATTTCGATTGGCTTCCTGATTCCGAACAGGAAGATGAAAGAAAGAATCATCAGTCCGAGGTATTTCTAAAAATAAGCACCATGACAAAAAATATTTTCGTTGCAGGAAGCTTCCTGTTGTTGATGACAACAGGTATAAAAGCACAGGAACAAAAGTCGGTGCAAACGATGGCCGATGAATATTATACTCGCTATGAATACAAGGCTGCGGCTATTTTGTACAGCAGGGTGGCAACCAAAAAAAATGTTCATCCGGAAGTACTGAAAAAGCTGGCATTGTGTTATTCTAAACTTAATGCTTATCAGGATGCAGCCAACATCTACCAAAGGATCATAAATCTCCCGACAGCAAAAGCGGAAGATTTTCTACACTACGCAGATGCACTGAAAAGTCTGGAAAAATATGAAGAAGCCAAAGAACAATATTTCCATTACGCTAAATTAACACGACAAAATGTCAACCCTCAAATGGCAGGATGTGACTCCGCGCTGCTATGGAAAAACCTTTACACGAATTATACAATAGAGAACAGGTCCGAACTCAATACCGCCTCTTCGGATTGGGGAGCTGTTTGGTATGGCAATAAGTTGGTATTCATCTCCGACAGCCTGCGTTATACCATGCTCGATCCGGCTACCAAACCTGGGCATAAAAAGGCTCCGGCAACAGATCGTTCGTATCAGAAATTATATTTTGTGGATACCATCCAAAATCAGCCACCTGTGACACTGATCCGTGGTATCGAAAATTCAATTAATCAATATCGGTTTCATATCGGACCTGTTACCTTCTCTACAGGTCTGGATACTGCTTACCTGACAATCACCAACCCGAATCATATTACCCATAAGAAGGAAAAATCCAAAGTGTTGTATGGTACCCGCAGACTTCAGTTGCTCATCTGCATAAAAAAAGATGGCAAGTGGGAGGTCCTTGAACCATTTACATACAACAACCCTGAGGAATATTCGTTGGGGCACGCTGCACTGAGCCATGATGGCCGCTATCTGTATTATGCCAGCGATATGCCTGGAGGCATAGGTAAAACAGATATTTGGTACTCTGAAAAACAACAGGACGGTTCCTGGGGAACTCCGGTCAATTGTGGTCCCCTAATCAATACACCGGACGAAGAAGCGTTTCCAGTAGTAAATGGGGATCACGAATTACATTTCTCAAGTAAAGGTCATCCGGGCCTGGGAGGCTTTGATATCTTTTATGCAAAAGGTAATGCCAGCAACTGGACTGTTCCTGTCAACATGCGTCCTCCTGTTAATTCTGCCGGTGATGATTTCCTGCTGGTACAACAGGGTGCACAAGGATTCTTTGCTTCTAACCGGCAAGGAGGGAAAGGAGAGGATGATATTTATTCTTTTAAGCAGATGACAAGTCCAAATTCGCAGCAGTCGTCTGGGAAGCCGGTAAAAATATTACAGACACAGGTGATTGATTTGCAAACCAGACAACCAATTGGAGATGCGGTAGTAACATTGTATAATAAACGAAAAGAAGTGAGCTGGACGCAGTTGCTGGGCCCTGGAGGGAAAAATTATAATGTACTGGAAGATGCAGTCCCCTATTTAGTATTTGCGGCCAAAGACCAGTATGCCCCTTCAGAGATGCATATTTTCTCTTCAGATACTTTGTCAACAGATACACTCAGGATGACGCTTTATCTCACAAAAGCAACACCGGCACATAACGATATCATCACATTACAAAATATTTACTACGACCTTGATAAATACACGATCCGCCCTGAAGCTTACCCTGTGCTGGATTCACTGGTAGCCTTTATGAAGCGTTTTCCTGCTTTAAAAGTAGAAGTAGGAGCACATACTGATAGTCGTGCTACTGCAGCTTACAATCTGGAACTCTCGAACAACAGAGCTGCTGCGATTGTAAATTATCTTGTGAAAAAAGGGATCTCTCCGGAACGAATGGTGGCGAAGGGTTATGGAAAGTCGAAGCTGGTAAACCGCTGTGAGGATGGTGTGGAATGTTCGGAAGAAGAGCATCAGGCCAATAGAAGAACTGAAATCAAAATCTTGCACTAAATCGTAGCCATTTCTGCGGTAATTAGCTAAACAGCATTCCCTCTAACCCGAATGTTGTCTAATTTGGATTACCTTTATATAACGTATTTAAAATCAATACCAATTGGTTCGATAATGATCCACTAAGGGCACTAAAATAGGAAAGGTCGGAGAATTCTCCGACCTTTCCTATTTTAAGTACTTCCAAATCTTTTACTGGTAAGGCTATCAGCTCCAGTATAGGGTTCGGTTCCATGGTAATTCAATTTATCCTGCTAAATAATTACAGGTCAGCCTATGAACCATAGCAGTAGCCTTATATATTTTGCCAGCGCAGAAGATACCGAACATTGCCAAAAATTAATTGTTCTACTACAGAATAGCTTCATATTTATGCCGTACTATAGCATAAGAAATAGCCTTCCAGATGAAGTACCTTGTATTTTACCTGCTTCTACTGCTTCCGACGGTGACTGATGCCCAGGATCGTAACCTGGAGTATTACATCAGGCAAGCCGGGCAAAATAGTCCGCTGCTAAAGGATTATCAACAACAACTACAAGCTGGAAAAATAGATAGCGCTTTACTCCGTGCCACTTATAACCCCCAAGTAAATGGGATAAGCAGTAATAGCTATGCGCCCCTTATAAAAGGATATGGTTACGATAATGCCATTTCAAATGGCGGCCAAATTTCAGCCATTGTACAAGCCAATAAAACCTTTGTTGGTAAAAAGAACCTGGCAAGCCAACTAAGTACCATCCAGTTGCAAAATGCCGGCATAAGCACCACTGCCGCCATTGCCGAACAGGATCTAAAACGGACGATCACCACACAATATATCCTCACTTATGGCGATTTTGTTACACTGGATTTTAATAATGAGATACTTCATCTCTACCAAAACGAAGAAAAGATACTTAAAAAATTAACCGAAGCTAATATATACAAACAAGCGGATTACCTCCTGTTTTATGTATCACTTCAACAACAACAGTTGATTTGCAAACAAGCAGAGGTGCAATATAAGAGTGATTTCGCCACACTCAATTATCTGGCAGGTATAACAGATACGTCTGCATATAATATTCCTGATCCTGCATTACAAATAAGTACGTTGCCAGACATCTTTCAATCACCATTTTACCAACAATATGCCATAGATAGTTTGAAATACCTGAACCAGCGCATGGTGCTCAATTATAATTATAAACCAAAGTTAATTGCTTATGCAGATGCTGGATACCAATCCACATTAGCAATAGACCCTTATAAAAACTTCGGTACCAGCATTGGTATTGGTATTACAGTACCTATTTATGATGGCCATCAAAGAAAGTTAAAGACACAGAAAATTGCTATCAGCGAAAAAGTAAGACAAGGGTACAGGGATTTCTTCCTACTGCAATATAACCAACAGGTCATGCAATTATTACAACAGCTACATGCTACCCAGACCTTAATTCCTCAGATAGAAAACCAGGTGAAATATGCATATACCCTAATTGCTGTAAATGAGAAACTCCTCGGCACCGGCGATATCAGAATCACTGATTATATCCTGGCAATTAATACTTATCTGAACGCCAAACATCTGTTTACACAGAATTATATCAACAGACAGCAGATTACTAATCAACTTAATTACTGGAACAGATAATACAAACCATGAAGGTATGAAGCGACTCAATAACATATTATTCATCGCAGTCATTATGACCTCGGCATGCCATAATAAACAGGAACCCACTGAAACTGCAACAACTGAAGTACATACACCCGTTACCGTTACCACAATAGATACTGTTCCGTTGACAGACTATATAGAACTGAATGCAACTTCTTCCTTTTTGCAAAATAACTATATAAAGGCAAACACTACCGGCTATGTTAAGGACATACACGTACTTCCAGGTCAATATATAAAACAGGGCCAGCTTATGTTTACCTTACAAACCAAAGAATCAAGGGTAATAGGCAATACTGTAAGTGCATTGGACTCCTCGTTTAGGTTTACAGGTATCAATCGTATTGTTGCGAGTGGTCATGGTTACGTTACTCAACTGAACCACCAACCTGGCGACTACGTCCAGGATGGCGAACTGCTGGCAGTGATCAGTGATATGAATAGTTTTGTGTTTATACTCAATTTGCCGTATGAGTTACGCCCCTATGTACTTAACCAGAAAACCGTAAAATTATACCTGCCTGATAATACCACCCTAAATGGTACCATCAGCCAGGTAATGCCAACCGTGGATTCTCTTTCGCAAACTCAGAATATTATAATTAAAGTAAATTCACCTACCCCTATCCCACAGAACCTGGTCGCTAAAGTACATATTACCCGAACCAATATCAGTAATGCAGTTACACTTCCCAAAGCAGCAGTGCTATCTGATGAATCACAAACATCTTTCTGGGTAATGAAACTAATAGACAGCACAACTGCCGTAAGAGTGGATATTAAAAAAGGAGCAGAGATAAAAGGTCATATAGAGATACTAGCCCCCCGGTTTACCAATATAGATAGATTTCTACTTACAGGAAACTACGGCCTACCCGATACGGCTAAAGTGACTATCATGAAAGTGCAATAACATGAAAGAATTTTTTGTTTCACATAAGAATCCGCTGGCGGTAATGATCGCCATCATTATCCTGGGAGGTACTTATGCCTATTCAAAATTGCAAACATCCCTGTTTCCGGAGATCACTTTCCCAAAAATTAAGATCATCGCTGACGCTGGCTTACAGCCGGTGGATAAGATGATGATCACTGTTACCAAACCGTTGGAAAATGCCGTAAAACAGGTACCTGATCTAATCACTATTCGCAACACTACCAGCAGGGGCAGTTGTGAAATAGCTGCCTTCATGGATTGGAACACCAACATAGATTTAGCCCAACAACGTATTGAATCAAAGATTGCGCAGATTCGCAATACGCTGCCTCCCGAAACCAATATTACGGTAGAGAAAATGAATCCCTCCATCTTACCAGTGATGGGATACACGCTAACAGCCAGCAGTGGCCCTGCTACCGCTATTGATATGAAATACTTGGCAACGTACACGATAAAGCCCTTCCTCTCGCAGGTACCAGGCGTATCTGAAGTGCGCATTATTGGCGGCAAACAAAAAGAATATTGGCTTACGCTGGACCCTCAGAAAATGAGCACCCTCTCCGTAACCCCGGATATGCTAGCAACCGCATTTGCCAATACAAATTTCATACGATCCAATGGCTACCTGTCTGATTACCACAAGCTATACCTGACTGTTACGGATGCAACCGTCCACACCATTGATGAAATAAATGATATTATTATCAAAAATACAGGCAAACGAGTTGTTCAGGTGAAGGATATTGCAACAGTCAATATCAGCGAAGGAATAGAATATACGAAGATAAATGCCAACGGCCAGGAAGGCATTCTAGTTGCCATCATTAAACAACCCAATGCCAATCTGATAGACCTTTCCGTGGCAATGGAGAAAAAAGTAAGCGAACTTCAAAAACTGCTACCGCACAATATTTCCCTGAAACCATACTATATACAGGCCGATTTTGTAAACGATGCGGTAAAAAGCGTGACAGACAGTTTATGGATAGGTTTGCTACTAGCCATTATAGTGGCCATCCTATTTCTACGTTCATTTAAAGCCAGCGCCACTATACTGATTACCATTCCAGTTACCATATTATTTACCCTTATTATCATTTATGGTATCGGCTATACATTCAATATTATGACATTAGGCGCTATTGCCGCCTCTATCGGTTTGATCATAGATGATGCAATTGTGGTGATGGAGCAGATCCACCGCACGCATGAAGAAGATCCCATAGAAAGCTCCGATAAACTAGTAGGAAGGGCTATTCATTATCTGTTACCTGCCATGATTGGATCATCCATCAGTACGATCGTGATATTTATTCCGTTTGAACTGATGACTGGCGTAGCCGGTTCCTACTTCAAAGTATTGACCAATACTATGATTATCACCCTGGTTTGTTCCTTTTTTGTTACCTGGATTGCCCTACCTGTTATTTACCTGTTCCTCACAAGCAAACGGCCCCGTAAAAAAGTGGAAAATAAAGCCGGTCATGATGTGAAAAAACAGCGGTGGGTAGGCGTGTTGATCCATAAACCTTATATTAGTATAGCCATTATAGTGATACTGTTGATGGCTATCATTATCATACCTTCCCGGCTCGAAACCGGCTTCCTTCCAGAAATGGACGAAGGAAGTATCGTCCTGGATTATACGTCTCCGCCTGGCACCTCTCTCCAGGAAACAGACCGCATGCTGCAAGAGATAGAAAAGATAATTGTAAAAACGCCGGAAGTAACAGCCTACTCCAGACGGACAGGCACACAAATGGGATTTTTTATCACAGAACCCAATACAGGCGATTATCTCATCCAACTAAAAAAATCCCGCAAAAAAACTACAGATGAGGTAATAGCAGGGATACGCCAACAGATTGAAGCTTCTCAACCCGCACTACGTGTAGATTTCGGCCAAGTAATAGGGGATATGCTCGGTGATCTGATGACTTCGGTACAGCCAGTAGAAATAAAAGTTTTTGGAAATACCCCAGCCACTTTAAATCAATTATCCTCCCAAATAGCAACGGTGATAAAAGAGGTGAAAGGCACAGCCGACGTGTTTAATGGTGTTGTAATTGCCGGACCATCAGTGAGCATACAGCCCAATAATAATCGCATGGCCTTGTTCGGCATAACGCCTGCTAGTCTGCAATTTCAGTTGCAAAATGCATTAGAAGGGAATGTGATCAGCACTATCCTGGAAAAAGAACAACTATCAAATGTACGTATGGTCCTGCCAGGCAACAGACAACGCAGCGTAGCCGAAATATCACAATTACCTATCTTCCTGCCTTCCGGCCAGTTAAAACCACTCGACGCATTGGCTACCGTTTCGGTGAATACTGGCGACGCAGAAATTAAACGAGAGAATCTTCAGGCTATGGGAGTGATCACCTCCCGACTGGATAACCGTGATCTTGGCAGCGTAATGAAAGATATACAGGATAGCGTATCCGCCAGGATTGTATTGCCACAAGGTTATCATATTGAATATGGTGGCGCATATGCCGAACAACAACAATCCTTTCACGAATTGCTTACCATACTTATCGCTTCCAGTTTATTGGTCTTTGGTACAATTTTGTTCTTGTTCAATAATTTCCGTGTGGCCCTTCTAATTATATTCCTGGCTGTACTGGGTATTGGAGGAAGTTATATCGGACTGTATCTCACACATACACCTTTGAATGTAGGTAGCTATACTGGATTGATCATGATCGTTGGTATTATAGGAGAGAATGCCATCTTCACTTTTCTCCAGTTCCGGGAATCGGCCCACCACATGGGGGTGGATAATGCTATCGTATATGCTATCTCCACTCGTTTAAGACCCAAATTAATGACGGCTTTAGGCGCCATTATAGCCTTATCTCCACTGGCTTTAGGTATTGGTACGGGAGCGCAAATGCATCAACCGCTTGCCATTGCAGTAATAAGTGGTTTTGTGGTGGCATTACCCCTTCTATTGATAGTATTACCTTCCATGTTAAGAATCATTTTCTTGAAGAAATAACAGATGTTGACAGTAATATCTGGGTACTTAAAAAAGCCTGGAAGCTTAGCTTCCAGGCTTTTTATTTTCCTAAAATCATGGTGGCATTAAGAAAAACGCTCACTGTTTATTTGGGGACTCATAATTTTTTAAGCCCCTTTTGCAGGTCTTCAGCATTCATAACAGGACAAAAATCTACTTTGGCATTGACGGACTGAAAGAAAGGCTCAGCTATACTTGGTATTTCAGATGGGTCCTTTAGATCAAAGACGAACATCGCCGTTCTACAGCCATCCACCGAAAGGAAATAACTTGCTTCCGGACTCAATTTATCCATTGTTGATTGAATGACTTTTGGAAGTGTTCCATCCGCAACGGCTTTGTTGGATGCTTCTACCTGGAAGGTTGCTTTTAATAATGTACGCATTGTAATTGTTTTTAGGAGATTAATATGTACTTGGAAAATATTACTGGTCTGTCTGCTGACACCAAATACCTTGTACATATCCTTAACAGAAGAATACTGGCTAATGTTTAGTTATTGCCCACCTAGTACTGATATCTACAAAATAAAGAATATGGTTCCGGGTACAATAAAAAGCTTGTAAGCAAAACTTACAGGCTGTTAAATTTTGTGTGAGTGTCAAAAATTATTGAGGAAACCAAAACGGATAGTAAAACCCCAATTTTAGATCGTGTGTTTCCCTTCATCAAAAAATCGCGACCAATAATCATAACGGAGGTATCCAAAATACTCACAAGCGTAGGTATTGAAAACTTCCTTTAGCGCGGCATAATAGGCTGCTTATAGTACTTAGCTAATGCTCATTGTTTAACCTTTTAAATGCTATCTTATGACACTTTCAAAAGATGTCCCCTTCCAGAAAAATATGGACTTGGGAGTTGGATTTGATTACCTAACGGGTGAAACCCGCGGGTGTTTATTTGATCGTTCCTCTATTGTACCTACTCCTGGTTTAGGGGGTATTGGACAAAATGGAATGTTTTTCATGACAAGAGTAGATGATGTTGAATCATTAATGTCATTATTAAACATCTCCGTTGAAGTAAGTGGCCGATATGGGCTGTTTGGCGGGGATGCGCAAATGGATTTTATGGATAAATCCAGTTTCAATTCTCAATCAACTTTTCTTGTTGCAAAAGTGCAAATTCAAAAAAGTGAATCGCAATTCTATGATGCTAAAGTCAAAGATATTGCAAAGGATTTAGTCCGATCTGGTAATGAAAAGCGATTTAAAGAGTTATATGGCGACTTTTATGTGCAGTCGGTAACGGAGGGAGGAGAATTTAGTGCCATTGTGGAAATAATTAGCACGTGTAAGGAAGATGAAAAAACGATAGCTGGTGCTTTAGAAGCATCCTACGGAACGCCAATTGCGGGTGTTGACTTGAAAGTAGATGTAAATAATGAGAAATTAAGTAAGATTAGTAGAAAGGAAATAAATATATACATTAAGCAAGTTGGTGGAACAGGTGTAGACATGATTTTTCACGATGAGATTGATAAGCTAATAGAAAGCGCCAAGAATTTTTCGCTTGCTCTTGCAGGCAATCATGGTGTTAACTGCAGAGCACAACTAAAAAGCTATAAAACGTTGGATGATCTCCCAGAAAGTAACTATATGCTAATACAGGCAAAAGAAGATGCTTTGAATGATTGTGCAAGGAAAAGATTAAAGTATAAAACATTATTAAATGACATTGATTTCTACGATGTAAACCCAACCTTTTTTGAGCCTGATCCTGTTATTTCGGATGATCAATTGACCAATTGGAAAAGTCAGTTAACCCAGTTAGATAATTTAATCAGATCGCATGCAGTAAAGATTGCTGACGACGTGAATTTTAATGATGATTTTTTAGAAGTGATAAATGGGAATCCTGTTAATTTAAGTGAAATGAAACTGCCGAAACGTATTGCTGTTTCAAGCACTCAACAGGAAATAATCATTCCAAATCTGAAAACCTTAACGCTTGATGACGCAATTAAAGAAATTGCTCGTGAGAAACTGCCACTCAATGTTTCCTATGTTCAACATGATTCTCCAGACGCTAAACAAACTATGGTAACTAACACAGATCCCGCCCCCGGCCAGAAGGTGGAACCAGGCGCAAAACTAACTATTTACTATGATGGCCCACCATCACCACGATTTAGAGATAGTATGTTAACCGCCACGACGCCACTTTATGGAAGCCTATTGCATTGAAATTTTTTTCACCATATAAAATTCAAAATTATGAGCATAACATTGCCCGAGATCACTATCGTGGGGAGAGCAAATAGCACCCCCGAAACGCCCAGCGATTGGTTTTGCGATGGTTTTATGGCTGGATGGAATAATCCACAGCTTGTACCGGAGGCTCCTGCTCCACTAAATGAGGAATATCTTTCTGCCTACTTTTCTGGGGTGCAAGCCGGAAAGAACTGTAGAAATGGGGTAGAATGTATTTGCGACGACCCACAATATGATGGTCCTTCAGTCGTGAATGATTTAGGTGGTCAGCCTTATGAAGAACTAGAGAAGGCTTGGAAAGAATCCTGGTCGGAATTCTTAAATCATAGGGAAGATCCTCATATAGAAGCTCCTGAAATAGAGTTTTTGGCAGACTAATGCCCGATCTTAAGAAAAAAGAGAAAGACCTGATGATTATTGATTCTCTTTGAATCAGTCCGCGGATATATAAAAAATGATGATAAAACCCGCCTGCATAGCGGGTTTTATCATCATTTTATCATCCTTTTCGCCCCCGTTTTCTTCAGCCACATCCCAAACGTCATCAGGTCAGGAAGAATTCTCCGCAAGCTTTCCTGATCTGCTTTAGTGGTGAAGCCTGAGTTGAGCATCTCATAGCCTTTGGCAAATCTTGGATTTAACTGTCGGAGCATTTCCATTGGTAGTTGCTCATACTTTATATTCAGCCCTGTGGCCTTGTTCATGGCGACTACCATTTGCAACGGGGTTAAAGTATCGCCAGCCAGTTCAATGATGTTATGATTAAATGATTCGGGTTGTTTGAAAGCCATTGCAGCCAGTTTGCCGATATCTTCCAGTGCAATCAACTGTAGTTGCGTACTGGGGAATGCCGCTGAGGTACCATCTAGTTGAACGAAGTACGCAATATATGGTGATAATAGCGAGTGATGCGGTTTTGCAAACTGATAATGTAACATGATCGACTTTTTTTTATGAGGGCGATCTATCTATATTAAAGATAATAAAAGTATATATGGAAGCCTTGTCGAAAAATAGGAACATACCTCTAAACTGCTAGGAGTGGGGCTGTAGGGACTATTGAGGATTTTATATATGTTAAAAAAAGAGACTAAGAACTTCTTAAATATTCATAATCATTTGGACAGTAACTGTTTTGGCCGTACCTTTGCGCCCTCATTACCAACTTTAGAACAGAAATGTGGGATAGATTTTATCTTAGAGTCATCGGCCTTTTCATTTTATTGAATGGCGCATTATTTTTATTTAAGGACTGGTTGTTAGACAATGGTTTTCACCATAATGTCCTGCTTTTCGGAAACTTAGCATTAGCTTCACTTTCAGCGTTTACTTACAATATGAGTCGCAAAGGCGTGCAAGCCGAAAGCAATAGCGTATTTATGCTGCGGGTATATGGCGCTATGATCAGCAGAATGTTCTTTTGTCTGGCAGGTATTACCATCTATGCTGTAGTTAACAGAGGTAATACTAGCAGATATACCATATTCACGCTGATGTTCTTCTACGCAGTGTATGCCATTTGCGAGAATGTGAGTATACAGAAGTTTACCAGACAGCAAAAGACAGAACAATAGTTTTATAACTGATATTTTGAGTTATATCTAAAGTAGCTGTACTCGCGGCTATATTAGGTATTACTTTTCTATCTTCCGATATATTATTGGAGGTGGCCTTAATAGTATTGAGGCCACCTCGTTGTGTTGTTAGTATTAACCAACAGTATTTAATGCATCGGCAGGTATCAACTGTTGAATGGATGCGTCAGGAGATATGATGATATTGTTCAATAAAACAAAATACTTCCTGAATAATTGTTCGATCGTTTCCTGTCTGAAAATTTCAGTGTTGTACTCCACTGAAAATAGTAACCCATCTGGCTTTTCTCTTACAGATACATTCAGCTCGTACTGACTGGTTTCATGTACTTTTTTCACTTCTTTTAGTGATATATTATCCAGCCGCAATGGAGGTAATTCAGGTGTATTCTGCAATATGAGAATTGCCTGATAGAGATATTTATCGGAAATACCCGATTCTTCTTCCAGCGCTTCCATAATTTTTTCCAATGGCACTTCCTGCGCCTCATAAGCCTCAATGGAGGTTTGTCTTACCTGTTGCAGTAATTCAATAAAGGATGGATGACCACCGAGGTTACTGCGTAATGGTAACAGGTTGTTGGAGAAGAAGCCCATGAGACATTCCATTTCCTGCTTAGTACGACCAGCAACGGCGGTAGCCACACAGATATCATCTTTTCCACTGAAATCGTGCAGTAGGATTTTAAAGGCAGTAAGTAATGTCATGAAGAGGGTACTCTCATTGCGCTGCGATAACGCGCGCAGGGCTGCTGCCAGGTTATGATCGGCATGGAAGTGCAACATCCGTCCTTTATTACTTTCGTGTAAAGTACGCTCGTAATCTGAAGGGAGTAGCCAAGGTGTATATCCTTCCAGCTTGGTGGTCCAGTACCGCAGCTTTGCATCCAGGATTCCGGATGCTACCTGTCTACGCTGCCAACATGCATAGTCTGCAAACTGGTAGGGGAGTGGAGACAAGGCTAAAGCTTCACCGCTGCAATATGCATTGTAAAGCTGTGTAAATTCCTTCATGAAAATTGCCAGTGACCAGCCGTCAGCAGCTATATGGTGTAGCAGCATTACCAATAGGTGTTCATCGGTCCCTATCTTTATCAAATGGGCTTTCAGCATATAGTCTGCCGATAAATCAAATGTGGTAACCAACAATGAATGTATATAAGCCGAAACATTTAATTCCGTTTCTTGGAGTGAGCAATCGGTAAAATTCAATTGCCAGTTGTCCGCAGAAAGAAAATACTGATAGGCTTTTGCATCTACTGGGTGCCAGCGAATGACCGTTCGCAGCGACTCATGCCTATCCACCAGTGCCCTGAAAGCCGCTGTCAGGGCTGAGCGGTTAATGTCTCCCTTTAAATTAAAAACAAAAGGCATGTGATAATTGGCTGTTCCTCTCCGCTTATCCATCATCCACAATTCTTCCTGACCAAAAGATAAGGGGATACGGTCTGAGTGGCTACGATCGAACGGTATTATAACATCATCGTCGGAACTATGCTGCATTCCCTCAATATACGCTGAGAGCTTGGCCAATGTTCTGTACTGAAAAAGGCTACCAACGGGAATATTGACATGTAAGGCCATCTTAATATGTGCCCTTACTCTGATAACCAGTAGTGAATGCCCTCCCAACTGAAAGAAATCGTCATATTTACCAACAGCTTTTACATGCAATAGTTCCTGCCAGATGGTTGCTACCACCTTTTCGGTGGCTGTATCTGGTGCGGTAAATGTTGTATCTGAAATAGTATCGAGATCAGGAGCAGGTAAGGACTGTTTGTCTACTTTGCCGTTGGGTGTAAGCGGTAAGACATCCATTGGATGTATGACCGCAGGCACCATATAATCCGGTAGCTGCTCCACGAGGAATTGCTGTAATGCTTTTTTATCGAAAGTACCCATGGGGACTACATATGCCATCAGTTGCTTGTTGCCCGTCGTATCTTTTTTTACAACAATGATAGCTCTTTCCACCAACCCACTTTTCAGGATCATATTTTCAATTTCTCCTGGTTCTATGCGGTAGCCACGCACTTTTACTTGGTCATCTACTCTTCCCCAAAACTCAACCAAACCATCTTCACCGAAACGTGCCAGGTCGCCGGTTTTGTATAATCTTTCTCCTGCTACAAAAGGATGCGCAATAAAGCGCTCACTAGTGAGCTGGGGGTTATTGTAATATCCACGTGCGAGCCCAGCTCCGCCTACATATAACTCCCCAATTACACCAACTGGCAACAACTGTTGGTGTATATCCAGTACATATGCAGTTCGGTATATTAATGGAACTCCGATAGGAATATCGCCTGTAATCGTTTGTCCTATACGATAACTCAAGGATCCGGTGGTATTCTCCGTAGGGCCGTAACCGTTAATGATTTCTAGGTCTGGATAGGCTGCACGTAATTTCTTAATATGTGTGGGAGATAGCTTCTCACCGCCGGTAATGACGGTACGCAACTGTTTGAATATGCTGATATCTGTATCTACCAATTGATTTAACCACCCAGCAGTAAACCATATTTTATTTACATGATGTTGCTCGATTTCTTTTTTCAGGAGATCATTATCCAAGAGTTGTTCATCGCTGCAAAGCAGTAATTGTCCGCCATTGAGCAGCATGCCCCAGAAATCCACTGTAGTACCATCGAAGGAGAGGGAGCTAGTGGTCAGTAAAATATCATCCGCTGTGAGGGATGCAAACTCGCATTTTAAAGCAATACTCACCACATTGCTATGCGTGACCATCACGCCTTTGGGACGGCCGGTAGAGCCAGATGTAAACATCACATATGCCAGATTTTCCGGATGAATTGCATGCGCCAGATTGTCTGAAGGAAGCAGAGACAGCTTGTCCTTAAGTGTATCCAGACATATCACTTTTGCCGGGCTATCGAATAGGGAGGTATTACCGCTTGTAGTGATAGCTACTTCATAGGTTACGCCTTCCAGCATACTTGCAATGCGCTCTTTTGGATAGGCGGGGTCTAGTGGAAGATAGGCACCACCAGCCTTCAGGATACCTAAAATTGCGACTATTAGGTCTGTGGATCTATTTATGCAAACAGGTACAGGTGTATCCTTTGCTACGCCCAGTTCCCTTAAGTAATACGCCAGTTGATTGGCCTGTGCATTTAGTTCGGCATATGTCATCGTGGTACTGCCGATAAGCGCCTTGGCGCTGGGTGTTAGTGCTACCTGTTTTTCAAAGGTGGCAGGAATGGTCTGGAATGTAGGCTGTTCAACTGTCACTTTATTCATCGGGGTGAAACAAATATCCAATTCTTGCTGGGAGAGTATAGCCGTTCTATCTATCTGTTCATCATAATGATGTAGTATCTGTTGCAGAATTTGTTCCAGGTAACCTGAGAATATTTCCAACGTCTTGCCAGACTTCAGTTTGTAGGATTGGCAAAGGAGAATGGTGAGCACATCGCCGGTAGTGCTAATGGTGCAGTCGAAATGCGTATTAGCTACCGCAAAACTACCGAAGGTCATGGTGGTTGGGTCATTGACGGTGCCCTGCAAGAGACGTTCGTTCAGTTGATCGTACACATGGAAATTGATGTAGTTAAAGAGGACATCAAAAAACGGATTTTCATCCACACTATGATGCCTGTGTAACTTTGCTATTTCTGCAAGAGGCAGGCGATCGTAAGCTTTGATGGATAATTGTTTTTGCTCCAAGCCGACCATCAGATCGCGCCAGGTCGACTTGCTGGCAGCGCTGTATCTTATTGGAAGGGAGTTGAGGAAACAGCCCAGCATCTGGTCGCCATCTTCAATCATAGGCCTGTTGTTGGTAACCAGCCCCAATGTCAGTTCATCTTCATAAGTTAGCATACTGATTGCATAATAAAATGCGCCGAGGAAGAGGGTACTGACAGCGATGCCTTCTTTTTTTGCCTTTTGCTTTATCGCATCTAACAGACCGGGTTCATATTTTTTGAGGAAGCGTTGTTGATCTTTTTCCGTGGTGAAAATATCGAGACGTCGATAACCATTCATCTCCCGTGTCCAAAAATCCTTTGATTGGACATTGCTTTTTTGGATAATATTTTCAATAACATAATCTTTATAACTAGCTTTCAATATTGGCGGTACATCCAACGAAGCGGAGGTGTAGAGATTGTTTATTTCTGTATTGAGACTCGCAACACTCCATCCGTCAAGGATCGCATGATGCATCTGAAGAATGAACACATAGTGCGTTTTCAATTTTATGACAGCCGCACGCCAGAGTGGAGCTTGCGCGTAATCGAATGGGGTGCTCCGTTCTTTTCGTAGGTAATCATTCACCAGTTCCATACTTTCTTCCTGGTCACTCATATCCACAACGGCTAATGGCGTTTGTACGGATTTGTATACCACCTGCATGTTCTCTGCGTTGCCATCGAGGAGGAAGGCTGTTCTGAGTATACCGTGTCTGGCACTAATCAACGAAAGTACTTTTTCGAGTCTGCTGATATCTGTATCCAACGACATGCGGCTGGAAAACTGATCGTGATAAATAGCATCTTCAGGATGGCGAAGGGAAGCATAAATCATCCCAGATTGTATGTCGCTCATCGGGAAGATATCTTCAATAGCATCCGCATTCGGCAGCGTAGAGAGCAAGGCATTTTTTTGTTGCGTTATCGCTGCCAGGATATCTTTTCTGGCAGTATCATCAGCATCTATATGCAGTTCCCCGATTAGTTGTGATAAATCAGCGATGGTTGCGGCTCTGTATACATCGGCAGCCTGGAGTTCTTTAGCGAAGATCTTTTTGACGCGACTGACTACTTTGATTAGTCGGATGGAATCGCCTCCCAATTCGAAGAAATTATCATTTCTGCTGATGTCATTTATGCCTAGGACTTCCTCCCATATCGCGGCCAGTTGCCGTTCCTGATCGTTTTGCGGCGCTTCTCTTAACTTATTGTGCTGGATAACAGTATGTAATTCCGTTAAGGCAGGTTTATCAATTTTTCCGTTTTTTGTCAACGGCATTTCATCGATCGGAGTGAGCAGCAAGGGAATCATGTAATCAGGGAGCCATTCGCGCATATGGTTGATGATAGCCTCCCTGTTAAATTCGCCATTGGATACGATGTACGCTGCTAATTGTTTTTCTTCCGATGTATTGATGTGATCTGATTTCACCACTACTACCGCCTGCTTTACAATAGGGCAGCGGTGTAGCACGTTTTCAATCTCCCCTAATTCTATACGAAATCCACGTATTTTTACCTGATTGTCTATACGACCAAGATATTCCATGGTGCCGTCAGGGAGCCATCGGGCGAGGTCACCGGTTCTGTATAAACGTGGACTCACAGCGGAATGGAAAGGATTGGCAATAAATCGTTCTGCCGTCAGTTCAGCACGATTCAGGTATCCCCTTGCTAGGCCCGCACCGGATATATACAATTCTCCTGGTACGCCTACCGGCTGCAGTTGTTGGTTCGCATCAAGTATATAAGCCCCCAGCGAAGGAATAGGCCGGCCTATAATACTGCCGGTGCTGCTCAGGTGTTCATCGGTTATTTCCTGAAAGGTAACATGGACGGTGGTTTCAGTAATCCCATACATGTTAATTAGCTTACAATCAGGAAATGTCGTCTTCCAAGATTTCAGCTTGGCAGGATTCAGTGCTTCTCCGCCGAAAGTGACGTAGCGTATGGCAAGCGAGTGATAGGCATCATTTGCTGTTACTGCCTCCTGCAATACATAAAATGCAGCAGGGGTTTGATTCAACACGGTCACTTGTTCCTGTTGCAGTAACCCTGCAAAAGCAGCGGTATCCCTGGCGAAATGCTTTGGTACAATTACCAGTCGGCCGCCATAGAACAGGGCGCCATACATTTCCCATACAGAGAAATCAAAGCAATAGGAATGGAACATCGTCCATACGTCATTTTCATTGAAGTCGTAATACCCTACCACGGCTTCAAACAGACTGACCACATTACGATGTTCTATGATCACGCCTTTAGGTTTTCCTGTGGAGCCAGATGTATAAATTACATAGGCCGCATCATGGGGGTGCGCTGCAGGGAGAGGGGACGTGTCTGCGGTAGCTGAAAAATCAGCCGTATCGCTTAATACGACCGTTTCATTGTTGTATATCGCGGCTAATATGGGCAGGCATCCTGAAGAGGTCACTACGATATTGGCAGCGGTATCTTCCAAAATGAAACGAATACGCTCCTCCGGATATTCCGGATCAATCGGTACATAAGCTCCACCTGCGCTTAGAATGCCCAGGAGTGCCACGATCATCTCAGGAGATCGTTCGATACAAACGGGTACTAAAGTATCTTTTCCTACGCCTTTACTACGCAAATACTGCCCCAGTTGTTGGGCACGTGTGTAAAGCGTTTTGTAGGAAAGTGTACGATCATCGCAGGTGATGGCTATATTATCAGGTGTGCGGATAGCCTGCTGCTCAAAGATGGAATAGATCGTTTTGTTGGTATGGGAAGTATCGAGTGGATGGGCAGATTCCAAGAGTATTGCTTTCTCAGCAGGAGGTATGATGTCAATATCGCTGATAGGATGATGTAGTTTTTCTGCAAACTGAGAAATGATATGCAGGATACGCTTGGATAATAATACCGCTTCCTCTTTTTTGATATGCGCCAACTGGTGGATGATATTCAATTGTAATGGCTGATGTTTTCCATAATCCTGCCAGTATATACGGAGTGGTCGCTTTTCATATTCTGTCCATGTTTGGTGGAAGGAGGTGGAAATGTTTTCATCAAAATCAAGTTGGAGATCTAGCAGCACGTAATTGACCAGCACTTCAAATAGGGAGCTATCTGCATGATTGTCTTTCAGCATGCTACTCAATTCGTTGAGGGATGCTTGTTGATGAGGAAAATCTTCTTTTTGTGCGGTATCTATTTTATGCAGTAGATCTATCAATTGATCATCAGCATTGTATTGGCCAATAAATGGTACAATTCCGGAATAGACGCCTATGATACTACGTTGCAGTTGCGTCATACGTCTGTGGCGTACTATACCCAACAGTAGTTCGGTATGTCCTGTTATGCGTGCAAAGTAGATGATGGTAGCAGCTACCGTGAGTTTTTGCAAACTATATCCGCAGGTACGCGCCGTTTGTTCGAGTACTGCTCTTTGCATATCGGTAAGCTGTAAGGTAAAGAGTGCACTGGTTTTACCTTGCTCATCATTGTACGGATATTTATAATTGAAAAGTTTGGGCGGTTTATTTTCGAGTTTTCCTTGCCAGTAATTTAGCTGCTGCTGGTAGGATTGACTCTGATAAAAAGGAGCGTAGTCTGCTATTTCTTTCGCATAGGAGGGATAGGTGGTTGTTCCTTGTCCGTGCTTGTATTCCCGTGCAATGGCCTGCAGGAAAAGCTGATATGCGGCGCCATCAAATATGAGGTGATGGCATCTAAACACGTACCAGTATTCCTCTTCCGCAATTTTTATAAGATAATGTTCGAATAGGGGAATACCTTTTTGCAATCGGAGGGGAGTGTTGCATTGTTGCTGTATCCATTCCAGCGTATATGCTTCCGGATCATCTTGTTGACTGTAATCGATTTCCTGTAAAGGGATTTCAGGGGTGGCATCGCTTACATATCCGATGGGTTGCGGACTTTCAAGATCAAAGCTCATACGAAAGATATCATTCCCAGAGATCACTACCTTGACAGCTTTTGCGAATTTCGTTTTGTTTAGGTGTCCTTTTAATGTAAGATATCCTGTTAAGGTGTAATGAGGGCTTTCAGGATTCATCAATTGGTCTACATAAATATCCTTCTGTGTAGGATGTAGCGGGAAAACATTTGTTAACATACCTTATGGTTATAATAAAGAAAAAATATCCCAGGGGATTAGACAGATAGACTCGGGTTAATCACCGGATTAATTGAGGGTTTGCATTAAAGCTCAGCGGCACAGGTGCTCGGGTTATTTTGTTGTAACAAGTTATACAAACGAAGTAAATGCTTTTCAGGTGGTTGGATATAACACCTTAGTAGTATTTCCTGTTTGTGGATTTTTCTAAGTGGAAAATAGATTTTATTGTGGTTACGTCAACGCATAAACGGATTAATTTATTATTAAACTAACTCCTGTGGGTATACGCTAAGGGTATGCATAAATATGTAATATTATTTACATTTGTCATAGAGTGCATTGCTGAAAGAATGGAATAGCTGGTACCTAGCTTTTTAGCGGAGGGTATTTTTTCTTGCCTATATAAATATATTAGTTTAGCTTTATAGGATACGAAAATAACCTATATGTAAAGCGCCCCTCAAGCCTCAAATAATAAGTATGTATTCAAATATTGACTTGTCATGAGAACGTTATTCATCCTTATACGCTGGGTATTGGGCTGTTTCCTTTGTTTTGCTTCGATTGGTGGATTCCTATCAGGGGAAGGAGGAAGTGCCTTTTTTGTCCTTTTACTAGGACTTATATTAATTCCGCCTATTGCGAAACTAATTTTTCCCTCTAAGAAGCAATCTAAAATGAACGCTGTGGCAACAAAGCCAGGACAAGATAAGGTACAGGATGCACCCATTTCCTTACCCTCCCATACATTTGATCAAATGGCTCATGATAACTTTATTTTAGATGTTACAGGCGAAGAATCAATTATTCCTGCTTACGAACCCTCTACTGGAAAAGGGACAGCAGTTGTTCCCTGGAATCATTTATATATCAGTAGCATTGATGATCTGAATAAAGCGACAAAAGCCCAGCAAGACTACTATCACACTTTTAAAAAGAATTTCCTCGAAGGAGTATACTTAGATCTTCAGGGTTATTTCAATTACGCATTAATTCTACTCTATGATTTGTTAGCTCAATTTGATCAGACAAAAGATATAGAATGGCTGGAAAAACAGGTAGATAATTTAGGTCTCCATTATCCAAGGACTTATTCATATACAAGAACCTTGTTGCTAGCTAAAATGGGTAGCATCAATGATATTAATGGCATACGGCGTGTGAAGATGCAGATGGCGGAAGGTAATCCACATAACTCATATGAATATGAATGGGCCCTAGGTAAAGTGTTTAAAGACAAGCTCAAACTGGATAAGGACTCGGAGTTATTACTTAATAAAATTTGGTACCAAGGGAACAATTTCTATGGAATACCATTTTGCCAAGAACAAATACTTAAACTATTTGTCTGCGTTATCACAAACCTGAAATCGGATTTTACTCGAGAGGGAACATCTATTGAGCAGCAGTTCGATATCATTGGGGATATGGTGGCAAGGAAGCATTTTAAATATAGACTAAATAGTAATAACTATATCTATTCTTTGCAAGAGCTTCGTAAAGAGCTTTATATATTAATTCTTAAATATTGTGAGAATAAAGTTCGAGACCAATATGGACATAAAAGAAAACTATCAGTAGATAGTTACTCCGTCGCAAAGACCGAAATAGAGGTAGGGGTATTGCAGAAAGTAGAAGGTATCATTGCTGCTAACATAGGAATAATAGAGGAGCCTGACCAAGAAACCGAATTGGAACTAAATGTCCAGAATACTACACGCTGGAAATTAGCCCTAGAGAAGCTAGAGCAGATGATCCCAGTTAAGCCAGTGGATTGGTTCTTACAAGAAGTACTATTGTTGGGTGCGAGGAATAAAAAGAATCCTTCAGTTGAAAGTATCTTTTATGAAGCTAGTAAGATGATAGCAAAAAAGGATAAAGTAACTGCACTAATTCTATATCTACACTATATTGATCATGACCTCAAGTCCAAAGAATTTGATAACAAACCGATAGCTAAAACAATTCAAAAAAGTCTCTTTAATAATCTTGAACAAGTACATGATTTTGAAATAATCATTCAAAATTTAATTGAGACAAAAGACCTGGATAATGCCATTGTAAACGTACGTAAGTTCTATGAAACGAAACGAAGGAAAATCCAATTGGACCAGGAATTAATTGATGCGGCAGCATCTAAATACCAGGATACTGTTGAACTATTGAATAATTTATTAGATGAAGAGTCTGAAGAGAATGGTAATATGGCTCTTACAGAGAAGGGACAGGAAAAAGAGAGTCAAATTGTATTGAATATAAATAGTGTTGCAGATGTTGTTAATACTTCGAGCGCTAGTCGATATCGCTTCGGTTTGACACCAACACAAGCATCCTTGCTCCAATTATTTGCAAAAAATAATTTTGTATTACCTATTATCGATGCACAACAATTTGCAAAGTCCAATGGTTTATTCATCGGATCTTTAATCGAAAGTATAAATGAATTGCATTTTGAATATTTAGATGATGTGCTGATAGAAGAAGAGGAGGATGTATATATTATAAACGAAAACTACTATAAAAAAATTCTGACTGATGAGCATGATAATTAAACCTAAGGAGGCTACAGCCATCATTAATTCATTACTTGCAGGTGTAGTTCCTAAAATAGGTGTTCAACATATAAATGTTGGTAGATCCGATGAAACCAATGCTTTTGTGCAGGCGCTGGAGGATGTCAAGAATGGCCATAGTATGGTGAAATTCTGGATTGGAGATTTTGGATCTGGTAAATCTTTCATGCTGCACCTGATGAATACGGTCGCCTTGCGCCAGAAGTTTGTAGTGGCAACAGCAGACTTTACACCAGATAATCGTTTATATGCAAATGATGGAAAGGCGGTAGCCCTGTATACAGCACTTATTAATAATATATCGATCCAGACAAAACCAGAAGGAGGGGCCTTACCTACTTTGATGGAAAAATGGATTGAACAAACCATTACTAGGACGGCGGAATCCAACAATATTCCCTTGACAGATATCAGACAAGATCAGTATTTGCCGTTAATACAATCTAATATACTGAAAATAATTAGTGAACTTTCTGATGTTGGCGGTTATGATTTCGGTACTGTTGTAATGAAGTATTATGAAGGCTATGTGAAGAGTGATGATCTCCAAATGAAGAATGCCTTAAAGTGGCTTAAAGGGGAATACAAAACTAAAACAGAAGCTAGGCAGGATCTAGGAGTCAGAGAAATTATAAATGATCTGAATTATTATGATATGCTCAAAAACTTCTGTAAGTTCTTTGTGAGTATGGGGTATAGTGGATTTGTGGTTAATTTAGACGAGGTGATTAACCTGTATAAAATTTCCACCAGTGTCATGCGAGAAAAGAACTATGAGAAGATCCTGACTATCTATAATGATTGTTTTCAAGGTAAGGTGACGAACCTCTTTTTTAATTTTGCTGGAACGAAGGAGACATTAGAGAATGAAAGACGTGGACTTTTTAGCTACAGCGCTTTGAAGAGCCGCCTTGAATCTAATAAATTTGAGACGAATGAAATCCGAGATTTCTCCCAGCCAGTTATTAGATTATTGCCATTAAATCATAACGAGGTTTTTGTCCTGCTAAAAAAGCTTAAAGAAATTTTTGATCAGAATTATGGCATCACCGTCGATTTTAGTGATGAGGAAATCCAGACTTTCATGGAAGCAATGTTTAATAAACCTGGAGCCAGTGAGTTCCTTACCCCTCGTGAGATTATTAGAGACTTTTTGAATATTCTGAATATTTTAAGACAGAACCCTACACTAAATAAACAGCAACTATTTATTGATATAGAAGTAGTGGATGAAAGACCAGATATTCTAACACTTGATCAAATTGAAGAATTGTGAGTCCATTTGATTTACTATCTGAGCCAATTAAGCGATTTGTTCGGGATAAACGATGGGATAAATTTCGCCCCATTCAGAAAGCTGCCATTGAGAAAATTTTATCAACAGATGCGAATTATATTTTAGCTTCCAGAACAGCATCTGGAAAAACGGAAGCCGCTTTTTTACCCATTTTATCGAAGGTGAATTTTAGTGAAAATGGGGTCCAAGTGCTTTATGTGTCGCCACTGATCGCGTTAATAAATGATCAGTTTTTAAGGGTGGAAGAGTTATGTAAATACTTGGATGTTACGGTTGTTAAATGGCATGGAGAGGCAAACGTAAGTGCTAAAAATAACATTTTGAAGAACCCCAATGGCATAGTGCTGATTACTCCAGAGTCGCTAGAAGCCATGTTTGTCAATAGACCGTCTAATCTAAAGCACCTTTTCCAAAACTTAAAGTATTTAGTCATTGATGAAGTCCATGCATTTGTTGGTAGCGCTAGAGGGGTACAATTAAAGTCGCTTTTGTATAGATTGAAATTGGTTACTGGTAATCATTTCAGAATAGTAGGACTTTCAGCCACCATTGGCGATTTTGTGGAGGCAAAAAAGATTACTGGAGAAGAGGAGAATACGGTTGTTTTAATAGATCGTGCAAAGAAGGAAACCGAAATCCATTTTAAATACTTTTATACTCCAGGAGAAGACCTTACCGTTGATCTATTAAAGGATCTCTATCAGGAATGTTGTAATACGAAATCATTAATCTTTCCGAATAGTCGAGGTAGAGTAGAGGAGGTGGCGGTGAAGTTGTTGAAAATTGCCAAAATAGTTGGAGGCCATAATAATTATTTCTCCCACCATTCATCAGTGGATAAGGAGGTGAGAGAATATGTGGAGGAATTTGCCAATAATAGTAGAGGACAAAATTATTCCATTATTTGCACATCTACACTTGAATTGGGCATCGATATTGGCAGTATTGATCAGGTAATTCAGATAGACGCAGCGCATAGTATAGCCTCCTTAATACAAAGAGTAGGTAGAAGTGGGCGAGGAGAAGGTCGATCAGGGAGCTTGTACCTTTATGCTACCAATGAATGGAGTTTAATCCAGTCCATTGCATGTTGGGAGCTCTATAATGAAGGGTTTATTGAGCCTCCTGTGGCTATTGAATATGCATATGATACCTTTGTTCACCAAATCCTTTCTGTGCTGAAATCTTCATCAGGGAAGCCTTTGAATGACTTAGTATCGGAATTTAAAAATAATCCTGCATTTAGAAATGTAACGGAGGATGAGCTGAATACCATTGTACATCACCTCCTCAGCCAAAATATTATTGAAAGCATTGGTGGTGAACTAATAATTGGAGTTGATGGTGAAAAGCTTGTCAACAATAGAGAATTTTACAGCACTTTCATTACAGATATCTCTTTTAAAGTGGTGTATGAAGGTAAAAGAATTGGGGAAATTCCCTTATTGCCGCAAGTGACAGTTGATGAGAACATATTGCTAGCTGCAAAGGTTTGGAAAATAAAGTATGTAGATCTGGCGGCAAAAAGGATTGAAGTAGTCATGGCCAATGATGGACGAAAGCCAATTTTTATCGGAAAATCGCCCAATGTCCATCACATGATAAGACAGAAGATGTTCGAAATAATTTGTACCCATACTGAATATACTTATTTGAATGCGGAATGCAAGGTCGAAGTTGCTAATCTAAGAAGAGAGTTTAGTATTTTTAAAATCCAGGATTGCCATACCGAAAGACCTCTTTTAATCTCCGACAAATACATTTTGCTGTATGCATTTACTGGTAGTCGCATTACTAACAGTCTGGCCTTTCTACTGCAAATGGTAGGTCTCGATGTTCGGATAGATGGTAAAAATGGTGCAATTCAGATAGAGGCCGCTATCGATGCGTTCTACGAAGCATGGGGTAGATTATCACAGACGAAAAATTCGGTAGATACAAGTTTGGAGGCGTATATTGATTCGAACCCGGGAAGTCTTGATTTTTCGAAGTGGGCTAAGTATTTGCCCTTGAAATATCAGGTGATGGTATTAAAGAACCAGATGCACGATTTTGAAGGGGCATTCGATTTTATTGCTAAAATGACACTCACTTTATCTAATTAAAAGATTAAACGAGCATAGTCTCATTGGTCCAACTTTTATTCCGTAAAATCCAAGCCTCTGGCTACCGGATTCACCCGTGATTTTTTCTGCAGCACCATATAATTTCCTATTTTGTCCTCTCAATAAAAAAATACCCTTGAAGCGATTCCTAAAAATCATTGGTTATACCCTATTAACACTATTCCTACTAATAGGGAGTTACCTCCTCGCAGCGTTTATCCTTTCCCGTATGAGCACTCCAAAAGAACAGGTGGCTGATGCGGATATCGCTATTTACATCCTCACCAATGGTGTACATACAGATATAGTGGTACCTGTGCATACACCAGAGATCGACTGGAGCACCCGCATTCCTTATCGTAATACCATCGGCAATGATACGAGTGCACAGTTGCTGGCTTTCGGCTGGGGGGATAAAGGCTTCTACCTGGAAACGCCTACCTGGGCTGATCTCAAGGCTAGTACTGCTTTTAAAGCAGCTTTCAACTTAAGTACTGCGGCTATTCATGCTACCTATTACCGAGGATTACAGGAAAATGAAAGTTGCAAGCGTATCATGATAAGCAAATCGCAGTATGCGCGACTCATAAAATATATCAATGATAGCTTCAAAACAGGCCCGGATGGCTTGCCTATCTGGATCAAGACAAACGCCAATTATGATAGCAACGACGCTTTCTATGAAGCCAAAGGAAGCTATAATGTCTTCCATACCTGCAATACCTGGGCAAACAATGGGTTGAAGAGCTGCGGACAAAAAGCTTGCCGCTGGACGATATTTGACACGGGTATATTTTATCAATATAGAAAGTAGCCGTTTGGCCATAGTGAATCCTTCCTAAAGAAAAGTGTTAAATTTGCGCAGACAATTCGCCCTTGTTGTTTCATAAATTTATCGTGAGATGTTACGCCATATAGGAAGGAAAAGGAACTACAAACATAATGTACGCTTGGCAGCCCTCTTGTGCTTTGTGGCGGGTATTGTAAATGCGGCCGGCTTTTTTGGATTCGCGGTACTGACCACCAACGTAACAGGCCATGCGGCACTGTTGGCGCAGAAGCTGGCCGTTGGAGACCTACGGGCGGTAAGAATGGTGAGCCTCTGGTTGTTGCTGTTCCTGGCCGGGGCCTTTTTCTCCAGCTTCTGCACAGGGAAAATAGGTAGAACCCGAAGATTCTCCTATACCATACCCATTGTCCTAGAAATGATGATACTGACGGCAGTGGCTTATTTGGGACCATTATACGATCATTCTGTTGTCAGAACGGAACTATTTGCAGGAAGCCTCCTCTTCGCCATGGGCATGCAAAATGCATTAGTCTCTAATATTTCCGGAAATGTAGTAAGAACCACACACCTCACCGGGATGTTTACAGACCTAGGAATCGACCTATATACTTTAACAGATAAGGAGGCTATTAACAGGGTAGGGGTGAGACGAAGAATCGCACTCCGACTCGTTATCATCTCTTTCTTCCTGGGAGGGGCCATCGCTGGCGGTTACATGTTCATCCATTACCATTACGATACTTTTTACCTACCGGTTGCACTGCTACTTATTGCATTGTTTTATGACGCCTTCCGGATCAGACTAGCCAAGGCTATGCACCGTTTTAAACAGCCGACAACAAACAATGAAACCTTTCACCACTGATACCAGATGTATCATTTAGGGAGACACGTTACTCTATCTTCTTCCACTGGCTCTTCCGTTCCTGGCTCCAATACAGCGATGTCGGTGTGCCATTAGTCATTTCAAATGCTATAGTGGTATGAATACGGGTAACATCAGGTAACACGAAAAATGTGTCGGTCTGCGGTTGCAGGAGCATATTTACGCCCGACTTATTCGACAACGTTGCATATAGGTGATTGTTTTTCTTACTAATGATAATCCTTTCCCCTGTATTGACTTTCGTCTTCCTAATACCATCTTTCTCATACAGACTATCTACCAGGTAGGTCCCGATATACTTATCCATCAATGTTTCACTGAGGGCGATATTGGCTTGCACCGTTTTTCCCAACGCCATGCGGAATATATCATCGAATAATCTGAACCGGGTATCACTGAAGCCTGTCATATCTTCTCCAGATTTGAGATTGGTAAGTAACACTGCATAGATGTCTTCTGCTGGGAAGTATTTCTCTTCTGCAATAAAACCACTTACCTGTCCCTCATGATGAATACATCTGCTACCCTCCAAACTATCAATAAACCAGCCATATCCATAGCTAGAAACACCCTGTTTCAGTGGGTAAGGAGTGAACGCCTGCTGCAAGGTTTCCTTCTTAATTAGTTGATTCGCCAGCAGTGCATTGTTCCATTTATAGAGATCCTCCAGCGTTGACATCAAATCTCCGCAGGCATAACCCATAGAAATAGACTGATAGGGGCTGTTCTCATAATAGCCCTTGTCCCTCGTATAACCTGTCACTCGCTTAGGAATAATATCCCTTTCATGCGTGTAATAAGTGCTGTGTAACCCTGCCGGTTCCAGGATATTTTGCTTCATATACTCGTGGTACCCCTTTCCTGTCAATTGTTCTATCAAGTATCCCAACAGAAAATAATTGGAATTAGAATATGCAAACTTAGTACCTGGCTGAAACTGCAGGGGCTCATTCTTGAAGAAATCGAATATATACTTCGGCGTGAAGTCCCGCCGTTCCACATAGGGATCGGGGTGGTTCATGGAGGAATAGTCAATAATGCCGGATGTATGGGTCAACAGATTTTCTATGGTAATCGTATATCCCTTTGACGGGAAATCCTTCAGATATCGCTGTATGCTGTCTTTTAAACCTATTTTCCCCTGTTCCACCAATTGCAATATAGCGATGGCCGTAAACTGCTTAGTGACGGAACCAATCCTGAAAACCATATCCGGATCTAGCGGCACACCTAGTTCCATATTAGCACTGCCAAAAGCTTTCTTATAGATGATTTTCTTACCTTTGGCAACCAGGATCGCACAGCCAGGTTCCGTCAACTTTATCTGAGAAGATACCAGGCTATCCATAGATGTTGGCAAGAAGTCCTGCGCATAGGTCGTATAAGAAGCAAAGACACTGATCAAAAGAAGGGTTAGTTTCTTAGGCATATTGTAAATATTGGAAGTGTTAGTTCCAATATAATTAATATTTAAATGCCATCACTTTGCGATCCTGAACTTGATAATTTATATCCTCGCTGCGCTAATATAATTTTACCATACTTTCTCGAAAGGCCATAAGCCAATACGGACCTACGTTTACCCCAATTATCCAGATAACTTCGTGTCTCCCTAAAATATATTATTTACTCACTTCCCTATTTCTTGATGGGCGCTACGAGGATCCTTTCGCAAACCAGTTGACTTAATATTTCATGTTTCCGTTTGTTGTATTCAATGGTCATAGTCCCATCAAAGGCTTCTATGGATAGTATTTTTATAGTTGTTCCCAACAAAAGTTCCCTACTATTGAGAAATTTAAGGAAGTCATCTGAAGAGTGCGTAACCGCTTTAAAATTAACAATATCACCCGCTTTGCATTCATTCAGCTTGTGATACTCAACCCATTCCATTTTACCATTTTTGTCTGGAATAGGGGACCCATGCGGGTCTATTTTCGGATAGCCTAACAATTGATCCATTTTAGCGAAGAAATCGGGAGACTGCACATGCTCAATTTGCTCTGCTATGTTGTGAACTTCATCCCAGCCAAAGCCCATTTTCTCTACCAGAAACATTTCTGTCAGACGATGTTTGCGGATGATTAATGCTGCTTCCTTTTCCCCTTTACTGGTTAGTCGTACAGGCTTGTAGCTTTCATGAATAATAAACCCCTTCTCCGCCAGTTTTTTCATCATACTGTTTACAGTCGGCATTTTTATATCCAGTTGCTTGCTTAATTCGTTCACATTAGCCTCGCCCTTTACGCGGGACAGGTTATAAATAGCTTTCAGGTAATTTTCTTCAGTATGCGTATTCATACTACAATATTACAACATTGACTTAGTTTCTCCTTACATGAATAATTAATCTGTAAAATATTTTGTTAGAATGTTCTAACTTTATACTTTTGCGATGTGAAACAAAAAAATTCGTACTGTAGAAAATGAAAAGAACGACCCAATTGAAGAAAACCATTCTAACAATATGTTTAGCCCTTTCCAGCCTGATCGTCCTGGCGCAAAAAGGACAACTTTCCGGTATTGTGCGGGATACTGATGGAGGGGCTGTCAAATCAGCAACGATTTCCATTCCTAAACTGAATATTGGTATCACCACAGACAGCAGCGGACAATATCAAATCAATAATATCCCAGTAGGCACCCATAAAGTAATTGTTTATGCCATTGGATATGATAAACGCGGAGAGTCAATCGTCATTAAAGAAAATGAGAAGATGGTGATGGATTTCAGTTTAACGTCACTCTCCTCCGCTTTGAACGAGGTGGTGGTAACAGGTACCAAAACTTTTAAGCGTAAAACAGAGAGCCCAGTCATAGTAAATATTCTCGACAGTAAAACGCTGGGCAACTTACAGGTATGTAACCTTTCGGAGGGACTGAAGTTCCAGCCTGGTCTACGTGTTGAAACAGATTGCCAAACCTGTAATTACACGCAGTTAAGAATGAATGGATTGCAGGGTGGCTATTCCCAGATTCTAATTAACGGTCGGCCGATATTTAGTCCATTGATGGGACTTTACGGCATGGAGCAGTTGCCGGTAAATATGATTGAAAAGATTGAAGTAGTACGTGGAGGCGGTTCTTCCCTTTATGGTTCTAGCGCCATTGGAGGTACCGTAAATGTGATCACCAAACTGCCGAAGAAAAGTGGCTATGAAATCAATTCATTTTATCAAAACATTGGCGGTAAGACCAACGATTTCAATTTTGGAGGAAATGCAACACTGGTAAATGAAGAAGGAAATGCGGGTACATCTTTTTTTATCAATAAAAGAGACCGTGGTTATTATGACGCCAGTGGAGATAATTTTTCTGAAATACCCAAGATAGAAAATACATCGATGGGGGTTAATTCATTCTATAAATTCACGGATAACCAGAAATTGGAAGTGTCACTGAGTAACCTGAACGAGTACCGTTTTGGTGGTGAAATGGTAAACAAACCAGCCTACCTTACCCAGCAATCAGAAGAAAGGACACATAAAATATGGATGGGAAGCGCTGATTACCAGATCAACTTTAACCAAAACAAATCTTCATTTATAATTTACTCGGCTTTCCAGAATACAAACCGAAAACACTATACGGGCGTGTTTCCAGACGATCCTGAAGATATTCAGCAGCACTTGGAAAATCCACCCTATGGCACTTCCAAAACAACCACCCTGCAAGGAGGCCTTCAACTCAACCATGAGATTAGTAATTTCTTGAACCACAGAAATGTACTCACCATCGGTTCGGAGTATGTATCTGACAAAGTATTTGATAATATCCCAAGCTATAATTACCTGGTAGATCAGCATACTAAGGACTGGGGAACTTTCTTCCAGAGCGATTGGGATTTTGCAGACAAGTTCAATTTACTGTCTGGTCTCAGGATGGATAAGCATAACCTACTGGATAAAGTAATCCTCAGCCCAAGAGTGGCATTGCTCTATAAGTATAATTCCAATGCTCAATTCAGAGTAAGTTATGGGACTGGTTTCAGAGCACCACAAGCTTTTGATACCGACCTACACATTGCATTTGCTGGCGGTGGCGTTTCCAGGGTACAACTTTCACCAGACCTAAAAGAAGAAAGATCTCAAAGCGTTAGCACTTCCTTTAATTATGATAAAGCCGCCGAAAAATGGATAGCAGGTTTTACGCTGGAGGGCTTCTATACGCATTTGAAAAATGCATTTGTACTAGAACGTGTAGGTCAGGACGATTTTGGAGCGGTGTTTGAAAAACGAAATGGTCGTAGCGCAACAGTAAAAGGATTCACCTTGGAACTGAGAGCCAATTATAATAAAAAGATGCAATTAGAAACAGGCTTTACGCTGCAGAATAGTGAGTATGGGAACCCAATAGCATACATAAAGGGAATTGAACCTACGAAGGCTTTCTTAAAAACACCCAACGATTATGGCTTTGCTAACCTGAGCATTACCCCAAATCAAAAATGGGCTATTAACCTGAATTATGTCTATACCGGTAAAATGCATATGACACATTGGGGTGGGGCGGATAATTTTCCTGATGACCAGATGGTGACAACCCCTGCGTTTTCTGAAGTCAACAGTAAAGTTTCCCATACTTTTCACCTACCGAAATTTAAACATGACCTGGAAATCTACACTGGGGTGAAAAATATTTTCAACGCTTATCAAAGTGACTTCGACCAAGGAAAAAACAGAGATAGTAATTACATCTATGGACCTGGTATTCCTCGAACTTTCTTCGTCGGGATTAAAATTAAAACAGATTGAAATAGTAAATCATAGGAGTACCGTCTACAATAAATTTTGAATGTAAATACCTAAACAACTCATTAAACTTTAAATGATGAAGATCGATCTAGCTTTACCAGCATTGCCTTACATAAAAAGTGCCTTAACTCCCATTATTACAGAAGAAACATTTGACTACCACTATGGGAAACACCATGCAGCATATGTTAATAACCTGGCAGCATTGGTAAAGGACTCTCCTTTGGCTACTGCAAGCGTGGAGGATATCATCCAGGTAGGATTTAAGGAAAACAATGCAGCGCTTTTCAACAATGCTGCCCAACACTGGAATCATAGCTTCTTCTGGAACTGCCTGTCACCCAATGGCGGTAAAATGCCTAATGGAAAAATTGCGGAACTCATTCATCGCGATTTTGGCAGTTTCGAAAAATTTAAAGAACAGTTTTCTACAACAGCAGTAAAATTGTTTGGAAGTGGATGGGCCTGGCTAGCACAGACTGATTCCGGTAACCTGGAAATCTTGCCAATGAAGGATGCACACACACCACTGACAGAAGGGAAAACACCTATTCTCACATTAGATGTCTGGGAACATGCTTACTACATTGATTACCGAAATGCCAGACTAAAATTTGTGGAAGGCTTCTGGGAAATAGTAAACTGGGATTTTGCAAACAGAAATTTGAAATAAAATGAGCGATACCTGCATAAGCCACATAGAAAACTATTGGAAAACGTTGACGATGACTGCCAATGATAGCTTCCATAACGGAGATTATGATAAAGCGCTAACAGGTTATCAAGATGCGTTATTCCGGGCAGAACTACTAAACAATTACCAGGAAGATTGCACGAGGTTAACTATACCGTTTATGCAGGTCTACATCATTTCGTGCAATAATCTCGCAAATACATACTCGGAATTGGGACAATGTGAGATGGAAGAAAAAATGCGGACACGTGTAGTATACTACCTCTTACATCTCTCTAGGCATGGGCATTTTGATTTGAATGAATTGCAACAGGAGTTTAGAAGAGCAAGTATTTCCCTCCTGGATTTTGTAGGCAAAAAAGGCGGGAGGAAAGGACAGGAAGAACTGCTGCAAAACCTAAAAGATCAGTTGGCCGAAAATCATCTAATTCATATCAGTGAGTGAAAAATAGCTTCAGTATCTATTCAAGAAAAAAGAAAAAGAATGGATTAAGTGTGTCCGAACAGGAGTACCTTAAACAGATATTGTTGGCGGGGGATCCTCAATGCCACACTTTACGGCATAACCTAGATATTTCCAAGCGTTTGGATAAGCGTCCTGCCACTGTTACAGAAATGATTCGAAAGCTAGCACTGAAACAAATGGTGTCCTATACAAAAGGAAAGGGCTTTTCGTTGACGGAAATGGGTAAAAAAGAAGCATTATCTATCCTGAGAAGATGCCAACTATGGGAATTATTTCTTGTAAAGGAATTGCACATGGGTAGGGAGGAAGTAAGAGGATCATTAGAAAGACTACAAGCCATTGTTTGTGATAAACTGATGGACCGATTATTCGAATACCTGAACTACCCAGTTTTTGACCTGTATGGAGAAAAAATTCCCGATAATACTTATTAACTGCCAGCTTTATCAGAAAAATTTATACGGTTAATGAAGAATATAGTGAACAAGCAGGGCCATTCATTAGGATGGCGCAGAAATAAAACAACAGATTCATTGCCAGAGGCTTTTGCTTCGGTGAAAGTCCCTGCAAATGCTGGTTTTTGGAAAAACATGCTTGCCTTTGCAGGTCCAGGACTAATGGTGGCAGTTGGCTATATGGATCCAGGTAACTGGGCAACTGATCTTGCCGGTGGAGCCCAGTTTGGTTATACCCTCTTATCCGTCATTTTTATCTCGAATATCTTTGCGATGGTATTACAATACCTAGCACTTAAATTAGGGATTGTGGCGGAACGAGACCTGGCGCAGGCTTGCCGGGACCACTACCATCCTGCTGTAAACTACGGACTTTGGATTTTATGCGAAATTGCTATTGCTGCCTGCGATCTGGCCGAAGTGATAGGTTCCGCACTTGCCCTCAACCTGCTCTTTGGACTCCCATTAACATGGGGTGTTGTAGTGACAGTGGTAGATGTTTTGTTGATACTTTTTTTTCAATATAAAGGATTTCGCCTAATTGAAAGTATCGTTGCGGCTTTAATCTTAGTAATTTTCGGTTGCTTTCTTTTTGAAATTATCGCATCAAAACCGGAAGTCTTTCCAATGTTGGATGGATTAATCCCTCGTTTGGAAATAGTTACCAATCCGTCTAAGCTATATATCGCCATAGGTATCCTGGGGGCTACCGTTATGCCGCATAATCTTTATCTACATTCAAGTATCGTACAAACACGAGATTATCCAAGAACTCCGGAAGGTAAAAAGAAAGCTATAAAATTTGGAACCATTGATAGTAGTGTTGCACTTTTTTTTGCCTTCTTTATCAATGCGGCAATTCTGATCATGTCTGCTGCTACTTTTCACACCACCGGTCACCAGGATGTAGCAGATATCACAGACGCCTTTAGCTTACTTTCCCCAGTATTGGGTTCTACCATAGCTAGTACTTTATTCGCAGTGGCATTGCTCGCTTCCGGACAAAACTCTACACTCACAGGAACACTTGCCGGACAAATAGTAATGGAAGGGTTCTTACATATTCGGATGAAACCCTGGCTCCGCAGACTCATTACCCGGTTACTTGCCATTGTTCCGGCATTTGTAGTAACACTGATCTATGGTGAAAAAGGTACTGCCCAATTATTGGTATTAAGCCAAGTTATTCTCTCTATGCAATTAGGGTTCGCTATTGTACCATTGGTGCAGTTTACCAATAGCAAAGAAAAAATGGGCGCATTCAGAAACGGAAAATTATTAAGATTTACTGCTATCGGTATTGCAGCTATCATCATTTTGCTCAATGTCTATTTACTCTATACGGAGTTTTTTTAAAATAGGTTCGCACTCAACTGGAAAATGAGACAAAAAGGGTAGAGGTATTAACCTTTACCCTTCCTCATTTTGAAAAAAGCCTAGCCATCTATCTGCTAAATGTTTGGGCCAAAATTCAATACGGAACTGCGTTTACCCCAATTATCCCGACTACTTCGTGTCTCCCTAAAAATAAATTATTTGCCCATATAGTCTATAAGACTTGTAGATTAAAAAAATCCATATTACATTTGTCCTCGATATTGAAAAACAATCGTAGCTATAATTAATTACCAAAATCAACAGGGGACAAATCTGAAAAGCCATGCCACAGCCATCGAGGATTTAGGCCCGCACAAAACAAACACTTAGCATGAAATATCTTAAAAGGCTGCTATGCCTACTGCCAGGGCTACTCTGGTTGCAGCAAAGTATTGCCCAGGAAATCCGGGTAAGTGGGGTAGTGACCTCCCGTACAGATGCACAGCGTATACCCGGCGCCGTTATTCGCGTGAAAGGCGCCGCTACCGGCGCTCAAACCGATGCCGATGGCAGATTTGCTATCAATGTACACGAGAAAGATACACTGCAGGTCTACTTCATGGGTTTTGAACCAGTCTCCGTAATGGTAGGCAGCAATCGCGTTATCAACATTTCCCTGGAAAGCTCCAACAGGAAACTCGATGAGGTGGTCGTAACAGCCTTGGGCATTTCGCGAGAAAAGAAATCATTGGGATATGCGGTCCAAGAACTCAAATCCAAAGACATTTCTGAGGCTAAAGAAACCAACCTGGTCAATGCGCTCTCCGGTAAAATCGCGGGCGTTCAAGTGACCAATAGCCAAGGAAATATGGGCTCTTCCCGTATCGTGATCCGTGGCGAAACTTCTATCGCAGGAAATAACCAACCACTATTTGTACTCGATGGGGTACCGGTAGACAATAGCCAACTGGGCGTCGGCACTGGCCGCGATTTTGCCAACGCTATCTCCGATATCAACCCGGATGATATCGCGGCGATCAGTGTGTTGAAAGGCCCTAACGCGGCTGCACTCTACGGCTCCCGCGCTTCTGGTGGGGTAATCGTCATCAAAACTAAAACAGGCAAAGATACCCAAGGCGGTTTAGGCGTTACCGTTAACTCCGGTGCCACCTTTGAAAAAGTATTGATCCTCCCGGATTTCCAAAACTCCTACGGCCAGGGTACTGGCGGCCAGTTCTCCTATAAGGATGGTAAAGGCGGCGGATTAAACGATGGAGTGGACGAGAGCTGGGGCCCAAAAATGGATGGCCGACTCATCCCACAGTTTTTCTCTAACGGTACGCCTGTCCCTTTTGTGGCGCACCCCAATAATGTGAAGGATTTCTACGTGACCGGCTATACGTTAAATAATGGCTTGTCTGTAGGTGGTAGCTCCGAAAAAATTGATTATCGCTTTTCCTATAATAATACAAAACAAACAGGGATCCTCCCCAATACAGGCATCTCCAGGAATACTTTTGTGGCCAGCAATACTTTCCGACTCACCCCTAAACTGACCCTCAGTACCTATGCGAATTACATTCGCAGTGCTGCGGATAACCTGCCAGGTGTAGACGGTCGCCGCGGCAACAGTGTAACCTTGCAGTTCATTTGGTTCGGCCGACAAGTAGATATCGAAAAGCTGAAGAACTACAAAAATCCAGATGGCACTGATTTCAACTGGAATCATAGTTACTATAGCAACCCTTACTGGATTCAAAATGAAAACACAGTGGGTATGCAAAGAAACCGCTTCTTAGGAAATGCCCGTCTTTCCTATGAGATACAACCCTGGCTGACAGCCGCTTTCCGCATCGGTACGGATTATTACCAAGATCGTCGGAAATATCGGGTGGCTTATTATACCAATGGTACGCCTTTCGGGTCTTATACAGAAGATGCTTATGCAGTGAGCGAAACCAATGGAGAATTTACGTTGAATGCGAAGAAGAAACTCGGCAGCAATTTCGATATCGATGTACTGGCAGGTGGAAACCTTCGTACCAATCAATATGAACAAAACTATCAGCAGGCACCACGACTCGCAGTGAAAGGTGTATATACGCTAAATAACTCTCGCGATCCGCTTGTGTCTACCAATTATCTGAGTCGTCAAAAAGTCTACAGTGCTTTCGCTTCTGCACAAGTAGGCTATCATAACTATGCTTTCGTAAACCTTACCGCTAGAAATGATTGGTCTTCTACACTGCCAGTGGCTTACTTCTATCCATCAATAAACGCTAGCTTGGTGTTGTCGGAAGCTTTCCATATTCAAAGTGATGTACTGTCGCTGTTGAAACTGCGCGGCGGTTGGGCGCAGGTAGGTAAAGATACCGATCCATATTTGCAAGTAAATACTTATCCTTTCAATACGCCTTTCGGATCTCAGCCACTGTTAACGGTTTCAGATAAATACTTGAGCAGAAATATCAAGCCAGAGATCACCACTTCTACAGAATTAGGGGTAGAAGCAGGTTTCTTTAAGAACAGGGCAAAAGTAGATGTGACTTACTATAATACAACCAGTCGTAATCAGATTTTGTTGGCAGACGTGAGTGGCTCCACCGGCTACCTGAAAAAATTGCTGAATAGCGGGGAGCTTAAGAATCATGGGGTAGAAGTGCAGTTAGGCGGTTCGCCAATCATTACCCGTTCTGGTTTTCGTTGGGACGTCAACGTTAACTATGCACGCAATGTGAGCGAGGTAGTTTCCCTCGATAGCGACGGCTTCCTCAATAGCTTCGTACTAGGCAGTTCTGGCAATATCCAGGTGATCGCCACAAAAGGACAACGCTATGGCGCCTTGTTCGGTTCAGGCTTTGCACGTGATGCACAAGGGCATATCCTGGTGAATGCTGACGGTCGCCCGCAGACAGATCCGACGCAAAAAGTACTCGGCTATTTCACACCGAAATGGACAGGAAGCATTAACAATGCGTTTTCATTCAAAGGATTTAATCTCAGTTTCCTCATTGATACGAAACAAGGTGGTTCTATCTGGTCCGGTACCAATGGCACTGGTATGCGCACAGGCGTATTGGCGGCAACAATGCCAGGCAGAGATCAGGAACACGGCGGCCTTCCTTACTATAACGACGGTACGAAAAATGTACAACTACCTAGTCATGATGCCACCGCGCCAAATGGAGAAGTGGTAAAGCATGACGGTATCATTTTCGATGGTTACACTGCAGATGGTAAAAAGAATACAGCGATACTTTCGGCCATGGATTACTACAAGTCTGCATACAGTAGCAGTCTTAGCGAACCTTCTATCTTCGATGCTTCCTTTATCAAGCTCAGAGAGGTGCGCATTGGTTATACCTTACCACAAACCATCGTAAAAAGATGGGGCATGCAGGCGGTGAATATCGCGCTGGTAGGAAGGAATCTTGGCTACCTCAGTAAGAAAGCGCCAAATATTGATCCGGAAACGGCCTTCAATACAGGAAACGGGCAGGGATTGGAAACACTGCAAATCCCTACTACCCGCAGCTTTGGTTTTAACCTGAATGTTTCATTTTAATTCTCCATCAACATGAAAAAGTGGCTGATACCCATCTATATATTAGCGGTTGCACTGATCTTCAGCGGTTGCCGTAAAGAACTGGATCGCATTAATATTAACCCGAACGAACCTACGGTGCCAGATCCAGAGTACTTGTTCGCCAATGGTATCAAATCCAATGTGGATACCTATTGGGGCACCGATGCAACCATGGAAACAACCCTCCTGTATGTGCAATACTGGGCTAAAATCCAATATCCAGACCCGGATAGATATATTCCTGCCAGTACGAGTATTCAAGCGGTTTGGAATAACTTTTATGCGCAAGGAATTACAGATTTTACAACTTTGATTCAATTAGGAGATAGTCTGAAACTCCCTGGATATAAGGCTTCCAGCATTATCATGCGATCCTGGATTTTCCAAGTACTCACAGATCTTTACGGAGATGTGCCATACACACAAGCAGGGCAAATTGATAAATTCCTTACTCCGAAATACGATCGGCAGCAGGATGTTTATAATGGCTTGCTCGCTGAGTTAAAACAGGCCGTAACCATCATCGACGCTAATCCCAATGCGGCCCTGGCAGGAGACTCTCTGCTATTGGGTAAGCTACAAAACTGGAAGAAGTTTGCCAACGGCTTACGTTCCCGCATTGCGCTGCGTATAGCAGACCGTGATCCGGAAGGCGCCCGCAAAGTATTTACAGATCTAGCCACCGAAGGGAACGTATTCTTTGCAGATGGCGATAGAGAAGCGAAGCTGAATTATCTCGCATCTCCGAGCCAGAATCCTGTGGGCAGAAACAGGGAAACCCGCAATGATTATCGTATAAGCAAAACAGTGATTGATCGTTTGCAAGCACTGAATGATCCGAGATTACCAGTATATGCTGCCAAACCCGCTGATGGCGGGCCTTATCTGGGAGTGACCAATGGCCTGCCGGCAGACTCGGCCTCCCGACTCGGCTTTTCCAAAACATCGGATGTGGGAGCGGCTTTCACGGCTTCTCAGGCGCCGGCCTTCCTCTTCACTTATGCGGAACAGTTGTTTATCCTGGCAGAAGCGGCGCAAAGAGGCCTCTATAACGGCAATGCTGCGGATCTGTACCAACAGGCCATCAGGGCTTCTTTCAAGCAATATGGTATTACCGGTGCCCCTGTAGATGCATACCTGGCGCAGCCAGCAGTGCAATACGATGCTACTAACTTTAAAAAATCTATCGGCGATCAGAAATGGCTGGCCCTTTTCAGTGAAAGTTTGGAAGCCTTTGCAGAATGGAGAAGACTGGATTATCCACAACTGAAACCGGCGTATACAGGCATACTCTTAGGCAATATGCCTGTGCGCATGACGTATCCTTCCAGTGAACAAGCATTGAATGGTACCAACTACAAAGCAGCAGTAGCGCGTCAAGGCGCGGATCTGCTGACTACGAAAGTTTGGTTTGATATGTATTAAGTTAAAACGTTCCTGTATGTCGTCCCTACCCAGCAAATGAAGAGGGCGAAAGAATGAAGGTAATCGTTCCTGTATGTCGTCCCTGCCCAGCGGGCAGGGACGACGAAAAAAATAAATAAGCGGAATTGACGTCGCAGACGTCAATTCCGCTTATTTATTTTTTATTGTATAGGGAGACACGTATCGCCATCACAAGACCACCCCTTTTAAAAAAGGGAAATATTTACAACTATTCGGGTAATGTACCAACCATCCACCCCTGGTTTTCATCTCATCTTTGTATTGTTAAAACAATCCAAAACATTAAAATCTACGAAAATGAAAAATCAGGCAAACTCCCCAGTAAAAAACATTGTATTGGTTCATGGTGCATTCGCTGATGGTTCCGGCTACAAAGGTGTTTATGAAAATTTGATCCGTCTAGGTTATAATGTATCCGTAGTGCAGAATCCACTGACTTCTTTGAAAGATGATGTAGCCGCTACCCACCTGGTACTGGATGCCCAGGACGGCCCCACTATCCTCGCTGGTCACTCTTGGGGCGGCGCTGTGATCACACAAGCCGGCAATCACCCCAATGTAGCAGGACTGGTATATATCGCAGCTTTCCAACCTGATAATAATGAAACGGCTCTCCAATGGTTCCTGACAGCTCCTCCTGCAGCAGAAAACGGTGTGCTGCCTGCAGATGAAAAAGGAATTGTGTATTACGATAAAGCAAAATACCATGCAGGCTTCTGTGGAGATCTAACAGCAGAGGAAGCGGGCTTTATGTATGCTTCCCAGGGCGCATTCTATGGAGAATGTTTCGTAACGCCTATCACTGCTGCCGCCTGGAGAAATAAACCTACTTATGGCGTGGTAGCTACAGAAGATAAAAGCATTAACCCCGACATCCAACGTACCATGTATAAACGCTCCGATACGAAAGTCACTGAAATAAAAGGCAGTCATGCGGTCTATATCTCCCAACCAGAAAAGGTGGCTGCTGTTATTGCAACTGCGGCAAACGAAATTTCCGCCATGTAAGCACCTGTTTTTCGATTTCCCACCGGGCCCTGTTTGTAATTGCTGAAAACAGGGCCTGTGGCTAATAGCAGGTACTAACTTAAATTTTGGGCTTCCAATGAACTTTCGTATTTTAAATGATTGCATTTTTTTACACTCATGAGGCTCAAATTAACGGAAAATAATACCGGTGGGGAATTACTCCTTTTCAAAGAGGAAGCGGGTTTCGACAGATTGGTTTTCTCAAAGGACCGATTCAATAAGTATTTTACCATCGCCTGGAATCCAGGTGACAGCCAGATCGTTACTATTGATGGTAGTGAGCACACCTTTCCTGCCAATTCTCTCTTGACACTTTTATTCAACCAGTCTTTCCACTTCGAAAATGCTGAAAGCATCGTTGCCTGGCAATTCAACCGGGAATTTTATTGCATTATTGATCATGACAGTGAGGTAAGCTGTGTGGGATTCCTCTTCAGCAGTACGGATCATATGTTCGTACACCTGGATGAAACTGCCCAACAGAAATTACAATTGCTGGCAGCCGTATTTGTAGAGGAATTCAGAACTTCCGATCATATCCAAAACGAAATGCTATTGGTATTGCTCAAACGGCTGATCATTTATGTTACCTGTCTTGCAAAAGTGGGATATGTACCCATGAAGAAGCTTCAGGATGAAAGGTTTCATGTCATTCGGAAATTCAATCTACTGGTAGAAGCGAATTTTAAATCCGAACATTCCGTTAGTTTTTATGCGGAACAATTGCATAAATCCCCCAAGACTTTATCCAATATGTTCGCTATCTATAACCAGAAGAGCCCTTCCCAGGTGATCCAGGAGCGTATAACGGTGGAGGCTAAACGACTTTTATGTTACACAGATAAATCCATTAAGCAGATTACCTATGAGCTTGGATTTGAAGATGTAGCTTACTTCTCAAACTTCTTTAAAAAGAATACTGGCACTTCTCCTTCGGATTTTAGAGTAGTTGGGGTAGGAGCGAAGGTTGGAAAATGATAGACATAAAAAAATCGGGATACCACATCCCGATTCTTTTATACGATAGAAAAGTTAATCTCTACGACCTCGTCCACCGCCATGTCCGCCCATGCCCATAGAGCGACCTCTCTGGTCGAAACGTTCTCCGCCTGGCATGTTCATACTATGTACTGCGGGCGCGCGATTAGGCGCATGAAACTGACCTCTTTCATTCATGAAATTTTGTTCATGCTGCATTTGTAACTGATGGGGTGGTGTCCGGTCTTGGTGTATCACTTGCCGTTCTCCATCTGTTGGGCGATAGTTTACACCGCCGCGACCGTTATAGCTAACGTGATTGGTGTTAGTGATGTTAACACGGTTGACATAAGTATTATGAATTCCTCCGCCTACACGCCATACAGCGGTGTTGTAATGGAAGTGTCGTCCTTCCCATCTACCGCCATAAAAGCCGGTACCGAAGTAACCAAACCCATAGTTAATGCCGCCATAATAGCCAACAGTTGTTCCCCAATACCCTGGATGCCAACCATAGTAACCACCATAGAAAGCCCAGTAACCAGGAGTCCATAACAAACCAGGAGAGGGTGGCAATACCCATACGCCAGGTACCCAGTAATAACCGTTAGAGGACCAGGCCCAATATCCTGGAATCCAGTAATAGCCGTCGCCTGGACAAGGAGGTTGCACATAGTCCGGAATAGGTGGAGGCGCTGTCTGCGTCTGGATAGTAACGACAGCCTGATCACCTGTATAATACGTATCATCTTGTCCCCTTGTGGTGGTGCAAGAAAGAGCAAATAAGGAAAAGAGTAGCAGTAAAGTTCTTCCTGAAAATAGGTGGTAGCTTACCGACCTGAGGGATTGGGTCTTCCTAAAAAGAAATGATTGTTTATTCATCTGAATTAAGTTTAGTTGTTCGTTGGAATGTATGTGAGCGTTGGCTGGTAGGAGTTACATCTATCTTTTTACAAAACAAATAAAGCGTTGAAAGGGTTTTGAGGTTAATGGGAACTATGATTGTGTTTGCTATGATAATAAGAAAATGTTTTTGTCGGAATGATTAAAATGGATTAATTTAAATCCTCCGTCCGTTTTAAGTAAGGAATGCAAACTATATATTTTTAGATACGCATTTATTTACCTCAAAAACAAAAACTACACATGAAAACCGAATCAGCTACCCTCGAGGCGGTAGAAGTCGTAACGCTCCATTCCATCCATGCGTTACACAATCTGCCGGTATCCCACAAAAACAAAATTGTAAATCCGCATCACCTGTTATGGACAAACAGGAAGTCTGCGCATGGGAAGGCTACTCCAGTTGTTTTTGACATCAACAAAAAGGAGGAAAATGCACTGGAAGTGAAGATCTCCTTCAGTAAAGCAACGTCTGGCAATTACACACTGGAAGCGCTGTCAGACACGCACGAAGTATTATTCTCTGGTAAGGTAACCAGCGAAACTGTTATTTGCAAAGCCACGCAAACACCAGAAGAATTCGCCACCTTACGTAATCACATCCTGCATTGGCAACTGGTAGAAGCTAAGAAGGAAATTATTCCAGTGGGTACTACCTGGATTCCTATTTACTGGACCAACACAAAGGAAATGGCGCCTTCCCTTTATCGTAAAGGGATAAACCTGGAAGCATTGGAAGCGATTGCCACTGCCACTAAAGCAATCAACGTATTTCCATATGATGAAAATACGAAGCTGTTAAGAGCAAACGCACAACCCGTTTCCTACTATGTGGATACCGTGTTTAATTACATTCCACCAAGATATGATGTATGGCATGGAGCTACTTTTTTCACCAATCTGGGATCAGGTGGTAATCCGAATAATATTACACTGTACTACAATTCTTACGTTGCTGCACATAATAACCAGAATTCAATCCTGAATTGTTATGATACTGCCTCTGTTTTGCAATACTATCTGAACAATGCTGGCTATTCTACCCAATGGTTATATATGAACCCCTTTGGTTATCTGAAACTAACCCCACTAATTGGTCGTGGAATGTGTAATAATCCATTCTATGCCTCTTACACTGGCGGTCAGCCTCAGGTGAATGTTTTCGATAAAAACCGTACTGCTTTTGGTAATCACGCATTTGTAAAAGTAGTGAGCTCTAATACAGTAGCAGACGCCTGCGCCGGACCACACAGAGGGAATGAAACTGCTGCACAATATGTTGCTGCTGCAGTAGACACACAATATCCTAACCCTCCACGTGTACCACAGGGCACTGTAAACAACATCACCCCTTACATTGGTGTTACACATGTAAATACCATCAATGCCGTGAAAGATACTACCAGCTTACCTCATTTAGAGGCCATCAAAAAAATCCTGAAGTATAAAGAAGTGAAAACACTGAAGGAAGATAAAAGCGGTATCGCATTCAAATGGCCTGAACCAGCCGATTGCCCTGTACTCCATGGCAAATGGAAAACAGACTATGAAGAAATCGTACCTGGTGCGGAAGAAGTAGTGAAAATATTCATGCTGAACAATGGTGAGCATACCATGAATATCAAACTGCATGTAGTTTCTGCTACTAAGGATCTGGCGCATAACCGATTCCTGACCATTACTTCATTCACTGAACGTGCAGAACCTTCATTTGAAGCAGGTCCGGAAGATCTGGGTGAATATTGTGCAGTGAGCACTAGTAAACATTATCCTATAGTTGTTTTCATCCTGGATAATGTGGTAATGCAATTCTCCTGCAGTGATCCAACCACTGATCTTATCGGTCTGGCTAAATGGTTCCACCAGGCAGCGCAAAAGCATGAAGTAAAAGATCTTCATACGCATTTGCCAGCCGCACATGTACACCATTCTAGCCTGCAACCTAAATTAGGAGATCGCTTCTACCTGTCGCTCTCTACTGGTGAAAATGCCATGCTGGAATTTGATGAGGAAGGTCAACATGGTCTGCAACTCATCTCTGAAGAAGACAGCGTATTGGTATTTGATACTGTCAAAGCCGGTAAACTGCCGCTGAAAGTGCTGGTAGTGGATAAAGACACCCTGCTGGTAAATACACACACTATCCATCTGGATATTCAGAAATAAGTCTTCTCACGTTTAACTACTACTCCTGCAAAGCAATTGCCTTGCAGGAGTTTTTATTGGTATTTTAGAGAGACACGCGCGCTCCAGCCTACTGCTGTAAATACATACCAGGTCTGAATATTTCCATAATACTCCCCGGCACAGCAGGTTCCGTAAACTGAAATTGACGATACAACTCATGCGCATCACGCGTAGTCAGCATCTTTCTTCTCAATCCTTTTGACCATGGCTGTTCCAGTATATGCGACAATATTTTCTTTGCCACCCCATTTCCCTGAAACGCCGGTAATACCAAGAAATCTGCAAGCCATCCAAAAGTGCTATAATCCGTAATAACACGCCCAAACCCAACTTGCTGACCATTTACAAATGCTCCTACACAATAGGAATGGGTCAACGATTGATCTACTAATGCATAGGATATTCCCTTGGCCCAATAAGACTCCCCGCTTAAATATTGATGGACCATTGCAATGTCCATATTTTCTTTGCCCGTTTTAATAATTACGTCCAACATGTTACTAATATTATCCTACAAAACTACCTTTGTAGCATAAATGGATACAGTCTCAGTTTTGTGTATTTTTATGGACACAGTTATTTTATAACATGAAACGCGAATTCCGCTATTTGGAGATATCTGGCAAAATAGCCGCCCTGATTAGAAAAGGGACCCTTAAGGCGGGAGACAAACTCCCTTCTGTAAGAATGCTTTGCCAGGAATACGGCATCGGTATGAATACGGCCAAACGGGTATTCCTGGAACTGGAAGCCCAATCGCTCATCCTATCGAAGCCGCAATCCGGTTACTTTGTAAACCAGTTGTCGTATCAAAGGTTGGCGCTTCCCGAAGTGAGTAAACCTGCTGCTAGCACGCATAATAAAGAACCAGAAGGATTGATTCGAAAAGTCTTCAGCACCATGGGGCGCACGGACCTTACGCTGTTGTCCATGGGTGTCCCTTCCGGAGAAATGCTCCCATTGGCGAAACTCAACAAAGAAATCGTCAACGCTACCCGTCACCTGAAATCAGCCGGTACGGCCTATGAACCATTCCAGGGCAATGAAAACCTACGTCGCATGATTGCAGCCCGCGCATTGACCTGGGGCGGACAGCTCCACGCAGATGACCTAGTGACCACTGCTGGCGGAATGAATGCCTTATCCTTTTGCATGATGGCCATCAGTAAGCCCGGCGATACCATTGCAATGGAAAGCCCATGTTATCCGGGTAGCCTGCAACTGGCCAGGAGCCTAGGTTTAAAAGTCTTGGAATTGCCCACGCATCCAGTAACGGGCGTTGAAATCGATGCATTGAAGAAGGTGATACATAAAATTGACTTATGTCTCCTGGTACCCAATTTCAATACACCATTGGGCAGTTGTATGCCCACTGAAAACAAGAAGGCTATCGTGAAGCTATTGGCCAAGCACAATATCCCACTTATTGAAGATGATATCTACGGCGATTTGTATTTCCAAGGTCAACGACCTGCCTGTTGCAAATCTTTTGATACAACAGGTAATGTACTGTGGTGCAGCGCGGTGTCTAAAACCCTGGCCCCTGGCTATAGAGTAGGGTGGGTGGCCCCAGGGAAATACAAAGATGATATCCTGAAATTGAAATTAGTACACGCTATCTCTGCTACTACTATCACTCAGGAAGCGGTCGCTAATTTCCTGCGAAGTGGTAAATATGAAAGCCATCTTCGGAAACTACGTAGCACCTTGCAGGCTAACTGTGAGCACTATACGTCGGCGGTGGCGGAATATTTCCCGGAAGATACCAGGGTAAGCAGGCCACAAGGAGGACTAGCCCTTTGGGTGCAATTGAATGAAGCCATGAATACCACCGAACTATTTGACATCGCGATGAAACATAAAATCAGTATTGCACCCGGTAGAATGTTTACGCTCCAGCATCAGTTTGAAAATTGTATGCGCATTTCCATTGGATTGTTTTGGTCGGAAGAGGTACGCCAACAGATGAAACGCCTCGGTAGATTGGTACATATGTTAAGTTGAAGAATAGGGTAGGATTGTAGGTCGGAAGACACGTGTCTCCCGATAACTAAAATATACGCTGATATGCGATCTACGTATTACACACTACCGCTGCGTCCGTCCCAAAAAATTAACGTACTTTCGGCCAAATGTTTCGGGTGATGAAAGTGCTGCACACTGCCGACTGGCATATCGGTCAGTTATTCCACGAATACGATCGTACTTATGAGCATCAGCAGTTCCTAGACTGGCTGTTGCAAACACTTATAAACGAAAAAATTGATGTATTGCTGATCAGTGGCGATGTATTCGATGTGTCGAATCCTGCTGCTAGTGCGGTCAGAATGCTATATACCTTCCTGGCCAATGCTGCCAGGAATAATCCTGCGCTGCAAATCATCATGACGGCCGGCAACCACGACTCTGCTGCGCGACTCGAATCGCCAAAACCATTACTGGAATCTTCCAATATCCATATCATCGGGGTGGTAGAAAGAGATGCTTTCGGCAATATCGATTATGATAAACTGACGATCCCCATCAAGGATACAACTGGAAACCCAGTAGCCTGGTGTTTGGCGGTACCTTTCCTGCGCATGGGTGATTATCCGGAAGTAGCCAGCAGCGATAATCCTTATACAGCGGGTGTTGCCGCGATGTATGAGCAGGTATATCAACATGTGCTGCAATACAGAAAAGCAGGTCAACCTATTATCGCTATGGGCCATATGCATACACAACAGGCCGAAATTACAGAACTAGATAAAACAGAAAGACTCATCATGGGTGGCGTGGAATGCGTTTCCACAGATGCATTTCATGAAGATATCAAATATGTAGCCCTTGGGCATATTCATAAATCACAGCGCATTGGCGGCAAGGAACATATCCGTTATAGCGGAAGTCCACTACCGATGTCGTTTTCGGAGTTTAACTATCGTCACCAGGTAATTCTATTTAACCTGGAAGGAGAGGGCATTTCGGCGCCCACTACCTTGGAAGTGCCGGTGTCTGTTGGGTTACAGCGTATCCCAAGTGTGCATAGTAATTTGTCTGAAGTCCTAATGGCATTGGAGAAATTACCCGCAAATGGAGCGGAAACGGACATTCCCGCTCCCTACCTGGAAGTTCGGGTATTATTGGAAGGGCCTGAACCTGCACTGCGACATAAAATCGAATCTACCCTTCAAGGTAAACATATCCGGCTGGCAAAAATTGATGTGAAATATACAAATGGCCATTCCTCAGTGGATGCACCGGAAACCATTGCTGGTAGCAACTTACAAGAGTTGCAACCACAGGATATTTTCGCAAAAGCTTACCAGGTGAAATACAATAACCCCGTTCCTGCGGAACTGTTGCAACTGTTCCATGAAGTAGCACAGGAAGTTAACCATACTGACAACTAGCATGAAGATTCGCGCCATACGCATAAAAAACCTGGCTTCGCTGGAAGGTACTGTGGAAATAGATTTTACGCAGGGGCCTTTGCAGAATGCCGGTATTTTCGCTATTACCGGGCCTACAGGCGCCGGCAAATCCACCATCCTGGATGCGCTTTGCCTCGCATTGTACGCCAAAACGCCCCGCTATAAACAAGCGGAGAGTGGGGTAGAAGTACAAGATGTACAAGGAGCCACCATCAGTCAAAGTGATATCCGTGGCATTCTCCGCGACGGTACTGCCGATGGCTACGCAGAAGTGGATTTCGTAGGCGTGGATACCCAACCTTATCGCGCTACTTGGAGTGTTAGGAGAGCGCGCAATAAGGCAGATGGAGCATTGCAAGCGTATGATGTCTCCCTAAAAAATATCAATACGAATACAACCGTTCCTGGTAAAAAGACAGAGCTGCAAGAGGAAATAGCCCGATTGGTAGGTCTGAACTTTGAACAGTTTACCCGCTCCGTACTCTTGGCGCAGGGCGATTTTACAGCATTTCTCAAAGCAGGAAAAGACGAAAAAGCTTCCCTGCTGGAGAAACTGACAGGAACGACTATTTACTCGGAAATATCTCAACGGATATATCGGAAGTCGGCCGACCAACAACAGGTGGTAAAAGAGCTGAATGCTAAGAAGGAAGGCATTCATACCTTGACCACTGAGGAATTGGCGGCACTGCAGCAAGAGAAGGAAACGCTCGATGCTGCCATCAAAGCCACTGGAAAGCGTATAGACTCACTGGATAAGGAAATTACTTGGCATGAACGCTTAGCTGAATTAATAGAAAGCCAAGAAGCAGCGCAGCAGGCCTACGATGCTACTACGGTTGCTGTAGAACGCGCAGTACCAAGGGAACAGCAACTGGAGCAGGTGGCAAAAGTACAACCACTCCGCTCTACGGTGGATGCCTTGCAAACCATACAATCACAATTAAAAGATAAAACCCTCGAGGCAAAAACGCTGATTACGCAGTTGGATACGCTGTTGCAGCAGAAAGTCAAGCAGCAAACCAATTTGCTGCAACTCCAAGAGAAATTAGGAAAAGTAGAACAGGAGCAGGAAAACGCGCAGCCAATGCTGAATCGCGCCAGAGCCCTGGATGTGCAACTGAATGAAAGACAAGAGCAGATTAGGCAAGCAACGGAACAATTAACGGAAGCTCAAAACCGTCTCCAGGAGCAAGAAAAAGAACTATTACAAAAAAACACGGAAGCGGAAACGCTGGCGGATGCTATAGCAGAGCTGACCAAATGGAAAACCGATAATGCCGCTCGCCAACCCATTGCGGAACAGCAAGAACTGATTATCTCTGTGCTCCATAACGCAGGCATTAAACTCGCAGCGCTGGAGAATTATGCCGTAGAAATAGCCACCATAAAGGATCTAGTCGAGACTAGCAAAACGAAATTGGCAGATCTGAAAATTCAGCAAGCCACTATACAGGCTGCATGGCAACAGGATCAGCAGGCATATCAGCAGGATTTAAAACAACTGCAAACGAGTACTATAGCGAGTTTGGAGGAGGAAAAAAATCAGGCCGACCTGCTGGTAGAAGATATGTTGGCTGCGGAAGTGCATTGGAAATTGTTGTACAATTTCATGGAGGAAGCAACTACCCTGCGCGCTCAATTATTCGCTCATCGATTGGAGCTGAGCAATAAGCAGGAGCAATTGGCTACAACTGCCACGGAGCTGGCGGTTGCAAAAGCCAAACGGGATATGGCTCTTACTGCGATGGAGAAAGCTAGCCTGGCCGCCGCCGCCGACGTGGAAAAGCTACGGCAGCAACTGACGCCTGATGAGCCTTGCCCTGTATGTGGAAGTACCAGTCACCCTTATGCCACCCATGATCCACGTTTGGATAACTTGCTATCAGCGTTGCAGTCCGATTATAATAGCGCGGAAGCAGCGTATACTGCTAGTCTTACTAAGCATAGCAATCTCCAAAAAACAACAGATTTCCTGGGGGCCACTATTACGGACAAGGAAAAAGATTTACAGGGTAAAGAAGCCGCTATAGGCGGACATCTCCCGGCATGGGAAGCGTTTAAGATACAACCCGCCTGCATGCAGGAACCCGCGTCGGAAAGAGCTGCTTGGCTGCGTGCACGCCTGGAAGAAGCGAAAGCAAAACAAGGCGCGTTAAAGGATAAAATACAGGCATATCAAACCAGTAAAGCAAACCTGGATAAAAGGAAAGAGCAATTGGACCGCCAGGAAAAAGAACTCTCAGATAAAACCAATGCTATCAAGGATGAGGAGCGGCAACTGAGTTCCCAGGAAGAAAAGTTGACCCGCCTACAGCAGGATAAATCCGCCGCAGAAGCGGAGTTGGACCAGGTGCAGCAACAGTTGTCTGTCCATTTTGCATCTCCGCAATGGTTCCAGGGATGGAAGAAAAACCCGGCATCTTTTGTTAAACAGATACAGGATTTCGCAGACCGTTGGAAAAGCCAGGTAAAACAGTTGGATGAAAATATCCGTAAGCAGGATATATTACTGGAAACTATTACAGGTATTAAAAAGCAAACGGCTTATTATACGGGAGACACGAGCCAAAAGCAACAGCAGCTTACCAATCTGCAAGCCGAAGCAGCAACGTTGCAATCGCAGCGTAAAGGGATTTTCGAAGGTAAGCCTGTAACCGCTATAGAGGCGGATTTGAAGTCGGCCGTAGAGCGTGCACGTAAAACACAGGAGGAGCAAAAAGCAGCCTTGGATGTAATACTAGACGCGGAAACCCGTGCCACCACAAAGAAAGAGCAATTAGAGAAAGATCAAGAAAACCTACAAAAACAGGAACTTGATCTCCAACATAAAATCACGGGCTGGCTGGAGCAATATCATCAGCAACAACAGGTAAGCCTCTCTGAGCCTGAACTCCACCGATTACTATCTTTCCCGCCAGAGTGGATGGAAGCCGAACGGCTGGAACTGCGTAAAATCGCAGATGCCCAAACACAAGCCAAATCAGTACTGGAGGAAAGAACAACGGCATGGAGTAATCACCGCCAGCAAAATTTCTCGGAGAACGGGCTGGAAGACCTGAAAGAGCGCAGACAGGCAGAAACAGATATACTACGTCATACCGGTAAGGAGTTTAATAACATCGAATTCAAACTGAAACAAGACGAAGAAAATAAAGGGCGCATAGGTTCCTTGCAGGAAGAAATAACTGCCCAGACGCAAGTCTTGGAGAACTGGCAGAAACTGAATGAAATCATTGGCTCCGCCGATGGTAAGAAATTCCGGCAAATAGCCCAGGAATACACGCTGGACGCTTTACTCAGTCATGCAAACGTACACCTGGAGTTTTTGAATCAGCGTTATGTATTGGAACGTATCCCGAATTCCCTAGGATTACAAGTATTGGATAAAGACATGGGTAATGAAATCAGAACGGTCTACTCGCTTTCTGGTGGGGAATCCTTCTTGGTATCATTGGCCTTGGCATTAGGTCTAGCCTCTTTATCCTCCAGCAGGATGAAAGTGGAATCCCTTTTCATCGATGAAGGCTTCGGTTCCCTCGATCCAACTACCTTAAATATCGCTATGGATGCGTTGGAACGCCTCCATAATCAGGGCCGGAAGGTGGGTGTGATTTCGCATGTGCAGGAGATGACAGAACGTATTCCTGTACAGATTAAAGTAAGCAAGATGCAGAGTGGTAGAAGTAAAGTAGCTATCATCGGCGTATAAATTCTTTATGCTACATCATCCATGAAAAATATTGATTATAAAGAGCTGGAAACCCCTATCGGTACTATGTTTGCCTGTGCGGTTCCGGAGGGTATATGTCTGCTTGAATTTGCAGAACGCGAAATTTTGCAACAACAATATGCCTATCTAACTAAGACTCCAATCGCATCGCCATTATCATTCCTTGTCATCGCCTGGTGGCATCGGATGGCGCTTTAACGGGCTATGGTGCGGTATTTGGAGGAAGCAATGGTTGCTGGACTTTGAAGAAAAACATAAATAAGATTACAAAGAAATTAAAATTTGCACCTGCAAGCGAACTGGCATTAATTTGGTTGTAAGTATTTTACAAACCATATTTTTATGAAAAAGCTTGCCATCTTGGCCTGCCTCTTAGCCGGAGGTTTTTTCTGTGCGCCGGCATCTTACGCTCAGGTACGTTTCAATGTAAATGTAAACATCGGCAATCAACCTACCTGGGGCCCTGTAGGATATGACTATGCCGAATATTATTACCTCCCAGACATCGGCGCCTATTACTATATCCCGGATCGCCAGTTTATTTACTTTGATGAGGACGCAGATGATTGGGTATTCTCCCGCAACCTACCTAGATATTACCACTACGATTTATACCGTGGTTACAAAGTAGTCATCAATGAACCCCGGCCTTATCTCAACGATGATTATTACCGCTCACAATACAGACGCTACAAAGGATGTTATGGTAAACAAGTCATCATCCGGGATTGCAAGGATGATCGCTACCGCCGCCATCACGACGACGATGATGATGATGACCACGGCCATGGACGCGGCCACGGTCACTGGAAGCATCATGGCGATGATGATTGATCATACGCGCTTATTTTTCTAAACCTACATTTATATATGCCGCCCGGCAACGGGCGGTTTTTTATTTTATACCTGGAATAATTGTAATTTGTTGGTTGAATTTTTTCGCGAGATCATAATGACACAAGATAAAACTCCCCTTATAGATAAACAGGTACTCCTGGAAAAGATGCAGATGAAAGGCGGCTGGACGTTCATTCGTCTACCGGAGATTCCTAAGAATACGAGGGCCTACTTCGGTTTACGTAAAGTGCACGGTTCGATTGATAACTACACATTGGATACTTTCTCTCTAATGCCCAGTAAAGCCGGCCTCATGATGATGGCAGTGAATGCCACGATCAGGAAGGCTATCAAAAAGGAAGCGGGGGATAAGGTGCACTTGGTGTTGTATGATAGCGAGCCCGCAGCAGCGGACGTAATTCCGGAAGACTTCCTAGATTGTCTGAAGGATGAACCAGAGGCATGGAAAGCTTTTCAAGCCATGCCAAAAGAAGAGCAGCAGCAGTGTGTAGCCTGGGTTTTGGAAACCAGTGTCACAGAGGCACGCATACAACGCATGGCAGATGCCATTAATCACCTGGCCGCTGGCCGAACTTATCTTGGAACTAAAAAATAATACACGCATAAGCCAGCATGAATACACATTGGAAGCACATGGTGTCAGCAGAGGAATTTAAGCAGCAATATGGTCATTTCTATGCCAATGAATCGGAAATGAAAGAAGGCTATAGCAAGTATGTATTACAGCGTAGCAAAGAGATACGGGCGACAGATCACTGGCAAACCGCGTCTCCCCAACATCTGCAAAAGGAAAGCATCCGCTTTTATCATAACTATTTTCATATACGCCCTGAACTACCAGGACAAATCTACTGGCTCATACGACCAGAAAAAGACCCCGCTTCCTGGGGAAGTTTACTGGGTAACCCCAACGGCTATACGCTTCAAACGGGCTGGTGTAGGTTAATGGAAAACCGATTTTCCGTAACACTGGACAATGCATTGGGAGATCGTTGTTGCCATTTGTTTTCAATGGCTATCAACAACGCCATAGCGCCTATACCAGGAACAGGAAAAATGGAAGGTACCAAATATGACTTAGGAAGTTGTTGGGATGGAGTGACACGATTAGTGACGAAACGAGCGCCGGAGATGGATTCCCAACCAGGAAGGGTAGTACAGTTAATCACACTGCTGATGGATTATAGCGCATCTGGCAACAAAGATTTTTTATTAGCATCAGCAAAGCTATAATACCGCACTGCCACTGCGGATGTCCTTCGGATTCTGTCCACTGTACTTTTTTACAAACTTATTGAAATGGCTGACATCCGTAAACCCAAAGTCGTGGCTGATTTCCTTTAATAAGTCGCGACTATGTTTTAACCTGGCCTGGATCAGTTTGAATTTGTACTGTGAAATATATTCCTTCAATGAAATGCCCATTTCCCGCCGAAATAACATGCCCAAGTAGCTGGCAGATAAATGAAATTTCCCGGCAATATACGTACTGCTTAACGCCTCCGGCGATTGAATATGTGCATGTATATGATGCATAATGCCAATGGAGAGGTTGTCCGTGGAGAGGCCCGTTCCGCCAGTATCTCCGAAGATATTCCGTTTCAAGATCACCAGTACCCCTCGCAGCAGGTGTACCATTAATTCATTGGCTTGCTGATCGGACTCCTCCCATTCTCGGATAATCATGCGGAACAATTGCTCCACTTTTTTCAGTTCTTTTTTAATCAGAATAATGGCAGACACTTCTTCATTGTTCACAATCAGTTCATCCATGAGTAGGTTCCAATCTCGTCGCTCTTTGCTTTCCGTATCCCCACTAAGGTAGATAGGAAGAAATTTTATCACGCTGAACTCTGTCTCTTCATGCACCACAAACTTATGTTGATCCTGCGGCGCCAGGAGGAATAAGGCTTTATCACTGTACTCCGTGCGGGCATTGTTCAGTACATGCATCCCTTTACCAGCATGTATAAACACCAACTCGTAATGGTTGTGATTATGCGTAGGGAAGGGCCATTGTCCGGTGGTGAAATGGCGGATGAAAATCGGGTCAAACTGCACATAGCGCTCCATAATCGTTTTTTACAAATTTATAATCAAATATTACAAATTCCACCCACCAGGGCGGACTAGTTTTGCAAATAAAAAAAGACAATGGAATTAGCGCTTGGGAGGAAAGAAGCCCTGGGAATACCTGTGATGGTGGCATCTGCAGGGATTATTGTGGCCAATCTCTATTATAATCAGCCCATCTTACACAATATAGCACAATCTATTCATGCGTCTGAAAGCAGTATTGGGAAAATGTCGATGATGGCGCAACTAGGATATGGCCTCGGCATGTTATTCTTGGTGCCCTTGGGGGATAAAATGAACTGAAAAAATCTCATCATCAGTACGAGTATACTGTTGGCAGTCACCTTACTACTCACCACTACGGCGCATACCGCCAATGCCTGAGTTTCTTCACATTCGGTGTTTTCTGTTCTTTCTGGACTACCCTTACTTTCCATTTAAGTGAAGCGCCCACCTGGCAAATGCTTGTCTGGAGTATCATTGCACTGGTGATTGTATTTATTTCCCAACGAAATAGCAGAAAAAACGATACTGTATTAAAAGGCCGAAATTGACGTCGCAGAAGTCAATTTCAGCCTTTTATCTTTTTTGTTGTCCATGCCCAACGGGCAAGGACAACAAATTGGAGCACAATGGGTTTATTCAGATAAGATTTCTACTTCTTCAGGCACTACAAACAATAGGGTAGCGCCATTAGGACTATACACGGCATGCTTGAACCCTGGCGGTGTATACAGGTAGTCGCCTTGTTGGAGGGTGGTACCTTCTACCAATGCTTCCCCTTCTAGTACAAAGATTTCTTCTCCGGCAGGATGGTTATGATAAGGATATTTTGCACCTGCGTCGAATTTCAGGAGAATTGTTTTGGAACGGCCACTCGCCTCATCATAGCGTAATGATTTAACATAAATGCCGTTATAGTTTACGCCTTTTTCGATCAATGGTTCCCAGGTAGTGTGGTTACTTTTGGTGATGTAGTGATGGATGTCTGTTTTCATAATATATGTTTTTTTAACGTTGTAATAAATAATCAAGGCTCCAGCGGGAAGTAGGAACAGAGGCCAATAAGAAGGATCCTGCACTGAAAGCCAACACGGAATAATCGAGTACTTCCTTCCAGCCAAAGGACCAGGCCATCGCGCAAGCAAAAAATAAGGTCAGTGTACCGGCGGCTACTGCTACTAAACTGGTTTTATATCCCAGTAATAGCAAGCATGCCAGTGTAGTTTCCAGGATGGTGGAACTAATGGCGATGGCGGGAATAGCCGTGGATGGCATAAACGAATTGACCTGCGCGGTGTATTTCAGAAAGGCATCCCATCCAGAAGATTGTTTGCCCCATAGGCCGGTTCTGCTGGCCACGGCCGACAGAAAACCTCCTGCCAGAGCCAGTCGCAATAAAAGTGAAGTAATAGCTGTATTAGAAATCATATGCTGGTATTATGTGTTTACCAGCACAAAATTGGGGCAAAAGGGAGGGCTAAAGAATAGACAATTATGGAAAACAGATGTAATTTTTAGGAAAGTCCATTTACTTCCCTGAAATGTTTGGGTGATACCTGGGTATGTTTCTTGAAGAAATTGGAAAAGTAATAGGGATCATTGAAGCCCAGTTTATAGGCTACCTCTTTAATGGTCAGATCTCCATAGAGTAATAATCGTTTCGCTTCTGCGGTTACCAGGCCGTAAATGACATTCTGCGCGGTTTTACCGGCATGCAGCCGGGCCTGCTCATTCAATTTGGCCTCAGTGGTATTGAGCATGCGTGCAAACTCCGCTACGGGGTAATCATGGATAAAATGATGGCGCACCGCCTCCAAAAAGCGCAAAAAGAGGGCAGAGGGCTTCCAGATTTCATCTCCTCGTTCCACCTTTGCCCGATTAATCCCCACGAGCAGCAATACGATCCTGCTGTGAATACTAGTAAGATATTGATAAGGCTGGGTTGTTAGCTCCGATTGTATCAGTGCCAACTGTTCCTGCATGAGGGCAGTATGTACAGCTATCACTTCATTCTGATCGAAATGGCAGAACAACCCATTATGAAAGATCAACTCAATATCTTGATCATCCTTACAGAAGAAATCGAGCGTAAACTCCAGTACATACCCCTCCGCGCCAGGCGCTGGTTCCAGGTGATGGTACTGCCCGGAAGTAATAGTAATCACTTCTCCAGCATGAAGTGGGTAGCGATTCCCGTCAATATGGGCAAGGATAGATTCCTTGGCGCAATAGACTAACAAATAACGCATCACCCTACGCGGAGTGGCTGCATCCTGTAACTGCTCGAATGTCCGGATTTCAATCATTCGCTAAAGATAAATTATTCTGGGAATGATAAAATATTGGCCTGTAATGCGTCCGCCAACTTCAGCACTTTTTCCGGTGTTTGTAGGGACTGTTCCAGGTCGGATATTTTCAGATTGTTGGCATTCGCTTTATAAAGGAACACTTTGAAAAAATACTGGTTGGCTTCCTGCACAAAATTCCGATTTTCATCTGCCTGGATGCTGGCTGCAAATTGCTCAATGGCACTCGTTAGGAGTTGCCACGTCTGCGGGAGTGATACCACCCAGTGGTGTACCTGATCCAATATCTGTCGGGCTTCCGGCTCCTGCAGGTAATCCAGCTTTTTCAACTGGTGACGAATCGCTTTGAACTCCATCTGTTTCCAGTTTCTGGAATAAAGCACAGGCAACTGCCACTTTTTTTGTTCCGCCCGCCAGTGATTTGCTAATCCATCTACCTGGTGAATGCGCATGCCAGGTAACTCGATGGCAGTGAGCTGCCGACCGTGACAACAGCCAGTGTCTATTCCCCAGCAATTCCCAGTGATTTCTACCTCGTTTACCACCCGATGACCGAAGATAACGGGCTTATCTCCTTTATAGTGCTGCATCCACTCCATGCTGTTGCCATAGGCTTTTTCCAGTTGCTTTTCGCCGGAGATAGTGCCACAGAGTACTTCTTCCCGTTGCTCTTCCAATGGCATGCCATCTAACAGGGAAGCATGTACGATAATGGCTTCTGGGGTAGTATAATAATATGGCAGTCCTTTTAACCACTCCAGGAATGCAGGGTAGGCCGTTCCAAATTGCAACTGTACAATTTCCTGCGAATAAGAAAGGATGCCTTGCAGGTGTTTTCGTTCATGGTTGCCCATTAAAACAACTGTGTTCGGGCGCTCACGAAGGTATTGGTATACTTCCAAGGATTTGTTGCCTCTGTCAACTATATCGCCCAGCGCTATCAGTAGGTCATTCGGTTGCAGGTGTAGTTTAGCTAGTAGTAGCATTAGTTCGTCGTAACATCCATGGATGTCCCCAACGATAATCGTTCGATTCATAGGTTTTACATTTTCATTTTGGGAGAATCCGGCCGCTAGATGCTGCTGTAGTATGGATTAACAAACATGACATTTTGGGTATGCCGGAATTATCACGAACGCAAATATCTGATTTTTCTTGGATATTTCACCCCATGAATCAAATTGCCGGTGTCTTTTGATAGTGGCCGGCCATTTCACATGGTTACCAGGAACATATGGGAACTCACGCAGGTACCCAGTACGGCCAAGGAAACAGGGCGATTGAGAACCTCTCTCCAAGTGGCCGATTTCCTGAAACTCATAAAACGTTAACGGCAAACCATGTATGCGAGTAAAGGGTGTCTCCATATTTGGGGACACCCTTTACTTTTTCAGGACAGCCTCGGACTAAAACCTTGCTGCTACCCCTATGTATAAGCTCCTGCCATCGGAAGGAATAATTCCAGGACCAGGATATTCATCTGTACGACGCGTGAAATAGGCTTTGTTGGCCAGGTTATTGACACCGGCTTTTAAAGTATATCGACTGATCTTATAAGTAGCGCTTACATCCATCACCGTATATGCGGGTATATATCCTGCGATAGGGTCTTCACTGAATTTCGCATTGGTAGCGTCGCCATAGGCATCGCCGACATTATTCAACTGGAAGGTGGCAGAGAAATGAGGATCACTGTAAATGAGACCTACACGATTAGTATATTTCACAGCCGCTTCCACGCGATTGTTTTTGAATTCCCCAGAGGTATATTTTGCATCTGTATAACCAAATGCGTCAAAGATACTGATACCCCTCCTGGAAGTAGGTTGCAGCCATTTCAGAATATTCAGTTCTACATAACTTTCTACACCTTTATGTACGCTGTTGGCCACATTGGTACGGAGTGTATAAGGATTCCCATTGGCATCATTGAGGAGTATCGTACCAATTCGATTATTATACGCGAGATAAAAAAGACCGAAATCAAAGTTCAGGAAATTTTTCACAGTACCCCTGTAACCTAAGTCGGCATTGAATCCGGAGGCATCTTTCATATGCGGATCAATCTTCGAGGTAATACCAATAGGCGTCAGTTGCGAGTAATCAACGGGGCGGTAAGCCTGGCTGATGTTTGCATACACATTGGTGTAACTGCTGGTTTTAAACTCGGCACCGATCCCGAACAAAGGGAAACTGCGAGATTTACTATCGTTGGTGTAAACCTTTGCACTGTCTGTAATATAGCCTTTTGCTGTATTTTTCAAATATTCCAATCGGAAACCTGGTGTGATAGATAATTTTTTCCCGATCCTGAAAATGTTCTCAACGAACGGCGCCACATTGGTAGTGGTAAAGTCCAGAGCATATGCATATTCTCCGTTTATATGAAGGTCGAAGTCGCTGCCAGTGCTGCCTTCTCCGCCACCTTGCCTTTTAAACCATGCGTAGCTATAACGTATACCGCCTGCAAGGGTGTTATTCATATTGCCCAGTTGGTAGTGATGCAGTAAACGCGCTTCTGTAGTGGTGTTATGCATTACTTCGTTCTGTACCTCTCGTGGAATGTATTGTCCTGTTGCAGGATTGATGGTGTCCAGTACGCCTGGGCCACCATCTTCATTTCTCCATACAAGGGCTCTGCTGCTAAACAGATAAGTGGTTTTTACATTCAATGTAGTGGCAGGAGATATATCGTAGTTCATATAGCCGCTGACAACATTCCAAGGACTTTTCAGCCAGTTACGCGCACGGAAGGACGCACGTGGATCAGCATGAAACATGCTGTCGTTTAGGCCTCCCGGCATTTTGATGCGGTTTCGTAAAAGGGAATATTCCACCCCCACCTGTAGTTTGTCAGATGCATTATATTGTACTTTGCCGTAGCCTGTAAACTGCTGTTGGTGGCTATTAGGGCGATATCCATCCAAGGTGCGGTATTGAAGAAAGCTATAGTAACTCCACTTTTTAATGGTACCTGCAAATGAATGAAAGGAATTGAAAAGGCCAAAACTACCTGCTGTTTGTGAGGTGTAGTATTCAAAAGGCTTATCAGTAGGAGGTGTATGCAAAATATAATTAACTAATCCTCCAAACTGTGAACCAAACTGAAGCGAAGCCGCGCCTCTTACCATTTCTATCCGACTTACAGCCTCCATTGGCGGCAGGTAATAGGCTTCGTTATAACCGTAAATATCTGCGGAGATATTGTAGCCATTTTGCCGGGTATTCATCTCTATGCTCTGCGTAGGGTTAAGTCCACGTGTAGCGATACCATTGGCAGTAAACCCACCGGTTTCGGTTTCTGTGATGTTTAATCCGGGTATACGTCCTAGTATCTGACGGGTATTGTTAATGGCCTTATTGGCATCCAGGCTGTCTACCGCTATCACTTCATTCTTTTTGCCTGCATATATAACACCATCACTCTCTTCCGGTAGATGGCCCGTTCCCCGAACAGTGCGAATACCTTTCACCCTGATATCTTTCAGGAAATAAATTCTGGTTGAGTCCGAATGCCGTTGTGCGGAAGCCAGCACTGGCAATAAAAGAAAAGGAAGTCCCGACAATAATTTGCGCATAAATATCTGATGTGATGCAAATGTCGATTGGCTACCAGTGTGTGATTGCTCCAATCGGGAAATTGACTTACGCGATCGGGAAAATTATCAAGCAATATTAAAACTAGCTTAAAATAGAATTAAAATGAAGGTAAAAATGGGGCTATTGGCGGAATGTGGCAGCGTACATCTTCCCAGATCTAAACACGGAAGGCCGATCGCCCAAATAGATGGATTGTCCAAATCCTACCTGCTGCATCAAACGAGTAAGTGCTTGGAAGGGGATAGGATAGGGGACCCAAGGATTGGCCTGATCGGTTTCATACTCCACAATGATAAAAATAGCAGTTGGTTCCATATGCGTTTTCAACTGTCGCACCAGAGATTTTTTATCAGCTACATAATGCAAGGAATTGGCCATTAGGATACCTGATAATCCACCCATGGAAAGTGGCTGCTGCACAAAATCCTGCTGCATTGGAATAATCTGAATGTCTGACGGTATAGGATATACGATTTTTTCAGGAGGGTGGATATCAATAGCATAAATCGTACTGCCAGCAGGTAACAACTGTGCGAGCGCAGCACTGAATAAACCGCTCCCAGCGCCAAGATCCGCCCAGGTTCCTCCCGGCAACCCGGCTTGTGCAATCAATGACTGTGCTTCCGTTATTTTCATAAAGTAATTTACAAAGAATCCGATAGATGCCATAGACCGCTTCCTATAGGATAATTTGTTATTTTGTGCAGGATGAAAACTTTTGCTTTTAAATTTCAGAATGCCAGGAAAATATTGCTGTACCTGTTGTTGACCATCCTCAGTCCAATAGTGGGTCTGACAATATTAATTGTATTAGATAGTACCTCCACCACTGCTTTCTTGCTGGCAACCTTGTTGCCATTGGCGATTGGAGTCTACCTAATGTTCCGAAACGGAAAAGCAGAAGATACCATTACCTTGGATAGTTCAGGCTTTACTTCTACTTATCACGGGCGTATTAATTTGGATGATATAGACCAAATCATACACCTGAAATGGTATCAGCGTAATCCTCCATCTATGAGTCTGCGCCTGAAATCCGGCCAGAAAATCAGTTGGTGGCTCACTTACAATAGCAATGTTTTTAACAGTAGGGAGGATGCAGTCACCTTTGCCGAATTTACCGCTGCCCTGCAAACTAAGCTAGATACACGTTATGCCAAAAAGCTGCACAGCAAAATACCATCTACATACGAAGATCCTGCCATACAATTAAAACGCGAAGGCGAAAAGAACAAAAATGCTGCCATCTGGACGGTCCCTCTCAGCTTTGCTATTGCCCTGATTGGTCTTGTTAAAGCCTGCGGCAAAGACTGGATAAAGGATCGTGGTCCGAACTTCAGTCAATTTACTGCCATGCAGGCGGATAAATTTGATAAGAATATCCAGGTGGCCAAATTAATGGTGGATTCTATGTCCAAGGCACAGGGGGCGGTTTATTTGTATAGCAATGATACAGGAGCTATTATAAAGCTGTTGCCGAACATATCAGTGAGCGAACCAACTAGTATCAAGCTTTTCGAACTCACCGCTAATAATGAGCAACTGGATAAATTTATTGAACATCCTGATTCCTTCCAACTGAAGATGATCATTTGGGGTGGAGATAGTGTCATGAGAAGTATGAGTAAAAGCATCATGAATTATGATGATAGCGCCGCGATAAACCTATTTATTCGTTGTTATGACCCCAAACACCTAATAAATCCTCCAGGCAGCACACGGGGCCAAACCATTGATTCTTCCACCGCCAAACCCTTTGATATGACCACTGGCATTCCGTTATACGACACGCTGCAACCGGGTAAAGCCATATCAAGGGCCTATCCTGGCATGAATATTATGCTTGCACAGGTAAACCATAGCCCTTCTTTTCGTATATACTTAGCCGGTAGGCAACAAGATGGCATTTCTGCTGCATTATTTCAAAAGAGCGTATATGCGCTGAATAAGCAGTTTGCTGCGGTGGGCGTGGATACAACGCGATTTATGATGCGAACTTTCTATGATAAATAAAAAAATCCGTGAGCTGGAGGCTCACGGATTTTTTTGAGGATTCGTTTTATTTACTAGTTACTTGTTGTAATAATTTTTCTGCTACTGCAATAGAAGACGCTGGGTTCTGGCCTGTAATCAGGAGCCCGTCCTGTAAGGAAAAGGATTGCCAATCGGGGCCACTCTGATAATGCGCTCCTTTAGACTTCAGCATATCTTCCAGCAAGAAAGGCACTACGGTAGTCAGTTTTACACCAGCTTCTTCACTGTTACTGAAGCCCGTTACATTTTTACCTTTAACAAAGGGTGCTCCATTGCCGTCTACTACGTGTTGTAGTGCTACAGGTGCATGGCATACCAATGCCGCTGGTTTGTTACTGTGCAGGAATGCACCAATGAGCGCGGCAGAGGTTTTATCTTCTGCCAAATCCCACATGGGGCCGTGGCCGCCAGGATAAAACACCGCGTCATAATCTTCCGATTTTACGGTAGAAAGTGCCACGGTATGTGCTAATCTTTCTTGGGTTGCAGGATCGCTATAATACCTTTTGGTAGCTTCCGTTTGTGCGTTTGGATCTGTACTCTTAGGGTCGATGGGAGCAGCGCCGCCAGCAGGGGAGGCGATGGTAATATCCACGCCCTTATCATGCAAGAAGTAGTACGGTGCTGCAAATTCTTCGATCCAGATACCAGTTTTTTCACCGGTATTGCCGAGATCGGAATGGGAAGTAACTACGAAGAGTATTTTCTTCCCCTTACTTTGATGGGTGTTATTTGTATTCATCTGTGAGAAACCTTTAAATGTTGAAAGAATAATAAGGGTAGTAAACACTAACTTGGATAGGATGTTCATTGCTGATCTTTGTTTTTAGACTACAAAGGTCAGCCAGTTATAGATTTCAGCACAGGAGGTATGTCACAATATGGATGTGACCTGTATCACATTTCTTTGTTTTTGGTGTAGAGCCGACTGAGCGTTTCCCTACTAACGCCAAGGAATGCCGCCAGGTCTTGTTTAGGCACTACCTGGAATAATTCAGGATACTGCCGGAGCAATTGCTCATAACGGTCTTTGGCACTACCTGTAAGCATGGATAAGATGCGTCGTTGTAAGCCAATATAGCCGTAAGCGTTCTTTATGCGAAAGAAATGCTCCATCTTATGCATCTCTGTACAGAGGCGTTCTTTGTCTTCCCGGGTGATGCATAGCACTTGCGTTGGAACTACAGCTTCTAAAAACATGCTAGACGGACTTTGCGTAATCAGTGCCTGGTAATCGCTAATCCACCAGTCTGGTAAGGCGAATTGCATGATATGGGGCTTATCCTCACGGTCTAGCACATACGATTTTAAACAACCCTTTACTACAAAATACTCTTGAGTAACCGCATCTCCTTCCTGCAACAGGAACTGCTTCTTCATAATCCGCCTGCTGCGAAAGAATTGTAAAATGTATTCAAATTCCTTATCTTCTAGTGTAATTAACTTTTCGAAATGGTCCCGTAGAAATTGCATGGCTGCTAATTGAATGCACTGTAAAGATAGGCATAAACCATCAGCGGACTCGTTTGTTAATGCTTTAAAAGAAATTGTTATGGCACAAACCCAACCTTGGCCCGTATTGAATTATACCGCCTGGAAAGATACCCTCGCTACTTTGCATCTCTGGACGCAGATTGTAGGCAAAATCAGGTTACGTAAAATGCCCTGGCTAAATCATTCCTGGCATGTTACCCTTTATGTGAACCCCGAAGGATTGGGTACTGGCAGTATGCCATATCAACATGGTATTTTCAGCATCGATTTTAATTTCGTGGAACATGCGTTAGTGGTGGTCACTAGTGCGGGCGGTAAGGAGAAGCTGCCACTGAAACCAATGACGGTGGCCGATTTCTACCAAAAATTGTTTGAGTTACTCTATCAAATGGATATTGATGTTTCCATCACAGATATGCCTAGTGAAATTCCAGGCGCCATTCCTTTTAGTTCTGATACGGTCCATCATGCTTATGATGCTGCTCAGGTGCGGGATTTCTGGTCTGCCATGGTCCAGGTGCATTCGGTGTTTACCCGTTTCCGTACCGGTTTTATCGGGAAGGCAAGTCCAGTGCATTTCTTCTGGGGCGCATTTGATATGGCAGTTACCCGCTTTTCAGGTAGAAGAGCGCCCGCTCATAACGGACAAATGCCGAATATGCCTAAACTAGTGATGCAAGAGGCTTACTCTCATGAAGTCAGCTCCTGTGGCTTCTGGCTGGGCAGTGACCAATATCCGCATGCCGTTTTCTATTCCTATTGTTACCCAACGCCAGATGACTTTTCTCAACAACCCATTAAGCCCGCTGCTGCATTCTTTAGCCAGGAAATGGGTGAGTTTATGCTGAACTACGAGGATGTCCAGCAAAGTGAAGATCCTGCGGCTACACTACTGGACTTTCTCAGAACTACTTACGAAGCAGCCGCCAATACCGCCAATTGGGATCGCCGACAACTGGAGTGCGACTTGTCCCTCTATGAAAATACATACGGTTGTTACAAAGAGTCTTGAGTCTCCCTAAAAAATATTTGGAAGAAAAATCATTCTATTATACATTTACGTAACCAGTTACGAAATAGTATACATAATGGAAAATTTCTTCGATCATATTGGCAAAATGGCCATAGGCAGTAGATTGCGATTCCTGACGGATAAAATTACTGCAGATGCGGCGCAGATATATGCGCTCTTTGGGGTAGACCTCCAACCGAAATGGTTCCCGGTATTTTACGTGCTCTCCCAAAAAGAAGAAGAAACCATTACGGCGATTGCCCGCGAAATAGGACATAGCCACGTGTCTGTCAGTAAAATAGTCAAGGAGATGATCAAGAAAGGGCTGGTGAAGGAGAAGAAGGATAAGGAAGACGGACGTCGGACATTGGTGAGTCTTACTGCAAAAGGCAAAGCCACAGCAGAAAATATTCAACAGCAATATATAGACGTGAACAATGCGATAGAAGAACTGATGGCCCAAACAAAACATGACCTCTGGAAAGCCATCGGAGAATGGGAATACTTGCTGGAACAACGTTCCCTGCTGCGCAGAGTGCAGGAACAAAAGAAATTAAGGGAAAGCAAAGAGGTCCAGATCGTGGCATACACGCCTGCATATCAAAAGGCTTTCCGCGACCTCAATGAGGAATGGATCAGCCACTGGTTCAAAATGGAAGAAGCAGATTATAAGGCCTTGGATAACCCGCAAGGATATATCCTCGATAAAGGTGGACATATCCTAGTGGCATTGCTTCATGGCGAGCCAGTAGGGGTTTGCGCCCTCATCAAAATGCATGATCCAGATTATGATTATGAACTGGCGAAGATGGCAGTATCACCCGCTGCACGTGGCAAAAACATCGGCTGGCTACTAGGCAGTGCTATCGCTGAAAAAGCAAAGGTATTAGGCGCGAAGAAACTCTACCTGGAAAGCAATACCATCTTGAAACCCGCTATCAGCCTATATGAAAAGCTGGGCTTTCGAAAAGTGGCGGCTCGCAATTCGCCCTATGAACGTGCTAATATTCAGATGGAGCTAGTGTTGTAAGGCATATTATTCCCAAAGTGGTATAAGCAGCAAAGACCCGCAGCATGCTGTCTGGTTGATTGTTAAGATAATATGTTATGTTGATTGTTAAATAATATGTTATTGACATAATTTCGCATCTTTGCTGCTTATACTGCATTGCGAGCAAAATACCTTTTGCAACCTTTTCTGGCGTAAATGCAGGCCAAATATATCTGCACCTATGAAGGGAAATAATATCATCCAACTGCCATTCCACTTTGATGTTTCAAAACTACAGGCGGACCTCATCAATTGTGAACAAGCCACTTGGCAACTGCATTTCAATACTCGTGATTATGATGGCGAATGGACGGCCGTAGCCCTGCGCTCCGGAACCGGCCATGATGCAGACATCTACGCGCATCCTTCTGCTGAATACCAAGATACCGATTTGCTGGATGCATGCCCTTATTTCCGGGAAGTGATCAATACTTTCAAATGCCCCTTGGATGGTGTTCGCCTGCTAAAACTCGAAAGCGGCAGCGTTATCAAACCGCACTGCGACTTAGATGGCGCCTATGAAGATGGATTTGTACGTATACACATCCCCGTTATTACACATCCCGATGTGGTATTCATGGTAGACGGCGAAAGGGTAAACATGCAACCAGGACAATGCTGGTATGCCAATTTCAGCAAGCGGCACAGTGTGGAGAATCTCAGTCCGATAGATAGGGTGCACCTGGTGATTGACGCGCGCCGCAATGAGTGGACGGATGAACTGTTCCTACAAGCAGGATATGATTTTCACACGGAGAAAGTGGCTGGTAAACTGGATCGCGGCACTACACTGCTCGTCATCGCAGAACTAGAACGTAATAATAACCCCGCCAATCAAGCCCTGATCGCACAACTGAAAGCTTCCCTTTAATGATGTACTTACTCAACAATTCTATTCCATACCAAGCCATACTCAGCGGTCCCGCGATGCGATTTGAGTGGTTGGATGCAGCACAACACCGGTTTACACAACCCTTCTTTCATAATACTATCCAGGAGCTGAAAAAGCTGCAATCACCTGGTTTTCGCAACTTCAGTTGCATCAGTACTGCGGAAGATATTATCCACTGGGCATCGGATCTACCTACACCCGCTCCGGCTGCGATCATTTTTCATGTGTCCCGCTGTGGCTCCACTACGATTTCTCAAATGCTGGCGGAAGATGAGCGCAATGTTATCCTCTCTGAAGTGGGTGTACTGGATGATGTACTCCGCCTCCCTTTTATACCGGAGATTACAGCGGCCCCGCCAAGAGAACAGTTGTTCAAGTCATTGATCGCCATACTGTCCAGGCCCCGTACAAGTGAAGCACAACGGGTTTTCGTCAAACTAGACAGTTGGCATTTATTCTTCTATGAGGAACTGCGGCAATGGTTTCCCAACACGCCGTTTATGCTGCTATACCGCCATCCGGCAGAGGTGGTCCGCTCCCAAATGAAACAACACGGTATGCATTTTACACGGGGCTTGATTCCTGCGGAATGGTTAGGATGTTCCTGGGAGGAACTTCCAGCGCAGAACCCGGAGTACATCTCTTTTCTAATTGATCGCTACCTACAGAAAATGGCGTATATCCATGCTCGTGATACAAATACTTTTCTCGTAGATTATAAGGATGGTAATGAATCGATGCTGGAAAAACTGCTGTTACATACGCAATATCAGCCGGCGCTACCCTTGAAACAACAGATGCTGCAACGTGCGGACAGGCATGGGAAATACCCTGATCAGGCATTTGAGCCGGAACCACAAATCAAGGAAATACCAGATTATCTGCTGCAAGCCTGCAACAGTTATGAATTATTACAAACTAGCAAGGATATACGAAGATAATCGCTGTACGGAATTTTCAATAGCTTCCTCATGGGTATGTATGATCAGTTGGGGAGACACGGGTTCTTCATACGGATCATTCACTCCCGTGAGGTTGTGGAGTTTTTCAGGATGGCCATCAGGCAGCATCGCACGGTGATATAAGCCTTTGGTATCTCTTTGCAACAGCACATTCAGCGGACAATGAATCCACACCGTATGCGCACCATATGTACTGGCCGCCCATGCTCTCATGGCCTCATATGGGTGAATAACAGAGAGTAGTGTGATAATACCATCCTTTGTTTTTTCTGCTGCCAGTGCAGAGAGACGGCGGATATTTTCGTACCGGTCTTCCCGGGAGAACCCCAGATCCTTGCATAGTGTTTGGCGGTATACGTCGCCGTCGATTACTTCCACTGTATACCCTTGTTGGCTTAGCTGCTGCTGGACGGCAGTGGCAATCGTAGTTTTCCCGGCGCCGGATAACCCGGTTAGCTGAATAAAGCGCATAATCAATTAGTTGGATGGCCCTGCAAAAATATCATTTACCGCCAGTTTATCTTGAACAAAATAATACGGGAAGAAAGGCGGTCTTAACTTAATTTCCTGTTACAAAACAGGAACATGAAATACAGCTATCTACTCCTTACCATGTTGACTGCCTGTACCTCCACAGTTTCAGCCCAACAACCCGTTACAACACCCACTCCGGAAGAGGTAATCATCACCCCTACGAATCGTCTGAAAGGAAAGGATTCCACGCTGCGGCAACAAGTGGTGGAGTGGAGTCGTAAGGAACTGGTCAGTAAAGATTACCAACATGTAAAAGCGCATCCCTCTGCAGCTTGGTTTCCGGGTGCAGTGAAGCCGGGGGCAGAACATATTACCCGTACCCTACATATCGATCATAAACAGGTAAACAAAAGTGACTGGGCCGTTATCCGGAAACTGGAATCCGGTGCGCCTTCGGAGGCTACACTGTATACTACAGGCCTTTATGCAGCTCCGGGAGAAGTGGTGGAATTCACGATCCCCGCCAACATGACGAATGGAATGGTTACCGTTCAAATCGGCGCCCACTCGGATGATCTAGGCTACTGGGTGGCAGGAGGAGAGGACTGGCGCAGAATGCCCGAGGTTGTAAAGATCATAACACTAAAGGAAACGACTACACGAATAGCAAGTCCCTTCGGTGGATTAATTTATATTTCCACTTTACCAGTGGTGAATGATTGGTCCGCGGATGTGACGATTAAAGGAGCGATTACCGCTCCACAATTCGTTTTAGGTAAAACTACTAAGGAAGAATGGCTACAACAGTTGAAGAATAATAAAGCGCCCTGGGGCGAAATGGGCACAGACCGTATTATCCTCACCCTACCAGATTCCGTGATGCAACAGGTAACTGATCCGGAAAAAGTGATGAAAATATGGGATCGTATCATCGGTGGAATCATGGAATTGGCCCAATATCCGCAACCCGTATACCGCCCACAACGTATGGTGATAGACGAGCATATGGGAGGCGGATATATGCATTCGGGCTACCCGATAATGGTGCACCATTCTCCATCCACTGGTATGCTCTCTGCGAATATCATTGTAAACCCTGAAAAACTGTTGGTGCCTAGTGAAGGCGGTGCCAACTGGGGATTCTTCCATGAAATAGGACATAATATGCAAAGCAGCGATTGGTCATTCGAAGGGACTGGGGAAGTAGGTTGTAATTTCTTTGCCCTCTACTGCTTCGACCGACTCACAGGCGGCCGCAATGGCGCACACGAAGAGGTGTCCAATAAAAGAACGATGGAAATGATGCAACAGTATTTTGCCAAGGGAGCTGATTTCGAAAAATGGAAGCAGGACCCTTTCCTGGCCTTGATCCTCTTCCGCCAATTACAGGAAGGCTTTGGCTGGGAAGCCTTCAAAACATTCTTCCGCAATTGCCAGACCCTTGCAAAGCAAGACCCTACAGGTAGCTACGCTAAAACAGAAGAGCAGAAAAGAGACTTATGGGCAAGAGAATTTTCAAAAATTGCCGGCCGCAACCTAGCGCCATTCTTTGAATACTGGGGTGTTCCTATCAGCAGCAGTGTGAAAGAAGAACTGAAATCGCTGCCGGGATGGATGCCTTATAACGTTCCCCCGTTACCGTAATAAATAGCTGAAATGTTTGAAGGTACTAGCTTTCAGACATTTCGTTTATGCGCCAATAGTATTTTCTTTCCAATTATACTGGTCGTTTTTTATCTTCCAGATAAATCCATCCAGTACGTAGTGTGTAACTTGCGGAATAGCAAGAAAAGGTATGATGAAAGCGAGGATATAATTATCATCATAAGCTGGCAAATGACTAAATAAGGAGAAGAATTGCAGATGCTCTCTCCATACAAACCCGTCCCATAGCCCTTCTTCCACATAAGCAAATAACATGGTCAGCCCGATGAACAGCAAAATTCCTTTATTGCTGAAGAGCAATTGCAGGAATCGACTTCCCTGTGCTGGCCGGTAATATTGCTTGCGGCCATGGGCCCATATCAGCGCCATATAAGGTATGCCATGGGAAATAACATTCAGCAAAGTGAAGGTAAGATCACCGTTGAAATAGATGATCCCGAAATACCAGGATAACACCGTTCCCAATACCAATACATGTTTGGGCACATTGAAAGTACGAGCGACTATCGTCTCCCTAACAGTATTTATTACATACAACAATAAAATAGCGATATACGGATATTGTAGGAAATCCGCCACCCTGGCTCCGGAGATATAGTAAAAATCATTCTCTACAAACCAGTTGAATACCCTCGGACCACGCAGATGCCAGTATAACAATGGGTAAATGGTTGCGGCGTAAATCGTAATACTGTCAATGGTTTTACTAAACCCAGCTACTTTTTCTTTCCTGCTATAAATACGCAGAAAGCCATACTGCTGTCGTACAAAATGATACACCGCCATATACGCTAATATCCGCCAGAATACTAAGGGGCCCGCCAAATAAGCCAGCACGCCGGCTAGCCAGGCAATGATGGGCACACTGATAAACAATGCACTGCGCTTACGAAAAGTATCGCGATCAAAATAAGTGCGGTAGATCGTACTGTAGACATGCGATACATCAATAAACAATACCAAAATCACCCACCAGGCCAGGTTTACACCGCCAGATAACTGGAATGCCGCGGGAAACAGCCATATGGCCACTAATGCGGCAAACGGTGGAAACAGCACGAACAGGCCGTCTACCCAACTATTATATATCCATGGCTGACGCTCAGCTACAGTAGTCGACAAGAGCATTGGCGGCTTTATTTCCATGATAAAATGCTTCTTCAAATATGGATACGCCACTCAGATCGGAGTGGGCATAGAAGATATTTTTATAGGGAGACACCTGGGCCGCTGCCCTCGCTGCTCCCGTGATAAAGCCGGTATGTGGCCTTATCATCCCATGTCCCCAAACGGTAATATCTACATCACGAATGACTGCATGTATATCCGGATGCACTTTTTCCAAATCATCGGTAATGAGTTTCACCCATTGCTGCGGTTCCAGTGCGATGGCGTATTTACGGGATTCTACGGGATCAAGGTGATCCAATGGCAAATAATAAGTGATGACTTGCCGCGCTGGCATTTGCTGGAAAAGCTGCTGCTGTTGTGCATAAACATACCCAAGGGATTTTCCTTTGTAAATCACATTATCCCAGCAGAGTTGATATCCAGATGATTCCGGAATGGCATCCAACGTAATATTGGCTACTAACCACGGTGAATATACGAAATCATGATTGTACTGGCCTCCAGGGATCAATCGCTGCGTGACAAACTGCGGAGTGGCCAGGATACAGGCTTTCGCAATAATGCGGTGAGTAGTATGCTCTTTCATATCGTAATAGTCAATGGCTACCCGATTGTCCTGCTGCGTCACTTTATAAACAATCGCCTGGTCCAAGGTTTTATCTTTGCTGAACTGCTGTAAGTGCTGTACTAGGCGCCCATTCCCTTGTGGCCATGTCAGCATCTGGGAGTTATCCGCATTGGCGGCTTTCCCTTTACGGCTGGCAAAATAATGTATCCCAGCCCAGGCACTGATGATATCAATACCTGCACCATAGTCATCGCGACAGCAATAATCCAAATACCAATACAGTTCTTCCGATTGATAACCTTTCTGTGTCAGATATTGGCGCATGTTGATGTTGTCCAATTCCCGGAATGCAGGATCTGCGGAGCTATTGGCGATAGGTATATCAAATGCATAGCGGCCATCATTGCCTCGAACAGTACGTAGTTGGAGCATCTCATCCAGCCAGCGTTTCATCTCTTGTTGTGTGGCTTTGCTGGTACCAAACTGAGGGATCAGTCCTTCCTGCCAGCGGCCATGGATGTAAAGTCGTTCTTCGGGGTCAAAACAAAGATCGGTTTCACTGTAGACGGGGAGGCCGTTGGAATTATAACCCGTGAGGATACCCGCTTCTGCCAACATATCCAGCAATGGCTGATTATCGGTATTGGGTATAGGGAGATAGTGAGCGCCTCGAGGATACGCACTGTACGCATTTTCACCGAAGCTGGCATTACCACCGGTATGCGATTCCAGCTCCAGTAAGCGATAGTTGCTCATCCCTCGATGATGGAGTATACGGGCTGCTGCCAGTCCTGCTACGCCGCCACCAATGATGACTGCATCATATTCCGTGCTATTGGTAGGCGTATGGAAAACGCCGTCCCGCATCATATGCCCAGCTTTCGCAGAAGCGCCGCTAATGCGACTGGTAATGTGCCCATATTTATCCCGCTTTTCAGAACAGGCGATATACTGGGATGCAGTGATCGTACTGCCCGCAATAATGGCCATATATCGCAGGAAATCTTTCCGGCTGATATTATTCCTGGTATTTTCCCCACTCATCTTCAAAATATTGTACCAGTATCTGGTTGTTCAGGTGATTGGCCAACACTTTTCTATTCTGCATATCAGGCGTGAAATCAGCCATCTGGCGGAAAGTGGCGGCTGTAAAGTATCTTAAACCAGCCGGTAGCTGGTCGTGGTGCTGTGATAAGGGCGCAGGCGAGGCCATCACATAACCCCATTCCCCGAAAGAAGGGACGTAGGTATGATAAGGGATCGTCTGAAAATTACATTCCTGCAAGGTGGTATTTACGCACCAAAAAGCCTTGGGAGCCACAAATGGAGAGGTGGACTGTATCACGATCACACTGCTATCTGTCAACGCATTGCGCAGCTTGCGGTAAAACGCAGTTGTGTAAAGCTTGCCTACCGCATAGTTCCCAGGATCTGGAAAATCTACAATGGCTACATCAAACTGTTGTTTGTTTTCTTTCAGCCACTGGAAAGCGTCTGCATTGATGACTTTAATGCGCGGAGATAGGAGGGAGCTGTCGTTCAGGCCCACTAGCATACTATTGCTGCGAAACAGTTTCGTCATCGCAGGGTCCAGATCTACTAGTGTGATTTGCTGTACTTCCGGGTATTTCAGGAGCTCTCTTGCCGCCATGCCGTCTCCACCGCCCAGAATGAGGATATGGCTACGTTTAGGGCTATACATCATGGGTGGATGTACCAACGCTTCATGATAGCGGTATTCATCAGCGGAGCTGAACTGTAGGTTCCCATTGAGGTAGAGCCGTAAGTCCAGCCGACTCCGCGTCAGCACAATGCGCTGATACGCAGAAGAATGGCTGTAGATCACCGGATCACGGAAGGCAACGCCTTCGGAATAACTCATGATCTTATCTGCCCAGAAAAATATGGCTACCAATGCTGCAATACATGCAATAGCCTTGGTTTTCAGATAAGTGGCCCACTTTACTTCTTGTTTAAATCGTACGCAAACCACGATGGCTACTGCCACATTCATGATCCCGAAAAAGCAGGAGGTGCGAATAAGTCCTAGGTAAGGCACCAGCAACAATGGGAAAATAAGGGAGGCCAGCAGCGCCCCGATATAATCAAAAGTAAATACGCGGGATACCAGGTCTTTGAATTCATACCTGTCTTTCAGAATATTCATGAGCAACGGTAGTTCCAGTCCTACCAAGGTTCCTGTGAGTCCGACCAACAGGTATAACACCAAGCGGAAGCTCGCTGCATGTTCAAATAAAAGGAATAGCAGGGCAGAGCTGATACCACCGATTAATCCAACGAGTATTTCCAATTGAATAAACCAACTAAGTAAGTCTTTTTTGAAAAACCGGGAGAGCCATGCACCAATGCCCATGGAGAATAAATACACTCCAATAATGGTAGAAAACTGTGTTACAGAATCACCCAATAAATAGCTCGCCAGGGTACCTGCTACCAGCTCGTAAATGAGGCCGCAGGTAGCAATTACAAACACCGATAATAATAACAGAATTTCCACCCGAAGTAATTTAGCTGTGAATGGCAGAACTGATAATCAGTCCCATCGCAATGATATAGGCAGCCACTACAATCGCTAAGGCTACATTTTTGTTTTGTACTACTTCCTTCCAGGTGTCTTCAGGTGTAATAAACTTGTCTACCAGCCAGAAGCCGCCTACGAGAACGATTACGCCAATGAGGGCATACACGATGGATGCCAAGATGAGTTTCAGTTGTAATGTTTCCATTTACAGGGATTATTTGTGATAGAAATAATGAACGCCGCTATGACTGCGGGAGCCATGGGCTTTCCCAGGTTCCCATTTTTCAGTACTGGTACAGTTACAAATTCGGTAGCCATATACATTGCTCACCAGTAACAGGCCAAGGAAACCGCCGATCACCACAATGGTGAGCCAATCTTGTTTCCACGAAAAAGGAAATTTATTCAGAAGGGTCTTCATATAACTTGAAGTTTATGTTGGACGCAAACCAGCGTTCTTCATTAAATTTTGATTCCCACCATAGCAAACCGATGGCGGCAACCCCGAGTATAATACATAACAGGACTTCATTCCAGTAAGTAGGTACATCATATTTAGCGGATACATTGGCGGAGATATAGCCATTACGCGGCTCTCCACTGGTAGACATTACAAAATGGTAAGTACCGCGTGTTACGCCGCATATAAATGCTTTCTGATAGGCACTTCCTTCCGACCAGGATTCACCGTCCTCTACACCTCTGTATAATGAAGACTCCATACCAAAGGCATATTCCTTACCGGTATTTTCATTCACCAGCGCTAAATCCAGGGCAGCCCAGTTGTTGTTTACATCCGAGTAAAATTCAATTTCCAGGTTGCTGTAATCGGCATCCAGACTATAACTCGGACTAACTATCTGTTTATTGGAAATAGCGGAGCTGTCGATGACTAATTTTTGATTGAATACTTCTATATTTTTCCTGCTGCCATTGCTATACAGCGAAAACAGGATGGCAATCAAACAGAATAACAGTGTCCCATATACGAATTGACGAGGGCGGAGAAATCGGGAGAAAGGCTGCGTAGGCCCCACGCCCTCACGGCGAGGGGGGTATTTGCCATTCAAAAAGCCTTTTCTGATTTCAGCCGGATAGATGTAGGTGCCATGGAAGGTATCAAACTCGTGGGTATGATTTTCCTGCTCCGCCATTTCTATGGCCAACATGTAGGGCGGACGAATGAACTCTACACACTTGGTCGCTTTTTTATAAAGCAGCTCCCAGGGTATTTCCCCCACGATGTAGGTATATTTGGCGGAGTACCGGCTAAATGCCTGAAATTCCTTATCCTGGTATAGCAAGGTTTTGGTCGACTGTGCCACCTTTACATTCGTGAAAGGCTTGTCTGGTATGGGCTCCATCAAGTTCCAATGGCCGCCATATTCCGCAAGGAAAACGGTGGTATTATCGCGGAGTCGCTGCATTACGTACTCCGACCAGTAATAAACGGTACCTGATTCCAGGCGCTCGATATACCCGATGATGCGGTATTTTTCACCATGTAGGGTCCCTTCCGTTCCTATTTGGATCCATTGCTTCCGATGAGCGCCTTGCATAGCAATAGTGCTGCTAACATCGCCATTTCTGACACGGAGCAAGGAATGGCAATTCGGGCAACCATAAAAACCGTCACCGGTATACTGCATCTCAAAGGGTTGATGACAGCCGGAACAATTGTAGTGTGGCATATTATCTTCTTAGCATGTGGGATTCATGACGATGCGTTTCAAAGAAATCATGAATCGCCGCCATAATGGATTGCGTGGTATTGTCGTTGTTCTTTTTGAAATTGGACAGAAAAACATCACAGGTACATAGCCCATATTCCGGCCAGGTATGGATGGAGATATGAGATTCCGTCAGGCAATGTACTGCGGTAAACCCTCCCGTGGGAAAGTCATGAATAGCCTGGCCTACCTCGGTCAATTGGTATTTGCTGATCTGTTCCTGGATAAAATTCTTCCAGTTGGCGCTGTGCTGCAGTAATTCAGATTTATCGGTATACAATGTGGTCAGCAAATGTAATCCCGGCTGATATTCCATAGTAGAGATAATGTTGTGTGGGCAAGATATAAATTCTCTCCTGATTATAAAAGAATCTGGAGGAACTCAAATATGCATAATACATGCCAAAATTTAACAAAAAAAACGGATACAACTGAGAGAAGCCATATCCGTTTATATATTCACTATAGGACTTATCGTTGATGGTTATTCTTGTTTTTTCATTTCTTTTTCTTCTTTACGCTCTTTGTATTTTTCTTTTGCCTGTTCCCGACGCTCTTTTTTGTTGGTTTCATAGGTGGTGTATTGTTGTGGCGTCAGTACAACTTTCAGCGAGGAATCCCGCTCATGGCTGAGATGCTGCATCTGTTTCCCTTTCTCCATCCGCGGCAACTGATTGTCTTTTCGTAGGGTAGACATGCGGTCGGAGAAATTCTTATTGATGTCGTATACTTTCGTGTATTGCTCATCGGTGAGTGAAAGATTTACTTTCATGGAATCTGTCATGATGCGGATATAGTCCCTTTTTTCCTGAGATCTGGAAGTATATCCGGTCAGCAACAGTGTCACCAGCAAGGGCAGGAATAATCTTTTCATGTAAGGTTATTTCTTCTTTCAACAACCCGCATTCAACATTTGTTCGCAGCAAAAAAGGCTTCCCTGATGAGGAAGCCCTGCCCGCATTTTTTTCCAAAAACGTTAATTGACAGTTACATCAGCTACTGTACGCTGTGGTATGCGTATCTCCACTGATCCGCCAAATTGCAATACCGGCGCCATAGCGGCCAACTGTATAGCTTGTTCATCATTTTCGGCAGACATATGAATAAAGCTTACCAGCCGGTTCCCATTTTCGCGTACTACGCCCGCAGCGCTATTTTCAGCACCTACTACCATCCCAGGCTGTACCACTGGGATGCCATAGATGTAATGATTACCTGCTTTCCATGTTTCCACTACTTCATCCCAACCTGCGTGAATAGTAGCCAGGTCCGCTTCAGACAATGCTTCCGGATTAATTCTTACAAAAAATACATACTCTTTCATAGCAATGATTATTTATGTCAGCAAAGCTAGCAGCAATGCCATCCCTGGAATTGTAAAAAATCATTTTTTATAAAAACGCTCACCACTCGGGTGTATGGCTGAAGAATGCCTGTGGTGTTTGTCCGGTAAACAAACGGAAATCCCGAATGAAATGTGCCTGGTCGAAATAACCGGCTTCATAAGCAAGGTCTGTAAAGGAGCGATTAGGATGATATCGGGAGATGACAGCTCGGAAGCGTACAATGGCAGCAAAATGCTTGGGACTAGTGCCCACCATGCTACGAAATCTTTTCTCTAAAGGATCTCTACTGATATGCAGTTGGGTGGCCAGATCGCGTATTTTCAATTGTCCTGCAGCATCCCTGATATGCGCTATGGCAGCGAGGATCAGTGGGTCCTGTTGTTGAGGCTGAATGATACTGTATAACCATTTGTCCAGTAATTGAACCCGTAGAATATCGGTGGTGGCTGATTGTAAACGATCAGAGATGGCATGAAGCGTACCAGGAGGAAAGAGATCCGCCATAGCAACCACTTGGCTACTAAGTAGATGTAGGGGAGCTGGTATGAAGACAGCCGCTGCACCGGGTTTCAGCGTTACCAGTAGGATACGCGTTTTGTCATGATACGCCATTTGCTGTGGGCCTTTACGAATGCCGGCAATATTGGTATCCGAAAGGGCTGTGGACGCATGATCTACTTGTCCGTCTAACCGAAATGAAAGGGTTAAGGTAGTATCAGGCAATACCGTATTGATCCGGCCAGATTCACTGCTAATGATCATATAGCCGGAAATATAAGGTTGTAATCTGCTGGAAGGCGGAAAGTGCCGGATATTCATCGTAATGCTAAAATTATCCTATGAAGATATTAATTAACACCGCTTTAATACTAACGTATTGGAAATTTGAGGAAATTTAATGAAGAATTTTAAAGCTCATTTGTTCACATTTAAAATTCAAGATCATGATGCATAAAGGGAATGCTTCCGGAAAACATTCGGAACAACATCGTGAAAGAGCCATGGGTAGAGAACCTGGCAAAACACAACATCGTAAGAACACCGCCCGGAACATGCAGGACAATCCAGATAAATTGGAACATGGTATGTCCGAAAAAGGCCACCAGTCAAAACGTAAGGGTGGACACTAGCCTCCGCTCCGGGTTACCAACAATAGCTTTCATCATTACACCAAAACAACCAGCGTCGTGGATGACACAGCCGTATCCAGGGCGCTGGTTTTTTTATGCCTACTTCTTTACTACGTCAGCATAGGAATTTAAAAAGGAGATAGCTATTTTTAGCACCTATGAAGAAACTGCTCCTTCCGTTGCTGCTATTGCTCGCAGAAGCCCTGAGCGGCCAGCGTCTCCCTAAAGCTATCGCTTTCTATACCGGTACAAACGACCAGGCACATATCAATTTTGTGAAAGAAGCGAATAAATTCTTTACCAATCACATGAAATTTTATGGCTATCAGTACTTTAGTACGCAAGACTGGGATCGCCTAAACCGGGACACCCTCCGGAAATATGATGTTGTCATCTTCCTGGATACCAGACCCGAGAAACCGGCACAGCGGGCCGCTTTCCAGTATTATATGGAACATGGTGGCGCATGGCTAGGTTTTCACTTCTCTGCATTTGCACTCACACCATCCGAATTCCCTGCCAATTGGGATTGGTATCATGAAAAGTTCCTCGGCAGCGGATCTTATGTCAGTAATACCTGGAGGCCTACCAGTGCATACCTGCGCGTAGTAGACGCCCAACATCCGGTCACAGAAGGCCTACCGGCTATTTTCGGGAGTGCGCCCAACGAGTGGTACCGTTGGCGCAACGACCTGCGTAAAAATCCGGATATAGACATCCTACTAGCCATTGACAGTAGCAGTTTTCCCTTGGGGACTGGCCCCAAACCCGCTGAAGTCTGGCATAGCGGCTATTATCCAGTGGTCTGGACAAACAAAAAATACCGTATGGTGTACATCAATATGGGCCACAACGACATGAATTACCAAACCGATACCGGATTATCCTCTACTTTCAGTTCACCTGACCAGAATAGATTGATCCTACAGGCTTTCCGCTGGTTACTCAGTACCCGTGTTAGATAACCTTGGCGTAAGAATGTCGAATTTTTACTATTGAAATATATCTGAATGGTGATATATTTACTAGATGTAACCCAAGTTGACAGAGGGTCTTTCTTTCAACTATTTTTTTCCTTTGGAAAATAGCCATCTATGCAGTTGTCGGTAAATAATGCCACCAAGAAATACGGTAAGAAAACGGTGTTAGACCAAGTCAGTATTGATTTTAACCAAGGAAATTGCTATTGTATACTTGGCGTTAACGGCGCAGGAAAATCTACGCTTTTTAATTTACTCATGCAATTTATAATGGCCGATGCAGGCACCATCACTTATGATGGTCATCATTTTCCTGTATTACCGTCGGCCTACAAAAAACGTATGGGATATTTAAGTGAACCTCTTCATTTGTTGGAGGAACTTTCTGCGGAGCAATACCTCCAATTTATAGGCAAATTGTATGAGGTAGTACCCAAAATACTGGAGGAGAGAAAGGAAAAAATCATGCACTTTCTTTTTGAGGATTACCAGGAAGTATTAAGGAAGCGGATGGCGACCTTGTCCAGCGGCATGAAGAAGAAAGTAGCCTTCGCAGGTGCTATTTTACATTCGCCCGAATTCCTCTTGTTAGACGAACCCTTCTCAACACTAGATCCCATATCTGGAAAGAAGTTATGCAATTTTTTATCCAGTTATTTGAATGAGCAACGCACCATTGTATTCTCTTCTCACAATTTGGAATATTTGGAGGCCCTCAACCCGGTGATTATTATTTTGGATGAATCAGGCATCCAATACAATGCATCACTGGCTGATTTCACGAAGAATCATAGTCAAAGTATTAGTCAGTCGCTCATGGAGAAACTGAAAATAAATGATAGCTCAACTGTAATGCAATGGGACTAGTATTACTGCATCTGCGTTTTAAGATCAATGCCTTCTTCAACTGGAAGTATAATAAGTCGGGCATCATATTTTCTTTGCTTTATCTCGCTACCACCAGCTATTCCTTATTCATAGTGCATCTCCTGACGGGGCCATTGAACAGTCAGATATCTCCAGCAAGTATAAAGCACATCATTTTTGGCACACTCATTTTACTGACCATTATCCGAAAATTTATACCGCAGTATATACCCTTTCGTAAACGCCTATTACAATATCATCCTAAGTCTGCTATCTTCAGGCATGCCTTTAATATCTTGGATGAAATATTATGTTTCAATTTCCTGAACGCTATTTTATTCATTTGTTTATTGTTGATTTTTCCTTTCTATCATTGGAAGGATGCATGCATTTGGATTACCTGGCTATGTGTTGCTATCATTAGCAGGAGAGTAGTGCAATGTTTTTTTGAACAGAGAATACTGCATTATACTAGGTTTCTATTAGGCTGTTTGGTACCTATAGCCACCACGATTATTATGCTGCTATGGCAATTTAACTATGAACTTCCACAAACAGCTTTGGCGGTGCTGGTAGTGATTTTACTAGTGAGCTTTATGATGGAAGAGGTGGTGAGTGAATATGATGATACAGGTAAGCAAGGTGTTACCAGTGAGCATCTGGGCATTAATGTCCTTTTAAACGCACCAGCAGTGCGCGTGTCGGTCCTTGCAGCGCTGATATTGAAATCAGTATTTATGATCTTGTTTACCATCAAGATCCAAAAGAAAGGACCAGGAGATATGCTGTTTATCATTATGCTGCTGTCCTCACCGGCATACCTGTTTACCTATTGTTTCAATAATTCCTGGGGCATGTTAAGGAATTACTGGTTTACATTAGACCGTGCAAATCCCAGTGGGTTTTTAATTTGGAGGTTTCAATTGCGACTAATAGCCGTGCCTTTAGCGATAGATTGTTTCATTACAAGTATTTTCTACTTGGCAAATGACAAGCTAGGCCCGGTGATTATTATCTCTTACTTTTTTTCCGTGATACTCCTTTGCGTATTAGCATATTATTGGTCCTTACTCTTTCCGTTCTATGTCAGTAAAGGATTTAGTATGAGTGTGAACACCTCCACAGTGGCCGCTTTCTGTACCATAATTATTTGCACCGCTATGTATCTTGCCACATACTCGCCGATATTTTACCTGATTGGTGGTTTGTACCTGATCATTGCTGTTGCCTTGATGAAAGGGATGAATAAATTTTACAGCGATACAAGAATCGGACTCTATCACAAATTGTTTCATTAAGCCCCCATAGCCTCCTTGAATTAGCCCCCCTCCACTTACCAGCTAAATATATTTTAGCAACCATGGAACTTTTGATCTATATTTGCCCCGTTAAAATTGGGATGGGAGAGGGTTAAAGTCTATTCCTTCTTGATTTATACAAAAAAATGTTATGGTTCAATGCTTACAAATCTGCTAAGCATTGATTAAAAGGGAACTCGGGTGCAAATCCCGGACAGTCCCGCTGCTGTAAATCTCATCAATGATGCACTGGCAATCCATCACAGGTCACTGTTTCGAAAGAAATGGGAAGGCCGCCAGCGCAGAGATAAGTCAGAATACCTGCCATACGTGTTGATTTTTGAGCTTTCGTGGAATGAGGCTCGGAATGATGATCCGGTACAGACGTACTGTATTCATACTATTTCCATTTCTCTAAGAAAGCTGTTAAGTGGTCAATTAACAGATTGGTTTATGTACTTCAAAGAACTACTTAGTTCTCTGACGAAAGGATTTCTGCATGTGATGTTCGTAGCAACGGCTATAGCCGCCTCCGCACAGCAGAAAGACAGTGTGGCGTCAAAAGATTTGAAAGAAGTGGCCGTGTCCGCACTGAAAGTGGGCAAAGAAGTTGTGCCCGGTCAAAAACTACAAGGCGAAGAGCTGAAACGATTAGGCGGCAACTCCGTGGCAGATGCTCTCCGTTTTTTCGCCGGCGTGCAACTGAAGGACTATGGCGGTATCGGCGGACTCAAAACCGTGGATATCCGCAGTATGGGTACCACCCAAACCGGCGTTTTCTACGACGGTATCCAACTAGGCAATGCCCAGAACGGAACGGTAGACTTGGGCAAGTTCTCCCTGGATAACATGGAAGAGATTTCCATGTACAACGGCCAAAGAAGTAATATCTTCCAAACTGCGAAAGACTTCGCTGCTGCAACCGCCATCTATCTCACTACCATCAAACCTACATTTGCCGAAGGAGAAAAAACACATTTCCGTACTACCATTAAAACAGGTTCTTTTGGATTATTTAATCCTTCTATTCTCTGGCAACAGAAAATCAGTAACCATGTTACCGCTAATCTCAGCGCAGAATGGGTGAACGCTAACGGTCAATACAAATTCCGATATGCCAAAGCTAAAGGTTATGATACCACGGCTATACGAAAAAATGGAGACATCAACGCTTATAGGATAGAAGGTGGTTTTAACGGCCAACTACAACACGGCGAATGGTCTGCCAAAGGTTATTTTTATCAGTCGGAGCGCGGTATTCCAGGGTTTGTAGTCAACAATGTTTTTGGCCACGTGGATCGCCAGTGGGATAGAGATTATTTTTTCCAAGGTACCTTCCGTAAAGATGTGACGGATAAATATAGCTTGCAACTCAATACCAAATACACCAGCAATTACAACCGCTTTTCCCAGCCAGATACGGCTTTGCTGATGGTGGATAATACTTACCGTCAACAAGAATATTACTTTTCTTCCGCAAACCAGTATACGATCAATAAATGGTGGACCGTCGCGCTCTCTGGCGATTTCCAATGGAATGCGCTACGTTCTTTTGATAGATCTGGCAATGAATTAGCGCATCCTATCCGCTATACGACTTTGGTGGCAGCCGCTACCAGCTTGAACTTTAACAAGTTTAGCACACAACTTAGTATGCTGGGTACTATCGTGAATGAAGATAATAAAATCAATATGCCGGCTCCTTCCAAACAGGAGTTCACTCCGGCCATATATCTTTCCTGGCAACCTGGGACTAACCCTGAGTTCAAGCTGAGAGGCTTTTACAAGCGGATCTTCCGCATGCCTACCCTGAATGATTTATACTACCAGGAAATCGGCATCGCCACCTTAAAGCCGGAATTTGCCACCCAATACGACGCTGGTTACAGTTGGTATATGACCCCGATCTCCTCCATCATAAAGCATTTTGGATTGGACTTGGATTTTTGGTTCAGCCAAGTGAAAGATAAAATAGTAGCCGTGCCTACCACAGACCCTCAACGCTGGCAGATGAGTAATATCGGCCTGGTAAAAATCAAAGGCATAGATCTCAAAGCCAGAGCAGACTGGGAGGTTTCGGAAGACACGCGTCTCTCTACAAAACTGGTGTACACCTTTCAACGCGCGCAAGACTTTACCAATCCAGGCGATATCTATTACGAAGATCAGATCGTTTATATACCAAAACACAGCGGCTCCTTTATCCTACAGGCCGACTATAAAGCCTGGCAACTGAATTTCAGCCAGATCTATACCGGGGAAAGATATAACGCTAAAACCAACATACCGGAAAACTATGTACAGCCTTGGTATACCAGTGATATCGGATTATCGCGCATCATTACCTGGCATAAATGGATGCTGAAAGCCACTTGCATGGTCAACAATGTACTGAACCAATACTATGATGTGGTGCAGAGTTTTCCAATGCCAGGTCGAAACTATAAAGTAATTCTAACCATCAATATTTAAAGTATGATCCAATATTCCCGGACATTGCTATCTCTAACGCTGTTGGCTACACTACTGCTGTATGCCTGCCGTAAAGGGGATCAAATTGTTCCTCCCGTGGAAACACCCGTTACAACGCCCGTTCCGAATGCAGCAGTAGCTGGTTTTTATCTGCTGAATGAAGGCAATATGGGTAGTAATAAAGCCACCTTGGATTATTTCGATTATACCACTGGTATCTATCATAAAAATATCTACGCTACCATCAATCCCAATGTGGTAAAGGAACTCGGCGATGTAGGCAATGATGTACAGATCTATGGCGGTAAGTTGTATGCGGTGATCAATGTTTCCAATAAAGTGGAAGTGATGGATGCCGCTACCACCAAACGTATTAAACAGATTGATATCCTGAATTGCCGCTATGTAGTGTTTGCTAACGGTAAGGCCTATGTGAGTTCATATGCGGGCCCTGTGCAATTGGATGTAAACGCGCCTATTGGCTTTGTGGCGGAAGTGGATACGGCTACATTGGAAGTAACCCGTAAAGTGACGGTAGGCTTTCAACCGGAAGAAATGGCGGTAGTAAATGGTAAACTATATGTGGCCAATTCTGGCGGCTATCGGGTGCCCAACTATGATAGCACCGTTTCTGTCATCGACCTGAACACATTCACCGAGGTGAAGAAAATCAATACAGGCATAAATCTGCATCGTTTGAAAGCAGATGCCTACGGTGATATCTATGTTTCTTCCCGTGGCGATTATCGCAAAGTGCCGTCTTCCTTGTATCGCATCGACACTAAAACAGATGAGGTAGTTCAACATTTTGATTTACCTACCAGCGATATCTGGATATCGGGAGACACGGCCTATCTCTATGGCTCTGAGTTTAGCTATAATACGAACAGTTTCAAGATTTCTTATAACATGCTGAATGTCCGTACGGAAACAGTGTTGAATAAAAATTTCATCACAGACGGCTCCGACGCGCAAATCAAAATGCCTTATGCAGTGGCGGTAAACCCCGTTACGAAAGAGATCTTGGTAGGCGATGCTAAAGATTATATCTCTCCCGGAAAACTATTTTGCTATACCAGTACCGGCCAATTGAAATGGTCGGTGATCACTGGAGATATCCCCGGACATATTGCATTTATCCCTGTTAAAAAATAAAAGAACGCATCATGAAGAACTCGAAATTATGGATGGTGGCCGGATTGGCATTATTGGCTGCCTGCTCTAAAAAAGAATCGGTAACCAATGTGACGCCAGTAGATCCGCCACATACCACCAACAGGGCTATGGTGCTGGATTATCAGCCTGCTCCCGGTCAGTTTATCAACCAGGCGCCAGAATGGGTAGCCGGTAATTCCGATCAAGACTTAATCGCGAAAGCACAAACCTCCCTAGACAATAACAATTTCGTGTGCCTGGGTGGCTACGGCGGTTATATCGTGTTGGGTATGCAATATGCCATCCCCAATGTGGACGATCAATACAGCTTCTTGGTGAAAGGCAATGCATTCACTAACTGGGCGGAACCTGGTATCATCCTGGTGTCCGCAGATACGAATAACAACGGTAAACCAGATGATGAATGGTATGAGATTGCTGGCTCTGAATATAACAGCAGCAAGACGATCCGGAATTACCAAATTACCTATTTCAAACCGGATGAAAAGAAAATAGCTACACCCTCCAAAACAGATAATAATCTCAGCGATACGACTTACATCCGTTGGAAAGATAACATAGGTAGATCCGGTTACCTCTCTAAAAATATCTACCACAGCCAAAGCTATTATCCGCAGTGGAAAGGGGATAGCATCACTTTCACCGGCTCCCTGCTCTCTGCAGAAAACGTGAAAGATCTCTCTGGTACTGGCGTAAACTGGGTGAGTCCGGCACTGTCCTTCGGTTATGCCGACAACTGGGCAAATGATAACGACAATGCTAAAATTAAAATCAGTTGGGCTGTAGATAAATCCGGTAAAAAAGTAAACCTGAAAAATATCAAATTCATTAAGGTGTACACTGGTATGCGTGCAGAAGCAGGCTGGTTGGGAGAAGTATCTACGGAAGTGACTGGCGTAACTGATCTGACATTAAAACAGCAGTAGTACGGCAAACTGATATGGTCGATTAAACTGAATCTGGATCTGTTTTACTTAGCTGATTTTTTAAATCTTTGCAGTAGAAAAAACCTCGACATGCAATTCAGATTCTTCCATGTAGATGCCTTTACCGGCGAAGCTTTCAAAGGAAATCCGGCTGCAGTATGCCTGCTGGATACCATGCCCTCCGACGAAATATTAAGCAGCATAGGAAAGGAAAACAACTTGCCTATGACTGCTTTTTTATTGGCACAGCATGGCGATTACATCTTGCGCTGGTTCCTTCCTAATGGCGAAGAGTCCAAGCTCTGTGGGCACGCCACGCTGGCCAGTGCACACGTACTATGGGAATCAGCGATGAAGCTGGCAGATGAAACGATCCGCTTTCATACCGCTGGTGGCCTACTTACCGCTACCAAAGGAGAAGATGGTTGGATCACGTTGAATTTCCCAGCAATTGAAAATACGCCTATGCAGCACCATGGCCCTATGGCGGCATTGTTCCCTCGTGCAAAGGAGGTCTTGGCTACGAATTCAGGCGGCTACCTCGTGGTATTGCCTACAGAAGCGGAGGTGCGAGAATATTCGCCGAATGCGGAAACGCTGAAACCTTATAGAATTACCATCACAGCGCTTGCAGACACAGGGAAGCCGTACGACTTCGTGTCCAGGTTCTTCATGAATCATGGCGGCTCTCCAGAAGATCCTGTAACCGGATCTGCACATTGCAGTCTAGTCCCATATTACGCTCAGGTGCTTAATAAAACAGACTTCGATGCACGCCAGGTTTCTCCAAGAGGAGGTATCTTGAAAGTAGGATTACGTGGCAATAGAGTAGATATCTCTGGGCAGGCAGTAACCGTGGTAGACGGCTGGTATAATTTATAAGCGTTAATACGCAGTAGACATAAATAGGCGCAAAGGGAATGGTGTCTCTCCATTATTCCCTTTGCGCTTTTTGCTAGTAATAATTTTACAGGAATAAATCTTTCTGCAGTCTAGATCCCGGTTTTACGGCATACTTACTGAAATCCGTTACCCCAGCGGATTGTAGCACCTCTTCATCAATCAATGTATGACCGGTATAGGAAATAGACGGCTGATTGAGAATATAATAAACGGCATCGGCGATGATATCGGGAGTGCGACTCATATTCACCAGGGCATCTCCGCCGAGGAGGTTTTTCACTGCGGCAGTAGCAATAGTAGTGGCCGGCCAGAGGGCATTCGAGGCGATGCCATCCTGCTCCAGTTCTGCAGCCCATCCTAAAGCGAGCATGCTCATATTGTATTTGCTGATGGTATATGCTACATGTGGTCCTAGCCAATGGGCCGCTAAATTGATAGGGGGCGATAAGGTCAGGATATGCGGATTCTTACCTAGTTTAAGATAAGGGAGACAGTGTTGGGTGACGAGGAAAGTACCGCGCACATTGATGTCGTGCATTAGGTCAAATTTTTTGGCGCTGGTCTGTTGGGTATTGGTCAATTGAATGGCGGAGGCATTGTTGATGACTACATCAATGCCACCAAACCGTTCCACCGCTTTGGCAACAGCTTCCGCAATTTGGGCTTCATCCCGGATGTCTACCTGTACTGCCAGTGCTTTTCCGCCGTGAGCTTCCACTTCTGCGGCTGCACTGTGAATAGTTCCTCCAAGCCTGGGATCTTCCTCTACACTTTTCGCGGCTATCACAATGTTGGCGCCTCCTGCGGCAAGCTTCAGGGCAATCGCCTTACCAATTCCTCTGCTCGCTCCCGTAATAAAAACCGTACGTTGTTGGTATGTCATATCTGGCTGCTTTAAAGAAATGAAAAATGCTGTCAGGAATTTAAGCATTCTTTCTGTCCTGGCAAAAGCCTTCTATTTTACCAATGCTGGCTGACCAGTGGCATTTGGCCGCTGCATATCATCCGCATGGCGCCGGCGATAAGCTACAAATAAGGCTACCGCTACTGCGCCTAATATGCCTTCGAAAAATACGGTAAACCGTGGTCCGGCTATATTGGCCGCAGCACCTGCAAGCAAACTCCCGATAGGTATCATTCCTTGGTAAGCCATGATGTAATAACTGATGGCGCGCGCACGCATGGCAGGAAGGGCATGCGTTTGTATATAGGTGTTAATAGCAGATGTCTGTGCCATCATCCCTACGCCGGATACTAACATGAACAGCAATGCCATAGGCAACCATCCCGCATAGGCGAGCAACAATAAACTTAATGAGAAAATCAAACTGGCAGTAATGAGCACTTTGATAAGATCCCTACCAGGCTTCAATCTAGCCAAATATAGGGCAGATATAATAGAACCCAAGCCTGCTGCGCTCTCAAACCAACTGAAAGTACGGGCATCTCCATGAAATACATCTTTGGCAAATATGGGCATCAAGGTATTAAAAGGCATGACCAACATACTGCTAACAGTTAGCAGTAACAGGAGAGAAGTAAGGTCCTTGTCATGGGAGATATACTGAAATCCTGCCCGCAGCTCTACCCAGATACTAGTGTTGGTGTTATGCACTACCGGGACCTCCATTTTCATCATAAACAGGCAAATCAATATGGGGATATAACTCACGAAGTTCAATACAAAACAAACATTTTCCCCAAGGGTACTGAGGAGAATCCCTGCCAGCGCGGGCCCGGCTATACGGGCAAAATTCCACATAGTGGAGTTTAGGACAATGGCATTGGGTAAATCCTCCTTATTGGTAACCATATCCACCATGAGGGATTGCCTACAAGTCACTTCAAAAACATTCACGATCCCTTGTAATAAGGTCAGCAGGATAATCCAGTTGGTATTATAATACTGGAATATGATCAGTATGGCGAGTGCAAGTGCCTGTACCATATTGATTACCTGCGTTTGTACGAGTAATTTGTATCGGTTATGCCGATCTATATAACTGCCTGCATAGGGCGCTAATATTAAGGAGGGGATGAGTCCTGCAAAACTGACAACACCCAGCAGCCATGCAGAGCCGGTGAGCCGGTAAATCAGCCAGCAAACGGCTGTCTTCTGCATCCACGTTCCAATCAAGGAAACGGATTGACCATAAAAGAACAGTCTGAAATTGCGGGATTTTAATGAGCGAAATACTTCCATGCTAAAGGTTTTTCTTGGTTCTCAAAGCATCCATCTGATGGTTAGTGCTAAATCGATCACAAAAGTCCTACATTTACACTAATTAGTTAAATAGATTGTTTTAATCATTTCCATTAGTAAAACCGATTAGTATGGAATTGCGTCAGTTAAAATATTTTGTACATGCTGCGGAGAAAGGCAATTTCACAGCGGCCGCTGAGGAGCTGTACATTACCCAATCCACCCTTTCCCAGCAAATCATGCAATTGGAATCGGAATTGAACACGCACCTATTTGACCGCATCGGAAGAAGGGTACGCCTGACGGAGAGCGGACAAGTGTTACTGGACCATGCTCGTTTTGTATTGACGGAAGTAGATAAAACCAAGCAGGCCATTGAAGATTTACAGGGCCTCCTCACCGGGGAACTGCGTATCGGCGTGACTTACGCCTTTACGATGCTATTGCAACCTATACTAATCAGCTTTCCTAAGAAGTATCCAGGTGTACGCCTGCGGATTGTCTATGGCTCCCCGGATGAACTGGTACAGAAATTACTGTCGGCAGATCTAGACATGGTATTGTCTTTCCATACATCGGGCCAAGACGAACACCTAAATATGGAGCCATTGGTGAATTCTCGTATAGTCCTGGCCGTTGGAAAGCACCACCCATTGGCCACCAAGAAAACGTTACCGATTGAATCGTTGAAAGGAGTGGATATGATTTTGGCGACAAGGGGCTACAGCTCTAGGGATTTCCTGGATGAAATCCTGTATAAACATAATATCAACCTAACGGTACGCATTGAAATGAATGATGTACACTCTATCTTGTCGTTGGTGGAAAAAGGCCACTGGGCCACGCTTTTGAATGAACGTGCCGTTACTGGCTGGAAGAATATTGCGGCGATACCAGTAAAAGGGCAGGAGTGGGAGAGAAGGTCTTATATCATTACGCAGAAAGGAACACAGCCAAAAAAATCAGCGGCCCGTTTCATGGAGGAACTCCTGAAACAGACCGCTGCTGATAAATGATCAACCATAACAAAACGTGGTCAATAATGAATGATGGTCAGCTAGTTCATTTCTACTCTGATCTCTAATAAAGTAAGGTTAAAATAACTTCTAAAATCTCTGACAAAGCGCTTGAAACTATGCTGGTCATTGTTTAATTCTTCATCCGGACTACCCCATGGCAAATAGCCGCAGAGGCAAGCAATAGATTCAAAGTCATCGGTGGTATTTGTCAGTTGATGATAAGCCCAGTCCATTCTTTCCATATGCAGGTATTCATGGATACTGTTATGCATAACAGCTTTGAAATAATCATCCAACTGTTGGAACGTCCGACCGAATTTCTCTGTCAACAGGTTCTCTATATATATCAGGTAGAAATTTTCACGAATGGTGGCGGCAATTTCATGCGCCAGCTCAATTTCAGCGGAAGTCATTTGCTGTGGCGTGCTCTCTACCAGCTCATTAATGAAATTCACGAGATAGTTGACAGCGCAGCGAGCCATATACCGTTTGCGGTGGTTCAGCAAATCCTGACAGGATAACATCCGCTTCTTCATGGTTTCGCGGATATAATTTGTATTCAGATTATTTTCATGTACACGAGTAGTGGTAATCACTTGCTCCCAACGTTTGATCCGGCGCAGTTCAGGATAAGCGCGTACCAGCGACTTAATCCAGTCCGGCCTAACGGTGACATAAAAGATCTCTCCCAATCCACTATCTACCACTGTGCTATTCACGCCAGGCGCTACTTTGAACAGTGTATGTTCGGAGGCATACCTGTCGCCAACATCCACAAAGTTGCCGGTATGTGTCTGCACCAGGTAAGAGGAGGATTGGTTTAACGCCAGCAAATGATATTCACTGACTACTTCCAGGTTTGTACCCGCCGGCAGGTGATGTAGATCCCTGCAAATGCCGATACCAAAAATTTCTACCTTTTGTTCCATCACCCAGCCAGACTCGTCCCGATCCAGGTAAATCCTGGCAGGCCGCCAACAATAGTCTTTTAAATCCGAAGGAATTGAAGATTCTCGTTTGAAATCTGCAATGGGCGTGTGTAAGTAAATTCTTCGAGTCATATCAGTTGTGTTATTCCTTTAATGTATTGCGATTGCGCAATAGGGTTTTCAATTTGCACTGTACATTATCAGGTACATTATCAGAATAACAATGACGAAGAATATTGGTACTAGAAATTTATAAATGATTAACAAAAAAGTTTCATCGGGCGGAAAGCGTCAATAATTTATTAACCGTGGCCCAATTCCGGGTTGTAGCGGCCATTTTTAATTTTTTCTCTAACAATACATTGGTAAATAAAGGTTTAAGCATGCTTTTTTCGACGGCTATGTAGAGCTCTCTGCCTATAAAGTGGAATTTTTCTTGATCCGATTGTAATTGAAGCATACTTTGTTGCATGGCTTCGGAGGGAGTGTCATGTAGAAAAGTTACATAGAGTTTCCGGGTTTCTTCTGGAGATACATTCCCGAAAGGATGTTGGGAGACGACTGTCGCCAAAGAACTAGGGGTACGCAGCATCACCGGAACACTATATCCTAGTTCTTTTTCCAGTCCCTTTTCAATCTTTTGCAATAGGGCGCTCTCTGCGGTGGACTTAGCAGAGAAAATCACATTCCCACTTTGGATATAGGTTTGCACATTGCTGAACTGCATCCGCTCAAATATTTGGCGCAGGTCTTCCATTTTGATAATATTCTTTCCACTGACATTAATGCCTCTCAGTAGGGCTACATATGTTTCCATACATCGAAGTTAAAGATTTTATTTTAGGGAGACACGTCCCCTCCATACTAATAACCGCCACCATGGAGTGATAGCAAGTAATTCTCCGCCTGAAATTTTCCAGGAGAAATACTAACTATTGATTTAAAATACTTAATGAAATGTGCCTGGTCATAAAAGCCCTGTTCCAGCGCCATCGCGGTGAGGCGCGATTTGTACGCTCCCGTCTGCAACTGATCTATCAAGCTTCGGATGCGAATAATACCTGCATAGGTTTTCGGACTAATGCCAAGGGAATCTTTGAACATCGTTTCCAGATATCTCCCCGAACGTCCAAATTCACCTGCTACCGCTTGCATCGTTATATTTCCTCTATACTCCCGGATTAACTGACAGGCTTGCAACGCAGGCGTTACAGGCAATAGCACTTGACTAAAATATTGATTGAAGTAAGCGAGCACCAATTGATCGACTGTGATGTCAAAAGTTAGTTCCAGTCGGTGCGCCAGTAGCTCCAACGGAACAAACAGATCTGCTGTTCCATTTAAACTATCCTCCAAAAAATAGGCAGGCGCCCAGGGATAAAATTGTACGAGAAATATTTTCGTATACCCGTGTAGGTGAATTTGAATACTGGTGGTTAGTTGGCCACATAGATAGACGCCAGCACGCAGGAAATGATGGCCTTTAGCACCGCTGATATCAATGCCTGTGCCTTGTATAAATGCGATATTGAAACAGCCGTTAGGTAATACCTGTTTACCGCCAAGTGCAGTGTCGGAGCGGGAATTATCCAGTACCCAGCACTTTTTTATATAGCCAGAAGCCAGGAGGGATACAGGATATTCATGATAGCGGAACATATTCCAAGATAATAAAAAAAATCCCCGTTTCGCATTTTTACAATTCTATCCAGGATCTTTCTGATACTTTTGAAAGTAGATTAATACCACGGTTATGAACAGACGAAATTTTATCGGTCTTGCCGGCACATTCGCCGCAGCAGGCCTCGTGCCCTCATGGGCAAGCGCGGCCATCGCTCCCAAATATAAAATGGGATTACAATTGTATTCGCTCAATACGGAAATGAAACAGAACCCTAGGGATACCCTAAAACAAGTGGCATCATTCGGTTACCAGGAAGTGGAAACGTATGGCTTTAATCATGGAGGCAACAAATTTTATTGGAATATGGAACCCGCCGCTTTCCACGACCTATTGCAGGAATTCAACCTTACCACTTCCAGTGGGCATTATGATATCGATAAATTCCTGCTGCCAGGTGTAACCGTTGATGAAAGAAAAAAATACTTGGACGACTGTATCAAGGGGGCAAAGGTATTAGGACAGCAATACATCGTATGGCCCTGGCTGGACCCTCAATTGCGAAATCCCGAAAGTTTTCGCCTGCTGGCACAAACCCTCAATGAAATGGGGGAGCAGGTAAAGCAGGCTGGCCTACAGTTGCTATACCACAATCATAATTTCGAATTCGAAGCACATAATGGAAAAACAGGGTATGATATTATCCTCTCACAAACAGATCCGGATTTGGTAAAACTGGAGCTGGACTTATACTGGGCCATCTGGTCCGGTCAAGATCCACAACACCTGTTCTCCTTGCAGCCAGGAAGGTTTGTCATCTGGCACATAAAAGATATGGATAAAACCAACCCTGATTTGCATACGGTAGTTGGAGATGGCTCCATCGATTTTAATAAAATCTTACCGTATGCAAAGCGCGCAGGATTGAAACATCTCTTCATAGAGCAAGGGAACAATTATGTTCCCAGTGCACTGCAATGTGTGGCGAAAAGCGCCCGATTTGTAAAAGATAATATACTTAGATAAAAGCAGAAAGATAAAGTACAGTGAGGATGCACTACTTTTTCACTTTGGATTTATCTACTACTTCCACATAGCGTATAGCCGTATCCGTAGTGATAGTGATGGGCGCAAAAACTTTCTTGAAAGTCTTTACTTTTTCGCCATCAGTAAAGGTAATACTGAGCGTACATTCCAGCTCGCAAGGCTCTTTGGTAGGAGGATTCATGTACAAACGAATAAAAGTATCCTGGATGTCTTCCAGCTTATACTTCTCTTCAGATGGAACCAGCTCCGCATTGCGTTGCCAGCCTTTGCTCCAGTTTGTCATGGTGTCATTCTTGGCAGTAACATAGTCTTTGTCGTCGTCGTAATTGTGGAAGCCCACTCTTACACTCAATTGCCCTGTCGGACTCTTTTCATTATTAAGCGTCCTAATCACCATACTTGTTTTTAGTACGTCATTTTTACTGTTAGGAAAGATCGTCTGCGCACAGGCAGCGCTTGAGATTCCAGCCAATAAAAAGCCAATGGATAAAAACTTCCTACGCATTACTTATGGTTTTTTTGGTCAATAATGAATGATGGTTACATCAAGTTTACATCAGGAGTAACTAGTAGACTAGTATTTTAGTACTACATTTTTACAAATCGTTAACAAAAAAGTCCGGCTTACACCCGCTGAGGTGTAAGCCGGACTTAATATGCTTGTGCTTACTGTCGTATTAACGCTTGCGCTTAGGTTTGGCGCCTCTCTTCTTAGGCTTACCATACTTCAGCATCATCTTATCTTTATGACTGATCTTTTGGTTGGTCTTCATATTTTTCGCTTTCTTCTCGTGGAAGGCAGGGCCAAAGTCTTCGAGTTTGGGTGCTTTCACAAGCGTATTGCGCATAAATACTTTCGGCTTCTCATCTTCTGTCAGTACATCTGATATTTCTAGGGCTTCTGGTAAATCCATCAACGGTATGCGATAGTTCATCAATTCTTCTACAGCCGCCAATTGCGCTTCTTCTGAATCTTTGCTCAGCAATATCGCAATCCCTTTTTTATCCGCTCTACCCGTACGACCAATCCGGTGAATATAATTCTCTGGTTGCACTGGTGTATCAAAGTTGATGACATGCGTTACTTCCGCAATATCCAATCCTCTAGCGATAATATCCGTTGCAATCAGAAAACGGAAAGTGCCTGCCTGAAAGGAATTGACGGTATTGAAACGATGGTTCTGCTCTTTATTACTATGGATGACACCTACTTTCTCCGGGAAAGCCTGATTCAACTGCTCATACAGGTCATCGGCCAGGGCCTTGGTGCCTGTAAAGATCAGGGTCTTGGTCATGCTCTCATCTGTGCTGATCAATAGTTTGAGCAGATTTACTTTAGTATTGAAGTTAGGAACACGGAAAAGGCGCTGATCGATGTTTTCCAGCGGCGTGCCTACAGGCGCGGCTTCTATACGTGCAGGATTGTTGAAACTACTTTCAATCAAAAGTTCTACATCTTCTGTGATGGTAGCGGAGAAGAGGAGATTTTGTCTTTTCTCTGGCAACAGGCTCACGATATTCTGAATCTGCGTACGGAAGCCAAGGTTCAACATCTCGTCCATCTCATCAATCACCAGTCTTTTGATAGACTTCATTTTCAAGGCGCCACTGAGAATAATATCGTATAGGCGACCAGGGGTGGCTACTATAATATCTACTTTCTCCTTGGCCGCTGCTGCTTGCGGATTCATATTCACACCACCATAGAGGCCGAGTACTTCTACACTCATATAGGTGGTCAGTTTTTTAATAGACTCCACTACCTGTACTACTAGTTCCCTCGTTGGCACCAAGATGAGCATCTGGGGATGCTTCTCCTTGCTGAACTTGAACAAGCGCAGGGTGGGCAATAAATAGGCAAAAGTTTTACCGGTTCCAGTTTGTGCAATGCCGCATACATCCTGTCCGGACATAATCACGGAAAAGGCCCGCTCCTGTATAGTGGTAGGTTGCTGAATACCCAGGTCATCCAGGGCATTCAATAAAGATGAATTCAGATTTAATTCACGAAAAGTCATGACGCTGCTATAAAATGAACGACAAAGGTAAATATTTTAACGTTGCAGTCCGGCATCCTCCAGAATAGCCTGATGATTACATCTGAAATTCTTACTAGCTTTATGTTACAATCTATTTCAATATGGCGCTTCTGAAACGAATTAACCCTTTCTCCAAAACGAATGATGATACAGGTTTTGGAATCAATGCCGCCGGCTATGGCGGCCGCTTTATCAATAGGGATGGTTCCTTCAACCTCCGTCGGGAAGGCTATCCCTTCTGGCATCGGTTTAGTATCTTTTATGCGCTATTGAATGTCTCGGCCTGGCAATTTATCATTTTCCTGTTCCTATTTTATTTTGCAGTCAACCTATTTTATACCAGTATTTACTGGATGGTAGGGCCGGAGCAACTGCAAGGTGTCAGAGGTGTAACCGCCTGGGAAAAATTCAAGGAACTTTATTTCTTTAGTACAGAAACCTTTACCACGGTCGGTTATGGCAGGGTAAACCCTGTAGGGGATGGGGCAAACTTTGTAGCCTCTATTGAAGCGATGACGGGCTTCCTCTCTTTCGCTATCGTAACGGGCTTGCTCTACGGCCGCTTTTCCCGCCCACGTGCACATCTGCTCTTCAGCGATGATGCGGTGATCGCTCCTTATAAAGATAAAACTGCACTGATGTTCCGAATGGCGTCGCATAAGGAATATCATACCCTAACAGATGTGATCATCCAGGTAAACCTGGCACTCCTGGTGGAAGAAAACGGCCACCTGATCTATAAATATTATGAATTGGCACTGGAAAGGAAGCGTGTCGACAGTCTCTCTATGAACTGGACAGTGGTGCATCCCATTGATGATAACAGCCCTTTACTGGGATTTAATGAGGAGGATATGAAAACGGCGGATGTGGAAGTCTACGTGTTGGTAAGAGGGTTCAACGATGTCTATTCTAATGTAGTACAACAGCGAACTTCCTATACTTTCGAAGAAATAAAGCTAAACCGCAAATTCGTTCCGATGTACCGTGTGAGCAACAATGGACGCACGACCATCCTGGAACTGAATAAATTGAATGCCACCATCTCGGCGGAATCCGAGGCCCATTAGGCCACGGATTCCGCTTTGCGGGATATTAGGAATATTCCCATAAAGGTGAAGAAGCCGTTGATCACGAGCAACTCCAATCCAATCTGGAATTCACCGAAAAATCTTTGTTGATTATTATCTACCACCAAGCAGAGTAACGGCGCCACTATACATACCAATGGTACCAGCTTATCGTTTACTACGCGCTTGGTGAATATACCGAAGGTAAATAAGCCCAGCAACGGACCATAGGTATAAGCAGCGATCTTCAGGATAACCCCAATCATGCTCTGGTTATTGATCCACTCAAACACCATTACAAACAGCAGGAAGGTAAAGGCCATCATCAAGTGTACCCGTTGACGTATTTTTTTCTGCTTTTCCGCCGACCAGTCTGGCCTACGTTGAATACCCAGGATATCTATACAGAAGGAAGACGTGAGGGCCGTCATAGCGCCATCCGCACTCGGGAAGAGGGCAGAGATCAAAGCGATGATGAAGATCACGGAAATCACCGGCGGCATATGATGCAGGGCCAGTTCTGGGAAAATTTTATCTCCCGTAGCGGTAACACCCTGTGAAGCGCCATACAGGTATAATAAGCCTCCCAAGAACAGGAACAGACCAATTACTATGAGCATGATGAAACCTAATACCACTACGTTCTTCTGAGAATCTTTAACAGTAGTTACAGATATATTTTTCTGCATCATTTCCTGATCCAAACCTGTCATGGTAATGGTTATAAAGGCCCCGGCTATAATCTGCTTGACGAAAAACAACTTGCTGTTGGGGTCCGTCACAAAGATGTTCGTTAACCCTTTTTCTTTCATGGCAGCAATACTTTCTCCAAAGCCCAGGTTCATTGAATGCAGAATATAAAACACGCAAATAATCAGGCCGGCCAGCATACAGGTGGTCTGTAAGGTATCTGTATAGACAATGGTTTTTACCCCGCCTTCATAGGTATACAACAGTATCATCGCGAGGATGATCAGGGTTGTTACGGCAAAAGGTACCCCGAAATTCTGCAAGATGGTTTCTTGTAGAATACGCACTACGAGAAACAGCCTCGCAGTAGCGCCCAGGGTTCTAGACAGGATAAAGAAGGAGGCGCCGGTTTTATACGAGGCCACCCCAAATCGATTATTTAGGTAATTGTAAATAGATGTCAACTGCAACCGGTAGTAAAGTGGAATCAATACATAGGCGATTGTCAGATATCCAATCAGGTAACCCAGGGTGATCTGAAAATAGGTAAAGGCATCCTTACCTACCGCTCCCGGAACACTCACGAAGGTGACCCCACTCAGAGAAGTACCAATCATCCCGAAAGCAACCAGCATCCAGTTGCTGTTTCGGTTACCGATGAAAAAAGATTCATTGTTTGAATTACGCCCGGTATACCAGGCTACAATCAGCAGAATGACAAAATATGCAACGACGAATGAAAATAATAACGCTGGCGACATGTATCCGTTTTAGTAAGATGTCAAATATATGGAATCAGCTTTAGTTTTTACTACTTCTAATGTTTGATTTTGTCAAATAAAAAATTTGATTTTGTCAAATTATATTGTAATTTTTATTGATAAACAACTCGCTATGCCTGATATAAATAACCTTGCCGACACGATTTCGAGCTTTAACGGATTTTATGAAGAGATAGCCGCTCTCCTAAATAACCATCGCACCCGTCAGCCACTGTCGGGGGCGGAACTCCGCATTTTATACGAAGTAGCCCGTGGAAATCATCCAAATGCAGGGCAACTGGCCCTTGCTACAGGTACCGATCCTGGATACCTAACCCGCATCGTCCGATCCCTCCAGCAACAAGGCTTGATACTCCGCATCCCAGCGCCTACAGATGCCCGCAGCTTTTCCCTGGGCCTTACCCCGGATGGAGAATCCTTATTGACCACCCTCCACCAGGAAAGTCGCGAAGATATCTTGCGCCTCATCGCCCCGCTCACCCAGCAACAACAGGAACAATTAGGATCTGCCATGAAAACGATCCACCGCCTCTTGGGGAAAGACGAAAGCAGCACCGGAGAAGGTATCATCTTCCGAAATATTATCCTCCCCGGCGATATCGGCTACTTAATTCATCTTCACGGCGACCTCTATGCAAAAGAAAAAGGCTACAACCTGGAATTTGAGGCCTATGTCTGTAAAACCTTCTATGAATTTGTGGCGAGCTATTCACCGGCAAAGGATCGCCTGTTCTTGGCCACTGAAGGCGGCCGCATAGTGGGGGCAGTGGCTATTCTTGGTGCAGGAAGGCTCGCACAACTACGATGGTTCCTCGTGCATCCCGATTACCGGGGCCGCGGACTAGGTAGGAAACTAATCACGGATGCACTGGAATTCTGTCGGGAAAAGCGTTTCCAGACGGTATACCTCATGACCACCAGTATGCAAACTTCCGCCATCGCACTGTATAAGCAGATGGGATTCAGGAAAACAGGGGAGAAGCTGCTCCAGCTTTGGGGCCAGCAATTATATGAGCAACGTTATGATATGGACCTGATGTGATTTTTTCAGATAGCCGCCTCCGTTATAGCATCAGGCATAACGGTGCAAAAGCACGATCTGTCCTAAATGGTAGGAATCATGATCTGTCAGGCCCTGGAGATAATAGATAGCCGTGTTATCCGTGCCAGGAAATACATCAAATAATTCCCCTTCTGGAAACTGACGGATAGCCTTCACGATACTGCCAAAGGAATGCTCCAATCGCTGTATGGTGCCATGCCAATTATCTGGACCATGATTATCCGGTAGGTAGAAGTCGGGCAGGTCCCCGTCCTGCTCAGGCGCTTCATTATGCATATAGCGCTCTACCCGCTGATGCCAATAAATGAGGTGATTGACGATTTGCCAGATGCAGTTGGAATCCTGGAAACGCTTTACTGCCTTATCTGCATCAATGCGGATAAGATGTTCCTTAAAAGTAACCCCTATCCAGGGTTCGCCATTGTAAAGACTTTCCAGTGAATTGGCTACATGTTTTGTAAATGACATACCTGAAAGATTAAGGAATTGATACTCGTTATTCGTAATTTACAAAAAAACCTGGTTATGAATCAACTGGAACTGGAAAGCAACAAAAACGAAGATTCCATTCGTCTGGCTGTAAGTACAATGAAACAGCGCCTTGGTGTCATTGAACAGGGCGGTGGTAAAAAAAGCCTGGAGAAAGTACGGCAACGCGGTAAGTTAACTGCCCGCGAACGCATTGCCTACCTGATCGACAAAGAATCCAAATTTACAGAAATCGGCGCCTTCGCTGCGTACGACATGTACTCCGAACACGGCGGCTGTCCCGCTGCCGGAACCGTTGCGGGTATAGGCTATGTCAGCGGCCGCCAATGCATGATCGTGGCCAACGACATGACCGTTAAAGCGGGAGCCTGGTTCCCCTTAACAGGCAAGAAAAACTTACGCCTGCAAGAAATCGCCATGGAAAACAGGTTGCCTGTAATCTACCTGGTAGACAGTGCCGGGGTTTTCCTCCCTATGCAAGACGAAATCTTTCCAGACAAGGAACATTTCGGTCGTATCTTCCGCAATAACGCACGCATGAGCGCTATGGGCATCACCCAGATCGCTGCTGTGATGGGCAGTTGTGTGGCAGGCGGCGCGTATCTCCCGATCATGTCTGACGAAGTACTCATGGTGGAAGGAAACGGTTCTATCTTCCTGGCAGGCCCTTACCTGGTAAAAGCCGCTATCGGCGAAGACGTAGATGCGGAAACGTTAGGTGGCGCCGTTACCCATACGGAAATCTCTGGGATTGCCGACTACAAATTCAAATCGGACGAAGAGTGCCTGGACCGTATCAAGCATATCGTTGGCAAAATCGGCCATAACACTGGCGCAGGCTACGATCGCATCAAGCCAGTAGCACCGTTATTCCCTGCGGAAGAACTGTACAAACTGATGCCAGCAGAAAGTACGAAACCTTATGATATGCTGGACATCATTCATCGCCTGGTGGATGGTTCCGAGTTTGATCAGTATAAGGAAGATTACGGGAAAAGCATCCTCTGTGGCTACGCCCGTATCGATGGCTGGGCAGTAGGTATCGTTGCGAACCAACGCAAGATTGTAAAAAGTCGCAAAGGGGAAATGCAGATGGGTGGCGTTATTTACAACGACAGCGCCGACAAAGCATCCCGCTTCATCATGAATTGTAACCAGAAAAAAATTCCACTGGTATTCCTACAGGACGTTACTGGCTTTATGGTGGGCAGCAGAAGCGAACATGCAGGCATCATTAAGGATGGCGCTAAACTCGTGAATGCGGTAGCCAATTCCGTAGTCCCTAAAATCACCATTATCATTGGTAATTCCTACGGCGCTGGTAACTATGCCATGTGCGGAAAAGCTTATGATCCACGTTTCATTTATGCCTGGCCCACTGCTAAAATCGCAGTGATGGGAGGAGAACAGGCCGCCAAAACATTACTACAAATACAGGTTGCATCGCTAAAGGCTAAAGGAGAAGAAATCTCGCCTGAAGAAGAAAGCAAATTATTGGCAGCTATCACTGAAAAGTATACTGCACAAACTACTCCATACTATGCCGCTGCTAGATTATGGGTAGATGATATCATCGATCCAGTGGACACACGGTCACGTATATCCGAAGGAATCAAGGCTGCCGAAAACGCACCTATTGAGCAATCCTTCAACGTAGGCGTATTCCAGGTATAGGAATAATGTGTGAATCCACTATCTTCGCCGAATGGCTGAACTCATCATATATACAGACGGAGCATCACGCGGTAACCCCGGTCCCGGCGGTTACGGCGTGATACTCATGTGGGGAAACGTTAGAAAGGAATTGTCCCAGGGATACCGTAAAACCACCAATAACCGCATGGAATTACTAGCGGTGATCACCGGCCTGGAAGTCCTTACCCGCGAGGGTTTGGACATCACTGTTTATACCGATAGTAAATATGTGGTAGACAGTATCGAAAAAGGATGGATATGGGGTTGGGTGAAAACTGGTTTCAAAGACAAAAAAAATAAAGACCTCTGGATGCGGTTTATCCCGCTCTATCGCAAGCATAAAGTAAAAATGAACTGGGTGAAAGGCCATGCCTCGAACCCTTTCAACAACCGCTGTGATGAACTGGCCACGCAGGCCGCCGATAGCGGCAACTGGCTGATCGACACCGGCTTTGAAAGCGGTAACGGATAAACTGCTGTCACACCAAACAGAACCAATTCAATAGTTGAGTTGTAATTATTCCGACAATTCAACTATTGCTTATGTTCGAATGGCTCATCCACACCCTGCAGAAATACCCTGAAATTGCAGTGATGTTAACCCTCATGCTGGGGTACCTAATCGGAAAAGTACGTATCAAAGGCTTTACCCTTGGCACCGTAACTGGTGTACTACTCGTAGGTATTTTCATAGGCACTTATCATATACATATCCCCGATGGCGCCAAAGCCATTTTCTTCCTCTTCTTTCTGTTTTGTACGGGTTATGGTATCGGGCCACAGTTTTTTCAAGCGTTGAGAAAAGACGGGATGCCCATTGCCGTATTTTCATTTATGGTATGTGTCAGTAGTTTGCTACTCTGCTGGATCATCTCGTCCATATTACGTTTTGAAATAGGAACGGCCGCGGGCTTCATGTCTGGCGCCAATACTTGCTCCGCTATTATCGGGGTGGCCTCTAATAGTATTAAGGATCTTAATATCCCGGATTTCGAGAAATCAAAATACTTGGACCAGATACCCGTAGCATATGCCGTTACCTATATTTTTGGTACTGCTGGCACTAGCTGGTTCCTCTCTGTGATTGGCCCCTGGTTTATGTCTGGCAGCAGGGCAAAACTGATTGAAGAAACCAAGCAACTGGAATCGCAACTGGCCGAATCGGCCACGGAAGAAGAAGGCGCTCCTACCAATGCATACGATAAAGTGGCTTTCCGAGCCTATCTACTCAGTAGAGATATTATCGGTGATGGCCAAACAGTAACGGAACTGGAAGATTCCCTCAAGGCCAAAGGTCGTATGCTCTGGATGCTGCGCGTACGGCGGGAAGGGAGGCTGATATCCCTTACGCCGGATCTCATTTTACATGCAGGAGATATCGTAGCAGTAGGAGGGCAGCGGGTTTCAGCCATCGGCGCAGATAGCCTCTTAGGTAAAGAAGTAGCAGATGTTGAACTCCTGACCTTCCCGGTGCAAGATGCCATGGTATATGTCACCAATAGAAGTATTATCGGCCACCATATACGCAGACTCGCTGCTGATCCTTGTTTTAGAGGTATCAGCGTCCGTAAACTCACGAGGGCAGGGATTGAAATCCCTTTATCTCCACTAACGGTGCTCGCCAAAGGAGATGTATTAGAATTAGTAGGTATCCAACAAGACCTAGACAGGGCCATCAAATTACTAGGCTTCAAGGAGAAAACCGGGGTGGAAACAGATATCATTTACATGGCCGGTGGTATCGTAATCGGTGCTTTGGTAGGAGCCCTATCTGTAAAGGTGGGAAAAGTACCCCTGGAACTCAGTACCAGCGGCGGTTCGCTCATAGCTGGGCTCTTTTTTGGCTGGTTACGCAGTGCCAGACCTACTTTTGGCTATATCCCGCCATCTTCGCAATGGGTATTGGCAAAATTGGGTCTGCATGTCTTTATTGCGATAGTCGGACTCACTTCCAGCGAAGGATTCCTGACTGGATTGAAACAGGAGGGTATCACCCTCTTCCTAGCTGGTATCGTATTAAGCCTTTCTCCTATGGTACTGGCGCTTTTTCTTTCCAAATACGTCTTCAAATTTCATCCGGCGGTAGGGCTGGGAGCCTGTGCTGGCGCGCATGACGAGTCGGCCCCACTACTGGCTATACAGGATGCGCTGAATAGTAAGGTGCCCGCACTAGGCTATACAGTAGCCTATGCCGTCGCCAATATCACCCTCACCACTTCAGGGGTCATTATTGTACTCCTAATGAGCCATTGAAAATAAATTTCGCCACTTTTTTAACATTTCTTTTTGTAGATAACAGAATAACCCCTAGCTTTGCGCTCCTATAAGTCTATAGAATTAATAGGGTAATAAAATGAAACTCATGACAGGGAACCACATACGAAGAAACCAACTGCAATGTACTGCTTACTCACCGTGTTGTTGCGATACCCGAATGTATTGTTGATATAGCCGCACCATCAACTAACACCAACTAAATAACAAGGGAAACAGAGCTTGGATACCTGGCGCCGTATAGGAGCTGGGATGACCATTTCATGCTTTTTTAAAACAACAAAACCTCCATAATTAAAATATTATGTCACAACGATTACTATTAGTTTTTCTCGTGTTGCTGGGCCCTGTATTGGGTTACGCACAAACGCGCACGGTAACAGGTACGGTATTGTCGGCACGCGACAAGGCGCCTTTACCTGGAGCAACCGTAGTGGTGAAAGGTACTTCCAAAGGTACTGCCACCAATGTAGACGGTGCTTTTAAATTAGACATCAATGATCCCGCGGCCACCACGCTGGTGGTGAGCTTTATAGGTATGACACCACAGGAAGTGGCTATAACAGCAGCGCCTATACGTATCTCCCTGGAATCTTCCAGTAAGGATATAGATGAGGTGGTGGTGATTGCCTATGGTACTGGTAAGAAGAATTCACTCACGGGTTCTGTGTCACAGATTAAAGGGGCAGAATTGGAAGATCGCCAGATCTCCAGTGTTTCCCGCGGTCTGCAAGGACAAGTAGCGGGTGTGCAAAGTACCGCCCAGAGTGGACAGCCTGGTTCTGATGCTACGATCCGCATCCGTGGTATTGGCTCTATCAATGCTTCTTCTGATCCATTATATGTGGTGGATGGCGCACCATATACAGGTAGTATTAATGCGATCAATCCATCTGATATTGAATCTATTTCTGTACTGAAAGATGCTGCTTCCAGCGCCCTGTATGGTTCTCGCGGTGCAAACGGCGTGATTATCATTACCACTAAGAAAGGGAAAGGCAATGGTACCAATATCAATGCGCGTGTAAGCCAAGGTTATTCTAAACGCGCGGTGAAGGATTATGCGCAGATGAGTACAGAGCAGTATTTCCAATTATATTGGGAAGCCTTACGTAATACAGGTCTTACCAATGGCCTATCGGCAGACGCGGCCGCTGCATATGCCAGCGGCAATGTAGTCGGAGACCTAGGCATCAACCCTTTTGGAACGGCGTATCCTACACCAGTAGGACTGGATGGAAAAATCGTAGCAGGCGCTCACCCGCTCTGGAACGATAACTGGAATGATGCATTACAACGTACTGGGCACCGCACACAGGCGGATGTATCTATCAGCGGTAGTTCCGATAAAGCAAGATATTATGTTTCCGGCGGATACCTGGATGATCAAGGTATTTACCTGGGCTCTGGCTTCAAACGTTATAATGTACGTACCAACCTGGATTTGGATGCTAAGAAATGGTTGAAAGTGGGTATGAACCTCGCTGCTGCACATTCTGACCAACAAGCGCCTCCTTCTGAAGATAGCCGCTCTGATAACTATGTGAACTATGGCAGATTAATGCCATCTTTCTATCCTGTATACCAACGCGATCTTGCAACAGGCGCTTATATCCTGGATGCGAACGGCAATAAGATCTTTGATTATGGCGCTTATCGTCCAAGTGCCAGCAATCCTAGGTCTAACCTGGCACAAACTGCCAATATCGATCTGCACAATGTACTCCTGGACAACGTGTCTGCCCGCACTTTTGCAGAAGCCACTATCTGGGATCAGTTGAAATTTAAGACTACTTACAGCGCCGACTATACGCAGCGCATGACCCATGATTACACGAATCCAACTTTAGGTTTTGATGCACCTATTGGTGGTACCGTAGATCGTGGTAGCTTCCGTACATTCAGTTGGACATTCAACAATATTCTTACCTACGATAAAACCTTCCAGCAGAAACATCATATTAGCTTACTCGCTGGTCAGGAAGCTTATAAATACAAGTATACCTTCATCGACGGAAACCGCTCCGGCTTTGCGCTGCCAGGTGTGAACGAACCTGCTGACGCCTCTGTACTGCTGGGCTACACTGGTTATACCGATGTATTTACTTTATCCAGTTACCTGTCACGTGCAGAATATGACTACAAAGGAAAATATTTCTTCTCTGGATCACTGCGTCGCGATGGTTCTTCCCGTTTCTCTCCAGAAAAACGTTGGGGTACCTTCTGGTCTTTAGGCGGTTCTTGGAAAATGACGGAAGAGAATTGGCTGAAAGAGGCTAAGTGGCTGGATCTCCTGACGCTCCGCGCTAGCTATGGTGCGCAGGGAAATGACAACCTGGGTACTTTCTATGGTTACCAGAAATTATATGTGTCGAACCCCAACCTGGGAGAAGGTGGTACTTACCGCGACGCACTAGCCAATACCAACCTGAAATGGGAAACAAATCTAAACCTCAACGCAGGGGTAGACTGGTCTATGTTTAATAACCGTTTTGGTGGTACGGTAGAATTCTTCCAGCGTAAATCAAAAGATCTGCTGTATCAGTTGCCACTGGCGCCTTCTACAGGTTATCCTTCTATTTCGCAGAACATTGGCGCAATGCGTAACAATGGTATAGACGTAACATTAAGAGGTGTACCAGTGAGAACCAAAGACTTCCAATGGTCTGTTGACTTCAATCTCACCCATTACAAAAATACGGTGACTGCACTGCCGCAGAAAGAAATTATCAGTGGTACTAAAAAGTTGATGGTAGGCCACTCTATCTATGATTTCTATATCCGTCAATGGGCGGGTGTTGATGCTAAAACAGGTGCGCCGCTGTGGTATGTAACAGATCCTACTACCGGCAAGCAAACCACTACTTCCAACTATAGCAGCGGTTCCTTGTATTACTCCGGTTCTGCATTACCAGATGTATATGGTGGTCTGACTAATACCTTCTCTTACCGTGGTATTTCCCTTTCTCTCCTCTGGGCTTACAGTCTGGGTGGAAAGGTACTGGACCAAGACTATCCTCAGTTGATGCATACAGGTAACAATCCTGGTCGTGCATGGTCCGAGGAAATACTCAACCGTTGGACACCACAAAACACCAATACAGATGTACCAAAGCTGACGACCAACAATACGAACTGGACTTCTACCTCCACTCGTTTCCTCTACGATGCATCTTATGCGCGTCTGAAGAATGTGAACCTCAGCTATACATTGCCTAAATCTTTATTAGAGAAGGCGCACCTGAATACGGTAACCGTGTATGTAACAGGCGAAAACCTGATTACCATCTACGGTCATAAGGGGATGGACCCTGAGCAGGCAGTAGCAGGTGTTACTTATTTCCGCTTTCCGGCTATCAAATCCGTATCTGCCGGTATTAATCTGAATTTCTAAAAAACAGCGCCATGAAAAAGAACAGTTATATACTTACAGCGATATTGAGTGTGGGATTGTTGTCGTCGTGCAGTAAAAGCTTCCTCGACCAACAGCCTACCAACCAGGTACCGGAAGATCAGGTATTCACCACCGCAGATAATGTGGAAACGGTTATCAATGGAACCTGGGCTTATGCCATGGAATCATTCTTCACCTATTCCGTACCAGGATATACTTCTATCCTCCGTGCCAGCGATGCCATGGGAGATGATGTAGCGGTGACTACAAAATATGGTTTACGTGATTCCTACACATTTGTAGAAATGGTAGACAATACCAAAAACCGTGTCAGCGCTTACTGGAGCATTCTCTATAAAGTGATTGACAATGCCAATGGCATTATCGCCAATGTAGACAAGGTAACCGGCGACGCTACCCAGAAAGCCCGTCTGAAAGGACAAGCTTATGCGCTCCGTGGTTGGTGCTACTTGACATTGGCATCTTTCTACCAATTTAATCCGATAGTAGATCCTAACGCCAAGGCAGTACCTATCTACCTAACGCCTACCACGCCTACTACCAAAGGCAATCCACGTGCTACCATTAAACAGGTGTACGATCAGGCTATTGCAGATTTACAGGCAGCAGAGCCACTGGTAACAGGATATAGTAGGGGAGACGTGAGCAAAAAATATAAGATCGATCTTAATGTGGTAGAAGGATTGCTGGCAAGAGCCTACCTGCAAACACAACAGTGGAACCTGGCGCAACAAAAAGCTGCTGCTGCTCGCAATGGTTACCCACTGATGGCGGGAACTGAATACGGCAAAGGTTTCAGTGATGTTAGCAACGTGGAATGGATCTGGGGACATCCCCAAACGCCCAACCAGAGCAATGCTAGCTACAACTTCCATTTCCTGGATGTAAGCTCTCCTGGTTCTTACTACTACAGCTTTATGGCGGATCCGTTCTTCAAGAATTACTTTGATAACGGTGACGTACGTACGCAATTATTCGATTGGGATACATTACCATCACAGGAAGGATACCTGCGCTATAAAAAATTCCGTTTCCGTGATCAGACGGCTTTAATCGGAGATCTGGTGTTGATGCGTTCTGCTGAAATGGTGTTGATCCAGGCGGAAGCCTACGCCCGTGGTGGAGATGCAACAAATGCTGCTCTGAAACTGAACGAATTGCGTTCCGCTCGTAATGCATACCAATATGTACCGGGTACTGGCAATCTGATCGATTCCATTCTGATTGAAAGAAGGAAGGAACTCTGGGGAGAAGGATTTTCATTGTCTGATATCATTCGTACCAATGGTACCGTGGTGAGAAAACCATTCACTTCCTACACTGGCGCGGATTCCATCATACAAGTCCCTCGTGCAGACGGTTCTTTCAAGGCGGTGAAGGCAAAAGGTCACAGAACAGTGCGCTTCCCTGATGGAACTTCGTTTGTACCACAAAGTAAATTCTATCTCTTCGCTATTCCGTTATCAGAAGTTCAGAATAATCCGAACCTGAATAACTAGTAATGAAAGCATAAATCTCTTGCCTTTCGCCTCCATTTGCAAAAGGCAATAAAAGCAAACATCTCTTGCCTTTCGCGGTCCATTTGCAAAAGGGAACAAAGGCAAACATCTCTTGCCTGTTGCCCCTGCCCAGCGGGCAGGGGCAACAAAAAAAACAAAAAATGGGATTGACGTCGCAGACGTCAATCCCATTTTTTTGTTCAAATAAAGCCGCTATTTTATGCTTAATAAATAAACGGTATCAACCGCTTCGTATGCTCCATATACGCCCTATAACGATCCCCAAATTGCCCCTGCAATACTTTCTCTTCAATACTAATCCGATAGGAAAAAGCAATGAATACCGGAATAACCACTACGGCTACACTGTACCAGTTATTGTAGGATAAGCCATAGCCGAGAAAGGAGAGGAGAGATGCGGAATAAGAGGGATGGCGAAGGTACTTGTAAAACCCGTCTGTCTTCAGTTGATGACCTTCCCGAATGGTAACCGTCACGGTGAAGAATTTACCAAGAGAGCGAATTGCTGCAAATCGTAATATCACTCCCAATACTACTAACACGAGTCCTGTATAATGCACGGGCCAAAAGTTAGCTGCTATCGGGGCTTTGGTTCGATAACCCAACTGGGAGGCTGCTACCACGGAAATGATGATCACCAACCAGATGACATTCAAACTGTTTTTATCTTGTTGCTGTTTATCCTGCTGACTCGGGCGCAAAAGAACATTGAGTAGAATTTCAGAAGTCAGCCACAATACAAAGATGATAAAGGAAAGGAGATGCATAACAATTGTTTTTAGGGTGCAATAATATACGCAAATTTTACCATGTTACATAATCAATTGGTACTTTGTAACTTTGGGTATCAAATCTTACATTACGATAAAATACGGAACTATGGAAAATCTGCAGGAACTCATACAGTCATCCACTCCATTGCTGATAGATTGTTTTGCCACCTGGTGCGGCCCTTGTAAGATGGTACCGCCCATTTTGCAAGAAGTGAAAGAAAAACTAGGGGATAAGATTCGTATTGTAAAGATAGACGTAGACCGAAACCCACAGCTCTCCAACCAATGGCAGATCAGTAGTATTCCTACTCTGCTATTATTCAAAGAAGGCCAACTGCTTTGGCGGCAAAGCGGAGTTGTGCCTGCCCATCAATTGATACCATTGCTACAACAATATGTAAAATAACGGAGGCGTAAAATCTTCCATCTGTTTCCCCTGCCCGCAGGGCAGGGGAAACGAAAAAAATAAGCAAAGAGAAGGGACGTCGCAGACGTCCCTTCTCTTTGCTTATAAAAAAATCAACCTTCGTTAGATATTACTATAAAAACTGCGTAGCTCCCTATCCAAATCCGAATAAATCGGCTTGGTAAACTCCAAAAATAACTGATCCGGCGGAGGCGGCGCCATCTCCCGCCCACCCATCAAGCGCTTGTCATCATCAGAAAGCGCACGGGAATCACCTCTATACGTACCAAACTCATTTACCCAAGTATAACTACCTGGAATGCGGTTCTGCCGGATAGCTTGGCCATTGGCGGTATTGATGATACGGTAGTCCAGCAATCCTTTTGATACCACTGTTTGTTTGGTCAAAAAGAGTGTAGCCTTTACCGTTATATACTTCTTAATTTCTTTACCAGTGGAGTCTTTTGTAACACCGTCTACAATTTCTCTGCTAACATCGCGCTGGGTGCGGTCTACGTAAGTCTGACCTACTATGAAATCATAGAAGCGCAGTTCCAGGTATTGATCTGCTGGCACTTTGTTTTCTGCGGCGTAGCGCTCATCAAAAAACTGTACGAACCGATTGATCTGCTGTTGCTGGATATTGCGTACGAGGTAATCGCGGAATTGATCGGCGGAGAACTGGAAATAGGGGGAACGCACTTCGAGTTGACTAATCACTACTCTTACCACACCCATTTGAAAAGCCTCTTCCATGAGGGCTTTGGAGTTTTTGTAGTTGTTGACCAGCTTGAGGGCGGCACCAAATTCATCATATGCTTGTCTGGCGCTAACTTTATCACCTCTGTCCAGTAAAATATTTCCGCGCTCATAGCGGGCTTCTGCGGCGTTCTCCTGGGCGCCTGTAATGGCGGAGGAGTAGTCTTTTGGCTTCACCACCTCTAGCGCAGCAGGGCTCCCATTAATAACATTATAGAGGCGCTGCATCGCACGGTATTCACCTCTGATGTTTTCCCATTTGAGTTGATTATTGGAAACTAGCATTTGGCTGACACGATCTTCATGCAGCTTCATGGAGTGCTCATATGCAGCAGGAAGGAGTTGTCGGGCCTTGCTATCGGACGGACGACGCTGTAGCTTCTTTACGAAGGTTTCCACGGCCTCATCATAACGACCTTTGTTATATAATTTTTCTCCGGAGCGGCATGAAAATAGCAATGCCACCACTGCACAACAGATCAGTGTGCGCAGCGTTAGGAATGATAGGTTCGGAAGTTTCACTGGAATGCGGGTTTATGGGATAATGCTGATGACTATTTATATTGACGTCTCAACTCTCTTTCCGACTCACGTTGTTTGATGGAATCTCTCTTATCATGGAGTTTCTTACCCTTACCCAGGCCTATTTCCATCTTTGCCAAACTCTTTTCTGTAATGAACATACGTAAAGGAATAATGGTATATCCTTTTTCCTTCATCTTGTTCTCCAGCTTACGGAGTTCCTTCTTTGTCAGTAATAATTTGCGTTCCCGCAGGGGATCATGATTGGCTGCGGTGCCGTGGGAGTACTCTGCAATATGCAGGCTCTTAACAAACAATTCTCCTTTGGAGAAGTAGCAGAATGCATCATTAAAGCTCACTCTGCCGGCACGGATAGATTTAATCTCCGTTCCAGTTAATACTATGCCAGCAATATACTTGTCTTCTATTGCGTACTCAAAATATGCCGATCTGTTTCTTAATTCTGCCATAGTGTGTGATTACAAAAATGCTTTATGGATTTGAAAGTCTGACGACTGCAAATCCATAAAGCATACAATGTAATGTTTATTTTTTGAACAGTGCCAGTACTGTTGCCAGTTTGGTCTTCAATTCTTTTCTGTCCATGATGAAGTCCAGGAAACCGTGATCCAGCAGGAACTCAGCACTCTGGAAACCTTCAGGAAGATCTTTTTTAATAGTTTCCTTGATGATCCTTGGTCCTGCAAAGCCGATCAATGCGCCCGGTTCTGCAATGTTGAAATCACCCAGCATCGCGTAAGAAGCCGTTACACCACCAGTGGTAGGATCGGTCATCAGGGAGATGAATGGTAATCTTGCATCAGCCAATTGAGTCAGTTTGGCGGATGTTTTCGCCATCTGCATCAGTGAAAATGCACTCTCCATCATACGCGCACCGCCAGATTTGGATATAATCATCAGCGGCATTTTATGCATAATGCAATAATCAATAGACCTAGCAATCTTTTCCCCTACAACAGAACCCATGGAACCGCCGATGAAGTTGAAGTCCATACAAGCTACCACAAGGTCATTACCCAATACCTGACCAGCGCCAACTGTCATGGCATCCTTCAGTCCTGATTTCTTCTGCGCATCTTTCAGCCTGTCACCATAGGGCTTCAAATCTTTAAAGCCCAGAAAATCAGTTGGGTAAATATTGGGGAACAGTTCTTCGAACTGATTGTTGTCGAAAATGATCTCAAAGTACTCAGCGGAGTTGATACGGTTATGATAATTACACTTATCACAAACATAAAAATGCTCCTTCAGATCCTTAACAGTGGTGGTTTTTTTACAGTTAGGGCATTTGTGCCATAAACCATCAGGAGCTTCTTTCTTCTCACTGGTGGAGGTGGAAATGCCTTGTTTAATTCGCTTAAACCAGCTTGACATATTCTTCTGTTAGATTAGAAAATAGTGGTGCAAGATACGAATTAATGAATTATTTAAGTAAAAAATCAAATAATTATAGTATAATAAGTTACATATAAATAAAAAAGACCCGCCATTCGGCAGGTCTTTTCATTTATACCTTAGTATCTTATGCGTTTCTGTTGATACAGTTCAGGTCATGGAAGGCTTCTTCCAGACGCTTAACAAAGGTTTCTTCCCCTTTGCGCAGCCAAACGCGTGGATCGTAGTATTTTTTGTTAGGCTTATCTGCACCTTCTGGGTTACCCAGTTGGCCTTGCAGGTACTCTTTCTTCGCTTCGTAGAAATCATGTACACCTTCCCAGAATGCCCACTGCATATCGGTATCGATGTTCATTTTGATCACGCCATAACCCAGTGCTTCCGCAATCTGGTGTTTTGGAGAACCGCTACCACCATGGAATACATAGTAAACTGGTTTCGCTTTGGTACCGAATTTCTGCTGGATAAACTCCTGGCTGTTGTGCAGGATCACCGGACGCAGTTCTACGTTACCTGGGCTGTATACACCGTGTACGTTACCGAAAGCAGCAGCCACAGTGAAACGGTTACCTACTTTTGACAGTACTTCGTATGCATGCGCTACATCTTCAGGTTGTGTATAGAGTTTGGAATTATCTACACCAGAGTTGTCAACACCGTCTTCCTCACCACCGGTTACACCCAGCTCGATTTCGATAGACATACCCAGTTTGTTCATTCTCTCAAAGTATTTGTGAGAGATCTCGATATTTTCATGCAGCGGCTCTTCAGACAGATCCAGCATGTGAGAGCTGTACAGTGGATGACCGTGCAGTTTGAAATATTCTTCACCTGCAGTCAACAGACCGTCGATCCATGGCAGCCATTTTTTAGCAGCATGGTCTGTATGCAGTACTACTGGCACACCGTAATATTTGGCCACTTCATGCACATGCTTCGCACCGGAAATACCACCTGCAATGTTCGCCTGCAGTTTGTCGTTTGGCATTCCTTTACCAGCGAAGAATTGCGCGCCGCCGTTAGAAAACTGTATAATTACCGGTGAATTCACCTTTGCTGCTGTTTCCAGTACTGCGTTTACGGAGTTAGTTCCTACCACGTTCACAGCAGGCATAGCAAATCCGTTGTCTTTGGCATCGTTATACAGCGCATCCAGCTCTTCGCCGAATAATACGCCAGCTCTGTATTTTCCCATACTCTAAAAGATATTTGATTTTTAGGAAAGCAAATATAAGGAGTTAATGAGAAGATTTATAACGATTTCAGATTTTACACTATACCTTTAAACAGTTTGTCGATAATGGTCTATTTTACGCCCGTAAACCCAATAGTATGCAACCACGTTTCATGAAATACTTGCTAGCCTGGCTGATCACGTGTCTCACGACCACTACTTTCGCTACAATGCCTGCCGATTCTACTGGTTTCTTTCAATCCTTCGATAATACCCGGATTCACTTTACAGTTGAGGGAAAAGGGGAGCCTATTATGCTGTTGCACGGCTTTATGCAAAACGGAAATGCCTGGTCTAAATATCCGCTGTACGATTGGAAAAGAACGTACAGGCGGTAGGGTTAGAGCAAAAAGCCTTAGCCCTATTGCAAATCCTAGGAAACGGTCAACGTATTCCCATACACATAGACGGTAAAAGTAGGAAGCGACACGGTAGCTGGACCCGTATTCACAGCGCCGCTGGTGGTAAACCTACTGCCATGGCCACAAGGAGCATTACATTCAATTAACCCGGTAGCTTTGTTGTAGGTAGACACGGAGCAATTCTGATGGGTACAGGTAGACGATAATGCGACGAAGCTGTTGGAGTTATTCCCGGCAGCAACACGGATGACTATGATGCCATTGGATATCATAAAATCGCCAATGGCAAGCAATCCCGAATTCAGATCGACGGATAACCTGGCCGTACCACCACCAGGAGTGGCACTACCACCACCGCCATAACCTCCTCCACTACAGGCTGCCAGGCAACCCGCACAAGCCAGCGCAAGGGAAATCCCCAGACTGGTGACAAATTCACGTCTTTCCATATGAGAATTTTTAACAGTGAAAACAGTGTATTATACTCTGATTACGCTGCTAAAAATTGTCAGGTTGCCTGATCTAAAAAAATGGGAGAATTATTTTTGTTCCAATGAGGCAATTAGCCCGGAAAAGTAGGCGGGTGCACCTTTGAGCCTGCTTCCATACCAAGAAAAATATTCTCCGTCTACCAACAAAATGGTGGCTTCCGGTACCATTTCCTGTAATTCGGCTATATGCTTTTCCTTGAAGGGATAAGGTTCTGATGAAAGCAATACTAGGTCGCACTGACTGGCTTTCAATTGTGCTACCGTTATCTCAGGATATCTCGTCAACTCCCCAAAAACATTGCGAATGCCACAAGCTTGTAACATTTGCTGTATAAATGTATCTCCACCTGCTACCATCCAAGGTTGCCGCCAGATAAAATATGCGGCGGATAAGGGCCTCGGCAATGGCTGTAGCGCAGCAAAATCCTGCGAAATCTCTGCTATCATGGCCGCCGCCCGGTGACTGGTATGCGTAATGGCACCTATCCCAGCCATCATCCCATAGGCATCTTCCAAGGTATGAATGTCACTGACCCATACGGGATATTCCTCCATTAGCAGTTCTATATCCGCCTTGGTATTTTCTTCTTTATTGGCAATGATCAAATCCGGTTTCAGGGATCGAACCGTTTCCATATTTACTTGCTTCGTACCACCCACGCGGGTTTTGGACCTAAACCAAGCGTTGGGATGTACACAAAACTTCGTAATCCCCACTACCTGCTCTTCCAGGCCCAGGGAATATAACAATTCCGTTTGGGAAGGCACCAGGGAGATAATCCTCTCTGGCGCCTTTTCCAGTACGATATTTCGTTGCAATTGATCTGTAAAATGCATCATTATCTTCCGAGCGCCTGAATTACATCGTATTTGGTAACAATATGATAATCGCCGCTTTCGTCTTTGGTGAGCACAGCGCCGTTTTCTTTGTTGATGTAAAACGACAGTTTCTCAATCGGGGTGCTTTCACTCACAATCGGGAATGGTGCCTGCATCACCTGCTTAACAGTGGCATCTTTCAGGTGAACATCGTCGATCAGTTTGTTGAACAAATTGCTTTCAGAAACAGAGCCTATCATCTCTCCATCTGCAAATACCGGCAAATGTTCGATGTCATATTTTCTCATTTTTGAGATGACATCGCTCACTTTTATATCCGCGGTAATGCTTACCAGTGGCTGATTACGACGGGAACTTACCACATCTTTCACAGTTTTTACGTCCAAGAATCCACGTTCCATCATCCATTGGTCGTTATACACTTTACCTACATACCGACTACCATGATCGTGGAAAATTACCACTACCAAGTCCGTCGGTTTCAGGTGCTCTTTCAGTTGGATAAGCCCCGCCATAGCGGAACCGGCAGAATAACCCACAAAGATGCCTTCTTCTTTGGTGATCCGACGGGCCATCACGGCGCCGTCCTTGTCTGTCACCTTTTCAAAGCGGTCAATAACGCTCATATCATAGTTCTGCGGAATAAAGTCTTCCCCAATACCTTCTGTGATATAGGGATACACTTCGTTCATATCAATTTCCCCGGTCTCAAAATATTTTTTCAATAGGGAACCATAGCTATCTATAGCCCATACCTGGATATTTGGGTTCTTTTCCTTCAGGAACTTACCTATACCGGTGATAGTACCGCCGGTGCCCGTGGCTACTACCAGGTGGGTGATTTTTCCGTCTGTTTGATCCCAGATTTCCGGCCCTGTCTGTTCGTAGTGCGCATCCCTGTTGGCCAGGTTATCGTACTGGTTCACATAGAAGGAATTGGGTATCTCCTGGGCTAAGCGTTTGGAAACGGAGTAATAGGAGCGGGGATCTTCCGGCTCCACATTGGTAGGACAAACAATCACTTCTGCGCCCACCGCTTTGAGGATGTCGACTTTTTCTTTGGACTGCTTGTCTGTAGTAGTAAAGATACATTTGTAACCTTTGATGACTGCGGCCAAGGCCAATCCCATACCGGTATTGCCGGAAGTGCCTTCGATAATGGTGCCGCCGGGTTTGAGCAGACCTTTTTTCTCAGCTTCTTCCACCATTTTCAGGGCCATTCGGTCCTTGATGGAGTTGCCTGGGTTAAAAAACTCTACTTTGGCAAACACTGGGCATGGCAAGGTGGCAGATACACGGTGTAATTTGACTAAGGGAGTATGGCCAATCGTTTCGAGGATGTTTTCACAATATTTCATAATGCTATGAGGTTGTACATTTACTAAGATAGCTTTTTTCTCAATGCCACCAGCAGCCCAAACAATGCCGGAATCCCTATCTTTGCCAGGATGATGAACCGAATTTTTATTACAGGAACAGGCACTGGCGTTGGTAAAACCGTTACCGCCGCCTGTGTGACAGAGGCGCTGCAGGCCGATTACTGGAAGCCCGTGCAGACAGGACTGGCCGAAGGAACCGACACCAACACCATTAAGACCTTACTTTCCAATCATATAACTGTCTGTCATCCAGAGGTCTATGCCCTGGAAGAACCAGCCTCTCCACACCTGGCAGCCCGGCTGGAGCATACCATTATCGATCCCGGGAAAATCTTACAACAGTTGAACAGCTTCCCAACTGATCGGCCGCTGGTCATAGAAGGGGCAGGAGGACTAATGGTACCCATCAATGAAGAGATGTTCACCTTGGACCTGATTAAAGAGATGAATGCAGGTGTCATAATTGCCGCCCGTAACTATCTTGGCAGTATTAACCATGCAATGCTGACCGCAAGAATGCTGCAACATACAGGCGTTCCCGTTATAGGGTGGATCTTTGGGGGCGACTGGCACTCCAATGAAGAAGATATTATCCGCTGGTCCGGCATCCCCCGGATAGGACGCATTCCCCAAGCAGAAGCTGTCGGAAAGGCATTTATCAGTGAGCAGGCACAATTGTTGTCAGACTCGCTGTACCAACTGTTACAATGACAACTAAAAAGGATATACGAAAACAATTCCTAGAACAAAGGCTCAACCTGGATGAGTCCTCAGCAGTTCGGCTGAACTCCGCTCTGCTGGCCAATGTACTGAAGCTGAATTTCTCCGGATTACAGTATATCCATGTATTCCTTCCCATCCTGGAAAAGAAGGAGGCCGATACCTGGCCTATCATTGAGGCACTGCGCCACCAGTACCCAGAACTGCACTGGGTGCTCTCCCGGTCAGACATGCAAACCGCCACGATGACACATTTCCTCTGGGAACAGGATACTCTCCTTGTAAAAAACAGTTATGGTATCACAGAACCGGCTGCCGGCCAATCCGTAGCCCCTCAGCAGATAGACCTGGTGTTCGTTCCGCTGCTGGCTTTCGACATTTCCGGCCACCGGGTAGGTTATGGCAAAGGTATGTACGACCGATTCCTGCAGCAATGCCGCGCGGATGTACAAACCGTCGGCCTTTCCCTGTTTGAACCAATTCCGACAATTCCAGATACCGATGACAGGGATATCGCCCTGCAGACGGTCGTGACACCGGAAAATATTTATCAATTCTAAAAAGAACAGAACGTGCTCAAATACTTGTCAGTACTCCTATATCCTTTCTCACTGCTATATGGACTGGTGATGTGGATCAGAAACAAACTGTATGACAGCCGCCTGCTGACGGCCGTGGAATTTGACATTCCTACAATCGCCGCAGGTAACCTCTCCGTTGGCGGAACAGGCAAAACCCCGCATGTGGAATATCTCATCCGCCTACTGAAAGCACATTTCCAGGTAGCAACGCTCAGCAGAGGCTATAACCGCCGCACGAGCGGATATATCCTCGCCGATGAACATACCACTGCTGCTGAAATCGGAGATGAACCGATGCAGTTTCACGAAAAGTTCCCGGATGTCCATGTGTCTGTAGGGGAGGAACGCATGTTGGCCATTCCCCAACTCCTGATGGACGAACCAGGTACCCAGGTGGTACTGTTGGATGATGCTTTCCAACACCGTAGCATTAAACCTGGCATGAATATTATGATCACAGAGTACAACCGTCGGTTTACGAAAGATCATGTGGTGCCTTTTGGCAGATTACGAGAAGGAAGACAAGGATATACCAGAGCTAATTGTATCATTGTGTCTAAATGTCCGCCGAACCTTTCCCTGGCGGAAAAGCAGGCAATTGAAAAAGAAATAAATCCTTTACCGCATCAGCAGGTGTTTTTTACTACCTTGCAGTACGGAGCCATGTACGACCTGATTACGCATGAGCCGGTGCAACTGGCAGCAGATACCACCGTTTTGCTGGCCTGCGGCATCGCAAGACCTGAGCCACTGCTGGAAAAGCTCAGATCTTCGTTTGATCAGGTATTCCTGTTACCATTCCCGGATCATTACTACTATTCTGAAAAAGATATTGCTAAGATCAAGAAGGAACTGGACGATCTTCCAGGTAAAAACAAGATAGTAGTGACCACCGAGAAAGATGCCGTGAGGCTGCATTTACTGAAGAAAACACTTATAGAACAAAACCTGCACATGGCTGTTATGCCTGTGGAAATTGCGTTCCTTTTCGGAGCGCAGGAAACATTTAATAATTTTATTTTTGATTACGTAGGCAGCTATTACCCTGCAACCAATCAATGAAGAACTACCCTGAAACATGAGTAAAAAGAAGAAAGATAAAAGAGGCGGGAGCCAAAATAAGACCTACAAAGGCGTGGTAGAAGTGACCCGCTCTGGTATGGCCTTTGTGATCGTACAAGGCCTTCCCCGCGATATTCTGGTAAAACAGAAGAACCTGAACACAGCACTCGACAAAGATGAAGTGCTGGTAGATATTATTAAGCCTGCCCGCAGCGGAAGCCGCATGGAAGGCGTTATAACGGATATCCTTAAACGAAGCAAAACAGAATTCACCGGTACCCTGCAGGTCAGCAAAAACTTCGGTTTCCTGATCCCTGAAAAAGGGATGTTTATGCCGGACATCTATATCCCGGCCAACTCCTTAGGAGAAGCCCAAACCGGCGATAAAGCCGTAGTGAAAATCGTTGCCTGGGGCGAAAAATCTCGGAAACCCGTAGGGGAAATCGTGGAAATCCTTGATGCCAGCAATACCAACGACCTGGCCATGAAGGAAATCCTGATTGAAGCTGGATTCCCGCTGAACTTCCCTAAGGAAGCCCTGGAAGAGCTACAGCACATTCCTGACGCTATAACGGATGCGGAAGTACGAAAAAGAAGAGATTGCCGCGAAATCCTCACCTTCACCATTGACCCGGTGGATGCAAAAGATTTTGATGATGCGATTTCTATTCGCCTGTTGAAAAACGGACTGTATGAAATTGGGGTACATATCGCTGACGTAAGTCACTACGTACTGCCAGGTACAGAACTGGACAAAGAAGCAGAGAAACGCGCGAACTCCGTATACCTGCCAGACCGCGTACTACCTATGCTGCCGGAGAAGATTTCCAACGAACTCTGTTCACTCCGCCCACATGAGGATAAATATACTTTCTCTGCCATCTTCCAAATGAACGAACAAGGAGAGGTGAAGCAGCACTGGATAGGTAGAACCGTTATCCATTCTGCACATCGCTTTACGTACGAAGATGTACAAGAAATTATCGAAACCAACGAAGGACCTTATAAACAGGAAATCCTGTTGCTGAATAAGATTGCCCAAACCCTCCGCAAGGACCGTTTCTCTAAAGGAGCTATTAATTTCAGCTCCCAAGAGGTGCGCTTCAAGCTGGATGAAACAGGCAAACCAATCGGTATCATTATCAAGGAAAGTAAAGAGGCCCATCAGTTGATTGAAGAAATGATGCTGCTGGCCAATAGAACGGTGGCTGCTTATGTGGCCAAAATTAAGGTCAACAAACAGCCGGTTCCTTTCCCTTACCGCGTGCACGATACACCAGACCCAGAAAAGCTGAAGGTGTTTGCATCTTTCGCGCATAAATTCGGCTATCGTTTTGATCTGAGTACGCCAGACACCATCGCACGATCTTTCAATCGTATGCTGGAACTGGTGAAAGGAAAACCAGAACAGCACGTATTGGAAACCCTCGGCATCCGTACCATGGCCAAAGCGGCCTATACGATAGATAACGTAGGCCACTATGGACTTGGGTTTGACGACTACTGTCACTTTACTTCGCCTATCCGCCGATATCCGGATGTATTGGTACATCGGGTACTGGCTGAAGCGCTGGCCAATGATATCCATCCAAATAAACAGATGGAAAAAGAATGTAAGCACTGCTCTGAAATGGAACGTAAGGCCATGGAAGCAGAACGTGCGGCCAATAAATACAAACAGGTGGAATACATGCAGCAATTCATCGGTGAAAGTTTCATGGGTGTAATCAGCGGTGTAGCGCATTTCGGCTTCTGGGTGGAAACCGAGGATACCAAATGCGAAGGACTGGTAAGCGTGCATAACCTGAATAAGAAAGAAGAATTCATTTTCAGTGAAGCGGAATATGCGCTGGTAGGTACCCGTAGCGGTCGCAAGTTCCGTATAGGACAGGAGGTGGAAATCCGTGTGGTTGCCGCCAACCTGGCTAAAAGACAGTTGGATTATGAGCTGGAAGAAGAACTGCAAACAATGCAGCCACGAGTGCAGCAGCCTAGACAGGCCGTGCAGCAACAACAGCAACATCCAGGTAAGAAGAAAAAGAAAAAAGACAAGCAACGTAATTTCATACCTAAACCGGTAGTTAAAACTGAGATCGGAAACGGTATAGATATGCCACCAATAGATCATGCATCTATTTCTGAGAGTATCCTTACTCCGCCGGAAGTGCCTGTGAGCTTACAGCCAGACGTATTTTCAGCGATAGTTGCGCCTCAAGAATCACCTGTTATCACAGAATTAACAGGTGTGGTGAAGCCGAAGGAAGCAGTCGTGAAACCTGCTGCTACCAAGAAAACAGCGAAAGCTAAGAAGAAAGGAGTAGAAGCCATGTCAGTTGCTGGGGAGACACCAGTCGCTCCGAAAGCCACTGCCACTAAAGAAGTAGCAAAAGACAACAAACAAACCGTTGCTGAAGAACCAGTAGCTAAGGAGACGCCAGTTGCTCCGAAAGCCGCTGCCACTAAGCAGGTAGCAAAAGGCAAACAAGCCATTGCCGAAGCAGCAGCAGTTAAGGAGACACCAGTTGCTCCGAAAGCCGCTGCCACTAAGCAAGTAGGAAAAGGCAAGAAAGTTGTTGCTGAAAAATCAGTAGCTAAAGAGACACCAGTTGCTCCGAAAGCCGCCGCTACTAAGCAAGTAGCGAAAGGGAAGAAAGCTGTTGCTGAGAAACCAGTAGCTAAAGAGACACCAGTTGCTCCGAAAGCCGCTGCCACTAAGCAAGTAGCGAAAGGTAAGCAGCAAGCAGTTGCCACAAAACCAGTGGTTAAGAAGACAGCCGCCGCTCCCAAAGCCAAAGCCACAAAAGCTGAAGCTCCTGCGAAGAAAGGTAAAGCCGCTCCTAAAGCGACAAAAGCCGTTGCTAAAAAGCCAGCAGCTCCAAAGAAAGCAGTTGCTAAAAAAGCGGTAGTTTCGAAACCCGCAACGAAGAAGGCTGCTTCCACTGGAAAGACTGTTGTCGCGCCAGCAAAAAAACAAGCAGCAACTGCTAAAAAGAAAGCAGCAACTACAGTAAAAAAAGCCGCAACTACCAAAGCGACGCCTAAAAAAGCTGCTGCTGTAAAAACCACTGCTAAAAAGGCGGTCGCCAAACCAGCACCTAAAAAAGCGGCTACAAAAGCGACGCCTAAAAAGGTAGCTACTAAGGCGCCAGCGAAAAAAGCTGCACCTAAAAAAGCAACTGGAAAGAAAGGCAATACCGTAAAGAAGAAGAAATAATTTTAATCGTATATCAGCAATGCAATCATTTAAAGAGTTAACAGGACAGTTCAGTAAACATTTCGATCAGTTGCATTTCCCGGAGCAACCTAACCGGCTTTATGACGCCGCCAGACATATCCTGGAAATAGGAGGTAAACGTATCCGACCTGTATTATGCCTGATGGGTAATGAACTGTTCGATGAGCTGCACCAGGATGCATTTCACGCCGGCAGTGCGGTAGAACTCTTCCATAATTTCACCCTGATACACGACGATATTATGGACAAAGCCCCTATCCGCAGGGGAAATCCGACTGTTCATATGGTCTACGGCGAAACAGCCGCCATCCTCTCAGGAGATGTGATGCTGATCAATGTATATGAACGATTAAATAGAGTACATACCAAATACCAGAAAAAACTGGTATCTGTATTCAATAAAGCAGCCATCGAAGTATGTGAAGGCCAGCAACTGGACATGGATTTTGAACTCCTGGACCCAGAAGAAGTGGACTACGATGCTTACGTGAATATGATTGGCCTGAAGACCTCTGTACTACTGGCTGCTAGTCTCCAAATGGGAGCGATCATCGGCGGTGGTAGTGAAGGCAATCAAGGACATCTATATTCCTTCGGTAAAAACGTAGGGATTGCCTTTCAAATTCAGGACGATTTCCTGGACGCCTTTGGCGATCCAGAGAAGTTTGGTAAACAGCAGGGGGGAGATATTTTGGCCAATAAAAAGACCTTCTTGCTCCTGAAAGCCTTTGAGCTGTGTAATCCTGCGCAGAAAGCCGAGCTGAAGTCGCTGCTGGCATCCAATCCAGATGATAAAGTAGCTAGGGTTCTGCAACTTTTCCGCGATTGCAAAGTGGATGAATGGGCAGAAAAGGAGAAGGAGCGATTTACCCAGATGGCTTTCAAAAATCTGGAAGACATCGCTGTATTGAGCAGTCGTAAGCAACCATTGCGAGAACTGGCAGATTTCCTGTTGAACCGTCAGCAATAATCTGTTGAAACATAATTTGAAGTAAAAATCCGGGCCTAGGCCCGGATTTTTTAATTTACTGTAAAATATTTTTTATAACTTTTTCCCATATATTCGCGCCCAAAACTGTAATAATCCACGCCGATGTCCAATTCGCTGTTTCGTAAAAAGTCGCTCGCAACCATTTTAAAAGACGCCAACGCCGGTTTATCAGACGGACATGAGACAGGTGGAATGCATAAGGTCCTGAAAGTGAAGGATCTCACCGCGATGGGTATTGCAGCCGTTATCGGCGCCGGTATCTTCTCCACCATTGGAGAAGCCGCTTTTCATGGTGGCCCCGCCGTATCAATTCTCTTTGTTATCACAGCCGTTACTTGTGGCTTCTCTGCCCTCTGTTATGCAGAATTTGCATCCAGGGTACCTGTTTCCGGCTCTGCTTATACTTATTCTTACGTTACATTCGGAGAACTGGCTGCCTGGGTAATCGGGTGGGCGTTGATCCTGGAATATGCTATTGGGAATATCGCCGTGGCCATTTCCTGGGGCGGCTATTTTAATAACCTCCTGAATGGCTTGGGGATAGGACTCCCGGATTGGCTGACCAATAACTACGACAGTGCATCTCCAGCATTAATGGCTGCAGCCCCTCATATCTTTGGTGTGCCGGTTATTCTCAATCTGCCCGCATTTATGATTGTAGTACTGGTGACTTACCTGGCCTATGTAGGTATCCAGGAAAGTAAGCGTACCGCCAATCTGATGGTAGGCCTGAAAATAGCCGTGATTCTCTTTGTAATAGCTGTAGGTGCTTTCTTTGTAAAAACAGAGAACTGGCATCCATTTATGCCTAATGGCTTCTCTGGCGTTTTGCAGGGCGTTTCTGCCGTGTTCTTCGCCTATATCGGTTTTGATGCCGTAAGTACTACTGCAGAAGAATGTGCCAACCCACAGCGAGATTTGCCTAAAGGCATGATCTATTCCCTGATTATTTGTACCGTTTTATATATCCTTATCTCTTTTATCCTCACTGGTATGGTGCCTTTCACGGAGCTGAAAGTAGCCGATCCGCTGGCTTTTGTGTTTGATAAAGTAAACATGCCATGGATTAGTTATCTTATTTCTGTGAGTGCGGTGGTAGCTACTACCAGCGTATTGTTGGTATTCCAGATCGGGCAGCCACGTATCTGGATGAGTATGAGTAGAGATGGCCTGCTGCCAAAGAAATTCAGCACCATCCACAAACGGTTCAAAACCCCTTCTTTCGCCACTATCATCACCGGTATTATCGTAGGTGTTCCGGCATTGTTCCTGAACCTCACGATTGTTACAGATCTGACTAGTATTGGTACCCTCTTCGCCTTTATCCTGGTTTGTGGCGGGGTATTGATGCTACCTCCACAAGAGAAAACCGCTGAAAAGCGATTCCGCCTGCCATATATCAACAGCCTTTATGTGGTGCCACCAGTGGTAGCTGCGCTGTTATATTTCTTCGGCGGGGATATCCTGGATCGCCTGACTTTCAGCACGGGATGGGAGGTATGGAAGCATAATATTCCATTCATGCTGTTTGCAGTAGTAGCCATTATAACGATTATTTTGGCCTGTGTACGCAGGCTCTCTGCTATACCCGTTCTGGGACTTTTAAGCTGCTTTTACTTGATGACAGAAATCGGTCTTAAAAACTGGATCGTATTCACCATCTGGCTGCTGGCTGGCCTCGCTATCTATTTCCTGTACAGTTACAGTCACAGTAAACTCAAAAAACAATAAATTTTTCGTAACTTAATTGTAGCTCTTTGATCCATAAAATCTGATTTTATGAACACGCTACAAAAAATCGAAAAATGGGGAGATGCTCATTACCCCAAATGGCTCAGTTTTGTCAGAATGGCACTGGGTGGATTTCTGATGTATGTAGGCGTTTTGTTCGTCATGAACAGGGATGCGCTTACCGCCATGATTACTGATCACCCGGCGTTGACAGCTGTCGCATTCTACATTGCGCATTATATTGTTTTTGTGCACATCGTAGGTGGATTATTTATCGCTTCGGGACTTTACACTCGTTTTGCCTCAGCATTGAACTTACCAATTCTTTTGGGTGCGCTCTTTTTTGTGCACTCGCGTACTGGTTTGTTCCAGGTATACCCGGTGTTAGGCCTTTCACTCCTTGTCCTGTTACTGCTTGCCTTGTTCCTGGTAGAAGGAAGCGGCCCCATTTCAGTAGATGACTACATGCGCCGTCATCCGGAAAAGAAGCACAGTCGGCACTATACTGCCGGTATTAAGGACGATGAATCAGCCTGATTTTCATACAGGCATACACGTTAGGCGGGTTTGTTAACCCTGTTCTTACAGGAACCTCTCCTGCAATTTCTTTCTGTTACTGTATCTGTTCCTCTTTTTTGCTGGCGTCTGCCCGTATAAACCTTTCATTCTCCACTCTTTTCTTTGCCGGAAAAAATTTAGCTTTGCAGCAAGAATGCAATTATGAAATACGAAATCGGAGATAAAGTTCTGCTGTTGAGTTCCAAAGAAGAAGGAACTGTAGTAGAAATTGTGAATGATAATATGGTAATGATTGAAGTAAAAGGAACCTCTTTTCCAGTGTACCTGGATCAGATCGACTTTCCTTACTTCCATCGTTTTACAAAGGAGAAGTTGGTGAAACCCAAACCTAAATTGACTCCTGGCGATGAAATCAAAGTGAATCGCAGCAAATATGAGGACCTGAAAACAGATAAAGGCATGTTCCTTTCGGTACTGCCGGTGTATCATCATGATGGTTTCGATGAAACGATCAAGTTGATGAAATTCCATCTGTTTAATGACACCCCGCATGCGATGCGTTTCTATTTTCAGGTATGGCTGAACAATCAGTTGGACTTGGAAATCAAGAATGAGATCCATCCTTATAACCATTTTTATTTGACAGATTTGTTGTTCGAATCTTTGAATGATAACCCAAGATTTGAATTCACTTTTGTCTTGAAAGATGCACAGCCAGAACTGGCTTCTTCTGTTAAAAAAACATGGAAGATCAAAGCCAAACAGATGTTTGTGCAACTGGAAGAATTAAGGACCAAAGCAGAAGCCACGCTGACTATTCCGCTGTTTGAAAAGTATCCTACTAAAGCGGAAGAAAAGCCAGAGCTGCCTCCTGTACAGGAAACGCCTGCTGCCGCGGCCGCGAAAGGAAAGAAGCCAGACATTGCGAAAATCGGATCTGGTACTATGGCTAGTTTGCTGAGTAAAATTCAGTTGCAGCCAGAAACCACACTGGAGCCGAAACATGAAGTAGATCTGCACATAGAGAAGCTGGAGAAAAATTGGAAAGGGCTAAGCAATATTGCGATCTTGGCTATCCAGTTGAATGCATTTCAGCGATACCTAGATCTGGCTATCTCCCATAAACAACATCATCTGATCGTAATTCATGGCGTAGGAAAAGGCAAACTGAAAGACGAGATCCATAATATTCTGCGTCAAACGCCAGAAGTAGCGAACTTCGTGAATCAATACCACGCCCGTTATGGCTATGGTGCTACAGAGATTAACTTCAAATAGTATTAAAAGATATATTAGGAATTCCAATACAGCAAAGGGATTGCGACAATCAAAGTCTGCAATCCCTTTTCTGTTAATGGTTTCCGAAGAAATTTTCCTACCTTTGTATTCTAACTACAAACCGTGCTATCGTCTTTCTGACATTGAGCAGGAAGAAGGAAAGTCTGGACAGCGTAGAGCAACGCACCACCTAACGGGTGGGACTATTTCCTTGAAATAGGACAGCCAGTGCCACAGAAAATAACCGCCTGTGCTTCGGCACAGGTAAGGGTGAAAATGTGGGGTAAGCGCCCACGGTGTAGACAGGTAACTGTTTATGCGGGTAAACCTTGCGTGCTGAAATGCCATGTATACGGTCGATTGAGGGCTGCTCGTCCGATGACCGAGGGTAGGCAGATACAGGCGGTGTGTGAACATCGTCGTAGATAAATGGTAGCAGCTCCCCGGCTTGCCGGGGTTCACAGAATCCGGCTTATAGGTTTGTAGTTTTCTTTTCTTTCACTGTATTGCTAATTTCAGGATATCCTCTTAACTTCAATTTCTCCTAAAACTTTCTCCTATGGACCAAAGAGACGAACGAACTTGGGCCACCATTTTGCATTTAGCAGGTATAGCCGCTTTTATGTTATTTAAATGGGGCTGGGCAGGTAATATCATACTGGTGCTGGTATTATGGCTGCTGAAGCGCAACGATTCTGCTTACATAGAACAACAGGGTAAAGAAGCCCTTAATTTTCAAATTACCATTAGTCTGGTATCAGTTGTGCTGATAATAATCGGTTTCATTACCACAGGTATCCTCATGTTGGGCGCTTCCATGATTGGATTTTCCGGCGCAGGATTCAACGTTATCGGATGGATGGGGCTCTATGGTATACTGGGTATTTGCAACATCGTGTTCTCCATTATAGCTGCCGTGAGTGCGAGTAAAGGAGAGAATTACCGTTATCCTTTCGCTATCAGATTAGTTAGATAAAAACGCTCTTTTCCATTGTCCCTGGCCAGCGGACAGGGACAACGAAAAGCAAAAAAGAGGGAGTGACGTTTACGACGTCACTCCCTCTTTTTTGATACAACTTCTTTTTATATTTTAGTCAGACACGTTTTAATTCTTCTTAACAGGCTTCATTTTAGCCTTGTGTTTTTTCGGCTCTACACGGTCGCCTTTAATGGTAGCAGCCAATTTTAGTGCCTCATATGCGTTTATAATACCGCCGGTAGCAGAGAGATCAGCGAAGTTAATTTCTGTATCCTCTGTACCTGGTTTGTTGACCAGGGTAGTACCGTCAGGCAGGGGAGTAGCGCTTTTCTCCAGTACAAATTTCAGTTGTTTAGCACTGAGGTCTGGGTAGTAAGACAAAACCAAGGCTGCAACGCCTACTACCACAGGAGCTGCCATACTTGTACCGCTGGCAGCACCGTATTTATTACCTCCAGGGATGGTAGAATAGATCTGTACACCAGGAGCAAAGAGATCTACTTCTTGTTTACCATAATTGGAGAAGTTAGCTACTTTATCTTTTCCTCTGCCATTGCCGATTGCGCCTACGGTGATAAAGTTCGTAGCCTTTCCGCCGGAGAGGAAATTAGGATTAGGGTAATTCGGGATGGAGTCATTGTTTTGACCGTCATTACCTGCGGCATGCACCAGCAGTACGCCTTTCTGTTCTGCGTATTTCACGGCTTCATCCACCCAGTCTTTATGTGGGGAATAAGGCTTACCGAAGCTCATATTGATGATCTGTGCGCCGTTGTCTACTGCATAACGAATGGCGAGGGCAACGTCTTTATCGCGCTCATCTCCATCTGGAACGGCTTTCACCGCCATGATGCGCACATTATCTGCAATCCCTTCAATACCAGTTTTATTGTCGCGCACCGCGCCGATGATGCCAGAAACGTGAGTACCATGGAAGGCGAAAGTACCCATCACATCGTTGTTACCGTATTTACGGTCGTTGATATCATTGAAGTTATCGCCTACAATCTTTTCTCTGTTGGCGTTAGGCATTATTTCAGTGCTTTCCGCCTTACGTTTCAGTTCATTCAGGTATTCGTCAAATTCGGATTTGAATTCGTTGAAGGAGTCTGGAAGCTCATCGCCAGCGCTTTTCAGCAGTCGAGATACGAAATTGCGCGCCAGCAATACATCCTGGTTAGTTGTTTGGATACTATCTATCTGACCGAGTGTGAAGTTATCCTGGTGAAGGTAATTCTTCAGGATAGTTTCGCACTTGGAGAGGTTGTCGGACAGCTTGGACATGGTTTTATAAGAAACCTTGTACTGGGTAGCAGGCTTCTCTACTTTAGCTTGTAGTTTCAGCCAAATAGCATATTCTTTGGAATCTTTTGCGAGTGCGGAATCCGGATTGATATATTGCTGTTTGAAACGATAGTATTCGCGGGTTGCTTCGTCAGAGTCTTCTTTCAGGCTGGCGCCATTCTTGGCTCCGAGGAAGTTCCATCCATGAATATCATCGATGTAGCCATTACCGTCATCATCTTTGCCATTGTTGGGTATTTCCCGGCGATTGGTCCATAGCACAGGCTTCAGATCCTCATGCGTGGTATCAATTCCAGAATCAATCACTGCCACAATAACTGGGGTGCTTTTTTTGCCTTTCAGCAATTCTTTGTAGGCTTTTTCAGTAGCGGTGCCGTAAACACTGTCTGTTTCGTAACTCAACAGATGCCAGTTTTTGGGCACTGGGGTTTTGGATTGTGCAATGGTTTTGGTACTAAACGCAGTCATCAGAGCTACACAACCGGCCACGACTGCTGCCTCTCGACTAAACAATTTCATGATCAACATTTTCCCGTAATAAGTATAAAATAATCTAGATAAGGTTAAAGGTAGGGAAAAAAGCGGGATAACATTAAATATAAATGATAAGTGCGTAATGGGGTAGTTGACTGGTTATAAATAGCTGGAATATGATATTTCTAATAGAATATATATTAATTAATTGTATAAAGTAAGACGAAATCTACCCTATAATCGATTTAGCAGGAAGTAACGATTACAGCCGTAGCACAAACGTTGAATATGAATATTCAAAAATTAGTTTCATATTTATGGTCTGAAGAGTATTTGATAGCATCCTTGCTATCAGGTATTTTTCTCATAAGCATGGTTTCCGTTTAACGAAAAGCGGGGTTCTCTAGCCTCGCTACTATTTTTGAAATCATGGAACGTCGATGTATGTAGAAGCGCAGTAGCGCAAAGATTTTGTCAACCGCTTTTAAAAATCTGATCGGGCAGTAACACCTGAAATGAAATTAAAAGCTCCGACGCCTGGCGTCGGAGCTGCGATCCAAAAAGGTTTTTCTATAACTATAAGTCGAACTTAATACCTTGTGCCAGCGGCAGTTTGGTAGAGTAATTTATAGTGTTTGTTTGTCTTCTCATATACGCTTTCCACGCATCAGAGCCACTTTCGCGGCCACCACCGGTTTCTTTCTCCCCACCAAATGCACCACCGATTTCAGCACCGGAAGTACCGATGTTTACATTGGCAATACCGCAGTCGGACCCCGCTGAAGAGAGGAATTGTTCTGCCTCTCGGAGGTTGAGGGTCATGATGGCAGAGGATAATCCCTGTGGTACATCATTCTGCATATGAATCGCCTCTGTGAGGGTCTCATATTTCATCACGTAGAGGATCGGCGCAAATGTTTCATGCTGCACGATATCGTAGATATTTTTTACTTCCGCGATGCAAGGCTTTACATAGCAGCCGGAGGAATATTCTGGACCATCCAGTACGCCGCCTTTCACGAGGAATTTACCACCTTGTTTGTGTACCTCCTCGATACTCTGCAAATAAGCGTTTACAGCATCCCGATCAATCAGTGGACCCACATGGTTGTTTTCATCCAGCGGATTACCAATACGTAGTTGTCCGTATGCTTTGATGAGTCGCGCTACAAACTGATCATATACTTTCTCATGAATGATCAATCTGCGGGTGGAGGTACAACGCTGGCCCGCAGTGCCTACCGCGCCGAATACGGCCCCAATGAGCGACATATCCAGGTCTGCGTGTTCTGAGATAATAATGGCATTGTTGCCGCCCAGTTCCAGTATTGCGCGGCCAAGGCGTGCGCCCACCGCAGCGCTTACGGCCTTACCCATGCGAGTAGAACCAGTAGCGGACAAGAGTGGTACACGATGATCAGAAGCCAACCATTCGCCCGCATCGCGGCCGCCGGTGAGTAGGCAGCAAACGCCTTCTGGTACGTCATTGGCAGCAAATACGGCCTCGACTATACGTTGACAAGCAAGAGCAGTTACCGGTGTTTTTTCAGAAGGCTTCCAGATGCAGACATTTCCGCAAACCCATGCAAGCATAGCGTTCCAGCTCCAAACTGCTACCGGGAAGTTGAAGGCGGAAATAATACCTGTAATACCCAGTGGGTGCCATTGCTCGTACATCCGATGGCCAGGACGTTCAGAATGCATGGTGAGTCCGTGCAGTTGACGAGAAAGACCCACTGCGAAATCGCAGATATCAATCATTTCTTGTACTTCCCCTAACCCTTCCTGGAGGCTCTTTCCCATCTCGTAAGACACGAGTCTCCCTAAATCATGTTTATGTTTACGAAGTGCTTCCCCTATCTGGCGGACCACCTCACCTCGACGGGGAGCAGGCCACTGGCGCCATGTTTTAAATGCTTCGTGTGCAGTTGCCACTACCGCATCGTAGTCTTCTTTACTAGCGGATGTTACAGCAGCAATCACTTTCCCATCCACAGGGGAGGAGGAAGTAATAACGGCGCCACCACCTGGCAGCCAGTGCTTTCCTGTACTGACGCCACTTTGCTGAGCGGTGATACCAAAAGATTTCAGAGTCTCTTCCATAATATTTTTTGTTATACGCCTATAGCGAATAAGAAATTACGACATTTTTTCCGTTTGGGTAGTGTAGGTACTTTCGAAGATTTTATCCGCATTGCCGGCTTCGAAACCCTCTCTGCGATGTTCCCGCTTCACCGCATCGGCGGTCAAATTAGCGAATTGCGGCAATACCCTACGCTCGGCAAATTCCACATAGGAACCAGCGATCTTGTACTCGTCGCCGCCCGCGAAAGTGGCCGTCAGCATTTGCGCCACCGTTGCACTTTGCAGTAAATTCCCATCCGGACTGGCTTTAATCTTTCCACCAGCATCATTCAATACAAATCCATGTTTTTCCAGAAACTGGTTGAAATCCGCGATGGTATTATATCCTGTAGGAAGATTGTGAACACTAACTGTAAAATGGTTCAGGTAATAACGATTATAGATAACCCATGCAGCATACTCACTTTCGGCAGCAAGTGTCTTGAAATCCGCGAGGGTAGGCGTTCTCCATAAACCGCTATGCAAGAAAGTATCCACTGCTTTACTATCATCCAGGTTCAGGGCATTTACCGGATCCGTAGTCACTTCATCGGTATAGCTGTGGATGATTTCCTGTGCACGGGCACTCAGATCCTTCACACGCAGCTCAGAAATGAAGATACGCGGGTATTGTGGCGCTGGTGGCGCATACCACCAAGCATCCAGTTTCTTACCGGCAAAGTAATAATGATCTTTTTTCGTATAGCCGTAATGGAGAAATATCTTCTCTAGGGATTGTACGCCCAGGTGGGGCACGCCCATCGTACGAAACGCAATATGATCGTTTTCAATGTCGGCCGCCTGATGAATTATTCCTTCAGCTATCATCGTCTGGATAACTGCCGCTACATCCGGAACACGTTCCTGGTAACGGCTCATCAGGCCATTCAAAATCTCACTCAGCATGGTGGTATTATTAGTTGTTATAGTAGGATGCAAACCTGTTGGCAATCAGATCGCTGAAAAGTACGTCTTCCTGACGAACGAATCCCTGTTTAGGTAAAGCTCCTTTCGTATGTAAATCAATCACAGCACAAGCGGCACCGGCGGTAGTCAACTGTATAGCGGTAAAATCCTTTCCACTAATCTGTTGGTTATAGATCTTACGGGAGTAGGAACGCTGTACGGAGCGGCCATTGACCATACCGGAAACAGAAACGAATACCAGTACCACATCTTGCGGGGTGAAAGGTATGCTATCCTCCATTATTTCCTTCAGCATTGCTCTTTTTTTATTCAATTTTAACTCATTCAATAAAATCTTCATAAGATTGCAATGGCCAGGATAGCGAACCGTTTTATAGTCCAGGTTATAGACTTTCCCGTCCAATATTTCTGCTAGTGCAGAGAGCCCGCCAGAGGTATTAAAAGCCTCATATTCCACGCCATCCAGGGCAAATTTCTCATATCCTTCCATCGGCATGACCTCTTTTCTTACACCTTCATGAATGGCATCGCAGGGATTGCAGTATTCATTGATCAGGCCATCCGTGCTCCAGGTAAGGTTATACATGAGGCTGTTGGTAGGGAATTGTGGCAGGGCGCCTACGCGGAGGCGAACGCTATCCAGGGAATCGAATTGTTTGGCGATATCAAATGCTGCAATGCTGATGAATCCGGGAGCGAGGCCACATTGTGGCATGAAGCTCACGCCGGCTTTGCTGGCAATTTCACGGATGGCATTGGTAGTGGCCACATCTTCCGTCAAGTCAAAATAATGGGTGTTGGTTTGGGCTGCCGCAGTGGCAATTTTAACATTCAGGAAGAAAGGCGCGGCGCTAAGAACGATATCTTGTTCCTGCAAGGCATTTTGGAGAGCATTGGCATCATTTACATCCAGCAGCAGTGGCTTTACACCGGCAGATACATGCTTTTCCAGCATGTGCGGGTTACTATCGGCCATTGTTACTTGGTAATCGCCGGACTGTTGTAATAGGAATGCGGCTGTTTCGCCGATTTTTCCGGCGCCGATGATGGTGATCTTTTTCATGTGTCGATGGAATTGGTTTATATATAAAAAGGCTTCTAACGTACATGGCTATACGAAAATGAATGCATAAAAGCAGGAAGCCTGCATGCACCATCGTGTACGCATGTACGTAAGTAATCAATCTGCACCATGCAGACTGCCACTAAGATTCTGGAAATAAAAAGAGGGTAACCCCGTTAGCCATTAAGGCACGTGGGAGCAAGTGCTCCGTAGATAGGAGAGAAGAGAAAGCTGTATGTTTAACAGATAGTTCATTCTATCTGGCGAATATAAGTAAAATTGTGCAACAAAAAAAGCGTGCTGTATTTCTGCAGCACGCTTTTTTATCAATTGAATGATACTAATATTGTTCGTTATCGTTGGGGAAGTCTTTGGACTTCACATCTTTAATATATGCCTGTGTGGCATCATAAATTTCTGTGTACAGATCCAAGTAGCGACGTAAGAAGCGAGGTTTAAAATCCTTGTTGATACCCAGCATATCGTGCATTACCAGCACTTGACCGTCTACATATTTTCCGGCGCCGATACCAATGATAGGGATGTACAGTTCTTCGGCTACTTTTTTCGCTAATTGTGCGGGGATTTTTTCCAGTACAATGGCGAAGCAACCTGCATCCTGTAACAGCTTAGCATCATTGATTAATTTGGCAGCTTCCGCGTCTTCTGTAGCGCGAACAGCATAGGTGCCGAATTTATAAATAGACTGAGGCGTCAGGCCGAGGTGCCCCATAACGGGAACGCCTGCACTGATGATACGTTTTACAGATTCAATGATTTCTTCGCCACCTTCAATCTTGATACCATGTGCACCGGTTTCTTTCATGATACGGATGGTAGAATTCAAGGCTTCTTTGGAATTACCTTGATAGGATCCGAAAGGCAGATCCACTACTACAAAGGAGCGTTTGATAGCTCTTACAACCGACTGTGCATGATAGATCATTTGGTCTAGCGTAATAGGCAGGGTAGTTTCATGACCAGCCATCACATTGGATGCAGAGTCGCCCACCAGTAGAATGTCCGTTCCGGCATCATCCAGAATACGCGCCATGGAGTAGTCGTAGCAGGTAAGCATGGAAATACGCTCCCCGTCTACCTTCATCTTCTGTAATACATGCGTGGTGACACGCTTGATTTCTTTATTGACAGACATAAGCAGTAAGCATTTGCTTTCCGCAAAGGTGGGGATATAAAAAATAAAACGGAAATGTTTTTTATATAAGGCTGGTAGTGGCAGCAATTTCCGCGTGAAGTGCATGGATCAAGCCATCGGCCAGACCAATTTTAGGAACAAAAATTTCGGCAGTATCGGCCCAGCGCATCACATTGATATAGATCTGTAATGCGGGTACAATCACATCTGCACGATCTTCCCGAAGATTATAGATATGTATGCGTTCTTCTACGCTGAAGCTGGCGAATTCCTTGTAATAATCCTTCAGTGTTTCGAGGGAGAGCGGTTTGCCTTCTTTGCGTTTGGAGAGGGAAAAAACCTTGTTGATATTACCACCGGATCCAATGGCTACCATAGGACCAATGCCGCGAAGGTTAGATTTAAGAAAATCTTTCAACTGTTGCCAGGTACTGTCTGGTACTTGGCTATGGAGTAACCGAATGGTACCGATATTGAAAGATTCTTTGAATATGAGTTGTTTATTGCTAAACAGGGTGAGCTCGGTACTACCACCACCTACATCGATGTAGAGGTAAGATTTGGTATTATCCAACTGTTCCGCTACATGGTTTTCGTAAATATAGGAAGCTTCTTCCTGGCCGCTGATGATCTTGATATCGATGCCTGTTTGGTTACGTACTTCCTGCAATAGCTCTGGGCCATTGATGGCATCGCGCATGGCAGAGGTAGCACATGCTTTCAGGTATTTTACCTCATAAACATCCAGCAGCAGTTTGTAGGCGCGGATGGTGTCCAGTAAGCAGACTGCTCTTTTTTCAGATATTTTTCCGGTATCAAATACATCAAAACCCAGACGCAGCGGTACTCTTACCAGGTTTACCTTGGTAAAATCCATTGCCCCTGTACGGTTGGGAGAGGCCTCTGAAATAAGGAGCCTCGCAGCATTTGATCCAATATCTATCGCAGCTAACTTCATCTGAACGCGTTAATTAAGACGCAAAAATAATTATTTTTCTCTTCCTCTAAAAAACAATACCAGCAATTGCTTACTGGTATTGTTTTTCTTGTAGATATTTTAGGATTTCTACCTGGGATCGGATTTTTTTATCGCCTTCTCGGTAGTATTCGTTTTTCTGTTCATTATCCAGTATACGTGCTTTTACATTTCCGCTGAGCTGGATTTTCATGATTTCATACAGCTCTTTTCGTATAGCCGGGTCCGTAATTGGCACAGCAGCTTCTACCCGATGATCGAGGTTGCGGATCATCCAGTCGCAAGAAGCAATGTATACTTTCTCCTGTCCGCCATGGTGGAAAATAAACACCCTGGCATGTTCCAGGTATTCGTCCACGATGCTGACAGCATGTATATTCTTCTTCCACTTTTTATTCTCCGTATAGGCGCAACAGATACCTCTGATCACCATTTTAATATCCACACCGGCTTTGGCGGCATCGTAGAGCTTAGCGATCAACACGGCGTCAGATAAGGAGTTCATCTTAATGATGATACTCGCTTTCTTTTTATTGCGGGCATTTTTGATTTCGCGGTCTATCAGTCGGAGGAACGTGTTGCGCATGTTCAGCGGACTAACCGGCAGCGTTTTACAGCCTTCCAATAATTTGATATCGTGTCGACCATTTTCCAGGTAGGCAAAGATCTTATTAATATCTGCCATGATAGCGCGGTTGGCGGTGAGTAAGCAGTGATCGCCGTATACGCGAGCGGTTCTTTCATTGAGGTTACCGGTGCTGACAAATCCGCATTGAATTGTTTTATTGCCAATACGTTTTTTAATCACGCATAACTTGGCGTGTATTTTCATATTGGGAATGCCCAGCAGTACTTTAACCCCTTCGTCTTCCAGACGTGCTTTCCAGTCGAGGTTGGCCGCTTCATCAAATCGAGCGCGGAGTTCCAAGATGACGGTTACATGCTTCCCATTGCGTGCGGCATTGATGAGGGCATTGACAATTTTAGAATTCCTAGCTAGGCGATAAGCAGTCATCTTGATGCTGGAAACATTCGGATCGATAGCGGCTTCCCGCAAGAGATCTATGATGATATCAAATGAATGATAAGGGAAATGCAGCATTACATCCTGTCTTTGCACGACGTGCATTACACTGCTAGCATTCAGGAAGAGGGGATGTGTAAAAGATTTGCGATGAGAATGTGGTGGAAAGATGGTTTCCGGGAAGTCCATGAAATCCTTAAAGTTGTGGATACGAGCGCCGGGGATCAGGTTATCTTTTCCGGAGAGACCGAGGCGGCGGATCAGGTATTCCAACAAGAGGGGATCGATGTCCTTATCGTAGACGAAGCGTACTGGCTTACCTTTACGGCGGTCTTTCAATCCTTTCTCAATCTGATGAATGATACTGTCGGCAATATCATTATCGATATCCAGTTCTGCATCGCGGGTTACCTTGATGATATGGGAACTGAATTTGTCGAAGCCGAAGTAAGAGAAGATATTAGGGAGACAGAATCTCACGACATCTTCCAGCAAAATGATATCATGTTCGCCTGGTTTTGCCGGCAGGATGATAAACCTTGGTAGGACAGAAGGAATTTCGATCAGGGCAAATTTCTGCCCGATGCTATTATCCTGTCGGGCAAGTACTACGGCCAGGTAAATGGATTTATCACGCAGAATAGGAAACTGTTGAATACTTTCAATCATCAGGGGAATGATATTCGTTCTTACCTGTTCGTTGAAGTAGTTCAGTACAAATTTCTGTTGTTCTTTATTCAGTTGTTTTTCTGTGCGCAGGAAGATATTTTGTTCTTCCATTTCAACTGCGATCTCCTTCCAAATTCTGTCAAACTCCCTTTGTTGTTCCATTACGATAGTCTGAATGGAGTCAATAATTTTTCCGGGGTTTTCTTCAAGGTGCATTTTGACAGCGGATTTTCCGAAGGAGAGCATGCGTTTCAGGGTAGCAACACGTACGCGGAAAAATTCATCCAGGTTGTTGGAGAATATTCCAAGAAAACGGATCCTTTCATAGATGGGGACCGTTTTATCTCCAGCTTCCTGTAGTACTCTTGCATTGAATGCCAGCCAACTGACATCCCTTGCAATCATTTTCTTTTTCTCCGCAGGAGCCTTTTTGCGGGTAACTTTTTTTGGTATAACTGCTGTGGGCATTGTCATAATATCCAGGTTCTCACTCTTCTGCAAACGCATACGGACTTTTTTACATTCAAAAATTCACAAATAGATGTGCGATGTTACGGTTTTAGATCTAATGTAGGCATTAAATTAAAGTTAATGAAAACCGTTGAGATAAAATCAATATTCCTATTGTTGTTTAGGATTGATTCGCTAAGTTATAGCAGTAGATGATCAGCAAGAAATGGAATAGTGAAATACCATGGAAACTTATCCAAGAAGCAAAAGGAGCAACCTGGTGACAGTCGATAATAAGATAAATTATTTGCTGGTAGGAATGATGCCAGGTTTTTGATGGCGGTTTTTATTGTAGATCGGAAGAGCGATAAGGCTCACAAAGCCCAGTACTATTACCAGGATCGTTTGCACTACCCAGATGATCCAGCCAAAGGCGAATCCGATGACTTTATTGATACCGTAGAGTTCCAGTGTTTTCTGTACCAGTGTTTGGTAGGCGCCGATACCGCCGGGGGTAACGATCATGCCTATACTACCGATCACCAGTACTGCCAATGCAGCGGGGATACCGAGGTGCGTGGTTTCAGACAGGCAGTAGAATCCGATATACACCTGAGAGAGGTAGCAACACCAGATGAGGATTGATTGGAAGATGAACGCCCATTTGTTTTCCATTTTGCCGATGGAGAGAATGCCTTCCATCACCCCACGGGCCAGGCTTTTAATGGTAACAGCAGCTTTAGATCGGGCGAATTTTTTCAGCAGCCAGATAGTGATACCTATTGCAGCGGCAAGTATCAGCAGTAATACGAGTAATTGTACAAAATTGGCGTTCGCTATTTTGTTGCCGATAGGGGTGAGAATATCGCGGTTTACATAGCTACCGAGTACTTCTACTTGCGTGAGTACGGTCAGGGCCATGAGTAAGATGAGGCAGAGCATATCTACTGCTCTTTCGGCGATCATCGTACCAACGAGTTTATCAGCAGGGATTTTTTCGTATTGGGCTAGGATACCACAGCGGGTAACTTCGCCGAGTCGAGGAACGGCAAGATTAGCGAGATAGCCTACCATCACCGCAAAAAGGGTATTGAGGGTAGTGGGTTGGTGACCCAGTGGTTTCATGAGTAATTTCCATCTGGTAGCGCGGAACCAGTGGCTGGCAATACCGAGTATGACTGCGGGGATTACCAGCCAGTAGTTTGCGCGATGGAATGCCTGATTCATCTGATCCCATTCTTCGGGTGTCAGGTCTTTGGTAACTAACCAGATGAGGAGTACACCTATGCCGAAAAAACAGATAAACTTAATGAGGTTCTTAAGTGCTTTAGGCATATTGGCGATAGTTTAGGGTGTTACAATTGGTTAGAGACCGGTCAGGGCGATTATAATTTGTTGCCTTCTTTAGGGAAGACGGCTATTGGCGTATATTTTTTAGCTTCTTCGAAGTCCATGGTAGCATAGGAAATAATGATTACTATATCACCAGGGGCAACGAGGCGGGCAGCAGGGCCGTTCATACAGATAACGCCAGAGCCGCGTTTGCCTTTAATAACATAAGTTTCCAGTCTTTCGCCGTTATTTACATTGAGGACTTGTACTTTTTCGTATTCAATGAGACCCGCTGCATCCATCAGATCTTCATCGATGGTAATGCTACCTACGTACTGGAGGTTGGCTTCTGTCACGACCGCGCGGTGGATCTTACACTTTAATATTTCTATTTGCATAATTCAATCGACTCCCTGTGAGGAGGAGTGTCTGCAAAGCTATGTAAAATAATGTTTCGACCCAAAGCCGAAGTGATTCAAACAAAGACGCATAAGCAGCAAAGGGGCAATGGATTATGTTTGAAGGAATGTTAAGATATTATTTACGAAAATAATTTAACAATTCTTTGGACATATATAGTATAAAACTATTGCGTCTTTACGTTTCCTTTGCGTCTTTGTGTGAGAGGTTTACAGTTTGCCTTTAAGGATCATATTATCGATGAGGCGCACGCCGTCTAGCCAAGCAGCGATGGCAGCCACAACAACGGTATGGTCATCGGCAGGTTGATCGAGTGAGTGGAGCATATCGTCTTTGAGGGCGAGGATGTCCACGTATTCCGGTTCGAATCCAAGTTCTTTGAGTTGATCTATGGCTTCATGGGCTGATTCCATGAACAAGAGATCTTTACCGAAGTTATTTTTCAGTGTTGTCAATGCCTGATAGATGGCTACTGCTGTCTTGCGGGCAGCGGGAGAGAGGCGGACATTTCGGCTACTCATAGCGAGGCCGTCGGGCTCTCTTTCCGTTGGACATACAACTAATTCTGTGGAAGATCCAATGATTTTGAGTAACTTACTGACGATAAGACACTGTTGGAGGTCTTTCTGGCCCATAAAGAGTTTATTGGGTTGAACGATATCCAGCAATTTATGTACAATGCGGCCGACGCCCTGGAAGTGTCCTGGGCGGAATTTCCCCTCCAGAATGGATTCCAGGTCGCCAAAATCATAGTGGATACCGTCAGAAAGCCCTTCAGGATACATTTCATCTACGGATGGAAGGAAAACAATATCCGTTGATACATCATTTAATTTTTTAATATCGGCTTCAATTGTTATGGGATATTTTTCAAAATCTTTCGGGTCATTGAATTGAGTTGGGTTGACGAAGATGCTACAAACTACCACATCGGTATTTTTTTTTGCGGCCTGAATAAGTGACAGGTGCCCGCTATGCAGGGCGCCCATAGTAGGCACAAAACCAATTGTTTTGCCACTTTTTCTTACCAGGTCCAGGTGCTTCTTCAGGTCAATACCACGCTTAAATTGATACATAAAACATTGTTAAAAAGGATGTTAAAACTGACAGATTGGCCAATATTCCGTAAAAAATCCGTAATTTTGCAAGCCAAATTAAAAATTACTGCATTAATAATCAGCGTTAAATGTCCACAAAGAAAAGAATTCTTTTTATTGCCCAAGAGATGTCGCCTTACCTGGAATTGAGTGATTACGCGGCGATGGTCAATAAAATGGCAATTAAGTCCAATGAGGCCGGACTGGAAGTGAGAGTGATCATGCCGAGATTTGGAATTATTAATGAGAGAAGACACCGTTTGCACGAAGTGGTAAGGTTGTCTGGTATTAACATCGTGATTGACGGGGATGATTATCCGTTGATCATTAAGGTAGCATCGCTTCCTAATGCCCGACTGCAGGTCTACTTCCTGGATAACGAGGACTATTTCAAGCGTAAGACAGTATTTGCTGACGAGAATGAACAATTCTTTGATGATAATGCTGCCCGTGCTGTATTCTTCTGTAAGGGAGCTTTAGAAACGGTGAAGAAATTCGGATGGCCTCCGGACATCATTCACTGTAGTGGTTGGATGACCTCCCTGATACCAATGTATCTGAAAACTGCCTATAAGAAAGAACCGGTTTTTGCCAACAGCAAAATCGTTTACTCCATGCTTCCTAATACCTTCAAAGAAAAACTGGGAACAACTTTTGTAAAGAAAGCTACCATCAGTAACCAGATCAAAGAGAAAGATATGGAACTGTTCAAGGAAGGAACCAATTCCGCATTGAACAGAGGCGCTGCCAAATATGCAGATGCCGTGGTACTTGCAGCCGACAAACTGGAGAAAAAAGTGGTGGATGAGGTGAAGGCTGAAAAAGGCAAGATCATACTGCCTTTCAAGAAAGAAAATGAAGATCTGGGTGATTACCTGCAGCTATATAACCAGTTACTGGGTAAATAGCTTTGATGAAACGAATGTTCGGCAACTCAACTACTCATAAACACCATAACGCGTGAAGATTAAACTCAGGAACCTAAGCTACGTAGCTGCCATTGTCTCTGTATTATACGCATCCTCCGGTTGTAATCAGGCGACCCTCCTCGGTACAAACCTGATCCCTCCAGGGGATCTGGTAAACAGCCAGGATTCAATAGTTTCCAATATTATTACCAGGAACGTATCAAAATACGATTCAACTATAATCAACAACTTTAATAGCTATACGCATATTCTCGGCTCCATCACTGCAGATCCGGTATTTGGGAAAACCCATGCCTTCTTATTCATGCAGGTAGGGTTGCCTCAAAGTGCTTTTACTTTCCAAGGTACTAACCAAACACTGGACTCCGTAGTGCTCTCCCTGAGCTATTCTGGCTATACCGGGGATTCTACCACTCCGCAAACATTCAATGTTTACCGGATGAATGAACCAGGTTTCAAAATTGATTCCAATTATGCCTACAATAAAGTGTTGGGGTATAATCCAGGAGAATTGTTGGGTACTGCTACCGTTACACCGCTTTCTGCACGCGACTCTGTGAACGTGTTGGGAACGATGGAAGCGGCACAGATCCGTATTAAACTGAGCAGCGCTTTTGGTAACTTATTGCTGCAACAGAAGTCGGACGGCGCTTTTGCTACAGATTCCTCTTTCCGCGATTTCCTGAAAGGGTTTGCCATCATTCCGGATACCATGGCAGCGAACCACAAGAATATGCTGTATGTGAACATGAACAGTGTAAATACCAAACTGACCGTGTTCTATAAAGCCAATGGAAAAGACTCTACCATGCGTACCGCATTTGGCTTTAGCGGCTCTACCAGCGGCCATGCGACTACTTTCCTTCGTAATTATAACGGCTCTGAAGCAGGCAATTATATTAACACGAATAATCCTAAAGGCGACAGTATCCTGTTCTTGCAGGCGGCTCCTGGCTTGTTCACGAAAGTGACCATCCCTAATCTGGAGAATTTCCCGAATGTAATTATCAACTCTGCTGAACTGATTATCACGCAGATAACTGTGGGAGAAAGTGATAAAAATAATATTTTTATTGAGCCATCTAGCTTAACTTTGCGCCAGTATACAAACGGCGATTCCACCAAGGTCCCGATTGATGCAGGAAGTACAACTTTTTATACCGCACCTAAGCAGATTGTCACCAACTTTGGAGGTGTAATGGTTGCACAATACAAATTTAGCCTGAACCACTACATGGCTCAGTTGATCAAAAAGAATGAAACTAACAACGGATTCAAACTGGAGGGCTTCTCCTCATTGATGATGGATGTTCCCCGCGTGAAAGCTGGCGGTGGCAATCATTCTCAGTACAGTCTGAAACTGCGAGTTATTTATACCAAACCATAAAACTGCTAATCCAAGTTTTTTATGCCTTATTTATTTACATCTGAATCCGTTTCAGAAGGCCACCCAGACAAAGTTGCAGATCAGATTTCTGATGCGTTGATTGATAACTTCCTCGCATACGATGCCAAATCTAAAGTTGCTTGTGAAACACTGGTAACTACAGGTCAGGTTGTGCTGGCGGGTGAAGTGAAATCCGAAGCTTATCTCGATGTACAGGACATTGCCCGTGAAGTAATCCGTAAAATTGGTTACACTAAGAGCGAATACATGTTCGAAGCTAATTCATGTGGTATCCTCTCCGCTATCCATGAACAATCTCCTGATATCAACCAGGGTGTTGACCGTAAATCTCCTGAAGAACAAGGTGCAGGCGACCAAGGTATGATGTTCGGTTACGCTTCTCGCGAAACTGAAAACTACATGCCACTGGCACTGGATCTGGCACACAAACTGCTGCTGGAACTGGCTGAACTGCGCCGTGAAAATAAAGAAATCAAGTATCTGCGCCCGGATGCAAAATCCCAGGTGACTATCGAATACTCTGATGATAATAAACCAGTTCGTATCGATACTATCGTGATCTCTACACAGCACGATGATTTCGACCAAGACGAGGCTATGCTGGCGAAAATCAAAGCGGATATGATCAATATCCTGATTCCTCGCGTGAAAGCAAAACTGAAACCAGAACTGCAACATCTGTTCGATGGTTATGATATCCAACACCACATCAACCCAACCGGTAAATTTGTTATCGGCGGTCCTCACGGTGATACCGGCCTGACTGGCCGTAAAATCATCGTTGATACTTACGGTGGTAAAGGTGCTCACGGTGGTGGTGCTTTCTCTGGTAAAGATCCTTCCAAAGTAGACCGTTCTGCTGCTTACGCTACCCGTCACATCGCTAAAAACCTGGTTGCTGCCGGTGTTTGCGATGAGGTACTGGTACAGGTTTCTTACGCTATCGGTGTAGCTAAACCTTGCGGTATTTACGTGAATACTTACAATACTTCCAAAGTAAACCTGACTGATGGCGAAATCGCGAAGAAAGTGGAAGAAATCTTCGACCTGCGTCCGTACGCTATCGAACAACGTCTGAAACTGCGTAACCCAATCTATAGCGAAACTGCTGCTTATGGTCACATGGGCCGCGAACCTAAAGTGGTTACTAAAGTATTCAACAAAGGAAAGAAAAACGAAAAATCAGTGGAAGTAGAACTCTTCACCTGGGAAAAACTGGACTACGTTGATAAAGTGAAAGCAGCTTTTAATCTGTAAGCTTGCCCATCTTAAAAATAATAAGCGGCTGTTTCATCATGAAACAGCCGCTTTCTTTTATTAGTATATCTTGGATTCAACTGTTGATGGTAAACTCGCTTTAAAGGCCTCCAGATTCCTCCGTAATGCAGGTGCATCGGCACTGTCTAACGCGAAGAAATATACAATCCTATCTGCACACACTACATTGTCCTGTATACTCCAATTACCAGTTTCCGTCCACTTGCTATAGAGGGTAGGACCATACCAATCTCGATATATCACTGCCACCTTTACGCCTTCTTTTTGCAGGAATGTTTTCAGATAGTCGTTACTGTAAGTGCCGGTTAGTTTGCTTCTAGCTACTTCATTATTCCCTAAGCCCCATATATCTATGATGCGACTATCGGATAAGAAACTCACCGCGCCAATATCATTGGCCGCTACGGCGGTTCCTGGATAATATTGCTTCAGAAATTTTCCCATCTGTACCTGCTGCTCATAGATATTCCGACAAGCTCTATGTTGTACGCGATATCCAGCCACGGCTCTTGCAAAGAAGGGACTGCCAGCAAAGAAGAACAACAATAATAATATTACCTTCTGTGGTAATCCAATTCCTTGATACCAATTGACTACTGCTGGCCAGATACTCCATAACAATAAGGAGATGCTGATAATGGCCAGTCCTACCAAGTAGGCTTCATAACGGAACATCCAGCCTACTGCTGCCAATGCCATGTGCAAGGCACAGGCAATAGTCAATACGATACCAAAATACATGGCCTGTTGGGCGCGTGTGCCTGCTGCTTTGGCTTTCACCAATAAAACAAGTATAGGTACTATTATCAAAATTCTAATCAGAGAGGTACCGGAAATAGAGGTACTATAAGCTCTGGAAGGATCTGTATGAAATAAACCCTGTACTGTACTATTGCCATACATTAGTCGATAGATCAATATTTCTTGGAGTACTTGTGCCATACCGCCTGAACTGGCCGCACCGCCACTACTTTTCAATAATACGGAGTTAGGCAGTATATAACCACCATGAGCTACGGAGATAACCGCGAACAAGACTACGGGGAGTATTGCTAGGATACCCATTATCAGGGCGACTTTTATCTCCCTAAAATATAATAACAACAAACCTGCGGACCCTAATAAGAATAATGATTCAAAGCGGGCGCCAACCATCAAGGCGCCATACGCGCCACTGATCAGTATTTGCTTTGTACTTATCTTCTCTGCGGTGATCATCTCTACAACAGCCTGTAAAAATAACAGGGAGAACCACAAGTGCAACAGGTGTTCCATACCTGTAAGTATGATGACGGTAAATGGCAGTAGTATAATCAATGAAAGTAGGACTAATAGTCGGCCTGTAGCCGGCATAGCATATTTCAACAGTATACGATGTACACTATATAGCAAAAGGTAGGCGGTTACCACATTAATCCAGAATCCCACCATATAACCGTTAACGCCTGTACGAAAAATGATGGCCAGGATAACTGTAAATAATGGAGAGGAAGAGGCAGAGCCATAGGCATCAGGGGTAATTCCCCAAACGCCATGTAGCCCGAAGTTTTTGGCTACCGCCATATGAATAAAAGCGTCATCCAGCGAATAACAGAAGTGGCCGCCAGTCAATTGAGAAATCCTAATCCAGGAATATATTAGCAATACTGTCAGAAAAATCCAGGCGAAGTAAAGCGGTTTGTTTTGTTTCATCCGTTGCAGATTGATTATTTACTCATTAATTGAATCGCAGCTTCCAATGGCATATTGATGGAGCTTTCCAGGTCTATCTTTGCCTGATTCATGTCTCTGGTCAGTTTTACATTCTGTACCATTTCTACATTGTAGGATTTGTAAGCAGCACTGTAAACCTCCAGGGTAACCTCTCCTGCAGCAAATTTCTTTTCAACCGACTGAAAATTATTCAGTGCTTCTTCCAACAAGGGGAGATGTAGTTCAAACAATTTTTTAGTAGCAACAAAAATTTCGTAATCTGTCAACACTTTATTCCTGCTACCGCGCAAATCTGCCTGTCGCTCTGCTTCGTATAGTTTCTTCTGCGCCTGGGCAATTTTTACATTTCTCGGCGTAGTAAAGAAATCACCCAGAGTGAAAGCCAGTCCTAGGTTATAGGTAGGATAATAATTATTTTTATTATTATCGTTTTTAGGATCATTAGGATTATTGTAATAAGTATTGTTCCTATTGAAACTATTTTCATTTAGGTTGGTGAAAAAAGTAACATGGGTGAGCCATTGTGACCTGGCATTGGCAATTTGATAATCGCTGATTTTTTCCTTGGTCTCTACAGCATCCTGTATAGGCGTCTTGCTAGCAAGGTCAATGAGCAATTGCTTGAAACGTGCTTCCAATACGGGGCTTTTCAGGATGTTATTAAGCCCCAGGGAATCTTTTTGGGCCTGCACATGCAGCACAAAACAAAGGGATAAAGCGAACAACAGCAGTTTTTTCATACATGCTTATTTTCAGTTACAAATATTTTGATTTCACAATCACGCCAGTCATGGCATTCATAAAAATGGCCGTTTCCATCAATCCACCTGTTTCCTGGGCATACATAGAGATGACCACAGCAAACACCATGGATACGGCGGAAATAGCCAGCAGCTTGTCCAATTCATCTGTGAACCGGAAGTAATTGCCAATGCAAGTACTCATTTGTATATAATGAAATATCAATACAATGATGAGCATTATCCAACCCATTTCCAGTACAATCCTTACCAGTCCACTATCTGGCGGAAAGCCTGCCAGCGGATGCCCGGGATTATAGGCCTTACCTTCTCCACCAATAGTGAAAAGGCCGCCGCCAAAAGGATGCGAATACATAAATGGTTGCACACTATGCCTGTTTACTTCCCGCACATTTAACGATGCATCTTCTGTACCGATGAAGGCCGTTCTTACGCGGTTAAGCGTGGCATTACCATAGAAGGGACCAAATAAAATTCCACCGCCGATGATGGTGAACAACATCGCGGCAATAATGGTATTCCGCTTGTGAATGTTTACCAAGAGGAAAAGAAATAGTCCTGCTGGGATCATCACATATCCGGTTCTGGTGCCGGAATATCCTAGTGCCATCAAGTGAAATAATAGGGCTACCAATATGACCAGTTTCTTTCCCCAACTGATGACACTTGTACTGGCACTGAGCAGTATCAACAGCATAACGGAAGTAGCGGCCATCATAATCCCATAAACGGCCGGATCACTCATCGTGGAGGATACACGCAGATGTCCGTCGATCATAGTGGTGGCCAATTTCTCGGGGGTGGCCATCATGTAGGCCACTTCCCAGGAAGGAAGTCCGAACCACTCCTGGATACAGCCATAGACCGCGGTCACCGTGGATAGGCCCAGCCAGAACTTGAAAAAGGTATAAATGTCTTTCTTCGTCTTGAGTACCATGGTGGTTAAAATGGCAAACAGTAAGTAACGAAGTAGGATACGCATAAATACCACCAGTGTATCCTTACCAGGAGCCATAGGGTTAAACCCTTCCAAGAAATAATATATAAACTGCAAGTAGAGCAGCAACAATAAAGGTTCTTTATAATAGTTTACTGGGTTTTCACTCTTGCGATTTTTCTTGAGTAGTGTTCCCAGTACTGCACTGAATAGCATAGTATCCAGCGCTAAACCCACCTGCACCTCCTGGCCGTAAATTCGTTCAAAAAAGCGGATAGTCATCACCGTTGTAATGGTGATATAAAATCCCATCTTAGCACTGTTGAAGCATACTACAGCCAGCGTAATACCGAATATGGCAAACAAGATCAGCACCCCCATTTTAAAGTCGCTGGAGGTGATGTAGGATATCAGTGGTACTGCTATGGTGAGCAGTGCCAGCAAAATAATATTTGATCGCTGTAGCTTTACCGCTTCCATAAATTAGAGAAACATAACTTTTATTAACAAAGACAACAGTACGATCGCAATGAAAATATTGATCAGCCGCTGGTGAAAGCCCGTGCTCATCTGTTTGCCAGCTTTCTTCATAGTGGTTGTTTTTTAACAGTAAAAGGACCTTTGAATAACCAGCCCATTCTCAACGCCATTAATGTTTTATATGCCAGTATAGATAATGGAATGGCGGTTACTATCAGGATCAATAATAACAACGGCACATTCGTTATGAGTCCGCTTTTCAGCAACAGACTCCTTACCACCGCGGCCAGCATCACATGCATCAGGTAAATGTAGAGGCTATAATGACCAATCGTCTTCATAAATAATAACTTTTGATGACCCGATAACCAGGCGGAAAGCATCATCATGAATACGCTACCAATCAATGCTATCACGGCATACAGATAAAGATTCATCTGTTGGTGATAGAGAAAATACCATTGGGATAACACGAATACCGGCAGAAATAGTAGTAGATTATAGCCAGACGCGAGTCTGTCTTGCATCGATTTTTCCAGTAATAGTGGCGCTGAGAGTACTCCAATACTAAAGAAAATGTAATGCAGCATGACATCATAAAAAGTGCTCCATTGCATGACCAGCGGGGCGAGTGCCAGGAAAATCAATCCCAGCAATAATTGTAGCCGGTCGTTCAAGCCTAGCACGATATGATTGAATAGATATAGTGCTGTTACATTAAACAAGGCAAACAGGTACCAAAGTTGATCTAACCCCCTCGGCTGTACGATAATATCCAAGTAATTCCATACTGTTCTATTGGCGTTGGCATATTTTGCAAAGACGATTTGCAAAGTGATCTGGATAACCGCCCACAGTACATATGGATACAACAGGTTATTTACTCTTTCTGTAAATAAGCCACCAGGGCCACGTTTACGCAGTCCTGACTGGAAGAAAAGGCCAGAAAGCAAGAAGAACAATGGCATACGGAAGCTGAACAACATGTTATTGCCGTCGATAATCCACTGTGCCACTGGCAGACCGCTATGCTGTAATCCATACAGCATATGACGGTACACCACCAAGATGATGGCAATGCCCTTGGCATAGTCGACCCACTCAAAGCGTGATGCTGCTGCTTTTGGAGCTGGTGCAATATCAATGGTAGCGGTGCTCATCTTATAAGGTCAGGTAATCTTCTTTTACTTTATTTAATACGGCGCCAATGCATTTGTCGCCCAGGTTATGCAAAAACTGGATGGACTCTTTATCGGTCTGTGTTAGAGAAGCGCTTGAAGAAAATACGGCAATAACGCCTTCCACATAGTTCACCAGTTCTTTACTATCGGTGTAATCATTGAGTGGCGCACCTTCCAGCAGAATAAAATCGTAGTGCTTCGCCAGCTCCGGCAAGTAATTGAGCAAGTGATTTTCCGGCAGAATTTCAGAGGGCGTATAGTCGCCACCTTTACAGCCAATTACTTCTACACCTTCAGAAGGATACCTCGTTACGATATCTTTGATTTTTTCCATGCTGAATTTCCCAGGAGGGATAGACAAACTTTCCAAGGTGGGCTTGGCTTCCAATTGTACGGTCAGGTCATTGTTACAGAAATTGGTATCAATGATGAGTACTTTTTTATTGCTCAGGCTCAGACTATAGGCGAGGGCTTGCGTCAGCGTGGTTTTACCTTGCTGTGATTCTGTACTGGTAAACAGGAATATCTGTTTGCCACTATGTTCCACCTCATAGCGCAACTTTCGTAGGAGCTCTCGGAAAGTATTCTGTCGTTGCTTCTTATCATCCGGCGCTACTTTCACTCTTTTCTGTAAGATTTCCAGGATGCTGTATCTGTGAAGATCTGTACGATTGATAGTACTGATCAGTTTGAGGTCCACAGAGCGTTCAAAGATGGAGGGCGACTTCAACGAGTTATCTAGGAACTCCATGAAGATAATGGCCAAGGTGGATAAGAAGAAAACGGATATGCCCGAAAGACTCATCATGATGAGCCTTTTAGATGATTCAGGTTTGATAGCAGGTTGTCCTACCAGGCTTTGTTTGAACCCATCCTGGGGAGCAGCGCGATTATCAATTGCGGCATTAAGTTTTTCTTTCAATTTATTGTAATCCTCTTGGGCCACGGTTACTTCCTGCTGCAGAGAGCCTACTGTGGCCTCTTTGCTGGCGTAGGAGCCAAGCGTACCGCGGAGGGAAGCGATCCTAGATTCAAGGGTAGAAATGTTCATCCCGGTAGCTTTGATCTGCGCTTGCAAGCTACCTTTCTTTTGTTGCAGTTCATCTATATTGGTCACATTCTTACCAGATGTGGTGGTCATCTGATCCAGTTTACCTTGTAACTGTCCGCGTAAGGATTTGATCTTCGCCTCTAATGCATCATCTGAGCCACCGCCTTTTTGATACTCTTCATTGAGGTCGTTGATCTGACGACGTAGTGAGATAATATCTGCATTGGTACCAGTATTATATACTGTTTTTCCACTGCTGGCAAGGGACAACTGGTTATTGACATTTTCCAGGGATGCCTGGAGCGTATTCATATTAGCTTTTTCATCGAACAACTTTTTCTCAAAACCTTTTATCTGGTCCATCTCACTACCACTGGCGGATTCCACGTTTAACACACGTTCAGAAGCTTTATAGGCGCGAAGCGCTTCTACTTTTTGGTCCAGTTCTTTTTTCTTCTGTACAACGAGGCTTTCGAAGGTTTCCACGTTTTCTACCGTCTGTTCTGAGCGCTGACTGCGATAGTAGCGGATGAATTCTGCATACAGTCTGTTGACTATATATGCGGAAAGCTCCGGATGTTCTGAACTGGCAACGAGATTGATATAGTCCGTGCGATTTAGGCGTGATACAAACAAAACATTGCGCACCGACTCATAATCATACCCATAAATCTTTAACACCTCTTCTAGTTCTTTTTCATCTGGGCGGTAGGCACTCAACATCTGCATGGAATCGTGTTTCTGCTGACAGAGCATCAACATCTTTTGTTTGTCCGCCTTTTTCATCACGGGGTTCTTCAGTTGCGCTTCTTTCAAGGTGCGGAAAGGTTGCCCTTTTCCGCCCATATCATGCAACAGGAGGTCGTAAGAAAGTAAGGAGATCACAATAGGAGAGGTAACGGTCGTGATAATACCGTCAAACTTCTGGTCTACCTCAAACATGTTGACGTGATCATCGCGTAGCCTGATCTGGTCGGTGTAAGTGAGTCCGGTGGCCATTTGTGCGGTCGACACATACAGCCTGGGTTTGTTCATGGTGAAGAAGAAGGCTGCCACTACAGCCAGCATTGAGCTGATAAGAATCAGCCATTTTCGTTTCAGTAGTGCCTTCAGAAAATAGATTACATCCATATAAAATTCAACTTTTCGCTTTCATCCAGTTGCTGGAAAAGAGATGCCGCGGGTGCAGCATCTCTTTCCAACAAGATTGAATGATTATTTTTTATTGTTTGATCGCACGAATGACTTTCGTCTTATGCTGATCATCGGTTAACCTAATGAGATAGTATCCTGGTATAGTGATACTTCCTCCTGTATTGATTCTCAGTGTAGACCTTCCTTTTGGTACCTGCGACAGCATTTCGCCGTATACCAGTTGTCCATTGAGGTTGAACACTTCCAGCAGCACGCTTGAACTACGTTGCATACTCATGTCAATGTTCAGTTGATTGACAAATGGATTCGGGAATGCGCTGACATCTGCAAATACCGTTGATGTGTTGCCGTTAGTTGCATTCATAGCTGGCTGGTCTGCGGCTACCTTTACATTCTGATTCAATGTTTGTAAAGTACCTGGAATCGCTCCTGGGTTAGAAGGAGTGAAACCTTGAATCACCATTGCGCCCAGTAAGCCATAGCTAGAAGTTGGACCCGCGTCTACATCCAGTCTAATTTCACCATTCTGGTTTGGTACCACATTGTAAATGGTGGCAGTACCTTGGGTGTTGTAATAAGCATTCAACCAGGTTACTTGTTTGCCATTGGCTGTAAACTTGGTATTGTAATCCATCAGGTCAAGTGCACTAGAGAAGACGGTCAGGTTGTAGGCCAGTGACTGGTTGAGTCCTGTGATCTTCATGCTGGCGTGCGCGCCTGCGAACAATACAAAGTTTTGTCTCATCACTGCATCCGGATATACACCGGAGTTATTACCTGTATTCATACCCTGGCCACCATAAATCCCTGCGAAGTTGTCCATTATCGTCATACCGATATTGGTAGGCATACCACTATCATCCAATAAATTGGAGATCAATACACCCGGAGCAGGGCGTCTGGCGGTATTATTCCAAGGTGTTGGCGCGAGGCTGGTATCACAGAAGTTGACATATACATTCAGGGCATAAGTGGTACCACCGGCGCTGCCGCTGTAGTCGGAATAGACGCCTGATTTCACCGCTCTTATACGATAGATATAAGGTGTGTTAGGAGTCAGGTTGGTGTCCATATAGGAGGTTACGCCAGCCGCTGTAGTAGTTAAGAGCGATTCCGTACCGGTAATGCCAGTTTTCCTATAAATCTGGAATCCGGTTTCGTTGTTGCTACGATCTGCCCATACGAGGGAAATCCGTTTGCTGTCGAGCACTGTTGCACGGAGGCTACCAGGACTAACCACTGCTACTGTTGGATCGTAGGATTCTACCACCAGGGTATTGATGTAAGCCCATGACTTCGCATCTTGTGTAGCAGGTTTGGTGAGCGTTATGAGTGCGGAATCACCACTAGGGGTTACTCCGTTGACCTGCACTGTTTTACCGATGTTGTAAGCACCGTTGAGCGTAACGGTCTGACTATTGACTGTATAAGATGTAGAAGCGTCATAACCATAGTTCTGGCTACCAAAGAAAACGAAGTTGTATCGTTTGTTTGGATCGAGGCCATGCACCACCATCTTAGCAGTACCGCTCTTCAGATACCAGGATGTCATCATCACGGAATCTTGGTAGATACCTACGTTCTGACCTGTGTTCATACCATTATCGGTATTCCATCCGTCTCCAAAGGTGGTCAGCAGTTTAAATGTCATGCCGTTTGGCGTGTTATTTTCATCCACTACATTGTTTCCTGAGTTAGAGCCGATCAGTGGAGCACCTAACAGATTGTTCCAAGGCGCCGCTGCTGGCTGAGTACCGCCAAGGCTGAAGTAAGTCAGTGTAGTATTTTTATCAGATACAAACAGTCTGAAACTTCTAGAGCCAGTACCACCATGGGTATCTTGCACTGTGACTGTGATATTATAAGTACCAACGTTATCTGTAGTTGGATTGAACACCAGTTGACCATTACCGCTGCCAGCATCTGTAAATGTTACGAAAGATGGCAATCCGGCAGCCAAGAGTTGCAGGCCAGGTTGATCTACTGCATCATCTGTTGCATGGAGATTGATAGTTACCCCACTACCTGCGCGCACTTTAACATCTGGGATACTATCCAATACTGGATCCCTGTTTGGTAAAGTGATACCGGCATAGTTGGTAAAGGTAGAACCACCTGCACTGTTGTAGGCTCTGATTTTGTAATAATAAGTCTGATTCCCAATAGCAGAAGTGTCTATATAACTGGTCGCATCCGGAGGAGTGCTAGCCAGCAATGTGTAGTTGTTAATGCTATCCTGACTTCTGAATATCTGGTAGCTCAATTCATTATAGGCAACATCTATCCAAGTTAATTTTGCTTTTTGATTTTCTAAATTGACTGCAAAATTCTTCGGCATGGCAGGAGCGAGGCCATCATCGTAATTCCAGCCAAGTTCAATCACACTGAACTCACCCAGATAACTTGGATCTTTTCTTAAACCCGCGGCGAGGATAGTACCGTCTGCATTGGGTTTAATATTGTAGAAATTGGCTGTGTTACTATAGTTATTCCTGGTATAAAGTACTACAGTGCTGTCACCCACACGGTAAGTGGTGGCGCCGTTCGCATTGTCCATCCAGGAACTGCTTCCAGAGAAGAATTTCAAATAGTACACTTTTGAAATATCCAGTCCGGAAATTATTACCGGTATAGAGTCCGGTTGATTGTAAGTTAAGGCTCCGAAATAAGTGTATTCATTGAAAACTTTGGCTGGATAAGCAGTGGTTGCACCGCTAGGAACAACAGGTGGACTCGGATCCCAGAGCATACCTAAGTTCTTCAACTGGATACCTATTCTAGTAGTATCACCCGGCTCAGTTCTGAGGTTAGTCATGGTATTTGTGGAGCTAATATTCCATCCATCCCATGAGGAAACTGTTCTCCTGTTGAAATTCATCAACACCCGACCATTTGGATGGCCTTTACTGATAATCAGTGTAAATGTCTTCATATCAGTACCGCCTTTGTTATCCGTTACCCGTACGGTTACAGGATAAGTACCTGCATCCACATAACCAGGATTGATGGTAGCGGTACAATTCAGACCGTTGCCATTCAAGGTAATGAAGGATGGTAAATTTACACCGGTCCAGGTGAAGGTATTAGTGGTATCCTGGTCGGTAGCAGTCAGATTGATTACTTGTGTCTCTCCTTCATTCATACTCACATTCGCAATCGGATTGAGTACGGGAGGATAGTCATCATTGATGAGGAGGTTGAAGCTAGTCGTATCGCTGCCGCCGTGGTTATCATTGGCAATGACTACCATATTCAGGTAAGTACCTTGTTTGGTAACATCTGTGGCCACATTGAGATACGGGCCAGTAGGACCATTCATCAATGTAATAAAGGTAGGCAGGTTCATGAAGCTGAACGTAATCGGATCCCCATCCGGATCTGTAGCTACCAATGGAATCTGAATTGGATTATCGTACCTGATAGTTCTGCTTGGAATAGCGGCTACCACCGGCGGGTTATTCGGAGCAGTAGCAGAAGCTACATTGGAGAAATTAGATTGACCGCCATCGTTGGTTGCACGAACACGATAGTTATATGTTTCATTGGCGAAAACGCTGCTATCTGTATAGGTTCCCTGAGCGCCAGTTCCTGTTACCGGTCCTATTGTAGCGAGGGCGCGGAAATCAGTGCTGCTGCCCACGGAGCGTTGGATTTCATATTGACTCTCATTGCTGGCATTGTCTGTCCAGGTAATTTTAATGTTTTTACCTTGAACGGCTGCTGTCAATGTACTTGGGTCTGCCGGTACTGTTGGAAGGCCACCAGTATTCGTCATGTTCAAAGGTAGCGTACCTGCTTGCAGCGCCCCAATGGCGGCAGCATTCAATGCACTGTCGATAACAATAATATTATCAATCACACCAGAGAAGGTACCTGGAGAACCGTCATTAAATGCATTGTTGGCAGCATTAGTACTGCTGGCTTTACCAATATAGGCGATATCGGTACTATTGGTAATAGCGGTGCTGGTATTGCTGGTGCTGGTATATCCCAGGCCGTTCAGATATATTGTCAGTTTACCATTGGTATCAAACACTACTGCCACATGATACCAGGTGTTATTGCTCAACTGAGGAGTAACAGTGGCTTTTATGACAGTGGTACCACCACCGCCACCATAGGCCGCTTCCAGCACTTTATTATTCAGGCGAATCGCTAGCCCGTTGCCACGGGTTCCCTGTTCAAAGATATACTGATTGGCATTCGTCACATTGGTAGGTTTGACCCACATGGAAATGGTGCGCTTGCTGAAGTTATCCTGGAGGAAGCTACCGGAAGTCCCATTGCTGACAGCGAGGTAAGCATTCGTATTACCAGCGAAAACTGCTGCCTGGGAGCCTTCTTTCACATCAGTGGAAGTATAGGTCACTGCAGATCCTGCTGTGGCATTATTGCCTGCGTAGCTGGAGTCGGCAGTATTACCATTCAGTTTCCAGATGGCAGTATATGGATAAGAGTTCAACTGTGCGCTGGAGCCATATTTATTTACAGCCAGTACGCGGTAGTAATAGCGGGTATTAGGTTGTACCTGCATATCTGTGTAGCTGGTGATATTGGGAGACACGCGTCCGACGATAGTGAACGTGCCCTTCTGAGCGCTAGCTCTGTAAATTTCGAAGGCTTCCTCATTGGTGCCATTATCTGTCCAACTTATGGTCACACTCTTATAGCCATTGGCTACTGCGGTGATGCCAGAGGGAGAGGCCGGCGCGGTACCTGTGCTGGTAGCGCTTTCCTGTAGATAAGAAGGATCGATGTCTACAAAACTACTGGTACCAGGGATCTGCCATTTTACTTGCATTACCTGATCACCTCCTGCCTGGAAGAATACAGCGGTAATAGGTACCACTTGCCCTGCTGTTAGGGAGATACTGCCAGTGGCAGTTTGTGCAGCATGGGCGCCGTCATTGTTAACGGTGGCGGTACCACTATATGTATAGGCTTTATTGACGAACAGTTTACTACCATCATCAGAGTAGGTAGAGAATTGGTAGGTACCGGTAACGGGTATACGAAGATATCCTGTCCACATCATACCATAATTCACATCCCTTTGACGAACAGAAATATCTGTGCTGGTGCTGTAACCGGTTGCCAGCGCCGTTAACGTACCGAAGTTCGGTAAGTTTGACCAGGTGGTACCACTTGGGGTTTCGTAATAAGTCCATTTCCAGCCACGCCCGATCGCGTTAACGGAGAGCTGTGTACTAGGAACGGAATAGTTGCCACTCAAGTCTTTCGCAACTACGTATATGCTATAATATTGTTGACTGGTCAATCCGTATAATACCACATTCGTCTGACTGGCATCTACCGTATAGGTTTTAACGCCATTGACGTACACATCATAAGAGGCAACGCCTACATCATCTGTAGAGGCATCCCATGCAATTGGAATGGAAGTGCTGGTGCTGGCGCCATTCAGACGTAGATTGGCCGGAGGGGTAGGAGGATTCGTGTCTGCAATCGTGGCACCGCGAACCTCTGCAGATAGAGGGCCAGCAGCGTTATTATTGATAGGACGAATGACATAATAATAATTGGTATTAGGGATCAATCCATTGTCGGTATAGGTGACAATATCCTGTAGAACCTTTGCTACCAGTGTATATGGACCTCCTGGGGTCAGCGAGCGATATACTTCAAAGAATGTTTCATTATAGAGTGGATTTGCTTTGTCTGTCCAGTCGAGGCGCAGCGATGTTTTTGATACTGCCGTTGCGGTGAGTGACTGTATAGGATCCGGACCATTTGGGCCCTTTGCATTTACCACGAGGAAAGGTGCAGAAGGATTGCTGGAGCAACCGTATTGTTCTGTCACGGTCGCGGTGTAACTGCCTACTACGCTAGTGGTATAAGTACTATCTGTACTGAGCAGTTGATTAGAGGAGTTAAACCAGTTATATACCGTATATCCCGCAGGCAAGCGCATAGTGACACTAGTGCTGCCATCTGGGGCTGGTATCACATTGCTCTTCATGCCTGTTGAAATCGGAGGCGTTTGTGTAGGTGCTTTGATCTTTACTACCAATGGAGTAGGAGAGAACACAGACCAGGTGAGGCCATTATCGTTCGAAACACTTACTGCATAGGAACCAAGTGCGGTAACACTGATGGAATTGGAATTTGAATTAGGAATGTCCTGCCCATCTTTCTGCCATTTGTAGGCAGAAAAACCAGGAGAAATACCCACGGTAAGGCCAATAGGATCTCCGACACAGAATTCGGCTCTCCCAAACAATGGATAAGGGGTCAGTATATGCGCCCTGTTCATGGTTGGAAGAAAATCACTCTCCGCCCAGGCATGATACCAGGTATCGTGTGCTACGCCATCGTAAATAGTGTATCGAATGTTGGCACCGGCTGCTTTAGCAGTGTTGACTACATCCGTAGATGTATATGGTGCAGGAGAGCCATCCAGCGCTCCTTGGAAAAGCCATACGGGCGTGAATTTGTACTTGTCTATGTTTGCCGGATCTTTCAATGATACACCTGAACTACTCATAGGTAAGCAAGTAGCTACATATGAAGGGTAGGTCAATTTGAAAGTCCATGTACCGGCGCCTCCACTGGAAAGACCATTATCGATTACACGTAGCAGGTCTACTTTATTGTTGGCTGCCATGTAATCGAGAATTTCTTTAGTGCGACTCAATTCAAAATCTGTCCAGAAGCCGCCGGTGCTTTGGGGATACAAGAGGTAACCGTCGAACTGGCCGTTCAACACTGCGTTACTGAAGATGTAACCGCCGTGATACAGTTGCCATTCATTATCCTGGATAGGACCGGCTTCACCTCTACCGTGAAAGAATACGAAGATGGGGTATTTTTTTCCATCGTTGGCGGTGGGGTTATAGGATTTTGGAAACTGCACACGGAAAGCCATACCCTTGTAGATATATGCTTTCAGGGCAGTGGATTTCCAGCCATATGGCATGTTACCACTCCTGTCGGTGCTAATCCATTTTCCTATTACGCCATCTGCAGGCTGAGCGGGCAATGTGCCGCCAGTGTACCTGACGATGGGATCATTGGGGTCAATAACGCTCTGTGAACTGGCCTGCTTGAAACATAGCAGAAGAACGCAGAACAGGATTTGTAGAAATTTTTGCATAACATTCATGTTTATGAATAGGACAGTGAATTGCGCTGTAACTATTGATGCTCGCGTATGGCATACGAAAACGCCCATACGAAAACGCATGAATTCCAAAGGAGATGGCAAAAATTGTTGGAGGATTGGGATTAATTATTCCAAACCAAAGTTGGCTTTAACGAAGGATAAGGTGAATTATTGGTAAGGTTGTATTACTGGGGTCCCCGAGTATGTAGGCAATCACGACTGTACTCTATATATTCTTCTCGAGGTATATCCGGTATCGGCCGCTAATTTACTTCGACACTTTCAATTCGTCATTATTTTTAGGTAAAAGTTATTTTTTTGTTAGGGAACGTATCGTTTACCCGGTTGAATGCAACCCACTGCTATAAGCCCGCAGCACGTTCCGATCGCTCCCAAACCGCGGATTGACGCCCACGCATAAAGCGAATGAATCCTTTATATACAGCGATATTCATGAATACAAAATAAAATGGAATATAAAAGTATTTGATCTTCACATGGTGCTGAGCCATCAAAAATCCCGTATAGGCGGCACCGTAGAACAACATTTGCAAAGCGAACAAGATAAGATACGTATAGCCGGCATCGTTAAAAACCAAGATAAGATTACTGAGGAGCAGTAGCGCCAAACATAAGGGGGCCAAGGTCCATCGCAATACTCTGTGAGAAACGTACTGCCAGGTAATGGCAGGATAACGGAAAATATTTAACAGGTCAGACAAGCGACCTATTGCCTGAAAGCCCCCAGCAGCAATCCTTACCTTACGTTTGAATTCTTCTGCCAGTGACGCTGACGGCGATTCCATCGCATAGGCATGTGATTCATACTGCACGGTATAGCCCATCTTATTAATATTAAAGGAGATCATGAAATCATCCAAGATCGTGTCTTCCGAAACAGGTCTATATAACTTTGTTCTAACGGCCAACAATTCTCCTGCGGCGCCCATCACACTATACAACTCCGCATCCCAGCGTTTGAGCAACGATTCATACTTCCAGTAAGCACCTTCTCCTGCACCTTCTGTACCACTGTCGTTCCGAGCAATTACTTTCTTTTCTCCGGCCACTGCACCTGTTTTTTCGTTCCGAAAATGTTTCACCAACTCACGCACTGCCTCTGGATTCAAGAGGGTATTGGCATCAGAGAAAATGACGATCTCAGTGGTCACCAGTTTCATCGCACGGTTGACGGCTGCTGTTTTTCCATTCCGTTGTGGTTCATATAACAATTCCACCCCTTCATACTTGCTGATAATATCATTCGTAGCGTCTGTACTACCATCTGTTACAAACAGTATTCTGCATTTGTCACGAGGATAGTCCAGCTCCAAAGTATTCGCAATTTTCAGATGAATAAATGCACTCTCATTGTATGCAGCTACCAAAAATGTAACATCTGGCGTGTAGTCATCATCGTTATTTGGCACTGCTGGCCAAAAAATGCGTTTGATCCGCAGTACCAAGTACAAAACAATACCATATCCGAGGTAACTGTAGAAAATAGTAATCAAACTAAACAAACATAGGAATTTCCAAATATTCATAGATACCATACTAGCGAAATAGGAAATAAGTTTCAAGAGATAAAAAGCCAATTAGCATACCCACGGCAAAACGTGCTAGCTTCCAGTAATTGAGGCGATCATAAGGTACGAGCAACAGTACTGCCAATGCCGCAGCCTGCGCCACATAGCGGCTGCTGAACAAATGTGTGACACCACAACTGGTAGCCAATATTAATAAGCAACTGGCCAAAAGAAAGAGATATGTCTCTTCACTTCTCCTGATCCACGCTTGGTACATACTACATACTAGATAATATAAGGCTACGGTAGCCAATACTGGAGAGATCACAAATGGATAGATACGCACCATAGCCGTTGGCAGTACCTTCTCCAGGGCTTCGCTCAGTGGGGCATAGCTGTAATGCAAAACAAATATATTCAGTAGAGAAAACACTAGGTAAGTAATCAGCAATCCTCCCAGTATCTTGCGGTTAAATATAAACCAGGAAGGGGCGATAATGATCGTCATCATGGCGCCATAGGCAAAGGCAAGAATGCCATGCCAAAGACTAAATCCTCCGGCCGCTACCAGCGCCTGTTTGGGAGGCATTAATCCTTTCCATATATATATAACCGGCGCACAAATGGCCAACGCTGTCAACGCAAATAAAATGATGACCATCCATCGGCGACTATCCCTCCAATGATGTAATATTAATATCCCTGATGCAGGAATCATCACTATAAACGGACTCCTTCCCAATACGGCCAATCCCATGGCTACACCGGCTAATAAACTATATAATACACTTATTGTAACCGATTGCATGCTGTTTATACTTAGCAACAGCCAGTAAATCGCCAGCAGCGAAAAGAAGAGGGGAGGTATCTCTGTTAACGCCATACCAGATACTTGCCAGATCATTGGTACGGCCATTATATTCAATGCATATAGGAATGCAGTGCCTGCATTTATCTTGTAGTGTTGTACGATAATTCGTACAAGCATGAAGGTGATCCCTGCGAGTAATGTCATGTTCACTAGGCGCAAGCCTGGCATCTGCCACTGTGTTAGAAAATACAATGGATAGTGTATCATCTGATACAAGGGACCAGGCGCCTGATCATTCATCTCCAGTAAAAACCGGGCAGAGAGGCCTTCCTTTTCCATGAGGAAAAGATTACGGATAAACAGCGGCTCATCAAAGAGAGGAGGTTGCCGGTGCAGTAGCGTAATGAGTAACAGGAATGCATATCCGCCAATTCCAAGTATGAGTAATAGTCTTTTTTCCATATGTAACGGGGATTTGGGATTGGGACATGAAGGCATTAGGTATTTTTGGGAACGTAAAATTATAAATCAATATCAGTATTTCAAAATCATACACTGAAGAATATTATTTATGTGTATGTGTTTTTTGCACTTACGCTTAAATTTGATGCATTCACCGGAAAAAAATAACTGTTTACCAAAAAGATGATGGTGTATTTATAAAGAAATATAATTTTACGCTCAATCTGAATCGCCCGGTTGTGGCTAAAGTATTAAAAAACAAATAACAACCTATGACCCTGAGATGCCACCGTATCTCCGTAAGTATCCTCCGAGAAACCACCTGATAAAAATCTAATATTTTCGACCAGATCCCATAAAAAGCCTTCTCATGGTTTGGCTGCCGCATTGGCTGCACCCATGTCAACTTTTTAAACATTTAAACCAGAAGGTGGAATGAAAAAGAAAGTATTAATAATTGATGATAGCTTACCTATCAGATTTTTACTGGAGGCAATCTTCAGCAAAAATTACCATGTGGTGTCCGCGCAGGACGGACTGGTGGCTATGTCGTGGTTATCGAATGGAAATATGCCAGACTTAATTATTACTGATTTACAAATGCCAAATATAGATGGACATGAACTAGTACAGTTCCTGTCTGCTAGTAATTTATATAGAGAAATCCCCGTAGTTGTATTGTCTGCCTGCAACGATGCAGACACCATTGCTGCTGTCAACCAACATCAAAATGTTCAGGCCTTTTTCAGCAAACCCTTTGATCCTGTACTGTTGTCGACGTCTGTGGCTGATATTATGAATGGCCAACTGGTTGCAGCCAGCTAACCCCCCCAAACGATTGTTTTAACGCCAAATAGTAATTATGGGAACGTTTACACCTGGATTAACTCCTGTTGCATCACTGAAACCTGTGAATGAGAAAACGGAAACTGCTGTGATTCGCCAACTTAACCCTGAAAAGATTATCATCTTCGTCGGAAACACTTACCTGGATATCAGAGATACGCCCGGTAATTTCAAATTCCTGGTAGTCCAGGACCTGTCCGCCGCGCAGGCAGCCATTTCTGAAGTATTAAATGTGTTCAGAAAAATACCTGCTGTTATTATCTATCGATTTAACAGCCGCTATGAAGAGGAATGTGAACAATGGGAAAAATACTTCCAGGATAACCAGATCCTTCGCTCTATACCCTTCTTTATGTATTCTGAGCAAGTATCTGAACAGTTGAAAGCTTTCGCAAGGAAATACACTTTCATCGATGAGGTGATTACAAGAGATTGTCTGCTACATACCCTCGATAAGAAAATTGCTTTCGTTAGCAAGTTCAAGTACCTCAGTGTTATTACTCGTCAGGATAAACCTGCTGAAAAAAGAACGAACCTGTCTATAGGCTACCTTATGAAAAGAGGAGTGGATATATTACTGGCAAGTTCCGCACTGCTGCTATTGTCGCCATTCCTGCTGGTAATTGCACTGATGATCCGACTTGAATCTAAAGGCCCAGTGTTTTACGCTGCCAAACGTGCAGGTAAAAACTATAAAATTTTCAAGTTCTACAAATTCAGAACCATGGTGGCTGATGCAGATAAAAAACTGCAACAGCTCCAACACCTGAACCAGTACAGCAAAAATGAAGGCGGTGCGGTGTTCTATAAAGTATCAAATGATCCCCGCATCACCAAATTGGGCGCCTTCCTGCGCAACTCCAGTATCGACGAACTACCACAACTGGTAAACGTAATCCTGGGCGATATGTCGCTGGTGGGAAACCGCCCCCTGCCTTTGTATGAGGCGGCTACACTTACTACGGACGACTGGTCCCAGCGTTTTAATGCGCCAGCCGGCATCACAGGTCTGTGGCAAATTAGCAAACGGGGAAATAAGGATATGTCTGCCGAAGAAAGAATAGGTCTGGATATCAATTATGCCAACAAACATTCTTTTGGCTATGATATGTGGATTATGATGAATACACCTTTTGCCTTGGTGCAAAAAGAAAACGTATAGTAATGACCGTTATTGAAGTGATGTTGTTTGTTGTGCCGGCTTTCTGGGTATTGTATAACCTGAAGTTCTGCCTAGCGGCAACGATCGCTGGAAAGAAGAAAAGCAATACGCCTTATCCGGAGGCGTCTCGCCGGTTTGTGATTCTTGTGCCTGCTTACAAGGAAGATGGAATTATTCTGTCTACCGTACAGGCACATGAGGCATTGCATTACCCAAGAGAACTGTATGATATCGTAGTGATTGCAGATTCATTGCAACCTGCTACCATACAGACTTTACAGGCAACCAGCGCAATTATTGTAACAGTGCAGTTTGAGAAAAGCACCAAGGCCAAAGCCCTGAATGCAGCCATGAATCAGTTGGAAAAGCAATATGATGGTGCTGTAATCAGTGATGCGGATAATCTCCTGGACCCCGACTTCCTCCTGAAAATGAACCAGGCTTTCGGCGAGGGACATGAAGTGATCCAAGCCCGCAGGGTAGCGAAGAATATTGATACGCCATTTGCCATACTGGATACTGCCAATGAAATTATCTCCAATCATATCTATAGGAGGGGGAGTAATGCCATGGGCCTTTCCTCCTCTGTCATAGGATCGGGGATGGTCTTCAATTACCGGCTCATCAAGGAAATATTTTCCCGGATTGATGGAACCGGAGAAGATAAGATACTACAGATGATGATTGCGGAGCATAAAATTTTTACTGAACTGGGATTACCGGTTCAGTCAATTTTTTATATGGAAGATGCGCTGGTTTTCGATGAAAAGATCGATAACCCCGCCGCTTTCGCACGTCAGCGAAAACGCTGGCTGGCAGCGCAATACAGCTATCTGTGGGAATATCGTAAGAATGGCTGGGAGGCCTTGAAGAAAGGGAATTTCGATTACCTGAATTTATTTCTTTGTCATAACCTAATGCCACCCCGGATGCTGTTATTGGCATACCTGACGTTGGTTCCAGTTATCTACCTCATTTTTGGCGCCTACCTGTTTATCCCTTACTGGTACTGGTTGATTCTTTGGGGGCTCAATGCCATCAGCCTGTTGTTGCCCATTCCGCGGCAATTCTTCCACCGCTACTTTGTGCAGGCGATCATCAGCCTGCCAAGGGCTATCGGTATCATGGTGGGTTTGCTCTTCCGATTGAAAGGCGCCGGTACTGCGTTTATCCATACTAGTCATCATAAAACCGCTGTAAATAATCCACTGGTTGATGCAGAAAGATAAGTACATACCGCTTGTTTCTATAGTAACGGTCAACTACAATAATGCGGCCGTTACGGCTGCGTTATTGGCGTCTGTGGCCCGTAATGATTATGAGCGAGTAGAGATGATAGTGGTAGACAACGCTTCGTCGGAAAATCCCACTGCCCAGTATGCGAAAGATTATCCCTGGGTTAAAGTGATCCGCAGTGAAACCAATCTGGGATTTGCTGGTGGAAATAATCTGGGTATGAAGGCCGCCACCGGCGACTACCTCTTCCTGGTAAACAATGATACAGAGTTTACGCCTGGCCTGATCCCCGCACTGCTGGAGGTTTTCCAGGCATGCCCGGATGCAGGTATCGTCAGCCCTAAATTTCATTTTTTCTACGAACCCGGGGTGATTGAATATGCAGGCTATAATAAAGTGGATGTACTAACAGGCCGCAATTCCATGATTGGAAGAGGACAACGAGATGATGGTCAGTATACCGAACTATCAAATACCTGGTATGCACATGGGGGCGCGATGATGATAAAAAGAAGTGTATTGGAAGAAGTGGGACTGATGCCGGATATGTATTTTCTCTATTACGAGGAACTGGATTGGTGCGAACAATTCCGTAAAAAAGGCTACCAGATGTACTTTCAGCCTGCCGCCCTGATCTACCATAAGGAATCTATGTCTACTGGTCGCAATAGCCCTTTAAAGACGTACTACCTTACCCGTAACCGGATTTTATTTATGAGACGCAATGTGAAATGGCACCAGTTGATGCTGTTTGCAGGCTACTTCACTTGTATCACAATACCGAAGAATACCCTCAGTTTCTTGTTCCGTAGGGAATCTGAGCATCTGAAAGCATTTTGGAAAGGTGTTTCCTGGCACTTGAAATGGCAGTAAACACTGATTTAATGATAAATAGGTACAGTATGTACGCAAACAAAAAAATAAAAGTATTACAGACCATCCATCAAGGTAAAGTGGGAGGAGGGGAAAGGCATATCTTGGACCTGGTGAATCACCTGGACCGTAGCCGTTTCGAACCTACCGTGCTCTCTTTTACAGAAGGCCCCATGGTGGATACCCTGAAAAGAATGCGTATACCCGTTGAGGTGATCCATTCTGAAAAAGCTTTTGATTTTCGTGTATGGGGTAAGGTGAGGAGATTCCTAGAAGAAGAACAGGTGGATATTATCCATGTACATGGCACCCGCGCCAATACGAATATCCTGCCCATTTCATGGAAGCTGCAGCTCCCTGTTATCTATACAGTACATGGCTGGTCCTTTCATCATGGACTATCATTGCCTATTCACAAAGCCAGACAACTGGCGGAAAAATGGATTACCAGCAGGACCGCACTGAATATCGCTGTCTCTGAGTCTAACCGTCAAACAGGTATTGATTCTTTTGGGAAATTCCGTTCGGTAGTCATCCGTAATGGGGTCAACTTGGAACGCTTTAACCCCGCTGCTGCCAGCGATCACCTGCGTGCGCAATATGGTTTTGCTGCCGATGATATCGTGGTAGGTTTCATTGCCCGCATGACGGAACAAAAAGACCCATTGGGCCTGATTCGCGCCTTCGCTATGGCAGTGCAACAACAACCCCGCCTGAAACTCCTCATGGTGGGCGATGGCTCCTTGAAAGCAGAGGCCATCAAACTCGTTCAGCAACTAGGCATCACAGCTAATGTAGTGCTAGACAGCTTCCGCAGTGATATTCCTGATGTACTCCAAGCCATTGATATTTATTGCCTGCCTTCTCTCTGGGAAGGTTATCCTATTGGCGTTTTGGAAGCTATGGCGATGGGAAAAACGGTGATCGCTACAGACGTAGATGGCACCCGCGAAGCGCTGGAAAATGAAGTGAGCGGCCTCCTCATCCCTCCAGCAGATAAAACTGCTTTGTGCGAATCCCTCCGTAGAGTGGCTGCTGATAAAGGTTTCAGAGATAAACTATCATTCGCTGCTTTGCAACAAGCGAGAATAGAACATAGCATTACTGCTATGACAGCAAAAATTGAAGATATCTACAACAATATTTTTGTGCAACAGGAAATGGTGAAATAACCCACTACGATTGCCCTGCTAGGGTAATCCGTTGATCCACCTGTTGCAATATGTCCGGCGACTGTGTAATATCAAATTTCCTGGCGAAGAATTTTCCCGACGCTATCATGTTAGGAACATCAGCAGGCGTCAGTGTTTTAGGCGAAGGCTTCTTGGCCGACCAGTCGATATACCGCAAGTTATCCCGTACTACTTTCGACTTCCATTCTGCCGCATTCATGATTATGGTCTGAAAAATAAATTCATCCCCACCCCAGGTGTATTTATAATAGTTCAGGAAATTAGGATGTGCCTGTACGAAATCCAGGCAATAACGAGCGCACTCTTCGCTGAGGCTCCACCATGCAGAACCGCCCCAGTGCTTATATCCCAACGGTAACTTACGCACCGGCATCAGTCGGTTGACCCATCGGGCCATAAAATATTTTCCCCTGAAGTGAAAATCTTCAAAGTGGTACTGATCCAGTTTAGAAATGGTATCCTGTACTTCTTGTTCTGGCATGATATCCAGGAACTCTTTTCCCTGATGGATCGTGAAGAATTCAATGATTTCTGAGATAGGTCGCAGGGGATAATCCATGCCGCTGAGCAAGCATATATTCACATATTTACGCCTGCTGCCAAGCGCCACTTCCATACCATTCAGCGTAGCCCGAACAATACTGAAACCAGCCCAATTTACTTTTACCCTAGCAGGTACAAAGTAAACCTGGCTAAGCTGTGTACAGGCTTGATAATCCAGGATATCCGCTTTGGCGTCCAGGTGTACATAACAATCCACCGCGGGATGCGATAGTCGCTGTAGCAACTGTAATAATTGATCTGGGTTTTTGTGGGCGAGGATAATAAATGCAAGTCGCATGACACTATTTATTTTTTAACCAGTTGTATTTTTGTAGGTAATTTCTCCAACATCAAACTACACTCTGCCCAGCCAAGTTTCAGTATATCCTTTACCGTTATATCCAGGTATTTTTTCAGGCGGATATACCCGAAAATAATACCGATAACCAGGTTAAGGAAAGAGGCTGCGGCTACGGCCCTCAGATCCATAAAAAGCCATATAAACAGGAGGTCGCCAACTATATTGATACTCACTTTCAGCAGGTTCTTTTGAAAGTTTACCTGCGGTTTATTAATCATATCCAAGGTTACGCCAATGAAACGATCCATTGGGTAGAGGATAGCAGAAAAGAGGAATATCAGTACGATAGGGGTGGCGCCCAGGTAATTCTTCTTTGCCAGTATGATAATGAGCGGTTGTACAAAGATGATCAACCCGATAATAAAAGGCAATATCATAAAAGTAATGGCACCGGTGTACCTGCAAAAAGTACGGGCTACCGCCGGCATATCGTTCCTATTTGCAGCCGCAGATAAAGTAGGCTGGGCAGTAGCAGCAAAGCTGCGCAAGATAATTTCTATGACCTCCATGAACTTTTGCGGGATGCTGTAAATAGCCACTGCATTCGGATTGATCAGGGTGCGTATGAAGAAATTATCAGAATAAGGAATGAAACTAGACGCCACCATACTGCCTACTATCAGTCTCCCATATACGAAAAGCGCCTTTACATCCGCCATCTTCCTAAAGAACAGGCTTCGGATGGATGTCCAACCCAATATCATACTATATACACTGGTAACCAGTAGTGCTGCGGCATAGGCGTATAGAATTGTTTTGAGAGACATCTGTCCGCCGAAATGCAGTATCACCAACACTGCCAAGAAGCTGCTGTTTTGTAAAAGGCGTAACTGCACGATGCGGTCAAACTGATGCTTGGCCTGTAATAACCAACTGGCGAAGTTGAAAGGCAAACTCAATACCAACAGTAAGCCTAGGTGCATACCAAAGAAATGCCAGGTGGGATTGAAATATCGCCACATGGTAACCAATACCAAAAAATTGATGATCAGGAATCCTGCTGTAAGTAATAGCGCAATATACCAGGCCGCGCCACATACCCGTTGCGCCGTTTCCTCCTCGGTACCGGCATAGAATTTTATCAAACCAGACTGCAATAATCCAGTCCTGATTTGTTCCAAAATATTAAAGGTGGCAATGAATAATACCCATTCCCCGAATTCACTCTCGGGCAAGGTTCTTACCAACAGCGCAAATGAAAGTACATTAAAGAAGGCAGAAATGACATTCCCCAACAAGGATTGAAAATGATGATTCCTGACAACAGTCAACAGCCTGAAACCCATACTAATTTTTATGTTACAGACCTGCACAGACATACCTATGGCTATGTCACAGATCCGGGATAATCAATATAACTGTGGCTTTTTTGAACAGGATATAGTTGGAGTTGCCCACAAGATACAATTTTTTTCAAAAAATAGATGAATTTTAAAACTAATAAAATATTAATGTAATATATTGGTTGTGTAATAGTTGGATATATTAAAAAAATATGCTTTATTAATTTTGGGTATATATATGAAAAAAAACCACTATTTGTTTGAGAAATTATACTTTCTTTGCTGCGTATAATTGTTAGTTATACCGACGAATAAAACCATTAACATATCTGGGAAAACTTTACCAATCTTTATCATGAACGACCTCAATTATTTCAATAAGAGATTGAAAATTGTGATTGCCGTTGGAATGTGGTTTTGGATGATGCTTGCAACCCCTACAGCATCGGCGCAGCAGGGCAAGTTAACTGCAAGGGTGACCGGCCTTTGGAATCCGGCTGGACTATTGGAATCCTTACCACAGGATTATGCTACCTCCAATAAGAAGTATCCGTTATTACTATTCTTCCATGGCATTGGAGAGGAGGGCAACGGTACAACTGATATTTGGCGGGTGATTGCCAACGGGCCTCCTAAACTCATTAACCAAGGGATCTTTCCGGCTACCTTCACGGTCAATGGCAATACCTATTCCTTCATTGTGATATGTCCTCAACTAAAAGGCCCGCCTCCCAATATCAGGGCGCTCGATTCGCTCATTAATTACTGCTATCAAAACTATCGAGTAGATACTAATCGCGTGTACTTCACTGGGTTAAGTAGAGGAGGAGGAGAAGTTTGGGATTATTGCAGTGCGGCGAATTATTGCGCTAACCGTGCAGCCGCGCTGGTGCCGGTTTGCGGGGCCTATGATCCTGGCCCATTGCGCACGCCAATGCCCTATGCGCCTATTACCATTGCATCCAACAATCTACCTGTTTGGGCGCTCCATAACTCCGGTGATCCAACCGTTCCTGTGCAGGCTTCCAAAAACTGGTTTGATTTAATCAATGCCTACGTCCCTAAATGCGATCCCCAGATGAAACTGACCATATTCAATGCGTATGGTCACGATGCCTGGAGTAAAGCTTATGACCCTAATTACCGGGAAAATGGCATGAACGTGTACGAATGGATGTTGCAATACAGCACCGATAAACGCAATGGCCCAGTAACCAATCAACCGCCAGTAGCCAATGCAGGTAACAATATCACGATCACCCTCCCCGCCACTGCCCAACTAGACGGCTCCGCCTCCACTGATCCAGACGGCACGATCAGCTCCTATAAATGGACCCAACTATCTGGTCCCAACACTGCTGGTATCAGTAGTCCTAACACTGCAAAAACTGCGTTGACCAACTTGGTCAAAGGCGTATATACGTTCCAGTTAACCGTCACGGATAACGGAGGACTCACCGCCACCGCCAATGTACAGGTAACCGTACAAGACGTAGTGGCCAATCAACCGCCAGTAGCCAATGCAGGTAACAATATCACGATTACCCTCCCCGCCACTGCCCAACTAGACGGCTCCGGCTCCACTGATCCAGACGGCACGATCAGCTCCTATAAATGGACCCAACTATCCGGCCCCAATACGGCCAGCATAAGTAGTCCCAACACTGCAAAAACTGCGTTGACCAACTTGGTTAAAGGCGTATATACGTTCCAGTTAACCGTCACGGATAACGGGGGACTCACCGCCACCGCCAATGTACAGGTGACGGTGCAGGAGGCGCCCGTTAAGAAACCACCGGTTGCGGTGATCAGCGCGCCAGATACAATCGTGCTGCCTGTCAATAAAGTAAACCTGAATGCATCTGGCAGTACAGATCCCGATGGTACCATCGTTTCGTGGAACTGGACCCAAGTTTCCGGCCCCGGTGTATTCCTGGAAAATGGAGGAACGGCTGTCGCGACAGCCATCAATATGCCTTCCGGCGTCTATATTTTTAAATTAAATATCACAGATAACGACGGCCTCTCCGCCACCGCTTCCAAAAAAGTAGTGGTCGTAGACCCCAACGATCATATCCCGGACGATGGTATCGCAGTAAAATATTACCCAAATCCAACCCGAGGTAAACTACGACTGGAAGTACGAAAAGCAGATGTTCATAACCTACGTGTAACCATCTACGATATAAGAGGCCTGGCGGAGTCTAAGTATACTTATCCGCTGAACGGCAATACTTACATCGATTTGGACCTGAGTAGTCTGGCCAATGGAATCCATATGGTGGAAATCCGTGGCGAAAGTAATTTCAGATGGACCGGCAGAGTGATGAAGTTCTGACAGCCATCTGTTAGTAGCAACCCCCGCGCGTTTTTACTGCATGCGGGTTTTTTGTCGCTCGAAATTTTCAATAGCTGCATAAATGCCAGCCACGGAATTTTCCCAAGTATGGGATAATGCGAAATTCCGCCTGCTGAGGGCCAAAGCCGCATCATCATCCGCCAGCGCTTTTTCCGCTGCCTGGATATATTCCTCTACACCCGTTCCCAGGTATACGAAATCCTGAAACAATTCCATGGTAGGCGTAGCAGTAGCCAACACTGGTTTCCCCATGGCCAGGTATTCATCCACCTTTAAAGGATAATTCCCGACAGTCATATCATTCACCAACTGCGGATTCATACAGATATCAAAAAACTGGATATATGCTGGCAGTTCCTGCATGGCCTTGCGTCCACAGAAATGGACATTGGGCAACCGATGTAAGGCCGACTGCCGGAAGTCTTCATCTTCAGGACCTACCAACACGAAATCCCATTGCGTTTTTCGTGTAGCCATGGCAGTAATGAGGGAGATGTCGAGCCGTAGGATCGTCAGTGCGCCCACATAGCCAATAATAGGGCGGTTGCCACTGGGCATGTCCGCTGGCCGGACATAATTTTGCATTGGATCAAAAAGGGACAACTCACATCCCTGACCAATATAATAACTGTTAGGGTTATACGATTTCAGGCGATCGGTCAGATATTTGGAATTGGCTACGCCGATGTCTGCCTTGGCGATGTGCAAAGGTTCCATGGTTTGTCCGTGCTTTTTCCAGTAATCCACTGCCAGGAGGTAATCCCGACTATAATAAATGTATACTTCTGGTTGCAGGAGTTCCTTCAAATGGAAGCCGCGAAAAATATCGTTGTCGTTGAAAAGGATAATATTCCGGAACCCAAGCTGCCGGATGGCCTTGCGAATGGCTTTTGCAAAACGTCTGTTATTCAGATGGTTGAATACACGAAATAGTGGAGTAGAGGGCATCCAGTTGACAGATTCCATCACGGAGAGTGGAAAATAGTTCCACATATTCGGATTGATTTGCACGAGGGCATCGTTCCCTTTTTTCAGCAAGTCTTTATGGTGCAGGATGTTATGATCCTGGCGCTCTGTCAGGATGGTTTTGCGGTCTAGCGGTGCGTTGATATACAATACCCGGTTGTGTTTGGAGAATTCCAGGGCGATATTCTTGCAATTACTTCCTATTGGGGTGTACCACGGCTGCAGGCCAATAATGACAATATCCCGGTTTTGAACAGGCATAAGGGCTGTAGTTAAATGATAAATACAGGTTTGTTCCCAGGATGGATGGATAAAATCAGCGGAATGTAAAGTAAACAAATTTCCCCGAGAGTTGGCTGTCTCCCGGAAAATTCCACCTAAACCTCTTTGTAAGAAAAGTGTTAACTTATATATAGTTCAATCAATTTTATGTCCGATATCGTAGAAATCAGAAATCTCACTGCAGAAGATTACTTTGACCTGAAAGAATCTATGGTCTCTGCCTACGCCGATATGCACGGCAGCTATTGGCCCGAACCTACCATCCGCCATTTGATCAATATTTTCCCTGAAGGACAAATTGCCGTGACGGTGAATGATCGAGTGGTCGGTTGCGCACTGTCTATCATTGTGGATTACAATAAATTCGGAGACGATCATACCTACGAACAGGTGACTGGCTATTTTACTTTCAATACCCATAATCCCAAAGGGGATATTTTATATGGCATCGAAGTTTTCGTGCATCCTGATTTTCGGGGGCAGCGACTAGCCCGCCGTTTGTACGATGCCCGTAAAAACCTCTGTGAACAACGTAACTTGGAAGGGATTGTAGCTGGTGGGCGTATTCCCAATTTTGAAAAGTACGCGAATAAAATGACGCCCCGGCAGTATATCGAGAAAGTCCGCGATAAAGAAATTTACGACCCTACACTCACCTTTCAGTTTTCGAACGATTTCCAGGTGACGAAGATTCTACGAAATTATCTACCCACGGATGAAGCCAGTAAAGGCTTTGCCACTTTGCTGAAATGGTATAACATTTACTATGAACCTGATAAAGATAATATCCGGAATACGAAATCCACGGTGCGTATTGGGTTGGTACAGTGGCAGATGCGTGATTATCGACTAGAAGGGTTCCTCCAACAGGTCGAATTTTTCATCGATGCTGTTAGTGATTATGGGTCCGATTTTGTAGTGTTTCCTGAATTATTCAATGCGCCGCTCATGGCGGAATTCAATCAACTGGACCCAGCGGGGGCCATCAGGGGAGTGGCCAAGTATACGGAACAGATCCGGGAAGCCATGCAGCAGTTTGCCGTTTCCTACAATGTGAATGTCATCTGCGGTAGCATGCCCATAGTTATCGACGAGGCCTTGTACAATGTTTCCTACCTCTGCCGCAGAGATGGTACCCATGAAGAATATACGAAAATTCATCCGACCCCCAGTGAGGTGGCGGCATGGGGTATCAAGGGTGGTAATGAGATAAAGGTCTTTGATACCGATTGTGGTAAAATAGGTATTCAGGTTTGTTACGATGTGGAGTTTCCAGAGCCTTCCCGCATATTGGCGGAGCAGGGTATGCAGATTCTCTTTGTGCCTTTCATGACGGATACGCAACATGCTTTCAACCGGGTGCGCTTCTGTGCGCAGGCCCGGGCTATTGAAAATGAGTGTTACGTCGCCATTGCCGGGTGTATCGGGAACTTGCCCAAGGTGAATAATATGGACCTGCAATATGCACAAAGTTGTGTACTTACCCCCAGCGATTTCCAGTTCCCTGTAACGGGTATTGTGGCGGATGCCACTCCCAATACCGAGATGGTGGTCATCGCAGATGTGGACCTAGTATTGCTGAAGGAATTGCATGCTTTTGGAAGCGTACAAACAATGAAGGATATACGAAATGATTTGTATAAAGTCGTAGAGGTTAAGAAATGATTATTTAAGATTTAATTATTTGATTTTTAGGTAGATGGAAGTCACTACCGATAGTATTACTTTAATAAAGCCCGGATCTTTTGTACTCATTTTCAATGTGGTTGTATTACTTTTATAGGCACAGGTTTTCATCCTGTGCTTTAATCAACGTTTGTAAATAATTAATAATCAATAGAAAAGCAAAAGATTAAAAGATGAGCAAGACCATCAATTTAGCCCTCCAAATCATCCCTTCCGTGCCTTCAGAGCAGGTATATGCAGTAGTAGACGAAGCGATTGCGGTGATCAAAGACTCCGGTGTAAAATATAGGGTATGCCCTTTTGAAACGGTCATGGAAGGCACCTACGAAGAACTCATGGAAGTAGTGCGTAAAGCCCAGGAAGTATGTTTTAAAGCAGGAGCATCGCAGTTGCTGGTGTATATAAAAATGCAGATAAGAAAAGATGCCGATGTCACTATGGAAGAAAAAACAGGCAAGTATGATAGTATATAAATTTTTTTTTCTATCTTTCTTCTTGTAATTAAAAGGATAGACTATGCGTTACGCTGCGGAACAGGATAAAGCTTCAAAGATCACGACCCATCTTTTGATTATCCTGATAATGCTGATCGGATTTCGGCAGGCAACAGCAGTTTCCAACTCATCTATGGCTACCACCATTATGCTGTTTATACTTATCCCGGCCTTGTTGCTGGCATGGTGTTACAGTCCACGGTATTACCTGTTGACCGCTACTAGTATCATTATCAAGGGCCATTTACGTACAATTACCATTCCGCTGGAAGAGGTACTGCGTTTAAGAAGCATTGAAGAGGAAGACTTAGGCCAAAGTGCAAGGGTATTTGCCAGTGGGGGCGTATTTGGTTACCTCGGCGCCTATAGATCAGTGGAACTGGGTGATTATCAGCGTTGGTGTACTAACAACGAACATATGGTGTTGATAGAATCCGCTACTACCAAATGGGTGATTAGTCCGAGTAACTCGGCGGAGTTCATCCGAGAAGTAAATAAAATCATCAACGAAGTAAAATAAGTATAACGCTTACAGCTATACGCTCTTGCCTGTCGTTCCTGCCCAGCTAATAATCAAACATGCCCAAAGGAAATGAAGGCAAAACGTTCTTGCCTGTTGTCCCTGCCCGCAGGGCAGGGACAACGAAAAATAAAAAAACGGGAAGGGAAGTCGCAGACTTCCCTTCCCGTTTTTTATATCATTAATAGAAACGATCGCACCATTACTTACTGATGGAAGAACAAATACCCCAGCAAAATAGCTGAAACGATCCCGCAGAAATCCGCTATCAATCCTGCCGTAAGTGCATACCTTGTTTTCTTAATATTCACAGAGCCAAAGTACACGGCCAAGATATAAAAAGTAGTTTCTGTAGTTCCCTGAATGATGCTAGCAATACGACCGGCAAATGAATCTGGGCCGTTATGTTCCAGGATTTCCACCATTAGCGCCCTGGAGCCACTGCCGCTCAATGGCTTCATGAAGGCTACCGGCAACGCAGGTACGAAATCTGTATTCAATCCCATCGCGGCAAAGAGACTACCAATGCCATTCACCAAGTAATCCATGCAACCAGTGGCTCGGAAAGCCCCAATCGCCACGAGGATACCCACGAGGTAAGGAATGATCCTTACAGAAATTTGGAAACCCTCTTTAGCACCTTCTATAAAAGTATCATACACATTTATTTTTTTGATAATGCCAGCAGCTAAGAAAGACACCACTATGGCGAATATGATACCGCCACCCAAGCTCGCCGTACGAGGCCCGATCTGATCTGGTGGCATCGTTTTAACCCAAAAGTAGAGTCCTGATAATAAGGCGCCGAAGCCTAAGAGGAAAATCAGTACTGGTAATTTAAACAGGTTGATTTTCTGATAGATAGATACGGTAAACATCCCGGCAATAAATGCGATAAACGTGGAAATCAGGATAGGGATGAATACATCTGCCGGATTGGCGGCATGTGCGGAAAGGCGCAATGCAATGACGGAAGTAGGGATTAGGATCACCCCGGCGGTATTCAGCACGAGGAACATGATCTGGGGATTGCTGGCTTCCTCCGGCTTGGGATTGAGTTCCTGCAGCTCTTTCATGGCTTTGAGGCCCATAGGGGTAGCGGCATTGTCCATTCCCAGCATACTAGCGGAGAAATTCATCAACATGGAACCCATTGCAGGGTGCCCTTTAGGCACTTCCGGGAATAACTTGGAAAAGAAAGGGTTCACGAAATTGGAAAACCGCTGGATCATACCGCCAGCTTCACCCACACGCATGATACCTAGCCAGAAGGTCATGATACCCGCCAGGCCCAGCGAAATTTCAGCTCCCGCCTTGGCGTTGGTTAACATAGAGTTCATTACTGCCCCGAATACCGCGGTATCCTGCAGGATAAAGGTCTTGAACAAGGCAACTACAAAAGAAATGAGGAAGAATGCCAGCCAGACATAGTTTAAAGCCATGAGTTTTCAAATGTTTAATGCGTGAAGATAGTTTTTTGTTTCTATCCACCAAAGCTGATAAGGCTTTATAACCCTTTGAGAGTAAGAAATTAAACACTATCTTTGCGCAAATTTTTTTTAAATGGCTTTGCAAGTAGGAATCGTAGGACTGCCGAATGTCGGAAAATCAACTTTGTTTAACGCGGTGAGTAACAGCGCTAAAGCGCAAGCCAGCAACTACCGTTTCTGTACTATTGAACCCAATGTGGGCCTCGTGGATGTCCCCGATACCCGCCTCATGAAACTGGAAGAGCTGGTTAAACCTAACCGCGTAGTACCTACTACCATTGAGTTTGTGGATATTGCCGGTCTGGTAAAAGGCGCCAGCAAAGGCGAAGGTCTGGGAAACAAGTTCCTGGCCAATATCCGCGAAGTGGATGCGATCGTACATGTTATCCGCTGCTTTGAAGACGATAATATCCTCCGTGATGAAGGTCCCATCCACCCGGTGGGCGATAAAGGCATCATCGATACCGAATTACAGTTGAAAGATCTGGAAAGTGTGGAGAAAAAAGTCGCACGTACAGAGAAAATGGCTAAAACCGGCGGTGATCCAAAAGCGAAAAGAGAGTTCGAAATCCTGAAACAATGTCAGGAACACCTGGAACAGGGCCGCAACATCCGCGAACTGAACCTTAGCAAGGAAGACAGCGTGGCCATTGCCGACCTCTTCCTGCTGACCGCCAAACCAGTACTGTATGTTGCCAACGTAGACGAGGCTTCTATCCATACCGGTAACAAATTCTCCGAAGCCCTCTCTGCAGCGGCTAAAGAAGAAGGCGCCCAGGTAATCATCATGAACAACTCTATAGAAGCACAGATCTCCGAAATGGAAGATCCTGCGGATAAAGAACTGTTCCTCTCTGAATACAGTCTCACTGAACCAGGCCTCAACCGCTTAATCCGCTCCGCTTACGATCTGCTCCAACTGATCACTTACTTCACTGCTGGTGTGCAGGAAGTTCGCGCTTGGACTATCCACCGCGGTTGGAAAGCGCCTCAGGCTGCTAGCGTTATCCATACCGATTTCGAAAAAGGCTTCATCAAAGCTGAAGTAATTGGTTATGAGGATTTCGTGAAATTCGGTTCTGAATCTGGTGCCCGCGATAACGGCCGCCTCAGAATTGAAGGTAAAGAATACATCGTTGCCGATGGCGATGTAATGCACTTCCGCTTTAACGTGTAATTATACATAACAATACTTCATGTTTGTTCATGAAGGTTACAACAAAGAGGGGCCGGAGCAATCCGGCCCTTCGCTATTTATGCCCCCATGATAAGTTGGACGCCTGCCTCCCAGATTAGATGATGTCTCCCTAAACACTGCCATATGATAAAAAAATACTATATATATTAAAATAAAAATGCATAATTCATCTCTAATCACCTGATAATTTATTAGCTTAGCCGTCCTAATTAGTTAACTCATGAAATTCGTCAGGAATGTGAAGCTCTTCTTTAGGGAAGGGAACTCAGACAAGACCTATGAAATCGACTTGTGTGAAGTAGGGCCGGATCAATACCTTGTCAACTTTCGATACGGTAAACGAGGAGCCAACCTGAAAGAGGGAACCAAAACTGCCAGCCCCGTACCCCTGGCTAGCGCGACAACCATATTCGATGCATTGGAAAAAGAAAAACGTAGCAAAGGATACATCGGAGAACAGGAGTCGGCCGTCCAGGAACAATTGGAGTCTGTGGGCGAGGATACCTCGGTAGATGTGCTCAATCCCCGTCACAAAGCGATTCTAAAACGTTTACAGGGCAAACCAGGCGGCAAACATGCCTGGAAAACTTCCCGCATTATCTGGAGAGCCGGAGAACAAAAAATCCGTGAAGCTGCTCCTTATATTATCCGTCAGGGCGATCGCAAAGATGCCCTCCAGCGCTATTCCGCCATTTGGGCGATGAGTCGCGCCGGAGATCCAGCCGCTATCCCTGCCCTGAAAGCCTACGCGGAAAACAGCGCCTACCCGCTGAATATCCGGATGCTGGCCGCCAACGGCGTTACCATGCTGCTGCCAGAAGAAGAACAAGCAGCCTTCCTCCAGCCATATTATAATGGACTGCCGGATGTAATCAGGTTCTCGATCGACAGAGGCATTGCCCGTGATCTGTACAGCATCATGGCGAATCATATCATGCAGCAAATCCTGCCCCAATACACGGTGTTGGAGGACCTGTACCTGCTGTCTGCCGCTTACCCGATCGTGCGTCAGGCGCTGATTCCATTGATCGCACAATTGCCGCTGCGTCCATCCTGGTTCCAACATATCCGCCATATTTACAAGCAGGCGGAAATGAAAGATGACCATATCATAGTGGCCCTGCTGGCAAAACGTTTGTACCTCTCAAAACCTATGTTCCATATGCCAGCGAAGCCAGAAGAAGGCTGGCAGCCGGAAATCTATATTCCAGAACTACAGGATTTTGTAAAGGCACATTCCGAAATCAAGAAACCAGGCAGTCGCATTGCCTTCTCCCATAAAACACGCCGGTACTTTACCAGACGCTTACTCCGCCGCCTGAAACGTCTGGGACAGGATGGGGAAGACCATTATGTTCGCCTCGCTACCGCGGTACTGCTCCAGCATTCCCAGGAGGTAGACGCGTCTAATGCTTACCAGGACCGTGTATACAAATACGTCAATAATCGATATACTACGATCGATAGACAATTCCCGGAAAACTCGAAAGCAGTTTTCCTGACCTATATTATCCGCGGTAATGCTCCGGAACTACAATACCTTTCTGGTAAAGAGGAGTGGATGTTCAAACCGAAAGAGACCACGGATACGAATACACGTAGAGCGCAACCTAATCCAGATCTGGAAAAGAGAGCGAGTGGAAGCCTCATGAAGAAGCTCTTCAGTTGGCTGAATACAGATAAACACCTGACTGCGCAACCATCGGAATATCAGCCGGAAAATCAACCGGAAGTACATTCCGATATTCCTTTCCTATCGCTCTGGAAACAGATGCCGGAGGCATTTATTCAACTGCTCATCGGCGGACAAATGGAGCAGGTGCACGCTTTCGCGCTGGAACAGTTGAAAGCACATGAACGCTATGAAGAAATTAAAGCACGCATAGACGAAGATATCATCATCGCGTTCCTCTTTAATCGCCTGACCATTCCGCCATTATTTGGATTGGAACTGGCCAGAGAAAAATACAATCCTGCTGCGCCATCCCTGAAACTGCTGAAAGCCATGTCGCTGTGCCCGCAGCAACAGGTGAGAGAGCAGGCATTGCAATGGATCAAGGAAGGCAAGGATAGACTGCTGGCCGATACGGCGTTCCTGCTGGATCTTATCTTCTCTCCATATGATGAGGTGCGGAAATTCCTTGTAGAAATCTATCCACCAGAGCAGATGTCTACTGAACAGGCGCAAGCCCTCGCTGGTAAAGCTACTTCTTGGTTGATGGTGGTAGAAGCCAAAGACGATGCAACCAATCATGTGATCACGGAAGCTTGTCGCATGGTAGAACAATATTGTGCGACCATATTAAAAGAGATAGATATGCAGGTCATCAATGACCTCATGTCGAGAGATATTGTTGCAGTACAAGCATTTGCGGTGCGCTTACTGCTGCTCAAAACGGATACTTTCAACTTTGATGTCCTCTCCGGCGAAATGCTGGAAAAGCTCCTCGAAAGTGAATATGGTCCGCTAAGAGAAGCTGGTTTTGCTTTGATTCGTAGGATGACAGATGCAGAATTGCTACGCAGACCACAGTTTATCTTGTTCTGCTGTACGGCCTCTTTTAAAGGTGTCAGAAGACAATCCGCTCAGGTGCTGAAACGCCTTATCCCGCTGGATGAACGGCTGGCTATCTGGTTGGTCAATGAACTGGTACCAATGCTGATGCGTACGGAAAAATCCGAAGGTGCGCACGCTGATATCGCTAATTTGCTCAGCACAGAATTAGTGGGCTACCTGCATGATATCGACACCGCTACGGCATTACGTTTACTCTATGCCAATTACCGCCCAGCCCAAGAATTCGGCCTGGTGGTACTGGAGAAATATATTCCTGCTAATACCCTCACAATGAAACAGATCATTGCCACTGGCGCACATGAACTGTTACAAGCAAGAGAGTGGTGCTGGCGCTACTATCGGGAGAATGAAGCCCGCATTCGTACGGAAAAAGATGGGGCAGTAGCCCTGCTGGACAGCAAATGGGACGACACCCGGAAATTTGCGATCGAATATTTCGGATCTGTTTTTAAAGAAGAAGATTGGAGTCCAGAAAGCTTGATTGCCCTCGCGGACAGCGTACGACCTGATATTCAGCGTTTCGGAAGAGAACTGCTAATGCGTTTCTTCAAAGCAGAAGATGGACCGCAGTATCTCCTGAAACTGAGTCAGCATCCTAGTACGACTATGCAGATCTTCGCCACCAGCTATCTTACAAATTATGCAGCGGGCAACCTGGATTATATTAAATCAATGGAACACTACTTCCGTTCTGTATTGACCCGCGTGAATAAAGCCAGGGTAGCCAAAGAGCGTATCTTCGCTTTCCTGGAAACGGAATCACTGAAATCTGCGGAAGCAGCAAGTTTCATTGGTACGATCATCGCAGATATTTCCGCAACGGTAGCCATAGGGGATAAGGCCAGATGTATCAGCATCATGCGCAATATCAGCCAGCAGTACGAGATCACCCTGCCTATCCAATTTGTTGAACCCGCAGTACGCCTGCATTAAAAATCGTTTATCCATTTATGTTATTCAACTATAGATATAGCGGTAACTCCCAGGTGTTCAGTGATGCCAGTAGCTCCGGTATCTCTTTTGCGCCGGATACACACCGGGCGCCTACTTTTTTTGTAGGCAAACTGAATAAGAAAATCGCCTTCCGCGAGGCTATTTCCGCCCTCCACGATGTGGTGGTATCTGATCTGCGGTTTAAACCAAAAGATAAAACAGCCTATAAAGAATGGGCAGCACAACAAGAATCGTTATGGCTGGCGCAATACATGAACAGCTATGATGTAGATGCTGCCAACGAGCGCATTAAAGCGCTGGAAACATCACTACGACAAGTAAGAGATGAGAAAGATAAAGTGATGGGTCCCTTCAATAAGGCCAAACGCCAGTACTTTGATTATCTCTATGAGAAAGATAAAGATGCTTGGTTTGTGCTGGACCCAGTGATCAGCGTACATCCGGATGAAGTATTCTTCGAATGTTTCAGTCAGGATGAATCTACCTACGGTAAGCTGAGCGCCAATTATAACGTGTTTCGTGAAATCAATGAGTTTGAATGCGGTACCACGAATATCGACTATTCATCTGCGTTGTACGATGAGTTCCAGAAAATACGCGACTATAAAGAAACAGATTTCCGCATAGATCCAGGAGGATTTCAGGTACAAACAAGCCAGGAAGAACTGTATCATGAAGTGAAAATTGATCTGCCGGATAGCTGGGTAAGAGGCTTCCTCCAGGTTAGCTCCGCTATGACATTGCCTGCCAGCAGTTTCGATCTGCATCCAATGGATGTATATAATTTCTGTTCTTGGCTACGTCGCTTCAAAGAAAAGAAAGGGCCTCGTTCCATTCGTTTTATCCTGGAGCCTGGAAAACCTGTCAGAGCTGTCTTTGAACCTTGGAATAAAGAAATCGTATGTGCGAGATCGTTATACACAGGAAATCAGGCACGCGAAATTCGTATATGGGGGAGACGCCGACTCCTCATACTGGAGCGCCTAATCCCTATTGCGAAGAAGTTCACCATTCACTTGATGGGCACAGGTTTGCCTTCCTTCTACGTAGCGGACCTCGGCGATATGCAGTTTACTTTAGGTCTTTCTGGTTGGACTGCTAACGATTGGTCTAGAGCTGGTCAGTTTGATCTGATGGCGCCAAGAGCGGAAGCAACAGAAGGAGAGAAGCATACGGTTTACAATGCTTTGAAATCAAAATGGATGAGTTCAGGTCAGGACCTGGCAAAAGCCACTGGCCTGAGTAGCGCTACTGTACTCGGTGCGCTCGGACTGTTCACACAAGCAGGTAAAGTAATTTACGATCTGCATACCGGATTATACCGACTTCGTGAATTGAGTCGGGAACCACTGCCAATGGACCTGCTGCGTTTCAGTAGTCCAGAAGAAGAGCAGGCGGAAGTCCTTGTTAGAGAGAATCGTGTGAAGTTCACTGCGAACGAAATTATAGGATCAGGTACACAACTGAAAGGAACGGTAACGGCTAATCGTGCATACCATCCTATAATGACCATCGATGCTGATGAAAGAATGACCAACGCACAATGCGATTGTGATTTTTATCGTCAGAATAAACTTTACAAAGGACCGTGCAAACACATGTTAGCACTGAGAAAAGCATATGCTGTAAAATAATTTCATGCAAATAATTTTTGTTATTTGAAATTATTATATAACTTGCCGTCACATTGAACACAAGATCTTTATAAAGAGGAATTGATTGCACTTGCGCTCCTTCATGGAGATGAATGATGTTTCGTCATTCAGGTATTCTGACTATACATGCTTCACTAAATGCAATCTTTACTTTGGGAGGGGCGTACTATATCAATATTTACGGTACAAGCCCCTGGGGCTTAAATATCGATATAGTACGCCCCTCCCTGGAGTTGATTGATTTAGTCAATGGTTTGCACGAAGCGCCCTTTCCTCTTTATAAATTTCGAGCTCTCTCTCCCCGGCGGTTATATCCAGCAAATTTTTAGGTACTTTAATGAACTACTTATGCCGGAAGGTTTAACCCGTCAACAACTGTACGATAGAATTCGCCAGTCTTCCAAAGAAGAATTCATACTTGAAGAAATGACACGCCTAGGCTTCTGGGCCAGAGATGTCAATAAACCATCTGTTCCTGAAACGCTCATCCAACAGGAAGGAGGGCTGCAACGTCAGCTCAATGAACTGTTACAGGAAAAAGCCAAGTATAAAAATAAGCAACGTCTTCTCACAGACATGCGTAAAGAACGCATGGCAAAGGCGAAGTTGAAACGCGCTGAAACCAAAAAGCGCAACGAACAAAAACGCATTGAACGCGCAACTGCATGGGCGGAAAAGAAACAACAAGATATCATCTACCTAGGTGAAACCGTTTCCGCTGGGCTGAATAAAAATACCTCCAACGAAGCGCAGTTGCAGCATTTCGGTTTGCCCGTTTATCACAATGCCCAACAACTGGCAGATGGGATGCAACTGGCACTCGGTAAATTGCGCTTCCTCGCATTCAATCGCAGTGTGGGTACTACCACGCATTATCAGCGTTTCCAGATTCCGAAGAAATCCGGTGGTGTACGCACGATCTCCGCACCAATGCCACAGTTGAAAGCTGCCCAGCATTGGATACTGGAAAATATCCTCTATAAAATTTCCAATAGCAATGCAGCCAATGGCTTTGTGCGTGGGCGTTCCATCGTTACCAACGCACAGCCGCATATAGGCAAAGATGTTGTTGTCAATATTGATTTAAAAGATTTCTTCCCAGGTATCGCTTATAAAAGAGTAAAGGGGTTATTCTGCAAGTTGGGTTACAGCGAGCAGGTAGCCACTATCCTGGGCCTCATTTGTACGGAACCAGAAGTAGATGAAATCATCCTGGACGGCAGAAAGTACTATGTAGCTAAAACGGCTAGGGTGCTGCCGCAGGGAGCACCTACCAGTCCTGCTATTACAAACCTGATCTGCTTTAAAATGGATCGTAGGTTTGAAGGACTTTCTACCAAATACGGTTACGCCTATACGCGATATGCGGATGATATGACTTTTTCTGCCAAGGGAGACGCGGCCACTAAAGTGGGCCAATTGCTCTGGGCTGTAAAGAAAGTGGTGGCGGAAGAAGGCTTTGTACTCCATCCTGATAAGCTGAAAGTAATGCGTAAAGGGGATAGGCACGAGGTAACAGGTATCGTCGTAAATGAGAAACTCAGTATCGACAGAACCACCTTGCGTAAATTCCGCGCATTGTTACATCAGGTAGAACTGACTGGCCTCTCTGGGAAAAAATGGGGCAAAGGTAGCATCATCGCCAGCATGGAGGGTTATGCCAACTTCGTAGCGATGGTGAAACCCGAACAAGGCAATAAACTAAAAGCCCAACTGGCGGCATTGTTTAGTCGTGCAGATATCAAAGCAGAAGCACAGGCCATTTGGAAAAATGAGGAACAACCGCAGCAAGAGGGCTCCGTGTCTCCCGAAACACCAACACCACCTGAAACACCTGCTCCGCCTAAGCCTTCCGCTCCGGAAAAACCTTGGTGGAAAGTAATTTAAATAAAAGGTTCCTAAAACTCTCCCCCCTGAAGTGATGAAACGTCACTTCAGGGGGGAGAGTTCCTACCTGTCGTCCTTGCCACTGGCTAGAGACGATGAAAAAACAAAAACCGAAAATGACGCAGACGTCATTTTCGGTTTTTGATATAGCCATTTTATGGCTTATAAATTTCGATTAACCTTACAGGTTATATCCCAAAGATACATACCATTGAGAACCCACCGTAGGGTTACCCCATGACTGTACATAAGATCTATTCAGGATATTAGCACCACCCAGTTTAACGGTAGTTTTGGCTTTAGGGAAGAATTTGCTGGCTTGTGCATCCAGTGTACCATATGCAGGAATAACACCCTGGCTGGACACATTCACAGCATTGCTTACAAAAGAAGACTGCCATACAAATTGATCTTGCCATCTCCAGGTAACATTAAACCCGATATTGGATTTCGCAATGTTGCGGTTTCCTACATACAGGTTGTAACGTACTTTCGGCGTGTTGTACATTGGCAAGAAGCTGCCCAGGTCTTTCGTTACCAGTTCATTGTAAGAGATGTTACCGCCTACGGCAAAGTTCTGTGGCAGGGAATAATCTACACCCAGCGCCCAGCCCCAAGATTTGATATCCTTATCCAAGCTAACAGGTACGGAGAAGATATTTTGTCCGGTAGCTGTAGGCTGTACAAGGATTTGCGGACCATTGAAGTTTTTGAAGTTGTTGATGTACACATAAGCGTCCACGAGGAGTTTCTGTGCAAACAAGCCTTTGTAGCCCAGTTCCCATGCGCGGATTTTTTCAGGTTCAAAATCACGGAAGGTGTACTGTGTAGGATGTCCTGCCTGTACGGATTCCAGGGTGAACAGCGGTCCTGTATTCAGGTGATAACGCTCACGCAGGAATGGTAAACCACCGATCAGTCTTGCTTGTGGCGTCAACAGGTCGATGTATTGATCCTGGTTGGTAGGAATACGGAAACCTGTTTGGTAGGAAGCCCTGATATTATGAGATTCCAGGAAGGTATATACCGCAGATAAACGTGGACTGAACTGCCCCTTGAAGTTCTGGTTCTTATCATAACGCAAAGATCCAGTCAGTTTCACATGTTCATTCAGGATATTTTTCATGGCCTGTACATAACCGCCATATTCTTTTACACGGAACTCATTACCGTTATCATCTACGGCAAACAGTGTTTTTTCAGAGTTCAGTTCATATACGCGATAGTTACCACCAATAAGGATTTCAGCAAACTTCACGAGATCTTTGAAGTTATACATAAACTCTGCCTGGTAGAGGTTCGTTTTGTCCATAAATCTAGCGCCAACGCCGGTAGCATCACCTGGAATAGGTTTGCTTTTCACTTTATCAGCGGCGGCATTGAACTGATCAGATCCTGGCAGGAAACGACCGTTATCTGCCACTGTTCTGGCGCTGGTAGCAAACATGCCTCTATTGGAATTCACTGCCTGCTGGGCGGTGGCGAGTGCTTGTGCTGGTGTTGCGCCACCTGCGAGGGCTGCACCATATGCCTGCGCGAAAGCGCCTATAGATTGGGTGGCATAAGTACCGAAATACTGCTGATACCATACCTGGCTTGTTTTCCAGGCTTCGTTGATGCCGGAAGCTAAGGTACCAATGGCATAGCTATCGCCGGATCTTTCTTGTGTGGTGTACAAACGAACGTAGAAGTTAGAACCTTTTAATTCCGCCTTATACTGACCCATTTTGAAGTTCTTGATCGCATAACGGTCGGCCCCAGTATACACGGTGGTACCAGTACCGTAACTACCTTGGATCAAGGCTTCCAGGTTATCGTGAATTTTATAGTGGAAAGCGGCATTGAACTTCATGTTTTTGGTATTGTAATCCGCTACATCTTTTTCATCATAGCCGGTGCGGGTAACGAAACCATTTGCCAGTCCAGGCATCGCTGCTGCAAGTATCTGACCTGGGGTAACAGTATTGCCCAATTGTGCAGCTACTCCTGCCAGTGTTTGCGACAACTGGCTGCCTGGATTAGCAGCTTGTTGGCCCATGGCGGCAGTCATGTTCTGTGCCAGCTCATCGCCATAGACGTTTACGCCATTATAAGCCTCGTTATTGGCACGAGTACCATCGGCGAGGGTATGACCATTGGCGAGGCTCTGATCGCGGCGATCATGGGCCTGCCAGTCGTCTGCTTTGATATATCCGAAGTTGAGTTTAAACGCAAATTTATTGTTGAAGGCTTTAGCATAACGTACTGCCACGTCGTAATAGCCGGTGGTAGCGGAAGTACGACCTCCATCGTTCATGATGCCAGATTTTACATTTGCACTCAGCCCCTGATACTGGAAAGGGTTCTTACTGTTCAGCAGTACGATACCATTCAACGCATTAGGACCATAAAGGGCAGATGCGGCGCCAGGAATCAGCTCCACATTGTCCATATCCAGCTCGGAAATACCTACAATATTACCTACGGAGAAGTTCAGGCCAGGAGCTTGGTTGTCCATACCGTCTGTCAGTTGCAATACGCGGGTATTACCATTGGCATTGAAACCGCGGGTATTGACAGATTTGAAGGTCAAACTTTGGGTGCTCATTTCAACACCTTTCAGATTGGCCAAAGCGTCGTAGAAGGTAGGAGCGGGGCTGTTTTTAATGGCCCTGGAATCCAGCTTTTCGATAGATACCGGTGATTTCAAAATACTTTCCTGCACGCGACTGGCAGCTACTACCACTTCCAGACCTAGAATCTCTGTGGAAGCCAGTTCCACATTGATATCTGCGCCGGCACTGGTAACAGTGCGCTCTTCTGTTTTGTAACCTACATAGGAAAATACAAGGGTCAACGGAAATGCATGTGTGGTTTTTACCTGGAAGCCGCCGGAATTAGTGCTGACAGCCCCTTGACTAGTGCCTTTCACCGCAATACTTACACCCGAGAGCGGATTTCCACTGGTTTTGTCTTTTACAGTACCGGAAATTGTCGATTGACTCTGGGCATAGAGCAAACTGGGGACAAATAGCAATAGGTACAGCATTCGCTTTAAGAACCTGAGATGATTCATTTTCATAAACAGTGGAGGGTTTAGTTTGATTTCAGTTGATACCTAATAAATATAAGTAAAAAACTGTAATCAAACCCATCCCACTGTAAATATTCGCTAGAACCAGTCCTGTAGGATCTTTCCGATCTTTTCGAACTCAATTAGGAAGCCATCATGCCCGTAAGGGGAGTCAATTTCGTGATAGGTAGCATTTGGGAGATGATGTGCCAGGAATTGTTGCTCTTCCGGCGGACATAAAATATCGCTGGTAATACCGATGAGCAAAACTGGGATATGGATATGCGTTAGGGAGACAGTGATATCCTCATGACGGCCACGGGCAATATTATGGCTGTCCATCGCTTTTGTGAGCAGCCAGTACGACTGTGCATTAAAGCGTTTTACGAGTTTATCGCCCTGGTAAGTGATATAGGAAGACGCGCGGAAATGGTCCGTCTTTTCCTTATCTGGGTCGGATTGGGTGCGTACGAAAGTCTGGTAATTCCGATAGGTCAGCATACCAATCGCTCTTGCCGCTTTCAGTCCTTTATGACCGGCATAGGACGTTTCCTGTTCCCAGGTATGATCTGCTTCAATCGCCAATCGCTGAGCAGTATGAATGGCAATACCCCAGGCGCTTTCCGCTGCGCCGGTGCAGAGCAGGAATAATTTACCGATAATATCTTGTTCTGTCAAAGCCCATTCCATGGCCTGATAGCCACCCATAGAGCCGCCCACCAGCAGTTGAATATGTGGAATATTTAAGTGCTTGCGGAGAAGGATATGTGCTTGTACCATATCCCTTACCGTTACAGCAGGGAAGTGGCGGTACCAAGGCTTGCCTGTCTTCGGATTGTCTACAGAAGGGCCAGAGGTACCATAGCAAGAACCAAGGATATTGGCACAAACAATAAAATGGCGGGCAGGATCGATGACCTTGCCTTCACCCACCAGACCGGTCCACCAGTCGGCCACATCGCTGTTGGCTGTGAGGGCATGGCATATCCACACCACGTTACTGCCATCGGGCAGCATGGTTCCGTAGGTATGATATGCTATTTGCAGTTCCGGTAATGTTTCTCCGGATTCCAGTCTGAATGTTTCCTTGCTGTGAAATACCTTTGCCGACAACGATTTAAAATTTTCGCAAAACTAAGGTTTCAATCATTAAAAATGCAATGAAAATTCAGGAGGCCCTGCTGGTAAGGGTTTTCGCTGTCTTTGTTGGATGATCATGAATAGTTATCTTTGAAGTAGAAAACTATAGTTATGAAGATAGCATTACAAAGAATAGACGACGGATTCAATATGGAAGCAGTAGATGAAAACGGCCACAAAGTGCTGATGGATTCTTCTGTAGAAAATGGTGGAAAAAATAATGGCGTAAGACCAATGCAAATGATTATCATGGGCCTTGGTGGCTGTTCTGCCATTGATGTGGTGATGATCTTGAAGAAACAGCGCCAGGAGATCACTGATTTTCGCATCGAAATTGAAGCCGACAGAGAAAAGGGTAAAGAGCCTTCTCTTTGGGAAAATGCGCACCTAGTATTCCATCTGTATGGCAATATCGATGCAGATAAGGCTGCCCGCGCTGTTGAGCTGTCTATGAACAAATACTGCTCTGTGGCGGAAACACTGCGTAAAGGCAACACCCGGCTTACCTGGGAAGTGAAATTGAACGCCTAACTATAGAAAAATCGAGCATGCAAGAAAATCAATACCAACCGGAAACCAATGCAGTAAGGATTCAGACGGCCAGAACTGACCAGATGGAGCATTCTACCCCTATGTTCCTTACCTCCAGCTTTTGCTTTGATGATGCAGAAGAAATGAGAGCCACTTTCGCCGATGAAACCGATTTCAATATCTACAGCCGTTTCAGCAATCCTAACGTAGATGAATTCGTGCAAAAAATGGTAGTGCTGGAAGGAGCGGAGGCTGGATATGCCACCGCATCCGGCATGAGTGCCGTATTTGCTAGCTTCATGGCCCTGCTGCGTGCAGGGGATCACCTGTTATCTGCCCGTTCCATTTTTGGTTCTACACATACAGTGGTCACCAAGTTTCTGCCCAAATGGGGCATTGAATACAGCTACTTCGACATGAACGATCCTAGCAGTATCGAGGCGATGATTAAGCCTAATACTAAAATGATCTTCGTGGAAACCCCTTCCAACCCTGGTCTGGAGATAATAGATCTGGAATTGTTAGGGAAGATAGCGGCCAAACATAATATCATTCTCAATGTAGATAATTGCTTCGCGACACCTGTCCTCCAACGTCCGATTGCACTCGGCGCTCACCTGGTAACCCATTCGGCTACCAAGTGGATCGATGGTCAAGGACGTGTGCTCGGAGGGGTAGTAGTAGGAAAAAAAGAACTTATCAAGGAGATACATACTTTCTGTCGCAGTACAGGCCCAGCGATGTCGCCTTTCAATGCATGGGTGCTCAGCAAAAGCCTGGAAACACTGTATGTAAGGATGGAGCGCCATTCCCAGAGCGCACTGGCAATTGCCCAGGCGCTGGAAAGCAATCCTCATCTCAGTTCCGTGAAATATCCATACCTGCCTAGCCATCCACAGTATGCCATTGCGCAGAAACAGATGTCTGGCGGTGGCGGTATTGTATGCTTTGAACTGAAAGGCGGTATTGCCAGCGGCGTGAAGTTCCTGAACGCGCTAAAACTGCTGTCGCTCACAGCCAACCTCGGCGACTCCCGTAGTATAGCCTCTCATCCGGCCAGCACTACCCACGCCAAACTCACCGACCAGGAACGAGCTACAGTGGGTATAACGCCAGGGCTTATACGAATTTCCGTAGGACTTGAAAACGTAAAAGATATCCTCGCTGATATTCTCCAGGCACTGGAAAGCAGCAAATAATTCCCCGCAAAGGCGCAAAGTATTACCTGCTTTGCGCCTTTGTTCTTTTATGAACTTTACAAGGGAAAGTACACGTGGTTTTGAGATAAAAAATTCCCTATATTCGGATCATGAAATCCTTCGCCCATTTTTTGCTCATCCTCATCCTGGCCTATGTGGCAGGAATGACGCTTCCTTGGTGGAGCGCGCCGCTCGCGGCATTCCTGATTACCCTGTTATATCCGTTGAGGCCCGGAAAGTCTTTTTTCTCTTCTTTTAGCGCCGTCTTTATCTTGTGGTTGGTACTGGCATTCTACCAGGACATCCGTAATGATCACTTGTTGGCCAACCGTATGAGTATTACTATTCTCCAGGTAAAAAGTGCACCGTTGATGGGTGTGGTGAGCGCTTTGCTGGGTGGCCTTGCTGCTGGCTTTGCCGGACTAACGGCAGCGTATATACGCAGTACTAAAAGCACGCCAAGTGCTGCTTAATAATGGGGAATGTTCTACTGATCTAATCTTGGAATAATGAGATGCCTGCTATTACTGCTAACCATGGTGGTTAGCTTTTCTGCGTCAGGGAATACGCTGAAAGGAATTGTAACGGATGATCATCATCAGCCGTTGCCCTATGCTACGGTACTGGTGAAAGGAACTACGAACGGTACCACCACCAATGCCACTGGTCATTACCAGTTGGAACTGCCAACTGGAGATTATGTCATTATCTGCCAGTATATCGGGTTTAAAAAAACAGAACATAAAGTATCGATAAAAGAAACCGTGCAGGAGCTGGATTTCCAGTTGCAGCCGGTGAGTATGCAGGTAAAAGAGGTAGTGGTGAAGGCAGGAGGGGAAGACCCAGCCTATGCTATCATCCGCGAGGCCATCAAGAAAAGACGCTTCTACCAGCAACAGGTAAAAGAACTCACTTGTATCGCTTACAGTAAGGGTACGCTGCAATCTAGACAAGCACCAGATAAGTTATTCGGGAAGAAAATTGATAAGGCGGATATGGGCGTGGATAGCGCAGGAAAAGGCGTGATTTTCTTGACGGAAACAGTCAGCAAGGTGTCCTACCGCATGCCGGACAAGATGAAGCTGGAAGTAATCAGCTCTCGTAAAAGTGGGGGCGGAATTGGTTTGAGTTTTCCTGCATTCATTAGTTTCTATGACAACAACGTAGAGGCGGTAATCACGCAAATGGGCCCCAGAGGCTATATTTCACCCATTGCAGAAAATGCGCTCAACTTCTATAAATACCGATTGGAAGGCTCTTTCATAGAAGATGGAAAGAATGTTTATAAGATAACGGTGATTCCTAAACGAAAATTTGAACCCCTGTTTTCTGGTTCTATTTTCATTACGGATGGCGACTGGCGCATTCACAGTACTAACTTGTTGCTTACGCCAGAATACCAACTGGAATTGATGGACACATTATTGATCCGGCAAACGCATGTACCCGTAAACCAAGACGTATGGCGTATTAAAGACCAGGTAGTACATATTGCATTTCAGAAATTCGGATTTAAAGCGGATGGTAATTTTGTAAGCGTTTATTCTGATTACAACTTGCATCCTAATCTTCCTGATAGATACTTTGAGAAAGTGGTAATGAAACTGGATTCCTCTTTTGATAAAAAGCCTGTTTCTTACTGGGATAGTATCCGGCCAGTGCCATTGGAAACCTATGAGGCGCAGGATTTTCATACAAAGGACAGTGCGGCCAAAGCCAACAGGGATAGTGCTGCGAGTCGCTATAGAATCGATTCTATACAACGTAAGCAGGGGCACGTAAAAGTGATGGATGTGTTGTGGAACAATGTAAAGCATAACTATTACTTCCATCGGGATAGTGCCATCGTGTACAACGCGTTTTATATGAAGTCGCTCCTAAAGGCGCTGAAATATAATACAGTAGAGGGATTGGTATTGGCGCTGGAACCTTCCATTGTTTTCAATACGGGTAAAAGTGAAGCCCTGATGGTATCGCCATACTTTAGGTATGGGCTGAGTAATACGCATCTCAACGCTGGGCTGGGATTGAGTTACACCAATGAAAGCCGACTCTTTCACAAAACGGGACGCAATGCTTTCCAATTGTCTGGAGGGAAACGTGTCTCCCAATTTAATCATGAAAACCCGATTGACAATATCGCCAACGAATTCTATACGCTTATCCTGCGGGAGAATTACATGAAGTTGTATGAAAACTGGTTTGCCAAAGGAGTTTACACGCGTACGTTCGAAAATAACTATAGGCTTACCCTCAGTGGTACGTACGAGAATCGTATCCCACTAGAAAATACGACCGATTTCAGCATCTTCGGCAGTAAGAACAAACAGTTCCTGCCGAACCATCCATATGAATTAGCCAATGTGCCGTTTGAGAGACACAGTGCCGTCGTGATGGAAGCTTCCTTTCATTTTCAGCCAGGGCAGCGGTTTATAGAGCTGCCGGATAGGAGAGTGCCGTTTGGTTCAAAGGCGCCTATTTTTGAAATCAGCTACGCCAAAGGTATTCCGGGTATTGCTGGGAGTGTGGTGAACTTCGACAAATGGAAGGTGGGGATACAAGATGCGGTCAACTTAAAACTCTTTGGTGAATTCCGATATCATGTTAATCTCGGCGGATTCCTCAATAGTAAGGACGTAGAGATCCCGGACTATCAGCATTTCAATGGTAACCAAACCTTCTATACGCTGAAGTACCTGAACAGTTTCCAATTGGCGCCTTATTACTTGTACAGTACTACGGCCTCTTTCTATACCACCGCCAACGTAGAACATCATTTCAATGGTTTGTTGACCAATAAAATACCATTGTTCAATCGGCTGAAGTGGAACCTGGTAGCGGGCGCGAATGCCTTTTATGTCAATGGGGACAATAACTATTTAGAGGTATTTGCAGGCTTAGAAAATATCTTCAAAATTGCCCGTGTAGATGTGATTGCGGGTTATCAGAGCAAGGATAATACGCGTGTAGGCGTGCGTGTTGGATTTGGTGGGGTGCTGGGTAACTTGCTCAAACCCAATTAACAGGAAATAAAGAAAATAAAAAGTCGGGAAGATACGTGCCACTGGCGCGGATTTTTCCCGACTTTTTTTGTGAAAGGTGCCGTTGGAAAGGGGCTACTTGCCTTTTCTGACTTTACGGCTGGCACCACTGTCGAAGTAATACGCTAATAATCGATAAACCCATATTCCGACAATAGCGTACAAGAAATAAGTAACATAATGACTCATGACATAACATTTTTGGGTTAAACAATAATCTTCTCGAACCTATATTCAAATCAAATGCCAATCGGGGTATCTTAACTTTAAGCTAAAATTATATACAATAATAATCAAATAGTTAGAATTCAATAAATAACTTTTTCACACTTTATGAACATTTTTCCAGTAGATATTAAGGCAAATTTGTATCTGATAATCCAGTTTATTCACTATCTACTCCTCACACATAAATGTTATCTGTAATGGGTGACTCGAAAAAAATAGGGAAATGGGGCCAAAAAAAATCGACGGCTAGTAGAAACCAGCCGTCTTTCAGTATTTACGTTTTTATACTTTATGAAAAATTGTTTTTATACGCGATGTGCGACCTGGGTCGAAGTATGCGCAATTATATTTACCAGTAAGGAAGAAATATCATTTGAATTTTTGACAAGATATGCTGCTGCACCGGCTTTCCGGCATCTATTGGCTACTTCGGCAAAGCCTATGGTAGCGCAAACAATCACAATAGCCTCACATGTATTTCGGATGGTGGTGACCAGGGAGTCTACCGTCGCATGATTCCAGAAACTGTCTAAGATAATGAGATCGTAAGAGTGGTGTTGTAATTGTTGTAGTGCTAGATCAGCATCCTGTTGCAGGTTTACACCAAAATGTACACGTTCAAGCGCACTTTTAAGTGACTGACCAAATACAACATCGCTATCAATAACTAAAACATTTTTGCTGCTGATTTCCTGAAATCTGCCGGTGTAACGTGCGGGGTCCATACACATGATTTTGGTTTCAGAACGCCCCGGCAAAAAAATAAGCGCGGGACTCTTACATTCACCGATCGTTCAGGAGCCCGTAGGATGGCAGAAGGACGTGGCAAAGAAGAGCCCGCGCTAGTAGCACGAGCTTTACCTTCTCCTCGTTTCCTTCTTTGAAATTTCCTACGTTTCCTGAAGACGAGTTTAAAAGAATCAGCTTCAATCTTTTAACTTGGAGCTGCAATATAGCAATTTACTGCATAATTACAGGACTCCAGATGAAATTGATCCCCTTAACCGTAAATTAACGATAAATATTGACATGTTATCATATCTGGATAAAAAAATCTATATCCATCGGTAATAAAATACATCATATATGTGTTCATGACATATATCAGCTTTTTCTTCCGCAGAATTGACCTAATTTTGCGACTGCTACAGCAGAGTAGGCTGAATTAGACAAAGGAATAGATGAAGGGGGTGTTTCCCCATTTTTTATTGATTGCAGGTCAGTACTTTATGCTGAAATTTTGTTCACTAGGCACGTGTCCTTAAAATTTCAATGTAATGCCATTACACAACAGAGTTTCCGCAGCGGAACTGAAAATCAAGCTGCAAGAAGAAACATTCAAACGCATCACCGTTTCTTTCTATCAATATGCGAAAATAGAAGACCCACAAGCTTTTCGCGATGCGCTCTACACGGATCTATTTAAACTGGGAGTTTTCGGAAGAATCTATGTCGCCCACGAAGGGATCAACGCACAGATCAGCGTGCCGGAACACAACTTTGAGGCCTTTCGCGATGCCCTCTACAATGTGAGCTTCCTCAACGGCATCCGCCTCAACATCGCAGTAGATGACGATGGCAAATCCTTCTATGTGCTGAAAATTAAAGTACGCGAGAAGATCGTTGCGGACGGAATTGAGGATCCGAGCTTCGATATGGATAACAGAGGTAAATACCTCAATGCATCGGCTTTCAACGAAATGGTAGATACTTCTGAAACCATTATCGTAGACATGCGAAACCACTACGAATACGAGGTAGGCCACTTCGAAGGAGCTATCGAAGTACCATCTGATACTTTCCGCGAACAATTGCCAATGGCAGTGGATATGCTGAAAGATCAGAAAGATAAAAACATCATCATGTACTGCACCGGTGGTATCCGCTGCGAAAAAGCATCTGCATACATGTTGCACAATGGCTTCAAAAATGTGTATCACCTGGAAGGTGGTATCATTGAATACACGAACAAAGCCAAAACACAAGGCCTTCCCGTTAAATTCAAAGGTAAAAACTTTGTATTCGATGACCGCCTTGGAGAACGTATTACAGAGGATATTATCTCTGAATGCCACCAGTGTGGTAAACCCTGCGATACACATACGAACTGCCTGAATGATGGCTGCCATCTGCTCTTTATTCAGTGTGAAGAATGCGCCGCTAAATACGATGGCTGCTGCAGTGAAGATTGTAAAACAGTACATGCTTTACCAGCAGAAGAACAGGCTGAACTCCGCAAGGGTGTTGAGAAAGGACTGATGTTCAACAAATCAAGACGAAGAAGAAATAAAGTATAAATAAATCCACTCGGAAGAGGGGGTAACAAATGTCTCAGAATGGGCGTCTCAAATATCATTGAGACGCCCATTGTGTGTAAATTATTTCACAGAAATACGATCCCATAGTACAACTGTATCTGTTCCTTATAAAGAGGCCCAGTATCTCGCAACAATGCGCGTTCCCACCAGAATTCACCGGCCCTGGCATCCACTGTTAATGCGCTGAAGGTATTATCTGTTTTATGCACCGTATCTACAAAATCCATGAATGATGGATAGACCCGCAGTTCCCTGTCCTCTAATATTTTCTCCATCATACTCCTGAACACGATTCCCTCATCAAAATCGAAGACAGAACCAGCATAAACGCCCTGGCATTCTTGCACAAAATTATTCCAATGTAATGCAATCGCATCTGGTGTAACCAGGTCCGCATGTTCCCAATGAATTTGCTGTAACCCTTTTTTAAACTGATGTAGATATATGTCGTTCATACGCTCGGTTTAGTATTTTTCGCTACAGTAAAAGTACCTCAAAAATCGGAGAGCTACCTCAGCAAGCGTTAAACTATCCGTTTACTCGATTGTTTTATCTAATGGGCTTACCCATAAACAGCCTGGAAGGAGGTAAAAAAAATGAGGAGCAAAAATATTTTTCCTACCGTTATATTCTTTATCATCTTTGCCGCGGTCGTAGGAATTGCGTATTCTGGCACTGGCATGAAATCAGCTAGTAGTGCGGTTATTGTGGCGGTAGGGATATTGATCGCATCACTGGTATCATCGGCCATCAAAATTGCAGATCCCTGGGATCGGGCAGTGGTACTACGATTAGGCAAGTTCTGGCGTCTCAGAGGGCCGGGACTTTTTTTTATCATACCCGTGATTGATACCATTGCATACTGGATTGATACCAGGGTGATCGCTACATCATTTAAAGCGGAAAAAACGCTGACCAAAGATACCGTTCCGGTAGATGTAGATGCGGTACTGTTCTGGAAAGTGATGAACCCAGAGCGGGCAGCACTGGAAGTAGCAGATTATATAAACGCCATCAGTTGGGCATCACAGACCGCCCTGCGTGATGTAATCGGTAAAACATTACTGGCAGATATGCTGGAAGGCAGAGAGAAAATCAGTGCGGTGTTACAGAAAATTATCGATGAACGTACTGAGCCCTGGGGTATCCAGGTAAGATCTGTAGAGATTAAAGACGTATTGATACCACCCTCCCTTGAAAACGCGATGTCCATGCAGGCGCAGGCAGAAAGGGAACGTCAGGCGAGAGTGATCCTCGGAGATTCAGAACGACAAGTAGCAGAGAAATTCAACGAGGCCGCCAAGACATATGCCAACAACCCTACGGCGCTGCATCTGAGAGCAATGAACATGCTTTATGAAGGACTTAAACAAAACGCTACCGTTGTGATTGTACCTAGCTCTGCGATCGATACTATGCAGTTAGGAGGCCTTCTTAAAAAGGAATAAAATAATCTACAAAAAAAATCCACCCCGCGTGGTTTCTTCTCGGCGGGGTGGAGCGATTGAGTCTTTTACAGTGGGCTGGATATCATCCGGCCCTTTCTGTTGCTGGGCCCATTCTATCAACCTATATGCGAACTAAAAATTTTTATCTCGCAAAGCAGGAGAGGGTTGATACGCAGAGACACGATTTATTGACGGCGCATCTGCTTCTCTGTGCTTAGCGGGCATTACACTGCCTTCTGTTCAATTCCTTTTCTATATGCAGTATAGAAGATGATCGGGAATACCAACAGCGTCAATACCGTAGCTGTTATCAATCCTCCGATCACTACAATGGCCAGTGGCTTCTGGGTCTCAGATCCAATACCGTGAGACAATGCCGCTGGTACCAAACCAATTGCCGCCATCAAGGCGGTCATTACCACTGGACGAATACGACTCTGTACACCTGATTTGATAGCATCATTGAGATTCATGCGTTGCTCCAAGTTCTTATGAAATACAGAAATCAGGATCACGCCATTCTGTATACAAATACCAAAGAGCGCAATGAAACCTACCCCTGCTGAGATACCGAAGTTCATACCAGTAACATGCAATGCGAGTATCCCTCCAATCAGCGCAAATGGTACGTTCATCAATACCAGACCCGCGTCTTTCACATTACCCAACATGATAAACAATACAAGGAAGATGGCTACGATACTGATAGGTACTACTTGTCCCAGTCGTTGGGTAGCACGTACTTGGTTTTCAAATTCACCTGTCCAGCCAATGCTATAGGCTTTTGGCAGCTTAATAGCTTTGCTGACGCGTTCCTGTGCTTCTGCAATGGTGCTTCCCAAGTCGCGGTCACGAACGGAGAATTTAACCCCAATGAAACGCTTATTGGTATCGCGATAAATGAAGGCAGGACCAGTAATCGTTTTGATCTCTGCGATCTCTTTCAGCGGCACTTTATTACCATTGATGGTAGGCACCATCAGGTTGGCCAGATCATCTTCCGTTTTACGATAGTTCTCATCGTAACGGATACGTATGTCGAATTTCTTTTCTCCTTCATACAACTGAGTGGCGGTTTTACCGCCAATGGCCATTTCAATCACAGCCTGTGCATCACCGGTAGATACACCGTACTGGGCCATTTTATTGTCATCCAGGTTGATGCTCATTTCCGGCTGACCAATATTACGGATAACACCCAAGTCTTTGATACCTTGTACACTCTTCAACTGTGCTACCACTTGCTGTGATAAGGCTTCCAGCTTCACGAGATCATCACCGAATATTTTCACACCATTGGCAGCTTTGAAACCTGCTACGGCTTCCGATACGTTATCGCTGATAGGCTGGGAGAAGTTCAGGATAATACCAGGATATTTTCTCAGTCGGCCTTCCATTTGCGCGATCAACTCATCCTGTGTAATCTTACGTTTCCAATCTGCTTTCGGTACCAGGTCTACTTGATATTGTACGAAGTAAAAACCATTAGGATCGGTACCATCGTTAGAACGACCTACTTGTGAGAGCACCCGTTTTACTTCTGGGAATCCACCCAGATCCTGGCGAATATCACGGGCCATCTTCGTGCTTTCTGTGAGCGACATACTCATTGGTAACTCGGTGGTTACCCAGAGGGAACCTTCATTCAACTGCGGCAGGAACTCTGTTCCCAGGAATTTGGCAGATAGAAATACGAGTACCATAAAGGCCAATGATGCAATGAGGCTCAATCGCTTGTTACGGTAAGTCCAGCTAAACCCGTTGGTCACTATGCGATCGAAGAAGTGCACGACTACATTGTTCTTCTCTTTTACATTTTTGTTTAGGAGAATAGAACATAATACTGGCACCAGTGTTAGGGTGAACAGTAATGCGCCCAGCAATGCAAATCCCAGTGTCCAGGCCAGCGGCGAGAACATTTTACCTTCTACTTTCTGGAAAGAGAAGATAGGTACCAGGGAAATGATGATGATGAGTTTAGAAAAGAAGATTGCTTTTGCAAGATCGCCGCCGGTCTGTTTGATCCAGCCTAATTTGGCCATCTTGTTAAACCGTTCCATCCCGTATTTATGGGCCTTATGGTCTAGCATTACAAATATCCCTTCCACCATCACAACAGCTCCATCGATGATGATACCGAAGTCGATAGCGCCCATCGACAGCAGGTTTGCGCTCATGCCTTTCATACGCAGACACATAAACGCAAACAACAAGGCCAATGGAATAATGATCGATACAATCACGGTAGTACGCCAGTCGGCCATGAAGATGAATACAATCACCGTCACGAAAATGATACCTTCTAATAGGTTATGCATCACCGTATGGGTACAGAATTCCATCAAGGTATCTCGATCATAGAAGGTCACCATTTTGATGTCTTCCGGCAATACGGTGTCGTTCAGCTCTTTCAGCTTTTCTTTCAGTCGGGCGAGTACTTCGGAAGGGTTTTCTCCTTTACGCATCACCACAATCCCTTCCACGATATCATCGTCTTTGTCCAATCCCACTTGACCTACACGAGGAGCAGAGGCTTGGTGCACGTTGGCGAGATCTTTAACGAGTAGGGGAACGCCATTGATATTTTGAACGATGATATTTTGGATATCCTGTATGCTGTTGAGCAACCCGATACCGCGCACCACATAAGCTTGGCCGTTCTTTTCAATCACGTCTCCCCCCACATTCACGTTACTTTTACTGACAGCCTGGTAAAGCTCTAGGGGAGTAATATCATACTTTGCCAATCGTACTGGATCAGCGGAAAGCTCATAGATTTTTTCTTGTCCGCCGAATGCTACCACGTCTGCAACGCCGGGCACACTGCGGATTTGACGGTCTATCACCCAGTTCTGCCAGGTGAGTAGATCCCTGGAATCCCTTTTTGGACTTTTCAGGTAATAGCGGAAAATCTCACCGGTAGGGCCATACGGAGGTTGTACTTCCGGACCAGCGCCATCGGGCAAACTCACCGTGGCCAGCATGTTGTTTACTTGCTGACGGGCGAAGAAATCTTCCACATCGTCTTCGAAAATAATTGTTACGACAGAGAGTCCGAACATCGTCACCGAACGCACGCTGGTTTTGCGTTGTACGGCATTCATGGATACTTCAATAGGCAGTGTTACGAAGCGTTCTACCTCTTGTGCACTACGACCGTTCCATTTGGTAACGATGACGATCTGGGTGTTGGTCACATCGGGAAACGCCTCGATAGGTGTATGTACAAAGGAGAAAACGCCTGCGATAATGAGCGTTATTACCCCGATAAAAACAAAGAGTTTGTTCTTAAGGGAGAATGCTACAATATTTCGAATAAATTTATTCATGTTCCTGTTTCTTTAGAAAGCCACTCTGGTCCTGATTCCCAAGATATTAACTGGTCCGCGGTCTTTATTGTAGCCAGGATTGAGCACAAATTGGTAGTCGGGAGTAATGGCAAGATGCAGTTTAGAAATGTTCCAGCTATAGTATAACTCCAGGATGCCTTCATGGCCATAGTTCAGTTGTCCGTCGCCGATCATAAAACCATAACCGCCTGCGGCGAGGTATTTTTGATGATCTCGGGAGATGCCATTCACTACAATTGCCAATCCCATTCTATCCTGTGGACGATGCCAGCGGTTACCTGCCTGCACCCATCCCGCACTGATGGTTTGATCAATTTCTGTGAAAGCCCATGTCTGGTTATGACCATCGTTCCAAGAAGCTTTGAGGAAAGCGCCACCATCATCGGTGAATTCCTGGTCCATATTGATCCCGAAACCATACTTGGTATGGCCATTGCGGCCAACAGCATCCACATTAGGCGTATCTACCGCTACGCGGATGGCTTCCAGGTAATTGCCCATAGGGGCTTGGTTCAGAAAGGTCATGAAACGGATATTCCCTTCATGTTTACCATGGAGTTGGTGCGTATGCGTTAGTTCCGCCATCCAGCCGTTGGACTTACCATAGTTATAGTTCAGTTTTGGGCCATTGGCTTCAACTGGCTCCAATGAAGAGGCCATTTGCGCCATCCAGTTATCCTTGCGGTATTGCAGGGTAACGGCCATGGTATAACCTCGTACATCCGCAGGATAATCCCAGGCGGCATTATTCATCAAGCCCCAGTTGAGAAACTGCGTTCTTGGATCATGGCTATAGCTGTTCAAATCAAAATAGTCGGCCAGACTATATTTACCCACTATGAACCGGAGGTAATGCATTGGAGTGGTTCCCGCTACGTTGTTCTGGTCATCCTCATCGGTTTCTACACGGGAGGTAAACGGCAACGTATACACGCCAAAAGCTCTGGCCAAGTAAATCTTAGGGGTAGGGTCACCAATCCGGAAGGTTTCACCATTAGGAAATCCGGCGATACCAGTGGCTTTGCTCAAACCCTTTCCTCCGGCGAGTTCCGGGTTGATGAACAGTTCCAGGTTTTTCACCGGGCGAATACCGGCATATATGGTACTGGTAATGGAGGTGGCTCCAGGCTCGTGGGTTTCAAAGCTGTTCAATCCGGTGTATTTAGCCGGAAAATCAGGATGCCACTGCGTTACCAGCGTTTGCTGGAAGTGAAATGTGTAGGGGATCAGTGAATCTTTCTTTTCTTGTGCTGATCCATGCAAGACGCCGAGAGACAGGAGTCCGACGGTTAAAAATTTTTTCATACGGACGATTAGTCTTTTAGTGCGTCGTAAATAAGTAATTGATTTTTGGAGATCACTTTCTCATCGGGCTGAAGGCCTGACTGAATGTAAGTGACATCTCCAGCGGCTTTGGCTACTTCTACTTGCCTTACTGAAATGTTGAATTTATCTTTAAACACCAGTACATAGTTTTTACTATTATCAAAAATGACGGAAGCAGATGGCACTGCGATCTTCTCATCATTGTCTTTATAGGAAACATAGACGGTGGCAAACATTTCGGGTTTAAGCTCCATTTTTTTATTATCGATGCTGATACGCACCTGCATGGTTTTGGTAGCGGGATCCAGGAAGTTATAGATCTTGTCGATACGGCCATGGAAGGGCTGATCAGGGTAGCTCACGGTTACGACCTTCGCATCATAACCTTCTTTGATTCTCGCGATATCTGTTTCGAACACATTGGCCATTACCCATACGTCATCCAATTCGGAGATAGTGAAGATATTGGTGCTGTTATCGGTACGGATCTCCATGTTATTATTGATGTTCTTCTCAATAATATATCCGGAAATCGGCGCTGTTACGAGGTAGGTAGCGCCTTTCCCTTTACGGTATATTTTAAAAAGATCGTTCAGGCGTGTGATTTCGGCGTTGGATTTTGCCAGGTCGCCTTTGGCATTTACTACATCTTTTTCAGTGGAGAGGCGGCTGTCGTACAGGTCCTGTGCTACTTTCAGGTTTTTCTCGGCCACGCCTTGGTCGGAGCGGGCTTGTGCCAATTGTTTTTCATAATCGGCGATTTCCGCACTATGAATCACTGCTAGTACTTGTCCTTTCTGTACGTAATCGCCTAATTGTACTTTGATATCTTGCACATAACCACTCACCAGGGGAAATACTTTCAGTACTTTACCGCCGTTGGGAGCGACCTTTCCGGAGAGGCGAAGTAGGTTCTGCACCGGTTGCATGCGGGCAGTATCAATACGGATATTTTTGAGCATGGTGTCGCTGAGAACGAAAGTACTTTTCTCTGTATCTTCAGCCTGGGTGTGTTTGCATCCACTCCATATAACTGCTGCCAGCAGCGAAAACCCGATGAATATGATAGGGCGCGTCATGTGCTTAGTTTTTAAATAATTCTTGTCCTGTAGCATAGTTGAGTTCTTCGTATGCATTAACCCTGTTTGATAAAAATTTGTTGATATTTTTTGCGTTATCGCTGTAGCTGTTGAAGTAGTCAATAAATTGTAACAGGGAGAGGTTACCTTTTCGGAAATTCTTCGCTACCTCTGTTATCAGCGTATCGAACTCGCCCTGAAACTGGTGCAGGTCAAAGTCTTTGTAACGCTTTTCCAACTGAATGATACGGTGATAGGCATTTAACACTTCTGTCTGTGCAATGTTCTGTTGCTGCTGAAATTGAGCGGCTTCACTTTTCATGGCATATTGGGCAGAGCGGATATTGCCCTGGTTGCGGTTCCAGAGAGGAAGGTCGATGCCTACAGTCAATCCAATGAAGTTGTTGATATAACTACCTTGCTTGTCATAAGTAGCGCCCACGTGTAAATCAGGCACCGCCAGGGATTTCTGTAATCGGTAATTCAGTTCGGCAGTCTGGTACTCCAAAGCCGCTACTTTCACATCGGGGCGGTTTTGGGTAGCATTATCCATGAGTTGTGGCAATTGGATATGATCTAGACTGTAATGGGCCAGGTCCGCAGGCTGCAAACTGGCCACGTAGAAGTCCTGGCTATGAAGTAACTGTTGGAGGTTTTTCTGTGATTCGAGTTCATCCTGCTTTAGGTCCGCATAATCGTTTTCTAGTCCCACTTGGAGGGCTTGGAGTCTCACTAAATCAGCATGTGCAACAGCTCCTTTTTTATCGGCATCCACATATGCGTTGACGATCGTCTGGAGATTGCCCATCTGTTCTTTCAGTACTTTCCCTGATTGCTGGATGTAATAAATATTGTAGTAATTCTGGCGCAGTTGCAGCTTTAAAACGCGTACCAGTTCATCGAAGGTGGCCTCATTCATTTTGCTGGCAGCAGCAGCCAGTTGAATGCTCTTATTACGTTTGCCCGCCAGTCTTATCAACTGATCGATGTTGTACGAGGTTTCTCCATCGGAGCCTACTCTAAAGGGTTGCACATGGTCTGTGCTTCCAAAACCCAGTGTGGCATTGAAACTGGGGTTATCCCAGATTTTCGCTTGTCTAATAAGTGCTTTGGATGCATCAATTTGATATCGTTGTGCGAGTAAAGCATAGTTACGGACGAGGAAGGAGTCTTCCACTGCCTGCAGCGTTATAGGTGTTGGCTGACTTTGAGCTCTGAGAGGTTGTTTAAAGCCCAAGCCAATAGTGCATGCTGATACGATCAGCATCCTGAATGTTCGCATATAGCCCAATTTGAAGGGACAAAAATCTTAAAATGAGATTAAAACGAGCTTTAACCCGTATTAAAAACAGATTAAAATAAGATTAGTTGCGCGGCATTCAGTCTACAACATATGTGGTAAAATGACCGTAAATGTAGTGCCTTCGTTGGGGGTGGAGGTAACAGTAATATGTCCTTTATGTATCTGTATAATCTTTTTGCAAATGGATAATCCCAGTCCGTGACCTCGTGTCTTCCCAACATTCTGGCCTCTATAGAAGGGTTCAAATATCTTATTCAGTTCATCTGGAGGTATCCCGATACCGTTATCCCTTACCTGCACCATGATGTACTGCGTATAGAAATCAATACTAATATGTGCGGTATTGTCTCGGGAGAATTTGCAGGCATTATCCACGAGATTAATGAAGAGAATTTTTAAAAGGGAGTCGTTCCCGAAACAGGTTACCAACAGGTCATTGTCGGGGAGTTTATTGAATTGGATATCGATTTTACTCTCTTTTTGCTTCAAGCGGATCAAGTTGGCCATATCCATCAACAACTCGTCTATACGTACATTGGAGAAAACGAATTGTTGGTCTTTCATCTCTGACTGGGCCAATTGCAGCAGGCCATTAGTAAGATCCGTCAAGCTTTCTGCATCTTCCAATACGGAATTAAGGACATCCTGGTATTCGCTGGCATTGCGTTCTTTCGACAGCGTTACCTGTAACTGGCTGATAATAGAGGCGAGGGGAGTACGTAGTTCGTGGGAGGCATTGCTCACAAAGCTTTTCTGGAGATCGAATGAATCACTCAGACGTTGGAGCATCGTGTTAAAGTTGGCCGCCAGCTTGGCAATTTCATCTTTCCCTTGTACCGCTACCTGGCGGTCCTGGAGGTTATTGGCGTTGATACTATCTACTTCCTTCACTAGTTTGTCGATCGGTTCCACCATTTTGCGGGCAAAGAAATAACCCACACCTACCAATACAATGATGGCGGTGGCGAGCTCCAGTAGCAGGATTTGACTGAGATTGGTTAGGTTTTGATAACCATATTTATCAAAGGAAGACACGATCACAATTACCGACACATTGCCCTCTGTGTAGTAGATGCCGACTACCTCACCGTTACCTTTCTCATAACTGTAGGATTTATTCAGCGTAATATAATCGAGTAAACTCCGGTGGGTCCGGATGGTAGTATCTTTCAGATTACTATACAGCAGGTCGTAGTTGGGATTATATACCAGGATCGCTTCCTTGTAGAGATCCTGGAACGTAGTACGGTCCAGCTTTCGGAGTAGGTCTACTTTTACATGACCATCTTCAATAATTACATTGGCGATAGACCGGGCGCGGTATTCCAGTCTTTCGAGGTATTCCGCCTTGCGCGACTTGGAGGAGAAATAATAGGCCAGCACTGCAAAAATCATCAGCATCAGCGTGGCCGATGTGGTGTAGTAGAGTGCTATTTTATATTTAATCTTCAAGACTTACTGTTCTTCGGAGAGATAATAGCCCATCCCTGTTTTGGTATGTAGCAGTTTATTGTCGAAGTCTTTATCAATCTTCTTGCGGAGGAAATTCATGTATACCTCAATCACGTTCGTACCTGTATCGAAGTCGATATCCCATACTTTTTCCGCGATGGTGAGTTTGGAGATCACTTTCCCTTTATGCAACGCCAGGAATTCCAGGAGTTGGTATTCTTTCGCGGTGAGCGCGATTTTACGGCCTCCGCGGGATACTTCTTTTTTCTCCCGGTCAATTTCCAGGTCGGAGATAGTAATTTTATAATTAGTGCCTTGGGCTGTTTCAGCACCGGCGCGTTTGAGAAATACGCGGATGCGGGCTAGCAGTTCACGGAAATCAAAGGGTTTTACCAGGTAATCGTCTGCGCCCAATTCAAAAGCCTGCATTTTATCTTCCATACCACCCAAGGCGGTGAGCATGATGATAGGAATTCGGATATTCTTGGCACGAATGACCTCACATAGTTCATAACCGTTACTGTGAGGGAGGTTCAGGTCCAAGATTACCAGATCATAATTATTGCTAACCACCAGGCTTTTGCCCATACGGCCGTCGTAAGCCAGGTCAACATCAAAACCATTTTCTTCTAGTCCTTTCTTAACCGCATTGGCCACTTTCACTTCATCTTCAACAACAAGGATTTTTTGCATGAAAATGTAATTTTTTTTGAAGGGTGCAGAAAAAGCCGGCAGGGGTAGCTGCCGGCTTTCAGTAATATTAACTCATCAACGATGCTTCCAGTTGCATGATTTTCTCAAACAACTCTTCATATTGCTGATTAGCTTTCTCCAGGAATTTCAATACATCATTGTATTCGCTTTCCACGGAGGCAAATTTATTTTTATCCCCGTAGATCTCAGGTTTACCGAGACTAGCCTCTAGATCCGCTTTGCGGGCTTTGAGGTTGGCCAACTGGCCTTCTACGTTGGAAAACTGTTTCTGTTGTTTTTGCAGTTCCCTTTGCACTTCCTTATTGATAGCGCCTTTAGGAGCGACAGTTTCCTGTTTTACTTCCTTTTTAGGTTGTTCAGCGATGGTGGGAGTAGGCCCTGGACTTGGCTTAGCAGCAGGCTGCGGTGCGTTGTTGGCAGCCATGCGTTTTTTCCAAGCTTCCCATTCTGCGTAAGTACCTTTGAATTCCTTGATTTCTCCATCCACGATTTCCCAGATTTTGTTGGCCGTTTGGCTAACAAAGTAACGGTCGTGCGATACGAGTACGAGGCTACCTTCATATTTGTTCAGCGCGTCGATGAGCATCTGTACAGAGTTCATGTCCAGGTGGTTCGTAGGCTCATCCAGCATGAGGAAGTTGGCTTGGCCGATGATGGTTTTAGCCAGTGCCACACGGGCTTTTTCACCTCCGGAGAGAATACGGATTTTCTTGAACACATCATCTCCCGTGAAGAGGAAGCAACCCAGCAATTGACGCAGTTCCAGTTCGGTTTTGCCGCTACCGCAGTTTTTCAGTTCATCTAGGATTTCGCTGTTCAGGTCCAGGGATTCCAGTTGGTGCTGTGCATAGAAGCTGGTGATCACGTTATGACCTGGTGTATTTTCTCCCTCATGTGGTTCTGCACCAGCAATGATACGGAGCAGCGTGGATTTACCTTTACCGTTGGCACCGATCAGCGCGATCTTATCACCGCGGTTGATTTCAGCGCTGGTATTTTTCAGGATCACATTATTCCCGAAACTTTTGCTGATATTGGTTAAGGTAGACAGAATTTTACCGGGCATTCTCTCCACGGTAAAGTTGATCCTGATTTTAGAAGGACCATTATCTACCTGTTCAATTCTGTCCAGTTTATCGAGTCTTTTTGCAATACTCTGTGCCTGAGCGGCTTTGGAGGCTTTCGCCTTAAAGCGTTCGATGAAGCGTTCCTGCTGACGGATGTAATCCTGTTGGTTTTCGTAGGCGCGTTGCTGCATTTCGCGACGCAGTTCCTTTTCCACCTGATAGTCGGCATAGTTACCGGCGTAGTGGTGCAACTGTTGCTGATAAACCTCTACGATACCGTTTACCATTCGATCGAGGAAGAAGCGGTCGTGCGAAACAATAATTACAGCCCCGTTATAACCGGTCAGGTAGCGTTCCAGCCATTCGATGGAAGGAAGGTCCAAGTGGTTCGTAGGCTCATCGAGCATGAGTACATCCGGCTGTTGGAGGATGAGACGGGCCAGGAGTACGCGCATACGCCAGCCTCCGGAGAATTGGCTGTATGGGCGATCCAGGTCGGCGGTGCTGAAACCTAAACCTTCCAATACTTGGGCAGTTTTATGTTTCATGTTGTAACCGTCGAGCGACTCGAATTCATGTAATTTATCACTAAATTCATGGAGGAGTTCATCCGTCTGGCTATGTTCCAGTTCCTGGGTAATTCTTTCAATATCCTTTTCCAGTTCCAGGGCTTTGCCGAAAGCCATCATGCCCACGGTGAGGATGGATTCATCCGTTTCAAAGCTGAGGAGGTCCTGGTTGAAGAAACCAATAGTAAGGTTTTTACTTTTGTTTACGCTTCCTTTGGAGACAGAATATTCACCATTAATGATACGAAGTAGGGTAGATTTACCAGTACCATTCAGCCCGATCAGACCAATACGGTCTCCGGGTTCAATATGCCAGGAGGAATCTTCCAATATCACCCTGGAGCCAAACTCAAATGTAATATCCTGTAAAGCGATTAACATAATCTAAGCAAATAGTTAAAATAAACGTGCAAAGTTACTGATAATAAGCATAAATCACAGATTATAATCTCTATGAATACAATTCTTTAGTTTTGTTTAACAATTTAGTAATTATGAAATTAAAAATATATGCATCTATAAGTGCATTGATATTAGGTATAACCCTTTATTCTTGCCAACAACAAGGTCCTAAAACAGAAGAGGCGACACAAACAGCAGGATCTGCATTACAGGCCCCTTATAGCCAGGTATGGTATGACTCCCTGAACCAAGTAATGAATACTTACTATCATCTCTCTGCTGCATTGGTGAAGGCCGATACCGCCACTGCCACTGTAGTTGGATTGGCCCTGAAGCAGCATATAGATCGTTTACCTTATGCACAGTTACAGATGGACAGTGCGCATTTGGGCAATATTTCCGGCATAGGGGGGAGTATCAGTGCCGAGTTAGTAGGATTACAAGGAGAAACGGGTATAGAAGGAAAGCGGGAATCCTTTCAAATGGTTTCCGACATGCTGTTTGACTTAGTGAAAGCCACCGGATTCAAGGGCCATGCTGTCTACCGACAATTCTGCCCAATGGCATTTGATGACAAAGGCGCTTACTGGTTAAGCGAAACAAGAAAGATCACCAATCCTTATTTTGGTGAGAAAATGCTGGACTGTGGGTCTACAAACGATTCCCTGATATATAAGTAAGATTTTGAATACTGCAATCCCGTTGCCGTTTTTCATATTATTTTACGAAAATTGACATATATAATTTGCATTTTCTGAAAGCGGTTGCTTAAAAGATGACAGCTATTTCTTAACTTCGCAAACATTTTATTAAGGAACAACGGTATCCTTTCAAAAAAATGGATACTATAGAACAACGTATGATAAATATCACACTACCAGATGGCGCGGTGCGGCAGTATGATGCTGGCGTTACTGCATTGGACATCGCCAAATCCATCAGTGAAGGATTGGCGCGTAAGGTTTTGGCTGCAAAGGTAAACGGGGAGGTAATGGATGCCACCCGACCTATTACGACGGATGCAACGTTGCAGTTACTTACGTGGACGGACACGGATGGCAAGTCTACCATGTGGCATTCTTCCGCTCACCTCATGGCGGAAGCGCTGGAAGCGCTGTATCCTGGTGTGAAACTGGGTATCGGTCCGGCAATTGAAAACGGTTTCTATTATGATATTGACCTGGGAGGTCGTACCATCACCGAAGAAGACCTGAGAAAGGTAGAAGCGAAGATGGTGGAGCTTTCCAAGCATAACAGCATATATTCCCGTAAGGAAGTGAGTAAAGCAGATGCGCTGCAATACTTCACTGAAAAAGGAGATGAGTACAAACTGGAACTGATCAATGATCTGCAGGATGGTACCATCACTTTCTACACACAGGGTGGATTCACGGATTTGTGCCGTGGGCCTCATATTCCGAATACCAGCTTTATCAAAGCGATCAAGTTGACCAACATCGCTGGTGCTTACTGGCGCGGTAATGAGAAAAACAAAATGCTGACCCGTATCTACGGTATCACTTTCCCTAATCAGAAAGAGCTGGACGAGTACCTGACACTGATTGAGGAAGCGAAAAAACGTGATCACCGTAAGCTGGGTAAAGAACTGGAACTGTTTACTTTCTCTGAGAAAGTAGGCTTGGGGCTTCCTATGTGGCTGCCAAAAGGTGCGCTGCTGCGTGAACGCCTGCAACGTTTCCTCCAGGAGGCACAGATGGCTACCGGTTACCTGCCAGTAGTTACACCGCATATCGGTAACAAAAATCTGTATGTGACTTCTGGTCACTATGAAAAATACGGCCAGGATAGTTTCCGCCCGATCACCACACCAGAAGAAGGTGAGGAGTTCATGCTGAAACCGATGAACTGTCCGCATCACTGCGAGCTGTATAAAGCATCTCCTAAATCATATAAAGATTTGCCAGTACGCTTTGCCGAATTCGGTACTGTTTACCGCTACGAGCAACATGGTGAACTGCACGGTTTGACTCGCGTAAGAGGCTTTACTCAAGATGATGCGCACCTTTTCTGTCGTCCTGACCAAGTGAAGGAAGAATTCATGAAAGTGATCGACCTGGTGTTGTATGTATTCAACAGTCTTGGTTTCTCCAACTATACCGCACAGGTATCATTGCGTTCTAAAGAAGACCGCAGTAAATACATCGGTACAGATGAAAACTGGGAACTCGCGGAAAAAGCTATTATCGAATCTGCTGCTGAAAAAGGTCTGCCTACAGTAGTGGAATACGGTGAAGCTGCGTTCTATGGTCCTAAGCTGGACTTCATGGTGAAAGATGCACTGGGCCGTAAATGGCAGTTGGGTACCATCCAGGTAGATTACAATCTGCCAGAGCGTTTTGAGCTGGAATACATTGGCGCTGACAATGCGAAGCATCGTCCGGTAATGATTCACCGTGCACCATTCGGTTCCCTGGAGCGTTTCATCGCCGTATTGATCGAACACTGTGGCGGTAAATTCCCGCTGTGGTTGGCGCCTACACAGGTGAAAATTCTGCCTATCTCTGACAAGAGTCAGGAATATGCTGAAAAAGTGGCAGCACAACTGAAAGCAGCCGACATTCGTGCAGAGATCGATGACAGAAGTGAAAAAATTGGTAAGAAGATTCGTGAAGCCGAGCTCGCAAAAATCCCTTACATGTTGGTACTGGGTGAAAAAGAAGCTGCCGATAATCTGGTAGCCGTTCGCCGTCAGTCCAAAGGAGACCTGGGTACCATGACCATGGATCAGTTCAAAGCACTGGTAAATGAGGAAGTGGTGAACAGGAAACCATTTGAATAGTTCTTACAAATGTGGAAAAAAAGAATATAAGCTAATGAACATTACTATTTTTAGGTATGTTTATTGCTAAAGATTTTCGCATTACTTTTGCAGAAATTGTTTTTGGTCCATGGAGGTATGTGGACCATGGACACTGGACAATTTATTAATTAACTTTTATTTTCTTAATGCAAAACAGACCCAAACCAAGTTTTAACAACAGGGGAAGAAACCCAAATTTTCGTAGAGAGCAACAACAGGAACATCGTACAAACAAGATGATCCGTGTTCCTGAAGTAAGACTCGTAGGCGAGAATATCGAAGTGGGCGTTTATAAAACTGAAGATGCGCTTCGAATGGCGGAAGAACAGGGACTGGACCTGGTAGAAATTTCTCCAAACGCAGCACCTCCCGTATGCCGTATCATCGACTACAACAAATTCCTCTACGAGAAGAAGAAGAAGGAAAAGGAGATGAAGGCAAATGCGCACAAAAGCGAAGTGAAAGAAATTCGCTTTACGCCTAATACCGATGATCACGACTTCGACTTCAAAGCCAAACATGCCGAGAAATTCCTGAAAGACGGAAACAAGGTGAAAACCTATGTGCAGTTCAAAGGCCGTGCTATCATGTTTAAAGAGCGTGGTGAGCTGATCCTTCTGAAATTCGCAGAAAGACTCGCAGAAGTAGGTGGACTGGAAGGAATGCCTACCATGGAAGGTAAGCGTATGATTGCGATCTTCGCGCCAAAAACCGCTAAGAAAAAAGACAAACAACCTAAGGAAGCGAAAGAGCCAAAAGAACCTCGCGTTGCTGAAAGCAAGCAGGAAGATAGCGCTCAATAAGACTTTGGGTTAAAATATGTAAGCAGCCACGCCAGGAGCGTGGCTGCTTTAGTTATTTATGCCTGTTCCAAGTAATGGAGGATGCGTTGTTTCATACGCTGTAGATCTGTTTCCTTGACAGGTATACCCGTTTCTTTGCCCATATCATCCCAGATACGCAATTGGATATACTGTTCAAACAGTGGGTCAGCACGGAATACAGCCGCTTCTTTTTCCGTCATGGGGCCGCCTTGGAAGGCCAGTGTCTTTTTGCTGGTTTCAGAGAGGGTATCGTAATAAGCACTGTCGGAATACGTCAAGTAACGTTTGGCCTGTACATGGCTGGCTACTAAGAGGATGAGTCGCTCAGGAAAACCTCTTTCCTGTAGAAACCTGCGCCCAAGCGTATCATGCGCCATTGTACCATAACCCTCCATCTGTTCTTCCTCTTCAAAAAAATGGCCAATGTCGTGCAGGAATGCTGCCAGGATCATCTCATCATCAAATCCTTGTTCTTCTGCTATCAATGCCGATTGCATCATATGCATCAGCATGGTGACATCCTCTCCATAGGCTCTGTGGCCGTGGGTTTCATAAAGTGAAAATATTTCCGCTGCGATAGCTGCGTGTCTGTCTTCCATAAATCAGCATCTTTATATTGACTAACGTATATGCATATATCAAGATCGTTAATTACAGCGTATCGAAGTATTAAGAAGGAGTGAAATAACAATTTGTTTACCTTCGCTGTTTACATTTGCAAAAATCTGAACCTTTGCTGAAAAGAGAACTTCGCGTCATCCTGATTTCTTTGGTGGTGAGCTTTATCCTTACTGCCGTGAAATTCGTGGCCTATGGAATGACCCATTCCGTTGCAATTTTATCTGATGCCCTGGAATCCATTATCAATGTGGTAGCTGGCGCTTTTGCCAGTTACAGTATTTACTTAGCGGGGAAGCCGAAAGATGAAAACCATCCTTATGGCCATGGTAAAGTGGAATTCTTTTCGATAGGATTTGAGGGCGCCATGATCTTCTTTGCAGGCATACTTATTCTTGTCAAGGCAGCACAATATTTTATCTATCCGAAAGAGCTGCATAAAATGGAGAGCGGTATATGGTTGCTGGGAGCTACCACCGTGGCCAATCTCTTACTGGGACTATATTTGAAGCACTCTGGAAAAATGCTGAATTCCATTACCATTACCGGCAATGGTCAGCATATCATGACAGATGTGTATAGTAGTGCTGGTCTGATCGTAGCATTATTAATCATTCATTTTACCGAGTGGAATTGGCTGGATCCGGCTGTTTCTGTAGTGATGGGACTGTTGATTCTGGTGAATGGATATAAACTGATGCGTCGTTCGATTTCTGGATTGATGGATGAAACCGACATGCAGGTGGTGGATCGTGTGATAGCTATATTATCTGCGCATAGGAGAGAGAACTGGATTGATGTGCATAACATGCGTATACAGCAATATGGCAATAATTATCATATCGATTGCCATCTCACCTTACCTTATTATTTGGAGCTGAGTGAAGCCCATGACGAAGTGAAAAGGGTGGAAATGCTTGTCAATACTGAGTTTGAGAATAGTGAAGTGGAGTTCTTTATTCATATGGACCCTTGCATTCCATCTTGTTGTCATTACTGTTTGAAATCGGAATGCCCGGTTCGGAGTCATGCCTTTACTGGTGAAATCACCTGGAGCAGAGACAATGTACTGCCGAACCGAAAGCACGGGTAATCTTTATTCTTCCCCTGATTCCTCGCCATCGCCGTGGCCCAGGATATCCCGAATAGGTTTAACAGCGTGGTAAATACCCCGGTTATATTTATTGCCTAATATGATTAGGGTAGTGCTGTCTTGCACAAAACGATAGAAGACAGTATTGTTACCATGCCACCAACCGTTGTGGTAAACGATATTACGGGTACTATCTGGGTACACCATCAGGCGCCATCCGAGGCCATAATTTCTAACACCTGGTTTTTCATGGCTGTAAGGGGTATAAGCGGCCTTCAATGTTTCCGGTTTCAAGAAGTGGCCGGAATACAGGGCTTGATCCCATTTCAGCATATCTTCTGCAGTACTGTAAATGCCTTTATCGCCCATTACGCCATCAAAATAAGTATCTGGTTCTGCTTGACCGTTGAACTTATGGCTTTGGGTCTGGTGCGCTCTTACAGGGGAAGCAGGGTCATATACGAAGGTATTCATCATAAACAATGGTTTAAAGACTGTTTGCTGCATGAAATCCGCATATTTCTGACCACTGACTTTCTCGATAATAGAAGCCAGCAGGAGGTAGTTTGTATTACAATATTGGAAGTGCGTATTAGGCTGGTGTTGGATAGGAGGCTTGTGTACTTCCATCAGTTTGATCACTTCATCATTGGTGATAAAACGATCCTGGTCTTTCCAAAGACTATCACAGAAGTACAGATAATTTGGCAAGCCACTGCGATGGCTTAGCAGCATCTTGATAGTAATTCCTTTATAAGGGAACTCTGGGAAGTAGTGCTGTAGATTATCTTCCAGGGAGAGTTTGCCATGATCCGCCAACCATAGCACTGCTGCGCCGGTAAATGTTTTTGAAACAGATGCCAGTTGAAATGCGGAGCTATCGATGATGGGGGTTCTGGTACGAAAATTCTCCAGGCCATGGTATTTCTCGAATATCACCACGCCTTTTCTGGCAACAATCATAGCGCCGTTAAATCCTGTGCGGACAAACTTGCTATAAAAATCATTTAATCCTTGTTGTATTTGAATCGTACGTGGTGAAGTAAGGATTGCTTCCTTTTCTGACGGTGTAAGTCCTATAGTGTATAATGCACTGTCTGCCGTGGTTTTTTTCGCATGTGCTGCTTTTCGTGCTGCTGTACTCTGACAGCTTGTGATGATGACAACTCCTGTAATAGTGAGTAGTATGCCTGCTGCTTTCAATCGCTTCATTTAGAAATGTGTGACGCTTTATTGCCTATTGATCTCCCGAACATGTTGTAATTACAAAACACTAAATTAGTTATGAATGTTACCCCTTACCAAATAAAAATACCGCCGCGGGTCAGTTTTAATGTTTTTTTAAGAGGATGAACGTATTGTTGATTAAAAAACTTGCAACCGTTTCATTGATTTTTTGATAAAATCAAATTTGCTGGGTCAAGTATTTGAATATTCGTCAACATCTAGTAGGTTTGTGCCTTGTTAATTCCCGCGAAGGCAGCAATTATTAAGCCAATTGCACAAAAAGAATATACATATAATTTTATATAATACTATGGATCAGCACAAATTGACAAGTTATCCGAAGGAGAAGATTAGCATTTTATTGTTGGAGAACATCAGCGAGGCGGCTGTTGCGGAATTCACCAACGCAGGCTATTCGGTACGTAAGTTGTCGGGCGCGCTGAGCGAAGAAGACCTGATAGCGGAAATCAAAGACGTACATCTGTTGGGGATTCGTTCCAAGACACAGGTAACCCGTAAAGTACTGCAAGCTGCCAAGAAGCTGCAGGCGATTGGATGCTTTTGTATCGGGACCAACCAAGTAGATCTGAAAGCGGCCACAGAAGTGGGCGTAGCCGTGTTCAACGCACCTTATTCCAATACCCGTTCGGTAGCGGAATTGGTAATCGGCCTGTCGATCATGTTGATTCGTCGTATTATTGATAAGAATAATGCCGCCCATCAGGGTATCTGGATGAAAGAAGCCACCGGTAGCTATGAGCTGCGTGGTAAAACACTGGGTATTGTGGGTTATGGGAATATTGGTTCTCAAGTGAGCGTATTGGCAGAAGCCCTGGGGATGAACGTGATGTATTACGATGCGGAAACCAAATTGCCGCTTGGTAATGCTACTCAGATCAGGACTTTAAAAGGATTGTTTGAGCAGGCAGACATCATCTCCTTGCACGTCCCATCTTCCAAGACTACAGAGAATATGATCAATGCAGAAACACTGTCTTATATCAAGCCTGGCGCAATTTTCATCAACTATGCCCGTGGTGAGGTGGTAGACCTGGATGCACTGAAAGATGCGCTCGTTAGCGGCAGGCTCTCTGGTGCGGCCATTGATGTATTCCCAGTAGAACCTGAAAAAAACGGCGCTGCATTCTCTACGCCATTGCAAAAGTTGCCTAATGTGATCCTGACCCCGCATATTGGTGGTAGCACAGAGGAAGCGCAACATAATATAGGCTTAGACGTTAGTAGCAAACTGTTGAACTACCTGGAAAAAGGAGCTAGCTTCGGTTCTCATACCGTTCCTGCGATCAGTGTACCGGCAGTGGAACATACGCATCGTATCCTCCATATCCACCAGAACGTGCCAGGCGTATTGTCTGCCATCAACACCGCACTTTCTGAGAATAAGATCAATATCTTGGGACAATATTTGAAAACCAATGAGTTGATTGGTTATGTGGTATTGGATGTAGACAAACAACTTTCTGCAGAGGCGGTGGCCTTGTTGAAAGAAGTAAAACATACTATCAAAACCAGGTTATTATATTAATAGCTATGGATCAAATAGTTGGAAGGCTGCCCAATGGGCGGCCTTTCTTTTTGGCAGTAGTCCATTGCTTGGTAAGCGGGATTCACCCCTTCAATCGGCCTGTTCATCGAGTGATAGCAGCGGGAAAAAATGTTTTTGCGTACCTTGTCTATAAATAACTATCTTGGCGAAATTAATGTCTCATCTGCATGAAAATTGGTAAGTTAATTTTGCCCGGCACCGCACTGTTAGCCGGTTTGTTTATGGTCTCTTCGGTAAAAGGACAGGATGCTGATCCTAATAAATGGGCGCCCGTTAATATCCAAATAGACGGGAAAGCCAACGAGTGGCCGAAGCCTTTGAATTTCTATAATAACGACACGAAATTATTTTATACTATCGCGAACGATTCCAACAATCTTTATGTTGTAATAAATGTTCCAGATCCGGTTAGCCAGATGAAAATTATGCGGGCTGGCGTTACCTTCTCTGTTAATCCCACAGGAAAGAAAAAGGTAGTGTCGTCCGTTACATTCCCGCTGCTGGGTGAGGATGCCCCTGAAGTGGTTGAGTCCCAGAATCAACGTACATCAGTGGAGTGGAGGAGAAGCGTTTTACAAAATGCAAAACAAATTAATGTGGAAGGCCTCATTGGCGTACCAGATGGAAACCTGCCGGTGAAGAATGACAAAAACATTCGCTGCGCCGCTTCCCTCGACGATCAGGGAAATATGGTATGTGAACTGGCCATCCCCCTACAATATCTTGGTTTAACAATCAGCAACGATAAGCCCGTAGCTTACAGGTTTAAAGTCAATCCTCTTAGTCGCGACGACCGTAAAGCAAAAGAAAAAGAACAAAAAGACAAACAGGCTGCCATTGTTGCTGCACAGAAAGAAGGTAAAACACCTCCCGCCGAACATCATAAAGAGGGCGAACATGGCATGTATCATGGTTTGAATGGTCCGGGTATGGAAAATCTTTTCTATGCCAAAGACTTCTGGACTAGACAAACGATGGCTACTCACCGTTAATCCCTTGAAATAACATATTTCATATAGCCATAATCGTTATTATGCAACAGCAATTACTTAGCCTCTCAAAAAAGTTGTTAGTGGCAGCATGCTGCGTCACCTTGGTGTTTTCCTGTAAAAAGGATAAGCTAACAGCCGATAACAACGGCAGCAACGGTGGCTCCACTAGTGGCGGTACCACCGCACTGTCCAATGAAGATTCCCTGAAATACCTCATGTACAACATTATGCAGGTATCTTATGCGGATGGTGGCCGAACGCCTTCTAAAGGCCTGCCCACTTACTATTGGTATAACTCTGTGCCTACGATCAATCCACTGGATTCCAAGTATGGTAGTGCGGATATATTGCTGAACACAATGGCGGCTTATGCTATCAACCCAACTACTCAAAAGCCTTACGATCATTACAGCTTCCTGGATCGCACAGGTGTGCTCACCAACAAGCTGATGAACGGTGTTGCTGCAACGCTGAATGTAATGGCTACAACAGGAGATATTGGGATGGAATATGCGCCGGTATGGGATGCCACCAATAAACGCGTACGCTTCTTTGTATTGTATGCGGATAAGAACAGTCCTGCTGGCCAGAAAGGCGTTACTAGAGGCTGGGAGATCGTGTCTTTCAATGGTATCACCAAATTTGATACGACTTACACCTTCCTCTCCAGTGCTGCTAATGCAATCCTGAAATCCAGCTCCGTACAATTGGGCTTTATCCGCAATGATGGAAGCAGCTATAATACTACGCTGACAGCCGCAAGTTATAATGTCAATCCTGTTGCATTCGACACGGTGCTCACGATGAACAATCAGCCAGTAGGGTACTTTGTAATGTACACCTATTCTAGTGTTGTCAATTCATCCGGACAGGATACCTATACGAAAACAGCCATTGATGCATCTTTCAATAAATTCAAAACCGCAGGGATTAAGAATCTGATTGTAGACCTTCGTTATAATGGTGGTGGAGCGGTATCAACAGCGGAGTATTTGGATAACCTGATTGCTCCTGCCAGTGCTGCCGGAAAGGTGATGTATTATTACACGTACAATGATAAATTACAGGCGGTGGCAGCTTCAATAGGACTGGAATCGCAGGTGAATTATGGTACTAGCACCGGTAGTTTGAGCCTGACTAATGTATTCTTCATTACCAGTAGAAATACCGCTTCTGCCAGTGAGCTAACGTTGAACAACCTGCGTCCTTACTTTACCAATGGCGTACACCTGGTAGGGGATACTACCTATGGTAAACCAGTAGGTTTCATTGATTTCAATATTTCCATGTTTGATAGTACACATACCCAGAAATATCTGGCTGATTTGTATGCGATCAACTTTGCTACTACCAATGCAAACCACTCAGGGGGCTACTTTACAGGGATCGCACCAGATCCTGGCGCCAATGCCGCAGACAGAGTGAACGTGCCATGGGGAAACACCACTTACGATGATAACCTAATCATGATCAATAATTATCTGAATGGAAAGGGGTATAGTTTGGCGAGAGTAGAATCGCTGTCTAATAACTTCTTCACACCTATTAAGGGTAATACGCTGCACACAGCATTTAATGGCATGGTGGACTATCGCCTGAGCCGGAAAATCCAAGCAGGTCTGAAGTAGATCGTGTCTCCCTAAAATATTAAAAGGAGCAAAATCATAAAGGAATGTCCTTTACGATTTTGCTCCTTCTTCATTTATAGAAACTTAGTGTACGATGATCTCATCCGAGAAGAGGAAACCATGTTGGGCATTCTTCGCTTTTACACGAATATAGCGTGATTGTTTGCCGCCCAAATCAAATTGGAATGTCTTAAACGTAAGCTGGTGTTGACTTTCATGTATATCATTTTTTACTACCATTTCTTGGCCAAATGTAACACCATCATTAGAAAGCGACACCGTTACATCCGCTGGAATATAAATGCCTACTGCTGTCAGTTGCATAAAATTCAGTGCTACCGTATGTAATGTCTGCACCGATTCCATATCCACCACCACATCCATATCATGAGAGTCAAACCCTTGCCACTGGCCATCTCCATAGGAAACTGTTCCCAGGTATCCATCTGTTAATGTTGCTTCTTTTTTGGCAGGATAACTCTTGCTATAAGGCTCTTTGTATATCACCGGTTTGCCGATGGCCAGGTGATAATCGGCCATCAGTACGGCCGGTGTACCTTGCAGGAGTGTATCACGGAACACTGCTGCCGTGATTTTGGAAGAACCGGTAAATGAAAACGGACCCGTATACAAGGTGGAATGCTGACTAGGCACTGTACCATCCATCGTATAGCGGATTACAGGCTGGTATTGCTCTGACAGAAGACTAATCGTAGTTTCCTTTTTATCGTAGTTGATAGTCGGAACAATTGTAACCGTATAGGAAGGGCGACAATAATTTACGTATAGTCGTTGCAGTAAGAGATAATGCGATTGTAATCTGCGTTGGAAATCCGCAAAATCTTTCTGGTCTTTATTGGTCCAGGCTACCTCTGCTAATGCTGGGAGTCGCGGATAGGTCATATACTCCAGGTGGCTAGTATTAGGAATTAACTCCGTCCAGATATTAGCCTGCACACCGAGGATATGTTTAGATTCAAGGGCCCCGGGTTGAAAAGGATCAGGGTTATAACTGTAGACCTTTTCTACTGGCAGGTAGCCGCCTTGGGCCTCCGGTTGCGTAGCTGGATCCGCTTGGTAATGATCGAAATAGCAGTAAGCGCCGGGAGTCATGACCACATCATGGCCCGCTTTGGCAGCGGTAATACCACCACTTTCACCGCGCCACGACATCACCGTTGCTTCTGGAGCAAGGCCACCTTCCAGGATTTCATCCCAGCCAAGTAATTTACGATGATGTGCTTTCAGGAATTGTTCCATTCTGCGCACTGCATAGCTCTGTAACTCATGTTCATCTTTCAGATGTGCCGTACGGATGCGTTCTTGGCATTTGGGGCAAGCCTTCCATGCTTTCTTGTTGGCCTCATCGCCACCAATATGGATGTATTGAGAAGGGAAGATGTCCATTACTTCCGTCAATACTTTTTCCAGGAAGCTATAAGTGGAATCGTTGCCCAGGCAGAATTCCGAATTTTGGTAAGGCGTTCCTGAGCAGGAGAGTTGCGGATAAACAGCAAGTACTTCTTCCGAATGGCCGGGCATTTCAATTTCGGGGATGACCGTTATCCCACGTTGAGCGGCATAAGCGACTATATCGCGGGCATCGTCTTGCGTATAAAATCCACCATAGGCATTAGCATCACCTGCATGCGCATAACGTTTACCATTCGCAGCCCATTCTTTCCAACCTTCACCGTATCTCCAGGCCGCATGGCTGGTCAGTTCGGGGAACTGTTTGATCTGTAATCGCCATCCGGCGCCGTCTACCAGGTGCCAGTGGAAGGTATTGATTTTATAAAGCGCCATCAGGTCCAGGTAACGTTTGATATAGGAAACTGGAAAGAAGTGGCGAGACACGTCCAACATCACGCCTCTATACTTAAACCGTGGATGGTCTTGGATTTCCACGCAGGGAATCTGGCTCATATCCGGTTGTAGGAGTCGTAATTGGAGGAGCGTTTGCACCCCATTGATGGCTGCGGCAGTAGTGCGGGCGGCTATGGTAATGCCATTCTCCTGTATTTGCAGTTTATAACTGTTACTATCTGGCAGTGCGTTTGCGGAAACGCTCATGATCCGGATGGTAACAGGTGCTGTAGGTTTTTTATAGGGAGACACGATCCCGATTGTTTGCCCGGAATCTGCTAGGAGTCGCGCGACGGGCGCGAACATTGCGGATGCAACGATGGCAGTGGATTTCGTCCAGTGGAAAGTGCCTACACCTGGAGAGATTTGTGTTGGCTTAGGAATCAGGTCCAGGTTGGGTTTGAGCTGCGCGTGGATTTGCAGGGAGGAACCTGCGAGCAGCGTCAGGAAACAGGCTAAACGTTTTATCATGCTCACTTATTCTTTGATACACGGACGAAAATAATATAAAAAAAGTCCTCCGGCAATGCGGTAGGACTTTAATATGTTAAGCGGTAAAATAGTTATCTGGAGCCTAGTTTACGGATTAGATCTTCAGAAATATCTTCTGAGTAGGTGCCATAACCATGCATCAGCACACCTTTGCGACCATCTTTGGTGGCAATGGCGTATACGATATCTTCATCTTCGGGATTTGAGTCTCCTTCAAATCGATGGGTTTCGAGGATATCAAAATCTTCCGGTTTAACGGAGGATTCATTTTCAGTATCCTGGATGGTATCAAATTGCAGGTTGAAATCTTTTGTAAAGCCGCGTTGACGGAGATCCTGCAGGGCATCGGTAACGGTATCGTAAATTTTCATAGTCCAAACTTTCTGGTTACAATTTACAGAAAATATCCAGAAGCAAAAAAGCTGGTCTTGGGAAAGACCAGCTTTTTGCAAATGTTAGGTTAAAAGGATTATCTCACTACTGTGACTTCACCTTTGAGAACATTCGGTGTTCCGTTAGCGGATTTCTTGTAAGTCAGCCACCAAACGTAGGTTCCGATTTCTACAGGTACGCCTTTGTATTTACCGTCCCATCCTCTGTGTTGATCGGAGGAGATGAAGATCAGTTCACCCCAGCGGTTGAAGATGCGCAGTTCGTATTCGTACATTGGTCCGCGAACCACAGGTTTGAATACATCGTTGCGACCGTCGCCATTTGGAGAGAAGGCGTTTGGTACTTGCGGTTTAGGTTCACATTGTGTGAAGTCTACGCGGATTTTATCGGTAGCGCTTCCGCAGTCGTTGAAGACAGTCACGGTGTAAGTACCGCTTTCTGTTACGTTCATTGTAGGAGCGGAAGAACCATTATCCCAGCGTACCGCACTGATACCAGTACCCAGTGCTCGGAGGGTGAGGGTTTCACCTTTACACATTACGGTGTCGTTTCCGAGTTTCACTTTAGGTAGACCTGTTACGTTTACTTTCACGCTGTCCATGAATACGCGTTGACAGAATTTATCCATTACTGCCAGTTTGTATCTACCGGCCTGGTTGATTTGTTTCACCGGATTCGGATCACCATCATTCCAGAGGTAAGAGATAGCGTTATCAGTAGTACCGTCCAGGGTGATAGAAGAACCAGGGCAAATATTTCTGTCTGGTCCCAGATTTACCTTGATGGTAGGTTTCAGTCTCACGTTAACCGTGTCTCTCACCACGCAATTGTCTCTGCTTACAGCTACCCAGTATCCACCAGGTTTGCTTACAACGATAGAGTTGCTGGTTTCGCCGGTCTGCCATTGAATGCGTCCGCCGTTAGAGTTTACGGTGAGCATGATAGACTGATCAGGGCAGATAGTCGTATCGCGGCTCAGGCTGATATCTGGTGGTGGGTTCACGCGAACTTTCACCGTATCGATAGTGATACAACCTGATTTGGATACTTTCACCCAGAAGTCTTCCTGCGTACCTACCAGGATAGAGGAGGTGGTAGCACCTGTGCTCCAGAGGTAAGTGGCGCCGTTTACGTAGGCATCCAGTTTCACTGATTGACCGCGACAGATGGTAGTATCAGGGATAGTTACCAGCGGAGTCGGGATCAGACCTACTTTAATGGTATCGGTAGTAGCACATTGGCCATTGGATACATTCACCCAGTAAGTACCAGCTTTAGTGATGTTGATACGTTGGGAGGTTTCACCAGTAGACCAGTGGATGCTGTAAGCGAAGTTCGCAGCACCTGCATCCAGTACGAGGCTGTTGCCACCGCAGATGGTTGTGTCTTTACCCAGCTTCACCACAGGAGTTTGCAGGTATTTCAGGTCGTATTTAACGGTGTCTGAAGAGCAACCTGTTGTACCGTCGGTGATGATGAAGGATGCGCTTGTCGCACCGTTCAGGTTGAAGGTATTGCTAGTTTGCGTGATAGGCAGGCCAGTTACTGCGTTAGCAGGATTAATGGCCACCAGGGTATAGGTAGGTTTAGATACGTTACCTACAGCTTTCAGCACAAATTTCGGATTGGTGGAGCAGTTCACTGGCAGTGACGTTTCCAGTTGTGGTTTCGCACAAGGTTTGATAACAATGCGCTGGATCACATCATTGGCTTTGTTGCCACAAGCGTCGATCACTTTCCATCTTCTTACGATCGTATATCCGTTACAGATATCTTTCACATAAGGATCTTCGGTATAGTTTACTTTTTTCGGGAACGAAGGATCACAGTTGTCGGATGCAATCAGTTGCGGTGAAGCAGGGATTGGATCTTGACAATAGATCTGTACGTCAGCCGGAGCTGGTGAAATTACCGGACGAGTGGTGTCTACCACGGTGATCACCTGACGAACAGTAGTTTGGTTGGTGCAGGCATCAATAGCTGTCCATGTTCTGATGATACGGTAAGAGTTACCACAAGCACCAGGGATATTTTCAGTAGTGATGGTTCTGATCACTTTCAGAGAAGAACCGCTGCTGCAGTTATCGCTTGCTGTTACGTTCAGGGCTGGAGCAGGGATTGCATCACAGTTCACGGTCGTATCAGCAGGAGGCAGGATAGTGAATACAGGTCTGGTAGTATCCTGTACGGTCACGACTTGCTGCATAGTAGCGGTATTACCACAATTGTCGGTTGCTGACCAGGTACGGATTTCCATGAATGAACCTGCGCAAGCACCAGGCAGTTTCACGATTCTGGAAGCTGTGTTTACCTGTACGCTACCGGTGCAATTGTCGGAAGCGCTGATTACAGGCCATCCTGGCAGTTTATCACAATCCACTACGGTATCTTTTGGTGCAGGCATGGAGAATACTGGTTTGGAGGTATCCTGTACATTGATAATTTGTACAACGGTTCTGCCATTTCCACATTCATCGAATGCTGTCCATTTACGGAAGATCGTGTATTTGCTTTCGCAATCACCTGGTTTGCGTACCAGCGAATCTTTCGGTGTTACAGTGATTACACCGGCAGTGCAGTTATCAGCAGCAGTGAGCTTCAAACCTGCAGGGATCTTATCACAATCAACAGTGATATTAGCCGGAGTTGGCATAGTAAATACCGGAGCTGTGGTATCCTGTACCGTAATGATCTGGGTGAGGGTAGCACCTGTGTTGCAGGCATCCTTCGCAGTCCAGGTACGGATCAGTTGATAATTGTTAGCGCAATTGCCAGGGATGTTTTTCCTAGTTTCAACAGGTACGATAGTGATGTCGCCACCGCAATCGTCTTTAGCCACCAGGTTCACCAGAGCGGGCACCTTATCACAATCAACAGTGATATCCGCAGGAGCTGGTGTTTTGAACACTGGCGCTTTGGTATCCACGATTGTGATGGTCTGAGATGTTTTCACGCTAGTACCGCATCTGTCAACTGCCACCCATGTACGGGTAATAGTTTTGGTGCAGGCATTGATCACGGTAGTCACATCGGAGGAAGTTACAGACAGTTGCTCATTAGTATAAGGAGCGTGGCTGAACTGCGGTGTTCCGAACATCTGGGTGTAATCTTTATTGAGTACGCACTCAGTGGTGAAAGAAGGAGGAGTAGTGACAACGAACGGAGGTTGTGTCATTACCACAATGCTTACCACATTGCTGATATCGTCGATACAAGCACCGGAAGATACCAGTCTTCTATACCAGGTATTCTGAGCGAGTACACCAGGTTGGTAGCTATCGTTAGTAGCACCATTGATATTTGTGAACGGTCCGGTAGCACCTGTTGTGCTGGACTGCCACTGATAAGAGTAGTTACCATTTCCACCGGAGAGGGAAGCGCCGGTCAGACCAGCAGCGGCTTGTGATTTACAGAGCGTTTGATCTGCGGAGATAGTATTACCCAGGATTGGTTTACGGTTGATGAGTGTCAGGCTGGAGCTGGTAGCATCGCAGACACCGTTGCTCACCACCCATGTCAATTGTACAGTTTCACCTGCCTGTACAGTGATGGTTGCATTTTTATCATTTTCATTGCTGATAGCAACTTTGGTTTTGTCGCCACCAGTTACAATCCAGGTTCCGATGGCACCTACTACACCAGGATCGCTTGCGGTCATCTGGAAGGTAGCGTCGTTACAATGTTCCTGGTTAGGACCGGCTTTCGCGTCAACTGGTTTTTTGTAGTTGATGATAGTCATTTCATCATCAGTTGAAGGACAGTAACCATTGCTGATAGTCCAGCGCAGGATAACGGTGTCGCCAGGAGCTACATAAACACTGGAGTTGTATTTGGATTTGTCTCTGATAGTAGCATTACCTTTTATGATCGTCCAGATACCGGAAGCCGTGCTTACGCTTGGCTGAGCGGCAGCGAGGATGAAGTCATTAGTTTGGTTACATGCAGCTTGATCTTGACCAGCATTAGCTTTATCCGCCATTGCATAGTTGATCAATGTTACCTGACTGCTGGTAGGAGTACAGTTACCATTTGTGATAGTCCATTGCAGTACTGCGTTGTTACCTGGTAATACAGTTACCGTAGTATTGTACTGATGGGCATTGTGGATGGTAGCATTACCAGAAACCACAGTCCATGTACCCATTGCTGGATTAGGTCCTGGATCATTTGCAGCCATGATGAAGTCATCATTACTGTTACATTTTTCCTGGAGACCGCCTGCAGAAGCTACAGGAGCAGTTTTGTAGTTTACGAGGATTACATCATCGTAAGTATCCGCACATACGCCATTTACGATCGTCCATCTCATTACCACGCTGTCACCTATTGCTACAGTTACCTGTGCTTTAGGATCATTGATATTAGAGATAGAAGCGGTACCGAATACCACTGACCATCTGCCGATCGCAGTAGCAGGGGAAGCGATATCTGCAGCCATATTGAACGGAGCTGTTTGAGCGCAAGCTTTCTGGTCGGCGCCAGCGTTAGCTTTCACCGCTTCAGCGAAGTTTACGATGCTCACGTCGTCATAAGAATCCGCACATACGCCGTTAGTCATTGTCCAACGAAGTACTACGCTATCACCTACAGCTACAGTTACCTGCACTTTAGGATCATTGATAGAAGTGTTGAAGGTAGCGTTACCATATACTACCGTCCATCTGCCGATAGCAGTAGCAGGAGAGGCGGTATTGGCAGCCATTGTGAACGGAACTACCTGTGCACAAGCTTTCTGGTCAGCACCAGCTTTAGCAGTAACTGCAGTAGCAAAGTTCACAATACTCATTTCATCGTAAGTATCGGCACAAACGCCATTTACGATAGTCCAACGTAGTACTACACTGTCTCCAACCGGTACAGTTACCTGCGCCTTAGGATCGTTGATAGAGGTGAGGAAGGTAGGGTTACCAGTTACCACTGTCCATCTACCGATAGCGGTGGAAGGAGTAACGAGGTTGCCATCGAGTGTGAACGGAGTAGTCTGTGCACAAGCTTTCTGGTCAGCACCTGCGTTTGCGGTTACTGCAGTAGCGAAGTTCACAATACTCATTTCACTGTAAGTATCGGCACAAACGCCATTTACGATAGTCCAGCGGAGCACCACACTGTCACCAACCGCTACTGTTACTTTCGCTTTAGGATCGTTGATAGAAGAAGTGCCAAAGTTTGCGGTACCATATGTTACCGTCCATCTACCGATAGCGGTGGAAGGAGTAACGAGGTTACCATCGAGTGTGAACGGAGTGGTCTGCGCACAAGCTTTCTGGTTAGCGCCAGCGTTAGCTATAACCGCAGTAGCAAAGTTCACAATACTCATTTCATCGTAAGTATCGGCACAAACGCCATTTACGATAGTCCAACGAAGTACAACACTGTCTCCAACAGGTACAGTTACCTGCGCCTTAGGATCGTTGATAGAGGTGAGGAAGGTAGGGTTACCAGTTACCACCGTCCATCTACCGATAGCAGTAGCAGGAGTAACGAGGTTACC
>NZ_JAFAIX010000006.1 GCF_019236475.1 Chitinophaga sp.
TGTTGCTCCGCGGTATTGAGAAAACTCAAATCCGTCGTGGTATGGTTATCTGCCAGCCAGGTACCATCACTCCACACACTGAATTCAAATGCGAAGTATACGTACTGAGCAAAGAAGAAGGTGGCCGTCACACTCCGTTCTTCAACAAATACCGTCCTCAGTTCTACTTCCGTACTACTGACGTAACTGGTGAAGTTGAACTGCCTGCAGGCGTTGAAATGGTTATGCCTGGTGATAACGTTACTCTGACTGTAAAACTGATCGCTCCTATCGCGATGGATAAAGGTCTGAAGTTCGCTATCCGTGAAGGTGGCCGTACCGTAGGTGCTGGTCAGGTGACTGAAATCCTGAAATAAGGACTACATATTGTGAATTTATTTCACAATCTAAATAAAACCATTAGCTTTGACTATCAAAGTCCAAAGCTGAGATAAATCAAAGCTAATGGTTCATACACGGGCATGGTGCAACGGTAGCATACGGGTCTCCAAAACCTTTGATCTGGGTTCGAATCCTAGTGCCCGTGCAAGGTTAAAAAATACAAAATGGTTGAATTGTTATTATTTTAAAAAAATAGAACAATTCAACCTTTTTAGGCTTTATCCAAATTGACCAAATAAACGCATTTTAACTAATGAATAAGATCAGAAATTACTTCCGCGAGTCTTATCATGAACTGGTTTACAAAGTGTCCTGGCCTACCTGGCAAGAACTGCAGTCCTCTACCATGATAGTACTGATTGCTACCATCTTTGTAACAGCTCTGGTATGGGGCATGGATGCAGCCTCTAACTTCGTGTTAACTCACTATTATCAAATATTCAAACACTAATCAAAATGGACGCAACCAATACTCCTGCGCAGGAAACAAAGTGGTACGTGCTCCGCGTTGTTAGTGGCAAGGAAAAAAAAGTGAAGGAATACCTGGATATTGAAGTGCGCCGCTCCGATTGGGGTAACGTAATCACCCAAGTCTTCCTCCCCGTAGAAAAAGTTTATAAAGTGCAAGCCGGTAAAAAAGTAATGCGCGAAAAAAACTTCTATCCGGGTTATGTGATGATCGAAGCGATCGACGGTAAAATGACAGATGAAGTGATCCAGGCCATCAGAAACGTGTCCGGCGTAATCCACTTCCTCGGTAAAGAAAAACCTATCGCGCTCCGTAAAGCAGAAGTAAACAAAATGTTAGGTAAAGTTGATGAGCTCTCCGATCAGGGTCTCACCATGTCCGAACCTTTCATCGTGGGCGAAACTATCAAGATTATCGACGGGCCTTTCAACGACTTTAACGGTGTTATCGAAGAAGTTATTGAAGACAAAAAGAAACTGAAAGTAACTGTAAAAATCTTCGGTCGCGCTACTCCAGTAGAACTGAACTTTATGCAGGTGGAAAAACTTTCCTAAGTGCTTTTACCCAATACAATATTTACAACGTTCCGGCTTACCACCGGAACGTTGTCGTTTTATCCCAATACCTAATTATGAAGTCCCTGATACCTATTTTCACCCTGAGCATTTTACTGCATTTCTCCGTAACCGCGTCTGCCCAATCCGCTGCATCTATACCTGTAAATCAAGATACTACTGTCATCAAAATTCCTGGGACCGCTGTCTCATCACCACAATCAATAGGACTATGGCTAAAAAACAATACGCCCAATCATTACGAGGCAGTGAAAGCACTCTATTACTGGATCGGCCACAATATTGCCTATGATGTAGTATTGATGAATTCTAAGAAGGGATATAAAGATACAGTGGATGCAGCCGTACGTACACTCGCTGCCCGAAAAGGTATTTGCCAAGGCTACTGCTCCCTCTTTTATGAAGTATGCAGACATGCTGATATTCCTACCCACCTGATTTCCGGCTATGTCTATATATTCGGACAGTTAGAACTGAATGGTGGCCATAACTGGATAGGAATCAAGTTGAATAATAAATGGGCCATCATCGATCCCACCTGGGGAACTGGTACTGTGAATGGGAAAGGTAGATTTGATTTCGCATTCAATTGGGATAATTTCCTCATCTCACCAGAAAAAGCAATTTATACCCACGTACCTTTTGATCCTGTATACCAGTTTCTTCCCGATCCTATCAAACCTGCTGAATTAGATAACCACACCGGGGCGGAAGCATTGAAAAGACAGGCGATGAACTTCGAGGATAGCCTCCAGACCTTTATGAGACAAAACCTGGTGCAATGGTATTCCGGTCGACTACAACGTTTGGAAAACTTCGGTATCATCAATCCACTTCAACGTGAAGAAGCAAAGTATCTGAAAAGCATGATACCATATGCCATCTATGTGACGGATTCTGTCAACGGAACTACTCGAAAATACTATGAACTTTCGGACCGCTATAATAAACTCATAGAGCACTACAACACTTATATCGATTTTGAAAATAATGGAATGAAGCCTGCTAAATCTGATAAGGCAATTATAGAGTGGTTAAACAATATGTGTAAAGAGGTGAAAGAAATTCATACTGCACTGAACAATCTACATTTCTTGTCATCCTTCATGGAGGAGGATAGAATTGGATTCGTACGTTCCGTTAAGCCTACGGTTGATGACCTGGAGAATACCCGCAAAAACACGCTGGCATTTTTAGCCCAACGGAAGTAACTGAAACAAAGAAGCGAAAGATATTCATACGTTAGCCAGTCCGATGAACTTTCTGTCACCCGACTTAAAAGAGAATAAAACAGCCTTGGTAGAGAGAATTAAATCTATGATGACTACGATAGCGAATAGTCAGAAATCTATGTCGGAATATTTGACGAAGAGAAAACAAATGCAACGTCAATAAATTACCATACATCCTGTTTTAATTGGCAAATTCGCACTGATTGACAGATATTTGTAGTTCCTATTCCATCATAAAAGCTAGTACAATCTTTAAGAGTATATGAGAGTAATCGCCATGATTACCGGCGTGATGCTTACTGTAGTTACAGTAGCACAAGGACAGAGCAATAAGCCTAAAACTGTAGCGAATCCGGTAACAACCTATACCACTATTCCAGATACGGAAGTGATGACCACCACTGCTATGGCCGATTGGCTGAAGGCAAACAGTAAGAATACTACGGAGTCCCTGAAATCCATTTATGCCTGGATCGGTAAGAATATTGCCTATGATACCCGCAATACTTACGATCCACAATACTACAAAGACACCACAGATGCTGCCGCTAAAACCCTGCGTACCAGGCAAGGTATCTGCTATGGTTATGCTTCACTTTTCGTGGAAATTGCCCGAAAAGCCGGAATTTCTGCCATTTTGGTGTCTGGTTATACCGTAAATGGTGGCCAATTGAGTGCGGATGGAAGTCATGCCTGGGTAGCTGTGAAGACAGATAATAAATGGACATTGATTGATCCAACTTGGGCAGCAGGTGGCGTGAGTGGAACTAAGTTTTATCCATCGTTTACCTGGAAATACTTCATGATATCGCCAGCGGTATTTGTGAAAACGCATGTGCCTTATGATCCTATTTATCAGTTCTTGGATCACCCCTACCGTCATGATGAGATCAAGGAGGGCAAGTTGACCTTGGCAGCTAGTCGCCCGGTTTTCGTTTATGAAGATTCCTTGGCGATGTGGCAAAAGCTGGATAGTAATGCGCAGGTAGTGAGTTCCATTGAACGTATTCGCCGTTTTGGAGTGAGTAATGCATATATATCCACAGAATTGAGTTATTTGTTGCAAAAGCTGGAAGTAACCCGTCATAATGAGGAGGTGACCCGTCAAAATGCAAAAGTGGAATCTCAGAACCAATTGATAGACAGGTATAATGCTGCTAACAGTAAATACAATGTGCTGGTGAGTACCTTCAACGATTATGTTCATTTTAAGAATAACCAGTTTACGCCAGCTAAGCCGGATCAGGAAATCCGTGAATGGGTGGATGGAATGGCAGCAGATCTGGCAAAGATTTATGACATGATCAAGGATATCAAGTTGGAGGAGCGCAAGCACCAAGAACAAGTAGATGATACCCGGCAGTTGCTCGATAAGATGAAGCCTCGCATAGACGAAGAGCAAGCATTTGTTACAAAGTACCTGAAAACGGGAAAAATGTTCAGAAAGTCCCTATTTTATAAGTTTCGATGGATGTGATCGCTATATGAATAGCGAACTTGGTTTTTTATATTTATAGGAGATAATTATCCCAGTTACCATGAGAGTCATTTCAACAGTAATCGGGCTGCTGGCCGTGACAGTAGCCAGTGCCCAGCAACCGCGTTCTGTAGCGGCTAAGGTGGCGCCAGATGCCGCTGTGGTGTCTATTCCGGATGATGTAACCAATAGCGCCGCTACCATGGCCAAATGGCTGAAAGCTCATACCGCCAATGCCCATGTTTTGCAACAGACTTTATATAAGTGGATGGCCACCCATATTGCGTATGATGTGCCCAATATGTATCAGCAGCGGGATTATAGAGACACGGCTGCAGCTATACAGCGGACATTACGCAGTAGAGTGGGAGTGAGTGCAGATTATGCCAGTTTATACGCGAAAGTCTGCCAGGAAGCGGGGATTGCTGCCTATACAGTGAATGGATATTGTTTACAGAATGGTGGTTTGGCGCCGAGTGGTTCACACGACTGGGTAGTGGTGAAAAATGCTGGTTCCTGGACAATTACGGACCCTACTTGGGGAGCTGGAACTATGGATGGTGCTCGTTTTACGCCAGGATTGAACTGGGAATGGTTTCAGATGAGTCCGCAGGTAGCTGTAAGGAGACACGTGCCTTTCGACCCAATGTGGCAACTGTTGAGCAACCCAGTGCGTCATGATGAAGCGGGAGTAAGCAGGCCGGCGGGGAATAATTTCAATTATAATGACACCATTGCGGTGTACCTGCGTTCTGGGCGTTACGAGCGACTTTCAGGCACTTTGGCTAGGATGGAGCGTTATGGCGGGGGAGCGAATCCTTTTGTAATGGCGGAGATGGATTGGTTGAGACAAACGGTAAAAGTTTTGGCAGCGAATCGTCAGATAGAGGAGCGGAATCGGTTGGTGGATAAGTATGAATCTGCCGAGGGTATATATCGGGAGATGGTACAGTTATATAATGACTATGTGACTTATAAGAATAAGCAATTTCAGCCGGAGCAGTCGGATGCTGCATTACGGAAGATGGTGGATAATATGACGGGGAGGTTAGGAGGGGTAGAGAAATTGTTGGGAGAGATGCGTGGGCGTGATGCGGAATTGTCTGGTCATTTGGCGGAGTTGGAGTCTGCGGTGAATGGGATGCGGGAGAAGATAGTGCAGGAGCAAGGGTTTGTGAACAAGTATATTAAGACGGAGAAGGGGAAGCGAAGGGAGTTGTTTTATGTTGGGGGAGTGTGATGTATGAAATTGGGGAAAATGGTGTATTTTTGCAGCCCTTGAATGATAAGGAAAAAAGTCGGGAAATGCAATAGATTTGTAAAATAATGTTGGTTCTAAGCAAAAAGGATGCCCAAAATCAAATACTTTTTGACAAGTTCATATTATTATATACCTTTGCATCCCGTTTAAAAGGTTATTTGAGTTCCTTTTAGTTTTGGGAGTCCTCTGTCCTGCAGGGGGCGTTTTAACCAAATTAAATTAAAAAGTATGGCAAAAGAGATCGCAACGTACGTGAAATTGCAGGTAAAAGGCGGCCAGGCCAATCCTGCACCTCCAATTGGACCTGCACTGGGTTCCAAGGGTGTGAACATCATGGAGTTCTGCAAACAGTTCAATGCTCGTACCCAGGATAAAATGGGTAAAGTACTGCCTGTATTGCTGACTGTTTACACAGACAAATCATTTGACTTCGTAATTAAGACTCCTCCGGCTCCAGTTCAGCTGTTGGAAGCTGCCAAAATTCAAAGTGGTTCTAAAGAGCCTAACCGTAACAAGGTTGGTAAAGTAACCTGGGCTCAGGTTGAAGCAATTGCACAGGATAAAATGCCTGATCTGAACTGCTTCACTTTGCACAGTGCTATGAGCATGGTTGCAGGTACTGCACGCAGCATGGGTATTACTGTTGAGGGTAAAGCTCCTTGGGAAAACTAATTGTTTCACCCTGTTAAGGCAGGACTTAAAAACATTTTGAAAAAATGGCAACTAAAAAGAGAAAAGTAGCTGAAGCTAAGGTGGAGAAAAACAAAGTTTACTCTCTGAAAGAGGCTTCCACTTTGGTAAAAGAAATCAACTGCACTAAATTCGACTCTTCTGTCGATTTACATATCCGCTTAGGCGTTGATCCTAAGAAAGCAGACCAGGCTATCCGTGGTTCCGTAACGCTTCCTCACGGTACTGGTAAAACTAAAAGAGTGTTAGTACTTTGCACCCCTGATAAAGAAGCGGCTGCAAAAGAAGCTGGCGCAGATTTCGTAGGTCTGGACGAGTTCATCACTAAGATTGAATCTGGCTGGACTGACGTAGATGTGATCGTCGCTACACCTGCTGTAATGCCTAAAATCGGTAAACTGGGTAAAATCTTAGGTCCACGTAACCTGATGCCTAACCCTAAAACCGGTACTGTTACTAACGATGTTGCAGCTGCTGTAAACGATGTTAAAGGCGGTAAAATCACTTTCAAGGTTGATAAAGCTGGTATCATCCACGCTTCTATCGGTCGTGTATCTTTTGGTGTTGAGAAAATTGAGCAGAACTCTATGGAGCTGATCAATGCTATCATCAAGCTGAAACCAGCTACAGCGAAAGGTACTTACCTGAAAGGCCTGTCTATGGCTTCAACCATGAGCCCAGGTATCGCTATCGACACTAAATCTGTTCAAAACTAATTGATCACGAGTGTGTAGTCTGTTATACCGCAAGGGGAATGGGCTAGCTGCAAACGTAATAATATGAATAAAGATCAAAAAAATGAAGTGATCGAACTGCTGAAAGGCAAGTTCTCTCAATACAACAACTTCTACATCACTAACACCGAGTCACTGACTGTAGCGCAGGTTTCTAGCCTGAGGAAAGCGTGCTTCGACAAGAATGTAGAAATGAAAGTTGCTAAAAACACTCTGATTAAGAAAGCGCTGGAATCTCTGGATGCTGAAAAATATGCAGGTGTTTTTGATGCGCTGAACGGTGTGACTGCACTGATGTTCTCTGATTCTCCAAAAGAGCCAGCTCTGATCATCTCTTCTTTCCGTAAAGCGAACGCGAAACTGGAAAAACCAGTTCTGAAAGCTGCTTTTGTTGCTGACGAAATCTTCGTAGGCGACAATCAACTGAAAGCGCTGACTGAAATCAAGACCAAAAACGAGCTCATCGGCGAAGTTATCGGTCTGTTGCAATCTCCTGCAAAACGCGTTATCGCTGCATTGCTGGAAAAAGGCAAAAAAGAAGGTGGCGAAGTTGTTGCAGCAGAAGCTCCAGCAGCAGAGTAATCTTTGGGAGAGGTTTCTCCCCACAAAAATTTGGCTTCCAAGTCATAATATATAACAAACAACAATTACAAAAAATAATTAAATTTTTATAAAATGGCAGACGTAAAAGCATTAGCCGAACAATTAGTTGGTTTAACTGTTAAGGAAGTTCAGGAACTCGCAGATGTACTGAAAAATGAGTATGGTATCGAACCAGCAGCTGCTGCAGTAGTAGTTGCTTCAGGTGATGCTGCTCCAGCTGCTGAAGAAAAAACTGCCTTCAACGTTGTCCTGAAATCTGCAGGTGCTAGCAAACTGAACGTAGTTAAGGTTGTAAAAGACCTGACTGGTCTCGGTCTGAAAGAAGCGAAAGAACTGGTTGACGGCGCTCCTAAATCAGTAAAAGAAGGCGTTAGCAAAGCAGAAGCAGAAGATCTGAAAGCTAAGCTGACTGAAGCTGGTGCTGAAGTTGAAATTCAGTAATTCTTTGCTTATATACATCTTTTAAAGGTCAAAAGTGCTCATGCACTTTTGGCCTTATTCCCTTTGGGAAAGTGTCTTTTTCAGAGAGTCAAAATAGGGAATCACTTAAGTGAATTTGACAACGTGCAGAAAGGCAATATTTTATGAGGATGGGATATTGGCAAAGAAATCTTAATTTCCCTAATTCTTACAAGTCATATAACTGCTAACTTCGAATATGTCTCTAAAAAAAGCCCAAACAAACGAAAGAGTAAATTTTGGAAAGATCAAACAAGTTACTGAGACACCGGATCTGTTGGCTATCCAAATCCAATCTTTCAAGGATTTCTTCCAATTAGAAACCACACCAGACAAGCGAAATAACGAAGGTCTTTTTAAAGTATTTAAAGAGAACTTCCCGATTACGGATACGCGTAATATCTTCAATCTGGAGTTCTTGGACTACTTCGTTGATCCTCCGCGTTATACTATCGAGGAATGTATTGAGCGTGGGCTTACCTACTCCGTTCCGTTGAAGGCGAAACTTCGCCTCAGCTGTAATGATGAGGAGCATGTGGATTTCCAGACTATTGTGCAGGATGTGTTCCTAGGTAACATCCCTTACATGACCCCAAGAGGTACTTTCGTTATTAATGGCGCTGAGCGTGTAGTTGTATCCCAACTTCACCGCTCTCCTGGTGTTTTCTTTGGTCAATCCATACATCCGAACGGAACCAAGATTTACTCTGCAAGGGTAATTCCGTTCAAGGGCGCGTGGATGGAGTTTGCAACGGACATCAACAATGTGATGTACGCTTACATTGACCGTAAGAAGAAATTCCCGGTTACCACCCTGTTACGTGCGATTGGTTATGAAACAGATAAGGACATCCTCCAGCTGTTTGGCATGGCGGATGAAGTGAAAGCAGACAAAAAATCCCTCGAGAAATACGCTGGGAAAAAATTGGCTGCTCGCGTCCTGAGAAGTTGGGTGGAAGACTTTGTGGATGAAGATACCGGTGAAGTGGTAAGTATCGAGCGTAATGAAATCATGCTCGAACGCGATAGCATTCTGGATGAAGCGAACATTGAAACCATCGTGGACATGGGTCTGAAGAGTGTGTTCGTTCAGAAAGAAGAGGTGAGCGGCGACTTCTCCATCATCTACAATACCTTAAATAAGGATACATCTAACTCCGAGCTGGAAGCCGTTCAGCACATCTACCGCCAACTGCGCGGTGCAGATGCGCCGGATGATGAAACTGCAAGGGGTATCATCGATAAATTATTCTTCTCCGACAAACGTTATGATCTCGGAGATGTTGGTCGTTACAAAATCAACAGAAAACTCGGTCTTCCTACGCCGCTGGATATGAAAGTCCTCACGAAGGAAGATATCATCGCCATCATCAAATACCTGGTACAACTGACGAACAGTAAAGCAGAGATCGACGATATCGATCACCTGTCTAACCGTCGCGTACGTACTGTGGGTGAGCAGTTATATGCTCAGTTTGGTGTTGGTCTGGCACGTATGGCTCGTACCATCCGTGAAAGAATGAACGTTCGTGATAACGAGGTGTTCACGCCGGTGGATCTGATTAACGCTAGAACACTGTCTTCCGTAATCAACTCCTTCTTCGGTACTTCCCAGTTGTCACAGTTCTTGGATCAAACCAACCCGCTCTCTGAGATCACGCACAAACGTCGTATCTCCGCACTCGGACCCGGTGGTCTGAGCCGTGAAAGAGCAGGCTTCGAGGTTCGTGACGTTCACTATAGCCACTATGGCCGTCTGTGTACCATCGAAACTCCGGAAGGTCCAAACATCGGTCTGATCTCTACCCTTTGCGTTCACGCGAAAGTGAATGAAATGGGCTTCATCGAAACTCCTTACCGTAAAGTAAACAACGGTAAAGTGGATATGGTGAATGTAGAGTTCCTCAGCGCTGAAGAAGAAGATACCGTGAAAATCGCGCAGGCGAACGCTCCGCTCGATGATAAAGGTAACTTCGTAAATGAAAAAGTAAAATCCCGCGAAACCGGTGACTTCCCAATCCTCGATAGAGGTGAAGTGGAATTCATGGACGTTGCACCTAACCAGATCGTAGGTTTGTCTGCATCACTGATTCCGTTCCTGGAGCATGATGATGCCAACCGTGCGTTGATGGGATCAAACATGCAACGTCAGGCGGTACCTCTGATCAATCCTGAAGTACCTATCGTAGGTACTGGTCTGGAAGCTAAGGCTGCACGCGATTCTCGTCTGCAGGTAACTTCTGAAGGTAAAGGTGTGATCGAGTTCGTGGATGCAAAAGAAATACATGTTCGTTACGAGCGTGATGAGATGCAGAAACTGGTGAGCTTCGAAGATGATCTGGTTATCTACAATCTGACCAAATTCGTTAAAACGAACCAAAGTACTTGTATCAACCTGAAACCTTGTGTGAAGAAAGGTCAGCGCGTGGAATTCGGCGACTTCTTGACAGAAGGTTACGCTACCCGCGGTGGTGAGCTGGCACTGGGACGCAACATGAAAGTAGCGTTCATGCCTTGGAAAGGTTACAACTTTGAGGATGCGATCGTAATTTCTGAGCGTGTTGCACGTGAAGACCTCTTTACATCTATCCACATTGATGAGTATGAACTGGAAGTACGTGATACTAAACTGGGTGAAGAGGAACTGACTCCGGATATTCCTAACGTAAGTGAAGAGGCTACCAAAGACCTCGACCAGAACGGTATCATCCGTGTTGGTGCGCACATTAAAGAAGGTGATATCCTGATCGGTAAAATCACTCCTCGTGGTGAATCTGATCCTTCTCCTGAAGAAAAACTGCTCCGCGCGATCTTCGGTGATAAGGCTTCTGATGCGAAAGATGCTTCTCTGAAAGCACCTCCATCAACTGAGGGTGTGGTAATCGACAAGAAACTGTTTAGCCGCGCTAAGAAAGATAAGAACTCCAAAACCCGTGAAAAAGCGGCGCTGGAGAAACTGGAAAAAGTTCACCAGAAGAATGAAGAGGATCTGCTGGAAGTGCTGATGAGTAAACTGCAAGTATTGCTGAAGGATAAAACATCCCAAGGTATTACTAACACTTACGGTGAAGTACTGATCTCTAAAGGATCTAAATTCTCTCCTAAAAACCTGGTAAACATTGACTTCCAGAACGTGAATCCGCTCGGCTGGACTACCGACGAGGTAACCAACGATCAGATCAACACCCTGCTGCACAACTACAACATTAAGTACAACGAAGAACTGGGTCGTTACAAACGTGAGAAATTCAACATTTCTATCGGTGATGAACTGCCTGCTGGTGTACTGAAACTGGCGAAGGTTTACCTGGCCAGCAAACGTAAGTTGAAAGTGGGTGATAAAATGGCGGGACGTCACGGTAACAAGGGTATCGTAGCTAAGATCGTGCGTGATGAAGACATGCCGTTCCTGGCCGATGGTACACCACTGGATATCGTACTGAACCCACTCGGGGTACCTTCCCGTATGAACCTTGGACAGATCTACGAAACCGTACTCGGTTGGGCTGGTCTGAAACTGGGTGTACGCTTTGCTACTCCAATCTTTGATGGTGCTACCACTGAAGAAATTGCCAGCTATATCAATGAAGCCGGATTACCTAGCTTCGGTCACACCTACCTGTATGATGGTGAAACCGGAGATCGTTTCCACCAGAAAGCGACCGTGGGTGTTATCTACATGCTCAAATTGAGCCACATGGTGGATGACAAAATGCACGCCCGTTCTATCGGACCATACTCTCTCATTACTCAACAGCCGTTGGGTGGTAAGGCACAGTTTGGTGGTCAGCGTTTTGGTGAGATGGAGGTATGGGCACTGGAAGCATACGGTGCGTCCAATATCCTGCAGGAACTGCTTACTATCAAATCTGATGATATCGTAGGTCGTGCGAAGGCATATGAATCAATTGTGAAGGGTGATAACATCCCTAAAGCGGGTGTACCTGAGTCCTTCAACGTATTGATCCATGAATTGCGTGGTCTGGGTCTGGATCTGAAATTTGACTAAGAGCTTTTAGCTACCAGCCGTCTGCAGCAAGTGCAGATGGCTGATAGCTTTGATATTTCGCAGGAATAAAATTTTTGTCGCTGCTCTCCCTCGGAAACAGCGGCTAACAGCTAAAAGCTAATTACAGATGGCTATCAAGAAAGAAAATCGTCCTAAATCAAATTTTAACAGCATTACCATTAGTCTGGCTTCTCCCGATGTAATTCTGGAGCGTTCATACGGTGAAGTGCTGAAACCTGAAACCATCAACTACCGTACTTACAAGCCGGAACGTGATGGTTTATTCTGCGAAAGGATTTTTGGTCCTGTAAAGGATTACGAATGCTATTGCGGAAAATATAAACGTATCCGTTATAAGGGTATCGTTTGCGACCGTTGTGGTGTGGAAGTTACCGAGAAGAAAGTACGTCGCGAAAGAATGGGACATATTCGTCTGGTTGTTCCGGTTGTACACATCTGGTACTTCAAGTCTCTTCCAAATAAAATCGGTTACCTCCTGGGTATGTCTTCCAAAAAACTGGAGACTATCATCTACTACGAAAGATATGTAGTGATCCAGGCGGGTGCTAAACAGGAGAAAGGTCTGAACTACGGTGATTTGCTCACTGAAGAAGAATACCTGGATATCCTGGATACGCTGCCTAAAGACAATCAACTGTTACCGGATGAAGATCCTAACAAGTTTATTGCGAAAATGGGTGCAGAAGCGGTAGAAATGATGCTGGCTCGTATTGATCTGGATGGTCTTTCTTACCAACTGCGTAACCAAGCAGCTACTGAAACTTCTCAGCAACGTAAAGCAGAGGCCCTGAAACGCCTCAGCGTTGTGGAAGCTTTCCGTGAAGCAAATGGTCGTGTTGAAAACCGTCCTGAATGGATGGTAATGCAATATATCCCTGTTGTTCCACCAGAACTGCGTCCGTTAGTTCCATTGGATGGTGGCCGTTTTGCGTCTTCTGACCTGAACGACCTGTATCGCAGGGTGATCATTCGTAACAATCGTCTGAAACGTCTGATCGAAATTAAAGCACCTGAGGTGATCCTGCGTAACGAAAAACGTATGCTGCAGGAAGCGGTAGACTCTCTCTTCGATAACAGCCGTAAATCTAACGCTGTTAAAGCAGAAGGTGGTCGTGCGCTGAAATCACTGTCAGATGTACTGAAAGGTAAACAAGGTCGTTTCCGTCAGAACTTGCTCGGTAAACGTGTGGACTACTCTGGTCGTTCCGTTATCGTGGTAGGTCCTGAACTGAAACTGCATGAGTGCGGTCTGCCAAAAGATATGGCGGCAGAACTGTTCAAACCGTTTATCATTCGTAAACTGATTGAAAGAGGTATCGTTAAAACCGTGAAATCAGCTAAGAAGCTGGTAGATCGTAAAGAAGCAGTAGTTTGGGATATCCTGGAGAATGTACTGAAAGGTCACCCAGTTATGCTAAACCGTGCTCCGACACTTCACCGTCTTTCTATCCAGGCATTCCAGCCTAAACTGGTAGAAGGTAAAGCGATTCAGTTGCACCCGCTTGTGTGTTCTGCGTTCAACGCCGACTTTGACGGTGACCAGATGGCGGTACACGTACCGTTGAGCAATGCGGCTATCCTGGAAGCACAACTCCTGATGCTGTCTTCCCACAACATTCTTAACCCGCAGAATGGTACGCCAATCACCCTGCCTTCACAGGACATGGTACTTGGTCTGTACTACATCACTAAGGGTAAGAAAACGATGGGTGATGAGATCGTGAAAGGAGAAGGTAAAGCTTTCTACTCTGCAGAAGAAGTTATTATCGCATATAACGAAGGTAAAGTTGACCTGCATGCACACATCCGTGTTAAAGCTGATGTAAGAAATGCTAAAGGTGAACTGGAAAGAAAACTGATCGAAACTACCGTAGGTCGCGTGATGTTCAACCAACACGTTCCTAAGGCAGCCGGTTATGTAAACGCCCTTCTGACTAAAAAATCACTGCGTGAAATCATCGGTGATATCATCAAATACACGAACATTCCTACTACTGCGAAGTTCCTGGATGATATCAAACAGTTAGGTTTCCGTACAGCATTCCGTGGTGGTCTGTCCTTCAACATCAATGACCTGATCATTCCTGACGTTAAGCAGGACATGATTGACAGCGCTGCTGGCGAGGTGGATGAAGTTTGGGATAACTACAACATGGGTCTGATCACCAACAACGAACGTTATAACCAGATCATTGACATCTGGTCCCGCGTCGATACCAAAGTGACTGAAACGCTGATCCGTGAACTGGCTACAGATAAACAAGGTTTCAACTCTGTTTACATGATGCTTGATTCCGGTGCGCGTGGTTCCAAACAGCAGATTAAACAGTTGGCTGGTATCAGGGGTCTGATGGCTAAGCCTCGTAAGAGTGGTTCTACTGGTTCTGAGATTATCGAAAACCCGGTATTGTCCAACTTTAAGGATGGTCTGAACGTATTGGAATACTTCATTTCTACGCACGGTGCTCGTAAAGGTCTTGCGGATACGGCGTTGAAAACAGCGGATGCGGGTTATCTGACTCGTCGTCTGGTGGACGTTGCACAGGATGTGGTAATTAATGATGAGGATTGCGGAACCCTGCGTGGTATCGCTACCTCTGCCCTGAAAGATAACGAAGAGGTGGTAGAACCACTGTACGATCGTATCCTGGGCCGTACTTCCCTCCATGATGTGTACGATCCGCATACAGATGAGCTGATCGTAGGTGCTGGTGAAGAAATCACAGAAGATATTGCGCATCGCATTGAAGACAGCGCGATTGAAACTGTAGAGATCCGCTCCGTATTGACTTGCGAAAGCCGTCGTGGTGTGTGTGTGAAATGTTATGGTAAAAACCTGGCAACTGGTTATACTGCTCAGAAAGGTGATGCTGTGGGTATCATCGCTGCACAGTCCATCGGTGAGCCTGGTACACAGTTGACACTGCGTACCTTCCACGTGGGTGGTGTGGCTGGTTCTACATCTGTTGAATCCGGCCTGCTCGCCAAATTCGAAGGTACTGTACAGTTTGACGGTCTGCGTACTACCACCTACGAAAACGCTGAAGGCGATAAAGTACAAGTGGTTATCGGTCGTACAGGTGAGCTGCGTATCATGGATGTTAAGAATGATCGCTTGTTGATCACTAACAACATCCCTTACGGTTCTACACTGTTGGTAAAAGATGGTCAGAAAATCTCTAAAGGAGATCAGATTTGTACTTGGGATCCGTTCAACGCCGTTATCGTGTCTGAAATCCCTGGTAGCATCCGTTTCGACAGCATCATTGAAGGTATCACCTTCCGTGAAGAGGCTGACGAGCAGACTGGTCACCGTGAGAAAGTGGTTATCGAAACCAAAGACAAAAATAAGATCCCTTCCATCGTTGTAGAAGGCAACAAGGAAGTGAAATCATACAACTTGCCAGTTGGATCTCACATCGTTATTGATGAGGGAGACAGCGTGAAATCAGGTCAGGTAATCGTGAAGATCCCACGTGTAATCGGTAAACTCCGAGATATCACGGGTGGTCTGCCTCGTGTAACTGAACTGTTCGAGGCACGTAACCCAAGCAACCCTGCTATCGTTTCTGAAATCGACGGTGTGGTAGCATTTGGTAACATCAAACGTGGTAACCGTGAGATCATCATCGAGAGCCGCGAAGGTCAGATCAAGAAATACCTGGTGCCATTGACGCGTCACATCCTGGTTCAGGACGGCGACTTCGTGAAAGCTGGTACTTCTCTGTCCGACGGTTCTACCACTCCTGCAGACATCCTGGCTATTAAAGGTCCGTTTGCTGTTCAGGAATACCTGGTGAATGAAATCCAAGAGGTTTACCGCTTACAGGGTGTGAAGATCAACGACAAGCACATTGAAGTGATCGTACGCCAGATGATGCGTAAAGTAAACATCGAAGATCCTGGAGATACCCGCTTCCTGGAAGGCGATACTGAAGACAGATTCGACTTCTTTGAAGAAAACGATAACATCTTCGATAAGAAGGTGGTAACAGAAGCAGGTGAATCTGCCGTACTGAAAGCTGGTCAGATCGTGACCCTGCGTCAGGTACGTGAAGAGAACTCTCTCCTGCGTCGTGCTGACAAGAAACTGGTTGAATTCCGCGATGCGCAGCCAGCTACTTCCAGCCCACTGTTACAAGGTATTACCAAGGCTTCCCTGGGTACACGCAGTTGGATTTCCGCAGCGTCCTTCCAGGAAACAACCAAGGTACTGTCTCAAGCAGCTATCAACGGTAAGATCGATGACATGATGGGCTTGAAAGAGAACGTTATCACCGGTCACCTGATCCCTGCTGGTACAGGTTTACGTGAATTCGAAAACATGATCGTAGGTTCTAAAGAAGAATACGATATCCTGGCATCTTCTAAAGAAGTATTCCAGTTTGATGAAGAAGAATAGTGCGTAAGCATTTGAATATTGAGAAAGCCTCTCCTGCAAAGGAGAGGCTTTCTTGTTTTCAGTGGAGCCGTGTCTCCCTAAATTCCAAAGCTCAGCGCAGCGCCACCGCCCGAAGGGCGGAACCAACCAAATCGACATCGCAGATGTCGATTTAGATATCCAGACGACGATAATTACCATTATTGGGAAATAAAGTTGACATCTTCGATGTCAACTTGCGGAGTTCCGGGCTTCGCCCGGTTGCTACCGCAGGTATTGCGATTGCACTGAAAAGGCAGGAGAGTATTGCCTTCTTTTTTGTTTCAGTGGACTCGTGTCTCCCTAAATCAACAGATCACAAATAACCCTTAGCTTTGATGACAAATCATAGCTTATGGGAATTATAGTACAGCAGACTTACTCCAGGCAGCAAGAAGTAGTGAACGGACTTATTCATGCAGCAGGAGTGATTTTTGGCGTCAGCGCCCTGCCCGTGCTGACCGCCATTGCAGCGACGCATGGCAATACCCCCGGCATTGTGGGGGCTGGTATTTACAGTTTTTGTTTTATCCTTTTATTCACAAATTCCACGGTGTATCATTTGAGCCTGGAAGCCTATGTCAAGAAGATTTTCTTGGTCTTTGACCATATCAGTATCTATTTCCTGATTGCGGGTACGTATACGCCGTTTTTACTCATGTATATGCTGAATCCTTTTGGGATAACGTTGTTGTGTATACTGTGGGGATTAACGTTGGTAGGCGTATTTTTTAAGATTTGGTTTACAGGGAGATTCGATATACTCTCCACCATTATTTACCTGGCGATGGGTTGGATTATGGTTTTGGGCGGAAAGCGCTTTTTTGAACATATGCCCTTACCTGTTATCGTGATGTTAGTGGCGGGTGGCGTATTGTATTCCGCAGGCGTATTTTTCTATCTCTGGGATAAGTATAAGTTTACGCATGCCGTTTGGCATTTCCTGGTGCTGGTAGCGGCCATATGCCATTATGTAGCCGTATTGCTGGCTATTTAACGACATAAAAATGGCTGACTTGTAGGTCAGCCATTTTTATTTTAATTATTGTTTGTTTTCACGTTCTTCTTTTCTTTTCGCCTGATCTTTTGCCTTTTGATCGCGGTGATATTCTTTCTCCTTTTTCCGTTGTTCGTTTTTATCATGATTGAATTTACTTTGATCATGATGGTATTCTTTCTCCTCTTTCCGTTTTTCATTTTTATCATGAGCGTGTTCGGAATTAGGGCGTTTGTTGGCATCGACATCGCGACGTGAGTCTTTTTTGTCTTTGTCTGCCTCGTTTCTGTCGTGTTTCCATTCTGGTTTGGATTGTCTTACAACAGCGCTATCGCGACGGAATACCCTTCCCTCTTTACCTGCCTCGTGACTGTCGTGGTTCGGTTCAGGTCTGGTGTGTTTGATATAGGAGCTGTCGCGATGAATGACCTCTCTGCCAGCAGCATGCGTATGTGCGGTATCGCGGCTTGGTCTAGCATATTTGTTTTTTTCTTGTGCAACAGCAGAGAAAGACAGGCCCAGCACAAAAGCAGGCATTAGAATACTGGTTAATTTCATAGTATAGGTTTTAAAAAATATAAGTTGACGCCTGCTTAGACTGAATGCAGGAATAATTGTTTAAAAGTAATTAAAAGTTATTTTTGAGTTCTTAATAACGTTCCGGACGGATGAAACAGTATATAACAGTAGTATTTCTGGGTTTACTTGCATTTGTGGCCTGTAAGAAGGATAATGGCAGTGCCATACCTAATACGCAGTCTCATTTTATGTTTATCAATGGCGTTCCAGGAACGGCTTTCGGTGTAAAGGTAGATAGCATGAGTGTAGCCACCAATGTACCTTACGGGCAGGCCAGCAAGTATGCAACTTTCCGGGCACAGGCTTATAACCTATCTATTTATCCCGTAAATAATCCATCCAATGTGTTGAAATTAGGACAGGTGAATTTGCGTAATGGCCGTTATTTTTCTCTTATCCTGGGTGTGGATAGTACCAATACAGGATTGGTGACGGTATTTGCAGAAGATGATTTATCAACGCTTCCGGGTAAGACGGCCCGTTATAGGGTAGTAGATTTGAGCGATACTTGGAGAACTAATCGTACTAGTAAAACCCCGTTGCCACTTGATTTTGCAGTTGATACTAGTATTATTCTGAATGGTTTCCGTGGGATGACTTTTGCTACTAGATCTGCATTTAAGACCATTTTTGCGGATAGTAGTTATAAGATGAATGTCAATTGGGTGGACTCTTCTAAGCGATTGGGCGTGTTTCCTATGAATGTGAACAATGGGAAGGTGTATACATTTGTAGCCACTGGGAATGCCCTGGATACATTGAATTTTAATGTATTTCCAGTGATACACAACTAAAATTGCTATATTGGGGTGAAATAGGCTGAAATCTGCTGTAGCACGGCATGACCGACCTGTTACGTTAAAACATAGCTAAATATTTTAAACCAAAGTTGAAAATCCGGCAAAATATTTATTTTAGCCGTTCTATTTTCAAAACTAAAATTCAGAAAATCTACCTAATAAACATGCGCACTCGTAATCAAATCGTGACAAAAGGATTAGTAGCCACACTGACAGCAGGCTTATTCATGGCATGCCAGAACAATAAAACTGCAGGTACTGCACCTGCTGCAAACACTGCTTCTACCGCAGTTGCTACCAATGGAGGTTTCAAAATTGCGTATGTAGACCTGGATTCTCTGGAAGCACATTTTGAGTATTTCAAAGAAAAGAGAGCAGAGCTGGAAAAGAAACAGCAATCAATGGAGAACACCCTACAGGGTAAGGCTCGTGGGTTGCAGAATGAGTTTGAGAATTTGCAGCGTAATGCTTCTGGCATGACGCAAGAGCAAGGTGAAACCGCACAACGTTCCATCCTGGCAAAGAAACAACAGTTGGAGCAGGAAGCACAACAAATGAGAACTACTTATTCTGAGCAGGAAGCTAAATTCAATGATGAGTTGCAGACTCGTCTGGACGGTTTCTTGGAATCATTCAATAAAGACAAACGTTTTGCTTACATCTTCTCTTACCGTAAAGGTGTTAGCAATATTCTGTGGAAAGATTCCAACTACGATATTACCGCTGAAGTTATCAAAGGTATGAATGCAGCAGGAACTGCAAAATAACCTGCGGAAATACACAATCTTGGAGAAAATTATCTACCTTATAGTCCTGGTTCATTGAACCAGGATTTTTTTTTACCTCTACTTGAACTTATGGAAATCAACCAAACTAAATCCTTCAAGCCGACTTTAGGCTTATTAGATGCCACTATGGTAGTAGCCGGCTCCATGATTGGGTCCGGGATTTTTCTCGTTACCGCTGAGATAGCCCGTAATGTAGGGGGAGCAGGATGGATCACCGCTATGTGGGTATTGGCGGGCGTTGTAACGCTGATTGCGGCGTTGAGCTATGGTGAGCTTTCCGGTATGTATCCCAAAGCGGGCGGGCAATATGTGTATTTGCGAGAAGCCTATAATCCCTTTATTGCATTTCTTTTTGGCTGGACGCAGTTTGGCGTCATTCAGACAGGCACCATTGCCGCAGTAGCGGTAGCCTTTGCGAAGTTTACCGCCTATTTGATTCCTGGTTTCAGTGAGAAGAATATGTTGTTTGAATCATCGCTGGTAAATATATCTGCTGCGCAGATAGTAGCCATTGTATCCATCATCGTGCTCACTTATATCAATACCAGGGGCGTAAAGCATGGAAAGGTTATCCAGACGGTATTTACGTTGGCTAAGTTATTGTCGCTTTTTGGGTTGATTATCTTTGGCTTCCTGTTGGGCGCCAAGGCTGAAATCTGGAATGCCAATTGGGAGCATGCTTGGGATGCGGCATCATTGAGCATGACAGACACCAATTTAGTGTCGTCTTCCTTAACTGGCCTTGCTTTCCTGGGAGCGATTGCGATATCTATGAAAGGCACTTTGTTCTCCAGTGACGCTTGGAATAACGTGACATTTATTGCCGCAGAAATTAAGAATCCCCAGAAGAATATTGGTCGTTCTTTGTTCCTGGGTACTTTGATTGTGACGATTATTTATGTGAGTGCCAACCTGATGTACTTGGCGGTGTTGCCATTGAAGGAAATTGCGTTTGCAGCGAATGATAGAGTAGGGGTGGCTGCCGCAGAAGCTATTTTTGGTGGTATTGGCAGTAAGGTGATTGCAGTGATGATTATGATTTCCACCTTTGGATGTAATAATGGTTTGATACTTTCTGGTGCAAGGATTTATTATACCATGGCACAAGATAAGTTATTCTTCAAGGGGGCAGGAGAGTTGAATAAGAACAGCGTACCTGCCAAAGGCTTGTGGATACAATGTTTTTGGGCATCTTTCCTTTGTTTGACCGGACGTTATAATGATTTGTTGGCGTTGGTCATCTTTGGTGTACTGTTGTTTTATGTATTGACGATCTTGGGAATTTTCGTGTTACGTAGGAAGCGTCCGGAGATAGAGCGCCCCTACAGGGCATTTGGCTATCCTGTGCTGCCAATGGTTTACATTGTGGTAGCGTTATCCTTAGCCATCTTGTTGTTGATGTTTGAGACAAAATATACACTGCCGGGCCTGGGTATCATATTGTTAGGCGTTCCGGTGTATTACCTTGCTTTGCGCCGTCAGCGCAAGACTACGGCCAGCTAAAATGGATAAAAAAAAATGCATTTTCACACGAACGTTGTATAAAAAAAGTGAGCCACTGCACATAATATTGCAGTGGCTCCTTTTAATTTGCATCAAGAGACGAAGAGATAAGGAGAAGGATGAAGTTTCCCCGATTAGCAGTTAAAAGAAAACCCTGAAAATTGAAATTGGCCATGTGGACTTTAACCTGAGGAAATGAAGTTTGGAAGTCCGGCAAACACAAAAAACTACAGTTATGATTGTTCTCGCCGTAGACACGGCAAAAAAGAATGTGACTGATTTCTGTGACGATAGTTTTTTTATACCCTCAAAATAATATTTGCCATAGAGTAATGTATACTCCAATTAAAGAATTACAATTTCAAAATATTAATGCCAACGTTAATGGTATGCCTTGTATGCATGCTATTAGCAAGAGTAACAAGTTATGAGGTAATGACCTTGCGGGATTTATATCCACAAGATAACCATTAATGCCTACACGATTTGCATTCTCGAACATTCACATGACAATCTTTTACAATAAGCGTATGGTTTCAACCATGCGCTTTTTTTTGCGCGCAAGACGCAAAGTAGAAAAGAACATCAGGAGGTTTAAGTGAGCAGTAATATCAAAACTATACATATTTAAAATTTATTATGTGAAAGTGATTGTCAACAGATAAAAATTCTTTATAATTTTGCCAGATGTTTACTCAACTGTGCAATCAGATATTTAATCAGAGCATACTGGACTATCACCAGTACAATGATGTTCATCAGAGCATCAGCAATCCATATGAAAAGAGCAGCATAGAGCACCTGCTTTATTTGAAAAACTGGATAGACACGGTGCAATGGCACCTGGAAGACATCATTCGTAACCCGGCGATTGACCCGGTGGAAGCGCTGGGAATCAAACGTTGGATTGATAAGAGTAACCAGGAGCGTACCGATGTAGTAGAATATATTGATAGTTATTTCCTGGATAAATACAAAGATGTGGCCACTGCAGCCACAGCCGCTATTAATACAGAGAGTCCTGCTTGGGCGATTGATCGCCTGTCCATTTTGGCTTTGAAGATTTACCATATGCAGGAAGAGGCAACCCGTGAGGATGCTACTGCTGAGCATAGAGCGGCATGTCAGCGTAAGCTGGATATTCTGCTGGAGCAGCGTACGGATCTGGGAAAGGCCATTGAGGAGTTATTGACGGATATTGCAGCGGGAAAGAAGTACATGAAAGTGTACAAGCAGATGAAGATGTACAATGATCCTTCTCTGAATCCTGTATTATATAAGGGGAAATAGTCCCATTTTTCAAGATTTAGCAAGATGACAGCTAAACAAAGCAAGCGAACCATTCTGGTATTTCGATTTTCCGCATTGGGGGATATGGCCATGACCATACCTGTGATGAAACGGATGTTGGAAAGTAATCCAGGGGTGGATATCGTGTTTGTATCGAATAAGAACTGGGGAGCTTTGTGTGAAGGCATTCCGGGGATCACTTTTTATCCGGCGGATTTTAAGGGCGTTCACAAAGGGTTTCCTGGCCTTTTCCGTCTTTTCAAGGAGTTGGGTAGTCAATTTAATATTGCGGCAGTAGCGGATTTGCACAATGTACTGAGGTCTAAAGTGGTGAGTACATTTTTCCGATTGTCGGGGGTACCGGTGCGTACGATAGATAAAGGGCGTGCTGAGAAGAAAGCTTTGACGCGTAAAGAAAATAAAGTGTTGCGTCCACTGACGACTACCATTGAAAGGTATGCGGAGGTGTTCAGGGCATTACAGCTTTCTTGTGAGATGGGGACTAAACCTGTTTTTGCGCCCCGGGATTTACCTCAATCCGTTTTAGTGGTAACAGGGTCCAAAGGGACTGATAAATGGGTAGGAATCGCTCCATTTGCCACATATGTGGAAAAAATGTATCCTTTAGCAAAGATGGAGGAAGTCATAGCGACTGTTTCCGGTGAAAAGGGTCATAAGATCCTGCTATTTGGCGGTGGGAAGGAAGAAGTGGCACAATTAGGCGCTTTGGCGGCGAAATATCCGCAGACGGTATCTGTTGCGGGGCGATTGTCGTTGAAAGAGGAGATGGCCGTTATCAGTCAGTTGGATACTATGGTGAGTATGGATTCCGCGAATATGCACCTGGCATCGCTTTTTGGAGTGCCAGTGGTATCTGTATGGGGGGCAACGCATCCATATGCAGGATTTATGGGATATGGACAGTTGGAAAGTAATGCGGTGCAGATCCAGGATTTGGAATGCAGGCCTTGTTCTGTATTTGGGAATAAGCCTTGTTTCCGTGGGGATCATGCTTGTATGGAGTGGTTAAAACCGGCGCAGATATTGGAAAAGCTGTAAAATGAAAAGTTTTTTTTGCAGTTTCAAAAAAAAGCATACTTTTGCAATCCCAAACAACGGGGGTATATGCACCTTAAGCATTGATTGCCCGATAGTATAAGGGTAGTACATCAGATTTTGGTTCTGACTGTCTTGGTTCGAATCCAGGTCGGGCAACTACCGAAAAAGCCGCTCTAGAAGCGGCTTTTTCTTTTTAGGCATAGACTCGTCTTAAATAAAAAACCGCTACAACATTTCATTGTAGCGGTTTTTTATTTAGGACTAGTCAAGTTATGCTGATTAGGAATGAGCGATATACTCATTTTCCAGTGTACCATCGGCATATAGTTTCAGGATGGCATAGCCGGGAGGTGTTTCCAGGTAATACCCTTCTCCAGCGGATTCTTTATCGCCGGCGCCCCACCAGAAACCGCTCATAGCGCCATTACAGCAGTAGCGAACCCCATTATACACTGCATTATCCGCCAGGTGATTATGACCGCTTAAGCATACTTTTACTTTATCGCGGTGCTGAAAGAACAGTGATTTCAGGCGTTGGTGATCTGAGTGCCCGCCGCCTACGAGGATAGGCGTAACACCTAGTATCGGGTAGTGCGACATCACGAGGGTAGGCGTACCTGCAGGCAATGATTTCAAATCATTTTCCAGCCATTGGTATTGTTCTTCATCCAAGGATACGTTTGCGTTGTTGCTGTCCAGGATGATAAAGTGCCAGCCGTTACGCGTGAAGCTATAGTAGCGGTGTGGTATTTTCAAACGTTTGACTACATAGTTTTTACCGTACATATCGTCTTCTTTGGAGGGCGCTTTCCACCACATATCGTGGTTGCCGAGGCAACTATAGACATCATATGATTTCAGGCTACTGATGCAATCGTCCCAGATGCCCCAGAGTAGTGTAACCCGATCGCGGACAACATTATCATACGAAGCATCGAAGATGGAATCGCCTCCATTGAGGAAGAAATCGACTTTTTTCTTTTTAATTTCTTCCAGGCATTTTTTGAATCGTGCAGGAGCGTTGAGGTCTTCACGTATATGCACATCCGTTATATGCGCCACCGTGAGTACAGGGCTACGTTTGCTGGTAGTAGCCGCGCTGGCGGCCACCGGTCCCAGGAGGGAACCGGCTGCCAGCAGACCAGTGCGTTTTAAAATATCTCTTCTATTCATGATATGGATTATTCCCAGCCAAAAATTTGTTTCAGGTTTGGATTCAGTGCCACCTGGTTAAAAGGAATAGGACGATAATAGTACTTCGGCTCTTGGAAAGTACGTATATTCGTTTCCGTTACAATGGTGCCTCCGGCAGCACCATTCTTCAGGTATACTGTTACGTCGTCTCCGAAACTACCAGCCTTGTAATAGTCTAGGTTTATACCCAGCGAATTTTTCACTTTATCGGCATCAGCAGGGATATCCTGACTTTTATCTATCAGCATAATATCTTCGATACCATCGCCGGTCACGTCGTATTTACCCAATCCTGGGAAGTACATGCCTTCTGGTATTTTTTGCAGCAGTTTACCCGCGTGCCATCTCATCAGGTCATCGTAGCGGTATCCTTCCAGGGCAAACTCCACTCTTCTTTCGCGACGGATTTCCAATATGGTTCCTTTCAGTGGGCCGCTTACATCAGGATATTGCGCCATTAACACAGGGTCAATATTGGCGTTGCTCCCAACGAGGTCGATGGCAGGCATACCTACACGGGCGCGGATTAGGTTTACTGATTTATCCAGATCACTTTGAGTGAGGTTACCTTTTTCTGCGAGGGCTTCTGCATAGATGAGCAATGCTTCCGCATAGCGATAAACCGGGAAGAACATGCTTCCTGCCGCTACGTTATCAGTAGTATTGAAATAACCTTTTAACTGGTGGTAACCGGTAAAGTTTTTATTTAAACGTTGATTGTAGGGACGGGTGTCATTGGAGCGCTTAAAGCCAGGATATACCAATGTTTGCGCCATACGAGGATCTCTGTTCTGAAATTCTTGTGTAAACAGGAATTTGTCGTAGCCAGGGATATCCGTAAAGCGGCTACCATCTTTCATCAGGTAAGTTTGTACCAGGTCGCGGGAAGGAGATTGTTCATAATCGCCAAACACGTAACCATTGATATTACTATTGCTGGCACCATTGCTTTTCGCATAATCGTAGGAGTCGGCCAATATTACTTCCGAAATTTTTGAGGCATCTTGGCTGGCGAATAAGGCTGCATATGATTTTGTAGGGCCTTGATCGGTGTAGATGGCGAATTTACCCGAAGCCATGATATCCTTGGTTTGAGCTACAGCACTGTCAAGAAAACGATCGGCAGTGGATTGTAGGTTTAGTTCCGGGTGATATCTCCGAAAGGTTGCTTCATAGAGTGCAATTCTGGCAAACAGCATTTTAGCGGCCCAAACATTTGGGGTACCAACAGGTACTTTTTCACGTATGTGATTCACCGCAAATGACAGGTCTGCCATCATACTATCTACTACCAGCGCACGTGGGTCGCGGGCTTTGTAGAGGGCCGGGTCTTCTGGTTGCAGTGTTTTTCCATACCAAGGAACATCAGAAAAGCGGCTGATTTTACCAAAGTAAAAAGCAGCGCGGTAATATCTGGCGAGGCCGGCGTAATGGTCTTTTGTTTCTTGGGGTACAGCAGCTTTGCTATAGTTATCCAGGAAATAATTAATGTTACGTAAGCGACTCCAATCCCAGCCACCAGTAATGGTCTGAGAGGTTGGCGTACCGATCATTATATTTTTTATTTCAATGGAACCGGTAGTAGCGGTGTTATCGCTGCTTTGGTCGCCGAGGTATTGCCAGGTGCCAGGCAGGTCGAGCAATCCATTAATATAAAGGGACAGATCTGTTTCTGATTTGAAAAATAAATCTGGTGAAACTGTATCCTGTGGATATCGGTTCAGGAAGTCCTTCTTACAGGAACTGCCGACGATCAGCATTCCTATGGCGATATATTTAGTGAGTTTTTTCATGTTGCAATATTTGTGATGTCCGGTATTACAAGTCGAGATTCAATCCTGCTGCATATTTGCGTTGGTAAGGATATGCCCATCCGTAGCCATCGATAATAGATTCCGGATCCAGGTATTTTTTAATGGCAGAGAATTCAAAAATGTTTTCACCGCTAACAAAGAAGCGCAGGCGATTGATATGGTAGCGTTTTGTTAAGGATGCAGGCACCGTATATCCGATGGTGATATTCTTAATACGCATGTAGGCAGCGCTCAACAGGTATTTTGTTTGCGGGATATCCAATCCCTTGTGGTTATTGTTATCCGCCAACCAGGCCTGTAGTACTGGATAATAGGAATGGGTATTGGCATCTGCGAGTCCTGCTTTAATATAAGATTCGCTGTGTTTAGCACGGGTGGCTTCATTATCCGCAGTGGCGCGGTAGAAGTCGAGGTTCCACGGATAAACGTTGGCATATGGTTGTTGCAGTGGTCCCCAGAACAAGTAGTGATGTGGATAGTAATCCATTTTGCCAATTCCCTGCATAAATACAGAGAGATCAATGCCGTTCCAATTCATATCCAGATTAATACCATAGCGGTAATGTGGACTGGTATTACCGATTACTTTCAGGTCTTTCGGATCTTTGGCGGAAGTGCCTAACTCTATTTTACCGTTGCCGTCCAGGTCTTTGTATTTAGGCCAGCCTTCTTTGATTTCCAGTGCGCCCCATGGCACGATAGCAGATTCGTCGAGGGTTTTAGTATCGTTTTTGTCTTTGAAATAGCCATCATTGGTTAGGCCCCAGATTTCGCCGAAGGTTTGTCCATCCCAGTAGTTACCACTGAATAAATGTTGATCATTTTTATAGTGGGTGATAACGGTTTTATCATCAGACAAGGTTACTTTCAGGCCGAAGTTGAATGGTTTGCCGCCTACCTTAAAGTCATTGCGGTAAGCTGCAGAGAGTTCCCAACCACGGGTGGATAAGTCGGCCGCATTTTTCATAGGAGCACCGGTACCGAGTACTGCAGGCAATTCTTGTCCGGGTGCGAGCATTCCAGTGGTATTGCGGATAAAGTAGTCGAAGGACGCTTGCAATCTGTTTTCCATGAAACCTATATCAGTACCAACGTTGGTGGTGGTTACTTTTTCCCAGGTATAGGTAGACGGATCGACTTTCAGCAGTGGCGCTCCACCAATAATGGTTTGGTTATAGTTACCATCTATAAGATAACCGGAGTTTTTGGTAGGGAGTTGTTGGAGGTATCCGAAGTAGGAAACATTTTGGTTACCCAGGCTACCATAGGAACCTCTGAACTTCAGCACAGATATAACAGGTATCCGTTTGATGAAAGCCTCTTCACTGGCTATCCAAGCAGCAGAAACGGAAGGGAACAGGCCTACGCGGTTGCTGGATGGGAAGCGGGAAGAACCATCATATCGGCCATTGGCTTCAAGGATATATCGATCTTTAAAAGTATAGTTGATACGTCCAAAAAGACTTCTGATGGCAAAGGAGGAATAAGATCCGCTAGCCGAAGCATCGCCGCTGGTAAGTTTTATATAGGGCAAAGCAGGAGAGATGATATTTTTTTTACTAGCATCTACATATTCCCATTCCTGACTTTCCTGGTTGTATCCTGCCAGTAATGTGAAGGAATGATTTTTTGCAATGGTTTTATGATAGTTGGCATACAGGTCGAAAACATCGTGTCTCACGAAAACATTACTTTCTGTTACAGCGCTGCTACCTTCCTGGCGAACATCATTAGGGCCATATCCGATTTTATACGAATTCTGGTCGATATGCGTTTTCCATAATTCACGCTGAAAGCTAGCGTCGCCGGTGATTTGCAGGTCGTTGTTTAGGAAAGAGGCAATTCCTTTGATTACATCTTGGAATCCAAAGCGTGTATTCACATTGCGTCCGCCGTTTACCAGTTGGGCTGCAAGACGTCCGGCACCTGTGTTAGCCCAGGTACCATCAGGGTTTACGGCCACCTGCGTAGGTTGCAGATAGTATACATCGGTAATGTTATAGGTAGGGCCGTCTGCCTTTGTTTGATAAATGCTCAGGTTATTATCCAGTTGTAACCAACTGATAGGCTTCAGGTTGATCTTAGCACGCATACCGGTTCTGTTCCACTCGTCTTTGGCTAATTTGTTCAAGCCATTTTCCTTCGTGTAGTCGGCTGACAACAGGTAGGTGATAGGCGTTTTTTTAGCTGTTTCCGCGCTACCACTGAGGGAAATGCTGTGATATTGCGAAGGATTTGTTTTACTGAAGAAATAATTATTCCAGTTGTTGCTACCCATATATGCCCATTTGGTAGGGTCGTTGGGATCAACGCGGGTATCAGGCAGGGAAGGATTTTCGGATCTTTGTTTGGCCCATTTATAATACTCATCGGAGAAGTTCACATAATCCCAAGGTGTATTATCGGTAGATGTTTCCAGTACGCGAGAATAGATATAAGGATCGGTGACTGGTTCTGGCATTACCGTGCGGCGGGATTTAGCAAAATAGTTGCTATAGCTAACGGTTTGTTTACCGCCTGCATTGCCTTGTTTGGTCGTAATGAGGATAACGCCGAAAGAGGCTCTAGCACCATAGATAGCAGCCGAAGCGGCATCTCTGAGTACAGAAATAGAAGCGATATCAGCAGGGTTGAGACGCATCATATCATCTGTAGCAGCAGCGATACCGTCAATGATAATCAGTGGCGCCACCATACCGTTTTGACCAGCGATCGTTGCTACACCGCGGATATTGATATTCGGAACTTGTCCGGGTTTACCACCAGCATAGCTGATATTCAGTCCAGGACTCAAGCCTTGTAAGCCTTGCATCACATTGGCAATAGGACGTTCTGCCAGTTGTTTGCCGGCTATCTGATCAATAGCACCTGTTACGTTAATTTTTTTCTGGGTACCATAACCTACCACGATTACTTCTTCCATAGAATTTTTGGAAGGTTCCATCGTGATAGTGATATTTTCCCGGCCATTCACCGCTACTTCCTGTTGGTCGAAACCAACAAAAGTGAGCTGTAGGATAGCATTTTCAGGGACCTTTAGATCGAAGTTACCTTTCTCGTTGGTAACTGTACCGATGGTCGTATTTTTCAATCGCACGGTTACGCCAGGCAGGGCTTCGCCCGCTGTACTAACTACATGTCCTTTCACCAGTACATCTTTACTGACTGTATTTGCTGGCGCGATAACAATCAATTTATCAGACATTTTTCTGAAATGAAGGGATGTATTATCCAACATTTTATTCAGTACTTCATCGATACTCCAGTCTTTGGCATCCAATGATACTTTGAGATTTGCTGGCAGGTTATCGTCGTTGTAAACAAAACGGTAATGACTGTTTTTCTCCAACAGGGCGAGTGCCTTCTCTAAGTGTACTTGTGTAAGTTTCACTGTAATGGTAGATTGCGAATGCACGGCAGCACTTACATGTAAAAAGGCGACGGTGATTAGCAGCATGGAAAGCTTCATAAAAATTAACAGTTTATATAGCTTCCGACCTGGCGGAAGCCAATTGCCCACTGTACTTTTTTTCATACATTTGTTTTGTTGGTTAATAAATTGTTGATGGAAATTTTAGTCAATACAATGCCGTTAACCGATATTATGCGGGGAATGGTGCGAACATTTCCCGTTTTTTTTCGGCTATTAGCTAAATCGTTTTACTTCTCTATTTTTTGAAATTACTGTCTGTTCTGGCTATCGTTTTTATATTGAATAGAAATATTATTTGATCCAAATTTTTCCGGTACTGTCTTTCTCCCAGCTAAATGACTGCGTGTATTCCAGGGCGTTGAGTACCTGCTCTAGATTTTCCGCTTCAAATACGCCTGTGAAGAATAAATTCCGTTTACTGTTGTTGCGAAAATCTATTTCCACGCCATACCATTGTTCCAGCATCGCGGTTACTTTTTCCAACTGGAGGTGTTTGAAGGCCAGTTTATTCTGAACCCAGGCTGTTTCCGTGATAATGCTATCCTGTACTAGCACCAGTTTAGCTTTTTGTGGTAATGGAACAGGTGTGTTATGGATTTCTGCTGGCGTGGTATGAATAGGAATAGTTAGTTTCTCGTTGGGCCTGAGGGCGACTACTTGTTTGGTATTATTGTCTAACACTACCTCCACGGCTCCTTGCACCAGTGTGGTTACAGCACTGTCTTCCATTGGGTAGGCTCTTACGTTAAAGGAAGTGCCTAATACGCGTACATGAAATGTTTTGGTGTGTACTCGGAATGGTCTTTCTGCATCGCTGGCTACCACGAAGAAGGCTTCTCCTTCGAGGTTTACTTCTCTTGGCTTATGTGGTTCAAACTGTTCTGGATAGTCGAGTTTGCTTCCAGCGTTTAGCCATACCCGTGAACCATCGGGTAATAGAATTTGCGAGCGTGTGCGTTTGGAAGTAACTAATTGTGCTAAGGCCGCTGTGGCTTTTATTCGCTTGGGCTGAAAAAAGTAGAAGCCGACAGATATTAGCATCAGTAAGCTGGCGGCTATTCCCAGGTAAAGCTTCCATACTTTTCGTGGTACTTCTTCTTCAGGTGTAATTATTGTTTCAGCCATGGCCTCTTGCAGGCGTGACTGATGTTTTTCCAGTAGTTGTTGAACTTGTGTGGATGTATATTGATTGCTTACTGGCGACCAATTTTGAGAGAACACTTCCCGTATGTAACCGGCATCAGGATATCGTTGCAGCAATTGCTGCAAGTCACTAGCTTCTTTTTCTGAAAGTTGGCCGGCCATTTCGCGAGCCAGCAACGCATAGAGTTTTTCCTGATCCATATTTACAGATAAGAGACAATATAACTCCCTTGTTGTGATACGCCGTAATTTGTCTCTCCGTGATAAGAAGGACAAATAAACAGGTAGAAACTCCCTAAGAGAAATGAAAAAAAGTTAAGAATCAATCCGGAGGAAGGTTTGCACGATTTCATCCGATAGGTCGAATCGAATAGCTTGGGATATTTTTTTTACTGCGATGGTTAGTTGTGCATCAACGGTTTTAGGAGATATACCTAGTAGGGTGGCTACTTCTCGGTAACTGAGGCCATCATGTTTAATTAAGCGGAAAATCAGTTGGCAGCGGGCCGGCAAGCTGCGGATAGCCCCTTCTATTTTTTGAGAGACTTCGGCAGATACCATTCCATTTTCTGCATCTGGTGCAATAGATAGGATATCTAGATTTATATGCTCAATTGACCGATGTTGATGTTTTTTTTGCTGTTGTAGCGTATTAAGAGAAAGATTTTTTGCGCTGACATACAGATATACCAGCGGATTTTCTACGTGTGATAGGTTATTCCGTTTTTGCCACAACGTGATAAAGACATCCGACACAATTTCTTCTGCCAGATGAAAAGAGGATACAATGGATGCAGAAAAATGAATCAATCGGGTACACAACGCTATGTATAATTCGTTGTACGCTTGCATATCATTATTATAGCAGACCCTATGAAACAGTGATTGTATCTGCTTATCATTTACCATTGCACAAAAGTATATTAAAGGGAATAAGTCTTTTATTAAGTGTTTGTTACGATTTTGGTTCTACGTGGAATACTATCAACTAATTTATTGTAAGGCAAGATATACAATTTTTTGAATCAGGTGTATAGTAAGGTTTGGATTTTGTCTCGTAAAATTGTCTGCCATATATAGTAAAAAGCTGAACTTATATTGTTGTTCAATTTTGATGCAACTTCGTCCGTAAATGAACAGCGATTAACTTTGTTCTTGTTGATAATCAATTTATTAACTACTGGCATTCTATTCGGGATGTCTCTCAAAAAAAATTATGATTCGCAATTATCTGAAGGCGGCATGGAGGAATTGCAAAAATAACCCGGGATATACGTTACTAAACGTAGCAGGACTTGCTATAGGCATGACGGTTTCATTGTTGATTGGATTGTGGGCTTGGCATCAATATACGTATGATCAGTTTTTGCCGGGATATGAGAATATCTACCAGGTGAAAACGAATTATGTGGATAACGATGGGGGAAAACATGCTATGAATGCAACCTCTCGGCCACTCGCAGCAGCGATGAAAACAGCTATCCCTGGAGTGGAGAAGGCGGTATTGACAGACTGGTTTTCTGACAGGGGTATTGCGGTAGGAGATAAGAAATTCATTTTACAGGGCGGTGCTGTAGGGCCGGAGTTCCTGGATATATTTCATTATAAAGTAATCAGTGGGGATGTGAGTATGTTGCAAGTTCCCAATAGTATTGTGCTCACCCAATCTACCGCAAAATCACTTTTTGGAAATGAAGATCCTATCAATAAAATTGTACGACTCGAAAATCAGCAAGACCTGCGTGTAACGGGTGTATTGGCGGATGTTCCAGATAATGCAACTATAAAATTTGATTACCTCTTTCCATTTAGAAATTTGGAATTAGCCTATAAATGGATACAAGATGTACGGGACGATTGGCAGAATAATTCATTTCAATGTTTTGTAAAACTGGCTCCTGGCGTTCATCCGGAAGGAGTGGCGAAAAAAGCTAGTGACCTGATTTATTCCAACGTTCCTGATACGCGTCTGAGTGCCATGATGCATCCACTAGTGCAATGGCATCTCTATGATAAAATCGAAAATGGAAAAGTGTTAGGAGGATTTATTGCCTATGTACGGATGTTTACGATTATAGGGTTATTGATCCTGCTAATTGCCTGTATCAATTTTGTGAATCTTTCTACCGCCATGGCAGATAAGCGAGCCCGTGAAGTTGGTGTTAGGAAGGCGATTGGCTCTTCGCGCAGTAGTTTGATTATTCAATTCATGATGCAGTCGTTACTATTGACTACCATTGCCGCAGTATTGAGTGTAGGATTGTTGTTTGCTATCATGCCGTATTTCAATGCGCTGGTGGGCGCCGCTATTCGGATACCTTTCCAGCAACCGTTTGCCTGGATGGTATTGCTCTTGTTTATCATAACAGTGACCTTATTGGCTGGGAGTAGACCTGCCTTCTTGTTATCCGGCTTCCGTCCGGTAGTGGTGTTGAAGGGGCTGAAACAACCAGGGAAATCCGGTGGTGTGATGCGGGCAATGATCATCGTGCAATTTGCTGCTTCTGTAGCCTTGATAATTGCCACCATTGTTATTTATCAACAGATACAATATGGCAGATCAAGACCAACTGGATATGATGCAACAGGATTGGTATCTACCGATATAACGGTGGATCTGGATCGTAACTTTCCCGCATTAAAGAATGACCTGCTAGCATCTGGCGCGGTAACATCTGTAACGGCTGCGAGTAGCTCCGTAACAGAAGTAAATTCACATGGCGTTATAAATCAGTGGGAAGGTAAGACGGGACAGCCGTCTTCCTTTATCAATACTATTACAATGTCTGTACAGGATGGATATTTTCATACCGTTGGGATGCAAATTAAGGAGGGGCGTGATTTCTATCAAACGATAGCCGCTGATTCCGGGCTGGTTATTGTGAATGAGGCCGCGGTTAAAAGGATGAACCTCCAACATCCAGTAGGGCAAACGATTGTAATGAATGGGAAATTCCGTGTTACGATAGTAGGCGTAGCGAAGGATGTGTTGATGAAATCACCATTCACGCCAGCGGAGCCCACTATATTCAGTCACGATAACAATATGGGCGCTGTTATTTACCGACTGAACAGCGAAATGCCAACGCAGGTATCATTGGCCAAAATTGCGCCTATTTTCTCCCGATATAATCCTGCTTATCCCTATGATTATGCATTTGCGGATGTGGCTTATGAAAAGAAATTTAAAATGGAAGTGCTGACAGGCAATCTGGCAGGGATTTTTGCGATCTTGGCCATATTGGTGTCCTGTTTTGGGTTGTTGGGGCTTGCTGCTTATTCTGCTGCTAGGAGAACCAGGGAGATTGCCATTCGCAAGGTCATGGGGGCTTCCACTATGCATCTGTGGATGTTACTTAGCAGACAGTTTCTCTTGTTGGTAATGGTGGGTAGTGCCATTGCCGTGCCGTTGGCCTGGTTGATATTACAATCTTGGTTGGAACGGTATGATTATCGTATTCAAATTTCGCCGGTTGTTTTCGTATATGCCTTTTTGTTAGCTATGTTGGTCACGCTTTGTACGATCAGTTATCAGGCAATAAAAACAGCCATTATAAATCCAGCTCACAGTCTCAAGTCCGAATAGTTGATTCAAAAAGAAAGGCCGGAATTTATTCCGGCCTTCATTATTATGCTTTAGTAGGTATTTCTTGTAATGTACGTGTCAGCAACTTGTAGAAACGTTCTACAGAAGAGATTTGTACTCTTTCATCTGGAGAGTGTGCATCCAGGATGGTAGGACCAAAAGAGATCATATCCATACCAGGCAGATGAGATCCGAGGATACCACATTCCAGTCCAGCGTGAACGGCGCCTACTTCTGGTTCTTGGTTGTATTGTTCCTTAAAGAGTTTTGTCATTACCTGGAGGATAACGGAATCCTTATTCGGTTTCCAACCAGGGTAACCACCTTCCTGATTCACTTCACAGCCGATATTTTCCAGGCCTGCTCTTACAGCGAAGGCGACATCTTCCTTCGTACTGTCTACGCTACTACGCTGGAGAGATTGGGTGGTAAACACGCCATCTTTCGCGATTACGCGGGCCAGGTTGGTAGAGGTTTCCACCAGTCCAGGTATTTCTGGGCTCATGCGGAAAACGCCATTTGGCAGGGCATACAGAGCTCTGGTGAGTTTTCCGAAATAGGCTGGGTCCATCATGACGCCAGGATGGGTAGTGGTGGTAAAATCCAATGCCAGCTTAGGTTCTACATGTTTATATTCCTCTTTAATTGCGATTTCGTAATCGCGTACGAATTGCAGAAAATCGGCTTCTTCTGATTTAGAGATCAGGACTTGTGCAGTAGATTCGCGTGGAATTGCATTGCGGAGGCTACCACCATCCAGTGTTACCAGTTGGATATCAAATACCTGCTGTGCTTTGTACAGCAGTCGGTTCATTAATTTATTGGCATTACCGCGACCTTTGTGGATATCCATACCAGAGTGACCACCTTGTAAGCCTTTTACTTTCAGGATATAGGAAATGAATCCATCACCGGCAGGTACTTCCTTGTAAGTGGCGTGGGTATTGGTATCCAGGCCACCGGCACAGCCGATCGTGAAAGCATGTTCTTCTTCTGTATCCAGGTTGAGGAGGATAGTACCGCTGATATTGGCGGGGTCCAGGCTGATAGCACCTGTCATACCGGTTTCTTCATCGATGGTGAAGAGCGCTTCGAGGGCAGGATGTACGAGGGTTTTATCTTCCAGGATAGCCATGATAGCTGCTACGCCGATACCGTTATCCGCGCCGAGGGTAGTACCTTTGGCTCTTACCCAGTCACCATCAATGAACATATTGATACCTTGTGTATCGAAGTCGAAATCAGTATCATTATTTTTCTGGTGCACCATGTCGAGGTGCGACTGCAGCACTACTGTTGGTCTGTTTTCCATGCCAGGGCTGGCAGGTTTTTTAATGATGACATTTCCGGTAGCGTCTTTGATTACCGGAAGGCCCAGTTTTTCGCCGAATTTCATGACGAAAGCAATTGCTGCGGCTTCATTTTTGGAAGCTCTGGGAATTGCGTTCAGATGGGCGAAGTTTGTCCACAGGGTTTGTGGCTGAAGTGCGTTCCATTCCATTGTTGTAACGATTTTATACATATTTCCGTAGGGAAAATAGTCTGCCCAATTTAGTAAATAAAGAAACGGGTGGTGTATATATTTTTTAGGCGGGCCTAAGATGTGGCTGGTGGAGCTTTTTGATTTTAATTTATATATTTGAAGCAATCCGTCTAGTTAATAATATTTTGAATAAGCAGCACCGATCAGACAACTATTCTTGGGAAGCGCTTCAGCGCGACCCTGCCGCTTTTGAACAATTCTTTAAAAGTACGGTAGCAGCTTTGTGTGCCTATTCCTTTCGTATAGTAAAAGACAAGCAGGCAGCGGAGGATATTGTGCAGGAATTCTTTTCCAAGTTGTGGCAGCAACGTATCGAGCTGCAGATTCAAATTTCTCCTCAGCGTTATGCTTTCCGGGCGGTGCATAATGCCAGTCTGAATTATTTACGTGATAATAAGTTTATTTCCGAAGACCATTTGCCGGAAGAATTGCAGGCAGACGAAGGTCCGTTGGAGCAGGAGATGCTTTTCCAGGATAGGGTGCGTCAGTTGGAGCAGGTGATAGCGGGTTTACCTCCTCAGTGTAGGATTATATTTGAAAAGGTTTGCTTGGAGCAAAAGAAGTACAAAGAGGTAGCGGAGGAATTGGGTATTTCTGTTTTTACGGTGCGAAATCAGGTAAGCAAGGCATACGATATTTTAAGAAATAATATTATTCTGGTGCTGGCATCCTTGATGGTATTGTGTTTGCTGGGGAGATGAAATTTTATTTAAAAATTTTTCCTTTAGCGCGTAGTACATTTTCAACAAGCCCGTGTCTTACTTATACAGGTCCTTATAGTTATTGATGGAACAGTCAGATATAGAGATATTATCCGGTTTACTGAGCGGAGCTTTGCAGCCGCAGGATGCTGTTGTGCAATCATGGTTGCAGGCGGATCCTGCGCGGAGTATGCTCTTAAAGGAGCCTGCGGAATTACGTCGGTTGTTGGAGGTGTTGCAGCAGCAACGTTTTTTTGACACGAATGTAATGTGGGAGCGGTTTACGGCAGCGAATCAGTGGAATGAGGCGTCTCAATCAGGGGCATCTCATAGTGCTGTGCAACGGCATGTTATTGGGGAAGATTCCCATACTATAGAAGAAGATTACATTGGAGGTAAAGTAGTGGTGATGCGTCGTCTCAGGATATTCTGGTGGTCTGCTGCAGCGGTAGTGGTCCTGGCTATGGGAATGTTTTGGCGCATGCGATCTACGGAAAATAGCCATGCAAAAGCAATGGCAATAGTGGTAGCGGCGCAGAAACCAGCGGGTAATTTTGCTGTGCTGAAAGCTGGTAATGAGGAAGTGGATTTGCATGGAGGAGACAGTAGTTTTATACTGGGTGGTAATCAAGTACAGGTGCAGCATGGCAACATGCAGGTAGCTACTTCCAAGCCAGTGGATTATACATTGACTACGCCACGTGGCGCTACCTACCAGGTGCAATTGCCCGATGGCTCCAAAGCGTGGCTGAATGCGATGTCCAGCATTACTTATCCTGCGGTATTTACAGGAGGGGAAAGAGTAGTGACGATTTCTGGAGAAGTATACCTGGAAGTGGCGGCAGTAGCATCGCAACCATTTATTGTGCGCACACATGCGCAGGAAATAAAAGTATTAGGAACAGCATTCTGTGTGCGTGATTATGAGGAAGAACAGCAGCAGCTTACAACACTGGTAAGTGGTAAGGTACAAGTAGTGGCTGTAGGGAGACAACAAGTACTGCAACCGGGAGAACAGGCGGTGTTGAAAGGGGCGCAAATCCAGGTACAGCACGTAAATACAGAAGAATATACTTCCTGGAAGGATGGATGGATAAGATTTAGCAATAAACCATTAACCAATATTCTGCAAACTATTTCCAGGTGGTATAATGTAGATATAAATGCCGCACATCAACAAATAGAAGGACAATTTTTTACCTGTTATTTGGATAAGAATCAAAGTCTGGGCGAATTTTTACAATCATTGAATAACAGCACCAACCAATTTTCATTTTCATTGCAAGGATCAACCATTACAGTAACAAAAAAATAGTTCGGGAGTATTTACAACACGTCTGATCTTTTTTATTAACCAAAATTAATAGTGATGAAACTAAAGGGGATACCTATGCCTTTCCGCGAAGGCTGGGCACTACTTTTACGTGCCACCCTGCTATGCTCCTGCATCAGTGTTTATGCAGGTATAGTGGAAGTGAAAGCCCAGCAACCTAAAGCAGCCATTACATTATCTGTTAAAGACAGGAGTGTGAAATCAGTATTGCAGGATATTCAAAAGAAAACATCCTACGAATTCTTTTACAGTGATACGGAGGTGGATCTTAATAGACGTGTAACGGTGAATTTGCAACAGGCATCCCTGCAAGAAGCGCTGAATGCCGTGTTGGGAAAGCAATATAACTGGCACATACAAGGCAAATACATCTACATCACTGCTCCCGGTGCAATAAAAGGAAATGACAGCCAACAGTTATCAACGGATCAAGCAAACGGATCACAGATAAATGGTACCGTTACTACTTTATCCGGTGAACCGCTGGCGGGTGTTTCTGTTCGCGTTAAAGGAACGAACAGCGGTGTAGCCACCGACGGAACAGGCAGTTTTCATCTGAATGCAAGTAAAGGCCAGCAGTTGGAATTTTCTTTCTTGGGATATGACCGTCGGGATATTAAGATGGATACGGTAAAAGGCCCATTGTACGTGACATTACAGGAAACACCACGATCCCTGAACCAAGTGGTAGTAACCGGTTACACCAGTAAACGACTGGGGGAGTTGACAGGAGCGGTTTCGCAGGTAACCTCTGAAGATCTTCAAACAACTACCACTCAATCCATTCTCGATAATCTCCAAGGTAAAGTAGCAGGCCTGAATATTACTGTGGGCGGGGGAAACAGCGGTTCCAATACCGCATCTTCCATCGTCATTCGTGGTAAAGGGTCTATGGGATATGATGTTACCCAACCACTGGTGGTAATTGATGGTATCATTCAAAGTTACAGTGGTTCCACAGATCCTCTCTCCAGCATTTCTTCTACGGATATAGCATCTGTAACCGTACTGAAAGACGCAGCATCTGCAGCTATATATGGTTCCAGAGCAGCAAACGGGGTATTGGTGATTACTACCAAAAGAGGCGCAGCCGGCGCAGGAGGCACCCGCATCGGTGGAAATGTAACCTATGGTGCGAATAAAGTAAGTCAGGGTAAATTCCGCATGATGAACAGTCAGGAACGCTTTGACCTGCTACAACAAATTTATCGTAACCAATACCTGGCTACCAATCCAAATGCCAGCGATGCAGACGTAAATAAGTATGTACACACCATGGTGCCAGACAGCGTGTTGAAGTATAACACTGATTGGAATGACCTGGTGCGTCGTACGGGGCAGACACAGGATTACAACCTTTGGATTTCTGGTGGGGATAGTCGTATTAAATACTATGCATCGGGCGATTATTTCAATGAAGTAGCGCCACTTATAACCGATAGTTATAAGAAGTGTAACTTCCGTTTTAACACGGATTTTCAAGCTACAGAAAGACTTTCGCTTTCTTCTAATGCGAGTATTTCCTATGCTAGTCAACGTGGTGGAGGATTTTATTCACCTTACACCAATGCTTGGAGCCTGATGCCATGGGATATTCCTTATAACCCTGATGGCGCTGTGAAAGTGGGAGGAATGAATGAACCAGGTTGGTACAGCGGTATATGGTATAACCCACTCTATGGAAAAGACTATGATTTCGGAACCGGCAAAAACACGATCGGCTCCTTTGACCTGAGTCTCCGTTACAAACTAACCAACTGGCTGACATTTAGCTCCCGTAACCGATACAGCTTTTTACATGGAGAGTTATCGAATTATGTAGATCCTAGAGATGTGACAAGTAACTATTTCTATCGTGGTGGTCTCATGACTTTGTCTACTCCTAATACCGGAAATATTATTACAACTGAAATGTTGCAGGCTGATAAATCATTTGGTAAGCATCATATCAGCGGACTTGCTGCATTTGAATATAATAAAGTAACCGTAAAGAATACTAGCGCTTCCGTTTATGGTTTGAAGCCTGGTATCCAAAGTATTGGCGCCGGAGATCAGACCACCCTTGTATTTCGGAACGCTATTACAGAAACGGCCTATCTCTCTGCCTTCTCTGAACTCAACTATTCCTATGATGGACGATATTTTGCAACCGCCAGCTTCAGAAGAGATGGATCTTCCAAATTTGGACAGAACAACAAGTATGGTAATTTCTACGCATTCAGTGGTGCATGGCAATTGAGCAAAGAACAGTTCCTGCGTAATGCGAAGAATCTAGATCTCCTGAAACTCCGCTTCAGCTATGGCGTTTCTGGTAATGATCTACCTTTAGGAGCTTATCAGTACCTCTCCTTATATAGCTATCTGGCCTCCAGTGATCAGTACAACCGTCAAACCGGCGCTACGCAAACAGCACAAGGAAATCCAAACCTGCACTGGGAAATGCAATACACAACCAATATCGGTATTGATGCAGGCTTCTGGGATCGCGTGAATGTAACATTGGAGCTATATCAAAAAATGAATAAAGGATTATTGTTGCGTGTTACTCCTCCTGCCACCAGTGGTGGTAATGCTTACTATGCCAATATGGGACGTATTCGTAACAAGGGTATTGAACTGACTTTGAATACTAGACAGTTGAAACACACGGCTGTTAAGTGGTCTACTGATCTCACTTTTGCATACAATAAAAATAAAGTACTGGAACTCCAACCAGGTACGGATAAACTGTATGATGGGCAGTATATGGGTACAGCAAGAATGATTGGTCAGCCGATGAATAGCTACTTCATGCCAGTGTATGCAGGCGTAGATCCTGCCACTGGTAACTCTCGTTTTGAAGTATTGGAAAAGGATGCCAATGGTAACTATACAGGTAAAGTATCTTATACCAATAATCCAGGTAATGCTACCCTTCAAGTATTGGGGAGCAGTGATCCTAAATATATAGCGGGTATGTCCAATAACTTCAGCTATAAGAATTTCAACCTCACCGTGATGCTGAGTTACTTTGGCGGCTATAAAATGCTGAACCGTACCCGTGCGGATCTGGATTTGGATGGATCTGATGTAAGCTCCAACAATGCTGCACCATTGGCGGGACAAGTGAGATGGCAGCATCCTGGACAAATTGCTGATCTACCAAAGGCCGGCAATAAGGTGGATGCCTATTTCCCTACATCCAGATATTTGGACAATGGTGATTTCCTGCGATTGAAAAACGTAAGGCTGGGGTATAATTTCCCGGATAATGTGGTGAGAAAACTGAAAGTCTCCAAACTGAATTTGTTTGTTTCTGGCGATAACCTCATGACCTGGACAAAATTCACTGGTATGGATCCGGAGAATGCATTCGGAGAAGAGAATGAAGGAAAAACTCCTTTCACGAAAAGGTTTTTGGGTGGTATACAGGTAACCTTCTAATTTAAATTAAATCACAATGGCAATCAATATAAAGCGATCTAGTATCATTGGCGTGATGTTTATAGGGATGCTCTGTTCCTGCAAGAGCGCACTGGATCTCAAGCCCAAAACAGACTTGGATGCATCTACTGCACTCACTGGTTATGATAATTTGCAGGTAGCATTGAGTGGCGTATACTCACTTGTGAATAATTATAAATTCATCACCCCTTATATGAACCAGGTGGAGATGAGTACAGATAATGTGGAGGTGATGAAGGCGGGGAATAATGCCACGACTACCAGCATCGAGAGTTATTCTTTTATGCGTACCTCTTCCATGATGGATATACAAACATGGGGAACAGGATATAAAGCCATTTATCATGCGAATATGGTGATTAACGCCATTCCTGATAATGCAGCGGCCAACTTGCTACAGTTGAAGGGGGAAGCGCTTTTCTTGCGCGCATTCCTGCATATGCAACTGGTACAGGTTTTCGGTAAACCGTTTGCACAAAATGCTGGCGCAAATCCAGGAGTGCCGTATGTGATCTCTACGGATGCAACATTGCTGCCTTCCAGGAATACCGTGAAGGAAGTGTATACGCTTTCAGCAGCCGATTTTGAAAAAGCAGCTACTTTGCTTACACAGCCTAAAGCCAATGCATATGCCAATAAAGAGGCTTGCTGGGCGGCCCTCGCCGAACTATGGCTGAATGCAGGCGACAATACCAAAGCTATCAGTTATGCGGAAAAAGTAATTAACAGTGGTAAGTTTTCTTTGGTAACTGGTACCAATTACCTCACTTATTTCAATAACGATCATAGCGCTGGAACGGATAAAGAAACCATCTTTACTATCAAGAGTGTCGATGGACAAGCGAAAGGCTTTTACGGATTGGGTTACAACTATACTCAAACCAAATATGCTGCGGTATCTGCGCCATTACTTAGTCTACTAAATGAAACCGCAGGAGACGTACGATTGGGGTTTTATACCAAGCTATCGACTACTAGTGGTGATCGTTATTTTACCACCAAGTTTATACAGAGTGGTAATACTGCGGTGAGTTCTCCAGTGGTATACAGACTCGCTGATATGTACCTCATCCGCGCGGAGGCCAATGCAAATACCAATCCACAGGCCGCATTGGATGATGTGAACCTGTTAAGAACCCGTGCAGGTATCAGTGGCACCGGTTTATATCAACTGGCAAATCTTCATGGCAGATCCAATGTATTACAGGTGGTATTGGATGAGTCGAGGATAGAATTTGCATTTGAGAAAGGTCGTAGAAGAGCTGATTTGCTACGCAATGGACTGCCTGTAGTGCGTGATTATACAGGAAGTACCGTGCCTGGCAGCCATATAAATATTCCAGCTACAGACAAGAGTATGATTTATCCTATACCTGCAACTGAAATTACTGTCAATCCTAATCTTACACAAAATCCGTTTTAATTGAACTTATGAAAAAGCTCACCTTCACCCTGTTGGGATTTATGACACTGACAGTTGTATCCCATGCGCAGGAGAAAAAGAATTTTCAGCTCAATGGTAAGATCACTGACCATAAAGATGGTACAGTGTATGTGTGGTATCTGGATAGTGCCGGCGATCGTACCATTGATTCGATGCAACTGAAGAATGGTACATTCATACTGAAAGGCAAGCTGGAAACAGTGGCGATTGCCTATGTACAGCGCGACTTGCGGAGCGATGATAAAGCCATGTTTGCCCTGGCGCCGGGAACACAATCATTCGTCTCTTCCTGGAATAGTATGTCTTCCGCCACTATCACAGGCGGAGATCCCGCAAATGAAGGACTGCGGGTATTACAGCAGGAGAAGATACAGATCAAGCAGAAATATCAGTCTACACTGGATGCCATGAGAAATGAAAAAGATCATGATAAAGCTGCGGCCATCCGTGAAAATCTGGCACCATACTTTACCGAAAATAGGGAAGCAGATTACCGGTTTTTCAAAAAGTATCCTACCTCTGTGATCACCGCATATATGCTTCGTTATCACGTGGGTGATCTTCCGCTGACGGAACTGAAGGAGTATTATCAAAAGCTCAGTCCTGCTACAAAGAAAACTGGCTTCGCGAAAGATATAGCGGAAGAGATTCACAGTTTGGAGCTTGGCTCTCCGGGAGCAGTAGCTGCTGCTTTCACTGCACCGGATATGACTGGAAAGGCATTATCGTTGAGTGATTATAAAGGGAAATATGTATTGCTGGATTTCTGGGCTAGCTGGTGTGTACCATGTAGAAAAGGGAATCCGCACCTGAAAACCTTGTATGCAAAATATCAGCCGAAAGGATTTGATATAGTTGGTATTGCAGATGACGACAGGACAGAAAAAGCCTGGGTGGCGGCTGTAGAAAAAGATGGTTTACCATGGAGACATGTCCGCAGAGGAGCGAGTCTGAATTTCGAAGCCATGAAAAATAATCCAAATGATATTTCCTTGAGGTATGGTATTCATTCCTTGCCTACTAAAATACTCATCAATCCAGAGGGAGTCATCATTGGCCGATATGGTAGTGAGGAAGAGGCTTTGGACAAAAAACTGAAAGAGATTTACGGAGAGTAATTTTAGACCAACCATGAAGTATAGGCTGGATGGAGATCTCCTCCAGCTTATTTTTTTTGAAAAAATTTTTCAACCTCTTGTTTTTTTTCAAAAATATCCTACTTTTGCGGTCCGTTGATGATAAATCAATGGTGCTAATGACTAGCATTGCCCGATAGTATAAGGGTAGTACATCAGATTTTGGTTCTGACTGTCTTGGTTCGAATCCAGGTCGGGCAACGTGAGGCTTTACCTTTAAAGAAACCGTTATAGTTTTTAACTATAGCGGTTTTTTATTTTCCGGGAGTTTGTTAACTTTCTGTATATGAAAACAGAAATTGTCTGCTTCGGAGAGGTGCTCTGGGATATTCTGCCAGATAAGGAGTTGCCTGGCGGTGCGCCTATGAATGTAGCCTATCATCTACAGAAGCTGCATCATATAACGGCAATGGTTACACGCATCGGTAAGGATGAGTATGGTGATCGCTTGCTGCAGTTGATGCGGGGTTATGGGCTTGATCCTGCCTACATCCAGGTAGATCCAACAGTCGCCACCGGCAAGGTCATCGCCACTGTTACCCCAGCACAAGAAATGGCCTATGATATTTTATTTCCCGCAGCTTGGGATTACATTACCACAGATATACTTTGGGAAGCGCTGGAATCGCCACATCCAGCCTGTATTATTTTCGGATCTCTTTCTTCCAGGAATCATGTCAGCAAGCAGGCATTGCAGGCACTGCTAAGTAAAGTGCGCGGATTGCGTGTGCTGGATGTAAACTTGCGTCCTCCACATTATAGCAGTACTCATATCACTTGGTTATTGGAGCATGCCGATATCGTAAAGATGAATGAGCATGAGTTGCATGAGTTGTGTGGTTGGTATGGGATTGAAGGAGATATGCGAGCAATGGTAAGGCAACTCAGGGATCGGTTTTTATGGAGGGCAGTACTGGTAACATTGGGAGCGAAGGGATGTTTATTGTATGAAGATGGTGAATTTTATCAGCAGCCGGGACATAAGGTGCAGGTAGTGGATACCATTGGCAGTGGAGATGCATTATTGGCTGGGTATATCCATGCTATGTTATCTGGTAGTAAGCCGGGAGCAGCGCTTCGTTTTGGGAATGCGCTGGGAGCATTGGTAGCAGGGAAAAGTGAAGGATGCCCGGATTATGAGACAGCCGAAATCATCACGATGATGCACCAGCATTGAGATTTTAACAGTTGCTTTATAGAGAATGCGCTAATTTTGAGCAGAATTAAATCGAGGATGCAATGAATTTTTATACAAGGAAATGGGTAAAACCGGAAGACCTGAATGCACATGGTACGCTCTTCGGTGGTAGCTTATTGAGATGGATTGATGAAGAAGCTGCGATCTATTCCATTATTCAGTTGGGAACCAATCGTTGTGTGACCAAGTACATGTCTGAAATTAATTTCATCAATTCTGCGCGTCAGGGAGACATTGTGGAACTAGGTATTAAAGCTACTCATTTTGGACGTACCTCCTTAACATTGACCTGTGAAGTACGTAACAAGATTACCCATAAAAGTATCCTAACCATTGATAGAATGGTGTTTGTAAGTGTGGATGAACATGGTAAACCCGTTCCACATGGTAAAACCGCTATCACGTATACGGATGAACGATTAAGAGAAGAATAAGCCCATTATTTAAATCCCCAACATCGCCTCGTCTTCCTTCATTTCTTTGGGAGTAGGAATCGGATTGTTTTCATTTTTTTCTATCAGTAATAGGGTGGCAAACAATTGCAGGACCATCAACATTAACTGATAACGCAATACTACTGGAGCGGCCAGGGTACTAAAGAAGAAATTCACCATCACGAAAACACCGAATAACACCAATACTTTGTTGAATATCCGTCTTGCGTAACGGTGTCTCTTTAAATATAAATAACGTATAATTTCTTCCAGAAAAATAAACTGGAGGAATACTATCAGCATCACGTATTTCATCATGATGGAAGTTTGCACACCTGGTAATGGACTGCTAACTGTAGCTGGAGTACCATGGAACCAGGATTGCATAACGAGTGGCGTACCATGTTTGGCACGGATATTATCACCAATCAACTCAGGTGATGGGCGCAGGTATTCCACCATATTAGGTATCCAGAAATACCTAGCAAAGGCAAATGGATGATGTGAAATAAGATAGTTACCATATTCTTGGAATACAGGAGCAGTATGTGCCCAACCGGAGAAGTTATCGTCAATACTGTATTTCCGCTCATAATAAGACAGTAATGCTTTCATAGGACCATTTGTTTCCCACATATAATAGGCCCCATTGGCGGGTGTTGCTTTCGCAGCATCAAAATAAGAGCTGGTATAGAATGCGTGTGTAAATTGATGAATCAGTTTACAATCCTGCGGAATGTGTAGGGTGTCGTATGGAATGTAGGGCGCCATGTACATCGCGTTGTTGGCCAGTTGCCAACTGCTGAAAACGGAAAATTTCCGTACGCCTGTGGCTTTGTAGGTCGCATTCATAGTGAAGATGATGAACGCGCCTATCAGCAGTGACGGTAGGGCTACTGCTATCGCTTTTTTCCACATGGGAGCACGACAAATAATAAGCGGAAATGCAGCCACTATAGGAAAAAACATGGCATTATACCGGATGGTGAAAGCCAGCGCCAGTACAATGCCATGAAGAAGGAAAATAAACAATCCGGGTTTATAGAGCATCCACAGCAACAGCGCAAACCAGGTAAACCCAAGGGCAAGGAATAACGCCTCTGTAATTACATAGTTGCTGAGATAAAGAAATAAAGGGTTAATAAGTAAAAAGAAAAATGCACCGTAGCGAAAAATCTTTCCTGGTTTTAGCAGGTATAATATCGTGAAATACAGAAAGAAAGCACCACATTGGAGGCATATATATTGAAATGCCACTAGTGCGGTTTCAGAGGCTGAAATAAAATGAAAGAGTCGAAGTATTTGAGAGTATCCTACCGGCCAAAGGTTGGCAGGCATGTTGTATGTTGCTGCAGTGATATAAGTATCTGTATCGGCAGTAATGTCTGCATAAGGATAGATCATTTTGAAGATGATCAGGTTTAGCAAGATAGTTATGGCCGCCACCCCAGCCAACAGGAGGTTACGCCTGTCGGCAAGGAGGAAGTGACGGAAACTGTATTCCGTAGATTTGGGGTTGCGGTAAGAAGCGAACAACATCTCTGGGTATTTTGAGGATCACATACTGTGAATCATTATTTTTTCTCTTCGTGATATTCCTGTTCTGTATTGATAGACCAGATATTTGATTTGGTAGTGATACCATTGCAGATATTATCCACGGCCACCATAGCGGTCAGCATAGAGTGGTCGGAGTTGTTGTATTTGTGCATACCGTTACGTCCTACGAGGAAAATATTTTCGAACGTATCGATATAAGCTCTGAGTTCGTCGAAGCGGTCGTAGGTACCGAAGTAGGCAGGATATGTTTTTTCCATGCGCAAGACGGTAGCATCGAGTACATCTTCATGGCGAGCCAGTCCGATTTTACATAATTCGTCAATAGCGATCTGACGGATTTCTTCCTCTTTCAATTCCCAGAAACCATCGCCGATATTGCAGAAGTATTCCATTCCCACCCAAGTGGTATTGGGATCTTTCACCATGTAAGGACTCCAGTTATTGAATAGTTGTAAACGACCTACACGTACATCTTTTTCTTGTATGTAGATCCAGGTATCTTTTAATTCGATAGGATTCACCGCGCCTGATTTCGGATCACTGAAGGTGAGGTTTTTCAGGAGAATACCTACTGTAATAAAATCCCTGTATAAGAGTCCTGCAGCCACTTGGCGTACATTTTCAGGTACATCGCCTTGCATATCAGCGATGAGTTCCTGCATGGGCATAGTGGAGAAGAAATAATCGCCTTCCAAGATGGTGGCTTCGCCGGTAGTTCTATCTACTGCTTCGATAGCGGTTACTTGGTTTCCTTTTGTGAATATTTTAGTCACATCATGTTGCATGTGGATAATGCCGCCTTTTTCTGTTACTTGATGGGCTACTTCTTCCCAGAGTTGACCAGGGCCAAATTTGGGATAGAGGAATTGTTCGATGAGGCTTGTTTCCACATTTTTCTGATTGATATCTTTGGGTTTACCTGCGTCCCAGGCTGATTTCAGCGCATGGGAGATGGCTTTACCGATGGAGATACCTTTGATACGTTGAGCGCCCCATTCAGCAGATATTTTATTACAAGCAATGCCCCATACTTTTTCTGTATAGTCTTTAAAGAACAGGTGGTAGAGCGTTTTGCCGAAACGATTTATCATGAAGTCTTCCAGTGATTTCTCTTCTTTTCTTGGGAACAACTGGGCATACATATACGAGAACATAATGCTGATAGTTGTTGCCAGTCCGAGTTTACGAAGTGTATCGAGAGAAAGCTGGATGGGATAGTTAAAGAATTTTTTTAGGAAGTAGATGCGCGACAGTCGTTGACGCACTAGCATAATTAGGTCGGGATTGCGGGCTACGAGGGTATCCGTATCACTATTTTCAGGTTTCCTAACTTCTCTTGTTTTGCGTTGATAGGTAATACTGAATGCGGCCGCGGCTTCTTGTTGCAGCGGCATCATATTCATCCACCATTCCATCACGCGGTCAGATTTGGAGAAGAAGCGATGCCCTCCGATATCGATCCTGTTTCCTTTATAGTTAACGGTTTTCGATATTCCACCGATGTCTGTGCTTTTTTCCAGGACTACAGGGGTAATGTTGGTGCGTTGCAGTAGTTCATATGCGGCAGTAAGGCCTGCGGGGCCTGCCCCAATGATGATTGCTTTTTTTGCTGGCATACTATTATGGTTTTATCAACAGCATTTCCTGCAGTGAGGAAGCACTGTTTTTGAGGGTATAGACTTCAGGGGTAGAATAGTATACAAGTATACCAGTCGCTACTGAAATGAGATGTCAGCGGCAACAAAAAAGACAATATAATTATGAGAAAATTAGAATTTCCACTTATAGAAAAACACGGGAGAGGCTTCTCCTTCGCTGATAGTCACATAACCATCATTGTTTGGGGTAATCGTGATGCCTTCGCCTTGTTTTTCGGGGATGTAAGGAAGTTGGGTACCGGGGCGCGACATGGCCTGTTCTACAGTTTCACCTGTTTTACGATGCCAGTAATAAACAGTAGTGAGGGTTTTGATAACGATATGATGTCCATCTTTGGAGATATCGCCGGCAGTGACCCAGGTAAAAGGAAGGGTGAGGAGATCTTTGAGCACTGCATGATCGCCATCTTTAAATAGGAGCGGGGTTTTATAGAGGTGAACAGCTTTTTGTCGCTTGCTGATAATATAAATATTTTTAGAGATAGGGTCTACCATTAATGATTCTGCATCTTTGGGTTTATCGGGGTATTCTAGTTTCAGGACATCCGCTGTTATGCTCGCTTTAGCAGCAGGAACAGTGGTGGGTTCTAGGAAGCGATATATTTTGATATGATTGCGCACAGCGGCATTATCGCCAATATCACCTATATACACATAGCTTTTTCCTTTTTCGGGGCCGATGCCTTCCGCGATATCTTCCCAGTCTCTATTAGACGCGTTTTCAATGCGTAAAACACTTACCACATGTGCGTTGCTGTTTATTAGAAATACGTCCGGTTTATTGCCACTGTCGTTGTGCGTCCAGTAGTAGCCTTTCAGTGGTACGCTGGAGGCGATTCCAGAGGCTTCTTCCAGTTTATCGTTGTCAATTTTTCCCAGCAATACCGGTTTTACGGTGGTATTGTCCTGGGCTGCAGCGGTGAGCGTCAGGGAGAGAAAAGCAGCGAGTGTGAGGAAGATGCGGCGCATGAGATTTGGGTTTTAGCCGCTGTTAATTTAGGAATAATTACGCGAAAATGGCCGTTTGAGTTGATACTGAAGGGCTTTTAATGAAAAAAATATTGGGATTTCAGGAGAAAAATTTGGTAAAAATAAAAGAAAATGTACCTTTGCCCTCCCGAAACAATGATGCTTTGGTGAGATTTTATCAAAGGATACATTCAGTAGGAAATAGAAATTGCCCAATAGTATAACGGTAGTACGACAGACTCTGACTCTGTTTGTCTTGGTTCGAATCCAGGTTGGGCAACGAAAAAATTGAAACCGCGCTAGTCGCGGTTTTTTTATTTTATTCATATTATTGAAATAGTTAATACTATTGACTCCACTAAATGGCAGTTTATTCCTCATAGTTTTCGTACGCTATCGTTTTTGAATATTTAGAAGTGAAAATAAAGGGAATAACAGATATCGCTACTTTATGTTTTTGTCGGATGTTTATGATATGGATTTGATATAGAGAGATTGGTTTGAGAAAAGGGTTTATACATTAGATAATGAAATAAATATTTCAATTTATTTTACGCTTAACAAAGAAGTCGGAATGATCAGCAATATATTGAATTGAGATAGGTCAGATAAGGATTTAAATGTAAATGTATTCCCATTGAATTGTTGTGAAAAATAGTTTCGCATCCTAATTTAATTAGTTTTAAAATTGCTATTTTAGATGGTAATTTATCTCTAATGGAACAGCAATTAGTATTACCAAAATTTCATACAAATTCTGCGGGTAAAGTTAGAAATACACAATTATCTAGAGGAAAGGCTATGTGGCCTCTTTATGAATCTATAAGTAATGCTATACATGCAATTGAAGAAAAGGGTAATCTTGATTCAGGAGAAATTATTATAACCCTACTACGAAATGGGGAGCTTACTACGCTGGAGGAAATGAAGAACGTGGAGATATCACCAGTCAAATCATTTATTATTGAAGACAATGGAATTGGTTTCAATGAGCGCAATTTTCATTCTTTCTTGACAGCTGAATCAGAATACAAAATTGATAAAGGTGCTAAAGGTATTGGTAGATTTGTCTGCTTGAAGGCATTTAGATCAATAGCTTTCGATAGTATTTATATAGAATGTAATGCGCAGAGACAAAGGCGTTATTTTAGTTTAAAACCATCTGGTTTTGACGAGTATATATTAGAGTCCAGCGCGGAGAATAGAACGGGGACTATAGTGTATCTAGATACGATTCGTCCGGAGTTTCAGAGAGGTATACCTAAATCATTGAAAGAAATAGGTCATAAAATAATCGAGCATTTTCTAATTTATTTTGTTCTTAACAAATGCCCATACATTCGTATACTTGAAAGTAACAACAGCGAAATATTACTTCAGGATTTATATGGAGAAACTATCGGAACAAGTCATACTGAAGCAGAGATAATTATTGAGGATAGGTTTTCATTTAAGTTACACTTAATAAAACTTTATGAAAATAAAGGAGGGCACAAAATCCATTATTGTGCTAATGAAAGAGAAGTGTTTGCTGAAAACCTGGTTAAATATATTCCTGATTTAGGAAAACTTATTAAGGATGCCGATGGCAAGGAATTTACATATCAATGCTATGTTACTGGTAATTTCCTGGACATCAATGTCGATAATGAAAGAACTGATTTTCACTTTCCAGTTGGAGATAATGATGATGAAATAGAGGTTGATAACTTAGAAGACCTGTCCTTAAAACAGATACGAACAAAAGTTATTGATACATTAGAAAAGCTATTAGAAAGCTATCTGTCAGAAATCAGGGAGACTAAATTTTTTCAGTATAGAGATCATATCAGTGAAAATGCACCACAGTACAAACCTCTTGTAAAATATAAGTCTGATATAATAAAAATGATGCCTCCAAACTTGTCTGGGAACAAGTTAAATATTGAATTGTTCAAGATTCAAAATGATCTTGAATTGGAGATAAAAGAATTGGGAGAAAGTATATTGAAAGTTAGTGATGATATTCGGTCTTCGCAGGATTACATGAAGAGGTATGAGGAGTATATTGAGAAATTTAATGATATTGGCAAATCTAATTTAGCAAGATACATTGTCCATCGGAAAGCAGTAATCGAGTTGCTTGATATTTCATTGGGTGCCGATGAAAATGGGGAATTCCAAACAGAAGAAACTATTCATAATATTTTCTTCCCGATTCGTAAGGAGTCGGATGAAATAAGTTATGAACAGCAAAATTTATGGTTAATTGATGAAAGACTTTCATACCATTACTATTTAGCTTCTGATAAGGTAATAAATCAAATTCCTGTTCTTGAAGGAATTGAAAGTAAAGACCGATTGGATCTATTAATCTTCAACTCAAGTTTTGCTTTTGTCAACGACGAAGCCCCGCATAATTCGTTTGTTATAGTTGAGTTTAAGAGACCGGAACGGAACCACTATTCTATCTCAACCGAGAAGAAGAATCCTGTTGATCAAGTTATTTCTTATATTAGAATCATCCGTGAAAATGGGGCAACTGATAGACGTGGTAAATTGATTCAACTTGATAAAGATAAGACTCCATTTTACGCATATATTGTCTGTGATTTCAATCAAAGCCTGACAAAGATCCTTGAAGACAGAGATTATAAACGAACTCCAGATAATTTGGGCTTCTTTAATTTTCATGAAAAGTATAACGCTTACATAGAGGTAATCTCTTATCAAAAAATGCTCAAAGATGCTAAAAGTAGGAACCGGGTTTTATTTGAAAAATTGGGTCTCCCTCATTAATACCCATAAGGAAAGATAAATTGTTCTTGCTTGAATTAATAAAATGAAGCCGGCAATTCTCCATTACCGGCTTTATTTTATTTCGCATTGTTAATCGCATGATCTACCTGCGCTTCCAATTGTTTCAGATCCGTCACTGGAATGTTAGTTCCTTTCGGGATGGTGGTGAACTGGTTATATTGGGTAGCGCTATATCCGCCAGAGCTCATATAGAAAAGGTCCTTTTGATTTGGATCCTGGCCTCCGGCATAATCGCAACGCTGGCCTGGAGCGCCATCGGTGTAGGTCATACGGGCACGGTTAAACGAAACCCAATCCCCTCCGCCGGCAATCTTCCCCCAAGCATTACCATATAAGGCCTTGCGGGTTTGTTGTCCATTACCAGGGCCGAAGTTCTCCAAGAAAGAATAGTATCCGTCAAAGAAACGTGTTTCGCGCGGTGCTTTCCAACTGGCCATATATTGCCATCCGTCTTTTTCATTATCCTTAAACCAAGCGGAATAGACTACAAAATTATCTGGCAGTTTACGCATGTTCATGATGAACTGCACTTTGGTGCCGGTTTTCCACATATACTTACGATAAGTCTGGCCACCAGTACCCTCGTTGCCAAAGCCACCGCCGGTAACATCTTTCCCTTTTTCCAACAGGGTTACTCTGTCTGTCTGGCCTACTTTATTACGGTCTACGCCTTCATTGGAACTATCCCATACACTGAATAAAACCCTTCTCTCTGTACTCCTGTTGACCTGTATGCCGAAATACCCTCTATAAAAGCCCAGGCTCATGTAATACGTATACATGGGATCATATCCTACCGGAACCGTGATCTCGCCGTATAACCAGTCATATTCGCGTTTAACCTGGTCTTCCGGACCGAAACGGAGATGCACGGAAGGAGAGGAAAGATATTTTGTCTGATGTACCTCTGCACTATCGCCGGAAACGGTTTCGAATGTAAGTTGGGATACTTGCAGGAATTCTTTGCCAGTCTTGCGTTTCGGTTGTAGTTCAAAACGATAGTAACCGGCATCACCGATATTCAGATTGGCAACAAATACACGACTACTATCGGATTCGAAGTGTAACTTGGCTTGTTGTGGGCGGAAGGAGCCATCTGTACGGGTGATATTTAATATAAGGTCCGATTTATCTCCTGCAGGCAATTTGCCATGGAGATACACTTTGTAAACAGCAGGTTTGGCATATAGATACCAACTGATATTGGTGCCGGCATCTGTCCAGTTATGTATTTCAGCAGAAGGTCTATCCTGGTTGTAACGAACGGGATTATCCTCTCTGTAAGGTTCTACATAAGATTTATTGGCGGGAATGATGAACGTCTTTTTACCAATGTTCGTAGAATCATTCCCGTTATAGGTAGCTGCTGTAGCGAAGAGCGGAAGACTCACCGCCAACATACCAATATGACGTTTCAGGTGACTGAGCATATCATTATTGCTTGAAAAGAAGGCTGGCTAAATTTAGCCAGCCTTCAGTGAAAATGGAATTATTTTTTCATAGTACACTGCAAATTCAGCTCGTATACGTAACTGCCTGGTGTCAGAATTCTTGTATTCATCCTGACGTTCAGGTTAACTGGTTGTTTGTTCCATTCTCCATATGGAGTGGAGTTTGGTGGGAACCAGTTTCTCGCGTCAGCGGTATCAATAGATTGAATATACTGACTATAAATACGATAATAGCAGTTGATACCATTGCTCTGGCTTTCCCAATAAGTATGTGGGAAAGGAACCGTTGCAAACTGGTGAATAGTTGCAGTATCGTTGGTGAAAGTCTTTACCGCAAATGTTGCCATCGTTTTCAGGAAAGAACTACCGCTAGGACGTTTCTGCAATGCATTTGGCGGGAAGATATTACCATATTTGTCTTTTACAACGAATATTACCTGGTTTGGTTCATTAGCTACCTTTTTAATCTTCAGCCATGCAGTAGTAGAACGACCAATCAGTTGATCAATCCAGTCTGCATCATAGGAGAAACGGATCGCTTCTTCCTTGTCGGTTTTACCAGCAAGCGCGTATGGTGCGTTTACATATTCGTATTCTTTCTGTGCATTCACGATAATATCACAGATGTTTTTATACTGCTTGGTACCTCTTGGATTGGAGATCTGAAGATCAATGGTATAGGTGCCAGGAGGAACGTTGGTCGTAACATCCGAGAAGATCAACTGTCCGCTGGCAGCCAGAATTTCCAATGGTTTCTTCTTGGCTTTTGAGCGCTTGGCATTGATCAAATCGAAAGTAGTATCGGTTACCGGATCGTATGGTTTTGTCCATACATAGGTGTCAAACTCCTGGAAGAATACATCCGCATGTTTACCAGTCGCTTTGTCGCGTACATCCAGCAGCGTTACATTCAAAGGAGGAGTAGAGTTGTCCGGAATAATACCGGCAGACATTTTAAAGGACCCTTGTGTGATGGTGAGTGGATTATCGGCATAGCGAGGATAATCACTCAAGTAACCTGTTTCCACTTTTTGGCAGGCAGTAAAACCAGCTATCAGCGGCAGGCAGGCGAATATGATATGTTTGAATTTCATTGTACTGATTTAAGAAGATTAAAGACTATCTGCCATAGAAGTTGAACAAGTGACTATTGGCCATTACATGCACTACACCATTGGTAGTGAGTATACCGGAAGTCTGACAAATGGTTGCAACGTCTGTAAGTTTAGGATCGCCGCTAGGATCTACCAATTGATTGTTTACCATAATATCCGGATCGCCGATTACTCTGCGGGCAGATACAAGGAAACCAGTGGTGGTCATCATGCCGCTGTTGATGTAGGTATATTTAGTGAGATACAACCACAAAGGAGCGCCAGTTGTCAATGATTCAAAGGATTGACCTTTCTCTGTCATTTGATCGCGGTTGATCTTACCCTTGAAGCAATATCTTCCCAGGGAATCACGGAGCATTTGTGGAGTGAATTCCTTGAAGAGAGAATCCAGTGTATAGTCCAGTTTTTCAGAGATTTTTCTTGCAGCGTCTCTTCTTGCAGCAAGGTATTTATTGATGCAATAGTTGGTAGGCGCAAAGAAGGTGACATCTCCATTAATCACATCTTTCATACCTGCTTTGTCAATCAACAGCAGTGTGGTATCGAAGAGATGCCAGGAATTGTTCTTCAGATAATCATAAGTGGTCATGTTCACATGCGGGTCGGAGACACCACCATCAATGATTTGACTTTTCTTACAGCTAGCGAGGGTATACACGATCATCAGCACAGTAGCCGTTTTCAAAAAAATATGTTTCATCATTTTTTGCAATTGATGTAATGAATTTTTGATTAATATCTTCCTTTCCAATACTCGTTCTGTACCATCAGCGGGTTGTTATTGAAAACGCTTTTGGTAATCGGCCATAACCAACCTTTCTTGCTGATACGGTCTGCAGATGTTAACCAGTTAGGATAAAATCCGGTACGGATCATATCGAAATAGTTCTGGCCTTCTCCGGTGAGTTCGCGGAAACGTTCTGCCAGCAGCTCACGTCTTAGGAGCTGACCGCTATAGTCTTGCAATGGAGGAATGCCAGCACGTGTTCTAACAATATTGGCAGTATTCATGGCATTACTTTCCTGACCCAGGTTAGCTTCTGCTTCTGCTTTCAACAGGAGCATATCTGCTAGACGGTAGATGATCAATGGCGACTGATCCTTATAGAGTGTGCCACCTGTAGTACTTTTATTCACTACATCTGAATACTTCAGCAACACATATTTATCCGCAGTTTTTGGCAGGAAGAAACTTCTATACCTGGCATCTGCATGTGCATCCGGATTGTCTTTGGTTTTGTAATACATCTCAATGTTGCTGGCATTACCCCAATACAAACTGAATGCCGTCTGGCCAGTCAGGGTTACACCTGTTGCCACCGCCATTGGAATACTGAACCCGCCACCGTTACCGTTGCTTTCTCCTGCAGCATCGTCATTGTTCACCACGAGGATGATCTCTGAAGAATTGCTTTTGGATTTATACAGGCGACTTAAAGTGGCCGCAGATTCCAGTGCATATTTTCCACGATTAACAACAGAGTCAGCATATTTCAGTGTCAGATCATATTTATGACGCCATGCTGTCACATGCGACAATAATGATAATGCTGCCGCTTTACCTGCTCTGGATTTGTTTTGATCATCCGCATAATCCCAAGTCAGCAGGGCACTGGCGGATTGCGCGTCGGCTGTAACTAGGTCCAGGACGGAGTCTTGTGGACTTCTGGCTTTAATTTTAATCTGTTCTGCTGCGTAAATAGGAGTGTTCTGCACAGGCACATCACCCCACACACGTACCATGGAGAAGTACGCCAGTGCACGCAGGAAATAAGCTTCACCGATATAAGTGTTTTTTACTTCCTCTGCACTGATAGATGATTCTTTGAATTTGGATACAGGTAACTGGCCTACCTTATCAATAATCATGTTACACTGATTGATAATGCGATACCAGTTGGTCCAATCGTGACAAGCATCTTCGTAATATGGTGTTTTGAAATCACCGGATTCCACTACAGGTTTCAGGTAAGAGCTTTCAGTAGCATAGATGCCGGCAGGAACATCCCCCCAAATGAAGAAGGTATTTTTATTCTGGTTGGCAGTGCGATATAGCGCATAGGCGCCATTCATAGCTGCTTCCACGTCTTGCTGAGAATTCCAAAAAACGTTGTCATAAGTACCATTTTTCAATTCATTGTCGAGGTACTTTTTACAGGAACTCATGGAGGTAAGTGCACCCAGGAGTAAAAGGCTATATAAACTTAATTTGATTCTTTTCATTGCATTGGATTTACTGGATAAACTAGAATTCTACACGTGCACCTACAGTAAATTTGGTAGGCAGCGGATAACCATCACCGAAGTCATATCCCTGCGCATTTACGCGCTCTGCATCAATACCAGAGAATTTTTGGAACATCGCTACGTTATCCATCATACCGTATACACGCAGGCTACTCAGATGCATGTTGTCAACAAAGCGGAACGTTCTTTTGTCGAAGTTGTAGCCAAGGTTCAGGTTTTTGATACGGATATACCATCCTGGCTCAACGAACAGCGACTGTCCGGTGCGCCATGCATAGAGACCCATGAAAGGATTCAGTGCAGGGAAGGTGGCATGATCTCCTTCTTTTCTCCAGTAGTTGTATTTTTCCACATCTGTCAGGGAAGACAATGCGAAAGCGTTGGAGCTACCATAGAACAGACCATTGGAGAGCTTTTGAGCCAGCGTTTGATTCACGATAGTTCTGCCAAAAGTAAAGGTGGTAAGGAACTGGAGTGTAAAGTTTTTCCAGGTAATAGTGTTAGTGAGACCGCCAGTAAACTTAGGATTTGGATCGCCATAGAAGGTGATATCGTTGGCGCCTGCTACGTCGGAAATCATGTAGTCGCCGTTAATATCTCTCCATTTTGGATAACCGAGTACCAGGGTGCCCCATTTGGTTTTACCTACTTCACCGGTGTATGGATTTACCAGCAGGTCGCTCTTGCTGTTGATAACACCGTCTGTAATGTACATCTGGTACATGTTTACAGGTTTTCCTACTACATATACTGTCTGTCCGTAATCGCTGCTGATATACATATCGCGGTTACCATCAGGCAGTTGGGTCACCATGTTTTTGTTGAAAGACAAGTTGAAGTTGGTAGTCCACTGTAATTTATGGTTAGGAGCCAGGTTACGAGTGGTTAGGTTGATTTCGATACCGGAGTTTCTAACACCAGCGGCATTGGTTAATGCTTCCTCGTAGCCGGAGGTTTCAGGTACCCATACGTTCAACAACTGTCCAGTGGTATTTCTGATATACCAGTCTGCTTCCAGTCTGAATCTACCTTGCAGGATTTCAATTTCAGTACCCAGATCGAATTGTTTGGATTGTTCCCAGGTCACATCATTACGCGTGATTTTTTTGAAGTCAGGTGTAATGATAACAGCGCCATTGTAGGTGTTTACATCAGCGCTACCGTTGTAGTTCTGGTTACCGATTTTATAGGCGTTGTATCTGCTCATATCACCGATGCTGCTTTCATCCCCGTTGATACCATAGCTGGCTCTCAGTTTCAGGAAGTTGATGATAGGGAAGTGGTCGCAGATAAATGCTTCTTCGTGTACCAACCAACCTACGGATACAGATGGGAAATAGCCCCATTTATTTGCGGTACCGAAGCGGGAGGACGCATCTGCTCTCCAGAATGCATCGAACATATATTTATCACGGAAATCATAGTGCGCGCTTGCCATATAGGAAAGCTTCGCATAGGTGATATAGTCCGAATAACCGCCACCATTGAGTTTGGAGTTACCCAATACTACTTGGATGTTATCATTAGGAATACCACGGCCATAGGCTTTCAGGGATTCGCTCTGACGTCTTTCAAACTCCTGACCAGCAAACAGGTTGATGTTATGGATACGATTGATCGTTTTATTCCAGGTCAGATGGTTGGTCAGTAAGTATTTGGAATATTGTGTGAAAGAAGACATTGCCTCGCCTGTCAGAGAAGGAGCGAGATCTCCAGGAGCAGCGTAATCATATTTCGCATTGGAATATGTAAGCGCCCCTCTGGTGGTCCAGTGCAGGTTATCTTTAATGTGGTACATTAACTGCACATTCACGTTCACATCGTTGTTGACGTTGTCATTACGGCTACGGCTATACGGATTTATGATAGCGTCTCTATCCTCGGGTCTCAGGTAGATAAGGGAGGTAGGCATATCGATAGGAGATACCTTGAAAATGTCTCTCAACTGGTTGTTCTCATCTAGGCCACTACCTTTACCTACTTGTCTTAATCCTTTTGATAGGCGCAGGTTTGTTTGCAGTTCCAGTTTTTTATTGATTTGGAAGCCGAGGTTGGAGTTGATGGAGTAACGTTTGTAACCGGTATTGATAATAACCCCTTTTTCGTCGTACATACCCATGCTCACGCGGTAGTTCACGTTTTCATTAGCGCCACTTACGCCGATATCATAGTTCTGTACCTGACCATTTTGATAGAAGAGGTCCTGCCAGTTATTATTGTTATTGAAGATAGGGTTCAGACTATCTGTAAGGATGATAGGTACTTGTGCATCCAGTTGACTGTAATTACCATAATTTTTAATCATGGCCAATTTACGTCTGCGCTCTTCCGCACCGATAACAGTGCTTACTTGCTGCGGTTTTGGAACTAGGCCATAGTAGGCGTTTACACTGAATTTAGCTTTGCCAGTAGTACCCTTTTTCGTTTTAATGATAATCACACCATTGGCACCTCTGGAACCGTAGATCGCAGCAGCAGAAGCGTCTTTGAGGATGTCGATGGATTCGATATCGTTAGGGTTCAGGCTGGCGAGGAAGTTAGTACCGGTACTGTTGAAGGATTTCACTTCATCATCAGAGATAGGTATACCATCGATTACGTACAGCGGGTTACTGAAAGCCTCGTCCCCATTGAAGTTGGAGCCAGACATCAGTCGGGTGTTACCACGTACCATCAAGGATGTTTTCACCCCTGGCTGCCCAGTAAAGTTCTGTACGTTTACGCCGGAGAGTTTACCTTGCAGCAATACATCCACGCTGGCGGCGGGTAAGTTCTCGATATCCTTACCCATAATAGAAGTAACGGCTGCAGTACTTTTGGTACGTTTTACTTCTTGGTAACCGATGACAACAACATCTTTCAATGCTTTTGCATCGGGTTTCAATGTGATTTGAAAATCTGTTTTCCCACCCACATTTACGGTTTGTTGTTCATACCCCATGAAAGACACCAACAGCTTTGCTGCAGCGGTTTTCAGGGTGAGCGTAAATTTTCCGTCGGGGGTGGAGGCGGTGCCGTTTGTAGTTCCTGCTTCGCGAATGGATACACCAGGCAGGGCAACACCTTTGTCATCTTTGACTGTTCCTGAAATTTTTTGCCCCTGGGCGTTGACTGTATAGCACAGCAATCCCAGTAGCGCTAAAATTAGCAGCTTCTTGTGCATGATCCTTGGTTTTGATAAAATGGAAATTGGTTAAGCAATAGCTACCATCTGCTGTTCACGGGCAGATAATAATTGTTCACTTCTGTTTTTACAGGTATTACTTGACTTTTTTATTGTTCACAAATAATTCGACGTGGTTACGGGCATTGGTTGATCTCTTAAATGACTTTTTCCATTATGGTTTTCATTTAAAATCTGTTCACTGCTACACTTAAATGCTGGTTGCGCTACAATTACCGTCGATGCACAAAGTAAAAATCTTAACATTTTTTTTAGAGTGGTTCACTCATTCATGTGAAAAAAATTACTTAATGACGAATCGAATCACAATATATACATCAGAATTATAAATTGCTTAAAATTAATTCATTGTGTTTTTAGGTTGTATAAAATACACCGTGAACTAAATTGATTGAACTTTTTCTGGTTTAATTTCTATCATTAAAAAAGCCCTGTATTGACATAGGAATGACAATACAGGGCCTGTAAGGATACAGGGATGATAACTTATGGTTTAGAAACTGACTTTCTCATTGCCAAAGCCCCAATTAATGCCCAATGCAGAGAAGAGGCGAGGTTTATTAAAACCAAAATCATTTCCGAATGTGCCACTGAAATAGAGCGCCTTCGTAATGCGGTAATTGATAAAGCCTACAAAGCGCTGCGATTTCAGCGCAGTGAGCCCAGTATAACTTCTATGCACATACTCTGTACCGAAGCTAACTGGATCAAATTCAAACATAATTTTACCGCCTAGGTCTATTGCATTTCCAGGACCAACTTCTTTTTTATTCTGGGTATATGCATCATACATGTAACGCATATACGCAGCAACAGACAAATAATTCAATTGTGTTTTATCGGCCTGGCTATTTAATGGCAGGTTCAATTCTACAGACGTCCATACAGCGGAGCGTCCTGATTTCCAGGTACTGTCGCCCACACCGTAAGCGGCATATGCGGTAGAAAGGTCCCATTGAAATATGGGTTTTTCATTCAATTGTTTTTCGATGGCGACTGCCAGCGAATCAGCGGTCACCCGATGCTGAAATTGTTGATCTGCTCCTTGTATGCTTGCTTGTTCCTGTTTATCCAGTTGTTGTCGAATAGTGCGCATGGTGGCAGTATCCCCTCTAAGCCTCGCCTGACGGTACTGTCGGTAGAGTAGACTCGTATCGGTATATTGCCGAAGAATAGCCGCCTTATCCAACACTATCCACTGCTGTAAATTAGCAGCAAGTCCAGCGGCGTAGTTCTTTCTGTAAGCGCGCAACAGTGTAGTGTGAGCGCCAATAGAAAAGACTTTCTGCTTGCCATTAGCAGAATCTGCACTCATATTCTTATTGGCAAAGGCAATCGAAATACTAACGAATTTCGCAGCAGCGAAAGGATTCGTTTTCCAATTACTGGTTTTAAACCGGCCAGAGTCCAGCCCGATATAATTATAAAAGTTCCTGTTGGCCGGACTAATCATCCAATAAGGCGTTATTTCGGCAGCATAATTTTGTGGCCAGCCGTTGCTATTGTCGAAGCTTTGGAGGAGGCCTAGTGCAAATGCTTTCGGCGGACCGGAAGTACCACTCAGGGTTTGCGATGCATCTATCAGTCTAGTAGCGGCAGACTGGGGTACCGCTAGTTTATCTGTGTTGAGAACAGTCTGGGCCGCGACTTTCCCTGCCATCGTGATACAGCAGAGGAGGCATAGTAACTTTTTCATATGCTCGTCAGGAGAATATCTTTAGTGATTTCGATTTTAGTATAATCCCCATTCAGGTCGATCATGGTATCAGGATTATTGAATTCCTTATGGCCGTCGATGCCGTTATCGAGGGTATACAGCATTTTAATGCGGGTAAATTCCATTTGTCGGGCTACTATATCGGTACCGGTTATACGAATATGCGTGGTGATAGACAGGTATCTTCCTGCTATATCCACTGCATTGCCGATGATAGTAGGCGCGATATCACCGCTGGCATTGGAAGAATCGCCTACGCTTGGCCCGATGGCTACCAAATCGGTATCGGTTAGGAAGGCCCTGGTGTCTGCAAATCCGCGGGTAGTAACGTCAACGGATAGTTTGATGGGTGTGGTGGCAGAGGCACCAACTTTATAGGTATTCATGTTGGCAGGACTTATAAATGCAATAGGGTTTAAACAGCAGGAATCTTTTTCCTGCATATGCAAGTTATGATAATTGATTTGAAAATGGAGGTTAATTAATCGATCAATACGGGTGGTAGACCTTCATAATCTACATGTGCCAGCACAGATTCATCGTCTGCTTTGGTTTTGCGTACAGAGTTGACCGTCCAGTATTCCAGCGACTCAGAGGGTTGTGTATACTGCAATATATCCCGTATATCTGTATCCGTTAGATCTGGTTTAATCCATTCTTCGGCTAGTTCGTTGGTGAGCATCAAGGGCATGCGGCCGGCATTGTCGCCACCATTGTGAATCTGTTGCAATACCTGGTTGGCTTGCCGGGTGAGCAAGGTGAAGGTGGGGATCCGTTCTGGTTTATCTACATCCCAAGAATTGGAGAGTGTCCACAGTCCGGCGATAAAGAAAACATCCTGTTCGGTGGATTTGATATAGTAGGGGACTTTATTTTTCCATCCTGGTATTTCGCGGTATTCGAAGAATCCGGTAACGGGGATGAGGCATCGTTGGTTACGGATAGCATTCCACATGGTGCGTGGTTCCAAGACTTTTTCACTCCTGGCGTTGAGGAACATTTGTCTTTGTCGCTTTACTTTTTCCAGGGTATTGAGCATTTTCGGAATGGGGCCCCAGGTCAGTTTGGTCAGTTGTGGACCTTCATGGTCCAGAACGATGGGCCATTGTGGGTAAGACATACCTATTTTGTGATAGGTAGGGTCGAAACTGAGATCTGCCCCCGGAGCTGTATTCAGCAAAGGCATGAGCTTGAAGACGCTTTCAATCCTGGTAGTAAATGCAATATCGTAACACATGCTATCCTGCGATGATTTGATGTAAAGGTACTTTTAATTCTTCTTGTCCGTACCGGAGTGCCAGGAACAATTCTCCGTATTTAAAGAAGAGTTCCACATCTACCGTATGGTTAGGCCGCCAGTTGGTATGTATGGAGATATAGCGTTTCAATTTATGTCCTAGTTCTTCAGAAGGTTCCCAATGTTCTCCTTTGAGCCAGGCGGCAAAAACCTTATAGCCAGGCGGTTGTGAGGCAGCGATGAATAGTTTATCCATTTCTTCCGGACGATGGGCCTGGTAGATATATTTTCTTTTATCGAATCGTATTGCCTGAAAGTGGAGGTTTGCTTCACCGATATCCATGTAAGGAGTGATGAGAAATGCCTCTTTGGTGTTGTTATCGCCGGGTTCAATTCCCGGAAGATAGCTTTGGCGTACGAAGATACTATACCCGCTATTGAGCAGAGTAGTTAGCAAAGGCTTGGTAAACAATACCAGTGGATTATACATTTCGCTATTATTTACGCATATCCACAATCACGGAGGTGACAACACCCCATACCTGGAAATCAGTATCTTCTGTAATAACAATAGGTTTATAAAAAGTGTTTTCCGGGTGTAATACCCAGTTGCGGCCGGCTTTTACCAGTCGCTTCACTGTAAATTCACCATCCAGTACAGCCAGGATAATATCTCCGGTGGATGGTTTGATCGATCTATCTACCACGGCCATACAGCCGTCAGGCATGTTTGCTTCCGCCATACTGTCCCCTTTAATAGTGATAATAAAGGTACTGTTGGGATGGGGTTGCAGGATCCTAGAGAGATCTATTTTCGATTCCTGGTCATCCAGGGGAGTGGAATCAGGATACCCAGCGGGCATAGTAGTGTTAAAAAAGGGCAGGGTAACAAATTCTCCACTCAGCTTCAATGCTTCCATAACTATCAATTTGAGAATACTAATATTATTAGCAAAGTAAAGCTAAATTATTTAGTTTAAGAAATCCCTGTTCGTATTTTTTTTTCGGGAGATGGCCAGGCCGGTGGCGGGTTTGGGTTTAACTTTCAGGGAATCAGGTAGCTGTAATATTTCATTGTACGATAGACCGCAGTGGTCTTTTTTTATCTTTGTTTGGTTACTCATCAAAATATGCCCAAAATGCAGGAATTATCCGCCATTATAGACCGACAGCTCGCTTTTCATGCAGGAAAAAACATTTGTAATCCAACGCAATTAGCCACTATGCAATTCACACCGGAAATGCAGCAGTTGATTGCGGATAGGCATATGATTACGCCTGTGTTAGCAGATCGTCTGATCAATTATATGGTGGAAAATGTGTTGAAGCAGTTTTATAGGGTGAATCAATATTTTTCATTTCCAGGCAGGGCGGTGGATGAGTTGAGAAAATTGTATGTCAGGTTGTTGGAAGAGATAAGAACCGAAGAAGCGGCTGTTGTCTCTCCAAAGCATTATATGCGACTACGTTCTTGGTTATGCCAATGGAATCCATTTGCAGAAAGGTTATATAGTGTGGCGCCAGCGGAGATCACGCATGTGGTTTGTGCGGAATACCAGGCGAAGTTGCAGTTATCGGTATTGCAACTTTCTCCAGAGCAGGTTACAGGGCCTTTACTGGATATTGGTTGTGGGGAGCAGGCTTTGTTGGTGCATTACCTACGAAGTGTGGGGATACAGGCGGTTGGGATTGATCGAATGGCTGCTGCATCAGCGGTATCATTGCGGTACGACTGGCTAGCGTTTCCTTATGGTGCATCGCAGTGGGGAACGATTGTTAGTCACCTTGGGTTTTCCAATCATTTCTATCATCATCATTTACGGGAGGATGGTGATTTCAAGCGTTATGCGGGCAAGTATATGGAAATCCTGGCGGCATTAAAGCCAGGAGGCCGTTTTCATTATGCACCAGGTTTGCCAGTGATAGAAAGATATTTAAATACACAGGATTTTCAGGTGGAAACTTTTACTACCGGCCATCAGGATTTCACGGCGACGGTGATTACAAAGCTGAGATAAATTTATTTGATGGCTCCCTGTATAGCACTTATGCTTACAGCCTATCTGTACATCATTATGCGCTTACTGTCTCCCTGTATAGCACTTATGCTTACAGCCTATCTGTACATCACTATGCGCTTACTGTCTATCTGTATAGCACTTATGCTTACAGCCTATCTGTACATCACTATGCGCTTACTGTCTATCTGTATAGCACTTATGCTTACAGCCTATTTGTACAACACTATGCGCTTACTGTCTATTTGTATAGCACTTATGCTTACAGCCTATCTGTACATCATTATGCGTTTACTGTCTATTTGTATAACACTATATGCTTAAAGCCTATCTGCCAAGTAGTATACGCTTATTGCCAAACATGGGCTTCATGATCTTCTCTTTACAGTTATCACACTGGGTTCTAAAGCATTTTAAAGTTACAATTAAATCCAGATCAAGAAAACCTTTTTCAAAGTAATTAGTGTTAACAGCTTCCAATACCTTGCCCGCAAAGTATCATCACATTTGCGGGCAATTTTATTTTGGGGAGATGAATTAGTTGTTGTTGTTGTTGTTGTTGTTGTTGTTGTTGTCTGTTTTTCTTTCTTTCTTTCTTTCTGTTAATGCTGTATGCTATCTACGCTTCCGTAAATTCATCCAGCACATGTTTTACTTCGGCTGCATACTTACCATAGGAACGTTTGATCCAGGTTTCCGTCATCCAGGCTGTCAGCAATACTCCTCCTACTACCACTAGTACGATAAGGATGGCCTTAATTTTAGTTATATGGAAAATGTCCACTAGCAATGCATCGATAGATATTTTTTGACTTCCAATTAGTATAATCCCTGCCATCATGGCTGCGAAGGGAATGAGACAGTAAGTAAAAGCCTTATACAGCTCAATATTCAGCCTCATATCGTAGTACACTGCATAGAGATTATCTTTTGAGGTCATCATATTATTGCTAAGATTTTTATAGCTAATAACGAACTTGGTAAAGAAGTATGCACAAATCAGAAAGAAAACAATATACAGCAGGTAATATGCCAGCATTAATGGCTTAGCTACTGCTATAAAAAGAGGGACAAACCCTATGAATAACACTGCTAGCATCTGTACATAGAACTCACACTTCATGGTGTGACGGATTTTATCTATAGGCATTTTTGCAGATTTTAATTTTTCAAGGTTGGCAGGCAGATTCATTTTGTCTCCTGCATTTTCGTTATTCCATGCGGATTGAATATCGTCGAAGTTCATGGCTTAAATTGTTTGATGGGTGGTCAGTAACAGTATACTTAATTTTCAGTTTCATGTAAGCATTCAGGCGGATGGTATCGTGTCTCCCTAAATGCTTATGTTTAAATTCTTAATCCTTTCAGTTGTTAATTATGTTGCCTTAAAATTCATAACCTTGTTCTCTGATCAGTTCTTTTAATTTCGTTTTTGCCCTGTTCAATTTTGTTCTGGCGTTTACTTCAGTAATACCAAGGTTTTCAGCGATTTCCTTGTGTGAATACTTTTCCAGATGGTAGAAGATCAGTGCCTTTTCCAGTCTTTCTAGTTTTTGCACTGCTCTGTAAAAATGTGACAGTTGCAATTCTCGCGTGTCAGATGATTCTTCAGCCGGAAGATCTGGCACATCGGCGGTTGTTGTTGGTTTTTTCTGGTCCTTTTTGAAAAATACGATGGCTGTATTTAATGCTACCCGATACATCCAGGTGGAGAAACTGCTTTGCTGTCGGAAGTTATCATATGATTTCCAGAGTTGCAGAATGATCTCCTGTACCAGGTCGTCCTGATCAGAGGGATTATCCATATACATCCGCGATATCTTATGGATGATCCCTTTATTTTTCTCTATCTGGTCCAGAAATTCTTGTTCTTTCGTTTTCAAGCGGATTTTTTCTTTTAGTTCAAGATAGGTTCAACCGTTTAACCTTTTGCTCGTAGTAGTTTGATAAGGCCATCATCCCCGCCACATACCCATATGTATTGCTCCTATGACGAAGAAGTTACTTTCTTTTTTCATCATATCCGGTATTTTATTCGAAGTGACATCGCATCAGACTGAGCAATCGATATTGAAATAATCAATAAGATGCAAGAAGCTCATCGCAATAGATTTGAATAAATTTCTCATGGCGTTTACTTTTAGTGTTTATATTATTAGTAGTGATAAATGTGATTTCGTTGCAGAGTAGTTGAAATATTTTTTTGCAACCCCAACTGACCACTTACCGGTTGTTTATATAATTAGTAGCAGGAAGTGATCATTCGTGACAAGATTTTTATAAAAATATTTTCACTAGAGAAAAATAACAGTACTTATACATTATTATAACAGTGCTTATATAATTGCAAACCCGCTACTGTTAAGGATTTGTTACCTTCAGCTAGCCCCGAAAAAAAATGTTTGTTTTGTTAATTTTGTTATTACTTTTGTATCCGAATTATGAAGACAAACACACATATCCATCATCACCATCATACTTGCCACTGGTAAGCTGGGATGATTATATGTATCCAATAATATTAGAAACATCATCTAGGGCTTGCCGCAACGGTAAGCCCTTTTTATTTGTACCATCAAGATGAAACTAAAACTCGCCATCCAGAAATCAGGCCGCCTGCACGATGATTCCATCAAACTGTTGAAGGAATGCGGTATCGACATCAATAACGGTGTCAACAAGCTGAAAACAGAAGCTTCCAACTTCCCGCTGGAAGTATTCTTCCTCCGCGATGATGATATCCCACAATACATCGAAGATGGTGTGGCTGATATCGGTATCGTTGGCGAAAATGTGGTCCTGGAAAAGAAAAAACAGGTCAACATCGTTGAGAAACTGGGATTCGGTAAATGCAGACTCTCCATGGCCGTTCCAAAATCTATGGAATATAATTCTGTAGAGGATCTGCAAAACACCCGTATCGCTACTAGCTACCCGGTAATCGTGGAAGAATTCCTCCGTAAGAACAATATCAAAGCGGAAATTCATGAAATCAGCGGCTCCGTGGAAATCGCTCCTGGCATCGGTTTGGCCGATGGTATCTGCGACCTAGTTAGCAGCGGCTCCACACTCTTCATGAATGGTCTGAAAGAAGTGGAAACAGTCCTTAAATCGGAAGCAGTCCTGGCGGCTTTCAAAAACCTCCAGCCAGCACAAAGCAAATTGCTGGATAAACTGCTCTTCCGCATTCAGGCGGTGAAAAAGGCGAAGAACAATAAATATATTCTCCTCAACGCGCCTAATGAAAAACTCCAGGAAATCATTGCACTCCTGCCAGGGATGAAAAGTCCTACCGTACTGCCTTTGGCGGAAGCAGGATGGAGCAGCGTGCACTCAGTACTGAACGAAAACGACTTCTGGGATATTATTGAAAGCCTGAAGGCTGCGGGCGCTCAGGGAATCCTGGTGGTGCCTATCGAAAAAATGGTGATCTGATAAAAGTGAATAATCATGCAGATTTATAAATATCCAACAGTTGCTTCTTGGGGCGAAATCTTACAACGCCCGGTGATGGACACTTCCGCACTGGAACAAAAAGTGGAGGCTATCCTCCAAGACGTGAAAGCGAATGGGGATCATGCTATCCGGAAATATGCGGAGCTGTTCGATAAAGTACAACTCTCTGACCTGGAAGTGCCAGCAGCGGCGCTCGAGGCGGCGGAAGCGGCACTGGACCCTGCGCTGAAAGCGGCTATCAACCAGGCGGCAAAGAATATTACGACTTTCCACAAGGCGCAGCAATCTGAGCCAGTGGTCATCGAAACAATGCCAGGGGTACAATGCTGGCGAAAATCAGTGGCTATTGAAAAAGTAGGACTGTATATTCCTGGCGGCTCTGCACCTTTGTTCTCTACGATCCTGATGCTGGCTATCCCGGCGAAAATCGCGGGTTGTAAGGAAATCATTCTCTGCACGCCTTCTACACATCCTGCGATATTATATACGGCCAAACTGGTGGGCGTTTCCAGAATTTTCACTATCGGCGGGGTACAGGCAATCGCTGCGATGGCCTACGGTACGGAATCTGTTCCGCAGGTATATAAGATCTTCGGTCCGGGTAACCAGTATGTTACCTGCGCCAAACAACTGGTGAATAAAAGCGGTTTAGCGATAGACATGCCTGCCGGTCCTTCGGAAGTGGCGGTGCTGGCGGATGAAACCTGCATGCCGTCTTTTGTAGCGGCAGATCTGCTTTCCCAGGCGGAACACGGTCCTGATAGCCAAGTGGTGTTGGTAACTACCAGCGAACAGGTGATCACAGATGTGCAGGCGGCCCTGGATCTACAACTGGCACAGTTGCCTCGCAAAGATATTGCTGCTGCGGCGCTGAATAATAGTCGTATCATCCTGGTGGAAGATAAAAATGTGGCGATGGAACTGCTGAATGCTTATGCGCCTGAACACTTAATCCTGGCCTGCGCTTCAGCGGAAGAGATAGCGGGTGCTGTTACCAATGCGGGTTCTGTTTTCATTGGCAACTATACCCCGGAAAGTGCGGGTGATTATGCTTCTGGTACCAATCACACCTTGCCTACGAATGGCTATGCGAAGGCCTATAGCGGGGTTTCACTGGACAGCTTTGTAAAAAAGATTACCTTCCAGAAAATAACGGAAATTGGCTTAGAGGAAATCGGCGCTACCATTGAGGCAATGGCGGCAGCGGAAGGACTAGATGCCCACAAACAGGCTGTTTCCATCCGTTTGAATCAAATTATTGACAGTAGTAAAAAGTATATAAATGTTTAATCTAGACTCCCTCCTGAGGAATAATATCAAAAGACTGGTACCTTACTCGTCCGCTAGAGATGAATTTAAAGGAGAAGCAACTGTATATATAGATGCCAACGAAAATGGCTATGGATCTCCATTGCCGGTGAATTATAATCGTTACCCAGATCCGCTCCAATGGAAGGTGAAATATAAGCTGGCAGAGGTGAAAGGCGTACCTCCACAGAATGTTTTCTTGGGCAATGGCAGCGATGAGGCGATTGATATCCTCTATCGCGCTTTCTGTAACCCAGGTGTGGATAATGTGGTATTATGCCCGCCTACTTACGGTATGTACGAGGTAAGCGCGAATATCAATGATGTGATTATCCGCAAAGTGAGCCTGACAGATGATTTTCAATTGGACATCGCTGGTCTCCAACAGGCGATTGACGAAAATACTAAACTGATTTTCATCTGTTCTCCTAACAATCCTACCGGAAATTCCATACACAGAGCGGATATTGAGCTGCTGTTAAATAACTTCGACGGCATCGTGGTGATTGATGAGGCGTATATCAATTTTTCCCGCCAGAAATCTTTTATCCAAGAACTGACGGAATATCCAAACTTGGTGGTGATGCAAACATTGTCCAAAGCCTGGGGCCTGGCTGGTTTGCGCGTAGGTATGGCGTTCGCAAGTGAGGAAATTATCCATGTGTTCAATAAGATCAAGCCTCCTTATAATATGAACCAGTCGACCCAGGAACTGGCTTTCCAGGCACTGGATAACGTGACAAAGGTGAATGAGTGGATTAGAGAAATTGTGATTGAGAGAGACTTGTTGTCCGCCGCCCTGGAGCAACTGCCTGAAGTATTGCAGGTGTATCCTAGCGATGCCAATTTTATCCTGGTTAAAACCACCGATGCTAAAGGAATCTATACTTACCTGACTACGAAAGGTATTATTGTGCGTGATCGTTCCAAAGTGGAACTGTGTGCCGGTTGTTTGCGCATTACTATTGGCACTCCTGCCGAAAACCAGCTATTGCTGGAAGCTTTGAAAACTTATCAACCGCAAACAGAAAAAACGGTCTCAGCATGAAACGGGTACTCTTTATAGACAGGGATGGTACATTGATTAAAGAAGTGCCGCCAACTTATCAGATCGACAGCCTAGATAAAATAGAATTCTATCCGAAGGTATTCGTCAATATGGCGAGGATCGCCTCTGAACTGGGCTACGAACTGGCCATGGTTACTAATCAGGATGGTCTGGGTACCCCCTCTTTTCCAGAGGAAACCTTCTGGCCAGCACAGAACATGATTTTAAAGGCTTTTGAGAACGAAGGGGTAGTATTTGATGAAATCTTCGTAGACCGCAGTTTTCCGGCCGATAATGCCCCTACGCGCAAACCAGGCACTGGTATGCTGACGAAATATTTTTCCGGGGAATATGACCTGGCTAATTCCTTTGTAATCGGTGATCGCATTACAGATGTACTGTTGGCCAAGAACCTAGGGGCAAAAGCCATCTGGATGAATGAAGGTAACGGACTGGGCAGTGGAGAAATTCAGGATACCGTGGCCGCACTGAGGGATGTGATCGCTTTAGAATCGACCGACTGGGACCGGATTTACGAGTTTTTGAAGGTGGGTCTTCGCACGGTAACACATATACGAAAAACCAATGAAACCGATATCACGATTGCCCTCAACCTGGATGGTACCGGCAAAGCCAATATTCATACAGGACTGGGATTCTTTGATCATATGCTGGATCAAATTGCCCGTCATGGCAGCATCGACCTGGATATCACCGCGAAGGGCGACCTCCATATAGATGAGCACCATACAATAGAAGATACTGGGATTGCTTTGGGAGAAGCAATTGCCAAAGGATTAGGGGATAAAAGAGGTATCGAGAGATACGGATTTTCCTTGCCTATGGATGACTGCTTAGCCCAGGTGGGGATTGACTTTGGCGGCCGTAACTGGCTGGTATGGGATGCCGAATTTAAACGAGAGAAGATAGGGGAGATGCCTACCGAAATGTTTTACCATTTCTTTAAGTCTTTTTCCGATGGAGCCCGTGCCAACCTCAACATTAAAGCAGAGGGACAGAATGAGCACCACAAGATTGAAGCGATATTTAAAGCCTTTGCCAAAGCGGTAAAAATGGCTGTGAAGCGCAACCCGACAAAAATGCAACTGCCTAGTACGAAAGGGGTGCTATAATTTTCTTTCTGAATGGAAAAAAATTATTTGCATTTCAAATAAAAATGTTTCATTTTTGCTTTCATTATGCAGAATATCATGACAAATAAACATTGGTGGTGGCACGGAATCAATTCCTGATCTGTGTTACAGTGCCATGTTTCGTCCTGAAATATATTTGAAAGGCTCGCTGTTACACAGCGGGCCTTTCGACTTTTTATCCGGTTCCTTATTTCTTAAAATTCACTTTCACTCATTAGGATATTATATCAGTCATGCGTACCATTCAAGTAAAATCGAGATCCAAACAGATGCTGGCGGATGTGTTCACGCCAGTGGGAATCTATCTGCGACTGCGTGATAAATTCCCGGGTTCCATCCTCCTGGAAAGTACCGACTACAGGGCCAGCGAGAATAGCTACTCTTTCATCGGTATCAAGCCCATCGCGGGAATCGAAGTAACCTCTACCTCAAATTTTGAATTCAAGTATCCCAATCTTCCGGTAGAAAAGAAAGAACTTAAAAACAGAGAACAAGTAACAGGGGAGATAGACAAGTTTTTAAAGAATTTCAGTTTCACCGGCAACAACCCTGTACCACTGGCACAAAGCCTCTTCGGATACACCACCTTCGACGCAGTACAGTTCTTTGAAACGATTGAATTCAACAAGCAAAAGCAAGCCGCCAATATCATCCCACTGATGCGCTATCGTTTTTACCAATATGTAATAGCCATCAACCACTTTAAAGATGAACTTTATTTGTGCGAAAATCAGGTAGAAGGCATTGATAGCGAATTTGAACTGATTGAATCCCTTATCCGCCACAAAGACAACCCCGGTTACCCTTTCACTACTACTGGCGAAGAAACTTCCAACATGTCAGATGCGGAATACATGCAAATGGTAGAACAAGGTAAACAACACTGCTTCCGGGGCGATGTTTTCCAGGTAGTTCTCTCCAGAGCCTTCCAGCAACCATTCAAAGGCGATGAATTCAATGTATACCGCGCATTACGCTCCATCAACCCCTCACCTTATCTCTTCTTCTTCGATTACGGCGATTACAAATTAATGGGCTCCTCACCAGAAGCACAATTAGTGATCCGTGATGGTAAAGCTACCATTCACCCAATTGCAGGTACTTTCCGCCGTACCGGAGACGATGTACAGGATAAATTACTGGCAGATAAACTACTTCAGGATCCTAAAGAGAATGCAGAACATGTAATGCTGGTGGATCTTGCCCGCAATGACCTGAGTAGAAATGCTAAAGATGTGACGGTAGACAAGTATAAAGAAGTGCAGTATTACTCTCATGTGATCCACCTCGTAAGTGAGGTAACTGGTAAAACGCCAAAAGAGCTCAATCCATTCTCCCTCTTGGCTTCTACGTTCCCTGCGGGTACCCTTTCCGGTGCTCCTAAATACAGGGCCATGGAAATTATTGATGGGCTGGAACCTACGCCTCGCGGCTTCTACGGCGGCTGTATAGGTGCTGTAGGCTTCAATGGCAACTTCAATCATGCGATCATGATCCGCTCCATACTCAGCAAGATGAATACACTGTACTACCAGGCCGGCGCCGGTGTGGTGGCCAAATCCGTGGCTTCATCCGAACTGGAAGAAGTAGGTAATAAACTTAATGCTTTAAAACAGGCCATCCTGCTGGCACAAAAAATTTAATATGAACATCCTGGTTTTTGATAACTACGACTCTTTTACATATAACCTCGTTCACCTCGTTGAAAAAATCATCGATGGTAAAGTGACAGTGGTGCGCAACGACGAAATACCACTGGAAAAAGTGAACGACTACGATAAAATTATTCTTTCTCCAGGCCCCGGTATTCCGGAGGAAGCAGGCTTACTCCTGCCCCTGATCAAAGAATATGCGGCTACCAAATCCATATTCGGGGTATGCCTCGGTCAACAGGCCATCGGACAAGCTTTTGGCGCTTCCCTCATCAATCTGAAGGAAGTTTACCACGGCGTGGCCACTAATGTGAAAGTCATCAGCGATAAAGGCCGTCTATTCAAAAAGCTGCCTAAGGAACTGGAAGTAGGACGCTATCACTCCTGGGTAGTGGATGAAAAAACACTTCCGAAAGAACTAATCATTACTGCCAAAGATGACGAAGGCTATATCATGGCACTGCAACACGAACGCTATGATGTGTGCGGCGTACAGTTCCATCCGGAAAGCGTACTTACTCCAATGGGCGAACAAATACTGAGAAACTGGCTGGAAATGTAATACCATCCATCATTTTCAACATTATCAATTTCTTCAGTTTTATTCTTAAAGTATCATGAAAAAGATTTTAAATTATCTCTTCGAACATAAAACTTTCAGCCGCGAAGCTGCAAAAGACATACTGGTAAACATTTCCAAAGGTATGTACAACGACAGCGAGCTGGCTGCTTTCATGACGGTTTTCCTCATGCGCAGCATCACAATCGATGAGCTCCTGGGCTTCCGCGACGCGCTGTTGGAACTCTGCATTCCCGTTGACCTGAATGGTTATGATGTGTTAGACATCGTAGGTACAGGAGGAGATGCAAAAAATACATTTAATATTTCTACCTTGTCGTGCTTTTTGGTGGCGGGCGCAGGTGCGAAAGTCGCCAAACATGGTAACTATGGTGTATCCTCCGTTAGTGGTGCCTCCAATCTCATGGAGTTGGTAGGATACAAATTCAAGAATGATGACAGCAAGCTGAGAGCGGAACTGGAAGCTGCGGGCATCTGTTTTCTGCATGCACCGCTGTTCCATCCGGCACTGAAAAATGTGGCGGGTATTCGTCGCCAACTGGGTATCCGTACCTTCTTTAACATGTTGGGACCATTGGTAAATCCTGCTTTCGCACAACATCAGCTCATTGGCGTATACAGCCTGGAAATGGCAAGGGTATATAACTACCTCTTCCAACAGACAGACAAAAAATTTGTCATCGTTCACAGCCTGGATGGCTACGATGAAATTTCATTGACGGCTGATACGAAGGTGATTACCAACGCTGGTGAACAAGACTGGACGCCGGAACAACTGGGTAAACGTAAAGTACATCCGGAAGATATTTACGGTGGTAATTCTCCTGAAGAAGCGGCGAAAATATTCAATAAAATCCTGAAAGGGGAAGGCACCTGGGCACAGAACTCTGTCGTATTTGCCAACGCCGCGATGGGATTATATAGTCTGGGTAAGTACAATACTTATGAAGATTGCTTTGCTGCGGCAGTGGAATCGCTGGAATCCGGCAATGCTTACAAATCATTTAAAAAACTGATCGAATTACAGTAATGAAAAATATCCTCGCAGAAATAGTTGCGCATAAACATATAGAAGTGGCTGCACGTAAGCAGTTACGCAGCGTTGCGGAGCTGGAACAGGCGCCGATGTTTGGCCGCGAAACCTTGTCGCTGCGCAGTTTTCTGCGTCAGCCGGGAAAAACGGGTATCATCGCGGAATTCAAACGCCGTTCTCCCTCCAAAGGGCTGATCAATGGCGACGTAACTGTTCAGCAGGTAACGACAGCGTATACACGCTATGGCGCTTCTGGGTTATCCGTACTCACAGATGAAAAATTCTTCGGTGGTACTACTGATGATCTGTTGCAAGCACGTAGCTACAACCAGATTCCTGTACTTCGCAAAGACTTCATCGTAGATGAATACCAGATCCTGGAAGCAAAAGCTATCGGGGCGGATGTCATCCTCCTGATTGCAGAATGTCTCACTACTGAAGAAGTAAAATACCTCTCTTCCTTTGCCGCTAATCTCGGCTTGGAAGTACTGTTGGAAGTACATAGCGAATCACAACTGGAAAAAGTAAGCGAGCATGTACACCTCGTAGGAGTGAATAATCGCGACCTGACTACCTTCCAGGTCGACTTCAACCGCTCCTGTGAGCTGGCGCCTAAAATCCCTGCTGATAAAGTAAAGGTGGCGGAAAGTGGTATCAATGATCCTGCAAATATCATTACCCTGAAACAAGCCGGATTCGAAGGCTTCCTCATCGGGGAATACTTTATGCGCCAGGAAGATCCTGCCAGAGCATTTGAAAACTTTGTACAGGAATTAGAGCGACTGAAATTAGCACAACAATAAATCGGTGTAGTGATGGAGATAAAAGTATGCGGAATTACCCGGTTAAGCGATTTACAAATGTTGGTGGAGAATAAAGCCGACTATGCAGGTTTTATTTTCTATGAGCGTTCGCCACGCTTTGCACCCAATAGGATCGATGCCAGATCGGTGAGAGAAACTACCGGTATCAAAAAAGTAGGCGTATTCGTCAATGCAACCTTGGAACAGGTAATCCGCACGATTGTGGATTATGGATTGGATTTGGTGCAGTTGCATGGTGATGAGACACCCGCTTTTTGTGCCGCAGTAGCTACAAAAGTACCGGTTATCAAAGCTTTTCGTATAGGCGCTGAGGTGAATTGGGAAAAAGAAATCGCTCCCTACCTGGATGTAACCGCTGCTTTCCTCTTTGATACTGCTTCTGTAAAAGGCTATGGTGGCACAGGGGATCGTTTCAACTGGGAACTGTTGCAACAGTATCCTTATCAACATCCTTTCCTGTTGAGTGGTGGTATTGCACCAGGCCAGGAAGCGGAAATCGCTGCATTGCAGTTGCCAGCAATGATAGCTGTCGACATCAATAGCAAATTTGAAGACAGTCCGGGTGTGAAGAATGCAGAAAAAGTAACTGCATTTATTACAGACCTCCGTCTTGCGAAGCAACAAACAACAACAAAACATTAAACGTCAAACAACAAAAATATTTATAACATGGACATTGCGATTGATACCAGCAAATCCAAGTATCATGTGGATGAAAACGGTTACTACGGCAGGTTTGGTGGTGCTTATATCCCCGAAATGTTGTACCCGAATGTAGAGGAATTGCAGCGGAAGTATATGGAGGTATTGAGTGATCCTGCATTCCAACAGGAATTCGAGGACCTCTTGAAAAACTACGTTGGACGGCCTTCTCCCTTATATCTTGCCAAACGTCTGTCTGAAAAATATGGCGCAAAGATCTACCTGAAAAGGGAAGACTTGAACCATACCGGTGCCCATAAAATAAATAATACGATCGGGCAGATTCTCCTGGCAAAAAGACTAGGCAAAAACCGCATCATTGCAGAAACAGGCGCTGGCCAGCACGGTGTGGCTACGGCTACTGTCTGCGCACTGATGGGAATGGAATGTGTGGTCTATATGGGCAGTATCGATATTGAGCGTCAGGCGCCGAATGTGGCCCGTATGAAAATGCTGGGCGCAACAGTGGTTCCTGCTACCAGTGGTAGTAAAACGCTGAAAGATGCTACCAATGAAGCCATCCGTGATTGGATCAATAACCCAGTAGATACCCATTATATCCTGGGTACCGCTGCTGGTCCGCATCCATATCCAGATATGGTGGCCCGTTTTCAATCTGTGATCAGTGAAGAAATTAAGAAACAGTTGAAAGAACATACTGGCAACGAAAATCCCAATTACCTGGTAGCTTGCATCGGTGGTGGTAGTAATGCCGCAGGTACTTATTTCCACTATGTAGATGTGCCAGAAGTGAAGATTGTAGCCGTAGAAGCAGGTGGTAAAGGAGTGCATAGCGGTTTTTCCGCAGCTACTACCCAACTGGGAAAAATCGGTATTATCCACGCCAGCAAAACTTTGCTGATGCAAACGGATGATGGTCAGATCGTAGAGCCACACAGTATTTCCGCAGGACTGGACTATCCAGGAATTGGACCAATGCATGCACATTTATTTGAATCTGGAAGAGGTATTTTCCTGTCGTCCACTGATGACGAGGCCCTGGCGGCGGGTTATGAGTTGAGCTTGCTGGAAGGAATTATTCCGGCATTGGAATCCGCACATGCACTCGCGAAGCTGAAAGATTTACCACTGAAACCAGAAGATGTAGTGGTACTCTGCCTTTCAGGCCGTGGGGATAAAGATCTGAATACCTATATCACTAACATGAAAAAGTAAGACAGTATGCAGAACCGTATAGATCAACTGTTTGCTTCCGGGAAGAAAAATATCCTGAATATATATTGTACCGCTGGTTTTCCTGAACTGAACGATACTGTTACAATAATGGAAGCCCTCCAAGAAAATGGGGTGGATATCATTGAACTGGGTATGCCCTTTTCAGATCCGCTGGCAGATGGACCTGTTATCCAGGATAGCAGTACTCTTGCCTTGAAGAATGGTATGAGTCTTCATAAATTATTTGAACAACTGGAAGGATTTCGTTCAAAAATTCATCTTCCCGTCATTTTAATGGGATACCTTAATCCGGTATTACGATTCGGCGTAGAGGAGTTTCTGCAAAAATGCGCAGAAACGGGCGTAGATGGCCTTATTTTGCCAGATCTTCCAATGGCGGAATATGAGTGTGAATACAAGCCGCTGTTCGAAAAATATAACCTGGATTTGATTTTCCTAGTAACGCCGGAAACCAGCGAAGCGCGACTGCGTAAAATAGATGAACTGAGCAAAGGTTTCATTTATGCCGTGTCTTCCAGCTCTACTACTGGGAAAAATAAGGATATGGGTAACCAAGAGGAGTATTTTGCCCGACTAAAAAATATGCAGTTAAAGAACCCAGTGATGATCGGTTTTGGTATCAGGGATAAAGCCACCTTCGATGCTGCTGCCGCTCATGCCAATGGGGCAATTATTGGTACCGCCTTTATCAAGGCAATTGAGAAAAGTGCTGACCTCAAAGCTACCGTAAAAGATTTTGTAGCAGGTATTCGATAAGCCTGCACAAAAGAAATCAGTTCAATCATGAAAACAGTTATTGTAAAATACAACGCCGGAAATATACGCTCAGTGCAGTTTGCACTGGAGCGTATAGGCGTTAACGGTATTGTAACGGATGATGAAGCAGAAATCCGTTCCGCAGATAAAGTAATTTTCCCAGGAGTGGGAGAAGCTAGCACTGCCATGAATTACCTGAAAGAACGCAAGCTGGATCAGGTGATTAAAGATCTGAAACAACCAGTGTTGGGAATCTGTCTTGGCATGCAGTTGCTGTGCCGTCATTCGGAGGAAAATGATACACCTTGCATGGGTATCTTCGATGTAGAGGTAAAGAAATTTACTTCCCCGGTGGATAACCTGTTGAAGATCCCGCAAATTGGATGGAATAACATCGCTAATCTGCACAGTGTGCTCTTCGAACATGTTCCTGAAAACAGTTACATGTATTTCGTGCATAGTTACTATGCAGCATTAGGGGCCGACACGGTTGCTATTACCAACTACGTTATCAATTATAGCTCCGCACTGCAAAAGGATAATTTCTACGCGGTACAGTTTCACCCAGAGAAATCGGCAGAAGTAGGGTCCCGTATCATTGAGAATTTTTTGAATTTATAATAGATGAACATACAGCGCATCAGTGCGGATGATACCTTGCAGCTACGCCGAGATGTACTCTATCCCAACGAATCGCTCACAGCGGTGAAAGTGGATGGAGATGATGACGGGCTGCATTTTGGCGTCTATGAAGGAACACAACTGGTAACAGTTGTTTCGTTGTTTATAAAAGGACCTGAAGCACAGTTCAGGAAGCTGGCTACCCTTCCTGCTTGTCAAGGACGCGGATATGGAAAGGCCATCCTGGCGCATATCTCCGGCATCTGCCTACAACATGGCGTGAAAACGCTGTGGTGTCATGCAAGGGAATCGGCCACCAGCTTTTACGACCGACTAGGATATACCCAGGTTGGTGATTATTTCACAAAAAACGGGATCGTATTTGTTAAAATGCAGATTCCATTGGCAGTTAAAAATATGCAGCCATCTTTCGAAATTATTCCGGCAATAGATATCATCGACGGTAAATGTGTGCGCCTCACGCAAGGCGATTACAGTCAACAGAAAGTTTACAATGAACATCCCCTCGAAGTAGCGATGGAGTTTGAAGCCATTGGTGTGAAACGTTTACACCTGGTGGATCTGGATGGCGCTAAAAAAGGGGCAGTAGTAAACTGGAAAGTATTGGAAACCATCGCCGGCAAAACTTCCCTGATAACAGATTTTGGAGGAGGTATCAAAACAGATAAGGATTTACAAATTGTATTTGAATCCGGCGCAGCCCTCGCTACTATTGGTAGTGTGGCCGCCAAACAGCCAGATCTCTTTACCAGTTGGGTGAAACAGTATGGTCCGGAAAAAATATTCCTGGGCGCAGATGTGAAGGATGAAAAAATTGCGGTGGGTGGCTGGTTGGAAACAACAGAACTATCTGTTTATGATTTCCTGGAACAACATATCGCCAATAGCGTACATAATATTTTCTGTACAGATATCGCGAAAGATGGACTGTTGCAGGGTCCTAGCCTGGATCTCTACAAAAAAATCCTGGAACGCTTCCAGAACATTAATTTTGTAGCCAGTGGAGGGGTCAGCAATATCGCAGATGTGGCGACATTACAGGAAATAGGCTGTAGTGGCGTAATTATCGGTAAGGCCATTTATGAGGGTAGAATCTCTATGGCCGAATTAAAACCATTCCTCTAAATTTAATAGTATGCTCACCAAACGAATTATACCTTGCCTGGATATCAAAGACGGCAGAACCGTTAAGGGCATTAACTTTGAGAATATCCGCGATGCCGGCGATCCAATTGAACTGGGTGCGCTGTATGCCGCTCAGGGCGCCGATGAACTAGTGTTCCTGGATATTACCGCTACCAATGAACGTCGGAAAACATTGTCGGCACTCGTAACGGAAATTGCCCGCAATGTTAACATTCCTTTTACAGTGGGCGGCGGTATCTCCTCTGTGGAAGATGTAAGCGTACTGCTGCAATCTGGAGCAGATAAAATCTCCGTAAATACGTCTGCATTTAATAATCCTTCACTGGTAGACAGCCTGGCCAGGGAATTCGGCAGTCAGTGTATTGTGCTGGCTATTGATACCCGCTTTGAAGAGGACGACTGGTATGTATACCTGAATGGAGGCCGTGTGAAGACAGACGTAAAAGCGTTTGATTGGGCCAAAGAAGCCGTGAATCGGGGCGCTGGAGAGATATTGCTCACTTCTATGAACAATGATGGTACTAAAAAAGGATTTGCACTGGATATTACCGGACAGCTTTCCCAAAATTTGAATGTACCAGTGATCGCCTCCGGTGGAGCCGGCACGATGCAACATTTTGTAGATGTTTTTGAGACTGCCCAGGCAGACGCGGCTTTGGCAGCCAGCATTTTCCACTATAAGGAAATCGAAATCCCTGCACTGAAGAATTTCCTCTATCAGAAAGGGGTGAATATGAGGTTTTAACAAGACGAAATAAAATTTTTATGCAGATAGATTTTCAGAAATCAGCAGATGGCCTAGTACCGGCTATTATACAGGATGCAGCTACGCAGAAAGTGCTGATGCTGGGATATATGAACCAGGAGGCCCTGGAGAAAACGCTTAGCGAGAAAAAAGTAACCTTCTTCAGTCGCTCTAAACAACGGTTGTGGACAAAGGGAGAAGAAAGCGGCAATTTCCTCCTCCTCCAGGATATCAAAGTAGATTGCGATGCGGATACGCTGTTGATAAAAGCCAATCCCATAGGCCCAGTATGCCATACTGGCGCTGATACTTGCTGGGAAGAGAGCAACGTTAGTAATGACTTCCTATATGAACTGGAAGGGATTATTACAGATCGTATCAACAATCCTACAGAGAACTCTTATACCGCTAAGTTATTTGCTCGTGGCATCAATAAAGTAGCCCAGAAAGTAGGGGAAGAAGCAGTAGAAGTAGTGATCGAGGCGAAAGATGATAACAATGAGTTATTTTTGAACGAATCAGCCGATTTGCTGTTTCACTACCTCATTCTGTTGCAGGCCAAAGGGTTTACGCTCAGTGATGTAATTTCGGTACTGAAGCAAAGGCATAAATAGGTATATTTATAAAAATTTTAATTTATGAAACGATTTCTGTTGTTAGTGGGTACGGTATTGCTGACTGGCGCTGTATATGCCCAGGAAGTGGTATCCGGTGTGATCAAGGGTGGTACAGGTAAATATCTTTATTTGTTTGATGATAATGACAATCTCCCAGACGATTCCCTATTGATTAAAAATGACCAGTTCAGTTTTAAAGTAAAATCAGGCAAACAGGCATCTATATATGCTCTCATTCTGAAGGATGTGGAATATCCAATGCTGTTTGTTAGCGGGGAAGGTCCGGTACATTTCGTAACAACAGCAACTACGTTTCCAATTGCTAGTGAAGTAAAGGCAGGGCAGAATACCAAGGATATGCAGGTGTATCAAAGGGCATTTGAACCCTTGATTAAACAGGCAATCGCCCTCAATAATGAAGCCCGCACCATCAATGGCACCGACGAACCGGCAAAGGAAGCATTCCGTAAAAAAGTGGATGGTTTCAGTAAAGAAGTAATCGAGGTAGGTACAGCGTTTGTAAAAGCGCACCCTAAAAGCATTGCTAGCCTTTGGCTGATGCTGAATGAACTGCGTAATAGAGTGCAGCCAGATACCTTTAAAGAGCTTTTTACCGGACTTGATAAGTCTGTGCAAAATAGCAAATACGGAGAAATGGCTACCGCCTATATAAAAAGTGCCTATAGAAACGCAGTTGGAGTAACTGCTGAAGATTTTGTGCAGGAAGATGTAAAAGGCCAACTGGTAAAGCTTTCCTCGTATAAAGGAAAATATGTATTGGTGGATTTCTGGGCGAGCTGGTGTGGCCCATGCCGTCAGGAAAATCCGAATGTAGTAAAAGCTTATAATAAGTATAAAGGAAAGAATTTCACTGTATTGGGCGTATCCCTGGATGAAAATAAAGACCGTTGGCTGGGTGCGATCACCCAGGATGGACTGGCCTGGACACAGGTATCCGATTTAAAAGGCTGGGGAAATGAAGTAGCCATACAGTATGGCATTCAATCCATTCCGTCTAATTTCCTGGTAGATCCTAGTGGAAAAATCATTGCACGCAACCTTAGAGGAGAAGCACTAGAGGCTAAGCTGGCAGAACTGTTGCAATAGCCGTTTATCAATTTCAGGTTGATTTTAACCGCCTGTTTGAGCAAATTTGTTATTCGTAAAAATAAAAACCAATGAAAAGATTAATCGTAAGCGCCGCCATGTTGATGCCGGCCTTATTGTTTGCCCAGGATAAAAAAGCTGTTACAGGAAAACCTTTCACCATCCAAGGAACTGTTGCAAACCAAAAGACCCCGGCAAAAGTATTTCTAAGAATGCGTAAAGGTGGCGAAACGTACATCGATAGCACCCTTACCAAAGACGGTAAATTCACCATTTCCGGCCTCATTGAAGAGCCAACAATGGCTGGCTTGATGCTCTCCCCGGAAGATGCTGGGAAATCGATGTCTATGCGTAAAGATATGCTGGCGATTTTCTTGGATCAAGGTACTACCACCGTTACTACTACTGATTCCATCAGTAAAGCCACCATTACTGGTTCCAAAGCAAATGACGACTACAACAAGCTGACAAAGCAGTTGGAAGGCGTAAACCAGGCGGGTAAAGCCCTCCAGGCGGAATACCGCGAACTGGCACAGAAACAAGATAAAGAAGCTATCAAAGCCCTGGAAGCCAGATTTGATTCCCTCGATGCAGAAGAAAAGAAAATCGAAAAAGAATTCTACTTCGCTAATCAAGGTTCTCCTATCGCTATGTTCGTATTGAACCAGGTAGCAGGTTATGACCTCGATCCTAAAGCAGTTGAACCACTGTATAAAAAACTCAATAAAACAGCTAAGAATAGCCCTTCTGGTAAAGAATTCGCGAAAAGAATGGACGCTGCCCGCAAAACTGCTGTTGGTAGCCCTGCCATTGAATTCACGCAGGCGGATAGCACCGGTAAAAACGTTGCCCTGTCTTCTTTCCGTGGTAAATATGTACTGGTTGACTTCTGGGCTAGCTGGTGCGGACCTTGCCGCGCAGAAAATCCAAACGTGGTAAAAGCTTACGAGAAATTCAATCCTAAAGGATTCGAAATCCTCGGCGTTTCCCTGGATGATAAAAAAGAAAAATGGCAAGCTGCTATTGCTGCAGATAAACTCGGCTGGACACACGTTTCTGACCTGAAAGGCTGGAAAAATACAGTAGCTGAAATGTACGGTATACGCGCTATTCCGCAGAACGTACTGATTGATCCTAAAGGAAAAATCGTCGCTAAAAACCTCCGTGGTGAGGAGCTGGAAAAGAAATTGGCGGAATTAATGCCATAATCTTCCGAAAAAAATGCTTGTTTCATAAATATCTCGAAGGCGTCTCAAAACAAGAGACGCCTTCTTTTATTTAACCAAAGGAACGATCTTTCCTACCTGTCATCCCTGCCCATCGGGCAGGGACGACGAAAAAACAAAAACCGGATTTGACGTCGCAGACGTCAAATCCGGTTTTTGATACAGCTTCTTTTTGTTATGACACAAAAAAAACCGGAAAAAATTTGTTCAATTACGAAATGTTCGTAGATTTACGAAACATTCGTAGATGTAAAAAAGTCACCTAATGGAAAAGCTAAGTCAGCAGGAAGAAACTGCTATGGTAGCCATTTGGAAAGTGGGCAAGGGATTCGTAAAAGATTTCCTAGAAGTACATACTGCCCCTGTTCCGCCATATACAACCCTGGCATCTACCATTAAAAACCTGGAGAAGAAAGGGTTCATTGAAAGTCGTAAAGTGGGTAACGTATATGAATATACGCCAGTAGTAGAGGAGCAGAGTTATAAACAGAAGTTTATGAACAGCTTCGTGAAAGATTACTTTGCCAATTCCTATAAAGAGTTGGTATCCTTTTTTGCCAAAGAGAAGAAGATCAGTCCTGATGAATTGAAAGAGATCATCCGGATGATAGAAAAAGACAACCAATAATGTAAAATTTCGCTTTATGGTTCCAGAACTGTTGATGTACCTGTTAAAGGCAAACGTGGCGCTGACATTATGTTTTCTGGCATACAGGCTGGGATTGCGCCGGCTGACGTTCTATACCCTCAACAGAATTTTCCTATTGATAGGAATTGTGGTAGCTGCCATTTTTCCGTTGATAGATATTAATCCTTTTGTGGCAAAGCATGATCAGATCACACAGGTGCTGGTCTATATGCCCGACTGGCAGCAGTTACGCCAAGCCCCTACATTCAACTACTGGAATCTGCTCGTATACGCATTCTGGGCAGGTGTGGCTGTAATGGCTATTCGCCTGGTGATACAATTGGCTTCTATGTGGCGTATCCACAAAACGGCCGTTGATGACCAGATCGACGGGCAACAGGTGAAAGTGTTGTCCTCTTCCGTAAATCCGTTTTCCTTCTTTCAGAACATATATATCAATCCCGCTCTGCATCAGCCGGAAGAACTACAGGATATCCTGCGTCATGAGCAGGTACATGTGCGCCAGTGGCATAGTCTGGATGTATTGTTAGGAGAGATCAATAATATTTTTTACTGGTTCAACCCTGGTGCATGGCTGATGAAATCGGCTATTCGGGAGAACCTGGAATTTATTACCGACCGCTATCTGCTTCGCCAGGGCGTTGACAAAAAGAATTATCAGTACAATCTGCTAAAAATAAGTGGGATCCCATATGCGACGGCCATCGCAAACAATTTCAATTTCTCACATTTAAAAAACAGAATCATGATGATGAACAAACGGCAATCATCAACTTTTCAGGTAGTACGTTACCTGGTACTGGGTGCAATGGTAGGTGGTATTGTTTTATCCCTTAACTACAGTAAAGCAGCCAGCTCTGCCCGTGGTTTACTGCCTTTCATGAAAAAGGATACCACTACAAAACTGATCACCGGACATCCTGCTGAAGTAATTATTGTATCTAAATCCGGAGAGCCCGTTACCTTGACGGCTGATACAATTTCGCTCGTAGATACTGGTAAGGAAAAACTGATTATAAAATCGGCAGACAAGGTGAAGATTATCAGCAAGAATACAAATGGTAATCAGATTTTTATAGCCAACAGCAACACGCAGTCTTTTACAGCAAAATCTTCTCAAGACACTACTATCCAGCTTTCCAGCGTTGTCTTTACAAACGAACATGGGAATATAAAACAAGTAACTACAGAGGACAAAGTAGTAAACGATGAGAAAGGAGGAAAGGTAGTTGTTGGAATGAAATCAGAGAGTCTTACGCTGGGGGGGCCCCAATCTCCGAAAGATACAGTAAGACTTACCCTCAGTGCCAAGCCATCTAAGTCGAATACAGATGTTTCTAAATGCCTGATAATGATCAATGGCGTACAAGCTACCTGGGACGAGGCAAAAGCGCTCGATGCCAATGAAATTGAATCTATGCAAGTCCTGAAAGATGCCTCTGCTACTTCACGCTACGGTACAAAAGGCGAAAATGGTGTGATCCTGATCACCACCAAAAGAGAATCTCAAAAGCAATAAAAGATATTCAATAACCGCTCTTCTAAAGCAAAAAAATGGTCGCCCGAAATTACCCGGGCGACCAACTATCAAGAAGTGTTTAATTATCAGGAAACACTTATCTCTCAGGAAGTATTTAACTATTAAGAGCCGTCTAACTATCAAGCAGTATCTTACTCTCAAAAAGCATTTAACTATCAAGCAGTATCTTGCCATCAAGAAGCACTTAACTCTCAAGAAGTCTTTAACTCTCAAGGATTATTTATTTCACCCCACGGGCGCATCTGAAGCCCAGATTCGCCAGTCCAGATTCAGGAGTAGTTTTCATCCTGGCAGAAACCCGATAACCGCGGCAATACTCATCACTACACATAAAAGATCCACCGCGGATTATGTGTACCGGCTGACCCGGTTGCTCTGGATCAAAAGCTTCTGCTGGCCCTTGTGGGTTCACTGCTAATTGACCCTCTTTTCCATAATAATTGGCATTATACAGATCATTGCACCATTCCCATACATTCCCTGCCATATCGTATAGTCCATAACCGTTAGGCTTATACGATTTCACAGGGGCGGTACCAATGAAGCCATCAGTAGCAGTATTCTTATATGGGAAATTACCATTCCAGGTATTGGCTTTAGGCTGCCCAACAGTAAGGGCCTCGGTACCCCAAGGATAAGGTTGGTCTTTAATACCACCTCTAGCGGCATATTCCCACTCCGCCTCTGTTGGTAATCTTTTCCCTGCCCATTTGGCGAAGGCAGCGGCATCATCCCAGGAAATCTGCGTTACGGGATGGTTTTCTCGTCCTTTGATATCACTGTTTGGGCCTTCTGGGTGTTTCCAATTGGCGCCGGCTACAAAGCTCCACCATTGTGATACATCGTTGAAAGGCACGGCATGATCAGGCGGTGTGAAAACCAGCGCTCCCGCTGCCAGCATATTGCTGTCAGGCTCTGGAGATCCCGGTGGTAAGCCTCGCATCAGCTCCTCTTTGGAAATAGGCTTTTCCGCCGTGGTAACATACCCTGTTTGCGCCACAAACAGGGCAAATTCGGCATTGGTCACTTCATGCTCATCCAGGTAAAAACTATCCACTTTTACCTGGTGTTTCGGATATTCATCCGCATTACCGGTATTATCATCTGCCCCCATGGCGAAAGTGCCAGCAGGAATCAGTACCATGTGGTTCAGCGTATCCGGGGAAACCGGTGCTGTAACAGCATTCGATGCTTGCTGCTGCCCACAACTGGCTGCCGCCAGCATCCCAGAAAATAGGCAGATGTTTATGACGTATGTAAATCCTCTCATCGTAATTAGCTCACTGTTTATCAATACCTTCAAAAATAGTAATAAAGAGACGCGAAGTACTCATTTTTTCTGCAACCGCACTAATTTGTGGATTAGTGGGCGTCTTAACAATTTTATAATTAAGAATTTACGTAAACTGTTGTAAACTGCATCCATATTTCAATGTCATCACTGGTGTCAAATAATACGCCCAGTTTGCATATGCAGCAATCTGCTACACCTTTTACCCGCCAGGATTTCGGGGATGATTTCCTCTGGGGGGTGACTATATCCGCTTTTCAAACTGAAGGAGCTGTCCTGGAGGATGGTAAGGGCCTTTCTATCTGGGATACTTTCTCTGCCCGCAAAGGGAAAATTAAAGATCGTAGTCATGCGCAGATCGCGACCGATTTCTACAACCGTTTCCTCCAGGATATCCTGCTAGCCAAGATCCTGGGGTTTTCCGTTTTCAGATTTTCTATTGCTTGGTCTCGCATATTGCCTAAAGGAACGGGGGCAATCAATCCTGCTGGTATCGCCTTTTATCACAAGGTGATAGACGCCTGCCTGGAAGTGGGCCTGGAACCTTATGTAACGCTGTACCATTGGGATCTACCCCAGGCGCTGGAGCATAAAGGGGGCTGGTGTCATCGGGGGGTGATTTTTTACTTTGAGGAGTTTACCCGCATCTGTGTACGGGAATACGGCGCAAAAGTGCAAAATTGGATCATCCTGAATGAGCCTTTTGGCTTTACAGCGCTGGGATATATGTTAGGGGTACATGCCCCAGGAAAGTTCGGTCTGTCGTACTTCCTGCCGGCAGTACATCATACGGTGCTGGCGCAGGCTGCCGCCGCAAGAGTGATCCGGGAAGAAAAACCGGATGCCTGCATTGGTACTACTTATTCCTGTTCGCAAATTATTCCCAATAGCGATCATCCGAATGATCTGAAAGCCGCCCGGCGCGCGGATGCCCTGTTTAACAGGCTTTTTATAGAACCTGCCCTGGGAATGGGCTATCCGGTGGAGGATTTCCCATTACTCAAGAAAATAGGGAAGCGTTATGCCCTTTGGCGGGATTGGGATAAAATGGCATTCGACTTCGATTTTATTGGCATCCAGAACTATTTCCCACTGACGGTGAAATACAATGCTTTCATGCCTATCCTAGGTATGACGGAAGTAAAACCCCATGCCCGCAAAGTACCGGTAACTGGTTTAGGCTGGGAGGTTAACGGGAACGGACTATACGAAATCCTGAAACAGTTTGCTGCCTATGATAAAGTAAAGCGCATTATCGTGACAGAAGGAGGCGCTTCCTTCCCAGATACATTGCATGAAGACGGCAGTGTACATGATACTGAACGTGTTAGCTATTTTAACGAATATATTGGGGCGGTATTAAAAGCCCGCCAGGAGGGCATTCCTGTAGATGGATATTTCGCCTGGACACTCACCGATAACTTTGAATGGGCCGAGGGTTATCGTGCCCGATTTGGACTAGTATACGTCAATTTTGAGACGCAACAGCGCATTATCAAAGACTCCGGCTACTGGTTCAAACAATTGCTGACAGAACAATAGCCTTATCGCATAAAAATGAATATGGACCGCCGGGGAGGCGGTCCATTTCTTTTGGAGTTAACAGACCGTATTCGGTTCTTGCAGATTCTTTCCCTATACTTCCTTAGTCGGCTTATAATTCCTGAAGGGAAACATGCAGGATGAATTTTTTTTATGTAATTTAGTTGACGTTAGTTGTTTTGTTTAAGACCTCTTATGATACCATCATCAGCATTTAACGGCAAGGAGGAAGAAATCCTTGCAGGCTTACAGATGGGGGGCCCCAGAAGACGTGCGTTTGAAGACCTACTGTATTCCTCATATCAATATCTTATCCGGGAAGGAGAGCGGAAGTACCTGCTGTCTGGAGAGGATAGTGGCAGCGCTTATTCGGATGCTATTATCAGCGTCATCGATAATATTACGAACGGCCGGTTCGAGGGACGTTCGTCTCTCAAAACATATACTACCCAGATTTTTTTTAATAAATGTGTTGACCTAAAGCGAAAAAGTACGACTACTAAAGAGAAGGTGCATCATCATACCTACGACCTGGACCCGCTAGTACTCATGCTGCCGGATAATGCCAGGAATGTAGTACAACAGTTGATAGACAATAGTAACCGTAGTTTACTGCAAAGAAAATTGCGGGAACTCGGTGAAAAGTGCCGCGAATTGCTATTGCTCTTTGAAGATGGTTATGCCGATAGGGAGATAGCAGCCATGCTGTCTTACAATTCTGCCGATGTGGTAAAAGTGAGCAGGCGTCGTTGTTTGGAGAAATTAAAGGAAAAAATACAATCATTTAAAATCGGTTATGAGTGAAATACTGGACTATATAGATGATTATTTCACTGGAGCCATGGCCCCGGAAGAACGTACCGTTTTTGAAAAACGTTGCGAAACAGACAAGGCGTTTGCCCAGGAAGTAGCTTTTTATATCAATGCCAGAAGTGTAATTCGGGAAGAACTCCATACGAATAAACAACAGGATTTTAAGCACTTAGCAGCTCCACGCCCTCGTATGCGCGCGCTATACCGCTATATAGCTGCAGCGGCGGCCATATTGCTGCTGGTAATCGCTGGCTGGTGGTTTACCCAACGCACTAATTCTCCGCAGCAATTGGCATCCGGTTATATCCAGGATCATCTGCTGCAAATCAGTACTACTATGAGTCCGGGAGCGGATAGTCTCCAAACGGGCATCAGCGCCTATAACAGCGGAGATTATCCCCTCGCAGAGAAAATTTTTCAAGCACTCCTGGGAAATGAACAGTTTAAACCGGATGCTTTGAAATATCTCGGAATTGTATATCTTGTGACGAAACGATACGATCTCGCTATAGACCGGTTTACTCAGCTTACTGCATTGCCCCTGTATGCCAACCCCGGTCCGTTTTACAAAGCCTTGGCGCTGCTGAAGCGCGGTACCCCAAAGGATGTACAGCAAGCTAAAGAATTGCTGTTGGAAGTGAAAAATAAACAGTTGCCAGGCTACAAATACGCTACTGATTGGCTAAATAAAATATAATCATGAAACGTCGTAACCTTCTGTTACTGCTGGTAATCATTTTGATTATCCTGCTGATGCTATTTTTTCGCTACTGTCACTCTGGCGGAGACCCTGTTTCCAAACCCAAAACAGATAGCCCTTACCGCGCCCCGGAATATAGAAAAGATCAACTGGTCATCTATTTCAAACACCAGCCCAATGCGGCGGAATTGCACCGCATCCGGAAAAATATGTCCGACTACGGTATCGATACTACGAAAATTAAGGTCCAACGCTGTACTAACTGTACAGGTATGCAAATTGAATTGTGGAATGCTCCCAATATTGAAACCTATGTCCATTCTGAAAATGTGAAAGGTGGCTCCAGCACGGGCAGCGGTACCAATGGGGTAGGTGAGGATGCATCTGGTTACTATACGCCTAACTATATTATCAGTACGCCGCCAGAAGAATATCCTAGAATCCCGTATGATAGCCTGACGCGTAAACGAGTAATCCGCATTCCGTCCAAACCGGGTAGCGATACGGTGAAAGTGGCGATCTTGGATACAGGTATCGATGACCTACTACTAGCTAATCAGCAATTCTTCTGGAAAAACACCGCAGAAATCGCCAACAACGCAGACGATGATCATGACTGCCTGGTAGATGATATCTACGGCTGGAATTTCGCCGATAATAACAACCATATCCGCGATGATAGTCGCGATGGACACGGTACACATATCGCCCTGTTCATTATCAATGAGTTCCAACGTGATAGCGCCAACGCTTTGCAGTTGATGATCTTAAAAACGCATAACAGCAAGTCGGAAGGCGATTTGTTTAATATCCTCTGCGCTATCAGTTATGCGGCTGATAAAGGTGCTAATATCATCAATGCTTCATGGGGCTTCTACAGCGGATATAGCCTCGTGTCTCCCTACCGTCCAATCGATTCTATTATTACAGAGGTATTGGCCGATAAAGGTATCCTCTTTGTAACTGCTGCAGGCAATCGTATGGCTGCTCCGGATGATAGCGCGATGAAAATGGGTATAACAGGTACGGCACTACGTAATTTAAATTTGCATCATTTCTATCCTGCTTGCTTCGGTGGAAAAGATAATAATATCATTGTGGCTACTACGGTGAATGATGCTACTGTAAGTCCTACACAGAATTTCTCTGATAAATACGTAGATCTAGGCGTACTGGCGGACCTGGAAGAGAATGGTTACCTGAAATTCAAAGTGCCTTTTACACTGGGTACACCGCAATATGTCTCCGGTTCTTCCTACGCTACGGCCATTGTAACGGGACGCATTGCCGCTGTCTGCCCGGTTTCATGGTATAAAGGGCCTTTGAAAAAAGCTACTTTCCTAAAGGACACAATCGGCATACAGCCATTTAATAAGCTGATACAAAATCATCAAGTAAACGGAGGTAAATATATTACGCATAATTAGACCAATGTTCTCGGTACAATTGTCAGTATTCTTCCTTTATTGCCGCAGGCAACTGATACTATTCAGTTGCCTGATGGCGTTTGGCTGCGCATACGGCCAATGCCCACCTAAATCCGCACTGATGGATAGTATCATTGCGGTGGAGCAAAACAGCAACCCGAACGCAGAGAAACTGACACAGTTGCAAAAACTGCTACAGGTGCAACGGTCCTGTTTCCATGAAAAAGATAGCATCTATGCCCGCTTGATGCATCGGATGGGAAATATCTACCACCTGATGCGCTCATGGGATAACGCTATTGCCTATACGAAAGAAGCAATCGCAGTGAACCGCACTGCAAAGGCGCGACAGGAATCTTTCCTGGTAAACAGTTATTTCAACCTGGGGTTGTTCTATAATAAATTGCAACTGTATACGGAGTCCTATCATTACTTCGATAGTTGTATCCTATTGGGTATCAAATTTCCAGAGAAAACGAACATCGCGCTGATGGCCTTCGAAACGAAAGCGTTTGCGCTATATGGTAATGCGGATTATCAGCAGGCCAGAGAGGTAGCGGAACTGGGCGTCAGGGTGGCACATAGCGCTGGCGATACCCTGTCTGAAGTGGCACTGCTGGCACAAAAGGCGCAATCCATGCTGGCCTTGGAAGATACGGCGGCCGGAACGGTTATCAGGCGGGCGGTAGCGCTGTTACCTGCCAGTGCGCCGATGGAACATCGTATTTCCTGTTATGCGATTTACGCCAGCGTACTGGCCAAAGAGAAACACACCGCCGAAGCGATAAAATGGTATCGCGCAGCCATTCTGCAAAATAGTCGGCTCCAACGATGGGATCAATGTGCCCGCAATACGCTCGACCTAGGGAACTGTTATGCGGAAGTAATGAAGAACCCGCAACAGGCCATGCGCTGCTATCGGGAAGGAATTGCATTTGCTCGGAAATCCGGAGATGCTTATGTATTGGCAGGTGTGTATAACAATATCGGTTCTGCCTATTGGCACCTTAAAGATTATAAACATGCATTAGAGAATTATCAAGCGGGTCTGAACACGCTTCCATTGCAGTTTACAGATACATCATTTGCTAGGAACCCCGACTATGAAACATTACATCGGGTATCAAATGATTATTTCGTGTATACGTTGCTGAGTAATAAAGGGGAGTCGTTGTTGGATTTGTACAAAACTAGCAACAATAAAAATGTGCTGCTGGCGGCATTGCATACCTATCTGGCTGCGGATCAGGTGGTAGACTTGATGCGAAGAAAACAGTACGGTGAATCCACACAATTATACTGGCGGGATCGTACGCGCAAGATGTATGCACAGGCAATAGAAGTTTGTTACCTGATGCAGGATGCGTTTACAGCTTGCCATTTCTTTGAGAAAAGCAGGGCGGTATTGTTGAATGATAAATTGAATGAGCTGGGTGCGAAGCAATATTTGCCTTCGGCAGATGCGGACCAAGAGCAACAGCTACGCATACACGAAACAGCGTTGCGGCAACAGTTGGAGTCTATGACTCCAGACAGTTCGGCATATCGACAGGTAGCGCACCAGCTCTTTGATGCCAGGAGTGCGCTGGAACGATATATTTCCAACCTGGAAGCTACTCATCCTGGTTATTTCAGTTACAAATATGATACTACAGGCATCAGGCCCGGAGATATCCGGAAATACTTGCTACAAGCGGGCGAGTCGATGGTGAGTTATTTCCTGACGGATAGCAATGCGTATGTACTAACGGTGACACCTACACGGGAACAGTTGCATCGGTTTTCCTGTAATCGCGATGAACTGAAGTCTCTACAGCAACTATTGACACAGCGTACCATGACGGCGGCGGATTATCGGCAGTATACCATCTTATCGTGGAAGATGTACCAGCAGTTGGTGGCGCCATTACAGTTAAAGCAAGGTAGCGTAATTGTTTCCCCGGATGAATTTTTCCTGCCACTGGAAGCGCTGCATACGGATACGTCGCAACGGAATAGTTTACTGGTGCAGCAATATGCTTTCAGCTATGTATATTCTGCGCGTTCTTTGATAAAGCGTGCTCGCATACATAACGGTGCAGCTTATGATTTTCTGGGAGTAGCGCCGGTGAACTATGCGACTGAAATGCAGGTCCAGCCGTTGTTGGGAGCAGATAGGTCGGTAGATAACATTCGGGCTGATTATCAGGGCGTCCGCATTTTATTGGGCACCAATGCCACCAGGAAAAATTTCCTGGAACAGTTGCCGCGTAGTAGTGTGGTGCAATTGTATACACATGCAAGTGCAGGAACGGCGCAGGGAGAGCCCGTATTGTATTTAGCAGATGCTACTATCCGTTTGCCGGAAATTAAGTTGTTGGAAGACACGGTTACGTCGTTGATCATTTTATCCTCCTGTGAGTCAGGCTCAGGGCGACTAGCCCAAGGGGAAGGCGTGTTGAGTCTAGCCCGCGGATTTACCCTCACGGGTATTCCATCCGTCATTACGGCCCTCTGGCAAATCGACAACACCGCCACTTATGAACTGACGGAAAGCCTACATGCCGCGCTGGCAAAGGGTATTCGTAAGGATATCGCTTTACAACAGGCGAAAATAAAATATCTGAGTAATAATGATATAGACAGACAACTACCCTACTATTGGGCGGCCACTGTATTGATGGGAGATACTAGCCCTGTGCGGGTAGCTGAAAGTAGCAAATTCTCCTGGTGGTGGGTACTGATTGGAGCAGTACTATTGATGGCCATTATCTTTTTGGTAAAAAAAATCTTATAAAAGTTGTTTCCCTGAGCATTTCTATGCACGACTAATTTTTTAGTGAATCCATTTATTTATTAACTCCAAATTTCTAATGTTATGTCAAACCCCGTCTTTTCTAATATTGAGCATTTGGCAGGTATTTCTGCCAAGGCCACTATTGGTGGTAGTTATTTCCCAAATCCTGACGATCCGGGCCCATGGCCATGGCCTATAGGCCCAATCATTCGTGAAGCATGGAAAGTGAGCGTTCTTGAACATTTGGCGAGTCGTCATCTTGATATGAACGATTTTTTTCCATGGCCACGTCCGAATTGGGATAAGACCAGCTTTAAAGAAAAATTTGCCCGTGCTGTAGCGAGTGAATCTATTTCTTTTGCTGCTGTGATTGAACAGATTGCAGAAAGAAGGGCTGAACTTCTCAGCAATTATTTAAAGCACCTTACCCATGCATTCTGTCACTTGCATATACCTCCTCTGGTTGATCTGGAATGGCCGCCAAAAGGACCACAGCCTCCACAACCTCCTTGTTTTGATGATCACGATTTATTTATAATCGGGCAGGAATATAAAAAGGCCGCAGCAAGGTTCGAGGATGGCGCACTTAAGGAAGGACTTCTGAAAATTAGCAATCACTTGCTCAATATGTCTACTGGCAATATTGTTGGTGAAATACGCCCTGCCAATTAAAAAAGCGAATCAGTCTCGGACTTTAGCAAACTCAGTTTCAAACAGGTATTTCAGGTATACATATCTGTCCGTACTAAATTTTGAGGAGTGTTACAATTACATAACCACCGGGTGTTGTGGGTTCAGTACCTGGTGAAAAATTAAAGGCAGCCATTCGCAGGGCTGCCTTTTTTGATGCGTTGAAATTAATTATACGTTCGCTTGATGAACCATATGTCTCTCAAACTGAAATTGAAGACAGCTTTGATATAATTTTCTTTAATTAAGCCGTTGGCGCTGGTGCCTCGTTGTCCAGCTTCCAGGCCAATATAATACCTGAGTTGTCCATTTTTGCTCGGAGCAGAAAATCCAATGCTGCCTGACTTATCAGAAATGGCGGTGCCATTGATCACCAACGGCGACTGCGTATAGCTGAAGCCTGCCTGGAAGGTCATGCCTTCATAGGTTCTGTTATAGTATTTCTTCTGTAATGCGTATTCAATACCGGTAGAATAGCGGTGACCGTCCTGGTAATAATAGCCGGTACCTTTGTCTTGCAGGCCATTCCATTGCTGCTGACGATAATCTGCCACCCAGGTAACCGTACCATTACTAAGGGAGATACCACCACCCATTTCGGCGGGCAGCTTGAAGTACTGCGGGGTCTGTTCTTCTGTGAACAGCACGGTTTCGGCTTGGTTAACGATATTCACTTTCTCCTGGAGCTTCATCGTGGTTTGGAAGCGATAGGTAGCTCCCAAGCCCAGCACCCAGTTTTTCCCGATTTTACCGGTGTACTGTCCACCTGCGGTGAAGTTAGGTTTGAAAGTGTATGCATTGTTCTGCGTAACAACAGAGTCGGAGCCCACTGTTTGAGATACATTCAGCGGACCAAACAAAAACCCGGTGGAAACTCCAACGGAGAAGTTTTTGGAGAGCTGAAACCCATTGGAGATATAAGCCCTGTTTAAACCGCCGGTACCTTCCATAGTGCCAGTTACGGGAGCGCCGGTTCCGGTGATATATTGTTTGTTAAGCAATTTAAAGTTCATGCTACTGAAAGGCGTAATCCCTGCACCAATACCCCAGAATTTTGAAGCCTTGAAGCCTATTGCCAGTCGCTTGAAATTAACATCGGTGGCGTTTTGGGAAAGGTTATTGCCGGTATAGCCAACATTTGTAGCGCCGATAGACACATCCATCATAAAGTTTTGCGGCGCTAATCCGCTATAGGAAGCGGGGTTCAATTCATTGAGGTAACCCACTGGGCGCCGCCCGATGCCGGAGCTTCCCAGGCCATAGTTGCGGCTGTAATCCCTGGTTTCAAGGTCCCCGATACCAAAGGCAGAGTAAATGGAATTAAGCCCGTGCTGCGCTTTTGCGACGTTCGCACCCAGCATCAACACCCAAAGTATATGTTGTTTCTTTATTCTCATGTTGAGTAACTATGTAGTCCTATTTGTACAGTATGTAGTAAACCTGGATTTTTAACTTATTGACTGAATTTTGTTTGTCACCCAATACGAGTCGGTCCAAAGTGATTTTGCCATCGGATGCACTAGGTGTCAATGCCAGTCCACGTGTAGTATATCCCGTAGTGGAAAGTTCTGTCTGACAATAGGAAGTGATATCGTACTGATAGAAAGTATGTTCGTTGAACATATTATCGATTACCAGGGAGCCGTAGGAAAGGGTATCTGTAATCTTGTTATTGGCGTCCATGTGGCAGAGTGCGAGCCGTGGTGGGAGCCGATAATTGGAATAGCTGCCAGCTATGGGTTCTACCGTTAGTAAGACCTTCATAAGCTGGAAGTATTTCCCTAGTTGTAGGAGGCTTTTTAGATAGGGGATATCAATACGTGTAACCAATCCCGTTATAGGCTGCATATATGTTGCATTGCCAGTGCTGGAAGACGACAGTGTAGGCGCAGTATGGCTCAGGGGACTAATAGCAGTACCTGAGCGGTCATACGCCACATGGTTAAACTGAAGGGTAGGAGCCGTCATCTTGAAATCAGCATATTTAACTGTTGTAATCGCCTCATTAATATGATAATACAGTCGCATATAGAGGGAGCTATCGTTTGCCAGGAAACCGGTTACTGTTTTACTAGTAGGACCGGCTTCAATATTCAGCCCTTTAAAGAATTGTAACCAGGTAGCAGAAGTGCTGATATCCGCGCTTTTGCTGCGTATCATTTCAAACAGTTGTGCGCCCAGTGCGTCTGACATTGGTATCCTGATAACATTATCCGTTTTAGGTCGGAGGATGCCGGTAAACGAAGCTAAAGGTGTGGTTTCCGTCTGGAAAGTATTGTTGTTGTAAATATTGATATAGTTGGTAGCCGGCTGAATGGTTTGTTGTACGCGGTAAATGCGGAAATCCTGTTGGATGGTAGTATCGCCAACAGCATATCCATTGGGTTTCATCACCAGCACCATAGAATCGTAGGTAGCGCCGAATTCCGGGATATCCAGGGTAGGAGGTGCTGCAATCTGGAAGTAGGTACCGGCGGTGATTTTACCAAAGAGCGGGTCTGTATTCTGACCTACGAGGGCATTGCCAGCGCCGGAAGTAGGAACGGAATCATACTGGACACTCTGCATTTGTACCGTGAGGGTATCACTCAGGATATAATCTGTATTCTGATTACTAGCAATGATATTGTCGTAAGTAAATCCTGCTTTCTGACAGGAAGATAATGTTGCTATCAGTAGCACTATAGCCAGGATACCCGTTAGCGGAAAACGAAAGATCCTGTAAATGAAATGATCCCTTTTATAATTCATAGTGCGCAATTTTAGACAGGATCGATACTTACTTGAGCTGTAATATGCCAATAGGGGAATTTTATCGACGAACAGGAACATCCGTTCCATGTGCCGCCAATAGCGGCCCTAGCGGACTTATCACCCCAAAGATTACTGCTGGCAGATAAAAAACAGGGATTTATCCCGTAAAAACGGGCGACGATCTATTTCCTGTTTGACGGAATGTTACTGCGGATAATTTTGGCGCTGTTAAAAAGGATATGCAAATGCGTAATTTCAAAAGTTATAGTTTATTATTGATCGCCTCGGTGTTGGCTTCTTGTTCCAAGGACAGTACATCTACCTCCAAACTGGGTAACTGGATCAAGCGTTCTGAATTTGAAGGGGTGGCCAGAAGCGCTGCCGCATCATTTGTGATTAATAATTTAGCCTACGTGGGTACCGGTTACGATGGTACGAACAGGCTGCAGGACTTTTGGGTATATGATGTTAACCTGAATCAATGGACGCAGAAAGCCATGTTCCCTGGTGTGGGTCGTAATAACGCCACTGGCTTCGCTGCACTCGGTAAAGGATATATTGGTACCGGTTATGATGGCCTGAATAAATTGAGCGATTTCTATCAATACGATCCAACTGCTAATGCCTGGACCCGTAAGGCCGATTTCGCCGGAACTGCACGTTATGGCGCTGTTGGATTCGCATTAAAAGACCAAGGATACATTGCTACTGGTTATGATGGTAACTGGCTGAAAGATAACTGGAAATATGACCCAACCAGCAATACTTGGACACAAGCACTGAGTATCAATACCGGAAAGAGAACAGATGCTTCTGTTTTTGTGATCGGTAACAGAGCCTATGTGTGCATGGGTACTGCTAATGGTACGAATGTAACTGACTTCTATGCTTATGATGCAGATTCGTCCGCGTGGATACAATTACGTCCTATTGCCAATGTATCTGATCAAAGCTATGATGATGCTTACAACTTCGCTGGTTATGCCGCTGCATCATTTGCTATGAAAGGAAAAGGTTACATCGCTACCGGTATAAAAAGCGGATTGTCTACCGCTGTATGGGAATACGATCCTACCACTGATCTGTGGGTACAGAAAACAGATTTTGAAGGTGCGGCACGCAGCTATGCTACCGGCTTTACGGTGAATGATCGTGGATTCTTAGTACTGGGAACCAGCTCCAGCCAACCATTTGATGATATGCGGGAATTTGATCCAACTGCACAATACAATCCCAATGACTAAGCGTAATTATCTACTATTTGCCAGCTTCATGGTATTGCTGGCAGTAGTTGCCTGGCGTTTCGCAAAACATACGGAATCCAAACAGGATGATATGTTGTCTGTCGTGGCAGAGCCTTTCCAGGTGCAAGATGGCTGGGGATACAAGGTAGTCGTAGAGGGGAAAACCTACATTTACCAGGATGCTATTCCCGGACTTCCAGGCAACAGACCTTTTACATCAAAAGATGATGCGCTGCGTGTAGGAAATATGGTGGTGACAAAACTCACCCATCATAAAATTCCTTCCATCAGTGAAGCAGATTTAAAATCGTTACAGATTAATTACTGATAAACAGAAATCTATTGTCTGTTGTTCCTGCCCATCGGGCAGGAACAACGAAAAAAATGAAAAAAACTGAACTTGACGTCGCAGACGTCAAGTTCAGTTTTTTATTTTGAGCATAGGCGGAGAACGCCATGTTTAATAGATTTTAAGGAATCTTTAAGAGTATTTTAATTGGATATTTTATTTTAACATATTGTATGTACTCGATTAACACATTTTAACACTAGTATATCCAGATCCTTACTAAGTTTATCGCATCGTTTAGAAGATGCTTAACTTAAAACAGCTAACGAGGTATCGTCCGTTCATTATCAGCCTGCACGTATTAGCGTGGACATGCTTTCTGTTCATGCCTTTTTTTATATATCGGATAAAGATCTTGCATCCTGGTTTTTTCGTGAAAGAGCTAGTGGATAACCTTATATTGATCGGGTTATTTTATCTGAATATTTACGTACTGATACCGAAGTTTTTCAACCAGAAGAAAATCGCCGTTTATCTCAGCAGTATTATATTGTTGATTGTATTTATCACCTTGCAGCAAGTATCGTTGGATTATTACGTATTTGGTCCGCGTATGCATGCCGCGTCAGCAGTGGCTTTTCGAGCAGATAAAAAATTGAATGAGCAGGTAGTAACTTCTGGTGCTAGCCCTTCGTTTAAAATACAAGTGGGAACACCGCCGCCATTTCATCAAGTGGTAGAAGAAGTGATTCCGGCATTGCATCCAGGGCCTCCTGTTATTCATCAAATGATTTCGGATCCTGACAGTTTAATACCCATTCCCAGAAGAATGAGAATGTTGGGTATGGGGGGTGTTAGGCCAAGTTTCTGGGAATATCTATTGTTTCCCGAGGTATTAAGACGATCGGGATTTTTTGCTTTGCTCATGTTATTTATGAGCGGTTTTATAAAGATTGCGCAGGAATGGTTTAAGAGTGAGAAACAACGAGAAGAGCTGAAAGTAGAGAAATTAAATGCCGAGTTAAAATTTTTAAAGTCACAGATTAATCCTCACTTCCTTTTTAACTGTCTAAACACTATCTATTCCCTGGCGCATAAACATTCGGAACAGACGGAACATGCTATCCTGAAGCTATCGACCATCATGCGTTATATGATCTATGAGTCCAATGAAGCCAAAGTGATGCTAGAACACGAATTACGGTACCTACAAGATTATATAGACATTCAAAAATTACGTCTTCCCAAGGATATAGATATAGTTTATAATGTAAGCGGGGCCCCCGGCACCTTATTAATAGAGCCGATGTTGCTAGTGCCGTTTGTAGAGAATGCCTTCAAGCATGGGATTAGCTATGCAGAAGAGTCATTCATTCACATTGATATTTCGATTGATGAAAATATGATCCGACTAATTGTTAAAAACAGCCACTTTAAAGAGCGAGTGGCGGAGAGAGGCGGTATAGGATTGCAGAACGTAACCAAAAGACTGGAATTGCTTTATCCCGAAGACTATGCCCTGGATATCCAGGATGCCGGTAGTGAATTTATTGTTGATCTTAAACTGTTCTTGAAAAAATGATCAAGTGTATTGCGGTAGACGATGAGCCTCTGGCCCTGGAAATCATCGAGGATTATATCCGGAAAGTCCCTTTCCTGTCGCTGGAAGGTAAATTCGAAAATGCAGCTACTGCGCTGCGATACCTGCAAGATGAACCAGTAGACCTGGTATTCTTGGATATCAAAATGCCTGATATTACCGGTATACAGTTCTTGAAATCCCTCAAACATCCGCCTATGGTAGTTTTTACCACTGCTTATGGAGAATATGCCCTGGATGGGTTTAACTTGGATGTGGTAGATTATCTCCTGAAACCCGTTCCCTTCGAACGTTTTCTGAAAGCAGCCGGGAAGGCCAGGGAGCTAATGTCTGCCAACCAACAAAAATCTAGCCCTGTAGTGGAAGCTGCTTGGTTAAATGATTACATATTTATCAAAACAGAATATAAAATAATTAAGATAAATCTGGAAGACATCCTTTTCATCGAAGCCTTAAAGGATTACACCAAGATTTATACGCAGGTCCAGCCCGTATTGACGCTCCGCAGCCTCAAATCTTTCGAGACCAGGTTGCCAGCAGATAAATTTATTCGGGTACACCGTTCGTACCTGGTGAGCCTGAATAAAATCAACTCGGTGGAAAAGAATACCGTGATGATTGCCAATCAGTCCATTCCCATTAGTGACGGGTACCGCGACCGGTTCTATGACGTCATCAACAAAAATTCGTAATTCGTATTTTTTTCGGACCTTTGCCCTGTTTTTTTGAAACCACCATTATTATTCTTTTTTTCAAAAACCATCGCATTGGAAAGAATATATTTTGACAACGCAGCCACCACGTCGCTGGACCCAGCAGTTTTGGAAGCTATGCTGCCCTACATGACGGAGAAGTTCGGAAACCCTTCTTCTATTTACTCTTATGGTAGGGAGTCCCGGCTGGGAATCGAAAACGCACGCAAGTCAGTAGCTAAAATCCTGAATGCCCACCCAGGTGAGATTTTCTTTACCTCTGGTGGTACTGAAGCCAGCAACACTGCTATCAATGCAGCTATTAGAGATCTGGGATGTAAACACATCATCTCTTCTCCTATTGAGCACCATGCTACCCTGCATACCGTAGAACATCTGCACCATGAAGGGGTGAAGCTGTCTTACGTAAAGCTGTTGCCTAACGGACATGTGGATCTGGAAAGCCTCCGCGAATTACTCGCCGGTTCTAAAGAAAGATCCCTGGTGACTTTAATGCACGCCAACAACGAAATTGGCAACCTGCTGGATATCCACGCAGTAGGCGCCCTCTGCAAAGAGTTTGACGCTATTTTCCATTCGGACACTGTACAGACAGTAGGTCACTATCCATTTGACCTGCGCAATACGCCTGTACATTTCATTACCGGCGCCGGTCATAAATTCCATGGCCCTAAAGGTGTTGGTATTTTGTACATCAACGAAAACGTGAAAATCACGCCATTTCTCCAAGGTGGTAGCCAAGAACGTAACATGCGTGCCGGTACCGAGAACCTGTATGGTATCATCGGTTTTGCCAAAGCGCTGGAACTGGCCACTGCTCAACAAGAAGAACATAGCAAACATATCAATGATGTACGTATGTACATGGTTGAACAGTTGCTACAGCATATCCCTGGAGTAGGATTCAACGGTGATCTGAAAGGCCGCAGCCTTTACACCGTATTAAATGTTTCATTCCCTAAAACGGAGAAAACTGAAATGATCCTCTTCAACTTGGATATCAACGGTATCTGTGCTTCCGGCGGTAGTGCTTGCACTTCCGGCGCCAACGCAGGATCTCACGTGATCCAGGCTATCAACAACAATCCTAATCAGATTGCTGTACGCTTCTCCTTCTCTAAATACAATACCAAAGCAGAAGTAGATAAAGTGATTGCCAAACTGAAAGAGATTATCTAAAACGACATCAACGTTTCAATAAAACATCAAAGGTCCCGGGATTCCCGGGACCTTTGATGTTTATAACTATACTTATTCTGTAAGCAGAACAGAGTCGGTAGGCTTTGATGATAAATTAGTTTTTCCCGATTTGATAGATTGTATTATAGATAAAATCTTGATTTAAAGAAAGTAATATATATTTTAAATAATACTTTTAAAATCTGGTTTTTCCGCATTCGAGTAAATAATCTTTTCTGCTCCTTCTAATTTTGTGCGCTGTTAAAGCGCCTATTTGATTATGAAAGCATGGATTTATGTTTGCTTGATTTCCCTGATGACCTTCGGTTCTTATATCAGTGGAAATGCACAACAACCCGGATCAGCCAAAGAGAAAAAACCTTCCGAAGATAGCCTTTGGAACATCTCCTTACAGAATGTGACCGTTACTTCCAACGGTATCCATAATAAGATTAAAAATATTGCCAGCACGGTCAATATTATTAACCATCAACAAATCCAGGAATTGGGTATTCAGTCGGTGGGAGACGCGATCCGCTTGATCCCTGGAGCCAACTATCAGGATGAGGATGGACGTGGACTCAAACCAGGTATCGGTCTTCGCGGACTCGATCCGGGAAGGAATGGGTACGTGGTGGTGTTGGTAGATGGTAAAATCCCGCTGGGCCAGAGTTATGGCCAATTGGGTGCTTATTACATGTTGCCCATTGCTTCCCTGGAAAGGATTGAAGTGATTAAAGGCGCCTCTCCAGTGCTGTATGGTGCAGGTTCCATTGGTGGTGTTATCAACCTGATTACGAAGAAAGGACAAGGACAACCTAATGCGGAAGCCAGCATAGAAGCTGGTAGTTATCGTTACCTGAATGCAAACGTTTCTGCTTACGGGGATAATGGTAAATTCAACTATTATGTGAATTACAACTGCCGCCAGGGTGATGGGTTCCGTACTAGCAGGTCCGCTTTTAATACCAATGATGTTACTTTCCGAGTGGGTACAAAAATTGATTCGACCAATGAATTGTCTGTTTCAGGAAATGTATATACGGAAGACGCGGAAACTCCAGGCGGACTGTCTGAACAACAATACAAAGAGAATTACAGGCAGAGTGTGAATCCTTTTGACATCTTTTTTGCACAACGATATTCCACTGCTATCACCTATAAAAAGACCATTGACGCGAATAATAACCTTTCCCTGTCTGTGTTTGCGAACTATTACAAACGTAACTGGTGGTATGATACCCAAAGAAAACAAAGCTCCATCCTTGGCGATCTGAGAGATATATTTACCGGCGGCGCCGTATTGGAATATAATCGTACTAATAAACTGCTGGGATTTGACAACGCGTTAATTGTAGGTTTGAAATACCTGGGGGATCAGACGAACAGCATAAAGGTACTCGGCGATGATCCGCTGCAACATGTGGGGAAAACTACTTTCAATACCACCATTCCTACCAATGTAATGGAAGGTTATATCCAGAATGAAATCCACTTCTCGGATAAATTCAGTTTTACACCAGGCTTAAGGTACACCGCCATTAATTATGGACAGCATGATTATATGTCCGGGCAGCAGTTGTCTACCGAAACCAACGTTCTCGTATATTCATTCGGGTTATTATATAAACCAATGGACAGATTCCGGGTGTATGCCAATGCATCTAAAGGTTATAACCCGCCAGTACTTTATGCGGCACTGGACCCTGGAACAGTTAAAAACGGGAATAGTCTGGGTGCCGAAACTTCCAACAACTATGAAATTGGTATCCGAACCAATCCGTTCAACTGGCTGGATCTGAGTTTAAGCGGCTATATCCTGGATTTTAATCACAAACTCACAGAAGAAGGTGGCGTTTACTCCAATGCTGGCAAGGCTTTGCACAGAGGTGTTGAATTTGAGCTGAACATAATTCCATTCAAGGGAATGCGTTTATATACCATTGGCGCTATTCAGCGTGCTACTTTTGAAGAAGGTGCTTTTAAAGGTAATTTATTGCCTTACGCTCCTCAACAAATGTTGACAGTAGGCGCCCGTTATCAAACGCCAATTGGAGCAGGTGTACTAATGGCGAATCTCTGGAATACCTTTACAGGTAAGCAATACAATGACGGCGCTAATACAGAAGCACCTTCCGCAGATGGCAGCAATGGCGCCATCCCGTCTTATAATTTGTTAAATCTCTCCCTGAATTACAATTGGAAAAACTGGGGTGTTAGCGTGACTGCCAACAATCTATTGAATGAGCGTTACTTTACGCATCGATATGATTTCTGGGGAGGTATCTTCCCTGGTTCGCCAACTACCGTAAATGTTGGGCTGTCTTACCGGGTACATTAAGCACATCTCCTGCCTGGGGCTGACTAAAAAGGGTAGGTGATGGAGACAAAACCGTGTTGGTCAGTCCCTGCCTGTTGTCCCTGCCCGCAGGGCAGGGACAATAAAAAAGATCAAGAGCCGAAATTAACGTCGCAGACGTCAATTTCGGCTCTTGATACGTTAGAAAATACATAGCAGGAAGTAAACCTTCCAGCGGAATTAATGCATGAATTCTTTGATATCCTGCATAATTCTCTTAGCGATATTATCGGCTGTCGTCTCGTTCTGAGATTCAGCGTAAATGCGAATAATAGGTTCGGTATTGGAAGTACGAAGATGTACCCAATCTGTTTCGAACTCGATTTTCAGACCGTCTTCGGTGTTAACCGGTTGATTTTTGTATTTATCCTTGATTTTACCGAAGATCGTTTGCACATCTACTCCTTTATCCAGCTCAATTTTATTTTTGGAGATAAAATAGTCAGGATAGCTATTGCGGAGCGCTTTGATGCTTTTCTTACTGTGGGCCAGATGGCTGAGGAAGAGACCAATGCCGATGAGGGCATCGCGGCCGTAATGCAGATCTGGAACGATGATACCACCATTTCCTTCACCACCGATTACCGCTTGTACTTCTTTCATTTTCTTCACCACGTTTACTTCACCCACTGCAGAAGGGGCGTAAGTACCGCCATGTTTCAAGGTAACATCCTTCAGGGCACGGGTGGAAGAAAGGTTGGAAACAGTATTGCCCTTGCGCTTAGACAGCACATAGTCGGACACTGCTACGAGGGTATATTCTTCGCCAAACATGCTGCCATCTTCGCATACGAAGCACAGACGGTCTACGTCTGGATCTACAGCGATTCCCAGGTCAGCCTTGGTTTTATTTACTTCATTAGAAAGTGCAGTCAGGTTTTCCGGTAATGGTTCCGGATTATGGCTGAATTTACCGTTTACTTCACCGAACAGTACATCTACTTGTTCTACGCCCAGGGCTTTAAGCAGGGCAGGAACGAAGATAGCCCCAGTAGAGTTAACGGCATCTACTACTACTTTGAAATTACGTTCTCTGATAGCTGGAACATCTACCAATGGATAGTTTACAATCAGGTCGATGTGTTTTTGCAGATAGGAATCATCCTGGGTATAAGTACCCAGTTTGGTTACGTCGGCAAAGTTAAAATCTTCGCTGGCAGCAATTTCCAGGAGAGTGGCTCCGTCTTCACCAGAAATGAATTCCCCTTCGCTGTTCAGCAATTTCAGGGCATTCCATTCTTTTGGATTGTGACTGGCGGTAAGGATAATCCCGCCCGCAGCATTTTCCATTTTTACAGCGATTTCTACCGTAGGGGTAGTGGATAAACCAAGGTCTACCACGTCAATTCCCAGACCTGTTAAGGTGGAAACAACGAGATTTTTTACCATTTCGCCGGAGATACGGCCATCACGGCCAATTACCACCTTCCGGTTTTCTGTATTCCTGCACAGCCAGGTGCCGTACGCTGCCGTAAATTTTACTACGTCTAGTGGAGAAAGTCCCTCACCGGGCCTGCCGCCTATGGTTCCGCGTATTCCGGATATCGATTTGATCAGTGCCACAAGTATCTGTTTTTTAAGGAAGGCAAATATAAAAAAAACCGTTCCAGATTTCCTAATTAGTAAATTATGATGCCCAATCCTTTATAAGGTTTTGTTAAACCCGCTTATCTGCCAACTTATATTATATTTGCAGCTACGCTTTTAAAAAAACGGCTATACGTTACATGCAAAACTTATGGAAGGGTATACCCCGGTATATTCGTTATGTGTTTGTTCAGACACTGTGCCTTTTCCTGCTGACGGTCCTCTTCAGAGTGATCTTTTACCTGTTCTTTTTCAAGACCACCATCACAGACAGCGTCATCATCCGAAAAGCGTGGTACCTGGGCGTTAAATTTGATCTGCGTCTTACATTAATACTTATAGCCCCAGTGCTGATTGTCACATTAATCTGGCGCAATGGCTTCTTCACGTCAAAGGCTATACGCCGGGCTAATTTTATCTATTTCTTTATTTTGTACCTGGGTCTCACCTTATTATATATCCTCGATCTCGGACATTATGACTACCTGGGCATCCGCCTAGATCCCTCTGTACTCCGCTTCCTCGCTAAAGGAGAACGCGCAGACAATGCCCGGATGGTATGGCAAAGCTACCCTGTAGTACGCGGCATCCTCGCTATTGCGGTATTCATGTTCCTGGCTGTACGCCTCCAAAAGGCTATCTGGAAACACTTTGCTGCAGAACCAGTGAAGTTATTAACTAAAGGAACTTTTATCGGTTGGACTTCCGCCCTGATCCTCCTGACAGCAGCCGGTATCTATGGTAATTTCGCCTATTTCCCGCTGCGCTGGAGCCAGGCTATGTTCACCCGCGACAATGGCGTGACTAGTTTGGGATTGAGCCCTGTGCTGTATTTCATGTCTAATTTAAGCGTGAACGAAGACACCTTCGACCTACCCGAAACTAAAAAATATTACGAGGCTACCGCCGCCTATCTCGGTGTAAACCATCCGGACGTAAATACACTGGACTATAAACGTAGCCACGCCGGCGATAGCACCAAACCTAAGCTGAATATAGTTCTGGTAATGCTGGAATCTACCGGAGCGGCCCCTACCAGCATGTATGGCAACCCGATGAAGGCTACGCCAAACATGCAACGTTTAGCCGATAGCGGTATACTCTTCAAGAACTTCTATGTTCCGGCGATAAGTACCGCCAGAACAGTATTTGGCGTTACCACAGGTCTGCCAGATGTAACCCTCGTGCGTACTGCGAGTCGCCATCCGAAAATGCTGGATCAGCGTATCGTCATGGATCAGTTCAAAGGCTATAAGAAATATTATCTCCTCGGCGGTAATACCAATTGGGCTAATATCCGCGCGGTATTTACTAACAATGTGGAAGGTATCAAGATTTATGAAGAAGGGGATTACGATGCGCCGAAAGCAGATGTATGGGGGATTTCAGATTATGACCTGGTGAATGCCGCTAGTGCCGTTTTCAAAGAAAATAATGATAAGAAACAGCCGTTCGTAGCCTTCCTGCAACTAGCAGATAACCACCCGCCTTATACTACCACCCAAGGTGCGGGCGACTTCAAAAAGTTGGAGAAGAAAGATATTGATCAGGCAAAATTCGATAAATCTGGATTTGTATCTATAGATCAGTTTAATGCCCTTCGTTATGAAGACTATAACGTAGGTCATTTGATCGATATGGCGCGGAAAGACGGCTATCTCGATAATACGATCTTCGTATTCTTCGGAGATCATAACTGTATTCTGAATCCATACACCTTTATGCCACTGCCAGAGTATGAAATGACTACCGGAGGCGTACATGTGACGGCTTTCATGTATAGTCCGAAACATATTACTGGCGGTCAGGTCAACACCACTCCGGCCAATCTCGTGGATGTATATCCAACAGTAGCTGGTATGGTGGGTATGCCTTATAATAACTATACCATGGGGCAAGACCTGTTTGATAGTACCGTTGTGAAAGGAAAATATACCTTCATGACCTATATGCGTAATCAGCAGAACTATTACGCCTTGATGGGAGATCAGTATCTGTACGAGGTGAACAGGGTCACCAATGCGACCGCGCTGTATGATCTGAAAGTAGATCCACAGCGGAACATCATCTCCCAACAGCCTGATACCGCAAAATATTTAGATAATTTAACACGTGGCTATTATCAAAGCACACGATATTTACTGTTTAACAATAAAAAATAATAGAGATCAGTGGAAGCAGAAAAATCATGGTTTAAAGATTGGTTCAATTCTCCTTATTATCACCTGCTGTATAGCAATCGTGATGAAAAGGAAGCAGCTGCTTTTATTGATAAACTGCTGGCATACCTGCACCCCGCAAGCGATGCAGAGATGCTGGATGTGGCCTGTGGGAAAGGCCGTCATGCCAAATATTTGGCAGACAAAGGGTATTATGTAACCGGCATTGACCTCTCTACAGAGAGTATCAATGCAGCAAAAAAACTGGAAAACGCACATCTGAGTTTTTTCCAGCATGATATGCGTTTACCCTTCCGCGTTAATTTTTTTGATGTCGTATTTAACTTCTTCACCAGCTTCGGTTATTTTGATACCCAACGGGATAACGATAATGCCCTGCGTACGTTGAAAAATGCCTTGAAGCCAGGAGGTAAGCTGGTGCTGGATTACTTGAATAGTAATTATGTAGCGGAACACCTGGTAAGTGCAGAAGTAAAAGATAAAGATTCAGTGGTATTTGATATTCGACGGGAACTGAAAGATAAAAAGTTCATCAAAGAAATCAATATCCTGGATCAGGAGAAGATGAGGAGACTACAGTACACCGAGAGTGTGAATGCATTCACCAAGGAAGATTTTGAGGAGATGTTTGCACATCAGGGGCTGGAGATCACAGATATATTCGGAGATTATCATTTTAACAGCTATGATGCCCAGCGCTCACCGCGACTGATCATTATCGCTACAAAATCAAAGCCATGCTAGAGCACCTACTTCGTGGCGATCTATGGTTATTTTTTCATATCAATGGCATGTGGCATAACTCCGTGCTGGATGTGATTATGCCCATGCTACGGGAACCGTTTATGTGGGCGCCCCTATACTTATTCCTGGCATTGTTCATTACGATTAACTATGGCTGGAGGGGATTTTTCTGGATCGTTTTTTTCCTGTTGACGTTTGCGCTATCCGATCAGGCGAGCCTTTTCTTGAAAGAATATTTTGGGAGGATAAGGCCTTGTCGAGATCCGATAGTATCTCATTATGCCAGGGTGCTGGTGGTGTATTGCCCAATGAGTGGCAGTTTCACCTCCAACCATGCTGCCAATCATTTTGCACTGGCTACATTTTGTTTCTTAACTTTAAAATCAGCTTTCGGCCGTTACACCTGGCTGTTTTACCTGTGGGCGGCATCCATTGCTTATGCGCAGGTATACGTGGGTGTACACTATCCTCTGGATGTATTCGGAGGGGCAGTGATGGGCGCACTTATCGGGTTGCTGAGCGGTAGCTTTTTCAAGCGTCGCATAAGACTGGAACCTGAAATAACATCATGAACTGGAACTATCTGATACTGGTATTGGCTGCAACAATTGCCGGGGGAGTGATCCCGATGACGGTAAGACGTATCAGCGCCAATTTCACTATTTATCTGCTGGCGTTTACCGGGGCTTTTCTCTTCGGTGTAACCATTATGCATTTGCTACCGGAAGTTTTCCACGATCTGGGGCATACTGCCGGTATTTATATCGTATTGGGATTCTTCCTGCAGGTTTTTCTGCAGCAATTGTCGCACGGTATGGAGCACGGGCATTCGCATATTCCTACGGAAATTCATCATCACCATATCGCCGTAGTGCCGTTATTGCTGGGATTGTCCATACACGCATTTATGGAGGGGATACCACTGGGCTTCAAGTATGAAGATCAGTCGGCCTTACCTTCCTTGATGTTGGGGGTGGCTGCCCACAAACTCCCCGAGGCACTCACATTGATGACCGTAATGATTCACGCGCACAAAACCCGGAGGCAACTTTGGGAAATCCTCATCATTTTTGCCCTGGTAACCCCATTGGCCGCAGTTTTGGCAGGATGGTTGGGAAATCGTTCTGAGGTCGTATCACATTATTTAATATATCTGGTAGCGCTGGTGATCGGAGCATTTTTACATATTTCTACGACCATTTTCTATGAAAGTGGCACCAAACACCACGAACTGAGCAAGAAGAAAGTGCTAGCCATAGCGTTAGGACTGGTCCTGGCTTTTATTACCCTGATATTTGAATAATTAATTATTTTTAGACTTTATATCATGGAAGTCGTCATAATCATCATCCTCATTATACTCAATGGCCTATTCTCGATGTCGGAGATAGCATTGGTATCCGCCCGTAAAATAAGGTTGGAGCACCTGGCCAATAAGGGGGATGAAAAAGCAAAGGCAGCTTTGAAGCTGGCCAACAATCCGGATAGGTTCTTGTCAACCATCCAAATCGGCATCACACTTATCGGTATCCTTACCGGTATTTACTCAGGCGAAAACATCAAAACAGATGTGGTGGCCTGGCTCAACAATATTTCTGTATTACAGCCTTACAGTGGCCCGTTGGCCACTATTCTGATCGTAGTGGTCATCACTTATTTCTCCCTGGTATTGGGGGAGTTGGTGCCCAAACGCATTGCCATGGCCAAACCGGAGGCCATCGCCAAGAGCGTGGCTAGCCCGATGACATTTCTGTCCTGGTTGACCTGGCCGTTCATTTGGTTGCTGAGCGCCTCCACCAATGTATTGGTTAAAATATTCAACCTGCGTTCTGCTGAAACACATGTAACGGAGGAAGAGATCAAAGCCATCATCAATGAGGGTACTACTTCCGGTGCTATTGAAGAGCAAGAGCAGGAAATTATAGAAAGGGTGTTTCATCTGGGCGATAGAAATATTACCTCCCTGATGACGCATCGTACAGATATTACCTGGCTGGATATCAATGAGCCGCCAGGCATTTATCAGCCTAAGATTCATGAGAGTATGCACTCTGTGTATCCGGTGTGTGATGGAGAAGTAGACGCGTTGAAAGGAGTGGTTTCCATTAAAGATTTGTATGCCGTGTCTGGAAAATCCTTTACCCTGGCACAGATTATGAAGAAGCCATTGTTCGTTCCGGAAAATAATACCGCCTACCAGGTACTTGAAAAGTTTAAGGAAACGCACATCCATGCTGCATTTATAGTGGATGAGTATGGTACATTCTTGGGTATGATTACCCTGAATGATATCCTTGAAGCCATAGTAGGGGATATGCCTGAAACAGAAGAATATGACGATTATGAAATGACGCTGAGAGATGATGGAAGTTATTTAGTGGATGCACAGATTCCTTTCTATGATTTTCTCGCGGAATTTGATAAAGAGGAATGGATGAACGAATTTGAGCAGGATTTTGATACCCTGGCCGGGTTCATTCTACATCATTTGGAGCATATTCCTAAAGTGGCGGAGAAGTTTACCTGGAGAGGGTTTACATTTGAAATAGTAGACATGGATGCCCATCGTATCGATAAAGTCATGGTAGTTCCGCCTATGCAATCAATAGAGGAAGGTTGATACCTTTCATGCACGTAGAAACCGCCAACCGTAGTTATCCGCATTTTAAGAACGGAGTCGTTTAAATATTTGGATAAATCCGGCTTTATGCTATTTTTGAGCACTTTTTTACATAAACAATAAATTTAATTTAATAGTAACCATGGTTGCAATAGGAAGTAAAGCACTGTCTCTGGAAGAAGTGTACAACGTTCTTTACAATGGTGAGGAGCTGGTACTGGAAGCAGCGGCTTTACAACAAGTGGAAGCCAGTTTCGAATTCCTGAAAAAGTTCTCCGCAAAAAAACTGATATATGGTATTAATACCGGATTTGGCCCTATGGCACAGTATCGCATCAGTGATGAGGATACCTTCCAGCTACAGTATAATCTGATTCGCAGCCATAGTTCCGGTTCTGGGAAATTGATGTCTCCAATACATACTAAAGGTTTGATGATTGCGCGTCTGAGCAGTTTTATGCAAGCGCATTCTGGTATTCATCCTGAGGTAGTGCATTTGCTGAGAGACCTGATTAATAAAAACGTTTACCCTTGCGTATTTGAGCATGGTGGCGTTGGCGCTAGTGGTGATCTCATACAGTTGGCACACCTAGCGTTAGTGTTGATTGGAGAAGGAGAAGTTTGGTATGAAGACAAATTACAATCCACCAGCGAGGTGTTTGCAAGACTTGGACTCAAACCAATCGGTATCCATGTGAGAGAAGGTTTGGCGATCATTAATGGAACATCTGCCATGACAGGCGTTGGTCTAGTAAACCTCATTGAGGCGAAAAGACTGCTCGCATGGTCTGTTACCATTTCCGCGATGATCAATGAGATTGTGGAAGCATTCGATGATCATTTGTCTGCCGAACTCAATGCTGTTAAAAAACATGAAGGTCAGAACAAAGTGGCTGCCATCATGCGCGAAGTGTTGGTAGGTAGTAAGATGGTACGTCATCGTCCTGATCATCTTTACAAAGAACTGGAAGAAGAAATCTTCAAGGATAAAGTACAAGAATATTATTCCCTCCGTTGCGTGCCACAGATCCTCGGACCAGTATATGATACGCTGAAACAGGCGGAGCAACTGGTAGTACAGGAGTTGAACTCTGTGAGCGATAACCCAGTGGTAGATCATAAATTGGAGAACGTATTTCATGGTGGTAACTTCCATGGAGATTATGTTTCCCTGGAAATGGACAAGATTAAAATTGCCATTACCAAATTATCCATGTTATCAGAGCGTCAGTTGAACTACCTGATGAATGAGAAGTTGAATCACAAATTCCCTCCATTCATGAATTTGGGCAAGCTGGGCTTTAACTTCGGTATGCAGGGTGTTCAGTTTACCGCTACCTCAACTGTTGCGGAAAACCAAACGTTGTCTTTCCCAATGTATGTACATTCTATTCCTAACAATAATGATAACCAGGATATTGTGAGCATGGGTTGCAATGCCGCGCTGATGGCTGGCAGGGTAATTGCCAATACCTACGAAGTGTTGGCCATTCATGTAATGACCATGTTACAAGCGGTGGATTATCTGAATTGTCATGAAAGACTGGCGGCGTTCTCACATAAAATATACACAGATGTGCGGGCGATTTTCCCTAAATTTATTGAGGACAGTCCGAAATACAAGGATCTACAGCATATTAAAGAATACCTGATGGCCAATCAGCCGGTTCAGATGTAGAAAATAAAATAGTTTAAGCAATGAAATGTGCGCTTATAACCGGTGGATCTAGAGGGATAGGAAGAGCAGTATGTATTAAAATGGCAGAACTGGGATACCATGTTCTGATCAATTATAAAGGCAATGAAGCGGCCGCCCAGGAAACCCTGGAGGCCGTGAAAACCGCCGGCAGTACGGGTGAGCTGCTACAATTTAATGTAGGAGACGCCGAAGACGTAAAACAGGTGCTGGGAACCTGGATAGAATCACATAAAGAAGATCAGATTGAAGTACTCGTGAACAATGCCGGTATCCGTGAGGATGGCCTGATGTTCATGATGAGCGAGGCACAGTGGAATAATGTACTGAACATCAGCTTGAATGGCTTCTATCACGTGACAAAGCAAGTGCTGAGTAGCATGCTGATGAAACGTTACGGACGTATTATAAATATGGTATCTTTGTCTGGTATCAAAGGCTTGGCCGGACAGACCAACTATTCAGCCGCGAAAGCAGGTGTAATTGGCGCCACCAAAGCCCTTGCACAAGAAATTGCCAAACGGGGAGTTACCGTAAACGCCGTTGCACCGGGATTCATCAAAACGGATATGACTGCCGAACTGAATGAAAAAGAACTGGCAGCCCAGGTTCCAATGAACCGCTTCGGCACTGCAGAAGAAGTAGCAGCCGCTGTGGCGTTCTTTGCGTCTAAGGATGCTGGTTATATCACCGGGGAAGTATTGAGTATCAACGGTGGTTTGTACACCTGATAAAAATCCCAAACAAAAGTTAACCGCTGGTATTATGAACAGAGTTGTGATCACTGGAATGGGAATCTACTCCTGCATTGGCAAAAACCTGGAGGAGGTGCGAGATTCATTATACAAAGGCAAATCCGGTATTATACTGGACCCTGAAAGGAAAGCATTTGGCTATCGTTCGGGGCTTACAGGATATGTGCAGCGTCCTGAATTGAAAGGATTGCTGGACAGACGTGCCAGGCTGATGATGCCTGAACAGGCTGAATTTGCCTATATGGCCACCCGCGAGGCGCTGGCCCAGGCGAATATGGACCCTGATTATATAGACAGGACTCCTGTAGGATTGTTATATGGTAATGATAGTTCCGCCAAACCTGTGGTTGAAGCGACTGATATCATGCGGGAGAAAAAAGATACCATGCTGGTAGGTTCTGGTTCCGTGTTTCAGACCATGAATTCTACGGTGACCATGAACTTGGCTACTATTTTCAAGCTGCGTGGCGTGAATTTCACTATCAGCGCAGCATGCGCCAGTGGTTCTCATGCGATAGGCTTAGGATATATGTTTATCCGTAGTGGTATGCAGGATGCAGTTATCTGCGGAGGGGCCCAAGAAGTGAATGTTTACTCTATGGGCAATTTCGATGCGATTGCTGCCTTCTCCACCCGCGAAAGCGACCCTACTAAAGCTTCTCGTCCGTTTGACCGCGATCGGGACGGACTAGTGCCCAGCGGCGGCGCTGCCACTGTTATCTTGGAAAGTTTGGAATCCGCACAAAGAAGAGGCGCCACTATCCTGGGCGAAGTACTAGGGTATGGATATTCCTCCAATGGCGCGCATATCTCCAATCCAACAGTAGACGGACCTGTAAGGAGCTTGCAGATTGCCCTGCAGGATGCAGGTATGCAGGCAAAAGATATTGAATATATCAATGCGCATGCTACAAGTACTCCAGCAGGCGATGCCAGCGAAGCCAAAGCTATTTATGAAGTTTTCGGAGGAAATATTCCTGTGAGCTCCACCAAATCCATGACAGGCCATGAGTGCTGGATGGCAGGAGCCAGTGAAATCGTGTATTCCATGCTGATGCACCAGAACGGATTCATTGCCCCAAATATCAACCTGGAGAATCCGGATGATGATGCCGCCAAACTGAACATTATCACTAATACGATTAATAAAAAATTTAATATATTTTTGTCAAATTCCTTTGGATTTGGGGGAACAAATTCCTCTTTAATCGTGAAGGGATGGGACGGAAAGTAATTGATACTAGCCGATTTAGAGTATAATTTCGTTGCCCGCAATGACAGGGAGCCTGTTCATATGTACCCCTTTGTGTGTAACTTCCAATATATTCTTAACTTTGGCGTCGGACGATTAATTGAAGATTTTACAGGCTTGGTTGGTAACCATTGATAATTATTAATCAACCTATATCTGTTTATACAATTTATGGAACTCAAAGACGTAATAACTGTCACAAACAAATTTTTGGTCGAGGAATTTGAAGCTAACCTCGAAGATATTAAACCGGAAGCGAATCTGAAAGCTACCCTGGACCTTGATAGTCTGGACTATATTGACATGGTAGTAGTGATAGAAGATAATTTTGGTTTTAAAGTAAAACCTGAAGACTTTCAAAGCATAGTCACTTTCCAGGATTTTTACAATTATGTAACTGCTCGTATTCAGCAAAAAGAACTCGTGTAATGCCGTCCTGGCAGGGAAAGTCGAAAGGAAATAAGCTGGGATACAGTATATTCATTGCCATATTGCGGTATGGAGGCGTATATCCTGCTTATTTCCTGTTACGGTTTGTGGCCGCATATTATTTTCTTTTCTCCTGGAGTTCTTCCAGGCCCATTTACAAATATTTCCATACAAAAGCAGGGTATGGCAGGCTGCGTTCCCTCGTCAGCCTGTACCGGAATTACTATATCTTTGGACAAACATTGATTGATAAGGTGGTGGTGATGGCTGATATGGCCAATAAATTCACCTTTGATTTCGATGGAGAAACGCATTTGAGGGAGATGGTCACAGGTGGCAAAGGAGGTATTCTCCTCAGTGCGCACCTGGGCAATTGGGAAGTGGCCGGTCATTTGTTCAAAAGGTTAGAGACACGCATCAACATTGTGATGTTCGATGGAGAACATGAGCGTATCAAAGCGTACCTGGCAGCGGTCACTGGGGGCAGGAATGTGAATATCATCGTCTTGAAGGATGACCTTTCACATATTTACGCCATCAATGAAGCATTAAGCAACCAGGAACTGGTATGTATGCATGCGGATAGGTTTCTGCCTGGCAATAAGACCATGACAGCCAATCTCCTAGGATCACCTGCACAGTTTCCGCTGGGCCCATTCCTGCTGGCATCCACTTTCAGGGTGCCTGTTTCCGCAGTTTTTGCTTTCAAGGAATCCGCTACCCATTATCATTTTTATGCCACCCCGCCTAAGGTCTATACAGGTCGTAAGGAACAGCCGGCGGCATTGAATGATTTTGTGGCCCATATGGAACAAATGATCCGGAAATACCCGGAACAATGGTTTAACTATTTCGACTTCTGGGAGGAATAAAGCCAAGGTTTACCGTCAATGTATTTTCCGGGTTTTTACTGTTAATAAATTCGTATAATTCTATTTACTTCGTATTTCTTTTTATACAATAACTTGTGAAGATGTTTATTCATACAGACGATATTACCGCTTATATTCCGCAACGCACACCTATTGTAATGGTCAGCGGAATCCTTGAAGTAGAGGGCCCCTCTACCCGTACTGCCCTGCACATTGCGGAGGATAATATTTTCGTACAAGATGGACATTTCACTGCACCCGGACTGATGGAAAATATGGCGCAGACAGCCGCTGCTCGTATCGGCTATATTTCCAAACAGAATAATACCCCTGTACCATTGGGCTTTATCGGGGCCGTAAAAGACTTTGAAATATTCGAATTACCTCCCGCCGGAGCTACCATCGAAACTACAACAGTGATAGGAGCAGAAGTTTTCAATGCTACTATGGTGAATGCAAAAGTGATGTATCAGGATAAGGTGATGGCTCAGTGCGAACTGAAAATATTCATCAACCCCTAAATTTTAATCATCATGAAAACCAGTAGAATTTTTCTGGTAGCAACCTTGATGCTGACTTGCTGTTTGTCAGCCGTTCAGGCACAAAAACTGAAGAATTTCCTCGATAATCAGGATTCTTCCTTCACCTGGCTGGGTGTCGATTTCACACAGGCGCGCGTAATCGCCGACGCCGGCGTAGATGCTACCGATGTGATCAACCGTCACTTTGCAGGGATCAACCAGGTGATCGTTAATGAACCCAAGAAGTACGATGTACCCGGGTCTCTCCGACACAAAAATGTCACCTACGACATCTCCCTGGTAAATAAACACAATCTTACCACCAGTTCCGAAACACTTAAATCCGATAACGCAAATGATTTCCACAGACTTACCCCTGAGGATGTTGCGAAATTGGTAAAAAACTTCAATTTCGACGGAAAAAAGGGAATCGGCGTACTTTTGGTAATGGATGGGATGAGCAAGTCGGAAAAGTCGGCCTCCATGTATGTTACCATCATTGATATGGGCGCAAAACGTGTGCTGATGACCGAACGCATGGACGGCAAGGCCCAAGGCTTTGGTTTCCGCAACTATTGGGCTTATACTGTTTATAAAGTACTGGATAATTTTGATGGCGACTACAAAAAAATCCAGGCGAAATATGCAGATGCGAAAGACCCAGTAGAAGAGCCAGAACAGCCTAAAAAGACAGGAAAAACTGCCGTAGCAGAAGGTCCGGCAGCTCCTAAAAAAGCGAAAAAGAAAGGATAATCAATAATGAGTTTAACCGAGAGCACCACCATAACAATCAGATTTAATGACTGTGATCCGTTGGGGATTGTATGGCATGGAAATTATGTGCAGTATTTTGAAGACGGAAGAGAGGCTTTCGGTGAAAAATACGGACTTCGTTACCTGGATATTGCTGCCGAAGGATTTACCGTCCCGGTGGTCAATATCCAGTGTGATTATAAGCGCCCCCTTCGTTATGGTGATAAGGTTTTGGTTCACACCACCTACATCGACGATATGGCGGCGAAAATGAAATTTGAATACATTCTTACCAATGCAGCCACTGGTGAAGTGGTAGCGAAAGGTTCCTCCGTTCAGGTGTTCCTGGATAAGGAGTCCTCCACGCTGCAACTTACTATGCCTCCTTTTTTCAGTAATTGGAAAAAGGAACAGGGGCTGATTTAATAGGGTACTATGCAAAAGGTTTTTGTTGCCGCTGATAATATTGTGAGTCCACTGGGCAGTACTACCCTTCAGAATTTCGAACAGGTGTTGCAGGGTAATAGTGGCATCCGACTGCATGACAACGCAGCCTATGCCGCTGCTCCGTTTTATGCTGCCATGCTGGCCCCCGGTCAGCTTGAATCCTATGCTGGGCAGTATAACGCAAATGAATACACGAAATTTGAACGATTGCTGCTCGTATCTATTGCGGATGCGTTGCAGCAAACGCGTATAAACCCGCGCAATGCTCGTACTGGATTGATTGTATCCACTACCAAAGGAAACATTGAGCTATTGGAACAAAGTGTGGAGAAAGCCCAGGCAGTAGCTGCCTGCGGAGATACCCACGAGTTGCCAGAAATGCCTGCGGAAATTCCAGTGCAGCAAATGCAACTTGGGGCTACTGCCAGGAAAATTGCAGACCATTTTGGTATCGTTAATGAGCCGGTGGTTGTCAGCAGTGCCTGTATTTCAGGATTGTTAGCCATCCTGACCGGTAAGCGACTCATTCAGGCAGGTATATACGACCATGTGATTGTGACGGGAGCAGATGTGCTGACACGTTTTGTACTTTCCGGCTTTCAGTCGTTCCAAGCAGTGAGTGCAGGCCCTTGTAAGCCGTTTGATGCCCACCGCTCCGGCGTTTCGTTGGGAGAGGGCGCTGCTACGGTGATACTGACAATTGATCCTGCCCAAGCAGGTGCATTTGTGTTGGGAAATGGGGCTGTCAGCAATGACGCCAACCATATTTCCGGACCTTCTCGCACTGGTGAAGAACTGGCTGCTGCCATGAAACTGGCTATGTCGGGGACTGGGCTGCAACCGGAAGATATCGGCTTTGTATCTGCACATGGTACGGCCACGCTTTACAATGATGAAATGGAGGCGAAAGCCTTGCATCATGCAGGACTGGCAGATAAGCCAGTGAATAGCCTGAAAGGATATTACGGCCATACCCTTGGCGCTGCGGGTCTGATTGAAGCGATCATCAGTATGCAGGCGCTGAAAAACGGGGTCGTGTTACCCACAAAGAATTTTGAAACTCCTGGCGTCACCATGCCAGTAAATATTAGTAACGCCATTACGCACACGCAAGCTACGCACCTGCTTAAAACAGTATCAGGATTCGGAGGATGCAATGCCGCCATGGTTTTTAGTTTAATCAGCTGAATGCAGCGGCCTACAACGATCCCGAACATCAGCTACATTTAATCATTGTCGTGTTTAATAAAGAAACAAAAACAGCATTACAAGCCAAGGAAGCCGCGTTATGGCTCGCCTTCGCTCCAGTTGCTTTTCAGGCTACAAGGGCGCTGCGCGATATGGGTATTTTAACAGCTATCAGCAACAGCAGATCACAAGGTATCACCATTGAGGATATCATGGAGCAAACCAAAATGAATAGATATGCTGTCAGAGTATTGCTGGAAGCGGGTTTAGGTATGGAACTGATTATTGTAAATGATAAGAAATACACCCTGACTAAAACCGGATACTTCATTTTACACGATGAGTTAACCCGCATTAATATGGACTTTACCCAAGATATCTGCTATAAAGGCATGTATCATCTGAAGGAAAGTCTGGAAACCGGTAAACCTGCTGGTTTGCGTGAACTGGGACCATGGGATACCATCTATCCTGGTCTTTCCTTGCTGCCTCCTGCGGTAGGTAAAAGCTGGTTCGACTTTGATCACTATTATTCCGATCTCGCAACGCCTGCGGCACTGGATATCGTATTTGAAAATAAACCTAAGAAACTGCTGGATATCGGTGGTAATACCGGTAAATGGGCATTGGCTTGCACTGCAAAAGATCCTAATGTGGAAGTGACCATTTTTGACCTCCCAGGTCAGGCGGGCATTGCGCAGCAAAAAATGAAGGATGCAGGTGTAGAAAACCGCGTACATTTCCATATCGCCAATATCCTGGATGAGAGCATCCCATTCCCTAAAGGGTTTGATGCCATCTGGATGAGCCAATTCCTGGACTGCTTCTCCGAAGCGGAAATTGAATCTATCCTTTCCCGCTGCCGTGAAGCATTGAATGATAACGGTACCATCTATATCCTGGAACCATTCTGGAACCGTCAGCAGTTTAAATCCGCCGCTTTCTGTCTGCAGCAAACATCTCTGTATTTCACGGCTATGGCTAATGGAAATAGTCAAATGTACCACACAGATGATTTCTTCCAGTGTATTCACAATGCGGGACTGGTTATCGCAGAAGAAAATAACCAGATGGGGCTGAATTATACGCTCCTGAAATGTAAGAAAGCGTAGTTATACATAGTGCCTTGCTAACAAAATACAAATCATTACATCCCAAAATTACATCGTATGAAAACTGAAAAAGTCGATGTGCTGGTTATTGGTGCTGGTCCTGCGGGATCAGTAGCCGCATCCATTATTCACCAGGCTGGTTATAAGGTGAAAGTTGTAGAAAAACTGACATTTCCGCGTTTTGTGATCGGAGAGAGCTTACTCCCTCGATGCATGGACGCACTGCAGGAAGCCAAATTCATTGATGCGATCAAAGAAAAAGGATTCCAGCAGAAGTATGGCGCCAAGTTCGTAAAAGGAGACAAAATATGTGACTTTACGTTCAAAGAGCAACATACAGCAGGATGGACCTGGACTTGGCAGGTAACGCGGGCCGACTTCGACAAAACCCTTGCTGATACAGTAGAAAGCATGGGTGTCCCCGTTTCATACGAGACAACGGTAACGGATATACGATTTAATGGATCTGATTCTGTGACCACCGTTGAGGATAAAGACGGTAACAAATCACAGGTTGAAGCCCGTTTTATTGTGGATGGAAGTGGGTATGGTCGTGTGATCCCGAAGCTGTTTAACCTGGAAAAAAATTCCAACCTACAGCCGAGGAAAGCATTGTTTGCACATACGGTAGACAGACGTCGTTCTATGGCGGATGAGCCTAACCGTATCACGGCAGTAGTACATAAGAAAGGCACATGGATCTGGATTATTCCATTTTCCACTGGTGTAACCAGTCTTGGATTTGTGGGAGACCCGGAGTTCTTTGAACAATACCCTGGCACCGATGAAGAGAAATATCGTGCATTGCTGGAAGCAGAACCCTATACCAGGGAGCGTTTCCGCGATGTAGAACTGGTGTTTGAACCAAGAATTCTGCAATCATGGTCCGCTACTACCGATAAATTTTATGGAGACGGCTATGTATTGACAGGAAATGTAACAGAATTTTTAGACCCGATTTTCTCTTCTGGCGTAACTTTGGCATGTGTGTCTAGTCAGACGGCCGCCAAGCTGGTTATCCGTAAATTGAAAGGAGAGCAAGTGGATTGGGAGAAAGAGTACATGGAACCTACCATGCAAGGGGTGAATACTTTCCGTTCATATGTAATGGCTTGGTATGAAGGTACCCTCGATACCATTTTCTTCTGTGAGAATCCGGATCCTGAAATCAAAGGAAAAATCTGCTCTGTGCTGGCGGGCTACGTATGGGACCAATCTAACCCATTCGTAACCAATCATGATACGGCTTTGAAACGTCTGGCGCGCACGATCGAATTAACGGAGAAATTAAAAAGCGGTTCATCAGTTGAGTAATAAAGCATATATAACAGGTACCTGTATTATCAGAAACAATGGCATCTTCCATAACGGTCAACTCGTTTGGGAGGCGCCAGGCGCAGAGTTGCAAGAATTTCTCAGAGGGGCATATGATCATTTTTCTGGTCAGTATCCGAAGTTCCATAAAATGGACCCACTGAGCAAACTAGGATGGCTGGCGGCAGAAGTACTGCTGAAAGACAATCCTGTCCTGCAATTGCCAAAAGAAGCGGTGGGCATGATGTTGTCCAACCGCAGTGCCAGTCTGGATACAGATATTCGCTATTATGCCACCGTAAAGGATATTGCAAGCCCAGCTCTGTTTGTATACACGCTTCCTAATATTGTAATGGGGGAGATATGTATCAGACATGGTTTTAAGGGGGAGAATACATTTTTCGTATCTGAACAGTTCGATACAGCTTTGCTATCGGCTTATCCGACGGAACTTCTGTCCACAACACCTTTACAGGCTTGCCTGGTAGCATGGGTGGAAGTGATGGAACAGGATTATGAAGTCATCATGGTATTAGTGGAGAGAAATGGACAGCAGCCGCTGGACAAAGAAAGTCTGGATGCAATTCGCTGAATGGCTGTCTCCCGAAATACTTAAAAAAGTAAAAAATTAAAATATATAAAACGTGGAAAAGTTGATGTCGGATCTGAAATCGCAGATCGTTGAACAATTGAATTTGCAGGAAGTGAAACCGGAAGATATCGGAAATGATGATCCATTATTCAAAACCGGTCTGGGCCTCGATTCTATCGATGCGCTGGAACTGATCGTTCTGTTGCAGCAGCATTACAACATCCGCATTGCCAACCCTGAACAGGGCCCTGAAATATTCCACTCCATCCGTACGATGGCAGAATTTATCACCGCTCAACAACAAAAACAGCAGGCATGAGTGAAAAGGTGTGGATAGCAGGTGGTGGTGTCATCAGCGGCATAGGCATGAATCTCCAGGAAAACTTGGAGTCGTTCAAGGCTATGCAACCCGGTATGACCGCCATGGAATACCTGCACTCCGTGCATCGTAATACCTTCCCCGTGGCGGAAGTAAAGGCCGATAATGAACAACTGGCAGATCTGGCGCGTATGCCGGAAAATACCAGTAGAACTGCATTACTCAGCCTGATTGCCGCCAGGGAAGCCTGGAAATCTACCGGACTGGCAGATATTTCCCAGTACCGAGTGGGATTGGTATCCGCCAATACTGTGGGAGGTATGGACAAAACGGAAGATTTCTTCAATACCTTCCTTTCTCATCCACAAGGTGGACGGCTACATCAGGTGGTGAACCATGAATGCGGCGCAGTAACGGAACTCGTAGCAGATGCGATGGGCATTCGTCATCATATCTCTACTATCAGCACTGCCTGCTCTTCTGCGGCCAATGCATTGATGTATGGCGCAAGACTAATCCGCAACAAAATTGTGGATATCGTTATTGCTGGTGGTACTGATTCGCTGACAAGGTTTACCCTCAATGGTTTTAACACGTTGATGATCCTGGATCAGCAGCCATGTCGGCCATTTGATGAAACCCGCACTGGGCTGAATTTGGGAGAAGGCGCAGGATATGTGGTCCTTGTTTCGGATTCGCTGTTGGCGCATATTCATCCATGGGCGCGACTCAGCGGTTTCGCCAATGCGAACGATGCTTATCACCAGACCGCCTCTTCCCCTGATGGAACAGGTAATTATCTGGCCATGAAGGGTGCGTTGGATATGGCAGGACTGCAACCGCACCATATCGATTACATTAACTTGCATGGCACTGGTACACAAAACAATGATGTGTCTGAAGGCATTGCGATCAATCGTTTGTTTGCACCGCATTTTCCTGCGATGAGCTCCACGAAATCCTTTACAGGACATACGCTTGGCGCCAGCGGAGGAATTGAAGCCGTTTACTCGGCACTGGCACTCCGGGAAGGAATTATCTACCCGAATGCCCGTTTCCAGCAGCAGATGAAAGAATTGCCTTTTGCACCGGCAACCACATTTAGTACTGGTAATGACCTGCATCATGTCATGTCCAATTCATTTGGCTTTGGTGGCAACTGCTCCAGCCTGGTGTTTTCAAAAGAATAACTGCATTACATGAACATCTATATAAACGGCACCGGTTGTATTTCTCCGCAGGAAACTGCGCAGATAGGCCCTTTGTTTGCAACACTGAGGGAGTATGACCAGGTGCGCCTCTCCACCGTTGATCCTGACTATAAGCAATGGATAGACCTGAAGCAAATACGTAGGATGAGTCGCGTGGTGAAAATGGGTGTTGGCGCTGCCAACCTCAGTATAGAGGAAGCTGGCATCACCCTGCCAGACGCTATTATCACCGGTACTGCCTATGGCTGCCTCGATGATACCGGCGTATTCCTCAATAAACTCGTTTCGCAGCAGGAAGAAATGTTGACGCCTACTGCGTTTATTCAATCTACGCACAATACGGTGGGCGGGCAGATTGCGCTGTTGATGGGCTGTAACGCCTACAACAACACCTTTGTACATCGTGGGTTTTCCTTTGAACACTCACTCCTGGATGCGATGATGATCCTGGAGGAAGGTACTGCGAAACATGTGCTAGCAGGCGGGTTGGATGAAATTACTAATTACAGTCACCAGATTCTTTCCCGTTTCGGGATTTATAAAAAAACGCCTGTTAAAACAATGGCGCTGCTGAATAGTCCCGATGCTGGTACGATTGCCGGAGAAGGTGCTGCGTTTTTTACCTTGAGTACGGAAAAAGGCGCGCATGCAGCAGCAGAATTAGTAGGATTGCATACCATCTACAAACCATTGTGGGAAGGAGAAGTGATCGGGGAAATTGTGAAATTCTTGGAAGACCATGATTGCACGTTGGGAGATATTGACCTGTTGGTAACAGGTCGTAATGGTGATATTGATCAGGATGAGATGTATGAAGAAGTAGCGGCAGCGCTGTTTCCAGAGCATCCCGAAGCCTGCTTCAAACATCTGTGCGGAGAATATCCTACTGCCATGGCGTTCGGAACCTGGATGGCCAATAGAATGATAGCGGAGCAGGATGTACCTGCTGCGGCGATGTTTTATGGTCAGCCACCGGCAAAATTGAAAAACGTTTTAATTTATAATCATCATCAAGGAACGCATCATTCCATGATATTACTGCGTGCATGTTAACACATCGGAATACATACTTGGTGCTGGCTTTGCTGCTCGTGATCTGGCTTACAGCCAGATTTTTTCTGCAGATGGATATTTCCGCCTGGTGGTTAGTATTGATTCCGTTGATTTATATTCCCCTTTGCGTATGGGGTGCGATTAAGGTACAGGCAAATTTTTTTCTCCCTTCTTTATCGCAGGCAAACACGCAGGAAAAAGTGGTAGCGTTATCTTTTGATGATGGACCGTTGCCGGAGTTTACACCGGTAATACTGGATATTCTGAAAGAAGAAGAGGTGAAGGCCGGCTTCTTTTGCATTGGTAAAAATATCCCTGAGAATGAAGACTTACTGGAACGCATACACGCAGAAGGACATGTAATCGGGAATCATTCTTGGAGTCATGATTTCTGGTTCGATTTGTATAGTCGCAGGAGAATGATGATAGACATGGATACCATGGAAGATCAGATGCTGAATGTACTGGATCTGAAGCCCAGGATGTTCCGTCCGCCATATGGGGTTACCAATCCTAATCTGGCGACCGCCATAAAGCTCCAGAAAGTGAAATCCATTGGTTGGAGTATTCGCTCGATGGATACAGTAGCCAAAGATGAAGAAAAGTTATTGCAGCATATTCTGTCGCAGTTGCATCCGGGGGCGATTATCCTCTTGCATGATACCTGCAAGATTACGGCAGACATTTTGCCAAGACTGATCGCAGGTATCCGCGAAAGAGGATACAGATTTGATCGAATTGATAAATTATTAAATATATCCGCTTATGCGTAAATGGTTGTTACTGGTAATGTGTGGATTGTTTTCATTGCAGATGCAGGCACAGACAGGCTTCAAACCTGTTACAGACCTGGCTCCGCTGAAACAACAGTTTGCAAAAGCTGCCCAGAATACACAGAGTATCCAGTGTGATTTTGTGCAAGAGAAGAATTTAAGTATGCTTTCCGATAAGATTACTTCCAAAGGAAAGTTCTGGTTCAAAAAGGATAATAAAGTGAGAATGGAGTATACACAGCCATCTTACTACCTACTGGTTATCAATGGGAAAGAGATTAAAATCAAAGATGCCCAGAAGGAAAATAAAGTTTCCGGAAAAGCCAACAAACTCTTTGACCAGATTAATAAAATCACCGTGGATTGCGTGCGTGGAACTGTATTAGATAATGCAGACTTCAGCACAAAAGCATTTGAGAATCCACAGTTTTACAAACTGGAAATGGTGCCTGCTAATAAGGCATTGAAAGAATACTTTAGCAAAATCACCCTGCTGGTGGACAAACAGGATTATTCTGTTTCCAAAATCACTATGGATGAACAATCCGGCGATGATACCACCATTAGTTTTCTGCATAAACAACTGAATGCAAATATTCCGGATGCGTTATTTTCTGCTAAATAGTTTGATAGTTTTGACGTTCGCCTTCGGCGGATGCCGGTCTGTCTATAAGGGTCTTCGCGCTGAGGAGCATGGTGATGTGAACTGTATCCGAAAATTTGCACCACAGTTCAGTAATACTTTATACAGCACGCAGGTGAATGTCATGAAGCACCATCTCAGCGGACTGGTATTCCTGAAAATGATGCCAGACAGCTCTTTGCGAATGGTGTTTGCGAATGAAATGGGATTCAAATTTTTTGATTTTGAATATGATAAAGACGGCCATTTCACCAAGCATTTCATCATCCCTAAAATGGATAAGAAAGCGGTGGTGAAAACACTGAGCCAGGATTTTGCCTTGGTACTCATGCGGCCAGACCTTTCCAAAGCCCATGTAGCAAAGGATGATAGCAGTCGCTATATAGTAGTGCCTACTGAAAAAGGGAATAATTACTATATAACGGATAACGATTGTACGCAGTTATTACGGATAGAGAAATCATCGGAGCGGAAACCGGTAGTACGGATCACCATGGATCATTATACCAACGGTGTACCTGATAGTATTTATATCAAACATCTCAATTTTAAATTTAATATCTCCCTGCAAAGGGTGGAAAAAAAATAAACACATGTTAGCTGGCAGCTTTTATACCATTACAGAACAGAAACAGGAACCAGGACAGGTAAATGCAACCATTGCGTTGAATGTGGCGCATCCGATTTTCGGAGGGCACTTTCCGGAGCAGCCTGTGGTACCTGGCGTATGCATGATGCAGACCATCACTGAATTTCTGGCTGCTGCCACCAACCGCAAGGTGGCCTTGCAGAAAGCAAATCAGATGAAATTCATGAATATGATTGATCCGCGTCAGACGCCGCTGGTAGATGTACAGGTACAGTATAAAGAAGAAGAAACCGGACTGAAGGTGACAGCTATCCTGAAGCGGGAAGACAAAACTTTCATGAAGTTCCAGGGACTGTTTAAATAATTGCATGTCTGTTTCGCCAACACATAACGAACTATTTGAACAGCACAGGGTAGCCGTGCTGATTCCTACTTACAACAATGCCACCACACTGGCTGCTGTATTGGAGGATGCGCTGAGCTATACCCATCACGTCATCGTGGTCAACGATGGCGCCACTGATAATACCCATGAGATTTTAGCGGCTAATCCACTGATACAATTGGTATCGTATAGCCCTAACCGTGGGAAGGGAATTGCCTTGCGGAGGGGCTTCAGCTATGCAAAAGAGCAAGGGTATGATTATGTGATTACCATGGATGCAGATGGTCAACATTTTGCGTCTGATCTTCCAATACTGCTGAATAAAATAACGGAAGATCCCAATGCCCTCGTGATAGGCGCCCGCAATCTGCAACAGGAGAATATGCCGGGCAAAAATACTTTTGCCAATAAGTTCTCCAACTTCTGGTTTTATGTGGAAACGGGTCTGAAAGGGCCGGATACACAGTCTGGTTACCGGTTGTATCCACTGCACCGAATGGGGAATACCCGTTACTGGTGTACCAAATATGAGTTTGAAATAGAAGTATTGGTACGGAGTGCCTGGAAGGGAATAAAGATCGATTGGGCGCCTGTGCAGGTATATTACCCGCCGGCAGAAGAACGTGTCTCCCATTTCCGTCCTTTCCGCGATTTCTCCCGTATCAGTGTGCTCAATACCGTATTGGTTTTCATCACCCTTATTTATATTAAGCCCAGGGATGTTATCCGTTATCTCTCCAAATGGGATAACTGGAAAAAGATGTGGAGAGATGAAGTGCTAAATCCAACAGAGAGTAATGCTAAGAAGGCTGCTGCTATTGGGTTTGGGGTGTTCATGGGCATAATTCCTATCTGGGGATTCCAGTTGCTGGTAGCGATATTGCTATCTATTAAATTCAAGCTGAACAAAGCTTTAGTGGTACTGGCTGCACATGTTAGTACGCCGCCACTAACCATTGGCGTGTTATATGCCAGTTTCGTTACCGGTGAACTATTTATGGGGCAAAAGTCCAGGGACCTGATCTTTATGGGGCAGACACTGGATACCATCAAGCATACCATCAAAGCAAATTTCCTGCAATATGTGCTGGGGGCTTGCTCCCTCGCAGTAACGGCAGGCATAGTGGCATGGCTGGTCAGCTTTGCCTTACTTTCCGTATTCCGGAAAAATAAACAACTTCAAAACGCACAGTAACAATAAAAATGGCAAGTATCTTCGTTGCAATCTATAATTTCTTTGAACGCCATAAAGTATGGCTATGGACTACTACGATCCTTAGCTTTCTTTTGGTAGGATTTCTTGCTTCGAAGGTGAAACTGGAAGAAGATATTACTAAAATTCTTCCCCAGGATAAAAAGCTGGATAAACTTCAACAGGTTTTCCAAGACTCCAAATTTGCCGATAAACTCATTGTTACCATATCGCAGAAAGACACGTCCGCGGCGCCCATGCCCGACAGTCTGACTGCCTACGCTGCCGCATTTACAGAACAGGCAGGAGCGCGCTTGTCTCCCTATATCAAAACTATCCAGGGACAAGTAGAAGATGCAACGGTCATGAACCTAATGCACCTGATACAATCCAACCTTCCCATTTTCCTGGAAGAAAAAGATTATAGCAGAATTGATCAGTTGATACAGCCTGATACGCTGCAGCACTCTTTGCAATATGACTACAATACGCTGATATCCCCTGCAGGACTGGTGTTGAAGAAAATGATACAGGCAGACCCCGTAGGTATTTCCTGGATTGGCGTGAAGAAATTACAGCAGTTGCAAGCAGATGATCAGTTTGAATTATATGATAATTATGTGATGACGAAAGACCATCGTCATCTGATGATATTTATTACGCCTGCCAATCCGCCTACAGCTACGAAGATTAATGCCAAAATGCTGGCGGCACTGGATCAGTTGCAGGATAGTTTGCGGACGCAGTATCCACAAGTGAATGCCTCTTACTTTGGTGGAACCGCTGTGAGCGTGGGCAACGCGTCCCAGTTGCGCATGGATACCATGCTGACACAGGGAGTAACTGCTTTGTTACTGGTGGCGCTGATTGCATTATTCTTCCGCAAAAAGAGGGCGCCAGTATTGGTAATGCTGCCGGTAATTTTCGGCGCGCTATTCTCACTGGCATGGGTATACGTATTTAAGGGACATATTTCCGTAATCGCGTTGGGAGCGGGTTCTGTCATATTAGGGATTGCAGTGAACTATTCCTTACATGTGTTCAATCACTTCCGCCATACGCCTGATATCAGGGAGGTAATCAGCGATTTGGCCATGCCAATGACACTGGGAAGTTTTACAACGGTAGGCGGTTTCCTCTGCCTGCAATTTGTAAAATCGCCCATGCTCCATGACGTAGGATTGTTTGCCGCGATGAGTCTGGTGGGGGCGGCATTGTTCTCTTTGATCTTCTTGCCCCATTGGATGGTAATCGGCCATCAACCAGCGGCAACGCAGGAACATGAGCACCACGACAACTGGCTGGACCGCCTGTCCGGTTATAAGCCGGAGAAAAACAAATGGCTAGTGGGTGGCATCTTCCTACTAACGATCTTTTTCTTCTTTACAGCCAATAAGGTAAGCTTCGAAAATGACATGATGCGGATGAATTATATGTCGCAGGAATTGCAGGCGGCAGAAGCGCATCTGAATAATGTCAATGCCTATGTAGCGCAGTCGGTTTACGTAGTGACCGATGGAGATAATATGGAATCAGCCCTGGAACATACGGAACAAATGATGCCGCTCATTCATGAGCTGCAACAGAAAGGGGCCGTAAAGAAAGTGGCCGGCGTACAATCCTTATTGTTGTCAGATAAAGAACAGCAGCAGCGCATTGCCCGCTGGAATGCTTACTGGACGCCAGCAAAAAAACAGCAGGTACTGGCGTATCTCCGTTCGCACGGACAGGCCATCGGCTTTAGTGCAAAAGCATTCGATGCTTTTGAATCCATGCTGAATGAAAATTACCAGGTGCTGAACCCTGAAGATATTGATATCCTGAAAAGCGGTTCCCTCGGCGATTACATCATGCAGCGCAAAGGAACCGTGTCTCTCGTAACATTACTGAAAGTCGATCCAGCACAGAAAAATGCAGTGTATGCCGCGCTGGATAATCATCCGCATACAACAGTATTGGACAAGCAATATGCCGCCAACAGGCTGGTAGATGTTATCCGCGATGAGTTCAATAGCATTGCCTGGATGACCTCTTTGCTGGTGTTTGCAGCATTATTACTGTCTTATGGCCGAATAGAACTAGCGTTGATCACCTTTATCCCGATGGCTATCAGTTGGATTTGGATATTGGGGATCATGGGATTGTTTGGTATCAAATTTAATATCGTTAATATCATCCTCTCTACCTTCATCTTCGGTCTGGGAGACGATTACAGCATATTCATGATGGATGGCTTGATGCAGGAATATAAAACAGGAAAGAAAACAATTTCCTCTTTTAAATCCTCTATCATCCTGTCGGCCATTACTACCATATTGGGATTGGGTGTGCTTATCTTCGCGAAACATCCTTCCTTGAAATCCATTGCTATCATATCTATCATTGGTATTAGTACGGTGGTGTTGATTTCGCAGGTAATGATACCGGTGCTTTTCAACTGGTTGATCACCAACCGTACCCGCAAGGGCTATGCACCATGGACCTTGAAAGGCTGGGTACTGTCGGTATTTTCATTCACTTACTTCACCTTGGGATGTTTGATCATGACGGTAGTAGGTTGGATACTGATTAAGCTGAACCCATTCAATAAGGAGAAAGGTAAATACCTGTATCATTGGATACTGTCGAAATATACCCGTTCTGTCATTTACATCATGGGTAATGTAAAGAAACGCATTATCAATCCGTTGAATGAAAACCTGGACAAACCAGCAGTTATCATTAGTAATCATCAATCGTTTTTGGATATTTTGGTCTCTACCATGATTAATCCGAAAGTAATTTTGCTGACGAACCAATGGGTATGGAGATCCCCGGTTTTTGGCGCCGTAGTGCGACTGGCAGACTATTACCCGGTGGCAGATGGTGCAGAAGGAGCGATTGAGAAATTGAGAGCACGCGTAAAAGAAGGATATTCCATTATGGTATATCCGGAAGGTACCCGTTCTCCGGATACTAATATTAAGCGTTTCCACAAGGGCGCGTTTTACATAGCGCAAGAATTGGGACTGGATATTTTACCTATCCTGATTCACGGTACCGCCTATACGATGCAGAAAGGGGATTTCCTGTTGAAAGATGGTCATATTACCCTGAAATATCTTCCAAGAATTCAGCAGGAGGATATTAGTTGGGGAGATAACTATAGCGCACGTACGAAAACGATTAGTCGGTATTTTAAAGCAGAATATGAGTTGTTGCGTAGGGAGATGGAAACCCCTAAGTACTTTAGGCAACAACTGATGTACAACTACATCTATAAGGGGCCGGTGCTGGAGTGGTATATGCGTGTTAAAACCCAGATGGAAGGGAATTACCAACAATTTGATGCATTACTGCCTCGTGAAGGTCGAATCATGGATATTGGCTGTGGATATGGTGCGATGAGTTATATGTTGGCATGGCTCGCTCCAGGCCGACAAATTACCGGTGTGGATCATGATGAAGAAAAAATTATTACAGCCAATAATAACTACAGCAAAACAGATCAGGTAAACTTTATTCAGGGCGATGTAGCGGAGATGGAAATGGAGCAGCACGATGCCTTTATCCTGAGTGACGTATTGCATTACCTGACAGCAGCAGAGCAGGAAAGTCTCCTGGAACAGTGTATCAGCAACCTTTCTCCGGAGGGTGTCATCATTTTGCGTGATGGGGATCTGGAGCGCGCCCAGCGACATGAAGGAACGAAATTTACCGAATGGTTATCCACAAAAGTATTCGGTTTTAATAAAACGGGCAGGCAGGAATTGACTTTCTTGTCGGCGTCCGGTGTACGTAGCATTATCAAAAAATATGGAGCTGTAGCCGAGGAGATAGACAATACCCGCTATACTTCGAATGTAATATTTGTTATCCGAAAATCCCCCCAAAAACAATATGCACAATAATGAGGTCATCGTCATAGGCAGTGGTCTTGGTGGATTAGTTACCGGTGCCATTCTCAGTATGAATGGTTACCGTGTACGTGTATATGAAAAGAACCGTCAGATAGGCGGTTGCCTACAAACTTATTCCAGGGAGAAGGTCATCTTCGATTCCGGTGTACACTATATCGGCGGATTGGCCCCTGGTGAAAACCTATACCAGGTATTCAAATACCTGGGCATTATCGATAAGCTAAAGCTGAAACGCATGGATATGGAGGGTTTCGACCATATCAGTTTCAGTGACGATAGCAAAGTGTATCGGTTGGCCCAGGGAGAACAACGTTTTATCAATAACCTTCTGGCCGATTTTCCAGGGGAGAAAGCCGCACTGGAAGAGTATTTCCGGATGGTGAAGATGATATGTGGGAAATTCCCCCTGTATAATCTCCGATTGGGAAATTATGAGGAAAAGCAAGAAGTGTTGCAATACAATACTGCGGAGTTTCTTCGCTCGTTGACTAGCAATGAACGCTTACAGCATGTATTGGCGGGTAATAACCTGTTATATGCCGGTGTGGCGGAAAAGACGCCATTGTATGTGCATTCGTTGGTGCTGAACAGTTATATGCAAAGCTCCTGGAAATGTGTGGATGGCGGCTCCCAGATAGCCAAATGGCTGGGTCGTCGGATCACGGAAAATGGTGGGGAGATTATCCGTAATACCGGAGTAAGAGCCATCGTAGGAGAGGGCTCACAGGTAGATCATATAGAATTGCAGGATGGTACCCGTGTCAAAGCAGACCATTACGTATCCAACCTGCACCCAGCGCAAACCATCGCCATCACGCAAAGCGATATGCTTCGTGGCGCCTATAAAACGAGGATGCAAACCCTCGAAAACTCCATTGGGGCTTTTGTCTTGAATGTAGTCTTGAAACCAGGGACTTTCCCTTATATCAACTATAATTACTATTACCACGCCACAGACGATGCCTGGGCGGGGATTCATTATAAAACCGATTCCTGGCCGGAGACATACGCCATGTATGTAGCCGCCAGTTCTCAGCATGAACAGTATGCCGACAGCCTTTCCATTATGACGTATATGCGATATGAGGAAATGGAACCGTGGAAAGACACGTTCAACACTGTCCTTCAGCCGGATACCCGAGGCGAGGCCTATGAGGCCTTTAAGCGGGAGAAAGCGGAACAGTTGATTGCCTGCGTGGAGAAGCGGTTCCCGCAATTCCGGAGTTGTATACAGTCGTACTACGTGGCCACGCCATTATCGTATCGTGATTATATCGGCACCGGAGATGGCAGTATGTATGGTGTTATGAAAGATTCTGCTAATCCGTTGAGGACGATGATTTCTGCCCGTACCAAGCTGTCAAATTTGTATCTTACAGGGCAAAATCTGAACTTGCACGGGATTCTCGGCGTAACGATGAGCAGTGTGATCACCGCTTCTGAACTGCTAGGAATGGAACATCTTGTAACAGCAATAAACCATGTATCAGCAACAGACATATAACATCAAGGGGAAAAAGAAGAAGCGCAGTTTTTTAAGTAAGCTGCTACGGGTATTCCTGTACATCATAGGAGGTATTTTGGTGCTGTTGATAGCCTTGGCTATTTACTTGGTATCTGTGAGCAAAATGACACCTCCGGATATTGCCAATAAGGAGGCGCTGAAGCTACAGCGTACACCATTGGATAGTACCGCTTGGACATTAGGTAATAGCTGGTTCCGTAAAAGCAATAGCGGTCTCTACGAAATGTACGTAGAGGGAGCGCCTTTTGAAAGAGGCGTAATCAATGGAAAACTATCTGCTGAGCTGATACAGCGTCAGGAAGATGTTTTTGTGGGACAGATCACCAAAATGATCCCATCCAATTTTTACAGACATTTCCTTAAATATTTCATCGGTTTCTTCAATCGTGACCTCAGTCAGAATGTACCAGAGGAGTTCAAGGAAGAAATCTATGGAGAATCCTTCTCTGCGTCTCCTAATTACGACTATATCGGTAGTAATTACGAGCGTCTGATGAACTATCATGCGGCGCATGATATAGGGCATGCTTTACAGGGGATGGCATTGGTAGGATGTACTTCCTTCGCCACTTGGGATGAGCAGTCGGCCGATAGTAACCTGATCATCGGGCGTAACTTCGATTTCTACATGGGAGATAAGTTTGCCGAAGATAAGATGATCGTGTTTTATCATCCTGACAAAGGTTACAATTTCATGTTTGTGACCTGGGGCGGTTTTACGGGAGTTGTTTCCGGTATGAACGACCAGGGTCTTACCGTTACCATCAATGCTGCCAGAACAGACGTTCCTTTTGGAGCGGCTACGCCAGTATCATTGGTAGCAAGAGAAATCTTGCAATATGCCAAAACCATCGATGAAGCATGGGCCATTGCCAGCAAAAGAAAAATGTTTGTATCCGAATCATTCCTGATCGGCTCTGCAAATGACAATAAAGCCGTGGTGATAGAGAAAACACCTACCGGCATGGATAGATACAGTCCAAATCAGCATTTCATCACCTGCACCAATCACTTCCAGGGCGATTCCTTGAAACTGTTGGCCTCCAACAAACTCCAGGTAGCGGAAAGTGCTTCTGAGTATAGGTATCAGCGTCTGACCGAATTGATGAAAAGAAACGGTCCGAATACCGTGCAGAAAACAGTGGATATCCTGCGTGATCGTCAAGGGTTACATGATGCCAATATTGGAATGGGAAATGAGAAAGCCATCAACCAGTTTATTGCGCACCATGGTATTGTGTTTGAGCCGAAGAAGAAATTGGTTTGGGTATCTACAGCGCCTTTCCAAATGGGCGAATTTGTAGCTTATGATTTGAATCAGATCTTCAGTATGAAAGGGTTGCAAACGGATCATGAAGTGTATGATACCACCTTGAACATTCCAGCGGATCCATTCCTACAAACAGCGGATTTCGCCAAGTGGAAGCAGTTCCATCATATGAAGGAACAAGCTGCCAATGGAGGGCCATTGGATGTTGCAGCATTTATCAATACCAATCCTGAATTATATCAGACATATTGGATCATCGGCGATTATTTCTATAAGAAAAAGAGCTATGATGAGGCCAAAAAATATTATGCCATCGCGTTAACAAAAGTGATCGCTACCAAAGGCGAGGAAAACCATATTCGTGAAAGGCTGCAAAAGTGTGAGCAGGCATTACAGAAAAAATAGCGCAGTATGATCATCGGAATAGGTACAGATATAGTGGATGTGCAAAGGATAGCGGAGAGGCTGGCCAAAGGTACTGGGTTCAGAGACCTGGTATTCACGCCCCATGAAATCGCCTATTGTGATCAACAGGCCAATCCTGCCCAATCGTATGCCGCCCGCTTTGCCGCCAAGGAGGCAATGCTCAAAGCCATGGGAACAGGCTGGGGAAATGGAGGTATTCATTTCAATGAGATAGAAATCAGGAATGATATCAACGGAAAACCGGAAATATATCTTATCGGCGAAGGTGAAAAACGCTATGAACAGCTACAGATAAGGCATATCTGGGTTTCCTTATCACATGAAAAAACAACTGCCATCGCTATGGTCATTCTGGAAAGTTGACCCGCGTCTCACTAAACAAAAAATACTATGTATATACCCGATATAGAACTACAGTCATCCGCCGCCATCCGGGCATTCCAGGAGAAGGAAGTCCTGCATATGATCGGCTATCTGCAACAGTTTTCACCTTTTTATAAAGACTGGTTCAAACGGCATCATATACAGGCAGACAGCATCACCTCTTTGGAGGACCTGAAGAAGATTCCTCCTGTTACCAAAGAAGCATTACAGGAGTATAACTGGGATTTTCTTTGCGTAGATAAGAGTAAAATTGCCGAGTATACCACTACCTCTGGAACCCTTGGCAGACCAGTGATTCTGGCGTTGACGGAGAAGGATTTGCAGCGATTGAGTTATAATGAATATATATCGTTCTGTTGTGCCGATGGTACCGACAGTGATGTGTTTCAATTGATGCTGACATTGGATCGTCAGTTTATGGCGGGTATGGCGTATTATAACGGCATTCGTAAGCTGGGAGCCGGCGTACTGCGTGTAGGCCCGGGCGTGCCTAGTATGCAGTGGGAAAATATTCAGCGCATAAAACCTACGACTATCGTAGGCGTACCTTCTTTTTTAGTGAAGCTGATCGCCTATGCAAAAGAACATAATATAGATATCAACAGTACTTCCGTAAAGAAGGCGGTATGTATTGGTGAGAATATACGCAATACGGATTTTTCCCTGAACGTATTAGGTAAGAAAATTACAGAGCAATGGGATATCCGGTTGTATTCTACATATGCGTCTACAGAAATGCAGACAGCTTTTACAGAATGCAGAGCTGGTAAGGGTGGGCATCATCATCCAGAATTACTGTATGTAGAGTTGTTGAATGAAAACAACGAGCAGGTAGGGCCTGGTGAAGATGGAGAAGTGACCATTACTACACTTGGTGTAGAAGGGATGCCGCTGTTGCGTTATAAGACAGGAGATATTTGTCGCTATTACGATGATCCGTGTACTTGCGGCAGACAGACATTACGTTTGTCTCCCGTAATCGGACGTAAGAAGCAAATGATTAAATTCAAGGGTACTACGTTATATCCACCAGCGTTGTTCGATCTGTTGAATGACATGGAAGAAGTGAAAGAATTTGTGGTAGAAGTGCATTCCAATGAGTTGGGAACAGATGAGATATTGTTGCATCTGTGGCCGTTGGAAGAATCGGAAGAGATGGATAGGAAGATACGTTCTTATCTGCAGGCGAAGTTACGCGTGATCCCGCAGATACGGTATTGTAGCCAGGCGGAGATTATGAAGATGCAGTTTCCAGAGGCGAGTAGGAAGCCAGTGAAGTTTGTGGATAATAGGAAGTAAAGTTAAAAAATAGGAAAAGTGTCTCCTATGTATAAAAGCATAGGAGACACTTTTTTTTATGATTGTTATTGAAAGGAGAGTCAGAAAAAATGATAGTAAAAATGCGAATGGCTGTAGCGCTCTTGCTGCTGGTATTAATTACTGGATGCAATGAAAAAGTGGAATTACCTGGAAAATACCTTAATACAAAATACTATATGGATGCCCCTATGAATATATTATCGATTAGTAGGGATGGTAAGTATTCAATGGTTTATCCAAGTGTGCTTGGTGAGAAGCAGCTAGGGGAGTGGGTTTTGAAGTATGATACATTGGTGTTGTGGGCTCAATTAGAATTGGTAAATAATTTTAAAGATACTATTGTGAGAACGGATACTTCTATTGCCATGTTTAGGGTAAAGGGTAAAAAGTTGCGTTCGTTAAGTAATAATTGGGTATTGAAGCGAGAATAATCTTATTCATCCGTATCAATTTTCTCCTCAATTTGATCTGTTCATTCTCATTCGTTCTGTTCATTTTCATTCGGGGATTATAACGCTCATTCGCGGGTTTTCAGCTTTGTATAGCTGATAATTTGCGGGGATGAAAAGTAATCCTAACTATATTGATATTGAAATAGACCAGTTAACAGATAGCATTGTTTGTAAGATAACTGGGGAGCATTATGAGACCGATGTGAAGCAGATGACGATGGAAGATTGGCGCTTGATTAAGAAAATTAAAGGGTGGAAGTTTGATTGGAATTTGGAATTATCCTACGAGGATAGGGACGTTTATGCAGTGGTGAAGAAGGAGGAACCTGAGCTTATACAGGGTTTGGTGAGTTGTAGAAGTAGCTCAGATCATTATTACATGGAAAAGATAGAAAGTGCACCGTTTAATGTTGGAAAGGAGAAAATGTATGAAGGAGTGGCTGGTAATCTGTTTGCTTATGTATGCAAACTATCTATGGAAGCAGGATTTGACGGAGTAATTTGCTTCCTGGCAAAAACAAAATTAATTGACCACTACATTGAAACAGTTGGTGCGAGAGTCATTGGGCATCGCAAATTGGCTATCCATGAAAAAGAAGCACAATTCCTTATTGATAAATATTTTAAATCCTCATCATTATGATTATGCACCTGATTTTATAGAGAGGATGGTGAATTACCCTTTCGTATTTTCTTCATTTGAATTATCATTTTGATCTGTTCATTATTATCAACTCTGTTCATTCTCATTCGGGGATTTAAAACCTTTATTCGCTGGTTTTTAGGTTTATTTAATTAGTAAATTACAGGAGTGAACACTAATCTTAATTAAATATTCCAAATAAATATTTTTATGAGCTGTAACCAGGAAGATGTTCGTATAAACTTTGATTTATTACAAAATCTCGATCCAATTGTTATTAGTGATCGGCCTGAAACAAAGAGGGAGCTGTTTTATACCTCGTTGATAATTAAACTCTATAAATCAACAGGAAAGGCATTTCAATATCCTCCCCGTAAAAGGAAATTGCATCGTTGGAGCCGTAAGGATAGCTAGTTTACTAATGCTATAGGTGCAGTATTGCTTGATAATAGCCATAACCATATCAACCTCCATTTTTATGAATAATAACCACGTGGAACCACGTATAAACTTCGAATTATTAGATAAATCGGATTATTTTAATTTCCAGAGCAATCCTCTCACAAAAAAGGAACGGTTTTACCTTAATGTGGTATTTAGATTCCACAAATCAACAGGAAGGTATCCTTTATGTTCTCCCCGTAAAAGAAAGCTGCATAAGTGGAGTCGTAAGGATGGCGAACTTAAAAATGGAGTTGCAATACATGCTGAGATGCACAAGCCATTGGGTTTGTACTTAAACAGGTAAATGTCCCTTTCGTTTACGCTGAATTTACATTATTACCATTTTGATCTGTTCATTATCATCTACGCTGTTCATTCTCATTCGGGGATTAAAAACCTTAATTCGTTGGATTTTAGGTTTGTTTAATTGATAGTTTGCAGGCAATAAATGTTAATCGTAAACCAAATATTTCAAACAAGAATTTTAATGCAATATATAACAGCCGCTGAACGTATAGAGCGTAAGACTTTGGATGACTTCGAAATGCTGGTTATTCCTGATGTACGCCTTAGGAAAAGAGATAATTTTATTATGTCGCTGTTTATAAAACTTTACAGACAAACAGGAAAGATCTATCCATACCATCCTCGCAATAGGAAAAAATATCGCTGGACTTGTAAAGATACCTCGCAGCTAAAACCCAAAAGACACCGTCGTCACTGGCTGATCTAACTTAGAACTCTGTCTCTTCCCGCCTACAATCACATGTACCATATTCGTCTGTGTCGCATGTTGTTCATACAGCACATCATTTTTTACTTCCACTTTCTTAGGCGCAGGAATATTTTCTGCCTCCAGGAAGCTCCAAACAGCATCTTCTTCAATTTTGTAGCCGATGAAGTGTAGGGGGACTATTTTCCCATCCAGTTTGATGGTAAGGTGTTGGGAGAGATAGGTAGCAATATAGCCTTCTACCTGCTTGCGGTTAGCCGGCTTTATGATATCAAATTTAGCTTTAAACTGTTTTTTCAGGGTATTTTCCAGATCGTCCGTGAAGATACGGCTGCTTACCTGTAGTTCGTTTTTCGCGCTATTATGTGTAATTTCAGTTACGCTGGCATAGAAGGGATGCATCGCTGTCAACCACATGGCCATCCACCATTTACATAGTAATAATCCCACTGGAAAAAATTTTTAGGAAAAATTAACTTTTTGGTTATATAATTACAAATTTAGTCAAATTTGGTGCAATGGACGGTTTGTATTTTCAGTTGGGTTGGCAGCACATTATTAATTGGGAGGCCTACGACCACATATTATTTATTATAGCTTTGTGTGCGATGTACCTGCTGCGCGACTGGAAAAAGGTGTTGGTACTGGTAACAGCCTTCACCATCGGACATTCCATCACCCTGGCACTTAGTGTACTGAATATCATTCGGATACCCAGTAATATCATTGAGTTCCTGATACCTGTCACTATTTGCATTACCGCGATTACGAATATCATCCGGAAAGACAGTGAACCGAAAAAATTGCAACTGAATTATTTCTATGCCTTATTTTTCGGATTGATTCATGGCCTCGGATTCTCCAACTACCTGAAAAGTATGCTGGGGGCGCAAACCAAAATCGTAGGGCCGCTGCTCGGGTTCAACCTGGGCCTGGAATGCGGACAGATACTAATCGTGATGATTATTTTACTCATCTCCGGAGCTTTCGTCAACCTCTCCGGAGTGAAACGCCGGGACTGGAATATGTGTATTTCCTCCGGTGCCTTCGGCATCGCCTTAGTTATGGCGATCGAAGGAGCAAGAGCAATGTTTTTGAATTAGTCTTTTTTATACCGTTTATGAGAAAAAGTTTATTCCTGCTGGGAATCCTGTGTGGTAGCACCTTTGCGCTCTATGCACAGAATAACCCCGGCTCCAACCACGGCAATCGCTTTGAGCAACTGGGCACTATGCTCCAATCGCCCAATATGTACCGCTCCGCCTCCGGCGCTCCAGGCCCGAAATACTGGCAGCAACGAGCTGATTATGACATCTCCGCTACCCTGGACGATGACAAACAAAAACTCACCGGCGCGGAAACAATTACCTACTATAACAACTCCCCCGATCCACTGACCTACATCTGGCTCCAGTTGGACGAAAATCAACACGACGCCAAAAGCGAACTGCAAGGAATCAATGGCAGCCGCATGACGGATAAAATGACTATGGCCACGCTCAATACCATCCTCAAAGAGGATAAAGATCTGGGCGTGAAAATCGTGAAAGTAACAGATGGGGAAGGTAAAGCGACACCGTATACCATCAACAGCACGATGATGCGCATCGACCTGCCTAAACCACTCATGCCCGGCGAAAAATACCGCCTCAAAGTAGAATGGTGGTATAATATCCCCGATCGTATGACGGTTGGTGGTCGCGGTGGTTATGAGTACTTCCCTGAAGATAAAAACTACCTCTATACCATTACCCAATGGTATCCGAGACTGGCAGTGTACTCCGATTTCCAAGGCTGGCAGAACAAACAGTTCTTCGGTTCTGGCGAATTTGCCCTGACCTTCGGTAATTTTCGTGTACGCATGACCGTACCTGCCGACCATGTGGTAGGTGGTACCGGCGAATGCCAGAACTATAAGGAAATGCTAACACCTGCCCAGTTTCAACGCTGGCAACAAGCGCAAAGCAGCAAAGAACCTGTAGAAGTGGTGACCCTGGACGAAGCGAAAAAAGCAATGCAATCCCACGCAAACGCTACCAAAACCTGGGTATACGAAGCCAGCAATGTGCGCGATTTCGCATGGGTTTCTTCCCGTCGCCTCGTTTGGGACGCAATGCCTACCAATGTAGAAGGAAATAAAGTAATGGCGATGTCTTACTACGGACAGGAAGCTTATCCGCTGTATCGCCGTTATTCTACCAAAGTGGTAGCACATACACTCAAATCTTACTCTAAGCATACGATTCCTTACCCTTATCCAGTGGCTATTTCCGTGGAAGCGGCCAACGGTATGGAATATCCGATGATCTGCTTCAACTATGGTCGTGCTGATAAAGACGGTACCTATTCTGAGGCTACCAAAAACGGTATGATCGGCGTAATCATTCACGAAGTAGGGCATAACTTCTTCCCGATGATCGTCAATTCCGACGAGCGTCAGTGGACATGGATGGATGAAGGTTTGAATACTTTCTGCCAGTTTATGGCGGAACAGGAATGGGATAGCAATTTCCCTTCTTCTCGTGGTCCGGCGCATAGAATCGTGGATTACATGAAAATGCCGAAAGATCAGTTGGAGCCTATCATGACTAATTCCGAAAATATTATCAACTTCGGCCCTAATGCCTACGCGAAACCTGCTACTGGACTGAATATCCTGAGAGAAACAGTAATGGGTCGCGAACTCTTTGATTTCGCATTCAGGGAATATGCACGTCGTTGGGCGTTCAAACATCCTACTCCGGCAGATTTCTTCCGTACCATGGAAGATGCTTCTGCAGTAGATCTGGATTGGTTCTGGCGCGGTTGGTTCTTCGGAACAGAACCATGTGATATTGCACTCGACAGCGTGAAATGGTATCGTATGGATTCAAAAAATCCTACTGTAAATAACGAAGCTGCCAAAACTGCGTACGATAAAAACATGGATCATGTTGCTCGTCGCCGTAACAAGGAAGCTGGCGTGAAATACACCGTGGATCAGGATACCAGTCTGCAGGACTTCTACAGCAAATTTGATCGCTTTGCGGTATCTTCTGAAGATAAAGCAACATTCGACAACTACATGAGTACTTTAACCCCTGCGGAGAAGAAAATGTACGATAGCAAGAAAAACTTCTACGAACTGACCTTCAACAACAAAGGTGGTCTGGTAATGCCGATCATCCTGGAGTGGACGTTCGCCGATGGCACAAAAGAGGTAGAGCGCATTCCGGCTTATATCTGGCGTAAGAATGAATTCCAGGTAACGAAAGTATTTGCAAAAGATAAACAGGTAGTGGCTGTACGTCTGGATCCATTCCGTGAAACAGCGGATATTGATGAAGATAATAACAGTTGGCCTCGTCAGGCGGCTCCTTCACAGTTTGAACTGTTCAAGGCTGCGACGGCTCCGAGAGGCGCCAGCACCGGTGATAATCCGATGCGTAAAGCAAGAAACTAAAGCATTGAAACCCGGACGCGTAGTCCGGGTTTTTTTATGTCTTTCGGGAGACACGTGTCGCTCTGAAAGGAAACGTTAAAAAGAGGTGCGCCTGTTGGGTGGACCTCTTTTATTTTTTTAGCTTCTATTGCTACATCAAGCGTATCGACTTACAGCTATCATCCTGGCGCGAAAGAAAATTCCGCTGAAAGTATACGATCAGGGCCATCTTTGAGTTATATTTATCCTCGAGAATGTAACTTATGCACATGCGATCCATCTTCACATTAATACTCTGCTGTTTCCTAATGCAAATGTGCAAGGCAGCAGGAGTAGATACTATTTCCATTCCGAGTGCCGCCATGCATCGTAGTTTTAAAGCGGTGGTGATTACGCCGAAAAGCTATAGCAGTGGTGATCAACGTTATCCAGTGGTATACTTACTGCATGGCTACGGTGGCAATTACAGTAACTGGATTACCAAAGTGCCGGCCTTGCGCGACATGGCAGATGCCTACAACATCATGATTGTGTGCCCAGATGGGACCATTGGCAGTTGGTATTTTGATAGTCCTGTAGATAGTAACTACAAGTTTGAAACATATGTTGGTAAGGAGATACCAGCTTATATAGACCAGCATTACCAAACCGTAGCAACGAGTAAAGGGCGCGCGATTGCAGGGCTCAGCATGGGCGGCCATGGCGCTCTGTTCCTGGCTATTCGTCACCAAGATACTTTTGGTGCTGCTGGTAGTATAAGCGGTGGCGTGGACTTCAGGCCATTTCCTAAAAACTGGGATATCGCCAAACGATTGGGAGAACCAGGCATAAACGGTACTAACTGGACCGACTATACGGTGATGAAACAAATCGAGAAATTAACGCCCGGAACATTACCTATGATCATTGATTGTGGCGTGGACGATTTCTTTATCGAGGTAAACAGAAATCTGCATAAAGCGTTGTTGGAGCGAAAAATTCCGCACGACTATACCGAACGTCCGGGTAATCATGACTGGAATTATTGGGGTAATTCCATTCGTTATCAACTGTTGTATTTCCACATCTTCTTCGAACAATAATCAATATTCCCTCACGTTGTCCCTGCCCTGTGGCAGGGACAACAGACAACAACGTTTTGCCTCTGCGAGCATAATGCATTCGCGTGCAAACGCGTCTCCCATACACTTCTTGAATATTTTCTATATTTCCCATCTTTTCTTGTTTCTTCCCTCGCTTTCGTTAATTTTAGAAATCGATTGCACAAAATATCAGTTAAAGCCTAGAACGTTAGACGAATCCCACGAACTCCGACCCTTATCATCATAAATTCAATTCCAGTATGAAAAAGAATACCCTTTTTTATGGCCTTGCTGTGTCCCTTATCGCAGCAACCATCTGCTTATTTTCTTGTGGTAAAGAAATAGCCAAGGAAAATACCACTGCCAATAACCCGTCCAAAAAACCAGTAACAGAATTAACTTCCTTCGTACATCCAGGCGTACTCAATACACAGGCGAGTTTGGATTATGTAGGCGGTCAGGTAAACGGTGGAGACCCCAACCGTACTGCTTATTATCAGAAAGTAATTGATTATGTAGACAGCCATCCGGTGCCCACTAGCTTTTATGCTACAGTGGTAGTAGGATCTAATGGCGCTACGTCTCCTTCTAAATCCCAAATCCGTAAGGATGCAGAGCTGGCGTATGCCCTGGCTTTGAGATGGGCTAAAACTGGTACACAATCCTGGGCAGATAAATGTATCAGCATTCTTAACGGTTGGGCCTATACGTTCCAGAATTATGCCCTCCTAGATGCCAGTACGAACCCCTATCAGCCAGGATTAGAAGCCAGTTGGACAACCCCTTCCTTCGTGGCTGCCGCCGAAATTATGCGCTATTATAAGGTAAATGGGAATGGCTCCGGTTGGGCCGCTGCTGATATCACGCAGTTCCAGAATTACCTGAATAATGTGAAGAATAATTACATCAATAACATGCCAGTGTATAATAATAACTGGAATGCTTCCCAAGGCTACGCTAAAATGGCGATGGGCATCTTCTTGAACAGCACCACCGTTTATCAGAACGGCTATGACCTGATTACTACGTATCTCCCTATCATCGTTCAAACAGATGGTACTATCCCGGAATACTGTAATCGCCAGGATTGCGTGCATTTCCAATACTCACTGACTGCTTTCTCATATGCTGCCCAACTGGCGAAAATCCAACAGGGTGATAATAGTCTCTGGGATGCAAATGGTGGCCGTATCAGCGCAGGATATGATTATATGCGTTCCGCTTACCAAGGCACTGCCAGTTGCTCTTACTGCTCTACTAGCAGCCCTGTATTTCCAGGTGTGGAAGTAGCCTATAATCACTATCAAACTTCCAATCTCTCTTACCTGAGAGGACTCCAAGCGCCTCTGGGCGTACCGAATGATAATACCTTCCTCGGTTTCACAACTTACACCCACTACGGCGTATCTAGTCTCCAGTAATCAATATATTTAAGGGTAGGAGCTCGGCAACAGTTGCACTCGCAAAGCAACTGTTGCTTTTTTTTGTCTAGTTACGTATTTTGGAAATCGATTGCAATAAATGAATAGTTATGAAAATATTTCGCTCGCAAAGCAGCAAAGCCGCTATGGTAGTATGCCTGATAGTGGTAGTTAGTTTATTAAAGATGTCTGCCTTCGCGCAACAAAAGGCATTTGTGCATCCTGCCATCCTGAACACCAAAGCCAGCCTGGATTTCATCAACAAGCAACTGAAAAACAAGGATAGCGCACGCACAGCGGCCTATCAGAAAGTGGAGGAGTTTATTGGTAGGGTGGAATGCCCCACTTCCTTTTTTGCCACAGTGGTAGTGGGTTCCAACGGAGCCACGTCTCCCTCTAAATCTCAAATCCGCAGAGATGCTGAACTCGTATACGCCTTGACGTTAGCATGGGCACATACTGGTAAAGAAGAATACGCTCAAAAGGCGATTGGCATTATTAACGGTTGGGCATATACGTTCAAGGATTATGATCTGCTGAATGCGGCTACCAATCAGCGTCAGCCAGGACTGGAAGCCAGTTGGACAACCCCTGGATTTGTAGCGGCGGCTGAAATATTGCGGTATTATAAAGTGGATGGTAAAGGCTCCGGTTGGAAAGAAGCGGATATAGCGCAGTTTAAAACGTATCTCCATACGGTCGTTGAAAATTATATCAACAAAATGCCAGTCTATAACAACAACTGGAATGCTTCGCAGGGGTATGCAAAAATGGCCATCGGTATTTTCATGGACAGCACTGCCTTATACCAGGAAGGATATGAAACGGCGGCGAAATTCCTACCCATTGTAATTGAGCCGGATGGCCATATTTCCGAGTATTGCCATCGTAAAGATTGTGTGCATTTTCAATATTCGCTCAACGCCTTTACATATGCGGCTGAATTGGCGAGATTACAGGGAGACAACAGTCTGTGGCTGCTGAACGATCAACTCTTATCACGGGGATACGACTACATGCGGAAAGCCTTCGATAGCAATGCAGAATGTACTTATTGCACGGCCAATAGTAGCGTATTTCCAGGTACCGAAATTGCCTATCGGTATTACAAAACAGGTAACCTGGCTTACCTCCGCGCTTTGCGGCCACCACAAGGCACTTCACAGGGGTATATATTTATAGGATTTACGACTTATACACATGCGAATGTGCCGGAAAGGAATCAATAAAAAAGGTCGTCCATGAATTGGACGACCGGTTTTCTAATTGCTAAATATGTCCTAGTTGTTATGAAAACTTTTGTTGCAAAGGCTTTTAAAAAAGTGGCCGTAAGTAAGACTACGAACGGCGTTCAACATCTTGTATGTGACCTATGTAAATAAATACTAAGCGATTGCGAGAAAAATAGTTTATTGTTTATCCCACCAAACGCGGGTACTGAAATTGTTAACTCCTTGTGCAGTGATAGCCGCATTGTAATTGGTAGCGTTAGCACTTGCTTCGGTAGCTGGATACAACATTCTTCTTGGTATCTGACCACCGTTGTTATCGCCAGGATATACTACTGGTACTAACTTCGGATAATCGCTTCTTCTCCAGTTGCTGAATACTTCGTACCAATCCAGGAAAGAGGTAGCCCAATATTGGGTGTTGATCTGTTCCAGGGCGGTAGCTGGCGCAAATGGATGAGCCGTGAGATATTGCGCTATCTGTGCATCTGTTACCACTGCTGACGCATCATATTGTGTCAACTGTTTCATCGCAGCAGTTACACCATTGTTATAGTGTTGTTGCGCGCTACCACCTACGTTCCAACCACGCTGTGCAGCTTCTGCTAACAGCAGTTCTGTTTGTGCGTAAGAGAGGATAGCCGTGATACCGTCCAGTTTTGCGAAGATATCCTTACGCAGGACGGAATACAGGGTGATATCGCCAGGGAAGTTAGGCGCCTTGTGGATGTCGGTTGCACTGTTGCTACCATTTTCATCGTAACCGTTAGGCATACCAATTTGGTTGGCAGGTGTTCTGTCGGATGTCTTTTTGATTTCAGCATAGTACTGCAGACGTGGGTCTTGGTTGTTTTGCATGAAGTCAATGAAAGTTTTGCTCAAGTAAACGTTTCCTTTACCGATACCATCCCACTCACCACTGAGGATATTACTGATCCTGTTTACAGTAGGACGTCCGCCGGAACCAACGTGAGAGATTTTTGCATTGTCGTCGATGCTAGCGAGGGTACCGCCAGCAGCTCCTTTCTCTACCCAGCTTTGAGCAGCAACAGGATCTACTTTTGACATACGCATACCCAAACGTACCATCATGGAATAAGCCAATTTTTTCCATTTGCTTACATCTCCTTGGTAAATCAGGTCGCCAGCGCCTACTGCATCTTTGTTTGCATCCAGGGCTTTGGCTGCAGCATCCAGTTCATTCAGCATATCTGTGTAGATAGCTTTCTGATCGTCATATACAGGAGTAGTGTTACCACCGATGTAACCCAGACCTGCCTGAGAATAAGGCACCATGCCGTACATATCTGTCATGCGGTGGAGAATCAATACGCGGTTGATTCTACCGATGTTATACAGATTTGAATAGATCGGATTGGCCTTTGTCTGGTTCAACAGATCTACGATATATTTTACCTGAGAAGGATAACCTACAGTAAATAAGGAAGAGGCGAAACCATCATTGCGGCCGTATTTATCACCAGAGTACCAACCAACGGTGGATGACATCTGTTGCATCATCAAGCTCAGGTAGATGATGTTTACGCGCCAAGTTTCAAAACTGAAGTCGTTATTACCGGTGAACTCCAACTGTGCTCTGGTCAGACTGTACACGGGTACAGTTGTTTGTTGAGTGGCACTGTTCTTATCGGTATTCAGATCTTCAAACTTTTTCGTACAGGATGACATGAATGTCAGAGCCGGTATCGCCAGTAATATGGAATATTTTTTAATTGCTTTCATGTTGCTGTTTTTTGAACTTCGTACAAGGCCTTAATTAAAATTTCACGTTCAGGTTCAAACCATAAGAGGCGGTTGTTGGCACTGTTGCATATTCCAGACCTTGACCTGCACCGTTGTTGTAGAAAGACTCAGGATCGATGTTTGGCGTATGTTTGGTGATGTAGAACAGGTTTCTTCCAACGAGAGACAGACTCAGACCAGCAATTTTGTTATTGAATGCGCTGGCAGGGAAGTTGTAAGTCAAACTCAAAGAACGGAATTTGATGAAGTCTGCATTGTAAACTTGCAGTGCAGAGATGCTACCCAATCTGCCGTAGTAAGTCTGTGCATCTACGTGAGCAGTAATGGCTTTACCAGAACCATCTACACCTTTCACGTCAATACCTGTTTCACGACCAGGCAGGGTTTCTTTGCTCAGACCCAGGTTATAAGCGGTAGCGTTAGTACCGGAGTAGATACTTGCACCGTTTTTGAAGTCAATCAGGAATGAAAGGCCGAATCTTTTGTAATTGAATTCGTTGGTCCAACCGCCGGTAGTAGGAGCAACAGCAGTACCCATGTATTTCAGTGGGCCAGCTTGTGGCAATCCACCAGCATCGAGCACCAGGTTACCATTGTTGTCTCTCAGGAAATCAAATGCAGCCACCTGGAAAGCAGGCATGCCTACTACGTGTTTGGCATATGCTCTTTCAGTTCTGGATTCGTCCATCTGGAGATCTGATTGACCAGCAGCCAGTTGCAGAACGGTATTTTTGTTATGAGAGATGTTTACTGTGGTTGTCCAACTGAAGGTACCTGTTTTAATAGGTGAACCGGAAACCAGTAATTCAATACCCTTGTTTTCTACTTTACCGAGGTTCACCAGTTTAGTGTTGTAACCGGAAGCGCCGGATACAGTACTGGCAACGATATCGTTGTTAGTAGTTCTCTTATACCATGCGAAGTCTACACTCAGACGGTTGCGGAAGAAACCTAACTGTGCACCTGCTTCTACTTCTGTACCTTTCAATGGTTTCAGATTAGCATTTGGCATGTCTGTAGGCAAGTTACCGATAGCCTGGCCATTGATGCTAGCACCCGCGAGGGTAGAGTAGTACAGGGCAGTTTTGAATGGATCTGTATCGCCACCCACCTGAGAGATACCAGCGCGGATTTTTGCGAGGCTCAACCAGTCTCTTTTCAGGGTTTCAGATAACAGATAAGAAACGTTTACAGAAGGATAGTTATAGGAGTTGCTACCTTTTGGCAGGGTGCTGGACCAGTCATTACGATCCGTAATGTTCAGGAACACGGTGCTCTTATAGCTCAGTTCTGCAGATCCGTAAACGGAGTGGATTTCTTTATTAGGCTGTGTGATATTTGGCGTGATAACGCTGGCAGTACCAGGGTTGTACACGTTGTTGAAAGCCAGACCGTCAGCAACGAGGGTCAGGTCTTTTCTATCCTGACGCATGAAGTTACCACCAGCAGTTAATCCGAAATGGAAGTTGCGGCTGATTTGTTTGTTGATACCGATCAACGCTTCTGCGTTCAGCTCATTGAAGGTAGCGGTACCATCGCCGAGTAATTTACCACTGTGTTTGAAGGCAATACCATAAGGCCAGATGCTCTGTCCATTGAAGGTATAGTTATCGTTGCTCAATCTACCTTGGATGTATAACCAGTCTAATGCTTGGTATTTCAAGCTTACGTTACCGGTTACCCTATTTTTGGTAGTCAGGTTAGTAGCTTTTGCAGCAGCGAAATATGGGTTGGTGTTGAACTGGTTGGAGTTGAATTCTGTTTCAAAGCCAGTCAGTGGGTCCCATCCTGGAGCCAGGGCTTTTGCTCTCACGTTATTAGGGAGGAACATGATAGCGAAGTTACCGTTGGCAGGAGCATCACTCACGTTGGAACGGTTTGCGCGTTCTTTAGTATAAGCGATGTTCACACCGCCAGACCATTTGTCGCTCAGTTTGAAACCGAGATCTACAGTGGCGTTGTTACGTTTGTAGTAAGAACCAGGATATACGCCCAGGTTTCTCAGATCACCGAGGGAAATTCTGAAAGTAGTGTTGTCATTACCACCAGAAACAGCTACTGTATTGGTGATAGTGGAACCTGTACGATAGAAGTCTTTGAAGTGACTACCTGATTGGTTGCTGTATGGAGCAGCAGTGCCATTGAAAATTGGTGTGGAAGAACCATCCAGTTTCGCGCCCCATGATTGCAAACCTGTAGCCATGGCAGAAGTGGCGTCAGTTGGTTTAGCACCTTGTGTACCTTGACCATATTGCGTTTGGAAGTCGCGGTAATCATGTACTTTATCAATGGTATAGTTCGAGTTTACTTCGATACCAAGACCTTTACGTGATTTACCAGATTTGGTAGTGATGATGATCACGCCACCGAGTGCGCGAGAACCGTACAATGCAGCAGCAGCGCCACCTTTCAGTACAGTCATGTCTTCGATATCATCCGGGTTGATGGAGGAAATACCATCACCGAAATCGGCGCCACCATATTTACCAGGGTTACCCATATTGAGGTTGGCATAAGGAACGCCATTTACAACGTATAATGGTTGAACCATACCATTCAGAGAGGCCACACCACGGATATTTACCCTGGAGGAACCACCCGGACCTGTTGCAGGAGCAGTACTGTTCACACCGGCTACTTTACCAACGAGTGCATTGGCAACGTTGATTTCGCGGGCTTGTGTGAATTCATTGCCCTTTACTTTGGTCATGGCATAACCTATACTTTTTTCTTCTCTTTTAATACCCAGCGCAGTTACTACCAGTTCATTCAGTCCGGTAGCGCCTTCTACAAGGGCTACATTGACCTCATCACTGCTACCTACAGTGATCTCCTGCGAAGCATAACCAACAAAGCGAAATACCAATACATCACCAGCTTTTGCGGCCAGTTTGAACTGACCATTTGCATCCGCTTGTGTACCTTTATTGGAACCTTTAATCACTACCGTCACTCCTGGTAATGGAGTACCTTTTGCGTCTTTTACAATACCGTGAATCTCCTTCTGCTGAAAGTTGGCATGCAGCGTAGTGACGTTGGCCACCCTCGCAGCGGAAGCGGCAAAAGCACTGTCAGTTACCACCGCACCCAAAGAGAGCCCGGCTACTGCACATACTTTTACAAGGCGTAGGTTTTTTTTCATACTTGCCTGTTTTTTTGATTTGGTTTGATAAATGATAATTTAAGCCCCCGAGTATCAAGTGAACCGTTTTTCATCATACGTAGAAAGTGAACTTTACAGGTCATTAGGGATACATCAGGTATGTTGTTTTAGTTATTGTGTCCTATTTATTTTCGTATAGTCGTTATCGTTATAATGAGTGTTTTATTTGATCGCTTGTATAGGAGTCGGGGCATTTTTGATTTAGTACCATCCCTACATTAAAAAATTGCAAATTTTTTTTGCAAATTTTTCGAAGTGTAAAATGTACACACCCTTGCTGCGTAAGAAAAGAACAGGCTGTTTATCTCGGAATGTGTTTCGGGAAAGACAAAAAAAGCCGGTCCTTGAAAGGACCGGCATTGATTTTTATGCACGCGATTCAAAATAAGAAGGTAAATATTATTGAACGGGATCCCACCAAAGATGGGTACCGCCTACGTCTTTCTGTGTGCTTAATGTTGCAATGGCCCTATCTACCGCCGCTTTGTTGGTTTGGTACTCATTGCTAGGGATAGTGGCTCTTCTCACAAAATCAGTAGTACTGATCTTACCGCCACTATTATTAATAACTACAGGGAATAATTTTGGATAACCTGTTCTTCTGAATTCAGACCAAGCTTCTTCCCCTTCTGGATACATCGCAATCCATTTCTGTGTAATGATCCGTTCCAGGTTCCGATCGAATGTAGCCGCAGGGTCCCATTTGATGGTGATGGTGCTCAGGTAAGGAGAACCTGTCAGAACATCATTGGAGCCAGGCGTAATCGCTTTAGGATCTACATAAGGGGCGGGCGTGGAAGTGTTATCATTAATATAGTTATCAGCAGCTCCCACATTATATTGACTGAAGGATGCCCGAATACCGCTTTCATAATTGCTTTGGGCATTGCCGGCATTGGCCCATCCACGGAGCGCTGCTTCTGCTTTCAGGAACCAGGCTTCTGCAGAGGTCATCAGCAGTATCTTACTAGGGAATATCGCCAGTTTGGAATAGCCTACATATCTTTCCTTGGCATCTATATTAATACCGTTGCGAATACCTTTGTACTTGCCTACTACAGCCGGATCTGTAGCCGGTTGTACATAAAATGGACGACGTGGATCGGAGTATCCGTTCATAATGGATTCTAACGGAGCTCCCATACGGATATCATCCCAGGAGTCGTTAATCACATTCAACGGATGGGTAGTACTCCCGATATCCACGAGGAAGTTGTCGCCTGGTGTTGTCAGTAAGCCCGCTGGATCGGCCAGTGCAGCTTCTCCTTCTGCTTGCGCCTTGGCTGGATCTATACGTACTATACGTAATGCCAGTCGTAATCGTAAGGTATTGGCGAATTTCAACCATTGGGTATAATTCCCGCCATAAACCAGATCGGCTTTTGCAAAAAGAGTACTGGCGGGCTTCCCTGAGAAAGGGGTGAGCTGTGCAATGGCGTCTTTTAAATCTGCAAAAAATGCATAATATGCGTCTTTCTGACTATCGAAATCAACACCCCCTTCGGCATTAGGGGTATTGTATTTTGTGTAGATGATGGGCCCGTAGATATCACTGAGACGGTGCATCGCTTCTACACGTAGTATTTCCGCCATCCCAACGGCATCTGGCAATTGTTTAGCCTTGGAAAACTGTATAGATTTATACAATGGGTTCATCACATTGGCATAACCCACTGTGAAAGCGGAACTGGTCCAACCATCGAGTAAATTATAATTGAGGTTATTACTGTTTCCTGCAAACGGCGTGGCACTCATCATATATCCGCTGAATACATCCCCCAATAGGTTTTGCTGCAACTGGAAGCTGGGCGCGGGATTAAAGAGGTATACGCTACGTTGTGCCTGTTGCAACTGTGCTGCTACGATGGCAAAATCAGGTTCTAGATCACGATCAGTAGAACCATATGGATTCTTATTGATGTCATCAAAGTTTTTTGTACAGTTGCCGAAGCTCAGTAGGGCCGCAACTGCCAAACCTGCTATCTTGAATGATTTATAATTCATGGCTTTTGTTTTTGTGGTTCTGAATGGGTTTAGAGGGATAACTTCAGGTTCAGGCCAAAGCTGCGGGTAGCTGGTAAACCAAATACATCCACACCCTGTAAACCATTGTCAGTACTCATGCTCAGCTCAGGATCATAAGGGGCTTTCTTCGTGAAGAAAAACAGGTTACGTCCTACTAATCCCAGTTTGAAATCTTTTACCACCTTGCTGTGTAATGGGAAGGTGTAAGTGAGTGATAACTCTCTCAGACGTACGTTGGTAGCATCATACATATAGTATTCTGTGATACCTGCACGACCACCTACTGCGCCATAGAAAGTAGCAGCATCAATAGGGCCGGAGAATTTACCGCCACTAGCTTTGGTGGCTGCAATGTTCACTCCACCAGCATCACGTGCTGCTGCGGTAGCTTTGGATACGCCATATTCGTCGAGCATGGCTTGGGTTACGCTCATTACTTTACCTCCAAAACGACCATCAATGAGGAAGCCGAGGTTCAGGTGTTTCCAGGTGAAACTGTTGTTCCAGCCCAAGAGGAATTTAGGGGTAGGGTTGCCCAGGAAGGTGAGCGGACCGTCAGCAGCTTGCGGGCGACCATTATCATCAACGAGGATACTACCATCTGGCGCGCGTTTGAAGGCTTTGCCATAGATATCGCCGAAGGAACTACCTTGATGTAATACGAGTGCATAGTTGTTTACATTATCGCCTTTCGGAGTAATGGTGTAGTCGCCATGCAGCTCAGGAGCGAGTTCCAGCAGCGTATTTTTGTTGCGTGTAAAGTTGATGGTAGTATTCCAGCTAAGATCTTTCTGTTTGATCACCTGATAACCTAAAGTGGCTTCAATACCCGTGTTGCGCACATTACCTGCATTGATAAAGGCGTTAGGGTAAAGGAAGCCACTCGATATGCGGAAATCGAAGTATTGATCTTTGGTGTGCGAATTATACCAGGTAAAATCGAAATTCAATCGATTATCCAGGAATCTCCACTCGGTACCTAATTCGACAGAGGTGGTCATTTCTGGTCTTAAGGTCTGGTTCAGGAAAGCACCGGATGTATTGGAGGTAAGTATACCGGAGGTAATGGTATTTGTTGGAAGCGTTGAAAACGGTGCTACGTCATTACCCACTTTGGCGTAGGAGGCACGTATCTTACCGTAATCAACCCAAGAAGGCATCTTCACGAGCTCACTCAGTATGGTGTTCAGACCTGCTGAATAATACAGATAGCCTTTGCTTTTATTAGGTGTATAAGCCAGGGTGGAAGACCAGTCATTACGACCTGTCAGATCCAAAAATACTTTCTCTTTGAAGTTAATACCAGCAGTGGCAAATACGGATTGCAGTTGTCTTCTCAGACCGCTAGGTACCACTCTGGTAGCGGAATTCAGGTTCAGGTTACCAATGTTGAAAACATTCGCAAATGCCAGATCGCCATCTTTTGAATCGAGGAAAGTTCTATCCTGTTTCAAATCTGTAATACTGGTACCTGCGGTGAAATTCAAACCAAAGTTGGAAGAGAGTTTAGGGGTGCCTATTAACAACAGATCTCCATAATATTGGGTGCTGGTAATATAGTCATAAGAATAACGACCATTATTGTCTGCAATGGTGAGCTGTGTACCTGCATTGGCTTTCAGCTCATATTTATCCCAAGATTTGTTGGCATTACCTCTTGCCTGTACATTCAACCATGGGGTTAATTTATAACGCAAGGTCAAAGAGGCGATGATGTTATCTTTTTTGTTTTCAGTTACGTTCCTGTTGAGAATCCAGTACGGGTTCTGTTGGGAGTCTTGTCCGCCTTTTTTATCATCGTAATTGATATTCCACCAATTTTGAAGGTACATATTGCGGGTAGGACTGAAATACTCATAATTATCAGCATAGTTCTGAAAATTAAGTCCACGTGGAAAAAGATATAAACCTGTGATGGCATTGAAATACAACCCAGAGCTAGGGCGATTATGCGCATTCTGAGTAGTGGCTAACACATTCGCATCTACGTTTAACCTGTCATTCAGAAAGTTGGCATTCTCCCGGAAATTAACGGTATGTTGTCCAAATTTGGCAGTAGGCAGAACACCTTTGTTGGTGGTATTGGAATAAGAGAAATAAGTCTGTGCCTTATCTGTACCACCAGATAGATTGATGGAATTAATCCAAGTAGTACCTGTTTGGAAGAAGGATTTTACGTGATCCGGACTAGTACCTTTAGGACCCCAGCTATACAGGTTGTCCTTGTTGGTCTGCATGTAGTTGTACTGCAAATCCGGACCATATGCGGCCTTATCCAGCATGAAATTGGAAGAGTAGTTCACTTTTGTCTGACCTGCTTTTCCTTTTTTAGTGGTAATCATAATAACACCGTTGGCGGCTTGGCTACCATACAATGCGGAGGCAGAGGCACCTTTCAGTGTATTGATGCTCTCAATATCATCTGGGTTGATGGTACTGAGGATATCTCCACCATCACGACCGGCGGAATTGGCTCCGGAAGATTGTCCCCAGAGATCTGTCGGTTGGGCGCTGGTGAAATTGGCGATGGGTACTCCATCTACTACGTACAGTGGTTGGTTCTCGCGAATGGATTTTTGTCCACGGAGGATCACCCTTGCGGAACCGGCTACACCGGAAGCGCTGCGGTTTACTTGCAGCCCGGCGATTTTACCAGAAAGACTATTCACCACGTTACTTTCTTTCACGGTAGTGAGGTCTTCATTTTTAACGGATTGTGTGGAATAGGTTAACTCTTTTGCTTTGCGCTGAATACCCAGCGCTGTAACTACTAATTCATTTAATCCTCTGACGTTTTCATCCAGGGTAACTGCAATGGAGTTGCTGTTGCCAACTGTTACTTCTTTCTGTCCAAATCCTACTGAGCTAAATACTAATACATCACCGTTTTTTGCATCAAGATGGAATTTACCATCGGGGGCTGTTTGCGTACCTTTGTTGGTACCTTTGATTTGTACTGTTACTCCAGGCAACACATTTCCCTTACTATCGCGAACAGTACCAGTAACATCCTTGTTCTGGAATACACTACGCAATGAAAGTCCTGTACCGGGGAGGCCTGTCGCTTTCACTTGCGCATTGTCTGCAATTATGGAAGTGAGGGCAACGGTGGCAGCCACACACACTTTCATAAGGCGTAAGTTGTTTTTCATACTTGCCTTTTTTTGGTTAATAAATGGGATATATAATTCAGATATTGGTTTTCAGGAATTACATTGGCATTTTGTTGTAGAAAGGAGTCGCACGGGTTAATCAGTAGTACTATGCATAGAGAAAAAATATTTTTCAGGGGTTAACAAACAGTTATTTTAACGGATATCCCACCAGAGTGGCGTACCGCCATTATCTTGCCCTTTTAACGTGGCAGCGGCTCTGGCAGCGGCTTTAGGGTTAGTGATATATTCCTGGTCCGGTATTGGCAAACGTCTAATAAATTTTTCTGTGGAGATGGTACCTCCACTGTTATTAATGATTACTGGAAACAACTTTGGATAGCCCGTTCTTCTAAATTCACTCCAAGCTTCCTGACCTTCTGGAAACATGGCGATCCATTTCTGCGTAATGATACGTTCCAGTTTTATGCTATCCGGCGCCCCATCGTCCCATTTAATAGTAATAGTGCTAAGATGCTTATCTCCCAATGGTACATTATTCACAGGATTCTTAGGATCTACATAGGGAGCAGGTTTGCTGGTATTATCGTTGAGATACGCGTCTGCGTCGGAAATATTGTACTGACGGAAGGATGCGATAATTCCTCTGTTATAATTGCTGCCTGCGTCTCCGGCATTCTTCCAGCCGTTGAGTGCCGCTTCTGCTTTCAGGAACCAGGCTTCCGCTGCTGTCATGAATAAGATCTTGCTGTCGAATTTAGCCAAATTGGAAAAACCTGCATACGTTTCTTTGGTGCTGATGCTGATACCATTACGGATACCCCGGTATACATTCGGTCCTTCATCGGTATGCACGAAGTAACGCGACAGTCGCGGATCGTTATACCCCGTTAGAATGGATTCCATAGGGGCGCCCATGCGAATATCTGCCCAGTTATACCCGATAATATTTAACGGATGTGTAACGGGAGATATGTTTACATTGAAATTATCGTCCGGTGAGGTTAGTAATCCTAATGGGTGCGACAGCGCCGCTTCCCCTTCCAACTTGGCTTTGGCAGGATCAATACCATTGATGCGAATAGCTAGTCGAAGCCGTAAGGTATTGGCAAACTTCACCCATTTCGTATAGTCGCCTTTGTATACAAGGTCAAAATTCGTAAACCGCGATGTAGCGTGATTGTTGATGGAGTCTGTCAATACGCCGATGGCGTCGTTCAGGTCTTTGAAAAATGCATAATAAGCATCTGGCTGTGTATCATAATCAATGCTTTTATCGGCATTGATCTCTCCATAATGTGTGTAAATCACCGGTCCGAAAATATCGCTTAATCGGTGCATGGCTTCTACTTTCAGGATCTGCGCCCATGCATAGAAATCTGGATACTTGCCTTTGGCTTTCTCCTGCGCGAAGTCGCAGGGCTTCATCACATAGGCATAGGTAACAATCCAGGGTTTAATATTCCAGTAAGGACGCAAACTATAAGTCATGTTATTGATATTGCCTTCAAATGGATTGGGCGACATCATATACCCTGAAAATACATCTGCATTCAAGTTCTGCTGCAACTGGGCAGTAGGAGGATCATTATAAATCAGGAGATTTAATTGGGCTTGCGACAATGGTTCTCCCATCAACTGATAATCTGCTTTCAGCTCATCTTCTGTAAAATCGTTTGGATTTCTGTTAATATCATCAAACCGTTTAGTACAGGCACTTGTCAGCATAGTGACTGCAATAACTGTTATCAACGGGTATAACCACTTTTTCATAACATCCAGTAATTTTAGAATCCGATTTTCAAATTCATACCCATGCTACGCACAGGTGGCAATCCGAATACATCTACTCCTTGTAATCCATTGCCGGAGCCCATGGAAACTTCAGGATCAAAAGGTGCTTTCAGGTAAATGAAAGCGAGATTACGTCCTATCAGGCCTACGCGGGCTGTCCGTAGCCATTTCCATTTCAATGGTAAGCGGTAACTGATGCTTACCTCTCGCAGTCTGATATTAGTAGCGTCATACATATACAGTTCCCCCACACCGGCTCTGCCACTAACAGTAGTATAATATTTTTCCGCAGACATCTTTCCGGTAAAGGGTCTGCCGTCTTCATAAACAGCATTTACACTCACACCGCCATTATCTCTTGCTTTTGCAGTGACTTCGCTCACGCCGTACCAGTCGAGTACAGATTGCGTAACACTCATCACCTTTCCACCGAAACGTCCATCTATCAAGAAACTCAGGGAGAAGTCGCCATAGTAGACGCTGTTATTCCATCCCAATGTAAAATTAGGATTAGGGTTACCTACTCTTTTCGGAATGGCGGTTGTTTTGAAATTACCGCTGTTATCGAGTACATATTGTCCTTTACCATTTGTCACCAGTTCTTTGTTGCCATAAATATCGCCCCAGGAGCCGCCCTCCTGGATAAAGGAACCGAACATATTTACACCGAAATCCGTAAGGGTAAAGCTGTTGGTGCTATCTGCTCCAGGGATTTCATTGTTACTCAGTTTAATTACTTTATTCTGGTTGATGGCAAAATTGATCGTGCTAGTCCAGTTTACTTTTTTATTACGTATAGGCGTTACTGTTAACATGGCTTCCCAACCTTTATTTTGAATATTTCCCATATTGAGGTAATAGGTCAGGTATTTGGAACCCACTGGGGCAGGCACTTCCATGTATTGTTTGTAGTTATTGTTTTTGTACCAGGTAACATCGAGAGACAGCCGGTTCTTGAAAAGCCGTGTTTCAAACCCAGCTTCAAACGATTGGTTATCTTCTGGCGCTAGGAATACACCCGGGTAAGGAGTGCGCTGGTTCAGCACTACGCGGGAAACGCCTGCAATCGTCTGCATGGTAAAAGGGGCAGGATTGCTCGCATAGCTGGCAATATCATTTCCTACTTTCGCGAAGGAAGTACGCACACGTAGAAAATCTATCGCCTTCGGCATTTTCACCACATCGCTGAGGATCAGGGAAGCCCCTGCTGAATAATAGAAATATCCTTTTTGAAGGGTAGGGGTAAATGCAAAAGTACTGGACCAGTCATTTCTGCCGGTGATATCCAAAAAGAAGGCATTGCGGATACCCAGTTGCACATTGCCGAAAAGCGCTTGCAATTGTTTCTGTTCCACAGATTGTTGCGCATCCATAGCAGTGCTCATAATATTGGAAACAGCAAACTTGTTGGGATATATCAATCCTGGATCTGCATGGGGATTGGCGCCATTGTAAGTGCGTTCATGCGCTTTTACATCCGTAATACTACCTCCGAGGTTGCCGGCCAGATGCATCCAATTGTTTACTTTTCCACTGGCATTGAGCATGAGATCAGCGTACAACTGTGTATTGAATTCTTTTTCCAGGGTGTACCTACCATTGGAAGCCGCCAATACTACCTGTGTGCCTGCATAGGCATCGAGTTCGTATTGATCTAAGGATTTATCGAAGCTACCACGCCCCTGCACAGACAACCAGTTATTCATTTGATAAGTAAGACAAATAGTGCTCATCCCTCTGTACCTGGAATCCAGGCGGATATTGCGGCGTAGCGCCCACATAGGATTTTGCTGATCGTCTTGGCCGATCCATTTCCTGTCGTTGCGGATGTTCCACCAATTTTGCAGATAGAGATTTCGTTCCTTATCGAGGTATTCAAAGTTATTAGCGTAGTAATCAAAATCTTGTCCTCTAGGAAAGAGGTATAGTCCAGAAATAGGGCTATAGTACAGTCCGGAAGAGCTCCGGTTATGGGTTTGTTGGGCCAGGAAAGACACCGTAGCATCCATGATGAGGCGGTTGTTCAGCAGTTTGAGCGTTTCACGAAAATTGATTGCATGCCGATCGAGCCCGTTGGTCGGCAGAATTCCTTTGTTTGTTGTATTGGCGTATGATAGGTAGCTCTGTGCTATTTCTGTTCCTCCGCTGAAAGAGATGGCATTGGTCAGGGTATAACCGGTATTATAGAAATGTTTTACGATATCAGGTGCATGTATTGGGGCACCCCAGCTACCAGGAGATCCTGGTTGGAGGATGCCAAAGTTATCGCGGCCAGGAGGGGCCGTTTGTGCGTAACGGTATTGTAAATCGGGGAGGAGAGAAGGTGTTTCGATGGTGAAATCAGATGAAAAATCCATTTTGCTTTTACCGGCTTTTCCTTTTTTGGTAGTAACCAGGATGACTCCATTGGCAGCTTGACTACCATAGAGCGCCGCTGCAGAAGCGCCTTTCAGGATACTGATACTTTCGATATCATCTGGGTTGATATTAGAAACGCCGTCGCCACCATCGCGGCCACCGGCGCCGATGGTATTATTGGATTGTCCCCAGACGTCATTGGGTTGGGAAGGTGTAAAGTTGGCATAAGGTACCCCGTCCACGATGTACAGTGGCTGATTTTCGCGGGTGGATTTATTACCACGGAGTACTACGCGTACACTACCGCCAATGCCGGAAGCATTGCGGGAAATGGTAACACCAGCCGTTTTACCAGCCAATGTGTTCATGACATTCACCTCTTTTACCAGGGAGACGTCATCCCCTCCGAGTTGTTGGGTGGCATAAGGCAGCTCTTTGGATTTTTTCTGAATACCCATTGCTGTCACCACTAGTTCGCCCAGGGCGCGGATATTTTCTTGTAGGGTGATATTCAATTCTGCGGAAGCGCCTACCATTACTTCTTTGGTGAAGAAGCCCACGGAGCTAATCACAAGTACATCGCCGGGAGCGGCTTTAATATTGAAAGCTGCTTCGGCGTTGCTTTGCGTGCCTTTATTAGAATTTTTGATTTGGATCGTTACTCCTGGAAGCGGCGTGCCTTTATTATCGCGTATCGTGCCTGTTATGTCTCTGTCCAATGAAACCTTACTGTCCAACTCAACAGAAAGTGATGGTGCATGCTCACTTTCTGCGCCTACAATTATTTTATTGTTTTTTCGGGTAAACTTTAATCCTGTTTGAGCAGATAACTGAATTAATACTTCATCGATTGGAACTTTTATACAATTCAGGGTCACTTTCTTTTTCAGATCCAGATCTGAGTTATCGTAATGAAAGTTGAGTCCTGTTTTGGTTGATATTTCAGACATCACTTCTTCCAGGTTCTTATCCTTTGCCTGGATACTGACGACGATGGGTAATAGTGGTTCCTGTATATGCCGGACCGTGCTGCCTACGGAAGTAAGGCTGCCGGCCAACAAGAGTGTCAGTATCAGTCCGAAGGATAAAAACCATTTCAATGGGCATGGTTTTACCCTCATAATGACCTTGTTTTAGTTTTTTAGATAAACAGTATCGTTTTTAATGGTATACTTGATTGATTTCAAATCGCTGATTACGTCCATCACTTCTTTCAGGTCTTCTCCTTGTTTGAAGGTACCGTTGTACTCCCATTCGGTTTTGTCGCTTTGATTGACAACTGTTACAGCAAAGCGGTTGCGGATAGCAGTAGCGAATTCTTCGAAATTGGCATTTTTGAAAACGAGGATACCTTTTTTCCAGCCGATCACCACTTCGGGGTTGGAGAAGCTGGTTTTGATCATGCTGAGAGATACCCTGTTAAAGTTAAGTTGTTCGCTGGGCATCAGGATAGTTGATTCCTTGCTGTTATCTGTTTTAGCAACCTTTACTTTTCCACTGATCAGGGCAACAGTGATTTTATCCTCATGGGCATAGGACCTGATATTGAAGGCGGTACCGAGGGCTGTAGTGGCCAGGGCGCCGCTGTAAACGGTAAATGTGCTGCTAGGGTTGGGTGCAGCCTCAAATACCGCTTCTCCTTCTTCCAGATATATATTACGGGCATTTTTGCTGAAGTGTTCTGGATAACGGATACGAGTACCCGCATTCATACAGATGGTACTACCATCTTCCAGTTTAAAACTTGCTGTAACACCATAGGGCGTATTCCATTCCACAAATCCATCGCGGATAACACGGGATGCTTTTTTAGGCTGGTTATTGGCGATATATGAAGTAGTATCAGTAGTGGTGGTGGAAGAGATATTACGATACACGAAAACCCCGGCTGCGAGTACTACAGCGGCGGCAGCGACGTACCATGGCTTCAGCTTCCTCACCCTGGCAACAGGGACGGTAACTGCCGGAGCAGGTGCAATTTGATCGTTTATAAGCAGTTTAACTTCATCCAGTTGCAGGTTCAACGCGTCTTCTTCCATTACTATGGACTGCTGACGGTTGATATTTTCGAACCATTTCTCAATGATTGCCGCTTCCTCCGGTGAGCAGGTGCCCTGGTTATATCGTTCCAGTAATATTTTAATCTGTTCTGTGTCCACCTGATAGCGTTTTTGATGTTGTAATGTCGTAATAACGTGGAAAAGGTACCATGTACGGCTAAAAAATTAATATTAACGGATGCATCCTAACAGTATAGAAATAATGATCAGGATGATGTCCGGTTGCGCATAGTTGGCTCTTAATATTTTTAACGCTTTGGTAATCTGGTTTTTAACTGTTTGCTGGGAGAGGTTGAGATGTGTAGCTATCTGCTCTACACTCAGGTTTTCAAACCTGCTAAGCATAAAAATTTCCTTCATCTTTTCCGGCAGATGGTTGATCGCTTCAAACATTTCTTGTGTTTTGGCTTTGGTATCCAACTGGTCGGATATGGAATGCGGCTGCTCATCGAAATGCTCGATCAACTGCTGCAAATATTTGCGGTAGGTAGTATTTTTCCGGTAGATATCAATGATCTTATGCCGGGCTGCCTGATAGAGGTACGACTTCAACGACTCCTTCAGTACCAAGGTATGACGCTTCTCCCACAAGGATACAAACAGGTCTTGTAGTACATCCTTGCTGATTTCCGCGGCATCCAGTTTACTATAGATGAATAAGTACAGCGCCTTACTGTACCGGTCATAAATGGTATTAAAGGCAGCAATATTATCGCTTTTCAACAGCGATACTAACTCCTGATCTTGATAATTGCTGTACATCTATTTACAGGTGAGGAAAAAGCGTTTTGGTTGACAAATGTTAACTTCTTCCTATGAAAGTAGTAAATATTCCGGGAGATTTCTCCATTATTTTTCGGGAAAATACTATCATCAACGTGGATCAGCCGGCCAATGCCGGCTCTAAAATATTTATGCTTCCTTCAACCGCAACTCATTTTTATACTCCTTAGGAGTTTTACCTACGATCTCCTTGAAAAACCGGTTAAAATTAGAGAGGTTTTTAAAGCCACAAGAGTAGGCTATCTCCGCAATCGACCAGTCTTCCTCTGTCAGTCGCTTACAAGCATGGCCTATACGCACCTCATTGAGGAACTGTACAAAAGATTTCTTGGTACGGTTCTTAAAGAAACGGCAGAACGACTGTGGCGATAAATTAGTAATGCTAGCCACATCCTGCAGGGATATCTCTTTGGAGAAGTTATTCATCACATACTTGAAAACTTCGTCAATTTTATGGTTATCCTTCACATTATAGGCATGAGAATAACCCGTACTTGCCAGGTAATAGCAATCTTTCGTTTCAGACAGCGTTTTCAGAATATTAAGCAGGGAAATGATGCGCTCCAACCCCTCTTTGCGAGGCAGCGATAAAATCTCTGGTTTCAGCTTGTCATAAGTAGGCCCCGTTATCTTCATGCCCCGCTGTGCCTTATGAAACAGCTCACTGAGGGCTTTCGTCTCCGGTAAACCATAAAATTTCTCTCCAAAAATATCCTTCGGAAAGTAAATCACCACGGAACGAGCCTTTAAATGCTCGTCACCCTTGTAATATTCCTCCTCGTTATACCAAACATGCGGTATATGCGGACCCAGAAACACCATGTCGCCTTCTTCAAAGCTCTCAATGCTGTCGCCCACAATCCTTTTTCCATGGCTCTCTGTCACGAAAACCAGTTCACATTCCGGATGAAAATGAAACGGCGTATTGAAATATGGATCACATCTCTCTATGATAGTGATCTGGTTATCGGCAAAGGCCCCAACTTTAATAAGAATGGGTTTCATTCATGTATTAATTTAATAACGATTTCTATTATGGCAACTTCTCAGGAGTATTACCATTGTCCCTATGAATGTTGCCAAATTATTAAAAATTGGTTAAAAAAATATCATTATTCGGAAAATAACCTTTTAATGTGATACGAATTACAATATTTTTCCATGCACCCTCCACCCCCCGTTATTTGGAATAATTCCTGCAACTATGTAAATTTCAACTTCATTTTGTAATTTACGCTGAGCTAAATCGATATAGCATAACTCTTATTATGAAAGGTATCTCTATTAAAGATATTGCAAAGCAGGCGGGGGTATCGCCCACCACTGTTTCATTCGTACTGAATGGCAAAGCAAAAGAGAAGAGGATCAGCGATCAGGTAAGCAAGAAAATCCAGAAAATTGCGGGTAAGCTGAAATATAAACCAAACCAGCTCGCCCGAGGATTACGTACCGGGAAAACCAAGACAATAGGCCTTATCGTAGAAGATATCGCCAACAGTTTCTTTGCTACGCTTGCTAAAGTTGTGGAAGATGAGGCCGATAAATTCGGTTATAAAGTACTCTACGGTTCCACAGAAGATAATACGGAAAAAGCAAAAGGCCTCCTCGAAGTTCTCAAGTACCGCCAGGTAGACGGTTATATTATCACCCCTACCAAAAACCTGGACAAGGAAATTGAACAGTTGCAGTCGGCCGGTAAACCTATCGTGTTGGTCGATCGTTACTTCCCACAAATGCCTTCCCACTACGTGGTGGTAGATAACTATAAAGGCGCTTACGATGCTACCGCCCACCTGGCCGCCCAAGGGTATCAGAAAATAGGCATCGTGACCACTACCTCAGACCAGGTACAGATGAAAGATCGTCTGGACGGGTATGCTGATGCTCTCAAAGCCGCCGGCATCGCCTATAATAAAGCACTGGTGAAAAAATTGCCGTTCGACCTCGATAAAGAAGGCTCCAACGAGGAAATCAAAAAATTCCTCAAAGGCTCTAAAGGCCTGGATGCTGTTTTCTTCGCTACCAACTATCTCGGTATCCGCGGTATAGAAAGTATCCGTAGCCTGGAATGGCAAATCGGTAAACAAATCGGGGTGGTCTGCTTCGATGACCACGATATCTTCCGCTTGTATACCCCCGCTATCACCTGCGTGGCGCAACCCATCCAGGAAATAGGTCAGCAACTGGTGAACATCCTCATGAAGGAACTCAATCACCCTTCCGCTGCCCTCCAACAAGTGGTGTTACCACTAAACCTGATGCTTCGCCCCTCTAGTCAACATACCTGATAACCGGCGTACTTTAACGTTTTAGCTGATTATTCTGATCATATTTTACCAGCACCTTACCGGTGCTGGTTTTTTTTATTTTTCACAACACTTTCTCCTTCCCTGTTGTTAAATAAGGTATCAACCAAGATCTATTTGTCCCCCTGCCGCCACGTCGAAAATCATTATTGCTTCACATTATATCCTAAACATGCACAAGAACTCTATTCAGGTAATCTTCCTATTCCTGCTACTGTTGCTGGCTGCCCCCGTGGCATGGGCACAACAGGAAGTGGGAGGCACAGTGGTGGATGATGCCACCAATCAACCACTGGTAGGCGTTGTGGTACTCCTGAAAGGTACCAGTAAAGGCACCGCCACCGATGTTAAAGGACAATTTCAGATCAATGTTCCACCTGGAGCGGTACTCACCTTCCGACTGATCGGCTATCTCCCGAAAGATGTTACGGTATCTGGCAATCAAATAAATGTCCGACTCGCCCTGGATAACAAAAATCTCAATGAGATCGTCGTTACAGCCCTCGGTATCAAAAAGGAAAAGAAAGCATTAGGGTATTCTATTTCGGAAATTAAAGGAGATGAACTGACGCAAGCCCGTTCTACCAATGTAGCCGCCACCCTGGCGGGTAAGGTAGCTGGACTCAACGTGAGCGTGGCTTCCACAGGGCCTGCGGCATCTACGCGTATCATCCTGCGTGGTAATACCTCTATCGATAAAAGTAGGAATAACCAACCCCTCATCATTGTGGATGGTATCCCCATTAATAATGATAACCTGGGTAGCCCTAGTGAATACGGTGGTCAGGATGCCGGAGACGGTTTCTCCAGTATCAACCCCGATGATATCGCTACGATGTCTGTGCTGAAAGGTGGTACCGCAGCGGCTTTGTACGGTTCTCGTGCAGCCAACGGCGTTATCCTCATTACTACAAAATCCGGCAATGCTCGTAAAGGAGTGGGAGTGGAATACTCCAGTAATTTTGTGCTGGATAAACCTGTTTTGTATTCGCCTAAGTGGCAATACGATTATGGTATGGGCCTGAATGGCGTAAAACCGGCGAATGCAGCAGAAGCCCGCTCAGCAGGACTTTTCAGTTGGGGCGCTAAATTGGATGGCTCCCCGGTCATTCAATACGACGGTGTTAGCAGACCTTACAGCGCCGTAAAAAATAACTTCAAGAACTTCTATAAAAGCGGTTATACGTTCACCAACTCAGTAGCCTTTGGTGGCGGCAATGAGAAAATCAATTACCGCTTCGGCGCTACAGACATGAAGAACGAAGCCATGATACCCAACTCGGGCATGCGTAGGGATAACCTCAGTTTGAATGTCAATGCCTGGCTAGGTCGTAAGCTCTATCTAACGGTGAATAGTAAATACAGCCGTGAAAGAGTGAATAATCGACCAAGGGTTTCCGATTCTCCCGGTAATGCAAACTTCGCTATGTATATGCTGCCTACGAGCTTGTCGGTGCTCACACTCCGCGACCACAAGTATAATGCGCAGGGATATGAAGCCAGATGGGAAGCAAATGAATACATTACCAACCCCTGGTTCTCTGTATACGATTTCTCCCAAAACGATAAGCGAGACCGATTTATCAATTCCGCTGAACTGAAATACGATATCCTTCCCTGGTTATATGCGAAAGGTCGTATAGGCGCGGATATGTGGTACCGTAATAACTTCGCGATTACACCTACAGGTACTGCTTATAACACCGCTGGCCAAATCAACGATATGGCCCGTCAGAATTTTTATGAAGTCAATGCAGACGTGATGTTGGGCGTAGATAAATTACTCAATAAAGATTGGCGCATTTCCGCTTTCGTGGGAGGAAACCAGATGCACAACAAAACCGATAAGTTCTATTTGAACGGTAACGGATTTTTTATTCCATTCTTCTACGATCAATCGAACCTCGTTACGAAAACAGTACTCAATGATATCCAAGAAAAGAAAATCAATTCTGTATATGGTTCCGCGGAAATAGCTTTTAGAAGTTACCTCTACCTAACCGGTACCGCGCGCAATGATTGGTTTTCTACTTTGTCGCCTTCCCAATGGAGTATCCTGTATCCATCTGTGGGATTGAGTTTTGTAGTGTCTGATGCATTCAGGTTACCGGAAAAAATTAATTACCTGAAGCTGCGTACATCTTGGGCACAGGTAGGGGGAGACACGGACCCGTATCGTTTGTTCCTTGCCTACCAAGTACAGAATCCGTTTATGGGACAGGCAGTAGCAGATATCAAAAAGGCCCCGGACGGCTCTTATGCAGTGCCTAATGCGGCTTTGCGGCCACTGGTGAATACTAGCTATGAAGCCGGCGTGGAAGCGAAATTCTTTGATAGCAGACTCTCACTTGATTTCGCTTACTATACCCGCACCACCAAAGACGATATCTTGCAAACCACTATCTCCAACGCTTCCGGTTTTAACACCGCTTTTATTAACGTAGGTAAAGTGAAAAACTCAGGCGTAGAAGTACTGTTAACTGGAACGCCTATACGTAGTAAAAATTTCACTTGGGAAATCAGCCCTAATTTCTCCTACAATAAGAATGAAGTAGTAGAACTAGACCCAGGGTCAAAAAGCGTACTGGTATCTAATGTGCGTACATTCAATGTGTCCATCCAGCATATTGTAGGGAAGCCATTCGGACAAATAGTAGGGTTTAAGTTTAAAAGAGATGATCAAGGAAATATCCTGTTCAACAGCGCCGGCAAACCGCTGCAGGGTGATTATACTGCCTTTGGCACCGGTGTAGCACCTTATGCGATGGGTATTACCAATACTTTTACCTTTAAAGCGTTCTCACTTAGCTTCCTCGTGGATGGTAAATGGGGCAACAAAATTTACTCCGGTACGAATGATTACTCTTATTTCTTCGGACTAAATAAAGCGACATTGCAGGGGCGTGAAGGCGGTATCAATATAAAAGCACAGGATCCCAACAATCCCAATAACTACATTACGAAAAATGTAGCCTCCCAGGATTACTTCCAGAATATTGCATTCAACATTGCAGAGCCATTTATCTACAAAGGGGATTTCATCAAACTGCGTCAGGTGATATTTACTTATGCGTTGCCGCATGCTGTGATTGCTAAAACGCCATTGACGGCTGCTTCTCTATCCTTTGTCGCCCGCAATCTCTGGATTATATATAAGGATCTGCCAAACGTAGATCCGGAGTCCAGTTATACCAGCGGAGCAGGACAAGGAGCCGAAGTAATGGGATATCCACAGGCTCGCAGTTTTGGTCTGAACTTGAATGTAAGATTCTAACCGTTTATTTAAATCAGCCAGATTATGATTCGCACCACCTATAAAACGTTGATATTCCTAGCCCTGGCAGGTGTAATAGGCATGTCCGCGTGTACCAAAAATTTCGAAAAAGTAAATACAGACCCTACATCAGCCCCCCATGTAACGCCGAATATATTGTTGACAAAAGGACTGTTGTTTGTGTCTGGCGGAGAGTATGAAGCATGGCGCGCTAATTTGATTTACTGCTCCATGATGATACAGCATTTTTCTTCGTTGAGTCTGACTTATGTGGGAGACAAATATCTCTACAACGATGATTACTCCGGTGCTGCATTCAATTCTTTCTATCCGAATGCCACCAAGATTTTATCCAACATTATCACCAATACAGATAATGATCCTACTAATGCGAATGTCAATGCCATGGCACGTATTGCGCGTGTGATAGTATTGCAGCGATTAACAGATTTGTATGGAGACGTACCCTTCTCTGAAGCTGACAAGGGATACACCAATCAGAATTTTTATCCGGTGTACGATCACCAGGATGCCATCTATGCGGGCCTGGCAGCGGAGTTGGCCAAGGCAGCGAGTATGTTAGATGAAACAAAAGCCAATCCAGGATCGGCAGATATTTCTGGCTACGGCGGTTCTCCCACTCAGTGGAGGAAGTTGGCCTATTCGTTGATGTTACGAGTAGGTATGCGCCTATCAAAGAAGTCAGACCCAACGCAGGCGAAAGCCATCGTGCAGCAAGCGATTGCTGGTGGCGTGTTTACAGATCCTACGGATATCTTTTATATCAAACATGCAGAAGGCGATTATGATAATCCCAACAGTCATGTGATAGGTACGTATAATAACTCTCGTCAACAAACAGGGAAAGACAACTTATCCATTAAGTATTCGAAGTTTTTCATCACCATGTTGCAGACAAAAAATGATCCGCGTTTGCAGATCATCAGCGAGTTACCGAAGCCTGATTCCACACCTGGAGGCAGCGACGTTCCCGCATTGCAGAAAGGATTACCTAACGGTTACGATAATACGTCGGATCCTGTGTATGGTATTGCATCTGTGGGAGATCCCGATCTCGCGCATTACTCACAGCCCAAACAATACCTGGCGTTGGCCAATTCTCCGAATATTTTCATGACTTATTCAGAAGTACAACTGATGCTGGCAGAAGCGGCTGCGCGTGGCTGGACAAGCGGCTCGCCGACAACCTTCTTTATAGCAGGGGTGAAGGCCGGTATCTGGCAGTATACCCTTTATTCTTCTACAATCGTCTACAATGATGCCGTGGCCACTACTTATGCCACTGCGCAATCCGCAGCGCTAGGAGGGGGCCTAGCGGCTCAATTACAAGCCATCAATGAACAGTATTACATTACCACACTACTGAATGAATACGAGTCATATGCAAATTGGAGACGTACTGGTTATCCTGTGCTTACGCCTACCAATTACAAGAATAATGAAACCAATGGCCAAATACCGCGTCGGTTGCGGTATCCCCGTGGAGAGTATAACTCCAATGGTGCGCATGTAAACGCAGCGAATGGCGTGCAAGGCCCGGATCTATTTACTACGCCCATGTGGTGGGATAAGCCCTGAGTGAATTGCCCAAAACATTCCTGCGGGTCGTCTCTGCTCAGCAGGTCAGAACACTGTCGTCCCTTCCCAGCAGTTCAGAACACTCAAGTCTGTTGTCCCTGCCCGCAGGGCAGGGACAACGAAAAAAATAAAAAAAATGATTTGACGTCGCAGACGTCAAATCATTTTTTTTCAAAATCGCATAAAAGCAATATTTTTTATACATCCCCAAACTTACCGCAGGTAAGGATTTTATAAAAAAACATTTTCACACTTAGTTAATAAAATTAAGGAGAATGCTGTGATGAAATCACTTCTTAGTCAGCCCGCTATATAGCCTTGTGTGTACCTTTTACACAATTCAAATAATTTTCGAGTGCAAAATAATTTTAACAAAATGTTTGTGAGTCATGAAAACTTTGCCTAAGTTTGGTATTAGAAAGCAATCTATGAGATAATAATCCCTGAAGGCTTTCTTTTTTTTAGATGCAGTAGCTAAAACGTTTTACTACGGTGTTTATAACTTACAACTTTACAGAGGAAGAGAACCGAAATCGAAGAATAATACAGGGCCAAAATCAAATAAAATAATTAGTACTTAGTTGAGAGAGTAGTGTAGCAAGAGATCCTAAACAATACCAACGAAATAATTAAAATGAGTTAAAAGGACATTCGTTTATTTAGTTTATCAACCAGTATTAGCGTTTCAATGCACGTAACATTCCAACCTGCTGACCAGGAGGGTATTGCCATGCCCCTTGATTTCACAGACTTATAAGGAACACCATTGCGAACCGTAAGTGACGATTGACATGACCACACCTGTGGCTCATTGTGCTGTAGCCGTGCAATACTGCTTTGATTCCAGTGCTTTTTTTAAACCGGTTTTTCCAAAAGAAAAATAGCGGCATACCATTGCTATGCACAATGCTGCCGTTTCTGTTCACTTATCTGTTATCTTAAATCAGTAAACCATGAAAAGATCGCTACAGTTACTTGCGGTCCTTTTGGCGCTCTGTTGCCAAATCGTTTTAGCGCAGGACAAACGTAACATTTCCGGCGTTGTGCACGATGCCAAAGGAAACCCATTACCAGGGGTTACAATTCTGGAAAAAGGTACCAAAACAGGTACAACAACTGATCCCAACGGAAAATTTTCACTCGCTGTTGCGCCTGGAGCCACCATCCAGGTTTCTATGGTAGGTTATGGCAAAACAGAAGTTGCCACTACCGCTAAAACATCTTATGATATTTTACTCCAGGACGATGCCAAAGGATTGAATGAAGTAGTTGTAACTGCGCTGGGTATCAAACAAAATCGTAAATCCCTCGGTTATGCTGTTTCTTCTATCAAAGGAGATGAGCTGACCCAGGCAGGTACTACCCTCAATCCGGTGCAAGCCCTCTACGGTAAAGCTGCGGGCGTTGGCGTGATCGCCGGTTCCGCTGGTCCTATGGGTGGTATCAACATTAAAATCCGTGGTGCTGCGTCCCTAACTGAAGGTGCTAATAACCGCCCCTTAATCGTTGTGGACGGAGTTGTTATCCGCGATGCCAATACCAGCATGGCTTCCCGTAACTATGATCCATTGCACTCTGTTGACTATGGTACTGGTATCAATGATATCAACCCTGATGATATTGAGTCTGTTGAAATTCTGAAAGGTGCTAAAGCGACCGCTCTCTATGGTGAAAAAGGCGCGAATGGTGTAATGATGATCACCACCAAATCTGGTGCTAATGCAAGAGGTTTTGGTGTAACCCTTTCGCACCAACGTTCTGTGGAACAACCAGTGAACTACATCGATTTTCAAAATGAATATGGTTCCGGTACCACGCCATACGATACCGCTTATACTTATATCAATGGCGTAAAAACCAGAAAAGTAATTGCTAGCCGTTTCAGCTTTGGTCCTAAGTTCACAGGCGAACCAATGCAGTATTTCGACGGTACTATCCGTCCTTACAGCGCGGTACCCAATAACTTTATGAGCCTGTTCAAAAATGGTAACTCCAACAGAACAAACGTAGCTATTTCTGGTGCTAATGATAAAGGTAGTATGCGTCTCTCCTATACCAACATGGGTTATGATGATGTTCTGGAAAACTCATGGCAGAAACAGAATACCTTCAGCTTCAATGGTACAATGAAGGCTTCCAAATTTGCTACTTTCGAAGTAACTTCTAACCTGTACAACGTTAAAACCAACAACCGCCGCCCTTCTATCGACGGCCTGGTGGCTTGGGGTATGAACAGGGATTATCCATTAGCACAACTTCGTCAGTTCTACCGCGACTCAACTGGTCACAGACCAGACCTGGATGCCGCAGGCTTGCCAAACATGATCACGAAACTGTTTGACTTCTGGTGGAATCAGTATGATAACTTCAACACTGATACCAAAACTCACTTGATTTCTTCTGCAAGAGTAACCCTCAATTTTACCAAAGATATTTCTATGGTAACATTTGCAGGTCTGGATTATACCAATACGGACTTCGTTAGTAAAGAAAAAGAAACTAGAATCGCTCCTAAAATGGTAGGTGGTACTTTTTCTATGAAAAGGGATAACTACTCCATCCAAACTTATCAATCACACTTTACTTACAATCACGACTTCCTCAACAATAACCTGCATGTTTATGCACTCGCAGGTGGTGCTGTGCAACAGGATAATTATAACAGCATTTTTGCCAGCACAACTGGTGGTTTCCGCGTACCAGGCTGGTTCTCCCTGGATAACAGTGCCAGCTTCCCAGATCTGGGTAATGCTGGTAAAGCAAGATCCGCTTCCAGAGGTAGCCGTATCGTTTACAGCGCCTTCGGATCTCTCCAACTGGCTTGGAAAGACCGCTACTTCATTGAGGCAACTGATCGTACTGACTGGAACTCTACCCTGTATCCAAAGTATAACCACTTCAATTATCCTAGCTTGTCTTTCACCTGGGATTTCACCAAGGATATCCGAATTCCAAAACTTAACTACGGTAAATTCCGTATCGGTTGGGCGGACGTTGGTAAAGGTACCAACGACAACTACTTCGCTTACAGATACTACGACGTGAACAGTATCGTTGGTTATAACAACGCTACTACCATTATCGGTATGGAATCCCTGTTCGCCAATGAACTGTTGCCAGAACGTAAACGCGAATATGAAGTAGGTTTCGAAGCAGGTTTCTTTGAGAAAAACCGTATGTCTGTAGACTTCTCTTTCTACACCAACAACGTATACAACCAGATCATGGCGGTTAAACTGTCTAACGCTACTGGTGCTAAAGAAATCCGTATCAATGCTGGTAACGTGAAAAACTGGGGTTATGAACTGGCCCTGAAAGGAACGCCTGTATTAACTAGAGATTTCTCCTGGATGGTAGGCATCACTGCTGCCGCACAGCGCTCCAAAGTGTTGAAACTCTATCCTGGTATTAATACCAATCCTATCAGCGGTAACGATGGTTTCAAAGTGGTGGCACGCGAAGGCCGTCCTGTTAATGAAATCCAAATGTTCGATTACCTGAAGGATGATAAAGGAAATAAAATTGTGGATGCAAATGGTCTGTACCAGTTGAGCAGCCAGATGACCACTGTAGGTAATGCACAGGCAAAAGTACTGGGCGGTGTCTTCTCTGACTTCAAGTATAAAAACATTACGCTGCACCTCGGATTGGATTATAAATTCGGTGGACAAATCTTCTCTTACACCAACTACTACCTGACTGGTCTGGGCGTTACTAAAAATACCCTCGCATACAGAGATACAGAACATGGTGGTCTGACTTATTACATCGATAAAAATACCAACCAGAACGTAGCATGGACCAGCGGCCAACCTGCACCTGCCCAGGCTAAGAATGGCAGACTGTACTACGACGGTATCATCCTGGATGGTGTGAAAGCTGTAACTGATGCAAATGGTAAAACCACTTATGAGAAGAATGATCGCATTGCTTCCTCCACGCAATATTACCAGACTTACATCAGCGATATGAGTAGCGGATGGGGTCCGGACAGATTGTTCAAAAATGATTATATCAAACTGCGTGAACTGTCTGTTGCATATGATCTGCCTCGTAAATGGCTACAACCAATTCATCTGCAAGGTGTAAAAGTAACAGCCGCTGCGCGTAACCTGTTCTACCTGTATAAAACATTACCAAACGTAGATCCTGAGTCCACACTGGGTACTGATATCTATATCGAGAATTCATTCTACCCTTCCGTGCGTTCTTATAGTGTTGGTGTAAATGTTAGTTTCTAATTAGAAAAATGCTGACAAATGAAAATTAATCTCTCTAAAATATTTATTGGCTTATGTCTTGGCGCTTCGCTGACATCCTGCCAGAAAGAACTGGAAGATCAGTTCAAAAATCCTGAGAAATCCAATCCGCCATTAGATCAGAAATGGTCTGGTATGTTTACCGCTACGATGTATGGCTGGAAATTATATGTAGGCGACTATGGCGAATGGTATTGGATGATGAATCCAGGTACCGGTATTCCTGGGTATGCGCAGATTTCACAACGCTACATTACTTCCCGTTATAGCTGGTTCAGTACTTATGATGATCTGACCACTGGTAATGGTTTCAGTGATAACGCCATTAGGGATTATTTTAACTCCTTCTACAGAAACACCCGCAACTTCGGGGAAATGAGGGACTTATACGCCACAGCTCCTGCTGATCAGCGTAATGAAGCCATGTTTTATCTGAAGCTGACCACTGTAGTAAGAGACTATGGTGCGCTGAAGCTGATTGATTTGGTGAATAATATTCCTTTTACAGAGTCCTGGCAAGGTACTTCCGGTGTATTCTTTCCAAAGTACGACGATGCACAGAAAACTACAGAGATTATTCTCGGAGAGCTGAAAAGCATCGCGGATACACTGCCTACGCTGTATAATAATCTTTCGGTTGCCAATAAATCCGATTTCGTAAAACAGGATTTCGCATCGAAAGGAGATATCAATATGTGGATTCAGTACATCAGCATGTTGCGTATAAGATATGCAGTACGTATTTCAGGTGTAAATCCTACACTTGCAAAACAAGTCCTGAGCGAAGAATTAAGCAAACCGAGACCGTCAAAAGACCTCGTATGGCAGATGCCATTCGTGGCGGATCCTAAGAGTGGCGGTACCTGGGAGCGTGGCTGGTACGAAAATTCATTTGCTTCTTTCGTTCCGAATACTATCCTGAAACGCATGAATTTTGGAACTGATAAATATGAACCAGGCGTAGATGATCCTCGTCTGCCAGTAATCGCCATGCCTACAAAATATAGCGATTACCGTGGCGTTTCCATGAATGCAGATGCTCAGGAAGCTGCTTACCTGGCAGGGGATAAGTATTATGTTGGCGCAGACGACTTAAATTCTTCCCTCGCACAGAATTCCAAGTCCATGTATAACCATGCTACCTACCACCGCAATACCATGCCTGGCAACTGGATGACATTGGGAGAACTGGATCTGCTGCTGGCTGAAATTGCACTGAAAGGACTGGGTACAACTGGTAAAACAGCAGGTGAACATATTGCAGACGCAGTAGTGCATTCAACTGCTTATTGGTACTGGGTAAATGGCCTGAGCCCATATGAGAAAACTTCCGTACTCCATCCTGCTACTCCTGATGCCGCCACTGTAGCTACTTATGCCGCTACCGTACGTGCTAAATTCGATGCCGCCAGCAGTGTGGAGGATAAAATGGAAATCCTAATGCAGCAGAAATACATCCATCTGAATCTGCCAGGTACCATGGAACTCTTTGCGGAACTCCGTCGTACCCGCCATCCGAAATTAGAACCATTCACTTTCGGTGGTAAGGCAATGAAACCGGTGGCGGAAAGGATTCGCTACCCAAGTACCGAATTCCAAACCAATACCGACAATTATCTGAAAGTGAAGGCAGATGACAATTTCTCTTCTCCGATCTTCTGGGTACCTACGGATAAACGCGCGGAATCCTACTATCGTAACGATTATAACTATTAAACTTTTCCTTTATAAGCAAGGTTAGCCCCAAGATCCTGCCCTGAAAAGGGCAGGATTTCTTATTTTAACCCCGAGTAATGCTATTTTAATTTAATAACATATTATTTTCACACTGTTTACAAACAGTTAACAGAAAATAAAAAAATTGTTAATTCTTTTTTGACAATCTCAGAATTATAGCTATGTTTGGTTTGTTATTTTCAGCAACCAGCTTGAAACTTGTAAACGTGAATTATGAATTTTTGTGAGAGAGATACTACAAGTTTTTTTTATTAGTAGTTGCTAAAACGTTTTACTGCTGGACTTTCCAGCCACGCTATTAAACTTGTACTTGTGAACGTTGAATTTTGTGAAATCGATACGCTACAGGTTTTTTTTATTAGTAGTATGCTAAAACGTTTTACTACTGGTGTTTTACCAACTATGCTGAAAGATTAGTTATGCCAACGGAATTACCGGGCGCGCGATGTCAAATTTTTAGAGAACGGATATTATTTAGAGACGGAAACTTTTCGAGGACGGAAACCAAAATGCTTACTGGAACCTATTCCACTATGGAAGGATAACTGTATGGGTAGCCTCCTATATGCCATGTGACTGACTCACTTGTAATAAATTAAACCAAAAGGAAACTATGCGAAGATCACTTCTTCTCGCCACGTTGCTTTTCTTATGCTGCGCTGTTACTGCATGGGCACAGAATAAGAAAGCTATTACGGGTACCGTAAAAGATGAAAAAGGAACACTGTTGCCTGGTGTAACAGTGAAAGAAAAAGGCACCGCCAATGGAACAATGTCCGCTGCCGATGGTTCCTTCAAAATTTCTATCACTCCTAACGCTACACTGGTGCTGTCCTTCATCGGATACGCTAACCAGGAAATTGCTGTAGGCGACCAGTCTTCCATTGCAGTAGTGCTGAAAGAAGATAATAAAAACCTCAATGAAGTTGTCGTAACGGCATTGGGTATTAAACGTGAATCACGTAAACTGGGTTATGCCATCACTGAACTGAAAGGTGGTGATCTCGCAAAATCCAACCAGGTAAACCCGGTTGCTGCCCTCCAGGGTAAAGTTGCAGGTGTGGACATCTCTAGCGCTGCCGGTGGCCCGCAGGCCGCTCCACGTATCATTCTCCGTGGTGCTAAAACCCTGACTGGTAAAGACCAACCTATCTTCGTTATCGACGGTGTGATCTTCGAAAACGATGTAACTGCCAACGACGTTAACTTCGGTAACGTACTGAAAAACATGAACCCGGATGACTATGAGTCAGTATCCGTGTTGAAAGGTGCTGCTGCTACCGCATTATACGGTTCCCGCGCACTCAACGGTGCTATCCTCATCACCACTAAAAAAGGTGTGGCTAGAAAAGGTATCGGTGTGAACGTTAGCCAAACTGTACAGTTTGAAAAAGTATACCGCGGCCCTATCGATTTGCAGAATAGCTACGGTCAAGGTATCGATGGCGTATACGATAACCAATGGGGTGGTTACAGCTTCGGTTCCAAAATGGACGGTAGCGATGTGAAACTCCTCGATGGCTCTACTGCTAAATACGTTCCTCAGCCAAACAACGTAAAAGATCTTTACCAAACCGGTAAATACTACAATACAAACGTTTCCATGGAAGGTGGTAATGATAAAGGTACTTTCCGCCTGTCTTACTCTCACCTGGATAACAACTCCGTTTCTCCTAACAACAGCTTCGGCAGAAACACCATCGCCTTCAAAGGTTCCCAGACTATCTCTAAAGTACTGAGCGCTGACCTGGGCGTAACTTATGCTAATTCAAAAACATTAAACCCTGACCGCCAGGGTGGTGACTATACCAGCTACAACATCGGTCGTAAATGGGTATATGTATTTCCTCGTAACTACAATCCTAACTACTGGAACCAAGCACAGAACTACACCGGTCCTAACGGCGGTCGTGCTGATCTGGGTACTCACCCTGGTGCGGATTACTTCTTCCAGAATGCTTACAATAGCTGGACCCGCAAAGAAAACCTCTTCATGGGTAACATCGCTGTAAACGTAACTGCTACTGACTGGCTGAAATTTATCCTGAAATCCAACTTCTCCAACGAGCAGTCTGCCGACGAACGTAAAGAAGCTGGTACCGGTCCTAACTTTACCGGTGCTGATGGCCTCTACATGCAAGCTGGTGTAAACAAAACACAATATACCTTTACTGGTCTCGCTCAAATCACTCCTAAAATGGGTAAAAAATGGGACGGTTCCATGCTGACCCTGGGTGCTGAAACCTGGAACAGCGGTATTGGTAAACAATACAATAACGCCACCACCGGTGGTCTGCGTATTCCGTTCATGTACGATCTGAGCAACAGTATCGGTGCTATTTCTGTAAACAATGATCCGCTGCTGCGCAAACGTATCAACTCTCTGTTCTTTGCTGCCAGCTTCGCTTACAATAATGAACTGTTCCTGGATGTAACCGGCCGTAACGACTGGTCTTCTTCACTGACTTACCCTAGAGGTAGCATCGGTCATACTACCAATGGTTACTTCTATCCTTCTGTAAGTGCTGCATGGGAATTCACCCAGACACTGAAAGGTAGCATGCCTTCATGGGTTAGCTATGGTAAACTCCGTGGATCATATGCACTGGTAGGTGGTGATACCGATCCATACACTATCAACGCCGGTTACTACAACTCTGGCTACTTCAATGGCGCCAGCACTAACGGTAGCAGCCCATTACCACTGATCACCTTCTATCCAAGCGGTCAGTTGCCTAACATGAACCTGAAACCTTCTATGGCAAAAAGCTGGGAGTTCGGTGCTAATGTTCGTTTCCTGAATAACAGACTGGGTATCGATGCGGCCTGGTATCGCACAATTGCTTACAACCAGATTCTCCCTCTGACCGCTACCATGGAAAGTGGTGTTAGTAGCCGCTTGATTAATGCCGGTAGAATGTTGAACAGAGGTATTGAACTCGCAATCAACGGTACTCCAATCCAAAATAAAAACTTTACCTGGGATGTTACCCTGAATGGTAGCCGCAACAAGAATAAAGTCCTCGAATTGGTGGATGGCTTAACCAGTTACACTCTGGGTAGCGATCAAAACGTAGATGCTGTTGCACAGGTAGGTGGTGCCTACGGTAATCTGGTTACAAACTATGGTTATACCCGCAACGCTGCTGGTCAGCCAATCATCACCCTGAACGGTGCTGGCGCTGACTTCCCTGCTCAATTCAAACGCGGTTATGCAGTAGTTGGTAATATCCAGCCTAACTGGAATTTGGGTTTCAATAACACATTCTCCTATAAAAACTGGTCACTGGGCGTACTCGTACAGGCTCGTATCGGTGGCGACTTCTTCTCTGCTTCTCACCAATATGGTACTGGCCGTGGTACTACTGCTAATACCGAAGCTGGTCGTGATGCTGCTCATGGTGGTCTGGCATGGACAGATGGTAATGGTACCAAACGTAACGACGGTATGCTGCCTGATGGCGTACTCGCTGACGGTACTACTGTTACTGTTGACGGTAAAGATGTTAATATCGGTGGCATGACCTACAAAGACGCTTATGCTAAAGGTTACGTTTCTCCACTTACTCCAATGCAGTACTACGGTATGATTGGCGACTGGGGTATCGGTATCCGTGAAGCTTCTGTTTTTGATGCTTCTTATGTGGCACTGCGTGAAGTTTCTCTGGGTTACACATTGCCTAAAGAAATTGCTCAACGTCTGAAAATGCAAAGCCTCCGCGTATCTCTGGTAGGTCGTAACCTGGGTTACCTGTTTAATAACCTGCCTGATCATATTAATCCGGAAGCTGTTCGTAACAACGCAACATTTGCATTCTCTGAATATGGTGCTGTTCCGTTCATCCGTAACATCGGTGCTACTATCCAGATCGGATTCTAATCATGCTGTTTAACTCAAACAAAATTTAAAATGAAGACTATAAATAAATTAGGAATTGGTGCAGCACTGGTTGGTTTAACCCTGACTTCCTGCACTAAAGGATTCGAGGATCTGAACCAGAATCCGAAGGTGAGTCCTTCTACCTCTCCTGAAATGATGCTTACTCTTCCTGGTAAAACAATCGTTGACCGCGATTTCGATTGGTTCTATGATTGTTACCAATACCAAATGCAGTGGATGCAATATGGCGTTCCTGCTCCTGGTTCTTCCCTGGGCCGTCTGTTCAGCCCGGAGAATACTAACAATTTCTACAATGCTTTTTATACCAGTATCGGTCCAAACCTGGTAGATATCGACAGTACTGTTAGCAAAATGCCAGCGGCTTCCCGCGCTAACTTTGCTGAGGTCGTAGCTATCTCCAAAGTAATGAAGGTATATGCTGCCTGGAGAGTATCCGATGCAAATGGTAGTATCCCTTACAGTAAAGCCTTTGGCGCACGTTACGGTGGTACCTTTACCCCTGCATACGATAACCAGGAACAACTGTTCGATATCTGGGAAACTGAACTGAAGTCTGCATTGGCGGCATTCAACGCCAAATTGCCTAACCAGGTGAAAGCGACCAACTTCGATATCTACTACAATGGTAAGTCAGCAAACTGGGCTCAGGCTGCAAACGTATTGCGTCTGAAACTGGCTATGCGTCTGATGAGCAGAAACCCGCAGAAAGCTGCTGCTATCGCACAGGATGTAATGGCTAACCCTGCAGGTCTCTTCGCCAGCAATAATGATGAATGGAAATTTGTTTCCAGTCCAAATAACTTTGCGAAAAGCGGTAACTGGAACATGGGCAACAACCCATTAGTAGGCTCCAAAGGTATCATTGATTACATGGTAACCAGCAATGACCCTCGTCTGCCACTGTTCTACGAAAAGAATGGTTATACCAAAGCGGCGTTTGACTCCCTGGTTGCAGGTGGTGTACTCGCTCCTGGTTCTGTATATCCTAACCAACAATATGTAGGTGCTCCGGCTTCTCCTGATAAACGTAAGGATCCGGCAAATGCAGGCTTCTTCGTAGTGAGAAACTACTCCATGACCTTCAATGGTAAAACTGTTGGAAGAAAAATCGATACCGTTTCCTATATACAGCACCGTCTCTTCAACGCAGAAGCAGAAGGTCGTACGGCTGGTGTCTACACACAACCTATCCTGACTTATGCTGAACAGTGTTTTATGATCGCTGAACTCTCCGTTCGCGGTATTATCACTGGTCAGGATGCTGCTACCTGGTACAACAATGGTATCAAAGCCTCTGTTGCTGCTTACAATGATATGGCCCGTCTGGCTGATATCCAGGACTATACTCCGGTTAACAGCGCCGATGTAGATAAATACATCGCCAACGCTAACGTAGCATTGACTGGCAATCAGGCTTCTGATCTGGAAAAAATTGATATCCAGATATTCCTGAACCACTTCAAATCTCCTTGGGAAGCTTGGGGTTCTTGGAAAAGAACAGGTTATCCTAAAGCTGGTGGTATCCTGAACCTGGAACCAATGGTTTCCAATGGTACTACCATGACCCTGCCTCGTCGTTGGGCACTGCCTCGTCCTACTGTTGTAGAACAACAAACAAACTGGCAGAATGCTATCACCGATATGCAGAAAACCGGCCAATACGGCGATATGAATGATTATACCGGCCGTGTTTGGTGGGATATGAAATAAGTAATCATTTTGTGATGATTAGATAGTACAGTAAAGAGTGAAGAAGAATCCCTCGCGAAAGCGGGGGATTTCTTTTTTACATCTCCCGCCTCCCTGTCATCCGTGCCCACTGAGCAAGGAACCTAAAACATTAAACTCTTCCGCCAGTCATCCCTACCCGCTGAGCAGGGAACCTAAAACATTAAATTCTCCCGTCTGTCGGCCCTGCCCATTGGGCAGGGCCGACTAAAAAATAAAAAACGGATTTGACGTCGCAGACGTCAAATCCGTTTTTACAAAATGCCTAGGGCATCCGCAGAAGCTATCCAATCATCCCTTTAATCTCACTCAGCTTCAGCAAAGCCTCCACTGGCGTCAATCTGTTGATATCCACACTATCCAGACGCTCACGTATCTCCTTAAAAGTATCGCTATGGGCATCAAATATATTGAGCTGTAGCTTCTGCGAGGAAGTAGCAATGTTTTTTACATTTTGTTGCAGCGCACCATCGATATGTTTTTCTTCCAGTTGCGCAAGCACTTCATTGGCCCTGTTAATCAGCTCTGGCGGCATACCGGCCATCTTAGCCACATGAATACCAAAGCTATGTCGACTACCACCTGGCGCCAGTTTGCGCAGGAAAATAATCTTATTGCCCGATTCCATATTGGTGATATGGTAGTTTTTCACGCGGCCCAGTTTTGCTTCCAACTCATTCAGTTCATGATAGTGGGTAGCGAAAAGGGTTTTAGGCCGATGCGTGCTCATGTCGTGCAGGTATTCCACAATGCTCCAAGCGATGGAGATACCATCGTAAGTACTAGTACCACGCCCGATTTCATCCAATATTACCAGACTTCTCGGGGTAATACTGTTCACAATACTGGCCGTTTCATTCATCTCCACCATGAAGGTAGATTCGCCACCACTCAGGTTATCAGATGCGCCTACACGGGTAAAGATTTTATCTGTCAACCCAATTTCTGCGGCAGCAGCAGGTACAAAACTACCCATATGCGCCATCAGCGTGATGAGCGCCGTCTGACGCAACAGCGCTGATTTACCGCTCATGTTCGGCCCGGTCAATATGATAATTTGTTGCGCCTCTTTATCCAACGTAATGTCATTGGCTACATAGGATTCTCCTGTTGGGAGCCCTCTTTCTATCACCGGATGACGCCCTTCGGTAATACGCAATTCATAACCATCCGTTATCTGCGGCCTGCGATATTTATACTGCACAGCATTATGCGCAAAGCAAAGGAGACAGTCCATACGACCAAACACTTGTGCATCGGTCTGTATCGGCTCAATATATTTTTGCAGATCTGCCAGCAGCTCGTCAAACAACCTTGATTCCAGTACCAGGATTTTATCTTCTGCCCCTACAATCTTTTCTTCGTACTCCTTTAATTCCGGTGTGATATACCTTTCCGCATTGGCAAGGGTTTGTTTACGGATCCAGGTGTCAGGAACTTTGTTTTTATGGGTATTGGTTACTTCCAGGTAATAGCCAAAAACGTTGTTGAAGGCTATTTTCAGAGAAGGGATACCAGTAGCTTCTGATTCTTTCTGTTGGATCTGGAGGAGATAGTCTTTACCTTTTGTGGCAACGGCTCTCAAATCGTCCAGCTCTTTATTCACGCCATCTTTAATAACACCGCCTTTATTAACCAGCACCGGAGGATTTTCCATCACTTCGTTGAAGATGCGGTCCATAATACCCGGACAACTATCCAATTTAGCATTCAGCCGTTCCAGGTAATCGTTGGTATTTTTTCCTAAGAGAGTTTTTACAGCAGCCACCTGTTCCAGGGATTTGGCCAACTGCATCACTTCCCTAGGGTTGATTTTCTTCAGTGGTATTTTAGACACCAGTCGCTCTAGATCGCCTGTTTGCTTCAGATGTCCGCGTAAATCATTCGCCAAGGTAGCTTCCTTGATCAAATATTCCACGGTGTCCAGTCGCTCGTTGATGCGGTCTTTATGGCGGAGGGGAAATACTAACCAGCGTTTAAGGAGACGCGCGCCCATCGGAGTGACCGTGTTATCCAAGGTTTTGAGCAGGGTATGCCCATTTTCCACGCTGCTGTTGAGCAGTTCGAGGTTACGCACGGTAAAGCGGTCCATCCACAGAAAATCGTCCTGATCGATCCGCTGCATGCGGGTCAGATGCTGGAGATTAGGATGCTCCGTATCCTTGAGGTAATGGAGCGTAGCGCCGGCCGCGATAATGGCGGCATTCAGTCCTTCTACGCCAAAGCCTTTCAGGGAATGGGTCTGGAAATGTTTCAGCAGGATTTCTTCCGCATAAGTAGTGGTGAAAATCCATTCTTCCAGGGTATAGGTATAGAAACGGGTACCAAAGGTAGCCTTGAAATGCTTTTGCTGCTGGCGGGCAAATAATACTTCCGCAGGGCGGAAGCTTTGCAGGAGTTTATCCACATATTCAATGCTACCTTCGGCCACAAAGAATTCACCGGTGGAAATATCCAGGAAAGATACGCCCGTCACGTCTTCACCGAAATGTACCGCTGCCAGGAAGTTATTGCTGGAATTTTCCAGCAGTTTATCATTCACAGCCACACCTGGAGTAACCATTTCCGTTACACCACGTTTCACAATACCTTTCACCGTTTTGGGATCTTCCAGTTGGTCGCATACCGCCACCCGATAACCCGCTTTCACGAGTTTATGGAGGTAAGTATCCAGTGCATGGTGGGGAAAGCCTGCTAGGTCAACATATGATGCAGAGCCATTTGCCCGCTTTGTCAGTACGATCCCCAACACTTTTGCGGCAATCACCGCGTCCTCATTGAATGTTTCATAAAAGTCGCCCACACGGAACAGTAGCACGGCATCGGGATATCTTTCCTTGATGGCTTTGTGCTGTAGCATGAGCGGGGTTTCTTCCGATTTGCTTTTTGCCATGGCGCAAATATATAAAACTCAACCCATCCTGTTATCTTTGCAGGCAATGAGAAAACTTAGCATGGATGAATTAGGCCGTAAAACCGTTGAGGAGTTTAAGGCCGCGAATAAAACACCTATTGTCCTGGTGATGGACAATATCCGGAGCATGCACAATGTAGGCTCGGTTTTTCGTACAGCAGACGCTTTCCTGTTACAGGGTATTATCCTTTGCGGCTATACGCCGGTGCCTCCACACCGCGATATCCACAAAACGGCCCTGGGCGCCACTGAAACGGTAGAATGGCAGTATGCTACCACCACGATGGAAGCGGTGAAAGACCTCCAAGAGGCGGGCTACAAGGTAATGGCAGTAGAACAGGCGGTCAACAGCGTGCGCCTGGATCATTTCCAGCCAAGCAAAGAACAGCCACTAGCACTGGTTTTCGGTAATGAGGTGAGCGGAGTGGATGGAGATGTAATGAAAGTGGTGGATGGCTGCATTGAAATTCCACAACTAGGCATGAAACATTCTTTGAATATTTCAGTGACTACCGGTATTGTGGTTTGGGATATCTTTGTTAAACTGCAAGCTAACCATTAAATAATATTGTTGACATATGTATACAACTATAAATAAGTATCTGTCGCTAGTAAAATTTGCCCATACCATCTTCGCGATGCCCTTTGCGTTGATTGGCTTTGTGATGGCCATCACGAGGGGAGGGGGCAGTTTCAGTTGGGCTACATTCGGGCTGGTATTACTCTGTATGGTATTTGCCCGTAGTGCCGCCATGGCATTCAACCGTTGGCTGGACGTGGATATTGATAAACTGAATCCTCGTACCGCCAAGCGCGAAATTCCTGCCGGCATTATCTCCAAAAAGAATGCAATGGCCTTTATCCTGGCCAATGTGATACTGTTTATCGTCACCACCTGGTTCATCAACCGTATTTGTTTTTTCTTATCTCCGGTGGCCTTGCTGGTAGTGCTGGGATATAGCTATACAAAGCGTTTTACCGCCCTTTGCCACCTGGTGCTGGGCGTGGGCCTTTCCCTGGCTCCAATCGGCGCTTATCTGGCAGTTACAGGCCAGTTTGCCGCATTGCCAGTAATGGTGTCCGTATTAGTTTTATGTTGGGTATCCGGTTTTGATATTATTTACTCCCTCCAAGATGAGGATTTCGATCGCTCCCAACGCCTGAACTCCATTCCTGCTTGGCTGGGTTTATCTGGCGCCCTGCGTTTCTCCGAAGTGCTGCACGTGATTGCGGCTGCATTGGTGATTACCATCGGTATCGTGGGCCATTTTCATTGGCTGTATTGGATTGGAGCAGCAGCATTCGTGAGTATGCTCGTGTCTCAACATATGCTGGTGAAACCTAATGATCTCAGCAGGATTAATATCATGTTTATGACCACGAATGGTATTGCCAGCGTGGTATTTGCTGTTTTTGCTATCGCAGACATGGTGTTCTTGGGATAATATTTTTACATTAAAAAAATTGATGATATGCCACGTATTATGGCGATTGATTACGGGAAGAAGAGAACGGGGCTGGCGGTGACAGACCCCTTGCAACTGATTGCTAGTGGCCTTACCACGGTATCTACCCATGATCTGATTCCTTACCTGAAGAAATACTTTGCTGCCGAACCAGTGGAAACCATTGTGATCGGAGAGCCTAAAAACCTAGATGGTAGCGCCACAGACGCTACTGCGCTGGTAACAGAATGTATCCGCATCCTGAAAAAGAATTTCCCCGATATTCCCATCGTAAAGATGGATGAGCGTTTTACTTCCAAAATGGCTTTCCAGAGCATGCTGGATAGCGGTTTAAAGAAGAAAGATCGCCAGAACAAAGCCCTGGTGGACGAGATCAGCGCCACCATTATCTTACAGGAGTACATGCAGCGGGGAAAAAATATTTAAATTTGTAATTTAAACCAAGTCATAAGAATCATGATATTGCCAATAGTAGCATACGGACATCCAGTACTGAGGAAGGTTGCGGAAGATATCACACCGGATTACCCGGAGTTAAAAGAACTGATCGCCAATATGTGGCAAACCATGTATGCCTCCAATGGTGTAGGTATCGCGGCGCCACAAATCAATAAAGCCATTCGCCTGTTTGTAGTGGACTCCAAACAAATCATTGACAACCTGGAGGAGGATGAGAAAGACGAGTACCCTGGCGATGAAGGGATCAAAGAAGTATTCATCAATGCTCATATCGTGGAAACTGGCGGTAAAGAATGGCCTTACAACGAAGGATGCCTGAGTATCCCTAAAGTAAGAGAAGATGTAGACCGTCCGCAAACCGTTACCCTGCGCTATGTGGACGAAAACTTCCAACCACACGAAAGAACCTTCACCGGTGTTACTGCTCGCGTTATCCAACACGAATATGATCATATCGACGGAGTATTGTTCATCGATCATCTTAAACCGCTGAAACGCAGGATGTTGAAAAGCAAACTCGACGATATTACCAAAGGAAAAGTGAGAGTGGATTACAAAATGTCTTTCCCGAAATAGGAAAATATTTTGTAATGTAAATAAAAGCAGTTATTTTGGACATACATATCCAGACATCCATCAAAGATTAACATCCATATCCTCTTGGGCGCTACGTTTACATACACTGAAGCTGAACTGGTTCAGGGCCTGAAAGCCAGGGACGAAAAAATATTCAGCTATTTGTACGATCATTATTCCCCTGCACTATATGGTGTGGCCCTTAAGGTCATTACTGATGAAACTACTGCCGGCGATGTCCTGCAGGAGGTATTTGTAAAGATCTGGCGAAGTATTGACAAATACGATGCCTCTAAGGGCCGTCTTTTTACCTGGATGCTGAATATAGCAAGAAATACCGCCATCGATAGTTTGCGGTCCAAAGCATATAAACTGGAGCAGAAAATCACAGACGTTAATAACCATGCTTTGATGTATGAACCCCAAATGGCGGTACACCTCCAAGTAGATCACCTCGGCCTTAGCAAGGCAGTGGAATTGCTCCAAAAAGAACAGAGAATCATCATTGACCTGGCCTATTTCAAAGGCTGCACCCAGGAAGAAATAGCAAAAGTACTTGACATACCTTTAGGAACCGTGAAAACCAGGATGCGCAATGCCATTATGCAATTGCGTGGCCTTTTAAAACAACAATTGTAAACCGCGTGGACATAAACCGTTACATATCCTCAGGAGTGTTGGAAAGCTATGTGTATGGTCTGCTTCCAGATGAAGAACATTCGGAAGTAGAAGCCATAGTTTTGCAATATCCGGAGGTTCGTCAAGTGGTCAATAATCTGCAACATCAATTGGAAGACTTCGTTACCAGTTATGCCGTAACCCCTCCTCCCTCTTTGAAAAAACAGTTGCTGGATATGATCCATAACGAATCTACCCCGGAAGGCGAAGCCCTGCTCCCTGAAGAGCTGAGACTAAACCTCCCTCCAGTAATGGCACCCGCTCCCTCCACCCTGGCCACGATGCCCATCTCGAAAAAAAAAAATAAAGACCAAATCTGGAAAATGATGGCCGCTGCCATCCTCCTGATCCTCGCCATCAGCGTAGGTCTTAACCTCTTTTTCTTTAAAGATTCTTCTGACTATAAAGGAAAATACCAGCGCCTCATTGCGGCACAACAGAAAATTGATGCGGATAAATCACAACAATCCAATCAAACCGCCAGTTTCCGTGAAAATGAATCCGATGAAACTTTGCTGCATGATCCCGCTGTGATCTGGGTGAAAACCTCCGGATATGGCCGCCACGAAAGCGGCGCCGCCTCTCTCGGTTGGGATAAAAACTCCAGAGAAATCTATTTCATCAACTGGCAACTACCTACCCCTCCCGACAACAAACAATTTCATATTTGGTCCGTAACAGACCATCAGTTACAAGACGCCGGAATGCCGGAAATCAGTAAATTCAATACCGGCAAACTCCAACATATGAAAAGAGTAATAGAAAATCCTAAAGGCTTTGTCATTACCCTAGAACCGAAAAGTGATGCGGCAAGCCCCAATGATGCGGAGATCTTTCAAACCGCAAAATTCAAGTAGTGGATACCGTTGAATGTTAGTGTACTACGTGTCTCCCTACTACTATCATATACCCCACATTTAGCCATTTATCAGATACTGTTTTTATTGATTGTACAGCCTTGCTGTTGTTTTGTGTGAATATTAGTATATCCGTCATGTATTAATGTTACTGCTGTCCCCATGTGCAAATGCATCCCCATCAGATTTGTCATGGCCCCAGTAACCATTACTGGTATAGCTATCCTGTCGCTTTAAAACCAAATCTATAAACTAAAACAATTCCGTAAATGGAGACACGCAATTTCACCCCAACCGATTCCCTGGCGAAGCCTATGGAAGAAACGAAAGGCACATCCTGGAAATCCATCGCCGCTATCGCTTTCCTGTTGCTGGTTGTCAGCCTAGTGTTAAACTATTTTTTCTTTAACCGCTGGAAAGAATTCCGCGAGTATAAAGATAAATACCAGGCACTGTTGGTATCCCAAAACTCCATCCAATCAGCCAACAAAGCCCGCATCGAACAACTGGAACAATCACTGGATATCATGCAAGACCCTGCTGTGATGAAAGTGAAAATGCCAGGTACCAAACTCTCGCCTGACGCGGTAGCTACGGTATTCTGGAATACCCAGAACAAACAGGTGTACCTGAAGGTTAACAACATCCCAGAACCTGCGGCCAACAAACAATACCAACTCTGGGCGATCGTAGACGGCAAACCAGTAGATATGGGCGTCTTCGAAATGGGCGATACCGCCAAACTCCTCCAGAAAATGAAGATTACAGACAAAGTACAAATGTTTGCCGTTACCCTCGAACAGAAAGGTGGCGCATTACAACCAACACTAGAACAAATGTATGTAGCCGGGAAAATCCCAGGCTGAGATCAATAAATAAGATGATTTCCACATCATCCAAGAAAGCTGGTAGAGGCGCTTTTCCGCGCTTTTACCAGCTTTCATTTTGTTACTTCTTCTATTTCATTAACTTGCGGTATGTCTATGCGTTTGAAAAGTATACTCGTCACCGTTATAATATGCCTCTGCATAAATGGCCTCCAGGCCCAGGATACTGCCCACTATAAAGGAATGACCATCAACTTGGATGAATTCACCGTTGCCGCCAAGAAAATCGGATTCGATGTAAACAGCTTTATTAAGCGCGTGGAAGAGGATACTACTTTCTACAGAGCATTCAAAAATCTCCATATCGTTGGGTTTACCGGTGATAACGACATTCGCATCTATGATAAGAAAGGCCAAGTGGAAGCGTCCCTGAAAAGCACGACCACTCAGCAAATGAAAGGAAGATGCCGTACCATGCAAGTAACAGACGAAAAAGTAACCGGCGATTTCTACGACAGAAAAGGCAATTACAATTATTATACAGCAGAATTATATGCCAACCTGTTTTTTACCAAAGGAACAGTTTGTGTAGATGAAAGCGGCAATGCGCCTGAACGTTCCAATGGCTCCCTGGCCAAACATAAAGCCCAGTTGAAACAACTGATCTTTAATCCTGGAAAACCCGTGCGTGGCGTACCTATTGTAGGAGCTAAGGTGGCTATCTTCAATTCCGATGTGATGCGGTATTATGATTTCTCTATCCGCTCTGAAAATTATGTCAACGGTATTCCCTGCTATGTTTTCACCGCTAAAGCAAAACCCGATCTAGGTCGGATGGATAGGGGAGAGATTGTTATCGATGAGCTGATCACCTGGTTCAATAAAGATAATTTCGAGATCGTAGGGAGAAAATATGCACTCTCTTATAAAACCTTCCTATTCGACTTCAATGTACAGATGAATGTACAAATGACTAAATTCAACGACCTCCTCATTCCTTCCCTGGTTACTTACGCCGGTACCTGGAATGTGGCCTTCAAAAAGAGAGAAACGGCGGCTTTTATCGCCCAATTCCAAAATTTTACGAGTAGTAATTAGTAGACAACCGTTACTGCCCCGGTTACATGAACTGGCTTTCGCGTATCGTTGTCTACATAATCAACAACATATACGTAAGTCCCAATCGGTACAGGCTCTCCTTTGTAGGTGCCTCGCCATCCCACTTGCGGATCGGTGGAATAGAACATTCTTTCACCCCAACGGTTGTAAATGCTCATCTGGAAACTGGTCACCGGACATCGATATACCGGCCGGAAATAATCATTTCGGCCGTCGCCATTGGGTGTAAAGGCATTTGGAAAGAAAACCGTACAGGTACATTCTGTATACTTTACCACCACTGAGTCTACCGTCTTCCCACATTCATTATATCCGCTAACACTGTACACACCAGGTTTAGTCACCGTAAATACCGGCACACTGGTGCTGTCTTGCCATTTAAAATTGCCACCTGCACCGCGTGGATACAGCATATACGGCGTACCGCGACATAAGACCGTATCCATGCCTAGATTGGCTTTCAGGGAATCTACATAGGAAACGTGTATAGTATCGGAAGACTCGCATCTTCCGATCTGTGCATGTACATAGTAATTGCCAGGCTTAGTGACGTAGTAAGTGGCCTGGTCAGAATTATCCTGCCAGGTGTAGATACCATTCCCGAAATCGGCTGTCAGCACCAGGAAATTACCCTGGCAAAGCGTGGTATCATTGCCCAGGTTTATTTTACGGAGTCTATTGTAGTTCACAAAAATGGTGTCTACTACGCTGCAAGTATGATTGATTTCTACCAAGGCCCAAACATTCCCTTCTGAACTAATAGTCACGGAAGGAGCCGTTGAACCTGTACTCCATAGCCAGGCCGTGGCTTCGGGCACTTTAGGCGCGAGCGTCACAGATTCTCCCGGACATAGCAAAGTATCTGGTCCTAACGAGAACGGATACTCCGGACCTGTAAATGTGACCTTCTTACTAAAGAACATATCTGGGCATCCTGCCGGATGTACGGTTACTGAATAGGTACCAGAGGTGCGTACATCCTGCACGGGCTCTGTATTTCCTGTGTTCCAGAGATAGGTACAGTTTTGTGCGGTGGCATCCAGTTGAATATTTTCATTGGTACAAAGCACCAGATCTGGCCCCAGATTTATCTTAGGAACAGGAGTGAAGAAAACATTCACAGAATCTGGTATCAGGCAGCCATTGATTTTCAGTTTATAGGTAGCGCTGGTATCAGCGATGATAGAAGATTGTGTAGAGCTGTCTTGCCAGAGATAACTGGCCCCCGGAATGATAGGTCCCTGCAGGACCATGCTGCCGCCTTGGCAAAGGGTTACGTCCTGTGGCCCCAAATTATACACTATTGGTGTAACGATCGTGATCGGTTGGGTAGCGGTTTGGGATATACCGTTTGTCCAGGTAGTCAGCGAAACCGTATAAGTACCTGTAGTGGTATAAATATGATATGCTTTTTTGATGCTGGCAGATGAATCCTTATCTGCGCTGCCAGGGTCTCCAAAATGCCATTTAACGGAGTCTATTCCGGTCGTGTTTTTTATAGCGAAGTAGACGCTATCATTCACACAGGTGGAAGAAAAAGTAAACGACTGTGCTTGGAGCAGGAGCGGACATACCAGTAGCATGACCAACATTAGGGGCATGTAACGGAGATAGTTAGAACGGACGAACATGTATAGGCTTCTCATGTGTGGTGACATGGTAACTGCCTACTAAATTATGTAAAAAAATAATGTGAAGAGAGTAAATAATATGAAGAAACAAATATTTAATAGGTTGGATTGCTAAAAACGTCGCCCCGCGGGGATGCGGAGCGACTAACTTTATTATTGTGCATCATCATCCCATTTTTGATTGGGAGTGATTTTTTCTTCTAGTGGGCGAGCGGCAACATAGCGTTTCCATTTCTCCAGCACGGTGGTGAAGTCAGTAGGGAGTTGGCTTTCGAAATACATTTGTTTGCGGGTGCGTGGGTGAATGAAACCCAGTTGTTGGGCATGGAGGGCATGCCTTGGCATGATTTCGAAGCAGTTTTCCACAAACTGCTTGTATTTGGCGAAAATGGTGCCTTTAACGATGCGATTACCGCCATAGGTATCATCATTAAAGAGGGAGTGGCCAATATGCTGCATATGGACCCTAATTTGGTGAGTACGACCAGTTTCCAGTCGGCATTCCACCATGGTCACATAATTAAAGCGTTCCAATACACGGTAATGGGTGATGGCTTCTTTTCCGTATTCGCCATCTGGGTATGCGTCCATGATTTTACGGAAGCGTTGATGGCGGCCCACGTGGGCAACGATAGTGCCTTCATCTTCTTTAAAATCTCCCCATACCAATGCGATATAACGACGATGAACGGTGTGGTCAAAAAACTGTTTGGCCAGGTCGTTCATGGCTTTATCAGACTTAGCCACCACGAGGAGTCCGCTCGTATTTTTATCGATACGATGTACTAATCCGAATCTAGGAATAGCCGGTTCCGTAGCTTGGGTTTTATCTCCAAGATACCAGGAGAGGCCGTTTACGAGGGTACCTGTATAGTTGCCACAGCCAGGATGTACTACCATGCCAGCGGGTTTATCGATGATCATGACATCCTCATCTTCATAAACGATATTCAGCGGTAGTTCTTCTGGCAGGACTTCTGTGCTTTCCGGGTTTTTGTTGGAGTACACGAGAATCCGGTCCAACGGGCGGATTTTATAGTTGGATTTTACTGGTTTGTCGTTTACCAGTACCATTTCCCCATCGAGGGCTTGTTGTATTTTATTGCGGGTGGCGCCTTCAATACGTGCGGTGAGGAATTTATCAATACGGACAGGCTCTTGACCTTTATCTACAACCATATTGATTTTTTCATATAATTCCTCGCTGCCATCACCGTTTTCCAGCTCATCTTCCAGTTCCAGCAATTCTTCAGCCATTAGATCAAATTTTTGCAAAGGTACGTATCTTTGCGGGCTAAATGCCAGGTGCAAAAACAATGAGTAAACAACAGATTGTAGTAAAGGATCTTGGAAGGATTGATTATCAGCAAGCCTGGGACTATCAGGAAAGTCTTTTGAAGCAAAATGTACAGTTGAAAGCGGCGGCTGGCGATATTCGTCCTAAGCCTACCACCAACTACCTGCTTTTCTGTGAGCATCCGCCTGTGTATACATTGGGTAAAAGCGGACACCTGGAAAACCTGTTGTTGTCTGAAGAACAATTGGAAGAGAAGAGCATTGGCTTTGTGAACACCAATCGCGGAGGGGATATTACCTTTCATGGTCCTGGCCAGATAGTGGGTTATCCCATTTTAGACCTCGAAAATTTCTTTACCGACCTTGGCAAATACTTACGTTTCCTGGAAGAAGTCATTATCCGTACTATCGGCGAATACGGAGTTATAGGAGATCGCTCTCAGGGGGAAACCGGCGTCTGGCTGGACCCTCACAATAAAGCACAGGCACGTAAAATCTGCGCGATGGGAGTGAGATGTAGCCGCTGGGTGACCATGCATGGCTTTGCATTGAATGTGAATACGCCTTTATCTTACTTCGGGAATATTATTCCATGTGGTATTGCGGATAAACAGGTAGCAGCCTTGAATAAAGAGGTAGGTCGGGATGTGGATGTAGAAGAAGTGAAAGCTAAGCTGGTGAAGCATTTTAGTGAAGTGTTTGATGCCGAAATGATTTAGTTTATTAAATATTGGGCAAAACTCTCCTGCCTGTCGTCCCCGCCCAGCGGGCGGGGACGACGAAAAAAATAAAAAGGCGAAATTGACGACACAGTCGTCAATTTCGCCTTTTTTAATACAGTTTTTTGTGGTCATAATAATTTGCAAATTATCATCCTGATAATGATATAATCAATTTAAAATCAATTTTATAGATATTAGTTATTAACATGTTATTAACGAATTCTTCCATAAAATAACTGTTATTTAGATGTAGAAAAACCTGTTTTTAGTTATGAAAGACGTTAAACCCAAACCCATGCCGTTACCGCGGCCGAGAGAGGAGATGCCTCCAATTCACCAGTTAATTTTGGATCGAAAGAGAATTGCGCATGCTTTGAAGAATGGCATTCCACTAGAGAAATTGTCAGATATCAAAATGACTATTGAGAAAGCGAAAAGTAAGAAGAAGAAAAAGAAAGAGGAAGATGAGCGTATACGCGTAATCATTAGACATGGTGTAAATACAGGTCAATGAAGAGCAAATCTTCGCAAGGGTTAGCAACAATCATTTTCAAATTTTAAAAATTAAAAGAACATGGAGCATGTAAAACAAAGACCAGCGCCGATGCCATTGCCACGGCCAAGAGAGGAAATGCATCCTATCCATCAAATGATCTGGGATCAGAGAAGACTTATTCATGCAAGCGAAAATGGAATACCATGGGAGGAATTAACAGATATCAAGTTTGCTGATGTGAGTTTTATTCAATCTGATGGTTATGATTGTGCGGAAGATATCGTTGCAAAATGGGATTGTTAGTAACAATTGCTTTTTGGAAAGAGTTAAGCCCAGCATTAAATTTTTAACAGTTGTCTGTTTCACGGACAACTGTTAAATCTAAGGTTTCTTACCTGCAAGTAGATCTTAATGAGCATCGAGGAGAATCCCTTTCCCGCCAGGACGAATCCCGATTTTTGACCCATTGAATAAATCTAATATTCATGACTGCTCCAAAGATTTACGAAGTTATTAGGGAAGGAAATAAATTATCCTTTTGTACAAATTCTCTCGTCTATTACAAAGTTGGTTTTGAGGATTTTCAGCTTTTGGATTATCGTGAAAATATAATTAATACAGTAATGTTGACAATAACACGTGAACCACCTGCTGTAAGAGGTAAAAGTTGTAATCATATGGATCGTATGGTAGGATCAACAATTCGATTTATTCTCACCAAATACGTTGACGAAAATCCCAATATCCCAATTTTGTTTATTTGTGATACTTCCGATGGGCTAGCCGCCGCTAGACACAAGCTTTTCCAGCGATGGTGCTTACCATTTCGTAATAAAGTTGTTAAGTATGATAGTACCTATCGTTATCATCAACATGGATTTTATGCTTCCATGATTATAAGAGTGAGTCATCCTCAACATTATTATATAATGGATGCATTTCAACAGAATATAGATAGATGCTTCCAGGATGATTTCAAACCAGTCATGGATTGTATCGTACAAGAAGAAAATATGTTCCCACCGGATTATGACTCCTTCAGTACAAATTAAAGCATAAAAAAGCCAGCCACTGCCTGGTCGGGCAATGACTATTAACAATTAAACCTTGATATAGCAATGACTACCGAGGCGACGATTATAATCACTAAGAATGAAGGGAAAACCACTTTCATATCAGTCCGTATACCCATTTGGACTAGAAGGAATGATTGCGGTAATCTATCCGTAAACATTCCACTCTTAGGTTTTGAGACAATAGCAATAGAGGAAAATGATGCCGAAAAAGCAGTTGAAGAAGCTATCATTTCTTTTTGTGTAATTGCTGAAAGGTTTGGTAAGGGAATTAGGAGAGAATTGCAAGCCCTTGGATGGCGGGTCACTGGTGATGATAAATTAGAATATGGTATTATCGATTCAAATACTGTTGTAAGAAGTATTTTTAGAACAGGCAGGCTATATGTGAATCCACATTTAAAACTGGCATTACCAGTCTAATGCAGATTTTTTAGAGCAGTATTCAATAAAAAGGACTGGATATTTCCAGTCCTTTTTATTGAAAAAGTATGTTGTTACCTTACATTTTATAATTCAGCGGAATAAAGAAATTCCATTTCTCTTTCAGTTTCCCATCTTCAAATAATTCAAAGTTGAACCAACCTGCATGTAAGAAAATCGCTTTCTCCAAGATAAGAGAAGGGAACTTTACATGTTCTATATCGAAGAGATATGCGCCATTAGATTCGAAGAATTTAACGCTGTAGCGTTTCCTTTCGGCATCTGGCAATTTGATGTTCACATTACCGTCCGCAGTGGTGTACACGAAGTTAGAAGGGTGCCAAACCACGCGCTCTGGCTCCTTGTTTTCCTGTTCTTTCCCGCGAAGGCCACGAGCCGCGTCTTTGATATCTGCATATTGCAGTTTCATATCGGCGCGAATGGTGCTGTCGCTCACTGCCAGTATCGTTTTACTGTAGAAAAAACGACCGCTGTTGAAGAGAATGAAAAAGCGGTAATAGTTAGTACCAGGCAATGGTTTATTATCCTGGAAGTTATTGCGTGTTTCATTAGGGTTATTTACATAACCGATTGTGTTAAAGTTGATCACACTATCCAGAGAGCGCTGTACGCCAATCTCCTTCACATCTCGGAAGCCGGAAAGCCATTCCAGTGAAATCTTCCCGGTTTTAATGATCGCATTAAATTGCGGTAATACCGGTGGGTTTTCTGGTTCCTGGTTCTGCGCGCTTACGCTGAGGGTGGTTATTAATAAAATTCCTATAGCAATAGAAAATTGCACGATCTGCTTCATACTAATAATAATCCTATCTCTTAAAGTTGGCAAAAATACACTACCTGCCAAATATAACGAACAGTTTTTAAAATGCCAGTATTCCTTCCTGCTGTGACTGGTTGCCCTGTAGCCCGCCCGTATGAATCAGCAGTACTTTGCTGTTCGCCGGGAAGTATTGTTGCTCCAGTAGCTGGTGAAATGCCATGACCAATTTGCCCGTATAGATGATGTCGGTAGGTATGCCGGTTTGAAGATAGAATTGATTCATGAACGCTATCAGTTCCCGGTTTATTTTGCCATAACCTCCTTGATGAAAGTCGGTGAGCAATTTCCAAGTGGAGCGATGATATGGTGAAAGCAGGGCTTGGATTTCTTTCTCCAGGAAGCCGGCCCCTTTCAAAACCGCTATGGCTAGTACTTCCTGAGCAGCTCCGGCAGCGTTGATGAGTCCTGCTGCGGTGGTGCCGGTGCCAGCGGCAACGAGGATATGTGTATACTCCTCCATCGGAAAGAGGGAAAGGATTTCCTCACAGCCCCTTGCTCCGGCGGCATTATGGCCTCCCTCTGGAATGACAAAGCCCTCCTGGCGGAGCTTTTCCAGTTCAGGATGCCCGGATTGCTGCATGGCGCTGTATTGAGCGCGACTCACAAACCTGAGCTGCATGCCGTTTGCGGCGGCATGACGTAGGGTGGTATTGGTGTTGGAGTGAATTTCGTCTCCCCGTATTATACCGATACACGACAATCCATTTTCCCTGCAAGCCTGTGCGGTGGCAGCAATATGATTAGACCAGGCGCCTCCAAAGGTAATGATGGTCTGATAACCCGCTTCCCTGGCCTCTTTCAGGTTATATTTTAGCTTAAACCATTTATTGCCGGAAATGACCGGATCCAGCTTATCCAGTCGGAGCATGGATGCGTTCATCCCCTCCGGAAGCCAGGAAGGACAAACGGGATCCAGGGTAATATTGTTATAATCAGCCATGGGGGCGAAGGTACAGTATACGAAATAAGAAAGGGCGCAATGGTAAAAAAAGATACCTTTGCGCCCCGCTATTGGAAAAAGAGATCGGTTATTCGTTGGTCAAGAAACCTCCTTTACCACGGTAAAGTTTCACTGGTTTGTCCAGTTTAACTTTCAGAACGGTTACATATTTATCTTGAACGGATTCAGGAACATCGATGTAAACCAGTCCTGGTACAGGGCTCCAGGAGATTTTGCCTACAACTTTGTGTTGTAGTTTAGTCCCATTACCAACTACGCTGATATCTTCAATTTTATTGCTCAGACCTTTAATGGCTACCTGACCGCTGGTTTTACCAGGCAGGAAGAGGTAAAGGGTACTTGAATCCTTGGAAAGGGTAGTAGGGCCATAGAAGTGGCCTTGCGGAATACCTCCAATGGTATTGAAGATAGCTTCTCCGTTTTTCTTGTTCCAGGCGCCCAGTTCTTTGAGCACATGTACTTGTTCCGCAGGGATGGTACCATCGGCTTTAGGTCCGATGTCCAGCAGGAGGTTCCCGCCATTGCTCACGGCATCTACGAAGATGGTAATGATTTCGAAAGGCGTTTTCCAGTTAGTGTCTTGTGGTTGCCATCCCCAGTTATTGTTGATGGTCATACACAGTTCCCACCAGTGGTAATGAGGGCGGGTAACTGGGAAGTTCTGCTCAGGGGTGTCATAGTCGCCATACCCTTGCAGACGGCCATTAATGATGGTATTCGGATTATGGGTGGTGAGCATTTTACGCATTTTCTCTGCTTCCCATTCTTCCGCAGAGTGTTCCCAATCGCCATCAAACCACCACAGATCGGGGTTGAAATTATTCATCACTTCTGCCATCTGGCCTTCATAGAAGGTTTGGAATTTCTGCCATCTAGCTGGATCTTTTTTAATATCGTAGCGGTTGCTGTCTTTCAGGAACTGCGGATAATTACTGTTAGACCAGTCGATTAGCGAAAAATAGGCACCACATTTGATGCTATCGCGGCGCAATGCGGCGTAGAAGGGCGTCAGAACGTCTCTTTTTGCCGGTGTGCTGTTAGCTACATCAAGTTTACTTAATTTACTGTCCCACAGGGCTACACCGTCATGGTGTTTGGTGGTCATCACTGCGTATCTGGCGCCGGATTCCTTGATGAGGTCCGCCCATTCCTGTGGATTATATTTATCAGCGGTAAATCCTTTTAGCTGAGCCATATAATCAGGATAAGAAATTTTCTTGTTGTGGAATGACCAGGATTCGTCCACGCCTTTTACAGAATAAATGCCCCAGTGGATAAAAATGCCCAATTTGGCATCGGCGAACCACTGCATTTTGTCTTTAATTTCGGTGGGATTTGTTTTCTGTTGCGCGTTTGCGCTTGAAAATAGCTGAAAGGCACAGGCACCCAGCAGGATCAGTCTTCTCATCGTTCCGTTTAAATTAGTCTTTGAAATAAGTGCTAAACACAAAAAGAAGTGTGAAAATAGTAAGTATTGATTAAATTTAGCGCCGATTATTTCAGGTAAATAATTGAAAATTATAAATCTAAAACAAACAAATGCAACCGACTCTTTTGATTTTGGCGGCCGGTATGGCCAGTCGATACGGCAGTTTGAAGCAAATCCAGCAATTTGGCCCCAGTGGAGAAACCATTATTGACTACTCTATTTATGATGCAATACGCGCAGGATTTGGTAAAATAGTATTTATCATCCGCGAGAATTTTGCGCAGGAATTTAAAGAAATATTTGAGCCTAAGCTGAAAGGGCGTGTGGCAACTGATTATGTATATCAGGAAATGGATGCATTTGTGGGAAATCACGAGGTACCTGCAGACAGAACTAAGCCTTGGGGTACTGCACATGCGATTCTCTGTGCTAAAAACGCCATCAACGAGCCATTTGCGGTAATCAATGCAGATGATTTCTATGGTGCGGATGCCTTTGTAAAAATGGCAGCATTCCTGAATGGGGAGTCTAAAACTGATATCTACAGCGTAGTAGGTTATGAGCTGGGCAAAACCATCAGTGAGCATGGTTCTGTATCTCGCGGCGTTTGCGCAGTAGATGGTGCTGGATTCCTGTCTGAAATCAATGAGCGTACAAAAATTTATACAGATAACGGACAGATTGTTTACGAAAACGGCGATGGTAGCAAACACCCGCTGGGAGCGCAAACACCTGTGTCCATGAACTTCTGGGGTTTTGATCCTAGTGTGTTCGCGCTGAGCCAGGATCTGTTTAATGAGTTCCTGGATAAGAATATCAGCAATCCAAAGGCAGAGTTTTTCATTCCGATCGTAGCCGATGAATTTATTCGTCGTGGCAAAGGGAAAGTGAAAGTGCTGCCTACCAGTTCTCAGTGGTTCGGTGTTACCTACAAAGAAGATGCACCGGGCGTACAGGCTAGCCTGTCGGAGCTGGTAGCCCAAGGAGCATATCCCAACAATTTATGGAAATAATGCCCAACAAGCAAATCCTTCAGGCTTTCGGACTTGAGCCTGAAGGATTGAATGTCCGACGATTCGGATCAGGACATATCAACAACACTTTTCTGCTGGAAAAGAAAGAGGATGGCAGTAAATATGTTTTACAGAAAATCAATGTAAACGTATTCAAGGAACCAGGTATTATAGCCTCCAATCAAAGAATGGCAGCTGATTATCTGGCAATACATCATCCGGGGTATCTGTTTATCACGCCCATTCCCACTGTTAGCGGAGATGAGCTGTTTGTGATCGACAACGAATACTGGCGTATGATTCCCTTTATTGCGGATTCTGTAACAGTGGATCAGGCAGATAACCCAAAGCAGGCTTTTGAAGCTGCCAAACAATTTGGACGCATGGCCAATTACCTTTCGGGGATCGATCTGAAACCGTTTAAAGCTTCTATTCCAAATTTCCACAATCTTACGCTGCGTTATGCCGCCTTCCAGGAAGCTATACGTCATGCTTCAGAAGAAAGAAGAAATGCTGCAGAAGGGATGATTGATGAATTCCTCCGCTACTCCGATATCGCAGTGACGTATGAGCAGTTGAAGACAAACCCGGAATTCAGGGACCATCTGATGCACCACGATACCAAAATCAATAACGTATTACTCAATAAGGATACTTTCGAAGGTATATGTGTGTGCGACCTGGATACGCTGATGCCGGGAAAAATCATCTCTGATCTCGGCGACATGGTGAGAACTTACGTCTGCCCTGTGTCTGAAGAAGAGAAAGACTTCACGCAAGTCGTTATCCGCGAAGAGTATTTCGAAGCATTAATGCAGGGATATCTCGGAGAAATTGGCGGTACACTTACCAAAGTGGAAAAAGAACAACTGTTCTTCGCAGGAAAGTTCATGATCTACATGCAGGGAATACGATTCCTCACAGATTATCTGAACGGGGATGTCTATTACCCAATCAAGTACCCAACTCATAATTTTGATCGTGCTAAAAATCAACTGACATTACTTCAGCGATTGATCGAAAAACAAGATGTTTTGCAGGAAATAATTAATAAATGCCTGCGTGTCAGTGAACAGGTTTAGAAAGTGAACAAAAGAAATGAAGCTATTGGAGGCCGTTTCCGCTGGAAACGGCCTCCTTATTTCAATGAAATGTTTCCCTTAATGTATATGTTCCCCCGCATCGCGGGGGAACATATGCCGCATCGGAATAAAAAACGGTCGCAACGCGACCGTTTTTTATTCCGACAAAAATCCGCTGAAAAGCAAAAAATGGTCATTTCTACACAAAATCCACACTGTCATCTCACTATTAAAATTGCAATTTGTTTAGAAAACCCCTAACTAACCGCATTGATTTTTGAATATTTTCAAAATCCCTTATAGCAATTAATTTTTGACGAAAAATTTAGCGCCTTATTGTTTTTTATTTTTTTCACGAATACTTTTGTATCGATAGAAAAAAATATCACAATCCTCCATGTGGGAATATAAAGACAATATAAAACTTAATCACATTGTTCCTCAGTTGAACTGGGCGATCACAAAGGTCGTGATTATTGTCGTTGTCATTATTAGCCACCAGTATGGGGGATAGGTACACGTGCATATAACACACTGAGATACGCCTTCCTCCGCAAAGAGGAAGGCTTTTTTTTTGACCACTATTGACTGTTAATAATTTCAATTTTATGTATAGCTATTACAACGACAACACCATTATTTATCTCGACGGTGAATTCCGCAAAGCATCTGCTTCTACTACTGACCTGTATGGACAATCTCTCCACTACGGATACGCTGTTTTTGAAGGCATCCGCGCCTACAAAACCGCAAACGGAGAAGTTAAAATCTTCAAAGCAAAAGAACACTACGACAGGCTCCGTCGCTCTTGCGAATTAATCCATATCCCTTTCAAGTGGACAAATGAAGAACTGATCGAAGCTACCTACAAGATGCTGGAGATGAACAACATGGAAGAAGCATACATCAGACCATTGGTGTTCTGCCCGCCAAACATGACACTCAAAGCCGCAGCAGAAAGCCACATCTTGATCTGCGCATGGGAATGGGGCGCTTACCTTGGTGAAAAACTACTCAGAGTAATGACTTCCTCCTTCGAACGTCCAAATCCGAAAGCTTTCAAGATCGAATCTAAGTCGGCAGGCCTTTATGTAAACTCCATACTCGCCTCGCAGGAAGCCAAAGAAAAAGGCTACGATGAAGGACTGCTGCTGGATCAGCAAGGTTACGTTGCAGAAGGACCAGGTGCCAACGTATTCTTCGAAAAAGACGGTAAAGTATTCACTCCCCCTCCTGGCTCTATCCTCCCTGGTATCACCCGTGCCACCGTTATTGAACTTTGCCAAGAATTGAATATCCCATTGGAAGAAAAACTCTTCACTATCGATGAACTCAAACAAGCAGATGCTGCATGGTTCTGTGGTACCGCTGCTGAGGTAATCGGTCTCGAATCCCTGGATGGTCAGGCATTCGGCAAACCATGGGCAGCATCTCTCGGTAAAGTGCTACAACAGGCTTATAAAGCAAGAGTACTGGAAACAGCATTCGAACGTACACCGCAACTGGCATAAAATATTTCAAAAGGCATTGAGTATGAAGCCTCCGGAGTTATTATGAAATGCGTAACAGCAACTCGACTTCAGTCAATGTAATTAGCTTTATACTTCATGCTTAATGCCTTCTGATTTTTTTGAAGACTGTAAAACGAAAAAGTAAAAACCCTCAACTGTAAAGGGTTTTCGGGCGATGAAGCCAAATTTGAAGACCGGTTTAAAATGAATTCTTAGTTTGAATATCAAATCCCCACCGGCTAATTTTAAACCAACTTTTAAAATAGGGTTACTATAAACCATTGGTAATCTGAACTATAATAACTCACAGCAATGGAATTGAACAAGTACAGCAAAACGATCACGCAAGATCCTACGCAACCAGCCGCACAAGCTATGTTGCACGGGATTGGTCTGACAGACGAAGATCTGAAAAAAGCACAGGTAGGCGTGGTGAGCATGGGCTATGATGGCAATACCTGCAATATGCACCTCAACGACCTCGCTAAGGATGTTAAAAAAGCCGTCTGGGCAAATGATCTGGTCGGACTTAACTTCCACACTATCGGCGTCAGCGACGGTATTAGCAACGGTACGGAAGGTATGCGCTATTCTCTCGTCAGCCGCGATCTGATTGCTGATTCTATTGAAACTGTTGTGGGTGCACAATACTATGATGCGGTGATCACCGTACCTGGCTGCGATAAAAATATGCCTGGTTCACTCATGGCAATGGGTCGCCTCAATCGCCCGTCTATCATGGTGTACGGCGGTACTATCGCTCCCGGAAAATGGAAAGGTCAAGACCTCAATATCATCTCTGCTTTCGAAGCACTAGGCCAGAAAATGGCTGGTACCATTGCAGATGAAGACTTCAAAGGTATCGTACACAATGCTTGCCCAGGCGCTGGCGCTTGTGGTGGTATGTACACTGCCAATACGATGTCTTCTGCTGCAGAAGCACTCGGTATGAGCTTGCCTTACAGCTCATCCAACCCCGCTTTGAGCCCGGAGAAAAAGAAAGAATGTGAAGATGCTGGTAAATATATCCGTCTGCTCTTAGAAAAAGATATTAAACCCCGCGATATCATGACAAAAGAAGCATTTGAAAATGCAGTCACTGTCATCATCGCACTGGGTGGTAGTACCAATGCAGTACTGCATCTCATCGCGATCGCTAAATCTGTTGGGGTACAGTTAACTTTAGCAGATTTCCAACGCATCAGCGACGCCACTCCACTGATCGCTGACCTGAAGCCTAGTGGTAAATACCTGATGGAAGACCTCCACAATATCGGAGGTGTACCATTAGTGATGAAATACCTGCTACAACAGGGACGCCTACACGGAAACTGCATGACAGTAACCGGTAAAACAATCGCAGAAAATTTGGAGTCCGTACCAAATATTGACTTCGAAAAACAGGATATTATCGTTCCGCTGGAAAAACCATTGAAAGCAAACGGACATATCCAGATATTATACGGCAATCTCGCTACACAAGGCTCTGTTGCTAAAATCACTGGTAAAGAAGGCGAACGCTTTAAAGGCCCTGCCCGCGTATTCGATGGTGAGTTTGAACTCATCGCTGGTATCCAGTCAGGTCGTGTGCAAAAAGGGGACGTAGTGGTGATCCGCCAAGTAGGCCCTAAAGGTGCGCCAGGTATGCCTGAAATGCTGAAACCTACTTCCGCTATCATGGGTGTAGGATTAGGCAAAAGCGTGGCACTGATCACCGATGGCCGCTTCTCCGGTGGTACACACGGATTCGTAGTAGGACATATCACGCCAGAAGCTTTTGAAGGCGGAAATATTGCCCTCGTTCAAGACAACGATATTATCGAAATAGATGCAGTGAACAATATCATCAATGTAGAAGTGAGCGATGAAGAGCTGGCAGCTCGTCGTGCTAAATGGGTACAACCTGCATTGAAAGCATCCAATGGAATTTTATTTAAGTACGCAAAACTTGTAAAAAATGCAACAGAAGGATGTGTTACCGATGAAGGCTGAGAAAGAAGCCGATAAGCGGTTAGACGTTAAACCTGTAATCACCGGCGCAGAAGCGCTGATGCGTTCCCTCGTAGCAGAAGGCGTTGAAACGATCTTCGGTTATCCTGGTGGTGCTATTATGCCAATCTATGACGCCCTGTACGATTTTCAGGATCAAGTGCATCATATACTTGTAAGGCATGAACAGGGTGCGACGCATGCCGCTCAAGGTTATGCGCGCAGCTCCGGCAAGGTGGGCGTAGCTTTTGCTACCTCCGGCCCAGGCGCTACCAACCTGGTAACAGGTCTGGCAGATGCTTATATGGACAGTACACCTATGGTTTGCATCACTGGTCAGGTGGCTGCTTCTCTCTTAGGTACTGACGCTTTTCAGGAAACAGACGTGATTGGTATTACCATGCCTATCACTAAATGGAATATACAAGTCACAAAACAGGAAGATATTCCTGCTGCTATTGCCAAAGCATTCTACATTGCCCGCAGTGGCCGTCCAGGCCCTGTGTTGGTGGATATTACCAAGAATGCACAGGTAGGCAAATGTGAATTCGAATACAAAAAATGTGAGTTCATCCGCAGTTATCAGCCTATCCCAGAACTGGATAATGAGGCGGTAACAGCAGCGGCTGCACTGATCAATAGCGCTAAGAAACCATATATCTTCTGTGGTCATGGCGTATTGATTGCTGGCGCTGAAAATCAACTCCTCGAACTGGCAGAGAAAGCGCAGATCCCTGTTGCTTCTACACTGCTCGGATTATCTGCTGTACCAGTGGATCATCCGCTGTACGGCGGTCTCCTGGGTATGCACGGGAACTATGCACCCAACATGCTCACTTGCGAATGTGATCTCGTGATTGCAGTAGGTATGCGCTTCGACGACCGTGTAACCGGCGACGTGAATACTTTCGTTAAACAAGCGAAAGTAATCCATATCGAAATCGATGCCGCTGAGATCAATAAAATCATCCGTGCAGATGTAGCTATTCATGCAGATGCGAAAACAGCGCTGGAAGCACTGAACAAGCTGATCATGCCTGCTCGCCACGACGAATGGCTAAAGGAGTTCGAAGTTGGTCACAAAAAAGAATACGATAAAGTGCAGCACCGCGAACTCTATCCAGAGACGGGTGAAATAAAAATGGCAGAAGCGGTACGACTGATCTCCGAGAAAACAAAGGGTGAAGCCATCCTGGTGACGGACGTGGGCCAACACCAAATGATCGCGTCTCGCTACTACCGTTTTAAAAATCCAAATACTAACATTACCTCCGGTGGTATGGGTACAATGGGCTTCTCTGTACCTGCCGCTATGGGCGCAAAAATGGGCGCTCCAGAGAAAGAGGTCGTAGCCGTAATTGGCGATGGCTGCTTCCAAATGACATTACAGGAACTGGGAACTATTTACCAATCACAGATTGGTGTGAAAATGGTCATCCTGAACAACAACTTCCTGGGAATGGTAAGACAATGGCAGCAACTGTTTTTTGACAAACGCTATTCCTCCACTGAAATGACTAATCCTGATTTTGTACAGATTGCCAAAGGATTCTTTATCCCCGGTAAGAAAGTATCAGCAAGGGAAGACCTGTCATCAGCAATCGACGAAATGCTCGCTACACCAGGCGCATACCTGCTGGAAATTGTGGTGGAAAAAGAAGATAACGTATTCCCTATGGTACCTGCAGGAGCTCCGGTCTCCTCTATTCGCTTAGAGTAGTACCGCAGCATTCACGCGTATTGTTTATCAGTAATTCACAACAGGACTTATGCAAAAAGAATATACAGTCACGGTATATACGGAGGATCGTATAGGTATCACCAACCGTATCACCATCATCTTTACCCGCAGGGGCATCAATATCACCAGTCTTACCACTGCTGAAACAGAGATTCCTGGTGTGTACAAGTTTGTTATAACGGTAATGTCTACACGCGAACTGCTGGACAAGGTAGTCGGACAGATTGAGCGGCTGATTGAGATTCACCGTGCATTTGTACATGAGGAAGACGAGGTGGTATACCAGGAGCTGGCTCTCTATAAAATCTCTACCAAGGCATTACATACTGCCGGAGATGTGGAGAAGCTGATTCGCGAGAATAATGCACGTATTCTCACTATTACCGGCGACTATTTCGTAATAGAAAAAACAGGCCATCAGCAAGAGCTGGTTGATTTTATCAAGAAGCTGGAACCATATGGGCTGATAGAATATACTAAAAGCGGGCGCGTAGCGATTGTCAAGTGGAGTCGTCGTTTCCATGAACATCTGAAAGAACTGGATAAATCCGTAGCCAGCTATTAATCTTAGACATCTTATTCATTCACAATTCACACCTGGCTTCGTGTACTACACGGGCCAAATGCAAAAAAGAAAACAACATGGCAACCATCAATTTTGGCGGCGTACTCGAACAAGTAGTAACCAGAGAAGAATTCCCTATGGAAAAAGCTAGGGAAGTGCTGAAAAACGAAGTGATTGCAGTTATCGGTTATGGTGTACAAGGCCCAGGCCAGGCACTGAACCTGAAAGATAACGGCTTTAACGTTATCGTTGGTCAACGTAAAAACTCTGCAACTTGGGATAAAGCTGTTGCTGACGGCTGGGTACCAGGCGAAACACTGTTTGACATTGAAGAAGCAGCTGCTAAAGGTACTATTATTCAGTTCCTGCTCTCTGATGCTGGTCAGATTACCCTGTGGCCTACTCTGCAAAAACACCTGACACCTGGAAAAGCACTGTACTTCTCTCACGGTTTTGGTATCACTTATAAAGATCAAACAGGTATCGTTCCTCCTGCTGACGTGGATGTTATCCTGGTAGCTCCTAAAGGCTCCGGTACTTCCCTGCGTCGTCTGTTCCTGGCTGGTCAAGGTCTGAACTCTAGCTACGCTATCTTCCAAGATGCTACTGGTCGCGCTAAAGAACGCGTTGTGGCACTGGGTATCGGCGTTGGTTCTGGCTACCTGTTCGAAACTGACTTCAAAAAAGAAGTATTCTCCGATCTGACTGGCGAACGCGGTTCCCTGATGGGTTGTATCCAGGGTATCTTCGCTGCTCAGTACGAAACCCTGCGCAGAAACGGTCACTCTCCTTCTGAAGCTTTCAACGAAACAGTAGAAGAACTGACTCAATCGCTGATGCCATTGGTAGCAGAAAATGGTATGGACTGGATGTATGCTAACTGCTCTACTACTGCTCAGCGCGGTGCGCTCGACTGGTGGAAGAAGTTTAAAGATGCTACTCAGCCTGTATTCGACGAACTGTATGCTAGCGTTGCTGCTGGTAAAGAAGCTGCACGTTCAATCGCTTCCAACAGTACTCCGGATTACCGCGAGAAACTGAACGAAGAACTGAAAGAACTGCGCGAAAGCGAAATGTGGCAAGCAGGTGCGGCTGTTCGCAAGCTGCGCCCTAATGCGTAATATACTATAACAGGCTGCAGGGCTGCCTTGCAGCCTGTTATTTCAAATTTTTTCTTTTTATGTCCACCAATACTACCACGGGCGTCAGCTCACTCAACATACTGGATGCGGCGGTAAAACTGAAACCAGTTGTTAACCGTACTCCACTCACTTACTCCGCAACCCTCTCCAGACGTTATCAATGCGATGTGTATCTGAAAAGAGAGGATATGCAAATTGTACGATCTTATAAATTGCGTGGGGCATATAACCTGATTAGCAGCCTACCTGCCGATTTGCTGGCATTAGGCGTTACCTGTGCAAGCGCAGGTAACCATGCACAGGGCTTTGCCTATGCATGTAAAGCAATGAATATTAAAGGCGTGGTATTCATGCCGATTATCACTCCCAAACAAAAGGTAAATCAAGTGCGCATGTTCGGCGGAGAGAACATCGAAATTCGCTTAGTCGGCGATACTTTCGACGATTGTTCCGCAGAAGCACAAGCATATACGAAAGCAGCAGGCATGACCTTCATTCCTCCTTTCGATAACCCAAAAATTATTGAAGGACAAGGTACCGTAGCAGTGGAGATTCTAGAGGATCAATCCCAGGTTGATTTCCTCTTTGTTCCAGTAGGCGGCGGCGGTTTGGCAGCCGGCACTGGTACCTATTTCAAAACGTATAGTCCTAAAACCCGTATCATCGGAGTAGAACCAGAAGGAGCTGCTTCTATGCTCACCGCGCTGGAAAATGGCGGCCCTGTTACACTCAACGAAATCGAAAGATTCGTAGACGGTGCTGCTGTGAAACGCGTAGGTACACTCAATTACGAAATTTGCAAGGAAGTACTGGAGAAAATGCACCTCGTAAACGAAGGGAAAGTATGCTCCACCATCCTGAAATTATATAATGAAGATGCCATCGTTGTAGAACCTGCCGGCGCCCTCTCCATAGCGGCCCTGGACGATTTTGCCGATGAAATCCGCGGGAAGAAAGTAGTCTGCGTTATCAGCGGTAGCAATAACGATATCGACCGCATGCAGGAAATCAAAGAGAGATCACTGCTCTACGAAGGACTGAAACATTACTTTATTGTACGTTTCGCACAACGTCCAGGTGCATTGAAAGAATTCCTGAATCACATGCTGGGCCCAAATGACGATATCACCCGCTTCGAATACATCCAGAAGCATAACAAAGAATCCGGTCCTGCACTGATTGGTATTGAACTAGGAAGGAAAGAAGACTATGATGTGCTGATTGCCAACTTCCGGAAGTACAACCTGAATTTTACAGAATTGAATAAAGATGATAACCTGTTCGGCTATCTCGTTTAACAAAATTCTCCTGACTATCGTCCCTGCCCAGCGGGCAGGCATCACGAAAAAATAAAAAACCGGAATTGACGCAGTCAATTCCGGTTTTTTGATACAGCTACTTTTTTAGTTATAACTACTGCCTATTTCTTCAAACTGGCAATGTCTATCACAAACCTGTATTTCACATCTCCCTTCATCATACGTTCATAAGACTCATTTATCTTGGAGATGTCAATCACTTCTACATCAGCAGTAATATTGTGAGCGGCGCAATAGTCCAGCATTTCCTGGGTTTCACGTATGCCACCAATCAATGAACCTGCTATGCTGCGACGTCCTAGGATAAGCTGAATAGCCGGCACCTGAGAGGCTTCCGGCGGTACGCCGAGGCAGATCATTACACCATTCAGATTCAGCAGGGATAAGTATTTACTGTATTCGTGTGGAGCAGATATGGTGTTGATGAGAAAATCAAATTGGTTACGCAAAGCTTTCATATGCTCCTCATCTTTGATCAGCGCAAAGTGATGTGCACCAAGTCTTCTGGCATCCTGTTCTTTGGAAGGAGAGGTACTCAGCATCGTTACTTCTGCACCCATAGAAGCCGCTAGTTTTACCGCCATATGTCCTAGGCCACCCAGACCGAGTACCGCTACTTTATGTCCCTTGCCTACTTTCCAGTAACGCAGCGGAGAGTAAGTGGTAATACCGGCACAGAGCAAGGGCGCTACGCCATCCAGGGGTAATTTGTCGGACACATGCAGGGTGTATTTTTCATCCACTACAATTTGGGTGGAATAACCGCCATAGGTGGGCGTTTTGCGATCCATCTCCGTACCGTTGTAAGTGGCGGCATTGCCTTTTTCGCAATACTGTTCTTCTCCTGCTTTGCAAGGATGACATTCCCTGCAAGAGTCTACGAAACAGCCTACGCCAGCGAGATCGCCTACTTTGAAATTTTTTACGGATGATCCGATTTCAGTAATCCTGCCTACAATTTCATGGCCGGGCACCATTGGATACAAAGACCCTCCCCATTCGTCTCGTACTTGGTGGATATCGGAGTGACATACGCCGCAGTAAAGGATATCAATGCGTACATCATGTGCACCTACTGGGCGCCTCTCGAAACTCCAGGGGCCTAGTGGAGTGGTGGCGCTTTGCGCCGCATAAGCTTGGGTTGCGTTCATGAGGAAAAAATTTTAACTAAGCTACGGATTTTGTAGATTGAATACGGTTTTGGTATCCCGATTACTCATCATGCAAAATATTACGATATGGACCTGCAATTAAAAGGAAAAGTAGCCATCGTTACAGGAGGTAGCAAAGGAATTGGAAAAGCCATTGCAGAAGCGCTCCTGAAAGAAGGCGCTAAAGTGATTATCAGCGCAAGGAATACGGATGAGGTGGAAGACGCTGCTGCAACGCTCCGCCTCGATGGTTATGATGTAACCGCTGTACAAGCAGATATGTCCATAAAGTCGGATCTGGAACAACTAGTGGCCGCTACTTTGCACCGCTACGGACGTATAGATATCCTGGTCAATAATGCCGGCACCATTGATACCATTGCGCCCATCAATGAAATCTCACTAGGCCAGTGGCGATATATCTTCGAAGTCAATTTCTTTGGCGTCGTAGAGCTGACCAACCTCGTGATTCCCGTCATGCTGAAAGAAAAAGGCGGACGCATCATCAATATCTCCTCAGAAAATGCAGTTCAACCAGATCGCATGATGGCACATTATAACGCTACAAAAGCGGCTTTGAATAATTATTCCAAAACCTTATCCATGGCTTATGGCAAGGATAATATTTTGGTAAACACTGTATCACCGGCCTTTATCCGTACGCCATTGCTAGATGATATGTTGGATAAAATAGCGAAAGAAGCAAACACAACCAGGGAAGAGGCTACCCGTACATTCCTGAAAGAAAATCGCCCTTACCAAGTATTGGGTAGAGCAGGTCAGATGGAGGAAACAGCCGGCATCGTTGCCTTCCTGGCTTCAGAACAGGCTTCATTCATTACTGGCGCCGTATTTCGGGTAGATGGCGGCTCTGTTGGTACCGTATAAATTTTTAGAGAGATGCTGAGTTATTGGGAAAAAACTAGCTTACTACAATACGATTATATCATCGTTGGCAGCGGAATTGTAGGATTGTCTGCCGCTATCAGTATCAAAGAGGCGGATGAAAATGCCCGCGTACTGGTACTGGAAAGAGAAGTATTGCCTACTGGGGCCAGTACTAAAAATGCGGGCTTTGCCTGTATCGGTAGTCTGACGGAAATCCTCTCTGATCTGCAAACCATGCCGGAGCCAGACGTGCTCCAGTTGGTCCAAATGCGGTATGAAGGATTGCAACTACTCCGCCAACGCCTGGGCGATAACCCTATCGGCTATACGGAAAATGGTAGCTATGAACTCATCACCACCCACGATGAATGGGCACTTGATAAAATAGAACAAGTGAACTCCCTACTAGGGCACTTCTTCCCACAGAAAGCTTTTTCAATCGCTAGTAGTAAACTCCCCGAATTCGGATTCGACCGAAATACCGTGAAAGCCATCGTCAGCAATAATTACGAAGGCGAATTACATACAGGGAAAATGATGCGTAGCCTGATTGACCTGGCATTTCGTTTAGGCGTTGAAGTGAAAACCGGCGCCACGGTTACAAGAGTGGAAGATTTGCAGCATAGCGTAAATGTGGTTGTGCCGCATCATCTCTTGCAGGAAGATCTAATCTTCAGCGCCCGGAAACTCATCATTTGTACCAATGCTTTTACAAAAGAGTTGTTGCAGGATCAGGGAGACACGGTTCCGGGACGCGGCCAAGTGCTCATCACCAATCCGATACCAGGACTCCCTTTCAAAGGAATTTTTCATTTTGAAGAAGGATTCTATTATTTCCGCGAACTCGAAGGTAGAGTGCTCTTTGGAGGCGGCCGCCAATTGGATTTCGCCGGAGAATCCACTACCAGCTTCGCCTACAACGATCGCATTCAATATGAACTAGAAAACTTATTACGTAAGGTTATTCTTCCTAACCACTCCTTCACCATCGCCGACAGATGGACCGGCATTATGGCCTTCGGAAAAACCAAACAACCCATCATCCGCAATCATTCCACTAATATCACACTAGGCGTAAGAATGGGAGGGATGGGCGTTGCCATAGGATCAAAGGTAGGAGCACAACTAGCCCATATGGCAATGCAATAATGCCCTACTTGTAATGAGCAAATACTGAAAAAAATCCAAATAAGAAAAAGGCAAAACTCTCCTGTCTGTCGTCCCTGGCCAGCGGCCAGGGACGACGAAAAAAAAAGAAGTGAATTTGACGTCGCAGACGTCAAATTCACTTCTTTTTGCAATCCATTGCTAAGATTATTATCCCCGTTCCTAATACCCGTTTAACCCCAGTATTGACAGGGCTTTCTATTTTACATATTTTGGGGCAATGAGAAAGTTGCTAGTATTCGCCCTCTTGGCGACCAATTCCACGTTTGCGCAGCAGAAACCCTTAAAGCTGTGGTACAAACAGCCCGCCGAAAAATGGATGGAAGCCTTGCCCATAGGCAATGGCCGACTAGGAGGCATGGTCTTCAGTCATCCCCAATCAGAAACTATTCAAGTGAACGAACAAAGCCTTTGGGCTGGCGTGAAATTCAATGACGCTAACCCTGGTAGTCTTCGTGTACTCGATACCGTAAGACAACTCCTGTTCCAAGGGAAAACGTCAGAAGCCGCTGCCCTGGCTCGTCCCAACATGGTAGCCGTAAATGGTGAAAACTCCACCACACTGGCCAGGAGCTTCCGTTCCTATCAAACCCTGATGAATGTAAACCTCCTCATGGATAGGCGGGAGTTTAGCAATTTTTCTAGGGAATTGGATCTCACCACAGGTGTTGTTACCAGTACCTATACGAAAGAGGGCGTGACATATAAAGAAGAAGCCTTCAGTTCTGCTCCGGGAAATGTAATGGTAGTAAGACTTACCGCCAGTACGCCTAAAGCCCTGAACACTACCATTTACGTGAACCGCCCAGACGATAGCAAAGGAGCTACCACTTTGTACAAGGATTGCACTACCCGCACAGCAGGCATTAATCGTATTTTACTCAGCGGTCAAATTGTGGATACAAACCCCGCAGAAGGCCCAGAAGGGAAACATATGAAATTCGCAGGATCTGTGACCGTAGTGAAACAGAACGGTACCCTAAATGCAGTAACCGACAGTCTGAAGATCCAAGGAGCCAGCGAAATAGTGCTACTCATCGATGGCGCTACCAACTATGATTTCCCGCGTCTCTCTATAAACGATAATACAGACCCTGTACAGTTGCTGAACAAAGCGGCTGCTAAGCTGAAAGGCCAATCTTGGGAAAGTCTCCTGGCCGCGCATGTGAAAGACCATGCTGCTTTGATGAACCGGGTACAATTCTCCCTAGGTACCGATGGAAAGGATATTCCCACCGATGAAAGGTTGCAAGCCGTTAAAAATGGGGCCTATGATCCAGAGTTAACCACGTTGTTATTCCAGTATGGTCGATATCTCTTGCTGGGTTCTTCCCGCGCACCAGGTGTTTTGCCGGCTAACTTACAAGGTATCTGGAATAATCATATCAATGCCCCTTGGCAGTCCGATTTCCACACCAATATCAACCTCCAGATGAATTACTGGCAAGCGGAATCTGGTAATTTGTCGGAAACGGTGTTGCCACTGGTGAATTTTATCAATAATATTCGTCCGGAAGGTCGTATGACGGCGCGTAAAATGTACGGTGCCCGCGGCTGGACGATGCACCATGCTACGGATGCTTTCGGGAAAACTGGGTTACAGAATGAAATGTTTTACGGCACTTTCCCGATGGGCACCACCTGGGTGCTGATGCATTTCTGGGATCACTATGATTACAACCGTAATCTGAAGTTCCTGTCGGATACCGCTTATCCCGCGATGTATGAACATGCACAGTTTATCAAGGATTTCTTGGTGAAAAGTCCGGAAGGATACCTGGTTTCCGCGCCGGCCTACTCTCCTGAAAACTGGTATGTAGATCCCGTAACAGGTAAAAATCAATCACTTACCTACGGTCCTACGATGGATAACCAAATTATCCGCGAATTCCTGACCCGCTATATAACGGCAGCGCATATACTGAAAAAAGATGCTGCCTTTGCTGATAGCATGCAACAGGTCATTAGCAAGCTTCCGCCCACCAAGATAGGGCAGGACGGCCGTATCCTGGAATGGATCAAAGAATACAAGGAAGAAGATCCAGGTCATCGACATATGTCGCACTTATTCAGCCTGTACCCAGGAAATCAAATCAATGAACATACGCCAGACCTCTATGCCGCGGCCCGTAAAACCCTGGAATACCGCCTGTCGCATGGTGGTGGCCATACTGGTTGGTCTCGTGCATGGATCATTAACTTCTATGCCCGCTTGAAAGATGGGGAGAAGGTATATGAAAACGTACAGGCATTGTTTAAGAAATCCATCTACAGCAACCTTTTTGATGATCATCCACCATTCCAGATCGACGGTAATTTCGGTTCAGCGGCTGGTATCACTGAGGCCCTAGTTCAGAGTAATGATGGTGTAATTGAGTTGCTGCCTGCCCTCCCTGCTGCCTGGAAAGAGGGAAATATTTCTGGTATCCGGACCAGGGGAGGTTTTGAAGTAAGTATTTCCTGGAAAGATCATCAGCTTACAAAAGGCAGTTTGAAATCGCTCACAGGTGAAAAGGTAACGGTGACGTATAATGGAAAATCCGTGCAACTGCAACCCGCAAAAGGCCAGACAGTAGCCCTGGAAGGTATTGTTCGGTAAATTTGATGGGTGTCAAATGTTACATTTTTTGTTAACGGACTTTGATATGTGACAGAAAATGATAGTTTTGAACCCACCCTAAAAACCGCAGATTTTTGACTGCGGTTTTTAGTTTTGATGGGATGTAAGGGTATTTTTTACATTTATTTCGCTAAATTGTTCCGCTATTAATTTTAACAACCACGTTTGAACGTTATGAATCACACGCTGCATTATCTTGATTACCTTGTTTTCCTCATTTATTTTATCATCGTTGCGGGATACGGGTACTACATTTACAAGAAGAAAAAGAAGGCAACAACCGACTCAAAAGATTTCTTTCTTGCTGAAGGTTCTCTTACTTGGTGGGCCATTGGTGCTTCCCTGATTGCATCCAACATCTCTGCTGAACAGTTTATCGGGATGTCTGGAAACGGCTTCAATATAGGGTTGGCTATTTCCACTTATGAATGGATGGCAGCTGCTACGCTAATAGTGGTGGCGGTCTTTTTCCTGCCTATTTACCTTAAAAACAAGATCTATACCATGCCCCAGTTCCTGGAACGCAGGTATAATCAAACGGTAGCTACCATCATGGCAGTATTCTGGCTGCTATTGTACGTGATTGTGAACCTTACATCTATCCTTTATCTGGGCGCACTGGCCATTACTACCATTTCTGGTATTAATTTCTACGTGTGTATGGTGAGCTTGGCGATATTTGCCATCATCATCACCCTGGGAGGTATGAAGGTAATCGGTTATACAGACGTAATCCAGGTGTTTTTCTTGATCCTGGGAGGTCTGGCCACTACTTACCTGGCCCTCCAACTGGTATCCAGCCAGTTTGGTAGTACAGGCGTATTGAATGGCTTCAAACTGATGACACAACATGCCAGCGACCATTTCCACATGATTATCCATAAGGAGAATCCGAAATTCCTGGACTTACCTGGACTGAGTGTATTGATTGGAGGTATGTGGATTGTAAACCTGAACTATTGGGGATGTAACCAATACATCACACAGCGTGCTTTGGGTGCGGATCTAAAAACGGCTCGTAATGGTTTGTTGTTCGCGGGTTTCCTGAAACTCCTGATGCCTATCATCGTGGTGTTGCCAGGTATCGCAGCTTTTGTACTTTGGAAAGAAGGTCAGTTCCAGCAGGAAATGATGAAAAATGGTTCTTTAAATGCGGATAACGCTTATCCTGTACTGCTGAACCTGCTGCCGGTTGGATTGAAAGGTCTTTCTTTTGCAGCCCTGACCGCCGCTGTAGTGGCATCTTTAGCTGGTAAAGCGAATAGTATCTCCACAATCTTCTCCCTGGATATTTATAAGAAAATCTATAATAAAGATGCAGATGAAAAGACAATCGTAGGCGTTGGCCGTTGGGTGGTAGTGATAGCCATGGTGATTGCGGTGGTAATTTCTAACTTCCTCGGTATCGACAAAAAAGGAGGCTTCCAGTTCATCCAGGAATATACCGGTTTCGTATCTCCGGGCGTATTCGCCATGTTTGCACTGGGCTTCTTCTGGAAACGCACTACTTCCAGCGCAGCACTGTTCGCTATGATCGGTGGTCTGATGCTGTCTTTCTTCTTCAAATTCCTCCCTGGATTCGCAAACTTAGAAGGCCTGAACGCCATCGGCTTATCTGTAATGAACCCGGATTCAGGACTGTTTGAAATTCCATTCATCGACAGAATGGGTATCGTATTTCTGATCTGCGTGATTGGTATGGTGATTATCACCCTGGCTAATCCTAAGAGCGTAGACAATCCGAAAGGACTTGCCATCGATGCTTCTATGTTCAAACCATCACTGGGCTTTACTGTTGGCGCAGTGCTGATTTGCGGTGTCCTGATGGCACTCTACACTGTTTTCTGGTAGTCGTTTAATCTTAAAAATAAATAACTTCAGTAGGTCGCACCATTTTGGTGCGACCGCTGAATATCTATTGCCAACGAAAAATCATTCGATATGTATTTTATAGGCTACGATATAGGTTCTTCCTCCATTAAAGCGGCATTACTGGATGCCGATTCTGGTAAATGTCTGGCCAGTGCTATCAGCCCTTCCAGGGAAATGCCCATGCAGGTTTTACATACTGGTTGGGCAGAGCAAGACCCGGATCGGTGGTGGAGTGAAATAATTAATGCCACGAGGTTATTGCAACAGCAATTCAGCTTCGATCCTAAGATTGTAAAGGGTATTGGCATCGCTTATCAAATGCATGGATTGGTATGCGTAGACAGACAGCAGCAGGTGCTGAGACCTGCTATCATCTGGTGTGATAGTCGCGCTGTAGAAACGGGCCGTCAGGCATTCACGGCATTGGGCGAGAAATATTGTCTCACCCACCTGTTGAATTCACCAGGCAACTTTACCGCTTCCAAGCTGCGCTGGGTACAGGAAAATGAACCGCATGTGTATGAGCGTATACATAAGATTATGTTACCGGGAGACTACATTGCCATGAAGCTCACAGGTCAAATCGCCACTACGGTATCTGGCCTTTCTGAAGGCACCTTCTGGGATTTTACCCGTCAATCCATAGCCGACGAACTATTAAAATATTACAACATTGATCCCGCATTGCTGGCCACGATAGTGCCTACCTTCGGAGAGCAAGGCCTACTAACGGAAGCTGCCGCGGATATCCTGGGTCTTCATCCAGGTACGCCTGTTACTTACAGAGCTGGCGATCAACCTAACAATGCTTTCTCCCTGAACGTACTACAGCCCGGCGAAGCTGCTACCACAGCGGGTACTTCCGGCGTCGTATATGCTGTCAGCGATCAACATGCCCACGATAGCCAGAGCAGAGTCAATACATTCGTGCATGTCAATAACATGGATGGTGGCGGCGTACGCAATGGCGTATTGATGTGCCTCAATGGTACCGGTATCGCCAACAGTTGGCTGAAATCGGCCGTAGGAGATATGAGCTACCCAGAAATGAATGAACTGGCCGCCACTGCACCTATTGGCGCCGGCGGATTACAGGTATTTCCATTTGGCAATGGCGCTGAAAGAATCTTGGGCAATATGCGTATAGGGGCTACCGTTAGTCAACTCGATTTTAATCTTCATAGCCAAGCGCACTTGCTGCGCGCAGTGCAGGAAGGGATTGTATTTGGTCTGAATTATGGCATGGATATCATGGCAGAAATGGGACCTTCTATACACCGTGTACGCGCAGGACAGGCAAACATGTTCCTTAGTCCGCTCTTCCGCGAAGCATTCGCAAATACTGCCAATGTGGTGATTGAGCTATACAATACAGACGGTGCTCAGGGTGCGGCCAGAGGGGCAGCCACCGGCGCAGGCTATTATAATTTTAAGTCAGCCTTCCATGGTATGGAATGTTTGGCGGTGATTGAACCACAGTCACACTTACAGCAACAGTACCGGGATGCATACGGTCATTGGCTGTATGGACTGAAACAGCAACTTTCCCTCGGTGAAAATGCTGACAATCTCTAAATTTTAAAAATCCACATAGTTATGAGTATTACACTTGGAAACAGCGAGTATTTTAAAGGCATCGGTAAAATCAACTATGAAGGCCCTAATACGGATAATCCGTTGGCCTATCGCTGGTATGATGAAAACAGGATCATCGCTGGCAAATCAATGAAAGAATTATTTCGCTTTGCGGTATCATACTGGCATACCTTCTGTGGCACCGGTGGAGATCCATTCGGTCCTGGTACAAAGCAATTCCCATGGCTGACCGCCACCGATGCTGTTCAGAGCGCGAAAGATAAAATGGATGCTGCTTTTGAGTTCATCACTAAAATGGGACTGCCATACTACTGCTTCCACGACGTGGATCTGGTAGACGAAGGTAGCAACGTAGCGGAGTATGAAAGTCGCATGCAGCAAATAGTGGCCTATGCAAAAGAAAAGCAGCAGGCGAGTGGTGTGAAATTACTTTGGGGAACCGCCAATGTATTTAGTAATCCACGCTATATGAATGGTGCTTCTACCAACCCAGAATTCTCTGTGGTGGCTTATGCTGGCGCTCAGGTGAAAAACTCCCTGGATGCTACTATTGCCCTCAATGGGGAAAACTATGTTTTCTGGGGTGGCCGCGAAGGTTATATGACTTTACTGAACACCAATATGAAAAGGGAACAGGAACACCTGGCCCGCTTCCTTACTATGGCGCGTGATTATGCCCGCAAACAAGGATTTAAAGGTACTTTCTTCATCGAGCCTAAACCTTGCGAACCTACGAAACATCAATATGATTACGATAGCGCTACTGTTATCGGATTCCTCCGCCATTACGGACTGGACAAGGATTTTAAACTGAACATAGAAGTAAACCACGCTACCCTGGCAGGACATACCTTCCAGCACGAACTACAAGTGGCCGCTGATGCTGGTATGTTGGGAAGCATAGATGCTAACCGTGGCGATGCACAGAATGGTTGGGATACTGACCAGTTTCCTACCAACCTGAATGACCTGATTGAGAGCATGCTGATCATCCTGGAAGCTGGCGGATTTGCTGGTGGCGGCGTAAACTTCGATGCTAAAACCCGTCGTAACTCTACTGATCTGGAAGATATTTTCCACGCGCATATTGGTGGCATTGATACCTTTGCACGCGCAGCCATTGTAGCGGAAAAGGTACTGACACAAACTACGTATAAGCAATTCCGTAAGGACAGATATGCCTCCTTCGATAGTGGAAAAGGTAAAGAATTCGAAGCAGGTCAACTGACCCTGGAAGACCTCCGCAACTTCGCTGCTGCTGGTCCGGAACCTAAGCTGATCAGCGGTAAACAGGAATGGCTGGAAAATATTATTAACAATTGTATTTAATATTTTTAATTAATTTGTAAGCCCTTATTTCAAAAACAGGAACAATGAGATTTAGTATTCATTCAATACATGAAGCAGGCTTTGATATTGTAGCGCTGAAGGATGGTGCTGGCGCCACAGTTGAAATCATCCCTGCACACGGTGCATTGCTGCACGGTTTTAAGGTTACAAAAGGAGCGGAAACCCTCAATTTGATTGATAGTTATCGCGACCTGGCCGATATGCAGCAGGATTTGAAAAGCAGCTTTAAGAATGTAAAACTAAGTCCATATGCCTGTAGGATTAAAGATGCTCGGTATACCTTCAATGGAAAAGACTATGTGCTGGAACAGACCATAGCGCCGGGAAATGCCATTCATGGCTTACTGTACGATGCTCCATTCAAAGTGGTGGCACAACATGCCGATGACACCAAAGCATCTTTGACACTGGCTTACAGCTATGAACAGCACGATGCAGGATATCCATTTGCGTATGATTGCACAGCAACTTATACGCTTTTGCCAGGCAATGAATTGCAGGTAAGCACGAGTATCACCAGCAGAAGTAATGATATCATGCCGCTGATGGACGGATGGCATCCTTATTTCACCACAGGTACTCCCGTTGATGAACTGGAACTGACATTTGCATCAAAGGAAATTGTAGAATTCGACGCCAAGCTGATTCCTACCGGAAAGGTGTTGCCTTATACGGAGTTTACAAAAGGTAAGCTGCTAGCGGGTGTGGAGTTGGACAATTCTTTCCTGTTAGATTTCGTACAGGCGCAACCGTTAGCGGTACTGTATGATCCGAAAAAGCAGATTCGTATCAGTTTCTTCCCTGGGGAAAACTATCCGGTATTGCAGATATATATTCCGCCGCATCGCAATAGTATTGCCATTGAAAATCTGACGGGTGCTCCCAATGCCTTCAATAATGGGTTGGGGTTAGTACAACTGGCGCCAGGTGAGACAAGAACATTTGATACCTGCATCAAGACAGAAATCCTGTAAAAATTAACAAATTAGATGGCTGTGCTACTGGCGCAGCAGCAAATAACATAGATCCTTGCAACTGCGTGTTGCAAGGATTTTTTGCTTTAATAAAAGACTAAACCCCTAATATTGTATTGTTAATAACTTGAACATAAGAAGTGTCTGAGCTGTTGAAATGAAAGAGTTGTTCGTTAGGATTTAAACTAATACAGGAAAATTATGAAGCAATTTGCCCGCATTTTGGCCTTATGCTGTGCATGGGGATGGTTAACCATACAGCTCGTTCAGGCGCAGGTGACGGTATCCGGGGTGGTATCTGATACCAACCGGTTGGTGTTGCCTTATGCCACCGTTACTAACCTCAAAACTGGAAAGCATTCCGTTACAGACCAGGGTGGGTTTTACAGGATTACGGCCTCTCGTGGAGATAGGCTTACTGTTTCTTTCGTAGGGTATAATTCCGACACGGTAACGGTTACTTCGGCTTCTGGGGAACAGACGATCAATATCAGAATGACGGTAACCAGTAAATTCCTGAAAGGGGTGGATATCAGTGCGAAGTATTCGCCATATCAACTGGATTCCATTGCCAGAAGGGAACAATATGGCTATATCCTGGATTTGCCTAATAAACCGTTGGCAGGGGGAAATACGCCACAGGGTGCGGGAATTGTTTTCAGTCCGATCACCCGTTTTTCCAAGAAAGAGAAGCAAAAGCGGCAGTTTAAGGAGAATTACTTAAAGATGGAGGAGGAGAAGTATATCGATTCCAGGTTTACTCCTTTATTGGTAAGTCGGGTAACTGGTTTGTCGGGTGATTCACTGCAGCATTTCATACGAGATAATTATCCTACCTATGATCAGATGCGTGGCATGGATACGAATGATTTATATTACTGGATTACAGACCGATTTAAAAGCTGGAAGAAGAAATAAAAGAGACTGAATATAAGTCGAAAGGGCCTGCATCATGCAGGCCCTTTCTTTATTTTTCATCTTCAGTTAAAAACGTGATTAAAGTGATAATTTCGGGAGACACGTGCCTTCTTTCCATTAGTTGTGCTGAAGGAAGGGTTTAATTGTCCTTAGGTGTCAGATCAACATATCACAGCTTAGAATACTTTCAATTTTTATGCTTTTGCACTAAAAATGCTTGTTTTTAGTCTTTTTTATTATGTTTCTTGGACTATTGATAGGCTATTCTAGATACCAGATCCATTTGATTATAGTGGTCAATAGCTGATTGCAAACTGCTTCAGTAAAAGTTCCAAATTTGATGCATTACTCTTAAATCGGAGGAGCTACTTCACTAGTAGTTAAAACGAAAGTTAATTGTCATCGCTTTAATTTATAGTCCAGCATCTGAAGAGTTGCGGCCAATGAAATAGAAACTACTTCACTATAGTCTTACAAGCTGGCTGCTCTTATATCAAATTATTCCTATTCTGACAAGTAGTTGCCCATGCAAGAGGAACTGGTTCACTATGGCCTTACAAGCTGGCTGCTCTTAAATCAAATTATTCCTATTCTGACGAGTAGTTGCCCATGCAAGAGGAACTGGTTCACTATGGTCTAACAAGCTTGCTGCTACCTCTTTTATGAATTATTCCTATGCTGATGAATTGCTGCCTATTAAGAGAGGAACTACTTCACTATGGTTGAAAATGATAGTTGGCTGTAACCTCTTTTGTTAATTATTCCAATTCTGGTGGATTGCTGCCTAATGTTAGAGGAACATATTTACTGATAGTTGGCTGTTACCTCTATTCTCAATTATTTCAAATCTAATGAATAGTTACCTAAATAAGAAGTAACAATTCATAATTGTTCTAAATAATCACTGAATATTAGCTTAATCAGCAAATTTATCAAGGCTAGTTAATTGCTATAGCGCAAGATGGAGTATCCTGCTATAGTGTATTATTATAGCTATCTATTGACTTTTCTTGAATGGATTAGTTGTATACTATGGAGTGTGAGCTAAAACCAGTTCACTGTCGTTCTTGCATTAACAGTTAGTTGGTGGTAGCTTTCCGTACTCCCGATTAGTTGTATACTTTTACGAGGTATACGAATTCCTCTACTTTTTTGATCTGATCTACACGGTTGAGGCCTTCCAGTTTGCTTTTATGGCTCCATTCCCTTTTAGGTTGCTTATCTTTTGGCATTTCATCCAGCAGTCGTTTAAGATGTGCTGATTTCACTGCGAAGGCGATGCCATCTGCGGTGGTTTGTTTGCCAGTGATAATACCAACGATATCGCCTTTAGCGTCCAATAGAGGTCCGCCGCTATTGCCTGGATTGACAGGTATGGAAACTTGGTAGGCAGTTGTATCCCCGTTGAAACCAGTTTTGGCGGAGATATAACCTTTGCCATAAACGATTTCATCTCTTGGGTAGCCCATGGTGAATACTTCCTCACCCAGTGTAACACTTTGAGGTTTGAGTGCGTATGGCAGTGGTTGACTTTTAAAAGTACTGTCTGCTATTTTCAGAACCGCGAGATCGCTGGAAATATCTTCAAATACGCTGACCGCTTTAAAGGCTTCCCCTTTGGTATTTTGTACATAGATGGAATCGGCTCCAGCTACTACGTGGAGGTTGGTAACAATATAACCGTTTCCAGACACTGCAAAACCGGTACCACCATAGGTGCCAGGATTGATTGGTGCCTTGTTTTTATCTTTAATATCGTTGATCAGGGCGTTTTGAGAGCGTTGAATATTGTTCAGTACGCGTCTAACGTCCTCATACTGAGCGGTAGACTTATTGCGGCTGTTGTTTTGTAGAATCGCAATGGTAGACAGTGAAGTCACCAAGGCAATGCAGGCAGCGGCAGCCAAATTGGTAATTGTACGACGACGTATGCGGGTCCGTTTGGCAGCCTGATTGGCTTCCATCGCCTCCATACATAAAGTACTCATATCCAATTCTCCGTGGATAGCATCCATCTGGGATTGGAGTTGTTGACGACGGCTCATGTGGTCCAGTCCCTGGAGTAGGAGCTGGTGTTCTTCCACCTGGCGGTTAATTTGAGGATTGGTACGACGCAGTTCATCAAAGGCAGCTTTCTCCTGCACGCTCATTTCCCCTTCCAGGTAACGCTCAATTTCGCTGATCAGAAACAAATCTTCTTTCATGGCTGCTTATAATGATGTATTGTATTTATCGAAAAATATTTTTTTGAGTCGCATCAGACACTTGTACTTCTGGGTTTTGGCGTTCTCTGAATTAGTATAGCCAAATTTCTCCGCTATTTCCTGCATGGACTTTTTGTGGAGGTAATAATCTTCCAGAATGGTTTTACAAGGTTGCCCGAGACTTCCCATCGCATGTTCCATTATCTTGTATTGCTCATCTTTCGCCTGGTGTTCATCTATTATGTCCGTTGCTGGGATAGTTTCCTCTAGTTCCTCTGGTAATGCATAGAGGCCGTGGTTGCTTTGTAACTTTTTCAGCCACAGATGACGACATACAGAATAGAGAAAGGTTTTTAACCGGCTCGTCAGTGTAAAATCCCCACCACATACCTTCTCATATAATACAATTATGGCCTCCTGGAACACATCCTTGGCATCATCCTCAGACCCATTATGCTGCAAAATCATGCGTAAAACAACCGGAAAGTTCTCTGAATAGATGATTTCCAATGATTTACCATCACTTTTTGCCAATCCCAGCAATAAATCCTTGTCTTTTCCTATGTCTTGAATATGCTTCACTCTTTAATACAGTTAAAAGGCTTTTGGTAACCCAAAGTACCGAAAAAAAAATTTTTTAAAACAATGGGTTACCTTTTGGGTGATCTGGGTATAAAAGGTAAATCATTCAAAAAACATCCTAAATTATTGTACAATGAAGAACGTTATCAAATTTGGTTTCTTAGCTCTCGCTTTCGGTATTTTCGCAGTTGCTTGCGGTGGTGGTGCAGAACAAAAAGCTGCTGACTCTACTGCAACTCAAGCAACTCAAGCAATTGACTCTGCTGCAAACGCTGCTAACCAAGCAGTAGGTGCTGTTGCTGACTCTGCTAAAAAAGCAGTTGATTCCGTAGCTAAAGCTGTTGACTCTGCTGCTGCTAAAAAATAATTTGCAACACAACGCATATTAATAAATAACCGTCCCGTATCCCGGGACGGTTATTATTTTTATATAATTTATAACAATCCCAAGCCCTATTCAGGCTGAACCATCGCTTCTCCCTCTTCCTAAGCCGCACCTCTAATAGCGGAAAATTGCTTCTCCTGGTATCCTCACCTTTACCTTTTCAGGCAAAACCTCTAAATGAGAAGAATTACTTCTCCCGGTATCATCACATCTATCTTTACCTAGGCAAAACCTCTAAATGAGGAGAATTGCTTCTCCCAGTATCGTCACGTCTACCTTTTTCTACCTTTTTCTAGGCAAATCCCTAAATGAGGAGAATTACTTCTCCCTATTTTATCGCTTATACCAGTTTCTCTTCCAATAGTTGTTAATAACAGTCCATTCTTTCAAGGCAAAACATCTCCTTTTAAGGAAAATTACTTCTCCTCAAATTATTAATACCTTTCCAGTTTGGCCAAAGCCTACGACAATCAATTACCTCATCCGACAGAAGAAATCGACTTGAGATGATCTTCCAATTCTTCTATAGTAGACAATTTTGTCCTTTCTATTTTTTCTCGAAGCATTGCTTTACTTGCCTCACTGATAGAATGGTCATTCAATAAATTATCGATTTGGGTGATTAATCTTCTTCTGCCTCGCTTCGATTTGTATCCTTTAATGAAAAAGACTATCTCAGGGGAACAGAAGCTCCACAGATATTTCATTAACAAGGTAAATGCAGGCACAAGAATTATTAACCAGGACTTCAGTTGACTGGTTTCAGGTAAGTTTTGGGCCAGCTTCAGTAATATCATACCGCCACCGGCTCCAGCTATGTCATCAATGTTGTTGGTAATTCCTTTGGCAGGGGGGAGGACCTTGGGTTTAACATTTGCCAAAAGATTTACTATTTAAGACCAAGAAATACATCCGCAAAATGTAGTACGGATTCAACATCATTTTTCTTTCTAAAATCCAACTCGGCGGTGGTTCCGGATTTACCTGTAATCCTCATTTTCCTGATCGGAAAGAAACAAGCTTTCACAACCATGAACAAAGGAACACCTACTACTATTGAAAAGTAAACCACAATAAGTACTATGGTAAATAAATCTAACTTAAACATGACTCTTGTAATTTCTCTAAAATTAATGATTAAATAGACTCATCCACAACGCAGTAACCAAATATTTTGAAGGTTATAGAAAATAATTCGCAGCAGATCAATATGATAGGACCAGATACCAAAATCTGCCTTAGCCCGCTTTCACATTATTAATGTAATTACCCCATTTTTCATTAATTCTACCCGCCCATTTTTTATGTGTATTGGAAAATGTTTAATGAAATGGCTGTGTTTTTGAAAAAAATGTATTTTTCTGTCTTGGCTATTGGATAATTAAAATCACGTTGTATTTTTGTTCTATCGAAAAACAACAAACACGATAATGAACACACAAGTGACTTTTGGTTTTTTTGGCTTTTATTATTTCTGGTACCAGGAATAGGGAGGTCATTTGTGTTCTAAAATAAAAGATACTTAACAAAAGGCCTCCCGCGAAACGGGAGGCCTTTTTGATTTAGCAATATTCATTATATGAAAAAGCAATTCACTAGCTACTTTTTTTATTACTTCTCTTACTTCTTTTATGCGAAGAAGCCGGGGACTCGTTTGCAATAATCAAACTTTACATATCAAAGTTCAAATAGCAAAGGGTCCCGTTGTCGGGGCCCTTTCTGTTTTAAGTAGCTAGTTGCTACAGCAACTAAAAATAATATTCAATCAATCACATACACATGAAAATTGCGATACAGGGGTTTGAAGGATGTTTCCACCAGGTGGCTGCTCAATCGTATTTCGGTAAACATATCGAAACGGAAAACTGCGCGTCTTTCGCGGAACTAGTTAAAAAAGTAAAAGCACAACCTGATGTGGATGCCGGTATCATGGCCATCGAAAACTCCATCGCAGGCAGCATCTTACCGAATTACAGCCTGATCAAAAACTCAGGCCTACACGTAATCGGGGAAATCTACCTGCAAATCAACCAGCACCTGATGGTATTACCAGGCCAAACAATGGATGACATCAGAGAGGTACATTCCCACCCAATGGCGCTCCTCCAATGTATGGACTTCCTGGAAAAATACCCCCACATCAAACTGGTTGAAACGGAAGATACCGCCCTCAGCGCAAAACATGTTCGCCACAAAAAGCTGAAATCTACAGCAGCAATAGCTGGCAGTCTCGCAGCTGAAATATTCGAACTCGATATCATCGCTCCTAATATTCATACCAACAAAAATAACTATACACGTTTCCTCGCGGTCTCTAAAAAACCAGTTGAAACCGCACCTGATGCCAATAAAGCATCCGTGTATTTCCAAACTAGCCACGAACGCGGAAGTCTCGCCAACGTGCTCTCCAGGATAGCAGAAGCGGGTATTAATCTCTCTAAACTGCAATCCTTCCCAATCCCCGCCAAAGTATGGAACTATTACTTTCACGCGGATATGGAATTCGATAACCTAGTGGATTTCCAACAGGCACTCAAAGAAATTGAACAACATACCGAACACCTCAAAGTATTAGGTATCTACAAAAAAGGTAAAACGCTTTAATCAGGTCATTATATGCACATACAGGTAGCTAAAAGATTACAAGGCACGGAAGAATACTACTTCTCCAAAAAGCTGCGCGAAATTGAACAGATGAATCAAGAGGGTACCAAAGTAATTAACCTCGGTATCGGCAGCCCAGATCTGCCTCCTCATCCTTCTGTTGTGGAAGCACTGCACACGAATGCAGCTCTTCCTAATACGCATGCTTACCAGGGGTATAAAGGTATTCCCGCGCTACGTAAAGCTATGGCCGAATGGTACCACCGCTTTTACAATGTGACACTGAATCCTGATACGGAAGTACTCCCGCTCATCGGTTCAAAAGAAGGTATCATGCATATCTGTATGACCTACCTCCAAACAGGCGATGAAGCACTGGTACCCAACCCAGGATATCCTACCTACCGCTCTGCTGTGAGCCTCAGCGGCGCTACTGTCAGAGATTATGACCTGACCGCTGAAAACAACTGGTTGCCAGACCTCGACGCACTGGCAAAAACAGATCTCAGCAAAGTGAAACTGATGTGGGTAAACTACCCGAATATGCCTACCGGCGCTAAAGCTACTAGAGCATTCGCTCAGAAACTAATCGCTTTCGGTAAAGCAAATAATATCCTCATCTGCCACGACAACCCTTACAGCTTTATCCTCAATGAGGAGCCTGTAAGTCTCCTCCAAGAAGAAGGTGCGAAAGATGTGGTACTTGAACTCAACTCCCTCAGCAAGTCCTCCAATATGGCTGGTTGGCGCGTAGGGATGCTAGTAGGAAAAGCAGAATGGATCAACGAGGTGCTGCGCTTCAAAAGCAATATGGACTCCGGTATGTTCCAACCTTTACAAATGGCAGCTGTTAAAGCCCTGGAATTGGGTAAAGACTGGTATGACCAACTGAATGCAATCTACAGTGCTCGTAGAGAAAAAGTTTTCCAACTGCTGGATATGCTGCATTGCGTGTACGATAAAAACCAAGTAGGAATGTTCGTATGGGCTAAAATACCGGATACCTATGATAATGGATATACGCTCAGCGATGCAGTACTATATAAATCCCGCGTATTCATTACTCCTGGCGGCATCTTCGGTAGTAACGGGAACGGATATATCAGAGTAAGCCTTTGTCAGGATGTCAAAGTATTTGATGAGGCGATTGAAAGAATAAAAAACACAATTAATAATTAATAACGATGATTGCTACAATAATAGGAACGGGTCTTATCGGTGGTTCCCTGGCTATCAGCCTGAAAGAGAAAGGTGTGGCTAGTCATATCATCGGGGTAGATCAGCAGGAATCACACCTGCAGCGTGCCAAAGAACTGGGCATCATCGATGAAGGGGCTACCCTGGAAGAGGCGCTGAAGCGTTCGGATCTCGTTGTACTCGCTATTCCTGTGGATGCTGTGCTGAAAGTACTGCCCATTATCATGGATAAAGTACAACCGGGACAAGTAATTATGGATGTTGGTTCTACCAAGAAAAATATCTTACAACTCGTTGCCGGTCATCCAAACAGAGGTCGCTTTGTGGCTGCCCATCCGATGGCCGGCACCGAGTATTCTGGCCCTGATGCGGCTGTTCGTAACCTCTTCACCCATAAAACCATGGTGCTCTGCGATGTGAAAAACAGCGATGAAGATGCACTGGAAATGGTGGAAAATATGGTGGATCAATTGCAAATGCGCACGGTATACATGAACGCTGAAGAGCATGACCTGCATACGGCCTATGTATCACACATCTCCCATATCACTTCTTTCGCACTGGCACTAACGGTACTGAAGAAAGAAAAAGAACAGGGACGCATATTTGAACTCGCCAGCGGTGGTTTCGAATCTACTGTCCGTCTCGCGAAAAGCTCCCCTGATATGTGGGTGCCTATCTTCAAACATAACCGCAGCAATGTGTTGGACGTACTGGAGGAACATATTCACCAGTTGCAACAAATGAAATCGCTGTTGGAAGAAGAGGATTACGATACTTTCTACAAGCTTATTCAAAAGTCAAATAAAATCAGGAAAATCCTGAAATAAACATTAATCTGATAAAACGCAGTAACTTAATACTATGGAACAGCATACTACAATGGAGCAAATTCTTGCAAACACTAAATTCTCCGATCCTTCTTCGGACAAAAAGCCGCTGATCATCTCCGGCCCATGCAGTGCAGAAACAGAAGAACAAGTACTGGCCACCGCACTGGCTTTACAGAAAACAGGTAAGGTAGACGTTTTACGCGCCGGTATCTGGAAACCACGCACTCGCCCAGGTTCTTTCGAAGGTATCGGTACCAAAGGCCTGGCATGGCTCCAGAAAGCACGTGAACTCACTGGTCTGCCGCTCGCTGTTGAAGTAGCTACTGCCAAACAAGTAGAAGATGCCCTGCATTTCGGTGTGGATATTCTTTGGGTAGGAGCCCGTACTACAGTGAATCCTTTCTCTGTACAGGAAGTGGCGGATGCACTGAAAGGTGTGGATACTACTGTGCTGATCAAAAACCCAATCAACCCTGATCTGGAACTCTGGATCGGCGCGGTGGAAAGAATTCAGAAAGCGGGTATCTCCAAAGTAGGTTTAATCCACCGTGGATTCTCTAGCTACGGTAATACACAATACCGTAATGCGCCAATGTGGCACCTGGCTATCGAGCTGAAACGCCGTATGCCTGAACTGCCTATGATCTGCGATCCTTCTCATATCTCTGGCCGCCGCGATATCCTGCAAGAAGTTTCCCAAGAAGCTATCGACCTGGATTACGATGGTCTGATGGTGGAAACACACGTAGATCCAGATAACGCATGGTCTGATGCGAAACAACAGATTACACCTGAGAAATTCGCTGAAATGCTGAATGCGATGGTTTGGCGTCGTGAGCATACCGATAAAAAAGACTTCAACTCTGCCCTGGAAAAACTGCGCGCGCAAATCAACCAGGTAGATGATGAAATCATGCTGCTCTTAGGTAATCGTATGAAGATTGCTGAGAAAATCGGTACCTACAAAAAAGAAAATAATATCACCATTCTGCAAACTAACCGTTGGAATGAAATCCTGGAGCGCAATATCGCTAAAGGCGAGAAATTAGGCCTCACCAAGGAATTCATCCTGAAATACTTCGATGCTGTTCACCTGGAATCTATCAACCGCCAGAACAGGGTAATGAACGAAGACAAGTAACAGTATGAAGATACAAACTCATCAATTCAGGCAGCAGACTTCCAGGTATTTCCTCGGGGAAAGTCTGCTGCACCTGGGCAATCATGTAGATATTCACCGCTCCGTATTGGTGATCGATGAAAACGTTGAACATCATCACGGTGCTAAACTACAGGGATGGAAAAAGATTATCATTCCTGCTGGTGAAGAGGTGAAAAACATGGCTACGGTGGAGAAAATCATCGACGGACTCATCAGCTATGAAGCAGACCGCAAAACCACCCTGGTAGGGATTGGCGGCGGTATGCTTACAGATGTGGCCGGCTTTGCAGCCAGTATCTATATGAGAGGTATTCCTTTCGGCTTCGTACCAACTACACTGCTAGCGCAAGTAGATGCTTCTATCGGGGGCAAAAACGGCGTCAGTCATGGTAAACAGAAGAATCTACTGGGTACCATTACACAGCCAGAATTTATCCTCTTCGATTATGCGTTACCGTTAACGATGCCAGATGAAGAATGGCATAACGGTTTCGCTGAAATCATCAAATATGCCTGCATCATGGATGCTGCGCTGTTTGATTACCTGGAGGTAAATAAAGACAGAGCGCTCGCTCGCGATGTGGAAGTACTGCGATACCTCGTGGAGAAATCAGTAGATGCCAAAACCAAAGTAGTGCTGGAAGATGAACTGGAAACAGGCCCTCGCCGCTGGTTAAACTTCGGTCATACCCTGGGGCATGCAGTAGAGAAATTGGAGCATATCGCACATGGTAAAGCAGTAGCAATTGGTATGGTGGCTGCCGCCCGGTTCTCTGAACAACTGGCCGGTTTTCCATCCGAACATACACAGCGCCTCATCCGCCTGATTGCCGACTACCAACTGCCCGTGGCATTTACTTCCGATAAAACAGCCGTTTTCGACATCTTCAAACTGGATAAGAAACGCGAGAAAAACAGCATTCACTTTGTACTGCTGGAAGAAATAGGGAAAGCAACCACCAAAGCTGTTCCATTAGAGGATTTGAAAGCAATGATGCAGCAGTTGTAAATTTTATCTAACTAACTAAAACGGCTATACGAAATAAATATATGCAAGTTACTGTATTCCCAGCCAGGATTTCCGGAACGGTTACGGCCAACCCTTCCAAAAGTGCGATGCAGCGCGCGGTAGCAGCCGCCCTGCTGGCTAATGGCAAAAGCATTATCCGTAATCCGGGCCTGAGCAACGACTGTTTGGCTGCGATGGATGTGGCAGAAAAATTAGGTGCCACCGTTATCCGCAAACCTGATGTAGTCGAAATCAACAGCAATGGTATCCAGCCCCGCTTTGATGAAATTAATTGTGGAGAATCTGGACTGGGTATCCGTATGTTTACCCCTATAGCCGCATTGGCATCACAAGCTATTACTATCAATGGTCATGGTAGTTTGACTACCCGTCCAATGAACTTTTTCGAAGAGGTATTGCCACAACTGGATGTGAAAGTTACTTCCCGCGAAGGTAAGCTGCCACTGCATATTCAGGGACCACTGCAACCCCGCGATATCACCATCGATGGGAGTCTCAGTTCCCAATTCCTGACAGGCCTGCTCATGGCTTATGGCAATGCTGCTGAAAATGTTACCATTACTGTACAGGACCTGAAAAGCAAACCATACATTGCTTTAACCCTTCAACTGATGGCACATTTCGGTGTGCAGGTTCAGCAACAAAATTTTGAAACCTTCCATTTCGGTAAAAAACAACAATATCAAGCAAAGGAATATACCGTGGAAGGCGACTGGAGTGGCGCTGCCTTTTTGCTGGTAGCTGCTGCTGTGGCCGGAAAAGCAGAGGTACACCATGTGAACACTGAATCAGCTCAGTCTGATAAAGCTATTCTGGATGCATTGCGCTCCGCAGGTGCTTATATCCTGCCTGGCATGTTTACCATGAACATCGAAAAGGATGGTCTGAAAGCATTTGAATTTGATGCTACAGATTGTCCTGACCTCTTCCCGCCATTAGTAGCATTGGCTGCTAACTGTAACGGTACTACGAAAATTCTGGGTGTAAGCCGACTGGCTCACAAAGAGAGTGATCGTGGACTTACACTGCAGCAGGAGTTTGGCAAAATGGGTATTCGTATTGAGCTGAACGGCGATGAAATGCTGGTACATGGTGGTACTGGTATCAAAGGCGCTACTGTCAGCTCTCATAACGATCACCGTATTGCGATGGCTTGTGCTGTAGCAGCATTAACGGCAGATGCTCCGGTCGTAATTGAAAATGCAGACGCTATCAATAAATCCTATCCGGAATTCTATGACCACCTGCGTCAGATTGGCGGCAAAGTGGAGACGGCTGTAAATGCCTAAGAGCCCGGATATCAACATATTTATCTTATTTAAATTTTCAGCGTGTGAACAGCTTTGGCAGAATATTCAGGGTTAATGTTTTCGGGGAATCCCATGGGGCCAGCGTTGGTGTGAATATCGACGGTGTGCCTGCCGGTATCCCACTGAAACAGGAAGATTTCCTGGCCGACCTGGAACGTCGTAAGGGAGGCTCCAGAGGCACTACGCCTCGTAAAGAGGAAGACCTTCCTTTCCTGAAATCAGGCGTATTCAACGATCATACTACCGGTGCACCAGTAACGATTATGTTCGAAAACAATAATACCCGCAGTACGGATTATGAGAAATTACGTGAGTTTCCTCGTCCAGGTCATGCCGACTTTGTGGCCACGGAGAAATTCGGTGGTTTTGAAGATTATCGTGGTGGCGGGCATTTCAGCGGCCGTTTGACGCTTAACCTGGTGGCTGCTGGGGTGATTGCGAAAAAGATTTTGGGAGACACGATCCAGGTAAATGCAGTGATCACTGAAGTAGGCGGATATCCTGATCCGGAAGAAGGCTTGGAAGCGGCCATTGCGGCAAAAGACTCAGTAGGCGGTGTGGTAGAATGTAGAGTAGACGGCCTGCCCATCGGACTGGGAGAGCCTTTCTTTGATTCGCTGGAATCATCGCTGGCTCATGCCGTGTTCGCCATTCCTGCTGTAAAAGGTATTGAGTTTGGCGCAGGCTTCGCTGCCGCTAAAATGAAAGGACTGGAACATAATGATCCTATTGTAGATAAAACAGGTAAAACCGCTACTAATCATGCCGGCGGCGTGGTAGGCGGTATTACCAACGGTAATCAACTGGTGTTTCGTATAGCCGTGAAACCTACCTCCAGTACGCCAAAAGAACAACAGACACTCAACATTAAAAGTGGCGAAGTGGAAACGTTCAGTGTAAAAGGTCGTCATGACCTGTGTATTGCACTACGCGTTCCTGTTGTACTGGAAGCTGTTACAGCGATGGTACTGGCGGATTTCATCCTGTTGGAACAACGCAGACCAAGAGTGTTTAAGCAATCCTAAGTGGAAAAGAGGATTCAAAACAATGCCTGGCTTTATGCCAGGCAATTTTGTTATAGCATACTAAGAACAATGCCAGGCTGTACGTATAGCCTGGCATTCTTGTGATAAATAAGGATTAGGATAATTTATTTCGCTTTGATAAACTTAAAACGGTTAGTGTCAATAGCTCCATTGGCTCGAGTCAGTTGTACCTCTTCCAATACATGTGTAGTGGCATTTGACTTGTAGGTCATTGTAAGAGAAAAAGCCTCTTTACCACTCTGGTTGCCACTTTGGTATTCTCTTTCGGCAACCACTGTGGCGATATTGTTCTTGCCACAGGAAATAAAGGGATTCATCCTTTCATAGAAGTAGTAATTCATGATAGGATTCAATGAGAAAAACAGCCTGAAACTATTGTCTTTATTGTCATATGTAAAGTTGCACTTCATATTGTTCTTATAGATATAAATGCCGCTAGTCTGTGTAAAATAGTATTCATCTGTATAGGTACATTTAGTCCAGTTGCTGCCATCGTAGTTATATTCCCTATATATCAGGTACTTCTTAGCAGGGGATACCATGCTGGGTACAGTATCTTTGGTACCTGCCAGTATTACTTGTCCGGCGCTGTTGAGCAATAAGGTAGTGGTATATTTTGGCTCATCGTTGTTATAGCTTGTTCTGACTATCTGTATGTTATCGTTGCTATAATGTAATGTATCTTCCTGCAAAACTTTGCCTTTGGCTACAAATAATGCACTTGTGCATCGTTTGGCCTTATCATAGGAAAATTCATAGTTTCCATAATAACTCTTACTGTCAAAATCAAGCAGATACATTTTAGCCACCGTATTATCATCATTGTATACGATGCTATCTGCTGGAAGGTTGAATTGATAAATAACCTGTGGAAGGTAAGGCTGCATGCCTTCTATGGTAGTTAAGGGAGCATCTGATTTCTTACAGGAAGTGCCCACAGCCAATAAGGTTATTGTAAGTGTTGTAAGGTATTGCAGTACTAAGGATTTACTCATCATGAAGGTTATAGGTTAAATAGGGAACAAATATAGAATGTATTCCATGTTTAAATGACATTGAATTTGAGCTAGATAAACGTGTATAGAGAAAAGAAAGAAGCCGTCTCAAAACAAGAGACGGCTTCTTCGTTTAGATAATTTGTTTTTATAATGATTTTGTACTTCTCATTTTTAGAAGCGATAGTTTAGCATGATTTTTATGCTATTTTCTTTCTAAGATTGTGCGCCATTGCGACTAAT
>NZ_JAFAIX010000009.1 GCF_019236475.1 Chitinophaga sp.
TGATTTGAATGATTATAGCCTGACTTTACCTACTCCATCTTTCACTGGTCACTCTATCGATGCGGACCTGGTGCTTAAATTGGATGGCCTGATGGAAGGTCCGGAAACACTGGTGATCGACGCTACCGCTGTAGATGCATTGTCTACGAGCTTTAACGTTACGCCAACTACTATTACTATCATTGATGCGGATTATCCACCGGCACATCCAGTGATCTTGCACCTGGATCAGACCTTTGCAAAAGAAGGCGATGCCACCGGTGCTGCTTTCTGGGTAGAACTGCCAGATAATCTTATTGCAGGAAATCCTGTGAACTTTACGCTGACTGCTGGAACAGGTACGACTGCGGCTGTAGGGAGATACAATCTTCCCGCTACCATTACCATCCCTGCGAATAAATCAGCCTCCGATAAAATCTATATCACCGCCACTACCAATAAAGTACTGGATGACGATGCAGCGCTCTACATCGCAGCTACTTGTACAGATCCGCTGATCACTACTGCGGCTCCTGTGCAACTGACTATCCAGGATGACACCAGAACTACTTATCCTGGTAGTAACACGCTCACCGTTGCTGCTGTTACGAACCCACTGCTGGAAGGTGCTAAGTCCAAATTAAGTATCGCGCTGCCTGCGGGCTTTACGTCTGCCAAAGACATTAATATCAATCTCTCTGGTGTTGCTGGGGACGCTAGTGCTAGTGATTACACGCTGATAAATACAGTAGTTACCCTGCACGCTACCAATAATAGTGAAACCACTGTTGATGATGTAATCCTGGCAAACACAGATAATATTATCGAGAAAGACGAACTGTTGACGATCAGGCCAGATGCAGGCGCAGCTTATACCAGTGCTGATTTCTCACTGACCATCAATGATGCTACACGCAGAGATGCAAACAACAGAAAGTTGATAGTAACACCTGCCACTAGATTGCAACTGCATGAGGGCGATGTGCAACAGTATACCTTGAGTCTCCCTACAAATATCACAACAGAAATTCCTATCAATATTTCCTTCACTACTAGCGGAACTGCCACTGAAGGCGCCGGACAGGACTATACAGTTCAGTCTACTGCTAGCTTCAGTACTGGAAATAGTGTAGTCATTCCCGTGAATGTATTGACAGATGATCTGGTAGAAGGAACCGAAAACTTCACCATCACCGGCACCACAACAGATGCTACCGGTGAAGTATATACGACAGATGCTATCACCGCTGATATTATCGATGCGCAATATCCTGTAACACTGGAAATTACTGCGTCGCCAGATCATATCCTCGAAGGTTTCAGTTCTGCGGTGAGTGTTAAACTGCCAAATAATTGGAGAGCGGGTTATGATATCCCTGTGAATATTGTCAAAGGTGCATCGTCTACCCTGGACAATGCAGAGCATACCGCGCTGCCTACCCAGTTTATCATTCCTAAATTCAGCAATGCGGCCACTGCGGTGAATGTAACAGCATATAGCAATGATATGTTGGGAGATGGCGGTACCATCGTGGTGGAAGGATCTACCGCTGATGCGAATATCTTGGTAACGCCAGTAACGATTACCGTAGAAGATAGTACCATCAAACGTCCAGGTACTAACATCCTGAATATTACCAGCAGTAAATCAGTATTGAAAGAAGGAGAAAGCGCAGATATTACCGTTTCCTTGGGTACCAACCTAATGTCTAAAACTCCGATTGTGGTAACCCTGAATCGTGGGACGGCTTCCACTGCTTCCGCTAGTGATATGACTTTTGCGACTACCACTATCACACTGCCTGCTGGTCAGCATAGTAAAACCTATACGAATCAGATTACCGCTGTAACAGATAATATCCTGGAAAACGATGAAACCTTTATTATCACAGGTACATCCGGCCCTTATGTAATTGGTGATCTGCCGATTACTATCCAGGACCAAACCAGGTTAAATCCAAACAATACGGTACTGAATATCACACCAAGCAAAACAGGTATACTGCAGGAAGGTGATGATGTGACTTTACAGATTAGTCTACCTACAGGTATTACCACCGAAGTACCTATCACGGTAACGAATATACTGAGTGGTACGTCTACCGCTGCCGACTATACGATTCCAGCATCCTTCATCTTCAACAAAGACACTACCATTGCGCTGCATATTGTTGCAGATGATCTGGTAGAAGGAGATGAGACCCTGCAAATAGGATTGTCTGGCAACGATGGCATTTCCACCTATACGAATACACCTATTAATTTTACCATTAAGGATGCCCAGTATCCTGCCCGGATTCATCTGAGTGCTATACCAGATAGGATTGACGAAGGAGGAACAGGAGCTGTGCTGCAAGCGGCCTTTGAAAACAACTGGAGAGCTGGTAAAGACTTTACGGTTGCCTTGTCCAAAGATGCTGCCAATAGTACCGCAGATGATTCAGACCATTCTTTATTACCAGCATCCATCACCATTAAATCAGGGGATAATGCCGGTGTAGCCACTACGCAATTGTTTGGCTTAAAAGACCTGATCCTCGAAGATGATGAAACAGTAAGTATTACTGGTATCTGCAATGATCCGCAATTACCGGTAGATAGAACCCTCGTTACTATTCTGGACAGAACCCATGATGATCCGGCTACCGGAAAAATCTATCTGTCGCCGGTTACTCCTGGTAATACAGTGGTTGAAGGAAATAGCTATCAGGTGAAAGTGTCTTTTGCACCAGGTGTTACCGCAAGCAAACCATTGGAAGTAAGATTGGATATGTCTCCAAATTCCACTGCCGACGCATCCGATGTAAATGGATTGCCAACCACCATTGTCATTCCTGCTGGCGCAACAGATTTCTCTTTTGCCTTTACCGCTTTGAATGATAATATCATCGAAAGACCTGAACTGTACAGAATTGTAGCTACACCAACGAATTTCACCGGTATGAGAGGTGATTCCATCGATGTGACTATCATTGATGCTACCAGTGCAGATCCGAATAACTTGAAAATGAAACTGAGCATAGACTCTACTTCACTGCAAGAAGGTCATAGTACCAAAGTATTGCTCAGCTTTGAAACAAATAATATTGTGGCAGGAGAAGACGCGGTGTTGCACGTAGCGCCAGATGCTACTTCCACAGCAGATGTGAATGATTACAGTGGCTTACCAGATAACTTGGTGCTGCCTGCTGGAGAACATCAGATTACGTATACACTAACCGCTGTAGCCGACAAACTGATTGAAGGAGATGAAATCCTGCAACTGCAAGGCAACTTTGTCAACAGTTACTTTACGTATACATTGCAACAACCACATGCACTGACCATTACGGAAATTATAGCACCAGCAGTACAACTGCTGAAAGGTACGGATGCCTCCGAGCCATCCACCACAGGTTCGTATACAGTGAAATTGCCGCTGGATTATACTGCCATTGCACCTGTACAGGTAACCTTGTTTATAGGAACCGTTCCTGGTGCTACCAATATTGGTAGTGTAGCCAATACCGTTACCATCCCAGTGGGTAGTAATAGTGCGGATATTCAAGTGCCAGTGATTGATAACAATATCATAGATGGAGATGAATTCCTACCTGCCGTATTGCAAATAGCATCTATGGTAAGAGGCGCGAACACCATACCATTTGCTGTCAATAAACTGGATACAGTTAAACTGCCAGTGCATGATGATGAAAGTGCCACCACTGGTCCTAAAGCGACAGCCAGAGAAATACTGGTAGAGAAGATCAAAGATGCTGCAGAACCAGCCACCCAGGGCCAACTGAAAGTACGCTTTACAGAACCTACCCTGACAGCCGCAAAAGATGTAACCGTTAACTATACTGTTGGTGGTACTGCTACTCCGGATGTGAGGTACAAGAAACTGAGTGGTCAGGCGCTTATTCCTGCTGGTAAGAACGAAGTACTGATTAACGTAGATCCGATCGATAATAATATTGTAGATGGAGATGGTACCGTATCCTTGCAACTGAAGAACGTTACCAGCAACCTGGTAAATGTGACCTGGCCGTTCTCCGCGCAAGCAGTACCTGACCTGATCATCAGCGACAATGACACCCTGGTAGTAGAACTCTATACTAATGTGACCACTGTGGCAGAAGGTCAGCCTATCCAATACACGATTAAATCACCAAGCAAAGCAGCTATTCCAGTACCTATCACCATCCAGGTCGATCAGGATGCAGTACGTACTTACACCGCCAGCGAAGGACAAATTAATGGTAAAATACTGACCATTACCTTGCCTGCGATGCAGTCTGAACACAGCTTTACCATCTCCACTTCAGATGATGCCATCAACGACGACGATGGCTTCCTGAATACAACCCTGCTGCCTTATGCCGGTACCAACAGCACACCGCTGTATTACCTGGGTAGCCAGATTAACAATCATGTAATTGTGACAGATAATGATCCACTGAATATTTCCTTCGCCAACACGAAATTTAGTGTGAAAGAAGGAAACCTTGGAGACACTAATCTGCTGCGCTTTGCCATCAAACTGAGCAATAAGAGCTCCCGTCCAGTAACAATTACCTTCGATAACGAAGAAGCTACTGAAGGCGTAAGCTATCCGTTCTTCGACTTCAGAGCCACTCCAGGTGAGGACTTCATCATGGATGTGAAACAAATCACTATCCCTCCATTCTCATCTGAAGGTGAACTTGCGGTGAAAATTATTGGTGATACCACTTTTGAACAGAATGAGTCCTTCTTTGTGAAGATGTTGTCTGCCACTGTTCCATCCAATACCAATCTGCCAAAACTGGTAGATCCAATCAAAGCGCTGGGCGTCATCCTCAATGATGATCCGATGTGCCGACCTTGCGATGCCGATGGTGATGGCCTGACCAACGAAGAAGAAGATATCAACCAGAACGGTGATCCATTCGATGATGATACCGACGGTGATGGTATTCCTAACTTCCTGGACCTGGATTCTGATGGCGACGGTGTACCGGATTCCGTGGAAAGATGGACAAGAGATAAACGCTACATAGACGCTAACAATGGTCTTATCAGGATACATCCTGCTATCTCGCCAAATGGTGATGGTAAGGGTAACGATGTGATGTACATTGAAAACATCGAGAAGTATCCGGATAATGAAGTGGTGATCTTCAACCGTTGGGGTGGTACCGTATTTAAATTACAGCATTACGATAATACGTCTAGGAACTTTAAGGGTAAATCGAACGTAGGAATGGGGTCAGGAGCGGATGTGCCAGATGGTTCTTACTTCTATACTGTGACGATTCGCACGGAAGGGAAGACACAACAGGTAACAGGCTTTATCGTAATCAAACGCTAATCAGAAAAGTTGAAATCTATGCGAAACTTTTTGGTAAAATCATTATATCTGCTGGGCATGGTGTTATGCTTTGGTTCTTACGCCAGCGCCCAGCAGCAACCGATTTACTCTCAGTATATGTTTAACGGTATGGTGATAAACCCGGCCTATCCTTCCATGGATGAGTCGTCCAGTTTGACCGCCGTAGGACGTAACCAGTGGGTAGGGGTAGATGGTGCTCCGAAAACCTTATCGGCTTCCTTTTATACGCCCATAAAAGCGAGTAATACTAGTTTGGGCGTATCGTTGATGAATGAGAAAATTACCGTCAATTCCCAGACCCAGGTAAATTTCAACATATCTCAACGTGTGAAGCTCAACGAAAAAACGTATATAGCGCTGGGTTTGAAAGGAGGGATGTCACAGTTCAGAGAAGATAATGCCTCTCTGGGCACGTATGATCCCGTGTTTGCGGAAAACCAGAGCTATTGGAAATCGGATATTGGATTTGGATTAATGTTGTTTACGGATAACTTTTTTATTGGCTTATCATCCCCTACTTTTCAGAGTTTTGATTTGGGGAGTAAGTTGAATAAGGTGGAGTCCAAACCGCATTATTATTTGCAGACTGCTTATCTTTTTACCATCAGTAATGATGTGAAACTTAAACCTAACCTTTTGATACGTGCTGTAAAGGGTTCTGGTATCCAGTATGATATCAATGCCAACGTACTGCTGAAAAACCTGATCTGGCTGGGAGCTTCCTGGAGATCAGAGCAAACGCTTACTGGATTGGTACAAGTACAGGCCACGAAAAATTTACAGATCGGATATTCCTATGATACCCCTATGCAATCCAATCTTAAGGGTGCGCAGACGGTATCACATGAGTTAATGGTGAACTACCGGTTTGCGTGGAGCAAGTGGAAAGTGGTAGCGCCTCGCTATTTCTAATCGAAAAAACATGAATGTATGCCAACGAAGCCCATTTCATCCCTTATATTAATACAGGGTGCTGTATTGATTCTCGCATCATGTTCCGTCGTGAAAAATTCCGGCAGCTTTGGCGATATGTCCAAAGTAAACCGCGCCGAACGGCTGTTTAAGCGGCAGGATTATGAGCATGCTATCTCCCTATGCAACAGCGTTATTAACAATGGCAGCAGCCCAGAGGCAACCCGAAAGGCTAAATTACAACTGGCAAGGGTGTATTACGAGACCAGGCAGTTCGAAAAGACGATCAGTCTCTATGACGAAGTGCTGTATAAGCCTGAAAAAGATATCCAGGAAACGGATGTCACCAATTATACAGACCTCCTCAAACGAACTGGAAGAGTAGAGAAAGCCAAGCAGATTGCGGATAACTTCTCTAAAACCTATGCAGACAACACCCGCTTTCAGAATATTCAGCGTTCACTCAATAATTACTATTCTTTCTACAACAGGGAATCCGCTGCCACTATGAAAATAGACAGCTTGCAGCTCAACCTGGCGGGATACCAATACGGACTGGCCTTGTACAAGGACAATGTAGTATTCCTATCCAATGATATTAAGAAAAAGGATGCACAGTCGCTGTACACGAACTCCAAAATGTACCTGATCTCTGAAACTGGGGTACAGCCGTTCAACAACAGTCTGAAAGGTATTCTGCAACTGGGCCCCGCCTCATTTTACGACGGTGGTCAGAAAGTGATTTTTACTTCTAACCAGTTTTCCGATGTAAGGAATGAAAAAAACTCCTACATCAATTACAGTAACAATACCCAATTGCTGGCGTCTACCTTCCAGCCAGAGCATAATACCTGGACTCGCCCAGTAAGAGTAGAAATCGGAAAAAACAGCGCTTCTTACTCAATTTTGCATCCTTCAGTTGCTCCTGACGGGAAACGTTTGTACTTTGCATCCGATATGCCAGGAGGTTTTGGTGGAACAGATATCTACTATACCGACTGGGATGCCACAGAAAAACGGTGGAAAGCACCGGTGAATATGGGCCCCAAGGTCAATACCAATGGGAATGAACTCTATCCTTACATCGCTGGAGAGAAATTATTCTTCTCTTCCAATGGTTTAGAAGGATACGGTGGCCTCGATATTTATGTGATCAATACCAAGAAGCCAGAAGAAGGCGCTGAACATTTACCTTTCCCGGTAAATACCCAATTCGATGACCTGAACCCTGTGCTGGATGAAAATAAATGGTTACTGTATTTTACTTCTGATCGTTCAGGAGTACACGATAATGACCATATCTATGTATTGAGCCTGCAAAATAATCCTTTGAAAAAAGTAGGTATATCTAATCCCGATGCACCTGCGGAAGATGTAAAACAGTCCCTTACCGTGATCCAGACGGATGAACGCCGTCAACACACCTATACCGGCGACGCGCGTTACGACAATCTCATCTCAAAAGATTCAGCTCAATCAACAATTAGTACACCTGTTCAAAAGGAACAGCCACGCGAGGAAGTAAAAGACCAGCGTGTAACAACAGACTATGTCAATTCAGCCGCCAACAGTTCTCCTGAAATGATTTCCTGGGAATATCAGGCTGGAAGTCCGCAAGCCGCTGCTGCAGCCCAGTTGCAGCAAAAGGCCCGTACCTCCGCAACTGTACAACCTGAACAAGCGAAGAACAGTCAAGGGGAAACTATTGCCTGGAATCCTAACGCCAACGCCGCTACGAAAGCAGGCGGCAATACTGTACAGGAAAAAAAAACGGTAGCAGGAAACGATAATGCCTCCACATGGCAACAGGACAATCACGCCCTGGATGCGCGTATGGACAGCATCACCCGTGCCGCCAACATGCTGTTGCGCATGCCTGGGGTTATTTATTTCGATCTGAACTCCAGTATACCACTGGATCAGGAATGGGGGAAACTGGATACCATCTTCCGTCGTTGGAAAAAATACCCTAAACATACAATTCTGATCAGTGGGCATACAGATATCATTGGCACAGAAAAATACAACTTGGCCTTGTCTAAAAACAGGGCGGTATATATCCAGGAATGCCTGAAAAGCAAAGGAGTAGAGGCGGATAAGATCCGTATCAGCTATTTTGGTTCCAGCAAACCGGTATGGGTGGCTGATCAGCAATCACTGGATAGTGACCGGATAGAATTCATTCGGGACCAGGGTGTGAACCGGAGATGTGAGATAAAAATATTGTAGTAATAATTTTTTAGCGTATATCAAACTTACAGAAATGAACAAGATTGCTTCATTAATGCTTTTCCTGGCCGTAGGTACACAAGCCATGGCTCAGGAGATGCCAGTAGTGTTCAACAAGAGTTTCAGCGGTGCAAAGAACCAGTATAAGAAACTGGCTATTGCCGACAATAACTCTATTGTTGCTATCGGTGGAGGAACTGATAATGGATGTATTACCAAATTATCATCTGCCGGAAACCTTATTTACAATGCCAAGCTGAATAAAGGTGGCCTGGTGGCATACCAGGACATGCTGATGCTGCCGAAAAATGAGCTGGTAGCCGTGGGTGGAGGAACGATTGCCTATGGTAATGCTCGTATCACTAAGTTAGCTTCCACTGGTGAAGTTATCTTTGATAAAAGCATCGGCAATGGCCAAGGTGGTTTTTTCACCAAAGTGATTACAGACCGTCATGGTAACTATATCACCGTGGGTGTTGACGGTAGCAAACCCGCACAAGCCCGTATCACCAAAATGGCGCCTGACGGCAGAATCGAATTCGATAAAGCTTTCGGTGCACACAACGTATTCAACAACGTACTGATCGACGAAGATGAGAACATCATTGCCGTTGGTGGCGACGTTGGAGATGGCCAAGGTAAAGCGTTTATGGTGAAGGTAGACGGAAAGGGAGAGAAAATATTTGAACTCTCTTTCGGTAAACCAGGAGCCGTATTTGAAAAAATGCTGTTGTTGGAAGATGGCGCGGTACTCGCAATGGGTGGCGGCGCTTATGGCACCGGCAACGCCAGCCGTATTGCTAAAGTGAACACGGAAGGCCAGGTGGTATTCGATAAAGAATACAGCACCGTAGATGGTAAATTCAACGCTATCCGCGTAAACGATCTGGGACAGATCTTTGCTTGCGCAGAAGAAAAAGAAAAAGGCCGTATCGTGAAGCTCCGTCCAGATGGTACTGAGCTGTTCAATAAAGAAACCGATGCAGCCCTGTATGCCCTGGAAGTAGGTAAAAACGGTAAAGTGGTAGCCGCTGGTGGGAACTCCACTACCAACACTGGTAAAATCGTTAAACTGCTGCCTGATGGTACTGTAGTAGTTAATAAAAATGCAGGTACTTCTTTCTCTCATCTGTTACTGACAGAAGATGATGAAATCATGGTGGTTACTAAAGAAGGCTACCGCCTGATGAAATTCAATCCAGATGGCGAACAGATGTTCGATAAACAACTGGGTAAGTACGATGCAAAAACTTCTCTGGCTGCCCTCCTGATGAGCCCTTCTGGCGAAATCATTGCTGCTGGTGGTGGTGAAGAAGATGGTAACCGTATCATCAAAGTGAGCCACGGTGTATCTATCAACGATATCGTGGTAACAGAGCCTCTGAATGGCCTCTCCAACGCATCCCTGACTATTTCTCTGTCCGGCTTCCTGCGTAGCAACGGTGTTCGTATGCCCGTTAACGTGCATTACAAAACCGTAGCACATAAAGATGGCGCTGGTGTGGGCGACTTCGATGCCACTGAAGGAACTATTTCTTTCGTGCCTTCTGAGTTTGCAGCAGGCGCACAGATCTCCAAAACCATTCAGATTCCTGTAAAAAGTGATAACCTGCTGGAAGGAAAAGAAACTTTCCACGTAGAAATCATGGATGCATCGGATCTTCATCTGACTAAAAACAAAGGGGAAGTAACTATCCTGGATCAACCAGCGATTGTGAAATTTATAGGTGGTAGCAATGGTGCTGAACCTGCAACTGATGTTGTATTCTCCGCTGGTTTATTTAAGAGAGACGGAACTCCGTTGATTAATGCCACTTCTAAACCAGTACGCCTCACGTACAAGTTTGGTAACGGAACAGCCGTTCCAGGCTCCGATTTCGTAAACAGTATCAAAGCTCCTTTTGTAATTGAGACTGGCGCTAGCACAGCTAACCTGAATGTAAAAGTAAAAGACGATAATCGTTTTGAACTGGCAGAAACAGTTGTACTGGTATTGAGCGAAATCAAAGCAGAAAACGAAGCGGTAGTAGGCTATAATGGCGATGTAACCAGCATCTCTGCTACACAATATATCCAGGATCAAGCAGCATATATCACATTGGTGAAATTGACAGATGCCAACGAATCTGCTACTGCACCTGTGAGCATGTTCAAATGTATCCTCGTAAAAGCGGCTGATCAATCTGTACAAACTAACTGTACAGGTAGCGATATCAATATTTACTTTGGTGTGGACAGCTCTTCTACAGCAGCTTACGGTAAGAAGTATATCATCATGAATGGTGATATGGTGAAAATCACTGGCGACTGTGCTTTCAGCGAAACCGATATCCAAGTGGCTTTGGTAAACGATCGTATCAAAGAACCAGATGCACTGATAGTACTGAAACTGAAAGACGTTACAGCAGCTAACAATGCAGGTATGCTGAAAGTGGCTCCAGACCTGAAACTGAATAAAGCTGTAGCAACTATCCACGATGATGATACAGACGAAAACGGTGCTGTATTGACATCCAAATAACAACGGCTTGATTATTTAACCGATATACGCACTCAAGCACCTACGTTCCCGCATAGTTTCTTCTATGCGGGAATTTTTTTTGCTATCATTTTGATACGATTAACATTTGAATAATTGTTGAATATAAGTAAATATTATTTAAATGATTATTAATCAATCAAATAGAAATGATTTAGAAAAAAATATGTATTTTTTGGTTAATTGAAAATCCAAAGGGAATATAGGGGCGTATATGATTGAGAAGGCATTAAAGAAGTTATTTACCGTATCCTAGATATATTAACCAGTTCTTTGTAAAAGATTGTCAGATAATTCGGATGAGCGTTGCTCATTTTTTCCTGGGGGCATGTTTACTTCTTGTACACAACATGCATCAACACCTCAGTGTATTGGTTCAATGGCAGGGAATTTACGACATGGATTCTCTGCCACCACAGTACAGATTCAGTAATGTAATGCGTTTGTTTTACAACCCACTTCTGTGTAGAAGGGCCGCAAATTGAGCGTTGTGGATTTGATCAGTTACACAACGTTCAATTTGCACTAGCTGAAGCCCAAAGATATTTTAAAATAAACTGCACTTGTAATGCGAGCCCGTTTGCGGGACTTTGGAAAAATTATTCAATTCTTTAAAATCTGTATAAAGAGTTGTGTCTTTTAATGGTTAACTTGGGAATAAGCCTGGTATATCCTTACCGGGCTTTATTTTTTTCTACAACTCTTACTACAATCCTGTTGAAAGCCTTTATTTTAAAGGCTTTTGCATCACATAATCTTCCATCAGATAACCGTTGCCAATATCTGTATTTTTCTCTTTTATGACTGAAAAGCCCATTTTTTCGTAGAACTGCTTCGCTTTATTGAAGCGATTCACATCCAATTCCAGTATGGTAGCTCCTTTGGCAGCCACTTGATCTGCAACAGTATTCAGTAAGAATTTGCCCGCACCCTTACCCTGATAGGTAGGATCCAAGTATATTTTATGCAGTTTATAAATGCTCGGATCATCCGTTTTACTATAGGCGGCATAGGCAATGGGGGCCTCTCCATCTGCCATAATAATAAACTGATGTTCTTTCTCTGTCATTTGTTGTTCCAGCGATGGAGTGCTATACATCATGTCCATCATAAATGTCATCTGTTCCGGACTAAGTATAGACTGGTAAGTAGGGGTCCATATTTTGACAGCCAACGCTTGTATAACGGGGATATCTGCGATGGTAGCTAATTTGATTTGATACATGCTGACGGTTTATTTTTGACTTTCTGCGAGAATATTATCAATCGTTTGTTGAACGGTGGCCAGTGGCGCAAAGCCTCGGGCGCATAGGTATAGCTGTTCTCCTGTATCCAAGATAGCTGCTGGAAACCCAGTGATGCCCCAGTTTTGTACCAATTGAAACTCTTGTTGTGTTTCATAACGGTTTTGCTCTTCCTGCATTTGTTGCAGGAATTCATCCACAGGCAAGTTATAGCGGGCAATCAACGGACGATAAGTATCATCGTCGATGAGGTTCTGTCCTTCGAAATTGAGGGCTACTTGCATATCATGCGCGAAGTCCAGCGCTTTTGCTGGTAAGTACTTTTTGAATACCGTGAGCGCGATCGCTGGTTTTTCAGAATCCATTTTTTGGGAAGATGGCAGCAGCTCGTAGAGAAACGTGTCTCCAAATTTCACACCTGTCATTTCCTCTACATTCTTATGTGCCTGTAGGATATATGCCTGCATGGTAGACCATGGACGTTTATTATCGCCCAAAATCATACCACCTGAAAGCACTTCAAATTCCCAGTCGGGATGCTGCTTTTGGAGTTCCTGCATTACTGGTGTGAAACCATAGCACCAACCACAGAGCGCATCATATACATAGATTATTTTCATTACTATTTGATTATCGTTGAGATATTAATTGAAAGGATACCGTCAGCTTTGGCCGCGATTATCTTCTTCATTAAAGTAGTTATTATCATGCAGTTTTTCAGATAATGCACGATCTTTTTTAATCGCCCTGATGGAATTCCTGATGGCAAAAACTAGTGTCACCAAAGCGGCTCCAAAGAAGAACAAATTATTGCCCGTAAAGAGGAAGAAATCGTACGTACCATGAAAAAACACCGCTACCAATAAACCCTTCCTCAGCAGTTCCTCCTTTTTATGAGGCAGGAATTTCGCCAGACCCACGTAATAGCCCATTAGCACCGCAAAAGCGCCATGTGCAGGCACAGAGAGGAACATGCGCGCCACGCCGGTTCCCATCCCGTATTTGGCCACATAAGCGATATTTTCCAGGGTAGCGAATCCCATGCCTATCATCACCGCATATACGATGCCGTCGAAAGGTTCATTGAACGCTTTTTTCGGATAGGCGTAAAGGTAGAGTACCAGGAATTTCGCCAGTTCTTCTGATAATGCAACAACGGCATAGGCAAAGAAAGCGGTATTAAAAAGTGTATCTCCGCTTTCGCTGAAGCCAAACATAAGGGCGCTGGATTGTACTATCAATGGAAGTATAATACTGGCCATGCCCAGGAAGAAACATTTCAGCAAGAGGCCCAATGGCTCGCGTTCGTATTTGTCGAGCGCATAAATCAGCATAGAGATTGCCAGTCCGGGAGCTACTGCCAGGGCCAAAAGTATCATGAGATCAGATTTTTTTGTTTTTTCCTTTCCTTGAGGAAGGCATCCAACTGATCAACAGTATAGCTACTTAGATTGTTTGCCTTTGTCAGGCCGCCTTTTTGCGCAGCGAGGGTACCATAAAATACATCTTGGTAACCTTCAATACTATGGGCATCTGGATCGATGGAGATGAGTACATTTTTTTCCAATGCATAATGAATCCACGACCAGTCCATATCTAAGCGGCGAGGGTGCGCATTGAGTTCTATCACCACATTATTTGCAGCACAGGCATCAATGATTTTTTTATGATCTACTGGGTAGCCATTACGACTCAGTAGGAGTCGCCCTGTCATATGTCCCAATATGGTAGTATAAGGATTCTCGATGGCTTTGAGGAGGCGTGCCATGGCTTTCTCTTCTGTCATCTTCAAGGTAGAGTGGACGGAAGCAATCACCAGATCGAACGTAGCAAGGATTTCATCTGGGTAATCGAGGTTACCATCATTGAGAATATCCGATTCGATGCTTTTGAAGATGCGGAATGGCGCCAGTTGTTTGTTCAGTTCATCTACTTGCGATTGTTGCGCCAGTACACGGGCGGCATCCAGCCCATTTGCATAGAAAGCAGAGCGGGAGTGATCGCTGATCACCAGGTATTCAAAGCCTTGTTTTTGGGCTGCCAGCGCCATTTCTTCGAGTGTATAAAGGCCATCGCTCCATTGACTATGGGAGTGAATAATACCTTTGATATCGGTCGATTGAATAAGATGTGGCAGTTGATGCGCGCGGGCTTGGTCCACTTCGTTTATGCCTTCCCGTAAGCATGGCGGGATATAATCCATGGCTGCTCTACTGAAGATTTCCGCTTCGCTGGTAGCACCAGTGATGGCTGGGTGACCGCCAGCAGCATTGAATTTGTCGATAAAAGCAGTAGATCCGGTAGTCAGGAAGAGCTGTGCTGGGAAATCGGCCGTATTGCAGGAATGGGTAATGATTTTGATTTTCTCTTCCGTAGACCAGATGATATTGGTATCATTTACGGCTTCCAGGTGAAAGCCTGGCAGGAGAGAAAGTTGTTCCTGAATGGTTTGTACTGGAGCAGCTACCAGTAGTTCGATTTCATCGATGATGATCGCATTTCTTCTGAAGGCGCCGGTAATGCTTACAGGAGCAGGAGCGAAGAGTTCCTGGAGTTGTTTTTCCAGTTGAACGCCGGTGGCGGCGACTTCTGCATAGAGGAAACGGTGTTTATTAGAGAGGTAGAATTCAATATTCTGGCGAACGTTGTCCTGTGTTTTCTGACCGAATCCTTTCAGGAGCAGCAGTCTATTTTCGTTGCAGGCATAGAGGAGTTCTCCCATGGATTCTACTTCCAGTTCTTTCCAGATGGTAGCTATTTTTTTAGGTCCCAGACCTTTTATTTTCATGATTTCGAGGATACCAGGAGGAGTGATTTCCAGGTAATGATCGAGTAGGCCGAAGCGCTGGTTTTCCAGCATTTCGATGATGGCTTTTCCGGTAGATTCTCCGATACCTTTGATTTTAAATATATCGTTATGGGCGGTATCTTTTAATTGGCCCGGCAGTTTTTCTATGGTAAAAGCAGCGGAGGCAAATGATTTTGCTTTGAAGCTATTTTCGCCGTGGATATCCATTAGTTTGGAGAGCAGGGCGAAGTTATCGGCAATTGCGTAGTTGTCCATGCGATAAAATTAAGGGATTTTTTCACGCAGAAGTTTTTTGCGCGCAAAGCGGTATAAGCAGCAAGGCAGCAAAGGAATTTGTGGGGAAGGGTAGAGGCGAAATTTTGTCTCGCAAAGGGCGCAGAGGAATAACGTGAGGATTAGTGATTGTTGTTTTAAAGACCGCAAAGGTCCTATTCAGTACTTTTTCTCTGGGGTGAATGAGGCATTTAAAGTGAAGCAGTAGTTTGCTGCTTTGGGAGCTACTGGAAACAGCATCATCCTACAACAAAACATAGTCCTTTGTTTCTTTGCGCCTTTGCGAGAAACACAGCATAACACAATCCTTTGCTGCTTTACATCTGGGGCAAAGAAAAAGGTCCTGATATTTCAGGACCCTTATAACTACATTTTGTAAATCCGATCTTAGTTAGCTGGATTTGCTGGAGCTGGAGCGGTAGCAGGAGCGGCTTTTTTAGCAGCAGCTTTCTTCTTAGGCGCAGCTTTTTTAGCAGCAGCTTTCTTTTTAGGAGCGGCTTTCTTAGCAGCAGCTTTCTTTTTAGGAGCAACGGCTTTTTTAGCAGCAGCTTTCTTTTTAGGAGCAGCTTTCTTAGCAGCAGCTTTCTTTTTAGGAGCGGCTTTCTTAGCAGCAGCTTTTTTAGGAGCAGCTTTCTTAGCAGCAGCTTTCTTTTTAGGAGCAGCTTTCTTAGCAGCAGCTTTTTTAGGCGCAGCTTTTTTAGCAGCTGCTTTTTTAATTGTTGCCATTGTTTTTTGAATTTGGGTTAGTAAAAAATAATTGGGTATAAAAAAACTTTATGGCAAACACTGATTAGGCTTCCGCCTGAGCAGTGGTGTCAAATGCTTTAACAGAAACGTAGGTTTTGTTTTCGCGACCTTTTCTGAATTCAACTACACCGTCAGCTACTGCGAAAATGGTAAAATCTTTACCGATGCCTACATTTGAACCTGGATGGTAAACAGTACCTCTCTGGCGTACAATGATGTTACCAGAAATAGCAGGTTGACCACCGAAAATTTTAACGCCCAGCCTTTTGCTTTGGGAGTCGCGGCCGTTCTTTACACTACCTTCACCTTTTTTATGTGCCATTGTATAATTTCTTTAAAAACTTTGTCTAATAAATAAATTGCGCTTAACGTACAAATTAAGCGATTTCATTGATTTTAATCTTAGTGAAGTGGGTACGGTGACCAACTTTCTTTCTGAAGCCTTTTCTTCTCTTCATTTTGAAAGCGATAACTTTATCACCCTGAACATGTCCTAAGATCTCTGCTTTTACTACTGATTTTACATCAGTACCTACGGTCAGCTTACCAGCGTTATCTGTTAACAGTACTTCAGAAAACTCCACTTTATCTCCGATATTTCCCTGTAACTGCTGTACAAATATTTCCTGGTCTTTTTGTACTTTAAATTGCTGACCTGCGATTTTTACAACTGCAAACATAATTATCCAAAATATAATTTCCGCAAAAGTAACATTTGTTTTTCGGATTGACAAAGTTTTCCGGTTTTTTTTAATTCACATGTGTAAATTAATGTATTCAACCAGATAAAACTTAATCTTTTCAAAGATACGTACTTTCCTGAATTTTAGATTTTTTTAACATTTTATTACCATATTTTAAATCATCATTTTTACTGTAAAAGGGATCGCATTTTTATATACATTTGTCGTTTACACTATATTATAATAGATGTCCAATCTCTCAATAATAAAATAACGAGGCATGAAGTTTAAATCACTGCTGGCCAAACCATTTGCTTCCATTGTGCATAACAAGATCAAGAAGGAAATGCTGAGGGCGGTAGAAGACCAGGAGCATATCCTGGAGGAGCTGATAAAAACAGGAAGGAAAACGGAATTCGGCGCGGAGCATAAATTGGATGCAGTCAATACCCACGAGGAGTTCAGACAGGCCATTCCTGTGCGCGACTATGAGCAGTACAAACCTTATATAGAACGTATTAAGCAGGGTAAACAGAACGTTCTTTGGAAAGGGCAGCCCATTTACCTCGCTAAAACTTCCGGCACCACCAGTGGTGTAAAATATATTCCCATCACCAAAGATTCTATCTCCAATCATATAGATACTGCCCGAAATGCGCTGTTGAACTATATGGGAGAAACGGGCAATACCGCCTTTGCAGATGGTAAAATGATCTTCCTTTCTGGTTCTCCTGAACTGGAAAGAGTAGGAGGCATCCCTACCGGCAGGTTGAGTGGTATCGTCAATCATCATATTCCAAAATACCTGCGTACCAATCAGCTCCCATCTTACGAAACAAATTGTATTGACGATTGGGAAACGAAGCTGGACCGGATTGTGGAGGAAACCATCAACCAGGATATGACCCTGATCAGTGGTATTCCACCTTGGGTACAGATGTACTTCGATCGCCTGATGGAACGTACCAATGGTAAACGTATCCGCGAAATATTTAAAAATTTTGATGTGATGGTATATGGTGGGGTGAACTTTGAACCTTACCGCGCTAAGCTGATGGCTTCCATCGGGGCGCCGATCCATACCATCGAAACATTTCCGGCTTCAGAAGGGTTCTTTGCCTTCCAGGATTCCCAGGAACAAGAAGGATTGCTCCTCAATACCAATTCAGGCATTTTCTATGAATTTATTCCTGCACAGGAAATATTTAACGAAAATCCTACCCGACTGTCACTCAAAGATGTGCAGGTTGGCGTAAATTACGCCCTGATTATTAATAATAATGCTGGCCTCTGGGGATATAATATCGGAGATACTATTAAATTTATCTCCACCAATCCGTATAAAATCCTGGTAACAGGACGTATTAAACATTTTATTTCTGCATTCGGAGAGCACGTAATCGGGGAAGAAGTAGAGTATAGTTTGATGAAGGCCGCTCAGGAAGAAAATGTACACATTACGGAGTTTACTGTAGCACCGATGATCCAGACAAACGGCGAACTTCCTTACCATGAATGGTTTGTGGAGTTTGAAAATATGCCGGCCAACCTGGAGGCATTCGCCAAAAAGGTGGATGAGAACTTGCGCCGGAAAAATATATATTACAACGACTTATTGACTGGCAATATCCTGCAACCCCTGAAAATAAGACCTGTACGGAAACAGGGCTTTATCGACTATATGAAGGCGATTGGAAAACTGGGCGGACAAAATAAGGTACCTCGTTTGAGTAACGACAGGAAACTGGCAGACGAGCTGACGCAGTATTTACAGTGATAGTATTCCAGGAGAAAATATAACTGCTGTAAACCAAATTTACAGCTGATCGTTCATGTATTGTTAACCGATAAAATGTAAATCACCGTAATGAATAAACGAAAAATTGCCATCTTCGGCTCTACCGGATCGATTGGTATTCAGGCACTGGATGTGATAGCGGCGCATCCCGACAGATTCTGTGTGGAAGTATTGACCGCCCAGAATAATGCAGACCTGTTAATTGAACAGGCGCTGAAATTCAAACCCAATGCAGTTGTCATCGGGAATGAAGAGAAATATAAGCAGGTTAAGGACGTATTATTTGATAAAGGCATTAAAGTATTTGCTGGCGCTAAATCCATGGTGGAAGTAGCTGCCTGGAATTCTATTGATATGATGCTGGCTGCCATTATGGGCTTTGCCGGTTTGGCGCCTACCATGGCGGCAATTGAACAAGGTACTGCCATTGCGTTGGCCAACAAGGAAACCCTTGTTTGCGCCGGCGATATCGTCATGGCTGCTGCTGCCAGGAAAAATGTGCCGATTATTCCGGTAGACTCCGAGCACTCGGCCATCTTCCAGTGCTTGTTGGGAGAACCGCTGTCGAAATTGGAAAAGGTGATCCTCACTGCTTCTGGTGGTCCTTTCCTCGGTAAAAAACCGAATTTCCTGATCAACGTGAAAAAAGACCACGCACTCCAACATCCTAACTGGAGTATGGGGGCTAAAATCACGATCGATTCCGCCACCTTGATGAATAAAGGACTGGAAATGATCGAAGCCAAATGGTTGTTTGGTCTGAAACCAGAAGATATTGAAGTGGTGATTCATCCGCAATCTATCATCCATTCCATGGTGCAATTTGTAGACGGTTCTCTGAAAGCCCAGATGGGATTACCAGATATGAAACTGCCTATTCAGTATGCCTTGGGATTCCCAGACAGATTACAGAATGATTTCCCTCGTTTCTCTTTCAGAAACTATTCTTCGCTGACATTTGAGCAGCCAGATACCAAAACATTCCGCAACCTGGCCATCGCTACGGAAGCGATGTACAAAGGTGGAAACGCTGCTTGTGTGATGAATGCTGCCAATGAAGAAGTGGTGAATGCCTTCCTGAAGAACCGCATCGGATTCCTCCAGATGACGGAAGTAATCGAGGAAACAATGGCAAAAGTCCCATTTGTAGAGAAGCCTACACTGAACGATTACTATGAATGTGACGCTGTAGCCAGAGAGCACGCGTCTTCCTTAATCAATTCAATTGTAATTTAACAGCAGTCAAAAATTAACAACAAATTTTGCCTTTATATCTGTTAAATCTGATATTTTACAGGCGGAATAAAAGCAGCATATACTAAATGACATTAGAGTTAATATTAGTGAAAGGCGGACAGCTTATTCTGTCGCTCTCTATACTGGTGGTTCTGCATGAGCTGGGCCACTTTATCCCTGCCAAGTTGTTTAAAACCCGTGTAGAAAAGTTCTACCTGTTCTTCGACCCCTGGTTTTCACTCTTTAAAATCAAGAAAGGAGAAACGGAATACGGTATCGGCTGGCTTCCACTCGGCGGATATGTGAAAATATCCGGTATGATTGATGAAAGCATGGACAAGGAACAAATGGCTAAACCCCCGCAAGAGTGGGAGTTCAGGGCCAAACCAGCCTGGCAACGTCTGATCATTATGATCGGTGGTGTTACGGTGAATATCCTGCTGGCTTTCTTCATCTATTCCATGATTCTCTGGTCTAAAGGATATACCTATATTCCTACCAAAGACCTGACTTATGGTATAAAAGTGGATTCCCTCGGTAAAAGCATCGGGCTGCAGGATGGTGATAAAATCATCTCCCTGGATAACAAAGAAGTAAAGGAATTTGATAAGATACCGGTATACATGATCCTCCATGGCGCCAAAACTATCCAGGTGGATAGACATGGTCAGCAGGTGGAAGTAGCCATTCCGCAAGGATTTATTCGTCGCGTAATGGGCATCATGAAAGGCGGTGGAAGCTTCATCGATCCTAATATGCCAGATACAGTGCCTTACGTGATTGGTAAAGTACTGGAAGGATACCCTGGCGATAAAGCTGGTTTGAAGGCAGATGACCGCATGCTGGCAGTAAACGGCGTTGCTACTCCGGATACGAAGGCCTTCATGACGGAAATGAAGAAGTATAAATCTCAAACGATTGATCTGCAAATCCTTCGTGGAAAAGATACCTTGACTGTTCATCCGGTATTGGATTCTACGGGTAAAATGGCGCTCCTGCCATTTAAAACCGTGACCATTCATTACTCCTTCCTGGAATCTTTCCCTGCGGGTGTAAGAATGGGCGTGGATAAACTGAATTCTTATGTGATGCAACTGCGACTCTTGTTTGTATCCAAAGAAGTGAAAGTGACGGAATCGGTGGGTGGTTTTGGTAGTATTGCCAAACTGTTCCCGGATCAGTGGAACTGGCTGGATTTCTGGCAATTGACTGCCTTCCTGTCGATTATCCTGGCGTTTATGAATATTCTGCCTATTCCTGCATTGGATGGCGGCCATGTGCTCTTCCTGATCTACGAAATCGTAACAGGTCGCAAACCAAGTGAGAAGTTCCTGGAATACGCCCAGATTGTAGGGATGGTATTAATTCTCGGACTCCTGCTGTTTGCGAACGGAATGGATATTTGGAGGGGAATTTTCGGTAAATAGCCACTTTTTGATAAAATTTTGAAAAAAGCATACAGTTGTCACAACTGTATGCTTTTTTACTTTGCGGAAAAGTTGTATATTTGTGGAATAATCAGGGGCTGCCTGGTTTTGACAGCATAGGTCTTTGAAAGTGTAAGCATGTCGTGCGTTGGATAATTAGCACGTTAATCTGAATATTCAAACTTTAAATGGCGAATCTAACTACGCCATGGCTGCCTAATCAGAGATTAGACACCCATTATAGCCGCCTGGAGTTGTCGCCTTATGCGACTCCCGCCGCTGAATCATCAAACCCATAGGGATAGGTACTCATGGTTTCTGTGAGTGAGTACCGAAGCTCAAACGGATAAGAACGAGGTTGGTTCGTTGCACCCCTGCCAAGTTCCGACATACTAATGTGTAAATAAGCATGTAGAAGCCTTTCGACGAATATGTTTGGACACGGGTTCGATTCCCGTCAGCTCCACAGATAATTTTTAAAAGCCGTTGAGTTTTTCAACGGCTTTTTTTATTGTAATACCACTCGTTTTTTCAACTTGCCTTGTTGGAAGTAATTCCTGACGAATGATGGCTATTTCGTTTAATTGTTTAAGTTTGTTGGAGTTTGATTGACCATAATCGAAATTAATAATTGATATCCCTTTATTCTGATTGACTGATAAGCATCTGTTGAGTAAAGCGCCTTACCTTATATTATGCCATCAATAATACTGTAGGCGTCCCCGCATTGAGTGGTATGACTATGGGGCGAGGATGTATGATCAGCAGATAGGAAGATGGCATGTACTAGATCCTTTATCGGAAAAAATGAGGAGGTATTCGCCTTTTAATTATGCTTTTGATAATCCAATTAGATTCATTGATCCTGATGGACAGGAGGCTACGGAGAATGAAACATCAGAGGATAATAAATCCAAGACACGTGCATTTAAATCGAGAACTATAGTAAATACATTTACATATAGCAATAAAAATCAGACAGTTGGCGTCGATAATATTACTGAAACTAACCAATCCATCACAGAAACGACGGATAAGAATACTGGAGATCGTATTGTTAATACTAGGGTCATAAAAACAACAACTACAATTAATCCAGATGGAGAAGTGGGTGAAGTACAACAAAGCATCTATACGGATAAGGTTCTATATAAGAATGATGAAAGTAATGGTCAAATTGTGGATAGAGGGGCAGTTACTTTGAAGGCGGATTTAAAAGTCACAAGTAAAGAGTTTCAATCTGCTGTCCAAAGTGTGGTCGATATTAAAACTGAGGATAAAAGAAGCCCCCTTCAAAATAAGGCGGATGCAATAAATTCGGCATTTTCCAACACAGGAAAGGCTCAAGGAGGTGTAGGAGTAATATTAGCCTATGCTAAAAAACTGAAGAGTGGCCCTGTTTCAGCCATTGTTGGTTTTTTAACATCAATGACAAGTGTAAGTCCTGAAGAGCTTAAGACTGTTATTCGCCTTGATGGGGACAACAAAGAAGTAAAAACTAGAGCAATACGTTAATATAATTATGAAAAAAACACTTGATATACTTGCAATTTTGTTGGTAACTGCTGCTTTACTACTTGAAATTTACTCTAGAGATACTATTGTACTGTCATGTATATACTGCATTCTAATTATTTTCAGTCTTTACTTTTATGGGGGTATAATACGATATAAGGAATATTTTTATCCTAAGGAAGGAGGACCTGTTTTCATTGTTATCTTAAAGGTTATATGTTTTTATGTTGGGGTGGTTGGGGTATTTACTATATGGAGTAACTGGTCTAGCTATCCTTTATACCTATTAATACCTAGATTGCTATTTTGGATTCTTGTTGGATTATTTCCTATAATTTATTTTAAGAATATTTGGCAGAAGTAGAATGATTATTCTCTTTTTTAAAGTCTAAACGTGAGCATGGTTGAATGAAAGTGGCGAAAGAGATTTTGAGACAGATTGGTTCTTCAATTGAATCCAGAAAAAAAATCTAAGGTTTCATAATAATTACCAATACTGGAATACGAAGAATCTGTAATAAACCTAGTATGCCGCAGGTACCGCCTGCGGCATTTTACTGGATTTCACACAATCTTATTATAGGATTTGAAGAAATGTGAAAATAGCTAGTCTCCATTACCGCCACCGACATCAAAAAGATATTAGAAGTGATCTCCTCCCCAAAAAATGTAGAGTTGAAAATTGGAAATTTCGGGGTATAATGGATTTTACCTGGATTTTTAATGGAGAAAATGGACGTTTTGCATCCGCCGTTTTTACGGAACTTTCACTTGCTGAAGATTGGGTCAGAACGCATAAATTGACAGGAGTATTAACGAAGTACCCTATTAATACTGGGGTGTATGATTGGGCTGTTAAAGAAGGAATGTTTAATGTGAAGAAAGAAGAGCACACGTCTTCACTATTTATAGGCAAATTCACTTCAGCAGGTCAGGAGCATTACCATTATGAAAATGGAGAAAGAGCTTGAATGCTGATAACATCCTACTTTAACTATGAAGATGTTTGTTGTAATGCTAATTTCTTGACAGCGGATAATTTACTTAAGAAAATAGGTAATGGTGCTCAGATAGTTCCCCGCTCCATTTTTGTAAGGAGTTGAAATGATTATTTCGGGAGACAGCCAGGCCTGTAATTGAATGAGCTCAAACATACACGATTACTGCGTGTCTCCCTAAAAGCATTTAATGTCTCTTCTTTCCTGGTGATAATTACTGTTCCTTTAATCCCTCTCATTGGGTTTATCGAATTCTATAACTCCCTATTAATCGGCATACCTCACAAATATGTTGTTATAATATTATAGAGACATTAGTTACTCTAATCAGAAATAAGCAAATTAATATCAGAAATTGCGAATCCGCTGCCTGATAAATTGCAATCGATTGCTTAGATTCGGAATATATTGTTCACCCAAATAAATTCCCTTATGAAAATCAATCAGGCGCTCATTACCTGCCTGCTGGGCCTTTCCTGTATCACAGGTTTGACCAATTGCGCAAAAGACAACAGTAACCCTGCAAATGCCAAGACTGGCAATGCCGGCGCTCATGTCGAATCTCTGCTTTTTAATGGCGATGCTGCCCTCGGCGCTTCCAACGTATGGAAGGTCCTAAACATCGAAGGTACTGGCACCATTACGGTAGATACAGACGCTGTTTACGGACCTGTCTGGAAGTTCTACAAACCAGCATTGAGTCATCGTACAGAAGGCCACGGCGCTAAGAACTATCAGGCCGCAGAAGGAGATGACATCTACATCGGATGGCGGTCCAAACTAGACATTCCTGCCAATCAGAATACCAATGCGGTATTCCAATGGAAGGCCTTCGGCACTACACAGCCAATGCTGCAGAATTATCCGATTGTACTCAGTACTTCTTCCAGCAACACTTTCCACCTGATGCACTATGCTCCTGGAAAAATTGGAACAGAAGTATGGGTGACGCCATTGTCTTCCAATGTTTGGAACACGATGGTACTGCATCTCAAAGTATCACGAGATTCTTCCATCGGCTTTATTGAGTTCTGGTACAACGGTACAAAGCAAACGCTGGTGAATGGTACGCAGCGTTATTATGCGCGTACCCTTGATGCTGATTACTGTGATCCTAAGTTTGGTGTATATGGCGGCGATCCGTCTGATATCACCAACTATGTACAGGGAATCAAAATCGGCACCACACTGGCAGATGTAGACCCAGGTGGCAATACGCCAGCACCGCAAGTGCTGGTATATCAAAACTGTAGCTATGGTGGCTGGAGCGCTAGTTTCGGACCAGGTCAATACAATACTGCTGCTATCGTGGCTGCTGGCGGTCTTGATAATGACGCGTCTTCCCTAAAAATTCCTGCTGGCGTAACCGTTACCCTATTTGACGGCGATAACTTCACAGGAGATTCGCTGGTATTAACCTCCGATGCAAGCTGTCTGAAAAACACCAGTACATTTAATGACCGTACGTCTTCTTTGAAGGTAAGAGTGAATTAGAACGAAAGCGAAAATTGTTGTAAACGGCCATGGGTGCAAACTGCACCTGTGGCCGTTTGTATTTAAAGTTTCGAGAAATTTTCAAGTTCAATTTTGGTGGATGATTATCAAATAAGTTTATCGATCTTGCCTCCGCTGATTTTTATACATCTTGAACTACAGCGATGAAGAAAGTACCACTGCCATTCGTAATACTGCTCTGTTTTTCCCTATCACTTGCTGCGCAGCATCATAAGGCGCAGTTTTATAAAGGGAAAGAATTCCGGGGTTATATTTTCGATACTACCTATCATACCAGTTACAGAATAGAGGGACAAAAATCCAGGATCGATTTATCAATCAAGGATATTGAAGACGCAGAAAAATTGCTAAAAAGAAACCTGGGAGTAGTTACAGTTGGATTGCCGCTTGAACGCTTTGGTCACAATATAGTTACCAGTTTAGCACAATATTACCGTCAGTATTTTGGCTATACCAATTGGAATGGTGATACCATTATCTGGATTAACCTGTCGTGTAATGAAGATCTTGAAGAAAAGGCCGCATTGGGAGAACTCGAAGTGATGGATGGTGGTAGCTGCTATTGGAATATAGAGGTAAATATTACCACACAGCGGTTATCAAACCTCAGTATACATGGTCTGGGATAGCAAAATGGTAGCTTATTGTTATAATTTCAATCCCACTTCCGCCACTCCTGTCGTGGCATTAAAAGGCACAGAACTATGTGATGCCACAATCTTCCATTCGCCCTGTAACTTCTCCCAGCAGAGGGTTTCTCGCCAATACCCCTCCAATTTATTGCCGTTTTTTAAATTAGCAGAGATATGCTTTATACAATTGCTGAATGCAATTGACTCTTCGGCTACTACTACTAACTGATGTGTAGTGAGACGCACAGGCTCTTCACTGAAATTGCCCGTCCAGGCAGTAAGTCGGGCTTTCACCTCCGAAACGCCATGCTGCTGCAAGGGCCCCACTACATCAAATATCTTTACATCATATTGATAATTTTCCACTGCTGCATTGAGATCCCGGTTGCTGATAGCCTGATCCTGCAAGGTTATCAACGCGCCTATATGGGTTTCCTCCCGATGATGATGACTTTCCATATTTCACTCTTTTATGCTACTTATTCAACACCTGAATGCACTGCTAGTTCAATGCATAATTAACAGATTTTGCTAAAATTTGACCTGATTTTGTTCATTTTACAATAAAATGGCCGTATTTGTTAAAAATATTTTATAATTTGGATAATATTTTTGAATATTGTCGCATAAATAGCGACTTTTGTAGAAAGTCATCTAACGAAATCATAAAATTAACATAGAAAACGCAACGGAAGTATTATGCAACCGACCGCCAAAACATCAGCACAAAGCGATATGCTCGCGAAAGAACAAATAATTGCACAGGTGAAGGATTTCTTCGCTAGTCAACTGTGCCGTCAGTTGTCACTGATTAAAGTGACCGCTCCTCTGTTTGTGAAATCCGGAACCGGTTTTAATGATGATCTTAATGGGGTGGAAAAACCCGTTCAGTTCCAATTGAAAGGGGTGTCCGAATCCGTAGAAATCGTGCAATCCCTCGCTAAATGGAAACGTATGCGCCTCCATGAGTTGGAAACACCTTCCGGACACGGTATCGTAACGGATATGCGCGCTATCCGCCCAGATGAGGTAATTTCTCCTATCCATAGCTTCTTCGTAGACCAATGGGACTGGGAAAAACGCATCAGCCAGCAAGACCGCTCTCTGGCATATCTCAAACAAACAGTGAACGCTATCTATCAAGCAGTGAAAGCCACCAATGATATGGTGGCCGCTGAAACTGGCCAAGCACTGGACCTGCCAGCAGATATTCACTTTATCCATAGTGAAGACCTGCTCGCTAAATACCCGCAACTCACACCGAAAGAAAGGGAAAATGAAATTACCCGTCAATATGGGGCGGTATTTATCATGGGTATCGGCGGACCACTGAGCAACAATCTCGTGCATGATGACCGTGCTCCTGATTATGACGACTGGACCACTGCCAACGAAGATGGCTACCATGGCCTCAATGGGGATATCCTCATCTGGAACCCTGCACTGAACAGCGCATTGGAAATCTCTTCCATGGGTATCCGCGTAGATGCTACTGCATTGAAAAAACAACTGGCACTCAAAAACTGTGAAGAACGCGCTACACTGGAATTCCATTCCAATGTACTGAACAGCGCCTATCCACTGTCGATGGGTGGTGGTATCGGACAGTCGCGTCTCTGTATGCTGCTGCTCCAGAAAAGTCATATCGCGGAAGTGCAATCTAGCATCTGGCCTAAAGGCGCTTACTAATAATTTCACTCTAGGAAAATATATACTTGAAAAAGCCACCGCGAGGTGGCTTTTTTATTGCGTTTGATCCGTATCTTCATGTATCCCTCAGTCATTTTTTTCTTACTTACATCATGTTCAAACTGAAAACCATTTTGGTTGTTTCCCTGTTGCCCCTGACCGGATATGCCCAGCAATATGTAGATGGGCCATATGTTTACTACAAAGGAGACAGCGCAATCGTGAAAACAATTTTTCAGCAGGAAGATCTAAAGACTGTTGAAACGAAAATCTATCCGAAAGATAGTACTCCTACCTTACATGCAGGTTCCTTTAAGGTGCAACTAAAGCGGGAAATCAGTATCCCTGCTGCCGTTAGCGCTCAACCAGACAAGGTATTTGTGCTGTCGGATATTGAAGGGGAATTTGATGCCGGAAAGCAGCTACTATTGGCAGCAGGCGTCATTGACCGACAGTATAATTGGACTTTCGGTAAAGGCAGCCTCGTGATTGCCGGCGATTTATTCGATAGGGGGCTGGCCGTAATGCCGTGGCTATGGCTGCTCTACAGCCTGGAAGATAAAGCCGCCGCGGCAGGAGGCGCGGTGCATGTGATCTTGGGAAATCATGACGTGATGCAGTTGAGCGGAGACTTCCGATACACAGATGCTAGCTATTTCAAAAATGCCTGGCTCATGGGACGTGACCTGCATACCGTTTTCGCCACGGATACGGAACTAGGCAGATGGTTGCGTAGCAAAAATGTAATAGAACAAATTGGCGATCTATTGGTCATGCACGCAGGACTATCTCCAGATTTGCTGCATAAACAATGGTCACTGGAACGCATCAACGAAATGGTAAGGCCCGCATTAGGCACTCCTAGAAAACAATTGCCAGAGTCCGTACAGATACTGTTCGACAGCAGGTCGCCCTTCTGGTACCGTGGCTATTTTATGGACCCTGCGGCCAGCATTGTTGTTGTCGACAGTACCCTCCAACTATATCATTGTAAAAAGATCATCGTAGGGCATACCATCACCGATACCACCATTGTTACAAAGTATAATGGAAAGGTGATAGGCGTGGATGTTGACCAGCACGAAGGACATCACAAAGGTCTCCTCATTGAAGGCAAAAAATATTATGTGATTGATAATACCGGTCGCAGAAAACCATTGGAGTAGCCATAAGGCTACTCCAATACTATTTCCCGGGTTATGCCAATATCTGCTGTGAAAGACTGATCATGCGAAATCAAGATAATAGTACCCTTGTATTCCGCGAAAATCTTACCCAACATCGTAATATTGATAAGGTCCAGGTTATTGACCGGTTCATCCAGGAAAATGATATCCGGCGTTTTATTCTGTAGTATCATACAGCAAAGCGATAGGCGCAGCATTTCTCCTCCACTCAATACAGCACAGGGTTTGTGCCAGGTGTCTGGCTTAAAGATGAAGTTCGCCAGCATCGTATGTATCTGCGCAGGTTCTAGTTTCCTTTCATTAAAAGAAAATGCTTGTTCCAGGATGGTTTTGTTCCTGTCTATCAGGGTGTAATCCTGATCCAGTAATACACTGCTATAACTGCTGGTTTGCAAGCTTCCCACGGTGGGTTGTAGTTTCCCCAACAATAATTGTAATAATGTGGACTTACCAGCCCCATTACTACCGGTAATGGCTATACGCTCACCGCTACGAATAGTGAAGGTGAACGGCTGTTGCCATAACAGCGGCTGATCCGGGTAGCTGAAATTCATTTCATCCGCCTGGAAAAGTACCTTTCCATTGTGTAGTGCAGCGTTTTCAAAGAAGCCTTTCATCATCTGCTGCATTTGTACCAGTCCGGCGGCTTCCTGTAAGGATTCACGGATATTGTCGATCTTATCCGCATGTACCTGTTTTAGCTTACCGGAACTGTTTTCTGCTGCATTTTTCCGACCATTCAGCAAGATCTTCGGATCGGAGCTGTTTTGGACTTTCTTCTTGGCCTGTGCATCGGCGCGCTGTTTGCGTTCAAGGGCTTCTTGTTGCTTTTTTTTAGCCTCTTTCAGGGCTTTCTTATGTGAGTCTAGCTGTTGTTCTTTTGCGGCTGATTCCTGCTCTTTTTGCGATTCGTACAGGTCGTAATTGCCCCCATATTCCTGTATGCCATTGGCGGTCAGTTCCATGATGGGCTCGCACAAACGCAGCAGTTCCCTATCATGGCTGGTAAGCAGTACAGCGCTACTAGTAGTGGCCATCCATTCATGTAACTGGGCCCTGGCTTTGCGATCCAGGTGATTGGTAGGCTCATCGAGCAATACGATTTCCGGTGAGAAAATGGAAATCCCCGCCAGGAATAGCTTTGTTTTCATACCGCCGCTCAGTTCTTGTAACGACTGATCCAGCCGTATGCCTGTCAGTCCCCATTCAGCAAAGGCTTCTTCACATCTAGCCACGATATCCCAGTTATTTTCCATGATATCGTAATCTTCCTGTGCTACAGAACCATTTTCTATCGCTGCCATGGCCGTTGTCAGGTGTGCAATACCTAGGGCGCCGGCCACTGTCTGTTGATCGAAATGGCCATAGTGCTGAGGAACATAATACAGTGTTCCGTTGATCAGTAGACTACCTTGATATTCCGGTAATTGCCCGGCGATGAGCTTTAATAAGGTGCTTTTTCCAACCCCATTTTTGCCTACAATAGCGGCTTTTTCTCCTTTGTCTATGCTAAAGGAGACATTTTCGAAAATGCTGGTGGAATCAGGTTGACGGAAGGATATATTTTGTGCGTTAAGTAGCATGGAAATTGGGTTGAGATGTGAGCAAATAAATGAAGCGTCCGTTGGCAGGAAGTAAGTTTCATGTCAGTAAATTTTAGTTAAGAAATATATGTATATGAGAAATAGCAGTGCCGGACGGCCTGCAATAGCTTGGTGCTATATTTTTGGTAGGATTAGAATCACATAGTGGCGCAAAGGTAGGCAAATTTCTAAATACCCCAATTTTGGGCAAGAATATTTTCCAATAGCTCGGCGTATGTCCAGCCGATTTTCTGGGCAGCAATGCCGGTCAAGCTTTCTACATTGCGTCGGTGAACCCTGGATGGGCCAGTGAGGGCGGGTTGCATATTTAGGTCTATAATGGAAAAAACACCCGTAGCATCAGCGCGACAATCCATTTGTATCGGAGCGCGGATGCCAACGAGGCGGGCGGCGGCGATACAATACGTATACGCTGCCTGTACCTGCATTGAATTTTCTTCTTTGTCATTCAACACTTTGGTGTCGTGGAGAATGGTAGCAGGATTAATTTCTGGGGAGACGCCGTTCTGGTGGTCCAATCGTTTTACACCGGGCAAGCACCAGGGGTTTTCTTTTACAACGCTTTTACCTGCAATCGTGTAGGTACCGGGAGGCATAACGGTAACAGCTATTTCCTCTCCTGGCAGAAAGGATTCTAGCAGCACGGCGGAGTTGTGTCTGTCTATATCAAACATTTTAGTTAATTCTTCCTGGAAATCCTCTCTGTTACGAATAATCGCTATCATATCCCGATGATGCCCGCGAATGGATTTGGCTACCAGCGGATAACGGGGTCTTTTTTTGTACTGCCGAAAATCGTCATATTGCAGGAGTTCCGCTTCAGGAACAGGAATATCATTGTCTTTCAACAGCATTAAAGTATTCCATTTATCGTTGTACATCCCAGAAAGCATCGGGTGCTGGCCCACGACCTTTATACTTCTGTTCAGCCAGGTCGTAATGGGATGATCCGAAGAGAGCACCGTATCAAGCCAGATGCAATCAGCGCCAGCGTTTACCGCATGTTCAATACCGTGTGCGGTATCTGGAAAAATCCAATCAGTATCCTTGTCGATATAGGGATTTTTGGCAGGGGTAATAACTGCTTTCGGAAGATTTTTCAAGGCGCAGGCAATATCGGCGCCACTGTCCGTATGACTGGAGGAAGCTTGATATATGATAGCCACTTTTAGCGAATCTGTCATGATAAAGCAATTGTACCAATGTATCAACAAAAATGCCGAGGAACAGTTTGTTTCTCGGCATTTTTTTATGGGATGAATCAAATCATCGTACAGGCGTTCCCGTAATTACAGTTCTCTGATCCAGATATTGCGGAAGCTGATAGGCTCGCTTTTATCGCCATGGGCCTGCAGTTTGATAGGAGAGGCGCCATGCGCCTGTGTATACGAAGGTTTCCCGATGTATTGGGTAGGCCCCAACAGGCTCATATTGTTTTGTACCAATACGCCATTGAAGAATACCGTAACGCGGGCAGGTGATTGCAGGGAGCCATCGCCGTTGAAGACAGGGGCTGTCCAAATTACATCATAGGTTTGCCATTCGCCTGGTTTGCGGGCAGGATTGGCGAGTGGAATGAATTGTTTGTAAATACTGCCAGCCATTCCGTTGACATAGGTTTTATTATTGTAGCTGTCCAGGATTTGCAGTTCATAACCACTATCTCCTTTACCCGTAGAGGCCAGAAACAGACCGCTGTTGCCGCGGGCTTGTCCGCTACCAGTGATATTGGCAGGAATGCGCCATTCGATATGCAATTGATAGTTGGTGAAGTTTCTTTTTGTTTCTATGTTGCCTGCGGATTTATTTACCGTCATGACATTATCCTTCACATCCCAACCGGCAGGTTTGGTTCTGTCTGCCACAGAAACCCATTCATTCAGGTTTTTCCCGTCGAATAAAATGATGGCATCTGAAGGTGCATTTTCGAAGGTGATTTTACCGGGCGTAACCACTTTTGGAACGGGTTCCCATACTTCTGTGTCTTCAGGTTTGGCTTTTTCTTGTGCTTGTGCCATAAAGCTGCCGCATACCAGCAGCGCGGTGAGCAAATGTTTTCTCTTCATTGTGGAAAGTTTAGCAATATGTAATCCACCATTTTGCGGATGGTTCCGGCATAGATGAAAGGGTATCTCTGCCACCTCAAGATAGCAGAAAAACTTTATTCTTCACAGTGTAATTGCACTACGCAATTCTATTGCGTACCGACGATGTAGTTTTGAAGTAAGAATTAGATATACATGAACGAACAGCAATTTTGGGCATTAATAGACGCATCTTGGAAGGATATTCCTTCTGCGGATAAACAGCGACAGGAAGGCATTAAATCGAATGAACCGGAACTTATTTTTGAATTGAGCGAATTGTTGTCGGCAGAAATTGCCGATTGTATGAAGACACGGTTACTCGCGCTGGAAAAGCCTGATCTGGTAAGGTTTATCCGGATACTAGAGTCCAAACTCCAACAGATAGACCGCGAAGAAATTCATTTTTATACCGATGGCTCTGATGATGGATTTCTGTATAGTCGGGGTTTTATCGTAGGAATGGGAGAGGAGTATTTTAATCTGATCGACCGTCATCCTGCATATGCTACCTGTTGTGCGGAAGCTGAAATTATTAGCTTCATTGGATATGCAGCTTATAGTGAAAACTTTGGACACGAATTTCACCGGGATGCAGATAACCTCTCTGCCACCGATTCTACGGAAGGTTATTCTCTGAACTAATGTTCTGTACTGATATATTACTGCAGTGGTGCTGATGCCTGACTTCCCAACACTTCCCCCTACTAGGGCGTCGGCACCCTGTATTTAAATTGTTTGAAACCCTGATGTCCTGCGGTCCTATTGCAGTGGAGAAGGTAATTAAATCTAAACACCTTTCTGGCAAGCGTTTCGGTGGCTTATCCGGCATGCGCTTACATGCCCATACGTTTTGCCCTAAATAGTCATAGCATCATATACTACCACCCGTTCCCATAAGTGGCCGTAGTTCTTCACAAACTCCAGGTGTACAGGATGGGTTTGATAGGATGCTTGTCCGGATACATCGTCAAAGAATATCATCTCTGATACGTCCCAGGTAGCATCTACTACCTCTCTTTTCTCGGTATCCGCTACGATACCTACATGTAAAGTTCGGATGCTTTCAATTTTACCCAAGGTTCTAACACCTTCAATCAGTTTGTTTCTGTCTTCTTCAGAATGAGGGTTTTTTAGCCAGAAAAAGACGTGATGAACGAGGGGCTGGAGACTTTTTGAGGGAGCAAATGGTTTTGCTGAGGCGGCAACAGCGCCCACGGCAAGCGCCGCGGCGGTGCCGAGGAATTTTCGGCGGTTAGCGTTGGACATAGTGAACGAGGTTAAGGACCTGAAATTACGGATAACTGCCCAGAAATCAAAGCGCAGAAGGGATTTCGCGCATTCGTAACAGAATATTGCTGTTTCATCCCATTTTGTTACAGCAGCAACCGCCATTGCTTAATATTGCTGTAAATATTTAGCCTGCTATGAATCAGCAACAACTGCGGAAAATTGAATTCGGTGTCGCTACAGGAATTTTCCTGCTGGCGCTGATAAATCTTCTGGGGCCTTCTTTCATGTCCAACGACCGCATCTCCATGGACGGTCCCTATGTATACAAGTTTGAGCAATATCACCAGGTATATGATTACTACCTGCATTATGTACTGCCAGCAATGGGAAAAATGTTATTCCTCTATCTCTCCTTTATCGCCATGAATTTCCTCATTATCCCCCGTTTCTTTGAACAAGGGAAATGGGTGGAGGGAGGATTACTTACCCTGCCAGTGTTGCTTATACTTTTTGTAGCCCTGATGGTATCTAATTCCTATACCTATGGCTATATGCTGGGGCAGTATGCCACTATTCGCGGCGCACATGTGCAATTCGCCAAGATGGCCTTTCTCAGTACTGCCGTATATGCTATCCTGTATGTGTTCTATTATGTTTCCAAAACCCTGTATGCCGACTACTTACATCGTTGGGTGACAGAAAAATTTCTTCCCGCAAAAGGGGCGAAGGAGCTACTGATTGTAGGTATCACTTGGGTGGCTTTAGTGGCTATTACCTACAGTAGTACCCGACGTATCATCTTCTTTGCAGGACCTGTTGTCATGACAGTGTATTACTTCACGCAGTACCGCATTTTCCCAGAATATGAATTGCATCGTAATAAACGCGTATTGTGGAGAGACCTATCCTTGCTACTCTTGATGGTCAATACGCTTATGGTGATTGTCATCGCGGTGGTGGCGCACCGTCATGCCGGTAGCAGCGTGCCATTGGGCTTGTTATCCTTATTGTTTTGCGTGATATTGGTATTACCGCTTTGCTGGCTGCTTTTCAAGTCCAGGCAACAGCAACAAGCCACCGTTACCGGATTACAAGTTGCCCTCGGACATTCCGCTGCCAACCTAGATTTTCTCCGTACGCAAATCAACCCGCATTTCCTCTTTAATGCACTGAACACACTCTACGGCACAGCTCTCCAAGAAGAAGCCACCCGCACCAGCGAAGGCATTCAGAAACTAGGAGATATGATGCGATTTATGCTGCACGATAATACATTGGAAAAAATTCCGTTAGATAAAGAAGTTGCGTATCTTCAGAACTATATTGATCTACAGCGACTGCGTGTACTCGTGTCTCCCGATATTAAAATTGAAGTAAATATCGATGAAACGAACTGCCACCATGATATCGCTCCTATGTTGCTGATCCCATTTGTGGAAAATGCATTCAAACATGGTATCAGTCTACGCAACAAATCGAGCATCGTTATATCCATGTCCTGCAATGAGGATAAGATATTCTTCGATGTGTATAATACCGTACATCCCCGTCCGGAAAACGATCCGGAAAGAGATAGCCTAGGAATAGGATTGAATAACGTGAAAGAACGACTGGCATTACTTTATCCCGGCAAACACGAACTTAGTATCAGACAAACCGCGACAGGATTTTTCGTACATCTTACCATTGATGTGAACAGATAATAGACCATGACAACTTCATCAGAAAACAAAATGCAACCTGCTCAAGCAGAACCAGATGCCATCACAAAATTCCTGTGGTGGCTTTCTGCTGCTGATACCGACATCCTAAAAGAATGCAAAACAGAAAAAGAACGATATCGGATTATTGGTATCGCGGTATTTGTCACCTGGATGTTTGCCACCCTTGCCTGGGGATATTTTTTCTCTACCATCGTAAGCGATGATATGATTGTGCTGGCGCTAGCCCTTTTCTTTGGCTTCGCCATACTCAGTATTGATCGTACGCTTATTGCCGCTATGACGCGTAGTAATGGCAATAACAAATGGATGCCGGTTGTTTTCCGGCTGCTGCTGGCCATCACCATTGGATTGTTTATCTCCCAGCCAGTTGTGTTGATGCTCTTTAAGAAAGATATCACCGCACAACTGGAAATTAATAAACAAACTAAAATCGATGCATTCAAGGATTCCCTCGTCAAACAAAATGCGGTACAGCGACAATCATTTCTAACGGATCTGGATAAGCTGAACAAAAACATCGCGCAAAAAGAAGCGGAAACAAAAGGCTATAAAGACGGTTATATCAAAGAAACAGACGGTACTGGCGGTTCCGGAAGAATAGGAGAACAAGCAGTAGCCCGTGTGAAAAAAACCGCCTGGTTGGCCTCCGAAGAGGAACTAGCAGCATTGCGCAAGCAACTGGCGCCACAACAGGCGGCATTAGATGAACAACTAGCACATATGCGTGCGGTGGATAGTATCAAGGTGTTGGCATATACCAGTACCCTTACTGATGGCTTCCTATCGCAGATAGAAGCCCTGCACGACCTGACAGAAAGCCATCCTCCACTCAAGCAACGTTATCGCCTGATTGTATTTATTATCACCTTGATTGAAATCATGCCCTTGCTCAGCAAACTAATGATGCCAAGAGGCGAATATGATGAAAGATTGGCTGCTGCTAGTTCACAAGGTATGCTGAATGCAAAACTAGAACAGGAAAAAGGACGAGAACTACAAGAACATTTTCAAGACGCCGCTGTTGCTGCTGATAAGGAACTGATGGACTACCTGATGCAAGAAAGTAACGCTATACGCCGTCAGCAGGCAGAACAACTAGTAAGAGAATGGAAACAGCGGGAACCGGCTTCTATTAAACTGTTCTGGCAAGAGGCGAAAAGATTGTTCTTCGGAAAAATGATGTAGATTATGAAACTTACTGCAATTGCCATAGATGATGAACCTGTTGCACTGACGGTCATTAAGAACCACGCTACCATGGTGCCTTTCCTGGAAATGAAAGGCTATTTTACCAATGCCTTTGAGGCAATGGAATTTCTGAATAAAGAAAGAATAGATCTCCTTTTCCTGGATATTAAAATGCCGGATATCTCCGGCCTTGATTTCCTCACCAGTATGCCAGAGCCGCCCATGACCGTTTTTACGACGGCCTACTCAGAACACGCGGTGAAAAGTTTTGAACTGGATGCAATTGACTATCTGCTCAAACCCTTCTCCCTGGCACGTTTCATTAAAGCATGTAATAAAGCACATGGTTTGTGGTTGTTGAAGCAGCGGAATAATACTGTGCGAGAAGTGCCGGAGTATATCTTTATCAAGAGCGGATATGAGCAATTGAAAATAATCCTGGATGATATCCTGTACCTGGAAAGTGCTGGGAATTATGTCAATTTCTTCATGAAAGATAAAAAAATCCTTTCCCGATTATCCATGCAAGAGGCAATTGATCTGCTGCCAGAATCTATGTTTACGCGCGTACATCGATCTTACATTGTAGCCAATAATAAGATTGATCGGGCCGACAGGAACTCCTTGTATATTCAGCATTTCCCGGTGCCTGTAGGGGCGGCATTTGCGGAAGCGGTGGAAGAATTATTGTTGCGGAGATAGGTTGTCGCATTTACCCCAGTAAATGTCTTAATCCCTACCCATGAATAAGGAATAAGCAGTATAATTTTACATCATCGAAAGACACTGATTGTTTAACTATTATACTGTTTATTATGACAACCTTCACCACTGCTCGTATTGCAAAGAAAGACCGCATTATTTATTGGATTTTTACCATCTTGTTTGTACTGATGGATAGTGTGCCTGCTATCTGGTTTAATAGTGAATTGGCCCGTAATGGAATAAAAGATATGGGCTTCCCTGCTTATTTTGGCGTAGAGTTGGGTATTGGAAAGATTGTAGGTGGACTACTGCTGATTTTGCCAATGATTCCTGCACGCTTCAAGGAATGGGCCTATGTTGGATTTGGAATATCACTGATCTCCGCAGGTATTGCTAACCTGGTAGTAAAAGGACCCCTCTTCGCATTAGCCCCATTAGCTGGCCTAGTAATTCTCACCGTTTCTTACGTTTATTTTCATAGAATCAGGAAAGATGCAGCTTTATAAGGCTGCATCTTTCCCTGTCATTCATCAAAAAAAGCTACCTGTATTCTCATAAAAACGATATATTTAAATAAAACCACGTTATTATGAGCAATACGAACAATCGCCGTGATTTCCTGCGGCAGGTAGGGCTTTACACCATGGGACTAGGTATCCTGCCTTCTATTCTGGCTGCCTGTAACAACGGGCAATCTACTGATAGCAAAGACAAAAAAGACAGCGCCAAAAATAAACTGGTGACTGAAAATGTACATGATCTCTTCTTTAAAATTTCCTTAGCAGAATGGTCTTTTCACAAAGCATTGTTTGCTGGGAAAATGAATCACCTCGATTTCCCCCTTCGTGCAAAAAACGAATTCGATATCCACGCAGTGGAATATGTGAACCAGTTTTTTAAAGACAAAGCGAAGGATAAGAAATACCTGGAAGAAATGAAAAAACGCTGTGATGATAATGGCGTAAGAAGTGTATTGATTATGTGTGATGGAGAAGGAGAGATGGGAGACGCGGACCCGAAGAAACGGCTGCAGGCTGTTGAAAACCATTATAAGTGGGTAGAAGCGGCGCAATTCCTCGGCTGTCATGCTATCCGTGTAAATGCTGCTGGAGAAGGCAAAGCCGAAGATGTGGCCAAAGCGGCTGCTGAGTCATTGGCAAAACTCGCTGCTTTCGGCAAAGATCATAACATCAATGTGATCGTGGAAAATCACGGTGGCAACTCCTCCAATGGCAAATGGCTGAGCAGTGTTATGAAAACTGTTAATATGCCTAACTGTGGCACCTTACCGGATTTCGGCAACTTCTGCTTACAACGTTCAAAACCAGAAAACAATACGCCCGAAGCTTGGGCTAAAACCAAGTGCCTGGAAGATTACGACCGCTACACCGGTATCCAAGAACTGATGCCTTTCGCGAAAGGCGTAAGCGCGAAATCATACGACTTCAATGATAACGGTGATGAAACCACGATGGACTTCGCCCGTATTATGAAGATTGTGAAAGAGGCAGGCTATACCGGACATGTTGGTATTGAATATGAAGGCGACCGTTTGTCTGAAGAAGAGGGTGTTCGCAAAACAAAAGAACTGCTGCTGCGTGTAGGCGCCAGCCTTAGCTAGCAGCGAACCTGGCAAATACTTCTGCCTGTCGTCCCTGCCCAAAGAGAATGGAGGCAAAAACGCTCCAACCTGTCGTCCCTGCCCGCAGGGCAGGGACGACGAAAAAATAAAATCCGAAGGTGACATCGCAGATGTTACCTTCGGATTTTTATTTTTCCTGTATTGAAAGCGAACATGATTTGTTTCAAAAACGAACATATGCATATTTATATAATATTTATAAATTTGATTATGTAGACACGGATTTAAAGGCACTGCATTGGTTACTTACAGCATCATGTCAATTAACACCTTATGATCAGAAACTATTTTAAAGTTGCGCTACGGAACCTGGTAAAGAACAAAACCTATGGACTACTGAATGTACTGGGGCTGGCGTTGAGCTTGACCTGTGGCATATTGATAGTGATGATGGTGCGGTTTCACCTGAGCTTTGATAACTTCCATAAGGATAGTGATCGTATTTATCGTATTGTGACAGAGCAACATCGGGATCGTATATTTTATTCGGCCAGTGTGCCTCCTCCGTTGGGTAAAGCTTTCATGAATGATTATGCTTACGCGGAAGATATGTGTCGTTTTGTAAATCCTGGTACTGTTTTGTTAACAACGAAATTCGGTAATGAGGTGAAAAAGGTGAAGGAGTCGAGTGTAATTTTTGCCGAGCCTTCTTACCTAAATATGTTTGCATTCCGACTGTTGGAAAGCGATAAGCAACCCTTGAATGAGCCTAATACAGCTATCCTGACAGAGAAAATGGCCCGAAAGTATTTCGGTAATACAAACCCCATCAACCAAATATTTTACCTTGAAAGCAGACAAGCCATACGCGTAACAGGCATTATGCAGGATCTACCCGGAAATACGGATCAAAATGGCCAGATTATTATTTCCTGGATTTCATTAAAGGGCTTTAATAATTGGTTTCTTAGTGAGGATAGTTGGGGTGGAATAACCTCCGGTTTGAGTTGCTATGTGCGCTTGAGGCCGGGAGGAAATATTGCTGCTATTGAAAAAGACTTAGACGCATATGTACCGCGTTTTCGCCCTCATAACAAAAATGTTCATCATTATAAGCTGCAGCCATTATCAGATGTACATTTCAATGCGCGGTACGGTGGTGTGATGGAGAAAAAGAACCTCTGGATACTTTCATTGATCGGCGTATTCTTATTGATAACGGCCTGTATGAATTTTATCAATTTGGCTACTGCACAGGCATTGAATCGTAGTAAAGAAGTAGGCATTCGCAAAGCTTTGGGGAGTCAGCGCAGCCAGCTTTTCTGGCAGTTCATCGCTGAAACCGCCATTATAACGTTGACGGCTACACTGTTGGCAGTTATATTATCTTATCTCACCTTACCGTTTTTCGGATCACTGTTCCATTCTGATATACCATATCAACTATTTAGAGATCCTTTGTTGATTTCAATGCTGTTGTTGATGTTTGTAGTGGTAACCTTCCTGGCAGGTGCTTATCCAGGATTGATATTATCCGGATTTAAACCAGTAGCGGCACTTAAAGGGAAACTCTCCTTACAGCAAATGGGTGGCTTCAATACGAGGAAAAGTCTAATTGTGGTGCAATTCAGTATTTCATTGGTATTGATTATTGTGATGATGGTGATTACCCGACAAATGCAATATGCGAAGGAATTTAATATGGGTTTCGATAAAGAGGCGATTGTAATGGTACCTATGGGAACTGATGATCCGGATATCAGCACCAAGACGCTGCTTCATCAACTGGGAACGATACCAGGAATAGAGCACATCTCTTTATGTTATGCATCTCCGTCGTCGCAGGCCACCTGGTCTACTTCTGTTTATTTTGACCATCGTGCCGAGGCGGAGGCTTTCCAGGGAAGCGTAAAGGGAATAGATGAAAATTATCTGGCAACATTTGGATTGAAATTGGTTGCAGGGAAAAACATCTTTCCTGCGGATTCTGCCAGGGAAATTCTTATCAATGAAACAATGGTGAAAAAACTGGGTTTGGCCACTCCTGAAGAAGCAATAGGAAAGAATATTACCATCGGTGGTGGAGTGCTGGCAGCGCCCATTACAGGAGTGGTGGCGGATTTTCATGACGGCTCCCTCCATAGGGACATCGAAGCTATTGCCATGGCGATATTCCCGTCACAATACGAATATTATGCTATTAAGCTGGATTCCCGCAGAATGGCCGCCACACTGCCCGCTATAGAGAAGGCCTGGAGCGCCATGTATCCTGATAAACTATATACCTACGAATTCCTGGATGATACCATTGCTGCGTATTATACTACAGAAGAAACCATGTTGAAAATCATTCGCGTGTTTTCATTATTGGCCATTTTTATCGCCTGCCTGGGACTTTACGGCCTCGTGTCCTTTATGGTAGTGCAGAAACGAAAGGAGATTGGCATCCGCAAGATATTAGGAGGAACAGTACCAGGAATATTGTGGTTGTTTGGAAAAGAATTCAGCCGATTGATTTTACTATCCTTCTTGTTTGCTGCGCCGTTGGGGTGGTGGCTGATGCATAACTGGCTGCAAGACTTTCGCTATCATGTGGACTTAGGACCAGGGGTATTCGCTGCTGCGATTATTATCACGATGATCATAGCGGCACTTACTGTAGGCATGCAAAGTATTCGTGCCGCTATGATGAATCCTGTTAAGAGTTTAAAAAGTGAATAACGGGTGTTATTTCAGACCAAACTGTTGACGAAGAAATGCGATAGCATAGTCATATGCTTCTTTAGTGGCTTTGCTATCGTATATCGGGTTGCTAGGATTGGCAAAACCGTGTTCTGCATCAAAAGAGTGAACGGTTAATTTTTTCCCTGCTGCCTGCATATTTTCTTTGAACGTTTTCACCACTTCCGGGCTGATACCTTTGTCTTTGGAGGCAAACAGTCCAAGTACAGGCGCATGCAGTGTTTTCAGTCGTTCAATATCTTTTTCCGGCATGCCGTAATACATCACATCTCCTATATTCTGTGTACCGTTGATCAGACCTGATTGCAATGATAAGCCTCCGCCAAAGCACCAACCAATGGTAGCAATCTGGGCTGCCTTACCTGCATAATGCAATGCCCCCTCCATAATCGCTTGTAGGCGTTCACGTGGTGCCGCTTGCATCAATTTACTGGCTTCCTCGCGATTGGTGGCTATCTTTCCATCATACATATCCAAAGCCAATACATTCACTTTTCCGCCGAGATCGTTGTATAATTTTTCAGATTCTTTTTTAATGTAGTCATTCAATCCCCACCATTCCTGGTATACAAAGAGATATTTATCAGATGGTGTTTTTGCTTTGAATAAAAAACCATGTGCTTCTTTTCCATCAGGAGCGGGGAATGTAATGCTTACTCCTTCAGCGCCCTCATACTTATAGGGCAGGGGATTGGCGTGCTGATTTCTGAAGTCGGAAGAATTGGCAAGGTCTGCAAACTCCGTAACAGCATCCTTATGGCAGCAACTGGGCGTCTGTGCCTTGGCGACGGAAACCAGGCCCAGCAAAGTAATTGCAAATAGTAACTTTTTCATGGAAAGTTGATTTGGGTAGAAGGTACAAAAAATGTATATAAAGCTTGCTAACGTACAGGCATAAACGTTAGTAGATCTGCTAAAATTTAATTTCTATCTGGTTGCCCTCGGCTTTCCAGGTAAAGCCTTGTTCCTTGCCTAATTTATCCAGTACTTGTGGGAGGGAAGCATGTATAAATACTTGGCTAACAGGTTTCGCTTTGGATGCGTTTCCTTTAACATCTATTTCTACACCATACCAATCTTCGAGGACTCTCCAAAGGTGCAGTCCCTTTGACTCATCCAAGAGCAGGGAATCGGCCAGCCAGCGTTCTGCATCCAGCGGGTTATAGGTTTCCTTTTCCATCAGGTCGATTTCCCGATTGGCCAGGATCATTTGCCCTCTTTCCAGTATTTCAGGCTGATTATCGGTGGCTGAATGATAGCTCTTGGCCACCTTCAGTTTCCCTGTCAGCAGGTAAACGGTGGCGCCCTGTTGCCCGGTAAAGCAGTGTACTCGGAAGCTGGTTCCCAGGACGGTCGAGGTCAGCTTGTCAGCCACTACGCTAAACACAGCGCTGTCGGGCTTCACTTCAAACCAGGCATCGCCATCCAGTAATATCCGGCGTTCCTGCTGGCCATAGTTTTCCGGCACTAGCAAGAGCGTTTCCGAATTAAGGATCACGGTGGAGCTATCCGGTAGTACGACTTTTGTCCGATTGCCCATAGTCCCGGTATAGGACTGGTATTTGATACCTGGCTGCTGTAAAGACAAGATTGGACTGGGCTTTTTAACCTTTGGGGCAGGTTGGTTGCAGGCCAGGAAGGCCATGCAGCATCCTACCGATAGCAAACGAGAAAAAACCAGTATTTTTTTGGTATCATAATTAAATAGCATATACCGGGAATTTTGTATACAAAAGAAAAGATCTAAAAGTAATCAAATTTAATAGCAGTCGGAAGCGTGACTTTTCCAATTTCTAACAAGCAATCGACAATATCCGTTAATGCTGTTAAAAAGATGTTTCAATCGCTCAATGTTTTTTGTTGGAGTTGTCCGTCCACCCTAACTTTGCGGCCCATGGAAAAGCAGCTACCTTTATCATTCGATAATACGGCTATTGCATTTGAGGCAAAGACCGACAAAGCCTTGAAAAAAGCCAACTTTCTCTTTAGTAACATTGGGAAACCTTGGTTAGTTAAACTGGGCGCCACGTTTACTCCCATCGCATTTAAACTGCGATTACCTATTAAAGGAATTATTAAAAATACCATTTTCTCCCAATTCTGTGGAGGGGAAACACTGGAAGAAGCAGCCCACACTGCGTTGCAGCTTGGTAACTACCATGTGGGAGTAGCCCTGGATTACGGTGTTGAAGCCATGGAAGGAGAGGAAAACTACGACCATGCAGTACCTGAGTTTGTACGCGCTATCCAATATGCTGCTTCTCGCCCAGATATTCCATTCATCGCTATTAAAATCACCGGTTTTGCTCGTTTCAGCCTCCTGGAAAAAATCCATAGCGGTGAGAAACTCACTCCGGAAGAGCAACAAGAGTTTGAAAGAGTACGCAAACGTGTGCTCGCCATCGCCGATGCTGCTGCCAAAAATAATGTAGGTATCCTCGTAGATGCGGAAGAATCCTGGATTCAACAGCCAGTGGATGACCTGACAGATGAAATGATGTCGCTGTTCAATAAAAAGAATGTGATCATCTTCAATACTTTCCAGATGTATCGTCATGATAGACTGGAGTTCCTGAAAGTGTCCCTCACCAAAGCGCAAAAAGAAGGCTACTTGCTTGGCGCTAAACTGGTACGCGGCGCTTACATGGAAAAAGAAAACAAACGTGCGGCTGAAAAGGGTTATCCAACACCTATCCAGCCTAGCAAAGCGGCCACTGATAAAGACTACGATGCAGCGGTTAGCTTCTGCTTGGAAAACCTGGATAAACTGGGGCTGTTTATCGGTACACACAATGAAAATAGCTGCATGCAGGCTGCCCGTATTCTCCATGAGAAAGGTTTCGCGCATAACCATGAACACATTAGCTTCTCTCAATTGCTGGGTATGAGCGATAACATTACTTTCAACCTGGCACATGCTGGTTATAATGTATCCAAATACCTGCCTTATGGTCCAGTGAAGGATGTAATGCCTTACCTGATTCGCCGTGCACAGGAAAATACTTCTATTGCCGGTCAAATGGGCCGTGAACTGGGACTGATCAGAAAAGAAATGAAACGTAGAGGATTATAATCTTGTAAATACAGTGCAAAGGGCTGACCAAATGAATGGCCAGCCCTTTTTTATGCTTCTCCAGATTAAAATGCTATGCGTGAAAATCTTTAAATATTTACTTCTGTTTGTGGCAGCGGGAAGTTAGGCCAAACCTTATCATTAGGCCTGTCAATAGGCAAATCTCCCAGTCGGCCGTACCTTCTCAAGTCAATCCAGCGATGACCTTCTCCCAGCAAGGAATACCTGCGCTGGTATAACAATTCATTCAGCAAAGCGGCAGTTGTATTTGCACCGCCATAAGGAGGCAGGTTGTGCCCTGTTCTGATTGTATTCAATGCCACCTGCGCATCAGGAAAGAGGCCTAGTTGGATCTTGGCTTCAGCATATAGTAATATCAATTCCTCATTGCGAATGATAGAAATAGGAGCGTCCAGGGCGGTCCAAATATAGAGATCACGGTTGCTGCTGAGGCCTGATTGGCTCACAGTGGCGTTACGTAATGGGGCTTTAGAGATACGATCATCACCGGCCATCATATCCGTGGCAAAACTAGGATGTACTGCTCTTACTTCTCCTGTCTGATTGAGGGCGATGAAGTTAGGGTTTACCTGGTCGCCACCGCCAGTGGAGAAGAAATGATATACGCCTGTACTGAATTTACCACTGAAGTCCATAAAGGAACCGTTCAGGTCTGTGAGCACATTCGCCCAGTTTTTACGATAAGCATCTACACGGGCTGCCAGTGCGCGATTGAATTTCGTCAATCCTGCGGCATCTTTGAAGCCAGTAAAACCGGTAGACAGCGAGAAGATCACGGATGATCCGCTTAAGTCTGCCGCCCCATCTGCCAGGTATTTCAGGATGGAATCCTGAACCTGTCCCGGATCTTTGATTACTGGGCCAATATAGGTAGGATCTGCGGTAGGAATGCGTACCCCATTTACATCGGTCAGATTAAGATTTAACAGCAACTGATATCCGATGATTGTTTTTGCAAATCCGGTATATCCCTTGCGTTCTGCATCTGTGATGGATTTACAGTTGGCTGCTCCTTGCAGGATAAGCCAGCATTGACGGATAACCAGGTATCTAGATGCCCAGGGATTGGTCAGGTAAAAAGTATTGTTATCCAAGCCACTGGTGAGCATATCTGTTACCCAACGAGGCTCTGAATTGGAGAACCTATATATCTCTCTGCCAATGATACTTACATCGTCCAGGTAGGTACCCGCGTCTCTTCTCATACCTGATTCCACACCGGATACGAGGTTATTCAAATCGGCTTTACTCGGATTGAGCACAATAGCATCCGTAGGCGTATTCAAATTAAGGATCTCTCCTTTCTGACAAGCATGGCATACTAGCATAATGCCGGCCAGTACAGCGAGTTGTATATATTGATGATACTTTTTCATGTGAATAAGTTTTGTCTGTTGAAGAATCAGAAGTCGATGCCCAAATGGAAACTCGCTCTTTTAGATGCAGGATATGGCATAACGTCTACACCAGTGGAAAGACCGTTACTACCGCGACTTTGCGCAGTAGACATGGTGTTGCTTCCGAAGTTGGAAACTTCCGGATCATAACCTTTATATTTGGTCCAGGTGAAGAAATTATTTGCAGAGACACCCAGTCTGATTCCTCTGATATGTTTCACATTGGTAAGCGGAATGTTATAGTAAAGACCGATCTCACGTATACGTATATACGAAGCATCCTGTACCCAGATGGAAGCGTCTCCTGCACTAGGTCTGTACACGCCGGCTTTTTTTCCATTGATGATATCATCATAATCCGCTGAGGTGGCGCCAAGATCTGTTAATAACTGGGTGAGGTTGATATTATCGCCTCCTTTCTTCCAGTGCAACAGCAAGCGGAAAGAGAAGTTTTTCAGGAAAGTAACTTCGTTGAACCAACTGGTCTGAAAGTCGGGTTCCGCGTTGCCCAGCAGTTTGAGAGAACCGCCTACTGAACCCTTAATCTGTGTGGCAGGTTGTCCTTCTTCCAGGTAGAAAGTACCCAGTGAGTTACCGAATGAACCAATAGCAAATGGAGGAATGGTCAATTTGGTAACTACTGCTTTGTTCTTCCACCAGTTGATATTCGTTGTCCATTTCACCTTTGGTGAATTTACTGGAATGGCAGTAATACCCAGCTCTATACCGCGGTTACGAAGGTCGCCACTATTTTTCCACTCACTCACATAACCATTGGAGGCAGGGAGTGTATGACGCAACAGCAGGTCATAGATTTTCTTGTTGTAATAGGAAGCTTCCACACTGATACGACCTTTCAAAATACTGAAGTCAACCCCCATTTCCATCTCTGTTTGTCTTTCTGGTTTGATATCAGGATTTCCTCTCAGGTTGTCTAGCAGAATACCAGGGTAGGAATTGATATTGCTGGGCAACAGGGAGATGAATTTACTGCCGTAGGGAGGGACGTTACCGGATTGGCCGTAAGCTGCGCGCAGCTTGAGGTTGTCGATCACGTCTGAATGCCAGAAAGACATTTTAGAAATATTCCAAGAGGCGGCAGCTTTAGGGAATACATAGTATTTTTTGTAGTCGCCATTATTGGTGGAACGGTCGAAACGCACGCCACCACTGAGGGTGATCGCGTCTATAAGCGTCAGATCTTCCTGGAGGAAAATACCATTATCCCGGTATTTCATACGGAATTGTCTGGTAGTAGCATTGGCGCTTTGATCCACATTACTTTGATCCGTAATGATATTGGTAGCTACCGTGGTGATATTCTCAAAATACCCAGTTTCATAAGTAGCACCGAGGGTACTGGATAATGTCAGATTATTATTGGGATTGAAAGTATTCACCAAGAATCCAGCGAAGTTGGTATTCAGGTTATTACTCATCCCCTGTATGGAGTGACCTAATTGGCTATTCTTTTCAAACTGTAAGTCGCGAGGGAAAAGCCCTATGGTTTTGAAATTGAAGAAATCCACGCCACCACGTAGAATTACTTTTGTAGTACTGGTTTTGCTCTGTTGGAAAATGGCATCCAGGTTACCGCCGCCTACAAAGCGATTGGTAGTTTCATTGTTAATAGCCCTGTCTCTTGTTTGTAGTGGGTTGGAGGCCGCAAAGGAATCTACCGGATATTCTCCTTGTGCATTTGGATGTATGTCAATCCAGCCGGGCGTAGAGGAGAGGGCAACACCATAAGTAACGCCGTTGTTGTCGTTGTTAGTGAGACCTCTGTCCGCTGATGAATTGATGTAATTCGTAGTAACGCCGATGGATACACGGTCAGAAATTTTATGATCTACATTGAGGCGTATGGAGTTGTTGAGATAGCCAGTATTCTTGATGATACCGTCCTCTTTACGACGATTGCCAGATACAAAGAAAGTGGTTTTATCAGAACCGCCGCTAACAGAAATATTGGTATTCAGCACTAACCCTGTCTCCCCAAACATTTCTTTCTCATAATCAAATATTTTTCCAGCAGCCTGCGCTTGTTGAAACTTGTATTTATACCATGCCCTTGCACTAATAACATCCGGATCGGTGCTGCTAGCGGAACCGGCCAGGTCTGCGGCTGTTTCGGCAGTGAAGGCGCGTACGCCCATTAGATGGCGGGCTTTCACTAAGCCTGTTTCCTGGTTGAAACTGATATTTGTTCTACCGCTTTTACCTTTTTTGGTAGTAATGATCACTACGCCGGCAGCGGCTTTAGCACCATAGAGTGCAGCAGCAGAAGCGCCTTTGAGGATTTCAACGTTTTCAATGTCGTTGGGATTAAGGTCCGCGATACGACTGGAAGGATTGTCTTGGTTTTGTGGATTTCCCGCGGTAGCGGCTCCAGTTACATCATTGAGGGCTGCAGGAATACTGCTGTTGTTGAAGAACACACCATCCACAATGAACAGTGGCTGAGAGTTTCCGAAAATGGAGGTGATACCACGCAGTTTTACAGAAATACCACCACCGGGAGCGCCGGAGTTGGCCGTAATCAATGCACCAGGCACCTTGCCACTGAGGGCGGCATCGAAGGTTTGCGCAGGAGCTACGCCGGTCAATTCTTTTGAAGAAATAGTGGCTACCGCATTGGCCAAGTTTCTTCTTTTTACGGTAGTGGCCATCCCTGTTACCACTATTTCATCTAGCTTGGCGAAGTCTTCTTCCATGGAAATGGTAAGCGGACCGCTACTCTGATTGACGGCTACTGTTTTGGTTTTGTAACCGGTGAAACTGAATACCAGCGTGGTGTTGGAGGAGGTGGTCATAATGCTGAATTTTCCTTCTGCATCTGACACGGTACCACGAGTACTGTTAGGAATGCGAATGGTAACACCCGGAATAGGGCGTCCGTTGGCGGCATCTTGTGTTTTACCCGTAATAGGCTGCTGGGCATAGCTCACAATACAGCATACGAGTAACAACACCAGAAAGGTGAATCTGGATAGAAGCATAATAAATGGAGTTGATAAATATGTAAAATGGGACCACCTATGGTGATCGGGTTCAAAAGCAGCTTAGTTTTTCTTGTGTTTTTTAGGTTTTATTCGATTTTGGTTTTTTGAGAATCCGGTCTGCCTCTATTCAATAATGGATGTTGGGATGCAGGTTAAGCCAATCATTTTGCTACTCTTTTGCTGGCATTAACTACGTTGTCTGGTCACCTGGCAAAATATCTTCGTATAGTCGTCAAGTTGGGGAAAATCCTGTCTAAAAAAATATTTGGCAGTCTACGAAAATTGCCGAGAAAATCGACTTTTTTTATTTGAAGTATTTTCTTTATATTCTTTTTGCATTGTCAGCTTCCGTTCATATAACTATCTGAGGTTCCCGGTATTTTTTAAAACTTCGTATCTTGCCCGAATTATGGAGCAGTACCTTTCATTATTACAGCATATTATTAAGGATGGAGTTGTAAAGTCAGATCGTACCGGAACCGGTACCACCAGCGTGTTTGGTTACCAGATGCGTTTCAATTTGCAAGATGGCTTTCCCCTGGTGACCACCAAAAAGTTGCATCTGAAATCCATTATATATGAGCTCCTTTGGTTTTTAAAGGGAGACACGAACATTGCTTACCTGAAAGAACATGGCGTGAGTATATGGGACGAGTGGGCGGATGCCAACGGTAACCTCGGACCTGTTTATGGTAAACAATGGCGTAGCTGGGAAACCCGCGATGGCCGTGTGATAGATCAAATCACGGATGCCGTGAACACCATCAAGAAGAACCCTGATTCCCGTCGTATTATCGTGAATGCATGGAATGTAGGGGATCTGCCAGATATGAAGCTCAGTCCTTGCCACTGCCTTTTCCAGTTTTATGTCACACCTCCAGATACCTCCAAAGGCGAAACCCGTGGAAAACTGAGCTGTCAGCTCTATCAGCGCAGCGCGGATGTATTCCTGGGCGTTCCTTTCAACATCGCTTCCTATGCGCTTCTGACCATGATGGTAGCACAGGTATGCGACCTGGAGCCCGGCGATTTTGTACATACCTTCGGAGATGTTCACCTGTACAGCAATCATATGGAACAGGCCAAACTGCAATTAAGCCGTCAGCCATATCCATTGCCAGTGATGAAAATCAACCCGGCAGTAAAAGATATTTTTGCCTTCAATTATGAGGATTTTGAACTGCAGAACTATCAGTTTCACCCAGCGATCAAAGCACCAGTAGCAGTTTAAGCAAATCTTATGAAAACAGTTTCCATTATAGTGGCCGCTTCCGAGAATAATGCCATTGGTATCAATGGCCAATTACCTTGGCGAATTGCGGACGACATGAAATATTTTAAAGACACGACCACTGGCAAACCCATTGTGATGGGTCGTAAAACCTTTGAGTCATTAGGTAAGCCTTTGCCTAACCGTCCTAATATTGTGATTACACGTCAGATGGATTATGCGCCAGTAGGGACCATCGTCGTGGATTCCCTCCAAGCCGGCCTGGATCGCGCCAAAACCTATGATGTGCAGGAAGTATTCATCACCGGTGGTGGCGAGATCTTCGAACAAGCAATGGATATCACAGATAGAATCTACATGACCCGCGTCTATGCCGTAGTTCCTGGCGATGCGTTTTTCCCGGAAATAGATGGAAATAAATGGGAATTGGTAAGTGATGAGCGCCATGAAGCGGATGAAAGAAATCAATATCCTTTCTCCTTCCAGATTTGGGAAAAAATTAAGTAATCAGGGATTATTTAAAGATAACCGTACCCAGCCCCTGGGTCAGCTCTTTTTCGAGTTGTTTCAGGTGCTGGTGTAATTCCATACAGCGTTTCAACTCCTCTATATCGCTCAGCGTAGCAGCTTCCTGCTGATTCTCAATAATCATCTTCTTGATCTTCCGCAATATGAGATAGTTACTAGTGGAAATAGTGTCTTTCAGATAGGCTACGTCTCCATAAACCGTATCAATTTCAAATCTCTCCTTCCAGTTAACGCTTAGGTCAGCCTCTTTATCTTCGATAATAAGGGCAATACTTTTGGCTAAGTCTTGATCTTCATGATACAGGAACTGTTTTTTATCCGGAATAGTACCCTCATCGTAGATGCGTTTGTATTCCCGGAGGATACGTTTAACCAGTTCACTATCGACCAATGATTCAAAATCATAGGGAAGATGGAAGACGTAATCCGCTACTGTATTCTGTGCTTCCTCGCTGAATGGCCGATCGCCAAATCGCAGCAATATTTTCACCAGTTCTCTTTCCTGCTTTTCATCAGGGTTAAAGAGGTTATCTGATCCATAGGCTGCTTCTGCCGCTTCCATGGCTGCAATAGCCTCATCGGAGAGCGCATCGTCTGGCGGAGCCGGGTTATTCTTATTATACTGTTGTTCTCTTTTTACGAGTCGCTCGCGGATATATTTATTGACCAGCGTAATCAGTCCCTGTTCATCGATTTTCAGGAGCTGGCTACATTGGCGGATATAGTCCTGCTGACGAGTGAAATCTTCCGCTTTATCAATCTTGGAAATGGTTTCCGCGATTTCATTTACGAGCTGTGATTTCTTTACGCTATCATTGCCGGCATCACGGAGACTAATCTCCAGTTTAAAGAGAACGAAGTCTTTTTTATTCTCCTCAATAAACTCACGGAATGCGGTAGCGCCAATGCGTTGCACATAGCTATCCGGGTCTTCTTTTTCAGGGAGCAATACCAGCTTCACGTTAAGGCCTTCTTCAATGGCCATGTCCAGACCACGGAGGGCAGCCTTCACACCGGCAGCATCACCGTCGTAGATGATAGTGAGGTTGTTGGTGTATTTCTTTATCAGGCGAAGCTGATCCTGCGTCAGGGAGGTACCGCTGGAGGCTACCACGTTTTCTACGCCTGCTTGGTGCAGGGAAATAACGTCCGTATAGCCCTCTACGAGCAGACATTCATTGAGTTTATCAATAGCATGTCTGGCGAAGTAAGTACCGTATAGCACGCGACTCTTCACGTATATCTCATTCTCCGGGGAGTTGATATACTTAGGCGCCTTATCAGATTTAACGAGGATACGGGCGCCAAATCCGAGTACTTTTCCCGATTGGTTATGGATAGGGAAGATGACACGTCCGCGGTAATTATCCGCAGGTTGTTCATTGCGGATGGTTACCAGGCCTGTTTTCTGGAGGTATTCCAGGTTATAGCCTTTTGCCGTTGCCGTTTTGACAAATGAATCACGGGTATTCAGGCAGTAACCGAGTTGGAATTTACGTATAGTCTCTTCCGTGAATCCGCGTTCTTCGAAGTAGGAGAGGCCTACATTCTGGCCTTCCTCTGAGTGGAAGAGGGTATCGGTGAAGTATTCTTTGGCGAAGCCGTTGATAATGTAAAGACTATCGGCCAGTTGCTGGTATTGGCGGAGTTCGGGACTTACTTCCGTTTCCTCTACATCGATTTGATATTTTTGCGCCAGCCAGCGGAGGGCTTCCACATAGGAGTATTTCTCATGCTCCATGACAAAGCTGATCGCGTTGCCAGAGGCGCCGCAACCGAAGCATTTATAGATTTCCTTGCTGGGAGATACGGTGAAGCTGGGAGTCTTTTCGTTGTGAAAAGGGCAGTTGCCTAAATAATTGGCGCCGCGCTTTTTGAGTTTCACAAACGAACCTACTATTTCCACAATATCTATGCGGCTGAGAATCTGCTGTATGGTGTTCTGAGAAATCACGTTCTTTCCAAATACATCTACAAACATACGCTAAAAATCCCAGTGAGCATTCATTCCCTTCCTTTTCGTTATATTTGGAGATTATCATAAGCCAAACAATCTTTTATCAGATGAAAGAAGTATTTATAGTATCTGCTGTTCGTACACCAATAGGTTCATTTAACGGTGGGCTGTCTGGAATTGCTGCAACCAAACTGGGTTCTATCGTCATCAAGGCGGCTCTGGAAAGGGCTGGAGTAGCGGCGGATCAGGTAAACGAAGTGTATATGGGGAATGTGATCAGTGCCAACTTGGGGCAGGCGCCAGCTACCCAGGCGAGTCTGGGTGCAGGTCTTCCTAATACAGTTCCTACTACTACTGTCAACAAGGTATGTGCTTCCGGTATGAAAGCCATTATGTTGGGTGCGCAGAGCATTATGCTCGGCGATAACGACGTGGTGGTAGCCGGCGGTATGGAAAACATGAGTCAGGTGCCTTATTACCTGGATAAAGCCCGCAACGGTTACAAACTGGGACATGGCGCTATTACCGATGGTATTATTCGCGATGGCCTCTGGGACCCTTACAAGGATTTCCATATGGGTAATGCCGCAGAAATCTGCGCGAGCGAATATCACATCACCCGTGAAGACCAGGACGCCTATGCTATTCAGAGTTACAAACGTGCTGCGGCAGCTTGGGAAAAAGGTCACTACAAATCAGAAGTCCTGCCAGTAGAGATTCCAGGCAAACAAGTAGTAACTGTTTCGGAAGATGAAGACTACAAGAAAGTAATTTTCGATAAGATCCCTTCCCTGAAGCCTACCTTCCAGAAAGATGGTACCATTACTGCGGCCAATGCCTCCAATCTGAATGATGGTGCAGCGGCGGTATTACTGGTGAGCGGCGAGAAGCTGAAGGAGCTGGGATTGAAGCCACTGGCTAAGATCGTAAGTTTTGCAGATGCGTCTCAGGCGCCTGAGTGGTTTACCACTACGCCGGTAAAAGCGATCAATAATGCATTGCATAAAGCAGGTCTGAAGATTACAGACATGGATTTTGCAGAGGTAAATGAAGCATTCAGTTGTGTACCTATTGCGAATGCCAAAGATCTGGGCTTGCCTATGGAGAAAGTGAATGTATGGGGTGGTGCGGTGTCTATGGGGCATCCGATTGGATGCAGTGGTGCTAGGATCGTAGTTACCTTGAATTCCATTTTACACCAGGAGAATGCGCGCTACGGAGTAGCAGGTATTTGTAATGGTGGTGGTGGCGCTAGTGCGATCATCATTGAACGAGTATAACAACTGCCATAATATTTTATTTGTAAGCCTGTCTGAAAAGACAGGCTTTTTTTTGTGTCAAATCTGATCAAAATGATAATTATTGTATCAATTTTATAATGTATAAATTATTAATCTTCAATAACATTTGATTAACTTTTCTACTGATTTTTGAGAGGTAAAGCTCGCTAATTTTGGATGATAAGATTCATTTTTTTAACCCAAAAATGCAATTACATGTCAGATGATCAGATGCAAGTAATTTTAGCTGCTTTGAAAGGAATGGATGGTCGGCTTGAAGGAATGGATAATCGACTTGAAAGAGTAGAAAATCGACTCGAAGGAGTAGATAAACGACTCGAAGGAGTAGATAATCGGCTCCACAAAGTTGATGATCGACTCCATGTTTTGGAGACTAATTTTGAAAGCTTGGGCAATCAAGTTAAAGGCTTGGATAATCAAGTCAGAGGCTTGAACAAACAAGGGAAAGATCTTGAACAAAGGCTAATTTCCATGGACATCAAATTCGAACAGAGGTTTTATCTTCTGGAAGGTAGATTTGATACCATGAAGGAAGATTTCAAAGGATTAAGGAATAAGTTAACTGTGATGGACAGGAAGATTGAAGCACGATTTAAGGTTATTGACCAAAGTTTTTCAGGTGTAAAAACAATCTTGACCGAGTTTGGCAAAATGCAGCAGGAGGCTATGGATAAAATACTGTAGATGCAGTAAAATGAATGGATTTAGTCAAAAGTAACAGGGCGTCTCAAAAATAATGGAGGCGTCCTTTTTGTGTCAGCTATAATCAGAATGATAATTATTTAATCAATTAAATAATGTATAAATAATTAATATACAATAACATTAGATTAACTTTTGTGCTGATTTTCCAAGGGGAAAGCGCGCTAATTTTGAATGATAAAATTGATTATTAACCCAAAAAATTACGTTACATGTCGGATGAACAGATGCAAGAAATTTTAGCTGCCTTAAAAGGAATGGATACTCGCTTTGAGGAAATAGCGACTAATCTTAAAGGGCTGAATAAAAATTTGAAAGATTTTAGAGAGGAACTAATATCCATAGACAACAAGTTTGAACAGGAGTATCAGCTAATGGATCGCGGATTTGATGGAATGAAGAAGGATTTTAAAGGATTAGGAAACAGGATTAATGAGATGGACCACGACTTTAAAAAACGATTGGATGTTATTGACACCAGTATTTCTGGATTGAAGTTGATCGTGACTGATTTGGTCAAGGGACAGGTTATTGGGCAGCGGTCGTAAAATGGAAACATAATCAGCCAAAAGTAAAACCTGTTACGGCAGGTTTTTTTGTTTCTTAAAATGATAATTATATTCTCATTTTGATGCTTGAAATGTCATATAAATAATTGAATTATAATCACAAATGATTAACAAAAATAATTATGGTGAGATTGATATTTGATCTATTTTCGAGTCATACTAAAAAAATTAGCATATGGTTAAATCACTTGAAGTAGTTGTGAATCCATCAGGCTTTACTAATTGGGCAGCAACAAAAAAAAAGAATCAAGAAAAACTCCTTGCATTCCTGCGTAAAAAAGCAGAGGAGTTGGAAGCAGATCCGTCACATGGATTGATGGATCTTGTAGCAGCAGGTATTTGGGATGAAAACGCCGATTTTACTAAACCTTTTAATCTTTTAAACGAATGCAAAGCAAAACAATGATTGGATTTCAAGAATGCGATGCTGCATTAGCTCGCAATGTAGCCAGCGGAAAAGTAGACCTTCCGTTGACAGATGATGATTACCGCCTTGGTAAGGGCATTTACTTTTGTGAAGTCAGGCAGCCCAGACCAGACGTCGAGGATCAGGAAAATAAAATGACAGTTATAGGTGGCATGATGCACCTTGGACATTGCCTGGATTTAGAAGATCCACAGTGTCAGGAAGTGGCGAAATTATGTTTCGATAACCTTGTAAACATAGCGACTAAAATGGGTTATGTTTTTCCTACCCAGGATGACAATATCCAAGAAATTTTAGAAGGTGCAGCTATTGAATATTTACATCAACTCAATGAATCATTTGGATTGATGCCATACGATTCCGTAAGAAAATGGATTGTCGCGGGAAAGGAGATCTATCCTGGTTCACGTTTCAAAGACCAGACCCGTAATCAGGTTTGTATCAGGAACCGGGACTGTATTGATATGTTATTTATTCCAAACAGTCTTGAATTCATCCGGTCGTACGATAGGTCATAAGTAAAAACATCTTTACCCATTTCCCTTTTATTATTGCAAATATCCCTGTTTCAAAGCCATCACCGTATCTATACTGTTTGTACCGCCAGTCTTCATTGTACCACTCTTAATAAACTGAATCCTTACACTATCGGCGCCTTTTTTAGTGAGGCGAATCGCTGCTGGAAATGCCTGCGGATCAATGACCCCTGGAGTTATTTTTTCGAAAACCCCGTATTTGTCCTCTATCATGCTGTAAACAGGATAGCGAGACATGATACCCATGGTTTTGGTCTGAATGGCATAGTCGTCATCTATTTTGTAGCGTTGGAACTCGCTATCGGAATAGAGCGTGAGCGCTAGCATCAGCACATAGGTGCGCACAACGGGTATTATAAGCCCAAATACTAACACAAAGGGCAAAGCAAATAAACCGGCCAGGTAATAATAGCGAGCGTTAATTTCAGGCTTGGAGAGGCCGTAGAGGACCAATCCGGTGCCTGCATACAAAGAGAAAATCACCCGCTCCGTCTGGGCCCCTTTGAACCCATAACCGTTTAAAGACAATATCAGGCTGATAACAGCCAATGCTAGCAAAATGATATGGAGGTTCCAAGTCAACAGCCGCAATACAGGCGCTTTTACATTCTTAATACGGATGGAAAGCGCAGCCAAGTAGGATATACCAAGGATTGTAATGGTAATCATTTCATCAGGATGTGAAATATATTTAAATATCAAAATATAAATATATAAATATTATACTTTATGTTGTCTGGTTTTTTTTCCTTTGCTTTTTCGCCAACAAACGATATTTTTGCCCTGCCTAAAAGAAAACTAGGCAATTAAACTTTCAAACTTTATTAAGATTAGCATGCGTCAGATAGCTTTCAGACAAGCCTTAAGAGAAGCCCTGCAGGAGGAATTTCGCCGTGATGAACGGGTTTTCCTTATGGGGGAGGAAGTAGCCGAATATAATGGTGCTTACAAAGTGAGCCAGGGAATGCTGGATGAGTTTGGACCTAAACGTGTTATCGACACGCCGATCGCTGAACTCGGTTTCGCTGCCATTGGCGTTGGTGCCGCACAAAACGGTCTTCGCCCAGTAGTTGAGTTCATGACCTGGAACTTCGCAGTGCTCGCACTGGATCAGATCCTCAATACTGCCTCTAAAATGCTGGCAATGAGCGGTGGCCAGGTAGGTTGCCCTATCGTTTTCCGCGGACCAAACGGTTCTGCAGGTCAATTGGGTGCTCAGCACTCCACTGCTTTCGAAAGCTACTATGCCAATATCCCAGGCCTGAAAGTAATCTCCGTATCTAACCCTTACGATGCTAAAGGTCTGCTGAAAGCCGCTATCCGCGACGACGATCCAGTTGTTTTCATGGAATCTGAGCAGATGTATGGCGATATGGGCGAAGTTCCTGAAGAAGAATATATCATTCCAATCGGTAAAGCAGATATCAAACGCGCAGGTAAAGACGTTACCATCGTTTCTTTCAACAAAATGATGAAAGTAGCCCTGGGCGCCGCTGAAGAACTGGCTAAAGAAGGGATCGAAGCCGAAGTAATCGACCTCCGTACCATCCGCCCACTGGACTGGTTCACCATCCTGGAATCAGTTAAGAAAACAAACCGCCTGGTAATCGTGGAAGAACAATGGCCTTTCGCTTCTGTTTCTTCTGAAATTACCTACCGTATCCAGAAAGAAGGATTCGACTACCTGGATGCTCCAATCCGTCGTATCACTGCGCAAGATGCTCCTATGCACTACGCTCCAAACCTGGTGAAACTGTACCTCCCTGATGTGGAACGTACCGTGAAACTGGTGAAAGAAGTGATGTACATGAAGAAGTAATTTCCAACTTCGTTATACAAAAAAAGTCCGGCGCATTTGCACCGGACTTTTTTTATTTATGCTGCTTTATATGTCATTACGCAAATAAATCACTACTCAAATACCTATCGCCCCGATCACAAATAATACAAACCAATACGCCACTACGCAGCTCCTTAGACAATCTTGCCGCCGCGGCCACTGCTCCGCCACTACTCATGCCACAGAATACGGCTTCCTCCTTGGCTAATCGCCTAGTCATTTCACGGGCTTCGGCTTCCGAAATATCCATGATCTGATCAACCCTAGATCTGTCAAAGATCTTCGGCAAATAAGCCTCCGACCATTTGCGGATTCCTGGAATTTTAGAACCTTCGGTAGGTTGACAGCCTACTATCTGTATATCTGGATTTTGCTCCTTTAAAAAGCGAGAAACACCCATAATAGTACCTGTCGTCCCCATGGCACTGATAAAATGCGTAATCCTGCTCTGGGTATCTTTCCAGATCTCAGGACCAGTGGTCTTATAGTGCATCATGTAATTATCCGGATTGGCGAATTGATTCAACATGAAATAACCGCCTTTCGCCACCTGCTCATTGGCATAATCAATGGAACCTTCCATGGATTGCTCTTTAGGCGTCAGTATCACTTTAGCCCCATATGCCTGCATGGTTTGTACTCTTTCCAGGGTGGCATCTGCGGGCATTACCAGCTCTATCTCAATACCAAAGAGATTGGCAATCATGGCCAGCGCAATACCAGTATTGCCACTGGTAGCTTCGATGAGCTTAATGCCTGGTTTCAGTTCGCCTCTGTCCAGTGCTCCTTTAATCATCCCGTATGCGGCACGGTCTTTCACACTACCACCGGGATTATTGCCTTCCAGTTTACCGTAAATGGTAACTGCGGGGTTAGCAGAAATCTTTTTCAGTTCTACCAGTGGGGTATTGCCCACCAAGTCTAATATTGTAGCCATGGTTTATGATTACAGTTCTGTTAATCTGTGTTCTGCTTTGTAGTATATACGAGAGAAAGGCTCGACACTTCTTATCAGCCACACATTACCACCTATGATACTGTGATGCCCAACTATGGTATCACCTCCCAATATAGTGGCGCCTGCGTAAATGACAGTATGCTCTTCAATAGTAGGATGACGCTTGCTATGCGCCATTTCTTTGTCCACACTCAATGCGCCAAGGGTCACGCCCTGGTATAACTTCACATGTGGGCCAATCACGGTGGTTTCACCAATAACCACTCCTGTACCGTGATCTATACAGAACCAAGGGGCAATAACGGCCCCAGGGTGAATATCAATACCTGTTTTGCTATGTGCCAACTCCGTAATCATCCTTGGAAAAAGCGGTACCCGCAGCTTACAGAGAATATGTGCCATCCGGTAGAATGCCACCGCATAAAAGCCCGGATATGCCCGGATTACCTCGTAGAGGCAGGTGGCCGCGGGATCTCCCTGTAAAATAGCATCCGCGTCTTTCTTCAAATCTTCATACATACCCGGCACCTGCTGCATGAACTGACGACTCAGTTGCGAAGCTGTATCAGGTAACTGATGCTGCATCGATTGCAGGAGTAATTCGAGTTGTATCTCCAGTTGCTGGCCATATTGCTCCAGCATTACAGGATCTGCCATTACCTGGCCAGTATGTTCGGGAAATAACCAATTTAATAAGTTGTTGGCAAAGTCATTGACAGCTCCCGTGGCGGGAAATGCGCTCGCCGCCGCCGATTGGTGCCGCCGCTTCAATTCATCCAGAAAATCATTCATATGCGGTTTGGAATTACAGGGTCCGGCCTGTGATCTAACAATAAAATTACATATAAATCTACAAAGGTAGTGGACTAATTCTGATATTTAACTGCGTTTAGCAACAATTTTAGCAACTCTTTGTACCGGTTTCTTGGGTAAGAATCTTATTTTTGGCGTCTGTGAATTAACACTTAATCATACTATGGCAAACATTTTAATAATTGATGATGAAAAAAGCATCCGTAAGACCCTTACGGAAATCTTAAGTTACGAAGGGTATAAAGTTGATGAGGCGGCAGATGGACAAGAAGGTTTTAAAATGTTTAAAGATAAACAGTACGATGCTGTACTGTGCGATATCAAAATGCCAAAAATGGATGGATTGGAATTCCTGGAGAAAGCCAGGGAAATCAATCCTGATATTCCGATCATTATGGTGTCAGGACACGGTAACATCGATACCGCAGTGGATGCCGTGAAAAAAGGCGCGTATGATTATATCTCCAAACCACCAGACCTGAACCGCCTGTTGATCACATTGCGTAATGCCATGGATAAAACCACCCTGGTAACTGAAACCAAAACATTACGTCGCAAGGTGAACAAAGTGCCTGAAATGATAGGGGAGTCTGCTCCCATTCTCAAAATAAAAGAAACACTGGAGAAAGTAGCTCCTACTGATGCCCGCGTACTCATCACGGGTGAAAACGGGGTGGGTAAAGAACTGGTGGCCCGCTGGCTCCATGAGCTGAGCAGCCGCGCTGCTGGCCCTATGGTGGAAGTAAACTGTGCTGCTATCCCTAGTGAACTGATTGAAAGTGAACTGTTCGGCCACGAAAAAGGTTCCTTTACTTCTGCGGTAAAACAACGTATCGGTAAATTCGAACAAGCTAGCGGCGGTACCCTCTTCCTCGATGAAATCGGAGATATGAGTCTCAGCGCCCAAGCAAAAGTATTGCGCGCCCTCCAAGAAGGTAAGATTACCCGTGTAGGCGGCGATAAAGAAATCAGTGTAGACGTTCGCGTAGTGGCTGCTACCAACAAAGATCTGCTCCGCGAAGTGGAAGAAAAGAATTTCCGCCTCGACTTATACCACCGTCTGAGCGTAATCCTGATCCACGTGCCTTCCCTGAACGATCGTCGGGATGATGTGCCATTATTGGTAGATAACTTCCTGGATGCGGTTTGTAATGAGTATGGTATCTCCCGCAAACAAATCGATAAAGACGCGATGAAAGCATTGCAACAACATAACTGGTCCGGTAATATCCGTGAACTCAGAAACGTTGTAGAGCGACTGGTTATCCTCTCCGGGAAAACCATTACCGCAGAAGATGTGGATGATTTTGTAGTGCCAAATCGTGATAAGAAAAAAGTCAATTCTTAAGATAATATCGCAATGACCAGAAAGCATTTGTACCTCATAAGTGGACTGGGAGCGGATGAAAGAGCCTTTCAACATCTGCGTTTCCCAGCGGAATATGAGTTGCATCATCTGCCCTGGATTCCTCCATTGCCAAATGAGTCTATCAGCAGTTATGCAGCCCGTATGGCAGAAAGCATAACTGCTGATGGTCCTGTCAGTATCCTCGGTCTCTCTTTTGGCGGCATCATGAGCCTGGAAATAGCGAAGATCCGGCCCGTTGAACAAAATATCCTGATATCAAGTATCAAGCATACGAGTGAAAAACCTAGTTATTTTGATTGGGTATTGAGACTACATCTACTCCAACTGCCAGATTTCATCATCTTCCAGAACCGACGTTTTGTAGTGGAACGCTACATGGATGCGCAGTCGCCCGAAGAGAAACAGTTGCTACGCGAATACCTTTCAAAAAAGGATTATGCTTATACCCGTTGGGCCATCAACGTTATATTACACTGGCAGAACGAGTACGTACCAGAAAACTTGGTGCATATTAACGGAGATAAAGATCATCCCTTCCCGATAAAGCATGTGCACCCTACTCATATTATCCGTAATGGCGGCCATTTTATGGTAATGAATAGGGCCGGAGAGATCAGTCGTATATTGGCTGAAACCATGTTATAGTCGCGTGTTGACCATCTTCATAACCCCTTCTTACACTATTTTCAATATCTTTAATAATGGAATTATCCATCTGGAGAGTATTTCGGGCTAAACATTAAGGTATTTTTAAGAAAGTTTTCCCGTATAAAAGATGGAAGGATAAGACAGAATATTATATTTGCCTTTTTAAGCATTTAACTTAAGCCTAACTGAATGAACCTGGCATTTTGGAAAAATAATAAGGACAAGCAGCCCAAGAAAAAGAAGTCTGTGGCTCGGGAATGGCTGGACGCTGGTATATTCGCTATTATAGCCGCTACACTGATTCGCACTTTTATTTTTGAGGCCTATACTATTCCGACTCCTTCCATGGAGAAAACCCTTCTTGTGAACGACTTCCTGTTTGTAAGCAAGATCAGTTATGGTCCCCGTATTCCGATGACCCCACTGGCAGTGCCTTTCGTACACCATACCATGCCTCTTACCAAAAACACTCCTGCTTATTCAGAAGCGGTGCAATGGAAATATCGCAGGTTGCCTGGTTTGTCTGACGTAAAACGCTACGATGTAGTGGTATTCAACTTCCCAGAAGGAGATACCGTGGCGCTGGATGCCGCAGATCCAAGCTATTACAGGATGGTGCGTCAGTTTGGATGGTCAGAAGTAAACAACAACTATAAAGTTATTCATCGCCCAGTAGATAAAAGGGAGAACTATATTAAGCGTTGTATGGCAGAAGCTGGTGATACCATCCGTATCGTACACGGACAAGTATTCATCAATGGTCAGGCTGCGCCTGTACCTGCTGGTAGCCAACATCGCTATATGATTGAAACCACCGGAGATGCCCTCAATCCAACGCGTATGGAAGAAATGGGTATTACTGGTCCGGATGCTACGATAGATGCCAGTCACTATGTATACAACCTGACTCCTGAGCAGGCGGCTGCATTGAAACAGTTCCCAGTCGTGAAAAGTCTTGTTGTATTTGAAGAAGCAAATATCAATGTCAACTTCGATTACAACGATATCTTCCCACACGATACAACACATTTCCATTGGACAGAAGAAAACTTTGGTCCTTTATACATTCCTAAAAAAGGCGCTACCGTTAAATTGGACGATAGCAATATTGCCCTGTACGACCGCGTAATCCGCGTGTATGAAGGCAATACCTTAGAAAGAAAAGATGGTAAATTTATCATCAACGGTCAGGCGACAGACAGCTATACCTTTAAAATGAACTACTATTGGATGATGGGAGACAATCGTAATAACTCCCTCGATTCCCGCTACTGGGGCTTTGTTCCAGAAGATCACGTAGTTGGTAAGGCATGGATGATCTGGATGAGCTATGGTGAAGGTGGTATCCGCTGGAGCCGACTGTTCAGAACAATCAAATAACCCAAAAAAATTACAGTCATGGCAAAACAACTGCAACAATTCGAATTCTCAGTTTATGATGATATCAAAGAACTGGAAGATGCGGATGCATGGCTGCTCAATGAAGCTCGTGACGTTACGCAACATGCGTATGCACCATATTCTCATTTCCAGGTTGGAGCCGTAGCAAGGCTCGTTAACGGCGAAATCATCGCTGGCTCCAACCAGGAAAATGCCTCCTTTCCTGTAGGCCTCTGTGCAGAAAGAGTTGCGCTGGCAGCAGCTGCTTCGGTTTATCCGGATGTAGCCATCGAAACAATCGCTATTAGCTATCATAACCTGAATGGAGATAGCTCACAACCTATATCTCCTTGTGGCATCTGCAGGCAATCACTGGCAGAAGTAGAAATGCGCCAACAAGAACCTATCCGCCTGATTATGGGTGGACTTAGTGGTAAAGTATACATTGTGGAAAAGGCAAACGACCTGCTCCCCCTTGCATTCTCCGGCAGCATGCTGTCTATTTGACCCGTGTCTTCCTATATAACAAAAAAATAATATCATTAAATTAATATTTATTTATATTTGTCGGTATACGTAACTGCCGGACATGATATCCTGTCGAAAAAACCTGCTGATACCATTCTTATTGCTATGGATGGGGATTCAGCCTGCCACAGCGATCCATCGGAATACATCACATGATAAATCCCGACAACTATTACGGGAAGGTCTTGCCCTGAAGAAATCAGGAAAGCTACTCGCTGCGCGCGAATGCTTTCTGGCGGCTATTCAGGCAGATACTACCTGCGCTGCTGCGTATAGTGAACTGGGAGATAGTTACTTTGCAGGTAAGGACTATAAGCTGGCTTTGCAATACAGTTCTCGGGCAAAACAACTGGGAATCACTGCTGCCACGCAGGTGATAGGACTTAGTTATTATCATCTTCAACAGTACGACAATGCCCTAGAAGTGCTGCAGGATGCAGTGAATGAGCATCCAGACAACGGACTGCTGCTACAAAAACTGGCACAAATACAAGGTCAGTTGGGCAACTACCGCGAAAGCATACACTATTATCAGCAAGAGCTGGCAGTAGATAGTACCCACGCAGAAAGCTGGTACGAGTTAGGAATGATGTATTTTAATGATGCTGATTTTCCCGCTGCCAGTAAGGCTTTTGATAAAGCTGCTCTGTATGGATGCGATCAACAGGCGCTATTCTGTTTGCATGCAGGCGTAGCTGCCATGCAATGCGGACAACTGGATAAAAGTATTCAGTTACTGACAAAAGCCAGCCAGTTGCAGCCCGATAATGAACAGGTATTATTTAACCTGGCGCATGCCAATTACAGGAAAGCAAATTATCCAGCGGCAGTAAATGCCTGGACAGCAGTGTTGAAACATGAACCTGGCAATGCTTTTGCACTGTTTATGTTGGGGAAATCGTATATGGGTGCAGGTGAGAAAGAGAAGGGAGAGAAATTATGCGATCAGGCACAGCAAATGCCTAATCAATAGACTAACGACAAAGAATATACGTTATATAGATAAAGCTATTCGCCACAGTAGAGAAGTGATTACAAACAACGTTTTACAGGAAAGGCAAGCTCTTGTTACGTTGTGCTGATGACTGTGGTATCTTCTTCGGCAGTTTGGCCACGGTGGCTGCAAGCTGCTAAACGCTGCGAACCTTTCGGTCCGCAGCGTTTTATTTTTATTACATACGCTCAGGTACGCGAATACCTAGCAGTTGCATACTTTTTGCAATGGTATTGGCAGTCAACTGAATAATCTGCAGACGCAGTTTTTTCTTCTCTTCATTTTCCGCTTTCGTGATGGAGTAGGTAGGTACGCCATCCGCTTTTTCTGCATAGAAAGAGTTGAAGGTTTGTGCCAGTTGGAACGCATAATTAGCAATCACAGAAGGGCTCATTTCCTTATGCGCATCTGCAAGAATACCTGGGAACTGCTCGTTCAGGGAGATCAGTTCTTTCTCCATTGGCAACAAAGTACCGTTGTAGGTATACTTGTTTAGCTCAGCTACGGCATCTTCATTACCCGGATCACGCAGGATGGATTTGATACGTGCATGTGCATATTGAACGAAAGCGGCGGTGAAGCCGTTCAGGTCAATAGATTCTTCCGGGTTGAAGATCATTCTCTTCTTAGGATCTACACGCAGCAAGAAGAATTTCATCGCACCAAGACCGATGGTCTCATACAGTTCATACAGTTCGCCTTCTGATAAGTCGGACAGTTTTTTAGTGATATGTTCTTTGGTCTTATCTTCCGCGGCTTTCACCATTTCATCGATCATATCATCCGCATCCACTACGGTACCTTCACGGCTCTTCATACGACCATGTGGCAGTTCCACCATGCCATAGCTCAGGTGGAAAATACCAGGAGCAGAAGGCTCGCCCAATTTCTCGAGGATGAGTTGTAATACTTTAAAGTGATAATTCTGTTCATCGGCTACTACATAGATGCTTTGATCCATTTGGTAGTCGTCATATTTCAGGCGGGCAGTACCCAGGTCCTGCGTCATGTAAACAGAAGTTCCGTCACCACGGAGGAGGAGTTTTTCATCCAGGCCATCAGCGGTGAGGTCGATCCATACGGAGTTATCTTCTTTTTTGAAGAGTACACCTTTACGCAAACCGTCTTCTACCAGGTCTTTACCTAGGAGGTAAGTCTCGCTTTCGTAGTACATTTTATCGAAGTCAATGCCCAGTTTTTTATAGGTAACATCGAAGCCTTCGTATACCCATCCGTTCATTTTGTTCCACAGCTCGCGTACTTCAGGGTTGCCGGCTTCCCATTGCTGCAGCATAATTTTGGCTTGCAACATGATCTCCGTTTTATTACGGGACATCTCTTTGATGTCGCCCATAATTTTCCCTATTTTATCTTCATCGGCCTGTACTTCTGGTTTGTGGAGTGCAGTTACCAGTTTCTCCAACTTTTCAATTTCAGTGGGGTTGAAGTCGCGGAAATCGCGTTCCAGCACGCGGTCGATGATAGGTTCCGCCTGTTCTTTCACTACAGATTCAAACTTCACATAGTAGTCGCCTACGAGGTGATCTCCTTTGATACCAGTGGATTGAGGGGTATCGCCGTGGGCGAACTCCTGCCAAGCCAGCATGGATTTACAAATATGGATACCACGGTCGTTGACCAGGTTGGTTTTAATCACTTCGAAACCGTTTGCCTTCAGGATTTCTGCGATAGAATAACCTAGGAAGTTATTGCGCAGGTGACCGAGGTGCAGCGGTTTGTTCGTATTGGGAGAGGAATATTCCACCATGACTTTTTTACCATTGGCGGGTTGTATTCCAAATTTGGTATTGCTGTATTGTTGTTGCAGGAAAGCAGCCCAGTAGCTGTGGTTAATAACGAGGTTCAAGAAACCTTTTACCACATTGAAACCGGAAATCAGCTCCTGGTGATTGTTTTGCAGGTATTCACCGATTCGTTGGCCGGTTTCTTCCGGTTTTTGTCGGCTGAATTTAGTGAATGGGAAAACGACAATGGTATATTCACCTTCGAATTCAGGTTTGGTAATATTGACAGAGATGTCAGCTTCCGTTACCTGCTGGTCGTAAAGTGATTTAATGGCGGCCACTGCGGCCGTTCTGATTGATTGAACAACACTCATGCTGAAAATGATTAATGCGAAGAGCAAAGATAATTGTTTCTAGCAAAGTGCACAAAGTACGTAAAGGGGCTATATACGTATAGGGGGTAAAGTTAGGGAGACACGTGCCGCTCTGGTGGGCCATGGAATAATAAAGCCGCGGGATAGTACCCCGCGGCTTTGAATAAATTTGTCTAAAGTTGAGCTTAGCAATTAGAAAGCATAGAACAGACCGATTTGAGCAACAGAGTTTTTGCTGTTGGTAGAGTAGTCGCTTTTGAAAGCGTCGGTGATACCGAACATGTATCTGCCGGATACGCCTACACCACAATCAAATTTGTAACCCAGACCGAAACCCAGGCCGAAATCAGCACCAGCCATGTATTTTTTCATGTCGGAGGTGTTGGAGCCTATTTTGTCTTTAGCGCTAGCCAGGAAACTCACCTGTGGACCCGCTTCCAGGTAGAAGCTAGGAGCGATAGAGTATTGCACCATTACAGGGACGCTGATGTAATCTGCTTTGAAAGTTTCATCAGGAATAGGACTTGGGTTGTTTACTTTCACACCTTGTCCTGAGTACAGTACCTCTGGTTGAATAGCCCATTCTTTGTTCAGGCCGATGTTTACGAAACCACCAACATTAAAGCCAGCTTTGGTTTTAGCATTGTCTGTATTGGTGAGTTTAGTGATGTTCAGACCACCTTTCACACCAAACTTAATGTTTTGTGCTTGTGCGCTCAGTAAAGCTCCTACTGCAAGAACGCCGGACAGAATAAGTTTTTTCATGATATGTTATTGTTTGAGGATTCGGGAAAGACAATAACTGTGCCGGATACACGAAAACATATAAATATTTTTTATACTAGATAAAAAGGTGGTCAAGCAGCACAAAAAAACTCCTGCCTGAAGCTGACAAAAAAGTCATTTCAGGACAATCGCTATGCCTGCGGTAGCAACCGGGCGAAGCCCGGAACTCCGCAAGTTGACATCGAAGATGTCAACTTATAATGATAATTATCGTTATCTGCGATATTTAAATCGACATCTTCGATGTCGATTTGGTTTGTTTCGCCCTTCGGGCGGTGACGCTGCGCTGAGCTTTGGGAGAGCCCCAAAAATAAAAAGGGAAAGGACGTCGCAGACGTCCTTTCCCTTTTTATTTTTGATATAGCTTGTATTAGAAGATCGTAAACTCTACGCGGCGGTTTTTCTGACGGCCAGCGGCAGTTTTATTGGAAGCGATAGGTTGGGTAGGACCATAACCCACCGCTTCAATTTTATTTGTCAGCACCCCTTTAGCTACGAGGTAGTTTTTAACGGATTCTGCTCTTTCTTTAGACAGTTCCATATTCCGTTTGAGGCTACCTACGTTATCGGTGTGGCCTGAGAGTTTAAGGTTCAGATTTTTGCGTTTGAGGAGTTCGGCCACTCTATCCAGAGAAGGATAGGATTCAGGTTTGATCGAAGCTTTTGCAAAGTCGAATTCGAGGTTGCGGATAGCTTCTTTCACAATACCTCTGTCTTCTTCTGTGATGATTACTTTTTCTTCCACTTTTGGCGCTTCTGGCACTGGGAGTGGGCAACCGCTTCCATCCACTTTTACGCCTGGAGGTGTATTCGGGCATTTATCGAAGAAGTCGGATACGCCATCACCATCAGAATCTTTTGTCAATATGGCCATATCGGCAGCCATCCTGGCATTAGCGGCATTGGCAGCGTCCAGTTTGGCACGTGTGGCCAAATTTTCGGCTGTCAGTTCTTGGTACATTTGTTTGGCCGGGTTGTGGAACTGGAGTTGAGGTCTTCCTTTTTTACCCAGGGCGAATTCCAGGCCCACGTGGCCATAGGAGAATTTATCCTTGTTGGGACCATAATAGTAGCCATCAAGGTTATCGCCATCTGTGTAGTACATGGTGTATCCCAAATCCAGGTTAATGAGGTCGGAGAGTTTGAATTTAATCCCAGCGCCAACGGGGATTACCAATTCACTGATGGTGCCACCTGGCTTGTAATCCACGGTAGAACCATTTCTTAAAGTGAGGGTAGGGCTGTAACCTGCCAAACCTCCACCCACAGTGGCATAGAGGGTAGCTATATTCTGGCGGGTGAGCCAGTTAACAGTGGTGATGTTGAAGATGGCGCTAAATGTACCCGTGTATTTCAATTTGGTTTTGAATTCCAGGTAAGGACTATTGGGAGGCATACCATTACCAAGATTCTTATCATTAGTACCTCTCAGTTGTCCGCCCATATAATCCAGCCGTAGGCCGAAGAAATGGAGGATTTGGTACTGAACATAGGCGCCGTAACCAAAATCGGCTTTCCACTTGGTAAAATCGTTACTGCCGCCAGTAATAGCTACAGGAGCGGTTGCGCCGCCATTAATACCGAGGTACCACTTTTTGTACTCTTTACCACCTTTGAATAATGGGGCTTTGGGTTCATTGGTTTCCCCTTCTACAGTAACAGTGGCTTCTTGTTGGGCCTTGGCAATAAATGGCATGAATGCCAGGAAGGCTATGGCGAATTGCCATATCATGGTTCTTTTCATAAGAATGAACATTAAAGCGGATGAACAATAAAAAATGGTTGATAAGGCTCGGGGATAATAGAATCTTTTGGGCGGGCAGAGGTTATGAACAATCGAGCCCCCGTAATTGTCTAATAAGGACATCAGCAATCTGACGTCTGGGGACGCTATGGGTAAAAATAGTGATTATTCATTTAATTCAGCAGTAATTACTTAAAAAAATCGGACTGACATATTTTCAGATTCTTGCCGCTTGGCATAATCATTGACAATTTTCCGCAAACACGCATTTTACTTACAACTAAAGGAGAATCTTAATACTATGGGAAAAATAATAGGCATTGACTTAGGAACTACCAACTCATGCGTTGCCGTAATGGAAGGTAACGAACCGGTAGTTATTGCCAATGATGAGGGTAGAAGAACCACCCCATCTGTTGTGGCATTTTTGAAAAATGGTGAAAGGAAAGTGGGTGATCCTGCAAAACGTCAGGCTATTACCAATCCTGTGAACACAATTATGTCAGTTAAACGTTTTATGGGCCGTCATTTTGACGAAGTGTCCAACGAACTGACACACGTTAGCTATAAAGTAGTTAGAGGGGATAATAATACTACCCGTATCGATATCGATGGCAGATTATATACACCGCAGGAAATTTCTGCGATGATTCTGCAGAAAATGAAAAAAACAGCAGAAGATTACCTGGGTCAGGAAGTGACTGAAGCGGTAATCACTGTTCCTGCATACTTTAATGACGCTCAACGTCAGGCAACTAAAGAAGCTGGTGAAATTGCCGGTCTGACTGTTCGCCGTATTATCAACGAACCTACTGCCGCAGCACTGGCATATGGTCTCGATAAAAAACATCATGACAGCAAAATCGCGGTATTTGACCTTGGTGGCGGTACCTTCGATATCTCCATCCTGGAGCTGGGCGATGGCGTATTTGAAGTAAAATCCACTAATGGTGATACGCACTTAGGTGGTGACGACTTCGATAAAGTGATCATGGACTGGCTGGCTGATGAATTCAAAAAAGACGAAGCGGTTGATCTGCACAAAGATCCAATGAGCTGGCAGCGTCTGAAAGAAGCTGCTGAAAAAGCTAAAATTGAGCTGTCTTCTTCTGCAGAAACTGAAATCAATCTGCCATATATCACCGCTGTTGATGGTGTTCCTAAACACTTGGTGAAAAAACTGACCCGTGCTAAATTCGAACAGTTGAGCGATTCCCTGGTGGAAAGAACCCTGGAACCTTGCCGCGCTGCACTGAAAGATGCCGGTATGAATACTTCCGAAATCGACGAGGTAATCCTGGTAGGTGGTTCTACCCGTATTCCTAAAATCCAGGAAGTGGTAGAGAAATTCTTCGGTAAAAAACCTAACCGCGGTGTGAACCCTGACGAAGTAGTAGCCGTTGGTGCTGCTATCCAAGGTGGCGTACTGACCGGTGAAGTGAAAGACGTATTGCTGCTGGACGTTACCCCACTTTCTTTGGGTATCGAAACTATGGGCGGCGTTATGACTAAACTGATCGAGTCTAACACTACCATCCCTACTAAAAAATCAGAAACATTCTCTACTGCTGCTGACAACCAGCCTAGCGTAGAAATTCACGTGCTGCAGGGTGAAAGACCAATGGCTAACCAGAATAGAACACTGGGCCGCTTCATCCTCGGAGATATTCCTCCTGCTCCTCGTGGCGTTCCTCAGATCGAAGTTATTTTCGATATCGATGCAAACGGTATCCTGCATGTAACTGCGAAAGATAAAGGCACCGGTAAAACCCAGAACATCAAAATTGAAGCTGGTAGCGGTCTTAGCAAAGATGAGATCGAAAAAATGAAAACCGAAGCCAAAGCTAATGAGGCTAGCGATAAAGAAGCACGCGATAAAATCGAAAAGCTGAATAAAGCTGACAGCATGATCTTCCAGACTGAAAAACAGTTGAAAGAGTACGGTGATAAACTGTCTGCTGATAAAAAAGCAACCATCGAAACTGCATTGCACAAACTGAAAGAAGCGCACAAATCTCAGGATAGTGCAGCCCTGGATACAGCTACTGCTGAACTGGATGCTGCCTGGACTGCTGCTTCTGAAGAACTGTACAAAGCAACCCAAGGCCCGCCTGATGCAGGTCAAGCCAACGGTGGCGGTCAGCAACAACAGAGCCAGAGCAACGCTGGTGACAGTGTGACCGATGCTGAATTTGAAGAAGTGAAGTAAGTACAATTAAGCAAACATAATGCACAAGGGCGCTCATTCGGGCGCCTTTGTTTTTTTATTCCGTTCCTGCTTTTGCTTGAATTCCTTATTTTGTAGCGGCTTAGCAGGAAAACATGTATTACAGACTTAGGTTCTATCTTCATTATCAAACCCAATTCGGGCAGAATATTTTCCTGCTCGGTAACATCCCCGTAGCCGGTAACAATAACCCGAAACAGGCTATACAACTGCATTGGCTGCCAGGAAACTGGTGGTATGCAGATATCAATCTCCCTCAAGAAGAAACCATCGAATTCCAGTATCATTACCTTGTTCGGGAACTGGAACAGACAATCACCGAAGGTGCTTTCAGGAAAATTTCCATCCGTGCCGGCGCTCCATATGACCAGGTTTTTATTGACACCTGGAATGATGCGGCCAACCTCGAAAATAATTGGTCAACCGCACCGTTTACGCGGGTATTCTTTCCTCACAAAGCAACTGTTGTTCCAGGCCAACTAACGGCTACGCATATATTTAAAGTGAAGGCTCCCTTGTTGGAGCAGCATCAGACGGTATGCCTACTGGGCAGCAGCCCACAATTGGGAAATTGGGATGCCACACATCCTATTCTCTTGCAGTATACCGCAGATGAATGCTTTACTGCCGTTGTGGATCTCCGGAAAGTGGCTACCCCATTGCCTTATAAATACGGCATTTGGGATATGAAAGCACAGCGCTTCCTGGAATTTGAAAACGGGGACAACAGGTACGTTCATTTTGATGCGCAACCTGGTCGGCAGGTTACCATGCAGGATGGATTTGTACGTCGCAATTATCAGCCGTGGAAAGGAACAGGTGTAGCAGTACCGGTGTTCAGCCTGCGTTCTGTAGCAGGACTAGGTACGGGCGAGTTTGCTGATATTCCGCTGTTGGCCCAATGGGCTGCCACGCAGAAGATGCATTTGATACAATTACTGCCTATTAACGATACTACCGCAACGCATACCTGGCGTGACTCTTATCCTTATGCAGCCGTGTCTTCCTATGCCCTACATCCTCTCTATATCCGTTTACAGGACGTAGGTCATCTTCCAGATGCACATCCCTTGCAGCAGGAACTGCCATTATTACGGCAACGCCTCAACGATAATGACAAGGTGGATTATGAGGCAGTCATGGATTTCAAACTGAAATATCTGCATGCATTGTATGAGCAACAGGATTATCAGTTGGAGACAACCGGTTATTGGCAATGGTTTGCGGCTAATGAGCATTGGTTGTTGCCTTATGCGGCATTCTGTTACCTGCGGGATAAGTATCAGTCGCCCGATTTCAGCCACTGGAGTGATTTCCGCCACTACCAATTCAGAGCGGTGAATGCGATGATTATGGAAGATGTGGTAGCAGCAGAATCGGTGAGATTCCATTTTTTCGTGCAGTATCATCTGCACTTACAATTGGAGGCGGCTGTAACGAAGTCGCGCGCCCTGGGGATAGCCTTGAAGGGCGATATTCCTATTGGTGTTGGCAGGTGCAGTGTAGAAACTTGGACGCATCCCGATTTATTTCACATGGATATGCAGGCGGGAGCTCCGCCAGACAGCTTTACGACGGAAGGGCAGAACTGGGGATTCCCTACTTATAACTGGTCGCGGATGGCCGAAGATGGCTATGAATGGTGGCGGCAGCGTTTCCAACATATGGCGCAATACTTCGATGCTTTCCGAATTGATCATATCCTGGGCTTCTTCCGCATCTGGCAAATGCCCATGGATGCGGTGCAGGGCGTATTGGGGTTTTTTCATCCAGCCGTTCCCGTTAGTAGGGAAGAGTTGATTTATATGGATATCGGTTTTGAAGAAGAACGCTTCTGCGAGCCATACATCACGGATGAGCTGTTGGATAGCACCTTTGGAAATTATGCGGGTATCATCAAGGATACTTACATGATTCGCCTCACCAATGGGCGATATGCGATGCAATCGGCCTTCAACACGCAAAGGAAAGTGCAGCAACAGGAGTTGCCTGCTGGCATGAAATTGGCCTTATATCATCTATTGGCAGATGTCATTTTCATCCGGGAAAAGAAGGATGGTAAAGTGATGTATCATCCCCGGATTGACTTTATGTCTACTTCCTCATTTGCCGATTTTCCTGCGGATATTAAGGTGCGATTGGCAGATTTGCATCAACAATATTTTTACGGGAGACACGAGCACCGTTGGCGGAAAGAGGCCCTCCAAAAATTACCTTATATCAGCAAAGCAACAGACATGCTGATCTGCGGGGAAGACCTCGGAATGGTACCAGCCTGTGTACCCGCTGTCATGGAGCAGTTGGGCATATTGAGCCTTGAAATACAGCATATGCCCAAGCATCCACAGGATAATTTTCAATCATTGCAATCATCCCCTTATCGATCAGTAGTAACGCCCTCTACGCATGATATGTCTACCTTACAGGGCTGGTGGCAGGAAGATCCTGCACGCACTCAGCAATATTGGGAGGAAGTATTAAAGCAAAGTGGTAAGGCGCCAAAAGACTGTTCACCAGATATTATCCAGGAAATCGTGGACTTGCATTTGCAATCTCCGGCAATGTGGCGTATCTTTCAAATCCAGGAACTGCTGGCGATGGAAGGCCTGCAAACCGTTATCAACCCGGAGGAAGAGCGTATTAATATACCCGCAGTACCTGTACATTATTGGCGTTATCGCATCAAAACAAACCTGGAAGACATACTTAAAATCAATTCTGAAGTTAATGGAACTGCATCTATATCCATTTGAGCTGAAGTTCAGACATACCTTTACCATCTCAAGAAAATCGAAAGACACTCAACCAACTCTCATTGTAGAATTACGCACAGACGGATTCAGTGGCCTTGGAGAAACAGTAGATAATTCCTACTACAACATGACTGTTCCCATCCTGATGGATACTATCAACCGTCATCGGGATTTTATTGAAAATTATCAACTGGATACGCCGGAAAAATTCTGGGCAGATTTGTACCCACACTTCAGCGACAACATGTTCGCGTTATGTGCGCTGGACCTTGCTGCGTGGGATGTCTATGGGAAGAAGAAAGGATTGCCGCTTTATCAGTTGTGGGATTTGGATATCTCCAAGAATCCTATGACAGACTATACCATTGGGATAGATACTATCGAAAACATGGTACGCAAGCTGAAAGATTTTCCTTGGCCAATTTATAAAATTAAACTGGGTACCAAAGAGGACATCGCCATCATGCAGGAATTGAGAAAGCATACAGACGCCATTTTCCGTGTGGATGCCAACTGTGCCTGGGGAGTAGAAGAAACGCTGAAAAATGCGATTGCCCTGAAAGAACTGGGAGTGGAGTTTATAGAACAACCTATGCCTGCGGCTGATATTGAAGGCATGCGGGAAGTGTACAAGCAATCAGTTCTGCCATTGATAGCAGATGAAAGCTGTATTCTTGAATCTGATGTAGACCTTTGCCATGGCTGCTTTCACGGAATTAATATCAAGCTCGTTAAATGTGGCGGTATAACGCCTGCTCGTCGGATGATCGCAAAAGCGCGTCAGTTGGGCATGAAGGTGATGACTGGCAGTATGAATGAAAGTACTGTTGGCGCATCCGCCGTAGCACAGTTGTTACCTTACCTGGATTATGTAGATATGGATGGCCCGCTGTTACTGGCTGAAGACACGGCAACGGGTATACGAATGGATAATGGTCGTATCCTTTATGCTGATAGGCCCGGCACTGGCGCTTTATTGAAGTAGCCTTATATATTCGGGTTAAATCCTGGCCAGAGAATTTCCTGGTAGTTTCCCATCGCTTTTATCACTGCATTTTTTATCTCGGGATGCTGGCATCTGCTGGTATCCCGGGTTACAATAACCCTGTCTGCATACGCCTGCAATAATGCTGCATCTTGTAATACCGGTTCGAGGGAGCCAGTAGGGGATACCTGCATGCCTGTAGATGAAAAGGGCCATTGCGCAGCAGTTTGGAGCACATAATTCCGTAGATGATCTGTTTTGGTATAGAGGAGAAGGTCCGGCAGATAACGCAGGCATAGATCGGCGCTATAAATGACCGCGGGTGTAATAGGTTGTGTATAGGAAGGCAGTAGGGTTGTAAGCGGTAATAGCGACGGCTCCTCCGCCAACTGCACGATGCGGTAGGCAAGGGTAGCGGCCCAGAGGGCAGCATCTTCCTGGAAAGCAGGGGAAGAAGGAGGCATCTCTTGGATGTCGTCTCTATAAAAATTATACAACACCAAACTTGCATCCTGTAATGCAACAGGAGAAAATGGGGTAATACCGGGTATAACGGACACTTTCCTGTCCTGAGTCAGGGCAGTTACAAATAAAGCTAGATTCATAGGTAACAATGGCACAGCCATTCTCCCACAAATTAGCAAAAAAAGGTTTAGCTAGTTAGTCGTTATCTGTGACTTCCTGCCAGGAAGTTACCAGGAAAACGTAGTCTACAATGACACCTGTGGCGGAAATGATTTTGCCGGCCATTGGCATCAGTGGATTCTCTGCGAACGGATTCCCTGCAGCAGGGCGGATAAGGTATTCGCCCTGATCAGAGACGATGTAAACGCCCATATGTTCACTTTTGCTGTGCTGAGCGAACATGCGGAGTATCAATCTGCCGCGGAGCGTAATGGTTGTAGTGTTGCTGTCCATTTTGTTATCTGCTGACGTATTCACGATATCCCAGGATTTGATTGTTTTTGGCTTTAACTACCAGCACTTTCACACCAGGGGCCTGCGCTGAAGCAGGTATTGCTTCCGAAAATACATGAAATTTTACAGATGCATTGGTAGTTGGATGTATATCCTGTCTTTTATGTCGGTTGACGAAAGTGCGTTTATTTTTTGTGGCTTGAAAATTCCTGTCTATCAGGAGGCTATCCATGGATTTATTCAGATGATCATTTGCATCATCGTCGTTATCTGGCTCTGGGCTGGCGATAAACAGGTCCAGCATTTTACCTCTTGCCTCCATATTCTCCCGACGGTTTTGAATGGAATTTACAAAAGACTGGCTGTTATCGACGGGAGCGTCTTTTTCATTGATAACGGGCTGGATGGAAGGATCTCCTAGCAGATAGAATTGGGCGGCCGTTTTAAGTTCATATGGGTCCAAGGTAGGGCCCATTTCATTGAGGAACTTTTGTCTTGCCTCCAGTAGTGCCCTGCCTGTACTAGCGCCGTTCAGCATATTGATTACAAAGAATTGCGTCAGCAGATCTGCCAGTCCTTGGCCGGTAGCAGGGCCATAGGCGATATTAGAACTGCCAAGGAATGCAATGGCATTGTTACCGAGATAACTGTTCGCCATGCTGATCTGTTTAAAAACATTTTTAGCTGGATCAAACAGTTGCGCCCCATAGCAGCATTCAGCAGTCACCACCGTACCTGCATCAATTCTTCCTTTGATTAGATCGGATTTCATGGCCAGTGGAAAATCTGACTGTTTCTGACCATAGTAGCGGGGATTATTGAGTGCGCCGTGGCAGTTGATGAAATGGGTTTTAGGCATCAGTTGATCGGCGGACCAGTCGCCATTATCAGGAACATTTTCTCCTGGAATGATGCGTAGGGAGGTATTGTTGCCGAAAATAGCCATCAGTGATCGTTGAGTAGAATCCTGCCAGTCGAATGTACTCAAAGAGAAATAGTTTTCGTACACGTTTCTTTGCTGTGGCGTATACTGGAGGATATTATTGATTAGTGAATGAAAATACGATGGGTCTGGATTGCCTGGAATATCCGGTAGGCGGCCCAGAACGCGGGTAGGTGCAATAAATTTACCTGGGTCTTTATCGTAAGGCGCATCGCAGGCATAAGGGAGATCGCTGGGAATAAGGGAATCTGGATCGTGATCGCCGCCTACCAGGTTGGTGAGGCGTTGGAATGGGACGATATCCTGAGCACCGGCGATCATCATATAGCCTGGTGTAAAATGGGTATATAGTGCGTCGATGGCGTTTTTATTTTGGGCTTCATCCGCAGGATTGCTGACGGCAGTTGCCTGGAAAGTTGTCATTTGCGTGGCATCATCTAGGAAAATGATACTGGTATCCAGGTGGCGTGTTTTATCGAAATCCTGTAGACGCTGAAGGTCCTGGAGCAGTTGCGTATGCTGATCGCCGTATTTGGCTGCCAGGGCTGTTTTGTTGGTAATAATGAGTTTTGTTGACTGCATAAGTGATACCGGGGTTTCCATTTTACAGACGGATTAGTTCGTCAAAAATATAGAATAAATTAACCAGTGAAGCTCGTGTCTCCCTAAAATAATTTCTATCTCCACAAGGTACTTGCGTAGGGGCAAACTAACTATTATCTTGTTATAATAATTAGCGTAATGAAAAAACTCTTCCTCTTTTTGCTGCAGGTAGCTGTGGTACCTGCTATCGCGCAGGATATTCATCTTTCCGTGAAGGCAGGCAGATATAACCGGAGTAATACTTTGGTGACCTATCATCCTGTACAGCCGCTTCCTATGGGAAAAGGCTGGCAGATGGAGGAATTGGTGGGGAAGACTAAAATTCCGGTAGCAGTACAGCAGGATGCAGATGGGAATTTCACCTGGATGATGGTGGGTCAGACCGTAGCAGGAGCAGAAAGGAGCTATCGTTTGTACATGGGGAAGCAGGTGGGTAAAACAGCGCTACAGGCACTTGTTTCCGATACCGCTATACTATTGGAAGACGGAAAGAACCGTGTCTTACAATATAATACTGCTGTCGTATCGCCACCAGCAGGCAGTGATACCGTTTATAGAAGAAGTGGTTTTATACATCCGCTTTGGGCGCCTAATGGGGTGGTACTAACAAATATTTTTCCTAATGCAGGGCATCGGCATCACATGGGGATCTGGAATCCGTGGACCCATACTATGTTTGAAGGGAAAGAAACAGATTTTTGGAATGTGCAAAAGAAAGAAGGTAAAGTGAGATATGGCGGTTTGGTAGCGACAGATGGGGGAAATGTTTGGTGTGGATTTAAGGTAAAGCAGGAGCATGTTGCTTTTCCGGCGCCGGGTCGTGAAAGAATTGCTATAGAAGAGGTGATGTCCGTCAGGGCATATAAGGCTGATCCATCGGGGAATCACCGGTATTGGGATATGACATCTAGTTTTGAATGTCTGGGTGATAGTGGAATAACATTAATGCAATATCGTTATGGGGGCGGATTTGGGCTTCGCACCACCTCTTATTTTACGGATAAGACCAGCACCGTATTGACCTCCGAAGGAAAGACTCGTAAGGATGCTGATAGTACGAGAGCGCGGTGGGTAATGGTAACTGGTAATACGCCTAAAGGAAGGGTAGGACTCCTGATAATGAATGCGCCAGATAATTATGACTCCCCGGAGGCTTTACGCGTATGGCCGGAAAATATGGAAGGGGGAGAATTAATGTTAAATTATTCCCCAACAAAAATTAAATCTTGGCGGTGGTTCCACGGCAACGTATATACGTTAAGATACCGAATAATGGTGTATAGTGGTGATTTATCAGTATCGGAGGCAGAGTTGGCCTGGCAGGATTACGCATATCCTCCGGAAGTTACTCTTTTGGGGCACTGAACAAATCAATAAGAAAAACATTATTTTAGTAGTCTGATGGAATTTGGGGTTCCTTTGGGCATCCTGTCGTCCCTGTATCATTATCCTTAACCATAATGGGACAGTATGAGCAATAGCGTTAATTCCAAACCGGACAGACCAGACAATGCACCTGAAGACGATCCTTCCTGGGGAGGTGTGATAGTGGGGCTGATGTTGGCAACAGCCGGGATAGGGCTCATATACAACAGATATCAACAATTTCATGATCTAGCAAACGACCCCATCAGTCTAACCAGGATTGAATTATTGATTTACAAAATAGCGGGAGGAAATGAGTGGGTATTATTAGCAGCCTATGGAATAATTGCATTGGTGGGTATTTATTTGATTATCAGCAATATTATTCATTTAAGAATCAAGCAATAGACATACAATACGGCGAACATGAGAAACCTTCAGGAATTGAAAGTGTTTTTGCTGTCCATGCATCATAAGGATGTGAAACAAACCATTATAGCCTTGATAGTGGCGGAGTTCATCACTTTTTTGCTGGCATTCCTGATTTTGTTTATCATTTATGAACGGGGAGTACAGCCGCCTGTTTTCATTTGGGGGGTGGTAGCTTTGCTGCTGATTGGGCCTTCTATTCCATATTTGATGATGTTGTACAAGGGGACCCAGCGGCCTGCGTTGATTATTTATTTTATCGAGTTACTGGAGCGGGGTGCGACTATTCAGCAGGTGGATATTATTCAGCAATATAAATTTCAACTGATATTAGTGCATTTGTATCCAGTAATTTATGCTAGAATTAGTGTAAGTAATGGCAGGCAGATATTTGTATTCCCCATTTCGAAAGTTTATGTAGAGCAGTTCCAATCACAGATAAGTAAGGAAATCACTGGCGTAAATGGTTTTTCAGGAATAAGCTGGTCTTCCAACTAATCCAATTATGAAATCACCGCATAGTTTAAATGAATTTATAGGCAGTCATCTGCAAGATACGCTTAAACAACTGGAAAGGACCAGACGGCGTATGCGTAGTACGTGGTGGCTTTGGGTATTATGCCTAGGGCTGGCAGCGCTATTTTATTTATTTGTGGTGGAACCGATACACTTGGAGCAATCCAAGGGTCATGAATTGTATATTAAGTTAGCGTATATAGGTATCGGCATTGTGTTGGCGCTTGCTGGTGTGATGCTCATTCGGAATTTAATGATGCGGCAATTTGTAGATCGGCCATCAGAGCATCTGCAGCGGGAATACAAGCAGAAGGTCATTGCGCCATTATTACAGTTTGTGCATCCACATTATATTTATGAGCCGACAGAAAATTTGCCGGTAGAAGATTTTGTGGAGACAGGATTGTTTGCGAATAAGGATTATACGGTTCAAGGCAATGACCTGATCACAGGTCGGATGGGATATTTATTATTTCAGTTTTGTGATTTGCGGGTGTCTGTGATTCCTGGCGCTAGGTTTCAACGGGCCAAGGCGGATACAGTTTTTTATGGCAGTTGTTATATGTTACAGTCTCCTCGTTATTTTGGGACGCCTGTTTATGTGCATAGTCGTGGCTGTAAATTTATGGAGATGGTGAATCCGGGAAATTTTTTGATGCTATCAGATAAGGCATTCAATCAGCGGTTTGTTGTGTATTCAGCAGATGTGGCGGAGGCAGAGCAGTTATTGAAACCGAGTTTATTGAAGCGTATCAGTGCCTTGCAGTTTATGCCAGATATCAGTTTGTTTATCGCGTTTCATAAGCATAGGATTTATATTGCCGTTAATACAGGCATGGATAATTTCGAATTAAATATGAACCGATCATTAGAGGATCGGCAATTATTAATTGATTATTGTATGGTCTTTATGCATCAGTTGCAACTGGTGCAGGAGATGCGGGATAGCATTAGTATTTGGACGACTGCCGCATTTTCTCGCTCCTAATTTTCATTATTTTCATTCGCGGATCTGAAATCGGAAAATGATGATTTTCCAATACTTTCTCTTAGTAATTTAGGGTGTTAAATATTGTTTGTTTGTTAATCAGGATTGTTATGATGAAACACCCAGGTATTGGTGGTACGGAAGTGAAGCCGGAAACCAATGAAGCCATTGCAGAAATCTCTCCTAACAGAACGTTGTTTGCTGAAAGTCTCACGTTAGCGCCTTCCTTGAAGCCTGAGATTGTAAAGGGCTTGCATCACATTGCTGCTGTATTTGCTCATTACAAGCCTAGTGTTCCGATTGATTTTACGGGGCCAGGAGGGGAAAGAATAACAGAGGTATTAACGTTTCAGCAGATGGCGGATTTTGGGGTTAGTGGGATTACGGCACAGAGTGATTTTCTTAGAGCTTTAGCTTTACGTCGTGAATTGTATTTACAGGTTATTCGCCATTTAGGGAGTAACAAGGTATTGCGTATGGCGCTGGCGGATGATGCCGCCAGGAAGTCCTTGTTGGTGTTGATCCAACAGTTATTGGAGGAATTATAAAGATTAAAATTAAAAACCATTGTTATGTTATCCACAGAAACCAATGAGCGGTCGTCTTCTGCGGCCGGGTATGCTATTCAATTACAGTGTCTTTCACGATTTGGTGGATTTGAGTTGCTGGAATCGGCGATTGAAGGGGTACAGAACTTGAATCCGGAGCGCAAATCGAGGCGTCAGCTCTTTTTAACGGAATCCTCAAAGGAGCTGGACAGGGGGCGGCTAAAGGCCTTATTGTGCATATGGGAGCAAATCTTGAGTGGGCATCAGGAGGTAAAAGATATGATGCAGGATTGCAGTCATGCTGTGTTACAATCGGAAGCCTTATTGAAGGAGAATCTGTTAGTCGCGTTGGGAGCTACTCGTACGTTGGAGCAATCTTACCGTAATGTGTCTCTTTTCTTTGCGAATACGGAGGAGGAGAAGGTCAAGAATGTAAGTTTTCTGAATGCGGCGCCGGAGCAGTTGCGGGATTTAGACAACAGTCGATTTCTAGATGCGATTAGGCAGGAGTTATCGCAGCATTATGATCGGCTGGATCTAAAGGGGAATTATAGTTTGTTGCTCATGCCGGGGTATGCTGGTAGTAATAAGATCCTTGAGAAGTGGGCTCGGATGGCTTATGATAATAAATGTTTGCTGATAACTGATTTCTGTCATATGGATGCGCCGGATGATGTAATGGAGATGTTTGACGCTGCTTGTTTGACGGGTGCGGAAGCTTGTAAGTCAAATGTAATCATGACCTGTAACTGGCTGATAGGAAGAGGGAAGGCTATACAGGTGGGTGAAAAAGAGCATGTGCTCGTGTCGCCATCGGGGGCATTGGCTGGAAGGATTTATAGTACACTGATGTCGCAGGTGACTGCGGGGAAGAAGTATGGCGCATTGCGAGAAGTAGACGGTGTTAGTTTTGAGCTGAAGAAAAGTGAGATAGCCACGTTGGAGAAGCTTGGATTGGTGCCTATGGTACAAGAATATGGGCGCGTAATGGCCTTTAGTGCCAAGACGTTGTTTACGGGTGATAATATTGGGCTACAGACGTATTCTGTAGTACGGGTATTCGATTATGTCACGAAAGTATTGATCGACTTCCTCAACCGTAGAGCATTTGAGAATTTTAGTGCTAATACTAGGAAGGATTTACAAAGACAGATCATACAGTTTCTGGATAGTATCACTGGCCCAGACAGGTTGATTGAGGATTTTGAAATACGTCGGTTTGAACAGGATAATAGGCAAAAGGATACGATCCATCTGGATATATTTTTGAAACCCTATTTTCCGGCGAGGAACTTCATGATTCGGATGGATGGCCATAAAGGAGAGGATGCTAATGCCTGGGAAACTAGTTATGAACAAACTAAGTAATAACGGTAAACAGGTATAGTATGCGTCTACAAAAAACAGTTGTATTAGTACTGGTGGGGCTATTGCGGTTAACGATTGTATGGGCGGCAACGGATACTATTGTTGTCACTAAGGGAGCTGTTACGGCGTTAACGTTTCCTTCAAAGGTGGTTACTGTGCAACTGGGTAATACTCAGGAGCAGGAATGTCAATATACGTTGGCGGGGCATTTGGTATTATTAAAGGCACAGCGTCCGTTTCCATCCGTTACCAATATGGTGGTCATTACACAACGGCAGGTGTATTATTTGTTGGTTGTTTACCGTGAACCGGTGGATATGGCATTACTGAATGTTGATTTTTCCAAAGGGAAAAGTAAGGCAGTAGCTTTAACAAACGAACAAGAAATCCTACGGAAGCAGCTCAGCACATGCAATGAAGCTGTTGATACGATGGTCATCCTAAATACTATAGATACCGTCATTGCGGCGCGTATTGCGGCAGATTATCGCTTACAGCATAAGAAAGGGAGTATTGGCAGGATGCATAAAGCAGCGATTACTTTTAAGCTGGAAGACGTGATGAAGCTCAATAAGCTCCTGTACCTGCGGTGGTATTGGAGCAATCGTGCAGGGCTGCCAGTGGAAATCGTGCGTATGTCGGTATGTATGAAATCGGCAGCTACTACTGCATTGATGCCTTTAAGGACTTGTCTGAAGCTGCCACCACAAACGCTTCCTGCGAAGAGTGGTCTCCGGCAGGTATTGGTGATATCTGCACCAATTATAGATAAGGCAGATGAATTATTTGCTGTAGTACAGTTGAGGAATATTCCAGACCCATTGGTTTTGAGAATCAAAGCAGGGGCGTTACCTAAGTATATTTTAGAGCCGGGTTAGGTACCCGGTTCTAACCCACTACATGTCATGAATAAACGAAATGCATACAGGCAGTAATTGGAAGGAGCGCTCTTCTAATTGCCGTAGTATGCATTCTTTATAATGTGTAAGCAGTGGTTGGGGATAGGGTGATCCTGTATGGCTGAGGACTAATGTTATTTGCAGTACCCGTCTGAAACCTTCCTGGATATTGGCAGAGAGGATAGATCCTATTTTAATGTGGCAATCTTGCAGGTGTTCTCCCATTATAGCCAAACAGCATAATCTAATATCTGCCGGCGTAACTATTTTATCGCCGGAGTAGAATTGTTGCCTGAAATGATGAGTGATGTCAGTGGATGATAATGGTTGTTTTCCGCCTGCTGAGGGGAGAAGGCTTTTGATACTTCCCTTCATAAAGAGATCATTTTCTGTTGTTTGAAATGCGGCTCCTGGTGGAATATTATTGGCTAAATCACCATCCGTGCTGAAGTATTTTATATACAGGAAATCTGCATCTGGTAATGGTTTTATGGAAAGGATAGGCCAGGTGGATTTTTCTTCCTGGTCAATGGATTGTTCGATTTCATGAGTGAGTTGTTGCAAGTTTTGTAGATGTTGGATTAATAAGCTGTTTCGAGTCGGTTGTAATAAACGATGTTCTTCTCGGAGTCGGTATAACAATAATGAGATCTTTTGCTGTAAGTCCTCATCCTGCCATCTTTTGTGTGCTGGATAATCGCAAGTATATTCTCCTGGTTGTAAGTCGGATACTGTTTTGGTGGCTTCCTGGCGATAGGCACGTTGATGCTGGTCTGTACAGGAATGTAGTTTGAAGAAAGAGTGTTTACCTGTTAGTGGAAATACCTGGAAATCATGTGTGACGGCAAGGGAAGTTGATATTGCCCGAAGATTTACCACAGGAAAGCAATTGCATTGGCAGACGATATCCGGAAGAGCTTCCATTGGTAATCCTGGTAATTCGATTTTTAACCAGATGCCTGGCAGGAACGTTTTTAGTCCATTTTGTTGCTGATAATAGCGTAAAGGCGCTGGAATATTCATGTCTGCCTCCTGGAAGGTATAATGGCTGTTAATTGTCAGGTAATGCTTCTTGTATTTTTGTTGCCAGAAACTCCATATTGCATCTGGTTTGGGAGTATTCGATGCTTCATGAAAACCAATGGTTGTTTTGATAGGTTCCTCATTCGCGTATATGCGTGCAAGGGGTAATACATGGAATAATATATCTTCCATTGCGGTATTGTTAACTAGGAAGCATAATGAAAGACCATACAGATCGGGCATGGCACCTGATGGATATGCTAGTCGTACATACACCTGAGAAGGGGTGTTGTGCCAGATAATATCTTTTATTAAAATGGTTGGTTGTATATCATTCATTTGCAGTACTACTTGTGGGCATACAATATGTGTGACATGCCCTGGTGTAAGTTTGAAATGACCGGTAGGAATGAAAGAGGGCTTTACCAAAGCATGATTTGAAAGATGTGTCATGAATTCCTGCTCTGGAGTGATGATTATCTCTTCTTTGGGTAAGGCATGCAATAGTACATCGGCTGGATGTGCGCAAGTATTTATGGTAGGTATCAGTATACTGGCTAACTGATGAACCATTGCTGTTTGATGTGCATGGCTTTCGCTATGTATTCTTTCCAATTCATCCGCGAGACCTTCCAGTAGCAATTTAACAACCGGATCCAATAAGGCATCCTTCTCATGATCTGATATCTTCCATGTACGACAGGCGAGTTGTATCAGTCGCTCTTTTATAGAATTGTTAGTCATCATTAAAGTTTGAATGTAACCGGGTTGATATTTAATTTAAATGCAAATTCGAAAGGCTGTACGGGCATGATGGTATGTCCGTGTATGGTAAAAAGTGCAACAGACGTATTGTTATGTAGTAGACGTTTTAATGAAACATGTATAGCAGTTTGTTGAATACGTGTTTCATGTTGTGTAAGACTGTTGAGTAGTATTGATTCCAGTTGGGTTTTAAGTAGGTGCGGCGGGTTAGAAAGTTTTAATAGTTGTTCCTGCATACCGCATCCATAGGAGGGATTGGCTGGGAATTCACCAGTGGCTGTTTGGATTAACAGTTGTATATGCTGCATTACAGACGTTTTGAGTTGTACAGTGTATTTATGATTGCCTGTAATTAGCGCCTGAATATCCAGTGGGAGTTTAAGGAATGTATTTTTCATATTTCTATTTTTAAAAGAGTCCAATAAATCTTTTTTTGTTGTAGTGTACGCTAAGTGTGGTAATGCAACCGGATTTATCCCGTGTCATCTTCACCTGATCCAGGGATAGCCGTTTTCTTCCCGTAATTTGAAGACAGAATTGATTAAAGGGGATCATTGTTTTTTCATTGATGATCACCGGTATGAGTAGATTATTGCAGAGATATTCGGAGAAATCTGTGCACTGTTTGTACCCGCTAATAACCTGTTGTAACATAAATTTGAATTCCTCCTCGGTTATGACCGGCATGCTGGGTTCAGCTTTTTTTACAGGTGGATGAGTGGGCGGTAGTGGGATAGCGGGGATTGGTGGACTGATGGGTATGGGCGGAGGAAAAACATGGATATGTTTAACAGCCATACGGGCCGTATCTCTATTGATGATGAGCGTAAGTATTTTTTCTCCAGGAGTACGAAATGTATATGTTACTGTTGGGGTGTGGTGTATACTGTCTTCTCTGCCTGTAAGTTGCCATGCAAAACCTGTAATGGTAGGCTGATTGGAACTGAAGGTGGCTTCTATTCCAACTGTAGCGGTAGAAGGGCCTGTGATACTAGGGTATATCGAGATGGTATCTTTAGTAGTAACTATTGCTGGTTGTATGGTTATCCGTTGATGAAAGTGACAGTTGCCTGTGAGTACCTGTATATCCTGTATGCCTATATGGTGAAAGGATTTAATTATACTTGATCCGGAAGCATAGCTATGATCTGGTAATATCCAGAAAAGGTGATCTGATTTTTGATTCCCGTTTAAGAATAAATGTAATGTGTCATTTATCGTATATACATTGACGTTATAAACGTATTTGCTTTTTATTTCAATCCCTTTATATCTGCAGGTTGCAGTAGGGTGTAATTGTAAACAGTAAAATAGAATGCCCAGCATTCCAGTTACAATAATAGTGAAAAAGATAAACCGTTCCCGTAGGAATGGAAGGTTAAAATGTAGCATGGGTAATGGTTTGGGTTAACATCTGCTGAAGGGGGAGTGGTCAGCAGTTAAATTATTTTTATAATTACAAGTTTAAAGATTATTTTAGGAACGAGAAATTTTTTTTCAAAAAATATTCTCAAATTTTTGTTTTGTATTGTTTCGATTTTATATTTTTGCTTACATGTGATTTACTTCTTTATCGCATTTCCTTCAGGCTATATTTTGATTAGTTAACCCAATAGATCATGCCTGATTATTTATTTGATGATTTTCTCAATGCGGAGCTATTATTGCCGTTATTCTTACATAAGGATATTACAGTCAATTTCGCTGGAAATTTTGCCCGCGCATATAGCGCTGACATTCGTAACATAGTTTTAAACAAGGCGGTAGCACAATTGACACTTAATCGCAATGGTTTGTATCATCAATTGCCGGAGGGATTGTTTCATGCATCGGACTGCCCGTTGGATCAGGGTGGAATGGAAGCTGTGACGAATAATAGTCGTCATCTGAAGCAGGAAGCAGCCATGGCTTGTCTTTTTTTTCAACCCATGGAACAAGTAATGTTTGAGGAACGATGCAGGATTTACCATCACGCTGTGCAGCCTGTTTTAATGGCGTTGTTGCGGGCAATCAGTGGATGCAAGGAGGAGACCTTTTTACAGCAATTAATTCCTTTTTTGGCGGAAATGTGTAGTTGTAAAAGTATACCAATGGCCATCGCACTGATATCCAAGATAATCAAACAACCAGTATCGTTTCATTGGAAGCGTAATAGAAGGTGTACTGAGGTAATTTCTTCGAAAGGTAGAATCATAGCTGAATTAGGGGTGGACCTAGTGCTGGGGGATGTTATGGAGGACGCAGGATCTATACTTTCAATTGACGTTGGACCGGTTACAACACTGGATGCACCTGCTTACTTACCATGGAGTTGTAAGGGAAGATTCCTACGATTACTGGCGTATCTGTTACTACCTGCGGCCGTAGAAATTGACTGGAAGTTATTAGTTGAACAGGAGGATCATATCTGTATGCTTGGAGGATATATGTATTGTTAACCCAGAATCATATCTAAAATGACTTATTTACTTATTGCTCTTGCAATATTAATATTTATTGGCGCCTGGTTGATACGCAGCGCATGGAAATATGAGCATAAACAATCGCTGTTGGTGGCCCTGTTGATCATACTGCCTTTGCTGGTTGGTGGATATATGATGCCAACGTTTATGGGGGCATCATCCTGGGAGGGAGTATTTGCACTTGGAGGAACTGCTTCCTTTTTAAGCGGTATTGTAGCGGTGGTTTGTGGGCACTATGGTAGGTGGAATATGAAAATGAAAGTCCTCCATTGTGTTTGTATGCTGTTGTTTGGAGTTAATATCATTTTATGCACTCACTACTTGTATGTGGATACTCGGTGGCCTCCAATACCTATTGGCTACGGGCTACTTGATTTTTTAATCCCTGTTAGTTTCTGGGAGTTGTGGGAGGTACTTAGCTTTATCCCCGCTGTCTTATATGATGATTGGTGTTATCCGGTTGAGGAAGGGTATGAGGAAATTGCAGAAAACGATATGAGAGATTTATTGGTGATCGCGCTGAAGCTAAGAAAAAATGCCAGTAGTGGATTATCTGGATTTCGGGCTAGGGCGCCACGTCATGTGACTTGGGGTGTTTTCTTTTATCATTTTATCAATGATTATAATGCCCGTCATCCGGAGCATCAGATTGATATTTTCGACGAAGATAGGCAAGGCTATAGATGGAGATGTTATCGCGTGCGTAAATGTTGGTGGCCGAGCGTGATAGATCCGAATTTACCAATATATAGTAGCGGCATTCGAGAAAACAGCATTATTCTTTGTGAAAGAATTCACCAGTTAAAAATTGAAACATGCGACCAATAATCAATTATCCAATGGTGAACTGGGTAGATGGGATGAAAGTACGCCAGGAGGATTTTACCACCATGGAAAATGCAATACTAGCGCGAATCCATCGAACGGCAGCGTCTATTCTAAATGAGCATAACTATGGGTTGTTGGATGTTAGTGCATTGCCTAAAAGAATCTTGCATCTACAAATTACCCCAGAGCGCCATTGTTGTGTGTTGCATTTGCACGCCTGTCAGGCGATTACAGCGGAGGGTATCCTGATACAACTACCAGTAGTAACTGCAGCGGGCATTATTATCTCTGGTAATATATCTACTAACTGGGCAGTACCGAAGCAAGATGGTGTTTGGTATGTAATGGCTAACATAGACTGTTATCAACGGATTCCCGCTGGAGAGCCAGTTTTGGAAGAGCTTCCATCTCGAACGAAGTATATGATAGACCGCCTCCTGCTCTCCGTGGTAGCTGTGCATGAATTGCCGGCTGATGGTCTGTTGCCTGGGCAACTGCCTGTGGGGCGAATTATAGTAAAGAATCATGTACCGGAAGTAGATCAAAGTTATATTCCGCCTTGTACCTGTGTGGGGGCATACCCTTTGTTATTGGCTGCTGGGGAAGAAATTATTGTATTGTTAAGACAAATACACTGTAGTTGTCAGGAAATAATAGAAAAGATTTATTCCAGGAATCAGCAGCAAGAGCTAGCGATAATCGTTTTATACCTGGCGGAGCATGTTGGGCAGGTAATCAATTTTTCGCTTCCATTTTGTCAAGAGAAAGTTGGAAGGGAACTACCGTTTCGCCTGTTTGCTTTGGCAAAAGCTATAGGTGGAATGTGGGCGTCAGCGCTAGAGCAACGAGCATCTGGTAACAAAGAGGAGGTACTACAATATTTCGCTGAATGGGCTGGGGTGAATGCTGGAGAGATTGAAACTAAATGTTATGAGTTGATCGTAGCGGTCTATAATCATCTGGATATTCAGTTGGCATTCCATAGCGCTTTGAGCTTTCTAAGAATCGTGCAAAGGGTCTTATCCGTCATCGCAAAACTAGAGTATATAGGTAAAAAGCCTGAAGGGAATATTTTTGTAAAAGAAGAAAGTGTAGGGCTGCCACAGTCATCGCCAGGTATACGTAAATCTAAATGGTCCTTTTCGGAATAAATTAGCGTTATTATGGAACCGATAAATAATCATGCAAGACGGAAAGGGTTTGCATTATTTCTATTGATGTATACGGTCACAACAGGGTTGTTGATACTTGGTGTGTTCTTTCATTACCAAGTGCCAATTGTGGAAAATATTATGCTGCGGCGTGAATTAATTTATCATGGCAGCAGGATGGAGCAACAACAGCAGTTCGGTGAAGCTTTAGGGAAAGTCAGGCAGCAACTGGCAATTGTCAATGATCCAGGGCAAAACAGTGGATATGTTGATCAGATAATTGCCACCATGCTGGCCGGAATGCGTAATCGTATTACGCCACAAGCATCTGGTTTTACTTTTTATGACGATATCATGCAATGTTGTCTTTCTCTGCAACAAAGTAAACAACAATTGAGAGAATGTAGAGATGCCCAGCAAACTATCATGGCATTGAAAATGGAAGTGGTTCAACTGCAACAGCAACTGGATGGCAAGTCCAGGGAGTTAGAGAATTGCCGTTTATTAATGATGACCAACCATGCACAAACAACCCCGTGATTATTATTTGTTAACCTTTAAAATCAGAATGTATGTCATTTAAATCAATTCTTATGGTAAATGGTGAGCAGTACAATGTACAGCATGTGAGTTATGAATTACATCAGGAAACGGATGCTACTGGAAGGCCTTCTGCCATTACAAGAGGAGGGCGTATTGAAATGACCGTCGAATCCACTGGTAAAACCGATCTTTTTGAGTGGATGGTGAATAACTTTGAGCGGAAAGATGGCACCATTACATTTTTCAAAAGGGATACGGATGCCAAGCTAAAATCATTAGAATTTAAAGAAGGGTATCTGGTTAAGTTCGAAGAGGTATTCGATTATGCAGATAAACATCCTATGACCATTACGTTTACGATTTCTGCTAGGGAAATGAGTATGGGCAATGCTAGTCATATCAATGAGTGGGTATAGCAAGGAGGAGGTTAAAAGTGGCTTTATCAATCCATTGTTTATGTTGTACTGAATACATTGCAATTAATCATGAGGATAGGCCGTAGATTGAATGCAATTTAAACGAGGATATTTTTGTTTCGAAAAAGGAATGCTGTGGAACGGGGGATAGCGTTAAAGAAAGGAGGTAATATTGTTTGGGTTAAACACCATTTACGCCGCCTACATCGCAGCGTAAATGGTAGAGGGGATGGTAATGGAAGAATTAGGGAGATGCGGATTAATTTAGCATAATCCAGTCTCCCGGATCGGGGATGTTACATTCTTTGGAAGCCACTGCTACGGCTACTGCCAGGTCTTCCCTGGTGAGGGTGCAGTGATTGATGGACTCCATATGGACTGCAATAACATTTGTATGAGCAGGGTGATTAATCACCTCCAATACATCTGCTGCTGTCATAGTAATGGGATCTCCCTGGAGGAATCTTGCAGCACCCGCATTCACCACAGTATATTCTGGTTTGAAACGGTCCAGGGTTTCTTTTACCTCATTGCACCAGATAGTATCTCCAGCGATGTATAATCGATGTTCACCATCGGTGATGACGAAGCCGGAAACAGGTGCCATTAGTTTACCGATTTCGCCGGTACCGTGTTGGCCACCAGTGCGATGAATGGTAAAATGATTCCAGGTAATACTGTCTTGAACGGGAATAACATTGATGAATCCCGCTTCACTGATTTTCTGCACGTCTTCTGGCTGGCAAATAATCGTGGTCGTTTTTGGAAGCATCTGTTGTGCCGCAACGTCCCAATGGTCTCGATGCGTATGGGTCAGCAAAACCGCATCGATATCTTGCACCATAGTTTGAACAGCAATATCGCTGAGGGTAAGATCTACAGTGGGATTACGGATAGTGTTGGCTGTGTTGGGGACAGGGTCCATACTTCCTTTGGATCCCAGCATGGGATCGACGAGGATTTTCTTGTTGTTCCATTCCAGTAGGAATGTTGCATTTCTTAAATACAGTAATTGCATGTCGATCAGGTTTTCCTGAGTTTGATGGATTGAACAAAATGGTTACTACCTTTCTCCAGTATCAGGCCTGCACGGTAGCGTGTAGGTGCAATATTCTGCTCCAGATTGGGTTTGTTGATATCGTCCCAAATCTGGGTGGCGAGTTCCACAGTGGCGCCATCGGACAGTCCTGCATATCTGTGAAAGAATGAATCCGGGTTTTGAAATGCTGTCTGACGCAAGGATTCAAATCGCGCGATATACCATTTACGGATATCTTTTTCAGCAGCGTCAACATATATGGAAAAATCGAAAAAGTCAGATACGAAAACGGCAGGATCTTTTTGTTGCTGGCGAGGACGTACTTGTAATACGTTCACACCTTCGACAATGATAATGTCCGGTTGTTCTATCCATTGTAATTGTCCTGGAAGAACATCATATTCTAGGTGGGAATATAATGGTGCGGCTACACGTTCTTTGCCTGATTTGACATCTGCCAGAAAGTGAATGAGGCGTTTGATATCATAACTTTCAGGGAATCCCTTACGGTTCATGATATTGTTTTGTTCCAAGATTTTGTTGGGATAGAGGAATCCGTCTGTTGTAACGAGGTCTACTCTGGGATGATTTGGCCAGGCCTGTAATAATCGTTGTAATACTCTGGCAGTGGTGCTTTTACCTACCGCAACACTACCTGCAATTCCAATGATATAAGGTACTTTCAGTTGTTGACTACCGAGGAAATTGCTGGTGGCTTTATGTAATTGCTGGGATGCAGTTACGTAGAGGTTTAATAAATGGGCCAGGGGAAGATATACTTGTGTAATCTCTTCCTGTGTAAGTGGCTCATTCATACCATGCAATTGTTCCAGGTCGTAGTCTGCCAGTTGTAGCCTGGCATCACCGCTCCTTTCTGCCCATTCTTTACGGGAGAAGGTGATATAGGGAGTATAGCGGTCGCGTTTCAGAGATGTGGTCATGTTCTAAAAGCCTAATGTATGTAAACGGTCTTAACGTTTAGAAATTCGTGTGTTCCTTCCAGTGATAATTCCCGACCATAACCGGATTGTTTAACTCCTCCGAATGGCAGTCGGGCATCTGAACGAACCATAGCATTGATAAATACATTGCCGCTTTCAATCTGGCGGGCCAGTCGGGCTGCTTTTTCCAGGTCTTTGGTCCATAACGCGGAACCCAGTCCGAAATCCGTTTCGTTGGCAAGTGCTATCGCTGCTTCTTCACCAGTTGCTTCTACGATTATGCCCAATGGGCCGAAGGTTTCTTCCCGGAAGGCAGTCATATTTGCAGTGACACCAGTCAGCAGTGTAGGGGCAAAGTTACATCCTTCATAGGTGCCACCCAATACTAAGTGTGCGCCTTGGGAAATACTCTCTTTCAGTTGTCTACCCAGATCGGCTGCAAGATCCGGTCTGGCCATAGGTCCCATATTAGTGCTTTCCAGCATGGGATCTCCCTGTTTCATTGCCTGGAGAATTTCCGCTACGGCCTCTGTAAACGCTGCCACTGCTGGTTTCTCAACAATCCAGCGTTTGGCGGCAATACAAGACTGGCCGGCATTCTGCATACGACCCTGCACAGCTACTTTGGCGGCTTCTTTAATATCGGCATCTTTCAAAACGATAAAAGGATCGCTGCCTCCAAGCTCCAGGACTGTCTTTTTGATGTATTTCCCTGCCAGTGCCGCCACACTTTTCCCGGCAGGCGTACTGCCAGTGAGCGTAACACCCTGTACACGCGGATCTGCGATAATGGGTTCTATATGTTTGGACGACAACAACACTGTCTGGAACGTACCAATAGGGAACCCCGATGCTGTAAAGAGCTGTTCTATGGCCAGGGCACATCCGCTCACGTTACTGGCATGCTTTAATAATCCTGCATTTCCTGCCAATATATTAGGAATAGCGAATCGAAAAACTTGCCAGTAGGGGAAATTCCAGGGCATAATGGCCAGAATGATCCCTTTAGGCTCATAAGATACGTAACTTTTTGAGGCATCGGATGATATCATCCGTGGTTGGAGGATCTGTTCTATATTTTCGACATAGTAATCAATGGTGGTGGCGCATTTCTGCACTTCCGCGGTGGCTTCCCGGAGGGTTTTCCCCATTTCCCGGGAAATAATGGTAGCATGCTCCTTTACATTATCGCGCATGGATTTGGCTATCTGTGCCATCCACTGCCGGCGCTGGTCCAGGGGGATTTTAAGCATATCCCGAAAAGCCTTTTCGCCCTGTAGCAATTTGGCTTCAATTTCATTTTCGTTGTGTTCCTTATACTCTGCTATTAATTCCTGTGTGTAAGGATAGATACTTTTGAACATAACTATCTGCTTTTAACGGTGAGCAATTAACTATTACAAATTTACCGTTTCCAGGGCAATGAAATCGTTCTGGCGGTTTTATGCTTTCAACTATCTTTGCAAAGCAAAAAATTGGAATATATGGCGCTTAGCAAATGGAATATAGCTGTAATGGCACTCTGTACAGGTTTGATTGTAGCAAATATATACTACAGCCAGCCTTTACTGGTGTTGATGAGTCAAGAATTCGGGGTTACGGATTCTAATGCAGGACAGGTAACCTTTTTCACACAGGTGGGATATGCCCTTGGATTGCTGTTTTGTGTGCCTTTAGGGGATATGCTGGAAAAGAAGAAGCAAATAATAGGTATGACACTCGCCTCCTCAGTGGCCCTGGTGGCTTCTGCGATGTCTACTAATATCACTATGCTGAAAGTAACCGGTCTAATGATTGGTTTTACTTCTGTAGTACCACAACTGATACTCCCGCTGGCGGCTACATTAAGTAGTGATAATAATCGGGGAAAAGTAATCGGAATGGTGATGAGTGGCTTATTGGTTGGGATTTTGTTGTCAAGGACGCTAAGTGGTATTATTGGCCATAATTTTGGCTGGAGAGGCATGTTTTGGATTGCTGCTGCCATCAGTGGCTTATTGGCACTGGTGATGACAGTTTCCTTTCCGCAAAGTGCTCCTACTTTTAAAGGGTCATATAGTGATCTGATGAAATCATTGATCACCCTTGTTAAAGAACAGCCGATATTAAGAGAGGCCTCTGCCATTAATGCTTGCACCTTTGCGATGTTTGGGCTATTCTGGACAACGGTGGTTTTCCTGTTATCGGAAGCCCCCTTCTTTTTTCAGAGTGACAAAATTGGGCTAATGGGATTGGCGGCGGCTGCAGGAGCCCTCGGAGCTCCTTTGGTAGGACGTGTAGCAGATAAGAAAAATCCCCGTATAGCAGTTGGATATGGCATTGTTTTCCTGTTTGCAGGTTACCTGCTCTTCTTCCTGTTTAAGACGGATATCATAGGTATTATAGTAGGAATTATCGCCATAGATCTGGGTCTGCAGGCAATCCACGTATCCAACCAGACAAGAGTATACGCATTAATTCCCTCCGCCAGAAACCGCCTCAATACCGTATTTATGACCACTAGTTTTATCGGTACCTCTCTTGGGTCCGGTATCGGGCTATGGGTATGGTCTGTGGGCAAGTGGACAGGTGTCTGCGTAGCTGGTACTGCCCTCATCACTACGGCGCTGATCATTTACCTATTGACACTGCCCAAATTGGCTGTCAGTAAAGCGTAATGGCAATTAGAGGTTTTATAGGTTGACATTTCAGGTGGGCCACTACCCTAGGATATTAAATAAAAAAGCCCGGTTGAACTCAACCGGGCTTTGTATTTCAAATAATGTAGATTACTATTCTACTCTGGTGATTTTCAGTGTGTTAGTAGCCAAATGCAGTTTCACTGGCGTACTACCTGTATTTACCACAACATCACCTGGTTTGATGAAACCTCTTTCTTTCAAGATGTTGATCTGATCGAAAACGATATCATCCAGGCTTTCTTCCTCTTCGTAGAAGAAGGCACGTACGCCCCAGCTCAGGCTCAACTGATTTACCAGGGTTCTTTCTTTGGTAAATACATACAACGGAGAGCGTGGACGGTAGGAGCTCAACATAAAGCCGGTGTAACCGCTTTGGGTCATACCAATCAGTGCGTCGGCATCCAGATCTTCAGCGATTTTACATGCATTATAGCAAAGTGCATCACTGAGGAAGGTAGGAGAGTGACGGTGAGGAATCAGGTTACGATTGTAAATGATCGCCTCTTTTTCCACTTCCTGGATAATTTTATTCATTGTCTGAATAACCAGTACTGGGAATTGACCAGTAGCGGTTTCGCCGGAGAGCATCACTGCATCGGCACCTTCCAGTACGGCATTCGCAACGTCGGTGATTTCGGAACGGTTAGGACGGGTACGGTCCATCATGCTCTCCATCATCTGTGTAGCCACGATCACAGGTTTTGCGCGGTGGATACATTTGCGGATAATATCTTTCTGGATCATCGGGATTTGTTCCACTGGCAGTTCAACGCCGAGGTCACCGCGGGCGATCATTACGCCATCGCTTTCCCAGATAATTTCTTTCAGGTTTTGAATCGCTTCAGGTTTCTCAATTTTAGAGATCACCTTGATTTTAGAGTTGCGTGCTTCCAGACGTTTGCGTAGATCGATCAGGTCTTTTACGCTTCTTACGAAGGAAAGCGCAACCCAATCACATTGATGGTCAATGATGAATTCCAGGTCAATGATATCTTTTTCAGTCAGAGCTGGCAGGGAAACTTTCGTATCAGGCAGGTTAAATCCTTTTTTGGAGGACAGTACGCCCGGGAGGGTTACTTCTGCTTTGATTTCGCCTGCAGGAGTGATTTCTCTAACAACAGTTTCAATTTTACCATCGTCCAGAAGAATTTTCTGGCCGGGTCTGAGATCTTTATACAGGTCAGGGTAGGAAACATAAATTTTTTCCATGTTACCCACTACTTTCTCGTTGATGAAAGTGAGGATATCGCCGGCTTTCAGCGGGAGTGCATTATTCTCGATTTCGCCTACACGCAGTTTAGGGCCTTGCAGATCGGCCAGGATGGCCACATTGTAAGGTTCTGTTTTATTGATCTGACGGATGTATTCAATAATCCGCAGTTTGTCTTCATGCGAGCCATGAGAGAAGTTTAAACGGAAAACATTCACACCTGCTCTAACTAACTCCAACAACTTGTCATAGGTATCACTAGCTGGACCAACGGTAGCCACAATTTTAGTTTTGTGGGAAGAATGTTCTCTACCTGCAGCATTGTCCATCTGCTTGTGATAGTATTTGGAAAGGTCCTTTGTACTCATAAGTCTTATTTTTTAACTCGCAAGAATTTTAACAATCTTAAACCATTCTGGGTCAATTTCCTGTTTGGCTTTCACCGCTCTATCAAGCGGAGTATACTGAATTCTGTCATTCACTACTCCGATCATTACGTTGTGAATACCTTCGCGGAGTGCTTCAACAGCGGCATATCCCAATCTGCTGGCCAGGATACGATCCTGACAGGTAGGGGATCCGCCACGTTGGATATGACCAAGGATGGCCACTCTGGTGTCCAATTGAGGACAGGCTTCTTTAATTCTGCGGGCTACTTCGTTGGCGCCTCCGGTTTCATCTCCTTCTGCCACCACAATAAGGTTAACGAGCTTTTTACGACGTTCGTTGGCCTGCAGTTCTTCAATAATTTCGTTTACTTCTGTTTTGCGTTCTGGCATTAACACATGCTCTGCACCTGTAGAGATGCCACTGTGTAATGCAATGTAACCGGCATCCCGGCCCATAACTTCAATGACAAATAGTCGGTCGTGTGCGTCAGCAGTATCCCTGATTTTGTCGATCGCCTCCACCGCAGTATTGACGGCTGTGTCAAAACCAATAGTGAAATCGGTGCCCGCAATGTCCTTGTCAATAGTACCAGGCAAGCCTATACAAGGAATGTCAAATTCCTGGCTGAATTTCTGCGCACCATTAAATGAACCGTCTCCACCTATTACGACCAGTCCATCAATGTTGTGCTTCTTCAGATTCTCATAAGCCTTTTTTCGCCCTTCATATTCATAGAACTCTTTGCACCGGGCGGTCTTTAGGATGGTGCCTCCGCGCTGAATAATATTGGCCACTGACTTGGACTCCATATTGAAAATGTCATTAGTCAACATTCCCCTGTAGCCGTACATCACGCCATATACATTCAGCTGATGATAAATGCCCGTTCTTACTACTGCACGAACCGCGGCGTTCATGCCAGGAGCATCTCCTCCTGAGGTAAGGACTGCAATGTTGTTCAACTTTTTCATATAAATTGCTAAAAAAATATCTTAAGGGCGCACAAAAATAACATTTTGGAATTGTTTTCTAATTGTTATTTCATGAAATAACCTAAATTTTTAATTTTCATCAAACAAAGTAGCATAATTATTTAAAAATTATAGGCATGTTTAAAAAAACTAATAAGACCTTGCTGATTATGAGTATGACTATATTGACGGGACAGGCCATGGCACAGCATCACAGCGGTATCAAATATCCTGAAACAAAAAAAATCGATGTAACAGATGATTATCACGGAACCAAAATTGCTGACCCATACCGTTGGTTGGAAGATGATAATTCGCCAGAAACAAAAGCTTGGGTGGAAGCTCAGAACAAGGTTACACAGGACTATCTCTCCAAAATCTCCTTCAGAAATGATGTGAAAATAAGATTAGAAGAACTCCTTAATTATCCCAAGACATCTGCCCCTTTCAAAAAAGGGAAATATTACTATTTCTACAAAAATGATGGTCTCCAGAACCAATCTGTACTCTATCGTTCCACCACACCAGGAGGAACCGCAGAAGTTTTCATAGATCCCAATAAGCTGAATGCTGCTGGTACCACCGCTCTGGGTACCATCTCCTTCTCAAAGGACGGAAAATATGCTGCCTACCTGATTGCTAAAGCAGGTTCCGATTGGCAAGAGGGGTATGTGATGGATGTAGCTTCCAAACAACTGCTCTCTGATAAACTGGACTGGATTAAGTTCAGCGGCATCTCCTGGAAAGGCGATGGTTTCTATTATAGTCGCTATGATAAGCCAGATGAAGCCAACAAATTATCCCGGAAAAATGAATTTCATAAAGTATACTTCCATAAAATGGGAGATACGCAGGAAAAAGATCAATTGATTTTCCAGGATAAAGAACATCCGCTGAGAAATGCTAATGTAAGCGTAACGGAAGATGAACGCTTCCTCATTCTCCACCTGTCTGAAGGTACCTCCGGCGCAGAAGTGCGGGTATGGGATCTGAAAAACCCTGCTCAGAAAGACTTTTCAGTCCTGGTACCTGGCTTTAAATATGAACCAGCAGTTATTGATAATAATGGTGATAAATTATTGGTACGTACCAATCATCATGCACCTAATTATAAAATCGTAGAAATCGATCCGAAACATCCGGAGGAAAGCAATTGGAAAACAATTGTGGCGGAAACACCGGAAGCCCTGCAAAATGTAGGTACCGGTGGCGGTAAGCTCTTCCTCAGTTACTTGAAGGACGCGTCTTCCTATATCGTTCAATATGATTATAATGGTAAGAACATGAAACCGGTGAAACTGCCCGGTATTGGTTCTGCTAATGGATTCGGAGCGGAAAAAGAAGAAAAAGCATTTTATTATACCTATTCTTCTTACGTAACGCCGGCAACAGTATATAAATATGATATCGCTACGGGGAAGTCTACACTCTTTAATAAAGCAGAAGTAAAATTCAATCCAGATGAATATGAAACCAAACAAGTTTTCTTCACCAGTAAGGATGGCACAAAAGTGCCTATGTTCCTTTCCGGTAAGAAAGGTTTCAAACTGGATGGCAATAATCCGGTATTGATTTATGGTTATGGTGGATTCAATATACCACAGACGCCATCTTTCAGTGTATCCAATCTCTATTTTATGGAACAGGGAGGCCTATACGCTGTAGTATGTTTACGTGGCGGAAGTGAATATGGAGAAGCTTGGCATGAAGCAGGTATGATGGAGAAAAAACAAAATGTGTTTGACGACTTCATCGGTGCCGCTGAATACCTGGTTAAAGAAAAATATACGAATCCTGCTAGAATAGCCATCCGTGGTGGTTCTAATGGCGGTTTGCTGGTGGGTGCATGCATGACGCAGCGTCCTGATCTCTTTAAAGTAGCACTTCCTGCAGTAGGCGTAATGGATATGCTTCGTTTCCAGAAGTTCACTATTGGTTGGGCTTGGGCTACTGAATATGGCAGCAGCGATAATGCAGAACAGTTTCAGTACCTAATAAAATATTCACCGCTTCATAACCTGAAACCTGGTGTATCTTATCCGGCAACGATGGTTTCTACTGCCGATCATGACGACCGTGTAGTACCTGCACACTCTTTCAAATTTGCAGCTACACTGCAGGCCGACAATGCAGGTGCTAATCCTGTATTGATCCGCATTGATACACAGGCTGGTCATGGCGCTGGTAAACCTACTTCTAAAGTAATTGATGAAGCAGCAGATATTTGGTCATTTACCATGTATAACCTGGGAATGAGGAAGTAATATCTTATACCATATAAATGAAAAACGACTGCTCATGGCAGTCGTTTTTCATTTAGCTAATAGCGGAAAAATTTTAGTATCTTTAGAAATAGCGTATGATTAAGGCTTATGAACGTACTAATAACAGGCAGTAACGGATTATTGGGTCAGCATTTGATCCCTCTTTTTCTCCAGGATAAAAAGTATAATGTAATAGCTACCGGAAGAGGCCCCAACCGTATTCCCCAGCGCGAAAATTACATTTATGAGGCAGCCAATCTCCGCACTCCTGGAGCGGCGGCTAATCTCATTGATAAATATAAACCGGAAATCATCATCCATTGCGCCGCGATGACGCAAGTGGATGAATGCGAAAAAAATAAAGATGCTTGCTGGGATATGAACGTGGGCGTTACCCGTTACCTGGTACAGGCGGCTGAAAAAGTCAATGCTTATTTCCTGTTTGTTTCTACTGACTTTGTATTTGATGGTCTTAGCGGTCCTTATACAGAAGAGGATCTCGTAAATCCTATCAATTACTACGGAACCAGTAAAGTAGCTGCTGAAAGGCTTGTCCATAACAGCAAGCTTCCCTGGGCTATCATCAGAACGGTATTGGTATATGGCGTGGTGGCGGATGCGCAACGTAGCAATATGATCACCTGGGTGAAAAACAATCTGCAACAGCAGAAGAAAATCAAGGTGGTAGATGATCAGCTCCGTACGCCTACACTTTGCCAGGATCTGGCTACAGGCTGCAAATTGATCGTAGATAAGAAGGCTACCGGCGTATTCAATATTTCTGGTAATGAAACGCTGTCTCCTTACGATATGGCTATTAAAACAGCTAACTATTTCAACCTGGATACTAACCTCATTGAAAAAATCAGCTCTAAGAGTCTTTCTCAGCCGGCTGCCCGCCCTGCCAAAACAGGTCTGGTAACAGAAAAGGCGGAAAAAGAACTCGGCTACAATCCCCATACCTTCGCAGAAGGGCTGGAAATTGTAGCCGGTGAAATTAACAGGTAGCCGTACCCGTTATATATTATGGTCTTTCCAGGAATGCCTGGTTACCAAAGTCTTTTCTTACTTTTTTAATGGCTTCAGCAGTATCTGCATCATTGATCTTTACTGCCAGTCTGTATTTACCATCTTTATAATACATCATTACCTCTCTGCCCCAGTTTTTTTGACGGAGCTGCTTTTTGGCAGCATCTGAACTATCTTTTGTCGTATAGTAAACCGCTACATAGTGCAGTGTATCCGTTACCGTTGGTGCAGGTGTTACAGCAGCGGTACTATCGACTGGAGCTACGTGTGCAGTGGTGTCTGATGGTGGAGTGGTTGTAGTATCAGGTTTTGCAATGGGCAACACAGGCGTCTCTTTAATAACTTCCTGTTGAGCCGGTTTGGATTGATAGGTGATATACCACCAAGCAGCCACGCCCCCGAGGATCACCACAATGGGTATTACCGCCCACCACCATTTGAAACCGCTTTCTTCCTCTATAGCTTCCAAGGTATTTTCCACCTGTTCCGTCATAATTGGTTCAATGGGTTCAGGAGGTGTAGCAACGGGTGCAGCCGGAGCTTCTGCTGGTTGCTGCTCGCGAATAGGGTGGAGGTCAAGGGATTCTTGTGAAACTGGCAGTTTTATGGCAAAAAAGTGAATATTTCCTGCGAAATCTCCTTGTAAAGTGCCGATTCCAGGCAATTCCATGGGCTTACCTGTGCGAAGTTCCTCCTTCATTTCTTCCAGGTATTTATCCAATTTGCGTTGGGCTACTGAAGGTACAAGGTTCTCCTTAAGGGCAATCCATTCCAGGCAGGAACCATCATCTTGATAGGTCTGACTGAATAGTACTTGATCCCAAGGTGGAGTCAGGGTTTGCGTGTTAACATTATATTGGGCAGGGAAATGCTGTAAGGTAAAGGTGCCTAACTGGGGAATCACACAAACACGCTGTCTGAATAGGACTTCCTGAATATATTGCTGTAAAATCATAGTGATTCTTACTGATTACTATTGACAGAAATGGGGAGATATTGTTACATATCTCCCCACAATCTCTTAATTACCAATATGTAATTTAGAACTTAAATAGCAACCCACCAACTATATTAAAGCCATAGGATGGGTATAGGTAATAGCGCTGGTACTGAGAATTGAAGATATTATTCGCATTCAGCCAGAGACCAAAATTCTTGGTAATATCAAATGAAGCGCCCAAATTCATATCCCAAGCACCTTTGGTTTTACCAAAGTCCACTTTATTTGGATTCATGTAATAAGCGCCGCTCATGGCAAACAGTTCTGCATTGAGGTGCAGTTTTTTCATCAACAGGTAAGTGGCAGAGAGGTTACCCTGGAATGCTGGCAAGGCCCATGGTTTAATCTGACTTTCCTGTTTGTTATAGTTAAACCAGTCGAACGCCACTCTTGCCTGAAACTTCTCTTCTTGAATATAACCTACTTCCGCATGCAGTTGGAAGGCACGCATTTCTGCTTCGTTCAAGGTAATGAAACGGCTGGAGTTCAGCGTGTCATTAACGAACAGTGGCAGATTGTACCAGGTTACGCTGGCGAATTTGGTGTTATAGTTGAAATGACTGCCCAGCGTACCTTTGATACCGGTATATTTTTCTTCTACGCGGGTATTCTGCATATTATCCATTGCTCCCAAGAAATATGGGTTGCGGTTGATCAAATTGCGGTAGCTATTTTTTTCAATGTAAGAAATCCATCCACTGCTCAGAATCAGCTTTTTGCGGATCAGGTGTGTTTCGTTCACGATGTCTGGCAGCAAGTAGAATTTGCTGATACCTGGTGTGTTGCTCCAGGTAGGGTTTACGCCAGCATGGAGTACGAAGCCAGGATATACGATGTCTACAGCAGGATGAATGGCCACCACATTGTTACTGATGGACGGCTTGTTATCTTCTTTGAAAGTAGAGAGGTCGAATACGCCTTCTGCTTTCAGGAAGATGTTTTCAAAAATCTGTTTGCGAATCGGCACATTCAACTGGAATGAGCTTTCATTACGTTTGTAGTTATCGTTGAAGTAAATGAACTTCACTTTCGGTTGGAAGCTGAAAGCCCAATCATTGCCAGGCAGGTTTCTTCCAGAAGCCGTTGCGGTAATCTGGTTGAAATGCTGTGCGATACTACTTTTCTCAACAGGAGCGAGGTTGTGATCATAACCATAGTAGTGTACGGTATTACGATCGTAGGCGAGACTGCCGTTCAGTTGGAATTTATTCAGTAAATAACTACCGGCGGCGAGTGTATTCAAGGTGCTATAGTCCTGGTTTTCTATCTTCCCTTTGGAGGAGGTATAGTTGACAAACAGGCCATAGTTATAATTTTCATGTCTGCCGCTACCAAAACCAGCCTGTACATATGGCGTACTCAGATTACCATAGCCCAGTTTGACAAAATTGTTTTGGAGCAGATCCAAGGAATCTTTTCCCAATGCCAGTGGTTTGAGCGGAGCGGCCTGATATCCGAAACTGAGGTTCAGGGAAGGTACTTCGTACTTCAGGGAAGGACGGGTAGTATCAACGCCTGGCAAAGATGCTGTCAGGTTCAGTTTGGCGGCATCGCGCAAACGGGGCTGATAGGTGGAAATAATATCGATAGTTTCCTGTTTCAGGGAGTCTTTCGCTTGGGCCGTAGCTTGTTGTACGGCTGCTGCTGAGAGTCCCATTGCAGCTAATAAGAAAAATCCTTTGTGATATATGTTCTGAATGTTCATGCTGTCATTTGCTTAAAATCCGTTGCCGGATGCTGATACGAAATATTATTTCTTCTTCTTACCGGCAGCTTTTTCGTCTGCTTCCGCTTTCGCCAGTTTATCCTTTGCTTCCTGTTTCAGCTCTGGAATTGTACTATTGGCGGCAATACTCTGATAAGTGGCTTTCGCATTGAAATAATCCTGTTGTTTGGAATAAACATCTCCCAGCAAGATATATGCTTTGGCCACCCAGTATTCGTAGGAAGCGGTGTTTTTGATGACATCAAATCCGGCTTTCTCTGCAGCATCCAGCTCATTCTGCTGGTAGTAAGAATCGGCAATATCATAGCGGGCTTCTGCACCGATTTCAGATTTGGTGAGACCCGTTACTGTCTTGAACTCAGTGATCGCTGCTGCGTATTGGGCTTTTTGTTTAAGCCCTTTAGCATGATAGAAGTGACCGAGGATCTGGTCGTCAGTACTATTGTTGCTACCAGCGAGTAGCATTTCAGAGTAGTTGGTCACATCGTCCCAACGTTTCAGCATATAGTTGCTGCGCAGCAGTCCGCGAGTGGCAGCCATGCTGTTTTCCTTGCTGGTGGCCAGGTCTTGCAGTTGCAGATAGTAGTTTCTTGCCTTCTCGTAATTTTTTACTTGGTAGTAATTAATATTGGCAGCCTGGAGAGCAGAGCGTTCTGCATACAGACTGTTATTACGAGATAATACAAACTCATATGCTGGAAGTGCCGTCGTATAGTCTTTATTGTTATAGCTACATTCTGCTTTATAGAAGTTGGCCGGCAGGATAAACTGTCCGTCAGGATATTTGCGGATGTAGTTGTTGAATGCGACAATCGCGCCTGCGCAGTCATTGTTGGTAAAGCGACTTTCAGCAGTAGCGTATGTGAGTGAATCTTCAGCGGAAGCACTTACCGTTTTTCCATTGGCTTTCAGGAAGGCCAGATAATCATCCGTCTTCCCCTGACCAACATATATAGAACGGATACTTTGCAGTGCCTCATTACTTTCTGGGGAACCCGGGAATTTTTCCACCACCTGGCGATAATAGCCCAGCGCTTTGGATTCATTATCCTTGTTATAGTAGCAAAGACCCAGTTTCAACAAGGCTCTTGGAGCATTGGCGCCATTCGGCTGTTTTTGCAGCACATTTTCCAGGTAAGGAATGGCCTCATTGAATTTTTCGGCGGACAGATAAGTATTGGCAATCTCCATATCTGTTTCGTTACCGAAATTACTGTTCGGGAACTTATTACCCAGTTGTTTCAGCAATGCAAGCTTTTCGGTTTGCTTACCCTGTAAACCCAGGATGATACTTTTCTGATAGGTGGCGTAATCGGCTCCTGGATCATTATTGCTGATTGCTCGGTCATATAATGCCAGCGCTTTCGGAAACTGACGCATCATATAATAGCAATCGGCACTACGGAGGAGGGCATCATTGCCGATACGCTGTGCATTTGGACCACTTGCTTTCTGAGCAGTTTCAAACCAAGGTAATGCTTCACTGAAGCGATCTTGTTTGAGCAGACTGTAACCCAGGTTATAGCTGGCAGTTTGGGCATTCGCCTCGCCAGACAGCACGGCGGTATTGCTCAGGTAAGTATTCAGATTCGAGATAGCAGCTTCTGTTTTATTCTGACGAAGGGCAATTTCTCCTTTCCAGAAGTAAGCCAGTTGTTTGATCTGCTGGTCATAAGGATTTTTGATAGCGATATCCAAAAGGCGATCCGCTTCCGCCAATTGACCATCATTGATTAGTTGTGTGGCGCGGCCATAGGCAACTTTCTGGTATGCCTTCAATACAGTCTGGTTTTTATCAGGAATCATTTCGATGGTAGCCAGACCTTCCTTATAGTTATTGGAATTCATAAAGAGGTTCACCATGATTTCACGGGCCTCTTTATTATAAGTAGAATTCGGATAGGTTTTTACAAACTGGGTCAATTCGCCGAGTGCGGCATCAGGATATCCCAGTTCATAGGAAAGTTTACCGTAGTTGAATCGGGAAATTTCCTGTTGTTGTGCATTAGAGCTATTGTTGGCACAGAAGGCGAAAGCGTTGCGGGCATTCGTTTTCTGGCCGGTGCGCAAGTAGCAATCGCCCAGTAGGTACATAGAGTTCTGTCCCAGGGAATCTTTTGCGCTACTCAGTTGTTTGAATCCGCTAATAGCTTTTTGGAGATTGCCAGTCTGGTAGTAGGAATAAGACAACTGGTAAATGTCTTCATTCCTTACATCGTCAGAATTATCCTGGAATTCCTGGAGATAAGGCAATGCTTTTTTGTAGTCCTTTTTCTCGAAGTAGGCTTTACCGAGCAGTTGTTTCAGTTCTGCTTCATAGTATTGGCCGCCTTGCTTCACCAATGGTTCGCCGTAGGCTATCAGTTGGTCTGTTTTACCTTGGAAGTAATAGATTTCAGCGATATAGTAAGGTACTACATTGCTGTACTTAGGCTCCTTCACCACGCGTTGGAAGCTGGTCAGGGCTTCGTTGTACTGGTGGTTGTTGTAAGCAATGAAGCCATAATAGTAGTTTGCCGGGAGATAATATTTACCCTGGATTTCCTTTATTGAAGCAAAAAGCGGTTGGGCCTTTTTGAATTCTTTTACATTGAAATAGCAGTACGCCAGTTCAAACTTGGCATCGGCAATTTCATCGTTGGAGAGATTGTCGATACTGGCCTTTTCATAGTATGGAATGGCCTCTTTGAGTTTATTGGCGTGGAAGTAGTATTTCGCCAACTGGTAGCTGATAAGCTGTTCGCGGGCGTTATTGTTGAAGTTTTGGAGATATTCCAGCGCAAGTTTTTCCGCATTGGCTTGTTGCAGTTTCAGTGCGCAAGCGGTGTAATAGTAATACGCATCTGATTTGACAAGATCGCGGTTGGTTTCATGCCAGTAATCGATATTGTCGATAGTTTGCTTGAAGAGCTGCATGGATACTGCATATTTCCCGTGTTGGAAATATTGCTGCGCATCTTTGAAAGCTTTCTCCGGATCTGTATAAATGCGGGTTTGCTGGGCCTGTGCTGCAGGGATGCCTGCTACACTGGCGCCTGCAAAGGCGATTAGGGATAAGTACAGATGTCCGGGAACAAAAATTTTTCTTATGACCTGCATGTTTGCTTGTTATCTTGAATATGCGATTAAAACGAATACCCAGCAGAAATATTTTTCAGCCGGGCGATTATTGCTGTTACATGATCCTCTATTACGCAGTTCTGTGTTGGGCTGCAGGATATTGTAGCCATGACAGAACGGTTAGAAGCAAATATATATGTTATATCCATTCTTTTTTGAACGTGTTCTTAACAATGTGGATAACTCCGTATAGCCGGCATGGGCCATTACGTTATCTTGTGAGAAAGAATTCTTATTAGCAAAAACCTTACCTACTATGCGAAAACTTTTTTCTGCCGGCTTTACGAATGGTGCTGTTCATCTCTCGATGCTTGTGCTGCGACTGGTTTTTGGGGGATTGATATTGTTGCATGGCTGGCCAAAATTGATTCATTTTGATGCCAAAAAAAATTCATTTCCGGATCCATTGCATGTGGGGCATACCCTTTCGCTGGGTATCACCATCTTTGCTGAAGTGGCCTGTGCCATCTTCCTAATGCTGGGATTACTGACCCGTATAGCGAGCGTACCGCTTATTATATGCATGGCAGTCATTATTTTTGTGATTCATGCAAATGAACCAATTGACAAGATAGAATTACCGATTATGTACTTGGCAGCCTTTTGTACCATCCTATTTATAGGACCTGGTAAGGTTTCCATAGATAATCTGATTGCCTGATAAAAAACAGAATGGACCATGTTTATTAGTACAACCACCATACGGGTGAGATATGGAGAAACAGACCAGATGGGGTATCTTTATTACGGAAATTATGGCCTTTACTACGAAGTAGGCAGAGCAGAAGCCATCCGGGAACTGGGATTTACTTATAGAGAGCTAGAAGAACAAGGGGTTATGATGCCTGTGGCTGAATTGAATGTGAAATACTTCAGACCTGCTTTTTATGATAATCTCATCACGGTTAAGACTATACTGAAAGAACTGCCTAAAAGTTCAAAAATCCAGTTTCACAGCGAATTGTACAATGAAAAAGGGGAATTACTCAATGTAGGCGTGACCACATTGGTATTTGTAGATGTGAAGACACGACAAAAATCTGGTCTTCCGCAGGTACTGAAAGAACGCCTCGAACCATTTTTCAATTAAAAACAACACAAAGTGGAAAAAATCACTGTCAGCATCATTACCATCGGGGATGAACTGCTCATCGGTCAAACCATCGACACCAATTCCGCCTGGATGGCGCAACAGCTCAATGGTATGGGGATTTGGGTACATCGTCGTGTAGCCATTGGCGATATACGGGAAGATATTCTCTCCACCCTGGAGGAGGAAGCTGCCCTGTCGGATGTGGTGCTCATTACAGGCGGACTCGGCCCCACTGCGGATGACATCACCAAACCTACACTCTCTGAATATTTCCAGAGCCGGTTGGTGCAGGATCGTGAAACCCTCCAGCGGGTACTCTATATGTTCGAGAGCAGAGGCTTGCCTATCCTCCAGCGAAATGTAGATCAGTCCCTGGTACCAGAAGCGGCCACTGTGATTCCAAATGAGCGGGGAACTGCTCCTGGCATGTGGTTCGAAAAAGATGGAAAGATCTATGTTTCCATGCCTGGTGTGCCCCATGAAATGAAAGGAATCATGGAAAACTATGTGCTCCCACGCCTGGAAACACATTTCCGGACGCCGGCAGTAGTACATCATACCTTGGTTACTTCTGGGATGGGAGAGTCTTTCGTTGCTGAACGACTCGTAGATTTCGAAGCGAAATTACCTCCTCATATCAAGTTGGCTTATCTACCTAGCTATAGTTTGTTGAAACTGCGCCTGACCGCTCATGGTAGGGACAAACTCAGTACTGCTACAGAATTATCATTGTATTTCACGGAGTTAAAGGAACGACTGTTGGATATCGTGGTAACAGATCAGGATATTTCTATTGGCGAAGTGTTGGGGCGTTTGCTACTACAGCGGAATAAAACGGTAGGTGCCGCGGAAAGTTGTACTGGTGGCCTTATTGGTAGCTGGATTACAGCTATTTCTGGGAGCAGTTCTTATTTCAAAGGGGGCGCTATTACTTACTCCAACGATATGAAAGTGAAGATGCTAGGGGTAAGAAAGGAAACCCTGGCCATTTATGGAGCAGTTAGTGAGGAAACCGTCAGGGAAATGTTGACAGGGGCACTGCATATGCTAGATGTGGATTACGCCATGGCGGTTTCCGGCATTATGGGCCCTACTGGCGGCAGTGAGGAAAAACCTGTTGGAACTGTCTGGATAGCAGTAGGTTCCCGCGAAAAAACAGTAACGATCAAATATACTTTGCGGTACGACCGGGAGAGAAATACTCAGATGGCGGCCGTATATGCAATGAATGAATTGAGGAAGCTTATTTTAGAGCTGGAGCCGGAAGGCCTGAATTGATCTAATTCCCTTATTTTTGTTCCGCACTAAATTAAGCTCAAATCAAGCTAAAATCAATCTTATGGCTATTGTAGAACTGGTAATGCCGAAAATGGGGGAGAGCATCATGGAAGCTACCATCCTGCGTTGGCATAAAAAGCCGGGAGATCACGTAAAAGTGGACGAAACCGTGCTGGAAATTGCTACCGACAAGGTGGACAGCGAAGTTCCTTCTATTGCAGAAGGAGAAATTGCTGAGATCCTGTTTTCTGAAAACGATGTAGTTCCAGTTGGAACTGTGATCGCCCGCATTAATACCAATGCCGAAGCCGGCGCTGATACGGCTCCTGCTGCCCCTGTAACTACTGAACCGAAATTTACGGCTGCATCTGTCCCTATGGCGGCTGTACCAGCCGAAGCTGCTCCGGCGCCTGCCGCTGGAGGTACCCGTTTTTATTCCCCGTTGGTACTCACTATTGCCCAACAGGAAGGTGTTAGCTTCGCTGAACTGGAGAAAATCCATGGCAGCGGCACTGAAGGAAGGGTTACTAAAAAGGATATCCTGCAATATGTTACCAACCGTAAGGAAGGTAAAGTACCTGCGGAAGTGATCACTTCTGCTGCTCCAGCGCCTGCCGCTGCTGCCGCTCAACGCCCAGCAGCTACCCCTGCTACCGTGGTTTCCCCTACCTACAGCGGTAATGTGGAAATCATCGAAATGGATCGTATGCGCAAACTGATTGCTAACCACATGGTGATGAGCAAACAGGTGAGCCCGCATGTAACCAGCTTTGCAGAAGCAGATGTTACCAATATGGTGAAATGGCGCGATCGCATGAAAGGTGAATTCGAGAAGAGAGAAGGGGAGAAACTGACCTTTACACCACTCTTCATCGAGGCCATCGTGAAATGTATCAAACGTTTCCCGCTGATCAACTGCTCTCTGGATGGAGACAAGATCATTATCAAGAAAGATATCAACGTGGGTATGGCTACTGCACTGCCATCTGGTAACCTGATCGTTCCGGTAATTAAATATGCAGACCAGTTGAACCTGGTGGGTATTACCAAACAGGTAAATGGCCTTGCCAACGCCGCACGTAATAATAAACTGAAACCTGAAGATACCCAGAACGGTACTTTCACCCTGACAAACGTGGGTACTTTCGGTAGCCTGATGGGTACGCCTATCATCAACCAGCCGCAAGTAGCCATCCTGGCGGTAGGTGCTATCAAAAAGCGTCCGGTGGTGATTGAAACTGAACAAGGCGATAGCATTGCCATCAGACATATGATGTACCTGTCTATGTCTTACGATCACCGTATCGTAGATGGTTCCCTGGGCGCTACTTTCCTGACTGCTGTAGCACAGGAACTGGAGAATTTCGATCCGAAAAGAGGTATTTAATAGTCATAATATTTGAAGTTGTATTAAAAAGGGATTTGACGCGACGTCAAATCCCTTTTTAATTTCTTTCGTCGTTCCTGCCCACTGGGGAGGAACGACAGGCAGGAAAATTTTACAAAAAATGGCCATCGAAAGATGGCCATTTTTTAATACAATTAAATTGATAATCAATGCTTTATTGCATTAAAAAAAGGGAAGCCAATTTGGCCTCCCTTTAATTTTTTTAACAGCTTTACCGAGAAAAAAATGACTTAGTAGCGTCCACCGCGGTCGCCACGAGGACCACCATATCCTCCGCCACCACGATTGTTTCCACCACCTCTGAAATTATTGTTCGGTTGTTTTGGTCTTGCTTCGTTTACGGTAATTTGTTTGCCGTCAATCTCACTGCCATTCAAACTTTCCATAGCCTTAGCTCCTTCTTCCTGATTAGGCATTTCCACGAAACCGAAACCGCGTGAGCGACCAGTTTCATGGTCCTTGATGATCTTAGCGGAGGTAACCTCTCCAAATTCGCTGAAAATCTGATGAAGATCTTCATCGTTCAACCTGTAATGAAGGTTGGCTACGTAAATGTTCATGTTAACTGAATTAAAAAAATGAAAAATAATATACTGAAGATATGAAAATTAAGCTAATAAAAAAGGAGGCAACCTAAAATATTCCCCTTTTTTATGATTTTTTATAGAAACTAATTGCCCAGAACCCCTCCCAGCTTCACTTTACATGTAATAAAAAAATATTTTCAAATCCCACCAACTATGAATTTTGTGAAATTTTTGCCAGTTTTTCTTCGTAAATTAATAGCAGAATCCATTAAATTATTTTGTTATGGGAGCCTTGAGCGAAACATGGTTTGCGGATGGCTACATAGACTTCGAACTAAAGAAATATACGCTACTCGCATACCTACAAGATATCAACCGATACTTCAACCAGCATAAACTGTATCCGCAGTTGGCGGACATCATCTTTCACTACAATAACCTAGTGGCCTTCCGTGATAATAAGCAGTTTCTACAGCAAAGTTTTCCTAAAAAACTCTCTGCTGTCAACCTGGAGAAATTGCAATTGCTCTATGAACAGATCATAGCAGATGATGAATTAATGAAGGAACTAGAAGAAATCATCGATTTTGCCATGAAAAAAATGAATGGCACTATTAAGGAAGGAACAGAACTGTACGAGTTTGTAGAAGGCCGGTTGAATATTTCACCGGTAGGACTGGTACCACTGGAAACTACCGAAGGTTACATGCTGCTGATTGATGGCAGGTACCGGGAAACGCTCGTTTACAATTACCGGCTGACCATTTTTGAAAGACATGATGAGAAATTTCGCGGCATACATATGCATTACATGGACTCCTACGAGAAAGACTTGATGCATACCTGCGAATACATTAAAGGTCAACTGATACGCCAATACCAACAATTGCCTAATCCAGCAGTTTATTGCGTGGAAACTAAGTTAGTATTGCCGATCAATGAAACATTGTTGCCAGTGGCGAAAAGGAGTCTTGTAAAGTTTATCGCAGCTTAGTTATTGCAACTTAGTATTATTGACTACATGTACGGTATCCCCGTCGAACCGCACTTCCAGCGTATGGTCTTTCAGGAAGGGAGTATAGTATTCCCGCATGATGGCAATAATCTTGTTTTTGGAACGCTGTATATATGCAGGACTATTTTCCAGTTGTGCACGGGAAGTCTGGTATAATTTCTTTTGTACGGCAGTATAAGTTTCATCGTCTTGGAAGAGGAACAAACCTTTACGGTTGGCCGTTTCCATTTGATCTACCTTTAGTTCGTAGCTAAGTAATTTGGGAGACGGAAGCTCCACGACGATATGTTTCTGCGCAATGCTTACCTTAAAATTTTTCTCGTTGATATCTACGCCGTATTTTGCTTCATACGGAATCGTTACCCACACTGTATTTTCTAGGAATGCTTTTTTGAGATTATCCGTCCAGTCGCTGCCACCTTCTTCTAGGTTACTGCGTTTAATACTGGCACTGCCTTGAACATCCAGACTGGAAAGCTCCGCAATCTCTTTTACAATAGTGCTATTGGAGATGATTTGCTGACTCGTGTTCTTACTGCCAAAAAAGCGGCCCATCCAGAACATCAGCGCAGCAACTACAACAAATACAACTATGTAAATAATCTTCTTCATAACTGAAAGTTAAGGAAAGATAACATGTAATCCATACCAATAGCAGTAAGGCTTAGTAGGAAATGAATGATAAACAATTATCGGGTGAGGGTTGCAATCAGGTCTGCATGCTGTGGATAAGCTGCCTGGAGTACTGATCTTTCTGCCAGCTCGAAGTCAGCGAAGTCAAAACCTGGAGCAACCGTACAACCAGTCAATGAAAAACCGCCCGGTACTTCTGTACGGGAAGCAAACCAATTGCCAGCGGAAATGATTACCTGCAGCCGTTCTCCTTTGTCAATATCCCTTCCTAGCTTGTGGGTGATTAGGTTTCCTCCTGGCTCTATTTCATAAATGGTTAAGGTTGTACCATCATAGAAATGCCAGATTTCATCAGCAGCGATGCGATGAAAAGCGGAAAATTCTCCGTGTTCCAGTAAAAAATAGATACAGGTAGAGGCGTTGCGGTTGCCGGACATGCCCGCAGGGAGGGTGCTCATATCAAGCATCCATTCAGAACGGTATGTTTCCCGAAAGGCGCCGCCTTCGACGTGCGACTGCAATTGCAGCTTTTCACGCCACCAGTTAGCAGAATATTGCATAGGTTCCAAGATTGAGACCGGGAAGTTATGGAAAATGGCTGTCTTTAGGAGGTTTTTTTCGTATATGGATTAGCGTGACTGACTTGCATCAGTTTGCTCGTGTCTCCCAGCGGTTCAAATCCAAACTGCTTATATAAGCCATGGGCATCGGTAGTAGTCAGCATCCAACGACGTAATCGCTGGAGGGTGGGATATGCCATAATGGTGCGCATCAGGAATTTTGACAGGCCTTTTCCGCGCCATGCCTGCAGTACGAATACATCCGCTAAATAGGCGAAAACCGCTTGGTCTGTGATAACTCGTGCAAAACCAATTTGCTCGGAACCATGATATAGCCCGAAACAAAGCGATCCGGCAATAGATTTTTCCACCAGCTCCCGGGGAATATTTTGGGCCCAGTAAGATTCTGTGCTGAGAAAATGATGAATCAGGTCAACATCGAGTTTTTCCGTATCAGTGGAGACACTATAAGGGCCTTCGTAAAAAGTAGTTGTCATAATGAGGTGTCTTTTACGAAGACCCAAGTTACGTTATATTATATCAACTGGCAACGGCCACTTGTAGCCTGTTACCAGTATGCATATGTGCAATGGTGGTGGCTACTGGCTCGAAGTAATCAGGAAGATCCCCGTTGAACAGGAGATAGTCCTTTACAAACATTGCCTGATTGTAATAATTGTTCTTGCTCATGTTTACCTGCCACTGTGGAAAATTCATCTGTTGCAAAGACTTCAAAGCTGTCTTGAACCTTACCATACGGGAAAACAACTGTGGTGGCAACCCAGTAACGGTAGTGAATACACGTTCCATCGTAGGGCGAGACAAATGAAATATATGTGCCAGCTCTTCTAGGCCTACATTGCCTTTGCGGGCTATCAGGTAATCCACCATCTCATCCACTTGACGGAGAGAGCGACTACCAGCATCCAAACAACTGCGGTAGGCACTGTTCAGCACAGGAATAATGCTATCTGGCTGACGTACCGTGGCCAGTTTAGCAGATACTTCTTGCCACAGGCTACCAGCGCTGATATCCAGATTGCGGAAATAATTGGTAAAGGAAGGCATGTCTATTCCCAACAATTTGTAACAGCCGTAAGCATTCAACTGTACAATCACAATTTTTACGGGTCCTTTCACTTGCAATTGACAAGCACAGGTAAAATGACCGATCACGGAATTAGCTGGGAGGATGTAAGCGGGATGGTTGGTAGGCTTCACCGTGGCTTCACCCTGTTGGATAAAGGCCATGTACTGGTCGCCAAGGGCAAATAAACTCTGCGGTAATTGAATAATGCCACGGGTATTGTCTTCCCAATAGTAATACTGCTTAACATAGGGACGCAATGCGTCTTCCGGTTGGAAAATATGGAAGTTCATAGGCACGATGTTTCTGGTTTAATAGGATATTACTAGCATAGGTCCAGGCTTACTCGGAGTAAGTCGGTACAGTAAATATATGTTAAAAATATTGTAATTATATTTTTTTATTACGTGTGGGGTGATAGGGAGACATGGGTACTTATGGATGAGTTGGCTAAAAGTGGATTCGAACTATTCAGAAAAACTGGATAGTTGGGGAAATCGAACCGGCCTAAAAATTAGGACGGTTCGATTTCGCTACAGTAGCGATTTTAGGTCTATTTTGGGGTTTTAATGTGAGTGAGTTCTTCAAAATTGATTTCGAACTATTCCATTTTTTGAAATAGTTCGAAAAAATCCAACCGGCCTAAAAAATGGGTCGGTTCAAACCTGCTGCTGTATTAATTCTAGAGATATAAATAGTAAAAATGTGGGAGAGGCTAAAAGTGTGCTTCGAACTATTCGGAAATTCCGAATAGTTCAAAAATCGAACCGTCCGGTTTTTCCGGACGGTTCGATTTTTATAATATGTATATGATTATTAATTAGTATGTTGAATTAAAATAGAACTATCCCAAATCGCAATCAAACTAAAAAAACTGGAATTATTGATCTAATTAAATGGATGAGTTTGTTAATCATTTGCTATTAAGATTTAATCAACAAATTAGGAGGCTAATTCTTTCAACTTCATGCAAAAAATGATATGAAAGATAATCAGATCCTAATTTATCAAGACGCCGAAGGAGGCGTAAGCATTGACGTAAAGTTAGAAGAGGAAACAATTTGGCTATCTATGGCTCAAATTGTTGAATTATTCAATTCTAGTAAGTCTAATATTAATGATCATATTAGAAATATTTATAAATCTAATGAATTGGAGCGAAAGGCAACCGTCCGAAATTTCCAGACTGTTCGAAATGAAGGTAAGCGCGCAATTACAAGGGAATTGGAGCATTACAATTTAGACATGATTATATCCATTGGATATAGAGTAAACTCCATTAGAGGCACTCAATTCCGAGTTTGGGCAAATACAGTAATTAAAGATTATTTGATCAAAGGCTATGCAATCAATAAGAAACGGTTCCAAGAACAATCAGCGCAACTGGATGAATTAAAACAAACTGTAAAACTCCTGGGAAATGTAATAGAAAGTCAAGAGCTCAATACAGAGGAGGCAACAGGTTTACTAAAAGTAATTACAGATTATACCTACGCTTTAGACTTACTTGATCAATACGATCATAACAGACTTAAGATCTCCTCCATTACTTCAGAAGGGATATTTGAAATTTCATACCAAACAGCTAAGGATGCTATTGAAGGACTTCGGAATAAATTCGGTGGCAGTAAGTTGTTTGGGAATGAAAAAGATCATTCTTTCCGAGGGGCGCTGGCAGCTATTTACCAAACATTTGATGGAAAATATCTCTATCCCAGTGTGGAAGAAAAAGCTGCAAACCTATTGTATTTTGTTATTAAGGACCATTCATTTTCCGATGGCAATAAACGCATCGCGGCTTTCCTGTTTGTTTGGTTTATGGAGAAAAATGATCTGCTTTATCATAAGGATGGAACTAAGAAAATTGCAGACAATGCACTGGTTGCATTAACATTAATGATCGCAGAATCCAAGCCAGATGAGAAAGATGTAATGATTAAGGTAGTTGTAAACCTTATCAATCTGAGAAATTAGCATACACAAAGTTTTTATTCCTTTTGCCAGGAAACAAGAAAGCCGCCTCAAACGAGGCGGCTTTCTTGTTTTGTAACCTAAAGAAATTTATTTCGTGAGATCAAAGCCCCAGTTAATACCTTTCTCTGTAGCAGGAACACCTGACTCCATCCATTCAGGAGCTGGCGCACCTTTCAGGAGATGATCGAAGAATTGTTGTTCTCTGCGGGAGATATCTTTACGGTTCTGGCGCTGTACCAGGTTATGTGCTTCATTGTTATAGTTCAGCATCCAAACTGGTTTACCCAGGCGGCGCAGACCAGTGAACATTTCAATACCCTGGTACCAAGGTACTGCCCCATCTGCATCATTGGCCATGATAGCGATTGGAGTAGTCACTTTAGGCAGCGAGAACAGCGGAGAGTTCTGGATGTATAGATCTTGCTTTTCCCAGAGCGTTGCACCGATACGGCTTTGGCTCCTCTCATACTGGAATTGTCTGTTCATACCGCTTTCCCAACGGATACCGCCATATGCACTCGTCATATTGGCTACAGGCGCACCTGCCCATGCAGCGGCAAACAGGTTGGTTTGCGTAATCAAGTAAGCTACTTGATAGCCGCCCCAGCTCTGTCCCTGGATACCCATATGTTTACCATCTACATAAGACTGTTTGGCCATGTCTTCCGCAGCACTTACGATATAATCATATGCACTCTTGCCTGGATAACCATCTTGGTAAGTGATATCTGGTGCAAACACCAGGTAACCACGACTTACAAAGAAGCTAATGTTCAGACGGGAAGGGGTAGGCGCAGGAGCATTGTAGTTATACATGCCATCTGTCAGCTTCTCGTAGAAATAGAAGATAACTGGATATTTTTTATTAGGATTGAAATCTTCCGGTTTGTAGAGGATACCTTCCGCTTTTTTACCGCTGAAAGTGGTCCATTTGTATAGTTCCGCAGTTCCCCAGTTGTAATCTTTCTGCTGTGGATTAGTATTGCTGAGTTGTTCCGCTTTGCTGATATCCGCTCCTGCAAAGATGTTTGGAGAGTTGACATAGCTAGCTTTTACAAAGGTATATACATCGGCGTTTTTAGCCTTGGCGAGATCGGTGTAGCTGTTAGGACTCAACACGATTTCTTTTGGCTGCGCTGCTTTTCCTTTTGCTCCTGGCAACTGCACACTGTAGTAGCCATTGTATTTGGTGGTATCGGAGAAGGCAGTGAGGATGCGTGTCTGTCCTGGTTTTAAGAAGCGCTCTTCTTCGTCCAGACGTACCATGCGGAAACGGATACCGTGTTGACGGCCATAACCACTGGTAATATTTACTGGTGCTTTTTCACCTGTAGGATCCAACTGCCAGATATCATAACGATCATAGATCAGTACATGATTGTCATTTTCCATCCAACCTGCTAATCCGTATGCTTCTGGTGAATCTGGATGATCGTCTTCTTCATCGTAGACTTTTACAGGTACGTTTTTGCTGATATCTGCGAGTTTTCCGGTTTCGTTGTTGTAAGCCCACCAGTGCTGTCCTTGGAGATCATACCAGATAATATATTTCCCTTTTGGAGAAATAGAATACATACCATCTAGTTTGCTTTTAATCTCTTTTCTGGTACCATCGGTAACATTAACGAGATAAGCTGTTTTCAGGCTACGACCTACCCATTGGATCTGGATACGTTCGCCTTTATCTGTATAGCCCAGTGCAAAGTTACTGTTGCCCTGATCAGTGGGGAGTACGGTTTCGAGATCTTTATCGCCGAGTTGGATCATGCGTTTGCTAGCAGGATAGTATACAGCAGCATAGTTTCTCTTCAGTTCTTTGTCGGCATTTTTCAACTGCATGGGTTGCAGGTAATCATCCTTGTAGTTCCAGATATCCACCTTCGCTACTTCGAAGTCAACGATATTGGTATCCTTTACTGGCAGCACAGGCGCAGTACCAAAGAAGATACGCTGATTGTCTTTGCTGAAAGTGATGGTACTATGTTGGCTAACCGTCCATTTGGAAGGGATAGCGCTGTTGTTTTTATCTACTGCGATGGTGGCGCTATCCATGCCTGGTTTGTAATAATACATGGCATAGAACTGCTGGAGGGACTTGGCGCTGTCGCGGGTAGCGAAGTAAGCGGCTTGTTCTCCTTTTTCATCGAAGGCGAATTGTTTGAAATCGCCGTAGCCTCTGCTCAGGGTGTCGGCTTTACGAGTGGCATTGTGCCACAGTAATACGCCTGTTTTGGAGAGGGAATCTTTTTTATCGCTATTGATAGCTACCAGCATATTGTTACCTGGTTTGCTGATCACATAGGAACCGGCGTTTTTGATGGTATCTTGTTGTCCAGTCAATAGTTGACGGATAACGAGCATACCATTTTCGCTTTTATCACCGCCTGATTTATCATCATCATCGGCGTCTGCATCTTTTTTAGTGTGTTTGGCTACTTTGCCCTTGGTAGTGTCTGCCGCAGGGGCTTCCGCTAGGAAAGCCAGTAATCCGCTGCCTTTTTGAGGCGTTTTAAAGGATTTTACATTCGCCATTTTCTCCAACTGACCAGTGGTCAGGTTGACGATGGCCATAGAATCCTTCGGCATTTCAGGCCCTTTCTTTTTCTTGATTTTTGCTTCGCGGGTATCCTTGAAGAGTGGTTTGATAGCAGCGATCACGAATTTGGAATCTTCGGTGATCACGGGCGCACTCCCACGGGGAATGATAATATCTTTCCCGGTTTTACGATCATGGATGATCAATCGGCCATCCCCTTCTTGCGGAATAATGGTATAGGTAATCCATTGTCCGTCGTTACTGATAACTTTTGCTCCTGCAGATTCCCATCCATCGTACACACTGTGATCCAGTGGTTTTTTGGACGGTTGTTGCGCATAGGTCATAAGGGCAGATCCCATTAAAAAGGAGCCCAGCATTAATTTTCTCATAAGCGCCAATAATAGACTTTAGTTTAATCGGGCTGAAATTACAAAACAGAACTGGTGTCTCCCTAAAAAAAATGGATGAACGTCTTATCCATCCTATGGAAAGACGGGGCATTTTCAATAGTTTTGGCCAAAAGTTCCCCCGAACCAATGAAGCACGCCACAACAGATGACGAATTATTGTTGGGTATCTCCGCCGGAGATGCAAAGGCTTTCAAGGTTTTTTTTGATACCAACCGTAAAAAAATATATGCATTTATTTTGCATATGGTGAAGTCGCGCGAGGTAGCAGAAGAAATTGTGATGGATGTCTTTATGCGTATCTGGCAGGGGAGGGATTTATTGCGACTGGTGGACAATATCGATGGTTTTCTCTTCAAAGTAGCCTATAACAAATCAGTAGATTTCCTGCGGGCAGCCGCTCGCACGCCGGAACTGGAGCAGGCCGTATGGGAAGAAATCCAGCCTGTTAGCGATGTACATGCCGATTCGCGGTTGTTGCTGCGCGACTATGAGACCCGTCTTCAGGAAGCCATGGAGCTGCTCCCGCCAAAACGTAAACAGGTGTACCTGCTCAGTCGCGAGCACGGGCTGTCTCACGACCAAATAGCTGATATGCTGCATATCTCCAGAAATACTGTCAACAACCATATCGTTACTTCTCAACAGTTTATTAGGAATTACCTAGTGAAAAACCTGGACCTGGGGAGTACTGCGTTTATCGCTTTCATTATCAGCCGTATCTAACGGTAAAAAAATATTTTCCGAGAGAATAGTTATACCGCTTATTTCTATCGTCATTACTTATAAGAGCACCTTACAGTGAACAATGAAGCTATGCCCGAGGCAAGATGGAATCATATTGTAGAAAAATATCTGGATAACACCTGCACCCGTGAGGAACTGCGGCAATTGCTGCAATGGGTAGAGGAAGATCCGGATAATGCGCATTTCGCAGCCATCCTGCGCACCCATTGGGAGCGCCTGGACGCGGATATGCCAGATGATGCCGCCCACTGGGATCAACGTTTTCAAGCCCTTACCTTACAAATCTCTCCTCCGCCAAAACGCGTCATACGTTACCGGCCATGGGTGGCTGCTGCAGCCGCCGTATTGTTGCTGGTGGCGATTGGCGTGGGTTATTACAAGTACCGGCCTAATACATCCATTGTTGCTGCCCCAGCAACTATTGTGGCACATGATGTAGCTCCAGGTGGGAATAAGGCCATGCTCACATTGGCAGATGGTTCTGTTATTTCGCTGGATAGCGCGGCAAACGGCCTGCTGGCACAGGAAGGCGGCACTAGTGTCAATAAACGACAAAACGGACAGTTGGCCTACCAAGGCGCGAATGCCTCCGGCCAACAGCAGTTCAATACCTTGAGTGTTCCGAAAGGAGGGACCTATGCCCTCATCCTGCCAGATGGCAGTAAAATATGGCTGAACTCCGCATCTACCTTACGTTTCCCGCTGACCTTCGGCGCTGAAAGAAAAGTATTGTTGACGGGAGAAGCCTATTTTGAAATCGCCCAGGATGTGAAACATCCCTTTATTGTAGCCGTAAATAATACCGAAATAAAAGTACTGGGCACCAGCTTCAATGTAATGGCCTACCAGGAAGAATCTAAACTGACTGCCACGCTGGTGGAAGGTGCACTGGCTGTTAGTAAAAATAATAAACAGGTGATCCTGAAACCTGGTCAGCAGGCGAATATCCCAGCAGGACAGGAAAAAATTGACGTATCCACCGCCGACCTAGACGAAGCCCTCGCCTGGAAAAATGATCGATTCTATTTTAATAATACCGATATCCATACCGCTATGCGTCAGTTGGAGCGCTGGTATGATGTACAAGTGACTTTTCGAGATTCGCTCAATATGCGCCTGAATGGTACGATCAGCAGGTCGGTCAATATTTCCAAAGTACTGAAAATGCTGACGTTTACAGGCGAAGCCAACTTTTCTATCGAGGAGAAAACCGTGATTGTAGGTAAATAAACTATCTATTTTTTCGTCAACCAAAAACTGTAACTACTTATGAAAAGCAACTAACAACCAATAGCATTATAAAAAAACCGGAGGTGTAGCAGCACCCCCGGCGAGTCTGAAATAATGCTTGCAACATCCGACAGAACGTATTCAACAAATTCCAAACAGTAACAAAAGTATGTATTTACGCACTCTAATCAAAGGTATGCGTAGGCGTAGCCTTTGCCACACCACAATCATTCGTGTGATGCAACTGAACACCTTTTTTATACTAGCTTGTATGCTACAAGTCCATGCAACTGGCTTTTCGCAGAACAAGATCAATATCACGAAGAATAATGCCACCCTCCGGGAGGTTTTTCGTGAGATCAGCAAACAGACAGGTTATGATTTCCTGTATACCAACAAGGTATTGTCTGCCGGAAAACGCGTGACCCTAGACGTGAAAGACGCTGCACTGAAAGATGTGCTGGTCAAATGTCTGGAAAATCAACCATTGAATTATACCATCTTGGATAAGACAGTGGTGATTAAAATCCAAGCACCTGCGGCGGCCACACTGTCTGCAGCTATCGCCGTTCCACCGATAGAAGTGCAAGGGGTGATCACCGATGAAAATGGCAGTCCGATTCCTGGCGCTACTGTGATGATCAAAGGAACCAATAAAGGAGTAGTCACCACTACCGATGGTTCCTTTCATATTGCAGCCCCTGAAAATGCAACGCTGGTCATTTCTTTCCTGGGTTTTGAATCCAGGGAGATAACAGTTGCTGCCAACGGCGGCCCGATCAACATCGCCATGAAAGCGGCTAATGCAGGATTGAACGAAGTAGTAGTAACGGCATTGGGTATTAAAAAAGAGAAAAAAGCCCTGGGTTATTCTATCCAAGAAGTAAAAGGAGAGGACCTTACCAAAGCACGTGAATCCAATCCAGTGAGTGGTCTTACTGGTAAAGTAGCTGGCCTCGTGATCACACCGAGTCCGAACCTGTTCGGTGATCCGGGTATTGAACTCCGCGGACGTACCAACGTATTGGTAGTAGTAGATGGAGTGCCTATTAGCACGGATTCCTGGAACCTGAACGCAGATGATATTGAGTCTTATTCTGTGCTGAAAGGGGCCAATGCGGCGGCATTATACGGTCAGCGTGGTCAGAATGGTGCTATCCTCATTACTACCAAAAGGGCGAAAAGCAATAAGAAAGGCTTCCAAGTAGATATTAACTCCAGCACACAGTTGCAATCCGGATATAACTCTATCCCTAAATATCAAACAGAATACGGTCCTGGAGACGATTTTAAATATGCCTTCAAAGATGGCCGTGGTGGCGGTATTAACGATGCGGACTACAACATCTGGGGCCCACGTTTCGAAGGACAACCGATTACACAGTACAACAGCCCTAAAGACCCTGTTACTGGCCAGTTAACGCCCATTCCGTGGTTGGCACGTGGTAAAAATAACCTCACCAACTATCTCCGCAATGGCTTGCTGAGCACCAATAACGTGGCCATCTCCACAGCTAATGATAAAGGTGATATGCGTATCTCCTTATCGCAGGTGGCACAACGCGGACAGGTACCGAATACCAAATATGGGAGTACGAGCGTGAATTTTAACGGTGGTATCAATATTGGGGAGAAACTCCGTATTGATGGTGCGATCAACTATAGCAAACAATATACGCCTAACTATCCAAGCCTGGGCTATGGTCCGAGCAGCTTGATCTATCTCATCACCGTATGGGGTGGTGTGGATTATGATATCAATGATTTGCGTAACTACTGGCAGCCAGGTAAAGAGAATGTACAGCAGTATAACCGCGAGTACACGATCTATAACAACCCTTGGCTGATTGCTAATGAGGCTACCCACTCTTACTACAAAGATGATATCTACGGCCACTTACAACTGCAATATCATATCAGTAAGAAATTGGATTTCAAATTGCGCTCGAATGTGAGCACATGGAATCGTCATCAGGCGTGGCGTTACCCGATTTCAGCGGACTTCTACGAACCTTATCGTCGTGTAGGCGGTTACCGTGAGTTCTACGATTATTTCTGGGAGAACAACACCGAAGGTGGATTCACGTATAAAGATAAATTCAGCAAAGACTTCAGTTTCACGGGATCATTGCTCGCGAACCTGCGCACCGTGAAGGTGAGCAGCCTGAGTGGCGCTACTAAAGGCGGACTCATTACGCCAGGTGTGTATGACCTCGGCAACTCCAAAGAGCAGAATTCTCCTGTAAATGCCTATGCAAAACGTCAGGTGGCGAGTGGTTATGGTTTCATTGATATGGACTGGCGCAGTATGATCTTCCTGAGCCTGACCGGCCGTTTCGACCGTTCTTCCACCATGCCAGTGAAGCATAACACTTATTTCTATCCATCGGCTTCCCTCAGCTTTATGCTGTCTGAAATGTTCCATATGCCGGAATATGTGTCTATGCTGAAACTGCGCGGCGCATACGCTAACGTGGCGGGGGATCTGGTAACAGGCACCGACAACTACGATATTTACAAGTTGCTGGCCAACTACAATACCATGGGTACTCGTTGGGATAATAACGTGGGTATTACTTATACTGGCACCAGGTATAATCCTGATATCTTGCCTAGTCGCGTAAAAACAAATGAAGTAGGTCTGGAAGGTAGTTTCTTCGGCAACAGACTGGGTTTTGATGTGGCTTACTATCGCAATATTGAAGGTCCTGGTATCGTAAACGTAACCGTATCTTCAGCATCTGGCGTATCTACTATCCAACGTAATGCAAATACGTATATCCGTAAAGGTGGTGAAATCACATTAACGGGTGCGCCTATACGTAATAAGGAATTCTCTTGGGATGTAATGGTGAACTGGTCTAGCAACCAACGTTGGCTGAAAGAAATTGATGGTATCCAGACCCGTACTGGTATGATTAAAGTAGGGGATCGCGCCGATGGTTATTACATCACCGATTTCCAACGTGATAATAATGGGAATATCCTCGTAGGTAACGACGGTTTGCCTTTATACAATCCGTTCCAGACTAAGATTGGTTATGAGCGTAATAAGTTCATGATGGGCCTTAATAACACTTTCCGCTATAAGAATTTTGCACTGAGTATTCAGGTAGACGGCCGATTTGGCGGACTGATTAATAACTACGTGGATGGCTATCAGTGGCGTTCTGGTACTGCTCCTGCTGCTGCATCTAGCTATCGTTACCAGGATTGGGTACACCGCGATGATCCAAACTGGCAAGGTACCGTGATGACCAACGGACAAAAAGTAGTTTCCGGAAAACTGAATGCCGACAGAGATGGTAATATCATTTCCGATGATCGTAAATATGCGCCAAATGATGTACCTGTACTGTGGAGAGATTGGGCAACCGATTTCTATACGGCAGACAGAAGCCTGGTACACAGCGCTACTTTCGCCAAACTGCGTGAAGTCATTCTGACTTACCGTGTACCGGCAGCTACGCTGAAACGTACCCATTTGTTCACCAATGCCAGCGTTTCCCTGGTAGGACGTAACCTCCTGTACTTCACCAGCAAATACAATAAGAACATAGAGCTGGATCAGTATACCACTGATAATGCAGGATTCCAGACGCCTTCCGTGAAAAGTTATGGTGTGAATATTAATCTGTCCTTCTGATCTTATTAAACGAACAAGAAAATGAAAGCTGTTATTTCGAGATATATATTAGGTGCGGCACTGGTGAGCAGTTTATGGGGATGTGAAAAAGTGGACAAGCTGCAACAAAATCCTTCCGCAGTATATAACGGTAGCCCGAAACTATTGCTCACAGGGCTGTTGATCAATATGAAAGATGGTCCGTGGAATGATGTGCAGCGACACAATCAGTATGCTACACAAAACAACTCTTACTACTATGGCCAGCCATATGACTGGACCACCAGCGGAGAGAGTTTTAGTGCTTTTGATCGCTTGCGCGACGCGAACCAACTAACCATAGAAGCTAAAAAAGTAGGCGATGTAGCCAAGGGCTATCTGCCACTGGCGAGGTTCTTCAAAGCATGGTTCCTGATTCGTGCGACGGAGATGTACGGTGATATTCCTATGTCCGATGCTATCAAAGGTATTAGCGATGGAAACTATACGCCTAAATATGATGAGCAGAAAGAAGTATACCGTAACTGTTTACAGTTGCTGGATACGATCAATACAGAATTGACGCCCCTCGTTGCTGCCAATGTTAAAGTAGAAGGGGATTTCTATTTCAAAGGGGACCTTTCCAAATGGCAGAAACTGGTCAACTCTTTCAGACTGCGTGTATTGATGAGTCTTAGCAAAAGGGCAGACGATAATGCAGACCTGAAGATCAAAGAACAATTTGCAGACATCGTAGGGAATCCGGGCAAATACCCGCTGATCCTGACGAATCAAGATAACCTGCAATTGATCTACAACAGTAATGCCCGTGATAATAACTATCCGCTATGGCCTGCAGACGGTATTGTGATTAAGAATGACATCAACAATAACCTCGCGTCTACCATTATCGAAATTTTAAAACAAACATCCGATCCAAGGTTGTTTGTGATGGCCTTACCTACTGATTCGGCGAAGAAAAGTGGCGATCCGTTGTACGCTACCAAATTCACCTCTTTCCGTGGTGGTTCTGTAGGTATGATACAGTCTGAGTTGAAAGACCTGGCAACTGCTGGCAAGTTCTCCCAATTGAATTATGATTTCTGGGAGGCAACACCATCGGGCGTTCCTTGTATCCAACTAGGTGCTGCAGAAGTGAATTTTATCATTGCGGAAGCCATAAACAGAGGTTGGATTGGACTCGATGCTACTACTTACTACAATGCTGGTATCCGCGCTAATATGGCGTTTTACAACATTGCAGCGGTTGCGCAAGATGCTTTCATTGCTAATCCTGTTAATACTTATGCAGGGAATACAGCGGCTGGTTTGCAACAAATCCTCATTCAGAAGTATGTTGCTTTCTTCCAGAACTCCGGCCGACAGGCATTCTACCAGAACCGCCGTACGGGTATTCCAACATTTGAAGTTGGCCCAGCGAATAAGAATTCCAAGATGATTCCAGTAAGGTGGAAGTATCCGTCTTCAGAGTATGATACGAATAACAAAAATTTGCTGGATGCGTTAAAGCGCCAGTACAATGGTTCTGATACGCAAAATGATAAGATGTGGTTGATTAAATAGTATTTATTTATAATTGCCTCGGCCATATATTAGGCCGGGGCTTTTTTGTCTTGTTATCTCCAAATGTTATATAATTATGAATTCCGACCCTCCGAAACCCAGTTGGGGATTGTCGGAATGCTTTGCTGGTGGCTGGTTTTAAAATATTAATAAAAATTCAGGCATTTACCGTATTTTCATATAGGCTTTACAGTGACCCCCACGCGATATTATATTTGTGACCAAAATCTATATGAATGGAACTCCGCGAGCTACATACAGATCCTGACCTGTTCCGTGCGATTGCCAGCGGAAATGAGAAAGCTTTTGAGACACTCTTCAATCAATATCGTAACAAAGTATACACGATAGCCATTAAGATTACCGGTACGGAAGAGTTGGCCGAGGAGATTGTACTGGATGTTTTTCTGAAAGTGTGGTTAAAAAGAACACAATTACCTGAACTTGAATTTTTTAAGGCCTGGTTGTTTACGATTACCCGCAACCAGATATATAAGACACTCAAACAATCGGCATACCGTGCCACAGAACGGCCTATTCCCGATAATGAGGAATGGTTGCTAGCACCAGCAGATACTTCCAGTTCCCAACTGTTAGAAAAAGAGTATCGCCAGATATTACATGAAGCGATATCTCAGTTGTCTCCTCAGCAAAAGAAAGTATATCATCTTATCAAGGAGCATGGGATGAAAAGAGAGGAGGCCGCAAAAGAATTGAATCTTTCTCCTGAAACGGTAAAACGCCATCTGGCAGAGGCTATGCAGGTTATCCGCACTTATTGTAGCTATCGTATGGGCACCTATGTAGCCCTCGTGATTATTAAGGAATTGTTATGAAGCCGATTTTTTCCAAATTCGACTGACCCATTTTTCTTTTTCAGGGATTTCTTTAAGTATAACCGGTGATTAACCCGGCAAACAGCATGTCTTATTTCGAATCACTATTTCGTAAATCACTGGAGCATACCAGTTCTGAAGCTGAGAAAAAAGAGCTACAGGAACTGATCGCCACATCTGACCATGATGAGGAGCTGGTGCAGTTGCTGGATGAGGCAATTGCCACCACCATCGAGGAGCAGGAGCTTCCAGATGACCGGGCAAAGGAAATCCTTGCGCTCATCTTGGATGCTGGGAAGAAACGAAAGCAGAAGCCGTTGTTGGTGAGCATGCGTTGGTGGGCTGCTGCAGCAGTGGTTTTACTGGGGGGCTTCTCCTGGTTTGCATTCAGACATACTATGCAGCCCGTGCATTCGTCAACATCTACTGCTGTGGCCATGCAAGACATCTTACCAGTGTCTCAGAGCGCGATCCTTACATTGGCAGATGGCCGTCAGGTAGCACTAGATAGTTTACAAACAGGCAATATCAGCAATACATCTGGCGCCGCTATTCACTTACAGAAGGGCAGTATCAGTTATATAGGTGGTCAATCTGTATCCAATACTTATAACACCCTTTCCACTCCTCGCGGACGCATCTTCCATCTCATCCTGCCGGATGGTTCAGAGGTATGGCTGAATGCCGCGAGCTCGCTGCGTTATCCGATTGCTTTTACATCCACAGAAAGGGTAGTAGAACTACAGGGAGAAGCATATTTTGAAATCAAACAATCGGCCTCTAGTCCATTCCGTGTAAAGGTACACGGCGACAACGAAATACAGGTACTGGGTACAGGATTTAACGTAAATGCCTACACGAATGAGCCACATGTGACCACCACCTTATTACATGGTAGCATTCAAGCGGTAACCGCCAATCAGAAAAGATTGTTGAAACCTGGTCAGCAGGCTTTGATGAACAATGATCATATCCATCTACAATTGGCCGATACCAGTCAGGCTACCGCCTGGAAAGAAGGAGTTTTCCAATTCGACAGTACTAATATACAAACAGTGATGAACCAATTGGAACGATGGTATGATATAGAAGTGATCTATGAAAATGGCATACCTGATATTCAGTTCGGTGGTAAAATGGAGCGGGATCTGAGTCTGAACCATATACTCAGGATAATGGAAATATCGAACGTACATTATCGACTGGAAGGGAAAAAACTATACATCAAACAGTAACCAATACATACTTGCAAACCAACTAACACTATGCTGAAAGGCGTAGCAGGGCAGCGTTTGCCTGAAAAATACTTCATACAAATTCAGACATCATTATGTTCATGAAACAGTTTCACACAAAAAGATCTGTATTTACATCTGATCAGGTGCCCCGGTCCAATCATCGTCGGGCCGGTAAACCTGTCAGTCGCCTATGGCCATGTATCCTACTACTAGCCGCTATCCTGTGCTTCCAGGTACAAGCGGCCACCATGGGGCAGACAGTCACGCTTTCCGGAAAAAACCTCTCTTTCAAAGAGATATTTCAATCGCTGGAAAAGCAAACGGGCTATGTTGTTTTTTACAACACCGCTATGCTGCATAAAACAAAACCTGTTACCGTATCGGTCAAGAGCATGAACATAGTGGAATTCCTCCATACGGTAATGGCTGGCCAGCCGATCGACTTTGAGATCAGCGTAAAAACCATTACCATCAAGGAGAGAGGCAAACTAGCCGCAGAACTGGTGTCAGCACCAGCAGACAAAATAGTAGACAAAGGTCCCGTAAAAGGAGTAGTGACGGATAGTGATGGAAATCCCTTACCTGGCGCTACAGTGGCTGTTGCCGGTAGTACGCATGGTGTGCAGACCAATGAAAAAGGTGAATTTAATATTGAAGCTGCCAGTAATGCTTCTCTCGTTATCAGTTATATCGGTTTTGAGAAAAAAGTGATTGTACTGACGCAACAAAAAACACCGCTTACCGTACAATTATCGGCTGCTAAAAAGGATATCAATGAAGTAGTAGTAATTGGTTATGGAGCCGTGGCTAAGAAAGACCTTACTGGCGCGGTTTCAGTAGTGCGTACGGCGGATATAGAGGGGCTACCAGTGACCCGTGTAGACCAAATGTTGCAAGGGCGTATTGCAGGCGCGGAGATTGTATCCACTTCTGGAGAGCCCGGCGCCGGTACCTCTGTAAGAATACGAGGTACCCGTTCTATTACGGCTAGTAATGAACCACTGTATATCGTGGATGGCATGATGGATGGTATTAACAGTCTGAATGAACTAAATCCCTCTGATATCGCTTCAATCAACGTGCTGAAAGATGCTTCGTCCACGGCTATTTATGGCTCGCGAGGAAGCAATGGGGTTATTATTATTACCACCAAAGCCGGCACCAATAGAATGGGTAAAACGAACTTTACATTTCGCTCAGACCTCGGTTCTTCTGTATTGCCTCGTTACCTGGATCTGATGAATGCTACGGAGTTTGCCCAACTGCAAAACGATCGGTTCTATTTCAGCAATGCGAACAATCCTACACTTCCGCTGGAGAGTTATCCTTACCCTAACCCACTTTCCCTGGGAGAAGGCACCAACTGGACTAAAGAGATCACGCGTGTGGCGCCTTACCAGAATTATACCTTGTCTGCCAACGGTGGCGATAAGGCCACCCAATACTATTTTTCAGGTAACTATAACGACAACCAGGGCATCATTAAAAATAGTGGCCTGAAACGTTACCAGGTGCGTCTGAACCTCGACAGAACCATCAACAGTTACGTAAAAGCAGGGGTAAGGTTCAACTACTCTCAAATAGCGCGTAAACTCAATAACGCCGATATTGGTACAAGTACGCTCTGGTATCGTTCTACCATATTCCTCGCGCCTACTATGCCAGCCTATAAACCTGATGGTAGTTTCAACGACTGGAATACGCAATGGTATAGTGGTACGCTGTTCGATTCTCCCATTGCCAACGTAGAACTGAAACAGAATGATGCCTTGGAGAAAACACTCAGTTCTATGGGATACTTGGAAATCAGACCAGTGAAGAATATTCTCCTCCGCAGTACATTATCCTATACTGATTATAGTAAGACGGAAGACCAGTTCATTCCTTCCACGATGCCTTCCCGTGCGAATGCGAACAGTGGTGCATCTGCCTATAAACGCAGTTATGCCGATAATAACATCCTGAATGAAAATACCATTACCTATAAAAATTCCTGGAATCGTACACACAACCTAGAAGTGATGTATGGTTTCACGGTGCAGAAGAAAAAATTCAATAACATGACCGCCAGCGGAAGTGGTTATTTTATCGATGGCATCGGCGATAACGATATGGGGGCTTTGCCTTCCAAAGAAACGATGGCGATCAGTTCCTCACTGGAAAACCAGGGACGTGTGTCGCACCTGGCGCGTGTTAACTATAACTACCGCAATAAATACTATCTGACTGCTACTGGTCGTGCGGATGGCGCTTCTAACTTTTCCAGGAACCATAAGTGGGCTTATTTCCCTTCCGCTGCTTTTAAATGGAATGTTACCAGCGAGCCTTTCATGCAACGTTTCAAGGATATCAGTGAACTGTCTATTAGGCTGAGTGGTGGTACCTCCGGTAACGATGGTATTGCCCGTTACCAGTCTTTGTCTCGCATGAACTCCACTTCTTCCGGATACATTTTCAACGGCACACAGCCAGTGGCCTATTATCCAGGCCGCATCGAAAACGAAGGACTTTCCTGGGAAAAGACTACTTCCTGGAACGCCGGATTGGACCTGTCTTTCCTCAACAAGCGGGTGGATGTCTCCCTGGATTTGTACAAAAGCTTTACTTCAGATTTGCTGCTAACGGTGCAACTGCCTACCCAAACTGGTTATAATTCCAGGCTGGCCAATATAGGAAAGACGCACAATAATGGAATTGAACTGACTATCAATGCAGAGAATATCCGTCGGAAAAATTTCGGTTGGTCTACCACCTTCACCATTGCACACAATAGCCAAATGGTGGATGATATTGGCGGACTGGATAAGGTTTCTGTATATGACAATCCTTATGGTGCGCAATACATGATGTATGGCTATGTAAAAGGAAAACCGCTGAATGCCTTATGGGGTATGCAATACGCAGGTACTTGGAAAAGTCAGGATGAAATAGACCAAAACAAAAAAGATAAAAAGTATGCTTCTGCTTCGGCTGGTTATTACTCTCCTGGCCGCCAGCGCTACATTGATCAAAACCATGATGGCATCCTCGATAACAAAGATCTGGTATACCTCGGCAATGCAGATCCTGATTTTTACGGTGGTATTCAAAATACTTTCCGATTTAAAAAACTAAGCGTATCCTTTTATTTCAACTACAGTGTAGGTGGTCAGATTTACAATCCTACTGAGTTGTTTATGGGCACTGGTACTTATTTGAGTAATCAGTATCGATATATGGTGAATGCTTGGCATCCGGTGCGTAACCCGAATTCTGATATCCCTAGAGCTGATTCTAAAGATGACATTCCCAACGACAGGTTTGTACATTCCGCTACCTTCCTGCGTTTCAAGAATTTCTCCATTGGCTATCCATTTGACCTGAGTAAGATGACCCATAAGAAATTACAAACCCTCTCTTTGTCGCTGGGTGGTAATAACCTGGTATTGTGGAAGTATTACAATGGCTATGATCCGGAAGTCTCTACACAGAGTGGTGGTTCTACTATCCGTCGTATGGACAATGGTGCTTATCCTTCGAGTCGCACCGTCACATTTAGTGCTGAGTTAAAATTCTAAAAGTATTGGTATGAAAATAAAATACAATTATCTGCTTGCTGTACTCTTACTGGCTGGTGTGACCGTGTCTACCGGTTGTAAAAAATTACTGGAGGAAGAACCCAGTAGTTTTGTAAGTCCTGGTGAGTTTTTTCAGAATGAAAACCAGTGTATTGCTGCACTGAATGGTTGTTACATTCCGCTCAACAATATTTACACGGCCGATTTTATGGTGGCCCAGGAAGGGGCCACAGACTTGGCTTTCCTGAATTCTTCCTCCTTGGATGCCAAATTTGAAATCTCTCCTGCAAACCCTGGTATGGGGGATAATGTTTGGTCATCTTGTTATAGTGGCGTCATGTATTGCAATGCGGCTATCTATGGTATTGAAAACGCTAAAGTAGCTGCTGATAGAAAGCTTGCGCTCAAAGCGGAAGCAGTGACATTGCGGGCTTTATACTACTACATTCTCACCAGTGCTTTTAATGATGTACCTTTCTATACCCAGAACGTTGGTAGCCTGAGTGCCTTAACAGACGTGATGAAATTGGGACGGATGAGTGCCGTGGAAACGAGGGATAAACTGATAAAAGAACTCCAGGAGTATGCGCCTAAACTGCCACAGGCAAGAACTTCAGAGGTGCCGCAAAATAGGGTATCCGCATCAATGGCATATATGCTGATTGGTAAGATGGCATTATGGAATAAAGAATATCAGGTTTGTGTAGACGCGATGCAGTCGGTCCGGAAGATCTATGGCCAGCTTGGACAGTATCAACTGAAAGATACTTGGTTCAGGAATAAAAATACTCCTGAGTCAATTTTTGAGATACAATTTACATGGTCGGCCACTGGTCTGCGGAAAACCTCTACTGTGGCTTGCTTTTTTACGCCTACCAAGGCCGCGGGTACCAGTACTTATGACGGTGTGAACATTCCTGAGTTGGGCTCAAAAGCAAATCCGTTTACTTCCATTACACCTACTGAATATTTCATGGGACTGTACGATTATGCAGATCCCCGTCGGGAAATGATCCTGGCGTACAGTTATAATGGCGCTTATTTCAAGCGTCCTATGCAAAACAATGGTACTGGTAAAGCCTGGATGGGCCCTAAATTCTGGTGCCCTGGTATGGACAACGTTTCTGATGGTAACAACCAGAAAGTATTCCGTTATGCAGATGCACTGCTGATGCTCGCTGAAGCTGCCAATGAAACCGGCGATAATGCTTTAGCATTTCAATGTCTGAACGAAGTAAAAGCCAGAGCTTATGACGGATTGAAACTCCCTGCTTATCCGGGTAAAGATCTGTTTTTTGAAGAAGTGAAAAAGGAACGCGCCCGTGAATTGATGGGCGAATATGGCCGCAAATGGGATCTTGTAAGATGGGGCGTATTCTTCAATGCTGTTAGTCAAACAGCGGGAACAGAGTACGATGTCATCAAAAACAACCTTCGTCCTTATCACGAGTATTATCCCATCCCGGACAAAGAAGTATTACGTTCCGGAGGCATCTTAACAAATCCAGCTTATAAATAATTTATCATGAAACGTTTTTTAAGTATCTCTATTCTATTCTTTGCTGCTTGCTTCGTGACCCGTGTTCAGGCACAGGCGCCACTTCGTGTAATCAGTTATAACATCCTCGAAGGAATGACCACCGATACCACCAAAGGCAAGAAGGTATTCGTAGAATGGATTAAACAATTCAACCCGGATATCATGGCTTTGCAGGAATGCAACGGGTTTACCCAGAAATCGCTGGAAGACCTGGCGGCTACCTGGGGCCATCCATATGCGGTTATTGTAAAGGAGAATGGCTATCCAACCGGTATCACGTCTAGATATCCTATCACAGGTATTCAGAAAGTGAATGAAAACATGACGCATGGTTTCATCATGGCTAATATCAATGGCTATAATGTGGTAGTACTGCATCTCAATCCGCATAAATACCGCAAGAGAAATGAAGAAATCGCTACTATCCTTACCAATATGGAAAGGAAAAATGAAAAGAATAATTGGATCATCATGGGCGATTTCAATTCAAACACTCCATTGGATAAACATAGACTGGATTCCAATAAAATAAAATCTTGGCAGGCAAACGGTTTGAAAACTAACCCTAATATCGACAACCTTGTAAATGGCAATATGATTGATTATGCTGTACAGCAGCGCATGCTGGATGCTGGTTTTACCGATGCCCTCTATGAAACAGACAAGCAACAGAAAGCCGCTACTGGTAAGGATACTATCCGTACAACAACACGTATCGACTATATCTATCTCAGTAAAGATCTGGCAAAGAAGTTAATGACTTGTCATTTCATTTACGATGATTTTACTGCTAAATATTCGGATCACCAGCCGGTATACATGGAAATTAAAAAATAAGCACTGTCATGGGAAAATATCTGTACATCATAGCTTGTTTATTACTGGGAGTGATCGCGTGCCGAAAGTCGGAAGATTATAAATTCAGCACGCCATTGGCCATCGATAGTCGAATCGTTAGAGTAGACGTTCCTGCGGATACGACACGCATTATCGTATATGCGGACGGCGACTGGAAAATGGAGCCTGTAGCCGAAACACCCTGGTTACAATTGCAAACGAATAGTGGTCACGGTAAGGGCGAAGTGCTGGTGCAAGTAAAAGATAACAGCGGACAGTTGCCGCGCGCCGCCAAACTGGTGGTACGCGGTGGAGGAAAAACAGACACCATCGTGCTGCAACAGAAAGGTATCGTACCTACACTGACCCTCGCCGACAAAACTGCACAGACTATCTCTAATGGCGGAACCTACAAAACTGCCATTAACACTAACATCCCAATGAACCTGATGACTATAACTTATAGTTATGATTCAACTGGGGCTACCAACTGGGTATCTGGATTGCAGATAAAAGACGGATATTTGTTTTTTAAGACAGATACGAACCAATTGTCTGTCATCCGTAGTGTGGTAATGCGATTGAGTTATTTGGACGCGTTGGGTACTACTACTAAGGACACGCTCTTGATCCAACAAAAGCCGGGTATGAGTTTCGAAGGCGCGGTGCAAAAGGATTTCGCTTATGTAAAACAAGCACTGGCCAATGGCGTGATCAATGAAAATATCTATGTAGAAGGTATCGTTGTAAGCGATAAAGGGCATCCTAATATCGCACAGAACTTAAATACACCTGCCAATAAACACGTTCTGGATAAAACCGAAAATAGTATAGCCGTGTACGTACAAAGTCTGGATGGTACTAGTGGTCTTTATTTCAGGACAGCAACACCAGGAGATAACATCTTTAACTTCAATGATCGTGTAAAAATCTGGCTGAAAGGTACTAGTGTACAGCAATTGCAAAATCCTGCGCGCACCATTATTTCCAACCTGGATGTATTACATATCATGAAAAAGGATGTAGGTACGACCTCATTACTGCCGAAGGAAAAGTACATGGCTGACCTGACAGATAATGATCTCTATACTTACACCAAACTCAAAGATGTAGAGATATCTATTCCTAGTGGGTCCTTTACCAATATCAATGAAGGTTACACGGCGAGAATGGATTGTTATCCCATGAACATTAGGGATATACAAGGCAACAGTATGTATATGCTTACCAATCTGGACGTGCCTTATCGCCGGGATGGTAAACAGGTGCCGCAAGGATCGGGTACCATTGCGGGTATCCTGGTGCATGAAGAATATGACCGTTATGGTGGGAATATCGGGCGGTATGCGATTCGCCATCTGAAAAGGGAAGATATTGCATTGAGTGATGATCGCAATAATGGGTTCTCAAAAGTATTGGCAGAGTGGAGTCGTTTTAAAAACGAATATGCTAACACCCCAACAGATGCGCTGAACCCACTTACTCCTGATATCGGTACAGGGCGTATTACGCAGAGTAGTAAAACCTGGCTCGATTTCACCGCTAATGGCATCACTGGCACCACCGACTATAACGGATTATTACAAGAACCTACTACCAACAAAGGTGCTGTAACCAACGGTGGCTGGGGATGTAAAGGATGGTGGAATACGGTAACAAATACAGGGGAATATTGGGCGATGGAAGTTTCTTCTGCTGGTATTTCTACACCATTATCCATGCAAATAGAGGGAAATACAGATATCGGAGGGCCTCGCAACTTTGTGGCGGAATGGTCTGTGAATAACAGTACTTGGAATAGTATAGGCAGCTTTACTTTTGAAGACGTGGCCAACTGGTCCAATACCTTACTCACACAGGTAGCGGGATTTAAGGTATTGAACTTCCAATTACCACCGGCCGCTTCCGGACAAAATCATTTGTACATTCGATTGAGAGTAGCGAATAAGAATGTGGGGACTACCAATGCTGCCACAGGCGGCACTTTGACTACCACCACTTCGTGCAGATTGGTACATGTCTCCCTAAAATATAATAAATAGAAAATCTCCTTCCCATTCCCTGCCTGTCGTCCCTGCCCGCTGGGAAGGAACGACAAAAAACGAAGAGGGAGTGACGTCGTAGACGTCACTCCCTCTTCGTTTTGATACATGCTATCAGGCAGTTGCCCGTAATTTCCTATGTTGCCAGGTGACCCTCACCATTTGCAGTATTACAGAAAGTATAATGCAGGCCAAACCACCATAAAAAGCAGGATTGAGGTATTTATTTTCATGGAAGATCACAAATGCCATTATGATGCTGTATACCGGTTCCAGGTTGAAGCAAAGGTTCACCGTAAAAGGAGAAATCTTTGTCAGGGCGCTCATGCTCAGTAGGTACATACAGATCGTGCAGGCCCAGGAGAGAATGAGCAGGTACACCCAATCCATCGTGCCGGGGAGGAGACTCGCAACCGGGAATAGATGCAGGTAGATAGGCGCCAACAGCGTCAGCACAGCCAATCCTGTAGACAGCTCGTAAAACGTGATGGTTTTAGTATCGAAGCGTTTGATCAGTCGCTTATTGAAAACGGTAAACAAGGCCGCAAACATGGCCGAGATAATACCCAATATGATACCGGTTCTGTATTGTGTGTCGAAATGAAAGATCAGCAAAATCCCTCCCAGCGTGAGTAAGCTGAGGAGCATTTCCACTGTATCGAAGCGGCGTCTGTTGATCAACGGATCGAAAATCGCGGTGAAAAGACTGGTCAGACTGAAACAGACCACTGCAATAGACACGTTGGCATATTTGATACTGCCGTAAAAGAACAGCCAGTGTAATGCCACTACCACTCCCGTACTGCCAATGGGCAGAATATCCTTCCAGGAGAGTTTTTTTAATGTTCCCTGGAAACGGAAGAGGAAGAACATGGTGATAACAGTGATGAAGAGACGATACCAAACCAGCATTCCTTCATTGAGGGTAATCAGTTTACCCAGAATGCCGGTAAATCCTGCAAGGAATACCGAGAGGTGAAGTTCTAAAAAAGCTTTTTTCATGATAAACCGCCATGGGCGGGATTGCGCGGCAAAGATGGTTCCCGGAAGGGAAGCATACCGTCTGCTGACGGTATGCTTAATTACTTACACGCTTCTTATACTTGCGGAAGAGACTTTGCCATTGAATTTTCAGGACACCGAGGATTCCCTCTTTCACAATGCCTTTACTCATTTTGGAATAGCCTTCCTTACGGTCTTTAAATGTGATAGGAACTTCGGCGATTTTGAAGCCCAGTTTCCAGGCGGTAAATTTCATTTCTATCTGGAATGCATAACCAACGAACTGGATCTGGTCCAGGTTGATGGCTTCCAGTACTGCGTTGCTATAGCAAACGAAACCTGCAGTCGGATCTTTCACCGGCATCCAGGTGATCAGTCCTACATAGATAGAAGCACCGTAGGAGAGCACCGCTCTATCCCATGGCCAGTTTTCTGTTTTCCCACCTTTTACGTACCTGGAGCCAACGGCTACGTCTGCACCACCTTTGGCGCATGCGTCGTAAAGGCGAACCAGGTCTTTCGGGTTATGGGAAAAGTCAGCATCCATTTCGAAAATATAGCGATAGCCTCTGGCCAGCGCCCATTTAAACCCATGAATGTATGCGGTACCCAAGCCCTGCTTGCCGGAACGTTCTTCCAGGAAGAGCGCATTGGGATGTGTACCCTGCAATGATTTTACAATGGCGCCGGTACCATCCGGAGAACCATCGTCAACTATCAGGACATGGAAATCCTGCTGTAAGGAAAATACAGCGTCAATGATGTTTTGGATGTTGTCCTTTTCATTGTACGTAGGTATGATGACAAGCTTTTCCAATTCGGCAGATGATGTTTTAGGACTGCGAAAATAATTCAATTCGGCTGCAAGTTAGGTTGTTCTACCGGAAGATTACATTTTTTTTAACATCATATTATAATAAATCTCCGAGAGTTTTTGTTTTGTATTCAGTGGGAAATCGGCTTTCATCATCCAATCATAGTATTGAGGTTCTATTTTCAGGACTTCCCTTACTGGTTTCCCCTTGTATTTTCCGAAGTTGAATACTTCCTGTCCGCCTTGCATCACGATTCTGCGGGCGAAGTCCACATAATCTTCTTCTTTGGTAAAGGTAGCCAGGGCGTCGATATCGTTCTGGAGTTGTTCGTACCTAGTGAGCTGGGCTTCTAGGATTTCGTAGGTAGCCAGGGCGTCTGCTTCGGCGCTATGGGCATTCTCCAGGTTTTTATCGCAGTAGAATTTGTAGGCAGCACTGAGGGTACGTTTTTCCATCAGGTGGAAGATGCGCTGTACATCTACGAATTTACGTTTAGTGATATCGAATTCCATTTCTGCGCGGAGGAATTCCTCTACCAGCAACGGAATATCGAAGCGGTTAGAATTGTAACCTGCCAGGTCACAGTTCTCCAGGAACATTTTCAGTTCATTGGCAGACTGTTTGAAGGTAGGCGCATCTTTCACATCTTCATCGCTGATACCATGAATTGCTGTAGATCCTGCAGGAATTGGCATTCCTGGGTTGATACGCTTTACTTTGGACTGAGTTGTTTTATCAGGAAATACTTTAATGATAGCAATTTCAATGATACGATCGGTAGCTACATTAGTACCTGTAGTTTCCAGATCAATAACGGCCAGAGGCCTTTTGAGGAGCAAAGAAGACATTATCTGTTGTTTATAATTGTTTTGTTTTAGTAATTAACCGAGCAATTTGGACAGTCCGTTGAAGTCGATACCATCATAAGTACCTGAGCTCATCAGCAACAGGTTGGTATGGTCGTATGCTTGTTTTTCAAGGAAAGCCTCAAAGGTAGCACGGTCTGTAAAGATATGCAGGTCATTTCTGCCGAAGCGGGCTTTTACCAGTTCGGGGTCCAGATCAGGCATACGTTTTATTTCGAGGGCATGTTTGCTGTAGAAGACGCCTGCTACATCTGCCGGGTCCATGGCGCCTGCATATTGGGTCAGGAAGTCTGCATTGAGACTGCTATACGTATGCAGTTCCAGTACGGCAATCAACTTGCGGTCTGGATATTGTTGTTTTACCGCTTCCATGGTGGCTTTCACTTTGGAAGGCGCATGGGCAAAATCGCGATAAATAGCGCTGCGTTCATTTTTAGCCACCAGTTCCAGGCGTTTAGCGGCTCCTTTGAAACCAGCAATGCCGGCCAGGAATGCCTCGTCGGAGATACCCAATTCATTACATACCAGCTTAGCCGCGTGCATATTCAGCAGGTTGTGACCGCCGAATACTTCCAGGTCAGCGAAGCCTTCATCGAAAAAGACCCTCGTTACGCCATTACGTATCATATGGATAGGCATGTTGTAAGGGATCAGCTTCAGATGGCGTCCTTCCTGGGCTACTAGCTCAGCAAGTTCTGTATCACTGCTGTTATAGATCAGTACACCACCGGCTTCCATGGTACGCAGAAAGATGGCAAACTGCTCTTTGTATATCTCGTAGGTAGGAAAAACGTTGATATGATCCCAGGCAATACCCGTCAATACGGCTATCTGTGGATGCAGGAAATGGAATTTCGGCCTTTTTTCGATGACGGAAGCCGGGTATTCATCTGCCTCACATACGATTACCGGGGCGTCTGTGATGTTCACCGACTGTGCAAAACCTTCCAGTTTAGCGCCTACCAGGTAGTCGAACTGCTTGCCGCTATGTTGCAGTACATGCATAATCATAGCGGTGGTAGTGGTTTTACCGTGACTACCGCCAACGGCTACACGGGTTTTGTGGATAGATTCCTGGTAAATGTATTCCGGGAAGGAATATATTTTCAGGTTGAGTTCTTTGGCACGGATCAGCTCTGGATTGTCGGCCCGAGCGTGCATGCCAAGGATAACGGCATCCAGGTCTGGGGTAATTCTGGTAGCGTCCCACCCGGTGGAAGGGGGGAGGATTCCGGCCTGCCTGAGGTTGGAAAGGGCGGGTTCAAATATTTCATCATCACTGCCGCTCACTTCATACCCTTTGATTTTCAAGGCTATGGCTAACTGGTGCATCACACTTCCTCCAATCGCTATAAAATGTACTTTTGTCATGGCGTTTTTAAGATCACTACCAGATATATAGTGTTGTTTTTTATAATGTATTTTTTATCTTTGCAAAATAACGTTAACAAACACGATTAAAAAAGAGATCGTATCATATTTCCTGTGAAATTTCGTTTTACTTATTTAAAACTCCCATCATGAAACCTTACGTAAGAATTTTGGGCTGCACCGCGATGTTATTTATCTTTGCAGCTTTCCTGACATCCTGCGCGACGCATCAGAAACTGGGCTGCCCTATGAGAGGAATGGGGATGGTGCCTACGCATAACGCAGACCAAATCAAGCATTGCTAATTCAAAAATGAACTGGATAACGTTAACCGATGAGGAGCAATTGCAGCAAATTAACGCTGCATCTGCAGAGCAAACAATCGCCATTTTCAAGCACAGTACTCGCTGTTCTATCAGTTCCATGGCCAAATCCAGGCTGGAAAGGGCAGCAGTTCCCAGCGCGTTAACGTTTTATTACTTGGACCTGATTTCCTATAGGTCTGTATCCAACGCTATTGAGGCATTGTATGGCGTGCCTCACGAATCTCCGCAAATATTGCTCATCCGCAATGGTAAATGTATCTATGACGAAAGTCATAACGGTATCCGCATGGAAGAAATTGCGGAACATGTGGCCTAAATAATATTCGTGACAAGATATTGATAAAGGTCCGCCATGGCGGACCTTTATTAGTTTTTAGGGAGACACGACCAAAAATACCTAGCTTTGCTCCATGAAGCATCGTATAGTTGTAGCTGTTACTGGAGCCAGCGGCTCTATATATGCCCGTCAGTTGCTAAACAAGCTGGCAAAGGCACAGGAACAGTTGGATGAAGTGGCCGTTGTGATGACGGAGAATGCCAAAACAGTATGGCAGACAGAACTAAATAATACCGAATACCTAGATATTCCCTTTAAATTTTACAGTCAGCAGGATTTCCATGCGCCCTTTGCTTCTGGCTCCGGACGTTTTAATACCATGATCCTCTGTCCTTGCTCCATGGGCACACTCGGACGTGTTGCGACGGGCATCTCCAATGATCTGATCACCCGTGCCGCCGATGTGGTGCTGAAAGAAAGACGTAAGCTCATCTGCGTTGTCAGGGAAACGCCCTATAACCTGATGCATATACGAAATATGGAAGCGGTGACATTGGCCGGTGGGATTATCTGCCCAGCTACTCCCTCTTTTTACAGCGTTCCGAAAACCATCGAAGAAGTGGCGGATACCGTGGTAGACCGTATCCTGGATCTGGCAGGTGTGGAGATCAAGACTTACCGCTGGGGCAGCGATAGCAATAGTTAAGCGGATTATTTATCTTAGTGCCCGTATCTTTCTTACTTATTTTATGCAGATCGTAATTATAAACGGCCCAAATCTCAACCTCCTCGGAAAAAGAGAACCAGGCATATATGGCAATGAATCTTTCGAAGATTACCTGGAAACATTGAAAAAGACCTTTCCACAGGTGAATTTCACGTACTTCCAGAGCAACGTAGAAGGAGAACTGATTAATTACCTCCACCAGGTGGGCTTTTCCGCAGATGGTATTCTCCTGAATGCTGGCGGTTATACCCATACTTCCGTGGCTATCAGAGATGCGATTGCCGGTATTAAAACCCCTGTGATCGAAGTACATATCAGTAATGTATATGCCAGGGAAGAATTCAGACATACTTCCTTGATTGCACCTAAATGTGTGGGGTCTATCTGCGGACTAGGTATGAAAGGATATCAATTGGGTGTGGAATATTTCCTGTAAAGGATTGTACATATCTTAAAAAATGTGGGCTGGGCAAAGTTGTTTGTCCAGCCCACATTTTTTATAGACGTTGACCTCCAATCGCCAATCCGCCATCTACGGCAATACTTTCTCCTGTAACAAAACGAGCGGCAGGGCTGCTCAACCAAAATACCAATTCAGCTACTTCTTCGGGTGTTCCAAATCGGCCTACTGGCGCATGTTTCATCAAGGGCGCCATCCATTCCGCTGCATTTTCAGCAGGAAAGAAGCGGTCAAACATAGGGGTATGGATATAACCCGGTTGCACGTTGTTGACGCGAATACCCGCTGGTGCCAGTTCTACTGCCAACGCTCTGGTCATGCTATCCAGCGCCGCTTTACTGGCGGAATAAACAGCAGACCCAGGAAAAGCACCACGGGCGAGCCAGGAGGAGGTATTTACAATCGCGCCACCTTCTCCTTGACGCTTAAACTGCGCCACCGCGTATTTGGAACCAAGCCATACTCCTTTCACATTGATGCGCATTAGCTCATCAAAGGAGGATTCCTGTGTATCGTCGATGAGTGCAAATTGCCCTTCAATACCAGCATTGTTGTAGATGACATCTAGTCTCCCAAACAACTGAACGGTTTTATCAATCAGTTGAGATACTTGCTCACTCAGGGAAACATCTGTTTGTACATAAGCCACTTCCTGGCTGATTTGTTGGAGTTGCGCAACGGCTTTCTGGCCTTCTTCCTGTCTGCGTCCTGCAATCACGACTTTCATTCCATGTTGGAGGAATAAAGCTGCTGTGGCTAATCCTATACCTGTAGTTCCTCCTGTAATAACGGCTACTTTGCCTTTCATTGATTCGTTTGTCATAGTTCAATTATTTATGACAAAGGTCAATAAGCGCCGATTTTAAAAATTATGCCATTCAAACGGAAAGTTATTAATTGGCGACAATCGTTTTTCGAAACTGGTTTGGTGTGAGAGAAGTATGTTTTTTGAAGAAAGTGTTGAAATTAGAAGAATGTTCAAACCCAAGCGTATAGCCAATTTCAGAGATATCCCAACTGCTGCGTTGGAGCAGCGATTTGGCCTCTTGGGTGATCCGGTCGGAAATCCATTCTGTAGTGGTTTTTCCGGTCACTTCGCGGAGGGCTCTGTTGAGGTGGTTGGTGTGGATGTTGAGTTGCAAGGCAAACTCATTGGCGTTCTTAAATTGTATGGTCTGCTGTGGAGAGTCAATGGGGAACTGTAAATCCAGCAACTCCATAAACAAACTGCTGATGCGTGCTGCTGCATTGCCAGACTGGTACTGGTCTACCGGGGCTTGCAGCTTTAACGCTTCATGCATGATAATCTGCACGTAGTTATTGAGTACCTCGTTTTTATTGGCATAATCCGATTTGTTTTCGGATATCATGCTTTCAAAAATCTGTGTCAATAACATGACGTTGGCTGGTTCCAGGTAAAAGAGGTGATCGCCGCCTACTTTGAATAACGGCGACTGTGCCAGGCTTCCATTCCGTAATGCAGGGGTGATGAAGTCTTCAGTAAAAACACAGAAATATCCTCTCTGATCAGTGGTAGTAGGCTCCCAGGAGTAGGGTATCCAGGGGTTCGAAAATATGATGCCAGGCCGCCGGATATGAATAGTTTTGTCTGCATACCCTACAATACCCTCTCCGGAAGTAACCATCGAAATCTTATAAAAGTCTCTCCTGTTGGTGGGTAGGGGCGTCACATCGCAGGCAAATTCTTCTCTTTGGTAAACGAAAAAATTACCTCCTCCGGCAAAAGGTTGCCCATGCCTATCATAAAAACCCACGATTGTTTCTTTCCTGCTCATACTATAAAGATAACCATATTCAAAATTCTTTCCAGCCAGTCGTCCCTGCCCGCTGGACCGGGACGACTAAAAAGATCAACACCCAGCATTGAGGTCGCAGACGTCAATGCTGGGTGTTGATATGGTATTGTAAGAAACGATTAATCCTTCAGGTAGTTGAAATTTGTTTTCGGCGTGATGGTGAGCAGGGTATGATAAATCAACTGAATGGTATTTTCAATATCCTCTTTTTTCACCATTTCTACGGTAGTGTGCATATAACGCAGCGGCAGACTGATCAATGCAGATGGCGTACCGTCATTAGAATAGGCAAATGCATCGGTATCGGTACCGGTACTGCGACTCACCGCATGTAACTGGTAAGGAATCTCGTTCTTTTTAGCTGTTTTGATGATGAGATCGCGCAGGATGTTGTGTACAGCAGGACCGTAAGTAATGCTAGGACCAGCGCCACATTTGATTTCCCCTTCGATGTTTTTGTTGATCATCGGAGTGGTGGTATCGTGGGTTACATCCGTGATGATAGCCACATTCGGCTTGATACGTTTGGCGATCATCTCTGCACCACGGAGTCCTACTTCTTCTTGTACCGCATTCACGATATATAAACCGAAAGGCAGTTCTTGTTTCTTTTCTTTCAGAAGGCGGGCTACTTCGGCAATCATGAAACCACCGATACGGTTATCGATCGCGCGACAGATGTAGTAATCGTAGTTCAGTTCTTCAAAGCCATCTTCGAAGGTACAAACGCAACCTACGTGGATGCCCAGATCTTCTACTTCTTTACGGTTACGAGCGCCGCAGTCCAGGAAGATGTTTTCTACCTTCGGTTGTGGTTCTTTACCGTCAGCACTGCGCAAGCGGGTGTGGATAGCAGGCCATCCGAAAACTGCTTTTACAATCCCTTTTTCTGTATGTATGTTTACTCTTTTTGAAGGAGCAATCTGTTGATCAGAGCCACCATTACGGATAACATAGATCAGACCTTCCGGAGAGATATAGTTTACGAACCAGGAGATTTCATCCGCATGGGCTTCAATTACCACCTTAAAGGGGGCTTTAGGGTTGATAACACCCACTACAGAGCCATACGCATCTACCATATGTTCATCGATATATGGCGTGATATATTTCAGCCACAATTTCTGTCCTTCTTTCTCAAAACCGGTAGGAGATGGGTTGTTCAGGTAATCTTTAAGGAATGCGAGGGATTCCTTCGTGAATATTGATTTCTGTTTCTTAGACATAAGCTTCCAGATTGTGATCGAACAAATGTAATTTATTTTGACAATTTCACATGCAGTACACCAGCAGTAGCTGAATAACGGCAGATAACATCATGAAACCGTCCAGTACAAAGTAATAGAGGTAATCGGAGTTATCCGTCCATGCTTTGTGAGTAATCAGTGCAGTGGCCATTACAGCCAACAGCAGGCTTACTATTGCCAGCGTATCCGCGTAAGGCGACAGCGCCCCAGCCGTAACGGCTGCGAGCAGCAAGGACGCAAAATATACCCGTAACAGGTTCTTTGTGCTCAGATGTGTGATCAGACTGCGTATCCCGGCCTTCTTGTCTTCCTCTAGATCCCTGTTGTCAAACAATATACAAATGGCATATACTAGTGCGAAACGGTGCAGGGTAAATAGTATAACCGGTACAGTAGCTGCATGATCTGCGATCAATGCAGGTAGTACAGTCGTCACGTACGTCCATACAAAGGTGAGGAACAGGGTTTTACCTACGGCAATTTTACTCAGCCAACGGAGGGAGGGATGTGGCACTTTTGGCGCCGAATAAAGGAAGGTTAAGAAAGCGCCTCCGCAGAGCTCCAGCCAATGTACCCGCAGTTGCCAGAAGAAAAATGCAGATCCGATAGCGCCGATCGTACAAAATACCAGCATCAACTTTCGATGGCGGCCACCCCAGTGGATACGTTCAGAATGGGAAGTGGGATCATCGGGAGTAAGGTACCAATGGAAATTGTAACTGCAGATAGTGGAGAAGAAAACAAACAGATAGAAATTACTTTGGTCATACTGAAGATGGAGCAGACGGTTGGTCTGCCAGATCATCATCAAGGCACAAAGTGTTATCCAGAGTGATGAATTGACAAAAAAATTGAATAGCTTTTTCAACATGCGCACGACATTAGGTAAAGTTGCAGGGGCTGCTGTTTAGGCAACCCCTAACTCCATTACAAAGGTATATTGCCGTGTTTTTTTCTTGGCATGTTTACCACTTTATTTTCAAGCATTTTAAAACCTTTTATCAGTTTTACTCTTGCCTGAGAAGGAACGATAACCTCATCAATGTAGCCTTTTTCTGCGGCCAGATAAGGGTTTGCGAATCGTTCGGTATAGTCGTTAACCAACTCATTCATGCGTACTTCAGGGTTTTCAGCGGCATCAATTTCTTTCTTGAAAATGATTTCCACCGCGCCTTTTGCGCCCATTACTGCGATTTCCGCCTGTGGGAAGGCAAAATTCAGATCGGCCCCGATATGCTTTGAGTTCATCACGCAGTAAGCGCCACCGTAGGCTTTGCGGGTAGTTACCGTCAGTTTAGGCACAGTGGCTTCACTGAGGGCATACAGCAGTTTAGCGCCGTTGGTAATGATACCGTTCCATTCTTGGTCTGTACCTGGGAGGAACCCTGGTACATCCACGAGTACGAGCAGTGGTACGTTAAAGGCATCGCAGAAGCGGGTAAAGCGGGCTCCTTTTACAGAAGCGTGGATGTCCAGTACGCCGGCCAGGTGGGCAGGCTGATTGGCCACAATACCAATACTTCTACCTGCGATGCGGGCGAAGCCTACAATCAGGTTTTCCGCGAAGTCTTTATGTACTTCGAAGAAGCTATCGGCATCTGTCAGTTCTGCGATTACTTCCTTCATATCGTACGGTTGGTTAGGGTTGGCTGGAATCAGTGTATCCAGTTTCTCCCTTACCTCGTTTCCTAACGTGTAGGGGTATACGGGGGCAGTTTCTTCGCAGTTCTGCGGAATATAGCTAAGCAGTTGTTTGATGTATTGGATACATTCCACCTCGTTGGCACAAGCGAAATGGGTAACGCCGCTTTTGGTAGCATGGGTTTGAGCGCCACCGAGTTCTTCGGAGGTCACTTCTTCATGCGTTACGGTTTTCACCACGTTCGGACCTGTAACGAACATATAGGAGGTTTGCTCCACCATCATGATAAAATCGGTGATGGCAGGAGAATATACGGCGCCGCCGGCACAAGGCCCCATGATGGCGCTAATTTGTGGAATAACGCCGGAAGCCCTGGTATTACGGTAGAAAATATCTGCATAACCGCCTAAGCTCACCACCCCTTCCTGGATACGGGCGCCGCCACTGTCGTTCAGACCTATTAACGGAGCGCCATTGTCCATGGCCAGATCCATGATCTTACAGATTTTGCGGGCATGTGGTTCAGAAAGACTACCACCATAAACGGTAAAGTCCTGGGAGAAAACGTACACCAGACGGCCGTTGATGGTACCATAGCCGGTAACCACGCCATCGCCGAGGAATTGCTCCTGGTCGAAGGTGAGGCCCCTGTTACGGTTGTTAACCAGCATATCCAGTTCTTCAAATGAGCCTTCATCCAGCAGGAGCTGCAGCCTTTCGCGGGCAGTCAGTTTCCCTTTCTTGTGCTGGGAGGCAATTCTTACTTCACCGCCACCTAACTTGGCTTCGGCTATCTTTGACTGTAGTTCTTCTATTTTATTCATCGCGGAAAAATCTGGTGGTAATTTAAAGATAAAATAAACGCCGCAGTGTTGCGGCGTCTATAAATTTTTTATCTGAAGGGGTGAAAAACGGCTGAAATTACAACCTGGACTTAAAAATCGGGATACGCTTGGTTTTGATCGTATCGCTGATATGACCAGCCCTATCTTGTATAAAGACTTCCAGCCACATGCTATCTGGACGGTCTCCTGTATGTTCAATCCAGCGTTTGAAATCAATTTGGTCCAGTCTTAATCTTACCTGTGCATTTACACTTTTGCCATAATTTTGGCCAATATCGGGCATATGCTTTTCTCCTTGCGTTTCTGCGAGGGGATTAGGAATGAAATAATGGATCTTATAGAAAATAGAAGAATCGATATCACCATCACCATCTTTTACACGGAACATCGCTTCAAAAGATTGGGTATTGCTATCGATAGAGGGAATGGAATAACCTTCAAAAGAAATAGTGGGTATCGGGCCATAAGAATCCTTGTTACAGGATAGTACCACAAAGGCAGCAAACAGGAATAATAACAGGAATTTCTTCATAAAACAAACCTACATTAATTTAGGTAATATACAAATATATCGTTGTATCCCGGAGGTACTGACTAAGTAACGTTTTTTTATATCAATTGTTACTTGCTGCGGCTAAATTTATTCTTCTCTTTACCTTTGCATTGATTTAAAGTATCTAACAGATGAGTGGAGTATCACCAGATAACATTTTTACCCTACAGCCGGAAGGCCTGGAAGTCTTAGCCCTGGAGCTTTTTCGTTTTCAATATCGCGAGAATGATATCTATCGCGCCTATACGAATGCCCTGCATATCCGTCCTGAGGAGGTAAAAAGCATGCTGGAGATACCGTATCTCCCGATACAATTCTTTAAAACTCACCGGGTTGTTTGTGGCAACTTCGCACCAGAACTGGTGTTTGAAAGCAGTGGTACTACGCAAACGATCAATAGTAAGCACCTGGTAAAGTACAGCGATATCTACACCCGCAGCTTTATGACGGCTTTTGAGCAGTTTTACGGGAAGGTGGAAGATTATGTTATTGTGGGATTGTTGCCTTCCTACTTGGAGCGCCAACATTCTTCCCTAGTGCGGATGGTGCAGGTGATGATCGAAACGAGTGGAAAACCGGAAAGTGGCTTTTATTTATACGAACATGCCAAGCTGGCGGAAGAACTGCAAAAGCTGGAAGCCCGCGGCCAGAAGGTGCTGTTAATCGGCGTTACGTTTGGCCTGCTGGATTTCGCAGAGAACTTCCAATTGAATCTGAAAAATACCATTATCATGGAAACCGGCGGGATGAAAGGTCGCCGGGAAGAATGGACCCGACAGGAAGTACATGCCTATCTAAAAGAACGTTTGGGCGTAGACGTGATACATGCCGAATATGGCATGACCGAATTATTATCGCAGGCGTACTCCAAAGGAAACGGCCTGTTTATGACCCCGCCATGGATGAAAATCCTACTCCGAGACGAAAATGATCCCTTTGATATCAAAACTGGAAAAGGCGCAGGTGTGATCAATGTAATTGACCTGGCCAATATTTATTCCTGTGCATTTATTGCCACGGATGATATCGGTAAAATGCAGGAGGATGGCCGCTTTGAAGTGCTAGGCCGCCTCGATAATTCCGCCCTGAGAGGCTGTAGCCTAATGGTTAGCTAATTGTTTTATTGTAATTTATTTTAATGTAAATTGCCCGGGTATATAACACCTATGCCTATGAAACGGGTAATGATGCTACTCGTATGTACCCTAATGTGGGCCGCCTCCATGGCCCAAGAGACCATTATTAAACAAATCAAGGATGGATTCCGCCTGGAAGGCCCTCGGAAAGATACCCTCCAGATGGACGACGGACCTTATGAAGCAGTAGGAGGGAAGCCACTTGCCGGCCCTTCGTTGATTATTGGCGGAGATAAGAAAATACAGGTGGATACCGCCTATGATTTTGATGTAGCGCTTTATCAAAAGGTGTATCGCAAAACCTCAGATACTGCATCCCCGCAGGAAGTGAATGAAATTCTGACCATGTACCACAGTGAACAGCCACAACTGGCCATTCTGATGTACAATCTGGTTAATAAAGCGAAGTATATGTATATCGCGGATTTCAATCATGCTTCGCAAGTCAGTGTAACGGCTATACATAATATGGGTAGTGGTGAGAAAGAGCAACTGGATTTGCATGATATGTCGCCGGTTTATCCCGGAGAGCCTGATTTCAAGGACCAATTACAACCTACTGGAACGGCGGAGGAAATCCTTGGCGTAAGATGTCATATCTATGAATGCGAGCTTGAAACGACCGTGGATACTGCCGGTGCCCCAGTATTAGTGTCTGCTAGGGTTTGGATACCAGAAAATATACACCAGGTATTCGGAGGGTATATCCATATCCGTGAGCCTTACCGTCAGCAGTTGCAAGATATCTCGGAGGCGGGAAAGCTCCTACCAGTAGCGGTTCCGCTTAGAAAGGAACTGCGTTATAGCGATGGTACGCTGCTGTACACGGTACCTTGGGATATGATTACCCAGGAACCCCGTCGGTTAAATGTTTCAGATATTATTCAAGCGTCGATCCATTCTTAGCCATATTCAGCAATGCCGGTAACTTGGTCGGCTCATGCATGATGGCGGAGAGGGTTTGCATGTAAGGGAAAGAGTGGTGATCCATACCGAAACGGTTCAGCAGGTATACGTCCAACTGTTCGGGAGAGGTATGGCCTTGGATATAATCGCCCAGGTAAAAGAGGAAACGTTGTTGTTCTTTTTCTGTCAGCAGGACCAGGGCTACTTTGTCTTTCAGGACTTGGTGTTGCTGGCTGCTGAAAATTTTCAAGGCTTTTTCGTAATGTTCGAGGGTTAATTCCTGGTGATATTGGGGCAGGAGTTGGGTGCACATATAATCTACCGCCACATCATCAAAGAAGCCGGCGCCCATATCCGTATGTGGTTCATTGTGCCAGGTGGCCCATTCCAGGAAATCGGAAGAACTGATATCGCCTGCCAGCATGGCTTTCAAGTGGTGGATCATACCTGCCCGGGTAGGCGTTGTTTCCACGGCATGTGGCATTTCGGTTAGTACCTGCTGATAAAAATCCTCATTAACAGTGCTGGCTGTAGACAGCAGCATCTGCGTTACTTCTTGCCCCACCGCAACAGAGGCGGCCTGTACAGGGGCTATATCGGCTAAGACTTCCGCTTTTGTTTTGTTTCCACGCAAATAATCCTTCACCAGTGCAACAAAGAAGGTGGAAGTTACAGGAGGCGTTTGATTGTTCATGGCCTGTTAATTAGTTTTAGCAAGTCACCTGAAACTACCCGTTTAGGTATAGTATATGGATGTCCGTTATAAAATTTTGCCGGAATAGCCGGCAGGTAGTTGTAGTTACCGTCATGTCAAAAATAATACAAATTGGGTTATTAACATTTTTTTCGGGCGACTTGTAAACTAAATCCTACATTTTTACGTAACCATTAATACAATACCCGGCAGAAATCGATACAGCAGAAACAGATGGTCAGCATCACCAACTGACTACCTTGCTGAACTATCTGCTTTCGAAGTGGTTATTGTATAAGCATATTTAGGGAGACAGCCTGGCCTTTGTATTCAATATCTTTTCCTGAGCCTGGCAATTACCTGTAATAGCGAGTTCAACAATTTAGGCGCTCCCTTTTCTAAAACCATCATGTATTGAAATAAACGTAGCGCGGAAAAGAAATTATGTTTATCCGGCTGGTGGTAAGGTTGGGTAATTTTGTGTTAGTTAGGAATCCGTATTTATTTGTGATACTGTGCGCTTGAAACCTGTAATGCGTTTTTTTTACTCAGTTATAAATTCTCAAAACATGGAAAACAAATCAGTTAACAAGAAAGTAATTTTCTCCGGATCTCTTGTTGCCGGCGCTATCCTTGGACTGGCTACACTGGCTAATGCAAACCCTGTAAGCTACACCAATATGGGAAGTGGTACTTCCGTAAGAAGTACGCTGACAGGCAATGGTCATGTCATGACTACAGAAATGAAATGCAGTGGTAAAGACTCCGCTAAAATGAAACATGAAGGTAAATGCACTCCAGGCAAATGCTCTCCAGGAAAATGTGCAGGCGCTCCTAAAAAAGGAAAAGGTGGTAAAGCAAAAGGCATGGCTAAACCAGCAAAAGACACTACCAAAGGTGGCATGTAATATACTCATACAGGAAGACAGGTGATGAGCCCTGTCTTCCTGTTTCTTTTATCGCTAAACATCATCTTATGGTAGGTATTGGATTCCGACGGGAGTTTGCGGAGGAGCTAATTGCCGGTGAATTAATTCGGCCCGATTTTATTGAATTCGCTCCCGAAAACTGGATGCACATCGGTGGGCACTGGAAGAAATTATTGCATCAGGCAGTAGAGAAATACCCGGTGCTATGTCATGGATTGTCCTTATCTATTGGGAGTCCTGAGCCATTAGATCAGGAATTTCTGCGTCATGTGAAATCATTCCTGGACGAATACCAGATCCAGCTTTACTCTGAACATATCAGCTATTCCAAATGTGATAACGCACATATGTATGACCTCTTGCCGGTGCCTTTCAGGATGGATGCGGTGAGGCATATCTCCTCGCGTATTCAACAGGTACAAGACTTCATGGAACGGCCGCTGGTGATGGAAATCGTGTCTTACTATACCCCGGTAGCAGCAGAAATGAGCGAAGTGGATTTTATCTGTGAAATTGTGCGCCAGAGCGGATGCCAGTTGCTATTGGATGTGAATAATGTGTATGTGAACGCCTTCAATCACCAATATGATGCGAAGGAATTCATATCGCAACTACCCCTCGATAAAGTAGGCTACATTCACATGGCAGGCCATGAAAAAGTACTGCCAGATCTTATCATTGATACGCATGGGGAGGCTATCATTGACCCCGTGTACGACTTATTCGAATGGACCATACAACGGCTGAAACCCGTGCCGGTATTACTGGAACGGGATTTAAATATTCCACAATTACCAGCGTTGCAAGGAGAACTGAATAGACTGAAATCAATTTGTAACAAACATTGGAGTATCAGCCATGCACTTGTCGGCGGAAACATATAATATTCAACAAGCTTTTTCCCGCTACTGCCTCACGGGCAAAAACCGCAGGATTACAGGGGTACAGCCCGATCGCCTCAGTTGGTATCGGGAGATGGTCTTTAATATCCTGACGGAGGCCCTGGAAGCTGCATTCCCCATCGCTTATGCAAATCTTCCACAAAGAAAGTGGGACAGTATGACGCAGGATTTTTGCAGTCATCATGCCTGTAAGTCGTATCAATTGTGGAAGATGCCGCTCGAGTTTTATACCTACGCGGTAGAGCATAGTTGGGATGAAAAATATGATATTCCTTACCTGAACGATTTGCTAAGTTTTGAATGGGCAGAACTAGAGCTATACAATATGGAAGATCTGCCTACACCTGCATTTGTACCGCAGGGAAACTGGTTACATGATGTGATCCTGCTTAATCCAGAATACCGATTGCTAGCCTTTAAATATCCAGTCCAAAAAGAAACTACCCGGCGGAAATTGTTGCAGCAAGTTGGTGCTTGGTTTGTGTTGCTATACAGGATACCTGTGACAGGTCAGGTGCAATTTGTTGAATTATCGCCCTGGCTGGCCTTTGTGGCAGAGCAACTATATGCAGGGATAACGTTGTCGGATATACTGGAATATGCCCCTCAATTGAATATAACAGTAACGGATACACTAGCATCGGATACTATTACATTTCTTCGTGAGATGCAGACCCGGCAATTAGTGCTGGGATTTCAACCCTGATATATGAAAACATACCGCAAGTGGGCGGAAAAGGTGTCTGCCCTAAAAGATTTACCATTACTATTTATGCGGCTTGCGCTTGCATATGGCTACTACGGACCCGCCAGTATGAAATGGAAAGATATTCATAGCGTCGGGGATTGGTTTGTACAGTTGCAAATTCCCATGCCGTATGTCAGCGCCTACCTGGTGGCCATTACAGAAGCGGTGGGGGTGGTATTGCTCACATTAGGATTGTACGTCCGATACATCACTATTCCCCTCATGTTCAGTATGGTAGTGGCCATTATTACCGTCCACTGGGCGAATGGCTTTGAGGCCAGTAACAATGGCTTTGAAATTCCTTTGTATTATTTGTTGATGTTGTTTGTGCTATTGGTTTTCGGTGCTGGCAGGATCAGCGTTGACTACTTCCTGGAACGTAAGCCCAAGCGATGATTTCCTATGCGCAGCCAATCCGGATTTATTATCTCTCAGATGTGTCTTCAGTACATCGTTTTCATCATAATCGCCGGCAGTAATGGAATAGTAATGAATAGGATCAAGGGTTTCCAGCGAGTCGATACGAGCTTTCAATGTTTGTAATGTTTCTGCTACGTGCGCTTCTGAAATGTGATTGGAATTATACACTATGAACGGCTGTAATGGCGTAATACCGCTGTACCACATAATCCCATGATGAATAGGGAATAGCAGATCGTCCATGTGACCGTTGATGCCATTTAGGCTAAAGCTGTGTGTATCACTACCGGCGGTGACAATCAGCATACCTTTTTTTCCTAGGAACTTGCCGCCACCATAACGTTTACCGGCGCCGTAGCCAAACCCTTTGGTGAAGACGCGATCCACCCAGCCTTTCAAGATAGCGGGCATGGAAAACCACCATAAAGGGAATTGAAAAATTATCAGGTCCGCACGCAATATTTTCTCCTGTTCCGCGACGATATCCGGTGCTAAGGCTTGTTTTTCCAGGGCTACTTTAGAAACGTTTCCTACAAACAGGCGATCTTCTGGTTGATGATGCAGGTAATCCCTTCCGTCTACCGCTGATTTCCAGTTCATTTGATATAGATCAGAGACTTCCACCTGATGGCCGGCGGCCTCCAAATAGGCTACTGCTGCATTTTTAATGGTTCCATTGAGAGAACGTTGTTCTGGATGAGCAAATATGATTAATACATTCATAAAATTTGTTACTTTTGATAGTGTAAAATTGTACAATCTTTCAATTAAGTAATTGTACAATTTTTCCAAATTTTTGAATTATGATGAGAGAAAACATATTTCAGCCGTTTGTGATCCGGGAAATGAATACGGATCATTGTCCTGTGATACCGCATTATCATAACTATTTTGAGCTGGTGTATATATTAGCAGGAACGGGTACCCAGGTAGTGAATGAGAACCGTTTCGCATATAGGGCGGGGCATTTGTTCCTATTAACGCCAGAAGATGAGCATCACTTCGAGGTACATGCCACTACGCAGTTTTTCTTCCTGCGATTCAACGCCATCTTTATCCGGCAAGTGATGAATGAAAGGAAGGAGTGGGTGAAGCGCATGGAATTTATCCTGGATCATGCAGGGCATGCACCTGGTTGTATTTTGCATCAAGACAAAGACGGCGCTATTGCACATCACCTGATACAAGCCCTGCGAGAGGAAAACCAGCGGGAGAGCCTCTACAAGCAGGAAGTCATGGAACAATTGGTGAATACACTGATTACCCTTGTAGCTCGTAATGTGGCTGCCCGATTGCCCGCAGAAATACCTAATAACAATGACCGAACCCTACAGGAAATTATCCGGCATATCCAGGCGCATATTTATGAACCAGAAATGCTGAAAGCAGATAAAATAGCAGCAGCAGTAGGGGTTTCCGTTAATTACCTGGGAAGGTATTTTAAAAAGCATGCTGGTGAAAATATGCAGGATTATATCCTACGATATAAATTGAAACTGGTGGAAACCCGCTTGTTACATAGCAATATGCGTATCAATGAAATTGCGTGGGAGTTGAATTTTGCAGATGAAAGTCACTTGACCCGATTGTTCAAAAAACATAATGGCATGAATCCGTCTGCCTTCAGGAAGAAAGCGCTAATGACGGCATGATGCTTCGAACAAATGCTTTATGTTAGCAGTTATCCATTTACAAAACTACTATATTATGAAAACTACTGAAATTGCAAATCGCCTGATAGAGTTGTGTAATAAAGGTAAATTTGAAACTGCGCAGAAAGAATTATTTGCAGCCGATGCCATCAGTGTGGAACCTTATGCGACACCAGATTTTGCAAAGGAAACACAAGGATTGCAAGCCATCTTTGAAAAAGGTAAAAAGTTCGACAGCATGGTGGAAGAATATCATTCTACAAAATGCTCCACGCCGTTGGTTACTGAAAATTCATTTGCCATCACTATGACCATGGATGTTACCATGAAGAATAAAGGCAGGATGAAATTTTCTGAACTTTGTGTCTATGAAATAAAAGAAGGCAAAATTGCAGCCGAACGTTTCTTTATGTAAGTCTTACGGTGATGGGTAAACGTATTTTATAGGGAATGATGCTTTGCCGTCATTCCCTGTTGTTTTACCGCAGTAGTTTTTCCCCGAGGACACCAATACCATGCCCTAAGAGCGCTCCCAGTGCGTAGCAAATGATGTCTCCCCAATAAAAATCATAACCGAGTATTAACCCGAATGGAAAGGTATGTCGTAGGTGGATGATCCAATCTGCCCGATAAAGTTGTTGTATTTCAATCAGTACGCAAAAGATAAAACTCCCGACACTGATTTTCCAGAGGGCAGGGCGTAATGCCAATAAACGTAATCCGAATACAATAAAGGTGGCGTATAGGATGTCGCCGGCATAGAGCTTTACTAGTTCGGGGTAATGATGGTTGGGTTGCCTGGAGGAAAGTCCCAGCCACATCGTCAATGGAATTAGCAACAGGTAAAATATGCGTAGTCTGATTTTCAGGCTCATAAATGTAAAGGATATACGAAAGGTAGCAAATTTAAGGGATGACGTAGAATTGAAGTACATGATAAATTCGCTGAGCACCTTCATTCTGATACATTTGTCTAGTTCCGGAACCTATTATTCACTGTTAAAAATTCCATTATGAACCGAAGTTTATTTACCCTGTTTTTACTGTTTGTTTGTTTCCTTTCTGCTACTGCACAGTCGCCGTTCCGAGTGGTGGGCTATATGCCCTCTTGGTCTGGGGATGTAAATGCGGTGCAATACAGTAAGTTGACCCATATCAATTACGCTTTTTTGTTACCTACTGCAACGGGCGGCTTCCAAGCCATTGATAATCCTTCCAAGTTGCAAAGTCTTGTGTCCACAGCGCATAATAATGGCGTAAAAGTCCTGATTTCTGTAGGTGGTTGGAATGGCGGAGATCATAGCGCTTTTGAGAGTCTTTCGGGCAATAGTAGTTATCGTAGCACCTTTGTTAACAACATGATTGGCTTTGTGAATCAGTACAATCTGGATGGTATTGATATCGACTGGGAGTATCCAGACCTTGGCGCATCTGCCAATAATTATATCTCGCTGATGACACAGCTCAGTACGGAGATGCATAACCGCGGTAAGTTGCTAACAGGGGCCATCGTGGGTACGGATGGTGCTAGTATACTTAGTAGTGCCTTTGCGTTGGTCGATTTTTATAACCTCATGGCCTATGATTACAATAACTTCGATCACTCTACTTATACTTATGCTACACAATCTGTCAGCTATTGGCTGGGGAGGGGATTGCCTGCATCCAAACTAGTGCTGGGCGTGCCTTTTTACGGCAGGCCTACCTGGGAATCCTTTGCACAATTGATCGCCAGAGGAGCAGACCCTTATGCGGATATATTTGGTAATGTAGGGTATAATGGTATTACGACGATTAAAAAGAAAACCAATCTCGCATTTGATCAGGGGAGTGGTATCATGATTTGGGAATTATCCCAGGATGCTACTGGTGCTAATTCCTTGCTGTCTGCCATCAATGAAGTAGTCGTGAGCAGAACCGGTACCACCGTGCCTATTGGCAAGGTGATTACGTTGAAAGGCAATAACAACTTGTATGTTAGTGGCGAAAATGGTACTACTGCGATGAACTGCAATCGGGCTACACCAGGCACTTGGGAACAGTTCTCTGTATTGGATGCAGGAGGTGGGAAGATTGCATTGCGCTCCATGGGGAAATATGTTTCTTCAGAAAACGGGCAGCAGCCTATTACCTGTAACAGGGCTACTGCACAGGATTGGGAGAAGTTTATTTGGATTACCAACAGTAATGGAACGATATCATTGCAGTGCAATAACAATGCTTATATCGGTTCAGAGAACGGAGCTGCAGCCATGAGTGCATTCAGAACAGCGATAGGTACCTGGGAATCATTTAATTATTCAGTAGTAGGGAATGTTGTCGGCTCCATCTATGCACAGGCAACTCCTGGAAGTAATGCAGCCACGTCGCTGGCAACGATGTCGCCGATGGATAAAAGTACCAAGGCTACTACTGTATTCAACGTATATCCAAATCCGGTAGTATCAGGAGGCAATTTGCAAGTGAAGATTCCTGCGTATAGTGGTAAATCGGAAGTGAGAGTAGTATTGCTCAGTGCAGGCCGTCAGGTGGTGCAACAGCAGCAAGCGCATACAGGATCATTTGTTATGAAGATGGCGAGTTTGCCGGCTGGCAGCTATTTCTTGGAAGTGACGTATGACGGCAAAGCATATACGCAGCAGGTGATTATTCAATAGTTTATCGTCTCAGTTTTTTATAGGCCGTTGCAACATATTTGCAACGGCTTTTTGTTTATATTTTCAATTTGGATAATAATATTACAAGTACTAAGTTTGCGCTGCATTTGGTTACAAGGACAAGCATTGTTCGTGTATTAAAAGGGAATCCGGTGCAAAACCGGAGCTATCCCCGTAGCTGTAATCCTGCATACTGTTTATCAGTATAGATTTTTTCGGCATTATCTCCATTGCCACTGTCCCTTATGGGATGGGAAGGCCGCCGGAAAAGCAGGGAAGCCAGAAGACCTGCCAGTTGTATTTTTCGTTCAGCACTTTCGGGTGAAAGGTTAAGAATGTTGGCTGTCATCAGCATGTGATTTTATTGTGTGAATCTGTCTGTAATGTTCTGTAGAACTGTAGATCAGGTGTCTGTTTGATTTGGTTAGGATGCCTATCTGTGTTGCTGTTGGCCTATGTCCCCGAGGGTGTTGCTGCTTTATGAAATTTTATTTCTTCATAAAAACGCTAACAACCAAAAATGAAACTGAACAAAGTTCTGTCCCTGCTGGTGTTGATTGCTACTGTAGTTTTCTCCTGCAAGAAAAATGATGACGTTCCTGGCCCGAAAATTATTTCTGGCGGAAGTAAAGACACGCTGGCATTGGGTGTTGCTACCACTTACAAGCCTCAATTCAACAACAAAGCGGGATTGAGTTTCCAATGGACCTCCAATGGAGCGCCGGTAAGTACAGACAGTATTTATCAATTCACAGCTACTACGTACGGAGATTACCACCTGGTATTGACAGCTAAGAATCAGACTGGTATTGATTCTGTGGTGTATAATATCCACGTGCTTGGGAAGTATGAAAATGGTTACTTCATGGTGCATGAAGGCCAGTATGGTACTACCAATGGCGATATGGCTTATTACAGCTATGACAGCAACAAAGTAACCTTCAACATTTTCAAGAAAGAGAACCCAGATAAGAATCTCGGACCTACTACCGCCACATTGCAGTATGCTACCATTTATAATGGTAAAATGTATATGGTCGCAAAAGTAGGCGGACCAATGGTCGTAGCTGATGCCTATTCCATGAAAGAAACCGGGCGTATTGCAGCATTACCCGGCGATGAAGGTCATGCTTTTGTAGGTATTGATAATAGTCGCGGGCTGTTGAGTACCGTTAATGGCGTGTATCCTGTGAACCTCTCTACGCTGGCGCTGGGCGCTAAAATTGCAGGTACTACTGGCGCCGTAGGAGATATGTTGTCGGTAGATAACAAATACGTTTTTGTCTTGACAGAAGGAGATGGTGTTGTAGTCCTGAATAGTACAGATTACAGTGTGGTTAAGAAGTTTGACCGCGCTACTATCGGTTTCGTACGTACGAAAGACGGCGCAGTATGGGCTGCTGGCGATTCTTCATTGATGCGTATTGATCCAGTTACCTTGGCGCGTACAGAAACAAAACTGCCATTTAAAGTGACCAATCCTTGGGCCATGTGGTCTTGGAGATCTGGCTCTATTACCACTAATCCTGATGGAACGGAAGTATACATTGCTGCCCGTAATGAATTTATGGGAGGTATTGGCGGTTCCTTGGAATATGGTGGTACCAAATTATACAAATATATTCCTGGCAATGCGGCCTCTCTGTCTACCCCATACATCACCCTGCCTGCTGGCCAATACTTCTACGGTTCTGCTGTAAGGTACAACCAGCGTACAAAAGAGCTTGTGATATTAACCCTGACAGATGAGTGGGGCGCTAGCAACGATAACAGATGGTTGATCTATGATGCAGGAACAGCGACCCTAAAAAATACTATCCGATACACGAGTTATTCCTTCCCGGCGATGCCCGTGTTCTACCCGTAGAAGATCCTAAATATCACATAAAATGAAAAAATCCCTTTTCCCCGTAGTAGCCCTGTTGGGCGCTGTAGCCTGGACTTCCTGCCAAAAGGCGAACCAGGCCGAAGAGCTGCATTTGCAGCCATTAAATGCCTCAAAGACCAGCGTGTACCGGCCTTCTACTGCTAGCAGTAGTCCGCTGATTAGCAAAGTGTATGCGTACTTGCCGGCAGCAGGGCAGTTTGTTAATAGTCCTGGTATAGGAACTTTGGCAGACGCGCAGGCCTTGATCGGCAGTACTTCCAATATGGTATCACTGGGTGCATTCGGTGGTTATATCATCTTTGGATTTGACCACTCCGTAAGTAATGGAACTGGGGCTGATATTGGCGTGTATGGCAACCCGTTAGGCCCTACTTATCAATGGTCAGAACCTGGTATCGTGATGGTAAGCCAAGATGTAAACAACAATGGTATTCCAGATGATCCTTGGTATGAACTGGCGGGCAGCGAATACAATAGCAGCGCTACCGTTAAGAATTACACCATTACCTACTACAATCCGCATGCAGTAGGCACCAATGTTACCTGGAAGGATAATCTGGGTAACACAGGTATTGTGCAGGCCAATGCCTACCATACCACCAATAACTATTATCCCACCTTTGCAGCTAACCAGGATTCAATTTCCTTCACTGGTACGAAACTGGCTAACACATTGGTGCCTGGTAGCATTGTCACCAACTTGGCTTATGCCTGGGGGTATAGCGACAGCTATTCCAATGATTATGTTACCTATGGTTACAACACCTTCGATATTTCTTGGGCGGTTGACGGCAGCGGTAACCCCGTTAGCTTGGGTTATATCGATTTTGTGAAAGTCTACACTGGCCAGAACTGCAATTCTGGTGCGATGTTAGGAGAAATTTCAACAGAAGTTAAAGGAGCTCGAGATATGCATCTGTAACCAGATGTGTATATATAGTTGACAAAGCCGCGTCTTATTTAAGACGTGGCTTTTATTTTTTGCAGAGGAATTCATGAGAAATGGGAGCTTGGGTATTTGTTGAGTTGGTGCGGGGCACCGAGAGGAGGGGGATATTGAAAAAGTGCGCTTGTATTGTTATATTGTTGGGAGGCTGTGAAGTAAAACAGCCTAACGGGATAACATAAACGAAGTGCACGTATGAATAAACTGCCTGAAACTTTTCCGGTGCTGTCCACGGAGCACCTAACATTGGAGCCGGTGAGCATGTCCATGTTGGAAGACATATTTTTTATATTCAATGATCCTAGTGTAGTAAGGTTTTACCATGTACATCCGATGGCTAATCGGGGGAAGGCGATGGAACGGATTCAGCAGTATCAGCGGATATTTCGGGATAAGACTGGTATTAGGTGGGCCATTATTCCGAAGGGAACGCACCATGTTGCTGGAACGATTGGGATCAACAGTATGGACAGTAGTAATAAGTGCAGTGTGTCTTATGATTTATCCAATAATTGGTGGAAGCGGGGATATATGGAAGAGGCGATGGCAGCGGTTTTAGCATATGCATTTGGCGTATTGGATATCAACCGGGTTCAGGCGGAAGTAATGAAAGATAATACGGACTCGTGTGAATTACTAGAGCAATTGGGATTTGTGAAAGAGGGGTTATTAAGGGAGTGGCAGTATTGGGATGGCCGATACGATGATATCTATATGTATGGCTTATTACAGCGGGAATATAAAGCGCAGGGCCATACGGATCTCGTATAGCCCTGCGCTGTATAATAGCAGTGAAATGAGATTAAGGTAATTTATCCAGCATGACAATACCATGTTTGAGGGCGTAAGTAACGAGGCCAACACGGGTTTTTACCTGTAGTTTGGCAAAAAGGTTGTCTCGATAGCCATCAATGGTGCGGGCACTGAGGTGCATTTGATCGGCAATCTCCTTATAAGTCAGTTCGGTACAGACCAATTTAAGAAAGGTGATTTCTCTTTCGGTCAGGTTGGTAGCGTATTTGGTGGTATTGCCTTCTTCTTCCGCCTCATGAATAGAGTGGATGAGTTTTCCGGTGACCATTTCGGAGTAGTAGTACCCTTTATGAACGAGCGAGCTCATGGCTTCGCGGAGTTCGGAGGGTTCTGAGTCTTTGAGGATATAGCCTTTTGCGCCGGCTTTAAACATACGAACGATGGATTGTTCGTTGTCGTACATGGAGAGGGCAAGCACCTTGATATTTGGTTGATTTTTCTTCAACCAGAGGCAGGTTTCATAGCCGTCCATTTCCGGCATATTAATATCCAGCAGTACGATATCCGGCAAGTTTTCCGGCCGGAGCATGCTGATTAATTCTTTGCCATTATTGGCTTCAAACAGCAGATGGTAGTCGTCGAAGCTGGCGATGAGTGTACCCAGACCTTTTCTGAAGAGTACATGGTCATCTACCAGGGCTATACTGATTTTGTTGTTCATATCAAATTAAGGGAGCAGATAGGGTATATTGACCTTCACACGGGTGCCCTGGGGCTCATTTTCGGCTATACTGAGGTCAGCGCCTATCAGGTTACTTCGTTTCCTCATGCTACCAAGGCCGATTCCAGAGGTTTCGCCTTGGAGAATTTTGGGATTGATGCCTTCGCCATTATCAGCGATATCCATGATACAGCATTGTTGCTGGTAGTCGAGATTGATATCGATGGCTGTAGCGCGAGCGTGTTTGATAATGTTATTTAATACTTCCTGAAAGATACGAAATAGAATTAATTCCTTGTTGGGCTCTAGCCTTACAGGATTTCCTTCGATTTGGAAATTGATATCGAAGGTACCTATTCTGCGGAGCATTTCCACTTCCTGGCCTATGCCTGCGCAGAGGCCTTTATCCATGATAAGGTCGGTATCTAGACTTTTACTAAGATTTCTGAGATCATGGATGGCTTTGGTAAGAAGTTGTTTGGAATCGTTGATTTTTTCGAATAGGGCAGGGTTGGTAGCCGTATCGATGGTACTCATGTTTAGTTTAACGAGGCTCAGTACTTGTCCTATATTATCATGAATTTCTTGGGAGATATTTTTTTGTGTTTGTTCTTTTATTTCCAGTTGTGTACGTAGCATTTCTTGGTCGAATGCGGATTTAAGTTGTTGTTTTTCCTGTTGATGAGCGGCACGGCGGCGCTGGTATATCATCCAGAATGCGATGATAAAGCTAATCAGCAGGAGAAACAAGAGGGTTGCCATTACGATGCTTAAGATGATATCATTTTCCATTTCCACGATGATGAGCTATGTTGGCGTCTGATAACTTGCGATCTTTCCAGATGCCGATGGTAAAAAGGCCATACATAGTAATGTTAAAAATGCTTTGAATAACCCAAAGTCTGGTGATAATAGAATTTGGGTGAACCTTGATATAGTGCCATAGCGAAAATACCAGCATGGTACATGGTGCATACAGAAAAATACCTGTCAGATACCAGAAGAATGGTTTTTGGGGTGAAATGCCATCCATTACTTCATATTGATCTAGAATAATCAGCAGTATCCAACCGGTATACATAAGATTATTTACAGACACAGCTTCGCTGATAAACCGGGCCGACAAACCATTCCAAAGCACTATCCCTATATTGAATATCGTTATTAGACACGTTGTGATAAAAAAGAGTCGTCTTCTTCCTTTATTAATAATTTTTGGATAGAACAACCAGCAGATCAGGCTAATTTCGGCCAGTGTATACAAGTTGTATGTCACATTCAGCAGTGGTCCTTTGGCGATAAAGGCCCTTAGCAATTGAGGGATAGCAGCCAAAGCTACTATCCCCAATACGATTCTTGAATCGACTGATATCTTCCGGCAGCAATAGATGCCCACGATTAGCGGACAAATAACTATCCAGATTGAAATATCACTTAAAACATCCTGTAGTTGCATATAGCCCGTGGTATAGTTCTCATTTGAGGGGTGAGTATGTGCAAAATACAGAAGTTCAGTGGAAAATACCTGCTAATTATACGTAGTTGATTTGTGTAACGTCTGTAGCAGGTGGATGTTCCAGTCCAATGGTTGGATCGTCGTCGAGTCTATTAGTCTTGGCGATACCGGCTGCAGTTCCTTGAGGAGCCAAGCCAGTGGCTTCCAGGATCATACCGCCTTCTTCCGCTGCACAATCGTCTTTGGTCAGGAGTCTGCAAGGGATCACCATGACAGTAGGGTCGCCTTTTTCAAATTGTTCGGTTTTTTCTGGGTGGGCGCCTGCAATTACCATGTAGTAAGAAGCGCCGCTGTCCAGCAGCTTTTGCAGTTCCTCTTTGGAAAACAGGAAGCCATTGGTTTTACTGAGGTAAAAGTTGGTAACAGCGGGATCATGAAGGATACCGGTAGCCAGCCTGAGGGCCAGTTCCATTTTGTTAAAATATTCTTTACGAACATTCATGATTCTACGTGCCTCGTCGAGGCTGATTTCCTGTCCTGGAAGTTGTTGAATTGGATCCATCAGCATTGAAGGTTTTAGTGAGTAATTTTCAGATCATGAAATATATAAAATTCATTCTTAATGTGTGGTGTAAAAAGAGGATGCCGGAAAAGAAGGTACCAGCATCCCCTTGAACCTTGGGGAACAAACCAGGTTGGCGCTAGTACGAAAGCGCCGGATAAGCAATGTATTGATCAGACCTAGTGAAGGAAGACGATCCGGTATCTGTTGTGGATACGGGTGCCTCCGAAATATTATTATAGAATACTTGGGTAGATTTTTCCTGCGTTGTATTATGCTGTAGGTGAAAAACGTGCCGCATATATATTGCAAGTTGTGTAACAATCAGTAACATTAGGAACAGGAACCGTTTCATTTCATAGTAGTTTTATCAACAGGATACCGTAGGATTATGACTCCAAAATTAGGAGCTGTCTTGGTGTGGATCAACGTGAAAATCTACAAAGGGATACCGTGTTTTCACGGTATTTATGAAAGCATGAAAACTATAAGTAAAGGGAGGGATTCCATTTTTTACATCATTCCAGCCAGCGGAATTTGCATGAAAACGGTCTTTTTTGTTAGAAAATCCTAGTTTTTGATAGCATCTGGCACTATCCAGCTTACTAACGGCAATGGGTATATGATCCAAGTCAGTGATAACTGGTGGGTGGTTGTTTACCTGTGCGGTAACAAGCAACGTACTTGTTATGCATAAGAGGAAGGTAGCGGAAGGCGCATGTTTCAGCTTTTACAGCGGGGTAAAGAGTGACATTACGATATTATGGTGATGGGGCTATTTAATACTTCGGATCTTATCCAGCAGGTGGTTCAGTTCTGCTACGTCTTTATCTGTCAGTCCGGCGTATACCGTGTCTACCTGATCCAAATGATTTGTAATTTCTTGACACAGTGATTCGCCTGAGGGGGTCAGTTTGATATCGATCAGTCGTTTGTCTACCGCATTGGGTTTTTTCTGCACGAGGTTTTTGATTACCAGGCGGTCAACCAGCCGAGATACTCCTGCGTTCTTCTCCACCATTTGCTCCAGCACTTCGGAAGTAGAAATCGGCCGGTCCGCCTCGTAAAGGATTTTTAATACATTATACTGTTGGGAAGTAAGTCCGTATTCAGCAAAGAATAGCTGCGAGCGATCGTATACCCAGTTAAAAGTTTTTACTAGGTTGATGCCTAACTGTCGGCGTATGGACATTTGTTGCTCGCTGTTTTGCTGTTGCTTTTTCATGTTTGGATAAAGCGATATCTTTTATTGAATCAGGTATCCGCCATCTACAGGCAGGTAAGCGCCTGTGCAGAAACTAGCATCGTCGGAAGCGAGGAAAAGGAATGCTTTAGCTACTTCTTCCGGTTTACCTAGTCTTTTCATGGCATGTTTGGATTCCATGTAAGCTCTGTATTCTGCGCCTGCGGCTGAGTTGTCCATCAATAATGGTGTTTCAATATAACCCGGTCCGATGGCATTTACGCGAATATTATTGGTAGCGTTTTCCAGTGCCGCTACTTTCGTAAGCCCTACCAGTCCATGTTTAGATGCTGCATAGGCGCCAATTCCCTGTTCTGCCACTTGGCTCATGATGGAACCCATGTTTACAATAGCTCCACCCGTTGCTTGTTTACGCATCTGGGCAATCTGGAATTTCATGCCATAAAATACGCCGCTGAGGTTAATATTCAAAACACGTTGCCATTCATCTTGCGTTTTTTCATGTACAGGGGAGGCGTCTACTACACCTGCGTTGTTCAATGCAATATCCAGGCTTCCAAATGCATCCACTGTTTCTTTCACCGCCCTTTCTAGGTCTTCATACCGAGAAACATCGCACTGCACAAAGCGGGCGTCTGTACCTTCTTTCTTTACTTCGTCCAGTACCGCTTTGTTTTCTTTCAGGTCGGCAATTACAACTTTTGCGCCTTCCCTCGCCATCAGGATGGCTGCTGCTTTGCCAATGCCGCTGTTTCCTCCGGTGATAAAGGCCACCTTGTTTTCAAAACGTTTCATGTGATGGTGTTTTAAAAATGAATCAAATCTTTCCTTTACAATATTAATGATTAATCATTAATGATTAGTTAATGAATTGTTAAATTGACGGAAAGCAAGCTCATATGGATAACACGAAATCACGGAAGAGGTTGTGTTATCTGGTTCTTTTATCTTCTTCTTCCAGTCCGGATTTCCGTTGGCGTCCGGGTTTTACTTGATTATTTCCGAAGCGGTAGGCGACATTGATTCTTACCTGTCTGGATTCTTCCTTATTCACGGTGAGGATTTGTTGTCCTGCAAAGTGGCTGGAGAGGCGTGTGGTAAGGGTATTGAAAATATCGCTAACGGCCATGCCTGCACTGATTTTACCATTGGACCAGCTTTTTCTGATACCGCCATCTGCGCTGCCTTGGCCTTTACTATGGAAATAGGCTTGTATAATGGAAGGTGAATACCAGGAGAAGGCTAGTTCGGCCTGCCAGTCGTGCCCCAGGTTGAAACGCTGCCGGAGATTACAATTGACCGTATAGGCATCGAGTACCACGTGTCTCCCTAAACCATAATCTCCCTGGTATTTAGCATAATAGGCGCCTGTGTTGATAAATATTTCATACCAGTGGAAACGATGATTATAGCTGGCTGTCAGGCTAACTAAATGCTTACTGGCAAGATTTTCTTTCGTAATAAAGGTGCGGGATTGTTGGGTAGTATCCGTAATGGTGGCAAAGATATCTTTTATGTAGCTGAAATCTGCTACCAGCAATAGTTGTTGAAACCCTAACCAGGAAATGCTGATGCTATGGGTATACTGCGGCTTTAGATGAATGTTACCTTTCTGGTAAGTATAGTCATCCAGTTTAAATTCGAAAGGATTTAGGTCCCGATAGGCAGGACGGTCTATCCGATAGCTGTAATTCAATGTCCATTGGGATTTCGAATGTTTGTTGAAGGCCAAAGATAGGCTGGGAAATAGTTTTAAGGAATGCAACTGAAAGGTGGAATCATATTCCCGGAAGCTGCCATGTTGATATTGAAATCCCCGGGAATTTCCTTTACTGTTGGTTTGTTCTGCGCGTAGGCCCGCTTGTAGTGTCAGGTCTTTAAATCGTTGTTGCCAGGTAAAGTAAAGTGCATTGATATTTTCTGTATACCGGAAGTGGTTACTGCGGGCGCTGTCGGGGATTTCCTGTTCTTGGAGCACATCTGCTTGCCTGAAATTATTGTCTGTCTGTACCACGGCGGTTTTGGCGCCAAATCCCAGTTTGGTTTTCTTGTATTGTTTTTCGTAGTCAGTTTTAAAGCTGTAGATATGAATGGTGGCAGGAGAGTAGATGCGATAAATATTACTATCGATGATGGTTTGCGTGTGTGGATCTATGTAAATATTGGGTTGTACCTGCACGCCATCTGTGTTATACATACCCAAATCCGCATCTGTACTCCATTCTATCCCTTTATTGGTATAACGGTAATTCAGATTGGCATTCAATGAATTTCGTTTATTGTTGGATTCACTATTACCCAACAATATTTTGTCTGGTAAACCGGTAGCGCGCTGTATGATATTGGTATTGGCAGCAGTCCACATTTGTTTGTTTGTCAATAAACCTGTAATCATCAATCCCAGTGATTTTTTATTATTGATGGTGTAATCCATACCTGTAAATAGGTGATGGGCGCGGCTATTCACGCGTATGTTTGTATGTTGATCAAACACGGTATCCGTGATAGATCGGAGCATACTATTTTGCGCATCAAAGTTGCCTGTACTAACATTATAATTAGTATAGCTATTGAGCTTTTTGTTACGATAATTCAAAGAAAAACCTGCATTATATTTTGGATATACGCCGAAAGTTGCGCCAGTATTGATTCCTCCGTTAGTACCCAGGTTTTTATTTTTTTTGAATTGGAGGTTAATAATACCGGCGTTTCCGGCGGCATCGTATTTCGCAGAAGGGTGCATGATAATTTCGATGTTCGCGATTTGTGTTGCGGGCGTATTTTTCAGGAGTTCGGCGAGGTCTTTACCACGGAGTTATATTTGTCGGCCATTGGTGTAGATAGTGGTACCGTTTTTCCCCATCATGGTAATATTCCCATCGTTGTCCGCGGTCACTCCCGGTGCTTTGCGAAGCAGGTCTAGCGCGGTTTCTCCAGGTGCGATGATACTGTTTTTCACATGTAGGATAATTTTATCTGGCTGTATTTCGATCATTGGTTTTTGTCCTTTTACAGTGACAGTTTTTAGGGTATCTTGACTGTATAGGAAGGTATTTGTCAATAACAGTAAGAAAGTGAGTAATTTGATTTTCATAATTAAGGATTTTTATAAAACTCCGGGTTTGTAGCTAGGGGGTAAAATGAATTCAACCAAAGTGGGCGTAAGGCAGGTATATGGCTATTTTGCAGTGAAAATGCCGTTGGTAGTATAGGGAGACACGTTGGCCGTATAAATGCCGTGTTTCGTTGAAAATAGGTGTTAGGGTCTTTACGGGAATATTACATTTATGCTATGAATAATAAGCTGCTCGTCGGACATATTATCTTCTGGCTTTTGATTGCGGGCATCCAGATATACACGATGATCTGGATGGGAGCCTCCAATGGAATTGCCCACTGGTTAACGGTTTTCTTATTGTACATCATTTCGTTTTATGTGAATCTGTTGGTTATCCTTCCAAAATGGGTACAGGAGCGTAAATGGAGCATCCTGGTAGGTGGATGGATCGCTATTATCCTGGTGGATATGATTGGGATGTTGTTGATCAACAAGTTGTATGGTTTTTATCAGAACGGCGATTGGCAATATAGAATCCTTAAATTCTTTTTCCAGGCTTGTTGGTTGCAGGGAATGCTGATACCATTGGCGGTGGCCTATCGGTTCGGGGTAGATTGGTTTCAGCATGATAGGATACAACGACAACTAGAAAATCAACAATTAAAAACAGAGTTAGCTTTCCTGAAATCCCAGATCAATCCACATTTCTTTTTTAATACTTTGAATAGTATTTATATCCTGGCCTATCAGCAGTCCGTAAAAACGGCAGATGCGGTCATGCGGTTATCTGATATCATGCAGTATATGTTATACGAAAGTAACCATGAAAAAGTGCCTGTGGTAAAGGAAGTAGATTACATCCGGCAGTTGATCGCTTTACAGGAGCTACGCATGACCAAACCCCTTTCGTTGAAGATGGATGTAACGGGAGCAGTGGAAGAGCGGATGATGTCTCCCTTAATCTTCATACCTTTTGTAGAGAATATTTTTAAACATGCGGTATTGGATGATCCTGGAGATCCAGTACAGATGCAATTGGATGTAGCGGAACATTCCTTAACTTTCTATAGTCGGAATAAAATCAATGTGGCATTGAAAGACAGAACCGGCGGAATAGGGTTGATAAACGCCCGCAGGCGGATGGAGTTGTTGTATCCGAAGCATCATCAGTTGCAGATACATAACGACGGAACTCATTTTGTTGTAAAACTGACTATAACTTGGTAAATGTATGAGGGTTTTGAAATGCATCGTTGTAGATGATGAACCGCTACCACTGGAGTTATTGCGGGATTATATCGGGAAGACACCATTTCTCGAACTGGCAGGCGTATTCAGCAATCCGTTGGAAGCCTTGGCTGTGCTTAGGTCTCAGCCAGTGGATTTGGTATTCCTGGATATCCAGATGCCGGAGCTGAATGGGCTGCAACTAACGGAATTGTTGGGGGACCATATTAAAGTAATTCTTACGACCGCTTATCGGGAGTTTGCGCTGGAAGGCTTTGAATTAAATGCCATTGATTATTTATTGAAACCTATTTCTTTTGAACGGTTCCTGAAAGCGGCTACCAAAGCTTTACATGCGATCCCTTCTCCAGCAGAGGTGCCTGTTCTAGCGGTAGAAACAGCGGCGTTTATTTTTGTGAAAACAGCCTCCAAACTGCAAAAAGTAATACTAGAAGATATCCTGTACATTGAAGGGTTAAAAGAGTATGTAGCCATACATACTACTAACGGGAAAGTGATTACCCTTCAAAATTTGAAGAAGCTGGAAGCTGCACTGCCAGCGAAGTCATTTATAAGGGTACATAAATCATTTATTGTAGCTATCAATAAAATAGAATCCATTGAGCGTAATAGGATTTATATTAACGCGGCAGTGATACCGGTGGGAGATTTGTATAAAGAGGTGTTTAATTTGGAGATACAACGGAAGAGTATTTCTGGTTGATATTTACGAGGGTCTATTTTTCATATAGCCATCTAAGTTAGATTATACTTATATTACGGTTATCTTTAATTCCGCAGTGTCTCCTATTTTTGAATTTTACATTTATGAAACAACTATCCTTATTGCTTTTCTTTTGTGCCGTATTTGCTGTTTCTAGCCAGGCGCAACAATCTCAAAAGTTACCTGCAGATCTGATGCAGTATTATATAGGTAAGTGGAAGGGGGAAGGTACTTTCTCTAATGGCAGACCCATCGCCTCCACCGTTACATTTCGTATGTCGCTGGATAGTGCGTGGTTGCAGAATGAGCATGTGGATGTGCCTCCCAATATCTATAAAGCCCTTTCTTTATGGGGAGTAGAAAAGGATGGAACCTTAATTGCTTTTACTTTTGATAATTTCCATGGCCATCGGCAATTCACTGCTAATTATTCGCAGGACAAGTTAATGTTAATGACTACAGGTACATTCCAAGGGGCGAAGCTCTATCAGCGTTTCGTTTATGAGAAATTATCTTTGGATGCTTTCAAAATGGCCTATGAAACAAGCTTGGATAGCGTAAAATGGAGAATGGGGGATACGCTTATTTACCATAGAATGATGTAGTAATATATTTACGGGGGAAATAAATAATTTTAGCCAGGAAATACGGCATTAGTAAAGGTTGTAAGGAAACTTACAGCCTTTTTTGTGCCCGAAACTAAAAATAAAATTGCGCAGTCAAATAACTGCACGTATATTTGCAGTCAAATAGCTGCACAAATGAAGATTCGTAGAGATGTCTTTCATGCCCTAGCCGACCCAACCCGGAGGGTTATATTGAGCCTGGTGGCCCTCCAATCAATGACGCCTGGCGCCATTGCTGAACAGTTTGATTCGACGAGGCAGACCATTTCAAAGCATATTCAAATCTTAACTGAATGTGAATTATTGAAGCAAACGCAATCGGGGAGAGAAATATATTATCATCTCAACTTGAGCAAATTAAAAGAAGTAGGAGATTGGCTGGCCCCATACCGGAAAATGTGGGAGGGTAGATTTGATGCAATAGAGGATTTATTGGATGAAATGCAAACGGGAAAAACAAAACGTAAAAAGTAGTTCAACATTAACCTAAACATCAATTATATGAAAACACAAGTGTATCCTTGTCTCTGGTTTGACGGTCAGGCCAGAGCCGCTGCAGACTTTTATTGTTCCATTTTTCCTAATTCAAGCATTATTAATGATACAGGAATGGTGGTAAATTTTGAACTTAATGGACAATTTTATATGGGACTTAATGGTGGTGATAACTTTAAGTTTAACGAGGCCGTTTCATTCGTGATCCCTTGTAAAGACCAGGCGGAGATAGATCATTATTGGTACAAACTGACTGCCAATGGTGGTGCAGAAGGCAGATGCGGATGGTGTAAAGATAAGTTTGGATTGTCTTGGCAGGTAGTACCTACCATCCTAAATGAATTGATGTCGAGTCCTGAAAAAGGGCAACGTGTTGTGCAGGCATTCATGCAAATGCGGAAATTTGATATTGAAGCGCTGCAGCAAGCCTAAATACAGTATTGTTCTTACCTAATTTGCACGCAATCATGGCAAAACAAGTCGAAGTTACCAGAACATTTAATGCACCAGTTGAAATGGTTTGGAAAGTCTGGACAGAACCGGAGCTTGTTAAGCGCTGGTGGGGGCCTAAGCATTTTACGTCGCCTGTTGCGAGACTGGATTTTCGAGAGGGTGGAAAATCCATTGTTAGCATGAAAGCGCCGAAGGAAATGGGTGGCCAAGAATACTACTCCATCTGGGAATACAAAAAAATTGTTCCCTTCAACACCATAGAGTTTGTTCAAAGTTTATCTGATAACGACGGTAATAAAACAGATCCTACGAAAGTAGGTATGCCTGCTGATTTTCCGATAGACATTAGGACTGTGGTTACTTTTAGAGCAATCGCGGAGGATAAAACGGAGATGACCGTTACGGAATACGCTGCGTTTGGAACCATTAGTGAATTTGCGCAAATTGGTTTGGAACAGAGTATGGAAAAGATGGTGGCTATTTTTAGTTGATATGGCTGCAAAATAATAAAGCCTTCCAGCTATTGCTGGAAGGCTTTATGCAATAATGCTTTTTATTCTTCTACAGTCCAAACCGCCAGTTCATAACCATCGGGGTCCGCGAAGTGGAAGCGTCTACCACCAGGGAATTGGAAGATATCTTTCACAATAGTGCCGCCTGCCGCAATCACCTTGTTTTTGGTAGTCTCCAGATCGTTGGAGTAAAGTACTACTAGCATACTACCTTTCACTGGTTTCCCTGGCATGAATCCGCCATCCACATGATCTCCTCCAAATGCCGTATAGTCGGGGCCGTAGTCAGTGAACTCCCAGCCAAAACTGCTGGAATAAAATTTCTTGGCGCGCTCGAGGTTTTCGGAGAGAAACTCGATATACTGTACCTGTTCGTGTTTGTATTTAGTTTGGGCCAGATTGGATGACATAAGAATATTTGATTTTTTGCGAAGGTATTAAATTGGGGGTATTTGTCAGTTGGATTAGGTGAAAAAAACTTGAAGATTAATGACATTGATAAAATGGGAAATGGATGTGGGTTTTGCCACGTCCATTTTTGTATTTAGCGTAGGATTCCTGATGTTCTGTGTTAAACTATCATTATCTACGTTGCTGTTGACTCAGCAGCAATTTCCTTGCACTTCAGTTTCTTCTTATCATAATTCTACGAAATGTCGTAATAATCATATTGATCAAATTGATTATAAATATTTGATTATCAAATAATTGTGTATGGGCATCTGATTTGTCTCTACGGGGCCAAAATATTATTACAGATGAAACCATCTACCAACTTATTGTCTCCAGACAATCATGCATTGATCTTGATCGATTTTGAAGGCCAAATGGGCTTTGCCACAAAAAGTATTGCTATAAGTGAGCTAAGAACCAATGCTGCCATTATAGCTGGTGCTTCCAGGATATTTAATGTTCCCACCATTGTGACAACAGTAGCGGAGCAATCTTTTTCTGGTCCTGTATTTCCGGAGATCGAAGAATTCTATCCACAGGCTACATCAGGTTATATTGATCGTACCACTATGAATACTTGGGAAGATGAAGCTGCTTACAAAGCTATTGTAGGAAAAGGAAAAAAGAAACTGGTCATGGCTGGCTTGTGGACAGGTGTTTGCATTGTAGGTCCTGCTTTGTCAGCTCTGGAGGAAGGTTATGATGTATATGTCATCACTGATGCCTGTGGTGATGTGAGTGCAGAAGCACATGAGCGCTCTGTTCAAAGAATGATACATACTGGTATTAAACCAATGACTTCCATTCAGTACTTGCTGGAACTTCAGCGTGACTGGGCCCGTCAGGAAACCTATATGGCTGTTACTGACCTGATGAAAAAATACGGAGGCGCTTATGGCCTTGGTATCCATTATGCCCACAATATGCTGCAACACTAAGTTCACCGATTAATCCCATTCCATTTGCCTACTAATCGCCTCCCTAGTCTCATTCGGTACGCTATCCTTATGATAGCCTTCCTGACATCAGCCCGGATGAACGGACAAAGCTTCAAGCTGATGCGCTTTGATGAAGACAATGCTTACCTCAAGGATTCCTCGAGGAATCTTTACAGGGAAATAAAATACACCCGTTTATCAAAGCGCGACAGCAGTTATGTTTCATTTGGTGGCTCCGCCAGACTGGAATATGTTGACTTCAATAATGAAGACTGGGGTAGGCGGGGCATTGGACATAACGGTTTTTTGTTGCAGCGTTACGACGTGCATGCTGACCTGCATCTGAATGACAGGTTTCGCATTTTCGCACAGATCAGAAGCGCATGGGAAACCGGAAGGAAGACTGGTCCACGGCCCATCGACGAAGACAGGTTGAATGTACAGAACCTCTTCCTCGATGCAGCCATTATCAGAAAAAAAGATCAGGCACTCCTGCTCCGCCTAGGCCGGCAAGAGCTTGACTATGGCAGTGGGAGACTGATCTCCGTGCGAGAAGGGCCCAATCTCAGATTGTATTTCGATGGGGTAAAACTTATGTACAGCACTCGCAATTGGACTATCGATGGAATTGTGATGATGGGAGACACCAGCTTCCCGGGCGGATTAGATAACAAGATGAGCAAGGAAATAAACCTCTGGGGCGTATACAGTAAAATGACTGTTCCCACGCTTCCCAATATAGACCTCTATTATATCGGTATCAGGCGCGATAAGTCGGTATTTGAGGAAGGGAGCCAAAACGAATTGCGTCACACTGTTGGCACAAGAGTTTGGAAATATCAAAGTGGTTTTACCTACAACCTGGAGGCAGCCTGGCAGTTCGGATCTTTCGGCAATGGTAATATTAACGCATGGACAACTTCTGTGGAAGCTGGTTATCTCTTTCAGCATATCAAAGGCAAGCCATCTCTCAATCTAAGAAATGATTATATCTCTGGGGATCGGAAAAGAGGGGACGGAGATCTTCAGTCTTTCAATCCGATCTATCCGAAAGGAGGTTATTTCGGATTTAGTCCGCAGATAGGGCCAGTAAACCTGATAGACATTCATCCATATGCCACCATCCATATCGGCAAGAAAATACTGGCAGGGGCCGATGTTGTAATGAACTGGCGTTACTCCACACAGGACGGCCTTTATAGGCCTGGCGGAACGTTTAATCTCCCTGGCTCGGTATCATTGAAAAAATATATCGGTACAGGCTATCTCGCCAGTATTGTATACAGCATGAACAACTTCGTTTCTCTCAACTGCGGGTTACAGTATTTCAGGGTGGGCGCCTTTATAAAAGACGTAGTTCCCTCCCCGAAGGACGGTGTGTTCTTCAACACCAGGCTTAGTTTCAAATTTTAAAAAAAGAAAAATGATGAATAGGATATTTCATCTCTCAGTTGTGAAAAATTATCGCAACAGGATAATGGCTTTAATTAGTACCCCTCTTTTCCTATTGTGTTCAACAGGGTTTGCGCAGCAACACGACACTATCGCAAAAATAACACCTATAGGCACTTCAAAGATCTGGGGTAAAGTAGATGGTATGGCTATTGAAGGACTCGTGCAGGGCCCTTCCGCTGCCAGTGCTCCTTTGCAGGTGGCCTGTGTATTTGAGTATACCGAAGGGGATATTTTCAATCCGCCGGCATTACCTGCTCAACTGAATGGTATGGTACATCTTGATCACGCACTTAAGGGGCAGATCACTGCATTGCGAAAAAGCGGAATGTTTGCCGGCCATTATCTTGAAACCATATTAATCACGCCCCCTAAAGGTGCTTTAAAAGCTCCACGGTTGCTGCTGATAGGCTTGGGTGATCGTAATCAATTCCATGCGGATATAATGACCGCAGTAGGTGCTATCGCACTGCGGGAAGCCACCAGACTCGGTGTATCCAGGTTTTCGTTTGCCAGTGATATCAAAGACGCTGGTATCAATTCACCCACTGAAGTGGTAACAGCTAATGTTGTCAAAGGTATCATCCTTGCATATCGCACACAGTTGTACTTACAACAACAACACCTTGCACCAGTACATCCGATTATCAAAGCCACCTTGCTCGCAGGCCCTGCTTTCTTTGAAACCTCTGGAGAAGGCATTAAAGAGAGCATTGCTTCCTTTAACCATTAAACACTTTCTTCATGAATAATAAAGCAGATATCATTCTGTTTAATGGAAAGATCTACACCGTAGACCCATCCAATCCCCGGGCTACCGCCGTTGCTATTAGCGATGGAAAGTTCATTGCAGTGGGCGATGACAAAACTATCCTTCAACAGTATGGCGAAGAGGGTACTTTGCAAATAGACCTGAAAGGGAAGAGGGCCATTCCAGGACTTATAGATTCCCATATTCACCTCATTCGCGGTGGCTTGAATTACAACCTTGAATTAAGGTGGGATGGTGTACCTTCTCTTGCTGATGCACTGAATATGCTGAGAAAGCAGGTAGACATCACCCCTTCACCGCAATGGGTAAGGATAGTAGGAGGATGGACCGAACACCAGTTTGCTGAAAAGAGAATGCCTACCCTGGAAGAACTGAATGACATAGCACCGGATACACCTGTTTTCATCATGCATCTTTACGATCGTGCATTACTAAATCGTGCGGCTCTTCGTGCAGTAGGATTCACTAAAGATACACCGGCACCTCCTGGTGGCGTGATTGAGAAGAACAGCAAAGGAGAGCCAACAGGACTAATCCTCGCCAGTCCGAACGCGATGATACTATATTCCACATTGGCAAAAGGCCCGAAACTTTCCTATGAGCACCAGGTCAATTCCACACGTCATTTTATGACAGAACTGAACAGGTTTGGTATCACCAGCGTCATTGATGCGGGTGGTGGGTTTCAGAATTTCCCAGACGACTACCAGGTGATCAATGAACTCAACGAAAAACAACAGCTTACTGTGCGTATCGCCTATAACCTGTTTACCCAAAGGCCTAAACAGGAACTGGAAGATTTCAAGAACTGGACCAGCACTGTTAAACTTCATCAGGGAGATGATATGTATCGACACAATGGCGCCGGTGAAATGTTGGTGTTCTCTGCTGCCGATTTTGAAGACTTTCTTCAACCCCGGCCTGATCTTCCGGAAAGGATGGAAGAAGAACTGGAAAAAGTGGTTCGTCATCTCGTGGAAAACCGCTGGCCATTCCGGTTGCATGCCACTTACAATGAAAGTATCACCCGCTTCCTGAACGTGTTTGAAAAAGTGAACAGAGACATCCCATTTAATGGCTTGCATTGGATATTTGACCATGCGGAAACGATCGACGAACGAAACATCGACAGGGTGAAGGCATTAGGTGGAGGTATCGCCATTCAAAGCAGGATGGCATTTCAGGGAGAATATTTTACAGATCGCTATGGCAAAGCTGCGGCTGCACACACTCCTCCGGTAAAACGCATGTTGCAGGCAGGCGTACCGGTAGGCGCAGGTACAGACGCCACTCGTGTCAGCAGCTATAACCCCTGGGTGGCCCTATACTGGCTGGCTGCCGGGAAAACGGTTGGCGGTCAACAGTTGTATGATGATACCAATAAACTGAGCAGAGAAACAGCACTTGAATTGTATACCAAAGGTAGTGCGTGGTTCTCCAGTGAGCAGGATATTAAGGGTAGTATCAAGCCAGGGCAGCTCGCAGACCTTGCAGTATTGGACACTGATTTCTTTGAAGTACCAGAAGAAGGGATCAAACATATTGAATCTATCATGACCATCGTGGGTGGAAAAATCGTGTATGGAAGTGATGAGTTTGAACATTTCTCTCCCGCTCCTCTGCCCATTCTTCCTGATTGGTCACCGGTGAATCAGTTTGGCGGTTATTATTCTTCATCCAAGAACAACATTGCGGCAACAATAGCATCTGTACATCCAGGAGCATCTATAGCCAACCAGGTACACAGTTGTATAGGTAGTTGCCAGGTCCATGGTCATGATCACAATGTAGCTAGGTTAAGCAATGTTCCTGTCAATAACTTCAGTGCATTCTGGGGTGTATTCGGATGTTCCTGTTTTGCTTTTTAAAATCTCCTTTTATGAATGAGATTATCCACCGTATTATATATTCAGATGTTGGAAGTATGCTCAATAACTATGCGTTACTGGCATTCCGCATACTACTCGCTTATGAACTGTTCCGTGTGCACGGCATGAAAAAATTCCGTGCAACAAATGGAGAAAAGGAACACGTACCTAATCCGCTGCACCTACCTGAAAAGCTAAACGGGTTAGTGGCGACTTTCGCAGACACGGTAGTGCCGTTCCTTATCGCATTGGGGCTGATAACTAGGATTGCCATCCTACCCACCATCAGCGTGACCGCCATTGGTTATTTTGTAGTACATAGAAAAGACAGTCTGGAAGTACGTGATGTGCCGTACATGTATACGCTGTCCCTTTTATTGCTGCTAGTACTGGGGCCGGGTCGCTATTCCCTAGACGTTCAATTATTATATCCACTTTTATAAATTTTAATCTATGCAAGTCAATATTGGAATCAAACAAGAGTTTCTCGCAGCCGTATCCCATTCATTGGGAAAAATCCTGGCGGATGAATTTGTGCTGTATACCAAAACGCGTAAAGCCCATTGGTGTGTCACTGGACCTGATTTCCACAACAAGCACCTGTTCTTCGAAAGTCAATACCAGGAACTGGATGAGATGATCGACAATATCGCAGAACGTATCCGTGCGCTTGGGCATTTTCCACCTACTACACTGAAGGAATTCCTGGCGCTTACTCATCTCACCGAAATGACACGGGAGAACAATGATAGCAACGGGTTTATCAAAGACCTGTTACATGATCATGAAAGTATACTTATCCATCTGCGGGAGAACATCAATAGTTACGCCAACACATTTCACGATGCTGGCAGCAGCGACTACATTACAGGACTGCTGGAAAAACATGAGAAGATGGCCTGGATGCTCCGCGCACATCTTGAGTAAATTTCTAACATAATCAATAACAGGTATGACAGAACAAAAGCACAGCATCAACTGGGTGACTTTTTTGCTGGCATGGGTGGCGGGGTATTGCGATACCGCCACCTTTGTTTCCGGCGACTCGATTTTCTCCGCCCATGTTACGGGGAACTTTATTGTATTTGCAGCGCAGGTTTCTTCCGGAAATACCAGTGCCACGGCCTGGATTAAGCTGATTACCTTCCCGATATTTGTAATTGCGGTGATGATCGGAGGGTGGCTGGTGGAAAAATCTCCTAAAAAATACCGGATTTTGCTCGTGGAAGGGCTAATTTTGCTGTTTTGCGGATTAGCAGCGTTTCTTCTGCCCATTTTTACAACATGGGAAGAAAAGCTGGTGACATACCTTATTGTGATGGTAACGGTACTGGGTATGGGCTTGCAGAATGCCTTCGGGAAACTCTTTGCAAAAGAGACGCATGGCCCTACTACGATGATGACAGGCAATGTTACACAGGCAGCGCTGGACCTGGGAAATATCATCCGGAAAGGGATTTCAGGAAATGAAATATCCCTGTCAAGTCTCAATAAACAGTTCGTTACCATAGGAGGGTTTCTGGCCGGTTGTTTCATCGGCGCCCTGCTTTCACGCTGGGTGGGCCTGAGTGCCCTGATGATACCAGGCGTGGCCATTGTGGCATGTTACCTGCAAGGCGAAGCATCCGCGCTCAAATCAGAAGGATGAACCTATGTTATCATACATGACCAACTGCCGGGTAAAGGCCATATCGATTATATTCCTGCTAATGCCAGTATATGCGCTGGCACAGTCATTAGATGATCCTGCACGGGCAAATGAACTGCTCCGCAATGGAAAGACAGATACAGCCACCATTTCAATACTGATGCATACCGGTGAAGCATTCCTCGACAGACCGGAATCTAAGGAGGAAGATATGCGTATGGGTTTCCGGATGGCTGAGGAGATGGAAGTCCGCAGCAGAAAAACCAATTATCAAAGAGGGATTGGATTGAGCAAACTGCTGCGGGCAAAATCCTTTCGTGAATCAGGTAGGGCAGGTGAAGGTAGAGCGGACAGTGAAGAAGCCATCAGGTTACTGAGCGGGTATGGAACACCAACAGAAAAAGCACAGGCAATCCTCGAACTGGGCGGTTCCTACTCCAATGATGATGCTGACCTTCCGCGTAAAATTGAACTATACGAAAAAGTTATTGCGCTTTACAAGCAGCTCGGCGATGACCTGAAAGTCGCTAATTTAAAAGAGTTTCTGGGGGATCTGTACCAGATAAAAAAGGATTACCCCCGTGCACTGCGGGAATTGAATGAAGCCCTTTCCGTATACAAAAAAGTGGGTTACACAAGATTACACGGACTTTATTCCATCATGGCAGGTATCTATCACGGTTCCAATAATTTTGTACAATCGCTCCGCTATAACCTGATGGCAGTGGAAACCGGTGAGCGGCTGGGAGACCGGGGAGAACTAATGTCTACCATCTATAACCGTGTTGGATTGAATTACTATGCGGTGAGGTATTTTGACCAGGCGATTGAATATTTCAATAAAGCACTTGTCCTTGCAAAGAATAACCAGAACACTGCCACTGTTACGAGTTTACTGTTGAACATCGCTGATGCATACAGGAATAAAGGAGAATACCACAGGAGTTTGGATTCACTGCAGGTAGTTGAAAAAATGGGGAATCTGTCAAAATTTGATAGACTTCAGGTAGACATGATCTCTCTTGAAACTTATGTTGCACTTAATTCCCTGGATAAGGCTGCCGCACATTTTCAGCAACTGAAAGACTTTGTCAATAATCCGAACGAGGATAAAGACATCGGGCAGGGGGTACGTCAGTCTGTGATTTTATACCTCCAGCGTGCCGGCCGTTTCAGCGAAGCAGACAAGTATACCCGGGATTACCTGCGCAACCTGCCCCTGGTTTCTATGGGAATACGAAGACTGGCCGCGGGTGAATACCTCGCTTTTCGCACTGATTCTGCCATGGGTAGGCTGCAATCCGCAATAGGACATTATCAGCGCTATAAATATCTGTCAGATTCCATTACCAGCACTAACCAATCCAGGCAACTGGATATATTACGCCTGCAATTCCAGACAGAAAGAAAAGACAAGGATATACAACTGCTTACCCAGAAAAGCAAGTTACAGGAGATTTCCCTTCAGAAAGGAAGGGTATTCCGCAATGTGGTAATAGGGAGTATCATAATGCTGCTATTGATCCTAGCGTTGCTGTATAATAGATACCGATTGAAGAAACAGACAGCCTTTCGGCTGGAAAAGCAACAGGAAGAAATCAATGAACAAAATGAACTGCTGAAAAAACTGGTAGATGAAAAGGAATGGTTGCTAAAAGAAATACATCACCGGGTAAAAAACAATCTTCAAATCATCATCAGCCTGCTGAATACGCAATCGCAATACCTGGACAATGCCGATGCCCTTGCAGCCATCAAAAACAGTCAGCACCGGATGTACGCTATGTCGCTCATTCATCAGCGACTTTACCATACCAATAATCTTGGGGCTATTGATATGAATTGGTATATCTGTGAGTTGATCGGCTTCATGAAGGAAAGTTTTGATACAGGCAGCAAAATCAGCTTCCATGTCAGTAGCGAAAAAATCTTGCTAGACATTGTACAGGCTATTCCCCTTGGCCTAGTATTGAACGAAGCTATTAGTAATGCCATCAAATATGCCTTCACAGGTAGGAAACAAGGTGCAATACGGGTAAGGTTCTATAAAGATCAGTCGCAATACTGTCTCCTTTCCATTGCAGATGATGGCGTTGGTTTTCCTGCTAACTATTCACCAGAGGCATCTGCTTCACTTGGCATGAGCCTAATGAAAGGACTGTCTGATCAGTTAGAGGCGACCTTTGATCTAAAAAGCAGCCAGGCAGGCGTAATGATACAGATACGCTTTCTGACAAGATCCTTTAATAATGACAATTAAACATGCAGGAATGAACGCCAAGGAAAAGATATTGATCGTAGAAGATGAATTCATCGTAGGCAATGACCTGAGAATGATGTTGGTCAAGGGAGGTTACGAGGTTTGTGGTATTGCATCTTCTGTAGAACAAGCCAGAACACTGATTGAACAAAAAAAGCCAGACTGGGTATTGCTGGATATCATCCTCAAAACACCCATCACTGGTATTGAACTCGCAAAGGAATTGTTACAGCGGAAAATTCCATTTCTGTACATCTCCGCCAATACCAACCAGCCCACTTTGGAAGCTGCCAAAGCCACACAGCCCTACGGATTTCTGGTAAAGCCTTTCCGGGAAAGGGACCTGTTTGTTATGCTTGATATTGCCCGCTACCGACATGGTGTGGAGACAGGTATAATAAAACAGGAAGCAAGGACCAGCCACGAGGAAATAACACTTGATCCTGATATCATCGGAAATAGCGGCCCTATCAAGAAAGCGTTGGATCAGGTGAGGGCGGTTGCTCCCACAAACACTTCGGTACTACTGCTTGGGGAAAGTGGCACTGGAAAGGAACGTTTTGCCCGTGCCATCCATAAAAACTCCTTGAGGAAAAATAAACCATTTATTACAGTTAACTGTGCAGCCTTGCCTGTTTCACTGGTGGAGTCAGAGCTATTTGGTCATGAACGTGGCGCCTTTACTGGCGCTGTGCAGAAACGCACTGGGAAATTTGAGCAAGCAGATGGTGGTACCCTTTTCCTAGATGAGATTGGCGAACTACCACTGGAAGCACAGGTGAAACTACTTCGTGCATTGCAAGAACGGGAAATAGAAAAATTGGGTGGTGATCGACTGATAAAGGTAGATGTTCGAGTGATTGTGGCGACTAACAGAAACCTGGAAAAAGAAGTAGCCGACGGAAGATTCAGGCTAGATCTTTATTACCGACTGAATGTATTCCCTATCGAACTGCCACCACTGCGTGAGCACAAGGAAGATATTGAATTACTAGCCTTTCATTTTCTGAAAAAACTCTCCAGTAATTCCGATAGGAAAATATTACGTATAAGCAAACCGACTTTGAAAGCGCTACAGCAGTATGATTGGCCCGGTAATATCAGGGAATTAGAACACCTGATAGAACGACAATTTATCCTTGCGAATGGTGAGGAGATCGAATCAACAGAAATTTCAGGTCTGCCAACAGGACTTATAACCGCTGAAACGAAGCTGGAATCAATGGAGGACATGGAAAGAGCCCATATTCTGAAAGTTCTGAAGGCATGTAATGGCCGTGTGTCTGGCAAGATGGGTGCAGCGGAAGTGCTTAAAATACCGGCCCAGACGTTGTATTCAAAGATGAAAAAACTGGGAATAAAAACTATCTATTCCTAATCAAGGCTGCTGGATAATTATAAGGAGGTCCTATTTGGTTTCCTTTTGTAAGTCGATGTAATGTTCCTTCCGGATATCCAGTTTTTGCATTTTTGATATAAGGGTAGTTGAAGGTAGTTGTAATTTAGCTGCAGCACCATTTGGGCCGGAGATTCTACCATTTGATAACTGTACCATTTTTAGAATATGCTCCCGTTCCACATCCGCCAGAGAACGCACCTGCACGGCTGTTTCCTGTTGTCCATACAATATTTTATTTTTGGTAGGCAGGTTGATCATTGTAATCGTATTGGTGGTAGAAAGCAGCACCGTCCGCTCGATCAGATGTTCTAGCTCCCTGATATTGCCTGGCCAGGAATAGTTCATTAATTTCTCCAATGCTTTTGGCGCAATACCAGTTACTTTTCTGCCAGTGTTAGTAGCATATTTTTCAATAAAGAAAGAAACAAGTTCCGGTATATCTTCCTTGCGTTCCCTTAACGAGGGCAGTGCGATAGGAAATACGTTTAATCGGTAGTAAAGATCACTGCGGAATCGGCCGGCAACTACCTCTGCTGCCAGGTTTTTGTTGGTGGCTGCAATGATGCGCACATTGACTTTGATTACAGTTTTACCACCGATTCTTTCGATCTCTTTTTCCTGCAGTGCTCTCAATAATTTAGCTTGCATTTCCAGCGGAAGTTCCCCAATCTCGTCCAGAAATAAAGTACTGTTATCTGCGAGTTCAAATTTTCCGACCCTTTTCTCTAATGCTCCTGTAAAACTCCCTTTCTCATGTCCAAACAGCTCACTTTCTACCAGATTAGCAGGAATAGCGGCACAATTTACTTTGATCATAAGTTTGTCTTGACGCGGAGAGGACTCATGCAACTGTCGTGCAATCAACTCTTTTCCCGTTCCTGTTTCTCCAAGAATCAGTACGGTCGCATCGGAGGGAGCAACTTTAGCAACCATATCATACACGTTCCGCATAGCGGTTGAACTGCCAATAGCCTTGCCTGTTAGCTGTTTATCCTTTTCCCATTCTTCTTTCAGATAACGGTTCTCCTGTTCCAGCTCTGTTTTATACTTTCTGATTTCTTCCAGTTGTAAGGCTATTTTTTCATTGGCAAGAATATTGGATATTCCTGTACCTAATTGATCTGCGATTCCTTTGAAAAAACTAAACTGGCTTTTTGAGAATGCTCCGGCTCTCCGCGCAAAGAGAGATAGCACTCCTTTGGGCTCCTTACCATTACAAATCCTGATCAGCATTATCTCTTTTACCCCGGAATTATACCAGTGTATGATATAGGTAGGGAGGTCCTTTCGCCGTATAAGGCTTTGCATATCGAATATCAATGGTTCTTCGGTACCTATGACCAGGTCGAAAATCCCGTTATTCATGGGGTGTTGTTGGTGAACCACGGGGCTTTCTCCTGTAATTGATTTTATCTTATTTTCTTCTGTATGCAGGAATGGAGAATAGGTGGAGGTATCTTCATTGATCAGGCTAATCACATAATAATTGGCGCCAAAACCTTCCAGTAATTGTTCATTTATGATCCCCCAAAGGTCGGAGCGCTGTCTGGCACCGGCTATTGCATTGGAAATACCTAATAGGGTTTCAAAATCATTTTTATTGCTGGAAATAACTGTGTCCATTCTGTTTGTTAAAAAGTTGGCGAGAGATAGGCATCTGAGAGAATATTAAGTCTGCCCATGTCGTCGCAATAATACAAAAAAACGTTCATAAAATTACGATATATCGTAAAAATGTGTCTAGTTGTTAATGGTGTATATAATTGATATTCAATTATATACATACAGGTATGAGGTTTGGCGATGCTGCCTCGCTGCCATTCGGGAGAAGGGGAGCAGCGCCGAACCTAACAACCTATCTTTAAAAACAATGTTTGAGCAGATCGACAAATTTGTAGACCGTATTATTTCTCTGACGCCGGCAGAGCGTCAAATATTTCATGCCATGCTAAAATTCAAGCGGGTTAGAAAACGTACCTACCTGTTGCAGGAGGGAGAGATATGCAATTTTGAAGCATATATCCTCAAAGGGTGTATTCGTACCTATTATCTGAGTGATGATGGTACGGAGGTGATACCTTCTTTTTCGATAGAAGACACTTGGGTAAGTGACGCATGCAGTTTTACAGCACAAACACCTTCTAACCTGTTTATTGAATCGCTGGAAGATTGTGAGTTGTTGGTGATTGATTATGAAAGTAAAGTTGCGTTATATGAAAAAATACCACAGTTTGAGACATTGTTCAGTATGTTGATACAGCAATCCTACTTTGCGCTGCAAAAGCGTTTTTATAGTCTCGTTTCACAAACTGCAGAGCAAAGATACCTGGCCTTCGTTGAAAAATATCCTCAGGTGGTCCAACGTGTACCACAGAAGCAGATAGCACGCTACCTCGGAGTATCACCTCAATTTTTGAGTAAGGTTAGAAGTGCGATACACAAAAAGAAAGGGTTCAGCCCCATATCTGGTTATTGATGTATATTGGTTAAGAGTGACCCGAAAAGATTCCGGACCACTCTTAACCGATTTTTTGCCCTACGCTTTATTCTTTGATAAAAGCTAGGAGGTCTGCATTGATAGTGGTTGCTTCTGTAGTTGGCATGCCGTGTGGAAAACCAGGGTAGGAAATCAATCTACCATTCTTTAAGAGCTTGGCTGCCTTTTCCGCAGTAGTAGCTATGGGTACAATCTGATCATCTTCGCCATGCATAACCAGTACAGGTATTTCAACACTTTTAAGATCTGTTGTAAAATCTGTTTCTGAAAATGCCTTAATACAATCATAGTGTGCTTTGATCGCTCCCATCATGCCCTGGCGCCACCAGTTGTCCATAATACCCTGAGATTTTTTGGCGCCTTCACGATTATAGCCATAGAATGGAATGGTAAAGTCCTGAAAAAATTGCTGTCTATTGGTGGCTGTATTAGCACGTATATTATCAAATACAGACATGGGAACACCGTCAGGATTATTTTCATTCTGAACCATAATCGGTGTAACTGCGCCGCTAAGCACTGCTTTGGCTACACGTCCTTGTCCGTGTTTCGCAACATAACGAATCACTTCCCCGCCTCCGGTTGAATGGCCAATGTGGATAGCATCTTTTAAGTCAAGCGCTTTAACCAATTCTGCAACGTCTGACGCATAGGTATCCATATCATGTCCGATGGCGGTCTGGCTGGACCTTCCATGGCCTCTGCGGTCGAATGCAATGACTCTGAAACCTTGGTTCAGAAAGAATATCATTTGGGCATCCCAATCATCACTTGAAAGCGGCCATCCATGATGGAAAACTAATGGTTGACCTGTTCCCCAATCTTTGTAATAAATTTCAGTACCATCTTTTACTGTAATCTTGTTCATCTTTTTGAGTTTGATTATATTGAATAATGATCTTGAACATCCATTTTGTGGAATGGATCTGTGTCAATCAAGCCAGCTTGAGGCACGCTCCTTGCCTCTGCACTTACGGCTCTTAATTATTCAACAAAACTCCGCCTTTAGAGATCTATTGACAATAACCTATATTAAGATTAAGGATGAATCTAGATTAATATTTTTATTTCCCATAGCTAAAGTAGGGGACCTACCATATGCTGATATTTTTTTATGGATGCAAGCCTAGTAATCTCTCCGCATTTCCACTTGCGATTTTCGCTACCTCTTCCGGTGGCAGCGGAATGCTTTCCAGCAGTTGTTTTCCTGCTTCGTTTGTGCTGAAAGGATAATCTATGGAGAACATAATATTATCGATGCCAAAAGTGCTCAATGCGGCCATTAGTGGAGGTAACAAAAAAATCCCACTGGTAGTGATGTGTACCTGATCGCGGAGGGTTTGACTGATGGAGCGTTGGTGGGCGCTAGTGTTGGTCACCTTGAATTTTTCATCTAGTCGCGACATCATCATGGGGATCATTTCTCCCATATGTCCAATGATGATCTTTAAACGAGGATATCGGTCCAATGTGCCGAAAGTAATCAAACGTAACACGTGTAAGGCTGTTTCGGCATGCCATCCCCAACCGCCGCATGCCAGCATGATACCTAATGGCCCTGGTAGGTCGTTGTAATATGCTTTGGCTACTGCTTCGGGTGGCATGCCAGGATGCAAGTAAAGCGGCATTTGTAATTGTTCCGCTTTTTCCAGTAGCGGTCTGAATTCCGGATGGTCCAGGAATTTACCATTTGTGAGCCCGTTGATGAGGGCGCCACAGCAATGGTGTTCCGTTTTTGTTCTTTCTAACTCGTTTGCTGCTGCTTGTGGATCGGACATCGGTAAATGTGCGAATGCCTTAAATCGGGTAGGGTGTGCGGCAATACGTGCAGCAAGGATATCATTATACCTGACAGCAAAGTGCAGGGCTTCCTGGGGAGCTAAACTTTCGGCCCCTCTACCCACAACCGACAATACTTGCATATCAATACCGTTATCGTCCATTGATTTTAAGCGAACATCGTCGATGTCAGCTAGTAGCTCCATTGCTTGCTGTGGCATGGGCCACTGCTGTATTTCATGGGCAAACTCAGGTAAGGCAATATGTTCTTCTAATGTAATTATACGCATAGCTGATTGGATTGAGCTACAAAAGTCCAGCTATCCAATCTGTATTTTATTGATCCTGATCAAGAAATCAAATGTCTGATTTTATTCTGCTGAGTGCTTCTTGGGTAATATTGAGATAATTGGCTACCAATTTATTCGGTAATCGGAGCACCATTTGGGGATTTTCCCTCAGTAGTAATTGATAGCGTTCGCGGGGATTTAGCGTGATAAAATCTTCCAGTCTCTTGGTATTGCTTACATAGGCATATTCAAGAAAACCGCGGTAAAATATATCCCATCCAGGAATGGTGTTCAGTAAGTCATAAAAATCCTCGCGGTTTATATATAGCAGCTCCGATCGCTCGATGGCCTGTGTATCTTCTTTGAGCAGGGTACCACCGATAAATGACGTTAGTGAAGTAGAAAAGGAGTTTTCGAAAGCAAACCGGCGAGTAGCCTCTCTTCCGTCAGGTTTTATGAAGTACACCCGCAAGCATCCTTTGTTAATAAAAAACATACGCCTGGACGGTTCTCCAGCTCTTCCCACCAGCTCATTCTTTTTTGCTTCCAAGAGATGAAAACAGGAAAGCACCTGCTGCAAATCGGCTTCACTTAATTGAACCCTGTCTGTAATAAATTTAGTCAGTTGTTCATGCATAGGCATCTATTAGAGTAGCAATAATAAACAAAAGATAGGAGGAACATGCATATGGCTTATTTCAGTGTAAAATTGTATTATTTTCAGAAAAATTTTACCTTGAAATATCTAGTCATTTTTGTTAACTAACATACCCGTTGATAGTGAAAAAAATTCCTCCTATTGTGCTCTTAAATACTAAAAATGAGAAAGAAAAAAAACATCCGTAGAAAGTTGGTTACTAAGCATGTCATAGACATCTCAAGTTTTAAAAAAGAAGATTTTTCAGCTACGATTGAGGCGTTAAAGCGAGATGCAGCAGCTACTGGAGTAAGACTGACAGATAAGGATATCGCCGAAAAAATTGGACTTGTTACAGCAGCATTTGACACATACATGGCCAATAATGACAAGGCTCCGGAGGAAATTTTTGATGTTCTACGCGGAGCCTACCCAGACATCCTGAAATACAAAGTTTATAAAATCGAGACATTTGATAGCCATCCTGATCCATATACCGAGATGGAACCGGAAGACTTAGAAGATTAAACATGCCAGGGATAGGTGCTAACTATACATGGACCATCGTCTAATAGATCTGTATGGAAGTTATGTTTTTTGATATCCTTGGAAAGAAAATCAGGCTGTAATAAGGAATCTTTAATGGCAGCATTAAAAATTAGTATAGTCTACCTGGGAGCCATTGAAGGAATGAAATATTTTCTTGGTATCTCTTTATTTAAGATAGTCAAATGGTTTTTGGATGGTATCATTTAATGGTAGATTATTGCCAATAGGATGGCATATTAACGCAATACACTACCTGCAACTATAGGAAAATTTCAGATAAGGTTATTTGAAAAGATGGAATTAAATTTAAATACAAGCTCTGCATCTGTTGTAATACTTTTATAAAATTTTGCAGCATTTATTTGAATATCTACTATGTTAAGATGTTCGCACCTTGTTAGGTTTTCATAAGCATATTGATCGGCCAAAAGCATTTTATTCAATAAAAATTCACTATCGAGAGACTTTAGTCTGATTGTTCTTGTATAACAGTCACAGTCAATTATATCATTTTGGTAAAGAAAACTGAATAATAAAAACGGTACTGCTCCATATCCATCTTTTAGGGTTGTGCGGCTTTGCAATTCAACTCCAAATCGTAAGAGAATGTTATATATAAATATTGAAATTGACGATTGGGAAGAAAGATTATTTGCTGCGAAGCCAAATGAATGTAAATCTGCCCTGAATTCCTCAGTAAATACCAGTGGCCAAGCAATTTTTCCATTCACTTTGAAATAGCCATATTTATATTTTGACCTAATAGCGTATCCGATAAAGTGACCCGCTTCATGACAAAAATACTCATTGATAATGATGGATTTCAGATCTTTTGCCAATGAAATCAATTTATCAGCTTGATCTCCAAAGATAGCCCGAATAAATTTGGTTCTTTCTCCCCAAAGTATCATTGACTTGTTTACATCTACAAAGTCAAAATCCATAATATCACTGTTCGGTGAAGGAACAAAAAACTGTTTTTTAATTAGAATATCAGGTTCGGTAAGAAAGAGTCCTGATCTGAAACTAACATCCGCGCCAACAAGTGTAACTAATTCTTCTCCTTGCCACCAGGGGTGATTTTTTAAAGAAGCATTTACATCGTTAGAGGTAAGTAAATTTTCTCCATTAATCCATTTGCCTTTTATTTCAGATGGGATCATCTTCTTTTTACTCTGAATGCGATACAAGCCGTTAAAATGAAAAATATCATTCAGCATGTTAAATTTTTTTATTTACATCAAATGTTTAGCATGCAAAATTATTATCCCAAAAAGCAGATTGGTTTTTCGTAGCAGTCGTATTGATCTTTTGAATTAATGAATTCATTACACTGAATGATGGCATTACAACAAAGGTCTATTTCTGCAAACGTTAATGTAATTGTAGAAAGATAATTTTTGATTGCTTTAATTCCTTTTTCGGTTATGGGTAACACAGGTTTTGAATCGCTGCTTGCCAATGCTTCGTGCGTGCATTCAGTTAGATGAAATAGGAGAAACGCAAATATCCGGGGCTTATACGATAGTGAGTTAATGAAATTTGTTAAGGCTGTAATCCATAATGAATGGTCATTTGTAAAACATTCAGGAAAATATTCCGGCTTTTCGGCCAATTTTCCAAAGAGGATAACTTCTTCATGCCTATCAGCATAACTTAGGGCTCTGAAGAAAGAAATGACAAGTTGTGAGTGTAGATAGATAGCGTCTTCTTCGGAACAAGTAAATAAATCGGAAACGCCTCTAATTTTATTGAAGCTACAATCACATAGATTATGATAGAGTTTTATGGGAGATGTATCAGTAATTGATCTTTCTGATTCAATTTGATATTGTGCCAATAGGGAATTGGAAAGAGGGTTTAGTAAGCCATTCCTGACAGGTTTTCTGAGCATAAGTGTAAGAGATGGAACATCTTCTTTTAATATTTCGTCTAACGAACTTATTAGAAATCTAAAGGATCTATTTGCTTCTCTAATAGATTTGAAGAATTGCTCTTTTGTAATTTTGGAGTCCGATTCTAGTAATTGGCCTAACTCTGCCGCGTGATCATGGTCTAGGTCAAGCGACATATGTTGAATCCATGAATCAAACATACCTTCAATTTCATAGTTCTTTTCAACTTCCTTATAAAACTTAACCGCTTCGTCATGAAATTTAATACTTGATTCCTGAAAATAGGAGATAAGTACATTTGCCATCCAATCATACTCGACAGTCCTGGTAGCTTGCTGTTCGAATGCCAGGCTGGAGGGTAAAGGAACATAGGACTTTATATCTTCATCATCGACGTTAAGGTTCTTGTGTCGAACAAAGTAGAATGCTTCACAATGCCAATATTCTTCCAAACAATTTTGTTTAAAAAACAAACGTAACTTCTCACTAGGCATCCCTATGGCTGCTCTGGCATCAGTCATTCCCGCCGCCTTAGATGTATGGTAGTTGTGGATTAACCATCCTAGTAAACCATTTCTAGAGAGCTCCCCTGTCCTTAGTTTTTTCCATAAAGTATGTGAATAATATTCAGAGTACCATTCACTTACCAACACATTATATATTTGTCTGCATTCGCTTAAACTATAATCCTCTTTTTCTTCAAAAGCAAGAAATCCGGCGTTGTTCATAAACGCCATAACTTCCGCCAATTGCTTTGTATAGTTAGTAATGTGCGATTTTCTTGATTCCACTAACTCCTTAAATTCCGGATTATCATTAACCCAGTTTATCGGAAGCTCTAACTTAAAAGTTGGATTTATTAGCTGAACAATGACAGCATCCATATTAATCTTAACATTGTCTCTAAGTTTGTTCATGGAAGATCGCTTGTAGGTAGAAATAGGAAAACCTAAATGCTAGGCACTAACATTCAATTTCGCCGATGTGGCAAAGCAGTCAAGTTTAAAACTATTGTTAGTTATTTATCTAACAATAACAGATGCAGCATGGTAATTAATCGTCACTTTAGATCCTTTGGGCATTTCTAAAAGATCTAGTAATGCGTGTATTTTTTCAGGAGAATTTTGTAAATCGTAAGAGACTCCTTCGATTTTTAAAGCGGCATTTTTTCCTTTTTCGCCACTTTCAATGTTTAATTCGAAATTCTTTGTGTGCTTTTCGGGGGTAGCCATAAGTTTGAGTTTTTTTGGAGTAAAACAAATTTGAGGTAAAACGAATATACCCAATTTATTCAATAATTACAATTCTAATGCTCGAAAAAAGTGCATTAATGGATAAAGGTGCTGTTAAATCGGGCAATTTTGACTTGGATAAGTCATTGGCTTATTGTATTTTAGTAATATTACCTGATTTTGGTTACTGGGTCAACAAGTTGGTTCCAGATAAGTGCCCTTAGCTTTCCCCAAATAAAATAATAATCATGATATCTCTATAAGTACTTCCTTTTTCCGTACACAATCATTACTCAATTCTAACCCCCTTTTCCTTATGAAAAAGAGAACCAATCGCTACATGGCGCGATTAAAGAATACAAGAGCAAGTATAATGGGCTTGTCGTTACAGAATGTATCAAAAGTAGATCCATCGCAATACACTTGGCAGGATGGAAAGATTGTTGATTTACTTTCGGAAAATGAGTCGAAACCTATACTGTTGCAAGACGACCTGGAAGGTGGTCTGGTGGGATATGGTTTAAAGGAACCCTTTTTGAAAGTCGATATAGCTGATGCTCCATCAACGGGTCTCGAAAAAACTTTGCCATTGGAAGTAAGGGTGAAGTGGCGTATAATTGGTGCTGGTATGCTTGTTGGGTTTACTCCTGATACATTGAACAATGAATTAGAGTTGGTGAATGATCTTCAATTTAGTGAAAAAGAATATGCTGATCTATGTAGCGACTTATCAATGTTTGTGCTTGAAATTAAGCCCGATGAAGTGCTTAGTTGTAGTGATGTTTCCGATTGTGAGAAGGTTAAAGATGTAGTTGATCTAATAAAAAAGACAATCAAATAATTGCAAAATTTTGCAGTATGTACTTATGTAAGTTTATTCTTGCACTATTATGCATTTGCTTTCTGCTAACGGCATCTGCTCAGGAAATGTCTTCAAATAGGAAGAAAAAAAATCAATACTCTTCAAAGCTGAGCATTCGAAATGCTTTTGAAGAGCAAAGCGATAAAGCAGAACCGTCAAAAGCTTCTTTTTCTCTGCCTGATACTGGGAAAAAATCATTTTTGATTGATCTTGGTATTTCTTATGATATGTATTGGATGGGACTTAATCAGAAAAACAAAATTAATGACAAGAAACTCAGCCCTTTTGTAGTTTTTAGTCGAAATACTTTGATCTCAAAAGAACAATATAGTTATCGTACGGGATTGGCTGGTGAATATGCTGTTGGCAGCCGTAACTCGGAACCACAGAACGGAGATATTTACAGATCAATTCATTATCTGAATGCAACGGTTCAGTATCAACGAAATAAAATAGATACAACTCATTCCTTTATAACGACTATTTATTGGAGTTATGCAAAGGGGAATCAAACTAATGCGGAAAGAAATATGTTCATCAACTATTACAAGAGAATTAGGGGTAGCTATTTTTTTTATTACATTGGACCTAGTGCAGGGGTAGAGTTTCAGGATATTTTTCAGGCAAAGGACACTACTATCGGCGCGCAGCTGCGGCTATATAGCAACATTGATGGAAGAATTGCGTTTAGGTGGGCAAAGAAGGGGAGGCGCGAAAAGATAAAATCCTATAGTTATCCAAAGTTGTTTGAAATAACGGCCAACTACATTCCAAGGTATACCCTTTTTAATGGATGGAAAAACGCGGAAATCTATAATCCATTATTCAAAACTTCGTTGGTTTATTATCCAACTTTTAATCAAGATTTCTCCATCGCATTGTCCTACTCAAATGGCGCAGACCCGATAGGTGGGCTGGAAAAGCAGAGGTTCTGGCTGTTTGCGGTTCAGTTTAAAAAATAATTCGGAAGTTTTCATCTCCCTTGAGTTCCTCAAGATCAGTATTAGCAATTTTTCATTTCTTATGACGTGTAACCTGTTTGTGTTATAATTGATATCAGCAAAAAAGAAAGGTTCTTACTTAGAATTAACCGTTCATAAAAAAAATATTATAATTTTATCTTGCTATTCTATGGTACAATTCATATATTTGTTTTGAACAAGGAAAATGCAATTATACGTTTTGTTTATGAGCCGACAACTGTTTCTATTTGTATAAAACTGTTTCACTTGTATTTAATATTAACGTGCACTCAACCAAAATCAAAAGGCAATATGATCTGATTCCATTATGCCATGGTCAGTTATCATAGGTCTGTAAAACTGATTACTGTAATACTTTTATAAGCCAAACTAAAGATTTGACCTTCTATGGGTGTAAAATCTGCAATGTCAGGTTTTATATCAATACTTGCAATAACTACAGCAAGTATTATATTCTATTTTCCAATGATAAAATAAGTATGATTTTCCCAGATAGCATGAGCATCTGATTTCAAAATAAAATCTAATTCTTAAAACCAAAATCTAACTAATCGATGGGCAAACACATTCCATGCGGTCGCGCACGACCGTACCTTTTTCTAGTTATTAATTAAATGAGCAAAAAAACGATTTAGCAATCATTACGCAAGTAATGATAAGGGTTGCTATTTGCCGTAACAATTCATTTAAAACAACCAAAATCTTAAACATGCGCAATAAGGCTTTGTTGCGCTAACGGGTATTCTTTGCCTTTACCCAATGCCTTATGTGGAACACATCTCCAAACTAAAAACAACTGTTCAAATGAAAAAAATTGCATCTCTATGTCTGCTGCTGGTGCTCTTCGGAACGATTGCCTTTGGGCAGCAAACCCGAAGTATTTCCGGGCATATCACAGATGAAGCCGGCGCCCCTATTGGCGCAGCTACCATTTATATCAAAGGTACCACCTCTGGTACAATGACAGACGGAAATGGTCATTTCAAATTAAATGTGAAAAATGGCGCTATTTTAATCATCTCTTCTATAGGCTATAAAAGCAAGGAAATTACTGCCGATGGACAAACAGAATTCTCTATAAAACTCGCTTTTTCTTCTAAATCAATTGACGAAGTAATCGTTACCGCCGGGGGTGTTTCTGCTAAAAGAAAAGAACTTGGTTACGCTAACTCTGTTATCAAAAACGATGCATTGGTTGCCGGTAAAGCTACCAGCATTGCTGGCGGCCTGCAAGGTAAAGTGGCCGGTCTGCAAATCAGCGGTACCGGTGGCGGTGTAAACCCTAACTACCGTTTGATATTGAGAGGTCAACGCTCCTTAACCGGTAACAACCAAGCATTGATCGTACTGGACAACGTAATCGTTACCAGCGATATCCTCGGTAACCTGAACCCTAATGATGTTGAAAACGTAGTGGTACTGAATGGTGCCGGCGCTGCCGCACTATACGGTTCCCAGGCTTCTAACGGTGCTGTAATCGTTACTACTAAAAAAGGTAAGAAAGGTATGACCAGCGTTAATGTAGGTCATACTACCACATTTGAACAAGTAGCATTCTTCCCTAAAATCCAGAAGAAATTTGGTGCTGGCGGTACTGCTTATGGCACTGATGCAAACGGTAATCCTCCTTTTTCTTATCTCGAAAACCAATCCTACGGACCTGCATTTGATGGTGTTAAAAGACCGCTGGGACCCGCTTTGGAAGATGGTTCCCAGGATTCTGCCGTTTATGCTTTCAACAATGGCCACAATAAATTTTGGGTAACCGGCATGACCAATCAAACAGATTTTTCTATCTCCAATGGCGATGATAAATCTACGCTTTATTTATCTGGTCAATATCTCAGTGCTTCTGGTACTACTCCCGATGATAAATACAACCGTATTACCCTGCGTGTAAACGGTACAAGAAAAATAGGCAATACCATCAATGTTAGCTATAATACCAGCTATGTATCGAACAAGTATGATGTTACCTCTGCTACTGCATCTATGTATGGCAACATGCTGAACATGCCAAGTAACGTTGACATTACCAAGTATAAAAATTGGCAGACAGATAAATTTGCCAACCCGAACGGGTTCTACAATCCTTGGTACCAGAACCCGTACTTCACTAAGGATAATAACAGATCCAATATGAAAAATGATTACCTCACTGGTAATCTTGAATTGAAATTTACACCGATCGCTGGTCTTGATTTCGTGGCACGCGAAGGTATTATCACCAGAATATATACTAACAAAAATACCCTAGGCGCTTTCAAGTATACTGATTTCGCCAAACATACTGATGGTAGCTCCAAAGCAGATATCGCTGCTGCTGTATCTGACAACAGTAATTACACCACCCTGCTGCTCACTGACCTGTTTGCTCAATACAACAAAAAAGTGGGGCACTTTAATTTCAATGTAATCGGTGGTGGCCAATGGCACCAGGATCAGGCTAAATATGTTGGTGTTTCTGCCAATGGATTAGTGATTCCAAACTTGTTTAACGTAAGTAATGGTGTGGGTACACCGGGAGCTACTGAAAGCAACTACAAAGCCCGTCAGATTGGTGCTTATGGAAGTGTAACCGTTGGTTATAACAACTACCTCTTCCTGCATGTTACTGGCAGAAATGACTGGGTTTCTACGCTGGCTCCAGAAAACCGTTCATTCTTCTACCCATCTGTAAACCTCTCATTCGTTGCTACAGATGCGCTGGATGTATTGAAATACAGCAAAACCATCAGCTACCTGAAACTCAGAGCTGGATGGTCTAAAGTGGGCCAGGTAAATCTTGGTAACAGCTCTAACTACGGCGCTTACCAGCTTACTCCTACCATCAGCGGTAAGGCTTTTGGCTTCCCTTATGGCAGCCTAGCCGGTTACACTGTTGATAACACCTTGATCTCTAATACACTGAAACCTGAGATCACCAAAGGCTATGAAGGTGGTTTTGACTTGAATCTCTTCAACGATCGCTTTACATCCAACTTCACCTATTTTAATACTAAAACTGATAACCAAACTGTAAATACACGCGTATCCTACGCTACCGGTTTTAGCTCTTTAAGAACAAATACGGGTCAAACACAAAGTAAAGGTATTGAAGTAACGGCGCACGTTACGGCCATTAAAACAAATAAATTCACTGCTACTATAGGTGGTAACTACGCCTACCTTGATAACAAAGTAAATTTCATCAGTGCGGCACTGCCTACACTCGCACTGGCTACTTATGGAACAGACGGACCAGGTTCTTATGCACTGCCTGGCCAGGTATTCCCTGTAATTATGGGCTTTGACTATAAGCGCACACCAGATGGTAAAGTTATCGTAGATGGTCAAACCGGCTTACCTACCAAATCTGATACTATTTCTATGTTAGGTAACGCTACACCTAAACATAAACTCAGCTTGGATGGGTTGTTTACTTACAAAAACTTTAGCCTGAGCATTCTCTTTGAATACCGTGGTGGCTACAAAATATACAATGCCATGGGCCCTGAATTGGATTGGTCCGGAACTGGCTACAGAACTGCACTATACAACCGTGAACGTTTTGTATTCCCGAACTCAGTGATCGCGGATCCAAATAACCCTGGCAAATACATTCCTAACACCAACGTAACAGTTAAGAATGGTAATGGTAACAATGGCTTCTGGACAGATGGTATCAATAGAGATGTAACCTCTAACTATGTTACTTCCGGCGACTTCTGGAAATTGAGAGAGATCGCACTTTCTTATAATGTACCAGAATCATTCCTGAAGAAAACAAAGATCCTGAAAGGACTTACCCTGAGTGTACAAGGACGTAACCTGTTCCTCTGGATGGCGAAAGATAATTACTACACCGATCCAGAATACAGTGATGCAGGTAATGATAGCAATGGTATTGGATTAACAGGCTTAGGCCAAACACCACCATCACGTTATTATGGCGCTTCCATATTAGCTAAGTTCTAATCCTGATGATGATCAATTAAAAAAAACATTATGAAAAAGATAAGCTTCTTGTTTTTTATGGGGATGGCGGTACTGACTACCTCCTGTAAAAAATATCTGGATATCAATAACAACCCTAACCAGGGTACTACCGCATATGCTACGCCACAACTTATAATGCCACAAGCATTAACAGGTACGGCTGCCAGCCTGAACACCTACAATAGCTATGGCTCTCAATTAGGGGGATATGCTGCTAATGCAGGTGGATATGGTGGATTTGGACAATCCATCTCCTATAACTTTTCTTCCACCTTCTTTTCTGGCTTGTGGACAGGCCCTTACGATAACCTGGAAGACTACCAAACCATCCTGAATGGCTGCAAAGATGCTACCTATAGCTACTTTGCTGGCGTAAGCAGAATCATGATGGCATATAACTATCAGTTGCTGGTAGATACTTACAATGATATTCCTTATGCAAATGCCTTACAAGGCGCCAACAACCTTACGCCTAAATATACTGCCGCCGCTGATGTATATAAAGATATCGCCAGCCAGATAGACACAGCCATCACGTTAATCAACACCGGCAGTAAAACTCCTGGTGTTATTCCTTTGGGCAATTTGGATGTCATCTTTGGCGGTGATCTGACCAAATGGAAACAGTTTGCCAACACGCTTAAATTAAGGATACTGCTGCGTGGCAACGGGAAAGTAACTTTCGCCAACAGCACTTTCACTGCTGATGGCTTCCTGACCACCAACGCATTAGTTAATCCTGGTTATACAAAAGACAATGGCAAACAAAATCCTAAATGGGATAGCTGGGCTTTTTCGTATACTGGAGGTGATGTAGGTAAATCATGGATGCCTAATACTTTTGTATTCAGCTTTTATAACGGCGTAAAATTATCCGATCCTTACAGAGGTGCTGCTATTTATTACCAGTTCCCTAAAACCGGTATCAACAGGCTGGGCGTAGAAAATAACAACGTACCATCCAGTGTATCAGGTGGTTTCTGGTATCCTGCTGTTAATAGGGCTGGTACTTCAGCAGTAGATACAGTAGGTGTGTTAAAAAGCCCTTCAGCGGGATTCCCTGTGATCACTGCTGCTGAAAGCTATTTTCTGCAGGCAGAAGGCGTTGTGCGTGGCCTAATCCCAGGCAATGCTGCAACATTGTTTAACCAGGGTATTACAGCATCCTTCACCTATCTGTATACCAAAGGTGATGGTACAACCATTGTAGGCAACCCTGCCGGCGATGCAGCCAAATATCTGACAGACAATGCAACCAGCCCACTGGTAAACTTCGCACTGGCTACTACCCTCAACCAGCAAGTAGAAGCGATCATCACACAAAAATACATTGCGCTCAACTTCGTAAACAGCCAGGAAGGATGGAACGAATACAGACGTACGCATTATCCTACTATCAGCAGTGCTGCCGGTGCAGATGGTACCCAAACTTTTGCGTCATCTGTATCTGAAAGCACCCGCCCAGATAAACTGCCTACAAGACTGCTGTATCCAGGATCTGAAGGAGCATACAATACAGCCAATGTACCCAAAAATATCAGTGTGTATTCTTCCCTGATTTTCTGGGCACTGTGATCATCTAAAACTATTATAACATGAAACAATCCAGCATAAAAGCATTACTTTCTTTCGCCATTCTCTTCAGCATGACTTCCTGTCTGAAAAAGAATGATATGATAGGACTAGATACCTCCGCGAGAAGTAATATCATTGAATTTGCCAATACCGGTGATAACGTAGCCACCGCTACTTCCACCTACCCCCGTTTCACCACTGACCTGGGGGCTGTAAAATCCGGTGATACCGTTTCGTTTAATGTGAATGTAAGCTACTCCGGCTCCAACGATGCACCTACCGACATTACCGTGAACCTGGCCTTGGATACGGTGATGCTGAAACAATTCAATGCTGAAAACGGTACTAACTACGTAGCACCTCCTGCTGCTATCTATTCGATGCCACAATCGGTAGTAATAAAGAAAGGTACTCGTAAAACGCAGGTTAAAGTTGGCATCGTCAACAATAACAGCTTTAACTTTAATGTGAACTACGGGTTACCATTAACAATAAGCAGCTCCACTGGCGGTATTATCAGTGCTAACTTTGGTAAAGCCGTATATTCATTTTCTGCACGTAATACCTATGATGGTATCTACATGATGGATGCAACCGCTCCAATGGTGGATGTGCTGAATGCAGGTATTACCGGGTGGTACCCTGTTAAAATGCACCTGATTACCTATTCCGGTAATTCAGTAGCACTTTATGATGGTGTACCAATATATACCAAAACTTATGGCCACCCGATCCAAAGCGGTGGCAGCGGCTCTTACTACGGTAGTTTCAGCCCTGTGTTCTTCTTTGATAAAGCAGGTAATATCACCAGTGTTACCAACTATTACGGACAGAATTCCGGTGGTAACAAACGTTCTGCCGTATTGGACCCTACTGGCATAAACAAAATCACTTTCAAAGCAGATGGTACTGTTGACCATTTTGAAGTGAGCTACATCATGACACAGAGCGTATCTTCACCGGATTTACCAAGAACGTATTTTCATGAGAAATTTACGTATCTGAAATCCAGGTAAGGATCAGTCATGTGGCACTAGTAAGCACAGTATTGACCGCAGTAATAGTTGTAATATTTGACACTCATCGAAAATAAAAAAGCCTGTAAGCTAAACTTACAGGCTTTTTTAGTGCCCAGAACTGGAAAATTATTGAACCAGTTCCTATTGGTAATGAAAAGCTGATACAGCCTACAGTTTAAAAATATGGAGATTGAAAAAGCTATTGAATAAATTATGGCTTTGTTTGAACTGCTGCCTGTATACCCCTGTACTCATTATTTTTGATTTCAAGATTCTTGCACTGGGGGATAAGGATGGGTTTAGAGGCTAGCGTGACATTACCAAATGACGTCATTGTTTTTTCAATAGTATTTTCCAAAAAAGTCAGACCGTCTACACTTTTGGCAGCAAGTACCTGCGGTGAAAATACCTTAAATGTATTATGCTCCACCCTGATATTGCTATGCACGAAATAATTTTTAATGGACGCGTGATTTTCTGGAGCAATATTAATCACATATGGTACCGAAATATTGTATCCACATTCGATAAAGGTATTATTCCTGATCGTTACATCTTTGACTGGTCCGGATTCAAACCAACTCTGAGCGTCATCCGCAATAAGTATAGCATGCATGCCAGTTCGATAAAAAGTATTGTTTTCGATCAATACTTTTCTGCGAGTAGTCACTAACAGGCCTCTGGTATTAGTACCTGCAAAATTACAATTACGGATAGTTAGATCAGGTGTACAGGTAATATTTTCAAGACAATCACCAACTCTTAAGCTATCAGGAGAAACTTTTTCAAATTCGAGCTCCATTTCCCGCTCTGATACTAGTCGTGCCTTTTTGACCTTACCACTTGCATAAACCTGGAGGCTTGTAGCATGTACGAAACTTATTGAATCTCCATTAAAAAATGCTTCCATTCCATAGGTCTGAGGATGCATAAAACGTACCTTCACTTTGGTCGAGGAAAGCAATGCGCTAACCTGCAGATGTGTGCCATGAACATTTATAGGATCATCATGTGCTCCCTTGAAGCGACAATTTTCGATGAGCACGCTGCCAGAACAGCCTGAAAAGTGCATCGCATCAGCAAAGCAGGATATCTGCCTGCCCCGGGATGGCTCAATCCATATGCTGTCGTAATGAAGATTTTTGGAAAACTGGTTTACAATGCCCAATCCATGCATGTAATGAATCTTTACATTGTGCATGAAAACTTGTTCGCACTGGTTCACAAACATACCTACATGATCGCGTATAGGATCTCGAACCGTGAGAACCTCACCTGCAACATAATGCGCTTTTGAAAAATTACCCCGGAACTGTATCGTACCATTCGCCAACAGTTTAGTATCTGCTGATTGTAAGGGTTTAAATGTACTATAGTACAACAGCCCTTCTGTCGGTATAACACCAATTGCATGATAATGCTGCATTGTCCATCCCTCGCCATAAAAAATCAGACGGTTGTCAATGATGGCATATTTCGAATCTGGATGAACAGATGCAATGATAAGTGAATCTGACACTGATTGGAATGTTAGCTCAGACATGGTCGGACGTTCAAAATCAATGGAGATATTCTCCATCGTTATATCCTTGCAATGATCAAATGCAAAGGTGGTCATCTTTCCGTGGAATATCAAGAGAGACCCGTTGCCATCTATCTTCAGGTGTTTCTTTTCTTCAAACAGTAGGCCTATCTTCTTCCGCTTCGACGGACACTCTTCTTCAGAGGAAGTATTCGAAATGAAAAAATTCCTTTCACTGGCCAACTGTGGCCAGAAATCATATCGCCCTTTTGGAAAGAAGAGTATAATGCTATCTTCTCCTCCTATCGCCTCAATTGCGTTTTGAATGAGCGGTGATGCGTCCTCAAAACTATCAGGATGTAATCCATAGCTAGTAACATTGATTATCCGCTGCGCGAAGACATGACCGCAACAAAGCAACAGTAAAGTGGCAAAAAAATAAAAATGTCTCATGTGTATATGTGATATCACAAATTTACCATCATGAGCTCCCCATATTTAATGCTATTTTACCTAATTCCACTTTTTTATTTACTTCAGGAAAGGTGCGTAGCATGGCCATGAGAGTGACATTGAATAGCCTCATAGGAATGTTAAAAGATGTAACCACCCTGAAACCGACAATGGATAATTATTTCGCTAAATATGCTACCCGGAAGATGCTAAGGGAATTAAAAAGCCTTCAAATCTTTCGACTTGAAGGCTTTTTAATTTTCTGGCTGCTAATTAAGATCTACTATAGAAAAAGTCCCTCAGTTCCTTTGCAAATACATCAGGAACGTCCAGTGCTGCGAAATGGCTGCCTTCTTCAACGATATTAAACTGTTGCACATTTACTTTCCTATTGACCCATTCAATAGGAAAAGGGGCCTCTCCAGGGAACAGGGATACACCGGTAGGAACTTCAACTTTCATATCTGATTTAAGCCCCGTAGTCCACGCCGCTTTACTTTCTTCGGTATATGTCCGGATAGAGGTATTGATAGTTTGTGTAACCCAATATATCATGATATTGGTGAGCAACGCATCCTTGCTGAAGTGATCATCAAGATTTTCAGGTTTGCCAGACCAACCATGAAACTTTTCCACGATCCATGAAGCTAATCCTACTGGTGAATCATTTAAGGCATAACCTAACATTTGGGGTTTGGTAGTCTGAACAAGGTTAAAAGCACCTTCAGCAAAAAACCATTGTTGCATATAGCGACCAAACTCCTGCTCCGGTGCTGACATTGTTGCCCAATCTTCCTTTCCGTTTGGATAGCCCACATCCGTTAAATGAATAGCAGAAACCAGAGAAGGATATTGATTTGCCAATGATTTGCTGATGGTTGAACCAATATCTCCCCCGGCGGCAAAAAAAGACTGATATCCTAAAACCTCTGTCATTAGTTTGGCCCATAAACTTGCGGTTTTATCGCTGCTTTGGGGAACACCGTCCGAAAATCCAAAACCTGGTATGGAAGGTATGACAAGATCAAAATCCTGCTCTGCATTACCTCCGTAACTTGCCGGATCAGTAAGCATCGGGATTACTTCATGAAACCTGCAGAAACTATCAGGCCAACCGTGTGTTAAGATCAATGGTTTGGGGTTTTCAGATTTCCCCTTAACATGTATGAAATGAACCGTGATACCATCTATTGTTGTTTTAAACTGGGGTAGCTTATTCAGCGCAACTTCCTGCGCTCTCCAATTATATTTATGTTGCCAATAATCTACCAGTTCACGCAAATAGGTAGGGTTAGTTCCATAATTCCAGCCAGCGTTCTCCGGCTCATCAGTCCAGCGTGTTTGCTGTAATCTTGTTGATAGATCGTTCAATACTTCCTGTGGTACTTCTATTTTGAAAGGTGTGATTCTAGCCATTTTTTTTGTTTTTACAAAGATACCAGCCTGCCTCCTGCCTTCATTGTAAAAAATTTACCTCCCCCCGTAATCTACAAATGATCAGAAGGAGGACGTAAGATTACATCCGCGACCAGGCGATTATCCTCCACTTCAATTTGTGATGATAAATATTGTGTTGGTTTGATACCGGTAAATTGTGAAAACTCCTTGATAAAATGTGCCTGATCAAAATAGTCATACTCATTAACAATAGCCATCCAATCTGCTTTTCCCTTAAAGGCCTGGATATCCCTGATCACATTTTGAAATCTATGGAGCTTTTGTAGGTATTTGGGGGGGAAGCCAGTGTGTTGTTTAATGATCTGTATAACGTGTTTCTGCGAGTAACCGGATTTCTTTATTAGCCAGTCAATCGGTTTATCAATGTTTTTATCAATAAATCTCACCAGAGAATCTTCAAAATGTTGGTCTCCGATATATTGCAGGAAATAGTTTTCAATAAGTCCGAATAGCTGCCGGACATCATTTGCATTGATGAGTTTTTCATATAAATGCTTAAAGGAGTTGCCTAAAAGCAATTCAGCCTCCACACAAACCGGGTGTATTGCTGTTATAGGGATTTTTGTTAGTGCGTAAAAACCACCGGTTGTAAAACGTATGCTAACAATAGATGATGCCGTTTGATTTTGATATAAGATAGCCTGCCTTTGAGTTCCTGATATCCATGCATTTTTCATGGTCAATTTCTCTTTCATAGCAGTATCAAGAAATACAGTATTGATTGTTTTTTCCTGTAGCTCAATGACCAGATTTACACCTTTATCCGGAAGTTCTTTAATAAATGGAATATTGTATGCTGATCCACTAACATACACCATATGTTGAACGTATTCAGACAAAGGAGGGCACGGTATATGTTTATGGAATATCATAGAAGTTACGGATGATCTCTGCTAATAAATTTTACTGTTCCCAATACAAGAAAACGAAAGGGTTAATTCCAATGATTGCTACATTAGCTTTAAATTTGAGCATGAGAATAGTTTCGGCGGATTTTTATCTTGCAAACTGACTGACATTGTAAATATACTTGATTTATCGATTAAAGTTAATAGCAATAAACCACATCAATACCACTGAAGATAACACAGAGCGTTGATAATAATGTAGCAAAAGCAATTGAATTCTTACGACCATAAGCAGGAAGTCCCTTTCCCCAGTGTTATAAATTCGCCATTGGTTATTAAATCATTATTCTTAATCATTTAACTATTCATTCAATGGCAACAACAATTACTTCAAAAAACTTCGAAGTACCAGGTGAAATTTTCCTTACCGTAGCTGGTATAATTTCAAAAGTTACTCTCAAAAGTGAGTGTCAATGTGAGTGTCGTGAATAATGGGAGGAAGCGTGAATTTGAGACTCAACAAAAATAGAAAAAGCCTGTAAGCTAAACTTACAGGCTTTTTCTAGTGCCCCTGGTGGAAGATTATCATACCAAATAGTATTGATATTAAAGCACTTAATCATTTCAATGCACCTGCAATTGTTGCTGCTATTCCTTACATAGAATAGTAAGAACAAAGCTACAAACTACTTAACGTATTCCGCGGCTTTGCTCTTCTGCTTTCTCTACAGATAAAGGATATCTACGTTTTAAAACATCCAACTATTAGTATCTGGGTCTAAATCCAGGTCTTGGGCCGGATCTGGAGAAACGATTATTTTCTGGTCTTTCAGGTTTTGGACGAGCCTCATACACTACTATTGTTTGGCCAGCAACTACTGAATTATTCAATTCCTTAATTGCCTGTACTGCATTGGAATCGTCTGGCATTTCAACAAATGCAAAGCCTTTAGAACGGCCACTGTATTTATCATACGCCACATTAATACTATATACAACTCCAAATGGGTCAAATAAAGACCATATCTCATCTTCAGTTGTTCTGTCACTTAAATTACCTACAAAAATATTCACAAATATAATTTTAATTAAATGTATATACTGCTAAAAAATACGGACTTAGTAAAAAACTAGACACCCAACTACATCAGCAGAAGCCAAATGGGATCTTGTTAAAGGTAGAGCAATAAATTGGGTATTACAGGATTAATTTCTGGGGATATTTTAAGTGCGTAAAAAGTTACGCTTCCTGCAACTCTAACGCTCTGTAAATTAAAAATGGTTGTTGGCGATTACCCAACATTGGAAGATGAGCGCAATAGCAGTGCCATGCCAGCAGATACTGAAGAGGTGATCCGTATTTTCAGAACTATTTATTAAGAATCATTACATCAAAATTTTATCAAGGTAATGGTAAATACCAGCCGGATCAACCAATGCATAACAGTGTCTCCTTCACTTTAGAGCTAAATTTATAGTGAAAAGAAAACTATTTCTGAATACAATATGTACAGGCAGTAGCAAATGCTGTATATATTACCCTGAGAACTATCGAAAGAATGACAGACAGTGTTGCTACCTGTCGCAGGGCCGGATTGGGCATTATCCCTCAAAGAAAGTCACTGCTCCTGTCTCCAGGTGATAGATACCACCTACTATTTTTATTGCTCCGCTATCTGCCAGTTCTGCTATAATAGGACTTTCTGCTTTTAACTGTTCCATTACATGACGCACGTTATTTTCTGTTACAGTCTTTACAAATTCGGTATTCTTTCCGGTCCTGTTTTCAATTGGGGTAGATGTCTCACTGTCAATAGCTGGCTTTATCTTGTCCAATAATTGTGTGAGGTTACCGAGGTGCACATCATCGCAAGCTCCTTTTATAGCTCCGCACTGTGTATGCCCCAGGACAACGATTATTTTTGACCCAGCCAGTTGTGTACCAAACTCCATGCTGCCAAGGATGTCTCGATTAAGAACATTGCCCGCTATGCGTATGCTGAATATATCCCCTAGTCCCTGGTCAAAGATAAGTTCCACAGAAGTACGTGAATCCATACAGCTCAGTACAGTTGCGAATGGGTATTGCCAATCTCTTGTGGCATTTACCTGACTCAACAAATCCCGGTTGGCTCTCAGATTATTAACAAACCGTAAGTTGCCTTCTTTCAGGTATTGAAGTGCCATTTCGGGTGTAAGACTATTTTGTGATTCCTTGGTGTGTTTATACATGGTTTAAAGTTTGGGAATTATTTTTATAAAGTTCAACAGGCCGCAGGTATTTGGCGTCAACTTTCTATGAGATCTGATCCAATGTTTCATTTTGCTTGCTAACCTTATCATAATTTTCTTTTTTTAATGCCGCAAGCATCTGCCTGATTGTGTTGTTATTCGTGCCTAAAATCTGTACGGCCAATAACCCGGCATTACGTGCACCATTAACACCTACTGTGGCTACTGGTACATCCCCAGGCATCTGCACTATAGATAAAAGCGAATCCCAGCCATCGAGAGAGTTTGTGGACTTGATAGGTACACCAATTACCGGTAATGTAGTGATAGCGGCAACCATACCTGGAAGGTGTGCTGCGCCACCAGCGCCTGCGATGATGATCTTCAAACCACGCTCTTCAGCAGTAGCAGCGTATTCAAACATTTTTTGAGGGCTACGATGTGCCGAAACAACACTGAACTCATAACCTATTTCAAACTTCTTTAGAACCTCAATTGCCTGACGCATAATAGGTGCATCGGAACTACTGCCCATAATAATGCCTACCTCTACCTGTTTCATATTTTTTAATTTAAAATTTTTCGTATTGATTCAGCTTTTGCAATGACATTTTCAATTGTATCATCTGTAACAGTTACATGCCCAACTTTTCGGCCTGCTCTTTTACCCTCTTTGCCATACCAGTGAAGGTGGGCTCCCGGTATGTCTAATAAACGCTTCAGTTTTCCCCGTTTGTCAGTATCTAATATTGCGGATTCCAGTATATTCATCATTAAAGATGGAAAACGAAGCCTGGGGGTACCCAATGGTAGTCCGAGTATCGCGCGGAGTAATTGTTCATACTGTGATGTGGTGCTGGCTTCTATCGTGTGATGACCGCTATTGTGCGGCCTTGGAGCCAGTTCATTTACTAAAAGTTTATTATCTTTTGTGACAAACATTTCTACGGCAAGAATGCCAACCAGTTGGAGTGCATTTGCAATTCCTTTAGCGAGGGTTATAGCTTCTTTTAATATTTCTTCATTTATCTGAGCGGGCGCTATTTGGTAGTCAAGTATGAACTTTTCTTCAGAAAATACCATCATCACCGGATCATAACATTCTACAGCGCCATACTCGTTTCTCGCTACGATTACAGAAATCTCGTGTTTAATGGCAACTAATTCCTCCACTACACATGGCGCATCAAACGCAGTTGGAATATCTTCCTTTGTTTTCAAGACCATCACTCCATAGCCATCATATCCATCACGGCGTTTTTTCAGACAGAGAGGTAGTTTATTTTCGTATCGGTACAAATCATTTTTGCCTTGGATGGCTTCGCCAGGTGCTACCGGTATATGATGGGACAGAAGAAACTGTTTTTGCGTAAATTTGTCCTGTATCACTTCAATGGTATTCGGTGCCGGAAAAACTCTTACGCCTTGCTTTTCAAGATGACGCAATGCGTTGATATTTACAGCCTCCTTTTCTATTGTAATAACATCAAGGCCCTTACCAAACTCCAAAACGGCTTCAAAAGAAGCAGGATCTCCGCAAAAGAAAGATGATGTATAACGTGAACATGGTGCGTGAGGGTCCTTGTCCATAATCGAAACCCTTAGCCCAAAATCAATTGCATGCCTTATAATCATAGCACCCAACTGACCACCTCCTAAAATTCCTATTTTCAAATTTTCAAACATAATCTTCAATTGCCGCGAAGATATAAAAACTATTTAAAATGATAGTAATACTATTATTATTTGTAGTAAATAAATGAAATACAAGTGATCTACTATTAAATCGTATTTTAGCTAACTAATTATTTAAGCATGGAGTTGCAGTTGCAGATAAAAATGAACCCCAAACTTTACCTGAGAGATCCGGACAGTACCGAGCTTGGCCGTAATATTATTAAACATGGCATAAAGCTGATTCATGATATTGGCTTTGAGGACTTTACTTTTAAAAAGCTGGCTATGGAAGTCGGAAGTACGGAGGCCAGTATTTATCGGTATTTTGAAAACAAGCACCGGTTACTCACTTATATTACTACCTGGTTCTGGACATGGTTGGAATACCAGTTGATATTTCATACCAACAACCTTAAGCATCCAAGAGAAAAGATAGATATCGTTATAAAGCTGCTGACTTTTGAAGTTCAGGACAAATTTATTGTGGAGCATATCGACAAGAGCATTTTACACGGTATTGTAATCTGCGAGGGCGACAAAGCATACCTTACAAAAAATGTGACGGAAGATAATAAGTCTATGTTGTTTAAACCATATAAAGATCTTTGTCATCGTATTGCTGAGATCTTCCTGGAGTTAAATCCTGAATTTGCGTTTCCTCACTCCCTGGCGAGTACCTTAATAGAAACCGCTCACCGACAGATGTACTTCAAGGAACATCTGCCACGCTTAACTGATTTCGGCAAATCTAAAGCAGTAAGGCCATTAATCGAATTTCTACAGCATCTGACATTCAAGTCACTGAACAACTGACAGAAACCACATCAGAAAGTGGTGTAATAACTGATTTTTACCACAAAAGATTATTGTTGCATAAGACGGGAAGAAGAAATTTTTGTTCAGGCAAACTTTTCAAAAATGTACTTCGTAAATAAATGCGCATTTGAATATATCTGGCACTGAAGGAACCACGAACATACATTACCGAACAGGAACTGATAAACGGATTAAAGCAACGCGAGCAGGCTGCTTTCAGCTTCCTGTACGATCACTATTCGTCAGCGCTGAATGGCGTTATTTACAATATAATACCGGATACCAATATCGCGACAGATATTCTTCAGGAGGTATTTGTAAAAATTTGGCGGTTGATTGATAGCTATGATCCTGACAAAGGAAAGCTGTTTACTTGGATGTTCAATATTGCCCGCAATACAGCTATCGACCTTGCCCGCAGCAAAGAATGGCGAAACAGTAAACGAAACAATCGTCTAACTGACGACTATGCTCAGTTACCTGACCGATCGCTGCCACCATCAGACCTTCCAGAGTTACGGAAAATAGTCTATTCCCTGAAAGATGAATATAAGACCGTCATCGAATTATCTTATTTTGAGGGATATACGCAAAAGGAAATCGCAACGATGGAGCAAATACCACTGGGAACGGTTAAAACACGGTTAAGGGCAGCATTATTACAACTTAAAAAAAAGATCAATCTTTAACGTGGATATCAAGGCATACATAGAAAGTGGAGTGATTGAAAGCTATGTGTTGGGCATAGCGGACGCAGAAGAAGCCGCTGAACTTCAGCGCCTTAGTCTCGAATATCCTGCCATTGCCGCCGCAATAAAGGAACGGGAACAATGGCTCCGGGAGTTTTCAGAAGCTACTGGTCGTCCGGCCCCCGACGGCGTTAAGGACCAGTTGCTACAATCTCTCAATAAAGAATTTGCTGTAACGCCCGGATCTATCCATTTCATCAACCGCCGTTTTAAATTTATTGCTGCTGCATCACTGCTTGCCCTGCTCGTAAGTGCCGCAGGGAACGTCTATCTTTATAAAAGATACACTAAAGCCACGGATGACTTTATAGCGCTTCAGAAAGAGCAGGTTCAGGTACTTGCGGATAATCAGGCTTATCAGGCACGATTAACAGCTTTTGATCATGACCTAAAGATCATGTCTGAACCAGGCGTGATTAAAGTACTGCTGGCAGGCGTTACAGGAAAGGAAGGCAGCCTTGCCACCGTATACTGGAATACGCATAGCAGGGATGTTTATCTGATGGCCAATAATCTTCCCCCAGTGCCATCTGGCAAACAGTATCAGTTGTGGGCGCTGGTCGATGGAAAACCTATAGACGCAGGCATAATATCAGACTGTGCGTCCTTTCTCTGCCATCTGAAGCAGGTGACTGGCGCGCAGGCATTTGCCATTACCCTTGAAAAGACTGGAGGAAGCGCTACTCCAACACTGGACCAAATGTTCGTGATCGGAAATGTGAAATCATAAATATGAAATCATAAATAACTGACAGTTGTTCACGTCAGCAGATTCAAATGCATAAGCCGCCTTAATTAGGCGGCTTTTTTTTAAAAAAATCAACCAGGCCAAACTTTTAGAGAAAATATCTCGTATCTCAGACAACAACTGACAAAAATTAGCGAAAATACTTCATCAGTAATCGTGCATCAACACAATCCAAAAACTATTCTTAAATGATTATGTAACCTAACCTCTGTTTTATGGACAACAAAAACACACTTTTGCCAGCGAATGGCAATAACAGCTTTCCATTGCCCGGAATGTTGGGGCGGAGAAGATTTCTCTCTTATCTCGGGCTTGCCGCAACCTCTGCTACTGTAATCGCAGCATGCAAAAAAGACAAGGACGGTAATAATACCGTGCCGCCAGGTAGCATTGACCTTGGAACAGGCGATATTGGGATACTCAATTATGCATACGCATTGGAACAGTTGGAAGCAGCCTTCTATACGCAGGTGATTAGTAGCCCTTTCAGCGGGATGACTGCCAATGAGCAGTCGTTGTTGACAGATATACGTGATCATGAAATAGCGCACCGTGAGTTTTTCAAGGCGGCTTTAGGGACAATGGCCATCAAAAATCTTGAGGTAGACTTCTCTTCCGTAAACTTCGGAAGTCGCGATAGTGTGCTTACTACCTCGAAGGCGTTTGAAGATCTTGGCGTTTCAGCATATAACGGAGCAGGACAGCTTCTTAAAGATAGCAACTACCTGCTGTTGGCAGGCAAGATTGTATCGGTTGAAGCCCGTCACGCTGCATTAATACGCGATCTTATCAGCAATGGTTCTTTCGCCGACAGCACCGTTATTAGTATGAATGGCCTCGACCTTGCCAGCAAACCTGCAGATGTACTTACGACAGCCAGCGTATTCCTTAAATCGAAACTCTACGCTGGGAATCTTCCAACATCCTGAAGTCAGATTATTCATCCTAAAAAAGTTGTTTATGAATCTTCTAAATATTATATCATCCATCGAAAAAATAGATCCGGAGGTGCATGACCGCCTTGATACAAGGCGGGGCGCAATGCAGCAGTTCGCAAAAATAGGCGGAAAGATTGCAATGGCCGCGGTACCGTTCGCATTGGGTAGCATGTTTAAAACGGCCTATGGACAATCCACCAGTGACATATCTTCCGTTCTTAATTATGCACTCACGCTTGAATATCTGGAAGCGGAGTTTTATACCAAAGGGGCTGCATCGGGTATTGTCCCTGTTGGTACTCCCGCTGTCGGAGCTATTAATACTATCAGGGACCATGAAAACGCTCACGTTGCATTTTTGATAACCACACTTGGCTCTCTCGGCGCAACCCCTGTATCAAAACCAACATTCGACTTTACAGCAGGTGGGACCTTTGCCAATGTATTCACCAATTATGATACTTTCCTGGCGGTAGCTCAGGCTTTTGAAGATACGGGGGTCAGGGCTTATAAGGGTAGAGCCGGAGATTTAATTTCCAATCACGCTGTGCTGACAGTTGCATTGCAAATCCATTCGGTGGAAGCAAGGCACGCATCTCATATACGCCAGATGCGTAAGGCAAGAGGAGCAAACGTGAAGCCCTGGATCACCGGTAATGATACTGGCGGCATTGGTAGTGCCGTCCAGGCCAACTATAACGGCGAGGAACTCACAACGCAGGCGGGGGTAAACATACTAAACTTCGTGAGCGCGAGCGCTGCAAGCGAAAGTTTTGATGAACCTCTTACAGCAAATCAGGTGCTTGCCATCATAAAACCTTTTATTGTATAATCATTTATCAAAAATTCAAACTACAATATATGAACAGAAAATTCAGATGCTTTAGTGCTGGTGTAATAATGCTGCTTATCATCAGCAAAGTGGACGTATCAATGGCTAATAGCCTCTTTTCCGTCAACATGCACGCGCCCGCAAGTGAATGGGTCAAATCAACAACCGGGACTTGGCCGGGCATGAAGGATGGAAAAACATACTGGTACAAACTAGACAAAAAGGCGGGCCTTTGGTGGAGTACAGACGGGAACAAATGGGCAGCGGTACAGGATGGTCTGTGGGCGGATAAAGAGGGCAAGTGGCTTAAAATCCATCAGGGCAAACTCGTTTGGAGCACCGATGGTAAACAATGGACCGAAGTGCCAGACTGGAAATGGGAAGGATCAGACGGCAAATGGTACAAATTTGATGCAAAATGGAACCTGTGGGTCAATGAATAATGCAGTAGAAATAAAATCTTTTTTCAGAATAATAGTTTTGAGCAGTGACATTTTGCCGGATGCCTTTAGTAGCGCAGTAAAGCAGGAAAAACTGACACTTTTCGTTCGATGAAATGGGGGATGTGTGTTGGTAGTGTGCTGGCGCTGTCAGGTGAGTTTGGTGTGTCATTTAGTGTGTCAAATTTGTGTCGGGAATGGTGGGAGAAAGCGTTAAAAAACGACACCTGACTAAATGAAAAGAGGCTTGTAAGTCAATTACTTACAAGCCTCTTTAGTGCCCAGAACTGGATTCGAACCAGCACACCCTTGCGAGCGCTGCGACCTGAACACAGTGCGTCTACCAATTTCGCCATCTGGGCAACTGATTTTGTGTTTCAGGACCGCAAAGATAAGCAGAGTTTTCTTTCTGCCAAATTTATTTTCAATTTTTTATGTTGATAATGAAACGGTTGCGTTATTCTGCATACTCCCATGCGCTCTGGTAGCCGTTTTGAGCCTCTGCATACTTTATAAAGTCAGCATAGAAGGGCAGTTGAGAGAGTGTGGCACTGTCCCCTATAATCACCAATTTCTTCCTCGCACGCGTCATCGCCACATTCATTCGACGGATATCTGACAAGAACCCAATCTTGCTCTCATTATTACTACGCGTCATACTGATGTAAACGATATCCCTTTCCTGCCCCTGGAAACTATCTATCGTATTCACCGTAATACGGCCTTTATAAGGCTGTAAATCCGGGTGATGAGCTAATTGCTCTTTCAGTACCTCTATCTGCTGCCTATAAGGCGAAATAATAGCAATAGAAGGGAATTGCTCGGGGGGATAATGCGGACTAAGCGTACCTGCCACATGTGCCAGATGACGGAATAAAAAGGCCGCTTCTTCTGGATTGGTGGTGCTGGTGCCATTCGTCTGTTCATCAAAGCCGCAGCCGGCAGTATCAATGAAGGCCAGCGGCGTATCCTGGGCGAAGAGGAGATGATCCGCTACGGAGGCATGCGCCCTTAGCTTGTCGTGATAAAAAACGCCAGATGAATAGCCCATGATGGTGGTATGCATCCGATATTGTTCTTCGAGTAAGGTGACACTTTCCGGATACAGTGATACAATTTTTTCCATTAAGGTGTCCGCCAGGCCTGCCTTTGCGGCATCATTGGATTTGATGGTAGGAGGGAGCTGACAATGATCGCCGGCGAAAATTACTTTCTCCGCTTTGAGGATAGGTATCCAACAAGCAGGTTCTAATGCCTGTCCGGCTTCATCTATCACCACCGTGCGATATTTCAGATGACGTACGGTATAGTGGTTGGCGCCCACGGGAGTGGCAGTGATCACCTGTGCTTTGGCCACAATATCCTCTACTACGTATTGTTCTGTGTTTTCCACCGCTTTCATGATGTTGCGCGCTTCATCAAATAAAGCCTTGCGTTGTTCCCGCTCTGCCTTCCCGAAATTGCGCTTGTATTTATGCGCCATGTTGCGAAATTCATTGGCCTGTTTGCGTAAGCGAGATACTTCTTTCATGCCGCTGTGGCCCGACATCTTACTATCAAGGGTGAGGGAGAGCAGTCTATCTGATACCCTTGCCGGATTCCCTACCCGCAATACATTCAATCCTTCCTCAGATAATTTTTCACTGAGGAGATCTACAGCCGTATTGCTGGGAGCCACCACCAGTATCTGTTGTGGCTCTTCTTTTATCAGGGCTTTGATAGCTTGAACGAGCGTGGTGGTTTTACCTGTTCCTGGAGGGCCATGGACTACGGCTACATCACAGGCTTCGAGTATTTTGTTGACAGCGGCATGTTGGGAACTGTTGAGCCGCCCGATATGTGCAGGGGAAATATCTGTTCTGAAATTAGGCGCTGCCTGTCCGGTGAGTACGCGTACCAGGCGGCCTGTTTTTGGATCATCTGCCATGGCAGTGGCCTGTTTGAGGGCTGCCTGCATTTCATCATAGCTGTTGTCGTCGAAAAGGAGATCGATGCCCAGTTTGCCACCATCTGCCCAATCAGGGAGCTCATCCGTGCGAAGGGTGATTTTCAGGCGATTACCGCCTACCCATGAGATGACACCCTCTTGCTGGTGCTCCTTCCGGTCGTGATTGGAGAAGAATACAGCAGATACGCCACTGCGCAATTGATGCGGTACTTCTTGATTGGTGGTTCGTTCCAATTCGACGGTCAGGTAATCACCCCGACTCATCTCACTCCCCCGGATGGCAACAGGGTACCAAGCCAACCCACTAGCACGACGTTCTTGCACAGAAGTGCTGGCGGTCAATGCCTGGTACGATTTACGGTCTTCTTCCCTTTCTGTTTTTAATAAATCCTGCAGCTTTTTGAAATAATCCATCCTACAAAGATACTAATAACTCAGGGTTATACCGGCTCCAAAGCCCATGTCACTGTCATAATGGGTGGATAATCCAAAGTTCTTCGTGATGATATAACGGAACCCTGCCATGTATTCATAATCTGAGTTGACCATGAAATTGAAACGGAGCCTTTTGGTAACCGGTACATCTTCGCGGGAGAGCTGCAAACGCAGCCTTCCTTCTGTATCTAGGGAGGCATCTGCCACTATTAGCATCGGTAGGGTGTATTGCAAACCCACATGGAATACCTGTCTGAAATTCTTGGTGTTCGTTTGTCCGAAGAGATTCTTCTCATGCTCGTCCAGCTTGCGATAGCGGAAATCCCAACCTACATATGGAAATAGCCATTGCATTTTGCCTATATATCTTCCGAAATGGCTCTCACTTTCATAACCATGGCGATCATTGAGTCCCACTCTCCATTCTGTAGATAACTGATAGCGGGTATTAGATAATCGTATCTCCCCATCACTACCATTGCTTTCCAATCCTACGCGACTACTCAAATACAGCATGCGGTCATCTTTTTTAATCATTTTCCAACCCATTTTGGGATCGGGTACCTGTGGATTAGGAGGACTGTCTTCATAGCTAAACACGCGTCCCATGCCACTCATCATGTGATACAGGATATGGCAGTGGAAAAACCAGTCGCCGCTTTCTGTGGCGGCAAATTCGATGGTGTCTACTTCCATCGGCATGATATCCAGCACTGTTTTCAGGGGAGAATAATCACCTTGTCCATTCAATACGCGGAAGAAATGGCCGTGTAAGTGCATCGGGTGACGCATCATGGTATTGTTGTACAGGATGATGCGAATATTTTCTCCTTTGCGGATGAGAATTTTATCTGACTCAGAAACGGTTTTGTTATTGATAGTCCAGACGTACCTGTTCATGTTGCCGGTGAGTTCAAATTTGAATTCACGAGTAGGCGCATTGGCAGGCAGATTCGTTTTTGCTGGCGCACGCAGCATACCGTAGTTGAGGGTAACAATATCGCTGGATGCAGTCATATTCATGTTGCCCATATCATGCCCAGCGTGACCTTCTTGGGCAGCGGGTTTGTTGTCTCCCCCTCCTGTAATTTCTGGATACATAACGGTATTCATATCCATCGTTTGGTTGGTCATTTGCATGCCTCCGCTGGTATCTAGGTTACCGTTCATTTTCATCATGTCGTTCATCATCTTCATCCCTTCGAAGTACTTCAGTTTGGGCAAAGGCGTCATGGGCATATTCATGCCTTGACCCAGCCAAAGAGAAGTAGCGCCAGTACGGTCTTCCGCAGTGGCCAGCAATTGGTAACGCATATTTTCAGGGATGGTAACGATGACATCGTAGGTTTCAGACACGCCAACGATGAAACGATCTACTTCTACCGGCTCCACATCGGCGCCGTCATTGGCTACTACGGCCATTTTGCCGCCAGAAAAACTAACCCAGAAGTAGGTAGACGAACTACCATTGATGATGCGGAGTCTTACCTTATCGCCAGCTTTCAGGCCGGGCATACTATCCGTCAGTTTGCCATTGGCGAGGAATTTTTCATAATACACATCACTCACATCCATGGCATTCATGCGTTTCCATTCATTGGTTACTTTGGTGCCGAAATGTTTATGTTTGATGGCTTCCGTATAACTCTGCGTGGAACCTTTTTTGATAGCAAACCAATCGTTCGCATTATGCAAGTAACGATTGACTTGATGCGGATGCATGTCTGTCCAATCACTCAACAGCAGCACCTTCTCCGGTATATTGCTTTTTTCGCGAGGATGGAACACCAGGGAACCATATAAACCGCTTTGCTCCTGGAACATGGTATGACTATGATACCAGTAAGTGCCATGTTGTACGATAGGAAATTTAAAGAGATGCGTTTGACCGGCTTTGATGGGTTGCGTGGTCAGGTATGGTACACCATCTTCTTGGTTAGGCAGGATAACGCCATGCCAGTGGATGGAAGTTTCTGTATTGAGCGTATTGTGTACATAGATCAGGGCAGTATCGCCTTCTGTAAATTCCAGGGTAGGGCCAGGAATGCCGCCATTGACGGTAAGGCCATGCGCCATTTTCCCGGAATAGTGTACCATGGTATCACCTATGTAGAGATCATATCTGACAGTTTTGGGCGTCTGCGCATAGAGCTGACTACCAATAACCATCAGGGTTATATATAAAAGAAAATGCTTCATAAAATAAACCAGTTGTTGCCCGGAATGGGCGAGAAAGTTACAGGTGAACAGATATACAACCCGTTCACCTGTATAAAAGTTGAAGGAAATATTATTTGATGGTATCTGCTACTTTACCGCAGGTCAGCATTTGGTTGCCGAAATATGGATTTTTTACTGCGTTGGAGTTGCTCAACCAGGAAGCTTTTTTCATTGGGCAATATTGCTGGTAAACCGGTTGCTCAGAGAGTTTGGTGGATTTTGCCAAATCGTACATATCTGTAGAGAACTGTTTAAACTGTTCCCGTTGTTGTGCGATATCTTTTGAAGAGGCAATCTGCTGTGCTTCTGCCACCAGTTTATCTTTTGCAGCAGCGATAGTTTTATTTGCAGCCGCTTCTTCTCCAACTGCTTTAACGAAAGCGTTGGCTGCGGTGCTGGCAGCAGCGCTATTACCACTGATGAGTGCGTCTTTTACTGCATAGTATTCTGTGAGTGCGCCAGATTTATTTTGAGCAACTGCTTTACCTAAAGAGAAGAGAACAGCGATAGCAAGAAATACTTTTTTCATGATTGTAGATTTGATATGATTTATTGAATGAAGTTAAATTCGGGCCGCCAGTGAACGGAAAAGGGAGGAGAGATGTCTATCAAATCAAATCAGAAAACGCTGTATCTCTATACTAATATCCCTTACGGGCAATCCTAATGTATGGTTGGTTAAATATCGTTGGGAAACCATCGGATGGGCAGCGGGTATACCCATATGGTTATATGAATAACTATAGGGAGACACGTGTCCGGGGGCTGCAGCGAGCTGCAAGGAAGCATCGAGCACTTTGTCTAGCATAGGTTGCTTCTCCATCTCATCGGAGCAGCAAGGGTCTGTAGCCGCATGATGGTGGTGAGTGGCCTTGGCTGTCAGCATGATGGCGGAGCAGGTAAACCCTGTCAGCAAGTGCAGGCTGAAGATCAGCAGTAGACTTAAGGCTTTTATGGTGTTGCTTCTTTTCATAATGATGCCTCAAAGATAGCACACGATAAAAGCCGGATGTTTACATAATTGTGGATATGATTTATATAATTTTATTGCCGCTTATAGAGAGATACCAATGGAAAAGCGGTTTTTCCTGTATTCCTGCCAGCTTCTTGTGGATACATCCATCTTACTACATCGCTTTGATAAAAGGCGCCACTATCCGCGTCTATAGCGGAGAGGCGGCCATGGTAGGCAGCACCGGTGTCTATATTCCAGAGATTATAGAGGTGCATGGGTAATGTGCAGTCGGCAAATAGGGTAGGGGTATGCCCGATGAATACTTCCTTATACAGGGATAATCTGGCGGGGCCACTAGCACGCTTTGCCTGCCAGTGATGTTGCGTGTCTTCCCATAAACTGCGATCCCAATACAGCAGATGCGCACTTTTTTCGTCTGCTACGCCGGTGGCTGCGGTATATCCGGCATGGACATACAATCTGTTCTGCGAATCAATGTAATAATTTCTCAGTTGCTGAAAGAACTGGAGGTGTTGTAATCGCATATCAGCGGGGATTTGCTGGTAGCTTTCGATGGTGCTGGCGCCGGAATTACGTAACCAGTTTGGGTCTACTTTACCTGATTCCAGCCAGAGATGGCAGAATACATCATGGTTGCCTCGTAGGAAGACACAGGAGTAACTGTGTTGGAGTTCAATGAGAAAGTTAATCACACCTGCCGATTGTGACCAGCCATCTACATAATCGCCGAGGAAAATTAAGGTATCCAGGGGTTGGATACCTGCTTTGTGCAATACTTGCTTCAATGCCTGTAGTGCACCATGGATATCACCTATTACGATGGTTCTTGAAAGCATAGTGTCGGGTTTTAAAGGTTATTGAGGTATATTAAAAATAACACGGGTATATGATGCCAATGTTATCTGGGGCAGGCATAACCTTTTCTTCATATCAAGATACAAAAAAAAGCCGCTTCTCTTATGGAAGCGGCTATCGCAAACAAGGGTTACAAACAAAACTGGTCGAAAGGCCGGTTTGGGTTCTCCTAAGTGTACTGTTTAAAAATCAGTTGATTATTTACCATTTAGGATTTTGTGTCATGGCAGTATTGCCGTTCATCTCTGTCAGCGGAATAGGCCAGAGATAATCTCTGTCAGGATTGAAGACACGTGTCTCCACAACCACCGGCTGACCTGTAGCTGGGTTGATAGCACCCATGGCAGGGCCACTCAGCACATCCGGTCCGATTTTCCATCTGCGGATATCGAACAGGCGGGTACCTTCAAATGCCAATTCCACTTTACGTTCTCTTCTGTAGAGTTCGCGGATTTTATCCTGTGAATTGTAGACTGCAAGATTCACACTCGGCATCCCTGCACGGTTACGGATCTTGTTCAGATATAACACTACATCAGGATTTTGCCAGTCGCCGGATTCTACTAGTGCTTCCACATAGCTGAGCAGGATTTCCGCATAGCGGATAATCATGAAGTTAAGTGTGCCGGAGTTGGTTTTGGATACATCTTTCGGATCTACATATTTTTTCACCCAGAAACCCGTTTGTGTAGACTGTGCAGTACCAATGGCATCTCCGGAAGTACTGGAGAATGGATCGAGCAGACGGTTCACGAAGGTTTGGCCAGGAACTAGTACACTGGCTGCCAGTCGAGGATCGCGATTGTTTTTGTACAGTGGATTTTTCCAGTAGTAGTTCAGACTATCCTGTCCGAGTTCCTGAAGGGTTTTACCTTGCAGCGTTTCGTAGGTATTCACCATCGCAGCGGTAGGACCGTTACAAGCTTGTCCGGCAAGACTCTTAGGCGCCATTCGGAAGAAGGCTCCGGAATTCCCTGTCCGACGGAAGAGAATTCTTTCCTTGTTTTCCAAGGCGTCGTAGCTGAAGAGTTGTGCATAGCTGTTTACGCCTGTTGCAGTGGCATAATGCAGGTCATACACGCCGGAATTAATAATCTTCTTCGCATATTCAATCACCTTCGGATAGTTCTTGATGCTTAGGTAAAGCTGCACCTGCATTGCATAACAAGCGCCCTGAGAAATCCTATAGGCATCACTGCTAGGGTAAGATGCTGGCAGTAATTCCGCTGCTTTATCCAATTCAGAAGAAATGAAAGTGACCATTTCCTCTTGTTTAGGACGAGGGAGAGAGGCGCCTTCTGTGGGCGTATAGCTCTTCTGAACGATAGGGGTAGGGCCATAGAACAGGAAGAGGTTAAGGTGTGCGCGGGCGCGTAATGCTCTGGCTTCCGCAGCGCGTTGCTCTTTCAGCACCTTGTCTTCCATATAAATACGGGAATAGTTTTCCAGTATACGACAGGCATTGCGGATATCTTTATAATTCTGACGATATGTATCAGAGAGATATCCATCCGATGAAGTGACAGCTCCCAGTGGATAAGAGGCCCAGCTACCGAAGTTGGCGCGGAAAACAGATTCGTCTGTGATACCACTCATGTGCATACGGGCGTTAGCCTGATAGGTACTGGAGGTAATCAGTGCGCCCGGCGACATTTGGTTGACATAGATTACTTCCAGGTATGCCGACAGGTCTGATTCTAGTCGCCACCATTTATCATCCGTAGTCGCCTGCGGATTATCTCTGTCTAGGTAATCTTTGGAGCAGCTAAAAAGTAGGCTGGAAGCCAATAATGAAACACATATTTTTTTATGAAGATTTTTCATGATCCTGTAGTTTAGAATTTGACATTAAGACCGACAGTATAGGCTTTCAGCAACGGCACTGTAGTTTGGTCGCCACCACTTTCCGGATCGAATAGTTTTACTGCAGAGAAGGTGAACGCATTTTGTGCATTGACGTATACGCGTACCATTTTGGCCTTGATTCTTTTGGTCAAGAACTCCGGCATCGTATATCCTAATTCGATATAACGTGCACGGAGGAACGCACCATTCACGCGCCAGAAGTCGGAGAAGTTCGCATTGTTACCTGGTGTTGGCGTCAGGCGAGGACGGGTGGCATTGGTATTCGTTGGTGTCCAGTAGTCCAATTGGGATTTCTGAGGGGTACCACTTTCACCGCCGATATTCAATGGAATAGCGAGGTTTCCGCTGTAGAACAATACGTTACCAGATTGGCCAGAGAACAGGGTTTGGAAATCAAATCCTTTGTACTTTAAGCCCAGGTTGAAGAAGAAGATATCAGTAGGCTCTGTTTTACCCAGTGGAATTTTATCAGAGTTGTTAATGATATCATCGCCATTTGTATTGATAAAGTGGATGTCGCCCGCTTGTTGGCCGGTAATTTTCATCACTTTAGGATCATCGATATCAGATTGTTGCAGTAATCCTTTTGTATTGTAACCGTAGTATTCCTTGAGGGAGCCGCCCACATATAAAATGGTATTTCCACTCACGATCGGATCATTTGTTACCAGTTTGAGGATAGTGGTGTTATTTTTCGTATAGCCGAGGCCTGCATCGATGATCAGGTCTTTTCCGGCTACTTTATGCCAGGATACTTTGATTTCTTCCCCGCGGTTTCTTACGCTACCAATATTGGTAGGAGCGCCATTGTTGCCGGAACCAATACCTGTACCAGAGGAATAGTTCGCAATCGGGATGATAATCATATCCGATGTTACTTTATCATACCATTCAGCAGTGATACTAAAGCCTTGTTTCAGGTGGATATCTGTACCGATGTTGAGCTCTTTAATTTTCTCCCAGCCGAGGTTAGGGTTTCCGATAACGGTTTCTGTACCGTTACCGCCATCGATTGCAGATTGATAGAGATATGGATCGAGATTACTATTACCCATCACGCCCCAGGAGCCTCTTAATTTGAAACCGTCAACAAATTTTACGTTGAAGAAATTTTCCTTGTCGATGTTCCATCCTGCTGCAACAGAAGGGAAGAGACCCCATTTTTTACCAGGAGCATAGATAGAGGAACCATCGCGGCGAATACCGGCTTCCAGCAAGTAGCGGTTATCATAAGTATAGAAAGCTTTTGCGAAATAGGACCGGAGGGCAACATCTTTCCAAGATTCATAGGTACGTAGTTCTTGGGTGGCACCTGCAATCGCATTGACAGTATGTTTCCCGAAATCGTGACTATAATCCAGGTTGCTACCGAAGTAGAGGTAAGTTTCCCTGGCAGTGAGTGTAGCTGATTTCACCGTAGGATAAGAGGTACCGGCAACACGATTGGTATAGTAATCGAAGAATATGTAAGATTCTTGGTCTGCTTTATCGATACCGGAAGCTACGCGATAACTGGCTTGGCCTTTCAGGGTGAGTCCAGGCAAGATGATCCACTGTGGGCGGATGTTTAATAAAGCCTCATCACGTGTTTTACCTAATCTACCACCTTTTTCCAGCATGGCTACTGGGTTCCAGCTTTCGCCATAAATACCATAATAGGTATAACCTGGATTATCTGGTTTGTTAGGGAATTTGGAAATCACATTTGGTGGTACCGTGTACATACGTCTGTAGATATCGGTAGTCAGTCTGTTGCTGGCATACGGTTGGTTCTGCAGGGTACGAGATGCGAAAAGGTCCATGTAGACAAAGAATTTCTTTGTCAGGTCCACAGTAGTGTTTGCACGTACAGTAGTACGGCTATAAGCGGAACTGCGTACATGTCCTTCTTGCCAGGTTTGGTTTACACCGAGAGAGAATCGGGCTGCGGTGTTACCACCAGACATGAGGATGGAATGTTGTTGGATGGGGATTGCTTTACGCAGTACTAGGTCAGGCCAGTTGGTGTTAGGATACTGCACTGGGTCTGTACCTTGTTTCGTCATCAAAATAGTGGAGTCGCTGTAAATAGGATTTCCACCGTAGTTGATCATCGCCTCATTATTCATCCTCATCCAGGTAGCGGCATCTACGAAATCCGGCATGTATTGTGGGCGTTGTACCCCGTAATAGGCATTATAATCGACATTGGGAACGCCTGCCACTCCACGTTTGGTAGTAATCAGGATTACACCGTTTCCAGCTCTGGAGCCATACATAGAAGCAGCGGCAGCATCTTTGAGTACCGTGATGCTTTCTACAGTGCTTGGATCGAGGTTGTTCATATCAAAGGGAACACCATCTACCAGTACCAGTGGGGCCGCACTTTGTAGGGTACCTACACCACGGATGCGGATGTTTGCTTGGTCGCCACCAACCAGACCGGTAGTCTGTGCCACTTGGATACCGGTGGCGCCACCTTGCAGTGCCTGTGATAATTGTACAACAGGTTTATCTTTCACGTTATCCATGTTCACCGTACTAACGGAGCTGGCTATATTTTTTACCTTTTGGGCACTGAAACCAGTTACTACTACCTGATCCAGGTTTTTCAGATCTGGCTTCAGGGAGATGATCAAACCAGCTTGTTCGTCGCGTACAGTATATTCCTGTGGTTTATAGCCGATCATACTGATCACGAGCACACTACCTTTCGTTACATGTAGTTCGAAAACCCCGTCTACGTCTGTTTTAGCGCCTTTGGTAGTTCCTTTAACACCAACTGTTACACCTACTAGAGGTCCGGGAGGATCTTTGGCTTCCAGAACACGCCCCAAAATTCTGACAGTTTTTTCCTGTGGGGGCGCCACGGAGGGAAAGGACTCCACATTGCTTTGTTTCTTTTTTACCACTACCGTTTTATCGATGATATCGTACACCAGTGGCTGATCTTTGAAACAGATGTCTAGTGCCTGTTTCAGCGGTGCTTCTTTCACCTGCATGGACACAGGGGATACCGCATTCATTTCTTGTTCTTCATACACCACATAAACGCCTGCTTGTTTGGCAATTTTTTTCAGCACAGATTTCAGTTGTTCATTCTTGGTGGTGATGGTGATGTTCTGGGAAGTGCCGGTGGCGTAGACATTCATCAATGCCAGCAGCATAAATAGTGAAGTAATACGCATAATCCGGAATATTTTTATACGTTTTTCAGCATCGTGCTTAAAGGCAATCGATTGCACTTTTAGGCACGACAATACACTTGACTTCAGGTTGGCTGAAGCCCCTGTGGATAAATGTAGATGCATACATCAGTGGAATTTGGTGATATACTATAGTTGATTATTACATTGGATTCTTTTTACGCATAGCGATCGGTTTTTAAACAGTACGGATAAGGATGGTCTGCCATCCTGACATTCAATTGGTGTTTTTGAATTTTGGTTGTTTAATAAATAGTTTTTTCAATAATTGTTTTACTTCGCAACAGATAGAATTGTTAGTTTTCTATTATTTAGTTGACAGTGCACATTATATAGTTCCAGTATTTTCATAACATCGTTCAGGTTCATATCGCGGCCTATTTGTCCGCCGAATTTTTTGGCTGCTACTGATTGTTCAGGTGCGGCTATATCGATTTCTATATCGTACCAGCGTGCCAGTTGACGTAGGAATGCGGGTAGATCGGTGTTTTCCAGTTCGAAGCGTCCATTGCGCCAGGCCAGTACTTTATCCAGGTTGGCTGGTTGTAGGTCCATTTTACCGTTGCTATTCAGGATCGCTTGTTGTCCGGGATGCAGCAGTTGGTTGTTATTGCCTTGTTTAACTTTTACAGCACCGGTTACCAGGGTAGTATTGATACTTGCTTCATCCTGATAGGCCATTATATCGAAGCTGGTGCCTAATACTTGTACTTCCATATCATGGACCTTTACAATAAAGGGTTGCTTCGTGTTAGGTGCGATATCGAAATATGCCTGACCTTCCAGTTCCACTATTCGTTTATCCGTGAAGGTGATAGGATATTTCAGGGAAGATGCGGCGTTGAGCCATACGTGGCTGCCATCTGGCAGGACAACTTGGAATACCCCACCACGCGGGGTTTCCAACTTATTGAATGCGGTCACATTCGCGCCGGTGGTGCTATATTGCAGTTGGCCTTTTTGTTGGCGTATATGCGCAGCAGTGGTATTGATTTCTTGGCTAGCGGTATCGTTTAAAGTGATTTTAGAACCATCTGCCAGGGTGAGCACTGCTTTATTGGTAGCAGGCGTAATATTTTTGGTGGCCACAGCAGCAGGTGGCAGTTTCGGTTGTTGACGGAGTATGGGAATAGTCAGGCCGATACCTGTAGCTACTGCGGCTGCAGCCCACCAGTATTTTTTATGGGATCGTTTTAAAGGAATTACAGCAGCCGGTACGGGTTGGGTATTGGCCTGAATTTGTTCCCACATGCGGCGGGAAGTCCCTTCCGGCAGCGGATTGCCGTCGGCGAGGTGTTCCCGGAACAGTGCGGCGGCCACTGCTTGCATGTCGCTGGCATCTGTTCTTTCCAGGTAGGTTTTCAGCCACAGTTCCTCTTCTTCCGTACGATGTACGGAAGTAAGTATTTCCTGTAGTTTTTGTAAATCACTTTTCAACGAAGAAATGTCTTGTTTATATATGTATACAACGGGAAATTAAAAAAGGGGGGGGAGGGAGAAAAAAAATTACAAAAAATTAATCAGCAGGAGGAATGCTAATGTGGTATCGGCTACCATATGTTTGCTAACATAGTCGCGGATGCTGTGCATGACTTCCCCCAGGTATTCTTTGACGGTATAGCGGGAGATACCCATTAATTGTGAGGTTTCCTCATAAGTGCGTCCTTCCATTTTACAGAGTTGGAATACTCTTTTTTTCTGCGGGGACAACTGACTGATGGCGGCTTCCAGTATTTGCCAGCGTGTTTCCAGCAGTACAAGGTCCTCTTGGGCAGCTTGTATTTCCGCAGCAGCGGCAGTTCTACTTTTCTCCCGAAGTTTTTTCTTCAGACTGTTAACGGCGCGGTTGAAAGTGACGGTAAACAGCCATGGGCCTAATGGACGTGCAGTATCTATTTCCTGACGTTTCTCCCAGAGAATGATAAATGCTTCCTGGATGATGTCTTCGGTTTCGGAAGTAGATTGAAGGATTTGGAATGTTTTGCGGTAAAGTGCGTGGTGGTATCTATCGTACAGCGACTTAAACGCCGACTGGCTGCCGGCGGACAAACTCAATAAGAGTTGTTTTTCATCGTGGAAATCGACTGTGTTGATCAATAACTGGAATCTTGGTTGATATTCCAAAGTAATCAAAAAGTACGATACCAACCTGATATTGAATTGATAAATGCTGATATTGGATTGAGCGAAAGTCGTCTCCCTAAAATATAATAACCGGGCAAAAAGGCTTAACAGGCTTTTGGTATCGCTCTATCCAACTGAGCTACCCCGGCTTCCCGGGAGCGGGATTCGAACCCGCCACCTATACAATCACGAAGTACCCCGTTAATACGGCACCGGTTATTAAAGACATCAGAAAAAAATTGACAACTGGGCAAAAAGCATAACAGGAATCATTGCTCTACCAACTGAGCTACATCGGTTTCCCGATGGCGGGGGTCGAACCCGCGACACATGTACGCGAAGTATCCCATTATTACGGCACTAGTTGTCAAAGAATTTAGGTTATAACATCAATGGATAAACGAATCACAGGGCAATCAACCATTACGGGTGAAAATCTGTCGACTCAGTGCCACTGGCATTACCAGGGCAACGGTGGGGACTTGAACCCCATTAACGACTACCGGGTAGAAGTAACCCGCAATTTACGGCACCTGTGAAAAAATTTGATAAAGCGGCTGGGCAAAAAACGCAACGAGCCTTATTAGGGTCAGCGCTCTAACCACTGAGCTACATCAGTTGCCTGATGGCGGGAATTGAACCCGCGACCACTGAGTGTCGAAGTATCTCACTACTACGGCACCTACCGCTTTATCAAAGTAATTGTTTTTCAGGGAAAACAAACAGAATGATTATAATTGAATGGCGGATATATGTTCTAATGCATCTTGTCCTTTATCAATTGCCTCCATCACTTCAAACACTTTGTCGCTCCATCCGGAAATCAGGTGCACATCATTCTCCTCGATACTCAGCGGAGCTTGACCCAATCCCGCCAAGTCGAACAGGTAGAGCTTTGCAGCAGGGAACAGTTGTTTATATGCTGTCCAGGCCTGTTTCATGGCATTGATGTGTTGATTATGTTTTGTGCTCCACATCTGGCAATCGGTGAAATACATGATTTTATCTGCTGGATATTTTCGCTTTACCAGATCTGCCAATACCAGGTGTGCGTTGGTGCTGTATCCCACTTCGCCTTCTCTTTTATAGAAAGCGTCTACGTTGGCAAGGATATTCTTTCCTGGCAGGTTCACCACTTTCCAAGTATCACCGAACATACCACTCAACACGTTATCGCATTTAGACTGCAACATCATTCCCAGCATCAACCCAATATCGTACGACAGGATTTTGCTCTTGGCAGAAACAGACTTTTGCATAGAACCAGATACATCGCAGGCGATGACCACCTTGGTATTGGCATTGAACCCTTTCAGGTTGGCAATGCTGGCATGTAAAGCCGCTTCCAGTGCTTCCATTACTTTCCCGGTCATACCATGACGTACTTCCCGCAGTTCGCGGTAAGCCGCCAGGAATCGGAAAGGCAACTGTTTTGATTTTCTCACCGCCTCCGGGGAAGACAGCAGGTCGCATACATCTTTTATATGTTCCTTGCTGATCTCTGCTTCCAGCATGTTGCGCAGGTTACGCATCATGGCCATGTAGCCCAGATCCTGACTATCGATCAATGCTTCCCAGGTACCACGGAAGGCTTTTTTCTTTTCTTCCTCGGTGGCATACTTTACTTGTCCTGCAGCGGAAAGCTGTGTTTCCCAAGTGTATGGTGTGGCCAATTCCTGTTTGGCGATTTTATTGAACAATTCCTGTTGTGCTTCATCTTTCGCTTTAGGATGTACGAGGAACAGGGCATCCCGCAAGGTGATGGCTGTTTTTCGGTCATATTTCGCGAACTGATATTCGTCGAAGCGGTTGAAGGCGGTGGTCAATCCTTTCTGCACTTGCTTGCTCAGCTTATGCAGTTTTTTCGTCTCTTTACGTTCATTGGCCATGGTGTAGTATGCCAGCAACTCGGTAATTTCATCTGCACGTTGTACCACTCTACCTACTGTCTGGCTAACAAGGGTATCTCCGCTGTGTTTTTTGGCCAGTTCTACTGCCAGTACCATAGGGATGCTGCGCATGTACATTTTTTCACGGGCGTATACCGCCAGCTTTGCTATGAACGCAGGATCAGTTTTATCCATTAGCCCACGGATACGATTCAGCTTTTCTGCTCCTTTTTCATAGAACTGATCGCTCAATGAAGCCGTTACCACGCTGGTGTACAGCTCCATTTCCGGAGTCAGCTTATACGCCGTATATCCTTCATGGTTAGTTGTTAACTGTGTGCCGCGTTTAAGAAAATTGAATTTCATATCCTTTGGGTTTTATTATTTGAGATGAACGATACAAAGATGCGAGGGTATCTGCGCAGTCTTTTTGCGTAGTTCAAAAAAACTTTTATTTTTTAAAAATTATTTATTTCGACACTGTTACAAGTTGACAAAGTAACCAGGCAAAAAGACGCTCCAGGGTAATATCTACGGCGTTTTACCCATTCAACTATTCCACCTTTGTGGAAGCAGGATTTGAACCTGCATCACCGACTTGGATCGAAGTATCCCTGTGCTACGGCACTGATTACTTTGTCAGCAACAATGTATTTTGACAACCGGGCAAAAACAGTAATAAGTGTGTATGATATGAAATATCATGTCGTTGCTAATACGAAGTAACTTATCACTACGGCACCAATTGCCAGTAATTTTTGGATCTAACAACAATGAATGAAAATCAGTCATTTGTCATTGACCCTACAAAGATGCATGCGTACCTGCGCAGTCTTTTTGCGTAGTTCAAAAAAAACTTTAATTTTCAGGAAAATATTTTTGAAATGCCTGTTAACCGGAACGCCCTTATCAGATATAAAGCGATAGACACCTGTCTTAGAAACCGCCGTAGACGCTGGACACTGGAGGATTTGATCGATAAAGTTTCCGAGACCCTATACGATTATGAGGGGATAGAGAAAGGGATTAGTCGCCGTACTATCCAGGGCGATCTCCAAATGATGCGCAGTGATAAGTTGGGATATAATGCCCCCATTATTATAGTAGAGAAGAAATATTATACTTATGAAGACCCGAACTATAGTATCACCAATATCCCGCTCAGCGATGCGGACCTTTCCCGCATGACGGAAGCTGTAGAGGTACTGAAGCAGTTTAAAGGGTTTTCCCATTTTGAACACCTCAACGGCGTAGTACAGAAGCTGGAAGGCCACATATATGCTTCGGCACATAATCAGCATACGATCATCGACTTCGAGAAAAATGAAAACCTGCGAGGGTTGAACCACTTGAATGTTATATATGATGCCATCGTGCATGAATATGTGCTAGATATCAACTACCAGTCCTTTACAGCAAAAGCGCCATCCATGATCTCCTTCAATGGCTGGTGGCTGAAAGAATTCAAGAACCGCTGGTTTGTAGTAGGTAGTAAAACGGGTTTCAATTCTGTCACTTCTTTGGCATTGGATAGAATACACGATGTGAAACAGAATAAAGAAGTGCTTTATGAAAAAAGCAAATTTGGTCTGACCCCAGAAAGCTATTACCAGCACGTCATTGGAGCTACCGTAAATGATATGCGTCCCAAACGTATTCTTATCAAGGTCAGAGGAGAGCATGTTCCCTATGTGGCCACCAAACCCTTGCATACCAGTCAGACGATCATCGAAACAGGAGATAGATACATGATTATTGAATTGCGGCTGATTCCAAACTTCGAATTGGAAAGAGAGATTCTAGGTTATGGCCCTGGCATGGAGGTGATCCAGCCAGAGGGATTGCGGAAGAGACTGGCCGAGAGAACCAAAGAGGCTTCGCGTCTGTACTCAGCGGAATAGCTTAAATTTAGGAAGCTAAAACATCCTGTTATGTTACCTTCCGAATTTGACTTCAATACCGCGTTGAATCAATCACCTGCCCTGGTGGATTTTAATGCCTTTACCACCAATCGGATGCTGAAGGATACCCTCCATGCTTACGGGGCGGATTGGGCGCATCCAGAGGCCGTAAAATTCGGGGAACTGATGGGGAGTGCGGCCATGCAGCAGGCAGGCGCCCTCGCCAATAAACACCTGCCGCAATTACATACCCACGATCGCTTTGGCAATCGCTTAGATTTAGTGGAATTTCATCCCGCCTATCACGAATTGATGGCGCTATCCATCCAGGCAGGCGTACATTCCATTCCCTGGACTACCGATAAATATGGCGGTTACCTGGCACACAGCGTCCTATCTTATCTGAAGCAACAAGTGGATGAAGGGGTTTCCTGTCCGCTTACCATGACCTTCGCAGTAGTGCCTTCCCTGCAAATTAATTCCACCATTGCGGCCGACTGGCTCCCGAAAGTGGTGTCCAATGAATATGATTTCCGTGCTATTCCCTGGATGGAAAAGAACGGAGTTACCTTCGGAATGGCCATGACGGAGCCACAAGGAGGCAGCGACGTACGGAGTAATATTACCACCGCCGTACATGTAGAAAGCGGTATCTATAAAATCACTGGGCGCAAATGGTTTTGCAGCGCACCTATGAGTGATGCTTTCCTAGTGCTGGCACAAGCCCCCAAAGGACTCAGTTGTTTCCTCGTACCCAGATTTACCCGCGATGGGATCAAAAATAAATTGTACTTCCAGCGTTTAAAAGATAAGCTGGGTAATAAATCCAATGCTTCTTCAGAAGTGGAATTCCACGGTGCTTGGGGAGAGCTGATAGGTGAGGAGGGTAGAGGAGTGGCCAGTATTATGGAGATGGTGAGGCATACGCGACTGGATTGCGCCATCGGCTCCGCGGCTACTATGCACAGAGCTGTGGCGGAAGCCATCCACCACTGTCACTATCGGCAGGCATTCGGGAAAAATCTAGCAAACCAACCCCTCATGCGGAATGTACTCGCTGATCTGGCACTGGAATCTATTGCAGCCACCACCCTGGCCATGCGTATCGCGAAAGGATTTGATGACGCTAGGCACAACGAAGACGCCCAACATTTTATTCGTATAGCCACTGCCGTTGGTAAGTTCTGGAACACCAAAAGAGCCGTGCTCGTTCTGGGCGAAGCGATGGAGTGCCTAGGTGGCAACGGTTACGTGGAGGAATCGGTGATGCCTCGCCTATACCGCGATGTTCCCGTTAATGCCATCTGGGAAGGTTCTGGAAATATCCAAGCATTGGATATCCTCCGCGCTATGCAGAAGGAACCTGCCAGCCTAGAGGCCCTCTTGCAATACCTGCAAAAGGGGTTGGGAAGTCATGGCCAGTTGGACCGGCATCTCCATAAAACTATCAGCTTACTTACCAGCAATCCATCGGAACAACAGGCAAGAATAATAGCGGAGTCTGTAGCATTGGCTATTCAGGGAGTTGAACTCATCCAGGTGGCGCCCGCACCTGTAGCTGCGCTCTTCTGTGATGTACGTTTGTCAGCGCACAGATCCATGACGTGGGGCGCATTTTCTGAAACGCCTGTGGACCTACTGGAACAGGCTATCCATCAGGCTTTCGAACGGAATGAGTAAACATAATTCTGATAAATTTACAGGGTTTTAAACATTTTGGAAATATACACTGTTGAATACTTATCAAAATAATCTATTGGTGGAAACCAGAGCTATATTACTTGCTGATTGGATGTAGCAATACCCCTCATCATTATCAGAAATCCTTTGATGATAAAGTCGTGCCGGGACTGGCGGCCTTTATTTTTTTTGTGTTGCTGGTAGGGATAAGGATTGACAGTAACCTCTAAAAATTTAGTCACCGTGTAGTTCCTGGCATGGCTATTTATATTTTCCCTAACACATTTTTCAATATTATTACAGCCTAGTAAGCATTATCCAAACCAAAATAATTGTTGATGAGAAAATACCTATTGCTCTGTATACCCGTGTCTATCCTGTCTTACGGTTGCATCTATTACCCAGCTCATACCCGAACCACAGCCTCCAATCGTACCGAACATGTACGTAGTTCGCTGATGCCTGTTTTTAATGAGAAAAAGCGGAAAAAGGCCATTCAGCCTAGCATTAATTTTATTGAAGCGGTGAAAAACTATCGGGTGAAGAATAACCATTTTCCACAAGATCTGTGGAACCTGGAAAATGATTGTGATTATAATCGGACGGCCTTTCGTACGATGAAAGAAATAGGATTCACGCATCTCTCCATTGATTATATTTTTATGGACTCGATGGTGGTTGCATTTCAACATGATCCTACCAAAATACCAAGTAGGGATGGCGTAAAAGGACAATCTATCGGCATGACTACTACCGGTAAATTTATTTTCACGTATAATAGGGATTCTTCTTCTTTTATGTATAGTAAAATGATAGATTAATTTCGAGATTGCTTCACTGTTCCTCTTTCAACAACGCTTCCCCATAACTGTCACATTACATGGCTTCGTCACATACCCAAGCGCCCACTGCGCTGACTGGCCATTGTTGCTACCCAATGGTTCCTCAGTGCAGGGGCGTTGAGTAATTGTCCTCTTTGCAGCGCAGCTTCCCGGCTGGCTAATTCATGTGGTGCAACCACCTTATCTTGTTGTGAATACAACTACTAGTGTGTAGAAAAATAGTATTATTAAAAGATTACCGTACTAAAGACAATGGTGTACAGCAATAGTTGCATGCCTAATTAAAAATACTTTTTTACGGCTGTTTGGATAAAACATCAGCGCCGCTTTAGAGTAAGCGGCGCTGATAGGGGTTTTCATAGGTAAATATTATTGAATGTCCCATATACCAGCGCTTCGCTCCAGTTCCACTAATGCGGAAGCGTAAGCAAACAGCGCTTGATGATAATTTTGTTGCAGATCGTTATAAGTACGCTGTGCATTGAGTACATCTAATAAGGGCGTATCACCTCTTTTGTAACTGTATATTTTCCCATCGAGGATTTGTTGTGCTTCCGTCAGTAAGCCTTCCTGGAATTGTTTCACCTGCTTATGTGTGTTGATATAGTTGAAATAAGCTTGTGTAACTTCTGTACTGATTTGTAATTTTACTTGTTCCTCTTGGGTGGCAGCCTGCTGAATCCCGTAGCGAGCGGCTTTCAGCTCTCCCTTATAATGATTGGAAAATTTCAAAGGAATAGCGATGCCCGCATTTACACTTTTGTATGCTGGCGTAGGTGCGATCTCGTTAGTAGACTCGCCATTTCCTGTTATTCCTGCATTGATACCCAGATCAATTTTGCGATTTGCTTTTACCAGTTGCAGGTTTTTTTCTGCTGATTTCTTTGCATTCATCGCGGCTACCGCATCTGCGCGATTAACTTGCGCATTTGAAATCAGGTCAGGAAGTGGGAAGACACGGTCCAGTTTGTAAGGCAAATTTTCTGGCATTGGCAAGGTGTCAGCGCGACTACTCCCTAGTTGATTATTCAGCCCTACGAGTGCTGTTTTCCAGGATGCTTCTACTGCATAGTAATCATTCAGCATACTGCCTGCTTCCAGCTTGGACTGCCTGGCATCTACCTCCGTGATGGCGCCCGCTTTGAAGCGAATCGCGTCTGCGTCAGCAATCTTCTTCATGGAATGATAAGAGTCCAGTTGCACATGCATGAGATTATATTGCAAGACAGCATTGAAATACGCCAGGGTAGCGTCTGCACGCAGGTTACGGTAATAATCTGCTAGTAAGGCTTTGGTCGTTTCCGCCTCGCTACGAGCGAGTCCTATCCTGGCGCTACGTTTACCACCTAATTCCAAGGTAGTACCGATACCGGCCGACCAGCCATGTCCCAATTGCATTTTATGGTTTTGGTTATCATACAAACCGCCGCTCAACTCCGGATCAGGAAAGACTTTCGCACTTTCGATAGCTGCAGTTGCGATGCTGACGTTATATTTTTCAGCAGCGTAGCCCAGGTTCTTTTCTCCCACCTGGTGCAGGTATTGCTCCAATGGAATACGTATAGTCGGAAACGTTGTATCCACCTGCGCATTGGCATAAATACCCGAAAGCAACAGGCCGGAAATTAAGAATATGTTGATAGTTCTTGGCATGTCAAAATTTTTATGCTTTTACATAATCATCTTTACCCCAGCGGTTTTCCACTAGGTAGTAGATGGCAGGTAATACCAGTAAAGTAATAGCTGTAGCTACAAATAATCCATATACAATTACAGTAGCCAGTGGTCTTTGTACATCTGATCCGATGCCTGTGGCCAGCGAAGCGGGAAGCAGACCTAGGGCTGCTACCGAAGCGGTCATCAATACAGGACGGAACCTGTTCTTAGTGCCGGATAATACTGCATTCATCAATGGATAACCTTCTTTTCGTAGGTCATTGAAATGGGAGATGAGTATCACACCGTTCTGAATAGCTACTCCAAACAGCGCAATGAAGCCCACTGCGGAAGAGACGTTCAAGGTCATTCCTCGTACATTCAATGCCAACATACCACCAAATAATGCCAATGGTACAATAGACAATATCATTCCCGCCTGACGGAATCTACCGAAGGCGCCATACAACAACAGGAACATAATCGCCAATGCTAATGGTACGATGAAGGTGAGTCGCGCATACGCCCTGTGCTGGTTTTCAAATTGACCGCCCCATTGTATGCGATAACGTTGATGGTCGTACGGTACTTCTTTTTCAATCCTGGACTGCGCTTCCTGAAGGAATGTAGTTAGGTCAGTACCGCGCAGGTTCAGTTTCACGGTCAGGTGTCGTTTGTTCATTTCCCTGGTGATGGTGCTTTCGCCAGTGGCCATGCGGATATTCGCTACTTGCGACAATGGTATTTTCACCCCGTTGGAGGCTGTCAGCATTAGGTTGCTGATTTTATCAGCGGAGTTTCTTTCTGCTTCGCCGTAACGGCATATTACATCATATACTTTATTGCCGACGAATACCTGGGAGACAGCCTTTCCTCCGATGGCTACCTCAATCAGTTCTGTGACATCGCTTACATTGATGCCATATCTGCTCAATGCATCTCTGTTCACAGATACTTGGAGTTGTGGCAGTGGTGGCTCCTGGTCTATTGCCACATCAGCGGCACCCTTCACAGAACGGATCACTGCTGCGGTTTTCTCAGCGATGGCGCGGGTAGAGGCAAATTCGTCTCCATAAACCTTTACTACCAGCTCACTATGCGCACCGGCAATCTTATCCATCACCCCATCAATCATAGGCTGACTAAAACCTACCGTGTAGCCTGGCATGCTAGCGTACTCTTTCGACAAATCTGCAATCAGGTCACTTTTTGTTCTACCGTTTTTCCATTCTCCATAAGGGCGTAATCCGATACTGCACTCAAAGTGGGAGGCAGTCCAAGGATCCGTACCATCGTCATTTCTGCCGGCTTGTATCATCATATAGGTGACTTCTTTATGACGTAAAGTGCGGGCACGCAGTGTATCACTCATCTCCCTAGATTTCGCCAATGAAATACCTGGAGGCAACTGCACTTGCAGCCAGATAGAACCCTCATCCAACGGCGGAAGGAAATCCTTGCCCACGGTAGCACTAAAGAAAATAGCGCCGGCAAAGGCAATAGCAACAGGCCAAAATACGATCTTGGGCTTGCTCATAATGCGGTTGGTCAACGCTTCATATTTTGCGGTTAACCATTCCAGCCATTTGTTGTGATAGATCTTCACCGGTTTGCGATAGGCCGCGAAAGCCAATCCTGGTATGAGTATCAGTGCCACGGCCAGTGCACCCAATAAGGCATAGCCTACGGTGAAAGCCATCGGTGTAAACAGCTTCTTTTCCACTCTTTCAAAAGAGAACAGCGGCAAATAGGCGGTGATGATGATAATTGTAGAGAACAATACCGGTTTGGCTACGGAAACCGCCTGCTTAGCTATAGATGGCTCTTCCAACATATGCTCATGATCGCTTTCCCGCTTTTTCAGGATCGTTTCCAGCATCACGATAGCACCATCCACGATGATCCCAAAGTCCACCGCACCAAGGGAAAGCAGGTTCGCAGGGATATTGGTGAAATGCATCAAAATGAAGGCAATCAACAAGGCGAGTGGAATCGTGATCGCTACAATCAAGGCCCCGCGCCAGCTTCCGAGGAATACGATCAATACAATCAGTACGAGTCCCATTCCTTCCAGGAGGGTATGACTCACTGTATGTAAGGTGGTATCGATCAGGGTAGTTCTATCCAGGTATGGCCTAATGCTCACTCCTGGCGGCAACAGGTGGTTATTCAGATCATCTACGGCTTCGTGTATGCCTTCCAGTACATTGGAAGGATTTTGTCCTTTCAGCAGTAATACAATTCCTTCAACACTCTCGGAATAATCCACTTTATGATCGGTATAACCAAGAATACCTTTCCGTTCCAGCTCTCCTAGTTTAACATTACCTACATCCTGGAGTAGTACCGGCACTCCATTCACCGAACGGATCACAATGCCTCCTAAGCCTTCCAGGTTTTTCACCAGACCGATACCACGCACCACATAGCCGAGATCGCCCTGTGTGAGCACGCTACCGCCGGCATTGGCATTGTTGTTATTGATGGCTGTTTGTATATCTGCGAGGGAAACCTTGAACTGTTCCATTCTTTTAGGGTCCAGTTCAATCTGGTATTGCGTAGTAATGCCACCGAAATTGGTTACATCTGCAATACCAGAAACCTGCTTGATACGTGGGATGATGGTCCAGTTTTGCAGGTCGGTGAGTTCACGCAAGTTATGATGCTGGCTCTCTATGATGTAGCGGTATATTTCGCCAACAGGAGAGGTGAGTGGGTCCAGTCCTGGTTTGGCATTATAGGGAAGTCCCAGATCGCTTAATCTTTCGTTGATGCGTTGACGTGCCCAGTAGTCTTCGGTACCATCTTTAAATACGATGGTCACCACGGAAAGACCGAAAGTACTTTTGCTACGCATGACAGATAGGCCAGGCATGCCATTGAGGGCGCGTTCAACAGGAATGGTAATTTGTTGTTCCATTTCCTCTGCTGCCAGACCTGGTACTTGCGTCACCACTTGTGAGGTGACATCTGCAATATCAGGATATGCTTCTACAGCCAGTTGTTTCCAGGAATAGTATCCGAAGATGGCCAGCAGTACAAATAAAGCTAGGAACAGCCATCGTTTGGCGATGGCAGTAGTCATAATTTTCTTCATGGGAGAATGCTTTGAAATACAGAATTAGCGGATGTCCTGGAGGTACAGTCCGCCGTCTGTAACGATACTTTCATCTTTCGTTAAGCCGGACTGGATCACAGTGGTGTCGGCATTTACAGACATGATTTTTACTTTCCTTTTTACATAACGGTTTTTACCGGTTGCTACAAATACGTAATTGCTTTCATTGGTAAGGAATACCGCTTTGGATGGTATAACCACGGCTGGTGCGGGCTTCTCGAAGAATTCGACTGTTACATACATACCCGGACTCAATAATCGTTTACTATTGTCTGCTTCCATGAGTACTTCGATGCTTCTGGTTTCATCATCCACTACTGGCCCTATATGGAATATTTTGCAGGTCAGTTTTGCATCCGGCATAGAAGGAATGGTGATCATACATTCCGATGCATTGCGTACTTTCTGGATATCTTTTTCTTTTACTTGTCCTGCGATCCATACTTTACCGAGGGCGGCGATCTTTGCTACAGCAGCGCCATCGTCTTTGATGAATTGGCCCAGTACTACTTTGTTTTCCAGGATTTCGCCGTTGATAGGTGCATAAACGGTCAGTGGTTGCCCGAGTGTAATGGTTTCTGGATTCGCTTTAAACACGCGGATACCCATTACTGCATTTTCATATTCCCGTTTCTCTACCTCATAGGCTGTTTGTGCTTCTTCCAGATCTTTGGCGGTACCTACGCCATGTTCCATGAGATCTTTCTGGCGTTGTAATGTTCTTTTAGCCTGTTCCAGTTGAGATTTTTCCTGGAAATAAGTTTTTTGTGCTGCAAAGAAGTCTGGTGAGCTCAGTTCGAATAAAGGTGTTTGCGGCGTGCATTGTTTTCCAAGGGAGAGGTAGGATCTTACTACTCTTCCGCTAAAAGGAGACGCAATTTCCGCAAAGGCGGTAGGTATGGTTTTCACCATACCTGCCGTTGTGAAAGTGTTGCTGTAATCCTGCATGCCGACAGTATTGGTTTTAATGCTACCTGCCACCACACCGCTATCGGCTACTAGGATGGTGTCCATACGTAAACTATTGCTAACAGTCTGCTGAGCGTCCTGGTGGTTATTGCAGGAACAGAATAAGGCAAGTCCTAACGCGCCACCGGCGTGTAAGAATTTCGTTTTTTTCATGTTTGTTTTTATTGTAGGAAGATGCGACTATGGTATTACAGCCACTGACTAAACTTTTTAATGAACCATGTTTTTATAACCTGTGTTAAAAGACAATAACTGAGCAATATGCCGATCAGCCAGGGAAAATAGGACAGCGGCAAAGGTTCCATTTTTAAGGAACTGGCGAACGGAGAGAAAGGAATAGCAATCCCGATCATCATAATCACGGTAGTCAATAGAATCACCGGTGTAGCAGCAATACTTTGAATGAACGGTATCTTCCGTGTACGGATCATGTGTACGATCAAGGTTTGAGACAATAATCCTTCTATAAACCAGCCACTTTGGAACAGGGATTGTTTTTCCGGCATATTGGCTTTGAAGAAATAGAACATGAGGAAGAAAGTAGCATAGTCAAAGATGGAACTGATAGGTCCGATATAAATCATGAACCGGGAAATACCAGAAGCATCCCATTTTTTCGGACGTTCCAGGAATTCTTCGTCCATTTTATCCCATGGAATAGATATCTGGGAGATGTCATACAATAGATTTTGCACCAGTAACTGTACGGGCAGCATGGGGAGGAAGGGCAGGAATGCGCTCGCACCCAGCATACTGAACATATTACCAAAATTACTGCTGGCAGTCATCTTAATATATTTGATGATATTACCGAAAGTACGGCGGCCATAGATCACCCCTTTACGCAATACGGTCAGGTCTTTTTCCAGCAGGATGATATCCGCGCTTTCGCGGGCAATATCCACGGCGGTATCTACGGTGATGCCTACATCTGCTTGTCGGAGGGCAGCGGCATCATTGATACCATCACCCAGGAATCCAACGGTATGGCCACTTTCCTGGAGTAGTTTTACAATCCTGGATTTCTGGTCAGGACTCAGTTTGGCCAGGATGGATACTTCTTTCAGGTGTTGTTTTAGCAGTTCATCATGCATTTTTTCGATATCTCTACCGAGGAGAACCTGATCTACTGGAATGCCCACTTCGCGGCATATTTTCCGGGTCACAATTTCGTTGTCGCCGGTCAGTACTTTGATATTTACGCCTAGTTGTTGTAAGGCTTTGATAGAAGTGACTGCGGAAGGTTTTGGAGGGTCCATGAATCCGATGAAGCCGGTCAGTGTCATGCCTCGTTCATCTTCCACCGTGCAGGGTTGGTCGCCTGGGAAGTATTCTTTGATGGCCACGAGTAATACGCGTAATCCATCTTCATTCAATTTGGAAGAAATTCTTCTGATATTCTGGCGCAGGTCATGTTCCAGTGGAATGGTTTCTTTGTAGTCTTCTGGAATAGCAGGATTTACCGCGCGGTCGCATACTTGGAGCATTTCTTCCACCGCGCCTTTGCAGATCATGAGGTGAGAGCCATCCGCTTGTTTGAGGATAACGGACATGCGTCTACGTTGAAAATCGAATGGTAGTTCATCTACTTTTACGAAATTTTCTTCAGGATGTAAACTGCCATGCAATTCCACATGTTTCAGCACAGCCACATCCAGCAGGTTTTTCAGGCCAGTTTGGTGATAACTGTTGAGGTACGCCCAATTGAGGACTTCATCATCTTCATGACCGAGGATATTCAGGTGTCTTTCGAGCACAATAGTATCGAGGGTCAGGGTACCTGTTTTATCTGTACACAGGACGTCCATGGCGCCAATATTTTGGATAGCATGGAGTCTCTTTACAATCACTTTTCTTTTACTCAGTTGTACGGCTCCTCTGGCCAGGTTGGCGGTAACGATCATGGGCAGCATTTCTGGGGTGAGACCTACTGCTACTGCGATGGCAAAGAGGAGGGCTTCCCACCAGTTTCCTTTGATGGTGCCGTTGATCACAAAGATCAGGGGTACCATGATCACCATGAAACGGATGAGGAGCAGACTTACCTTATTCACCCCTTTATCGAAGCTGGTTTCCGGTGATTTTCCGGTAACGGCTTTGCTCATGGAGCCGAAGAGGGTGAGGTTGCCGGTGTTCACCACGATGGCGGTAGCGGTGCCACTAATCACGTTGGTGCCCATGAAGCAGATATTTTCCAACTCCAGGATGGCTTTATCTCCATTTTCAACGGGGCCGGCGCTTTTTTCAACCGGTAATGCTTCCCCAGTGAGCATGGATTGGCTGATAAACAAGTCTCTGGAATAGAGAATACGACAATCTGCTGGCACCATGTCGCCGGCAGAGAGGTGTACAACATCTCCAGGAACGAGGTTCTTTATTTCTGTTTCAATTCTTCCTTCGTCTTTACGTATGGCCGTGGCAGTTACACGTACCATATTGCGGAGCTTTTCAGCCGCGTTGGTACTGCGCATTTCTTGCCAGAAGCGAATGAAAGCACTGACAAATACCATGATACCCACCATGAGAACGGTTTTGTAGTCACGTTCGCCAGGAGCGGCCATGTATACATCAATAAAGAAGGAGATGCAGGCAATTAAAAGGAGTATTCCAATGAAAGGGTTCAGGAACGCATTGAACAGTTGTTTATACCAGGATGGCGCTTTTTCATGATGTATTTCATTAGGCCCCCAGGTGGTCAATCGTTCGTGGGCTTCTTTGTCTGTGAGTCCCTCTGGTTCGCTGTCCAGCATGGAATAGAGAAATGGCTGTGAAGCTGCGGCGGCATTGCGCAGTTTAACAGCAGCAGCGTTGGCGCGGCCTGCACCAGGAAATTTTTCCCTATACGCCTTTTTGAGCCTGTCGGCTTTTACGGCAGTAAAGTTCATAAAAGGAATTTTAACAGATTAGGAAACCAGGTTAGGGTGAATTGACAAGGGAATCTCCTGGTCAGAAGAGTGCATGGCGAAAGGCCGGATTAAAACGGATATTGCGCATAAAGACTACTGTTGCCCAGCAGCCTTTATGAGCTGCTGGCGGTTAGTGAATTATATGATAGAATTTACTATAATACGGATCTGCGTCCATAGCCAGTTGTTTTTTTAATTACGCTGCAAAAGTAGCGCCATATAATAGGAAACGTGATTAGGAGATAATAAGTTTTTTATTAGAATTTTATTAGAGATTTTTGTTCCTCTTAAATGTTTGTAAACCATATGGAACAACCCACTATTTTTAATCGGCAGGAATGGATAAGATTATCGGAAGACACGGCTCGGCAGGAGCTGCAGCAGTTGGTCAAAGACCGGTTGCCAGGATTTAGTATTAAAGGATTTCAACGTTTTGAACGGTACGGCCAGGAGAATTTTACGGCCATCCTTGATTTTGAAGGAAAGGAGTTTGTTTTTGTCCCGGGAGACATGGTTACCCTGGGTTTTGATGCGCGCTCGATGCCATTGGAATTCTGGAAAGAGTTACTGGCGCCGTATGAATGGCCTGAAGAAGATGTGGAGCCTTACTTTCAGGCGCGTTTTTCTCCAGTACGACAGGTAACGATTGGGCCCATGATTGTAGAAAGGGAAGCGGTCAATAAGGGATACTTTGAAGTACCCCTAGACGATGAACGCCTTACCAGTGAGAAAGACTATGCCAGGGTGCTGAAAGAGGTCAGCGAAACACAACGGGAACAATACAGTTATAATATCGCGGGGCGGTACCAGGTAGTGAAATCAGGAGATAAGATCACGGCTATGCTGTATTACCCGGCTGGGCTGGAGGAATTGGTGGCCGAAGTTACTGCCAGTGGTTTCCGGCTCCCGACGGAAGATGAGTGGGAATATCTCTGTGGAGGAGGTTCCCGTACGATCCATCCTTGGGGGAATAAATTCCTCACTGGTGAAAAGCACCATCATTTTTCCGCAGATCATGACAAAAAGGAGTCTTTCTTCCTGGACCACCCTAATCACTTTGGATTAACCATTGCAAATGACCCTTATAAATTCGAAGTAATGATGGATAGCGAGTGGTTCCTGAAGGCCGGAGATGGTGGCTGCAACATCTGTGGTGGCTCGCCTATGGAAATGGGCTATCTACCTGTATCCTCCTATTACAGGGAGCCTTATATCTTCGAACCGGATATGAATTATGAGGAAGAAATAACCGGCGATTACACTTTTATCAGGCGGATAATAAGATTATAATTTCTTGTTTATGTCGTTCCTGCCCGCCGGGCAGGAACGACATAAAAGATCAAATAACTAAATAACTTTCTTCACTACTTTGCCCTTGGCATCCATTGTTTCCAGGTATGGGGTGCCGAGGCTATCCACCATCAAGCGCAGTCTTACTTTGCCATCAGGGCCATTGATTTGAAGGCCGGCAACGCCGTTTGTAGTGTTCAGATTGATTCTATTGACACCGCTGCCAAGAGGGGCGCCAGGTACCTTGTCATTGACCATTAAACCAGCGCTGAAATTCTTACCGGCGAGGTCTTCTTGGGTGATGATACCGATGGCATCATTGTTATCATAGTCGAAGGCCATTACGCGGAAACCGGAGCCATTTGCTTTGGCCATGGCCAGTCCGCCGCATTCGTTCCCTTTTTCATCATAGAAGATAAACCCGGCAGGATTGAACCTGCGTTTGTAGGTTTGGCCACCTACCATTGGAGGGGGCGTGCGTTCTTCATTGGCGATAACAATCCTGTTGTTTCCTTTGTCGTCTACGATGTTGATGCGTTTTACAGAAATTTCATCAAAGGTTTCCTTTACATTTTTAAAGGCCATCAGCATCATAGCCAAGCCTACAGTAGTGATGCAGGAATAGATAATAAGAAAGCGATTCGTGGAGTTGGGTGATTTTAACATATTGAGATGGATTATATACGGGATTTCATATAGCCGACGAAGTTAGTATATAATCCTCACATGTTTTATTGCTTCTTATCAGTTTCCTCCTTCCATAAATTGCTGGACGAATTCATTGTAAGCCAGGCCCACAGGGAGTTCTTTATCGACAGATAATACGCGTCGTTGTACCAGTACCGTTTCTTGTTTAACGGGATTAAATCCTTCTGTCGTCACTTCTTTCCAATAAATTCCTGAGCCTCTTTTTTGCCAAGAAGGAAGGTCATTGAAATTGATGCCATGCGCAAACAGCAGTTCATTTTTATCGGATGTGGAGAGTTTGTTGATGCGTTCTGTTGCTTCAACAGCGGTATGGGAGAGACTCCGCAACAGCCAATAGCAGTGCGCGCTCAGCGAATTGCGATGCGCGTCTTCATGTCTCCATCTAAAATAATCTGATACCAGTGAACTATTTGGGAGTTGGCATATTCTACAATCGAATGTACCAATATCTCCCAACTGCATAGAAAAGCGTGCGCTGGCTTCCGCCGCAAGAATGGAATTGTATTTCCGTTCTTTTCTGCTGAACGCATTTTCATGTAGATGGAATAATAGGGAGATTTCATCGCTCTGCGTATAGCCGTATACGATATTGAAGCCGCATGTCATCAAGTGACGGACTGTTTCAATCATATATTCGTGGAAACGCGGATCAAAGGGTTTTTCAAATGCATGTTTCTCTTTCGTCAGTTTGGTAAAGTTGCGGCCATCAATTCTGGCCACCATATACATTTCAGGGAGAATGCATTTATCGTCATGGGTTTCAAATACCCGCATTTTCTTATCTAGGTCATCAAATTTCATGCTGCCAGGGTTTTATGTCGAATTGGTTATCTTTTATGGTAACGTAAAACATTTCATCAAATCCTTCTTCAGGAGAGGGTATCTGCAGTCGGTTATAGGCGCCTCGTACGCCCTTCTCCGGAATGAGCGCCTTACCGCTTCTGGTATTGTTGCGAATGAGGGCTTCTCCCAAGTTCGACTGAAAGTAATAGCACCGGATCTGATATTGGTGCTGTTTGGCCAGGGATATGTATTTGGCCCGGTCTGCCACCGTGAGATTAGTATTGTCAATGACGAATTTCTGGGAGGTACGTAAGCATGCGTCCAGGAATATGTCTTCCCGGTTTCTGGTATTTAGCAGATCTAAAGAGATGCGTACATGTGTGGCAAAAAAATGCTGCTGGTAAAAGCTGGATTTACCTGTTGCCTGAATCCCGCAAAATATAATAGCTTCCATTACTACTTGGTTGGCAGATTTATTTTCACCGATATTAGTAAAAACCAGAAGATACAACAAATATTCCGTAGCTTCCTAAGACCCATGATACCACCGGATGAGGCAGTTAGATAAATTCACTATATTTGCCGCAAAGCAGATGATTCCAAAGACTGCGATAATTGCTAAAGATTGTCTTTAACCTCATCGTTAGGTGCAATAACTAACAACATTGTTAGCCATAAAATAAGAACGTCATGCGAAAAAGAAATAATGCCCAATCGGTTAATAGGAATGTAATATTGAAACTATTTCCCTTGTTCCGACGTTAAATCGGAATCTGCTACTACTGTACATGTTTTTTGGATTTTAAAAATGCTATCTGTCAATGAAAAGTAAGCTGTCATTCCTGCTCCTGTCACTCCTTTTTTACCACTACAGCAATGGGCAGTCGGCCCCTGGATTTAAGGAGTTGCTGGATAGCGCCATGGTACGGGATGCAGATCTAAGAACGCAACTTACTAAAAACAAGTTGACCGTGCTAGATGAGCATAAGTTGAAAGATGTTTACCTGCCTACCCTGGAATTGAGTGGTATGGCCGGTTATATGAATGCTACCGCACATGTTATTTCACCGGAATTGAACCTGCAACCCTTCCTGAATATCCCGGAAGGTAAATACAACAATAACATCAATGTTTCTGGCTTCTCAGGGCTGGCAAAAGCAGATGCCAAAATGTTGTTGTATTCCGGCGGAAAAGTAAAATACCTGCGTAAAGCGGTAGAAGAGAAAAAGATGTCCGAGGATATCTTGCTGGAGAAGACTTCTGATGAAGTAATTGCGGTGATTTCCAGTGCCTACGACCAGTTGGCGCTGATACATCAATCGAGAAAGGTGTTGGATGAAGGTAAGCGTAGGCTCGATGCCAATCGTAAAACAGCCGATAAGGCTTTAGGTTATGGCCTGATAACGCCTTACGATCATAAAAAAATAGAATTGGCCCAGGCCACCCTGGATGCAAAAATCGCGGAATATGAAGGGAAAAGGGACCTATTGCTAACACAATTGGAAGTATTAACCGGGATAGACAAAGGTCGACTCCAACTGATAGCACCCGTATTGGTAGCAGTGGTGCCAGAAACGCCTCGTAAAACCATTGAAGACCGAGCGGAAATCCGGGCGTTAGACCGCGGTATTACTGCATCCGGTTACAAAATAAAAGCAGAACAAACTTGGTGGATTCCCAAAGTACAGTTAATGGCGTCTACTTATTACCTGGGACTGTATGGCACGAGGATAAAGTCGTCTGACAATATCATACCTCCTATACCGGCCCTTAATTACCCAGGGCATAAATTGGACTGGAGGCCCACCAATTTGAATATATTCCCCATATTCCTGGGAGGCATCGGATTCAAATGGGAGATCTTTGACGGTCGGGAAGGTAAACATGCCATTGAAACGGCTCGCATTGACCGGGAACTGTTAGAGAACCAGAAATATGATGCTAGGCGTAAGCTAACGTTAAATCAGGCAAACAATCAATCGAACTACGAGATTGCCAATGCCCAGATTGCGCTAAAAAGGAAGCAGAAAGAAGTGGCAGGCGATGCCCTAGTACAGGCTGAAAAAGAATTCCGCTACGGTATGACAAAATCTACCCAGTTGATAGAAGCCGAAAACGACCTAGAGATGGCAGAACTGGATTACCAGAATGCTATCTTTAATCAGCGCAGAGCAGCTATTGAAATGATGAGATCCACACAGGAACTGGACGTCAATAAGCTGTATTAATGCTAGCCGCTTCAGGAAAACAATAATCATGACCATTAATCAATAAGAAATGAGAATATCTACCTGCATACTTTTTATCAGCATACTGATACTAACGAGTTGTGGTGCTCGTAAGCGGGAAGCAGATAAATTCGAAGGGAAGGCTAAAAAGGATGTGATCTCCTTTGCTCCGAAAGTTACCGGCAGAATATTGAAAATCTATGTAGCCGAAGGGCAAACAGTAAAGAAAGGGGATACCCTCGCCCTGCTGGATGTACCAGAGGTTTCCGCTAAAATAGCCCAGGCGCAGGGCGCAGTGAATGCAGCCACCGCACAAGAACTGATGGCTAAAAACGGTGCTACCGCAGATCAAATGAAACAATTGCAGGCAAAGTACGATGGCCTCAAAGAGCAGTATGAATTCGCATTGAAATCCTATAAGCGGGCTACCAATATGTTTAACGACAGTCTGATGGCGCCACAGGCCTATGACGAAATATATGCTAAATATAAAGGAGCTAAAGCCCAGTTTGATGCGGTAGTGGCAGAGTTGAACGATGTGAAAAAAGGTACCCGCAAAGAGAAAGTGGAAATGGCCGCCGGACAAGCTTCTCAGGCGAAAGGCGCTTTGCAAGAAGCGAATGTAGCCTACTCCGAGCGTTATGTGATTGCCACCAATGATATGGAAATAGAAACCATCAGTTTGAGACAAGGTGAACTGGCCACCGCCGGATTTGCATTATTCAACGGTTATATTCCTGGTAGTACCTTCTTCCGATTTACAGTACCAGAAAGCAAAATAGGACAGTTTAAAAAAGGAGAGGAGGTACAGTTGCAGGTTGTGTATAATAAGGAACAGGTGAGTGGTACCATTTCATCAATCAAGCAACTGACCCGCTATGCAGATATCACCACTGCTTACCCCGACTATCAATTGCAGGATGCAGTGTACGAGATCAAAGTACAACCGAAAGAGATGAGCAAAACCCAGGATATACTGGTCAATGCAAGTGTTATACTGAAATAATCACGCATGAAAGAATTTATCCGATTATTAAAACGTGAGTTCAGGCTGTTCATCGGCAATAACACCTTGCGTACTGTATTCTTCCTGGCTCCTGTGTTTTATGCTACCTTACTGGGCTTCGTGTATAAAAGCGGGAAGGTGGAAAATATACCGGTGATTGTAGTAGATAAAGACAACACTCCACTATCCGGACAGCTAGTAGAAATGCTGGACGATAACCGGAGTATTAAGGTGGAAAAGTATCTGCAGGAACCCTCCAGTATTGAAAATGAGGTTATTCGGAAACAGGCCGCTGCGGTGGTGATCATTCCCTCCCGATTTGAAGCAGATATCCTCCAGAAAAAATACCCGGAAGTAAATGCTTACATCAATACCGGCAATGTACTGACCGCCAACTTTGCCTCCAAGGCCTTGCAACTCACGATCGGCACTTTCTCGGCAGGGGTATCCATTAAAGGATTACAGAAAATGGGTATGCCGGCAGTTAGGGCTGCTACGCAATATGAACCGTTTAAAACGAATTATATTACCCTCTTCAATACCACCAGCAACTACCTCATATTTATGTGGCCTGCTATGCTGGCAGTGGTATTGCAACAAGTTATCCTCCTGGCAATGGCGGTAAGCTTTGCCGCAGAATTCCAACGAGGATCATTTGTAGAAGAATATAGGAACATGCGCAGATGGGCATTCCCTATCATGTTGATTAAAGTGATTCCCATCTGGTTTTTCTCCATATTGATTGTATCTGTATACTATCTGATGCATATACTTTTCAGGGTTCCCTTACCAGAGGGTATATGGAGCTTTATCTGGTTGACAGCATTCTTTGTGGGGTCTGCATCTTTCATGGGGGTGTTTGTCAGCATACTGATCCCGGATGCATTAAAAGCCACACAGATATTAATGGTGATAGCTTCACCGGCGTTTATCATCAGTGGTTTCACCTGGCCGCTCAATGCTATGCCGACTTTCGTCCAATGGATGGCCAATATTATCCCACTGACGCCATTTTTGCAAGCATTTAAGATACTATTGATTCAAAAAGGAGATGTGGTGCTAACGTATCCGTATATACGGCATCTGGGTATATTAATTCTCGTATATGGATTCCTGGGATGGTTGGCGTTGAAGATAAAGCTGCGACTGATATTCAAGGCTACTACGAAATAATCTAACTAGCAATAATAAAAGCGGCTGCTGATCTTCTGTATCAGCAGCCGCTTTTCTATTATACGTATGGACCAATAACGGACAAGATATTTCCGGCTGGGTCTTTAAACCAAGCGATGGTAGGACCGTTGCCGCGCATGATACCTTTTGCATCCGTTTGAATGTCGCCGGTGTATTGTTCAAAGGTAATACCCTTGTCTATCAGGTTGTCTACTGTTTTGTCTACATCATCTACTTGAAAATTCAGTACGGTAAAAGTGGCTGGTTCGTGATTGGGTTTAGGATAGACGATTATCTTTTGGCCCCCGGGTATATTCAATGTCAACATTGACATGGGGGCAGGGGATTCATCCGTTTGTACTCCTAGAAGATCCTGATAAAATGCTTTTGCTTTCGTCAGGTCATCAACTGAAAAGCTGCTGAACGCAGATGTAAATCCAAGCATGGCTGTGAGTTTTCATGTAATTTACCTAAATCACATTAGAATTGTAGCGGAGAGTACCTTAAGCGCTTATTTTTTGTAACTTTATAGAATAAGAAAAAAATCTTTCCTTTGTGTGCAATAATTTATGCTATCAAGGAAGGATATAAATAAATATACGAGTTGCTGACGGACCGGCTTTGTATAATTCCCAGATGAATGACCTCATATTTCAATTAAGAAGGCAACTCTCCACCAACATGTTATAGCTGCAGTTATTTGATTTTGTGTGTTTGGTAAGGCAGCGTTTATTGAAAACATATGAAAAATCATAGCAGTTACGGTCTTTCGTAATGCTATTATTACAATAAGCCCTGAAAACTTAGTTAAACTATGATCACCGAAATAGCAGGTATTACCGCTACCTTTCTTATCACCTTATTGTTGGCTGTTTTTCTGGGGAAATATATCTCCCGTGTATTTACTGGGGAAAAGACATTTACGGATTTTTTAAGTCCATTGGAAAAATTCATTTTCCGGTTTGCTGGTATCAACCCTAAGCAAGAAATGACCTGGAAGGAGTTCCTGAAAGCCATGTTAACGGTCAACATGCTTTGGTTCGTATATGCGTTTGTGATGTTCCTCCTGCAAGGGCATTTACCTTTAAACCCGGATAAGAACCCAGGTATGACAGCCGACCTGAGTTTTAATACCGCAATCAGTTTTGTAACGAATACTAATCTGCAAGATTATTCTGGTGAAACAGGCGTCTCCTATCTCACCCAACTCTTTGTCATTACCTTTTTGCAGTTTGTCAGTGCAGCCACTGGTATAGCTTGCCTGGTGGCGTTGCTCAATGCATTGAAAGAAAGAACTACCAATAATGTAGGTAATTTCTGGAATTTATTCATTAAAACGATTACAAGGATACTATTCCCGATTTCCCTGATTGTTGCCATCCTATTGATTTATCATGGTACCCCAGCGAGTTATTCTGGGAAGGATACCGTTATCACGATGCAAGGTGATACTGTTCAGGTATCTCGTGGCCCTGCTGCTGGGATGATTGCTATCAAACACCTGGGAACGAATGGAGGGGGATGGTTCAATGCTAACTCCGCACATCCGCTGGAAAACCCTGATTATTTTACCAATATGCTGGAACTGATTGCGCAGGTATTGATCCCTATGGCAATGGTCTTTGCTATGGGATATTACATCAATAAAAGAAAGTTTGCATTGGTAACTTTTCTGGTCATGACAATCGGAACTTTTTGTCTGCTTGTACCCACTGTGGTCTCCGAAATACATGGTAGCCCAGCCATAGCAAGAATGGGTATCTCGCAACCTACAGGCGCCATGGAAGGTAAGGAAGTACGGTTTGGCCCTGCTGCATCTGGATATTGGAGCATATTTACCACTGTGATATCCACTGGGTCTGTCAACTCTACACATGATAGCGCCATGCCGCTTTCGAATCTGATGCAATTACTCGGCATGATGGTGAATGCATTTTATGGAGGATGTGGCGTTGGCCTGCTGAATTATTTCATCTATGTTATTATTGCGGTGTTCATATCCGGATTGATGGTAGGGCGTACCCCGGAATTTATGGGACATAAAGTAGAAGCCAGGGAAGTAAAAATAGCTGCCATTGTCACGTTGTTATCTGCTTTCCTGATCAAAGGAGGTACGGCATTGGCATCTTACGTGCTAGTACATGATCCCAATATCGACTGGGCGTTCAAGCCTTCAGGGTGGTTGAATAACCCTAGCTACCACGGTTTTGCGGAAATGCTCTACCAGGTTACCTCCTCCAATGCCAACAATGGGAGTGCGCTGGCAGGGTTGAATGGGAATAATATCTTCTGGAATGTACTAACAAGCTTTTGTATGATAATAGGCCGCTTCCTACCGATCATAGGTCCTGTAGCAATTGGAGGGTTGCTGGCAAGGAAGAAATATATCCCGGCATCAGCAGGAACCTTGCGGGTTGATTCTTTTACTTTTGGTGCGATGATCTTTGCCGTTATTGTCATCATTACCGCACTATCTTATTTTCCACCATTAGCACTAGGTCCGTTGGCTGAATATTTCAGTAGATAACCCTTGGGTTAATCCATCATAAAAAGCATACGATAAATGTGCAAATACTTCAGACTTGTTTTCAACCATAAAATAGCGTTATGAAAAGATTTATACTGATGATAATAGGGATCATTGCTGGCATTCCTGCATTATACGCACAAGAAAATGACCCAACCCCTAAAATTCCTTTTGCCGGTATTGAAACCAATTGGCAGAATGGTAGCGACCGACGAGATTCTTCCATATTTTCAGGTAAATATTTTACACCCAGCGTGATGGTGGATGTGAATTACACACACTCTTTCAATTACCCGAATGACCATACCGTTGTTGGCTCCACCGCACTGGCCAGGAATGACGAAATACAATTATCCCATCTGAGCATAGGAGGGGACCTGAATTATAACAATGCCAGGGCAAGAATAATGCTGCAATTCGGAACACGCTCGCAAGTAGTACCTAGAAATGATCTCAGCCCATTCCGCGGTCAATATAAGCTGGCAGATGTCTATCGTTATTTAAGTGAAACGTATGTTGGCTATCACTTTAATGTATGGTATGGTATTAACGTGGATGCTGGTTTGTTCATGTCTTATATAGGTCTTAACTCTTATTACCAGGTAGAAAACTGGGAATATCAGGCTTCATTTACATCGGATAATACCCCCTGGTTTTTTAATGGAATACGTATACAGATATACCCATCCAAATACCTGAAAATTGAGCCTTGGATCATTAACGGATGGCAGAGTTATGGCATGTTCAATAAACGCCCTGGAGTAGGTGCTAATATTACCTGGAATCCATCCAGCCGTTTTAAGCTACTCACCAATGATTATTATGGTTCAGATGCAGGGGGAATTCCTACCAGAAACAGATTCCACTCTGATAACAGTATGTTGGTAAGGTATTTTAACAAGCCCACTTCAAGAGGTATTTCGCGGATGGCCTTTTCCCTGACCGGAGATATCGGCTTTGAAAAAGGTGGTGGCGTAAACGCATTTAAGAACAGCAACGACTCCTTAAAAGGTCCAGCACAATATTTTTTAAGCGGCATGTTTTACAATAGGATCTGGTTTGACAGGAATAAGTTTGCCTGGACTATCGGTGGTGGCGTGATGACTAACCCTGGTCGGTACCTCGTACTGCTACCTACAGGACAAGCCAGCCCACTACCTGATCCTAATAATCCTACCCAAACGGAAGGTAAATACCCATTTGATACTAGCCCTGGAACCAAATTTCAAGGTTGGGATTGTTCTACAAATTTTGATTGGATGCCAAATCAAAGTATGTTGTTTCGATTAGAATATGTGCACCGGCATGCTAATGTGCCTTACTTTGCCGGACCAGGAGGGGTTACTTCTCCTGATGGATATACTACCACCCCGTTGCCTCCCACTTGGCGGCCAGATCTGGTGAACTCGGAAGACAGGGTTATCGTAGCGCTACTGTTCAGATTATAAGAGTCATGGCCACTCATTGAACTAAATCATTCGAAAATAGAAAGCGGTTGTAAATCTAAAATTTACAACCGCTTTTGTATCCAGGAGATACTCGATTACCTGGATTGCAATACATCAAGATAAAACATTCCTGTGGCCATCATTATTTAATAGCATATTATGCAGATAGTGTCTGCTGGATCTGCAATGGTCTCACAGGTAAGCTGCCTAGTAGGGCCGGCACAGATAATTTGTTTGGTAACTGGCTGCAGACCGCCACCAATCTGTGATTGCTGGGATGCATTTAAATAGGCAATTGTTGTCTTGTTGAATGCTAATTTTTTTTCGAGCGTGATTTTCTTTTTCATAATGAGGAGTTTTACAATTTGGGATGTAGGGTGAACGATAATCAATCCAATTAGTCATCTTGAGGTACTGAATATAACAAAAAAAAGAGGTAGGATGCCTGTTGAAATTAGCACTTGATAAATATAAAAAAGGTTGTAAGTGAAACTTACAACCTTAGATAGTCCGCCATTTGATAATACCTTATTTCGTTGCTGTTACAAAGTAATCAAGACAATCATCATTGAGTTGTTGGGTATAAAAATCGTCGAAGCGAATATTGGCGGTTACATCTTCTATTTTTCGCAATAACAATAGCCTGTTTAAGTTATTCAACAATGTATATGGTATCCTCAACATAAAGGCAGGTAATCTATGTTGTAGGTTAAAAATGTCGTATTTGGTGAAAGATTTAACGCTTTTCTTATTTTCATTGTAGTAATCCATTACCACCTGGTTGCCTTGAATTCCTTCCACAGTATAGTTTTCAAAATGTGCAGCTACTAATGAACACATTTCTTTAGGCAGGTATTCTCTTACATGAAAAGGATTCCTGGTAAGTGAGGTGAGTTTGTTGGGAGTTGTCAATAATAATTTACCACCTGGTTTCAGTACTCTTTTAATTTCTGCTAATAGCCCACCATCGTTTTTTATATGTTCTATCACCTGGAAACAGATCACGGTGTCGAATGAATTATCCGCAATGCCTGATAAATTGGGCAGATTGCATTGTAAAAAAGAAGTGTTATTAGCGAAGACTTGCCCCGCCGGTTTTTTCTTATCTACAGCAAGGTAGTGCTGCGCATAGGGCGAAACCATTTCCATGCCATATCCTTCACCACAGCCAAGTTCCAGGATATGAAGGCCCGTTAGCCTGTGTACGAGTATGTGTTTATAGGCAAATACATGACGTTGAAAAACATAGTTATTAATAAAAGAAGAATTGTTGGCCCTTTCTGCGGTTTTCAGTAATGCGATCATTATTATGTAGTATAAATAGTAAAGGAATTAGATCAAATACCTTACTACTACACTTAACAAAATAAAAACCCTTATCGTCGTTTGGAAAAATTTATATTATAGAAGATCCCTAGCTGAAACCCTATCCAGGATTGATTATGCTCGGCTCCTCCAAGGTCATAATTATTACTAATGGTATATAATGGGGTGATCGGATTCAGGTATTTTCTTAATGGATCTTCATCCATGATAGGAGCGCGCCGTTCCCCATTAATATAATAAGTAGTCCGTAATAGAGAATAAGTAATCCCCAGTTGGAGGCTCCATTTCTCATTCAGTTGTTTTTCAGCGGTCAGTCCGATCCTGGAGTGCCTGGATTCGGCTTGCTTATGTAATCCCGCTGTATCATATCCCTTTTCCATCCTTCCAGTAGTTCCTGTAAGATGCAGGCGCCAGTCTTCCGAGAGTCCCACAGCTATTCCAGCGCCATAGCGGAAGCCTGCAGTTTTAAAATTGGTGTTCCAGGAGGCAATCCCATACAGAAAACGAAAGCCCCCTTGAATGGTAGTGTTGAAATAAAAAGTTTCATCTGCGGAGAAACCAGCTTTGATCACTGGGCTGAATAACGGCCTGGTACCCTCAGTTTGCACTCCGCCATTGCGTTGTAAACTTGGAAGCTGGATGTTGGGAAGGTGCACATTCGTAAGACCTTTCCATGCGGATCGCAAGAAAGATGTAGGTAGACGCGTAGTCGTCGGTGTTGTAACAGGCGCTTTATTAGATGACTTGGCGGCGGTTGCTGTTGATGTTGATGCTACTATGGTAGCTGTTGTAGATGGTGTAGATAGTGGCGTTATAGCTTCATCAGTTTCCTTTTTATAAATGGTAGTATCCCTATGGTTGCCTCGGAAATTAAATGACAGACCACTAAAGTCCGGCCACTGTAGGGAAAATCCTGGTCGTGTGCCCGTTGACGTTACCAGATAGTATCCTGGATCTGTATTCCGGCCTCCGATGTTGAATCCCGGTAGGCGTATATCTCTTAACGATATAGGAGAATAGTTAATGTGATACGTAGTATCCGTATTGCGCTTCCCAAGGGAAAGTGTTGGACGTGTACCTTTCGTTCTTACTGAATCTACTTTATGATGGGCTGTATCAATTTTCTTCATCAAAACTTGCGGAGTGGTATCATTATCTTTCAGGATAGTATTGGGTACAACTGTATCTGCCAGCAACTTTCTTTCAATTACATCATTGACCTTTAGTGGTGGTGCTTTAGGTAATTGTTTATTTTTGTTGTCTTTCGTCTTGATGATAGATATCGTTGCCTTCGTAGAGAAAGCAGAGGTAGGAGAAGGAGGTACACCGTTTGCCACAGCCACTTTGCGGGGAGGATTATCTACAAAGATAATATGTGCTCCTAACACAGTATAATAGATACCCGTCTTTTCACGGATGGTACCCAGAAGATCGCCCAGCGACTGGCTACCTTTCTGTATATGTACGATTCTAGATGGTGGAAACTTATGGGTATTCAAGGAAAACCTGACGCCTGTTTGCCTGGTGATCAAATGAACTAAGGAATCAAAACGGATATCCCCAACGGGCATGGTGATGCTCCTTTGTAGGTTTACAGCCCCATGCTGGGCAAATGTATCCTGGCATACTGCCAGCAAAATGATGAATAAACTACCTGCTACAGCCTTATTAATTCTGCCCCTTACCACTGATATATATCGTGTTATTCTCCTGCCTGCATTCAACATTTAATGTAATTGAAATAACCTCTAAAATATATTGTAATGGATTATTTTCAAAAGGGCTACTCATCGTTCTGTTTTCAAGTTCCTTATTTTCGAATACAAAATTTACGTTATAGGCCTTTCCCAGTTCGGTGGTCATGTCTTTCAATGTCGCATTTTCAAAATTGAAAACACGGGTAGCATAGCCCATAACGTTCATGTCAATTGTGTCCATTACGGAGAACTGTTGGCTGCTAACCTGGAATACCCCTTTCTGGCCGGCTTTCACAGTAATATTGTTATTTCCTTTATACATCAGGATAGCGCCGGTTTTTACAGTGGCTTCTATCTTGTTACTATCCTGGATCACATTGAAAGAAGTACCTAGTACTTTAATATGGATGTCGCCCGCCTGAATTACGAAAGGTTTTTGCGGATTGGTGGCTACATCAAACCAGGCTTGTCCATGGAGGGTGAGTGCCCGGTTACTATCATTGAATTGTTGGGTATATCTCAGTTGAGAGTGGCTGTTGAGCACTACTATGGAGTGGTCTGGCAAGGTATCGCGTAAAATTTCTGTGTTGGTTTGTTTCACCACCTCACTGATCATTTTATCAGCCGTCTTTTTATGGAAAAAAAAGTAAGCGGAAGTTACGCAAATCAATCCCAATACGGCAGCCGCAACATATTTAAACGGAAATGCATTTTTGATAGGATATACCTTTGCAGTGTCCTTATTTTTTATAAGACGTTGCCATTCCAACAGCGCCTGCTCTTTATCAGGGAGCTGGTAACCCGTTCCGGGAACAATACTTTCCCATATATCGGTCAATTCCTGGAACAAACGACGGTTTTCAGGAGTATCAGCAAGCCATTCGTCGATAGCCATTGCTTCTTCCGGAGAAGCATCGCCCGACAAATATTTGCCCAATAACTCAATATCAACTGGAATATGGCTCCTGATGCTCATTACTGTATAGAATTAATTCCCATATTAAACATTAACGATAAAAAAACTGAATATAATTATCATGATTCCTAAAAGCTTCTTACGCAAGGTTTTTAAGGCCTTACCTATCTGCGCTTCAACTGTTTTCACCGACAAACTCAACTCTGCGGCAATTTCCGAATACTTCTTCCCTTCAAACCTGCTTTTTGAAAAAATCAGTTTACACTGTGTCGGTAGATTTTCAATCTCTTGTAATATCTGGTTGCTTCTCTCTTTACTGATCAAATCATTACCAGGATCATATAAGGGCTTATTATTCTCTGCTACATACTTCTCCTTTATCTTTTCATGTCTTTTCATATTCAGACATTGATGATAAACGGCTGTATATAGGTATGACTTCACCGATTGCTCCTCCTTCAATTCCGTTCTTTTCTCCCATAATTTGAGGAAAACAGCCTGCACAGCGTCCTTGGCTTCATCATTATCCCTCAAAATCGTATAGGCATAACGGTGCAACACTTCAAAGTAAGCGTTAAAATATTGCACAACTACACCTCCATCCTGGTGTTGTTCCTCTTTTGCAGCTTTATGTAGATCCAATTTTAAGCCCGGTTACTATTATTCACTTGCAAGTTATACAAATAATACACCTCAGTTATCGAAAACCCTTATGTCCTCCGGAAAAAATATTTTCTTATCCGGACATAAGGGTAAAGGGCGTATGAAGTGTACCATTAGAAAGCAATGAAATATGAAACGGAAGACACCTATCTTGTTATGCATGTTGATGACGGTCACACTATTCAACATGATGTCCTGTAGCAAAAAAGACGCAGCGGCACCCTCAAAAGATCAGCCAGGTCCTTCACCGGATGGCAACGGTGGTAGTACTAGCGCTCCTCATTTACCAACGCAATTATATGATTATGTAAATACCATTAATGGTATGCCGTCTTATATACGGAATTTTGTAAACAGCACTCCGGAGGTAGACAATATGCCGAAAGACAATGCTATCACCAATGCCGGAGCTACTTTGGGCCGTGTATTGTTTTATGATAAACAGTTATCCGTAAACAATACAATCGCTTGCGCCTCTTGTCATCTGCAAAAAAATGCTTTCTCCGATCCAGTGGCTTTCTCAAAAGGATTTGAAGGCAAAACGACCCGCCGTAATTCAATGGCCTTAGTGAATGTAAGGTTCACCGCGGAGAAAGCTATGTTTTGGGATATGCGTGCCGCTAGCCTGGAGGCACAAACATTAATGCCTATACAGGATCATATTGAAATGGGGATGCCATCTCTCGCCGAATTGGAAACGAAGCTGAAAAAAGTGGATTTTTATGCGCCATTGTTCAAGGCGGCTTTCGGCAATGAAGATATCACATCCGACAAAATATCTAAGGCTTTATCACAGTTCGTGCGTTCTATCGTATCATTCAATTCTAAGTATGACCAGGGACTGAATAATAATTTTGCGAATTTCACGCCACAGGAAAAGAAGGGCCTATCCTTATTCCAGCAGAAGTTCTGTGGAGAATGTCATAATGATCTGGGTCACTCAGGTTTTGATCAATTCCCCACAATGTTGATAGTGGAGAATTCTGGCCGCAACACGGGTTTTGGCTCCAACAACGGACTGGATGAGAAGTATACAGATAATGGCATTGGTGAGATTACTGGGCAGGCAAAGGATCAGGCTACCTTTAAAATTCCCACTTTGCGGAATGTGGCCTTAACTGCTCCTTATATGCATGATGGCCGGTTTGCGACATTAGATGCTGTACTCAATCATTACTCGCATGGTATTAAACCTGGGCCCAATACAGGTGTGCAGCTCCATAATGGTCCTATCAATTTAACAACACAAGAGCAACAAGATATCATTGCATTCCTGAATACACTTACTGACCAGTCACTTATTACGGATCCAAAATACTCAGATCCATTCCACAGTTGAGTAATAAATAGATCAAGTGGAAAGGTGTGGTTTGCTTGCCTATTACCGCTTTCCATTGCTATGGCGCTGTTTGCAACTACCATAAAAAAGGCGTTTGGCGGCGTCTTTTATGGTAGTTGCTGGTGTCTGGAGGCATCATCATCCTGTCCTGTAGTCTTCGTCTTGATTTATCAAGTTTTGCTCCAGGTAGTTGACATCTCCTTTCAAGAAAGCCTGCACACAGGAGAGTGCAAACGGTGTATCCATACCATCCATTTGTGTGGCAAACCTGGGGTTGAGTACATCTTTCTTTTTAAAAAATCCTTTACGCTCCATTTTCGAACGCATATATCCTATGCCAACACGGCCCCACAGACATCCGGAAATGCAAAGCGTTTCCTTTTCCCCGAGGTTATTTTGCCGGTTGATTTCGATAAAATAAAATGGATTTTCAGGACTACTTCCACTAGCTTCGATCTGCTGGTAAAGACCTTCCCAGTCGATCTCCTGGTATAAGGCCATTGCTTTTTCACTATTGCAATCAGGATAAGCAATAGGGTTGCGGGTAAACGGAGATTGTACTTTTATTTCGTACATAAACTACTTTTTCAAGAATACAGTTAAATATACGCCGTTCATCCAGGAACGGCGCCAAACAATAATAGGCAATATTTTTTATCCAAGGTTAATACTATTATTTATTTGCGAGCCCTCTTGTTAACCGTAATACTTGATAATTTCCAGGGACATCTTATTTTCAGCACGCTCCTTATAAAATTGTTGTCTGGAAAGGCTTACAGCGGGGATTACCCATTGTATTATGAAAATAGAAACTGTTGATCTTTCTCCTGACATTACCTTAGAATGGAACCTCGACTTAGTTTAAATAGTATTTTCATAGTTATGAGATATCCCCTAATTTACCTAAGATTGATCCTTTGCGCCGTATTAGTAGCATTCCTGTTGCCATCTTGTACTACTGCAATTGTAAATCCCACAGAGAAACCAGATACTATCAGCATAACTTCGTATGCTCCAACTTCGGCTGGAGGTGGTGATACGATAGTAGTATATGGCCAAAATTTCCCTAAAGGAAAGTTGAAATTTAATATTTCCCTTAATGGATTTAACCTTGATATTATCTCATCTAGCAAGGATAGTTTATTGGCCATCGTACCCAGTATGGCCGGATCTGGTCCAATTGTAGTTGCTAGTGAAACGCAGACATTTACAGGACCTCGATTTACTTATAAGTATCTCGTTAATGTAACCACAGTAGCAGGTTCTGGACAGGCCGGAGCAGCCGATGGGACAGGTATAAATGCCAAATTTAATTGCCCTTGGGGAATTACTGCTGATACCAATGGGGACCTGTATATTGCCGATTGTTATAATCGCCTAATCCGTAAAGTATCAGGGGATTCACAACGGGTTTCCACCATGTCCATTCCCACATTTATGAATGGAAAGACTTTTGCTTCACCCTATAATATTACGCTGGACCGTATTGGGCATAATCTGTATGTGACTGATTTCAATAGGGATTTGTTGAAAATATATGCGGATGGTAGTATGAATGTGATTTATACAAATGCCGACGCAGTAACCACAGGAATTGCGGTGGGGCCCGATGGTTTATTATATTTGGGCGACAATATAAAAGGAACTATTCAAAAGCTGGATACCAGTGGAAACGTAATATCACTCTTTGCTTCTGGGCTTGTTACTCCACGTAATATTATCTTCGACAAAGATAGAAATCTTTATGTATCAGGACACCCCGAGAATATCTATAAGTTTACATCCGCCGGTGAACAGTCTCTTATTCAGATTGGACCTTTCAATGGTTGGGAGATTGCAAGAGATGCCAGAGGCAATATCTATGCAGCAGACCATTTTAATAATACAGTGCGCATAATTGAGGCTTCAACAGGTGATAACTTTATTATTGCAGATAGTGGGGCCGCCGCAGATATCGATGGACACGGGGTACAAGCATCATTTAATGGCCCGCAAGGATTGACAATAGATGACAAAGGCCAACTTTATCTGACCACTTATAATTATAATTCCAAAGGGGGAAATAAAATTAGAAAAATTACCATAAAATAGATGGATATCCTACCGGAAAAGTATCCGATAATGCGATAGATAGCAGCATGGAATAGCCGGAAAATTTGCCACTCAACAAGCATTTCAAGTCTTTCGCATAATTGGAATTTTAGCATTTTGATAATAAAAGGATGCTTATCTTTATCAGTATGTTACGGATCATTTTTCTTGCTGCTGTTTTAATGTCTGGTTTGGCTGTAAAAGCGCAGACAGATTCCTCTTTCGGCGCGGTGAATCGCTGGGAATCGGCTTTTAATCGCCAGAAACCCATCAATGATACGAACCATATCCATTCAAAATGGTTTGTAACGAAGTATGCAGGCGTTTCTGTCGGCTTTGTAGCATTTAAGGGAGGAGGCGGTTCTTTCTTGTCAGTGCCCTTGTCGTTGCAATTGAATCGTCAGTTAACAAATAATCTGTTTGCTTTTGGCGCCGTATCAGCTACGCCTGCCGTTTTTCGTTCCAGCATGCCTTATCAGCCTATGATGAATAAGGGGAATAACTGGATGCAGCAAAACAACTTCTCTGCCTGGTCTGATGCTAAAATAGGAGTGATGTATATCAGTAATGACCGGACATTCTCTATTTCCGGAAGTGTTGGTGTGGGTAGAGGCACCTATAATGGTTATTCTCCATTCTACTCACCTATGTATGCGCCAGTACATGCTCCAGTAGGAGGGCATGGAGTGTGGTAGTCATGAGTTGATATTTATTAGAGAACGTCGCGACGCATATTGCATCAAAGTACTAACTTCATCAGGTAAAAGACTATATTATGACCAGTGAAAAAGCCATTCTTGCCGGCGGTTGCTTCTGGGGAGTAGAAGAATTGATCAGGCAGTTGCCAGGAGTAATTACTACCGTAGTAGGATATACGGGCGGTGATGTACCTAATGCTACCTACCGTAATCATGGTACACATGCAGAAGGTATCGAAATAATCTTTAATCCCGAAATATTACCTTACCGGAAATTATTGGAATTTTTCTTCCAGATACACGACCCTACCACCCGCAACAGGCAAGGGAATGATATCGGCACCAGCTATCGTTCTGCGATCTTCTACCTGGATGAACAACAGCATGAAACAGCCACTAAGCTGATTGCTGACCTGGAAGCCTCCGGAAAATGGCCTGGGAAAATTGTTACAACGGTAGTTCCAGCCGGCGATTTTTGGAATGCCGAAGAAGAACACCAGGATTATTTGCAGAAGCATCCCTTTGGATATACCTGCCATTACATTAGACCTGACTGGAAACTGTAAATCCTGACGGACATTGCATTGTCGCTAACATTTATAAATAGAAAAGGTCATCTCTATTAGAGATGGCCTTTTACTTTATCTCCTAAACAGGATAAACCTCCCTCTCCCTTAGTAATTACCATGTATAAATATTAACATTTTATATCAACTACGGATTTCTAATTTGCCCCCTCCAAAAAAACAGTTCACTATGTTTATGAAATCAAAGTTACTGCTAGCATCCCTACTACTGCTTACCTCACAGGCATTTTCCCAATACAGCGGATTTGCAGGCCTTAAATGGAAATTCAAAACAGAAGATAAAATCTTTACTTCTCCAGCCATCACAGGCAACTATATCTATATTGGCAGCACCGATGGAAATTTATATGCCATAGACAAAAGCAATGGGAATGAAATATGGCGATTTAAAGCACAAAGTCCCATCACAGCCTCTCCTCTTGAAGATAATGGCAAAATATATTTCGGTTGTCAGGATGGTAACTACTATGCCGTTGATACTCGAAAAGGCACACTGGCATGGAAATTCAGGACCAACGGAGAAAGAAGGATTGGCCGTATAGGCCTCTGGGGATTGGAACCCGCCGGCACCTATATGGAAGATGAATATGATCTCTATTTCTCTTCTCCCACTACGGACACGAATTCCGTTTATTTCGGCAGTAGCGACAGTTGCCTCTATGCACTCAACAAAAACACAGGAAAACTCCAATGGAAATATAAAACCAATGGCCCTATTCATGCAGGCGTCTCCGTTAGCGACAACAAAGTAATCGCATGTAGCTGGGATACCTGGGTATATGCGCTGGATACCCGCAGTGGTAAAGAATCCTGGAAATTCAAAACAAAAGCAGATACCACCACTCATTTAATGGAAGGCATGCAATCCGCTCCTGAGATAAAAAATGGTATCGTCTACATCAGTTGCAGAGATGCCAATCTCTATGCACTCCAGCTTAGCAATGGTCAGCTCAAATGGAACTACAACGCACGCAATGCCTGGATTGTAGGAAAATCTGTGGCAACAGACAAACTTGTCTATACTGGCACTTCAGATAGTTATCTCATGCTTGCTATTGATACCAATACCGGCAAAGAAATATTCAGACATAAATGTGGTGGATACATTTTCGGAAGTCCTGCTATAAGTGGCAATACCCTCTGCTATGGAGATTTTACAGGAACATTACATCTGCTGAACAGTACTACCGGTCAGCCACTGGATAAATTTACGACTCCTGGTCATCAGCAATACGGACCTACTGTACTGGACACCTTAGGCAGAATAAAATACAAACATATTGCAGCCGGCAAAAATCTTTCTTTATATTCCACTAATATAGCAGTAATGAATGAACTGTACAAGTTGGGCCCACTTGCTGCAACGCCTGTTATTAAAGATGATGTGGTGTATGTAAACAGTGCTGATGGATACCTGTATGCAATTGCCCTGAAGAAATAATATTTTTATTACCGGAGCGCAGGCTCCGGTAATGATTTAAAACGTATAGCCTTGCCAGTAAAGTATTGGGAAGTCCTTAAAAGCGAAAAGAGAAACTAGGGTAGCAACAACTTTTCTTTAATTACTTCGTAATACGAATAGGCACTTTTTATCTTTGTGCGTTTGGTATCTTGCATCACGATGATAAAAGTTCCTTTAAAGTACTTCTGGATTTCATAAATCCTGCATTTATTTACAATGAATCCACGGTGAACACGCACGAATCCTGCTGGTAACCTACTTTCCAGGTAGCTGAGGGAGTATTCAATCAGCTTCTCTCCATTCGTTGTATGCATCGCAACATATTTATCCTTTGCCTCGAAAAATAATACTTCGTCAATTTGTACCAGTTGAATTTTATTGCCTGATTTAACCGGTATGGTGCTGATAATGCTCGTAGCATTTTGTGCAGTTACGAGTTGCTTAATCTTTACCAACAGATCCACATCATTAATTTTACGCTGGGTTAAGCGCTTGATGGTGGTTGCCAGTCGGGCATCATCAAAGGTACATTATAGGTATATTTACAAACCCATTGATCCAAGTTATCCAACAAGAAGTGAATCAACTATGATGCGGCTATATCATAGATCAAAAGAATATTGTTATGGTTGTCCATAATGAAAAAACAAAACTTAGTATGCAAGAATCATTTGAACTAGCAATTAATACTCTTATTAGGAGAGCAATTGAAGAAAATGGGAGTACTATTACTCATACTGAAATTGCCAATACCCTAGGGATTTCATTAGAAGATTTTACAAAATACTATAATTCCGAAAATACTCCTGCGGATATTTTCAAGGTATTGCGTGAGCACTATAAACGATATCTAGGTAATGCAATTTTTGTTAAGAGCATCGAAACATGGGAATTAGATGAAGATGAATTTGAAGATGAGGATGAGGAAATGCTGTAATTTATGTATTTCATGGCAGATGTAAACTGACCTTCTAAACCTATACACCATTATGTGGTTGTAATCCAGGAAATTAACTTTAAACTTATGGGCCGGTATAATAGGGGTGCCGATAGATTGTTCCTCAATAATCCGCTGCGCTTTCTTTGTTTCTAGAATTTTTAATGCTTCTTTATTAAAATTCTTTTGTTCCTGATTTTTCGGATTTACATAAGTAAAGATACCTGTTGACGGTCGTTGCCCAGATTTCCTGCCATAGTCATAGAAGTAGAGGATTTTATCACCTGTTCTGTTTAGCTTTTCTCCGATATTCATAGGTTAACTGTTTTGTGGTTAATGAAGAAAGGACTCAATGAATGTGCCATGCCAAAGGAAAGTAAGTTATACACTAGGAGGGCTATACATTTGTGGTAGAATCTGTGAAAACCTGAACAAAAGAAACTATTAAAATATTTCTCTAGAACTCTTGTCAGTGGTGACATTTCGGCATTTGGATAACTGCCAGGGATAATCGCAGATTTGAAAATGAGACATGGATACTGTAAGGCATTCGTTGTTGTGAACCTTCTGCTAAAACCAAGAAAGTTACTCTCAAAAGTGAGTGTCATTGTGGGTGTCATTTGAGTGTCGTAAATAATGGGAAGAAGCGTGAAATAGCGTGAAAATTTGACACTCGTAGAAAATAAAAAAAGGTTGTAAATCAAAGACTTACAACCTTTTTTAGTGCCCAGAACTGGATTCGAACCAGCACACCCTTGCGAGCGCTGCGACCTGAACACAGTGCGTCTACCAATTTCGCCATCTGGGCAACTGATTTTGTGTTTCAGGGCTGCAAAGATAAGCAGCCGTTTGATATTTCAAAATATTTTTTAAAAATTTTTCTAACAACGGTATGCCCTATACGAAAATTGCCAGTATGTAAAAACCTATATCTGAATGATTTTCGGTGGATGCCCAGCACTAATCAGAAAGTCGTGGATGACCCAATCGGTGCGTATTTTCATATAACTGGTAGTAGTACCATCGCTACAGCCATACCATTCCTCTAACAGAATATCCTGGTCAACAATCACCTTAATTTTATTTTCTGTATCCAACATAATACCGAACACGGTGGCGGCACCAACGGAAGTACCCAGCATCTGGTCCAGTAGTTCCACTGGGGCAAACGATACACGGGAAATCCCCAACGCACTGCTTAAATCCTTTGTCTTAAAAGGCTTATCGGCGGTGGTGATAAACAAGTAAAAATCTGTCTGCTGACGATTACAAAGGAAAAGGGTTTTGACCGTTTTCATGTTTAACTGTTGATCAATACGGATACAGTCTTCCATGGTAATTGCTTCGGCACAGTCCACCCGTTCAAATGGTACTTGCGCTGCTTGCAATGTCTGATACACTCTTTTCTGCAATGTTGTTTTAAAGGTACCCGGTGCTGTATTTTTTACCTCGCTTACAAATGACATATGACGCTTTTTTGTGCGGATGATAATAGTTTCGGGAGACACGTGTCTCCCGAAATTTCTTCCATTGCTACAACAAGATAGTTACATATATCGATTCCAAGAAACTAAAAAGCCGTAACTAGTACGGCTTTTGAACTTTATTGCTTAAAAATACGTCTTCAATATCTTCCGCATCAAGGGTCTATTCTGGTCTCCAGACTATCTTGTAAGGACGGACGCAGATTGGACATGATGTTATACCCTGTTGCTTTTTCAATGTCGCGAACAGTTGTTTTATACAGGGTCCAGTCAGTATTGATGTCGTTGCGGTTGGGGGTATTAACTGCAATAACCCTGGTACTACCATTGATCCTGCTCAGGTCGTTGTTTCCATTGGGAATAACAACAACTACTTTCCATATGTTGGAAGGAACGGTGATACGGCCGTTGTCAATGGTGTTGGTAATACCACCCAGTGAGCCGGTACCTCCCTGGCCATAAGAGCCACAGACAACGTATACCTCATTACCAGCTTTTACCAGGTCGCGGGTATAGTTTTCCAGGTTAGCCCAGGTTTGCTGGTTATTGTAGGGCGCTTGTGGCATCATGTTACTCATCAGGAATGTGGCAGAATTGGCGGTAGCAGTAGCTGTTCTGTCGGCGGACGGACAATTATGTCCACGATCAAATCCAGAGCCAGTATAGCTACTGTTTTGTACCTGGTACCAGCCTGCAGGTAAGCTGGTATCGGCTCGGAAGTCATTGGCTCTGGATAAAGTGCCAAGGTCTGTCGACTGAATATGCCAGCTCACCCAGTTAGGGGTAGCACGGCTACGGCTATACGACAATGCATAATAAGTTTTTACCATCAGGTAGTTGTTCTCCGAAGTAATATCTGCCAATGCGTTACTGGGATTACCCAACAGCAGGTTATTATCGTCGGTAGTATTACCGCCTCCTCCGCCAGTACCACTACCGGCTGAAACGTTTACATCATCGATATTGATTCTGTTAGTGCCGCCAGAAATTTTGCGGATAGAGATGCGCAGACTACCCGTTGCTGTAATATTGAACGTTGCGGTTTGCAGGCTGGTAGAAGTGGTGATGGTATTACCCTGCTGTGTCCAGGTCTGACCGTTGTCGGAGGATGTCCAGAGCTGCCAGGTACTGTTTGCATCTGTACCATAGGTGCCGTGTTTAACGCTGACAGTAACGGCGCCGGTGGCGTTGGAAATGCTGAAATCGGTGGTAATGGCGCCCGTGTTCCTGATGCGAACAGATTTGGAACCGTTTTTTAGATCCGCGGCGAGGGTGCCGATCAAGGCATCATCCAATGTCCAGGACCCGCTGCTCAGGGTTATGCTACCAATGGTATAGGCTGTTTTACTGCCCGATTCAAAATCTTCATTAAGGAGTACTACGGATTCTGTAGTAGCGCTACGTGGAGTGGTAGTTGCCTGAGGCTGAATGTCTGCTTCTTTTTTACAGGAAGAAAACAACAGACCTGTCAGGCAAATGACAGTACAATGCCAGATGAATTTTTTCATAATTCAATTTTAATAGGTGTTTATAAAGGTGACGATTTGCTTACGATTCTATCGCTGTGGTAATCAGTGCGACACAGGTTCCATCTGGTTGATGACAAACAATATATACCGGAATATTGGTGCTCTTTTCCACCCGGAATACCTCGATGTCGGTAAAGTGCTCATTCAGAAATTGATGCAGGGCTTTGAATTTTAGTGCGTTTTCTACAATAGGTGCGTCGTTTGGATCTGGTGTTCTCTCTACTTCGTTGAAAAAATCTGTCGGACTTATAGACTTTACTATTTGGGGTGCTACCTCATGGAGGGTGGCGATCTTTCCTGCTACATCGGCTATAGGAAGCGGTTCCCATTGTTCGATAGTGAGTGGGTATTCTGATTCGCTATAGTACAATATGCCAGTAAGTTTGCTCGTAAGGTTTTCAAATAAAGAATTAGGTTGCATGGACATAAAATTAGCACTTTCCTTCAAATCTTATCATCAAGAAAAGATTGGTAACAATACTATAATGTAGCGTAATAAAATTAGTTTCGGGAGACACGTGTCTCCCGATATTTCTTCCATCACTATAATAAGATAGTTACATATATCAATTCCCGGAAATCATATATACATACAGGTTATAATCCCTGTATGTTAACTTTTATTTTCCCGTAGGGGTAACATTTTCTTATCCCGTCGTATTGGTGCATGCATGTATTTTTTGGGAATTCCCTCATCACCATTTAAAATCTATTCATCATGAGAACCATTGTAATCATGCTGCTGGTAATCGTTTGCTGCTCCTGTCACAAAAATGATCAACCAGCTCCTGAAATACCCGGTCAGGAAACAGGCACTTTTGAAGAAGCCAATATCGATAAAACAAAAATCCTGCAGTTGGAAAATGAGATCAATAGTGGAAAATATAATGTCCACAGTCTCATTTTGCTACGAAAAAACAAACTCATTTATGAACACTATTTCACAGGGGAAGATGCCGTATTTCCCAATCCTGTTGGGAAAGTCCCCCATACGCGAGATAGCCTCCATGATTGTAGAAGCGTTACCAAAAGTATCGTTTCCGCTTGTATAGGACTGGCCCTGATGCAAGGGAAAATCAAAAGTCTGGATGATAAGATCTTTGATTACTTCCCATCTTATAAACAATATGCCACCGGCGATAAAGCAGATATTACCATTCGGCATTTATTGACCCAGAGCTCAGGACTAGACTGGAACGAGCGTGTCTCTTATGCAGACCCCACCAACAGCGAGCGCCAAATGTTGGAAGCTAAGGACCCAACTGATTTTGTCCTGCAATCTAAAAGTATAGCCAAGCCTGGTGCGGTGTTTAATTATAGCGGCGGAAATACGCATCTACTCGGACAAATCGTGGAACGTAGTACGGGAATGAATATACGCGAATTCGCTAAGCGTTATCTTTTCCAACCGTTGGGGATCACTAATTTCTTTTGGACTACACGTCCGGATGGTATTGCCTGGATGCCCTCAGGGCTGCGTATGCGCCCCATCGACATGGCAAAAATCGGCCGACTATACCTCCAACAAGGACAGTGGCAAGGCCAACAACTGTTACCTGCTTCCTGGATCGCACAGTCCACTCATTGGACGATCAATTCATCTGAAACCGGTTGGGGGTATGGCTTTCAGTTCTGGTGCAACCGTCCTCAGATTGCTGGCCAACAAGTAGATATGGCGCAGGCTGTAGGCAATGGTGGCCAAATGATTTGTATGATTCCCGCTATGGATCTGGAAATTGTAATGACCGCAGGCTATTACAATGATGAAACCGATCCCGCGAATGACATACTGGTCAAAGAGATATTGACCGCTATCAAATAACAGACTGCTGCATATTTTGAGCATTGGCATAGTTGCATGGCAGCTATGCCAATGCTCCATTTTTTGAAAGCAATCTCCGCTTTTCCCTTGCCACAATTCGTAGATGACTTTCCCCTCCAGCTTGATGGTTGTTTAAATCAATACTATAATAATCAAAGGAATGTGGTACGTCTTACGTATGGTATAGTATTTTCGGCTATGCTGGTTGATAAGATTTGTTTTCACCACCTTTAAAACGCTTTATTATGGCAGAACAACATTTTCAGGAATGTATAGATGCATGTAATGAATGCGCGGTTGCCTGCAATCATTGCGCTATTTCCTGTGTGGACGAAAAGAATGTAGCGGTATTGTCCAGGTGTATTAAACTGACCCTTGAATGCGCAGCTATTTGTAATGCTGCTGTGCAAGTAATGAGTATAAACGGAGAATTATCAGATCATATGTGTCAGATATGTGAAGACGCGTGTCACCGATGTGCAGAAGAATGTATTAGGCATGGAGATATGGAACATTGCATTATCTGTGCCGAGAAATGCCGTACATGTGCAGCCGTATGTGCCAGAATGGTGGTACATGCGTAGGCAATTATGACCATCAAATAAACAGGATAATTTTCTTCTTACCGCCAACATGAAAAGCTTTGCAGTTGGATGCAGAGCTTTTTGTTTGAGTGTAATTTCAATAAAAAAAATTATCTTGTCACGTTCAACCAATTTAAACCAATACGTAATATGAAAAGGGGTATTTTCCTTGTAGCATTCATCTGTCTTTGCACGCTCATGTCTTTCGGGCAAACTGCTAATAGTACTACTGATAAGCAATATCTACTGATCTTCCGATTTAAATCGAACTTTATGCCGCCTTCACAAGAAGCAGTGAAGAACAATATCAAGAGCTGGCAGGAATACATGGGAAACCTTGGTAAAAGTGGAAAATTGGTGAGTGGTTTCAGGCCATCCAACGAAGGTGAAACAATCAGTGGTACCGCCAAGACCTCGCAAAAAGGGCCTTATGTGGCCAATAATGAACTGATTAGCTCTTTTATTATCATCAAGGCTTCATCCATGGAAGAAGCTGGAGAAATAGCTAAAAAGTGCCCTATTTTTGATTTTGATGGCAGTGTGGAAGTAAGACCCATGATGAATATGGCCAACTAATAGTAAAATGGTCTGTTGTTCCTGCCCAGCGGGCAGGAACAACGAAAAAGATAAAAACGGGAAGAGACGTCGCAGACGTCTCTTCCCGTTTTTGTAATTCCCCTCGTTTCCATCCACCTGTACGAATGTCCGGTTCAAGGCTTATTATGTCTACTTAAAGGGAAAATACCTTTCCCACTGCTTTCATGACCAGTAATTTTGGTGTATTAAAAATTACATGGTATGAAATTATATAAGAATATCACCGTACTCGCCAGCGTTACCTTATTATCGCTTTCGCTTATTACATTAAAGCTCAATGCCTGTACCAAGCAGCAAAAGATACAACCGGATACAGTGAAAGGCTTTGCTGTATTGGAATTGTTTACATCGGAAGGCTGTTCCAGTTGTCCCCCAGCAGAAGAACTGTTAGCGCAAATTCACGAGGAAACGGCAGGTCAGCCAGTATTCATCCTCGCATACCATGTAGATTATTGGGATCGCCTTGGCTGGAAGGATCACTTCAGTAACGCCGCTTTTTCAAAACGCCAGTACGATTATAGTCGTCACTTTAACGGCCGCGTATACACGCCACAGGTGGTGGTGAATGGCGCCACCGAAGGAGTGGGCGCTGATGAGGCTTTCGTACGAAGTTCCATAAAGAACATGCTGACTCAACCCAGCAGCGCATCGCTCTCCATAAAGATTAGCCAACAAGCAGGTAAAACCAATCTAAACTACGAGACCAATAGCAATAGCAGCAACATGCGCCTAGTAATAGCCTTTGTGCAAAAACATGCTATCGTAAACGTAGTGCGCGGAGAAAATGCAGGTCGCACTTTGTCGCATGCACAGATTGTGCGGAGTCTTTCCAGCTTCCAATTAGGAAAAAGCAGAGCAGGAACGGAAAGCATTGATCTTCCCAAAGACTTTAATCCAAACGACTGGGAGATGATCGGCTTATTACAGACCGGCGATGCCGGTGAAATATTAGCGGCAACGCAAGCATCAATTAATTAATAACTTTTAAAATATAAAAAAATGGAAACAACTACCATCCAGAACGTAACAGCCATAAATGTAATCCCAGTTAAGAAAGTAGTCTATACCGGAAAGGTGCAGGTAACAGGTGGAAGAGATGGCTATGCCAAAAGTGATGATGGCCGCTTGCAGATTGATTTAACCTCCCCTGGTGCTACTGGCATAGGAACCAATCCAGAACAGCTCTTTGCTGCAGGATGGTCTGCCTGCTTCATCGGCGCCATGACCTTAAACGCTGCAAAGCTTAAATTAACGCTCCCTGCAGACCTGCGCGTAGATACAGAAGTGGACCTTGCCACAGGAGAAGATGGTTACTTTTTACAAGCACGACTAAACGTTACGCTCCCCGGAATGCCATTGCAGGCTGCACATGCCCTTGTGGAGGCTGCACATCAGACCTGTCCATATTCGAAATTATCCAAGGGGAATATAAATGTGCAAATAAATGTTGCTATATAAATGCTAAGAAAAATATAGTACATAGAGATCCGATAATGGTCCCCTGGAAGTGCATCTTTCCGGGGGACTTCTTCATTAAATCGATTAACTTGGCTTTATGAAAACGACTGATGTAAAGATTTCACCTGCTATAATCTGGTCCAGTTCCATCATTTTGGGGGTATTGTCATCCATCCCGCAATTTGCCCAGCATAGCTTTAGTATGGCGGAAGCAGTTGTAAACGCAGCCTTGACTGCTTCATTTGCCGTTATTATGTGGTATGTGAACCTCTACATGCTGTCTTGGTATGCTCGTAAATCGCCCAAACAACGCATTTCTTATTATCGGCTATTTATCACACTCAGTATAGGCATTATTGTTATGTTCGGATTGGCGTGGATACAGCAGTTGATCCTTACACATATTAACTTTGGCCCTGTGATGTTGATGGTGGAAGTAAGAGGCTTGTTGATTAACTTAATTTGTTACATGTTTTTGCACCTGTTGCAACAAAACTATGAGAACAGGTATGTGACGATGCAATTAGAACAAATGAAAAATGACAACCTGGCCGCCCAGTTTGAATTGCTAAAGCAACAAGTGAACCCACATTTTTTGTTTAATAGTCTGAATACATTGAAAGCCATGGTGGAAAGCGGGGAGAAGGAAGCGGTAGATTTTATCCTTAAGCTGTCTAATTTTTACCGATATACGCTGGAAAGCCGTAAACAGGACCTGATACAGGTAAAAGAGGAAATGGAAATTGTCAGGGCATTCCTCTATCTCCAGCATGCCCGGTTTGAAGGAGGCTTCACTTTCACTGACCAACTGGATGATGCCACCCTGAAGACGCTTATTCCTCCTTTTACATTGCAGTTGTTGATCGAAAATTGTCTCAAACATAATATCGTTTCCCTTGAAAAGCCGCTGCACATCCGATTATATGCGGAAGGGCAAACAATTGTGCTGGAGAACCCTATTCAATTAAAGAGCGGCGAACACTATTCGATGGGAGTGGGACTTGAAAACATCCACCTGCGCTACCAGCATTTGCTGGATAAACAGGTGGCCGTTTCAGATGATGCCAATATTTTTCAAATTAAATTACCATTCATTTATGAATATCCTCATCATTGAAGATGAATTAAGAACGGCGAGATCGTTGGAGAAAATAATTAAGGAGATACAGCCCAATGCCAGTATTACCGGCCCATGCCAAAGTATCGAAAGTGCGGTTAATGTTCTCTCTCAGGGAATATCCCCTGACTTAATATTTATGGATATCCAGTTGGCAGATGGACTGTCATTTGAAATATTCAAGCAGGTTGCCGTTAAGAGTCCGGTTGTTTTTTGTACCGCCTTCGACGAATACTCCATCGAGGCCTTTAAGCAAAATGGAATCGACTATATATTAAAGCCATTCTCTAGTAATGATATTGCAGATGCTTTCAAAAAAGTAGATTCACTTAAGCATTTCTATCAGCAAAAATCGGCTTCCGACTTTAGTGAATTGGTAGCTAAATTGGCTGCACCAGCAGGTAAGAGTAGTTTCTTGGTATTTCAAAGCCAGAAGTATTTGTCTGTTCCCACTGATAACATCGCTTATTTTTATGTTAGTAATGATGCTACTTGTATTGTAACCTTCGATAAGAAAGAATATGTGATCAATCAATCGTTGGATCAGGTAGCTGGGCTTGTTTCCGCGGTACAGTTCTTCAGAGTAAACCGACAATATCTGGTCAACTTCAAAGCCATCAAGGAAGTGGAACCTTTCTTCATGCGCAAATTGTATGTAAAACTTGTCATGGAAACAAAAGAAAAGTTATTGATAAATAAGGAGAAAACTCCCCGGTTTCTTTCCTGGATGGAAGACCGCTAGTTATTTTCATAGCTTGCTTGCTATCACAGTATAAATGAAAAGAGGTTGCACCCACGGTTCAACCTCTTTTCATTTATCGAAATTCAAATGTCTTATTTCGCCAAGTGATCAGCCTCTATAATGGCATCTGCAAAGGCTTCAGGTGCTTCTTCCGGGAGATTGTGGCCAATACCTCCTTTAATGGTGTGGTGTATGTACTTACCGGTAAATATCTTGGCATAGGCAGTTGGGTCTGGATGTGGCGCTCCATTGGCATCTCCTTCCAGTGTTACAGTGGGTACAGAAATGGCGGGTTTGGCAGCCAACTTTTTTTCCAACCCCTCATATTGTTTTTCTCCTTTGACAATTCCAAGTCGCCAGCGGTAATTGCTAATTACAATCGCCACATGATCTGGATTGTCAAATGCTACGGCAGCCTTGGTGAAATCACTATCTTCAAAATGCCACTGTGGAGAAGCAGTTTGCCAAATTAGCCTGGCAAAGTCTCGTGTATACGCTTGATAGCCCTTTCTTCCTCGATCTGTAGCAAAATAAAATTGGTACCACCAGTCCTGTTCTGCTTTTGGAGCTAATGGCGCGCTGTTTGCCTGCTGACTACCGATTAGGTAGCCACTTACGGATACCAGTGCTTGGCAACGTTCCGGCCAAAGCGCAGCAATAATATCAGCAGTACGTGTGCCCCAATCAAAGCCTCCAATAATAGCTTTCTGAATCTTAAGTGCATCCATAAATGCAATAATATCTGTGGCAAATACCACCTGTTGGCCATTACGCGCTGTATTGTGAGCAAGAAAGCGTGTAGTACCATAGCCACGGAGATAGGGTACAAAAACATGATACCCTTTAGCTGCCAGCAAGGTGGTTACCTTGCTGTAGCTGCGAATATCATAAGGCCAACCATGCAATAGGATAACAGGCTGGCCATTCGTAGGCCCCGCTTCAACATATCCCACATTTAATACGCCGGCCTTCACTTGTTTGATGGAATCGAAATTAATTGTGTCGGCACTATTGTTATCACTTATCGCTGCGAAGGCTGGGGATTGGAAAGTGAGTATTGCAATACCTGTTAGCATTGTCAAGAGTGCCACAGATCTCCAATTATGGAATGATAAAGTTTTCATACTAGCTTTTTAAAGATTGATAATTGCCCTGTTTCCGATACTATAAATTACTGTTGCTTTCTGCTGGCAAATAGGTGGCAGTATACAATTTCCGATACATAACGTAGGTAACTGAAATAATGGTAAATGCAATGATGGCATCGATGGTAGCGCCAAATCCCAGCACTGCAATTTTTGAAAAGAAGGCAAAGAGAATATCGAAGAAGATACCGGCGAATACCCATTCTTTTAATCGGAGTAACCTGTTAGGTGTCAACAATACAATCACCCCTGAGAGCTTGGCAACGCCCAAGATGTAAATAAAATGAGGAGGGTACCCAAGCTGCCTGGTAATGCCCCATACAATGGGACTGCCTACCAGTTCAAAAATTCCGCTTGCACCAAACCATAAGGAGATGAGTATAGCGCCTGTCCAATAGATTGCTTTAGAAGTGTTTAGGTTCATAGTATTTGTGTTTTTTGTTTTAAGAACAACACAAAGTTGCACTACCTACTTCCTGCTTCATAGAACGAATCCCTCGAAGTGGACAAAATACAGGGCCAGTTAGACAATGTTTCCGTTAAGGTTTTTTATATCTTCAGAAAGAAGGGGTTTATTGGCGTAATCCAAACAAATTATTACATTTATCCATAAGCAATTCCTAGTAACCTTCAGTATCGCGACCATCAAAAACAAGTGTATATGTCTTCAACCCCAATAGTAGCAAGTACTTTAGATGATGTATTGGCAAAACTGGAAGATATCATCAGTAAGGCCATGAAAAATGGAGACCGTAGTGGTTATTTCGCCGCCCTGTATTACAAAGTGACTTTGAAAGTAAAGGAAGGTATAGCGGCGGGCCAGTTTGGCGATGGGAAAAGTATTACCAGGCTAGATATTCAGTTTGCGAATCGGTATTTTTATGCGTTTGACCAATGGCAGCAAGGAAAGCCGGTCACAGGATCTTGGGCGGTTTGTTTCAATGCCACAAAGAAACGTTCCTATTTAATTTTACAACACTTGTTATTGGGAATGAATGCACATATCAATCTCGACTTGGGAATTGCTGCTTGCGAAGTGTCGGATGGCAACTTGGATCATCTCAGAACGGATTACAATAATATCAACCTGATTCTATCTTCACTTACATATGGGGTTATCAGTCAGTTGAATCTCTTGTCTCCCTTTATGTCGATACTTGGTTTTAGAGGTACCAAATCAAATTCCATGTTGGTGCAGTTCAGTCTTGGTAATGCGAGGGATGGCTCCTGGTGTTTTGCAGAGGAGTTAGCTTTACAAAAAGGCAACGCATACGATGATTTTATTGTCAAACGAGATAATGAGATAGCGGAGCTAGGAGGGAGTCTGATTAAGAATAGCGGCTTTCTGAGAATTGGCGTATGGCTCATTCATGTTTTCGAATGCAAAAGAGTGAGCTATATCATTGATGTATTGAATGACTTTAAGAAGCCTTATAAGAAAGAATTGAAAGGTTTTAAACTATAACAAGGGCTTATGAAGGGTTGCTCTGAGAGAGCAACCCTTCAATGGGTTAAATTATGCGCAAGAATGACCTAAACATACAGTATTGCAAATAGTGTAGTTGATGGTAGCGCACAAAGTGTTTGGCTGTGACATCAATGCTGCTCCGCCAAGAATTTGTTCTGGCTGTTGTACCATGGAGGCAATTGGCATCTTTTTTAAAGTTAATTTTTTCTCCAGGTTAATTTGTTTCTTTTTCATGCGTGAAATTTAGGGTGAGGACCTAAGTTAAATGTTGCTGCTGCAAGAAGTTTGCAGTGAGGGATTGAATTTGTGGGGATGGAGTACCTACAGGGCCGGAATAAAAAAGTTGCCAAGCAATCTTTTTGTTAAGTATCTAGGTAGCTACCAATGGCATTTTCTCATGTAATATCTCGTGAACGAAGGTTATCACCTAATGATAGTAATTCCTTAATTGGCCCTATATCAGCTAAAAATCTTTTCTCTTTATTATTTTTTAATTTAAAAGTCATATCTTTATTCTACACTGTAGAAATATATTCTATGTATGTATCGATTGCATGTTTCAATTATTTGTAACTCCAAATATTCATTACTCAACAGACCGGTCTTAGTATCATAAATTTCAACTAAATATTATAATTAATACAAGATAAATCCCTCTCGATTTCTCCATTTGTATTATTATGAAATACTTATTTTTTTTATTGACGACGGTGTTACTATCCGTTAGTGTTGCGTCTGCTACTAATTTAAGAGGTAGGATCGTAAGATATGACCCTGAGAGTGGGCGTGTTTATCCTCTCTACAATGTTCGCATAGACTTGTGGATATGGAATGGTGCCCAGTGGGTGAGCACTGGCTATAATTTCACCAATGCAGATGGGTTTTATTTCTTTATGAATCAGCCAGCAGGCTATTTCTTCAAGGTACAGGTATTCAATATACTTTATCCCAACCCTCAAAGTTGGATTATTGCAAATGTGATATCTCCTTATTTCCAGGATATACCACAAATCAGTACTTGACATGATTGTTCTACCCCAAAAAATAAATAATTATGCAACTCCCTCCAAAGTTTTACGTGCAGCACATGTTCGATACTACACAATATCGAGCGAGCTGGACACCGGATATGCCCATTAAATTGGGTGATATCGGCGTACTGGATCAAGGGTTATTTACACTCACTACCACCCTAGAAGATCAGGGACTTACCTTTAAAACTAGGGAAAGTAGTGGGTTATTGTCGCTCGATTACAATTCTAAAAATACTCGGGTAACTGCCTTAAATGGTAGCACTGGTACCATCCCAGTAAGTGGCGTACCAATGCAGGCAAACGTAGAAGTTAAGTTTGAAGGCAGTTCAGGTATCTTGTTCCAGTTCTCTAACTCCAAACATGTGATTATTTCAAACATTGATGAATTGGGAGACGCTATCCTTGAGAAGTACGATGCTGGCTTCTGGAAGAAGGAATGGGTCATTGTCACGGATATTATTCAGACAGATAATACTTCCCTTATAATCTCCACTACCTCCAACAATACCTTGCAGTTGGCTTGCAGTTTACCTATAGCGGGTGGAAGCCTAGCAGTGCCAGGTGCTAAAATAAATGTAATGAATGAAAGCGGAAGTAGTATTAAAATACTGGGAAGTACAGGCTTGGTTCCGCTTTTTAATGTAAAAGGAATTCGGAAACCATTCCTGGGAAACCCTGTTTTCAAATCGTCTGATTACATGACGAGTATGCAGTTGCCATCGCAATTGGAAAATCTCCCCTTCGATACTAAAGAATTTATTACAGAATAAAGAAAATCTGTAAAATGCCATTTACTAATACAGATGAATATAAAATTCTTCTGAGCAAAATCAGATCTGGCGAATGCGCCCTGATCCTAGGGCCTCTTTTTGCAATCACCAAAGAGGAAAAAAAGGTGAATGAGTTGCTCAAGGAAACATTGATTAAAGAGTATAAGGTAGATCTGGATACAGACTATGATAATATTTTCATTGCGAAGTCCGACCTAAATGCGAACGGAAGAGGAGTGCAATTACTAAAACAAAAACATAAACAAACCATTTCAAGCTTTTATCAAGACCTTCAGGAGAACATTCACGAAACGTATCAGCTAATCGCACAGTTGAATTTTAATACTATTCTCTGCTTTACGCAGGACGACTTTATGTATAATGCTTTCAAGGCTACAAACTCCCATTGTATTTTCCAGTATTACCGTAAACCAAACGCTTCTGAAAAGACCGACCAATCAGAAAAAAGTGTGAACGCTTCACTTGATACGAAGATTCCTTTGGTATACAATTTATATGGATACCATCTGCAGCAAGACTCTCTAATAATAGACTATAATTCTTTTTACGAATTTTTCTTCGTATTCATTGGTGATCATCAGCAGGCACAACTATCTGCGCTTAAAGTGCGCCTGGCAAAATGTTCATTGTTCTGTTTCTTGGGTTTCGATCTAAAGAAATGGTACGTGCCTATTATGCTGACCAAACTTCTAGGTATCGATAATAATCAGGTTGATCGCGCGTTTGCAATCACTGTACTGGATGATACAGCGGATAGAGAGAACGCAAACTATATGAAATGGCTTCAGAAGTATCCAATGGAGATAAATCCAATCCACAATGTATCCACCGTAGAATTAATAAAGGAAATCTTCTGTACTGCCGAGACAGAACGAGATGAGGCAGTCCATACTGGTGCAAATCATTCCCTTTTTCGTAAACGAAAACAACAAATTGCCTCTTCCCTTTCTTTAAATGACGCCTATAACAAAGTAAAGAGAGATCCTAGTCCGGATGCACTTATTGAAACATGCGAGGGATTGGGTCATTATCTTCGGGAAGCAAATGACAACAGTAATGTTCACAGACTCGATCTAGTCCAAGGTGATCTCTCACAACTTATATATGATCAGGATAAAATAACCAAAGAGAACTTTGATATCAGGATGAGAGATTCTCGTGAGGCAATTATCAACATCATCCACAATAAACTTGGTACAGTATAACAAGGTTAATATGGCTGAATTAAGACGATATCCCGGTCCGGTTCCTTTTTCAGAGGAATATATGGAGCTGTTCTTTGGTAGGGAAGACGACATCTCTTTGTTGGGGAATCTAATAAAGCTCAATACCGTTACCGTTCTATTCGGACGATCTGGTATTGGAAAGTCTTCACTAATAGAGGCAGGACTTTGTCCTCTTTTTGAAAAACCAGTTCCTCAACCCTCCAATTCAATACCGGAGGAGAGTACTATCATAGCGAAATCTTTCAAAATCATTAAGATTCGCTATATGGTAAATACAGATATAGAAAAAAGCTCCTCCTTAGTAGCACAATTAATCACACAACTGCAAAACTATCTGGAAGACTCCCCTCTATTTATGCCAGCCTTAAAGTTGCCCACTGAAGAAATCAGTGCCTGGCAGCTCTTCAAATCACTTCAATGGAAATACCATGATGAATTTGCAGGAATCTTGCTCATTATGGATCAGTTTGAGCAAATATTTAATGCCACCGCAAATGAGATCAGCCAGTTAAATACCGCTATCGCAGAGATTGTATACAACCGTCCACCAGCCGTTTTCGCCGAGCCCTTTCAAAAACTGATAGATGAGGAATTGGCGCCTAACAAAAAAAGTCTCCTGGATAATGAAGCAGGAGAGTTCCAGCTAAATCTACTGCAAAATGGCCTTCGTCTTCATTTTCTATTAGGCATCCGGTCAGACAAACTATACCAACTGGATGACCTGGGAACGGTAATACCAGATATTTTTCGTAATCGTTATCATTTAAAAAGACTACCAGTAGAAAAATTAAAGCATGTGATATGCAGTCCGGCAACGGCCCAAGGACCTTACTTATCGCGCCCTTTTCTCATCGATGAGGACGTGATCAAGACAATTGAAAGCTTCCTGACTGTCCGTGTAAAAAACAGGCGTCCGGAAATAAAAATCGAAACATTCCTGTTGCAGATTGTATGCCAGCACTTGGAAGATCAGGCCATCTGCCGCCAGGAGGCAAACAAAACGGTTGAGCTACAAGTAAATGATGTAAGTAATTTAAAAGATATCTCCAAAAATTATTATCTCCAGATTTTCAAAAATCGCCCAGGCATAACCGTTCCAGATACGGTTGGTGTATCCTTTGATGGCTTTGAAGCATTGCAGGTATGGTACCTGATTGAAAGAAAACTTATCGATGAAAAAACGATGAGCCGTGTATGCCTGGATAAGGTATTCATCAACTCACTTGGATTTGATGAGGGCTTGCTAGAAAGACTGACAGAAACACGCATCGTTAGAAGAGAAATCAATACCGTTAGTGGTGAAAGCTATGAACTAAGTCATGATTCTTTTATCGATCCCATTACAGAGGTGGCCAGAGATGAAAAGCATTATGGCAGTCTCTCCGATTCAATCGCCATTCATTACGAGACAATGCTTTCAAAGTTCTCCCCGGAAGACAAAAAGCAAATAAAACAGCTCATCAGTACAAGATTCCTGGATACTGCCGGCAATCTTCAAACAATAGCGCTTCCGGCCTCAGAAATCAGGAGGGAATTGCTACATAGACTTATCAGGGAAAAGACGATCATTCGCATTGAATATTGGGATAGGACAGCCAAAAGAGGTAGGAGATATTACTATGTGCTGAACGAGATATATAAAGACGCTGCCTTCAGAATGGGCGCTAAAGACACTGGAATCAAGCAAATGCGGAAGTACAGAACGGTTTCCTACTTAGCCATTGCCAGTCTGATACTTCTAGGAACATTTTTTTGGCTCCTCAGAAACAGCTGGTTACTATATTTCCGTTATAATGCCAGTACCACTGCACAAAAGATCTTTATAAAGCCAGACGATGAACAAAATGGAATTCGAGAGAAAATTTTCCTGCTTGGAGAAACCTTTACACGCCTGAGAAAACAGCCCAAAGAAAGCTTATCCGCGAGTAATAAATTAGTCAGCGAATTCCTCAATAGCAAACTCCTTGGAAAAAGAATTTCCATGCCCGGAAAATTGGTAGGATCTTTCATGAACGGATCTGAAGATGGGGTTTTTCTTGTTTCATATATTGATAAGGACACGATGTCAGGTGTAGCAAACTACACTCCCGACAACTCCTTTATACCACCAAGTGAAAAGCCAAAAGATATAACTCTATACTGGCACAAGGGGGATAGCGCCTTTCATTTCAATAATGTACTTGAAGGCGGTTTTGTTGAAAATGCACCATACATGTTCATTAGAACTCAGGGTAGTTTATCCTTCTATGCTATCTCCAATAGTGCACCTCCAAAACTAACAGATCGATGGGCATTCAAATTTTCCTGGATTACTAAAACAATCCAGAAAGAAAAAATACTCAATAATATTTCAATAAAAAAATACATCCCTCAAACAGTCGCTTACCTGCAGACGACGGCCATACAGTCTTTTTTCTCCCAACTAAAGGCTAACGTCATGGGACAACAAATCCATTTCAAAGTCATGGGGCAGCAGATGTTTTATAGTGAAAAAGAACATCTTTTTTTTACTATAGAACCGATTAGTGAAGCCATTCAAACTTTTAATGATCAGCTACAACCTATCCAGCGATGGCAATTGCAACCTGGAGAAACATTGATTCCGCCCAACGACTATAATTCTCCATATATTTATAGCTATGGTCAGGAAAAAAATCAGCTCTCCTATGTTCAACAATATAATATTCTTGGAGAAAGAATGGCCAGAATAAACATCTCAGCTCCAATCAAAAATGCATCCTTTGATCAGGGCCATTATCTAATTATTCAAACAGCTCAAAAAAGCATCTTCCTGAACCCAAACTTAAACCAACTCCCAACTTCTATTAACGGCACACTTGCTACGGATCAACTACAAACTGTTGTTAGCCGTAAATCAGATGTACTAATCCTTAGTAATAGCAATCTCGCGCTCTATCATCCAAAAGAAAAAACAGACAGCATAACATTAAACGATTTCATTATTGGCACCAGTTTTTCAATTGGCGGTGATACAGTATTTGCAAAAACAACTGCTTCCATTTACTTGCTGGATAGGCATTTGAATATATTAAACAGATTTCCTTGCGATGGATGTACCGTATACAATAATGTAATACTCTCCAATTACAATAGCTATCTAATGCTGACAGACTTCCAGGACCCAATGATCAAAAGTGTTAATGGGGATAATCCGGAAAGCATTGTCACATGGATACGCTATCAGAACAGAGAAAAATGGCACCTAAACGATTCCATTTATAAAAAATACAACTTCGCACAAACAGGTGTATATAATATCTTCCGTAAACTAGCAGGCTTATGACAACAACACTTGATCACCTCATAATTTTTGTAAACAAAGAATCAATAGAAACCATTATTCCTCAATTCTCAGATCAGCTCCCCATGCAAACAGGACTGGCGTTACTCATGGGAGATCTCAATACTGCCATCTCTAATTTTAATGATGGACTGATGAATAGGATGGATTATGAGGTTAAACTGGCAACTCTGAAAAGACGATTACAATTCGTCCTGAAGCAACTGACCCCCACAGAACTCGAAAAACTGTACCATATAAATGATGGGAAGGGCAATAAAAAGATCAATATCCTTTTTGTACAATCACTTCCCAAGACAGAAAACCGGTTGCAGCCCGATTATGAATTCAGAAGAATTAGTGAGATCATAAAAAAAAGCAACAACCAACAAATTTTGTTGGAAATGCCCTTACTCGCAGCTGAATATAATTCCTTTGTAGCGGAGTTAAACAAATACCAGCCGGCAGTTGTCCATTTTACAGGCCATGGGACACCGGAAGGTATTTTCCTGAGTACACCAGATAATAAATCTGAACTAATCAAAATATCAGCTTTCTGCAATTTGTTCAGGACGATTAAGGGGATGACAGACTGTGTGATACTTAATGGTTGTGAAACTTCTATACTCGGTGCCGCCCTTTCACAGGAAGTAAAACATGTTATCGGTATGTCTCTTCCTATCAGCGATATGGCCGGTACCAATTTCGCAGAAACATTTTACACCGCTCTGTGTTCAGCCCCCACCATTGATTACCTGAATGCCTTTCGTCAGGCACTAACTAGACTAGAAGTGAATAATCAAGAGCAGGTAGACACACCGCAGATGTGGGTAGATGGCATATTGCAGGTAAATTGATGTCATTAATTACCCCCCACCAAAAACAAAAAAGCCTGTAAGCTAAACTTACAGGCTTTTCCTTGTGCCCCTTAGTGGATCATTATCGAACCAATTAGTGTTGATGCTTAATAAGTTATCTATATTTTGATATCTATGACTTTATTTTGTAAATGGCGCAAAAAGAGAAAATCAGGTGCTACTACAGGTAACACCTGATTTTATTGAAGTTTAATCTGCAATTACACCCATACTTAGGTTAACAATAGTACCCGTCATAGCACTTGCTCGATCCGAAGCCATAAATGCAGCGACTTCGGCCATTTCCTGTAATGTAGGCAGGCGTTTAAGATGAGTACGTCCCTCAATAATTTTCTGGAATTGCTCGCGAGTAATGTTATTAGCCTTGGCATGAAGTCCATATACTTCTTGTATAGTTTCGCTATCTACCATTCCATGTGGGCGTAAACCAACAACTCTAACACCACGAGGGCCAAGCTCAGCTGACAGATCTCTTATCAAAGCCTCTTCAGCTGCCATGGCAATGGCAACCCCTCCCATATGTGGGATTGCTACCCGCGATGGACTGGAAGTAACATTCATCAGGACACCCGAACCTTGCTCAATCATATGCCGACCAATTACACGCGCTGAAAGAAAATTGGATTGCACGTGCGATAAAATGGGAGCCATAAATTGATCAGTGGGGAGATCAATAAGTGGCACACCTTGTAGCATTGTGTTACGCAGTCCGACGGCATTAAATGAAATATCAACATGTCCTTCTTTAGCAAGAACTGCATCGAGATGCTTTGAGATTGCCCGCTCATCCAGTGCATCAACTTCAGAAACATCTGCATAGCCACCAGCGGCGTTAATTTTTTTTGCCACAATTTCTACATTTGACCTATTGCGGCCGGTAAGAAAAACCTTTGAACCTTCCCGTGCAAAGGTTTCCGCAATCGTACGACCAACTGCGCCTCCAGCGCCATAAATAATGGAAACTTTGTCCTTTAGTAACATAATTCTGATTTTGATTAAAATGACAAGGCAAAAGTAGTGTCCATAGTTTGTTCTATTTATGCGTAAAATGGACAATATCTTGTGTTGATTTGGACAAAATATTGCCATACTTTTGAAGGAAAAAAATAATGAAACAAGTAACCATCATTCTGCCAGCTGGTGAAACGAACCTAAGTAGTGTAATGGGTACGTTGGAGATTCTTAGAAGTGCTGACGAGTATTGGCAAAAATTAGGAAATGGGCCTAAGATGGAAATACGCGTAGCCGCCGTGCCATCCGAATTAAAACATTATGGCCAATTTTATTCGCTTCACCCTTTAGATATCAAAGACATCAAAAAACATGACTTGGTGATTATTCCTTCGGTTACCGATCCGGGCGGCTACGAACGATTAATTAGCAATAATAAAATATTGATTGAATGGCTATGTTTACAATATAAGAAAGATGCCGAAATTGCCAGTATATGTACAGGTGCATTTTTACTTGCAGCCACAGGTTTACTCGACGGAAAAATATGTTCCACACATTGGAAAGCAGAGCGTGATTTCAGGCGATTATTCCCTAATGTTGATTTACATATTGACAAGTTACTTATTGCCGGACAAGGGTTGTATACCAATGGTGGTGCTTTTTCTTTTTTAAACCTAATCCTTTTTTTGGTTGAAAAGTTTTTTGATCGGCAAACCGCCATTTACTGTTCAAAAGTTTTTCAGATTGATTTCGACCGAACGTCTCAGTCACCATTTACAATTTTTCAACCTCAAAAGCATCACAATGATGAGGTGGTCAGCAGAGCACAGGTCTATATGGAAGAAAATCCAGGTGAAAAAATATCCTTTGAAAAACTTGCCTCCAAACTTGCCGTTAGCAGGAGAAATTTTGATCGACGTTTTATTAAAGCAACTGGTAATACACCCGTTGAATATATGCAACGGATAAAGATGGAAGTTGCAAAAAACTTGTTGGAAAAAGGTAGAAAAACCATGTTTGAAATTATGGAGGATGTCGGTTATAATGATGAACGGACCTTCAAAGAAATATTTAAAAGAATAACGGGAATGTCGCCAGTAGATTATAAGGCAAAATTCAATTGAACAATGAAACGGAGCATTTCTAATTACAATTATGATGTTAAAAGCCCAGATTTAAAAATGGGGAATAGGTATTGTGCCTATAGGTATTGTGCCCAATGGAATGGTGTTACTCGCTGCCTGGAATTCCTAGTAAAAGCTAGGAAATGCTTTCAAAAGTGAGTGTCATTGTGAGTGTCATAAATAATGGGAAGAAGCGTGAGTAGCGGGGAAATTTGACACCCGTAGAAAATAGAAAAGCCTGTAAGCTAAACTTACAGGCTTTTCCTAGTGCCCAGAACTGGATTCGAACCAGCACACCCTTGCGAGCGCTGCGACCTGAACACAGTGCGTCTACCAATTTCGCCATCTGGGCAACTGATTTTGTGTTTCAGGGGTGCAAAGATAGGAATATCTTTTATTCTACCAAATATATTTTTAAAAAGCTCCCAACAGAGATAAATTTGCTTACTTACTGGTAAGTAAGTATTTTTGGGCCGTGAGTATCTAACTAATTATGTCTGAAACAAAAGATAAAATCGTTTCCCTAGCGGACCAGTTAATCCGTGTACGCGGCTTCAACGCCTTCTCTTATAAGGATATCGCCGAACCGCTAGAGATGAAAAATGCTGCCGTCCACTACCACTTCCCCGCAAAATCTGACCTGGGAATAGGTGTCATCCAACACGACAGAAACCGCTTCGCTGCTACCATCGCCAAATGGAACAAACTACCAGAACAAGAACAGTTACAGCAATTAATCAATGTATTCCGCAAACATTGCCATGCGGGAAACATATGCCTGATGGGCTCCCTGTCGCCGGATTATAATACCCTCGCGCCAGATATGCAGCAAGAAGTACAACAAATGGCAGAAGATATTCTGCATTGGCTTTCACAAACACTCGAAAACGGGCGCAAACACAAACGCTTCCAGTTTAAAGGAAAAGCGGCAGACAGGGCACTGCTGATTATGACGAATCTTCAGGCTTCCCTGCTCATGTCCCGCGTGCTAGGACCCGAAATATTTACCCGGATAAGCCACCAACTTATGGAGGACCTTATCCCTTAAAATCAATGCTATGAAAAGAGTTGTAGTTACCGGAATGGGTGCTGTTACGCCGCTCGGAAATGATGTAAACACTTTCTGGAATCAGTTGGTAGCTGGCGCCAGCGGCGCTGCCACGATCACCCGCTTCGATCCCTCTAAATTCAGAACTCGCTTCGCCTGTGAACTGAAAAACTATGATCCTACACTGGCCCTCGATAAAGCTGAACTGCGTAAAACAGATCCTTTTACGCAATACGCCCTCTCCGCTACTGCAGAAGCGGTCGCCGATGCAGGGATCGATTTTGCTGCCATGAATCCTTTTGATACGGGTGTCATCTGGGGTAGTGGCCAAGGAGGAATGCAAACTTTCGAGGAACAAGTAACGGAATATGTGAACGGTGGTAATATTCCCCGATTCAGCCCCTACTTTGTTCCCCGCCTGATCGCGAATATGGCTTCGGGAATGATTTCTATGAAGTATGGTTTGATGGGTATTAACTATACGACTGTTTCTGCTTGCGCCACTTCGAACACGGCTATCATGGATGCGCTTAATTATATCCGCCTTGGTAAGGCAAAGGTGATTATCACTGGCGGCTCTGAAGCGCCTATCACGCCTGCTTCTGTGGGTGGCTTCTGTGCAATGAAGGCGATGTCTACCAGGAATGAGGATCCCGCAACTGCGGCCCGCCCTTTCGATACGGAAAGAGATGGTTTCGTGATGGGGGAAGGCGCCGGTGCGCTCATCTTGGAAGAATATGAACACGCAAAAGCGCGCGGTGCTAAAATATATGCGGAGGTGGCTGGCGCGGCTATGACGGCGGATGCTTACCATATGACGGCTACCCATCCAGAAGGCCTCGGCGCTTTCCAAGCAATGAAATTCGCCCTGGAAGATGCAGGCCTAAACACGACGGATGTGGATTACCTCAATGCGCATGCAACGAGTACTCCTGTTGGTGACTTGAGTGAAATTAAAGCAATTACACGCCTTTTTGGCGATGATCCGAGCCATTTGTATATAAGTGCCACCAAATCAATGACGGGCCATTTATTGGGCGCTGCAGGGGCAATAGAAGCGATTGCAGCTATATTGAGTATCGATAAGAAATTGATTCCGCCAACGATCAATACTACGAACCTAGACCCGGAAATCCCCGCCAATCTCCAGATTGTCCTAGGCAATGCACTGGAGAAAGACGTGAAAGTGGCCATCAGCAATACGTTTGGCTTCGGCGGACACAATGGGATTGTTGTCTTCCGAAAAATATAACTTTATTGTCCACTTCCGGACATACCTTGCCCCTTAGTGAACACTTATCTGTTAGTACTTTTGCATAAGTTGCTGATAGATAAGTGTCCACGTTTCTGGTATTTTTGTTGGCGATACCCTCCAAACAATCCGCCTATGTTGGTAAACTATTTGAAAGTCGCCTGGCGCCACCTCCGTCAAAATAAGGTCCTTTCTTTTATAAATATCTTCGGACTCGCCACAGGTATGGCTTTCGCCTTGCTGGTTTATATGTGGGTACATTATGAACGCAGTTTTGATACGTTCCATACCAACAAGGATCGTATCGCAATGGTGATGAGAAACGTACAGTACAATGGGGTGAAATCTACCTTCGCGGCTACGCCATTGCCCCTATACCAGGAACTGAAAAATAGCTTTCCAGAGGTGCAATATGCTGTGCGTAATTCCTGGCCACAAGAACATAGCCTGCTCGTAAAGGATAACAAATTCCGTAAAAACGGCATGTTTGTAGATCCCGATTTCCTCCATATGTTCTCATTTCCACTCCTGAGTGGCAATAGCGCAACTGCTCTTAAGGAGCAGAATAGTATCATCATTTCCGCCACTACAGCGAAATCGCTGTTTGGTTCCCTGGATGCTGTTGGCAAAACACTGCGACTGGATAATACCTATGACATGCTGATTACGGGCGTTATACAGGATGTGCCGGAAAATTCCTCGGTAAATTTCGACTTCCTAGTAAACTTTGATTTCTACGCTGCTCAACAAAAATTTAATGAACGAGGAATGTCATGGGGAGACAACATTCTCTTGAATATTGTACAACTTCGTGAAGGTACGTCCATGGCAACTTTCACAGAGAAGGTGGAAAGAATCCTCGCGCAGAAATCTCCTGAAACCAAAGATCAGTTCTTCACCGTCCAACCACTTACCCGCTGGCATCTGTATAGCGATTATGTCAACTGGAAAAATGTCGGTGGACGTATTACCTACGTGCAATTATTCATGCTGGTAGGCATCTTCGTGCTGTTAGTGGCTTGTATGAATTTTATGAATCTGACTACTGCCAGATCTGAAAAACGTAGCAGGGAAGTAGGTGTGCGGAAATCCGCTGGCTCCACGCGCAAACAACTCTTTTTGCAATTCATGGTGGAATCATTGCTCACATCTGTACTGGCTTTCTTCATAGCTATTCTACTCCTAGTGCTGATTTATCCTTTCATCCGCGATCTTGGCTTTGAACATATTCACGGGAATGCTTTCAACCTCCGATTGCTGGCGGTGATGTTGCTGGTGTGCATCGCTACTGGTTTTATTTCGGGCATTTATCCGGCAGTGTATTTGTCGGCCTTCAAACCTATTGCGGTGTTGAAAGGCTCCTGGCGCCCGGCTGGCGGTGCTGCCTGGTTCCGTCGGATACTGGTGGTAACGCAATTTTCCATTTCCTGCATACTCATCATTTGCACGATTATTATCTTTCAACAGGTAAGATATGGCCAGCAGCGTAATCCAGGATATAATGCCATGAACCTGATCAACGTACAAGCTAGCGATGATCTGCGGAAGAATTATGATGCGTTGAAGAATGAATTAATGGAGACAAACGTCCTGGAATCGGTCGCGCGCTCTTCGCAACCCATGACTACCTTGTACAATAGCTGGAGCGATTTCAAGTGGGAGGGTAAGGACCCAACCGCAAACATCGCGCTAGACGTGATCATGACGGATTTCGATTTCGAAAAAACTGTAGGATTACAATTTACAAAAGGTCATGCTTTCCGCAGGAACTACAGTACAGATTCTAGTGGTGTCATCATCAATGAGGCGGCTGCAAAAATATTGGGCTTCCAAGACCCACTAGGAAAAACGATCGCAGAAGGAGACCGGCGGTGGACCATACTCGGCGTGGTAAAAGATGTCATCCTAACGGACCCCTTCAAACCCATATCTCCACTGGTTTTCCTATTCAATACAGACCATCCAAATGCAGTACTATTACGCTTGAAACCTAATGTGAATACGGCTGTGGCACTGAATACGCTGCGGCCTATATTCGAAAAATATGACCCTTCGCTACCATTTGCTTATACCTTCACAGACCAAGAATTCGCAAAGAAATTCGATACGGAAAAACAAGCAGGTAAACTGGCAGTCATTTTCTCTGTATTGGCCATATTAATTTCCTGTCTGGGTTTATTTGGATTGGCCATGTACATGGCGGAAAGAAGAACGAGAGAGATTGGTATCCGCAAAACCTTGGGCGCTTCTGTCGTAAACCTCTGGATACTGTTGTCAAAGGAATTTATCTGGATGGTGCTACTGGCCTGTACTATCGCTTCTCCCATTGCATTGTGGATGATGAGCAACTGGTTGAAAAAATATGATTTTCATGTCAGTATAAGTCCTGCTGTGTTTATCGGCACTGGCGCGTTGGCTTTACTGATTGCTATCGCGACCGTCAGTACTCAATCTGTCAAGGCGGCCCTCACTAATCCGGTGAAGAATCTGAAGACAGAATAGCACGTGTCTCTATAAAAAATGAGGTTGTATTTAAAATTAAATGAAAGCTGAAATCTACCGCCTATCGTGCCTGCCCAGCTAAGCGGTACTTCATCAAAAGCTTTCCTGCCTATCGTCTCTGCGCAGATAAACCCAAAGGGAATGAAAGCAAAACTTTCCTGCCTATCGTCTCTGCGCAGATAAACCCAATGGGAATGAAGGCAAAGCTTTCCTGCCTATCGCCTCTGGGCAGATAAACCCAAAGGGAATGAAAGCAAAGCTTTCCTGCCTATCGCCTCTGCGCAGATAAACCCAAAGGGAATGAAGGCAAAGCTTTCTTGCCTATCGCCCCTGCCCAGCGGGCTGGGGCGATAAAAAAATAAGGAAAAGGGTTTGACGTCGCAGACGTCAAACCCTTTTCCTATCAAAATCCTTTTATACTTTCAGTAGAATTATACAGCTACATTAAATTCACGCAGTGTATCATTCAAACTTGTTTTCAAGTCGGTAGAAGCTTTACGCTGACCAATGATCAATGCACAAGATACCTGGTATTCGCCAGCAGGGAATTTCTTGGTATAAGTACCAGGAATTACCACGCTACGAGCTGGTACACGGCCTTTGTACTCAATTGGTTCAGGACCGCTAACATCAATGATTTTGGTAGACTGTGTCAGTACTACGTTTGCACCCAGTACAGCTTCTTTTTCCACGATCACACCTTCTACAACGATACAACGAGAACCTACAAAGCAACCATCTTCGATGATTACAGGACTAGCTTGCAGCGGCTCCAATACACCACCGATACCAACACCACCACTCAGGTGAACGTTTTTACCGATCTGCGCGCAAGATCCTACAGTTGCCCAAGTATCCACCATAGTACCTTCGTCAACGAAAGCACCGATGTTTACGTAAGAAGGCATCAGGATACAACCTTTTGCAATATAGGCGCCGTAACGAGCAATAGCATGAGGAACAACTCTTACACCCAGGTCTTTATAGTTGGTCTTCAGCTTCATTTTATCGTAAAACTCGAAAGGAGGCAGCTCCATAGTTTCCATTGGCTGAATGGAGAAATACATCAGGATAGCCTGTTTCACCCATTCGTTCACTTTCCAGCCGTTGGATGTAGGCTCTGCAACTCTCAGATGTCCCTTGTCAACCGCTTCAATTACCGCTTTGACTGCATCTGAATATACGGTTTCCTGTAACAGACTGCGATCCGCCCAGGCTGCCAGTATTTGTTGTTGTAAATCCATCGTCTTTTTAAATTTTTTGCAAACATAATGCGAATTTTCTTTTCATGCAATTGTGCCTCGCAATGCCGCAAAGAGACAAAGGCGACAAACATTTATTATTTTGCGCTCATGAAAATCGGATTTGACGCTAAACGCGCCTTTCAAAACAATACCGGACTGGGAAATTACAGCCGTAGCCTGATTGATTCCCTGGTCCTGGGCTATCCTGAAAACGACTATTACCTATTTGCTCCGAGAGAAACCACCATGTATAAATGGCAAAATCATACTGATCTGCACCTTGTCACTCCTGAAAAGGCGATTCATCGCTGGTTTAAGTCGGCTTGGCGTAGCAGATTCGTGGTGGATGAACTGGTAAACACAGGGATCGATATCTATCACGGCCTAAGTCATGAAATCCCTTTCGGTATTCATAATTCTGGTGTGAAATCCGTTGTTACCATGCACGACCTGATTTTTGAAAGGTATCCCAGTCAGTATAATCCGATCGATGTCATAACTTACCGTCGGAAGGCGCGCTACGCCTGCGAATACGCGGATAGGGTAGTGGCGATCAGTGAACAGACCAAGCAGGATCTGATTACTTATTACAAGACGCCAGCAGATAAAATCGATGTAGTATACCAGAGTTGTGACCCTTCATTCGCTCAAATCCACTCCCAGGAAGATATTCAGGCCCTGCGTACCCGCTACCAGTTGCCAGCACAATATTTCCTGTATGTAGGTTCTTTGATCGAACGGAAAAATCTGCTGAATATAGTAACTGCCATGCATACACTCCGTGGATCGGATAAATTGCCCCTGGTAGTGCTGGGAAGCGGTTCCGCATATAAAAAGAAAGTACAATCCTGGCTGGCAGCCAATAATATGACGGATCAGGTAATTTTCCTGAATGAACGTGGGCGATTGGCCAATGCTGAATTACCTTTGCTGTATCAAGGAGCGGCTGCATTGGTATATCCATCGCTCTTTGAAGGTTTTGGGATTCCCATCCTAGAGGCTTTGTGGAGTGGTACACCGGTGATTACATCTACTGGATCTTGTTTTGGGGAGACAGCCGGTCCTGCGGCCTTCTACGTGGATCCCTTAGATACGGCTAGTATCGCGGGTGCCATGCGCCAGGTACTGCACCAACCAGCGTTGGTGGAGGAACTGCGTAAAAAAGGATGGCAGCATGCCCAGCGCTTTACTGCGGAGAAATGTGCAGCAGCCATGATGAACGTATATTATAAACTGAAATAACCAGCCTGAATGGAGATATTTGAAGAGGATATTAGTGCCGCATTGCCGATTTTGCGCGATGGCGGATTAATCCTATACCCTACAGACACTATTTGGGGCATCGGCTGCGATGCCACAGACGAAGCCGCCGTGAAAAAGGTATTCCAACTCAAACAAAGAGAGGAAAGTAAAAGTCTGGTCATACTCCTTGCCGATGTCAGAGATCTGCTGCATTATGTGGCCAATCCCCGCCCCGATATGGCGGAAATCATCGCTGGCTTCACCAAACCTACTACCGTGATTTATGAAGGCGCACTGGGCCTGGCTTCCAACGTGATAAATGCAGACGGAACCATTGCGATAAGGATTGTACAAGACCAGTTTTGCCGACATCTCATTAAAAGATTAAGAAAACCCCTGGTATCCACTTCTGCTAATCTCAGCGGCGATCCTTCCCCAGCATCCTTTTCCCAGGTAAACGCGGAAATTGTCAATGGGGTAGATTATGTGGTAAAGTACCGCCAGCAGGAGGATGCAGCCCATACCGCCAGCCGGATTATCCGCATCCACAAAGATGGTAGTATAACCGTAATTCGCGACTAAAGGCGTTATTTCTTACATTTGCGCCCTGGTTTTAGCGAAAGGCACTACATTTAACCGGATTATAACTATATGATTAGCAACAAGCCAATGGATATTCCCTGCTCGCTGCAGGAAAGGAAAATACTGGAAAAGATAGCGCTGGCAGCTAAGGATCTGCACCTGCCTGCCTATCTCATAGGAGGCTTTGTGCGTGATAAAATCCTTGGAAGAAGAACAAAAGATATGGATGTCGTGTGCGTGGGCGATGGTATTGCACTAGCACATAAAGTAGCTGAATCGCTGGGCGAAAAGGTGCCTGTCAGCTTCTTCAAAACATATGGCACCGCCCAAGTGAAATGGAATGAACTGGAAATCGAATTCGTGGGCGCCCGTAAGGAAAGCTATCGCCAGGAATCCCGTAACCCAGAAGTAACGGAAGGGACCCTCCAAGACGATCAGAATCGCCGCGATTTTACGATCAATGCCATGGCTATCAGTCTCCGCGAAGAAGATTACGGCTCCCTATTGGACCCCTTCAACGGCATGGAAGACCTGGAAGCCAAAATTATCCGTACACCGCTGGAACCCTCGCAAACCTTCAGCGACGACCCACTGCGCATGATGCGGGCTATCCGCTTCGCCTCCCAGTTGCAGTTTACCATCGTTCAGGAAGCCTTTACTGCCATCCAAGAGAATGCGGAAAGAATCCGTATCATCTCCCAGGAAAGAATTACGGACGAATTCAATAAAATAATGCTCTCCCCTAAACCTTCTGTAGGTTTGGATTTATTGTATAAATCTGGACTGATGAAGATTATCCTCCCGCAAATGGTAGACCTAGTGGGCGTGGAAATGCTGGAAGGGAAAGGACATAAAGATAATTTCTATCACACTTTACAAGTGGTAGATAATATCTCTCAAAATACCCGCGACCTCTGGTTGCGTTGGGCAGCACTGCTGCACGATATCGCAAAACCAGCTACCAAAAAGTTCGAACCGGGCCATGGATGGACTTTCCACGGCCACGATGCCCTCGGCGGTAAAATGGTGACACGTATCTTCAGCAAGTTCAAATTGCCGATGGGAGATAAAATGCGCTTGGTGAAAAAATTGGTAGAACTACACCTGCGCCCTATTTCACTTACAAAAGAGAATATCACGGACTCGGCTATTCGCAGATTACTCTTCGATGCCGGGGATGATATCGACGGACTGATGTTGCTCTGCGAAGCGGATATCACCTCCAAAAACAAAGTGAAAGTTAAACGCTACCTGGAAAATTTTGAACTGGTACGCGCCCGCATGAAGGAAGTAGAAGAATCAGATCGTATCCGTAATTGGCAACCGCCCATCACCGGTGAAATGATTATGGAAATCTTCGGACTCTCTCCTGGCCGCGTGGTCGGCGACCTGAAAACCGCTATCAGAGAAGCTATCCTGGATGGAGAAATCCCCAACACTTACGAGGCAGCATATGCGTTTATGTTGGAAAAAGCAAAATCTTTCAACTTAACCCCTGTAAAATAAAATTGGTATTTTTACATTACAGAGTTATAGCGTAACTGTTAGCGACACTGCGCGTCATTGAGCGTTAAACCTTTATATATTTATCTAACTTATAACTTATTGTCATGCCGGTTTTGAAATTCAGAGTTTACTGGGAAGAAGATGAAAGCGTTTACAGGGATATTGCTATAAAGCCTAATCAAACGTTTTTACAATTTCACCAGGCAATCCTGCAAGCATTCGAATTCGACTCCAAACATAAGGCGACTTTTTTCCGCAGTAATGACAACTGGCAACGCGGAAGGGAAATAATCCTGGAAATGGATAAAACCCCCCGTAAGGCAGAACCATTGCTTATGTCTGAAACCCCGATCGGCGCTGCTGTGAAGGACCCTAACCAGAAATTTATCTACCTCTATGATTTTGCCAAAAACTGGAGCTTTTTGGTGGAATTAATCGGTGTTTCCAAAGAGGAGAATATTAAAGTTACCTATCCTTTATGCGTACGCAAAGAAGGCCTGGCCCCTAGCCAATATGGTACTAAAGGCCTCGTAGGTGATAAACTCGTGGAAATGGAAGAAAAATATGACCTCAATAAAGAGGGCATGGACGAAGAAGGATTTGGTGAGGAAGGAGAGGAAGACTCCACAGAAAATGATCAGGCAGAAGAGATGGGTGCTGAGGATGATTTGATGTTCTGATATGCAAAAAACAGTAATTGTAATTGCTGGACCCACCGCTTCGGGGAAAACGGCCATGGCTATACGATTAGCCAAACTGTTCAATACCTCTATCATATCGGCTGACTCCAGGCAATGTTATAAAGAAATTAGTATAGGCACTGCGAAGCCATCTCAGGAAGAGCTGGCGGCAGTGCCTCACTATTTTATCGACTCCCATAGTATCCAGGAAGAAGTCAACGCTGGCATGTACGAAAAACTGGCACTCCAATACTGCCAGGAAATTTTTACTTCCAACGATGTGGCTATTATGTGCGGTGGCACCGGCCTGTATATCCGCGCTTTCGCGGAAGGAATGGATGATATGCCACAAATTCCAGCGGAGGTCAGACAAGCCATTATGGCCCAATATGAGGCACAAGGCATCTCCTGGCTCCAAGAAGAAATCCAACGCCGGGACCCCGACTTCTACGCCATCGCAGAAGTGCACAACCCTGCCCGATTGATTCGCGCATTGGAAGTACTGGAAACCACCGGAAAATCTATTACCACCTTCCGCACTGCTGTTAAACGGCAACGTGATTTCCGTATCATCAAAACCGTGATCACATTGCCAAAGGAATTACTCCATGAGAATATCAACAAACGAGTAGACCTAATGGCCGCAGCAGGATTGGTAGCTGAAGTGAAGTCCGTATTACCTTACCGCACCCATAATGCCCTTCGTACAGTGGGCTACACGGAAATATTTGACTACCTGGATGGTAAATTATCGCTGGAACAAGCTTTGGAAGATATTAAAGTACATACCCGACAATACGCCAAACGCCAATTGACCTGGTTTCGCAAAGACAAAGAGTATAATTGGTTCGATGCTCGAGAAGGAGATGAGCTGGAAAATTGGGTAACAAGACAACTTTAGTGCATTTTCTTCTGCTTGTTGTCCCTGCCCAACGGTTAGGGACAACAGAAAAATAAAAATCGCTAAAAGACGCTACGATAAGCACCGGAACTTCTTTCCTGCTTGTTGTCCCTGCCCAGCGGTTAGGGACAACAGAAAAATAAAAATCGCTAAAAGACGCTACGATAAGCACCGGAACTTCTTTCCAGCTTGTTGTCCCTGCCCAACGGGCAGGGACAACAAAAAAAATAAACAAAGGGATTGACGTCGCAGACGTCAATCCCTTTGTTTGATACAGCACTCTTCAGTGCTTATTAAAGACTTCTCAAAATTAAAATTTGAATCCAACAGTAGCCATAATATTACTTCTTTTGAAGTCCACCATAGCAGCAGGAGGGTAGTAATCAGCAATATCAGTAGTATACAACTGATAGAAATCTTTACCCTGTGTATAGCTGTAGGTCAGGTCTACATAGATACCTTTAGTACGTACGCCTACGCCACCGCTGTATGTTCTGCGGGATGCATCTACGCTCATATTGTAGGTATCGTTGGAGTAAGGATTGCCAAATTGTGCAAAACCACCGCGTACCGCGAAGATGCGAGCAAATTTAACCTCTGCACCCACTTTGAAGTTGGAAGCGCTTTTGTAGAGGAAACCGATAGCGTCATTCACTGAACGTGAACCTGCTTTATCATCTGCAAAATTGTATTTGGATTTGCTGTGGTTAACATACTCATAGTCAGCCGCAATAAAACCGGTAACAGCATCTGGATCTTTCAAATTTCCGAAGAAATAAGAAGCGCCACCACTGAGTCGGAGGGGAGCTGTCAGATCGTAGCTATAATCTTTCAACAGGCTGTAATCTGCTGCAGTATTATATTTTTTGCCGCCCCAACCTTCTGTGTCAGAAGCCAGGTCCCCACCTTGCGTGATGTTCATGCTGTACTTGGTAGGAGTGCGGAAGTTAGCACCGATACGGAATCGATCTGTGATTTTATAGAGGATACCGATATTGGCGGCAATACCCAGTCCGGATATTTTAGTATACTGGTTGTAGTCGAAGTATTTGAAATTGTTATTAGGATTACCTGTGTTATCATCTTCAGATACAGACAGCGTTTCCTGGTAATTGATACTAGGAACAACGAGGCCGGCGCCGATATAGAATCTATCACCATAATTACCTCCGAAGGCAATGGTATAATCAGTCAATCCACCTTTGGTATCCAGTGCAGCACGTTGATAGATAGAGGCGAGACCGCCAGTCTGGCGAACTGGAGAGGCTTCAGAAAGCAGATCGGTTTCTCCTTTACTGTTCACATAAGAGTGAATAAGCCCTTGTTTAAAGGCCAATCCAGCACCGGTGGGCGTATATGTTGGGTCCATTGGATTGAAGCCCGCAGACCATAGTTGATCTATCCAGTTTTCTGTATAAGAGGTGGTGCTAGTAACGCCACCGATATTGATCCTGTTATTGAAATTCGCCTGGCGATTGGCGCCAACTGCGAAAGAGAAGTTATTCCAACTGTTAGGGCCAGTAGCTCTGTTGGCGGCAATCACTACGCCAATATTGGGTACTTGGAAGTTAGTGCGACTGCCTTTTATATCCAGTGGATCTGCTTTTGGCAGGTAGGAAGTTGTATTGCTGGAGATACCAACGCCACCGGAGATGAGAAACTCTCCAGTTTTGAAGATACCGATACCGGCCGGGTTGGAAAATGCGGATGAAAAGTCGCCTCCTAATCCTACAGATACGCCTCCTAATGCTTGTGTTCTGGCTGTACCACTGGGCTGCTGATTGGAAATCATCAGTGCGTCTGGAGCAGACTGAGCCATAGCGGAAACAGTTAATAACAACCCTCCCAGAAGAGGATAGATGCTCTTGATCATAAATTAAAACTTAAAAAGATATGCAGGTACTTTCTTTTTGCTTAACCTAACGGGTTATGTTGGCTAAAAACGTTCGTCGACGTGCAATTCGTATGTGGGTAGAAAAGATAAGCGTAGTTTTTGAGGCTACGCTTATCACTAAATGCTTTATTAACGACCACCTCTAGATGGACGGCTACCGCCTCCACCACCGCCGCCGCCTACTCGGCCACCACCACCGCTTGGAGCGCTGTAGCTAGGCTGTGAGTATGAAGGCTGTGAATAGCTAGGTTGACTTTGTTGTGGTCTGCTATATTCCACGCGGGAAGGACGAGAACTGTTATTGCTTGGTTGGTAAACAGGTCTTTCACCGGAAGACTGCTGGAATACCCTGCGAGGTCTTTCTGTGTTTGCTGGAGCCGTATATCCGCCACCGTTATTGTTGGTTGGCTGATAGCTTACTCTGCTTGGACGACCGTAGCCAGTGTTGTTACCAATTGGTTGATAACCACCTCTGTCTGGACGAGGGGTAGAACCACCGGCCATACCACCACTGCGTACAGGACGATTATAGTTATTGTTTACCCTGTTGTATACTGGTCCGTAGGTAGAACGGCTGTAGTATCCGCCGCCATAACCACCACCGTAGTATCCGTGACCATAGTAACCACCCGCATAGTATGGGTAGTAATATGGGTTGTAAGCATAGTAAGGATAACCCCAACCGCCACCGTAGTAGCCATAGCTCCATGGGCTGTAAAATCCGCCCAAACCCCAACCTAAACTGAGACCCATAGAAGAACCCCAGAAAGGACTGTAGCCATAACCAAAGCTGGAATATGGATATCCATAACCCATACCATAGCTCATGCCATAGTTAAAGCTGTTGGCATACATACCATCGTAGTAACCATCCATGTAGCTGCCTCTGTAACTAGACCCACCGCTTCCGAAGCGATCCAAGCGACGCTCATAATCACCCTGCTCGTCACTATAGGTTACATAAGTGCCGCCATCATCGTCTGCGGCAGGTACCGTACTATAGGTATTATCATCCTGGCGGGAATTGCCATTGGAATAATTACCAGCATAGGCAGGGTTCTGTTGCTGACGGGGTGAATAGTATACATCATCCGGCGTACCCGTAGTTCTATACGCGCTGGAACAAGCCCCGAGGGCCAAGGTTCCTGCCAAAATGAAAAAATATGATATAGGCTTCATTTGAAATATATTTTATGCGTGATCTGTACTGTAAATCTACTTTATTTAAACGGATTTTAGCTGAACAAAGTTACAATATACAAACCCCTCTATATTATTTTGTTGCAACTATTTGCTGCTTTATGATTTTCATGTAGGTTTGTAGCATTTTCTTTTTGAATATTAGTCAAAAATTACGCCAGACTATTATTTAATTTTCTTGATATAGGAAAAATTTTATATCAGGATAATTTTACAGATTTTTTGTTTAAATATAAAGATATATAAATTAGATATTTTATTTATGAGTAAAGAGATCACCGCCCGTTCAGCAGATTATTCCCAGTGGTACAACGACTTGGTGCTGAAAGGTGGACTGGCAGACTACTCTGCCGTAAAAGGATGTATGGTTATCAAACCATACGGCTTTGCTTTATGGGAAGCCATGCGCGATGTATTGGACCGCAAATTCAAAGAAACCGGTCACCAGAACGCTTATTTCCCGCTGTTTATCCCCAAAAGCTTCCTCAGTAAAGAAGCAGCACACATCGAAGGGTTCGCTAAAGAATGTGCCGTGGTAACTCACTACCGCCTGAAAAACGACCCCAATGGCGGCGGCGTAGTGGTAGACCCTGAAGCTAAACTGGAAGAAGAACTGATCGTTCGCCCAACTTCTGAAACCATCATTTGGAATACATATAAAGACTGGATCCAGTCATACCGCGATCTGCCCCTGCTCATTAACCAATGGGCCAACGTAGTTCGCTGGGAAATGCGTACCCGCCTGTTCCTGCGTACAGCAGAATTCCTCTGGCAAGAAGGTCACACTGCCCATGCTACTGCAGAAGAAGCCGTAGCTGAAACAACCCAAATGCTGAATGTATATGCAGATTTCGCGGAACATTACATGGCAGTACCAGTTGTTCGTGGGGTGAAAACTGCCAACGAACGCTTTGCCGGCGCTGTAGATACTTACTGTATCGAAGCACTCATGCAAGATGGTAAAGCCCTCCAAGCAGGTACTTCTCACTTCCTCGGCCAGAACTTCGCTAAAGCATTCAACGTACAGTTTTCCAACAAGGAAAATAAACTGGAATACGTATGGGCTACCTCTTGGGGCGTTTCCACTCGCCTGATCGGTGGTTTGATCATGGTGCATTCCGACGACCAAGGTCTGGTACTGCCTCCAAGAATCGCTCCGCTGCAAGTAGTAATCGTGCCTATCTTCAAAGGAGAAGAACAGAAAGCTACCATCGATGCGAAAGTACACGCACTCATAGCGGACCTGAAGAAACTCGGCGTTAGCGTAAAATATGACGACAGCGATAATAACCGCCCAGGTTGGAAATTCGCTGAGTACGAAATGAAAGGCGTACCTGTTCGTATCGCTATCGGCGCAAGAGATATTGAAAACGGCGTTGCTGAAGTAGCCCGCCGCGATAATAAAACGAAAGAAACATTGCCACTAGAAGGCCTGGGCCAACGTATCCAAGACCTTCTGGAAGAAATCCAGCAGAACCTCTTCAACAAGGCTAAGACCTACCGCGATGAACACATCACCCGTGTAGATACCTTCGAAGAATTCAAACAAGTGCTGGACGGAAAAGCAGGTTTCGTAAGCGCTCACTGGGATGGTACCAGCGAAACGGAAGAGAAAATTAAAGAGCTTACCAAAGCAACTATCCGTTGTATTCCGCTTAATAATCCGCAGGAAGAAGGCGTTTGTATACTCACTGGCAAGCCTTCAAAAGAAAGAGTGCTGTTCGCAAGAGCATACTAATAGCAGCATATATCCCTATATGCATGCGGCAAATAATTACAATGAGTGCATTTGCACTCATTGTAATTATTTTTAATTTCTTTCCCTCATTCCAAAAGAAACCAGTAAATTTATCCGATGCCCTCTGTCCGTTACATATTGTTTTGGATGCTGGCCATCTTTTGTGTTAGTACGGTTGCCCGCGCACAGGGCCTCATGATCCGTAACTTCAACGTGAAAGACGGACTGGCAAATGCCACCGTATATGCAGCGGTACAAGATAAAGATGGGTTTATCTGGTTCTCTACTCCCACAGGTGTCAGTAAGTTCGATGGTAAACGCTTTCGCAACTACGCTAAAAAAGATGGCCTGACAGATAACGATGTGGTCAAACTGACCGCAGATTCTAAAGGAAGGGTATGGTTCTTCACCCTCAATGGCAAACCTTCCTATTACTTCAATTCTGTTATTCACAACGAGGAAAACGATACCACTCTTACCTTCAATTCTCATGGACATTACCTCCAATATGCCTTCGAGGGAATAGGAGGAAACCTCATTTGGTTCCTCAACTCCAATAATAGGAGTCTGCTCTATAACGGGAAAAGAATCACCTACGATAAACAAGGCTCCACCGGTAGTGATGTTCGCTTCCTCCTAGCCCGTGATAGTATCTTCCATCCCCTACAGAATGCCTTCCGCCTGGAAACACTGAAAGATCCCAATAACCCTGAACAAAAAATTATTTCCGTACCCCCTTACCCAGTAGATGATCCGGATTTCCGCAGTCGTATTGCTAGCCATCCAGTAGTCATCCTGAAAAATAGCCTCTATTCTTATCGATTTAAAGATGCCATCAGCTTTTTTAATGGACCTGAATGGGGCATCCGAGAAGATATCAGCGATATCTGTCTAGATAATGATAACCTCTGGGTAGGCACGCAACGGGCACTCTACTTCATCAAAAACTTCTTCAAAGGAGAACGAAAAGTAACCCGGCTGCTGGAAAATCACTACATCACCTCCCTTCTCAAAGATCGGGATGGCAATATCTGGATCACTACTTTCGGAGATGGGGTGTATTATATTCCTTATAAGAATTTTTACTTCAGCTATCTCGATAATACCAACGGACTTTATTCTCACTCTATCTTCAGTATCTGTAAAGACAAAAAAACAGATCTGCTACTGATAGGCCAGAATGCTGGTATCCTCAATACCATGGATGCACAGGGAAATATCCGCCAATTTACGCTGGATACGACCACCGGTAGAAATAGCCTGCTCTCCATTATTCCTTACAAGGATAATAGTGTGCTCATCGCTACGGATAATGCCCTTTTTCAGTTCAATACCGCTACGCAACGCCCTAGTTTGCTGCGATCCGTGAAAATGCTGAAAGATGTAGACGTATCCCCATCTGGGAAAATTCGCATTGCTGCTAAAAACCAAGTCATCGCTCTGGATAATTATGTGATCCCTGATTTGGATATGGTGGTCACGTCCATCGCATCGGTAGATGATTCTACTTATTTCGTGGGTACCAATAACGGACTGTATTACTGTTCAGATAATAACCGGCAATTGGTAAGACCTGGCAACAATACGCACCTGAAACAAAGCATCAAGGACCTGAAATGGATCAACGGATTTCTTTGGATAGGTACCAGCGACCAGGGCATTTATGTGATGCACCACGACTCGGTGGTTCGGCATCTCTCTACAGCCAACGGCCTAGCCTCAGATATCTGCCAGCAACTCTATTACGATGGGGTTGGTAAACTATATGTGGCTACCAATAAAGGCGTGAGCGTTATCAATGTAACCAATCAGCATATTGTCCGCAATATTACCTCTAATGATGGCCTGATGTCTGATGACATCCGTGGCGTGTATTCAGATGACGATATGCTGTATATCGCTACTTCCAATGGCTTGTGCTATTTCAAAGGGAATAACATGCCGGTGGATTCTGTACCGCCGGTGATTTACCTCAGTAATATCCGGTATGCAGACAGTACCTTCTTGCCAGCAAAGGATTTCGTTCATTTATATCAGCGAAAATCCTCGTTTGAAGCGGAATTCGGTACCATTGTATTCGATCTGCCGGACCAGGTGGAATACCAGTATAATTTCTCTGGTGACAGTACTACCGGATGGCAAACTACCATGTCCAATTCCAATATTATCCCGTTCCCGGATCTGCAGCCTGGAGTTTACAAGCTGATGGTACGTGCCAGGAAATATAAAAGTGACTGGAGTCAGCCAATCAACCTTAATGTGAGCATATTACCCCGTTGGTACCAGCAATGGTGGGCCAGGGGAATATTACTGTTATTGGGATTACTGGTAATTCTTTTTATTTTACGCTATATTGTACGCAGAATCAAACAATCGGAAAAAAGAAAGACAGAATATAACCGGCGAATCGCAGAGCTGGAAGCCAAAGCCCTGACGAACCAGATGAACCCACATTTCATCTTTAATTCGCTAAATTCAGTACAGCATCTGATTCTGGAAAAAGAAGAAAAACAAGCATTGAATTTCCTGGCCGACTTTGCCACACTAATGCGGCAGATGTTGAATAATTCCCGGAAATCGTATATCTCTTTGGAAGAGGAAATAGCCTTTCTGACCAGGTACCTGGAGCTGGAGAAAATACGCTTTGCTCATTCATTTACCTATAAATTTACCCTTCAGGAATCCCTGAAGGACTATACCATCTATATTCCGCCTATGATCATTCAACCTATTGTGGAAAATGCGATCAAACACGGACTGGCACCGAAAAACAGTAGCGGTTGCCTGGAAATAAGATTGGAAATGTTGGATGATCTGTTATATTGCTCTGTAGACGATGATGGAATAGGATGGGATAAGTCCAATACCTTGAAAAGTACAAGACTGGTAAAACACGAATCTACCGCACTGAGCGTGATTAAGGAGCGATTGCAGATTATAAAATCTTTTAATGGAAGTGTTGGAAAGTTAGAAATTATTGATAAATTTAAATCTGGTTTCGGCAATAAGGAAGGTACCTTAGTTGAAATCCTGATTCCCATTGTTAAGATGTTATGAGTAATATAAAAGCTGCCATTGTCGACGATGAAGTCCGCAACATTCATATTTTGCGAAATATCCTTGAGAATTACTGTAAGGATGTCACTGTAGTGGGAGAAGCGCAAAATATCCATGAGGCGGCAGAAATGATTAAAAACAACCCCATTGATGTACTTTTCCTGGATATCGAGATGCCTCCGCATAACGGGTTCCAGTTGCTGGAAATGTTCCCTGTACTGAACTTTGAAGTAATTTTCATCACAGCTTTTCAGGAATATGCCCTTCAAGCCATCAAATTTGCAGCCCTCGATTATCTACTGAAACCAATCAAAGTAAGTGAAGTAGAAGACGCGCTGGAAAAGGTGAAGAAAAGTAAAAAAGGCCGCCTCAATGAACTGGCCTCCATCCTGAAAGACTATGTAAAGAACAATGATAATGCCTTCTCTAAAATTGTAATCCCCGTTAACGACGGCTACAATGTCATAGACCTGAAAGATATTATCTACTGCGAAGCATTTGACAGCTATACCAAAATACAGTTGATCAATAATGTTTCTCACCTAATCTCAAAGTCGCTGAAAGAATACGAAGAGATGCTCTCCGATAAAGGCTTTTATCGGGTGCATAAGTCTTTCCTGATCAATATTCACCATATTGTCAAGATCATCAAAGGATTGGGTACTGCCGTTGTCATGAGCGATCAGAAGAATATCCCGATCTCCTCCCGCAAAAAAGAAGAGTTCTTTACCCAGTTAAAGGGTGTGATTAATCTTTAATTTATAAAATTTAATGATATTTAACAGCCGGTTAGCTTGCGCTTAACCGGCTTTTTTATGCATTCACAAGGTAATTTTCGCATTTGACGGGAAAGCATAAATATTATCATATCTATATCCTATTTTCAATATGGGTTTTCATAGATATGGCTGATTACCTGTGAAGTTTTTTCAGGCAATGCAGGTATTGCTTAAGATAAAAAGGGTCACCAGGGGTGACTCTTTTTATTTGTATGAACTGCTTCGGGAGTCCATAAAAAAAAGGCGGTCTGGTCAGACCGCCTTTTTCGTAATGCTTGCGCTTTGATTAGAAGCTTTCCCTGGCAGCGCTGCCAGTTTGAATATTGTAATAGTAGATATTAGTGCTTTTTTCTGGATATAATCCAATCAGTTGAACGGTGGATTTTTTATCCAGCACTTTCGCCAGTTCATCCGGCGTGGTAATGGTTTGGTCGCCAGCTTTGATAATGAGGAAGCCGGGAGCCATGGTTGTTTGTTTTTTTAGGATACCATTGCCAATAGCACTTACCCAAACACCGCCACGAATACCGAGTCTGCGAGCGTCATCTTTATCCAGTGCGGATAAATCTGCGCCCAATCGGTCTATCATAGTGGTTTTTACCACATCGGTATTACCAGCCAGGTTTCGCAGGACTACATTCTCAGCAGTCATTTCCTTGTTATTGCGCAAGTACGTGATGGTGATTTTATCGCCTGGTTTATAGCGGGCAATTTGTTCTGTCATCTGGGATGCACCAGGAATAGGCACTCCGTTGATTTTGATGATGATATCGCCCGTTTTGAGGCCGGCAGCTTTAGCAGAACCATTGTCTACCACTTCCGTAATCTGTACGCCTGGAGCATCTCTTCTTACACCCAGTTCTTTCAACTGGTCATCGGTAAGGGAAGCAATGACAGAACCAGGCATATAGGAAACACCTAAGTAAGCACGTTGCACATTACCGTATTTCATCAGGTCGTTCACTACTTTTTTCACCAGGTTTACTGGGATGGCGTAAGAGTAACCTGCATAAGAACCGGTAGGAGAGGCGATAGCGGAGTTGATACCCACTAGCTCACCGTTGGTGTTGACGAGGGCGCCACCACTGTTACCTTGGTTAACGGCAGCATCGGTTTGGATAAATGATTCTATAGCGCTGTTACGGGAACCGCGACTCTTATTAATCCCGATCGTGCGTGACTTAGCACTTACGATACCGGCAGTAACCGTTGCATCTAGGTTCAGCGGATAACCTACCGCCAGTACCCATTGTCCGATTTCTACATTGTCGGAGTTGCCATACAGTAAGTAGGGCAATCCACTTGCCTCAATTTTGATAACAGCCAAGTCTGTGCTTGGATCTGCACCGATCAATTTCGCCTTATAGGTTTTACCACTGTTAGAGAGTGATACCGCTATGTCATCTGCGTCATCGATCACGTGGTTGTTGGTAACGATATAACCATCGTCAGAAATCAACACGCCGGAACCAGAAGCCATCTGGCCTGGAATGTAATATCTGCGGCCATCTCCGCTACCGTTAAATTCATCGCCGAAGAAATCATCGCCGAAGAGATCCTGCAAGATAGAACGTTTACGCTGCAGGTTATTACCGTTGGTTACCTGGCGGGGATTGATTTTCGTCTTGATATGAACCACTCCTGGTACCGCGGTTTTTGCAGCCGCTGTAAAATCAGATGGGGGTAATGCACCACTATTGTGTTCCGTGCCGGGCATATACCGGGCATAATTCACAGGTATGTCGGCTGAGCCATTCTGGAAAATTCCTGCCTGTCTGGGTTGGATATATTTGCTGTACACAAATATGGAGGCAGAAGCGGTCACAATGCTGATAAGGACAATTGTAACAATTTGCTTGAATTTCATATTATAGTGTGTTTAGCGTACGAATAAATTTGTAACACGCACTTCAGGTCAATTTTAATGCCTTCGATACAAATTTAATATCCGTGTTTAATCAAATATCCTTGTCTCTCTTCACTTTAACAGTTTTTTATATCAATCGTTAATTTAAATTAAAGATTAACGGATATCGGGCTGACAACCCTTCATTTACCACCTGACAGGATAACAATCTGATGCGACATTTTGTTAGATGCCCAGTAAAAATGCCATAGTATCTACCCCATCAGCATATTCCTGGAGTGCTGGTTGTTGTGCGTACCCGAAAGGTATAAAATCCTTTCCTACCAGGCATTGCAGTACTTCGTCCTGATGAAGGGAAGCAGCCAATTCCTGGATATCATCATAATAACCATAATTCAGTACGCTCAGCGGACTAAACAGGGATTCCGCTTCATGTAACAGCAGGGTGCCATTGGTGATATAAGGACTGTTATTTAGGAGCAGCAAGGCCAGGTTATAATCGTAATTGTTTTTGTACTTGTGATGATCCATCAGGTAGCTGTACTTGTTGAGTGCATCCAGTAGGGGTTGGAAATTATAATCCCTTGGTACAAATATTTTGGTCACATTGCGGCATCCCAGGCCGAAATAAAGCATAATATCATCTGCGAGGGCTTCCAGTTCGGCCGGGGTTTCTTTACCGGTAAGTACTGCTGCGGAAGTGCGGTTATGGCGAATGATATGTGGATATTTAGCGAAATAGTAATTGAAATAGCGGGCAGAATTGTTGCTGCCTGTGGCGATATAAGCCTCACAGTCCTTCAGCATGTCCAAAACTTCCGTCTGGCCGGCTGTTTCAGGGTACCATTCCTCCATTTTGCTCAGGATATGCTTCATGAGGATTTCATCCTTACCGGAGAGCTTCAGTTTCACTTGATGGCCACTGATAAATCCGCAGAGCCAATCATGGAACCCTACCAGGGGAATATTTCCCGCTGCCACAATACCCACTTTACGAGGAGTACGGTCTGCTGTTACAGCAGGATAGGACTGCAGCCATTGCTGGAGTTTGGCAGGTTCCAGGAAGTATTGGCAGATATTTTCCAGCGCATTGTTGATAAATGCCGGGATAAACCATCCATTGGCGATATAAGCCCTCTCCTTAACCACTTCCCATTCAGGGCTGTTTCCGGCCAGGTATTGGCCCAGGCGCACCAGCGCTGCTTCTTTTTCTGCTATATTCATGAATCTTTAATAAATAATGACTTGATTAAACCCGGAAAATTATATTTTTGTCCACAAAATTAATGGCTTACTACTTAAACAAAAAGTTTACTCTATGGCAATTAAGATAACAGACGAATGTATTAACTGCGGCGCTTGCGAACCAGAATGCCCAAACAATGCAATTTATGAAGGCGGAGTGGAATGGGCCATTGCTGATGGAACCAGTGTAAAAGGAACTTATACCCTGATGGATGGCTCCACTATGGATGCTGATCAGCGTAATGCTCCTATTAGCGTAGATACATACTACATCGTTCCTAATAAATGTACTGAATGCCAGGGATTTCATGAGGAACCACAATGTGCAGCTGTTTGCCCTGTAGACTGCTGTGTACCAGACGAAATGTACCAAGAAACAGTAGATGAACTGCTGGGTAAGAAAGAAAAACTGCACATGTAGTTAATATATTCAAAGGAAGCTAGAACCGCTCTGGAATGGTGCCAGAGCGGTTTTTTTATGCTCATAACAGTCTTCGTATATACGCTGGACGTTAGGTAATCATAGGTAGGCATCGTACCTTGCCAGTGACATAGATTAATAACTAAATCTTATTCCCTATGGCATTAAAAATTAATGAATGCCCCAACAACGCCATTTATGAACAAGGCGTAGAATGGTCCCTGGCAGAGGGGACCTCCCTCAAAGGACAGGTAGTCCTCAGGAACAATGAACCGCTGGATACCAGCCAGCGAAAACCCCCTCTCAGCAACGATATCTTTTACATCGTCCCGGACAAATGCACGGAATGCCAGGGTTTCCATGAAGCACCCCGCTGCGCGGATGTTTGCCCCGTAGATGCCTGTGTTCCGGACGAATTGTACAGAGAAACGCTTGACGAACTACTCGAGAAACAGGCTTTTCTCCATGCTGAATAACACACGATAGCTTTGCTGGAGCCCGGCCCCTGGCCGGACTCCCTTCTTTCCGCTATTATTTTCTGGCCTCTTGTACGGCAAAAAACTTTCCTTAACTTTACCCGCTTATAGCTCAGTCATCTTATGAAGAAAAATATTGCTTTAGTTGCCGGTGGCTACTCCGGAGAATATGTAATTTCAGTACAAAGCGCTGTTACCATTGAGAAAAACCTGGACAGCAACAAGTATGCGGTCTATAAAATTATTGTTACCCGCGAGGGCTGGACACACACTGCTCCTGATGGCCAACAATATGAGGTGGATAAGAATGATTTTTCCCTGACCATCAATGGGAATAAAATCAAATTTGACTGTGTTTTTATCGGTATTCACGGCACTCCTGGCGAAGATGGCCGCCTGCAAGGATATTTTGAAATGCTGGACATTCCATACACTAGCTGTGGAATGGTTACCTCTGCACTGACCTTCAACAAAAGCTATTGCAATAAAGTAGTGGCGGCGTTAAATGTGGTGAATGTTTCCAAATCCGTTCATATCTTCAATAATCAGCCTTATAATACCCAGGATATCCTCCAGCAACTGCACTTACCGATATTTGTAAAGCCTGCAGAAGGTGGCAGCAGTATCGGTATGTCAAAAGTTAAAACTGCAGAAGAGCTGCAACCAGCTATTGACAAAGCTTTCAAGGAAGATTCCCAGATCCTGATCGAAGAATTTGTAAAGGGTAGAGAACTGACAATTGGCGTATACCGCGCTGGTGGCCAGTTGCATGTACTCCCTATTACAGAGGTAGTGAGCAGCAAAGAGTTCTTCGACTACGAAGCGAAATATACACCAGGCGTTTCCAACGAAATCACGCCAGCTCCTGTACCTGCTGAAATTACAGCCCTGGTACAACAAACCGCTTCTAAACTGTATAACCTGCTGAACTGTAAAGGCATCACCCGAATCGACTTTATTTGGGAGGAAGCCAATAATAAACTATTTTTCCTGGAAGCCAACACCATGCCCGGTCAGTCTGAAAACAGCCTGATCCCGCAACAGGTAAGGGCTGCAGGGATGACTTTGACCGACTTCTACGGCGCTGTGCTGGAAGAAGCGATGAAAGGCTAACCTGTAACTGATTTATCACTTTTAACGTAATAAACTGTGTTTGATTTTATTACTAAACGATCTTTTGTAGTCAATGTGGTGGCGGTGATTGCCATGTTTTTCCTGTTGGCTGTCATCTTCTTTACGATGCTGCCTATCATTACCAAACATGGTAAACAGCTCACAGTGCCTGATGTAAAAGGTTTGAATGTTAAAAATGCTATTGCCAAACTGGAAGCTGCTGGATTTGATGCAGAAGTGAGAGATTCTATTTTTATCGATAGTATTCCGCCACTGGCAGTATGGGCCCAAACGCCCGATAAAGGGGCGGAAGTGAAAATGGGTAGAACCATCCACCTGACCGTCAATAAAACCGTAGCCCCAATGGTGGCTATGCCGGACTTAGAAGGACTTACCTTCCGTAGTGCGGAAATGATGCTGAAAAGTCTGCGCCTGAATGTAGGGGATACTATCTATAAACCGGATTTCGCTACCAATACGGTGTTGCAACAGCTCCTAAATGGCAAAACACTGAAACCCGGTACCATGGTGGCGGAAGGAACCAATATCACCCTGATTCTCAGTAGTGGTAGAGGAAGCGTGGAGAACCCAGTACCTGATTTTATCGGTCTGACTTATGCAGAAGCAAAGGAAATCCTGAGCGCCAGCAATCTAAACCCAGGTTCAGTAATTATCGATCCAAATGTATCAGATACCCTGAATGCCTACATTTACAAGCAGTATCCTACCCGTAAGAACGAAATCGGGGATTTCAATATGGTAAGAGCTGGGGAAGCCGTAGATCTCTACCTATCTGCTACCAAACCGGTGAAAGATAGTTCTGGAGCTGCACAGCAGCCTCCTGCGGGTGAGTAGGAAAAATTGGTTAATTTTACTGGTAATCAACAATCATTAAAAAAGAAAAGTATGCAAAACATAACTGCTGAAGAATTAAAAGCACGTCTGGATGCTGGTGAGCAACTGACACTGGTGGATGTAAGAGAACCACACGAACGCGCTGAATTCAATATTGGCGGCATTCATGTGCCATTGGGTCAAATCCAGATGATGCAAATCGATGAACTGGAAGGACTGGAAGGTAAAGAAGTAATCGTTTACTGCCGCAGTGGTAACCGCAGCGGACAAGCAGCTATGTCACTGGAAACACAAGGCTTCACCAATGTGTTGAACCTGGCCGGCGGTATGCTGAAATGGAGAGAAATCTACGGTTAATCCGTGTTTTTGATATTTTTATCGAGATAATTCCGGGAGCAGCAAAATGCTCTTGCCGACAAAAAAAGGGGAAATTGACGTCACAGATGTCAATTTCCCCTTTTTTGATACAGCTTCTTTTATTATGATTTTACTATTGCGGTAGCTTCTATTTCCACCAAATAGCGGGGATCAATCAGTTTGCTGACCTCCACCATGGTAGTAGCGGGTTTGATACTTTTGAAGAACTCGCCATGAGCACGGCCAAATTCTTCCCAGCGACTGATATCCGTCACAAACATCCTGGTTCTTACCACATCATGTAAAGTGGCGCCCGCCCTAATTAATACCGCTTCGATTTTGGCGAGAATAAATTTCGTTTGTTCATACGCGTTACCCTCTGCCACCACTTTCCCTTCATCTTCTGCAACGGTACCTGATACTTCAATAACATTTCCGGTTCTCACTGCTCTGGAATAACCTACTTTGTCTTCCCAGGTGGCTCCGGAGGAATAATTGGTACGAGTCATACAGCTAATATTTGTGATAAAGATAATTATTTACTGTCGGCTGGCGTATTCCGAAATTTCACCACCTTCCCTAATAGATCAAACCAGAACGGAGCCCCTAGGGAAATGGCCATGGCAGTCATAAACCAACCTGCCAATACCAACCAGATGTTTGCCTGCAGCGGGTGTGAGAGTCCGAGTCTCCCTACAGCAAAATCCCGGTGAATGCCCAACACATTGCGCGCCTCTGCCGCATCTCTGCGCAACATGCCATATACGGCCACTACAGCCGTATCCGCCACAAATGCCTTTACACTCGTATCTTGACGCAAGAAAGCACTGTCTTTATAAAATAGTTGATGTTGTTGCAACGTGTCTACCATGGGATAAAAGGCATCGCTTCTACTGCTGGCCAATTGCACCATTTCCTGTCGTACTGTTTTATCTTTCATCAAAATCCTGGCAATCGCGATGGTATCTACGTTGAAGATACCGGCAATGAAGAAGCCAATGATCAATAGCCAGGTCTGGCAATGCTTGCGATACCAACTGCTGGCCCTAGACATGGTTTCATTGAACCAGGATTCTAATTGTATCCTGAACTGAGGAATATCTTCACCTGCATCTGCAAACAAATTTCGTATATGCGATACCGTATGTTGGCCTAATTGCAGGCTGTTTTCTTCCAGCGCGGCCTGGATCGTTTCCGTATCACTGCTCTTGGCAGTAGTACTGGTTCGCAACAGGTGCACAATCGTTTGAGAAAAGATAGTCGGACTGATATACGCCGGCCTGGATGCGGCGGTATTTTCTCCTAAGTAATGAATGGAAGGAGAGTCGTAGAATTTTTTCAATATGGGAGCATCGGCAAATGGATTGAAATAGTGGACAATACTCCATCCTTTTTCGTAAAACCAGGTAAAAAACGTGAATTTTCCGAATTTTCCCAGGTCATTTGCATGAGTATCTTCATCCAACATGCGTCGTAGCGCTTTCGACAAGATACGTGACCGCAGGCCAAAGGCGCGCGCGATCATTTCCTGTAAGATAGTGACGAACAGAGAATATAGGAGATAAATGAATATCAGCCCCAGGGCAACATCGATGGCAAGGTTACTAAACATACATAGGGATTTGGATCAAAAATAGGGTGCAGGTACGCAGGTTATTTACGTAGCTGCCGGAATAGCTTCAAAGAAACAGCAACTGCCACCTACCCAGGTATCATTACTGTTGAAGCCCACTCCAATCATTCTGCCCTTACTGATGCGGGACAGGTTATGCACGAGCATAGGTCGGGCCGCACCATCTGGCCAGATATAGATCATGCGAATTTCACAGATTGCATTACCATCTGGCGTTACGATAACAGGTGCATATTGTACCCGATGCTGCAATATCCAGTTTTCCGGATCTTTGATCGCATTGATATCTTCTGCTGTTACATCAATCTTCACGCCCTGGCCTGCAAAGGAAAACAAAGGTTTCAGTACATAATTCTCTAGATCGGTCGGAATTACCGGCAGTTGATGCAGAAACCAGCTTTTAGGCACATAATCACTGTGCAACAAAGGCATAGTATACTTACTGATCCGATAAAACCAGTTTGGATGCGTAATCCACTCTACATCTAAGTCTTGGAAGAGATTTACATGCTCGCCCAAGGTGGATTGCTGACGTTGCAGATCGTCGAAGATAATGCGGTTATAGATGCGTTTTACAGGTGTGAGTACGCCATCTTTACGATAGAAAAGGTGATTGCCTTCCTGTACCAGGTCTGTAATGCACACGGCACGAATCCCCAGGTATTTTTCGGTGCTGTAAAAATCGATTTTGGTTTTCTGTTCTTCCGGTTTTACTTCCAATAGAATGACTTCTTCCGGTGGAAGATCGCCGATGATCATCTCCCGTAGGAGCTGATAATAGCTATCGTCATCCAGACCGTTGAAATAGTTATTGAGTTCCTGAGGGATTTCAAAATGATTCCTAAACTGTTTGGCCATCACCTGCTGGAAGGCGTTCATGGTAGGGAAGCCTTGCAGTTCTATCAGTTGTGGTTCCAGTTCGCCGGCTTCGTTGCGGGTAACGGCGAAATCGATCACAATGAAGTGCGGATGGTCATTTTCTCCAGGCACTTTGAGGGCTGGAGGAATGGCTTCTTCCGTCAGTGTTTTGAAATCGGGCCGCAGTATTACATTCACTACTTCTTCGCAAGCCTGTACTAGCTTGGCTGTCAGGTCGCCGGGAACAAATACAGGCGTTTCAGCCACTCTGAATGCGGGGGCTACACCGGCTTCTTCGGCCATTCCCTGTAAGAAATGGTGATATGCCGTTGTGGTGAACTTTTCGTTATAGGCTTTTCTTACGGAAGGAATCATAGTAAAATAGCTTAGAAGAATGTGTTTTCGTTATCATTATGGGCCGCTACCTGTACCAGTCGTTCGATGGTGGCCAATCGCTCACTGAGCGCACCATAGATGGCATAATCCAGGAATGCGGTGATGAAGCGGTCGTGTGTCAGCATGATTTTATCCGGATCGGTGAGCTGGGTAAGCATGCTTTCATACTTTTCAATACCGTGATGGGCGATGACCTGTTCTTTCTTTTCGTCTTGTAACAGGTACATGTGCATACCAGCGGCATCTGCTTCGGGATGGAACTGGGTTCCTATGAAATGTTCATTGAACCGGATGGCCATGGTGGCGCGTTCCAACGGAACGTGCGGACGTTCTTTTTCAATGGCGAGTACTTTGGCGCCCATGGCGGCTAGGTTCTCTTCATTGAGTTCTATTACTTGCCAGTTGCGGCTGTCCACAATGTAAAAAGGATCAGGCAATGCGGAGAATACTTTTTCCTGCATGCCCGCAGCAGTTTTATGTACGGGGAAAACGCCGAAGGCAGGGGATTTGCGCTTGCAAACATTCCCTAGCTTGTAATAGCGGCACATGATCTGGTAGGAGTGACAGATAAAAAGCACAGGCTTTTTCTGTTCATGTGTTTTATTCCATGCCATCAGGTTTTCCACGAGGTGGAAATAAGCCTTTTCCCAGTCGCTACCTTCACTATCGACCGGACTTCCAGGGCCGCCAGTGGAGATATAAATATCGTAGGATGTATCTGGTACCTGTTGCTGTAGTCTTACCTCAAATTCATCAAAAAGCAGATTGAGCGAGTGCATCTCTGCATATTTCAGCAATATCTCCCGGATACAGCGCATACCCTCGTTCGGTACGCCTTCGTACATATCCAGCACGGCTATTTTAATGGTGCGCATGCTGCAAAATTACAAATATCATGGGAGGAATCCTGGAATTAGCAGTTCGCAAGAAATTGTTGCTGAATGAAATCGGTTACTGCAACGAGGTCTTGGGTATCTTGGTACACTTTCAGTTGCCTATCGGCGCCAGTTCCATTTTCGAGGATGCGGGCGGTGGCACTGAGAATTTCCCGGCTGCCTAAGTCATCTACCACATCGTCAATGAAGTCGAGCAGTTCAAAGATGAGTGCCCTGGCATTCACTTCCATTTCCTTACCGAAATCGATTAGGTTGCCCTCGATGCCATAACGGGAAGCCCGCCATTTATTTTCGTTGACGAGAGCCCGGTTATAGATAATGAAGTTCAAGTTCTGCATGCGGAGCTTATAGATCTTAGCACATACGGCTTGGAACAATCCAGCAATGGTGATGGTATCGTCTAGGGTTAAAGGCACATCACAGATCCGGAATTCCACGGTGTTGAAGAAAGGATGTACGCGCAGGTCCCACCATACTTTTTTGGCATTGTCTATACAGTTGGTTTTCACCAGGAGCTGGATATAACGATCGTATTCTTCAATGCTGCTAAAGTAATCCGGGATACCGGTACGAGGGAATTTATCAAAAACCTTTGTGCGGAAGGATTTAAAACCGGTATTCCGGCCTTCCCAGAAAGGGCTGTTGGTGCTTAATGCAAATATATGCGGTAGGAAATACCTAACGGAATTAGCGATGTGTAGTGCCATATCCCGACTTTCCATGCCTACATGTACGTGCAGGCCAAAAATGAGATTGGAGCGTGCGGCATCCTGCATTTCGTTGACGATTTCGAAATAGCGGGGATTATCCGTAATCAATTGCTGTTGCCAGTGGCTGAAAGGGTGAGTCCCGGAAGCGCCGATGCTGAAGCCAAGATCCCCGGCAATCTGCGCGATGGTTTTACGCAGGAGGGCTACATCTTCGCGGGCATCGTGGATATTATTACAAACGCGGGTGCCTACTTCCACTACTGCCTGGTGAAATTCTGCTTTCACCTGGTCGCGGATAACCTTGTGGGCATGTTCCACAATTTTTTGTTCATGCGATCTCAACTCCCTGGTTACGGGGTCCATCACCATGTATTCTTCTTCTATACCCACTGTGAACGCATTGTACATAAAGTGCTCCTATCGTTTTTAATTTATACAAATGTATGTCGGGAAATCAATCGGGTGTAATTTTTTTCTATTTATCAGGATGGATAAATTTTCCCCAAGTGAGGTTGTCTTTTCCGGGTTCCTGTGCGATGGCTCTTTCTATGGCATATTCGGCGCTTATTTCCACGATCCATTCGAAATTCTTTTTTCCAATGGAGTGAATATCGGCATCGGGAGCAGGATTGCAAAAGTCGATTGCATAAGGTACATCCCCTCTGACGGCAAATTCCACGGTATTGAAATCGTATCCCAGGTGTTGGTTCAATGCCAACGTATCCCGGGTAATTTCATCCAACACAGCCTGGGGCGTGTCGAAATCAGCATGGTAACGCTCGTGATGCTGATGACGGGGATTGTAGGGCATAATATGCACATGTTTCCCGCCAATACAGTAACAACGGTAGTAGGAAGTGAAATCGATCTCCTCCTGCAACATCATGACTAATTGACCTGTTTCCTGGTGGATATTGTAAAACTCTTGTTTGTCGTTCAATCGGAATACGTTCTTCCAACCGCCGCCATCAAAGGGTTTGAGGTAGGCAGGAAAGCCTACATAGTCGAAGATGGCATTCCAACTGAGGGGGTAAATCAAATTGCGAAATGATTTATCGGAGGTATTGTCCGGCAACTGAAAAGAGGGGAGCAGTGCGGTTCTGGGCACGCGTACACCAATTTTTTCTGCGAGGGCGTTATTGAAAAATTTATCGTCGGCGCTCCACCAGAACGGGTTGTTGATAACGGCGGTTCCAGAAGCGGCGGCATTTTTTAGATAAGCCCGGTAGAAGGGTACATCCTGGGAAATACGGTCTATGATCACAGCATATCCAGCCGCTTCTCCCTGTAATACTTTGTCGATGGTGACAAATTCTGCGAATATTCCCGGCGGATTTTTCCGGTTAATAGCGTCTACGAATGCTTGTGGAAAGGTATTTTCCTGTCCGAACAGGATGCCAATCTTTTTCATGTGTTACCTGATTAATGAGAGATAGCGAGGAAGCATATTACGCCATGCTGGCCAGTCGTGGGTACTTTCCGGACGTATATCCAGCCAATGGTTGATATCCTTCCTGGTCAGTATGCCAGACATATTTTCATTCTGTGTGCGGGTAACATCGTTGTCGGCGACGCCGAGAATGATACCCATACGCCAGAGGGCTTCGTGTTGATTGTCGCGTATAAAATCCACGGGATTACTATAATAGACTTGATCGTCATAATAGCCATCCAGCCTGGATTTTATATCAAAAATGCCGCTGAGGGAGAAAAGATAAGATACAATTTCCGGATGACGAAATGCAAAAGAGGTGGCATGAAATCCGCCGAAACTGCAACCAGCAGTGATAACCCGGGTATGGCCTGTTTCGGTAGTCATCCTCGGATATATTTCTTCCAGCAGGAGTTTGTCATAACGTTGATGGTTATACGCTCTTTCAGCGGGTGTGATGTCTTTGTTGTACCAACTACTCGTGTCATAACTATCCGGGCAATATACCCGAACAATTCCTTCGTCAATAAACCAACTGATAGCCTCTATGAGGCCTCTGTCTTTACTTTCATAATATCTACCCATGGAGGTAGGAAACAATAGGAGCGGATAGCCAGCATGCCCGAACACCAACATTTCAAATTCCTGGTCTATGTTGGGGGAATGCCATTTATAGAAATTTTCAATCACGGTGCAAGCTTTGTCTAAATTTAAAAAATGTTTCGCGAATTGAATATGCGTACCTTCAATTTATGATCTGGAATGATTTCGTTTATGCACCCGGACTGGACCGGGAGGTGCTCCTGGATATTTACCAGTTCAGCGAACAGCCGAAAACATTGCTGCTGTTGAATGACGGACAAGAAGTTCGGAAAATGGATATGGCTGCATTATTGGATAACCTACGATTGCCAGTGGCGGTTGTGGCTATTCATGCAGGTCCAGCGCGATTGCAAGAATACGGCATCGCATCTCAACCCGATTACAACGGAGATGGCGCTAAAGCCGGCGCCTATACTACGTTTATCAATACCGTTTTACTTCCCGCCCTCTATAATCGTTTTCCTGATTGGAAACCCTTACCAGTGGCCTTTGCAGGCTTTTCCCTGGGAGGTTTGTCCGCCCTGGATATCGTTTGGCACCATCCGGATATTTTTTCCTTTGCTGGCGTATGTTCTGGCTCCCTTTGGTGGCGAGATGTGCCACTGGGCCCCGATTACAGCGATGCCAATAACCGTATCATGCACCGATTGATCCGCCAAAGTGCCTATCAACCTGGATTACAGTTTTTCTTCCAATGTGGCACCGAAGATGAAACCGCTGATCGTAACGGGAATGGCATCATAGACAGCATTGATGATACCAAAGATCTGATCCAAGAGTTGTTATCCAAAGGATATGAAATGGATAAAGACCTGTGGTATTATGAAATTGCCGGGGGCAGACACGATGCTATCACCTGGGAAAAAGCCCTGACGGCCATGTTGTTGTTGCCTTTTTTCAATGGTCCGGATAGAAAATAATAATCTCCACTCTTCTGTTTTTCTGCCTACCCTGACTGGTGCTGTTATCTGCTACTGGTATGGATTCTCCCATCCCGTTAATAGCGGTGATCGCGGTTTGTGGATGTTTTTGTCGCACATAAGCCGCTACAGAGGCTGCTCTGCGCATACTCAGGTCCATATTATACAGTACTGTTCCTTTATTATCCGTATGACCGGTGATGGCCAGTTGTATGCCAGGAATGTCTGGGATATGGCGAAGAACGCTATCTAACGAGGCATAAAGGTGTTGATTCAATGCGCTGCTGTCGAACTTGAAAAGAATATCCGGAATAACGAGGGTATCTGTTTTAGCAACAGGTACTGATTCTTCTTTAGCCGGTTGGCAGCTAATGATTTCCACGGTTTCTATAGAGTCCATTCCAGGGCGCGGATGCGTATATCCTTTTATCACAAAGTCATCAAAGCTGAACCCCCGGTTATAGACCAGGTATTTTGCCACTTCATTGGCCCGATCAGTGGCGATAATCTCGTTATACTGGGGATTGGCTTTCAAGTAAGAGTAACCCGATATGAAGATTTTCTCTTTGACATCCTCAGGCTTTACCGTGAACACGCGTCCTAACTGATCTGCATATACGTGATTGATATCTTTACGATTGCTTCTGAAAAATTCGGGGGAGATGGTCACTGTATCACATTTACCGCTATGCTGAATTACCCGCAAAGGTAGTTGCAGCTTGGGTTTGAGAGCGGCTTGGTACAAAGAGGTGCTGGGACGTGCATAGGAATGCCGCCAGCGGTCGTTGTACAGGAGTTTACGGATACTATCGGCCATAGTGGCGTTGTAGGCCTGGCCGTCTAAGGGCGTGATGGCAATACTATCAATATAGCAATAGAGGTCGCGGGCATTTTTAGGAGAAGAAGGTGCACTGAAATTCCCCATTACGAGGTAGGCATAATTATCTGCTGCCGTGAAGGTGGCCGTTGATTTTATCCATCCTTCCTTTGGTTTATCGGGAGTGGATTTGGTGAGATGGATAGTAGGCGTAGCGGCCAGTTGTACTGGAATGTCCTGGAAGGTTTCAGTGGTATCCAGTTTTATGTCAAGGAAAGTTGATGCATTTGATGTATTGAGCCAGAATACTTCCAGTTGATAACGGGTACCTTTCCGTAATGGATTGAGCAACTGCGTTTTATAATAAGGCCGAAAGCTGGTATTGGCGCGGTTTTCCATGATCAGGGTAATGGAATGATTGTCAGACGCGGTTTCCCCATCATAGATAACTTTACTGAAAAAGGGGGCGGTGGGATACCAGGCTCTTGGCGCACATCTGGCGGCATATTCGATGCAAATGTTAACTTCATTGAAACCGGGATTGGGAAGCAGATTTTGTGCAGATACGCTCGTACAGATGCAAAACAACAACAACGTGGTAAGGATAGATTTCATAAGGGTACTGATTAGCGTCTAAACGTGACAAAATCCGGTTTTATTTTAACAGCGGCTCGGATTTTAAGATAAATATTAAATTCGTAAAAACTTGAAAACCTTGCAGTTTCCAGTAACTCTTCCAATTGGATCAACCCATTTGCCCCTTCATGCACTGACGGAAACCTTGGGTATGTTCATCGGTTTCAGATTCTTTTTATTGCTGAAGAAGCGTCAGGGAGACGCGGTTACTCCGTCCAATCGCATCTGGGCTATTATAGGAGCTATTTTTGGCGCACTCTTCGGCAGCCGATTGTTGGGGGCACTGGAAAACCCACCCGAACTCGCGTCTGCCCATAATATCTTACTCTACGTCTATGCTAGCAAAACCATAGTGGGCGGCCTTCTCGGAGGACTCGCAGGTGTAGAGCTCACCAAAAAGCTGATAAAAGAAACCCGATCCACCGGTGATTTATTTGTTTATCCGCTGATACTTGCCATGATGATAGGACGTATCGGGTGCTTTAGCATGGGCGTGTACGAAGAAACCTATGGTTTGCCTACTACGCAGCCATGGGGCATGTACCTCGGCGATCAGTACCTCCGACATCCTGTAGCCCTATACGAAATCTTATTCCTCGGACTGTTGTGGATTTCGCTGGCATTGCTGGATAGAAAGGTAGTATTGGTTCAGGGGGCGCGATTTAAGCTGTTCATGGTTGCTTATTTATTATTCCGTTTCTTACTCGATTTCATAAAACCCGGTTACAGGTTTTCTATTGGTATAGGATCTATACAGATAGCCTGTTTGCTGGGATTACTATATTATCTCCCGGATTTCATTATACCGGGCCGACTCATTGAAAAACGCCATTATGCCTGAAAAAAATTACACCTATTATGATTTCACATTGAGCATTTGCAGTACTTGTTTACGCAGAGCAGATGCCAAAGTGATCTTCGAAGACGGAAAAGTGTTTATGGTAAAACGCTGTCCGGAACATGGAATGGAAAAAGTACTGATTGCGACGGATATTGAGTATTACAAAAATACCCGTAACTACAACAAACCTTCTGAAGCACCTTTAAAAACCAATACCAATACGCATTACGGATGCCCTTATGATTGCGGATTATGCCAGGATCATGAACAGCATTCTTGTTTGAGTGTTATTGAACTGACAGACAGATGTAATCTCACCTGTCCTACCTGTTATGCAATGTCCAGTCCGCATTATGGCCGTCATCGTACATTGGAGGAGATCGAGCAGATGTTGGATATCATCGTTGCCAATGAGGGGCAACCGGATGTGGTACAATTGAGTGGAGGAGAACCGACGCTGCATCCTCAGTTCTTCGAGATATTGGATATTGCCAAACGTAAGCCTATACGACATCTGATGGTCAATACCAATGGTATTCGTATTGCGAAAGACAAGGAATTCACTGCCCGCCTGGCTACCTATATGCCTAATTTTGAGATCTACTTACAATTCGATTCTTTCCGACCGGAAGTGCTGGAACGTATGCGTGGTAAGGATTTGACGGATATACGCAAACAGGCGCTGGAAAACCTGAATGAAGTAAACCTCAGTACAACACTGGTGGTTACGCTCCAGAAAGGGCAAAATGAAGATGAGATGGGGGCTATTATTGATTATGCCCTGAAGCAGCGTTGTGTGCGTGGCGTTACATTCCAGCCGGTACAGGTGGCGGGCCGTACGGATGATTTTGATCCTGCTACCGATCGTATAACGTTAACGGAAGTACGTCAGCGGATATTGGAGCAGTCGCCCATCTGGCAGCCGAATGATATTATTCCGGTTCCTTGTAACCCGGATGCATTGGCGATGGCGTATGCCCTGAAAATTGACGGGGAGGTCTTTCCGCTCACCCGTTATGTAGATCCGGCGGTTTTGCTGAATAACGGAAAAAATACGATTGTATATGAACAAGACGAGCGTTTGCATCAGCATGTGCTGAAGATCTTCAGCACGGGGATTTCCACTGATGCCGCTGTCAATGATATGCAGTCGTTATTATGTTGCTTGCCGCAGATACAAGCGCCCGGACTGGATTATACCAACCTATTCCGGATAGTGATTATGCGTTTTATTGATGCTTATGATTTTGATGTCAGGGCGATTAAGAAGTCTTGCGTACACATTGTACATAAAGATGGGCGCATTATTCCATTTGAGACCATGAACCTGTTTTACAGGGACGACAAAGAGGAATACCTGAAAGCATTGCAGATGGAAATGGGTGGCCCAAAGCGGATGGTATCTCCCGATATAAAATCATAAAGCCTATGTATATTTTTAGGATGGTTGTTTTGATGACCGGAATACCGCTAGGCTTAGCTGTGATTTTCATTTCTACCAAGGAGTTGGAAGGGCTGATAGCAACGGCAATACTGGCGGAGGTAGTGATACCTTCATATATCCTTGGAGCGCTCATACTGGCATTCCTGCGAAAGAAGGAAATAGCCCAAGCTATGGGATGGAGTGTAGGAATTTTATTGTTGATAGGGTTCTCTTTTTTGGGGCTGCTGGGAATAATGTAGGCAGACAGCAATGGTTATTATCTCCCAATATAAAATTTAAAGTTTATGAATAATTTCTGGAAGATGACATGTTATATGACCGGCATCCCGCTGGGAATAGCGTTGTTATTGGGTCTTGTTGGTGGAGAGGATGGATTGGCATCCGCGGCAATTATGGGATTGGCGTTGATACCTATTTATTTTTTTACTATGATCATACTGGCGATTATGGGTAAGGCGGATGCGGCAAAAGCCATGGCATTGAGTATGGGGTTAATGTTGTTGATTGGGTTATCTATCTGTGGCGCGGTGATGTCTGGGATGAATTTTCACTAATTATCGTAGTGGCTATAAACGAAAAGCGGCTGTATCACTTGATACAGCCGCTTTTTTTATGGAGATTGAAATAAATCTTAGAAAGAATATCTCAGACCCAGTTGCATACCCCAAGTGCTCAGGTTAGAAATGTTATTCTGGTAAGCATTGTTTACCAGGTTAGCACCTACGTTAGCCATTTGGTAAGTAACCACGCCGTTTGCATTTACACCTTTACTAACCAGTGGGTTAGTTACAGTAGTCTGCTGTCTTACGCCCCAGTTTTTGTTCAGGAGGTTAGGCAGGTTCAGCATGTCTACGCTGAATTGCAGGGTATGACGGGTACCACCTTTGGTAGTCAGGTAGAAGTCCTGCAGGAAGCGGGCATCCAGTCTGTTGTACCAAGGGAGAACGGCGCCATTTCTGTCAGCGTATTGGCCTTTGTGTTTTTTTAGGTATTTGCTGCTGCTGATGAATTGGTCATAAGCTGCTTGTTGATCAGCAACAGTGAACACTCTTGCATCAGGTTTACCAGCGTTGTAAGTGAACTGAGTGAAGTTCACATCAGCACCAGTTTTGTAGATGTACATCAGGTCAGCAGAGCTGTTACCGTCACCGTTGATATCACCATTGATAACGTAGCTAACGGTAGAGAGGTTAGAACCTTCGTAGAACAGAGACAGGGTAGAAGCGAAGTGCTTAGCATACTCTTTTCTGTAAGAAACGTTCGCAACTACACGGTGAGGCATAGCGTACTGAGAAGGTCCGAGTTCCAGGGAGTTGGAAGTACCCACGTTAGGGTTAGACTGCCAGATAGAAGCTGCCTGGTTACCTGGGTTACCAGTTACGTCTTTAGCGTTAGTGTAAGTATAAGCTACGGAACCATACAGACCGTTAGAGAAGGTTTTGCTCAGTTGACCGGTGAAAGACATAGAGTACCCTTTGTTGGTGTTCTCCATGATAACAACAGTAGTCTGACCTTTATTCAGGTATTTATCTGACTGGTTAGCCAGTACACCATACCAAGGACGGTTATCACCGTTAGCATTCAGTTGTTTGGTTGGTTCCAGCAGGTTCGGGTTACGCATAACAACCGCGTTGATGTCTTTGGTAAACATCGCCTCGAAAGTAGCGGTGAAACCACCACCAAGTGCTTTATCGATACCTAGGTTAGATCTCCAAATCTGAGGGAATTTGAATTTAGGATCGATCAGGGTAAAGCCTGAAGGTGCTACAGGAGAAGGAGCAGTAGGGAATTTATTCAGGTAAGCGCTTGCATTTGGATTGAAAGTGATTCCAGCCAGATCAGCAGCTTTGTTCAGTACAACCTGGTTCTGATACATACCAGAGTTGGTAGGCATGTTGGTCAGGTATACGAAAGGAATTTTACCAGTGAAGATACCGGTTCCACCACGAACGATCAGGGATTTATCACCCATTACATCCCATCTGAAACCAACTCTTGGAGACAGCATCAGTTTGCTGTTAGGCCATTTACCAGTAGAGAAGTGAGTCATGTTACCATCTTTGTCAGGGAAAGACAGTGCAGTGATAGCTGGGTTTTCCAGCGGTTGTTGTGGGTAGATAGGCAGATCAGCGCGTAAACCTACAGTCAATTTGAAGTTAGGTTTAACGTTCCACTCATCCTGTACGTAAGCGCCCAGTTGAGCGATTTTCAGGTTAGCAGAGAATACAGAAGAATCGCCTGGTACCAGGGTATAGGTATTTGCGTAGAAAGCAGGAGTTGCATTGTTCATGAAGTCAGCCAGGGTATTATAGATATAATAGCTGGAAGAACCAGGCATGAACATGTTACCTAATTTCTGGTATTCGTAAGAGATACCAGCAGTGAAGGTATGATCACCTTTGTACAGGGTGAAGTTATCAGTAATGTTGAAGATATTATTGATAACATCGTTGTTGCGGGTGAATGGATCAGTACCAAAGCTGATATAGTTTTTGCCGGTACCATCGAAGATATCTACAGTTGGGAATGGATTGCCCATTGAGAAACGGGTATCCTGGTTCTTAGTGTAAGTAACGATGAACTGGTTAGACATTCTGTTAGAGAATGCAGAGTTTAATTCCAAGCTACCGGATTTCACCCAGTGGTTAGTACCATAGTTAGAATTAGCAAAGCCCATAGACTGGTTGCTGAAACGGTTGTTTGGCAGACGAGAGATACCTGAAGCACCACCACCCAGTACAAATGCGTTACCAGTTGTTGAGTTAGGAATGGAGCTTAAGTTCAGCATGCTGTTGTCAGAACCTTTGAAATCAGAATATTTCAGGGTCAGTTTGTGAATGCTGTTGATATTCCAGTCAACTTTCGCGAGGATCTTATGGTTTTTGGTTTCAAATGCAGGGAAGTTATTGAAGCTTCCTGGATCATAACCATATTTAGATTTCAGGAAATCAGACAGTTTCTGCAGAGAGTCAGCAGAAGTAGCAGACATATTTGCAGGACGTGTACCAGTGAAACCTGAAGGAGTTGGCTGCCAGGTTACACCAGGAGCAGAAGATTTCTCATACTCACCGCTCACGAAGAAGAACAATTTATTCTTAACAATAGCGCCACCGAGGGTACCACCGAATATTTTATTTTCGCTCTTAGGCAGTGTCAGGGTGTTATCGTGTACTTTAGTACCGTTGAAGCTCTGGTCACGATAGTAACCATAAACGCTACCATGGAAGTCGTTAGTACCACTTTTGGTAACAGCATTAATACCAGCACCAGTAAAACCTGATTGTCTTACATCATAAGGAGCGATATTAACAGAGATTTGATCATAAGCGTCCAGAGAAATAGGAGATGCACCACCACCTGGTGTTGGGTCACTGCTCAGACCGAAGTTGTTGTTCAGGTTGGCACCATCTACTTGCAGGTTGTTCAGACGACCATCACGGCCACCAAAACCGTTACCATTTGCCTGAGGAGTGAGGCGGGTAAAGTCAGTGATGTTTCTAGTTACAGTAGGAAGAGTTTGTAATTGACGGAGGCCTACTACAGTTGATGCGCCCGTTTTGTTTTGGTTTAAACTTGCAGATTTGCTACCTACTACATTTACAGTTTTCAATTCTTTACCAGAGGTCATTGTCTGGTTGATAACGAAAGGTTCGCCCAGGTTGAGGCTGATACCTTCCATAGTGATCGTTGTGAAACCGATGAAAGATATTTCTACCTTGTAAGGGCCGCCGATACGCATGCCCGGAATGGTGTAGTTACCATCGGTTCTAGTAACTGTACCGTACACTGTACCAGAAGGAACGTGTGTAGCTTTTACAGTGGCGCCGATCAATCCTTCGCCCTTGTCATCCTTAATCCTACCCGTGATGCTAGAGGTCGTAACCTGACCAAAGCTGACAAAGGCAAGAAGCATTAAAGAAAATGTTAATAATAATTTTCTTAATCCCATGATTTGAGAATTTTGATTCATGGCGCAAAGATGAGCAATTCTCATGGTTAAATTTTAACTCTGTATTAACAAATTGTTAAGAGCCTTGCTGAAAATTGAAAGGGGCTAAAAAAAATTTGAAGCTTTTTATTAAAAGAATTATTCGTAGGACATTTACCAAATATTTCTGCTAAAATTTCGCGGCTGTCAAATTTACCTTATTGTTAATAACTGGAATCGCTGTAAACACTGAACCTTTAGCGGTTTAGTTTGTTTCGGGCAACTTATTTTAAGTCAGTAAAATATATGTTAATTTAATAGTGCGTAATTAACATAGCTGCAACATAATTTTAACAGAGAAACCGAGATCACATGGTCCAGTTTTCCATGTTTAATTGTCGTAACTTTGCGCCATTCAATTATTACTTCGAAGAACTATTTTATGTTAGATACAATAGAAGCTGCAATAGAAGATATAAAAAACGGAAAGCTGGTAATTGTAGTGGACGATGAGGACCGCGAAAATGAGGGAGATTTCATCACTGCTGCCCGCAACGTTACTCCTGAAATCATCAACTTTATGAGCATCCATGGCCGCGGCCTCATTTGCGCTCCCCTCGTGGAAGAACGCTGTGAAGAACTCGGCCTCGAATTGATGGTAAGGGACAATACTGCTCTTCATCAAACACCCTTTACCGTTTCTGTAGACTTGCTCGGACATGGTTGCACCACCGGTATCTCTGCACACGACAGGGCTAAAACCATTCAAGCCCTGATCGATCCGGCCACCAAACCGGAAGATCTTGGTAAACCAGGTCATATCTTCCCCCTGAAAGCTAGATCAGGTGGCGTACTCCGCCGCTCAGGTCATACCGAAGCTGCTATCGACCTAGCCCGCCTCGCAGGTTTTGAGCCCGCAGGCGTACTCGTGGAAATCATGAATGAAGATGGCACCATGGCCCGACTTCCTGAACTCCGCGAAATCGCTACCAAGTTCGATATGAAACTGATCTCCATTAAAGATCTGATCTCTTACCTCCTCAACCAGGAAACCCTGATTGAAGAAGGCGTTAGCGTTCAAATGCCTACCAAATACGGCAACTTCGAACTGATCGCCTTCAAACAGGTGAACACCGGCGAAATCCATATGGCGCTGAAAAAAGGGGAATGGGAAAAAGGTGAACCCGTACTGGTACGCGTACACTCTTCCTGTGTAACCGGCGATATCCTGCACTCTCTGCGCTGCGACTGTGGTGAGCAATTAGCTGCTGCCATGAAAATGGTGGAGAAAGAAGGAAAAGGACTGATCCTGTACATGAACCAGGAAGGACGTGGCATCGGCCTCATGAATAAACTGAAAGCATACAAACTCCAGGAAGAAGGCCGCGATACCGTAGAAGCCAATCTGGAACTTGGTTTCAAAATGGATGAACGCGATTATGGCGTAGGGGCACAAATCCTTCGTCATCTGAATATCTGCAAACTGCGCCTTATTACCAATAACCCGCGCAAACGCGCTGGCTTGCTAGGTTATGGACTGGAAATAGTGGAAAACGTTCCTATTGAAATTCATCCGAATCCGCATAACGAGAATTATCTCCGTACTAAAAGAGATAAACTCGGACATGAAATCCTGAAAGGATAATTTTTATACCATATTATATTATGTAAAGGGAATGACGTCTGCGACGTCATTCCCTTTTTGTTTTCGTCGCCCCTGCCCGCCGGGCAGGGGCGACAGCCGGGAGAATTTTGCTTTGCGCGAATTGCCACCGCAGGAAATGCGATTATGTTGAATCGACTTTAGGACTGGGTGACAGCCGGGAGAATTTTGCTTTGCGCGAATTGCCACCGCAGGAAATGCGATTATGTTGAATCGATTCTAGGACTGGGTGACAGCCGGGAGATTTTTACTTGTATTATTATTGATCAGAAGACTTCTTCGTGCTATCTGGTGGAGGCACCAGTTTTATGCCGCTACTATCTACTATATGATGGCGGGTACTATCCGGCCGTGGCTTAGCGCGTAAGGCCTTGTTGCGATTGAATAACTCCAGGAACCGGTCATACTCTCTCACGTAGGAAATACCCAAACCTGATTTCGTACGGTTGTTCAGGTTATATACGTCGTAATCAGATTTACTGAAGGCATTGATACGGAAACGACCATCCGGCGTCAGTAGGTATTCGATGCGGAAGTCGCCTGCAAAACGGTTGGAGCTAGCAGAGGTAGCTGTTTTACCCCAGTCGTAATCTCCACCTGCATACAGTCGGAAGCGGTTATTAAATAAGGTACTGGTGACACCGGCACTTACCTGGTTACGATCTACAGAGGAATTATCCGGTAATCCGCCTACGTTATAAGCGCGATAGTTTACATTGATGCCTATACCGCTTCCTTTGAGCAAGGCGCCGGTTATATTATTAAGGATAGCAGATGCCTGTGCGGAAATCGCTTGTCCCACGCTGTTTTTACCAGTGATGCCCACATTGGCGCCACCACCGGCATCATCCGGCAGGAATTGGTTGGCGATGAGCAATCCGTATATCTGTAAGAGGGCTTTGTTCTGGTCGTTGTTGATTTCTTTCAGTTTAGCTGCTACGCCGCTCTCATAAGACATGGTGCCTACTTCGGGGAGTTCAATGGAATAGGTGATGTCTGGTTTCATGAGGGCGCCGCGCAGGTTGATCAATACATCCACTTTCTCCTGACGGGTAGCGAGTTTGTCGTTCGCAGCGAGGGTGGCTGCCTGACCTACCAGGTTGTACAAGCTCACTTTAGGGAGTGAGTACTTGGCGGTGATATTCATCTTGGCTTCACGGGGATCTCCATTCCAACTGATGCTACTGTTTTTCTCAATGTCAAATTTCCAGCTAGTAACACGTTGGAAGGTGAAGTTATAGGAACCATTACTGATTTCATAGTTGCCGAACATATTGAAATCACCGTCTGTATTAGCAATGATTTGCAGATTACCCGTTCCGTTGGCGGAAATGATGTCTCCCGTTGTAGCATCCAAAATCACATCAATCTGTGCATCCGGATTGGCGGCGATGTCTAGCTTTACGGTTAGTTTGGTATTGTCTTTCTTTTTCTTGTTTTCTTTTATCTCTGTACCGTATGTTTTGAAAGTAATGTAATCATACTTGCCAATGTCTTTACTGTCGGATATTGGGAGATAGAAATGTGTTCCGCGGATCGGTCTTGCTAATACGTGCAACTGTAAATCATTCAGCGGCCCGGAGAAATAAACCTTTCCATCAGCGATGACATCCCCGTAAAATAGGTCATTATCATGCGCCGTGGTATTAAGGAAAAGGAATTTACGACCCGTTACATCAAAGTCGAAATTGAGTTTATCGAAGTGATCATGGCTGATATAGCCGTTGGCGGTCCCTTTTGTGTTGTATTTATCAATAACAGTGAAGCTACCGAATTCAATCAGGTTGTCGTCTACATTCACATTCAGCTTAGGTATCCGATAACGGGTACCCAGGTAATCTACGGTAACGCCTACGGTGTCAAGCGCCAGTTTACCCACCACAGATGGTAGATCAGTGGTTCCTGAAATATTCAGGCTACCAGATACGGAGCCGGTAAGATCATGTACATAACCCGCCAGGTATTTATTGAGTAGATTGATATTAGCGCCACCCAGGTTGATAACGGCGTCTAGCCCTTTGTCACTTTTGGAAGTGCCCACACGGCCTTGGGCCATGAAGTTCATACCTGTATTATCCGACTGTACAGAGAAATTTACCACGCCGGTATGTTGCAGATAGCTACCCTCGAAGGTTACCAATCCTATGGAATCGTTGTCTATCCGCAAATCTCGGGTACGCAGCGAAGTATTGATATCTAGGTTTTGGGTAGGATCAGATATATTAATAGTACCATCGGTGACACCTTCAATCCGCGTAGCTACCAGTTGACTAGGTATCACATCTGCGAGGTTCAGGTTTTTCAAGGTGATGATAAACCTGGATTCATCCGGATTGAATTCGTTTGTTTCTACTGTGATGCTTTGATCGTTGCGGGTAACACGCAGATTTTTCACTGTCAGGAAATGCTTACTCCAGTAAATCTCATTACCTGGCGTTACATTCCATTGGCGTTCATTCACGGTAAAGGCACTATTGAGGAAATTCACCTTTATGCCTTCCTGTACGGTGACGACACGGGCATAGAAGCCATCCAAGCTACTGGTGTCTTCAGCCTGCATATCCATTTTGATGTAAGAAGTATCATTGGAGGAAGAGGCTAGAATCAATGGGTTTTGTAAAACGACATTGCTTCCATTCAGTACCTTACCTACGGTACTGCTTAGATTCACCTTGTGGGCATTACCATCCCCTTTGATTTGTAAGTCCTGTAGATGATATCCCATGATGCTGGCTTCTGGTACTTGTACGTTTAAGGCCAGGTTGCCGGAAGTGGTATTGAGAGAGCCTTCCACTGTGGAATTATCGAAACCGGTTACGGCGGTGGTAAATCCTTTGATGAGTTTGGCAATGTTGCCAAACTGGAAATGGAATTGGAAGTCTTCCTGGATTTTACTGTTCACCGGCGCTTTGAAATAGCTAGGGTAGTAGCGGTACAACAGGAATTGGAAGGCATCTGGCAGTTCGAGGAAGCTGTATTTCCCTTTTACATATCCATCCACTTCACTACCATTGATCAGAAGGGTTTTCTGATCTACATCGGTATGTGCGCTGATAGCGAGGGAGTCAAATTCTAGGCGACTTTTATCTTTAAACACAGAAACGTCGTACATCCTGGCCACCCCTTCGAAGTTATCGATATTGCTACCGGCGAAGTTCAAGTCCAGTTTGGCTTGCAGGGTAATAGAATCATTTACCAGGTGTAGCGCTTTCAGGTCACTTTTCCGGATTTCAGAATTGAATTTAAAAACGGGGAGTTTCTCGTTAAAGTCGATTGTCCCGGAGAAGTCCATATCCAGGTTAGGATCGTTGGCGGTGAGGGCGCCATTAAAGAATTTCCGGTTCATTTCTCCTTTGGTGCGGATATTCTGGTATTTGTAACCGTAGAGGGAAATACTCTGTACATCTGCATCCAAGGAAGCTTTGAGGGTTTTGAAGTTAAACCCGGCCCCGTTTACGCGGGCATTCAAGGTCGCTTCTTGGAGGTCGGGGATATTGAGCAGGCTACCCAGGTCGAAATTATTTGTAGTCAGACTACCGGAGTATACCGGTACATCGCGGTTGGTTTTAAAGTTCAAGTCGGACGTCACCTGGCCGAGGTTCGTTTGGAACTGGCCATAGGCCACGAAGTCGTTGATGAAACCTGTATAGCTTCCTTTAAATCGGATATTCGTGAGTCGGTCTATGCGTACATTGGCGGTTACATCTTTCACGAGGGGCATGATCTGCATAACATCCGTGCCGGTGGTCACCAGGTCGTCTGTATGGAAATCGATGAATGTTTCATTGATGTCTGGCAATCCGCGCATTTCCAGGGAGCCTTTGAGGCGAGTGGTATTGCCGGCTTCCAGTTCTACATCGGAAGCTTTTAGGTTGCTGACAGGGCCACGGGCGTTTCCGTTGATGGTAATTTCCTTTTTCCAAGAGGAGAGCGGAGGCGCGAAGTAGGCGATATCATCTGAGGAAACTTTACAGTTCTTGAAATTGGCCCGCATGTATACCAGGTCGATATAATCGCTCATATCGTCGAAGTCACTGTACTGCATGGTATAGTAATCACCGATATGGCTACGATTGGTCTCGAGGTCCAGGTGGGAAAACTCCATTTCCACGGGCGACATTTTAAACCTACTGGTCAGTTTTTTCACCTCAAAGCCACAGCGTTCGCGGGTGGTGAGGGAAAGGTCGCCGATGATACTGTCTTTGAAGATACTGGTATTAGTGAGTGACAGGTTAATATCTCCGAAGCGGATATGATGGGGTGCAAAATAGCCATCTTCGATTTTCGTAGTGTCTTCCGGGTTATCCACGCCGAATAATCCGTTTTTGATTGTGAGTTCTTTTACCAGCAGTTTCCAGTTGGCGCCGTTCCAGCGAAGCTGGGTGCTATCGTAGGTTACAGGCGTATTGGCTCTAGGCCGTTTTTTACGGAGTGGGGAAGAGCTATAGCTACTGAGGATAAAGCTGGGTTGGTCCAGGGAAATTTCCTGGATATCGACATTATGTTTTTTCAGGTCCAGACTTTTGGCATCCAGGTAAATACGTTTGGCATAGCCGCGCATATCTTCGCCGACCCATTGATCTATTTGATTGATGCGGATGTTGCGCAGGTCGATTTTTTTGAGATCTAGGGAGATGCCGGTATTCTGTTTGGGTGTTTTACTTGGAGCAGAGCCGAACGCATCCGAAATAAAAGCATAGTTCCATACGGAGTCGTTGCGGGGACGGAGCAAGTTTACTTGTGCATTTTCCAGTCCTATGAATTTGATAACAGGTTTATCCTGGAAGAAGAACCAGTCTGTAATCCTTAACTGTAGCTTGCCGGCATAGATGAGCGTGTCTTTATGCTGATCTTCAATGAGCGCGCCTTCTAGATCCAGGCTGTTGAATAGCCGGATATTCACATGTTTGATTTCCACCCTTGTATTCAATTGTTCGGACAATCTGTTGGTAGCCTCATGTACCAGGAAGTTCTGGACAAAAGGAATGTTTACCAATACTCCGATCAAAATGATGAGGCCTAACAAACACAGTAGAATCACCGATAATATTTTCCGTATTTTTTTCAGGCGGCTAAGTTTATCCGGCAAAAATAATTAATAGTTGCTATCAGCATGCAGCAAGAAGCAGAAATATCTTCTAAATTTATACCAAAAGTTCACAAAATGTTCAAGCGACTGATATTACCATTTGCCGCCCTGGTGATGGGTTCCGGCTCATTGATGGCAGCCAGTGGGGTGGAGAGGGATTCCGCAACACAGAAAACACGTTATATGTTGGTTATTCACGGAGGGGCGGGGACCATTCTGAAATCCCAGATGACCCCAGAAAAAGAAGCTGCTTACAAAGCAGGACTTACTAAGGCATTGGAGGCAGGTTATACCATTCTGAAATCTGGAGGTAGTAGTCTGGATGCAGTAGAAGCCGCCGTAAAGGTGATGGAGGATAATCCTTTATTCAATGCAGGGAAGGGCGCAGTCTTTACCAATGAGGGGCGCAATGAAATGGATGCCGCCATTATGAATGGAAAAACCTTACAGGCGGGTGCTGTAGCAGGAGTAACGGTTGTTAAGAATCCGATTACTGCTGCTCGTGCTGTCATGGATAAATCGCAGCATGTATTGATGTTTGGCCCTGGCGCGGAGAAGTTTGCGAAGCAGGCCGGATGTGAAATTGTAGACCCCAGTTATTTTTATACGGAAGACAGATGGAAATCTTTGCTGAAAGTTCGAGCGGCGGATTCCACCAAAATGCAGTTGGATCACGATTCCACTATTCAACATAAACCAGCTACCAAATTAGGGGTGGAGAATAAAGATCATAAATTCGGTACCGTTGGTGCGGTGGCGATAGATAAACAGGGCAACCTAGCTGCTGCTACTTCCACTGGAGGTATGACCAACAAAAAATTTGGCAGGGTAGGAGATAGCCCGATCATTGGTGCAGGCACTTACGCCAATAATGCCACTTGCGCTATTTCTTGTACAGGATGGGGCGAATATTTCATCCGATTGGTAGTGGCAAAAACTGTCAGTGATCTCATGGAGTACAAGAATATGAGTGTAGCAGATGCCGCTGCGGAAATGATTATGAAGCAAGTGCCTAAACTTGGCGGTGATGGCGGTCTTATCGCGATTGATAAAGACGGTAATATCGCGATGCCTTTCAATACTGCGGGCATGTATCGCGGTAGCGTAACTGCCGACGGCAAAATCGAAGTAAGTATTTATAAAGAGAATTAATGCATATGGGCTGACTGTAAATATACGTCAGCCCCTTTTTATTATATTGTATCTGTCATTCTTCTGTCACAAACTTATCAACTGCTACCATGCTGCTATAGTTTGTAATATCTTGTTATAAGGAACCAAAGTCGCAAAAACGTAACAGCACTACCCGAAATGATACCCGCAATGTTTGTGTGCTCCCGCTGTCCCGTCATGCATTAAAGATAAAAGTATCGTCAACCAAGGCCCGCCAACGAGCAATTTTTTTCAACAATCATTTAGTACATCACCATCAAAAAAGTCATCGCGTAATTGTTAAACATGCTTTGCTAAATCGATTTTTTAAACTAAAACCAGGAGGTACACATCTACACTTTCACTATTGAATAATGAAAAAACCGTGCACCTGTGTACGGAGATCACCACATTTATCAACCAGGAAATCCAATCATCATGCATTCCATCTATTTCTATCGAGGCTGCCATGGCAGCTAGTTTCATGTATTTCGGATGAGGCGCCGGCAGCGTAATGCCGTGTTCTCCTGCTGCTATTAAACTGCGGTACTCGTACTGCGGCAGGCCATCTCATGTCCTTACCTGAACGCCGGAAACCTCCCCTCCATTTACCCACCTTCCCTCCAAAAGGGAAAGGTCAGACCACGGATACCCAGTGGTAATGGCCATTCCATGCCCATACGGTATTCGCCAATTCTCACCACAAACCAACATCTATGTCAAAGAAAATTTTGTACTTGTTGCTCCTGCTATGCTGCTCGTTGAGCATGTATGCACAGCAGGGGAAGGTGACCGGGATCGTTAGAGACGAAAACGGCTCACCCATTCCAGGAGCTACCATCCTGGAGAAAGGTACCCAGAACGGTACCACCACTAATGTAAACGGTACTTTTTCCCTCACCCTGAAAGGCACCAGCAATGTGCTGGTAGTCACTTTCGTAGGTTATGCTCCCAAAGAACTGAAAGTAGGGGATAAAACCAATTTTCAAATCAGTCTGGCCCCAGACGCCAAATCCTTGAAAGATGTGGTAGTTATCGGTTACCAGGAAGTATCCCGGAGAAAGAACACCGCTTCTATCTCTAGTGTAAAGGGAGACATGATCAAAGACTTACCAGCGCCCAGTTTCGACATGCTCCTGCAAGGCCGCGTAACAGGCGTAAACGTGCAAAACTCTTCCGGAGAGCCAGGTGTACGCAATTCGGTGGTAGTAAGGGGAAACAGCTCAGTGCTGCGCGGTTATGATGAAGCCCGTGCCCTTAGCTCTCCGCTCTATGTAATCGATGGTGTGCCTGCTTCTACGGATGATATCAGTGTGCTTTCCTATGGGCAGGGTACCGGTACGAATATGTTGGCAGGCCTCAACCCCAATGATATCGAATCCATCGACGTATTAAAAGATGCTTCTGCTGCGGCTATCTATGGTTCCAGAGGTTCTAACGGGGTCATTATCGTAAAAACAAGAAAAGCCAAATTGGGTAAACCTCAGTTCAACTTCAGTACCTATATGGGCTACTCCCAACAACGTAAACTGACAGAACTGGTAACAGGTGCAGAAGAGAGACGACAGAAACTCTGGGTACTGGGCCTATACAACAAATGGGCAGATAATCAATATCTCCCCCAAATGCTGACAGATAGCCTGAATCCGGCGTTTAATAATGCAACCGACTGGCAGTCGCTTTTCTATCAGACAGGTAAGATCAATAACTATGATATGTCTATGTCTGGCGGTAGCGAAGCCGTGAATTACCGTATCAGCCTGGGTCACTACCGTGAAGAAGGTATCCTGAAAAACACTGGTTTTAAAAGATATAGTGTACTGGCCAATATCAATTCACAGATCACCTCCAAACTGACGAATACAACTATCATTAAAATATATCGTACAGATAGGCCTCGTTCGCTGAAAGATCGTACTGGTGGCAACTTCGCCTTCAATAGCTATGAATTGCCTTCTTCTTTTTATAAGCTCACAGATGCCGGCAAACAATTCCTGCTGGGCAACAGTCAGAATACAGATAAGAACCTGAACAACAGCATGCAGTTGAGTACCATCTTCAATTACAGTATTCGACCTAACCTGAATTTTAATACCACCATTTCCTACGAAACCGCCAATTCCAGCAGAAACTATTACGTACCTGCGGTGGTGCGCACCAATGGCTATGGCTACGCGTCTTCCTTTGCTGACAAATCAGAACACTTTACGGTATATAACACCCTCGAATACACGAAAAAACTGGGACAGCATACTATCAATGTCATCGGCGGACAAAACCTGGAGTACAATTCCTACCGCAATACCTTCGCGTCAGCGGATTTCATTGCAAATGACTACGTGAATGTAGTAACGGTGGCTGATAAAAACTTCAGCACTGCCAGTTCCGGCTTCCAGGAAAGTGGCCTCCAGAGCTTGTTTGTACGTATGAACTACGATTTTAAAGGAAGATACTTGCTCTCTGGTGTATTCAATGCGGACGCTTCCTCGAAATTTGGTACGAAAAATCGCTGGGGTTATTTCCCTTCTGTATCTGCGGGCTGGATCATCAGTGATGAACCTTTCATGAAAGGCACTGGCAACTGGCTAAATATGCTGAAAATCCGCGGTAGCTGGGGTATTACTGGTACGCAGCCGGAAGAAAACTATTTGGGCTATAACACCTATGCAGTGAACAATGCGAATTTCACTGATCCCACGTCTACCTATAACGGCGGTTCTGTTATCACTCCCAACTATCACAATGGGATTGCCCAGCGTAATCTTTCCTGGGAACAAAGTATCCAGAGCAATATCGGCTTGGAAGCTTCTCTGCTGAAGGATCGTATTAAAGTCACCATGGACGCCTATTCCCGAGGTACTAGCAGAGGATTTTTTGAATACAAACTGCCCGTTTATAGCGGATATGATCTCGCTAAAACAAATGCGATTGGTATACGTAACTCCGGACTGGAACTAATGATCAACACCCGTAACCTGTCGCCTACCAGTAAGGTGCAATGGTTTACTGATTTCAATATCTCCTATAACAAGAACGTTATTACGAGTCTCCCTAATGGCGGACGCAGCCTGATTATCCCCTATAACGGTGGCGCCTATGGGTTCGATTACCTACTCACAGTAGGCAAACCTGCCAACCAGATGTTTGTGTTCCAATACGGTGGTGTGTATGCCTCAGATGCAGATGTGCCATTCAACAAACTAACAGGTAAACCACTGCAAAACTTTGTAGGTACTGATTATAAAGGTGGAGATCCTATCCTGATCGACCAGGTAGGTAACTACTACATTAAAGAACCGATGGACCAGATTGTTGGGGGAGACCCGAACCCTAAAGTGACGGGAGGTCTAAACAACGCCATCAGCTACAAAGGTTTTACAGTGGGCTTCTTCTTCACCTTTACTGCAGGTCGTCAGATTCTGAATTCGTATATGCTACGTCGTTATGCCAACCTCTTCGATGCCAGCGGTGATGCCGGCGAATGGAAACTGGCACAGGGAGCCCTTTTCGATCTGACAAAAGTGAACTTCTGGAAGAAACAAGGAGATCATGCAGATATTCCTTCCTTATCACTAGTATCCTCCGACCGCGATTATCACTACACCTGGTTTGATAAAAGTTCCATGTACATTGAAGATGGTAGCTACTGCCGACTGAAAAACCTCAGTCTAAACTACGCTTTTGGCCCCAAAGTGCTAAAGACCCTGAAGTTATCACGGTTACGCATATACGGCGTAATGGATAATGTGTTTACCATTCAGCGTTCTCATGTACCGGATGTGGAAGCCGTTAACGCATATGGTGTATATGATGGCGATGGTTACCCCATTCCGCGGAAATATACACTGGGACTTGATTTAGGATTTTAACCATTTAAACAACCAGACATGAAACGAATCATTTCATATATAATACTCATCGCATTTTGCAGTGTTTCCTGCAAGCAGGTACTGGAGCTCAGACCGAAGGAAACACCCAGTAGCGATGTATACTGGCAAAGTGAGAATGATGCGCTGGCGGCCACATTGGGCGCTTATTCCCTCTTGCGCGACGCGCTCACGGATCAAAACCGCTACTACGTTTACGGCGATGTGCCTTCCAAAGCTTTCCAAATCACCTATAACTCAGATTATGCCATTCAGCAGTTGATTGCTGGCTCTTATGATGGCGTGTATTATGGTTACCTGGATAATCTGCAAGACTGGACAAAGTTCTATAAGGCTATTGCACAGACCAACCTGTTGATCAAACGGCTGCCACAGATGGATGAAAAGAAATTCAAACTGGCAGACCGTAAGAAATATTTCCTGGGAGAAGCCCTGTACCTGAGAGCTTTTACCTATTTCTATATTTCACGGGTATGGGGAGACGTGCCGCTGGTAACTACAGCCGTTGAAGATGTCGTGGAGGCGAAACAATATGGCAGAGAAACACAAGCTAAAGTACTGGCACAATGCATCGCAGACTTGGAACAAGCCAAGACACTGATTCCAACCGTAACGGAGTCGCCCTCGGATAAAGGTATCCGTGCTAGCCTGGCTACTGTTCTGGCCTTGGAAGCGCATATCTACGCCTGGATGGGTAACTACCAAAAATGCGAAGAAATGACAAAAGATATCGTAAATAATCCTGCACAGTTTAATCTACAGTTTATTACAGACTCTGCACAGTTCCAGCGTATATCGATTGGGCGTACTTCAGAAAGCATTTTTGAAATCAGTATCAACTACGATCAGAATGAAAGCTCACAGCAAGGCATTGGTGAACGTACCTTATATAGTCCTTTCTTGGCTACACGTATCCCAAGCGGAGAGAACGTTCCCTGGACATTGAGCATGGAAACCATCAATAAACTGTATGATATCAATGGTGCTGATACCTTGGATCTCCGCTACAAATCTTGGTTCTACCAGGTGAAGGGGGATCATCCTATGCTGAAAAAATATGCAAATGTGATTTATAAAGATGGTGAAGTAAAGAAGAACCCACGCTTCTCTAATAACATTATCATCTTCCGTTTGTCGGATATCATGTTACTGCGTGCGGAAGCACTGTACAAAACCGGTAATGAAGCAGGGGCCAGGGTATTGGTAGATCAGATTCGTGCGAGAGCAGGCACCACACCAAGTGATCCGACTGTAACAGGGGCTGATTTCTTGTCATTCCTGGTATACGAGGAAATACGTGAGTTGTATGCAGAAGGGCATATGTATTATGACCTCATACGCAATGATATGCTCTCTGAATTCAATGATGTATTTGATGGCGCATTAGATAAAGGAAGCGCCAATTACGGACGCCAGTACTGGCCGATTAACAGGGATCTGTTCAAAGATAATCCCTATATGAAGCAAACGCCTTACTGGAGCGGTAGATTATAGTCATCCACTTAAAAAAATTATGTATGAAAAAGTTGATTTATTATAGCTGTATGCTGGGCCTTGCTATCGTCCTGCTGCAGGCTTGCAAGAAAGATAATTATATTGTGGGAGGCAGTCTGCATAACCCAAAATACAACGGCACTACTTACGATTATCTACATACTAATCACTTGTTCGATACCCTGCTGATAGTGATCGACCAGTTGGGATTGAAAGATGAAATTAATGCGAATAACACTACCTTCTTCGCACCTACAAATTATTGTTTCTATAATTATGTAAAGAAGATAGTGCAGGCCAGAAAACGTATAGCGCAAAATGATGAGAACCTGGTAGTGAATTTCAGTGATATAGATCTGAATACTCTACGGGATTCCATTCGGGCTTATATTTTTCCTGGAAGAATCGTATTGGATTCATTGGACAAGTATGGCAAAATGATTACTGCCATGGACGGAGAACAACGGTTGATCCGGGCTATTGAGGACCCCTCTGTAAATGTGGGCGGTACTAATTTTACGGATCTACCTAAATATATGTTTCTGACAAAAATTTATGGCACGCGCGACCCTGATAACCTCGACAGTCTGAAACTAATTCCGGATAGTCAGAAGGATGAGACATCCATCATGCAGACCACGGGCATTATCACCAATAACGGGGTATTGCACGTGTTGAGCAATTATCACATCCTCACTTTTGCCAAAATTCCTCAATAATTTACTATGAAAATGTGTAAATATATTTCGCTGTTCCTTTTGCTGATAGCCGTTTTTGCTGCCTGCACTAAAGTAACGCCAGGTTATATCAGCGATCAGATTCGTTATGTAGACGACACCTTCAGGGTGCCTAAAGGAACCTACTATTCGGCCGACTGGCGCTCCTTTCAGGCAGATGGTTCCAGTTATCCACTCAGTGTAAAACTGCTGGAGATAAGGGACCTGGCCACTGGTAAAGTAGCCACGCAGTTTTCCGATTCCCAAAACGTTTGGGTATTCAACGAACTGTTTAACCCAGATACGGATACCACCGTGGAACTCCTGAATAAGAAACGCACCATGCAAAGGGTACTGCCTATTCAAATCATGGAGAAATCCGGACAGGTAACGTTGAATCAAGGCTCTTTAAATATTCCTGATGGGAATTACACTTTTGATATCAGTGTTGCCAATGAGAGAGGGATGAAGGTATTCAAAAATATCGCGGTGTTGCAATTATACCTGGAGCAGTTCCAAGATCAAGGAAAGGGCTGTGCATGGTTTAAGGATAATACCACTACCAGCGGGGATTTGGGCGCGCCTACCATGACTTGTACCAAAGTATCTGACCAAGGTTATCGCGTAATTGTACGGATAACGGATAAAGCAGGAAATCCATTTAATCCGAAAGCAGGGGAGTTAATCAAACGTGGCGACAGGCCTTTGTTTGAAAGCTATGCACGCTTTCATCCAGTACAATATACAGATACTACGATGATTTGTGATTATGAGGTAACGCCGTTCCCTATGAAGGAAGTGCCAGGTTATGGTTATCTGATGTATTATCGTATACCCAGCCAGTTTGTAACGATTGATCCAGGCGTAACACCTACTCCTGATCCGATATATAGTGTGAATCCACGTTTTGCTTTCCGCCTGTTGGTACCAGGTACTTACCTGGTGAACATTAAGTTGCAGAAGGTTTTAAGAAAGATATAGGTAAATGGTGAGAATAAGTATTTGCAAGGGAGATGACTTGTTCATCTCCCTGCAAATATGAATTATTTCACTGGCTCTACTGTATAACCTTGCTTACGCAAAAGATTAATCACTCCTTCTTCCCCTCCAAGATGACCTGCCCCAAAAGCAAAGAAAGTGCTGGATGTTGTTGCTGCCTTTTCTATAACAGGAATCCAGTTTTTATTGCGTGTATACAATAATACATTGGCGTATTCGGCATAGGATGATTCTTGCAGTGCAAACTCAAAGATCTTATCTACATTGCCTTCAGCATAGTACTGTTTGGTTTGCTCATCTCTTTTGCGCGCCGCTTCAGGATTTTTGATATCCTTAATGATATCCGCCATTTGCACGCTATCAGGGATGACGTCAAATATTTTGAGCTGTGTCTCCAAACTTTCTAATCCTTCCACTGGTTTATTACTAGCCTTGGCCATGCCAAGAAATTCCTGCTCCAGTCCTGTAGGCGGACATCTCATATGTTGCACCATTAACAAACTGATCAGCACCAATGGTTTGAGATGAATCAACTGTGTTGCCTCCATATGGAAGCTATCGCGGATATAATTGGAGAACACTTGGAAATCGCTATCAGACATCGCTTTGCGCAGGTCATTTTCAGGCTTGGGAGCAAGTAAGGCCTGCATTTTTGCGGCAAACTGCGGATCTGCCATATTCATTTCTAAATACAGTGTAGAGGCCTTATCGAAAGCCTGTTGGGCTGCAGGGGAAATTTTGATTTCTTCTTTACAGAGCAGGTGGTAGGTGCCATAGAGCCAGGAGGGCTGTTTAAGACCTTTCCCTGAGACTTTCCACAACAGGGAAGATTCTTGTGCCTGGCTGACCAGCGTTGTAAAGCATACAAGGGTAAAAAGAAAAATCTTCTTCATGAGCTATGAATGGCGTTGATAAAATTCAAGTAAAAACTGTTGTAATATCTGAAGGTCTTTAGACAAATGCAGTGCCGAAATGATGGCTCTGTGTACCGGTGCATGATGTGGCAACGGATATGGAAAGCTGGAAATGATCAGATCTCTCTCTGACAAGTAATTTGCCAGGGAAGGACGATCATCATATTGCGGTAGTATGAATATCGGGAGACACGGATGCTGCTGATAGGGAACGCCTTCTAACAGGTGACGGGCGGTCTGAATATTCAACTTAAGCTGTTGTAATTGCTGTTTGATCAACGGTGCGGATTGCAGCCATGCAAAGGCAGTTGCTGGCATCATAGGCGTACTTGCGGTGAAGTAGGGGGTACGTTTTAGGGCCGCAATATCTGCTGCAGTACCAGCAATAACGCCACCTTCCGTACTATATGCTTTTGCCAGGGAAGTGGTGACCAGGTAACGTACGTTATCCGTACCTGGAGCCGTATGAATACTCCCTTTCCCTTCTGGTCCCAGTATCCCGAAACCGTGGGAATCATCCAGTATTACGAGCACCTGTCGACTCAACTGCCGCAGCCAATCGAAATTGAATACCGTTCCCGTAATCGGATTAACGGTATCTGATACAATCACATAGGAATGATCAGGGTGATTGTTTACTTTTTCAATCGTCTGGGCTTCCCATTGCTGCCGCGTTTCCGTTGGTAATGCAGGCACATGATGCCAGATCGCAGGATGCGCACCAGGTGCATATAACAGTTCTCCGCAATTGGCGGCATAGTGAATAGCAGCCTGACCAGATAGGTAACCAGAAGAAAACAGTACTGCTGCCTGCTGGTCCATCGTGGAGGCCAGGGCATGTTCCATTTCTTCGTATAGGCTTAAACGTATGTTGCTAACGCGGGATGCAGGAAATAAGGCGCCGAATTGGTTGATACCCTCAATGAGGGTGGCTTTAAAAACAGGGTGTTGGTGTAATCCTAGATAGGAGAAGCCGGAAAAAAATAGACAGCTTCTCCCATCAATGACTACCGTTCTGCCTGGGGTGAGATCGGTGTGGAACATAGGAATTGTTTGTGGAGACAACTAGTCCTTTTTAGTGCAAAGGATAAAATGAAAATCGCCGGATACCACTTTCATATCGAAATGATCATCATCCAGTCGATCTACTGTTACTAGGTTCTCCGCCTTACGATCTCCGTTAGAAGCAGTAACGGAAATAACTTTACCATTACTGAGTATCCGATATTTACCGGAATCAGGTTTATTGTCGATGGTGGCAATGAACACGTTATTATCTAGGAACTGATAGTATACATTGCTGTAATAGCCGTCTTTTAAATCGCGTGCCTGTGTGATCTGGGTCAGATTGTAAGGATCTCCTTTAGGCACCTTTACATCATATACCCGCCATTTTTTATGCAATAGCAATTCGTTCGTCTTACCGGTATTACATGCCTGCAGGAATAATGCAGCGATGATAACAGTAAAGACTACACGGAACATAGTGTTTGTTTTCATATTATCGGGAACCGAATTTTGCTTTGTTATAGGCCTCTGACTGACCTTTTGGAATAGAAAGGCTATCCCATTTGTCTTTCAGTATCATCTTACCAATATAAACCATCTGTCCCACATGATAGGGAATATGTCCCAGTTGACGGTTAATGGCATCTACCACAATAAGTGGTTCATTGCGGATCATTACCGTCTTTTCCAGGTCTTCCGGCTTCAGGGAAGCCAAAGTATCCATCATACATTTCCAGCCTTCTTCCCAGAGGGCTTGAATAGCTTCCTTATCAAGATTATCGTTCTCAAATTCCTCATCGCGGTGACGGTTAGGTTTCTCGCCATCGGTGGTGAGGAAGTCTGTCCAGCGGGAGAGCATATTGCCGCGCACATGTTTCACAATGTGGGCAATGCTGTTTGGTTCTCCTGCTGGCTGCCAGTGTAACTGTTCAGTATTCAGGCGGGCAATGGTTTTGCTGCCCATTTCTTTGGCAGTGAGAAAACGTTGTTGAACGCTGGTCAGATATGCGGTTGCTAATGATGACATGATGAATCAGTTTTAGGATTAATAACCTGCGGCGCTGTCGTCGCCGCGTTTGTCTGCTGCTGCATCCAGTTTTTTGGATGTCAGGTTTTTACGAATTAATTCTGTTCTGCCGATAGGGCCTCTTTTCACCACTTTGTACCCCATTGCTTCCAGTGCTTTGATGCTGGCTTCATTGAAACCTGTTTCCACATATACTACATCTGGCAGCCATTGGTGATGGAATTTCGGTTTATTCACGGCATCATCTGGGGAAAGGCCGAATTCCAGCGAATTTAACAGGGTCTGAAACACAGAGGTGATGATCGTAGAGCCACCTGGAGTGCCCAGGGAATAAACCGGCGTATTGTTTTGTAATACGATGGTCGGCGTCATGCTGCTGAGCATACGTTTGCCGGGAGCAATTGCATTGGCTTCTGTGCCTACAAGTCCGTACATATTGGGTACGCCTGGTTTTACGCTGAAATCATCCATTTCATTATTCAGGAGGAAGCCGGCTTTACCTACCACTGTACGAGAACCGTAGTGCCCGTTGAGGGTAGTGGTGACTGCCACGGCATTTCCTTCTTTATCAATAATGCTCAGATGCGTAGTTTGTTCGCTTTCCTTGATCAGTCCGGCTTTGGTTTGATCGCTGTTACCTGCTTTGCCTGGTTGATAATCTGCCATTCTTTGTTTCAGGTAATCCGGTTGGATCAGTTTTGCTACCGGTACTTTTACAAAGTCTGGATCGCCGAGAAACTCGGCCCTGTCGGCGTACGCGCGTCTCTCTACCTCAATCATCAACTGCATGGCCTCCGGCGATTGAAAACCCCATTTACCGATAGGGTACTTTTCTATCATCATCATCATTTGCTGTAAACAAATACCGCCAGAAGATGGGAGGGGCATGGTAACAATCGTTTTACCTTTGTACTGGAAGGAGAGAGCAGTTCTTTCTTTCGCTTTATAGTTCTTCAGATCTGCCAAAGTCATGATACCATGACCGCGCTGCATTTCGGCTACAATTTTATTGGCCGTTTCGCCTTCATAAAATCCTGCCATTCCTTTTTCACGTACTAATCGGAGGGTATGTGCCAATTCCGGCTGTAAGAGGGTATCTCCGGCTTTCCAGGGTACATCTTTTACAAAAGCTGTGGGGGCAGTATTGAGTTTCAGGAATTCCGCTCTCGTATCATTGAGGTTTTTTGCTTCCTGGGCAGTAATCACATATCCTTTCTCCGCCAGTTGGATAGCGGGATCAATCAACTTGCTGAATGGCAGTTTACCATATTTATGAGAAGCATATAACCCAGCGATGGTGCCCGGTACGCCTGCGGCCAGGTGGCCATCCAAACTTAAATGCGTGATGGGATTACCTGCGCTATCCAGGTACATATCGCGACTAGCTTTCGCAGGGGCGGTTTCGCGGTAGTCGATAGCAATATTTTTCCCGTTTTTCAGGTGGGCTACTAGGAATCCTCCTCCGCCGATATTGCCGGCGCCTGGGTATACGACCGCCAATGCCAACTGTGTAGCGATGGCCGCATCTACGGCATTCCCTCCTTGCTGCAATATGAGCACACCCGCCTGACTGGCAAGGGGATGGGCGGAAACCACCGCACCGTTGGGAACGGAAATATTTTTTTCTATGGTATAGTCGTAAGGGCGAAGTTGGTAGCCCGGTTGCTGGGCACGGGCACTGAGTAATCCGCCGATGGCCACTCCAAATATTAACAGAAAACGCATGGAAAAACTCTTTTAACTAAATTAGTATTACCAGCGAATTTCAGGAAATTTACTCTACTTTGCCGGATATTTTATTCCTTTTTCTATGCGTAAATATATATTGCTGGCACTAACGATAGTTGGTTTTCTGCCTGCCATGGCGCAGGCGCCTACCCCAGACGCTTTTCTGGGGTATACGCTCGGAACACGCTTTACGCCCTCTTATCGCGTAGCGGACTATTTCCGCGCTGTTGCTGCCAGCGTGAAAAATGTAAAAATAGAACAGTATGGCACTACTTACGAAGGTCGCCCACTCATCACTGCCGTCATAGCCTCTCCGGAGAATTTCGCCCGACTGGAGCAAATCCGCAGTAACAGCCTGGATGCTGCAGCCGCCAAAGCCAATATGCCTGCAGGTCAACCTGTTATCGTCTGGCTCAGTTATAATGTGCATGGTAATGAAGCTGTTTCCACAGAAGCAGCCATGAAAACACTGTATGAACTGACCAATAACGGTAATGCACAAACGCAGGAATGGCTTAAAAATGTGGTAGTTGTCATGGATCCCTGCCTGAACCCCGACGGACATGACAGGTATGTGAATTTTTATAATGCCAACAGAAGCCTGAAACCGAATGTAGACCGTTATACCCGGGAACATAATGAACTATGGCCCGGCGGCAGACCCAATCACTATTATTTTGACCTAAACCGTGACTGGGCCTGGCAATCGCAGCAGGAATCGCAGCAACGCCTGGCCAGCTATAGCAAATGGATGCCACAGGTACATGTGGATTTCCATGAACAAGAAATAGATGCGCCTTATTACTTCGCCCCTGCCGCAGAACCTTTCCATGATGCCATCACTCCTTGGCAGCGTGAACTCCAAGTAATGATCGGGAAAAATAATGCTAAATACTTTGACCGCGAAGGCTGGTTGTACTTTACAAAAGAAAGGTTCGATCTGTTCTATCCTAGTTATGGCGATACCTATCCCATGTATAATGGTGCGCTTGGTATGACCTACGAACAAGGTGGTAGCGGAAGAGCCGGCGTAGCAGTGCTGAAGCAGGATGGAGATACGCTTACCCTCACAGACCGCATTGCTCACCATTTCACTACAGGGATGTCTACCATTGAAGTGGCGGCTACCAATGCGGCAAAAATCAATCAGGAATTTGCCCGCTTCTTCCATGATGCTAAAACAAACCCACAGGGCGTTTACAAAAGTTATGTTGTGAAAGCGGCCGGCAATCCGGAAAAACTAAATACCTTGGCGGACTTGCTTCGCAAAAATAATATCACCTTTGGATATGGCGCTACTGTAGGCGCTGCCAGCGGTTTTAGCTACTTCTCCGGGAAAACAGAAAACTTTAACATCGACAAAGAAGACCTGGTCATCAGTGCTTATCAGCCGCATTCAACTATGCTGCGGGTATTATTTGAACCCGTGTCTCACCTTAGCGACTCTGTAACATACGATATCACTGCCTGGGCTTTGCCTTATGCATTCGGATTACCTTCCTATGCCGTGAAACAAGGGCTTACTGCTGCCGCAGATTCTCCGCAGGTGAAGAACAACAAAGCATTGGCTGCAGAACAACCTTATGCATATTTGGCAAAATGGAACAGTATTCGCGATGCGCGTTTCCTCTCCGCATTACTGCAACGCAATGTGAAAGTACGTTTTAGCGAAACGCCGTTTACCGCTGGTGGTAAGGATTTCCCAGCAGGAACGCTGATCATTACCCGCAATGGCAATGTTACAAATTTATCCGACTTCGATAACTATATCACCACGCAGGCCAATCGATTTCGCATTTCCTTGGATGCTGTCAGCACCGGTTTTGTAGAAAAAGGCACCGATTTCGGCTCTGATAAAATTCGTTTTATCAAAGCGCCGAAAGTAGTGATGTTGGCCGGCGACAACGTATCTTCCCTAGGATTGGGCGAGGTATGGCACTTCTTCGAACAACAACTGGACTATCCGATTAGTATTGTCAATGAAAGAAATGTGAATGAGGTAGATTGGCAGAATGTAGATGTACTGATTTTACCTGATGGCGATTACGCTGCCCTGAATGATAAAGGCACTTCAGAAACGTTGAAGAGCTGGGTGAAAAGAGGCGGTAAACTGATTGCGATAGAAAATGCCGCAGCACAGTTATCAGAGCTGGACTGGGGTGTACACATGAAGAAAGATGAAGGCAAACAGGAAGCTGGTAAAACTGCTGCCTACAACGAGTTGAAAACATATGCCAACCGGGAGAGAGAAAGTGTAAAACAGTTCATTCCAGGCGCTATTTACCGTGTGGATATGGATACTACACATCCGTTGGCATTCGGTTATACGAGCAAATATTACACGCTGAAACAAGATGCCCGTTTATATGATTTCTTCGACGGTGATGGTTGGAATGTAGGCATCATGAAACGCGATAATTACCTCAGCGGTTTCGTGGGTACTGCTACCTTGCAACGCCTGAAAGATGGCGTGATATTCGGTGTGAAAGACAGCGGACGTGGTAATATCGTGATATTAGCAGATAACCCTTTGTTCAGAAGCTTCTGGGAAAATGGGAAACTGCTCTTTGCTAACGCGGTATTCTTCGTAGGAGAGTAGTTTTTCGTGCTGTTCCGCGCATCGCGCGGAACAGCACAGTAAGGGAATGTTGAAACTATCAAAGTGCAGTAGTTCCAAAACGTTTAGTTCCGCCCGAAGGGCGGAACTAAACAAAAAAACAAAAGTCGAAAGTTGACATCGAAGATGTCAACTTTCGACTTTTGAAAAAAAAATATAAGCTTACATCTTACGTTTAATATTACAACCCAGCGCGCTAGAAGTCGCCACCACCACAGTTTTTCCCGCCAACATTTCATTAATGGCATTATGCAGCAGCTTACTTTTCACTGCTTCCGCATTACCCGGACTATCGTCAATAGCTCCTTTATATACTAGCTTCCCATTTTTATCAAAGAGAAAGCATTCCGGTGTATGATTCGCATCAAAAGCATCTGCAATTTCAGCATTGCGATCTACTAAGTAATACCATGAAATATTACGCTTTGCAGCATATTCTTTCATGGCAGCTAAGGATTCGCCAGCATTGCGACTCGCTTCATTAGAATTGATCATTACTACTCCCACACGATTGTTATGGGCTGTTTCGCAAATGTTTTGTAGTCGTTGTTCATTGCGGAGCATATAAGGACATTGGTTGGCAACAAAAATTACCAGCAATCCTGCACTGCTTTTGGCAGCATTAAGAGAAATTTCCTTGCCGGAAATATCGGTGAGACGCGTGTCAGCTTTGGGGATAGCGGCGCCCAATTCAAGGGATGCTTCATTCGTTGGAAGGAACGAAGAAAACAGCAAGGTACAGACAGATAAATATAGTGCGGACTTAATCATAAAAACTATTTTCAGGTCCAACAAAAGGTGGTTAAATGTGACTAAAATCATCAGAAAGATAGGCCAAAAAATGATTCCTTTCACCCCCTAACACTTAAATCAACTTTAGCACCTGATAACCAATAAAAAGCTGTTTCCCGACAGGCGGAAAACAGCCAAAAATCTTATCCAGCGGCCAGATTAGCGTAATAGCAAGAAGCTCCCTTTTATGAGTTCTGTGGTGCCATCTACATATTCTACCAATGCCATATATACATAACTGTCCATATTACCGGTACGATTGTTTACTTTTCCGTCCCAGCCAAATGCTTTGTCGTTTGCAGGTATATTAAATCGTTCAAACACCTTGTTACCCATGCGGTTAAAGATGGTGAAGCTTTTCACTATCCTGATATCGCTGGAACCAATGATGTAGAAAATATCGTTTTGCCCGTCTCCATTAGGGGTGAAGGCCGTAGGCATAATGGTACGGGGCAGTGTGGAGGTGAGTATCGTAGCATCAGCGGAAGCCGTGCAATAATAACTGTTCGTAATAGTCACCTTGTACTTCATGCTGGAACGTACCGTGGCGATAGGGTTTGGACAATTATTGCAAGATAAACCTTCTGCTGGCGTCCAGGTCCAGGAGGTGGCCGGATCGCCTTCTACTTGTGTGCGCAATGGTACCTGTGCAGGACGTAATAAGTTCGATGTCACGGGAGATAGTTGCAAACTAAATGGAATGTATGCTACATCGCCGGTATTATTATCACGCACTGTTTCCGGTAGAATCGCGTTATAATTTCCATTGGCATCTGTACTGCCATCGCTATTGATCACCGCTAAGATACCATGGCCTTTTTCAGGCGCAGGAATGGTATGCGTGTATACGTGACAGTTACCTTCCTGACGCACCGTAGTATAAAACACTGTACCTAGTCGCTTGCCAGTCCCATCGTCGTAAAAAGTAACTGGAATCTTGGACATCACACTGTCATATCCGTTATGCATGCAGATATTGAAGGCTACGACTACTTCTCCTTCTTTGTAACAATGGGCCTCTTTTAAGTCGATGGTAAAGTCGGGCGCAAAGATGGCGATATGCGCGGTATCGTATAACGTACAGCCGTAATTATTCGTTACCTGCAATCTAATATCATCGCTGTTTTTCATCGCAGCAATAGGATTATCACAATTGGTACAACTGATGGTATAAGTATTAGCGGTAGACCAAGTAGGCTGGTACGGTTTATCCAGCGTAGTATTGTATCTCAGGTCAAATCTATCTTTACGATATACCTGTGTATCTGCTGGCATTACCTGGAGTACTGGTGGGGTGTAATCTGTATCATACTGATTATTGGTATAATCTTTTTCAATCAATCCACTTTGAATGGTGTAGGCTATTTTCCCACCTGTATTGACGGTTGCGAAAACCTTGCCACTGGCAGGAGTGCCAATAAAATGTCCGTAGTGATCACACGCATTGACGCTATAGGTACTCGTGATGAAATCCGTGCCAAGCTGGATGGCGCCTGGTTGTGCAGGATCTGCATCATAAAAACGTACGATTAATCCTGGAGGAATATTACCCGCAATAAAATTGTTACACAGTTGGAAATCCACGTGCAGCCTATTGTTGCTGGCACAGGTAAGATGTTGGACCTGCACGGTATAATCGTCTGCAATAGGAATATGGATCGTAGCCATAGCGCTATCATAGCAGCCGAGCGGAGAATAAGCAGTGATTTGGCGGGTAGTAACCGTGTCTTTGCGGTAAGGAGCTGTATAAGTAGGGGAGACGCAGTTACTACAACTGAGATCATCCACTGGGGCCCATGTAGCAGTTGCGATAGTCCCGTTTTTCCCTTCCGCTTTCAATACTGCGGTGGTGAGTGGTTGCACCGTCAGGTCTGAGATATCAATTACTGGCGTGAAACGGAAATGGCGTTTTACTGCGATATTATTATTGTAGTTAGACTCCACTACATTGGTATTCGGTAATGCCAACGGAAGCGTAGTGCCGTTATCATTAATCACCGCGTAAATGGAATCGAGGTTACCCATTTGTACATTGGCTACAGTGGTAAAAACTGGAGTACTACATTTACCTGGTAGATCTGCCGGCAATGGATATAAATTGCCCAGTAGCTTGGCTCCTGGCTGGCGGGGATCTTTATCATAAAAGGCTACTGTTGTTCCTTTGGGAATCGTTTTATAGCCCATGTTGGCCGCATACAAGCTAATCCGCAATTGATTCTGCTGATAACATTCTGCCTTGGTCAGATACAGTATTGCATCAGGAGTAGGATCATCTACCGTCACATGCAATGTTTCTGATTCATCCGTGCAAACGCCATCCGTAGCGATCAGGCGGATATTATAAATCCCTGGGTCCAGGAAGGTATAAGTGAGATCTACGTTCGTGCTGATCACTTGTTCCGCCATGCCTTGGTTATTGCTCATCAGCCATTGGTAGGAAGTCGCGTTTCGAGAACGGTTGGTGAAAACGATTTTATCCAGTTCTATACCTTGTTTGGAAGCTATTTTTCGTTTATCGGGCGTGAATCTGGCTACTACGCCGCAGCTCACTCCCACTACGTCGGTACTGATGGAAGTACAGCCGCCATTAGTAGCTAGTAGGGTAATTTTATAATTACGTTTATCTGTAACAGTTAGTGTAAAATCCTTAGTGGTAGCAGCAGGTAGATCGTCTACCAGCCATTGGAAAGTGGCGGTGCCGGTAGTGGTATTGGTAAATGTAATTTGATTGCCTTGCAGCGGGTAATCGATGTTCTTGCTGAAAGAGGCCGTGGCGGTAGGTATGCAAGGTGGATTGCATACCGTACTGTTGATCATTTGGGGCAGCGCAGCATTGATGAAATTATGCATACGGTCTGCCTGGCCCTGTGTGAATCCCAGGATACAGCCTGTTCCCTGGCCGTAGTCCATAAAATTATCCGGGAGATCTGGCACGTCTACACTGAAACCGGAGAGGGTATCGGTGCTGCAGGAATTTTGTGGCGTGGCGCAGGAATAACCGCCGGTAATGGTTTTTTCCGGAGGCGTATCGCATACTTTGTCGCCATCCACGGTGCAATCATCATTCTTACAATCCATATTTCCGAAAGTATGCAGGAGGCTGAGATAATGGCCCATCTCATGCGCTACGAGACCAACACCGAGGCCCGCCACAACGATGTCTCCCCCAGCGCTAGCATATCCGCCCATCTTCATCCGCGTCCATTGGCCGCATTCAAACAGTTGCATGAACTCGGACTTAATATCCGTGACTACCCAGATATTGATATAACGATTGCCATCCCACCGGCCCAGGGCAGTAATTTTATCCCCTTCAAGATCATTATCGAAATCCGTCAAGTAGGACTTGACGCGGGTGATACCGGTGGTAATACTACCATCTGGCGCAGTTTGTGCCAAGCAAAACTGGATACCTGTATTGGTACGACCACCTGTAAAAGCGCCGGAGGCAGAATAGGCTTCATTCAGGTCTTTGATCGCCTTTATCACAGCAGCATCGGTGATGCTGGCAGGATTCTCATTGATAATATGTACTACTACCGGAAGGGTAACGGTGCCGGTTGCACGAAAGCCAGCTCTTTGTCGGGCGAGGATGGCTTTATCCACGAATTGCTCCCTGGAAAGAAACTGTGGATTGCTGCGCCATCTATCCATCATGATATCCGTACCGCATGGACGGATGGCTGCTGTCAACTGGGCCTTTGATAGCAATGGTGAACTGACGAATAGTATAACAATAAGGATAATACGAGTGAGTGTTCCTTTACAGATTTGCATTTTCCAGGATTTGGTTGTTGGCATACGGTGTTGTCACTGACACAGCCCCAAAATTACAGGAAACATCTGTTAAAAAATTACTATTTGATTGGGAGTGGAAAAATTATCTTGTGGAAGGAATGACCTTTGGCTTATGGCCGGCATTTTCCTTTCGATTTTCGCTGAGATAGCGAATACTCGCATTCAATTCGAACCCTACAAGCAGGAAGAAGGAATTGAAAAATACCCAGAGCATCAGGATCAGGATAGTACCGATAGAGCCGTAGATTTTGTTGTAATTGCCGAAATTATTCACAAAATAGGAGAAACCTATGGTCACGAGCATCATACCGCAGGTGGCAACAGTAGCGCCGGCGGTGATGAAATGCCATTTCTTGGCAGTAGCGGGACCGAAGCGATATAATACCGAATTGACAGAATACAACAGCATGATGATAATGATCCAACGGGAAATATCGATGATATTTTTCACGAAGGAGCTGGTGATATGGAGCCAGTTGAAGATGGTCCGAAGCGTAGCACCTTGTGCGATCATCAAGCCTACTGTAATCAGGAGAATGACACCCAGCAGGGCTGTCAACTGCAAGGCCACGAGCCTATTTTGCCACCATTTGCGTTTATGGAAGCCAGAGCGTTCCATTTTATTGAAGGAGCGGAGTATTCCCATCACGCCGTTGGAGGAATAGAAAAAACCCATCAGGAAGGCGACAGACAACAATCCATTACGGTGCGTATGGAGGAAGTCGTGGATCATTTCCCGTACAATCATGTAGGTATTGTAATTGGGCGTAAGATCCTGTGCTAGATCGTACAAGGTCGGCTCAATATTCTTCAGTGGAACAAAGGGTACCAATGTAAACAAGAAGATAAAGAACGGAGGAATGGCCAACAGGAAGTTAAAAGAGATGGCGCGGGCACGGTCGCCGAGGCCACGGTTTTTAACTTCCTGTCCGAAATATGTCAGCACATCATACAATGGCAGTCCTTCAAACCCTGGTAAAATCAATGTTTTAGTACGTTCTACCAGTTGTTTGTAGGGTTTCGATCTGAATATTAAGTTTTCAGGTTTAAATGCCAAGATGATATATGTTGAGGTCAGTAATGATTATAGTCCGCGTTTATTGAGTTCTGCCTGGTATTTTCTGGCATTTTCAAGATGCTCTGAATAGGTAGCTGCAAACGCATGATAGCCGGAAAAATCCGATCTGGCGCAAAAATACAGATAATCTGTTTCTGGTGTATTCAGTACAGCGTTGATGGATTTTTCAGACGGCGTACAGATCGGGCCAGGAGGCAGACCTTCATTGCGGTAAGTGTTATACGGAGAATCAAACTGGGTATGTCCTTCCCGGATTCTTTTCAGACCGAAATCTTGCAAAGCGAATTTCACAGTAGGATCGGCTTGAAGGCGCATGCCCTTGCGGAAGCGGTTCAGGTAAACACTAGATACCAGTGGTTTTTCGTCGTTTTTATTGGTTTCTTCCTCCACGATAGACGCTAGGATGGTTACCTGTATAGGCGTCAGGCCGAGGGCTTTGGCTTTCGCTTTACGTTCGTCTGTCCAGAAAGCGTCCATTGCTTTTTCCAGTTTCCTGAAAACGGCATCGGCATTGGTATTCCAATAGAATTCGTAAGTATTGGGCACTACCGCGCACATCACGGTGTTGGTGTCCAGGCCAAATTGACGCAGGTATACCTGGTCTTTCAGCATGGCTCGGAGGGTAGTGGAGTCGGCTTCCAGGTTACTGGACACCTTATGAACGAAGTCGTCTTTGGTGCGGAGTTTATTGATCACCAGGGTTACAGGTGATTGTTTCCCGGAGCGGAGCATCTTTACGATTTCGAAGTTGCTCATGCCACGGGCAATTTTATATCTACCGGCTTTTACCTTGGCTGGATAACCAAACTCTTTTGCCACCCAGTTAAAGCTACCGGCATTGCGTATAATACCTTGTTCCTGGAGGCCATCTACTACGTTGTTGTAGGTGCTTCCAGTGCGTATGTAGAAGTATTTATTATCTCCAAAAGCGCGGGTGTTGGGTCCGAAAACTCTATAACTGACATAGACCAGCGCCCCTGCTGCCAAGCATCCGATGATGAGCAGACTTCTTTTCAGGAGCATGGATTTCCCGGCGGATTGCTTCTTTTTTGCCATAGATAGTAATGGTAACAAAAAACCTCGCTTTTAACGGCGAGGTTTGCGAATATATTATTCAAACAATATTATTTAGACTGACCAGGAGCCGGTTTTGCAGGCTGACCCTGTTGTGCAGGAGCTGGTGCTGGCTGAGGTGCTTGTATTGGCTGATTACCAACGCTCTTTTCAATAGCTGTTTTTTCCAGGGTCTGGGTACCAGCTTTGGAACCAGAACCGATAAAGAAAGGAGCTGTCAGGCACAGAATAGCGATAATTGCTGCCAGTACCCAGGTACCTTTTTCAAGCACATCCGTAGTCTGACGTACGCCAATCACCTGATTACCAATACCTCCAAAGGAACCGGATAAACCGCCACCTTTAGGATTCTGGATCAGAACGAAAAAGCCCAGTAACACACAGGCCAGGATAATCAGGATACCAAAAACTATCAACATAGAAACGACTATTTATTTTTGTCTATTAGTGACTTTAAATCTTTTATCTTTTGCGCAAAATAAGCGTTTTTGTTGGGATTAAGCAAACTTAATTTTTGATATATCTGTATGGCATTCTGGTACTGATGCTGACGTACCCAAATTTCTGCCAATGTTTCAGATACAATGTCTGTATCCACCTTAATAGAATCCAAAGCCATTTTCTCTACTGTTTCAGAGATTTCAGGCTCTTCGGTCTCTTCATACAGGCGGTGCAGTTGTTGCTGATACCAATCTTTGCTGGTTCTGCCAGCGAAATTATCCTTCATCTGGCGTAGCCAGGAGGTAAAACTCTTCATTTCGGCTTCTCGCTGCACACTCAGTTCATCAGCATGTTCCGGATCTTTCAAGCGTTTATATGCAAAATAATCATCTGTGAATAGTGGCTGAAATACTAATTCTGTTGCTTCTTCTGTCGGAATTTCCAATGGAAATATTTTTATCGGCTCGGAAGACGCTTCTTCGGCTTCCGGCACTGCTGTTGTTTCAAAATTGTTTATGTCTGCTTGTGGCGGCGCAGCACTACTCACCTCTGGCTCATCCTCAGCAACAGGCGATGGTTCCGTTGCAACCGGCTCCTCTGCTGCTGCTAAGTGTACAGAAGGATCCAGTATGGCCATGTCTTCCGTTACTTCTTCCTCTACTGCCTGATCTACTACTTCCGCTGCTGGTAATTGAACAGTAGGGTTCAAGATGTCAAGGTCATGCTTCACTTCTTCCTCCACTGCCTGATCTACTACTTCTGCTGCTGATAATTGAACAGTAGGGTTCAAGATGTCAAGGTCCTGCGATACTTCCGCTTCATCATGCTGAATGGTTGTTGACTGTGTATTCAGTACGGAAGGCTCATGGATAATGGCCTCCGTGAAGGCGGTGGGCACTGCAGGTATATCGGCTTCGGTGTTTGCAGGAGCAGGGGGTGTGTGAATAGCTTCCGGAAGCGTATCCGTAGGAATAACCCGCGCAATACGTTCTTCTACTGGCATTAATACCGCTTCGGTAGTAACGAACTGGTAGAAATGATGGGCCTGATGGCTGTAGATGCTACCGGTTTTGACAGTAGGACTATTTAAATCCTCATGGCGACTATAATCTTTCTTTGCCATAAGCACGCGAGCGGTTGCAAAGTAAGGATATTCCGTCACCAGCTTTTTTAAAGCGGCTTCATCTACCTGGTGAAGATCAGGTACATGGAAGATATGCTCAATAATCCTGTTTGGTGTCATACCTGCTAATGTAATAAAAATCTGATATGTATCAGTCGTTGCTACAGAATTTGACTACCAGTTAGCAAATGCCCGGTTAAAGATATCATCCGTAATATTCGGAATGATTTCATTATCCAGGAGGCCATTCTCTACGCTGCTCGCCAGTGAGGTAGCGGGGAAGTCGGCGCTACGGGAGAAGGATTGCGTGAATCCTTTTTTATCGCCCACACGCTTCAGGAATATTACATTCACGGTCACTGTCAGCCTAGATCTGGAAGATTTATCGACATTGGTTACAGCGGCATTGGAATAAGTGTAACCGGTGATGGTAGCCCTGAATTCATAATCCGCTCTCGGTTCTGTTTCCGCAACTTGTACCAGTTTGGTTTGTCCTTGAATTTTATCACGGAGTTTTTGCGTCATACGTTGGCCCAGGGTAGGGTTGTTGATAGGCGCTCTATTCTCCACAAAACGAACATTCACGGTTTTTGCTTCCTGGTCGATACTGGCGCCGGTGGCGGAGTATTTAACGGAGCAGCCGCTTAATATGGCGAGTACTCCGAAGGTCAGGAGTATCGGGAATAATTTCCTCATGTATGGATGCATTATTTTATTCTGCGATGTTATATTCTTTCAGTTTCCTGTACAGGGTTCTTTCAGAAATCCCCAGATCCAAAGCGGCATCTTTACGTTTGCCCTTATGTTTTTTGAGGGCTTTGACGATGAGTTCCTTCTCTTTGTCGGCGATAGAAAGTGTTTCCTCTACTTCTTCGTGGTGATCGATTTTATTATCCTGTATAATGATAGGCTGTGCATTACCAATGGTGGGCGCCTGCGGTGCAATATCTGTTGCCGTGGCAGGGTAGCTGTGTAATACATGGGTATCTGCTGGATGGAAATCGTGATTGTGTGCAATGGTCGGATTTTGCAGAATATCGAAGAACATCTTTTTCAGTTCTGTTACATCTTTCTTCATATCGAAGAAAAGTTTGTACAGGATGTCCCTTTCACTGGCGAAATCGCCGCCATGTGGCTGAGGTGCAGCCAGCATGGGCAGTCTGTTTACTTCCAGGTGTTCTGGCAAGAATCGTTTCAGATCATGTGCCGTGACCATTTTATCCGTAGATAGTACAGAAATCTGTTCTGCAATATTTTTCAGTTCTCTTACATTACCTCTCCATGGATAATTAACGAGCGCGTTGCGAGCTTCATCATCCAGTTGAATAGAAGGGGTTTTATATTTTTCAGAGAAATCTACGGAGAACTTACGGAAGAGCAGGGGAATATCCTCTTTTCTGTCACGTAGTGCAGGTACGCGGATAGGTACGGTGTTGAGCCTGTAGTAGAGGTCTTCTCTGAACTTCCCTTGTTGGGTTCGTTCGAGGAGATCCCTATTGGTAGCGGCAATTACGCGTACATCTGTTTTTTGTACTTTGGACGAACCCACGCGAATATATTCGCCAGTTTCCAGTACGCGGAGTAGTCGCGCTTGTGTTCCCAGCGGCATTTCCCCGATTTCATCCAAGAAGATAGTACCGCCATTAACGGTTTCAAAATAACCTTTACGGTTGTCTACTGCACCGGTGAAGGAGCCTTTTTCGTGTCCGAATAGCTCGGAGTCGATAGTGCCTTCCGGAATAGCGCCGCAGTTTACCGCGATGAACGGATTGTGTTTGCGGGCGCTTAACGCATGGATGATCTGCGAGAATACTTCCTTACCAACGCCGCTCTCTCCGTTTATCAGCACGGTGAGATCGGTATTGGCTACCTGTACAGCCACCTGCAGCGCGTAATTCAGCGCCGGGCTATTGCCGATAATGCCGAACCTGTTTTTGATAGCCTGTATATCCATTTTTCGTTAAGCCGGTTTAGTGATATGATAATTATTACGGTGAAACAGTGCTTACTGTACCGCTACTCCTCTCAATGTTCCAGAAGTGCAGCTTTCCACTTTCACCATAACGTAATCTCCTTTCTGATAGTTTTCTTTCGGGAATACAATCACTTTATTCTGATCGTTTCTGCCGTAAAGTTCATCTGATGAGCGTTTGGAAGTGCCTTCCACCAATACTTTAAAGGTGCGACCTACTTCGCGCTGCATTCCTGCCAAGGAATTCTGGCGGTGGAGTTCTACTACTTCCGCCAATCTTCTTTTCTTCACATCTTCTGGAATATCATCCTGGTAACGACGTGCTGCCAGGGTGCCCGGACGCTCGGAATAAAAGTACATATATGCCAGGTCATAACGAGCAAATCTCATCATGGCCATGGTATCTTGATGATCCTCTTCTGTTTCAGTGCAGAAACCAGTGATAATATCAGTAGAAAGACCGCAATCCGGCAGTATTTCACGGATACGCTCTACTTTTTTGATATACCACTCACGGGTATACGTACGGTTCATCAACTGTAAGATACGGGTGCTACCACTCTGCACAGGTAGATGTATATAATTACAAATGTTTTCGTACTTCGCCATGATGAAGAGTACTTCATCTGTGATATCTTTTGGATGGGAGGTGCTGAAACGTACGCGGAGCAAAGGATTGATCAATGCTACTTTTTCTAGCAACTGGGCAAATGTAACGGTTTCATCTCCGGCATCGTTGGTCCAGTAATAGGAATCCACGTTCTGACCGAGGAGGGTTACTTCCCGATAACCATTGTCGAACAGCTCTTGCGCTTCCCGAATAATGGAATAGGCATCCCGACTCCTCTCACGGCCACGGGTAAACGGTACTACGCAGAAGGTACACATATTGTTGCACCCACGCATGATGGATACAAAACTTGTCACACCGTTATTATCTAGTCTCACCGGACTGATATCTCCATACGTTTCCTCTCTACTCAACAACACATTTACCGATTTCTGACCGCCTTCCGCTTCTGCAATGAGGGCAGGCAGACTGCGATAGGCATCTGGACCTACTACCAGGTCTACCAGTTTCTCTTCATCCAGCAGTTTACCTTTCAATCGCTCAGCCATACATCCTAGGATACCTACTAATAACCCCGGACGCTCTTTCTTCGCACTCTTAAACTCCGTCAGGCGTTTACGTACCGTTTGTTCCGCTTTCTCCCGAATCGAACAGGTATTCACCAGGATGAGATTCGCTTCCTCTAGGTTACGGGTAGCACCAAATCCTTCGTCATTCAGAATGGATGCTACGATCTCACTATCGTTGAAGTTCATCGCACATCCGTAACTTTCTATATAAAATTTCTTGCTATATGTATTGGAATGGTTGGCAGCAGGTGAGAAGGCTTCCCCCTGTCTACTTTCATCATGCACTTTGGTGTTCTGATCCAGCATTTCCTTTCTCAAATTTAGGATGGCAAAAATAAGGAATAAAAGTTGAAAATGCCATTATGTCATTTTGATTGGCTAGCTTAAAAATGAAAACCCCTCCCGTCAGGCGGAAGGGGTAGGAAATAGCTTGTATGGCATGGAAAACTATGCCTTTACACCCAATTTAGTGGCCAACCAGCTATCTTTCAGCGGGATGAGCCATTTGGTGTCCAGGTCGGCTTTATTCAGCACGGTATTATTCAAATACAGGGTATTTTCGTCGATATAGCCTTTTTCCAGGGCGTAAGGCACCTGGGCCAGTGGCAGCAACTGTACTTTATCTTTTACGATGAAGCCCAGCAACAGGCGATCGAAGAGGTTTACCTCGTATTGTCTTTCCAGGCTCTTGATGATACGTACGGAGCTGTCGGTACTACAACCGCTCACCATCGTTTGCGTTTCATCTGCCATTAAAATGATTACATGGTTCATCACCACGCCACCCCATCCTTTAATAGGGTCGCCATGGGCATTCCATTGCGCCGTAAATTGGTGCAGTTGTTCGTTGATCTCCAATACTTCCTGTTCGTTGAATGGTCGATTGCTCTGATATATCCAAACCCTGGAAGAAGGAGAAAATCCCTCAGGGAAATTTATCTTGTCCATACTACAAAATTAGGTAATTCGGATTTATTTCATGCTTTCGGCAATGATTTCGGCTAGGTCCAGTACCTGTACGGTATCTTCCTTGCCGGCTTCCTTCACACCGTCTGTGAGCATGGTCATACAGAAAGGACAGTTGGAGGCTACTACGGAAGCACCGGTTTCCACGGCTTCCCGGCCACGCTCAAAGTTGACACGGTCCGTACCTTTTTCCTCCTCCTTGAACATCTGCGCTCCACCGGCTCCACAGCAAAGACCTTTACTGCGACAGCGTTTCATCTCTATTAACTCGGCATCCAGTATTTCCAAGACTTTACGGGGCGCTTCATAGATATTATTCGCCCTGCCCAGGTAACAAGAATCATGATAGGTGATTTTCTTACCCTTGAAGTTGCCGCCTTCTTTCAGTCGGATCTTCCCCTGGTCTATCAACTGTTGGAGATAGGTGGTATGGTGAATCACTTCATAATTACCACCCAGGGCAGGGTATTCATTTTTTATGGTGTTGAAGCAGTGAGGACAGGTCGTAACGATCTTCTTCACTTCATACATATTCAATACCTGGATATTGCTTTGGGCCATCATCTGGAAGATGAACTCGTTACCAGCGCGGCGTGCAGGATCGCCGGTGCAGCTTTCTTCTCTTCCCAGTACGGCAAATTTTACCCCTACCTTATCCAGGATAGTGGCAAATGCCTTGGTTATCTTTTGTGTACGCTGATCGAAGCTGCTTGCACATCCCACCCAGAATAATACTTCCGGCGTTTCACTATTCGCGGCATATTCTGCCATTGTCTTTATATGCATCGGGAGATTTTTAAAATTAACTATTCATTTCTTGGATCCATTGCTCACGGTCGTCTGGACCGAATTTCCATGGCGCCATGTTATTCTCGATGTTGCTGAACATGCCGGTCCATTCTGCCGGTGCGCTGGATTCTTCCATTACGAGGTAACGGCGCAGTTGGAGAATGATATCAAGAGGACTGATACTTACCGGGCATTCTTCCACACAGGCGTTGCAGGTAGTGCAGGCGCGCAGTTCTTCTTCCGTGATATAGTTACGCAATAAGGTTTTGCCATCATCTTGGAAACTACCATTGGCTTTGATATTCTGACCTACTTCGGCTACACGGTCGCGGGTGTCCATCATGATTTTACGGGGAGACAACAGCTTCCCGGTCTGGTTAGCTGGACATGCAGCAGAGCACCTACCGCACTCGGTACAGCTATACGCATCTAGTAAGTTTTTCCAGGTAAGATCCTGTACATCCTTGGCGCCGAATTTCGGAATAACATCGGAAGCAGGTGCTTCGGAAGCCAGTTCCGGTTGGAGCATCGTTTTTACTTCATGCTGGATGGCAGGCATATTTTCCATTTCGCCCTTTGGTTCCAGGTTGGCATAATAGGCATTGGGAAATGCCAGGATAATATGCAAGTGTTTGGAATAGGGGAGATAGTTGAGGAAAGCCAGTACGCCGAGAATATGCATCCACCAGCAGCCACGCTCGATACCGATAACGGTGCTATCAGACATGCCGTGGAATACGGAGGCGAAATTATTGCTAATCCAGAAAGCGCCAGTAGGAATATAGTGCTCTACACCGCGCGCTTGCAGGTTTTGATCTGCCGCATTCATGGTGAGAAACAAGCACATTAATACGATTTCGGTAATAAGGATATAATTGGCGTCGGACCGTGGCCATCCGTCCAGATCATGGCTGGCGAATCGTTTCAGTTTGATAATATTCCTGCGGATCAGGAAAATAGCACAACCCAGGATTACCAGAACAGCCAGGATCTCGAAAAGTCCTATCAGTACAGGGTAGAGGCTTCCTAATACGTTAACGAATAAACGATGCTGTCCCAAAATACCATCCAGGATGATCTCCAGGATTTCCAGGTTAATAATGATGAAGCCCGCATACACGAAGAAGTGCAGCACCGCTACCAAGGGGTTACGGAACATTTTCTTCTGACCGAAAGCCAGTAATAGCACGTTTTTCCAACGTTGATTCGGCTGGTCCGAAAGATCCGTATCCCGCCCCAGCAGTATGTTTTTCCTGATCTGGCGCACCTGTAGGGAGAACAGGTAAACGGCTATCCCAAAGGCAATTACAAATAACAACTCTTGTACAATTCGCATTATTTCAGATTTGACTCCCTAATTTATGTTTTTTTTCGTTCGTAGAACGCAGATGGGTATTTTCACTATTTTTGATGTATGGAAAGGAATGTAATTCTTACACAGGATATCATACAAAAGAAATTAGAGCGCATCGCTTATGAAATATATGAACATAACAGCGATGGCGAAGAAATCATCCTGGCAGGTATCTGGGAAAGAGGGCTGAATATTGCCCGTAAAATTGCGGATATACTGCAACAGATCTCTCCGCTGAAACCTCGTATCATTGAACTGCGATTGGATAAACAACAACCAAGTGAAGTTACTGTTTCAGAGCAGGTGGACTTCAATGGCAAGGTGGTAGTGGTAATCGATGATGTGGCGAACTCCGGACGTACCATGCTGTATGCCCTCAAACCTTTGCTGGCGTACCTCCCGCTGAAAATTCAGACGGCGGTACTGGTAGACAGAAAACATAAATCATTCCCGCTGTCGGTAGATTTTGTGGGTTTCTCGCTGGCAACTACCCTCCAAGAAAATGTAATAGTGGAAACGGAAGGTAGTGAAATCGTGTCTGCCTACTTAAAATAATAATCAAGTAATTCTATGCATAATGATCCGGTCATCTCTAGTGACCGGATTTTTTATTGCCCCCTTTTTCTAGAAGTAAATGGGATGCAGGAACAATCGGCCTTTGCTGTCTAATTCCAGCGTAGGTGCTGGGAATTTCAGCATGTTCAATACTTGGAACATCACTTTTACCCCTTTCTTTTTCGTACGAATCCTGGTGAAATCCACATCTGGTGAAATATAGAACTGCCGGATACGGCCCATATGCGTGTAGTCATAATGTTTACCATTGGTATCATCCCACCAGTTGACCGTACCGCCATACATATGCTCAGCGCCATAGCCTACAGAAATATTCAGCCAGCGCGGGAGGTTACTATTAGGTGCAAAAGAACGTAGGTTGACAGATAGCCAGTAGGTTTGGGCGTTATAATCCTTCAGGATTCTTTCCAGGAAACGTGTACCAAATAACTGGTTGGTTTTATCTTTTAATACCGGATCATCATATCTGCCGGGATGGGCACTGAATTTAATCTGGATACGTTGTTCATTCCAAGCCAATTCTTGACTGATCAGCATGGCGGAGCCAATAGTATTGGCGCCCATATCTCCCCAGGAGAAGCCCCATTCACTGGAATAGCCATCTAGTATTTCTATTACAGACTGATAGGCGAGGCCACTCAATCCGCCGATCCATATTTGTTTTTTTCTTGGAAGTCCAGACCAGCGCCACATTTCGCGGCTATATTTCCCAATGAAATAAGCACTGAAAATATGCCCCATTTTGTCCATCTGGTTCCACTCGTTCATATCATTGAAGAAATGGAAATTACTTCTGGGATAGTCTTTATACCAGGCAGCATTGAGGGCGATGAGACTAGTACCATACATTGCAGCAGTAGCGCCGCTAAGAATGGCCACTCGTCTTGGAATGGTAGTATCGGGAATGGTAGTAAAGGAAACTTTTTGCTGAGCGTAGCTAAAATGCAGCAAGAAGAGGATAGGTAATATGCACAGGATACGTTTCATGCTGCATTGAAAAACCGCAGCCCATGCGGACTGCGGTTCTAAAGGTGTTTTTGCTTATTTCAGATGCATGTCCGAAATAATGCCATTTATTTTTGCTTCCAGTTCAGCGGTTACGGCGTCGTAATCAGCAACACTTTGCAGGGTTGTATTTACGCTGAAATAGAATTTAATTTTAGGTTCCGTACCGGAAGGACGGGCAGAAATTTTGCTACCGTCGGCCAGTACAAACTGCAATACATTGGATTTAGGCAGGTCGATCGGTTTGATTTCGCCTGTTTTGATATCCTTGATTTGTTTCAGTTGGTAATCGTACATCATTACCACTGGAGAGCCATTGATAGCAGTAGGAGGGTTTTCCCTGTAGCCGCGCATCATTTCAGCAATTTCGTCGGCACCTCTCATTCCTTTTTTAGTGATAGAGATCAGTGATTCCAGGTAATAGCCGTATTTAATATAAATGCTGAGCAGTTGTTCGAAGAGGGTTTTGCCCTTGCTACGTGCTACTGCCGCCATTTCGCAGATCATTGCTACCGCAGACACGGCGTCCTTGTCCCGCACCCTGTCGCCAATCATAGTACCATAAGATTCCTCACCACCACAGATGAATTTTTCTTTAGGTTCTTTATTGCGGATCAGTTCTGCGATCCATTTGAAGCCGGTAAGTACGTTATAGCAATTAATATTATTCTGTGCAGCAAATACATCGATCAGATCGGAGGTTACGACTGTTTTGCAGACGAAATCTTCTGGTCTGGCGAGGCCTTTTTCTTTACGGCCTTCGATGATATAGTTGAAGAGGAGCGCTGCGGTTTGGTTACCATTGAGCAGGATCCATTTGCCATGGAGATCTTTAACGGCAATGCCTACACGGTCAGCGTCAGGGTCTGTACCGAGGAGGATATCCGCATCTATTGCCTCGGCTTTTTTCAGGCCAAGACTCATCGCTTCTGCTTCTTCTGGGTTAGGATATACCACAGTAGGGAAGTTGCCATCTGGAGTGGCTTGTTCTTCTACAATGTTTACGTTGGTAAAGCCGTAACGTTTGAGGATTTCCGGTACCATGGTAATACCAGTACCGTGAATAGGCGTATAAACGATTTTCAGGTCGTGCTGTTGTTTGCAGATTTCCGGGTTGATGCTCAGGGCCTGGAGTTCCTGGAGGTAAGCCTCGTCAATGTCTTTACCGATGATGGTAATATTGGCTTCGCCGCCGGTCCACTTTACTTCAGCCGGAGAAGTGATTTTCTCTACTTCGCGGATAACGTTTTTATCGTGAGGAGGTACCAGTTGGGCGCCATCATTCCAGTAAGCTTTGTAACCGTTGTACTCCCTTGGGTTATGGGAAGCAGTACATACTACACCGCCTTGGCAGTGCAGGTGACGGATGGTGAAAGACAGTTCCGGTGTAGGGCGGAGGCTTTCAAACAGGTATACTTTGATGCCATTGGCAGCGAAAACGTTGGCAGCGGTTTCTGCAAAGAAACGGGAATTGTTGCGACTGTCGTGCGCCAGTGCTACCTTAATCTCTCCTTCAAAGCTCTGTTTCAGGTAGTTGGCAAACCCTTGGGTAGCCATACCAACGGTATATTTATTCATCCGGTTGGTACCAACGCCCATAATGCCACGAAGGCCACCAGTCCCGAATTCGAGGTTACGGTAAAAAGCTTCTGTTAGGTCATCAGGGTTTTCAGCCTCCATTTTCTTAATGGTGGCAACGGTTTCCGCATCGTAGTTACCGTTGAGCCATTGGGCTACTTTGTTTTGAATATTGATATCCATGGTCATCAGTTTTTTTATGGACTGGGAGGTCCAAATGGAGTGTAAAGTAAAAATAAAAAAACCAATGTGTGAAATTCCAATTCGGGATTTCATTGAAAATCCCAGGTATTGGTTAAATTTGTGATTATGAGGCGGTATGAAGATACTTACAAACAAAAAGGACTACGCAGACAATTAGTTGATAGTATCCGTCAGAAGGGAATTACAGATGAGAATGTCCTGGCGGCTATCGGCAATATCCCGAGGCATTTCTTCCTTGATACGGCTTTTGAAGGTATTGCCTATGAAGACCGTGCCTTTCCTATCGGTGAGGGACAAACGATTTCCCAGCCATACACGGTAGCTTACCAGACCCAACTGCTGGAAATCAAGCCTTACGAAAAAGTCCTTGAAATAGGTACAGGAAGTGCCTATCAGGCCTGTGTGCTCGCCGAACTCAAAGCGAATGTGTTTACTATTGAACGGCAGAAAAGGCTTTTCGATCATGTAAAGCAATTCCAGTTCAAGTCAAAATATCCCAATCTTCGCTGTTTCTATGGCGATGGCTATGAAGGCCTGCCTTCTTATGCTCCTTTCGATAAAATCCTTGTTACTGCTGCCGCTCCGGCCATCCCGGAAAAATTACTGCAGCAGTTGAAAGTTGGCGGTAAAATGGTGATCCCTGTTGGCGGCCAAGACGTACAACGTATGCTGCGGATTACCAAAATCAACGATACTGATTTCGATCAGGAGCTGTTCGATAACTTCACTTTCGTACCTATGCTCTCCGGCAAAAGATAAAGCCTGCCAACATATTGCAGATGCCGGCAGGCAGTAGTTTTATAATCGGCCTTTTTCTGCATTAGGCTTTGGTGCTTCCTCTTGCGGCTTTTCCTCTTCGTCGTCCTGGCGCTTTTTCTTCTTGAAAAGGTTCGGGTCCATTTTGCCAAAACGGTAACGGACATTTAGGCGGATGAAGCGGGTAGCACGTTTGCGGTCATAGTCCTGTATGAAAGTAGGCGTCACATAGTGACTATTGTACTGTTGGGTATTCAACAGATCGGAGACATTCACTGCTACCACCAGCCTGTTGTTCTTCAGGAATTCCTTTCTTACGCCCAGGTCAATACCGTTCATGGCTTTAAAGGTTCCCTGCGGCTGTATACGTGGTGAACGATAATGTCCGCTGAGTTCTATATTGAAACGCTCTGGCAAACGGAACTGCATGTTGCCACTCAATCCATAAGTGAAGTTCTCGTTGTGAATGGTCACACTTTCAATCTTATTATACTCCAGGTTCAGATTGGAATTGAATTTCCACCATTTAACGATCTTCCAACTATAAGAGAAATTAGCGCCCATATTCTGACTGGTGGCCAGGTTCATTGGGCGAGTAGTAGTCACGCCACTGATCGTATCAAGGGTACTGATGCGGTCAATATTATCATTCGTCTGCGCAAAATAAATACCTGTGCTCAGGTAATTATTCGTTTTTGGATACCAGGCAGAATAGTTCATTTCGAACTTATGCGTTAACGCGGAACGCAGATCTGGGTTACCAGTGCGGATATTCTGCGGATCGGAGTTGTTGATGTAAGGCAGCAACTGATCGAAGTTTGGTCGGTCTATCCTGGTAGAATAGTTAAACACCAAGTTCTGATTCTGGTTCTTAGGCAGATTATACTTCAGGAATACGCTCGGAAATATGTTAAAGAAAGACCGATTTACACGGGAGCTTTTTGTAAAGGAATAGCCACGGAGATACGATTGCTCTGCCCTCGCGCCTACTTGGTAACCAAGATTACCCAATGCATTGGCAAAGTTGAAATAACCTGCGTAGATGTCTTCCTCGTAATTATACTTATTGCTGAGCGACATACTCTGGATAAAGGCCAGGCTGTCTCTATTATACAACATCGCTATATAATCATTCTCTATACTCCGCATCGTCGCTTTCACACCAGTTTCCAGCTTTCCTTTTTTACCAATTGGAGAGGTGTAGTCGGATTGCAGGTTCCAGAACTTATTCCCATTGCTACTTGTATTCTGCTGGTTGCCGGTACGATAGGCCGTGTCTACATTATGGTAAAAATAACTACTCAGATACTGGCTGTTGCCAGTACTGCCGTTATCACTATAGCTAACATATGCCGTCAGTTCCTGGTTGGGCTTTTTGTAAGTCCGTTTGTAACTCAGGCTGGTATTGTTATTATTGTTGTTATAGCGGCTGTTATTAGTCCGGATGCCGCTGGATAAAGGATTGTATTTCTCATCCAGGTTGTTGAGATTGATGTTTTCGTCCGTACCGCCGAAGCTATAATTCAGGCCCTGAGCGATGGTAATGGTATTGTGATCATCTAAGTAGTAATCGAATCCGAAGCGACCGCCATTGTTGCCGTTACGGTTATTATTCTCGCTGCGTTGGGTGAAATACCTGGTTTTACTGGTATCGGCAATGAGGTTTTCCCGATTGCTGAAGCCACTGCCGTTGAGGTCTTCATATCTACCGTTATAATTACCGAAGAAATTGAAGCGTCTCATGCGGAGACTCGCATTGGCGCTTCCATTTACCTGACCTCTGGAAGCCGCGCCAACATTGAACATCACGTTGTAACCGATGGCCTTATCTTTTTTCAACACGATATTGATAATACCGCCGCCACCTTGTGCTTCAAACTTGGCAGAAGGGTTATTAATCACTTCCACGCGGTCGATGCTTTCCGCTGGAATCATCTGCAGTGCTGTTTTTGCATCACCGAAGGGCGAGGGTTTGCCGTCTACATAAATCGTAACACTCTTACCGCGAAGCGTCACGTTATCATCAATATCTACATCCACGCTAGGGATATTTTTCAGGATATCCGTACCAGTGCCACCTTCCGCATTGATCATATCGCCGGCATCAAATACCTGCCGGTCTATCTGCATGGAGAAGGAAGGCTTTTCTGCTTTCACTTCCACTGTACTTAATTCCTTGCCAGAGCGGTGCAGGTGCAAGGTTCCAACGAAGGCGCCCTTGCCTTCCACTACTTTAATGGCCTTCTCCAGTTTATCGTATCCCATGAAAGTGACACGCAATACATAGATGCCAGGATTAATATTAGTGAAACTGAAATTGCCACTGGCATTGGTATACATGCCGGTGACGACGGATGAATCGGAACTGTTGAGTACCACTACCGAAGCCATTTCCACGGGTTTGGTAGTAGACAGGTCTACCACTTTCCCGTTCACTTTCGGTGGCGTGTGTGGCTGCGTTTGTGCATGAGCGTTACACAGCATACATAAAGTAGCAATCAACAGGGACAGTTTTTTTCGCATGCAAGGGTACTTATACTAGCTCTTGTAATATTGGTTTGATGGCGTAAAACTAATAGGCGTATCGTTAAATAGTGTTTGTATGTGATGAGCGGCAATCAAAAAATGATAGCCGGCGTTCCGCTATAGAAGCGGGTTGCCGGCTATTGGTTGCATCCATCCTCTTTAATGATATTAGTAACCCATATCCATTTGGTTATCGTTGCTATCAGGGCGTTGTTTCTTTTTCTTGAACAGGTTGGAATCGAATTTACCGAAACGGTAACTGAAGTTCAGCTTGAAGATCCTGGATTCGCGCTTGCGGATGTAATCCTGTGCGAATGCGTAGGTCACTTGGTTCAGCTCATACTGACGCGTGTTGAAGATATCTGAAACACTGAGCGTAAGGGACGCTGCTTTGTTTTTCAGGAAATCTTTTCTCACCGCTACATCCACCGTGCTAAAGCCTTTGATGGTACCCTGTGCAGAAGAAGGGATCATCATCATACCACCGCCTCCGCCGCCACGGCCGCCGCCTCCACCTCCACCACCATTGCCGCTGTTAGGCAGTGCCACAGTTGGCGCTTGGTAGGTCGCATTCACCTGGAAAGTGAAATTGGCAGGCAGTTTCGTTTCGGAATTAATTTTGCCCAACCAACTGAAACCACTGTTGTTAAAGGTATGTTGACCGTCGTTTACCTGTAGATCTGTCTGATACAGGTTGACGTTGGTAGTAACATCCCAGCCGCGAATAATCTGATTTTTCATGGTCAGCTCTGCGCCATAGGAATTGCTTCTGTTGGCGTTGGTATACTGCGTCAGCAGGGTATCCTTGCCGATAGGCGTGCTGATAGTAGTAATCAAGTTATTGGTATTGCGGAAGTAAATGCTTCCTAAGAAATTGCTGTTCTTCCAGTTCTTCACGTAGGAAAACTCCAGGCTGTTGGTGTATTCCGGCTTCAGGTTTGGATTACCTTCCCGTTGGTTTTGCGGATCGCTATAATCGCGGTAAGGTATCAATTGGAAGAAGTTCGGACGATTTACTCTCCTGGAATAATTCAATTGCAGTTCCTGGTCTTTCTTTAATTTCTGAGAAAGGAACACACTTGGGAAGAAGCCAGGAGTTGCTTTGGTTGGCTTATAAATAACACCCTGGTTTTCTCCGCTGTAGATATATTGTTCTACGCGTAAACCAGCCTGGTAGCCGAAATTGCCGATGGTATTGGCAAAATTGGCATATCCTGCATAGATTCTTTCTTTATAACTGTAGTCAGTAGAGAGAGAATCAATATGTGGGAAGGAACCGGTAAGGGTATCCTGATTAAACACATCGTATCTGCTGCTATAATCTCTCATCGTGGCTTTCACGCCCAGTTCCAGCTTACCGTTCTTACCAATTGGATTGGTGTAATCGGATTGCATGGTGATGAAAGTGGTTCGACCGTCTGTGGTATTATTTTGTCTTACAGATTGTCCGAGTGGATTGGAAGCGGGATCCAGCGCCTGGGTGATATAATCGCCATTGCGACTATTATTACTTCTGTTGAAGTTCAGGTCTGCGGTTAATTCCTGGTTTTGTTTGGCAAACGTGTGACGATAGTTGAGGGCAGACGTATAGTTACGGAAGCTCATTTTGCTATCGTTTTGGCGATCGTTTTTGCTCGTCACCTGTTTGTGTACATCAGAGAAAGTACTGAGGAGATCTTCATGGGTTTTGAAATCGCCGCCACCAACGCTTTGAGTGAAGGAGATGGTATTCCTGTTGTCCATGTAGTAATCAAGGCCCGCACGACCAAACTGGAACAGTGGTTTGCTTAAGCTGTTGCTATGTTGGTTTAGGTAGTTGGTATCGCCTTTGGAGCCGCCGAAGTTGGTGCGGTAGGTATTTCCTTCGCCCCATGTTTGGTTGGCGTTCACGTTGTAGTTGGCGAACACATTGATTTTACCTTGGCGTACCGCGATGTTGCTACCGCCATTGTATTTGTTGTTATTCCCAATACCCGCTTGTATAGCGCCATTGAAGCCTGCTTTCTTATTTTTCTTCAGCACGATATTGAGAATACCGCTCATCCCTTCTGCATCATATTTTGCAGATGGGTTGGTGACGAGTTCAATACTTTCAATAGCATCCGCAGGAATCTGGTCGAGGGTAAGGGTAGAAGGTTTACCATCCACAAAGATGTTTGGGGAGGCGTTACGTACTGTTACATTACCGTCCAGGTCTACGTTGACAGAAGGTACGCTTTTGAGTACATCCTGCGCGGTACCGCCTACGCTGGTAAGGTTGCGGTCTACGTTAAATACTTTTTTATCGATACCCATTTGGAAGGCACTTTTTTGTCCGGTGACTTCCACGCTGTTCAGCATTTTTACATTGGGTTCGAGTTTAATATTACCGAGGTCTTGGTCTGTATTCTGGCCGGTGATGGTCACTTTTTTCACTTGGGTGACATATCCCATAAAGTTCACTCTGATGAGGAATTGGCCGAATGGCAGGTTTTCCAGGCTGAATTCACCATTGGGTTTGGTGAGCATACCCGTAACAACAGAAGAGTCTTTTTGTCTGAGTAAAGCCACGGACGCATATTCTACGGGTTTATTCGTTTTCGCGTCCAAGAGTTTTCCATAGACATGGCCTATTTGCGGCATATTGGGTCTTTGTCCCTGGGGGCGTCCTTGGCCTTGTTGTTGGGGAGGAGTAGACTTACCGGCATTGGGTGCCTGTGCGTATGTATTCACTTGCCACAACATGATACCAGCAACAATTGCATAGCATTTTCTCATCCTAAGCGTATTTAAATCCAGTTTATTTCCGGGTAAAACAAAAATACCTGGCCTGCATTATGAATGGCAGCATATTGTGATGAACGGAATTTTTAAGGGGAAATCGGGGAAAAGCGGAGTCAGAAGGTCTTAACAGTAGTTAACAATGGGAGGCGGTTAACAGCAGTTAACATACAACAATGGTTCTTCCTGCGGCGTGGTTGCCGCAGGTATGATTTAGGGAGACACGAAGCCATCGGAATTAAGCCGCTATCATTGCAATGATCAGGCAGATGATGCCTATCACAGCGCCGGAAATAGCGCCCAATAATTTGAAGGCTTTCAGTTCTTTACCCAGGAATTTTTGTACGGCGTTGGACATTTGTTCATCCGTTGTATGGCGGATTTTATCGCTCACAATTTTTTCCAGGTTCATGTCATTTTCCACGTTATCGAGGTATTGTCCGATCATTTTCGGGAAGAGGGCATCCAGTTCTGTTACCAGGTGAGATTTAATCTGGTTAACGGTGCTGTCGCCGATGAACATGGAGAGTACGGGCATTGCTTTCGGGAGACGCTCGCGGAGAAAGCCGTCCAGGTGTTCTTCTACAACAGGGATAATATTTTTAATTTTTTCTGGGTCGGTGAGTTTCTGGCGGATGAGGGCGAAGGAGAATTGTTTACCTGCGAGGGTGCCAAGTTCTGTGGCAAGTTGTTCTCTGCGTTTGGGCAATTGGCGGAGCAGGATTTGAACGGCTACTGTATTAATCAACCAACCGGCGATGGCAGCGATGAATGGTAAAGTATATAACATGAAGCGACTGTCTGTTTAAGTAGAGTGGTAAAGATATAAAAGAAAAAGGCTTCCAAGAGGAAGCCTTTTTAAGTGTGGGGGTGAATGAAGGGTTTCGAACCCTCGACCCTCAGAACCACAATCTGATGCTCTAACCAACTGAGCTACATCCACCGTTTTAATAAGTGGGGTGATTGAAGGGTTTCGAACCCTCGACCCTCAGAACCACAATCTGATGCTCTAACCAACTGAGCTACAACCACCATTTATCCTTTCCGACGGGGCTTTTCACCTTATGTGAGTGCCTATTTCCGTTGTTGGGAGTGCAAAGATAAGAGAAAGTAATCTGAAATTCCAAATAGATGTTAAAATTTTTTTTCAAAGACTTACGAATTAAAATAAAATCAGATTTGGATTGTCTTCCAAGAAGATGTTTTCAGCTCGCTAAAATATTGACGATTTCAAACGTTTTCTCTATCATTTTCCAGTTCAAAAATCGTAATTTTCTGTGTATCTTTGCGAACTTTCCCATTTCATTCCCGTTTATTATAAACTACTGAAAATCAATTAGTTGATTTCTAAGTAGGTATGCAGAATACCCCTGCGTAATCGTTTGTGCGCAGCAGTTAACCGAGACGTTTAATTTTTAATTATATATATATTATGGATCAGCTTAAACTGAAACTACAGGAGTACTATCAGCGTTATCAGCAGTTGGACCGTAAGGTTAAACCTGGAAACGAGGTGGACAGTAATGACGACGTGCAGGATATGGAAAATGATATTCTGTCGCAGTTCGGATTGCCTACATCCCGGCGATTTGTGCAGATTCTGCACGACTTCGTACACCACAGCCCGGTGAACGAGCAGTTGCTGGATTATGTTAGTCGTAAGCTGAGATCTGCTGCCAGGAAATACCTCTTGTCCCCCGTTGTGTCGGACATTGATCTCCTGGAGGGCGCTCGTGAACAAAAAAGAAGTCCTTATGATGTTCTCCCGGAATTAGGCTACCCGGCGCATGAATATGCCATCTTCCTCATAGGTGAATTATTTTATCGCCGCAATATTCCTGCTACTGATATTTTGGATGAACTGAAGCAAATGCAGCATTTCGATGGCTGGAACGACCTGAGCCTGCTCAGCAAAATGAATAATTATACCAGCAATGAACTGTATGCCCGGATGAAGAAACACGGACTCCGATTTGTAGATGATTATATTCAACACAGCCGTCGCCAGGAAACCAGCAGACTGGTCAATAAAAGACCTACGCCGGTAGAAGAAGGGTATAAACCTAATTATCGTACCATCACCAAAGTACAGGTGGAAGATATCATTTTCGATGAAAATACATCTCCCAGTCTCTTTGGTAAGATCAAAAATGGCCGCAACTATAATCGTATCACTATTAGTCTGGAGTTCTCTGAATTGAATCAGATCCTCATGAGTAGTGAAGACCTGGGCGTAGAAATCAGCAATCATATCAAGAAACGATTGGCAAATCCGACACCGGAAAAACCAATGGTCATCGATATTAAAGCGGAATTTGGTACCGTACTTAAACTGGACAACTGTTACCTGGAAGTCTATAAACCTCAGCACAGAGAAGGAAATAAGTGGGTAGAGGATAAAGATAATTTCTACTTTGTAGATAAGATCCTCACCAAGAAAGAATTTGAAAAACGTGCGAAGGAAGAAGAAGTGAAACACAAAATCCAGGAATGTTTGGAGCTCATTGGCGGTTCCTATGTGTACTATCAGCGTTTACGCCGTTTAGGTATCACAGATGATGAGGCCAAACTCCGTGCTGGCCTGTCAGATGAACTCTTGTTCAAATTATCTTACTTCCTGAATAAGGTAAAAGAGTAATTGCGTGCAAAACTTTTTTTATGATAACCCCGGCCTACGCCGGGGTTATTTTTTTATTTTGATTTGAGCCGCAAAACTTTTTTATGTTTGACAAAAAACTAACTCATGGAAGAACTAACCCTGGGAATCGGCAGCAGAGTACAGCATGCACACTATGGACCCGGCGTCATCATTGGCCTCAGATACGCCCAATATCAGGTTACCTTCATGGATCATGGGATTAAACTGATTGATAAAACAGATCCGCTGTTTGAAGCGCTGGTAGCGGAAAATGTAACCACCGAAGTGGAAACCTTATCAGAAGTGGAAATGTCGCTATTGAAAATCCTACGCCTTTGGGGAGGAACCTCGGAAGTAGTACCGTTGGGCGACAGATGGAAAAATGGTACGCTGGTCTTACAGCCAGGCGACAGCTCCCTGAAAGCCAAAGAGCTGCCTATTGATACCTTCTTTCACAAAATCGTGATGTTGCGGGATCGCCTGCGTGTATTGGAACAAAATATCAACAGCCACAAAGTGTTGTCTGATGAAGATAAAATCAATCTCCAGCAATATATCACGCGTATCTATGGTTCCCTGACTACGTTCAATGTATTATTCCGTGATAAGGAACATTGGTTTGTAGGAGAGAAAGGCGGTAGCAGCGATTAAGGATTTACTGTATTGCAGTATATCTGTTGCGTGAGCCACAGATAAGGTTTCATCATATGATGTGTGAATATATTTTTCCCATCGAAAGGAATTTTTTCATCATATCCGTTCACCGGATATAATATTACCGGGATACCGGCAGTCGCATAATTGTGGCTCTGCACAAAGGTTGGCGGCTGGTATCCTGGTATTACTTTTCCGACTCTTTTGGATAGCATCTTCCCCAACACCCGTTGCATACGCCTGCTGGTGCGCTTCCCTGGCCTATCGAGGCGACCGTACATGTAACTCAACGCCATCCTGGCGGCCCATTTCTGTTCTCTTAAGGCCGACTTAATATTCACAAACGGATTCACTGCAGTGAAATCGCGGGTGGTCTGTACCGAGAAAGGTGTTTCTGGTACCCAGTCTCTCGCATTCACCACCCTTAATCCCCAGCCATTGCGGGTAATATAATCGTAGTCGTATGCATAGTTGAGATTGCCAGGCTTCGGTGCGCCACTGCTAATCGTTTTGAAGACAATATCTTTTGGAATATCCTCCCTGTAAGCGAGGTAAGAGCGCACCAGAAATGCGATCACGCCACCTTGGCTATGTCCCATGATAATGAATTCGTGTATCCCTTTCCGATAGTAGTCTTTTATCTTCTCCGCAATATCAGGGCCTAATGATGCCAATCCGATCATCCATCCTGCGTGGACATACGCCTGTGGGTCTGCGGAAAGTTTATAATCAAAACGGATACTGTCGTTCAGTTGAAAATGCCCAGTGGCGGGGATCATACCGGCATAAAAGTTTTCCATCCAGGATTCAGTAGTACCGTTAGTACCGCGAATGTGTACAATGGCTACATCATCATTGCGGAGCCACAGATCCCATCTGTTCTTCATTCCCACTTCTGGAGAGCGATATACCATCCTACAGTTTTCCGGATAAGGCGTAATCGCTTTTGGCCATGGAGAATCGCCAGAGCGGTCAATAATGGCCAGCATCTGCTCATATTCGGCAGCATTGAAATAAGGGCGTAGATGTTGGGCGCTTGACTGTTTTGCGGTGAAAGCAAAAATCAGAAAACATATAACGGAAATACGGTATAGCATAGAATTCTACTAAAAATATCGGGTTTGTTCGTTGAAGATAAATTAAATAATCGCTGTTTCGTTCAGATCTCTCAAACAATTTCTTCCATTGTATTGTTGTAAAAGCATTTACCTTCCTGTTTTAAATCTTTAAACGATATGTCAAAGAGAATCGAACATGATTTCCTTGGTGAAATGGAAATCCCGCAGGATGTTTACTATGGTATCCAAACCATGAGAGCCCTTGAAAACTTTCATATCACTGGTATTCCCTTGAAGGTGGAACCTTTATTCGTACAGTCGCTGGGGTATGTAAAGAAAGCTGCAGCCATGGCCAATCGCGACTTGGGTGTACTGGACAAAAATATTGCTGAATATATTATTAAGGCGAGCGACCGTGTTATCAGCGGGGAGTTCAATGATCAGTTTCTGAGCGACCTGATTCAAGGTGGCGCGGGTACTTCCGTGAACATGAATGCCAACGAGGTGATCGCCAATGTGGCATTGGAAATGATGGGACATAAGAAAGGAGAGTATCAGTTCTGCCATCCCAACAACCATGTAAACTGCTCACAATCCACTAACGACGCATATCCTACGGCATTTCGTATTGCGTTGATGAATAAACTGACTGGTTATAAAGAAGAATTAGCATTATTGGCAGACGCGTTTGCCTCCAAAGGCGAGGAGTTCCGTAACGTGTTGAAAATGGGACGTACCCAACTGCAGGATGCTGTTCCTATGAGCTTGGGCGATGAATTCAAAGCTTTTGCTACTAACCTCGGAGAGGAATCACCAAGGGTAGAAGACAGTAAGCGTTTGATTTCTGAAATCAACATGGGCGCTACAGCCATTGGTACAGGCGTGAATGCACCTAAAGGTTATTCTGACCTGGTAACAAAATACCTGCGTGAAGTAACTGGCTTGGATCTCTCTCTGGCAGCGGATTTGATCGAGGCTACCTACGATGCCGGCGCTTATGTACAATTATCCGGTGTGCTGAAACGTACTGCCGTTAAAGTATCCAAAATCTGTAACGACTTAAGATTATTATCTTCTGGTCCGCGTACAGGTTTCAATGAAATCAATCTGCCCCCTATGCAGCCTGGATCTTCTATCATGCCAGGTAAGGTAAATCCGGTGATTCCAGAAGTAGTGAACCAAACTGCTTATTATGTAATTGGCGCTGACCTTACAGTTACGCTGGCTGCAGAAGCAGGACAGTTGCAGTTGAACGTGATGGAACCGGTACTGTCTTTCGCACTGTTTACTTCTATCTCTTATATGTCCAATGCATGTCGTACGCTGAGGGAAAAATGCGTGGTAGGTATTACTGCCAATGCAGAACATACCCGTCAGATGGTGATGAACAGTATTGGTATTGTTACGCAACTGAACCCGGTTATCGGTTATGAAAAATCCGCTGGTATTGCCCGTGAGGCCCTGGAAACAGGTAAATCCGTTCATGATATTGCGGTGAAAGAGAAACAATATATCTCCCAAGAAAAATGGGATGAGATATTCACTTTCGATAACCTGATCAGGCCTCAATTTATCAAATAACCAAACCCCGTTTAAGTATGTTACGTTCTTCTATTTTCGTTTATGGCTTACTGTTAGTCTGCACTGCGGTGCAGTTGCAGCCATTAGCATTGCAGGCACAAAAGAAAAGGAAACAACGGGCAGAAACAACGCAGACGACGGCTACCGCTACAACACCCGCACGTAATAAGAACTTGCCAAATATTGTAATTTTAGCTACCGGAGGTACTATTGCCGGCGCCGGCACATCCAGTGTCAGCGCCGGTTATACAGCCGGAAAGTTGCCTATTGAAGATTTACTGAATGCAGTTCCGGAAGCCAGGAAAGTGGCTAACCTGGAAGGAGAGCAGGTAGCTTCCGTGGGTAGTCAAGCGATGACCGACAGTGTATGGCTGAAGTTGGCCAAGCGGGTCAATCAGTTGTTGGAGCGGGGCGATGTAGATGGTATCGTTATCACGCATGGTACCGATACACAGGGAGAAACGGCATTTTTCTTGGACCTCACCGTTAAATCCAATAAGCCAGTGGTAATGGTAGGCGCGATGCGCTCTGCCACCGCCATTTCCGCCGATGGTCCCAAAAATCTCTATGATGCTGTTGTAATAGCTTCCAATAAATCTGCTGTTGGTAGAGGTGTGCTCGTAGCCATGAATGAAGAAATTTACTCCGGTAGGGAAGTGACCAAAATGAGCACTACCAGCACCGCTACTTTTAAAGCCCCCAATACCGGTCCTTTAGGTTATATTTATGACGGAAAAGTATCCTGGTATCATTCCGCGTTGCGTAAACATACCACGCAATCTGTGTTTGATGTAATGCATGTCAATGAATTACCGAAGGTGGATATCCTATATGGATATTCCAATCCTGATCCCACGTTAATGGATTGCCTGATAAATAATGGCACCAAGGGCATTATCATTGCAGGCGTAGGAAATGGTAATATTTATCCTACTGTAGAGAAGAAGGTGAAAGAGGCTACTGCCAAAGGAATCGTAGTGGTAAGAGCTTCCAGAGCGGTGAGTGGCCGTGTTACGCTGAATGGTGAAACAGACGATAAAGCGCTGGGCACTATTGTGTCTGATGACCTGAACCCTGAAAAAGCGCGCGTATTGCTGCAGTTGGCCCTGTTGAAAACTTCGAATTCCGCGCAGATACAGGATTATTTCTTTGAATACTAGTCCGTCGTTCCGTATCTAATTTTACCGTATATACTTGACAGTTATGATCTGGATTCAGTTTGCTATCCTGTTGGTGGCTATTTTGATTGGTGCGCGTATGAAGGGCATTGGTTTGGGTGTGATGGGTATGGTGGCCCTATTAATTTTCGTTTTTGTTTTCCGCATGCAACCAGCGGATCCACCGATTGATGTGATGCTGATTATCTTATCCGTAGTGACCACCGCCGCCACTTTACAAGCGGCTGGGGGCATGGATTTCCTCGTGCGCCTCGCAGAGAAAGTATTGCGAAGTAAACCTTCCTTAATAGTGCTGATTGGGCCGCTCACCACTTTCGTATTTTCTGTATTTGCAGGTACTGCCCATATCACTTATTCACTGCTGCCGATCATTGCAGAAGTGTCTACCAAAAAAAGAATACGCCCAGAAAGAGCCCTCAGTATCTCGGTGATTGCTTCTCACCTGGCGGTTACCGCTAGTCCTATCTCTGCTGCCACAGCGGCGTTGGTAGGGATTCTCGGTGGTGCCGTTACCTTACCAAAGGTGGTCATGGTGAGTATCCCGGCGGCATTAGTAGGCATCCTCGCAGGCGTAGCTGTGTGTTGGAAGAAGGGGAAAGACCTGGATAAAGATCCTGTCTTCCTAGAAAAAATGAAAGATCCGGAATTTGCACAAAGTATAGACTCGGATACCTCTACAGAAAGGGCGCCCTTATTGCCTGGCGCCAAAACATCTGTGGTTATTTTTGGATTGGCGGTGTTGATGATTGTGCTAGTAGGAGCCTTCCCTAATTTGCTGCCTTCCTTTGAGCCTGGGCATCCTAACTTGGCCATTAATAAACTGGGCAATATCAAGATGGCGGCTATGATTGAGCTGATCATGCTGGGCGCAGCGGCGGCTATTATGTTGATTTGTAAAACCTCCACTGCTGCTGTGGCGAAGGCTAGTCTCTTTACTGCCGGTGCTTCTGCGGTGATATCTATTTTCGGGGTGGTGTGGATGAGCGCTACCTTTATGCAAACCAATCAAGGACTGATAGAAGCCGCATTAGGCAACATGGTAAGGTCTGCCCCATGGACATTTGCTATCGCCATTTTCCTATTAAGTATTTTACTTTTCAGTCAGGCTGCCACTACACAGGCACTGATGCCTTTGGGGCTCTCTTTGGGCATTGTTCCGCCGCACTTGGTGGCGATGTTCCATGGTGCAAATGGCGACTTCGTACTTCCCGGATATCCCACACTGTTGGCGGCAATTAACTTTGACCGTACTGGCAGTACACATATTGGAAAATTCCTGGTAAATCACAGCTTTATGATACCCGGCCTCGTTGCGGTAGGCGTAGCCGTGGCCGCAGGCTTCTTTTTCGCGGGTATATTGCTGTAGCGCCATATTAAGTAAACCTTAATCTAACTACCATGTGTACACGTTACTGGCTATCGTGTGTACTATTGCTGTGCGTATTCACCGCGAAATCACAGCAGCAGGAACACCCCGACACTACTTACAAACCCCTGATTTCACTTCCCAAAACATTTCTGCTGGACAATATTGATCTGATTGCCAATATGCGTTTTACGGAGCGAAATGATTTTGTAAATAACGCTTATACGGGGTCCAGGTTTGTGAATGAGCAGTTTCGCCTGGAGATAAAAGGAAAAGTAACGAATAAGCTGTATTTCCGATTCCGTGACCGTTATACCACTAATCCGGTTACCCAGTCTGTTGATAACCTCAGCAGATCCACTGATATGGCGTATCTGCGCTTTGATCCAAATGAACACTGGAAGATATATGCCGGTAAAATGTCGGCAGATTGGGGAGGGTACGAGTTCGACGCTAACCCAATTGATATTTATGAGTATTCAGATATCATTGAGTTTGCGGATAACTTTCTCTCGGGGGCTGGTATGGGATACCTGCCCGACAAACACAATGAATTTACGGTACAATTGATGAACAGCAGAACCAGGACCTTCACAGAGTTATACGATACCATTCCCGGCATCTACGAATCCAAATTCCCATTTGCGGCTGTAGTCAACTGGCGCGGGAATTTCTGGGATGGAAAATTCCAGACTATTTGGTCCTCTAGTCTCTTCAAGGAAGCGACGCATCAGTTCATGACTTACTTCGCATTCGGAAACCAGTTGCAGCTAAAGAACGTCCGCTTCCAGTATGATTTTAAGTTGAGCCTTGAAAACCTGGACCGTAAGCTGATCGTAACAAATATTGTTAACAATGGTCATGCAAAGGAGGGCATAAAGTATATGAGCCATTGGATAAGCGCAGATGTGAAGATGAGTCGTATTGTACACCTGGCCTTTCAGGGCATGGTGGATTTTGCTTATTGGGACGGCAATCCAGACCCCAATGCCAACAAGAAACTACGCACTGCATGGGGATATGTTCCCGGTGTGGAGGTATATCCCCTGAAAGCCGTTAACCTGAAGGTATATGCCAATATGGTAGGAAGAGTGTATAGGTATACAGACTATGCTAAGGCGGCCTTCGGGAAATCCGATAATACTAATTTTCGGTTTTCTGTAGGTATTGTTACACCATTAACGGTATTATAATCGCCCGCTGAAATCTACTGCTTGTCGCCCCTGCCCTCTGGGCAGGGACGACAAGCAGTAGGAGCGTTTTGCCGCTATCAATTTTAAATTTATTGCGGCTTTGCATCTATTTCTTTGTGTTCTTTGCGAGAACTATAATTCTTGTTCCAGGTGACCTACGGTACCATCTTCGGCCATACCTTCTACTACCAGTCTGAATTTCTTAGTGAAATCGTTGTTATAGAATTCCACTTTGGCAGTATGGGTGAGTGTATCGATTGTTACGTTCGGGTTCCAGTAGAGTGTGAGGCGTTTATCAGGCAGTGCATGTACTTCTTTTTTCACGCTGTAATCGGGAGAATAGAATTGTTTCACTACGCTGTAACCTGCTTTCTTATAGAGCTCAAATCCACGAACACTAGGATCGTTGACAGGTTTGCTGTCGCCGCCTTTTTTCGTATATACAGCGATGGCGCCGTTAGCGCCGCCCATGCCCATAAACGGCGGACGGATCACTTTCACCATAGCGATATCTGTAACCGGCAAAGAAGCCAGCATAGAGATATCTGTCTGCATTTCGTTGAGGTATAAACCAGGTGCGCCACCGCGCCAGCTCAGTGAAGGATTATTGATATCCCCAGTGATCTGGAGGCCGGCTACTTTGGACTGCAGATACTGGAAGATGTTCATGGCGATGGGTGTTTCATTTGTCAGGTCGAAGGTCATGCCGTCTCCCCCAGCAAACAAGCCAGATACATATCTTTTCTCGGTAGTCTCAGCAGGTTTATCTTTTTTAGCATTTACATTTACTTCTTTCAGATAAACCATTTTATTGTTGATCGCTCTGTTAACTTTATTGCTTTCCGCCGCATTGGCGAGGAATGCCTTCAGTGCAGTATTATCAACTGATGGTGGCACGCGCAGTGGGAAAGGAAGTTTAATGAGAGATGGCTTCTCAAAGAAGTGATTGGTAAACTTCACGCTTACATCTTTGGACTTTTTGATATTATCATTGCCCTGGTAGTAAATGTAGGCAGTATCAGGGAAGATCATTCCGGAGATATGGAACTCTCCTTTATCGTCTACTGGCGCCTGTGCGAACATGCTGGAACTATCTGCAGGTACTTTGATGATCATATCAATCCGACCATTGGTGAGAGGGCGGCCGGTACCGGCGGTAGCTTTACCATCCATAGATAGCCCTTGTTCGTAAGGGAATTTTATCTGCGGATAATCATTGCTCAGGATTTTCTCCCAACTGAAACGCGTCCAGCCATTGGTGAGCATCACCATGTCAAGGGCCTGCAAGGTTGCCGTAGAATCGTTCCGGAAGTACCAAGCTGGATTATAAACAAATCCTTTGATATCGGAAGTCAGCAGCAGGTTGGAAACGATGTTGTTGGCATTTTTTGTTTCTACCGGCACCGCTTCTGCATCTGTAATGGCAACAGAGATACTAGTGCTGATGGTGTCTGGGAGTCTTAATACCAAAGAGTTTTTGGTACGTGGCTCGCGGTGCATATCAGATTCCAGTACGTCCATTTGTACCTGGTCATTTTTGTGGATGAATACCAGTCGTTGAGAGATTGGCAAGCCGCTCTTCGTAAAGAGGGTAAGCTGCAAAATGCCAGAAGGAATACTGTTTGTAGGGATGAAACCGCTAATGCGACCATCTGTTACATCCAGGTTAGCTTTATAAACCATCTGCTGATTCATCTGTGCGAGGATCAGCAGTTCGTTCATACTGGTATCGTTGTTAGGGCCGGCTACTGCCTGGTAGAAGATCCTGGCACCTTTGTTATAGACTTTCAGGGTTACACCTTTGGCCTGCGGAGCTGGGAGGGAAACGGTTTTCGTTTGTCCTTTCGCGCTCTTTACAGTGGCCTGATAGGTTTCTGCACCATCCGGGGTGAATTCGATGGTACCCATACCATCGTGAACAGATTTGATATTACCTACGGCTGCTCCTTTACTGTTTTTGACAGTTCCGGTTACTTCGATAGGGTAACCATTCTGGTCAATGGCTTTATAGGCCACTACGCCAGGTTGGCCGGCAATGAGGTTGCCACCTTCGGCGAAGAACTGTACGGAAAAGTCCTGTGCGAGGGAATCCGCAGCAAGTCCGCCTTTCTTCGCGGGATCAAAGATTTCTATTGTTTTGGTGAAGAAGAAAGCCGGGTCGAAGTTATTCATCCAAGCAGTATAGGCACGAATCTGGTACTGTCCTGGCTTTTGGGTTTCTGGCAGTTCGAATTCTCCGGGCGACATACCGCCACCACCTGCGAATAATTTCTTCTGAATAATATTGTTATCCTTGTCCAGTAGTTCTACGTACAGGTTTGTGGCATTAACAGAAGGAAGTCCTTGCAGGGTGATATATGCCCTGAACCAGATGGTTTCTCCAGCCGCATAGTAGTCTTTATCCATATGGAGATAGACTTTCTCCTGCGGGTAGCGGTGACTGAACTGCTCCAGTGCCTTAACAATTCTATCCGACCAGTCGGGCGGTGGCAGAAAAGCCACTGCAGATACAATTCCTGTCAGCAGCGCCAGTGGAAGTTTCCATTTCATGGTTATTAATTTATCTACAAATTACTAATTACTATTAATTGTCCTATAGGGGCCTTAAAAATAGCAATCTTCAAAAGATTAAAGTTATTATTGCGCGAAATACTGAAAAATTAACAAGAATTAATGAGTTCCAAACATAAACGACTGGTAGTGGCCGGAGGCGGAGCAGCCGGATTTTTTTGTGCCGTGAATGCAGCGCGGATGAATCCAGACCTAGAAGTATGGTTGCTGGAGAAAACGGGCAAGCTGCTCTCTAAGGTGAAAGTGAGTGGGGGCGGGAGATGTAATGTCACTCATAATGCGCCGGATATAACGTATATGTCTAAACGTTATCCGCGAGGAGGAAATTTTGTAAAGAAAGCATTCGGACATTTTTTTGTGCCGGATACGATCAGTTGGTATGGCGATAGAGGTGTGCAACTGAAGGCAGAAGCCGATGGGCGTATGTTCCCGGTGACAGATGATTCGCAGACAATTATAGATTGCCTGCTCCGGGAGGCGGACAAGTGTCTCGTTAATATCAAAACTAATACGGAAGTCTTATCGTTGGACCGGCAGCCTGATGGGCGTTGGAAGCTTTTATTGAATCAGGGCAATCCCATCGTGGCAGACTATGTATGTATAGCGGCTGGGGGCTATGCCCAGGCAGGGAAATTCCATTGGTTGGAAACAACAGGGCATAGTATTGTACCGCCAGCACCGAGTCTCTTTACATTCAACATGCCAGGCAATCCTATCACGGCCTTGATGGGCGTGGCTTCGGAGGCATCTGTGAAAATTGCTGGTACCAAATTACAACAACAGGGGCCGCTGTTGATTACCCATTGGGGTATGAGTGGTCCGGCTATCCTGCGTTTATCTGCATGGGGCGCCAGAGAATTGCAGGCTATGCAGTATACCTTTACCGCAGTGGTAAACTGGCTACCGAGCTATAATGAGAATAGTTTGCGGGAAGACTGGCAGTCTCTCCGACAGGAATTAGGCAAACAGAAAATACATACTCGTAATCCGTTTCAGTTGCCGCAAAGATTGTGGCAATTCCTGCTACAACAGGCGGGTATTGGCGAGGATTTGAGATGGGCAGACGTGGCTGCAAAAGACCAGAACCGGCTCATGAAGCTACTAGTGAGTATGGAATTTCCAGTGAAAGGTAAGACTACTTTTAAAGAGGAATTCGTGACCTGTGGCGGAATACAGCTTAGTGAAATAGATCCCAACACGATGGAGAGTAGGTTGGCCCCTGGATTATTTTTCGCAGGTGAAGTGATGGACGTGGATGGTATTACAGGCGGGTTTAACTTCCAACATGCATGGACCAGCGGTTTTATTGCCGCTAAAACTATTGCAGGCAAAGGGTAAGTTGTCTCCCTAAAGAAAAAAATAGAGCAATGAAGTGACGTCGCAGACATCACTTCATTGCTCTATTTTTTAACTGTTGAAAGATAGTATCCATGGTCGGTTGCAGGGTGAAAGTCGCCTGATTTGCGGCGATTTCCTTTTTTATATAACGTACACGGCTATCCGTTAAAGGATGCGTACTGATAAATTCCAAGTTTTGGTTTTGAGGATCGAGTTTTTGCAATGTTTGCATAAGGGATAGCATTCCCTCTTGATTCACATGGTTGTGACGCAAGGTAGCCAGGCCTACTATATCTGCCTCAGCTTCATTTTGACGAGAATAGCGCAGATTATTGAGCGATGCTGCGTTGGCATATAACTGATTGACGGCAGTACCACCGCCGCTGAACAGGAGATTAACGATTAGCATACTGCTCATATTACGGCAAAGGGTCCTCACGGAGTGCCGACAACTAACATGGGCTACCTCATGGGATAACAAAGCGGCCAGTTGTTCCGGGGTTTTTAGTTTTTTGAGTAAACCAGTGTACACCACAATATAACCGTCGGGAAGGGCATAAGCATTTTTGATGTCTTTGGATACCACTGTGAATGTGAGGGTATCCTCTGTATCCCATTGCATTTGTGCGGCGAATGCCGTCAGCAAGCGACTGGCAGCAGTATCCACCGGCTCGTTCATATTGCTGCGAGCCATTTCGCCGAGTTGTTTATCGATGGAATGGGGGAGTTTTTCGGCTGCGATATCTGCCCACCAGGGAAGCAGTATAAAATTGCCTAGGAGTGCCAGTGCTATGAGGATAAGCATGATGCCCAGGCTCCATTTAAGGCCGCCACGCTGCACCAGTTGATGGAGACGGGTGGTAGGTGACGGCTTATGAAATTGTAGGAAAAGTTTTACAAAGTCCGCGTTGTTCACTTCCAGGGTGCCAGGGTTATCGCCTGTATCTGTAATGCGAATGAAGTTGCGGTCTACCAATTCGGCTTCCAGCGCTGTATACAGCCAGTGTATCGGACGACCGTTGCCATCCGCTGCGGCTATACGCAGTAATAGTCCTTCCGGCAATACCTGAATGTTGACAGGAATCGCCTTGGCCACTTGGTGATTGTAAAACAGTCCTGTAAACATCGTTATTAGATAATGTTCAGATCAAATGCATCCGCGAAATCTTCGCCCATCGCATTTTTATACTCTTCTTCTGTTTGTTCCAGTTCATCCAATACGAGGTCGCCTTCAATATCCACATTCTCCATCAGGAAGGAAATGGTACGGGTTTGTACCCAAGCATAACCGAGACCTAAGGTGAAAAAGAACAGCAGCGCATTTACAATCAGTAAGCCCGCAAAAGCGCCACCAGAAGCAGTAGAGCGGAAATTGAACTCTTTACCATTATGCGTCAAACGTAGGTGATCGATATAATAACGGAAGATATCCGCTTGCCACCAGAAGGCATAGATGCCTAGGGTAACGATTGTCAGGAGATAGCCTTTGATATTCATGATGAAAAAGTCCCAGCCATCGCCTTCGTATTTAAATTCTCCGCTACCCATCCGGACATTGGAAATAACATAATTACGAATATTGATCACCATCCAAGAACCATAAATACCTATGGTGATGATGGTCAGTAACATTTCCTTGATGAAGAGTTTTATCAATTCGTTTCTGTTGCCGCGATAGCCGAAACGGATGCCTCTCCAGGTAGTTCTGGACCAGTGATAGCGGTTAGCGCCATGAATGGCCAGCGGAAATATTATAATGATTACTGCCAGGTATACTAAAATACCAATGAAAGGCACTTTTAACCAGGCGGTGATGCCAATGATAGCTCCCACAGCCAGGAAGATACCCATGACTTTCAGAAAGCCAATAAACATTTCCTTACCAGTACCATTCCAGGAAAAACGGGAACCTTCCAGTTCAGTGGAGGAGTACAGGAATTGTAAAGTTTTGGCTCTGGCCCATGGATAATACAATCCCAGGGTAACTACCGACAGTAGCATGTTCAGAATAAGGATACCAAAAAAGGTAGCACCAGTGCCTTTAAAACGCAGTGTAGGTTTGTTTACCGCAGGCCTTGGAGGAGGCGGTACGTACTGTTGTTGCATAGTGATAGGAATATGTGTGAATATAGATGAGTGCTAAATGTAGAATAAAAAGGCAATATAAAGAAAGCGCTTTGTTGTATAGCAGCAGGGGCGTTGGTTTGGGGTGTGTTATATTTATGTAACGGTTATCTAGTAGGGCCTGCAATGTTGATTTGCAGGCCCATCTAAGTATTAGAGTTTCAGGTAGTTGATACCTGGTTCATACTCTTCATCCAATGCTTTAATGAGTTTGTTGAAATCGTCCGGATTACGGAGGAAATCCATTTTTGTGGTATCTACCATCAGGGTGCGTACTGGGTGTTGTTTGATGTACTGCATGTACATATCATGCACATTCAGGAGGTAAGTATCTGGAATGGACTGTTCGTAGGAACGGTTCCGACGTTTGATATTTTGCTGCAACTGATTGACAGGCGCATTCAAGTAGATGAGCAGATCCGGCTGTACCAGTTGTGGATTGATGATATCAAACAATTTCTGGTAAAGAGAATATTCTTCTTCTGGCAGATTGATTTTTGCGAAGAGCAGGCTTTTGATAAACAAGTAGTCAGAGATGATGACATCGCTGAAGAGGTCTTGCGACTGGAGCATATCTTTCAGTTGTTTATAGCGTTCGGCCATAAAGAACAGTTCCAGCGGGAAGGCGTATTGTTGGGGACTTTTGTAAAACAGCGGTAGGAACGGATTGTCGGCAAATTCTTCCAGGATTAGTTTGGAAGAAAAGTGTTTGGCCAACATATTGGCCAGTGTGGTTTTGCCGGCACCGATGTTACCTTCTATTGTAATAAAATTATAGCGCATGAATCTTCGTTTAGAGTTTGTAAGCCGGCAGTTTGTCCGGGGAAGCGGCCAGCAGTTGGCTGACAGTTTGGTGCAGCACCGGGTGTTTGAATTCCGGAATGATTTCTTCCAATGGTGTAAGCACAAAGTTGCGCAGTTGCATGCGCGGATGTGGGATTTTTAGTTCTGGTAGGGAGATGACATCTGCATTAAAGAATATCATGTCTATATCGATCACCCGGGAGCCCCATTTCTCCTGGCGTACCCTGCCAATGATGCGTTCAATCTCTAGCAGGCATTGGAGCAGGGTAGGAGCATCCATTTCCGTTTGGACTTCCAGGCCCTGGTTAATATAATCCGGCTGATCTACTACACCCCATGGCGCTGTTTGGTACAGGGCAGATTTCTTTGTCACCTGGCCGGCTATTTCTCCGATCAGTTGAACGGCTTTTTCCAGGTTAAGTTTGGGATCTCCCAAATTGCCACCTATAAGTAATATTGCTGTATTCATGTATATTTCGAGCCCCAAAAGTAGCTATATTCCGTATTTTTGAAAAAATGTATCTTTCCATTCTGTTTCATTTAACTCTTTAACATGCGTTTCTTCAAAGTATTTTTCGCCGCTTTTCTGGCGCTGATCGTATTCACCGGGATAGGATTCATTATCCTATTGGTGATGATCGGCAGAGCTATTGCTCCAGAAAAAGTAACATTGTCCCCCAATAGTGTACTGGTTCTTGAAACTAGTCAAACTTACATGGAACAAGAATTGGTTAACCCCCTGGCAGCTTTCCTGGGCGATGGTGTCACCAATGTCCCTGGCCTATATCAGACCGTTCGCCTGATCGAAAATGCAGCGGATGATGATAACATTAAAGGTATTTACCTGAAAGTAAACGGCAACAAGAACGGATTTGCTACCAATGAAGAGATCCGCACCGCCCTGAAGAAATTTCGCCAATCCGGCAAATTCGTATATGCGTATGGGGAAGTCATGGGTCAGCAGGACTATTATCTCGCGACAGCGGCAGATAAAGTTTACCTCAACCCTAGAGGCGGCATTGATTTCAATGGATTCTCCAGCCAAATCATGTTCTTGAAAGGAACCTTAGACAGACTGGAAATCAAACCTGAAATATTCTACTGTGGTAAATTCAAAAGTGCTACAGAGCCACTGCGCGAAACCCAGATGACAGATGCGAACAAAGCCCAGACCACTCAGTTCCTGGGTGAGCTGTACGGCAACTTCCTCTCTGGTATTGCTGCCAGTCGTAAACTGGATACCGCCTCCTTACATCAATATGCCAATGAAGCCCTGATCCAGGAGCCTGGCGATGCCATGAAATACAAACTGGTAGACGGTTTGAAATATGATGATGAAGTGCAGGCTGAATTAAAGGGCCGCCTGAATATCAAAGGAGACGACAAAATCAATTATGTCACCCTCGCTAAGTACAATAGTGCCGCTAATATCAGCAATGGTAGCAGCGATAATAAAATTGCCTTGATCTATGCACAGGGAGATATTGTGAGCGGAGAGTCTGAAAGAGATAATACCATTGCGAGCGACAATTACATCCGTGATATTCGCAAAGCAAGAGAAGATAAGAATGTAAAAGCCATTGTATTCCGCATCAATTCCGGCGGAGGAAGCGCACTGGCCTCTGAAGTAATCTGGAGAGAACTGACCCTGGCCCGTAAATCCAAACCCATTATCGTTTCTATGGGAGATTATGCTGCATCTGGCGGATATTATATCTCCTGTATGGCCGACAGTATCTTCGCAGAACCTAATACCCTGACCGGTTCTATCGGCGTATTCGGGATTATGTTCAATATGCAGGACTTCTTCAAAAATAAGCTGGGCGTAACTTTCGATGGGGTTAAGACCGCGCAATATGCCGATCTGGGCTCTATGGGCCGTCCTATGAACGATGCCGAGAAAAAACTGATCCAGAACAGCGTAGATAGTACTTACTCCACCTTTAAAGGAAGGGTAATTGCTGGCAGAAAGCTGAACTCAGTGATTGTTGACAGTATTGCACAGGGGCACGTTTGGAGTGGTGTGCAGGCGGTTAAACTGGGACTGGTAGATCGTATTGGCGGTATTGAAGATGCGCTGGCATCTGCTGCTAAAATGGCCAAACTCAGCAACTATCGACTGGCAGAATATCCAGAAGTGAAACCTTCTATCAGCAGCGTCCTGAAGTCCGTGAGCGACAATGTTAGCACCCGGATGGTGAAAAAAGAACTGGGCGAATCTTATGACGTTTGGCAGCAGGTGAAACAAGTGAAAGAAATGCATGGTCAGATACAAACACGTATGCCTTTCGAATATAAAATTTATTGATATTAACCGACTTCGGTATATAATTGGGAATTACGCTGATAATTGATGCGTAATTCCCAATTCTTTTTATGTAGTTTTACGCGATTTTTTAAAACGCAGATCAGATGAATGGAGCTAAGTACAGTCAGTGGAGAGCAATGATGGCCATTACCAAGGGTAGTTTGAGGGCTACTTTCAGAAGTCCTTCTTCCGTGGTGTTCAGTTTGGCCTTTCCGCTGGTATTTATCCTCGTATTTGGATTTATCGGAAATAGTACCGTTTCTGTTAAAGTGGGCGTAGATCGCCATACCGACATCAATACCGAGTATTTTAGAAAGCTTTCTGCCAATAAGACCCTGAAGCTGATTACAGACGAGAGTGAGGCGGAAATGGCGGAAAACCTGAAGAAAGGGAACCTGGTGGCTATTATGAATATTGAGTATCAGCCCAACGCTGATTCAGTTAACCAGTACCGGATTCATGTCAAAACCTCCACCGCTACGGATGCCAATAAAAGAGGTATCCTGTTGGCAGCCTTGAAAGATGTTACTGGGCACCTGGATAGCCAGGCATTTCCTCGCCCTTCAGTAGCCACCATCGTACCGGAAGTTGTGCCTGGTCGTATTTATAAGACGATCGACTTTATTCTGCCAGGCCAGTTGGGTTTTGCCCTCATGAGTGGAGCTGTATTTACCACTGCTTTCCTCTTCTTTGGCTTAAGACAAACATTAGTATTAAAGCGATTCTTTGCGACGCCTATAACCCGCATGAACATTGTACTGGCGGAATCTTTCAGCAGAACGATCTTTCAGTTGATTAGTTCTGTTGTGATCATTGCACTGGGACATTTTGCCTTTGGGTTCACCCTTGTCAATGGATTTGTTACCTTCCTGGAAATGCTGGCCTTATCTGCATTTGGCCTGATTGTATTTCTTGGATTTGGGTTCATTGTGAGTGGGATCGCTAAGAATGAAAGTACTATTCCTTTATTTGCCAATATTATCACCATGCCACAATTCTTGCTGGCAGGTACCTTCTTTCCAATTGATTCATTCCCTGCTTGGTTACAACCCATCTGCCGACTGATGCCACTCACTTATCTGGCCGATGCGCTTCGCCAGGTGGCTTATGAAGGTAAGCACCTTTGGCATGTAGGGTTGGATATTGGCGTGCTGGCTATCTGGGGGGTGATCGTATATGTTGTAGCCGTTAAAGTATTCAGATGGGAGTAAGGCAAGCTTTTATTAGATTTGCTTAAATAAAACCCTTCTAATGCAAGCCTTTTTCATTATCCTGGGAGCATTGATCGTACTGATCCTTGGGCTGTTTATCTTTAGTCTTGTACTGTCTCCGACCGTCAAGGTAGAGCGCTCTTTGTTGATTCCAGGCACTGCCGGCACTATTTTTCCTTATGTGAACATTTTAAAGAATTGGGAGTTATGGTCTCCATGGAAGGAGCTAGATCCTGAGATGAAAATCACTTATGGTGAAAAGGATAGTGGCGCCGGCGCTGGATATAGCTGGGAAAGCAAGAGTCGCAATGTAGGTAAGGGCAGTATGGTGATCACCATTTCCAGGGAAGACCAGTACATTGCTACCGAAACAGATTTCATGAGTATGGGAATTGCCAAAGGTTATTTCCGTTTTGAGCCATCTATGGGTGGCACGCTTGTTACCTGGGGCATGGTGGCCAATATGGGGCAGCATCCAGTACGTAAGCTGATGGGTCTTATGATGGACAAATGGGTGGGTAATGATTTTGATAAAGGACTCCAAAACCTCTCCAAATTAGTAGCAAAACAATAGACAGATATGAGATTTATTAAATTGGGAATTATCAGCGTAGTCGTATTTGGCGGTCTGATATTCCTGGGTTCCCTGTTACTGCCTACCACCGCAGTGGTGGAGCGTACAGGCGTTATCCATGCCCCTATTGATACTATATATGCCCATATAGGGGATCTGAAAGCATGGGAGCCTTGGAATCCCTGGTTTAAGCCCGATTCTACGGCTACCCTCACCTTTTCCCAAACTACCATTGGTACAGGTGCCTGGTATAGCTGGGAGGGCCAGATAAGCAGCGGAAAAGTTATTATCATAGATAGCGATCCTCAGAAAGGGATTCACTATTCCATGGATATCAAAAATATGCGTCCTGTAGATGCCGGGATAGAATTGAAACCTACCGCCGATGGTAAGGGCACTGCTATTTTCTGGCATATGCAAACACACCTGGGTATGTTGCCTTGGTGGAAATTACGTGGTTTTATGGCAGATAAGGTATTTGGACCCACTATGGATCAAGGTTTGACTAAGCTTAGCCGGATCTGTGAAGGGAAGCAGTAGGTATTTGATGGAGTTATTTTGCCATTGGTCCAGATTAACAATCAGGAGTTCATATTAAGTTCTAAATTGATACATCCTCTTATTCTAACCAATAACTCAAATCAAGATGAAACAATTCATTATGGCAACTTTCTTTGTTGCAACAACTGCAATAGCATTCGGTCAGCAAAAAGAAAGAAAAAGCCCTCATGTCACCGCTGAAGGTAAAGATATAAAAGTAGTTTATGGCCAGCCTTCTAAAAAAGGCCGCGAAATCTTCGGTAAACTGGAACCATTCGGCAAAGTATGGCGTACCGGTGCTGATGAAGCTACTGAAATTACTTTCGACAAAGACGTCACTTTTGGCGGCAAAGCAGTGAAAAAAGGTACTTATACCCTGTTTTCTATTCCGGATACTAAAACCTGGACTGTTATCCTGAACGCCAAACTGGGTCAGTGGGGCGCTTATGATTATGATAAGGTAAAAGACCAGAACGTTGTAGAAGTGAAAGTACCACGTGAAGCTTTGAAAACACCTGTAGAGAAACTGACTTTCACCTTACCAGGTAATGCGGTGGTGTTTGAGTGGGATGATACCAAGGTATCTGTACCAGTGAAATAATTGCAATTAGAATTAATCAAAAGCCCTGAATTTACGTCGCAGACGTAAATTCAGGGCTTTTATCTTTTTCGTCGTCCTTGCCCGCCGGGCAGGAACGACAGACCAACGTGTTTTGGAATAACTGTCCGCCGGGTTTTGTATTCGTTATTACAGTGCTTTCAATAAGTCGCGAATCGATTGATATACTTCCTCCAACTGCTCATCTGTAATGCAATAGGGTGGGAGTACATACAAGGTATTGCCAAGCGGGCGGAGCATCACCCTTCTCTCTCTGAAAAACTGGTGCAGGAACGCTGCAATGTTATTCGTATATCCATCAGCGTTAGTGGTGATGAGATCAAATGCGATGATGGTGCCTTGTAATCTTGGATTTTTTATTTTGTCTGATTGCTGTAGTTCCTGCAGGAAAGCTGTGTGCGCCTGGTTAATGCGCTCCCTGTTTTGTGCGCAGTTGGGATCTGTGAAGATATCCAGGCTGGCAAGCGCCACGGAGCAAGCTAGGGGATTTGCGGTGAAAGAGTGGCCATGAAACAGCGTTTTTAGTTTGTCATTGCTGAGAAATGCATCATAGATATTGCTGGTGCAGGTAGTGATACCTAGTGCCATACTACCACCAGTAAGGCCTTTGGATAAGCAAACCATGTCAGGGGGAGTCTGACAGTTTTCCATCGCGAAGTTTTTTCCGGTTCTGCCGAAGCCTGTCATTACTTCATCTGCGATGAGGAGGATGTTGTTGGTTTTACACCATTGCAAGAGTTGATCTAGCGGGGCCGCCTCATACATGAGCATGCCGCCAGCGCCCTGTACCAGTGGCTCAAATATGAAAGCTGCAATGGTAGTAGGATCTAAGTCTTTTATTTGCGAGATGATGGTATCTGTATTGGAAGCAGTGGGCAGGTCTAGGAAATGTACTTCAAAGAGTAACTCATCAAAGACGCGGGTAAATACACTGCGGCCGCTGACACTCATTGCGCCGAAGGTATCGCCATGGTAAGCATTTTTGAAGGCCAGGAATTTAGTGCGGCGTTCTCCTTTATTGTCCCAGTATTGGAGGGCCATTTTCAACGCCACTTCTACGGCAGTGGAACCATTGTCGGAATAGAATACCCGGCGTTGGCCTTGCGGGAGCAATGGGAGGAGTCGCTCTGCGAGTTCTACTGCTGGCTGATGGGTGTAGCCGGAGAAAATAATATGTTGTAGCTGAAAGGCTTGTTTGGACAGCATTTCCGCGATATGAGGATGTGCATGGCCGTGAATATTTACCCACCAGCTACTGGTAGCATCTATATAGCTATTGTTTTGATCGTCAAAGAGGAGTGCCCCTTTGCCATGTGTGATGGCAATAGGTGCGGGCGCTGTTTGCATCTGCGTGTAAGGATGCCAAATAACCTGCTGGTCGCGCGCCGATAATGACAATTGTTGCATAATCCTTGCGATTGAATGAGCTGCGAAGGTACAACAACCGACATAATGGTTGGTCTTTGAATTTTATTCGTAATACTTGGATAGCATTTTGTATAAATCCAGCGCTGCATAAGGTTTTGGCAGCACGTCTTTTACATGCAGGATGGACAGTTTATCTGCCACATCGGGCATGATATCCGCCGTGAGCACGATAATGAACGCATCTGGTTGAATCATTTTAATATGGGGGATCGCTTCATAGCCATTCATTTCTGGCATATGTAAGTCGAGTATAATGCCATCGAATGTTTGTTCTTTTAAGCGCTCCAGGGCCTGTTTTCCATTGGTTGCGGTGGTGAGTCGTGCGCCGGATTTTTTCAGTTGCATTTCGATGATGCGCACATTGATCACATTATCTTCCACGATGAGTAGGTTCATATCCTGGAGGAAACCAGCAGGGAATTGCTGAGGTTTATGTTGTTGGGGGTGAATAACCGGTATATCGAAACCGAGGGTGAACCGGAAGGCAGAACCTTTTCCTGGTGTGCTTTCCAAGGTGATATGGCCGCGTTGTAATTCTACCAGTTTGCGGGTGATGGCAAGGCCAAGCCCTGTACCGCCATGGCGGCGAGTAGTAGCCGCTTCTGCCTGTACAAAAGTTTCAAATACTTTGTCATGCATTTCTGGCGCAATGCCGATACCGGTATCTCTCACGGTGAAGCCTATATGCGTTCTGTTGCCATGGTGTTCTTCCTGGTGGACTTCCACACATACAGAACCGGAGGGAGTGAATTTAATCGCGTTATTGATGAGGTTATTGAGGATTTGCCCCAGGCGTACAGGATCGCCCATGATATGGTGGGGCAGGTCGTGATCTAGGGCGGTGAACAGTTTGATACCTTTTGCTTTAGCCAGCGGCTGATAGTTGCTAGCGATGCCGCGAATCAGGTCTGGCAGATGCACAGGAATATGTTCCAGTTCAATTTTACCGGCTTCAATTTTACTGAAGTCAAGTATATCATTGATGAGTCCTAGTAGGTGATTGGCGGAGAATTGCAGACTTTCTATCACCTCTCTATCTTCGGGAAGATGATTTTCTTCCAGTATGCCGGAGATGCCTATAATAGCGTTGAGGGGTGTACGAATTTCATGGCTCATCACAGAAAGGAATTCGCTGCGGGAAGTAGCCGCTTTTTCTGCATTTTCTTTTGCTTTAAGCAATTCCAGTTCTGTTACTTTCTGGTTGGTGATATCCATGATGATACCGCGGAAATGAGAAACTTGACCGTTTGTAAACACCGGCATGCCCACCGTTTTCACCCAGCTAGGAGTGCCTTTTGAGGAGATGTGGCGTAATTCCAGGCAATAAGATTTCTGATTTTCCAACAGATTATTGAAGGCTTCCGTGAAAATGGGCTTGTCTTCAGGATGGTAGAAAGAGGCGGCTATTTCCAATGATACTGGGAAGTCGTATGGAACTTCGCGGAGATCATAGACTTGTTTTGTCCAGAAGAGTTCGGAGGTATTGGTATTGAATTCCCAGCCACCGATAGCGCCCATTTGCTGACTGATATTCAGCAGGTGATTATTTTTTTCCAGGTCTGCTTTTGTTTGCCGGAAGCGGATTTCATCTTCTCTGTGTTTGGTAATGTTTTTAATCATCACGAGAATGCGCTTCTGACCGGGGATGCTACTTTTGATGAGCGACATTTTCATATTGTACCAGATCTGGACGGCCTGGCGTATATCCCGATATTCATATTCTTGTGTAGTACCTGTTTGTAGGAGATCCTCTGCGAATTTTTCAAATATCAGCGCATTTTCTCCCATGGTTTCCCGGAGGGAGCGGCCAATGACTTGCTCTTTGGGGCGGAAGAGTAGACTTTCATTATTACACCATACCCGCGTGAAGATCATGTCTTCATTCATTTCCAACACAATATCATCCAGTGTGGAGATGAGGGCATCAATATCAGAACGCATCAATTGATTGGCCTGTTCCTCTTTGAGGCGTTCTTTTTCCTGGTTATTGATATGCTGTAATAGCCCATAGCTCTGAATAAGCGGTTGTAGGGTATCGAAGAGGGAAGGGGAATAGCCGCCAGGTTTATTGCCGAGGCCAATCACCCCAATGAGTCTTCTATCAAATAAAACAGGGATGCCTATAAAAGATTGGAGAGTGGGTAGGTTGGCAGGATAGCAAACCATATCCTCCTCCGGTAATGGATTATTACTAATGAAGGGAAGTTCATTTTTTATGATCTGCCGGGAGAGGGCATCCATTTGCATGAATCGGAGACCATTATCCAATTCGCTGCCGTGGCGGCGTTTCATCTCCTGTAACCACTCTGGCCGGGTAACAGCCTGTAATTGCAGGGTGGGTACCTGATTGATGCCAGGCACTACTTCTCCGATAAAGCCGGTTTTACTCCCGGTAATGTCTAACAGACTTTGGAGAAAACTTTCATGCGTATACCTGGAATTCTTATTACGGGCCAATGCTTGGTGCATATTGCACAACATTCCCATAATCCTGGATAGCTGGTCAAGTTTCTCGTGAAGGGTAGGGATGTCCGTAATATCTTCTTCTCTCGCTGCTTGGGGCAGCAATACAGGTAGAGTTGTGGCCAGCATGAGCAAATCAGGTTTTAGTTGTAAAGCGAACAGGTTTTCAATGTTACGTTGGAATCGTCAAGTTTTAGCTACGCTACAGCGGCATGGATTATGACCGTTCAGATGTTTCTTTTAATGGATTAGCTAGGAAAATAAATTTACTAAAAATACAATTCCAGCCAAGTTATTTTTTCGCACAGCAAATGTGGAGATCATGTGCAGATTGTGTGCATAAGAATGGAGGGGGTAACATGTATTTAGCGGGCAGCAGCGCGACTACTGCCCGCTGGTAAAGTATTATTTGCGCATGCCTCCGGTTTTGAAGAGGGTGTATGCGGATTGGTAATTAGCAACTGCCTTTTTCAGTAATGTGCTGTCCATTGCATTTGGCTGTAAATCGCCACTGCCGGGCTTTACCAAGAAAGATTGCGCCTTTTGCTGCGGACTGAGAATAATTAGTTTTCCAGGCTCCAAGTAACCCAGTAGTTGATAAGTACTAATCATCGCTCTTTGTTGATAAGTGGAGTCTAACACATTCTTTCCGTATAGGTTACTATCATACGACCAATGCAGGAGTCCTAACAGTGTGGGGTAAATATCCAACTGTGAACACATCGCGGATATTTCCTGAGGGGCTTGTCCGGGTACATTGTACAACATGCATGGAATATGGTATTTGTTGACTTCAATTTCATTCTTACCTGCACTGCTGGCGCAATGATCAGCAACAAATACGATAATGGTATTCTTAAACCATGGTTTATCTTTTATCTGACGTAGAAATTCGCCGATTGCGTAATCGGTATATTTCACGGCGCCATCTCTGCCAGTATGGGAGGGGATATCAATTTTTCCATCTGGATAAGTGAAGGGACGGTGATTGGAAACCGTCATCACAAAATCAAAGAAAGGCTTGCCTGCAGCATGTTTTGCATCTGCATTCCTGATCACTGCGGCATAGATATCTTCGTCGCATACACCCCATGCATTTTCGAATTGTACTTCGCTGTCTTTGAAGTTGGTGCGTTTGGTAGGGAAATTATCGCCTACCAATCGGTGGCGCAATCTATCGTGGATATCGAAGCCGTTATTTCCGAAAAACTGGTTCATATTATCGAAGTAACCATCGCCGCCATAGAAGAAGGTGCGGTCGTAGCCCGCTTTTGCGAAGATGCTGCTAATACCGAAGAGTCCTTCGTTGTTTTTTCTTCTAACGATGCTTTGGCCAGGCGTAGGTGGAACTGCCAGTGTGAGGGCTTCCATACCCCGCACGGTTCGAGTACCAGTAGCATAGAGGTTTGTAAACAGGATACTTTCTTTCGCGATACTGTCTAGTACAGGTGTGATATTTCGTCCGGAGCCGAAACGGGCCATGAAATCGGCGCTGAAGCTTTCAATCGTGACCATGATTACATTCGGGCGAGTGCTGGTGGTGGTATCTGTAACATGTCGGTAAATGCTGCTGCCGTTTTCCAGAAAACTGCTGTTACCTGCTTGCAGCAAGGCACGCATCTCCCGAAACACTGCTCCATTGTCCTCCATCAAATAATACTTGTCATACGGCAGTTCATTGTTCACGAAGGCTGATGCGAAACTATAAATACCCGCTTTGGAAAGTTCTTGCTGGTAGCGGTTTTTGCCCGTTTCTGCCCAACTATTGCTGATCAGGAGGAGATGCGCAGTTGTCGCGCCCACGATCAGTACTGTTAGCAACAGTCGCTTACCGATAGGGGTATACGACTGGAAGCTAGCTTTGAACATCCCTCTGCGCGCTGCTAGCCAGGTCACTAGTGCAGTTGCCAGCAATACGCCGCCAATCAATAATGGCAGGGGATAGGACTGATTGATATTACTAATAACTTCATAAGTATACAGGAGGTAATCCACTGCAATGAAGTCGAACCGGGCGGCATATTCCCCCCAGAAAGTAAATTCAGCGAAAAATGAGAAGATGGTAATCAGTACTGCGAGGAAGAAACCGAAATAAGTAAAAATCCTGTTAAACAGGGTATTATTCAGTTTTTGTGGCAGTATCAGCAGGTAAATGGCGTATGCCAGGGTGAAAAACAAGGCCACTCCCAGGTCAAACACAAAGCCTTTTGCGAAAACGCTAATAATACCACCAAAGGTAAGACTAGCTTCGGAAAAGGAGGAAAGCAAGAGTGCACATCTTACTATCGTCGAAAGCGTCAGATATAAAAGGATATAACCAAACTGAACGCTGTAGCGGTTTAAAGTTGGCTTCATTAAAATAACATTAGACCGCGAAGGTACACTCTTGCTTTATAAAACTGACTTTTATTTTCTAAAGGTCAAATTTCACGGAGAAATTGATGGTTCTACCGTCTATTGGACCCCATAAAGGTTGGAAAGTAGGATTGGAAACGCTGCCTGTCCAGAGTGGCATATGCTTACCCTGACGGGCATCAAACAGGTTTTCCCCGTTCAGCACCAGGGTAATATGATCGCCAATTTTTCTAGAGATCATCGCTGCCCAGAACCAATAGTTCGGCGCTTTCTCGTTGTTGTAGAGGTATTGGTTACCAATCCAGCTATTTTCTATCCCAAAACGCCATTTTCCCTCGATTTCATAAGCCAAAGTAGCTGCGAATTTATCTTGTGGCGCGAAAGGGACATTGGTTTTAGTGGCGTCTGTGTAGTGAGAAGCAGTATGGTTATAACCCAGGTAGAGTTCCAGGTCATCATATTTCATGCGAACATAGGTATCGGTACCCAGACTGTTCACCGCATATGGCTGATTTTCCAGGAAGACTTTGGCAGGATTTGTTTGATTTGGAAGAATCGGATCGGTGATATGGGTATAGTAGAACGCTTGGTTCAGGGTAATATCCAGTTCATCGATACGGGTATGCCAGTTACCGTCGAAATTCAGGCCAGTACTGCGTTCTGATTTAACGTTAGCACCCAGTGGCAGCAGGTAGCGGTAACCGATGGTTTGTGTTTGGGTGGTGAAGATAGCTGGAGATTTGTAACCTGTACCAGCACTGAGGCGGATCGACAGATCGTCTGTAGGTCTGTACATCACAGCGAGGCGCGGTAATACGTACCATCCGAAAACATTGTGGTGATCCGCACGTAAGCCTGCTTCTGCCAGCCATTTATCGGAGATATGGAATCCATCCTGCACGAATGCACCAATGGTCTGGTAGTTATAATTATTAATCAGGGAGCTATCGCCATGACCACGTTGATAGTTTTCGGTATTGTTGTTCAAGCCGAACACCATATCATTGCGACCCGCTTTTTTGTTATAGGACGCTTCCGCGTAGGTATTGGCTTGGCGGCCATCCAGTACAAAAGACCCTTCGGTGTTGGTCAGGTTATAAAAGCTGCCATTACCTTTAACGGTGAGGGTACCGCCGCCCAGGTTGCGTTGGGTATATTGGAGGTCCACACTGTTGCGGTTACTGTTGTTAATCTCCGTATAGGTGTGTACGTTATCTGCATGATGATCGAGGACCTGCATATCTCCCCCTTCTCTTTTCTCAAAAGTTCCAGTGTAACCTGCTTGGAGGGTACTGTTAGGGTTCAGGTACCAGAAGAATCGTGGATGCACGATATACTGGCGTACGCGGGGAACATCGGAGAAGCCGTCGTTGTTGACATCCACGGGATTTTGAGAGGTAACGCCGCCGAAGAAGGTCATGCCGAATTTACCCCAGCGTTGGGCGTAGTAGCCGTTGAAGTTCTTTTCTTTTAATGTAGAACCATTGGCCAGTAAGGTCAGTTCCGGTTTGCTGGTAGGTGTTTTGGAGATGAAGTTGATCATACCAGCGATGGCGCCACCGCCATAGAGGGTAGAAACGGAACCTTTAATGATTTCAATCTGCTTCAGGTCCAGTGGTGGAATGGCCAGTACGCCAAAGTTTCCGCTGAGGCCTTCATATTGCGGTAATCCATCGCGGAGCAGTTGGGTATACTTACCATCTAGGCCCTGCATACGGATTGCATTGTTGCCGCTAACAGCAGATGTGTTTTGAATATGTATAACGGATAAGTCGCCCAGGATACTGGCAACGTTACCGGGTTTGATGCTGGCTTCTTCAATCATTTCCTCTTTGCCCAGTACTTCTACTTTCATGGGGAGGTTTTCAATGCGGCTGTTATTACGTGTAGACGAGATCGTTACTCCTTCTAGTTCTTTTACAGAGGATATCGTGTCCTTTTTTGGAGCAGTGGTGTCCTGCTGTGCTACTGCGGATAAACTGACGCATAGTACAGCGGCTGTTGTTAGAAATTTCATAAACTGATAGATTAATTCCACTACAAAGAAACGTAGTGATTTTGGAGTAAATCTGTATTCAGCTTTAAGAAATTGCAGTCACTGTAAAAGTGTGGAACGGAGATTGGAAATGATAGCTGATATTCAAGCCTGCAGCATCAGTAATTTTTTTGCAGATAGCCAGTCCTAGTCCATTAGAGGCGCTATGGCTGACCTGTTGTTTTTTAAAGCGTTGAAAGAGACTACTCTCGGGGATTTCCGTATAGTCGCTGCTGTTAGTGATGACAAGTGTAGTTGCACTCAGTGTGACGCGAATACTTCCGCCTGGCATGTTGTATTTGATCGCATTTCCCAACAGGTTACTAACAAGAATATCTGCCAGTGCGGGGTGTAGTTGCCAGTTGGCCGGCTGTATATCTGATTCGATGGTGATTTGCTTTTCTGCCATCAATTCATCGAAGAGTTGCAGGTATTTATCTGTTACTGCCGCCATGTCTGTGCGTTCCGTGAAATGGAATTGTTGATTTTCAATTTTGGCGATCAGCAGCAGGTTGTGGTTGAGCCTGGAGAGGCGTTGTAGTTCATCCGAGCTTTGGGTAATGGCTTTCAGTTGTTCTTCAGAAAGGGTATCGTCTTGCAGGAGTAGTTCCAACTTGCCTTGTACGATGGCGAGTGGCGTTTGCATTTCATGGGCGGCATCTTCCGTGAGTTCCTTCATGGTCGTGTAATCCTGCGAGATGCGTGTAGTCATGCTGTTGAGGGCATCGTTCAGTTGATTGAATTCATGCACTTTTGTTTTATTGAATTGAGGTATGACCGTTTTACTGAGTTGCAGGTGACGGATTTTATCGAGCGTATCGTAAAAAGGTCTCCAGACTTTCTTACTGATGATGAAATTAAAGAGGATGGCGAAGAACAGCAGACCGGCAAAAGCCAGCAGCATTACATGGATAATATTTTTGAGTAGGTCATCTTTTTCAATCTGTGATTTACGCATCACCAGCAGGTAATTGTGGCCATGGAAGCTGATTACCTGGGAGAGTTCCCGGAATGGTGCGTAGGAGTCTTCCGGCTCCTGATAGATGCGTACTCCATTGAGCTTGGGTTTCTGTTGGATGGGCTGGTCCGTAGGGGTGAGGGAGAATTCCGGCGTTTTCAGGAGGAGCACCGCATTATCGACCTTGGCGGTGTCGAGGTAGCGCATCCATTGAATTTTATCGTTGATGAGTTCTTCGTCGGTTTCGTGCCTGATTTCCTTATCGAATTTTTTGAAAAGATAACCTGCACCGATGGCAAATATCGGCAGCATGATAATAAGGAAATAAAGCGTAGACCTGGTAAGAAGCTTCATGATATTTTAATGATTAACCGAAGCGGTAACCTGCACCGTAAACAGTTTTGATATAATCTTCTCCGCCTGCTTCCAGCATCTTTTTGCGGAGATTTTTGATGTGTGTATAGATAAAATCGTAGGAGCCTGCCTGATCGTAGGAGTCGCCCCAGAGGTGCCCGGCGAGGGCCGATTTTGTAATCACGCGGTGTTGATTGGCAATTAAGTACAACAACAGTTGGTATTCTTTGCCGGTAAGTGTAATCGACCGCTCGTTGATGAAAACAGTTTTGGAAGCAGGTTTGATGGTGATCTCATTAAAATTAATACTGGTATTGCCATCAAAATTTTTCCGACGCAGGAGTGCGTTGATGCGTGCGTTGAGTTCGGAAAGGTGGAAAGGTTTGGTGAGATAGTCGTCGGCCCCTAATTCTAATCCATGCAATTTATCTTCCAGGGAATCTTTTGCAGAGATAATAATAATACCCGCATTGGAACTCATTTGTTTCAGCTCCTTCACCACTTCCAGGCCACTGCCAAAAGGCAATGTGATATCCGCAATGATGCAATCATATTCGAATTCATTCACCTTATTAATCGCTTCCCGGAAATCCGCCGCTATTTCGCAGACATATCCTTGTCGTTCAAGATATTGCTGGATAGCAGTTCTGAGCGCTGGTTCATCTTCTATTATAAGCAGTTTCATGCGGTAAAAGTAGGTATTATTCCTAAAGGAATTCTGAAGCTGGAGAAAGGTAAGATAAATTAACAAATAAGATAATTTATCGGGAGACACGATCCAATTTCTGCCGCCGTTTTATATCTTAGCCAAATGGACGAGCAAAAGAAGACTATTGCCCAACGAAGCGCCTTTGTATTATCCGGTGGAGGGGCCCGTGGCTATGCCCATCTTGGTGTACTGAAAGCCTATGAAGAATATGGCGTCTCGCCATCGGCGATATCGGCTACCAGTGCGGGATCTATCGCGGCGGCCTTCATTGCAGACGGATATACCACGGACGAAGTACGACAGCTATTCCGGGAGTTCAAGATAGGTTTATCCATGCAATGGAAGAACTGGAAAGCAGGATTTCTTTCCTTGAAGAAACTGGAGCAGGTATTGCGTCAAACACTGCGTCATCAGACGTTTGAATCCCTGGAGATGCCCTTGTACATTGCCGCCACCAATTTTATTACAGGAGAACAGAAGATATTCCATTCAGGAGATATCATTCCAGCGGTATTGGCCGCATCTTCTGTGCCTATGCTGTTTCCGCCCGTAGAGCTGGACGGAATACAGTATGTAGACGGCGGATTGTCCAGCAACTTGCCTATAGAGCCGTTGGTAGATGAATACCCTGATATTATTGGTGTGCATGTGAACCCATTGACGCCTTATAGTAGGGCTAGTGGCTTCCTCTTCAACTTGGAGCGCACCTTACATCTGGCCATTCGGGAATCTGTGATGAAAAACCAGTTGTTATGTAAGGTGTTTATAGAGCCACAGGGGCTAGGACAGTTTGGTATGTTCGATTTCAGCAAGTTTGATGAGATTTATACTACCGGTTTGGAATATACCCGTAAAATGTTGTCTTAGCAGGGATATTATTGGGGAAAGATATATTTCCAATCTTGTTTGATACTGACCACCTGCCATTTGAATTGCTTGGCCATATTCAGGGAAGTGTTGTCTTTCTCCTCATATTTAAATTCCCGATCTGCATCATCATGATTAATTAGTAGTTGCAGATTGCGATAGGTATTCCCTTGGCAATATCGCAGCATATAGATATCGCCGGCGCCGCCTTCATTGCCACAGGCGAGGATTGGTCTTTTTCCAATATGGTAGCGGATGTTGATCGGTTTCTCTTGTTTGTCGTTGAGTGTTTTCATGCCTGGCAGCCGCATCATATCATTGATGCCTGCGCTATCGATGTAGCGCATTTTCATTTCAGAGCCGATCACTTGTTCCGGTGGAATGCCATAGAGCGAATCCGTTACTACGCGCATAAAATCTTCCGTACCGCCGGAGCAGATGAATGTTTTGAAACCGTGTGCCCGTAAGTATTTCAGCAGTTCTATTTGTGGTTTATATGTTACATTGTACAAACTGGTATGTAAGGTAGGATGTTGTACCGTACGGAAGAACTCCTTGACCTCTTGTTCAAACTCCGTGGACGTCATGCCAGCATGCGTTACATCGAAAAGTTTCATGACCCCTTGCATGCCTGCCTTTTCAAAATAATCGCGATCGCTTTCCATGACTGCTTTATAGGGTTGTTTATCTCTCAACGATGGATTATGCTGCACCATGCGATGGACGCGATATACAGCGAAGAGTCCTTGTATCAGCGGCTTTTCCGTCCATAGTGTACCATCGTTATCGAAGGTAGCAATGCGATCTGCTTCGGGAACAAAATCGATATTGCCTGGAGTGGAAACAGCCACCACAAAATCGATAATAGATTTTTTCACGGGGCCATCGTTCCAAGAGGGAAGCGGGTCCTGGGCAAGCGTGCGGAAGGAGATGAATATAAGGAGATAAATATTCACGAGCATTTTGGGGGTAACGCTATTCATGAGAAAATAATATTTACTAGTAGTACATCTGAGCTTCGGGATTGTTTATTTCACGCAAAGACGCAAAGGCTGGGAACGCAAAGGCGCAAAGGATATCGATTCCTTTGCGCCTTTGTGCTATTATGCTTTCGATTATTATTTTCTGGTTTGGTGAGCCGCTTTCACTTCTTCTAATTTAGCAGCCATCGCTTTGGTTTTGGCAGGATCTTTTTCCGCCAGGTTTGTTTTTTCGAATACATCATTTTTCACGTTATAGAGTTGTGGCGCAGGATCATTGCCCAATTCTATATTCACGTCTGTAGCGATTTTGCGGCCTTTGGAAGGCGTGATGTATTTATAATCTCCTTCGAGGATAGAGAGAGGGCCGCCTTGTGTAACCAAGTAAGGGCGATTGACGAATGATTTACCGAGGAGTTGGTTCAGCATATCAAAGCTATCTGGCGCATCCTCGTTGGTGATGGATTGTCCGGTGAGGTGAGCCAGTGAAGCGAAGAAATCTATCTGTCCAATCAGTGTATTGCTGGTAGCAGGTTTCTTGATGCCTTCTGGCCATTTAACGATGAGTGGCACGCGGGCACCGGCCTCGAAAGAACTGTATTTACCGCCGCGGAGGGGGCCTGCAGGCTTGTGGTTGCCCACGAGTTCTGCGGCTTGATCGAGGTATCCGTCGTTCAGTACAGGACCGTTATCGCTACTGAAGATAATCATGGTGTTCTTTGTAAGGCCAAGACTATCCAGTGCGTGCGTGATTTGGCCTACCGTCCAATCGAGTTGCAGGATAGCATCCCCGCGGAGTCCCATACCGCTTTTACCACGGAACATGCTATTGGGATATCTGGGAACATGTATGTCGCCGCTGGCGAAGTAAATGAAGAAAGGTTGTTGTTTGTTGCGGCCAATGAAATCGATCGCTTTTTGCGTGATGATACCTGCGATGTTTTCATCTTTCCATCTGGCGCTGTTGCCACCGGACATCCAGCCGATTCTACTGATGCTGTCTACGATGGTTTGGTCATGGCCCTGGTGGGGGTCTGTGCGCATGCGGAGTTTCTCCGGATTTTCTTTGCCGGTAGGGTCGGTACCTACTTTATGGGTATAGCTGACGGTGATAGGATCTTTCGGGTCCAGGTTTACCACATGGTGGTTTTCCACGAAAACGCAAGGCACGCGGTCCAGGGTAGCTGGCATGATGAAAGCGTAGTTGAAGCCCACTTCCAGTGGTCCTGGTTTCAGCTCTTGGTTCCAATCGATAGGCTGGGTTGGCGTTCCGATGCCGAGGTGCCATTTGCCGATAACAGCCGTTTGGTAACCGGCGTCTTGGAGCATGGCGGGCATTGTTTTATGATCGGTGGGGATGATAAGCGGAGCGTCGCCGGGGGCGATGCCTGTGTTGTTTTGTCGCCATGGATATCTACCCGTGAGGAGTCCATAACGGGAAGGTGTACACGTAGCGGAAGTAGCGTATCCATTGGTAAAGCGTACTCCTTGCTTAGCGAGTTTATCGATATTAGGTGTTTTGATGCGGGTCATGCCATAGCAACTGACATCGCCGTAGCCCAGGTCATCCGCGTAGATGATGATGATATTAGGCTTTTGCTGGGCTGCCAGGCGGGAATGACCGGCCAGGAGGGAGCCGCAAAGGGCTACCATTGCAAAGAGTTTCATTTTCATTGTTCTAAATCTTAACCTCCTGCAATTTAATAACCCTGTGGGCCAATGTCAAGCCGTTTATGGAATAAATCTACTGCCGGGGTTAGCCGGCAGTGTGAGAGTAACCTTTTTTTTGGAGATAGGATCTGGCGTCCATGAGGGCGAAGCCTAGGAGGTTATCGCCTTTCCATTTTTCCGGTTGTTCCGCGTGTGGATGGGAGGCTTCCAGGCCGATGCCCCAGATAGCGTCGTAGGGGCTGGCTTCCACCAGTACGCGGTTATTGGTGTTCAAGAGGAAAGTCAGTAGATCTGGGTTTTGTCCGAATTTATGGATGTTACCGTCTCTGACAATGGAGGGAGCGTGTTGGTCCCAGGTGGCCGCATCGAAGTTAGCTACTTGGCGGCCTAATTTTTTGGCCGCTGCGGGGGAGGTGGCTACCAGTATTTTTTCCAGTGTTTCCGGATCATTGAACAGGCGGGCTTTACCAGCCATCATCCAGTGTTCGGCTGTAGGATATAAGATGCCATCTACAGTAAATGGACTAGGAAACCACTGGCTGAAGCAGCTTTTATCCGTGGTGGTATTGGATTTGGGGGTATGTCCCCAGAAGCAGAGGAATTTAAATTTCTCTCCTTGCTGCATGCTTTGGATTAACAACGTTTTTGTGAGCATAAAAAAAATATTGGACGCAAAGATCTTAAAAAAGTAGGAGAATCAGCATACGGCAGATATTGGCAGTAATTTTTCCCGTCACCTTTATCAGGAGCCGAACAGGTATGAATATAGTTTTCCCGGGAAATATGGAGGACATAATACTGTGGTTATGTTGATGTTGACGAATGACTTGGCCATATATTGTATGCTTCATACCACAAATTTCTGGGGGGTAGCTGACAACCTTGTGTCAGTAGTCATTCAGAGATGGTGAAAATATTTCTGTGCTTGTAAAATCGGCTTAAGTAAACCATTTGTTAATGCGCGTTTGAAAGGAAAAAAAGGGTGTTTACACGGTTGCATGCAATAAAAAATGATGGGAAATTGTGAGTGTATAACAATCAAAGGAATAACCAATCTTCCAAAACCACACAGAAAATCTCAGAATGTGAATATTCGTATTTTTCTGGCTGCAAATCCGTCTGAGTTTCGGCATCGTCTGGAGCGGGAATTGTCGTGCTGCAGTGGGTTAGAGTTATTCTGTACTGGCACTGGGATATCGGATCTTTTATCTGGAATCGGTCGTAAGTTTGATATTATTTTGATAGACAGTCGTCTGTTCTATGTTATCTCTGGGAGTATAGTGGGCAATGCCTATGAGTTAATCGCCAATATTCGCAAAACTAGTACTATAGTGCCAATTATTATGTTAGGGGATGGGACTGTACTGGCAGATAGAATACATGCGTTGCAATCTGGCAGCGATGATTTCCTGGACTGGGAGGTAGGTCCGGAGGAGTTGGAATACCGTATAAAAAATTGGGTAAAACGGGCACGGAGGCAGGAATTAGCCTAGGTTCGTTATCTATGCATATTATCGTTGATGGCTATACGTCGGCATGGATGCATTTGTGCGTATGACAGGATTTTTGCGTGCATGCATCTATTAGGAAGGCAGGATTGCCAACTATTCTATTATAATCTCTCAATTTACATGTTAATCTGCATTAAGAAAATGTTATGTGATTATAATTGTTAGTTTCTTTGGGTCAAATTTAAAATGGAGTCGTAATCCTATGAAGACAAAACCCGAAATGAAACGGACCATATTATGGGCAGATGATGATGTAATATGGTCTGGAATGGTCAAGTAGCAATTTGAGGAGGAGTATGGATATCTGGTATATTGGGCATACACAAAAATGGAGGCAGTGGAGTTATTCCAGAAGCAGGCGGTTGATTTATTGATATTGGATGTATATATGCCACATGCGGGGAATAGTAAATCGGATAGAACTGGTCTGGATTTGGGGCAGTGGGTGCGTGAGAAGGATAAAGACATACCTATTATTCATTTGAGTGGGAGTATCACGGAGGAGGATGTAATTGAGGGATACGAGGGTGGCTGCGACTATTATTTAGGGAAGGGGATGATAGATTTGGAAGAGTTGCATCTTCGGATTGGCAGGATATTGAGCCGATATGATAATCACGAGGCGAAGAAGTATTTATATCCATTTGGTGATTATGCTTATGATGCTAGGCGTCGGCATTTGATTTGTCCGGATCATCTGCCGATTGATTTACCAAAGATGCAGGGGCACTTATTAAAAATCCTGGCCCGTCATTTTCAGAAGTATGTGCCGGTGGAAAGGATATTAGCGGAGGTTTGGGGAAAAACAGAGGGGACGAGGAGATCGTTGCATGTACACATTCGGAAGTTGCGGCAGAATTTACCTAAGCGGGGAGGGATCATGATCCGGGGAGACAGGAAGAAGGGATATGCGTTGGTTGATGATAGCCCGGTGAAGCGAGCGGGGATAATTACAGGCAGTCAGCGTTGATTCATAAAAAGAGCGGGGTACCCAGTTGGGTACCCCGCCGTTATTTTGAGCCGTTATGGTTTATCCCACCATACTGGTTCGGTAATGTATTCCGGTTTGCCTGCGTTTGGATCTGCTTTCAGCAATTGTGCTACGTTATAGTTGATTTCGTAGCTGGCCATAGCGAAGCGTCTTGGATAGTCAGTTGCATTTGGATAGCACTGCGTATACAGGTGTCCAGGGCGTTTGAACCCTTTATATATGCCGGAGATCTCATTGTAGTTACCTGCATTATCTGCGCAATAGTTATTACGGCGCATGTCTGCGAAGTTTTCTGGAGAGAAGGTCATGGCGATATATTTCTGGATCATGATATGACTGAGGGTCAGGGTAGCAGGGTCTTGTACCACAGAAGTGCTGCTCAGGAATTCATCGATTTTCGCGGCAGGCACTTTCAGGATGTTCATATGAGAACGGATACCTGCTTTGTAGGCAGTCAGCGCTTCCAATACTTTACCTTGGCGGAATTGCACTTCTGCCTCAATGAAGCGCATTTCTGCGTTGGTCAGCAGAAGACCTTTACCACCGCGGCGAGTATACCAAGAACCGGTAGAAACGATACGTTGTCCCGGAGCTGGAGAATAAGGATTCATCAGCAATGGGATGTAGATAGAATCCGGGCTATTGAATTTGTTGAGATTGGTGTTGTATATCGCATTCGCAGGACCTTTAGCAGGCAGACTCGAAGCCATATCCATACCTTTTGTCCGCAACCAACCAGTATCTGTTTGCATTCTAGGGATGATGGAATCGATACGTGGGTCTGGTACATTGTTAGCGCCGGTAGGAGCACCGGTATATGCATTGGACAGGTAGTCCATATACAGTTTGGTGAATCTTCCCGCTGAATTGACAGCCAGGTTGCTGTACTGTAATGCTTCTTTAGAACCATCTGTAACAGTAGGACCTTCATCTACATACTGGATAATAGTACTTTGATCATCGGTTAAAGGCCCTTTGGACAGTGCATCCAGCACCGCTTGTGCATTAAAGCTAGCTTTTTTGGTGGTATGCAGCATGAATCTGGCTTTCAACCCATATGCCAGGCGGATCCATTTATCAGTGGAACCATTATTGAGCACATCTGCTTTTGAAAGGGCAGGAGCAGCAGGACCTTGTTGTTTCTGCAGATTCGCGATACCCTCATCCAGGAGTGCCATTACTTTTGCTTGCACATATTCTCCATCATCGAATTTTGGCGTGTAGATGCTAGGTACACCAAATTCATCGTAAGGCATCATACCATAGAGATCTGCCATGGTACCAAAACCCCAGGCTTTGATGATCAGTCCTGCGCCGATATAATGCCAGGCTTCCACTTTTTTAGCAGCGGCAAATAGCGGATCAAAGTTGCTGGCGGTATACACATACCAGCCTTGCCATGGCCAGTTAGAGGTACTCGCATTGGAATACCAGCGGCTCAGGTCCCAGTTATTGGTGCTGGCATAATACACCCCTACTTGTTGTGTCAGTAATGATGTTCTTGTACCAGCGCTTTCGTAAGCATCTGCAAATCCTCTGATGATGGCGGGAAGGCGTTGTTCTGCACTTGGCACATCTACAGTCGGATTATTTGGATTGTTATTGACGTCCAGCCATTTCTTACAGGAAGTGAAGGCGATGGACATACCTAATATGACGAATATTTTTTTCATGATTCCGAGGGTTTAGAATTTAACATTTAATCCAACCGCTAGTCCTTTGGTAGCAGGAACACCAGCATAATCAATACCTACAGAGCCAGAGCCCACCACCCCAGCGCCAGCAGCACTTACTTCAGGGTCCATACCTCTGTAGTTGGTGAACAGCAGCAGATTGGTACCGGATAAGGTAACAGAAGCACCTTTCAGCCATGGTGTACGGGCCAGTGTGGAAGTTGGAAGTGCATATGAGAGTGCCAGGGAACGCAAACGCAGCCAGTTAACTGTCTGGATGAAGTTTTCTGCATTCTTGGAGTAGATGTTACGATAGTAGTCTTCTGAAGCTACCACTGTTTTGGTGGCATTTTCATATTTTCCTGTTGTTGAATTCAGGACCACACCATTGAACGTGATATTGTTACCACGATTCATGGTAACGTCGCTCAGACCATTTACGGTCATCAGCCATTCTGTACCATTGTAGATATCACCACCAACGCGGAAGTCCCACAGCATAGACAGGTTGAAGTTTTTATAGGTGAAACTGTTATTCAGACCACCCAATACCTTAGGCTCTCTGTTACCAACTGGTAAAGTCATCAAGGATGTTGGCATTGGATAGCCAGTAGTTGGATTCAGAATAAGGTTACCCTTGTCATCTGTCTGGTATTTGGAACCGCTCAGTCCCATGAACAGGCCTTGGTTAAAGGAAGCAGCTTTCGCGCTACCTACCTGTACATCTGTTACGTACAGGATAGAGATACCACCTGGTAATTCTCTTACGCGGCCGCTGTTATGAGAAAGGTTCAGGCTTACGTCCCAGTTGAAGTTTTTGTTTCTTACTGGATTACCATTGATCGTCAGTTCAAAGCCTTTGTTTTCAATAACGCCAGCGTTTACAGAACGCAGGATATATCCGGTAGCGTTACTTACCCTTGGGGAAAGGATTTGGTCAACACTTTTGTTATTGTAATAGGTAAAGTCGAAGCCTACACGATTACGGAGGAAACGCATTTCCGCACCGAATTCATAAGAACTGGTATGTTCTGGTTTCAGATTTGGGTTTCCGAGGGTATAGGAGTTACGGTAACCGCCACCATTCACCAGTAAAGGACCATCTACATATGTTTGTGTAGCATATGGATCGGTGTCTTTACCTACGCTGGCCCATGAAGCGCGTACTTTACCAAAGGAGAGTACATTGCTTTTCGGCAACAGCTCTGAGAAGACAAAGCTTCCACTAACAGAAGGGTAGAAGAAGGAACGGTATTGAATAGGGAGGGTAGAGCTCCAGTCATTACGTCCGGTAACACCCAGGTAGAGGAAGTTTTTATAAGCTACTCTTAATTCAGAATAAACACCTACCAATCTTTTCTGGCTCCAGAAATCTTGTGCATACCTGTTTTTGGGATCGCCATTGTTCAGGGATACATAGCCAGGAATGGAGAAGTTTTCCACTCTTACAGAGGTGGATTTATTGTAATAATCTTCCGTATTGTGACCCAGGAGGAGGTTCAGATCGAAGTCTTTCACTTGTTTGTGGAAGTTCAGCATCAGGTTACCACTCACGAAGTTGAAGCGTTTATTCGTTTCTGAGTACATCCCTTTCTGCCATTTAATGGCCACATCAGAACCTGGGCTGATTAAGCTGTTGAAGGTTGTCAGGAAGTTATCGATACCCAAGCGGTAGGTCGCATCCAACCAGTTGGTAATTTTTACATTGGCGTATACGTTACCGAGGATACGGGTAGTTTTATCTTTCTGCGGGTTTTTGTTAACTGTCCAATAAGCGTTATCGATATCGCTTTCAGGGTTTACACCTGGAACGAGGCGGCGTTGGGAGCCGTCAGGATTTTGCCAGTTGGACATATTATCACTAACAGGCCAGGTCAGGATGCTTTCCAGGTAGCCATGGCCACCAGCGCCCCACAGACCGGAACCAGTCAATGTTTTCTGGGTTTCGCTCGCAGCGTAGGTAGCGTTTACACCGAAGGTGAAACGGCCGATTTGCTGTTCGCCATTGAAGCGCACAGAAGAACGGTTATAGCTAGTAGTAGGAACGATACCGGTTTGGTCCAGGTTAGAACCAGACAAGAGGAACTTGCTAGTTTTGGTACCACCGGAAACGTTGAAGCTATTATCGAAAGAGTGAGCTGTTTGGAAGAAATCTCCAAGGTTATCGTACACTTGTTCGCCTGGTTTGAATGGATCTCCCCAAGAGAGTGCAGTGTTAGGATTCAGTGTACCACTGAGGTAGCTGCCTTGTTTATATTTGTTCTGCAGTTTAGGTAATCTGTTTACCCAGTTGGTAGTATATCTTGGCGTAACAGAAGCTGTTACGGTACCTTCTGCACCTTTTTTAGTGGTAATCACAATCGCACCGGCAGCAGCGGAGAGGCCATACAGCGCAGCCGCAGCGGGGCCTTTCAGCACAGATACGGATTCAATATCTTCCGGGTTAATATCCATTGCGCGGTTACTGTTGGTAGTAGAGATGTTCACGGAACCGTCGAAGGAACTGTTGTCTCCCTGACCAGTACTGTTGTTCATCGGTACTCCATCGATTACGAACAGTGGTTGGTTATTACGTTCCAGGGAGGTACCACCGCGGATGATGATAGAAGCAGAAGAACCTGGTGCACCACCTGCATTGGTGATGTTTACACCGGCTACTTTACCATTCAGTGAGTTTACCAAGTTCGCATCTTTGTTTTTCAACAGTTCATCAGATTTGATGTCCTGTACCGCATAACCGAGTGCTTTCTTTTCTTTTTTGATACCCATGGCGGTAACAACTACTTCGTTGAGGCCTGTTTGGGTAGATTTCAATGTTACATTCAGCGTAGTGGCTTCACCTACTACAAAGCTTTGTGTAAGGTAACCGATAAAGGAGAATTCAATAGTTTGACCTGGGTTTGCTTTTATGGTATAGTGGCCATTCCCATCCGTACTGGTGTTGGTATTATTTTCCCGGATGCGTACAGTTACGCCGGGTAAAATTTCCTTGTCACTGGAAATTACAGTACCGGAGATTACCTTTTGTTGCGCTTGGGAGAAGCAGGGCAACAAAAGTGCTATTAACGAGAACATCGTTAATAACCTGAGTTTGTTTCTCATGTTAAACGTTTTAGAAAATGATGATAATCCTGGTTGACTAATTAATTATTGATTACTGTTTAGTTAATAAGGAGCATAGTTTGTTTTATGTCTACATACTCGGGTTTAGATCTACATACTGGAATACGACGTGAAATTACAGTTGGCTTCGAGCACAGCAGATTAATGTACTAAGATATATGCAAATACAAGAAAATTCAAGCAAGTTTTTAAAAAAATTGCTTTTGTAAGGGCGATTGCCCATAATTTTTTTTATTTGTTTAAAAAGTGCAAGGTAACGTGGATATATAAACGAAAAAATCCTCCATACGTTGGAGGATTTTTAAAATTATGAATAAAATTAATTTATTAGCGCTTAGATGTTAGTTCCTTTGGTAGGCCTACCCTTAGCAAAAACTCGCGGGCTTCTTCTGCTTTTTTGACAAAAAACGGATGTTTACTGAAATCGCGGTCACATGCCCAAATTGGATATGCCTTATCAAAGAAACTGTTTTTGTTTTGGGGGGTAATTAGTTTTTTGTTCATAATTACTGTTATTTGTGTATTCAATAACAAAGGTATTTATTGATTATCTCCGAACAACAGTAATAACCCTGCCGAAAAGTTATTCAAATGTTATTATAATTCTGATATCATTTTGACATCCGAATTACTCGGCGGCAGGGCCTATTTTAATCAATCATCATTATCTTTTTTCTTCTTCTCCAGTATCACAAAAGCGCTACGTTTAGGCGCTGGCATTACTGATGCTTCTCCTTTGATAGCTTTCCAGATCACTTCATTCAGTTCCAGATCAGGAGCAGCATCTTCTTTGGAGAAGTTGAATGCTGCGGATCTTTTGCTACTTTCATTATCAGCCATGTTACGGATGTTCAAATCTATCAGCGCTGGCTTAACGGTATATGGAGTGAAGTCGGGTGTAGCGGTGAAGCACTCGTACAGCGGCACAGCAGCAGCATCGTACTGACTCATAGGAGGTAAGCCGAGGATCAGTTCCATAGTACGGAGGAAACCAGATGTAGAGTACATCGTACTTACAACGGCTTTACGTTTTACGTAAGGGCCAATTACATAGGCCGGAGAACGGTGCGCATCTATGTGATCAGGGCCGTTCTGTGCATCATCTTCCAAGATGAACACCACCGACTCTTTCCAGAGGGGACTGTGTGACAGGTGATCCAGTAGTCTGCCTACGGCTAAATCATTATCTGCCACCGCAGAGCGAGGAGCAATTTTCCCTTTACGCTGACCACTGGTATGATCGTTGGAGATACGGATAGTGCTGAATTGCGGTACTGCATTAATGGCCAGCAGGGAATCAAAATCATGCTGCCATGCGTCTACACGCACCTGGTCTGGGATATCCATGTCGAACCCAGGAGAGTAGGGAGACATGTGTCCCTCCAGTGTTTTCAGTTGCGCTTTATTAAACGAACCGAATTCGCCATAGCTGCGGAAACTAACGCCTGCGCGTTTGCAGTAATCCCAGATGAAGCCATCTTTAGGATAGGTCACTGGGCGGCCGCCTTCATAATTGGTGGTACCACCACGGTTACCATAACTAGTAGGCCAGGTTTTTTCCACTACATCAGTAGCATAAGCAGCCATGCTCCAGTTATGACCATCGGCGCTTACTTCGGCATCTACATAGAAGTTGTCGAGCAGTACAAAATCTTCGGCAAATGCGTGCTGGTTAGGTGTTACACCTCTGCCAAAGAGCGTGAGGGAAGAATCACCATTACCTTGTGGCAAATCGCCCAATACCTGATCGTAGGTACGGTTTTCTTTAATGATATAGAAAACGTGTTTGATAGGAGATTTATCGCCTTGCTTACGGGGAATAGGGTTACCTTCTTCCCCATCAGCGAGGAGCACTTTTTTATCGGAGAATGGTGTATTCGCATACACCATTTTCGTATAGGCTTTCAGTTGAATTTCTGTTGGCGCATCGATGAATGACAGCGTTCCTTTGAAGAGCCCTGCGATATATTGCAGACGGCTATTGGCGGTGCTACCTGTATGAATGCCGCTGTTATCCAAGATGCTGATAGGCTGCGGGCCTTGTGGATTAGCGAAGCTGGTGTTACCTTTTCCGTTTGTCACCAGAATTTTATTGCCCAATACTTTTACGTTGGTAGGGTACCATCCTACAGGAATAAAGCCCATACTCTGACTCTTGCCAGGATTGGATACATCAAATACAGCGAGACAGTTATTATCCGCATTGGCGATATATAATACTTTTTCATTGTTGCTCAGGGCCAAACCATTGGTGGTAGAGCCACTCAACTGCGTAGGGTAGAGCGTAGTGCCAATGGTTTCCAGTACTTTGCCGTTGCTGGTATTAATCACAGAAACGGTATTGTCATTGGCATTGGCCACAAAGAGGGTACGACCTTTTTTATCCAGCAGCAATTCATTTGGGTGATTACCAACCTCGATGGATTGTAATACTTCGTAGTTAGCGGTAGATACGACTGCCACAGAACGGCCGCCCCAAACAGAGATATACAGTTTGGAATCATCCGGAGACAATACACAGCTATAGGCAATGTCTGGCAATTGCAGTCGGTGCAATGTTTTACCGGAAACAGGGTCCAGTACGTAGAGGGAGCTGTCTTCTTTCGTAACGGTATACAGGCGGGTATTGGCTCTGTTTACAGCAATACCAGCAGGACTAATTTTCTGTTTAGGCCAAGGTTTGCCCATAACGATGGTATCCTGTTGCGTGAATTTACCATTCTTGATATGGAAATCAATAATCCAGTTGTCGTTTGCACCGGAGGCATAAAGATGTTTTTCATCGCGGCTGAAAGCGAGGCCGTACCAGGCTTTGCCAACGATGGCACTGTCGATGATTTGCGCTGTCTTAGGATCGATCAGTTGTACAGATTGCGTGCTTTGTCCGTTATTGGTAACGGCCAGGTATTTCCCGGAGGAACTGAGTTGCATGTTGAGCGGCAGATCGCCCAACTGAATGGAATGTCCGGCAGGACTTAATTTCCAGCCATTTGGCAGCAGGACCTGATTCGTAGATGGCTGCGGGCCAGGCAACTGTGCATAGGAAGCCATGCTCAGCAAGGAAAGAGAGAAAAGTATACTTATTGGTTTCATAATCAGTTGGTGTGTTGTAAACCTGAGGGCGAAAGTAGAAATGACCGTTTAATTAATGTATTAAATGATTGTTACTAAATCAACTCCAACCTGTCTGCATCCCTTAAAATACTAATTTTTTGGCATTTTTTATACCCCATAGAATTCTTTCAGATCTTTGCTATTAGGAGCATTGGCTTTCAAATCGGGACGCACCGCGTCCCGGATTGCGTTACGGAAACTGTGGCTTCGAGGTTAAGTAGCATTATAAGAAATAGTAGTGAGGATTGGTGTAGCCTAATGCGCATATTACCAGGTAGAATAATATTGTCATCATAACAATTGTTCCTACGGTAATGGATATACGTATATGCAATTGATTTCTAAATATCCTAAATGAGTTTCCTTTTTTGTTCAAGCGCCAGTAGATCCAATGGATAAATAAGCTGAGATATACTGCTGGGATCAGTAGTACGGGGATAATTGCAAATAGCAATAATCCGGCTGCAATGGCGGCTTGTAGGAACATAGGGGTTGTTTATTATTCGTCTTGAAGGCAGATTCTTATGGGCAAAAACATTTTAACATTTACTTTCCTGCCATGGTATTTTCCTGGGGGCCAACAAGGCATTGATTTCAATACACGTAAGCCCTCTTTATCCATAAAAGTGTATTCTTCTGGGTGCTTTTGGACAATGCAGGCATTTCTGATAGCCCCTTTTGTATCGATGATAAATTCGAGGTTGATTTTTCCTTGTAGATAATCGCCTTCCGAGTTAAGATGGATGTTATGAAACAGGAATGTATTAAGTGCGGCTCCCCCTCCAGGAAATACCGGCTGTACCTCTGGAATAGTAGTTACTATTTCCTCCATAATGGTGTCGTAAGTAGACAGGCAGTTACTTGTTTTTTGGGATATTTTTTGAGAACTACTATCTATCAGATCGCCTTTTTCATTCACTACACATCCTCTCAGATAAATGGAGTCAGATTGTCCGTATGACTGACTAATACAGCATAGGTGGGCCACTAAGAACAACAGGTATTTCATGGCATAAAGGGATTACTGTTTTAAATATACAATTGATTCTCTATAAAAACTTGTTCATTCCCAATTTAGGTGGCATATTTGTACTTTACAGGCCCATATTTTTACGGTTTAACCATGAAATACCTAAAGTATATTACTCCATTGCTGTTCCCGGTTGTTGCCCACGGCCAGCAGATCACAGATGCAGATTACCTTGGAAAGTTTGACGGACTATTCGCCCCGGTAAAAATCAATTCCCAGCCTCAATTGCTCCATATGTCTGGTATGGTATTAATCGATAAGTTGGAGAACCAAGGCTATTATGGTACGGTGGTAGGTGTGAAGCATAACGCCTATGGCGCCATTAATAATGCCGGTAAAATTATTGCCCCCTTCCAGTTTGACGAGGTAAAGCTCCTGGATGAAAAGGATGAATATATTCCTAGGAAAAACTATTGCTTTGTTGTTACCAAGCTGAATGGGAAATACGGAGCAGTGGACACGCTGGGCAATGTGCTCTGTCCTCAAGAATACGATGAAATCGACCGATTAAATCCCCGCGTGATGAAGGTACGCAAAGGCGACCATTGGGGATGGGCTGATATTAAAACAGGCAAATTACTACAGGAGCCTGTTTATGATGAGGTAGACGACAGCTATGTAACGGCCTTCGTCAAAATTACAAAAAACGGAAAACAAGGTCTGGCAAAGGATGACGGCACTGTGGTGGTGGCGCCAGAATACAATGGGTTCCAATACCTGGGTTATGATGACTACAGTTTCTTTGGTTATGCAATAGGGGATAAAGTAGGCATTATGAGCGGGAATGGCCGGAAAGTAACACCCGCTATCTATACCATCATTACCAGAGGACCCATCCCAGGCACTTTCGCAGTAGCCCTGGATGGTAAAATTGGTTTTACAGATGCAGCCGGAACAACCCTCGTCGTTCCGCAATACACAGCAGCGCGCCCTTACGGCGACGCCGTTCTCATCAAAAAGGCTAAGGTAGGTGTGCTGGACAAACATTTCAAAGAAATTGTACCCACCATATATGATGAGATCCAGGTATATAGTGAGAGTGGCCAATTTTTGACAGAATCGGTGGCATTTGAAAGTCTCTGGGCTAAAATGGGCCCCCCTGCTTTCTTCATTGCCCGGAAAGGAGTGCTGTACAACGTATATGACAGCACTGGAAAAAAAGTACTGCCGGAAGATTATAAAAATATCACGCTCCTGAATTACAGAGGGAAACAACTGTTGCTCGTGCATACCCAACAAGGTAAGCACGCCCTCATGCGGACGGACGGAACTACCATCGTACCTAATGGTGCGGATAATATCGCGGAAGGATATGCATCGGAATTTACTTATTCGGATGATGCTGCTGGCCCAGAGAAAGATGATTACGTGGCAGTAATCAAAGGGAAACATATCGGCCTATACAATATCAACAACGGCAAAGAAATCCTGCCGGCTCGTTATACCAATATTTCCTGGCAGAATCCCCGTTTGCTATCCCTCCGGAAAGATGGCGATAGCAGCGGTGTGGCAAATGCGGAAGGCAAGATCGTTGGCAAATTCGCTCAATATGGATTTCATACACCCGTAGATACAAACCGTATTATCGTCATTAATTACCTGAAAAACGGTAATAAGGAAACAAGGCTCGTTGATCTTGCTGGAGCTACCTTGTATGCCAACTCCAAATGGGAGTTCCGGGAAACCCAATACGCCAGAATGTTGATCCCGGAAAAAGAAAGAAAATATACCATCTCTTATCATGACGGACTGTTAAAAGTTTGGGGCGAAAACAGATCTAATCTATTCCTCGATACAAACGGAAAAGAAGTAGTGTTCGATGATTTCAGTTTTGTTGGTGATTTCTGGAACGGACTGGCAGTGGCATCTAAAATAGATGCGAACGACAAAGAATTGTTTGGTATTATCAACCTGAAAAAAGAAGTGATTTATCCTTTAACGGCAACGGAAATGCATACCATGGAAGGGAATCTGATCCAAGTAGAACAGGATACTTTACGCGGTGTCATCAAACAGGATGGTAGTATATTCATTCCCGTTAAATATACCAGTATAGATAAGTTTTATGATCTGCCTTACTATAAGGTGGGAATGGGTAATAACTACGGTGTGCTGGACTCCCTCGGTAAAATGATCATCCCGCCTGTGTACAATGATATTACCTACAATAAATCCGCTACGCTGTTTGAAGTACAACAGGACGATAAGTTCGGGCTACTCGACAGCACAGGACACGCTATTATTCCAGTCATCTACGATGAAATGGAGACCAATGGCGGATTTGAGGCTCCCATTTTCCCGGTACTCGTGAAGAAAGATAATAAATACATATACCTGGATGAACAAGGCAAACCACTGCCTTTCCGTTCTGATAAATTGAAAGGATATAATGACTAAGCATATACGTTTCTTACCTGTTTTATGGCTGGTAGTGTGCAGTATGACTGCACGCGCGCAGAAAGCATCTGTGTTTGTAAACGGACTGGCGCGCATGCAAAACGGGGCACAAACCTGGTACATTAATACCGCAGGACAAAAGGTGTTTGACCGAGTGATCGGTACCTATCATCCGATGGATAGTCTTACTGGTACACCTGTTGAGGACGACCAGGCCTTGATGCTATTGGTGAAATCCCAGGGGAAATTCGGGGTATGGAATGCGCAACGTAAATGGATTCTACAACCCGTATACGATTCCATTGAACTACAATGGAAATCTTATCTCGCGTTAAAGCAGCATAAAAAAAGAACTTACGCTGATACCTATGGGCATCTCCTGTTACCATTACAGTTTGAAGAGGTCGGGATTCTGGATGACGATCATTTCGATGTGAAGGCTAATGGCAAATGGGGGATCTATAGCAATAAAGCGCAAAAGCTCGTAGTGCCGGCTGTTTATGATGGCTTTGATTACTGCGGCGGCTGTGGCACGCAATCCAATTACGTTTTTGCTAAAAAGAACGGCAAATGGGGCATTCTTAATTTTAACAATGAAACCTTACTGCCCTTTGAATATGGCCATGAACACTTTGGTATGCGTAGTGATAACTGGATTAAGAGTCTTTTTAAGAATGACGAGCAGCTAATCATCAATCTACAACAAAAGAAAGTATATAGCAGCCCGGAATATACAGACATGGAGGTGTTGGACAATGGCTTGCTGCGCGCAAAGCACAACGGCTATTACGGCCTGATTGGTGAGGATGGTCAGCAAGTGTCGGACTTTGTATATGATAACATTGAATACCCTTATGAGGAGGGTAGTTATGGCCCTTATGTAGCGGTGACCAAGAATAAAAAGACCGGTATCCTGGATGATAAAGGGCGTGAAATCCTTGCGCCTGCATACAGTGGGAAAATCGCTTGCTTTGCTAATTGTTTCATTGTGCCAGTAAATGGTAATTATCGTTTGGTAGATAGTACCGGTAAAAACTTGCTGGATAAGGATTATAACAGCATCTACGGATTCGTAGCGGGACCGCATAGTAGTACGAAGAATCCTATTTTTATCCTGAAACAACAAGCAGTATATGGTTTTTATAATCCTGTCAGCAAGAAAACAGTAGCGCCCGCATTTTTTGATATTTCAGCAGATGATAATGGCGAATTATTACTGGTGGAATATCAGCAGAAAAAGGGATTGTACAATACAGATGGTACGGAACTCATTCCAATGGGCTATAAAGGTTATGGGCAACTCGCAGGATCGGTGTATGTGATCAATCAGAACAATCGTAAAGGACTGTATGATATCAAACAGCGGAAGCAGATATTACCAATGGAATATGAGGAAATACGCCAGTTGGAAGGGGATTCCAATCTGGTGTTGTTGATAGGTAAGAAGGCAGAAACGGATGATGACAAATATGGCTTATGCAATATCCAGGGAGATCTGCTACTGGCGCCAGCTTATCATGATATCGTCAGTATTGGCAATGGGATGTGCCTACTGAAAACCGGTTTGGAAGATTCAGCTCATTACAGTTTATTCAATACCGTTAGTAAACAACTCACTGCCTTGCCTTATAGTGTTGTCAGTCCTGGCCATATCCCAGATCAGATAATGGTGGGCAAAGAAGATAAAGTAGGGCTGATCAATATGCATGGGGATGTCATTATTCCTTTTGAATATCGGTATATACGTTCGCTGTTATCTGGCGTATACATCGTCATTAAACAGACGAATGACCGCTATCAGTATGGATATGCAGATAGTGCAGGTAAATTGATTGTACCGGTTATATACGATTATGATGAGATCACTTTTAGAGAATTTGGGACCAAAGGATTAATCTTGCAAAAAGCAGATCCCACTACCGGTTATATACGTCTGGGATTGGCCAGTATGAATGGCCTCATCATGGTACCGGCTAATAACGATCTAATGATGGAAGGTACACCTGGCCCTGGATTTGTGGCCAAGCAAAATAATAAATTTATGGTACTGGATAATGCCGGAAGGCCGGTGAGTCCTGTAAAATATGAAGATGTACTCTTGCAAGAAGTACCTGGTTACGGCGCTACTTCATTGAAGTATAGTTATCCGGTGCTCTGCAAGGTGGGCAATAATAATTACCAGTATCTCACCTTGGATGGAAAGATACTGCCTGTCAAGGTTACAGGGGTTATTTCTTTCCTGCCGGAGTACGAAGAGGCATTTCCAACATTATAAAAGAAGCTGTATCAAAACGGGAAGGGACGTCGCAGACGTCCCTTCCCGTTTTTGTTTTTTTCATTGTCCCTGCCCACTGGCAGGGACGACAGGCAAGAACGTTTTGCTTATTAACGGGGATAGATCGTTATTTCTCCTTTGCCAGGTTCAAATGAAAGTACCCCATTTTTTAACTCATATTTGGGGGAGCCTCCGTTGAATTGTACCCCTGAAAAAGGCCACTGGATATAGATTTTACCTGGTTGCCCTCCGGAGATTTTCACCACTGCCAACTGCCCGTTTTTCCTTTCTGCAGATACGAGGCACCCAGATGCTGTGCGGAGATGCTCAAATGATACATTCTTCCAAGAAGCTGGTACCGCAGGGAATAAGGTAATAAGGCTATCGTTTGATTGCAGCAGCATTTCATGGATACCCTGTGCAGATGCAAAGTTCCCTTCCAGTGTAAATGGATTATACGTAAACCCTGAATATTGTCCTTTCTTTTGATCGCCGTTTAGGTGAAAGCTGTTCTTTCCTGTAAAGTTAGACGCGAACCTGCTGAGCATGACAGCCGCACTGTCGCCATTGCCGGTTTGTGCATACAAATTAGCTGCCCAACTGAAAGAATAGCCACACCAGGCCCTGGTACCTTTCTTCTCCAACCATGCAAGGGATCGATCCATAATGGATTTATCCGCTGCACTGGAATAAGACAATACTTTCAATGGATATATTGCCATGAGGTGACTATGATGGCGGTGGGATTGATTAAGTTCCTGACCTGGTGCGATGGTGAGACCAGTGCTATCTGTATTGAAAGCAGGATATTTTTGCAGTTCCGCCAGGATAGCGGCATTGGACTGTCCGCAAGCGGCGGTGACAACCGCATATTTTTCAAAGAAAAATCTTACCAGCGATAAATCATAGTTCGTAAAATCATGGAACCAAGCAGAGATCGAATTGTCGTTGAACTCGGGCGCAGAGCTGAGTGGATGTTTGAATTTTCCACTAACGGGATCTACTATACGAATGCCGCGGAAATAAGCAGCCACCGCATCAAACCAAGGTTTACAGCGCGTGAGGAGGAATTGTTTATCATTCGTGTAGCGCCATTGCCAGTAAAAGTGTTGGGATAACCATGCCGCGGTAGTAGGACTCATAGAATATTGAATCCAGCCACCCATGGGTTTTCCGGAGATGGTATTTACACCGGGTACATTTAGTCCATCGATGCCGAAATATTGTTTGGTCCAGCGTTTACTTTCGGATTGCGTGTTCCAAAGCCAGTTCGTGAAGCCGGCGGTGAGGTCTGTGTGATTGGCGGTGTAACCAGGCCAGTAGCTTAATTCTGTGTTCAGATCGTGGTGGAAATCTCCTTTCCATGGTGGTAGCTTGCCATTGTCGGCAGTCCATACGGCTTGGAGGGAAATAGGCGGTGTGTTGTTTCTGGCTACACAACCAAATTTATACATGTCCAGATAATATTGTTTTTCCAGCAATGTATCTGGAATTTGAATGGAAGAGCGGTTCCAATAATTTTTCCACCAGTTGGTATGTTCCAGCCAGGATTTGCGGAGGAAGTTATCCGTGAGGGTAGGGGCAGCGGCCCTCTTGGTATTAGTAATCATCCATATACCGGCGAGTTTATTGCCAGGCAGGCGTTTCCAGGATACCAACACCTCGTAATATTTTCCGCCGTTGGTAGGTTGATGGTATATAACCTGGTGGCCAGTTGTTTTCAAAACCCCTTTTGCGTAACCTAATCGTTGAAGACTTTGGCCTTCCACAGAGTTCACTGGGCCGCCATGGTCAGGGCTTGTATACTGCGGTGTTCTGATGGCAGGAATGAAGGTGGAGGGAATGTTGTCTCCCGTAAAAACACCATACGACTCACTGGCATCTACATACGTTTTAAATATAGCCCCATTAGAGAACCTGATAATATTAGTAGCGGTTGTAATGTCCAGTTCATTGGAGACGACGTTTCCCAGGTCTGCTATATTGAATTCTATGGCAGCACCAGGAATTTTGGTAGGCGCAGGATTCGCTTCGTAGGGTGCATCGCCAAGGGCTTGCACCGCATCGTATTGATGTAATTGCACTTGTTTGGTCACCCAGGAGAAAGTGAGTTTATCCATTCCTGGCATCGGGCGATCGTCCCAGAGATCGGCCCGATCGAGGGAGAGGCGCAAGTACTGATTATTTTGCCAGACAAGTGCCCCCAGCATACCATTGCCCAATGGCATGGCGTCATACCAATTAGTGGCCAGTTGATTGAAATGAAGGTTGTGATGGGACGATTGCTGCGCCATAGCGCCTATAGGTAAGGTATACAGGAGTGCCAGCAGGGCAGGCCTTTTTAGTTTCATTGTTCGTGAATTTAGATGTGGAATTTGTGGACAAAATAATTAAAAAAAGAGATTCTTTACTACTTTTTAATGCCTATAGACCTGACTGCAGCCCAGATGGGTAGTATAAAATAACAACAGGGGCCCCCTTTAAAAGCCCCTGTTGTTTTAGTTTCAAGTCAGTGGAAACTGCCTTGTTGCTGTTTGTTGTATGTCCTATTTTTCGAATTGTATCGACTATCTTTATTACCAACCGTTATTGTTGGGTCTTATGTTCGGATTGCTGAGTATCTCTGCCTGCGGGATAGGCAGGTAATAATAAATCGCAGATGGGTTCAGCGATAGCTGGCCATCATCACCCGTGTCTCCCGCTAACCTGTTTACTGGTAATCCCCAGCGTTTGAGATCAAAGAAGCGATGTCCTTCAAATGGTAACTCCAGGTATCTTTCTTCTTGAATAGCTGCTTTGAGCGCTTGGGCATCCGTAAACGTTTCCGCTTCGTAACCCTCGATACGCTTGGAACGCAGTGTGTTCAATTGTTCCGCCGCTTCCTGGAGACGTCCCAAATTCGTATATGCTTCTGCGCGAACCAGGTACATTTCTCCTGTACGGAATACTTTGATATCATTCCTGTTTTCTGCGCCGTCTGCTCCGGCATATTTCGCGATCACATCTGGTAATTGGCCGTCTGCTACCAGGGCAGGATCATGATCGAAGTAAGCATCAAAGCGAATATCATTTTCCGCATCATATGCGTGGAGCAGCTTTTGAGCAGGAGCGAAGTATACAATCCCTAAGCTGGCATTTTTCCAGATATCTCCCGGACGCATGGCGCTTTGATTTGTACGTTTCAGTTTAAAAATAACTTCTGCATTATTTTTATCTGTCCATATACCTGGGAACTCCGTTCTTTCTGCCAGTTTATTATTGGCAGTGGCTTTGTCGGCATTCTCCAGGGCGGATGTCCAGTTGTTGGTATAGAGCGCAACGCGTGCCTGTAGTGCATACATGGCTGCCTGGTTCATACGCGTGATATCTGTTGCTTCATCGCTATTTTCCAAGGCTTTAGTCAGGTCTTGTTCCAGTGCTTTGAAGAAGGCCGCTACTGTTGGACGGGCAGGTTTCGCATTGATATCGCTGGTAGTTACATAAGGTACTGCATATGCATCCGGGTTGTAAACACCTGCACTTCCGTACATGCGATAGAGTTCGAAATGTTCAAAAGCCCTGATCGCTAATAATTCACTTTGCAGATGAATTTTCTGCTGTTCTTCTTCCTTGTTTTGTGCAGGCACCTTCGGCAGTCCCTCCAAAATTCGGTTTACGCGATTGATGACTTGGTAAGCATTTGTCCAAGGAGCAACAATTTCTGGATCATAGCCTGTAAAAGCCCAACGGAAGAGGTTTTGAGCAGATCCGTTTACACCAGCGTTCTTGGTGCCGATAACACATTCGTCTGCAGTTACAGACCCTATGCGAAGGGTGTATTCCGGTTCCCATCCGGCGTAAACGCCCAATACTGCACGGTTTACAGTGGTGAGTGATTTGAAGATATCTTCGCCGTCTACCTGGTCGGTAGGTTTTATATCCAGCATTTTATTGCAAGATGTGGTGAAGATAGGGAGAGACGCCATACACAAGATGACTGACCAGTTTCTTATAGTAGTGTATTTCATTTTTACAGTATTAGAAGGTTACATTTATTCCACCTGTGATAATCCGTGGCATTGGGTATTCGTACTGCGCAATGTCGTTTGCATCTTCTGGATCGAAGCCTTTCCATTTCATGATGGAGAAGAGGTTTTGACCGGAGGCAAATACTTTCAGGTTTCTGATAGCGCCATGTACCGGTATATTGTAACCCAGGGTAATGTTGCGTAACTTGATGTAATCCGCGCTGGTAACGTCTCTGCTAGTGAAATAGGTAGCATACTGTGCACCTGGATAAGCACTGATGTCGCCTGGTTTCTGCCAGATATTCAGCATGTCTTTGGACTGGCTGTATCTTCTGTAAGCAGCACTGCCGGAGTGGGCGTAGAGGTTAGGGTAATTGAGTCTCGACATCCCATGAATGAAGCTCACCAGGGTAGACATTTCAAATCTTTTGAAACGCAGGCTGATAGTAGCTCCACCAATCAAAGGAGGATCGTAAGTGGCTTTCAACGGCACCGCATCATCTGGATTATAGGTATTTGTTGCATTACCATCTTTGTCCAGGTAGATAGGGGCGCCTGTCTGCGGATCTACGCCTTTCCATCTTACTGCGTAGAAGCTACCCAGTGGTTTGCCCACCATATTCATAGTGGCTTCATCTGCGAAAACTTGTTCTTCACCGCCCAGGCTCAGGATTTTGTTTTTGTTGTAGGCCAGGTTCAATCCCAGGGTAAGGGTGAAATCTTTTTGTTTGATAGCATCTCCTTCCAGCATGAGTTCCACCCCACGGTTCCTCACTTTACCGGAGTTGGTGGCAAGCGTAGCAAATCCGGTGGTAAGTGAGAGGTTGCGATTCACAAATAATCCCTGTGTAACGCGGTTGTAGAAATCAATTTCACCACGGATTCTGTTGTGCAGGAATCCGAATTCTAGGCCTGCATCGCTGATACGGTTCATTTCCCAGTTGTAGGCCGGATTACCAGGGGTAATCGGAACAAGGGTTTTGTTACCGTTGTAATCTGCGGACGCATACAGGGTACGGAAGCCGTAGTCGCTGGTGAATCCGCCTGCATTTCCTGTGAGACCGTAGCTGGCACGGAGGCGCAGGGTGCTAAACAGGTGTTGGTTGTGCATGAACTTTTCTGCAAGCACGTTCCAATTTCCGCCAAATGCATAGAACAATTTGTAACGGTTAGTGGCAGGCACCTGTGAAGATCCATCTCTACGAAGACTAGCCGTAAACGTATAGCGGTCGTCGTAGGAATAGCGGAACAGTCCAATCTGTGAGACTAACAGGCGGTTCGGCGTCGTTTGTCCGAATACGTTAGGAATGAAATTGTTGTCGCCAGTACCGGGAGTGATGCCGGAAGGAGTATTAGGTAATTCTGCTACCAGGCCATAGCCGGTAAAACCGAAGCCATTGCCAGTGATTTTATTGATCTCCGCCAGTAAGTTGGCTTCGATTTCATTTTTATGCCATTGTTTGTTGTACCTTAATCCACCGGTGCTCACCAACCCCAGTCGGGTATTGAGTCCGCGCTGATAGGAACCTTGGTTGCCATTGCTGACCAATTTACCATACCAGGAATCTGGGTTCAGGAATTCGGTAGTGTTGTTTTGTTGAAAATCCATACCAACGGTACCCGTCAGTTGTAGTTCTTTTGTCAGTTCTACTACTTCGTTGAAAGAGATCACACTCTTAATCTGGTTATCTTTTTTCAGACTGTTGGCATAGGCATCCAGTGCATTCGCGCCATAGTTGCCTACTCCTGGCCTACCCAAATGAGATTCGTATGGGAGTGCATAATAGAGGGCAGCAATAGGATTTTTCTCTGTGATACCGCCACCGCCAACAGCAGCGCCACCTTCTTCGGCCACACCTTCATCCTGGATGTATTTCACAGTGGCTGTGGAGATACCCAGATTTAAGGTTGACTTAAACCTGCCACTGCGGTTCTGAATATTCGCGCGGAGACTGTATCTCTCTAAACCAGAATTCAATGCAATACCTTCCTGGTTGAAATAGGAGCCAGAGAGATAGAAAACGGTTTTATCATTACCGCCGGAAACATTCAGGGAGTGGGATTGCGTACGGCCTTGTCTAAGCAAGTGTTTGCGCCAGTCGGTGTTGATGGTGCGGAGACTATCCAGGTATTGTTTACCGAAGGTATAATCGTCTGCTGTTTTAGGCATCACCACGCCATTCACGACTTTATTCGGATTTTTGGAGGAATAAGCCCAGCCAGGGAGCGTTGGGTCTTGCAAAATTTCTTCAAACTGCAAACGTTGGTCTGTGTTCATCATATCCCACTTAGGGCTGTTCAGTGCAGAGATACCGAATTGATTGCGGTAGTTCACACGTACTTTCCCATCAGGCCAGGCTTTGCCTTTTTTAGTTGTAATCACGATCACGCCATTGGCAGCTCTGGAGCCGTATTGTGCCGTAGCGGCCGCGTCTTTCAATACATGTATGGTTTCAAAATCTTCTGGGTTTAAAGCAGCAAAAGAGTTGTTAGCGACAGGTACGCCATCCACTACGAACAGTGGATTTACATCTCCGTTGATAGAACCCAAACCACGGATAGACACCCTTCCGGCCTCGCCAGGCTGGCCTGTAGGCGTACCTACATATAATCCTGGCGCTCTACCTTGCAGCATCACATCAAAGGACGCAACGGGAGCTTGGGTGGTTACACTTGCAGGAACGCTGGTGATAGCGCCCGTGGTTCTGGATTTACTTTGTTGCGTATATCCGGTAATTACCACCCCATTGAGGGATTGCGAAGCAGGAGATAAAACGATATTCAGTTGTTGCGTGCCAGCAGTGACCGTTGCAGATTGTTCACTGTATCCCATGAAAGTGAATAACAGTTGTTTGGCTGCTGCGGGCAACTGCAAAGTGAATTTTCCATTAGCGTCTGTTATAACGCCAGTGCTAGTGCCGGGAATAGCTACAGATACTCCGGGCAATGGTTGTCCATTGAGGGAATCGGTCACGGTGCCCTGTAAAGTTCGTTGCTGGGCCGCTACTTTGTCTGATAGCATCAGCAGGGTACTGAGTAAAAGTGTAAAGTAAAATTTCATAAGAAATAATGCGTGTTATGCGTAAGTAGATAGGCTGTTGAATACGGTTGCAAAGCTAGAACGGGGTTATAAGAGCGATATTAAATGCGCTCCTTTAAACAGTTAGAAAGTCATTAAGAAATTCTAATGTGTTGGGGTTGGGACAAAAAAAACTCCCGCAAGAATGCGGGAGTATTAGATACTCGGACATAAATGGACGATATGTAATTATTGTTGAAACGTTAAATGAAATGCGGTACCCTGGCCTACTTCAGAAAAAACTTCCACTTTGCCGTTGTGCAGGCGTACGATTTTTTCTGTCAGTGAGAGGCCGATGCCGTGGCCATCGAAGCCGTTAGCATTCTGGCTCCGATAGAACGGAAGGAATATTTTATGCAGTTCTTCCGGAGGAATACCAATGCCTCTGTCGATGATTTTAATGAGCAAGGAAGATTCTTTCTTCACCAGTTCACAGGTAACCATTTTGCCATTGGAAAATTTAATGGCATTTTTCACCACATTGCTGAGTGCAATGAATAGTAGATGCCGGTGTCCCTGCATCATCACCCTACCTGGTTGCTGCCCGGTATGTAAATTCAGTTGCATTTGATAGCGGCCATGTTGCCCACATTCCTCTGCCACTTCCCATAAGAGTTCGTCCATGGGGATACTTTGCAGATCGTTGTGGTCCATGTTGGCCTGCGCCAGTTCCAGCAGACTACCGATAATACCGTTCAGCCGATCCGATTCTTCTATGATATTCTGAAGTGCCCGTTTGTAGTCGCTTATTTGGCGATCGTCTAACAGGGTTATTTCAGCTTCCCCTAAGATGGAGGTAATAGGCGTGCGTAGTTCATGCGAAGCATTGGCAATAAAGACCCGCTGGGCTTCGAATGATTGTTCCAGGTGTTCCAGCAACTGGTTGATGGTGGTAGAGAGCTGGGTGAGTTCATCTTTTCTGCCAGTGCGTACGCGCAAGCGTTTATCCAAGCTGGAGGCCCGGATAGACTGCACATTGGAAATAATATGATTGATCGGCAGCAGCGAGATGTGTGCGAATAGTCGGCCTGTCATATAGGTAATGATCAGCGCGCCCAGGTAGGCGAAAAACATAATCCAGGCCAATTGCTGCATATTTTCCATTCCGGCAGCATCTACTGCGGATGCTACTACCAGGAAGTTCCCGGAGTTATCCACATAATAGATCCCACACACCTGTTGATCCCCTTGGCTGAAGCGGAGTTTCCTGTTGCGCACAATTTCATGTAGAATGTCTTTGTTCCAGCGCACCGTGTCTTCCTTAATAAAAACCGGGTCGAACTTATCATTATAAATGCGGATCACTTCCTGGTTAAGGGAACGGGGGTATTTTTTCAATACATTTTTAAAGCTTTCGTCGGAGAGATTATCTTCTGCCAGGTAGAATTGCCCTGCTGTCATGGCGCGGTCTTCCAGTTTGTCATAAAAGCTGATTCGCCTGTTTCTTTCCACGAGGGAATAGATGCCAAACAGCAATAGGAGCAGTAGTCCTGCGAAGAGAACTGTGAATTGGAGTGCCAGTCTGGTTTTAACTTTCATAAGGTTACCGTTAAAAAAAAATTATGATTTGTCCCGCATTACATAACCCACACCAATCACGGTATGAATGAGGGGAAATTCAAATCCTTTGTCAATTTTTGACCGTAGGTAGTTGACATAAACGTCAATAAAGTTGGTGCCTCTATTGAAATTGATGCCCCATACGGCTTCTGCCAAGTAGGTTCTGGATAGTACGCGATTTTTATTGGTCATGAGTACTTCCAGCAGGGCAAATTCTTTCACGGTAAGGGTGATATCTTTTCCAGATCGGGTAACGGCGCGGTTATAGCAATTTAGTTCCAGGTCGCCCACCTGGTATACGGCACTAGGGCTGACTACATTCCCTCTTCGGTGAAGGGCGTGTACTCTGGCGATCAGTTCATCGAAGTGGAAGGGTTTGGGGAGATAATCATCCGCACCACTTTCAAAGCCCTGTACTTTGTCCCGTATGCTGCCTAAAGCGGTTAGCATGAGAATGGGCAGTCCTTTTTTCATGGTTTTGATCATGCGGCAGACTTCCAGTCCGGATAGGGAGGGGAGTTGTCTGTCCAAAATCACCACGTCAAAGTCGTGCTGCATGGCCGCTTGGTATCCATTTAGTCCGTCATATGCTACCGTAATCGTGTGCTGGTAGGCTTCCAGCCCTTTCCTAATAAATGCTGCTACTTTAGGTTCGTCCTCTATTAATAGAATGTTCATAGCTCAAATCTGGGCCTAAAAATAGGACGCATAAGAGCCATGAAAATCAGCATTAAAGGATTCTAATTTGGGATGAGAGAGATTTAATTTCTATATAATCTCATTCTAATTCCGCACATTTGCAGAAAATTGGGTATTTTTTAATGAGATTATAAGCCCATAGCTAATTTCAGGGCAGTATTTTTGCCTCGCAACCTTTATTTCCAAAACAGACATGAACAGAATGTTAAGCAAGCAGGATGCAAGATGCCCCATGGCGCTATGCCTTTATCCAGAAATTGTACTTAAATTACAAGTAACATTTTGTTGTTGGCACCTATCAACATCTGTACAGCATAACCATAACAAAGTAGAAGCGTTTTCTGAATCAATCTTTTCGGGCAGCAAATTATGAATGACCTTAGCATAGTAATGGGACCCCAGCGGCCGGATTTACTTCATCAAGAAACACTGGCGGACATGTTTGCGCATTCTGTGAAGCAGCATGCACATCATATCGCCCTGATTTTTCAACAACAGACCTTTACCTACAAGCAGTTAGATCACTGGAGTGATGCCATTGCGGCCAAGTTACAGGCCCAGGGCATTGGGGCAGGTAGTATTGTAGGGATCTGGTGGCCCCGTGGCCCAGAATTACACGCCGCTATTCTCGGCATTATCAAGGCTGGTGCAGGATATGTACCATTGGACAGGGAGATGCCAGCCGAACGAGTGGAGCTTGTACTCACAGAAGTGAAAGCAGCCGCCTGTTTCAGCCAGGAGCCCCTGCAACTGGATGCCGCCATCCTGACAGTACCGCCAGTGCCAGAAGCGTATGACCATTTTGTCTTACAGCCAGGCGCAAAGCCGGAAAATATTGCTTATGTGCTGTATACCTCCGGTAGTACTGGTAAGCCTAAAGGTATTCCTATCATGCATAAGCAAATCTGTCATCTGATCCGTTCAGAGCAGACTGTACTGAATGTGCGAAGCTCAGATAAAGTATACCAGGGATTTTCCGTATCGTTTGATATGTGGTGTGAGGAGACATGGCTCAGTTATTTTGTGGGCGCCACGCTTTGGGTGGCCGATGCCACCACGGCGAAAGCCATCGATGAACTGAGTGATACTCTCCGGAAAGAGAAAATCACCGTTTTACACGCTGTACCTAGTTTGCTGGCCATCATGGAGGACAATATCCCTTCCATCCGCCTGGTAAACGCAGGAGGAGAGGCCTGTACACCGCAAGTGCTCGCCCGCTGGGGAATGCCTCCACGGGAATTCTATAACAGTTACGGCCCTACGGAAACTACCGTAAGTGCCACTTTTGCCCATCTCCGTCCAGGAGATGCCATCACAATTGGCCATCCATTACCGAACTATAATATGGCGGTGGTGGATGAACAGTTGAATATTCTTCCCCTGGGAGAACGTGGTGAACTCATTATCACCGGTCCAGGCGTTGGACTGGGATATATCGAGAACCCCAGTCTGACACAAGAGAAATTCGTAAACAAACCGACCTCCCTGGATGCCATCCCCGGCGACAGGGTCTATAAAACCGGTGATGCCGCTATCATCCTGCCGGATGGTAGCATCGACTTCCAAGGCCGACTGGATGACCAAATCAAACTGCGCGGATACCGGATTGAACTCGGCGAAATAGAAAATAAACTCCATGATATCCCAGGTATCGCCGCTGCCGCAGTAGCGGTAAGAAAAGATGGCAACGACCAGGATCAACTTGTAGGATATGTAGTTCAGGAAGACGAGAGTACGGTAACGGAAGCAGACATGCGACACGAACTGTCCCGTACCCTGCCTACCTATATGGTTCCCGGAGTAGTCATGATCCTGGATGATATGCCCCGCCTTCCAAGCGGAAAAATTAACCGTAAGGCGCTCCCAGTGCCTCCGGCGTTTTTACAGAAGGAGTCTGCGGCCACTGTGGATGCCAATGCACCCATAGCCGACCGCATGATGGCGGTTTTGACGAAAGTATTCCCAGATAAGCCACTGACCCTCCAGGAGGATTTCTTTACAGATCTCGGTGGTCACTCGCTGCTGGCGGCGGTTTTCGTATCCCGTCTTCGTCGGGAAGCGAATATCCCACAGGCATCCCTGAAAGATATCTACATACATCGTCCGCTTCAGGCCCTGGCAGATACCTGGTCTTCAACGGATGCCACTGGCAAGGAGAAAACGCATACCTTCAACAAAGTGCCTTGGTATCGCCATGGACTTTGCTGGATAGCGCAAACAGTGACCCTGCTGATCATTTATGGCTTGTTTGCCATGCAGATCTATTTCCCTTACCTGGGCTATTATTATACGGAACAAGCAACAGGCAAACTCAGTTACGCCATCATGACGGCTTTGGGGATGTTCTGCTTCCTGCCGGCTGTATTCACGGTACTTATCATTACGGTGAAATGGCTGGTGATAGGTAAAATGAAAGAAGGGGATTACCCACTCTGGGGAACCTACTATTTCCGTTGGTGGTTGGTGAAAACCATCCAACGACTCATGCCGGCTCAATTCCTGAACGGTACACCGCTGTATGCCAAATACCTCCAGTTCCTCGGCGTAGATATCTCTTCCGATGCGCAATTGGGCACTGTCACCATCGGTGCAGAAGACCTGGTGACCATCGGGAAAGATGCGAGTCTTAGCTCCCAAACGGTCATCAACAATGCTTGGGTAGAAGATGGTTGGCTGAAACTGCGCCGCGTATACCTGGGCGACCATGCTTATGTGGGTAGTAGCGCCGTTATTGCCGGAGACGCCCGTATCGAAGACTGGGGCGAACTGAAAGACCTCAGTTACCTGCCTGCCGGAAAAACTATCGGTGTGGGAGAAGTATGGCAAGGAAGTCCTGCGCAACTGAAGGAAACGAAAGCGATCCATGAGTTGCCGCAGCCAATACCCGTATCCAGGGCGACACGTATCAGGTACAGCTTGATGTTCTCGCTGTTTCTGTTGGTCTTCCCATTCACGATATTGTTACCGCTGTTGCCTACTATTATCACGCTGAATAATATGGACAACGCAGCGCCGGATTATAACTTCAACTATATGGTCATCACGCCGGTCCTGGCACTGGTGTATATCTTGTTGTTCACTGGACAAACGGTAGTACTTACTCGTTTACTGCAATGGGGCATCAAACCTGGTACCTATCCGATTTATAGCAGTTTCTATGTGCGTAAATGGTTTGCGGATCAGATGATGGCCTTATCCTTGATCGTGATCCATCCGATATTTGCTACTATTTATGTGAGTAGCTTGTTCCGGGCGCTGGGTGCTAAAATTGGTAAGCGTACAGAAGTGAGTACCGCCAGTAGCGTTACCCACCCATTATTGGAAATCGGTGATGGCGCATTCGTAGCGGATGCCGTAACATTGGGTGAATCGGATGTTCGTGCCCAACAGTTAACATTGGAAAAAACTACTATTCACAATAACAGCTTTGTGGGCAACAGTGCTTTGATTCCTCAAGGATATACCTTGCCGGAAAACATGCTGATAGGGGTTTTATCTACACCACCATCCAAAGTGCAGTTGGAAACTAATACTGCCCGCGACTGGTTTGGCTCTCCTGCCATTGCGCTCCCTCGCAGACAGGAAAGTCGTTTCTTCCCGCCAGAACTCACCACGCATCCAGGTATATTCCGGAAGATAGCGCGTGGTATTGTTGAATTCATTCGTATCCTCATTCCAGAAACAGTGGTGATATGTTGCAGTATTCTCTTTATTGCATATGCCCACGATCTGGTGACAGAAAAATCCTTTACACAGGTACTAGTACAGTTTCCATTCTATTACCTGTTTTTCCTGGGATTACCTGCATTTCTCTTTACCGTGTTCATGAAGTGGATTTTCTGCGGTCGTTACCATTCCCGTCAGGACCCGATGTGGACCTCCAATGTATGGCGTAGTGAAAGTGTTACTTCCACTTACGAAGCATTGTCTGTACCGTTCCTGTTGGAATACCTGAAAGGAACGCCATGGCTGCCAGTATTACTGCGTTTATTGGGCGTAAAAACCGGGCAAAGAGTATATATGTTTACGACAGATATCACCGAGTTTGACATGGTGGAAATCGGCACTGATGCCGCATTGAATGAAGATAGCGGCCCTCAGACGCACCTTTTCGAAGACCGTGTAATGAAGGTAGGAGCTATTAAAATCGGTAAACGCAGCAGCATTGGTGCACGTACCATTATCTTGTACGACAGTGAGGTAGGTGATGATGTGAATCTCTCTCCATTATCACTGGTGATGAAAGGAGAAAAACTGCAACCGGGCACCAGTTGGACAGGTAGCCCTATTAAACCTGATTACGAATGATAACTTATACGCATATACGTATTGCCACGCATTACGCCGTTATGGCTGAACTGATGCGTGGACTGCATATCTCTGAGAAAGAATTCTTTCCTGGCACAGCCGATTGGGATGATATTGCTTCTCATTATATGCAACATGTAATAGATATGCAAGAAGAATGTGAAGGTACTTGTATCTTGGCTCAGAGCGGTGATACGCCGGTGGGCTTCATATTCGGTTACATCGAGTCTCCCGACGACAGTCGTATAGAAGATTATACTGGTGATACCCTTTATGTATCCGATGGTTATGTTATGCCGGCGTACCGCCGGCATGGCATTTACCGGGCTATGAATGAACTATTGGAGGCGCATTATGTAGATAAGGGCGTGCGCCGGATAATGAGATATACCCTCACCAATAACAATCGTATGCAGACTTTCCTGGAGTCGAAAGATTATACAGCCGTACGATTGGTGTATGAAAAATGGCTATCGCCAGATGGCAAACATATCGTTCCTGTATGGGGAGCGCAAAAATGATATTACCTACTTTCCATTAATGCAATCGTTTCCGCTAAACGTTTAATATTGACGATTATTTCCACGTTGAATGTATCCGCGGTATTGCCTGTATTCGTAAGATAATAGTATTGATGTTGGAGTGCAGATGCCAGTGAAAAAAAGCAATTGTTGTGTGAATCGCCTTCATTGCGGAGCTCCAGGATTTGCCCACCTGCTGGCATGAAAAGCATGTTGGTAAGGCCTGCACCATGTAGTCCGATTAATACCTTGGCTTGTTGCATGAGTGCCACCTGTTCTGCAAAATGATAGTCCTCAAAGCAATGTATTTCATAACCCTGTTCCTCCAATAACGCGATCACTTCTATTTCGTTTTGTATCGTGCGTCTGGCGGCCTTTTTCCGGCTTACATATAACTTTCGATGAGGAGTAGTATGTATTTTCCCAATGAATTTTTCCCGTAGTTGTTGAATGATTTGTTCATTATAATTTCCGGTAGCAGCAGTATGTGCGGGTAAGATGAGTTCTTTTACCAGCAAACGTTTGCGAGTATTGTAGAAGTATGCTTTGATATTTAAAAGTTGTAGAGACGCCTGTACATAGGGTATTTGCTGATATCTTTCCGGAAGGATGATTAGGGAGACACGTGTCTTTCCTTCCACAGCCGTCCATCTCGTCAATGCGTCTGTCAGCCAGTGAAAATATTCCCCACTCCATTCATCTGTAATCCAGATGCCTTGTGCTAGTACCTGATAAGGTTTGAGGAACCATAGGAGTTTTTTCCATTGCCCAGTTTTAGAAAAAGAACGGATATGAGAATGAACAGAGAGAAAAGTGAATTTTGACGGGTGAAAGATATGATCTTTCAGAATGTTGATATTGTGAAAGGTGTATGTATGCGGTGGTTGGACTTCGTAGGTGAGGGCGGCTTGGAATAAATGAATATCCTGTTCTTGGAGATTTTTTGGTGAAGACCTTGAAACCATCATGGGGTATGCAATTTAAATAGAGATGCTTGGGGATGATATTAAAACGATATAGGCTGTTATAATGTTACAGATTGTTTTCTAAGTTGGCTAATATAGCCTTCGAAGTACAGACTACAAATGTAATAGTTAACAGATTTAATAAGAAAACTCCTTCAGTATTATTCCTGGAGGAGTTTTCTTAGTGTTGCTTTATTTATCCTGGATGGGATGTCTGATTGGATAGAAGATACTCATTTCAAGGAAGTGAAAAGTGATTTCAGGTCTACATTTACTCCTGCGTATACTGCGTAGTATGGAGAGTAGTTGGGCAAAAGGCCTCGAATTTCTGCTCCTATAAGTCCCTGTATTGCGCTAGTCACATTATAGGATACAAATCCATGAATATAGTAAAACCAGGAAGATTTCGTGTTAGGTTTTGTATCGCGTGTAGGTTCACTTTGTCCGGGACCTAATCTACCGCTTGTTGGAGGGTAGATATTTAATACAGAAGGGGGCATTAATGTTACACTATTCTGGTCATTAATGGAGAAAGTATTGGGATAGTTGGTGGTTCCTCCGAATGTAAACTGGGAGAATATTTTAAGGTTATTGAGTGGGCTGTAATCCAGTGTTATACCTCCTCCGAAATACCCGTTGAGAAATGTATAACTACGTGAATAGTTGGAGGGTTGAAAACGGAAAAAGGCAGAATCAACATTGAGATTACCTGGTGCTACGATGGAGTCAACGTTTAATACGTTAACGGTGGTGGTTAGGGAAGTTTTATTTATCAGCAATTCAAGATGCGCGTGAGCATAAAAGTTAAATTTGGTACCCACTTTTAAGATGCGATACATGGGTTGTATGAATAGGCTCTGTGAGGAGTTTTGTCTTTTGGTTACAAATTTACTTAGTTGCGAGGCATACTTTGTTCCTGCTGGAATTTTGTCTAGCAGTGGGTCTGGGGAAACTAATTGTTTGAAATAAGAGGAAGTTGAATCACTGTCGCCTATATTATAATTTATTGTGGTAAAGCCTAGGTTTAGTCCCCAATTAGAATCTTCAATTGATTTGACAAAGACATTGAACCGGCCTAGGTAATTTGATTTCAATGATTGTCCGAATCCGAAGTTATAAGCGTTGAGATAATAGATATCCACTCTTTCTCCATTCGCTCTACTTTGGGAATCCTTTATCTTTTCTGCGACAACAATAAATGGTTCATTATCTATATTATTTATTTTTATGTTTCCTGTACTATTTTGAAGGATGAACTTTATAGGCAATACATCTTGGGTATCGTCTGCTGGATAGCTCTTGAATGTGACAGTTTTTCTTATACTCTTCGGTTGAAGATCATTGTTGCCTGGGAAGTCTGAGGGGGTCAAGTTGATTTTTACAGCCTGACTATCTGGTGTTAGTTGTACATCTTTGCTTGGCAGAAGTTTAATTATGCCTGGTAGTTGTGGAATGGCTTTCAGGATTACGGAGCTTGTTGTATCCTGCAATTTCCCTTGCGTCAGGATCGTAATGGAAACTTCATACTCGTTCTCGCTGGAGCTTTGTAGATTTGAAAGGCCATTTTTAATTTGAATCGTTTGAGCAGTACTAATTAACGGCAGTAGCAGTACCAACATTAGGTAAGGGAATAAAATGCGCATAACAATATTATTGGTTAAATTTTAAGGTTATTAGAATGCATTCCAGTGTGTTTTGGATAAACTTGTGCTAGCTCAATTAGTGCTGTCTGTAAAATTCATTTGCTCCTTTCAGTTGTAACTGCAACTAGAATAAATTGGGGTTGGGGTATTTTATTTGCATAAGATTACGATATAAATATTTATTTGATACCCGTTTTTTCACCCTATTTTGGAGATATGATGACAGTGGGGGTGAAAAATGGACTCCTGAATTTTCTCAATACCTATTTCTATGTATAAGCTAATATTAAAATTGACAGTGGCAATAGCTGTTTTGGCGATCTTCTCTTGGTTTTCATCGAAATCGCCGGATGCACCTAAATACGATGAGAAATTGATGACCCATGTTCAATTCACTGGCACCATTACTTATATTGAGACGTCTCATAATCATAATTTTTCCATCTTCGGAATAAAGCTGGATAGTAGCAATACGCCCCATTATTTTGATACCAGCGAGGTGGCCATTGCCCCTTATAGTATAAAGGATAGCAATGCAGAATTTTATAGGGAAATGCCCTATCATGCGACCATAGGTGTTAAAGTTGTGCTGGATGCCGATAAGAAAAAAATCTGGTTTTATGATAATGATAAGTTGTTGGGGAGTGCAGATATTCGATATAATCACTCGCCTACCAATATTAAATTTGTGAGAGAACACAGTCGTCTGAAGTAAGGAGTATTTATAAACCAGGCCTACTTATTCCCTATCGGATAAACCAGGCTTTCCATCTGACTAAATCCTAAAAAAATATCTGTAGCAATAAATTGTTCTGCCCTATCATAATGATCCGTATTAATAATTTTAGGATTGATAAATGCTACATTGGATAAGATTTTGCCGGACGAAAGGAAAATATTTATCCAAATTCTTTGGAAATAAATCTGTTTGATATTCAATTCACTTTTTGCCGACAAAATAGTAGGAGAGTCAATGGTGGTTGTCCAGATATCGCTTTCAGCCAATTTCTTTTCTGTGTTTAGTTGCCGTTTCAAAATTTGCACTTGGGTATTTTTACTTACGCCAACTCCAATGGAATAGCCAGTAACCGTTCCTGGCCTAGTGCCTAAGTTACAAACGCTAATCCGAAGGTGGTCAAATGGCTCGTCTACAGTGCCAATGATGCCTAATTTTACGCGACTACCTTTTCTAAATGTTATAAATGTAATTACTCCCAGCACAGTAGAAAGTGCTGCTCCCCAAACTGTGAGTATGAATATAACTTGATTCTTATCCATTGTTATTGAAAGGTGCAGCCAATGTAGAGTGATTAGCTGTGTGATGGAGTTTATATTGCCCGGTCTGTTGGGTGTTAACTATAGTAAGATACAAAACTTTATTAATACTGCCCCATTTCAATTTTTATCACTCACACGGCGAGTCCCAGTACCTCCAAAAAACACTGTTTCCCTTTCGCGGTAATCACTAAAGCCCTGGAGTTAGCGACTCTTCGTACCCAATCCTCTTCCAGCAACTTCTTTAACAGTACATTCCCTAAGGAACCGGCCAAATGAAAGCGTCGTTCACTCCAGTCTAGGCATGCTCTTGCAAAGGGTCGCTTTAGCGATAACAGCTCCATGGTGTCGATACCCAAATCGTGGAAGAATTTTTTTCCGGTTTCAGTTATAGCAGGGGTGTCATCTTCTAGGATAAGGTAATGGCGTTCAACGAGTCGATCTAATAGTTTAACGCCGATCGAGCCTGCCATATGATCGTAACAGGTGCGGCAATATTTTATTGGTTGTGGTTTAACAGGGGATACTTGGGTTGGTGGCGGCATTAATACAGACATCGCTTCAATGGCGTAGGCGATTTCCTGTCTGGCGAAACTATAATATTTATGTCGACCTTGACTGTTCACTTTCAGCAACCCTGCGTCTACTAATTTACTCAGGTGCATACTGGTGCTCTGTCTGGAAGCATCTGCCACAATGGATAATTCGGTGGCAGTATACGCTCTACCATCCAATAAAGACCATAGCATCTTCATTCTTGAAGCATCTCCTATTAAAGAAGCTATTCGTTCCAGTTGTTCCATTTCCATTGTTCAAATATATACCAATGATTTGGGGGACGATTCAATCTATCATGAACTGTCCGGATTTTATAAACGATAGTTTTGGCTCAACGATTACACTTGAACACCATTACACCTGTTTTAAAATCCTATCAATTAAAATACAAACAATTATGAATACTAATTCCATTAGAATTGAAAGCCATTTAAAGGATTTAAAGATCGCCTTGTTGCATATGCCACCCAAAACCAGCGTAGGGAATATGCCTGTTTTATTGCTTCATGGCGCCACTTTCCCTGCAGCCTTGTCTTTTGATTTCCAGATGAATGGAAGCTCTTGGATGGATTATTTATCAGATCATAATATGGAAAGTTATGCATTGGATTTCTTAGGTTATGGAGATGCCGATCGATACCCGGAGATGAGCCACGAGCAGGGTTTACCTATCGGAAGGGCCATGAGTGCATACTTGGACGTAGACAAAGCGATTGATTACATCCTACAACAGACCGGACATCGGCAGTTGATCCTGATAGGTCATTCATGGGGAGCGTCTGTGGCGGCGCTGTATGCAGAAAACTTTCCTAATAAATTAGCAAAATTGGTATTGTTTGCGCCTATTACTGTCAGCGCTGATGCAGTAGATAACCCCATTACTATTGAACGCTCCTATGAAAGCTTAACCCCCGATCAAAGGGTACAAGCCATGGTAGATCTAACGCCTGAAGGTGAGATGCATCAACTGGAACCGGAATTGTTCACGCAATGGAAAGCAGATTGGCTACAGTCAGATATTACCACCAAAAAAACAGATAGCGGCGCTGTTCATTTCCCTGCGGGGCCTTCACAAGATATTGCAGATCTTAGTCAAGGTAAAAGCTATTATAATCCAGCTAAAATACTAGTACCAACCCTGGTCATTAGGGGAGAATGGGATGACTATCCCAATAACAACGATGCCCTTCAATTGATGGCATCATTACCTGATGAAACAATCAAAAAATATGTAGTGGTGCCCCGTGGTACCCATGTCATGCACCTGGAGAAAAGTCGGCATCAATTATATGCGGAGACATTGAAATTCATTGATACCCCAGTACAGGAGGAGCGCAGTTCCAATATCGCGGTCATTTTCGAGGTAATACCCCATGAAGGCCGGTTACAGGACTATCTCGATATCGCTGCGCAATTGAAGTCGACATTAGAAAATGTAGCTGGTTTTGTTTCTATTGAACGGTTTCAAAGTCTGTCTCACCCAGAAAAAATATTATCGCTCTCTTTTTGGAAGGACGAGCAATCTATATTCACCTGGCGTAACTTGGAGCTTCACCGGGATGCACAGCAAAAGGGGAGAAATAGTATATTCAAAGACTACCATTTACGTATAGCCCATGTAGTGAGAGACTACGGTATGTTCGAGCGTAGAGAGGCCCCAAAGGATAGTCAAATGTACCATGGACGGACCTATTAAAGGCCAGTGGTAGGAAGAGGCTGCTGTAGAATTAGGGATTTATTCCGCTTTCAAAGAGGAGAACTATTTGTAAGGAATCCATAATTTGTAAATGCCATTATATAACATATATTTGTTTATTACATCCAATTACATACGGGACATATGCGTACAACCAAACTATCGAATATCCTATTATTGGCAGTGATTGCAGCGCTTTTCTTCATTCCTTTCTTGGGTCGGGTTCATCTCTTTGATTGGGATGAAATCAATTTTGCAGAGTGTTCTAGGGAAATGTTGAAATTGGACGATTATACCAGGATTTATGTCAATTTCAAGCCTTTTTGGGAGAAACCACCCATGTTCTTCTGGATGCAAAGTATATCCATGAAGATATTTGGCATCAATGAATTCGCGGCGCGTTTCCCTAATGCGCTCTGTGGGATCGTTACGTTGGTGGTGCTATACCTCATTGGGACAAGATTATACGATAAGAAATTCGGACTCTTATGGGCACTCGCTTTCGGCGGCTCTCTGTTTCCTAATATGTATTTTAAATCCGGTATCATTGACCCATGGTTTAACCTGTTTACCTTCCTAGCCTTGTACTTTTTCATTTTGTACAACTGGAAGCGGAATGGATTTGATAAGGAAGGGATTGAGAAAAAGCCAGTGTACTATGCAGTTTGGTCTGGCATATTTATGGGACTTGCTATTCTCACCAAAGGGCAAGTAGCCTTGATGGTTTTCCTGTTGGTATTAGGGTGCTATTTTGTTTATAACAAGTTCAAAATCTTCTTTAACTGGTGGCATGCATTGTTGTTTTTGATCGTCACTACTTTAGTAACAGTCACGTGGTATGGATATGAAACGGCAAAGAATGGCCCCTGGTTCATTACAGAGTTTTTAAAGTACCAGTATCGCCTCTTCACCACCCACGATGCAGGACAGGCAGGCTTTTTCGGGTATCATTTCATTGTGCTACTCGTAGGATGTTTTCCAGCTTCTCTTTTTGCTATTCCTGCTTTCTTTAAAGCCCGCTACAGTAGTCGATATGATAAAGATTTTAAAATGTGGATGCTGCTCTTGTTTTGGGTTGTGACCATTTTATTCACGATTGTACAATCACGTATCATTCATTATTCTTCTCTGGCTTGGTTCCCGATTTCTTTCCTGGCTGCGTATTCATTTTATAAATGGGATAGGAAGGAAATGGAATATAAGAAGTATGTGGGTGTATCCACGACGGTGCTAGGAGGGATTATTGCTGTAGCATTGCTGGGCGTTGCATTAATCGCCTTGAACATTAAGCAACTCATCCCTTATGTTCACGATACCTTTGCGCAGGCGAATATGGCGGCTGATGTGAACTGGAGCGGTTGGGAAGGTATAGTGGGTATCTTAATGGTGGTCACTATTATAGTGGGACTACGACAGTTAAAGAAACATGCTTTCCTCAATGCGGCAGCCACTTATTTTATCGGAACGGGACTTGTTATTTTCCTGGCGGCAGCTATTATTGTTCCCAAGGTAGAAAAGTACTCACAGGCCGCTGCTATTGAGTTTTTTGAGCAAAGGCAAGGAGAGGATTGTTATGTTACGACATTAGGTTATTGGAGCTACGGACCTTTCTTTTATACGCATAAGAACAAGCCAGTGAATCAAAGTTCATATGATGAAAACTGGCTGCTGACAGGCGCCATTGACAAACCTGCTTATTTCGTGACAAAAGTAGACCGCGTGGATAACTACAAACAGTTTACTTTGTTGAAAGAGTTGTATCGCAAAAATGGATTTGTGTTTTTGAAGCGGGAAGTGTTGTCTAAATAACAGAGACATAAAAAATACTAAAAGCAAAGGCGTTGGAAATTAATTCAACGCCTTTGCTTTTAGTATTTCTAGTAAGTTTTTACTTTTTACGAGAAAAGAACCGAAGCACTTTACTAATGATTTTATCGTTTGATCCTAACATCCCCTTTATTTCTGTATAAACCGCCACCATGGTATTATCCAGTTTTACCATGAATTTTTTCTTGTCTTCTCCGGGGCGTACCATATAATGCGTGGCTCTGCGAAAAGGCTGGTTTTCTTCTGTGTAATAATATAAAGCAATAGATCTTCTGTGTCGGTCTTCGGGGCAGGTAGTGGGTTCTGGGTGACCATGGTAGGAATCCGCATCTGTATTAAATATCACGCAGCGATTAAAAATGGGTAGCACTTTCTTTTCGCAAGCCTGCATTTGGGTATCCCATAGTTCGAGTTTGCCTCCCCATTCTTCTTCCCAGTCGTGGTTGAGGTAAACGAGCACGTTTACACGTCGTTGCCAGTGGCGATGATGCGGATGTACGGTGAAATCGGCGTGGATATTCAGATAGCCGCCTCGCTTAGACTGATGAATGCCGCCTCCTTCGAGGTGATCGTCTTTCATCAGGCCCTTAATGCCAGTCAGTGTACTGAGGAATTCCAGGAACGCTGGAGAATTCAGTTCATTAACTGTCCGTTTTATGGAAGCCGGCAATCGATCAAGGTTATTTAACCCTGCCTTGTTTTCGTTGTAATGAACATAATTGATCCAGCCGTCTCCTTCATTTAATTGATCAAACTCCCGGACACACTCATTCAATACCTCGGGGTTCAGGAAGTTCTCTAATACTATATGCGGGTAAGGACTGGCTCCCTTGTATTCGCTGCTTAGCGCAGGGAGTTGATTGTTCCAATGATCGTAATTAAATAATTGCATATTTTCCGAGGTTTCCATGATGGTTTGCTCCCTTTGAGTTTTTAGGAGCTTGGCTTTCAAAAGACGTATAAATATAATGCAAATAATAATTGTTCCAACACCCCAAACCTGAGAATTTACCCGAATATGATATCGATAATTCTTAATAGCTCTTCCAAGGTTTTGAAGCAAGATTAAATTTATCGATTTATATTATTGCTTTAGGTAGACGAAAGTCGGCTTAACAGGTGATTAACTTCTTATCCTCATGCGACTATAGGCCTATAGATAGGCTGTTGTCTATATTTAATATTAATAATAATATTAAACTGTTTTGCATTGTCCTATATTAATTTAGGATTCTTAATCAAGAGAGAAATGGGCCTTCGTTCACAGGGAAATTAGGAAGCCGAATACTTAATCTATATTGAGTTGATTAACCATCCTAATATATTCATATTGCAGATCGTCATGCAAGGTATCTATCGCCTTAACCGATTTTTTTAGTAGCTGCATATAGATATTTACTATCTGCGTATTCCTACTGTTGGCGATGCCGGATGCTTTCATATGCTGGCATATGTATAAGAGGAGCTCTGCTTCTGTTTCTTTACTACCTACATAGCGTATATACTTGTTGGTTATACGTATGGTTTTTCTCAATTTTTTCTTGGCGAGGTAGGATTTGTCATGTGCTATCTCCAGGAATGCCTCGTCAATTTCTGCTTTAATGGCGTTTACATAGGCAGGTAAATCATCCGCTTCAAATAGGAGATAGGTAAGCAGTTCTTTATTATCTGCCTTAAATTTCGCTAACCGCAAACATAAAGCCATCAAATTGGCTGGTGGTATGTGTTGTAATTCTTTTTTAATGTCGCTGATAGATGCGGTCTTCATAAATTCTTAATTATTGCCCATGCTGCGGTTCTCTCTTACCTGCCAACCAGGAATTGAATATCGTATAGGATACAGCCATGATGATGGCGCCTTTGAAAATTCCTGTAAATCCCCATGCGGCTAGGCCTCCTACTACGCCCAGAAATAATACTAAAAATGGCAATTTACCACTTTTCGCGATCAATAAAGGTTTTAGAATAGCTTCTCCTATTTGTAAGCCGGCTCCATAGATGACCAAAAATAAGGTCATACCTGGATGTCCTTGCGTGGCCATCCAAATTATTACTGGGATCCAAATCAAAAGCGGACCTATCTGTATGAGTACTACGAGGAATACCAAGGAGGATAATCCCAATGCAAATGGAACCCCACCAATAACAAACCCGATCCATGATACAATGGCTGTAATGAACGCGGTACCCATCACGCCAATGGATACCCCTTTAACCGCCATAATAGTCGCATTTAGTAAATCCTCTCCATCTCTCTTCCCTAATAAGTGCTGAATGGTAGATTTGACTGGCCTCACTGCATTTTCCCCTCCTACGAGGAAGAATGCAGAAATGATAATGCCAATAACCAATTGAAGCGCCGCCCCAATAATTTCGATGCCACCACTGATTACCTGCCTGACTACCAGACCTACTTGTCTTTCATGCCCAGTTATGGTGGCATGGGGATTCTCCCGGAGATTCCGCCAATAAGAATTGATGTCCGGACCTAAATAAGGAATATTAATCAACCAGGATGGTAAAGGAGGAAGCTCATTTTGACGGGTATCGTTCACCCATTCTATAATCTCGCGCATGTGCGCGCTAATGGCGCTAATGATATAAGTAACAGGTAAGGCAATTACAGCGACGAGAATAATAGTATATAATACTGCTACTAATTTGCGTTTGCCTCGCATTTTATCCACCATTTTCTCAAACAAAGGATGGAATGACACGGAGAAAATCAGTGCGAATGTCAGTACTCCGAAAAAGATATGTAAAACCTTATAGAGCGATATCAACAATCCTAATAACAATAGCAGTACTAGCACCGTTTCGATTAGATTCCTGGGGCCCCTGCGAAAATGCGCATTCATAAGCGGTAATTTTCAGTATGAATTTACTACTTATTCCTGATCCCATAAATTACACTGTTCGTAATATCTTCTCCATCTTTTTACCCTTGGCTAGCTCATCTACCAGCTTATCCAAATACCGCACCTGTTGCGTCAATGGATTTTCAATATCCTCCACCCGATACCCGCAGATCACGCCTGTAATGAGCTTTGCGTTAGGATGTAAGGTAGCTCGCTGGAAGAACGTTTCGAAGGTCGCTTTTTCCTGGATGAGGACATCCAGTTGCTTCTCGTCGAAGCCTGTCAGCCATTGGATGACTTGGTCTAACTCTGCTTTTGTTCTGCCTTTCTTTTCCACCTTTGTAAGGTATAATGGGTAGACAGATCCGAAGATCATCTTTGCAATGCGCTCATGTTGTGTATCCGAGGTATTCATACCATGTAAGTTACCAATATTCTGTCGGATTTCTGGAGGCTACTATACAGTCTACTGCAATGGCAACGATGTTGTGGGCTGTAACAAGTCCCACAAATTGCCATATAAATCCTCAAATACGGCTACCCAACCATATGCTTCTTCTCTGGGCGGCCTTACAAAATGGATATTTCTCTTCAGCATGTTGTTATATTCTCGCCAAAAATCATCGGTAAATAAAAAGAGGAAAACCCTGCCTCCCGATTGATTCCCTACGCTTGCGTTTTGTGCTTCATTTGCCGCTTGGGCCAATAAAAGATAACATTCGCTTGCGCCAGGAGGGGCCACTAAAACCCACCTTTTATCCTCTGTCAATTTTGTATCTTCGATTAGTTGGAAGTTTAATTTCTCTGTATAGAATTGAATAGCTTCATCATAATCCTTCACTATTAAAGCTACATGTCCAATTTTTTGTTTCATATAATCCGCTAGATTAGATGTTATCGGAACAAAAGATAAGAAATAATGAACTGTTTACAACTATGAAGAAAATTTCACAGAAAGAAATAGATAGTGTGATGGCACTTCCCCCATTTGATAGGTACCAATACGCGATCAAATGGATAGCAGATGGGGAAGCATTGTATATCTTGATGAATGAAGCAGCACTGGCCTTGGAGGAAGTGGACGACCATAAAGTAATTCCCATCTGGAGCGCCGCGGAATATGCTGCCCTCTCTAAAAATGGAGACTGGGCCGACTTTGAAGTAACCGCAGTTTCCCTGGAAGAATTTGAAGTGGACTACATACCATTAATTGTTGAAAACAACTACCTGTTGGATGTTTTCTCTGTGGGAGGTAAAGCTGGCTTTGTGGTAACCCTTGGAGAGTTCCTCCGCGATTTGGATGATGAGTTAAGTAACTACTAAGATTTAAATCAATAACCGCCTTCGCCCATCGCAACACGCGTACTACGTGTCTCCCTATCAAAATTTGTTTTTGATATATTTTATTTATAAATTTGTATTCTCAATTATACTACAATGTATACTAACATCACATATCGTACAGCGCGGAACGCGAAAACTGTCATCAGGGCAGTAATTGCAAGTACCTGTATCGTCTTAATTTAAGACGGGGAGGCAGCCTTGCACCCTAGATATGACTGATGATTACTTCCCATTCCCTTCAAGCTTATTTTGATTTGATGACCTTGCCAAGGCATGGAGTATTCCCGCTGTTTCCCCTTATTATTAAATCCAATTATTTAATTCATTTCAATAACAGCATGATGCGCCTGCATATCAAAACTTTGATCATCGTAATTACCAGGATAGTCCGGTAACAGGAATGCATTTGCTTACAACAAAGGGCCTCCGTTACCAGACGTGAGGCCCTTTTTTTTATCAATTTAATTATATGAAACGTTTATCTCAAAATAGGAATATAGGAATCATGGCCCATGTGGATGCCGGTAAAACGACTGTCACAGAAAGAATGCTTTATTATACCGGTCTTACTCATAGAATGGGAAGCGTAGATGATGGAAATACAGTGATGGACAGCGATCCGCAAGAAGAGAAACGTGGTATTACGATCTCCTCTGCCGCTATCACCACTTATTGGAATAATCAACAAATCAATATCATTGATACACCCGGTCACGTGGATTTTACCGCGGAAGTGGAAAGATCGCTTCGTATACTCGATGGTGGTGTCGTGGTATTTTGTGCCAAATCGGGCGTACAGCCACAGTCTGAAACCGTTTGGCGGCAAGCCGATAAATATGGGGTGCCTAGGATTGTGCTGATCAATAAAATGGACAGACAAGGGGCCGACTTCATGCGCGTGCTGAAAGAAATACGAGACGTTCTCCATACAAACGCAGTAGCCGTTCAATTACCTATTGGTGTGGAAGATAATTTCAAAGGGGTGATAGACCTCGTGAAGATGCAAGCACTAGTATGGCATAGCGATGATGGCAAACAGTTTGATGTGGTGGAGATTCCTACCGAATTATTACCAGACGCCCTCCAAGCCAGACAACATTTGTTGGAAGAACTATCGTTGCTGGATGAAACGATATTGGAAAAATATACCGTAGATCCACAACAAATAACCACAGATGATTTGTATCGTGCCATAAGGAAAGCGACTTTAAGTCGTGCTTTAACACCTGTTCTCGCCGCTGCTGCCTATAGGAATAAAGGCGTGCAACCCTTACTGGATGCGGTGGTTGCGTATCTGCCTGCGCCAGAAGATATCGGTGTGGTACATGTGATGGAACCTGAACAGGAGCTGGCAGTAAGCACTGAGAGTCCTTTAACAGCATTGGCTTTTAAAATCATGGCAGATGAGTTCTCCGGCAAACTAACACTGGTCAGGGTTTATACTGGTGTGCTACGTACAGGCGATACCGTATGGAATAGTCGTACGGGTAGAAAGATGAGAATAAGTCGATTGCTGCGTATCATGTCGGATAAATTTGAACCGATAGAAAGCATTGAGGCCGGCGATATTGGCGCTGTGGTGGGTATGAAGGATGTGCGTACAGGCGATACCTTGTCAGAAGGCGCAGCACCTTTACTGTTGGAACGAATCAGTTTCCCGGAACCGATGATCGGATATGCCATCGAACCGAAATTAACGAAGGATACCAACAAACTAGGAGAGGTCCTAGCCAGATTACTGGACGAAGACCCTACCCTACAAGTGAGCGTGGATGAGGCTTCCGGACAAACGATCCTCAAAGGCATGGGTGAACTGCACCTGGAAGTAGTGCTGGAGAAAATGGCCACGCATTACCAACTGGAAGTCAACAAAGGAAAGCCACAGATTGCTTACAAAGAGCTGTTTACCAACACAGTCACTCATAAAGAGGTGTATAAAAAGCAAAATGGAGGTTCGGGCAACTTTGCGGTGATTGAATTTGAATTAGGTCCTCGTACAGACGGCTTACCTGGATTGGAATTCGTCAATGATATCAGTGGTGGAGCGATTCCTAAGGAATTCATCCCTGCTGTCCAGAAGGGCTTCGATGCAGCCATGCAAACAGGCATCCTAGCAGGATATCCTATGCAGTCTATGCGGGTACGCTTGTTCGATGGAAGCATTCATGATAAGGACTCCCACGCATTGGATTTCGAACATGTGGCGCAAATTGGATTTAGACATGTTGCCCAACAGGCGAAACCAAAATTGCTGGAACCCATCATGGACGTGGAAGTGACACTGCCAGAGGAATATACCGGCACGATCACCGGCGACCTGAATAGAAGAAGAGGCGTTATCCGTCATATAGAAATGAAAGGAAATACCCAGGTGATTAAGGCAGAAGTGCCGCTGGCAGAATTGTTCGGATACATCACCACCTTAAGAACGCTTTCTTCTGGAAGGGCCGCTGCTTCCATCACGTTTTCTGGTTACCAGATAGCGCCGGCAAGGGTAATGTAAAACGTGTCCCTTCCCAGCGGGCAGGGACCACGAAAAAAACGCTTAATTTCCGTCACAGATGGAAATTAAGCGTTTTTGCTACAGCTTCGTTTTTTAATGGGTAATGGACCACGAATGTTATGTCTGTGTTAAGGGTAGTTACGAGAATCTTCTCGTGTGACTTATTCATATAAATCCTATTATATGAAAAGAACTCCCTTATTTTTCCCATTGGGATTAGCCCTCGTTGCGATGTCTTTTGCTGGATGCCAAAAAGACGAAGTGGCTCTTCAACCATTGACATCAACGAAAACCGCTGCCATAGCAGGTAATGTTAACCTGGCCGCGGTAACCCTCAACGGTTGGATGAATCAATTATCAGACAACCTTTCTGTATCTGCCCTTTCCATTCCTGGTACACACGATTCCGGCGCTCGTTTTGAGCCCATCGGAGGTACCGCCAAATGCCAGAACCTGACGATTGCAGAGCAGTTGAATGCAGGCGTACGATTCCTGGATATCCGGTGTCGCCACATCGACAATGCCTTTGCTATTCATCATGGTTCTATTTATCAAAACATGAACTTCGATGATGTATTGAATGCAGTGATCGGCTTTCTGAATAGTAATCCCGGTGAAACGGTGATCATGAGTGTAAAAGAAGAGTACGACGCTTCTAATACCACTCGTTCTTTCGAAGCTACATTCGATACCTATGTACAGAAAAACCCTTCTAAATGGTATCTCGGGGCAACTATCCCAACCCTTGGCCAAGTAAGAGGACAGATTGTATTATTGAGAAGATTTGGAGCTACTGCTACCCCTAAAGGCATTGCAGCTACCAGTTGGGCCGATAATACCACGTTCTCTATCAATAACCCTGGGGCCAATTTGCGCATACAGGACCAGTACCAGGTGCCAGACAACAATGTGAAATGGACCAATCTGACCAACCTATTTACAGAAGCACAAAATGGCGATCAAAGCACACTCTATGTGAATTTTGCCAGTGGCTACAAACCATTGATCTTTGGTATTCCCAGCATTACTTCTGTGTCAGACAACATCAATCCAAAACTGGATAATTACTTCGGTACGAGTACCCATGCCCGTTATGGGGTGATTCCTATGGATTTTGTTACGGCAGACAGAGCTACAAAAGTCCTGAGTACCAATTTCTAAGCCTTTCTTACCCTTTATGATGCTTAGTGTAGAGATTATATATCGGGAGACACGTGTCTCCCGATTTATAATCTTTTACTTTATACTACCAAAAGTGACCAGTGGTTATAAATCCTACGGAACTATTTCTATATTTAGTCCCTTAAATTACAAGAACAGTGAAATTACTTAAAACCGCACTGGTAGCCTGCGCAGCATTTATTAGTCAATCGGCCGCAGCACAACAACTTACTGCCTGGGACTCTTTGGCACTGACACCACCGATGGGGTGGAACAGTTGGAACTTCTTTGAAGGAAAGGTCAGTGAAAAAGTAATCATGGACATGGCGGATGCCATGGTAGCCAATGGTATGAAGGCCGCTGGATATCAATACCTGGTGATTGATGATTATTGGGTAGGAGGGCGCGATAGACAAAATAAGTTATTCCCTGATACGGAGCGTTTCCCGCATGGAATGAAGTATTTGGCGGATTATGTGCATAGTAAAGGATTAAAAATTGGTATTTATTCAGACGCGGCCACACTCACCTGCGGAGGCGTTACCGGGAGCTATGGTTTTGAAGAACTGGATGCTAAAACCTTTGCCAGTTGGGGAATAGATTATTTGAAATATGATTACTGTAATGCGCCAGAAGATGTAGCCACGGCTTTCAGTCGCTATCATAAAATGGGAGACGCTTTAAAGAATAGTGGCCGACCAATTGTTTATGCCATCTGCGAATGGGGACCACGTAAGCCCTGGTTATGGGCCAAAGCGGCAGGCGGCCACTTGTGGAGAACTACCTGGGATAGTCGGGATGTATGGGAATCAAAGAATAAAGACCTTACTGGTATCATGGATATATTCAATCAACAGGAAAGTCTGGCGAATTATGCAGGTCCGGGTGGATGGAATGATCCTGATCTGTTGATGGTCGGACTCTATGGTAAAGGCTCCTCCTCATCTGTGAACGGCCGATTTAAAGGCTGTACTTTCACGGAATACAGAACCCATTTTGCCTTGTGGTGCATGCTAGACGCCCCTTTGATGCTCAACTTAGACCTTACAAAAATGGATGCCGCCAATCTGCAATTATTGACCAACAAACACCTGATCGGTATCAACCAAGACGAATTAGGCAAACAGGCCACTACTATCCTGCGTAGAGGAGACCTGCAAGTATTGTCAAAACCGCTTAAAAATGGGGCTATTGCCGTTTGTGTTTTCAATAGATCAGATAAACCTACCACGGTGAAACTAAATCTGAAAAAGGAACTGAATGTATGGCAACCAGTTACTGCTTTTGACGTGTGGAAGGAAAAAAACTATCCCAAGGCAGCGGTATTGGAAAGTAACCTCGATGGGCATGACTGCGCAGTGTATATCCTGACGAAGGCAGAATAGATAGTTATCAAGTAGGAGAATACTGGGAAATGATGCCCATTACGATGCTTGTACTAAAAGAATATAATAATTTAACTGCCCCATGCGCATCCCGCCAGTGGAACGCATGGGGCATAATATTCATCCACATCGAAGGTTGATGTCTAAGTGTACACACTAGCCCAATTGATATACCGCCACTTCTTTCCCGTTTGTTTTCAGCATTAAGCCCGTACCAACGTCATAACTGTCAATTTTGATGTTGGTATCATGCAATAATACTTCGCCTGACATAGAAATAACCACTATGCCTAATTCCGGGCCATAAATAATAAATGCCTCCAATTTAGGATCATACCTCATTTCAGTTGGCACGATGTTGATATCCTTAACGGCTATACGTTTTTTAAGTTGCACACCGTTATCAGCTACAGCAAATAATTGTATTTCATAATGGTCTGCTGCATATTCCTGCTTTTCGTCTTCATCCTTATCCAGTTCTTCGGTATAAGGATGGCAGGTAACAGCAATGGTATTGTTATCGACCCAACACATCGCACGATCGCTATGATCCATTATTGGCAGGTGTATTTCCCTGATCCTGTTGTTTTGGATGAATTCCTCCACATTGTAGATATTGTAACATCCAAAGGAGCCCCATACCCATCCATTACTTAGAAAGTATTTCCCATCCGGAGATACAGACAATCCGCCATAAAAATAATCATACGGACGAGGCCATGGGAGCTTATTGCTATCTTCATGTGTTTTGTAGAATTCCAGGTGATTTTCTTCTGCACCTTCCGTAATCAACGATTTTGCAGCCGTTAATATCTGACGGGTTTGCAGGTTCATTATCTGTACATGATTCCAGGCCTGACTGTAAATGATATGCGGTATGCCCTGCGGATCTTTGAATAAGGCAATTGGGTAGGTGGTGATATCGGCATGATAATCCTCCCGGTATAATTGTAGCGCATTATAGTGGCCAGGATAGTGAATAAATCCGTGGGTTTTGTAATCATTTACCACTACAATTATCTCATCCAGTGTGTATATGCTAGAAGTCTCATTTGGGTTAAATCTACCATTGTTATAGTGCGAATGGCATGGAAATGTAAAGGAAGACAGCCAGCACTCATTCTTGTAATCAAACCTGCCACCCGCACCGTTCTTTAAAAGAAATACAAGATCTGTATTATTCGCAATACATGCCGCAGCAATATCCTCATCACTATGGATGGTGTTATTATAAACGGAAATTATTTTCATAGGTGTTGACTTATTAATTTCAAATATAATTACGTTTTTTATTTTTTGTTGGAACAAGTTGGAGCCCGCTACAGTACTGGATATGATAGGAAACGAACAATTCCGGCATGGTGTATGTTTCTCACTTGAAAATGTATTATTCACGCGCAGTAAATATATTTTTTATGAGTACACATACTGTAAAGGAGACAAAGAAATCCACAGAGGTTTCTGTAGGCGAATTTCTCGGAATTATGTTCTCATTCAACAGCAGTCTGAAGCTTTTGCATTGGGATGTACAGGGGAAAGGAAGCTATGCTGCACACATATCATTAGATCAGGCTATCCATGATATGCTGAAAATCACAGATCGCTTGGTGGAAACTACCATTGCCGCTCAAGGGGAAATGGAAATCAGCATTCCAGAAACCAGACGGCCTAAAGACATGATACCTTACATAGAAGGCTTCTACACCGTAGTGGATGCTAAACGCGACCTCTTCCACGATCAATTTAGTCAATCCATTATCGATGATTACCAAGAAGCGATCAAGCAGTTGTTATTCCGACTGAAACGCTTGCAATAAAAGCTATTCAAACCCCTGAGCCTGCCCTGGAATACTGCATTTCAGGGCAGTCTGCTTTATATGTCAGTTGGTAGGCAAGTTGGCCTCCCTGATAATCTGTATGGTCTTCTCTTTTACACCTCTGGTAGCTGTTGCATACTGCATGATGGACAGCCCTTTATCATTACGTAATGCGCTCAGTTTACGTTTATGCGTTTTTAAAAAAGGGGCCAACAAGTATATTTCATTTCTTCTCACCAGGTCAAAAATAATGTCGGGGATATCTTGGATCATCATGGCCGTTAGCCAGTGAGGCCCTTGCGAAAAGTAAGTTTTGAAGGTTTTGCGCCCAGAAGGCGTGCCGGAAAAATTATTGATCATGATCTTTAAGGAAGCGGGATCTAGGTATTTTTTCCATGATTGGAGGAAAGGCTGCAACAATTCGTGTTCATATGGAAAAAACAAGTTGATCCATTTTGCTTTCTCTTGACCCAGCCCGCTGGCAAAAGAAGCGATATCCCACCACCAGCGCTCGCGGCTCCAGTCGTTATAAGGTATGAATCCCAAACTCACCATCGCCATGTTCACCTTATCGTGAAGCGGGGCTACAGCAGCGTAATTGCCATACCCGCTAGTGTGCAAATAGATAAATAGACCATAAGGATCAAAGTGGGTGTACTTTGTCGCAGTGGCTTCCGGCCCTTCAATCAGCCAGAAAAAGATCTTATAGCACGCTAGGTAATGCGCTTGTGTATTGATAGCCGAATCCATTAATCCCCAAGCAAGAAAGACGATAATTAGCTCCAAACTGTGACTGCCACCATTGCCAACATATGCCAATTGATGATAGATATCCGCATCCGCGATAATAGTGAGGCGAATGATCTCCAGTACGAAGGGTAGATCGTCCAAGTTTTTAACCGCAGGAATGTCTTGTACTAGTTTTGCCAGGTTGTAACCGTCTAGTTCTGGTTTATCCAGTGTGCTGGCGGAGGCGCCCTGTTGATACAATTGCTGCAACCGTTCGAGGAGTAGGCGGAGATCTGGTTTATCTTTATAGGCAAAATACCGCACGATTTCGTTCTCAAAAATGTGGACTACCTTGCTGTCTAAATCCGCTTTGGTGGCGGTATCTAGTGTAATTCTGACGGCTGCCCAGGCCGCTTTTTCTTTTTCGAGGTTTTTTCGTTCTCTCTCCAGTTCCTGTTTGGCCTGGATGAGTGTGGATATGGAAATAGTATTCGTCATGGATGGAAATAAATCTTTGCCTTTGTTCACCAAAGTGGGTTAATCCTGATAAATTCGGTTAAAAGTAGGTATAAATCAAAGGTTGACAAAATAACGGAAATAGATTTTTTAAATTATTACTCTTTCATAAACCTAGCCATGTGTTGTTGTAGTGCTGGTCCGCTCCAGCGGCCATCTACAGGCATTCGCCGAATGGTATACAGGTTGTTTTCGCCGGCGCCACTCATTTGAAATGCAGCCTTATACCCGCTGCTCTTCAGATGTATCACCATAGAATCATTCCATTCTCCAAATGGATAGGCAAAATACAAAACAGGACGTCCTGTAATTTTTTCCAATTGCTGTTTGGGTCCATCTAATTGTTTTTTCCAGTCCATTACTCCGGTGGGGCGTAAATAGGGGTGATCCCAGGTATGGGAGGCAACCACATTCCCTCTGTCAGAGAGTGACTTCAATTGCGCAGCGGTCATGTAGTGCGGCTTGCCTATTGTTACCGTCATGATAAAGAAGACGCCTCTGAATCCATAAAGATGAAGGAGTGAATCGGCAATAGAGAAATGTTCTTCATGCGAATCATCAAAAGTAACCATGAAGGTTTTGGGAGACACGTGTCTCCCGGAAGTCAGATATTTCACTAATTCATCCGGCAGGATGGTGTGGTATCCACTGTCTGCCAGTGATTTCAGTTGTGCATTTAATTGCTGTCTGCTGATATGAAGACCATTGCTCTTGCCTGTATTCTCCATGGATATGTTATGATAACAGAGAATAGGAATCGCGTTTTGAGCATGAATGATTGCTGCATAGCTTAAGAGCAGCAATAGTAGCATCTTTTTCATCTGCACTCTAATTTTACTGATACTGAATGTAGACGGGCTGCGGGTATAAAGCCAAGACTTCTGCCGGTTCCATCATATGATCGCCATATTCAATATCATTTTTATAAAACAATTTAAATCCTGTGAATTGTACGGGTTCTCCTTCAATCCAGTATTTGTAGGAAGCTTTCTTTTTAGCTACACTTCCAAATCCATCCATGTTCATCACTACTTGCACCGTAGGTTGTAGTTGTATGTTTTTATAATTTGTTACCATGCCCTGCGTGAAACGATGTACTACCAGTATTTTAGGCGGAAGATTATACTGCGCTACTATTGAGGCCAACCAGGAAATAGCATAGTTGATATCTTCCGCATCAAAAGTGCCTATGGTGGTGCAGGGGGGCTTTCTGTTTTTCATGGAGTACTCTGGGTCGATGCCCAAATGTACGTTGGGGTGTGCTAGGTATTTTTCCAATAATGGCAGTTCATCTTGTAAAAAACTGAGTCCAGGTTGCACGTCCAGGAAAACGATCGCATTGATAGAATCTGCCAACTGTAATACTTTTTTAATTTCACTTTCAGGCATGCGCATTCTGTATTTCCCATCTTTGCCAGGACTGGATTGTGCCGTAACGGCGATATAATGTAGTGCAGGAATGACCGGCATAGTAGAGTCGGCGAGGGCCCATTTCTCCTTTTCTGCTGCCAGTTGTTGCAGCATACTATCCGTTGGTTTTTTCCCCAGAATGCCCATTTGCGTGGTATAGAGATTACCATAAAATGCAACAATTCTATGCTCGGGGAGTAGCGATCCCGGCAAGGGATTTTCCGTCTTTACTGGCCACTTTTCAGAAGGGGTTTCATGTACTAAATGCTGCAGGGAAGCATGATAGCTGGAAGTGTCAATGGTAGTAGCGGTATCTCTTTTTACACCGTTAGCAACCGGCGTTGGTACTGTATCCTGGTGTTCCACTATACTGGGTTGTTGCTTATTGTTTGGGGAACGAAGGAAGAGTGTCTTAACAATGGTGTAAGTCACAATAAAAATGATACATACAATAATTACTCTCCAAATTATTCTTGACCTGTTCATTTTAAGTGTTCATTATTTTACTTGGTCTTTTTGCCAGCCTCTTGCTGTGCTTCTGCCTTGCATATATTGGCGATACCTTTTAGGATAGCGTCTGGATTAAAGGAAATACTATCAATGCCTTTTGAAACGAGGAAGGCGGCATAATCAGGGATGTCGCTGGGGGCTTGTCCGCAGAAACCAATGCGAACGCCGGCTTTTTTAGCGGCATCGATCATCATGGCTACCATTGTCCTAGCAGCGGGATCTTCCTCATTAAAACTCTCTGATAATATGCCGGAATCTCTGTCTACTCCCAAGGTGAGTTGTGTTAGGTCATTGGAACCGATAGAGAACCCATCAAAGAGGGTAGCAAACTTGGACGCTTCTATTACATTAGACGGAATTTCAGCCATCACATACACTTCTAGGCCCTGCTGACCACGTGTCAACCCAAAACTTTCCATCACTTCCAGTACTTTACGCCCTTCTATTACAGAACGACAGAAAGGTATCATCACCTTTATGTTGGTAAGCCCCATTTCTTCTCGTACTACTTTTATCGCAGCACACTCTAGCCCAAATCCTTCCTTATATGCGGAATGGTAGTAACGAGAAGCGCCACGAAAACCTAACATGGGGTTTTCTTCTTCCGGCTCGAATTCCTTACCACCTAACAGTTGAGCATACTCGTTGGTTTTGAAATCACTCATCCGAACGATCACCTCTTTGGGATAGAAGGCTGCTGCAATGGTGGCGAGTCCTTGTGACAGCTTATCTATAAAGTATTTTCGTTTATCCTTATACAACGAAGTAATATCGGAGATAGTACTTTTAATAGATTTATCTTTAATCTCATCATAATGCACAAGTGCCATGGGGTGGATTTGAACGGCATGCGTAACTATAAATTCCATTCTAAGTAATCCTATGCCGTTATTAGGATAAAAAGATAATTGAAATGCGGTATCAGGATCACTTATAATCAGGTTTACGTCCGTATGCTGCGGTAAATCGACCGTAGTGAGGTCTAGATCCGCTGCTTCAAATTTTAAGGCCCCATCATACACATTTCCTACTTTCCCTTCGCAACAGGAAACCGTAATCATAGCGCCATCTTTTATTTTAGTAGTAGCATTCTCGGTACCTACAATAGCTGGTACCCCCAACTCTCTGGCCACAATAGAAGCATGGCTGGTTCTGCCGCCACTATTCGTAATGATGCCGGCAACATTTTTTAGAATAGGGTCCCAGTCGGGGCTCGTGATAGCGGTAACCACAATTTCTCCTGGGTGTAATTTGTGGGCTTCTTTAGGAGATTGCAGTATCCGGGCAATGCCTGTTGCTACTTTTTCTCCGATGGCTTCTCCTGTTACCAGTACATTTCCTTTCTCAGAGAGGGTGTAGATTTTTTCCTTGATATGACGGGAGTGGATGGTTTCCGGTCTGGCTTGAAGAATAAATAATTCTTTTGAGACGCCATCTTTGGCCCATTCAATATCCATTGGACATTTATAGTGTTGTTCAATCAACAGTGCCCAGTTTGCAAGCTGCATTATTTCATGATCTTCCAAGATGAAGCGTTGTTGATCGGCGATTGGAGTATCTGTATTTACAGTGGTGGCGCCTTTTTTTGAAGCATTGGCAAAGCGGAGTGTTTTGGCTTTGCTACCTAGTTTACGTTGAATGATGGCTTGTTTCCCTTCCAGTAATGTGGGCTTGAAGATATAAAACTCATCAGGAACAACCGCTCCTTGAACTATATTTTCTCCCAGGCCCCAGATGCCGGAGATAAGAATAATATCCCGAAAGCCGGATTCTGGTTCCAGTGTAAAACCTACTCCGGAGCAGGCGTTATCTGTTCGAACCATTAACTGTATACCAACAGACAAAGCCACCTGGTTATGATCGAATCCATTATCTTCTCGATATTTAATAGCTCTGTCTGTATACAACGAGGCAAAGCATTTTTGCACTGCCGACAACAGTTGTGCTATTCCGTGAATATTCAAATAGGATTCATGTTGGCCGGCAAAGCTGGCTTCTGGCATATCTTCCGCGGTTGCGCTACTTCTAACAGCCACTGCAACTGGTTTTCCATTGCCTAATTGCAGGTATTCCCTTTCGATGTCTGTTTTTAAGTCTTCTGGCAATGAAGCCTCCAGTAATAGTTTACGAGCAGCAGTACCGGTTGTCTCCAAATTGGTATATTCCTTACGGTCGAGTTGTTGCATTAACGCCACAAGTGGTTCCCTAATTTGATTACTGTCTAGATAGTTCCAGAACGCTACTGCAGTGGTGGCAAACCCGGCAGGAACTTTTATGCCTTTACTGGATAAGATCGAAAACATCTCACCTAATGAAGCATTTTTTCCGCCTACTATTGCTGTGTCTGATGAGCGTATATCTGCAAATAGTTTGACATTGTTCTTCATGATGCTAGCATTTAGCTGCTTATCGATAAAGTTTGTTTCTGGAAGATTTTCCCGCATCATTCAGGCCATTTAATGTGGTATTTCCTGCATCAGCAACTGTCTTCCAGGAGGAGCCGGACTGTTGAAGGATTTGAACATGCAATCCAAATATGTGGTTGAAATCCCTTTCTACTTCTTCAATGGTTCGATTGGGGCTTATATCCAGCCAACCGAATCTGCTACGCATGGTGATTTTCTCTATCAAGGTTTCTGGTGATATATCTTCGGTGTCAGGTGTAAACTGTTTTTTTAAATGCGGTTTTAGTAAAAACTGCAATTTGAGGAAGGGATAATATTTTTGAAATTTATCCTGAATGTCCCCAACAATGGCTTCTTCGCTAATGTAGAGTTGCATATAAGATAATTTTAGCTATTACAAGTTTAAGATTGTTAATTGCCATTTAAAATGAGTACTATCATTGCTTAGTATGATGGTCGTCATATACTATTAATGAAGATTGACGGAAATTGTTATTCATAATTTTCAGATATGTCTTCATCAAATGGAAATCATCGGCCATCCACTATTGTGGATGATTTACCCGGTCATGAAGAGAAATATTTTTTAGAAGGTCCCAGAGCTAGAGCGAAGGAATTTTCCTTTTCTATCAGGGTCTTAATTGAATTCATCCGGGGCTTTAGAATTTTACATTTTGCAGGACCATGCATCGCTGTATTTGGATCAGCAAGGATAGCGCCAGGAACTGATTATTATGAGATGGGTAGAAAAATAGGAGCTGAAATTGCTCACCTTGGTTTTGCTGTAATGACAGGGGGAGGTCCTGGATTAATGGAAGCAGCGAACAGAGGAGCAAAAGAAGCAGGAGGGAAATCGGTGGGATGTAATATCGGCTTACCCATAGAACAGCACATCAACAATTTCCTGGACATGAAATTTACCTGCAAATATTTCTTTGTAAGGAAAGTACTAATGTTTAAGTATTCCTATGGGTTTATCATTTTACCGGGGGGGATTGGCACCCTAGACGAATTTTCAGAAGCCCTTACACTCATACAAACCCATAAAATTCTCAACTTCCCATTAGTGCTCATGAATAAAGGATACTGGGAACCGTTGATGCCATTATTTCATCAAATGCTGGAACATTGCATGATAGCGCCAGATGATCTCCAATATATACTATTAACAGATTCCGTAGAAGAAGCAATGAACCATTTGAAAAAATTTGCGATACCAAAGTACTATGCACAAAGGAAGAAAGAATTTCATCGTATGTTATTATTTGGAGAATAGCGCTTGATGGGTTACATCACTAGCACTGCTGCTCCAGTCAGTTGCCCAGTGCGGAGGGCAGTCAATGCTTCGTTGGCCTGCGCTAATGAGAAATAGTGCACGGTCGTAGTCACGGGTACTTTGGGTGCAATTTCAAATAAGCGTTTGCCATCTTCGCGGGTTAGATTGGCCACTGATCTGATCATACGTTCTTGCCAGAGTGATTCATATGTGAAACCTGGTATATCGCTCATATGTATGCCTCCGCAAATAACAGCACCACCTTTGTCCAGGTGAGAGAGCGCTATGGGAACGAGGGAGCCATCGGGCGCGAATATGATGGCTGCATCTAGTTTTATCGGCGGCGCTTCGAGGGAACTGCCTGCCCAGACCGCCCCTATGTCCATCGCAAACATTTCTCCTTTTCCATCCTGGGGTCTTGTAAATGCATAAATGGATTTAAACTGGTATTTGGCAATCTGTGTGATGATATGTGCGGCCGCTCCAAATCCATATATCCCAATGTTAATGGCATGCTCAGGGAGCAGATGTAAGCATCTATAACCAATTAGTCCTGCACAGAGCAAAGGCGCTCCGCCAGAATTCGCATAAATAGGAGGTATGGCGATACAGAAATCTTCCCAGGCAAGGATATATTCCGCATACCCACCATTCACCGTGTATCCTGTGAATAAGGCATGCTCACAGAGGTTTTCCTGTCCTTGTGAACAAAATTTGCAATGTCCGCAAGTATGTGCCAGCCAAGGAATGCCTACAATATCGCCGGTTTGGATTTTCTTAACGCTTGTTCCTGTAAGTACTACTTCACCTATGACTTCATGACCAGGAATCAATGGTAATACGGGAGATGTTAGCTCACCATCCAGTATGTGTAAATCAGTTCTACAAATACCGCAGGCGATCACTTTTATCAATACCTGCTCTGTTCCAGGAACAGGCGTAGGCACTGTTTTAAGTACCAATGGTGTCTGCGGGCGCTCCATCACCATTGCTTGCATTGTATCGGGGATTTCCGCTGCTTGCATTGTTAAATAGATTTGTGCTATTATAACATCTATTTACAATAAACGGTTTTGGAATAATGTGTAGGATCAGTTTGATAGCGCTTAGTTATGTACCACCATCTGCCTGAACAGCTTGTAATCGCCATCTGTCTCTTTTTTCCAGATATTGATACTTTGGGCATTTACGTCTGCTGCTGGGCCTTGTATTTGGTAGTATCCATTCACAATAACATAAGCTCCCAAGTCTAATAGGCTGGCTATTGTAATGGTTAATTTATCGTGTTTTACTGCGGGATTTTCTTGTGCAGTATAATACCTATTGATAGCTTCCCGACCGCGTACCATATCCTGGTAGTAAGGCATATAAATGGCGTCGGTGGTGTAAAGGTCTGCCATTGCGGCGCCGTTGCCGGTCATTGCATGTTGTTCAAATTGGTAGTTTTTTTCGTGTAGTCGTTCGAGTAACTTCCTATTTGATGGGGTGGAAATCCCTCGTTGCGGGATACTGATCTTTGGTAATACTGTAGGTGAAATATCAGCAATAGCGCCCTGTATCTGTGCTACCAGCAATGGATGATCCGGTTTGGATATATCCCAGACATGGAGGTATTTTGTATGGTATTGGAAAGGAGGCTTTCTGCGGTACAATAGGGTAGCATGCGCATATCCGATCTCCACCAAGTAACCATTCAAGACTTGGACATCTTTTATTTCATGACTGCAATTGCTCACTAATACGGAGTCTAGCCAGGACCTTACATAGATCTCAATATTTGTTTTCCCATATGCGGCGTCGTTATATTCCGGCATTAACACGGCTTTATTACCGTAATAACGCATGATATTGGGAACATCTCTGGTAGCCCAGGCATTATCTAATTCCTCTTCGATCTTATTCAATAAGGAAAAATAAACTGTGTCATTTTGGGCACAGACAATGGCGGTATGAAGTAATAGTCCTATCGTTAATACGAAGTATCGCATAGGAGCGGTTTTTACGGTCGCGAATACGCGGGTCTGAAAGCAAATTAAAGTAAAACTAAATAACCCGCTAATGCAGTATGTTAAGGTTTTTGAAAATTTCGGAGACCTTTGTATCATGTAGAGAAATGCTGTATAACCGCATCTCTCTACATGATGCATCAGTTATTTTGCAGCCCCTGTTTGTTCATATTGGATTTTACCATATTTACCTGCATAGAAATCAGCGTAAGCGGTGGCAATTTCCTGTTGGGTATTCATGACAAATGGTCCCTGGGCGAAAATAGGTTCAGTATAAGTAGCTCCACCGAATATGATAATATCTGCTGTCTCAGCGGAGGAATTATGGATGGCGATGGTGCCCTGTGCTCGATCAAATAACAGCAAAGATCCTTTCGTGTAGGGTACATCGTTGATAATGGCCTCGTTGGTAGGCAAGAATGCGGCATATTCCAGGCTTTCTTCTCCATTGAGCTGAAATGCATCACCTGCTTCTAGGTGAACATGGTAGATAAGTTGACGCGTGTAAGCCGGGATTTTTGATGTCATGCCTTCATATTCCCCTGCCACTACCTTTATCCAGCCTGTATTTCCCTCTAATTGCCTTACAGGTATGTCTGCTGCCTGTAGCGGAAGGTAATCGGGATTCTCTGCCTTATTTTTTGCTGGCAGGTTTACCCAGAACTGAAATCCATGTGTTAGTCGGTTACTAGTATGAGGGTCAGGATTCATGGCTTCATCATGAATAATACCATTACCTGCTTTCATCCACTGTGCACCGCCGGAATATACTTTTTCATGGTGACCATTACTATCAAAATGATCTGCTTCTCCATTCAGTACATAGGTTAATGTAGCAATCCCTCGATGTGGGTGCGCGCCGCTTCCATTCACGAATTTCTTGGGTTCTCCTTCTGGGTGCAGAACTGGCGGTACATAATCCAGGAAAACAAATGGTCCGACGGTATGGCTATAATGATTCGGCAGTATGCGGAAAATTTTATATTCTCCCACATCCGCTCTGCGTCCTTGGGACGTGAAAATGACTTGCTTTTTCATAATAGTTGCTTTTGAAAATGAGTGATGGATCAGATTTTAGTAGTCCAACTGGTGGTGGTTTCGGCTTCCTCTTTCGCCCAGTTAGGTAAAGGGAACCCTTTACGTTTGTAGACGTCCACTAGGTAGGTGGGGAAAATCTCGCGGGCGAAGTTGGCTTCCGGAGCGGACCAGTCGCGGAACCACTCTGTAATCATGGCGACGGTATTATTGGGTACTGCACCTGCTTGTATGAGTCGCATTACCGCCATATCATGTTCATCTTTGGATCTGTCGCCAACTGCATCTTCAATAAACATTACTTCATAACCCTCTGCCAATGCTGCAACAGCAGGGTAGGTCAAACAAACGGAGGTAACTATTCCTCCCATGACCAGTTTTTTACGGCCTGTTGCTTTTACTGCTTTTACAAAATCCTCATCTTCCCAGGCATTCATGGTATTCCGATCGATTTCTTCAATTCCTGGTAGGGCTGCTTTTAAAGCAGGAATAGTAGGTTTTTCTATTCCCATTTTTACCGCCACTGTACTTAATACGACCGGCATATTCAGTTTGGTGGCCATTTGGGCCAATGCTACGGCATTGAGTTCAATCAATTTCAGGTCTCTTTCATGGATATTATCCATTACCTCTGGTTGGTAGTCGATCAGGATAAGTGTGCAGTCTTCTGCGCGCCAAATTGGATTTGATTTCATATTTAATCTTTTTAAATGATGAATGGGTTTGTTGTTTTTTTCTGAGGAGATATGCAGCTAGCGTGTCTGTTGTCTCCCTAAAAACAATACAAATTTGGCGAGAAGACGCGGGTTAAAGCGATGACAATTGATACAAAAGAACGTTGATATAGATCAACGTTTTCAAAGAGGGGGGATTCATTTATTTTTTCCTGGAAGACCGTACGCGACTCAGCGTTTCCTTGGTAATACCGAGGTAAGAGGCGATGATATGTTGTGGAAATCGTTGTAAAAATTCCGGATAAGCTTGGGCCAGTGCTTCATAGCGCTGTTCGGCGGACATACTAATAGCGGCATTTATTCTTTTCGTATAGGCGAAGGAGTGTTTTTCATCCAACTTACGCATGAGCTCATGCATGGCAGGAATCTGGTCTAATGTGATGGTATCTGCTTTGGTAATGGTCAGCAGCTCTGTATCTTCCCATGCATCAATATTGTAAATGGAAGGGGTGAGCATCACAAAACTCTCCCGATCACCCGCCCACCAGTCCTCGATTTGAAGGCGAACAATATGTTCATTTCCCTTTTCATCCACACTATATTGCCGCAGTGCGCCTTTCACAATAAATCCCATGTACTTGCAAACTTCGCCCTCCTGTAAGAAATACTGGCGCTTGCGCAATTTGCGCGGCACAAATACCTGCTTGATCAATTCAATGTCACTGTCTCGAAGCGGCGTGGTGGAATAGGTATTGATATATTTGATAAAGGAATCGTACATGTTTACTGTTTAAAGTGCTACCGTGTTTTTAAAGATATAAAAATAAAATTTGTCTGTCAACTCAGATCCTTCGTTAAAACCTTATTTTGCAAATAAGGCTGATCGCCAACAAAGGCTCGTATGAAAAAATTACAAAAGGAATAAAACCCGGCCGTTATATCATTTACTCCAAAGATTATCCAATTATGAGAACAATAACATTAACGATCCCTGATAAAATAGACCTCGAACCACGGGAAATTAAGCGATTTCTCGCTGCAAAACTATATGAATCTGGTAAGCTCTCTTTGGGCCATGCTGCCGAGTTAGCTGGATTGTCGAAAGTCACTTTTACAGAAATACTGGCTGACTATTCGGTTTCATTAATTAATTATCCAGTTGCAGATATTTTAAAGGATGTTTCAAATATTTAAGCAGATTTATGTTATATACCAGCTCAAACCTTATTCTGCCTTCAAACTCTTCACTGGATTTGTCATAGCGGCTTTGATTGCCTGAGAACTCACTGTCTGCAAGGCTCAATGCCGCCAATACGTCTGCTGTAACGAAGATCCATACATCATATGGTTGTACGCTGGCGGACGACTATACGAAATTACCCTTTTACCTGCTGTTGTTGGGCATGTCTAATTCGACTGAGCGTTTCCCTTGATACGCCCAAATAGGAAGCCACCATGTGCAAGGGCACGCGTCGGAAGATATCTGGATAATTATGGATGAAGTCGTTGTACTTTTCTTCAGAGGAATAACTGATATTCATGAGAATGCGCTCATGATGCGCTTTCATATTGATGGCGATCTGTGTTTCGGAAAACTGCCGGAAAGCCGGAATAGTAGCAAATAGTTGCAGCACATCGTCCCTAGTCCAGAGGATCACTTCTGTAGGCTCTACGGCCTCAATATTGTATCGGCTAGGGGTTTGATTGTGGAAGCATTCCGGATCGATAGCCCAGCTATTTTCCGGGGAGAAACGCATGATAAATTCCGTACCGTCGTCTTTCCGGAGATAGGTTTTCAGTAATCCTTTGGCTACAAAAGTTTTATACTTGCAGAGATCTCCTTCCTGCATAAGATATTGTCCTTTCCGTAGTTTCCTAAAAGTGGCCAATTGCCGGATCTGCGTCAGATCTTCTTTATTCAGATCTGCCAAGGGTAATATATAGTTTTCAAAGATTTCAAACATAGCTGCGCATTTTAATGTGGAAGATCTATACACAAATTTAGGTCAAATGACCGCAAAAAAATGTGTCAAATGACCTTGGTCCGGGGGCCTATATGATAGCAATTTTGTGGTTATGGAGACAGCCAGTACTCGGGGCGGAATACCTTCACCGCTGGTTGTTGCCGATTTCCCAATTAAAAGCTTAACATATGCGTGTTTTTGTTACTGGCGCTACGGGCTTTGTAGGCTCCGCCATCGTAAAGGAATTGATAACTGCCGGACATCAGGTAGTAGGACTAGCCCGCAATGCATCCGCTGCGGAGGCGCTCACCCAGGCTGGTGCACAGGTACACAGCGGTGCTATAGACGATCTGGATAGCCTGCGTGCCGGCGTAGCCGCTGCCGACGCAGTGATTCATACCGCTTTCAAACATGATTTCTCTAAATTCGAAGAAAACTGTGAGGTCGATAGGCAGGCTATTCGGGCTATGGGTACCGCTTTGGAAGGTACAGATAAACCTTTCCTGATCACTTCCGGTACAGGCTTACTTTCTTCAGATGAAATGGCTGTAGAATCCCAAGGACCTTCTGTTTTCGGGAGATCATTCCCCCGCGTAGCCACAGAAGAAGCTGCTATGGCCTTACAGGAAAGAGGCATAAAGGCTTCCTTGGTGCGACTTCCTCCTTCCGTCCATGGTAGCGGGGATCATGGGTTTGTACCTCATTTGATCAATTTGGCACGTGAAAAGGGCGTCGCTGCGTATATTGGTGAGGGTGATAACCGTTGGCCAGCGGTACATCGCCTGGATGCAGGGCGACTCTACCGTTTGATCCTGGAAAGTGGCGCTACGGAGCCGCGCTACCATGCTGTAGCAGAAGAGGGAGTGCCATTTCGCGATATTGCAACGGTGATAGGCCGTAGGCTGGAAGTGCCGGTGGTAGGAAAATCTACAGCGGAAGCATCCCAACATTTTGAATGGTTTATTCATTTTGCAACGATGCATAATCCATCATCGAGTAGGCGTACCCGTGAGTTGCTGGGTTGGAAACCACAACAGCCGGAGCTGCTGGCGGATGTAGATAGCTCGGCTTATTTTATGTAATGGAAAGAAACGAAGAAGCCATCCGTATGGATGGCTTCTCTATTCGAATATATTTCCGGTAGTGATGGTCCAACCGCCGTCTTGGATTTCTGCTTCCAGTTGCTGATCATCCCAACCGCAGTAGCCGATAAAAATACGTATATCCTTTTCCGTTATCACGCCGGTGTTAATCAGTATCATGGCGGTTTCGAAGTCGCCGCCGAGGTAGATATTGCCGGTTACATGATCCCCTTCGGAGATGAGATCAGGGCGTTGATGAATGAAGTAGAGGTGTTCCTGGTCTACTGGGCCTCCTTCATAAATAGGGAAGGGGATACTATTACTGAATTCCGCTAGTTCATTGATATTCCTGGGGAATCGTTTGTTGACAATAAAACCCAAGGCCCCCTTTTCATTGTATTCGGTGATGAAAAGGAGCGCATTGTCAAAAATACTGTCATCCAGTTGAGTGCTGCGCAAAAAAATACCGGCGTTCATACGCCGGTAAAATTATGACAATCAGCGGAGCTGTTGAAATATTATTATAGCCAACTATGCCGGGATTACCGCACTGCTTGCAGTTTTGCCCGTTTTGGTGGTGCTTTTGGTCAGTGCTAATACATTCGTCAGCAGTTCCTGGGCGGCATCGATTTCCTCTTTTTTGATAGAAACGCTTTCGATGTTAAAGCCTACGGGAATTTGCTTAGCCTGCGCATATTCCAGGATTTCTTCCGCGATATGCGTACAGGTATCCAAGGAAGATTGCAAAATATCTTTGGCGTGCTTGAGGTCATTATACAACCATTTTGGTACCTCTATGCCCAGCCATTCCATGAACTGCAGGGTTTTCAGGGAGCCGCAAGGGGCCAGCGTGAAGATAATAGGGGCCAGTTTGTTGCCCGTTTCCCTGGAATGATAGTAGTAATCAGACAGCAGGTTCTTCGTATCATGGAGATTATACACGCACTGAGATACAAAGAAACGGCAACCTTGGCTCATCTTATTGAAGATACGCAAGTGCTCATCTCCTTTCTTATGATGACGCTCCGGAATGGTAACTCCACCCAGCATGAGGCGAGGATGCTCTTCCTGTCGGAGTTCATAGGCATCGGCCAAATTAAAATTAGTCGCCGCTACCTGCTGATGGGAAGACGCCCCTACGAAAACAGCATATTCCAGATCCTGATTACGTTGCAGCCAAGCAGAAAAATCTGCTTTGTTCAGGTTGGCGATACTCTTGTAAATGATTTTCGGGATTGATAGCTCGTCCAGGTAGCTTTTGCCATACTGGTCTGGCGCTATGGTAGGAATAAAGGAAAATGTTCTTTCTTTCTCTGTACGCAGCGATTCATCTTGTATATCATATAAGATAAGTCCGTCAATGTCCAGGTTTTTAAGCCGTTCCACCTGATTAAAGGCAATTGCCGATACTCGCTCCGGTTCCGTAGTGATTTTCGGAGGAGTAAGGCTGTAAAATACCATCCCAGAGTCTCCTGCCAGTAATCTGGCGCTTAATTTATCGTTCATGCTGGTTTTCGCTTAAAAAGTAGAGTTTTGTACTTTTTTTCGATAAAAGTATAGAATATATTACTAGAATGCAAATTTCCTTGCCATTTCAGTGGAATAATGTAACGTAGAAGTCCCTATGAAGGTTGTTCGGGAATAGTAGTAAAAGAAAAAGTCCTGGAGCCGATGTGGCCACAGGACTATATTTTAGCTATTTTACAGGGGGATTTTACTCCTCTTCCTCCTCCGTAATAAATTCATAATCTTTCTCGATCAGTTGTTGGAGGTATTCGTCGAAGCTGCGGGCGATTACCTTGTAAGTGTCTGGATCATGGAGGTAACGGATAACCTGTCCGGAAATACCGTCTTCCGCAGGGGTGAAATCGATGTACAGACTGGAGGTACCGCCATTATTAATACAATCAGAGAAGTGGAGCCATTCGCTCCTCAATACGTTAGGGTCTATGCCTGGTCCCACTAGCTCGTCATCTTCCTCCAGGTCTCCATAAATATCCACAATACTGGAATCAAACTTTGGAATGGCGATGATTTGTTCTACGGACTTCAGGTAATAGGGGTATTCAAACACATCGGAGCCCAGGATAGGTACTTTTACTTTGTGTTCTCCATACCATTGGCTGTAAGTGCCGTTGATTTGGGCAAGTAGTTGCAGCAGGGTGTCCGGGGTTTGTGGGTAGCGCGCTTTCAGTTGTGCTAGTTGGGCCTCAGAAGCGCCGGTAGCGTAGGATAAGTCCTCGCTGTCTTCCTCAAGGAGGCGTTCTTTCAGTCCTTTTACATACTGTTCAGCCAAATTCATAATCGCTATTTTTTATCGGGTTAAATGGTTGTGAAGACATCATTTTATCTGCCTGTCAGCAGTGCTTCGAAGCTGTATTTAGCCATGCTCCAATATTCATCCAGGGCAATAATCCTTGGTTTGAAAAATGAAATAATTTTGGGCCAGTCGTCTGGGCGCATCACATTAACGCCGGAAATTTCTTTGCTGATCCGGCAGGCTGTTCTGCCATATTCATCTGTGAATTCCAGTTCCCATTCCCAGTCATCTTCTTCGAGCGAAGCCGCGAGGATACTTCTTTGCTGTTCGAATTGCAGATAGAAGTCTTCCTGAAGCACGATATCTTTCTGCAAGATAACAATCGCCACACTTGCGGTATCAAAATCAGCATCCAGTTTGAAACTGATACCAGGTATGCCTGTTTTATAATTAGACCAGCTAATGATATCGCCATCTGCGGATAGCACTGGTTTCATATATTTTCCGAATGCCGTCCAGAATGATTGCTTTTGTCGGGAAACTTCCTCTTTTGTATACATAGTCCACTTGTTACGCCAAGCAAAGGTACTCCGGCCAGGCTGCTATGCAAAATTTTCAAGTGCGAGGGCTGGCTGTCTGAAATGATATAGTTCCCATACTGTATGCTAATGGGTCGTTTCTTCATTTATTGCTGGATGCTCTTCATCGCTTACTTCGTTTTAGTGCATCCGGCAATCAGATGATATTAACGATCACGAATAAACTTTGTACCCGCATTTATGGCGAATCGTATTATTACTCCTTCATTTTCTTTACCCACATCGCCACTGCCCATACCACACAAATACAAAAAAGTATAAACAGTGGAACATAAAAACGACTGAAAAATTCATGAAAATGGGCGCCTACAATGACGTATATACTGGCTATGCAAAGTTTTAATGGAATGAATTCTGCGTTTGTCCAGGTGGTTTTTCTCTTAAAAAAGTTCATAGTTGTAAGGTTTTAGGATGAGCTTTTCAAATGTACGTATTTTAGCGTTATAGGGAGACAGCCAGGCCTCCCTGTTTCCGTGGCCTTTCTTATCTTCGTTTCATGGTTACCCGACGTGTTATTTTCCTCTTGTTTGATAGTGTGCACCTGCTAGATCTGGCAGGGGCAGTTACTGTGTTTTATGAGTCGGGCTGCTGCGGCTATCCCTATGAGCTGAAATATGTTTCGCCTTACCGGCAGCCAGTTTCCTCTGCGGGATTGATGTTCACGCAGGTGGAGCCGCTGGAATCTGTGCAGGTGCAACCAGAAGATATCCTGATCGTTGCTGGTATGGAACTTTCCCGTTGGAACCGGGCCGATGACCCTCAATGGATTCCTTGGTTAAAACAAGCGGCGCGTACAGGTGCTACTATCTGTTCTGTTTGTACCGCGGCATTTGCTCTCGCAGCGGCAGGTCTCCTCCATGGCAGAAGCTGTACTACCCATTGGGCCTATACGAAACAATTGCAGGAGCAATACCCGCAGCTCCAGGTGCAAGAAAACAGGCTCTTTGTAAAAAGTGATCGCATCTATACGAGTGCCGGCATCTCCACCGGCATAGACCTGGCGCTTTTCTTGGTAGAAGAGGACCACGGGCCCGACTTCGCCTGTACCGTAGCGAAGGATATGGTCATCTACATGCGGCGTGATGGTGCGGCCTCTCAACAAAGCGTATATCTGCAACACCGCCAACATATCAATCACCAGGTGCACCAAGTACAGGACTATATCACACACCACTTGCATGAGAAATTGAGTTTGTCCGCCCTGTCTGCCTTAGTGTATGCCTCTCCACGCAACCTCACGCGTTTATTCAAGGCGGAAACCGGCGTTACTATTGGCCAGTATATCCGGGAACTCCGGGATGAAAAGGCCAAACAGTTGCTGAAAGAAGACCACAAAGCTGCTTGGATCGCGAAAACCTGTGGCATCAGCGATGTCAAGCATCTGCGAACGCTTGCCCGCAAAGTGGGTGTGGAGTTGAATATGGCCTGATTTTCCCTGTTTTTGGCCGGATTCGTTCCTGGTACTGCACTAGCTTTGTTTTCATAAACCAGTTATATGAAATATTTGATGATGTGGTTGTTATTGCTGCCTTTGTTCTCTTTCGCGCAGCAATCGGCCCCGGAATATGTTTGTCCGCCCTGTGGAAGCTGTGATTCCATTATTTTCCATCAGCCTGGCGTATGTCCGCATTGTGGCATGCAATTAATTCCCAAAGTAGATTCACTGAAGCCAACACCGCCTACTATCTGTTTCTTCCTTTATGATGGGGTAGAAGTATTGGATTTTGCAGGGCCAATGGAGGTTTTCTCCTATGCGGGATTTAAAGTCTTCACGGTGGCGAAAACAAAGGCACCTATTACCTCGCAACGTATTCTGAAAATCAACCCGGACTATAGCATTCAAGATGCGCCACCTGCTGATTATTTCGCTGTATTTGGCGGTGATGATGAAGTGGCCGGCAAGGACCCCGACATTATTCAGTGGATCAAGCAAAGAGATGCCAGCACTAAGGGTTATTTCTCTGTTTGCACGGGCGCTTTCATCCTAGCGAATGCAGGATTGTTGGATCATTTGACAGTTACCACCTTTCACAACAGCATTAAACATTTACAAAACATGCTCCCCAATACGAAAGTATTGGACAACGTACGCTATGTAGACAACGGCCGTATTATTACCACTGCAGGTATCTCCGCCGGTATTGACGGTGCTTTGCACCTGGTCGCCAGATTGTATGGCCAAGATGCTGCCACTAAAATTGCGAAGCATATGGAATACGATAAGTACGTACCTGAACAAGGGTTGGTAATAAAGCATTAACTCGCTAGCGCAAACGTTCCGCAAAACGCTGGCACAAACGCTCTACAACACGCTGGCTCAAACGTTCCGCAAAACGCTGGCACAAATGCTCTATAACACATTGGTTCAAACGTTCCGCAAAACGCAGGCTCAAACGCTCTACAACACGCTGGTTCAAACGTTCCGCAAAACGTTGGCTCAAACGCTCAACAACACACTGGCGTAAACGTTCCGCAAAATGCTGGCACATACCTTCTACAACATGCTGCCGCGATAGGTCCGTACATCCCTAACGTTCTGTTTCCGCGCGTAGCGCGGAAACAGAAACTCAAAAAAATGATGCCGAAGGCATCATTTTCAATAATGCCACGGGGTAAGTATCTAATATCATGCACGCTATTCGATCATCCCCACTCTTTTTATCTACTCTACACAATAGGTGTATTTTTTAGCAGTTTGTAATTTTCCTCCTCAAAAATACATAACTTGTTATCCTTATATCTTTACTGTACCTTCTATGAAAATTCAGCATGCGATGTTGCTATGCATGGCGTTTGTAATAAATGCCTGCGGCAATGCTCCCCAAAAATCACGTACCGGCATACAATTCCCGGATAGCCTCCATTTTATCCTGGAGAAACTAGATCAACTACCAGATAGCTCCAGATCTACTTCCTATAACATGTTTATCCTGGCTAAAGTCCCGTGGAATAAAGGACATCTTGCCACTTGCCTGGAATCCTCTGATGAGCGGTCTTTCTGCTGGATTCTCCAGGAAACAAATAATACCTGGCAAGTACTGGATACCCTCAACGATTGGGATGTGGTCAATATGCGCATGGAAGATATTAATGGCGACGGCCTCACAGATGTAATCCTGTGCAGCGCACCCACCATGCACGGCAATATTCAACAGTACCCCATGTTGGCGCATGCAGATGGAAGTCTGCATTTACGCCACAACGGCAACGAAGGATTTAATTTACATTTCGATACCGCCAGCAGAAAACTACGCTCCTTTATCATTGGTGGCGTTTTCACTACCATCTTCAAAGAAGAATATGCTTGGCAGGGTGATTCCATGGTGCTGGTAAGAGGCGTGCGTTTTACGCCACCGCAAGACGTATCCAGCCCAGATCCTCTCGAGATCGTTGAATGCTACCACCAGGTAGGCGATTCCACGGTTATCGATACAAGTATTACAAACCCGCATGCCCTAGCGATTTACGACACTGCTTTATGGAAATCGTATTAATAATATTTGTACTTTAAAAGCAGGGAATTCCCCTTTACATAAATATAACATACTGACAACTATCCCATATAGTAGGTTTGTGGTGTAATACAGGAACAACATGGACAACTTGTTGGCTGCCATCAGATCAGGAGATCATGCCGCACTAGAACAGGTATACGACGAATGGAGCGGGCGACTGTATGGCTATTTTTATAAAAAAACAGGTTCACAGTATCTCGCAGAAGAACTGGTGCAGATAGCCTTTATCAAACTATGGACCAGCAGACATCTCCTCTCTGATGAATGGCCGTTGCAAGTACAACTCTTCCGTATTATGAAAACCTCCCTCATAGATGTGATCCGAAAGGAAATCAGGGATACCGCCGCTTTCCAGCAATATAAAAGCCATATCACTACCACCAACGCCTATACGCCGGAACCAGCCACAGATGCACAACTGCAGGAAATTCACAAGATCATGGATACCATGCCTCCCGTACGCAGAAAAGTATTCCATATGAGCCGCAACCTGGGATTCTCCTACAAACAGATTGCATTGCACCTGGCTATCTCGCCCAGAACCGTGGAAAACCATATCGCGCAAGCCTTGAAACAACTGCGCCAACTGCTGCGCTAAAATTTTTTTTACCTCCACTAGGGGATCTTTCCTTTTCATTCGTATACTCTTTTAAACTTACATCACCTGTTATGGATGATATCCGCCTTCGTCTGCAAAAATATTTCGCCGGAACCTGTACTGATGCCGAAAAAGCAACAATACTGGCCCTCCTGGATGAACATCCGGAATTGTTGGATGAAGCCTTCCCTGAAGCTGAATGGGAAACAATTACCAGCAATACCATGATGGACGATGCTGCTGCCAGCCGTATCAAAACGGCTATCATGCAGGAAACAGCGGTATCTATGCGTCCCATACACACCCATCGCATCTGGTGGGCCGCCGCCGCTATCTTACTATTAGTATCAGCAAGCGGCTATTTGTTACAAAAACAACAACCAAAAACAGAAAAAATTATTGCTAGTACCACTATAACGCCTATACGAAATACCGATACCGTCTGGCATAACAAAAGTTCCGTCATACAAAATCTGACGTTACCAGATGGTTCTAAAGTTTGGCTATCACCAGACGCACGCCTCACTTGTCCGATCGCCTTCACTTCTAATCGCCAAGTAACCCTTCAGGGGAAAGCAAAATTTGATGTTGTGACAGACGCACGCCACCCATTTACCGTTACCGCCAACGAAGTGGTTACCACGGTCCTGGGTACTGTATTTGAAGTGGAAACCGCCGCTGGAAAAGCCACGAAAGTAAAACTGCTGGCAGGAAAAGTGCAGATAGCGGGCAGTCATCAACAAGTGGCATTTGCACCCATAATTTTATTACCAGGAGATGAATTCCACACCGATGCGGAAAGTAATCACATCCACATCGCGCGGGCACAAAAAGTTGATAATATCAGACCATTATATGAAAACACCACTGTAGTTACAGATGCGACCTTTGAATTCCACAATGAAAAACTGTACAGGATCATTCAAGTGCTGGAGACGCATTATCATGAAAATATAAAACTGTCAGGCATATCACGGAAAGCCACTTTCACCGGAGAGTTCAATAAAACAGAACCACTGGACAACATCCTGAAAGTACTCGCCGATCTGAATAACCTGACCATACAACGAAACGATAGTACCATCTGTATGGAAACCATAAAAAATTAAAACCTAAGCCAAATTAAACATACCGTCCGCTAATTAAATCTTATGATATTCAGAAAACAACTGTTGCCATTGGCAATACGGCATTGCTATGCCCTGCTATTCATGTGCCTACTCACCCTGACAGCCAGGGCGCAGTCGGGCTCCCCTATGGTGAAAGGCGTGATTCATGATGAAAAAGGCCAAGTGTTGATAGGTGTAAACGTGGTAGCCACCGAAATGGGAAAAAAGACCGTCACTGGCACCATCAGCGACGACCATGGTATCTTTTCTTTTAAACAACTACCTAAAGGAAAATATACCTTTTCGTTTAGCCTCATCGGTTATGAGAAGAAAGAGTACCCCGGTTATGAAGTGAGCGCCGACAGCCACATCACGCTGGCAGTGAAAATGAAACAAGAAGATAAATTGCTGTCGCAAGTACTGGTAGTGGGATACGGTACCCGCAAGAAAGAAGATATTACCGGCGCGGTAAACCAGGCAGGAAAGGAAGTCTTCGAGAACCGCCCTATCACCAATGTGGCACAAGGACTGCAAGGCGTAATCCCTAACTTGAATATTACCTTTTCTGATGGTCGCGCTGATAGAGGTGGTACCTTCAACCTCCGTGGTACTACTTCTATTAATGGTGGCGGTCCGCTGATTCTGGTAGATGGCGTAGAAGGAGATATTAACCTGATCAATCCGGAAGATGTGGAAAGTGTATCCGTATTGAAAGATGCTGCTTCCGCCGCTATTTATGGGGCCAGAGCGGCTTTTGGGGTCATTTTGGTCACCACCAAAAAAGGGACGAAAGGAAAAGTGAATTTCCATTATTCCAACTCTTTCGGATATAGTTCACCGTTAGGACTCCCACATGTTATAAATGATCCCCTCGCGGCTGCTACTTTGCAAAATGAAGCCTATAAAGGATATGCCGGGATAGATAACTCGGACATGCTGCTGGTGATCGATTACCTGAAGAAACGCCAGGCAGATCCAAGTCTGCCAGCCCTCGGGATTAACGCGTCCAATAACACCTGGATTCGTGGTGGCAATACCGACTGGTACAAGGAATTTTATAACGATAGACAACCCTTCGCCAAAAACTTCCTGAGTATTTCCGGTGGTTCGGATAAAGTGAGCTACTATCTTTCCGGCGGTATCCAAACGCAGGATGGTACTTTCCGCGTAGCCACGGATAAGTATAAACGCTATAACTTCCGCTCCCGCATTGATTTGCAGGCATTCGACTGGCTGAAGGTTTTTGCTGGTAGCGAATACGATCAAGGAAAGTATGATGCGCCCAATAAATTTGTAAACGGTGAATTCAATGCGTACCGGTATCTCTCTTTATTCGCCAACCCTTATGAAGTAATCAAAACCCCTAATGGTAACTGGACACAAGCGGGTATGCTCACCTTCGGCAGTTTACAGGATGGCGGTCGCGAAATCGAAAACCGACAACTATTCCGCAATACCATTGGGTTTAAAGCCAGTTTCTTCGATAATACCTTCCGCATTAATGGCGATGCTACGATGGTGTGGAACCAAGATCGAGACGACCGTAAGGCCCGCCAGTTGAAGTATGAAGACAAACCCGGTCATATCGCGAACTATTCCAATAAAGATTTCTACCAGACCACCTTCAATGAAAATATCTACAGCGTTATCAACCTATATGCAGAATATGAAAAGCGGTTTGGTAAACACAATGTCGATGTACTCGCCGGTTTTAACCAGGAACAAAACAAGTATCGTAGCTTTTATGGTTATGTAGAGAACAACCTCTCGGATAACTACGGATCCCTGAATCTCGCATCAGGACTGGTGAAGACAGGTGATGATAACAAAGATTGGGCACTCCAAGGTATGTTTTATCGTATGGCCTATAATTTCGACCGGAAATATTTTGTGGAAGCCAATGGCCGTTATGATGGTACTTCCCGCTTCCCTTCCAGCAAACGATTTGGGTTCTTCCCATCTGTATCTGCAGGTTGGTTGATGAGCCAGGAAAACTTTTTCAGTGCCTTAAAACCTGTTATCAATTCCTTCAAACTCCGCGCCTCTTATGGCTCGCTGGGTAATCAGCAGGTTGGCAATTATGCCTATTTCAGCACCATGACGGTATCGCCCATCACTGCTATTATAGATGGCGCCAAGCCATTGGGTACTTATGCGCCTGGTCTGGTAGCGCGTAGCCTGACTTGGGAAACAGCTCGTACACTGGATTTCGGGGCCGATATGGGATTGCTGGATAACCGTTTGGAAATAGGAGCTGATTGGTATAACCGTCAAACGATTAACATGCTTACCAAAAGTAAATCCCTGCCTGCTGTGCTGGGTACCAGCGAACCGCGTACCAATGCGGCCGATCTGAGCACCAAAGGCTGGGAACTCTCCCTTAAATGGAAAGATGAGCGCCAGTTGGGTGGAAAACCGTTCAGATATAATATCGCTGTTGTACTCAGCGATTACCAAACCACGATCACTCGCTATGATAATCCCAACAAATACTTGGGCGATTATTATGAAGGCCAGAAATTGGGTGGCATTTGGGGGTATATCACTGAAGGTTTCTTCCAAACGGATGATGAATACCTGAAGCATGCAGATCAACAAAAAGTATCTGCCATCCCTTATAAAGTGAATGGTCACCCTATGGCCGGAGATATCAAGTTCAAAGATGTAAATCAGGACGGTGAAATTTATAGCGGTAAATATACCCTCGCAGATCATGGAGATCTGGTGATGATTGGTAATTCTACTCCACGCTATTCCTACGGTGTCAACTTAGGCGCTAACTGGCGTAATATTGATGTAAATGTATTCTTCCAGGGTATAGGTAAAAAAGACTTCTGGCCAGGTGCGGAATCTGGCGTATTCTGGGGATTCTATAACCGCTGGAACCAACCTGTATACGATCATATCCAGGGCAACTACTGGACGCCAGAACATCCAGATGCCTATTTCCCACGGCCACGGGCATACGAAGCATTCAATAGCAACAACTCGCTGACGTTCCCGCAAACGCGCTACTTGCAGCATGCTTCTTATCTGCGCCTGAAAAATGTAAGCATCGGCTATACCTTGCCGGATGCCTTAACCAGTAAGATTAAACTGAACCGCGTACGCATTTACTGCTCTGGTCAGAACCTCTTTACCTGGACTAAACTATCCAAAGCTTTTGATCCGGAAACTATCGGCGATGAGCCAGATGCGGGTTCCAACGGTAATGGTTTCGTGTACCCTATGCAGCGTACGTTTACCGCTGGCCTGGACATTAATTTCTAAAACAGACAATCTCCTGAAGATATGAAGAAGCTCACCTGTTGTATATCGCTCTTTTTATCAGTGCTGGTACTGATGAGTAGTTGCAAGAAAGATTATCTCGATAAATCTCCTATTAGCCAGATAGAACCTGGCAAATTCTTTAATACAGAAAAGGACCTGGAAATCTATACCAATGGCTTTTATGTCTACCTTCCTGGCAGTAATGTTTTCCAGGATGATGGTAGCAGCGATAACGTGGAATCCTCCAATAGTAACTTGGTGGCAGGAAAACTACCTGTTCCCAATAGCGCCTCAGAGGCTGGCTGGACATGGGATCGCCTACGCAATATCAACTATTTCTTGGAGAACTATCGCCGCGCACAGGCGCCAGATACCGTGAAGGAAAAGTACGCCGGTATGGCCAGGTTTTTCCGCGCCATGTTTTATTTTGATAAACTGAAACGCTTTGGCGATGTACCCTGGTACAGTACTTCTCTGAATGAGAGCAGTCCTGAACTATATAATCCGCGTACACCACGTAAGCAGGTGTTCGACTCTGTATTTGCCGATATCGATTACGCTATCGCTCACTTGCCTACAACCCGCAATGTGAGTAGGGTTAGCAAATGGGCGGCCCTCGCACTGAAGGCACGCGTATGCCTATACGAAGGCACCTACCGCAAATATCATGATGAACTCCACCTGGATGGAACGGCACCTGATTTATTACAGGCGGCCGTTGACGCGGCTACTGCGCTATTTAGCAGTGGGTATAAACTCTATAGTACCGGCAATCCTACAAAAGATTACGGGAATATGTTTGCGGCAGATAATGCTAGCACAGATGAATATATCCTGGCAGAAATATTCGACGGAACATTAGCGAAGAGACATGCTGCCAACGGTGTATTTACCGTATCCACATTGGCGATGCCCGGCTTTACCAAATCCTTTGTGAATGGCTTCTTGATGAAAGACGGTACGCCATTCTCCGCGGTAGCTGGTTATGATAAAATGACTTTCCTCCAGGAAACCGCCAACCGTGATCCACGTATGGCGCAGATCATGCGAACACCCGGTTATACCCGCATCGGCACTACGAAAAAATTGGTCCCTGATTTCAGTGTGGCGCAAACCGGCTATCAGTGTATTAAATTTGTTACAGGTACCGATCAGGATGGTTATAATACCAATACCAATGACCTACCTGTTTTCAGATATGCGGAGGTGTTATTAATCTACGCAGAGGCAAAAGCGGAATTAGGAAAATTTTCCCAGGCAGATGCGGATAAGTCCATCAACCTGATCCGCCGCAGGGCGGGTATGCCAGACTTGAATATTGCAACCATTATTCCTGATCCGGAAGTAAGCAAACTGTATGCGCATACCAGCGATCCTATTATCTTAGAGATAAGAAGGGAGCGCCGCATAGAATTGGCTATGGAAGGATTTCGTTACCAGGACCTGATGCGTTGGAAAGAAGGCCATTTGTTGGCAGAGAAATTCCTGGGGATGTACTGCCCGGCTAAAGGGGAGATGGATATGGATGGCGATGGGTTGCCAGATGTGGCAGTAGTGGACCAGAAACCTACACCGTCGAACCCGGTGGTGCAATATTACATCCTGGGTACCGATCATGAACTGACGGCCGGTTCTCAGGGAAATATGGTGGTATATCCTCACCAGGTGAAAACTTTCAATGAGAACAAGAATTACCTTTTCCCATTGCCAGTGAATGAAATCTTGTTAAATCCGAACTTGGTACAAAACCCTTATTGGGAATAAAACAGCACGAAAATAGAACACATGAAAATATGGAATTCGCTACTGCTTTGCAGTCTGTTACTCGGAGGTATTGGAGGGCAGGCTGTCGCGCAGCAAAAATTTAAATTCGCTGAAGTGTCAGATACCCATGTGGGTGGCGACAATGCCCTGGAAGACCTGCAACGCACGGTAGCAGATATCAACCAACAACCGGATCTGGCCTTTGTAATCATCTCCGGCGACATCACCGAATTCGGTTCAGATGCAGAATTGCAACTGGCCAAATCCATACTGGATAAGCTGAATAAGCCCTGGTATATTATTCCCGGCAATCATGATACCAAATGGTCGGAGAGTGGGGGGAATACCTTCCGGAAAGTTTTCGGCGATGAAACTTTTTCGTTTAGTCATGGTGGTTACCAATTCCTAGGTACCAACTGTGGCCCCAACATGCGCATGGGACCAGGACAGGTTCCCCGCGAAAATATCGTATGGCTAAATAAGCAACTGGCCACATTGGATACCGTTACACCAGTAATTTATATCAATCACTATCCGCAGAATGCGGACCTGAACAATTGGTTCGAAGCTATTGACCCATTGAAAAAACATAACATCCAACTGATTCTCTGTGGTCACGGACATGCCAATCGCGTGTTTGATTTTGAACAGATACCAGGCGTTATGTGCAGGTCTAACCTACGTGCAAAGGACAGTATTGGGGGGTACAATATTGTTACGATCGCGGATGGCAAAGCTTCTTTTGAAGAGCGTACGCCCCTAATAGGCAAAAATCGGCCATGGGCGGCGGTGCCCTTGCTCAGTCATCGTGCAGTGGCGGGACAGCCTGCATTTCCACGTCCGTCTTACGCTATGAACGATTCATTTCCTAATGTGAAACGCAGATGGAGTTACCAGGATCATAGTGATATCGGTTCCGGAATGGCGCTAAGTAAGGATCTCGTGATTTCTACCAATACGGCTGGTGAAATTTATGCGATGCAACTACAAACCGGCAAACGAAAATGGAACTTTCCTACGGAAGGTAAAATTTATGCCACTCCCGCTGTGTACAACGATAGGGTAGTAGTAGCCTCGTCTGACCATCATATCTACTGTTTACAGGCTTCCACAGGAAAGTTCCTCTGGAAATTCGCTACAGATAAACCATTGGTGGCAAGTACGCAGATTGTCAACAATATCGCCTATGTCGGTTCTTCAGATGGACATTTCCGCGCTATTGACCTCGTATCCGGCAAGCTTAAATGGGAGTTTACGGATGTAAACGGATTTGTGGAAGACAAGCCTTTGTATTACCAAGGCAAGATTTACTTCGGTAGCTGGGGAAATGATTTCTATGCCTTGGATGCCGCTACTGGCGCCTTGCAGTGGAAATGGAACAATGGCGCTTCCAACAGGATGTTTTCACCAGCGGCCTGTTGGCCAGTGGCTGCGGATAATAAGGTCTTCATTGTAGCGCCAGATAGATACATGACGGCCTTCGATGCCGCTACCGGCAAGGTAATTTGGCGTAAATCATTGAAGGAACATAAAGTGCGGGAATCATTGGGACTATCAATAGATAGCTCCACTGTGTTTGTCAAAACCATGGAAGGGCATTTGTTGGGCATTGCCGCAAAAGCAGATACCATGCAGGTTTTATGGCAATCAAACGCGGAAATGGACTATGAGTTGGACCCCGCTGCACCAGTGGAATATAAAGGGGTAATTTATGTACCTACGCATTCCGGTGTGGTCTATGCTGTAGATGCGAAAACCCATATGGTACGTTGGAAACATAAGATTTCCAATTGCCTGGTGAATGCAGTGTTGCCAGTGGCAGACGGGAAAATTCTCGCCAGCACGATGGATGGGAAATTAGTATGTCTTGATGTAAAATAAAGTTTGATGAATGCAGCCCCTGTCAGGATTTTCCGGCAGGGGCTTTTTTATTGCTGGATGCCTTTAAAAATAAAAAATTACTGGTTTGACAGCGCGGTAAAATGTTGCTGTAAGATACTGATATCTGCATGGGTGTTTCTAGGAAGCACCAGTGTACATACATCTTTCTCCGTAGAGAAGGATAATGCTTTGTATTGAGAGAAGTGTTTGAAAGTTATTTCGGTGAGACTGCCAGTTTTCTGTATGGCAGCGGTTTCTAGGATTTCGAACCCAGCGGTTAATCCTGTTTTTAATATTTTCGAAAGGGCCTCTTTCGCTGTCCAAAGGGTCGTATATCCGTTAACGTTATTAAGTCCTGCTGCCTGTAGTAGTTTCTTTTCTGCGGGCATGATGGCTACTTCCATCGCCTCCATGTGATCCGGGCGAATATGCTCGAAATCGACCGCCATAGGATGCGCTTCCGGGAAGGCAATGGCCAAGCCCAGATTCGTACTGTGCGTGATACTTACTTGTACTTGCTGGATTTGCGGATGTGAAACGATGGGGAACTCAAATACGCCGCTGTGGATATGAATAGCGGGAAGGTCTGTAATGTTATGTAAGGTAGCCACTGCGTGTTTGGCAGTGAGTCGGCCTAGGAGATAGCTTATTTTCCTGTTGGTAGCTGGGAATCGCTGATATACCGCCAATTCTGATGGATGCAGTAATCCCAGTTGCTTTTCTAGTGCAGGAAGATCCGCTTTCATCATACTGAAAGCAGCATTGAATTGCTGATTTGGGCGATGTAAGATGAGGATTCCTGTATGGTGAAGCAAATGCAATAGCTTATTTATTAATGACCTGTACCAGCCAGTTTTTGACAATTTGTTGTAAATCCTTCTTTCGGGCGTCTACTTCATGGAGCGTGGCAAATTTTATAATTCTTCTGCCGTCAGGGAAGCAGCCTTCCAGCAGCCCGCTATCGTCGGTAATGCTGGCTCCGTTGGGAAATACCAATAGTACATATTCTTTATTGTTCAGGTTTAATACCACCAGGTCGCGTTGGTAGGTTTTAGCCTCGAATATCTCCATTTCTCCCGTAAAATAGTAACTCAGAGAGTTCCATTTTATTTGCTCACCGATTTCCGGTGCCGCCTCCATTATGACAGTTCTCAATGCGCCAACGACCTCTTTCAGCGGATGTTCTAGCTGAGCCAGGTACGCTATTGGATCGATCGTTTTTCTCTTGTCCGTCATACTTACGAATTTAAAAAATAAATGGCTGACGGGTCTAAATTTATTTATCAGAACGGCCGTAGGTAGGGTCTGCTGGTGAGTGGAGAAAATGACCAGGGAATACTAAAGAACATAATCACAAATGCAATCGTATACCAGATAGCCAGTATTTTAAACTGCTCTTTACCCGCAGGACGACGTTTGGATTTGTAGGCGCCAATCGTCAGCATTACAATGCCGGTGAGCATCATAGAACTGTGTTCCAATCCGAAGAATCGTATCTCCCGTAATTTCACTGCTTGTCCAAAATGTTGCAGGAAATATTGTACTACAGGACTGATAACATAAAGGACAATACCAATCAGGCCTTGCGTATGTGAAATGGCGGTGGTGCAGGTGCGCAGCAACCTGTTCTTAGCAGTGAAAGCCCGACTTTGCAGCCAACCACGCCAGGTAGTGAAGAGCGAAACAACGAGGGCTATTACTACCAGCCAACGTACCAGCGAATGCAATGCTAGTAAAAATGCATACATGAAACGGCTATTTAGGTCTCAAATGTAAATAAAAACTGCACCAAAGATCGCCCGTAAAATCCCTGGTGCAGTTTTTTATAGTTTAGTGGCTGGCCTGCTGTAATGCCACCCGCAGAAACCTATACTGTAAAACCGCCATCATCGCCACCCATGCAGCTACTGCGCCCGTAGCAATGTATCCGATGGTAGTCAGACCGAATAAACCTTCTGTAATGATGAGGGCACTGCCTATCACCCAGGTTACATCTCCTGCAATGATGAGGCGTACTGGCCCTGCCTGTGGTTTCCTGGCAGTCATCCCTACAAACGCGGCAAACACGATGAGGAATGCACCCACTGCTATGTAAGGCCAGTTAACAGTGGTGCCAAACAGATGAGATATAAAGCCAGGAAGTATCACCATGAGTATACCTGTTGCCCCTGAGCTGATAGCGTTTACCATTAATACTTTTTTCAGTGTTTCCATATCATTTATTTTTTGACAAAACTAGTTTGTAACCTATCTTTAAAATTGATATTTTACGACAAAATTGTTTTTGGTATGTCTTCCCATATTTTAGCTGCCCATATCAAGCCCTTTATAGATTACGCGGCCCTCACACTGGAAGAGCGCCACCAGCCAATGGTTGCAGCGCTGCAAGCTGAATTTGGCCGGCTGCATGCGGACCAGGACATGGTACCGGTTACTTACCTTTATGACGTGCTATCCCGCATTCATGCCGCCAACAACGAAGCGCAGATGGGCATTAAAGTAGCGGGATTTATGCAGTTGAATGCGTTGGGATTGATTTACCAGATATCCTTGCAAGCGGCTACCATAGAGGAGGGGATATTCTATCTCCAGCATTTTGTGGCGGCCACGCTGCCTTTTATAGAGATGAAAGTGCAGAGCAAGGGGAAACAACATCGTATAACCCTACACGTTAATAATGAGGAAGATGCTGGCAACCGCTTCTTGTTGGAAGCCTTGTTAGCCATCGTTGCCAAAGAATTACAGATGATGAGCGCAGGGCCTTTACAGTATGTGATCCATACCCCTGCATGGAATGACGATTATCCGGAGGATTTCCGATTAGATAAAATATATGCGATAACGTTTTCGGATATACGCTTACAGGCTGCCATTGGTAAGTACAGCAGGCTCCAATTGGATTACCTGGTACCGCAGTATCTAAAATTGATCGAGGGACTGAAGCAGGAAACCGGTTTTATCAATAAAGTAAAAATTGCGGCGCTGCAAATGGCTACCCCGGCATTACCAGAGCTGAAAACAGTGGCAGATGGGTTCAACATGACCCCGCGTACTTTCCAGCGTGCGTTGGCAAAAGAGCAGGTCACCTTTCGTCAATTGACAGATGATCTCAATAAAGACTTAGCGTTGATGTTACTGCGGCATAATCAATATTCCGTGGCGGATGTAGGTTATCTGCTGGGATATGCAGAGCCGGCGGCCTTTCAGCATAGTTTTAAGAAATGGTACGGTAGCACGCCGAATACTTTAAGGAAGCAATTAGCTTAAGCTTGTTCGTTTAGGCGTTGAATAAGTGCTAGCGTTGTATTCCAGTAGAAATTGAAATGGAGCAATGAAACTTCGGATACAAATCCTGATTGTTGGAAAGACAAATGCGTAATGTAGGAGGAGCCTGTTTGTATGCTGAATTGAATAAGTGAGTAATTTTCCGCTACATCTGGCACTTCTGTGAGTGAGCTCCACCAAGTGTATTCCAACAATTCTTCCTTTTTTATCTTTTTGATGATTCCTTTATTAAGAAATGGGAGTCCGTGTAAATGTCCTTCCAGCCTGATTTCGCTGCCAACTTCCCAGGAACAGGTTAATTCCGCATCTATATCGGGCATCCATAAACGAATTAATGCTGGATCTGTCAGCGAAGCCCAGACTTTAGCGGGGGAGGCGTGTATGGTGATTTGCTTACATATCATAGTCTTAACTGTCGATGGTGAGCCCTGTAATTTGAATGAAAGAGATCCGGACGCCCAGCCTTACACTAAGGCCGCCCGCATTAATTTTAATTCCGGAACTAACCTACTACATTTTCTTGCAATTCCACTTTCGCGGGTGCTTTCTTTTTCTTTTTACGTGTTCTGTTAATCCACATGAGCGTACCTGTAGTCGGGAAGATGGCTCCCATCAAGGCAATCATCAACCAGAGAATTTTTGTAGGTGTACCGTAGATAGCACCAGTATGTATCGGTTTAATCAGACTTTTAACCTTTTGATTTATTTGACGTGCTGCAAAGGTTTGGGAAGACACGATGTTCCCAGCATGCTGGTCTACATAATAAGTGGTGGTAGCCACTTCTGTGCTAGCGTTTTTCGGGAGGGCATTTACTACAAAAGTGCCTGCGCTGTCTTTCGGAGTGGCCACGCTGTAAAAGAGGGCAGTGGGATCTGTCTGTTGAACTGCCTGTACTGCTGATTCAAAGGAAATCACTTTGCTGGCATCTGCCACTACAGGCGCGCTTTTCGGCATTTCTGCAGGTTTAGTGCCACCTAATGGCGCATAAAACGCATCGCTGAACCATTGGAAAGACCAAGTAAGGCCAGTGAATGCAATGATGAACAGGAAAATACTGGTATAGAAGCCCAGTACCACGTGCAGGTCATTGTTTACGCGTTTCCAGTTGCCATCCCATTTGATTTTGAGACGTTGTTGGAGGATATTTTTTGTTTTAGGTATCCAAAGAATGATACCTGTGATGAGGATGAACAGGAAGATGAATGTACTAGTACCGATAATTACTTTTCCGGTATCGCCGGAAAGCAACCATCGGTGCAGGGAAAATATCTTGTAATAGAAAGTAGCCTGATAGCTGTACAGCTCAATCACCTGGCCGGTATAAGGGTTTACAAAGGCAGTGCGTCCTTTTTCTTTTTTCTTAGGTGCTTCTTTTCCTGGTTTATCACCTTTGGCTGCTTGAGGTTTCTCCGCTTTAGCTTCTCGCGCTTCTTTTCCTTCTTTCTTTTTACCTTCTTCAAACAGTATCTGAACGGTTCTTTCCGGATCGGCAAACACCTGTATACGGGCGATTTTGGCCTTTGGCACTACCTGCTGTACACGGGCGGCTAGCGTATCCAGTGGCAGGCGTTGACCTACTGGCGTTACGAAGTACCGGTCGTGGTTCAATGCCTGGGTAATATCATTTTCGAAAACAAGCATAGCGCCTGTCAAGCAACTGATAGTGATGATCAAACCCGCGGCCAGTCCAAGATACAGATGAATACGTCTGAAGAAAATTTTCATATAGGTGTTGGTGATAAAAAATGCTTTTTTACGAATAATCTTTAATCAAAAATACATTTACGGCGAACGCCGCCGCAAATGTATTATTTTATGTGTGTGTTAAGAATTCTTAGAATCTGTACGAAACTGTGCCCACAAACTGGGTAGGAGGAATCGGATTGATGCTATAGTTCTCATGCACATAGTAGTTATACGTGTTGGTTAGGTTGGACACTTTCGCCATGAAGCTGAGTTTCTTGATCGTATAGCCGGCAGAGATATCCAGGGTAGAGAAGCCAGGAACAGAGATCAATCTGTTGGCAGTTACTACACCTTTATCATTCGTTGTGTTGTTCCAACCTGCATAGCGCTGACCGATGTAGTAGAAGCCTGCACCGAATTTCAGCCCTTTCAGTTTAGATTGCTGGATGGTATAAAATATGCTTGCATTAGCGGTATGATTTGGGTTACCTACCAGGCGTTCGCCTTTAACTGAACCGTTATTAGCAGGTGCATTATCAATGGTCATGTTGTTATAGCTGTAACCTGCTACTACATCCATACCTGCAATAGGATGGCCCGCGATATCCAGTTCCACGCCCTGGCTGAGGGTTCCGCCGATCAATGCTTTGAGTGCGGAGTTGTTGTTTTGTTTACCAGTGGAGTCGAATGGAGCGGTTTGTGCATAGTTATTATTCTTGATACGGTAAGCGGTCAGGTTTACAGACAGCAGTCCGTCAAAGAAGTCATTTTTCACACCAGCTTCCATTTGCTCGATGATAGATGGCGCCAATGGGTTGCCATAAATATCATTTGCGGAGTTAGGTGTAAAGGAGCTGGTATAGCTAGCAAAGAGTGCTGTATTCGGTCTTGGCTTGTAAACGATACCCAGTTTTGGAGAGAATGCATTATCGTATCTACCTCTGGTGGCGGTTTTGCTACCGTTGAGGAAGTTATAAGTAACAGGAGATTCTGTTTGTAAATAAGAGAAACGAACACCTGCCAGTACTTTGAACTTCTCAGAAATGCTGATCAGATCCTGTACGTAGATACCTACTCTGTTGATCGGAGATACAGTTACCGCTTTGAGGGTATCTGATGGGATATAGGTAGCTCTTGGGAAAGCGCTTGGGTCAAATACATTGATTTTATCGTAGTATACAGTACCACCGGAAGTTTTATACTGGGTACTGATACCGTAAGAATTGTAGTTGCCGGAGTAGTATCTGTCTGCATCCGCACCTGCCAGGATGGTATGTTCAATACTACCTGTTTTTACTTTTCCAGTAAAATCTACTTGTGCAGAGTAATAGTCTTCGTTGTTGGCATTGCGGCCCAGAGGGCGTTCCCAGGTGCTATCTTTTTTAGCCTGGATTCTTTCAATGGCAAAGTAATCACGTTGATATTTAGAATATGATACCAATGCGTTCAGGTTCCAGTTATTGTTGAGCTGGTGTCTGAGGTTGGCAGAGGCAGTAGTTTGCTGTGTATGTGCATACTGCCAAGGTGCGCCATAGAAGGTATTACGTGGCACTTTGATGATAGCTGTATCAGCGATAGAACCGATACCGAAATCAGGTGTGAAATCATGTTTTAGGTAATCGCCTTGTAAGATAAGTTCTGTGCGTTTGCCTAATTTGAAAAGTAAAGAGGGGTTTACATAATATCTTTTAGAGTGTACTTGATCGCGGTAGCTGTCGGCAGTTTCGAAGGTACCATTCACGCGGAAGGCCGCATTTTTTGAGAGCGGACCATATACATCGAAAGCAGGTTTTAATAACCCAAAGCTACCTGCACGGAGGGTTACTTCGCCGCCGAAGTTAAATTTAGGTTGTTTGGTCACCATGTTCATTACTGCGCCAGGGGCTACGTTGCCGTAGAGGATAGCAGCGCTACCTTTCAGTACTTCTACGCGTTCGAGGGAGCTCATTTCCGGCATGGCGCCTGGATTTACGCGAGCACCATTTTTAAAGGTATTGGTAGAAGAGAACTGATAACCGCGGGCGTTAAAGCTTTCCTGTGTACCTGCACGCATAGAGGCCATATAGATACCATTTACATTCTTTACCACATCGCTGAGGCGTTGTGCCTGTTGCTCTTCCAATACTTTATGGCTAACTACCGTAACTGCTTGGGGTAAATCCATATTGGCAATAGGCAGTTTCCCGATGTTCACCTGACGATTGTTGATGGTATTGCCACGCTTACCGTCTACCACTACTTCGTTCAGTTGACTGGCAGAAGCTTCGAGGGAACCGTTGAGTTCAAGGGTTTTCTCTGCTACTACGTCTACTTCTTTGTATAATGTTTTGGTACCAGTATAGGAAATAATCAGGGTATAATGGCCTTGTTTAATATTTTTAAGATGATAAGTACCATCTTCATTTGTCAATGTTCCCTTTCTGGTATCTTTCAATCCAATAGTCACGTATGGAGCAGGTTGACCATCAGAGGAAGTGATGGTACCTTTAATAGCGCCTGTCTGTCCTAATGCTGTCCAACTCAGTAAAATAAAGCTCAGAAATAGGTATATCTGTTTCAAGACTGTTAATTTTTTTGCAAAGTAACGACAGCCTAAGAGGGGGATGAAGACGGATCGGGAAAAACTATAAGGGCATTTGGGACCTATTTTCCGGCCTCAACCAGGAGAATAATCACCTAATGGAATATTCGAAAAATATAAATAAATAATAATACTAATTGATTAATAATGATTTATAAAATAGTTTAAAATGTTATTTGAAACATCTTTCCTTTTTTGAGATCATTTTTTCCGTTTACGCAAAGCGGAAAAACTTTAAAATGTTCCTGCCAGTCATCGCTGCCTGCAGGAAACAGAAGGCAAGGCTCCAGCCAGTCATCCCTGCTCGCGGGAACAGAAGACAAGGCTCCTGCCAGTCGTCCCTGCCCACAGGAACAGAAGACAAGGCTCCAGCCAGTTATCCCTGCTCGCAGGAATAGCAGCCAAAATTCTCCAGCCAGTCATCCCTGCCCACAGAAACAGCAGCTAAAATTCTCCTGTCTGTCATCCCTGCCCACAGAAACAGCAGCTAAAATTCTCCTGTCTGTCGTCGCTGCCCGCAGAAACAGCAGCCAAAATTCTCCATTCTGTTGTCCCTGCCCGCAGGGCAGGGACAACGAAAAAAACAAAGAGGGAATTGACGTCGCAGACGTCAATTCCCTCTTTGAAATAACTTCTATAAAATTATCAGATACTATAAATCATAATCATAATGAATCACGCGCAGCGGCTTCCCACCAGTAGCATTATAAAACCGCATTGCTTCGGTATCACCTTCCACCGCTTGTACAAAGAATTCGGTAAAATTCCCTTTACGGCAGTAATCTTTCAGGTCCTCCAGCAGTAGTCTCCCTATACCTTGTCTTTGCGCATCAGGACTTACGCCCAGATCATACAAATACAGTTCTGCGGTTTCTTCATAAAAAGAAGGCAACACATAAGCGGTCAGGCCTCCCAAAACTTTTCCGTTTTCGTCACGAGCAGCCATGACCAGGAAATCTTTGTTGGAAAGCAATTGCTCCAGGTAGGAGTTTGCTGGCATTTCAAAATCTTCCATTTCAAATACTGCTTCGAAAATATGCAGTAAATCAATCATTGCCGGAATGTCGGCCGACGTAAGGCGTGAAATAGATACAGGCATTGTCTTTATTATTCTAGCTTATAGAGATACTTCCAGTTTTTATCGCCAGCAATATTACGACTATGATTGAATGTAATGAAATTAATAAAGGGTTAATGCTCGGAAGACTGCTTGTGGATCACCTTTAGTTGGGCTTCGTGTAATTCGTTCACGTCCAGTGGGCCTTTATGGGTATTGGCAAATTTATTCGGGGTAATGCCCTCAAACAGCTTGAATTTGGCGATGCCCAACTTTTGCAGGAAATATTTGAAACTCACCTGTAATACCCCCAGTCCATAGATACTACTACGCCTGAAATTAATGGAAGAAGCTTCGCTGAAATAGCGGGTAGGACAAGTAATTTCCGCGATTTCAAAGCCGCTGTAGAATATTTGTGCTACCAGTTCATTGTCAAATACAAAATCTTCGGAATCATTTTCAAAAGGAATGGCTTCCAAAACACTACGATGATAAGCCCTGTAGCCTGTATGATATTCAGAAAGTTTTTGGCGCATGAGTAGGTTCTGAGAAACCGTTAGCAGTCGGTTGAAGAAATATTTATACAAGGGCATACCGCCTTTAAGGGCGCCCATTCCCAGGATACGACTGCCAAATACCACTGGATATACGCCATTGGCAATCAATGTAGCCATTGGCGTTACTAGTTGTGGCGTATATTGATAATCAGGATGTAACATGATAATAATATCGGCGCCCAGTTCCAATGCTTTCTGGTAGCAGGATTTCTGGTTGCCGCCATAACCGCGGTTTTTTTCGTGACGAATAATGTAATGAATACCAATATCCCTGGCTACCGCCACGGTATTGTCTCTGCTACAGTCGTCTACCAGGATAATATCATCCACCACATTGCGGTCAATCTCTTCATAGGTGATGCGCAATGTTTTATCCGCATTATACGCAGGTAGTACTACTACCACTTTCTGACCGTTTATCATAGTTACACGTTTTATATCTAAATTTAATCTAGCCTGCTGCAATGGGGGTTCGGTGAAAAATTTTCAAGGCGTTAACATCGGGTAAAGCTTCTTCATTTTTGAAATAAGTAATATGCAGGTATCAACTCCTTTTCATATTATGAAACTTTTCTTTATATCATGGATATTGCTGGTATTTGTTTGTATCGGGGAGACACGCGCCCAGTCGCCGGAATGGAGCCACCATGCCCAGTGGATTGTTCCAGGATTTACAGAGGATACATTATTGCGTCCTAGCCCTATCTACCGGAAATTATTTACGCTGCATAAACCCATACAATCTGCTACCCTGTACATCACCGCTCATGGTATTTTTGAAGCGTTTATGGGTAACCGTAAGATCGGAGAGGAGTACTTCGCACCCGGATGGACCAGTTACGATACCCGGTTACAGTATCGGCAGTACGACTTGAAACCTTATCTGCAATCCGGGAAAAATGATTTACAGGTAATCGTGGGGGAAGGTTGGTATAGAGGGGCTTTCGGAGGACTGATGCAAAAAAATAACTATGGCAGTGATCCAGCGATTATTGCTTTGGCAGACATCAAATTCACCGACGGCAGTAGTATACGCATTGCTACAGATAGTGCCTGGGAATGCACGACAGGCCCGGTTTTACATGCAGATATTTACGGAGGTATGTTGTACAACGCCAACATCCGGCCATCAAACTGGCAACCAGTGGCCGTTGGCGTTTTCTCGAAAGATATACTGGTACCCACTATTGGCGAGGGAGTGAAAAAGCAGGAACGTATACCTGCGGTCAAAGTGTTTACGGCGCCAAACGGTGATCAGTTGGTAGATTTCGGTCAGAACCTAGCAGGATGGGTATCCTTCCGCGTGAAAGGAAAAAAGAACGACACCATTCGCATCAGCCATGCAGAAGTACTAGATAAAAACGGCAACTTCTACACCGGCAACCTACGCGAAGCAAGTGCCACCGATACTTACATCCTGAAAGGAGAAGGCACTGAAACCTTTGAACCGATGTTCACCTGGCATGGCTTCCGCTATATCAAAGTACAAGGCTGTAAACCACTGAAAGAAAATTTTACAGCCATCGCCCTCTACACGGCCATGCAGCCTACTGGCAGTTTTAGTTGCTCCGATCCGGAAATCAACCAACTGCAACATAATATCTCCTGGAGCCTGAAAGGGAATTTCCTGGATATACCGACAGACTGCCCGCAAAGGAGTGAAAGACTCGGCTGGACAGGCGATGCGCAAGTGTTCTTCAGAACGGCCGCGTTCAACTTTAATGTGCACGACTTCTACACCAAATGGTTACAAGACCTCCGAGCAGACCAGCGGCCTAACGGTTCCGTACCTACGATTATTCCATGGATCTATCGCAATTTACAACCTCCTCGTAAAAATGGAGTGGCCGGTTGGAGCGATGCGGCTACCATCGTGCCATGGGGGCTCTTTCAGGTATATGGAGATACCGCTATCCTGGAACAGCAGTATGAAAGCATGAAAGCATGGGTAAATCATATCCAAGGCGCCAGTACCAACGGCCTATGGACCGTCAACGGTTATGGCGATTGGCTCGCACCCGGCGATTCAACTTCATTGCCTTACATCGATCAATGTTTTTGGGCACATAGTACGCAGTTGTTAGTAAATACCGCGAAAATACTAGGCAAAACGGCAGATGTGCAGCAATATGAAGCCATGCTGCAACAAATAAAAACATCCTTTCTTCAGCATTATATGAAGTCGGAAGGATATAGCATGCCCAATACCCAAACCTCCTATGTACTGGCCTTGGAACTGGATATGCTACCAGATAATATTCGCCCGTTGGCGGCCAAACACCTGGCAGACCTAGTAAAAGCTAATAACAACCACTTGGCAACAGGCTTTCTTGGTACTCCCTGGCTCTTACATGCCCTTAGTAATAACGGTTACGTACAAACGGCCTACGACCTGCTAAAACAAGATACCTGGCCTTCATGGCTATATCCGGTGAAAAGAGGTGCTACCACTATTTGGGAAAAATGGAATGCCATCCTGCCCGATAGTAATGTACAAGCTACCTCTTATAATCACTATGCTTACGGGGCTGTTGGCGACTGGCTATATAGGGTGGTTGGTGGGATAGATGCCACCGTGTCTGGATACAAAAAAATTATTATCCGCCCAATTCCTGGTGGTGGTATCACTTGGGTGAAATGCAGCTATACCTGCCCATTGGGGAAAATTGTTTCTGATTGGCAACTGGATGGAGAACAGATAAAAATGCAAGTGGAAATTCCTGCGGGCGCTACAGCTACTATCTATGTTCCTGGAAAGCCCAGTATGGAAGTAAAAGCGGGGAAATATAACCTGGAAGGTCATCTTTCCCCGCAAGAGAATAATGTATCTAAGCGTTAGCCGGCGCAGGTTTTTTCTCCGAAGGCGACAGCTCATTTATATGTAAACAAAATAACATCATCACAATCATCGGTATAAACTGATAACGTAATACGACAGGTGTGGCAAACACACTAAACCCGAAATTCAATATCACAAATATGATGGCCGCCCACACGCCCGCAAAGGAGATGTAAGTACCCTTGCTATTTTTCCTGCCATAGTACAGGAAAAAGACAGATACTGCGAAATAAAAATTGAGCGCGGCAAATAACCATTTGTATAAGGTGCCAATTATTTCAAAGACATAAGTAGGTGGAACCTTATATACAGCCGGACTTTCCAGTTGAAACCATTGTTGTGGAGATGCCCACATTTCATTCATGTCCAGGTTGTAATTGGTGAATTTTTCCAGATGCGGACTGAAATATGTTTTAGTATTCAGCCACATATAATAACGCATGAAAGAGAATGGATATTTCTTAATTAGGTATTTGCCATAGGTGTTATATATGGGAGACACGGTTCCCCAGGCCTTAAACATATCTCTCGCAGTTGCATGCTTGCCCCATTTTACGTTCATGATCAAATAAGGTTTGAGGATCGCGTTGGGCATTTTGATAAAATAGGTGCCCGGCAAACTAGCCAGATTTTCTTCAGTAGGCGGCATCTTAGTGAAGAAAATCTTTGAGAAACGGTCTAGTTTCCTGGTTTCAGGAGGGAGTTGCGTACTGTCTACCTGGATATGACCATACATATAGAGGGCATTGTTGGCGATCTGCCAGCCACCAAAAACGGAGAATTCTGCGGTACCGGTGATTTCCTTCGTTTTCTGCTGGGTATATAAAATGAAAGGAACGATAAATACCCATGGTAGTGCAATTGCCAATAATTTCTCAGGGAGCTTATAACAGGAAAAAGGTATGGCCAATAAGGTTACCAGCGGATAGTAAATAGCCGTATATCTTATGGTGAAAGCCAGGCCAATCAATACTCCTTGTATCAGGATGTAAGACAATTTCGGTTGTCGGAATATCCAGAGATATTGCATGAATATGATCATACTGATTGCCAAGAACAAGGTGTCACTTAATACACAGTTGGCCAGGTAAAGGAAAGCGGGATTTACAATCAGGAAAAAAAAGAATATCGTAGTGTTAACAGGTCGTAGGTTTAATAGGTATGCCGCAGCGTAAAATACATAGAGCAGTGTAGCCTGTAATAGTAGGTATTGGACCGCCACCAAGAATACGTGCGACGCAGAAATCCCATGAATCAACGCGATAAAATAAGAATATCCTACCGGCCATAGATTAACTTTCAAATGTTCCAGGTTTGTATCTATGTAACTGGCAGAGTCAGAAATGAAGTCAGGAAAGGGATACAGGATTTTGAATAGGATGAACTGAACTATCGTCAGTATAATAGCCGCATACAGGAATTTCCTATTTCGCGGATTTTTGAATACAAATTGCCGGAATGTGACAGGGTCCGGATCTAGGAGTGGTTGTTGGCAAAATAATCTGATAAGGTTCATATTTTGAGAGTTTGAGTTGTTGGCAGGGGTGTACTAAATATCTGGGTTATCGGTGCTATGGGAATTCAGTGGACGTAATTGTCCGTATATTGTCAATAATACCGGGTACACTGCCCGTCAGCCTTATATTTGTGATACAGGTCACATTCCTGCAACTGTAACAGTTGGACCTTTGTGGTCTATACAGATATAGAAATCTGATATTTATTTAATTTAAAGACCTACTCATGTTAAATTTTGAATTGTATAACCCTACCAGCCTGGTCTTTGGAAAGGGACAGATCTCAAAGCTAAAGACACTGGTACCCGCAGACGCTAAAGTGCTGCTATTGTACGGTGGTGGCAGTATCTTTAAAAATGGTGTGTACGACCAGGTAATGGAGGCATTGACAGGATTTGATATCACAGAGTTTGGAGGAGTGGAGCCCAATCCACACTACGAAACATTGATGAAGGCGGTTACTGTGGTCAGAGAAAAGGGCCTCAACTTCATTCTCGCGGTAGGCGGGGGCTCTGTCATCGACGGTGCTAAGTTTGTATCCGCGGCTGTAAAGTTTGACGGCAATCCAATCGATATTCTGCAAAAGCAAATCCGCATTGTGGATAATATAGTGCCTTTTGGTTCGGTGCTAACCCTTCCTGCTACAGGTAGCGAAATGAACTCTGGTTCTGTTATTACCATCAAAGGTACACACGAAAAACTCTCCTTCGGAGGACGTGCGCTATTCCCCGTTTTCAGCATTTGTGATCCGCAGGTGATTACCTCCCTGCCCAAACGACAATTGCAAAACGGCGTTATCGATGCCTACACACACGTGATGGAACAATACCTCACTTACCCCGCCGATGCCATGTTACAGGACCGCTTTGCAGAAAGTATCCTGCAAACTCTGGTGGAAGTAGGACCTGGTGTAGTGGATAACCCTCACGACTACACGCTGGCGGCCAATTTTATGTGGAGTTGTACGATGGCCTTAAACGGCCTTATCCAGAAAGGAGTGCCAACCGATTGGGTTACTCATATGATCGGCCATGAGCTGACAGCTTTGTTTGATATTGATCATGCCCGCACACTCGCTATCATCGGACCAAATCTCTATAAAGTGATGTTTGATTCCAAGAAAGAGAAACTGGCCCAATACGGACGCAGGGTATGGAATATCCAAGGAGAAGATACGGATGATGTAGCGCGTAAAGCCATCGATGCCACTATTGCATTCTTCCATAAAATGGGCATGAATATGCAGCTTTCTTCCTATACAACGGAATATGCGAAAACAGCCGATTTTATTGAAAAACGCTTCGCAGAGAGAGGCTGGGTAGCCATGGGAGAAAGAAAGAACATCACCCCAGACAAAGTACGAGCAATCGTAGAATTGAGTTATTAAGACATCCAAAAGTTATAAAAAAGCATCCTGTAGGTGTGCCTACAGGATGCTTTTTTATTGAAACAAATTGAGGCTTTCCCTTGTTTTTGATGGAAAACGCACACAATGACAAACCTTATCATCGCTTCCTTCCCTAAGGAGGCCCAAGCAATCGCCGCCTACAAGAAATTGGATGAATTGGAGACTATCGGGGATCTTACCGTCTATGAAAGTGTAATGGTGCAGAAAAACGATAAGGGAGAACCTATTGTCTTGCAACCAGAAAAAACAACAGAAGGGGTGCGTGTCCTTTCCGGCATGGCCTTAGGTACCTTAGTGGGCGCATTTGCAGGTCCTGTGGGCATCCTGGCGGGTATGCTGGTAGGTACGGTGAGCGGCGCTGTATGGGAAGCACACTACTATAACTTTGCGGAAGATTTCAGTACAAAAGTGGCCGCGTCTCTCCAACCTGGTCATACCGCACTGATAGCCGAAATTGATGAGGATAATGAAGTGTTTGCAGACTCCTATATCAAAAGTCTCGGTGGTACCCTCATCAGAAAAGATGTGGATTATGAATATGAGAAATATGCAGATGAACAGTTGGAAGCCTTTGACGAACAGATTGCCACTGATCGCGCTAAAATGCGCATTGCCGGCGCAGGAGAGAAAGCCAAAATAGAAAAAGAAATTGCTGCATTAAAAGAAAAACGTAAGCAGCATATTGCTAGTAGAAAAGAGAAAAGTAAGTCTACCAATAGCCATACGGCAGCTACACTGCGAGAATATAAAGCCTCTAGGATTAAAAGTCGCATTGAATTATATAGAAGAAGGATAGCCACGCTGGAAGACGAACTACAAGGATTGGCTACCGAAGCGGCTAAATCCCTTTAGAATATTTATCAAAATTATCGTCCCTGCCCGCTGGGTAGTATTCATCAAATTAGTCCAGAGGAAACGACGACAAAACGCGTCTGCTTGTTGTCCCTGCCCAGCGGGTAGTATTCATCAATATTGTTCAAAGGAAATGACGACAAAACGTGTCTGCCTGTTGTCCCTGCCCGCTGGGCAGGGACAACGAAAAAACAAAAGCCCTGAAGTGACGTCGCAGACGTCACTTCAGGGCTTTTGATAAATATTCAAATTCTTTATTTAATCCACTGTATACAAACCGGGCTACCAACAGTAATACTATTACCGGTAGGTGTCAACAAGCCTTTCTTTTTATTTACTCGGAATGCCACCACATTATTGCTAGCCTGATTGGCTACCAACAGGAAATTGCCACTCGGATCGAAGTTGAAATTACGCGGCATCACTCCCAAGGTAGATTGAAAACCGACCAGTTTCAGTTTGCCATTATTTTTATTTCGCTTGAAGATAGCCAGGGTATTGGCATCTCCGCGATTAGATGCATATAAAAACTTACCATTCGGCGAAATATGTATATCCGCTGAACCTTTTATCCCAGTATAATTTTTGGGATGCGTACTGATGGTTTGAAGAGGATGAAACCAACCATTCGCATAACTGTATACGATGACTTCTCCTGTCAGTTCTGTAATGAGGTAAGCAAAATTGCCACTGGCATCAAATGTCAGGTGGCGGGGGCCGCTTCCGGGCTTTACAGGCACAAATGCCGGATTGCTGGGTGATAACATACCCGTTTCCTGATTGAATTTATACGCCATGATCTTATCGATGCCGAGATCATTGATGAACAGATAATTTCCATCTGGAGAAAATACGGCAGCATGCGCATGTGCCTTTTCCTGTCGGGCTTTATTAGGCCCCGTTCCTTCGTGGTGCACCTCTTGTACAGGCATGTCTATCTCCCCATTGGCAGCTATCGGATAAACAACGGCATTCCCTGTACCATAATTGGCTATCGCAATGAATTGGCCATTTTTGCTGATAGATACATAACAAGGATATTCTCCTCCAGCGGGCACTTCACTGACCAATGACAACTCGCCTTTAGTACTATCAAACTTGAAAGAAGAAACATTCCCTGGGCCATTGCCCTCATTGACAGCGTACACATGCTGCTGATCGGCAGACACGGCCAGGAAGGAAGGGCTAGTCGTCTCCACCTGACTAACTGGTTTCATTTGGCCTGTATTATTGTCGAATGAATAAACGTGAATCCCTTTACTCATACCGTTGTTGGTGTAGGTACCAATCAATAAATAAGGATGCTGTGCTAACGTGGAGGCTACAGGCAATAACATGAGTGCAGCCAACGTGAAAATGCTGCTTATAATTCTTTTCATTAAGCTAAAACTGTTAGATATCCATCAAGATTAGTGAAAAAAGTCCTAAGAACAAAAGCAACAATGATCTGTTTTAACTGGATACAGCAATTTACTTCCTTAATGAAAATCGATATGATCCTTACAGCACACACATCTGCACCGGATTTTGAGCTCTTCGCTACTCCAGACAAAAAAGTAAAACTTTCTAGTTTCCGAGGCAAAAAAGTAATCCTTTCGTTTTATCCTGCAGACTGGAGCCCAGTATGCTCTGATCAGTTGGCAGTATATAATGAAACCTTGAAGTACTTTCAGGCAGCGGGGGCTCAACTGCTGGGCATTTCTGTCGACAGCAAATGGAGTCATCGCGCTTTTTCTGAAGACCGGCATCTACATTTTCCGCTGCTGGCCGATTTTGAGCCTAAAGGCGCAGTGGCAAAGCAATATGGCGTATATGATGAACAAAGAGGCGCAGCACAGCGGGCGTTGTTTGTCATCGATGAAAAAGGGATCATTCAATGGAGTTATCTATCCCCAAATGATGTAAACCCCGGTGCAGATGGGATTCTGGAAGCACTGGATACTTTAAACAATGTAAACTGTTAATCTATGGCCCACCTCAAAATTCCAGTAACCAAGAACGATCACGCTATAGGCAATCCTAGTTCTGGCAGGATTCTCGTTGAATATGGCGACTATCAATGTAGCCACTGTGGCGTTGCCTTTCCACTTATCCGGAAGTTATTACGACAACATGGAGACGACATCTGCTTTGTTTTCCGAAACTTCCCATTGCAGGAATCTCATCCCGCTGCCGTCATAGCTGCACTGGCCGCGGAGGCTGCCGCCCTCCAAGGTAAGTTCTGGTACATGCATGATGAACTCTATGAAAACCAGGCAGAGCTGAGCGCTGATAATATCCTAGGATATGCGGCAGCGCTACAGTTGGACATGCCAAAGTTTTCACACGACTGGCAGAGCCAGCAACTGCTGGAAAGAGTGGAGAAAGACCTGGAAGGAGGTCTTCGCAGCGGCGTCAATGGAACGCCCACCTTTTTCCTGAATGGGGAGCGTTATGATGATTATGATGAAACGTATCAGTCGCTCGCCATGCTAATGGAGGCGTGATGCCTTGTAGAAATCTTCCCTGATACTTACCAATATATCCTCTGCCTTGGAGGTGTCTGGCGCTACCGGTAACCCGGATGCGGCATACAGGGATTCCATATTGTCCAGTTTTTTGTGTACCATTTCTATTAAGGTCGCATATTCGAATTCCCCGCGGCGTATACGTAATAATAAGTCCCTATCTTCCCGATGTACGCGTACCTCATGGTACAATGCAATTTCTTCTGCCATACTCAGTAGTCGGAAAGTGTGCATCATATTTTTGGCATCATAACTTTTGCCATGAGCGAGCGTTCCTTGATAACGCAGCTCATTGCGGTTTTCCACCCATTCCCAGTATTCCAAGTATTCTCGACAATAAACAGAATAGGCGTCTTTATTGAACGTCATCACTGCCAGCGGCGCCACTCCTTTGGGAATGGAGCTGAGTTGCACATCGTTCGCCTGTTCGCCGGAGACAATTCCTCGTAGCTGCGGATGATGATAAATCAGGTAGCCATCCCGGAAGTTACTCAGCGCTGTAAGTCCGCATGTTTCCTGTTGAAAGCCTTGTTCCTGGAGCCATTGCGCCAATGGGAGAGTTCCATTGTGGTGTACCACGTAGCAGAAATCCGTTACCGATTTCCTGATTTTCTCGAAGCTTTTATTAATTTTCTTATTCAGTCCGGAAGCCTTCTTGATCTGGGCTTTTGCGTATCCCGCAAAGGTTTCCATGCAGAGTTGCGAGAGAAAATCTCCCGGTTTTATACGATCCATCAGTGGATGCCGGAATAAGACCGCATGCGCAGGTGTATTCAGCAGCTCCAGAATATTGGGATTATTTTTACAGAGCAGCTCAATCAATCGACCAATTTCAAAGAACACCTCATCATTGGTGCTATTGCTGACTTGCGGCGTATAGTGGAGGCCGTAGAATTCCCTTTCTGGTAAGATGAAAATACCTTTCAGGTCGGTATCTGAGCCCTCAATGGCCAGGTTATAGGCATGACTGCCGCTGATGGTTTTCAGCAGCAGTTGTTGCGGTGCGTTCATTAATGCTTCAAAGGTCATGCGCGTATGAATTTCCTAAACACTTCATCCAGTTTGTCGGCATCGTGATGCACAGTAGGGAGGGCATTGGCCAGCGGCATATATTTATCCAGCACTTCCGAGATCCATTGTTGCAGGAAAGGCACCGGGGCGATCAAGGTTTTTTCATCCGCCGTTTTTTTCTGTTCTAGCAATTGATCTACAGCGTGATTCCAGGCACTATCGGTAACGAGGGTACGTAGTTGGTGGAAGTCCATCGGAGGAACTGTTTTCCGTTCGATGATCCACATGCCTGCCAGTGCCGGCCGCAAGGCATAGAAATATTTTTTCAGTTTAACTTCCGCGTCTTGCAGGTTTTGTTGCAAGGTGTTGTTGGTCATAGAGAAGTAATGATGACAGCCAGCCTGGTGGGAGTAGTAGTCATTCATTTGAGCGCGCAGGGTGGCGGCGAGGGCCGTTTCCTCTTTATATATAATGCCCGACTGCAGCCATTCATATAACGGACTGTTGGAATTCATGAACAAGCGCAGCGCTTTCCGCAGGTCCCAGCCATTGATATCTAGGACCTCGTTCACCGGGATATCGATCACATCTTTCCGATCCCGGATGCTTAGGTAATTATTTTCAGGTTGTGCATAAATAAACCGCACATCAAAATCGCTGTCGGGAGATGCGAAGCCCCAGGCTCTGCTGCCGGATTCAATCGCCATCAATATGCGAACATTTTTTTCTGCCTCAATCGCAGCCAGTTTCTCCAGGATAATTTCTCTCATCTTTGGGTTATTGGGTTAGGAAGTCCTCACGGTGAGGACTAAACGTATCTATCAGCACACCAGCTTCCAGGCAGGTGCAGCCATGCATTACATTGGAAGGCATGTAACATCCGTCGCCAGCGCGGATGATGCGGGTTTCCTCGCCGATGGTGAATTCAAAAGCGCCGCTCTCCACATAGGTAACCTGGGTATGCGGATGCTGGTGCATCGTACCTATGGCCCCTGTTTCAAATTTTACTTTTACCAGCATTACCCGATCATCGTAGCCATAGATTTTGCGCTGCAGGCCGGGCGCAGTGGATTCCCAAGGGATATCTGCACCAGCTTGGAAGATGGGACTTTCTACTTTTGTACTCATTGGCGTGTTTTCATTTGCCGTAAAAATATAAATAAATAAACATTATATTGTTTGGATCTAAATGGAACTTATGCGCAAAAAATTACTTTTATTCGGACTGGGCTGTTTACTGGTAACTGGCTCCGGCAAAGCATTTGCTGGAACGCCATCGGTAACGGCAGAACAACCGGCAGTGGATGCAAAGGAATTAATCGGCCGCTGGGATATTACAGTGGACGAAGACGGGAAGCAGTTGCCTTCCTGGCTGGAAGTGAAGTTGAGCGGTTTTAAAACACTGGTAGGATATTTCGTTGGTACTTCCGGCAGTGCCCGGCCAGTGGCCAAAGTGAATTTTGATAATGGTAAATTCAGCTTTACTATTCCTCCGCAGTGGGAGAGTGGGAGCCAGGATTTTGTCATCGAGGGAAATGTAGCTGGGGATGCCATCACCGGCACTATTACAACCAGCGAAGGCAAGAAATATAGTTATAAAGGGGTACGTGCTCCAATGCTGCGTAGAGACAAGGCACCTAAATGGGGCAAGCCGGAGAGCCTGTTCAATGGTAAGGATTTGACCGGTTGGAAGGCCACTGGTAAAAATCAGTGGGAAGTGAAAAATGGTATACTTACCAGCGCTCATTCCGGTTCTAACCTGGTGTCTGAAAAGACTTTCGGCGATTTCAAACTGCATGTAGAGTTTCGTTATCAGAAGGGTAGTAACAGCGGTGTCTACCTCAGAGGACGTTATGAAACGCAGATTGAAGACAGTCCTAAAGGTGCGCATCCTTCTTCCGTTCTGTTCAGCGGCATATATGGCTTTTTAACGCCAAGTGATATCGAAGCACTGGGACCGGATCAGTGGCAGTCATATGATATTACGCTGATTGGAAGAATGGTAACTGTGGTAGTGAATGGCAAAACTGTTATTAGCAACCAGGAGATTCCAGGCATTACTGGCGGGGCATTGGACAGCAATGAGGGAGAGCCGGGTCCTATATATTTCCAGGGTGACCACGGACCGATTGAGTTCAGAAAAGTGGTGATTACACCAGCACTTCCTTAATTGAAAAAGATTACCTGGAAATGGATCATAAGATTATCCATGATCGCAGGAAATAATTATAATTACCCCGGGAGATACCTGCCTATCTGGCGGCTGTTTCCCGGGTTTTTATTTAGATACGGTGTCTTCCTTTGCGAGGATGGTTTGGTACAAAAAGAGTCTTTCTGTATCGCGGGTGAATTCATGTACGAATGTCAGCCCCAATTTTTCCAGTAGTTTGATAGACCGGCTATTTTCCGGGAGGGTAGTAGCATAAAGGATCGGTTGTTTGGGAGCGATGGCCAGTTGGCGTATCACTTCACTCGCGGCCTCATAGGCGTATCCACTACCACTATGTTGTGGGAGGAATGCAAAACCAATGTCTTGATGCGGGAGGTAAGGCCGTTGAATGAGGCTAATAATGCCTAGTGGGCTGTTGTCTTCTTTTAGTCGGACTACAAAATAATTTACATCCGGGTTAGACAGGATTCGGGTGATATAGGTATCTGCGTCTGTCAGATTTCGAATATAACGTTCTCCTATAAACGTTTTCCAGCCTTTCGTATTCAATAATTCCAGGATGAAGGATGCGTCGGAGGTATTGAGTGCCGTTAGTAGTAAACGGTTTGTTTCAACAGGTAAATTCATTTTGCAGAGATAGATAAAATTATGGTTCTTAGTTAGGATTTTCTATGAGCTGCATTGCAAAAGCCCCAACAGTCTTTATTGTAGCTTGATAAGTAAGGAATGCTCAGCAATGAACAGTTTAAAATTTTTTAAAAATACTTAATTACTGGCATACTCCCCCGTTTATTGGCGCTTTATTCCCAGTAATTTACCGCTGATGCTTTTCCTGTTTGCATTTGAATAAACGAAAACCTATTTTGAGTCATATTTCTATTCTCATAAGCAAAACTGAAACTAGTGCCTCCCATCCTCTATGGGAGGCTATAGTGAAAGGAGAGTAAGTTGTCTTAGCTACATATTTTAATGGTTATTATATGAAGCGACCACCGATCAGATCATATTTATGCTCGTTACAGTACTATCCATTTTTGTTTATCCTCCTCGATGTTCTCCAGTATGTCCATTTCGTCCTGATATCACCCTAATCGGTTTTGTCCTCCTCGATGTTCTCCAGTATGTCCATTTCATCCTGATATCACCCTAATCGGTTTTATCCTCCTCGATGTTCTCCAGTATGTCCATTCCGCCAGGATATCACCCAATGGGTTTTATTCTCCCCAATACCGTCCATCATATTTATTCTTGTCAAAAAACGCTATTCAATTCGGCTTTATCCTCCTGGATGCTCTCCAATATATTCGCGTTCCACCATGATACGACTTTATTCCGCCTTATACGCCTTAATCTCCTCGATCATATCCATTGCGTGTATCATGGGTGTCCAGTCTTTCCCACGGAACATCAACCTAAACCATTTTTGATCCCTATTCTCCATCCGAATATTCACAAAAAGCCAGATGGCAACGCCTGTAAAGACACCTGTAGCCAGGATTTGACAGATAATCGCTAAAAGACCATTTAGTTCAAAGAGCTGTCTGGAAAGGTAAAAGGTGGTCCATAAGGGTAGTTGCAGCCATAGCAGGCGGACTACCCATAGGGTAGAAGCCCGTAGGCGGGCTAGTTTCGCCTGGGTCTGTAATACCGGATCATCCATGTTGACCTGTTGTAGCAGTACCAGTTGGTATAAGTAGATACCAATGGCCACACTCGTAATCGCCGATTGCAGGATCGCGGAGGCCAGGAAAAATACAGTGGCATGTGACCATAGCTGTATTACCAATACATCCAGGCCCAGGCACCATAATATACCGGCCATCACGGCGAATACCTTCCCCGGCTTCATGGAAGCCAAGAGGGATTGTACTTTCAGACCAGTAATATCCCTGGTTAGTTTTTTATTCAGCAGTAGGTTTTGTTCCAACTGCTGGCTATAGTTGCTCCATAGATCTAATATTTCTGTGTTTTCCATGTTCGTTTACTTGTTGTGGGTGGTGAAGTGTAGTTTCATCGACTGTTTAATCCTGCTGAGCTTAGTGGCAACATTGGTGGTGGTCAGCGACATGATATCCGCAATTTCCTGGTAACTATGGCCATCCAGATGGAGTAGGAGCAAGGCCCTATCCAGCTCTGGCACTTGGGCAATAAACCCATATAACATAGCTACCCGCTCTGAGTGTAACTCCTCTCCGGCAGGAGCAGCCGGCGTCTCCAATAATAACTCCTCCGCAAAAGGCATATCTATTGACCTGCGCCGATACTCCTGCCGATAGGCCGAAATCGCCACATTCAACGCTATACGGTATATCCAGGTAGAATAGCGATACTGGCCATTGTACGTGTCAAAAGATCGCCATAACTGATACGTGATCTCCTGCGCCAAATCCTTCCGGTCCGCGGGATTCGAACAGTACGCATGTACAATCTTGTAGATAATGCCCTTGTGCTGCTGGATCACCTCCAGGAATAATTCCGATTTGTCCGCCATATTTATCTGTATCAAAACAGGATTTAATTGTAAAAAAATCAGACAGGCCTGCTGATATTATATTATTCGCAAAAGGAGGAGAAAAATCACACGAAGAAGAAAAAAAATTATCAGGCTGATAATGACAGGATTATGCCTCACGGGATTACTAGCAGCAAAGCCAATACCAGCATACATACTGCTAATATAACGCAATGGAGGCAAGGAACCAACATGTCTGTCCGCAAACATCTCAGGCATAAAAAAGTCCTTCCAGAAATGACTGGAAGGACTTTACGTTAGAACCGTATGTCAAAATGAAAATCTATTATTTTACTACCACGGTAGTATCTGTGCGCCAGGTGTTTTCGGCAATGGAAATACCCAACGGTACTCCTGAGGCAGGCGCCGTAATGCGAACGGTAGTTAGCGTATTTCGTTTTGGATTGATGGTGACACCTCCCAAGTTGGTAATGCTGCCATTAGGACGAACCCATTTCAAGGTTACCGGTACCGGATCCATCACATTGTCGCCATACGCAAAATCATTGACGGTATAGGTAAAGGTCAGTACAGACAAACTACCCACTGGCAGCGTCTTAGGGGCCGACTTCCAACCATAGTCTATCATCAGGTTACCATCACTGAAGTTCTCTGGCTGAAAACGAATACCATAAGTAATCCGTTTTAATGGAATGGTCAGGCTAACCAGTTGGCTGTCTTTTGGAGATCCTTGATAAGTACCATAATAAGTATCCAATTCGGAATTACGGTAGGTTTCGTAGGTATATTGACTGGTAGCTACAGCAAAGTAAGACAAACTATCCAGGAATTGGTATTTCAACTGATTAGGTCCAGTACTGTCCATGGAAAGACGATTGGTAATGTAACGGTTTAATGGAGTGCCCGGCAGGAAACGCCCCCCCGTTACACTGTCTACCGTTTCATACAATCCCTGGGCACTACCCCATTTAATGGCCGCTACGCGAATCGTGTAATAAGTGCCTTTGGGAAGCGTCAGATACATAGAATCCGGTTTAGTGAATATTCCCTGCGCAAATGGATAATAGCCAGCCAACCGTATATCTACCGCATAAATGGTGCTATCGGGATTGATACGGGCATTGCTCGCCTGACGGCCCAATGGTGATTCCGACGTTTGCAACTCGCCATTGAGCTGCAATTTAACTTTCATAGTTTCGCCAGACCACTTAGCATCCGTTTTTCCAGGTACAGGTGCAGAGTCATTTTTCTTACATGCATACAATACCGACATCAGGACCAATGATCCTAACACCAGGGCTTTAGGTGTTTTCATATTTATTTGGGTTTAATTAAAAGAGATTTAGGCTACAAACATTAACATTAACATTAACAACACGGCTCAACACTACCAAAAATAGGGAGGAATATCTGAATGTAGCCATTTCTTGTGATGAATATTTTTGTCTGGATAAATTAATGAAAAGTCCTTCCATAAAAGATTAAAAGGACTTTTCCTTATCGCCGATTGTCAAATTAAGCGTGCATTATTTTGCTACAACGGTAGTATCATTTTGCCAGTTATTTTCAGTGATGGAGATCCCCACTGGAATACCAGGACTCTGAGGGGCAGTAATGCTGACAGTAGTCATCGTATTACGTTTGGGACGTAATATGATACTTCCCAAATTGATGATACTTCCATTGGCACGGGACCATCTCAGCTTAAGCGGTAAATTCCGCATTTGATCCGAAGAAATAAAATCATTTGTAGTATAAGTGAAGCTGGTAGTAGCTAGATCACTGACCGGCACTATTTTAGACTGCGTTGTCCAGTCATAATCTATCATCAGATTGCCATCGTAAAAGTTTTGAGGCTTGAAACGCACCCCAAAAATCATTCGCTTCAACGAAACTGCTAGGGAAGTGGGTGTAGTATTCGGCATAGTGCTTTGATAAAAGCCCCAATAACATTCCAGCTCTGAATTGCGGTAGGTGTCATAGCCGTTTAGATAGTTGGCCACATTAAAGTAGCCTAGCGTATCCAGGAAGGTGTAATTTATCTTATTAGGGCCAGTCATATCTGTTGACATACTATTCGCAATGTGAAGGTTCAGCGGATTGCCTGGTAAGAAACGACCTCCGTTTATACTGTCGGTATATTCGTACAATCCCAGCCCAGTACCTCTTTTAATAGCAACAACTCTTATAATGTAATTAATGCCTTTTGGAACTGTGACATAAATGGCATTCGGGTCAGTGTATATCCCTTGTGCGAAAGGAGAACCTCCGCTATAACGTACATCCACTGCATAGATAACACTATCCGGAGTGATACGTGCATTGCTCGCCTGACGGCCCAGTGGGGATTCCCCTGTTTGTATTTCTCCAGTTAGGTCCAGTTTAACTTTCATCGTTTCTCCAGACCATTTAGGATCCGTTTTTCCAGGCGCAGAGTCATTTTTCTTACATGCATACAATACCGACATTAGGATCAATGATCCTAACACCAGGGCTTTAGGTGTTTTCATATTTATTCGGGTTTAATTAAAGAGAAATAGGCTACAAACATTTCATTGACATAACGACTTAACAGTAACAAAAATAGGGAGGAATATTTGAACGTCGCGCTTTCCCGAAATGAATATTTTAGGCTAGACAAAATTAAAACGGCCATATGTGATTGCATATGGCCGTTACCGTTATTTCTCAGGAATTGCTTCCAATAGTTTACCTATCATTTCCCCAATGGCTTTACTTTCTATCCATCGTACAACGGCTACCAGATTATGTTCTGGATCTACGTAAATAATATTAGCGCCATTGCCAATATGGATAAACGAAGATACTGGCGCTTTAGTAGCTAGTTTGTGATCGGTATTCAAGAACCAATTCATATAGCCGTAACCGGTATTAGCAGTGGTAGGTGTCAACGACTGCTTTACCCACTGTTCAGATAATAACCTGTTACCATTCCAGATGCCTCTGTGCAGCGTCAAGAGCCCGAATCTCCCCATGTCATATGCATTGATATACATCCCACCACCATAGTGGCCGCCGCCACTCACAGATTGGACGGGCTGTCCGTCCAGCACGATCCACGCATTGTTATATCCCATCCAACGCCATGTAGTGGAGGCGCCTATCGGTTCCATAATGTACTGTTTCAGTATTTGTGGCAATGGCTGACGCCACACGCTCGTAGCCGCCAATGCGAGGGCATTTACCCTTGTATCATTGTATTTCCAAACAGTGCCAGGTGCATGTCGTGGACGCGTTTTCCAACTGCTGAAATTACTATCTGGCCGATCTGCCCAATCAGGTTTTCCCCATAAGGTGCCTTCCCAATCACTCGTTTGACGCAGCATCACTTCCCAGGTCAATTGGCGGTTATGCGCAGATGCAAAAGGGGTAATGATTTCCGTCGCTTGCCCTGGATGAAAAATTTCAATGGGTGGCATGTAGGCAGCTACGGTATCATATACACTACGTATTAATCCTTTGTCCACCGCTACGCCTACCACAGCAGAGAGAAAACTTTTGGTCACACTATTGGTAATATCTACCCGCGATGGCTGACCCCATTCCGCGACTATATACCCTTTGTAAATGATGATACCACTAGGATCTGCACGATCTATCAGTGCACCTACTGGATCGCTATATGGCTCTTTACCAAAAGATTGCCACTGCGCGGAGTCCATGTTCCTACTCTGCTTGGATTCATTTTGGATGGCAAATTGAATGGCCGCATCCAGCTTGTCGGAGCGAAGGCCCATCGTTGCTGGTGCTCGATGCTCCCAACTGCCTTGCGGAGGGAAATACGATGTAGAAGATGGTTGCTGCGCCTGTGCTGAAACGGATGCTACTAACAGCGCTACCCAAATGATTTGTTTCATACAGATAAAAATAAATGTTTGTAGAGACGAAAACAAGAGAGAATATTTACCTTTCCACCAGAATTATTGTAGACGGCCCATGAAACGAATTTACACCACCGAGACTTTTGAACTGCCTACATGGAGAAAGGTTGGTTTGATGATTACGCTCGTGCTATGCGTGGGGGGATGCGTGCTGACCATATGGCAACTCCAGGAAGACCCAGTGTTTTTGATTGCCACCCTCGTATTCCTACTGGTATCTGTTTCCATGTATTTTTACATGCATGCCAAACTGGAGATTTCAGACGAAGGCATCGTCTTTTTCAATGGAATGAAATCCCTGCATATAGATTGGAACACTATTTCATCGGTGGATTTGAAACTGGTAGGTAAATATTCCGATCCTCAAATATTTATCCATTACAATAATACCAAACTCTCGCTGGCAGCTTCTTTTTATGGTAAAAAACAATTGAAAGGAATTTTAGATTTACTGGAGATGAAAGTCGCTCCGGACTTGTTTACGCCGGCTTATCAGCAACTGCGGACAGAAAGACTACAAAGTGCCTAATAGGGGCCATTGGGGGTGTGATATTTTTTTTGTATTTTAATCACAACCATCAATTCCACATTATGAACTCACGTCGTCGTTTTCTGCAAAAAATGGCTATCACCGCGGCGGGCCTTCCTTTGCTGCGTTACCAGGCACTCGCTGGAACATTTAATAAAGATGAACCTGTTTTGCGTGTTGCCCTAATGGGCCTCGGTAGTTACGCCAATCGCGTGGCGGATGCTATGAAAGCATGCACCAAAGCAAAGATTACAGGCGCTATCAGCGGAACCCCTAATAAGTTGGTCGATTGGCAGCAGCGGTTCAGCATTCCTGCAAAGAACTGCTATAACTACGAAAATTTCGATCAGATAAAAAACAACCCGGATATTGACGTGGTGTACATCACTACGCCCAATGCCCTGCATCATAGCCAGGTGTTACGTGTAGCCGCTGCCGGTAAACATGTGATCTGTGAAAAGCCAATGGCGCTCAATGCCAAAGAAGGCCAAGAAATGGTGGACGCCTGTCGGAAAGCCGGTGTACAGCTACTGGTAGCCTATCGGATGCACTTTGAACCAAAAACGCTCGCTATAACGGAAATGCGCAAACGAAATGAATTTGGAAAAATCATGTTTTTCCAAGGACAATGTGGTTTTCGTATAGGCGACCCTACACAATGGCGATTGAATAAGGAACTCGCCGGAGGAGGCTCCCTTATGGACATCGGTATTTACGCCATCAATGGCGCCCGCTATATGGTGGGAGAGGAGCCCGTTTGGATTACGGCCCAAGAAATAAAAACAGATCCCGTGAAATTCAAACCTGGCGTGGATGAAACCATCCAATTCCAACTGGGTTTTCCAAGCGGAGCCATCGCATCTTGCCTCTCTACTTATAACATGAATTACCTAGACCGCTTCTACCTCAACGGAGAAAAAGGATTCGCGGAATTACAGCCTTCCACGGGTTATGGGCCCATCAAAGGCAGAACCCACCAGGGAGAGCTTACACAGCCACATATCACCCATCAAACAGTACAAATGGAAGAGATGGCAGATATACTGCTGAGAGGGAAAAAGCCGGCTATACCAGTGGATGGAGCGGAAGGTGTGCGAGACCTGAAAATCATCGACGCCATTTATGCCGCTGTGCGCAGCGGGAAAAAGGAAATGCTGTAAAAGCACAAAAAAAACCGGCAATAACGCTGCCGGCCGGCGACTCATTTGCTGGAGCAATTACAAACTATAGACTGGACTACCGTAAAGGTCATTGTGGATATGCCCGTGAAGGCTGGCTACCTTCTGTAGCTGGAAATGCGGGAAAATGGCTACAACTATCCATGACCTTGATCCGCATTAACTATACGGTAAGACCCTGCTAGCAAATGTAAACTGGTTACCTTGAGCCTATATATAACCATTTAGTAAGGAAAAAGTTTGGTTAGTTGTGCTAACGTTGTTGCTCTTTCGCCTGTTGTTCCTGCCCAACGGGCAGGAACAACGAAAAAAATAAAGGAACCGGAAATTGACGTCGCAGACGTCAATTTCCGGTTCCACAAAAATCAACAAAACCGTTACTCCGTATATCCATCACAGTTATACATCAAAATACTATATTTGATACATGAAATGGACTATTTCCGCATATAGTACGGCCTTGTTTGCAACCTGGTATTTCGTAGAAGAACTAGGCATATTATTCGATGCCGGCGATGGCCTAACCTCCGCCCTATTGCAGAAAAGCCGTAAGATCAATCATGTATTTATTTCTCATGCCGATAGAGATCATCTCACCGGCCTACTACAATTAAATCAACTGAATGCCCGCGAAGGCTTTCCTATCATTTATTACCCCCGCGATAGTCGTTCTTTCCCTGCGATGGCGGATTTCCTCCAGCGGTTTGACCCACATACTTCCGGCATCCAATGGAAACCAGTGGCCCCCGGAGATGAAATCTGGCTGAACGAACACCTCGTAGTGGTGCCTGTCAGGAATGAACATGTAAACGCGCCACCAGATGTTATCCGCAGCCTGAGCTATAAACTGATAGAAGTAAAGCAAAAGATAAAACCCGACCTCGTTGGATTGCCGCCGCAAGAAATTAAACGCATCATCCTGGAACAGGGTAAGGAAAATACGACGATGGAAGTGAGACGCACACTGCTCGGTTATTCCGGCGATACGCCAGTAGAAGATTTGCAGCGCTGGGACCAAACAGATATCCTCATCCATGAAGCTACCTTCATTAGCAGCGAAGGAGATATCCCCGCCAAAGGTTATAAGAATAAGCATAGTCGCTTAGAAGAAGTGCTGTTGATGGTAAGTAAATTGGAGGTGAAGCAATTGATCCTGGGACATTTTTCCACCCGCTACGACGCCCATCAAATAGATGAGGCCATCCTTACTTTATGCCGCAAATATGCCGTCCATATCCCGGTTTATCGCGTGCTGCCAGGCGCCACGATGTGGGATATCCTGCACCAATCCCCCGTGAACCAGTCGCTTTTATAGCGACTCGTGTCTTCCGAAATAATATATAAACTATTGATAATTAATAAAATGTGATTTTTTAAAATTAATAGTTTGAATTCCAACAGTTTTAATTTTAACTTTGTGTGGCTAATTTGAAAAAGCTATGCAACAGGAGCTACCCTCGCTAGTAGAGTATGGACCACGGAGAGCAATTATCACGATTACCGCTGTCGTATGCGCGTTATTGGAAATTATTGACACCACCATTGTAAACGTTGCCCTTCCAGATATGAGAGGGAGTCTCGGCGCTACCCTCAACGAAGTAAGCTGGGTCATCACGGCTTATTCCCTCGCCAATGTTATCATCGTTCCGATGACCAGTTGGTTGTCGCAGCAATTTGGCCGCCGAAATTACTTTGCTACATCTGTTATACTGTTTACTGTTTGCTCTTTCCTTTGTGGTAACGCTACCAATATCTGGGAGTTGGTGGTATTCCGTTTCCTCCAGGGCCTCGGTGGCGGCGCGCTACTGGTAACCTCGCAAACCATCATCACGGAAAGTTGGCCTACAGAGAAAAGAGCGACGGCACAAGCGATTTATACGCTGGGCGTGATCGTAGGACCTACCCTCGGCCCTCCATTAGGCGGTTATATCATCGATCATTATGCTTGGCCATATATCTTCTACATCAATATTCCAGTTGGAATTGTGGCAGCATTGCTGACCATGCAATTTGTTCGCAGTCCGCAGTATGAAGAGAAACGCAGCGCCTCTCAGGTCGACTGGTTGGGCATCTTCCTACTGGCTGTCGGGATTGGATCTTTGCAATTTGTATTGGAAAAAGGACAGGAAGAAGATTGGTTTAGCAGTGCGTTGATAATTATCTTGTCTGTAATCGCAGTTTTTGGTATCTTCTTCTTTATTTGGCGACAGTGGGTATACCAATACCCAGTGGTGGAATTAAGGGTATTGCGAAATGGAAATCTTCGTATAGGCGTGATACTTTCTTTTATCATGGGATTTGGACTGTTTGGGTCCACGTTTGTTATACCGTTATATACCCAATCTCTACTCGGATGGACGGCCCAACAATCGGGGATGTTACAATTGCCCAGTACCATCTTTGTAGCAGTGATGATGCCCGTAGTGGCCATCCTGATACAGAAAGGAGTACCACAGAAATACCTGATAGCCATCGGTATGACGGTGTTCTTTATTTATAGTTTACTATCGTATAAAGTTTTGGGGCCCGACACGTCTTCGGCCGACTTCTTCTGGGTCCTCATCATCCGTGGATTCGGATTGGGATTATTATCGGTGCCCGTGAGTACGATGTCGTTATCCACGCTGAAAGGGAAGGAGATCGGGCAGGGGGCGGCCTTCTCCGGCATGATGCGCCAATTGGGAGGCGCTTTCGGGGTGGCGTTGATATCCACTTTCGTGACCCGTCAGACGGATTTACACCGCAGTACGATCGTAGATCACCTGGATGTCAACAATCCGGCGGTGATGAACAGGATCGCTCAAACCGCGGCCACGATGCATGCTAAAGGGTTTGATATTGCTACCGCCCAACAGAAAGCCTACGCGCTACTGGATGCCACAGTGATGAAACAGGCTACTATCCGGTCGTACATGGATGTATTTATCTGGGTAGGGGTGATGTTCCTGGTTTGTGTGCCTTTCGTATTGCTATTTGTGAAAAACTCCAAGAACAAGGTAAATATGGCCGATGCGGCACATTAATGATATCTTTGTTTATATGGAACCTATATTGAATAAAGTAGATCTGGCGCGAGAACTAGGCCGGGAGACAGCAGAAGTAAGAAATGAATTGCGGCAGTTTCTGCAAAGGAAAATTAAAGAAAGTAATTGGGACATCAGTTTTGAACTGCTGGAGATCCTTGCTTTGCTCCATAAAAAAGACGGCATGATCCAGCAAGAAATCGCGGATGTTTTAATAAAAGATAAATCCAGTATCACTTACCTGATCTCTAATATGGTAAAGCGAGACTTGGTAGAAAGAATAGAAGACCAGAACGATCGCCGGAACAAACAGATCTTCCTGAAGGCTAAAGGCCGGGAGTTGCTACAACAACTTGGCCCCTGGGTGGAAGAGCTGTATACGAAGGCTACACAGGGCATTTCTGTGGAAAGCATTGCGCTGGCACTAGCAATAGCCCGTAAAATGAACGAAAATCTGAAGTAACAATACAATGAAAACATTACTGATACCTGTAGACGCCAATACCACCTATCTGACATTGATGAACTATGCCGCAGCATGGGTGAAAAAATATGAATACCAGCGAGTGGTACTGTTGCAGTCACTCTATGAGAATGTTTTCAGTACCATGGCCATGTCGGCCGATTACGTAGCCGTAAATCCGGATAATATTTCCAGTCATCGTGAAGATGTGATGTGGAAACTCAATGACCTGGCACAAGCCCTCCAGAAAATGGTAGGCGGATCCATTGAAGTCACCATGGCCTGGAGCGAACTGCCTTTACTCCGTGCAGTAGTGGATGCTATCCACTCAGAAAATCCGCAACTGGTGATGCTGGAAAACAAAAATGGAGACGATATTATAAGCACTTCGCTGATAGCCATCGCCAAGGCCAGTCCTGTGAGGGTACTGGTGGTGCCCGCTGGCATGGCTTATCAGCCAGTTGAAAAGGCGCTGATACCAGTGGATTTCAAAGCCATGCAAACGCTGGATAAAATCCGCCACTTCCAACATACTCCCCTCTGGGTACCGCAAGAACTGGTGATATTGAATGTAGACCCCCAACAACACTACCAACACCCGGATGAAGAGTTCCAAGCCGCTATGGACAAACTGAAATCCTACCTGCATAAATATAATTTCCATGTGGAATTCCGGGATGATAAGGATGTCATCAATTGCATTGTGGATTATGCCCACACCACCAATATCCAGTTGATTGTGGCGTTACCAGGGAAACACAGCTTCCTCTATACCCTGACGCATAAAAGTATTTCTGAAGGAATTTATAAAGCAGCCCAACTGCCGGTGATGATTCTGAAGTAGGGGTATTTTTTGGGGCGAACAATGGATGAAATTCATCTTCTTCCAAAGTCCTTGGTTTTTGAGGGAATTCTCGGACGTATTAAGTCATCGTTATAAGAATAGGGATAGTCATAGGCGTATTTCGTAGAGTCATTAGCGTTATACAAATGTAGGGGCTTGCTACAGGTTTAAGACCCGGAAAATCACCTATTTAGATACGGGAAAAACACCCGAAATGAAGGCAAGACATCTTGTCGACCCTGCCCAGCGGGAAGGGTCAACGAAAAAATAAAATAAAAAAGATCGGGAGTGACATCGCAGACGTCACTCCCGATCCTTTTTTATACCCTGTCGGTTTTGTTCTATTTTCCCGATACAGGCCCATCTACCTTTGATAAAAAAAAGAACATGATAGCAATTACAGGCGCTACTGGCAACCTTGGCCGAGCCACCATACAACAATTACTGAAAACTGTTTCTCCAGAAAACATTACTGCGATTGTCCGTGATCCCAATAAACTGGAAACGGTACCAGGCATGCAGGTGAAAATAGCCGACTACGACGATTATAATTCCCTGGTAGCAGCTTTCAGCGGTGCAGACACCCTTTTGCAAATATCTAGCGCCTCCTACGGCGACCATGCCACCTTCCAGGAAGAACAAGTCGTGAAAGCCGCTGCTGCCGCAGGTATTCAACACCTGGTATATACCAGTACCCTGCAACCTTCCTCCGCTGCAATATTCGATGGAGGCCGTACCTGCTACAACACAGAAGTGGCCATCCGCAACAGTGGCATGCACTACACCATTTTCCGTAACAGTATGTACCTGGAAACGATTCCATTGTTCATCGGGCCAGCGATGGAAACGGGCCAGATCCGTTACCCAGGCGGAGAGGGGGCGATCAGCTTCGTAGGCAGAGAAGATATTGCGAAAGCACTGGCGAAAGTGCTAGCAGCTCCTGCCAAAGGCGGCCGCAGCTTCAATATTACCGGAGACCATGCTTATTCATTCGGCGATATCGCCCGCATCCTGGGCGAAGAAAGAGGTCTGCCTGCTACTTACACTAATATCAGTGAGGAGGAATTCAGAACGGAAATGGAAGGTTTCGGCCTCCCTCCGGAAGCGGTCGACTTCTACAGCAGTATGGCTGCCAGTATCCGGAACCGTGAATTCAGTTTGACCGATATGACTTGGCAACAATTCCTGGACAAGCCAACCCTGGATATTCGGGCATTCCTGGGCGAAAATTGATTCCAGTTGCCATGGCTACATCACCCGTTCTTGGGAGGGCGCTCAAGGGCGGGTGATGATATAGGGAGACACGATCATACCTTGCCAACACCCCCAAAAAAATTAGGAAACTTTAATCTCTTGGTATTGAAAAAAATCACACTTTTGCACCTCGTTTGCTAGTGTCTTTAATTTTTATTCCATGAGGTTCCTGATACCTTTCCTGGCCGGCGTTATGGTAGCCGCCAGTAGCTATGCCCAGACAGATGTAGTGCTGAAGAAAAAAGCAGTAAGTGATTCTGTACTGACGAATAATCGCGAAATCATTCTCCCAGAGCCGTTCAATGGCCAGAAAGCCATGTTGGCGCTCTTTCCCGGACGATATTATAATCTTACCCGATCTTATAAAAATGAGATGATCAACTGGACTTGTCCTACTTGTAAGGCCAAGCAGTATGAGGATGTCAATGAAGATAACGGAGGCCCCTTCCCTTATAAAGGGGGCGTGGCTACCCGTTTGATGAATATCATGGACTTCAAGGATTCCTCCGGCATGCAGTACAAGGTGATCAGCTTTAACCACTCTGAGTTTGATGAAGATGGTATGCAAACATCCCGCTTCACCGGCGGACTCCTCGGACTGGCCAAATTTGTACTCACAGACGGTGGCTGGAAACTGCGGATGTATACCCCTGCCATCAAGGCTTACGGGGCATTCAGCCAGGCGCCTACGCCTAAGCCGCTACAGATAGGCCAAGATCAATATGCCTTTGTACTCAGACATACCAATGGCCCCGGTGGAGGACCTTTCTATACCACCCTTTACCTGATTGCCGGCATGAATGGCAATTACCAAGAAGTAATGGCTGCCTATGGCGTAGAGAAAAGTGGCGGTGACAACGAGGATGGCCATTTCAGCACCTGGACCAGCGAATACACCGTTCCTGCCAGCGATAAAAAATATTTCCGCGATATCGTGATTACTTGGAAAGGTACCTACCATACCGACGACCTGGAACCACTGCCTGCAGAAGTAACGAAGCTGATTAAAAAAGGAAAGAAAACGGGGAAATTCACCCTAGTACAACGATTCGTGTATAAAGGCAGCAAAGGTTATGAGCTGCAACCAGGATCACAAGTAACCGTGAACTAAATGTATCACGCAGGGGGATGCAAGGATCGCAGAAGTTTCACGCAAGGATCGCAAAGGAGCAAAGACTTATGATTGGTTATTTAATTTGTATTTGACCAAACATAAGCGTGCAAAGGCGCAAAGGAATAAAATTTCCTTTGCGCCTTTGCGTTTTTTCTTTGCGCCTTTGCGAGAATGCATTGCGCTTTGGCGAGCATACATTTGTTATCTTTATTTGACAAAGCAATAATAAACGTAGCACTATGATAGCATTTTTAGGAATGGGCCTACTCGGTTCTAATTTTGTAAAGGCGTTAAGAAGAAAAGGAGAAGCAGTACAGGTATGGAATCGTACCGCTTCTAAAGCGAAAGCCCTGGAAGCAGATGGAGCAGTTGCTTTTGAAAACGTAGCGGATGCGGTACGCGGCGCAGATCGCATACATCTCGTGGTGAAAGATGACGCTGCTGTAGAAGAAGTACTGTCGGCGGCATTACCAGGATTACAGCCTGGCGCCATCATCATCGATCATACCACCACCTCCAAAGAAGGCGCTATTGCCAGAACGGCCGCCTGGAGAGAAAAAGGGTTTACGTATATGCATGTCCCTGTTTTCATGGGACCCGCCAATGCGCTAGATGGTTCTGGCTTCATGCTCGTTTCCGGAGACCAGGCATTGATCCAGAAAATGGAACCCGTATTAGCATCCATGACGGGCAAAGTATTGAACCTAGGGCCGGAAACTGGCCGTGGTGCTGCGCTGAAGCTGATCGGTAATTTGTTCCTCGTTACTTTCACCGCTGGCCTCGCAGATACTTTCGCCTTGGCGAAATCCATGGATGTGCCAGTGGATGCGGTATCGTCTCTCTTTAAAGAATGGAATCCTGCCAATGCATTGCCAATGCGCATTCAACGTATGACTGCGGGAGACTACAGCAAACCATCCTGGGAGCTCAACATGGCCAGGAAAGATACCCAACTGTTCATGAATCAAGCAGAAAAGGCGGGCATTGAACTAAACGTGATCCCGGCTATTGCGGCGCTGATGGACCAATGGATCGACAAAGGCCATGGCAGCGAAGATTGGACAGTGATCGGGAGTGCGAACGTGAAATAATTTTCACCACCATATTGCAAAGCAGATCGCTATGTTAACAACCTTTATTCAGCATATACTGCTCATCATTATCATCTTGTTTTTGATCATGCTGGCAGGACAACTGAGAATCGCTTATCCTATAGTACTCTGCTTAGCAGGACTGGTATTGAGCACCATGCACGTGCTCCCTGCCATCGAAATAAATCCCGAAATGATCCTCCTGATATTCATGCCGCCTCTCTTATACGAGGCGGCATGGTATACCTCCTGGAAAGATTTCTGGCGCTGGCGACGGATCATCTTAAGTTTTGCTTTTCTCATTGTTATCATGACTGCTGGCGTGGTGGCATTGGTATCTACCGCTATCATCCCCGGATTCACGCTGGCATTAGGCTTTCTGTTGGGGGGTATCGTGTCTCCCCCTGATGCTGTTTCTGCTACTACGGTTCTCAAATATGTCAAGATCCCCAAAGCGATGAGCGCTATCCTGGAAGGGGAAAGTCTCATGAACGATGCGAGTAGCTTAATTGTTTTCCGTTTTGCTATGCTAGCGGTGACCACCGGCCAGTTTATATTGTACAAGGCTGCTGTGAGTTTTGTAGTGGTGATTGTAGTAGGCGTATTAGTTGGAATCCTAGTGGCACTGATCTATTACGGCATTCATCGTTGGATGCCCACTACTACCCATGTGGATATCGTACTAACGCTAACGGCCCCCTATGTGATGTACATTACTGCGGAAGAGTTCAATGGCTCCGGTGTGCTAGCAGTGGTAGCAGGTGGATTGTTTCTTTCCGCCCGTAGCCATGAATTCCTCTCTAACCGAAGTCGTATAGCCGGTAGCGATGTATGGGCCACACTGGGATTTATATTGAATGGGGTCGTGTTTATGCTGATAGGACTGGAATTGCCGGTCATCATTAAAGAACTAGGTACCAGTAGTATTTGGGTAGCCATCAAATATGGTTTGATTATCACGGGAGTACTGATGGTAGGCCGAATACTCACTACCTTGGGCACCTCTGTATTCACGGTGTTTATCAGTAGGTATATCACCACTGCCAGTAAGCGCCCGGGATGGAAAGGCCCATTGATCCTCGGTTGGGCGGGTATGCGCGGGGTGGTATCATTGGCGGCGGCTTTGTCTATACCGGTATACATGGATAATCAAGGCCACCTATTCCCACAACGCAACCTCATTCTCTTCATCACGTTTACGGTTATCCTACTCACCTTGGTGATCCAAGGACTCACCCTACCGCTAGTCATCCGACTGATCCGACCTACAGATGACGATCATGCCCTACCAGAAAAGGAACAAGAAAAAAAGATCCGGAAAAAACTCCTGCATGCCAGCATGCGCTTCCTAGATGAAGAACACCAAGATGCACTAGCATCCAATAGTGCTGTAAAGAAAATGCGGGAGGAACTGGAAGAACTGCATCTCCTTACCAGCGGTAAAGAAGGCACTCTAGCAGAGAAAGAAGAATATCTCACGATATCCCTCCGACTGATCGAATACCAGCGGGAAGTGCTGGCAGACTTAAACAAGGACTACGCCACCGATCATGAAATCATTCGTAAATTCCATGAGCTGCTGGATGTAGAAGAAGAGAAACTTCGCTTGCAGTTTGATATTGGCTAATTATTGCTGCATAAGGATCAGGTATTGTAGTCCGGGATTACGGATCTCGAGGGTATGGTATCCGGACTCATTTTCTAGTAATTTTCCATTGGCATAGACATTTGTTCTATCAGCAGCCTGCATCCTAAAAGTAGCAGTAGTGTTTGCGGGAATATTAATCCGCAGTTCCACCCCCTGTTTCAGCTTTTTCCATTTCACCATCACTTTTCCATAAGGCGTTTGATGCCAAGCTTCCAGGCTGTCTAGGTTCACAGGAATCTTGGGCTCAATGATGATATGTTTGAAGCCAGGATGGTTTTCATCTGGTTTGATACCTGCCAACTGTTTATACATCCAGGCGCCGATTTCCCCGAACATAATATGATTGCGGGAGAGATCAGATTTCCCTTGCAAAGCCCAATTTTCGTATAGGGTAGTAGCGCCTTTCTCCATCCACCATCCCCAGGAGGGCTCTTTGTTGGCGCTGGCGAGTCGGTATGCTATATTATGATAGCCGTTCTCGCTGAGTGCATTGAGGATGGTCTTGGACCCCAATAATCCCACATCCAATTGGTAATGGTCTGTGACCACTCGTTGTGCGAGTGCGGCTGCCACCCAACTGACCAGGGTATCTGGCACCAGGCCCCAGTAAAGCGCTACGGATTGTTCCGTTTGGAAGCCCTGATCGTATACGCCTGTGAGTGGGTCCAGGTATTTATCGTTGAAAGCATCTTTTATAGATTGCGCCAGCCGGGTATAATGTTGGTAATCGACCTTATGACCCAGTATTTTCGCGGCTTTCGCCAGGATGCATACATCTGCATAATAGTAGGCCGTAGACGTAAATGTCACAGGAGTTTTGGATTTCACAGGCACCCAATCGCCTAGGCCCCAGTGGCAGAGGCCCCCCGGACTTCTAGCCGTAATTTGATCTACATACCGTTTGATGGCGGAGTAGCAGTGGCTAAGGGAGGTGGTGTCTCCATCATATAAATAAAGATTCCAGGGAATGATAGCAATGGTACTGGTCCAGTCGGGCCCATTGCCCCATTCATACCCCCACCCGCCGGTAGGGATAATAGCTGGAAACACGCCATTGGCTTGTTGTTCATCTAGATGGTCGTTCATCCATTTCTCATATACCGTGATGCCATCGAAGTTATACAGCCCAGTTTCTGAAGCGATATGCGCATCGCCGGTCCATCCATTTTTCTCCCGCTGGGGGCAGTCTGTCGGATAGCCGTAGAGGTTAGAGAGATACGAATTATTCGTCGCCTGCCAGATTTGATTGAGCAGTGGGTTGGAGGTATGGAGACCGCCAGCTATCGGTACCAAACTATGTATTCGAATACCATGCAGACTTTCTTTCGTAAGCCGTAAAGGCCTACTACTGGTGACTTCCACGTATTGGAACCCTTTGTAATTAAAGTGCGGTGTGAACTGGTGTGGCCCTTTCCCATCTAGGATATAGATATCTGTTTGGAAGGGATCCAAATGATCTGTCGGGCGATAGTGTATATCGATATTGGATTGATCTACATGACCGTTGGGGTAAAGTTGTTCTCCATGTTTCAGTTGCACCACTGTGCCGGCAGGACCATCCAGCATAATACTGCTAACGCCTGCGATATTTTGTCCCAGGCTGAATACCCAGTTGGTATCGCTGAAGGAACGTATAGTCGTGGCCGGGAGAATAGTATCTACGCCAATGGGTAGCATTGTTTGTGCGGTGATAACAGGCGCTGGGGCTTTTCTGATTTGTGCGCTCGTCCATTCATGGTCATTGAATCCGGGGGCGTCCCAACCGGGTTGGGCCAATCGGAGGTCCTGGTGTTCGCCGGTATAGATGCTGTTGAAGGTAATGTCTGCTGTGGATGTTTTCCAATCAGGCCCTGTGGAGACGATGGTACTAGTGCCATCGTTGTAAGTGATGTGTAGGTCCATGCAGAAGGTAGGCCGATTTCGCCAGGGCGCTTTATCGAAATTCCATACAGCAGTGGATTGCAGGTTGTACCAGCCGTTTCCCAAAATGACCCCGACAACGTTTTCGTTTTGTTGTAACGCCTGGGTCACATCATAGGTGACGTATAGGAGGCGTTTATCGTACCGGGTAAACATGGGATCCAGCAGGTGATGGCCAATTCTATGGCCATTGATATAGAGCTCATAGAGGCCGGCTGCGCTGATATAGGCGCGTGCGCTAGTAATTTTTTTTAGGGAGACGAATGATTTTCTGAACAGGGGCGCTGCTTTAAAATCAGAGGGGTGATTATCGCTGATCCATACCCCTTTCCAATTTTTAGCGTTCATCATGCCTGTTTCAAAAGTGCTGCAACTGCGGGATGTATTGTCGGCGGAAGCTACCATCCAGTCATAGGAGGTGAATGGCTGTAAGGCAGGACCGTTGTACACTATCCGGTTATTGGGAGTAGTGGCAGTCCATACCAGGCTATCCTGATATCGTACCTGCACCGTATAGGACGTGGAATTGGTAACACCTTCCCAAGACAGTCTTGGATGTGGGTTATCGATACCCAGTGGTTGGGAGAGGTATTCGCAGCGTAAATGGGTAGTAGTAGGTTGCTGAGCGTTGGCGGTAACGAGGCAGCAACCCAGTAGAAAGGCTGGGAGATATTTAAGAACTTGGAGCATGTCCTTTGCTGATGATCTTTTGTTAAGTTAATCAACAAACCTCACAGCTAAAAATAAAAAGGATGGAATCACTGGGAATACCAACGAAAGTTATTATGTCCGTTGCCGATACATTGCAGTATCCAGACGCCGCATTCTTTTGCTTTGCTGATCGCATCCTGGTCGGCGTGCATGCAGATGTAAATGGGTTGGAAGTATAGATGCTCGAATTCCGGTGTAGACTGGCGTAGTTGTTCTTCAAACTTCGGGAGCAGGTTCAAGTGTCCCATTTCAAAATATTGCACAACGGAGCCTATGAACAGTTCTGTTGTATTATAGGCCAGCATATCCAATTCCATGGATACACCTAGTCCGGAGGTACGATAGAACTTCTGGATAGAGGTAAATGCATTATGTTCCTCTCGGAGGTAATCGATCAAGTATTCTACTGCTTTGAGGGATGCAAAATCTTTCCAGTGGGAACTGAATATCCGCAATGTTTTATTGGTATCTGCTTCATATTCCTGGAGCACGTTCCGGAGCGTATTGACGGCTTCCTGGAATTCCATGGCATGAGACAAGTTGGTGAGCATGGATTCATAGTACTTACTATTAACGGGGAGTGCGTTTACGCCCGTTTCCATTTGTACTAGCAGGTGTTGGCATTCTGACTGAAGGTATGTTTGCCATTGCTGCATGACTGTCACATGTTCATTGTGCAATTGATGGATAGATTCGAGTATTTGGCTGAACCCTTGAAGTTGAGGGATAAATACTTCCGTAATCTTACGCATGGTTATTTTGATGAAGGGCCCTACACGAATGCAGGGCCTGGTTAAAAGAAATAAGTGAAATTAATCCTCTTTCAGTGGCACTATATTTACAATAGCCTGAAACAAGGTGTTGTTGTTGGGTTGTTCCATCAGACTGATAAAGGCTAATAGTCTTACCGTTTTGCCATCTTTCGTTTTGATATCTATGAAAGGTCTGACAATGGGCATGACATCGTCTAACCAGGTGGTGACTACGGTGTGTAGCCATTCTGCCAGGAAGTCGGAGCACATGAAAGTCCATGGTTTTCCAACAATTTCTTTGTATTTATAGCCGCAGATGCGTCGCATTTCACGGTTCATGTAGGAAAAATTCAAGTCTTTGTCTACGAAGAATACGCCTACTTCTGGTGGGGCATCTTCATCATCATCGTCACCGATGCGGGCTTTATAGTCCGCGATGATCTTCTCCGCACGAGCGCCAGCCCTTCTGTAAAGAACGTACATCAATACTGTCGTCAGTGAAACAAGGAGAGCAGCTATCCAAGCCAGTTCCAGTGTTAGCATTGTCTGGTACAGGCATAGCCCTACAATGGATAATAGCAGTACTATCAGGATAGTATTGAGCACTGCATGCTTATTGTTTTTCATGTTTAAAAATTTTTTGAGAGTTTAACAAACAAATTTTAATACCTAAAGCATACAGTCACATGGCCTCATTTGAATTATCTCCATCCAACTACGCAGGGAAGACGTGTGGATTGGATAATGTTTGTTGGTAATGGTTGTTCTGTATTTAGCTTATTGAAACGAATCATTTCAACAGGTTAAATATCCGAAGGAAAATTGAATCGAGTTGTCAATAACTAGTTATGCATTCGTTATCCTGAAGTTATACACTTGTTAATCAGTGATCATTAACATCTAATAAAGGTTTGTGTGTTGGTTCTACCAGCCACTCCGGACGCGGTGTTCCCTTTAGATAATAGTTGAAGAACTGCATCATTCTGGTGCTGAAATCGACCGCAGAGGGGCCGAATAGTCCGTGGTTGCCATCATTGTATTGGAGTAGCCACCCGGGCTTATGCAGGCGTCTTAAGGCGAGGAAGAAGGAGAGGATATTATTAAAGGGGCAGGTGCCATCGTTGGTGGTATGCATTAATAGCAGGGGTGTATTCATGTGATTGGCCGCGTAGATAGGGGAGCTATGGATATACTGCTCAGGGATATCCCATGGAGTGGCCTTCATACGGAATTGTCCGGATTCAAATTCATCTTGTTTGGCCATGCCATTCCATAGGATCGAGTTATATGCCATCATCCAGTCGGCTACACCAGAAGCGGAGCAGGCAGCGGCGAATTTATCAGAATGAGTCACCAAGTAATTGATCTGGATGGCGCCCCAACTGCAGCCTTGGATACCCATATGTTTGGCATCTACGTATGGTAGTTTTTCCAGGTATTCCGCGGCACCGATTACCGCATCGTAGGTGCCTTGCATAGGGTTGCCGGGTTGATAGTAGATATCCGGTGTAAATACGAGGTAACCTTGGCGGGTATACGTAGGGATATTGATATTACAACCATTGTTCAGCGTTTGGACGGGGAGATAGCTGTTGCATCCATCGGATTTACGTTCATAGATATGTACAATGATGGGGTATTTCCGGGAGCTGTCGAAGTCCCATGGCTTGTAGAGGATGCCTTGTCGTTGTTGCCCATCCAGCGAAGTGAAGGGGTGCAAGCTGGCGGTGTAGTTGCTATCCGGTGGGGTGAAAGTTAATTGTCGGAATGACTTGAAATCCTTTGTGAGGAAGAAGTTGGGTGGTTGGATAGCTGTTTGTCTCCTTACAATATATACCTCCGCGTCTTTGGCTTTTAGGGGCATGAAATTACTACCATCCGGCACATAGGGGTTGTTCATGATATCGTATTGTACATCACCCATGGTGAGTAGTTCGGGATCATGGCCTTGTTCATTTTTAATCCTGAAGAAACCGTTTTGCTTATTCTCCAGTTGGAAGGTGTTTAATATCAATGGGAATTGGATCACCCGTTGGGGTGATACCCCTTGAAAATCCTGTACATGGAAGAGGACATGGTGCCGAGCGCCGTAGCCATTGGTCAGGTTCACGGGCGCTGATTTTCCTTCCGGATCTACAGACCAGAGGTCATAGGTATCGTAGACGTATACACGCGTACCTGCGGCGTTCCATCCGGCTACGCCACGGGCGGTGTTATTGATATCGTCTCGGTAGATCCCTAGTAGAGAGGTGGGTATCTGCTGACTGATAAGGGTGATCGTTCCGGAGCCGATATGATAGCTGTAGCAGGCATTATCCCTAAAGAAGACCAGCCACTTTCCATCCGGGGAAATGCCCCTTTTAGCGATAGCCCCTGCCGCGATAGCCGGATCATCAATGACTTGCTTTTTCCCGGTTGTAAGGGCTGTAATCGTGAATTTTAGGCCATCATTATCCTTTTTCCAAGATAGCAAGGTGTCTCGCATGGTTCTCAGGATAAAGGAATTGCCTTCTCCCAGGTCGGTTTCGGTGCCTGTGTACAAATTAATCACCCCAGTGTTGGAGATATTATTCAGGTAGCTGGGTACCGTTTGCGGATTAGCGTAGGACCAGATTTGAGGGTTAGTGGTGCTGTTTGTGGTACTGGATTTTCGGGTGTAAATGGCATAGCCAGGTTGTTCTAAATACTGTACCACGGCTTTATCCGTCCAATCGTGGCATACCAACTTCGCAGTAGCAATACCGGGTGCATATGCCCAGAGGTCGTTGTTGACGGTGAAGGTCAGTTGCTGCTGCTTTTTATCGATTATAATATTTTTCGGGGTTTCGCCTTTCCAGATTTGTAGGTTTTTATTATCTTGTAGCCGTAAGGAATTATCCTGTTGAAGTATTAAGATATTTTTACCTCCCGGAAAATCGAGGCCCTGGCCAGACTGGATCTCATATTCAGTGCCAGTTTGCAAGTTAACAATCGAATGTGTGTTATCATTTTTAATTACTAATAACTCGGCGGATCCCCCCGCTTTGAAGCCTCGTATGCCTGTAAGATAGGTTGCTTTCTCTTTGTTTAAATCTATGATGGTGAGGGTATCACTGGTGGTGCTTACCAGGAAATCTTGTACAAATAGTGGAAAGCTAGTGGAGCGGAAAGTGAGGTTCCAGGGGGTGAGGAGGTGGTGAATGGAGTAGGTGTTTTGCGTGGTTTGGAGGAGGAGGTGGTGGCCAGAGGGGGAGAGGTTTTGTGGATGGGTGTAGTTGTAGGTGAATAGGAGTCCGAGGAGGAGAAGGAGTTGGCGCATGAGGGAGGGCTAATTAGTTGCGATATTGAGTCATAGAATATAGAAGGGGCTTATTGAATAGCGTTCAGTAGTCTTTATTTATACAAATAGAGGGGCGGCGGGATATCCAATACTCCAAAGACAGTAAACCATCTGTTACTAAGTAACCGTACTGAATAGGTTTGTTAAAAGTTATAATATGATGCTATTCCCGGGCAAAATTCAAACAAAGCGTACCCTATCTGTATAAAAATTTCTAATCAGTTCCCAAAAAATGAGCAACTGATAATATGAAAATATTACTAGGCACAAGTATATACAGTTATAGTGCAGGGACCTTGAGTTGGAGCTGTTGATAAATTTGTGATAACCCCTTGCTGTCCTGGTTGGGGAGCTGTTGTTAGAGTTAGGATAGTCTGAACTGTACATTTTCCATCAGGTCCCATTTTGTAAAAGATATTGGGAAATCTTGCAAATGCAGCGAGACTAACACTTGCAATAGCTACTACAGGGAGGGCTACCATTAAGAATGTGGCTTTTTTCATATTATTACTTATTTAAGGTTAATTTTTATTTTATGCGGATTCAAGTGTGTTAAAGCGTGTAATATTCATTTAGAAATGCTCTCCATTGAGTATTGTCGGAAGTTTTAACTTATTTAAATTTTGATAGTATAGGAGATCACCTGCTTTAGTACTAGCCAACCATGTAGACAGTTAATGGACAAGGATAAATAGTTTCAGTCAGAGTTATCATCGTCACAATTGGTGCTTGCCCAGGTTGAGGCGCTGTCGTTAGTGTCAACATGGTAAGAGCGTTACATCTTCCATCTGAGCCTGGCCTGTAAAAAGGATGTATTGTTCTTGCAAATTGAGCAAAAGCAGTACTCGCAACTGCAAGGACAGAAATAATTGCAATTAAGATATTGGTTCTTTTAATAATATGATTTTTTATGGTAATGTTAATCTTGATTTCACACTACGCCTAACGTGTATCTCTTCAATTTCCATGTAATATTTTCCTTTCAATTAATTGGAAATTTCCAACTGGATTAGTTTAAAAGTTATGAGATCGGTTTATGGTCTTCAGTCTGAATATATAAAGTTAAATACTGGTGCTGCAACGACAGTGTCAGTTGGGGGAAATTGAATGATATTTCAATAATATAGTCGAAATAGGAGGTTTATGTTATATCAAGGAGACTGAAAATTAAAAGTAGGGAAAGGAGTAAAGGTGGTTTACAAGAATATTAATAGAGGAATAGTATATCTACTTTCATACAGAACTTTTAAATGGCTGCTGGTGATCAATCTTAGAATAAAGAAATTAATAGTTTTATGAAGAAGTCAATTTTAGAGTATATTACTGGCTAGTTTTAGGGTAGCTTGATATGAGATATTACCATCTTTACGTGTAGCGCTGAGCCAGATTGTCGCAAGGCATGGGAAGCCAGCTAATCTTAGAGCGGATAATGGACGTGAATTTATCAGCTATCGCCTGCAGTAATGTTGCACTGAAAATGGAATTACCTAACAGTATATCGAATCTGATAGGCCAATGAAAAACGCCTATATCGAACGAAAGATTGGCAGTATGAGGCGAGAATTACTAAATGCCTACATCTTCCATCGACTTTCAGAGGTCTGGGCCGTTAGCGAACAATGGTGTATAGATTACAATACGGAAAGACCCATAAGGCTCTGGGATATCTATCGCAGTTGGCGTATGCGGATCTGCATAACGAAGTCTTAACAAATAATTGAATTCTCTAAAAACGGTGGTACTAAATAAAGGGGAGCCTACAACAACTGAAAAAAACTAATACTTTTCTGTTCATTATCTCGTTTTATAAGGCCTGTATTTCCTTTGAAAGAATATCTATTCTTATCACTTGAATACTTGTCGATAGATAAAAATATTTTTCTTTTTAGTCTAATTGCCAAATAAACTGCATGAACTGGAGCTCCCTTGTTACTATAATGATTTGATGAAGGGTTCACAGTATTTATGCTTTCAATATGAAATTACTTTCCAAATTGATAACAATCCACTAAATTAAATATTAGCTACTTGATTTGACAAAATAATACTAGGAGAATCACTTAAAAATCCGAACCTTTCAAAATTATTGTTGATCACTGATCCGCCTTTATCTCTCTTGATTCTGTATTTTTAGTATCATTAAGGGAAAAATTATATCATAACTGCAGGCTCTAATAATACTTACTATCAAATGTTGGTGAAAAGTTCGTTCTTCATATTGATTTAAATTTATTCAATCCAAAAATTACCAGTAGAAAATGTTTTCGCTGCACCACCAATGAGTACGCGCTCCTGGTGATTTAAACAATGCAAAAAGCCTTTTCGATCCGACAACTGTGCTGCCTTTAACTCGGTTTTGCCCAATCGTTCCGCCCAGTAGGGTATCAATGAGCAATGTGCAGATCCGGTTACTGGATCCTCAAATATAGAAGCCTGAGCAACAAAATAACGGGATACAAAATCGAAATCTATTCCGGGACTAGTAATGACCACCCCACCTGGATCAAGATTTAATTCATCAAAATATTTTCTGTCAATTTTAATATTTTCAATTTGTGCTTGGTTCTCATATACCAAAACATAATCACGGGCTTTCAATACCTGCACAGGTTGTACGCTCAATGATTTTTTTATATTGATAGGAAGTTTAGCAAGCTCAGGCTTTCTGGATGGGAAGTCTAAATAGAATTTTCCTTCAGCAAAAGTAACAGTAAGGGGGCCGCTCAATGTATTAAATTTAATAGGTTGTGGACGATTAAAGAAAGTTTTAAGAACGTGTGCTGTTGCAAGGGTTGCGTGACCACATAAGTCGATTTCGAATTCTGGTGTAAACCATCTCAATTCAATATCCTCTTCTCTCTGAATAAAAAAGGCCGTTTCAGGTACTCCCTGTTCGGCGGCAATTTTTCTAAGTACGTCATCAGGTAGCCAACTGTTCAATGGTACAACACATGCTGGGTTACCGCCAAACACAGCATGTGTAAAAGCGTCAATCTGGTAAAAAGTGAATTTCATAACGTAAATTATATTTTGGATATCCAAAAATAGTGGAAACTATGATATGACAAAATTAATCATTGTTTGTGCTCAGTTGAAGCAGTAAAATAGTTTTTGTACACTTTTTTTCTCGCTTTCTGTTCAGTATGAAATTTTGCTAATTCAATAATAATAATTACGATGATAAATGTAGTCATGGTGAGTGTTAATAATTGTAATGCAAGGTAAAGTCTATTCGAAGCTAGTCCAATAATGAAAATATTAGGATTAATGGGATACAGATACCACAATATTTTCGTAGCTCTTTCTTCACTATATCTAACAATATATTCAGCATATAATTGATTGAATGTTGCATTAGCAACAACACATGCTAATCCCCACCAAGCAATGTTTATACTTGGTTCTGCCTGAGTGCAACAAATTACAACCGAAACTATAAAAATCGGTTGCACAAGCCAATGACCAAGCCTGTCGATATACTCACCAAATGTAGATTCCTTCTTTGTTAATCTCGCTAGCGCACCATCACAACAATCGAGTATGTAGCTGCATAAAATCAGAACAATTGCCAAAATACGTACACCAACAGTTGTTTGAAAGGTCACAACACCTGCTGCTAAAAATGAACATATAATCCAGATCAGGGTTAGAATATTAGGACTAATCCCAGCTTTATATAAAAACTGGATCACTGGAGAGATAAGCATTCCGAAAATACTGTAAATTCCCATTCTTTGTTTAAACGTTTTACTAATAAGATCTATGTGCTTAGTTTCAAAATTGGCTTGCTCAAGCAAGGGTGCTGGTGGATTTTCAGAACTGCGGTTAAACCTAATTTTGGAAATCGGAATAGCATCTAAAACTAAATATTGCCCAGTCCACCTGTTTTCTAAGTGCATCCATTTTTTATGATTAAGCTTACCTTTTGAGCTAAAGTAAATAATCCCGGTTTTATTTAGATTCAGAATAATAATTAATTCTAATGGATTAATGAGCATGCCAAGTGTCGAACAGTGTGATTCTAAGATTGTTTCCTTATTAAACTTAGCTATTTCATTTGGTATTCCCCAATCTTTAAACGCAGCGGAGACACTATTGAGGGTAACAAAATCTCCCTGTAAGCGAATTGAGTAGCAGATTTGGCTAATCAATTGCTGATTCTGTAGGTTCATTCCTATTAGTGACAGATAGGTATCAATAAAAAGATTTAGCTGAGTTTCGTCAATTTTGTTATTACTGTATTCAGCTATTTTTGTTAAGATTTGATACCTAATATCATGTGTACTTATTGAATCGGTGGAAAAGTCTTTTTTGTCCATTTTAGTTAATTGAGAGTACAGAAAAATTGATAAGGAGAGCTTGAAGGATGCTATTTAATAATAAATATATATTAATGCACTGTATCTATATAACAGTCTTATAAAGTAAATTACTTACCTATGCTTTCATTAACCTCTAAACTCCTAATCATGAAACTATTTAAAGAAATACCCTCTCCTAGTGAACATATTGAAATAAGCAAAGCAAACAACGCTAAATGGTTCACCTGGTCAGACGAAATACTAAATAAGGGAAAGATAATTGAAAGTGAAGCGCAGAAATATGGCCCTCCGGATGAAATTGCATTCCAGACAATAGATAATGCAAGAACATATTCGGTTGATATAAAAAGAATAAATCCAGTGGCACTCAAACTCATTAAAGAAATTAGTGAGGCATTCAATAAATTAATGCTAAAAGATGAGCTGTTTTTTTTCGACAAAATTATAAGCGAGTATTTTTCTTCAGAGGCTTTCCGTTTTTTACTCTCTAGTATCAGGGCTGTTCTGTGTACAAGAAGAAGTGATAATATGGGCTCTTTGTATCCGCCACTTTCTACCGCGAAACCTAATAATACCTTTCCTATCCATTGCGATTTTTATATTCCAACGCAATTATGGAATATTTTTGATGAAGTTCCAGAAGGCAACCAAGGTACATCCTTATTGCTGCCGGTTGACGTTTTGTTAAATAAAGTTATCAAGTCGATTCCCAATTTTCCACAAGAAAAAGCAGCCCATGTGAAAAATCTTTTCAAAGATAAAGTTGTAAATAATGACCACGCCTATTATGATCTCTTTTCTACCTTGCACAATAAAGAAAATTGGTGGGTAAATGATATAAGTAGGGAGATAGATAAATATGTTATCACACTGAAATTAAATAGAGGCCAAGGCTATATGGTTAATGATAGAAAGTGGTTACATGGGCGTGGGTATACAGCTGATGAGGTGACTATAAAAAGACTACACAGGTTACTCTTTTAGAGTCTATAAACGAAAAAATAGTCCCCCAAATGAATACCATTAGCTACAAGATTTCATCGAGTCCTCCAAAAATCTCAATACAGATCGAGAATTCTGTAAGCAAATTAATAAAAAACTCGCCACTCCAAAGTTTAACAATTTTAGACTCGCCAACCAGCTTGCGAGCAAGGGCTTTCAGTAAAAGACTTCACGTCCGAAACGATAAAATAATTTTGAAAAACTATTTGGAAACTTAAATAAATTATTCAAAAATAAATGCTTGTCTGACAGTCCATCTTGTCGGCTTTCCCAAATTTCGGCCATCGGATTTAAAGATAAACTGTAAGGCAAAATATGGAGGTATGGAAGTAAGTAATGTAGGGAAAATACGCGACCTGTAGAAGGAAAATGTTAAGTTTAAGAAGATGTTCGCCGAAATGAGCCTGGAGAACCGGGCCTTGAAGAATCTGATAGAAAAAAGCTCTGACACCGCAGGAAAAAGGGAAGCTGTTGTTTATTTAACAACTGAAAAACAGCTAAGAAACTGCAAAACGTTCAAGCCTGATAGGTATCTCCCTCACTACTTGTCTGTATAATTCAAAATCTAAAGATGATAGAGAATTACAAGATGCTTTATCTCAATTAACGGGTAAGCATGCTGCCATAGCCTTTTGGCAATACTGTTACAGGTTGTGGAATAAAGGCTTTAAATAGAACCATAAAATGATCTTTCGGGTGTATACAGCCATGAAGCTGAATATTCGTAGAAGAGGTAAGAAACAACTGTCTGAACAGGTTAAATAGCCGCTAGTCGTTCCGACAGCACCTAATCAGGCCTGGAGTGTTGATTTTATGAGTGATAGCCTGGCTGATGGCAGGCAATTCCGGTTATTGAATATAATTGATGACTTTAATCGTGAATCACTGGTGATAGAGGTAGGTACGTCATTACCATCTTTATGTATAATCAGAGCGTGCTGAGCCAGATTGTCGCAAGGTGTGGGAAGCCGGCTAATCTTAGAGCGGATAATGGACGTGAATTTATCAGCTATCCCCTGCAGTAATGTTGCACTGAAAATGGAATTACCTTACAGTATATCGAATCTGATAGGCCAATGCAAAATGCCTATATCGAACGAAAGATTGGTAGTATGAGGTGAGAATTACTAAATGCCTTCATCTTCCATCGACTTTCAGAGGTGAGGGCCATTAGCGAACAATGGTGTATAGATTACAATACGGAAAGACCCATAAGGCTCTGGGATATCTATCGCCGTTGGCGTATGCGGATCTGCATAACGAAGTCTTAACAAATAATTGAATCCTCTAAAAGCGGTGGTACTACTAATTAAAGGGAGCCTATACTTCCATACTTCCATCTGATTCCATTCGGAAAAATGGTTGGTAATGCCTTGCAAATAATGCAAGTGGAATACCTGCAGTTGCAATAGGATTGTTACAAGCCAACTAAATTTATAGAATATCATATTTCTATAATACGATTAGAGTTATTTAAAATAAAAAATAAAGCTTGCCATAACAAACCTATGCATAGTTGTACTCTGCACATCTTCGACGAAATTTGGTCCAATAGTGCGTTGGATATTATTATTTATGTCTAATAAATTAAAACCATATACCTTGATTTCTGCTTTGGACTTAATGATTTTCTTAGTAATGAATGCGGAGAGTAAATCTATGGGGTGATTGAACCCGGTTTGCAGATTATTTGTAACACTTCTATTATATTTGGCATTTATGGATAGTCCCCAGGGTAATTCAGCTGATATGTTAAGATTGAAGATGTAGAAGGTCGCACTATTGTTTGATTGATTAGTAAAATAATAAACTGTATTTGTATGATTTACTGAAAAGCCGCTGATTATTTCAAATTTTTTATTATAGTTGTAGTAGATGTTCGCCGCTCCAAAAATATTTGTAGTACCTGTTTTTCCAAAGTCATTTTGTGCAATTATTGGGTTGACTACTTTTTCCGCTGTCGCTGATAAAGTGTAACGAAATTTTCTGTTTGGAGTAGAGTTGGAATAATATGAGTTAACAGAAAAACTTTTTGACCCATTTATATTTATAAATTGATTAATCTGCCGGCCTAGAGTATCAATTGTTAGTGAATTTGTTATTTTATCCTTTATGAACCCATAGTTAAACATGATTATAAAAGAGGATGGTTTTTGGGGATTGAGGCGTTCATAAGTCAGATTTATTTTTGTGTCTAGTTCATTTTTAAGATTTTTATTAGAAAGTTGTAGTGAAATTGGGTTACCATAATCCGGTATGGAGAATAGTTGTGGTTCGCTTGGGGGGGTAATTGTTGAAATGGAAGTAAGGCGAATTTTGTTTGAGCTATTAATTTTGTAAGTAAAACTGGAAAAAGGATAAATATTTGTAGAATTCCTTTTTATTGAAGGAAATTTATCACCTCTCAAATATTGTGAAATAGTAAAAAAATTAAAAGTAATGTTAAACTCTACAGTTGAATTGGATTTTGATACTCCAAATCCAGCATAATTCGTAGTGTTTGTTGTCAGTTGGTGAATACTTAACGAATCTATTGGAATTATATATTGTTTATGCGTTGTGTCAAAATCGAAAACTTGGTTGTCGGAAGTAGTATTAAGCACAGATAGCAAATATATAGTGTTTAATGAATAATTATTTGATAGATTTATCCTACTCGTTGTGACGAGCCCAATTGTTTTGAAATTATTTCTTGAGTTGTTTTGTCTGTTTAAATCTTGCCCTCCAATGGGCCTACCGTCACTGTATTTTAGGCTGGTTTGGTAATCATTGGTTCCTGTTGCATCGCTATTGTCAAAACTTAAACGAAGATCTATTTTGCCACGAGATTTCCTGAGTTTTCTTGTCAAAAGAGTAGATAAATTTAGAATGCTATTTGATTGAGAGTACGAACTTTTATTAGCCCCGAGAATTGTAGAAGAATCCAATCCACTGAAATTGTTAAAACTGTTAAAAGTAGTAGTGGTATTATTCTCTTTTGATAGTTTGATAATTTGAGTGACTGATATAAAAGAATCAATTTTGTAATCTATCTTAGCATTTGTTTTAAACGAGTTGGTTAAATCGTCAGAGTTTTTAGTTTGCTCTATTTTATTTCTGTACCCTGAAAGTTGAATTGATTTTTGAGAATTGGTACTGTTTTGAGTAGATTGTATATTTTCAATTCCATTGAAAGAAATATTCAAAAATTGAGATAGAGAGTTATTAATATTTAGTCCATAGTTCTGGATGGTGGATAGACCCATAGGGGAATTGTTGCTCTCTTCAGAAAGTTTACTTATGTTATTCAATGATAGTATTCCGCTGAATTGAGAATTGTTTGAAAACTTATTTAGGTTACTATTTATTGAGTAGTATTTTTCTGTTCCTTTTCCTGCACTTAATTTTCCGACTATTTTATTTTTTTTTGATGATTTTAATTTGATGTTTAATATGTTTTTCTTTTTATTCATATCCTCAATAGAGGTGGTTTCTGATAAGTCAATATCTCTTTGAAAAAGTTGTATTTTGTCAATAATGTCACCACTAAGGTTTTTTAAAGCTAAAGCAATATTGCTATCAAAATACTGTTTGCCATCTATTGTAAGCAGATCAATTTTCTCCCCATTATAACTTAATGTGCCATCAGCCGAGATTGACATTCCTGGTATTTTTTTTAATAATTCATTTAATTGGTCATTTTCACTAGCGGAAAAAAGGGAAGGTTTTATTTCTATAGTGTCATTTTTTACTTTTATTGGAGGTTGGTCTATAGATATGGTAATCCCCTGTAATGCTATTCCTACGGGATGTAATAGTATTACAATTGGATTGTTGTTCAGTGGTAATTTTCCTGCCTGAATGACAATGCGACTGGATTTATATCCAAGAGATGTAATAGAGAGGATACATCTTCCTGGAGTTAGAGAGATTCGGAAGCTTCCATCCGAATTAGTTATGGTAGATGCTGAAGGATGATTAATAGAATCTAACAGAATAAGACTTGCTCCAGGAATTGGATCTCTTGATATAGAATCAATTAATATTCCTGATAATGTGTCTTTTTTAAAGATTTGGGCAAAAGCGTCTCCCGAGGTATTTAATATTAAAATGAGGATTGCTACACAGAAAAAAGAATGTAACCATTTTTTATACTTTCTCATTCTAAACAGGGTTGATGGTTATTCCGAATAAGCTTATTATTTTTGGGATTTTTGATACCCTTAATATAAATGGTTTTATTCTTTTAGGAGAAGGTGAAAGTTTCCTTTTTAATGTAGCTATATTGACCGAGTATTAATTAATAATCGGTTGCCCATTATTGGGCAACCGATTACATAAACTACAATCAATTAGTAGTGTAAACTGTAATTGTGCAAGGTGCTTCCGTGCGTGTAGTTGATAAATTAGTAACTACACCTTGTTGGTTAGGTTGAGGTGCAGTAGTCAGAGTTAAAAGAGTGGAAACGGTACAATTTCCAAACACATCTGGTTTGTAGAAAAGGTGAGGGATTTTTGCGAATGCAGCAAGAGCAGAACTTGCAACAGCAATAACACCAACAGCAGCCAGTAATAATTTCGCTTTTTTCATAATTTTAAATGCTTTTAAAATAAAAGCTAAATTTGAGATTAATATTATGCCTTCACTTACATAATACCCGCTGGAGGAAGGCTTTTCCTTCGAGTACATCCGGATATCTTATGATTGAATAATTTGAATTTTTATCTGAGATAATATCAAGGGTTATTTTTCAATAATTTGATTGTATAAAGATAAATGATGGCACTGCAGCTATATTATCAGTTATGTCGAAATAATAAATTTTATTTGTTAAAATGATGTTATAAGAACTATTTTTAAATATGAAAGTTTAGGTATCTCTAATGCTTGAATTTCATATTTGTACTAGACCATCCATCCAATTCGAAAATTGGATGGATGGTTTGTTTTTCAATATTGATATATCGTTTTAATAGAGTAAGAATTCCACCATTCCCATTCATTAGGTCTGCTGATACATTTTTAGCCGCATCATTATACCAAATGCTTAATGGAAAATCATTTTGTAATAAATATAGGTAGTTAATTATTTCAGTTGTTTTGCATAGCCATTCAGTATCTTGAAGAGTATGATAAGCATCTAGGAATACATGCCCAATCCCAGCCAATCCATCTGCGTAGTTTAAGATTGCTCTGCTACTCCACATATGCACATCTTGCATTATGTCGATAAATGCAGTTTTGTACGTGGGGTTATTCAAAGTGGAGTATGCTTTTAATAATGTGAATGCTATTCCCGATTTTCCATTAATAAATGACCGGTTGTTTTTTTGGTGTAATCTTTGCATTAAAGATTTAATACATGTTTGAATAGTCGATTCAATATTTTTGTCCTTGGTATAGTTGTAATACATGATTAAGAATAAGGTAATTCCTGATAATCCATTGGAAATTGATAGATCTAAATTGATTGAATTGTTTGATTTTAATAAGAAACTTTTTGTTTGTTCAATTATTTTGGATAACTCTTGATCGATACTATTGTTTGTCAAGTATTTTTTAGCATGTAATAGAGAAATACCAAGTCCAGATGATCCGTTGGATATTCCAAAATTTATTGCTTTGTTTTGTAGCGTTTTTGTGTAGAATTCTCCTAATTGTTCGGGGGAAATGAAGCCTAGTTTAGTTGCATAATATAAAGCCATGAAAATTCCATAAGATCCATTAAATAGCCCAATGGGTAGTTCGCTGCTATTGTTAGTAAGATTTACTAAGTAATCAATGTTTGTTTTAATACATTTGTAGTTGTCCTCATCTTTTTCAATTTCTTCTTTTGTTATATTGGATAGTTGGCTAATAACAATTCCTGATATTCCTGAGGATAGCCACGGTGATATAATTCGTTGCATTTGAGGTGTTGGCGAATTTATATTGCTCTGGTAGGGAAGAGACGTCCATATACTGTTTGCAGTAAATGGATTATGATTTAGACTCGATATAGCTTTTTGAATGCTTTCTGTTAAGTTTTTGTTCTCAACAGTACTTATTTTAGAATCTGTATTAGATTTCGTAATATTAATAGTTATATACTCTAAAGTTAATGCAATCTTTGAGGCATTAGGTCTATTATTATTATTCACACTCAAGCAGCTAATAATGAGATTTGTAATTTCGATTGATTGTGTCAGGTAGAGTAACCGTTTTTGTAAAATTGCTTCATTTTCTGATATCACGAAACTTGGGAAAATTCCTGTTGTTACATGTATAATAAGCGCACCTAATGAATAAATATCCTCGTAGATCACAGGATTATTTTCATTGAATGGATCCCTATATCCTGGAGTATTTCCCATGAAAGATGATTGTGATCCAATTGGGTCGTTTAGATTATAACTAAGGCCAAAATCGATTATTTTTATTTTGTTGATTGTATGTATCAGAATATTTGTCGGAGATATGTCCCTATGGATAATACCTTTATTATGCATTTCTGCGATTGTTTGGGCTGCATTTGAAAGTATAGTTAATAATTGTATTTTTACATCCCTTTCCAGTTTAATCCAAGAGTGCTTTTGATATGTTTTATTTAATATTTCAATCAAGGGTTTTCCATTTAGGAATTCAACCACAATGTATGATTTTAGGTCTTCTTGCACCAATTCATATGCTTCTCCAAAAGCATCATTGTTGCCAAGAGTTTTGATAATATTATATTGCCAATTAATGTTGTCGGCAGCATCTTTATTGTTTATGTTCAATAAATCGCCTTTAAATCCTTCTTTAATAATACATTTTTTGATGCAATACCACTTTTTAATGAAGAAACCTTGATACACATTACCATTAATATTCTTTTTTATTTCCCTAGTTATTAAAGTTTGGTTGCTAATATTTTTTTTTATTTTTTCAGGTATTGTCGCAGGGGGGAAAATAGAAGGGTAGTGCTTAAGTGACTTTTGGTAATCCTCCTCCTGATTTATTTTCAGAGTACCACCGTTCGGTAATATGGCGACTCTATCTATCATTCCATTTACCCCCAATGTATAAACTTGATTGAAATATCCTAATACAATATGTAGATTATTGAATAGGTGCAATGTGTTTGGAATCCGAGTGAATCTCATATCCGAAACTATCGATTTGATATTTTCGATTACGGATTGGCATATTATTTCTGAATCCGGGTAGATGGTTATAACCCGATTAAATATTTCTGGAAATTGACCTGATAGAATATTGAATGCCTGAGATCTAGTTGCCGGCATCTCAAATGCAACTTTTAAATTTATAAGAATGGGTGGTATTTGTTGAATTAGGATTTCTAATTCATTTTGATTAGAAGAAAGCACTAATGTCCATCCGTATCCTACTTCAGACGATCCGACTTTTAAAGTATGACCATTAGCCTGATATGGCGTATTAAATTTTTGGATATACTGTTCGTAATTTTCAATATTAGTATTTTGCTGGATATCAATGCGATTGAATTGTGTGCTCATACCTTCTGATGTGATAGAATCAATGATATTAATGATGTATTTATTATAACCGTAATAGGAGTTATTATGAAGGAATGATGATATCCTTCATAACTTGGTATTGAGTAGTTTGATTGAAGATTTCTTTTAGCTTCAAATTTTCATTAATTGTCTCCGACACAGTATTGAACACAGCTGTCTGTTGTTGGTATGGTGGCAATCTCGTATGGTTCCCCTACTGAAATGTCTGTTGTAGTTAAGAATAAAAGAGTGGTGATTGTACATGCTTGCTGATGTACGAATGGTCTGTAATATTTACGAGGAGTTCTTGCTTTTGATGCTAATACTGCAGCAGAAAAAAGTACCATTATACCTATTAGTGAAATTTTTTGGGCTGTTTTCATTGTATTTGATTTTATTGGTAAGAACTTTGGATATGTGAATATTTGAATGGCAGAGTATATTCAATTTATATATTGGCAAGGTATTAATAGATGCTGTATTGTCATCGCAGTAGTTGCATTTGTATTTTGTAGTGAAATTTATGTATGTATTCTTAGTTTTAAGGTGCCGATTTTTATTAGGTAAATAAATAAGTTTATTAATTGATCGGATTGTGGCCCTGGTGAAATGTTTTTTTACTCAGGAAGAATGTTTGAGTTTAGAATGGAGATATTATAATGTTTCATAAATTTCCTAAATGAAGTAGATTTTTTTAAATTTGATAATTTTTACATTACTATCAGTTGTGGCTATATAAATGAACTCACCATTACTTCAATTTTATGGTAAGAAACATTCTTCCTACCTTACTGTTGAAGTAATGGTGAGTTCGCTTTAATAGTTGGATTTGGATATCTGGTTGCCTAGGTTATTTTATGGCATCATCCAATCTGGTGGTTCTTGATTTTTTAAATAATAGTTGAAAAATTGATTCATCTTTTTACTGAAATCCAGGCCTGATTCCCCCCATACACCATGGCTTCCATCAGTGTATTCCAGTAACCAAACTGGTTTTTTTTCATTCTTTAGTGCAGTGAAAAATTGAATGATGTCAAATATTGGCATTCTACCATCTTTATCTGTGTGCATAAGCAATAGGGGGGTTTGTACCTGGTTTCCATATAATATTGCCGAATTCCTTATGTAGATATCTTTATCCTCATAGAGTTCTTTCTCGAATCGCATTCCTGTTGTGAAATAATTATAGTATGGATCGTACGTGTTGGCATCATGATAGTTTAAGATGCTAACAGGATTCGCCATTCCTGATGCAGAGCATGCAGCCGCAAATTTTTTTATTTGAGTGATAATGAAGTTGACTTCTACTGCTCCCTGACTGCACCCTTGTATCCCGAGCCTACTGGTATCGATATATATTTTCTTACTTAAAGCCATGATTGACTGATTGATATTTTTGGCTACTCCTTGTAGAGGATCCCCTTTCTGAATATAGGCATCGGGACAAAATACCAAAAAACCATTGCTAACATAATAAGGTATGTTTATTGCACAGCCATTATTGAGGTTACTTGGTACTAAAGAAGCGTTTAATGCATTACTAAATTGATCATATACATAGAATAGTACAGGATATTTTCGGGTGGAATCAAAATCTTCTGGTTTGTAAAGTATTCCCTGACGATAGATTCCTGGCTTAACCTCCCAATTTACCAATTCTGATGTTAGCCAATTGAATTTGTATTCAGGGGCAAGTTTGCTTATCTCTGAAAATGTTTTTAAGTCTGCTGTAAAAACAATATTTCTTGTTTTGCTTGCGGTGGACCTACCTAGTATATATGCTTCGGCATATTTAGCTTTAATAGGAGGTAAATAATTACCCGTAGATGTGATAAGAAGAGAGAGCTCATCTGTTACAGATGGGAAATGGTAATAAAAAGGTCCCATAGATAACTCTTTTGGATCTTGATTGCGTTTATTGGATAGGACATAGAAACCATTATTTTTACTAGATTGATTTAATGCATATAGTATACTATCGGAGGATAGATTAATGATTTGATTTTCATTTTGAAATCTAAATTTTATCTGTGATTTTTCACCAAATCCATTTGTTAAATTAACTGGGTTGTCGGTAGTTTCTTTTGTGACCATCCAAATGTCATATTTGGTATATATAAATGCGGTATCTCCTGATGGTGACCATCCTGCCATATTCGGAAGATATTTAAATGGAATATCAGGATCATTATTGTCGATATTGAATGGGATATTAATGTTCAATTTTTCATTTTCTTTCAAATTATGAAATGAAAATTTGGTTCTATCTCTATTAGCTGATATTAGGTATGACCCATTAGGTGATAAGGATTGGAATCCACCAAAGGGAAAATCAATCGTATCCTTAGTTCCATCGTAAAGTGAAACGGAAATTGATGTAATGCTATCTTTATATCTGTACATATTATCGAGGTAAGTTAGCTTGGGAAAAGAATACATAATTGCTTTTCCGCTTGATATGCCATGTTTACCTGTCATTTGGTTTACAGCGAGCATGCTATTTTCAGATCCAATTATCCTTATCTTGTTCGTTTTTAGGTTGAGTGTTGAAAGTAAAGCCTTTGTCAATAGTTGGCCTTCTCCTGTATTAGGTTTTAAGTGACGATCTGTATACTTCCATATTATTCCGGAACTACCTGCTTTATTTGAATTTCTGACGGCGGTATATCTGTCGGCAAAAAAATACAGAATGTTATCATCTGAGGTAAGTCCCCAGAAGTAAGAGGAGATGATGGAGGTGGAATCTATTGCTCCCAAAATGTCATTATTCAAAATTACCTTAGAATTTCTTGATTTTATGTCGTAGGAGTAGATACTTACATTTGTTTGGTTTTTATTTCCATTTTGTTTGTACGAAACTCTTATGTAATACTTTTTATTTATTTCTGAATGCAAATATTCGGTTATTATAGAACTTTTTGTGGGAATTGTGACGATTGTATCAATTTTTTTGTTGGCAAGGTTTAAAATTCCTATTTTTTTTGAGTCTCCAATAGTTAATGTTACGAGGAATGTGTTTGGGATATCAAGTGTTTTACATTCAGTCATTTTATTATAAGCAGTTTCATTTTCATTGTCCAGATTATGAAATTTCATGGACTGGTTATTATTGTCTTTGTATATAAGCCACTTGGCTATATCCTTTTGATTGAAGGAAGTGTATCCAACTATAGGAGCCTTTCCCAGGAATATTCTCCCGGTGGATGTACCTAACTTTAATAATTGCAGTGTATCTCCATCTGATAAAATTGCATAAGATTCGTTTTTTGTTTTGATTAGAATCGCAGTCTTATATTTCTGTGATTCAAATTTCCAATCCCCTTTTGTTGCCTGTATTATTAGTGTATTCTGTCCTATGGGTACATTGTATTCTGTATACCACACATATTCCCCATCATCACTAATCGCATTAGAGGTATACATTGCAGATGGCCAATTTTGGTAGGATTCATCATTAAGTGGTGGTTTGTGTTGTGAGTATACTTGAATTGAAAGTGTGCATAATATTGCTATATATCTGATGATATAATACAGTCTTTTGCGATTGGGGGATTTTGAACAGAAATTTGATCTCATTTAGTATTGATTTAAAATGTAGTTGGTTTTTGGAATATTAACTTGAAGATAAAGGAATATCATATTGGTAAATTTCTGTTGCGGGTTATTCATATGTTAATCTGTTTGTCCTATGGATGAATGCGTTACAAACCAAATTTAAGTTATCTGCAATGTGAATTATTCGCAGTGGAGACTTTTGGGCACTGTTTTCTTATGTAATATGTTCGATAACCTCGTTCTCATCTATTTGGTTAATACATTGTTAAGCTAATAGTACTGTTTTTAGGTTTTCTAGTTCGTTATTGGAAAGTATAATGACTGCATAATCCTAAAAGCATTATTTATGAATAGTAGATTTTACATAAATCTTGTATTAATTATTTCTTTTTATTGTAGGGTGGTTGCAGGTACAAAATTGGAAATTCCTGTAAATCGATTTTCTGCTTTTTCCGTTGATACATCCCTTAGTGAAGGATTAAAGGGTAGAGTTAATGGTGAAGATAATATGGGCCTCCCAGGTGTTTCAGTAATGATAAAGGGAAGTCGACAAGGTACTACTACTGACATTCAGGGAAACTTTTATTTTAAAAAAGTCAATTCCTCCTCTACCTTGATATTTAGCTATATTGGATACGAGAGAAAGGAGGTGCCTGTTTCTACAGGAAGATTATTGTTTGTCAGGTTAACCAGGGCATCTAACAAATTAGATGAAGCAGTGGTTATTGCCTATGGCACTACAACCAGGCGATTTAATACTAGTAATATTGCGACAGTAACTGCAGATGAAATCTCTAAACAGCCGGTCTCAAATCCATTAATGGCCTTACAAGGAAGGGTTCCCGGAGTTGTAATAACTCCAGCCTCCGGAGTGGCTGGCGGAGGGGTGAAAGTATCCATTCAGGGGAGTACAAGCTTGCTGACGGCAACTGCCAAGAATGATCCGCTTTACGTTATAGATGGAGTTCCTTATACATCGCAATTATTGAAGAATTATGGAGATATATTAGGCACTTCAGGTACTCAATTCACCACTGGCGAGAATGGTAATCCATTAAATTTTATAAATCCAGCAGATATTGAACGTATTGATGTCCTGAAGGATGCGGATGCAACTGCTATTTATGGCTCCAGAGCTGCTAATGGCGCTATTTTGATAACTACCAAAAAAGGGAAGAGTGGGAAAATGCAAGGGAATGTTAACTTTCAGACAGGATGGTCAATGGTGCCACATTATTTGAAAATGGTTGGGTCTTCAGATTATAATAAACTTAGGAAAGAGTCTTTTAATAATTCTGGAATAGTTCCAAGTAGTGATCTTAGTAATATTAATTATACTCCTGATTTAACTTTTTGGGATACGACAAGGTATACAAATTGGCAGAGGGAATTACTTGGAAAAAGTGCTCCTTTTACTACTGCTAATGCATCTGTATCTGGTGGAACCTTGACTACTTCCTATCTTGTCGGTTTAACTTATGGTTCCCAGGGAAGTATATTTAAGTCACCATTCACTGATAATATAGATAGGAAAGGTAGTGGACATGCTAATTTAAATATTAACTCGAACGATAATCGATTTCATTTGAGTACTTTGGTGAGCTTTATGGTTGATAAGAATAGATTACCTAGGATCGATATAACTAGTAATGTTATTGCTACGCCACCAACTGCACCGGCATTATACAATGGTGATGGCTCTTTAAACTGGATGACTAACTCTTTAGGAAAAACCACGTTTATGAATCCGCTTGCTGGATTATATAGTTCCTATGTTTCTAATACCTCTAATTTGTTGACAAATTTGCAGATGTCCTACGAGGTTTTTAAGGGAATGTCTGTAAAATTGGTTTCAGGTTACAATTTTATGAACGCAAATGATTATACATTTGCCTCTCTAAATAGTGTTGCGCCTGATTCACGGCCAAATGTGCTGCGATCAGCAAGTACTTCAAATAATAGAATTAGTAATTGGAGTCTCGAACCGCAGATAAATTATTCTTCAATAGTTTGGAGAGGAAAGTTGGATGCGATTATTGGAACGAGCATTCAACAAGAAAACAGAAATGGCCTAGCATTGATTGGAACGGGGTTTGGATCAGACGTAACTCAGACAGATATTAGGCAAGCTGCTAAGGTTAATGTTGATTTTAATACAATTTCAACTTATAAGTATAATGCATTATTCGGTCGGATTAACTATATATTAGATGAGAAGTATGTATTGAATCTTACTGCCAGGAGAGATGGTAGCTCTAGGTTTGGGGATCAGAACAGATTTCATAATTTTTGGTCAATAGGAGGAGCGTGGATACTATCTTCAGAAAACTGGTTTAAGGAAAATATAAACTTCTTTCAATACACCAAACTTCGGTTAAGCTATGGTACCACTGGAAATGATCAAATAGGCGATTATCGTTATTTAAGTACTTATAACCCCATTTCTTATACTTCTCCCTATCAAGGTATTACTTCATTAAACGTCTCTGGAATACCCAATCCTTATTTGCAGTGGGAAGAAACCCGAAAGCTTACTGCAGGTTTGGAATTCTCCATTGTGAATAGTCGAATTTCAGCAAATGTCAACTATACACGGAATCGGTCTTCTAATCAGCTTATTAATTATGCACTTCCTTCTACAACTGGATCTGGATTTGTTCTTAGAAACTTTCCAGGGTTGGTTGAAAATTCAAGTTGGGAAGCAATGTTGAGTTCAATAAACTGTTCAACATCTAATTTTAAGTGGACAACTGCTGTAAATCTAACATTCCCTCGGAATAGGCTTGTTCGGTTTGATAATATAGCAAACTCTACTTATGCAAATACATATGTTGTCGGAGAACCAATTACAGGAACTAAAGTTTATAAGTTTGCAAGAGTAAATCCAGAAACTGGGCTCTATGAACAGTACGATAAAAACGGTAATATAGCTACAAATTTATCAGTGACAGATAGGACACAGTTTATTAACTTGGCTCCTACCTTTTTTGGTGGCTTGCAGAATACCTTTACTTATAAAGGATTATCATTAGACATTTTCTTTCAATACACCAGACAAGTAAGTGAGAATGATCTGAAAATTGGATACGGTATACCAGTTTCAGGGCCCACCAATCAACCCGTAGATTTATTACAGCGATGGCAGACAAAAGGGGATAAGGCACCAATTCAGCAATTAGGTGTATCTGGTAATATCATTATGCCATACATTAATACTTTGTTGTCTGATTATGTTTATGGAGACGGTTCATTCTTACGACTTAAGAACGTTAGCCTATCTTATATGCTTCCTACCAAAGTCACGAATAGAGTAAATATTAATAGTGCCAAGGTCTATCTTCAGGGTCAAAATATCTTTACGATTACAAAGTATAAAGGACTTGATCCGGAAATTCCCAATTCACTTGGTTTACCTAGCCTCAGAACAATTGTATTAGGTTGTCAAATTTTATTCTAATTTTTTATATCACCAATTTGATTTTTATATGAAATATGGTATTGCTTCAATAATAGTCTTGTTAGTACTTAATTCATGTACAAAATTGGTGGAGGTGGGCCCCCCAATTACAAGTATAAATATGGATAATGTGTATTCTTCAGAGGGTACCGCAATAGGAGCTGTAACTGGAATTATGGGGAGTTTGGCCTCAGAAAGTGTATCCACTCCGTCAGGAATCCGATCACTTAGTGTTACTGGATCATTGTATACTGATGAACTTAACCCATTATCAACTTCTAATGTAGGCTTAACTGCATATTTTAGAAATCAACTGAATAGTACTTTTTATGGAGGAGAGTATTGGGGAACTTTTTACGTTTATATTTACCGATGTAATGCTGCATTGATTGGTGTTTCACAGTCTAGTAACTTAAGTTCTGTTGTGAAAAAACAATTAATAGGTGAATTATTGTTTTTCAGGTCATTGATGTATTATTACTTGGTTAATCTTTATGGAGATGTTCCATTAGTATTATCTGTAGATTATACAGTCAATTCCAGAGTGTCTAGGGTGTCAAAATTAGAGGTGCTTACACATTTGGTAGGTGATTTGTCCGCTAGTAGAGATAGTTTGAGTGATGCTTTTTTGTCTGGAAATCTAACCGTAACATCATCAAGTAGATATCGGCCTTGTAAGTATGCGGCATCTGCTTTGTTGACAAAGGTGTATCTTCTTTTGAACCAATGGGGGAATGCAGAACAGGAAGCTACAACCGTAATAAATAAATCTCAATTGTTTGGTTTAGTACCACTTGGCTCCGTATTTCAGGTTAATAGTAAAGAATCTATTTTCCAACTGCAAAGTGTATTGTCAGGGAGATCTACAGAGGAAGCTTACTTTTTTGTTCCACCTTCAGTTGGAAATAATAATTATACAAATGTCACCTATTTAAGCAATTTTCTCCTAAATACATTTGAGCCCAATGATTTGCGGTTATCCACGTGGATAAAAGTGTCTTTGGCAGGAGGAAAGAAATTCTCCTATCCCTATAAGTATAAGGCGAATATGGTGGAAGCAACCCCCTCTGAAGCATTAACACTTATTCGCTTGTCGGATGTAATCTTATGTAGGTCTGAGGCCAGAGCGCAAATGGGAAAAAATGATTCTGCTATTGCAGATTTAAACAGTGTTAGGTTTAGAGCAGGGCTTAAACCAGTAGTTGGTATACTTCAACAGGCTTTAATTGATACAATCTTTCATGAACGTCGGGTGGAGTTTTTTACTGAATTTGGAAACCGACTATTCGATTTGAAACGATCAGGTAAGTTGAATAGTGTAATGAATATTGTTTGCCCGATTAAAGGAGGCACCTGGAGTAATAATTGGGCTCTTTTTCCAATACCCAGTTTGGAGATTTCTAGAAATGGACTTTTGTCACAGAATCCTGGATATTAAATTCTATTCATAATAACCATTTGAATTATTATTATGCTTATCGTAATCAAAGAACGAATATTTATTGTATTACTTAGTACATTCTTTTTAACTGTTGTATTTTATTCATCCGTTCTTGCTCAATCTTCTAATTCAGACTTAAAACTGAAAAGTTTGAGCATGAAATCCAAGTGGGGTAAGAAAGTGGCTGACAGCACAGCTTGTAATACTTATCCTAGACCTGGGTTAGTTCGGAGTAAATGGCAAAATCTGAATGGCAGTTGGGATTATTGTATTTCGGATACTAGTACAAATTATTTTAAATACTCAATGGGAAAGATTTTAGTTCCATTTCCTATTGAGTCAGAATTATCAACTGTAAAAAGGACCCTGTCACCAAATGATATATTATGGTATAGAAGATATTTCAAAAAACCTGTACTAAGTAGGAAATCTGACAAGGTGATTCTGCATTTCGGAGCAGTAGATTGGGATGCTACAGTTTTCATAAATGGTAAAGAGGTTGCAAGACATAAAGGGGGGTATACCAGCTTTAGTGTTGATGTGACCAACCAGTTAGAAGAGAATGAAAATGAGTTGGTGGTTAAAGTGTTTGATCCTTCCGACCGGGGAATAAACCCACATGGTAAACAAGTACTAAATCCGGAAAATATTTACTATACTCCAAGTTCTGGGATTTGGCAAACAGTATGGCTTGAAGAGGTCGCGGCACAATATATTTCAGATCTGAAAGTGACTCCTGATATTGATGGGAACCGTGTGCGTATTAAGACTTTAGTCAATAATAAAGATAAGAATCAGGTGGTTAAAGTGGAAGTATTGAAGGGGGGAATAGTTGTCGCACAAGGTGAAGGTAATGCGGAGGGATTAATTGATATAAAGATTGATAAACCCCATCTATGGTGTCCCGAAGATCCATTTTTATATAAAACAAAGGTGAAATTGATTGATAGAGGAAAAGTAATAGATGAAGTAACGAGCTATTTTGGTATGAGGAAAATTTCCGTTGGAAAGCTTCCTGACGGGTCATCACGGATTTTTCTCAACAATAAATATTATTTTAATTTGGGTGTACTGGATCAAGGTTTCTGGCCAGATGGTTTATTGACACCTCCTAATGCCCAAGCTATGATATTTGATATTAAGGCTATTAAGACCCTCGGGTTTAATACTATCAGGAAGCATATCAAAGTTGAACCGGAACAATGGTATTATTATGCAGACAGTATTGGGGTATTAGTATGGCAGGATTTTGTTAATCCGCCTCCGACTTTACCCCCGGGGTCAAGGCCAGAGTTTGAAAAAGAATTAAAAGAAACGTTGGCCCAGTTGTATAACCATCCTTCTATCGTAACCTGGGTTTTATTTAACGAACGTTGGGGGGCTTATGATCAAGAGCGACTTACAAAATGGGTAAAAGAGCTGGATCCAACAAGGTTGGTGAATGGTCACACGGGAGAACTTTTATACGTGAGGAATAAGTTAAGATTGCCATCCAAAGATCCATGGGTGGCCAGTGATATGGCTGATATTCATACTTACCCATTTCCTATGGGGGTACCACAGGATGGGGGGAAGATTAAAGTTATCGGAGAGTTTGGTGGAATCAACGTTTCTGTTCCCTATCATGAGTGGAATGATCTGAAGACTTGGGGATATGCCAGTAAGAAACCAAGAGAGCTTCCGTTGATATACGATTCTATGATGACAGTTTTGAAAAAATTAGAAGGAGAAGGCATAAGTGCATCAATTTATACCCAACCTTTTGATGTGGAGACGGAGGAAAATGGGGTCATTACTTATGATAGAGAAATTGTAAAGATAGATCCCAAATTAATTCGAAAGTCAAATGCAAAGCTCTGGAAATTTGCAGATAATGATAAAGTGAATCCAATTTTTAACATTGGGCCTTTAATGGATTTGGATGATACTGATGACAAGTATTCTGATTATTTAAATGATTTTAATAATGGTAAAAGGGATTCTGCATTTGTAAGAAGGCTCGTTCTAATGGCAATGAGAGAAAAGGATACTCCAAATGTGGAGCTAGTCTCAGGTTATTTCATTAAATCTATATCTGACCCGTTCTCCTATTCAAATTTAAAATTTATTCAAAATTGTACTATCAATTCAAAAAGTTCCGGATTTATTTTTCTGACACAGAATAAGGCACATGTTGAACAAGTCCTTGATTCTGGCTCTATAACGGAAGTATTGAAGTCTGTAATAAGAGGTGAATACATTACCCCATATGTCTCAATACCTTCATCCAAGGTGGATTGGCAAAAAATCACAAGGGAGGTGCAACAAAAGTATGGTGATGAATATAGTGAATATGTTTGGGGGACTGTAATGGTGTACAATCTCGATCATAAAAACTGGAAGGACTTTGCTCAAGGATATGTGAATTACTATAAAACTGCAAAAACACATAGTGTATATCATATAAATAATATTACCTGGAGTGTATTTGAACAGGTTAGTGATGCGGCAGTGCTTAAATTTGCTGCGGAAGTGATGAAGTATAATATCGAAAATAAGGACAGTTCCAGTGATTCAATAGATACGTATGCAAATCTGTTGTATAAATCCGGGAACAAAGAAGAAGCAATAAAATGGGAACGTAAAGCGGTAGAAGGGAGCAATGGGAATAAAGAAATATCTGAAAATCTCCGCAAAATGGAGTCCGGCCTCCCTACCTGGCCTACTCCAGACTCTACAAAGAACTAAACTTATGTGTATATCGGTCATGAATAATGGTTGCCATTCTACAGCAGTACAAGGTTTAGAGTGGTCAGCCATACCTGAACGGGTTGGGATTCTTCCTGATCCAAATTTTAAAGTAACACTAGATTTATTATAACAATTAGTGATAGTAGGCGCCGGGATTCCTCTCGGGGCTGAATTTTTGAAGCGGTGAAAATGTGTGGTTGTATTGGTCTTTGAAATATGGAATTGGTATAGTTAGGTATCCTGATGTGATAATGGTATTATCAATGTGATAATCGCGTTATCATGATACTGGGAATGTCGATCTGATAAGGGTTTTATCGGATGAAATTATTTTTCGGTGATAGTCCTTGATGGTATTGCGTTTTGAATGATTTGTGAAAAAAAGAAGAAATTTATTTTGTGTGTTTTGATCTTTGTATGTGAATCTTTGATTAATTTTGATGCATGGTGCAGAATTAATTTGAATTTATACATCTAGATCGTATTATGATGAGGAGCCGGATTTCTTTCCGGTTCCATTTTTTTAAGCAATGTGAAGCAATGGGATGGTGAGGGGTACAGATTAAATTTCATGTGAGAAAGAGAAGTGTTGGAGCATACACTTAGATATGCTGGTCGTTGTGAATAATCTGTAACATTACTACAAAAATTTTTCCTTAGTCTCGTGATGAGCGAGACACGCATTACTGAATCTCTACGGGACGGGGATTCTTCCTCGTCCTTTTTTTTCAGAGTTGTGCTGTAGGTATCGTATAGGTTCAGTTGCGGAAATACGATATTGCATATTCCCAAAGAGGTGCGTCAAGATAGCCTCTACAGAAGTACTTTAGATATGGATTATAAGTATTTTTGACTTGATCACCGGTGCCGGGACTCCTCCCGGGACATTACTACGAAATTGTTTTTAGCCAAATAATCTAAATTATATCATTTCCATACTTAAAATTATACTTTATGAAGAAGGTAATTTTGTGTGAGCGTAAGCTTATAGATATGTTCCTGGAATGTGAAGCGGGTCGTCCGGCGAGTGAGTTGTTGGCTATCCTAGGAATTGATGGGGAACTAATAGCACGGATTAAGAATAATCCGAAAGGCAACGAAGATCAACAGATAAAAGCTTTTCGAGAATGGGTAGAACGAGTATATCATTCGGAAGAGTTGTACGATGAGGCAAATATGGAGTTCAATATCAATGAGAATATACTCTGGATAATGATGCCTCCATTCGATGATCGAGTTAACTAGTAAGGTAGTAGGTATTATAAAAATAAATATTTCAAAAAAGTGGGCTTTGACCTAGTACCTTTTTAAAGCGTCAACAGTCTATCATAATATACGAGGTTCATTGACATATTGGAAACAGTCGATAGTTATACAGGAAGCGTGATGGCTAACGGAAACGGCTATATGTAAAGCTACCCAGTTAGTAAACAATGCTACCTGTAGATTGATTGTCTCAATGGTAATTTTGAGCAGTAGATGGTAAGTTGAGCAGAACCAATTCCATCGCATATCTCCTTATTGTATGACAATAAGTGCCACCATAGGTGCCTTAACAAGGTATCAGCCATTTGAGGACACAACTATGATCTTGAGTCACTGTGCGGAATATGCTATAGTTATAGCATAACAATGCGCAAACTTTCTTCATAGTTGAATATACAGGAGATGTCTATCTTCTGTCCATCTTGTGAAAATTAAACTATCATAGAAGTTCAAACAGTTAACTATTGTTTGGTTGATTGGCTGAATGCATTAAATTATTTAAAGCAGTCAGTACAGGGCCCCGAAAGGGGCCTCCCTTTCTAGGGATACCTTGCATAGTAGCGCTAATTTATGCTTGTTGTTATCTAAATTTATGCTGTCGCATTCACTTGCGCATTACTGGCAGATTTTAAGTTTTAATGGGTTCACACTTTTTCTTCGGATTCGGGGTTATGGACATTTCTATTCTTCCGTTACTTCCTTCAGTAAGATGTAAACCGGTGAGGTTGTCAGATTAGCCCCGAGGAAGAAGATCCCAAGCCAGCATAAAATCATGCAAGCCGGTTAAGGCCTCCATAGTTGAGGGATAGGAGGTCGATTAACTATTCAATTCAAAGACAGGTTTCTACGGAAACCTGTTCTTTTTGAAAATCTATACATTGCAACATCTGATTTTTTCTGCATAATAGATTCCGTCTTTAAAGGGAGCTTATCACCCTAAATTTAGTTAAACGTGGGTATGTCCATCGTACCCAGGAAGGGTCAAAAGGCGGGAATTCTTTCCTGCCTGATTTTTTTGTACATTTATCAAAAGAACCCTCCGCATGGATTTTCAGCATATTGTTCCACCCGCGTATCTGCAACCCTACGTGCGCTACTTCTGGACACTCAGCAGCAGCATCCCCGCAGATACCCCGAAAACATTCAAAACAATTGCGGACGGTTCTCCAGGCCTCATCTTCCAACACTCAGATACAGGCCACTTCGAACAATTCGGTAAAAAATTAGCCACCGTTTTCTTATACGGCCAAGCCACCACCTTTACCGAAATCATCTCTCCAGCTTCCTTTCAGACCATCGGCGTTTACTTCCACCCACATGCCCTCAAAAGCGTGTTCGGACTCAACGCCCAAGATCTTACAGACGGTTGCATGGAAATCTCCGGAGCACTCCCGGAACAACTACTGAATACCACAAATACGCAGCAACAGATTGATATCCTAGCTGCCTATCTCTATAAAAATATTCTCTTACACCAGGGCCTTACAGACGCAGCACTCTATCATGCACTACAACGCATCACCACCAGTGCCGGCAACATATCCCTGAAAACAATCTTGGATGAACTCCAAATGTCGGAACGAAGCTTCGAAAGAAAATTCCTCCAACATATAGGTATGACCCCTAAGCTGTTTGCCCGAATATGTCGCTTCCAAGCGTCGTTAAACCAGCTTAGAAACAACCAGTTCACCCGACTGTCAGACATCGCCTTTGAACAGGAATACGCTGACCAATCTCATTTTATCCGCGCTTTCAAAGAATTCGCTGGTACCGCCCCTTTAAAATACCAGCGCCAATCCATCGAAATCGTGGAGAACTTCCCGGAACTCATAAAATAATTCGAAATAATGCTGCATGATCGAACAGGACTTATGCCCTGCACGAATCTTGCATCCGCGAATGCGGAAAAGAAGGGTTAACAAACATGAAACGATAAGGCGGGAATCTTCCCGCGTTGGTTATTCCGTCTGTACATGGAACAGACATTTTTATAATGCTGTTCCTGTACAGATTTTTTAAAATCTCCCCCTTGTCGGAATTATTCTATTTCCGATCTTTCCAGTACATTAATTTTGTATAAAACAATTACATGAAAACATCATCCATGATCATCCTTATTATCACTGTTTGCTTTACAGGCCTGATGGCGGGCCTATTTTACAGTTGGTCCGTTTCCGTTATACCCGGCCTAGCCAAACTCAATGATGAACAATTCCTCTCTTCCATGCAATCCATGAACAGAGCAATCCTCAACCCACTGTTCCTTATCGTTTTTACCGGCAATATCCTCCTCCTGGCTATCGCTACCTGGTTACAATTCCACCACGAAGGATACCGCTATTTTATGCTGACATCCGCACTATACATGATAGGGGTATTCGGTATCACCGCTTTCGGAAATGTTCCGCTAAACGATACACTCGATAAATTCGATATCTTACATGCTGGGAAAGAGGCAATGGCAGAAATGCGCCGTAACTTCGAAGATCCTTGGGTTAAACTACATACCATCCGTACCATCGCAGCGGTACTCGCATTCATCTGCGGCCTGATAGGCTTGTACCAGGCCGCTAATGAAAAATAATTATACTGCTACTGCAGCCGATTTGTTGTATTTGTTTCGATATTCAATAGGAGACAGACCTGTCACTTTCCGGAAAATAGTTCTGAATGCCTTGATATCTGCATAACCTACATCATACATCACTTCACTGATATTTTTCCGGCTACTCTCGAAACTTTTCTTGGCCACCTCAATCTTGACACGCTGTATATACTCGGTGACAGTATTGCTGGTGGCCTTTTTGAATCGCCGTTCCAAACTACGACGACCCAAAGCCAACATACTGGCCAACTGATCTACCGTCACGCGGTCCTGGAAGTTTTGCTCAATGAATTCTTGCGCTCTCTTCACCGGCTCATCTTCGTGGGATTTCTGTCCCTGGAACATGATGAAAGGTGATTGACTATCCTTATCGATATCAATCATGAACGTCTTCGCAATAACAATGGCAATATCCCGGTTGGTATATTTCTCTACCAGGTATAATACCAAGTTCAGATAAGAGTAAGCACCGCCACTGGTGTAGATGCCGTCTTCCTCTGTCATAATCTTCTCGTCCACTACTTCTATATTCGGATACATTTCCTGCAAATCATTCGCTGCTGCCCAATGCGTAGCGGCACGCTTTCCATCCAGCAAACCAGTGCCGGCTAGGAAAAATGCGCCAATACAGAAACTGATGATCTCTGCGCCATTGGCATATTGGTCCTTAATCCAAGGAATAAATGCTTCATTCAATCGCAATGCCTCCCGTGGATCTTGGTGCATGGCGGGAATCACAATCATATCTGTTTTCTGAACGTCCCGCATGAGCAAATCAGGCTGAATAGTAAACAAGCCATTGCGCTGCGTAGAGGCGTTGGAGATACCTACCAGGTGTACGTCAAAAATAGGGTCTTGACCCATACGTTTTAAAATGGTGTTCACCTCGGTGAGAATATGCCAAGTCCCTTCAATATTAGAGAGACTACTGGCGCCAAATGGGATCAGGATGGATACGTGTTTCATAGGCTAAAGTTAGGTAAAAAAATTGTCGGGATCAACCTCCAAAATTGTCGCATTTCCAACCCAATTGCTTGTTGCAACATCTTTACCTTTGTAGCGATTAATAGTTGCCGCATGAGAAAAGTTGTTGCACAGGCGTTTGTAACCCTGGATGGTTTTACTGCTGGCCCCAACGGTGAAACGGATTGGCAATTGCAGGGTTTCAGTGAAGAAATGGGCGAGTATATCTATGAAACCTATGAAGACACAGACCTGCTGTTGTTAGGGAAATACACCTATCTCCAGTTTGAAGCCTATTGGCAACAGCAATCCAATAACCCAGAAGCCGATCGGATGAATCATACGCCTAAGATCGTTTTCTCTACTACGCTACCGCAGGCCAATTGGATGAATACCCGTCTCGTAAAATCCAATGTGGAAGCGGAAATCCGAACATTGAAAAATACGCGCGGTAATAATATGATGATTGTAGGCAGCATCGGACTGATGCAAAGCTTAGCCCATCTAGATCTCATCGATGAATACCGCCTGCTGATTTATCCGGTACTCTTGGGCGCTGGTCGCCGATGGCTAGATAATATTAGGGAGACACGACAACTAGCATTAATTTCTTCCCGCATATTCTCCAATGGTGTGATGCTGGCCATCTATCGGCCTTCCCAACGTATATGCCTATACGAATGTCTGACCGCGGTTAGGTAAATATTTTTTAGAGAGACAACAGCTTCCCGATTTTTCTGCACCTTCGCATAACATCCAATTTTATGAAACGCCTGATTGCCGCTCTCCTCCTAATTTCCACGGGCTCCTTCGCTCAATTGCATACCTCCTTCGCCGATAGTATCCGCCAACATTATCATATTCCTGAATTAGGATATGCCGTTGTTTGCGATACAGGTGTTATGGAGACGAATATCCTCGGTACCAAAAAAGTAAATACGCAGCTACGAGCTGCACCAAGCGATCGATTTCGCATCGGCAGTAATACCAAAGCTATCACAGCGCTGCTCATCGCGCAGCAAATCCAAGCGGGCAAGCTATCTTGGAATACACCTTTCTTCGATATTTTCCCGGAACTGAAAGCACAAAGCAAATCCTGTTATTATACTATGACAGTTGCAGACCTGCTGAGTTTCCGTAATCCCCTCATGCCTTATTCTTACGGCAACGATCAGCCCCGCAAAGATCAATTTCCAGGTACACCCGCACAGCAGCGCATGCAATTTGCCGCTTGGCTGTTACAGCAGTCTCCCAATACTTCTACAGATGAACTTAAATATTCGAATGCAGGTTACGTACTGGCGGGCGCCCTCCTGGAAAAAGTCAGCGGACTTACCTACGAACAACTCCTGCAAAACCTGAATACATCCCTCCATATCCAGTTACAAACCGGCAACCCCAATGAAAAGGACACCTCACAAACCTGGGGACATAACCAAAACCTCCAGCCAGAAGCCCCTGCGGCCAACCATAAACTCAATTGGCTGATGGCGGCAGGCAATATCAATGCTAACCTGCCCGACTATACGAAATTATTATCCCTGCAATTAACGGCTTTCCAAGGCAACAGCGCATTCCTAGATAGCGCCACCATGAACTTCATCCACTTCGGTAGGCATACCTTCGCGATGGGATGGTCCTGGAATGTGAACCAACAAGGACATAAAGTTTCCCATAACACCGGCAACCCCGGCACTTTCATTTCTGAGGTAGTCATGATTCCCGCTGTCAATCGCGCCTATGTCGTGTTTACCAATTACCAACAGGATAGCGTATACGAAGGTGTGAACGCATTGATCGCCAAGCTGCAATCATATTACGGAGAATAATAATGTCCTGATTGGCAGAAATTGTATAATTTTTGTCATTGCAGACAACAGCCAGGTTTTCTACTTTTGAGGTAGAAAACGCCGCAAATCCATGACAGATAAACGCAAACTGGTTGTAATTGCTGTATTGCCTGGTAGTAGGCTCCTGACCCTCGCAGGGCCGGTGGATGTCTTTGCTTTTGCCAATAGCATGTTGCAAGATCAACACGGTAAAGGCTATACGGCGTATGATATTCGGGTGGTGAGCGCCACACCAGCGGCGGAAGTAAAGATGAATAGTCCATTGAGTGTAATGCTGCATGGCAGTATCTATGATATTCACCAACCCATAGACACACTGATAACAGTTGGGTGGGGACTGCCGGCGGGCGAACCCGTGTCTACCAAATTCTATCAATGGTTATCACAGCATGCCAGTAGCATCCGGCGAGTGGCGGCCGTTTGCGTGGGCACTTTTGTACTCGCAAGGGCAGGACTCCTCCATAACAAGCGGGCCACTACTCACTGGGAGGCCTATGATCGCCTGCGGGAACAATTTCCTGATACCATAGTGGATACCACGCCTTTCTATATCAAAGACGGAAACATCTATACCGCTGGAGGCGTCACTTCCGGCATGGACCTCGCACTCGCCATGGTGGAGGAAGACTATGGCCGCGAAGTGGCCCTCAAAGTCGCCAGGAAATTAGTGATTCACTTGAAACGTCCAGGGAATCAGAAACAGTTCGGTGGACTACTCCCTAATTATGAAGTGAACAGTCCCTTACTGCTGGAACTTCGGCCCTGGTTATTGGAACATATACACGAAGATTTGTCGGTAGAAAAACTGGCAGATAAAGTACATATGAGTGCCCGCAATTTTGCCCGGGTATTCCTAAAAGAAACAGGACTGACCCCTGCCAAATTTATAGAGAAGTTACGGGTAGAACTAGCCCGTAATTACTTAGAAAATAGTCCCCTCTCCTTGGAGGAAATCGCCCTGAAATGCGGACTAGGAGGCCTGGTATCTCTGCGCCGGGTATTCCTCCGCCACCTGGAAATATCTCCAGGTACTTACCGCGCTACATTCCGTACCTCTTTGTTACAGGAATAATTTATTCATCAGTTAAATCAAAAGATTATGAAAATTGCAATCAATGGATTCGGACGTATTGGAAGAATGACCATGAGGGCGCTCCTGCAGCAACCTGGCGCAGAAGTAGTAGCCATCAACGATCTGGCGGATGTTAATACCCTTGCGCATCTTTTTAAATTTGACTCTGCCCATGGTAAATTCAACGGTACCGTGGCCGTAGAAGACGGACACCTCGTTATAAACGATAAAAGAATCCTGTTGCTAAATGAACGGAACCCGGAAAGTCTTCCTTGGAAAGACCTGGGCGTATACGCAGTGATCGAGTCTACGGGTCGGTTTACGGCAAAAGACAAAGCGGCGGCGCACATTACAGCAGGTGCGAAGAAAGTTTTGATTACCGCGCCGGCTACTGGTGGTGTAAAAACCATAGTAGATGGTGTCAACAATCACCTGATTAGTCCGGAAGATGAAATCATATCATCCGCTTCTTGTACCACCAATTGCATAGCTCCTGTATTACATGTACTGGACAAAGCCTATGGCATTGAATCTGGCTATATGACTACTATTCATGCCTTTACCATGGACCAAATGTTACAAGATGGTCCGCATAAAGATCTGCGTCGGGCGAGGGCTGCTACACAGTCTATCATCCCTACCACCACGGGCGCTGCTAGGGCTATCGGCGATGTACTGCCCGGCCTGAAAGGCAGGCTGGATGGCTTCTCTTACAGAGTGCCCGTAATAGATGGTTCCATCGCGGAACTCACTGTCAACCTGCGCCAAACGGTAACGGCAACCACTATTAACCAGTTGCTCCAGCACCATGCTGCAACGGATTTGCAAGGCATTATGGAGTATGGTACGGAGCCGCTGGTTTCTGTTGATATTATCGGGAATACGCACTCTACTATCGTAGATAGTTTGCTCACTACCGTGATTGGTAATACCGCTAGGGTAGTGGCTTGGTATGATAATGAAGTGGGTATTTCCAACAGGTTGGCATCTATGGTGACTACCTTATAGTTTATTGCATTTATCAACATTCCCAAAGGCTGTCTCAAAACAAGAGGCAGCCTTTTCTTTGTTTGGGTAAATCAATGATTTTTTACAATTCCCCGCCTGTCAGTGCTGGTAACTTTGTGAAAAATCAATACAAATGAAAACATCACTTTACAGTGCCTGCCTGCTGATGGCGATATTACTGCTCTCCATTAAGTCCAACGCTCAAACAACCAGTAACCCTAAAAACAAGGAGGATATTATGCTTACCACTCAAAAAAATAAAGCCGTCATATCAAAACTATACGAGCTAGCGCTCAATAAAAATGATATGACCTTGCTGCCTGACTTGATATCGGAAGATTATCCAGGCATACAAGGAGAAAAAGGCGCCGCAGCCTTCGTAAAACCAGTTGTTGCACTGATGAAATCCTTTCCTGGCATTCAATGGCACATTGAAGAAATGATTGGTGAAGGCAATAAAATTGCAGTCAGATGGAAATTGCAAGGTACACAAGCCGCGCCTTTCAACGGCTTTTCAGTAATTGGCAAAACCGTCACCAATGAAGGAATGGCTATATATGAGTTTAAAGAAGGTAAAATCATTGGCTCCTATGTACTCACAGACCGCCTCGGGTTTTTACAACAGTTGGAAGTATTACCACAGGATATAACACAGTTGTCAGGTAAAAAATAAACCTGCACAACTCATTCGGAGTTGTCGGGATCAAAATCTGACATCGTAGATGTCAGATTTTGATCCCGTGTTTTTTGCGGTTTCCGCCACCGCAGGTAGCGGAAACCGCTGACCTGGTAGACTAGTACGGTTCCAACTGGCGATATGTTAATGTATCTCCCACCTAGTCAGGTTGAAACTCCCCTCGAGGGGCTCCCTCTGCCGATCTGTAAAAGTTCCGCCCACCAGGGCGGAACTTTTACAAACCCCAACTCAACACCGAAGGTGTTGAGTTAAAACCCACTAAGGTTGCACCATCAAAATATAATATATTTAAAATTTATTATTATATATTTGCATATTACATACGTACAGAAAAACCGTAGTAATACTATGAAAATACTTTCCCGATACCTGGTGGTAATCCTCGCAATATTTTGCTTTGGCTGCAGCGCAGAAATGGCAAGAGACGGTAGTTTCAACCTAAGCCCTAATCAGAACCAGAATGCCAGCGGTACGCTCAAAGGCACTAACAACGACTGTTTACCAACCGCTATTACTGGTACATTTCAAACCAATGCTGCACAAAATGGCAGTAACTACGTTGTTGCAAATGTAAACGTAACAGTTCCTGGTATGTATTCCATTAGCACAGATACCCAGAACGGGGTGAAATTCTCTGCTTCCGGCGTGTTTACTGCCACTGGTATCCAACAGGTGAAACTGATACCTAGCGGTACTTTCACCAGTGCAGCGACCACCAATTACACCCTGACTTACGGTAGCTCTTCCTGCCCACTGGCAATTACAGTAGCAGATGGAACAGGCACAGGTACTCCAGGAACAGATCCTGGCACAGGTGGTAATCCAGGTACAGGCACTGGAACTGGTAGCTGGACCATCACTATTGATGGTAAAACCTATTCTGGTGACGGCGCTACATTGTCAGATCCTCATTTTATGAACCTGGCTACTTTGCAATTTTCTAACATGAGCAATGTGGGAGTGGCATTTATCCTGAAATATGGTAGTGGCGGATTACAACCTGCTACATACACTACCAGCGATGACCAGACCTCACAGTTTTCTGTGATCAACATGGTAACGCAGAAACAGGACTACCAAACTACCAAAACCAGTATCGGTGCGTTGACTAATTTGAACATTCAGTCTATCTCCGGTGGTGTTGCTAGGATGACCATCTCAGGAAAAACCATCGACATGGCCACCAACAAGGCAGTAGCAGTGAGTGGAACTATTACCGCTTCCGTACAATAAGACGCATACATATTTTTATAGTGAACCCGGATCTACCTGATCCGGGTTTTCTTTTTTCCTGCAATCCCGTTACAACTATTTTGATTATCTTAATTGTAAATCTTCCGTTGTTATGAAAACTTTGGGTATATCTCCTAAATATGGACCCATAGGCGGCTGGCTGTTCCAGCGATTTACCTTGCTGGATAATCGCAGCAACCGGATAGCCCTGATTCTCTTTTGTGCGGTATTCTCTTTCTTTTTCATGGACATCTTTCTGCCCTTTAATATCAATACCTGGTATGAGGGGATGAACCTTTCCTTGTTTACCATCTTGGGTATTTTCACCCTCTGTGGTACCCTCGCATTGAGTACCTCCCAATTTCTGTTGTACCGCCTGAAATGGAGAAAACATATTTCCCATGGTGGCTACTTACTGTGGATCGCCATGGAAGTAATCCTGATAGGAGGGGTGGTTACTATCGTGAATGCCGGGATTAATCCGGGCATCTATCTTACGTTCTCTGAATTCTGTTCTACCCTGCCATATATCGCCTTGATCATTTCCATTCCTTATGCGCTATCCTTGCTCTGGTTCCATACCCGTAGCAAAGTGGCGGAAGTCCGCCAGTTGGAGCAGCATCTCACTACAACAGAAATAAAAGATACGACGGTTCATATTCTAGATGAACATGATAAACCGGTCCTTTCCCTACTGCCGGAAAAACTCCTCCTCGTCAAAGCAGAGGATAACTATGTCCACGTTTTCTACTTGGCTGGCAATACCATCAAAAAGGAATTGATCCGGACTTCCATGAAAAAGGTGGAATCGGAAATCGCGGCCTTTGGATTTAACCGGAGCCACCGATCGTATATCGTTAACTTATCAAGAGTGGTACTGTTCCGCAAACAGAATAAAGGACATTTCGTATACCTGGAAGGGTTAGATGATATGGAGGTGCCGGTATCTGGTTCTTACCTGGCTTTCTTCTCCGAACGATTTTCTCCTGCCTGTTAAAAATTCACCCCGCCTGCTGGCAATTTCGCCCCAAACCCGCTCTAGTAAGCACTTCGCCTGTTGCTTTTTGATTAATATCGCCTCAGTGCCAAAATCAAAAAACAACTCCCCATGTTCAAAGCTGTTCAGTGGATTACAATGATGTTGCTTTTCAGCGCTCCCCTGATGGCGCAGCAGGTTATTACCGGTACGGTCCGCAACCGCGATACCAAAGAACCGGTGCCTGTCGTCTCGGTGACGATGAAAGATGCACCCAACGGCGATTATACCAACGACCAGGGACATTTTCGCTTTTCTACCCGCAAACAATACCCCATCACACTCATTTTTACCTGTATCGGTTTTGAATCCCAGACAATGGAGCTGAAAGGTCCGGGCGCCATCCAGGTAACCCTGATTCCCGCTTCCGTACTCGGTAAGGAAGTAGTGGTCTCCGCCAGCAGGAATATCCAGAAGAAAATTGAATCGCCCGTTACGATTGAGCGCATTGGCAACCGGGATATCATCAATTCGCCCCAGCCCAGTTACTACAACATGCTACAGGGGCTAAAAGGGGTGGATATCACCACCAGTAGTCTGACCTTCACCACGGTGACCACTCGCGGATTCAATACCAGCGGTAATACCAATTTTACCCAAATCGTGGATGGCATGGATAACCAGGCTCCCGGTCTGAACTTCGCCTTGGGTGCGGCCATTGGTCTAACAGAACTGGATGTAGATAACTTGGAACTATTATCTGGCGCTTCTTCTGCGCTCTATGGCTCCCGAGGCCTCAATGGTACCATGGTGATGACGGGAAAAGATCCGTTTAAATACCAAGGCCTTAGTTTGCAAGTGACACAAGGCGTGAACCATATTCAAAAAGGAAAATCCAACGATCCTTTAGGACCTTCTCCCTATTATGACTATACCTTACGCTGGGCAAAAAAGATCAACGATCGCTTTGCCTTCAAGGTGAATCTGCAGTATATCCAGGCGAAAGATTGGGTGGCTGCAGATACCACCAATACCAATAGTCTGGGCTCCCGCTATACCGACCCGAATTATAACGGCGTGAATTTATATGGTAGCAAGACTTCGGTAGACATCAATCCCTTCCTCCAGGGCGCCCTCGCTCAGAATCCTGATCTGGCGCCATTGATAAATCCCATGTTAGATACGAGTCACTATGTGGCCAGAACAGGGTACCCAGAATATAATTACCTCAGCAGCGATGCTAAACTCTTCAAAGCCAATACGGAACTGCGTTATAAAATCAAACCAGGACTGGAAGCTATTGGTAGTGCTACTTACGCAAAGGGAAATGCGGTGTACAGCAATGATACCCGCTATGCACTGACAGGCTACTATCTTACCCAATACCGCCTAGAGCTGAAAGCGCCACATTGGTTTGTACGGGCGTATACCACGCAGGAGAATTCCGGTAAAACTGTTATTGCCAGTCCTACCGCCCAACTCATCAACGAAGCCTGGAAACCCAGCTACGATGCTAATACCGGCGATGGTTGGTATCCGCAATATACTGGTGCTTTACTCCAAGCCATGGCGGCAGGACAGAGCTACGAGTCTGCCAGTTGGGCCGCCCGTCAGTTTGCTGACCAAGGACGTCCAGATGCAGGCAGCGCGCAGTTCCTACACCTGAAAGATAGTATTGCCGGCATGCCCACATCCAAAGGCGGTACACTGTTCCTGGATAAGAGTCGCCTCTACAATGCGGAAGCGCAGTATAATTTCGGGCACCTGTTCAAATTCGCGGAAATCATTGCGGGGCTGAACTACCGCTTGTATAAACTGGATTCAAAAGGAACCCTGTTCCCGGATAATGATGGTCCCATTAATGTAGCGGAGTATAGCGCCTATGCACAGGCCACTAAAAAAGTGATACATAATAAACTGAGTTTGAGTGCGGCATTTCGTTATGATAAAAACACGCTCTTCGAAAAGCCACGGGTAACTACCCGTACCTCCGGCGTGCTGGAACTGGCCAAGGAAAGCTTCCTGCGTTTCTCTTATCAGAATGCATATAGTTTCCCTTCCAATATCCAAGCATTGCAATCCACACCGATTGACTATAACAGCTTTGCTGCAGGTGGATCTACGCGCTTGCTGAATGGGGTATATCAATTTGATAAATATCCTGCTTACACACTGGAAAGTGTAGTGAAATATCAGAAGTCGCAGAACCCGGATTCATTGGTGAAATTTCAGCCGAAAGATATTATGCCGCAATCCGTAGATGCGTTCGAGTTAGGATGGTCTTCGTTGATTGGAGGGAAGGTATTGGTAGATGTGCTGGGATATTATTCTACTTGGAAAAATTTCATCGGATATGTGAATGTGGCCAATACGCCTGGTACCACGGATGTGACTGCCTTCAAAAATCACAGTACGTATGTGCAGTATAACATCGCTTACAATGGCGCCGAAACCGTGAATACGTATGGCTATGCCGCCAGTATCAGTGTTGATCTCTCGAAAAACTTCTTGGCAAAATTCAATTTCTCTTCTGACTTCCTGAAAAATAGGAATAATAGTCAGATCAATAATTTCAATACGCCGAATCATAAATTCAACATTGATTTTGGGAATGAAGGATTTGGGAAGAAGCAACGGTATTCGTTCAATACTACTTTCCGTTATCGCCCTGCCTATTTCTACCAAATCGGTTTTGCTAGCGGCACGGTGGATGCCTCTGCTGTGCTGGATGCACAGATCAGTTATAAATTGCTGCAAGCACATTCCAAAATCAAACTGGGTGCAACGAATTTAACGAATACCTATTACCGTACAGGCTTTGGAAGTCCTGCGATTGGCGGTATGTACTATGTTTCCTTTGCTTATAATGTATTCTGATAACCCGATAAAAAACGAACATCATGTATAAATGCAGATTACTTTTCCTGGGACTGGCAGTACTATTGGTACATGCCTGTAAACAGGCGTCGGTAGACAATCACGGCTATGTCCGCGAACTGAGTTTCGGTCCTGGTGAGGAACCTAAAATCATCGAAGCAATGCTATCGATGAAAGATAGTACCATCATGGAATTGAAAGCAGGTACCTACAAATTTGATAACCTCAGTCTAGCCCAATTGAAACATATTTTCATCAAGGGTGCAGGAGCAGAGAAAACCATTCTTGATTTCTCCGCGCAGAGTCAGGGTGGAGAAGGCATGCGCGTCACCGATGTGAAAGGATTCACGATAGCAGCGCTTACCCTGCAAGACTCAAAAGGAGACCTGATAAAAATTAATAAATGTGAAGATGTAACAATATCTGATTTGCGAGCAGTTTGGTCAAAATCAGATAGCACTTCCGGCGGCTATGCTATTTATCCGGTGATGTGCAAACGTGTATTGATTGAAAACTGTTATGCACAGGGCGCTTCCGACGCTGGTATATATGTCGGACAAACAGATAGCGCGATTGTTAGGAAGTGTAAAGCATTTAAAAATGTGGCTGGTTGTGAAATTGAAAATACCAGTCATGCCCAGGTATACGACAATGAATTCTGGGGCAATACAGCGGGTTTCCTGGTATTCGATTTACCAGATCTCAGCAAACGCGGTGGCTTTGTGGACGCATACAACAACTATTTCCACGACAACAACGAAGTGAATTTTGCGAAATCTGGCAGCTTTGGTAATACTTGGGGAGTAGGCAATGCAGCCCCTGGTAGCGGGGTGATTGTGCTAGCAGCGTCTGATGTCAACATACATCATAACAAAATAGTCAACAATAACTCCACTGCCATTGCGGTAGTATCCGGATTTTTTATTGATGAGAAAGCGGGAGAGAAGATGAACGATCACTATTTCCCTATCCCGCGTAATATTCATGTGCATGATAATGAAATGCAGGTGGCAGATAGCTTTCCGCCAGCGGTATACACCCATCATATAGGGAAAGTGCTGGTGGCCATTGAGCAACAGCTCAATGCGCAAGATCCTGCAAGAGGAAAGGCAAGGCTGCCCTACATTATTTGGGATGGTATCACTACCAATATCCTGACAAAAGGAACAGGCGTAAACCCAGATTCTATTTGTGTACAGCAAAAACAAAACAACTTGTTTGTGAATGCTGACGGTCTCAATCTAGGAAAGCCAGGATGGCATCCTACTACCGATGTAACACCTTTTCAGTGTAAATAATATTGCTTTGCTTATGAGGAAAATATGTGTGGCGGCGCTTTTCATGTTAGTGTGCTATTGTTGCAGTCAATCTGTGAAAGCGCCGGCCCGTGCGCCGTTTGAGTTTAGAGACCTATTGTCCGACTATCATTTCTTTGAAGGTGCGCTAAAGCAGCTCCATCCGCGCAACGGGGTAACCGGCTACCAACTGGCAACCCCGTTGTTTACAGACTATTCCGTGAAGGATCGTTTTATCGTATTGCCGAAAGACAGCTTCCTAACCTATAATGGTAGCGGCTTGCCCATTTTCCCGGATTCGACTTTCATTGTGAAAAATTTCGCATATACGAATGTCAATCATGAGAAAATAATGATAGAAACAAGGATACTTTTCAAAGATCCTTATGACCATGGTTGGAAGGTGATGAATTACTTGTGGAATGATGCGCAAACGGATGCTAGTCGCTGGATTGCGGGGAAACGTATTTCCATCACCTTCCTGGATGACCAAGGGCAGCAGCATTCCACGATGTACCAGATGCCGAATACGAATGACTGCAAACGTTGTCATATCAATAACAGTGTGCTGACGCCAATTGGTCCTAAAATCAGGAATCTGAATTGGACGCCGCCAGGAACGGCCGGAAATCAGCTACAGCGTTGGGCTTCCGCGGGCATGCTGCATCAATTACCAGCAATAGCTAGTGTACATCAATTACCCGTATGGACGGATAGTCTGCATTTCAGTGTAGGCGAGCGGGCACGTGCTTACCTGGATGTGAATTGTGCGCACTGTCATATCAAAGGGGGAGATGCTTATAACACAGGACTTTTCCTGGATTATGAAAGCACTGCTAGTGTACCAGGCGTGTATAAATCGCCTGTATCAGCAGGTGGAGGAGCAGGAGGATTGGATTATGATATTGTTCCGGGAGACGCGGGTTCAAGTATCCTCGCTTATCGCATGAATAGCGTGGAACCGGGTGTCGCGATGCCAGAATTAGCCAGAACAGTGATTCATAAAGAAGGCGTAGCCTTGATTTCCAAATGGATCAACGAAATGCCGAAAGAAAATAAAAAGAGTAGATAACCTATGCCACTGCTTTAATTTTCCTCGCAGGATCAGAACAAAACAAAATCAATTAATCCCAAAACGTCGTCCCGGCCGGGCCGGTACGATAAAAAGGAAAAGGAGAGGGTACCGTTTAAACCACAGGTATCGACCGGTCCCTCCCCTTTAAAAACGGAACAAAACGAAAATCAGTTCATCCCAAAACGTAGTTCCCGGCCGGGCCGGTACGATAAAAAGGAAAAGGAGAGGGTACTGTTTAAACCACAGGTATCGACCGGTCCCTCCCCTTTAAAAACGGAACAAAACGAAAATCAGTTCATCCCAAAACGTCGTCCCGGCTGGGCCGGTACGATAAAAAGGAAAAGGAGAGGGTACCGTTTAAACCACAGGTTTCGATCGGACCTTTCACTTTAAAATAAAAATATTATCAAGGATTAACCTGCACCTCTACTTTCTTCTGCGTAAAATTATCATCATTAACATCCTCCTCCCATCGGTAGATCTTCCCATTTTCCTTGAAAACCCTCGCCTGCATGGCGGAATCAGACATCGGTTCGCATCCGGTAGGCACTAATAAGGCAGGGAACAATTGTTTCCATTCATTATTAGCGGTGAGCGTCCAGGTCGTACAACTGAAGGTGCACCCGTGGAGTGGTTCATTGAATACGGTGATATCGTCTTTGCCATCGCCATTTAGATCGCCCTCATTGACGATATAGATAGCGCCCCAGAAAGGCGGTAATGCGGGGATGCCAGAATGGGCGTCGAAGTTTACGCCATATTTATCCTGTGCATCTTCAGGGGCTTCGGTATTACTGGCAGGTGTAATAATAGAGATAATGGCGGTATCTTCCTGGGCTTTCCCGGAGAAATGGCCGGTAATCGTATCATGTGGGGAAGATTCGGTATCGGGAGATTCGATTGTCTCTTTAAATACGAGCGAGTCAGGCTTCTGTATCAGGCTGTCGGCCGCCTTGTCGGCAGGCGTGGGCGCAGAATGGCAGGCACTCATCAATAAAGCGGCAATCGGTAAAAACTTTTTCATAGCGGGCTAAAATAATTAATGTATTCGGCTTCACAAAAAATCCATTTCTGCACTGTTGGAGGGGCGGCCGGGTCTTTCCCTGAAATAACCTACCTTTGCGGCAAATGCATAAAGATCATATTCCGGCAATACTTGCCAACCTGAAGATAGACGCACTGAATGATATGCAACTGGCATCCCTGGAAGCCAACAAGCACCATCACGATGTCATATTATTATCCGCTACCGGTTCCGGGAAAACATTGGCTTTCCTGTTGCCTGTATTGGAGCGACTGCATGTTACCAAAAAAACGACCCAGGCCCTGATTGTAGTGCCTTCCCGTGAGCTGGCCATGCAAATAGAAAAAGTATTCCGCCAAATGGGTACGGGATACAAAATTACAGCCTGCTATGGCGGTCACCTGCGCGAAACAGAAGAAAATAACCTGATTGAAGCCCCTACCGTGATTGTAGGTACTCCTGGAAGACTCGGAGACCACATCCGTAGAGGAAATATCAAGGTAGATACCATCGAAACCCTCGTCCTGGACGAATTTGATAAAACCTTGGAACTGGGATTCCAGGAGGAAGTTTCCTTCATTGTGGAATCATTACCGAATGTGAAGCGTCGCCAGTTGACTTCTGCGACCGAAGCAGTGGAAATTCCTGATTTTATCCAAATGGAGAAACCAGAAAAACTGAACTTCCTGCCAGAAGACGGCGCTCCTACGGAACGACTGACGTTCAAGCAGGTGTTGTCTCCCGAAAACGATAAAGTAGACACCTTATTCCGCCTTATCTGTCATCTTGGTAACCGCTCTACCATTGTATTCTGTAATCACAGGGAAGCGGTAGAACGCACCAGCACCATGCTCACGGAAAAAGGTATCCTGAATACTTTTTACCATGGCGCCATGGAACAGCGGGATCGCGATAGCGCCCTGTGCAAGTTCCGCAATGGAACCGTAAATGTGCTCGTTACCACAGACCTGGCCGCACGTGGACTGGATATTCCACATATCCGTTACATCGTTCATTTCCATCTCCCTCATACAGAAGATAGCTTCGTTCACCGTAACGGACGTACTGCGCGCATGGAAGCCAGTGGTACTGCCATCGTTATCTTGGCGCCAGATGAAAAACTGATGCCTTACGTACCTGCGGATATCGAAACCATCAACCTGCCAGAAAAAGCTGTACTCCCAGAAAAACCAAAATGGGTAACGCTATTCATTGCCGCTGGTAAAAAAGATAAAGTGAATAAAATCGATATCGTAGGCTTCCTGGGCAACAAAGGAAAACTGAAAAAAGAAGATATCGGACTGATTGAAGTGAAAGACTTCTTCGCATTCGTAGCCGTAGTACGCTCTAAAGTAGGGCATACACTGGAAATGATCAAGCAAGAGAAGATCAAAGGGAAGAAAGTGAAAATCGATATCGCGAGATAATAAATTACCTGCACGGGTAAACGAAAAGAGGGTGTCTCAAAAGGCACCCTCTTCTTTTTTATGGTTGGTCAAACCGATCAGGGGTGTTTTTCGTTTTTAATAATATGCCTAAAGGAAAAACACTATCTGTAATTTTTAAAGCTAACCTGCAACACCAGGCGATGCTTTTTCCGC
>NZ_JAFAIX010000004.1 GCF_019236475.1 Chitinophaga sp.
AACAGGCACGTATAATATTCAACTGTTCACCCGATTGGGAGAATGTGCGGACGCGATCACGAAAACAGTGATAGTAGTGCCAGAACAGGACAGAGGTACAGCGGATAGCATCTTGGGATATCGGGAAAAACTAATCAGAAATATCACCATCTATCCGAACCCCACTACTGGCCAGTTTAAAGTAGGTGTGGAATTGTCGAAAGAAGCGGCGGTAACTATCCGCTTGATTTACTTCAATGATGGCAACTTGATGGAAATGCGTACTAGTCAAAGTGCGAAGAAGCATGAAGTGCCGTTCAGTATAGGGGCTTTACCACAAGGTACTTACCTGATAGGCGTTCAGGCGGATAAGGAATATGAGGTCCGAAAAATGATAAAACTATAATGCAACGAAAAAGGATTGTCAATGGACAATCCTTTTTCGTTTATACGTTTAGTATCATCATTGAATCACTCCAATATGGTTTTGCAAATAAGTAGCGGTAATAGTGTTGGCATTGTTGATTAAGGCAGACACGGTTCCCTCGAACACAATCTGGCCGCCATATTTGCCGGCTCCAGGCCCGATGTCTATGATCCAGTCGGCCTGCGCAATGATATCCATGTTGTGTTCGATTACTATCAAGGTATTCCCAGCATCGACCATCTCATTCATCATATGGAGGAGACGTGCGGTATCTGCCGGGTGAAGTCCAGTGCTAGGTTCATCCAACACAATAATGCTATTCCGGTTATTCAGTTCTTTAGATAGTTTCAGCCGTTGCCTTTCTCCGCCGGAATAGGTATCCAGGCGTTGACCCAGCGTGATATAATCCAATCCCAACCGGGTAAGTAGCTGAAATTGTTCTCGTATATGCTTCTCTGTGAAAAACTGTGCGGCCTCTTCTACGGTCATGTTCATGATATCCACAATGTTTTTCCCCTGGTAACGATAGGGGAGTACCTCTGGAGAAAATCCGCTGCCATCGCATACATCACAAGTTGTTTCGGTATCGTCCATAAAGGCCATATCAATTTTCAGCACGCCATATCCTTTGCAAGCAGGGCAAGCGCCTTCACTGTTCCGACTAAACAAGGCGGCTCTTTTATGATTGGCTTTGGCCAATAGGTCCCGGATATGATCGGAAATACCCAGGTAGGTGAGGCAGTTGGAACGCACATTCCCCGCAAAGAGAGATTGATCAATCACCTTCACGTCCGGGTATAGCAGGGGCAGCTCATCGCTGATCAAACTACTTTTGCCCGATCCGGCTACGCCAGTAACCACGGTCATCACGGAAAGGGGTATACGCACATTTACATGCTGTAAATTATGAAGGGTAACATCTTTTACTGGTAAATAATCGCTCGCCGTACGTGGGTGAGCGTTATAGGTGCGTGGATGGGAAAAGTAGACCCCTGTTTTTCCCGTAGACTTAGGAAGCCCCTTGAAATCGCCCTGATAAACGATCTCGCCACCATGCGAACCAGAGCCTGGTCCCATGTCGATTATGTGATCGGCTATACGAATAATATCAGGATCATGCTCTACAATCATGACCGTATTGCCTTTATCTCGGATCTGACGGATGATGCGGATGATTTTGTCTACATCCGCAGGATGTAAGCCTATACTGGGTTCATCAAAGATATACAGCATATCGGTAAGACTATTGCCGAGATGCCTGACCATTTTTATGCGTTGAGACTCGCCGCCAGAGAGGGTATTAGTGGTCCTGTCCAGGGTGAGATATTGCAGTCCTATGGTCTTCATGTTCTCGAGTTTCCGACGCACCTCTTGGAGGACGGGTTCATAAGCATCGGCTGTTATCTCCCGTAAAAAATCCAGTAGATCATCCACAGGCATGGCAGTACAATCAGCAATGCTATGGCCTTTTATCTTGCAAGAGAGGATTTTTTCGTTTAGTCGTTGTCCTTTGCAGCTCGGGCAAGGCATTTCAGATACGATCGTAGCAAGGGATTTACTGTGAAGGTCTTGTTCCCTGGAATCTTTTTTTAGGAAAGCCTTCTCAATGCGAGGAATAATTCCTTCGTATTGCACGGTCTTCCCCCAGCCTTGCCCCGGATGTTTGGGCTTATGGGCAGGCGCATGCAAGAGTAAATCCCATTCTTCCTTCGTATAGTCCTGTATTTTTTTATTGACATCGAAATAGCCGGAATTCGCATATCTCGTCCATCTCCAGCCACCAGGCTGGAAAGTCGGGAAACGGATAGCACCCTCCTCCAACGATTTCGTGCGATCAATCAGTTTGAGTTCATCAATTGATTTGACAAATCCTAATCCTTCGCAGGTAGGGCACATGCCGGATGGATGATTAGGACTGAATATATTGGAGTAACCCACGAAAGGCTGGCCTATCCTGGAAAATAGGAGTCGCAAGGATGCGCTGATATCTGTAGCTGTACCTACGCTAGAACGTATATTCCCTCCCAACCGCTGCTGGTTAATAATAACAGGATAGTTGAGGTTTTCAATCTTATCTACCTCTGGAATGCCTAGGTGTAGCAACCTGTTCCTTGCAAAGCTATGTTGCGTTTCATTGATCTGGCGTTGCGCTTCTGCACCAATGGTTTCAAATACCAACGATGATTTACCCGAACCGGAAACGCCTGTGAATACAGTGATACAGCCCCTGGGGATCTCCAGGGAAAGGTTCTTTAGATTGTTTTGCCTAGCTCCCGTTATACTTATTGGTTTCATCTATTAGCATGGTTAGTAGTTCTAAGTTAAGTATTTTCTACACGGGTGTAACAGGTATTGCAAAATAAAAAACGGGCGCCTGTAGAGCGCCCGTGTGGATTATTTCTTCTGTTTGGTGATGCGTTTATTTTCTGGGTCCCAGTTGTAATAGACCTTACCTTTATCGGTGGTTTTCATAATGTGAGCACCGTCTTTACCTACTTTATCTGTGGCTTCCTCTTCCTCCATATCCCAGATCACCATATCCGGCTGACCACCTTTTTCATTGGGGAATATAAATTGCTCCGAATGATAGAAGGCATCAGCATCGCCGATATTGGTTTTGTCTGGAAATCTTACGAGTTGGTTATCCTTTGTTAAAGCAAAATAGTAATCATATGTTGGGATACCGCAAGCTTCTCCGCTGAAAGTCAATACCACTATGTTTTGCACATTGGTGAGGCCCATGCCACTCATGACTTTCCCGCTGGAATAGCTGGCACTTTCATCATCGCCGGTAATAACACTGCCCTTAGCAATCACGGCTCCATTTTGAACTACTTTCAATCGTACAAAGTAGCGACGAACAGTATCCCGCTCTTTGTATTCATTGACATAAGCACTATCCGCCCGGCGTTCTACACCATATACGAATTTGATATCGCCACGGCGCATAGGGGTACAACTGATAAGTCCTTGCCATACATAACCATTACGTTGTTCTCCGTTTTTGTTATATAGAATTTTCAGCCAAGGACCTTGGAGACCGCGGATGGTAAGCGCCTGATTGGTGATTTGGGTAACGATGATATTATCCCCTGCAAACAAGGTATCTAATGGGGCTTGTTTGGTATTCGGCGCTGGACGTATAAACGCAGTATCTGAAAATATATACCGCTCCGAGCTGTCCGAATTAAGGCTCCAGACACGCATGTCCGGAAAATAGGGCTCCTCCTGGGCGTATGCAACATGCCCAAGACAGATAAACAATAAGAATAAAAGCTTTTTCATGGCCGCAAATATCCTAAATATGTGCTTATAGCGGTACTTTCCGAAAGAAGAAATCGTGTCTGGATATAAAAAAATAACAGATCGGGAAAAATATTGCACGCGAAAATTTCCCGAATCGATTAAAGCTCCCGCCTGCTGCAGCTTACCTTTGCGGAAATTTTTTCTATGTCAGCATTTTTTAGGCAACTTATCTTGACCATTGTAGTTATCTGCCCGTTATTCGCAATGGGGCAGTCGGAAGAAAGCAACAAGAACGAAGGGAGTATAGGAGGACAAGTACTGTCGAATGCAGGACAGCCACTGGAGCTAGTATCCGTGTCTATCCAACAACTAGAAAAAAGTACATTGACAGACAACGAAGGTAAATATCTCCTGGAGCATATCCTCCCAGGCACTTATATCGTGCGTATCCAACTGTTGGGCGCTGCCGAAAAGGATTTCCAGGTAATAGTGCGCAAAGGGGAAAAAGCAATTCTGGATTACCGTCTGCCGAAAGAGAATATCCAATCTTTGCAGGAAGTACGTATAGTCGGCAACGTTAATAAATTTTCCAAGAAAGAAAGTAGTTATGTCAGTCGGCTTCCCCTGAAGAACCTGGAGAATCCACAGGTATACAACATTGTACCGAAAGAGCTGATCCAAGAGCAAATGGCGCTGGATTTAGGGAGTATTTCTAAGAATGTGCCTGGTGCGGGGATTCCTATGTTGGCGAACCAGGGTAGAGTTACTTTCCGTTCTCGTGGATTTGAAACGGAGCCTAATGCGCGCAATGGCGTTGCCGGGCAGGCATTCTCCGCTATAGATCCGGCCAACTTAGAAAGGGTGGAGGCCATCAAAGGGCCTTCTGCTACGCTCTTTGGCACCAATGTTTCTAGTAGCTACGGCGGATTGTATAACCGTGTTACCAAGAAGCCTTACAATGGCTTTGGAGGGGAAGTAGCCTACTATGGCGGGAGCTGGAACTTCAATCGTTTAACCGTAGACGTTAATACGCCTGTTAATAAGGATAAAACAATGCTTTTCCGCCTCAATGGCGCTACTACCTTCGAGAAAAGCTTCCAGGATATGGGCTTTACCAAAAGTCTGAGTCTGGCCCCTAGCTTCTCTTATCAGATCACCGATAAGCTCTCTTTATTACTGGATGTAGAATTCGGTCAGGCGAAAGGTACTTCTGTGGTGCGTTTCAACCCATATACCGGCGGTACCAAAAACTTATCCATCGCTACAATGGGATTTCCGTATAACAAAATGTTCCTCAGCAATGATATCGCCTACAATACCCAGATGATGAACATTTTCGCGCAGGTAAATTATAAGATCTCCGAAAACTGGACTTCCCAGACCATCGTTTCCCGCGCTAGATCCTCCATTGATGGGTATATCACCGCGCTCAATGGTCGTACGGATTCCACCCTACGTGCAAATGTGATGGTCGGTAATACCGCTTTCATTGCAACAGATATTCAACAGAACTTCATCGGGGATTTCAAACTGGGTAACTTCCGTAATCGCCTGGTAGTGGGACTGGACTATTACAACAACTCCAATTCCTTTGATAGGGTGGCGGTCAACGGACCTACTGTGAATTTCATAAACCCCGGAAAGAATTATAAAGTATACCGTTATCAAATAGATTCCCTGCTGCCAACAGGTACGCCACGTACAGAGAACAACGGGGACGATAGCTATGCCGCTTATGCCTCCGATGTATTTAACGTAACAGATCGACTCATGGCGATGCTGAGTCTTCGTGTAGACTTCTACCGCAACAGAGGCGTTTATAATATAGCCACTGGCGTTAGAACCGGTACTTATAGCCAGACGGCACTTTCCCCTAAATTAGGGTTGGTATACCAACTAGTAAAAGACCGTGTATCCCTGTTTGGTAGCTACATGAATGGGTTCTTCAATAAAAATGGCTCCGACCTGGATGGTAATAGCTTCAAACCAGAAAGAGGCAATCAACTGGAATATGGGGTGAAGGCGGATGTACTGGATCACCGACTGGTAGGAACAATCAGTTATTATGATATTGAGATCAGTAATGTATTGAGAATTGATCCCCGCGATGTCAACTATTCTATCCAGAATGGTACGCAGCGTAGTAAGGGGATTGAAGTGGAAATTACCGCCAATCCATTACCAGGACTTAATATCGTGGCTGGTTATGCCTACAACGACAGTAAATACCTGAAGGCAGATTCTACTGTGCAAGGGCTTCGCCCTGCTTTATCGGGGCCTGCCAATATGCTGAATGGTTGGATCAGTTATAACTTGACGAAAGGTAAGCTGAAAGGGCTGGGTGTAGGTTTTGGTGGGAATGCCGGCAGCTCTTCCTTCCAAACCAATACGCAGAAAGTGAAAATTACGATCCCTTCTTATGTAATGCTGGATGCATCTGTTTTCTACGATCAACCTAAGTTTCGTGTAGGCGTTAAAGTAGATAACCTGACTAGCGAGAAAGCTTGGTCTGTACGACTTATACCGCAGGCGCCAGCAAGGTTTACGGGTAGTTTTGCATTGAAGTTTTGATAATAAAACATGGGCGCTGAGTTTATCAGCGCCCATGTTTTACTATCTTGATATCTTTCTCCATACATCGCGTTTGAGCGTAAATAAAAAAGCACCTGTAAAAACAGGCGCCATCGTTTGACTCTATATAAAAAAAGCAACTTTACTTTAACAGCCATTCCAGTTTGTACATATGGTGATAGCTGTCGTATGCCATTAATTCATTATCATGTTTAAAGTTCGTATCGAGTAAATCAGCCCAGTCATGTTTATCTGGGAAGGCCGCTTTCAACTCCATACTTGTCAATGGGTGTATAACGCCATCGGCCGTACTAAAATAGTAACTGTAACGATCATTACGGTATTCCCTATTGGAAGATAATGTACGCTTGCGATATAATAGCAGTCGGGCATTTTTGTTCATTACCTCGTAGGTGTCGCCGCCATGGATACAAAATACTTTCCCCTCGATAGTGGCATAGCCAAACAATTGACTTACCGGTATCCGAGAGTTATTGCCATTAAAAGATAAATCCACGTAGTCTTTCGGCGCCAGCAGGTGCAGCTTCAGTTTTCCTGGATTGGCTGCAGATGGGCCATAGCTGGTTATTCCTTTTACATAATCTGCTGGTGTACGGTACAGCGCATTGGTTTTTACCTGCGCATCCCCATTTATGGAAAATAGACATATCACCAGGAGCAGGGCAAAACAATTTAATACTATTCTCATAGATCAGGATCTTGTTGTAGGAAGATAACAGCAATCAGGATGCCTTAGTTACATGGAAGCATTAAATTCTGATTAAAATCAATAGGAGAGGGCAATCCCGCCTAAAATGAGCGCTGTTTCCATTTGCTATTTGCTGCGTATTGACCTTCCCAAAATGATAAAGTTTATCATTTTGATAGGGTCATGCCAACATCGCTTATGAATCATTTGCTACTTGAAACGAAGTACAATGGCGGGTTTGCAAAGAAGTACCTATGGTTGGACATATATTTGAATAGCCTAGGCCCAAATCGCTTAAATAAGCCAAAAACATGAAAAATGGAATTTTAACTGTGCTGGCGCTGGTAGGCTCTCTCACGGCCGGATTCGCGCAGCAGGACTCAACAAAAAGCACTACTGTAGTCCCAGATGGTTCTAATGGCAGAAGTCTGCCTTCTCCTATCTCCGCACCGCCATTCCCTAGCAGTGAATGGGTGGGCGCTTCCCTCATCGGTAGCCCGGCGGACGCCCCGGATTACCCATTAACTAAAGCATTAGGACTGGCGAAAAGTAAAAGTCGCATCAAAGTGTACGGTTGGCTGGACGTCGGCGGTAACTTCAGTACCTCGAGAGTTTCCAACGCACCTACTTCCTATAACCTGGTACCCAACAGCGTTGTGCTGGATCAACTGATCCTCCGGGTAGAACGACAGCCCAATACAGTCCAACAGGATCATGTAGACTGGGGCTTCCTAGTTGATAATATTTACGGAACGGATTACCGCTATACCATCTCCAAGGGGATTGTCAGTGATCAGTTGTTGAAAAAGAATAGTCTCTATGGCTACGATCCCGCTCAAGTATATGCCATGCTCTATATCCCCAAAGTAGCCCAGGGACTGCTGATAAGGGTTGGTAGATTTATCAGTCCCGCTGATATAGAAGCGCAGTGGGCGCCGGATAATTACCTGTACTCCCATTCTCTGATGTTTACTGTAGATCCTTATACTTTCACGGGTGTACACGCTACCTTGCGCCTGAGCCCTTATTGGCAGGTATACCTGGGCGTACATGGTGGAAATGATATGGCGCCATGGAGTAGTTCCAGCAGTGTAAACGGTCTGGCGATGATGCGCTGGGTATCTCATAATAACCGGAACTCTATTTACGGTGGGATCAACTCTCTCGGAAAGGGGAATTACAAGGACGAGCATGATAACCTGCAAATGCTGGTATTCACCTGGGGCCATAAATTCAGCGAACGTGTACACATGAATACGGAGGCTTATTACATGTGGCAGCATCATGCAGCCGTGGGTGGTACTGCTATCGATGGTCCTGGAAAAGATTGGTACATGGGTACTGGCTTAGGCCCAACCATTTCTGGTCTTGCTTCTGCCGTAGGCCTGGTCAACTATTTCGAGATCCAGTTATCTCCGAAGAAAGATTATCTCTCCATTCGTAATGATATGCTAAACGACCCTCAGGGCAACCGTACGGGCTTCAATACTTGCTATTCTAGTCATACCATCGGTTGGGTACATCACTTCAGCCCGTTGTTAAGGATACGCCCGGAAGTCCGTTATGAAAAGGCCTGGACAAACGATCAAACACCATACGACAATGGTACACGAAGGGATCAGTTTACATTAGCTATGGATGCTATTGTTAGATTCTAACGACGACATATAAACGAAAAAGCAGGCGTTTTTTTTATCGCCTGCTTTTTTCGTTTATCCTATACCGTATTCTTCCATTTTTCGGTAGAGGGTGGAAAGTCCAATATTCATGAGGCGTGCGGCCCTGGACTTATTCCCTTTTACATATTCCATTACCCACTTGATATGCATTTTCTCCATTACTGCCAGGTCGAAATTACCTTGCTTCTGTGGGGCCGGACGCTGATCCAGTTTGAATTCCAGGGGTAAGTCGTCTGTAGTGAGGGTGGTGTTATTGGTGATAATCACCGCGCGTTCGATGGTATTTTTCAGTTCCCGGATATTCCCTCGCCACGGATGCGTTTTCAACTGATGGAGAAATTCAGGGCTCATATCTGTTACCTGTTTATTTGTTTTCGCAGCGAAATATCGCAGGAAATGAGCAGCAAAGGTGGGGATGTCTTCTGCTCGCTCTCTCAACGGAGGTAAGGAGATCGTGAATACATTCAGTCGGTAGTATAAATCTTCCCGAAACCTTCCCTGTTCTATTTCTTCTTGTAAATCGCGGTTGGTAGCCGCAATAATGCGTATATCCACTCGCGTTACTCGGGTGTCGCCTACTTTGATGAACTCTTTTGTTTCGAGTACTCTTAACAGTTTGGCTTGTAGGTCCAATGGCATTTCCCCGATTTCATCCAGAAAGAGGGTACCGTTATTGGCTTCTTCCATCAATCCTTTTTTGTTTTTGGCCGCACCAGTAAAGGCGCCGGCCTTATAGCCAAAGATTTCACTTTCCAGGATATCCTTACCTATAGCACTGCAATTGATGGCAAGAAAATCTTTTTCCGCGCGTTTGCTGGCCTGATGAATGGCTTGGGCAAACATTTCTTTGCCGGTGCCTGTTTCACCTAATAGTAATACAGGCGCATCGCTGGGAGCCGCTTTGGCCGCCAGTTCCCTGGCCGCTGCGATAGCGGGAGAGTGACCAATGAGTCCATGGAAGGTGGCGTATTTGTTGGCGATTTTTTCCTGCAAATGTTCCACCCTATTTTGTAAGTGGACGCGCTCCAAAGCGCGATGTATCAAGGGAATAATCCTAGCGTTGTCATTCCCTTTGGTAATGTAGTCGAAAGCCCCTGCTTTAATGGCTTTTACGCTGTCTGGGATATTGCCGTAAGCCGTGAGCATGATGATGGCAGTACTAGACGGGGATTCATGAATATATTCTACCAGGGAGAGGCCGTTGCCATCAGGTAGCATGACATCACAGAGTACCACATCGATTTGTTCTGTTTGCAACTGTTTCCTGGCGACTTTCAGGTTTTCAGCCGTGAGTACACGGAAGCCTTCCAGGGAAATGATTCTATAGAGCAACTGGCGGAGCTTTTCTTCATCTTCCACCAGCAAAATAGTGCCGTTGTTCATGTTTTGGTGTATTGAAACGTAATAAATTATACCGCATCGGAGGGTGGTATGGAGGATATTTTTTCCTCCGTGATATCGAGTAAATCACTGCTGATCTTTAAAATCCGATCTACATCCTCCCGAATACTGTTCAGTAAATCTTGTTGGTTGGGTGCCAATGGCCCGGTGCGACTATCCTGTAGCAGACTTATACTCATCTGCATAGAAGATATGGGCGTTTTGAGTTCATGTGATGCAGCGGCAATGAATCGGGTTTTAGCATGGGCAAATGCCTCCAGGGCGCTGATGTCTCTCAAAACTATCACATATCCCATCGGGTCTCCTTCGTTGGTAATACTGATTTTTTCTTTTATGAAGATGCCATATCCCTCTGCACCGGGTAAAGTAATTCGTTGCTGTGTAGGAAAATTCATCACCGCAAGGAGCATTTCTTCTTTTGTTTTTTGTTGAGCAGTACATAACCGCAGCATTACATCATTCATGAACAGGATATTATTATCCATATCATAGCCAATGACGGCATCTTTCATCTGGTTGATGATGGCCTCTATGCGGTTTTTTTCTGTTTTTATCTGCTGCATTAAAAGCAGTATTGGTTTTTCCACCAACGATGGATAAGTGAAAACAAAGATGATGGATACACCCAGCAGAATAAATGTCACAATGGATAAACCCACAATCGCTTTATCAGAATGGGCAGATAGACTTTCATTTTTATGAATCACTGCTTGCTGGTTGATAGCTGATACCTGCAATATCGCCTCTCTAAGTTGGTTGATCAGTTGCTGATCGTTGGGCTGCTGTTGCAGCGCCTTTACCAAGGCGGCTGCTTTGGCAGTAGCCGTATCTTCTCCTGGTTCGGTGATGTTCTGCTGCTGGAGGCGCAGGTTCTTTTCCAAATCTTCCAGTCGGACCGGACTGGATTCCATAGCCATAAGCATATTGTTGGAAAATACGATGGACTGAAGGTTTTGATGCATGATCAATTTGGCCTCTCCATTCATTTTGTAAATCTGGTATACGCCTTCCATACTAATAGCCAGTGTTAGGAGGAAGAGAAATACAAGACCCAAGGTCACTTTAGTCCTTAAATTAGACAACATATCATTGCAGTGTTAATACTTGATAATTTTCGGGCGCTAAAGGAATGCCAGTTGAAAGAAAGTGATGGTTAAATAGTATTAATTATTGATAGTTAATTAGTTATAATAGATTTGCTAAACGAGGCAAAATGAGAACCATGCCAAAATGGAAGGGTGTTTCCCATTTTGAAAGACTATTACCCAAAATGACTGCTTGGGTTCGTTTTGCTGGTAACAGCTTGGGGAAATACTGCTACAGGTTTCTATGGAGATTCTAATGGAGATTTTCCATTATTTAATCTGGTTATGTATAAATTTGTCTTTTATCCGATAACTAAAAGTAATGGAAGTAATAACACATATAGCTGGAGCGTATAAAATTGCAGAATTGCAGGCAGACACGGTGCTGTTGGATAATGCGGATAACGCTTTGCAAATATTCGTGGATCTTTATTATCAGGATTTCGAGCGAGTGATCGTACATGAACAGAACATCATTCCGGCATTCTTTGATTTGTCGTCCGGGATTGCAGGAGAGATATTGCAGAAATGTTCCAACTATAAAATGCATTTGTATATCGTAGGTGATTTCGAGAAATACCCAGGTAAGAGTATACGCGATTTTATCTTCGAAAGTAATAAAGGGAAACTGGTGAATTTCCATCCTACAGTAGCGGCTGCACTAGAAAAATTTAATCAGTTTAAGTAATTCCCGCCTGTCCCGATTTATGAGAACGATACTATTCTTATTGCTGTCTATTTTGTGCCTCTCTGCAAATGCGCAGCAGGACCCTCTGAAAGTATTGGCTGCGCAAATACAGAAAGAAGGCCCAGCAGCCAAACAGCATGTGCAGCAGAAAATTATTTCAGGAAAAGCCACTGGCACTGATTTCATCAAAGCTGTTTTATTGCTGTATGGCAGTAATAGCGAAGTGGCGGTAAATTTACTCACCGCCGCTATTCCCAAATTATCACCACAAGATCCGCTGTATCGCGAAGCGTTTCGCCTGCGTTCAGAAGCCTATGTGCGACTGGTAAATATCGACAGCGCCATTGCTGACCTGGAAAAGTACCATAAGCTGGCGCCGCATGATGTGGCTTCGATGATAAATTTATCTTACCTCTATGGCTTGGATGAAAACTATCCGATGGCCATTGGATTGTTACAGACGGCGTTACAATCAGATTCAACAAACCCCAATCTATACGCCAACTTGGCCTACTATCATGCAGAAGCCACTCAGTACGACAGTGCTATTTACTATGGCACCCAGGGTATGCGTTTTGCAAAAGATCCCAAGCTGGTAGGGAGTATCCTCAGTAGTGTAGGCTATGCGCAAGGCATGTCTGTTTCAAGAGAAAAAGGGATGGCCGTGATAAGAAAAAGCCTGGAAGTATATCCGGATAATTCTTTCGCATGGTTTAATATCGGGAGGATTTACTTGAGCATGAATAACCGCGATGAAGCCTGCGAAGCCTTTCGCAGAGCGAAAAGCCTGGGAGGTGTAAACTTGACCGCAGCGTATTTGGAGTCCTTTTGTCAGTAGTTATTTACCGAGGAGGAAGTCGCCATAAAAATTGGGTATCTCACTGTTATAAATCGCATCTGCTACGCGATGACGATCATAAGGAACTTTCACAATGGCCGCGGTAGGCCCTTGTGCGCTGATGGAAATAACAGCATAAGAGGCAAGCCTGTCGGCCTCTTTACTTCTGCCCACTGCGCCACAGTTGATCGCGTGAAAACCAGTACGCGTAATGCGATGATAGGAGAGATGGGTGTGACCCATGATAATCGTGTCTGCCTTAGCTTCTCTAAACATACTTTCTACATCCTCCTCTGCATGGTTTTCATAAATGTATTCCTCATTACTGCGGGTACTTCCATGCACGAGCAATACGTTATAACCCTCATGGGTAAACGAAATCTGTTTCGGTAAGGTGGCCAGCCATTGTTTGTTGGATGGGGAGATACGTTCCTTGGAATGAGCAATGGCTGCTCGTCTGTGGCCCGTTTCGATAGCATCATGATGCGGTAGCGGCATCACCTGGTAATCGAATGCTACCCGCTCATCATGATTTCCCAGCAGACATGGAATACCCCGACTTTTGATAATTTCAATCACTTCATTGCCCCATGGCGCGAAATCGACCAGATCTCCCAGGCAGTATATCTCTTGGATGCCTCGTTGTGAAATATCGTCCAATACGGCTTCCAGGGCAGGCAGGTTGGCATGTACGTCACTGAAGACGGCTATCTTCCTCATTCCTTTTTTTGAATGCTAAGGTAACTGTCATGGATATACTGAAATTGTACATTTTCCAGCAATTTTTGTAAAAATCAATAAAAAACCGGCTGGCACTCGTAGCGCCAGCCGGTTATATAAAGATGCTCCTGTATTAGCAGGTAGTAGCTGTTTTCTTATTTTCCATTGGTTTCAGACCAAGGTTCTGGAACATCTGCATGTCTTCTGTAACACCTGGGTTAGGTGTTACCAGTAAGGTTTGACGCTCGCCGGTAAAGATGGAATTGGCGCCTGCCATGAAGCACCATGCTTGTTCCGCTTCGGTCATTTCAATACGACCAGCGCTCAAACGCACTACGGAAGCCGGCATTACGATACGTGCAGTGGCAATCATGCGCACCATATCCCAGATATCCACTTTCGGATTATTTTCCAATGGGGTACCTTTCACGCGAGCCAGCGCATTCACAGGTACGGACTCCGGATGCTTAGGCATAGTGGCCAAAGTCAGGAGCATAGACATACGATCGGCATGCGTTTCTCCCAGCCCGATGATACCGCCGGAACATACAGTAATGCCAGCTTTACGAACGTTATTGATGGTGTTGATGCGGTTATCGAATTTACGGGTAGATATGATCTCCTGGTAATACTCTTCGGATGTATCGAGGTTGTGGTTATATGCATGCAAACCAGCTTCCTGCAGGCGCTGGGCTTGTTCTTCTGTCAGCAATCCCAGTGTGCAGCATACTTCCATACCCAGCTCATTTACGCCTTTCACCATGTCGATCACGCGATCAAAGTCGCTGTTATTGCGTACTTCCCTCCAAGCGGCAGCCATACAAAATCTGGTAGATCCAGTTTCTTTTGCTTTCTGGGCATGTGCAATCACGGTTTCAGTAGGCAATAATGCTTGCACTTTGATATCGGTATGATACCTGGCTGCTTGTCCGCAATAGGAGCAGTCTTCCGGGCATCCGCCGGTTTTGATAGACAGGAGGGTGCATACCTGTACCTCATCTGCTTTATGATACTCGCGATGTACGGTAGCTGCGCGGTAAATAAGCTCCATTAAAGGGAGGTCATATATTTCCTGGATTTCGTCTTTGGTCCAGTTATGTCTGATGGGAGATGTCATAGCTTCCTTATAGATTTTTGAAATATCGTGTATGCTTATGCGTAAACTTGAATATCTTTTTCGATGGCGTACATCCAGTTGATAAACAACTGTTGTTCGAGGGTTTGCACGTGTTGGGCGTGCTTTTCCCAATCTGGGGAGAAGCCTTTCAGTTGGGCCATCATTTCTTCTAAGTGGCCTTCTTCTTCCACGATAATGGAGCGTACCATTACTCTGCTACCCGCTTTGTCTAGGGCCTCTTGGTAGACCGGATACAAGGCGTCTGCCCGTACTTCTATGGCGTAAGTAACAAAGAGATAGGCGGCATATTTCAGCGATTGCCCACTGAGCTTGAATGTTTGTTTCAGGTAGCGGCAGGTCTGCATGTCTAGTTGATGGAGATAATGCTTCGTGGCAAATGGCGCCAGCAAAGAGGCATCTCTATAATCAGGGCAGGCTTTTGCATCCAGCTTACCAATTTGTTTTTTCAGGTAATAGGCATGACGATGTTCTTCGGCGGCATGTTTCAGTTGGATGATATCCACTTTGGTCTTGTCTTCACAGGCGGAAATTTTCCGGGCGCCGGCATTTTCCATAAAAGACAATGTATTTAACCACCTGGTATGTAATTCGTTATGTTCAACTATATGTTGCAGCAGAGGAGACATATATATCTTATTTCGATTCAAATGTAGGGGCTGTCCGGGCTATCAAACTAGGCCGGATTGTATATTTAAGCTAGTCCGGTTAAATTGTGCTATATTGCCGGTCTGTCTAAAAAATAGAAATATGAGTAGTCCGGTGGAGGTGCCATATAAGAGTTTTGTTTCGATAGACCGCCAGTCCACGACAGCAGTCTATCTCCAAATAGCCAACCAGCTCATCAACGCTATACAGCGCGGTTTCCTCCTCGCAGGAACCCGCCTTCCCGGTACCCGCAGCTTCAGTGAGCTGCTGGAAGTACATCGCAATACCATTGTGGCAGTATACGAAGAGCTGGATGCCCAAGGATGGGTGGAAACAAAACCCAATAAAGGAACCTTTATCATCGGGAAAATAGATGCCCGTCCACAAAAAATCCGTACCGCCACCGAAACACAACTAGTACAGTATCCGAAAGTAACAGGGTTTCATTTTCGCAAATCCAGTTTGCTCGATAATCCCTTCGAACACGCCGCCTGCGATTACATCTTCAACGATGGTACCCCGGATATCCGCCTCACACAAGTGGCCCAGTTATCTAGTCTATATAGCGCCAACCTGAAACGGAAAAGCAATCATAAAAAACTGGGCTATTATAACCAGGATGGCAGCGAATTCTTCAAACGCAATCTGTCTAATTACCTCAACCTCTCCCGAGGACTGCATATCTCCAATGATAATATCCTCATTACCCGCAGTACGGAGATGAGCGTTTATATTACCGCGGAAATCCTGCTGAATAAAGGCGATATCGTGCTGGTAGGGGCGCTCAGCTATTTTTCTGTGAATATGATCTTCCAGAAATCAGGCGCCCGTATTATGTCGGTGCCCATCGATGAGGAAGGCATTGATGTGGAAGCCGTACGGCGTATATGCGAGCAACATACCATACGTATGCTGTACATCACCCCGCATCATCATTACCCTACCACCGTGACCCTCAGTGCCAAGCGCCGATTGGAACTCTTGGAACTAGCTGCTGTATTCGGTTTTGTTATTTTGGAAGATGATTACGATTACGATTTCCATTACGATAAAACACCCGTATTGCCGCTGGCCAGTGCTGATAGGAATGGCATGGTGGTCTATATCGGGGCCTTCGGGAAATCGCTGGCGCCGGGCTTCAGAACTGGTTTTATCGTAGCGCCGGAAGACCTGATGGTAGAAATGCGCAAACACCTCGGTATCATCGACCGGCAAGGGGATATTCTTATGGAACAGGTGCTGGGAGAAATGATTGAAGAAGGCGAAATTCACCGTTATTTGAAGAAATCCCTGAAAGTATACCAGGAAAGGAGAGATCACTTTGTGGCGCAGTTGGAAGAGCACCTGAGCGATTATATGACGTTCCGAAAGCCGGCAGGAGGACTGGCTGTCTGGTCGCAATGGAAACAACCGGTGAACCTCCTTTCACTCGCGAAAGAATGCGCAAGGAATAACCTTTTTATTCCCAAAACCTTACTGTATCAGCATAAGGACCTTACCGCTATGCGACTGGGATTTGGCCACCTGACCACTAAAGAGGCACAGGAGAGTATTGCTATCCTGAAACATAGTTTGCTTACCCAACTATAAGATTGACAGATTTACCCCCAAAATTGGCGTTAATACCCCCCATCCAGACAAAATCTATCCGGCATCTTTGTAGTGCTAAGATTATACGCATCCACATGAAAACGGTATATCATCTTTTTGTTACACTCGTATTAATGCTCATTCCCATGATCAGCACTGCGCAAGCCCCTAAGCTGGCAAACACCGGATATGCTCCAGTAAACGGTTTAAAAATGTATTATGAAATTCATGGGGAAGGGACCCCGTTACTGCTGCTGCATGGCAGTTTTATGACCGGACAAATGACCTTCGGTTCCATGATCCCTGAACTAGCCAAACATCATAAAGTGATTGTGGTGGATTTGCAGGGGCATGGGCGTACTGCGGATGGCGCGAGGGACTTTTCCTTTCCCCATTTTGCAGAAGATGCGGCCGCACTATTGCAATACTTACATATCCAACAGGCAGATGTGATGGGCTATAGTTTAGGCGCCACCATTGGGCTCCAGTTGGCCATCTCCCACCCAGAACTGGTACGTAAACTGGTTTTTATTTCTGCTGTGTATAATTCTACTGGCTGGATTCCATCTACACAGGCTGCCTTTGCGGCGCTCACGCCGGAAATGCTCACCAATTCCCCACTGAAAGAGGCATATGATGCAGTAGCGCCGGATAAATCGCACTGGAATACCTTCTTGCAACGCATGATCGCATTCGCACAAAAGCCTTTCGATCTGGGCAAAGAGAACTTAAAAAAGGTGAAAGCCCCTGTATTGATTATCAAGGGCGACAATGACGGGATCGACTACACGCATATGGCGGAAATGTACACTGCGCTGGGTGGAGGCGTATTCGGCGATATGGTGCCCATGCCCGCTTCTCAGTTGGCAGTACTGCCTGGAGCTTCTCATACAGGCATTATCATGATGCCGGAAAAACTCCTAATGCTCATCACGCCATTCCTACAATAATTCAGTATATATCATTATCTTAGCGGCAAGAAGTCATCCGATTTCTTGCCGTTTTTTTATATTTTCGTTGTTACCCAACTTTTTGAAATGAACCTTATAGTGAATGTAAAACAGTTAGGACGGAAACATGCACTGATTGCGAATAAGACCTTAGAGATTGATGATATCGGAGTTAACCCTACCCTGGAAATGCTCATTCTCGCTGTGGTCAAACAGCAGGTCCAGGCGTACAATCAACGTCCTAAAGACAGGCATGTACTTCCTTTCCTTAGTACAAATGAAATCGCCACACAGGCGGCCACCGGAAAAGTGGACTTCGGTGTCAATTACAATGAAACAGTAGCCAATATTACGGAGGCACAGCAAACGGCATTACTGGCTTTTAAAGACGGAATGTTTGCCGTATTTGCCGACGATAGGGAGATACAATCCCTAGCGGAGCAAATTCCCCTGGAATCCACTACTGTCATGACTTTTATTCGCCTGACCTTTTTGGCTGGTAGCTATTGGTAATTGCTTGTTTTAACCCATCATATCATTTTAATCATACCTTAACATGGAGACAAAAGATTTATTGAAAGACTGGGAAGTTCCCGGCTTCAGACAAACATTGGTAGATACCCTGAAGGCTGTTTATACAGGCAGCGCATCCAACGAATTATTAACCCCGTCTTCTGCAAGAGCCGGACTGGTATTGCTGAATGAAGACGAGGAATACCAACCACAACCCAATCAATATCCTCCGAATAAATTTTCATATGGGGATGACCGTTATGAATTCTTTATCAACTATCTCGGCACTGACGACTGGGAAGGCACTGAGAAAGAAGGATTGCTGGTTTTCTTCTTTGGAAAGGAACTAACGCCATATGTAAAATATGCTTGGAATCAAATTCGGTTCCGCAGCTATCAGCGCAGTTATTACCGTCGCTCTTTCCGAGCGCCTAATAACAGGGAATTATATTTCGCTAACCAACTGAATTTCCTGCAAGCCGCCATTTTACAGATGAATAAGCTGGATTATTATGGCGATTCGAAAGCGAATGTTTACATCATGCCATTGGAAGAACAGGTGAGATATAGTTTTTACCTCCCCAATGATAGTATGTTCCTGATCTGGGCAGCCGCCCTGGATGCAGGAAATGAAACCTTATTCCAGACTTTCGAGGATATCGTTTTTAATAAAGATACAGTAGGGAAAGTGACGATGCAAATCCTGAAAGCCTTACTGAACAGTGAAAAAGAAAAGTGCTGGCAACTGGTAGAAAAGCTACTGCTGGCCGCTCAGCGCCAGGAAGGACTGCGGCAAACCATTACAGAGTCATTGGATGAATGTAGTCTCGGCGCAATGAAATACATGATGCGTGTCATCATCGATGAAAAATTATTCCGTTTCGCCGGTATCATACGTGCGCTGGATGTTTGGGCGGGCCTCGGATGGAACGCGGAAAAAGATACCACGGTGAAATCATTCTTCGAAAAAGGGTATCATTATCTCAGCCATCCTGAAGAAATTCCTGCGGCTATCGACAGCCAAAATAACGCAGATGTATATATGGCCCTCTGGGCGCAGGGTGTGGTGGATGTGCAGGCAACCTATCCATACCTGGACAAGCTATTGACGGAGGGCAATGTAGAGAAACAATGCCTGGCGCTTAAATTCGCAGATGAATCCAAACATTTTAACCTGGATATGCCCTTGTTTGAAAAGGCGTTGGCCAGTAATGATATTGCAGTGTTGGGGCTAGCTGTCAGTAGCATTAATTCCCAGGTAGAATATCATAAATCCCATTATAGCAAGCACTTTCCAAACCTCTTCGATCACCTGCACCAGGTGCTGATTCGCGTGAAAGATAAAGCGCAAACCATCGCTGGTAAAGTGTTCTCCTGGACTGTTATTCAGTATGACCGCAACCAGGTGTTGCAGGCTATGAGCTCCCTGATTAATTATAATCCCGCAAAACTGGATATTGTAATGTCCTATTTTGATGAGATGGATGTGAATATGCGGGAAAGACTGACCAGAATTGTATTACCCGGCTATGCCGATTATCATTGGGATAAAGTAGAACTGAAACCAGTAACGCCCCTACAAAGAGATTATGCTTTCCGTATCCTGAAAGATCGTGGGGAATACAATGTGAGAGTGGCTTTTCGCGTGATCGATACATTGGAGCTGACCTTGGAAGACTTACAGGTGTTTGTTGAAATGCTCAAACGTAAGAGTGCTAATATCCGCGCCAGCATCATTCCTATTATTACAAAACAACCAGATGCCATGGTGATCAACCTCACTGGGCAACTGCTCCAAGGGGATGCAGAACAGCGTACAGCCGGACTGGATGTAGCATTGCAACTGAAGAAATCCGGACGCGTACCAGAACAGGTAAAAACCTGGGCAGAGGAATTCAGTAACAGAAAAACGATTGCACAGAAAGAAGAAATCCTGCTCACACAATTGAAAGCAGATGATGGAGGCCTGATACTCTCCGAAGAAAATGGCTATACCTTATATAATCCTGCTAATATTGTACGTACGGAATTGCCGCCAATCCGCCCTGATAGCCTGTATGAGCAATTGCTCGCTAAGAATACGTTTGGCCTATCTATGCCGGTTGAAAAGGTAAGAGAGAAAATGCTGGACTTGTATAATATTTATCTGGCCAACGGTGAACATGAATATGAAGCGGAAAGCTGGGATGGCTCTAAGAATACAATTATCCTGGCTAATTCTTTCCAAAGTAATAAGCCTTACAATTATAAATACGCCACCAAGGAAGAAGAATATAACGCTTATCCATTGCCGGAAGTATGGGAAGCCTGGTATAAAGCCTCCGGACTCACTGATATGGATTTATACATCATCGGTGTGCTTGGCAATGATAGAAAGGATAAGGTTCCGGAAAAATGGCAGCATCTGATCCATAACATTCCTGTCAGGAATGAAATGATGCCTGCAGAGGCGTTAGAGAAATTCACGTATAGAAATCCTTTGCACAATATCATTAATACCCTGCTATTAATACATCCTCCTGCTGATAAATACGACTGGCTGATAGGCGCCTGTACGCGCCTCTTTGCAAGTCTGCCGGAAGAATACCTGCAAGCAAAGGATATGGAACAAAACCGCTATTACTATAAGAATGGCAATGGCTGGCAGTCTACCCATACCATGCAAATTTTCCTGGATTCCTTCAATTCAAAAGAGTTGGCTGAGCATCAGGTAAAAGATGTATGGCAGATTTTCCGCTGGCGGCAGTTTAACGGTCTTCCTGAAAATGTAAATTATTGTAATCCGCCGCTGGGCCTTATTTGCAGGGCTTTCCAGGCTGGTATTATTAATGAAGACGAATTGTACAATGGGCTGATGGATACCGAATATCTGCATACCTTATCCACCAACAGATACGGTAAAAATTATAAGACTTGGTTTGAATCGTATCCGTTCTTAACCGCACCTTTCAATCGTATCCGCGAAACCCTCCTGGATGCAGAGCTGAAACGTGGTGATAGTGCTACCACCATTACTATGAAGGTGCAGCAGTTCGGTATTATCTTCGGTATAAACCGCTTCTTTGAACTGTTGACAGGTTTAGGAAAGACGAACCTCTACAGAGGTTACATTTACTCTCCTCATAATTCAGTTTATAATAAAACAGAGCTCTTCAGCGTCCTCTTAAAAAAATGCCAACCTGCCGAAAACGATACGCAGGAAATCTTTAACAAAGCAGCGAAAGCTGCACAGTTGCCGGAACAACGTTTAATTGATGCGGCCGTATATGCGCCACAGTGGCAAAAATATATCAGCAGTTTTCTGGGCTGGAAAGGCCTGGACTCCGCTATCTGGTGGATGCACGCACATACGAAATCGTCTGGCGTCAACGAGCAAAATGCTGAAGCAGAAAGCGAAATCGCAAAATATTCTGCGGTGGACCTGCAGGATTTCAAAGACGGCGCAGTAGATAAAGACTGGTTCCAACGCGCCTATAAAGAATTAGGAAAAGACCGTTGGCAAATGGTATACGATGCTGCTAAATATATCAGCGACGGGAATGCTCACAGACGGGCACGCCTATACGCAGATGTGATCATCGGTGAACTCAAACTGAAAGAAGTTACTGCCAAAGTAAAAGATAAACGTGACCAGGATTACCTACGCCTCTACGGACTCGTAACACTTGCCAAAGCCAATCCACAAAAGGATGTATTGGCCAGGTATCAGGTATTGCAACAATTCCATAAGGAAACCAAACAGTTCGGCTCTCAAAAGCAAGCCAGTGAGAACCTCGCTTATCGTATCGCTATGGAAAACCTGGCCCGCAATGCCGGTTATACCGATCCATTACGCCTCAGTTGGGCCATGGAAACCAAACAGGTGCAGGAAATCATGGCTGCCAATACACAAATTCAGCTAGATGATGTGGCAATAGGCTTGATTATAGACGAAGAAGGTATGGCAGACGTAGTGGCCTTTAAAGGGGACAAGCAACTGAAAGCCATTCCGCCTAAATATAAGAAGGATAAGAAGGTACTGGAACTATTGGATTATAGGAAAACCCTCCGTGAACAGTTTAGTCGTTCCCGTAAGGCGCTCGAAGATGCCATGGTGCGTGCAGACGCCTTTACCAAATCCGAACTGGAAGCCCTATTCGGCCATCCTGTTATCAGTAAACACCTGGAAAAACTGATCTTCATTTCCGGTGATCAACTGGGCTTCTGGCACAATGGTAAATTATCCGATGCTAACGGTAAGGATTATACGTTGGAAGCAACATCAGAACTGCGTATCGCACACTGTACTGATTTGTATGCTTCCGGCCAATGGAGCGGCTATCAACATTATTGCTTCACGAAGAGCCTGCAACAACCGTTCAAACAAATCTTCCGAGAACTCTATCTGCCACTGGAAGAGGAGCTGAAAGAAAGAACCATTTCCCGCAGATATGCTGGTCACCAGGTGCAGCCGTCACAAACCGTTGCGCTCTTGAAAGGACGCGGCTGGAAAGTAGATTACGAAGATGGTTTACAGAAAGTATTCCATAAAAATGGCTTTGTAGCTAAGCTCTATGCGATGGCTGATTGGTTCTCTCCGGCGGATGTGGAAAGTCCAACCCTGGAAACAATTGAGTTCCATCACCTGAAAACAGGTAAATCCGTACCTTTTGAAGAGATCCCTAGTTATATCTTCAGTGAAGTAATGCGGGATGTAGACTTGGTGGTGAGTGTAGCGCACGTGGGTGGAGTGGATCCTGAAGCTAGTCATTCTTCTATTGAACTGCGTAAAGTACTCGTAGAAGAATCAGCGCGACTCTTCAAACTCAACAATGTAACAGTGAAAGGAAATCATGTCTTCATCAAAGGACATTATGGAGAATACAGTGTACATTTGGGAAGTGCAGTGGTGCATCAGTTGCCAGGTAATTACCTGTCCATTCTACCTGTTCACTCTCAGCACAGGGGAAGGATCTTCCTGCCATTCGCAGATGATGATCCAAGATCAGCAGAACTGATTTCTAAAATACTGTTGCTGGCTCGTGATAACGAAATCCAGGACCCTACTGTATTACGTCAGTTGCAGACTACCGCTTGATAATCGCATAAAATTGGATCGTCTAACCATAAAACCTTTAGTTTATGAAAACAAAAATCTGGGCTAATTTCAGCGTCCGTGATTTAGATCGAACTACCAAGTTCTATAAACAATTAGGATTTAAACATAACGGGGAGTCGGCCCAATTGACGAGTTTCTTCTTTGGCGAAGAAAAGTTTATCATTCATTTCTTTTTGAAGGATATGCTTGAACCCGCCATGAAAGGGCCCATCATCGATTCAAAAGCTGGGAATGAAATCATATTCACCCTTTCTGCGGATAGTAAGAACGCGGTGCATGACTGGGAGGAATTAGTACGCAAAGCCGGTGGAACAATCGTTTCCAAACCAGAAGCGTTTGGGCCAGGTTATTACGGCTTTGTGTTTGCTGATCCTGACGGGCATAAGTTCAATGTATTTCATATGTAGTAAATACCTGAAATCTACTGTCTGTCGGCCCTCCCGCAGTTGACAAGACGACAAAAAAATTGCCCGAAGTAAATGAAGGCAAAACTCTGCCTGTTGCCCTTCCCGCAGTGGGCAAGACGACAAAAAAAATTGCCCAAAGTAAATGAAGGCAAAACTCATCTGTCTGTTGTCCCTGCCCACAGGGCAGGGACAACAAAAAAATAAAAGGCCGAAAATGACGTCGCAGACGTCATTTTCGGCCTTTTATATAGTCACTTTTTTATTGATAAACCTTCACCCAATCTACAATCATTTGTACGGGTAAATCGGCCGGATTGATTTTTCCGACCCAATTACCACCCAACTGTTGATCGATGAGAATAAAGAAAGGCTGATCGTATGGCCATTGAGATGCATTCACTCCCGTAATTCTCGGGTAGGTAAAAGTATCATGTCCATTCACCTGAAACACAATCTTATCCGGATACCAACTGATGCCAAATGTGTTAAACTCCAATGGATTCAATTTCGCGGTGCCAAAATGTGGCGGATGTTCTGTTTGTTTGAGGTCCAGGGTATAGTAGGAGTGGGTCGTTTGGTAGATGATACTATCCCGGTTCAGGTGTTCCATGATATCAATTTCCCCATTGCGAGGGTATTTGCCATATTTGTCCAGTTCTGCGAGCATCCACATGGCAGGCCATGCACCTCCCGCGCATTCCAACTTTGCACGGATTTCTATACGGCCGTATTGGAACGCGAACTTCCCTTTAGACCATATGCCTCCTGTCAAATAAGGACGCTTATCCACCGTGGTATCAGGATTGATAATACCGCGAAGATAGAGCAGGCCATTGTCTAGGCGATAGCAGGCATCATTGCTGCTCATATGCGTATCCCAGGCAGATCTGCCGGGTGGAATGCGCGTCCACTTGGTAGTGTCCAGGGACTTGCCATTGAAATCGTCCTGCCAGACGAGCTTCCAGTCCTTATTTTCCCGTCCTTTTTTCTGGACATAGATATGATTTTTTGGGCCGGAGCGTTCCGTCACTTTGCAAGCGGTAAGTGCGGTAACTGTAGACAGCAGCACCATCAGGATCTTTTTCATTGTTCAACTGTTTGTCTTCCTAAATATCTTTATACATAATGTCTGTACGCAAAACGTATTTCATGCCGCTGTGCAGCAGGCTGCCCTCATGGCGGAGGGGATGGTAAAATATCAATGCGCTACCTGCTTCCGGTTGTACTACTTCTCCACTGTGGAATACGGTTTCTCCACCCTCATAACCATCATTCAGGTATATGAGAAAGGTATATTGACTGGCCTCTGACGGGTTGCGGATATAACTGCCATCCATATGCATTTTAAAGCGTTGTCCTGGCGTATAACGATAGAAACGCAGCAGTTCATTCAAACCACAAGCCACGCGGTTTTGCTTTCCTTCCGGGGCAAAGGGCGCTACCCTTTCCCATAGCCATTCTACATACGTATCGTCTGTAAACATGACCCGTTCATTATTGCGGATACCTTTTATCATTTGTTGTTTGCCGCCGCCTACATCTACTTTGGCTTCCTCATAGCCAAGCGCCTCGCTTCTGTCGATCAAATGTTGACATTCCTCTTTCGTGAAAAAGTTGCTGATAGTAAATATTTCTGGAGAATAATGATGCACTTTCATATATCAATCTTTGGGAGTAGGAAAGGTACAAATTTTTAATAGGATAAAACAGGCAGGTATGCGAACCTGCCTGTTCTTAATCGATTTATCTGGTTTTATGTACCAGTCGCATTTGTAGAAAAACAGAGAGCAATATCAGCATCAAACCGACATAAAAACTGATATTCAGTTCTCGATTTTCATTGAATAGAAAAATTGCCAAAATGATGCTGTATACGGGTTCCAGGTTAAAAGAAAGATTGACAGTAAAGGCGGAAATTTTCCGCAACGATTCCGCTATCATTACATATACTGCAATCGTGCAGCAGGATGCCAGCAACACCAGGTAGATTAGGTCCGTCCCGGTGGGGGTGAAATGCAGTGCGGGCATCAGGTGCTGATAAAAAGGCACTAGTAAACCGATGCCCAGTGTGATCCCTAACATCTGGTAAAAGTTAATCATACCGGCGTCAAAACGTTTTATTAATTGCTCGTTCGTCAGCATGTACAATGCCCCTAAAATGCTGGAAATGGTGCCCAGTATGATTCCCAGCCGGTAGGAGGTGTCGAAGTGAAATACCAATGCCACGCCGGCTACTGTCAGTAAACTCAAGCCCAGTTCTGTGGCGGATAAACGCGCCTTTGTAACGAATGGAGCCAGTAAGGCCGTGAAGAATCCTGTGGTACAAAAACAGATAACACCTACAGAAACATTTGCATATTTAATGCTGCCATAAAAGAATACCCATTGCAAACCCGGTAATAGTCCGGAAATAGTGATCTGTAGCCGCTCTTGGAGGGTGTGCTTCGTAAATCTTCCCGTGGCCTTTAGGAATGGAAATAAAAACAAAAAGGAAAATAGCGCCCTATACCAAACGAGACTGACTTCATTCAACGAGATTAATTTGCCGAAAATACCACTAAAACCCGCCAAAAATATGGCGGTATGCAGCAGCAGAAATGATTTTTTCATCATTAAAAAATATAGCTTGACCAGTGCGGATATGAACGTCGAGATGACTTCGGATCAGCATCAGTTTGATGTGTAATAAATTAAGTGTGAGATATTTGGGTTAACTAAATAGCCAGCAGCTTAGAGAAAGCAATACAAATCATTCTCCCAAATGAATGGGAAGCCATTACATGTAAACGCCGGTTATTTAGTTAGCAGGAAACTACTACAACTACTGGCGGAGGTAATACGTTGGAGAATGATGGTTTATACATAATTTCAAAAATAGTAAAAGATATCCGCTCCAGCAAGGGGATTAAAAAATACTATTTTTGCGAGATATCAGTAGTACCGCCATGTTCGAAGATGTTAGATTCCAGCAGCAATATGACCACTTATCTCCGGAGCTTCGTATGATGACAGATATCCTGTCTATTTACATGTATCCGGTGGATAAACCTACGCTCAATGCTGCCGTGCAGGCCATCCTGCCTACGATGCAAGCAGTAGAAGTAGGGGACTTGTTGCAGCAGTTGGCAGATCAGGAAATATTGGCCCGCAATTTTGCCGGTAATTACTTTCTACCGTTGGAATATTGCTTGCAATTATTCCCGGAAAATATCAAGCAGGCCAAGTACCAGCACATGTTGCAGAAAGTGCCTGCCAATGATTTTAGCTTCTATAGTGCACATGCCGCCTTGCAGGAAACACAACGCTTACTGGTAGCTTATTTCATCGGAGATAGAACGCTGATAGGGCCTCCGGTAAAGAAAATGGAACAGCAGTTGGCGGATTATCTGCCTTATCTTTCTTGTTTGGCGGGAAGAATTCCCTATCGGCCGTTATTGCAGTATTTTTCTGTTATTGCGGTAGATGCCATCTTCTCGCAGGCAATACGGTTTCAAGAGCAGCAACTACAGCCGGTTTCACTGCTGCGCCAGTTACAGGAGGAGCTACAGCAGTTCAGTGCATCAGTTGTCTGCCCCGAAATAAAGCTACTGGATGGTCGTATGTCATCTTCCGCCGAACTGCATTCCGCGGATGATTACTTTGCACAAGCGGTATGGCTCCTCTACCACGATACGCCCGCCAAAGCAAAGCTGGCATTTGAACAAGGCATGAAAAAACAACGCAGTGGCGATAAGAAAAACATCATTCCCACTGGACCTCTATTTGCCTTCTATCATGCGATTCATCTCTGTTTGCTACCCACGGAAGTGGCTACACCGTTGATGCAGAAGATCACTACGCACTACGAACGAAAAACTACGCCGGCCAACGTACCGGCTGTCTCCCTATTATATCTGCACCTCGGAAAAAGAGAAAGGGCAGAAAATCTCCTGGAAATCCTTTTTGAGAATGCTGCCAAAGAGCCAGATAAGCGACTCATGGCTTTTCTCGGATATTGGGCGCTGAAATGGTATCATCCCAACAATAAATTATTGCTGTTACATCAGCCATCCTTGCGGATGCTATTGTCCAAAGTAGTGGCCAATGGTTACCAGTTGCCCGCCTTCGAATACCTGTACTATACGAGGGATGAACATTTTGATGGTTACCAGGAATTTTATGATGACTTTGCCACCAATACTGGTTTGCAGCCATTAGGCGCTTCCTCCGAACAAGTGCCGGAATGGGAGCGGGTACTGAATACGTTACTATCACAGGAAGAAAAGCAAAAAGAGAAAGCCGCTGCTGTGGCTAGGATTGCCTACTTTATTGATATGGATCAGTACAGCATTCAGCCGGTGTTGCAACATTTCAAAGATCCGATTGGCTGGAGTCGTGGTAGGCAACTACCGTTAGGATACCTGAAAGATCCGCAGGCAGAGGGAATGACAGCGCAAGATATTCGTATAGGCGCTACCGTACAAAAAGTAAGTTTTTATAATGCCGGCACAGATGGATGGTCTTTTGATCCTAAAGTCTGGAAGGAACTGGCAGGCCATCCCTTGCTGTTTAATATGTATGATGGGGAGACGCCAGCAGAAGTGGTCACCGGTAGCCCTGAAGTCAATGTGATCACTACTGCCAGAGGGTTTTCCTTTGGTAGCAATGTGCATGATTTTCATTCGCCGGTTATCTTCTTGCGAGAAACCATGAATCGACTGAAAGTCATTTACGTTAGTCAGCGACAACAATATGTATTGCGCACCCTCAACCAATTGCAGTCGGTGCCTTTATCTGGTCGTGATAAACTGAACAGTGTGTTAGAACATTTATCCGCTTCGCTCACTATCCATGCGGATATGCTGGATACGCCAACGGATATACGGAGTATAAAGGGAGACACGAGGATCGTTGTGCAGCTCCTGCCCCTCAACACAGGACTGAAAGCAGCCTTTTTTGTAAAGCCTTTCAGTACAGATCCTCCTTACTGTAAGCCCGGCCTGGGAGGTAAGTCAATATTGGGTATCATGAACGGCGAACGTTGCCAGGCACGCCGCGATCAGGAGCTAGAATTAGCCAATTACCAGCAATTGCTACAATTGATCCAACAAGAGGTAGTACAGGAGCTAGAAGAGGATCAGATCGTGTTTGAAGATCCGGCTGATTGTCTCCAACTCCTGGAAGTGATCCGCCTGCACCCTGATCTGGCAGTGGCCGAATGGCCGGAAGGAGAGAGGTATAAAGTCCGTACGGCGATAGACCTTTCACAACTGCATATCACTATCAAAGAAAAAGACCACTGGTTTACTTGTGAGGGGCATGTGCAGGTGGATGAGTACACCGTACTTTCCCTGAAAGAATTACTGGATAATACCACCCTGCGTAAAAACACCCGCTTCTATACCTTAAAAAACGGCGAAATCGTTTCGCTGACAGATGGCATCCGCAGACGTTTGCAGGAGCTGGCCGCCTTTACCATGGACGATGATAAAGGTCTCAGGATACGTCCTATGCTGGTACCGTTTGCATCCGAAGCCTTGATGGACCTGGAAGCTGTACAAACCGATATGGCATGGCAACGGATGTTGCAGCAATGGGAGGCTTCTCGTGCCGTATCAGCACCGATTCCATCTACTTTACAAACCACCTTGCGCGCCTACCAGGAAGAAGGTTTTCGCTGGATGGTGCAACTGGCCTCCTGGGGCGCAGGCGCCTGCCTAGCCGATGATATGGGATTGGGGAAAACCGTACAGTCGTTGACGTTATTGCTACATCGAGCAGCAGATGGACCAGCATTGGTAGTATGTCCTGCCTCTGTATTGCCCAACTGGATCAGCGAGGCTGCTAAGTTCGCACCTACGTTGAATTTTATAGACCTGAGTGCTGGCAATCGCGCGCATACCATCCGCGATGCTTCGGCCTTTGATATCGTTGTCACTACTTACGGCCTCTTACAATCCGAACGACAACTACTTTCCAATAAAGTATGGGCAACAGTGGTATTAGATGAAGCACATATCATCCGAAACCCGCAAACACGCACTGCTAAAGCAGCTTATGCGCTACAAGCGGGCTTCCGACTGGCCCTCACCGGTACGCCGGTACAAAACAACCTGGGCGAAATCTGGGGATTATTCCATTTCCTCAACCCGGAATTACTAGGCAGTCAAGATTTTTTCAACAAGCAATATGTATTCCCTGGAATACGAAATCCGGAGAGCGCCGTGAAAAAGCAACTGAAGAAATTATTATCTCCGTTTATGCTTCGCCGTACGAAAACGGCGGTATTGGAAGAACTGCCGCCTAGTACAGAAATCGTTAAGCTGGTGGCACAAACCCCTGATGAAGCAGCCTTCTATGAAGCCGTTCGCCGGAATGCATTGGAGGCATTGCAATCGCAAGAAGGGAATAATGCACAACGACATATTAAAGCATTAGCAGAGATTACCAAACTCCGATTGGCAGCCTGCCATCCGAAACTGGTGAACAATCATGTGGAAATCAGTTCCTCCAAATTGGAAGTATTCCTGGAAGTAGTAGACGAGTTGATAGAGAATCAGCACAGAGCACTCGTGTTTAGTCAGTTTGTGATGCACTTGGAGTTGGTGAAAGCGGCTTTACTGCAAAAGGGGATACGTTTCCTCTATCTGGATGGCAGTACACCTATTGCTACGAGAGCCAAGCTGGTACAACAATTCCAGGCAGGAGAGGCAGATTTGTTCCTGATAAGTCTCAAGGCAGGCGGATTAGGGCTTAATCTCACAGCCGCTGATTATGTGATCCACCTGGACCCATGGTGGAACCCTGCCATCGAAGAACAGGCTTCAGATCGTGCCAGACGTATCGGTCAAACGCGCCCAGTAACGGTATATCGACTGGTAACGATGCATACCATAGAAGAAAAAATTCTTACCCTGCACCATACCAAGCGGGAGTTGGCCGATCAGCTCCTCGAAGGAGCGGATAAATCATTACAACTCTCCGCTGATGAACTGATGCAATTACTAAAAAGCTATTGAGTTCTGGTTTTAGGAAGTATTGTAAAGTCATATCCTCTACATGATAAGTAGACTGTTATTTAACAGATGTTTATCAGGCTTGATAACAATTAGCTCCGAATTATTATGGATTTTTGGCCCCGTTGCATCTTTTGATATGACTGTACATTATTCCTAAAACTCTGTGACCCGTTAATGAAAAAACTTACCTCTGTCTTGGCCATGCTGTTCATCATGCATGTAGCCATGGCGCAAAAGGCGATAGTAAAAGGAACAGTGACGGATACCCTGAACCACACACAACTGGCTAACGCGGTAGTATCTGTGCTACAAGCGAAGGATTCCATCCTGTACAAATTTCAGCGAACAAATGAAAAAGGACATTTTGAAATTAAAGATTTAAAACCGGGTAAGTACCTGGTGATGGTCAACTATCCCAAGTTTGCCGATTACGTTGAGTCGGTCACGTTAGCAGATTCCACGGTGCAAAATATGGGAGCCGTCAAGCTGACGCAGAAATCCAGGCTCTTACAAGAGGTAGTCATCAAGCAGCAGGTAGCCGCCATCCGCTTCAAAGGGGATACCACCGAATTTAATGCAGACAGCTTCAAAACCGTTGCCAATGCGAATGTGGAAGATCTGTTGAAGATACTCCCAGGGATATCTGTAGATAATAAAGGGCAGGTCACTGCTATGGGGCAGAAAGTAAAAAAAGTATTGGTTGATGGAGAAGAATTTTTTGGAGACGACCCTACGCTTGTGACTAAGAATCTCCGCGCGGATATGGTGGATAAGGTACAAGTGTTTGATAAGAAAAGTGAACAGGCCGATTTCACAGGTGTAGATGATGGGGAGAAATCTAGGACCATCAACATCACGCTGAAAGATAACAAGAAGAAAGGATATTTTGGGCGAGCCAGTGCTGGTGGCGGTACAGATGGATATTTCGATACACAGTTGATGTTCAACCTGTTCAAAGGGAAGAAGAAATTTGCAGCTTATGGCATAGCAGGAAACACCAATAAAATTGGGCTTAACTGGGACGAAAGAGCAAAGTTTGGTCAGGGAGACGCAGATAATGTGAACTATGATGAAACGATGGGTTATTATGAGTTCACTGGCAATGGCAATGATGGCTTTGGTGGATGGGGAGGACAGTTCGATGGGCAGGGTTTCCCCCTGGTGCAGAATGGCGGCTTACACTTTGAAGATAAATGGAACGAGGACAAACAGCGGGCGAACGTAAATGCAAAAGCGATGCGCTTGGGCGTGGAACAGTGGTCTGCCAATGTGCGTCAGCAGGTCCTGAACAATAGCGTACAGTATGCCAATGATAGCAGCAGTTCAAAGAATGTGGTGAATAAAATGCGGGGAGACGGTATGTACGAGTGGAAAATTGATTCTTTTTCTACGGTGCAGGTAAAAGTGCAGGGAGGAAGAGATAATACCTCTAGCTTTTCAAATTCCCATGGCACTGTAAAGAATGAACTCGGTGAACTGTTAAACGAAAGTACCAACAAGACTTCTGGTTCCGGGCAGAAAGATATGTTTGGATCCAATTTGCTATGGAAACAAAAGTTCAAAAAGAAAGGACGTACCTTTTCTTTGAACCTGGCCCAGAACTATGATAAGAATAACCGGGACGGGTTCCAGCTATCGCGTGCGGATGTATATGCCGGCGGCGTATTGGATACCACTATGATCGTGGATCAGCATAAAATCACTACTGGAGAATCGATGAATGTATCCGGCAATGCTACTTATACAGAGCCATTGGGGAAATACTCCTTATTACAATTTAGCTATGGACTGATTGTTAATAATAATCACTCCGGTAGAAATTCCTTCAATATAGATGGTTCCGGGAAATATGCGCTACTGGATTCTCTTTACAGTAACGACTTTGCGTATAATGTACTGACAAATACCGGAGGACTGGCATACAATTATAATAAAAAGAAATTTCGTTTTAATATAGGCGTTTCCGTAGGATCGAGTAACCAAACGCAGGAGAATAAGTTCACCAATACCGTTTGGAAAAGAAGCTATGTTAATTGGAATCCACGGATGCGATTTACTTACAATATTAAGCAGCAGACAAGGTTCTCTTTTGGTTATAATGGTAATACTGGTCAGCCTTCTATTTCTCAATTGCAGCCACTGGTCAGCAATGACAACCAGATTAACATTTATGTGGGAAATCCCAATTTGAAGCCGGCGTTCTACAATAGCCTATACGCTTCTTTCAGTGATTACAAGATATTGACGGAACGCAATATATGGGTGAATTTTTCCTACAATACCACCTTCAATGATTTTAGTACCAGCAGTGTAACGGATGCGGGTGGCCGTACCAAAACGATGACTGTAAACGTAAATGGGAATCAGCATTTTTCCCTCTATTACAACGGCTCCTGGAAAGTGAAGCCGCTTGGAATAACCGTAGGTGTTGAAGGAAATAGTGGTTTAGGCAAAAGGATCAACTTCGTGAATGGCGAAGAAAACAAAGCCAGCACTTTTAATGCTTCCAATACTTTGTCTTTCTATAAGTATAAGGAGAAAGTGATCAACAGTAATCTTTCTTTCGGTGCCACTTATAATTCCAGTGTATCTTCTATACAGTCAGCCATAAAAACAAGTTATTGGACCTATAACATAACAGGAGAAACCACCGTATTTCTGCCATGGAAGCTGGAATTGACGAATTCACTTGAATATTTTATCCGTCCTAAAACGAATCTCTTCCCTGCTAGCAATATGCCTATCTGGTTTGCTGCTGTGACGAAAAAGATAGGGAAGAAGGATGTATTTTCAGTGAAAGCGGCTGTAGAGGATATATTAGGTAAACGCGTGGGCCTCGACAGGAATATGAATGGCAATACGATTTCGCAGAATACTTATGGCATCATTGGCCGTTATGCCATGCTCTCGTTTATATGGAATTTTAACAAATTTGGGGCTGGAGCAGCCGCCGCAAAATAAGATAGTTTATGAAGACAAAATTTCATGTAATACTGATCTTGCTACTATGCAACGTATTATGGGCAGCGGCACAGCAGGCCATGTTTGTTACGCATGGGAAGATAGAATTTGAACGTCGTAGGAATGAGCATGCCATCATAGATGCTATATCCAGTGAGGGAGATTGGAAGGAAATCGTAAAGAAGTCCACTCCAAAGTTTGCCGTGCATTACTTTGATTGTTGGTTTACGGATAGTACCACCTTGTACAAACCGGGGAGGGATAATCCTGAAAATGGCAGTAATAGCAGGGAGTATCCTGGAGATGATAACATTGTTTATAATTTACTGGAGGCAGGCAAAACGATTACGAAGAAAAAAATTTTTGAAGCCACCTATAGGGTAGAAGACAGTCTCCGTAACATACAATGGAAGATCACCGAAGAAACGAGAAACATTGCAGGATTTGAGTGTAGGAGAGCGAATGCCATTATCATGGACAGTATTTATGTAGTGGCTTTTTATACGGATCAGATTACAACGCCTGGTGGGCCGGAGTCTTTTACAGGATTACCGGGGATGATCTTGGGAGTGGCTTTGCCACATGAACATGTGACTTGGTTTGCCACGAAAGTATTGGTGGAAGAGATTGCGCCGGGGCAGTTACAGCCTTTCCAAAAAGGAAAGAAAACTACCAGGAAAGGCTTGCATGATGATTTGGCCAAGGCCCTTGCTGATTGGGGGAATTACGGCAAGCAATTCATAAAGAATGCAGAACTATAAGGATATTGTATTCATAGGAAAATGCCTCCGTTAGGGGGCATTTTTTATTTCAATAAATTGTTTGATTGTGGATAAATATATTTATTTGGTGGATAAAAAAGAACCTGTTAAATTTGGAGTCCTACGTAAAAATTTCGAATTACTCCTGAGCATTTAACCGCAAGCAATCATTTTAAATTCTTAATCGGAAAATTAGCCTGTATCAATGTATTTAGTTATATGTCTAATAAATAATTGATAAAAGACACTTCTTTTTCGTAACGTGGAATTATAATGAATGAATGCGGAGTGTTCCCACTCCGCAAATTTTTCAGACACAGCATTTTAATGGCAACTATGAACCTGGTATTCGAGAGGCAATGACCTGTTGATGGTGTATATTGTTGATTAAAAAAAGCATATCCTTATGAAAATTGAAATCTACTCGACAGAGATCTATAGCCGCAATGTCGTTTCAAATTCATGTAACCGTAGTATGAAGGTTGTTTTCGCTTAATGGAGCAACGATTCACAGCGTGCAGGATTTTCTCAAACAGACTGGACCGGGAGTAAGGTTTGCAACATTACATCGGCATCTGGTAATCATGTGAAGCCCTCATCATTTGACCCCGGAAGAATAGGTGTTAAGATAGTTACAACAACGGCGACATCGTATGTGTCCTAAACAGGCCAGCTTTGGCCTGCGGTGATTTACGCCTTTACGGCAACAGATCTCAAGTTACCTATCACCATAAAACATATCGCTATGAAAAATTTGTTTTGTTTGTTTGTTGTTATGTTCGCCGCGATGGGTCTGTATGCACAGACTACACCGGTAGTCATGCCAATTGAGGAGGGAGATATCATCAATGAGATCTTCGGAAAAAACAAAGATGCCCTAATGCAGGATTATTTACGTATATCGCCTGTAGAAGCTAGATCATTCCATGAAGCGTTGTTTGATTATGAGACAGAGAAGCAGCCCTGGCAGGCAGAGCGTTTGAGTTTGTTACGGATGTATAATGAAGAATTCTCTTCTCTAGATGAAAAAAAGTTGAATTCACTTACTAAGCAAATTATGGCAAATGACATGGAGTATAGTCATTTGCAGATGCGTTATTTCAGAAGAATGAATAAGTTGCTGGGAGCCACTCGTGCAGCGAAATTCTTCCAGTTGGATAGCTACTTTGAACAGTCCACCAAATCATATATACAGAACAACTTACCTTTTATTAAGGAGTTGGAAGCAGACCGGCAGGTTTATTTCCGTGATAAGCCGGTTTCAAGTCGCTGATTGATCCTCAAACACTGGAAAGTCCGCCCCGTGTACCTTTGGGGCGGACTTCCTTATTTAAGTACTTTATCGTAAATGTTTACTCTTCTACATAATCTTCTGTTAACGGTAGGGTACTGAAACGTTGTTGTAGTTCAGGCGGGAGTGTACCGAGTTTTCGTTTGGCGGTATCCATCCAGGCGCCATCTACGTTAATGGTAGCTGCTTTCACACCATCTTGACGGAAGAGTTCATGGCGGATAGACCAGCGGGAGCCATCTTTTTTTGTTTTTGCAATCCGACAAGTCACTTTTAGATAATCATTAGGGCCTACTTCCCGATGATAGATTAGTTCTTCTCGGAACAGAATCGGTCCCAGGTGTAGTGCCACCAGGTCTCTAGCCTGAATTCCCACTTTATCCAGCATATTCAGCCTGGCTTGGGCAGCAAAGTCGGCATAAGCAGAATGCCGCATATGCATATTCGCGTCTAACTGCGCCCACATTACGGGCCCTTCAAAAAATATATCCATTCTTAAATTTACGAAAACCGGATGATACGGAGGGCAATTTTCCGTTACCTGGCGGTTATCTGCTTGCCCTTGGATATATGGTTAAAGGCGAAGTCATATCCAGGGAAAATAATCCATGGATATGCGCCGTCTGTCCATTTTACAGTTATTATTCTTATCGCAATTTTGGGTTGTCAATTATCATACAAAATCATTCAAAAATTCAAGTTATGACAACAACAAAATTTAAAGTACCTGAAAGGGAAGATGTATCTCCGAACAATCAGGTTATTTTTGATAACCTAAAAAAAGCGTTAGGGTTTGTTCCTAACCTTTACGCCACTATAGCATACAGTGATACCGGTCTGGAAAATTATTTGAACTTTCAAAATGGGAAGACTTCCTTAAGCAAGAAGGAAAAAGAAGCGATTAACCTTGTGGTGAGCCAGATAAACAATTGCGAGTATTGTTTATCGGCACATACGTTATTAGGGAAAATGAATGGCTTTACTGAAGAACAGACTATTGAATTAAGAAAAGGTAGTGCTTCGTTTGACAGTAAATTAGACGCATTGGTAAAGTTTACAAATGAGGCTACCGTTAATAAAGGAAAAGTAAGCGAGCCAACCTTGGCTAATTTCTTCAAAGCTGGATATGGAGAAGCAAGCATTATTGATGTACATATTGCTATTGCTGAAAAGGTAGTGATGAATTACATTCACAATCTTACGCAAATTCCCATTGACTTTCCTTTGGCTAAACCCTTAAATTAAATGATATGTTCAAAGCTGCAGGTGTTGCGCTTGTAGCTTTGTTTTAAAAAAATATATATGGAAAATCAACGTCCTCCTCTGCCGCCATTCACACTGGAAACGGCATTACAAAAAGTACAATTAGCAGAAGATGCATGGAATACAAAGAATCCTGAAATCGTAAGCCTTGCTTATACAGCAGATACGGAGTGGCGAAACCGTACAGCGTTTATCCATGGACGTGAAGAGGTGAAGGCTTTTTTGAAACAAAAGTGGGAGAAAGAACTGGATTATAAATTAAAAAAAGAACTTTGGGGATTTCGGGAAAATCGTATGGCTGTGGCATTTCAGTACGAGTGGCATGATCATACAGGGCAATGGTATAGAAGTTATGGAAATGAGCTATGGGAATTTGATGAAAACGGTTTGATGCGTAAACGTTTTGCGAGCATTAATGATTTAGCGATTAAAGAGGCGGAGAGAAGAATATGAATTCCAAGACCACTTTTTATTAATTTTGTGCATCGTATGTGATGAGAGATAAAAAGTTAAAAGCAATGAATACCGCAATTCACTTAAAAGTGGAATTAATGTAACAAGTTTTTCATTATATTTAATTTAATGCTCAAAGAATAAATGCGGAATACAAGTAACCATACATTAATAAACCCACAGAATGGCAACTTGGCTTTTAAAGTCTTTGATTTTGAAAGTAACGAACATTTTGACCATATCCAACGAAATAATTATTATTCTTTAATTATTGTAAGGAAAGGTACTGGGACGGTAAAGGCGGATTTTACAAGTTATGCATTCCAAGAAAAATCCGTCTTTGCATTTTCTCCCTATCAACCGTTTATGTTTACGGTAAGTGGTGAGTTTATTGGAGTTGCAATATATTTTCATCCGGATTTTTTTTGTATTCATAAACATCAAAAAGAAGTTGCTTGCAACGGAGTTTTATTTAACAACATATACCATCCTCCTTTTATAACATTAAGTTTAAAACAAGAACAACAACTTGATTTGATGATTGCGCAACTCAAAGATGAAATTCGGAACGTTGCTTTGGCGCAATATGAATTACTTGTATCACAGTTGAAAATTCTATTGATTCAATTGTCAAGAGCAAAAGTAGACCAACAACCGCAGGTGGCTATTGATATTGCCGAGAACGATCAGCCTTTTATTTTACAAAATCTTAAAGAAGCAATTGAAAATAATTTTAAAACCAAGCATACTGCAAGTGATTATGCAGATTTACTGCATATTTCAGCAAAGGCATTAGCAAGAATAGCAAAGACGCACTTTAACAAGACACTTACAGAATTGATCTCGGAACGAATTATAATTGAAGCAAAACGGGAACTGTATCTTACATCAAAAACAATAAAGGAAATAGCTTATGAATTAGGCTATGAAGATGAATATTATTTTAGCCGTTTTTTTAAAACTAATACCGATGTTTCTCCGCAGCTATATCGCGAAACTGTTGGTTTTGCAGCAGCAGAAAGGTGAAATTGTTTACAGTTGTATAGCATAAAACTGATTAGGGAAGACAAAGAAAGCTCAGGACTGGTTCGCAGATCTGAGCTTTTTTAATGGAACAATTTCCTTGAACAAACCGTTTAATAGATTGCTGACGTATATATGAAGGTAATTAAGTGATCATTAAAGGATTTTACTTAACCACATTAGAATAGAATTTTAGAAAAGGTTACTAATCAGTTGGATAAGAGGATTTGCCCCGGATACATATGTCTTTTTTTTACAATGAAAATAACGGAAAACTAAAAGAAAATGTACAATCAAGTTGCATCAAAAACAATAGTTTTCGCTCACGGGTTATTTGTAACGGCTAAATGCTGGGATGGTTGGGTAAAGTTTTTTGAATCGAAGGGTTATACCTGCTATGCTCCCTCCAACCCTTACCATGAGGGGACGGTGAAAGAGATGTGGGAGCACACGCCAGCAGAATTGGGCAATGTAACTTTTAAAGATGTGGTAGAGAAGCTGGCGTCCTTCATTGACACATTACCGGAAAAGCCTATTGTCATTGGTCATTCCTTAGGTGGACTCTCCGTTCAAAAACTGGTAGCAATGGATAAGGCATCTGCCGGTATTTGTATAGATGGCGCCGCTCCAGCAGGAATACTACCTACACAATGGAGCTTTTTAAAAGCCAACTTACCTGTATTAAATCCGCTAAAAGGTAATTCGGTTTTCCGTCCATCGAAAAATTGGTTCTATTATGCTTTTGGCAACAATCTGCCCAGGGAAGAATCTGATAGGGCCTTTGATGAGTTTGCGGTACCAGAAAGCAGAAATATACCCAGAAGTACTACCGGTAAGTTTGCAAAAATAGATTTTAATAAACCACATGTTCCTTTACTTTTTATTGCTGGAGAAAAAGACCACATCATTCCCCATGGCCTCAATGAAAAGAATTTTAAGGCTTATAAAGACGCGAACAGCGTGAAGGGTTTTAAAATATTTGAAAACAGAGGGCATTTTATTTGTGGCGATAGAAACTGGAAAGAAGTAGCTGACTATATTTACAATTGGATAAAATAACATTCATAAAATTGATCGGCATCATTCAGATGATAAATAGCCAATTAAGTTGTAGTAATGGAGTATAATGAAGTGAAACCTTGCCAGGAATTGGCGGCCTATATCCATTCTTTTTGGGAATTGAAAGGCGATGAAAGCGATGAACAATGGGAACGAATATTTCCAGATGGGTGTCCGGGAATAGTTATTAATTTAGGGGGACCTGTTAAAACGGATAATGGTTTAACGACTATGGATTATGGTAAAACATACGTAGTAGGAGCAATGACTTCTTTTAAGGAAAGTTTTGTAGATGCCAGTGCACATCTATTAGGAGTATGTTTGAAGCCATCTGTATTCTCGTCTCTTTACAACTATGCATCACAACATGAAATAACGAATCAAACTGTTGAATTTGATTTATCCCAATCATTTGAAATGGGAAAGTTAAACAAGGAGCCCTACGCTTATTTCAATAGTTATTTTTTGGATAAGAGAAGTAGTGTCAATCCAGTTCTACAGGCTGTCCTTAGCGATATTCATGTCTCCAAAGGAAATGTACGCATCTTTGAAATTGCTAAAAGAAATTTTTTAACGGTCAGGCAGTTAGAGCGGATGTTTAAAACCCATATTGGCTTGACTCCGAAGGAATATGTTAATATAATTCGCTTCCAGTCGGCACTTGCTATGATGAACAATTTAGGTCAGCAAAAAAAGTTATCTGATATAGCTTTTGAATGTGGCTTTTATGATCAGGCGCATCTTACCAACGAAATAAAACGACATACAGGTCTAACTCCTGGTCAGTTGTAATTTTGTCGTATTTTTCCAAAGTATAACATAGGGCAGTTTTTATTTTTGCTTAAAATTATATTGTATGAAGAAAATAATTTTGAACATAGCTGTTACTTTGGATGGATTTATTGAAGGCCCAAATGGAGAGGTAGATTGGTGCATCATGGATGATGATATGGATTTTGGAGGATTCTTATCCAGTATTGATACTATCTTATATGGAAGGGTAAGTTATGATGCCTGGGGGAATTTTCAGCCAGATGCCGCTGCTGGTCTGGCAGAAAAAGAAATGTGGCAAGGCATCCATTCAAAGCAAAAATTTGTTTTTTCCCGTCAAAATAGGGGGGATGACAATGCTACCTTCATTCATTCCGATATCGTTAACCGAGTTGCTGCCATCAAAGCGCAAGGAGGCAAAGATATATGGCTATATGGTGGAGCAAACCTCATTAAGACATTTATCCATGCAGGACTTATAGATGTATATAAGGTATACGTACATCCGGTAGTGTTGGGAGAAGGTAAGCCATTGTTTGAAGATGTAAAAGAGCGAATAGGTTTAAAGCTGACCGACACCAAGGCTTTTAAATCAGGTGTGGTGGAACTCATCTATGTACCTGGAAAATAAGTTAAGAGGCAGTCTTCCAGGAGGCCGATCATTTAAAAAAAACTGGGTAAATGCCATTTAATTGTTATATTTAATTATCAAAAAAATATCCAATATGTTATGGACTTTACTCATCGGCGGCATTGCAGGCTGGCTCGCCGGTAAATTAATGCGAGGAGAAGGATTTGGAGTGCTGATAGATATCCTAGTTGGTGTTGTGGGTGGCTGGCTGGGAGGCTGGTTATTCGGCAAACTGGGTATTCACATGGGGAATGGCCTGATTGGTTCCCTGATAGTAGCCTTGGTAGGCTCGGTGATCCTTATCTGGTTGCTACGCCTTATCAAAGGGAAGTAACAGGTTGGAGTCGAGGGAAATGTTTTTACACGGCGTTGGGATTTAATAAATCACAGCGCCGTGCTTCTTATTTGGATTCGTTTAGTTTTTGCATTTTTTGTGTTGCCAATGCCGGCAGCTCCGTGTTCCCGCTTTGCTGCGTGAAATTAAATTTTTGCCCTGTAATCAGCCAGGAACCATTTATCAACTTCAGATTGGTATGATAAGTACCTTCCACCGTCCAAATTTCTTGATTAATAAAATGATCTGCTTTTCCGGCGTAATCGGCGGTTGCTAGATCACCATCTATCGTAACTGAAAAATTAGATAGCTGGTGGTGCGTGCTATCGAAGCCAGGCAAGAAGGCAGCCCATGCATTAGTAATATCGTTTGGCGTGAGGGAAATGGCCGGGTTGCCGGTCATAGAGGAGTAATCAAGTGTTATCGTATCATTCATTACGGCTTTCACTTTTTCCCAATCTCGTGCATCGGCCCCTGAAAAAAGGTTTTTTATCTGTTGGATTATGTTATTCTCCATCATTTTTTAAAGTTGTTATTATGTAATATACCAACTTTCCAGACACAACTAAAAAAGCCTTCCATTCATAAGAGTGGAAGGCTTTTTAGTGTCAATGTGCTGTATTATAAGGACACTACTTTTCCTGCTGGCACAATTCTTAATCTCTTCGCATAAGTGGTGGTATCCAATGTTTGCTGCAATTTAGCAATAGGCTCTATGTACATGGAGAAAGTGGAATGATGTACGGGTGCAATCACATCAGGATGCAGGGTTTCTATTATCTTCAAACAATCCTGTGCATTCAATCCACGGCGCCCAATAGGGCCATCTGAACCTACAGCACCCATATCGGGGATAAACAGATTGATCTTTCCGTAACGAGTATAGTGCTGCATGTCATCAAACCAAACGGTATCGCCGGTCCAATATACCCGATATACCTGGCCGTTTACCGTATACTCGATGATGTAACCATTTCCTTTACCCAGCTCCGTTTTTAATGGATCATCTTTGGCATGCATCGCTTCTACCGCAATGATTCGAAGGGATTCATTTCCTTTTTTAAATTCGGTAGTATCGCCCCAATTGAGTCCTGTAAGATGCATAAAGCCCCAGTCTTTTAAAGTAGAGGTCTTGGCCCCCGGAGCTACCACTTGCAGGTGTTTATTCAAGGTATTCCTTGCTTCCCGGTCAAAGTGATCCGCATGTGGATGGCTTACCAGGAGGATGTCTATATGGGAAGTATCGAATGTCGCTGGTGCAATATAGCGCTGAATATATGCGTTGGCCACTCCGGTAGAAGGATGCTTTTTAATCATAAATGCGGAATCGCCTTTCGGGCTAAACATAGGATCTGTCAGTATTTTAAAGCTACCCAGTTGTAATACATAAGTAGGCCCGCCTATCCATTGAAATGTTTTTTTATGTTGGGATTTTACTGATCCTGCGAGGAGGATGCCAAGGATAAACAAGTAGATTTTTAAGGATTTCATCTTATAGTGCTTTTATTGTTTTGTCGATTTGACAGAACAAAGCTATTGCACTTCCGACATGGAGACCATGGACAAACATGGCTAATGCATGGATAAATCGGTTCGAGGGTTTTCTCTTCACGTAACCATGAAGCAACTATATCAAGAAACCAGCAGTGAGGTTACGGCTGGTTCCTTGATCTTTTCCTCGTCCCTGCCCGCCTGGCAGGGACGAGGAAAAGAGTGTTTTGCTAAGGTTGATTATTTCACCCGGTTATTCACCCAATCTAAAATATCATTCATCACAATTTCTTTGTCAATGTCGTTGAGTAAATCATGGTAATGGCCTTCGTAAAACTTAAGCGTTTTATCTACGGATGTTGCATTGTCGTGGAAGTATTGGCTGCCACTTGGTTTGGTAGCTTTATCAGCGGTTCCGTGAAGTATAAGTAATGGCAGTTTAATAGTCGGAATTTCTGCTTTTAATCTTTCATCAGCCAGCGCCAATTGTTGTACTGTTTTCGTAGGTTGTACTTCGTGGGCGATGAGTGGGTCGTTGTTCATAAAATCGACCACCTCTTTATTCCGTGAGAAATCTTCATTTTTCAATTTCAACACGTGCGCATGTGGAAAGACATAACTGAGTCCTTTCAAAACCGCCACTGCGAAATCGGGCGCTGGCACCTGAAAAGCAAAACTCTCACAAATGAATCCATTCAGTTTTTGCTGATGGTCCAATGCATAGATAGTGGAGAACACCCCACCGGCGCTGTGCCCTAACAGAAAGGTAGGTAACCCTGGATGTGAGGATTGTGCTATATCCACCAATTTGTCGATATCAGCAGCAAAGGCATTATAGTCTGCAATATAATAGCGTTCTCCGTCGGATTTTCCTCTACCGGGGAAATCTAATGCATACACTTCAAAACCTTGCGTAGTTAATTGTTCTGCTGCCCACTGATAGTAGCCGCTATGTGAATTGAAACCATGGGCTATTACCATGAGTCCCTTTGCTGGGGCGTCTGATTTCCAATTACGATGGAATACATTCAGACCGTCTTTACCGAGGAAAGTACTTGTTTGGGATTGATTGGAGGCTTGCATATTTGTTGATTATTATTAGTGTATTTATAATCGTGTAAGCGGAAATTAGCCAGTCTCAAAGCCTTATGCTGATTGTGTTATGCATTGATATTAAAATCCAATGGGTGAGGTGCTCCTTCTCAGCCGTTAAAGTCTTGAACCCAAGGCGTTTAAAATCAAACGTTATTAAGGGAATTGGGGGATTAGCATATCAATTTACAAAAAAATGCTCATTTTTATAGGCTTGGTCATGGAGGGAGTAAAATTTAATATGGTCATTAAAAAGCCTCTTCCAATAAGGAAAGGGAAGTTAATACGGAATAGAGGTATTTTATCTCCTTAAGTTATTATTCAATTCAACCACTAATGCATAGACTAAAGTAACAGGATTCTGCTGATGATAGGGGAGATCCTTTTGGTCGATATGTAATTTTATGGCCCTTTCAATTGCTTTCTTTTGGCAGGAATTAGTGTCATTTGCAAGCAGTTGATATGTTTTCAAGCAAAAGTCATACTTCTTGCCATCCCTCGTGTAATTCAAATTGAATTTTTTACTCAGTTCTTCATAGTAAAATGTACGAAGTTGTTGGGCTTCAGAATGTGTATAATGTAAATAAAACCAAATCTCAAATGCATCATTTGAATAGGCTACTTTATACTTGAGTAATTTAGCTTTTTGGATGGCATTGTCAAAATCTGAAAATTCATCTTTTCCTCTTTGGACATCCATATCAAATACACACCAAACTTCGTCATAAGTTTCATGGGAGTTTTGAAGTATATCCTGCGTTGTCTCTACTAATTTTAGCTTCGATTGTCCTTCCAGATTGATAACTTTAACCCTTGCTCCCAATACAGGAAATGATTTAAAGTACAGTTCCTCTGTTTGTCCCTCACAAGTAATCAGAAAAGTCTTATTTAAAGGAATTGTGGCTATACGATAATCACTGGGTTGGGCCCTTTCTATTCCATGCTTTATCCTTATCCGTTACCTTAATAGCTCTTGTACTCTTAGGCATTATCAAGGGTTATTAAAGTTGTAAAATCTCCCAAAAATGGAATGGCACCATATTTCCCTTGGATATAATCCTTCTCAAGAGATGCATTATTCCTTACGCCCTTCAATTCAACAAGCGTATAAAGATGGCTCGCTCCATATCTGTCCTTCTCCACAAAATCAATTTGATCCCTTCTTAGCAATTCTGAAGATAATAAATTGGTATCATGCGTGATAAAGATAATCTGGGCGTTGGGGTTTTGGGAAGAATTAAATAATTCCACAATTTTTTTGGTTAATAGTGGATGGAACCTCGCATCGAATTCATCGATAATCAGGGTGGAACCTTCTTTGAGGGAACGATAAATAAATGGGCTCAATTCAAACATCTTTCTCGTTCCTTCTGATTCTTGCAGTCCAAAGGAGAAGCGGCTTAGTCCATCAGATTCTAAGTTAGCATTGTATTTAGTTCTACTGGACACAATTATTTTTCTCTTTTTCAATGCATTCTTCACTTCAATCTCCCAGCTTTCAGGTATATCCTCGCTGGCAATTTCGACCGTATCTAGATCTTCAATTCCTACATCTGCATTTTTTAAAAAATCTAAGATGAATTTCTTTTGAACCGCATCACTTAATGCATTTCCAGCAGCTCCATACATTCCACTATGGCCCAACCCACTAATAATGGTAATCTCTGATAAGGACTGAATAATCCTCTTCGATAATTTACCAAAACCAAAAGATGCTAATGATGATAGAAATAAAGAATTATTTCTAAAAATTTGATCATTATTATCTCCATCCATTAGAGACATGGATTTGTATCCTTCCTCAAAATGCTTTTGATTAATAGTGATGATTTTATCCTCCTCTCTAATGAATAAAGGTTGTTCTCTTTTGTTCGGGGTAGAAAATAACCATTCACTCTTAATAGATTCGGCATCTGCTTCAAATCCGTATCTGTATCGCGTGTTTTCTAGTCTAAAAATAATTTGAAAGAAAGAGGGTTTCTCTGATGTTTCTGTGGAAAGTTCAAATGACATGATTCTCTCAAGCGCTCTATCATCTTTGACAGATTCCATGACAGTCTTGATAAAAGCACCTATTGCCTTAATAATATTGCTCTTACCGCTCGCATTTGCACCATAAATAGCTTTCGCCTTTAACAGTTGTACATCTTCGTTTACACTAATGACATTATCTATATCCAGAGAAGGGTGGAAGGATTTGATCTTTGCAGCGGTCATCTTTAAAGTCTGGATATCCTTGAATGACCAAAAGTTTCCAAAGCTAAATTCTTCAATCATATTCTCTTATTTTATTTTTTGCTGAATTTATGCAAAATTAAGAATAAGGATTGAAAAGTGGTTCATTTTTAGCTTTTTTATGCCATTTTATAAGTTTTTTGAAGTAAATGTAGTATGTATTTTATTTATTGTTATTTGTACCTCCCTGGCGTCACTCCAAACTTCTTCTTAAACGCTTTATTAAAATGCTGCACCGAAGAATACCCCGTCAACAGGGCAATATCATTAATGCTTTTCTCTTTTGCCGCCAGCTCTCGCACTGCCATTTCCAGCCGCTTATCACCTAGGTATCCGAAAACCGTGTTGCCAAACATTTCCTTAAACCCGTTTTTTAACTTAAACAGGTTAATTCCTGCAATACGGGAAAGCTCCGCCAAGCTAGGAGGGGCGTCCATATGCTCCAACAGGTACTCACGGGCGAAGACAATTCTCTCTTTATCGTAATCGGTTTTGATGATTTTATGACTGTCAGCGCGATTCCTATGATAAGCATCGGCTTGAAGGACTAACAACTCCAGGCATTTGGAGAAAAGGTACATCTGCCTGATACCACCTGTATACGGACAATTTCGTATATCCTCAATCGTTTGTGCCAGTTGGCCATCGATGTATAGATTTTCTGGAGAAAAAGCGCAAGGGTAGCCGCTGGTGATCAATGATCCAAAGTGCTGCAAGGATTCATTGGAATCTTTTATCAGCTCCAGGAACTTCTCCACCTTGTACTGCACCATAAAAATAATCAACTTGGAATCATGACTTTTAATGATACCATGACTTTGTGGGGCATAAATTAAATTGTGTGTATAGTTGCCTAACGGAAAATCTTTCCCATATACATGAATGTCTGTACTCACTTCTCCACGCAGATTGAAATATTGGGTCACCAAGTCTAGATCGGCTTTCCATTCAAAATGCATATCCTTTTTGAAGTTCCATTCAGAGTAGCCGATACGAATGCCATCAAACCAACAATTCTGCGACTGTAACTCCATCTCAGGAGTAACGAAACTGATATTCTTCTCCGTTAATCCAGGAGAATTATATCCGTCTTGCACATAGCTGTTGGCAAACAACGATTCCAGTGTATCCGTTCCCGTGAGTACATTTTCGCCCATAAAATGATGTGATAGGAGCGTAAAAATAATCGTTTCCCCGCTCCCAAGGAGGACGGCACCGCATATAATCCTGCTGATATAAAAAGTAATCCCTTAAGTATAAAAGGCTGTTTCATTCCTGCGAACCGTTGTGAGAACCAGGAAACAGGAGAGCTGGCTGTCTCCCGAAAGCTAAAATATAGAAACCCTACTATAGCGGCATACGTTCATCTAGGATGTTCAGTATTTTGGTCCAACTCTCTTTGGTACGATCTGCATATGGCGCCCATTTGTTATCCATATCATGGGTCAATGTAAGCGTACAGCCAACTTCCGTAGGTTGTATATCCAGACTAACCATACTGTCGTCCCCGGAATCGATGTCTACACCCCAGCTAAATACCAGGCGTGTAGGCCGGTCTATCTCCAGGTAGGTACCAATATGGTCCAGCTCCTGATCTCCTCGCTTGACTTTATAGCTAAACTTGCCACCAGGATAGAGATCATTGGTAAGATGGATAATTTCCTCTTCCCTGACAGAAGGGCCAAACATCCATTTGTCTAGTTTCCAGATATCTGTCCAGGCATCGAAGATGGCTTCGGCGGTATGGTGGAAATCCTTCTGTACTTGTATTGAAAAGGTATTGTCGGATGTTTGTTCCATATCAATGAATTTTAAGATTATCGGTGAGACAACATATCCTGTAGCTTCCTGGCGTTCTCGGCGGCAAAGCCTTGCTGATCATTGTCGAAATAAATATACACATCTTTCTTTTCCTTATTCCAATGTTGGCATCGATACGCCCATTTCCGAAGCGCAGTTGTACTGTACTTTCCCTGATATTTCCCATCAGGGCCATGGAGCCGGATATACACCCAGTCTGCCGTCACTTCCATTGGAGAAAGCTGTCCGCTCAGTTCATAAATACAAAAGGCACAATTATATTGTTTCAATAGTGCGTATATGCTGGGAGCCCACCAACTAGGATCTCTGAACTCAAATGCATAACGATACTTTTGGGGCAACAGGGTAAGAAATGATTGTAAGCGGTCCGGATTAATTTTCCATCTGGGCGGCAACTGCCACAATATAGGACCCGTCTTGGTTTTCAGGTGGGCGGCATTGGAGATTAATTTGTGAATAGGTTCGGCATCCACCTGCAATTTCTTCATATGCGTGATATACCGACTTCCCTTAATGGCAAAAATAAACGCGCTGGGAGTAACTGCTTTCCAGTCGCGAAACCTTTCTGGTGGCGGTAGATGATAGAAAGAATTATTTATTTCAACGGTATGAAACGTTTGTGCATAGACGGATAATTCATCTGCTTCTTTGATATCTTCCGGGTAGAAGACCCCTTTCCAGTGTTTGTACTGCCACCCGGAAGTGCCTACATATGTCTGGCTGCTGCGTTTCATAATGAAGAGCCATCAATTTCTGCACCAACCAATCAGCATATTATTTTTTCATCGTTTCTTTCATCCTGATCCATACCACGACTCCGGAAAGGAAGGTGACGAATCCTGCAATATGCACTGCCCAGATAAGTCCCAGGAAATGCGCTACGATACCCGCCATCAATGCGCCTACGGCATAACCGATATCTCTCCAAAAACGATATACGCCCAGGGATGAAGCTCTCCAGGAGGGATGCGCCGCATCGCTTACTGCTGCCAGCAAGGCCGGGTATACCATGGCAGTACCCATTCCCAAGAAGACAGACCCCACCAAGCCGGATGTCAATGGGGAGAAGAATTCCAGCCCGATAACGATATGTCCCAATACCTGGACAAACATGCCCCATACGATTAATGGCTTTCTCCCTATACGATCCGCCAATGGCCCTGTAATAATCTGACCTACGCCCCATACTACCGGATAAACCGCTTTAATCCAACCTACACCTTCCAATCCTACACCCATGGAAATAAACAGTAATGGGAAAACGCCCCATGACATGCCATCATTCAAGTTATTGATCAAACCAGCCTGAGAAATGGAAAAGAGATTTTTATTGCGGAAAGTTGTTTCTTTAAATACCCATAGCAGATTTGGTTTATGCACTTGTTCTCCGGAAGTAGTGGCTGTTACCATGGCAGATTCCAGATGTGCATGCTGGCGGGTGTCCTTGATCACCAAGATCGACAGTATCAGCCCGGCAATCGTATAAAATATACCGATGTAGAATGGCTGTGGTCTTAATCCGTAGGTGGCAGCAAGATACCCAGTCAGCAGGGCCGTGAGACCTACAGCGCCATAGCCAGCCGCTTCATTGATACCCATTGCGAAGCCGCGTTTTTTAGGCCCTACCAGGTCAATTTTCATGTTCACGGTCATAGACCAGGTGAGTCCCTGGCTGACGCCCAAGAGGATGTTGGCCGCAATAATCCAATTCCAGCTAGGGCCCCAGGCCAAAAGGAAAGGCACTGGCAACCCGATAATCCAACCCAATATCAGTACGCGTTTGCGGGTGTATTTATCCGCCAAAACCCCGGAAATGAGGTTGGTAAAGGCTTTCACCACGCCAAAGGCAATGATGAAAGAAAAAACTACTATGTCCGATCCAATCTTAAACTCTTCTGTACCTACCAATGGAACAACTGTTCTTTCCAATCCCACCATTCCACCTACCAGCATATTGACCAGTACGAGTAATGAGAATTGCCTCCAGTTTTCTTTTAATCCTAACTTTATATCCACTATTGTATGGTTGCTTTAAATAAAACTACCTGAAATAGCCGTGTAGCTATTTCCGTAGTAACAGGTTGATTTTCTATTTACGAAATGGCCCTGGTATCAGTTCCTACCAAATTTGCTTTCCCAGGCTTTCATGCCGCCTTCCAGGGAAAGGGCATGGACGCCTCTTTTTATTAATGCTGCTGCCGCTATGAGGCTCAGTCCTCCGGCGCCACAGATGGTGACTGCGAGGGTGCCTTCCGGTATATCAATGGCATCCAGTGCGGAATAGTCGCCTTCACGTAGATGGTTATACGCATCTACAAACTGACTGCCTGCTATTTGCCATTCTTCTCTTTGTGCTTTCGGACGAATATCCAGCATTGTTACAGCCTTTCCTGTTGCCAGCATTTCGTGCAGTTCTTCCACTGTTATGATAGGATTGCTCATGATTTACCTACTTTATTAAACTCAAAGGTAGGAAATAATATCAACTATTCAATAATTTCATTGAATAGTTGATTTATCGGGAGATGAAAGTCGCTTTGATTATATAAGTCACTTAAAACCAGGGAGTGGTGAATGGGGCTTCTCCAAAAATAGAGAGGCCACCTCTTGGGGAGGCGGCCTCTTTATGGGTTAAGGAAATATTTGGAATAACTAAACAAAGGACGAAAGGCCGTAGACGTTAGGTTAAGTTCAGCCTACGGGTCCAGGTTTTTCAATTGATTATTTTACTATCCTTTCTGTAGATGAACTCTGGTGCAAAAATATATGCTCATGGCGGATTTCATGGATTTTGAGCCTCTACAAGGTGACTACACTACATCATTTTTTGCATCTACAAAACATCTACAAATGTTATTTTTGCCGAATGAACCGTATCCAAAAAAGCCTGGTATTACTATTATGTACCCTGATGGGCTTGTTGTATAAAACTAACGTGGTTGCCCAAACGGTGGTAGACTCACTACAGAAAGTGTTGGCCCAACCTACGCTCACACCGGAGGAGCAGGTGTTGACCCGGTTAAAATTGAGTCGTGCCCTATTGAGTACAGACCGCAAAGGCGCCTTGACGAACGCGCAAGTGGCCTTGTCTATGAGTCACTCGTTGAAGGACAGTAAGTATGCCGCACAATCTCATTCCTCTTTGGTGTCTATTATGTATGGGCAGGAAGATATTAAAGGTGTAAACCAGCAACTGGACAGTGCCTTTCTATTAGCGGAGCAATCCGGCGATCCACTCACTATGGAGAATGTTTGGTACCGTAAAGGTTGGATGGAAACGAGAGTGGGCAAGCCACATGAGGCGGTGAAGAGCTTCCAACAAGCCTTGAAATTCGGAGAAAAAAGGCCTCCTAACAGTTATACCACCAGCATATATTATAATCTTTCGGCTATTTACGCAGATTGGGACGACCTGGATAACCAGTCCAGATACGCGTTTGCCTGCTTGGATGCGGCCAAGCAAGTCCAGGACCCGGATGATATCTGTAATGCCTACCAGGCCGTAGCTACCAGCTATGAGCATAGGTTCGGCAAGGATAATAATGCGCGGGAACTGTTGGATTCTTCCCTGTATTACAATCGCTTAGCGATTCAATTTTATCAGCAAAACAAGAACCGGATCAGTTTTTCCAGTACGCTAGGGGTGATTGCTCTCAATACCGCGAATCTCTATGCGGAGTTTTTCCCTCGCAATTTCCGCGATTCCGCCCAACATTATCTGAAGATCGCCCAGGATATTGGAATTGCTACCAATCAACAGGAAGTAATTGCCAGTAGTTACGGTATGCAAAGCAGCTTCGAGCTAGCGGATGGTCATTATGATGCAGCGGCAGGATTACTACTAACGGGATTGCATATACTACAGGAATCGCCGGTACCAGATAATAATCTGATGGCGCATTTTATGAGTAGTTTGTCGGAAGTCTCGGAGAAAAAAGGGGACCTGGCAGGCGCCCTGCATTATGAAAGGGAACATACCAAATACTATGCTGCGGCCTTTGATGCAGAAAAAATGGCCATTGCGAAAAGACTGGAAGCCCAGTACCAGACCCAACAAAGAGAACAACAACTGCTAACATTGCAGGAAAAAGCGGCTTTCAATAAGAAACTGAATATTGTCTATATCATATTAATCATCGCTTCTATATTGGCGTTGATCTTCCTGTTCCGATCTTACCATTTTCACCTCAAATCCACTATTCAGCAGCAGGCATTGTTGGAAAAAGAAAAGCAGGATGCCGTATTACAGGTGCGTCTGAAAGAGGAAGAAGCAAAAACATTGGAGTTGGAAAAACAGGAAGCTGCCCTTCAAGCACAGTTGCAAAGCGAGGCGGCAGCCCGATCATTGGCGGAGCAGCAATTGATACAGGCGCAGAAGGAGCAACTCCAGAAAGACTTACTGGCGGGCACTTTGCAAGTGGAACAAAAGAATGAACTGCTGCAAACCCTCCAAGCCAAATTGCAAGAGAAATCTGGCGACCGTAACCTGATTGGGCAGATCAATCGTATGATAGACCAGGATCGGCGGATGGATGAGGATTTTGAAACGGCGAAAACAGAATTGGAAAATATTCATCCGGAGTTCTTCTCCCGATTACAATTGAAGGCGAATAATAGTCTTACCAGACTTGATTTAAAGCATTGTTCTTATATATCTATGGGGTTGTCGACCAAGGAAATTTCTTCGAGGTTGGGAGTGGCGCCTAAGAGTATCTTGATGTCGCGGTATCGAATCAAACAGAAGCTGGGACTGGGGAAAGACGAGGGGCTGGATGCCTATTTGATGAAAGAAGCAGGTAATTAAAACAATAAAACGGGGCCGCTGCTATAGCTCGCGGCCCCGTTTTATTAAGCTTCCTGTAAGAAAGCGAATTTGTTTTGGAAGAATTTACCAATTACGGGAATTGGTTTTTGTACACCGTTATTGGCATTGATGATTCCAAAAACCATAAAGATAATCGGCAATAATCCTGCAATGGATAAAATACCAGCCAGGGCAGCAGGTAAGATCGCAATCACGATACTCAGAGCAATACACCACACCATACCAGCGATGGCCAATCCGAGGGCCTGTTCCAGGTGATAGCTTACCAGGCTGCTTTTATTGTCTTTACTTTTCACATATGCTACAATCCATCCGATAATTGTGATATAAGCGATCATAGCCCATTGATTTGTTTTCATAGCTGAGGTTTTTTGTTTAAGAATGATTTCCAGCAAAATTAGATCGCCGGCCCTTCAGCGCGAAAAATGTAGCTACTACAAGACATCTACAATTTGCAGAAAATAGCGCTACAAAAAAACTACAATGGTTTTATATGATTGATTATAAATTAATTGTAAATATGTAAAATGTGCATATTAGTATATGCGTCTACGTGGTAGTATGTTCAACGGGGAGACCTCTGAGTGCCCAATCGGGATAGCCTTCGTTCATTCGCACAGCATTAAAACCTTTCTTTTTCAGCATGGCCACCGCTTCATCGGCGTAGACACAGAATGGTCCGCGGCAATAAGCGACGATCATTTTATTTTTTTCCAGGTGTTTTAATTGTTCGTTCAGTTTATCTACAGGGGCAGAAATAGCCCGATGGATATGTCCGCGGTTATATTCCTCTTCTGGTCTTACATCCAGGAGGATGACTTCCTCTTTCTCGATCTTTTTGACAAGGGAGGCCGCATCTACAGAGGTCACTTCTCCATGGCCTTTTCTGAAATCGGTGACTACTTTTTCAACTTCCGCATTGTATTCCAGTCCTAATTCCCGGAGTCCTGCCCAAGCATGGAAGACGCTTTCTCCTGCCAGGCTATAATGAATAAAATTGCCGTTCCGGCTGATCTTAACCAGTTTGGCATGCTTTAATGTCTGCAAATGTTGGGAGGCATTGGCAACAGACATACCCGTGTAATGGGCGATTTCTTCCACTGAAAATGGCCCTTGCGCCAAGAGGTCTATGATCTCCAAGCGATGGGGATTACTCAAAGCTTTGGTTACTTTGGATAATTCCCCATACACTTTATCTTTAAAATCTCTCTTATTCATACCATGATAATTTGACCAGATACCCTGCCCCTCAAAGCGATCATTTCTTTCTCCGCTGCTCACTTGTAAAATTCATAAATGAAGTGCTGTTTCGGATATTGCTTGTCCTTTCTGCAAAGGTAAATAAATCTATTCAATGGATAAATTGAATGGTTTTTGGGTGGGGAAAAGGCAGTAGGAGAGACTGTTATCTCCCTAAAATAATTTATGGAACTCGGGATGCAACTTTAATTTAATCCATTCGTCTTTATCCAAATATTCCACCTATATGCAATTGAAAACTGTATTAATAATTTCGGGATTGTTGTTTTCCTATACCGTCTTTGCACAAAAACCTATCCCTGTTATCCGGGCTACTGCCAAAAATGTAAAGATTAAAGTTGACCACCAATTTACCAATGACAATTGGACGATTGCACCGGAAGCCAAACCGGATATCTACCTCACTTCCGGGAAAACGGTAACGTTCCTGACGGATATCGATTCCATTACTATCCGTGTAAATCAGGCAGTTCCGAAGGATTTTTATATTCTCTTGAATGGAAAAGATTCCGCGCTGACGAGGGTGAAGTATCAGCCATCCCGACTGGAGATGTTGAAACAAGGCAAAGCCTATAATAATAATGAAAACAAGGCATTACCAACGTTTACTTATTTGTCGGCCGAAGATCCTGCGCTAAAAAAGATTCGTCAGGATCTTAACCTGGATTCCATTGCAGGCAAAGGAAATGAGGTCTCCCAAATGATCAATCTGATGCAATGGGTGCATAATGTTATCAGGCATGATGGTAATAGTAATAATCCCAAATTAAGGAATGCTTTAGATATCATCAGTGTATGTCATAGTGAAAAACGCGGTGTGAACTGTAGGATGATGGCTACTGTATTAAATGAATGTTATCTGGCTATGGGCTTTAAATCCCGGTTTATCACCTGTATGCCTAAAGAGCTGCAATTTGACGATTGTCATGTGATTAATATAGTCTATTCAGAAGAACTGCAGAAATGGGTTTGGATGGACCCTACTTTCGGTGCTTATGTGATGAATGAAAAAGGAGAACTACTGGGCCCACAGGAAGTACGGGAACGCCTGATAAATAACAAACCGCTGATCCTGAATCCAGAGGCCAACTGGAACCGGTTGGTCACTAAAACGAAAGAACAGTATCTTGAAAAATATATGGCTAAAAATCTGTATCGTATAGAATGCCTCGTAGCCAGCGGTTATGACAGTGAAACCAGAATTGCTGGTAAAGAACTGGCATACATTCAGTTGGTACCACTGGATGCACTGAACCAGAAAGGGGAAGTATCAGAGAGTGGAAAAGTGACAGTTACCCATGAAGTAACAAATAACCCGAATCTCTTCTGGAAAAAGCCATAATATAGCATGCGCTTGTCTTGTACGCAAGACAAGCGCATTTGTTCCCCCAAATATTTCGTATATTCATTTCCGTTTTAGGGAGATGAATGCTGCTCCCCACCGCATTTGTTTCACGTAGCTACTGTAGTATCAATATTATGCCTATCTGAGAGTATATAGCTTTCCTATAATTGTCAGATAAAAACTACTAGACAACATTATTATTTTTCCGATGAAGCATATTATCATTTTTATTTTCCTGCTGTTTCCCGGCTTCCAATTGCGGGCGCAGATTATAAAATTCACATCGCTTCATCCTCCCAATGTATGGATAAAAACCAAATACTTTAATGGTTATGGAAAGGGATACTGGTTGCTGGAAAAAACAGATTCTTTGGGTAGAGTAGTGGAAGAGAAGTCTTACCAAAAGAAGGTGTTGACAGGGAAATACTTATATACTTGCAATGATCACAATGATCTAATCCTACGGGTATCTGTATACGATTTCAACAACCCCGGAAGAAAAGACACATTGGAAAATAAATATTCTTATCGTGGTGATATCATCACCAGGCTCGTTTGGCAGATAAATGCTATCACGCGGTTGTATGAGCTTAAAGCGCAGCATGATTCTGTATTGAAATATTTGCAAACTGATTATGCTGATACCGCGCTTACAAGAGTCACCGATTCTACTGAAAAATATACTGAACTGACCTATAGTAATGGCCTCCTCATTAAAAAAAAAGAAATAAACGGGAAACAGGACAGCACGACTACTCAATTTGAATATTTTCCGGATGGTCGCCTGAAACGTAGGGTTATTAACAGGGATCCTGAGCCAGCATTGAAAGCTGTTTACTTAGGTTCTCCGGGAGCAGATGATCAATCATGGTATTATGAATTTGACAAAAAAGGTCGTGTAATTCGCATGTATAATATTGTAAATGGAAAGACCTATCTGCGGAAAACATACAGTTACAGGAAAGTGAAGTGATATAACGGCATTTTTGTTATTAACAATTATTTCATCTGCAAATCATCCTCCTGCTGATTACTTTTGAATGGAAATTGACCGTATGGGAATCGACATGGGATGCCTTCCTGATGAAAAGGAGCTGATATACCAGCTAAAAACAGGAGATGCAGCAGCTTTCCGGGAAATTTATGATCGCTATTGGGAGCAACAGTATGATCTGGCTTTCTATAAGCTAGGATCTAAAGATGCTGCGGAAGAAATTACCCAGGAAGTATTTGTGACACTCTGGCTACAAAAAGATGAACTGGACCCTCAACGGCCGGTAGCAGCATGGTTATATGGTGTCTCCCGAAATCTGATTCTTAAAACCTTCCGTAAACAAGCTATTCATCAACGTTATCTCCAACAAGCCCAACTCACTGAAATTACCCACAATACCTCGGAACAACTGGCATTCAATGAACTGCATGCCATGGTGCATCAACAAATCAATCAGCTACCGGATAAATGCCGAGAAGTGTTTACGCTCAGTCGCGTGAACGGACTGAATACCCAACAGATCGCTGACACGTTGAATATCTCTCCCAAAACCGTTAACAATCACCTGGTGAAAGCGATTAAAATCATGAGAGGCAATCTGAAAGATTATATCATGATTATGGTGATCCTCACCGTTAGGCCGTAACATTAATTTAATACAGGATGCAGTAGGTGTTTCTTTCCTGCAAAGGTAAATAGTATGTGAACTGTTGCTATTACAGCAGTTGCACAAAGAATGTATGCAGGAAGATCCTATTATTCAACGCATAGATAGTTATTTATCCGGTCAGGCTACACCGGAAGAGGAAGCAGCGCTCCAGCAATGGTTCGATGAATTGCATACGCCGCCACTGGATGATTCCCAGGAAGATAAAGCCCAGTTGGGCGAACGGATGTATGCTGAGATCTCCGACCGGATCGGCATTACACCGGTTGTTAAGAAATTCCAGGTATCGCGTAGTACCTGGTGGAAACTGGCCGCATCTGTGCTATCGGCCGCAATTGTGACAGCAGGCGGATTGCTGTATAAAAGTAGGAGTCCTCAGAAACCGCCGGTAGCAAAGCTCATTGATGTATATACCCGCAAAGGTCAACTGACCAAAATTATTCTCACAGATAGCTCTGTGGTATGGCTGAATGCGAATAGCCATTTCCGTTATCCAGAACAGTTTGGCGCAAACCGTACCGTCTACCTGCAAGGAGAGGCCTACTTTGATATTCACCAAGATCCTGCACATCCATTTACTATTGAAAGTAATGGGTATCGTACACAGGTATTGGGTACCACTTTCAGTATTCGTTCTTATCCCGCACCGAATATCTACCGGGTCACGGTGGCTAGCGGAAAGGTAATGGTATGTAGGGCGCAGGACAGTTCCAAATTGGCTGTACTGACCGCCAATCAAGAGTTCCGCTTTAACGGTAACGATAGTACGGAGCTAGTTCGTAATGTGCATGCGGCTTCGGTGTTGTCATGGAAAGAAGGCAAACTCACTTTTGAAAAAGATCAGTTGAGTGAAGTGTTGGTATCGTTGGAAAATAGGTATGGTAAAAAGTTGGTGTTACTGTCGAAACATAAAGCAGCCATGGAGATTTCCGGCACATTCGACCGGAATCAATCGCTCAGCGATGTATTACATATTCTTTCGAAGGTCTATGGCCTTCGTCAGCAAAAGCAAACTGACGGCACTATTTGTATTAACTGACCAAAATATATATGCCATGACTGAGAGATTTACTTAAGAACAAAAAACCGGATAACGCAAGCGTATCCGGCTCGTCGCGATGCTGATGACACCAGGCCTGAGAAACCGCGTCATCCCATCGCTGTCAATTACTCACCCGAAGGATTAACTAATTAACAAGGTAAAAGTATGAATTTTTTCCTGGGGAAACCCTGTGCTTATTTAAAATGGGTTATGCGTATTTCTTTTTACGTAATGGTGCTGTCGCTCACAGTTACCAACCTAATGGCCAGCGTCGCTTCCAGGGGGCAGTCTGCCGATAACATTCGGATGTCGCTAGACATTCACGGACAGCCTCTGAGAACGGCATTGGAACAAATTTCCACCAAGTCAGGTGTGCGTATCTACTTCAATGATGAAAAAGTAGACCGGATCAAACAGGTTAGCGTGCATGCACAAGATGAACTGTTGATGGATATCCTGAAAGATCTCCTCTCTTCTTCAGGAATGGCGGCACAAATATATGCCGACAACAAAATCACCATCATTCCTGCCAGCGACCTGCCACCGCCTGTTAAAGGGGTTATTATCGATAAAACCACCGGCACTCCGCTGCCTGGCGTAGGCGTACGCATCAAAGGCAAGCAGGGAGGCGTTATCACGGATGGTAATGGTCGGTATACCATCAATATCCCTGATGGCGGCGCTACCTTGCTCATTACCTACATCGGTTATGAACAACAGGAACTGCATGTAGGCGCAGGTACTACTACATTGAATATCTCCCTGAAACCTTCGCGTACCCAACTGAGTGAAGTACAGGTACAGGCCCGTCGTAAAGCCAACACGGAAATGGCCGTGCTGTCTGAACGCCGCGCTGCCGCTATCGTGCAAGATGGTATCTCTGCTGCTAATATTGAGAAAACAGCGAGTATCACCACCACACAGGCATTACAACGCGTTTCTGGGGTAACAATTACAGATGATAAATATGTGGCGATACGTGGTCTCGGAGACCGCAGCGTTATTGGTCAGTTGAATGGGGTGCGACTCGCATCTTCCGATCCTGACAGAAGCGCTATTCCTCTGGACCTCGTTCCTGCTGGCCTTTTGGATAATATTACTGTTTATAAAACCTATACCCCCGATAAACCTGCCGATGCAGCCGCTGGTATCATCGAGCTGAAAACCCGCTCTGTTCCTGATTCCGCCACTTTCAATGTGACCGTACAGGCTGGGTTTAATTCCAATATCGGTCTCGGTGGAAAAGTGAACAGCTTCTATAATAGCGATCCTGGTTTCCTCGGACAGAAAGTAAAAAATGCCGGCCTTTCCAACGATTTCGTGCAGTTGGGAAAACAATATCCTGGCGGATTTTCTTCGGTGCAGTCTATGATTGCTAATAGCGGCAATGATCCTGCCATGCGACAAGAAGTAAATAGAATCAATGGCATCATGCATGGCTTTGATCCGGTACTCACTACCCGCTATACCACCGCGAAATTGAACCAGATCTATTCCGCAACTTATGGTAACAGTTTTACCATATTTAAAAAACATAAGCTGGGTGTTATTGCCGGCGTAAACTACTACCAACGTTCTACAGATATCCAAGGCGGTGATCTCACCCAGTGGAGCATCTATCAAGGGGTACTCACCGGAAATAACCAGGTGAGCAGTACCCGTATCATTCCAAATTATATCACTCCTAACAATATCAATCTGGGAAAATATATTTCCTATAAAGAAAATACGGGAACGTCTACACTAAACTATGGATTCCTGGGAGGATTGACCTATCGTGTGAATGCGCGCAACGAAATCAGTATGCAGTATATGGGTAGCCGCGGCGCCGAAGTGCAAGCCAGCAACCTCTATGGCGCATATGAATATACCGGACTCCCAGGAACAGTGAGCAATGTGGTGTACTCCCTTCGTCGTAGTTATCGTACCCTGAATACTTTTAACTTGCAAGGAGAGCATCGTCTTTCAGCGAGGGAATATGCACCGCGACTCAGTTATAATTTAGCTACTTCTACTTCCAGCCAGGATGATCCGGATTATCGTTTTGTGAACTTGGCTGCTTACAGACCCGCCGGTGGCGGCAGTTACACCGGCAATGGAAGTTTACCTAATACGGGTGGCGCGCCAGAAGGTACGCCTGTGTATTACTCCCTCGTTTCTGGCTATGTGAATGGTTATGGACCTTATGGTATCATTCAGGCTGATCCTAACGGTCGCCGTTATAGGAACCTGCATGAAACAAACTATAACTATAAAGCAGACCTCTCTTTCCCTTTCCGTTTATTCGGACAAAGACAGGAATTCAAAACAGGGGTGAACTATCTGCACCGCGATAGAACCTTTAATGAAAACGTGTTATCACTGCCGGGTTCGAACTTTTCTTCTACTGGTAATATGGCATTGTACACCGTTCATGGTAACCTGGACAGGCTCGTTGGGTATGATCAGATTGGTGTTAAACTGCCTGGTGGCGCCACCGGAGAAGGCCAACCAGCTATTGGTGGATTCCTTTATAATGCCCAGAAATCACCGAACAACTATAAAGGGTTTTATGAAACACGCGCCTTCTATGGCATGCTGGATCTACATTTGCTGAAGAACCTCCGTGTAACCGGCGGTACGCGATTTGAACTGACAGATATCCAAGCAGCCGTAGATACAGCCGGCGTATTCCTGGACCCTAGTTTGACCACACCTAACAAAGATGGTCAGACCGTGAAGTTGGTATTTACACAACCGAATTCAGTATATAAAACAGACTATACTCCTTACTATTCACTCAATATCACCTATAATCCTCAGCAGGACATGAACTTCCGCCTGGGCTACAGTACAACGCTTGCCAGACCAGAGTTACGGGAGATCACCAATGTGTTCGAGTTTGATCCGTTTCAATTTGCATTAGTGGTAGGTAATCCTAAATTGGTGAACCAAACCACTACTAACTACGATTTTCGTTGGGAATGGTTTCCTGCTGCAGGAGAGGTGATCGCTGCTTCCGCGTTCTACAAGGAAATAGACCACCAGCTCACTAAAGTTTACAGCGCTAATTCTACCGGACTGGATGCGCGTTTCCCAGAATTCCCTTCTATCCGTTTTGAAAATGATCCTAACAAAGGACGTGTATACGGTATTGAGCTGGAAGTAGTGAAAAACCTGGGCAGATGGTGGCGTCCGTTGAAACATTTCAATCTGGGTAGTAACCTCTTGCTGGCACAGAGTGAAATTAAAAAATCAACTGAACGCCTAAATGATTCCAGGATTGTAGACAGACGTTCTCCTTCTAATAGTCCGCTCTTTGAACAAGCGCCTTATTCTGTGAACGTATGGCTCAACTACAGCAATCCTGCGAGCAGAACAGACTTGACGCTCACTTTCAACGAAGTAGGAGAGCGACTGATCCAGATCAACCTGACAGGGGAACCGGATTTGTATAGCAGGCCAGCGCCGGTACTGGACTTCGTTTTCAGTCAGTACCTCACTAAAAGATTACAACTGAAAGGATATGCCAAGAACATCCTGAACCCAGCATGGCAAGAAGTGTATGCCAACCCAGGAACAGGTGGTAAGTATTATGGGAATACGTATATCCGTCGCAGTTACTACCGCGGTACGGAGTTCATGATTGGCCTTAACTACAATATTTTCTAAAGTGACAGCCCGAAAAAATATGATGATGAAAACTGCAAAATATCTTTCGGCCATGCTGCTGTTAGCCAGTATGTGGGCTTGTAAGAAAGATAAAAAAGACTTTGTCTACATAGAGCAGACGGTTCCACCCTTAACCTCATCTACCGTTAGGCTGATGAATTACGGGAGAGGAGCCACAGAACTGACTATTAACGATACGCCACTGACTAGTTTTATTGCACCCAGTATTGAAGGAATATATACAGAGGCAGAAACCAGACCGACGATTTATTTCAGCAATGGCCGGTTGGGTAAGACTTACACCATTCCACAGCGCTTTATCCGCCAGGATGGTACGGCGAATGTAAAGATGGGCTCGATGGCATATGGCATGAAAGACATGCAATATCCGAAGGTATTCCAGGTAAAAGAGAATGTGAGTGTACCTACCGATTATTATAATGTGTTGTATGGAGACCACAAGTCATCTGACATAATCGGCTCTGACAGCTTGTTTGCGATTCCTCGATCTGTTTCACCCCCATCGGACCCTAAGCATTTCCGTATTCGCTTGCTGAACCTTAGTTCTGCACCGGATAAAGTGGGATTGGAAGGGAATATGACACTGGTGTTTGCAGACGGTACGCCCGTTAGTGGCATGACCAGTCATGTAGCCACTGGTAACTACTCCGACTATACCGAATTACCTTATGGTACCTATCAGTTCAAAGTAATCACAGATGACGGTAAAGTATTGCCGGCAGTACCTGTGAACCCAGATGAGCAACTGAAAACACTGAATGGCACCACCGCCACCATGACAGTAGGGAATAATCCGCCAACAGATTTATGGCTGACCTATGCCCCTAGTCAGACCTTCCAACCCGGAGGCGTATATACGGTGATGGTCTGTGCTAGCAGTGCTTTCGATTACTATCCAGCAGGAAATAATACCAGTAGCCAGACAACGCTGAATGCCTATCGTATTATCCCGGATATTAAGGAGTCCCTGAATATCACTTGGGGTAGGATACAAGCAGTCAATGCATACCCTAGCAATAATATCCGTGTTAGCGTGGATAATCAGCCGATACAGGAAGATGTATTGGCCTTTGGGAATGCGTCTCCCTATAAAATCTTTATCACTGGCAATCATATCATACAGGTTACGGACGCTAGTGGTAAATCGCTGGGATCCACTACTGTGAATATTTCCGGCAGTGATAACTACAGTATCTGGTGTTATCCGGATGCCACAGGCCAACCTGTGGTAAAAGCCGTTGCCAATAACCTCAGTGGTAGTTTTTACGCCAATCGCAACAATAGTGGGGATGATGGCTCTGCCAATCAATTCAAGGTAACCATGCCTTTCTGGATTCGCTTCCTGAACCTGAGTACAGATATCCCTGAAGTAACCTTTACGGGTGCGGATGGCCAGTTGTTGAACAGCTTCCTTACTTATAGCGGAACTGCCAGTCAGCGCTTACAACAAGGGCAAATTATCACTACCAACCCATATATGTTGTTTAGTCCTGTGCTCGGTGTAAACAAGCTACAGGCGTATGCATCAGGGCCTAATATGTTACCAGGTAACTGGATTCAAGCGATTCCTTCATTGAAGGGTACTGATTTTATCGCTCGCCCAGACCTATATAAAACCGTCAACCTGCCACCTTATGAATGTGGCGTGTATACGGTAGCGTTAGTAGGTTCTTTGAATCCTAAGAAAGCAGGAGACGTACCTGCGAAAATGATCATCATTAAGCATAACCAATAATTCACTGCAATGAAAATAACATATCACTTCCTGTTGCGATGGATGGCTGGTGCAGTACTGTTACTAACTGCATGCAGGAAAACAGATTTCCCGGAAGTAAGTTCCCCGGCCTATCTGCGGGTATTCAATTGCCTGACTTATAATATCACTATTGCCAATAAAGATGCACCGCAACCATTTCTGACCATGCTGGTAGATCCACAATTGGATGCTTCCGGTGCGCCTATAGGAGCGGCTATCACTTTCGATTTCATGGATGTACGCGGCGAACTGGCCCGTCCTTACCCGGATGCAGGTAATACCGCGCTGTTCCAGAAAGATTTCCCAGGAACCGCCAAAATCCCTGTGGGGCCTATTGTTAACGGTTATGACCTTTCCGGTTATGGGATGATCAGCAGTGGTACACACCGTTTCATGTTTGTGACGAGGCCACGTAGTACCCAGGCATTCTACTCGCTGTCTGCGGACATCCGTAAGCATATATTGGTGGATACTACGGTAAGACTGGATCAAGGAGAAGTATATACGATGAATGTGTTGGAACAGTCTATCTATACGAGGAAAACAGGCGTTTATCTGCGCCAGGAACAGTTTACAAAATTGCCTTTGTCGGACTCCCTGGTATATGTAAATTTTTATAACCTCAGCTCAGAGGGCTTTTCAGATACTTACAACTATGGCGCGTTGAATTCTTGGTTTAACCGGGCGATACGTGATACTATGAACGTATACTATTCCCTGTTTGCTACCAATAGAAGAAGTATCAATGGCTACAGGAACGTATTCACGTCTAAGCTGATTCGTTCACAGGACCCGGTGGTACATCCGTATAGTAGTTTCCCTTTATTCCCGGATACCACTGCTAGTCATATCTACGCCGGTACTACAGGACAGGTGCTTACCTTCTTGCTGCCTGGTGTACCGCCTGAAACGCCGTTTGGTAATAACCAGGAAAGCTATGGCCTGTTTACTTCGCTGGCCATTGGTCCGGAAGCGCCGATTGGGGTATTCAATACCATGGCAGATATCAATAGCGGATTAGTGATATCTATTCGCTCTGGTAAATATAATCCACGCTCATTTGCCACTGTCAATACGGTGGAATACGTTAACGGGAACTTGTATATCACTACGCTGCAACGCAGGTATGATCCTCCCATTTACAATTAATCTGATTATGAAACGTAGTACCATACTATATATGCTGTTGATTTTCCTGGGAGCTGCCAGTTGCCGGAAAACAGATCTGACAGTAGAACAGGAACGCAATAGTGAAATCAGATCGGCGGGGGATTTTATCCGCAATAACTATGATCTGAGCCTGCTGGCAGCGGCTTTACAACAAACTGGTTATCTGGATTCCCTGAATGCCACAGATAAACTGTTTACCATCTGGGCGCCAGACAACAATGCGTTTAACAACATCGGTATTAAGTCCGCATCAGATTTTAAAGCTATGAATACAGACAGTTTACGTACTGCTGTGAAAAATCTCATCATACCAAACCGCGTATACATCACGGATTTGCCATCCCAGTTGGATAATATTTATACCGCATTGGGTGGTGGACCGCTTTATATTTCTGTAGTCGTACAGGGAAAGAACGCAGATGCGTACAAAACTTCTGTAAGTGGCTGTGATGTATACGATGCGCCTAAACGCAATATCGCGCTGCGTAATGGGGTATTGCATGTACTGCAATCTGTGCCTAAAATCATATCAAGTAACATACAGGATTTTATTGCGGCAGATACGAGTCTCACGCTGTTTGCACAGCTCATGAAGAAAACCGGCCAGTGGGATGCACTGAAAACCGTGCAACCATTGACGGTATATGCCCCGCAGAACAGTGTCTTCCTAAACTATCAACTCACTGCTGATAGTATCAACAGATTGGATGTAAAGCGATACAGGCCGGTGGCATTCAATGTTTACACATTGGCATTACAGCAGCACCACCTGTTCTCCAACGATCTACAACTGGTAGGTGGCGCCAACGACAGACTGTTAATAGATGGTTACGGCGTAGCGCCTGCCAAAACTATTACCATCTGGGCGCCAAATGGTAGATGGGGATACCACGGACCCAATAATATTGGCATGGCCGGAGGAGACGCTGGTAAAGACTTTCAGCTCAATAACGGGGTGTTGCACCGTATCAATAATATCATGTTGTATCCAGATTCTTTGCTGATCAAATAACCGGTAATCATGAAATTTAGAAAGATAATATATACACTGGCGTTAGTAGCCACCTGTTGGACGGCCTGTACCCAAAAGGATGCACAGGTAGCTCCAATCGGTAAGCCCATTGATTATGTAGGCCCGGCTAAAACGATTCGCCAGCTCCTGGACAGCACCAATTGTACTATTTACAAGGCTGCCTGGAAGAAAATCAATATGGATTCCATCATCAGTGCGCAGGTATTACAAGCCTATACGTTGCTGGTACCCACAGATGCGGCATTTAATAATGCAGGCATCACGTTGGATAAAATTGCCAGTATGTCTGTGGAAGACGTGGATACGCTGCTCCTCTTTCATACCTTGAATACTTGGGTGCCAGCGGCTACCATCAAGGGTATCAGTGGCAGTATGTCCGTAAAAAGCTTGCTGACAAGAGGGGATTTTTCAGATTATAACTCCTGGACTACCTATACCTATTTCCAGTATATCGGCGTGCATAATAATCAACTGATGTTGAATGGTAAAGCACATCCATATAAAGCGCTGGAAGGTACGAACGGCACTATTTACCTGCTGGATGAAGTACAGAAAAAGGCAGAAACGGATATGATCGATTACCTGCAATCCAGTCCTGATTTCACTTTCCTGTTGGAAGCTTGTCGCATCAACGATAGTATATACCAGCAAACATGGGGGCAGCAAGGATTTCTGAAGTTACTGACCACCAGTACCAGATGTTCTCCTTTTACCTTTTTTGCGCCTACCAACAGGGCTTTTCAAAAGGCAGGATTCAATACGATTGATGATCTGCGCCAAAGAGCGCTCTTGTATGAAGTAGACTGGCCAAATTATGATGATAAAGGCTACTATCGCTATACCTACACCTCGCTGGATACCATGTTGCTGGCACATCACCTGGATTATACCGGTGCGGAACCGGCGAACTATAACATGGTGATCTTTAGCAATGACATGCAGGATAATCCTTCGTTGTCCAATTTTATGATCACACCTGGACGCCAAAGTGGAGAGCCGCCGAAATATATTCGACTGAATTTCTCCAAAACAGGAAATACCATAATGGTAAAAGAAATTGGCAGTACAGTAGGCGCATTGCCGCTGAAAACAACAGACCTGGTATTCCGGAATGGTGTGATGCACATTATAGACGATGGATTGCTGCATCAATAATTTCTCCTTAAACTTTAAGACAAGATGAAAAAACATATACTGTCTGCCGCTTTGCTGCTGTCGCTTTTCGCCTGTAAAAAAGATAAGGAGCCCGCAGCGCCTGTTGGCGGTAGTACCAATAACCTGCTGTATGTGATAGAAGATAACAAGTTTAACTTCTCTTATTTTAATACAGCCCTCACCGTTACCAACCTGGGTAAAAGTCTTACCGCAGCGGGGCCATACACCGTATTGATCCCGGATAACAGTGCCTTCCAGCGGGCGGGGTATAATTCCATTGATATGGTATCGCAGGAAAGCGGAATTGTATTGAAAAATATGGTACAATACCATACCCTGAACGGCCAATGGCAACTGGATAAACTGCCTTATCGTTTTAATCAACAAATCACTACGGTAGCAGGTACACAACTCTTCGTAACCCACTGGGTAAAAAATAATGATACCATCATCACCATCAATGGCACACGGGTTACGGCTCAGAATATGCCTGCCAGCAATGGTTTGATACAGGTCATCAATGCGGTGATGCAACCGCTGACGCAGGATAAAATCAGTGACGCTGTTGCAGCAGATCCGTCGCTGACCTTCTTCAATGCCGCACTTCAACAGGCGGATATGAAAACGTTACTGCGCGGCGATGGACCATTTACCATTTTTGCTCCTAATAATGATGCCTTTAAGAATGCAGGATTCCCATCTACAGACAGTATCCGCAATACAGATCCGGCGGTACTGAAAAACCTCCTGCAGTTCCATATCCTGAATAACCGCCGGTTTATATATGACTATGTGCTTTCCACCGGCGACAATAATATCACCAGTCAGACAATGTTAAACAACAGTACCACTACGGTTAATCTATTATCTAACGGCGTCGACTATACGGGAATTACAATTCAAGGAGCTGGTAATACCACACCCTGTCAGGTGTTGAAATCCAATGTACTAGCCAATAATGGCGTACTGCATGTCATAGACAAGCTATTGATGGAAAACTTCTAAACGTTAAAGGAATGAGAAATCTGTATATACTTTGTTTCCTGCTGTGTACATTGTTCGCAGTCAGACTCAGCGCCCAGGAAACCAGTGGCCGTATAGATGGTAAGGTGACGGATGCCAAAGGGCAGCCCGTTCCTGGCGCCACCGTATTGGCCATTCATACGCCAACGGGCACCCGCTACGGTACCATCTCCGAACCAGATGGACGTTATCACCTCACGGGATTACGTGTAGGCGGTCCGTTTACCATCACTGTATCCATGATGGGCATGGGCACGCAGCAACAAGATGGGATTATGGTCCGACTCGGAGAACCATTAATCATCAACCTGGTATTGGCCGATGATAAAAAGCAATTATCTGAAGTAGTGGTAAAAGGTAAGAAAACGCCAGCGGCGAGCGCTTATGGCGCTGGACAGAATATTAGCGCCGTGCAACTGCGTAATATGCCTACCATCAACCGTAGCATCCAGGATATGACGCGGATGGTACCACAAGGCTCGAAAGATAACAGCTTTGCCGGCACCAACTTCCGCTATAACAACGTTACCCTGGATGGCGCCATCAATAATGACGCTATTGGCTTTAGTCCTTCTACAGGCGGTATCACCGGTACTTCCGGTATGCCAGGCGCCAGTACACATACCAATCCGGTATCCCTGGATGCGATTGAAGATATGCAAGTATACCTGGCGCCATTCGATGTGAAAATCGGAAACTTTACAGGTGGTAGTATCAACGCTGTAACACGCAGTGGTAGCAATACTTTCACAGGTTCCGTTTATGCGATGGGTAGAAATGCAGGGATGGTTGGTAAAGACAAAGCGGGGAAGCTGGGGAAGATGAATGCTGATTTTTATGATTATCAAACCGGGATCAGATTGGGCTTTCCTATCATTAAGGATAAGCTGTTCTTCTTTACCAACGAAGAAATAACTGGCCGTCAGGATCCTACCCAGTTGATGACTGGTCAACAGGAAACAGCGCAAATCCTCAGCGTAAAAGATGAGGAAAATATCCGCAATGCAACCCTACAACGCTATGGCAATGCATTCGATCCAGGTACTGGAGGTATTTACAACGCTTCCAGCAAGTCTGCCAAGTTTTTTAACCGATTGGATTGGAACATCAATTCCAAAAATCAGTTATCTATTCGTAATAATACCATCCTGTCCGATGCCCTCATCATGGACCGGGATCAACAGGATTTCCGGTTTACCAGCATGGCTTACAAACAGACGAATAACCAAACCTCCACGGTCGCGGAACTGAAAACCCGCTTTTCGCCTAAACTGGCCAACAGCCTGATTGTGGGGTATACGGTGGTAAATGATAAAAGAGATCCACAGTCGAATCCCGCACTGCCACAGGTGCAGATCATGGGGCGCACGCCTGGTACCACTATTTACTTAGGTACGGATAGAGAGGCCGCCATCTTCAACATGCAGCAACGCACCTGGGAGATCACAGATAACTTCACGATGTATAAAGGAAAACATACTTTCCTTTTTGGTACGCATAATGAATTGTATCATGTGAAATATGGCTTTGTAAACAGTTGGAACGGACGTGTAGACTATCTCAGCATCGATGACTACCTGAATAACAATCCTTGGAGAGTAAGAGGAAATTATAATTATACAGATAATAGTAGAGACTACATTCTGTCGCATCCACAGTCGTTTAACGTAGATCTGATGAGTGTTTACGCCCAAGATGAAATCCAACTGACGGATAAACTGCGTTTGACGCCGGGTATACGTGCCGACTATACGTTGCTTCCACAAGCGCCACTGCTGAGCGATAAAACGAGAACGGCGATACAGGATGGATTCTTGGGTAACACCTACTACTATACGCCGTTAAATCATATTACGAACAATTATTTTGATAAAGTACAGATCTCACCTCGATTAGGTTTCCGCTACGACTGGTTAGGTAATCAGCGACTGATATTACGCGGAGGGGTGGGTATGTTCACTGGCCGTATTCCATTGGCATGGCTGGCTTACGCCTACTACAATAACGGGGATAGTTATGGCTCTTTCGATCAGAAAGCAGATCAGCAGGTATTTGTAAAAGGAACCGATCCATTGAAACCTGGTAAGAATGGCATTGCAGATTTCATTGAACAGAATGGAGCAGTGATCAATAACAAGAATGGAGGTAAAACACAGGTAGATGTGGTGGATAATGGTTTCGTGATGCCTAAAGTAGTGCGTGCCAGCCTGGCGATGGATTATACTACGGAGAACGGCTATAAGTTCACCGTGGAAGGTATTTATACCAAGAGTTTAAAAGATGTGATGTTCCAGCAGGTAAACATCAAGGACGATCCGAAGTATTACGGATATGATGTCTCTATGAAACAGCCTGTTTACGCTGGTTCTATAGATCCTCGTTTTGCCAATGCCTATGAGCTGAGCAATACCCGGAAAGGATATCGGTATAGTCTTACAGGTAGCGTATCCCGTAATTATAAAATGGGGCTGAATATAAACCTGGCTTATACCTATGGTGAGTCTAAAGACATTTCCAATGGTATCCGTAACTCTATGGAAAGTAACTGGCAGTTGAATCAGGCATTGAATCCGAACAATCCGGAACTGGCCTATTCCAATTTTGATATTCGTCATCGTATAGTGGTAAGGGCTGATTACCGCAAGGCCTGGAACAGTCGCTGGGTAAGCAACCTGGCGCTGTTTCTCAGTGCCCAGTCGGGTTCTCCATTTACATACGGCATCGTGAACAATAGTACTCAAGGATTGCCGCAGCAGGTGAGCCTGATATACATTCCGCAGGCAAAAGACGCCATCAATTACTTCCAGGATTACACCGATGCATCAGGTAATGTAGTAACGGCACAGGCCCAAGCAGACGCCTTTAATCGCTATGTAGATGGTAATGCTTACTTGCGCTCTCGTCGTGGCGATTTTACAGAAAGAAATAGAGGACGTACACCATGGAATACGCAGGCTGATTTTCATTTCGCGCAGGAATATCATCTTTCTGCTAAACCTGGTAGCAGCTACCTGACATTCACCCTCGATATCATGAACGTGACAAACCTGCTGAACAAAGAGTGGGGAAGGAGCTACTTCTCGCCGAATACCTTCAACTCTACTGCCAGCGTGGGATTGACGCCAGTATATCCTGGTCGTCAGACGAAGGAGAATACGCCGGTATATCAGTTTACAGATCCTGGACAGCCGTATGCAATCGACTTTTTCAATTCCCGATATCAGTTGCAGATGGGGCTGCGCTATTCCTTCTAATTTAAATCAAAACAGATGAAAAAACTGATCTATCTCGGTTTGATGATATTGGCGGTGATGGCAGGGTGTAAAAAAGACAATCCCGCTGCCTCCGTTCAACTGACAATAAAAGACTTTTTCCCGGTAAGTGGAAATCCAGGGACCGTGGTAACGATCCGGGGTACAGGCTTCGGTAGAGACTTAAATGCCAATGCCGTTGCTTTCAACGGAACAGCCGCCCGCGTGCTGAATGTAAACGACACGATGTTAGTGGTACAGGCGCCGGACAAAGGCACTACTGGTAAAATCACCGTTACCGCCCATGAACAGACTGTTAACGGTAACGTATATACGTATCAGGCGTTGAGCGTACACCAGCTTTCTCCGGCCAATGGTCCGGAAGGAACGAATGTATATATCTCTGGCGCTGGGCTCGCAGGTACAGACGGGCCTGCAACAGTTACCATCAATGGCAAACCTGCCATCGTATCCAATGCCAATGACACCTTACTAGTGGTAGTTATTCCGCCAGGAGCAGGCAGCGGACCATTAGAGATTGCCGTAAACGGACAGAAGACAGTTAGTCCTGCTTTCACCTTCCAGGCCATCGGCAGTATTAAACCGTTGAAAGGTGGCGCCGGCACCAATGTGACGATAACTGGTACTGGTTTCAGTTCAAATCTCCCCGATAATATAGTGGCGTTCAATGGTGTGAATGCCAAAGTAGTAAGCGCCACTGCCACTTCTATAGTGGTTACAGCGCCTACAGGCGTGCAAACGGGACCTGTTTCCGTGACCATCAACGGTCAGAAAACAGCAGGACCGGTATTCACCGTAGTACCAGCGCCTACTGTGAAATCAGTAGCACCATTGAGTGGCCCGGTAGGGACAGTGATAACAATTACTGGTAAAGATTTCAGCGAATTAAAAGAGGAGAATAACATCACCATTAATGGGGTACAGTTGACGATTTCCAGTGCCTCTGCAACTCAACTCACCGCAGTGATTCCCGCAGCGGCTACTACTGGCCCTGTGGCATTGAATGTAAACAATCAAATGGTTACTGGCCCGGTATTCACCGTGCAGTCGCTTGGTGTATCTCAATTGCTACCTGATAACGGTCTGGCAGGCTCCATTGTAGTGATGAAAGGAACGGGCTTCAGTACTACTATTGCGCAAAACCAAGTAACCATCAATGGGCTTACAGTACAGGTAAACGCCGCTACGGATACTACCCTCACCGTGCAAATGCCTGTAGGCGTGACCACTGGTACGTTGAATGTAAAAGTAGGTACCCTCAGCGCCACAGGCCCTGTTTTCCGCAGAGCAGGCGTGGAGGTATTCTATACAGGTACTTGGGGGAATGCGCCATCATCGCATATGGTGTTTGATTCCAAAGGAAATATGTTCGTAGGTATTAATGCTAAGATTGGACGTATTGCACCGGATGGAACCGCTACTGCTTTTGCAGGCAGTGATAATACAGGAAACCAGGATGGTACAGGTACTGCTGCACTGTTCAGTAATATCGGTGGATTGGGTATTGATGCGCAGGATAACCTCTATGTGGCAGATGCTTGGAATGGTAGTATTCGTAAGATTACGCCCGCAGGAGAGGTATCTACCTATTATCAGGGTATTACCTTCTCTCCAAGATTTGTAAGCACGGATGCCGCTGGGAATGTGTATTTCGGTTCAGAATACAATGGTTATTTCAAGTTGAATCCAGGCGCTACCCAAATGACGCAGGTAGGCAGGGTAAATGGCAATGCGCAGTTTGTAGTGAATAACGGTAAAATCTTTTACGCAAATACAGATGGGCATACTATTCAGCAGATCGTGATGTCTACCGGTATGATCAGCACTTTTGCAGGTGCCTACTGGCAGGATGGTTATGTGGATGGACCTGCAAACCAGGCCAGGATGAATAACCCTGCGGGTATTGTGTTTGACCCTGTATCTGGCATGTTCTATTTCAATGATGCCTCCAACTTCTCCATACGCGCCTTTGCGCCGGATGGCACCGTTAGTACTATCACTGGTGCTGCTGGCAGCTATCAGCCTTGGATGTCTGGAAATGTAAATGGCACTTTAAAAGATGCATTGTTCGGGATGAACCAGTCTTCCGGTATAGCGGTCGACAAAGCTGGGAATATCTATATCTACGAACAGCGTTATAGTCAAATCAGGAAGATCATTCTTCAATAAAAGTTGTGAAGCTGTGCAAGAGGCTGTATCATATTAATGATGCAGCCTCTTTTTATGCGATGAAAATGGTTTTGGGAGACACGTGCTGATCAGTACAGCCATAATTCCTTCATTCTCCGGTAGAAGTTGGTAAGATAAATTTAACATTTGAAAGCAGACTTCCACAGAATGTTACCAGAATCGGTTCCTAGTTTTGGGTCATTATTTAATCCAATACATTACAATATGAAAAAAATCACCTTGATTGCCCTGGCATTTTGCCTAGTAGGTGGAGCTGTATCTGCACAAGAAAAAAAAGCTACTTATACCCCTACTGCTGAAGCACAGGCGGCATTTGCTAAAAAATTCCCAGGCGCTGAGAATGTAAGATGGAAAGCAGAAGGAAAAGACGGGGAAGCGAAATTTATGTTGAATGGGGCTAAAACAGAAGCCGTTTTCGATAATAAAGGTAATTGGATACAAACCGAAACAAAAGTGGCCGTTACCGATTTGCCTGCATCTGCTGCGGCATACATGAAAAAGAATTACCCAAATATTCCGGTGGAGAAATTAGCTAAGATTGTAAAAGCAAATGGTACTGTGCTGTTTGAAGTAGAATCAAAAAAGAAAGATATTCTGTTTGATACTGCTGGAAAATTTGTAGAAGAATCAAAAGACTAAGGGAGATAATTATAGATCCTTACCAAAAGCTGCCCAAAAGGCAGCTTTTTTGGCATAATTATGGTGCAATTGCGGGAAAATTTTTTAACCCATTCGACTATATGAAAAGAGTATTACCGTTGTTATTGGCCATGTTTGCCATTGTATTATTCTCCTGCAGTAAAAGTGAAAAGACTACCACAGTTGCCGGAGACGCTTCCTGGAAATTTGGCGATTATACCTATGTAAAAGGAACTTCTGCCCAATCATCTTCCGCAAATGGAAGTGGCAGTACGATTACTGCCATGACTGTAAGTACAATGGGAGACGGTGGCAATTATGGCGTTTTTTCTGGAAGTGCCCTGGTGATCACATTTTACAGTAATCTGGGCGAAGGTACCTATACATTGGGCTCTACGGAGGCAATGGTATCTAACCCGGGTTTGAAAATCATGAATATTACTTGTACCATCGGTACCGCAGTGAATACTGGCGCGGTGCTGTATGATATGACTACCGCCAATGGTACTGCGGAAGTAACCAAAGACGCCAAAGGAAATTATCATGTGAGCATTAAATCTGCCGTGACCCTCACGAAAAAAGTGATTGTTGGCGGTGGTATTGCTAGTGCAAAAGATACTTATGCGTTGACAGTGAATAATGCGAACTAATTTTTCCGCTCATTAGATGCACAAAAAAACGGGATGCACTTGCATCCCGTTTTTTTATCCCCTAATCCAAAGTGCACCGTTCTTGGTATCCAATCGCTTTAGTTCTTTCTCGTCGACTAATTGATTTAATATCTGTTCAGCTATTTCCGGTGATATATCGGCTAATGTTGCAAACTCCCTTCTGGTAAGTGTTGGATATGATGTAAACAGGCTTTTCCAGTCTTTGGAATAGATGGTTTTGATGGCGGAAGGATCAATTTTTAACAATCCCTCTTCAAAAGAGGTATAAGGTCTTGTACCATAAACGGTTTCCAAATTTCCTTGGGTATCGGCGATGAACATAGTAGGAAACCCTCTGATACCCATGTTCCTAGCGTAGTTTAGGTCTTCCCGGAATAATAGTACGGCATTCCCCTCGTAATCATTTTGCAACTGTTGTACATTCAGTCCGGCCTGTTCAGCGGCTTGCGACAAATGTTCCCATTTGGTAATGTTTTTCTTTTGCAGAAAAACCATTTCCCGGATTATTCTTAAAAAGGTGATGGCCTTATTGTAATCCTGTAATTGAGCGGCTTTAAATGCGATAGAAGGAGGGTAGGAGGAATGCAGGGGATCTTCCAACCACACATCACCATCTATGGGCATTTGATAGTAGCTGCTGACTTCATCCCAGTGGTGCGCCACATCGGATGGTTTGCTGATGCCGCCACTATTATAGCTCCAATCGGGCAGCAGGCCGCCCATATGGTACGCTATCTCAACATTATTCCCATATTCCAGTTTCAGTCTTCTCAACTGGGGCTCAATGCCCCAGCAGGAAGAACAGATGGGGTCTGTAAAGTATATGATTTTAACTGCTTTGCTGGGAGCCGTTATTTCCTGGTTTTGTGTATTCCTCTCTGTAGCAGGCAATTCGCAGATGCCAGTTGCCGGATTGCATAAAAGCGGATTATTTTTATTTTCCATTGTCATGTATTAAACCTTCCCGTATCTTTATTCCTACTTTTGCACAAAGGTCCATAACACAACGATGACTAGCAATAAGTCAGAAAAAGATGACTACTAAAAAGAATGACAATACTGAAATCTGCCCTGCACAGGGATTACTGAAGATGTTATCCGGCAAATGGAAGCCGGAAATCTTCCGACTGGCGGTAACGGCTCCACTCCGTTTTAATACCCTGCTTCGTCAGATCGAGGGGTCCAACAAGCAATCGCTGGCCACTGCCCTGAAGGAAATGGAGGAATCCGGACTACTGGAGAAAACCATTATTCAGCAGAAACCCTTGCATATTGAATATACCCTGACGGAGAAAGGGCAATCCCTGGTGGCCGTTTTCCAGCAGTTAGAAGGCATGAATACCTAATATTTTAAGCAGCTTTTTTGCCAAAATACCTACCCTGATTTTTCCTTTTCTGGGAAAAATTCTACTATCTTTATAGGCCCTTAACCCTTAGTTACCTTGAAAACACAACCCTTACGCCAACAACAAAATTGTCTGAATTGCGGGAATGATGTACCAACCAGATTCTGTGGCTATTGCGGACAAGAAAATATTGTTCCGCACGAAACCTTTGGTCATCTCGTAAAACATTTTGTCGCAGATATTTTCCATTACGATTCCCAGTTTTTCCTGACGATAAAATATCTCTTTACCAAGCCGGGCTTACTTTCCCGCGAGTACCGCGAAGGCAAACGTGCACGGTATATGAATCCTATCAAACTGTACGTTTTTACTTCGTTCTTTTTTTTCTTCATATACCTTACCTGGCAATCGCCAGAGGCGAAAAGTGCAAAAGTGCATACTACTGAAGCTGGCCCCCAAGCGGTCCAACTAGGTCACACAGATGAACTATGGAAACTGGAAAATAAGCTCAAAGATGGTGTAGAACGACATGATTCAGGGGCTATCAGGAATATGAAACTCCTGGAAATGATTGCAGCATCAACATCCCTGGAGGAATTCGATTCTATCCACCAGCAATTGCCTGATTCATTACAATTCTCATTCTGGATGAAATTAATTGCCCGGGCAGATGCACGTTCTTTGAAGAGCTATAGTTCCAATGAAGAAAGGGAAAGAGCTTATGGGGAAGGCTATTATCATAACTTCCCCAAAATAATGATCCTTTGTCTGCCACTATTCGCTTACTTCCTGAAGCTCATTTATTTCAGAAATAAGCAATGGTTCTATGTGGATCATGTGATTTTTACGCTGCATTTCCATGCTTTTGCATTCATCGTGACAGCGGTTTTGCTGCCTGTCATTCCTTACTTTTACGGTTGGTTCGGCAATGGCACGCTGTTCTACCAAATTTTCGCTTGCATAATGGCAGGTTATCTCATTATTGCGATGCGTAGGAATTATGAACAGTCTATCTGGAAATCCGCCATCAAAGGGATAATACTATACGCTGTGTATTTAACTTCCCTGAAGGTAGTATTGTTATCAACCGCGCTGTTTATAACCCTTTATCATACTTATTTTTAATCCAGTAGAAACATGTCATATGACGCAGTGGGACAGGTAGTGGTATCGTCCCGTAACGTGTCTCCCTAAAATAAAATGACCAGACTAAAGTTGTAGGTGATTTCATGGGAAATGATAGCTGTAATCGCTACATTTACGGACCTGCTATAAGCTTTATGTCGATGAAAATATTTTATAAATCGCTGATCTGCCTGCTGGCAGTGACTCCGGCGGCCTTTGCCCAGCCAAAACCTATTCCGGTTACAACGGGCGTTTCCCTGGAGCTGGCTACCTATCGTTACAGCGTCATTGGAGATATTACCTATACGTTGCATTTTCATATTCCAAACGAAAAAGCAACGACGATTCCCGCGAAAGAAAAGCTGGAATTTACTTTGAAGGAGGTTTCGCAACCGCTGCAATTGGACTTCAAACAGCCAGTGGAAAATATCACCCGCCTGGTAGTGAACAGCGTTGCTACGCAAGCAGTGATGAGTAATGAGCATCTGCTGATTCCCACTACATTATTAAAAACTGGGAAGAACAATATAGAACTGGAATTCACTGCGGGAGAAGGCTCTCTCAACCGCAATGCGGAATTCCTCTATGCCTTGTTTGTTCCGGACAGAGCCAGATTCGTATTCCCCTGCTTTGATCAGCCAGACCTGAAAGCAGTATTCCAGTTGAGTATGGAAGTGCCGTCCGATTGGAAAGTGCTGGCCAATGGCTGGATGAAAGATAGTCTCCCTACGCCTGCTAACTATACCGCATACACTTTTGCACCAACGGAGAAACTGCCTACCTACCTGTTTTCCTTTACTACAGGCAAATACAGCGTGGCGCAGCAGGATGTCAATGGTAAACCGGCTACTCTCCTCTACCGGGAAAAAGATCCTGGTACGAATATCGATAGCGTTTTCCAACTCCATCGGGATGCAGTGAAGTTCCTGGAACAATGGACGGGCATCCCTTTTCCATTCCAGAAAATGGGCTTCGCAGCGATACCCGACTTTCAGTTCGGCGGCATGGAACATCCCGGCGAAGTACAGTATAAAGCGTCTGCACTATTCCTCCAAAATCCTACGAAAGATCAGTTGCTGGCCCGTACTAACCTGATCTCCCACGAAACGGCGCATATGTGGTTCGGGGACCTGGTGACCATGAAATGGTTTAACGATGTGTGGATGAAAGAGGTGTTCGCCAATTTCATGGCGGATAAAGTAGCGGAAGATATCCTCGGTAGCAAACAGTTTAACTTGCGCTTCCAGCAAGATCATTATCCACGCGCTTATAACGTAGACCGCACTGCGGGCGCCAATCCTATCCGTCAGCAACTGGAAAACCTTCAGGATGCCGGCACGATGTACGGCGATATCATCTATCATAAAGCGCCAATCATGATGCGACAGATAGAACTATTGATGGGCAAGGATAATTTCCGCAAAGGGGTACAGGAATACCTGAAAACATACGCCTATGGCAACGCTTCCTGGAACGATATGATTGCTATCCTGGCAAAATTTACGAAAGCGGACCTGTACAAATGGAATAATGTATGGGTAAACCAGCCAGGAAGGCCCGTATTCGACTATAAAATGACTACCGCCAACGGCAAAATAAAACAATTCACCATTACCCAGCATCCAGAGTCAGGAGAGAAGCGTTTGTGGCCGCAGGTCTTTGATATCGCATTGGTGTATGGTGGCGGCATGCAGGAGTCGCATACTTATCCTGTCACGGTTGAGGAATTGCGGGTGAATATGAACGATTTTAATACAGTGGTGAAAGCGGCAGTGGGTAAGAAAAAGCCGGATTATATCCTCTTTAATTCCAGTGGCCTTGGTTATGGCTTGTTCCCATCAGATAGCGCTGCTACCATAGGCATGTTTGAGCTGGCCGGTTCTGTATGGAGTGCCACTGCTTATGTAACGGCCTACGAAAATGCCCTGGCCGGACGTACTTATAAACCCAATGCCCTGCTACGTATATTCGTGAACGGTTTATTCCATGAAAAAGAAGAAACCAATCTTAAACTCCTGACCAATTATATCAGTACCCTCTTCTGGGAATTTACCACTCCCGCAGAACGTGCTGTTTTCGGCCCTGAGCTGGAGAAACAGATGTGGGAGGCGATGCAACAACAAACACTGACCAATAACAAAAAGTTATTGCTGAAAGCCTATCAGGATATATACACGACGCCAGATGCCGGCAAACGTATATACGATATCTGGGAACAGCAACAGCCGCCAAAAGATATAAAACTCTCGGAAGAAGATTACATCTCCCTGGCGCTAACGATTGCATTGAAAACAGATACTGCTGCCAATGTGCTGGCTACCCAAAGAGATCGACTGAAGGATAATGATAAGAAAGACAGACTCAATTTTCTCATGCCGGCATTATCCGCAAAGGTGGCCGAAAGGGACCAGTTCTTCGCTTCTTTACATGATAAGAAAGGACGTGCCAAAGAATCGTGGGTAGTCACCGCTTTGTATTTTCTCAATCACCCACTGCGTCAGGCTACAGCTATGAAATATCTGCCGGAAAGCCTCCTATGGCTGGAAGACATTCAGCGTACTGGTGATATATTCTTCCCTGCCAACTGGCTGGGGGCTGTATTTGGGTATTATCAATCGCCGGAAGCTTGGAAAGTAGTAACTGATTTCTTGGCTACTCATCCCGACTATAATCCAAAATTGAAAAATAAAATCCTGCAAGCAACCGATAATCTGCATCGCGCGCAGCTTTTGTTGCAATAGCAGTGAAATATAGTATTTTAGGGAGATGGCCAGTTGTCGCGACAACTGGCCATTCTCATTTTCATGGCATAGCGCTGTTTTACCGACCGTCCTCCTCGATTTGTATATTACCCGCCAATTTTGTAGTATTGGTGTATGATGTCCCCCAAGATTACTTATGAATACGAGCGTATTACCGATATTAAACGCTTGAACTTTATCACAGACAGCCTAAAAGACACGATCCCTGCCAACGCCACCATTCTCGATGTAGGTTGCGGAAACGGCGTTATTTCCCGCCATCTTGGTCAGTTTGGATATACGGTACTCGGCATTGATGTCAGTGAAAAAACCATTGCTGTAGCGCGTAGCAAAAACACCCTTCCCAATGTTCAGTTTGAAGTGATCAGTGCAGAAGCCTTGATCGCCCAAGGGCAGCAGTATGATGCTGTTATATGCAGTGAAGTGTTGGAGCACCTACACCAGCCGGGTGTATTGCTGCACACCATTTATCAATCGCTGCGCGATAACGGTACGCTCATCGTTACCGTCCCTAACGGCATGGGCCCAAGGGAGGTATTCGTTACCAAGCCTATGCTGTCAGTGCGCAAAAGTCCTGGATTGCAGGCGTTTGTGAACAAGGTGAAAGGCCTACTGGGCTACAGCGGTACCACCGTACAATCGCAGGCAGATAACTTGGATCACGTGCAGTTTTTCACCAAGAAGGACCTGCAACAGTTGGCCGCGGAGAACAAATTTGAAATTATCCGGTTTGCGAAAACGAATTTTGTGGAAGACGTGTTTCCCTTTTCCCTGTTGACCAAACGCGTGAAACCTTTGCAAGCATTTGATTGCCAGGTCGCCGAAATACTGCCGCTAGCATGTACCGGCGGTTTCAATACCGTCTGGAAGAAGAAATAAAACTGATTTTTCATAGTAATGGCGCGGGAATCGCGCCATTTTTTATGGCGTAAAGCAGTATATTTTAACCTGCTTTGAGTATATTGTTCAGTATAATTTTATGTGAACAATGGATCATCAACATGCAAGGAGAGTATTCCTGAAGCAGGTGGGTTTGCTGACTGCAGCCCTGACATTGACAAAACTGCCTGCAATAGGCCAAACGCTGCTGCAGCCGCCCTCTCCCAAACATAATATACCACTCGATAAGCAGTTGAATCCCATATGGATAAAATCCCTCTATACAAGGGAGCAACCTACTCACTACAAAAAATCCAATAAGGAACTTAAATACCTGGGCATGCCCGTGAGCGGACTCCATACTGGCACCGTTTATGCCGGCGGAGATGGCCGCCTATGGCTCTGGCAGATCTATAATCAAAGTATGGAAGGCCAGCATGAAGGTATTACGGCACATACTACCATCTGGAATGATGGCAGTAGTGAAAGAAAAATTCGTCCCCGCGATGGCGCCGCCTATGTGAACCCGCCATTGGCCAATAGCTTCCGGGTATTGGAACAGGGCTTTGCGCTGGAACTGCGCATCGGCGATCAAATCCTCCTGAAAGAACTAAATGAAGATTGCTGGGATGAAGTCATCTTTAAACCTACCTATCCCATCGCCACTATCGAATTTCGTTCAATAGATTTGCAGCTATGGGTGGAGATGCAAGTCTATTCTCCTTTCATTCCACTGGACCCCGACAACTCCGCGCTACCTGCTACCATCCTGCGTATTACAGTAGTCAACGATACTACAGCGCCAGTAGAGGCCCGTATCACCGGATGGATGGAGAATGGCGCAAACAAACTATCTGCTGCCAGTGGTAAAGGTTTCCGCAGGAATACGCTTGTATCTTCAGCAGATAGCACTAGTATTTTCATGGATTTTGACGCCACAGATGACGCCCTGAAAACCAGTCAGGATGCGGGATCTGTTTGTCTAACCCTCCATGGCAAAGCTACAGGGGCTAATACCGCCTTTAATCCTTGGCCGGTAACGACAGAGGGCTGTAATATCTTCATTAAAGCAGTAGCCCATATGCCAGCTCCCGAGAAACTAGTGGGTAGTATACAGGCTGGCAGTACGATTGCCCCTGGCGGTAAATGGCAGGCGGATTACAGCATTAGTTGGCATTTCAATCACCCCCATCCCCAATTAGTGAAGCTGGTACACGATGCGGCGGAAGGGTATTGGTATGGCCGCAAGTTCGCTACTGCATTGCAGGTGAGCCAGTACATACAGGATAACTTTACCTACCTAACGGGTACGACTGAATTATGGACAAAAACCTGGTATGAGGGCACCTTGCCTTATTGGTTCCTGGAGCGAACGTTCAACAATATAGGCACCCTAGCTACGGCCAACACCTATCGTTTTGCTAGTGGCAGGTTTTGGTCATGGGAAGGTATTGGCGCCTGTGGAGGCACCTGTACGCATGTATGGCAATATGCGCATAGTATGGCACGTGTCTTCCCAACACTGGAACGAGACATGCGCCAACGGGTAGACCTAGGTACCGGCTTTATCCCGGACACCGGCGCGATCCTCTTCCGTGGCGAAATGGAAACGAGGCCGGCTATAGATGGACAGGCTGGTACGATCCTCCGTTTTTACAGGGAACATCTAATGAGTCCGGATAATACGTTTCTACAACACAACTGGGCAAGCATGAAAAAGACAGTGCAGTTTATGCTGGCACAGGATAAGAATAAAGACGGCATGACGGATACCCCAATGGAAAATACCCTGGATGCTGTATGGGAAGGGGAGATCGCTTGGATAGTAGGACTCTGTATCGCTGCAGCAGCAGCGGCTGAGCAAATGGCCATAGAAATGAAGGATACCGGTTTCGCCAAGGTTTGCCATGATTATGTGGCCAATGGTCGGCGTAATATGGAGCAATACCTCTTTAATGGGGAATACTTTATCCATCGCCCGGATGCTGTGCAAGGCCGCAAGCAGCTTGGATCTTACAATACCTGTCATATAGACCAGGTATACGGACAAAGCTGGGCCTTCCAGGTAGGACTGCCACGCATCCTGGATAAGGACAAAACGTTGTCGGCTTTACAGGCACTCTGGAAATATAATTTTACTACGGATGTTGGTCCCTATATCAAAACGCATATTGGTGGCCGGCCTTACGCCCTCGCTGGAGAAGCGGGCATGATCATGAATACCAACCCACACAATGAACCACGCCCTTATGGAGAGAGTATGACCTGGCAACTAGAATACTTCCATGAATGTATGAGTGGCTTTGAACACCAGGTGGCGGCCCATCTGATGGCGGAAGGCATGACAGATGAAAGTTTGGTCCTTACCCGTGCTATACACGATCGGCATCACCCCGCTAAACGAAATCCTTTCAATGAAATAGAATGCAGCGACCATTACGCCCGTGCTATGGCCAGCTATGGCACTTTCATCAGTGCTTGTGGCTTTACTTGTCATGGCCCTCAAGGCCGTATAGGTTTTGCGCCACGCATACAACAGGAAAATTTCAAGGCCGCATTTACTGCTCCTGAAGGCTGGGGTACTTACGCACAATCGCTTACTGCCAATGGGCAGCAACATCGGCTGCAACTGGCTTTTGGAAAACTACGCTTGAAAACATTGGATTTGATCATGATAAAATCAACAACGCCCAAGCGTGTAACCGTTACCGTGAATGGAGTGAATAAGACGGTGAAATTCAAAATGAATGAAAATCAAGTGGAGATTGATTTCCAACAGGCGTTTACGTTAGAGACTAACCATGAGTTACAGGTAGAGATAATTTGTTGATGTATTTAAGTAGCTATATTTGACGTGAAATATTATGCTATGAAAAGATCTTTTAAACCCTATATGCTGTTTTTTGTACTGGCGATAATCACTATTGTTACAGGATTCGTGTATCCTCCTAAGATAACTGAGGTGCATTTGTATGATACTTATTATATCTTCTCTATATCTACACCAATTTATGGTTTTGCAGTATTACTGCTGATCGGTGGGGGAGTGTATTGGCTGATCGATAAATGGGTGTATTCACAGAAGTTAAGCTGGTGGCATGTCATAGGTACAATGGTGCTATTGGCGATTCTATTGTTATTGGAGATAAATGCGACTTATTATATTCGGGACATGCGGTATAATGATAGGTTTTCATTTATGCTGTTGAATCCTGTATGGTTTTATTTGGTGATTATACTATGGCAGTTGATTTTCCCTTATAATCTAATACGGGGCTTGTTGAGAAGACCATAGCAAACCTTCCTGCCTTTCGTCCCTGCCCGCAGGGCAGGGACGACGAAAAAGATCAAAAAAGGGAAATTGATGTCGCAGATGTCAATTTCCCTTTTTTGATACGACTTTTTTTCGCTTTTATTTACCCATCGCATGTTTACCAAACATTCGCGGATAGTACGCAATCGTACACATAAAGAATTGTTGCATCACATTGGAGGTACAGGTAGTAATGAAGTTCTGTTGTGTAGTATTGGTGATACCTTTGTTCTGACGCAGGATATCATATGCCGCCAATCTCACTTCTGCATTTTTCCCTTTCAGGAAGCGATAATTCGCACTCATAGACCAATTGGTGAATCGAACACCCTCCGTTCCAGAACTAGTGTTGGTATTGCGATCTACATCCGTGTAAAGCGTAAATGCCTTATTGATGTACCAAGTAGCTAGTAATCTAAGCGAATTGTTCAACACCTCACTGCTGGTATTGCGGTAATCCTGTTGAGAATAATTAGTGGTGATACCCTCTGACAATTGTACGGATAGTTTATTCTGTAGCTCATAACCCAAGGTTAGATTTCCCTTATATGTTTGTGATTTTAATTCACTATTCACACTGTTTACAAAAGCGGGCGTACTGCTCAATGATATATCGATACTAGGTTCAATGGTATACAGCGTTTTGCCAAATTTAAATCCTCTACGTGTACCGGCATGGAATATAGCAGATCGGACGTTGTTTACATTGACAAGGTATCGGCGTGTTTTTCCATCATCTGTATAGATGGTACTATCGCCAATAGCATTATTGGTGCGACTAATTTTGGCATATACAAAATAATCGAGTGGATTGCCGGCATTCAGCTTGTCCATATTATAATTAAACATTAACTCCTGTGCGCGACTTTCCTTCAATCCTGCATTGCCATACTGTTGATACAGTACATTGCTGCTATCGATTAACGGCGCCAGTTCGTTGATAGTGGCATAGTTTATTCGCTGCGAAAAGCCCAATTTCATTTCAGTGGACCTGCGATCATACAAATAATTGTTATAGAAAATGGAAGCTTGCGGAATAAAATTGCTGTAACGTCTTGTTATATCCTGGAAGCTTTTCTCAGAATTATTGTGCATAAAAAAGAACTCTTCTTTCAGTACAAAGTTGAAATTAAGCGACCGGTAATAGCGATTTACAAAATTCTTAATGATACTTTTATTGAACTCTAATGACGGGATTTCCTTTACCTGCAATAGGTCCGACTTATTCGTCAAATAACTGTTAGCAGTATACGTTTTTTGGGTAGTATCATAGTCCTGTACTGCTGTATTGCCCTTGTCCTTTGAAATGGAGAGGTTGTTAGATGCATTAATGGAAAACGGCAGTAGCTTACCATTTTTAATTCCTTTGGATAAATCTCCAAACCTGGAATCCAATGTATGACTCATACCATTTTTATGCGTATCATAACGACGATTATAATAGGTGTCCTGTTTGTCGTCTAGGAAGGAATGGAAATTTGTAATACTGTTATTGACAATATCATTGGAGGTAGTCTGGAAGCGATAATCATGTGTAGTAGTGAACCTTCCTTTGATATTTCCTCTATATGATGGATTTTGCGTGAAATGAATGTTTAACGCTGCCTGTTTGCCGTCATTCGTGCCGTAAGAGGTATTATTATTCTGACTTACATCTCCTGCGGAAGAGCTGCTGGTATTGGTTTGATTAGAAGATTGATTGCGAGAATTGGAGAAGTTAGCGGAAGGCGCAATAGTAAGTTCGAAATTTTCAGTACGTCGATCATACTTAGTATTCGCATCCATTCTTTTCGTCCAATTGATACTGCTGCTGGCACTATTGCTGGTCTGCTGTCCTTGTTCCAGTAGGGTAATTTGGTTTTTAGTGCTATTGGTATGCGTATTCAGATCATCATATTTGAAATTCCCTTCCAATGCATTTTTATTATTGTAATCATTGGCGCCTTCGTTGAAATCCCGCCGGAAGATGAAGCCGCCGGATTTGGTTTGCTGAATGCCAGCGGCACTGAAGTTAGGCCGGTAAGAAGACAGCCCGGAAAAAGTTTTGTAAGAACCATTATCAATTAACGAACTAATATTAGCAGCGGATTTATTGACATTATTCGTGGCCCCTGCCACGGCGAACTGCGTACGTTTATTAAAGAGACTAAACATCACGTCCGACTCGTATCTCCCGTCAGTACCGCCTCCGGCGGCAATTTTTCCAAATTTCCCCATCTTCCACTCCTTCTTTAATTTGATATTGACATGGGTGACAGAATCCTTGATAGGCGATGTCGGATCTTTTTCACGTTGGTATACCTGGATTTTATCTACGGCCTGCTTAGGAATATTCTGCAATGCCATATTCACACTGCCTCCGAAGAATTCTTTCCCATCAATCAATACTTTACTGACAGTCCGGCCATTCACCGTAATGGTGCCATCTCCCCAGATAGTGATGCCTGGGAGTCGCTTGAAAAGATCTTCTATGACCGCATTGGAGTCCAGCTTAAAGGCATCTGCATTGAATTCCAGCGTATCTCCGTTCAGCTCTACCGGCGGCCTCGTGATCACCACATCTTTCAAGGTATGTACGCCGCGTTCCATATTTATCTTTTTCAAATCCCGATCTTTCGTCTCCAATGGAATTTTTGTGTAGATGATGGCCGACTTATAACCCATAAAACTCACTACTACTTTCAACGGAATATCAACGGGCACCTTGGCTATACGAAAATCACCAAACCCGTCTGTCAATTGAAAAGAGAGCAGACTGGAATCTGTGGCCTTGTAAACGGCTATAGTGGCGGAGGGTAGCACATAATCATATGCCGAATCCAAAACATTGCCATGAAGGGTACCGAGCGGAATGGTATCTTTTTGCTGTGCATATGCCGCTGTTTGCAACAGGAGGATGCAGAGCAGGAAGGGAATAAACAAGATGTACTTCATGGCTAGAATTTTTCTTTGAGCTTAAATAGGACGATTACAGGGTTGTCGGTAGGTTTGCCCTTTAGGAAATATTGCTGTAACGCTGGCGGATAAACGGGCCTACGTACCGTTTTACCCACTTCATGCGCATTGAACATCGCATTGGAAGGATGTGATACATAGCAATAATCATCTACTACGCAATGAATGGCAGTTCTGCTCCAGCCACTAGAAGTCGCTACAGGTAAGAAATAGGTGGTACTATCGGAACTGACTTTCTCCAGGCAGAGTAGTGAATTCGATTGCAAATGATAGGCAAATGTATTGTTGGCATCCTCCCTCATGTTGGAGGAAAGCAGTCGAAATAGCAGGATGTTTTTAACATCTGTAATATAGCCTGCTGCATAGATCGCATCTTTGTGATTTTGGAGATATTCAATTCGTTTATTGTCTAATGTGGTATCGGTGCCAAATCCTTGCGGGAGGGTCAAACTCATCGGGTACACCATTTTGAAAACCGCTATGGCAGTATCACTGGAGATCCGGTAAATAATATCTGAATATACCTTATTGTAATAAACATATTCCCCGCTATTGCTCCGTGTTTGTTGAATGATGCCATCGGAGAAAAAGAAATCCGTAGATATCAGCATTTTATTCCACTGGAATGGCAGGAATTTATTCGTACGAACGGTGTCTTTATACACATCAAATTCATGAATGATACTATCCTTTTTTTCCCTGGAATAGAAATAATGTGCCAGTACAGCGCCATTTTTCAGGCGAACGTTATAAGGCGAAAGAAATTTATAGTCGAGTTTTTCCCGCTTTAATTCTTTACCATCAAAGTTGCAGGTGATGCGTAGGGCTTCGTTGAGCTGATAATAGATAATTGTATTTTGCTCATGGTCTACCATCATACCACCAATCTGTCCTTGAAAGACAAATTGAGCAATTTTAGGTCCGGCGATTTTTGCGTGAAATTTGCCTTTTTTGTCGAAAATCAAAATGGCATTCGTGGTTTGATCTGCAATGATGAAGTAATTTGGCGTGACTTCCAATTTATCAATTTTTCCAAACAGGCTTTCCTTGGTCGTTTCCAGGGGAATGTACTGGACATTTTCAAAAATCTTGCTGCTGGTGCCACCATGGGCAGTATTGGGATCAATGCGTAATACACGCTCCTGGGCATGTAGCGATAATGCTGTACAGCAGAATAGGACAATTCCCACTAGAGGAAAAAGGTGACGCATAAAGAAGAATATAAGGACATTTATCTTGGGCAGACAGCGAGAGGTATTGGTTGATCACTGTGCATTTGCTCGTATTTTGGCTGATTTGTTTATCTCACTGCCTGTAGTGATCTTGACTCAAAATTAATACCAGTCGTGCCTTTTTGAAGGTATTTTTTGGACTGGATAAGTAGGGGGAGACACGGGTCAAACGAGCCGCAATTGGTAATGCATTTCTTCGTGTGTGCCTTCGGGTGAGATATCCTTAAAACCGTGGCGTAGTAAGGATTGTATGGAGGGCTGATTCGCCGCAGCGACGGTTGCATTAATAAAGTGCGCGTTCATTTTGTCAAATACAAACTGTATCACCGCGCTCATGGCTTCATGCATGATTCCTTTACCTTGCCAGGAAGGGTGCAGCTCATAGCCGATTTCTACACTGCTATTTTCAACATTGAAATCATACAAACAGATGGTGCCTATCAAATGGAGGTCTTCCTTGGAAGTAATCCCCCAGTATAGCCCTTCCCCATTGGCCACTCCATTATTGATAGTGGTAATAAACTGTTGTGCAGCTAATAGGTCTTTCGTGGGTTCCCTATCCAGGTAACGATTCACGGCTTTATTGGAGCGAAGATCCAGTATAGCCGCATCGTCCGTGGGTTCTAATTCACGGAGCACCAGCCGGGTGGTGGTTAAAAGGGGAAATGGATAAAAGTCTGTCTTTAACATAAAGTGATGATTATTCTTCCAAATGCGTAACGCTATTGTAAAGTTGGCAACTCCAGCTATTATCTGCATGCAGTAGCTCGGTAACAGCCGTATTTTTTAGCATTACTTGATGTGGTGCCTCTGGTACCAGGTGGCTAATCAATTTACGAATAAATCCACCATGACTAACAATCAAAATGTTTTTTCCGGCATGTTCCGCCAGTAGGTCATCCAGGAATGAAACACCTCGGGCGATCACTTCTGTGGTGGCTTCCACACCCAGATCCATCAGTTTCCAATCGCTGCCCCATTGTGCAATGCGCTCTGCTTCTGTAGTCCCCTCTATGAGTCCGCCACCAGCTTCGCGCAGGCGGGCATCTTCCATTAGTGTATGCGGATGCGTTATAGCCGCAGCCATGATACTAGCCGTTTCTTTGGCGCGCTGTAAGTGACTGCTATATACCAGGTCCCAGGGGCCCTCTGTCATTCTCTGTCCCAGTTTGCGGGCTTGTTCTCTTCCTTCTTCATCCAAGGGAATATCAGAATGCCCTTGTAATCTGCCTGCTTTGTTCCAGGCTGTAGTGCCATGTCGGATAATGGCTATTCGTGTAGTCATATCGGTTTAAAAAATATGTATGCGCTGCAAAGATAAAAAATGATCGTGGTTGGTTCGGGTACAAATAGTTAAATTTAGAAAGCCAAAAAAGTTATGTTATGTTATCCTTGGACAAAATCAGTGAGTTATTAGGAAAAGAAAGTGAGCTACTATTGCAGCATACCAGTCAGACGATCGACAAATCCCTGCTGCATTTGCCTAGCCCAGAAACAGTAAATGAGATATATGGCCCTTCCAGTCGGAATCCACAGGTATTGCGGAGTTTGGGGCAGCTTTTCGGCTCGGGCCGCCTGGCCAATACGGGGTATATGTCCATCTTGCCAGTAGATCAGGGAGTAGAACACAGTGCGGGTGCTTCATTTGCTAAAAATCCCATCTATTTCGATCCTGAAAATATAGTTAAATTAGCCATAGAAGGGGGCTGTAACGCCGTAGCCTCTACGTTTGGCGTATTGGCCTCCGTTTCGCGGAAATATGCCCATAAAATCCCCTTCCTGGTAAAAATCAATCATAATGAGCTGCTTACCTATCCCAATCACTTTGATGAGGTATTATTCGGTACCGTAGAAGAAGCTTGGAACTTGGGTGCGATGGCAGTAGGCGCCACCATTTATTTTGGCTCGGAGAACTCCGACCGGCAGTTGGTGGAAATAGCGCATGCCTTTGAAAGAGCCCATGAGCTGGGCATGGCCACGGTGCTCTGGTGCTACCTCCGCAACGATGCCTTCAATAAGGATGTAGATTATCACCTGGCAGCGGATCTCACCGGTCAGGCCAATCACCTCGGTGTTACCATCCAGGCGGATATCATCAAACAGAAACTGCCGGAAGTAAACGGCGGCTTTAAAGCCATGAATACAGGCACTTCCAGCTATGGTAAACTGGATGAGCGTATCTATACACAACTGACATCTGATAATCCGATTGATCTATGCCGTTACCAGGTAGCCAATTGCTATATGGGCAGAATGGGGCTGATCAATTCAGGCGGCGCCTCCAAAGGAGCAGAAGATATGGCGGATGCCGTACGTTCTGCAGTGGTGAATAAACGCGCTGGCGGGGCAGGACTCATCTCTGGCCGTAAAGCCTTCCAGCGGCCTATGGCAGATGGGGTCGCGCTGCTCAATGCCATCCAGGATGTATACCTGAGTAAAGATATTACAATCGCATAACTGAAGCAGGATGTTGGCAAACGGCATCCTGCTTTATTTTTTAATAATCACTTTGCGATGCTCACGCCCCCAGTTAATCATTTCCATAATGATCTTCCCGAAAGTCCGGCAGTAAGGCGTTGGCTCATAAGTCACCAATACGGGACTGTCGTCATAAACCGTACGCTTTACCAATTTATTGAGTTCCATCTCCTTCAATTCCTTCGATAACATACGGGTAGTGATACCCGGAATGCTACGCTCAATTTCCCTGAAACGCCTGTTCCCATTGCATATCGAGTTGATAACCGGTATCCGCCATTTCCCCCCGATAAAGTAAAGCGTGTCTTGTAATGCCTTCAACTCTTCTTCCTGATTTCTTTCCATAATGCTGAAATTAAACTGGTATACTTCGTGATACTGGTAACAAAAGTATACCAATTGGCGGGTACTTTTGTCAAAAAATAAAATACGATGAAACGATTAACAGGAAAAACAGCACTGGTTACTGGTGGAAACAGCGGAATAGGCTTTGCAGCAGCAGCGGAATTGGTAACACAAGGTGCGAAAGTAATGATTACAGGTCGCCGTAAAGAAGCGATTACTGCGGCGGCAGCACAAATAGGCGCTGATTATTTCCTTGCCGACCAGGCAAAGATCCAGGATACCATTGCCCTGGCAGAAGAGGTGAAAACGAAGTATGGCCAACTGGATATTCTCTTTATCAATGCAGGTATAACAGGCGAAAGAATGCTGATTGCAGATGCCACCCCGGAGAATTTTGATCAGGTGATGGACATCAATTTCAAAGGGGCTTATTTTACACTCAGCAAGCTAATACCAGTATTATCGGATGGGGCTTCCGTAGTGATTTTATCCTCTATTGTGGCAGGGACGTATTATCCGCAGAGTTCCATATATCAGGCCAGTAAAGCGGCCCTGAATTCAATTGCCAAAACAGCGGCAGCGGAATTGGCATCCAGGAACATCCGCGTGAATATTGTAAGTCCCGGCCCTACCAGAACGGAAGTACTCAGCAAGAACGGTGCAGACCAAAAAGAAGTGGAGGCAATTTTTGATCAACTGAAAAGCACCATACCACTGCGACAAATAGGGGATGCTACCGATATCGCTAAAATGGTTGCTTACCTCTGTGATAATGCGGCTAAATTTATCACAGGGGCTGAATTTGTGATAGATGGAGGCATAACATTATAACAACACAAAGGCTGTCTCCACAATGACGAGAGACAGCCTTTATGTTTAAAATATGATGAACGAATGCTATTCCCTTACCTGGCCATCTCCATACACAAACCATTTCTCGGTTACCAATTTCTCCAATGCAAAAGGACCACGTGCATGCAGTTTCTGCGTGGAAATGCCTATCTCGGCGCCCAGGCCGAAAACGCCTCCATCTGTGAATCGCGTAGAGGCGTTCACGTAAACGGCGGCCGCATCTACCGCATTCAGAAATAATTCGCTCAGTGCCGCATCTTTCGTGATGATGGCTTCTGAGTGTTTGGACGAATACGTTTGTATATGCTGTAAAGCTTCCGTGATATCATTCACCACTTTTACAGAACATTTCAGGGAAAGAAACTCTCGGCCGAAATCTGCTGCGGTAGCAGGATAGAGTTGTGGGTATCCGGATTGTCGCAATAAATCAAATGCTAACGGTTCCGCATATACGTCTACTTGGTAGGCCGACAATTGCGGCGTGAGGATGCGCAGGAAATCCGCTGCCACGGCCTTATCCACGAGAATTGTATCCAGGGCATTACATACCGAAGGACGGGAAACCTTTGCATTGGTCACGATCTTGGCGGCCTGTTCGAGGTCGGCGGTTTGCTCCACATAAGTGTGACATACACCTGCACCGGTTTCGATGACGGGCACTTTGGAATTGGCCCGTACAAAGTCGATCAACTGTTGCGACCCGCGTGGGATAATGATATCGATGTATTTAACGGCGGTCAGCATTTCTGTCACCAGACTTCTGTCCGGTGGCAGTAACTGTACCGCATGTATATCGGTTTGAAAAGCACCCAATTGCTCCTGAATAATGTTTACCAGGATGGTATTGGTGTGAAGGGCATCGGAGCCGCCGCGTAATACGCAAACGTTTCCTGAGCGAATACAGAGTGCTGCCACATCCACGGTTACATTGGGACGGGATTCATAAATAACGCCCACAACGCCCAGGGGAACGGTTTTTTTCTGCACAAGCAAGCCGTTGTCCAGTTTCCTTTCCAGGAGCAGCACATTGGCTGGATCGGGGAGTTGTGCAATATCATGTAAGCTATCCGCCAGCGCTTTGATACGAGCGCTGTTGAGCATTAGTCGGTCTTTTTTGGGGTCTGTATCCGGCATTTTGTCCAGATCCAGTTGATTGGCGGCTATGATATCCGCCGTGCGTGCCTGTAGGGCATCTGCCAGGGTATATAATAAAGCCTGGCGTTTATCTTCCGGCAGTTGCCGGAGTGCTGGAGCGGCTTGTCTGGCCTGTTCCAGTAAGGGTTGAATCGTTTGCATGTCAGCGTTATTTACAGTAGCACGATATCGTCCGCATGTGCTACTTCTGTATTTTGTTGCCGACCGTGTTTTTCCAGTGTATCGGAAGATAGCCTGGCTCTCCCCACGGCAACGGCTATATTATTTTCGTTGACCATTTCTATTACTTCGCCGCCTTCAAATTTTTCCAGGATTTCCTTTACGCCTACTGCGAGCAGACTATGGCGTTTCAAAATGGCCTCCTGAGCACCGGCGTCTATCAGTACTTTACCTGTTACCAAACTGCCGCTGGCCAGCCATTTCCGACGGGCAGGCATGCTGCAGGACTGAGGCAAACATAAAGTTCCGGTTTTTCCTGCAATCGCATTTAGAATACCATCTTGTGTACGGATGCCGAATATTACTACCTTTATGCCCATTCGGGTAGCCAGTCGGGCGAAGGTGAGCTTGGATACCATGCCACCTAATCCCAATGCTGATTTCTCTTTGTCTGCCAGTCCAAGTGCGGCCTGGTCGATGACATCGATCTTCGGCACTACCTTCCCTTCGCGATCCAGCACGCCCGCAACGGAGGTGCTAAACAGCAGGAGAGAGGCCCCGAAGCCCACAGCAATGAGGGTTGCGAGTTCGTCGTTGTCAGAGAATTTCAGTTCCGTATCGCTGACCACATCGTTCTCATTGGCAATTGGAATGATATTGCTAGCCCAAAGTTCTTCGTAAGTTCGTTTTAATTGCAGGAACCGTTCGCGGTCGGAGAAGTGGTTACGTTCACAAAGACTCTGTGCCACCGCAATATTATACGGGGCGAAATAGCGGCTGTATTTATTGAGGAGCAGCGGGTTGCCGATGGCGGCTGCTGCCTTGCGTTCACTGATAGTACCGGAATATTGTTGCAGGAACTGTTTCCCTGCGGCGACCGCACCGGAAGACACCAGTACGACATGGTATTTGCTATGCAATTCCGCCACCTGACGGGCAATGCCAGCGAGCACGGTTTCGTCCAGATCCCCGTTTTCTCGGGTGATGGAGGCTGTCCCAAATTTGATGACAAGTATTGGTTTACTCACTTTGTTAGAAATTTGATAACAAAAGTACTATAACAGTGTGAGAAATTACAACATTAGTAGATATTGGTTGAAATATAACTATATATGGTTAGAATATTGGTAATTGAAGACGAGGAAAGGGTTGGAACGCTGATCCGCAGAGGATTAGAAGAACAGGATTATGAAGTGACGCTAGCGCGAGAAGGGAATGCCGGCTTGAAACTGGCGCTCACAGGGGAGTTTGAACTAGTAATCACGGATATCATCCTGCCTGGAATCGATGGATTGGCCATCAGCCGGCAAATCAGGGATGCTCTTCCTGAAATGCCCATCCTCATGCTGACCGCCCTAGGGACCACCGATGATAAGGTGGAAGGCTTCGATGCCGGGGCAGATGACTACCTGGTGAAACCCTTCGATCTGCGGGAACTGCTGGTGCGTATCCGTGCGCTCCTCAAACGGCATACGGTGGCGCAACCGCAAGCAGCGGCACAGTTGCTGTACGCAGACCTCCAACTGGACCTGCGCACCAAAACCGTTACCAGAGGAGGGAAAGAAATCAGCCTGACACCGAAAGAATTCCGTTTATTGGAATACCTAATGCAAAACCGAGAACGTGTCATCTCCCGTGCCGAAATAGCAGAAAACGTATGGGACACCCATTACGACACAGGAACTAACTTTATTGACGTTTATATCAATTATCTTAGGAAAAAAATTGACAAGGAATATTCCTTAAAACTCATTCATACCAAAACAGGTATGGGTTTCATTTTTAAAGCAGGATAAAATGAAAATCCGAACGCGGCTGACATTCCTGTTCTCCGGCATTACTGCGGCTATACTGCTGCTGCTGGTAACAGCCATCTACATTTCGTATGCTCGAGACCGTGAGGAGGATTATTATAAAAACCTCCGGCAACAGGCGGTTACTAAAGCCAACCTGTTGTTCGATGCCGGCATCGACCCGCATGTATTGCAACTGATCTACCGCAACAGCTCCAGCACCCTCTCCCAAGAAGAAGTAGCGATTTACGACACGGATATGCACCTGTTATATCACGATGCCGTAGATATCGATAAAGTGAAGGAAACGCCGGGAATGCTGGAAAGAATCAAAGCGAAGAAAGAGATTTTCTTCAAACAGGCGCAATTGCAGGTAGTAGGATTTACGTATCTCCACAACAATAAAACTTACCTGATTACCGCCGTTGCAGAGGATGAATATGGACTGGCTAGGCTCCGGAACCTGGGATATATCCTTGGTTTTTCTTATCTGGCAGCAGTACTTTGTATCATTGTAGCAGCATGGTTCTTCGCGCGTAAGGCGCTGAAACCCGTGTCTGATATGGTAGACAGGGTAGAAGAGATTACCGCCACCAACCTGGATCTGCGTTTGCCAGAAGGCAATGGAACAGATGAAATGGCCGAGCTAGCTATTACCTTCAATCTCATGCTGGATCGGCTGGAGCAGTCGTTCGATGCGCAGAAACAATTTGTATCCAATATTTCTCACGAGTTACGTACGCCGTTAACCGCCATGATGGCCGAGTTAGAGATCTCCGCTTCTCGTGAAAGGCCAGCAGCCGAGTATCTGCAAAGTATGCATCATGCTATTTCAGATGCGAAACAATTAGTAAAACTCTCTAATAGTTTATTAGACCTCGCCAAAGCCAGTTACGATCCTTCTGAGATCAACTTCAAGCCCATGCGCCTGGATGAACTGTTGATGGAAGCCCGTGATGAAGTGCTGAAGGCATTTCCGTTTTATAGGATCAATGTCAATTTTGAAGAGCCCCAGGAAGACGAAGATTATCTTTCCGTAGAAGGAAATGCCTATTTATTGAAAGTAGCCTTTGTGAACCTGATGGAGAACGGGTGTAAATTTTCAGCTTCCCATGAAATGCAGGTAGTAGTCACCTGGTTCAAAGAGTCCACCATTCTGCGCTTTAGCGATGATGGCGTAGGCATCTCCAAGAAAGACCTGCCAAATATTTTCACGCCATTTTACCGGGGTGGTAATGGCCAATATGCCGATGGCAATGGGATTGGACTAGCGCTGACCTCCAGGATTGTGAAGCTACACAAGGGTACTATCAGTGTGGTATCCAAGGTAGGGCAGGGAACAACTTTTACCGTCGAGTTTACTCATGTCTGACCGTAGGTCAAAAAAAAATTCATTGAAAAATTTCGATATTTCGAAAAAGGACCTATATTTGCATCATGGATTTGGGATTAATTGAAAAAGCAGCCAACGCCATTGCGGACAAGCACCGATTATCCATATTGATGGAGATCGCGAAGAAGGGAAGCATGGCTTGTGGCGACATGTGTGGTCTGTGTTGTTTATCTCAGCCTACAATATCTCACCACGTGAAGATATTGACAGACAGTGGTGTATTGAACGCTACTAAGAACGGACGTGTGCTGGAGTTGACGGTGAATAAAGAAATGATGAAGCAACTGTCTATGTTCTTTTTGAAATTGAGCTGATATGTGCGCTCTTGGCGGCATCCGGCTTTTTTTATCCACTGAAATATTGATTGTTTTAAATGTATAGATATAGGGAGATGAACATCCCTTTTTTTAAATGTTTAAACATCGAAAGTTTTAAATAAATCGAAGAAACAACAGCAATCTAGATTCCAGCACGGGCGCTGGGGATAAAGATTTTGGGATAACGGTTAGTACAATAAATAATGAAGGCGCTTTCCCAGCACGGGCGCGGGGAAGGCGCAACCTTCAGGACTTTCCTTAAATAAAAACTGTCAGCCACGCGTACTGCGGGTATTATTTAAGTCTTTATAACAAAAAAAGTATAGTCAAAAGGATTTCGGCCTGTGGCCAAACAAAGTAACTGATATCAAATATGACAAAGCAACAACAGACAGTCGTTATTACAGGAGGAAACAGTGGAATTGGATATGCAACAGCAGAAGAATTTTTAGGAAGAGGATATCGGACACTTATCACAGGCAGAAATCCTGCGGCGATACAAGAAGCGGTATACCAGTTGGGATTTCCAGCAGAAGGTTTTACGGCGGATCAGCGTTCACTGGAAGATGCACAAAAACTGGCGGATTATGTTCGCTCCCGTTACGGTAAGATAGACGTACTCGTTATCAATGCCGGTGTCGGGAAGTTCGGACCATTCGAAGCAACAACAGAAGAACTATTTGACGAAGTGATGGACATTAATTTCAAAGGAGCATTTTTCACAGTGCAGCATTTGTTGCCACTGTTGAATGAAGGCGCCAGTATTGTGTTTCTTTCTTCCAGTAATGCCAACGGCGGAATGCCGGGAGCATCGGTGCATTCAGCGAGCAAAGCAGCCATTAACTCCCTTGCCCGCACCTTATCACGGGAGCTTGCCCCTAAGAAAATAAGGGTGAATACCATCGTTCCAGGCCCAGTAGATACGCCTATTTTACAGAAAGCAGGTCTCGGACAGGATACACTCGCGCATATGGCTAGCCGCATACCACTCGGCAGAGTGGCCGTGCCCGCGGAAATAGCCAAACTCGCAGGTTTTATCACTTCCGAAGACGCTACTTTCATCAATGGGGCAGAATTCAGTATAGACGGTGGATTCTCTGTACACCCACTGGCCGGTTGATTCATTTTTTTCCCTCACAACCAGATCGACTTCATCCATTAACTCCGAAAATTAACTTCATCCATTGGCTTGCTCCTCCATTCCCTTCAGCGCGTCAGCGCTTTTCTTTATCATCCATATATTGAAACTTTTAAATTAATCGAAATGAGTAGTTATCAAGATAAAACGGTGGTTGTCACCGGCGGAAACAGCGGAATAGGCTTTGCTACAGCGGAAGAATTTTTGGCGAAAGGATACAGGGTGCTCATTACGGGCAGAAACCCCGATGCGGTGAAGAAGGCAGTACAACAACTGGGAGAGCCAGCAGCAGGATTTACAGCAGACCAGCAAAGTCTGGAAGACACTAAGCAATTGGCGGAGTATATTCGTAACCGTTATGGTAAAATAGATGTGTTATTCATCAACGCAGGAGTGGGCAAATTTGCGTCCTTCCAAGATACGGATGAAGGCCACTTCGATACCGTAATGGATATCAACTTCAAAGGGGCATTCTTCACCGCTCAATATCTGCTGCCACTGATAAATGAAGGAGGTTCTATTATATTCCTTTCTTCTATCAATGCCTTAGTAGGTATGCCAGGAACGGCGGTATACAGCGCTAGTAAGGCGGCACTGAACTCCCTTGCCAGAACCTTATCCCGAGAGCTGGCACCAAGGAAAATACGTGTAAATGCGGTTAATCCGGGTCCTATTCAGACCCCTATTTTCGATAAAGCCGGTTTTCAGGCGGAAGCGTTAGAACACTTCAGCACCCTTGTTCCGATGAAACGCATCGGGCAACCTGCTGAGGTAGCCAAACTAGTGACCTTCCTAGCTTCGGATGATGCTAGCTTCATCACCGGGTCGGAAGTGAATGTGGATGGCGGTTTTGCCGTGCACCCTTTAGCTGGCTAATTTGATTTGTTTTGTTTTGTTTATCCGGCAGTAACATTTGTTGCTGCCGGATTTTTTATTGCATTTTACGAATGAGTTTACCCAGCGTTTTCAGACTCTCCTCAACCTGTTTAGACCAGGGCACGCTGAAGGATATACGTAAACAGTTGGAGTAACGGTCCTGCAAACTGAACACCCTACCCGGACAGAAGCTGATCTTATGTTTCAGCGCCACCTGGAATAATTCGTAGGTATTAATTTCAGGGTCCAGCTCTATCCACAATACACAACCTCCCTGCGGACGAGATATTTTTGTACTCTCCGGGAAATATTCCATAATGGCCTGAGAATAGCGTAAAAACTGGGTATGCAGGATCTTCCGCAAGTTGCGCAGATGATTTTCATACCTGCCAGTTTCCAGGAAATAAGCCACAGATGCATGCGTAACAGTAGGACAAGCAATGGAATGATGCCGTTTCATTTGCAATACTTTGTCTTTATACTTGCCGGGGATCGTCCACCCTACGCGAAAGCCCGGTGCTACTGATTTGGATACCGAACTGCAATACAACACATTTCCTTTCTTGTCGAACGTTTTGCAAGTGGCCGGACGCTGTTTGCCAAAATACAGATCTCCATAAATATCATCTTCAATCAGCGCGATATCATATTTCTCCACGATATGCACCAGCGCCTGCTTATGCTTGTCGGGCATACAACAGCCGATAGGATTGTTGAAATTAGGAACAAATAAGCAAGCTTTGATTTTATGACGAGGAATGGCTTTGTCCAGGTACGCGAGGTCCACGCCAGTAATAGGATGGGTGGGCACTTCCAGCACTTTCAGTCCTAGTCCCTCTGCGAGTTGTAGCGCGCCATAATAGGCCGGACTTTCAATCGCAATGGTATCCCCCGGTTGGGTGGTGGCGGTGAGACATAACGTCAATGCATCTACGCAGCCGTTGGTGGTGATCACGTCATTTTCTGTATAGGCGCCGCCCCAGTAGAGAGCATGCAAGGCTACTTGTCGGCGTAACCTTACATTTCCTTGTAACTGTTCATAACCAATCCCATAATTGGGGAGGTCGCGCATGGCTTGTACCACCGCTTTGGCCAATTTGGCCCCTGGGAGGAGACTAGGTGGAGGCGTGGCTACAGAGAATTTCATCACATCGTCGTTGGCCATATGTTGGAATACGGCATCTACCATTTCATGAACGGTAACGTCTGTGGCTTTTTTTACCGGTTCGCAGCTAGTAGGGATATCCGGCATCCGGCGGGTATTAAAGCGAATATAATAACCCGATTTCGGCCTGGATTCAATCAGTCCCTTTGATTCCAGGTGGTAATAGGCCTGGAAAGCAGTAGAGAGGCTGATGCCCTGTTGCTTGCTCAGCGTGCGTACAGAAGGGAGTTTCTCGCCAATTTTCAGGACGTCCTTCTCTATCAGTGTTTCTATATTGTCTGCCACCTGGAGATACAGGTGATCGGCTGTTTTTAGCATGGTAAAAAAATCTGATATGGTCAAAAGTACAAAAAATACATCTGTTTTATTTAAGAAAATATTCGCAAGAATCGGGCTTGGAACTGTGCGTTGATTTTTTATTTTTGTATACTATGGATGTTCAGCAGATTTTGGTGGATGTAACTGATCCGGATAATTTTTCTTTCCAGGAATGTTTGATATTCTTGGGGCGTTCTGACAAAGAGAGTTTGCATTTTATCCGAGAGGGGCAGTTGCAGAAAGTGATTTTGGCAGACGGCATTCCCGTGTTGCTGACAATTTCTGATAATGGAGACGGTCGGGTGGCCGTAGCCGTATTGCCGGTAGCATTTACAGAGTTGGAAGAAACGGCGACAGCACTAAGCAAGGCAGCCATCGCGGAGATACAGCGCTATGTGACCCGCTGGCTACACCTCGACGCGGATTTGCGCGCTTTTTATACATGGGCGGATGCCAACCCATTGCTAGCAGGACTACCAGCCAGGTATCGGGGCTTGCGATTGATAGGGATTCCTGATATGTTTGAATCCCTCTGCTGGACCATCATCGGGCAACAGATTAACTTGGCTTTTGCCTACACCTTGCGTCAGCGGTTGATAGAACATTTTGGCTACAGTATTACGGTGAATGGCTCCGTGTATAACCTGTTCCCTAGGCCGGAAGTAATTGCGGCCCTTACGCCGGAAATGCTGACCCCATTGCAGTTTTCAGGAGGGAAAGCCAAATACCTGATTGCTACTGCCAATGAAATTGTAGCAGGCACTTTTTCCGCAGCGATGTTGGACAGTATGAATTATCAACAGGCGAAAGAGAGACTGATAGCATTGAAAGGGATCGGCAACTGGTCGGCCAATTATATCTTGATGAAATACGGCCGTTTCCCAGAAGCATTACCTTTGGAGGATGCGGGCCTGCACAATGCCATCAAAGCCAGGATGCAATTATCCGCCAAGCCAGATGCAGCATTGTTAAAGCAAATTACTCATGGCTGGCAAGAACATGCCGCCTATGCAACATTTTATCTGTGGAGAACACTACTACCCCAATAAATACTATGGATACGCAGTATCATCTTCGTATAGACACTCCCGTTGGGCCGCTGGTAATCACCGGCACCCAAACCCATATCAATGCGGTTTCCTTCACCGAGGACCCAGAGGAAACTTTCCTGGAAGCGCCCCCATTGTTATTGGAGTGCGCCCAGCAATTGCATGAGTACTTCACAGGGGAACGCAGGAAATTTGAACTGCCTTTATCTCAACCGGGCACCGATTTTCAACAATCCGTCTGGGAGCAATTATTGCATATTCCCTTTGGGCAAACGATCACCTATATGCAACAGGCCAAGCGAATGAATAACCTCAAAAGCATTCGCGCAGTGGCGTCTACCAACGGTAAAAATGCACTCGCTATCATTGTACCCTGTCATAGAGTAGTAGGCGCAAATGGTGTACTGACGGGCTATGCGGGCGGATTATGGCGCAAACGCTGGCTGCTGGATCATGAGCGCGGCGATTTGTTTACTGGATTGCGTTAACTGTTTACAAAATAGCTGCTTTTAAATCTGATATCCTCAAAAAATCAAAAACTGGATCTGTTTTAGAATTTGAAAATGTGTCAATTTTGTGCCGGAATAGCGAATGATTCACCCTTAAAGATTCCAGGCATCCATGAAGTTATCAGACGATTTAAAGTACACAGACCAGCTATTACAGCTCACCAAAGACTTTAGCAACAGGTTTTTATCAGTAGCAGATAAACTGGCTCCCCACAAGGCTAATCATTCGCTTCCTACTGTGACATTGCCGCAGGCCGGCATGGGCGGTGCAGCCACCCTGGAGAAATTCAGACAATTATATGGTGATCAGCTCACCGCCGCAACAGGGCCGCGTTACTGGGGCTTTGTAACCGGAGGCGTTACGCCGGCGGCGCTCATGGGTGATTGGATCACCTCCGCATTGGACTTGAATGGCTCCAGTAGCGGAACAGTAGCCACCTGCATAGAAGAAGATACCATTCAACAATTAAGATCCTTATTCGATATACCAACGGAATTTCTCGGCGCTTTCGTTAGCGGTGCTACCATGGCTAATTTCACGGGCCTGGCCATAGGCCGGCAGTGGTTAGGGAATCAGCTAGGAGTAGACATCGCCGCTGATGGGATGAGCGCATTGCAGCACGTGAAGATTTTGTCTTCCGTACCACATTCCAGCATCCTCAAATCTATGTCTATGCTAGGTTTAGGAAGGAATAGTTTGGTGCGAATACCTGCATTGCCCAATCGGGAGAGTGTAGATCTACAAGCACTGGAAGCCTATTTGCAGGAGCATCCGGATCAGCCGTTTATTTATGTAGCCAACGCGGGAACCGTTAACACCGTTGATTTTGACGATATCGCGGCGATTGCGGCGTTGAAAGAGAAATATAATTTCTGGTTGCATGTAGATGCCGCCTTCGGTGGATTTGCCGCCTGCTCAGAGGAACATAAACATTTACTCCAGGGATGGGAACAGGCCGACAGTATTACCGTGGATGCCCATAAATGGTTGAATGTACCTTATGATTCCGCCATGGTTTTCAACAGGCATCCAAAGTTGCAGGTAAGCGTATTCCAAAACCCTGGAGCAGCCTATCTCGGCGATCCGCTCCAGGAATTTCATTACAATAATTATATCCCGGAAAACTCCCGTCGACTGCGTGCATTGCCGGCCTGGTTTAGCTTACAAGCTTATGGTAGGGAAGGATATCGGTACATCGTGGAAAACAATGTCAACTTAGCGCGGAAGCTGGGAGCATTGATCGCCTCAGACGCTCGTTTAAAACTGCTGGCGCCTGTACGCATGTGTGTAGCCTGCTTTACACTGGATGTACCCTCCGAAACGCAAGCAGATGCAGTGTCGGGATTCCTGACTGCATTGAATAACAGTGGAGTAGTATATATGACGAAAACGCAGTATCAAGGGCAACCCGCTATACGCGCGGCATTGGTCAACTGGCGCACGACCGAAAAAGATATTCAACTAGTATGGGATACCATACAACAATTGTTAACCAGAAAATAAAAATTATGCGGAAATCATTAACAATGGGCTATGTGGCATTGGTCATCGTAAGTATTTTTTGGGGAACTACTTACCTCGCATCCCGTATCGGCGTAAGACATATTCATGGCATCACACTGTCTGGATTAAGGCAAACCACAGCAGGGTTCATACTCATACTATTTTTCCTGTTGCGTGGCTATAAAATCCCGCAACGGGTGGTGCTCTCCAAATTATTTATCATCGGTTTACTGATGCTTTGCGGCAGCAACGGCCTGATGACATGGGCGATGCAATATATCCCTAGTGGATTAGGCGCTATCATCAGTGCTACCGTACCTATTTGGATTACCTTATTTAGTTATTTCCTGGTACAGAAAACCAGGATGAGTTTACAACTCATTATTGGGCTGGTATTGGGATTCGCAGGAGTAGCCTTTATATTCTACAATTACCTGTCGAGTTTGATGAATCCGGAGTTTCGCTTTGGTATTCTATTATCCATTTTGGCGTGTATCTTTTGGGCATTAGGTTCTGTGCTAACTGCTAAATGGGCGATTGAAGTGAATTTCTTGTATGGAGCCGGATTCCAGATGTTTTTCAGCGGCGTGGTGATGTTGTTGATATCTACATTGTTTATGGGGCAACACATTAATGCCGGCACTTTCTCCACAGAGTTATGGGAAAGTTTGCTCTACCTGATATTGGTAGGATCACTCCTGAGTTATAGCGCTTATATTTTTGTGTTGAATAATCTGCCCACCTCTCTGGCCTCCGTGTATGCTTATATCAACCCGATAGTAGCGGTATTGCTGGGGTGGATACTCTTGAAAGAAGGGCTGACTTGGATGATGGGCCTGGGCTGCCTGATCACCTTGGGTGGGGTGTACCTGGTCAATAATGCGGTGGCCAAGAATAAGCAACTAAAAGCAGCCAAATAACGTTATCCTATATACGAAAAATGTTTTAAGGTAGAAGTATAGTCAGATGCCGCGCCGGTTTCCACCGGATCAGGCATCTGATCTATTTTTAGGAAAATAGTTACCTTGTATAAATATTATAAAAAACAGATCTTATGGAAATCATCCAGGCAAACACCTCGTGGGTCAATGAAGCAGGAGCCCTGTTCTTCGAATATCGTAACTTTTACCGTCAGGAGCCTGATTATGAAGGTGCATGGCAATTTATGTCAGACAGGATCAACAATCAGGATAGTATGATCTATCTGGCCCTGGAAGAGGGTAGAGCTATTGGTTTTGTGCAGTTGTATCCCATTTTTACCTCAGTTGGCATGAAACGTGCGTGGATGCTGAACGATTTATTTGTGCTGGAAGCCCATAGGGGCAGAGGCGCTGGTAAATTACTGGTGGAAAGATCCCGCCAGTTGGCTAAGGATACAGATGCGAAATGGATGATGTTACAGACGGAAATCACTAATACAGGCGCACAAAAATTGTATGAGAGCCTGGGTTTCCAGAAGGATAATGACTTCCTCACTTACTATCTGTCCATCTAAAGCCGATCCAAATAACTTTTTTACATTGCAGGATGGATATACACAAAAACCCCTGGAAGATAACTTCCAGTGAGCTGAAATATGAGAATAACTGGATTAGTGTTACCCACCATCAAGGGGTGAACCCAGCAGGGAATCCAGGTATTTACGGCGTGGTACACTTTAAGCATTTGGCGGTAGGTGTATTGCCGCTGGATGAGGAAATGAATACTTACTTGGTAGGCCAATACCGTTTCCCGTTGAATCGTTTCAGTTGGGAACTTCCAGAAGGAGGAGGCACATTTGGAGAAGATCCCCTGGATACGGCCAGGAGGGAACTGTTAGAGGAAACTGGTCTGGTAGCCCGAGAATGGGAAGTACTTACCCGACTGGATACCTCCAATTCCGTGACAGATGAATCGGCCATCGTATTCCTGGCCCGTGGCCTAGAGCAACAAGAATCGACCCCGGAGGAAACCGAACAGTTACTGGTCCGGAAGGTACCTTTTGAGGAAGCGTATAGGATGGTAAAGGATTTCGAGATAACTGACTCTTTATCTGTAGCGGCTATTCAGCAGCTTAAATTGCAGTTACTGGGGCATTAACGGGCTATGTCCGCCAGGACTAGTATCTTTGTGCCAATGGAAAGGAAATTTAAGAAGCACGCGAGCCCGCGTCCAAAGCAATCATCGTTGATTATCGGTCGTCAGCCTGTTATTGAAGCCATTAACAGCGGTAGACCAATAGAGCGGATATTTATGCTGCGCAGTGCTACGGGAGATATCATCCCACAGATTAAAGAAGGTGCTCAGCAATTTAATATACCGGTGAACCTGGTGCCCGTAGAAAAGCTGAACGGGATGACCCAGGCGAACCATCAGGGCGTTATTGCCCTAGTAGGAAATGTAACCTATCTGGATTTACAGGATGTCATTTCCCATGTAACAGAACAAGGTCAGACGCCGTTGTTCCTGATACTGGATGGTATCACGGATGTACGAAATATTGGCGCCATCGCGCGTAGTGCGGTGTGTTGCGGTGCTCAGGCAATCATCATCCCGGATAAAGGGATTGCTGCTTTGAATGAGGAAGCCATGAAATCTTCCGCCGGTGCACTGGAAAAAATTGCTGTTTGTCGCGTGAACAGCTTGCTGAAAGCGATCGACACCCTGCACCTGAACGGAATCAGTGTACTGACCAGTGAAATGGAAACAGATATCAAACTGGGTGATTGTAACCTGACAGAGCCGGTAGCGGTAATCATGGGTTCCGAAGATCACGGCGTTTATCCTGCATTGCGCAAGGCTTCAGACGTATTATTCCGTATTCCTATGGCCGGAGAATTTGAATCCTTCAACGTGTCTGTAGCAGCCGGAATTATCCTGTATGAAGCGATGAAGCAGCGGATGTAGTTTCACGCAGAGACGCAAAGAATAAATACGCAAAGGGCGCGAAGAATATTTTGTAAAATTGCGTCTTTGCTCCCTTGCGACCTTAGCGAGACACTTAACTGCCCATTCCAAATTATGCATATGCTTAAACTGATTGAATGCCCAAGAGATGCTATGCAAGGCTGGCATCGAATCATCAGCACGGAAGAAAAAGTGCAGTACCTGAACGCACTGTTGCAGGTCGGTTTTGACACGATCGACTTCGGCAGTTTTGTATCGCCGAAAGCCATTCCACAGATGGCCGATACGGCGAAGGTATTGCCACAGCTTAAACTGGAGGGCAGCAAAAGTAAGCTGCTAGCGATTGTAGCGAATGTCCGCGGAGCAGAGGAAGCGGTGGTATTTGATGAAATCAATTACTTAGGGTTTCCTTTCTCCGTATCAGAAACATTCCAACTGCGCAATACCAATAAAACCATCGCAGAATCCCTGGAACAGGTGCAAACCATGCAGGAGCTCTGTATCAAGAATCATAAGGAACTGGTGGTGTATATTTCCATGGGCTTCGGCAATCCTTACGGAGATGCCTATAGTCCGGAAATCGTGCTCCGTTGGGTAGAGGAGATGGCGAAACTGGAGATCAATATCATCTCCCTGGCAGATACTGTTGGCGTAGCAGATCCTGTTACGATCTCCAATCTCTTCCAGCATCTTATTCCAGCCTATCCGAATGTGGAGTTTGGCGCACATTTCCACGCCGCTCCGCACCAATGGGAGGAAAAAGTACTGGCTGCCTGGGAGCATGGGTGTCGCCGGTTCGATAGTGCCATCAAAGGCATCGGAGGATGCCCTATGGCGAAGGATGAACTGGTGGGCAACCTGGCTACAGAGAACTTGATTGCATTCTGCGATAAACACCAGGAATCCCTGCCGCTGGACAGAAATGCCCTTATAAAAGCGCAGGCCCTGGCGGATTTAGTGTTTACGAATTAACCGGATAACATGCAATTTCACCTCGGATTTCCAGTGGAACCACTGGAAAATGCCATCCAGTACAGTGATAAGCTGATGCTGATGGGGTCCTGCTTCGCTGAAGAAATAGGCGAAAAACTGCAGGAGCACCGTTTTAATACCCTTATCAATCCGCATGGTATTCTCTTCAATCCCCTGAGCATTACCCATGCGCTTACCGCTTACCTAGACGGTAAAGTATATACGGAAAAAGACCTCTTTCTTCATAACGATATCTGGCATAGCTGGGATCATCATAGTCGCTTTTCGGATGTAAACCCCGAAAAGGCACTACAGCAGATGAATACCGCTGCCGCCGCTGCTGCGAATACCTTAGAGCAGGCCGATTGGCTCGTGCTCACCTTGGGTTCCGCCCATGCTCATTTCCTGAAAGAAAATAATCGCCTGGTGGCCAACAACCACAAGGTACCAGCGGCCCATTTCTATAAACGCATGTTGACGGTAGATGAAATCATTACTGCCCTGGATAATGTGATGCACCGACTGTTTTTCCGTAACAGGAAAGTCAATATCCTGTTTACGGTGAGTCCTGTCCGTTATATCCGGGATGGTGTGGTGGAGAATAATTTCAGCAAAGCGATCCTGTTACAGGCAGTACATCACCTGGTGAATAAATTCGATCGTTTGTTTTATTTTCCTGCGTATGAACTGGTGATAGATGATTTGCGGGATTATAGATTTTTTAAGGAAGACATGGTTCATCCGAATGAACTGGCGGTCAACTATGTATGGGAGAAGGTGGTTCAAAGCTGCGTGCATCCTGAAAGTCAGCCTTTACTGCACCAGATTGCGGAAATCAACCGGGCGGCCGCTCACCGACCTATGAACCCGGAAAGTACCCAGCACCAGCAGTTTCTGAAAACCTATACCGATAAGGTGAAAAAACTGATGCTGGACCATCCGGAGCTGCAACTAGCCGACCTTTTGGAGCGACTCTCGTCTCACTGAATTTAATGCTTCGCCTTTACGGTCTTTAATCAACAACATACCTACTACAAAACATATCAACGCGATAGCCACCGGGTAGATTAAGCCTGCCAGGTGGTTATGGTAGGTGGTAACCAATATCGTGGAAATAGTAGGTAGGAGTCCGCCGAATACGCCATTCCCGATATGATACGGCAAGGACATTGAAGTGTACCGGATACGCGTAGGGAATAATTCCACCAGGAAAGCCGCGATGGGCGCATATACCATCGTTACGAAGAGTACCTGTACAAACACCAACAATATCAAATAAATCATATTCGTCCGACTCACCGTAATCTCTTTTTTATCGCCTGTTTCCTGTAGGATGGTTTGGTCGTCATAGGTATGGATACGGGTGCTTACCTGTACCAGTTCTCCCTTATCGTTTTTATGGCTGTTACTTTCGATGCGGAATTCGCTGGCGAGTTCCTTTTTTATACTGAGATTACCGATATTATCCATTGTATAATATATCGGGAAATAGGCCAGGGCAGCCAATAGCATACCTGCCAGCATGATTTTTTTTCGTCCGATTTTATCGGATAATCCACCAAACCAGATAAAGAAAGGCGTACCCAGTAATAATGCCACCGCAATGATGATATTAGACTGTACAAATTCAATATTCATGGTTTTCTGGAGGAAAGACAGTGCATAGAATTGTCCGGTATACCATACCACCCCTTGTCCCATAGTGGCCCCGAAAAGCGCAATCAGCACCAGTTTCAGGTTTTCTTTATTACCGAAGCTCTCTTTAATAGGATTGGTACTGGTTTTACCTTCCTTCTTCATTTGTGCGAACAACGGTGATTCTGAGAGGCGGATGCGGATATAATAAGACATCACCACCAGCAGAACGCTCAGCAGGAAAGGAATACGCCAGCCCCACTCGTTGAAGGACTCCGTGCTCATACTGGTGCGGGTAACGAGTATCACGCCGAGCGACACAAAGAGGCCCAGTGTAGCAGTTGTTTGGATAAAACTGGTATAATATCCTCTTCTTTCTGCCGGCGAATGTTCGGCCACATAGGTGGCGGCGCCGCCGTATTCTCCGCCCAGCGCAAGGCCTTGCAGGAGTCGGAGTATGAGGATCAATGCCGGCGCTATAATCCCGATGGTATGATAGCTCGGAATGAGTCCTATAGCGAACGTAGAGCCACCCATAATCAATAAGGTGAGGAGGAACGTATACTTACGTCCGGCGATATCCCCTAATCTTCCGAAGACGATCGCACCAAAAGGACGTACCACAAAACCTACCGCGAAGAAGGCCAGTGTGGCGATATACGCAAGATCTGGATTGCTGGGTGGAAAGAATTTTTCAGAGATAATGGCAGAGAGACTTCCGAAGATGTAGAAGTCGTACCATTCTATCAAAGTGCCCGCGGAAGAGGCAAAGATAACCTGCCAGATATTCTGTTTAGCAGAGAGTTGATTCATAGACGTGTAAATGGATGGATTAATATATAGGTAAAAGTTAACGAATTCTTGTAACGTTTCATAACTGCATATGAATCTTTCTTTATCTTAGTGTAGCGCTCGATACTCATGAACCCAAGACAGAACAAAAGTTTCCGTTTAATATTCGTCGCGCTGCTACTGTGCCTACATGTGATTTCCCAGGCGCAGCAGCGGCCGAAGATTGGCCTTACCCTCTCTGGGGGAGGAGCCAGGGGCTTGGCGCATATTGGTATCCTGGAGGCGATAGACAGTGCTGGTCTGAAAATCGACTATCTAACGGGAACGAGTATGGGAAGTATTATCGGGGGCTTATATGCCATGGGCTATTCCGGGGATACCATTGAAGTACTCGCCAAACGGATGGACTGGAATGCATTGTTCTCCAATCAGCCTAATATCCAGGATATATCCTACGAAGAAAAGAAAGAGTACAACAAATACATCATAGAAATTCCTTTCGAATTTGGGAAGCCAAAGTTGGCATCCGGCGTAATCACTGGACAAGCGCTCTGGTTGGAACTGGCGAAGTTGTGTTGGCCTGCAAAAGACCAGAAGAATTTTTCAGGGTTTAATATTCCTTTCAAATGTATTGCCACAGATGTTGCTACCGGGGAGATTGTCACCCTCGACAGTGGCGAGATTGTGACCAGTATGCGGGCGAGTATGGCCATTCCATCCATCTTTACGGCTGTTTCCATTAATGGACGCAAGCTAGTGGATGGGGGCGTGGTTCGAAATTTTCCGGTGATCACTGCCAAAGAGATGGGAGCCGATATAGTCATAGGATCTAATGTCAGTGGAGGCTTGCGTAAATCTGAGCACCTGGTCACCCCGATAGATATTTTATACCAATTGGGATTTTATAAGGATGCCGTAGATTTTGAGAAAGAGCGGAAGGAATGTGATATTTATGTCTCCCTAAAAAAAGAATTGGAGCCTTATACTGCTGCCAGCTTTGGCAGTGTAGATTCCATTATAGAAGCCGGAAAGCGGGTGGGCAGAGAGATGTACCCGGTATTTAAGCATTTGGCGGATTCGCTAAATGCGTTGGCGCCTGGTCCTGCGTTTGTAAAGAATCGCTTGCCGTTTTCAACAGATATTGAGCTCAGTAGTATCCATGTAAAAGGATTGGTGCATTCAGATGAGAAATTCTTTATACAACGATTGCGATTGAGACCAGGCGGTTGTTATACGTCGCAGCAATTGCGGGATGCCGTGCAAAACGTGTATGGTACTCGTTTTTACAAGGTCATTACGTATGAATTGACACCGGAAGGATATGGTCAAAGCCGGATGGATATTACTGTAGAAGAGAATGCATTGACATCTGCCAAATTCGCCCTGAATTATAATAGTCTGACCAATGCGATGGCGATTGTGAACCTCACACAGCGCAATTTTATCACGAAGAATTCCCGTTCCTTTGTGACGTTGGGTATCAGTGAAAATCCGCGTCTGCAGGCGGAATACTTCAAATATTTGGGTGGTCGGAGGAATTTTGGATTGGGATTGAATGCTTATTACGAAAACAATGGTATTAATTTTTACGATGAGTCTTTCAATAAGCTACAATCATATCGGAATAAGTTTGCCTATGTAGGCATGGACGTGCAGTTCACCTTTGGTAATACCATGGCCATGGGCGCTACTACTCGATGGGAATACATTAAATATTTGCCGCAATTCTCGCCCTACTTGGAGTTGCGTGGCAGTACCAATCAATTGAATTCATTTATTTATTTCGGCGTGAATTCGCTGGATAGGAAAATATACCCTAGCAAGGGGATGTTGTTGGATTTTAAGACCGGTTATATTTACAATCAGCATAGCGGGATAAGGGTGAATGTCAATGGGCAGCCGGTGGAGCCAAAAGATGTGGGCATCGACTTCCAGGATTTCATGCATGCCATGATCAAAGCGAAGTATTATCTGCCTACGGGGGATCGTTCTTCCATCACCGCCAATGCTGCGGGTGCCGTTAATTTTGGCAATCGTCAGACGGGCGTGAATACCTATTTTGTAGGTGGCATGACCGATGTGATGTACAACCAGATTCCATTTGTAGGCTTATATGAAGGCGAAGTGATTACCACCAGTATAGCCGCCATGCAGTTGGGATGGCAATGGGAAGTATTGCGGAATATTTTCGCCATGCCGAAAGTGGGGGCAGCCGTGTATGATTTGAATGCCAGTACTTCGGGGAAATATAAATATCTCAGCGGATATGGGCTAGGAGCGGGTTACAGCAGTAGATTAGGACCGATAGAAGCCACTATGATGTATAGTGATCAAGTGGGAAAGCTCCGGTTTTACGTGAATATAGGGTATAATTTCTAGGGAACTTTGCCTCTGGGCGAAGTGATAAAGGAGATAAATAATATCGGGAGACACGTGTCTCCCGATATTATTTATACAAATCTCATCTTCGTGTGCGATTAGTGCATTCTATCGCCGCGCACTTCAATTTCATTCATTATTTCAGCTTCTCTGTGCAGCCATTCTTGCCAGCGTTGGCGTACGCGATCTTCTGGGAAGTATTCGATGGCTAGGTCGATGAAGAGGCGGTAGTGGCCGGCTTCAGAGATCATAAATTTCCGGTAGAATTCGCGCAGGTATTCATCTTCCAGTCCTTCGCTGAGGAGGCGGAAGCGTTCACAACTGCGGGCTTCGATGAGTGCAAATATCAGGAGAGAATCCAGGAAAGCATCTTCGGCGCTGCCGCCTTTTACTTTGAATTCCAGCAAAGCGTTAACATAATCGTCTTTTCTTTGTTTACCCAATTGAAGGCCTCTCTTCTTCATTTCGGCCAATACTTGGCGGAAATGACCCCATTCTTCCGTTACGATAGGCGCCAGTTCTTCCACCATTCTGGTTCTGCCGGGATTGCGCTGAATGAGGGAAATAGCAGATGAAGCCGCCTTTTGTTCGCAATAAGCGTGATCCGTCAGAATATCTTGGAGGGAGATGGCCGCCAGATTTACCCACCTTGGATCGGAAGGTAATTTTAGGCCTAAAATGGAAACTTTACTCATGATATCGGCAAATGCAATTTTTTTGCGAAGATAAGTTTGATTTTTAACTTGGTGGCAATACAACAATTATGGAAGATTTCTTACAACAGCAGTTACAGCAACGCAGAGAGCAGCATATGTTCCGGAGCCTGCGCCATTCCGGTAATCTCGTTGACTTTTGTTCCAACGATTACCTGGGACTCGCCAGGAGTGCCGCCATGAAGGAAGCCGTTCACACTTTGACGCAAGAACGGGCCCCGATGATGGGGAGTACTGGATCGCGACTGCTGGCAGGTAATTATCCCTGGATAGAAGAAGTAGAGCAGGATTTGGCCGCCTTTCACCAGGCCCAGGCCGGCCTTATATTCAATTCCGGTTATGATGCCAATTTGGGGCTCTTTTCCACTGTTCCGCAGAAAGGAGATACCATTGTGTATGACCAGTTGATACATGCCAGTATCCGGGATGGTATTCGCTTGTCGAACGCCGAGTCCTTTTCCTTTGCCCATAACGATTTGGTGGAATTGCAAAAGAAAATCGAGCGTGCAAAAGGGAATGTCTTTGTAGCCATAGAATCCGTGTATTCTATGGATGGAGATATGGCGCCATTGCAACAAATCGCCAAGATGTGTAAAGAGTTAAATGCTTGTCTGATAGTGGATGAAGCCCATGCCACTGGCATCATTGGCGCCAAAGGAGAAGGGTTGGTGCAGCACCTGGGGTTGCAGGACTATTGCTTTGCGCGGGTACATACCTTTGGGAAAGCGGTCGGTTGTCATGGAGCGGTCGTGTTGGGATCTACTACACTGCGGGATTATCTCATTAATTTTTGCCGGACTTTCATATATACGACCGCGTTACCACCGGCGGCCATTGCGGCCGTGCAGGCCTCTTACAGTTTGTTCCCTTACATGCACGAAGCGCGGGCGCAGTTAAAGCAGTTGACAGCCTATTTCCGGAAGGGGATACATCATTTTGAAAACATTCCCAGTGAAACACCGATACAGGCTGTGATTACTAAAGGGAACGAATATACGAGAACAGTAGCTGCCGCGTTGCAGGAATCGGGGTTGGATGTGCGCGCCATTTTACATCCCACAGTGCCAAAAGGAGAGGAGCGGTTGCGGATTGTACTGCATAGTTATAATACCACAGCGGAAATCGACCGATTATTAGCAGTATTAAAACAATGACGGAATTGCAACAAATTTGATGTATTTTACATATTACATTCCTTGAAGTAATATGAGAATCATCCCCGCAGTTATTTCCGGCGCCATCACTATATCGTTGACCTGGGCGCTGAACACCAAAATAGGTTCCATACCGCCACTGGGTAAGTTATTGAGCCCCCAGGAGGGTTTCTGGGTAAATGCAGATCCCATTGATGGCACGCGCGAATCCATCAAGTTACCAGGATACAAAGGGAGTGCGGAAGTATGGTTTGACGACCGTATGGTACCGCATATTTTCGCTCCTAGTGAGGCAGATGCCTTTTATGTACAGGGATATATCACCGCCAGGGATAGGCTTTGGCAGATGGAGTTGCAGACGTTCGCTGCTGCAGGCAGACTGTCGGAAATCCTAGGACCTTCCATGATACCATATGATCGGGAAGCCAGGCGTAGAGGGATGGGTTATGGTGCAGAGGAATGTTTAAAAGAGATGTTGGCCAATCCGGCTACCAAGGATGCCATAGAGTCTTACGCTGCTGGTGTCAATGCCTATATTGCCACGCTCACCGATGCCACCTTACCAGTAGAATACAAGATATTGGATTACAAGCCGGAAAAATGGGATGTAATCAATTCCGCCTATCTGTTGAAATACATGGCGCATGATCTAGCAGGATTTGCTAACGATCTTGGCTATACGAAAGCTAGACAATTTTATAGCCAGAAGGATTTTAACGTGATGTATCCGGATTTCTTGGATAGCACCGATCCTATCATTCCCCAAGGCACAGCCTACGAAAAGGCCAGCAGTAAAGCGGTAGCGCCGCCAGATTCTGTACTGGCAATGGATGCCGCCTACATGAAATATCAAATGAACAATCCGGACCCTGCCAACGGTAGTAATAACTGGGCCGTAGCGGGGAGTAAAACCATGAAGGGAGCGCCTATCCTCTGTAGCGATCCCCATCTGGGATTGAGTTTGCCTTCTCTCTGGTATGAAGTACAGATTCATACGCCAGAAATGAATGTATACGGTGCGAGCTTGCCAGGAGCGCCGGGCGTTATCATCGGGTTCAATGATCATATCGCCTGGGGTGTAACGAATGGCGAAGAAGATGTGAAAGATTTCTATCGCATGCAGTTCCGCAATGGGAAGTCGGAATATCTTTTCAAGGGAGAGTGGCGCAAAGCAGAACAGCGGATAGAAGCCATTAAAGTGCGTGGTGGTAATACCGTCTACGATACGGTGGCCTATACCGTATGGGGCCCAACGATGTTTGATAACACTTATCCGGAGAAGACTTTAAATCAACAGTTCCTGGCCATGCATTGGAAAGCGTTGGATCCATCCAATGAATTCCTCACCTTCTACAAACTAAATAAAGCCAAAAATTACGACGATTACCTGGATGCGCTCAGCACTTATCAGTGTCCTGCTCAGAACTTCGCCTTCGCTGATAAAGATGGTGATATTGCCATTTGGCATAATGGGCAGTATCCTTTGCGCTGGAAAGATCAAGGAAAGTTCGTGATGCCCGGAACAGACAGCAGTTTTGCATGGCAGGGATATATTCCACATGGAGAACTGCCGCATATCAAGAATCCGGCGCGTGGCTTTGTGAGCTCCGCCAATCAACGAGCCACCGACAGTACCTATCCATACAACCTTTATGGTTCTTATGATCTCTTCCGTGGCAAGCATGTGAATGAAGTGTTGGCCGGTAAGAGCAATATCACCCCTAAAGACATGATGAACTTACAAACAGACAATACCAATCTGTTTGCCCGTGATGCCATGCCAATGCTAAAAGCACACATGTATACCGGTTCCCTCAACGACAAGCAGAAAGGGTACTGGAAAGAGTTGGTCGATTGGGATGGGGTGGCTAGTCCTGGGAGTCGCGCTGCTACTATCTTCAATTTGATGTGGGGGCATTTAGAGGATACTCTCTGGATGGATGATATACATATCAATGATAGTATCATGTTGCCGTACCCGCAGTCGACAGCCACTTTGATGATGTTGTTGCGGGATACGACGGTTAAGTTCATAGATGATAAGCATACACCGCAGCGAGAGACATTATCCGACCTTGTGCATGCGTCCTTTATCGCCACCGCCGGTGAAGTTGAGGAGGCCGATAAGCAAGGGATACTACCACTCGGTAAATATCGTGGCACCGACATCCGTCACTTGACGCGGGTATTAAAAGCCTTCAGTGCCATGCATCTGAATACCGGTGGCGGTCAGAACATCGTCAATGCTACGAAGAAGACGCATGGTCCTTCTTGGAGGATGGTGGTGCAGTTGACTTCCAAAACGGAGGCCTATGGCATATATCCAGGAGGGCAGAGTGGAAACCCTGGCTCCCCGTACTACGACAATGCCGTAGCGGACTGGGTAGCAGGGAATTATTACCTACTGCGGATATTTGAACCTTCCGAGAAGGATGATCCGATTATTCGCTACAAGATGTTATTCGGCGGCAAGTAACCTCCTCATTTTCAACTTTTTAAATATTTTTTGAATAAAATTTGGCGGGAATAAAATAATTCCTATCTTTGCACTCCCGTTACAAACAAGGGTATCGCGGTGAAAGCAGCGATATGATTCCGTAGCTCAGTTGGTAGAGCAATACACTTTTAATGTATGGGCCCTGGGTTCGAGTCCCAGCGGGATCACGGATAAAGCCACTTAAGTCTTAGGATTTGAGTGGCTTTTTTGTGTTTGGGGAATTGTAGATCATTTCAAAATAGCCTTTGAAATAAGTTTTGATTTCCTCTTGTGAATCTTCCTTGCTACGTTGCATCTAAATTTATTCATTAAGATTCTGTGGAATCTCAAACTGAAAAAAAAGGAACAAATTTATATTCATAATTTAGGACTATCAGTAGTTGAAATAGGTAGCAATCCGTTTTTATCAATTCTTTGAGATTAGATTATACTATAAGGTAAGATACAGTATCTCAATTTGATTGTTCGCAAAGTCCAATATTTGGGGGATTGCGATCAATAAAGCAACTCTATTCAGCAATGGAACGTGCCCAGGTTTGATGGATAAATTCTAATTAAGATCAGGATTTATTATTAAGGTATGATTCAATCCATCATCATATGAGAAAAGGATAGAACCTTTTAAAAAATATTTGAGATTACATTGGAATTTCACTACTTTCCGAGTTACACCGCTTGATAAGCAATGGTTTATGTGTGGATTGTAAAATAGGAAGTTTATCACTGAGTAGTGGATAATAATACAAGTGGAAAAAAGGTACAAATTAAAGAAGGCAAAATATATCCCAATAAACTATGAACTACATCCTGAATCAACTCAATCGAAAAATTAACTTATTATTATCTCAAGATAAGAAGACTGAACTTAAAACACATCTTCAAGCTAAGCTTGAGTTTTACCTGGTTTTTATTCTCGGGTATTTATGGAATAAAAACTTAGATAAATTAGAAGAGGAAAAAAAAGCGGAGGTTATTAATGCAATTTTGAAGCCTTCCATTGGGAGTATTGTTGCTGTATCTAGGAACCTTGATTTAAAATCAGAGATTTTTGGGAATAAGAAGTTGAGAAAACTAATTGAAGCGATTGAAAGATATCCTAATCTTCGAAATGAACAAATTGGGCATGGATTTTCATTCGAGGATGATATTGATAATTATATTACTAAGTTTACCGAAATTTTGTCTCAATTTGAAGAGACTGATATCTGTCAAATTTTAAAAGAAAATGATCTAGTAATAGTATCATCGCTTCGTAATGGAGTATACAATGGAATTATTTTTAAGGCGAATGGATCTGATTATAATGTGTGGTCATGTCCTAAAGAGGTATGTGATTTTAAGTTAGATAGTTTGTATGTGAAATTAAGTGACAACCTGTATGGTAGGCTAACTCCCTTTATAGTTATAGATAATGAGAATGATTTTTTTACTTTTTGTTCAATTGAGGAGAAATTGACTGGTAGAGTGGTGTATAACCAATTAATTAGAACAGGTCGGAAAAAAATTGAGTGTAGTGAATTGGCAAGTATAAATATAGTAGAGGATGGATTTAAGCGCCGAACATCAAACGGTACGATTATTAATAATTATACAAAGAACTATAAAAAATATATAGACCTTTCCGTATCAAATCAAATAATAAACTTTTTAACTAAAAATAATTCCACTGTATTTGCTACTTTATGGGGACATGGTGGCATTGGAAAGACTGCTGCAATTCAAAACACATGTGAAATACTGTCCAATCAAGAATTTAAAAAGTTTGATTATATAATTTTCTTGTCTGCAAAGGATAGGTATTATAATTATTATAGAGGGATCATACAGGAAATAAAGGGAAATATCAATACACTAAATGAAATAATTGAGTTTATTAATAGGTTGATGTTTGATACTGTTGACACAAGCGAGGAGCTTATTATTAATTATCAAGGGCGAGTGCTAATTGTTATTGATGATTTTGAAACATTTAGTAAAGATGAGAAGAATAAGATTACTTCATTTATTCAACGACTGAATATTAACTCACATAAGGTAATCTTAACAACTAGGTCTGCAACTCTAATAACTGGGCTTGAGATTGAAACTAATGAATTAGATGAGAGCAAAACTATTGAATTCCTAATTAAAGCATCAAAAAATGAATTTCCAGATCTGAATATTGACAAGGACATAAAAGTTTTTCGGAAATATTCTAAAACAATACATGCTATTACATCAGGTAGGCCACTTTTTATTTTACAGTTCCTAATAATGTATGCATTAAAAGGATCAATAAATGAGGCGTTATTAATTGATATTAAGTCTTTGGATGAAGCTAAGAAATTTTTGTATGATCGGATTTATGACTATTTATCATTGGATGCAAAGAATATGTTTCTTGGAATTAATTTACTTGTAAATTCCGATGATTTAACTGGGGTTATTGAAAATTTAAAATTTATCTTAAATAAGGAAGATAATGAGGAATTGTTTGATAACTCACTGAATGAGCTAATCAAGCTTCGTATAATCGAAAGAATTGATAATGATTTATTCAAAGTGTACTCGCCTGAAATTCTCAAACTGATGAGAGTTTATTATGAGAACAAAGGGAGGGAATATGACGGAGATATAACAAATCGATTTAATCTGATAAAGAGTGGAGAAAAACTAGAGACAGATTATGCACTATTGAAAATTGCGGATTCAAAGAGAATTGACTCATCAGAAAGTGAGGTTGAAAATCAGTATCGTAGAATTATAAAAAGAGAATCGGCTAAAATTGAGGTTAGGCTAAAGGCATTATTAAATTACGCCAATTATTTGTTTACCCAAAAGGGAAGAATTGATAAAGCAATAAAATTATTTAAGGATTATTGGCATTGGTTTAAAGCCCAACCTGATTTTAATATTATGAATGCTAGGTATCACTGGGCAGAAGGAAGTTCTCAGTTTCGATACAAAGCAGTAGAGATACTCGACAATTACTTAGGAACAAAGCCGAAGATAGCAGAAGAAATATATCTTGAAATCCTGGGAACCCATATGGTGTATGCATCCAACATACTTGTAACTGAAAGAAATGAGCTTAAAGATCGAAAGCGCTTTAATGAAATTAATGACAGAAATTATAGATGGATGTATAATGATCAGAGGGACCGATTCAATAAATTGTTTAACTATCCAGGGTCAAGGCTTTTTGATCTTATTAGGAATCGAGACTTAATGACCTTGAGTCCCAAATGCAGGACTTTTGTTTTAGATGGGTTGACAAGCCATGTTGAGGTTTGTATTAGACTGAATAAACATGAAGTTGCGAAAGAAGTATGTTTTAAAGTACTAGACCAGATGCCTGCTGATTATCATAAACCATTCGAATTCAAAATGAATAAGATTGACAATATTCTTGAGAACGACGGGGAGAGCGATCAAAAGTCTGCGAGAAAGCCAAAGGCTACATTATTAGGTTTGAGACTCTCCGAAGCACTTTACAAAAGGAATGAGAGTTAATCATATATAGTTAAAATCGAGCCATATGAGACTATTTAATTAGATTTTCTCCAAAGATTAATGTAGGCACATACAATAATAGCTTAGATTTGTAGCCAAATTTTATTATATCTTAGAAATAAAATTTTGTTAAACGGTGTCAATAACGGGTGTGAAATATATAAGCCAGTCGATTAAGGGGATCAATAAAAATGAGAACCAAGACAATTTTTTTATTGAGGAAAACTTAAACTATTATTTTTTTGTTGTTTTTGATGGAGTAGGAAGTGCAGCAAATGGCAAACTAGCTACCCAGCTTGTATGTGATTATTTAAAACATCAAATTAATAAGCATGTTGATGTGTCTAGTATTAACCTTAGAGAGCTGATGTTTGGGTGTCATTTGTACCTTTTATCTCTGGAACTTCCTGAAGCATTTACAACCTACTGTTCTTTATTTGTGCCTACTGATGAAAATGAGAGAATCGTTTACTCTTCTATGGGAGATTCTAGGATTTACGTAATAACCAATCAATATATTGAGCAAATAAGTCAAGATGATAAAATTTCTGGAGATCGCAATGTTATTACTAAGTGCTTAGGATTGGACTCTGTTTCAATTAGGGACTTTAAACAACAGAGTATTCCAAGAATGGATGGGCATATTTTACTATGTACTGATGGATTTTATCATTTGTTGGAGGACAATAAAGCTGAATTTTTTGAGTCCATAAACAAGAAGTCTTTGACCACAATTGAAAGTGACTTAGATAAGTTGACGAGAAATAAGAATATTGATGATTCAACATATATATTAATTAGATAAGCATGTTTACTACGGAAAGACAATTGGTAATTAAGTTGAAGAGTAATTTTTCTCCAATTTGCAATTGGACAAGTAACAAGCTTAATACAGAAGTTCTAGAGGAAGTTAACTTAGGATATGGAATTGCCGATCTTGTGATTACTAAAATTAAAAAAGAGAAGAAAACTAAAAATAGTTTAGGTTACTTCGATATACTAGTATATAAAATCATCGAAAGTGGCATTAAGGTATCAATTAGCAAAATAAAGGAGATAACGAAGGCTAATGAGTTCACAATAAAAAAGTCCTTGAATAAATTAATTGTTGATTGTTACATAAATCAACAAGATGGATATTACCAGTTTAAAAAATCGTATGATTTAATTGCCTCGGATTCCATAGCAATTGAGGCTAAATTGAAAAACTGGAAACGAGCTTTAAATCAGGCTTATCGATATAAATGGTTTGCAAGTCAGTCATACGTCGTTCTTGATAGTAATTATATTAATCCTGCGTTAGCAAATTTAGAGGATTTTAGAAAGTATAATGTTGGATTAGCTGAAATTTGTAATAGCGGAATATTAAAAATCCACCATAGGCCCACTAGTGAAAAACCCATAGATGATAAAATGTTCATTTTGCTTAATGAGCAAATAAGACTCAATTTACTTAGCAAGCAAGTATGACTTCCATACTCCAAGGTGATAATTCCTGCTCTCATCTTGAAAATAGACACTCTTTACCTCCAGTTGATTGTAAGAATCTATAGCTCTATCAATTAACCTTATTACGAAATTTTTTCTATCAATCAAGTTGTCGATGGATCCAATTTCTTTTAATATTCTATCAATTGATAATATATAGTTCTTGTGAACGTCAGCCTTTTGATTACTCCAGGGGTAGTTGGCTTCGAGTATTATATCAGAGAATATATTTTTTTCATTTTTGATTAGTTCTAAACCATCTTGTTGCCGAATAAGTTCGATAAATGGAGCTTTTATAAAATTTAATAGTTTCTCTGAATAATACCACCCTTTAGAAGGTCCTCCATCCTCAGAACTCAAAAAACGCTTTATATTAAACGATCTGAGATTTTCATATGTGGCTATTGTAATGTAATCAATGTCGCATGTTGCCAAGAAGATCATGGTATCCCAATTCGCATAAGAATAAATTGTAATGAATTTTTGCTTTTTGAGAACTTCAAGTACTCGAGATAAGTTCCTTAAATATTTAAAATCAATATTTATCTTCTGCCGGATTTCTAGCTTGGGCTCACAAACAATATAATAACCATCAAACTCAATATCTATATCTGTTAGTGTATAGAGTAAATCATCTATTTTTTTTGCATCGATTATGGTATGATAGGTTATTGGAATAGTCATATAGTATCTCTTACTTCCAATTCTATTTTTTTTGAGCCATTTATTTATTGTAGCTACTAGACCCATAAATTGGCCAAGGTCGTCATTCTCATAATAGTTTGGAATTATTATATCCGTAAGTCCTAAATCAGTTTGAAATTTGACCCCGTTTATTATTGAACTCTCCATATAGCAAGTTGTTTGACTTGCAGTACCTTGATCAGCTGCAGGATGGAATGGATAAAGACTTAATTTTCCTTTTCCTATATTCCCTGACTCTTTTTTCCCAAAATATTGAAGATCAATGAATGATTTTTCGAGTACTTGCAGGCTATCTATTTTGTTTATCTTTTCCTTTGTATAGAAGTCAGGTTCAAAGCTATATGCGCAAAAAATGAACCCATCACCAATGCCATTTTTGAAATGTGAATCCAAATTCCAATTATGTCTATGGCCAACTAAATGTAATGTCTTCATGGTTAGAGTAAGTTGATTAAATCTTTTATTTTCCTCGGACGTTCTGCAGGGCTGAACTTTAATGCCTCTATGCAAAAATTTGTTAGTGGAAAATCTTTATGAGTGATAAAACTTTCGTTTTTACTTTTGAACTTGTTACTTATTTCCTGCTCATTATTTCCGAACGGTAGATATTGATGGAACAAATAATAAGCTAGAATTCCAAGACTGAAGAAATCAGTCCTGTAGGATATTTTGTCTTTGTCCCCCTGATATTGTTCTGGACTTGCAAATCGCCAGCTTTTAGGCTGCCAACCAGCCCCTGTAATTGAATTAGCTTCTAGATCTCTTGCGATGCCAAAATCTATAACTACTGGGGTCCCATCTAAGCGAATAATTATGTTCTCAGGTTTTATGTCTCTATGAACATATTTGGCCTCCCATATAGGGTGCATTATATCCATGATAGTCCAAATTAATTTTTTGACGCTATCCCCATTCCCGGCATATTGGTTAGCGATATCTATAAGTGTATTTCCTTCAATATATTCTTCAATAATGAATGTTTCATTCCCATATTGCTCTATTTTAATTATTTTGGGGATGCCATTAATAGCTTTGAACTTTTCATAGATCTCCATTTCCCTAGTTTCTCGATCACCTAAACCGCTATGTAAATGTTTTAGGACAACATATTCTCCATTACAAATTGGAAAATAGACCATTTTTTGACCACCTTTCTTTTCTTGTTGATAAAAACCTGAGATACCAAAATGTTTTAGGAAATTTGGAGTGAAAACTTGAACATTCATGCTTCTACAAAATATTTTACATTGGGTACTAATCTGTTACGGTGTATAGATTGAAACGAAAATTGTGAAATTAATTTAGTATCAATATAAACTCCATTCTTATAACAATATTCGAATTGTTTTGGTACTAGTGCTTTTTGTTAAAGTTTCTATAATAAATAGGATGTATTATTGAGATAAAGTCATTTAGACATTGTAAATAGAACATAACCTAGCTGGAGTTAGGCTATGTACGTCTTTGCGAGGAAAGAAATTTGTAGGGATCCTTAAGATTTCTTCACATACTGGGTAGAAGCAACTCCTATAGTTTGAACAAATAGTTATACAAATTCTATCTATTGAGCTCCTTATCTTTGCCCTACACCATCAGCCACCATCATGCATCACTACCTCCACTCATTCTCCCCCCTTTCCCCTCAGGAAATCGCGGCCATCACCACTTCCACGCGCACTCTCAAAAAAAACGACTACTTCATCTGCAACGGCCACTCCTGCAAAGAAGTGGCCTATATCAATAAAGGTATCTTCAGATCATATTACATAAACGATAAAGGGGAGGAAGTTACCAGTTGCTTCATGTTTGAAGGATCCTTTATTACAACCTATGCTTCTTTTCTAACGCAGGAGCCTACAGGGGAGAATATCCAGGCGATTACGGATGCGGAAATAGTGGTGATTCCTTATGAGTATATCAAAGAGCAGGAGCGCGAGAGCACTGCAACATCTGGCTTCTTATTTGGGGATTACGCAGCGGCACTTGAGTCGGATCAGAAAAGCCTTTGCGAATTAGACATTTGTCCTTTTTCCAGAGGATTACATGGCTTTGCTTTGCAGGCATGAAAAAGATACTAATTATAAACGGCCACCCAGACAATGCAAGTTTCAATGATGCATTAATAGGGGCATACCTTGGAGGCCTTGCCGATTCCTTTCAGATATCTTCCATTATCATTAGAGAACTGCAGTTCAATCCCAATCTGCAATACGGTTACCGCAAAAGAACGGAACTTGAACCGGATCTGGTGACTGCCATCGAAAAGATAAAGGTGGCTGATCATATCGTCTGGGTATTCCCTATATGGTGGTATGGCTCTCCGGCGATGATGAAAGGCTTTATTGACCGTACCTTCCTTCCCGGGATAACTTTTGAACCCATCCCTGGATCATCAATGATCCGCAAACTGCTCCGTAGGAAAACAGCACATATCATCGCTACTGCCGATACCCCCAGATAGTACGACATATTGTTTATGCGGAGTCCCGCACTCAATCAGTCTAAACGCGGTACCCTGGAATTATGCGGTATTAAAGTGATAAAAGTCTCATACATTGCTTCCATGAAGGGTTCCAGCCCGGTATTCAGAGAAAAATGGCTGGGCCGCATTAGCCGAATAGCCGGTAGCTTTAGATAATAAATACAGGGAAGACATCGCTCCTAAAAATACCTTTCCCCTAAGAATATTTTTTGCAATGTGGCAATGCATTTGTAAATTGGTATTCCCAATGTGTGGTATCCGCCGTTGGAGTATAGACTGGTCCATTGTCCTACCTATGGAAGTCACTGCTGTGAAAAGAATGCGTTATTGAATTTACCATTTTCCTACGTGAACCCTCAAAATCACATTCATGGCAAGCATTCATAATTTGGTTACTGATGAGCTTATTGTTCCCACCCCATTATTTACTGTGGGCAGAAATCCGGTCATGGTAAACCTTTACCTGCCTTTTAATGATGTTTCTCAGGCACATGCTACTATTTTTTGGTCTAAAGATGGCTGGTACTTGCGTGATTACAGTCGCAACGGTACTTTAATAGACGGACAGCATGTGTGGAACCGTACAGTGAAACTATTCAAACAACACATCATCCAATTCGGTGCTGATGCGCAAACGAGGTGGAAAGTAACCGACCTCGAGCCACCATTTCCTTTCCTTAAATCAGTTCACCGGAAAAATCAAATCATCCGGTTATCGTTTGCCACGGCGCTGCCTGATAGGGGACAGCACGATGCAACTATTTATTTTTTACCAGAAAAGGGGTGGGTATATGAAAGAGGGGGAAGTGTAAATACCCTTATGGATGGTACCACGATACAGTATGCCGACGATGAATGGGAATTTGTAGCCATTGATGAATTGGAAGATACGATTGTCCAGCATTCAGTAAAAGATACAGCGGTATTTAATTTTCACCTGAGTTTGAACGAAGAGCATATCCGCCTAGAGCTTGCATTGAACGAATATACTTCCCTGGATTTAGGCAGCCGCTCTCATAATTACTTGCTGCTTTCATTGGCCCGGAAAAGATATGAGGACCGTCTATTGTCTTTGGCAAACGCAGATCAGGGCTGGTGTTTAATAGATGAGGTGATAGCAGACGTGTCAAGGGAATTGCGAAAAGAAGTAGACGTTTATTTCCTCAATCTCCAGATTTTCCGTTTACGTAAGCAACTATGTGAGATCCCCGATGTCGGTTATCTCTTTAATAACATCATAGAAAGAAGGCCGGGAGAAATCCGCCTTGGCCATCCTTATTTCACCATCCAAAAGGGTGATCAGATAGAAGCAGACGTACAACCTTTCAGAAACCAGAAGGTATGAAAAACTATTGCTGTTCTGCTGCTACATTCCCTTTGGTAGAAAACTATCACTTACTGGAATGTACAGGAGAAGGAGCCACCTGTCATGTATATAAAGCTAGACAGCAGCATACGGGGCAATTGGTGGCCTTAAAGGTACTTAAACGATCTTTGCTCCATTCACAGCAGTTAAGTCCCTTTGAACGCGAAGCGAAGGTATGTAGGGGGATCAGTCATCCATATATTGTTAAGTTGTTAGATAAAGGGCTTACCACCGATGGAATTCCCTTTGTTGCATTTGAATTCCTGGAAGGGCACACACTAAAGCAGCAACTGTTGCGAAACGGGGCGCTTTCGATTCACGATACGCGCGTATTCATGGGCCAGTTGCTCGACGCATTGTGTTGTGCACATACAAATGGAATCGCCCATCGCGATTTGAAGCCGGAGAATATTATTATCCTTCGTAGAGACGTCTTCCCACATATAAAGATTCTTGATTTTGGTATTAGTGCCTTTGTACAGGATGTGATGCAGCATGCTGATACAATGGGAACGCCCGCTTATTGTGCCCCTGAACAATTGCGAGGAGAGCCCCCATCAACAAAGGCGGACCTGTATGCCTGGGGACTGATCCTTATCGAATGCCTAACTGGATACCCAGCCGTATGTGGCAACAGTATCGCCGATATTTACGACCAACAACTAAGCCCCGAAGTGATTGGCATACCCGCTTTTCTAAAAGATCATCCCTTATATGAATTGCTTAACACCGTACTTGTAAAGCAGGTTACAGAGCGTATAGGAGATGCCCATACCTTGTTTAGACGATTCCGGGAACTGGATTTCTCCATCCCGCTCAAACCTGTAACTGCTGACTACCGCGACCTTACCTCCCCGGTAACCCTGGATAACGCCCTTGCGCGGATGTATGAAAAAAAGGATCTGCCACACTGAAATCCATACAGTCCCTTTCGGCTGACTTTGCACTTTTTCTGGCGAGGAGCTGCGGAAGCTCATTTTCGAAATGATATAACGTGGTCGGATATACGATTTTACACAATAAGCAACTGCCGGACTTGTTCCAGATAGGTGCAAGCGGGAGCATGTTATCTACTTGAAATATTATAAAAACAATAATGAAATATGATGAAATAGGAAACTGATATCTGCCTACGTAGATTTGAATGGTCAGTCAAATAGAACTCCTGGCTGCGAAGAGGCGGATACCGAAAAGCCTAAAAAAGAGTAGGTGCTTATTTACTAAACTATGAAACTATGGCAGACTATGCATTAAATGTTAGTTTTACTAACGATCAGTTACAAGTATTGTATGCTACTGGTACCAATGTGGTGGTAGCAAAACCTTCCGGATCAGGAACTCCTAATGTTGCCTGGCAGGTATATAAACCATTACAGGCTAACCAGCTTACCTGGGATGAGCAATATGGTATTTATGCGTCTACTTCATCTATTACCAATGGCGCTACGCTTTCACAAATGTCAGCTACAGGGCCTAACGCTTCGATGAACAAGTTGTATACCCTCCAGGATTCAGGCGTTATCACTGGTCCTGCTAACGGTGGTCAGGCAAGTTCATTTGCCCTCCAGAACCTGTACAGTGCCGTACCTTACATGACGGTAGGTTTATTCCAGGCTGCTACTGTAAACGGTACACCTATTTCCGGTAATGCTGTTTCCGCAGTTCCTGTATTGCTGGCTAGTACAGCGGTGATGACTCCATACACTACCGTATATATCTGGCTGCAGTCACAGGTAAAAAGTAACTCAGTTGTAACTACTGTGACTTCTCCAATGACTGCCCTGAAATTTGGTGGCGGCGTTAATACAATTTCTGTTGCCTATGACAGCAATTCCGGTACTTTCCTGCCTACTGGAACCCTGGCTGTTACTGCAGAACCTCTCGAAATCTCCTACTTGGAAGCAGCCCTTTAAGCATATAACGGAAGGAGGCCGAAACGGTCTCCTTCTTTCATCATTTATTCCTATAAACAATAGCTTTATATCATGCTGCAGCGAAACCGTGTATGAGTTACGAACTGTTTATGATTAAGTGGGTCTGAAAAAATTATTCTTATGTGGAAGTATACCCTTCGTTGGGTTAATGGTTCCGACTCAGAGCAGTATTGGAATGTTAACCAATACGATCAATTCACGCTGCAGTCTGGCTATATGGTCAGTGCGGATGTAACGCTTTACGGCAATTGCACCTTTGGCGTTACTGTTGGCACTGATAATGCTTTCACAAGTGCTATGCTGGCTTTCTCGGCTGCCACTACTTCTTTTTCACTCAATAGTAACCCATTGTATGAATGGCGTTTCAACCAGGCCGGCACAACGATCACTATCAAGTGCTACTTAGAGGCTTCGTTTAACACCAGTCGATCTCCAGACTACCAAGTATCTGCATACTTACAAGACGAGACTGCTAATAACGGGAAGTATCCCGCTTATCAATGCTACCAGGATAGTATCGGTACCGTTTATTCCAGCAGTTATAAAGTAAATGATCATTCCGAAGGCGCAGCCTGGATCAAGGCATGCCTGCTCGCCCATGAAGGCACCCTTTTTAATGGCCGCCCATGGCTTAGCCAAACGCAGGAAGGTACCATATGGCCAGATTAATACCAATCTGAACACGCATAGCTCATCACACGGGCTTACTACCTACAAACTGCATTACAAGCCCGAGACCATTATGATAAATTCCTTCCTCCTGCTTTACTTCCACTTCTTCCAGTAAGTGAACCTTGTAATGACCGAAGATTTGCATTAACTCCTCCGTGGAGTACAGGTCGTCCACATTCTTAGGGCCGCCAGCAGTAGGATTTTGTTGTTGAAATTTTATGTGTTGTTTGCTGTATGCTTCGAAGATTACGTATCCACCTGGCTTCAAGTAATGATCTACTTGCTGGAGTAAATGGAATTTTTGTGCTGCTGGAAAATGCGCGAAAATGAGTCCTGCGGCATCGAATGATGATTCCGGAAAATGGAGCGTACCGAAGTCGCCGACCAAGTATTCCAAAGTAACACCTCTTTCCGCGGCCAATTGCAGGGCTTTACTGCGCCCTTCTTGGCTAAGATCGCAAGCAGTCACTTTCCAGCCATTTTGGGCGGCATAGACGCCATTACGGCCTTCGCCATCGGCGGGCATTAGAATAGATCCTACCGGAAGCTTGTCTAACTGTAATTTGAAGAATTCATTAGGCTCCTTACCATAAACGAATTCCTGTTTCGAGTAGCGTTCATCCCACATTTCTTTCATAGTAGATAGTGTTTTATACAAATTTACTGGATACCTATGGTGGGGAGTAGGACAAAAATCAGCATTAATAGGACTTATCTATGGTTGCTGCGAAAGACTTCAGGAGAGAAGCCTGTATGCTTTTTGAAAAAGCGGATGAAGTAGGAAACGTCCTCGTAGCCGAGCATGGCAGCGATCTGGTTTACCTGGTTGGAGGTGGCAAGGAGTTGCCTGCGGGCCTCGAGGATAATCATTTCATTAATGAGCGCCGAGCTGCTCTTACCCAACAGCATTTTGGTGACGGTATTCAGTTGGAAGGGGCTGAGGTGCATTTTTGAGGCATAGAATGCTACCTGCTTATGGACAGACACGTGTCTCTCGATCAATTCCAGCAATTCATCCAAACGCTCCTGCATATATTCCGGATGTTCTGCTGTTGTTTGCTTGTTATCCTGCCGTAATAACTCTAGGAAGAAGATATCCATGGCGGATTTTATCGCCTGTTTATAGCGTTCTTGTTTTTCCCTGTATTCGCGGTGAATGATGGCCAGCACCTGGAGGAGTCTTTGGAACTGCACCTCTTCCATGGGAAAATAGTTCCTGGTAGCAGCGTGCCGCAAAACTTGCTTGGCGGAGGCTTCAATAGGGGCATAAAAATCCTCGGTAAAATGTAGCAGGTAACCCCGACTATCTTCCTTCAGGAATAATTGATGTATCTGCCCTGGCCGCATGAAAAATACAGCGTTATCCTTCACGGGATAGGGCACGAAATCAATACTATGGCTGCCGGTGGCTTTTTCTAGCACCAATACATAGTAAAAGGAATGCCGGTGCAATTCCTGCAGCATATCCTGTCCCTCCATGAGATCTTCGAGAGATCGCATGCTGAAACCGCCAGAAAAGCCGGGTTCTTTCGGTGCTTCGATAATATATCGAACCGGAATTTTTTGCATTGTCTTGCAAGTTAGGGAAACTTGCTTGCAATAATAGTTGAACCCGTATTAGTCAACTACATATACATTCTCCTATCACTGGTAGATGCATTCAGTTCGCTTGAAGACTCGCGTTGATGGGTCAATGGGGGCAGGGATGCGTAGGTCTGTTTAAAGTTTTGAACGGTAATCATGCTTCGATTTGCGCTTTTTAGGTCATTCAGGTTAATAATCGTGGGCTACTATGGCCGCTTTATATGGATTAGAGAACAGATTTTAAAGGTTACAAAAAGTTGAAATTTTTTGTAACCTTTTTTTCTCCTTCGTACTCTAATACCTGTTGAATGGGAATTATTCAACGAATTGACACCCTAATAGACATTGAAATTATCATGTGTGTTATCAATTGGAAAGTGAAAATGGGGACCAGGAAGATTTCAACTATGAAGCAGTCAGATTATTCTGAAACCTAAGAAACACCCTGTGGAAGTATTTAGTACCAAAGAGCCCAGTAATATACTGGAGCAAGCACTTTTAAGTATCCCGGAAGATTACCGGGTCGTTTTTATACTGAGGGAAATAGAACAGCTTAGCGTAGCTGACACCAGCAAAGTACTCAATATCTCCCCTGTAAACGTAAAACTCCGGCAAATCCGGGCCAAAATGATGCTGCATGAACAGCTTTCCCATGACTACAAGAATCAGGTGATTTTCCCTTTCCACCCTACCCGGTGCGATAGGATCGTTCATCGAGTACTTGATAAATTGGGGATTTAAGAGAGCATATTTAGTCAGGTGCTATGCTATTTTATACAGCCATCTACGAGTTCAATGATTCTTCCAGACTTTTTTGCAAAGTCCTGATCGTGGGTGACAATAATAATGGTGTTGCCTTGTATCATGAGTTCCTGAAAAATTTCGAACACTCTTGCTGTATTGGAAGAGTCCAGGTTGCCAGTGGGTTCATCCGCCATGATGATACTTGGATTGTTGATTAATGCGCGCGCAATAGCCACGCGTTGTTGTTGTCCGCCGGATAATTTTCCTGAGGGTTTAAGTGCAAAATCCTGCATTTCCATTTGTCGTAATCTTTCCATGGCTTGGGCTTCTATTGTTTTAATATCTGACTTTCCCAGTTTCATAGCAGGGAGCATTACATTCTGTAATGCCGTGAATTCTGGAAGAAGGTAATGGAATTGGAATACAAACCCGATATGTTCGTTGCGGAAACGAGCCAGTGCTTTCTCACTCAGCCCTGTAATTTTGGTGTCATGAATAAATATTTCCCCTTCATAATCTGTATCCATAGTGGAAAGTAAGTACAATAGCGTTGATTTTCCGGAACCAGACTTTCCTATTATCGATACAAATTCACTTCTTTTTATCGATAAGGAAATATCTTTCAACACATGAAATGTGGTTGGTTCAGAAAAGTATTTATTTAGTTTCTCCGCTTTCAGAATTTCTTGTTGCATATTATTGATTTCCGCGCAAAATCGCTACGGGGTCTATTTTTGATGCTTTGATAGCCGGTGTTACTCCAGCCAGTAATGTGGTGAGCATTCCAAATAGTGCTCCGAAAAAGTAATATTTGGGTTCAAAAAGCACTGGGAAATACTTAAGGCTGAAAATGTCGCCACCAGGAAATGGAACACGGGATACAAGATAGGATAGTAGATACCCTAATATCAATCCCGCTGTGGTTCCGAATACTCCAATAGTTAATGATTGTGACAGGAATATCTGGACGATATCTTTACCCGAAAAGCCTTGTGCTTTAAGGATGGCTATATCCTTCATTTTGTTGGTGATTACCATATTCATGATGTTATAGATCCCAAATCCAGCTACCATTAATAGTGTAAAGCTAACTACAAATGTAAGCACATCCCTGATGGTATCGGAGGCAATCATAGAAGCGTTGGTGGTTTCCCAGTCATCGGACTTATATCCATATTTTCTTTCGAGAATTGGCGCAAGGACTTTGGCTTGGGAATTATCCGCAAGTTTTATCCGAATATCCGTAATATAGTCCCGGTTTTTGCTCAATAGCTGTTGCAATGAAGAAAGGTTTACGTAACATTTAGCGGCATCAATGGCGCCAATTCCAAATTTGAAAGTACCTATTACTCTGAACCGTCCTTGTGTACCAGAGGGAGCATTCAGCGTTACCAGGTCGCCTGGGACGACATTTAGTTTACTGGCTAGCATATCGCCAAGTATAATTCCATTTTGTGTATTAAGCAGGTTTTCCAGTTGTCCACTTTTCATTTTGTCTTTCAGGTGAAAAAGTCGGTTTTCTTCCAGGATATTTACGCCATCTACACTGGCGCCTACCTGTACAGATCCATAATCAAAAAACAGTGGTGCAGATACGAGAGGGGATATAATTGTAATATTGGGGTCTTTTTTTAGGTCTGCAATGATACCAGGAGCATTTTTCAGACCCAGGTTTATTTGTTTAGGTCGTAAATGATGTACAATAACCAATTTATGGGAATCCTGTTGATAGAATCGGGCTGTAATCGAAGATGATTGGTCTGCTTTGAAATCATTGTAGATATGGATATCGGGAGTAGATGATAACATCACCTCATGGAGAAATTGGTTGACTCCTTTCATAAAGCTGATCATCAATATAAACATGGCAATGCCAAAAGTGACCCCAAGCATAGCAATAATGGTTTGCCGCTTTCTTGCGAGGAGTTGTACTCTGGATATTTTAAGATTTACCAATAGCACTGTGTAATCTTATTTAGAAGTTACTAATACAGCCGTTTTTTCATCCGCACCAGCAAGTATTTCAATGTAATCAAGCGTCTTTATGCCCACGTTCACAACTGTCTTTTTATTCTTACCGTTTATTCGTATCCAGATGCTGTCGTCATCCGTTAATGCGCTTCTTGGCAGCACAAGGGCATTATTTTTTGTTTGTACGATTATGTTTGCTTCAATTGAATTATGTATGAAAGTTGCCGATACGGGCTCTGTAAAATGTGCGTCAATTCGGAATGTTTGATCTGCCTCATTCATGACAGGATAGATGCGGGTAACAGAGGCCTTATAAATTTTCCCGCCAGTGACATCTGTTTGTAACAAAACCTCTTGTCCTACTCTGATTTTATCAATATCCTGTTGGTCTACCGCTAACCGGATTACGCGGTTACTACTATCTCCTATTAATGCTACTATTTCATTTGCCCTTACGGCTTCCCCTTCTTCTTTTAATGTTTGGAAAACCACTCCATCCCGAAGGCTATTGATAAAGTAGTTTTTTAATTCATCCTTGGCCCCAGTAAGCTGACTTCCAGCGGAACTATAAGCAACTCGTGCCTCATTTAAAGCGGTATTATATTTCTGTTCAGCACTTTTTTTCTGGTTCAATGATTCCAGATAGGTGCTGTAAGTATTATCCAGGTTACTTTTGGAGCCAATTCCCTGATCCCATAAGTTTTTCCAACGATGATAATTAACGGAGTCATTTTGATATTTTATGATGGCATTTTGTAAGGATAATTTTAGATCATTGAGGATGGGGGAATTGCTGGAAAGATTTAGCTGTGCTATATCATAATTCTTAGCAGCAGCATCCAATTTTGCGGTGGCCGCAGTATTACGAATGACATATATCACCTGTCCTTTGTGAATGATGTCTCCATCCTTTACCATCTTTTTTATGATGGTACCGTTACTTAATGCGTATAAGTTATACTCGTTTTCTGATGTAATCTTCCCAGAAGCATAGACTGTTTCTATTATATCCTTTCTCGTTGGATAAATCACTGTGGGATTATTGCAACCCAATATCACCAGTGTTAATACTAATATGATAGACATTCTTTCGGCACATTTTACTATGTTAATTGTAAACATGAGAGATAACCTAATTTTTTGACAAAATTATTTAGTAGCCTTTTTGTTCTGAATGATATTGATCAGATAAAGTAATGATTTTTATCAATTAAAAACTAAATGATATGTATAGTTGGATTTATAAATATTGCTATTTTATTATATGTGATCGAGATGTGCTATTACTTTGATTTCTTCTTAAAATACCCTCTCAGCAAGAAGTTATGTTTTAAGGCTTCTAGGTCTTCACTCAGTTTAGCACTAGCAGAATCAAGGTTATTGATGGTGCCTTTCAAAGCCGCACCAGCGGCTTCATCCTTTAAAAGCACATGGATGATGTTATCACTGTTTTTGTTGAGTGCATCGGTGGCCTGTTTGAGATTAGCGGCAAAAGCGGTCAGGTTATTTACTGTTTCCTCTAATCCTGCAGCACTTTTGTTTATTTTGCCATAGATGACGGTATCTGAAAGCAGCTTGTTAATCAAGGTGCCTTCCTGGTTCAGGTGCTCTGAGAAGGTCCTGAGATTGTTTAACATCTCAATGCTGGTGGCAGATGTGGTCTTGAAATTGGCTACGGATGAACGAACATCACTCATAGATTGTTTCAGGTTTCCGGAAAAGGTGGAATCATTCAATAGGGTAGTAATGGTACCGTTGCCATTCAGGATGCGGGTGGTGATTTGTTTTAAATTATCTGTTATCTGTAAAACGTTGTTGCTGGCTGAGTCCAGAACAGCCATCATATCTTTGGAGCCAGGCGCTTTCCTGCCGTTTAGTAAATCATTATCTTCTATTACAGGACTGTTTTTGGTGCCACCGTAAATAACGATGATTTTATTTCCGATTAGGCCGTCTGTACCAATTTTGACAGCGGAGTTTTTATGGATGAATCGTCTTGATTTTTTTTCAATGTTCATGGTGATTAATACGATGCCATCATCGGTAAGGTCTATTTGGTTTACGATGCCTACTTTTACGCCGGAGATCCAAATGTTATCTCCTAATTTCAGTCCATTCACATCGTCAAAGACACCTTTGATAGTAAACTTTCTTTCAAAGGATTTGTGTTGTTCGCCCAGCGTTAGTATTCCAGCAACGAATATTACTATTGCGATGAAGGAAAATATCCCTACAGTAATGATATGTTTTCTACTGGCTTTCGTCATTTATCAATGATAAAATTATAGTCATAGAAATTTTTTGCTTCAGGGTCACCTGTTGTAAACACTTCTTCGAATGAACCTTCCCGTCTGAATTTTCCATCTACTATTAATGCAATTCTGTCGCCGGTGTATTTAGCGCAGGTGAGGTCATGTGTGATAATTACTGAGCTGGTTTTATACTTTTGTTGTACATCGTTAATGAGTGCGATGACGTCTCCACATGTTATCGGATCGAGTCCTGCAGTTGGTTCATCATATAGCATGATCTCCGGCTGTAATATCAGGGTGCGGGCAATGCCAATTCTTTTCTTCTGGCCGCCAGAAAGCTCTGCGGGCATCTGGTTAATCACTTCTGATAATCCGACATTATCTAGCACTTTGTTGATTTCATCATCTACTTCCTTTCTGGTTAAATTCCGTTTGTTTCTCACCAATGGAAATTCCAAGTTCTCTTTTACGGTCATACTGTCATACAATGCACTATCCTGATAGAGGAATCCAATTTTTAACCGCAAGTGTTCCAATTCTTTTATATTCAACTGACACACCTCTTCTCCTGTTACTTTAACGGTTCCTTTGTCTGGTTTTAATAAGCCTGCTATCAACTTGATTAGTACAGATTTTCCACTCCCTGAACGCCCAAGCACGACCACATTTTCCCCTTTATAAAGGTCTAGGTCCATGCCCATGAGTACATCTACTGTATCAAAAGATTTGTACAATCCCCGAATACTGATAACAGCATCTTGTTTGTCTATTTTTACAGGTCCTTTTTTCATATGCTATTTTTATGAAGGGCGGAGCTGATTAACTATTTGTACAATGATCATTTCTTCTATAAAAATCAAGAACATGGAAATGACCACTGCCTGATTGGCGGCTTTACCTACTCCTTGCGTACCTTTCTCTGCATTAAATCCCTGATAACATCCTATAATGCCAATGGAAAAGCCATATACCATGGATTTAATAACAGAGGCAAATACATCCAGAAAGGAAATACTGGTAAAACCATGTTGGAAGAATGCCACAAAACTCGTGTCCTCACTCATATGTACGTTAACGTATGCCCCTACTAATCCGATAAAAGCCATATACAACATCAACATGGGATTCATAAAGGTGGTCGCGAGCACCCGACTTACCACCAGGAATTTAAAAGGATTGGTGGCGGAAACCTCCATCGCTTCAATCTGTTCTGTAACTTTCATGGAGCCCAGTTCTGCACCTATATTCGACCCTACCTTTCCCGCCACTATCAAAGAGGTAATTAAAGGCGCCAGTGCCCGTACGAGTGCAATAGAGATGAGTCCGGGCAACCAGGAAGTAGCGCCAAATGCGGCTAGGGATGGCCTCGATTGTTTGGTGAAAACGATGCCAGTTATGAATCCTGTAAGCGATACCAGCGTCAGTGATCTATAACCAATGTTGTAGCATTGTTTAGCTATTTCTCGGAATTCATATGGGGGGCGGAATACTTCGGAAAAGAATCTGGCAATGAACCTGCAAACATGCATTATATCTGTTAGCAAGACAGTATATATCATGAATATATCTTTTTGCCGGGCAGATTTCATATGTCAAGTATCTGATTCATTACAAAATTAGAAATGTTTTTTCCCACGGCCAATGAGAAACATCAAGGTTTTGTATGACTACCGTCATTATCTAAACTGCAATTTGCTCCTATCTTCATATTCCCAATAAAATAAACATATGAAATCAATTCTTGTTGGTATAGATTTTTCACCGGCAGCACGGAATGCGGCTGCTTATGCTGCTAATCTGGCGTTAATGCTACATGCAGAATTGGTGCTGTTTAACATATATACTATACCGGTAACCTACGGCCAGGTTCCGATGATGATACCTGCTGTGGAGATGGAAGGAGATCTGGCAGGCGAACTGAACAAATTAAAAACCGAATTGAATATAATCACCCAGGGTAAAATTAATATCAGCTTACAGGTAAAAGTAGGACTCTTTTTTACCGAGCTGGTAAATATGTGTGAAAGTATGCAACCATACCTGGTTGTACTCGGTAGCCAAGGCTCTACGGCTACTGAACGATTATTCCTAGGTGGACATACTGTGTATGCCATGAGAAACCTGCCCTGGCCTGTTCTGGCGGTTCCTGTCAGTGCTCAGTTTGGCGGTATCAAAAAAGCAGGCCTTGCATGTGATCTTCACAGTATAGAAACTGTGCCTGCTGCCAAGATCAAACTGCTACTCCAGGATCTTCATGCAGTACTACATATCCTGAACGTAGAAAAGAAAAAATATGGAGGACAAGAAACCATTTTGGAATCAATCATGCTGAAGAAACTATTCGAAGATATGAATCCGGAATATCATCATTTCCGGAATAACCAAGTGGATGAAACACTGATCGATTTTTCAGAGAAAAATAACCTCGACTTATTAATCGTATTACCACAACATCATAATCTATTGGAGATGCTGACGCATAAAAGCAATACTAAACAATTAACAAAGCATTGCCAAATACCGATCCTTGCTTTATAACTTTTATGAAGATTTATAATTAAGATTAGCCAACTAGTCTTGATAATATTCAGCGCGGTAAATTGGGTAACGTTTTTTATATTTAGGCAGACATGATTTAATGCAAGCTGAGCAAGCCATCAGTTGTCAAATCTGAACTGCTTGTTTAAATTGACCAGTACTGTACACTAATATCAATGACATCGTATCCTTCGAAATGATTTTTAAAATTGCGGACCAACCACATGAATTTGAGCAGATTCATCGGCTTAACTACAAACTGTTCACAGAAGAAATTCCTCAGCATCCTATCAATGAGGAGAAAATATTGATAGACAAATTTCATTTCAAGAATACATACGTAATCGCTTTAAATCAAGACCGCCTAGTAGGAATGGTTTGCTATAACGAGATCCGGCCGTTCTCCCTCGATGGGAAAATAGAAAACCTGGATGAAAAGATACCTGCTTACTCGCGACTCGCAGAAGTAAGGTTGTTGGGGGTCGAAAAATCAGAAAGAAAAATTTCCATTGCATATCGACTGCTGCAAAAACTTTGTGCGGAGCTGATAAGCCAAGGAATTGAAACCGCTGTGGTATCAGGAACTACCAGGCAATTGCCTTTATACACCAAACTAGGCTTTATCCCATTTGGTGATTTGGTGGGCGTACCCGGCGCTTTATATCAACCTATGTATATTCATGTAACTCACCTACGCCATGACTTTCGAACAAGTGAACCTTAGTACCGGACCTGTGAATATTTCCAATGAAGTAAGAGCGGCTTTAGCTGCACCGACCATTTCTCATCGGTCATCCCATTTCCAGCAACTGCTGGATGATACTGTGTCTTCCCTATGTAGCCTGCTCTCTGTTCAGCATACATTTATCATGAGTGGCAGCGGTACCCTCGCCAATGAGGTGATGTTGCATCAAATCAAGACGTTAGGATCCAAGGGATTAATACTCTCTAATGGAGAATTCGGTTCCCGACTAATCCATCAAGCAGAACGAATAGGTATACATTTCACTACCTATACACAAGCATGGGGGACGCATTTTGAACTACGCGAAATTGAGAATAGGTTGTCTGAGGGAAATATTGGATGGATACTTTTTTGTCATTGTGAAACCTCCACTGGAATGATGAATAATCTGAATACGATTGCAGAAATTTGCAGCAAGTACCAGGTGCAATGCTTCGTCGATTGTATGAGTTCAGTTGGCACGATGGCACTGGATCTCTCGAAGGTAACAATGGCCACTGCCTCTTCTGGCAAAGGTCTGGGAGCCTTTCCCGGCTTGGCGCTCCTGTTTTCAAATATCTCCCCATTATCCAATCCGCAAATCCCAGTCTTCCTTGATCTTGCTAATTATGCGGTGAAGAAAAATATTCCTTTTACTATTTCTTCGAATCTTGTCAATGCGCTACATACTGCTATTGTACAAAAGCAGACCATTGCTCATACGGATATGATTCATCATTATAGTCGTAAGTATTATGATATCATGTACCAGCATGCACTCATTCCGTGCAGCGATCAGCATTCAAAAGTCTTTACAGTGGTACTCCCAGACAAAATGAAACCTGTCTTCGTGGATTACATGCAGGAAAAAAATATTATCCTAAGTTATGAGAGCGAATATCTGGTAAAGAGAAATTGGGTACAACTGGCAGTATTGGGGTACTATCAGGAAGAACAATTGCATTATGCGGCGAATGTATTGGAACAGTGTATGGATCGTATACATAGTTAATGCCATGTGTTGCCAGAAGCTGCTACTCTGTTGGCAGCTTCTAACCTTATTTTTGATAGTGAAAACTCTGTTTCTGGGGTACCTAATACTCACTGATAGCAAAAGAATTATAAAGATTTACCTCAACTGTGGCCCTCGCTATATATTTTTTTCGATAAATTTGATGAAAGAACCTCAAAGTAATGTCAAAGCAAGTTCAATTTCCGATTATTTCTAATGAAACGGTGTTCGAGGAGTTTGTTTGTGATTTATTTAATGCGGAGTACCCAGAAAAGAAGTTTCAGCGTTTTGGAAAGAAGGGTAACAAGCAATATGGAATAGATATCATCTCTATTTCAGATGGTATCGCGATACAATGTAAAAAGAAGGAAGTCGATAGGAAAAATATATTAAATGAATTAAAGAAAGATTTTGAATCTTCGGTTAATGCCATCGCCTCATCGGGAATTGAGATTAATAAACTGATTATTGCGTCCACCTATGATAATAATACGGAACTAAGCATATTTCTAATTGAACTAAAGAAGAAGTATGCTATTAAATATGATCTAATTTATTTAGGTTGGTCTAGCCTTTCATCAATGGCAGTTAACCATCTGGCTCTCTTAAATAAATATTTTCCAATATACCCTAATAGTAACATCCGTAAGAAGACCTTAATCCCATTTTATGAACCTCAATCCTTAGTAGGAAGAGAGGAATCTTATGCCGAAATGCAGAAGTATGCTGATAAGTACGCAGTGTTTGTGGTAAGTGGCATAGCGGGTATTGGCAAGTCTTCCACAACGTCCTGTTTCCTTAGAAATAGAAAGAAAGATTATGATAATATCATTTGGGTGGATGCACAATTGAATAATTTAAGGAGTGATTTGCTGAATACACTTTCATCTACATTTGATTCGGAGAACGTTGGTAATACCAAACAATTATCTTGGAACGAAATAGTGGAAAATCTAGCATCCGAACAAGGAAACAACATTATCGTGATCGATGGTGTGGAGCAGATTCATGATGACAGTTTAGATATACTAGATACACTCTGCTCAACCGGTTGGAAAGTTATAATAACCTCACGTGTCAAAATTGGCGATTATCCACATGTTCTTCTCTCTGGGTTAAATTACTCATCGGCAGCGGCGTTATTCAGGAGATTTTACACTAAAGACACGCCAGATGGGATATTGGAAAAAGTGTTTAAGAAAATAGATTATCATCCCCTGTTAATAGAACTTATTGCAAAGTCATCCAACATCGTTCCCAATCTGGATTTGAAAAAGTTGGACCAACTACTGGATTTACGTAATATAAAGGCCGATCCTTTGCAGACGGATATTCATATTGGGAAACATGCTTCGAAATACTCAACGGATAGGAATGATAAAATATACAACTATATTCTGCGGTGCTTTACATTATGGGAGCTCTCAGAGAATGAGAAGAAACAATTATTATTTTTCTCTGTTTTGCCTCAATCAGAGGATATTGACATTACCTTGTTTCTAACTTATACTGCACAGTCTAATAAAAGCTTAAGTGAAATCTGGAATACCCTTATGTCGCTTGAAAAGAAAGGATGGATAAGCAAAAGAGGGGATAGTTTTGCTATTCACCCCATGATACAGTCTGTAGTACAGAAAAAATTAAAAATTTCGACTAAAAAAATAGAATCTTTAATATTTAGTAATACAAAAAGCTTAGGCGCTATTAATGAGGTGAATGCATGGCGATTAGCTGATCATATTACTATTGCAAAAAACATATTGTATAGCACTAAATTAAGCTATAGGACTGTCATGCTTAGTCAGGTGTTTGGTACAGCCATGCTAAAACTAGGAGACTATACGTTGGCATTGAAACACTACGAAGAATGTCTAAACTTTTTGATCAAAAATTTTATCTTCGATTTTGATTCACTGGGGACGTTTCTTAATAACCTTGGAATTGCCTATTCCCACTTAGGAAGATATGACGATGCAATAGACTCATTTAACCGTGTTTTATTGATTTCTCACCAATATTCAAAAGAGAGCAAAATATCATTAGGTAAGTCATTGGATAATTTTGCAACTGTTCTTGAGAAGGTCGGATATCACGAAGAGGCATTTAATCTAACGAAGAAGGCCATCCAGATATTTAAGAAATATGGGGCTAAAAAAGAACTAGGTATTGCATGTATTAACATTGTATCTTCCTATTTACACAAGAACTTGATTGATAAAGCTAAATATTTTTGGAGGATAGGATATGCCCTCCAAATGCAATACTTGCCCGATAGTCCATATCTTTCAGATGCTTATAATCACCGTGGGCTTATTTACTTAAAAGATAATATGCCAAGACATGCCATTTGGTTTTATAAGAAGTCGCTAAGCATTTATAAGGAAGAAAGAAATCCTGATATTATTGGGTTAGGCTACTCAAATCTTGCACTCGCCTATTTACAGGCCAATGATCTACCTTCTGCCAAATACAGTTTGGATAAGGCATTAGCACAATATCAAAGTATGTCCATAATTAACTGGCATAATAATGCGCAGATAGAGGAACTTTACGGTCACTATTATACGAAAACTGGTCAAGTAGAAGCCGCAATTAAATGCTTCAGTACTTCGTTGGCTCTGTTTAGGCAATTCCTTAACCCGGGGCATTTTAAACTCAAGGAGCTGGCTTCATTATTAAATAGGTTGAAGTCACGGAAGGGATTGAAATTAATTGATAGAATTAATTTTAGTGAGAATTTAACCGCCTTAACAGAGAATATAGATATTGTTACAAAAATAATACAAAGTATCATCGATGAATATGGAGCGGTAAAAGGATTAGGAAATGGAAATCCAGGACTAGAGAGCTTTTTGCATGACTATATTTTCTTTTGTTTCTCAAAATCATGCAAGAGTTTTTTAGCTGTTGCAAATCTTATAAAAAGCAATATCCCTGAAGATGCAATGGTTATTTTATATAATGTTTATAGAAATTACTTAAATATTTTGGTTACAAGGGAGAGTGCTGAATCGGTGGTTTTTTTCATTGAAACTCCGATTAAAGTTGCCAAAGGTCTATATAAGGCTAAGATGAATGAAATGGGAATTCCTGAGGTAGGGATTTTCATAGATAGTAAAAAGAATAAAGAATTTGAGCTTTATCCATCCTTATCTAAAATGGTTTCATACTCACGATATGTGGAAGATAAATATATCCATAACTACCTCAATTCACATTTAAGTGACCATGCTCATTCTAATTTTATGACTTCAGGGAATTTTAGAGATGAACAAAAAATGCATTATGATTATGGGTTATGTGATATGCTTGGACAGCCAATTTATCAATGTGCCTATCTTCAAATTTTAATATTGAATGAAGTGGTCCTTTTCCTGGATAATAAAGAACTTTCAAAGAGTATGAAAACCGTGTTTGAAAAGAGTGTGGCGTTGTTGATATCCACTATAAATATGTTAGAGGAGGAGGATTTTCAACTGAAGGCTAATATGGTATCACGACTGCAGCAAGTATTAGTTGAAGTTAATAGTAGCTTATAAATGTATTGTTGAAATCGTATATAAAACTAAAAAGCTGCCACTCCTAAGTGGCAGCTTTTTAGTTTACAATAACTTAAACCCTGCTTCCTTCACATCTCTACTATTCCCGCCTATAAAGACTTTAAACTCTCCAGGCTCCGCCACGAATTTCAATTCACTGTTATAAAACTTCAGATCGTTTGCGGTAATGGTAAAAGTTACTTCCTTCGATTCTCCTGCTTTGAGGGTAATGCGCTGGAATCCTTTCAGCTCCTTCACCGGACGAGTAATGCTACCTACTAAATCGCGGGTATACAATTGCACAATTTCTACACCGTCTTGTTTACTGGTATTCGTTACCGTTACTGTTGCCGTAATTTGGCCACCTGGTTTAAACTGGTTGGCAGATAGACGGATATCGCTGTAGGTATAGGTGGAGTAGCTCAGACCGTAGCCAAAAGGGTATAATGGTTCATTGGATACATCCAGGTAATTGGAGTGGAACTTGGTGAACCATTTATCATTAGCCGTCAATGGACGACCAGTATTCTTGTGACTGTAATAGAGCGGAAGCTGCCCTACGTTTTGTGGGAAACTGGTGGTTAGTTTACCAGATGGATTTACATCTCCGAATAATACGTCGGCGATAGCTGCGCCAGCCTCACATCCGCCAAACCAAACGTTTAAGATGGCAGGAACATGCTCATTTTCCCAGGTGAGGGTCATTGGGCGGCCTGCGAAGAGCACTAATACCACTGGTTTGCCAGTAGCTACCAGGGCGGCCAGTAATTCTTTCTGTGTATCGGGAATGCCTATATCTGTTCTGCTAGCAGCTTCTCCGGTCATTTCGGATGATTCACCCAGTGCTGCTACAATGATATCAGATTGACTGGCAATTTCCAGGGCTTCTTTCCTTAATTCCGCTGCAGTACGTGCGTCTCTGTAGAGCGTGCGGCCAAACATGGTGCTGTTGATCTCCAACATGGAATCAGCGGTAAGATTGGAACCTTTTGCGTAATTGACTTTCACCTGGCTGCCTACTGATTGTCGCAGTGCCTCCAAGAGGGAAGGATGTTTGGTGATCTCGGCAGACACAGACCAAGTACCGGTCATGTTTACCCTGGAATTGGCCAATGGACCAATCAATGCAATACTTCCTTGTTTTTTTAAAGGGAGTAGTTGTTGTTGATTTTTTAGTAAGACGAATGTCTCTGTAGCTGCTTTACGCGCTTCCAGTCGCTTTTCAGGCGTGTAGATTTCTGCCGTCCGATCGCCCTTGCAATTGCGGTATGGGTCTGTGAAGAGGCCCAGTTTATATTTAGCTTCCAGGATACGTCTACATGCGGTATTAATCGTATTGATATCTACTTTCCCTTCTTTCAAGGATTTGGCGATAGTACCGGTGAATCCTTCGCCAACCATGTCCATATCAGTACCGGCGTTGAGGGCCAGTGCTGAAACGGTTTGCAGGTCGCCCATGCCGTGGGCCATCATTTCATTGATAGCGGTATAATCAGTTACCACGAAGCCTTTGAAGCCCCATTGTTTGCGGAGTACATCCGTCATCAACCATTTGTTGGCAGTGGCGGGAATACCATCTACTTCGTTGAAGGAGGTCATGATGGTAGCAGCGCCTGCGTCTACAGCGGCTTTGTAGGGAGGGAAGTATTCGTTGTACATTCTCACGCGACTCATATCCGTTGTGTTGTAATCCCTGCCTGCTTCTGCTGCCCCATACAGTGCGAAGTGTTTTACGCAGGCAAGAATATTACTGTTTTCGGAGAAGTTGTTTCCCTGATAACCTCGTACCATAGCGGCGGCAATGCGGGCGCCCAGGTACGGGTCTTCCCCAGATCCTTCTGCAATCCTTCCCCAACGGGCATCACGGGCAATATCCACCATAGGAGAGAATGTCCAGTTGATACCATCCGCACTGGCCTCGATAGCCGCCACACGCGCACTTCTTTCAATCATGTTCATATCCCAGGAGCAGGACAATGCCAGTGGAATGGGGAAGGTGGTTTTATATCCATGTACTACATCCAGTCCGAAGAGCAAAGGAATTTTCAGGCGCGATTGCTCTACCGCCATCTGTTGTGCTTTGCGGATATCGCCTACTTTGGTCATGTTCAGTAGTGCGCCTACCTGACCCGCTTTGATTTTTGCTTCTACACCGGTGCTCACAGCGGAACCGGTTACCACTTCACCGGAAGTGAGTAAGTTCAACTGCCCCAACTTTTCTTCCAGTGTCATCTTTTTTAGGAGTGCATCTACAAACGTTTTCATTTGCAGATCTTGTTGCTTTTGCGCAACGGCTACATGGCTGACCCAGGTGCAAGCCAATAATAACGTGAGTTTTAAATATCTCATATCAGTATAGATTAAAAGCGAATGGTGGCTGCTACAGGAAAATGGTCTGAAGGAAAACGAAGGTCTTTGGCATCCGTCAGTACCCCGTAGTTCAGTACCGTTATGTTATTATTTATGAAGATAAAATCTATTCTGCCTTCTTTCACCACTTTTGTCCAGTTATGATATTTAAAGTCCTGGAAAGTGCTGTCAGGGCCATATGGTTTTGTTTGGGAAACCAATTTGGCATCGTTGAATTGTTGTACGATAGTGCCATAGGCGCTGGTTTCTGGGTTGGAGTTGAAATCTCCTGTAATGATGACAGGGGTATTTTTGTCGGACAACTGGTGAATTTTCTCCAGGATCATTTTAACGGAATTTTCCCTGGCCTGGCGCCCTTCATTATCAAAGTGGGTATTGAAGAAATAGAACTCCTTACCACTGGTTTTTTCCACCAACTGCGCCCAGGTACAGATGCGGATATAAGCGGCATCCCACCCTTTGGAAGGAATGTCTGGGGTAGGAGATAACCAGAAATTACCGGATTTTATCAATTCATATTTTTCTTTGTTATAAAAGATCGCTGAAAACTCACCACCTTCTTTCCCGTCATTTCTGCCAACGCCTACGTGGGCGTGCGTGCCCATCGCATCTAAGTCGTGCATCTGGTCGATGAGGGCTTCCTGTACACCGAATACATCGAATTGGTGGTATTGAATCAGATCGCGCACCATTTCTTTCCGATGAGGCCATGCATTGGCGCTATCCCAAGCGATATTCAATCGAAGATTAAAGGTGGCTACCTTCATCGTGGTGATGGATTGATCTACTAGGTGTGGTGCAATGGCTTTCTGCCAGATGCGATAACCTACTGGTTTCATGTGTAGTTGGTCCTCTTTGAAGAGTTCCGCTTTGATAGTACCATTGGGATGGAGCATTTTGCTGTATACATCCACAAAGGAAGTATAGGGCTGCTTGGCCAGGAATTGTTGGATGGCTTTATTGCTTTTCACCATTTCCCGCAATAACCTGATTCTGCTGGGACTAGGCTTTATGGAGATATATGTTACCGGGACTTGCGGCATTTTATTTCTAATCATTCCAAAGAGCGTCTGGAAGCGTTTTAGCAACAGGGGCGCTTTTACCGTATCGGAAGATAGGTCGTTTTCTCCGCAATAGATAACGATTTGCTGAGGATGATAAGCAAAGATGACATCATTGGCATAATGGATGACATCCAGCAGATTAGAACCTCCAAAGCCCCGGTTTATAATATGATGGCCAGGGAAATAGTTATTTGCATCCTGCCAATAGGTAAAGGAAGAACTGCCAATAAAGAGGATCTCCTTGCCAGTAGGAGGTATAAGGGAGTCTTGATGTTTAAATGCCTGAATATCGCTGTAATAGGGATATTGTTGTTGGGCATAGCTAGTGCTGTAACAGCAGATGCAAATGATTGCAGCTAAAATTTTTCTCATGGAATATAGATTGATCGCTTCACTTTGATGTATAGTGTAGCCATGCTAGTATCTTACCCCATGTTGCCTTGAAAAAATTTTATTTTGATTCGCGGGAACGCATCACAATGGTATTGCTATCTTGTTTTACGACCTCTGTGTTGAGTACGGTCGATAGTACAAACAGGGCATCGTCCAGAGAAGATATGAGGATGGGGCCACTCACCGTTCTGTTGTTCAATGCCGGGTCTTGCATGATAATGCGCTTTCCGAAATTGTCCTCCAGGTAAAGGAGTATATCATTTACCGTAGGATCTTGTAAAATTAGCTTTTGATTTTTCCAGGCACTGTATTTTTCCGGAGAAGTAGTGGCAGTAATGAGTTTATTTTCTTCATGATTGTAAGATACTATCTGGCCTGGCAACATAATAATATCCTGCGCTTTACCATTGCTGAAGGAAAGTTTTATTTTCCCGCTTTCCAGTACTACTTCTGTTTTCTGGCGTCGTTGTCTCACGTCGAACATCGTCCCTAATACAGTAATGGTAAGGTCTTTCGTGTGTACGAGGAATTTTTCTTCTGCCTTTATCTGATTGGTATCTTTATTAATATGAATGACGTTAAAGAGGGCTTCCCCTTCTAACCACACTTCTCGGTTACTCCCTTTCTCCCAATTTTTGCTATAGGTTATTTTTGAATTGGCATTTAGTTCTACTTGCGAGCCATCTGGAAGCATCACCTGGCGGATTTCACCAAAGTGAGTGCTGGCCATCATTTGCTCGTTATGGGTGCGCTTCATAAAGAAATAAGCGCCAATGAGTACCAGTCCTGCGATAACTGCTGCTGCTGGAAGGAACACCCTGCGGGAAAGGAAATGTACTTTCTTCGGCTGTGCTGCAGTTGTTTGCAATTGGTTTTGTAAAAGTTGTAAATGTTTTTCCCAAGAGGCGTCTACTTCCGCATCAGTTGGGGTGTGGATGGCAAACGAAATATTTTTCAGGTATAAGCGGGCATTTTCAATGGCTTCCTTTTGCTGTGGAATAGTGGTGATAACCATCTGCCAAAAAGCTTCATGCTCGGCGGTTGGCTGGTACACCCATTCCTGGAAATAGGCATCCGTAAGAAAATCGCTTTCCTTATAGTGAATATATTTATATGTGATGGCTCCTTTTTTCATGCTGTTATATAGTTCCCTGTTCTGCTGATTTTACCCCAAACTATTTTATAAAATTTCTTTAAAATAGAGGAAGCGGCAAATATTAGCATAATAAAAATAAGAACATAACCTTTTCTTTTAAAGCTAACAGACTCCTTGCCATGATTTTATATGTAGCTTTTACCGAGATATTAAGAATAGACGCCACTTCCTGATAAGAAAGATTTTCATAAAACTTCAGGAATATTGCTTCGAGTTGGCGGCCAGTCAGTGTTTTAATTGCTTTTTGTAATTTAACTTGCAGCTCCTCGTTTAGCTCTTTGCTGACGATCACATTCTCGATAGACATTTCATGATCTTCCGCTGTAGCCGAATTAAAAACCATCTTATCGTGCTGCCTGATTTTTTTTATGAGAACGTAACGGAATGATGAATAGAGATAAAAATTAGGTGAATCTACATGCGATAATTTTTCACGTCTGTTCCACAAATCCAGGAATACCTCCTGTATACTGTCTTCTATCAGATGCGTGTTGGTAGTAAATTTCCTACCGTAATTATAGAAACGCTTGTAATATTCTTTATACAATCCGGAGTAGGCGTCAATGTCGCCATTCATAATATGTTGGAATACCGGATTGTCCATTTTTAGGTCAGAGATTGATTGAAATTGAACGCGAAATTATTGAAAAAAGGATACCATTAACAGTTTGCTCCTGCTTAAACAGGCGCTTATTATGTTAACTAATTGTTATCAGGATAATAACGTATTCGTATGAACGATAAAAAGAGTCATTGTAATGTATTGATTATTAGTTTATTATATATTTTAGGGAGACACGTGTCCGTCTTATGCTTTTACCTGTACTGCGTGCTTGGAAAAAAAATTATAAATGGATGGGGTAATTTTTTCCATTCCTAACACTTACTCCTAAACGGAACAAATTCCACTTTAACTAAACGAAAAATTTACCAACTATGACGCTGCGCTATTTTAAGCGGTTGCTTGTGGTACTATTGCTGGCAGCCACAAGTACGGTGTATGCACAGAAAACTGTCCCTGTAATTGATGCCTTGAAAGCTATTACCCGCGTGTACAAAGCAGATTTTGTGTATGATCCGCAGGTAGTAAAGACCAAAACAACCACCTACAACATTTCTAATTTCTCTGGCAAATCGCTGGAAGATGTACTGAAAGGGGTATTGTATCCAAATGACCTCGTATTTCTGTATGTAAAACCTAACTACTACACGATCGTAGAGAAAGACAGAGTAGGGGAGTATCAGTCGTCTCCCAAAAAATTAACGGATGAAAACAGCCAGGCTACTGCATCCACCAATCAGAAGGTGAAAGTATCCGGTGTTGTAAGCGATGCCACACAACCCATTCCCAGTGCGATGGTAATGGAAAAAGGCTCCTCCACAGGTGCTGTTACCAAACCTGATGGTAGCTATACTATTACCGTATCCGGCCCGCAGGCCATCTTGGTATTCTCTTCTATAGGCTATGGTAGCCGGGAAGAACTGGTGGGCGACCGCACTAGCATTGATGTACAGTTGCAAGAAGTGAGGAAAGAACTGGGTGAAGTAGTGGTAACGGCCTTAGGTGTGAAACGAGAAGAGAAAGCACTGGGTTATGCGGTGCAATCTGTAAAAGGTACCAATATGCAAACCGTTAAAGGCGTAGATGTAGGTACTTCCCTCACGGGCCAGGTCTCTGGTCTCACCGTTAAAAACTCTACAGAATTTAATGGTACGCCTAAGTTGGAAATGCGTGGTGAAACACCTCTGCTGGTAATCGATGGTGTACCTTATGGTAATATGACACTGCGCGATATCCCTACAGATGATATCGAAAGCATCAACATGCTGAAAGGACCTACTGCTGCGGCTTTATATGGTGCGCGTGGGGCTGCCGGCGCTGTGATGATTTCTACCAAACGCAGTAAGGAAGATCGCCTCACCGTTGATGTCAACAGCAACACGATGTTTAATCTTGGCTACCTGGCCATCCCGAAAGTGCAATCCTCTTATGGCCACGGTCTGGATGGTAAAATCGCTACGGATTATGTTTGGGGCCCTAAGTTGGATATCGGTCAAACGGCTACCCAATGGAATCCTATCACCAAGAAGAATGAGGATATGCCACTGGTATCTAGTGGTAAAAACAACCTCAAAAACTTCCTCCAAACAGGACTGATCACCAATAACAGCGTGAGCGTTACAAAAGGTGGAAAGAATGGTTTCTTCAGAGCAGGCCTCAATCATATCTATAATAAAGGTCAGTTCCCTAACCAGAAATTGAATATCATTAATTATACCATGAGTGGCGATCTGAAAGCAGGTGATAAATTCAGCCTGGAAAGCCATATGGGATATACCCGTACGACAGCGCCACAACTCTGGGGAAGCTCTTATGACCAACAAGGTTATATCTACCAGATCCTCATGTGGACGGGCCCCGACTATGATATCCGTCAGTATAAAGATTATTGGGTGACACCAAACATCAAACAGAACTGGCTGTATAATGCCTGGTACGATAACCCTTACCTGATCGCTTATGAAAAGTTGAGAAGTACAGAGCAAAATAAACTGAATGCTAGTTTGATCATGAACTACAACTTCACCAAAGACCTGAAGTTAATGTTCAGAAATGGATACGACTATTACAAAAATGAGGATATCATCCAAAACCCCGCTGGTATTAATTCTACGAGGGGTATGACCATTGGAAATACTTTCCCATTTGACTTCAGTGGTAAAGGTTTGTATGGTCAGAACCAAAGCTGGGGTAATAGTATCAACAGCGACCTGTTGCTCACCTACAATAAGCAGGTGGGTAAATGGAATATCGATGCGTTGGGTGGTGCTAGTATCTTCTATTATAAACAAAGAGAGCAAGGCGCTAAAACAAGAAACGGATTGGCAGTACCAGGCTGGTATTCCCTCGCGAATGCGGTACCTTCCACCACCGCAGGTGTAGATGGTATCATTAATACCTATGGCACCTGGGCTAAACAAACCAATTCCGTATATGCGAAAGCGAGTCTCTCCTGGAATAGTGCCGTATTCCTAGACGTAACCGGAAGAAACGACTGGAGCTCTACACAAGATGAAAGTGCTAGATCTTATTTCTATCCTTCTGTGGCCACTAGTGTGCTGATGTCTGAATTCATCCAAATGCCACGCTGGATCGATATGTGGAAGGTACGTGGCTCCTGGACGATGACTAAAACACCGCTGGACGTATATGCCAACAACCTCGCCTATACGATTAATAACAGTTGGGGTACTATTAGTGCTACTACGCCGAATAACTTGGCGGGAAGCAATTTATTGCCAGCTACCACTCGCACTTGGGAGTTTGGTACCGCTGCCTACTTGTTTAACAAACGCCTGCATGTAGACCTGGCTTACTTCACAAAACTCTACTACAATACCCAGATCCAGCAAACGTTGGCGCCTTCTTCCGGCTACGCTACCACCTTGATCAATACCAATGAAACCGCTGCTCGTCGTGGTGTAGAGGTAACCTTGGATGGTACCGTGATGAAGAAAGGTAAGTTCCAATGGAACTCCATGTTGAACTTTTCTACACAACATAAATACTATGTAGATATCGATCCGGTGTATTCTGCTAAAAACCTCTGGACAAAAGAAGGTGGACGTATGGACGTAGTAGCATATACGCAGAAAGCACTGAGAGACCCACAAGGTAACGTGATTCACCAGAACGGCATGCCGCTCCTGAGTACTTATACCCAGCAGTATGGTTTGTCTGATCCAGACTTCGTATTCGGCTTCATCAACAATTTCAATTATGGCAACTGGAATCTAGGTATCACCATCGATGGCCGCATTGGTGGGGTGATGTACGATTATATCTATGCTAAAATGTTTGATACCGGTGCTAATCCAGAAACGGATAACCAATGGCGTTATAACGAAGTAGTGAAAGGGCTGAAAAACTATGTAGGTACCGGTGTGAAAGTAGTTAGCGGCGACGTTACCTACGACAAAAACGGTACTATCGTTAAAGATACCCGTCAATATGCACCAAATGATGTTCCTGTGAGTTACCAGGCGTATACGCGCAGATGGGGTAATTCTTATGAGAATGGCGTCATGAAAAAGAGTTTTGTAAAAGTGCGTGAAATCTCTGTAGGATATAATATTCCACAAGCATGGTTCGGTAAATCAGGTATTAAAAATGCTGCTGTGGCATTGACTGGACAAAACCTGTTCCTCTTCACTGGCTTCAAATTCTCCGATCCAGATGTGGATACGGAGAACATGAATGCTCCTGCACAACGAATGGTAGGTTTTAACGTTAAGGTGGGCTTCTAAAATTTTACAAACATGACTAAGCATATTTCTAAAATATCTATTCTTGCAGCATTGGTGACTGGTTTCAGTTTCACCAGTTGCACCAAAAAATTCGATAAGATCAACACCAACCCAGATAAGCCATCTACGGCGGCTTCGGAATGGTTGGCTACGAATATCCTGACTTCTGTTACATCAAAAGATATCTCCCAAGCAACAGGCTTTCGTCAGCCGTTTTCATTGGGTAAATATATCAGTTGGACGGAGCTCGTGTCTGACTACCAATACAATAAACTGGCTAGAGTCGATTTTGCTAGATTACTGGTGCTGCGGGATGTAGACCCTATGATCAAGAACGCCAGTACCGCTGATCTGAAAACCACCTTTGACGGTTTTGGTCACTTTATCCGCGCATGGCAGTTTTTCCAAACTACGATGCAAGTGGGCGATATCCCTTACAGCCAGGCTATCCAAGGATCTTCAGGGGTTATTAAAGCAAAATATGATACACAGAAAGATGTATTCCTGGGTATCCTGAACGAACTGGATCAGGCAGATCAGCTTTTATCTAAGGGCGTGAATTTCACAGGCGATTTCATCTACCAAGGAAACGTGGATAAATGGAGAAGACTGGCCAACAGTTTCCAGCTCTACGTACTGATCAATCTGTACAAGAAAACAGGAGATAAAGACCTGGATGTTATCAATAAATTCAAGACGGTAGCCGCTCGCCCGTTGATGCGCGATTTCAACGATAACTTTGCGGTAACCTACACCGCCTCTGCTGGTTATTGTTACCCATGGAGCAGCACCCCGGCGCAGATCAACTCTTTCCTGGATTATCCGGTGCTTTCCAGCTACCTGATTGATCCAATGAAAGCGGGCGCAGATAAACGTTTGTTCTACATGGCAGAACCATCTCCAGCGCAGATCTTAGCAGGCCAAACTGCTTCAGACTACAACGCTTACCTAGGTATTGACCCTGCGGACGAATTAGGAACGATTGTTACCAACAAGAAAGCAGGTAAATCCTGTGCGGTAAACAAACGTTATGAAGAGCTGTACAATGCAGAACCAGTAGGCTTATTGAATTACTGGGATGTGCAGTTCATTCTGGCGGAAGCCACTGTTCGTGGCTGGATTTCCGGTACAGATGCACAAACCTACTATGCGAATGGTATTAAGAGTCATATGAACTTCCTGGTGAAGTATACACCTGCGTCTTATACACATGGCATGGCAATGGATGATGCCTATATCAATGCATACCCTGCTACTGTGGCGCTCACAGGTACTACCGAAGATCAAATCAAACAGATCATTACACAGAAGTACATTGCAGGTTTCTTCCAGAATTCCGATTTCAATGCATGGTATGAAAACAGACGTACCGGTTATCCGGCGTTTACGCTGAAACAGGCTACTAACCTGAATACGCCTGCTACCGTAATGCCATTACGCTGGATGTATCCACAGAAAGAGTTGGATTATAACTCAGACAATGTTACCAGTGCAGTAAATGCCCAATATGGCGGATTTGATGACGCTAACCAGGTAATGTGGTTGCTTAAATAATATGTTATTTGAAATATAAAGAAACCATCTCTTTTTCAGAGATGGTTTCTTTATTATGGACGGTTATTCCCGGATCGTACTTTTATCCTTCAATGCAATTGCTGCAATTTCATCTTTTCGCTTAAAAGTAACACCATTATGCCCTTGCATATATTTTATTAGATCGGCTGTAACCTTCACCATTTGGGGAGTACCGCCTATACGATCATGAAAGCTAATCGACATCTGTCTTCTTTTCACCTTGCTTTCCTGATAAAGCTGATCAAATTCTGCTTTTACCTGGTTAAAAAATTGATCGACAGAAAAGTGCTTACCTTCTATGAGGAGTATATCATTATTGCGTAAGGTGTACGGAACCACTGCAAAGTCTTTATTGTTGACTTGTATTATAAAGGGTTCATCTCTGCTCAAATCGTCGATATGATATTTGAATCCTAGTTCCTGAAGGATTTTCAAGGTGTTTTCGCCACGCCGTAGCCAGTTGGCATTATAGCCTACAGGATTAAACCCGGTGGCTGCTTTTATTGCATCCACACCATCTTTTATGAATTTTTTCTCCTCTTCATAGGAGAGGTTATATTGTGAGCTCCAGTTCATACCATGAGCGGCTGCTTCATGTCCGCGATTTACTATTTCCTTTGCCAGGGAAGGGTTTTTAATGACTGCGGAACCTACCATATGCGAGGTGACTTTGATACCCAGCATATCCCAGTTGTCCAGCATACGAGGGATACCTTCTTTAAAACCATACTCATACCAGGTTTCTGCAGGAAGGTCTTTATATCCTGGTTGCATGTTTTGGGGAAACGGGCTTTCCGCATGTATTGGTTGTCCACCTGCTTCAAATTGCATGGAAACGGAAACTATTAACCGAGAACCATCTGCCCATTTACTTTCCGTCTTTTCTGATATAACTGGTAAAGCCCCCAAAGGGTTGACCATCCCTGCTAAACCTATGATACTACTTTGTTTTATGAAATTGCGCCTGGTGTTCATTTTTACATTTTTACCCATGAGATACTATTCTTTGCATGCAAATTTCAGCATATGCTCCTGCCTGGAAATTGTAAAAAATGGTGATTTATTGGTATAATCATGGGATAAGGATGTAGGTACTTTACCGATGGTAGAAAATATTGTATCAATAAGGGTCAATATAAAGGCGATTTATTCCTCCACGTTCGATTAGCTTCGCCTTTCAAAGCCTAAACAGGCTGATTTTATTAGGTTGCTGTATATTATCGATAGGAATTAAATTTTTCATTAATGAGTTCGAATGGGTTCAAACAGGTGGTTTTCCTGTTGTCACTACTCTTATGCGCAGTAGGTCTGCATGCACAGTCAATCCGGCTGGAGACCAAATATGCCATTTTTACAATCGATAGCAAAGGTTTTATATCGAGTATCAAGAATAAAAAAACTGGACAGGATTATTGTCCTAAAGGGCATCGTTCGGCGTTAATGAGTTTGTATGCGCACAAAAAATATATCCTACCGGAGAAAGCGACCGCACTGAAACAAAAGAACCAGGTAATACTCAGTTACCCCAACGGTTCCGAAGCGACGATCAAAATGGATCAGCAACCGACTTATCTGCGACTCCAACTCTTGTCTCTTACCAAAAATGAAGGCATAGAGAATATAGTATGGGGGCCATATAAGACTACCATTTCCACATTGATTGGAGATGTAATAGGCGTAGTGCGGAGTAAAGAATTTGCCTTTGGTTTATTGGGCCTGGATGATAATACCACTGGTGGCCCTCCTAGTGAAGGCGACTTGTCTTTCATGTATTATTTCATTCACACTCCGGATAGTGTAAAGTATCCGTTGCCAGCTCATTTGAAAGAAGGGCAGACGTTTAGTATAGGTGGAGATGGTGTAAATGATGTGGCCTTCTATTCGCAGCCAGAGGAATATTTCCGAATGAATTATGGCAATGGTGCCAAGCTGGAACCAGCTTTTGGTGCTACTATCTGTATGCATTCAAGAAATAGGCGCAAAGAGCAAATGATCCGTTTCCCTGATTACCCGGATGGGGTGGAAGGGAAAGCCAATTCTGCTCGCTACCAATTAGTGACGCCGGTGGATGTGGATTATATCGGTTCTGCCGTGGCGTTGTATGCCTGCCCGGATTCCCTTGGATTGAATACGATTGAATCTATTGTATTGAAAGAAGACTTACCGCATCCGAAAATAGATGGTAAGTGGATTAAAGATCCTGCTGCCTACCGCCCTGATATAGCCTGGTGGGGGCCGCATGATAGCCTCGCAGCCTATGCGAATCAACTGAACATCAAAGGTGTCCAAGATGAAGGATGGGGAGAATATTATCCAAATCCTAATAATCGCTGGAAGAATAAAAAAATTAGTTTTAACGGGAGACAAGCGATGCCCATACCTACTTTCGGTACTCAAATGAAGGACCAGGGCATCCGCTATGGCTTGCATACGCTTTGCGAATTCCTCCAACCAGATGATAACAGTGATGTTTCGCCGGTGCCGAGTGATAGTCTGGCTATTATGCAGCGCACAGTGCTTACCAAAGCGCTCTCTCCGACAGATACCATCATCACGGTGGCGGATACTGCTTATTTCAATGAATTTGGCGGTTGGGAAGGTAACCACACCAATGTCCTGAAAATTGGAAAGGAACTGATTGAATATGATGGTATCACGCATACCGCGCCGTATACTTTCCTCAAAGTAAAACGGGGCTTCCATAATACGGTTCGCGGTAGTTATCCAGCCGGTACCACCATCGTGAAACTACAACCTAACTGTTACCGGGGCTTTGCGCCAGACATACATTTACAAGATGTTTATGCAGATTATTATGGTAAATGGCTCACAGAAGGAGGCATGGACTATATCGACTTCGACGGCCTAGAAAGCTGTATGTATCAAGGACACGGACAATACTCCTTCAAACGTTTCTTCCGCGGACTATTCGATAGCTATTACCGGAATGGTGGTAAATACCTGCGGGTAATGGGTAGTGCCGTACAAGAAGGTAATTGGCACTATATGAGTGTTTGTAATGTGGGTGGAGGAGATCATATGTTCAGTCCAGTAAAGAATAAATGGGGTATTGAAGGAAAGGATATGCGTTATGTGTTTGAAAGCAGCTATTTCCCTGCCACATTTGGTATCCAGGATTATCAGGCAGATTGGAGTCTCTACGATGCAGAAAACCTGGAGGCCAAATCCATTGGTTGGAATGCTACTTATATGCTGGGCCTGAGCCAACAAACGGTGGAAGCCAGTGCGGAAAAAGCAGCGATCTTCCATGCATTTCACACCTGGGAAGAGGCCCGTGCTGCTAATAAATTCAGCAATGCACTGAAAGAAAAACTCAAAAACCTGGATTATAAATTCCATTTGGAAAAGACTGGTACAAAGGATTTCCTATTGTATCCGATCAAAGAATACAGAGCAACTGAACTTTACACTTCAGCAGGTACATCTTTACAAATAGAGAATCCTTATAATACACAAGCACTAGAATTCTCCATTAAAATCACCGGACCTAAAGAGGCCACTATAGAAGGTTTTACCATAGTGCTGCCTGATGGTACCAAACTGCTCATTGATAAAACGCTGTCTGCTGGTCAATATGTTATTCTCAAAAAAGGACAACTGTATATAGCAGATAAAGGGCGTAAGCCACTGGAGCAGATAGCTGTCAATAAAAAAATGCATATTTTGAAAGGTAAAAACACCTTCAAAGTGGCAGCAAACCATCCTCCTCACAATGACAAAACCGGCTTCGAACTGGTGATTCCTATGATCGGGGAACCATCCAAATTCTGATAGATGGATATCACTCGTATCATATTAGGAACGGCAGGGCTAGGAGGCGTATGGGGAAAAGTGGATCCCGATACGGCAAGTCAAACTATTTTACGAGCACTTGAAAATGGAATAACAGCTATAGACACGGCTCCGGCTTATGGCGATGCGGAACTGTTGGTGGGCCATGCCCTCCAACAGTGGTCTGGCCGGGTGCCCGTGATAAGTACGAAAGTAGGACGTCGAAAAACATATGCGGCAGATCATGCAGTATATGATTATTCAAACGCCGCTATGAGGGAGAGTGTGCACAATTCACTACGTACCTTGGGCGTTCCAGCAGTGGATGTTTTATTCCTGCATGATCCAGAAGCGGTGCCAGTAGCGCAAATGCCGGAGGTGATGGAGGTAATGCAATCCCTAAAACAACAGGGCCTGGCTAAGAAAATTGGACTGGGAGGAAATATTCCTGCCTGTTTTGAGCCTTTTATGTCCAGCTTTGATGTGATCATGGAATTTAACAGGCTGAATGCCTGTAATGTGGCGGCTTTGAAAGAACGGCTTCCTTCCTGCCTTGCCAGGGGGATGGCCTATTATGCCGCCAGTCCACTAAATATGGGGCTGTTGGGAAGGAATTTTGAAACTTGGCAGCAATATCCGCCAGCATGGTTAAGTAAAAAAAGCTTAGCGGTAGCGCAACAGTTACATCATATCGCAGTAATGAATGATATGACATTGCCTGCATTAGCGCAGCGTTTCCTACTAAATATTCCAATGGAATTTAATATCGTGTTGGGGGCCTCCTCCGTCGCAGAGTTGGAGAATAGTCTTGCTGCTTTACGGGAAGGTCCCTTGGCGGAGGACTTGTATCGAACTATACTAACCTTTCTCTCAAAATAATCATAAAGGAACAACCACCTTTGCGTGTTCACTGTATCGTTTGATGAAATCACGGGGAGACACGCCTTTGATGTCTTTAAAATGTTTGTTGAAATTCGAAATGTTGTTATACCCGCTGTCGTAGGCGGCTTCCGTCACATTATGGTGTCCTTCCAATAACAGCTTGGCTGCGTGTCCGATGCGTACTTCCTTTACAAAGTCGATCAGTGTACGATTGGTTTTACGTTTTAAGAAACGGCAGAAAGCGGCGGAGGACATAGGTATGAGATCTGCTACATCCTGTAAAACGATCTCATTTCTGAAATTATTAAATATATAATCAAATACCTTATTGATCTTACTGGCTTCGCCGGAGGTTTCAACGGCGTTGAAGTAAGGAGAAGAAAGGATCTCTACGTGTTCCGAATGTGCCAGGAGATCCAATAATTGCAACATCAGTATAGCCCTGGTTAATCCTGATGTAGCCAACATTTCCTCCATAATCTTCTTGGCGGCGGTAATAGTGGGGCCTGTAAAAAGCAAGCCACTGGATGCTTTTTCGAAAAGTGTGAGTAGGAGTTTCGCTTCCGGTTTCTCCAGCAACTGTTTGCCAAGGAAATCAGGAAAAAAATGTATAACCGTGGCTAATGGTGGCCGCGTAGGATCTGCCAGTTGGTAATATTGCCAGCAGTGGGGGAGATAACTACCCAACAATACCAATTCAGTACCTTCAAAATCTCGTATATGATCGCCAATAAAGCGTTTGCCAATGCAGTTTTCTAGGAGGGCAATTTCAAAATTAACATGTGATTTTAGTGCCGTATACCTTTTGATCTCCAGAAATTCAGCCCTGACAGTAAAGGATTGGTCTGGTGGAAAGGTGAAGTTCTCATAAATGTACTGCATAACGATGTGGCATAGTCCTGGATTTAAAGGTAATGATTTTTAAATGGTTATCACTTTTAAGGAGGATGAACGGTTGTATTCATGCAAAAAAAGCATTGAAATTGGTCAAATAATGGCTTGTAATAGGCAGGCATCCAGCAGAACTTCGCAGCACTTTAAGTAGGTTGTTGGTTAAATAAAGTAAAGAAGTTTAGAACAGACAATGAACATGAATCTTTGGCGTTTTACGGTGGTAGCCCTTTTATGCGGTAGTGGTTTGGTGCATGCCCAAGAAAAAGGGAATCACTTCCTCAACACATTACATGGCGCATTCCGAGTTAGTATCTGCCAGTATAATGGAACTACTTTATTGTCTGAGCAAGCATTTCAGGATGGTCAATTACATACCGCTGGTAGTGATTGGCGCCTAAAAATAGAGGCTTCTCCAGGTGACAATGGCGTTATGGATGTAACAGCCGTTTGTAAACTGGAACGGGGCAGTGCTACACAGAGCGCCGTTAAATTATCCATTGATTTTGGCCACTGGAGTGATCAGCATTATGTATTGGTACCAGCATCTGTTTATAACGGTAACCGCTATCGCAGCATAGGAAATGGATATAATCCTGATTATCCTCGGGATATGTATTACAATCCTACTGTTCCGTTGACGATTTCCAACAATCCTCGCTTCTCTACCGAAAAAGGTCAACCTTCCACAATAGCTTTACAAACGGGCAATGCGGCCACACCTGCTGTATGTTTTTATGCCCCGGAAGAAAAGAAAGGCTTTATCCTGCTGACCACACAGCAAACAGTTGTAGGGAATAGTGGCATGACCCTCACTGAAAATGCGGCAAAGGACAGTTGCTCCTTGTCCTTGACAGCGCCGGCCATGCGAAAACTAGCCGCCGGCTTCGGCGACTTCCACGCCAGCGGCGATCATGCGCCGGATTGGAAAGTGGGTGATGAGGTCACCTTACATTTCCGCATGTATGTGTTGAATGATGTGGCAGGTATTCCAGGATTGTTACAACGCTTCTTGCAAGTGAGAAAAGACCTGAGTGGTCCTAATGCTCCGAGAAACATATTGCCCATGAGTAAACTGTTGCAAAGCGCTACAGATATATGCAAGGGGAATTTCATAGAAGTAAAAACGGGCGCTTATTATAAGCCAGAAAATAATAATGATTTCCAATTGGGATGGGTGAGTGGTATGATCAATACCTATCCGATGCTGGCCTTGAATGAGGAAAAGGAAAGAATCCGTGTAGGCCGGGAACTGGATTTTATTGTAGAAAAGCTCCAAGGCAAGAGTGGTTATTTCTATGGCGGGATCACTGCGGATGGCGTATTGCGTCCGGAGAAAATGAGCCCTGCATTTCCAGAACCACAGGCGATGGTGAGGAAGAATGGCGATGTGTTATTCTGGATGATGAAACACCTGTTGCTGTTAAAGGCGCAGGGATATAGCCAAATGATTAAACCAGCGTGGGAGACAGCCGCCCGCCGACTAGCAGGTGCTTTTGCAGCTACCTGGACAAAACATGGTGAATTCGGACAATATGTAGCTCCTGCAACAGGAGAGATAGCAGTATATAATTCAACAGCGGGGGCCATTGTTCCAGCAGGTTTGCTGATGGCTTCCCATTATTTCCACGTTAAGGCTTGGACGGAGATAGCTGAAAAAGCGTCCGCCTTTTATTACCTCCGGGATGTAGCGAAACAGGGCCTGACAGGCGGCGATTGTGGGGATATCTCACAGGATGCCAACTCAGAATCGGCTTTTGGTTTTCTAGAGTCGGTGATGGCCATGTACAATTATTCAGGGCAGCAACGCTGGATAAAAATGGCAGAAACACAGGCTGCGCTGTGTGCCACATGGGTACTGTCTTACGACCCTGTTTTCCCCTCCGGGAGCGCTATCCACCAATTGAATAGTCATATGGCCGGTGCTGTATGGGCCAGTATTCAAAATAAGCATGCTGCGCCAGGTATCTGTACTTCCTCTGGAGATGCATTATTCAAACTCTTCAGAGCTACCGGCAATAAATTATATGCGGATCTTATCCGCGATATCCAACATGCACATGCGGAAGCCGTGAATATGCCAGGACACCTGACTACTAATAATCTGATTGGTTCCTCTATGGAGCGTATCCAGCCTAGTGATGCGGAAGGAAAAGAGAGTATCGGTAATTTCATCAATACCCGCAACTCCTGGACAGAAACCGCCGGTATGCTGATGGCATTGGAAATTCCAGGGATCTATATTAACACAGATAAAAAAGAGATCTACACGTTTGATCATGTAACGGCTAAGGTGGAATCGGCAGATCAATCACAAATAATCATCTCTGTTACCAATCCAACATCCTACAATGCATCCGTGTCAATAATGGCGGAAAACAGTCGACAGGCTGGTATTCCATTGGCTTATACGGCATTCCTTAACTGGCCACATGTGGCGGTGAATGCAGGACAAACGGTGAAATTCTTGGTTACCCCTAAAGGTAAAGTCATAGTGCAGTAATTCGGCCCTTATACGGATATTAGGCCGGATGCTGTCAACTATGACATATAAAAACGGGTTGGTTAGTCATTCGTAAAATAGGGGTAGCATGACTACTCTTCAGCATATTGGAAATGGTACTTCTGCCATAAGCGCCCATCACCAAAAATGCATTCTTTTTATTCAATACATATTCCAATAGCTCTGTTTTAACGATGCCTTTCCTTTCTGTAAAATCAACCTGATTATAATGTTCACGCAACCATTCCTTTAATTGGTGTTTTTCTTCCGCAGTGACGGTATGTTCATTGTTTACAGTAATGATGTTAACTGGTTGCTGAGAAAATTGAGGAAAGAGATGTGTGAATTGCTTAATCGCAAGAATAGCAGAGGGGTGTCCATCGTAGGCAAAGATAATTTGTTCAATTCCTTCAAAGCCAACCGGTGTAATAATCACCGGACATGCAGCCTCCATCAATAAATGCTGGACTAATTTTGTAGGAATAGATTCTTGCTGATTTTCAAACGATAATTCAGCATCTATTAGTAGCAAATCTGCATATTTACTTTCTTTAACGATCTCATACAAGGGAATGCCCCTATCGCGGTGAATAATACTGCTTATACCCCTGCTTTCACAGGCAGTTTTGAACAGTTGTATATTTTCTTCACAACATTTTGTTTTAATATCGTGTACCGCCATGTGGGTGGGGGCACCGGCGATCTCCTTTAATTTACTGGAGGCTCTACCCTCATATTCCATGTTCTCTAGGAAAACGCCAGTTAGCTTTGAATGGGTAAGATTACATAAAAAGGTCGCAAAGTCAAGCGCCTGTTCATTTATAGCCATTGCATCTGTTACAAATAAAATCTTTTCCATAAAAGATATGCTTTGTTGTAAAAGTAGTCCACCCGCCGTTTGACAACTATGATAATTGTCAGGGTACTTTGTGATTTTAAGCAAAGGTTTTCATAAAATAGCCTGATAATAATCATGCTGTTTTATGAGGTTGGACAACTGACATGCTGAACAATAAAAGTACCTTTGAAGGGAGATTATTATTGATCCTAAATAACCTTAAATATGTCTTTAATAACTACGGTGACATTCAATCCCGCTATTGATAAAAGTGTAACGGTTTCTGCCCTGGTACCAGAGAAAAAGTTGAAGTGTACCGCTCCGGTATTTGAGCCGGGTGGAGGAGGTGTGAATGTGGCAAGGGCCATTAAGAAACTGGGTGGAGAAGCAACGGCTGTTTATATGGCTGGAGGGTATACAGGGAATTTTTTTAATTCCTTATTAGATGCGGAAGCTGTTCCCTATATGATGGTTCCGATCTCATCCCATACCCGGGAGAATCTGATTGTAATGGATCAATCTACTGGGTTACAGTATCGTTTTGGAATGCCTGGTCCGGTGGTGAGCCTTCAGGAGTTTGATAATTGTCTGGATATTATCCGGCATATCAACACCTCTTGGTTGGTTGTAAGTGGAAGTCTGCCCGCAGATGCGCCACCGGAGATATATAGCACCATTGTTACTATTGCGAAAGAAAGAGGCATCAAATGTATTGTAGATACCTCAGGCGCGGCCCTTAAAGCAGCGGTGGAAGTGGGTGTATATCTGATTAAACCAAATTTGTCGGAGTTAAGTTTCTTGGTGGGAAAGGAATCATTATTGGGTAATGAAGTGGCCATTGCTGCAAAAGAGATCATTGCAACTGGTGGGTGTGAAGTAGTGGTGGTTTCTTTGGGGCCGGCAGGAGCCATGGTGGTTACCGACAAGTTGATACAAACCATCGCGGCGCCGACTGTAAAATGCTGCAGCACAGTGGGGGCTGGTGATTGCATGGTAGCCGGTATCGTAGATAGCCTTGCTCGAGGCAAAGATATAGTTGACGCTGTTCGATATGGTGTGGCCTGTGGAACTGCCGCCACATTGAATCCAGGTACTGCATTGTTTAAATTGGAGGATCTACAGTTATTATACAAGAATATGCGCCTGGCTGATCACCTGCAATATTAAATCTATAGCTATTACAATGGCTGCTATTTTATAGCAAACGTTTTCATTTGAAGGATTTATCTCCGCTCTACCCATTCATTCACCAATTTCCGATAAGTTTCGCCAATAGGTAAGAAGGTACCATCTGCCATTTGGATTTGATTGCCTTCAATCACTTTTATTTTATTCAGTGGAATGATATAAGAGCGGTGGATACGGACAAAATGTTGCTGTGGCAGCTTCTCCAGGATATCTTTCATATTTTCCAGTACCATGATTTTTTCATCAACGGTATGGATGCGGATATAATCCTTCAACCCTTCAATGTACAGGATGGAATCCGGAGAAATTTTATAGTGTTTGCGATCTGCTTTTACAAACAGGAAATGGTTTATGTCTTGTTGTTGAAACGTTTGCTGCCAGCGGTTATACTTCTCAATACTTTGATAGAACCGATTGAAGGTAACCGGTTTCAACAGGAAGTCGATCACATGAAACTGATATGCATCCAGTGCATATTGGGGATAGGCGGATGTGATGATGAAGTTATGCTTTTGATTGAAAAGTTGCATCAATTCTATGCCTGTTAGTTGTGGCATTTGAATATCCAAGAAGATGATATCTACTGTTTCTTTGTGCAATATCTCCATTGCTTTGTACACATCACTATCGGCGTATAGTACGTTGAGCTGAGGAACCTTTGAGGCATAGTCGGCAATTAGTCTCACCGCAAATGGTTCATCATCCAATATGATACAATTTATTCTATTCTTCATTATAGGTTAATTAACAGTTCGGCGGTAAAATATTTTTGATCATTGGTGAGGTGCAATTGATGCTCGTTTGGATAGTGGATTTCTAATCTCCTTTTGAGATTGTCCAGTCCGATTCCTCCTAGTTTATCCTTTTTCTGTGTACCAATTTCATTGGCTATCTTAAAAGTAATCTGTTGTTTATTGGCGGTAAGCCTGATATCTATTGGGTTTTCACTAGAAGTGGTGCCATGTTTCAGGGCATTCTCCACTAATGGCGACAATACATACGGTGGAATTTCGATGTACTCGCTATCCACCTCGCTGATAAAATTAATGAAACCAGTTTCTTGGTGTCGTAGTTGTTCCAGTTCTATATAGGCTTTGATGTAATTGATTTCATCGGATAAATTGATTTTTTCCTTTTGTGACTCATAGGTGGTGAAACGCATTACCTGGCTTAGCTTTTCAATCGCTGGTAAAGATTTATCAGATTGAAAATATACCATGGAATAGATATTGTTGAGGGTATTGAATACGAAATGTGGATTGATCTGTGCTTTCAGGAATTTAATTTCTGTATTCTTATTTTCTTCCAGGATGGCCTTATTGTACTCCAGCAGTCGAATGAAATAAATTCCCCACCAGAGAAAAGAACTGAAAATAATAGGCATACTACTATACTGTAGATTATCGAATAGATAGTTCAGGAAGCTAGGTTGGGTATAATTTATCCTGTTAAATAGAATCTCCGTGATCACCTGCTCTATCAGCCACCGCATGCCCGTAAAAAACAGGTAGGAAACACAAATGCCTGCCAGCAGCCTTTTCCACTGGAATACGGACTTGAAAACCTGCTTCATTACAATCAAATAATGAAAATAGAAGGTGGCAATAAACACCACCACATAAGTCATGTAAAACAGATCAGGTTTGGAAAACTGTGCATACATCGGGTTCTTTACGAAAGTAAAATAGGCCGTTAGTATCCAGAAGATACCATGAATCATCCCTTCCTTTTTCCGTGATAATGTACCCTTGTATTGCATTGAATCCTTTTTTACAAAGTTATTCAATTTCAAAAAGATGTTTAATCGGGTTCGTAGAAAAACGAACGGGGTTTGTCGATAAAAGTGGTGAAAGGCATTTATTCCATAGAGTTTTGTGCCCTACTTAATTCACGACATATGAAGCGAATCACCTTGTTACTGCTGGCATTCTTATATATTTCCCATGTGTTTGGCCAACAATTTTCTATTAAAGCCCAACTTGTCAATCAGCGCAAAGAGCCTATGGCGTTTGTGTATATCGGTTTAATGCAGGATAGCGTTCCGGTTCAGCAAGTGTTGACGGATACCCTTGGCCGTTTCTCCGTGAAAGCCGGAAAAGGCCATTATCGCTTGCTGGTGAAGCAATTTGGAAAAGAGTGCCTGAACAGGGACATTGAACTGGACAAGCATATGGACTTGGGTGTCATCGAAGTACAGGAGGCCACGGAGCTGCAAGGGGTTACTATCGCTTCTCGAAAAAAGCTGGTAGAGCAAAAGGTAGACAGGCTGGTCTTCAACGTGGAGAAAGCCATTATGCCCACTGGTGGTACCGCTTTAGATGCGCTGAAGGCTACTCCCGGCCTCCGGGTACAACAGGAAACGGTGTCTATTGTAGGGAAAGGCGAAGTGTTGGTCATGATTGATGACCGCCTGCAAAGAATGTCGCAGGAAGACCTGACCACTTTCCTGAAATCCATTCCTGCGGATAATATCCAGCGCATAGAAGTGATTACCGCGCCTCCTGCACAATATGACGCAGAGGGCAATAGTGGCCTGATAAACATTAAATTGAAACGCGCCAGGGCAAACTCCTGGGATGCTACCATTGGCGCTACTTATAACCAGAAAACCTACGCCGGTGGCAGCTTACAGGGACTGTTTAATTACAACCGTAATCGTGTCTCCCTACAAATATCATTGAACAAGGGAAAACAACAGCTATTGACCACCACAGACGAAGAGATATTTTATGCGCATGAATTATGGAAACAGCATGTCAGTAACAAATCCCAGAGTGATGTACTGAGTGCAGGAGTGGGGATAGATTATAAGATTTCCGATAAGTGGTCCACAGGTGTAAAGTACCTGGGTAGTTTTACGGATCGCACATCTAATAATCAGCCTTTTACTGCCCGTATTGGGGAAGCCGACAGTTACATTAGCTCCGATGCAAATGCCGCGAATAAACCGGCCATGAATGCGGTTAACTGGCATCATACGATTGCATTGGATTCCCAGGGTAGGAAAGTTAGTGTGGATGTTGATTTTTTCAATTATCGGAAAAAGGATGATCGTTTTTATGCGGGAAATGAGTTGGATCGAAACAAGGTTATTATTCCTGGCAGTTTCTTTGCTGCCAACAATGCAAATAGCAATAAAATTGACAATTTTTCAGGTAAGGTGGATATTTCTCTTCCCTATAAATGGGCGAATATGAATGTGGGAACTAAAGCTTCCTATACCAATACCAATAACGATTTGGTGGTATACGATTATCATACAGGAAATCCTGTTTTGAATACAGATCAGTCCAATATTTTTAATTACAAAGAGTATAATGAGGCCTTCTATTTTTCTGGGAGTAAGAAAATAAATAGTTTTTGGGAGACACAAGTCGGTCTGCGCCTAGAGGCCACTCAAACCAAGGGTTACAGTCAAAATCTGAAACAGACTAACGTGAATGAATATATTAAACTGTTCCCAACCGCTTATCTGACCTATGTGCCGAATGAAAATAACAGTCTATCGCTTAATTACAGTCGCAGGATACGCAGGCCGGATTTCGACTACTTGAATCCTTTCGTAATCCGCACCAGTCCTTATTTTTATTCGGAGGGGAATCCGTTTTTAAAACCATCTTACATTGATAATATTGAGCTGTCTTATGTGAGAAAGCAGCAATGGGTGAATTCCATTTACTATTCGCGTGTAACGGACTTCGGGCAGGAATTATCTATCGTGGATAGTGTTACTAATATCACGCGACAAACCCCATTAAACTACGCCAATACTTACCAGGTAGGATTTTCCACTTATTATAATTTCAATAAATGGGGATGGTGGAATAGCGCTACTGGCTTTAATGTCAACTATCAGCATGTAGGCTCCAAGACAGGTTTTATCCAATCTACAGATGGATATAACGGCTATTGCTATACGAATAATGATTTTACGCTGAATAAAACAAAAACCGTTTTTTTCAGCATCAATTATGCCTTGCAGTTACCTGGGCGTTATCAGATCTTCCAGATTTCCACACTGCATATGCTGGATGTATCCATGAAGTTTTTACTGGCCAATAAAAAGTTGTCTGTTACAGTTACTGGTGAGGATCTGCTGAATGCGCAGCGTCCGTTGATAGCTTATTATTCCAATGGTATTAAGAATACAGTACGCAGTTATGGGGATACAAGAGGATTTCGGATAGCGCTGAGTTACAAGCTGGGAAAGAATTTGGTGGCCTTTAAACAGAGAGATTTCGGTAATGAAGAGGAGCGAAATAGGGCGAATTAGGCTGTGGGATTGAGCCATACGACAAAGTAAATTTGAGCTATACAACAAAATGAAAGTGGAGATCTAACCGGAAATTTGTACTGTAAAAACAAAGCATATGAAAAGTATAAATAAAGGTTACATCAACGGAGCGTTTGTAACACTCCACGGCACAGAAACATTTAATTTGATTAGTCCTACCAATCACGAACAAATTGGTGTGGTGACTTTGGGTGATGAAATAGATGTACAGCAGGCAGTAGCGGCTGCGAAGGAAGCCTTTGCCTCATTTTCCAAATCCAGTATAGCGGCGCGTATTCAGTTGCTAAAGAATTTACAGGATGCTGTTAGTAAAAGAGAAAAGGAGCTGGTAGAAGTGATGATCCAGGAATATGGAGGTACCCGTCAGTTTTGTACCATGAGTACACAATTTGCCATCGCCTCTTTTGGTAATATGATCGAGACATTGGAGGCGTTTGAATTTCAGCGTAAAGCAGGTAATACTTTGGTGCAGTTGACGCCAGTAGGAGTGGTGGGCATTATTACCCCTTGGAATGCCAGCAATAGCTTTATCTGTGGCAAGGTAGGAACGGCCATCGCAGCAGGTTGTACAGTGGTGGTGAAGCCTAGTGAGATGAGTGCTTTACAGACGCAATTATTAGTGGAATGTTTTCATGAAGCAGGTTTACCTAAAGGCTTGTTTAATGTGGTAAACGGCCTGGGAAATATAGTAGGGACCGCCATTACCAATCATCCAGATATTGCTAAAATATCCTTTACCGGTTCTACTGTTACCGGCAAGCTGATTGCTAAATCAGCCGTAGACACCGTAAAACGGGTGACCTTGGAATTAGGGGGCAAATCGCCCAATATTATTTTGGATGATGCTGATTTTGAAAAGGCTATTCCCATGGCGGTATTTGGCGCTTATATGAACAGCGGACAGGCATGTGTGGCGCCTACCCGTTTGCTGGTACCAAAAGCCAAGCTAGCGCAGGTAAACCAGCTCGCCAAGGCGGCTGTGGAACAAGTAGTAGTAGGTAACCCTACGAATGCAGCTACGAATGTAGGCCCAATGGTATCCAACAAACAGTTTGAACGTGTGCAAAGTTATATCCAGATTGGTTTGCAAGAAGGAGCTACTTTGCTGGCTGGTGGCCTCGGCAAACCAGCAGGACTAGAAGATGGCAATTTCGTTAAAGCCACCATATTTACAAATGTTAGCAATGATATGCGCATTGCGCGGGAAGAAATTTTCGGGCCGGTGTTATCGATTATCCCTTACGAAAATGAGGAGGACGCTATTAGCATCGCCAATGATACCACTTATGGACTGGCAGCTTATATCACTTCTTCGGATGAGCGTCGTGCGCTGAGAGTGGCTTCACAAATTGATGCAGGCAGGGTATGTGTGAATGGATTTAAACATGATCCTTTGGCGCCGTTTGGTGGTTTTAAGCAATCGGGCCTTGGACGCGAGTTTGGTGCATACGGACTGGAAGAGTACTTGGAGCCTAAATCCATCCTCCTTTAATTTGCAATGTAATAAGTTTTATATTTACGAACCCTGTCGGCATGCGTAGCGGACAGGGTTTAAATAGAGATAGAGCGTCATATGTCTACCGATACTAACTATATCAATTATGCTTGTTATCACGCTACCTATCGGGAGGGTGAGCAGTTTGTGAGCCATCACAACCTGTTGATGATTCTTTCGGGAGAGATGGAATTGAATGATGGTACGGAGCGGCAGGTGTTGGTGCCGGGAGATTTGGTGCTGGTGAGGAAAAACCAGTTGCTGAAGTACATAAAAAAAGGAACGGCACAAGAAGAGTTCAAATCGATATCTATCAGGTTGGATGACGCATTGCTGCAGCAACTGAGTAAGCAGGAGGCATTTCATTCAGAGGAGAAATTGCATACTGCTGCGTTTATAGCATTACCTGGTGCGCAGCATCTGCGGTATTTCATGGAGTCATTATTGCAGTATAAGGAGTTACTGGAGAATAAAGCCCCTGAACTGTTACAACTAAAGCAACAGGAAGTGCTCATGTTGTTGTTTGCTTATGATAAAAACCTGAAGCGAGTATTGTTTGATTTTTCAGACCCGTACAAAATGAACCTCGAAGAGTTCATGCAGAAAAATTTCCACTTCAATGTAAATCTGGATCGCTTCGCCTATCTGACGGGGCGCAGTCTGGCTACGTTTAAGCGGGATTTTCAAAAGATCTTTCAAACTTCCCCACGTAACTGGTTGCAGCATCGGCGGTTGCAGGAAGCTTATTTCCTTATCACGCAAAAGCATCAACGCCCGAATGATATTTATTTGGATCTTGGGTTTGAGGATTTGTCGCATTTTTCATTTGCGTTTAAAAAACAATACGGGCAAGCGCCTACGGAGTTGTTGAAGCGGTAAACGAAGAAAATCCCTGGAAGTGCTTCCAGGGATTAACAACAATAACTTTTTCCAAAGAGGTATTACATTAATTAGAAAGTCTGGATATACCAGTGTTGGTTAGCGCCATTATGATCGTCATACTGGATGATAGCGGCGCCATTAGCTGTTGAGCCTCCATTAACATCCAACACTTTCTGACTGTATCTGTTTTTAATAGTATAGGTACCATCCGTATTGGCCGTTACCTGCCATTCCTGGTCATAGGTTTCCTGCCATGTGTACTGTATCATTTGTTGTCCATTGGCTGTAGAGAAGCCGGGATCAGCCAATGCTTTACCACTATTTACACTTGTGATGCGATAGAATCCGTTGTTCAGATAGGTGAATGTCCATTGTTGATTGGTACCCCAACCCCAGACCCACTGTTGGATGAGAGCGCCATCACTTGTAGAAGACGCGGGTACATCTATCACCTTTCCGGATGATGCACTGGTTATTTTATAGTTGCCGTTAGGGATGGGATTTGTTCCATTACCAGCGCTATACAGAAATTTGATGGCGGTGACATCATTCGCGTTGAATGGCCGGTTTGTTGTTGTGCCTATGCAGGCCAGCATCCAGCTATTAGGGTCCTCTGTGGTGGGCGTACCAGGTATAGCAATTGCACCAATACTGCCAGCACCTTCGTTGTTGTTAACTGGATCCACCCAATTGCAACTATAGGCACGATTGAAGTAATCTGTATGCCTGAAACCAATAGCATGTCCTAGTTCATGCGCGATCACGGAGGTCAGGAAACCCTGGTCCGGATTTGCACCCATCGCATTGGCGTCAGAGTTAAGATAAATCAGGTTATATGGATTACCATTTGCGTCCGGAAATCCTGATTGTCCCCAACTATTTGCACCCAGACTGGCATACTGGATGGCAATATCAGCGCCACTGGATACGCGCTGCAAGGTTAACATGAGTCCTAATGCATTATATCGAGCGATGGCGGCATCTGTAGCAGTGGTATATGCCGCAGGCAGACCAGATATAGAGATCGTGATAGTGCGTGGCAGACTTCTTACCAGATTTTGCGTCATGTACTGCTCTGTCTTGGCGATCAGTAAAGCTGGTGAATTGGTTTTGGCTTTCTTCAGGTCCAGATCAGAGAGGAAGATATCGCCTTCCACTATATAGCCACCTGCAACACGTTTAACCTCATGTGTACTAAAGCCCAGTCTCTTAACGCTGGCTAAGTCCTCCTGGGAAACTTTTTCCGGTGTTTTAGCTATTTGATTATCTTTTTGGCAAGATTGGCCTATCAGTAAGGTCAATAGTATAATTATACAGAATAGGGGACGTAATTTCATTTGCTTGGGTTTGGGTCGATAAATAAGGTTTAAGGATGGATGAAAGTTATTGTTGCAGCGAAATTAGGATGGGGGAGTGCAAGAATAAGACAGTCCCCACTCATCCCTCTCCCCACTATAATTTCTCCCAATTAATATTAAATTTACCGTTGCATCAGGAAATGGGAGCTGATGGTACTATATTAATGAACGACCAGGACTTACTGCAACAACTAGCCCTCGGCAACCGGGAGGCATTTACAACGATATACCAGCAATATCACGGCGGGATCTATAACTATTTGCTGAAATTTACCAAGAACCCGGCTTTCACGGAGGACCTGGTACATGATGTATTCCTTAAAATATGGGAAGTAAGGTCTCAGTTGGATATTAAAAAATCCTTTGATGCCTATCTTTACCGCCTAGCCCGGAATACCGCCCTTACACAACTGAACCGCATCTCCCTATACGATACTATTCGCGATGAAATCATGCATCGCCTTTCTACGGGCATGAACGACCAGTCGCTCATGAATGCGGTGGAAGCCAAACAATACGAAGAACTACTGCAAAAAGCGATCGACAGCCTGCCGCCCCAACGTCGGGAGGCGTTTATCCTTTGTCGCCAACAGGGCATGAGCTATGAGGAAGCGGCTGCACAGATGAATATTTCCCGTAATACATTTAAACAGCACCTGTCACTGGCCGTAAAGTCCATCCGGGACTACCTCCTGGAGCATGGTAGCATCTCCTTATTGGTACTATTGGTATCCCTGAAATAAAAAATTTCAGATTTTTTTTCGATTCATCCACCCATTTGATTTATTCGTTAGTCTTATTATTATGGAGCCAAATAATTTTCCTGTTAAAGACCTGCTTCAAAAGTTCCTGGACGGTACCATTACGGAGACCGAAAGCGAAGCTTTGTTTGCATGGCTGAAGGAAAATCCTGCTGAAAACAATCCGGAGGTGGAACAGGTGCTGGAGAAAAATTACCAACGCGCTTTTGAAGAGCAACCTGCCCTGACGCCAGCCGCTGGTAACCGTATTCTCCACCGATTGCTAGACAGCACGGCTGCCCCGGTAATGCCTATACGTCGCAGATGGCTGCCATATGCCGCTGCTGCTGCGATATTGCTACTGGCTACTACGGCTACGCTGATAATACGTCATCCTAAGAAAGTGACGCCTATGGCGGTGAATATTACCAAGTCTGTTAAACCAGGAAACCATGCCTATCTAACTTTGGCAGATGGGAAACAAATTCAGCTCGACAGTGCCTATGGTAATATTGTGCAGCATCAAGGCCTGGAAGTAGATAATAATAAAGGTGAACTGGACTATAAAGGGAAAGCAGGAAATGTAGAACTGCATACCTTATCAACACCTAAAGGCGGCCAATACAGATTGATGCTGCCAGATGGTACTGCGGTATGGCTGAACGCCGAATCCAGTATCACTTTCCCGACGGCCTTCAATGGGAAATTCAGAGAGGTGAAAATGACCGGTGAAGTTTACTTTGATGTGAAACAGGCCGCCAACCATCCATTTATGGTCACCATCAATGATAAAACCACCGTGGAAGTACTAGGTACAGCCTTTAACGTGAATGCATATACGGACGAACCAACTATTCGTACCACATTAATACAAGGGAGTGTCAGGATGATCCATGACAAAGCTTCCAACGTGCTGCAGCCCGGACAACAGGGCGTTATCAGCCATGATCAATTGAATGTGAACAGTAATGTAGATATAGAAATGGTGGTTGCCTGGAAAGAAGGTTTGTTCCGCTTTGATCGTACGCCTGTAGATATCGTACTCCGGCAGCTTTCTCGCTGGTACGACGTAGATGTGGTGTATGAAAAGAATGTACCAAGTATCCTTTTCAGTGGCGAAATTAAACGAGACCTTGACCTGAACCAAGCCCTGACAGTGCTGAGCACCATGGGGGTTCATTACAAAATCGACGGTAGGAAACTGGTTATTATGCCATAACCGTTCATGCTATAAACCAACTAAACTTGAATTTTTGGACATATGGAAAATGTCCGGTAGAAAAGCTGTGAAGCACATGGCGGAGCCATGCTAAAAAAGATCATAACAGGGGCTATACCTGCTATTCCAATCATCTGATTACAAGCGATTCGGATAAAAGCTGTGAAGCTATTGGGAAAGCTATACCCATACTGAAACCAATTATTTTAATCAACCAGAATTATTATGATTCCAACATCAAGTATTCGCAAACGGTCCACTGAACAGCGTAACCTATTCCGCAGGTTGACCGTTGTGCTGCTGATGGTAGGCTGTCTCTCTATTTCCCTGGCGACAGCGGCACAAACTATCACCTACAGCAGTAAAAAAGCTACGCTGCAACAGGTGTTTACAGAAATCAAAAAGCAGGTCAACTATGTCGTGATATTCAATCCGGATTTAATTGATGTATCTGTATCCGTTTCAGTAAATGCCAAAAACCAGCCATTAGAAGCTTTCCTGAAGACTATCTTCTCGGGAATGCCGGTGAAGTACAATATCGTGGGTACCACGATTGTGCTGTTCCGGAAATCGGATAGTCCGCAGAAGGCTATGCCCGAAGACAACGCGCCCACGCGCGAAGTCTCGGGTGTAGTATCTGACGAAAAAAATGGTACCCCATTAATTGGTGTGAATGTGGTGGTATCAGGTACTAACAAAGGAACACAAACCAATGAGAAGGGATTATTTACCCTGAAGAATGTGGAGGAAAACGATATCCTGACTTTCTCTTCCATCGGTTTCCAGAAGGTATCTGTACTTGTATCTCGATTGAGAGCACAGTTCGTTGTGAAACTCCCGCCGGCTACCAGCGAACTGGATCAGACGGTGGTACAGGCCTATGGCGTCACCAGCAAGCGTTTGGCTACCGGTAATATCACAAAGGTTACTGCCAAGGATATCGAGAGACAGCCAGTGCTCAACCCACTACTGGCGCTCCAAGGGCGGGCTCCAGGACTCCTGATTACACAAACCAGCGGTTATGCCAATGCCCCTGTAAAAGTGGAAATCAGAGGCCGTAATTCATTGGGCAAAGACTTCCTGGGCGATCCCCTCTATGTGATAGATGGCGTACCTATGACGGTGTTGGATCTTCCTGGCTCTTGGCGCAATAATGGTATTTCCTCCGGATTCGTACAAGGCGGCTTTTCTGCTACTGGCGGCCAAAGCCCACTGTTTAGTATGAACCCTCGCGATATTGAGAGTATTGAAGTGTTGAAAGATGCGGATGCTACGGCTATCTACGGCTCCCGCGCTGCGAATGGCGTGATCCTGATCACTACTAAAAAAGGTAAACCAGGTAAAACCAATTTCTCCCTGGATATCAATCAGGGTTATATCGATGTACCACATCGCCCGCGCATGCTGAATACACAGGAATACCTGCAAATGCGCCGGGAAGCATTTAAGAACGATGGTATTACCCCAAGTCTGGCTACTGCTCCTGATCTCGTGCTCTGGGATTCTACCCGGTATACCGATTGGCAGAAGGAGGTACTGGGAACTGGTAAGCAAACGGTTATCAATACAAGTTTATCTGGTGGGGATGCACATAATACTTTCCGCATCAGTGGTAACTATGGCAAGCAGATGGATGTATTGACCAAAACGGGCGCGAGTCAGCAGGCTACCCTGGGCGCTAACATCGGCCATCGTAGTTTAAACCAGAAACTAATGGTGAACCTGGGAACCATGTTTTCCTATACCCATGTGGATGCCATCAATTCAATGCCCAGTATTTTCCTATTGCCACCAAATGCGCCACCTATCTATAACAGCAAAGGCGAGTTGAACTGGGAGGGATGGAATTACAGCGCAAGCGGAAATGACTTTCCTTTCGGTTACCTGTTGAGGAATAATATTATGGAAACGAATCAATTCAGCAGTAACCTTGCTATTAGCTATGAGCTGCTGAAAGGGCTGACAGTATCTACCTCTGCCGGCTATACGAGTATGAATGGTTCCAGTAATTTGTTCATACCTATCGCTTCCCAGAATCCACTGACTAATCCGATGGGATCCGCCACTTTCGGGAATACGAAAAATACGAACTGGATCATAGAACCACAGATCGCGTATAGTCGATATATCGGAAAAGGAGATCTGAAAGTGCAATTCGGCGGTTCGCTGCAATCCACTATCACAGATGGCATAAACACCTTCGGTTTAGGCTATTCAGATGATAATCTGCTCAGTAGCATTAACAATGCATTGATCCAACAAACGACAGAAAGCTATGCCCGTTATAAATATGCCGGTCTGTTCGGACGTATCAATTATAACTGGAACAATAAATATATCATTAACCTGAATGCCAGAAGAGACGGATCTTCCCGCTTTGCTGCCGGCAGTCAGTATGGCAACTTCGGTTCTGTGGGTATGGCATGGAATGCCTCCGAAGAACCTTGGATGAAAAGCCTGTTACCTAAATGGGTGAGCTTCATGAAACTCCGTACCAGCTATGGTATTACGGGCAGCGATGGTTCTATTGGCGATTATCAATATTTGTCGCAGTGGTCTACCAAGCTTTCCGGTAACCCATTGAATCAGTATGATGGCTTACAGCCAGTGGTACCTATACACGCCGTAAACCAGCAATATCACTGGGAATCGAATAAGAAGTATGAAGCGGCACTCAGCATCAGCTTACTGCAAGATCGTATCAACCTGGAAGGTGCTTACTACATGAACCGCTCCGGCGATCAGGTAACGGGTATCCCTACACCGAGATATACCGGCTTTCCCTCCATCGTGGGTAACTGGAATGCAGTGATAGAGAATGCCGGTTGGGAAGGAGATATACGCGCCACGCTGCTGGAGAAAAAAGATTTCAGATGGACGATGACTTTCAATATCTCCGCCAACAGGAATCGCCTCGTATCCTATCCGGGAATTGAAGAATCGCCGTACTATACTACCTATAGAGTAGGGCAGTCGCTTAGCGCTGTGTACCTGTTGCATTACCTGGGTATAGACCCGCAAACAGGTAGGTACAGCTTTGTAGACCATAATAAAGACGGGCAGATTATCTACAATACGAATGTACCTGCCGGTACAGGAAATGATGACCGTTATATCATTAAAGACCTGAATCCTAAATATTATGGCGGTGTGGGTACTTCTCTGACCTATAAAGGATGGAACCTGGATCTGTTCTTCGATTACAAACGTCAGTTGGGAGAAAATCCATACATGATCATACCGGGTGCGTTAAGTAACCTGCCTGTAGCAGCGCTGCACGACCATTGGCAGAAGCCAGGCGATATTGCGTCGTACCCAGGTTATTCCACCAATACTGGTACCTCCGTCAGTTTTTCCGATGCGGAGTATATCAATGCTTCTTATCTGCGACTGCGCACGCTGGCCTTAAGTTATGGCCTGCCAGAAAGTTTACTGAAGAAAATGCATATGACCGCCTGTCGCGCTTTCATCAGGGCACAGAATATTTTCACGATCACCAACTATCCAGGTATGGACCCGGAAATACAGGACCTCTCTAGTGTTCCGCCTTCCAGAACTATTACCGGTGGCTTATCCTTTAACTTCTAAATCCAATGGCTATGCAGAGACTTCAGCGAAATATTGTAATCACTTCCAGCTTAGTACTGCTGGGAATGTTGTGCGCCTGCAAGAAGCTGGTGACAATACCGGATCCGATCAATACTATTTCCACCGGTCAGGTATTCAGTAGTGAAAAACAGGCCAATAGCGCCATGGCAGGTGTTTATAGTAAACTGATCAATGGCTCCGATTTCTTATCAGTTAGCACCATAGGAGAGCGTAGCTTTGCTGCCGGCCTTTCCACCATCTTGGGAGGATTGTCTTCCGATGAATTGTATAACTACCGCGGTACGGCAGAACAATCTTACTACGGCGTAAATACCAATAACCTAACGATCCTTAACAGTGGCCACCCTTGGGAGATATGGTATTCCGCTTATGATGCTATTTATGGCACGAATTCTATCATTGAGGGTATTGCGGCTTCTAAGGCTACCGCGCTAAAAGATAGTGTGCGCAAGGCATTGACAGGAGAAGCAAAGTTCGTACGTGCGTTTAGTTATTTCTACCTGGTGAACTTTTTTGGAGATGTACCACTGGCATTATCGATTGATTTTAACCAGACATCTCGCTTGCCGCGCGCACCACAGGATCAAGTGTACCAGCAGATGCTACAGGATCTGAAAGATGCGGCTGCATCCATGCCAGCCTCTTATCCTACTTCTACAGGAGAGCGCACCAGGCCGAATAAATATGCCGCACTCGCTATGTTGGCCAGGGTATACCTGTATATGGGAGATTATACCAATGCAGCGGCGACGGCTACACAGGTAATAAATAACGGTGCCGACTATACGCTGGAGAGCGATTTAAATAACGTATTCCGCAAAAGTAGTAGGGAAGCCATCTGGCAATTACAGCAGACACTCACGGATTTCTCCATCAAAGATGCCACCCCGGAAGGTTTTATCATGCAGCCGAATATACTGAAAACGGGCATCGCGTCATTTTGCCTCACGCCTGGCTTATTGGCCACCTTCGAGCCCGGGGACCAGCGTCTCCCCAACTGGACAGACAGCACGGACAATTCCGCTGGTACGGGTACTTCACCAGGAATGACCTATTATCCTGGAAAATACAAAATCGGTAAAGCTAACGGCACTCCAGGTATGCCACCGCAAGCCTATTACCTGGTACTGCGTTTGGCAGAAATGTATCTCATTCGCGCGGAAGCTGCGGCCAATGGCGCTGCTGGAGGTATTGGGACGGCTATTGCTGATCTCAATATGATCCGCAACAGGGCAGGATTACCGGCATTGTCGGCTGGACTTAACAAAGAACAAGCACTGGCAGCGGTTGCTAAAGAACGAAGAACGGAACTATTCGGAGAATGGGGGCATCGCTGGTTTGATTTGAAACGTACAAAACAAATGCATGCCGTATTGTCCGTACTGCCACTGAAACAGCCATGGCAGGGAGATTATCAGGCCGTATATCCATTACCGGTACCTGAAATTTCCGCCAACCATTATCTCATCCAAAATACTGGTTACTAAGATGAAAAAACAATATTTCATATATACATGCCTGTTAGCCATCCTACTGATGTCTTGTGGAAAATCGACAGTAATGCCTAAGGATGCTGCTTCGCTGAACATAATGAATGCGATGGTAGGCAGTGAGTTGCTGGCCCCGAATTTCAAGGGTGGTACACCTTACGATTATTACCGTATCCTATACCTGCAATACGCTGATATCAACATGCCGACGCGTCATTATAGCTCCTATAGCGGTGAACAGCCATTGTGGATCTATAATTACCCAGATACGACAGCTAAAGATCAACCCTTGTTGAAATTGAACCTGTCATTGCCGGCAGGTTCCATACATACCCTGTACCTCACTGGTACAGTGACACAACCAGATACGATGTTCGTAGAAGAACATTTGCCGTATCATCCGCTGGGCGACAGTACCACCACTATTCGGTTCATTAACCTGTCGCCGGGCAGCCAGCCGGTGAAAGTAGTGCTGAAAGGTAAGAGCACCCCGGAAGCTGCCAGTATAGCCTATAAGACAATGTCCAACTTCATAACCTATCCTGTGAATGCCTCCAATGATGACTATGTGTTTGAGTTTAGAGATGCTGCCTCGGATGCGGTGATAACTACTTTTACGGCTACAGGAATACACTACCCCGGACCGTCTGTGGTACCGCATCCTTGGTTATCTCGGAGCAAAGCTCTGGTACTGATAGGTACACCAGGAGGTACAGGATCGCAACAGCAGCAAGTGAGGGTGGTAACATATTAACAGAACATTTGAACAATAGTCATGAGTACTATACTGAAAATTGAAAAGCTCTCGCATCGCTATAGCAGTGCATGGGCAATACGGGATATTAACCTGGAAATTACAGAAACAGGGGTAGTAGGCTTGCTGGGCTCTAATGGAGCCGGCAAGTCCACCACCATGAATATCCTCTGCGGAGTACTGAACCAGACGGAGGGGAATGTAATTATCAACGGTATCAGTATGCGGGATCAGCCGGAAGAGGCCAAAAAAGAAATCGGCTTTCTACCGCAGAACCCTCCGGTATACACAGATCTCACGGTGGATGAATACCTCACCTATTGCGCGCAACTACGCAAAATGGAAAAGGGTGTCATTAAAAAAGCGGTGGAAGAAGCCAAAGAACGCTGTGGTATCGGGCATTTCAGCTCCAGACTTATCCGAAACCTCTCTGGTGGTTACCGGCAGCGTGTAGGCATTGCACAGGCGATTATCCATAAGCCCCGCCTCGTTGTAATGGACGAACCTACCAACGGTCTGGATCCTAACCAATTGATAGAGGCGAGGAAACTTATCCGCGAAATAGGCCAGGATCATACCGTACTGTTGTCTTCCCATATACTCAACGAAGTACATCTCTTATGCCGGGAAGTGGTGATGATTGAGGGCGGCAGGGTAATCTTTTCAGATACCATGGATGCCTTTAATAACTACGTACAGCCACACAGTGTGCTGGTGCGTATGGAAAATCCGCCTTCCGTCACAGAACTGATGAAGATTCCAGGCGCCACAAAAGTGGAGTTCCTCAGCGACCGACAGATTCGTATCTACTTCGATGGCGATCAAGATATCACCGAAAGAATCATTACAGCCAGTGTACAGCAAGGATGGAGGCTGCGGGAGATTAACCTCGACAAAGGCCTGCTGGACGATATTTTCAAGCAACTATCTATTCAATCTCTCCAATAATATTCCTACATGAAGATGATATTCAAAATCGCGAGAACAGAATTGCGCAACCTCTTCTATTCTCCGGTAGCATGGTTTCTAACGATTGCCTTTATGGTGCAATGTGGGGTGTACTATACGTCCGCATTATATCCTGTAGCCAAATGGCAGGAAGTGCTGATACAAAATACGCCTAAGTTCAAAGACTTCGGCATGGCCATGACCGCAAGTATTTTCCTGGCGCCAGATGGCATTTTTATGAATGTGCTCCAGAACCTTTACCTGTTCGTACCCTTGCTCACCATGGGTTTAATCAGTCGGGAGATCAACAATGGCACCATCAAATTGCTCTATTCATCGCCGGTGAAAATACGGGAGATCGTATTGGGGAAATACCTGGCAGTGATGATTTATAACATGCTGTTGGTGGGTATTGTGGGCGTTTTCATTGTAACGGGAATGCTCAATATTCGTCATGCGGACCATGGGGTACTACTGTCTGCGCTATTGGGCTTTTATCTCCTCGTATGTGCCTATACCGCCATCGGGTTGTTTATGTCCAGTCTGACTACCTACCAAATCGTATCTGCCATTGGTAGCTTCATCATCATCTTTGTGCTGAGCCGCATTGGTGGCTTATGGCAGAAGTATGACCTGGTAAGGGACTTGACTTATTTCTTGTCGCTCTCCGGCCGTACCTCCAAGATGCTACGCGGGCTCATCACTACCAAAGACCTGATCTATTTCATCCTGATCGTGTATATGTTCGTAGGCTTTACCTTGATCAAACTGAAGGCTGGCCGCGAATCCAAGCCTTGGTATGTGAAAGCCGGCAGATATATACTCGTAGGCGCTTCCGTTTTGGTATTAGGCTATTTCAGCTCTCAGCCAGGATATATCGGCTATTGGGATACTACCGCTACCAACAAGAATACCTTGCATCCTAATACCCAGCAAGTGATCAAAGAAATGAAGGACGCACCGCTGGAAATAACTTTGTATTGCAATCTCTTTGGAGCCGGCGTAGCACGCGGACTCCCAGAAAATCGTAACGATTATCTCTGGAATCTTTGGGAGCCATACCTCCGATTTAAGTCAGATATCAAATTTAATTACGTTTACTATTACGACGTACCAGACCATGATAGCACGCTGTTTATTAACTGGGGCAGAAAGAGTTATAAGGAAATAGCAGAAAAGATGTGTGAAGGGTATGAGATCCGTCCTACTCTCTTTCAACCGGGCCCTGAAGTGCGCAAGCTGATTGATTTGAGTCCGGAAAACTACCGACTGGTCATGCAGTTGAAATACAAGGGTAAAACCACTTTCCTCCGCACATTCGATGATGCTACTTTCTGGCCAGAAGAACAACAAGTGGCTGCAGCTTTCAAACGCGTGCTGCAACCTGTGATGCCGAAGGAATTCTTCCTGACAGGCAACCTGGAACGTGATATCTACAAGAAAGGGGAGAGAGAATACAACTATCACTCTTTGTCGAAAGATAACCGCTATTCCCTGATCAACATAGGATTTGATGCGGATACATTGGGCACATCGCAGGATATCCCGGAAGATGTAGCCACCTTGGTGCTGGCGGATCCTAAGACCGCATTGAGTGATACCACTATGGCTAAGTTAAAGCGTTATATCGATAAGGGCGGTAACCTATTAATCCTGGGAGAGCCTGGCAAACAACAGATCTTGAATCCTTTGCTGTCGCAATTAGGCGTAAAGATGATGGATGGTACACTGATAGAATTGTCCAAAGATGAGATGCCGCATATGGTGAAACCATTTCTCACCAGACAGGCTACTGATTTATCCGGAGAACCGGTGCTGTTATTGCTGAAAGAAGGATTTAAAAAAGGGGAGGATAGCTTGCCTGTGCTGATGCCTGGCGTAACCGGATTGGAATGGGATAACGGTGGCGAATATACGGTAGCGCCGATATTACAAACAGGTACAGATATGGCTTGGTTGAAAGCAGGCACACTAGTTACTGACTCTGTGCCGCCAGTATTCAATCCGGCTGAAGGAGATACTAAAATTCCACGTTATACTACCGCTGTTGCCCTTTCTAGGAAACATCAACAGCATGAGCAACGCATCATTATCAGTGCGGATGCAGATTTCATGAGTAACCTGCGCCAGGGAGGTTCTTTCCTTAGCCAGACCTATTATTCCTGGCTCGACTACGGCAAATTCCCCATCTATACGCCGAAGATCAAACCGGAGGATACATTGTTGACAATCGGTACTACTGGCGCTGGTTTACTCAAAATCGTATATGTGTGGGTGTTACCAGGACTGGTATTACTGCTGGGAACCGTATTGCTGATTAGAAGAAAAAGGAAATAATTATGATTTTACATACAGATGACCAGACTATCGAAGATCTGAGGATCTTCGGAAAGCGCGATACGCAGGGCATCTACGACCTGTATAACCATACCAGAACCCGTGGTGGTGAGGCCATACTGAGCGAGATGTTCCGTCAACCATTGTCGGATAGGGAAGAGATCAACAGAAGAAGTAGCATCATTGCCCACTTCGCACAAAATAAAGTGAGCTTTCCTTTCAATGCCTCTTTGTTTGATATGGCAGAAAAATACCTTGCCAACGGAGACGCACAAACGAAAAATGCTACCCGTAACGCCGCCCTTAGTGAAAAGGATATTAACAATGGTGTAGCAGCAGTGATAGAACTGATACAGCAGGTAAATACTTTTATTAACACGGATGCCGTAAAACGCATCGCTGCTTTTGAATCAGAGAGAACTGCCATCAGCACCTTGTTATACGATGCGGCATTTGATCCAGTACACCAAGAGCAAAACAAAGCAAAGCTATCTTTTGCCGCTGTAACCGCCTATGACTTGCTGTTTCGGACACGTGAACGCAGTCGGATAGCCCTGTTGATGCGCCATGTATATCATCTCGACGTATACATCTCCGTGGCCAATGTGGCGCTTGAACAGCAATTTGTATTTCCTAAAGCCTTAGAGAAAGGAGGGGATCTGTTGTTGCTGGAAGGTGTATATCATCCAGGGTTAAAAAATGCCAAAGGAAATAATGTACGCCTGCATGCCCAAGAGCATGTCATCTTCCTGACAGGCGCTAATATGGCTGGTAAATCCACCTTTTTACGTTCCCTTAGCACCGCGGTATACCTGGCGCATATGGGATTTCCGGTGGCTGCCAAGCGAATGGAATTTGTGGTGTTGGATGGTATCTACACCACCATCAACCTGCCAGATAATTTGGGAATGGGCGCCAGTCACTTCTATGCAGAAGTATTGCGGGTGAAAAAGATTGCAGCAGAACTGCATGCCGGGAAATCGTTATTAGTCATCTTTGATGAGCTGTTTCGCGGTACCAATGTGAAAGATGCCCATGAAGCCACCGTGGCCATTACTGGGGCTTTTGCGGAAAAGAAAAACAGTTTGTTTGTCATTTCCTCCCATATCGTGGAAGCAGGGGAAGACCTGAAACAATATCCCGGTACAGGATTCCTTTATCTGCCTACCCGCATGAATGGACATACTCCTGAATATACGTATACCCTTGAACGTGGTATTACGGACGATCGTCATGGCATGATCATCATACGTAATGAAGGAATACTGGATATCCTGAAGAATGGGCGTAAACGTGCGCTGGAACAATAAAAGAACAGTTATGAGTTTCAATATAGATAAACAGACAGCCGATGAACTGAACCTAATGGGTAAATACCGCAACGGTTCTATATTTCATCTGTTCAACCAGGTCAAAACGGCTGGTGGACAACAAGTGCTGGATGAAATATTTCGTAGTCCGCTGGAAGATGCTGCTGCCATCAATGAAAGGGCGGCTGTTTTTCAGGCTTTCCAACAGGCGAATCAAGCCTTTCCATTCGATGTATCTCAGCTCAGTATGATGCGCGAATACCTGGATGGCGCAATAGTAGGCAATACCGCAATCACGTTAATAGATACACTGATTAAAAAAGGACTTTCTTCCCTCACGCGCGATGAGCGCTATCGGAAGAAGGTACAAGGTTTACAGGCGACTATTGTAACACTGAAACGCTGTTACCTGTTCCTGCAAACCCTGACGCCGCCTACAGATCAGTATGCTGCTAAAGTAGCTGCTATCAAAAATATATTGTCAGATAAGGAGGTAGATAAACTGATGAACATAGATATCTACCAGCCATTATCTGTGAAAACCCTCGCATTCTATGACCACTTGTTGAAAGGCCCCTTGCAGGACGCTATGGAACAGGTAATGGCATTTATCTACGAACTAGATATGTACGTTGCCGTTAGTGATGTAGCCAGAATTAAAGGCTTCTCCTATGCACAGGCCTTGCCTAAAGGGAAAAATGTGCTGACCGTGAAGGGGCTTCGTCATCCATGCCTGCAAGGCGCCATCGGCAATGATCTGCACATGCAAGAGGGCAGTAATGTATTGTTCCTAACTGGGGCTAATATGGCCGGTAAATCCACTTTGATGAAGTCGGTCGGCATTTGCATGTACCTGGCACATATGGGTTTTCCTATAGCTGCTGATTCCATGGTCTTTTCTGCGAGAGAAGGGATTTGTTCCTCCATCAACGTAGCGGATAATATCCACTTGGGCTATAGTCACTTCTATGCAGAGGTAGTACGCGTGAAACAGGCTGCACAAGCGGCTGCCAGCGGTAAACGATTGTTGTTGATGTTTGATGAATTGTTTAAGGGGACAAACGTAAAAGATGCCTATGATGGTACACTGGCAGTGACGGCGGCTTTTGCGGAATACCAAGATTGTCTGTTCATCGTGTCTACACATATCATTGAAGTAGGAGAAGCATTACGGGGCAACAGTAATATCCGATTTGCGTTTCTGCCTACTGTTATGGAGGGTGGGCGCCCACGTTATACCTACCGTTTGCAGGAAGGCATCACAGAAGATAGACAGGGGATGATGATCATCCGTAATGAAGGCATCTTGGAACTGATACGTTCTTGATGCAGTAATAAAATTTCAAAAACAGACCATATGAAGAGATGGATAATTTCCAGCACCGCGCTGCTGCTGGCGCTTTGTAGTACGCAGGTGCGGGCTCAGGAGAAAAAACTAGCGAACCTGACGAAGGAAGATTTTATCGCCGACTTCAAACTGGCGGTAGAGATATTAAAGCAACAACACCCGAATCCTTATAAATGGATGGATTCTGTGAGCTTTCAGCGCAAGGCGGATTCCTTGATGGCAAAGGCGGCGAGTGCGCCGGATGTGGTGTCCTGCTTGCAATATTCTCCGATTTACCTGGTGAGAGACGTACATACGAACCTCAGTGTAAGCAATGATAATGCGAAGGAACTATATAGTTTGATCCACCTTTTTCCATTTCCGGTAGTGATAGAGAAAGGGAAGATATTTGTCAACATAAAAGGAGGAGCTATACCATTTGGTGCGGAAGTAACCAGCATCAATAGTATGCCGGTAAAAGATATTTTACAGGCATTGTCGGCCCCGGCATACAGCGATGGCTACATCACCAGTGGCATGGACCGCCTGTATCCTAATTTCCAGGTGATGTACAGCCTGCTGTCGCCAAATGAAACCAGTTTCCAGGTGAATTATATGGCGCCAGGTAGTACGGAAGTAAAGAAAGCGACACTGCCACATGCTGCTGCTACGCAGGCTTTCCACGACAGCCGGATGGCTGTCTTGCCCATCAATCAGTTGCAACGTTCTTATGTCATCTATAATGATTACTATGATGATGCAAAAACCGGGGTGCTGACCGTAAATACATTCGGGATTAATGAGTCGGATGCCTATAAAGAGTTTAGCGAATTCTTCCGGGAGTTGAATAAACGTAAGTATAAGCAGGTAATCATTGATGTGCGTAGTAATGGGGGCGGTAATCCAGCTATTTCTGCACTCCTGTATTCCTTCCTGACAGATAAGCCTTTCCGTAATGTGTATAATTACCGTACGCGTACTATCGGTATCGCCTATCCGGAGTATGCAGTGGCGGATAATGGTAGAAGATTGTCGGACGAAGATATTCAGACCCAAAAGAATTTCCTCTATCAACGCTTTGATAAAGATAGTAATGGTATTTATATCGGCAATGCGCGCCTGAGAGATGGCCTATTGGAGAATTTTCCGCCGGATAAAGATGCCTTTCATGGAAAGGTATATGTGTTGACTGGTGGCGGAACCGTATCTGCAGCTACTTATTTTGCTTCACTGGTGCAGCAGAATAAGCGAGGTATGATTGTAGGCCATGAAACGGGTAGTGGAGAAGCAGCCACTACAGCAGCTTGGTTTATGAAATACTTATTGCCGCGTACGAAGAGTGTATTATCGGTACCGATGTCTGAGTTGTATTTCTTCAATGCCACTACAGATAAGGGTCATGGGGTAATGCCAGATACGCAAGTGCCTATTAATAAATTTACTTCGTATATCCAGGCAGGTAAGGATCCGGAGATGAGTTATACCATGGAGCTGATCAGCAACGAAAAATAATGTTAGTGGTCCCGTTTAGTTTGGTAGGCCATGCAGTTATCTGCATGGCCTTTTTTTATTACCCATCATTTATGCAAGAAAGTTCCTCAGTTGGAACAATATAGCATCATGTAAATATTATTGGAAGTGAAAATGCCGTCTGGCTGGTAGTAATAGGACCATGTTCTACAGCCTATTTGGCATCCAGGATCAATATTTGTAATGAGCCAATTGTTTCGGCATTCTATGGAGCCGGCGAGGATAGATCCTTGGCCAACGCCGCCCAGTACAGCCGTTCCGGCAGGTTTGTTAAGTATATATCCAGTTAGAAAGAAACCTGCATCTGCGGGATCGGCAGGGGTGGAGTTCCTAGTACTGGGATAATATGTGTAAGTGGTGAATGTAGGAGTTGCCGGTTGTATTTTGTTGTTAACATCGGTTCCATAAGTGGCTACAGCAAGAAAGGCAACCATCAATAGTTTACTTAGCATCAGGTAGGGTTTTAAGTCATGAGTTGCTAAAATAAATTGTATGACTGCAACAATAAGAGCAGTAATGATTTAAATATTCCCCTGTGATATTATTGCTGAGTAGATAGTTATATTGTTGGGAGACAACAGGTCATCTGCCTGTAACATTTAACCCAAAAATCGCTTTACTTATGAAAAAGATCCTCGTACTGCTGCTCTTTATGGTAGCCGCTATTGGTGTAAAAGCTCAATCCCAATACTTTTGCAGAACTACCGTACAAACATCCATTGATTCCTGGAATTACAAAGTATTTAAAGATCCTAGTTGGACGGCCCCTGGCGCTATTCAGATCAACATTACACAATACACTTATGGTGGCGGTTCTACCACTACTGGATGGCAGGGATTTGTCAATGGGCAAAATGCTGGTGGTGTTGGTAATGCAGGTTATACCGTCATTGATATCAGGGTGGTGAATTTCCTGACAGGCGCCGTGTTGTACCAGTTTCAGGTGACGAATGCTTGTTGATTTTGCCACAAGATAAAACCTGTGTGGCACAGGTTTTATCTTGTTTTGTTGAGGAAGCTTTCAATCATGGGAATCACATAGTCCGCTTGTTTGCCATCGGATTGTGGTGTCATAATGATACCGAGGTACTCACCGTGTCCGCCTGGGATGATAGCTACTTCTGAATTTTTGATGAGTCGTTGCATTTCGATCGCATGTTCCGGTGTGATCAAATCTTTATCACCGATGATGATTAACGTAGGTGCGGTGATAGATTTGATTTGTTCATCTGGGATGTCTTTGAAATGCACCATTCTGTGGGCATCTTTGTCGTGCATGGTTTGCAGGGCCTTTGGATCTGGATTCACTTTCAGGAAGGCTGTTTTCAGCTCTTGCGGCATATTGTCGATCGTAGCATGTTCCATAAATCCCCAGAATTGGGCAGGGACGCCACTTCGTTTGCAGAGTGCTGATCCTAGAATTATCTTATTGACAATTTCCGGATAACGAATAGCAATCTGCATGGTAGTAGTTCCGCCATTGCTGAAGCCAAAGAAATCGGCCTTATCGATTTTTAGGTTTTTTAGGAGTCCTGCCACATCGTCTGCATCTTGTTCAAAGGTTTCCTCTTGGGCTCTGTCGCTGGTTCTGCCATGGGCTTGTAGTTCCACTGCAATCACCTTTCGGGTTTTTGAAAGCAGGGGAATTACTTTTTCGAAAGTAGATTGAATGGTAGAACCGCCGCCGTGTATGAGCACAATGGGTGCGCCTTGGCCGTATATTTCATAGTACATGTTGATACCATTGACTTTCGAATAGCCGTGTTGCATTGTAATGGTATCAGTAGAGGAAGGTGTTGCAGCAGAGATAGTTTGCTGGCAGCAGGTGCAGATCATAAATGTTACGATTAAATGGATGATTGAATATTTCATGTGAATGATTTTAAAGGGTGTTGCGCATTTTTTCCAACATTTGCAACCAGCTTGGGTATGCGCCTGTTTTCTTCGCTAATGCTTGGGACACTGTTTGTCGGAGTTGCAATTTCGTTTTCCCATTTTCAGCTTTAAAGGTTACGGTTACAACCGTTGCTGCTGGCCAGTCTGGGTCGAATCCAATAGAGGCGGGATCGATGGGCTGGCCGTTTTCATCGGCGTTCATGAGTGTAAAAACGATTTTCTGGAGGGGTAGTATCTCCCGATATTCCCCGATCGTCCAGCAATCACCCACTTTCTCATTAGAAATGCAGGTGTGGAAAGTGCCACCGGGTCTGATATCCATATGTTTGAAACGGAAGGTGCATCCTTCTGGCGCATACCATTTCATGAGTTTTTCTGGATCTGTCCAGGCACTGAAAACCTTTTCCACGCTGGCGTTGAAGGTTTCTTCTATGAATACTTCCTGGGTACTTACTTGGTTTCCCATATCGTTATTTTTTGGATTTATGATTTGGTTTGTTTTTCTTTTTGCTGGTGGGTTGTAATTCCACTTGCTCTACAAATTGTTTGAGTGCTGCTAATCTTCCTGTCCATAGTTTATGGTATTGTGCAACCCATTCATGCACTTCATTTAATTTATCCAATCGGGCTTCGCAGTAGCGTTCTCTTCCTTGTTGTTGAATGTTTAGGAGTCCGCATTCAGCGAGGATTTTCAGGTGTAGGGAAATAGCTTGTCGACTCACATCAAATTTTTCCGCGATGGTGTTCACGTTCACTGGCTGTTGCGCTATCATGCCTATGATGGCTCTCCTGGTGGGGTCGGCTATGGCCTGAAATACATCTCTGCGTGCTTCCATATTATGCAATCATTTACTTGCAAATATATACGCAAGTATTTGCTTGCGCAAATTTATTTTTGAAAGCAAGAGAGATAGGAGTATCTACTAATAATCATTTCTTCATTTGTTTTTCATCTAACTATCCTAAATTCGGTGATTGAATTCCTGTTGCTATATAATTGGCGCAGATAAAAAAAATCATACATCATGTATTTTACAAAAGAAGATATAGATCACAGAAGGCAGCGACTTTCCACCAAGTGGAATGAAGTATTAAGTAAGGGAGAAGCGGTGTTGGTATACGCCGGCGGGCCTATTCAGAAGCCTGGAGGATTGGACAATACTTATACCTATTTACCCCATCCGTCTTACTATTGGCTAACGGGTAGGCGTAGGGAAGAAGAGGTGATTTTATATAGTGTGGATACTGGTTGGGTGGAGTTTCAGAAGGTATTAGGTAAGGAAACTGCTTTCTGGGAAGGAGAGAAACATGATGTATTGGTATCGGTTCCGGGAAAGTCCCTGGAAGAGTTGGAAGCATTTCTGAAGAAATATACAACCGTCTATAAGTTAGGCCAGACGCCGGAATACATTAAAGAAGGTAAGGCTTTTACATTAAATACTTTGTTGGATCAGACGCGTCGGGTAAAAGATAATGCGGAGATCAAACTGATTCGTGAAATCGCAGATATTGCGGTACATGGTTATAAGAAAATTGCGGAAGTCTTGCGTCCGGGTATAACAGAGCGGGAAATTCAAATTGCTTACGAAGCGGAAATTTTCAGGAATGGCGCTCAGACTACGCCTTATGATTCTATTGTGGGTTCGGGTCCTAATTCTGCCATTTTACATTTTGCACCATCTAAGCGAGTGGTGGGTGAAAAGGAATTGGTATTGGTAGATGCTGGTGCAGATATTTATGATTATTGCGTAGATATTACCAGAACGTTTATTTCTTCTGGTGAGATAGAAGGCCGGCAGAAGGCTTTGTACCAACTGGTGAAGTTAGTACAGGACTATTGCACGAAGTTGACTAAACCCGGCGCATACTGGAGAGATATTCACAATAAAGCGGCTGCGCTGTTTACAGAAGGGTTATTAAATCTGGGCATCTTAAAAGGAAACCTCAGTGACCTGATTGCACAAGAAGTGGTGTCTATGTTCTTCCCGCATGGCCTGGGCCATTTGGTAGGGCTGCGCGTACGTGATACCGGGCAGGAAGAGAACTTGCACCCTAAAACTTATTTCGGTGCTCGTCTGCGGGTGGATATCCAATTGGAGCCTGGCCATCTGATTACCATGGAGCCAGGAATGTATTTTATCAAACCGCTCTTGGAAGACGCAGATAATAAAAAGAAATTCAAAGATTGTATCAACTGGCAGGAATTGGAACACTGGATGAACATTGGAGGAGTGCGCATTGAAGATAATCTCCTGCTCACTGACACTGGCAATGATAACCTGACTTCCCGTATTCCTAAACTCAGTGTATAACGTTTATCTCGCATGAAAGAAAAATTGGAGGAGTTTGCCGGGATTTTGAATGGCTACAATGAAAAGTTGAAGGCCGCTACAGATGCAGACGAGGTGTATAAAAAAGAAAAATTTGTAGCAGAGAAGATTAAGAAAGACCTGGAATGGAATCGGTTAAGTGATGATCAAAAGCAGCAATTCCGACTACAGAAAGTCATGCATATGCTGAACTGGATGGAGAAGGAGGGAGAAGACCTGGACAAAATCAAACACGAACAGTTACTGTGCATTTGGGATGAACAACTGTATGCAACCATCCAGGCACTGGAAGCACTTATGGAAGAAGAAACAGATCGGGCGGAGCAGGAGTTGTTATTCCGATTACACGCCATGTTCCTGGCAGAAAAGCATTTGCTCAATTCAGAAAGGGAATTTGTATTAAAGCCAGTGCACAATGATTACTATGTCATGATGCGGGTCATGACCGATTTTTCAAAAAATAAATACGCAGTGCAATTAGGCGTGGCTAACCTGAAGCAATTATTTCATGATATGTACCGGCATTGGGAAAGACGCCCTTACCGGGAAATAGTATAGGAGAAAGAGGATAGAGGGGAAGAGGGTAAGTAAACTGCTTATAAATCCCATTTTTACGGGATATTCAGCACCTGCATTTAATTGTAATTTCATGGGGATATTGATTTTTAAACTTTCAACAGAGCAACTATGAAAAAGAAAATTCAATTACCTAGACTGGTGCTGAACAAGAAAATTGTGGCACGTCTTACAGCAGCTCCTTCCCTTATGCAAGGAGGTAAATTCATTACAGATCCAACAACAGAAAATCCTTGTGATCCTATTTCAGTCATGATGCCATCATGCCGTAAAATTTGTTAAGTTAAAAAAGGAAGCCTTAAATTTTAATATTTTAAGGCTTCCTTTTCTCTTTTACCTTATTAATGTTACAGTCCCTGATCGTTGTATAGTTTTCCCTTCTCTGTTGACAGCCTCCGCCATCCAGATATAAGTAGCCCAACGGCCGTATCAATCCCTTGAAACGATATGAATTTTTAGATATATGTAAAGAGGATATACTGTGGACAAAACTTTAAGCAGTGCATTGCTGTTTATAGTATAGCAATAAAAAAATTATATCAATGACCACAGTGAATCCAATTTCTATCTACACCAAAGGTGAAAAATTAAGCAATGACTACTTCACCGGAAACGCCTTCCTGACAACCCTTATACCAAGGGATAAGAATAACGATTTTGCAATGGGTAGCGTCACTTTCGAGCCCAAGGCAAGAACGAATTGGCATACCCATCCCAAAGGACAGATATTGGTGGTGATTGAAGGAGAAGGGTTCTACCAGGAGAGAGGCCAACCAGCCCGACCCATCAAAAAAGGAGACATTGTCAGTATTCCGGAAAAAGTAGAGCATTGGCACGGTGCTTCTGCCTACAACAAAATGATACATATTGCTATCACCAACTATCAAGGTGATCAGAATGTAGTATGGCTAGACCCCGTATCAGACGCGGATTATAACGCAGCAAATCAAAAATAATATCATAGGGAGACACGATTCAAAGAGAAGGCCGTGCCTACACCAGGGTACGGCCTGATTTGTTTACATTCGTGTCATATTTGGTCCCATGAAGTTGATAAATTATATTGCTAAACATATGGGATCATATAATACCTTACACACCGCCATTACCTGCCCGGATTGCAAACAACACCACGATGCAGCCATTCAATTTAAATACGGATTAACCTGGCAACTGCACTACCACTTAGGAGATTCCATCCGATGGCGTGGCATATATGATATTGGAAATCCCACTTTTAGAAAAGTGAAAGTCTACGGCATTATTGAATCAACTACTTGTCCTGCTTGCGGTATGGAGAATATCCCCGAAGATTATGATATCCTTGTAACGGATAATGTAATGATGGACGTTGCTCCAATACCAAATGCACTTGAGTATGTTAGCGATTTAAGCGATGGCCGTTTCATTCACATGGAATAAATCAAGGAATTCGTATAGCTATAATGGTTACCCACCATCGTATTTTTTCATTTAGGTAGACATATGTTACCTTTACGGACATATGAAAACTATGCAAACCCCCATTCCCTCCCCATTCAATGCCCAAAGTACCGCCACCGCAATCGCCGCAGGACATGATCTACACGGAAAAGTAGTGATTGTAACCGGTGGGAATTCCGGTATCGGATTCGAAACCGTGAAAACATTAGCGGATATCGGAGCTACGGTGGTAGTAGGCGCGAGGGATCTCTCAAAGGTGGAAGATCATCTCACCGCACTGTCGAATGTATCCTTCATTCCACTTGACCTCGCAGATCCAGCATCAGTGGATAGTTTCGCGCAGCAATTCCTCCAAGAACATGATACCTTACATCTGCTGTTCAATAACGCCGGCGTATTCCGCCCTCCTCATTTTACGACGGATAAACGCGGCTACGAAATGCAGTTTGGAGTGAATCACCTGGGGCATTTCCAACTCACTGGCCTACTATGGCCTGCTTTGAAAAAAGCAGGAGGGGCAAGGGTGATTGTATTGACTTCCGTAGGACATCGCCGGTCGGAGGTGCAGTTCGATGATTTGAATTTCGAGAGACAGCCGTTCGATACGATGAAAGCCTACGGCCAATCCAAGACTGCGAATATCCTCTTTGCCGTAGAACTAAACAAACGCGGTAATCCCTTTGGTGTCAGTAGCTTTGCCGTACATCCTGGGGCTATCAAAACAGATATCTTCCGCTATATGTCGGAAGAAGAAATCAAAAAATGGTCCGACCAGGTACGCGAGTTTAAAACAACGCAACAAGGCGCTGCTACTTCGGTTTGGTGCGCCCTCAGCGAACAACTAGCGGATATCGGTGGGGTATACTGTGAAGACTGTAACATCGCGGAACTCATGCTCAATGACGCTCCTACTCCTCGCGGCGTACGCGCCTTTGCTTTAGACCCGGAATCCGCTGCTAGGCTCTGGAAACTAAGTGAAAACATTACAGGCATCCAGTGGCCTTAAATAGGGCATCATGGGGTACGGCTGTACCTCCTTTTCCCAATTTCCCAGTACAACGAACAAGATAAAGGGATCATGTGTTAGAATGAACCCTAGGTAGTCATACTGCAGTCTGGCCCGCCTAATGGCATTTATCTTCACACCTAAATCACTTGAAAATGAGTACACTCAAATTAAAGGATGGTACCGAAATTTATTATAAAGATTGGGGTACCGGTAAACCGTTATTCTTTCATCATGGCTGGCCGCTATCCAGCGATGACTGGGATGCACAAATGTCATTCTTCCTCCAACAAGGGTATAGAGTTATCGCCCACGATAGAAGAGGGCATGGCAGATCCAGTCAAACTGCGACAGGAAATGATATGGATACCTACGCAGCAGATGTAGCAGAACTGACAAAGGCCCTGGATCTGAAGGATGCGGTGCATATTGGTCACTCTACAGGTGGAGGAGAGGTGATCCGTTATGTGGCGAAACATGGAAAAGGCCGGGTGGCTAAAGCGGTACTCATTAGTGCGGTAACGCCTATTATGGTTCAGAGTCCTGCAAATCCGGACGGCGTACCCATGGCTATCTTTGACGAAATCCGTAAAGGTACTGGCTACAACAGATCTCAGTATTTCCAGGATTTTACGATTCCCTTTTATGGCTATAATCGCGAAGGTGCGAAAGTATCGCAGGGGGTAAGAGATAATTGGTGGCGACAAGGAATGATGGGGGCTGTGAAGGCACATTATGACTGCATCAAAGCATTCTCTGAAACCGACTTCACCCAAGATCTACAAAGTGTAGACATTCCTGTATTGGTCATGCATGGAGAAGATGACCAAATCGTTCCATTCCATATTACCGCGCAAAAAGCAATAAAGCTGCTGAAGAAGGGGAAATTAATTTCCTATCCTGGTTTCCCTCATGGCATGCCTACTACTGAAGAAGAAACGATTAACAAGGATTTACTGGCATTTATACAATCCTAATCGATCCGAAGTGAAACGATTGTAATCGGTGCAGTAGTCATCTCCCGAAAAATATATAAACCAACAAGCCACTTGAAATATTTCAAGTGGCTTGTTGGTTTAATCTTCTTTACTTCCATCATCCGCCATCCGCACCATTTTCGGTGAAAACTGCGCAACGATGTCTACCAGGTCGGTCTGTGCCTTCATCACGGTGAAAATATCTTTATAAGCGATAGGCGCTTCATCCAGTCCTCCACCCAACAAGGTAACCCCAGCTTTATCCAATAGCGTCTGCATTCCAGTTGCGTTAATGGATTTGGTGGCCAGTGTTCTACTCATCTGTCTACCTGCACCGTGAGAAGCAGAGTTGATAGCTGCGGTAGCGCCATTACCTCGTACTAAGAACCCGGCGGCAGTCATAGATCCTGGGATAATCCCCATGACGCCTTTACTAGCAGGAGTAGCCCCTTTACGGTGTACAATCACTTCTTCGCCATTCAGTTGCTCTTTCCAAGCGAAGTTATGGTGATTCTCCACCCGTGCCAGTACTTGCGCGCCTAAGGCCGCAGTGATTTTCTGGTGAATCACTTCATGACAAGCAGAGGCATAGTCGCCCGCCAAATTCATGGCCAACCAGTAGTCATTCCCTTCTGGCGTATCCAGGTCCAAGTAAGCCAGGTTTCTGGCTTCATATGGCAGTTTACAGATCTCTTTGGCCAACTGCGTATAGTGACCGGCGATAGTGGCCCCCATTCCACGGGAACCGGAGTGCGTCAACAAGGCGAGGTAAGTTCCTTTTGAAATACCCAGCGGCGCATCATCTTCGGCGAATGTTAATACCCCAAATTCCACAAAGTGATTTCCACCTCCAGAGCTTCCCAACTGATGCCATGCTTTATCTTTCAGATTCGCAATGAAGGCATTCTCTTGGAATAATTTATTTTCCAGCACCGCATGGTCCACTCTATCCCACAATCTGAACCCAGCGCCTGCGCCAAATACAGAGTTGGACATAATAACGTTTTTATATAATTCGGTGTTGTTTTCAAAGTGCGTCACTGGAATATCATACACCGTCAAGGCCATTCTACAACCAATATCCACACCCACACCATAAGGAATCACCGCGTTTTTTGTTGCTAATACCCCACCAATAGGCAGTCCATACCCCTGATGCGCATCTGGCATCAACGCCCCCGCAACGGTCACTGGGAGCTGCATGGCCAAGTTCATCTGCTTGATAGCTCCTGCTTCAATATGGTCTTTTCCATATATGGCGTAAGGTTCCACTGTTTCCTTTAATGGAATGGTATTATTCAACGCTGCATTTTCTGCATCTTCTATCAGCGCTTTCGCTAGTTTACCGAAGACCTTATGTTCCAGGTAAGCAGTAGGTTCTTTTAACACGGCCGCATAGAAGGTCATCATATCGTTACGGTTGATACCATGACGTTTTTCGTTTATCTTCAAGGCTACACCTAAAGCCGGGCTAGGAACATATCCTATAGCCAGGAGGTCGTCGCCATTTATTCTCATTACTTTTGTTTCCATTTTTTTGAAGTTAGTCAATTAACAATTGGGTTACTTTGGCTGTGTCCATGGCCCATTGACGGGTGTAGGATTCATCAGCGGTGGTTGGGTCGTCTGTTAGGGTTAGTTGTTGTGCTTGTGCTTTCAGGGCTAGCAAACTACCAATACTGATTTTTGCATCCAGTTTTGCGACGAGTCTTTCTACCCCTTTCCGATCCAACGAAGTGGCCGTTTGACCACCGAAAGACATCTCCAGCCAAATAATTTCACGTGCCGCCACATCCAGTACGCCAAACAATAATCCTTTGCTTAAGTTCTGTGTAATACGCACTTGGTGCTGTACACAAGAGGGATCATATGCGACACCTTTTCTTTGGTCTACCCGCATTTTATATTGGCTATTCATCCATCCTAATACAAGATTAGGGGTGATGGCGCCATTGGAGTAAGCGTTGCAGGTAAAGGTGACATAACGAGCGCCTGCATCGGTCAGTTGAGTCAGATCCAGTTCAATATATTCTGCAGTACCTATTTTATTCGGTATGGATCGGATATCACCGCTATGTTTAGCACCGGTGGCAGTCAGTTGGAAATAGCTACAGAATTGTGTGGCGTTATCGTATACAATCTGTGCGCTCAAATCCATATCCAGGTGTTGTTGTGGTAATCCAACGCCCCACTGCATGAAGAGGCGTACTTTATCTCCGTCCACAGGGAAACGTGTTCCCATCAGGGCGGCAGGCAGGTCTTGTATGGACTCCGCTCTGTCGCCTATTGGCAGCGGCATGGTGTATAAAGACGGATCTATGAAAATAGTTTTATGCTCATTTTTCCTCTTCGCAAAGCGTTCCAACATGATATCCAGGCAGCAGTTAGTGGCTGCGTCGGCCATTGATTTCAACTGTTCCGCATCATACAATGAAAGATATTTATTCGCACCTATCACTTTACTCACACCTCCCAGCGGCTTCACGATGCGATCGTTTTCAGGATTGAAATAATTTTCTGCATAGCTGGCGAGTGTTAATAGGAGTCGCGCTGGCACCTGATCCGCAATTTCTTTAAACTGCATCAGCGTAATATCCGGGCCAAACCATACCATATTGGCAAACAAGGAACGGGCAAAAAGTCCCGGACGCTGTTGCAATAAGGCAAAGGTTTTATCTGCATCGAATTTCAATCTCGACTGTTCTAACTGTGCCGCATATACGGTATATTGTTCGTTATAGAAGACATCCAGTAATCTGGCCAATGGCTCCATTCCAGGCTTATGGCTATACTCTGGCAGTCGGAGGGCACGTATAAAGCGTACCCACATACCGCGTTTAGGGTGCATCCATTCGGCCGCTGCTTCGGCAGACATCGGCAGATTATTCATCCAAGTGGCAATCATTTTAGAAGTACTTCTGCTGTATTTCAGCTTCAGCGATTCTCTAGACAGTCGGGCCATGGCGGATGATTGATCCAATACCGATACCAGGTGTCGGTGATTCTTGGTATGTCTTTTAATTAATATCGCAGGGGAAATAATTTGCAGGAACCCAGTATGTTTATACCAGAGGTAACGCATGATGTCTACAGGGGTAGTCATCAAACCGCCTGCTATCGCTGCTTTTCCGGTGTCTACAAGGGTATCTGTTACCAACATTTGCGTCTCTTTCATGGCAATAGATACCGCCGGCAGATCGAAGTGTTGCAGTAAAGTTTTGAGTGTATCTACCTGTGTAGCATCCAGTGCTGTTTTAGACTGTAACAGATTGCTGAAAAGTTCCAGCATATGCTCATTGGTCCATAAGGATAATTCCTTCTTTTTAGAACCTTGTCCGGTAAGGATTTCATCGCTGGTGATAAATGCCGTTCCACAGAATGGACAACCATTATATCTTTTCAGATGAAAGGTTTTGTAGGGAATAGCATGCCCACAAGGCAGCATAGTACCTTCTTCCGCACCAAAAAAGTAATTGATCCGGCTATCCTGATCTTCCCAGTTGTTGATGAGGGGAGCCCAGTTATTTTTTACTTGTAATACTTCCGCAAAAGCATCGTAGATCGCCTGAACTGTATAGTCAGACATGGTGTTCAACTGATGTAATAAATCCTCATTTACCACATATCCCAGTTGACTTATATTTTTAATGAAATTAGCAGATACAGGTGTCATTTCCTTTGCAGGGAATGCAGTAGCTTCTGGTAAGTAAATAGCGTTGAAGCGGATGCCGATTTTCTGTAATGCTGTAAACATATATTTAAAATTTAAGCAGATAATTTTACCACTAGTCCAAGTGATGAGAAGTAAGTGATAATTGACCTGCTAGTTATTTACCGATAATCTTGCAAGAAAGTCATTAAAGATGAAGTGAAGTATCTAACAATTGACCGGTAATAATTTTTATTTAAAGATCGTGTTCGTCGTTGTTGACATTACAAAGATGGCTAGGTAACTGCGCAGTCTTTTTGCGCAGTTAAAAAAGATTTTTAAAATTTTTTATAAATAATTGGTTATTAATATTTTACGGGAGACACGATCTACTCCTAACGGCGATGGCTATATTAATAAGCCGAACTGCGCATGTAGTTATTTGGATGGTTGGATCATTAAGTTTGCAAAATCGCCTCCTGAATTATTGCCTGTCCAGACAGCTAGTTTGCCTTTCTTTTGTTTACTAAGTTGGCGTACCTCCAGGCAAGGCTTTGGGTTGTTATTGACGTATACTTTTACCATTGGGTATTTTACTACTATGCGTACATGGAAATAGGCATTGGGATCGGGCGCGGGGGAAATGGCATGTTAAGCGTAAAGGACTTTTGCTGTGAGATGGCTTGTCCGCCGGCCAACAGTAACATCATCATCAAGGAAAAACTAACACGCATGCATGGTTTCATATGAAATATTTAATTGTTTATCATAAATGGTAGAATGACTGCCGTCAGGTATTCCGGTCTTAATACAAGGCCGATATGTCCACAATGAGGGATGATAGCCAGTTGGGAGTTAGGAATAATTTCGTGGGCCTCCAAAAAGCCGGATACCTTGAAATAATCATCACTATCGCCACCCACAATCATCACCGGACATTTAATGGCCTTGGCTTTTGCAGTGGGAATATAGACTTCTTGAAACCAGGTAGCTTTCAGTCTTTCAATTAGTTCGCCATATTTTTCCGGCGCGGGCATAATCGCTTTCCTGGCGGCTACTACATCGGGCAGTTGTTTCTCTGCTATAGTAGCATTCATTGCTTTCAGCTCTTTCAGGGCTTCCGGTTTGTAGGCCTTAATATTTAAGGCCCCTCCCAGCACCACTGCTTTAGTGACCAATCCCGGATAATAGGCGGCCAGGTAATAAGCGGTAACCGCGCCAGCGCTGAAACCCATCACGATAGCGCTATCGGCGGTTTCTTGGCGCAAAATGGCGGCGGCATCCTCCGCGAATAGTTGATAAGAAAAAGGCAGGTTCCCTAACTCCGATTTACCATGACCGCGCATGCCTACCGCAATCACCTTGAAATGTTGACTCAGGATAGGAATATATTGGGAGAATTCTTCAATGTAGCCATAGGTATCGCCGTGAAGTAGTAGCAGCGGCCTCCCTGTTCCATAAGTTTCATAATATAGCTTGGCACCTTTGTGGGTCAGGTATTTCCCAGCAGCGGGGTTATTGCCATAAGGTATATCCTGACTCCAAGCGCTTAGGAGGGTGAGTAGCAGGCAGGATAGGAGGAATGCTTTTTTCATATATACTTCGGTGGAATCATGATAACTATTAACATCTTCTCACATTCCTTTAACAGTTACAGTTCAATTTCATTTACGGGGTCCCAGAAGACTTTTTTAAAATCCACGATCTTACCATTTTTTACCTGTATGCCCTCCGCTTCCAGTTTCTTTTGACGGGTACCATTATCGCCACTTAAATGTCCGGAGCTATTGACTACCCGCTGTACTGGAACAGGAGGCTTTTCTCCACCTACAAATCCCATCGCACGGCCTACCATGCGAGCGCCGGATTTCAAGCCCATGGCCTTCGCTACTGCGCCGTAGGTAGACACACGACCCTTTGGGATGCATCTCACGATATCAAAAATTCCTTTGTATATGGCGGTGGTGTCTGTGAATTGCTGCTTCATAGAATATAAAAATTGACCTCCATAAAGTTAATGGATTATCAAAACAAAAACGCCGCAATCTGTAAAGACAGGTTGCGGCGTTTAAATATCATCTTAACTTTAATCATTCAATATCGTATTCACAAAATTCACCCATTCATACGGAGGAATACTTTTGTCGATATAATAATCAGGTTGTAGCCCTTTGGAATCGATGGTGAAGTCGGGTATACGTAAGCTGCGCGTCAAGGAATATCCCAGTTCTATGTCTTTGCAAGGAGACTCCTGCTGGTACATATTCGAAATATCCAGCACTCCAAAGGTAGTAACACCGTAGAGTTTCACCTTCTTACTTTGCTTAGCCTCCAACAGGAACTGTTCTGCGGTACTACCATTGGCTTCATTGATGATAATGGCTACATTCTGCGGATAGGGGTAAACGTTAGGTAGGGTATCGATGCCCACCGCCCGCTCTTGCAGATTAATAAATTCGCCTAAATGCTGTTCCAGTTTGTCGTATGAGGTTTTAGCCCAGGCTTTCTCCTTTGCATTGAAATTATATTCCTCCTTATTAATGAAATCCAGCATGCGTTGATTGTTCAATTTGGTAGAATAGTATTCTACCCCCACACCACGGATAGGATTGGTATAGAGGAAAGGAATAATGGGACTGTACGTGGCATCGCTGCCGCCTCCATTGTTACGAATATCAATGATTAGGTTCTTGGTTTTAAGGAGTGCCGCTTTGTTGGCGGTCAATAAACTATCAATGATATCGCGGTATGCCTGGTTAAAAGAAGGTACGCGTAGATAGAAAGTATTTTCATTGCGTTTTACCAGGTAGGGTTGTTCGGCAGACATACTCGTGTAGTATTCATTGATATTAGGATCATCTTGCAGATTGTCGGGATAGATTCTTTTCAGGATGGTATTGCCCAGTTGGAGATGATTATGCCCTGTCATGATCACTTTGTTGGAGCCCACCGAAGAGAAATTACGCATGTAGAATACGGACTTCGTGGTGTCCTTGCCGGGAATGATACGGAATTTCACCATACCTGGCTTCCATGCGGGTGCACTTGCTTCCACAATGACGCCCACATATTGTTCTCCCTTTTTAGTAACAGCCATCGTGTATGGTGGAGAAGACCAGATACCTTCATACCCAGGATCTTTTTTAGCCGCCACCTGCTGTTTAAACTTATCCAGTTGAATGGAAACCGTCTCCCAATTGGCAGGAGCAGGCGTTTCAGTAGGAGTGGTAGTGGTGGTATTGTTATTGGTGATACTGCGCACGTATGCATGGCCTGCCCTAAAGAACTTTATCCAATCGGATAATATCGCCACACATTCTTCTTTGGTCTTTGCCTCCTTTATACGGGCGAGAATCTTCTGATTATGGGCTTCATAAGCATCCCTGCCTTTATTATTGATGACATACTTGAAGCCAGCATCATTTTCTTCAAACGTTTTTTTCATCCATTGGAAATTGCTTTCACAAGTGCAGGATTGGGCATAGATGGGGTTTATAGCTGCTATCAGCAGGAGAATAAGCAAATAGATGTTGGATTTCATTTATTGGGATTTTTAGTCGACCAATAAATATAATACTTATTCAGAAAGCGGATCGTATTTTCCGCGGGAATGTTGCCCGTAACATGCCCGCGAATGGACTATTGACGCTTTAATAGTCTGCTGGCACAATCAGATGCAGCCACGAGTCCTCCGGCCATCATGATCACATCTTTCAATACCAATCTACCTGCTCCGCTGAGGTAAGGGAAGCCATAGTTAGGCGTAAGTCCATCGCCGCCCAGATTAGGTACATAGACTTCCGGCGTGGTGATCAAAAAGGACAGTGTGACCAATGCCATGCCAGCGGTCAGTAATCCGCCTATCAGTCCTAGTTTTGGAAACCAGATACCGGATAATATCAGTACCCCGATTAATACAATAACAGTTCCCAGCGCATATGCAAAAGGATAAGTGCCATTAGAAGCATGCCACTCTTGATTTTTCTTTACTTCCTTGCCTTCAGGGTTCATATACTGCTTGTATTCTGGCGCAGGATGATGATAGAAGAAGCTCATCAGTGGACTGTTGGCGACAAAAGGGACAATGCCGTCTGCCTCATAATGGGCGACTTTCAATCCGCCAATCCAGGCCATTACCACAAATATGGATATTCTGAGAAAATGGATAAAGTAATCCTGTACGTTTGCCAATAACTTTAACATAGGAAATTGTTTTCAGCAAAATTACCAGGCATTCGCCCACAGGACCATAGACGATTAGGGTATTTACATGGATATTTGTGCCACAATGGATATGCCCACTGTTTCCCGGAATTTAGAAGGAGATACGCCAGTGTATTTTTTGAAATAGCGGCTGAAATAGTGTTCATCTTCAAAGTGGAGCGTGGCGGCTATCTCCTTCATACTTTTATAGGTGAGATGAATTAACTTCTTGGCTTCCAATATCACTCTTTCTTGGATGAGATCGGAAGGGGATTTCAGGAAATATTCCTTTACTTTTTTGGAAAAATTATTGGGCGTCATACCCAATTGTTCTGCATAGAACGAAGGCGCCCTATTAGCCAGGAAATGCGCTTCCAGCAAATCTCGGAATTGTAATATAGGGTGATGCGCCTGTACCGCATTATCTGCGGGTATATCCTGCACCATCACGCGGGTACAGCGTGCCAGCATCAATTGCAGGTAGCTGCGGGCTACAGCTTGACTGTAATTATCTTCATGAGGAAGCTCTGCGGCTAGTTGATCTGCGATTTGCAGGAGTGCATTTTGCTGCGCGATATCCGGGAATATGAACGGCGGATGGTAAATATTATTGAAAAGTATCCCATTACAGGCTACTTCCTTTTTATGATGTTCTATGCAATAATAATCGGCATGAAACCAGATGGTTTTGAGGGTTCCTGTCGCATCTTCACTGAAATGGATTTCTTGCCAGGGTGTGGTGAAGAGGATCACATTGCCGGAAAAGGCGCCGTTAAATAAATCGATAGAAAAACTGCCGCTACCCTGGCAGAAAGTAATACCGTAATTCTCTTGGGTGCTGTATTTCCGGTTAGCTGCAATGTTGGTCGAGGTAATGCGACAAGTCCGTTCCATTATACAAATGTAATGCGCCTATTGCAGGAACCCAAATAGCGATACCCGGCGAAGGGAATGATACATCAGGTTTTTTTTACGGAAATTAAGATAACCAATTTTTAATATCCCATATGCTCCGATGAATTAGCATATATTCGTGTCCGTATCCTAACATGAAAAAAAGCGTGAAGATGGATTTTACAAAGTTTAAGATCATTCCGAATTATAACACCAACAGCACGGATTTATTTCTTTCTTCTACAGCGGCTATTGCACAACTGGAGCAGGCATTCCAAATAAACGTAGATCAGGATTATAAAGATTATGTAACCCGCTATGGATGCGGTATTTTAGGTGGCACCTATGTACGGGTGTATTTGCCAGAAACTATACAGGCATTGCAATCGGAATGGAAGGAGCGTATTACACAATATTGGTTTTGGGAAGAGGGGGCAGCCGTCCTTACCAAAGAGCAGGCATTAGCGTCAGTGATAATGGGCGATACCTTTGATGGAGATGAAATTATCCTGTATAATCAGCAATATTATATCCTTCCTCGTCATGAAGAAATGATTTATCATACTGGTAATACTTTAGGAGGAACTATTGAATGGCTTTGTACTGCTGGCATCCTTACAGAAGCTTTTGTAGAGCGGGATTTCGAGCCGTTTAATCCTGAAGAATATCTAAAATAATACTAAGAAGGATGGTTGCTAAAGTAGCCATCCTTCTTGGATTTGCTACTGCAATGTGCGATTAATCACCAATAACGTATTGTTCTTTTCTGTTTTGCCCACTCTCGGATAACAGATAACCGCATATCCATACGCAGTGGTTTTATTGAGTCCGGAGAGAATCGTGTCTCCATAAGGTAATGGAATAAGCTCCCCGGTAATTAAATTTTTATATCCCTGATTACCTTTACTGTAATAGATTTCCAACAGTTTATCTTCTCGGGTAATTATCCAGCCGTTTCCTGCGCCCGTGTTGAACCGCGTAACATAAGTATCCGCATTGATGGCTACAGGCGTCCAGGTGTTGTATAAATCATCTTGTAGGTCGAATACTTGATTGCGTGAATGTTGGCCATCAGGGGTCAGGGTAATGATTTCCAGCATGCCTTTACTGTTGGTGAGCAGATAGGACGTTTGTGTGGGCGAGAGGAATAATATCTCTCGCACATAATTATTTTCCGCTGCGATGCTTCTACTGAAGGAAATATTTCCTTTGGCGTCTATCTGCCGATGGAGCCATGTTTTGCCCTCTCTTGCTAGCAAATGCATTTGCCCAGCGTGAATGAACACCTTGTTTTGCGCCGGAGCTGGAATTTTAATATTTGTTTTTTTGTAGACTTGGTTATTTCGAAAAGTAACCGCCATCATTTTATCCGGCTTGTTAGGCGTAAAAGCATCTTTATCGTAAAAGATGGCAGCCTCTGGAACCGTTCCTATGAAATGGCCTGTAAACGGCCTGTTTCCTTTTGGCAGCGGTACTTCCTCCCGATGGAATAAGGGTACACTGATTTCCATTTCCTTATCTGGATGATAGGGAATGATGGAAACAAATGGATTACCTTCTGGATTGTAAAAGAGTGTTGGTAAAATGCCGTCGGGTTCTTGCCAGACGCCATCAACAGTACCATCCGGATGGGTACGTATATACGTGAGTTTATAGGGAGAAAATTGATAAACGTAGGTGGCACAAATCGTCTCTCCGTTGATGCACACATTCCCATGATGAGTGACCTCTCCTGTTGACTGCAATTGCGTAATGGTAGCGGTTTTTGTGCGGGTTATTTCAATTTGAAATGGCTGTACGGGTAAGACATTTTCCATGGTTATGCAACAATGATTTTTGTTCTCTTTACATTAAAGATATCATTTTCAGGATGTTTCCAAAAATGTTCTAATCCAATAGTCTGGAAGGTACTCAATTCAACATGATACATAGGATATAGCGCTGAAATATGGATGGGGTACGGCATGCCAATGTCCAACTGGCTGTACTCCGCACGCTCCAGGATGGCGGGTGCAAAAATATAGAATGCATCCATATCGGAATCCGGGCTTATTTTCTCTCCAAACCGAATGGTTTCACCGTATGTAAACGGACATTTACCTCTAAGTTTATTAGCCACAAATCCTAATGCATGTGCCCATTCCATTTGTTCGGACTCCACTGTAATACAAAGTTCCGGGTGGCCGTACTTCCAGGATGGATGCGCTGCCAGGGAGAGGCCGTAGGTAAAAGCAGTAATAAAGCCCTTTTCAGGAATATCCTTGTATACGATGGTGGTAACGCCAGGCAATCCGGGGATCAGGCTCTCATTTTTATAGAAAAGCGGTTCCTGTCCGAAAATTTGATCCAGGTGTTGAATGTATCTTTCTGCGGGTGTAGCTGCGGTATTCATAAGATGGTGACTGATAGCGTGAAGGTAGGAAAATTACGCGGGGCATGTATGGAATTCTACCGTATTACGCTATAATTCCTCACTTGATAGGTTCATGAGAAAAAGTTCGTGTATAGTACCAACATGACCCAACCTTTCGTCGAAAGAGCCCGTTTATTTTAATACGTTGGTCGTGTTTGCCAATGAAAGCTAGCCCCCATTGGTGAGCCATTGTTGATGTATAAATCTGACCCTATGTACTTCGTGAAGATGGGAAGATATGCTTGTATGGCTATTCTTCTACCAATGATGATATTCCTGTTCTGTCAATGTGGTAAAGACCATGTTGTTTCTCCCGGTGGTGGGTCTAACCAGGATAGGCCGCCATTGCCCGATCCAGGCCAATATTTGGTCACGTATATCAGTGTGAATAATATAGGTAAAGATAGCATGGTATATAACGATAAGAAGCAGGTAGCGCGAAAATGGGAGTTTGTCCCATTCTACAGGCGCTTTATGAATTATGTAGATTATACTTATGATGCCGAGGGATATGTATCTACCGCTGTTTATTACAATTACATTGGCGGGTATACGGTGCTGACCCGCAGAGATACTATCGAGTGGGTTCCCGGTAAAGTGAACATTTATTCCACGCTGTATAGTGGCCAGACGGGCGCTGTATCAGGAAAGGACACCTGGCGTTATAAACTTGATAATAATTATCAACTGACCATTGAAGGATCGAAAGATACGTTTCCGAGTTTCAATGAAGGAAGAATGGTACATTATATTGCATCCAACAGGGAAAAGGAAGATATTATTTGGCATAAATACGTGTTGTATGTAGAATCTAACCACTTGCCCGATGTGGCTAATTCACGGGAGTATACGATGCAATATGGTATTGAACTCAATCCGCTCTATCCGATGATCGCTGGAAATCCTTTGTTAGCACGAGCTATATTGAGTGATGTTTTTCCCGATCCAATGGATAAGACATATCCCTGGCTCTTATCCAAGCATTATGTGACGGGCATGCAATATATAGAAGATGACAAGCCAGTGATGACTTCTACGGTAAGTTATACCTTAATGAACAATACGCGGGTAGCAACAAAACAAGTATTTCCAGGCATACAACTTGAATTAAATTATAGGTATATTAAGATGCGTTAAGTGAATATTAAGCGCGAAAATATCATTAGGAATTGAACAGATCCATTCAAAGGATCGTAGTAGCTTTGGGGATACCAGCTATTGACTGGCTTCCTGTTATGAAAAATATCTTCGCAAAAAATTTACTGCGCAGTTGCTGCGTGGCCATTCTACTGCCTTTAGCCAGTCATGCCCAGCAATGGGTATCACTGGATGCTAAAGGGAAATTACAGTATGATTATTCCTCCCGTGGGGATCGTATCCTTGATTTCTCCTACGCCGGTTATAAAGGCGGGGGAGTATCCATCCCTAATATTCCTGCTACCATCACCCTGCAACCGGTTCCTGGGGATAATGCCGCAGGGATACAGGCCGCTATTGATAAGGTGTCGGCCTTGCCATTGAAAAACGGTTTCCGAGGTATGGTGCTGCTATCTCCTGGTAATTATGAATGTCAACAAACCATCCAGATACAAGCCAGTGGCGTAGTATTGGCAGGTAGTGGCAGTGGAGAGAATGGGACTATCCTGCAATTAAGCGGTGCGCCACATATGGGCGTCGTGATAAAAGGAAAACCCGTGTATTCTAAATCCGGCGCCCGTGAAACGGTGACAGATACCTATGTGCCTGCCGGCGCAATGCAATTGCAAGTAGGCAATGGTAAAAGTTTTAAATTGGGAGACACGGTTCGTATAACCAAACCCGTTACTCCCCAATGGGTGAAATTCATGGGCATGGACGACCTGGTAAGGGACGGCAAACCCCAAACCTGGATCAATGGGGAACTGACCACCGACAGGATCATCACCACCATTAAAGGCAATACCCTCCAATTTGATGTACCCTTGACAGACAACTACGATGCTGCCTATACGTCGCCAGAAGGCACCGTGGTAGAGAAAATCAGCACCACAGGGGAATTGACTAATTGCGGCATCATGAACTTTCGCATGGTATCCCCCTCTCAAACAGGTACGATCAATGATCGCCACCATCAGGCGTTTTTTATAGGTGGTATCACCGATGCATGGGCATCTAATATCCAGATCTTTAATACCATCAATAGTATCACCATCACTGGTCGTAGAATTACCCTCGATAGCATCTCCATCTTCCACGACGATGTAACCATTGGCGCTGCCAAACCAGCAGATATCAGCACCAACGGCCCACAGCAATTAGTAAAGAATTGTTATATCAAAGGAGCGAACGTCTTCTATATCGCTACGGGTGCTAAAGTAACCGGGCCTATCGTGATCATGGATTGTGTATTTGAAGGCGGTGGCTGGATACAGCCACATCAACGTTGGGCAACGGGATTATTGGTCGATAACTGCAAAGTGCCCGGCGGTGGAATCGATTTTATGAACAGGGGAGAAATGGGCTCCGGCCATGGTTGGGCCATCGGATGGGCAGTAGCCTGGAATAGCAGCGCTACATCATTCTTAAATCAACAACCGCCCGGTGCTATGAACTGGATGATAGGTTGTAGCGGTGCACAACGCCAGGAGGCCCGCCCTTTTGATAAATCGCCCTTATTGCCATCTGGGATTTATGTATCACAGGATCATCCCGTGCAGCCTCAGAGCTTATATAAGCAGCAATTACAAGAACGATTGGGAAAAAGATAAAACAAAAATCTCCTGTATGTCGCGCCTACCCACTGGGCAGGCGCGACATAAAAGAAGAGAGGCGTGACGTCACGCCTCTCTTCTTTTATAGAAAATTTCTTCTTTTATAATGCAAGTAACAGTGGTAATAATTCCGCCTGGAAACTTTTCCCTTTATCATCATTGTACCATTGTTGCAGCGCAATTTTCTGCTGCTCAAAATCTACATTGTCTTTCTTCAACTGATTGTACAATTTTTGAGATTCCACTGGTCTGGGCCCCCATACTGCTAGGTCTTTGCCTGTGGCATCGCGGAGGATGAGCTTCGGAATAGATTTCGTGCCATTGGTGAGGTATTGGTCTATCAGGTTAGGAGCACTATCCCTCAACTGATAATCCGTTGTAATCAAAGGATTTAAATTGGCAATCATTTGAATGAAGGGGATGATATGCGCTGCATCTCCACACCAAGGCTCTGTGATAATAATCCATTGTTGTGGCGCTTGAATCGCTTTCACGGCCGTTTTGATCTCTTCACTGAGTACGCCCACTTTGAGCCAGCGTTGGTGCCTGGACCAGTTTAATTTCGTGTAGTTATAGTAATTCGGATTGTCGTATGGTGCTGCAGGATTGGGATCGTGCAGGATGTCAAAGAATTCGTGCTCGTAAGATTTGATGTCCATGTTCCGCTGTTTTATTTTAAAAATTCTTGCCACCTATTTTTTAATCCAATCATATATAAAGATCGGCCGTCTTTTCTAGGGGCAATTTGTATGTGTTCTAACTGTTGATATTCCGTATTTCGTAATGCCTCTTTAATATGTATTTTCCTCGTTTCAGGATGTATACCGATGAGGTTTTTATCCCATAGGGCATGGATATCGAGGCGTAGTAATAAACCATTGATAGAATGATTAAAGCCTCGAACTGCATGGGGCTCTATATGGCAAGCATGTAATGCCGCTTTCACATTGCATTTGGTGATACAGCACTGCCCGCCATATATGCTTAAGAGTTTGTCCTTGAATTTGTTTTGACCTGCTCTGGACCTACGGTTGGAAGGGGTGGTGCCTTCATCATTTTGCGCTTCTGTCAGCGTTGGTGTGGAGGGCACTAGCTCTTCATCGAATAAAATATGTTCCGCATGCTCATCCCAGTCGAGATAAGGTAATAACCAAACGATGGCTGCTAATGTTGTTAATGGCACCTGAAATCCTGCTTCCCGAATTGGTATATGCAACCCCGTATTTAAGTACTGGATAAATTCCGCAAAGAGTCTTTTATGCAGTAGGATAGGAGTAGCGTCGGTAGATTGCAGCTCCACGGCCGTATTGGATATTGCCGTTATCCAATATTCTTTTTCCGTAAACGGGCAAAAAAGGCTTTCCTGTTGTTGTTGCGCATCTTGGGCATTGTGCATCAGGAGCTGCCAAGCGGTGGCAGTATGAATGCGGATAGCTGGTCGGAGATGATTAATAGGATTGGCAATGCTCCAGGTGATTTGTATAGGTGAAACATCCACGTAGGTTTTGGCTTGAATAATACCTATGTATTTAAATGCATCTCTGTCGTGTTCCCGCGTAAAAAGATGTACAGGGCATTCATGTTCCAGCATCTCCCGAATCAAGGGTTGATCTTTATGGGAATTTGTTTTGCCATACCATACTAAATCTTCGTTTTCCCAATGGTTGTCATAATCATGTCCGGATCTACCAGGAACGCCAATATTGACAAACAAATAGATATTATGCTCATATTTCGTATAGCCGGTGTTCCAAGACCCTTTTTGTTTTGCGGAAGGTACTTGGAGCAAGCGATAGATATCAGCTTTCGTATAAAGTTGTTGGGTGATAAACGCTGGAGTCATTATAATTGAATTAATCGACAATCAAATGGTGCATTTCTCAATGTTGCAAATGTACCACTGTTTTGGTTATACTGATATAACATAAATCATAACGATCGACTATCGTCCCCGAAATTATCCTGATTATTCACCAAAACCTTCCATTTTTATATGGGGGCTGAGGCGGACCTTTGCGGGTAAATAAAGTCATATGGATTATAAAGCAATATCACCGGAAGCAATAGGCTATTTGTATAAGGCGCATCAGCAGTTTAGAAAGAATATAGGAGAGGAGCGTTTATTGGTATTGGCAGAGTTACGGGTATCGCAGTTAAATGGTTGTGCATTTTGTTGTGGGTACCATGCTGCGGAAATGCGACAGTTAGGCGTTTCCCAGGAGTTGTTGGATGAATTACCAGGATGGAAATTATCCGGACGATTTACCGCAAAAGAAAAGTTGGTATTGCAATGGGCGGAAGAAGTAACGGCAATAGGGACAGCGTCTCCTGCTACCTTGCAGCAACTGGAGCAATACTTTAGTCAGCAGGAAGTAGTTGATATTACAGCGGGGATCGCCTTGATGAATGCCTTAAACCGCATTCGTATTACCCTGGGAGATCATTGATCTATCACTGAAGTAATCCACCAGGTATTGCCATAGGGGTCTTGAACACCGCCAGATCGGCCATAGGACTGGTCGGCAATGGGCATGATCGCTTTGCAGCCATAGTCCACCGCAGTCTGAAAGGTTTTATCTGCATCTTCTACATAAATAAAAAGGCCGGCTGGTTGATATCCCCAGTCGGTATTTCCTCCTCCGAACATGATGGTACAATCCCCAATTTGGATTTCTCCATGTTTGAAAACGTCTTGCTCGAAGACGCGCATTTTTTCAGTAGCACCGAACACTTTGCGGGTGAAATCAAAAAATCCTTCTGCATGTTTAAGTATAAGGTATGGCATCACGCGTTGATACCCTTCTGGTAATTTCATAAAATAGGTTTTTTTGAAGATACTGAAAAAATACAGCATTGCCATCATGGTACAGCACTATAAAGCAACAGCCCAGGATGAATGCATCCTGGGCTGTTGCTTTATGATAGATTGACCAATTGCTAAAGTATGGTGAGATCTTTGGCTTTATAGGCCTGTAGTTCTTTACTGTCTGCCGGCAGTTCCGTGATGAGATAATGAATATCGGAGAGGTCTGCGATTTTCATTTTCATGGACGAGTTCAATTTCTCAGAAATTGCAAGAATTGCAACTTTGTCTGCGGCTTTTATCATCGCTTTTTTCACCTGGATGGTTTCCCAGTCGGCGTCCGTGAGGCCATTTACTGGATCAATGGCATTGGTACCGATGATACAGAGGTCAGCTTTGATATTGGAGAGGTATTCAAATACTTCACCACTGACGGTCATTTGGCTGTAGGCCGATATCTGTCCGCCGATGACGATCGTCTTTATCATAGGCTTATCCAGCAGTTCCACGGCGGAAAGTACATTCACCGTAATGAAAGTGGCTTTGAGGGTAGTGGGTATCTTTTTGATAAATTCCCGGATGGTAGTACCGCCCCCGATCAGCACGATCATATCATCCCGCAATAATTGCAAGGTTTTATCGGCGATCACCCCTTTATTTTGCTGGGCATAGGTTTCTGACTCATGGCCGTAATGGTAGGCGATAGACATAGCGCCGCCTTTGATTTTCACTACTTCTCCATCCTCCGCCAGTTCATTCACATCCCGGCGGATGGTATCTTCTGATACATTAATCAGGTGGACCAGTTCCGTATAAGTTATGCGGGTATGGATGTTCACCTGTTGAATAATAAGCTGCTTCCTGGCTTTTTTTGTCAGGGTTACAGGAGGCAACTGGTCCTGGGTATTTGCACTATCCATGGCTTGATTTCGGCTATTCAAATTTTAGATGAAAGTATTATTGCCCTCCCAGTTTGGGGGTATAAGATTTAGATCTAATATAATACTTACCACAAAAATAATTCTTACAGAATGATTTTTTGCATTTTTATTAAGATAAATAATTTTCCTGCAATAATTGAAATTAATTTAATTATTAAGTATCAATTATTTAACAATAAATACTGATTGGTTAGATAATTTTATGCGATTATATTGCAGGAATATTTGCAAATAATTTGCAGTTTTCCCCAGAATGACTATTTTTAGTCCTGTATTTCCGCATTATTTGAAAAGCATTATCAACCAAACCACGAAAATGAAAAATGTCATAAACCTGGCAAGTTTTCCGAAACTATTCTTATCCTTAGTCTGTCTCCTATGCACGCTGGCCAGCTTCTCGCAATCAAAACCAGCCCAAATCAATGGTACCGTAGCTGGGCCCGACGGACAAAAAATCATTGGCGCTAATGTGACCCTCCTCAATGCCAAAGGAGTAGGCGCTACCACCGACATGGAAGGAAAATTTACTTTTAAAATTCCTGCAAATTATCCTGCAGCCAATATTACCTTATTGGTAACGTTCATCGGTTATGATAAAAAGGAAATAACAGTACCAGCCGGACAATCATCCATCGATGTGCAATTGGAACTCTCCTCCAAAGCACTCAATGAACTAGTGGTCACCGCACTCGGTATCAAAAAAGAGAAAAAAGCAACGGCATACGCGATCACGGAAGTGAAAGGCAGCGACTTCACCAAAGCCCGCGCTGCAAACCTCGGCGATGCCCTCGCCGGTAAAGTAGCTGGCGTCAACGCTTCATCTCTCTCCGGCGGCCCAGGCGCTTCTAGTCGCGTGATCATCCGCGGTACAGGCTCCCTTGCCGGCGACAACCAACCGCTCTACGTAATCAATGGTATGCCTATCGATAATACTACACAAGGCGCTCCTGCCTCCGGTAACGGCGCGATCGGTCTTAACCAGGACCGTGGCGATGGTATCGGCGGTATCAACCCAGATGATATTGAATCGGTAACCGTTCTGAAAGGCGGCCCCGCAGCAGCCCTCTACGGTTCTCGTGCAGCCAACGGCGTTATCCTCATCACTACTAAAAAAGGAGTGAAACAAAAAGGAATTGGGGTCGACTATAACGGCACTTTCACCATGGAAACACCCTCTGTAAAACCAGATTGGCAATATGAATACGGCTCCGGTATCAACGGTAATAAACCCACTACCCAACAAGAAGCGATCAGCGCTGGCCGCCTTTCCTGGGGCCCTAAAATGGACGGAACCCCCGTTGTGCAGTTCGATGGCATAGCCAGACCTTATTCTCCACAAAAGAATAATATCAAAAACTTCTATAACACCGGTACTACCTTTACCAACAGTGTTGGGTTCTCCGGCGGAAATGAGAATGCTACCTACCGCGCTTCCCTCTCCGATATGAATAACCGCGGCCTCGTTCCTAACCAGCATCTCAACAAAAAAATATTTACCCTCGGCGCAAATGCTAACCTGAGCAAAAAAGTAAGCATGGAAGGCTTTGCCCAATACAACGTGGAAAAATCTGAAAACAGAACAGGCGTTTCCGATGCGCCAGGTAACGTGAACTGGGGTACCTATATGCTGGCAAATACTGTCGATATCCGTAACCTCCATCCTGGCTACGATGCCAACGGTAACGAGATTAAATGGAACCCTTCTGAATTCGCTACCAACCCGTATTTCGGACTGAACAAATTCCAAAACCACGATAACCGCAACCGCTTTATCGGTAACATCGGTATCAAATATAATATCCTGGATAATTTCTTCGTTCGCGGCCGCGTAACGCACGACTATACCGCTACTAGCTATGTAGGTATCGTGCCTTCGGGTACTGCGTATATGCCTGACGGTTATTACCAAGGCATCAATACTACTATTGCGGAAACCAACGCGGAACTGACCTTTAACTACCAGGGTAAATTGAGTCGCGATCTGCAACTCACCGCTATGGCGGGTGGTAACAAGCGCAAAAACAGCACAGATATCACTACCCTGGCTGGTAAAGGCTTCTTCCAACCTGGATTCTACGATCCATCTAACGTACTGAGTCTCCTCCCAGCAGTGTCTAATCAACACCTGGCTACCAACTCTGTTTTTGGTTCGATAGACCTCAGCTTTAAAGATCTCTTGTTCATTACTGCTACTGGTCGTAATGATTGGTTCTCTACATTGTCTCCAAAAAACAACAGCATTTTCTATCCATCTGTGGGCGCTAGCTTCCTCTTATCTGAAGCGGTTTCCATGCCAGCATGGGTGAATTTTGCGAAAGTGAGAACCTCTTGGGCACAAGTAGGCGGTGGTGCTCCATTGCCTTATGCGCTGAACCAGACCTATAGCATGGTACCTGGCGGCGGTCACCTCAATCAGCCGCTGCAAACGCCTACGCAAACCGGCAACGGTACCACTTCTGGTCAGTTGATGGCGCCTAATCCTAACCTGAAACCATATACGTCTACTACTGCGGAAATTGGTGTGGAAGGTCGCTTCCTCAACAATCGCCTGGGTATTGACCTGACTTACTACAGCCGCAAAACGACCAATGATATCATGCAAGTAGCGGTATCTCCAGGCTCCGGCTATAACTCTGCTTACCTCAACGTAGGCCAGATGAGCAACAAAGGGGTGGAACTCATGATCAACGGTACGCCTTACAAAGGAAAATCCTTCAGTTGGGATGTAAGCTACAATATGGCGTATAACCGTAACCGTGTGGAATCTCTCAACGGCCTGGACAACCTCACACTGGATGCGAGCGTAAACAACTATGCTTTCCTGTATGCGGAAGTAGGCAAACCTTACAGTATCATCATGGGTAACCGCGTAAAACATGATGCACAAGGCAACACGATCTACGACAAATCCACTGGCTATGAAAAAACAGAAATGGCGGAACTGGGTACCGGTATCTCCCCACTCACCATGGGTATTACGAACAGCTTCCACTACAAACGTTTTGATCTGAGCGTATTGGTAGATGGTAAGTTCGGTGGACACGTATACTCTGCTACAAACCTGTATGCTACCCGCTTCGGTCTTTCTAAAATTACCCTGCCGGGTAGAACAGACGGCCTGACCGTAACTGGCGTGGATACCGATGGTAAACCGTTTACCAAAACATTTACCTATGCGAATGGTATTCAACAGTACTACGATAACTTCAAGAATATCTCTGAGAAATTTGTATACGATGCCAGCTTCATAAAATTGCGCCAGGTGGTGTTGACTTACAACATTCCTACACAGTTGCTGTCATTCGCTAAAGTACAGGGAGCCAGCGTTTCTTTCGTGGCAAGGAACCTGTTCATTCTCTATAAAAACACGCCTAATATCGACCCTGAATCTACTTTCAGCAATGCCAGTGCGCAGGGCTTTGAAATGTTCGGTGTACCTCCTACCAGGAGCTACGGTCTTAACCTGAATGTTAAATTCTAGTCATCTTAAAAAATTACTCGCATGCAACTTTTTGCTAAGTATAAATACATCTTCCTGTTGGGTACTGCTATGGGCCTCGCTTCCTGTGATAAAGGATTCGACGACCTGAACAAGAACCCTAACGCTTCTACCACTCCTAATGTGAATTACCTCTTTTCCCAAAGCTTGCTGAAAGGAAACTTGGTATACGACAGGGCTTATTATTACACCTCTTACCTACACTGCGGTACCTATGTGCAACACTTCAGTGTGGCCAAGGAAATTGGTGGTTCCGGATGTGGTGATAAATATGCGGTGAACGATCAATACCAAGGGTTTTACTACCGTTACGTATATCCGAATTCTATTCTCACCGTGCAAGATATTATCAATGCCTGCAAGGACCCTAAAGTAGCGGCTACTTCTGTCAATAAACTCGCTGCTGCACGTATCTGGAAAGTGCTGCTGATGCAGCGTATTACGGATCTCTACGGCGATGTGCCGTATTCAGATGCGTCCAAAGCAAGGGAGGGTAACTTCCTGCCTAAATACGATGCACAGGCGGATATCTACGTGGATATGCTGAAAGAACTGGATGCGGCGATCAATGCTTTTGATCCTGCCCAGCCTACCTTTGGCTCGGCTGATTTCTTCTTCAATGGAGATGTCAACAAATGGAAAAAATTCGGTTATTCCCTGATGTTGCGTGTGGCGATGCGTTGTACCAAAGTTTCAGATGGTAAAATTGTGGTGAAAGACTGGGTACAGAAGGCGGTGAACGGCGGCGTGATTCTGAATGCAACGGATAATGCGGTGATTAACTATGCTGCTGGTCCGCAAACCTATAACCAAAATCCAGTGGCGCTGGAGCTGATCGGACAAGACTATACCACTGCTTCTAAAGGTGCGAACAATATCGAGTGGAGCAAGTTCAGCAAAACGTTCATCGATTATCTGCAAACTAACAATGATCCCCGTTTGCCGGTATTGTCTGTCGTTTGGACCAGTGGCGCACCTGATACCACCGCTGCTAACCAAAAGGGAATGGCGAATGGTACAGATTCTAAGCCAAAAGACTTCGTTACTTTCTCTGAGCCTAATCCAAATACCATTTTGAAATACGCGGCTCCTTTGTTAATATTAACAAATGCTGAAACGAACCTCCTGATGAGTGAAGCAGTTGCTCGCGGCTGGATCAGCGGCGATGCGGCGCAATATTACAGGAATGGCGTAACGGCTGCCATGCGTAACCTAGCGTTGTTTGGCGCTGGCGGCGTGATCCCTCAGAATAGTATCGATGCATACCTGACGGCGCATCCTTTCAATGCGGCGGGTACTTTCGATCAACAAATGCAACAAATTCACAGCCAATTCTGGGTGGCCATGCTGCTGGATGAACAAGAAGCATATGCCAACTGGCGTCGTACAGGATATCCTGCACTTACGCCTGTTAACTATCCTAGCAATGCTACCAACGGCACTATTCCACGTCGCCTGCCATACTCTGCTGCGGAACAGTTGATCAATGCGGTGAACTACAAGGCTGCTGTTACCCGCCAAGGTCCAGATCTTTTAACAACCAGAATGTGGTGGGATAAATAAAAATGAAGAAACTAATTATAAGCTTTTTACTGGCCGGTATGGGATTCCATGCCGGCGCCCAAAGGAATCAGGCCGGTACACCGGGCCTGATTCCTTTGCCTGTACAAATTGAGTGGAGAGCAGACTCTTTCCTCCTGGATAAGCACACGGCCCTTATTGCGGATGCGGCACTCGCTGATCTGTTAAATACCAGTATCAAAGAGGAGTTGGGATATACATTGCCCTCCACCGGCAATAAACGCATCGTCTTCACCGTGGATACGCTGGCTGCACTCCCTCCAGAAGGCTATCGCCTCCACATCGACCAAAACGGCGTACAACTCACTGCGTACAGTACTGACGGTATTGTACACGGTATGGCTACGCTACAACAGTTGTGGCATAAAGGAAATGGTAACTTTCTGGTATTGAAAGGCGCTGATATTACGGACTATCCCCGTTTCGCTTATAGGGGTATGCACCTGGATGTAGGCCGACACTTCTTTTCGGTGGAGTACCTCAAAAAACTCATCGATCAACTAGCACTATACAAGATCAATAATTTCCACTGGCACCTGACAGACGATCAGGGCTGGCGAATAGAGATAAAGAAATATCCTAAACTCCAATCTATCTCAGCTTGGCGTGACCAAACCATGATCGGCCACAAAAAAGAACTACCGCATCGGTTCGATGGCAAGCCATATGGAGGCTTCTATACGCAGGAACAAGTGAAAGAAGTGGTAGCCTATGCGGCAGCCCGACATATCAACGTCATTCCTGAAATAGAAATGCCTGGTCACGCGCTGGCTGCGCTCGCGGCTTATCCGGAACTAGGTTGCACGAAAGGACCCTATAAAACAGCGCAGTTCTGGGGCGTATTTGATGATGTATTTTGCGCTGGAAACGATAGTACGTTCACTTTCCTGCAAGACGTATTGGATGAAGTGATCGCGCTCTTCCCATCTTCGTATATCCATTTGGGTGGGGATGAATGCCCGAAAGTGCGCTGGCAGGAATGCCCTGCTTGTCAGCAACGCATGCGATCCATGCACCTGAAAAATGAAAATGAACTACAAAGCTATTTTGTAAAACGTATCAGTCAATATATCCAATCTAAAGGTCGGAAGGTGATTGGTTGGGATGAAATCCTGGAAGGTGGCCTTGCACCAGGTGCTACAGTGATGAGCTGGAGAGGAGTGGAGGGCGCTATTGAAGCGGCCAAACAGCAGCAGTACGTGATTATGACACCAGAAGACGAACTGTATTTTGATCACTACCAATCACTCTACCCAGCGGAACCAGTGGCCGCTGGCGGATATACGCCTTTAAGTGAAGTCTATAATTACGATCCTTTACATGCGGCTGGAGATACAGCCCTGCTGCCATATATCCGCGGTATACAGGGGCAGATGTGGAGCGAATACCTGCCTACTACTGCGCAAGCGGATTACATGATTTTCCCACGCTTGCTAGCATTGGCAGAAAGGGCATGGTCGCCGCAAACTACGCGCGATTACCCCCATTTCTTGCAACGTTTACAACAACAATTGCCATTGCTACAAAAACATCAGATTACCCCCAGCAATGTCTATAATGAAATTACTTACCAGCAAGAGCACCTGGAGCATGGCGCGATGACTATCTCCTTGCATACTGATGCCACTAACGCTGTGATGCGCTATACTGTGGATGGTTCAGCACCCGGACCTAACAGTAACGTATATACTGACCCAATCCGCATCTCCCGAAATACTACTCTCAGAGCTGCTATCTTCAACGGACCAACTAAAAAGTACCGAGAATTTCAGCAGTCATTCCTGGTTAATAAGGCTACGGGCGCGGATATCCGGCTGAAAGAATCCCCTAATACCAAGTATAACGGTGACGCCAGTACGCTGGTAAATGGTATCACCGGTACTCATCGCTTTAATGATGGACAGTGGCTAGGTTTCAGCAAACGCGACCTGGATGCGGTGATCGATTTGGGTACGGCACAATCGCTGAAAATGGTGGCCACAAATGTGCTGAATTACCACTGGCAACGCATGTGGGCGCCCGCTATCCTGGAGTTTCAGTATTCCTTGGATGGCGTTCATTTCTTGCCGCTGGCAAAAACAAAAACTTTTATCATCAATGGTATCAATCCTGTGCGGATACAGGTGAAGCCTGTCAAAGCGCGCTATGTAAGGGTGATAGCTAAAAACGCTGGTGTGATTCCCGCTAAGGAATATGGCGCTGGCGGCAATAGTATGCTTTTGTTAGACGAAATTATTATTAACTGAGTTCAGCGCCTATGTCGTTCTTGATTGTTGCCGGCTGTTTGTTGGTATTGATTTTACTGGTGACCTGGGGAAAAATGAATGCGTTCATTTCCTTCCTCCTAGTGTCCATATTGGCGGGTATTTTGTTAGGAATCCCGGCAGATAAAATTCCTGCGAGTTTGCAGAAAGGGATAGGGGATACCATCGGTGGACTGCTATCTATCATTATGCTAGGCGCTATGCTGGGTAAGCTGGTGGCTGAAAGCGGGGCAGCGCAACAAATCGCTAACTCGCTGATGAAGCTTTTCGGTACCCGTTATATCCAATGGGCTTTGCTGGTGGCTGGTTTTATCATTGGCATCCCACTGTATTACGGTGTTGGCTTCGTATTGATGGTACCACTGATTTTCTCTGTGGTATACCAGTATAAACTACCAGCGGTATATATTGGCTTGCCTACATTGGCGGCACTTTCTATCACGCATGGTTTCCTGCCGCCGCATCCTTCGCCGGCTGCGCTGGTAACGCAGTTTCATGCGGATATGGGACTTACTTTGCTGTATGGCATGGTAGTGGCCATTCCTGCGCTGATCCTGGCAGGTCCAATATTTTCCAGGTTCCTGGTGAAAATGCCGTCTGCTCCCAATGCTTTATTTCAACAGGAAGCAGTTAGGGAGACACGATTGCCTGGACGCTTCAATAGCTTCATCACGGCATTGTTGCCAGTACTCTTGTTGGTATTTACCACTGCGCTAAATCATCTCTCCGGTAAAAACGCGTGGCTGGTATTTGCGGGCGATGCGCCCATCGTTATGCTGTTCTGTATTGTGGTGGCCACTTTCACACTAGGCATCTGCCAAGGCCGCACCATGAAGGAAGTGACCCGTTTCTATGGCGAAGCAGTCAACGATGTGGCCATGATTGTACTAATCATTGCAGGATCAGGCGCTTTGAAACAAGTGTTGTCCGACAGTGGCGTGAGCGCACAGATTGCCGCTGCGATGCAAAACTGGCATATCCCTGTATTGATATTGGGCTGGCTAACGGCAGCGATTATACGTGCTTGTATAGGATCGGCTACCATAGCAGGACTGACCGCTGCGAGCATGATAGAGCCCCTCATGGTACAAGCGCATGCCAATCCTAACCTGATGGTACTATCCGTTGGGGCAGGCAGCTTAATGTTCTCTCATGTGAACGATGCCGGCTTCTGGATGTTTAAAGAATATTTCAATATGAGTATTAAAAATACCTTGCTCTCTTGGTCGGTGATGGAAACGATTGTGGGTGTGGCCGGATTATTGGGAGTACTCTTGCTAAATGCATTTATCTAAGCGTATTAACTAAAACAACATAAAAGCTAAAAGTGAATTCTATGGAAAACAATCATGCAGAAGAGCGGTTCGCAGCACTGGGATTGAGTTTACCTCCGGCGCCAGCACCGCTGGGCGTATATAAGCCCTGCCTGGTAGATGGAAAATACCTGTACCTCTCTGGCCATGGCCCTGTACAGGATGATAAATCCCTGATCATCGGTCGTATCGGTGCGGCCCTGGATATGGAGCAAGGAAAGCTGGCAGCAAGACAAGTAGGTTTAACCATGTTGTCTACCATCAAAACGCATATTGGTAGTTTGGACAAAGTGAAACGCGTCATCAAGGTATTGGGTATGGTGAACTGTACACCTGATTTCGAGCGTCATCCATATATCATTAATGGTTGCAGCGAACTGTTTGCCGCCGTTTGGGGCGAAGAAAACGGTATCGGTGTAAGAAGTGCAGTGGGATTCGGTTCCCTGCCGGATAATATCCCGGTGGAAATTGAAGCACTGTTTGAATTATACTAGCTGTTTGATGATTTGTTTACCTTGATATGCTGCCTGGAAATTATCTTTATGGTGCATTTCCTCACGGGAAGGCGTATATCAGGGTAAACAGATATCAAAATAATATACGATGCAACTGCCGTATGGTGACAAAGCCCCTAGGGTAACAGGTTTCGGGGAGTTCTTACTACGCTTGCACAGTAGTAGTGGCACGCGCTTTCAACAAGCAACGAATTATATTCCCTACTATGCTGGCGCAGAAGCCAATGTATGCGTACTGCTGGCCAAATTGGGAATGCAGGCGGATTACGTCAGCCGGATTCCTGAAAATGAATTGGCCAAAACAGGCGTACAACAGTTGCGCGCTCACGGCGTCAATACGGAACATTTGACCTGGGGAGGTGAAAGACTCGGTCTTTATTTTACAGAAGCTGGCAATCAAATCAGACCAACGACTGTCATATACGACCGGCATGCATCTAGCTTTGCTACCACTGCTCCGGGAGATTTCAACTGGCAGCACATCTTGCAGCAAAGTACTTGCTTTCATTGGTCTGGAGTGGCCGCAGCGGTCTCTGAAAGTGCCGCGGCTGTTTGTCGCGAAGCTTTAGAAACCGCTGCCAGCAAAGGACTTCGTGTCTCCTCAGATTTTAATTATCGCTCCCGACTATGGCAATATGGTAAACATCCTGCGGAAGTAATGCCCGATTTACTTCGTTTCAGCCACATTGCTGTGGCCGACCTGGATGCTGCCAATACCTATTACGGTATTACGACAGATTCCAATGCCTCGTTTGAAACACAGTTCCAGCAATGCTTTGAAGCCTTGAAGGAACATATGCCCCGGCTGGAAGCACTCGGTATGACCTTCCGTCACCAACACCAAAATCAGTTGTATTATACCGGCGCACTCGCCTATAACAATGCATTTTATTTCTCCCGTAGCTACCATCTGCATAACATCACAGATCAAATAGGTACGGGAGATGCTTTTACAGCAGGACTACTATACGGTTTGCTGCAAAAGTTGCCACCACAACAGGTAGTAGATTTTGCCACCGCTTGCGGTGTCATCAAACAGAGTATTCCCGGCGATTGGGCATTAGTAAACCGGGAGGAAGTAGCATTGCTGATGCAGCAAGGTCCTTCCGGAAGAATTTCACGTTAATAACACGTCATAACTATGTTTACGATAGACGCACACCTCGACCTCAGCATGAATGCGTTGGAATGGAATCGCGACCTGCAACAGCCGGTACATGCCATCCGTCAGCGAGAGGAAGGGCTGAATGATAAACCAGATAGGACAAAAGGGGTAGTGGCATTGCCCGAATTGCGTAAAGGAAATATAGGATTGGTGGTAGCTACCCAGATTGGTCGTTTTGTGGCGGCCGACAATCCGCTTCCTGGCTGGCATTCGCCGCATCAAGCATGGGCGCAGACGCAAGGCCAACTGGCCTGGTATAAGGCCATGGAAGATGCCGGAGAGATGCGCATGATCAAAGACCTCGCAGGCCTGGAAGCGCATCTGCAACTATGGAACGATGGTACCCCAACCGATACTAAACCTATCGGCTATATCCTGAGCCTGGAAGGAGCTGATTCTATTATTGATTTGTCATACTTGGAAAAGGCCTGGGAAAACGGATTGAGAGCGGTAGGTCCTGCACACTACGGCCCCGGCAGATATGCCAATGGTACGGATGCAACCGGCCATTTGAATGATATAGGGAGACAACTGATACGCCGCATGGAGGAGCTCAACATCATATTGGATGCAACGCACCTTTGTGATGATGCCTTCTGGGATGCAATGGAGATCTATAATGGCCCGGTATGGGCTAGTCATAATAACTGTCGCGCCCTAGTGGATCATAACCGTCAGTTCAGCGATGATATGATTCGTACCCTCATCCAAAAAGATGCGGTCATTGGCGGCGCACTGGATGCCTGGATGATGGTGCCTAATTGGGTGCGTGGTGAGTCCACGCCTGAGTCGATGGACTGTAATCTCGCTAAAATGATCGATCACATCGATCATATATGCCAGTTGGCCGGCAACAGTTTGCATGTAGGTATCGGTACAGATCTGGATGGCGCATTCGGTAAAGAACAATGTCCATACGATCTTGAAACCATCGCGGATCTGCAAAAATTACCTGCTATGTTTGCAGCTCGCGGATATGCTGCTGCTGATATTGAAAACATCATGCATGGCAATTGGCTGCGTTTACTTCGCAAAGCCTGGAAATAGATAATAAGACAAGTGAACAGCATATAAAGCTTGCACACACTGCTGTGCAGGCTTTTTTATTAACGAAAGTTTATCACTCCAAACAGCCCCTGCGAGCAACCTTCGAGTAACCGTAATTGTTATCATTTATTGTAAATACGTACATCGGCTGACCTTGCCCATTTTAGCAGGTGTATAATAAGTTTCTGTGTTATAATGGGATATTCATTCACCCTAAATTTCAGTCATATGAACCTATTGAAAAAAGGATTGTTACTGATGATGCTTAGCGGTGGTATCACTATGGCCGCATACGCTCAGGATGAAGGAACTGACGTAGTACTCAAAGCGGAACGTATCAAGAAAGAACAACTTCCGCCAGAGGTATTGGAAGCCTTCCAAAAACAGTTTCCAACAGCCAACCTCCGCGATGTGATGAAAATACCAATGGATTTATATCGGAAAGACTTCCTCATTGACGAATCTAATCCTCTCGGTAATGACCAGTATTACACAATGACCATGACTGGTACCAAAATGGATGTGGAAGCAGTGTATGATAAAGACGGCAATCTCATCCGCGCCAATGAAATCGCCAAGGATGTAGAATTGCCCACTAATATAACTACCTATATTGTTAACACCTATCCATCGTATACCATAAAAAAGGATAAGGTGAAAAGAGTGATTGAACCTAACAAAACGAAAGTGATCTGGGAAGTGACGATCGTTCAGTCTAAAGGAGTAGAAAAACGCCTGCTGTTTGACAAAGACGGCAACTTTATGAAGGCGAGATAATGCAGTCAAACCATGATCGTTTTGTTTTACCCTTACGGCTATACGTAAATGTTTATATCGAATGAATGTTTATGAGAACCCTATTTTTTTAATTTGCCACCGCACTGCAATAAACCCATAGTATAAACAATATTTGCAGCGGTACCCGGAACCATAAATAACGTAACCCATTGCCACCAGTGGTCCCCTTCTGGTAGTCGATCGACTGCATTGCTGCGTAGATATTCGCAGGTAATACCGCTACGAAGAAAATAATCAAGCAAATACCGGCCATATGTCGTAATGATGGAATTAATAATCCAATGCCCCCCAAGATCTCTAGAATACCCGTTAATGCTACCATGAACTTTTTGTAAGGGATAGAGGGCGGCATCATCATTTCCATACCTTTTGAAAACGCAAAATGTGCACTGGCGGTGAAAAATAGCATAATAGCCATGGCTATGCGGCCGGCAAAGGCCCATTCATAACTGTGATGTAATAGTAACAGCACTAACAGCGCTAACACAAAACTACCAATCAATACAATAAGTGGTTTCATATCTAAGGGTTTCTATGGTGCTCAAAGATAACTGATTTGTACCTGCAGTGATAAATCGTAACTTAAAAACAATAGGCTTGTACTGGCGATCAGCACCATTATTAAACCCCAACTATGCCATTTTCCAGATTGGAGCGCACCATCCGCGGGCTGCAACAACTGGCATCCAGGAAACGGGGAGTCAATTTCCTGGAAGTAAGACCAGAAGCAGTCATTATTAAACCTCCCTGTGATTCCAGAACTTTCGTACTGGTGTCCTGGTTAGTACTGTGTCTAATACCTTTATCCTATTTGGTATACATATCAGCTTATGGATTTGATAGTTGGGGAGCGCCTGTATTATTATTGTTGATTTGCTTGTTTATCTGGAGAGATCTATTGCTACTCACAGAAGGACAACAACATGTGACGATCAATTTCCAAGCACGACAGTTCGAGTTCTACAGAATGCACACTTTTGCTGGTGGAAGACCCCGTTACTATAATATTGATTTTAATGAAGTACAGGAAGTAATCCTTACAGCAGCTCCCGTGACGGGAAATGCACGACTACAGCGGATTGTTTTAATAGGTAAAGCAGGGCAGGAGCTGGCGTTTTTTGATCTGAGGAAAGATCAGTTTAGTAACTATACCGCGGGCAAACTTCGTTTACTCTTCTCCGTTATCATATATACATATCATTGAATGAAATCCTTCCAAAAAATAGGTGCATTGCATATACAAGCAAGCATTATTTTTCTACTTTCAGTACTATATGAATTTTACGTTATGATTGACCCGTGAGCATGCTTTTCTTTTCAACCTGAATTATTTTCGCTCTCTCGCAAACAAATATTAGCCTATATGAAAACAGTTTGTAGCCTTTTGCTATCCATGTTACTATGCTGCTTCGTTTCTATTAACGTGTACGCTCAAACGACGCAAGCTGCTATTGCCGGTACCGTATCAGATAATGCCAAACAATTGATTCCTGGCGCATCTGTGCTGATTCGGAATGAATCCACCGGTTTTACCACCAGAACAATCACCAATGCCAAAGGCGAATTTAACTTTAAAGAATTACCATTAGGAGGCCCTTATACCATCACTATTTCTTCTGTAGGGTATGGCGCTGAAAAATTAACCGGATATAGCCTCAATCAGGGTGATCTGGTGCGCGTTAGCGTTGTGCTGCAATCTTCATCTGTAAACATGAGTGAAGTAAAAGTAACGGCCTCCGGATTGAAAAATAAAACGGAAAACTTTGGCGCCGCTACTACTGTTACCAGTCGCGATATTGCTAGGCTACCCGTAAACGGACGTAACTTTTCTTCCTTGGTAGATTTATCACCACTGAGCAGTGGATCTAACTTGGCTGGTCAATTGGGGTCTTCTACCAATATCACCATCGATGGTACTTCCGCTAAGAACCCTACTTCCAGCAGTGGCACCAACGCCAGGATTGGCGGACCTTACGCGTTATCGATGGAGGCTATCCGCGAATTCAAAGTGGTGACCAACCAATACGATGTTACTTACGGTCGTAGTGGTGGCGGTACCATCAGCGCGGTAACAAAAGCAGGTACTAACGAATTTGGCGGTAGCGTGTTTACGTATATGCGTAACGATTGGTTGTCCAGTCGATTTGATATCCGCGGTGTACCACGTGTAAACGACTTCTCTACTTATCAATATGGCGCCACTTTATCTGGCCCTATCATCAAAGATAAATTGCATTTCTTCGTAGCTTGGGATCATCAGTCAGATGCACGCCCATTGCAGATTGCAGATATTCAGTCCGATGCAGACATCAAGCGACTCAATGTAACGCCGTCTACCTTAAATTCATTTCTGGATATTGCCCGCGCAAAATACGGTGTGAGCAATGGACCTCAATTCGGTTCCTTTAACAAGAAAAGAGCCACCGACGCCGCTTTTGCACGTATCGATTGGCAGATCAATGAAAAGAACCTCTTGACAATCCGCGACAACTACATCAATGATCGCGCGCCACTAGGCCGTGATGATAATACTTCCATCAACTTGTACGAAGTATACGCGGATGCCCATGCAGTGAACAATAGTATCCTGGCCACGCTGCGGACGGTTGTCTCTCCAAAATTTACCAATGAACTTAAATTCCAACACCTGTATACCTTCGAGAAAAGCTCGCCTGGTAGCCAGTTGCCGGCTGCTAATATTCCCCGCGCAATTGTGGAAAGAGTGGAATCTAAAGTAGATAACAATTCTCTCTATACAAATATTCAACTCGGAGGACAACGTTATTCCCCAGAACACTTTTACAACAATGTTTTTCAACTGGTAGATAACGTGTACTACAGTACGAATAAAGCCAACTTCACTTTCGGTACGGATATCATGTACAGTCATATGAATTCGCTGTACGGTAGTGAAATGAATGGCCGCTTCTACTTCACCGGTATGGATAACTTCAATAACCTGACGCCTTATCGTTATGCCCGCGAAGTAGCGCTGGCCGACGATCCAAGCGTTAACCAGAATATTGTGAGTGCAGCATTATATGCGCAGATGCAAACCAAACTGGCCAAAGGTTTTGAAATGATCGCTGGGCTGCGTGCTGATTATACCACCTATCTCAATAAACCTAATTTCAATCAAACCGTTTACGATGCGCTTGGACTGCGTACAGATCGTGGTTTGAATACCTTCCAGTTGCAACCACGACTCCAATTCAACTGGGATATCCAGGAGAAACATACGGATTACCTGCGCTTCGGTGCTGCCATCTTTGGGTCAGACATCAACAACTATGCAATGATCAACAACATGTTGTTTGATGGTACCAAAGTGTTGACCGTGGACGTACAAGGCGCCGCAGTACCTAAACCTGACTTCGTGTCTTACAGACAAAACCCCGCTTCCGCTCCAGGCAAAGAAATGTTTGAGAAGTATGGCCTGCCAAAACTCGGTACCATCAATTTGAATGGTAAAGACGCGAGAATTCCGGTAGTCTACAAAGCCAATATTTCCTATAGTCACTTCTTTACAGAACGCCTGAAAGCTGGCCTGACCTTCTTTACCACCATCGCGCGTCATAACTACATGTACGTAGATCGTAACATGGTGGACCAGCCGTTCTTTACACTGCCGAACGAAGCCAATAGAGGCGTGTATGTTCCGATCAATACCATCAACGAAAAGAATGGTGCTACGGATTGGATGCAGGGGCGTAAATCAGATAAAGTGAGTCGCGTACTGGAGCTGAACAGTGAAGGTAAAGTGAACCAATTTGCAGTAGTGGCAGATGCTACCTACCGTTATTTCAGAGATGGGGAAGTATCCTTCAGCTATACCTGGAATGATGCGAAAGATAACACCTCTTACAATGGTGACGTCGCCAATACCGCTACCTTATCACTGATGGTAAAAGATGATCCTCGTGATCTGAGTAAAATGACTTACAGCGATAACCAATTCCGTCATAAAGTGGTATTTTACGGTACTGCACCTAGTTTCCTCGGCATAAATATTGGCGTAAGATATTCCGGTATAGGCGGTACACGTTATTCCTTGGCAGTGAGCGGCAACGTGAACGGCGACTTCGTCAACTCTAACGACCTCGCCTATATTTTTGATGTGAACAATCCGAATGTACCCGATAAAATCCGTCAAGGAATTCAGTCTATCCTGAATAATCCGTTGGTAGATTCCCGTTATAAGGACTATATCCGCAAAAGCATGGGTACTATTGCGGAGAGAAACGGTGGTGTGAATGGCTTCTACGGCTTCTGGGATGTACGTATTACCAAGAAGTTCAACTTCACACCAAAACAACGCTTGGAAATATCCTGCGATCTATTCAACGTGGCGAACCTCTTCAAGAAAGACTGGGGCACCAGCAAGAACTTAGGTAAACAGAACATTTACTCCTTGGGAGGTTTCGACAAAGCCAATACGTCTTATTTATACAACGTGAACGTGAACAGTGGAATCGTAACGCCAGGCGGAAACCCTTGGCAGATACAGTTGGGAGCGAGATACGAGTTTTAATTCTTCTAGCTGTTGTGCCTGCCGAGCGAGGCAGGCATGAATAAAAAAGGAAAAGATCGTGACGTTGCAGACGTCACGATCTTTTCCTTTTTTATTCAGCAATATTGGCAGAAGCCCACTGTTGTATATCCTGTTTACTGAGTGCAGCCGCCATCAGGTCAGGGAATTTATCCGGGCTACAGGCAAATACCGGCACGCCGAGGTCCGCCAGGAATTGCGCGTTTTCATGATCGTAGGAAGGCTTGCCATCATCGTTGAGGGCGAGTAGTACGATCAGTTGTACGCCAGCCGCCACCAATTCTGCCGCGCGTTTACGCATGTTTTCTGGATGGCCGCCTTCATAGAGGTCTGTGACCAATACCATTACCGTATCCGCCGGGCGACTGATTAATTGTTGACAGTAAGACAAGGCCAATTGAATATCCGTACCACCACCGAGCTGCACGCCAAACAGCAGGTCCACAGGGTCTTGTAGCTGTTCTGTCAGATCCGCAACCGCAGTATCGAATACTACCATTTTCGTTTGTAAGGCTGGCAAAGAGGCCATAACCGCTCCGAAGATCCCGGAATACACCACAGAGGTACCCATAGAGCCACTCTGATCCAGGCACAACACCACATCTTTCAACGCACTACGCTTACGCCCATACCCAATGCGGGTTTCAGGAATAATGGTTTTATATTCCGCCTGATAATGTTTCAAGTTTCTGCGTATAGTCAGCGGCCAGTTGATTTCATTATGTCGAGGGCGAAGGTTTCTTGCACTTCTGTTCAGCGCGCCGGTAACGGCTTGCTGCATGGGCTGCGACAGTTTCCGCATCAATTCATCCACTACTTTCTGCACCACCATTCTCGCCGTAGCTTTGGTTTTTTCAGGAATCACCCTGCTCAGCGACAGGAGCGTAGCTACCAGGTGCACATCTGCTTCCGCATTTTCCAGCATCTCCTTTTCCATTAACAGTTGTGTCAGGTTCAGTCTTTTCAGTGCATCCTGTTGCATCACCTTCACCACAGAAGAAGGGAAGAAGGTACGAATATCTCCTAGCCAGCGGTTTACATTGGGAGAGGACGCTCCCAGTCCACCTTGGCGATTACTATCGTATAGTGCTTCCAGTGTCTGATCTATGCGTAGCTCATTTTCTGCGAGTTTGCATCCTGTACCATCGTGTTGATTGCCGCCAAGAATCAGGCGCCATCTTTTCAGTTCCTTTTCGTTACTCATGGATTACTTGATTTACTGTTTGACCATAGCCTAACAACTGCATGATGACAGGGATGCCTAGTTGTCCGCGTGTATCCTCCGTGCCTGCGAGTGCTTTATTGCTGGTAGATACATTATCACCTTTTTTGATTTTCTCCCCGATCTGGCGGCGCTCTGGACTGGAGAAGGCCGCAAAGGTGCGTCGGAGTAACGGTAACAATTGTATGAAGATGTCGTCTCCCAAATCATTGACCCAGTTCTGCAATAGGTGCAATAAGGTATTATCCACCAGTAGGAGGGAACCGCTGCCTCTAAGAAACCCTTCTAGCCAAGCTGCTGCATCGGCAGGATTGTTTCCTACGGACATGGCTACACTAAAAGTTGTGACCAATTCTTCATTGCCCAATACCCGCGCATCGCTGAGCAGCCTGGTCGCATAGCCAGCCAAGGATCTGGCGGCATGGGTATTCCGACAAATAATATGTAGCGCATGCTGCCAGGATGCGGTAATCTCTTCCTGCTGGAGGGTCTGTATAGCGTCGTTCATGTTGTACAGTTGGTCCAGCATAACGGAGGCAGCATCTTCTGCAACCCCAGTACAAGCGGGTGGCAACTGTATACAGATCCTGGTGATCATACTTTCTAGGATGGCCAGTACCATCCCTGCATCTGTTTTACGTACGTTACCATAGCGGGTAATAGCGACCAATGGCGGTAATACTTCAATCAACTGCAAAACGTCGCTGCTGGCGGCGGCCATATTATTGACACGGTTGATCAGCATATCCGTGGCTTCCGGTAATTCCGCTGGGATGGTGTCTTCCAATAACCGACAAACCTCACGAATAGTATTACTACGTGTAGCCATATCCGTTACATAACTAGCGGCAGCGGTAGCGACAGTGTTTCCCCAGCAGCTTTTATCGATGATGTCGACAGCCAGTTCTGGCGCCCACTGCAATCTCCACTGTTCGCGGAAGGTGCCTTTACCATCCGCGCGGTGTTGCTCGCCCCAGTTGATATCCAGCAGGTGCAGGCGATGTAGGAATATGCTACGCTGCAAATCATTTGGCTGACGAAGATCCAGTTGATAGTCCTTGAAATCAGCGGTAGCCTGCAAGCGCAGTTTTTTCTGTTGCTTTTCAATATCAGCTTGCAACGGTGCTTTCGGCACATCTTCCGGTACGCTACCGATGCGATTACTGATGATCAGTTCTTTTTCTATCAGTTGCATCGGAATTGTATCACCGTTGCATAGGATCGCGATGGTGGCTTCATTGAGTTCATCCAGTGCGGGTGCGGGCAACTGGCGCATAGCGGCCAACGCATTGCTGAGGCGTACTGCTTCCAATACATGTGCAGTGGAGATATCCATTTGTTTCTCGCGGAAAAGTCTGGCTACATTGGTGAGCCAGCGGGTGCCATCATCGGTAGGATGTTCCCATTTATGTTGGTACCATCCGGGTGATTTGATGCCGGCGCGGTATCCACTTTGAAAGCTGAGCCGATGAAATGTCCAGGGTGTCCAGCTACAGGCAACTTTCACTTTAGGAAGGCCTTTCAGTAGTTCATTGTCTACTTTGGCAGCCGGCATATCCTGTAATGCCGGGGCATGCCATGCGCCGCAGATAACGGCAATCTCAGGATACATTTCCTTTTCTGCCTGGCGGATCATTTTACGCATCCAGGCTTCGCGGAGTTCATTGCGCTCATCTTTATGTGCAGCGAGCTCTTGCCGCAGGGTTTGCATGGCTTCCATGATAGCTTCAAATACCTGCTCATTTTGTTGGCGATATTCGAACATGTGGTCCCACCAAGCTTCGCCATCCGTATAGCCGTCTGCGGTAGCGAGCAAAGCGATCGGATCGAAGGTCTCTGGCGCTTCTTCGGGAACAGCAGCGGCATTATTCAGGGTAGGATCTGTTTCGGCGGTAGTTTGATCTGTTTCAGCAGCGGCTTGTTGTTTTTCCTTATCCAGTGCGAAAACATGTATCAGTGGTAGATCCATGAACCGTACAGGGATACGGTGTTCCCGGGCATAGGAGATCGCCTGCCATTCTGGGGAATAGGCCGCAAAAGGATAGAAGGCGCTATGATGGGGCGCATCTGGCTCGTACGCCAAGATGGCGATGGGCGGTTGCAATTGTTCATTGCCTACCCATTCCAGGAGGCTATCTGCTTCCGGAGGGCCTTCTACCAGTATAATGTCGGGCTTCAGTTCTTCCAGGCGGGCCCGCACGTTACGTGCGGAGCCGGGGCCATGGTGCCTGATACCCATGATATGTGTAGCCATTGGGCAATCAGTTTAGGGTTATATGCCGAGGTCGCGGCAGGCACGGTAAATATCTTTCCAGTCTTCTCTTGGTTTCACTACTGTTTCCAGGTATTCCTGCCATACTAGTTTATCCTGCACAGGATCTTTAATCACTGCGCCAATGATGCCTGCTGCCAAATCATCTGCTTTCAGTTGGCCATCACCGAAGTAGGCTGCCAATGCCAGACCGTTGTTGACAACAGAGATCGCCTCTGCGGTGCTGAGTGTACCGGTAGGGGATTTAACTTTCGTTTTACCATCGGTGGTGATACCGCTGCGCAATTCTCTGAAGATGGTAACAATGCGGCGGATTTCCTGTAATGCTGGCTTTTCTGCTGGCAGTTCCATTACTTTTTCAAAGCTTTCCACTCTTCTTTTAACGATATCAATTTCTTCTTGCTCTGAAGTAGGTACCGGCAGAATAACGGTATTGAACCTACGTTTTAAAGCGCTGGAAAGATCATTCACGCCTTTGTCGCGGTTATTGGCGGTAGCGATGATATTAAAGCCCCTAGTGGCTTGTACGGATGTATTCAACTCTGGAATAGGCAATGATTTTTCAGAGAGAATCGTAATCAGGGTATCTTGTACATCGGCGCCGATTCTTGTCAGCTCTTCGATGCGGGCAATCTTACCATCGCGCATGGCACGCATTACAGGTGTTTCAACAATGGCATTAGGGCTAGGGCCTTCGGCCAGGAGGCGGGCATAGTTCCAGCCATAGCGGATACTTTCTTCACTGGTACCGGCAGTACCCTGTACAATCATGGTAGAATCTCCACTGATAGCGGCTGCCAGGTGTTCGCTTACCCAGCTTTTGGCCGTGCCTGGGAGGCCGTACAAGAGCAGCGCTCTGTCGGTAGCCAGTGTGGCTACTGCTATCTCCATCAACCGACGATTACCAATGTATTTAGGACTTACTTCAAAACCATTTTTCAGGGTACCGCCCACCAGGTAGGTCACAACAGATTGTGGGGACATTACCCAGTTATGCGGGCGTTTGTCGTTATCTTGTTTTTTAAGCTCTTCCAGTTCTGTGGCATAAAGGATTTCAGCATGCTGACGAAGAATAGTAGACATATAAATGAGTTTTTATTGTTGAGTGGTGATTTGAAATTGTTGAAGTATAGTTGCTTTGCAACGGATGAGCTCAAAGAGTTTATCTCTCAGGTTTTTCCATGCTTGTTGATTATAGAGGATATCGCCGAAGTAGGATTTCTCATCTACCTCTAAAATGGCTACCGGCAACAGATGCGCCAGCTCCAAGAAAAAGTTCATGTTATAGCTGTAAGGGTGCATGGCCACAAAGCGAAACACTTGTCCGGTGAAGGTGAGTCCCCACTCTTCTTTGGCGGCTCCCATGCGCAAAATAACACTACTGCCTTCTTTCTCTACAAATCGCAGGGCATAGGCTTCCAATACTTTTGCTGGTGCATGGTGAAATACATCCGGATAGAAAGTGTTTGTATTTTCCAGTATCGCGATGATCCATGCTTCTTCTTCAAAGCGAATGGCGGCTGTTAGCAGCGATTCTTCAAAACCGGCGGCAGTGAGCCATTGCAGACAGGTAGGCATATCCTCTTCCAGGTAAGTGGTAAAAAAGGAGCATGGAACATGTGCGACCAGTTGTTGGAGCTGGTAGGTTTCGTCCGTCATTTTAATGGCAGAAGGAGGGAGTTTATCTATGCCGGACTGATATACTTCCGCTGGCAGGGGTAACGTCAGGTCACTGGTAATAAGCTGTCCATTTACAGCTTGTATTGCTGTTTTGATCAGTTGCCAATAGGTTTGTACGATATCGCTTAGCGGAAGTCTGCGCAACAGTTTCCATGCTTTCTCTTTTACTTTCAAACTTTTTTCCGTCGTAGCTTCTTGTAGCCAGGCTATATCTGCTGCGGATAATCCGGTACGGAGACAGTCCATCAATTCCGCTTTGGTAGCGGCATTTTCCTGCTTCCATGTATCGATGAGTAGTTGGCGGCCTTCTTCTGGATGGGTTTCCCGCACTTTTGTCAGCACCTCACAACGTTGCGGTAAAGTTCCGGTGGTCCATGCATCTTCGGCGATGCTGGCGGTATCTGTGGGGAGCATGGCGTGCCAGTCGGCATTCAGGTTGGCGAGCCATTGTCCTCTGTTGCCATAGCAGGCTATCAGCGGTTCCCGGAGTTTCCTATTGCCTTTGGCTTCTTCCAGGAGGGTGGGTAATACCCTGGCTGGTACGATGCATCCTGCGTTGGCACAGTGTTCCATCCAATAGCGGGTGAGGGCGATGGAACCATGTGTGAGTGCCTGTGTGAGTGGGGGCACTGCATCAGGATGGCAGTAAGGTTTTGTTTCAGGGAGACACGCAGTCATCGTTGCTTCCGGCAGTACAATAGGCATCATACCTGCCTGACGAAAATTGAGGAGCAATGCGCCTGTTTTCAATAGTACCTCTTCTCGGTCATTTTCATTATCCTGTCGGATATGCAGGAGGGCATCGTAGAGGGCAGCAGTGGTTTGCAGCTCAGGCAATGCCTGTCTACCAGTACCCAATAGGGCTGTATTGATAAGTTGTTGCCAGCTTTCCATCAGCTATAAAGATTAATGATTAAAGCAATTGATAATGTTGATGATCCCAAACGCCGAGTGGCTCATACTGTTGCATACTGCCGGTGATGGCCATTGTCATGGGTTGGCCGCCGGTTACTGCCAGTAACTTCCATAGTTTGTTGAAGCCAGGTTTCAGGAGCATCAGGTTATTTTGATGATCGGCGAGGTACCAGCGGTCTTGAAATTGTACTGGTAAGAGTTGCTCTACGATGTATAATTGATCCGGGAATACCGGCAGTTCCTGACTGATAGCTGTTTGTGCATGTACTACCTCCATCCAAGAAGGCATGGCTTTCGCATGCATCGGCGACCAGGTTTGCTTATGCTCTTTTATCACCGCTCGCAGGGGATGAGCTGAAGGATACCAGGCCAATTCCCCTTTGATAGCGGTACCTGGCGAAAGGGTTAACACAGGTGTGGTGACCTGTTTGGTATAGAACTGCAATATGAGCGCAGTACGATGGGTACTTTCTCCGTATAGCCAGTACCGTTCGGTAGTCAGTTTATCTTGCTCAGACACTTGTTTTCCTAGGATCAACCAGTTGTCCTGTACACCGGGCAATGATCGCAAATAATCCTGGCTAATGGTGAATCCGCAAAGCTGGCGGATATCTTCCTGCAAGGGCTCTGGCAGTTGTTCCAGGTGATTATATCCTTCTGCTGTCACGTATAGGCGTAACAGTTGATGCATGAAATCCTGCTGCCATCCATCTGTGAAAAAGCTGGTTTCGCCGAGGTTACGTACCATGGCGGCGAGGCCAGGGGCTTGGGCATCTATCAAACGGCGACTGGTATTATCCCAGTAGGCACTCTTTTTTTCTGGTAGTTGTAGTAAGCCATTGCGAATCATGTCTTTCATCCATTTGTGCAGATCAGCAATGCCTTCACTGACTTTGGATTCACGAGCGGCCGTATTTTTCCTGGCAGTCACGTTGCCGGAAGCAATGGCCGCTTCCACCTTTTCCGCTTTCTTCTCTGCCGTAGACAGGCGTTTTGAAAGCCATTCGTTTACCCATTCCGGTGAGGACTCCTGAGGGATGGCTTGGGGTTGTCGGGAATAGATCAGTAATAGTCCCAGCCCATGTTTGCAAGGGAATTTTCTACTGGGACAGCTACATTTAAAAGCCAGTTGCTGCAGATCCACCTGGGTTTGATAAGGCTTGGAACCACTGCCTTTACAAGCGCCCCAGAGGGCCGTTTCACTGCGGCCTGTGCTCACCCATTTCTGTAAATTGGCCAGGTCCCGGCCGGATTTCCGGGAGGCATCATCGGGCGCAGATGCCAATACCTGTTCTTCCGTCATACTAATGGGCATAAGTGATAGAATATTGAGATTAGGTTATTTGTTGGACAAATGTCGGACTTCACTGCGCATTGTATATGTTAAATGAAAAATATTTTTCACTTAGGCGCGGAAAAATTGCTTCGGATGTAATAAGGTATGGTAGCTGGTTTGGAGAGATGAAAAGTGATATTTATTTTATCTAGTTATAAAATATATTTGTAAATATTGAAATCTGTTCTCATCTTTGCATCGTTAAAAAATTAAATCAAACAATCGTGATCCGCTATCAATACATATCAAAACAACTGATGGTCCTCTGGGGAGGCAATCATGGTGGCGGGGCATGTTATACGCTGAATTAGACTAATTATAAATCGTATTATAACAAGGCCTTCGCAGTGTACGCGAAGGCTTTTTTTTATACCATGATGTACAGCCTTTTTGATTTACATGCAATTATAATACTACTGCCAGGTGGCGGCAAACCTGCCGTGTGCCTAAGTTTGAGTAGTATATATAACGTTAATAGATATACGGAGTGATGATATATTCTTCAAGAATATAGCAGCGCCCTCCGTCACTACGGGGGGCTTTTTTGTATAAGGGGAATGGTGTCTCCCTAAAATAATATGCAGGTTCGATTCCTGCCTTATACACGAAGCAAGACGAGGATACAGTCTTAGGTCAGGGATTCAAAAATCCCGGCAGTACAGTGGCCGTAGCTGATTGTATACTGCTGTAGTCTGCGCTTGTTTTCAACAGGTTCGATTCCTGAAACAGATATTGAAAATCTGTTGCTGGTAGCCTAGGTGATACTTGTCATATCACGCTTAGCATCTACAAGGCTCATAATCTTGTAAAAACGAAGAACGCCACTTCGTAAAAAAATCGGTGAACACAGGCATACAGGCATATATGTAGTTGTATTATCAAAAGGATAAACAACAATCGGTGCCCTGCCAGCAGTTGTTGCCGCAACGGTAACTGATGGTCATATCATACAGCTCTTCCGCCCTGTACTGATATACGCAGTAAGACGGCCGCTACGACTCCGCAATGTAAAGATGCATCCGTCTGTTGCTTGTGAATTGTTGAACCCCATAAAAATCAATTATAAAAAATGAAAAGGATTGTAGTAGCCAGACATCAAGTAGGTCTGGTACTGAGAAATGGAGATTACAAACGTACAGTAGGTCCTGGTACCTACTGGTTCTTCAGCAATGAAAATGTGGTCATCTATGATGTTAACCAGACCTTCGTCGCGCCAGCAAAAATCCCTGTAGCTACTTTACTGGAAGATCCTGATTTCCTGGCGAGAGTCCAGGTATTGAAAGTGAAAGAGAATGAAGTAGCCATTATGTTGGAAGACGACGTTATCCTGGGTGCTTTGTCTGCCGGTATCCACGTGTTCTGGAAAAGCTTGCGTAACCTGCAGTTTATCCGTCAGGATATTAGCTCTTCCGAGATGATCAGGCACCTGGGCCGCGACATTCTGCATCACAAAGCATTGGCACACCTGTTTTGTACCTACATGGTGGATCATCATGAGAAAGCCGTGCTATTGGTGGATGGCCAATTTGAAGCCGTGTTGAGCGGTGGCGTATATACTTTCTGGAATAACAATTCTATTATTGAAATCAGGAAAGTGGATATGCGCATGAAGCATTTGGAAATCAGTGGGCAGGAGATGTTGACCAGCGATAAAGCCACCTTGCGTATGAATGCGCAGGCATGGTACAAAGTGACAGAAATTGATAAAGCCCTGTTGCTCAACCGCGAAGCGGAAAAGCAATTATATGTACAGGTGCAGATGGGATTGAGAGAATACATAGGTACGTTGACGTTTGATGAACTTTTGGAAAAGAAAGGAGATATTGGTCGCTTTGTACTGGAACAGTCCGCTGCCGGCGCAGCCGCACTGGGTATTCAATTGCTAGGATTTGGGGTGAAAGATATTATCCTCCCTGGCGATGTGAAAGAGATCATGAATCAAGTGCTGGTAGCGGAGAAGAAAGCGCAAGCGCAGATTATTATGAGAAGAGAGGAGACAGCCAGTACACGCAGCCTGTTGAATACCGCCAGATTGATGGAAGAGAATCCCATGCTCTACAAATTGAAGGAAATGGAATATGTGGAACGTATTGCAGAGAAAGTAGGACATATCTCCATCGGTAATGGCAGCGCATTTCCGGAACAAATGAAACAGTTGTTTGCCGTTAAATAAACAAATAGCAAGTCTGATTGTAATTAGATAGCAGTGCCAACAGATCGGCACTGCTTTTTTGTTACATGTCGCCGAATATGATAATTATCAGTGGGAAATAAATCAAGGATAGGTAAATTTGTTCTACCGGTAGAAACAATCAAGTTGCATGTGACTATTTATTTTACACACTAAAAAGCAATGACAATGGAACAATTGTTTAATGGAAAAGTAGCGCTCGTAACTGGCGCTGGATCAGGGATTGGAGAGAAAGTAGCTATGCTGTACGCAGCAGGTGGCGCTAAAGTAATTGTGAGTGATGTAAATGACCTGCATGGCGAACAAACCGTATCCGATATTAGGAAGAGTGGAGGAGAGGCCGCTTATGTAAAATGTGATGTAGGCAATCCGGAGGACTGCCGCATGCTAGTGGAAAAGACCATTGAACACTACGGTCGATTAGATATTGCTTGCAACAATGCTGGTATTGGGGGAGAAGCAAAATTCACCGCGGATTATTCCGTTGAAACGTATCAGAAAGTAATTGCCATTAACCTCAATGGCGTATTTTATTGTATGAAATACCAGTTGCCCGCTATGTTGAAAAATGGTGGTGGCGCAATAGTGAATATGGCCTCCATATTAGGGGTAGTAGGCACGCCTACCGCAGCCGCCTATGTAGCGGCCAAACATGGCGTTATTGGACTCACAGAAACCGCAGCAGCAGAATATTCCGCCAAAGGCATCCGAGTAAATGCCGTATGCCCCGGATATATCAATACCCCTTTGCTGGATGCAATGGATGCCAATACCAAAGCCGCATTGGTGGGAATGCATCCCATCGGGCGATTAGGGAAGCCTGAAGAAGTGGCCGAACTCGTCATCTGGCTCAGTTCTGACAAAGCCTCCTTCGTAACTGGTAGCAAATACCTTATAGATGGCGCCTATACCGCAGTCTGACCCAAACGTTGGATACAAGTAATTAAAGAAGATTTATCAAAAGGTGATGTTGGGCAGTCATGCATCAATATCGCCCAAAGGGAATGTCGCAAAACGCTGCTGTCTGTTGTCCCTGCCCGCAGGGCAGGGACAACGAAAAAATAAAAACTGAAATGGACGTCGACAGACGTCCATTTCAGTTTTTCGATACAGCTTTTTTATGCTGAATATTCGGAAATTTAGTATTTTAGCGTAGATTTTTTCCTTAATAACTATACGAATCCCAACCCGAATGCAAAATTTGTTTCCCATGGAAGTTAACCGCATAAAATCGTTTTTCTTTCCAGACCCCCAGAGTAAAAGGTATGTTACTCTTACCTATATTACTATTTCATTACTAGCATTGCTGGCAGTGGGCGTTACTTTCGTCTGGTTTCAAGTGCCGGATATTATTCCCATTCATTTCTCGCTAGGAGGCAAGCCCGATGTATATGGTAGCAAAAAGCATTTATGGGAACTGATGCTAGTGCCCTTCATTATATTCATCGTTATCTCCGCCATCCTGCAAAGTAATCTCATCAAAAAGACCTTTCGACATACCTACCCAGATGGTAGCCCCAATGAAAGATCCTACACAGAAGAAAGCAAACTGACACTATATATCCTGCGCGTTGGCGTAGTGCTGATATTCTGCGCTGTTACTGCTACTGCTTACTTCCAAAGTATCTGATCCCCCTGTCCCTTCTCTTTTTAATGCAAACGGTTTCCCTGCAAGCGTTTTAGGCCGCTAAAACGTGTTAGTATCTCGCTTTTTACGCAAAGGTTATGTGAATATAGTATCTGAATTTATTAATAAAATATCATCTATTATCTAGTATTTTCTATTGCTTTGTGATAGTACTGCAAACGATTGCAATAAAAGCAGCGAGCGTAGTATTTGTAACAACCAAAATGCGATATTACCCATTAACGGCGACCTATACACGTTAATGCGTAAGTAGAAGTTAGATAAATAGTAGCACTAACGACCCTTGTAGAAGAGGAACAATGAAACGGTTCTGTATTTTTTAACCACGTTTTGTACATCTGGCAGAAAGCGACTGTAGATAGATTAGCAGCATTGTACCGAATGTAATACCACGTATTTGAAATGGAATAACAAATTCCGTTAATGACTCCTTATTGTCCTGTATGCACAGCATTAACAGTCACGCAACCAGTTGGCGTCACTGAAGGGCATGCTGTTGCCATCCGCCAAATAAAAATTGCTATACCAACGTATAAACGGATCGTCCTGCCGTAAACTTTTCGCAAAACCAAAAGCTAAATCAGCATTCCATGATTAAATCGCTATGCAAACATGCTTACGTGTTGCTACTACTTGCGCCTCTACCGGCTGCCGCCGGGAATAAGGCCCACAAGTATGGCAGCATTCCTTCCCATCTTACGCCACCTATCCATTATGGTGTATCACGGGAACGAATACACGAAGACTTTTCTGTACTGAATAAGGAAATTAAAGGCCTTGTGACAGATTCCTCCGGTACGCCCATTCCTGGCGTCACCATCGTGGTGAAAAATAAAACTTCTACAGGTACGGTGACGGACATCAACGGTAGATATATTCTCGTAGTGCCAGATAACGCTACCATCGTATTTTCTATGATGGGATTCGAAGCCCGTGAAGTACTGGTGACCACACAATCCACCATCAATATGGTGATGAAACCAGCTACCAACACGCTCGGAGAAACAGTGGTAGTGGCCTATGGCACCCAAAAGAAAAAAGAAGTAGTAGGCTCCGTGACCTCTATTAATGTGGCAGATCTGAAAGTGCCCTCCAGTAACCTTACCACTGCCCTCGCGGGAAGAGCCGCAGGACTCATCGCCTTCCAACGCAGCGGCGAACCAGGCGCAGATAATGCCGACTTCTTCGTCCGCGGTGTAACCACTTTTGGCTATAAGAAAGATCCACTGATCTTAATCGATGGGGTGGAACTCTCCACAGAAGACCTGGCCCGCTTACGCCCGGATGATATCGAGAGTTTTTCCATCATGAAAGATGCAACGTCTACTGCTTTATATGGCGCCCGCGGCGCAAACGGAGTGATTCTCGTCACTACCAGGCATGGTAAAGAAGGCCCGGCAAAAGTAAATATCCGCGTAGAAAACTCTTTCTCACAAGCTACTAAGAATCTGCAATTCGCTGATCCGGTTACCTATATGAAATTAGGAAATGAAGCGGTGAAAACCCGCAACCCTAAGATTAACGAACCTTATAGCGAAGATAAAATTCGTGGTACCATCGCCGGTGAAGATCCGCTGCTATACCCAGCAAACGATTGGCAGCAACAACTGATGAAGAACTGGGCTACCAATCAACGCGCTAACCTAAACGTGAGCGGTGGAGGGAATATCGCGCGCTATTTTGTGTCGGGTTCCTATACGAATGATAACGGGGTATTAAAAGTAGACCAACAGAATAACTTCAATAGCAATGTAAAAATCAAACGTTATACCATCCGTGCCAATGTGGACGTGGATCTCACCAAATCTACTTTATTAACGGTGCGTACTTCGGGCAACTTCGATGATTATAAAGGTCCGATAGGTAGTGGCGCTACGACCGGCGGCGCTTGGATGTACCGCATGATCATGCATGCCAACCCAGTGCGATTCCCCGCTTATTATCCTAAAGATTCCGCGCATGAATACGTGAATCACATCCTCTTTGGCAACAATAACCAGGATGGCTCCCTCTATGTCAATCCTTATGCTGCGCTGATGATGGGGTATAAAGAGGAATCGAGGTCATTTATGTCGGCCCAAATGGAGCTGAAACAAAAGCTGGACGGCATTATCCCAGGTCTCTCTTTCCGTACCATGGTGAACGTGAACCGTACGTCCAACTTCTATGTATGGCGATACTATAATCCGTTCTTCTATATGGCTACCGGTTATAATTCGTATGATAAATCGTACCAACTGGTACCCCTAAACGAAAGCACTGGTACGGAATACCTGAACTTTGTCAATAACATTCCAGATATGAAGAAAGTGAACGCAGTCTTCTACTGGGAATCTTCTCTCAGCTACGGTCACTCTTTTGGCAAACATAATGTCAATGGGATGTTGATTAATATCATGCGTAGCACGGCCAACCCATCCGGTGAAACGCTGATGGCTACACTGCCCGGCAGAAACTCCGGTATATCCGGTCGCGTTACCTATAACTACGATAGCCGCTATTTTGGTGAATTTAACTTTGGCTATAATGGTTCGGAGCGTTTCTATAAAACGAACCGCTTCGGCTTCTTTCCATCCGCAGGCGTGGCCTGGACGATCTCCAACGAAAATTTCTTCAAATCCAGTAATGTCGCCCATTTCATTACGAACCTGAAACTGAGATCTACTTACGGGCTAGTAGGTAATGATGCCATTGGTAAAGAGGATGAACGCTTCTTCTATCTTTCTACTACTAACCCTAACGATGCTACGAAAGGTGCTTACTTCGGAACAGACAGGATCTACTATCAGCCTGGTTATTCTGTAAGTCGGTATTCCAACCCAGATATTACCTGGGAGAAATCCTATCAGGCCAATGCAGCGATAGAATTGAGTATCAAAGATAAACTGAACTTCACCGGGGAAGTATACAAATACCGCCGCACGAATATCCTCATGGGTAGAACCTATATCCCATCTACTATGGGATTGACGAATACGCCTAAAGCCAATATTGGCGAAGCGGAAAGCAAAGGGGTCGACTTATCCCTGGATTACAACCAACACTATAAAAATAGCTGGTTCCAGGTGATGGCCAATTTCACGTATGCGCGAGGTATCTATACGAAGTTTGAAGAACCGGAATACTTACCGAATGAGTCCTACCGATACCGCGTAGGGAAGCCTATCACGGCGCAATTCGGACTGCTGGCGGAAAGATTATTTGTGGATGATAAGGAAGCCATGAATGCGCCAAAACAAAATTTCGGTCCATATGCAGGCGGCGATCTCAAATACCTGGATGTAAACGGCGATGGCCAGATTACAGATGCGGATATGGTGAATATAGGTTATCCTACTACGCCTGAAATCGTGTATGGCTTTGGGTTTTCGGCGGGTTATAAAAACTGGGACCTCTCTGCGTTCTTCCAAGGGGTAGGCCGCGAGTCCTTCTGGATCGATGCGGATTCTACTGCGCCTTTTGTCAATGAAACACAATTGCTGAAAGCCTATGCGGATAACCACTGGTCTGAAGAAAACCAAGATGTATATGCGCTTTGGCCTCGCCTTAGCAATACTATGATGCAGAATAATACCCAGCGTAGTACCTGGTGGATGCGCAACGGCGCGTTCTTGCGACTTAAACAATTGGAACTCGGTTACACGCTTCCAAAATCCGTTCAGAAACGTTTGCACACGTCTACCTTCAGAATCTACGCCAATGCTACCAATCTCTTCTGCTTGTCGAAGTTCGATCTATGGGATGTGGAGATGGGAGGCAATGGGTTGAAATATCCTGTCCAACGGGTGTTTAACATAGGATTCAACCTCACTTTTAACTAGGCTAAACGAAGACAGATGAAACTAAAGAAATCCTTATTATATATCGTGATGGCGGGACTGATAGGTTCTGGGATGAGTGCCTGCAAAAAATACCTGGACGTAATTCCGGATAACGTGGCAACGATTGAAAATGCTTTCGCTATGCGCAAGGAGGCAGAGAAATACCTATTCACTTGCTATAGCTACCTGCCGTCTCACGGGACCATCAATGGTAATGTGGCGTTGGCTGCGGGAGACGAATGGTCCTTGATCTGGCCATTTGTATCCAGCGCTGCACAGCCGCAAGGCTACAACATCGCACAAGGCTTGCAAAATATGAATGAGCCTTATGTGAATTTTTGGGATGGCGCCACAGGTGCTAAAAGTATGTTCCAGGCATTGCGCGACTGCAATATCTTCTTGGAGAATATCAACCGGGTACCGGATATGGACCCTAGTGAAAAAGCCCGCTGGACGGGGGAAGTGAAATTCCTGAAAGCATATTATCACTTCTACCTATTACGCCTATACGGCCCCATTCCCTTGATTAAAAAGAATCTCCCTATAGACGCTACTTCTGAACAAACAAAGGTATACCGAGAGCCGGTGGATTCCTGCTTTAATTATATCGTACAACTGCTGGATGAGGCTACGCCTGCGTTACCAGAAATCCTCAGCAATCTGGCCGCTGAACAAGGACGTATTACACAACCTATTGCCATGGCGATGAAAGCTAAAGTGCTGGTGTATGCGGCTTCTCCACTCTTCAATGGAAATTCCGATTTCGCAGGTTTCATGGATAACCGTAAAACGCCACTGTTCAGTCCTCAGAAGGATGATAGCAAATGGCAGAAAGCGGCGGATGCCTGTAAAGCAGCCATCGATCTGTGTCATTCCCAGGGCATGAAACTGTATGTCTACACGCAGAATGTGGCGTCTAATTACTTGTCGACGCAACAGTACACGGAGATGAGTATACGTAATGCCATCTGCGATAGGTGGAATACCGAACAGATATGGGCCAATCCGAACAGTATGGTGAATGATTTGCAGGTAAACAGTATTCCACGCGGACTAGATCCACAATACAGCGATAACACCTCGCCTAAAGGGCAACTGGCGCCGCCTATCCGTATCGTAGAGATGTTCTACTCTAAAAACGGCGTACCGATTAATGAAGATAAAACCTATCCTTATAGCACCCGCTATAACCTGCGTACGGCTGTTACTGCGGAGAAAACAGACTTCGAAGATGGTTATGTTACTGCGGTGTTGAACTTCGATAGGGAACCGCGATTCTACGCTAATCTTGGTTTTGACGGCGGTAAATGGTACGGACAGGGAAAATATGATGAGAAAGGAACGATCTTAAGTGTGAAAGCCAAGAAAGGACAAGCCGCTTCTCAACAAGTACAATTTGCTTACTCTACTACTGGTTACTGGATTAAAAAATATGTACACTTCCAAGATGTGATTGGCGCCTCTTCTACACTCACCATTCAGCAGTATCCTTGGCCGGAATTCCGCTTGGCAGACCTGTACCTATTATATGCAGAAGCCCTGAACGAAGTCACTGGCCCTACTGGTGAAGCGCTGGACTATATCAACAAAGTGCGTGGACGTGCTGGTTTGCCTACCGTAGAAACAGCCTGGACGAACTTCTCCAACAACCCGGCTAAGTTCCAAACCAAGGAAGGATTCAGAAGTATTGTTCACCAAGAGCGGAACATTGAAATGGCGTTTGAAGGACAACGTTTCTATGATATCCGCCGCTGGAAAGAAGCGCCGCAGATCATGAACGGACCTATCTCTGGATGGGACATTCAGCAGTCGGCCCCGGAGTCCTACTACAAAGTAAAACCGATTTACTTCCAGACCTTCAGCCTGAAGGATTACTTCTGGCCAATCCGGGACAAGAACCTCACCATTAACCGCAATCTTGTTCAAAATCCAGGATGGTAAAAGATCCTGTAAAATATCAGCATATGAAAAAATTGCAATTGCTCGCAGTGGTCATCTTTGGGATACTCCTATATGCCTGTAAGAAAGAGGGCGTATTGATTCACCTGGATGAAAATGCTCCTGCACCAGCTCCTATTACTAAATTCAATGTTGTCAATACGCCGGGTGGTGCTATCATCACTTATTCCATTCCCAATGATCCTAACCTGTTATATGTGAAAGCGGTATACCAGGCCAATAGTGAGGTGACCAGGGAAACAAAGGCTTCTTATTATGGTGATACCTTGCTGATCAGCGGGTTTGGTGATACGCTTTCCCATATAGTGAAAATATATACCGTTGGTAGAAATGAAAAAGCTTCTGCTCCCGTGGATGTAACCGTAAAACCTTTGCTGCCACCAGTACTGTCTACCAAGAACCTCCTGAAATTCCAGGAAACCTTTGGTGGGGTAGTGGCGATCTATAGCAATGCGTCACAGTCGCCGCTCACTTATTACATCATGCTGGATACCACTGGCAAGAATACTTGGAAAACGGTGAACGTATATACCAGTACAGCTTTACAAGGGGCTGTTACTGCTAGAGGTTTCGACACGATCCCGCAAAGGTTTGCAGTGTATGTAAAAGACCGTTGGGGGAATAAATCAGATACGATTATTAAATTGTTGAAACCTGTATTTGAACTGCCGGTAGACAAAGCACCATTTAAGGAAGTGGACCTCCCCACGGATAACTATGTAGGGCATACCTGGTCTGGTCTTTCCCTCCGTGCGATGTCTTTTATGTGGAATAATATCTGGAATTCTGATAACGATTGCTTCCATACAAGAACAAGTATTGCGCTGATGCCGGCCTGGTTCACTTTTGATATGGGCTATCAGACAACGTTAAGCCGCTTTAAACTCTATCATCGTTCCGGTACTAGTGGCGCTTATGTAGGTGGTGATCCAAAAGTATTTGAAATCTATGGTAGCAATAATCCTAATCCGGATGGTAGCTGGGACGGCAGTTGGCAGTTGCTGGGTACTTTTAACTCTATCAAACCTACTCCTGGTACCGCCGTGTCTGCGGAAGATAAAACGTTTGCATGTGTAAATGGGGAAGACTACGATATGCCACCAGGTATCCCGCCGGTACGTTATCTGCGCGTGAAGATATTGCAGACATGGGGCGGATTTACCTATTTCTACATTTCGGAAATGTCCTTCTGGGGGGCACGTAAGTAACCAAAATTGAAAAGCTGATGAAAAAGATATTATTGGGTGCCGCCGCTGCTATGCTGTTGTTTGCCTGTACCAAAATGGATGATAATTATAAGAATAGGTTGGTACCTAACGGTATCACCTATACGGGAAAAGCGGATTCCTTGAAAGTATGGCCAGGACGAGAGCGCGTAAGGCTCTCTTGGCTGCGGGGTACAGATCCCAGTATTAAAGATGCTGTCATCTACTGGAATACCGGCAGGGATTCATTGGTGGTGACGGTGCCAGCGGGGAAATCCACCGACTCCGTATTCGCATTAGTAACGCCATTGCCGGAAAACAGTTACTCATTTTCTGTGATCACCCGCGATGGAAGTGGCCACAGATCTATCAAAACAGATATCCTTGGCAGTTCCTACGGAAGCGTATATGAATCTTCCTTACAGCCGCGTGTGGTGAAAAGCAGCAAGCAAATAGGAACGGATTTCTGCATCTACTGGTTTCGTAGTAATGATCCGAATAACTTTAATACGCGATTAAAGTACACAGATAATACCGGAACCGTCAGAAGTATAGACAATCCCGGAGATCCGGACTCTGTGTTGCTTCCCAACGCAACGAAGGGTACCTATGCTTCTTTCCGCACCATGTACCGCCCTGGTGATTTTGCGATAGATACATTCTATTCTCGTCGTGATTCTTTAAAAATTCCTTAATAAGTCCTGGTTTTATTCATTTTCATAGTCCCGGTCGTGCCTCCTGCGACCGGGTTTCTTTTTTACCGTTCATCCCAAAACATATTCAACTTATCATGTGTAATAGTGGAGATTTGGGGGGAAGTTCTATATTTAGGCCAAGATTTCCAGCAAAATAGGACAGTATAGCAAACTGTAGCAGCGATTTCAGACCCAGATCGACAGGTGAGTTTAGAGAGACAGCCTGCCCTATCAGACAAATTATTATCCGCCATGAAAGCTAAGATCTATAAGCCACATCCGGCCCTCCAGGAATTTGTGCATAATATCGGAGTGTATGGGGCCGATTTCAGCGAGAACCCCGATTTATCCAATATGTACCGCTTTGTACCCTCATATCAGCGTTACATCATGTTTTATGTGGAAGACCCGGTGAAAGTACAACGTGTATATTCCAATGATTTTGTGGAGAAGTCGGTCAGTCTGACCGTAGGTCCCCTCGAAAAAGCAGTATGGTTAGACATGGGGCGTAAGCACCTCGCGCTGGGAGTGGCCTTTAAGCCCGGAGGACTTTTCCGCTTACTCAATATCCACATGACGGAACTGCATGAACAAGATTTTGATACCCGTATGTTCCTGGGTAGTGAGATTGAGGATATCAACTGTCAACTGAAAGAAAATACCGAAAATTGGGACAAAATGGTCGAAATCGTGGAAAATTGGCTGTTGATGAAGCTTTCCCGATTGAAACCTTCTAACTCCGTAGATTTCGTGATAGAACACCTGATCCATCATTCCGGCAATATTACTATTGAAAGAATGGCTTACGATGCCAATATCAGTATGCGCCAGTTTGAAAGGAATGTGGTCCAACGCACGGGGATGTCGCCCAAACGCTATGCGCGACTCATCCGCTTCTGCAAGGCGTATCACTTAAAGGAGAGTTTCCCGGAAAGCACCTGGACCAATATTGCGCATATGAGCGGATATTATGACCAGATGCATTTTATCCGCGACTTCAAAGAGTTTGCTGGAATAACGCCTTCTATCATTACCCAGGAAGATCTCAAAAATACAGTGCGTTTGCACTCAATAATGACCTAATCCCTTAAAAATGTCGTATTTGTACTATTTGTTAAGGGCCAGACATGATAACTTTGGATTATTGTTTGCACATCTTTCCTTCCGCCATTTGGAAAGCTTTAGAGAGAAAATATTCCTCTGCCGTTGTTTGTTCTCCTCAGAAGAACGAAATTTCAGTCCATATCTATCAGTTCCCAATTACTGGCAAATTGTTGCTCAAAAGAGCACCGATTGCCGGTACTTTTATTATAAACATACATGACTACAATGAACTATATCGCTGAAAATCCCCAGATTGCTCACTTTTTCGCCGGAAAATCAGAGATTACCAAGGGGCTGTTCAATCACTTTGCTGCACAGTTTGAAAAATTTGGCCCACTGAGTTTCGTGTCTACCAAAACCATGGTAGCCATTACTGCTGGAGACGCAGACAGTAGGCGTATCGCCTGGGTAACCCAACTGGGTAAGAACTTCGTGCATGTTGTATTTCCTTTTCCAGAATTGTATCCCGACAATCTATGCTTCGTGAAGATGGGCCAGGTGCCCGGTAGCCAGCAGTTTAATCATCATTTCAGGATGTATCACAACGAGGATGTAAATGAAGAAGTGAAAAAATATATGCAGTTGGCCTATACTACCATCCGTTAATTTTTCCCGATATCAAACAGTTTGTCCGAAATCGAACAGGTTTTTAGGACGCCATTCCCACCAAACCCTTGATTTTACTGCATTCTTGCATGGCATTGCAATTGGATCATCTATCTGCAAAATTCATAGCAGATGGACAAGGCGATCAGCCACCAGGAATTATCCCGCAATAGGAAAAAACGATACCTCCTCATCGGAGCTATACTGATCATAGTAACAGTAGCGGCATTTTTTCTCCGAAAAGTATTCAAACCTAACGTCAACAGGCAATCGTTCACCACGGCAGTGGTGGAAAGAGGCAATGTCGAAAATACCCTGACCGCCTCTGGTACCGTTGTTCCTGAATTCGAAGAACTGATTACCAGTTCTGTACAGGCCTCTGTGCAGCAGGTACTACTAGATGCCGGTAGTGCCGTGGCGAAAGGACAGTCCGTTCTATTGTTGGATAAATCCGCTACGCAACTGCAATGTCAGAACCTGAAATTCCAACTGGAATTGAAAAGGAATAATATACGGAAGATGAAACTCGATCTGGACCGCAGTTTTTTCGATCTGCAATCGGGTAATAAAGTCAAACAACTACAGATTAACAGCTTAGAGGCAGCCGTTGAAAATGCAAAACGCCTGTTTAAAGCCGGCGGCGGTACCCGCGAAGATATTGAACAAGCTACTATGAATCTCCAGGTAGCCCAACAGGAAAAGATACGCCTGGAAAATGAGATCAACAGCAAGCAACAAACCATGCAGTTGGATATCCATGAAACGGAAATCGCCGCTAAGATCCAGGAAAATGAACTAAGAGAGCTGGAACGTAAACTACAACAGGCAGACGTAGTTGCCAGTAGGGCCGGCGTAGTTACTTGGATCAATAAAAATATAGGCGCCGCCGTGAGGGAAGGGGATGCACTGGCCCGCATCGCAGACCTAGGCAGTTTCAAAATAAATGGCAGTATCTCCGATTCTTATGCCGACCAAATTCATATAGGCCTTCCCGTTATCATCAACCTGAATGATACCTATGTGCGAGGCACCATTGCCAATATTCACCCGGCAGTGGAAAACAGTATTCTCTCCTTTGATGTACAACTGAGTGATCGCAACAATAAACTCTTGCGTCCGAATATGAAACTGGATATCTATGTGGTCACCAATCAGCATAATAATGTGCTGAGAGTAGCCAATGGTCCGGCTTTCCGGGGAGGCAGTGTGCAGGAATTGTTTGTGGTGAAAGGCAACAAAGCCTTCCGCAAGAAAGTCAATCTAGGCTTGTCCAACTTCGGATTTGTAGAGATCACAGCAGGACTACAGGCGGGCGAGGAAGTTATCATTTCCGATATGAAAGACTTCAACAACACCACCGAAATCACTATCAATCAATAACAGCGCCGTATGTCATCTCCCATAAAAAATACGATTACATTATTAGTGGCGCTCTTGCTATTACCCATGCTGTCTATAGCACAGGTAACGGATACGGTTACACTGACATTACCAGCAGTAATAGCCCTGGCAAAGGATAAATCTATTGCCTCCAAGCAGGCCGCCACTGTAAAGGAAACGAAGTACTGGCAATACCGCAGCTTTCGCTCCAATTACCAGCCGCAGCTCGCGCTGACAGGCGTTCTCCCCGGCTATACGAAATCATTTAACCAGGTGCAACAGCCAGATGGTACCATCTTGTTTCAACCGGTTCATAATAATAATTCAACGCTCGATCTCTCCTTCACGCAAAGCATTGCGGCCACAGGGGGCACTATCTTCGGGAGCACTACCATGCAACGCTTCGATGATTTTGACCGCAAGAATACCCTGTACAACGGATCTCCCTATGGTATAGGTTATAGCCAACCCCTGTGGCAGTTCAATGCTTTAAAATGGAATAAAAAAATTGAGCCACTAAAATACTACGAAAGTAAACAAGCTTACATCGAGGCCATGGAACAAGTGGCCATCACCGCTACCGGCTATTTCTTTGACCTCCTGCTAGCACAGGTAAACCTGCAAACTGCCGAAACCAACCTGGCCAATACCATGCGTATCCAGGAAGTGGCCAATGTGAAATTAGAACTGGGTAAGATCTCCCGCAATGAGATCCTGCAATTGAAACTGGAACAGCTCAAATCCAGCAAGGCAGTAGGAATTGCTACCCGCGATTTACAAATTGCCACGCTGAATCTCCGCACCTTCACCGGACTGGAACAGGTAAGTTATATCCGGCTGCAACTGCCAGGGGAAGCCATTCAAGCCAAAGTGCCTACAGATAAAGTATTGGCGGAAGCCTATGCGAACCGCTCCGATGCCATCGCCTTTACCCGCCGACTCGCAGAAGCAAAAAGGGATGTAGCCAAAGCTAGAGGAGATAATGGCATCAATGCTATGCTTACTGCGCGACTCGGCTATTCCAAAAGTGCCGCCACTTTCTCCAAAGTGTACCAAAACCCACAGGACCAACAACTGGTACAACTGGAGTTCACCGTTCCAATTCTGGACTGGGGCCGCTCCAAATCCCGTACCCGCACGGCCAGAGCCAATCTGCAGTTTACGGAATACGCTGTGGAACAGGATAAGCAGTTGTTTGTACAGCAGATCGTTACGCAGGTCACACTCTTCGACCTGATGAAAGATCAGCTACAACTGACCCTCAACGCAGATAGCATAGCCACCGAAAAATCGGATATCTCTAGGGAAAGGTATGTACTGGGTAATTTAAGTATCACTGACCTGAGTATCGCGTTCCAAGAAAAGGATCAGGCTCGCCGGGATTACATCGCGGCGCTGAGGGATTATTGGAGCGCCTGGTATGAACTCCGCTATTTGTCACTATATGATTTTCAACTGGATAAAAAAATAGATTATAAATAACTTACGTCATGATCAAGCTGCAAAACATCGAAAAGGTATACCGTACCGACACCATCGAAACGCTTGCCCTCAACGGCATCAATCTGCATGTGGCCAAAGGAGAATTCCTTTCCATCATGGGCCCCTCTGGTTGTGGTAAAAGTACTTTGCTCAATATTATGGGCCTCCTGGATGAACCCTCCAAGGGTGAACTCCATATAGACGGACATACTGTTACCCGGTTGTCTGATAAGGAGCTGGCAGGATTCCGTAATAAACGATTGGGTTTCATCTTCCAAAGCTATCATCTCATCAACGACCTCAATGTACTGGACAACGTGGAACTGCCTTTACTCTACAGAAAAGTGAATGCAAAAGAACGCCGTCGACTCGCTGCGGCTGCATTGGAGAAAGTAGGCCTGAGTAACCGTCTTCAACATTTCCCTTCGCAATTGTCTGGCGGACAAAAACAAAGAGTGGCCATTGCCAGGGCCATCGTTGGTGAACCGGAAATAATCCTGGCAGATGAACCCACCGGTAACTTGGATAGCGCCATGGGAAATGAAGTGATGGATATCCTGATACAATTGAATCAACACGATAAAACTACGATCGTGATGGTTACACATGATGAGCAGATGGCAAGAAAAACGCATCGCCTAGTACGACTCTTCGATGGTTCCCAGGTACAGTAATCATTGATCATAACTATTAAACGATGCTGAAAAATTATTTTAAAATAGCCATTGCTGTACTGAAACGAAGGAAGTTCTTCACCTTTATCAGCCTGTTTGGTATCAGTTTCACACTGGCCACCCTATTGGTGCTTACTGCTTTCCTTGATAGAATTGTCAATCATGAATACCCAGATGCAAAACGTAAACAATCCCTGTACATTAGTGGTATAGAAGAAAGAGGGGAGCGTGCCCGTTCCAATTCAGGACTCTCCATCAGCTATATCAAACGTTATGTACTACCGATGAAGCTGCCTGGTGCCATTGCTTTTTCTTCCAGGTCCAATGGTACAAATACCTACTTCCATGGCAAAAAAATTGGTATAGATTACAAATTCGTCAATAGTGTATTCTGGGATATTCTTGAGTTTGATTTCCTGGAAGGCAAACCCTTTACGGTCCAGCAGGAAAAAAACCTGGAGAAAGTGGCAGTCATCAGCCAGGATCTGCGGGATAATTATTTTGGTAAGGATGTACCCGCAGTGGGTCAATACCTGGAAGCCAATAATGAGAAATATCGTGTAACCGGTGTCGTTAGAAACGTACCAGCCTCTACGTATATGCTTAGCAGTGACATGTATATTCCTTATACGCTCACGAAAGATGATATGAATACCCCCTCTTATTTTGGTGAATATGCCGCTATTCTCCTGGCCAAAAAAACATCGGACATTCCCGCGATTAAAAAGGAGTATGAAGATATCGTCCGCCGGGTGCCACATACCCAGAAAAGATTTCTGAAAACAACCAGTTTAGCAGACTCCTACCTGGATGCATATATCCGTGGAGGTAGCCAGGAGAGTAAACAGAAAGTATGGGTATATACCGCATTGGGCATATTTATTTCACTGATTGTATTCCTGCCTATCGTTAACCTGGTAAATATTAATGTTACCAGAATAATGGAGCGTTCTTCCGAAATAGGTGTCAGGAAGGCATTTGGGGCTACCAGGAAGGCATTGGTATATCAGTTTATTGTAGAGAATATTATTCTAACGCTGATTGGCGGTTTGGTTGGTCTTGTGCTGGCACAACTGGTAATGATTATTTTGAATAATGCGGACCTTATTAAGAACCTTCACCTTTCATTGAACTTCACCGTATTGTTCATCGGCCTGCTTACATGCCTGGTATTCGGTTTTCTCTCTGGCGTATATCCGGCATGGAGAATGTCCAGGTTCCCGATTGTAAAGGCATTGAAAGCATAAATGTTAAGCTATGTTCAAACATCTTTTAAAACTCATTTGGAATAAGAAGAAGCATCATCTGTTATTGGTGGTGGAAATCCTTGTTTCCTTTCTCGTTATATTTTCACTGACCTCTATGCTGGTGTACTATTATCGCAACTATGCCCAACCGGTTGGTATTGATGATAAAAATATCTGGCAGGTAAACTATGACAATGCTGACAAGCCAAGCCAGCCCGACTCTCTGCAGCAGTTTTACGCTTTGTTTTATCAACAGTTGAAAACCCTGCCGGAAATAGAAGAAGTGACTTTTATTTCCAACAATGCTCCCTATTCCAGCAACATGCATAGGGAAGCAGTTTCCCGTGATGATAAAAAGGAAGATAATGTAGATTATTATGAGGTATCTGAAACCTATGGGAGGATGATACATCCGGATATGCTGGAAGGACGCTGGTACACAAAAGAAGATTTGGTGGGGAAAAATAGACCGGTTGTAATTGGCGAAAGTCTCAGGGATAAATTGTTTCCGAATGAAAACGCAGAAGGCAAACTGCTAACTTATGAGAAGGAAAAATTCAAGGTGGTGGGCGTTGCCCGGGAACCCAAAATCCGTGGTGATTTTATGGAAGTAAATCCATCCGTTTATTTTCCTCCAGACACCCTCTCCATGAAGTGGAATTCCAACATGCTGTTAAAGGTAAATTCCGCTGTATTCCATGATGCCACCTTCGAAGGCAAGGTGTATAAGCTGGTGGCAGGATTCCTGAAAGGGGCTAATGTGGAAATTCAACACCTGGACGATAAGCACCGCGCTGCCAATCGCCTCGCTATCATTCCGGTCATCCTCCTCCTGATAGTAAGTACCTTCCTGATCGTAAATGTCGCCCTCGGCACTTTTGGGGTACTCTGGTACAATATCAATAAACGAAAAGGGGAAATCGGCCTGCGTAGAGCGATAGGCGCTACCGGCGGCGATATGAACCGACAACTGATTGGTGAGTCGATGGTGATTGCCACTTTCTCCTTATTGTTGGGTACTTTCTTCGCTATACAATTCCCTTTGCTGAATGTGTTCAACATCGCAGCAAGCACCTATATCATCGCACTGGTTTTGAGTGTATTGTTTATATATTTGCTAGTATTGATTTGTTCCATTTACCCAGGACAACAAGCAGCCGCCATATTCCCGGCCACTGCGCTACATGAAGATTAAATTGAAGCATGATACTAATTGTTGATGATGATATTGCGGTAAGAACCTCTTTACACTTGATGCTGGAAACGCATAAATTTCCTGTTGTCAGTGCAGATACTGCGGATGCAGCCCGGCTTAAGCTGGCGCTGCATCCGGTGTCATTGGTGATACTGGACATGAATTTTAGCCTGGAAACCTCCGGGAAAGAAGGACTGACCTTGCTGCGCGAGATCCGGGAAGATTATCCGAGTATTCCTGTTATCCTCATCACCGGCTGGGCCACTATCCAACTGGCGGTGGAAGGCATGAAACTAGGGGCGTCCGATTTTATCAATAAACCCTGGACGAACGATCACCTCCTGCAATCCATCCGCACAGCCTTACAGTTAAAAGAATCTCCTACGGAGTCGCACTCCCGTAAAGAGCTGAGTGAACGCTTTCAGTTCTCTCAAATCATCGGCGAAGCGCCCCAGTTGCTACAGATCCTGGAAACCATTGGGCGCGTAGCCCCTACGGATGCGCCGGTGCTGATCACCGGGGAAAGTGGTACTGGCAAGGAATTGATCGCGGAGGCTATTCACCAGAACAGCTTACGCACCACCAAACCGTTTGTGAAAGTCAACCTGGGCGGCATTTCCGCCACCCTCTTTGAAAGCGAAATGTTCGGTCATGTAAAAGGCGCTTTCACCGATGCCCGGAACGATAGAATGGGCCGCTTTGAAATGGCAAATAAAGGCACCATCTTCTTGGATGAAATCGGCGACCTGGACCCTGCCAGCCAAGTGAAACTGCTCCGCGTATTACAGGATCGCACCTACGAAGTACTGGGTAGTAGTCGCACTAAAATGGTGGATGTGCGCGTAATATGTGCTACCAATCGCAATTTGGAGGAAATGGTAAGCGATGGTCTGTTTAGAGAAGACCTGTTATACCGTATCAACTTGATCACTGTAAAACTCCCTGCACTGCGGGAACGCGCAACAGATATTCCGTTGCTACTGGATTATTTCACTTCTAATCTAAAAGAAATTTATCGCCGTCCTGGATTGGGCGTTACACCCGCTGCGGTGAAATGGCTGCGTCAACAAGCATTCCCCGGCAATATCCGTCAGTTTAAAAACCTCGTGGAAAGAACTATTTTGTTAAGTCCACATGATATGCTGGATACCTCAGATTTCCAGGCGCAGTTATCCGCTTTATCCGTCAATAAAGCGAGGAGTGGCCTACCTGCTGTAGGGGAGCTGACCTTGGAAGAAATGGAGATATTGATGATTAAGCGCGCCATGGAATTCCATCGGAATAAAGTGGCCAAAGCCGCGTCGTCATTGGGGCTTACGCGAAGTGCACTCTATCGCCGACTAGAAAAATATAATATTCCTTACGATGAAACTGAAGACTAAATACCTCTTATTCATTAGCATACTGCACCTACTCACGTTGGTGCTAGCCTGGTATGTCTTCAAGGAAGAAAAGGTATTGTTCATTGTATCTGAGCTATTCATCCTATTGTCGGCGGTGATTGCGGCACGATTGTACCGTCAGTTGATACGGCCGCTGGGCTTTCTGATGCGCGGAGTAGATGCCATCCGGGAAAGGGATTTTAATGTCAAATTCCGCCCTACTGGCCAAGTGGAGATGGACCAGTTGATATTAGTTTATAACCAGATGATTGATGAACTGAGAAAAGAGCGCACCCGGCAGGAACAACAACATTTTTTCCTGGAGAAATTAATTCATACTTCTCCTACAGGCATCATTATTTTGGATTATGAAGACCAGGTGCAGCAGGCCAATCCGAAAGCCTTGCAACTCCTGGAAACCACGACAGACAACATTTACAAAAGAAGTATACAAGACTTTCAGCATCCTGTTTGGCAGGAGATTGCGGCACTTCATTCTGGTGAGTCGCGCACCATTACGATTAACAGTGTCTCCACCTATAAAATTCAAAAATCGCATTTTGTAGATCGCGGTTTCCCTCGGCATTTTGTGATGATAGAAGAACTGACGGCAGATATACTGGCAGCGGAAAGGAAAGCCTACGGTAAGGTCATACGCATGATGGCGCATGAAGTCAATAATACCATCGGCCCAGTGAATTCCATCCTGCAATCCGTGCAGCAAGCGCAGCCCGAACATGCCAGTAAATTGATGCTAGATAGTCTGCAAGTGGCTATAGATCGTAATTACAGCCTCAACACCTTTATGCGTAACTTTGCTGATGTAGTGAGACTGCCGTCTCCCCAAATCCGCCAGGTGAACATACATCAACTACTGGAGCATGTAGTTGCATTGATGCAGCCAACTGCCGCAGAAAGAAAAATTGGATTACACTTGTCATTACCACCTCATCCGCTGCATATTCCCGCAGATAAGCAATTGTTGGAACAAGCTTTGATCAATATCATTCGTAATGCGACGGAATCCATTGGGAAGGAAGGAAATATTCGTATATCCTTAGACGATAGTCATTTAACCATTACAGATGATGGCCCAGGTATTCCCCAGGATTTGGTAGATCAATTGTTTACGCCATTTTTCAGCAGTAAAAAAGATGGACAGGGTATAGGGCTTACACTGGTGAAGGAAATCCTCTTGCAGCATGGATTTACTTTTTCCTTACAGACGGTTGCTCCGCGGAAAACGGTATTCAGTATAGTGCTTAGCTAGTTACCTCCAATAGAAAATCGTATAGATTTATTTCTCCTGGGATATCCAGTTTCCTGCGTAGGCGGTATCTACTAGTTTCCACGCCTCGCACGGAGATGCCCATGGTTTGCGCAATTTCCTTTGTGCTTAAATTGATGCGTAAGTAAGCACAGAGTTTTAAATCGGTGGTAGTGAGTTCCGGGAATTTTTTCTTCAGCGTCAGGAGGAAATTATTATGTACCTCATCGAAGTGTCGGGAGAAATCTGCCCAACTGTCCTCATCGTTTTCTGCGGCCTCAAAGAGTTTCATCACTTTCCTGAACTTAGGCAGGGGCGTGGGATCGGATAATTTCTGCATCGATTCCAATAGTGCTTCTTTGATTTCTGCCAGGGTTTTTCCATTCTGTACAATATTCATGGCCGCGGTGGCCAGTTCCTTATTTTTGTGCTGTACATCTGCCTGTAATTTATCGTTTGTCAACTTTACCAACTGCATTTCATTTCTTTCGATTTCCAGTTGATGTTGGATAATCAATTGCTGCTGTTCTTGACGATGCTTTTCCTGCTGGGCGGCTAGTCGGTGGCGTTGGCGGCGTCTGATAGCCATTATTAGTAGTGCTAACAGTAACGTATATACGCACCAAGCATACCAGGACTGATACCAGGCGGGTGCGATATAAAAGCTGTAACTAGCGGCGGTAGAGATATTGCCGAGATTATCGCGGGCTACTACGCGGAACGTATAATGTCCGAAGGGAATATTCGTATACTCTTTCTCCGTTTTGGAAGTCCAGGTGGAGGGTTCTTTATCGAAGCCCTGTAACTGGTAACTGTATTGGATATTATTGCCTGCGGCGGCAGATGGAGAGGCAAATTCGAAGCGGAAATTACGCCAGGCATTGGGAAGCTGGATGTCTGGCGATGAGTGGTCGTTGCCGTATCCGCCGTAGAGGAGACTATCTTGCTGTTTGTTGGTGGCGGTAATGGTCCCCATCAGCACAACCGGTCCGGTATGTTGCTGACTATATTTGCGGTAATTGAGGTGAATGATGCCTTTTACGCCTGCGAGAAAAATATTTTCATCATTGTAAGGATAAATGAATTCGAATCCAGTGATGATCTTATCTGAGAGCTCCGGGAAATAGATAATTCGTTTGGTCTGGATATTGGCGAAGCCTACTTTCTTATCAGCTATAAACCAGATATTTCCGTGTGGATCTGGTTGCAAGTACTGGATGGCGAGGTTGCCGAAAATCGCCTGCCAGCGCGGAGAAGGCCGAAACCGATGACTGTTGCTATCAAATTCGTATATCCCTGCAGGTGTGGCGGCCACCATTTTTCCCGCCAACGTATACACGAAGTTATTGTAGTCCGAGGGGAGGCCGTCTCCCTGGGTATACAAGGTATACTGCAACGAATCGCCGATGAATCGCAGGTGGTAGATGCCGCGGTAAGGATGGGAAGACCATACATTGCCGTTGCCATCGGGCGCAAGAAAACGCAGGGATTCATACAAACCATTGATATGTGGCTGTAAGTGGAATTGGTGCTGCTGTAGTTGCAAGGTGAATAATCCGGTATAACTGCCTGCTATCAAGCGATTGCCTACTGGCAGGTAAGTCCAGCTACCGATATCTTTCAGCAGGGGAATAGCTTTGTTTTGAACGATATCATAAGTACCGTCGCTGTGGCCCATGAGCAGGTGATCTTCGTATAGGCTGAGTCGCCATACTTGGCCCGAAGTATTCGGGATGCGACTAAAACTACTGCGGGAAAGACTATAATCCGTATTGCTGTCTAGGGGCGTCACATAGAGGCCATCGATGGTACCGATATAGAGCTGATTTTTGAAAACCGCTGCCGCATAAGCGCCTATGAGGTTGTTTTTATCCGGTGCGATGCGCTGGATAGCTGCATTGTATTGGATATGATCGATACCGTTTTCCAGGGCCAGCCACAGTTGTTGATTGCCGTCTGCAAATATTTTCAGGACATTGTTATTCTGCATGCCTTCATCGCGGGAGAATTGTTGTAATATCCTACCACTCGGCAGATCGATGATATAGCAGCCGTTCGAGAATGTCCCGATGGCATATTGGTGTTCATCTAGTTTTAGTCCACAGTAGATATGAGAATTTCGGAAGACGACATCTGCACTGGTATTCACGGGAATCACTAGGTCGCGGTATATTTTGACTAGTCCGTCTTTTACAGTGGTCACTAACAACGTATCGTTGCTTTCATCCAAGAAAGCAGTAATCACCAATTGCTTATCAGTCACAGCTTTGGAGTATAGTTTCCAGCTATTGTTTTCGTATCTAAATAAGCCGGTGTTATTGTCTTCCGCGTAAAGATGTTTGTCAGTATTGCCTATTATTTTCCATTCTACTTTCGCAGGGGAAACGTCAATTTTACCTTTATTGTCCAGTCGGAAAATCTTGTCATTGGTACGAAAGAAATGGTCTCCATTAAAGGGAATGATATTCCAGACATCTGCAAACTGTCGGTAAATGGCGGGGATATTGGGTTTAAGCGAAGTGTATTGCAAATTTCCCTGTTGATCTGGCGCAAAATAACCGAATTCGTCTTGCGCGCCTACATAGATGCGCCCATTTTCACCCACTTTCACACTACGCACCCTGGTTTTATTAGGGACCTGAAAAATATGCCAATTGTTGCCATTGAAAGTGATGAGCCCTTCATTATTAGCGAAGTAGCGCATCCCTTTTTTGTCCATATCGATATCCCAGGTTTGTCCATTGCCTTTATACGTCATGCGATCGTAGCTCGCAATGGCTGGTAAGCCGATGGTATGCTGAGCAGATAACGGGACGTGGATTAAAAACAGCACTAGGACTAACAGGTACCGGGTAAACTTCATAGTAGTAAATGTAAAATATTTTTACTGTAGTAGGGAGCTTCCCTTGTTTGTTGGCAGTTTCCGAGGGATGTAGTAGAAATGACGTAGTGCCGAAAGTAAATAATTTCAATGGATTACAGATTTTAGCAGCATCGATTTTTGTACAAAGCAACAAGGCTCATTTTATGCGATTTCACGTTTATGGTACTTCCTGGTCCAGGAGGTGGGTAGTATTGTCAGTCATTATTTTAGGGTTCGGTATGTTGGCTAACGGTCAGGGCTATCTGAAAGCCAAAGGGCATATCATTGTCAATGAGAAAAATGAGAAGGTCATCCTACGGGGTATGGGCTTGGGAGGATGGATGTTGCAGGAAGGGTATATGTTCCGACTCGGTAATATTGGCCAGCAGTATAAGATTCGAGCAAAAATTCAAGACCTCGTAGGGCCGGCGCGTACCGACACCATTTACCAGGCTTGGTTACAAAATCATACCCGGAAAGCGGATATGGATTCGCTAGCGCGATGGGGCTTCAATTCTGTCCGACTCCCTATGCATTACCAGTTATACACCTTGGCGGTGGAAGAGGAGCCTGTAGCGGGTCAGCAAACATGGAAGGAAGAAGGATTTGCGCTCACGGATTCCCTCCTAGCTTGGTGTAAGGCCAATCATCTCTACCTGATCTTGGACCTGCATGCCGCGCCTGGAGGGCAGGGGCATGATCTGCCGATTTCGGATCGTCATCCGGAGAGGCCCTCGCTTTGGGAGAGTGAGGCCAATCGACAGAAAACCATTGCCTTATGGCGCAAACTAGCGGAAAGATATGCCAACGAGCCATGGATCGGGGGCTACGATATCATCAATGAGCCTAATTGGGGATTTGAGGACCCAGCGGATAAAATCGGCAATAAAGAACAAACCAATGTTCCACTGAAGCGATTAATGCAGGATATCACTGCTGCAATCCGGGAAGTGGACAAAAAACATATCATCATCATTGAAGGAAATGCCTTCGGTAATAACTACAACGGCATCTTACCTGCCTGGGATAACAATATGGTGCTCAGTTTCCATAAGTACGGCAATTTCCCCGACAGGGCTTCTATCGCCAGGTTCCTGGAATTACGGGAGCAGTACAATGTTCCGTTATGGATGGGCGAATCGGGAGAGAATTCCAATAACTGGTATCAGCAGGTGATCAGTCTTGTAGAGAATAACGACATCGGATGGGCATGGTGGCAGCAGAAAAAAATAGGCATTAATCAGCCTATGGAGATAAAAGTCGCTCCCGGTTACCAGGCTATTCTCGATTATTGGAATGGGAAAGCCCCGGCGCCAGTTGCGGATGCAGCCTATGTATCTCTTATGGAGTGGGTATCCGCTACCAGGGCGGAAAATACCCTCGTGCACCCGGATGTAATAGACGCCATGTTCCGGCAGATTCATAGTACCGCTGCAATCCCTTTCAAAAAACATGTGATTACCGATAACACCACCATTGCTGCAGTGGATTATGATCTGGGTCGTAACGGTTACGCCTATAACGATTTGGATACTGCGAGTTATCATTATACGCCTGGCGTCAACACGAGAGGCAATCGGGGCGGCGCTTACCGCAATGATGGCACCGACATCCGAATGGCAGATGGACAATATGAAATATTCAGTATAGAAGATGGAGAATGGCTACAGTATACCGTGCAGGTACCGCAGGCAGGTAATTACCGCATTAGTGTAAAGGCCGCGAAAGACAGTGGGGATGCCGTATGTAGCATTTGGGTCAATGACCGCAAGGCAACCGGAGATGTGGCGATGCCCGTGGTGCAGGGATGGCAGGACATTCCAGTGGGACAGGTAAAACTGACGAAGGGCAGTAACCGTATCCGTATTTATTTCAGTAAAGGAGGCTGCCTGTTGCGTCAGTTGACATTTAAAAAAGTATAGTATGAACTTAATATATCACCCCTCAATTGTTAACTTTTATAAGTGTAAAATCCATGAAAGCAAATCCATTCCACGTGGGCGCATTGCTGATGCTCGCCCTGGTTTCCTGTTCCAAGGAACCTAATAAAGCAGTACTGCAGCCTGTCGCTAGTACAACAACCAAAGCAGCCACAGAAGCAGTAACGTATAATCTGATCTGGTCGGACGAATTCAATGGCACCAGCGTAAATACAAGCAACTGGAATTTTGAAACGGGTCCCAATGGGGCTAACAACGAAAAAGAATATTATCAGGCAGCCAATGCCACTGTCAGCAATGGCAACTTGGTCATCACCGCTAAAAAAGAATCCGTAGGAGGGATGCCTTATACCTCTGCGCGATTAAATACTGCGGGCAAATTCTCTGTCACCTATGGCCGTATAGAAGCCAGGATTAAGCTTACCTCCGGACAAGGCCTCTGGCCTGCCTTCTGGATGTTGGGTAGTAATATTGGCCAAGCAGGAGTAGGTTGGCCTAAATGCGGAGAAATAGATATTTTAGAACGCATTAATACCAGCAATACCGTTTACGGTACTATTCACTGGGATAACAACGGACATGTATCTTATGGCGGTAATATGGTCACTACACCAGATGATTACCACGTATATGCGGTAGAGTGGGATCCGAATGGTATCCGCTGGTTTGTAGATGGCACGCAGTATGTGGCTGCCAATATCCAAAACAATATTAATAACACCGGCGCTTTCCATAATCCGTTTTTCATCATATTGAATTTGGCGGTAGCGGGCGACTGGCCTGGTCAAACGGTGGATGAGAGCAAACTGCCGGCGAATATGTGGGTAGACTATGTGCGCGTTTACTCCATGACACAATCTGGTGGCGGTGCTCCCATTGGGCAGACCATCACCCTGAAAGGCTTCAACAATGCCTTTGTGAGCAGTGAAAACGGTACCCAGGCCATGACCTGTAACCGTGCCACTGCACAGGCTTGGGAGCAATTCACCGTAATAGATGCTGGCGGCGGAAAAGTAGCCTTACAGGCAATGGGAAAATATGTTTCATCTGAAAACGGCGTCAGTGCGATTACGTGTAACCGCACCACTATTGGCGACTGGGAAAAGTTTGACTGGATCGTGAATGCAGACGGCACCATCGCGTTACGGGGCAACAATGGGCGGTATATCTCCTGTGAAAATGGGACACAGCCTATGACTTGCAACCGGACAACGATATCCGGCTGGGAAGCTTTTCGTATCTAGTTATTTTTGGGTGATGTATCAGGCCACGCTTTCCAGCGTGGCTTTTCTTTTTGTAGGAATAAAAAATGCCGGGCTGTATCAGCCCGGCATACCTAAATTTTTATTTGGCTATTACTGCTGTTGTGCAGCTTTTTTCTTTTTCGCATGGTCTACAATCGCACCAGTACCGGCACCTACACCAGCGCCAATGAGTGTACCAATCGCAGCGCCTTTCACGTGATCCTTGTTAACGATAGCACCTGTAACTGCACCTGCTCCAGCGCCTACAACGGCACCTTTAGCAGTGTGGCTCCAGGAACCAAAACCTTTCTTCTTCTTAGCAGCAGTTGGTGCTGGTGCAGGAGCTGCTGCTGCTGTGGTTCCTTCTTCAGGAGCATTATAAGTAGCAGGGCTATAACCCGCTTCGCTACCTTTTCTGTGGTGACTGCCTACATGCTTCATCGAATCGATGACTTGTTGTTTTACCAGATTGACATTGTTGATAGAGTCAATGGTGGCTTTTTTTGCATTTTCGATGGCTGCCTGATCTGGCTGGCCTTTACAGGAGAACAGTACTACAGCGGCAGCTACGGCTACAATTGTTTGTCGCATTTGGTTAAAATTTTTTGTTTTTTCCCTCTAACCATGGGGATTGGCCAAAATTATGCCATTTTTCGGACTGTAAAGATAATATATTATAAAAAATTTGCAAGACATAGGGCGTTCGGAGTAAAAACAGTGATTTCTAATCATTTTGAATACCTTTACAGCTTCAATTTTACGGTGGTATATGAGTTTTTTAACGGTAAATGGAATCAGCAAACAGTTACAGGATCAAGCTGTAGTAAAAGATGTTAGTTTTAATCAGCCACAGTTTCAGAAACTAGCCATTGCAGGCGCCACGGGCTCGGGGAAGAGTACCTTGTTGAAGATTATATCTGGCCTGTTACAAACAGACGAGGGTACCGTTGATTTCCTGGGGAAACGGGTAAAAGGCCCATTGGATGTACTGATACCTGGTCATCCGGGGATTGCTTATTTGTCCCAGCATTTTGAATTGCGTAATAACTTCCGGGTAGAGGAAATCCTCGAACGAGATAATAAACTAACAGCGCAAGATGCCATGCATGTGTATGAGGTCTGTCGGATCACGCATCTGTTTAAAAGAAAGAATGACCAGGTTTCCGGGGGGGAACGTCAGCGGGTGGCCTTGGCGCGTTTGTTGACTACCGCACCGCAGCTCCTAGTGTTGGATGAACCGTTTTCCAACCTGGATATGATCCATAAGCAGCAGTTAAAGGATGTCATTGCAGATATTTCCAGTGAACTATCCATTACTTGCTTACTCACCTCCCATGATCCATTGGATGTACTGTCTTGGGCGGACCGTATTATGATTATGCGGCATGGGGAAGTGATCCAGCAAGGAACGCCACAAGAGGTATATTTACATCCACAAGATGATTATTGTGCCGCACTCTTTGGAAAATTCAATCATTTGTCGGACGTACAGGCAGCAGTATTAGGCATACAAACCACTGATACAGCGATCTATATCCGTCCGGAGAAAGTAGTACTGGCCGATGGTAACGGTATTGCCGCGAAGGTATTATCTGTGAAATTCTTTGGCAGTTATGAAGAGGCACTATTGCAGGCCGGAGACATACAGTTGTTGATGAGCATGCATCCTGGTGCTGTGAAGCAGGGAGAAGGAGTGAGGATACGTGTCGAACTATAATATAAAAAACTAACGGTGTTGCACAAACGTTGTCAACCCCCCAAGATAGCGTTGGCCGTTTAACCCTGTCAGTCTCCAATTATGTATCTACCGCTTGCATTAACGAGTAATTTTCGCGAAGTTCGTTAGCATAATCCGCTATATGAGAAGATACATTTTGTTATTGACTGCTATCCTGGGATGTACTGCCGTTAAGGCCCAGGAGCTGTACATGCCCCGTAATATCCAAAATGCCTATAAGGCCCAAACCAGGGATATGAGTGGTAAACCTGGTGTTAATTACTGGCAGAATAAAGGGAGATACGATATCCAACTGAAGGTAGCGCCTCCTACCCGCACCGTGTATGGTAAAGAAACCATCACATATGTGAATAATAGTCCCCATGACCTTTCCAGACTACGTATTCGCATGAACAACAACCTGCATAAATTTCAAGCTCCTCGCGATGGTTATCACAGCATGAATTTCCTGGATAGCGGCGTGGTAGTGGAACGTTTTGTATGTAATGGCGCCGAAATATCCTTTCCCAATGATGTAGGCACTGTAGGCGTCGTGCCGTTGTCGTCTCCCATAAAATCACACGACAGTGCCAAAATTGAAATTACTTGGCGTTATGACCTCTCCAAAGAGAGTGGTCGCGAAGGGATGATTGACAGTACTACCTGTTTTATGGCCTATGCTTATCCGCGTGTATCCGTATTCGATGATTATAATGGTTGGGACGATATTCAGCATACTGATAGAGCAGAGTTTTATAATGATTTCAATGATTATACCGTTGCAGTTACGGTACCGAAGAATTTTATCGTATGGGGAACAGGAGAGCTGCAGAATGCCGGAGAAGTATTGCAGCCGGAAGTTGCACAGCGTTTGAAAGCCTCACTTACCGCCAATGAAACCATGCATATTGCCACCCAGGAAGATCTCCAAGGGCATAAAGTGACTGCGCAGCAGGATTGGAATACCTGGAAATTTGTCGCCAAGCATATCACAGACGTCACTTATGGTGTGAGTGATCATTATGTATGGGATGCTTCTAGCGCTTTGCTGGATACCGTTAGTGGCCGTAGAGCGAGTGTGCAGGCCGCGTATAAAGCTAATACCACTGATTTCCAGCATTCCGTAGAATTTTCTCGTTATGCATTGGGATGGTTTTCCAATCACTGGCCTGGCGTGAAATATCCTTTCCCGGTAATGACCGCCTTCCAGGGATTTGCAGATATGGAATATCCTATGATGGTGAATGATGCCACCGTAGGAGGTAACCTGAGTTTTGCCCAGTTGGTGCAGGATCATGAAATTGCGCATACTTATTTTCCTTTTTACATGGGCATCAACGAAACCCGCTATGCCTTTATGGACGAAGGTTGGGCTACCACCTTTGAATACCTGATTGGTATTTCAGAGAAAGGGCAGCAGGCCGCAGATGATTTCTACAAGCGCTTTAGAGTGCAGTATTATATCGCGGATCCGTCTACAGAAGAAGATCAACCGATTATTAGCATGTCTACACAGGTGAGTGAAATGGGTTATGGCAGCAATGCTTATGGTAAGCCATCCTTGGCATATTTGGCATTGAAAGATTTATTGGGAGACGAATTGTTCAAGAAATCGCTGCATGTATACATGGATACGTGGAATGGCAAGCATCCTATTCCATGGGATTTCTTCCATATCTTCAACACCGCATCTGGTAAGAATTTGAACTGGTTCTGGAATAACTGGTTTTTCTCCAACAACTACATAGACCTGGCCGTGAGCAATGTGAAAAGTGGGAATGTTACCATCAAGAATGTGGGTGGATTTGCCATTCCGTTTAACTTGGTAGTTGTAACCAAAGATGGGAAAGAATCACAATTTCATTATACGCCATCTGTATGGCAGGCTAATCAGAAAGAACTGGTGCTGAAACTGCCAGTGAAAGAAGCTGTGCAAGAAGTACGTTTGGAAGGTGGGCTATACATGGATGCCACGCCGAATGACAATATCTGGAAAGCAAAATAATTTCGTTTATAATGGGAATGTCCCCAAGAAGCAATAGGCTTCTTGGGGACATTTTATTTTTACTGTAGGAGCCCGAACTCCAGAATTTCCCTGATTTCAACGCTGCCATCTTCTTCAATAGCGGGGCATCCAATGGCTAGATCCACTGTTATAGTAGAAGGCCATCTTTGAATTGGATGGCAGCATGGGATCCATCGCAGAAAGGTTTGTTTCTGGAGGCGCCGCAGCGGCAGAGGGTAACGCGGTTACGTATTTCGTAAGGGATTCCTTTTTCGTCGTAGATGGTGATGCCACCCTGTACGAAATAGGGGCCGCTGATATTTTTGGATGGATCTTCCACTATGCCGATGGCAGGGGAGAGTTTGGGTTCTATGGGCGTTTGTGTTTCCTTATTCCAGGCCATGAGTCGCCCGCTGGGGCAATTATGCACTTGTTTAAGGAATTGTTTTTTTACCGCAGGATCGTCTGTATTTTCCACCATATGCCATACTTGACCGTTGGGATCGCAGAAGCGGGCGAAGGCGCAGAGGTTTTCCGCGTCAGTCAAGAGGGTGTCGGGGCCTTCGTATAGAGAAGCTTGTTGCAGATAAGAGCGGTGGTGTGGGTTGGTGGTACCGTCGAATTTGATTTGCAGGTGCGTATTATCGCAGAACGGTTTGTTGCCGGAGTGTCCGCATCTACATAAAAACACTGGCTCTTCTTTTGTCTCAAATGTTTTCCCAGGGACCCATTCCATCGATTCCCCTTTCTCATTCGTACCGATGGTCATCAATTGCAGGGGGATATTGCCTTTCAGTTCGTAGGGGCCAAATGTGACGGACACAGACATGTTGTTTGGCGCAGTGGGATTCGTTTTCATGCGGTGAGAATTTAGTAGAGGAACAAACATTTTAAAAAAAAGTTGTTATTTCTAAATGACTACTGACATAGGGTTGTCACTTTCGCCTTTTTACTTTGTATCAACAAAACAGAAGTACTATGAACATCATTGAAATTCTCCAGAAAGAAATGGAACAGGAAGCGGTAACTACTCGTAAAATGTTGCAGCGGGTACCATCGGACAAGCTTGACTGGGCGCCTCATGAAAAAAGCATGCCTATGGGGAAGTTGGCTACACATATTGCAGAACTGACAGGCTGGGTACCGATGACGTTGAATACTTCAGAGCTTGATTTCGCGAATAATGATTATAAACATGTCACTGTTACGAACAATGCTGAGTTAATGGAATATTTTGAGTCGAACCTGGTGGCGGGTCGTGAAGCGTTGGCAAAGGCGCAGGAATCGCAGTTGCCGGAGCATTGGGTACTTCGTAATGGGGATACGATTATTGAAGAATACAATAAGCAGGAAGTTATTAGAATGGCATATTGCCAGATTGTGCATCACCGTGCGCAACTGGGTGTTTATCTGCGGCTGTTGGATATACCAATTCCAGGCAGTTACGGGCCAAGTGCAGATGAAGCATGGGCTGCAAAGTAGGAACAAAAATCGTGATGAGGCAATGTTGTACGGGCACAACATTGCCTTATTACGTTGATGTATATACGCAGATTTGTAAAAAAAATAAATCCACCGAAATGGGCTACAGTATTTTGTTTGGGTGTTTTTGTAATAAAAATGCTTTAAAAATATTTTGCAGAGATGAATATTTTTCTATCTTTGCACTCCCATTGAAAAAGGGGAGTCGCGGTGAAAGCAGCGATTTGATTCCGTAGCTCAGTTGGTAGAGCAATACACTTTTAATGTATGGGCCCTGGGTTCGAGTCCCAGCGGGATCACAACAAGAATATCAAAGGAAATTAAAGCCGCTTGAATCGTAGGATTTAAGCGGCTTTTCTGCTTTTGGTATAGAAAGGTAAATCATACAAAACGAATCTGAAAGGATACAAAAAAGGATGCACAAAACAGTTTTACTTTTAGTGTATCCTTTTTTCTGGTAAAGGCATACCAGCAAATAATATTACTTGATCCCAAATAAGGAAAAGTACCTTACTCGTCCATTAATTCCCTTTCCATTTCTTCAATTGTGGGCAGTTGAGTTTTAAGGTCATCAGGTATAATTTCTGATAACTCAAAAGAACTAATACCTATGGGTTTATTTAAATCGCGAAGTGCATATTCCACTTCTATTTTATCTTTTAATCGGCATAATATTATTCCGATGGATGGGCTATCGGTTACGTGTTTTAATTTACTATCTACCGCAGAAAGATAAAAATTCAATTTCCCTGCATATTCAAGTAGAAATTTTCCTGCCTTTAATTCAATGACTACGAAACAGCGTAGGTGGAGATGATAAAATAATAAATCCAGGAAATAATCAGAATCACTGATTTCTAATTTATATTGACGGCCAACAAAAGCAAAACCCTTTCCTAGCTCCAGCATAAAGTGGGTAATCTTCTGCGTTAGGGCCAGTTCAATCTCTCGCTCCTGGGCATTCTCTTCCAATCCGAGAAAATCAAAATGGTATGGATCTTTAATAGTCTCTGCTGCCAGATCAGACTGTGGCTTAGGAAGAGTTGATTCGAAATTGTGATCAGCCTTTCCTTGTCTTAAATGATAATTATGTTTAATGTTAATTTCTAATTGATTCCTGGACCAACCATTTTTGTGAGTGGCTTTGGCATATAAAACAACTGTTTCCAGGTCTTTGATTTTTAGAAATTAACAGTCGCTGGTACGACCAGGGTAATTGTGCCACAGCCTGTGGCACAAATTCAAATTGATGAGAAAAGAAAATATACCATTGTCTGATTGTATACAGATTTCGGCGAGAGAAACCATTTATCTGGGGGAAACTTTTTTTGAGATCGATAGACAGTTGTTCCAGAAAATTCTCCCCCCATTTGTATTCAGTTTGTTTGGAGATAATTTCCTTCCCCAGTTCCCAATAAAGTTCTATTAAAGCTATATTGAAATTAGATACTGCCTTTAATTGGGCTTGTTTTACCTTGTTTTTTATTTCCACCAGCCATTCTCTATAAGCTTTATTAGTCATTTTAATTGTTGCATTTCGTTTCAATCATTTTCTTTACAGGCGAAAATTAATAAGTAGTTGTGCCGGAAATGTCTTAGTTATGTGAATAAAAGAAGGTTAACTCACCAATAACATTTTTTATTGTAAAAATGATAATTGATGTATGAAGTTGAGTATGAGTTTTCAATCTGGTACAAAGTAAGCTAATCCAGAAGTCTCGCTTCGGTAGCCACATATTTTAAAGAATTGCGAATCTGATGGACAACACAGCTTTGGATTTCTGTTTTTGGGTATATAAACCTCGCGCATGGCGCGGGATGAAATTTTGTTTTTTAGTCTAGTGTTTAGTCGCGATCCTTTTTGAATGTTTAACAGCATTTATCCTCTTGATTACTGTTCGCTCTTTATTTCTCAAGATAACGCTAATCTATATCCCTTTATCAAGATTATAAAACCTGAAAACTTCCTTCGTTATCAACATGCAATTCTCAGCCAGTTGAGGAAGTGTACAATACATGCTTTGGTGCAGAAAGGCAAAATCATCTTTTGTTTCCATCAGGTTCATTCTGAGAAACCCTTCCGGTAAAGTTCTGCCTGCCAGCACGTCAAAAAGAGAATTGGCAAACGCCTGATCATATCCGAGATTAATTTTAGCGTAGGTTATCCAACCGTTGGCTACTTTGAAATGGACATCGATATAAAAGCGTTCTTCCATTTATCACGGGTTTGTGCCAGTCGGAAAGGCGGATCTATGGGAGTGACCCGCCTTCCGCTGGGCTTGACAAAAAATATTTAGCGCACGATTAGTGAATGGCAATCTGGCGTGGCGCCTTTTTCTTTACCTCTTCTTTTTTAGGAATTTTCAGCGATAGTAATCCGTTGTCATATCGCGCCTGGATCTTTTCTTCATCCACCACATCGGAGGGAAGGGTGATGGTGCGTTTAAAAGACTGGTAACTAAATTCCTTATAGGAATATTTCCCGTTACTGGGTTCCTCTTCACTGGCATTTTTTTCAGATGAAATGGACAGATTGTTGCCATCAAGATGGATTTTGAAGTCTTCTTTTTTCATACCGGGTGCGGCGAGTTCAACGAGAAAATCCTCATCTGTTTCTTTAATATTCATCGTGGGGATAGTGGTGCCACTGATGGAATTATTAAAGTTGTCGCGGCTGAAAAAACCACGGTTAAAAAAGTTTTCGAACAGGGTCGGCAAATTTGTAAGTGGTTCCCTGTAGCTTCTTACGAGTGACATAGTAACCTCCTTTTTAAAGATTAACAAATAGCTAAAATGGGGCGATCAACCTATATGCCAGTCGTGAAAAAATAAATGTTTGACTGTCATTTTTTCATCGCATGAAACTAACATGCCGGATGCTGAAATATTGACAGCTTTGGACGATAAGGGCTTACTGACAAAGTGCCAATTATTACCCATTTTAACATTATCGTAACAATTGAAGATTTAATTTTCGGCTTACAAATTGTCTGAAATTTGACTTCTCCTGAATGGAGCATTTATATTTTTTCTATTTGATCTTGTTTTAATGCAATTCAATTTCATCTAGCATGACAAATATTTTAAAAACCAAAACATTACACCACAGGGCCTTTATATTGCCTGTGCCTACAGAAGAAACCACCATTGCTGTTATCAAAGCAAACCTGCTCAGAACGCATTATTCCGGTACCGACGGACCATTTGCGTAATCATCACTGTTGATTTATTTGCTAATTCTCTGCTTCAATGGCTTTGCTACTGAAGCTAACTGTTATTCCTAAGGCTGTCTTCGTAGCATGAAGAAAGGCCGTATGCACTATTGTCAAAAACTATCATTCAATATTATGTTATCCAACTACCGGAAAGTTTATTGTATTTCATTTTTTTTGCTGGCCCTGACCTTGGGCGCCCATGCACAGAAGGGTAAAGGAAAATCCGCATTTTCTGCAAGGCTCATGAATATAGAATCCACTGCGAAGGAGCCGTTTCGTTACAATCTGAGCCTGTCTAACGGCAGCGGGCATACGGAGTTATATGGATTAAGGGCGGATGTGCCGGAAGGATGGACAGTGGCATTCCGCGCGGAAGGTACCCAGGTGGCGGGTCTGCGTCTGGATTCTGGCAGAACACAAGATATTTCCCTGGAAATAACGGCAGCGCCTTTGGTGAAGCCTGGTAAATACAACATCCCGGTGATGGCCATGTCACAGGCCGATACACTCCATGCCGATGTAGAAGCAGTGGTGAAAGGCAGCTATAGCGTAGAACTAACCACGCCTACAGGGCGATTGAGCGATGATATTACAGAAGGCCGCAGCCGGAAGCTACAGTTGACGGTGAAAAATACCGGTACCCTGTCGCTGGAAGCGTTGGAGCTTTCAGCTCAGGCGCCGGCCTCCTGGAGCGCTGTATTTGAACCTTCCAAAATCGACCGCCTCGATGCAGGTAAAGAACAGCAGGTAACAGCTACCCTTAGCGTTCCGGATAAAACCATCGCCGGTGATTATGTGTCGAATTTTACGGTAAGGAATAATAATGTCAACAGCAACGCGGCTTTCCGCATGACGGTCAAAACCTCCATGCTGGCCGGCTGGATAGGTACGCTGGTGATCCTCCTGTCGCTGGGCATCGTGTATTACCTGATACGTAAATACGGAAGGAGGTAGACATGACGACAAATCCTATTATAGAACTGGACAGACTCACCAAAAATTACGGTACCAAAAAAGCAGTAGATCATCTCTCCCTGAAAGTAAACAAAGGAGAAATATTTGGCTTGCTGGGACCTAACGGCGCCGGTAAAACCACCACTATCCTGATGATGCTGGGACTGGCGGAACCTACCTCGGGACAAGCCATGGTATGCGGTATCAATGCTACACGCAACCCGGTGGGGGTACGGCGGAAAGTTGGCTATCTGCCGGACAGCGCCGGCTTTTACGATAACCTCACGGCATTGGATAATCTGATGTACATCGGCCGCCTCAATGGCATCCCCGAAAAAGATATCCGCTCTCGGGCCCACAACACCATGGAGATGGTGGGACTGGGAGCAGAAATGCATAAAAAAACGGCGGCTTATTCCCGTGGTATGAAACAGCGATTGGGCCTTGCCGACCTGCTGATTCGTGAACCAGAAGTAATGATACTTGATGAACCTACGTTGGGCATAGACCCTGCTGGTATCCGCGAATTTCTCACGCTGATCCGTCAACTCAGCCGGCAGCAGGAGTTGACGGTGCTGTTATCTTCCCACCATCTTCACCAGATGCAACAGATCTGTGATCGTGTGGGCATCTTCGTAGAAGGGAAATTATTGACGGAAGGTAATCTCGAAACGCTGGCCGGTAAACTGTTCGGGGAGGATTCCTATGTGGTACAGGTGTCCGTCAGGACGCCGCTTACAGCGCCAGGGGAAATAGAACGGCAACTGCTGGCACTGCCTGGCGTTACCAAGGTGTCGATAATGGAAGGTAACGTAGACGTGTCCTGCAGTACAGATATCACACCGGATATTGTCCGCCTTTTTGTACAGAACGGGTTAAACGTAACCGGTGTACATAAAAAGGAATATGGTTTGGATGAGATCTATCATCGTTTTTTTGAGAAGAATACTAAAAAGCATATTTTGAATGAACAGGCTGTTTAACCTTTTTTTCACCGGAGCGGCCGTTCCTGGGCCGTTTTGGGTGATGGTGCGTAAAGAGGGAGGGGATCATATCCGTAGCTGGCGGTTTATAGTGATGCTGCTGCTGATCCTATTTACCTTCCTCGGTGCGATGCACGTATCGTTATCAAACATCAGGAGAGTGGTGACAGATTTTAATGATCCGGACCACGTGTTCGTCTATCTAAAATTATTAACCACTTCGGATAATTCACTTCCTACGTTTTATATTTTTATCAGCTTCCTCGGCCCCTTGCTGGGTATCGCACTGGGCTTCGATGCTATTAATTCGGAAAAGAATAATGGCACACTGGTACGGCTGTTGGCGCAGCCGGTATACCGCGATAATCTCTTGCTGGCTAAGTTCTACGCTGCGCTCACCATTGTGGGTGTGCTTTTTCTCAGCCTTGTGTTACTTATGATTGGGGCCGGACTCCTCATCACAGGTGTGCCAATGGAGGCCGCGGAGCTGTTCCGCATCCTGACGTTTGTGGTGTTGAGCATGATCTATGTGGGGTTCTGGCTTAGCCTGTCGATAGCGCTATCCGTGTTGTTTAAGCATGCGGCTACCTCTGCCCTCACCGCTATTGGTATCTGGTTGTTCTTTACCGTGTTTTACCAGTTGATCGTTAATATGGTCGTTAGGACGGTATTACCCGATCCTGCATCGTTGCAGCCGGAGCAGGTGGTAATTTACAACAATATCATTTTGTCCTGGTTTCGCCTGGCGCCCAGCCAACTGTATACCGATGCTGCCACTACGTTGCTGATGCCTTCGGTGAGAAGCCTGGGACCATTGACCATGGAGCAGATGGCCGGCGCTATTCCGGCGCCGTTATCCTTCAGGGAAAGCCTGATGGTGGTATGGCCACAGGTAACAGGGTTGGTGGCCGCTACGGTGGTTTGTTTTGCGGGCGCATATTATTTTTTTATGCGCCGGGAAATAAGGACCTGATTGTGATTGGTGGAGACGCTTCCAATAAGCCTTTATTACAGTAACAGGGGAGAAAACGATGTATCGTCACTTGCAAGAAGCCGCATTCTCTTTTTATACTTTCCCGGATTCTCCCCTGTTTGTTTTTTGAAGAAACGGTTAAAATAAGCATTGTTCGCGAATCCAAGGCTGTAAGCTAGGTCCTTGATGCTCATGTCTTTCGTCATCATCACCCGTTGGGCCTTTTCTATCTTCTTTTCATTGATATACTTTCCTGGCGTACAGCCTATTTCTTTTTTGAAAAGGCGAATGAAGTGGTCTTTGGTGAGAAAACAGGCCGCTGCCAATGCGTCCACGCTGATAGGCTTATGTAAGTGGGTACGTATGTAGTGCAACGATTGCAGGATACGTTTGTCTATATGCAGGTTCTTATCCGTGGCTAGTAGTAGGAACCGGGATAAGACCTGTTTGATGATGCCTTGTGCCTCCATTTCGTAGCCGAGTGGCACGGCTTTCTGGCGCGCTATATTTCTGACAAGCGTGGGAGGGTTGTCGTATGACCATGGATCGAAGTGGGGCAGTTTCCTCTCCGGATTAATGCCAGCAAGGCGTTTGATTAGTTGGACAATCAGCGGATCTGCTTTTATTTCTACAGGAGCATCTATTAGGTCAAAGATGCCGGTCTGATTGCCCACTTCTTCATAAATATGAATGTAGTACAAAGATAAATGCCCTTCGCATTTGTATCCGTGAATGGTATATGCCGGTGTAAGATACAGATGGTTCTTTTTTAGTTCATAGGTTTTGTCTTCCCGAATAAGGCTGGCTGTCCCGTTTTCTACAAAGTGTACCCGGATAAAAGGGCTACAAACGTTGCGCCAGTTCCAGTCAGCATTATGTACAGCATGGCCGATATTCAGCAGGATAAAATTGAGAGATGACTGTTCTTTGCTCATAGCTGATAATGTCCGAATAGTAAAATATCGATAAAGTACAATTTTTTATCGATATCGGTAAAGTCTGAGAATTATAAGATAGGTACTTTTAAAAAAAATGGCAACGTTATTTTTCGTGAAGGGGCGGGATCTGATGATCTTGTTTTGTTGTCTTTGGTCATCTATGCCAACAACTACTGTTCCGGAACAATATCGCTTTTTAAACAGATGTTCATGAGGATTATTTCTTGTATTAAGCCGGGGGAGTTGGCATACCGTGATGCCCCGGAGCCGGTATGTTTACCTGGTTACTCCATCATAAAAATCCGGCGCATCGGGATATGTGGTACCGATATCCATGCATTTGGAGGTACACAACCTTATTTTAGCTATCCTCGTGTGTTGGGGCATGAACTAGCGGCCGAATTTGTGGAAGGCGACGCGCGGTGTTGGCGCAAAGGAGATATGGTCACCATTATTCCCTATCAGCATTGCGGCAACTGTATTGCTTGTCGCAGTGGGCATACCAATTGCTGCCAGCATATGCAGGTGATTGGTGTACATACGGACGGTGGAATGGCAGAATTCCTGATGGTGCCCTCACACCTGCTACTGTCTGCCGAAGGACTGGACCCTGACCAGTTGGCACTGGTGGAACCTTTTGCTATTGCGGCGCATGGTGTTGGACGGGCGGCAGTATTGCCACAGGAAAATGTGCTGGTGGTAGGAGCAGGGCCAATTGGGCTGGCAACAATGGAGATGGCAGCTATTGCAGGAGCAAATGTACTGGCTATCGACGTGAATGATAGCCGGTTGGCCTGGGCGAAAAAGGTAGCAGGTGTAAAAGCGGCCTTCAACGCGCAGGACAGGCGCCTGGAAGAACTGCTCAGAGATGCCACTGATGGTGATATGCCCACTGTTGTAATGGATGCTACTGGCAATCAGCATGCGATCAACAATGCTTTCCGTTTCATGGCGCACGCAGGAAGGTATGTGTTGGTGGGGCTGCAAAAAGGCGACATTACTTTTAGTCACCCAGAATTCCATAAACGCGAAGGTACGCTGCTCAGCAGTCGAAATGCTACCCGGAAAGACTTCGATTGGGTACTGGAAAATATCCGTGTTGGCAGAATCACTCCCAAAAAATACATTACGCACCATATACACTTTAACGATATAGTGGAGGAATTCCCTCACCTGATTGCCGATGCGAATATTGTAAAGGCAATGATCTACCTCGATTAAAACAGTTTTCATGCGTTCTCCACTGCTAATAAACGGCGGCAGTTGATTACAGAAAGCTGGATAGCGATCGTTCAGAAAGTGATCGAAAAATTATAATTGTAAAATTGACAAATATTATGTTATTTTGAAGCAATCACTCATTTATTGCTATAATTCCACGTTATGAAAAATAAGGTCCATTCTTTTTGTTTGGGGATCTGTTGTCTGTTGATAGCTTCACCGGCATTGCAGGCCCAGAATAAAATCACTTTCCGTACAGATAAGCCAACACAGACAATCAACCGAAATATCTTTGGTCATTTTGCTGAACATTTGGGTAATTGTATCTATGGCGGCTTCTATGTGGGAGATACTTCCCATATTCCCAATATCAATGGGGTAAGGAAAGATATTATCGCCGCGTTGAAAGCGCTGAAGATACCGAACCTACGCTGGCCGGGCGGTTGTTTTGCAGACACTTATCACTGGAAAGATGGTATCGGGCCTAAGGAAAAAAGGCCTGCAATCGTCAATACTTGGTGGGGAGGCGTTACGGAGAATAACAGTTTCGGTACTCACGATTTCCTGAACATGTGCGAAGAGCTAGGTGCAGCGCCTTATCTGGCCGGCAATGTGGGCAGCGGTACCGTACAGGAGCTGGCCGACTGGGTACAGTATGTCAACTTCTCGGGTAAAAGCCCAATGTCTGACCTGCGGCAGCAAAACGGCCGGCAACAACCCTGGAAGGTGCAGTATTGGGGCGTTGGTAATGAAGCATGGGGCTGCGGCGGAAATATGAGACCTGAATATTATGCCGATATCTATAGAAAGTACGCCACGTTTATGAGCGGCAATCTTTTCAAAATTGCTTCAGGGGCCAATTCCTCCGATTATAACTGGACAGAAGTACTCATGAAAAACATTCCGCTACATATGCTGGATGGTATGGCCCTGCACCATTATTCCGTGATCGAATGGAATAAAAAAGGGGATGCAGTTGATTTTTCTGAAGAGCAGTACTTCCAGACTATGCGCAGCGCCTGTTTTATGGACACGCTGATCCGCCGGCATTCTGCCATCATGGACAAATATGATCCGAAGAAAAAAGTAGCACTGGTGGTGGATGAATGGGGCGGCTGGTATAACGTGGAAGCAGGTACGAATCCCGGTTTTCTCTTTCAGCAAAACACCATGCGGGACGCGATGATTGCAGGCGTTACCTTAAATATCTTCAACAATCATTCCGACAGGGTACGTATGGCCAATCTTGCACAAACGGTAAATGTGCTGCAGGCGGTGGTCCTCACCAATGGAGAACAACTGATACTGACGCCGACTTATCACGTCATGGAAATGTATAACGTGCATCAAGATGCCACGCTGATCCCCATTGATATTCAATCTAACAAGTATACTTACAAAAATGAACAACTGCCCGCAGTGACGGCTTCTGCGTCAAAAGACAAATCGGGTGTTACTCATATTTCTCTGGTAAATATCGATGCCTCCAAAGCGCAGGAAATAACAGTACAAACCGGAGCGGCTTATAAAGCTGTCGCCGGTCGTATCCTTTCCGCTACCAAACTACAGGACCATAATAGCTTTGTGCAGCCGGATAAGATCAAACCGGTGGCATTTAATGGTGCTATGTTGAAAGAGAATACGCTGACAGTAAAGATGCCTCCATTCTCTGTGGTAGTGCTGGAACTGAAATAATAATTGACCACATGGCTTATTACGACTGCACAATGGTGTGGTCCTGCTATTCCCATGCCTTTTAAAAATGAAACATGAGCGTATCCTTTGTAATAGGTGTTGACTTTGGGACAGATTCCGTAAGATCTATTATTGTAGACACCCGCAATGGCGATGAGGTGGCGGCTGCGGTGTTTTACTATCCGCGTTGGAAGGATGGATTATACTGCAACGCCGCCTATAGCCAGTTTCGCCAGCACCCACAGGATTATATAGAAGGACTGGAAGCCACTATCAGGCAATGTCTGCAACAGGCAGGCGCCCATGTGGCTCGACATATAAAGGCAATATCCGTGGATACCACTGGCAGTACACCAGTAGCGGTAGATGAAACCGGTATGCCGCTGGCGATGCAGCCGGCATTTAAGGATAATCCCAACGCCATGTTTGTGTTGTGGAAAGACCATACGGCCATTCGTGAAGCGGCGGAGATCAACGCAGTAGCAGCAGCTTTCCCAGGCAATTATCTGCGTTTTGTTGGCGGTGTTTATTCCGCTGAATGGTTCTGGGCGAAATGGCTGCACATCTGGCGTGTAGACGAAAACGTTAGAACTGCCACTTACACCTGGGTAGAGCATTGCGACTGGATTCCCTTTCTGCTGACAGGCGGTACGCATGTCAGTCAGCTTAAGCGTGGCATCTGCTCCGCCGGCCATAAGGCGCTATATGCAGAAGCGTTTGGGGGCTTGCCGCCCGACAGCTTCTTCTCGGCTATCGATCCATTATTGCAACATATCGACAGACAGTTGTTCAGCCAAACCTACACCTCTGGTGAAGCAGCCGGGCATTTGTCTAGAGAATGGGCAGAACGGCTCGGGCTGAGTACGGAGGTAATCATCGGCATCGGCGCTTTTGATGCACATATGGGCGCCGTAGGCGGACAAATAGCACCTTATCATCTCAGCAAGGTAATGGGCACTTCTACCTGTGATATGCTGGTGGCGCCGTTAGAAGAAGTGAAAGATACACTGGTAAAAGGCATCTGCGGACAGGTACCGGGGTCCGTGATTCCTGGTATGATAGGCATGGAAGCGGGGCAGTCTGCCTTCGGAGATGCATACGCATGGTTCAGTAATTTATTGTCATGGCCTCTAAGGCATCTTTTCCCAGATGACACCAGGTTGTTACAGGAGGCCAATAGCAGGATGCTTATTGAACTGTCGAGAGAAGCAGCTACCATCATACCTGACGCATATAGTGAATCGGGAATTGACTGGCTCAACGGTCGCCGCACACCAGATGCAGACCAGTCACTCAAAGGAACGCTCACCGGACTGACCCTAGCATCCGACGCACCCAGCGTCTTCAGGGCCGTGGCAGAAGCCACCTGCTTTGGCGCCAAGGCCATCGTGGAGCGTTTTGAACGGGAAGGGGTGCCGGTAAAAGGATTGATAGGCATCGGCGGGGTGGCTAAAAAATCTCCCTTTATTATGCAGATGATGGCTGATGTAATGGGAATGCCTATACGCATTCACCGCTCAGAACAAACCTGCGCTCTGGGCGCGGCCATGTTTGCCGCTACAGTTGCCGGTATTTTTCCTAAAGTGGAGGTGGCCATGCAGGTAATGGGGCAAGGCTTTGAGACCACTTATTCTCCTAATGTACAACGTACAGGAATATACGAAGACAGGTACAGAAAATACACAGCGTTAGGTGCTTTTACTGCTAACATGAACATTGATTAAGATGAGCACACAAAAATACCAAGCCATCCGCAAGGCTGCCTACGAAGCTAACATGCAACTGCCCGCATTGGGGCTTGTCATTTTTACCTTTGGCAATGTGAGTGCGGCCGACAGGGGCGCGGGAGTATTTGCTATTAAACCCAGCGGCGTCCCTTATGAGGAGTTGTCCCCGGAAATGATGGTCGTCGTGGATTTTAATGGGAAAGTGATAGCAGGGGATTTACGGCCTTCGTCCGACACGCTTACCCATGCGGTATTATATAAGCACTGGGAACATATTGGGGGTATTGTGCACACCCATTCCACCTATGCTACTGCCTGGGCCCAGAGCCAGCGAGATATCCCTATCTATGGTACCACCCATGCGGACCATAATACGCTTGACATTCCATGTGCGCCTCCGATGCCAGATGAGTTGATAGCCGGTGATTATGAATACCAGACTGGTTTTCAGATCATGAATACCCTGGAGGAGCGGCATTTGACATATGAAGATATTGAGATGGTCCTTGTAGGAAACCATGCGCCTTTCACCTGGGGTAGCACCCCTGCAAAGGCCGTCTACAATAGTGCGGTACTGGAATCCATCGCTCAAATGGCTTATCTCACGGAATCTATCAATCTCCACGCACCAAGGTTAAAGGATTCCCTGATAAAAAAACATTACGAACGCAAACACGGCCCTAATTCTTATTACGGGCAATAAAATCATATGGTATGGTTGATCTGAAAAAATTAGAGATCTGGTTGATCGTCGGAAGCCAGCATCTGTACGGAGAAGCGGCCTTAAATCAGGTGGCAGGGCATAGCCTGGAAATAGCTACAGCACTGAATAGCGCTAGTCATATACCCGTTTCCGTTATCTACAAACCGATTGTCACTACCCCGGAAGAGATCTATGCCGTATGCATGGAAGCCAATGCGGCGGTGAACTGTATCGGTGTAGTGATGTGGATGCATACTTTTTCTCCCGCTAAAATGTGGATACGGGGCCTGAAAGCGCTGAAGAAGCCGGTTTGCCATCTGCATACACAATACAATAGGGATATTCCCTGGAGCGAAATAGATATGGACTTCATGAACCTCAACCAGAGCGCGCATGGCGACAGGGAGCTGGGATTTGTGATGAGCCGTATGCGGATGAACCGCAAAGTGATTACTGGTCACTGGAAAGATACAGCAGTGCTGGCAGAGTTGGGCGCGTGGAGCCGTGTGGCTGCCGGTTGGCACGACTGGCAAGGCGCACGTTTCGTCCGCTTCGGTGATAATATGCGGTACGTGGCGGTTACAGATGGGGATAAAGTAGAAGCCGAATCGGTATTCGGTTTCTCCTGTAATACGCATGGTATTGGCGATCTGGTGGCGGTAATCAACAGCATCCCGGACCATGCAGTGAATACGCTAGTAGAAGAGTACGCGGACGCCTACACGATTGCTACTATGCTGCTGAAAGACCCTGCCCTAAAAGATGCAGCCAGGATAGAATTAGGACTGAAAGCGTTTCTGGAAAATGGTCAGTATAAAGGGTTCTCCGATACGTTTGAAGATCTGCATGGAATGGTGCAATTACCGGGCCTCGCGGTGCAGCGGCTGATGAAGGCAGGTTATGGCTTTGCCGGCGAAGGAGACTGGAAAACGGCGGCGCTGGTACGCGCCATGAAAGTAATGGGCAGTGGGCTGGCTGGAGGAAACTCATTCATGGAAGATTATACGTATCATTTTGACCCGCAAAACCCGATGGTATTGGGCGCGCACATGCTGGAAATATGCGAATCCATTGCCGATGGTAAGCCGTCGTGCGAGAAACATCCACTTGGTATAGGCGGGAAAGCAGATCCTGTGCGGCTGATATTCAACACGGCCGGAGGCCCGGCTATTAACGCCTCTATTGTGGATATGGGCAACAGATTCCGCCTGCTGGTGAATGAAGTGGAGGCTGTGACGCCGCCGCATGATTTGCCGAAATTGCCGGTTGCACGCGTATTATGGAAGCCGTATCCTGATATGAAAAAAGCCTGTACAGCCTGGATACTGGCAGGAGGCGCGCACCACACCTGTTTTAGCCAGAACCTCACGTCTGTTCACATGCAGGACTTTGCAGAAATGGCAGGCATTGAACTGGCGCTGATTGACAAACACACCGACCTAAGAACATTCCGCAATGAACTGCGCTGGAACGATACGGCTTATTAATCTGATATATCCCCTAATATGAAAAATATATTTTCTGTAAACGATATCCTTTGTTACTGATTTCCATCCTGTATATAGGTTTTGGGTAAGGAGATGGAGAATCGGGATCTGGTTTGTACTTTTGTTGTCTAATTGTTTTGTATGAAGAGATATGCACAGCAAACAAGGTTGCTAGTCGCTGTTGACTGCATTATTTTTGGTTTCGACGGACAGGAGATAAAGTTGCTGCTGATCCAACGTGGTTTTGAGCCATGTAAGGGCAAGTGGAGCCTTGTAGGCGGATTTGTGCAGGAAGAGGAGAGTGCAGAGGATGCCGCTGCCCGCATACTGAAAAACCTTTCCGGCTTGGATGGTATCTATATGGAACAATTACATACTTTCAGCGCGCCGAACAGGGATAGTGTGGAAAGGACAATATCAGTGGCTTATACCGCCCTGATCGACATCAAGCGTTACAAGCAGTTGCATGATGATTTCCACGCAGTTTGGTTCCCTATCAATCATCATCCTGAATTAATATTTGATCATGATGCGATGGTAAATCAGGCCAAGGAGAGATTGCGTTATAAAGCCGCATTGCATCCGCTATTGCTGGAGCTATTACCTCCGAAGTTTACACTTCCCCAACTGCAACAGCTATACGAATCAGTATACAATACCACTTTTGATAAGGGGAATTTTAGCCGGAAGATCCTGTCAACCGGCTTGTTGGTGAGATTGGCAGACAAAGATAAGCTGAGCTCCAGGAAAGGTGCGTTTTATTATAAGGTGGATAAGAAGAAATATAATAGCAACTTACATTCTTTTCTGAATTTCGTGCCGGATGCACATTTGAAAAAATCTGCATCTGGACGTTAGTCAACTATATGCTTTAAACCCTATATCCTTCCACGTTATATCAGTATCCCTTAAACGGCTACATCATGCATCCGGTATTGTTCTTGCCTGTTTTCTTTTGCTCCATATAAGCAATCACCTGTTTGCGCTGGGCGGTACTAATGGTGCTAATTTATATTTCAGATAAAATAATTGTAAAATTGACAATTTTTTATTTTCTTGCAGGTAGATAGAATTCCACGTTATGAACGCAGGTTATTTTCCTGCAACAGTAGTCGCTTGAAAGGTGTTGTTAACTTACCACGCTGTTGCAGGAAAATTTCTAACCGCTTCGCAAAAATAGATCCCGCTTCCTATTTCCTAAAATTACCAGCTCCGCATAACGATTCTCCCGCAGCGTATTGCGTTTTACCAAACAGGAATAAATGAAGCGATTACTTTTTGATGCTATTTCCTTTTAAAGACAGAAAAATATTGAAACCGTGAATAGAAGATCACTTATCAAATATCTGGGGTTAACTGTTCCAGCTTATTTATTGTCAAAGCAGGCTGGTGCATCATTGGGTGGGCAACTGGCTCCATATGCCGCACCGGGACCTTTTACCGCCAGTTGGGATTCTTTGCAGCAGTATGTAGTACCTGAATGGTACCGCAATGCCAAGTTCGGCATATGGGCACACTGGGGGCCGCAGTGTGAGCCGGAGTATGGTGATTGGTACGCACGTGGCATGTATATAGAAGGGAGTGACCAGTACAAATACCACCTGCAACACTACGGACATCCTTCTCAGTTTGGATTTAAGGATGTTGTCCATCGGTGGAAAGCAGAACAATGGGACCCAGAGCAACTGGTAGCTTTATACAAACGGGCCGGCGCAAAATATTTTTTCGCCATGGCTAATCATCACGATAACCTTGATCTCTGGAACTCTCGTCACCATGCATGGAACGCAGTGAACGTAGGGCCTAAAAAAGATCTCATTGGTGGTTGGGCCAAAGCTGCCAGGAATAACGGGCTGCCTTTTGGGGTGAGCATACATGCGGCCCATGCCTGGACCTGGTATGAAGTAGCACAACGTGCAGACAAAAATGGACCGCTTGCTGGTGTGCCCTACGACGGCAAACTGACAAAAGCAGATGGTAAAGGCGCTTGGTGGGAAGGACTGGACCCGCAACTGCTCTATGCGCAAAACCATCCACTGAGCGAAAATAGCCTGGATAATGGGACCGTCATCCGGCAATGGGATTGGGGCAATGGCGTAGCAGCGCCGTCAAAAGCTTACTGCGATCAATTCCTGAAAAGAACGATTGATCTGATAGATAGATATGAACCGGAGCTGGTTTATTTTGATGATACCGTCTTACCATTGTATCCAGTCAGCGACGTAGGACTGCAGATAGCGGCCTATCATTACAATAAAAGTATCATACGTAATAAAGGTAAGCTACAGGCAGTGCTGAACGGTAAAGTACTGAATGAAATGCAGCGCAAATGCATGGTATGGGACATAGAACGAGGACAGAGCAATGTGATTGAGCCATTCGCGTGGCAAACAGACACCTGTATCGGTGGATGGCATTATGACAAGCGGTTCTTTGATGGTAAATGGTATAAGTCCGGCAAAACCGTGATCCAGACGCTGGTAGATGTGGTGAGTAAAAATGGAAACCTCCTGCTCAATATCCCGGTAAAAGGTAATGGGACTATCGATGAGCAGGAGAAAGCCATTCTTGAAGAAATAGCCGCCTGGATGACCATCAATGCAGAATGCATATTCGATACAAGACCCTGGAAAGTACTCGGTGAAGGGCCTGCGATGGAAGGAGCTGCACCCATTGCTGCACAGGGATTCAATGAAGGTAAAGGGAAACCATTAACCGCTGGTGATATCCGCTTTACTACCAAGGGAGATGTGCTATATGCTGTATTACTGGGTTGGCCCGATGATAGAAAAATGAAAATCAAAAGTCTCGCTGCAGGAAATGCACTGTGGCCTGAAAGCGTCAACAGAATTGATTTGTTAGGAGGCGGTGAGTTGCATTTTCAACAGAACATGGATGCTTTGGAGGTCGTATTACCGGAAAATAGACCTGCATTCCCATATGCAGCAGTTCTAAAAATCAGATAATAACTGTTGAAATGAAAAGATGGATGATATTTTATAAAAAAGCGTATAACCGTTCAAGTTCCAGCGGGTCACTGGAATATAACAAAGCTCGCGTTAGTCGCGGGCTTTGCTGTAATTGAAAAAATGAATCGGAATGGTTTATAAGTTCCGATTAATCAGTTCTTTTAATTTAGGATCACCAGGGCGTGGGGCATTACCGTCAATTATTTTCCCGTCATTACTCATGAGAATATATCGGGGAATACTACCGATACGGTGTTTCATCACGAATGGCGATTTGAAATTACCTGCTACCAGGAAGTTGTTGTTCTTATTCATAAAATCGTAATCGCTACTACCTATTTCCCATTTAGTGGAGATGTTATCCAATGAAAAAAATAGGAAAGTGATATTTTTTTCAGCGTATTCTTTTTGCAGTTTTGCTGAAGAGGGCATTTCACTTTTACAAGGAGCACACCAACTAGCCCAGCAGTCAATATAAATGAGCTTTTTCTGCCTGCTGATCAGCGAATCAAAGTCGAGCAGATTACCATGCAAGGTGAGTAGCTGTGTAGTCCCAGCGGATAAAACTCTTTCTTTTGCCATCAGATCGAAGTTTTGCTGGATAACCTTTTTATAGAGCGTATCGGAGCAAATTAGTTTAAAGGAATCTACATACATCGCATAATCCTTATAATCTTTATTCTTCCCAAGATTCAGTACCTGGTAGAGCAGAAAATTGCTAACGGGTAATGACCCTTTGAAATTCTTGGCAACTGCAAATTGACTGGCAAGTGTGGAGTGGCCACTGTTCGTATCGGTAGCAACATAGCGGTGATAATATATTAATGCTCCTTGAAAGGTGTACAGGCGGAGCAAGGATGAATCATGGAATGCATGTTGGTACTGACGTATTGTATCTACATACCAACCAGGTATTTTTTTAGGATCAAAATTAGTTTTGTAAAAGGGCGTCAGTCTTTTTCCTATGAAGTCGTAGTAAATATATGCATGTAATAACCTATATCCTTCATCGGATATGTTCCCTCTTTTTCTGTATTCATCCAGCAATGCAATACGTTGATTTTTCAGCGATATCAGGAAAGAGTCCAATGATCTATCGTATTGACCATTTGGCGAGAAATATTTATTTGCATTTTTTTCAGATGATAAGTCAAATCCCAAGGTGGCGGCAGTTATATCTTTCAATGCATTGCATTCAAATTCCTTGTGTTTATCTGCACATTTAAAATCAATAACGGTTTCACCTGCCTTTATATCGGCTGTATAGTTATATCCTGGATAAAAGAGATAGGGTATACGAACTTTATGCTGACTGAATAGGGTAAAGGGGGCTTTCGCAGTAATTGAAATCGTAAAACTGGAGTCCTGCATTACATTATCGATAAACACCTCCTTAAATTGAATGATATTCAGCGGATAAGAAAAATACAATCTACCGCCACGTTGGATATGGAAGGTAAGGGAAGTTGTATCCGGACTTTGGGCTGCTATTGAATTATCCGAAAAAATCGCTGATGAGGTTAGAAAGATGATGTTTACCAAACAAACAAGACGCAAAAAAAAGTTACTGGGCATGAATGATGATTTCAAACAATAATTACCTTGATAATGCAGAACCTAATAAAAATAAGGATTTAAATCAAATAGTCGTAACCGTTATTAGGATCTTATCTTGTAGAGGTCAGGATTTATACAGACCATATGAATCGTATCCCGCCTTAACCGGTTTTAATAATGAAAAGATAATATTTACTAATTAACCCACCACTATATTGAAAAGTAGCGTCGATTACATGGGACTTTCGCTAAGGCTCCTGCTAACAGAATGGAATTTGAAGTAAAAAGATATTTACTTTGTAGCCATATTATTTATGAGTGTGAGACATACAATAGAATTGAATGATATGGAACTTTTTCTTCGTATCCAATACTCCGATTTGGAGGCATTCGATTTATTGTATAATAAATATTGGCATCCCTTATTCAGCTTTGCCAACAAATTGCTCCGCTCTTATGATGATGCGCAGGATATTGTTCAAACGGTATTTATCTCTATTTGGGAAAAGCGCGCCACCATTACCATTCAACAGTCGCTTGAAAGCTATCTTTTCCAGGCGGTACGATTTCAATCCCTTAAAAAACTGGAATCACTTTTAAGTACCCCCGAACAAATTGAACGAGTACAAGAAGAATTACTACCCACATTTAATGACATCCTGCATCGTTTGCAGGAGCAGGATTTAGTTAAGCAAATACAAAAGGAAATATCCAGCCTTTCTCCTCGCACCCAAGAAATATTTTTACTAAGTAGGGAATACAAATTAAGTATTGCAGAAATCGCCCTAAAATTGGGCATCTCCGAACAAACCGTTAAGAACCAACTGCATATCGCATTAAAAACCTTACGACATAGTATTGCCATCACCCTGATTTTCTACTTCAACTGATTTGGTAACAATTCCTTAACCTACATTTACCGGTACTACTCCATCTCTTTTAGAACATACTATTAGAGAATCATCTGTTATGGACCTGCTGAGGTTAAAAAGAATTGTAAATAAATATTTGTCTGGTCACGCTTCCGTAGAAGAAAAAGCCATCATGGAGCAGTGGTTTAAAGACGCCAGGGAAGCCGCTGATAAGGAAGTAGATAAAGGTCAATTTGACGAAAGAAAAGCAATTGTTTTAAGTAATATTAAAGCAATTATGGAGACGCGTGCCATTAAGCATGTCAATCATTTTCCTAAAAACAAACTGCGTTACCTACAATGGACAGCGGCGGCTTGCATACTGAGCTTGTTAGTCGCGGGGTATTTGTTTAGAGGTGAATTAGGAAACATGGTAGTACCTCCTGCTATGTACACGGTTGTTACTAACCAGCATCAGGTTAAGGAAGTAATATTGCCTGATAGCTCCATTGTTGTACTAAATATTAATAGCCAACTTCGATATCCAGCCTCATTCGATGGCAGCAGGAGCGTAGAACTTAATGGTGAAGCATTTTTCGACGTTAAAAAGAATTCCAATGCCAGTTTTATTGTAAAAGCAAGCCATCTAAATGTGCAGGTATTGGGGACATCGTTTATTGTATCTGATGCAAGTGCCTATAAATTAGCCAGCATTGGTGTGAAAACGGGTCGTGTACAGATTTCCGTTCCTGGTGGGCAGAAGGAGCTATCTCCCATACTTTCCCCTCATCAACAATTTACCTATATCGTGCGCGATAGGAATGGTAAAATAGAAAAGAATATACCTGTTAATACGGAATGGACCTCACAATTATTGGTATTCAGAAATACGCCATTAAGTGAGGTGTTTGCAGCAATAGCGGAAAGTATGCATGTGAAAATTGTTTCGAACAACCATGAAATTAACAAGCGAACATTCACTGGTTCTTTCTTGAAAGAGGATAACCTTTCTGAAATGCTCAAAATCCTTTCGGTCTCCTATGGATTGAAAATAAAACAAGTCGGCAATCAGCTAGAGATAAATTAATTCCAACACATATAAACGCACATATTTTTTAAATCATGATGAATGATATAGGGAGATCTATGTCCAAACTTAAACAACATAAAATGAAAAATGGGTTTACTAATCGAATGGACCGGGTATTTTTAGTAAGGAAGCATTATTTCCTGCTGCCCATATTCCTTTTGTATACAGTGTTTTGCTTTGCACAGGAGAAGGCACCAACCGAGAAATATAATGTTTCATTTTCAGGGAATACATTGGTAGAATGTATTGATGTCTTACAAAAACAAACCGGTATACGGTTCTTCTACGATGCATCTGAAATAGATAAAATAAAAAGAAATTATACGAGAAGCTTCCACCAAACATCCTTAAAAATAATTGTCGAATATCTGTTGGATAACACGTCGTTGGCATATGACATGCCAGACAGTAAGAAAATAGTTATTCGCAGGAAGATCCAAACTACTGAAACCCATACGCAAGACAAGACTGGTGAATGGCACACGATCAAAGGACGCGTGGTAGATTTTGAGACTTCCGCGCCATTGGCCGGCGCCTCTGTAAAGTTGGTAGGGTCTTCCAAGTCTGTTGTGAGCGATAGCAAAGGGTATTATACCATTAGCGAATTAAAAGCGGGTGAATATACCTTGGAGGTCACCTATATTGGTTATGCTGCCTTCGCAGAACCAATGAAACTCAATAGCAGTCTCACCTTTGATGTACGTATGCAGGCAGGTGGTGGGTCATTGGGAGAAGTGGTGATAAGCGCCGCAGGAAGAAAAGTACATAACGTAGTTCATACGACAGACAAAAAAGTGTTGGAAGCTATTAAAGGGGCACAATCCGTAGTTTCAGGCATTTCCTCTCAGCAGATTTCCATGAGTGCCGACCGTAACGTGGCGGAAGTAGTGAAAAAAATTGCTGGCGTTACTATCAAAGACGACAAATTTGTTATCATCCGCGGGATGAGTGAACGGTACAACCTCACCTACCTCAATGGAAATATCGCACCCAGTACGGAGTTGTATTCCCGCGCTTTTTCGCTGGACCTACTTCCGAGTCGGATCATTGATAGAATCATGGTGTATAAATCCCCCGCTCCCGATTTGATGGGGGATATGACAGGTGGCGCGGTGAAGATATTTACCAAAGACGCTAAAACGGTGAAGCATCTGGATGTAGAGCTACAAATGGGATACCGGCCCGGTACCACCTTTAGTAATAAATTCATGACGTATCAAGGTAGTAGTACCGATTTCTTGGGCTTCGACAACGGCGTAAGGAAGCTGCCTGCTGTAGTTCCTGGTTATGGCGATTTTACCAGAGCCGGCATTACGCAAAAAGATTATGCCCAACATTTCAGCCCTTATTTACAGTATGGCTACAAAACAGCCCTGCCAATGATGCAGTTGACGGCCAATTATTATAACACATTTAGCATTGGTGGTAGAAACTTGGGTATGCTCAGCTCCCTGAGTTATAAAACAGAGCGCCAACAATTTGATGTAGACCGTGCTGCTAGCTTCTGGGGAACAGATGGTAATGGCAGACGTACCCACGAAACTTCTCGCGAATCTCAGAGCATGGAAACAGTGCAGTTAAACCTATTGCAAAATTTCACCTATAAGCTTCGCGATAGCAGCAAGTTGTTCTTTAAAAATTACCTCTTGCAACAGGGACAAAGTACGACTGTGGTACGCACCACTAAAAACAACCAGTATGTTGTCGGAGATTCCACCACAGACCTTTCCCATCTTACAGGTATAAATTGGAAGGAGCTTGCTTATGGCTATAATGTATATGAACGTAACATTATTCTGGGCTATACACAGCGGTTTTTATATGCCGGTAATTTGGGCGGTGAACATTATTTTTCAAAGGGCAAACAACTGTTGGAGTGGAACCTGGGCTACACCTTTAGTAGGCAAATGATTCCAGACCAACGTGTGATCCGCTTTAACCAAAACAGACAGGATGGTGGAGGAACCAGGGGCTTCGGACAAACCGTAGATCTCAGTTGGGGGGCCGCCTACCGTTATATAAAAGGGCCTGATGATATAGAAAATAGGAACAATAATTTGGAGCGCGGTATGATATCCCGTACCTGGTCAAGAAACAATGAAAATGTTTATAATGGCGCACTTGATTATACCAATAAACTAACTCCTTGGATTACTTTAAAGGTAGGTACCTATCAACAATGGAAATCGCGGGTGCTGTTTCGCCGCGCCTACACCCTCAATGAGGGCGATTTGAATTCTGCTGGTTACCCGGAAAATGATAACGCTACTATTGGGAGCAACGGTCAATACATGGATTTTAATAAAGTCTTCTTTACAGAACAAGACTTAGGAAAGGTTTGGAGTACTGATTATTTAAAGGATGATGGGAGCGCGCTTAAAGTCTATGACCGTACTAACGGTAGCGATGCTTATTCCGCCACCGAACAACTCAACGCCGGTTATGCAGCCCTCAGTCTTTTACCATTTAACGGTAAATTGGATATCTATGGCGGTCTCCGAGTAGAGTATAACCGACAAAAGGTAGCAGGCGCCATCCCTGGTTCCAACCAGGGTAGTATTAACTATCCTGTGTTGGTAGACAATAAAACGACCAATTATCTTCCTTCTGTAAATATTAACTATCGCCCTTCTCAGCAATTCGTTGTACGTGGAGCATATGGTAAAACGGTGAACAGACCGGAGTTTCGCGAGCTATCACCTTATAGTGAACTGGACCAGTTGAACAATCAGACCGTCCAGGGGAATCATTTCTTGAAGCCCGCTGCTGCCACCAATTATGATGCCCGCATAGAATGGTATCCCAAAAACAATGACAAGGCGGAAACCTTTAGCATAGGGGCTTTTTATAAAGAATTGACCAATCCTATCGAAAGAATGATTACGCGTAATCTTTTTTTTGGCGGCCCTGCTAACATCAGTTTTGGAAATGCAGATAGAGCAACTGTACAAGGATTGGAGTTTGACTTGCGTAAAAATTTAGGATTTATTCCGCTACCATTTTTTAAGAATCTTTCTTTTATAGGTAACCTCACGCTCATCAAAAGTGAGGTGAATAAACGCCTCGATACTTCCGTGGTTAAGAATACGGACCCCGCAGTTAACCCACATTACACCCGTCAGTTACAAGGGCAGGCGCCTTATGCGATGAACCTGGGATTATATTATGATAATGCCGGTACAGGAACTAAAATAGCCCTTTCCTGGAACAGGATAGGCCCCCGCATTTATGCTGCCGCCAATGGTGCACCGTTCAGTGTAACCTACCAGGGAGCGGTACCTGTAGTAGTACAGGGAAACCAAGGGAGTCTTATTGAATTGGAACGTCAGACGCTAGACCTAGCAGTGACCCAACGTATCGTTAGGAGTCTGCAAGTGAAGTTCAGTGCACAGAATATCCTCAACCAGCCATTGCGGATCGCGGAAGATGAAAACTTTACCTACAAGTATGAAAAAGCGTTCATTAAACGCACGAATGATACTTATCAAAGTGACACCAATGGCGACATGATTAGCAGTGAATACAAACCCGGCAGCCATTTTATTTTATCGGCCACCTATTCATTTTAACATTTAATTCCATCTACATGAAGTATAGCATAATATATCAGTTGACAGTGCTGCTATTAGGCAGTTGCCTGTTGTGGTCTTGTAATAAAGCCGATAATTTTAAAAACATGCTGGATGCGCTGCCACAAGTAAGTTATCAGACACCGTACGGCTATCGCGCTAGCTATACCGTAGGCGATACGATGACTATTACTGGCAGACTACAACCGAACAATGGTCTTAAAATACGAATAGGTAATGAAGACGCGGTTATTGTGGCCGCAGATAGCCTGCATTTCAATCCGTTCACCGGCGATACAACGAGTATTCCTATGGATTGGGTACAAGTATTGATAACAGATAACATGGGCTCAGGCCCTGGAATACCTATTACCATTACTTCGGGAGGGCATACTGTTTCTGGTGCTAATATTAATATCTACGGTCGTTACGGACAAGGGAGTTTCAAACAGAAACTCTCGCTGAAGGTACATGCGGATATGACCAGCCCCTACAATATTTATCTGCATTGCATCAACGGCAAAGGCGATCTATATTATTACGAAGCTACTACCGGAAATCTACAGCATATTAAAAAAGACGGAACCATTGAAACCTTGCTGACAAAGGATCAACTGACCGGTAGCCAGTATAGTATTAAATCATTCACTACCGGATGCGTCAACCCACAGGGAACGAAAGCCTGGATATCTGTACAGACAGACACGACCTATGCTTTTGTGGAAGCTGACCTTACAGCGAAAACCATTAAAGTGTTAAACCATACTAAAACCTACACTACGCCATATTTAGGTAATATCGGAGTGGTGAACTTGAAAGTGAATGCCGCCTTTGCGGACAGTAAAGGGAATGTCTATATGGTGACCCCTGGCATAGTATGGGGGCAGGAGAAAGATTATGGCGCAGTTGCAAAGTATAACAGTGTGGAAGGCTCCTTTAGCTATCAATTCCGGGCAGGCATAGCGCCACAGGATATACCAGGGGTAGATATAACCGATCCCGATAATCCCTATACGCAAGCGTTACCACTCCTGTTGCCTGATGAATCGGTCATGTATATACCAGGTTACAATAAGCTCGTCTTATACGATTTGCAAAGTAGGGTAGTGATTAAAACGATAAAAATACAACAAGAGAAATGGGGCGTTCTACCCAAAAGTTATACTGGCGCTTTTAACGGCATTAAAATAAATTTCAACAGTTACCTGGGTAACAACAGTGCTCCTGAAACAGGGTTTGGCTTTTTGCCTGTGCCAGGCCAGAAAATGATCTTCCTATTATACCAGTACCTGGATGGAGGCTCCTTGGGGATAGGAAATGGTAATCTGGCGCCATTGGTAGGAGGGCCTAAATGGATGGCCTTTGATTTTGCAGAAAACCGCACCTACCAGTATGCACCGCAGGCAGATTTATCCGGCTTTGCATTTGAACCATTTACTGCTCCCGGTAAACCGAAAAGTATTTTCTCCGATCAGGTGCTGAATTACGATGAGGAGGGGCATTTATATGCTACCGCCAATGGACGTAAAATAATTGTAAAAACCACCTTAAAATAAAACCATGAGAACGCGTTTATATATACTTGTTTTATGCAGTGTAATTGCCAGCATATCCGCCTGCAATAAGGATATACAACCGGTAATTCCTGAGCAGGGAAACATCAGCAAAATGAATTTTTATTCCACCTCCGATGTGTTGGCACAATACAAAATGGGAGGGATCGGATTGTTTGTAGATCTGCCAGTAGCTAAAAGAAATACATGGATGCCATTTTTTGATCTGAGTTCCAAGCCGCAGAAAATGGAATATCCCACCGTGTATAGTTCGGTTCCTAGTATTGTATATACTAGTTTTCGGGATGGGATACATCAATTCCAATTTAATTATATGGTGCCTGATACTAGTACCTCTCTGGTAGGTACCATCCCCAATAGGATGTTGATAGATACATCCATATCATTTGATAAAAATACAACAACACTGTTTTATCTCGCGGATAAACCCTTGCAGGGAGAAGGCCAGGAGCCAGCGTTTCAACTGCTTAAAGTGCCTGTAGATGTATCGATTAAAACCGATACCAATACCGTTGCGCTCTATATCCTCCATCAGGCGGCAGATGTAGGGCCATTGCGCTGTAGTGTTGTACTCCCCAACGGAAATATCAGTGCTGGGAAGTTCCCGCAAAACTTGGCATACGGACAATTCACAGAAGTCATTTTACTCCATACCAAAGATGCCTCCAATGGGCTTTTCGGCCTGCGCTTTTACGATGCGCTTACAGGGCAAGAGCTGGTGAATACCGCTACACCGGCAAATGGAGGTCATGGCTATATACTGACTATACAGGGCTTTAAAACTGATCACGCGTTTAAAATACCGGTGAGTATTAACCAGGATAAAACGGTGAACTACAGTATTCAAACCGTTGCGGCTAATCTGCGCAGTGGGGTAAGACAACTATGGTAATGAGCCTGCCTTACAGAAAACTTTAAAAAGAATATCCATGAACAAAATACAATATAGGCAAATGTCGGCGCTGGCCATCTTATTCCTTCTTTTTGCCACCGCATGTACGAAAACAGTTGCACCGGACCTTAGCCCGGCTATATTTGGTACCAAGACCATTAGCATTTCACAGTTAAAATCCTTGAGCATCGCAACAGAGGTACGCGTGCCGGATGGCGCCGATGGCAAACAAATATCAGGAGTCGTAATATCTGATCGCACAGGAAAAAATATCGATCCAACAACGATTATCTTGCAGAGTGATGGAACCGATACTGCCGGAATTGTGGTGCAATTGGATACGATTGCCCCTTTCAATCCTGGCGACTGGCTGGTGATCAACGCTTCGGGGAGGAAGCTACAGCAAGTCAATGGAGAAGTGATGTTGAAAGATATTCCTCTTTCCCGCATTCAGCATATTGGTAAAGGAATCATTAAAGTCATATCTGTACCTGTGTCGGAAGCGCTGAAAAATGCCTCCAAGTGGAATGGCGTGCTGGTGCGGTTTTATGATGGTAACTTAACTGGTGGAGGTGGTAGCTATAATGGCACCTTGAACTTTAAGGAAATGGATAGTACTGCCATTATTTCATCGCGGGTATTACCTGGTGCTGTATTTGAAAATTCAACTTATCCGGCCGCTATCAGCGCTATTACTGGTATTTTAAGAGTCGCTGGAGCCAATCCTTATATACAGGTTCGGAATGCTGCCGATGTAAATAGTACCGAAGTTACCCGGCTAGTGACGGATGAAATGCATATTATTGGAATGGATAATCCATCTCATTATTGGGAAAACCCAAAAATAACCTTTGGTAACACCACATTAGAGACGGTACAATCAAGGTACTATGTTGGGGATATTGTAGGTAATTTACCTGCTTTTCCTTCTGACGCTGGTTTTCTGCCTGCACAATCCAGCTACCTCTATCTCATGCTACAGCAGCCAGTCAATGTATGGGACTTCAAAAGCTCAGTTGATCTAGTGGTGCAGCCTGGCATTAAGGAGATCAGGGTTACCTTTGCAGGGAGCCAGGTAAATGGTTTCATTACAAAAAGTACATATGGCGACAAAATTAATGTAAACCCATTTAACCCAGCCACTGATAGTTTTCAACTGGATTTACGCTATACCATTGGGAGTTACGTTGCCAATACGGTATCGGCTACCTATTCAGCAACAGGTAAACTTTACACTGTTGTATTCCATGTCCCTGCAAGGCGAGAACTATTCAAATCGGTATCGGAATTAGATCCCTATTCTTACAGGACATCGGTAGACCAATTTTTGGAAGAACCTAAGTTTAGCATCATCAATTATTCCGTCAGGGTGGACCCCAACCAGGACCCCTGGGCGCTGCCAGCTCCAGCCCCGATTATCATCACCAAAATAGAATATGGTTATTAGTGTTCAAATAATTCCTAAAGCCCGCGCTAAGCGCGGGCTTCTTCAGTGAAAGGAAGTAGAAACATGTAATCCGTACCCCATTTATAATCTATTCCAGTGGTGATCGCTGTTTGGGTAGAGTTGCTGGTGGAATTTCTTTGTCTAATTATTAGGATTTCTAATATATTGCTGTTTGTCAGGTAATGGAGTAGTCCTGAAAGGCCCATCCCTGTTAGTTTTCATTTCTCTCTAATGATATTCTAAGAAAAATTTATTTTTGTTTTAATCTCCATTTACTGGGTCTTAGATAGCTTTGCGGCGCATAAACAGGATTAACGACTACGCAGCACACATATAAAGCAATCGCCAAATCTCATATAGTTTTTAAGTATCATTTCTATGTCCATTCAACGAAAAGTAATTGCTGTCATTGTCGCATTGTTCAGTTTTGTACAAATAACAGCCGCTCAGCAAGAAGGAGACAGTGCTGCACCTACATCAAAATGGAGCTTCCATTTTCAGACAACCATTATTGCGCAGAAACATTCGGGGTTTAAATCGCTATATAGGGGAGATAACAGTCTGGCCGATACCGTAGAACCTACCGCACAGAGTCTAACTGCCACGTTATTCATTGGTCGGAAATTATGGAAAGGGGCCACCTTTTACTTCAATCCCGAGGTATCGGGAGGTAAGGGGCTCAGCTCTGCCGCTGGGGTGGCTGGCGCACTGAATGGGGAAACTTATCGCGTAGGGGCCGTTCAACCACAGGTATTCATTGCCAGGGCTTTTCTGCAGCAATATTTTGCTTTGGGGAATAGTTATGAAGATGTATCGGAAGATGTGAACCAGGTGGCTGGCAGGGTTCCATCGAGTAGGATCGTTATCAGTGCTGGTAAATTTGCTATCGCTGATTTTTATGATAATAATGCATATGGGAAAGACCCCAGGACCCAATTTTTTAACTGGTCTGTTTGGGCCAATGGCGCCTGGGATTACCCAGCAAATACCAGGGGGTATACAGAAGGCTTAGTAGTGGAACTGATTAAACCTAGGTATGCTATACGTATTTCCTCTGTGGCAGTGCCTCGGATCGCCAACTATCACTTGATGGAGTATAATATCAATGCGCATTCTGAAACGCTGGAATACGAACATAAACTACAATTCGGCAAACGTACTGGCAGGATACGGCTCATGGCTAGTAGTACATATTCCAAGGCGCCTTCTTATCAGCAGGGTATCAATTCCATTACCAGCAAGGATACTTTTCTGCTAAATGTTATCCGCGGCGTTTCTGAAAATACTTCATACGGTGGCCATAAGTACGGACTAGGACTAAATATCGATCAGCAGTTGAGCAATGATCTTGGCTTCTTTTGCCGAGTGGGCTGGAATGATGGGAAGTACGTTACTTGGGCATTCACGGAGATCGATAGAACCCTGAGTGGAGGCCTGGTATTAAAGGGTACTAAATGGAAAAGGCGGGATGATGTGTGGGGTGTTGCAGGTGTAGTGAATGGTATCTCCTCAGACCATCGAAATTTCCTGGAGGCTGGCGGCTATGGATTCATTATTGGCGATGGTGCGCTGCATTACGGACATGAAGGCATATTGGAAACGTATTACAATGCCCAGATTAACCGTTTCTTTCAAATCACTTTCGACTACCAATTCGTTAACAATCCTGGGTATAATAAAGATAGAGGCCCCGTGCATGTATTTGGAGTAAGAGGGCATATTATGTTTTAATATTGCAAATGGGCAGTAGGAGAGCAGAATGAAAGGCGCCTCTGTACAGTGTTCTAGAAGGCAATATTACCTATTACGCTTACGTATATACGCAAATTTGTAAAAAAAATATTCCCCTGAAATAGGCTACAGTACTGTGTTTTTAATTTTTATCAATAAAAATGTTTCAAAAAAATTTGCAGAAATAAATATTTTTCTATCTTTGCACTCCCGTTACAAACACGGGTATCGCGGTGAAAGCAGTGATATGATTCCGTAGCTCAGTTGGTAGAGCAATACACTTTTAATGTATGGGCCCTGGGTTCGAGTCCCAGCGGGATCACACAAGAATATCAAAGGAAATTAAAGCCGCTTGAATCGTAGGATTTGAGCGGCTTTTCTGTTTCTACCATAAAAAGATAAATCATACAAAACGAATCTGAAAGGATACAGTAAATAATTTTAGATTTACTGTATCCTTTTTTTCTGAAATGCTTATCAGTAAATATTTTTAGGACTTTATCTTCACAAGCATATTCTTTTCTATGTTCATTTCTTCTAAATTTCTATAATTGTATAATCTCGCCATCTTCGGGAATGATTACATTGTCTGTGATACCATTCTGATTTACGAATTCCCTTAGCTCTCGTCTGCTAAGTATACAGTGATTAATAGCTTCCATATGAGCTGCAATGATTTGCGATTGGGGTAGAATTTTATTTATCTTTATTATATCTTCCTTGCCCATTATGATGGAACCAAAGCCATCAACGGTAGCCATCCCGGCATTTACTACCACCACCTCTGGTTTGTGCTTTGTCAAAATGGTTTCGACCGCAGCAATCCAAACGGTATCACCTATTATGTACACCGATTTTTCACCTTCATGGTTGAACAACAGACCTGACACCTGGCCAAGTACTTCAGCTAATTGTGGAACGGCATAAGCTTCATCTGAACCGTGTTGACATGCTGTTTTCTGGAATGAAACCCCTTGAAAAATGCCTTCATTTTCGTAAACCCTTACATCTGTAAATCCAGCGGTTTTCACGTGCTGTGCATCTTCCCTGTTTTGAACAAAAATTGGTTTGTCTTTTGGGAGTATTTCTTGTGCAACCAGGTCGAAATGATCCGGATGAAGGTGTGTAAGAATAACAGCGTCTACATCGGATAAAGAGGATGGTGCTATCGGCATAGGCACTAATGGATTTCTCAGTTCAGCATTTACTGTTCCTGGAAATCCAGGATAGGCTCCTTTGTCAGCAAACATTGGATCAATTAAGAATTTCTTACCACCATAGTTCAGAACGAAAGTGGCATTTCTGATAAGTTGAATAGATGATGTTCTTTTCATATGTCTACATATTATTACCACAAATATCAGACAGAACTAGCCAATCTTAAGTACCAATTGATTTGTTTATACTACCATTTTGATAACTTGCTCTCATTCGACTGATTATAATTGCGTAATTTGCGTTAAACAATTTTATAGTTTTGAAGACGCATAAATTTCATAAAACGGAATGTGGAGTCCCTTTTTTACTGAACGTTTTACCTGGAGAAGATGTAAAAGAAATCTATTTGAATACTGATTTTTATAATACCGATTTCTTCGAAATCATATTTTTTAAAAGAGGCAAGGGTAAGTTGTTTCTGAACCAAGAAAGTCTTGATGTGAAGGACAATTCGGTGTTTTTTATATCGGCTTTTCAGGAACGACGTTGGGTATTAGAGGGCGATGATGTAGCATATACAATATTGGTTTTTCAGGAAGAATTTCTAAATGACTTTTTTTCTGATAAACTATTTACATATCGTTTGCAGTATTTTTATCAATATGAGCAACCATTAATGTTACATATCGGTTCGGCTGATCTTTCCCGTTGGTGCAGCATTTTAATGGAAATAAAAGGCGAATTACTACTTACAAGGCCGGATAGCGAGCATATAATTCGTTCCCTTTTATACTACCTTTTGCAGACATTGAATCGGAAATACGCGGATGCCCAAAATCTACCTGTGATTAAAACAGCGCAGAACCACGCATTTCAATTCAAAAAACTATTAGAAACCAACATTCGACAACGTCAACGAGTAAACGATTATGCCGATATGTTAGGCATAAGCAGGATATCCCTAAATAAAGCCGTAAAGTCCCAATTCAATATCACAGCAACCGAATTGTTAAAGCAAAGGCTTTTATTTGAGGTACAAACCTTACTCGTACATGCTAATAAAAGTATCAGCGAGATTTCCTTTGAGCTTGGTTTTTCGGAACCACATCATCTACTTCGTTTTTTTAAAACTCAGACAGGCATTACTCCATCACAATATTTAAAAAGTTATACTTCAGAAAAATTAGCAATTCACTAAAATATATCGAAACCATATTGATTCATCGTTTTTACTGTAGCGAGTCATATGGTTAATTTTAAATTATTGCTGTTGATGTATTTAAACAAAGAAAGTCGTTTTTGTGGCGCTACCTTGAATTTTAAATATGCGCAATCGATTACTACTAATATTCATCCTTAATGCATCCTTATAATCCTTCCGCTTCGTGCTGTTGATAGGAAGAGATGATTTTATCTTCCCATCGAGATCACAAAGAAAAGCCTGCGCAATATGCGCAGGCTTTTTAGTATTAGCTGTTCTTTTACAAAGAGTGAATAAGTGCCGGAACAACCTTTGCATAAAAGAAATGAAACATTGTATTAAAGCTTATTCTGCTCGTTTTTTATAGAAGATCTGTCGGAGACCATCGCAGGATTTGGGCGTTACCACCAAAGGAATTTTTTCTACCAGTGTTTGACTGGCATCCAATCCGAATGCTTTACTATCCGAAGTCGCTAATTTATTGATGGCAAAATAGCTGTTGAGGATAAAGCCTTCCCGTACAGAAAACTCGTTGTCGTAGGATAACACATTTTCAAAAATGACGAACTTATAGTTGTTGAGATTTTCTGAAGCCAGTGCTGGGAAGCGTTGTATGGCATGTAGTTCCTTGTTAAGAATCATATCTTTCACCACATTGCGGAACATTAAACCAATTCTTGGTTGTACACGGAAGCCCAGCCTAAAGTCAATGCGGATCACTTTACCATCGCTCATTTCTTCCACCCCATATTCCATCGTGAATGGTTCATCGGTACGTTCAATATGGATCAGCCAGTACATATCTGCCCGTTTGGGGCTGTGCTGGAAGATAGAAGAAATTATCCTTTTCTCGATCTGGTTAGGATGATCAGCTTTTGTGAGATAGATCAGGTGAGAAGTGATTTTGGGAATATGATGATTGTTGCTCAGTTCATCAATCTGATTTAAATGCTTATCTAAATTAATAAAGCTTAGGAAGCGGTTCGTAATCTTACGTGCATTAAACCAGATATACATGGTAGATATTAATCCTACTTCAAATACCAGGAAGAATAACCTTTTTACGATCTTCACTGCGTTAGCTACAAAGAAAGAAGATTCTACGGCGATAAATAATAGCATGATCAACGTTACGATCCACAGTGGATAATGCTTTACGTAACGAAGGAAATAGAACATGAGTATGGTGGTCATCAACATTGCAATGGTGATGGAGAAGCCGTAGGCTGCAGTCATAGATTCGCTGGTACGGAAATAAAGCACTACCAGGAAGCAGCCAGTACAGAGTATCCAGTTGATACTGGGGATATAAATCTGTCCGCGAATATTGGTAGGGAATTTCACTGTAACCTTGGGCCAGAAGTTCAAGCTGATGGCCTCACTGATTAAGGTGAAAGAGCCACTGATCAATGCCTGACTGGCAATGATGGAAGCGCTGGTAGCAATGAGAATGGAAGGTAACAGGAACCAGTGAGGAACGATGGCAAAAAATGGATTAGCACCTCCAAGAGTGCTTTTATTTTGCAACAGTGTCCAGGCGCCTTGCCCGAGATAGTTGAGAATAAGTGTTGTTTTAACAAAAATCCAGGTGGCTTGTATATTCTTTTTGCCACAATGTCCCAGGTCGGAATATAAGGCTTCTGCCCCAGTGGTACAAAGGAATACGGCGCCAAGAAGCCAGAACCCTTTAGGATGCTCCGTGAGCAATGCGAGTGCATATTTAGGATTCAGTGCCAGAAAAATATGAGGATAATGAATGATCTGGCTGATACCCAATACACCCAGCATCGTAAACCAGAGGAACATTACCGGGCCGAAAGCTCCGCCAACTATCCTGGTGCCAAAACGCTGGAAAATAAAGAGTAAAAGGATGATCACCAATACTATTTCCACCACAAGGCTATTACCAGGAACAATCACACTTTCCAACCCTTTTACCATGTTTAACCCTTCAATGGCGGATGTTACGGTGATAGGAGGTGTGATGATACCGTCGGCCAGCAGCGTACCTGCGCCGATGATGGCAGGGAAAACAAGTTTTGGCCCAAACCGCCTTACCAACGCATAAAGGGAGAATACGCCACCCTCGCCTTTATTATCTGCCTGCAAGGTGATAAACACATATTTAAAGGTGGTTTGTAAAGTTAATGTCCAGAAGATACACGAAATTGCTCCAAATACGAGATGCTCGTCGATAATACCTCCATCATTCATGATGGTTTGAAAGGTGTACAACGGCGAAGTTCCAATATCGCCATAAATAATCCCAAGTGCAATTAACAGACCTGCTGTAGTGATCTTTTTAAAATGGCGATGATGAGCATCCATATTGTAGGTTGTGAGTAGGGAACATGTCGGCTAAACAGGCGACCATATTCTATTTTTATTTTAAAAGCGGTTAAATACTCCCTATGAAATCAGCCGCGAAAGTACAATAAGCTGCTTATCACAACCATGGCAAATAACTTATTTTAAGGGTATTTTAAGCTGCAGTAAGAATAAGTACCTATGAATGAGTGATATGTGTATATTTAGAACAGTACTATGTTTTTAATTTTTATCAATAAAAATGTTTCAGAAAAAATTGCAGGAATAAATATTTTTCTATCTTCGCACTCCCATTACAAAAAAGGGTGTCGCGGTGAAAGCAGCGATATGATTCCGTAGCTCAGTTGGTAGAGCAATACACTTTTAATGTATGGGCCCTGGGTTCGAGTCCCAGCGGGATCACAAAAGGCGACTAAAAGTCGCCCTTTTTTTGTTTATGATAACCTGTAATGTAGACCTATTAATACTGTAACTGTGAAAAATGGGAAGTAATCAAAACTAGCGTCGCTGTATACCTAACATTCCGTGACTGCATATCATGCATGCTCTTTTTACCAGGACAAGATTGATCTTGAAAAAGGACGTTTTTTGATGAGCAATTTATAAACTGTAATAATTATCTAGTTAAAAATTGTCATCGTAAATGTTAGGTAAACATCTGTAATTGATTACCTTGGATGTCTTAATTGAATGCCAAAAAATGGCAGTTAAGTTGATCATTGTATATAATTGACCCGACCTATATTATGAGATTACTGTTTTTAAATATGAAGAATTCACTTTGTCCTATAGAGAGTACTTGTTTATTTCCCACATTACCGAAGCATTTACAATTTACACTGTATTCTTCGCAAATAGTAAAACTATCGTTCTGATAGGAGTATTTTTTTAAGAAAATTTTAGAATTAGAATATCTGCTACACGCCGTGTAGTGTTGTGTTTTTTTTATCTGACAGCAGCTTGTTGTCAGTTTAAATTTTGCTGCATATGAGAATTTTTATGAGGTTAATGATGACCAGTGCGCTGCTGGCTTGTTTGATAGTTGGAGCAAACCGGACTATAAAGAATAAAAAATTAACTAATGAGACAGTTTTATAAATATATTATTTACCGACTTTATACCTGGGCTAAAAATATACGTGGTGATAACACGCCGGTTTTTAATGTAATCATAACGCTTGCATTTGTACATTATATGCAAATAATAACGGCGCTTATGATCATGAAATCGATGCTGCGTTCTAAAGTTACTTTTCCTAGACTAGTACCTGAATATGTTGTTGGTTTCGCTATCCTATTTTCAATCGCTCACTATTTCCTCTTCTATAATAAGAAAAGATGGGCCAGTTATGAGAAGGAGTTTAAAGATGAAAGCCCTGAAGAAAGAAGGAGAGGTAAAATATATGTGTTGGCTTATTTGATTGGGAGTGCATTTAGCCCAATGATCTTGGCGCTGCTTTTTGGATAAGTCTTTCCTAATAATCTATAACGGATAAAGTAAGAATAGGGTCTCAGGTATTGCTGAGACCCTATTTTATTTTTAAGGTAATAAGCAGCATTTAAAACCTCACGCTTGCCGCGGGGTTTTCTTTTTTAGATATAACCCCGATTTCTTTCCTCTACTTTATATTAGGTATAGCGGCGACCAAATTCGATACACTAAGAAAGTGTGAAATCCTCCTATAAAATCAGCCGCGGAAGTACTACTTGCAGCTTACCCGTGTTTGCATACAGTGCCAAACGACCTATTTTAAGTATATTGTAAGCTCCGGTATGAAAGAGCGGCACCTAATCTTTTGTTTCATCTTTTCAATCGGATTGACTATAAAAATTAGCCACTTTCTATATATTTGGTTTCAGCGGTTATTGCATCCCAATAACTTATCATAAACTCTGCATATGAGTAATGACAAGTATTTGAATCGAATGAACCAGAATACTTACTGGTGAAGAAATCTGCCTTCCTATAGCAAGATGTTGATAAAATGTTGACTTAGATTGATGTTTTTTTTGCAAATAAAGCAAAAGGCATACAAGTGTAGCAAACTTATATTACATTAGGAATGGAAACTCTGATATGGAGAAAAGAGTATTATGATTCACGACATAGATCAGATATCATGCGCGCGCAATTTATTTCTACGGATACCATCGATAGTTGAAGAAACATAATTAGAGAATGATTAAAAAGTATATCGCCAAAATCTTTCAGCCGAGTAATACTATTCGTACATCCGGGTATATTATCAACTAAAAATCTACAGCACTCTTGAGCAAAATCCTTGTTATGACATTTGAGTTAAAATAAAAGTGAATTAATGGAACGTTCACATTAATAAGAAAGGCCTCATTTTTTATGTTGCACCACCTCGCCAATCGCTATGAAGAGGAGTGGCAGGAACCTGTGCTTATAATCACGACTATGCCGCATTAAACACAATAGCATACAGCATGGATGAACAGCTTGATCATGCGCATGTTCCATCCCTTTCGTGGCATTCGCCAGTGAATAATTATGCCACTATTCGTCGTAATAAACCAAAATCAGTTTTATCAATTCAAAATCAAAAAAATGATGCAGACAACGAAAACATGTCTATTGTTTTTTATGCTCTTTTGCATAGGAAGCATGTTTGCCTATGGGCAGGAAAAAATGACTGTTTCAGGTAGCGTGAAGGACTCGACAGGCACCGGCCTTGAAGGAGCTACCGTAAATGAAAAAGGCACCTCCAACTGGGTAGGAACAGGTAAGGGTGGTAGCTTTACCATCCACGTAAAACCAGGGGCGAAGCTGATTATTTCGTATGTAGGATTTAACACCAAAGAAATGCAGGCTGCTGCTTCGATGCAGATAACACTACTCTCTAATATCCGGACTGCGGATGAAGTGGTAGTTACTGCCTTGGGTATCAAAAAACAATCTAAAGCATTAGGTTATGCAGTATCCAAAATCGATAACGACAGGATCATGGCCAGTGGTACGCCTACGAATCCTTTACAAGCACTCTACGGGGCTGCGCCTGGCGTGCAAGTAGCAGCTACTGCGGCCGGACCTTCCGGGGGAATGAAAATCAATATTCGAAATGCGGTATCTTTCGATGAGAATTCATCCACGCGCCCACTCATCGTGGTGGATGGCGTACCTATTCATGACCAAAATACGAAAATGGGTTTCGGTGCTACGGATCGTGACAATGGTACCGGTATTAATGATATCAACCCAGATGATATCGCCTCTATGGAAATTTTGAAAGGGGCTAAAGCATCCGTACTGTATGGTAGCGAAGGCGCCAACGGTGTTTTACTGATTACCACCAAAAGTGGCAACAAAGGCAAAGGCCTGGGAGTAGCAGCCTCCTTTACCACTTCATGGGACCGTGCAGCGTTTCTTCCTAAATTACAAAATGAATACGGTACCGGCTCCAGTCCAAGTAACTCCAGATATGACGCGCAGGGATTTTATTTAGACGCAAATGGAAAGAGAGCGCTGGCAACTACCTTGGGAGATGGTTCTGGTGCAGCGGCATTTGGTCCAAAATTCGATCCAAACGTGAAGCTGTTGTGGTGGGATGGCGTAGAAAGACCATGGGTGGCACAAACGAAAAATATCTACAATGATCTTTACCAAACAGGCCATCAAAATACAACGAATGTGGCGTTGAGTGGAGGAAATGACCAGGGACAGATTCGTTTTTCATACACTAATTTAAGTATGACCCCGATCCGCCCAGGTTCAGATTTTAGCAAAAATACTTTTAGCATTAATTCCTCTTACAAGCTAAACCCCAATGTTACCCTTAAATATACCGGCAACTTTTTTATCTCCAGAAACCTGAATGCTGCCAACCTGAATACCATGAATGGAGAAGGTCAGGCGGCAGAGATTGGGGCATATAGTGCGGATATCAATGTTGGCTTGTTAAAGTCACATATGGTGACTCCCGATGGATATAACTACTTCGCTAACCCAACCCTGAGGAATTTAATCTCCAACGGTAGGAAAGCAGTGGTAGGCTATCTCTGGGATCAGCTCCAAAATCAATCTATTTTTACAAGATTGCATAATATCCAGTCTTTAACTGCCGATATAAAGCTCACCGATATATTTAGTGCTACATTAATGGGTGGTATAGATTATAGCACCGAGCGGAATGAATATAAAGGTAAATTATTGGATCCGCAGTTATCAGGGCCTAATAGTGGTTTCATGTACAGTGATGTAACGAATATCTACAAGAACACCTATGGCCAGGGTATGCTTAATTTCAATAAAAAAATTAATTCCGATTTTGATTTGTCTGGTTTTGTGGGTGGAGTGATCCGCAAAAATTACCTGGAACAAAAAGGTGCATCTGTAAATGGTTACGGACAGTTAGTTATTCCTAATTACTTCTCCTTTAATAACTTGCCATTAGGCGTACAACCTCAGTACCAGTTTGCTAACGGTACGGATATGCTATACAGCTTACTGGGATCAGCACAATTGGCATGGAGAAACCAGGTTTATATAGAAGCACAGGCACGTAACGATTGGTCCTCTATTTTGCCTCCAGGTCAGAATAGTTATTTCTACCCTGGTATCAGTGCTGCGTGGATCTTAAGCGAAAGCTTTAAATTACCAGAGATATTTAATTATGCAAAAGTAAGAGCATCATGGGCAGATGTGGGTCGTCCAGGTCCACGTTATTTCAGTAACGTAAACTATTCCACTTCTCAAACTGGTGGTGGCTATGTGCTGACTCCTCCTGCCGATCTCCCTCCAATGGATGCCAATGGCTTCCCAAATCTAAAACCAGAGCGTAAGCGTGAGATGGAAGTAGGGTTTGAAACTTACCTGCTTGAAAATAAAAGAATTGGGGTGGACTTCTCTTACTACAAATCAAATATCTACGACCAGATCATGGCGGTAGCTGCCCCTCCAGGTATGGGTGTTAAAAATGTGCGTATGAACGCTGGTAACGTGATGAATAAAGGATGGGAACTGGCTATTAAGACAAAACCAGTTGTAACGAATGATATTGAGTGGGATGTAAACCTGATGTTTGCACACGGTAAAACAATTGTTGAAAAACTGGATGGCAGACTGCAATCCCTCACTTTGTGGACTGCCTTTGGTGCAGTGAATTCGGTGGCTAATGTTGGCCAGGAATATGGTCAGCTTTACCTGACTAAATCTAACTACACCTACAACAATCCAAATGATGCAAAAGATCCAAACAATGGTAAAAAAGTGGTAAATGCTGCTGGATCAGCCTATGACTACAAGAGCACAGCAAAGTTGATCGGAAAAACAATTCCTGATGTAACGGGTGGATTTTTCACTTCTTTCTCCTATAAAAATTTACGCTTCATCGCAAATATAGACTACCAGTTTGGTGCTACCTTCCTGTCAGGTTCAGAAACCTATATGATGGCGGCGGGTGTATTGAAAGAAACATTGAAATATAGAGATGAGGCACATGGCGGCGCTGCTTATTATTTAGATGCGAACTCCAAGAAAGTGGCAGGTGTAAACCCTAATGGACCTACCTTCCACGATGGCGTGATATTAGACGGTGTTAGTGCGGATGGTAAAACGAATACCAAAGTGGTTTCTGCTGAGAATTATTATTACGATTCTTATTTCTCAAATGGCTTCTTCCCTGAAGATAGGATATATAAAAGCGACTACGTAGCGCTGCGTAATATGGCTATCGATTATACTTTAAGCACAAGAATTGCTAAGAAGGTGCGCATGAACAGCCTGGTACTTTCTGTTTTTGCCAACAATGTGGCCTACCTCTACAAAGCTGCACCGAATTCAGTTCCTGAATCAACTAACGGAACAGGATGGGGCGTGGGTTCTTATGGAACAACCGCATTACCATCACAGCGCTCAATTGGTGTTTCTATCAAAACTAAATTCTAAAAACAACTAAGATGAAATATATTCAACTAAAATCCTTTTTCTTGCTTACGTTGTTAACAGCTTCTGTAGGCTGTAAGAAAAAACTGGACGACTTATATCAAAATCCTGACGGCTATTCAAAAGAAATGGCGGATAAATCTGGTGTAAGCGTTATTGCCGGCTTCTTCACTTCTCAGTTGACCCAGGGTTTCTTCTTAAGTGGTGATTATGGTTCTGTTTACCACCAGGTAAGAAGTGGAGACAGGATTATGGCCAATGCCGTTCAGATTTATAACGTAACTACGGAAGGAAGTTCTTATACACTTGCAGATGTGGAGCATGACTGGGGTACCGGCGGTTTTAACGAATCTGTTTTTAATTTTGTTAATACCCAATGGATCACACCTATACTTTGGGCCCAACGTGAATACAACAACACACCACAAGCGAAACGTACCAATTTGGATAGCTTGTATATAACGTTGATGCATGTATTAAAAGGCTATGCATACCAAAGAGCCACTGACATGTATGATAAAATTCCGTACATCGAAACAGGTTCTGCTGGCGGTCTGGATGGCGTTAAAGCAAAATACCTGGGTCAAGCAGACATCTATCCGAAAATAATCAATGATTTTAAAGCTGCCGAAGCAGTGATAACAAACTTGACCCTTTCTGCTACAGAACAGGCGTCATTTAACAAACAGGATATCCTTTTCGGTGGAAATATGCTGCAATGGCGTAAGTATATTAATTCATTAAGGTTACGTTGTGCCATGAACGTGAGCGAAATGATGCCTGATCTTACACGCCAGGTGTTGACTGATTTGCAAGGCAAACCTTTAATGTCTAACTATAACGATGTGGCTGGAGTAGCCGATATCGCTGTTGTTGCGCTTAATCGTATTTGTAACGAATTAGGTATTACGCGTGCATACAGGGAAAGGGCAGATGATTGCCGTGCAGGAAAAAAATTCTTGCAAGACGTGATGTACTGTCAACCAACGCTGGGCAGTAAAGTGGTAAACGGACAAACGTTATACTATTTTAGTGGCGATAATTCCGCAACAGGCTTATTGAATGGTACTGTTGATCCGCGCGTTTCTTATATGTTCGCTCCTGACTGGAGTGGCAGATACCTCGGTGTTGACACCAAGTGGGATGGCAATACAGATCCAAATAGTTATCTGAATAAAATTTTGCGTGGCCTCTACATCAATGATCCTATCCTGACTGATATTTCAAAAACAACCTTTTACTATGGTGTAAATAATAGCCAGTCAATTGTTTTGGATGATGCGTCAAAAGCAAATTTGTCTAAACGCGAGTCATTCTTGTTAAATACACTTCGCAACAGAGTGGCGAACTACGATGATAATGGCTGGAACGTAGGTACTGAAAACAACCTGGTTGCAGAGTACAATATCCGTCCGCAATTCAACTTTGCACTAAAATATCCAACCCTTCATGCGGTTGAAACGGAGCTTTCTTTGGCGGAAGCAGCCGTAAGAGGTTTTGGTCAATTGAATGGTTCTGCCCGCGATCACTACAAGAATGCGATCATTTTATCCTGCAAATATTGGTATGATCTGAATAGCTCAAATCCATATTCCAAGACAACTACCCCGGCGATGCCTACTACCATGGATGATTCTAGAATCAACGCCAGACCTCCAATGGAATATGATGCAAGTGCTTACGCAGAGACGGCAGCTCAGAAATTTGATGCTATGTCAAGCACCCAACAAGTACAAGCAATATTTAATCAGTTGCAGTTGCACTATAATATGTTGAACTTTGAAGTACCATATACTGCAGCGCGCAGATTAATTAAATACCTGGGTACAAATCCTGCTTCTATGTATGAAAGATTCAAATGGAAAGAAAGAATGACTTATCCAAGTAGCGTTCAGGCTTCCGATCCAGACGGATGGTCCATTATTAGTCCTACTAATAATCCAGACCTCCCTGTATGGTTTACAGGTCGTTCTGCCAAATGGAAAAATGCATTAGAATAAGCATCCTAATGAAGTACAGATAAAAAAGATCCGGTCCAAAATGGCCGGATCTTTTTTATGCAGGTTAAATATTAATTGCTATCAAAGTCAGGCCATTCTTTCCTGGATAGGTTTCAGTTGGTATGCCTTGTAGAAGAAACGATCTGCTTCATGCTGATCTGCTGCGAAGTTCACCACTTCTACAATTTTACCGTCCTTGATTTTCCACAGTAGGCACCATAACATATCTACATTGTTGCCGTCTTCTCGGTTGCTCCAGCCACGGTGGCAGTCAATTACGTAATCGTCATTAACGCCCAATACAATAGGATCTGCCTTGAATCCTGATTCGCTTAGCTTGGAGAAGTAGGCCAGTACTTCCGTAATACCTACTTTAGTACCGCTCATGGGGTGATGCCCTGGGATCGTCCATTTAACGTCTTCCGCTACCACTTCTTTCATGGCTTCGGTGTCAAACTGGCTATACGCCGCAAAAAATTTACCTATAATCTCAAGATTAGGGTGTTGTTCGCTCATGGATAATATGGTTTTTTAAAGGATTAGTAGTTAAAGTTCAGATAAATAGCATTCGGCTGCACATAGTTGTTGATAAGATAACATAAAGGTGATATGGAATGGCTCAATTATACTCATGGAACAGTACCGCTCCGATTTCAGTTATCACTACCAGCGCATATAGCATCCATGCATAATTCCGCATGCCCATCTTAAAAAGCAGGTAAGTAGGGAGGAGGTAGATGAGGAATTTAAAAATAACGATGTATGGTAATTTTAACCTCCGGGTAGCTGTTGGTGCAGCCCAGGTACCCCACAATACGATGATGAGGAGCAACAAGCCGGCCGCCACTGCATATTTTAACCAGGGAGCAGCAATGGTTTTAATAGGAACATACACGGCCACAATCAACATAATTATTTCTAGTGAAAATGCCAGCGTACGATTTAACCATTTAAGTAGCATCATTTGATAAATAGGTTTGATGATGAATACCTTAGACCGGCAAAATTAGTTGGAGTTTAGAATGGGTAATAATAAAATGGCTAAATTGTTTCGGATTTCTAGTGGGAAAAGGGAAAATTGATTTTCCGGGGAATAGTTAAAAAAAATGCTTGTCAATTTTCCGGTTGTCTGGCGGATATAGGGGGAATACTTTTGTGGAAGTAATTAAACAGATTGAATATGGAACTGAGTTTTGACCGAATGTATAAGGCTTCCATCGAAAAGGATGTTGCGTTTGAAGGCGTTTTTTTTACTGCGGTAAAAACAACGGGTATCTTCTGCCGTCCGTCCTGCCATGCCCGCAAACCCAAACCAGAAAATATTGAATTCTTCCAGACCTCCAAAGAGTGTATCCTTAAGGGTTATAGGCCCTGTAAAGTATGTCAGCCGCTGGAAAAGTTAAACCAGACACCGGAAGAAATCCGCCTCTTGCTACAGGAGCTTTCTGCCAGCCCCGGCACCAAATACAAGGATGCAGACCTGATCACACGGGGAATAGAGCCACATCAAATACGACGTTGGTTCATGAAAAATCATGGTATGACATTTCATGCCTATCAGCGTATGTTCCGGATCAATGCTGCGTTTAAAAAAATCCAACAGGGGGAGTCCGTCACAGAGGCGGCTTTTGACGCCGGTTTTGAATCCCTGAGTGGTTTTGGAGATTCCTTTAAAAACATTTTCGGCGTTTCACCCAAAAAGAGCAAGACACAACGAGGGATTGATCTTAAGCGCTTGGAAACGCCCTTAGGCACTATGTACGCTTGTGCGGTGGAAGAAGGGATTTGCCTGTTGGAGTTTACAGATAGAAAAATGCTGGAGACGGAATTCCGATACCTGGCACGCACCCTCAATGCTACGATTGTGCAAGGCGACAATCCTCATTTCCATACACTCGAAACACAGTTGATGGAGTATTTCGAAGGAAAACGTAAAACGTTTACGGTGCCTTTGTTTACACCAGGTTCTGCATTTCAACAATCTGTTTGGAAGGTTTTGCAGCAGGTTCCCTACGGTACTACGAAATCCTACAAAGATCAGGCTATTGCCTTGGGAAATCCTGATGCCGTGAGGGCGGTGGCCAATGCCAACGGTATGAACAAAATATCCATTTTGATCCCTTGCCATCGTGTTATTGGCGCCGATGGTGCGCTTACTGGCTATGGTGGCGGTATCTGGCGCAAAAAATGGCTGCTGGACTTTGAAAAATCCCACTCTTAACATTTTCACCTCTTTCCTTCCTTACACAATTATTTTATGGTAACCTCTACGACCACTATCAACAAGTGGTATGCGCTGTTGATTATCCTCACCGCGCCACTTTTATATGTGATAGACATTTTTATTGTCAACATAGCTATCCCCACTATTAAAAACAGTCTACATGCTACCGACGGAGAAGTTCAACTGGTGGTAGCCGCTTATTTACTGGGTAGTGCCTGTTTCTTAATTATTGGAGGCAGAGCCGGCGATTATCTCGGCAAAAAGAAAGTATTCTTTTGGGGGATGTGTTGGTTTACACTCACGTCCTGTTTATGTGGCATATGTCAGACACCCACACAGTTGAATATTGCCCGCTTTTTCCAGGGGATTAGCTCTGCATTTATGGTAACACAATCTATATCGCTGATACAGGTATTGTTTCCTGTTGCCGATGAAAGAGCCAAAGCCATTGGATGGTATGGCATCTCCCTAAGCATTGCTGCTATTATTGGGCAAATGTTGGGTGGTTATTTGTCGGCAACCCATTTCGTCATAACTGGCTGGAGATTGATATTTTTTATCAACTTGCCTGTAGGAGCGGCTGCGATGTGGGCCATCTGGCGTTACCTACCAGAAACGGAAAAGGCGACCCAGGTGCAATTTGATTATCCGGGTGCAGTCGTGCTGACGGGGGCATTGGGATGCTTGATCTATTCCATCACCGAGGGGCGCGAACAAGGATGGCCGTGGTGGAGTTTTCTGCTGATGATGGTATCATTTGTACTGTTGTATATTTTCGTGTATATCCAAAAGAAAAAACAAATATCTAACCAAGGCCCCTTAATTAATTTGCAACTATTTAAACTGCCAGCTTTTAACATCGGGCTATTAGCGGTGCTCTTTCACTTTATGTTGCATACTGCCTACCTATTGATGATGGCGGTATTCCTGCAGAATGGGATGGGTATCTCGGCATTGGCTTGTGGCGCTTGTTTTATTCCGCATGCTTTATTATTCATGTTATCATCTGTGGTGGCTTCCCGATTGCTGGTGACCTATGGGAAGCGTGTACTCCAAGTGGGCCTGCTGATCATTCTGGTGGCTTTTCTGCTACATATTTTTTATAGCAGTAGTGGGCAAAATCCATTATGGACGGTATTGTTTATCGCGTTATATGGGCTTGGAAATGGGTTGGTACTGCCTTTCTTGTTGAATATAGTGTTGGATAATGTATCAACGGGAGACGCGGGCGCGGCTTCTGGCATATTCTCCACTTTTCAGCAAACGGCGTCCGGACTGGGTATTAGTATTATTGGCGGGATATTTTTTGCGGTGTTGGAATCCAAACAACATCCGGAGATATATGTCGCCGCACTACGGTCTGGACTTATTGCAGGGATTATCTGCTTGATGATGGTGGCATGGATGCTGTACCGATTGCCTGCTATAGCGGCCAGAAGATAGCTATTGCAAGGACATATTTCAGTGTTTGAAAAAAGTTATCCAGTTGTGCAGGGAATAGAAGAGAATATACGAAATGTTATCTTCGCGGTAAAACAACCGCCCCGTTATGCGTGAAATGCTGATTAAAACCTGCTTATTCCTATTTTTATTGATCCCCTTTAGGAGCTTCGCAGGTGGACTTTCTGCTTGGGAAGAAATGACGCCTTACAACAATACGATTGCACATGATGGAACCAGTGGTGGCTGGATAACTTTGACAATGGATACGACTACCGTATCGTTTAAACATTTTTATTTCTACAGAGGGTACATTGTGGCCTCGGCAGACTCACTACAATACATCATCAACGAAAAAACGAAATCAATTCAACAGTTTACAGATGTAAATGCATGGCAGCAGGCCATTGCACAACAACACCTGGATCCGCTCTGGAAAAGGGAATTTGATGATTGCTATGGTACCGATAAATTCGGAAGGATACTATTATTGCTCCTATTTCCAATACCATTGCTGGTACCCATCTTATGGTTGATTTGCCTGATCAGCTTATTATTTCCCACGCGAAAATTGATAAAAATACGTCGGCACTTTTCCTGGATATATCCTGCCATTGTAGTGTTGGTGATACTCTATGATACACTGCCACAGAGTATTTAGGCGGATGATTGCTTAAAGAGAAAGACGAAATATTTATTTAAGTACATCCCAATTGATTGATTTTCAAAATCACTTCCTTATCTTCACGCCCCACATTGATAAAAAATTATTGCTGATTCTGTAGCTCAGTTGGTAAAGCAATACACTTTTAATGTATGGGTCGCTGAAGGCGAGTCCCAGCGGGATCACAGATAACGTTACCTAAATAAGTAGCTTTCTCTGCTTGGAAACTATGCAAATAAACTTGTTTGTTTCATGTCATCAGTTTTTGGTCAATAATAGTAGGGTTAACCTTAAAGTCGAACCTAAAAATATCCTGTACAAGTTCAATATTAAGTATGAACAAGAATTTTATTACCCATTTATCCCTCCTGTTAGTATTCCTTGGATGCAATCTGAATGTTGTTGCCCAGCTTGAATTACGCAAGGTGATACCTTTAAGTCCTACTGCTGCTGAAATGCAGAAGTACGTTGATGCGCCTGTAAACTATTTTACAGGTATTCCTGCTATCAGTATTCCAGTGTATACTATTCATGCAGGTGATTTGTCGTTGCCATTAAGCCTTAGTTACCATGCGGGTGGAAATAAGGTAGAGGGGCTTTCCACCTGGATTGGTTTGTCCTGGAGTCTGGGAACCTTGCCAAGTATTTCAAGATCCGTAAATGGTATTCCGGATGAAACGCCCGGAGGTGCTTTCGAAAAATTCGGTAACAGATCCTTTAAGGAGTGGTATGACCGACTCCTCGCTGGAGGAAGTGGAGTAGGAGAATACAAGAATTTTCTGGCGGATATGAAAGCGGGTCGGGCTGATAATGCCCCAGATATTTTTTCTTACAATATTAATGGCGCCAGTGGGAGATTTTATTACAATCAGGAACTGAACAAGTTTGTTACTACCCCGCTGAGTAATGTAAAGATCAGCTACGGTAATAATTCCTTTACGATTGTAGGGGAAGACGGCATCATCTATAATTTTAACGGTTTGGATGCTGAAACAACAGGAGGAAATGGCCTTGCCATCAGTAATCCTGTTACCACTACCTGGATGATTTCATCCATTCAAAATAGTGCCAAAACAGAAACGATTAGTTTTGATTATGCAAATGAATCGCAGATCAACCAATCGATTGTCAATGAGACAAAATTTCAGTTCCTCAGTGGCGAAATGTGCGATGGTGAAAACAGTCCCCCACCTTATGCTGGAGTTTCTATTGCAGTAGTTTCCACGCATAGTAAAAGACTTACCGGTATTAATTTCCGAGGAGGGACTGTGAAATTTGTAGCTGCCACTACAGATAGACAGGATCTGATCGGATCCTATGCGTTGGATAGTATTATCATACTGAATAATCGGGGAGAGATTATTAAGCAATCCGTATTGGGTCATAAGTATTTAACATCCTCTGGCTGTAATGGCTCCGTAACCTATCGTACTAATAAGTGGATGTTGCTTTCTGGCTATCAGGAAATAAGTAGCAATAAAAAGGTAAATTCCTACTCATTTGAGTATGAGGAATTTATTGTACCTCCTTGCAGAACCTCCATGGCACAAGACTTTTGGGGTTTTTATAATGGTAAGCTAAGCAATAATTCACTGATTCCTACTGTTACCATTACAGGGACGAATAATAACGCTATCGTTATAGGAGGCGCGGATAGAAATGTAGATATTTACTCTAGTCAATTTGGGATCCTGAAGAAGATGGTTTTTCCTACGGGTGGTTACAGGGAGTTTGTGTATGAAAATAATGACGCGTATTCAGATAATTTGCCATTGCAATATAAAAAGGACTATGCTGTCTTGCAGTCAGACTATAATGATGTTCCTATAGGGGAAGAGAATAATCTACCAGCGTCTGCCAGGTATGAAGTAGAGTTTACTGTTAATAATCCACCTGATAAAATTCTTAATAATAACAATCCAAATGGAGGTGCTTTCCTGGATGGTGAGATCGGCGAGCTAGGTGTACCTCCTGGAACTGCCGGTGCTAATGTATATATACAGCGTAAAGAAGGACCTCCTTATTTCGGTTTTGCAATCACTTATCCATTTTCGGATCATTATATACCTAACGGAACATATGTATTGACGGCTGTTTTCAATCAAAATCCTCCTAATTATCAAAACTTTTATGTCTTGCTTTCATGGAAGGTAATTGATAAGTCCAAAATCAATTCCTATGCTGGGGGATTAAGGATTAGGGAAATAAAAACATTTGAAAATGCCGGTAGTATACCCTTAACAGAAAAATACAGATATACTGTAAGCCCTGAGTCAGATACCTCATCAGGGGATATCTTCTCAGACAGTAGATTAAATTATGCAGATAAAATAGATGTCAGTAATGTAAAATGGGACCCTGTTTTATCAAAGGAGTATACCTGCGAATATACGGTCGCCAGACTGCAATCCTTCAGTACCCAGCAACAGGTGAACTTCGCTGGTTCCCTGGTTGGATATAAAAATGTGTATGTAACGACATCTGCCCCTGAGCAAACAGGTATGACTAATTATACCTATACCTATGCCAGGGATATTAATCAGTACGGATTACCATACCCGCCTCCTATTAGCGCCGAAGATTTCAGAGGACAATTGAAAAGTAAAAAAGATTATCAGTTTAAGAATAATAAATTCCAATTGGTCAAATCTGTAGATTATGATTATGATAATAGATCTGCAGATGATTTGATGACGTATGGGATCAAAACAGACCCTGAGGCGATGGTAGTTGAATGGGTTAATAAATATATTAAATACCCTGTGAGCGTCTCTTATACTATAACTCCTACCTGGTCTGCTGTTAGCTCAAAAACCGAACGGGTTTATGATCTGGAGGATGCATCAAAGGTTATAGAGATCCCTACAACATATTTATATAACGATCACCAGCATGTAAAGGAAGTAGCTACACAAACTAGTAACGGGGAATTGAATCGTTCTGTTTCTTTTTATCCATATGAACTTACACTAACAGGAAGTGATGAAATAGCCCGTCAGGCATTATTGTCAAATAATATCCTTGGGGTAGAGCTTAAAAAGGAGAATTATCTGAGTTCCAGATTGCTTTCTGCCATCAATAGTAATTTCCAGCTTACACCTTCCGGTACAAGGGCACGTAGCATTGAAATGATCCGGAATAATGCCAACGATGGCATTGCGATGGACTATATTTCCTACGATGTGTTTGGAAATATTCTGCAACAACGCAAACGCAACGATGTGATGGAAGTATATGTCTGGGGTTATTCCAACCTTTATCCTGTAGCAAAAATTCTTGGGAGCGACTATAATACAGTCAGCAGTTTTATTAACCCAGCAATCCTAAACGATCCAGCTACCACAGATGCTGCAATGAGAGCGGAACTGGATAAGATCAGGAAAGGACTGGCCAACACCAATGCACAAGTCTTCACTTATACCTATAAGCCTCTTTTCGGCATCACCAGTGAAACAGATGCCAGAGGAAATATCACGACTTATGAATATGATGAATTTGGGAGATTGTTATTAGTCCGAGACAAAGAAGGCAATATTCTTAAAAAAATGGAGTATGTCCTGAAGCAACAGTAGCCATACCTACTTCGGTTAGAAACATGTCAACTATCCACTCAAAAGAAAGTAAAATCTTGAAAAAATATCTCTATACCCTGTCGCTGCTGATTTGTGCAATGAGTACAGTGGCACAGAATATCCCAAATGAAGCAGGTAGGACGCTGGCGGCGCCCGCTCCTGTTCCCGGTACTTACAATGGAATTAATCTCAATTTTATACGTACCTGGGAGCCTAATAAGCCTTTAACAGATGCGGCGGCTGTCAGTGAGACAGGTAAAACAATTAAGGAAGTAAAGCAATCTACCGTTTTCCTGGATGGTTTGGGCAGACCATTGCAGACTGTTGTCAAAGGGTTGAGTCCCACTGGTAAGGATTATGTAACACCCGTATTGTATGATGCATATGGCCGGGAGATTTATAAATACCTTCCGTATGTCCAGACTTCTGCTAATACAAATGATGGGGAATTTAAAAATGATCCATTTAATGCACAGAAGGCGTTTTATGAAAATCCTGATTTGAATAGGAATTTATCCGGTGAGAAAATCTTCTATTCCCAGAATGTCGTAGAGACTTCACCGTTAGGCCGTTTGCTGTATACTTATTCCCCAGGAAATACCTGGGCGAGTACGGGGGGAAGTTATCCAGTACAACAGCAATACCAAACGAATACAATAGATGATTCTATTCGTATATGGGTAATGGGTGATAAACGTCCGGTTTCAACTGTCATTTATGGTGCCGGACAGCTCTTCAGGAATGTAACAATAGATGAAGCATCCAATCAGGTAATTTCGTTTGTAGATAAGGCTAATCGTGTTATTTGCAAAAGGGTAAAGTCAGCAGATAATCCAGGAAAGGCCCATATGGGGTGGCTGACTACCTATTATGTCTATGATGATCAGGGCGATCTTCGCTTTGTTTTACCGCCACTGGCAGTTCAGAAAATTACAGATAACTGGGATGTATCCAGGGTTGAAAATGGTTTGTGCTTTCAATATAGTTATGATGGCCGTAAGCGATTAATTGTAAAGAAAGTACCCGGTGCGGAAGCTGAAGAAACAGTATATGATGTGAGAGATCGGGTTGCATTTACACGGGATGGTAATTTAAAAGTCCAGGGGAAATGGCTGGTGACCTTCTACGATGCCATAAACAGACCTGTGGAAACAGCATTTTATAATAGTGCTGCTACAAGAGAGGACTTGCAGTCAAGAATGGACGCTACGACAAATGTAAACAGCACGCAATCGTATGTTTTTGCTGGTATAGAAAACCTCATAACGGCGGTAAATGACAGAACAGACTACGAGGCAGGTAATAGTATTGAACTGTTACCGGGATTCAGTACGAATGAAGGGGCAGAACAGGATTTTATTATTAATCCGCAGGGTAATGGAGGAAAAGTAAATATTGAAGTGAGTAGCCCATTGCCAGACATTCCTGCATCTGCCCTTACTCCTTTATCATTTACATTTTATGATAACTATAGTTTTCCTGGTGCTCATCCAGTTTTAACGGAAGATCTGAATAAACCAGAAGTTGGTCAGCATCCATATCCTGAATATAATACCACCGTAACGAATGATACTAAAGGCCTGGTTACAGGCATTCGTATCAGAGTGTTGGATACTGATCAATGGCTTACCACCACTAGTTATTATAATAATAAAGGTCGGGTTATCCAGTCAACAACTGACAATGCTTCCGGCGGCAGAAGTACTTTAACCAGCCTGTATAGTTTTAAAGGACAGTTGCTAAGTACATACCTTCGTCATGCCAATAATAAAAGTACGCAGCAGCCCAAGACGACTCTGTTAACCATCAATGAATATGATGATGCAGGAAATCTAAAATCAGTGAAGAAACGTCTGAATGATAATCCTGGTCTGGAAAGAACAATAGCATTGAATGCTTATGATGAACTAGGACGTCTTAACGGTAAAAAGTTGGGTATCAACGGCAGTAATCCAGCATTGGAAGAAATGACGTTTGACTATAATATTCGGGGATGGTTAAGTGGAATCAGTAAAGAATATCTGAATGGTCAAAGCACCACGCAACATTTTGGTCAGGAGCTCAGTTATGATAATGGATACAGTATTCCTTCTGTGAATGGAAACATTGCGGGAGTGCGCTGGAAGGGCTGGAATGATAAAACGGTCCGGTCTTTTGGCTATGAGTATGATAGGGTTAATAGACTCTCAAATGGAACCTATACACAATTGGAATCTGGCCAGTGGAGTAATAAAAATGTGGATTATTCTGTAAAATGGATCAACTATGATGCTAATGGAAATATCCTGCATATGGCACAGCAGGGCATGGAAGGAACTGCCATTCAATCGATAGACAGGTTGGCATATTCCTATCAACCCAATAGTAATAAACTCGCGGCAGTTTATGATAGTTCTACTGTCAGCGCCAAATTAGGTGATTTCAAAAATGGTCAGAACGCTGGAGATGATTACGCTTATGATCTGATGGGAAACATGGTGTCAGATGGAAATAAAGCTATTACCAACATTACTTACAATCACTTGAATCTCCCTGTTCGTATTGATATAGCACAAAAAGGCACGATTACCTATTCTTATGATGCGACAGGTAACAAACTGAAAAAAATTGTAATAGATAGAACAGTAACACCAGAGAAAACGGTAGTAACAGATTATATTTCCGGGTTTGTATATCAGAATGATTCCCTGCAAACAATCCCGCATGAGGAAGGCAGGATCAGGGTGGTAACTGCTTCAGGTCAGGAGCCTGCATACATTTATGATTATTTTGTAAAGGATCATCTGGGAAATACCAGACTGGTCTTAACAGAGAATAGCAATCGTAATATTTATGCGGCTACGATGGAAACGCCGGTAGCAGCAAAGGAGACAGCCTTATTTAGCAATATTGATATTACCCGTGCAGATAAACCTGTAGGATACCCATCAACGGAGGCACAGAATAAATCAGTCGCAAAACTCACCGCAAAGGATGGAGGCAGAAAAATCGGTCCATCTATCGTATTGCGTGTAATGTCGGGAGACACGATTCAGGTTGGAGTGAAAGCCTTCTATAAATCAACAGGACCTGGCGATAAGAAGGCCGGTACAGCACCTGCTGAGAATATGCTGGCAGATCTGGTGGAGGCATTTGGTGGCCAGAAATCACAACCAGGTACCCATGGCGTTTCCCAAGATGCAAATGGTACACCATTCACCACCAATTTTTATAATAATGATTATCGGCAGCTAAAGGAAAGAAACCCTCAGCATCCAGATATAGATCGACCTAAAGCCTATTTAAATTTTGTACTTTTTGATGATCAGTTTAAACTGGTAGAAGATAATAGTGGCGTCAAGCAGGTGAAAGCTACTCCTGATCAGCTACAAACCTTGTCCCAGGATAAAATTGTGATAGAGAAGAGTGGTTTTATGTATATTTATACCAGCAATGAAACCGCCCAGGATGTATACTTTGATGATCTGGTAGTTGCACATTCTGAAGGGCCAGTATTGGAAGAAACACATTATTATCCTTTTGGGCTGACGATGGCGGGGATTAGTTCGAATGCGTTGAAGGGGACGAATTACCCGGAGAATAGAAGGAAATACAATGGAAATGAACTACAAACGAAAGAATTTGACGACGGAAGCTCGCTGGAGTTGTACGACTTTAATGCCAGACAGTATGATGCACAAATAGGTAAGTTCATTCAGCAGGATAATTTATCCGAGAATCATTGGGATCTTTCTCCCTATCACTTTGGAATGAATAATCCGATTTTGTATGCTGATCCTACTGGATTGGACACTACAAGTGGTGGTCCGCCTCCTTCTAAGCCGGTGAATGGTGATGTATATGTTGTACCCAATTCAGAAACAGGAGGTAACTCATACTATACCTACAATAATCAAACAGGTTGGACGGGAACAGGAATGGATGGTGGAACTTTAAATACTGTGACAGTAACCAGTATAAAGCCTAAAAAATCTGATGGTCATACAGGAACAGCAAACATTGCTCTACCATTGACATTGGCTCCTTTAACACCAGCAATTCCAGAATGGACGATCGCGCCTCCAAATCCGATTGTATTGACATTAATGCTTTTGGTATGGCCAGCAAACTATGGAGAGAGGAGCTCAGATTATATCCCGCTAAAGAAATATATTCCAGCCCCGAGGGACCTGCCAGCATTCCCTTCTGCAAGGACTGCTCCACGTAAATCTCACAGGAAAAGATGGAAGATGCCAGATGGGAGAATTTTAGAATGGGATTCTTTTCATGGTAAAGTTGAGATGTATGATAAATCAGGAAGAAACCATTTAGGCGAATATGATCCTAATACTGGTGAAAAAACAAAAGAACCAGATCCAAGCAGATCTGTGGAAAAATAATTAATATATGGAAGTTACAAGAGATATCATTTGCTTTTCGCTAGATACAGAGGAAGAAGTTTTTTTTCGGAATATTGACCCTATATCTTTAGCGAACCTTAAGGAAATTTTTCATCCTGATGCGGATGATCCATTAATGTATTATGTTTATGGTATCAACGCTAGAGAGGCCGAACAGTTAAACAAAATATTGAAAGATAAGATTGAGTTTGATTTTGAAAAATGTTCTTATGAGCTTCATTGTCATAGTGTACCAGGTACTTAACGGGTGCTAAACTTATTTTACATCTGAGAAGGTAACTTGTTGACTCTTTGTATGTAGTCTAAAGATTCCTTAACTGAATACTATTAATACATTAAAAGCTGCAGGTCAATCCCGCGGCTTTTAATGTATATGCAGTGAAGTCGATGTCGAAGCCATTAGTTCAGATTACCTATCAACCAATTTCAGCAGCTCTGATATGCGCCATTTTATAGAAAAAGTAACAACCAGAATCTACCAGATAAGTCTCGGGCATATATTACTTTTGCTGCTTTTGATGATCAGTTTAAACTGGTGGATGATAACAGTGGTTCCCGCCAGGTGCAGGGAACTCCTGATGTATTGCAGACCCTTGGTGCGGATAATATCATCATGAAGAAAAGTGGATTTGTTTATATTTATACAACGAATGAGAGTAATGAAGATGTATACTTTGATAACCTGGTAGTAACGCATGGAAGTGGGCCGTTAATGGAGGAGACGCATTATTATCCTTTTGGCCTGACGATGGCGGGGATAAGTTCGAATGCGTTGAAGGGGACACAATATCCTAAGAATCGGAGAGAGTATAATGGTATAGAACATACTACCGATCTGGATTTAAATCAATATGATGCGCAGTTTAGAAATCTTGATCCACAGATAGGGAGATGGTGGCAGATAGATCCGAAGATTGAGAAAATGGAGATGTGGTCTCCTTATGTATCTAATTTTGATAATCCAGTTAGGTTCTCTGATCCTAACGGTGATTTTCCTTGGATTCTAATACCGATAGTTATTGGCTTGGTTACTGTGTCTCAACCGGCTGTAGCTCCAACAGGTAAAGCATCAGATGCTCCTGCAATTAAGGCAGCAAGAGACAATGCGGGAGTACATACCATTGCGAGTTTTGCGCCTGGGGGATTGAAGCCTTTAGCTCGTGCTTTTCAGAAGGATCCAGCGGTTGAAGGCGGTAGGATGGATGCATTGCCAAGGAAAGAGGGTTTTGATAGACACGAAATTCCATCTGCATCATCTTTGAAGAATACAGGTAAGGCAGAAAAAGGTGAGGCACCGGCAGTACAAACACCTACGCCATTGCATGCAGAAACAGGCAGTTTTGGAGGAGCTAGATCAGCGAGGGAGTATAGGGCGGTTGAGCAAGGATTACTGAATGAAGGGAAGTTTGAAGACGCATTTAAGATGGGAGTGGATAACTTACGAGTTGTAATGAAGGAGAATCCTCAAATGCTAAAAGATGCGAATATTACGACAAAAGATATGGAGAAGGGTATAAAGCAGATGGAGAATTATTTTAAAGATGTTTTACTGCCTAAATTACAGAGAGGATTAAATAAATAGAAATTATGACTATAAATATCACTCCTTTTGTTGGTGCAGGTGATATCATGTTGGGCACTGAAAGGGCAAAGCTTAGGGAACAATATCAGAATAAGTATTCGAGTAGAAAAAGCGGAGGAGATGAGATTGATTATTTCTTAAATAATCAGGTTACAGCTGATTACGACGATGATAAGGTTAGTTTTATTGGATTGAATGCTCCGTTGAAAGTTGAATACAATGGACTTGATTTGTTTAGTATGTCTTACGAACAAATTTATGATGCTTTATCGTTGGTATCTAAAGATATATATGGTGATGCAAGTTCCTTAACCTTTATGGACTTGGGGATAACGTTCTATTTTGAAGGAGGCGGTGATATGCCTAACTTGCCTCTACAAGTGGGGATTTTCACCCAGGAATACTATCGAAATAGTATGCATACCTTTAAACGTATATAATGAGCATATGCATAAAAAAACCGCAGCTATGAGCTGCGGTTTTTTTATGCATATGCTTTACGTGCTTTATAGTCGCGTAGATAGGTATCAATGATGTTAAATAATATAGCCCTGGTATCAGGATCTACTGCCTGAATTTCTTCAATTCTTTTATGGGCTGCTAAAATCCCGTGCTGTACAGGGTTACACGGTCTGGGGCAGGGAATGCGTGATCTTCCCTTTACGGAATGCAGAAAATAAGATCATGTCTTTATATGGTCGCAGTATTAGTAATAACGATAATGAGCGGCATTTTTATTTAAGTGGTCGGTCTGGCCTTTATCCCTGTTACCCAAGTAGTGGCGCCACAAGGCTGATACTGACCGAAAGCGTGATAGATGCTGCCAGCCTGTTACAGGCGCCAGCGCTGAGTATGGACTATGAAGTATTAGCCTTGTATGGCACCAACGGGCTGACAGCAGAACATGAGCAGGCTATTGTAAACCTGCCTGCACTTAAAGAAATCATCTTTATGCTGGATGGCGATGAAAGCGGAAGGGCTGCTACTGTCAAGCATGCCAACCTGTTATTGTCACTGGTTCCACGGGTGAAGATCAGCCAGGTGGTGCTGCCTGATGGAGAAGATGTAAACAGTGTACTGGTATCCCATGATGATAGTAATGTACTGTTAAAACTGCTGGAAGACAGGCAGGAGCTGTCTTGTTGCTGGTGCTGGTGGGGCTGCTTTAAATGTAGCAAAAGGAGCGGTGCATGCAGTGCGCCACCCCGTTGAAACCTTAAAAGGGTTAGGACATATGCTTTCCCAAACACCAATCCAAAATGGGATTGATTACGCATTAAATCTGTCTGCGCAGTATGGGAGTTCTGGTAGTGAGGCCTTCACAAAGTATGCGGTAGGTGCACACGCATTAACCGATATTGCAATGGCACTTTCACCTTTAAAGGAAGGAATCTTTGCTAAGGAAGGAGCTCTTGCTAAAAATCCATTTAATGGTCTCACATCCATAAATGAGATTGGTGCGGAGGGCGAAAAACTTACTAGAGGAATTTTAGAAACACAATTTAAAGAAGCCGATATATTGGAACAGGTAAATATAAAAATGGATGGAGCTTCAATGATTGCTGACTTTGTAGTAGTCAAAGAAGGTAAGGTAGTAGGGGTATTTGAATCAAAAGTCAATGATAGTCGGTTAAGAAACGCACAAAAGTTATTTTTTAATGATGGTGATGTTGGGGGCTTGTCCGGTAAAAATGCTGGTCCATATAAAGGACTGAAAGTTGACCCTTCAAAAGTTAAGACTGGTGTATATAGATGGGATTCAAAATCTGCATCTTTTATAATGTTATAAATAAGAAGTAATGACGCAAAAAGAAGTTTTACGAAAGCTAATAGATTTACTTACAACTGAGTTGAAGGCATTTGAATTTGAACCTTCATATAAAGAACAAGGATTTATCAAAAGAACAAGCACTAATATTTTTTCATATCAGTTTCTTGTTTATAATAGAACTATAATCAAGACAGGAGAAAAAGGTTTTCTAATTGAGCCATATATATGGATTAATGTAAAAGCAATAGAAAAAATTTATAAAGAGATAACGTTAAATACAGAGCTTAAAACCGATACCAATTTTATAACTATCGGGAATAGTATTGCAAATATCATTGCAAATCCCGATGGATTATATGAAAATAGGAATAGAAGCCTTGACCTGCGTATATATGAAGAAGAACATATTTCATTGGTGGCAGAACAATTAATAAGAAAATTTAAAGAAGTTGCTTTCCCTTATTGTCTGAATAATTCAACCGTGGCTATGGTTGATAAAATTATTAATGCGAGGCCCAATGAATATAAAGTACATATGTCAAATGATAACTATCGTATTTTAAAAGGCATTATAGCGGCAAAGCTCAATAATAATCCTCAGTTGCAAGAACTCATAGGCATATATGAAAAGCAAATAATAGATCGGGATATGTATAATGTTACAGATGAAATGAGCCGGTTAAAAGATATTCTACCGAGGATAGAAGGTAATTCTTAGTTCTTGGCATGAAGACCAAAGAATTAATTAAGTGAATCATTGAAAGCCGCGGCCCTGCGGCTTTTTTTGTAAATGTAAGATCTCCAGTAGGTACAAGTGGATATTCGGCCATAGGTTCCAATAACCTCTCTACTAATTTCAGTAGTTCAGATATGCGTCATCTGATAGAGAAAGATAACAGCCATAATCTGCCAGACAAGCCTAGGGCATATATCACTTTCGCGACCTTCGATGATCAGTTCAAACTGGTAGATAATAATAGTGGTTCGCGCCAGGTACAGGGTGCTCCTGATGTAGTTCAGACCCTCGGTGCGGACAATATCATCCTAAAGAAAAGTGGATTTGTTTATATTTATACAACGATTGAGAGTAATGAAGATGTATACTTCGATAACCTGGTAATTACTCATGGCAGCGGGCCGTTGTTGGAAGAGTCGCATTATTATCCGTTTGGGTTGACGATGGCGGGGATATCTTCCAATGCGTTGAAGGGGAGTAACTATGCGGAGAACCGTATGAAATACAATGGGAAAGAACTACAAAGTAGGGAGTTCGGAGATGGCTCAGGACTGGAGTGGTATGACTATGGAGCCAGAATGTATGATGCGCAGATAGGGAGATGGCATGTTGTAGATCCGTCAACTGAAAAGAGCTTTGGTTTGTCACCTTATAGATATGGATTTAATAATCCGGTTAGATATATTGATCCTAATGGAGCCTATGAAACAGATGGACATTTTTGGACAGTTTATCTAATGGCAACAATGATGGGTAGTAAGTATGCCTTTAATATCGCACATCATACCGAACGATGGGATAATAGAATGTATGCGAATGGAGATGCCTATGCAGAGAATCCTTCATGGATGGATCCTACATATCAAAGAGCCGTTCACGCCTTGACGGGAGGTTCTTCAACTTATGAGAGAATGAAATCAGCGGATATGGTGGAAGATGCTAAAACAACATTAACTCTTGGTTTGGCATTGCATAGATTAGGCGATAGTTATGCACACACGAGGCTAGACGATCCCAACACCATGTATAGTACTGGCCATGGACATGCCTTTGAAGGGGAAGGAGGGCATGCTCCTGATAAAATTGCTAATAGACCAGGTTTGTATAAGACTTATGCAAGTCACTTATCCAGCGCCTTGGGAAAGAGTTTAAACTTTAAGGGCAAGATTGATATGTTTACATTTAATTACGTTGCAGATTCAAGAGGCAGTACAGAGCAAAATAGTGCAATTTTTGAAACCGAGATACGAATTAGAGAAGAAGTAGGTTCATTTAGTGTAGCAGGGAATCAAGTAGGGGCAATTAATGATTATATTAGTGAAAGCAATGGACATTTTGGAAGAAATGTTCAGGCTAATGCGGTCTATACTAACGTAGATGTTTATAACAAGAATGATGATGGAGAATGGGTTAAAACAAAATCTGAAAGACGAACATTTGTAACTGTTAAGTAATGAAAGCTTCTGCAAAATTTATATCAATATACTATGCATGCTGCCTGTTGGTAGTAATAGGTATTAAGTATTTTTTTAATTTTTTTTCAACTGAGATATTTTCTTATTTATTATGGTTTTACATTGAAGGATTATTATTGGGGCTAATATTATATCCACTGATAAGTATACTTGTCGAAAGATTATCAATCGGGCATGCTGCGAAGATTGTTATAGATGGATTGATATGCATGATTTTACTTAACCTTGTTTCTTTGATATCTGATCATCGAATTTTGACAATAGATTTAATAAGAAATATAAAAAAAGGGATTAGCTGCATGATAATAATCTGCTGATACATTTTATCTCGCTATTTGGCTTTGTATTGATTATTTGTTTAGTTAACCGAAATAAGCTAAGACCAAAAGCATAATAAAATAGAAAAGCCGCACTTATCTGCGGTTTTTTTATTGCAATACGTTTTTGATTTTTATGGAGTAGTTATAGGACAGTGCTAAGAGGGGTAGATGCTTTAAGGAGTTAAGTCGTTCAGGACTTTTTACTACCCTCTTTCTTGGAGGTACAATCAGTGCCATACTTTTGAACCGCGTCTCACCCTATTGCTATCTCTAACATTTAATCGGTCTTTATCCGCCAAAATTCATCTCCCCAGTTTTTATATAGTTGATCATAGCTGCTAATAAATGCCGGCGGATCGTTGGGGTCATATATCATGGTAAGTCCTCGTACGAGCTCAAATATATTATCACAGATATCATCATATTCCTGCGGCCAGTCCCATCGTACGCGAAAAATTCGGTCATTATTTTCTTCCCTGGTACCAACGAACAGTCCTCCGCCCATACCAATCCCTCCAATCCTGAAAAAGCCAAATTTTTGCCATTCCACTTCTGTAGCAAAGCAATTTTTATGAGTTCTTAGGGCATATTCTATGTTATCTAAAAGCAGGTGCAATCTGTTTTCCTCGTCATCGTATAGTGGGAGGTAGGCGATGTCTCCAGTATACCGGTATTGGTCCAAATGGGGGACGTAATATTGATCGGTAAAAGGCGGATAATCATCGAGATGGAAGGTGGATGCAAATAGCTTGTATAATGGCGGTAGTTGGATGTTGTATTGTGCCTCTAATGCGGCAATATCAATACGGTCATCATGTCTGCGTGTTTTAAATAACTCGAATCCTGCTTTCATTCAATTCACTGGATAAAAAGAAACTGCGCACCTTTAAACAAGGTGCGCAGCCAATTATTTTTTGTATTCAAAGATACGATCGGCACTACTGCCAGGGAATAACACCATACCAAATAGGGTGCTATTGCCAGCATCAGGATAGCAATTACCGTTGTATTTATAAGAAAAGCCAGTTGTATAGGGAGTAGTCATGCCAGAGGAAGAATAAGTTAACGTCGCATCTGTTACGTTATGTGCGCCCATCAGCTTGAGGATATTGAGTTCCCAGGTGTCTAAATCCATGAAATAGCAATGGATAGCCAGCGACGCAAATGGATTTTTCCGGTCATCATATTTGAAGGTGTAGGCAGTTACTTTAGCGTAAGGTCCTGTTTGGTTCCAAGGCGTTTCGTACAATACTACATCGGCAGTATTTTTACTATCATCGTAGGTAGTTTGATAATAGTAACCATGCTCCATTCCATTAGCATCCTTATTGCCCCAACTACCAGATTTAATCACCCTGCCTGATGCATCATATTGAAAGATACCACGTCCTTTCTTCTGGGAGTAGATGGTATCAATCCGACCGGCCTGGTTGTAATGATAGGTTAAGGTATCTGGTATGTTATCGTAGCCGGAAAGAACAGTACTGCCTGTTATTTTATTGTTGGCATCATAGCGGAGAGATATTTTTTGCTCTTCGTGAAAGAACTGGCCCATATTGATATTGCTGACTTTCCCAGCGGCATCATAGCTGATGATCACCGTTTCATTGTCATTAGAAGGGTTATACATCTTGGTAACATTCATCTTCACATTGTTACAGGAATTGTTGCCACCGCCCGTAGGAGGAGTAGTTGGATTGGTAGGGTCATTGGGTTTTGACATTTCTTTGGAACAACTGAACATAAATGCGCCTAAGCATAATGCTACTCCAATGGGGATTAGTTTTTTCATGGATCAGGTATAGGTGTTTGAAATTATGCCCAAAGATAGGGACAGTAGGAGATATATGGAATTTTTCTTCCTATAAAAAGGCTATTTAAACGAACATTTTAAGAGCTCGAAAAGTTGATTAGGTAGAAATGGGCTATTTAAGGTAATGCGTAAAATTTGGTACCTTCATGGGCTATTAAGGGCATTTGTGTAAACGGACTGATCTAAGCATAGCGAATGCTTAATACCTGCTGTAATTTAACAACAGTGGTAGCAGCAAATTACTTTTATACTTCAGTTAATTCTCAACATATAAAACATACTTTATGGCAAGTGAATTTATGTTGTATATACGGAATGCAGGCGATGCAAAAGCCAGCCTTACAGCCGATGAGCATCTGAAATTTATTAAACAATGCGAGGTGTATATCGAGCATTTAAAGTCTAAGGGAAAACTAATAGCGGCACAACCACTCCTACGAGAAGGTTGCGTTATTTCGAGAACAAATAATGACTGGCATACTGCTATTATTGACCCTGCAAAAGAAATACAAGTAGGCTATTATCATATCCAGGCGGATAGCGTTGACGAGGCAATTGAAATTGCTATGCAAAATCCTGAATTTGCATTTGTACCCTCTGCAAGTATTGAGATAAGACCTATAAAAACAAAAGAAGCACAAACAAATTTTATTTATCCAAAAGGATCATGAGCAATAGTCAACATAACATAAGCAATACACCAGAAATTCAGACCACATGTTTGATTTTGCGTAGAGTTTCTGAAAACGATGTGGACGCACTTTTTAATATCATTAATGACGAAGATGTAAATACATTTCTCCCTTTATTTCCCTTTGAAACAAAAGCGGAAGCAACGCATTATTTTACAAGAAAAATATTTAAAGACTTATAAAACACCTGTTGGTTTCCGATATGCCATTTGCTTGAAAACGGATAATTTACCGATAGGATATGTGAATGTTAGTGAAGACGGAGGACGATGTGTAGATGAATGGTGGCGCCTTGTATTGACATTGAACGCAATTAAGTAACTTTTAACAAGTGTTTTCCTACCTTTGCCGCTGAAGCTATTCCCTTACATGTCTACACCTATTCTTCAACAAACGCCGGATATTGAGTTGTGGCAGCTTGTCCGGAAGGGCGATCTACAAGCTTACGGAGAAATATACGAACGATACTGGGAAACCCTGTATGAAAGCGCTTATTGGCGTTTGTACGACAAATCCGCCGCCAAAGATATTGTACAAGAGGTATTTATTTTCTGTTGGCAGAAAAGAGAACAGATACAAATCACGGAATCTGTAGCAGCTTATCTTCGTATAGCTGTTAAGTTTAGAGTATTGAACCACTTGAAATCGGAACAAGCCAGGGAGAAGTACCGTCTGCTGGCAGGCCGAGAACTGCCGGAAATCACCCATTCAACGGAGGAGTCTATCGCTAGCGCTGATTTACAGGCCAGTTACCAAAGGGAACTGCAACGGCTACCCGAAAAAATGCGACAGTTGTTCATCGATAGCCGAGACCATGGCCTTTCTGTCCGTGAAATTGCCGAAAAACACGCTCTTTCAGAGCAAACCGTTAAAAACCAGCTTTCCACCGCACTTAAAAAATTGCGGGCAGGACTGGGAAATTTCCTTTTTGATTAATTTTTTTTCTTCCACATAGTACTACCGGTATTTGAGGATTGTCTATTAAACAACAGCATATGAGTCATCCTGATCAACACACCATCGATCTGCTGCTTGAAAAGCACGCGCTCGGCACGCTGACGAGCGAAGAAAACGCTGTCCTAGAAAGATGGTATGCGGCATTTCCTGCGGATGATCATGTGTTTGACGATGCCACTGAGCGGAAGGAGATAGGGGCATCCATGAAAGTAGGGATTTTCGCTGCTATTCAGGCAGAAATGGAACCTGTACCTCCTAGTGAACCTGTACTATCCGAACCGATGCCGGAGAAAAGGCCTATCCGGCGTATGTATGGACGCGTAGCTGCGGCTATCCTAGTGCTGATCGCAACAGGTGGTTTGATGTACCTTTTCAAAGGAGATACCGAACCGCAGTCTTATACAGAAGTAACCGCTCCTGCAGGCAGGAATATGTATTACATGAAACTACCAGATGGCTCTGCTATTTGGATGGAACCAGGGTCTAGGTTACGTTATGCTAATCACTTCGGGAAGAAAAGCCGAGATGTACAAATCGTCGACGGTCTCGCTCACTTCTCCGTGGCGCCAGGCGCATCACATCCTTTTATCGTCAGTACGGATGCGGGTGTACAGGCAAAAGTATTGGGAACAGAATTCAGTGTGAAAGCCTACCATGGTTTAGCGTTTATACAAGTAAATGTGGAATCCGGTATGGTCCAGGTGTCCGATAGCAACCAGGTACTAGGGGTACTGAAAGCTGGCCAAGAGGTCATATACCAGTTGGCAACGCAGACGGCTACACGTAATGAAGGTATTCAGCAGGACGATACCTGGCGTCAAGGAGGTCTCACGTTGCAAAACGTGTCCTTTGCCGAAGTGGTGCGAATGCTGCAAAACCGTTACCAAGTGGAGGTAGTGTATGATAGAGAGATGATGTCTCCCTACCGTTTCAACCTCCAGATAGACAAAAATACGCCGCTGGAGGAAGTAATGGAAATGCTGAAAGACTTAAGTGGCATGACTTATACGCTTAGTAATGGCCGGGTAACTATCTCCGGCATACAACAATAATCACTTACCATAGGATCAAACCCTATCAACGGCTGCAATTGCGGCAGGGGATAACTATGCCTTTAAAAAATGAAATCGCGCAATGCAACGAATATTCACCATTCTGTTCTTAGCATATAGCCTGGTTGCGGTAGGCCAGCAAAATGAAAGAAAGCTTAGTATCAATATTCCCGCTACTTCGCTGGAGAAAGCCCTTAAGCTCTTGGAACAAGAAAGCAAAGTCCATTTCTCCTACGAGTATACGAGAATACAATCCGTTACCGTTAAAGCACATACCTACAAGGATACGCCGCTGGAAACCATCTGCAGAGACCTGCTGAAAGGGACTCCGCTGATGTTCAAAGTAAAAGGAGATCATATCATTATCGGTCCGGCTCCTAACCATGACCATACACTCAGCGGGTACGTGGAGGATGCTGCTTCCGGTGAAAGATTGATCGGTGTTTCGCTGGCTGCACCGCAATTCCAGGCGGGTACTGTCACCAATGCCTACGGGTTTTATAGCATCACTTTACCAACGGATTCCCTCCGGGTATTGTTGTCCTATATGGGGTATCAGCGCCTGGATACCATCGTGGCGATCACTAAAGAAAGCATGACCTTCCGAATGAAAGCGCTCAACCGCCAATTGGAGGAAATCACGATACGGGGCAAACAGACGGAGGATATAGCCACATCTGCCCAGATGAGCCGCATGAACGTGTCGGCCGCCATGGTGCAGTCTACACCCCGCCTATTCGGAGAGGCAGACCTGTTCAAGACGCTGCAACTCTTGCCAGGCGTCAAACAAGGAACGGAAGCTACGAGCGCACTATTAGTACGTGGTGGAACACCCGATCAGAACCTCATCCTGCTAGATGGCGCCCCACTTTATAATCCGATGCACCTGATGGGGATATTTTCGACATTCAATACGAATGTTGTGAAAGATGTAACCCTGTATAAAGGCGCGTTTCCAGCACGGTATGGCGGACGATTGTCCTCCGTGGTGGATATCGCTACCAAAGACGGTGATATGAATAAAATGCATGGCGACTTTTCCATAGGTCTGCTTTCTGCACAAGCTACGCTGGAAGGGCCTATCCAAAAAGGTAAAACAACTTTCTTGATCTCTGCACGCAGATCTTATCCCGATCTCGCCGCAAAGGCATACTTCAATAGCCAAAATAATCCTCCGGAAAAACTGAGGTTGAATTTTTATGATATCAATGCGAAACTACATCATAAGTTCTCCGATAAAGATAAACTGTACTTCAGCTTTTATTCCGGCCGGGACAAAATGCAAACACGATACAGGTATAACAGTCTAAATGGTAGCAAAGATTATGTTTCAGACGCTGGTATTCTGTGGGGTAATTACACGGGTACGGTACGATGGAACCACGTATATTCTCCGAAACTCTTCTCCAACGTGATGCTCATCGGCAGCGATTATCATTTCAACTCTGATTTTTCACAAGTAGGAACAACTAAGGGTGAAGGCTTCTCCGATTTGCAGCAATTGCATTCCGGCATCAAGGACTATGGCGCAAAAGCAGATTTTGAGTATCATCCCAAACCCGCACATGCGATTAAAACCGGCGCCTCTTATATGTTCCGCATTTTCACCCCTGGCGCCTTGCGGTCTAAACAAACAGAGAAAGAGCAGGTAACAGTGGACTCTGTCAACAACAACCGAAATATTCACGCCGCTGAAATGGACATGTATGCAGAAGATGACTGGGAGGTATCCCGCCGTTTGAAACTCAATATCGGGTTACATCTTAGCGCATTTAATGTAGAGCATCGTTTTTATCATTCCCTACAACCACGCTTGAATGTTCGATATCTTCTGCCGGGCGACTGGGCGCTGAAAGCCTCCTATTCGCGCATGACGCAATATGTTCATCTACTGGCCAATAATTCCATCTCCTTACCTACCGATTTGTGGGTACCCGTTACCGATAAGGTGAAACCGCAGGAGTCGGACCAGTTTGCATTAGGGATAGCAAAAAATGTCTTTCATGATAAATTTGAATTTTCTGCAGAAACCTATTACAAAAGGATGCACCATGTGATTGAATATAAAGAAGGTGCTGATTACCTGACCAGCAGTAGGGGAGATGCCTGGCAAGACCTCGTAGCAGCCGGTGAAGGAGAAGCATATGGAATGGAACTGCTGCTGCAAAAGAAAATCGGCAGATTGACAGGTTGGGTGGGATACACGCTCTCTTGGGCCAACCGCCGCAATCCACAGGTAAACTATGGATTGGAGTTCCCTTATAAGTACGACCGTCGCCACGACTTCCACATCGTGGGGGTATATAAGCTACGGAAAGGTATCGAGCTCTCTGGTTCCTGGACTTTCCAGAGCGCTGCTCCTTTCACCGTTCCTGTGGCATCCTATGAGGGCGTGAACGGTCCCGTTTCTGAGAATGGCGCCCATGATTGGGCCCCTGGGGTATCCCGCATTAATGAACGTAATAATGCCCGTATCAATGCTTATCACCGGTTGGATGTGGGGGTAAATTTTATTAAGTACAAAAAGAACGGATTAGTACGTACCTGGAATATCAGTCTACTCAATGTGTATAATCGCTTTAATCCTTTCTTCTATTACCTCGACAAATATGAGGAGGGGCGTCCGAAGGCAAGGCTCACAGCAGTTAACCTGATTCCTTTTATGCCTAGTATTTCTTATAGCCTGAAATTTTAAATGATGAAAACAAAATTATTGCTACTACCATTGTTACTGATAATCGTTGTCTGTGGCTGTAAAAAATCAGTGATAATAGATTTGCCTGAAGAGGCCAATAAGCCGGTGCTCAATTTACTAATGAGTAAAGATAGTCTGATCGTTGCGCACGTCACACTTTCCAGTCGCAGTTCCGCCTTTGGGGGATTTCCAGAGCCAGCAGCAGCATCGTTGAAACTATATGAGGATGGCATCTTCAAGGAATACTTGAGTCCGTTCAACTTCGATGCTAGAACTTACTATAAAGGGACCGTTAAGGCGCAGGTGGGATCAAAATACCGCGTGGTAGCTACTGTGCCGGGTTATGAAGACGTGGAAGGGAGTGATGTTATACCGGAGCAAGCAGGTGTTGGTGAAATGAGTATCAAGTTGGTGGCCAACACGGAAGGTTGGGGCTCCAAAGGGAATATATCGGTAGTGCTGAAAGATAAACCTGGAGAAAAGAATTACTACCGGATAAGGTTTTACGAATTAGCTACGTTCACGGATAGTAATGGCGGTAACCCACAAACCTTTAAAGTGTCAGTGGATTTCAAAACGGGGGAGTTGCAAGATGGCATCTTCAACAAGGATAACCACTCGGAATTCTATACAGATGATGCCCTTTTCGATGGCCGCAGCTCTCGTTTTAATTTCATCACTGGCCGAGGGGGCGAGTTTAAGAAATTAATAGTGGAAGTCACTTCCCTCACCTACAGCAGCTACAGTTATTTGTATAGCAGCTTTATGGCACGACTAAAAAATGAGGACCCCTTGTCAGAAAAAGTAATCGTTTATAGTAATATTCAAAATGGCTTGGGGATTGTTGGCGGGATGGCCATACAGGAATATGTAATTACCCCATAGATATTTTTTTATTTTGGTTTTTAACTTAGAACCTGCGCTGGTCGCAGGTTTTTCGTTTTTGAGTGAGATGGTTATTAATTTTTAAGAGATGGCCACTATATCCTGATCTAATTCCCTATTTTTAGCTCCCATAACTTTGTATATGCCCAAAACTGTTCTGGTACTCGGCGCCAATTCCGATGTAGCAAAAGAAGCCATTTTATTGTATCTCGAAAAAGGATATCAGGTGATAGCTGCGTCTCGTAGCACTGCGGAGATAGCCTCGTTTATGGAAGCGAGGAATGCCCCCGTAAATCGGCTGACTATCTGTTACTTTGATGCCACTGCTTTTGAAGAACACGGTAAATTCTATGCTGGGTTGCCTTCCAAGCCACATATTGTAGTATATGCGGCTGGTTTTCAGGTAACGAATGAGCAGGCATTGGTAGACTGGGAGGGCAGTTATCGGATGATGCAGGTACACTATGCCGGTGCAGTGTCTATTATCAACCTAATTATAAAAGATAGTGATAATGACCATTTGGAAAGGATTATCGGACTATCCTCCCTTTCCGGAGTACGGGGGCGTAAAAGTAACTTCGTTTATGGCAGTACGAAAGCAGCATTTACGCAGTATTTGGCGGGACTAAGGCAATATTTATTCCCCAGAAAGGTAATTGTGAATGTGATTGTCGCAGGATATATCCGTAGTAAGATGACTGCCGGACTTGAGCTCCCAGCGTCCTTGTTAATGCAACCTTCGTTTATAGCCCGCGCCATTGTAAATGCCGGTAGTCGATTCACGATTGTACCAGGCATCAAGTGGAAGTTTATTCACCAGGTATTAAAGTATATGCCTGAAAAACTCGCGGCCAGATTGCCATAGGGTGATAGTGCCCTAATATCCATTGTCCAAATCTGAACATCCAATTGTACTACTAATGAACATATAAGCTTAAATTTAATTTCTAATCAATGGATTTAAATTAACTTACACAAGGGCATTTTCTTTGGCAAGGATATTCCATTAAAGTCCGTAACAATGCTAAGAAATTACTTTAAAATAGCGTGGCGCAACCTATGGAAACATCGGTTGTTCTCACTGATCAATGTTATTGGTTTGGGCCTCGCCATGGCTATCTGCCTCTTGATCCTTATCCAGTTGCAAAGTAGTTTTGAGAAAGATGGATTTCACCCTTATCCGGATCGTACTTATCGTATTATATCAGACGTTACTAATGCGGATGGCAAAACGTATGCTTTTGCTAGCTCCCCGATGCCGCTAGCAAATAAATTATTGCAGGAGCAGAGCAGTGTGGAAGAGGTAGCGCAGGTTATTCGTGGTTTTGGAGGGAATTTCAGTACCCGAGTGAAATCATTGTCGGCATGGGGGCATTATGTAAGCCCCGGTTATTATAAAATCTTCAACTTCCCCCTGGAAAAAGGCCAACCGGCCATAGCGCCCTATACAGTAGTGCTGTCCCATGAAACTGCGGAGCGATTCTTTGGTAATGATGACCCGATTGGGAAAACACTAGTGCAAAAAGATGGTGGTACCTTCACCGTTACGGGCGTGTTCGCACCATTGGGGCCAAAACAGTCTCACCTGGATGCAGACATCGTAGTCTCTATGGCTACTTATCCTTTGCTGAATACTGAACAAGCACAGCAGGATTGGTTAAACTATAACGCATATACGTATGTGTTGTTGCACAAAGGAACTCCTCCAGCACAATTAGACCATATGCTGGCGCAAGTAAGGGCCGATAACAGAAAACAAGTGGATTATACTGGTGTGAAGGATCTCCACTTTCAAGGCCAGTTGCTGAGTGATATTTCCCCCGACTACAAGGGACTGCAGAATAATCCTGGTGTAGAACCTTGGTTCAAGATACTGGTGAATATGATCATGGTGTTGGTGATTATCTCTCTAGCAATATTTAATTATATCAATCTTACACTGACAAGATCTTTGAGTAGAACGCGAGAAGTGGGTGTGCGCAAGGTGGCTGGCGCCGCACGCTGGCAATTGGTGATGCAGTTCCTGATAGAAAGTGTCCTCATTGCCTTTTGCGCACTGATAATAGGGGTGTTGGGATTGTATTCCATGAAATCGTTTATCCATGCCCGGTGGTTAGTCTGGGAGGTGCAACATCCTTATCTTTTATGGCTGTCCTTTATAAGTTTTACGCTATTTACAGGACTGATAGCAGGTGCAGCTCCTGCTCGTATCATGTCTGCTGCAAAACCGGTTGCTATTCTTAAGGGAGCCTTGGGACCTGTTGGATTTGGCAAGATTGGCTTCCGCAAAGGGCTGATTGTTATTCAATTTGTAGTGTCCCTGGTGTTTATGGTGGGAACGGGTATTATGAATAGCCAGTTCCGTTACATGGCTACGGATAATAAAAACTTTAACCGGAAAAATGTGTTGAATATCCCGTTGCCGGATGCAGGTAACTATCCCTTGTTGCATAATGAGATAGCTAAGTTGTCTACCGTTAACAGTATAGGCGCTACTTCTGCCCCTTTGAACGAATCTGCTGGACGTGTTAATATTACCCGGGATGCTCGTGCTAAAGCAGGAATGGACCAACTGCAAGCATTCACCTATTCGGTAGATGCGGCCTTTATCCGTAACATGAAGCTTACTTTTGTTGCAGGCAATAATCTGCCGGAAAACAATGTGGATACCTCCAAAGGGCACTTTGTAGTGCTCAATGAAAAAGCGGTGCAGTCGCTCGGAATTACGGAACCGAAAGCTAGTATTGGCCAGACAATGATGTTGGATAGTAATGAAGTCATTATTGCTGGTGTAGTAAAGAATTTCAATTTCATGCGCTATGAGATGCCGGTTACACCACTCGTATTGCAGTATGATCCTGCTGCATTTAAAACGGTGTCGTTACTTGTACAAGAGGGCGCACAGCAGGACGCGGTAATCGCGTCTCTACAAAAAATCTGGAAGCGAGTATACCCTTTCGAACCATTTCTATACAACTGGTATGAGCGTCAGCTCTATGAAAGATATATGGAAAATGAAGACATGAAGCTGAATGCAGTGATCATCTTCATAGTATTTGTAATTGCTTCTTTAGGAATGCTGGGGGTAGTAACCCATAGCACAGAAAAAAGAGCGAAAGAAGTGGTGATTCGGAAAATAATGGGAGCAGGGATCGGGCAACTGATGCGGCTTTTATCTTGGGGCTTTGTGAAACTGATGCTGATTGCGGTGGTGATTGGACTTCCTTTGGGCATGTTCCTCGGCTCATTGTTTCTGCGGATTTTTACCTATCATGCTACGCCTGGTATCGGCGTCTATATGGGATGTCTGGGTAGTCTGGCCTTGGTTGGGATAATGACAATAGGCGTCCAAGTATATCGTACCGCCCATATAAACCCGGCGAATACGCTCAGGCAGGAATCTTGATGAACGAAAGTCTAGTCAAGGTAAACCTCTTCTACCTGTCGTCCCTGCCCGGCGGGCAGGGACGACTAAAAAAATAAAAAACAGCATTGAAGTCGCAGACTTCAATGCTGTTTTTTTGATACAGCTCTTTTTTATTAGTTGAAAAGCAATTCATCCACAAACACCCAGGCATGCTTGCCTTTGCCGGGATGCCAGGAAGGGATAATGGTCGGTGTGATCATTATCTTCATACAAGATACCTGTGTGGAGGCAAAAGTGCAATCGATATCCATCGCCATAACTGGGTCGTCTTTTTGAGCAGCAGGAGGCGTAATCTTCTTCAGTAATTTCAAGTGCTGGGGATCGCTGCCACCCCATATTTCCACCTGATGTGGTAGGAAGATATATGACCCTACATTCCGCAATGTACCTATCGTCACTGATTGCAATGGTATAGGTTGATGGAATCTTATAATAGCTTCAAATCCATTTTTCGTATAGCCGAGCCACTTACCATTACCGTAATCTGTTCCACCTTTTTGCCCATCGATCAATGTATTACTGCCATTGGCGATGTAAGCACCTTCTGGCTGGTTGACCAGTTGGACGCTGTCTGGTGTGAAAGTAGTTTTGGACAACGAGAACTGAATAGGATCGCTGGCATACCATCCTGGCTTGCAAGCAATAGCGCGGATGGTGGTGTTACTCGTAATCAGCAAACTATCCTTAAATATGGGAGATTGCAAGCTGTCGGGGGCACTGCCATCTGTAGTGTAACGAATAGCTACTCCTTTCACCGGATGCTGCAGTTTTAGTTGCATACTATTCCGGAAAACAGCAACAGGATTGAGTAGCGTAGGCTGATTTAGTTTTAATTGTTCCCCCTTTTCATTGGTGAAGCCTTTCACCAGCGTGGCCTGCGGGAAATTCTTTTGTAACTGCTGGATATCCGCAGGGGAAAGGCCCGTATTCCATACATATAACTCTTTTAATGCCGGTGCGGATTTGAGATACATGAGCTGTTGTGCAGTAACTGGTGTGCCTGATACAGAAAGACTGCGCAGATGAGGCAATTTGGCCAGTTGTGCCAATGTCTGTCCTGTAATATTTGTAAAGCTCAAATTAAGTACGCGTAACGCTTTAAATTGCGATATTACTTCCAAATCTGCGTCCTTTACCGGCATCTTCTGTAAATGCATCTCTATGAGCTGCTCTTTAACTTTCAATAGATCCACAACAGATTGGATGTTGAACTTATCTTTGTTATACCAGTTTGCAACCAACGGTGCTGCATGTAACGCTATCGGATATACGACACGGTAGTTGTTACTCAACTGCTGTACTAGTTTTTCATCTGCAGGGGAGAAATCATACACTGGCTCCTCAGAACCTGCGGACTGCAAACGTGCAGTGGCGAGTAATCGCAGACTATCATGCGCTGGCAGCGATACCACCATTTTTTTGAAGTCTGCGCCTCCTTTAATCCAGTAATAAATCAGGGCTGCTTCTTCATTGGTGAGCTGCGGCTTACCAGCGGGAGGCATATGCTTTTTATCTTCAGCAGGAAGATGTAATCGCTCTATTAGGAGACTAATATCTGGATTACCAGGAATGAACAGCTTCCCACTTTTGCCACCGGCTAGCAATTGCTGTGGTAATTCCATGGATAATCCGCCCTTTGCTTTCCCTGCATTGTGGCAGTTCATACACTTCTCTTGTAGGATGGGCTTCACGAGATGCTCGTAGGCCAATGCCTTTTCCAGAGGTACCATAGGCGTGGGAGGCGTCACTGGCGCCAGTACGAAATTATTGCCATGTGTGATATCAGCACCGAAATGACCAGTTACGATTACCAGGATAACTGTTACTACCGCGCTTATTTTCGGCAGCCACGACTTTGAGGTATTGCGTAGCCAGTATAAGGCAGACGCGGCCCATAATACCGCCATTCCTCCCCATTTATGCCATTGTATATGGCCATCATCTGTATAACCACCTTCCCTCGCAAGTAGTAATCCCATGATCACGGTAACGGCTGTACTGAGTGCTGCCGCGAGCAAGAGCCAGGAAGTAAACTGTATCTTCCAGCGATTGGCCTCCGGCTCCCGTAATGGTATAAACAGTAGCAGACTACCCAGTATTAGCAATACGATAGGAAAATGCAGTACCAGAGGATGCATGCGCCCCAACACTTGTAACCATGCTGGCGCTACGATGCTACTGCCGGCAACAAATAAAACCAGTGCAAATATATTTGTGGCGAATAGGAGTTGGCTGCAAACCTCCTGCCAGCGGATACGATTCCATTTCATTATACCCTCCTGAGTTTATATGGATACACTTTCCCAGCAGCCCATTGCGCCACGTATAGGTTCTCATCGTTATCTACACAAACATCATGTGGATGCACGAAGATTTTCTCCGCTTGCTGCATCGGTTGTAACTGCTGGTTTTTATACACAGGTGCAGTACCGCCAATATTGGATATTACCTTGTTGTTTTTATCGAGAATGGTAACAAAGCCACTGCCATTGACACCCATATCTGGAGAGCGTAATACGGCCGCATAGAGATGATCGCCCTTAATCACCGGACGACATACACAAGCACCTGGTAGCGATATCACTTCCTGTAACTGGCCACTCATGCTGAAACGCTTAAAACAATTGCGGGTACGGTCTGTTACCAGCAGCGTGGGATCTCCCTGACGGCGGTCGATACAGATACCATGCGCATTATCTAGATGTGCATCTCCTTCTCCACGACCGCCAAAAGTATGCAGCAGTTTACCATTGCGATCATAATGCAGGATATACTGTGCACCATAACCATCTGCAATGTAGATATCTCCATTCTCTGCGATGGTAGTTTCAGTAGGGACAAATTCCTCTTTCTTTTTGTACAGCCCAGTTTCCGCGGGATAGTCTATCGTCATGAGGATTTTGCCATCCATGGTGGTTTTATATACCTGGTGCTTTTCTGTATCCGTGATGAAGAGGTATTCCGTACCATTTTCATTGGAGAGTGTAAGACCGTGTGCACCTGGAAACTCATGGCCCCAGTAGTCTAACAGCTTACCGGATTTATTGTAAATAAGGACATTGTTTGTTGTTTCATTGGTGAGCAGGATGATACGTCCTTTCTGGTCTTGTACCATTTCATGACAGTCTTTCACCGGATGCCGACTACTATCCAGGTTACCCCAGCGGGTATCCAGCGTATAACGCATGCCCTGGTGGCCATATACAGGGCCTTTCGGACGAGCAAAGAGATCACGGGAAATATAAAATGAGGCGGCAACTAACGTGGATGCCTGTATGAATTTTCTTCTCTCCATTAATACTTTAATTTTAGGCCATTAGCCCTGGTAAAACTTTTCCGGCAACGTCCGTGAGGCGGTAACGTCGGCCTTGGTGTTTGAATGTAAGTTTTTCATGGTCTAGTCCCATGAGGTGTAATACAGTGGCGTGGAAATCGTGTACGTGAACAGGATCTTTCACAATATTGTAGCCGAACTCGTCGGTTTCACCGTAAACGATGCCTGGTTTTACGCCACCGCCGGCCATCCAGATGGAAAAGCAGCGTGGGTGATGATCGCGGCCGTAGTTTTCGGCGGTCATTTTACCCTGGCAATAGTTCGTTCTGCCAAATTCACCACCCCATATGACGAGTGTTTCATCGAGGAGTCCGCGTTGTTTGAGATCGGTGATGAGTGCCGCGGAGGCGCGGTCTACATCCTTTGCTTGGCCTGCCATTTCATTCGGGAGGTTGCCATGTTGATCCCATCCTTGGTGATAGAGTTGTACGAAACGTACCCCACTTTCGGAGAGCTTTCTTGCCAGCAGGCAATTGGCCGCAAAAGTTCCAGGAACAAGGCATTCCGGCCCATACATCTTGATGATATCATCCGATTCTTTGGAGAGATCAGTAAGCTCTGGTACCGCTGTTTGCATACGATACGCCATCTCATATTGCTGGATCTTGGTATTGATTTCGGGATCACCAAAATCTTTGTACGACTGATCATTCAGTGCAGCCAACTGGTCGAGCATCTGACGGCGGTTAGCCATATTGATACCTTCAGGATTGTTGAGATACAATACCGGGTTATCGCCGCTGCTGAATTGCACGCCTTGGTGGATACTATCTAGGAAGCCGTTGGACCAGAGTTTGGAATATACGCCTTGTCCATTGCCTTTACCACGTGATAACAATACACAGAAAGCAGGGAGATTTTTATTTTCACTACCGAGGCCATAACTCATCCAGGAACCAAAGCTGGCGCGGTTTCCCTGTTGTGCGCCTGTTTGGAAGAAGGTAAGGGCCGGATCGTGGTTAATTGCTTCGGTAAACATGGACCGAACGATGCAGATATCATCTACGATTTGCGCCGTGTGTGGAAAGAGATCGCTGACCCATGCCCTGGCTTCTCCGTATTGCTTGAAATCATAGTAAGAGCCTACCAGCGGAAAGGAGGTCTGTCCTGCGGTCATGCCTGTCAATCGTTGTCCCATGCGAATGGATGCCGGTAGGTCCTGGCCCATCATCTCTCGCAGCTTAGGTTTGTAGTCGAAGCTCTCTAACTGAGAGGGCGCGCCATTCTGGAACAAGTAAATGATTCTTTTAGCTTTGGGAGCAAAGTGTGGTATACCGGGGATGAAGGGCGCTTCATTGGCATTGCTTTTCCCGAAAAGGTCGGGGATGAGCAATGACCCAAGTGCCACGCTACCGATACCTAAACTGAGCCGCGACAAGAATTTCCGGCGGTTCATATTCAGGTGATGCTCCATGAATTCGTTTTTCATCGTGTCATTTTTTAAGAGAGAATGATGGTGAAGCGGATATTATCATCGCCCGTCTATGTTTTGGATAGTGTTTCTTCCATGTTATAAATGGTGGTGATCACTTGCATCATAGCTGCCCAGGAGGCTTGATCCAGGTTGGTTGCCATCGGGTATTCTCCATGGTTCAACAGTTTGGCAGCATTAGCCGGTTCCTTTTTATAATATGCTTGTTGTTGTTCAAAGTATTTGAGCAAGAGCGCGGTTTCTTGCGTTTGTGGAGTGCGGCAAACGATCTGGTGAAAGGCCTGTTGTATATGTTGCTCTGTGCTACCACCTTGTTGTATTAGTCGGGAGGCCAATACTCTCGATGCTTCCAATACCGTTGGATCATTGAGCATCATGAGCGCCTGTAGTGGCGTATTGGTGGTGGAGCGTTTTACTTCGCATTGATCACGATTGCTGGCATCGAATATCATCATCGATGGTGGTGGTACCGTTCTTTTGATGAAGGTATAGAGCCCGCGACGGTAAAGACTTTGGCCATGATCCTGGCGGTAGGTACTCAACTGTCCGCGGCCAGAAGTGGCTTGTTCCCATAAGCCTTTAGGCTGATAAGGTTTTACACTGGGACCTCCCACCTCATGTACCAGTAGGCCACTGCTTTGTAACACAAGATCGCGCACTGTTTCTGCTGGTAGGCGGAAACGTGGTCCTCTGGACAGGTATATATTCTCTGGATCTGCCTTTAGCTTCTCCTTCGTGACCACCGCCGATTGACGATAGGTAGCAGACATCACCAATTGTTTTACTAATCTTTTGATGTTCCAGCCATGTTGCTCGAAATCCACTGCCAGCCAATCGAGTAGCGCAGGGTTGGTAGGCAAATCTCCCTGCATGCCAAAATCTCCTGTGCTCTTTACGATCCCTCTACCAAAAAATTCCTGCCATACTTGGTTTACCATTACACGAGCAGTAAGTGGGTTCTTAGCGTCGAATAGCCACTTGGCGAGCCCCAACCTGTTGGCCGGATAGCTAGCTGTGCTAAAAGGTAAAATGGCATGCGGTGTACCAGGTGTCACTTCAATAGTGGGATTATCGTAGTTGCCACGGCCTAAAACAAATGTCTTTCTCGCTGTATCTCTTTCGCCCATGATGGATACGATTAATCTGGCCGTATCCTGTTTGTTGAGAAAGTGGAGTATCCCTTGAAGATCCTCTTTAGTGATCTCCATAAAAGGCTTTTTAGCGTATGTTTCCGGCCCTCCTACAGTAGATTCCAGTCCTACTTCTTTCACATTGTTAAAGAAGGCAAACAGTTGGTAATATTCTTTCTGTGAGAAGGGATCATACTTATGGTCGTGGCAGTGCGCGCATTCAATAGTGACACCTAATAAACTTTTCCCGAAGGTATTGGTGCGGTCGGTTACATATTCGATGCGGTATTCTTCATCAATAACGCCGCCTTCTTCCGTGATTTTGTGGTTGCGATTGAACCCAGAGGCCAACAGTTGTTCGCGGGTGGCATTGGGGATCATATCTCCGGCTATTTGCCAGGTCACAAAATCTTTATAGGAAAGGTTAGTGTTAAAAGCATGAATTACCCAGTCGCGCCAAGGCCACATGCTCCGGTAGTTATCGTCTTGGTAGCCGTGGGAATCTGCATAGCGGGCTACGTCCATCCAGTGAACAGCCATTTTCTCGCCATAGGCGCTGTCTTGTAGCAGTTCGTCTACCATTCGTTCATACCCTTTGTCGCTGGTATCTTTCGCAAAGCGCTCCATGCGTTCAAGGGTGGGAGGTAGGCCGGTGAGATCAAGACTAAGACGTTTCAACAAGCGTTCATGATCCGCAACAGGATTGGGAGCAAGACCTTTCTCCGACATCTTTGCTAGCGTGAAAAAGTCGATCGCGTTGCGGGCCCATTTGCGGTCTGTTACCGTAGGTAGCGCAGGCGATACCGGTAAAACAAACGCCCAGTGCGGTTTGTATTTAGCGCCTTGTTTGATCCATTTTTCAATGAGTTTCACTTCAAAACTGCTGAGTGTCAAATTGCTTGCTGGTGGTGGCATGCGCATGGAAGTGTCCGTAGAGCTGATGCGTTGGTATACTGCTGAAGCCATGGGATTGCCAGGCACCAGGGCATGCATATTGGGCGCATCTTTCAATGCTTTGTAGGCGCTGTCTCCAATATCCAGGCGTAATCCCGCTTCGCGTTTGTTGGCATCGGGGCCATGACAGGCGAAGCATTTGTCGGACAGTATCGGCCGTATGTGGAAGTTATAATCCACTATTTCAGGCATCTTTTCAGACGACTGCTCCTGTGCATCGGGATGGTTGCAGGCCGTAAAGAGGGTAATGATGCACGCGGCAGCATTTACATAACGTTGGAACATAATATTATTTCGGATATACAATTGTTCACTTAAATCCGGATGGCACTCGTCTCCCTATACTATACAATACTATTCTATACTCTACACCAAATGCTTGGAGAGTTATGCTATTTTGATTTTGATCGATGCTTTCTTTGCTGTTTTAGCTAACCAACTATATATTCATATGTATGAACATATTCAAATATAGTGTTTCTAATTGCAAATCCATGGGTGGTGGTAATTTTTTTGAAGAACGGTAAAAACTGATATCTAGTTTCACCAGGGAATGATGTGGCTTTATGGGGGGATGGGGTAATATTAAGCGTTAATCGCGCAGGAAAAAGATAAGGAAGCAAAGAAGGTGAAGGCGGCGTTTGAAGAAGCGTGGAAATATGCAGATGTGGAAATAGTATCTTCTTCCAGTATGCCTCTGGGTAATTGATCTCATATTGCACCCAGGAAATGCTTGACAATAGCCGTAAACCGCGCTGCTTGGTCTATATGCAAACTATGTCCCGCTTCCGCGATTTGTGCTATTTGCATCCCAGGGTTCAACTGCTGTAATTCTTCTGCAACAACAGATGTAACCACGCCCTTATCGCCCAATACCAATAAACTTGGGATATTGATTTTACGCACTAACTGCTTAAAATCAGGATTAGGTGGCGTGAGCACCTCAAACGCTTTCATACTGGTTTGCAATCGTGCTTTTGAGTACAGCTCAATGAGCTCCGCTGAGCGATGAGGATGCCTTGCGCGTGCGGCAGCCATTACTTCTTCCAGGGGCTTTTCTAGCATCTGTTGATGTTGATCTGCAATATCACTTTCGTGTACTGTCTGCTGCATTTGTGGACTCAGAAATGTAGGATCAGCTAATATTACACCGCGGAGTAGATTTGGTTTGTGGGCGGCCACTACAGCGGCCGTCATGCCACCCATAGAGTGCCCGATCAGCATGGGAGCTTGAAGTCTCAATACATTTATCAAACCAATAACATCATTGGCCAGATCTGCATATTGGTATCCAACGTCGGGGACACTGGATTGGCCATGCCCTCTAGCATCCGGCATGATCACATCATAGTCTTTTTCCAGTTCACGTGCTAGTGGCGTCCAGCATAAACCATCCGTCATTAAGCCATGGAGTAGGATGACAGGTGGTTTGTTACCTCCGGTGCTGGTGTAGTGTATATGTATGTTGTTTGCTTCGCAGACACGGGTTTGCCAGTTGGCCATTCGCTATTTTTTTATGGCTTTAAGTTGCAAGATATAGTTAAACATACAATAAAAAATCATAGTCCTGGACGCTGTGATTTTTATCTACTCAATTTCAACGGTGAAATTTTCCCATCTTTTTGAGAATACCACCTGCTTCGGTAAGGTGTTATAAGCCTTTGCGGTGAGGATACCATTTTGTTGTAGAAAATTGGAAATATTCCTGCAATAGGTCGATAGATTCACCTGTAATTGCTGGGATCGGATTAACAAAGCATCATTGAAATAAACAGGACGTGGTAAAATATAGGTGAGCACAATACAATCCACTGCATGCAGTTCATCCAACTGCTTCCCAAAATAGTAATTGGCGGCCTCTTTTATGCCGTAAATATTCGGACCGAACTCCACTATTTGCAAATAAATATCCAGGATACGTGATTTCGTTACTCCTGCATGATTTTCCAGTAATAAGCTGATTAACACTTCTTCAAATTTTCTGACCAGGGATTTATCTGCTGCGAGGAATAGATTCCTGATTAATTGCATCGTGATGGTACTGCCGCCCCGGGAGAATTTTTTTTCCTTCAAATTGGTAACAATAGACCGGCCAATAAAATAGGGATCTACGCCTTTGTGGTGAAGAAATGACGGATCTTCGCAGAATATAATAATCTTTCTTAACAGTTGATACGTGTCTGCCTGCTCATACTTATTAAAATAACCATTTTTTACCCGCAGCTTTCTGACGGCCAATCCATCCTTGAATACCAACTGCGAGAAGGGATAATTTAACCGATCCAGCTTTAAAGCCGCTAAATCTCCCGCTTTAAAATCATAGTCCTGTATGAATACATCAAATTTATGGCCGAGTATATTATCTAAATTCAGTCCCAGATTAGCGATAAGGGTAATGCCTCCTTCATATTGTATATTTTTAATGTCAGTGCTGAGATAGGGCAATATCCAGGCTAACGTTGATTTGTCCAGTCGGGTGGCAAAAACGGCATTCAATACTTTTGATGCAGCATAGGTAAGCGTATTGGATATCTTAACAGGCATATCACCTATCACGATATTCATATCATTTTCAATAGTAGTTTGATCAATTTTTACCTGATCTTCCAGGTGAAAACCAGCGATAGATATCGGGGTGGGAGATAGTTTGCGGGTATGACAGGTAAGCCCCCGGCCGTCCAGCGTATATTTCAGTAACAGTTGCTCACTGCTATGCTGTAGTATACTTGTTATATCCATGTTTTCTGCATGGATATAGTCACCGTCGATATGTGCGTTTCCTTTTATGGTAATGGCATTGTTCGAAGGTATCATGTCTCCTTTGAAATATAGTTTTTCATTCCGAAACAGGAAATTAAATTGGAACACATGATTCCTTACGCTCAATTGCTGCAGGATGAAGGATTTCCAGGTTAATTTATTCAGTTCAATACAGGTGGATGGCTGGAAGTATCGATTTAAGCAGAAATGGATAAGCGCGATAAAATTTTTTTTAGGGAGACGCGAAGTCCGCTGGTCCATTGCTGTTGCTTGTTGCGCAGGTTGTTGCATGATTTCCACGTTACCGCATTTTACGCCTGTAATACGGAATCGTTTCCTTGCAAGCAGCATCAGTATGGGATTGTTGACTGTTATCTCTACGATATCGATGTTGGTCTGCCACGTATTGAAGGCAATACAGGCCTCCCGTAATATTACTTTGCCTGGGAAGCGATACCTGATCCTATTGTAACGCACCTGTATGCGGGACGGGATCAATTTATGAATAAGCTTTTGGAATATTGGCTGCAGTACTTTCATCAGATGGATAATTTTTCCTTATGTACTGCTAATTGATCGAATGCCCGTCGAATAACATGGATTCTGTTCGCTCCCTTCCTGTCTTCTTTGCCCGGAGAATTACTAAGCACCGTGGTTACAGGCATCAACAGCATTTTGTAGATAGTCTGTTTTGATAGCAAATAGTCCAGGTTGTCTGGGGTGATTCTATCTTCCATCTGCAACAGCGATTCATAAAAAGATGGAAATATTACCAGCAATGATGCGCTGGAAAAGGAGCTTATCCAAAACCGGTGGCTGGTAATGGGAAATGACTGTCCAAAGTCTGCACAGCCTATACATAAACAATCGGCTCCTTCCTCTGCGGCTTCTCTGATATTGGATAACAAATACCCTAATTCGGCATCGGTAAGGAAATTAAATGGCGCTCTGGCTATGATAAAGCATTCCAACCCTTGCTGAATTATCTGGGTAATGCGTTGATGCAGATTGGTAGCAGGAATGGCATTCAGATCTGTAATATATGCAGGACATCCCTTATTGGATGCCGGTTCTATGGTCAGTACCGGGAGTTTAAATGGCTCTTCTATATTCGTGATAGGTGCCTTTTCGTGACGACTCCCTAGCTGCTGATAGTACGTACTGAGTGTGGAAAGGCTAGCAATCTCTGCTGAAATTCGCTGAAAATGCCTCGTTACCGCGCCTGGTTCATTATTTCTTTCAGTAGTATCTGAATAGCCAAATTCTTTTTGTTTTGAAATAAATGGATGCAGGAGAAATATTTTTTCTGATATTTCCCAAAATTTCAAATCAGCAGCATCGCTCGCCGTGAAGCTGGCATCCAGTATCTGATCGTAAAATTTTTTGAATACCACACAAAATTGCAAACCTGTAAATCTTTCTATCCAGCATAGTTTTTCTGTTACAGGAACAAAGCCCTGGAACCAACTAACACCTCCTAGCAGGGCATCTGCCTGTAATAACTGGCATTTCCAGATGGTATCCTGTAGTAGTGTGTGGGAGTAATTGGTGGTAAAGTAATGATCGTCTTCACAGATTATTCCATAATCCATGTCCATGGCTTTCATATGGCTAACCACCTGGTGTATCGTCTTCCATAATCCCATTCTTCCATTCTCTTCTTCGATGGCCGCTACCACTTCCAGTTGAAATTCATCCCTGCCGACAAATTCAGCGGTGATATGTTCTTTTCGTTCCGGTCGTTTTTTCAGGTTGATGGCAAATACCGGGATTTGATGCATAGGTTCCATGATGCGGCGATTTACAGGTTAAGAAAAATAGGCTTCCATGAGGTCATTAATTGTTTTTAAGGAATAGCTGGCCAGCGGCGAAGATTCCTTTCTCAACTGAATATGTACGCCATCGGGAAAGCTTTTCCAGAAATAACCCGCTTCCAGTCCGAGTTTTTGTGCTTCTTCTGCATACACTTTATAACCATTTCTGCCATCGGCATCCAGGTAGTTGATATCCCATATTTTTTGGCCGTTGTACAGCCAATAGCAGTCCATGGCTTCTCCCCATTGGTGCCAGGAGTTTCCCGGTAGGGCATTGGTCAGTTGTTTATCGCGCTGGAGGGGTTTCCCGTTATCTATGCAGGCCAACAGAAACTGACAGTTTTCCTGTAATAGTCGTTTACGGGTTTCCTGGATGTCCGTTTCCTGCCTTCCTGTTTTCCAGTAGTTCGCCTGAATAGCAGGTGTGCGCAGCTTTTCATAGGGGATCATGATGATTCCCTGTTGCCGGCAATTTTCCAACACTTTTTCGGCGATAGCACCAAATTCATCTGTAAGCAGATCCAGCATTATATTTCAGGTAAAGTGTTAAAGATGCAGATTTTTTCCAATGAGGGTTTTGAGTAAACTTTTCTCATACACGATGATTTCTCCATGCCCCTGCAATTGATAGGACGTGTCAATTTTTAGACCTTTGTCTGTTACCAAACCATTTGTCAATGCTATTCTGACCAAATAGAGATTGTTCTTTCCGCCACCAAGTCTGGCAGCTACACGGCCCTCTATACATCCATATTCTTCCGCAGGATAATGGTCTAAGTTTATTTGGATCTTTTGACCCACTTTTATTTTCTTCAGGTCATGCGGAGATACCCAGGAATCAGCCACGAAGCTTCCATTTTCCGACACTATCCTGTTGATTATACTATTGATTTTATAAGGTGATTTTATGAAAATACTGGCGATAAAGCAACAAAGGAATATGGCGCCAATCACGAGATTGGCCCAGAGCAATATTTTTCTGGGAGGTCTGCCAATGATATCTTCGTTTACATCATCATAATAATCGGGATAATGCGAAGTGGTATGATCGTTATTGTGTTCCATATTATTGACCAAGTTCCAGTTGATTCTTTACAAGTTCATAATATCTGCCCTTTTTCGCTGACAGGGCATCATGATTGCCTACTTCGGCAATTTTTCCGTCTTCCAGTACGATGATCTGATCTGCGCTTTTTACGGTACTGAGTCGGTGCGCAATAATGATAACGGTTCTGTTTTTGAAAAACTGATTTAAATTTTTCATGATCGTTTTTTCATTATTGGCATCCAGCGTATTGGTGGCTTCATCCAGGAAAATGAATTTTGGATTTTTATAGACAGCTCTGGCAATGAGTAGGCGCTGCCTTTGTCCTGAACTGATGCCATTCCCCGCGTTCCCCAGTTTGGTATGCACGCCCAGCGGCAGGTTGTCTACAAAAGGCTTGATATTCGCGATTTCTATGGACCGCTGCAGTCGCTCCTGGTTGACGTCTCCTTCTACTGCTATATTTCGTTCTACTGTGTTGGAAAAGATATACCCGTCCGTTAGTACTACGCCACATTGATTGCGCCACCATTTGGTGGATATTTTTTCTGCATCGGTACCATCTATCAGAATTGTTCCTTCGGTAGGATTGTAAAACTTCAGCAGCAATTTCATGAGGGTGGTTTTTCCACTACCACTAGATCCTACGATGGCGGTAATTTTCCCGTAAGGAATGGTCAGGGAGAGATCTTTTATGACCCATGGAGAGGAAGGACCGGAATACCGGAAGCTGACGTTTTTAATTTCAATGGCCGGAGAATCGGCCTTGTTACTGTCTAATTCAGGAAAAACCGACTCGTCGTTGCCGTGCTCTTCATTAGGGATCGTATGGATTTCACTTAACCGTTCCAGGCTAATTTTAGCATCCTGGTAGTTTTTTAAAAACTGAAATAACTGGTTAATAGGGCCATTCATCTGACCAATCACAAAAGTGATGCTCAACATCATCCCAAGGGAAATCTGGCCATCTATTACCTCTTTGGCTGCCAGAAAGGTGATAAAGATATTTTTCAGTTGCACAAAAAAATTGGAACCAACGTTCTGGATCTGACTGAGGTTCAGACTTTGCACACTTACTTTAAACAACCGGGCCTGAATACGTTCCCATTCCCAGCGATTGCTGGATTCGCCGTTATTCAGTTTGATGTCGCGCATGCCGGAAATGATCTCAATGAGCTTACTCTGATTATTGGCGAGGTGCTTAAACCGTTCGTAATCCAACGCCTTGTTTTTCTTCATGAAAACAAGTATCCATATAACAGACAAAGCGGTTGCAAACAGGAACACGAGCAGAATAGGAATGCTGTAAATCCCCAGTACTACCGCGAATACAATGAAATTAATCATAGAAAACAGTGTATTCAGGGAGCTACCCGTCAGGAATTGTTCTATTCTGGTATGATCGTTTATGCGTTGGGAGATATCGCCAATCAGTTTTGCATCGAAGAATTTAATGGGGAGCTTCATCAGTTTAATGAGGAAGTCGGATATAATGGAAACGTTAATCCGGGCACTCATATGTAGTAACAGCCAGCTACGGATGATCTCGATGGCGGTTGTACCCAGGAATAGTGCCAGTTGACCAAATAGGATCAAGTAAACGAAGTTTAAATTTCTTCCGTTTATGCCCAGGTCTACTAGGTTTTGTGTCAGAAAGGGGAAAACGAGTGATAGCAGGCTTCCCAGCAGCATACCCAGAAATATCTGCACCAAGTATTTTTTGAAAGGCCGCGTATAACTTAACAGAAATTTCAGACCTGCCTTTTCTGAAATATCATCTTCGGCTTCAAATAGATGGTTGGTGGTTTCGAAGATTAATGCAATACCCATTTCTCTGCCACCTGTCCAGGATTTCTTAAACTGCTCCTGCGTTAGCTGAATGAGGCCGCTGGCGGGATCTGCAATCAGAATTTTCTTTTTTCTGGATACATATTTGGGTTGTGGCGGCAGGACCACAAAATGTTCCTGGTTCCAGTGTAATATGCAAGGAGGTTTGACTTCCGTTAGCAGGTGGTCGGTTGTTAATTTGGCGCCGTAGGTTCTGAACCCTATTTTTTCTGCCGCCTCACTGATCCCTTTTAAATTGACACCTTCGCGGGTGATAAAACAATATTCCCTTATTTTCTGCAATGAATACTCCCTGCCATAATATTTGGCAATCATTTTCAGACAGGTAGGACCACAGTCCATCGTATCTAGTTGTCTATATGTTTTAAAAGCGCCTATCATGGATGTCAGTTAGCGAAATTGATTGCAGTGGTTTGTGGGTTGTTTTTGTACAGGCATTTTTTGTAATAATTATAGAGGAGGCTATACACGAGGAGTTCATTCTCTCTTGGCTTGAAGGGGAATAGCCGGATAAAGTGCATATGAATAAAACTGTTTACGAGGGTATGTAAGTCGCCGCTGGACCTCGTTTTCGCCTTGAATTGCTGATGGAAGCGGCGGATAGCCGATTGGTACTCTGTAAGAAGGTCGTAATAATAAGGTGTTGTATCTCCCAGTAATCCGGGATTTCCCTGGATAATGTTTTCCACAGTAAGCCTGTTTTGTTGCTCAATGAGATCCAGATTTTTTCTTAACGCTGGTATTTCCATTACCTTGAATTCCGATTCGTAGGCATTGCGTATCCATTTGAGCAGATGAAATTTCTCCTCGAGGGAGTACGATAGTCCATCCAACATTACATCTATGTTCTTTAAAGCAATAAATGGTAATTCATACCGATGGTCTGTTTTCAATAGCCTGAATAGGTGAAGTACAAACAGACTGTCGATCCCGAAGAATACTTCCGCATCCCGCACCATTTTCGCACCATAACGGAGACTTTCCCTAGCATAGGTATCGATCTGTATCTTCCAGAGCGAATCGTCAGTTTCGAAGGAGGAGAAGAGTGCTTTTATCCGCTTTAAAATGACCATCTGATCTGCATTGCGGCGACATTTTAATCTTAGCCTTACATGATATTCCGGATCTTTATACCACAAAAAGAAGAAGCGTACGATCTGTTTCTCTTCCAGTAGCTGCTGTATCAGGTGTAGCAGGGATCTCCCTAACAATTTCTCTGTAATCGGTATGTTGTGGTAGAGTTTAATGTACAACCAGTCGTCAGCGGGCTTGAAACGCGTTTGCTGGGTGTCGATAACAGCCGTTGCAGCTACCAGCGGTGCTATATTGACAACCGCTTCCTTGCGGGTGGTATTTTTATAGAGCGCTATACATTCGGCATTAAAAGCATTTCCGTTTTTATCGTTCATCCAGCCTTGATCCGGATTAAACACCATTTCGGTGAGGAGAACGGGATGAGTGGGATGTTGTTGAATCGTTTGGAGGAAATCGGTCACGGATAAGGGATCTGCCCAGTGTAGCAGCCCTTTCTCCTCATCAATGGTATATTCCACTCTTTCAGGAAACTGCCATTGTTGTAGGAAGGAGGAAATAATTTCTTTAGAGAGACACGTGTCTGCCAAAACTGCAAAATCACTTGCAGCCATATTCCAGTATGCTTTCTGTAGGATTACATTTTCCAGTTGTATCCTCGGAACAAATTTTGCATAGGGAAATTCAAGGCTCAACTGTTGGCGGGGAGTAATATGCTGGAATTGCAGATCTCCCAGGAACTGAAAAAGCGCAATGGTATTTTTATTGTAATTGAGTGCGTTGGTAATAAAAGGGATGATCCTTTTTTTATGTTTTTTTGAAAACAGGATAAACTGATCCTGTATCATGGTTACCCAAATATCCTGCAAACGGATAACCTGGTCCTGATCAGTGCCTGCGGGGGTGTACACGGGAACTTCATATTGCCTGAATACCGGACGGAAGGAGATATTCGCCATTCTGGTATCGGGGAGATGAATGACCTCTGCCACGATACAGTCCTTATAGGCCTGCATCTCGTAGGAGTTTATCGTTTCCAGCGATGGTGTAATATCATCGCATCCCTGGAAGAACCTTGAAATCAGGTTACCACCGGAACTATTACCCACTGTATTCAGGGAAATTAATCCTTTTTGATAATCTTCCACCGTGAAAATAATTTGCCCGGTAACAGCCAGTCGATGTTCGTGGTTTTTGAATTTTGCGAATTCACTCATCGCTAAATCAACCGTATATTGCTTTTCAGACCAGGCTTGCCATACTTTCTTCCGGATAACATCTTTTGCTTCATCCACCGTACTGTTGCCTCCCCCGGTTTTTTTGTGCAACATCACCAGTACATCTTTGGATAGCAGAACGTTTTCAATCTGTTGGGCCGTTTCATCCGGCTGGATACCACATTCCGGATCAAACATCGTTAGTAGTGGTACCACCTGGCTCTCGAATTTTTCCATAAATTTTCTCTTCGAATTTTCCAGAGAAGGAATATAGAAATTGGGATTCAAGGTACCCAACAACTGGATGGCATTCAATAGGGATGCCCCCATAGATACAGGTAGATCAAAGGATTCAGCAGCAAAAGCCTCTGCCTGTAGGAATACTTTTCTAACAGGGATCGCATGTTGTTGAAGCAGCTCTTTGATGTAGGAAAAACAAGCATTGAAATCGGCGGGCAGGCAGCTTTCCAACGCTTGCAGCCCGGATTTCAGGTTATGCAACAAAGCAAGACTATCCGTCAAAGGATGATCCTCCGTATGGATGCTTTCAATAATGGAAATAATCCTGTCGATATTAGGAGGCCCTGAGAGCGTCAGATTTAAATTAGATACCAGTAATTGTTCCTGAATCAGGCTTTCAATGAATTCGACCGCATCTGCCAATGGATATTGTTGCAGGATCGTATTCGCGATAATATGGTCTATAGAAGCCCCATTTTCCGCTACCTGCAGTATATCGGCCAGCAACTGGGAATCATCAACAGACGAGAGCTTATAAATGCTCTGGCTGCCCTGTTGGGATCGTTCATAATATCTGTATTTTCCATTGATTTGATACCCGGTATTATTCGAAAAATAGGTCAGTTGTCTGCTGATACTTTTGTTCTCTGATAACTTTATAGTGATGGCCAGCAGGATTTCCGCATCCAGATTGGCGATTATATTTTTTTTCGATGGATCGTAGCATTTCTTCACCGCTTCCTCCCGCCATCTGCCCGAGGCGATAGTCGTGAAAAGTCCATATGGAGTAGATTTGGTAGCAGTTCGGAGGATATAGTTTTTTAATGACTTTTTGAGTTTTTGCACTTTCTTAGGGTCCTTTAATGTACCATTCTTATAGGCCGTCATGGTATCATACAAAGGCGGGTTTGCTACCTGTAAGCTGTTGATGAATTCATCCTGATGAATGAAATCATCCACTTGTATAGCTTCCGCAGTTGTTGGGAAACCGTTTTGAGGGATTCGGATAAAAAAGTTGTCTAATAGTTCCATAGTAAGATGCTAATTCAACAATATCAATTCACTCCAATTTTTGGCTTTATTGTCATATGCGGTGAGTAAGGAAAGGATAATCCCCGGAACGCCAGACAGCAAAGCATGCACATGATGTTTTAATTCATATTCCCGACTGGTCCAGTAGTCGTCTGTAATGTTGTTCAGTTGATCTAGCGTGTGCTGCGTCCACAGTTGATGGGCATCCAGGAAAGCAGGATGTCCGGTTAATTGGTGCAGGTAGGCATAGTATTGACAGATACCAGCAGCACCATGACAGAGAAAAGGTTCATCCGCGCGGGTGGATTGGATCGTATTTTTACCTACAATATTTTCGAGTTTTCTATAACCAAAGGTTTGATATGCTGGTACCTGAAGTACCTGTGCGGCTTTTAACAATACATGGAATGTGTTTAACTCGCTAAAACACCAGCCAATTCTGCCCTGATAGAGTATTTCATTGGAACGATGATTGATAGAGCCAATAAAAGCGTGATGGTCATCATGGCAGTGTTGCTCATTATATTGAATAATCTGATCAATGGTAGGTTGTAGGGAAATGGAGAATCCCATTTTAATCAGGTCGAGGAAAACAAGCAGCATAGAGGATATGCCATGCGCAATCCCAAAATGTACCTGTCCTTCTTCCTGCTCGCCTGCTTTGATATAAAACTGATTGACCAGGAGATAACTTCCATTATTGTCGGCACTCTTCAATTGCAACTTATGGAGGAGTGCTTCCAGGTAAGACTGAATAGTGGGATCGGGGAGGCGCTGACTAAAGTAGGCAATGGCTCCCATAGCCCCATACAGAAAATCAATATTATCGCCATCAATTTGTGAATCGGCCCATTGATAAATACTGGCATCAATATCAGACAAACTGCTCATGTCAAACGCTACAAAGCTGTATTTGGTAAGGTGATTGACTACTGCCGTCAACCCGGTCATACCAGAGAGGAATGACTGTGTGGTAAAATTATTTTGCTTTCCTGTTTGAATATTGGTAAATATTTCTTCCAGCAGTTGATGACCTGTAGCCGTTAATTTTTCATCCTCCAGGTAGCGGCCAGAATAGAAGGCGCTCAAGGCCAGACATAACCGGCCCTGGGAAAGCGCATCCCTGGTAACAGGTACCTGGTTGGCAATAGCATGGAGATGATAAATTTTTTGCCTGATAATATCGCGGGTATTCATTGATTCCTTGTTTAAATATTATCTCCTGTTATATGAAAAAGCCCTGATGCCGGCTTTAAAGAACAAATCTACAGTTGAAAGTATTGCTCGGAATGAGGTGCATATGCATGATTGTTGACAGACATCAGGAACAGCGCAATCCCTATCAATCCTTCTGAATAGCTGATGTTTGTTTCCCGTTTATGCTGATTCCATACACCCGGATAGCCAAAGTACTTCTCATTGGCATCGAATTTATCGATGATATGTGTTACTAATTGTTGGTATGCATGCATACATTTTTCATCCTGTAGTAGTTGCCCTGATTTTCTGTACAGCATTGCAAGTCCGCTCCAGCCGTATAGCAGGCTAAAACCTTCTGTAAACAGGGAGTCGTCAAAGATGCGGTCGCAGAGGGCATGCAATATGGTGACCAGGTGTGTGGTATGCTGTACAGCAGGCGTTGCCTGTTCTGCTTTAATGAGACTATAAAGTGTTCCCAGGTCGCCATAACAATAATAGTTAGGAAACCTTGTTCTGGGTTTGGTTTCTTCCATCATGATCGGGAAGAAGAGTGGCTTGTTTTTCTGTTCATTAGAGAGGATAAATTGCCCTGCGGCGGTAATCAGTTGACTGCATAGGTCTGTGGCAATTCCGGCTTCCCTGACTTTCAGGAGAAACTGTATCACTGCGGCATTTCCATGCGATATGCCAAGGTATACAGTTGGCTCGTTTTTTAAATTTGAAACCCAGTATATACCGCCAGCGTGGCCGGGATTGGCCGTTGCTTTTATCTGTTCAATGATGCGCATAATCAGGGAATCAGCCAGTGTACAGACATTGCGGCGAAGCAAATAATAATACCCATATTTTATGGCGCCATTGGAAGGATCAATATTGTTGTTATGGAGTGCTTCTGAAAGTGGCTTTTCCAGCACGGCATCTATATCTTCCAGCGTAGATTCCAGGTCTGCATTTATCCATTTATGGTCTATGCACATTAATAAGAAGGTGCCAAATTCAGCTAGTTCTTCAAAGATGGTATTTGAAGTATAACCGGCGTTCATCTTCTCGAAAATCTGTTCTATGGCCGATATGGCGCGGGTAGTGTGGTCTGAAGAGTCCAGGTAACTGGCAGCAGCGAAGTTATATAGGGATAATCCGGATAAACCAGTCTTAATACCAATATCGTTAAAACTCCCTGCCTCCTCTTTCAGCACACCATCCATGGCATGAATGATATGTTGAATTTTGGAGTGCTCGATGATCATAGGTGCTGATAGTGTGATACAGAAAAGCTGTTTAAGAATAGATCTTAAACAGCTTTCCGAAGATTACAATCTTAGCAGTTGCAAGAGTTTCTATCGCAAGAAGAAGCTCCTTGTTGTGATTGGCAGGAACCTTCACTGCATGAAGTGTCGGCATCAACTAATCCACCGATTACATTCTTCATTTGCTCGTCGTTCAATCTTGAAATTGTTTCTTTGTTCAGGGATAATTTAGGTAATGCTTTACCTTCTTGGTTGTTTTGAGAATTCATAAATGAGGGTTTACAAAAAAAATAAATAATAAGTATCCTTAACAATATACATAATAATTATATAAATTGAGTTGGATAGATTTTTTTTTGTGCTGTAATTTTTGTGCTAGATAATTTAAGTAATTCACTATTAATGTATACGAAACTCAAAATAATTCGTAAAAAATTTTGACCTGTACAATATTTATCTTAATCTAGCTTTGTCATATAATATGGATCATCCTCCATAACCCTTAGTATACGTTTATGAAATCCTTATTCCCAATTTTATGTTTACTTATTTGTGCCCGTTATACGTTAGCCCAGGAAAGCCCACACCCGATAAAAGTAGTGGTGGTAAGCCCTGACAGTGTGGGCATTGAAGGTGTGACCGTGAAAATCAATCAGAACGGAAAAGAATTGGTATCCCTGACTAACGGTAAGGGAGAAACGAATATGCTGCTGCAACAAAAGGCTGCATTTACCGTATCCTTGTCTCATATCGGTTTTAATGCACTCATCGCAAAGAGGGAAGGGGTTAATAATCAATCACTGTTGACATTCGTACTGACCCCAAACAGTAAGGATCTGAAAGGCGTAGAGATAGTTGCAGAGAAGCCGTTAATAACCATGGATCAGAATAAAATAATTTTATCTATTGATAAGAATAAAGTAGCCGGGCAATCTGTTGTAGATATATTGAAGAAAGCCCCCGGTATCTCCATTCAGAATAATATGATTCTCTTTGAAGGAAAGCCTATCACGGCTCAGATGAAAGGGAAAACAATCCAGTTATCTGCTGCTGTGCTGACGGATTTTCTCGGTGCAACGGCTGCAGCAGGAATAAATGAAATAGAAATCATTACGGTACCTCTTGCCAATATGGATGCCTCCATCACAAGTGCTGTTGTTAATCTGAAACCTGCCCGGCTACCGGGCAATGGCTATAATACCAATATGAGCCTGAAAATAGGGACCAGGGAAATTTTTGGAAACGGAGGAATAGGCGCTTCGGTAAATTTCAAACATAATAAATTCTCTGGCCTGGTAAACCTTAACTATGCCTGGGATTATCAGTTGAACAAAGGAGAAGTGACCCGCCATCTGATTCCTACCATGAATAGTAAAACTACGGGTATCACAGAAAATAATTATAGCAAGAGTACCCCTGAAAATATGCCGTTGTCGATTAGCCTGGAGTACGCCATTAACCGTAAAAGCCAGCTAGGTACGGTTATTAATGGCATGCTGTCCAATACGCCTACTGATCGTTATAGTGCGTCATCTGTTTTTGTGCATAATCAACCTCCTTTGCCGGCGGATTCTCTGGTAACAATGAATGCGGGTCAGCATAAGAAAAATCAGTTTGGTGCTATTGATGTTTATTATAAACTGAAACTGGATTCCCTGGGCCAGGAACTGAGTATGAATGCGGCCTATTCCAAAGTACACGGCACCTCAGATAACCGCCAGCAATATGATTATTTCCTGCAGGATGGCAGCACTTATCAGCAGTCCTCTTTTTTGAACCAGGATGCGCTGCTGGACTTAACCACCAAAAGCATTCAGGCCGACTATATCCGGTTGCTCGGGAAAGTGAAATTTGAGTCTGGCCTGAAGTACGGCTGGACAACCGTAGATCAGCAGCTTAATCAAACGATCATCAATAAGAATGGTACCACTCACCTGATCGATGATCCGGTTTATAAAGAAAATATCTTCGCAGGATATGCCAGTATCTCCGGAGCGCTGGCTGGAATTAGCTATTCACTAGGGATAAGAGGGGAGAATACTGCTATAAAATCCTTGCCCCTGGAAATATACGGCAGTAATAATACCAGTTACTTTAAACTTTTTCCTGCCCTGATGTTGTCAAAAAAGTATAGGAAACATAGTTTAGTTTTGACTTATAAGAAAAGTATAGAGAGACCAAAATTCTACAGACTGACAAATTTCAAAAATTATACGAGTCCTTTCTATTATTATACCGGCAACCCTGCATTACAACCGTATTTCCAAAATGCAACACGCCTCGCCTGGACAATCGCCAATAAGTTCCAGGTAACGGCCAGTTATACCTGGTACAAGAATAATATGCTGGAGTATGAAGACCTGGATACCATCAATAATGTTACCAGAGGCTTAATTGCCAATAATGGAACGTTTAAGAATATCAGCCTGAGTCCGGGATATTTTGGGAATATTACTCGCTGGTGGTATACTAATTCCGGCTTTAGAATCACACAAAAGTATATTCGTTTTGTAACCAACGGTGAAACGGTAAGTATTGATAATACCAGCTATGGGATTAATATCTCCAATACATTTACCATTTCCAAAAGCATGAAATGTGAAATGTATGCCTATTACAGTTCTCCCACTTATTTCAGTGCATCCCGAACAGACCCGTTTTACTTTCTGGATATAAGCTTGTATAAAAATATCCTGAAAGGAGCGGGTCAGGTTTCCCTTTCTGTAAGTGATATCTTTTATACAAACATCAATAAAACACATGCCCAGTATGCCCTCATCAGCTTTGATTCCAGGACCAGATGGGATAGCCGGAATATTGTTGCAGGGTTTAATTACCGGTTCGGTAGCAAGAACTATAAAAGCAGTCAGTTGAGAAAAGGATCCGCTGCAGATGATATTAAAAGCAGGTCTTACTAAATTCCACAACACTATTTGTCATCCATAAAATTTCAACATGGTATGGAAACGCTACAGCAACTAGCAAATGAATATTTGAAAAACTTTGATGCAGGACAAAAAGCGATGGCTGCAAGCCCGAAGTCCCTGGAGTATTGTGTGGGACTGCTGGAGAAATTCAGACCGGCTACCGTCCTTGATGCGGGTAGCGGCCTGAGTTCCCTGGTATTTCATGCGGTTCATGAAAAGGTGACTACCATAGATGATAATGGGCATTGGTCCGAAAAAACAGTGGGAATTATACAATCTCGACTGAATAAAACCATCGGGATAACTCCACTGAATGATGATATTTTTGCGCAAAGATTCGATTTTACTTTCTATGACTACGGAGATATTGAAACCCGGATATATTGCTTCAAAACGATACTGGCATTAACGAATGATTTGATTTATCTGGATGATTTTCATGTAGGATTTTACAGAGACTACATTTATTCAAGAGCGAAAAGGTTCACCATTATAGATCTGGAGGAAGCAACAAAAGATGAATTCGGACGTTATGGTGCGGTGCTCATTAAGAACCCTGCATTAAAGGCCGCATTTGGACTGTAACAGCTTGAAATAGGGACTAGCATCTGAAATCGATTTATTTCCAGGTGCTAGTTCCGGTACTGCATCTTTCCCACTAATTACAGGCGGATGTTAATCAATGGCCACGATATTATCTTCTCCGGCCTCGTCCTTTCAATATCTCCCGTTCCCGATACCAATCCCTGATTAACTCCAGCGCCTGACGCCCATCTGAGTCCACCATACCGTAATTATAAGTCCGAAAAGTGCTAGGGCGTAAATTAATCAGCAGGTCTATCATAGCAGAAAGTAGAAAAATAGCCATCATTAATTTTATCGAGCCATGCATATCAAATGCAAATACAATCACTGCCGCCACTATTGCAATAACAAAAGAAGACAAAGGCCCGGCCAATACCTGGATTAATCGCTGTTTGAGTGTCATGTCGTCTTCAGAAGCAATGCACAAGCCCTTTACCCATGTCAGTGGATTCTTTTTGATGTTTATTTCCAATAAGCCTTTATTGATTTGAATGCAGCCACTCGCGTCCTCATAGGAGCCAATATAGACGATGGCGTATTGCTTCGTAAACTTAATGGCGGTAAGGGCATGCCCCAATTCATGAATCATGATGGTGAAAAATCGGGCGATAAAGAATAACAGAAAGAAACAGGCGAACATTAAATAAGTGAATAAGTCCAGGCTCATGGCAGATTAGGTATAGGTTTTATATAGGTGTAAATATATAATATTTGTTGCATGTTAACTATGGTTTGAACAATATTTCAAATTTTGAACAGTGTTCAATATCTTTGCAGCATGACCAGTAAAAAAGAGATCCAAGAACAACGGGTACGAGGATACTTTATCGCCGCCACCAAGGAGATACTTAAAAGTGAAGGGTTGAAAAGTGTCAGTGTGCGCAATATTGCAGACCGTGCGGGCTATTCCTTTGCCTCGCTGTACAACTATTTCAAGGATGCTAAAGAACTGGTTTTCCTTTGTGTAAAGGATTTCAGAGAAGAATGCATTGCCTATGCACAGGAAAAAGCGGCTAGTAAACCCGCAGGGGCCAAGCATTTGAAGGCGGTTACCCTGGCATACTTGGAGTATTTCATACAATACCCCGGTATCCACGACTTGTTTTTCAATGAGAAATTAAGTGATATCGGTCATACAGGAGATACTACCAGTCTAGTAGTTTCCCTCTTGGAAACGTTGTCTGAGTCCGACTGGCAACACATCGCCAAACACGAGAAACTATCTGGGAAAGAAGTAGGGCATCGGCAATCGGCGTTACTATTAGGTACCACCGGTATACTCTCCTTATACTTGAATAGGCGCTATCCTGCTACCTATGAGGCCTTTCTAAAACAAGCAGGAAACTTTATCGATCAACAAATTAATCAAGCAAAATGAGTTCTAAGAAGGATTTGAAGCAAATGTACAAGGAGATGGAATTCCGGAAAGGAGTGTACCAACTCCGAAATACACGTAACAATAAAATATTCATCGGTAGAAGTATGGACCTGGACCGCGCCTGGAACGGGTTAAGGGTGCAACTCATGAGTGGCAATTTCCCCAATGAAGCATTACAGCAGGATTGGAATAACCAACAAGGCGAGGATATTGTCTATGAAATAGTGGAAGTACTTAAACCCTCAAGCGACCCGCTAATAGATGAAAAAGGCGCAGTGAAAACACTGGAAACGCTTGTCATGATGGAGCTACAGCCGTATGGAGAGAAAGGTTACCACACTGCAAAATAGTAGTGTGAATGCCTCTCTTTGACCCGTGTCTCCCGAAATTACAAACTTTCAGCAGGAATAAATTCAGCCCTGTAAGGGATATTGATGCAAAACAGTTGCCAACATATCCTGCCTTTTCTATCCGTCAGGTAAACTTTATTCAGCTTCGATACGCAGCTAAGAACAGTGGCGCCATCCGCTATTTCATAGGCGCTACCCATACGGTCGGTATAAACGCCAGGAAGGAAAAGCGTTTTCCAATTTAGGCTGGCGGTACGCTGCTTTTCATCGAGATGAAAAGAGAGTACTTGTGATTGCCTGTTGCGATTGCCATTATCAAAAAGCAACAGATCACCGTTATGGTTTTTATGAACGGCATGCCCTCTTTCAAATGTAGCGCCGGCAGGTATGTTGAAATCGCCGCCCCTGCCGAATTTCCAGATAAGCTTACCTGAGTGGGCATCCACTTTCCATATCTGTCCGTTATTATAAAAAGAAATGAGGTAATTACCATCGGTATCTATATCGAGACTATTGGCGTGCATCCAGTCTTTTTTCTCTTCCAGGAGCTGCTTGTCCAGCAAGGGGTTTAGGCATTGTAATACATTCCACTCCCAAACTTTGTGGCCTTTCCTATCTAGTACCGTGATGCCATCGATATTGAGTGTGTCTTTATGGCTGCCCCCAATCGTAGAAAGATCCATGACGGTGTCTTTTACGCTCAAAGTGATGATATGATTTTTATGAAGGAGTATTTCATGATGGATGGTGTGTTGGAAATCTTTTTCTCCTTTTTTGAGATGCAATAGGGTATCGCCGTTCAGCGAGAGTTCCAGAATTTCATTGCCATAACTGGTGGGATAGCTCATAGGCGCAAGGATAGATAGGATCGTATGCTGATCGGTGAAATGCGCTACTTTAACGCCCGTATGTTGAAACTGGGTTATCCAGCGGATATTGCCGGTATATTCCACCAGGCTGATATTGCCCGGCGAATCCCTTTTGTATAAAAGGAGGTATCCTGCTTTGAAACTTCGGGGCAGCGCGGTGGAATCCGTGATGCTGGCGGTACACATCTCTGCTAGGTGCTCCGGCAATCCTTTCGTGGTGAAAGAATAAGTATCGCTGATCGTGCTATCTTTTCCTTTTGTAAGAATGATCCTGCATCCATATTGCTTTTCCGCACCAAGGGTCAGCAGTTGGAAATGATGTTCTTTTTGTGAGGCAGCAAGAGCGGTGGTGTATACTTGATTTTTCTTCGCCAGCGCCCAGTACTCCATACGCGCAGCAGCAGGAACAGAGAGCTTCAGTTGAACCGTTACCAGCAAGGGATTGGTGGTATGGCTATTATCAATATGAATATCTTCAATATCCGCGCTTGTAGCACAACCAGCGAATATGCAGATGAGTAGCAATAGATATAAAAAGAGCGGACGTTTCACAAATGGTAAATTAAAACAGGGTGCCTCCCATAGGAAGGCACCCTGCATCGGTTTATTGCCAGAGTGGGTTTTGTTTTGCATTAGGATTGGCCTGTAGTTCGGCTGCCGGTAACGGAAACTGGTAGTGCTTGGCTTCCAGTCTGCTGCCTTCCTGTTTATTGACGGAGATCAACCAGGCTTTCAGATCTGCCGGCGTTTTCCATCGTTTCAGGTCATTCCACCTATTTTGCTCCATGAACATCTCCAGTAATTTCTGGTGACTGAGTTCCGCCATGATACCTACTTTGTCTGTCAGGTCTGCAGCGGTCTTATCAGGGAGCCCTGCACGACGGCGGATAGCATTGATATCGCTGATAGCTTTAGGCAAGTTACCATTCTGACAGGCGGCTTCTGCACGGTTCAATATCACTTCTGCAAAACGCATGATTACATAGTTGGCCGTAGACGGCGTAGCGCCCCAGTAGTTGTCGGCATTGCCTACATTACGATACGCGCTGGTGAACTTCTTGATAAGGAATTTTCCTCTCGTAATAGTATCCACTGGATAAGTAGGATAGAAGCGGGTTATCTTGTTCCTGCCTGAACTCCAAAGGTCATCAAAGCTTTTGCCATCATACCAGGTAGTGTCTGTTTCTCCTTGTGTGGAATATTTCCAGGTGAGACTGGCGTACATTCTTTTATCGAATTTGGTATCAGATCCAGCAGGGCGTAATTCTTTGAAGAACTCATTCACCAGGAAATTGGAGGGAACATATTTGAACCATCCACCACCGGCTGGAGGGCCTATCAACTGTGGGATATAGTTATATTTACCTGATTTGCTATTCTCATCTCCCCATGGATTATAGGGATCTCCAAAGGGACCAAACACCCATTGGAAAACGGCTTCGTTGTTGAATTTATTTTTATCGGTGAAATTGTCTTCAAAATTATTCACCAACCCATATTGGTAAGGTGCTTGGAACAGAGCGTCCAGTGTGGTTTCCGCGTGCGTGTAATCTTTTGTGTAGAGATATGCTTTCCCTAGGAAGGCAATGGCGGCGCCACTAGTAGCCCTGCCCAAGTCTGGGGAAACACGTGTTGCTGGCAGACCATCTTTTGCATCTGAGAAATCACTAATCACCTGTTTCCATACATCCGCTTCTGCCGCAGTAGCTGGGTAGTTATCGCTTGCAGACTGTGCTACTTTGAGCTTCAGTGGAACAGCACCCCAATTGGAGGCTAAAACGAAATAGGAGAGTCCACGCAAGAATTTCACCTCTGCGATGTATGATTTCTTTTTCGCTGGATCGATCGGCACTTTATCTATATTTTCCAATACCTCATTGGCACGATAGATGGATTTGTAACATTTATCGAAGATGGATTGCAGGTCGCCGTTCTTTGAATCGTAGCTGAAGGTGGCCACTTGCCAGGTGGCAGGTTCTTCACCAGGGATGGTATACACATCATCGCCCATAGCATTCATATCCTGGAAGCCGGTGAAAGCGCCCCAGTAGCTGTAAAGCGGTACCCTGAGCGGACTATATACAGCAGCCACTGCGGCCATTACATCATTTTCTGTTTTCCAGAACTGCGTTTCTGTAATCCTGTTGGGATCAGTAACGCTGAGGAAATTTTTCTTGCAGCTCGTCGCAAAGCGTATGATGACCAGTACACTGATAACTGCGACTATTTTTATAATCAATTTCATATAGTAATGTTTTCAGGAGATTAGAAAGATACGGTTGCACCCACACTGATGATGCGCTGTAAAGGATAAGCGCCTCCGTCTTTTCCGCGGTCAAGGGGATTACCGCCATTACCCAAGTCTGGATTGTAGCCTTTGTATTTGGTAAAGGTGAAGAGATTCTCTGCCGAGAGGTAAGCACGCAGGGAATTGATCTTTAGGTTCGACTTGAAAATGGCTGTGGGTATAGTGTATCCCAGTTCCAATCTTTTTATTCTTACATAGGAACCTGATTCCAACCAACGATCGCTGTTAGTCCTTGCATTTTGGTTGGGATCTGATAGAATGAAGCGAGGGAAAGAAGAAGCGGTGTTGGTAGGACTCCATGCATTGAGTACATCAGTAGAGTAGTTGATATATTCTGTCATCTTTTCCGTCCATATCCTGCTGCCATTGTAGATTTTGTTGCCGAAGGTTCCCTGGATCAAGACATTGAAATCGAAATGTTTCCAGCTAATATTGCCGGTGAGGCCAGCTTCCAAAGAAGGGAATGGACTGCCACAGTATTGTTGGTCGTTGTTATCGATCACCCCATTGTTGTCATAATCTACAAATTTGAGATCGCCTGGTGCTGCGTTGGGTTGTATCTTCTTACCATCTTTTCCTACATATGCATCTATCTCTTGCTGTGTTTTAAAAATGCCTGCTGTCTTGATGAGGAAGAAGCTTCCCAGCGGATATCCCACTTTAGCCCTGCTGATATCGCCAAATTCCTGGCTGCCACTGCCGATGGTGATCTGGGTCATCCTGTTCTTGATGGCGGTGATATTACCACCGATGCGGTACCTTACGGTGCCTACATGATCGGAATAATCCAGGTTCAATTCAATCCCCTTATTGGTGACGGTACCGGCATTTACAAATGGGTTACTGCCAATGCCGGTGGACAATGGAACAGGCACCTGCAACAGGATATCTTTGGAAGTGCGGTTAAACCAATCGAATACCAGGTTTAATTTGTTGCCCAGGAAAGACGCGTCTACACCGATGTTAGTACTCTGTGTTTTTTCCCAGGTAAGGTCCCTAGGAGACGCGGTACCACTGGGGATGGAGCCAATAACGGTACCGTTGTTAGTAACTAGACTAAGGTTTGTTTGTATGGAATTGATCGTGGCGTAATCACTAATCTGGTCGTTGCCGAGGAGACCATAGCTACCGCGAATCTTCAAAGCACTCATAATCGCTGGCAGCGTTGAACGTTGGAAGAAGGCTTCATTACTGATATTCCAGCCGGCAGAAACAGATGGGAATATTCCCCAACGGTATCCATCTGCGAATTTTGAGGAACCATCCCGGCGGATGGAGGCACTGAACAAGTATCTTGAATCATAGGCATAGTTAACACGCCCGATCAGGGATTGCCTTTTGGTGGTATACGCGCTACCATCTACTTTTTGATTGGCAGTAGCTACTGATAATACAGACAAACCAAGTGGCAGGCCAGTACCAGAGGCGGAGAAAGCGGAAGAAGAGTCCCTTTGCGCAGTCATACCTGCGAGCAGGCTCAGGTCATGTTTGCCTATTTTCTTATCATAACTTAAAGTGTGTTCAATGATCCAGGAATTGAAATAGTTGAGTGATTGTCCCAGTTGTGGTTGATATACCTGCAGGTTACCATCATCTACCACATCAGTATAATTAGTGCCGGTACCCCAGGTCTGATTGTAACCTGTGTTCAGCTTATATTTCAACTGGTCAAAAATGCGGAATTCCAGGAAGGCGTTGCCCACCATGGAGGAGCTATTGGTAGCATTGTTAATAGCATTGAGGTCGGCAATTGGGTTGGAGAGGTTCTTCAGATAGGATGGTCTGCGTCCCCATCCGCCATAAGGATTGGCGGTATCTCTCACCGGGATGGTACGTGGTAATATCCAGGAGCTGATAATTACGCTGTGTGCCTGATCCTGTCCGGCTGGGAGCGTTCTGCCCCTGCCAGTACCATAAATGAATGTTTCCCCTATCTTGATGCGGCCTTGCTCAAATTGGGTTTTTACCCTGAAGTTCGCGTTATTGTTTTGTGTGTTGATGACAGTCCCTTGTTGTGCAGCATAACTGCCGGAAAGGCTATACGTAAAGTGTTCCATTCCTCCAGACATTTCCATGTTCGCGCGGGTCATGGGCGCTGTGCGAAATATCTCATCCTGCCAGTTGGTATTAATACCATTATAAGCGGGTAGGGTACCGCCATTGGCATTGAATACTTTGGTCCATTGATCACCGCTCAACATTTTCATCCGCTTAGGAACGGATTGTATACTATGGTTGATGTTGAGGTTAATGGTAGGTGCAGTGTTCTTTTTGCCCCCTTTTGTAGTAACGATGATAACGCCATTTGCACCGCGAGATCCATAGATGGCAGCAGATGCGGCATCTTTCAATACGTTGATACTTTCAATATCATTCGGATTTACCCCATCGAGTCCGGCATAGGGAACACCGTCTACGATTACAAGAGGAGAGTTGGTACCCAGGGTGCTAGAGCCACGTATGGTCACGCTCAGTCCTGCGCCAGGTGCGCCACTATTAGATTCTATGGTTACGCCTGCCACTCGCCCTTGTAAGGCGGAAGTCACATTGGAAGATGCGTTAGCACTCAGTTCTTTCATATTCACCGTACCTACGGCGCCTGTCAGGTCGATCTTTTTTTGCCTGCCATATCCCACTACCACTACGTCTTCCATCTTTGTTTGGGCAGGTTGTAATGTTATCTTCATGGAGCCTGTATTGGCAGCGGGCAGTTCAACAGTTTCATAGCCAATATAGGAAATGACGAGTCTACTCGCAGTATTAGGTACCTCGATGTTAAAGTTACCATTGGCATCGGTGGCGGTACCTTTGCTGGTGCCTTTTATTTTAATAGTGGCGCCTTGCAGTGCTTTGCCATTTTCATCGGTGACAGTACCTTTTATTGGCACTTGCTGTGTTGCCTGTTCTCTTTTTGTTTCATCGGAACTAATAACAATGGAATGATCTGAAATGGTATAGTGGACTGGAAGATCACGGAGACAGATCTTCAGTACCTCTTCCAGGGGAAGGTCTTTTGCTTGAATGTTTATACGCCCAGCCTTGTCCAGGAGCTCATCTTGGAAAAGGAATTCGTAGCCCGTTTGGCGGTTGATCTCCCGGAAGATTTTCTTCAGCGGAAGGTTCTTCCCCGAAAGCGTCAGGTGCTGACTGTATCCCGCGGCACTCACCTGTAGGCATGCCACGGTAATGATAATGGCTGATAATTTCATAGTCAGGAGCGTTTTGACAATTACCCTCCGTTTCCGACGAAGGAAGTCATGAATTTTTAAATTCATACATTTGTGTTGTTTGGGATGAGGCAATACCTGTAATCCATGCCCCGGCCACTATGGTAGCTAGGACAAAGGAGCCTAATCATTTACAGGTGTTTGTATATAAATAGCCCAAGCTGTTTGACCGCTCCGTCTTCCACACGGAGCGGTTCTTTTTGGACCTTTCTTTTTTTAATGCATTATTGTTCCACGACAATCGTTTTTCCTGTTATCTTAAATTGAATCCCGGCCAGTTGCATTAGCTTGCATACTTCCGATATGTCTTTGTTACGGCTTACAATACCTGTAAAATGCCTGTTACTTTGGTTGCCTTGATATACTACTTCCACATCGTACCAGCGACTCACCTGGCGCATAACTTCCTGTAATTCCAGGCTGTTGAAATTAAACAGGCCATTCTTCCATGCCATCACTTCTTCTGTATCTGCATCTGGTTGAAGCCTAATGTCGCCATTGCTGCTCACTACGGCTTGTTGCCCTGCTGTCAGTACTTTTGAGCTGCCACTGTTCTTTACCCGTACCGCCCCTTCTAGTAAGGTTACTTTCATTTCTTTTTCATCATCAAAAGCATTTACATTGAAATGTGTTCCAAGTACTTGTATTTCGGCGCCATCGTTGGTCTTTTTTACGATGAATGGTTGTGCTGCTTTGGGGGCGATTTCAAAATATACTTCGCCGCTCATCTCCACTTTTCTTTCGTGGCCGGTAAAAGCCACGGGATAGCGTAACGAGGAGCCGGCGTTTAGCCATGCGCGTGATCCATCGGAAAGTGCTACAGTAGCCACTTTACTGCCTCTAGGATTGGTGATGGTATTGGTCCCGGAGGCCAGGTCATTGTCTCCGGGCTTAAGCTGGTAAGCGATATCGTCATGAGCGGATTTGGTAAGTTGTACATTGCCCTGAGTGGCAAATGCGCCTGTAGCAAGACTATCCAGCGAGATCTGTTGGCCATTGCTGAGTGTAACCACTGCTTTGACAGTGGCAGGTGCTTGTATAGGTTGTAGGTGGCTAACAACGTTTGCCATCGGGGATTTCTGATGTAGGGAGGATTTGAAAAAGAGATAACCTGCCCCTGCCACCGATACCAGCAATACTATTGCTGCCGCAGCGCGTCCTATCCGCAGTCGCTGCGTTAACGGTTTGACAGGCTTGGCATGTATGGCTGCCAGCATTTGTTGCGCCCGGTCGTCAGGTAGGGCGTGAGACGCGTCCTGCTGCTGCCAATGGATTTCCATCAGTTCTTCGAGTCTTGTTCCATTGGCAGGATCTGCGATCCAGGAGGCCAATACCTTTTTCTCCTCCGTGGTGATAGTTCCCCGGAACAATCGGTCCATCAACGTTTGCGCATACAGGTCATCCATTTATTATCCGCTTTTTGGAGGGTATGACGCATGGGAGAAAAGAAACTCCTAGTGCTATTGTGATTTTTTTTTTATGCTTTCTTATCCCATGTAGGAGAGAATTGGTTTTCATATAATTTTTACTTTACTTTACCTTGGTAACATTCCACTTAACCGCGACTGACAATTCACGTATGAAAGGTGCCTACACTGGCAAGAACCTGCTGATGCAGGTGGCAGCGGGCAATGAAATAGCTTTTGCCAATCTTTTTCACGATTGGAGAAATAAACTTTACACTTATATTTTGCGTATCACCGATTCCCCGGAAACGGCGGAAGATGTTGTACAAGAAGTTTTTTTGAAAATATGGTTAAGACGGACCGAACTGAATGAGATAGATAATTTCAGTGCCTATCTGTATAAGATGGCACACAACCACGCCATTAGCGGTATTCGGCGGATGGCACAGGAAACATTCATTCTGGCTGAATTATACCAGGAAGCATTGCCCGGACTTCCAGCCGATGAAGCGATGTTAAAAAAGCAGATACAGGAAAAGTTGAAAATGGTGGTGAGCCGCCTCCCACTGCAACAACGCCTTGTTTATACGCTTAGTCGCGATGAAGGTATGAAACAGGAAGATATCGCGCGTCAGCTCAATATTACCATCTCCACGGTGCAAAATCATATGACACAGGCTTTGCGGAATATCCGCCGGGAGCTGACCATTTTTCTTGCTGAAACACCGGGATTGCTCATCTTCCTACTGCTAAGTGGAACAGTGTTATGCTAGATGAGGATAGATAGCCACTTTCCAGAAGGAACAACAGCAAGCAGAAATCCGGCTAATTGTCACTAACGTTCCTGTATCTCATTATTTTACTTTATGTTTACAACTTCATTGAAAAATATTGTTGGAACAGCGCGATTTGTATAATGAGTCAACATTACTGCAACAGATAGCAGCAGGAGATGAAGGCGCCTTCAGTATCCTGGTGGATCGTTATTGGACCAGAATATATGGACATGCGTTGGCTTACGCCAAATCCCAGCAAAAGGCGGAAGAAGTCACCCAGGATGTTTTTATGGATCTGTGGCATCATCGGGAAAAACTCCTATCAATAGATCATTTCGACAACTACCTGTTTATTGTAGCACGAAACAGAGTATTTAAAGTAATCCGTCAGAAGCTGGAGGAAACAGAAACCTTGGAAGATGTGCATGTTGCAGAAGACATCTGGCTGCCGGATCAGCAGGCTGAATTCCGGGAAGTACATACCCTGTTATTAAATGGTATTGCTGAATTACCTCCGATGCGCCGTCGGGTATTTACCATGAGTAGGATAGAAGGAAAATCCTATGATGAGATCTGTCAGGAACTGGGCATTTCCCGAAATACCGTCAAAGAACACATTGTTAAATCCCTCCATTTTCTCAGGAATTATATGGCCGCTCAGGGTCATCCCATGCTGTTAGTACTGGCGTTGATAGCCGCTACATGGGTACGTTAAAAAAAACTTTCCAAGTGAACCACCCTCCTTTGGAGAAAATGGGTCTTTATATATAAGCAGCTATGATGACATCCGAAATATTACAACAACTATTGGACGAATATGCCATGGGCACTATTTCAGCAGCAGACAGACAACGGCTGCTGGCTGCCCTACGTGATCCGGTGTGGTCCGGCAAAGTAGCTGATTGCTTATTGGAAGATCTTCATACTGGTAGGTATGACGTGGTAGCGGAAGAATTACCGGATGTACGTGCGCGATTGCATCAGCAGCTTGCGGAGAAAATGAAGGCTGCCGAAATCACTCCTGTTGCGCCTTCCCGTAGTGTTTTCCAGTTAAGATGGACTAGGGTAGCTGCTGCATTGCTGTTGATCGGTGGTGTATCTGCGGCTATTTATTTCTCCACCCTTCGCAAACGACCATTAGAGAAAAATACGGGGGGAATGGCCGTGAATATTGCGCCAGGAGGTCACAAAGCCATGCTGACACTTGCTGATGGCAGTACCATTGCCCTGGATGATGCCGCAAAGGGCAATATTGCCCAACAAGGAAATGTTCAAATTTTGAAGCTGGGCAACGGACAACTGGCTTATCAGCAGCAACCAGGAACTAATGCCGCTACGTTATGGAATACCGTCAGTACCCCATCAGGGGGCGACTATCAGGTAATACTTCCCGATGGTACGAAAGCCTGGCTTAACGCAGCATCTGCCATCGTTTTTCCGGCGGCATTTACCGGGAAAGAGCGCCAGGTAACCGTTAGAGGAGAAGTATATTTTGAAGTGGCGCAATCGGCCAATCATCCCTTTTCCGTAATGGCAAATGGGGTGGCTATAAAAGTGCTGGGTACCAGTTTTAATATTAACGCATATAACGAGGAACGATACACGAAAATTACCCTGGTAACAGGTAGTGTAAAAGTCAGTACCAGTAATACCGACCAACTATTGACACCTGGCCAGCAGGCCCTCGCTAACAACAAGGATGCTACACTTAGTATAAACGCTCATCCTGACCTGGAACAAGTACTGGCATGGAAGAATGGCCTGTTCAATTTCAATGGAGCAGATATTTATACCGTAATGCGGCAACTGGAACGATGGTACAATATCCAGGTAAAATATGAAGGACCTGTACCTGATGTGATTTTTAAAGGAGAGATGTATAAAAATGTAAATTTCTCGGATGTTATGGAAATGCTGAAGGCAATGGGCGTGAAATGCCGAATGGAAGGCAACGTATTAGTAGTTAGCAGCTAACAAAAAGAACAATGAACATTTAATATCAACTATTACTAAATAAATAATCCGGACGGCTTAAGTAGGAGAAACTGGCGGTATTGCTGCAGCAACCCGTCAAGGGAATGCTTGTGCCTTCCATAAAACCAACAATAGCAACAACAAGACTCGTGTCTCCCGTAAAAAAATCTACCAGAAAAAAACCGGAAGTGCGCTAACACTTCCGGCTAAAGGCCTGGCTGATTAGAAATGAAGGTCCTGTAAAGACGACTTATTTATCAACCAAACAACTCGAAATTATGCAAAATTCTGCGAATTGCACGCGGAGGGCCAGGTGGCGCCCTGACATTGCCAAAATCTTGATCACGATGAAATTAACTATGGTGCTATTGACCACCGGATTGCTACATGTTTATGCAAACGGAGTCTCTCAGAACATCAGTTTCTCAGGAAAAAATGTACCCCTGGAAACAGTGTTTGCCGCTGTTAAACAACAAACAGGATACGTTTTCATGTATACTGAGGCGCTACTGCGGGAATCTCATCCCGTCACCGCGAATGAAAAAGAAGTGTCACTGGAAAAATTCTTGGCCGACATCTTCCAACCACAACCGCTCCAATATAGCATAAAAGGGAAAAGCATTTTCGTATATGCCAAACCGTTAGATGTGCTGACAGCGGTCATCAATAACGTAACACAACCCATCACTGGCCATATCACAGGGACTGATGGACAACCGCTCCCCGGCGCTTCTGTGACTGTAAAGGGCGGAAAGCAGGCCGGCGTTACCAATGCAGACGGCGCTTTTACAATTGCTGTAAACGCCGGAGACGTACTGGTAATCAGTTTCATCGGGTATGAAAAGAAAGAATATACGGTGACCGCGGCCATGATTAAAAGCGGTAATCTGGTGATTCCACTATCCCGCGCTACCAGCGTACTGGATGATATTCAGATCATCGCCTACGGTGCTACCACAAAACGTTTGACCACTGGGAGTATTGCCAAATTAAAAGGGGAAGATATTCGTAAACAACCAGTGGAAAGCCCGCTACTGGCACTTAGTGGCCGACTACCAGGCGTTCAGATATCACAAACCAGCGGTTTGGCGGGAGCCCCAGTAAGCGTGACTATCCGTGGCAAAAATACATTAGGGGCCGGATCAGATCCACTTTATGTCATTGATGGCGTGCCTTTCGCACACTCGCTTGGTAGCGTCACCTTTGCCAGCGGCATCTCTGCTCAAACCATGGGGGGCCTTATGGGCGCCAGTGCTGGTGTTAGCCCATTTGTTACTATTAATCCAGCAGACATAGAAAGTATAGAAGTATTGAAAGACGCGGATGCTACTGCCATCTACGGCTCTCGTGGCGCAAATGGTGTGGTGCTTATCACTACCCGTAAAGCCAAAGCCGGTAAGACTTCCGTAGATGCTAGCTATTATACTGGATGGGCCAGGCCTACACGTATCGCCAAAATGCTAAATACACAACAATATGTGGCCATGCGTAAAGAAGCCTTCAATAATGATGGCATCATTCCTACCACGTCGAATGCAACGGACCTGATGGTTTGGGATACTACCCGTTATACCGATTGGGGAAAATTGTTGTTGGGCAAACAAGCTCGCAGCAATGATGCGCAAGTACGGGTATCTGGCGGTAGCCAACAAACCCAGGTATCATTGGCTGCAGGCTTCCATCGGGAAACGCCTATTTATTACGGCAATATGCCCGATAATAGAGCGAATGTACATGCTAACATGTCACACCGATCTTCCGATAATAAGTTTTCCATCTCGTTCAGCGGTGGCTTCAGCTCCGATAAAAACAATATCACTACCACAGACCTGATGCAGTTTCTCACAGTAATACCCAATGCCCCTTATCCATTGGACTCAAGCGGTAACCTGGTATGGCGCGATAAGGGTATCAACTTCTCCAATCCACTGGCCTATACTTTTAAAAAGTTCATCGCCAATACAGAGAATATGCTCAGTAGCATGAATCTGCGTTATGAGGTAATCAAAGGACTCCAACTAAAACTGGATGCCGGATACAATTCCCTCAGACTGGATGAAACAACCACCAATCCTATCAAATCTCAGAGCCCTTATAGCGCCACGCTCAATAGTACGGCCGACTTTTTCACCAAGAATGCCCGCAACTGGATAATAGAGCCACAGGCTGAATATTCCCAACACCTGGGAAAAGCTGGGATACAAGTATTGGTGGGCGGTAGCTTCCAGGAACAACTGAACCAGGAAACGAAAATCAGTGCCAGCGGATATGCCAATGATGATCTGTTACTAACGCCTGGTCCTGCCTCCGTTAAAAGCGTGACCAGTGCCTATAGTAAATATCACTATGCTGCAATGTTCGGAAGAGTGAGTTTAAACTGGGACGGTAAATACCTGTTGAATATCTCGGCCCGCCACGACGGTTCCAGCAGATTTGGTCCGGGCAAACAATTTGGAACCTTCGGCGCGGTAGGTGCTGGCTGGATATTCTCTGAAGAAAACTTCATGAAAAATTTTTCCTTCATCAGCTTCGCCAAACTCAGAGCGAGTATGGGTGTTACCGGCAACGACCGCATCGGGGATTACCAATACCTTTCCCGCTGGGCATCTACCACTTCGGCATTACCATATCAGGGCGCGAGCGGCCTTTATCCAGCGAATCTTGATAACCCCAATTATGCCTGGGAACGTAACAAAAAATGGGAGGCCGCTTTGGAACTCTCTTTCCTGAAAGAGCGCATCTATTTTAGTGCCGATTACTATCTCAACAGAACAGATAACCAGTTAACAGGGCTCACCCTCCCTTCACAGGTAGGTTTCGATTATGTGAATGCCAATCGCGATGCCATCCTCCAGAACTCAGGATGGGAGCTGATGTTGAGCACTACCAACATAGCGCAAAAAAATTTTAACTGGAAAACATCTTTTAACATCACTATCCCTCGTAATAAACTGATCGCTTATCCTGGCCTGGAGGATACCTATTATGCCAGTGTATGGACAATCGGACAACCAGTTACTATTTCCAAATGGATCAGATTTGATGGCGTAGACCCGCAAACAGGTGTATATAAACTAGGTGGTATGTCTATTCCCAAAGACCAGACTGCCGTATATGATCTTGCACAACGGCAATACGGTGGCCTGCAGAATACCCTTACGTATAAAAACTGGACCCTGGATTTCTTTTTTCACTTCGTAAAACAAAAAGGTAAATCAAGTATCCAGTTCCAGGCTCCTGGTGCCAGAACCAATCAACCGGTGTTTGTACTTGACCGCTGGCAACATCCTGGCGATATCACCGATGTGCAGCGCTTTACTACAACCGGTACAGCAGTAACCACCTACAGCTATTACGCTAACTATTCAGAAGCTCGCATCACCGATGCCTCTTTCGTGCGCTTGAAAAATGTGTCGTTGTCTTATCAATTCGATAAAGGTATCATCAAACGCATAAAAGCAGATAATCTCCGACTGTATTTACAGGCACAAAACCTACTCACCTTCACCCATTATAAAACTGGCGATCCAGAAACCATGACATTCAATTCCATGCCACCTATGAGAATGTTGACAGTGGGGGCACAGGTAGCGTTTTAATTGTTTCATTAAAAAGTAATAATCATGAAAAATATACAAACCAGCAAACGTTCATTCATCCTGAAAACCCGTTGGTGGTGGATGATAAATTGCCTTGTATGGATAATGGTATTTCCTTCCTGCCGGAAATTTGTGACAGTGGAGAATCCTCCGGACATCCTGACCAGTGATAAGATATTTACCAGCGACAAATCCGCAACAGCGGCCATGCTCTCTGTTTATATAGATATGATGAATGACCAGTATGGCAGTAATGGTTCTTTTGTCTGTTTTACGATGTCTTCATTAGCTGGTATGTCTGCCGATGAAATGACCTGGACGCAGAACAATACCACTGCGCCATATTACCAGCAATTTTCCGATCATGCCCTTACACCTGATAATAGGTACGTTGGTGCTTTCTGGTCGGATGGGTACCAATATATTTACCGCGCCAATGCCATCATGGAAGGCCTCAGTAGGGCAACAGGTATGACTGATAGTACAAAAGCCCAATTAGGAGGAGAAGCACGGTTTATGAGGGCTTTTTGTTACTTCTACTTGGTGAATCTCTTCGGGGATGTCCCCTTGGTATTAAATACGGACTATAAATCAAATATGAACCGACCAAGAACGCCGGCAGCTACTGTTTGGAATCAGATCATCACGGATTTGAAAGAGGCTGAAACGATGTTGTCGGAGAAATACCCAACCGCTGAAAAGCTGCGTCCTAACCGTTATACCGCTAGTGCATTACTGGCGAGAGCATACCTGTATAATAAACGTTGGGCAGAAGCAGAGACTGAAGCCAGTGCTATCATCAATTCCGGCATCTATGGCACGGTACTCCCTACGCCAGCGCTGGCATTTAAAAAAGAAAGTACAGAAGCGATCTGGCAGTTACAGCCGGTGTATGCTAATGCCAATACACCAGAAGGAGGGCAGTTTCTTACTGCTGCTAATACCCGGCCTAACTATGAATTGTCGCAACAGTTACTGAATGCTTTCGAACCTGGCGACAATCGCAAAACTGCCTGGATTGGATTCAGCAGCAGCGCTAATCCATCCTGGGCCTATCCTGCTAAGTACAAGGCTGGCGCTGGCCCGCTCACGGAATATTATATCGTATTCCGACTGGCGGAACAATACCTGATAAGAGCAGAAGCAAGGGCGCAACAAGGTGGTAAAACGGATTTGGCACAAGCAGATCTAAATGTAGTTCGTAGTCGCGCGGGCTTGCCCAATACCACCGCAGCCGATGGCGCATCCCTATTGCAAGCGGTAGAAAAGGAACGTCAAACTGAGTTTTTCGCCGAGTGGGGACATCGTTGGCTAGATCTGAAAAGAACCAATCGTGCCGCTGCCGTATTACAACCCTTTTCACCTCCAGGCGCCTGGAAACCAGGATCAGTACTGTATCCTATTCCCGACCTGGAAATTAAGGCAAATCCAACGCTCACACAAAATGACGCTTACAATAACTAACAAAAATTACTCGTCTAAATTACTCGACAAATGAAAAAAATAATATTTTCCTCCCTATTGCTCTTGCCAATGGTGATGATGGCACAGGATACTACTTTCACGATTAAAGGTAGCATTAGAAAACTCAATTCGCCTGCAAAAGCTTACCTGTCTTATCGCAATGCAAATGGTCCGGTGCTGGACTCTGTCCTGATGAAGAAAGGGCGGTTTACTTTCAAAGGTGCCGTTACAGATCCTGTAATGGCCATAATTTCCATAGACCATGCTGGAGACGGCTCTCAGAAAGGAATGGATGCTATCACCTGCTATATTGAACGCGGTAGCTTTGAATTGATGGCCAATGACTCCATAAAAAATGCGGTGATTAAAAATTCTCCTATCAATGATGCCTATCATGCTTACCAACAACATTTTGCTTCTATTGATCCGGTGATGAAAAGTCTGGATGCCCGATGGGCACGCGCTACGGATGAAGAGAAAAAAGGTACCGCTCTGCGCGATAGCCTGATGGGAGTGGCTGCTCCGCTCTTTGAGGAGAAGAAAAAACTGCAGCTTGATTTTGTAAAAGCACATCCGGAAAGTTTCTTCAGCCTGCAAGCCTTAAGAGATTATGCCGGCAATAGTATTGATTATGCTACTATTCTGCCGCTTTTTAATAGCTTATCTGCCGCTACTAAAAGCACCAAAGCAGGAGTTGATTTTTCCAAACGATTGGACATCGCCAAGCTTACTGCTGTAGGAGCCAAGGCGCCAGGATTTACACAAAATGATGTTGCTGGTCATCCAGTAAGTTTGTCGGACTTTAATGGCAAATACGTACTGATTGACTTCTGGGCATCTTGGTGTGGCCCTTGCAGGGGTGAAAATCCTAATGTGGTAAAAGTGTATCAGCAGTATAAAGACAAAGGATTTACTGTTTTAGGTATTTCATTGGACCAGAATAAAGAGGCTTGGCAGAAAGCCATCGAAGCGGATAAACTCACTTGGACGCATGTATCTGATCTCAAATACTGGAAAAATGAAGTGGCCCTGCAATATGGTATCAGAAGCATTCCCGCCAATCTGCTATTGGATAAAGAGGGTAAAATCATCGCGAAGGACCTGAGGGGAGAAGCATTAGAGAAAAAGCTGGCAGAATTACTGCCTTAATATTATAATACTATTCGCTCCCATCTGTCGTCCCCGCCTATCGGTAAGGACAATGAAAAAGATCAAAGTACGAAGTGGTTGTAATCTCTTTCCTCTCTGTCGTCCCTGCCCATCGGGCAGGGACGACAAAAAATAAAAAACGGGCAATGACGTCGCAGACGTCATTGCCCGTTTTTTTATACAACCCCATTAAGTATAAATAGCATATAATTATGTCAATATCCTTGTAGTAAAATACTGGGTACTCCCCGAAATTTAGGGTTTCCGTTTTCCTTAATAAATTCCACATGATAATATCATTTAGATGGCTTAATACGCTCCGCTTCATCTGTTGTTTAACCTTATGCTGTTCGATACATTTAGAACTGAGCGCGCAGGATATAGCGGAGCGGGTTATCAGTCGGCATACATCAGTATTTAACACTGTTCCCGCAAAAACGCCTAATAATACCGCTGTAGACGGCCCATTGCTAGGAAACGGTTCCGCCGCCGCCGCGCTGGGAGGGCCTCCAGATCGATTGTCTTTTTACCTGGCAAGAAATGATTTTTGGCGCTTGAAGTCGGCGTTTGATGAATCCTATCCAGCGCCACTTGGCAGCCTGGTAATTCAGATCCCTGCATTGAAATCCGCTACCTATCATGTGGAACAAGATCTTTATAATGCGATCACCACAGGGGATTTTAGGAAGGGGGATACGTCATTGCAAATGGTGGCCTGGGTAGCTGCACAGCAAGATTGGTTAACGATTACATTAAAGAATACCGGACATACTACTCTGACTGGCGAAATCGCATTGTTCCCACCAGAAAAAGGAGACCATCCATTTGCAGATAGTCTTACAAAAGGCGTGGCCCCAGGAGGTATACAATGGTTGAAACGTGGGTTTTACAAGGACGTAGATATAAAAACCAATGCAGGAGCTGCTTTTCGTATAACCGGAAGCGTTTCCGGGAAGATTACCCTACAGCCCGGCGAATCCAGAACAATTATTTGTGCCACTACATCCGGATTCAAAGGAAGTAATGCCACAGACCAAATGATAAAGGCACTACGCCAGGCGAACCAAGCAACGATCAGCACTGTCGAAAAAGCCCATAAAGATTGGTGGCATCGCTTTTGGCATCAAAGCTATGTATCCATCCCTGACGATGTAATTGAAGCGCAATATTACAGATCACAGTACACCATGGCCGCCTGTAGCCGCGATCCTAAATTTCCACCCGGAATATTTGGAACCTGGATCACGCATGAAATTCCCGCCTGGAATGGGGATTATCACCTAAACTATAATTACATCGCTCCATTTTATGCCCTCTATTCCAGCAACCATCTCCAACAAGCAACGCCTTATGAAGCGCCGCTGCTGGATTTCATGGCCAGAGGAAAATATTATTCAACTCGCATTACCGGTATTGCAGACGGTATATTATATCCCGTAGGAATCGGTCCATGCGGTATGGAAACCACGCGGAAAAACGGTATCATGGAACGGCAGCATCCCGGTTATATCTCTGACGGACAAGTAGAAGATGCCGGTCTTTTCTTCGGACAGAAAAGTAATGCGGCCTACGGTGTTACCAATTTGTCTTTTGCATTCTACACTACCTACGACCCAGCATTCACCAAAAGGGTATATCCCTACGTGAAGGCAGTGGCGGAATTTTGGCGAAATTACCTACAACTGGAAAACGGTAGATATATCATAAAAAATGATGCTATCCATGAAGGAACGATCGGCACCGTGAATCCTATCCTCTCTTTGGGATTGGTGAGAATGGTATTCACAACAGCAACGGATATGGCGAAATTCCTGGGGAAAGACAGCCAATTACAAGAACAATGGTTATCCATGCGAGATAAAATGGCGGACTATCCGGAACAAATCATGAACGGTAGAAAGGTGTTCCGATATACGTCTGAAGGTACTGCCTGGTGGGGGGATAATACCCTCGGCATTCAGCATATTTATCCCGCCGGCCAAATTGGACTCGATAGTGATACTGCCTTACTTCATACCGCCTTTAATACTATTGATGTTATGAAGCGCTGGCGCGATTTTAATGGGTCCAATAGCTTTTTCCCTGCTGCGATACGCATCGGCTATCCGGCAGATACTATCTGGAAAGAGCTCCAGGCGTATAGTAAACATACTTATCCGAATGGCTTCCAGCTCAATAACCCACATGGGATTGAAAATTGTAGCACCGTCCCGAATACGGTGAATGAAATGCTTTGCATGTCCAATGGAAAAGGGCTGCGCGTTTTCGCTGGCTGGCCAGAAAATAAAGATGCACAATTTGAAAACTTGCGAGCGAATGGCGCCTTCCTAGTATCGGCTGCTAAAAAGGACCGTCAAGTTATTTATGTGCGGGTGAAAAGTGAAAAAGGGAGACCATTGCAACTGCATAATCCATGGCCTGGCGTGGAGGTGGAAATTCACTCAAATAAGCGTGATACAAGGAAAGCAGCAGGAGAATGGCTAAGTATGCAGACTTTGGCTGGGGAGACGCTGGTACTCCAACCAGTTCCGTCACATTAATCGCCGCAGAAGGAACAACAGTAAAGGTGAAAAATGAGGAAGTAATGGGTAAGCTACTGGAAGTAATTGCTAAAATAATCCAATAACTTTAGTGCTTATGCTAGTACGAAATCGTGCCTGGGATATATCATCCCATCGACCATAATATATGTCCTGACACCTTTGCTGATATTTCCAAAATAAGTAATCAATTGATGGCAACTGTCCAAAATGAAAAAGAGTTATTAAAAGGACTAGCCAGTGGCGATGAAAGCGCTTTCCGGGAAATTTATTTCCTGTATAGCCATCGGCTGTATGGCAATTTGCTAAAGTTGGTAAAATCTGAAACCATCGCACAGGAAATCCTGCAGGAGGTCTTTATTAAAATTTGGGAGCATCGTGCAGGCATAGATATAGAAAAATCTTTTCGTTCTTACCTTTTTCGCATCGCGGAAAATATGGTGTGCAATTTTTACACCAAGGCCGGGCGTCATCAGGCATTATTAAAGAAGCTGGCCAATCACCAAGATGGGGCCTATGCGCATATTGAAGAGGCCATCGTTTCCCGCGAAGAATCCGTATTCCTGGTGCGGGCACTGGCTGCACTGCCGGTGCAACGCCGACAGGTATTTGAGTTGTGTAAGATGGAAGGGAAAAGTTATAATGAAGTCAGTCTCTTATTGGGTATTTCCGTTTCCACCATCAGTGACCATATTGTAAAGGCCAACCGTTTTCTAAGAGAATATGCCCTTAAACACAAGGAACTCCTCATCATTCTGGCACTGGTATTGCCCCTGGCCCGTTAAGGCATCCGTGTCTCCCTAACAACTGAAAATTTTTTTAAAAAATCTTTGCACCCGAGCAGAGGATATTTTTTGTTGGGTTGTAATAGCTATAAACAACAACTTGTTACCAGAAGATAAAGTAAAAGCACTTTTTATTCGTTTTCTAAATAATGACTGTACCGAAGAGGAAACAGCCATGTTGATGCGGGAATTTGCAGGAGAGCAAAACGGAGATATTTTAAAAAGCCTCGTGCGCGCACGTTTGGAGCATATGGAGGGAGAAGAAGATCATTCTGCGGCGGTAGAAGCGGTTTATGAACGGATTACACAACATATACACCAGGAGTCATCCTCGCCAGCGCCTCGCTATTTGCTATGGCGAAGGATAGCGGTAGCCGCATCCATAGGTTTACTCTTGGGACCAGGAAGCCTATGGTTCTTACATCGACAAAAAACGTCGCACCCAATAGTGGCGATTAAACAATCTACAACGGATTTTAGCCCTGGTAGGGAAAAAGCAGTGCTAACCCTCGCCGATGGCAGTACCATCGCATTAGACAGTGCGGGCGTTGGATTACTGGCCCAACAAGGAAATACCAGTGTTACTAGTTTGAAAAACGGCCAATTGATCTATGCAGCCGCAGGGAAACAACAAGAAGTCCTCTTTAACAATATCGCTACGCCCAAAGGTGGTAGCTTCCAGGTGACCCTCTCTGATGGTACCAAAGTATGGCTGAATGCCGCTTCGGCGATACGTTTTCCTACGGTGTTTACCGGACAGCAAAGAGAAGTAGAAGTGAAAGGGGAGGTGTATTTCGAAGTAGCGCAACATGCCTCCATGCCATTTATGGTAAAGAGCGGAAATGCGATGGTGAAAGTATTAGGCACGCAATTCAATGTGAATGCTTACCCGGATGAAACGGAAATGAAAATAACCTTGTTGGCAGGAAAGGTGGCTGTCTCCACCACTGCTGATCAACCAACGCATATACTAACTCCTGGCCAACAAGCGGAAATTAAACCAGACAACAATAATATTTATATAAAAGAAGGAGTGGATTTGGGAGACATCATGGCCTGGAAAGACAACCTGTTCTCTTTTAACAATGCAGATATCAAGACCATCATGCGGCAACTGAGCCGCTGGTATAATATAGAGGTTGAATATGAAGGCACCCCGCCATCACGCGAATTTTCAGGAAAAATCAGCCGAAATACAAATGCTTCCAATGTCATTAGCATATTGGAACAGAGTAATATCCATTTCCGGATGGGAGATGGAAAGATTGTAGTCACTCCTTAATCACCCACTAAAAACCAAAACATGAAAATTTAGTAACCAAAATCTCAACAGGTCAGCTACAATGAAAAACCGGATTCCGTTGGTCCCGGAACCCGGCAAAATGTTGGGCTGATGTTCCACAGCAATCAGATACTGTTTATTCTCTTACCCAAACCTCATCCCGGGGGTAACCGGGATATGCAAATATATGCATTTAACGGCTTGGGGCAACCGTTCCCACAACATGCGGGAACGGAATGTCCTTTATAAAATTTCACGTGTAATGAAACTGGCAATCCTGTTGTTGACCATTGGCGCGTTGCAAGTAAGCGCAAATGGGTTTTCACAGAGTGTAACGCTTGTAGAACACAATGCACGCCTGGAAAATGTGTTTCGAAAAATGGAACAACAAACAGGCTATTATTTCTGGTATGAAGGAAAAGCACTTCGAGGAACAAAAAAAGTAGATCTCAATCTGCAAAATGTTCCTTTGAAACAGGCGCTGGATCAATGTCTGGCGAGCCAACCCTTTTCCTATGTCATTATCGACAAAACAATTGTTATCAAAGACAAAAAAGAAATAGGGCAAGAAAGGGTGGTGGAGACGCACGTCGCCATGGATATTACCGGCACTGTAGTAGATGAATCAGGTAACCCGCTGTTCGGCGCTTCTGTGGGCCTGAAAGGTACTACACTGGGCGCACGCACAGATAGCGCCGGCCGATTCTCTATCCATGCACCCACCGATAACGGCATCCTAGTGGTGTCCTATGTGGGCATGACGGTCCAAGAGGTCCCTGTTTCCGGTAGCAATAGTAACATGAGAATTGTAATGAAGAAGCTGGTGGCCGCCTTGCAGGAAGTAGTAGCCGTAGGATACGGTACCCAGAAAAGACAGGCGATCACCGGATCTGTAGCTACGGCTAATTTAAAACGCTATGAGCAAGTACCGGTGAATAACGTCATTGAAATGGTAAAAGGCGTTATTCCTGGTCTGAATGTGGGCGGCATTAATAAAGCTGGTGACGTAGCTTCGTTTTCCATCCGAGGAACTAACTCCAAAAATGCCGGCAATGATCCGCTGATTGTATTGGATGGGGCCATTTTCAGAGGTTCATTAAGCGATATCGCACCAGCAGATATTGAAAGCTTTACCGTCCTCAAAGACGCTAGCGCTGCTGCTGTTTACGGTTCCCGCTCTGCCAACGGCGTCATTTTGATATCCACCAAAAAAGGGAGTGGTATTAACGGTAAACCCAAATTCACTGTCAACGCCAGCTACGGCTACACGAATGAGTTGAAACCATTACATGTATACGATGCTCCCGGCTATCTGCAACGCGTACTGGATTACAGAGTAGCGAATGGTTTACCTGCTGATCCGAATAATATGGCTACTTACCTGCAACCCATTGAAGCCACTAATTACAACGCTACGCCAGATCATCAGGCTACCTTGAAAGACCCTTACAGCCTATTCCGTCAAGCCGGACAGTCGATGAATGTTACGGCCAGTGTATCCAACCGTACAGATAAAACGGATTACTACATCTCCGGTAATATCATCAAGCAAAAAGGGGTGATTGTAAATGACCTGTATAATCACTATTCTTTGAGGGTGCGGGTTGGAACAGATTTGACGAAATGGTTCAACTTAGGGATCAATGCCTACTATAGTCTGAAAGACTACCCCGGCGCCACTATCTACGGATTGAGCGGTGGCGGCAGTTCCAGCAGCCCTTATCAGTTCAGTCCTTATGCAACCCTGAAAGGCCCAGATGGTAGTTATCTCCAGTTTCCACAAACGACGACTTCCTTTAACAGTCCTTACTGGCAAATTCCTAATCAAATATATAACCGCCAGAATAGCCTGAATGGTATACTCACAGCGGTGATCAAAGCGCCTTGGGTACAGGGCCTGTCCTATAATTTAACGACTGCCATTACCCAAAACTGGAATGAAAACGGTTCCTTCTACGGGCTACAAACTGTTAACGGCCTGCCGAAGAATGGTACGGGAGACGTGAACTATAACAGGAATACCAACATCTTAGTAGATCAGTTGATAAAATATAACCGCACTTTCGGCGACCATAGCATCGATGCTACCTTGCTGTATTCCATGGAAGACTATCGCGTATTTCTGCAGAGTTCCCATGGTGAAAATTTCAATGACCCTTCTTTGGGCATCTATGGCTTAAGCAAAGCCCAAACGCAAACAGTGAACACCGGTGGTACCCAAACTGCTGCTATTGGTGAAATGGGCCGATTGACGTATAGTTATAAAGAGAAATATGCTATTACAGGTACGGTTCGCCGAGATGGTTTCTCTGCTTTCAGTGAAAACCATAAGTATGGGGTATTCTCCTCTGTGGGCGCCAATTGGCAGTTATCAAAAGAACGATTCATGAACAGCTTGACGTTCCTGGATAACTTGGCGTTAAGGGCTTCTTATGGTACCAATGGTAACCAGTCTATTTCTCCATATGGTACACTGGCGAGAATGGGCAACTCCAAATATTTCTATAACGGTAGTACATTCGTAGTAACGCAATCCGTGAGCTCCCTTGGTAATAGCGACTTAAAATGGGAGTATACCAAAGGCGTAAACCTGGGAGTGGACTTTGCTGTCCTCCATAACCGCCTCACTGGCCAGATTGACTGGTACAGCAAGAAAACACATAACCTCATATTCCCGCTGACTATACCTTCCACCTCCGGGTTCGGACAAATCAACACCAACCTGGGAAGTATAGGCAATAAAGGTATTGAAATCAGCCTGACCTCGGAGAATGTCCGCACGCCTAACTTTGGCTGGATGTCGAACGTAGCTTTTGCACGTAACTGGAATAAACTGATTACGGCCTACGGCCCCGATCCGAAAACAGGCATAGAGGCAGACAGGCCCTCAGATGGTTTGTTTATCGGTAAACCACTTGGTACCATTTACGGATATAAGGTCATCGGCATGTGGCAACAGGCAGATAAAGATAATGGCACCATCATGGCCGGCATGGCGCCAGGCACCTATAAATTACTGGATGTAAACCATGATGGCAAAATTACCTCCGATAGTGACCGGGTATTTTTAGGAAATTCAAGAGTAAGATTCACTTGGAGCTTCACGAATACCTTCCGCTATAAGGATTTCTCACTGATGGTGTACGTGTATTCCCTCTGGGGCGGCAACGGCTACTTCCTCTCTGGGAGCAATACGCCCTATAATGATGGATACGCCAACAATCCAGCTATTAATCACATCGTTTATGATTACTGGACACCTACCAATACAAATGCCATGTTCCCTCGTATGAACTATGGAAATGCGGCGGCTTATAAAGGCGTAAAATATTTCGACAGAAGCTTTATCAAACTACAGAAAATTTCACTCACCTATGATTTCACCAAGTTGGTGAAACGGTACGGTATTCATGGCCTCTCTTTCTCCGTAAGTGCAGATAACCTGTTTACCTATGCGCCACATTGGGTAGGACTGGACCCCGAAACCGACAACGGTTTTACGGATGGCTCTATTCCATCGCTGAGAAATATTATGGGGGTATTCACCTTAAACTTTTAGTTATGAAGCAACTGATTTTTGCCACTATAACACTCCTTTCGCTAAGTTTTATATCCTGTAAGAAATCCTTGCAGGAAGTGCCGCTGGATTTTTACAGCCCAGAGAATTCCTATACGAATAAAGCACAATTTGAATCTGCATTGGCAGATATCTACCTGCGCGTGCGCACCTATTTCTACGCCAATTCGGATTCCCCCGAAAACTACGATATGTTGGGCTACGATGCGGATTTTGCGAATAACTTGGGAGGAACGAATACGGTGGTTCCTTTTTTCAGATGGAATACAATTAACGCCGATAACGGTTTTTCCAATAAATGGTGGAGCCGTTTGTATGCTATCATTGCCCAGACGAATATTATAATAAGTCGCGCAGACCTGCCTGCCGCCAATTGGAAATCAGAGGCGGATAAAAATGCTATCGTAGGCGAAGCCAAATTTCTACGGGCATTTGCTTACCATTTCCTGGCCAATATGTGGGGAGATGTACCAATTGTATTAGAGGAGACGAAAGTCCCTAAATTTGACTATGTACAATCCAAACGGGCCGATGTTTATCAGCAGTGTAAAGCTGATCTTACTTTTGCCGTTCAATGGATACCGTATATTAATGCGCAAACTTCTGGTAGAGCTCCCAGAGAAGCGGCCTTTCATCTATTGAGTGAAGTGGATATCGCGTTACAAGATTATCCAGGCGCCATCAAAGCGGCGGACTCAGTGATCCTGGGTGGAAACTGTCACTTGATGCTATCGCGGTTTGGTAAATGGACCAACTTCAGCACCAATGCCCCTACCTATCAAGGCGCTTATAAACCTTGGGGGGATGTGTACTTCGACTTATTCCAAGATGGTAATTTTAACTTCAAAGAAGGGAACGCGGAAGCCATTTGGAATATAGAGCAAAGTCCAACGATCATGGGCGGCGATAACACCGATGTAAATGGCGCTGGTGGCCTATTTGTAATGGAAAGATGGTGGGGCCCCAATTCTTGGTCCTTAACAGATCTGAACAATGTTCCTAATTTCCTGGAAGATACCCTCATGGGAAGACCTGTTGGTAATCTAACCGCCACTAAGTACGCCGATAGTCTTATCTGGCAGTATAAAGGTGATTGGAATAGAGATATCAGGAATTCTCAATATAATATCATCCGCACCTATTACTGGCGTAATCCAACAAGTGCCTTCTACGGACAACCCATGACCTTAGCTAATGTGCGCGATCCGGCACGTTTCCGGGCAGGATGTGCGCCCACTTTTATCAAAGGAGTAGGAGTAGTACATTACAGGAAATTTCAAGATGCTACCAGCAAACAATGGCACGACAACGGCCGTACCTACAAATGCTGGTACATCATGCGGATGGCGGAAACCTACCTGCTGCGAGCAGAAGCTAAGCTAAACGCAGGCGATGTAGCCGGTGCGGCGGATGATATCAACTTCGTGAGAAAGCGGGCAAACGCAACACTGGTTACTGGCGGTGATGTAAACATTGACCTGATACTCGATGAACGTGCACGGGAATTATACATGGAAGAATTCAGACTGAATACCCTGATGCGCTTAGGGAAACTGGCTGAATATTTGACGAAATATAATGGCGACGTTATTGAAAATAATTATAAACCCGATCCGAAAGTAAACAGGATGCCAATTCCTACCGCCGTGATAGAAGCGAATTCCGGCGCGAAGATGGTACAGAATCCTGGGTATTAAGCATCCGGTAACAGTTGGCCATCCTGATTCCTGCAATCGGGATGGCCACTTTCCTCTTTCAAATCAGTATTTTAATAAGATGTACAGACTATTCTTTTTCTTGGTTTCATTGCTTACAGCCATTGAAACCTTTGGACAAACTTTAACATCGCCAGATGGAAAGATCTCTTTTCGTGTAGCCGTTACCGATGGTGTGATCCATTACGATGTCACCTATCAGCAACAGGATATTATTAAGCAATCGGTGCTGGGAGTAGAAGGCTGGCAGAACGGGTTGAAACTTCAGTCTGTAAAGGCGTCTGCGAAAGATGAATACTGGAAGCCGGTGTATGGAGAGCGCAATCGTATCCATGACCATTATCGTGCATTGACCTTTACTTTCATGAAAAACAACAACACGCATGATGTAATGGAATTGGAGGCACGCGCTTACAATGAAGGCATTGCTTTCCGTTATAGCTTTCCTAAGCAAGCCGGCAGCAAGTCGATGTCCATTAGCCAGGATGGAACGGAGTTTTCCTTTCCAGCAGGCACCAAAGCATGGTTCACAGATCATGCGCAGGGATCTTACAAGCTGCTATCCTTGGACAAATGGCCAGGAGAGGCAGAGCGTCCGTTAACGCTGCAATTACCCAACGGCCTTTATGCAGCATTGGCAGAAGCAGCCGTAGTGGACTACTGTAGAACGAAATTTATATTAGCACCAGGCAAACCCAATACTATCGCTTGTGCCATGTATGATAAAGTGACGTTGCCAATGCCATTTGTGACACCTTGGAGAGTAATTATGCTAGCTACAAAAGCCACTGCCTTGTTGCAAAATGATGATCTCCTCCTAAATCTCAATGCGCCATGTGCCATTAAACAGACGGCCTGGATCAAACCGGGTAAAGTGATAAGGGAAATGTCTTTGTCTACCGCAGGTGCGAAGAAAGTAGTCGATTTTGCGGAAAAGCGTCATTTGCAATATGTACATTTCGATGCAGGCTGGTATGGTGCTGAAGAAGATACGGCTTCAGATGCAACCCACGTAAATGTGGACCCCGCACGTAATCCTGTTAATGACCTGAACATGGAGGAAGTGGTGCGCTATGCTAAGCAAAAAGGGATAGGCGTTTGGGTATATGTCAATAAAAAAGCGCTAGGAAAGCAATTGGATGACATACTGCCATTGTATGAGAAATGGGGCATCGCAGGGATTAAATTTGGCTTTGTAAATGTAGGCTCCTTCCAGTGGACCAAATGGCTCCATGATGCGGTGAAAAAATGTGCGCAGCATCATTTGTTGGTGGATATCCATGATGAATACAGACCTACAGGCTTCAGCAGAACCTATCCGAATTTACTGACGCAAGAAGGCGTTAGAGGAAATGAAGAAATGCCGGACGCAAACAATAACGCCACATTGCCTTTTACCCGCTTCCTATGCGGTGCCGCAGATTATACCATCTGCTACTATCACCGACCAGAGCTTAAAAAACGCTTAGCGGAAACACAGAATTCAAGAGTGCTGAAAACAACGTCGGTGCATCAAATGGCTTTATCTGTTGTGTATTATAGCCCACTGCAATTTATGTATTGGTACGATAAACCGGAAGATTCCCAAGATGAACCGGAACTGGATTTCTTCGATCGAGTACCCACCGTTTGGGATGATACCCAGGTATTAGATGGAGAAATTGGGCAATATATTACCATCGCCCGCAAACACAATAAGGAATGGTTTGTAGGAAGCATTACGAACAATGATGCGAGAGACCTACATATTAATTGTTCTTTCCTTTCGCCTGGAAAAAAATATAAAGCCACTATTTATTACGATGATCCTGCGTCGGCAGTACGCACAAAGGTATCCGTCAAATCTATCACCGTGGATGCTTCCACTGTTTTAGACAGTCATTTACTACCTTCCGGTGGACAGGCCATCTTACTAACACCACTTAACTAAAATTATAAGTTAGAACAGGAACAATGAAAAAAATATATGGATGCATTTGCGCGGTATTTTTGGTAATGATAGTATCGCATGTTGCTGCGCAACAGCAGGCGCCTAACTGGGAACAACTGAGCAAAGAGTACCGCTTCCCTAAATGGTTTACCGAAGCTAAATTGGGTATTTGGGTGCATTGGGGCGCTCAATCATTGCCAGATAGTGGTGGTGGCTGGTATGCGCGACATATGTACATGCAAGATGTTGGCAATCAAAAATTCGGCGCAAATGCCTATCCATATCACCTCCGTCATTTTGGTCATCCTTCGGAGAAGGGATTTAAAGATGTGATCCATGAATGGAAGGCGGAACGCCTGAATACCGATAGCCTAATGCGTTACTTTAAACATATCGGCGCCAGGTATTTTGTTGCGCTAGCGAGCCATCATGACCATTTTGATAATTTTAATTCTACCTATCATGCATGGAATACCGTGAATGTAGGCCCGCATAAAGATATCATCGGACTATTCCGCCAATCAGCCACTAAATATCATATGCCCTTTGGCGTTAGTTCGCATGACGACCGATTTATGAGTTGGTGGTTGCCGGCTTTTGGCGCAGATACTTCCGGCCCTAAAAAAGGCGTGAAATATGATGGCTACCTCACCAAAGCCGATGGCGTTGGTAAATGGTGGGAGGGATTGGATCCTGCAGATCTATACGGACTTCCTCCTGAAAAAAGAACACCGGAATGGATAGAAAGTGTAAAAAAGAACTGGCTGGATCGTCATGTGGAGCTGGTAACGAAATATGATGTGGACATGCTGTGGTTCGATGGATATGGCTTCCCGTACGGCAATTATGGGAAGGAGGCAAGTACGAAATTCTTGCAACAGCACCTGCAAAAACATCATAACCTGTCGGTAGTAGTAGCCGGGAAAATTCAAGAGGAACCCATGGTATTGCGGGATATTGAGCGCGGCGGCTCCGCAGTGATATTGCCATATCCTTGGCAAGGTACCATGACCTTCACACATTGGTTCTACAAAAAAGAAATTCCTTCCCGCCACAATGCCAGAACCGTGATCGAGTCTTTTACAGATATGATTAGCAAAAACGGAAATCTGTTGTTAAACGTGGAATTATTACCAGACGGTACTATCCCTGCAGATCATAAATTAATATTGGATACCATCGGATGGTGGATGAACCGTAATAAAGAAGCGATCTACGGATCAAGCCCATGGCAAACTTTCGGCGATAACTTTCATGGAATACAGCGTAAAAGAGATGTTAGTATAACAGATGCGGAAGCTGCACAACAACACGGTACTGCGGAGGATTTCAATGAAAGAACAATTAAAAGTCCAATGTATTCCAACCAGGAAGTACGATTTACGGTGAATAAAGGTAATCTCTATGTGTTTGTATTAAACCCTACTGGTGGTAATCTGCTGATTCCTGCACTGGGCCTGACTTCAACGTACCACCCTGGGAACATCCGAAAGGTATCGCTATTAGGTAGTAAACAAAAAATAGCTTTTAAACAGGATGAGGAAGGATTACAAATAACCGTGCCTTCGGAAGCTGGTGAAGGATACACGGCTGTGTTTAAAATAGAAGGCAAGCATTTTTCACAGCGTTGAATGGTAAGCAGTTACTAATTATCAGGCAACTGTAAATCTACAGTTGCCTGATATTTTTCATTGGATTTGATTTTATAATATCGGGAGACACGTACCACACCATCTTCCACCCCTTCATTAAGCGCCGCCAGAAATCGTCAGTATAACTAATATTCGGCATCTAGATAAGTTTGGTGATATCCCCTTCACGAGTGCTGACTGTCTCAATATCAATTCTTTTTATAATGTATGGGAGAAATAACCATATTATTATTTTATGTTATAAAAAATATATTATTATTTGTTCTCGATTGAGAGCGTGTTTGTTTAACGTTTGATGATCCTATAATATGTAATGTCGGGAACAACGCACGCCCGTAGCAGGAGTAAATGGCAGTAATTATTATTTATTCTGTTCAGTAAGAAATCCCTTGAAACCTTGAATCATTTTTTACCCAAGTACCTGTTTGTTACTGTTGCCCTTTTCTTAGCTTGCCTGGTAAATACTTCCGGTCAAGACCTCGGAAGAATAGGAAAAGAAAATCCACTGAAAGTTTCAGGAGGAGTGGCTGCCAATTCAATCTTTTATGCTTCCAACAATGAAGATCGCAGAGCACCTTTCAGCTACTATCTAAGCGGCAATATCAATTTTTCTTTATACGGCTGGAATATCCCTTTCACCTTTGCCTATTCTAACCGAAATTTCAGCTATACACAACCATTTAACCAATATAGCGTAAACCCTACCTATAAATGGGTGACCCTACATCTAGGCTGGACATCCGCCACCTTCTCACCTTACTCGGTGAACGGCCATCAGTTTCTCGGAGTAGCGGCAGATCTAGCGCCACCAGGGAGATTCAAGTACAGTATACTCTATGGCCGCTTTCAAAAAGCAATAGGCCCCGATTCCCTCCAAACCTTCAACCAACCCGCCTATAAAAGAATGGGAATGGGCGCAAAGATCGCCTACGAATATGAAGGCTATAACCTCTCTATGAGCATCTTCCGCGCAAAAGATGATACGAATTCGATAGACCTCCCAAAGCGAGCTACCATGCAATCCATGGATATCAAACCCCAAGAAAATATTGTAGTGGACTTCGCAGGGGCTGTACCCATTCGCAAATATTTGAAACTGCAAATGGAATACGCTGTCAGCAGTTTAACAGGCGATATGCATGCCGGAAAAGACAGCACCAGCAACGGCCACTTCCTGACAACTGCGTTTATGCCTAACCGTTTGTCCACGTCTTCGAACACTGCTTTCAGAGCAGGACTGAACTATGCCAAAGGGGCTTTCAGCGCTGGTTTCGGCTTTGAAAGAATTGATCCCCTCTACAGAACCCTCGGATCTTACTACAACAATAACGACTACCAAAATATGACGATGAACTTTTCCCAAACACTGTTCAAGGGAAGAGTAGCCATAGGCGGCAATGCGGGCGTACAACAAGATGATTTAAACAATCGCAAAGCCAGCGCTATGAAACGCTTCGTCGGTGGACTCAACCTCAGTTGGCAAGCCAGTGATAAACTCCAACTGGATGGTTCTTACAGCAACTTTCAATCTTTTACCAATATCAAATCACAGTTTGCCTTGCTCAACCAGGTGACGCCTTATGAAAACCTGGATACACTCAATTTTACACAACTATCCCAACAGGCAAATGCAAACCTGAACTACCAAATTGGTAAGAGCAAAAAGAAAAGACAACAACTCAACCTAAATGTTTCCCTCCAAACAGCGGCAGACAAACAAGGAGATACGAAAGCTGCTACCGGAGGCACTAATTTCTATAATGGGGTGGCTTCCTATAATGTGGCCCTCACCAAATCAGCGGTTACTTTCAGCAGCGCTTTCAATATCAGCTACAATAGTTTACCAGAAGCCACATCGACCACCTGGGGCGGCACCCTGGCTTTCGGTAAACCCTTCTTTAATAAACAATTGAAAACAAATTATTCGGTATCCTATAATACTAGCAGTGCCAACGCAATGCAACAGGTGCAAGTATGGAATCTGAGAGGAAATGCGAGCTACGCATTCATGAAAAAACATCACTTCAATTTGTCGCTGGTAACACTGCTCCGGGAGAATAAACAGCAACGAATCGGGCCAGCCCGACTCACAGAATTAACCACTACCGTTGGCTACAATTATAGTTTTTAATGCGCACGAACTTGTTTAACATATTCCTATATCCTATGCAAGGCCCGCTTTTTTCCAAACTGCGACGAATAGTTGGCATGGCATACCTGTTGTCCTGCCTATTGATTTGCAGCGGCTCGCTGCAAGCCCAGTCTGTATGGCCTACACAGGTGAATACGATTATTCTCCCACCTTATTCTCCATTTACTTCTGATTATGTAAATGTGCCGAATAAGATGACGGTAAACCTCTTTCTGAGGGATATCAACGCTTCTAATGTGAAAGTCAGACTCAGACTAAGTATCACGGGTCAAGCTACAGGTATAAAAATCACGACTAACCCTCAAGCCAATACGCCTATTCTTACTTTGGATGGGGGCGTGCCTGTGCGCTTGTCTGATGCAGATTTGGAGCCCTACTTCCGTACAGAGAATCTGACCTTCAGCGGCATCACGGCGGCGCAATATAGTAGCAGTGGTGGGAAAATGCCGGAAGACTTCTACCGCATTTGCTTTGAAGCCTACGAACTCCGAACAGGCGCCAAAATCTCTGTTACCAACGGTTGCGCGAATGCTTGGATCATGCTCAATGATCCGCCTTTCCTGAATACGCCTAGCAATAATGTTCAACTGGCAGTCAAACAACCAACTACGGTTTCGTTCCAATGGACGCCTCGCCATAAAGGTTCTCCCAACGCGGCTTTTGCAACGGAATACTTATTACAGTTGACAGAGCTGATGCCCGGTTTTGATAACAATCCGCAAGCGGCCTTCCTAGCAAGTCGCCCACTATTCGAAACCACGGTTCCCAACACGATGTATGTCTATGGCCTGCAAGGGGAAATTCCCCTCGAAGCGGGTCGCAAATACGCATGGAGGGTACGTTGTGTACCCGTTGGAGAATTACAGCAACTAGACCTGTTTAAAAATAACGGCTACTCGGAAATATTCACGTTCACGTATAAAGGAAGTTGCCCTGATCCTATCATGGTGACGGCCAAGACTAAAGGTAATACCAGATTGGAAGTTACCTGGACAGCCCCAGACCCCAACCAGCAAGAGTTTGTAGTGGCATACCGCAAAGCGGGCCTTCCGAATGCGGCCTGGTTTGAAGAGAAAACGCTGAACACGAGTCTCACTATTTATGACCTTTCACCAAATACTAGCTACGAATATAAAGTTCGCTGTAACTGTGCGGATGGGGGCGAAAGCGGCTTCAGTCCTGTTCAAACTGTAGCCACTCCTGCTGAAACACAGACGAACTATACCTGTGGCGCTATCGCTGCCCCCATTGCTATTAAGAACATGAACCCGCTCAATCTCCTCATGGCAAGGGATGAGATCAAAGCGGGCGACTTCGCCGTAAAACTGACGAAGGTAAGCGGTAGCAGAGGTACCTTCTCTGGGGAAGGCTATATCACCGTGCCTTACCTGAATAATGCACGCATTGCGGTATACTTTGAGAATGTGTTTGTCAACTCAGACTATGAGTTGGCCAAAGGGGAAGTTCGCACCAAATACGATCCGGAATGGAAGTCCATCACCGATTTGGATACTTATTTCGAAGGAGGTGGCAATACTGGCAAAGTGGTAACAGGCAATAATGCGGCGGATATCGAAGTAGGGGTGGTGATCAATCGCCCGGAAGATATCAAAGTAACCATCAACTCAGATCATGCTGCAAACCCGCAAAGTCCTGCTGCTACGATCACGATTACCGGTAGCAACGGTGAAACCATCACAAAATCGGTAGATAAATTACCAACTACTATCAAGGATAAGGATGGAAATATTTATCAGGCAGATGAATCCGGAAAAGTAACACAAGTGGCCAAAGGTGGCGCTAACGCGGCTTCACAGCTACCGCCGCCACAAGAACGAAATACCCTACACCCTGATAAGGCAGTGGTGAAGTTCATGGCCTATCCGGAAAAACAAACATATGCATTTGATGAATGGGACCCGGTATACACGAAGAGCCTCCTGTTCGGCAAATCATATGAAAAGCTCTCTGACGATTACTACGTGTCTGCAAAAGCCATCATAGCAGCCAAAGTTGATGTGGTCAAAGCGGTGATGACGGTAACAGATCCTGCTATTATCCCAGACAGTATTCAGTTTATAACGGGGAAGGGTACACGCTATCTAAGTAAACTCATCGGTAAAAATACCTATGAAATTACGGTCGTAGGTGGCCCTGCAAATGATGCACAGGAGCTCTTCGCGGTTTACACGCCGAAAGATGGTAAACCAATGACCCTCGGCAAGCTGCTAATCACTGCTTATACAGAGAAACAACGCAAAGTATTCCTGGTGCCTGTAAACGGTGCTGCGGTAGACAAAGACGATATCCGGGCTACCCTGCAACGTGTATACGGTCCACTGGGTATCAACTGGGAAGTAGAAGTAGATAAGCCCCTAACGGATATGTCCTGGGACCTGGATGGCGACGAGGCGCTGAATGTGGAAGGTAGTGGCCTGACAGATACCCAAACAAGGGAAATGAAGGCGCTAAACGAAGCACTCTCCAAATCCAGGACGATCGATGATAAAGCCGTGTACTTGTTTGTCCTGAAATCAGGAAAAGGAAAGGATAAGCTACTCTCCGGAGATATGCCGAGAAATCGCCAGTTCGGTTACCTGTTTACGGATGCTAAATCCAACCTTGGCCAAACAATCGCGCATGAATTAGGACACGGTGTCTTCCACCTGAAACATACGTTCGATGGCTACGGCTTCCGTGATAATGACCTGACGGATAACCTGATGAACTACAGTCAGGGTACTAAACTGACGAAATTCCAATGGGACGCCATTCACGATCCTGGCGTGGTTTGGGGCATCTTTGAAAAGGATGCAGCTACAGAACAACAAGCGGTAAGGATCAAAGAATTGCTGGCCTGGATCAGGTCCAATAAAGGAAAAGCGACCCAATTCGATAGGGATGATTACTTCTTGGGTGTAGACCCACGTAATAGGTTCTATCGCAACAGGGTAGATCTGACAGATGGTTCCACCGTCGACCTATTTGCGGATGTATACGGTAAAGGAGAAGTAGACCTAACGCTCTCGAATGAACGCTATAATAACTTATATGCAGGCGTTGGTATTCCTTCACTGGGTAAGGATTTGGACTATGGCAAGGTAGATAATATTCCATTCAGGGATGAGTACCATACAGTATTCTACCTGGGTATTTATTATAAAGATAGACACGGACCCGCTATTCAGTTGTATACCCACTCTTACGAGGAGTATAAGTTGCTGCTGAAAGACCTGCAACTAGATATCGAACCAGTGAAACCGGCTATCATCAACCTGTATAAGAAGGCATTTGAATTGGCTGGTGATGACTGCGACAAAGTGGATGTGGTATATGAAAACATTCCTGATTTTGTGATCAGTGAACGCTCCGATACTGCCCTTTGGGATGCCCTGGTATCGCTGTCTAAATGCATGATGGATGAAACCGGTACCAATGAAGAATTAGGTGCGCTGAATATCCTCAAATCCTTTAAGAACCAGGCCTGGCTATTCCAAAAGCTGAAAGATAACCCTGCGGTGGTACTGGATCTGCGCCACCGTCTAGACGATAAAATGGGCGACAAAAATGCGAAAGCATTTGCCACCTTCCTGTTGAACTTGGCCAATAGGTATTGGACGACAGAACAACGGAGCACCATCAAACATGACGTATTCTGGGGGGATGACCATGATAAACCGGGACCATTCCATACGATCCTCATGCAAGTGGAAGAAGTGGGCGGCGATCAACTGAGTATCGTTAATGCTTTTGGACGTGTAAACCTTATTCCGCTTACCTATCAAGTAGGGGAGGTGTTGGGCTCCTTCAACTGCGGCCTGTTTGAACCTGTTCGCCTGCACTTCATTAATTCCAGCGAAAGCGTCCTGGCGCCAGGTATATACCTCTATTATTTAGGTGTATCCAAAAACCTGGAAGAAGCAGGGGAGTCCATCATGACGGACCTCAACTTCCTCGGCGCTACCAGTTCCATAAGAATCCTGCTGACGAAAGGCGCGCCTACTTTGTTAAGAGTGGTAGCCGCTATCCAACTGGTGAAAATGCCGGTGGATGCAGCCCTGAATTCGCCTAAAGTGCGCCAGGAACTGATGTCTACGGATGCAGGTAAAAAATTCCTGGATGTATGGCCGGTGATAAGTATCGGAATGGATATCTCCCTGATCTCCACGGATATACTTTATAACTTTGCCAAATCCTCTGCTGCTGCGAAAGCTGCCCTCCGCAACCAAGGCTATGGCGATGCTGCCAATGATCTGGAGCGAGTAGAAGAAGCAGTAACACAACATACCAATACCGTACAGCAGACAGCACAGCAAACTGCCCAACGCGCTATCACGCATATGAATCCAGGAGAGCTGGACAACCTGACGGCAGTGACTTCCGTTGCAAGAGCTGATAGCAGGGCGATTAACAAAGTTCCTTCGCTGGTGAATGAAGGAAAAGCGGTGGTGGTGGCGCCCCAAGCTAATACAGTGCTGAAACAGAAAGTGGATGACTACTTAACGGCCTATACGGCAGGCACCACTGCGCGACAAGGAGAATTGGGTGAGGAAATCGCGGAACTGCTGTCTAGAGAAATGAACCCGAATGCAGGTAGCGTGGTGAATGTAAAAATTAATAACAGCGGCCATGGTTTCGACGTATTATCCCTGGAGCCGGATATAAATAATCCAACAGTAGTCCGGATGTTCGAATGTAAACCAATGACAAATGGATCTGTGGCTTTACCAAGTACGAACAAGGGCATGCAGATGAGCCAAACATGGATCGATGGCAACATAGAGCTAATGGTGAATAGCACAAATACAGAATTGAATACCCTGGGTCATACGCTGGAACGCCTGAGCCTACAAGGACGTATCGAAAAATATGTGGTGACAGTCGACAAAGAACTCGGACAAGTGATTATATTTAAACTGGACAATTTCTAAGCAAATGAAACTAGAACAACTGGAAACTTCGTACAACAGGTTCATGGAGAGCAAACAAATGTGCCTGGATTTCTTTCCCCAGCCAGGGAATGATAAAGAAGCAATCCTGATTAGATTAGGTACTACGGAACTAAACCTGGCGGTATATGAGATGTACGTGAAAAAAGACTTTTCATCTGCAAGATGTCATTTTTATACGGCTGCCCTATTACGCGCCTATCAACATAATCACTTCGAAACAGGCGGCTATACCAGTAGCTATATTTATAGTACCCAACGCAGCTTCTGCTTTGCGGTATTGAGCGATAACAGTAAACTAATCGAATACTATACTAAATACAAAGATACCTTCGATAAGTCCTTCCCAGGCAACTTTTGTACGGCCATTCAAGCAGTGATCACAGGTGATAACGAAGGCCTGAAAACCGCTATAGCAAAGCTGGAAAAGCATGTACAAAAGAAAACCTGGGAAAAAACTTTCGCAGGATGTGTGCCCGCTTTTAAAGGGTTGCTGGAAAATAACAGCACGCTACTACAAACAGGTATCCGCGAATTATTGACGTCCTTTCCTAAACAGGATAACCCGGCGGTATCGCAGGATCTGTTCAGTATAGAAGCAACGGCCCTGGCTAAACTGGGTGTCATTAAAGGCATGACATTGCAGATAGACAGCCCGCTCGTTCCTGCTGAAATGCTGACCACTGTGGCCACCACAGGCTGTGATATACCCGATTTTGTGAAAGAACTGAGCATGTCGATGTAGTAGTCGTCTCCCGAAATCATTACCTGTCGTTGTATGTAGAATAGTTGTTGACCTGTGAAATAGTAATCCCGGAATTGTTTGTGTTGGAGATATAACGAGAGATGAAAGTCAAAATAATCTCGTAGAAATATAAGGCAGATCGGATCAGTGCAACATTCTCACTGGTCTGATCATAGCCTGAAATATATCCGAAAATGAAACGCCTATTTATCCCATTTCTGCTACTACTGTGTAGTCATGCCGCTTTTGGTGTGGTGAAAGACTCTGCTATCCTGAATACGGGGTACGCCCTGAAGGTTTTTGACGACCTGGAAAGCAGCGGCAACTACATCGAAGACCTTACGCCTGAAGGATTAACCCAACTGCCAGTCGGACAGAAAAGAACGCTCAACAACGTACAGTATACCACTGGTATCACTGCGGTTAAATTCACGCCGGAATATGCAGAGTTTACGGCCTTCCTGAGAATTAAAATTCCACAGCAGAGTGGCAAAGTAAAAGACCTGTTCTTTGGGGCCAGTGGTATCAAACTGTCTCGTAGCGGTGGTATCATCGGTGATGTGAAACTGGCCCTGCTAGGCGATTTTCCGATAGATATGGGAAATGGGAAATTGCAGGTAATCCTGAAAGGCTCCTTCGATCAGTCCAATAATATGATCAATGGAGGAGAACCGGTCACCTTTGCTCGCATCGATTGTAAAGGATTTAAAGAACTCAGCATCAATGCGGATGCGGTTTTTTCTCGCGATCTATTACTGCCCACAGATAAAGAAGGCGTGGTGTTGCCACAAGGACAAGTACGCGGGAATTTCAAAACAGTGGCGGGCGATTGGAATGATATTTTGGCTGAAATCAGTCTCCCGGATTTTCAGATCAATGGCGTAAACGATTTCACTTTCAGCGTAGATAAAGCTGTTTTTGATTTTAGTGATATCCGTAATTCTCCCCAGGCGGTATTCCCTTCTAAATACATGGAGCAATACATGCTCCCAGGCAACGATAACCTTTGGAGAGGGGTATATATCAGCAGCGTAAAAGTAACGCTGCCCAAACTGTTCTCTAAAAAATCCGATACCAAAAGAGTCACCCTCGAAGGGCGCAATCTCCTCATCGATAATATGGGATTCTCCGGTCTAGTAACTGCCTCCAATATCATTCCTATCGAGGAGGGAGCTGCCGGTACCTGGCCTATCTCTATCGATCGTTTTTCCTTGGATATAGTGGCTAATAAGTTGACAGGCGCAGGTTTCGGTGGTACGATCAAACTGCCAGTGGATGAAAAAACACAACTGAAATACGATGCACTCATCAGTCCGGGAAATGAATACCTCCTCACGGTACAACCAAAAGATACGGTCAGCTTCAATTTTATTCGTGCTTCTAATGTGACCCTGTATCCTAACTCCAGTATCGAACTGCGAGTAAAGGATGATAAATTCCTGCCGAAAGCAATTCTCCATGGTAAATTGACCATCAATGCGTCCTTGAAGAAAGATGCACCTATGTCGGATGACGGCCTTGGAAAGCTCGCGGATATTGAATTCAGAGGATTAGAATTGCAAACGGTCAGCCCGAAAATTAAGATTGCGAGCTTTGGATATAATGGTGAAATCCGCATTGGTAATTTCCCGGCGAGTATCAACAATATAGAGATCACTGCCAGTAATGATGAAGCGAGATTAAGTTTTGGTATTGATGTGCATTTGTTGGGAGAAGGACAAGGAGGATTTAAGGGAGACGCGCAGCTCGAGATTATTGGTAAGCTCGCTCAAAACAGCGGTTTGGATTCCTGGAAATTTGACAGGATCAAACTGGATAAAATCGGTATCAACTTCGATAAAGGAGGGGTAGAACTGCATGGAAATGTTTTCATCTTCGAAGATGATCCTACCTACGGAAAAGGCTTTGCCGGCGATATTTCCATGAAGCTGAAAAAGCTCAACTTGGAAGTATCCGCGAAAGCATTGTTTGGCCGCACTACTGAATTCAGATATTGGTATGCGGACGCTTTCGCCAAACTAGGTGCGGCGGGCATTCCTATCTTCGCGGGACTGAAAATTAATGGCCTAGGTGGCGGCGCTTATGAAAAGATGAAATTGGCGGGTCGTGTGCCTAAAGGTACAACGGGCATCGGCGTTACACCAACAGGCTATCTCTATGTGCCGGATGCACAAACAAATTTCGCATTCAAAGCGATCGTAGGCTTTGGCTCGCAAGACCCGCAAAGTAAAGTGGTGAATGGCCAGGTTACGCTAGAAATGGCATTTTCAGCGGGTGGCGGATTGCGATACATTCACTTTGAAGGAATGGCGCAATTCATTAAAGAGCTACCCTTGGATAAATTCGATAAGCTGGAGAAAAACCTGGAGAAACTCACCTTCAATGATGAACAAGGTAAAGCGCAGTATGAGGCTGATAGAAAAGCCCTCAGCAATGAATCTGCACTCACTGCTGTTGCCGTACTGGACGTGGATTTTGAAAATAATTCCCTCCATGGGGTGTTCGAACTTTATTTAAGTGCGGGCCCACTGAAAGGGGCCGGACAAGGAAACCTTGCCGGTAGCGTGGTGATGCACTACGAACCAGGCATGTGGTACATCCATATAGGCCGACCGGATTCTCGTATAGGCATTAAGTTTGGTTTAGGTCCTATCCAACTGAAAGTAGGCGCTTACTTGATGGTGGGTAATGAAATCCCTGCGAGTCCGCCGCCACCGGCTATTATCGCTAATATCTTAGGGGTAGAGCTCAGCGAGCTGGATTATATGCGCGACCTCAACGCGCTGGGGAATGGCTCTGGATTTGCCTTTGGGGCAGATTTAAGCTTCACTACCGGTGATCTTACCTTCTTGATTTTCTATGCCCGCTTCGATGCCGGACTTGGTTTTGATATCATGCTGAAAGATTATGGCAAGGATACCCATTGTAAAGGCAGCGATGAACCTATCGGTATCAATGGTTGGTATGCCAACGGTCAGGCGTATGTGTACTTACAAGGGGATGTGGGATTAACGTTTAAATTATTCGGCAAACGCAAGAAGATCAGTATTCTGAAAATAGGAGTGGCGGTATTGATGCAGGCTAAACTGCCAAATCCATTCTGGTTCAGAGGCTACGTAGGCGGCTACTACTCCGTGCTGGGAGGTATGATCAAAGGGCGCTGTAACTTCAAAGTACAGTTAGGCTCTGAATGTGAAATAGTGGATGGCGGTCCCCTGAACGGTCTCAAAGTAATTTCGGATATCGCTCCGGGCGAAGGTAGTACAGAGGTGGATGTGTTTGCGGCGCCACAAGCGGTCTTCAACATGGCGCTGGAAAAAGAAATGGAACTGGACGACGAGTCTGGTAACTATAAAAAATACAGGATCAAACTGGATAAATTCCAAGTATTAAAAGACGGTACTGCGATAGATGGTACGCTGAAGTGGAATGATCGCAAAGATGGCGTGGCATTCTATTCTCACGAAATTCTTCCGCCACACGCTTCCCTCAAAGCAATAGTGGCGGTTACTTTCGAAGAGCTAGTCGGCGGAAGCTGGAGACCTGTCATGGAAAACGGCGCACAAGCAGTGGAAACGAAGGAAATTACCTTTACTACGGGTGTGGCGCCGGAGAGTATCCCATTGTCGAATATACAGTACAGCTATCCGGTGATTGACCAGCAGCATTATTATGTGGATGAATATGCCAATGGCTTCGTGCAATTGAAACGTGGACAATCATACCTCTTCAATGCAAGTACAGGCTGGAAACAGGAACTGCGCTTTAAATCCAACGGACAAACGCAGTTGACAAGTATGAGTTATGATCCTACGAAGAATTTGTTGAGTTGGAAGACGCCAGTCGCCAACCGGAAAGCGTCCTATACGCTGGAACTGGTGAACCTGCCACCAGCGGCTACTGCGGGCGGAAAGGTGAAAGAACAGTATGAAAATACGAATATCGGGGATCAGGATGTACAGGTACGGAATAATAAGGCGGACGGCGTGGCTACCAATGTGGGCGCTGAGGAGAAAATGCTGCTGACATATAACTTCGGTACCAGTGAATTCGGCACTTTCGCCCAGAAAGTGAATGCAGCCACTATCACGAAGATTATCCGCGAACCCATTTATATTCCAGATGTACATGCGTTGCAAGTGTTTACTTCGCCGGTGGAAGTCTACGACCAACAGGAACTGGTAGGTACAGATTATACCGACTCCAAATCCTTGATCCATACGGAAGCTATCCTCGATGGCGAAGCTTACTTCCAGCAGGATGTTAAACCGCTGATATACGATAATTACCCATACAACAATATGGTCACCTTCCAGAGAACGGAAGGACAGCAAACGATACCTGTTTGGGCGATCTATCCGATAGAGTCTTATCTCCTCAATCCAGATGCTAGTCGCTTGCCGTTCAGATATCATCTCCCTAAACAATACAAATCCGATCTGAGCGAGATTCAAAGACAACTGTCGAACGCCGCTATCAGAACGCCTTTGCCAACATCGTATCATACGGTATTGAATGCCTTATTCCCAATCATCCGTCAGGGTACCTATAAAATGAAACTGACGTATGTGTTGCCGAATGGTATGATAGGCAGCAGTGTTACCATTCAAATGTATAATCCAATTCAATAGTTAAAACAGATGAGAGTTAAATGTTTATATAAGATAGGATTGATAGTCGTTTTGCTGGCATGGGTGCTACAGGCCACTGCACAGCAGCGACCTGGCGTGATGATGATCGGTAAGGTGCGTAAAGGTTCCGTGATGTTGCGTTGGGCGCCTACCACTCCGCGTATCTGGAAGCAAGCTAACGTGAATGGATATACGTTAGAGCGATATACGATTATCCGGAATGGAAAGGTACTAGATCATCCGGAGCGAATCGTGTTGACCAACAGTCCTGTCAAACCCTTACCGATGCCTGCCTGGCAAGCGATCTCCGACACCAGTGATTTCGGGGCAATCGTGGCACAGGCGATCTATGGAGAGTCCTTTAAAACAGACTTAAAACAAGGAGATGCGATGAGTGTGGTGAATAGGTCTACAGAATTGGAACAACGCTTCGCCTACTCCTTGTTTGCCTGTGATCGCTCGTTTACAGTAGCTGGATTCGCTGGCCTGGCTTTCACGGATAAAACGATCAAGAAAGAGGAAAAATACCTGTATCGGATTTACGCCAACCTACCAGATAAAATGAAGGCTGATACCGGCTCCGTTTTTATAGGCATGATGGATGAAGCGCCATTGCCCAAACCGCTGGACCTAGGCGCGCTATTCGCAGACAAAGCGGTCATGCTGAGCTGGAACTATGTACTGCTGAAGGAATCCTACAACAGTTATATCCTGGAACGCAGCGAAGGAGAGCATGCGCCGTTCAAACAGATCAATAAAGAGCCTATTGTCAATGCAAACGAAAAAGATTCCAGTATCCCTTCCAGGATTTATTATGTAGATAGCCTCGGTACTAACTTCAAAATGTACTGGTACCGGGTACGCGGACTAGATGCATTCGGTGAAATGGGTCCTCCGTCTGATACGGTAAAAGGAGAGGGACTGCCGTCTCTCCCTTATAATCCTAAAATCACCGCTTCCAACATTAATAAATCAAATAAAGTAGACCTATCCTGGGATTTTCCTGCTGCCGGCGATAGTCTCATTACGGGCTTCAGCATCATCCGTGCTGCTGCGGTAAAAGGGCCTTACGATACACTCCAGCGGAATATACCGGTGCGCACTAGGAAGTGGGAACTGGCCGCCAACCTGCTGCCTAGTAACTATATCGCAGTAGTGGCGGTGGGTAAGAACGGTACGGTTGCGCCATCTTTCCCGGTGTTGGTACAACCGGAAGATACCATTCCCCCAGCAGTGCCTATACAATTGAAAGGTACAGTTGATTCTACTGGCGTGGTACGGATTCACTGGGCCGCCAATACAGAGCCGGATTTGATGGGCTATCGTGTGTTTAGAGGTAGTAAAAAAGAGGCAGAATTTATACAGTTAACTTCCACGCCCATTGCAGATACAATGTTCCGAGATACCATCCAGATGAATAACATCGCAGGTAAGATTTACTATAAAATAACGGCATCGGATAAACGCTATAACCAATCGGATTTTTCTGCCATATTGGAATTACAACGCCCAGACATTATCCCGCCTACTGCACCGGCTTTCAAAAATTATGAAATCAAAGATGGGAAAGTAAAGCTGATATGGGTCAATAGCCAGGATGCCGACGTAGTGAGATACCGACTTTTAAGGAGAGAGAAAGACCCCGGAAACGCCAGTTGGCAACTGGTGAAGGAGTTTATAGGAAAAGGGGCTTTGCTGGATAGTTTACAGGAGACACCGCCTGCTTTTGATAAGTCCTGGCAATATACTCTACAGGCGCAGGACTCGGCCGGATTGAATTCGGATTATGCCACGCCAGTAACGATCCTGATTCCTGCAAATGCGGCCATCATGCCAATTCCACAGTTAAAAGCGCAGGTGGATAGAGAGAACAAACGCATTCAGTTGCATTGGAAACTAGACTACCCCGGCGTTGCACAGTTCTGGATATACAGGGCCGGCGGTAAAACGCCTATGAGTGTATTGCAGGTACTAGATGCTAGTCAACTGGAATTCAATGATACGATCGGTCTTGAAATAAATAATACCTATCAATATACCCTCAAAGCAGTCATGCAAAACGGCCAACAGTCACGTTTCGCGCCTGTATTGATGGTGAACTATTGATGTACATTAAATCCTATGAAAATGAAAAGATTATTACTGCTGATAATCTTACTGGCTGCCCTGGGAACGGTGCATGCACAAACAGGCTCGCCGAATTTATATTTCGTAAAATACCTGATCAAGGTGCCTGTAAGAGCACCAGCGATTAACTATCGGATTGTATTAACCATTGAACCCTATAGCGGCCCTAATACCGTGGTGACGCTGAACAGCAATACCTCCGCGGAAAAAATATTCGATGATGTAATCAATAGCACCTCGTCTATCAGGAACGTATATATCGATGTGTCCAACAATGGCAACAGTCCCTGGCGCTATACCTTTGATGTCAGCGGGTCTTACCTGATTGCATACGATAGAACTGGTACATGGTCCGGCGATAACTTTGGGGGCGATTATACCAAAATACCATATATCAGTCTCCGGGTATATCCCAATATCCTCATTAACAACCAGGATGGAAAAACACCGCCTAATAATATCTATTGTGAAAACGATAAAGTACACTTGGGTGTAAACTATTACGCCGGCAACGGTGGAGGCCCTTGGGTGTATTGGCAATATAGGATTGGCGGTACGGGCAACTTTACGTACCTCCCTAACCCATATGGCTATACGAGTGCATCCGACTTCAGTCTGAAAGATATCTTCGGAGATAATTATAAAGATTACTTGAATACCAGGATAGATTTCCGTGCTGCCTCTTCCAATGGATTGGGCCGGGATATGTACCTGCCCATGTTCCAGCCAGGATACGACCCCAACGTCCCGATTAAGCCCATCCGACCGGATGAGGGCTCGAACTTCTTGACTTACTATTTCTATCCTTCCACCAATATGCCCTCGAATGTAAAAGCCATTCAGCCGGCCTGCTCCAACAGCGCAGGAACGGCCATGACGATCACTTTCCAGCGAGCCATGTTGCCAACAGAACAGATTACTTCCATCACGCTATATAAGGAAGTAAATGGGGTGATGAATGTCTTCGATCAATACCAGACGCCCATCACTACGCTGGATGCCACGAATTGCTTCACCTGGAGTGGTACCAAGCCAATGGATGGCGGTAAATATTCGGTGAAGATAGAAGGTAAGTATGGCGCTACCACGCAATGTAACAATACAGATTATGTGTTCAATGTAGTGCCGCCACCTCCGGTTTCCTTAACAGCTTCCTCCACGAATATCCTTTGTGTAGGGGCCAGTACAGGCACGATCACGGTTACGCCTGGCGGCGGCGCTGGCAACGGAGATATCACCAAATATGATTATTCCATTAACAACGGCGCCACTTGGCAATCTGCGAATAATAGCTTCACGGGCCTACCAAAAGGAACTTATACGGTGCTCGTGCGGGATGGTAATGGTTGTGTAAGTTTATCGCCACAAACGGTTACCTTAACAGAACCTGCAGTGGCCCTCTCTGCGAAAATCAATACAGTAGCTGATCCTAAAGGAGCTACCACCAAAGATGGAAGCATCACTTTAACGATTGCCGGAGGCACGGCGCCTTATACTTACAGTTGGAATAACGGCGCTACTTCCCGTGATATCAGCGGCTTAGATGGAGGTACTTACAGCGTACTGGTAACAGATGCGAATAATTGTACGGCCTCCGTTAGCACCACGCTGGTGGCGCCACCGCCGATCCAGATCCAATTTACGGAAACAGGTATCTCATGTAATGGAGAAAGCGACGGTGGCATCCAAGCAAAAGTAACGGGTGGCGTGCCGCCTTATTCCTATCAATGGTCCACCAACGGCACTTTGGCAAATATCAATAACCTGAAAGCTGGTACTTATTCATTACTGGTAACAGATGATAACGGTATCACGGCTACGCTGTCTTATGTGCTAAAAGAGCCTACAGTATTGACGGCGCAGTTGACGCCTAAAGCAGTTTCCTGCTTCGGTGGCGGTAACGGTACCATCACTACAGTTGTTTCCGGAGGTACTGCGCCTTATTATTACGCCTGGAGTAACGGCGCCTCTACGGCCAATCTTACGGGTTTGTCTGCGGGCAATTTCAATGTAAGTATCACGGATAATAATGGTTGTAATATCAAACAAAGCGCTACTGTCACTACGCCGCAAGCATTGGCAATTACAGGCGCTACTACTCCGCCAACCCGCTATGGTAGCGCCGATGGTAGTATCGATATTACGGTCACCGGTGGCACCACCCCATATACCTACAGTTGGAGCAATGGAAAAAACACGGAAGACCTAACCGCCATTACAGACGGACAATATACCGTTACGGTAATGGATGCTAACGGTTGTTTCAAACAAATGACATTCACTTTAAAACAGCCAGATCCACTAGCTGTAATCCTTTTCCAAACAGGGCAAGTACGCTGTAATAGCGCCGCCACAGGCGCTCTCCAGGTGACGGTTACAGGTGGGGTATGGCCATATACGTTTAACTGGTCTAATGGGGCTACTGACTCTGTCATCACTTCGCTGCAAGCTGGAAATTACACTATAACGGTAACGGATAAATCAGGAGTGACCAGCGTAAAAAGCATGACTATCACAGAGCCACCTGCATTAACCTTATCGCTCTCCGCTACAGAGGTGAGTTGCAGCGGACAATCCGATGGTACCGTCACCGCTACTACTGGTGGTGGTGTAGTACCTTATACTTATCTGTGGAGCAATGGCAGCACGGCAGCAAATCTCCCTGCGGTAAACGGTGGCACCTATTCATTGACGCTGACCGATGCCAACGGCTGTAAAACCAATGCTGCTGCGGTGGTACGTAATCCTAATGCGCTGGATGTACAGGCAGTAGCCAGTGATCCGATTTGTAATAACGGAAGCGATGGTAAGATTGATCTAACGGTTACAGGTGGAAGAACGCCTTATGTGTTTGCCTGGGATAATAATGCTGTTACGGAAGACATTAGCCATCTGCCGGCGGGCGACTATCACGTCTTGATTACAGATAACAGCGGATGTAAAATTGCGCAATCCTGGCATCTCACTAACCCGCCGCCGGTGGTGATCGATCTGGGGCGCGATAGAACACTGTGCAAAGGGCAAACCCTCGTACTAGATGCTACCATTCCAAACGGCGCAAGCTACCAATGGTCTACCGATGCCGGTTTTAAGGCGAGTACACCTATCCTGCAAATAAGTGATCCTGCTGTATATAAACTGATAACTACTAATAACCGCGGATGTACCGGCCAGGGACAGATTAAAGTTTCCTATGAGGATAGGGATATAGCAGCGGACTTCTTAATGAGTACGCAGGTAAATAAAGGAGAACAATTTACGGCAGTAAATATCAGCTATCCTAGCGCAGATAAGATCACCTGGACCTTCCCAGCTAATGCGGTGGTGAAATCTTCCTCTGACCTCCTGGCGGAACTACTCATTAATCAGAGCGGACTATTTCGCGTTATAATGACGGCCTACCGTGGCGGCTGTGAGGCAATTGCGGTGAAAGAAATAATGGTAAATGATGCGGTATCTTTACCCGATCCTGTATCAACGCAGGAAACACTATTCAAGCAAGCAGTACTGCGGCCAAACCCTAATAAAGGCCAGTTCTATGTAGATATAGAAGTCACAGATGATGTAGCTGTCAATTACCGCTTACTGGATATATCCCGCAACCGGATTATATACGAACGCAAAGCGCAGTTGAATAAAGGGGTGAAGCAATCAGAGTATTTCGATGTACCTGGATTACCACCTGGTGTTTATGTATTGCTGATAGAATCGGCTAAAGAGAAGATCATTCTGAAGCTGCTGATCATCTAAATAACGATATAAAAGCACAAAACCTGCGCCCTGCGCAGGTTTTGTGCTTTTAATCTGCCGCCACTATAGACATCGCATGATGAAAAATATTCAACGGGTCCCATTTCGATTTCACCAGTTGGAGTCGCGGGAAATTTTCCTTGTAGTAGAGTAGGGGCCATGCCACACTGGACCGGTTCCACGCTGCATGTGTAAGATCTGTATCTGGGTGATTGATCATACAACCATCTGTTTGTTCATTAGGAACGGGTACGCCGCCTCTATCTTCAAAGAGATCCCCATAAAAATTGCGGATCCATTCCAGGCTGATCCCCTCATCTGCGGGGTCCATCCAGCCGATATTACAGGCCACATCCATGATACTATCCCGCTGCGCGGTGGCGGTAGCATCCGGCGCGATGGCGTTTACCTTCCCGCCATAAGTGGCCATGCCTAACATCCCACCTATAGGCAGGTTCGCCGTGAGATATTGATAGGCGATATCAATTTGATTTTTCGTCAATGGCTGACGGAAATAAGCATCTTTTATTTTAGCTTGTACGTTATCAAATCCAGGCTGAAATAATTCTGGAAATGGATTCAATGCAAAACGTAACCAGGATGTCTGCTCTACTTGTAAGGTTTTGGGCGTATGTAGCCCTTCTTGCATGGCGGCTATATGTGCCATTATTAATCGTGCTGCATTATCTCCAGTACAAAGCCCTTTAAGTTCCACCCTGCCTATGTTCTTGTGGTTCATGAAGAGAATACTGAAGAGAGGCGTATAATCAGAATCAGGACCGCTATGCTGATAACTCCAGTTGCCAAAATTTTGTATCAATCGTGTAAATACGGCCTGGTCGATATCTTTCCAATCCCAGCCTATCCTAAAAGTGGTAATAGTAGCAGGCGCTTTAGGCAATGCCTGAAATGGGTCTGGGGTACTCACATCCGGAGATCGCAGCCAATAACGGGTAACAATGCCAAAATTACCGCCACCAGCGCCAGTATGTGCCCACCATAATTCACGATTTGGATCGGTCGCTTCCCGCGTCGCAACAACGCTGGCCGCTTTGCCGGATGCATCTACTGTCACTACTTCCACGGCATACAGGTAATCCGCCGCTAATCCATATTCCCGACAAAGAAAACCAAAGGCGCCTCCTAATATATGTCCACCTACACCTATCCCTGGATGTTCTCCGGCAGGTAATACCACACCCCATTCTAGAAATAGTCTGCGATACATCTCACCAACCGTCACGCCGGCTTCTACTACAAAGGCGGAGCGCTCGGCATCGAAGGCTACATTCGTCATCAACGACATATCAATGAGTACGCGCACTTTCGGATCTGCTACAAACCCCTCCAAGCAATGTCCGCCACTACGCACCACCACTCGCTTTTTGCTGGAAACGGCTTCCTGTACAGCAGCCACCACTTCCGCCACAGACGTAGGCAAGCAAATATATTCCGGCTGCCCCATGTGACGTTTGTTGAATCGCTTGGATACAAGGTCGGTATAACGTATATCCGTGGATGTGATCTTTTCCATGTACTAAATTTTAAAATTTAAAACACCCCTGTATGTGAAAAACAGAAGATGACGTCGCAGACGTCATCTTCTGTTTTTTATTTTATTCGCCTTTATTAAGCCAGATCAAATCTGTCCAGGTTCATCACTTTTGTCCAAGCGGCAACGAAATCCTGAATGAATTTGCTATGTGCATCCGTGCTAGCGTAAACTTCTGCTACGGCTCTCAACTCAGCATGGGAGCCGAAAACGAGATCTGCACGGGTGGCGGTCCACTTGGCCTTTCCTGTGGCACGGTCTGTACCTTCAAACAGCTCTTTATCTTCCGAAGTAGCTTTCCACGCAGTATTCATATCCAGCAGATTCACAAAGAAGTCGTTAGTCAACTGACCAGGACGATCGGTAAATACACCATGTCTGGAACCATCATAGTTGATATTGATCCCACGCAAACCACCTATCAATACAGTCAGTTCTGGTGCGGTAAGCGTCAGCAAATTGGCTTTATCTATGAGCAGTTCTTCCGTGGAAGCAGGGAAATTAGCCCGACGGTAATTGCGGAAACCATCTCCCAGCGGTTCCAGGTATCCTACTGATTCCACATCGGTTTTTTCCTGGGTGGCATCCATCCTGCCAGCGGTAAACGGAACAGTGATTGTATGTCCTGCATCCTTCGCGGCTTTTTCTACAGCGGCATTACCAGCCAATACAATCAGATCGGCAAGAGAAATTTTCTTGCCATCGGCAGATGCGTCGTTGAATTCTTTTTGAATACCTTCCAGTTTACTCAATACTTTTTGTAACTGTGCTGGATTATTTACTTCCCAGTCTTTTTGTGGAGCTAGGCGGATACGCGCGCCATTGGCGCCTCCGCGCTTGTCTGTTCCACGGAAAGTAGAAGCAGCAGCCCAGGCAGTGGTGGCCAGCTCAGAAACACTCAAACCGGATTTCAATATTTTATTTTTCAGTGATGCTATATCGGTATCATCTACCAATTTATGATTCACTGCTGGAATAGGATCTTGCCAGAGCAGTTCCTCTTTAGGAATATCTGATCCCAAGTAACGGGAACGAGGCCCCATATCACGATGCGTTAATTTGAACCATGCACGTGCAAATGCATCTGCAAACTCATCTGGATGTTCCAAGAATCTCCTGGAAATTTTCTCATACGCAGGGTCCAATCTCAACGAAAGGTCTGTTGTTAACATGGTAGGCAGATGTTTCTTACTACCATCATATGCATCTGGGATGATAGCATCGGTGGTTTTAGCTACCCATTGATGCGCGCCTGCAGGACTCTTCGTCAGTTCCCATTCATATTTAAACAGGTTTTCAAAGAAGTTATGGCTCCATTGCGTAGGCGTTTTGGTCCAGATAACTTCCAGTCCACTGGTGATGGTATCAGCGCCTTTACCGGTGCCATAGCTGTTTTGCCAGCCAAGGCCCTGCATCTCCAGATCGGCGGCTTCTGGTTCTTTGCCTACATGGGAAGCAGGAGCAGCCCCGTGGGTTTTACCGAAGCTGTGACCACCCGCAATGAGTGCCACTGTTTCCTCATCATTCATCGCCATCCTACCGAAGGTATCACGGATATCTTTGGCTGCAGCCACTGGATCAGGATTTCCATCCGGACCTTCCGGATTCACATAGATTAATCCCATCTGTACAGCCGCGAGTGGGTTTTCAAGATCGCGAGAATGTATCGATACATTATTTTTTTCGTCAGCAATGACAACGCCATTTTTCTGTTCTACCCCTGGATCACCATGCGCATAGCGGATATCACCACCGAGCCAGGTTTTTTCTGATCCCCAGTATACGGATTCATCTGCTTCCCAAGCATCCTCACGTCCGCCGGCAAATCCGAATGTTTTAAAGCCCATAGATTCCAATGCCACATTACCTGTAAGAATCAGGAGATCGGCCCAGGAAATCTTACGACCATATTTCTGTTTGATAGGCCAGAGCAATCTGCGCGCTTTATCCAAACTCACATTATCCGGCCAACTGTTCAACGGAGCAAAACGTTGTTGTCCTGCACCTGCGCCACCACGGCCGTCTCCCACGCGATAGGTTCCGGCGCTATGCCATGCCATACGAATAAACAAAGGACCATAATGGCCAAAGTCTGCCGGCCACCAATCCTGTGAATCAGTCATCAATGCGTGCAGGTCTTTTTTCACTGCTTCCAGGTCTAGGCTTTTAAATGCTTCGGCATAATTAAAATCTTCACCCATAGGGTTGGATAAGGGTGAATGCTGGCGCAGGATATTCACTTTTAACTGATTAGGCCACCAATCACGATTCCTGGTGCCACCACCGCCAACATTCTGCTTCATACTGCCATTATGAAAAGGGCATTTACTGATGTCTTTCAATTCTTTTTCCATTAGTTATCAATTTTGGGTATGGAAGGAATATATATGCTTGCACCTGGTTACTGTGCAGGTCAAAATTAAGATTCGATAGATATAATCATAATCAATTGATTCTATAATTTAATAGTTAAAACCTATTGCTATAAAATCCGTTCGGGTTAATCAACTATAGTCTCCCTATAAAAATAGCGGATACACAATATACTAAATTACCGGGAATACAGCCAAAACTCTCCAGCCTGTCGTGCCTGCCCAACGGGCAGGCACGACAAAAAAGAAAAAAGGCTGGAATGGATGTCTGCGTGACGTCCATTCCGGCCTTTTGATACCGCATCTTCAATTCTTATACATTAAATTGCCGCAGATGGTGATCGGCATGTTTGTACATCAAAATACAAACCTCATCTGAAGTCAGCTTCCCGAAAATAGGATGATGCACCTCCGGTGTACCAGCACTCACATGTTCCGCCATGAGTGCAAGCCACTGTTGTTTTTGGGTCTCGACATCCGCTTCTACTACTTCGGTAATTTTCATGGGAGTGATCGTACGAGCATTACGGGGCATAAGGGTTTTTTCTTTCAATAAGCTGCGTAAGGCAAGCCTGCCAAAAATATATCCCAGGAACACACGCGGATAAGTTTTTTTCCCCAACGCCATTTCTTCCCAGAGGATGCAATGCCGTAACATCTGCCGTACATTCATCTGCCCCCATTGGGCAGTGCTGCTTTCCTGGAGTTGATTAATCCGATTAGCCAGTTCATCCCTGGTCGATTTATCAAGAATTGTCTTCATGATGGAACGATTAAATAAAATAAGAGTGTATAGTGATTATTGGAAGTACTACTAATCTTATGGATAGTAAAATTAATATCGGGAAACCAGGTTTAACGGGGTCAAATGCGACTATTCCGGGGTGAAAAACGACGTACCCAGCTCAACAATTGAAAATGAATGGGTTTTTTCTAATTTTGATGTGAATCAATCTTAACCCGAAACCATGACAAACACTATTCTGGAACTGGATCACCATATATCCACATTACGGCCCGACTACTACCCTGATCTCAACAGCGCCTTAACAGATGAAGAAATCGCCAGCTTGGAATTTAAATATAACATATCGCTTCCAACTGATCTAAAGCTGTTATACAAATGGAAAAACGGACAGAAAGAACTCTCTTTCGATTCCTTCGTGAACAATTCCAAATTTATTCCGCTAGATCAGGCACTGGATACCGCCAGCAATAATACCAGCATGATTGGAACCGACTTCGATATCAAAAACTGGTGGAATGAACACTGGATTCCTTTATTTCACAACGGTGCAGGCGACTATATCTGCTATGATGCCGGTGGCTTATTTACTGGCGAAAAAGGCCAACTGATTGAGTTCTGGCATGCAGACAACGACAGGAATGTAATCGCTCCAACCTTGGAGGTGTTCTTATCCCGATTAAACGACTATTATACTTCCACTCCGGAAGACGCATTCGACGAATATTTTGCAGTACCTGCCATCAAAGGTTATCCGAAGAAATTTATAGCCAAATAAAGTTGGAAATTTTTTTTAGGGAGACACGTGTCAAACGACTGGTCATCGTAAACTAAATACCGGTAAGGTTTTACCGGTATTTAGTTTCCTTATGATGTTGCCAATCATCGAAAGTCATTTCAAATTTTATTTCTCCCTTACCATGTGTGCCTATTTCCTTCCATCCAGCTTTACGATAAAAGCTTTCTGCACGTGTATGCGGCGACGTACCTAACCATACCGAGTCTCGTGTCTGCATAAAATACCAGGAAAGCATCACATCATGCAATTTTCTACCAATGCCTTGCTTGTCGAAGTCGGGATGTACAAACAAAGCCCATATGTTTTTGGCTTGCAGATCTACAATAGAAAATCCTGTAATCTGCTCATTGATCTCACAAACCCAGCCTTTCCCTCTCTGCGTGATATACACCTCGCAATCCTTGTCTGTTACTAGCGCAGGATCTGATAGGGTGTTCTCTTTCACGGCATTTCGTACGAATTGAATTTGCGGAATATCTTCCGGCAATGCAGCTCTGATAATCATGGAATTTAATTTTTGGGGTCGAATAAGTAGTTAGTGTTATAAATATAATGAAATAAAAAGACCCGGTAAGCGATCACCAGGACTACTGTTTTATTTGCTGCAAGCATAATACCGCAGCAGAAAAGTATTAAATCCTTTGACTACTTTATGGTAGGAATTTACTTAGAATCTGGCTGCATTTTTTCGAGGTTGGCATAATCTATCACCCAAACTACCTTATGGTGCTGTATCATCACCAATTTATCGCTATAACTCCATAGTTCTATGCCACCACTTTCATATTGCACATTGTCTGGTTTTCCAAACATCTCTGTTACTTGGGAAGCAGGATCGCCAGCAGCAACGCCAGTGGTATTGTCAGGATCGAGATAGTATTTTTCATTATCATGCACCACGCGTATTCTAGTACTTCTAGGATGATATGATTGCTTAGGACCAAAGATGGCTCCCAACAGGATAGTAATGGCAAACGCAGCAACTATCGCCCATCTGATCACAAGATTTCGCTTTCTCTCCTGCGGCGTAAATACCGCTTCTTCCACAGGAGCCGCATTGGACGCATATTGTGTGTAGTATGGAGGAGCCTGATGATAGGTATTCTGGGATTGCGTATGGCTATAGGTATTCTGGGATTGGGAATTGGTATAAGTATTATGCGATTGCGGAGGAGCGTAAAGATTCATCCTCAAAACATCATCATAATAAGATTTCTTGTAAGTATTATTCAACTGCTCATAGGCATGCTGCACCTGCTTAAATTTCTCCTCTGCTACGGGATTGCCAGGATTTAGGTCAGGGTGATATCTCTTAGAAAGCAAACGATGAGCTTTTTTGACTTCCTCACCAGTTGCAAAATTAGAGAGCTCCAAGATGCTATAATAGTTAATCATTCAGTAGACTTACAAATCCAATTCAAGTTAGCAAATATTTTCTATATATGATGAAAAGGGCTGCGTGGTAAACGCAGCCCTGGATTTAAATTTCGGAATACTTGATGGTAACAATAGGCCTGGTAGCCGTTACTTTCCGCAAATATGGCTGATAACGCAAGGTGTCTTCACTGCTTTTGTAAGCAAAATCCATCTCCTGGATATACCCCTGCGGAAATTCTCCTGTTCGGTTCAGCAACTCACTAAACCGATCTTTATACGCCTGGCGCTCTTTGGCTTTCAACACTGTTTTCCAGTGCTTCATGGCATCGAACCGCGACAGTCGCCTGCCCGCACCATGCGCACAGGAATAAAGCGCGTCTGCTGCCTTCGCCTGATCGGCCACTGTTACCAGCAAACTCCCTCTAGACATAGACAGGGGAATAACTACTGTCTTCCCGTACGCCAATGCAGTACTACCTTTTCTATGTACGGTTGTCTGGCCTTCAAATGCCAAATGATTATGCACGGAGTCTTCCAGCAGATAGGGAGTTCCATGCAGTACGCCCTCCTGGGCATAACTGGAGAACTGCTGCCGCAAATAATTCCTGCCTATGGCCGCTTTCTCACAACGGATATAATTGGCCTGCTGTAAAAAGCTCAGCGTTTTAAGGCAGAAATTCTTCCTACGCTGATAGCCATACGAAATGGTCTCTCCGTAATACCTATAGAAATCCGCCGACGCAAAGTCGCGGTGCAGAAAGCTAACATCCGCACCATACTCCCGGGAAAACTCCCGTGTCATATGCAGACATTCCTGGTATAAAGCAATCCCTCTGTCGCGTGTACCGGTATGACAGATAATATAAACGGCTGTCTCATCTTCTTCTAACGATAAAAAATGATTCCCGCCACCAAGACCATCATCCGTCATTTGGGTATGAGCCAGGTACAATGCCCTGTAGTGGGCCGACTTATCAAATGGCTTCAGCCAGTATTCCTTGTTGATTTTCAGATACATGACGCCACAACCTATATCCTTCCCCGTTATTAATGGGTAGAAATAATCGGCAGTAGTAAAGGCGGTGCCTACCGGCAAACCTTTCTCTGAACAGTAATGAATATCAGTAAATGCACAAATTTGCTGTACATACGGCAGTTGTGCATACTGATTTAGTTGCTCCAATGCATTGCTTTCAATGCTGGAAGCATCACAGTAATATGCAATAGTTTGCATGATCCTTAATTGTAGTAAAAAAGCGATTAATTCTGGGGCTTTGGGAAGATCATCCGCCCCTTCAGAGATGCAGCAGCCGATTTTATCGGAAGTGCAAAATTAGACGCTTTTTTCTAATCCAACAATTTTTTCCTGTCCACTAATGTCTGATACATGTCCTTGACTACAAGTATCGGAGCTCCTACCTTTGCACTGTCATGAAAAGGAAAATCGCTTTCTTACTATTGCCACAAGTGGAACTGCTGGACCTCGCCGGACCTGTACAAGTGTTCTCTGAAGCCCAGTACCAAGGACTGGACATCGAGATTGTTTTTTGCAGTTTTCAGCAATCCACGATGAGTGCACCAGGCTTAACACTCAGCGGAGCAATCCCATACACGGATCTGCAACTGACGCAAAATGATTTCCTTTTTATTCCCGGCATCCGGGCTGAAGTGATGGAAAGAGATGCGGCCGCGGAAGTAGATCTCTTCCACTGGCTCCGGCAGCAAGCTGCTGCCGGAGTGGCTCTATGTACCGTCTGCAATGCTGCGTTTATCCTGGGTGAAGCGGGATTGCTGGATGGAAAGGAGTGTACCACTCATTGGCGTTCGGTAGGACTGCTACAACAGCTTTTCCCTACAGCCAAAGTACGCGCTGATGTGCTGTTTGTAAAAAGCGAAAATATCTATACCAGCGCCGGTATAAGTTCTGGTATAGATCTGGCGCTGTTCATCTTGGAAGGACTGAAAGATGCTTATTTTACCCATAAAGTGGCGAGAGGACTAGTACTCTACCATCGTCGGAATCCAGGGCATTCCCAGGAAAGTATCTACCTGAGCTATCGCAATCATATGCGACCGGAAATCCACCAGGTGCAAGACTACCTAATCGAAAATTTAAGTGGCGATTGCAGCATCGATACTTTGGCGGCTATGGCCGCTATGAGCCCTCGTCACCTGAACCGCGTGTTCAGAGAACAAACCGGCATCACTTTACATCAGTATATCAATTCTTTGCGGGTGGAAAAAGCAACATCGCTATTGCATAATCCCGCATATACCATGGAGTATATCGCTGCGCAGTGCGGACTAAAATCTGCCCGCCAACTACAGCGCATTCTCCCCTAAATCACTGTTTTTATGACGATAAATCTGAAAATGACTATCAGCCTCCTGCTGGTAGCGGGTACGCTTGTGTCTATATTGCTGCACGGTTGTAAACCCTTAAAGGAATTCTATCACTTCCCTGGTTACAAGGGCGTGACTATCCTACCAATGAAGCCACCAGCTTATGACCCAGCAAAAAAGACGGTTTTTATTATCGCCGATAATGCGGGTACAGAACTCTTTGATATGATGGCGCCTTTTTACCTTTTTAACCTCACTGGTAAAGCCAACGTATACCTGCTAGCGAAAGACAGTTCGCCCATCATCATGCGGAAAGGAGTGTTTGTGCTTCCTCAACTCACATTTGCGCAGGCTTCCCAGATGCAATTACAACCAGCAGTGGTGATAGTGCCTGCACTATCGCCGATGGATATACGCAAACAGGATCCACAATTGTTGCGCTATATCAGTCATCTCCATACAGATTCTACCTTATTTTTGGCGGTCTGCCAGGGAGCGCTTACTCTCGCGGCTACAGGCCTTTACGACGGGAAACCCATGACTACCCACGCTTCGGAACTAAGCAGTATCCGCAAACAATATCCTAAAACGAATTGGGTCAAGAATGTTACCTATACGACTGCTGGTAATCTGTACAGCACTAGTGGCGTTTCCAATGCAGTGGATGGTAGCCTAATGGTGATAAATAAATTATTCGGCGAGGGCACCATGCAACAAGTGATGTCGGCTATTCATTATCCGCATACAACCGTTCCGCAACACCATGATAGTCGCGTGATCGGCTCGGCCGCCAAATGGAGAATTGCCCGCAAAATCTTCTTTGAAAGCAATAAAAAGATAGGGCTACTACTGGAAAATAACCTGGATGAATTGACGATTGCAGGTATCCTAGATACCTATTACCGCACCTTTCCGGCAGCCGTGAATTCCTATACTATGGACAATCTCCCTATCTGCTCTAAGTTCGGACTTACCATAATACCCACTGGAAATATCGTCAAGGATAAACCAGATGAATTACATATGCCTGGAAACATGCCTGATAGCGTGTTGGCGCAAATTAGAAGTAAAAAGATAACCGTGGTAAGCTACAATAACGGCAACGACTATATTATAAACACTTGCCTGCGAAGAATTCGCTCCCAGTATGGTACCCGGTTTCAAGGCGTAGTAGAGGAGATGTTGGATTATAATAAATAAAAAGGTGGTATCAAAAGTGAATCATGGACGCACTTCGCACGGAACCACTCACTTTTGATACAACCTTTTATCTATTCTGAAATAGTAATCGCAGGTAATTTATAGGCTGCCAATGCATTCAGCAGGTCCATTCTGTGTTCCTTCAATTGTTTCAGAAACGTGGGTACATCTTTGTGGTAAGCCCTTTCACTGACACCCAGTAAGAGTAGGGCAGGCTTCCCGTTTTTGTCCGTAATGGAGGTATACCGATAAATATTCCTTTCTGCAATATTCACCTGTTTGCCATCAGGAGTATTTTCAGTGAGGAGGAAGTCCAGCAACACTTCCCCGTTTTTCTCAAAAACCTGGTAGTTCACCATGGGGTTAGTCGCCTTTAGTTTATTGAGTTCGGCCATTTTTGCGGCAGCAATATCCTTTGGACTATTATTCCCAGTGAGTATTTCCAGCGCCACCAGGTGTTTGAATTGTTGCAGGTTTTCTCCCGGAATAAGGTACTCCTGTTTGTAATAATTGTTGGAAGGATGCGAGGTCCACGCCAGTTGATAGCTTCCTCTCCCAATTTGGAGGGGCCCTGATACGCCAAGTCTGTCTTTCGGAGCGGATGGAGATTGTTGGGCGAATACATTTCCGGTTAACAACATAGCAATCGCTATGGAGGTTAGTCGATGGTTAAATTTCATTTTTCAATATTTCTACTTGAGTTACAATGGTTTCGGGTTGCAAATTAGGATATTTTCATAAAAAAACGGTGATGAGGCTGTATGCCTCATCACCGTTGTAAAATAACGCTATAAATAATTTACTTCACTTCTGTGAGGTTCTGTTGTACTTTGCCATTTTCATCCAGGGTAACAATTTTCGCTTTGTTATCCTTATCGATGTAGATTTTAATCCTCGGTTTACCTTTGTCATCTCTGATAAATAAACCTACTTCATCTTTCGAGGTTTTACCTACAAACATTCTTTCTGTACCCAAATAACCTTTGTTATACAGATCTTCAAATGCTTTGTCGGCCGCTGCTCTGTCTTTCAGTTTCTCCAGGGAATCCGCTGTTGCCAATAATCGGCTAGTGCCGAAATCATCCGGACGATCCCATAATTTCAGACCATAAGTACGTCTTTTAGGGTCGGTAAGCTCTTGGCTATATTGGAGCTGCATAATCTGATCATTGCGGAATTGGTCAACAGAGAATACCATGCCAGCGCCTTCTGCCTTAGTGGCATCGTAAATAAGTCCGCCACATTCGTCGCCAGCACTGTTAAAGAAGATCATACCGGCATTTCTCTTGCGCTTAGGAATCTCTTTGCCTTCCGACAATCCAGAATGCTGGCGCGCTTCATTGGAAATAACCATTTTAAGGGTGCCATCCTTTTCAACAACATTAATGCGTTCTACATCAATTTCTTCAAAACGCTGCTTGCCAAAATCAGTACGAAAGGCCATAAACAGAAATCCTACTAACAGCGTGGTCAGAAATAAAGCGTAAATTTTAAGGAAGCGTACTTCCCGTTGTAACTTTTCCATGGAGCTTTTTATTAAGGGCTTAAAAATTAAAGAAATAAATTAATTTTCATATAGGCGTTCTAGTTATATAGTACTGTGAAACGCTTACTTGGTCAAGCTTTGCTGTACCTGTCCATTTTCATCCAGGGTAACAATCTTCGCTTGGTTGTCTTTGTCTACGCAGATTTTAATTTTTGGTTTGACTTTTACGTGTGGGCAGCATTTTGCCTTCGACTAACCCCGAATGCTGACGTTCGCCATTGGAAATCACCATTTTAAGGGTGCCATCTTTTTCAACTACATTAATTCTCTCTACCACAATCTCTTCAAAACGCTGTTTGCCGAAATCACTGCGGAACCCCATAAACAAAAATACCAGTAGCAGTGGGGAAAGTATCAGGGTATAGATTTTCAGGAAGCATACCTCCCGAGTTAACTTTTCCATGGAGTTATTTATTAAGGGTTTATAATAGATAAAATGAGTCTTGATATAACCATTCCCGTTATTCCCACAGAAAGGGAACCTCCCAGGATGAACTTCTCCTTAAGCATTAGATTTTGATCAGGACGCAAAATTATAAAATGCATGATTTTCAAATAGCCTTCACCGTTATTTTCACCGAAATTTCGCCGAAATTTCACCGACGTTTTTATTTTTTAAGGAGACACGCGTCCGGAGAACTACGTGTCTCCACATAGCAATATTTAGTAAACAATTTACAATTGGCGGCTGTAGTTAATGCGGAAATAAACTCATGAATCATGCTGCCATCAGAAGGCTCAGCCGTAGTGATTGTTGCTCATCCGGATGATGAAACTTTATGGGCTGGGGGCCTGATCCTTGCCAATCCACAACTGGAATGGTATATCGTATCTCTTTGCAGGAAAGAGGATCCAGACAGAGCCCCTAAATTCTTTAAGGTGCTCCATGAATTGGACGCTACCGGCGCCATGGCAAACCTAGACGATGGCCCAAATCAAGATCCACTTCCATCAAATGATTTAAAAAATACGATTCAAGACCTGCTACCCGAAGAACACTTCGATCTCATCCTTACCCATCATCCAAAAGGAGAATATACCCGCCATCGCCGCCACGAAGAAACAGCCCAGGCTGTTATCAACTGTTGGGCCTATGGCAGTATTCAAGCTTCTAATCTATGGACCTTCGCATACGAAGACGGCAATAAAAAATATTTCCCAACGGCCATGGATTCAGCGGATGTCCTATTCCCACTACCGGAAGATATCAAGAACAAAAAATATCAACTGATAACGGAAGTCTATGGTTTTGATAAAAATAGCTGGGAGGCGAAGATTACTCCGCCTGTAGAGGCTTTCTGCACATTCACTGATAAACAAAAAGCGCTCAACTGGCTACAAAAAAATAGCATTTTATGAAAGTTTTGCTGATGTATGAATACCCTGCAAGTCCCGGTGGACTGGCCATGCAGGGCGAACTACTTTACCAAGGACTCCTTGAACTAGGGGTAGATGTATATCCTGTTCACTTTGAATCCTCTATGGAGAAAGAATGGTATTACAGATGGTTTAAACCAGATGTGGCGGTAGGTGTTGGGTATTGGGGATATACGCCTAGTCTGATTTTGCATCCACAACAGTCAGGAGTCCTACCTGTTCCGTGGCTAGTGGCCGATGGTTATATTGCCAATTACCAAGATGTGCTCAATGATTTACCGCTGATACTCGTAACATCCCAGTGGGTAAAGGAAATGTATATACGAGATGGCATCGATGGCAGTAAGATAGAAGTCTTACCTGTTGGATGTAATACCGATAAATTCAAACCCATACCAGCAAATCACCCGGAAGTAATGGCGGTCAGGCAAGCGCTGGGCATTGCTCCGGATGAATTATTAATTTTGACTGCCGGGGGAGACGCGTGTTCCAAGGGAGCGCAAGAGGTAATGAAAGCATTGGCGGAAATCGCTCCTGTAATGCCTCCTTGGAAATATGTATGTAAGGTCTGGCCACAGGCGCGTACTTACAAACAAAATGTACTGGATATGCAATTAGCCACACAACTGGGCATTGCAGACCATGTGAAATTCGCAACCAGTATCATCTCGCGCAATTATATGCCTTATCTCCTCAATGCCTGCGATATTTATGCAGGCCCCTCCCGCATTGAAGGCTTTGGTATGATACAGGTAGAAGCCGGGGCGTGCGAAAAACCTGTCATCGGCCTCAATGCTATGGGTATGCTGGATACGATGGTACACGGGCAAACCGCATTGCTGGCGGGTATCGCAGAGAAAATCACTTTGAGCGAAGTAATGCTGGAAGATGCCTCGTACCCTGATGGCCACCGACTCATTCAATTCGCATCGCCTCGTACCGTCGATTACCGTGCCAGTGTAAACGATATCCGGGATGCCCTCGAACAATTGATATTCAGCAGCGAATACCGCCATCAGCTAGGGACCGCTGCCCGCCAACACGTGATCCAACATTTTAATTATCGAAAAGTGGCGGAAAAATTTGTGCAGATTATGGCAGATAGATTGTCCATCCGATAAAACTCTCCGGTCATGCAAACATTTAATCCATCCTTGATAGCAAAAGCGAAAGCTGCAGCACTGGAAGTGCTACTCAATAATGTCAACGGCCCTTTTGAGCATCTGCCTAGAACTGCTGCCTGGGGCTATCCTGAGCCATATACAAGAGATCTGCTGATTTCTCTATTTGGTATCGGCGTCAGCGGAAATGAAGTGTTGATGCATAGTATCCGACGGGTGCTGGAATCCCTCGCTGAGAACCAGTCGCCGCATGGACATATGCCCTCGCTGGTTCATGATCCGGCAGACCGTGGCGCCAGCGATACCACGCCGCTCTTTCTCCTCGCTACGGGCATTTACCGCCGATTAACCGGAGATACAGCGTTCTTGACCGATGCAGTCAATAAAGCGCTGACCTGGATGGAATATCAAAGTCCAACAGATGAATACCTCGTTGCCCAACAACCTACCAGCGATTGGAGAGATGAACAATGGGTATTGGGTTACGGCCTATTTGTAAATACAATTACGTATAGCTATCTCCGTATACTCGGCCACCACGACGGCGCCAATGGTATGCTGGACAATATGAAACAGTTCACCATCACCAGCGATGTACAACATCGATACGTGCACGAAGGACTATCGCTGGAAAACAAGCCTTATTACGCCCTTTGGTCCTACAAAGTAATGAGCAGCGAAAGATTCGACTTACTGGGCAATAGTTTAGCTATTCTCTCCGGCATTGCTGAACCTGCGAGGGCAAAGGAAATGATCGCCTGGATAGAAGGGGAATGCAGAGTCTTAAAGGAGAAAGGGGATCTGGCGCTGAACCTACCGCCTAATTTCTTTCCGTATATCCGTCCGGGTGACCTGGACTGGCATAAAAGGTACGTACTGTTTAATATGCCAGGAGATTATCATAATGGAGGACTATGGCCGTTTATCTGCGGCTTTTATGTAGCCGCGCTGGTGGCCGCTGAAGAATATAAGTTAGCAGAAGAGAAACTAATGGAATTAACGAAATTAGTGACGCTTGCTGCGCGAGCTGACCTAGAATTTGGTTTCAATGAATGGGTAAAAGCGCAGGACGGTAAACCCAAAGGACAGGATTGGCAAACCTGGAGCGCGGCCATGTACTTGTATGCTGCTGCTTGCGTGGAACAACGTAGCACGCCATTCTTTGAAGCCATGCGCGATGCCAGAATTAAAGTAATCTAATGAGGTATTATATAAAATAATATATATTTACTAGTAAATTAATGCTATGAAAAACAAAATACTGTTTGTACTGAGCCTGCTGTTTGGTCTGATGTTTATCAACGCAGGGCTGAACAAATTCTTCAACTACATGCCTGCTCCCAAAAATATGCCGCCAGAAATGGTAAAAGACATGACCGCCTTAATGGAGATTTCCTGGCTGCTGCCGCTGGTGGGCACTTTTGAGGTGATAGGAGGATTATTATTTATTTTCGGGAAGACACGCGCCCTCGGCGCCATTGTCATTCTTCCAATCATGGTAGGGGTGATACTCACCAACCTGACGGTGGCCCCTTCCGGGTTACCCATTGCCGGTGTGATGTTCCTGATCAACATCTGGGCAATTATCGATAATTGGAAGAAATACCTGCCAATGGTCAGCTAATCAAAAAACTTTCCTTCTTTTCGTCCCTGCCCAGCGGGCAGGGACGACGAAAAATAAAGGAAGGGAATTGAACGTCGCAGACGTTCAATTCCCTTCCTTTATTTTTTGATAAACCTTTTATTTTTGGAAAGATATTTGCAAAGCCTAGCCGTCAAAATATTTTTTTTCATATCATTGCGAAAAATTTTACCCGTATAAATAAAAACGGAACCTTAAGCAACGATAGGAACTACCTATTCCTATTAACCCAATATTCAGCACTATGATAAAAAGTTCACTAGTAGGCAGATCCCTCGCCGCATCCCTGGTAATGATGCTGGCATTCCAAGGTGCAAATGCACAATTGGGCAATATCCTGAAAAAGGCGCAGGACAAAATAGAACAGAAAGCCAACGACGCCATTGATAAATCTGTTTCCGGTACTAACAAAACCACTACAGACGCCACTACGAATACTACCGGCGGTAAAAAGCGTATCACCATGGGCTCGGCCTTCGACTTCAAAGCCGGCGACTCAGTGATTTACGCCAGCGGCTTTGAGAAGTTCAAAATAGGCGCTATGCCCAATACCTGGAAAACCAATGGCAGTGGCCAATTGGTGAAATCCGGAGAAATTGCGGGAACCTGGCTGGAAATGCAAAATAATGCCACCTATAAACTGAACCAGAACTATAAACTGCCAGCGCAATTTACCATCGAGTTTGATCTCCTGACTAGCTGTGATAAAATTACCGATATCAGTCCGGTATTCTTTGGATTTGCAGGTAATAACAGCGTGGGTAGTTGGAATGAAGGAGATATCGCCCATACAGAATTACAGTTCTATAATGCCAATAAAATCAGCAGTTTTGCCAATCCGGTAGATAAATACATCACCACTGATTTCGACCTGACTCGTTTTGCCAACGATAAACTGCATGTATCCATTTCCGTAGAGAATGATCATATGCGTGTTTACCTGGACAAAACCAAGGTCCTGGATTCCAAAATGTTCAAAGATGATGTACGCAAATACTTCTTCATCAGTGCGCCGTTAGACACTAAAAATGATGCAAAAGTATATGTGAGCAATATTGTAATAGCCAAATAACACATAGCCATTAAATTTTCTGGCTGTCGCCCCTGCCCATCGGGCAGGGGCGACGAAAAAAGTAAGAAAAGGGAGAGATGTCGCAGACGTCTCTCCCTTTTCTTACTTTTTGATACAGACGCTTAATGAAATTCACTACTCCGCCACCGCCTTGGCGATGGCCTCTTTGATCGTATCATAACTAAAAGAAGTCAGATGCAGATTGTTGTAAATGATATTCCCTTTTTTATCAATCAGGATATAGGTAGGAGCACCTACAGCACCGAGGGCGTTCGCTAGGCCGTAGCTCTTGAATATATGAGTCCAGCTACCTATATTGTATTTTTGTACTGCATTTTGGAATTTATCCCATTTCCCATCCATATTCACCCCCACTACCACCAGTTGATCTGGACTATAGCCAGCCGTCATTTCCTTAATTTTGGGTAGTCCAGCAATACATCCGCTGCACCAGGTCGCCCAGAAGTCGAACAACACGCATTTTCCTTTTAACCGATCCAGTGTAAGGGTATCGCCATTCGTCGTGACGGTTGTGAATGCGGGCGATGGATAAGGGTGTCCGGCATTTTTGAATTGGGTCAACTGCATCACATATTCTTTGGCTTCCGGACTATCCTGGAATGACTTGGGAAAGGTTTGCTGGAAAAAATCCAGGTATTTCGGCGCCAGTTCTACCGATGGATGAAAATTTGTCCGGAAGAACCAGAAAGAATAGTATTCATCCGCATGTTGCCGTATGTATTCCATTTCCAATTGCTGTTTTTTGGCATGGACTGACCGGAAATGTTGTATAAAGGTATCGGTGATGGGTTGATGATTGGATCTGCGTGCCAGCTCATGCCATTCCTCGTAAATGGGGCCAATATAGGCCAGCATATCCTGCCATGGCTTCCCCCAGGGGCTCGTGGCGTGTTGCCCTTGCCATTGATATTCCCCGGCAGTGCTGGTAAGCGTAATAACCGCCGGCGTATCGGTTACCCAGAATATGGGTAGGGTATCAAGGCCTTGGATCTTCAGCGTTATCGTCCCATATCGCGACAACAAGGTATCTTTCACCTGAAACACGCTGCTATCCGGCGTATATTTCTTCTCCATCAGGTAGCCATTGTCATAATATACCGCAATTTGTCCAAGGTCCATGTCCTTTGGTATTCGGATGGTGACATCCATTTTATGTTGTGCAGCAGTAGGGGAGACACGGATCAGGAAAAAGAATATGCCAACTAAAATACGGGTAATAGCAGATTGCATATGAAGGATTTTGTTACAAAATGATATTTGCCATAGAAATTTAAGCAGCGGATTCCATTTTTCATTTTCGCTTCATCTTCGGCAGGTAGTTTTGTCTTGTAATCAAATCAGCAATTATGAAAACAATCGTATTAGCAGCAGTTGCAGCTTTAATTTCAGGCGTTGCTTTCGCACAGGAAGCGAATGTTAAAACTAACACAAATGTAACGGTAAGCGGTCCGGCAAATAGTCAAGTAAGTGGTAAGGCGGGCGCGAATGTAAAGGCAGACGGAGCTACACCAGCGATGAATGCGTCCGGGAATACCGGGGCTGGGGTTACAACTGGAGTGGCGGCCACCGTCGGGTCTGGGGTTTCGGCGGCCACGGGTACAACGGTACGTGCAGCCCATGCCGTTAAAGCAGAAACGGCACATACAGCAACCGTTTCCCAACAAGCAGCAGTTTCGGCCACCCAGCGCACCGCGGCGGTTACCCAACAAACCGCAGTTACCGCGGCTACCACTGCTGCCAGCGTAAATAGTAGTGTAAATAGTAATGTAAATAGTACTGTAAATAATAGCGTAAACAATAATGTAAACAGTAGTGTGAAGAGTAGTGTAAACGGTAACGTGAATAACAGTGTAGGCAATAGCGTAAATAATAGTATCAGCGGCAGTGTAAACGGTGCGGTAAAGGTAAAACCGGCTCCTATGCAGGTAAATACCCATCTGGGTACAAAAGCAGGACTGAGGGTCTTGTAAATATGCTTTAAAATACAGATTTTTGCCGGCAGCCAGTGGCATTACTGATGGCTTTTCCTTCTATGGTCAGAACATTTCAATTAGTACTATTCCTGCTACCTGCTATGGTTTTCATACAGCCTGCGCGAGGTGAGGGAAAAGTATTGTCCGGGCCGGAATTGCCAAGCATATGTCAGTATATTCACCTGGCTGCCGATAGTGTGCCAGCTACACGCATACCAACTGAAAAACCAGTGGAGAAACCACTTGATCCGGAAGCATTACCGATTATCAAAGAGGTTCCCAAATCCAGAAGGGTAGTAAAACCAATAGCTGTTCCGACTCCATTGCCTGTGAAACCTATCAGGATCATTAAGCCAAATATAATTACCAGAGGATTGATTTAAGGTAATGTTTATGTTATGAGATTAGCACTAATTATCGCATTCCTAACGGGAATGTATACTACAACTGTGTACGCACAAACAAACACTGTAAAAACGGATACATTAAGAGAGGCACAAACGAATAGCACAGCACAAACAACCGAGACGAAACAAGATTCAATAGCCGTAGAAGAACAGAAAAAGAAGGTAACGTTTACAATCGGAGCCCTGTATGCCAGCAATGCCAGCTATTACGGGCAAACCGCCGTTAACAAGCTGCCTTATGTGGCCGCAGCAGCCAGCATACAGTTCAAGTCTGGCTTCTATTTCACCGGCACCGCATTCCGACTGCTGAATGATTCCGTATCCGCCGTATCTGCCGGAAGCGCCGGCGCTGGATTTACATTCCCTCTGGGGAAAAAATTCACGGCAGACCTGTCCTACAGCCATACATTCTATCCAGAAAACTCAGCCTTCCTACAGGCTGCCAACTCGGATAATGCGGCCGCCTCCCTGAAATACAAATACTGGATGACCACCGGGATCAGTGCAGATTATGCCTTCGGCAAACAACAGGACGTATTCATTACCCTCAGTACGGAAAAACTGATTTCCCTGGGGAGCATTAAAAAAAATAAAGACCTGATCACACTGACACCAGCCATAGAAGTGATTGGCGGTACCCAACACTTCTACCAGACCTATATCAGTGAGAAAATTTCCCAACTCTCTAAATTAGGATTACCAATTCCTAATTTACCAGGGTGGCCACGTAATACCAGTACCAGCACAACTACGGAAGAGAACACGAGCTTCGATCTGCTCTCTTATAATCTGAAAGTGCCCCTGGCATATAACCGGGCCCATTATATGCTGCAACTGGAATATCAACTGTCAGTACTCAGCGATAAAGCCCTCAGTGGCGCTAATACCAGCCACTCTTTTTTTAACTGCAGTTTCTATTATCAGTTCTGATGAAAGTACTAATTGTGGAAGATGAGCAAATCATGGCACAGGAAATGACCACTTTCCTGAAAACAGCATATACCTGCGAAGTAGTAGGGAATGCAGTTGCTGCCATCCATATGCTGGAAGATGGCCCGTACGACTTCCTCCTGCTTGACCTAGGCCTACCAGATATGGATGGCCTCCAACTGCTGCGAGAAGCACGCAAAATTAGCCCGGATGCGGCCATCATCATTCTCACCGCCCGCGGACAACTAGAAGATCGCATCAAAGGCCTGGACCTGGGCGCAGATGACTATCTGCCCAAACCCTTCTCCCTGCTGGAACTGCAATCCCGGATGCAAGCCATCGCCAGGCGTAAATTCGGACTGCAAACCGCCACTATACAAGTGGGCGACTTTCACCTGGATATCCAGAAACGTTGCATCTGTTTCAACACCACAGATATAGACCTCTCCCGAAAAGAGTTTGATCTGCTGAGCTATATGGTCCTGCATAAAAACAGACCCCTCACGAGAATGCAACTCAGCGAACATATCTGGGGCGATTTCGGAGATGCAGACTACGACTCCAATTTCATTGATGTACACATAAAAAATATCCGCAAAAAACTCTCTGCCTACGGCACAGTAGAATGGCTCACCACCATCCGTAATGTAGGTTACAAAATAAAACTATGAGGTAAACAATATGCAGCTACAGGCCAAACTAACGCTTTTTGTTACACTGTCGAAAATGGCAGTGGCGGCCCTTTTTATCCTGCTGCTGCCCTTGCTGGTGGAAGATATCGCCTTTAAATACAATGATTATTACCTCCAGGAACAAGAGAAAAAAGTATTGAAGGCCATTCGCAATAATGGTATTGAAACCTACCTCCAAGGAGAAGATACTTACGGCAGTTATACGATGCTGAAAGAGGAATATATTTCCCTGGAACCAGCTTCCCTGCACTTTCCCAACGATACCATCGAAACAGTAAAACGTATCGTAGAAGGAGATACCCTCACCTATAGGGTACTGAGTCATCGCCTCCATACCAACGGAAAAGACTATATGATGGAAATTGGCCGGAAAACCACCACCGTTAGCCAATATAATCGCCCACTACAAAGGATGGCGCTATACGTTCTTGGGGCGCTGATTATTATCACCATCATCACCGATTTAGTATTCACCCGTTACCTCATCAAACCACTGGGGAAAATCATCAAAACCCGACTGCTACATAGTAGCTTTCCGTTTAAAGAACATGCCCCTCCTGTCAAAACCACTACGGCCGATTTTAAATACCTGGACAACTCCCTGGTGGAGCTCATGAACCAGATCAATATCGCCTTCGAAAAGGAAAGGGAATTTACCTCCAATGCATCCCATGAATTGATGACACCTGTGAGCATTCTACAACATAAACTGGAAAACCTCCTGGCTGACGGTGAACTGGAAGGAGAGGTGCAAACAAAAATAATCGGCATGATGAGTACCTTGAACCGACTTAAAAAAATCGTTCATTCATTACTGCTAATATCACGCATTGAAAATGAACAGTTCCCCCGTCAGGATAATGTTCAGCCGAAAGCCTTAATACGCCAGATTATGGAGGAGTTGGAACATCGTATCGAAGCAAAAAATCTTGAGGTGAAAATGGAGCTGTCAGGGGCTGTTATCCTCCGAGAACTCAACCAGGACCTGATCTTTCAAATGATCTATAACCTCCTGAATAATGCCATTAAATTCAATAAAACAAACGGAACCATCCAAATATCAGATTATCTCACTCGCGATACCTATCACCTGATCATTCAAGATACAGGCATCGGAATGGCTCCGGACGATCTGGAGAATATTTTCCACCGATTTAGAAAACATGCCCACCGTAATAATGACGGCTATGGCCTTGGCCTTTCCATCGTTAAAACCATTGCTGGTTTTCATGGTGTTCTGATAAAAGTGGTTTCTACACCAGGGCAGGGGAGCACGTTTACCTTGGTTTTCAACCTGACTCCCCACGAAGTAGCTGCCCGGTAGCCTCTACACCAGAATAGGGGAGCACGTTTACTTTGTTTTCAATCTGTCTCCCCATGCCGTAGCTGCCCAGCAACTAATGTACGTTTGTTATTTAGTGGAACTGGCGCTTCTTTTTTTATTCAACCACTTCCTGACTGGTTCGTCAATGAATACCATAGAGAGCCATCCCAACGTAATCATCGCAATTACGCCAAGTGTAATCACTACAATCAGGGTATGGCTATCTGGCTTTTGCGTTTTCAAATAGTTGACAAATATCCAGATAAACCCAAAATGCACCATGTACAATGGATAGGATATTCTGCCTAAAAAGCGGCATAAAGGGCCTAGCCAGGATTTCAGTTGTGCGCCTGCACCCAGGGATATCAACAGCGGAAAATAAATCAATGCTACCAATAATTCAGCCAGCCAGTTCTTAGGGAAGGTAGGCATGAACAATGCTGCCGACAATAACAGTGCAATGCCTGGAAATCCAAGTCTGTTAGGGATAATCAGCTTGTAACGATAAATAACCATCCCAGCAGAAAAGGAATAGCAAAGACGCGCACCGCCATCCCAGAAATTTTGTGCACCCCATCCGCCGCCTATATTACCAGCACGAAAGGCGACCCATCCCAGCCAACCTGCAGCTACCACAGTAAGCGCCGCCAGAATACGACGATCCAAACGCCACAATACAAATCCATAAACAATATTCGCAATGTACTCCCAGAACAAAGACCAGGCAGGGGCATTTAAAGAAAACAGATTACCAAAACGCTCCGTAATAACCGGGTAGGGAATCATCAAAATGGTGGTCAGAAATAAAAGTGCAATTTTACCGGTTCCATAACCTGGAAGCAGTCCTACAAAAGGGTCCCAGAGGAATGTAACCAACCCCAGTATAGCCCCGAATATAACCATGGGTTGTAACCTGATTAACCTGGCTACCAGGAAATCCTTTATGCTAAGCCGTTCCATTCGTTCATCATAGGCATATGCAATTACAAACCCGGAAAGAACGAAAAAGAAATCTACCGCCAGATATCCATGTCCGGCGAAGTTCTTACTATAATCGGTTATCCATTCCTCCATGAAGTGAAAGATCACCACCACAATGGCAGCAATACCGCGGAGTCCATCCAGTATTTCGTAATGTTGTCTTGTCTTTAATTGGTTCGGCGCCGTGGCTGCCGTTATTGGCATTGTTCCTGTTTCCATGTATTGAGCAGTATCCGTATATAAGTATCCACCCAAGATAGGAGCCTGATATTAAAAATGCAAACATTTTAAGATGATCGGTAAATGGATGGGATAAATCAATATTTTTTATATAAGTTACATGGATTAAATGTCCTCCCATGTACCATAAGTTCCGCCCCTATAGTATCTGGTGGTATACAGTGATTCTCCTGATTTTTTGGATGATTTTTTCTACCCATCAACATCAGGAATACAAAGTTTTTGGATTTCCTTTTCTCATAGATGATAAAGTAGACCTGGTTAAATACCTGGTAGTGCTATTGGTACTATACCAGTTTTACAAATGGTGGGATGCAAAGCTGTATTCTGAACTACTCACCTGGATAACAGTGGGGGCAGTCCTTCTTTCATTGGCGGTAACATTCATATACAACCATGGATATGAAGTAGGAGAATATGTCACGCGAACGACGATACTATTTCGCGGCGAACGTCCATCGAATTACCGCGTATATGTATTGCCGCATACGCCATTTATTGTATCATTCAATGTGGCCTCTTTAGGCCTATATATCTTCAATGTTGCCTGGAAGGGACTGTTACAGGATAGGTTGGCAGAACAAGCATTACAAAGGAAACTGGATGAGCCACTAAAAAGCAAAACGCATAGAAAAAAGCGCCATGGACATTAATATCCATTAAAGCAGTAATATTAATTCCATGAAAAAAACGGGGCCACTATTAACGACCCCGCTCTCAATAAAGTAAATCTTAGTGATACAGTGCTATTGCTGCCTGGATATCTTTAGCAGAAAGTACAGTTGCTCCACTTCCGCACTGACCGCCATTCATAATAGAGCTAGCATCTGTACCAGGCACGCCTGGAACGTCTATTCCTGCAGGTGTTTCACCACGGGCAGCCCAGTTAGTGTGTCTGAAAGATACGTTGTGTCCCATTTCATGACAAATAGTGCGTGCACGTTGTGCAAAGCTGTTACCTGCAATATAGGCTTTGTTGATACGAATCAGATTACCCGCAGTGCCACCGCTTGGGAAGGTACCCTGTCCGCAAACGCCGCTACCGAGATTGTAATCCATAATCAGTACATCATAGGTGCCGCTACTCACAACACTCCAGTGAATAGTACATCCGGAAATACTGTTCCATTGACTGATAGCGCTATTGATTTCGCTGGCCATGGAAGTCATGGATGGGTCAATGTACAAACGGATGTTGGTCACATTGGTAGGGGATACAAGGCTGCCAGTGTAGTACTGTTCTGTACCAGCGGCGCCAGGTACCTGCATGTTTTTAGGGAAGATGATATCTTCTTCCACAATGAATTCATTCTTGTTTTCAACAATGGTGTGTGCAGGGAAACCCAAGCCAATGATGTAGTTATACACCTTTTTTGCTTGGTCGGTTGTCTCCACTTTTGGCGCGGATGCAGGGTCGTTCACAGATTTTTTACAGGATGCAATGGCAATGGTCAACACTACAGCCAGCATGAGGAACATGTTCTTTTTCATGTTGTGAATTTATGTTTAGGTGAATGAAATGCTCATGATATTTGATATGTGCCTTCTCCTCAACTACTGGGAAATACGGGTCAACCATGATACGGGTCATATCATTTATTTAATAGCAATAAAAACTCACTATGCCTATTACAGCATAAATAAACGGAATGTGCTAATGTTTTTTAAATGAATGCTTAAAGTGCTCAAATGGGTCCTTAGTGCTCGTTCAGATTTTGGTTATTACAATTATACAAATATTTATCGAGTAGAAAAATATTTTTTTAGACCTTGCTGAGGCAATGTTTCAGTCTAAAATAATACGCCTGATACCGTTAGGATAACTGCCTAGAACACACTGAGCCGTAGACAAATAAAGGACATGGAATATAGAAGATTTGTTGTTATCTTTATAGACAGTTTGGATCTATTCAAACGATATAGAACTGGAGAGCTACCCGAAAGCATTGAAAAACCTGCTGAATGTTCTCTAAGATGCGCGGTCGAACAATTTCGGGCCCCAGTATGTTAAATGATGCTCACCAGTAGTTAACCGGTATTTTAATACTCCAAATGAGGTCACATCATGAATGAACACGAGTTATGGGAATCTTACAAATCCGGAGAAGTAAACGGATTGGAAGAATTATACGGTAAATATTACCGTGCCCTTGCAAACTATGGGTACAAGTTTACCCATGATCAGTTTTGTATCGAAGAAAGTATCCAGGACCTATTCAGAAAACTCTGGCAAAACAGACGATGGATGGACCAGGCAACAGCAATCAAAGAATATCTGTATTCTTCGTTTAGACGTATTCTCATTGGCAAACTGTATTATAGCCAAGAACGCATTGCAAACGAACAAGCCACAGAACATATTCCTTTCTACCTGCAACTGTCTGACGAACATCCCGTATTCGAAGGGAATAAGCTGGAACACCGTAAAGAACGTGCACAAGCCCTGCTGAGTACCCTAGCAAACAGACAAAGAGAAGCTATCTTCCTCCATTACTATGAAGGCCTTTCCGACGATTCAGTAGCGCAAATCATGAACCTCCAGCACACAGGCGCCTACAGATTGATTCATCGCACCATGGATCACCTACGCACAAAATCCGGTAAATTTTCAATGTTGGTACTGCTATACCTGTTAAAGCAGTCCTGAGGTTTTTAGGAGAAAAGGGGGAGACAAAATTACTTTTCCATTGCTCTTTTCACTGGCGGAGTGATGGCCAGATCTACACTATTCAAAGATTCAAATTTATTGGTCAGTACATTTATATTTCGAAGTAAGGAGTCTTCCCCATTTGATTGCCCTTTCGCATAAGCAATCAACTGATGACAGATTTTTACCAATGCCCCTGTACGTGTAGCCGCTGCAGGTGATACCGTCTGCCCACGCATAAACCCATACTTCTTATTGTAAGCAGTAAAGAAATATTTCACACCATCCAAACCCGGATCTGCAGGGGAACCCGTCTGCCGCAAGGCTACATTAAACAACTGTTGTATCCGCATGGCCAGCTCCCGGTTAATCCGCCGACTCACCATCATCGGTTTATCCACGATCACCCGCTTTTGCGCCGCCACATCATAATAGGCTACCCGAATATTAGACTTCAATAGGTAACCACCCGCATCTTCCTCCACAGATAAGGCGTATTCCGGACTGAAAGGAGGTACCACCACCACCCGCGCAAGCGGCCTGTCCGCAAATCGCCAGAGTAATTGCTGATAAAGATGGTTGTAATAACTGTCTATCGCATTCCGGCTAGGTTCAAATGGATCTAACCTGTCCGCAGACGACTGCCCCGCCGCCTGCCAGGGAAGGTAACATACCATACCCGCAATAAACAGCAACATCCTTGCTGTAGTCGTAGTTAGTTTTAGCATGACAATCTTTCTTTCCTTTTTGGTTGAAATTTGCCTTGGGTATCATTCACACATCTCATCCTCACATGACATATCGACAATCAAACTTGCATTCATCTGCTATCTACCTGGAACCCCGGTTATTCCTGTTGTTCAGCTTCCAGACCAGCTTCTCGAAATCAGACAGTGAAATAGTATCGATCATTTCACTGCCGGAATAAATCCCGATAAGAGGCCTATAACTGCCGGATGGACCAGTATTCATTACACTGTTGGGTTGCATTCTTGGTGCATCATAAACATAGCCCAAAATAAATTCAAAACGCCCCAGTTTTTTGATGGTATCAGCTCCTGATGGAAAAGCATTGCCTGGCCTCAGTACCTGATCAAATTCATCTTTCATCAACGGATGCGTATGTACTGCCAAGAGAATGGAATCATTCCTTTCCTTTAACTGGTTCCTTACACCTGCAATCAAACCCGCAGGTATATACTCCCGATCACCCGATATAACAGCAGAAATCCATCCATCATGACCAGTCGCGAAAAAGTACTCCCGTTGTAATCGATCACTTTCCCGATAGGCCTTACGAATACTATCTAATAAGTCGATTCCTGGATTGACCAAGTAATATCCTTTATCCAAACAGCGATCGCAATTCCTGCTATGTGTCAGTAATAAAATGTTGTTATTATTCCCTTCTGTTGTATGCTTAATTTCCGAACCGTAAAGATTGTAGTATGTAGTCCGGTTACTGTCTGATTCCAGGCATGACTCCCGGGTAAGACGAGCTAAAGATAAGCTTTCTTTATTATACAAATTCAACTCTTTTTTTGTTGATACGTCTGGGGTTGCTAGCGTGTTAATCTGATGCAAATCAATTGTTAATCTAAACACCTGCATCAGTACTATGACGGAAGCCCATAAGATATTCCTGTTCATTACTTGAGGGTGTTGGCTCGGGGTTACAAAATTGTATTTCGACAGGCAAAGCCTGATTATCAATTTAATAAAAAAAATTTAATTCTGGTGAGTCAATGTTAGGAATGCGAATATTTCGCAGTAGACTGCCGCCGGAAATGCAGTGACTATACGGATATTAGGAACTTAATCTTCCTAACCATGACCCCTGTAAGTCTGCTACCTATAATCCCTATACTTATCTTGATAGGGTTAGTTGTTCTGCCTGTTAGCCACCTGCTAGGAATACAGGCGCCCCAAGGCAGGTACCGCACGATAGATGGATTAAGAGGATACCTCGCCTTTTTTGTATTCTTACATCATTCCGTAGTCTGGTATTTCTTTTTGCATACTGGCAGATGGAGTTTTCCTCCTTCCCCGCTTTACCATCACCTAGGACCGGGTAGCGTGTCTTTCTTTTTTATGATCACCGCATTCCTATTTTTCTCTAAACTAATGGAGGCCCAAGAGAAAGGAATGGACTGGCGAAAATTATATGTATCCCGCTTTCTGCGTATCCTTCCGCTATATTTTTTCCTACTCACTATGTTGTTGCTAATTACAGGGGTAGTAACGGGTTGGAAACTCCATGAATCACCGGCACAGTTGCTCCAACATCTTCTGGGCTGGCTGCTCTTTATGGAGCCGGATCTTAACGGCGTCACCCTGCGATTGGTAGTAGCGGGCGTCATCTGGAGCCTCGCTTTTGAATGGTTGTTTTATTTCTCCTTGCCCTTCTGGGGCCTCTTGCTATTCCGACTAAAGCCATCCCTGAATGTGAGCCTTTTTGCTGGAATGGGCCTGGCATTATTTGCATGGGTGATCTATAGCTTTTATCCAGCGATGGCCTGGGAGAGAATGAGCGCCTTTCTGGGTGGGATGCTCGCTGCGTATGTAATTAAACAGCCAGGTTTTAGGGAGACAGCCAGTCATTGGATCACCACCATCTTTATCATAGGCATGTTGTATATCGGCATATTTGTAGTTCCTCCTTTTAGTTATCCTTTTTCGCTGTTGTGCTTTGGGGCCTGCTTCTTAGCTATCGCTGGTGGCAATACGCTATTTGGATTGCTGTCTTTGAAATCTTCCCGATTATTAGGCCAAATCTCTTATTCTATTTATCTGCTCCACGGTATGCTGCTGTTCATTACTTTCAACTTCGTGCTAACGTTCCCGGTCGTGCAGCAGTTGTCTCCCCAATACTACTGGTTAATGATTGCAGGTATTGCGGTTGTACTCATTATCCTCTGTTGTATTACTTATCGCTTCATTGAGAAACCATGTCTCGAAGCTGCCGATAAAGCCACAAAAAGAATTAAACAATTGCTTCCATCATGAGGCAGTATTGTAGTGAGAATGAGAATATTGAAACTGTGATTAAACTTCAGCCATGAGTCCTGTCAGCCTGCTCCCTATGTTCCTGATTCTCTTGCTGGTGCTCTTATGGGTGACGGTTGTGAGCCGCTTTCTGGACCTCCGACCACAGGAAGGGCGGTTCAAATCTATTGATGGGCTACGCGGATACCTGGCCATTTATGTATTTTTGTATCATTCTATTCTCTGGTATTTTTTTCTTCAAACAGGGAAGTGGATTTCTCCACCACCTTCGGTGCTACATGCTAACCTAGGTGCGATCTGTATATCCTTGTTCTTCATGATTACGGCATTTCTTTTTTTCTCTAAACTGGTCAATGCCCGTATGAAACAAGTGGACTGGGTAAAACTATACATCTCCCGTATCCTACGCATATATCCCGTATATACGCTAGTGGTGATCGGGATGTTGTTGGTAGTAGGCATCGTTACGCAATGGCACCGACAAGAGCCCATTGGACAACTGATCCTCCATAGTAGCGAATGGATGCTGTCTATTGCAGCAGATGTGAATGGGGTAACTGGTACAAAACTGATTATCGCAGGGGTGGTATGGAGCCTGGCCTTCGAATGGCTGTATTATGCCGCACTGCCATTATTAGGACTGCTAATGGGGGTGAAATCGCCCTGGTATATCTGGCTGATGGCGGTTTTCTTCTTTTGTCTGTTTGTCTGGATTATCTGGACCTGGTATCCCGCCAATGCCTTGAATAAAGCCCTGGCATTTACTGGTGGAATGCTGCCTGCCTTTTTTGCAAGGAATAACCAGGTTCGCAGGGTGGCCTCGCATTGGCTAGTATCCCTGCTAATGGCCGCTGTATTAGTACTAGCGGCATTATATTCAGCCTATATCTATTCTCCACTGACCTATGTTTGTACCACTTTCATTTTTGTCTGTATCACCTGCGGCAATACTTTCTTCGGTATACTTACCTGGAAGCCTTCTTGCTTGCTGGGACAAATTGCTTTCTCCCTTTACATTGTACACGGATTAGTATATTTCATCACCTTTATGCTGATCATGGGAATGCCGGCTGCCAGGGCACAACAACCGCTGGCTCACTGGCTGACCACCGGCTTATGCAGTCTGGTATTGGTAACCATATGTACGCTTTCCTATAAATATGTGGAACGCCCCTGCGTATCAGGAGCGGATCGTATAACAGCCAAGACTAAACGTTATTTGGACTTGGAGTAACGGGCGGTATCTGTTGCCGTTTGCGCTGCGGTATCTTTAATCCAGATCAGGCAAGGATCTATCCATTGCGCAGTGGCGGTGCGATTGTCTACGCCAAATCCATGGCCCCCATTTGTATAAAGGAATAGTTTCACGGGAATATGATGTTGTTCCAGTGCAGCCGTGAAATACAAGCTGTTCGCTACTTTCACTTCTCGGTCGTCCATGGCATGTACAATAAAAACAGGAGGGGTGTTATCGCTTACCTGTAGCTCATTGGAGTATTCGTGGATTTTTTCAGGGGTAATATCCGGACCAATGAGATTTTCTCGACTTCTAGTATGGGTCAAACTATCGGCGAAACTGATGACTGGGTAAATGAGTACCATGAAATCAGGGCGCAGATTGGTACCTCGAGGATTTTCGATATATGTTTTATTGAAATGTGTGCCAGTAGTTGCTGCGAGATGACCGCCAGCGGAAAAACCCATGATCCCCACTTCATTGGAGTGGATCTTAAATTCCGCCGCATGTTCCCGAATATATTGAATAGCCCGCTGGGCATCCATGACAGGTACTATTTCCTTATGGGTCATCAGGTCAGCTCTGGGCACGCGATAGCGCAAAAGGAAGGCAGTAATGCCGGAGGCAGCCAGCTTCTGAGCGGCAGGAATGCCTTCCACCGGATCAGCCAGGCCACGATAGGAGCCACCAGAACAAACCACTACGGCAATACCAGTCGCTTTATCTGCAGCCGGTTGAAATACAGTAAGCGTCGGCATGATGTTCTTTGGACGAATAACAAGGGTATCCTGACCGGTGAACCAACTCTGAGTATGTATAGTGTCGTTCAACGCAGTAGGTGCAATGGCATTGGGTACTTTACCTTTTTCGTACAGCGGAATGGGGGCCTGCTGTGCATGAACAACTACACTGGATAACAAGAAAAATATAATGCCGAAGGTTTTCATAACAGTTTTTTGTTTTCATGGTAAGACATCTAAACACACCTGATAGTACTAATTTACGGACGTTTTTTTTCAGAACAATTCCTGGATGTAGGTCGTTATCCAATAAAACGACTAACCCGCATGAAAAAAATCTTCCTAGGAATCCTCTTTTTATTAGTACTGCTGGCGATTTTAATCGTATTGAGAACAATGATCTATCCCTTTAGTCAACCCCAGGTTACTACCAGTCTACCGGAAAAATTCCCCATCAGCGACACCTCCTTGATGCGATTTGCAGGGGGAATTCGTATTCCTTCCGTTTCCAACGCTGATTACAATCACTTCAATTACGGTCCCATCATGGAGTTTGATACCTATCTGCGTCATCAATATCCTCGCGTATATGCTGGTACTGAAAATGATACGATCAATCAATATGGCCTTGTATTTCATTGGAAAGGCCGGAATGCTGCCCTGAAACCAATTATCTTCCTCTCTCACTACGATGTGGTGCCTCCAGGAGAATATACGGGCACCGACAGCGGCCAAGTGGTATTTTCTCCCCGCGATCAAGCTTTGCCGCCCATTACGCAAGTACCCACTCGTTGGGAACTATATCCCTTCAGTGGCGCCGTTATGAATGGCAGAATTTACGGGAGAGGGACCCTGGATATGAAAAGTATGTTATTCGCCGTGATGGAGTCAGTGGATCATTTAATAGCGCAAGGATTTGTACCGGAAAGGGATATATACCTGGCTTTTGGCTTCGATGAAGAAGTAGGCGGTACGGAAGGGGCCCTGAAAATAGCAACCTACTTCAAAGAAAAAGGCATCACTTTCGATGCGGTATATGATGAAGGTGGTATTGTATCCGCTGCTGGTAGTCTGCCTGGCATCAATGCGCCGGTAGCTCTCATCGGCTGCGCAGAGAAAGGGTTTTGGTCCGCAAGGGTACGTGTAAAAGGACTGGGAGGCCACTCGTCCATGCCGCCCCTGCAAAGCGCCATCGGGAAAGCGGCTGTCATCATGCAGCGATTGGAAACTGAACAAATGAAACCTATGCTGATTCCCCTCATTGACCAATTCTTTACCAATGTGGGTGGCATGATGGATTTCAAAAGCAAAATGGCCATCGCCAACCGATGGTTGTTTAAAGGTGTGCTACTGAATACATTACAAGACAACAATACCACCAATGCGCTGATACGTACCACCACCGCCCTGACGATGATGAAAGGTAGCGATGCCTCCAATGTATTATCTCCGGTAGTGGAATTTACGGTGAACTTCCGTATCCTGCCCGGTAACACAGTGGAAGATGTGAAATTACACTTGGAACGTGCTTGTAGAGGCTTCGATGTAGAAATAGTAAATGTGGGCGCACCCAGAGAACCATCTCATGTGTCTAGTACAGATGCACAGGGATATCGGGTGATGGAACGCACTATCCGCCAGTATTTCCCTGGCGCCATCGTGACGCCTTATCTCACCATTGGAGGGACAGATGCTTACAAGTATGAAATAGTGAGCGATCATGTTTATCGGTTCTTACCGGTCATGATCAATAACTATGAGCAGCAGTCTATTCATAACGACAACGAATATATTAGCATCGATAATTTCAGCCGAATGATCCAGTACTTCGAAACCATGATGAAAGACTACGATAAGCAGTAAATTTATTCGTCTTCGTATTGGAGGGCTGGTTCTTTTTCTTGTTTGCCATGCTTACGCATCCAGGTATAGTAGAAAAACAGCCGGATAGTGTGGTTGTAGTCGTACTGATACCCACTGGCTTTCTGTTGGGATACAAACATATACCCGAAGTCGTAAGACCAGCCACGGCCCATGCTTTGGCGTATACCGGCAAACGCCCGAAACTGGTCAAAGGTATTGTTCACAATCTTTTTTCCGAATTGCACGGCTACCTCATTGGCTAAGGAAATCTGTGGTACAAAAGGATTGCTACTTAATGGAATGCCAATGCTGATCAGATAACGAAATCGGTTGGAGAAGTAGTAGTCTCCCGTAGACATATCATTTGTCAATATTTCCCGCCAACGTTGTTCGCTACGGAACCTGTTTTGCAAGGAGACTTTCCCCACTTTGGAGGCGTAGGCGATTTGCTCATACCACCGATTTTCGTCCGCAAAGGTTTTATATCCAGGGGTACTTGGGGCCAGCCACAGATGCGCATAACCGGTGATGAATGATAGCTGTTCATTCAGCCAGTAGCCTACGCCTCCTCGAACAAAGTAAAAACTATTGTCGGCCACAAAGTTATTCCTACGTATATGCAGGTCTCCCACAAATCCCCAATGGTCCGAAACCCGAAAGGTACTATTAAGACTCACCCAGGTTTGCAACTGAGACTTGATTTCTTTCTGCTGCTGTGCGGCAACAAATAAAGGTAACAAGAGAAAAAGGAAAAAATATTTCATACGCGATGGCTGTTGGAAATGGACATGAGAAGAATACAATCAGGTAGCCGCTTATGTTCAATTTATCACCGGTCAACCAATTGGAACTTCCATGTATTAGGTGATTCGCCTATATTGATGCATTATTTCGCTGTACTATGCCCATGAAATCTTCCAAGTTCCTCCTCCTGTTTTTCTGCCTGATTAAACTAACATTGCACCTCATAGCTGATGTCCACAGTGGCTTCCAGGGGGATGAACTGCTGCATATATCCACTGGTAATCATCCTGCATTCGGCTATATGGAGTTTCCGCCATTGATAGCCTTGTTGGCAGGTGTACAAAACTTATTCCATTCAGATACGGTATGGGTACATCACCTCTTGCCGCATATTGCCAGCCTGATAATCATGATAACAGTGGCGCGGATCACTATTGCATTGGGAGGTGGGAATAAAGCCGTTTTTCTCACATTACTGGCTTTCCTGATTATGCCGGCTACCGGTAGATCCCAGCAGTTGCTGCAACCGGTGGTTTTCAGCCAGCTCTTTTGGGTATTGAGTTTTTATCAGTTGCTGCGATATATGCAAACAACCGAAAGGAAATACCTACTGCGTTTGTTCGTTTGCGTTACACTGGGCTTCTTGACGAAATATGATATGTTGTTCTTTGCTGTTGGCTTAGTGGCGCTGTTTACAACAACGCCCGTACGTAAAGCACTGATGGAACAACGTTGGTGGCGATATGTTATACTATTCCTATTGATCCTGCTACCGAATATCATCTGGCAATATCTCCACGATTGGCCAGTGTACCAGATGTTTCATCAGCTAAAGAAAACGCAACTGGATCAGTTGTCTTATCTCCATATAATTATCGGTATAATATTGGGATCAAATATTTATAACTTGGTATTATTGCTGCCTGCTATCGTATTTATTTTCATCCGAAAACCGCAACGTATATACTTGCCCGTAGGATTGTCTATACTGACTTCATTCCTGTTATTACTCTTTAACAACGGGAAATCCTACTACTTTTTCCCAATTGTCTTTACCTTAATTCCTTTTGGAGCGGTATGCTTGGAGGAAACCATTTTCAGTCGATGGAGGTGGATATTTTGGCCAGTGAGTTTACTCTTGCTATATGGTGCATGGATGATTCCTTTTGGCATGCCTGTGCTCAATATGGATAACTACATTAAGTACTACTACAAGTACCAGCAGAAAGATGTTCCCGGAACAACATACGCCCTGCAATATGAAGAATATTACACCAATGACATGTGGAAGGAAACCCTGCAATCCTTACGTCAGGTGTATGATAATCTGCCTCAGCAGGAGAGGGCTAACTGTATGATCTGGGGTAAACATTACAGCCAGACAGGTCTCTTGGAACTAATGGGCGCTAAATACGGACTGCCGGCAGGATTTGGCTACCATGGTAGCTTTTACAGTTGGGCGCCCGAAAAGGGACCCATGCCCCAAACCGTTATTGCTGTGGCTTTCAGGGATACGCCTATTGAATTTTTTACGCCTTTCTTTGAAAAAGTAGACGTAGTAAAGGTATTACCCAATTACTATGCGGAGTATGAAGGCAGGGTAGATCAAACGATTTATATCTGTCGCCAACCGAGATATGATTTCAGCCAAATGAAAGAGAACTTCCGGCTACGCATATTTGAATAATCCCTCTTAAAATGCCGTCATTGTTCATAATTTTCGGGGAAGGATATACGAAAAAAGTGCCTCCTTTACGAGACACTTTTTTATTATTCATTCAATACGCTTAATGCATCAACAGGAGAGGCCAACGATAAATGGTAAAAGGCTTCCGTATTGGCTACCCTGATTTCGTATACATCATTTTCCAGGGCCTCTATAAATGCCGTTGCTACCTCTGCAGGAGGAATACCTTTGTGCCCACCAATGCCAGCAGAAAATGCTGTATTCACCAATGGCGGCATCAACTCAAATACTTTAATCGTGGAGGGGGCCAGCCACAGGCGAAGGGATTGCGTGTAAGAATGCAGAGCTGCTTTGGTGGCGGCATAGGAAGCCAGTTTTTTTCCGGGGGCAAATGCGAAAATACTGGATACATTGACAATAGCGGAGGCCGACTGCTTTTCCAAGAGGGGAATGAGTAGTTCATTGAGTCGGATCACAGACAAATAATTCGTCAGCATCTCATGGCTGGCTTTGGCAAATGTATCCGTGTCTGCCCTTAAATCATTCAACGATGCAGCACCAGCATTGTTAATCACCATATTCAGGTCAGGAAAATCGTGCTTTATCCATGCCACGAGCCTGTTAACATCTGTTGCATTGGTGATATCGCCATTAAAGGTATGTACCGATGGCAATGCAGTGGCAGCATGGGCCAGTCGTGCTGCATCCCGACCAGTAATAATAACCGTATTACCTGCATCTGCTAATAACGTAGCCAGTTGAAATCCAATACCAGCGCTGCCACCGGTGATGAGTACTGTGTTCTGAGTTGTTTTCATTTTTATATTTTTTTAGAGAGACGAATAGCCATCATTAATGATCCTGTATTTGTTGCATGGCCAGGGTAGCACTTGATTTTCGGCGTACCATCAACAACAGCGGCAAACAAATGAGGAATAGGAATCCTATCATCGCATAAGCATCCAAGTAACTGAGCAGATTTGATTGCCTGCTAACACCATATTCCATTAAGCCTATCGCTTGTTGTCGGGCATGATCGACCGCAGCGCCATGTTGCTGGAAATATTGCGTATACTGATGTAATCTGCCCGCTACTTCTGGATTGTCTGGATTCAAGTAAGACACAAGGTCGGAGCGGTGGGCTGCGGCCCGTCTGGCAGTATAGGTATTCACCATGGCAATCCCGAAAGAACCGCCCAATTGCCGCATCATGTTATTCAATGCCGCACCTTGGGGAATATCCTTCGCTTCCAGCGAGGAAACAGCTAGCATCGTCAAAGGCACGGTGAGTAAGGCAATGCCCACGGCGCGGTAAATCAGTTGCCTACTGATCAATTCCGCAGATACATCCAAACTCATGCGCGACATAGTCCAGGAGAAATAGATAAACAAGCCATAGCCGAGGATAATCATCACCACAGGAGAGAGCCCTCTCTGCAAGAGTTTACCGGATATAATCAGCGATAACAAGGCAAAGAAAGATCCTGGCAATAATAGCAAACCGGTTTCTACGGGCGTGAAGTACAGTAGCCGTTGTGCAAATACCGGCGTAAGATATACGGAAGTAAACATGCCGATGCCTGTAATAAAAGTGAGGATAGCCGCTACTGTCAATGTTCTGCTGCGAAACACTCTTAAGTTGACCACGGGGTCGGATACACGTAATTCCCAGATGATGAAGGCAATCAAACTGAGTATAGCCATTACCGTGAATACCGTGATGTAAGTAGTGTCGAACCAATCTTCCTCTTGGCCTCTTTCCAGTACTGTCTGTAGTGTGCTGACGCCGATTATCAGCAAGAGAATACCCACCCAGTCGGTTTTCTTAATCGTTTGTTGGATGGTCGCTTCTTGTAAAAGGAAAAAACAGGATATGGTAACAGCGATACCTACCGGGATATTGATATAGAATATCCAAGGCCAAGAATAATGTTCTGTGATGAAACCGCCCAGGGTTGGACCGATGGTAGGTCCAATGAATACACCTAGACCGAAGAGGGCGCTGGCAATGCCTTGCTTTTCTCTAGGAAATAACTCAAACATAATCGCCTGGGAAACAGAGAGCAATGCCCCTCCTCCAAGTCCCTGTAAAAACCGGAAAAACACCAGCACCCATATATTGGAGGCATTTCCACACATGAAAGAACAAATCGTAAACAAGATGACCGAGCCGATATAATAAGTACGTCTGCCCAGAGAGACACTGAGAAAACTAGACATGGGGATTACAATCACGTTGGCGATGGCATAGGAGGTAACTACCCAGCTAGTATCCGCCAGGGTTGAACCCAGGTTGCCGCTCATGTGGGAGAGTGCCACATTTACAATGGAAATATCTATCAGTTCCATAATGGCGGCAGCGATGACCGTAAAAATTAAAATCTGTCGTTTGGCAGGATGCATAGTGAATTATTTTAGACCGATCGGTCTTTTTTGAGAGAAAAAAATAAGCCGTTGCCGGCTTGTTGAGTGTCATTACAAGGAGAATGACTCAATTTCTTCTTTTAGCAGTTTGATAATGATTTTCATTTGGCTGTTGTTGTCAAAGACTTTAGATACGAGCACAGCCCCTTCAAACATGGTAAACATCTTCACGGCAAAGGTTTGCGGATGGACCGTATCCACGAATTCTCCTGCGGCAATACCTGCACTCACCAGGCGTGCAATACGAGCCTGAGAGGCTTTGATAGCACCTGCCACTTTCTCTTTCATCACCGGATCGGTATCGTCGGATTCTGTACCAAAATTCAGCATCGGACATCCGCCCGCATTGGATATGAACGTCACATCGTTGTAATGATCCAATATGGCGAGCAGCTTTTCTTTGTTGGTGGCTTTGTCAGCCAATCGGCCTTCAATACGGGCATTCAAACGTTCCATCAGGTAATCAAACACAGCACCGCATATTTCCTCCTTATTTTCGAAATTGCCGTAAATCCCTCCCTTCGCCAGTTTGGTGGCTTCCATGATATCGCTGATACTGGTACCTGCCATCCCTTTTTTATTCAGCAGAGCGGCACTCTGCGCTATGATAAACTCCCTGGTTTTTTCCCCTTTCGTTTTCATGATACAAAAATAAGACCGTTCGGTCTAAATTTCCAAATTTATTTTTTGGGGAAGATGGAATGAGGACTGATGGCAGTAAGGAATATGCTTATTTTGCGTTTACGATATTTAATGCATATGATGAGGGAGGAAAGTAGAAGACCTTTAACAGCACTCTATTACAAGAACTTGGTATAGGATAATAACCTTCTATAACAGCATCATATACATGGTATTTCCCCTATAGTATTCATCTCTACTCAGCTATTACAAAAGCTGGGTAGAAATGAATATGTCTCTATAACATCATTGTATATACGGCCATTATCCTTTATCTTTTTTGGCTTTATTCAGTTTCATGAGGAGCGTATAGGAGATACTGTTACCCTGCTTATTAGCCAGCAGGTATTCATATATCCAGGTGGCTTTTTCCTGTAACGCGGTATTCTGCTGCCAATTGGCTTTAAATTGAAAGGTATCTGCAATGAGTTCCAATACATCTGCATTAACCGGGTGTTGTTGCAGGAGAGACGCCAAGTCGGGGAGAGGAGCGGTTTCTAATTGCGCCAATGTTAGGCCTGGTTCCCGTAACAGCTCATCCAGGCGGTTTTCCAGGTTTTGCAAAGCGGGAGGATTGCTGTTGCCCACGAGGCGGTTAAACGCCTCAAATGCTTCCGCTATTAGTCGCTCGAAATAGTCTTCTTTTCTGTGTTGTATCGCCATGTCTGGAATGGTTTTATGCCTGGATCTGTTGGGTCAGTAAAGATAACTTATCCGGATCAACCACGCTACTGAGACTTTGTATGGTCTTATCCGCTCCGATATCAAATACCAGACAGGAGAAAACTTTCCCCTTCATGCTATACAGCAATGCAGGCTGATGGTTGATCCAATGGAACGAGACATCCGTATGTTTCAGGTAGCGGTCGAATACAAGTGCCAATACACCTGCCACGTCTGCGGCTCCTTGACATTCTTTTCTTACCACATTCACTTTACCACCTCCATCTACGGTGAGGGTCACTTCAGCAGAAAGCATTTTTTCTAATCGCGCTACGTCCCCTTTCCGAATGGTTTCCATGTAATCCATTAACAGCGACTTCGTTTCTGCCTCCAACGTTTTAGTGCGAACTGCCGCATCCGGCTTGAATAACCTGGTTTTGGCCCTACTGAGCAGTTTCCGGGAATATTCTTCCGTAATAGACAATACCGCTGCGATATCCTGATGAGAATAATCAAAACTCTCTTTCAGAATGAACACTGCCCTTTCGATAGCTGGCAGTCTCTCCATCAATACCATCAATGAATAGGAAAGAATATCCTTTAAGTATACATTCTTATCGGCGGCATCATCCGTGGCAATAGGTTCCGGCAGCCACTCTGCAGGCTGCCGGCTTATTCTTTTATTCCTATTTTTATTATTGATGGCCAAATTAATCACACTCCTGATCAGGTAGTTTTTTTCATCCTGTATACCTTCTCTTGAACTGGTATAATACTTCGATAAAACTTCCTGTACAGTGTCTTTTGCGTCTTCTGCCGATCCTAAAATGTTATAGGCGTATGGGAAGAGCAGTTGATGATATTGGGTCATAAATACGATTACCGTTATCAAAATTAACCTAAAGTTCCCACAACATAGCCGCCAGGTACCGTATGGAACGCGATGTTCAGCCTATTCCAGGTATTGATCATAGAAATAGCCAGTGTGATATCCGCAATTTGCGCTTTAGTGAAATGTTTCGTCAGGTTGGCATACGTCTCCTCCTGGATATTCAATTTTGTTACCTCTTCTGTATAAGCCAATGCTGCCCTTTCTGCATCTGAATAATATGGACACTCTCTCCATGCTGCCAAAGAATATAAACGCTTTGGATCTTCTCCCATATGTATCGCATCTTTATAATGCATATCCAAACAAAAAGCACAACCATTGATAGTGGATACCCTGAAATTAATCAGCTCCAATAATACGGGATCAATTCCTGAATGCTTAATATACCCGCCGGTTTTGTAAAGACCGTCCATAAATCCTTTGTTAACTTCCTGAAAAGTGATTCTTGCTTTCATATTAGTAGTATTTAGTAGTGATTTGTTACAGGAATAAGACCACTATCAAAATAAAAACGTGACAACAAATCGAAGAAATTTCAAAAATTATTTTTAATAAATTTTAAATGATTATAAATGAATTGTTTATAGAGATTTGAATCGGGAGAAATTAAAAGTCACTTGAAAAAAATCTGATTATTTATTTCCCAAGATGTATATTCGAGAGATACGAGCCACCGAAATCTGTGCGCCCATTTTGCAGTGAACATTAAGCGAACATTCCTCAAAACCGTCTATAAGCATATCTGTCCCAAAAACTAACATCAAAAATTACCATTCATGAGAATGAACATCCGGTTTATTTTTACCCTTCTTTTGGCTGTAGGTCTACTGTCTTGCAATAAAAGTGAACAGTTACTAGCCACCGCCAACGCAAATGCTAAAGCGGAAACAGTACCTCCCGCTGCTAGCTACCTGGTGGCCCTCGCCGGCAACGGCTTCGTTACCACCCTGCCATCCGGCGCTCCGGAGGTAATTACCTCCAATGGCCTGGGCAACTGGACCAACGCCAATAGCGTTACCAGTACGTATTTCCGACTCGGACTCACCGGTACCCTCACGATTGGTGTCAGAGTAAAAGTACCTTCCGGTACCAGCGTTATTAAAGTAACAGTGAACGGCACTTCTTTTAATCAGACAATAACAGGTACCGCCTATACAGATTATACGGTGGGTACTGTAAATGTTACCAGTACCGGCTATGTGAAAGTGGATCTGCAAGGGGTGAGCAAAACAGGCGGCTACTTCGGAGATGTGTCTAATATCATTATCAGCGGCACCGCCACAGCTAATAACGTGGTATATGCCAACGATGCAACGAATTATTACTGGTCCAGACGCGGCCCTTCTGTACACCTGGGCTATTCCATTCCTTCCGGTACCACGGCAGAATGGTTCTATAATGAGGTAACTGTACCAACCGGCCAAGATAAAATCGGTTCCTATTTTATGAGCAATGGTTTCAATGGCGGATATTTTGGCATGCAGGTAAACAGCGCTACGGAAAGACGTATACTGTTTTCCATCTGGGACCCAAGCGTCGGTAAAACAACACTGGTACGCAAAGGTACAGATGTGGTAGATAATACTTTCAGCGGAGAAGGTACCGGCGGACAAAGCTACCTGCTGTTCAACTGGCAGGCAGGAACGACTTATAAATTCCTCACTCACGTATTGCCCGATGGCGCAGGTGGAACAGATTTCTCTTCCTGGATATATACGCCTGAAACCAGTTCCTGGCGCTTTATCGCTACCTGGAAACAACCGAATACGACCACTTATCTCGGTGGACTCTATTCCTTCCTGGAAAATTTCACGGATACAAATGGTTACCTCGGCAGAAGCGGTCAGTATAGTAATGCCTGGATTCGCTCCACAACGGGTGTATGGACAGAGCTAACCAGCGCTAAATTTACCGCAGATGCTACGGCTACTAATGATCAACGCCGCGATTATGCGGGTGGAGTAGATAGTACTACGGGCAGGTTCTTCCTGCAAAACGGGGGCTTCTTCTCCAACTATGTTAATTACAACACTACATTTACCCGCCCCGCTTCCGGCGTGGCGCCAACTGTAGACCTTACCACACTTCCCTGATTAACCTTTCATCCGACAGTTGCTTATAGATGAGTGAGGGTGTATCAAAAAAACGAAATTGACGTCAACGTCAATTTCGTTTTTTTTATTTTTTTCGTTGTCCCTGCCCGCAGGGCAGGGACAACAGGTAGAAGGCTATATTGATTAATATCTGTCCTATGGTGAACTTTTGTTATCCTCTTTTTATAATAATTTTAAATCTTTTGTAATGCGGTCTATATCCTCATTCCGGTTAGGCCCAATGGCACAACAGGTTTTGGTAGGAATGCCGCCAAACTCTGTTAGGCCGGAATCCGTGATCAGAGAGACATTTAGTCCGTCTTCCACGGCTTGTTCGTATATGCGTACCAGTTCTTCCTCCGAATCCACACTTAAACATATTTTCGTAAATCCCAATGTCATCCACTCTTGCACTTCTTCCGGATTACGCAACTGTGTTTGTAGGGTATGTCCTGTTACGGTAGCATGCCTGGTAAGAAAGGCCATGGCGGCATGCGCCCCTTGTGCAATCATTTTACCCTTTCGCATATTCAGATCCTTGCGCATGACAATGACCTGCTTGATATTCCTGGACGACATATACTCGACTGTTTCCGCGAATGTAAGGAGATTCCTTTACTTGGCAGCACTGGTGTCCGACAGCCAGGATAATGATTTATAGGCGGCATTATGCAGGATGGTCAAGTGATTTTCTGCATCCATCGGTGTAAAACTAACAGTAATACGCTTATTGCCTGCCGCGCTGATGTTCTGATACAAACTTTTTGCATCTTCTTCCATTACCTTACCTTCCTTCCCAACGCTAATGGATATACGAAGTGGTGTCCCCACATATTTGCTGATAACCGGTGTCACCTTCTTCAACAGGGATTCATCATCCCACCAAAGACTTGGACTTACGATCATATAATTGTTGAACATTTCTGGAAAGCGGGTAAGTATCTCCACGGCTACAAGTCCGCCGAGGGATTGCCCCATCACTGTCCGTTGCGTATTCACAGCATAATGTTTCTTTACATAAGGCATGAGTTCCTGTTGGAGGAAGCTAATAAAAGCGGCAGAACCTCCGGTGGTAGGATAGGCTTTTTTGTCTTTCGCATTATTGGTAGGGAAGGTGAAATCTTTCTTCCGGTCTTTATTACAGATACCTACTACAATGCTGGCAGGCATCTGATTGGTCATTCCCAGGAATTGTACCAGTCCGGTGATATGATGGAAATCTTCCTGCATCCCACCATCCAGCAAGTACACCACGGGATAACTGATGCTATCCGGCTGATAGCCGGCCGGCAGCCAGATATTGATGTCCCTGTCTTCCCGCAGGAAGGCAGAATGAAGGGTGACAGTAGTGCCAATTTGAAGGGGCTTCTCCTTTTGTGCTTGGGACAGTAAGCCAGAAAATACCAGGATCGCCAGTAATATCGTTTTTTTCATGGATAATTAATATTCGATAATTTGATTTAGATGATGTTCCATATGATCCACATAGTCGTCCACAATATAAGCGAGGGTGAAAGGTTGGCCTTCGCCGCCAATACCAGTCCTTTCTAGCGCCGATTCAGGAATTTGGCGCAGCAGGGCCAACAAAAATACATTATACTGTTTCCAGGTGGCTACCAACATTTCGCCATCCTGTTGAGTATGATAACTATATGTGTTCCAGTCATTCTGTGCATAACGGATAACCGGCGTATCCTCAAATTGTATCCTTACAAAGCGCTGGTGATTATTGGTAGCACTGTCAATCAAATGGCCAAGCACCTGTTTTTTGGTCCATTTTCCTGGAGCATAGGGAGTGTTCCATTCTGCTTCGGTCCATCTTTCAAGTCGCCATGCAACTGTGTTAAGTAGCCATTCTAGGCGGTCTACAGCGGGTCTGTCCATATTTTTGGGTTAATTGATTATCTGGTAAAGGTAAGCGGTTTTTGTAATTGACATATAACAAAAAAGTTATTCGTATCTTTAGAAACGAACCATCCTGATAAAACCTGTTTATCATGAGAAAGCAAACTATTCTATTGATTTTAATACCCCTGTTTTGCATTGTTTGTTACAGTTGTCACATGACAATGCCGGGAAAACATCCTGCCAGTCCGATGGAGGTAGCAAAACTGATTTTTGGCCCCGATTCCGTTCCGGATATGTATCGCTACATGACCGGAGAGTACGACGGTTCTCCTAACGGCCAGGATTTGAAACATGCTAAGCTACACTTCCGAATATTAGACCAGCAAGATTCCTTGGCGTTGATTAATATGACCGTAACAGATTCCTCCGGAAGAGGGGAAGACTGGTACCTGCAAATGTTGAAAGATACCACCTGGAAATTACAGACCATCAGTTCATTGGCCATGACCGGCATGATGCAGGCGGAATTAGAAGAACTGGAACAAATGCCGCAAGGGTACCTGGATACCTTGATTACCGCTGCCCAACACGATAGGGAAGGGAACGCGCTTAAAATGCTTACCTCCATGGATGATTATCATTTCCTGGTAGGGAACTTACGCCTGGTACTGGCCTTAGACGATACCATCGTACAACATTTCAAGGATAAGCGGGCAGCATTCGACTCTTTAAAAAATGAAGCACTAAAAGAAGTAACGGCCATGGGTACCCGCAATGTGGACTTGCCGGTTAAATTGCTAAAAAAACAAACTACTGCCTGTAAAAACTTGCTGATTGAATATGTATCTGCCGGAGAATGGGATGATTCGCAATGCATCACATTTGTGATTGGCGGTATGATGGACAATATGGTAGGATACCTATACGTTCCAGATAAATCGCATCTCCCTAATTTATACGATTCTTCCATCATTATGCTACGGGATATGGGCAATGGATGGTATCTCTATAAGACAACTTAAATATCTGAAAGCAAAACTCTCCTGGCTGTCGTTCATGCCCACAGGGCATGAACGACGAAAAAGATCAAAACAAAGGGATTGACGTCGCAGACGTCAATCCCTTTGTTTTGATACAACATCATTTTTTATACCTGTTATAAACGTAAACCTACCGTTTAGAAAATTTAATCCCGATAATTTGTTAATGATGAGGATAATTTGTCTTATTTAGTTAAATTATCGTACAAATTAGCAATTGCCTTCTCTGGCTTAGTGGCACCCTCAATGCCCCAAATTTTAACCTTTCTTTCCCTCAATCTGCCCTGACACAGGATGGAAAACCTGTTTTCTCTTATTAATAACTATTAAACCTAATCTTATGTCAATCCTAATCCGCGGTTCCCCCATGGCCGTACTGTTCCCCGGTAGCAATAGCCGTATTCTTTTATTATTGATTCACTTAATTAAAAGCGTCAACTCTTATGGAAAACATCCTGAACCTTGAGTTCCCCACCGTATCTTTAATTAGTCCGTTTGCATCTCAAATTCAAGAACACACCACAGAATGGGCGAAACAATTTAGCTTAATCAACGAAGACAAAACAAGGTTTTTTAACAAAGCCAAATTTGGGTTTTATGCTGCCCGTGAATACCCTGAAGCCGGATATGATGACCTGTGCATTGTTGGGGACTTGATAGCCTGGCTCTTTACTGTGGATGATCAGTGCGACCGTGCTTCCTCCAACAGTATGGAAGCTGCTGTCTTGAGAGAAATGCTCACTGGCTTTATTTCCATCATCCGAAAAGGAGGCCTCACGTTTACTTCCTCTTTACATCAAGTGTTGAATGAGAGTTTGCAGGATATTATGTTTAGATTTAAATCTGTTAGTACTCCTTACCTGTACCAACAGTTTGGAGATTATATGGTAATGTATTTCGAAGAGTGTTTATGGGAGATAGACATGCAAGTGAATGGCTATGAGCCCTCTATCCGTGAATACCTGGAACAGCGCCCCAAAACAGGTTTTTATATCATGTTCCCGCTAATTAGCATCTTCAAGGGCGTTCAGCTACCGGAAGAAGTATATAATCATCCTGTGCTGAAGGAAATAGAGTTACTCTTGAATCTGACCGCGAACTTGGCGAATGATCTGCATTCGCTGGAAAGAGAAAAAGCCCTGAAGACCAAAGGGCTCAACCTCGTATTTATTTATCAGCGTGAATTACAAATCTCCCTCGATGATGCCATTACGGAAATCCGGGAACAGTATCACCGCAACTTGTCTACCATGGATGATTTGCGCCTGCAATTTCCCCATTGGAGCAGCACGGTGAACAGACAGTTAGAAGAATATATAGACGGCTTGTACACGGTGATTAAAGCCTATTTCGATTGGGCAATAGTAGATACCGCCAGATATCAATCCTGATTCTCTGGTACAGGTGATTTTTTCGGGAGATGCAACTTCATGACATTATACAGTTCCCTAAACGATACAGGTTTTTTCAGATAGGCATTAGCCCCAGCCTTCAGCATTATTTCTGACTCATCGGCATTATAATTATTGAATGCATCTCCCGAAACTATTATAATCGGCACCTCCTGCAATCCTGGTATTTGCCTGATTTGTTCCAACATCTGCTTGCCATCCATGATCGGCATATGGGCATCTGATATGATAATATCGGGTTTCCCAGAGATAGTGGCGTCCAAACCTTCTTGTCCATTGGCACAAACAACGGTGTTGGCACCTGTTCTGGATACAAACTTCTGTAGGATATGTTGGTTCATCTCATTATCGTCCACAATAACCGCACGGATGCCTGCAAACTCTGTGGGATTAACTCCCATTGCTTCCACTTTCGAACGATTAATCTGACAGCTTTCAAAAGGTAGGTGAAAAGTGAAAATGGTATCCTTGCCATCGCAGGATACAATGATACGTCCGTTCAATAGCTCGATGAGTTGTTGGGTAAGATGTAGGCCGATACCAGTTCCTTCCATGAAGTTGTTGCGCTCTGATTCAAAAGGCAGAAACATGGTGTTGATCTTATCTTGACTGACCGTTCCCTGGTTTTGAATGCTGAAAGAGCCACCATTGGACGTAGGAGTAGCCGTGATTAAGATCTCTGATTTATCGGCCGCAAATTTTACGGCATTCGACAACAGGTTATTGAATATTTTCTTGAAGATAATTTCATCACATATGCCTCCCGCTGATGGCAATTGATAATCCAGGCGAATACTAATGCCTCGCAAATTGGCCACGTACTGATTCATCCGGATACACTGCTCCATACTTTGTTGGAGATTCATCTTTTCGGCCTTGATCTCATAAAATTTCCCCGCTTCAATTTTTTTGAAGTCCAACACATTGTCTATTATCTCTTTCGCCAATAGCCCAGACCCCAATACATTCCGGATTTCAGGCGCAATATCCTTTACTACGGGATTATCTGCCCGCTCTTGAATTTGGATGTCCAACAACTGAGCCGCCCCGAAAATACTGTTCAATGGCGTCCGTAACTCATGGAAAGTTTCCCTTAGAAAGGCCGCATTGGCTATCAATACACTGTTAGATTGTCGCAGGCTGTGTAAGAGGATGTCTATCTCTCTAACAAAAGCATAGATGACAAAAAGTATAAATGACAACATTCCTCCCGTAGTACATAGCCGCATCGTGAAAGCCGCCTGTGGTTCCAACGGGATAGGCGCTATCCACCTGAAATAAGTATTACATTGAATGGCAATTAATAGCACTCCTATGGACAGGAGTGAATAAACTCTTATCCGTTTGGCAGTATATACTAGGAAAGATCCACAAGTGAGAAAGATCAACAGGAAAGAAATAACCACTTCAATAGGAATAGCATTTCCTAATAATGTAGTCCAATAACCGGCTGCTATATAGTGAATAGCAAACATGAGAAAATTTGCCTTATTGTACTCCCTACGCCAATTACAAGCGATTACCGCCAACATACCAAACCCCTCCAGTACCAGCGGCATCAAAATGTATATACTTTTTACCAGCCCGTAAAAGACTCCTCCCAGTATGAATACCAACATACTCCCTAAAAATGCCAGTGTATTGATATATTGAATGGGTCTTCTTCCAGGTTGATTAGGATCTACTACGCCAGCATTCCTGATTTTATTCAGCAAGCTGAGAGCAGGGGAGAACAATTGCATAAAGATCTTTTTTGAGGGTTCCGTGTCGTTGCTTTAGATTCTTTCTCAATTTAATTACGTCTGAATCAGCAATCCTTTATCAGATGTTAATGCACTGGTATTATTTTGATGGTTTCGGATTAGGATATGACTCTGGCGGTTAAAATATTGCCTATTGTGTATTTTAGTCGGATGGTACATCGAATGTACGGGTTTTCAGCAACAGGTACGACTACACTTTCCCTCCATTGCCTGTTGCGACCGTTTATAAAATTAACCCTTGAATTAGCTATGACATTTTGTTACATTAGACCTTCTTACAACTCAAGCACCGCTTATGAAGAAAATTATATTTGGTTGTGCAGTTCTTTTAATGGCTGCCAGTTCCTATGCCCAGGATAACGCCCTATGGCTTAGGAACCCCTCAATATCCCCCGATGGAAGCACCATTGCCTTTGGTTACAAAGGTGATATCTATCGCGTAGACGCCAAAGGTGGCGTGGCTGTTCCCCTCACCATCCACGAGGCACATGACATGATGCCTGTCTGGAGCCACGACGGTAAATACATCGCTTTCGCCAGCGATCGCTACGGCAACTTCGATGTATTCGTGATGCCAGCCACTGGCGGAACTCCTGTACGTCTCACCAACAACAGCGCGGCAGATTATCCGTACGATTTCAGCCCCGACAACAAACAAGTACTGTTCGGTAGCTCGAGAAACGCTCCTGCTTCCAGTGCCCGATTCCCCAGCACCCGCATTTTCCGTAACATGTACACCGTACCTGTTACCGGCGGAAAACCTTTCCTGGTGAGCGCTGCGGGCATCGATGCAGCCACTTACAACAAAGATGGTAGCAAAATCATTTTCCAAGATCGTAAAGGATACGAAGATCCATTACGTAAACACCATACCTCCGCTGTTACCCGCGATATCTGGGTAATGGATGTAGCAAAAGGTACCTACGATCAAATCTCTACCTACGAAGGGGAAGATCGCGAGCCTGTTTTTGGAAACAATAATGATGTATACTACCTGAGCGAAAAAGGTGGTATCTCTCAAAACCTCTTCAAAAGCTCACTGTCTGATAAATCCAAAATGGAGCAACTGACCAGCTTTACGAACCATCCGGTACGTAACCTGACCAGAGCGCAAGACAATACTTTTTGCTTTACCTATAACGGCGAAGTATACACGATGAAGGAAGGAGAGAAGCCTCGCAAAGTGGCTGTCCAGATCTTCAACGATGGCCGTGAAGGGGTGGTGAAAAACGTCCCAGTGGCGGGTAACATCACTGAATTTGCGATGAGCCCTGACGGGAAAGAAATGGCTTTCGTGGCGAGAGGTGAGGTGTATGTGACCAGCGTGGAAGGTAATATGACCAAACGTATTACCAATACGCCTCAACAAGAAAGAATGGTGGAATGGTCTCCAGATGGCAAACGCCTGATCTATGCTGCTGAACGTAATGGTAACTGGGATATCTACCAAACTACCCGCGTTCGCAAAGAGGAACCTTTCTTCTTCAATGCTACCCTGCTGAAAGAAGAACCACTGATCGCTACGGCGGCGGAAGAATTCCAGCCTAAATTCTCTCCAGACGGTAAAGAAATTGCTTACGTGGAGAATCGTAATATCCTCAAAGTATTCAACCTTGCCAGCGGTAAAAGCAGAACCATTATGCCAGAAGGGCATAACCATTCTTACGCGGATGGCGACTGGTCCTTTGCATGGAGCCCTGATAGCAAATGGTTACTGATGGACGATGAAAGAAATGGTTTCTTCGGTAGTAACATGGCAGTAATGCCTGTTAACGGCAATGGAACGCCTTTCTATCCGGTGAACAGTGGCTTCGGTGAAGGGAATGGTAAATGGGCAGCAGAAGGCAAACTCATGACCTGGACCAACGATCGTGATGGACGTAAATCTCTCGCTAAACAAGGTAGCCGCGAATCGGATATCTACGGTGTTTTCCTGGATCAGGAAGCTTACGATAAATTCAAATTGTCCAAAGATGAATTTGCCCTCCTGAAAGATGCCGGCGATGCTAAACCAAAAGATACCAGCAAAACAAAAGAAAAAGATAGCACTGCTGCTAAAAAAGCATTCCAGCCAAACTTCGAAAACCTGGAAGGTCGCAGAGTACGTCTGACTATCAACTCTGCTTCCATTGCTGATTATGCAGTGAATAAGGATGTCAGCAAAGTGTTTTACATGGCTGCGTTTGAAAAAGGCTACGACCTGTGGGTAACGGAACCAAGAACCGGGGAAACCAAAATCCTCGCTAAAATGGGCGGATCTCCAGGCGGTATGGAACTCAGCAAAGATGGTAACACGCTGTTTGTAAGTAACCGCGGTAGCGTTGTAAAGGTAGATGTCAATTCCGGTAAAGTAACCCCTGTGGGCATCAGCACAGAAATGGCGCTCAACCAGGCGAAAGAACGCGAATACATCTACTGGCACGCATGGAAACAGGTGAAAGAGAAATTCTACGATCCTAAACTCCACGGCGTTGACTGGAAAATGTATGGCGATAACTACGCACGTTTCCTCCCTTATATCAGCAATAACTACGATTTCCAGGAATTACTGAGTGAACTTCTGGGTGAATTGAATGGTTCCCATACTGGTGGCCGTTATAGTGCCATGATTCCAAATGGCGATGTAACGCCTGCCCTGGGTCTGCTCTACGATGAAACCTTCAAAGCGGATGGTTTGAAAGTAGATGAAGTGATCAAAGGTGGACCATTGGATAAATCCACTTCCAAACTGAAGAAAGGCGATATCATCGAAAAAATTGATGGTGTGGCTGTTACCAACGATATCGACTGGGCTTCTTTGTTGAACCGTAAAATGGGCGTCAACGTGCTGCTCAGCATTTACAGTCCTGATACCAAACAACGTTGGGACGAAACCGTTAAGCCTATCTCTGTGGGTGAAGAATCTGGCCTGATGTACAAACGTTGGGTGAACAAAATGTCTGACCTGGTAGATAAACTGTCTGATGGAAAAGTAGGCTACGTTCACGTAGAAGGTATGAACGACGGCGCATTCCGCTCTGTATATGATGTGGTAATGGGTAAAAACAGAGGCAAAAAAGCCCTCATCGTGGATACGCGTTTCAACGGTGGAGGATGGCTGCATGATGACCTGATGCAGTTCCTGAGTGGTAAGAAATACCTGGACTTCGCGCCGCAGGGTAATCGCCTGGATGGTGGCGAACCGCTGGGAATCTGGCAGGCCCCTAGCTGCGTGGTGATGAGTGAAGGTAACTACAGTGATGCTTTCATCTTCCCATATGTCTACAAACAAGGCAAGGTAGGTAAACTGGTAGGTATGCCTGTAGCGGGTACTGGTACTGCCGTATGGTGGGAAACACAGATCGATCCTTCTATCGTATTCGGTATTCCAATGATTGCTACTATCGGTAAGGAAAATCGTCCTACTGAAAACTTGCAGGTAGAACCAGATATTCGCGTACCATTGCGTTACGAGGAATTCCTCGCAGGTAAAGATGCACAAATGGAAGCTGCGGTGAAGGAAATGCTGAAAGAAGTAAAGTAATGTAACTTTCCTGTCTGTCGTCCCTGCCCACTGGATAGAGACGATAAGGAAGCTTAACTTTCCTACTTGTTGTCCCTGCCCGCAGAGCAGGGACAACGAAAAAATTAAAAGATCGAAATTGACGTCGCAGACGTCAATTTCGATCTTTTAATTTTTTATATAATTTGTAGAAAGACCCAGGCAATCAATGCCGCAAAAGCTGTATTCAGAAAGTTAACCATATCATTCCCCAATTGGTGTTTCCGTTCAAAGGCAGCCCCCAACAGCGAGTCGGTCAGGTTACCGAGTATACCGGCTATCAGTATAGCCCACACCGCTCCAGAAAAGCCTTGTAGCCATCCATATACGAGGGCAATCATCCCCGCACCCAACGCGCCAATTAAAGTGCCTTCCAAACTGATCACACCATCCAGCCCTTTCTGATCTTCTTTAAGAGTGAGCACATTAATAAATCTTTTGCCATATACCGTCCCCAATTCGGAGGAAAGTGTATCTGCTGTGGCGGAAGCAAAACTGGCAGCAATAAGCACCAGGTAATCCACGGAGGATATAGGGTACAAGAAAGCCACTAATCCCAACAACCCGGCTACACCGCCATTGGCCAAAACCTGTGAGGCGTTTCGTTTTTCTGAATGAGGTTCGGTGCCACTGATACCTGCTTTCACTTGCTTTTTATGTCGGGTAGCCCAGGTAGCGGAGCCAAAAAAGATGGCCAAATAAAGTAAGCCCTGCCAGCCCACACCCATCAAAATGCAAACTGATATCAGTACGCCAGTAGCTCCGGCAGTTGGAGTGAGCTTGGATTTTAGCACCGCTACCACTGCGGCAGCTATGACGAGCACTATAAGTATTAGGATCAGGCCATGGCCTGTGATAGGAAAGTTCATAATGGCGACAAAAATAATAGCTTCCGACAGCACGGCAAAATTCACATGGTCAACCATAATGCGGTTCTGTTGTTATCATTTTGTAACAACCGGGACCTCTGTTATTTAGTGTTAAAAACGGATTCCCGGCCTGATGTTTGGCGTTGATTCACTAACCCTGAAGTATTTCCTAATAAAGATAGGTTATGATACCATCTAACTGGAACGAATATATTCGGCACCCGTTGTTAAATGCGGTAATTGTTTGGCTGATGTTGCTGCCTGCCATCGCAGTTGTTGCCCAGAATGCCATCACTCCGCAGGATTCCATTACGCCCGTTGTGTGGAATTTGCAGCAATGCCTGGATTATGCCATGAAGTATAATATTCAGCTCAACACCCTCCGACTCACCCAATTAAACACAGAGCAGGATTTGATCCTCTCCAAAGCCGCGAAGCTGCCCAACCTGAGTGCGTCCGCTACGCAGAATGTAACCGGAGGCAAGAATCTCAATAACGCCTATACGACAACCGCAAGTGGTAATTATGGAATTAATTCCAATGTCACGCTCTACAATGGCGGTATCCTCAATAAAGATATTCAACAGAAACAGTTGCTCACCAAAGTAGCAGGACTGAATGTGGATCAGCAGATGAACAATATCACCCTCTTGATTACACAGGATTATTTAAGCATCCTATTGGCAAAAGAGAATATTGTATACTTGAAAGATCTGCTTACTACTGCGGAAGCCCAGGTAACACAGGCCCAGCAACAGTATGATGTAGGTTCTATTGCACTGGTGGCCCTCGTTGAGCTGAAAGCGCAACTGGCCAACGACAAATACCTCCTCGTAACGGCAGAGAATACACGCCGTCAGAATTTGCTGAACCTCAAACAAGTATTACTGCTGCCTACCAGCAAACCTTTCGATATCGTTTCGCCGGATACCTTGATGGGAGTGGGGCTGCTGACACCTGTAGAAATGGCGCAGAAAGAAGCCCTGGATACCAGGCCAGAAGTGAAAAGTAGTAGTATGAGTGTAGACGTGTCTCACCTAGATCTTGCCAAAGCCCGCGCTGGCTTCCTGCCTATACTCACGGCCGGTGGATCGCTGGCCAGCAATTATTCTACCGTTAATGATATCGGCTATTTCAAACAATTGGACAATAACTTTTACCAACAATTAGGCGTAACGCTTTCTGTGCCCATCTTCACGCGCAGACAGAATAAAACCAACGTGGAGAAAGCAAAGCTAGAAGTACAGCAATCCGAACTAAACTTACAGAATACCAAAACGGTATTGTCTCAACAAGTGGAACAGGCTTATATCGCGGTGTTGAACGCACAAGGCCAATATGATGCGGCGGCAGAACAGTTTAAATTTACACAGGAAGCTTTTCGTATTGCTTCTGAACAACTGAAGATAGGCGCTACTAACGTGGTGGAATTCCTCCAGCAGAAGACCCTTTATATACAGGCCATGCAGGCTTACATACAGGCTAAATACAGTGCCGCATTGAATATCAGGATATATGACTTCTACAGGGGCATCCCTGTACAACTATAAACGCATGCAGCTTATGGGAAAATATAAACGACCGATTATTATAGGGACGATAATATTGGTGTTGCTGGTGTTGATCTGGTATTTCTTTTTCAGAAAAACAACGCCCCCCATCACCTTTGTGACGGAGTATCCTACCTATGGTCATATAGCCACTACCGTTACTGCTACTGGTAGAATCCAACCAGTGGATACGGTGGCGGTGGGTACGCAGGTTTCCGGCACACTGAAATACCTGTATGTAGATTTTAACACCCAAGTGAAACAAGGGCAACTGCTCGCCCAGTTAGACCAGTCGCTCTTCCTGGCGTCCGTAAATCAGTTTAAAGGGAGCCTGGAAAATGCTAAAAGTCAACTTACGTATCAGCAGGCGCAATACGGCCGACAGGAACAACTGTATAAAGTAGGCGCGATCAGCAGGGCAGACTACGATAACTCGACCTACCTGCTCAATTCGGCGAAAGCGAGTGTGGCCAGCATTGCCGCCCAGCTCGCGTCTGCCGAAAAAAATCTCTCTTTTACCAATATCTATTCGCCTATCAACGGCGTAGTACTGAATAGGAATGTAAGCGTAGGACAAACAGTGGCGGCCAGTTTCAGTACGCCTACTTTGTTCGTTATTGCTAAGGATATTACTAAGATGCAGGTGGAAGCAAGTGTGGATGAAGCCGATATCGGCAATGTGCGCGATAGTCTTCGTGTAACCTTCACCGTTGATGCTTACTTGGATGATGTGTTCAGCGGTCGTGTGCAGGAAATCAGGCTGCAACCCAGCGTTTCTTCCAATGTGGTGACTTACAACACGATCATCAATGCACCTAATGAGGATAGGAAGCTGAAACCTGGTATGACGGCCAATGTGACGATCTATACGGCGGAAAAAGACAATGCGCTACTGATCCCCGTGAGAGCATTGAAATTCCGCCCCGACTCTGCCGCACTGGGTAAAAAATACAAGATATTAACCGCTGTTAAAAAACACGAAAATGTACCGCGTGATACAAATAAAATAGACTTGGAGAAAAAGAAACGCGAAGGTACCATGAGTTACGTGTGGGTGCTACATGGCGATACCTTGCAACAGGTGCGCATACGGACAGGGCTAAACGATAATACGCACTTAGAAGTATTATATGGGCTTACCATCAATGACAAAGTGATCACCAGTATGGATGGAGGCGGAGGCGGAGGCCCGGCTTCCACGGCGCAAGGCGGTACGAATAGTCCTTTCCTCCCTAAATTCGGACGAAGACGATGAGCAAAAAGATTCTTGAAGTAGACAACATTCGCAGGGAGTTCCACATGGGAACAGAAACAGTGCGCGCACTGAAAGGCGTTTCCTTTTCCGTGAATGCCGGCGAATTTGTGACGATCATGGGAAGCAGTGGTAGTGGTAAAACAACCCTCCTAAATTTATTGGGCTGCCTGGACAGGCCCACTGCTGGCGATTATCTGCTGGATGGTACCAACGTAGGAAAGCTTACCCGCAATGAATTGGCGAAAGTACGTAACCTGAAAATTGGGTTCGTTTTCCAGGCCTATAACTTGCTGCCACGTACGTCGGCATTGGAGAATGTGGAACTGCCATTGTTTTATAATAAAACGATCAGCACCCATCAACGCAGAGAAAAAGCTGTTCGCGCACTAGAGGCGGTTCGATTGGAAGATCGGCTGGAACATACGCCCAGTCAGCTTTCCGGTGGGCAGCAACAAAGAGTGGCGATTGCCAGAGCATTGGTGAATGAACCAGTGATGATTTTGGCAGACGAGGCTACAGGTAACCTCGATACCCGCACATCGTATGAAATCATGGCCCTGATGCAAGAACTGAACCAGCAAGGAAAAACAATCGTGTTCGTGACCCATGAACCCGATATAGCTGCCTTCAGTAGTCGCACTATCATGCTCCGCGATGGAAAAGTGCAACGGGATGCCATCAACGAAAATGTTCGCTCTGCAAAAGAAGCCTTGGCGTCATTACCGGCTGCAGACGATTACTAATGAGTGTCACATGAGTATATTCAATCTGATACGACTGGCGCTGCGGGCGCTTCAACGCAATAAACTGCGTGCTTTCCTGACCATGCTCGGGATTATCATCGGCGTGGCCGCTGTGATCGCGATGGTGGCCATAGGGCAGGGATCTAAAGAAAGCATTCAGACACAGTTGGGAAATATGGGCTCCAATATGGTGACCATCCTGCCTAGCAGTAATGTGGCCGGTGGTGCTCGTATGGATGCTTCCTCTTTTCAATCCTTGACGTTGGTAGATGTGACTGCATTGCAGAAACAAGCCACCCTCTTAACGGCCGTTTCTCCAGTGGCTTCCATAAAAGGGCAGTCTATTTCAGGTCCGTTCAACTGGCCCACTTCTTTGCAGGGCGGAAATACAGATTATTTCGATATCCGCAAACTCACCGTACAAGATGGCATCGCTTATTCAGAATCAGATGTAGCCTCCGCTGCAAAGGTTTGTCTGCTGGGAAAAACGGTGGTAGATAATTTATTCCCCAATGGGGAAAGTCCTATTGGTAAGGTGATTCGTTTCAATAAGATTCCCTTACAAGTAATCGGTACGCTAGTGCCTAAAGGCGTGAGCTCATTTGGGCAAGACCAGGACGATATCATTGTGGCACCTTATACCACCATTCAGAAACGTATGTTGGCCACGATTTATTTACAGAGCATTATAGGCTCTGCTGTTAGTGAAGGACAATCAGATGCTGCTGTGGACCAGATTACTAGTATACTCCGGCAAACGCATCGTTTACGGCAAAGCGATGATAATAATTTCACCGTGAGAACGATGGCGGAACTGATTAAAACCCTCAGTTCCACCAGCAGTTTGCTCACGATATTGCTGACTGCTATCGCAGGTATATCCCTTGTCATTGGCGGTATCGGTATCATGAATATCATGTATGTTTCCGTTACAGAACGTACGCGGGAAATAGGTTTGCGTATGTCCATCGGTGCAAGAGGCTTAGATATCCTCTTGCAATTCCTGGTAGAAGCCATTATTATCAGTATCACCGGCGGGGTAATTGGCGTAATACTGGGCGTATCCGCTTCTACCATCATTACCATGACATTGGGATGGCCTACCTTGGTATCTCGCAGTTCTATTATTTTATCCTTTATGGTGTGTGCCCTAACCGGTGTTTTCTTTGGGTATTATCCGGCGTTAAAGGCCAGCAGACTCGATCCTATAGAGGCGCTGCGATATGAATAATCCTTATTTTCGTGGCATAAAATTCCAGCGCAGTCCTGCACTGAGATAATAGTTTGTTCCCAGGCGATGCCGTGGTTTCTCACTGAAAATATCTGATAATTTTTTATCGGAGAAGGTGACAGCACTGGTAAGTAAGCTACCGCCGGCGAGAATGAAATCAGCATGTTTTCCCAAATGCCAAGTGTTTTCCAAGCCTGCTGTAATTTCAGAATATCCCATTAAGCGTTTATCATTGGGAGAGTGGGTAACATCATAAGACGCGCCCCGCATGCGAATGGCGAGTGCCAGATCTGTATATTTATTAAGTTTGGTAGACACGGAGGCCTTTTCCGGAAAGTTGATATCTATGCTGTATTTGCTATCCGTTTGCCAGCGGCAGAACAAAGCTGGCAAGATCATGGGTGTACCAAAAGCATTGGTCAGCATACCTCCCAAGCCATAAGAGAAATGGCGATTATGTTGTTTGATGAAGATAATGCCGCCTTGGAGAAAGAAATCATCGCTGGTGATCTCTTCCAGATCTGTGCCGAGAGAGGCCGCTGCAACGGCCACCATACTCCAGCGGTTACGCATACTGCGCATGTATTTTAGTGCAATAGTGGTTTCTAATAATTCCTTTGGGAATATTGTTTTCGTATAATCTTTATTGTCGAGTGTGGTATAACTCCCGCCAATGCCGAGTGACCAGGCGCGCATTTTTCCCGTGGCGGTATCTATGGTGGAAGCTAATTGGAAGGCTGCACCAAAGTTATAACGGCGCTGACTGGTGGTAGACGCGGTTTTTACGCTGTCTTCCGGCCGTATATAATGAGATGCTGGCAGGTAATCCGTGCTGATACCAATACCTGGGCCATTGAGGGAAGTGGCGCCCAACTGGGCTATTGCATGATTGGCAGTGCCTAATAAAAATAATAAGGGAAGTTTCTTAATCATAATTTTGTTGCAGGTTTAGAGATCGACACGAACCTATCCTACTTACCCCTACGCGATTGCAGATTATATTTTGAAAATCCTGATTTAAACAATTGATAGGAATGCGTGTTAAATCTCTTCGAAAAATGAGCCTGCAAATTCCTTGATATGAGATATATATTGCCCCTGTTGTTGGTATGCCTTGTTCATACGGTTAATGTTCATGCACAGGTTAATGATGATGATCAAAAAACGATTCAGCATATTTTCGGGAAAGAGAAAAAAGAAATCGTAGCGGAATACATGGATTTTAAGAACAATACGAATGATCCTTTCTGGTCTTTATATGATCAGTATGAACAGAACCGGCGAACATTAAGTAGGGAACGGTTGGACATTCTACAGGATTATACGCGTCTTTACACTACCCTGGATGATGAATCCGCTACGTCCTTAATAAAGAGAACATTGGAAAATGATGTGGCATATGATAGATTTTACGAGCGATATTTTAAGAAGTTCTCGAAGGTAATGGGCGGTAAGAATGCTGCTAAATTCATACAACTGGAATTGTATTTCCAGAATGCCATAAAATCTTCTATCCTAAATTCGATACCCTTCCTTGGTGAGTTGAAAAGAACCGCGATGTCTTTAAGCCCAAACATGGGGCCTAAGCATGGATTGGATTAATAAAAAAGTCTGCACTGTAGATAGTGCAGACTTTTTTATTGCAATATGGATTGAACAGTTATTTGTTGCCATAGTTCACCATCCAGCTAATGCCATATTTATCGATCAGCATGCCGAACGCTTCCGCCCAGAAAGTAGGGCCGATAGGCATTGTAATGTTGCCGCCTTCCGCGAGGCCGCTGAAGATACGATTAGCTTCCTCTTTGCTTTCAGGAGCAACAGCTACTGCGAAATTGCTGCCGGTGGTTGGGTTGGGATATGATTTAGGAATATCGCTACCCATCAGTACGGTGTTGTTGCCAATAGGCAGCATCACGTGCATGATTTTATCTTTTTCATCTGGTTCGCAGGGGTGTTCAGGAGGCATTTCGCTGAAACGAGAAACCATGGCGAATTCGCCGCCGAACACTTTTTTGTAATGATTGAATGCAGCTTCGCAATTGCCCTGAAAGTTCAGGTATGGATTTACACTTGCCATATAAGGTGATTTTATTATGGTGGATAATTACAACACAAATGTAACTGCAATATTAATGCAGTAGACAGGGCAAATAAGACAAAAAGAGGGGCAAATAAGACATTACAGTTCCTCGCGCGTGAGGGCGTGAAAAAAGTTTTGTAACTGGTGCACATGAACGAGTGGCCTGCCATAAGGGACCATGCCGGTAGGGCTTTCCGCCATTGGTTGGAAGCATTCATTCCTGGCGCATATATGAATACTGTTTAACCTGTTATACTTCAGTGAATATACGGCAGGATCTTCCCCATGCGCAGGATCGCCAGGAATAAATCCAAAATTTTCCAGCCAAGTGATATCTAACACTACAGGATTGGCTTTCTGACAGGGTATTTTGCTGAGAGGGAGCCCTGTGTTATAGATATAGCCCTGCCATACGCCCTCCACAGTAAAGATCGTTTCCTGCATATTGCGGTCGTAATAAGCGACCAAGTTGCCAGTTCGTATATCTGTTTCTTCAATCACGGGGCTATTCCTTTGCTGCAAATATAAATAACAAGGCATTAAATTTATATTGCAATGGAATATGATTATAACTTTACAATTAGACGAGGTATCACAACAGTATTTCAACACTTTGCGCAATGCCCATTTCCCTGCACATGCCAATTACTTGGATGCGCATCTCTCCCTATTTTATAAACTTCCTGATGCAAATCTCGCTATAGATACTGATTTGCAAAACTTTGCGCAACGGGCGCCCATGGAACTGCAAGTAACAGGATTGTTTCAATTTGGGCAGGGAGTGGCCTTTACCCTGGCATCCGACGAACTGACGGCCTTGCATGCCGCCATGCAGCAACGCTGGGAACCCTGGCTGATCCGGCAAGACAAGCAACCGCTACATCCACATATTACTATTCAAAATAAAGTTACTGCACATAAAGCCACACAGTTATATCATTCCCTCATGGAGCGCTTTACACCATTTACCGTACAGGCGTTGGGGTTACATACCTGGCGCTACCTAAAAGGCCCCTGGAAGCCCTTGGTTTACTACCCCTTTGGGATGGTCTAAATAGATGTTATCCCATCCTTCGTCATTGGCCGAAAAAAATTGCTTATCTTAGGTTATTGTCATGCTATCGGCCCCTTTATGAATAGATTTTACGAGTACATTCGCCACTATACAGCACATCCAGTTACATCACAGGAACAAGATGTGCTGCAACACGCTTTTCGTCCAAAGAAATTACGCAAACGCCAATACCTCCTGCAAGAAGGAGACATTTGCAGGCACCTGTCACTGATTACGAAAGGCGCCATGCGCCAGTATTCTGTAGATGAAAAAGGCGGAGAACATACGGTGCAATTTGGCATAGAAAACTGGTGGATGTCTGACAGAGAAAGCTTTGAACTAGGGTCGCCTTCTAAGTACAATATAGATGCCTGGGAAGATACAGAACTCTTGCAGATCGGATATGATGATTGGTGGCGATTACGCAGTGAAATCCCCGCTATGCGTATCCTCACTGCCGAAATGGACAAACGACATGCCGTAGCCTCACAGAAACGCATACACGCAGCTATCACCCTCACTGCGGAAGAAAGATACCTGGAAATGATGAAATCCCAACCTGCATTTATCCAGCGTTTTCCCCAGAATATGATTGCCTCCTACTTAGGTATATCCCCTGAAACCCTTAGCCGTATACGGAAACAGGCCTTCCTGCGCGGTGATTGATCCCTCCTCTTGACAAAAATCAATGCCCGGCTTGATAAATGTCAAGCTGCTTTTTTGCCTATTATCATTTTTATGCTGCTGGTTGTATAGGACCTTTGAATCGTACAAATTCATTGTATGAGAGAAGTGAATACTCGCACCATCATGATGATACACGGCGCTTTCGTGTGTGCTGCTACCTGGGATAACTGGAAACAGTACTTCGAAAACCACGGCTACAAAGTTGTTGTGCCACCATGGCCACACAAAACGGCGTCTGCGGTGGACTTGCGCAAACGTCATCCGGATCACCTGATCGCTTCACTCCAACTCCAGGACCTGGTACAATATTACACCGACATCGCCAGCGTTCTTCCCGAACCCCCAGTGATCATGGGGCATTCTACAGGAGGGCTTGTAACACAACTATTATTGCAGAAAAATGTAGGGGCAGCCGGCATTGCTATTCATTCAACACCACCTCCCGGTGTGTTCTCACTGAAATCTACGCTTGTACAAATGAGGTATAGGCCACTGGGGTACTACGTGTCTCCCGCAAATCCTTATCTCATGACCTTTCCAGAATGGCAACAAGCCATTGCTAATGGCATGAACGAGCAAGAACAGTTACGGACGTACGAAAAATTTGCAGTGCCGGAATCCAGACGAATTCTGAGAGGCGGCGCAACCAGCATGGCACGGATTGATTTCTCACGGCCACATGCGCCACTACTGATGATAGCTGGTAGTGAAGATCGCATCGCACCAGCTTCTTTAGTCTTTTCAAACTTTAAAAAATATAAACAAAACGGGTATGTAACGCAATTCCGGGAAGCGCCAGGACGCAATCATTTTGTACTGGGACAGCCAACCTGGGAAGAAGACGCCGCGTATATACTCAAATGGATCAGAACTTACTGACTATGGAAACTACTGCATTCTTAGATCTAACCCTATTCAACTGGGAGACCCAGGTAAAACGGATGACCATGACTTTCGACAGCTTCACGGATGAAGAGCTGTATTTGCCAGTAGCGCCACAACGGAACCGCGTGATTTACATCCTCGGACATATGACAGCAGTACATGATATGCTGCTGCCCCTATTGGGCCTGGGAGAACGCCAATATCCGGAACTGGATGCCTATTTCATCACCCATCCGGATGATCCGCAAGAAGAGCTGCCTGCTCCCGCTAAGCTGAGAGCTTGTTGGAAGGATGTCAACGCCATCGTGTTACAACAATTCCGCACATTGCCTCCTGCTGCTTGGCTGCAAAAGCATACCATGGTTACACAAGAGGAGTTCGAAAAAGAACCCCACCGCAATCGGTATAATGTATTGCTGTCAAGATTAACGCATCTGTCCTACCACCTGGGGCAGTTGGTATTGGTGAATCGTTGATTAGCTGGCAATAGGCATTTCACGGCTCACATAACCGATAAATTTCCAGATTTCTAACACTTCGTTCGCATTTACCCGGAAAGGCTTGTATGCCGGATTAAGGGAGTGCAGACGTAGTGTGCCGTCTAGTTTCATCGCGTTATCTACCATTTTGAAGAGAATATCGTCTTCCTCCTTCAAAATGACTACACATGGCGTATCCTGCTTGATCAGACTCCAATCATCCACATACTGTGCAATCACGTGACTGCCATCAGGAATCGGCAGCATACTATCGCCACTCACAGGGAACATACGAATAGTTTTTTCCCGTGGAAGTCCTGGTAAGGTGAACTTTGGCAGATTAGCAATGAATTCAGGATCGTTGAAACCGCGGCGGTAGCCAGCCTGCGCTTTTACCGGAACAAATTCCATATTCTCCTCATTGTCCGTATTTACCGTGATAGGAAGCACACGTATATGCTTGCCCGTTATATCCAGGGTAGACGTGGTTTCCACTTCGTACAGTTGTTCGGCAGTAAGATCGGAGAGCGCTGTTTTAATCAGGTGATCGATGGAGATATTGAAATAGGTAGATATCCGTACCTGATCTTCCATGCGGGGATTCTTCGTTTTCCCGCTTTCCTGTGCTGCCAGTCGTCCTTTCTTAATGCCGGTAGCATCAGATAACTGTTGTTGCGTTAGATTTTTCCTTTTCCTTAAGAACCTGAGATTTCCTGCCCAGTGAAATAAAGACTGATCCATTTCGTTTTAGTAAGCTGTTGAGTTAGTAAGTTGGGTATGGGCAAATGTAATGACAATTATCCTATAATCTCTACCACACGCCCTATCTGGCCGTCTTCCAGGCGCACTTTAATACCACGGGAATGGTAAGCAGCGGAGGTCAGCAGGTCTTTTACGATGCCATAAGTTTTCTTCCCGCTACGTTGATCTTTCTTCAGGATGATGGCCACTTCCAGGCCAGGGTAAACATCTTTTCTATATTGTCCGTCCATATTATTGATTCTCTGCAACAAAGGTAGGCTTTTCAACGCCCAATTCTTTACATTTGCGCCTATTATGCATAACAGTGGTCATCGGTACTTCATCATACACAAGCCTTACAACATGGTTTCCCAGTTTATCAGTCCTCATAACGTGCGCCTGCTCGGGGATCTGGACTTCGATTTTCCGGAAGGAACTCATGCCATAGGGCGCCTGGACAATGAATCAGAAGGATTGTTGATATTAACGACCAATAAAAAAGTAACCAAGCTGCTGTTTGAAAGCGTAATCCCACATAAGCGAACTTACGTTGTAAAAGCCAAGTATTATGTGACAGAGGAAGAAGTGCAAAGACTGCGCGATGGCGTGTCCATGCCAGTAGGGATACACGAAACCTACACTACTAAGCCTTGCGAAGTAAGGATCGTACCACAGCCCCAAGGGCTGGAAGTACGCCCTGGCGATTATAACGACAATCCCCATACCTGGCTGGAAATCACCCTCACAGAAGGGAAATACCACCAGGTGCGCAAAATGCTGGGCGCTATTCATCACCGCTGTCAGCGCCTGATCCGTACCTCCATTGAATCCCTCGAACTGGGGGACCTGAAATCAGGCCAGGTGAGGGAAATTCCCGAAGCCGAATTCTTTGCCCAACTGGGCATTACTGACTACCAGTAAGTCCTGGTTTCTTATCTTCGTATCATGAGTATTCACCAAGCCATCCGCCTTTCTGATCTGACCACCAGTATCAGGAATACCCTGCAGCAAACCTTTGCAGGGCAAACCTACTGGGTAAAGGCCGATGTGACCAGCTATTCCTGGTACGGGCAAAGGGGAGTACATTATTTCGATCTCGTAGAAAAAGATGAGCAGGGTACCGGTATTATTGCCCGTGTATCCGCAGTGGCATGGGGCAGTGGCGCTCAGCAAATACGGGCCTTTGAGCTGATTACCGGGCAACAGTTTCGCAATAATATCCATGTGCTGGTATTGGTGGCCGTGTCTTATCACCAGGTACATGGGCTGCAAGTGAATGTGCTGGATGTAGACATCAACTACACCATCGGGCAACTGGAACAGCAGAAGCAGCAAATATTACAACGTTTACTCCAAGAAAATCCGGATGCCATCCGGATGGAAGGAGAAAGATATATCACCCGCAACCAGGAGCTGGCATTATCTCCCGTCATTCAGCAGATCGCAGTAGTGACCTCCGGGAATAGCGCGGGCTACCAGGATTTCCATCATACGCTGGTAAATAACAGTTTCGGATATACGTTTAAGTTAGACACGTACTTCACTGTTGTGCAAGGGGAAGCCAATGCAGAGTTGGTGCAACAGCGAATGGTGGAAGTATTCAGCGCTGGCAAAGCATATGATGCTGTGGTGATTATCCGCGGTGGTGGCGCGCAAACCGACTTCCTGCTGTTCGATAGCTATCAGTTGGGAAGGGTAGTGGCCAGGTTTCCTATTCCTGTGATTACCGGCATTGGGCACCAGAAAAATGAAACCGTTGCGGATATGATGGCGCATACTGCGACCAAAACCCCCACCAAAGCCGCTGAATTTATCATCGCGCATAACCGCCAGTATGAAGATCAGATCATACAAATGCAGCAACAGATCTTGATTCGCAGCCAGCAGATTATTGCGGCAGACAATAGAGAACTGCATGTTTTGCAAAGCAATATCGCCCATAATGTACGATCCATACTGGAAAGGAATAAAGAAGAACTACTGCATGCCAGGCATAGCATATCCGCAGGGGCACAGCAGGTATTACAGGAGCAGAAACAGCAATTGCAGTATTTTGTAAGTGGACTTACATCCAGGCCCAGAGCGATCTTGCAGCATGAAGAAAATAAATTACAGCAACAACAATTGTTGTTCCGCATGCTGGACCCTGAAAGTATTATCAGGAGAGGGTTTGCATTGATATATAAGGAAGACAGCCTGCTAAAGCGGGCGGAAGACGCCACTCCAGGCGATCCTATCACTATCCGGATGCAGGATGCTACACTCCGGGCCATTGTACAATCTAAAATCACGAAAGATGAGTGAAGAACTGACATATGAAAATGCCTATCGGGAATTACAGGAAATAGCGGAAGAAATAGAAATGGAAAGCGTTTCCGTAGACCTGTTGGCAGAAAAAGTAAAACGGGCTGCTATGTTGATTAGCTTCTGTCAGCAAAAGCTGCGGGCTACTGAAACAGAAGTGAATAATATTATCAAGCAGATGGACAACGGAAAATAGAGGCTTTCATATCATGGTGGCAAATACTATTTGGTAGTGAGTCCTGTGGGCAGCGGTGTAGCTATTATGTTACTGATTGCCGTGATTGTCAATAATATGACCTCCATTCGCGCGTATCCTGCCAATAAACATTGGTGGTACGATCGCAAAATTGTACAGGAAAATAGTCTAATTATACCATTTCGAAGCAAATCAGGGTGCCCATCTTTGTGTCATCAAAACAACTGACATATGAACACCACTGTTTATTTGCTATTACGATGGGCCATTGCCGCCAGTATGATTGGTCATGGACTGGTACGACTTCCAAAACTGAATGGGTTCAGTGGCTGGATGGTGCAATCTTTTGAGAAATCCATGCTTCCGCAAGCCCTGGTGCTGCCTTTCAGCTATGTGCTCCCTATTGCGGAATTTATCATAGGCATCCTGTTATTGATAGGATTGGGTACAAGAATCGCCCTGATTGGAGGAGGTATCCTGATGGCCTTCCTCGTGTTGGGAAGTACCCTCATCGAAAGCTGGGACTTCATTACAGGTCAACTGGTCCATGCTGCTTTCTTCGCTGTACTGCTGCAATTTATCAGCAGTAATACCTTTGCCGTAGATAATTTGTTGAAGAAGTAAGGAAAGGCAAAACGCTCCTGTCTGTTGTGCCTGCCCGCTGGGCAGGCACAACGAAAAGACATAAAATGGAATTGACGCAGTCAATTCCATTTTTTTTGAGTTTGTAAATATTAAACTTTCAGAATATTTTGAAAATTCAAAAAATATAATGTAGCTTTGTTTCATCAAACAGCAACAGCATGAATCTCCTGGCCTACATCATTTACCTGCTGATAACATGGGTGATTACCGTACAGGTAGGGTGGTTGTTCTACCGGAATGGGCGGGTATTTATCCTGCATGTGATGCATGGAGATGTAGCCACCACAGATGCCATTAATAGGATATTGCTGATCGGGTATTACCTGCTGAACTTGGGATATGCGACCTTGATGATTAGTACCTGGGCGCCGCTGCACACTTGGAAAGAAGTGATAGATAGTGTCTCGCAAATGATAGGATTTATTATGCTGACACTGGGCATTATTCACTGTTGTAACATGCTGGTGATATATCTACTAGGAAAGAGAAACTTTCATCTCCACTCATAAAATTATATCTGTATGCACACCACCTTCAACTACATTGCTTACCTGATTTACCTGCCTGTGGTGATTATAGTCACCTGGAGAGTAGCCTACACCCTTTTCAAAAATAGTAAAGTATTTATGATGGATATTTTCCATGGCAAGGATGACATCGCCCTCTCTACCAACAAACTATTTGAAACCGGCTTTTACTTGCTGAACCTGGGTTTTGCCTTCTGGATCATGCAGATCGCGACGATAGGTAGTGCACAAGAAATGCTGGAAAGACTCAGTGCTAAAATCGGAGGATTCTTCATTTATCTGGGTGTAATGGTCTTTTTTAACCTGTATTTATTTTTCAGGGGAAGGCGGATCTCTAAAGATAAAGGACGGTTGGCCCCGGTTCCGGATCCGCTTTTTCCCAAAGCTTAATGCCCCATTCTAAAGCCCGAATATTGATGTACAAGGTGGTAAGTCCCGCTGGCGTAATGCTGGCGGGCTTACTATTTTCAGTACTATCCGGTACTACAAGCGTATAATTTACGCTCATCACATTTTTTGACATCTTTCATAAATAAATCTTTTCTTAGCGCCCGTGCTGAAGGAATGGATGCTGTAGCTACAGACGCTGTAAATATTATCTGGAACAATGAAAGGAAAACTAATTTTGGCCTCCTGCATGGCGCTCGCCATGGCAGGTAAGGCACAACAACTGCCTTCCGAATTACAAACGCCGGAAGTCGTGTCCGTAAACAGGATGCCGATGCGGGCATCTGCGTTTGCATTTGAAAGTCAGCCCCTGGCACAACAGGGCGAAAAAGAAAAATCAGCCTGGTTTATTTCCCTGAACGGTCCCTGGAAATTCAACTGGGTAGAGGACCCGCGCAAACGCCCGATGGACTTCTATCTGCCAGACTATAACGATAGCGGATGGAGTACTTTCAAAGTGCCTGCGAACTGGGAATTAAATGGTTATGGCCTGCCTATTTATGTCAATCATCCGTATGAATTTACTGGACATGCGAAAAAAGGTGCGGCACTGAATCCTCCATTTGATATTCCGGAAGATAATAACCCAGTGGGTTCTTATCGCCGTAAATTTACACTGCCTGAAAATTGGAATGGTCGCCAGGTATTCATTCACCTGGGTGCTGTGAAATCCGCTTTCTTTATCTGGATCAACGGTAAGAAAGTAGGTTATAGTGAAGACAGCAAACTCTCCGCAGAATTTGATATCACAAAATATTTGCAACCAGGCGAGAACCTGGTAGCACTGCAGGTATACCGCTGGAGTGACGGCTCTTACCTGGAATGCCAGGATATGTGGCGCATTTCAGGTATTGAAAGAGAAGTATATCTCTATTCCACTCCTAAATTGGATATCAGGGATTTCAAAGTGGCTTCTTCTTTGGATCCCACCTACACCAACGGCCAGTTCAAACTGGACCTGGAAGTTAGCAACTATCGTATAGATCAGCATACCAACCACAGTAAGCCAGATACCTTTGCGGTGAGCATTGACCTGGTGGATGCTGCGGGCAAATCTGTTTATAAAGATGAAACTACCAGTGTTCAACGGGTGCTGGGGAATTATAAATCGAATGTTTCTTTCAGTAAAGAAATTCCGAAAGTAAAAATTTGGTCTGCCGAGATACCGTATCTCTATACCCTCTACATTACCCTGAAAGATAAAGAAGGGAAAATTATGGAGGTAATACCGCAGCGAGTGGGCTTCCGCTCCATTGAGCTGAAAGACCGTAACTTCCTGGTAAACGGCAAACGCGTATTCCTAAAGGGTGTCAACAGGCACGAACACAATGCCACACAAGGGCATACCCTTACCCATGAAGATATGCGCAAGGATATGGAAATGATGAAAAAACTGAACGTCAATGCGGTGCGTCATTCCCACTATCCTCCAGATCCATACTGGATGCAGCTTTGTGATGAGTATGGTTTGTATGTAATAGATGAAGCGAATATTGAATCACATGGTCGTTATTACGATCTCGGCTATACGCTGGCAAATGATAAGCAATGGCGTATGCCGCACCTGGAACGTGTTTACAGGATGTATGAGCGAGATAAAAACCATCCTGCGGTTATTACTTGGTCCTTGGGAAATGAGGCTGGTAATGGATGTAACTTCTATGAGGCATATGATTACCTGAAGGCGCATGATACCCGCCCTGTGCAGTATGAACGCGCAGAGCATGACTATAACACTGATATCATTGTACCGCAATATCCTAGTCCTAATGGCCTGATTCGCTATTCACAGCACAATCCAGACCGCCCAATGATCATGAGCGAATACGCACATATCATGGGCAACAGCTTAGGTAACTTCCAAGAGTATTGGTCTGCCATTGAAAATAATCCTTACCTCCAAGGTGGATTTATCTGGGAGTGGATTGATCAGGGTATCGATACCGTGAAAAACGGCAAGCGTATCTTGGCCTATGGTGGCGATTTCCCGCTGAGTGGCCCTGTAAACGAAAACTTCAGCGATAACAACTTCTGCGTGAAAGGTGTGGTAACTGCACATCGCGATTTAACGCCGATGGCGATCGAAGTGAAGAAAGTGTACCAACATATCAAAACTACGGTAAAGGATAAACGAATTATCGTACGCAATGGTTATTTCTTCCGCGACCTGTCCAATTACCAACTGAACTGGGAATTAGCAGAAGACGGCAAAATCGTGGAACGCGGTACTATCCGCGATCTGAAGATTGCGCCACAAGATTCCGTGACATTCGATATTTCACCTAAAGCAAAAATTTCTGGTAATAAAGAATATTTCCTGAATGTGCGCTATACGTTGAAACAGGAGGAACCTTTCCTGGCAGCAGGTTATGAAATAGCAGCAGAACAATTTGCCTGGAATCAGCCTGTACGCAATGATAATAGCGTCATCGGCTCCGGTAAACTGGCTGTAGTAAAGAATGGCGATAACCTGCAAGTAAAAGGCGGCAATTTCGATATCAATTTTGATATGCAGAAAGGCAAGCTAGTATCTTACCGCGTAAACGGAGACGCCGTTATCCAAAATGGCCCTCAGCCTGCCTTCTGGCGTGCTCCTACAGATAATGATATCGGAGCAAATTACAATCATTCCCTCCGCAATTGGAGAGATGCTTATGATAAAGCCAATATTGCTGCCACTGTGAAGGAAGAATCTAATACAGTAGTAGTTACTTTCAAAGCTACGCTACTGAATGGAGATGCAGTATCCGAACAGTCTTTTGATGTTCGCCCAGATGGTACCGTGAATGTACACAACAGCTTTGAGGGTATTAAAGGCGATCATAAAATGCTGTTGCGTTATGGTACCGATTTACAGCTCGCCAAACAATTTGATCAAATTGACTGGTATGGCCGTGGACCATGGGAAAACTATTGGGATAGAAAAACCGCTTCCCTCGTAGGCTTGTACCATGGCGAAGTATCCGGACAATATTTCCCGTATGCACGTCCGCAGGAATCTGGCAACAAATCAGATGTTCGCTGGGTAACCATGACCAATAAAAAAGGTAAGGGTATCCGCATAGAGGCAGATAAAGTATTCTGTTTCTCCGCACTGCCTTACAGTTTGGATGATCTGGATCCAGCGGCAGATAAGAAGCAATTTCACAGCGGTGAGCTGGTAGCAAAAGGTAACATCTTTATGCATGTAGACCTGTTGCAGTCGGGTGTACAAGGTATTGATAGCTGGGGTTCCCAGCCACTGGAGCAATACCGCATACCATTTGCGAAATTGGATTACAGCTTTACTATAAAGCCGATTAAATAATTTTGTGGCAAGCAAAAAGCGAAAGGGGCTGTCTCGTAAGAGGCGGCCTTTTTTCATTTCTGTGTATCTTTGTTCTTAGCTTGTATTCATGGAGAATAGTAATCCAATCGTTCGCAGAAAGATCATCCATATAGACATGGATGCTTTTTATGCTTCTGTAGAGCAGCGGGACAATCCGTTGTACAGAGGTAAAGCGATTGCTGTGGGAGGAAGTCCAGAAGGGAGAGGGGGAGTAGTAGCTACTGCCAGTTATGAAGCGAGGAAATTTGGAGTACGCTCCGCGATGCCTAGTAAACGTGCCCAGCAACTATGTCCGCATTTGATTTTTGTACGTCCGCGGTTTGATGTGTACAAGGATGTGAGCAGGAAAATCCGGGAGATATTTGCTCGTTATACGGACCTGATAGAGCCTTTGTCGTTGGACGAAGCTTACTTAGATGTTACGGAAGACAAGCTGGGAATCGGCTCTGCGATTGAAATAGCGCAGCAGATCAAGCAGGCTATCAGAGATGAGTTGCATTTGACTGCATCTGCGGGAGTATCCACCAGTAAGTTTGTGGCCAAGGTAGCTTCCGATTTGCAGAAGCCAGATGGATTGACATTTATCGGACCTTCCGCCATAGAGGGATTTATGGAAAAATTACCAGTAGAGAAATTCCATGGCGTGGGCCGGGTAACGGCGGAGAAGATGAAAAAGATGGGATTGTTTACCGGCGCCGATTTGAAGAAACTTACAGAGTCGCAGTTGATGCAGTATTTCGGGAAAGTGGGATCCTTCTATTATCGGATTGTCCGCGGGATAGACGACAGAGCAGTACAGCCGCATCGGGAAACCAAATCTGCCGGTGCAGAAGATACCTTTCCGCACGATTTGACAGATGTTGCTGAAATGCATGAAGAGCTAGCGAAGATTGCAGCAACAGTGGCGAAGCGTTTAGAGAGACACCAGCTAAAGGGGCGGACAGTCACCTTGAAAATAAAATACAGTGATTTCCGTCAGATCACGAGAAACCTGTCCTTTCCTTATCCTATCAATGATTACCAGACGATATTAGATGCCGCCAAACAGTTGTTGGCTGGAACGGCGCCAGGAGTGCAGCCTATTAGGTTGTTGGGGATTACACTGTCTAATTTTGGGGAGACGACTGTGCCACTGGGCAAAGAGGGACCCTCGCCGCAGTTGTCATTGTTCAACTTTGATGAGGAGTAAAACAAAAGCGCCCATCTGTTGATGAGCGCCATGTTGGAATCAATTACTTTGCATACCTCGGCAGCACCAGCTTGCGTACAACCGTGTGCGCAATGAGGGACAAAACAAACGCTAATACTACCAACAATAACGATTTCGCTGGCGTATTAAATACATCCACCACAGGAGATACCTGTTTGCCGGCAAACAGTATGGTAATCAGACAGGCCAAACCTCCAGCGATCCACAAGGTAATGTGAGACCAGAGATACTGGGTTTTCTTCATACCATTTTTGCCAAATGCAGTGAATAATAATAATACATGTGCAACGAAAAACAGTAGGCACAGTGTAGTCAGTGTGGTCAACATGTGTGGTTCTCTTTTAAGGTTAGGATATTTGGTTGTTCTCTCAAAATACTAATTCCTCCGCATATTCCCAATTATCAATTACAAGCCCGTTCCCGTCCTTTCCCAGATTTGCGCAATATGTTCTGCCACCATATGTAGGCGATAGTAATATTTTTCGAATATCTCTTCCAACATCAAATGTCTATTGTGAAGAAAGGCATTGAGCGAGATGTAAATGAATTCTTCAAAAGTGGTATCCGCCTCCACTTTGATCACGCAGTTGGGCACGGGCTCCATGGTGGTGGCGTATTGGGTGGTGATCAAAACATCTTCCACCGTTGTTACCAGTAGTTTATAAAGATGTGGCGCTTTCGCGAAAGGAGCGTAATGAATAGCCGTAAAGCCATCTTCATCATAAACATATTTATCTACGTTTTCAGACAGCAGGAAATGCACCACTTCTGGGTGAGGATTATACCTGACCGCCAGTAGTAATGGTGTCTCCCTACTTTCTAACACAAAATTAAAATGGATATTATGTTGGATGAGTAGCATGAGCACTTCTGCAATCTCATTGAGTCGGTATTGGCGGAAGAGGTAGGCCACTGCAAAAAGATAGTCTGGATTATCAATGCGCAAACTAGCTCCTTTTGCAAGGGCATATTCCACTGCCAATGGTTTGTTGGCACCTACTGCACAGAATACAATAGGAATCATGTCTTCCTTTTTGTAATGGATATTGGCGCCGCCTGTTTCTATCAGTAGTTCAGCGGCTTCGATGAATATATCCTGATATTCCAGCAGTTCGCACAACAGCATGGAATTTTCAGTAGGCGTATAGGAAGGAATGTTATAGCTGATATAGGTAATGATCTCATCTGGATCTTGGCTGTTTCTTATTTTACGTTTTAACTCCAGAGGAGGTAATTGCTGCATAGACCGTGTTAAGGTGAATCTTTGGACGGGATTGCGGATGAAATATATGCGCAATTTAATTAATTTGTTTTAAGTCGGCTACTATTTAAGCAGAAATCATTTTTTTAGCAGGATTTTTGCGAAATTTAGTAGAGACATCACAGAGATGTTCCCCATAAAATTTCCAAACATGAAACGTCTGATTCTGCATGTAATGTTGTCTGGCGTACTGCTGACCGCAGCAACAATGCAATTGTCCGCACAGAAGAAAGAAACCAGGGCTGAAAAGCAGGCCGTCAGGCAGGCCCAGGTAGCAGGCTGGGTGAATAGTCAGCAATTTGTATATGTTCCACAAACAGCTATTCCTATGGGAGGGAGAGTGGTACAGCTTACACCAGATTTCTCCTTTGAGGTAACAAAAGATTCTATTGTTAGTTATCTTCCTTACTACGGTCGCGCCTATACGGCGCCGATAGATCCTACAAAAAATGCCATGAATTTCAAAACGAAGGACTTCACTTATGAGAAAACAGTTCGGAAGAAAGGTGGCTGGGATATTACGATAAAGCCGAAAGATAACAGCGATATCAACTCCATTAATTTATCAATAGGGCCAGAGGGTTATGGTTCTTTGCAGGTAACCAGTTATAATACGCAGCCGATTAGTTTTAATGGTGTTATCCAGGAAAATAAGGAAAGAAAAGCGAAGAAAAACAAATAATCATTACCGCCTTCCTGGTGAAAGCTGTTGCCAGGAAGGTGTTTAAAACAAGCAGGTAAAGTGTATGGCATCTCCACATAAAATCACGACATTATTCTTGGATATTGGCGGCGTATTGCTCACCAATGGGTGGGATAGGCAAGCCCGTAAACGAGCCATGGAAAAGTTTCAGTTAGATCCGGCTGAAACGGAAGAACGGCATCACTTGACTTTTGATACTTATGAAGAGGGAAAGTTAACGCTGGATGAATACCTGCAAAGAGTGGTGTTTTATACCGACAGGAAATTTACAAAAGAAGCGTTCCGGGAATTTATGTTTGCACAATCAGCGCCTTATCCGGAGATGCTGGAGCTAATCAGGATTCTGAAAAGCAAGTATCGTTTGAAAGTGGCCATTGTAAATAATGAAGGTCGGGAGTTGAATACCCATCGGATACATCAGTTTGGGATCGGCAATATTGCTGATTTTTTTGTGTCCAGTTGTTTTGTGCATTTTCGGAAGCCGGATGCGGATATCTACCGCATTGCTTTGGATATCGCGCAGGTGAAGCCACAAGAAGTAATTTATATAGAAGACCGCAGTATGTTTGTGGATGTAGCTCGAGGACTAGGACTGAACAGTATTTGTCATGCTAATTATACAGATACCGTAGCAGAGCTGGGGAAGTATGGTCTAACGATATAAACGGGAGACCGCCTGTCGTCCCTGCCCGCTGGGCAGGGACGACGAAAAATCAAAAATGGGAATGGACGTCGCAGACGTCCATTCCCATTTTTGATAAAACCCAATTATTGATTAGCCGAGGCACTTACTCTGTCTGCCACTACTGCGAGGGGCAGTCCTATCATAATAATCAGGATGATTGCCCCTACGCTTACCCCGAAGGCTGTATAAGGCACCATTTTTACATGAGAGATCGGCAATACCAAGAGGTTCATGACTATCCATATAAAGATGCCATATAAGATGGCGATCAGGAAGGTATTGCGGATACCTTTCCGGATGAGTGGATAGAGCAAGAAGAACAGGGTAGTGAAGATAAATGCGATGGCATAATGGAAGATGACGCCCCACCAGGGCATCATGGGCTGTCCGACGAAGGCTGCCGGCCCGAAGACGGCGCTGGCAATATAATTCAATAGATCTGTTACGGGGCGTCCACTGCGCTTAACGAAGAGGATGCAGGAGGTCAACAGATCCAGGGACCCTACTAGCAGAGCCGTGAGGGCTATGGTGCCGGAAGTAAATTTTCCATAACGGCGGGTTGATTCCATAGATGATGAAATTTTATATCTATTAAGTTAAAATATTTCTCCCGGATTCTCGTCTTCTGTTAATAAATAATGAATTCAAAATATACCTTTTATTGATTTATGATGATTTACAATATTTTATACAGTAGTAAAATAAAAATTTAAACAAACGATTAATTAATTGATTGTTTAAATCAAACGTTTGTTTAACTTTGCTTCGTCAAATCAATCAAAGGACATGGAAGGATACAGTGAAAAACAGCTCGGGATCATATTAGTTGCTGAGCGGCTGTTTGCCGATAAGGGCTTTCATGGCACATCGGTAAGGGACATTGCCCAGGAGGCAGATGTTAACATCGCCATGATCTCCTATTATTTTGGTTCTAAGGAGAAATTATTAGAGGCCGTATTCAGATATAGAATGACTGCGTCCCGCGACTTTATAAAGGAACTGGTGGAGAATGACACCATGGGGCCGTTGGAAAAAATTTATTCCCTGATAGATAGGTTTGTGAACAAGATGCTCAGTGAACAACATTTTCAGTGCATCATGAATAGGGAACAAATGAACAGCGAACCTAGTCCGGTGAAAGACCTGATATGGGGCCTGAAAACGGAAATGATGGGGTTAATGGTGCCTATTGTAACCCAGGCACAGGAACAAGGCGTCTTTTACAAGGATGTAGATATTGTGCTGTTGATGTCAACGCTCTTCGGTACGATTCATCAGGTGGTTCCGGCTAAATCTTATATCAGATCAGATCCAGAATTCGCAAGTCTTCCTGAGGATGAGTTTATAGCATATCTTAAAATCAGGGTGAGTGCTCATTTAAAAAAATTGTTTAAAGCAATCCTTACACATGAATTCTAAAAGCATATACGCACGATTATATGCGCTTTCAACGGGAATCCTGCTGTCGCTCGTATTCCAGGCAGCATCAGCACAGCAGAGTAACACAACGAAGCAGCTGTCTTTAAGTGAAGCCATATCGCTGAGTATTCAAAACAGCAAGCAATTAAAAGTTAGCCAGGCGAAGATCGATGAGGCGAGTGCAAAGATGAAGGAAGCAAATGAGCGCCAATTACCAGACCTCAGCGTTAGCGGCGCTTACATGCGCTTAACCCAGCCCAACATTGACCTCAAATTTGGTGGCGGTGGTTCTGGCTCCGGAGGAGGAGCAGCAGCGCCTAAAGTAAACAGCGCGGCTTATGGTATGGCGAATCTCTCTATCCCAGTATTTGCCGGCATGATGATCCAAAACGGTAAACAAGCGGCCAAATACCTGGCAACAGCCTCCAAATTGGACGCAGAAAAGGATAAGGAAGATGTGATGCAAAACACGATCGCTGCTTATTCCAACCTGTACAAGGCACAACAGAGCGTGTACCTCATGCAGGAAAATCTGAAACAATCAGAACAGCGTGTTAAAGACTTTACTAACCTGGAAAAAAATGGGCTGCTCGCTAGAAATGACCTCTTAAAAGCAGAACTCCAGCAATCCAATTATGAACTCCTACTGATGGATGCACAAAACAGCCTGAAAGTAGCGAATCTGAACATGAATATTATGCTGGGCTTACCAGATAATACGCAACTGGAACTGGATTCCGTGATCTTCAAGGATGTAAAATCTACAGATGCACGTGGTTATGCTGAGTTCGAACAACTGGCTTATCAGAACAGAAAGGATGCACAGTCGCTCCAAGCGCATGAAGGTGCTGCTAATGCGAATGTGAAAATGGTAAAAGGGGAGATGTATCCGCAACTGGCACTCACCGGAGGTTACATAGCTGCTTACATCCCGAATTTCATTACCATTACCAATGCAGTAACTGCAGGTGTTGGACTGAAATATAACGTTCATTCCCTCTGGAAAAATAAAACCAAAGTGGCCGAAGCAAATGCCCAACTGGCACAGATTCGCGCCAACGAATCTAGGGTGAATGATGCTATTCATATGGATGTATTCCAATCATACGAAAACTATCTGCTGAGTCATAAGAAAATGGACACTTACATAAAGGCCATAGAACAGTCAGAAGAGAATTATCGTATTACAAAGAACAAGCATGCTAATGCGCTGGCAACAACTACAGATCTGTTAGATGCTGATGTTGCCAATCTCCAGGCTCACCTCAACTACGCCTTTGCAAAAGCGGATGCACTGGTGGCCTACAACAAACTGCTCCAGGCAGCGGGTATCCTGGACCAAACTGTAACTAAATAATCATCACACAAACTAATAAGCTGTGGAAACGCAAACTAAAGCTTCGAATAATACTAATAATACAACCATGCAGGAAACATCCGCGCCAAAAAAGCGCAGCAAAGGCTTCGTAATTGTCCTGGCAGCGCTGGTAATCGGTGGTGGCGCATTCGGTATCACCAAATATATTCACGGTCAGCACCATGAAGAGACAGACAATGCTCAGATTGATGCAAACGTGAGCCCAGTTATCCCACGAGTTTCCGGTTATGTGAAAGAGGTACGTGTGAAAGATAACCAGCATGTGAAAAAAGGCGATACCCTGGTGATCCTGGACGATCGTGATCTGGCCCTGAAAGTACAAGGTGCACAAGCTGCATTGCTCACTGCTGAAGCCAACAAAAATGCGGCACAAGCAAGTACACAAGCTGCTGCAGCCGGTATCTCTACCGCAGAAGCACAAATCGGTACTATTGACGCTCAAATTGAAGCGGCGAAAGTAAACGTTTGGAGAGCCAATCAGGACTACGAGCGTTATGCTAACCTGATCAAAGATCACTCTATCACCCAACAACAATACGAACAAGCCCTGGCTGCTAAACAATCTGCTGAACGTCAGTTGGATGTACTGCAACGCCAGAAAACAGCCGCTGCTCGCCAGACGAACGTTGTTTCTTCTCAGAGCACTGCTACTTCCAAACAAATCAGCCTCGCGGATGCTGCTATCAAACAGCGTGAAACAGATGTAGCGGATGCACAACTGATCCAAAGCTATGCAGTGATCCTCGCTCCTGAAGATGGCGTACTGTCAAAAATCTACGTACAGCCAGGTCAGTATGTAAATGCTGGTCAATCTCTCTTCAGCGTGGTATTAAATAATACACCTTGGGTAGTGGCTAACTTCAAAGAAACACAGTTGGGTAAAATGAAACTGGGCCAGAAAGTAAGCGTGACAGTAGACGCATTCCCTGGTAAAGAACTGGATGCTACCATCACTTCTTTCGCACCAGCTACCGGCGCTAAATTCGCCCTGCTGCCTCCAGACAATGCTTCTGGTAACTTCGTAAAAGTAGTACAACGTCTGCCGGTGAAAATTGAATTCGCAAACCCGAACGACGAAGCTGTACAAAGACTCCGCCCAGGTATGAACGTACTGGTGGATGTACATCTGAACTAATATTTCTGATGAAAGTGCAATGACCCGGAATTAATAATTAATGGGAACCATGAACCAAATAAAAGGCGGAAACCATTAGCAAATTAGAAAGATTCATTAATCGGCCATGCTCCGGCATTAGTTATTAGTTCCTGGTCATGCTGCTTTCATTACCCTCCATATAATAAAGTACTACATGCTGCAACAAGAATCATTGATTGAATACGGCTCGCGCAGGGTGATCATCACGATCACCGCTATATTCTGTGCGCTGCTGGAAATCGTGGATACCACGATCGTGAATGTGGCATTGAATGATATGCGTGGTAATATGGGGGCAACCATGAGTGAAATCGGATGGGTGATTACGGCTTACGCTATCGGTAACGTAATCATCGTTCCAATGACTAGCTGGTTGTCTCAGCAATTTGGTCGCCGTAACTATTTCGCGGCCTCCATCATCATATTTACAGTGTCTTCCTTCCTTTGCGGTAACGCAACGGCCATGTGGGAACTTGTTTTGTTCCGTTTCATCCAAGGTCTTGGTGGTGGTGCACTCCTGGTAACTTCCCAAACCATTATTACTGAAAGCTATCCGCCGGAAAAACGCGGTATTGCACAGGCAATCTATGGTTTAGGGGTCATCATCGGCCCTACGCTCGGTCCTCCATTGGGTGGTTTTATCACGGACAACTATTCCTGGCCTTATATCTTCTATATTAATATACCCATTGGCGTTATCGCTACCCTGCTGACACTCCAGTTTGTACGCAGTCCGAAATATGGGGAGAAAAAGTCCATGAGTGAAGTCGATTTCCTCGGCATCATACTACTAGCGCTCTGTGTAGGTTCCCTACAATATGTATTGGAACGTGGTCAGGAAGACGATTGGTTCAATGATCCGATTATCACAGCCCTCGCTACCACTAGTGCCATGGCACTGTTCTTATTCATCTGGCGCGAGCTGACCTATAAGAACCCCATTGTAGAATTGAGGGTATTGAAGAACGGAAATCTAAGAGTAGGTACTATTCTCTCGTTTATCCTGGGCTTCGGTTTGTATGGGTCTACCTTCATCATTCCGCTGTATACACAAGGTTTGCTGGGATGGACCGCTACACAGTCCGGTTTGCTCATGGTACCTGCAGCATTAACGACGGCATTCATGATGCCGATTATCGGTAAGATGCTGGAAAAAGGAATACCGCAACAGTATCTCGTAGCGGCAGGTATGTTCCTCTTCTTCGTGTATAGCTTCTGGGGATATAAAATTATTACACCATCCGATACCGGTTCAGAGTCCTTCTTCTGGATGCTGATTGTGCGCGGGGTAGGTATGGGGCTGCTCTTCATTCCTATCACCACACTGGCACTTTCTTCTCTGAAAGGACAGCAGATTGGCCAGGGCGCCGCCTTTACCGGTATGATGCGTCAGTTGGGAGGTTCCTTTGGTGTGGCGTTGATCACTACTTTCATGACACGCCGTACCCAAATGCACCGCAACGACTTAATACCTTACCTGAATACGAATAACCCGGATGTGATCAACCGTATCAACAACATGACGGCCAACTTCATGTCTAAAGGGTACGATCCAAAAGTGGCGAAAGGAATGGCTTATCAAATGATGGATTTCAGTGTTACCAAACAGGCTTCCGTTCAGTCTTACATGGATGTGTTCCTGTACTTGGGGCTGATGTTCCTGATCTGTATTCCATTCGTATTAATGGTAAAAGCTAAGAAACAGCAAGGAAAACTGGATGCTAGTGCGATGCACTAAGTGGACAGTTCACTATAAAAATATTGTTGCAATAACAGTGTAACAGTTGTAGGTTTAGGTAAATAAGCCCCGATATTCATCGGGGCTTTATTATTTTCAGATGGGAATACCTGCTTTTTTGTAGAGGAAACTTAGTAACCAGGCGGGGCCTATCAGCAGGAACTGTAAATCCTTGAAGAAAGAAGGCTTGGCCCCCTCAATTTTATGACCTATAAACTGCCCTATCCAGGCCAACACGAAAATAACCAGGGATAATATCCAAGGGGTTACCCCGAAGTTCTCCAATATCCGCCAGACCCACAGGCATAGTATGCAAAAGATGAGCATACCCGCACTCAGACTCGGCGATAATCGCACATAATACACCAATACCAGTGCCAAAGCAATATGCGCCACCGTCAATTGTAATCCCCCTACGTCATAAGGCAGCGGTATGCTATAAAGCAAACCGACAATACTGAAAAATATAGCAGGTACACAAATCCAGTGAATGGTTTTGTTGACTGGGTTACGGTGGCTGGTACCATATTCATCCAGCCAAGACTGTACTGTTCTCATGAATAGATCTGGTTGTTAGTTACTATTAATATACAAAAAAAGAGTTTAAAATCCTCCTTTCTGTTGCCCCTGCCCAACGGGCAGGGACGATGAAAAAAAGACCAAACCTGACGTCGCAGACGTCAGGTTCGGTCTTTTGATATTTAAATCGACATCGAAGATGTCGATTTGGTCTGTTCCGCCCAAAGGGCGGTGACGCTGCGCTGAGCTTTTGAATTAAATCTTATCTGATTTGTATAGATTTCATCCCTTCATGGCCATAAAAGACAGGGAAATACATCAATTCCGCCCTCGCCGGATTCAACTGGAAAGTCCCACTGTATCTCGGCATCAGTTCTATACTGAACACATGTTGTCCTTTACGCAGTTGCTGACAGAAAATACTCACTTTGTGATAGTTATATTCTCTATGTACTTCAGAACCCCAGTAGGATTGCGGTTTTCCGTTATAGGAACATCCAGCAGGAATAGGCACTTCTATCATGACATATTCTGCATCTGCTGTCACCTCCACATTTACTTTCAGGGTAACTGGTTCGCCGCCATGAAGGGTTTTAACAGTATCGCCTTTTTGTTGGAACCAGGAACGCAATAGGAATGCGCCATCTTTCACTGTTGGTTGCGGGTTATGATGTTGCTGCCAGGCGTTAAAGTAGATGGTTCTACCACCAGACCTGTTTACCGCCAACGCCGTATTACCAGGGAATTCCGCTTTATAAGGGAAATTGGTGATATCGGTGTTATTGATACGCAGTTTTGGTGGAGTTGTTTCGTTTTCGCGGGCTACGTCGTCCCAGATGGATTCCAGGATGGTGGCTGATTCGTAGGTGTTGCGCCAGCAGCGAATGCCACGCTGTTCGAGTATCCAGGCGCGCGTACTGCGGAGCAACTCTTCGTGGCCGCCTTCAGCTTTCAGAATGCGATAGGCCCGCAACGTCGTCTGCATGCGATCACCGAGGAAAAACAGACCCTCGTCTCCCCAAAACGTATTTCCCAACATCGTATGTTGCACATGTGTGGTCAGGAAACTGGTGTTTACTTTCATACCCGCGCGCTGCTTGAGTTCCATCAATTGCAGCGACTGGTAGGGTTTCAACTTAGTAAGTGAAATTGTATCTAAGTAAGGCACCAAGTTGAACGCTGGATCGATGTCTTTATACATCTCTAACACAAACAATTTGGCATCAAAATCATTATTGTACTTGTCTGTGCGAGGTACTAGCAGTCGCAGTAAATCTTTATTATAAGAACTACTTTTGAACTTAGCATCGTCTGCCATTTTCAGGGCTTTCAGCACATGTGCGCTGATCCACTCTGAACTCTGGCCTCCTGACCACCAACCCCATAAACCATCGTTGTTTCTTCTATTATCCAGTAATTCTATCAATTTCCGGATATCATTGTCGTAGTTGAAGGCGGAGTCAAATCGTTCTGCCCATTTTTTCTGCAACAGGAACGCCATCAGTTTAGATGCCGTTTGTTCATTACAGAGATATTCATATTTCCGCAGGTGCTGTACTTCTTCCAGTAATACCGGCATAGCGGAAGTGCTGGCAAATACGTGGAGGGCGCTAGTATCGCCGGATGGAGGAATGACAAAATTGGTGTCGCCACGCAGCAGGAAGAATTTACCCGTTGTTTCTGTAGTGCCGGCAGGCATTACAGGAATGGCTTTATATTCGCCGTCGTCCATGGTAACGCGGTTAGTAACCTGGAAAGTAGCGCGTAAGCTATCTGCTGCAGGAACAGCAACGGGTGTTACTTCAATGCGGGAATTACGCAGTTGGATATCGCCTTCTTTTATCACCTGTTTATTGATGAGCAGACTGCGGTCCAGCGCAATGCTGTCTCCCTTATAATTCATCACTTTTGTCAATACGCCCAGCGTATCACCCGCAATCACAAACTGTGGAAGTGCAAGGCTGGCGCTCAAAGTGCGGAAAGCTTTGGTAACAGTGGTGGCGCTGCCAGACATTTTATTATCTGTCATCGCCAGGGCATATGTTTTCCAACTAGTGAGATCATCTGGGTAGGTCACGTCAAAGTGGGCCTCGCCATTTTCGTTGGTGCGTAACCGTGGTTGCCAGAAAGCATCATCTCGGAAGTTATGACGCAGGGCAATTTTCCTTTCTGACTCGGAACCATCAATGGTATTCTTCTTTTTACCGATTACTTTCTTACCGTTGGATGTAATGACAACAGCACCATCTGCTGCACGACTGCCATATAACGCAGTGGCCTGCACAGTTTTCAATACTACGATGTTTGCCACTGCATCCGGATCAAGGTCTTCCAGTTTGCCCGTGTAGGGAACACCATCAATGACGATGAGCGGCGTGCCCGACATGCCGAGCGAGCTTGTTCCTCGGATAGCAATGCCAGCGGCCTTACCTGACATTAAACTATAGGTTTCTATTTTTACCGTTGAAACGCTATAACTCAGGTTTGCCTTTTTTTGAATGCCGTAGCCTGTCACTACTACTTCCTGCAGTGCTTTAGATACTTCGCTCATGGTAACATTGTAAATATTGGAAGCAGTAATGGATACCTGTCGCGTTTCATAACCCACAAAACTAAAGACCAGTGTGCCCGTTGGGGTTACTGCCATTTTATACATACCGTTGGCATCTGTCTGTGCACCATTTTGATATCCCAGTATATGGATAGTAACACCAGGAATCCCTACGCCTTTATCATCCGTTACTTTGCCCTGAATGATTTTGGTCAGTTTACTATCGGATAGCCTGATATCGGCAGGGGAGGAATAGTTGTTATGAGCCGGTATTGATTTCAGCACAGGGATTTGCAGGAAGGGAGCCCCTTTAGATTCTTCAATAAGAGATAAATCTAGTAGGCTGCGCATTTTCCTGATGCTGTCTGTTTCTGGATTAATGATAGGAGAGACAAAGTTATATATGCTTTGGCAACCTTTTTTCACTTCCAGGTTTTCCAGTTTTACATAGCCACTGTTATGCATTAGGATCAATATCTTATACTGTCCTTCTGAGGTGCCGGAGATCGATTCCACATTGCCATCCGTGAGTGTGAGCCAGGTAGAATCGTTTGTCTTGTAAATGAATACCTGACGGATACTATCGCGGAACGAACGGTTTAGTAACAGCTTCAGATTGGATGTACCAATTTCCTGGCGCCTTATGGCAGTATATTCTAGGTTTACTTTATACAGGCTGTCAATATCCGCTGGCCGCCGTACCATATCTTTCAGGGAAGGGAACTCCAGTTCTGATTTCAATTTTCCCCGCAAATAAGTACCACTAATATGTGCTTCTCTTTGCTTAATGAGTCCGTTCGAAATGATAAACAGGTTATTAGCTTCTGGCTGGAACCATTGATTCACTGTGCCAGCAGCATAATACAAAGATAAACTATTGGCAACCGGACCAATGATGGCGGGTGTCATATAGTCTGGCTCTATCTGCAAAGCTTTATTGTTGTTAAAAAGATATTGAGGGGTGCTTTTCCCTGTAGGCTGCAGTAATATCAGTTTATTATCGATCAGGTACTTTTCACTGAGGGAGAAGGTATCTTTTTTAGGGGTGATATGCACGCCTTCAGATGGCTGATCCAAATTTATGCTGATAAAAGTCTTTTTACCATAAGGCACAAAAACAGAATCTACAAGCACTTCCTCATGCGCGGTGCGTATGCGTACTGTGTGCCGGCGAGGTATTACTTGGAAGCTATAATCGCCAATGGTAGTAGTCCCATGAACATATACCAGGTCGTCGTCTATCCATATGAGGTGCGGGATCTGTGGCACGCCGTTTTTCACGGCAAAGGGGGCCAGTTGCGTAACATTGTTTAACGATGGTTCAAAGTTATACAGCACTTTTTCCGGGTGGAAGAAGTGGAAGAAGGGCATCGTGTCTAGCCCCAATACGTCTTTCCATTTACTCCAGTTTAAAGGTCCCTTATCATTGTAAGATATTTCTTCAGGGGTAATGTATCCAAGCTTGGCTTTCCTGAATTTGGCGGTGCTTTTACCCAAATAAGGAATGACGGGGTCCATACTTTTAAACTTGGAGGTAAAGGCATAAGCTGTCACGTCTGCATCTTTTATGGGTCTGTCCTGATAATCTCTCACTTGCACCGTGAGGGCTGCTTTGCCTCCAGGCTGTACAACATCCGGCGCATTGATAGTTACCGACAGGTTGTTGGGGGTATAATAAGCAGTGGCGGATTCTTTGAATGATTTGCCGCCGTAGACATATTGTGCCTGTACAATATAATGCCGGTTGCTCCATGCTTTGTCAGACCACTGGAGACTGGTTCCATATCCGCCATGTACCTTTTTATTTCCCGCATACACCTGGTACCATACAGGAATCTGCGATGGATTGAACATTTTAACAAATACAGAGTCTTTAATCAATTGGGCATTGAGGCTGATACCACTTTCTTTTTCATTCAATTCAAAGTTTTCCGTAGCATCCGCCGTCTCCGCATCATAACTGGCAACATATGGATTGATGGGTATTTTGGTAGGTAATTGCACCTGCATATGTCCGATGCTATCGTCTTCGGTATCATTCATTATAATTTCTGCCGGCATGGGAACGGATTTTCCGTTCTTCTCATAGGTGATTTGGAGCGAATCTGCTATTTTTTCCATGCGGATAAAACTATCGTCTTTGGTATGCTGCAACGACAGCGATGCGGACTTCGTATCATTACTGGACGATTTGAGAAAACACCTGACCGTGAAGGAAATATCCGCTTTCGGGAAAATGCTGTCTGGTAAGGTAAGAATGGTTTCGCCCACAGGTTCTAGCGGAATTTCGGTAGCATATAATTTCTCCGGAATGAATGTGGCTCCCAAGTTATAGTTAGAGGTGTAATTCGTTGTAACCTCAACGGATACACGTCCATCCAGGATAGGGAGTTCATTTTCATCCGTTCCTTTCATAAATATTTTTACGGGAGTACCGGTGTGATAATTTTCTTCATCACTGCGGATTTTAAAAGTCAGTTGGCTGAGCTCATAAGCTTCATATTTGAATGACCTTCCAAATCCAGTATTATAGCGCTTTTTGTCTGTTGGGGCCAGTAGCATGGAGTAAGTATAATCCAGCTTCATATGTAAACTATCGTTCTGTCGGAAGGCGAATTCATAAGCTCCCGGGCGATAGGGGGATATGCGGGTCAGTATGGTATCCTCATCACGCCCTTGTAGGTGAAGGTCTAATGTTTCGTTTACTGGTTGGTTGTTATGGTCCAGCAGGAAAGCCTTCATCCGAATAGTATCTCCGGGCTTGAACATCGGCTTATTGAAAACCATGTAGCCACTGAATCTATCCTGCCTACCCGAATGATGTTTAAAACGGAAAAATCGCTTCAGTTGTTTGTATTTTCTGCCAAAGTAAGAAGTAGCGCTATAGCTGCGATACCTGTCTTTTTTGCGTTTAGCGTAAAAGTAATTCGTTACGCCATTGTATTGTACCTTGATGACACCTCCTTTATGGGTACCTTTCAGGATGTATTGATGGGCAGCGGTGTTATAGGGTATTTTTTTGTTGTTAAAGGAGACACGGGCATCACTTACCGGCCGCTGTTGCATGTCGGAAAAAGTAAGGAGCAGATCATGCTGGTTTTCCAGTAGATGCATGCGCACATTATTCACTGGCGTATAGTCATAGATCAGCTTGGTGCCATCCCCGTAAACAGTAATGTAATTGCCGGTAGGAATATCAACTGGCCTACGCTTTTTATCGTTCCAAGAGGTGATAAAGGTATGGAGGAGGGTTTCATCGCAATCAAATTCCCGCGCCATCGGCGGATCATTCTCATCATCATAGTTATCCTCTTCAAAATTCACGTCTAGCAGGGCTGCGCGGAATATCTTCAGTGCTTCTGCATCAGTGATGCGGTAGAGTGCTTTCGTATGCCCGGTTCTGTCGCTGGTAGACAGCGGCATTTGCGCATAGACGGTGGTAGACAGCAACAGGAATAATAGGATAAATGTTGGCCGTATATTCATAGTCAAGGGAGTTGGATGCAAACTTAATGTACTTTTTTTTAGCCAGAAATGATCAAGATGGGTGTGAAATCGTATATAGGTCGCCGTTAGGCGTAATTTCAATAGTTTTTGCTAACTTTCCATGTACGTTTGTAAAACCTTGTAGACTTTCACTTAAAGCAGATTTATTATGCAAAAAATTGGATTTATTGGATTGGGAAACCTCGGGTTGCCTATAGCGGCGAATTTATTGAAGGCAGGCCATCAGTTGAAGGTGTATAATCGTACACGGGAAAAGGCAAAACCCTTGGAGCAGTTGGGCGCCGTGTTGGTAGACAGTCCTGCGGATGCGGTGGAGAAAGGAGGCATTGTATGCACCCTGGTATCGGATGATGCTGCTGTCAGGGAGATAGCGAATGAAAAATTCTTGCAAGCGTTGGGGCAGGGTGGTATACACGTATCTATGAGTACCATATCTCCGGAGACCGCCAATGACCTAGCTTCTGGGCATAAGGAATATGGTGTGCATTATGTGGCTGCTCCTGTATTTGCAAGGCCAGAGGCGGCAGCAGCGAAAGTAGGAAATGCAGTGATTAGTGGAGACGCGGTTGCAAAGGAACGCATCAAGTCCTTGTTGCAGGATGGTTTTGCAAAAAATGTCTTCGATGTAGGCCCAAAGGCAGGGAGTGCCAATGTACTGAAGCTAATAGGCAACTTTATGATTGGCGGCGCTATGGAGCTCATGGCAGAATCCTTTGTGCTGGCGGAGAAAAACGGACTGGATGTAAATGCAGCCTATGAAATGCTGACCACTACCTTGTTTACCGGCCCCGTTTTCCGTAACTACGGTGCGATGATCCTAAACCGGGAATTTACGGGCAATCCTGCTTTTAAAGCTTCCCTTGGATTAAAGGATATAGACCTGGTGCTGGAAACAGCCCGCAAGTCCTATACGCCCATGCCGATAGCGAATTTAGTGCATCAGCGACTACTTACAGTGCTCAGCAAGGGGAGAAGAGATGCAGATTGGGTAGCACTGGCTACTGGCGCTATCAATGATGCCGGACTAAAATAATCAGCCTGCCGCTTGCATCTCAGCTTGCGCTGGCATATGCTCCAGGCCCCAGGAAGACATGACCTCCAGGATGGGTTCCATGGAATAGCCCAATGGGGTTAGCTCATATTCAACACGTGGCGGCACTTCCGGGTAGATGATACGCTGTATTAGTCCGTCGTTTTCCATTTCCCGCAACTGCAATACCAGTACGCGTTCGGAGATACCATTGATAGACTTCTTCAACTCAGTATAACGCATCTTCCCGTCAAGTAGCCGCCATATTATTGCAGGTTTCCATCTGTTGCCGATGAGCGACAGCGTGAACACCGTACCACAGTCGCCTCTCAACTGGCGCGCATTGATCGCATTAGTGGAGTTTTCCTTTTTCATATAGCCATAAAAGTAGGATTTTTTTAACAACGGACAGTTCCCACAGCGGCCTGAACCCCGTTCCAGAAAAATCTAACAGAAGAAAAAAAATATATTATATTTGTCCTCATCGCTAAAACGATTTAGCGATTAACCTGCATTTTTTAACATATGAAAAATTCCATGGCGGTAGGAGTGGATATAGGAGGGTCGCATATAACAGCGGCATTGGTAGATCTAGAAGACAGATCAATTATAGAAGGCACATGGCATCGGGAGCGCGTCAATGGAAAAGGGACTGCTGAAGAAATTATCGATGCTTGGGCGGCTGTTATCAAAGACGTGGCAGTAGGACTAGATGCAGCAAATCTTGTAATCGGCATAGGAGTGCCCGGACCATTCAACTATGAAGAAGGCATCAGCCTGATGAAAAACCAGGATAAATACGATACGCTTTATGGTCTGAATGTAAAAGAGCTGCTGGCAGCCCGTTTGAACACATCACCCAAAAATATCCAGTTTATCAACGATGCAGGATGCTTCCTGCAAGGGGAAGGCTTTAGCGGCGCCGCCCGGGATTTTAAAAGTGCGATTGGCCTGACACTGGGAACAGGACTAGGCTCCGCCATCTACGACGGTCACCAGTCTAAAGATGCAGATCGTTGGTGTGCACCATTTAAAGACAGTATTGCAGAAGATTATATTTCTACCCGCTGGTTTATTAAGCGCTATGCTGCTATCAGTGGAAGAACAGTGAAAGATGTAAAGGCATTAACGGAAATGATGGGGGAAGATGCCCGCATCGCCGGTATATTCGAGGAATTCGGTACCAACCTGGGTGAATTCCTAGTGCCATTTATCCAGCAGGAAAAACCAGAAGTAGTGGTATTAGGTGGTAACATCGCTAATGCGGCTGCATTATTCACGCCTGCTGTCTACAAAGTACTTGATTCAAATAATATACACGTCCCATTGCGCGTAGCCATGCTGGGTGAATCAGCCGCCGTTATCGGTGCTGCCAGCTTATGGTTTGGCGAAATCGTCAGTGCATAAAAGCATTAACGTCTCAACAACTATGTTTCAATAACGCCCGGCATCTGCCGGGCGTTTGACGTTTTAGACGCCATTCATCACAATTATACAGCAGATACGCTGTTCTCCTGCTATCTTACGACAACAACCCGTGACCACGCACGCTTTGCGTTATTACCCAGTGAACATCTGACAGGTGCGCTATCACTATGTTGTACTGTATGACCCACTTATAATCCATCTGCTCAATAAATTCCTTATGACTAAACAGAACAGTAATTCCAGGCGCTCCTTTATCCGGAATTCCCTTGGCGCACTGGCTGCTTTCACAATTGTTCCCCGGCACGTACTGGGCCGTGGATTCATTGCGCCCAGCGATCAGCTCACCAAAGCGGTAATCGGTGTGGGTGGCATGGGACGCGGACATTTCGGTTATGCGGGCACCCGCGTGGTAGCCATCTGCGATGTAGACCGCAGTCACCTCACAATGGCCATGGATCAACTGAAAGACAATTCCATAAAAACGTTTACGGATTACCGTGAGGTGATCACCTTGCCGGAAGTAGACATCGTACATATCGCTACTCCTCCACACTGGCATGGTATCATCGCGGCAGATGCTGCCCGCGCAGGAAAAGATATTTGGTGCGAAAAACCAATGACAGCCACCATCGGAGAAGGTAAACGCCTGGTGGAAGCGGTACAACAACATGGCCGCATCTTCCGCCTCAATACCTGGTTCCGTTTTGAAGATAACTTCTATGGTATGGGTACCACCGTGAAGCCGATCAAAAAACTGGTGGACAGCGGTATGCTAGGCTGGCCACTGAAAGTAACCGTGAGTAAACATACCGGGTTCGATTGGAAATTCTATTGGGTAGGAAAAACCAACTTGACCGAAATGGCAGTACCAGCTACGCTAGACTATGACATGTGGCTAGGCCCCGCGCCCTATAAGCCTTACAACCCACATCGCGTACACCAAACTTTCCGCGGCTATTGGGATTATGATGGGGGAGGCCTCGGCGATATGGGACAACATTACCTAGACCCTATCCAATATTTCCTGGGAAAAGATAATACCAGTCCGGTGAAAGTGGAAGTGGATGCGCCTCAGCAACACCCAGATGCAGTAGGCACCTGGCGTAGGATCATCTATACCTATGCTGATGGTTGCCAAATCATTTTGGATGGAGAAGGAAAAGATACGCAGGCGGCCTACATTGAAGGGCCTAATGGTAAATTATATCCTGGCTTCCGGTCCACGATTCCCGATTTGGAGAAGAAATTGGCAGCATTCCCAGACCCTGCACCACAGCAGACCGACTTCGTAGAAGCGGTGAAATTGCGTCGCAAATTTGCGCTGAATGAGGAGAACGGACATCGTTCTTGTACGCTGGTGAATATGGGTAAGATTGCCTTACAATTGAACCGCAGCCTGGAATTTGATCCTGTGAAACAGGAGTTTATCAACGATGCGGGCGCCAATAGCCTGATTTTTCACCCCATGCGTGGCCCATGGACTATTTAAAAGCATCAAGTATGAAAAAATTTACTTCGATCATAACGGCGTTGCTGGTGAGTGGTTGCCTGTATGCACAATCAGGCCCCGATCAGCGCACCACTACTACTAAAATTGCGGATATCCTTGCCCGTTTCCCGGCTAATGGCCAGGCGGAACTGCAAAAGTATTGCAGCGAAATCGCGGCATTGGGAGCGGATGGTGTCTCCCAAATGACAGATATGCTGGTGGCTCCCGGTAAAGGAGATAATACCAAAACAGAATATGCCCTGGCAGGTTATACTTTCTACGTTACCGGTAAAGGTCTCGATATGCAGCGCCAGGCGGCAGCCCGCGCTTTCACGGCATCTTTAGGGCGCGCCTCTGCTACAGAAACAAAAGCGTTCATCATCCGCCAACTGCAAACCCTGGCAGATCCTGTGGCTATACCTGCGTTGCAGCCATTGTTAACAGATCCGTTTCTGGCCGATCCCACTGCCCGCGCATTAGTAAAAATCAATACTCCTGAAAGTAAGCAGGCAATATATAATGCACTGAGTAAATCTAAAGGATTAGTACAACAGACGCTGGTGCAGGCTTTGGGAGACGCGAGCTACTCGCCTGCAAATGCTGCCATCATGCAATTGGCGGCAACTGGGAGTCCTGATCTGCAAAAAGTAGCCCATTATGCGCTGTCAAGAATAGCGGATCCAGCGGCAGGACCACTCCTGAAATCAGCCGCAGCCCGCACTGGCTGGAACTACGACCGCACAAATGCCACCGCGTCTTACTTTACCTGGCTGTCGCTACTCGCTGATAAAAAACAAGTAGCCACACTGGCTACTGCTATCTTAAATGATACCAAAACGCCTGCCCGCGAAAACGCTTACATCGCGGCTTTGCAGCTATTGGCTGATAATAAAGGCACGACGGCCTTTCCGCAGTTCCTCGCTGCTACCTCGGATCCTCGTACCCGTGTAAAAGATGCGGGATGGAAATTGATTGGCAGGTATGCAAACGATCTGCAAGCGCCACAACAAGCCCTGGTATTAAAACAATTGCGCGCTACGGATAATACCACGAAAGCCGCTGCCCTGCGGATTTTGGCAGATAACAAAGTACAGTTTGCACTGCCTGTGGCTACGGAAATGCTCCAAGATAAGAACCCCGCTGTGAAGGCTGCGGCAGCAGATGCGGCTGGTCGTATAGGCGGCGCTGTTAGCTTACCCGGACTCATGGCGGCCCTCCATTCTTCCGATACTATCACGGTATCGGCTGTACGTAATACGTTATTATTATTGCCAGGTTCCGTAGTGACAAATGCCCTCGCAACTGCTTATCCAAGTCTTACAAATACGGGAAAAGCCGCCGCCATCAGCGTTTTGGCTGCCCGTAGGGATGTGGATCATGCTAACCTCATCCTAGATGCGGTGGCTAGTTCAGATGCTGGAGTGCACCGCGCAGGTATGAATGCACTGCGATTTACGGCTACTGAAAAGGATATCCCCGCACTGGTGCAGTTGTTGAATACTGCCAATAGTGAGGAGGAAATCAAAGCGGCACAACAGGGCATTATCAGCGCTGGCATTAATGCTAGTTCCCTCCAGCAATATATGCAACAGGCCGGACCCGATAAACAATCGCGGTACCTGGGCATACTAGCTGGACTAGGCAGCAAAGAAGCCGTGGAGCAAACGGTAAATGCCTTTAATAACGGTAATGAACAAACGAAAGCAGCGGCTTTATCTGCATTAACAGAATGGTCCAATGCGAACGCAGCGCCGGCACTCTTAGCGATTGCCCGCAACAAATCTTTGCCTAGTTACCAGGAACAAGCCCAATTGGGATACCTCGCCATCACGGCTAAAAGTCAACAACCCGCAGACCAAAAGGTACTGATGGTGCGGAATATCCTGGACTTGGCTCCAGGAACCAAAGTGAAGCTGAAAGCATTGGAAGTTCTGGATAAATCTAAGTCCTATAACAGTTTGCTGTTAGCTTCCCGATACATGGACGATCCGACTACCACCGCGGAAGCTGCCCTCGTGAGCATGGATATTGCCCTCGCAGATAAATCGTTGGCAGGCCCTGAGGTGAAAGCTATCCTGGAAAAGGCCGCAGCAGGACTGAAAGGAGGAGACGCCGATTATCAGCGGCAGTCGATCCGCAAATTCTTGGCAGAAATGCCTACTGGAGAAGGTTTCGTGACGATGTTCAACGGAAAAGATTTGAGTGGCTGGAAAGGCCTAGTGGAAAACCCACTGAAAAGGGCACAAATGAATGAAAAAGTCCTGAAAGCCGCCCAAAGTAAAGCGGATGATATCATGCGCAAAGGCTGGTCAGTACAGGATGGTATGCTGGTGTTCAATGGGGAAGGGGATAATCTCTGTACAGAAAAGAAGTACAGCGATTTTGAAATGTTGGTCGATTGGAAGATCACCAGTAAAGGAGACGCAGGTATCTATTTGCGTGGCTCCCCGCAGGTGCAGATTTGGGACACTTCCCGCGTAGATGTAGGCGCACAGGTAGGCTCCGGTGGACTATACAACAACCAACAGCATGAAAGCAAACCGCTGAAACTGGCAGATAATGCCATTGGCGAATGGAACCACTTCCGCATCATCATGAAAGGCGATCGCGTGACGGTATATCTCAATGGACAACTGGTGACCAACAATATTATCCTCGAAAACTACTGGGATCGCGGCTTGCCAATCTTCCCAGCCGAACAAATTGAGCTACAAGCACATGGCACCAATGTTACTTACAGGGATTTGTACATCCGTGAAATTCCCCGTCCACAGCCAGTTGTACTAAGTAATGAAGAACAAAAGGCGGGTTATAAATTGCTCTTCGACGGCACAAATATGCATGCCTGGACCGGTAATACCACGGATTATATCATGGAAAATGGCGACATGGTGATTTACCCTAAAATGGGTGGTCACGGGAACCTATATACGAAAGAGGAGTACAAAAACTTTTCCTTCCGTTTTGAATTCCAACTGACGCCAGGCGCCAATAATGGGGTGGGTATCCGTGCCCCATTGGAAGGGGATGCAGCCTATAAAGGCATGGAAATACAAATATTGGACAATGATGCGGAGATCTATAAAAAACTTCATGAATACCAATATCATGGTTCTGTGTATGGCGTAATCCCTGCCAAACGCGGTTTCCTGAAACCAGTAGGAGAGTGGAACCAAGAAGAAATTATTGCCAATGGCACCCGTATCAAAGTAATCCTGAATGGGGAAGTGATTGTAGATGGCGACATCGCCGATGCCAGAGATCACGGCACGATGGATCAGAAAGATCATCCAGGATTAAAGAATGAAACTGGGCACATCGGATTCCTCGGACATGGCGATGTGGTGCGGTTCCGAAATATCAGAGTGAAGACATTATAATAAAAGAAAAAATCTCCTGCCTGTCGCCCCTGTCCAAAAGGAACAGAAGACAAGATTCTCCTGTCTGTTGTCCCTGCCCGCAGGGCAGGAACAACGAAAAAAACAACAAGGGAAATGACGTCGCAGACGTCATTTCCCTTGTTGTTTTTATTGCTATTTACAATACTATTTACAATGCTGTTTCCGGATGCTGATGATTCGCCGCCGGATCCTGTTGGAATATGCGCGACAGCATCTGATATAACTCCGGATGTTTCTCCGCCAATAAATCTGGGCGTTCGAAGAAATATTCTGAGATCACCGCAAAGAATTCCCCTTCATTAGTAGCCCCGTAAGGATTAATATCCGTATGGCCTTCCATCATCTGTTGAATGGTTTGGTGTACCAGTTTCAACCATGGAATACTGTAACTGTGCTCAATCAGCGCACGTGGTACGCCATCTACAAAGCCATCCGATTTATCCAGCAGGTGCACAAATTCATGAATAGCAGTATTGCTTTTGTCGGAGGTATTGGAGAAGCCTTCCCGTAAGGCTGTACGGGAGAGCATCATCTGTCCATTTAAAGGACCGCTGCCCACCATCCCCATGATATTCCTGCGATTGCCTTCGTACTGGTAGCTTTCATTGAAAGTATCCGGGTAGAGAATCACATTGGTCAGGTTAAAATATTCCCAGTCTTTAAACCCGAAGATGGGAATGATGGCGCTGGCAGCCACGAGTACCCTGTCGAGCGGTTCTACAGGAATGCCAACGCCTTCGATGGTAGTGCGTTTCAGGAAGCGGGTTACTTTATCCCGGAAGCGTTGTTTGTCCTGATCATCCAACTGCTGGTAGTATCTTACATGTTGTTCTAACAATGTATCATAGCTATCCGGTACATTGCCATGCAGTACGCGGCGGCGGATAAATATATTTCTGATATAGAGAAATAATATCAGTCCCATCATAATCAGTCCAAACAATACCATCTTACAGTCTCCTTTTAAACTTTTATTTTCTAAGTGATTTAAATTCCGATCCAGGCTTCCATTTAGGGAAAGTGTGCTCATTGCTGAGGGTTAGGCCAATATCAAACAGTAGGCGGGTATCTTCCACCATACCATCGAGTTTCCAGGTATTGGGATCAAACTCGTCTTTTGGAGAGTGATAACGTTCGCGGTTATACGTTGCGATTTGTTCTGCTGCCCATCCTGGTTCATGACCGATAGCATCTGTTCCAGGGCCGATATACAGGCCGGGAACTCCCTTCTTTGCAAAGTTAAAGTGATCTGAGCGAAAGAACCAGCCGCCTTCCGGATGATTATCAGGAGCGGTTACCCTGCCTTGTTTGGCAGCGGCTCTGGCTGCATATTCATCCAGCTCAGATTGTCCCATACCATATATGATCACATCTTTGGTACGTCCATAATAATTCATCACATCTAAGTTGATATCTGCTACTGTTTTAGCAGGTGGGAAAACTGGGTGAGACGCGTAGTATTCTGACCCGAGCAGTCCCTGCTCCTCCCCAGTCACAGCGAGGAATAATATGGACCGTTCTGGCTTTTGCTTCAATTTTGAAAAGGCGGTCGCCAGTTCTATTACACCAGCCGTTCCACTGGCGTCATCAACTGCGCCGTTGTAGATGGAATCTCCCTTAATCGCTTCTCCTATACCAAAATGGTCCCAGTGAGCGGAATATACAACACATTCCTGCGGCCGTTTTGTACCTGGGAGAATACCCAATACGTTATGGGAAGTAGACTTTTTGATGGTATTATTAATTACCATGGATGTCTGCAGATGCAAGTCAACCGGCTTGAAACCTTTTTTCTTAGCTTGGTTCATGATATCCGGGGAGATGCCTGCCAATGCAAACATTTTGCGGGCGGATTCTTGGGAAATCCAGCCTTCCAAAATGGTGCGCGACATATTATTATCCGGTGTCTGTAGATACAGTTTGGAATTAGACCAGCTACTGCGTACCACTTTCCATGGATAGCTGGCGGCAGCCGTTTCATGGATAATGATACAACCTGCTGCTCCCTGGCGGGCGGCTTCTTCAAATTAGTAGGTCCATCTGCCGTAATAGGTCATGGTTTTACCTTTGAAGAGGGTACTATCTGCAAAGCCTGGATCATTGACCAACACTACTACTGTCTTACCTTTCACATTCAATCCCGCATAATCGTTCCAGTTATACTCTGGCGCCACGATGCCATATCCTGCAAATACCAGTTCTGAATTTTTCAACTGTACTTGGTTTTGCACGCGCCTGGTGGCCGCCACAAAATCCTCCAGGTATTGGAGGGAAATACTGTCATTTTTCCCTTTGATCACCAGCTTGTCGGCCGGTCTGGAGGCAATGTTTACCATAGGCACCTCCTGGTAATAGCTGTTGCCATTACCGGGTTTGAGTCCCAGTTCTTTGAATTGCGCCGCTATATATTGTATGGCGCTGTCTTCTCCACGAGTGAATGGTCGGCGGCCTTCGAAGGCGTCTGAGGCCAGTTTGCTGATATGTTTGGTAAATCCTTCAGCATTAATGGCCTGGGCAGCAGGGTTCTCCTGTGCGTGCGCAGGAAACTGGCCAATAGTGGCTGCCAGCAGGAGTAGTGGTAGTGTTCTCAAAGCAAAAATATTTGGTCAAAAATTAGTTAGGTTAGGCAAGATTTCCAAATCAGTTAGTGTGACTTATATTTGTTGCCATGCAGGTAAATATCGCAAAAAAAGTGGCGGCCGACAAAGCCGCGACTTTTATACAACCAGGAATGACGATAGGGCTGGGAACAGGCAGCACCGCTTATTATGTCATCATGCGTATCGGGGAAATGGTAAAGGATGGCCTGGAAATACGTGCAGTGGCCACTTCTGTAGAATCGGAGCAACTGGCCAAAGCACAAGGCATTCCTATTGTCCCTTTCAGTGAGATCTCCGGAATAGACATCGACATTGATGGTGCTGATGAAACAGATGAACAACTGCGACTCATCAAAGGAGGAGGAGGGGCGTTGCTACGGGAAAAGATTGTAGCAGCGGCTTCCGGCCGAATGATCGTGATTGCAGATGAAAGCAAGCTAGTACAGCAGTTAGGTAAATTTCCGCTGCCCGTAGAAATCATTCCTTTTGCCCATGAGCTGACCATGCGTAAGCTGGAACAGTTGCAAGCCGCACCGGCATTGAGAACCCGCGATGGAAAATTGTTTGTAACAGATAACGGCAATTACATTGCTGATTGTCATTTCGGGGAGATAGCTGCTCCGGAAAAGCTCCATGCGCAGTTGAATGATATTCCGGGAGTAGTAGAGAATGGGCTGTTTATAGGCCTCGCCAGCACCCTGATTATAGGGACGGATGCCGGCGAAGTGCGTATGTACGGGCGTCAGGACTGAGTATCCTTATCCAGCCAAGACGTTTTCCGCGTATCTTTCGAAAACACATATACCAATAGGGAAATGAAGATACATGCGGTGACATACCAATAATAACCGGATTCAACTCCCTGTTTTTTAAAGTAAAGGGCCAGTGGTTCCGCGGTTCCCCCGAAAATCGCCACGGTGATCGCGTAGGGGAAACCCACTCCCAGCGCACGTATCTCCGCAGGAAACAATTCCGCTTTCACCACCGCATTGATAGAAGTATAACCCGTTACAATCAGCAGGGCTGCCAGGATTAGCCAGAAGGCTTCCCAGGCAGAAGTAGCATGACTCAGCGCGGTAAGAATAGGCACGGTAAAGAGTGTGCCTGCTATGCCGAATGCCGTCAGTATTGGTTTTCTGCCGATTTTGTCAGACAACAGTCCAGCGAGGGGCTGTATACATGCGTAGATCAGCATCAGGAAGAAAGTAAGCGTAGTGGCACTTTCAATGCTCATTTTTACGGTGTTGACCAGGAATTTCTGCATGTAGGTGGTATACGTATAGAAGGCCACTGTACCGCCCAGCGTAAGGCCTGCCACTATCAATACTGCTTTAGGATGCTTGGTAAATAGTGCGCGTACCGAGCCTTGCTCTTTGGACTGTTGCTCCTTTTCAAAGGAAGTAGATTCCTGCATGCCTCTCCGAAGATATAATACCGTAATCGCCAGCAATGCCCCAATAAAGAAAGGAATGCGCCATCCCCAGGTATGTAATTCCTCGGGCGTGAGAAACACCTTTTGTAATAATATCTGTACCCCAAGCGCCAATAACTGGCCACCGATGAGGGTTACATACTGAAAGCTGGAATAGAAGCCCCTGCGATTGGAAGTAGCTACTTCACTCAAATAGGTAGCGGAAGTGCCATATTCCCCGCCTACGCTGAGTCCTTGGAGCAAACGGGCCAGGGTCAGTAATACCGGCGCCAACATCCCAACTTGGGCAAAAGAAGGTGCACAGCAGATCAAAAGGGAGCCGAAAGACATCAATAGTACGGATAATGTCATCGCTGTTTTACGGCCTTGTCTGTCGGCAATACGGCCAAATAACCAGCCGCCAATGGGTCGCATGAGGAAGCCTACAGCAAAGATGGCGGCGGTATTAAGGAGCTGAGCCGTGTAGCTGCCTTTCGGGAAAAATACAGGTGCAAAGTACAGGGAAAAGGTAGAGTAGATGTACCAATCGTACCACTCCACCATGTTTCCGGCAGAACCGGTAAGTATGGCTTTAATGCGCCAGGAATCAGGATGCTTCATATATCCCGCTAAAATATATTTTAAACCGCATAAATAATTGGATCAAACAGGGGATGTTAAAAAAGAAAAAAATTAGGATGGTAATTAGATATGACCTATCTTCGTCAGGCTTCTTAAGAATATGGTATTTCAATTCTGTTCGTAATCTTCACTTTTTACATTCAGCTTTCTTACTTTTTTCTTCTAGGTGCACAGCGAGCCGGCTGTAACATGGCGAGAATATATTAACTTTTTAAAAATTTATTAAATGCAAACAGGTGTTGTAAAATTTTTTAATGAAACTAAAGGTTTTGGCTTCATTAAAATCGAAGGTACGAATCAAGAAATCTTTGTTCACGTATCTGGTATTAAAGAAAGCATCGGCGAGAATGACCGCGTAGTATTCGACGTGGAAGAAGGCAGAAAAGGCCCGAATGCTGTTAACGTAAGATTAGCATAACATTATTTCAGATAATAGTTTTGTCACTTAAGAAAAAGACCTGCTGAAAAGCGGGTCTTTTTTTATGCCTATACTGGATGTTTCCTAGATTCCCGGAAAAATAATCCCGCTTTTATTAACTTGGCAGGATATGAAATGCTAGTCTCCACAAGATCAAAATAAGACCCAATTATCACCACGTATGAACAGGCGCAACCTGATTACATTATTACTGCTCTGCTGCCATCTGCTAACGTTTGCACAGCAGCCTTCGGCCATCGTCTATAAAAGTGACACGGAAGGATTTAAGAGTTTTCGTATACCCGCCATCGTAAGTATGCCAGATGGCACTTTGCTGGCTTTCGCAGAAGGAAGGGTACAACATGCCGGGGATTTCGGGGATATTAAAATCGTTCTGAAAACCAGCAAGGATAACGGCGCTACCTGGTCTTCTCTGCAGGTAGTGGCGGAAAATGATTCCCTTCAGGCAGGGAATCCAGCCCCTGTAGTGGATCTCACAGATCCAGCATATCCGAAAGGACGCATATTCCTGTTTTACAATACAGGCAATAATCAAGAAGGGGAAATTCGCAAAGGACACGGACTGCGGGAAGTATGGTACGTTACCAGTACAGATGGCGGCACTTCCTGGTCGGCACCAGTGAATATCACCACGCAAGTACATCGGCCTAAGCAGCCCCAGGTAAATCCAGCCTATCATTTCCCGGAAGACTGGCGCAGCTATGCTAATACACCCGGTCATGCCATGCAGTTCAGCAAAGGGAAATATCGCGGACGCATATACGTTGCGGCCAATCACTCTGTCGGTAATCCGCAAGTAGACTTTACAGATTATGCAGCACACGGCTTCTATACCGATGATCATGGGAAAACTTTCCAGTTGAGCGCAACCGTACCAGTACCCGGTTCTAATGAATGTACCGCGGCAGAACTCAGTGGAGGCCGACTCCTATTGAATGCCCGCAATCAGCAAGGAGATAAACGTATGCGCATTGTGGCCATCAGTAACGACGGTGGCGCCACCTGGAACAGTACCACCTATGACAATCGTTTGCCGGATCCAGTATGCGAAGGAAGTATCCTGAACATCGGTTGGAAAAAAGGGAAAGCCATACTGGCATTTTCCAATGCGGCAGACACCGTTCAGAGAAATCATCTCACTATTCGTATCAGCAGTCCCGACGCAAAAGATTGGCCAGTGGCTATTCCAGTAGCTGCTACAGATAAGAAAGGGGATTACACAGCTTACTCCGATTTAGTGTTGACGATGAATAAGCGTATAGGCATATTGTATGAGAAAAATGGATATAATGAAATTGTATTCGAAGCTGTAAATATTCCACGATGAAATGGTCGTTATTAATCTGTTTATTGTTGCCATGCCAAGCATTAAAGGCAACCACATTTTCAGACAGTACAATTTCCCCAAAGCTGCAACTATCGCACTTCTTCACGGATCATATGGTGCTTCAGCGCAACCAGCCCATATCGGTGTTTGGTAGGGCAGAAGCGGATAAAGGCATCCGTGTCTCCCTGGGAAATAAAACAGTACATACTACCGCCGGAGCAGATGGCAACTGGAAAGCGATCTTGCCACCTATGAAAGCAGATACTATTCCACAAATATTGATCGTGCAAACGAAGGCTGAAAAAATCAGTTGTAATGATGTATTAGTAGGAGATGTATGGGTTTGCGCAGGTCAGTCCAATATGGAATTTTCTTTATGGGGAGATGACCATGCCACGGAAGCCTATGCCACCGCACAACGACCGTATCTGCGCTTATTACAGGAAAACAGACAAGTATCTGCCTTTAACCCTGGGGATACGATTTATCTGCATCCAGAAAATTATTTCCGCGGCAACTGGCAGCGATCTGATAGTAACAGCGCACGCGTTTTTTCAGCGGTAGGTTATTATTTCGGGGCACGTATTCAACAGGAAACAGGTGTACCAATCGGTCTTATTAATGTGGCGGTGGGCGGTAGTCCTACGGAAGCATGGATTAGGCCAGATGTAGGGCGAAAAGTGGCTGCAGTGGCTTCCCTCTTTCATGGCGACTGGCTACAAAATCCAGGCATGGAGCCCTGGTGCGTCGAACAAGGCCACAATAATCTCGATCCTTTGCTGAAACAGGGAATAAAACCGCCATCCAATGAACTGGGCTACCGGCATCCTTTTCAGCCGGGATTCCTCTACGATGCAGCCATAGCAAGCCTTTCACAACTGGCAATAAAAGGAATTATTTGGTATCAGGGAGAAAGTAATGCCCTCAATAAAAAAAGGATGGAGCAGCATGAACAACTGTTCCCTTTACTGGTGGCCGACTGGCGTCGGCAGTGGCATTCGCCAGAACTACCTTTTTATTTCTGCCAGATATCATCCATCAGTACAGAAAAAGGCTACAAATCAGAGAACTGGCCTGCCTTTCGGGATGGCCAACGCAGAATGGCAGATAGTATTCCTTTCTCTGGAATGGCCGTGACTTCTGATGTAGGACATCTTACAGATGTGCATCCCCGCGATAAACGTACAGTAGGAGAGCGGTTGGCAAAAGTGGCATTGCATAAAACGTATCATTTGCCAGTGGATTATAAAGGACCTGCGCCTGTAAAATCATTCCTACAGGGAGATACAGCGGTTTTGCAGTATGATGCAAAAGAGAAAATTGCAACCGCCGGAAATCAATCACTGCATGGATTTTCTTTGGAAGATGGAAAAGAAATTCCTGCGGTGATAGATGGTAATGTTATTAAAGTAAGGATTCCTTCCGGTGCGCATTTTGTGTATTATGGCTGGCAGCCGTATTCAGTGGGTAACTTGGTAAATGGCGCAGGATTACCAGCATCGAGTATGCGTATTGCCTTGTAGATTGTCATCTTAAATAAATGCAAAAAAGAGACTGTTTTCAACGTAATGGAGGCAGTCTCTTTCTATTTAGAGGAAAATCAAATCTATAATCGAAATATGTAATCTTTTTATATTGCATTTCGGGATGGCTTGCAATTGATAGCTTCCCGGTGTAATTTTATATTTTAATTCACTATCCATGCTCGAACATTTCCCCTTTTATCTGGCGATCATTGTACTCATTGTATTACTCATCATGCTGAGTAATCGTATAAAGGTGGCCTATCCTGTATTGCTGGTGCTGGCGGGACTAGCCGTCAGTTTTATCCCTGGTATACCCGTTCTCAAAATTGATCCGGAACTCATTTTTATCATATTTCTTCCACCATTGCTCTATGAAGCAGCATGGGCTAACTCCTGGAAAGAAATCTGGCACTGGAGAAGGATTATTGGCAGCTTTGCGTTTGTAGTCGTTTTCCTGACGGCTATTTCAGTAGCGCTGGTGGCCAATGCTTTTATCCCCGGTTTCTCGCTGGCCATGGGCTTTTTGCTGGGAGGTATCGTTTCTCCCCCAGATGCGGTGAGTGCCAACGCTATCTTGAAGTTTGTAAAAGTGCCCAAAAGAATGTCGTCTATCCTGGAAGGGGAAAGTCTACTCAACGACGCGTCTTCCCTGATCATCATGCGCTTTGCCATGGTAGCCGTAGGTACTGGACAATTCATCTGGTACCAGGCTGCTGCCAGCTTTATCTGGATGGTAGGCGGCGGCATAGTAATAGGACTGCTGATAGGGCTGATCTTCAAAAAAGCGCATAAATGGCTGCCCACAGACGTAAACATGGACATCATTCTTACGCTGGTTACGCCTTATGCCATGTACATAGGTGCAGAAGCAGCCCATGCCTCTGGCGTACTGGCAGTAGTAAGTGGGGGATTGTACCTTTCTACGCACAGACATCTTTTCTTAAGTGGGTCTTCCCGATTAAGAGGTGAAAACGTTTGGCAAAGTCTCGTTTTTCTGTTGAATGGACTGGTGTTTATTCTCATAGGCCTCGATCTGCCTGAAATTACCGCCGGCTTAAAGCAGGAAGGTATCAGCTTCTATCAGGCTACCGGCTATGGTCTGTTAATCACAGCAGTACTCATTGTTGGAAGATTACTGTCTGCTTATGGATCACTAATCATTACCAAAATAGCCAGCAATTTTATTACAGTAGCGGATAAAAATCCAGGTAATCAAGCACCTTTGCTGATGGGCTGGACCGGGATGCGTGGTGTGGTATCCCTGGCAGCGGCACTGTCTATTCCCGTAGCCTTCGACAATGGTCAGATTTTTCCACAACGGAACCTGATCCTCTACATCACCTTCATTGTGATCCTTGTAACGCTGGTGCTTCAGGGATTAACATTGCCTGCACTAATCAGAAAAGTTAAACTACCTGAATTTCATGATCACCTTCCGGAAGAAGAAACGGAAACCCTCCTCCGGGAAGAACTGGCTACTGTTTCGCTGGATTACCTGAAGCAGTATCACGCCGATGATCTGGAGCAAAGTTTTCACCTGCGAAAGTTGGCTAGTCACTGGCAGAACCAACTCAATTCAGATGAACCGGGCACTGTACCTGAACAAGTGAAATTTGCGTATAAAAATATACTGGAACAACAGCGACAACTGCTGATAGAGAAGAATAGAAACGAGGAACGGATAAATGAAGAAATCATCCGGAAGTTCCTGCATCGTATAGATCTGGATGAAGAAAAATTAAACCTGGAATAGCCAATACGGAACAATAAAAGAAGACAAAATGCTGTTTCGAGGTCCCTGCCCATCAGGCAGGGACCTCGAAATAAAAGATAAAAAAGGCGGAATTGATCTATTTCTTATCTCCCTGCATCCATACTACCTTCTGCACACTATTGTGTTGCTGGCCGATAATGTCCGCATAGAGTTCAGGTCTTCTTGCCTGGCGATACCTGTATCCACCGGATTTTTGCAGCTTTTCGCGGGTCAATGTAGCGGTTACCACTTCATCACCCAGCTTACGGCATTCTGTCAGCACATCTCCGAATGGATCTATGATCATAGAGCAGCCGTTTTTCAACTGGTCGTCGTCCATGCCGATAGGGTTGGAGAACACAGCGTAGATACCATTATCATAAGCGCGTGCTGGCAGCCATTTCATGAGCCAGGAGCGTCCTTTCATGCTGTCAAATTCTAATCGCAGTGGGGTAGGGTTGGTATCCCTTTTCTCCCAGAGTGCGGCATCTACGAAACCTGCGCCCGGACGCGGACTAGGGGTACACATGGTTACATGTGGCATGAAAATGATATCTGCACCCAGGAGGGCTGTTGCGCGTACATTTTCTACCACATTGTTATCGTAGCAGATGAGGATGCCACATTTCCAGCCATGCAGGTCAAACACTACGTATTCGTTGCCTGGTTGCAGATGTGGGTTAATGAATGGGTGTAACTTGCGGTATTTGGCCACCAGTCCATTTTTATCTACACAAACGTAGGCTTTGAACAGTTGATTGGCTTCATCTTTTTCGAAGAGTCCTGCTAGGATGCTGATATTGTTTTCAGCAGCAATGGCGGTCAGTTGACGGATAGAAGGCCCGTCAGGAATGGGTTCTGCAATTTCCAGCATTTGGGCTTCGCTGAGATTTCTGGCAAAAGTATAGCCAGTGATACTACATTCATGAAAGGCTACTACTTGTGCGCCGTCTGCGGCGGCGGCTTTGGAAAGTTCTCTGATTCTTCCGAGGTTATACGCTTTATCGTTGCTGCGGTTCTCAAACTGAGCGGTGGCTACTTTAATTGTTTCCATAAAATAATATCTTAGATACGAAGATAACCCTCTAGGGCAAAAAGTCATGTTAAAAATCCCTATATTCGCAGTTTCAATTTTATAGGAGATGGCCCAACCAGATAGCGCAAATGTCGTCTTTAACCTGGCGGCAGATTTTGTTAACCAGACTAACCGCCACATCTTTCTTACTGGAAAGGCAGGAACGGGGAAGACCACATTTCTGAAATATATCAAGGAACATACCCGCAAGAATACAGTGATCGTAGCACCTACCGGTGTAGCGGCCATTAATGCAGGCGGCGTAACCATGCACTCTTTTTTCCAATTGCCATTCGGGCCTTTTGTGCCTGGAACTAAGCGTGGATTTACAGATGATATTGTCAGTAGTACAGACAGACATTCCCTTTTCCGAAATATTCGCTTTACAAACGATAAGAAAGCACTGTTGCAAGAGCTGGAACTGCTCATCATTGATGAGGTGAGTATGGTGCGATGTGATATGCTGGATGCGATGGACGCGATTTTGCGCCATTTCCGGAACAAGCCACTGCTACCATTTGGCGGTGTACAGGTACTGTTTATCGGAGATTTGTACCAGTTGCCACCAGTGATTCCAGAAGATGAATGGACTTTGTTGTCGCAGTACTACAATTCCCCTTTCTTCTTCGATGCCAAAGCCATCGAACAACAACCGCCGATATACATTGAGCTGAAAAAAATCTATCGTCAGAATGAACAGGAATTCATTGATATCCTGAACAGGATTCGTAATGATCAAGTGGAAGGCGAAGATTTACAGCTCCTGAATAAATATTATCGTCCTGAATTCAAAGGGAATGATGAGGATGAATTTATCGTACTGACCACGCATAACCGCAAGGCAGATGATATCAATGCTTCCAGGCTGGCAGCTATGCCAGGGAAGCTGCATCGCTTCGAAGGAAAAATTGAAGGTGATTTCAGTGATAAAGCATTGCCTACGGAGTTGGTGCTGCAATTGAAGATAGGGGCGCAGGTAATGTTCCTCAAAAACGATATTGCACAGCCACGTAGATATTACAACGGTAAAATTGCCACGGTAACGGAGATCGATGAAGATGAAATTACCCTGCTACTTTCCGGATCTCATGAGGAAATGAAGCTGGGGAAAGAAACCTGGAGAAATATCCGCTATCACTTTAATGCCGATGAAAACAGCATAGAAGAAGAGGAAATCGGCAGTTTCACTCAGTTCCCGATTCGCTTGGCCTGGGCTATTACGATTCATAAAAGCCAGGGGCTTACCTTCGAAAGGGCTATCATCGATGCCGGTTATGCCTTTGCTCCCGGTCAGGTATACGTTGCGCTGAGCCGTTGTACCTCGCTAGACGGACTGGTACTGCATTCCCGCATTGGTTTCGGCAGTATTAAAACAGATCCACGCGTCATTGAGTTTGCAAGGCAAGAGAGTGAACCAAATGAAATGGTAGTGCTGCTGGAGATGGAGCGTAAGAAGTACCAAGCGTCTCACCTACTGCATTTATTCGACTGGTATAAAATGCAGGCATTGATAAAATCACATGCCATTTGGATAGAGGACAAGAAAATTCCTGATTTTGATGCCGCGCTCAAAATCACCCGTTATCTCTCCAGCGTGATTGTGCAACAGGCCGAAGTGGCCGCCAGGTTTACCGTACAGTTGAACCAACTACTCGATGTTGTTGCACAGACCGGCGAAACAGAGCAGTTGGAAGAACGTATCACCAAGGCAGTAGGCTATTTTACCAAGAGCATATACGAAGAAATGATTGTTCCCCTGCGGGAACACATAGAAGAAGTGAAGAAAGCCAAAGCAAAGAAATACCATTTGCAACTGATGTCGCTCGAATCTGATTTCTGGCTAAAACTGCAACAGGTATGGGAATGCGCTTATGGCGATATCCAGTTCAATAAAGGATTAACAGACTATCTGGCCAAACGTACCGGCACAGATGCACCCGTTGCCCTGCCAGCTAAGGCCAAAGGAAAGGTGGAAAAAGGAAGCAGCAGGAGAGGCTCTTTGGAATTATTCCTGGGAGGTAAGACTATCGAGGAGATAGCCACTGCTCGTAACCTCGCTGCCAGCACCATAGAAAGCCATTTGGCCCAATGCGTGGAAGCCGGTGAGCTGGAGCTGGAGAAATTCGTTCCGGAAGGCATTGTAAAGCTCATTATGAACCATATCCGGGACCTAGGAGCAACCGCCGCGGGGCCTATAAAGGAACGTACCGGAGATGCCGCTACTTTCGCCCAAATACGAGCAGTACAGGGCTGGCTGCAACGCAAGCAGCGCGAAGAAACCCTTCAAGAATAATATATTATCACTGTTGGGGTAATAATGAATTAATAACCGGTAAAAAAATGCAAGGTTTCCTATGGCACCAACTGCTAAATTTGCAGAACAACTAATATAGGAAGCACTTGAAAGTCGGACTTTTTATACCCTGTTACATAGACCAGTTCTATCCACAGGTAGGTATTGCCACCTTGCAGCTCTTGCAAAAGCTGGGCTGCGAGGTGGAATACCCACAAGGACAAACATGCTGTGGCCAACCAATGGCCAATTCAGGCTTTGAACATCTCACACATGGCTGCAACAGCCTCTTTGTAGATCATTTTGACGGATTTGATTATATCGTAGCCCCTTCCGGTAGCTGCGTACTTCATATTAAGGATCATTTACATGAGCCGAAAAGAGAAGCCGCTGCCGAAAATATACGTGCACGTATATACGAGCTGTCCGAATTCCTCACCGATGTATTGAAAGTAACTTCGCTGCCAGCCAGGTTCCCGCATAAAGTGGGACTGCATCAAAGCTGTCACGGACAACGTGGACTACACCTAGCACAGATGAGTGAGCTCGTAGATCAACCATTCTCCAAACCTGGGCAACTGTTACAAATGGTAGCCGGATTGGAACTCATCTCCCTAGATCGTACAGACGAATGTTGCGGATTTGGTGGCACCTTCTGCGTAGCAGAAGAAGCCGTGTCTGTGAAAATGGGTGTGGACCGTATAGCCGATCACGTTAAACATGAAGCGGAAGTGATCACCGGAACAGACGTTAGTTGCCTCATGCACCTGGAAGGTATTATCAATCGCCGTCAGCAGCCGCTGCGAGTGATGCATATCGCAGAAATTCTTAATAGTACTATCTGATGAACAGTCATACAACAGATCATGCCACCCTTGCGGACAAGTTCAACGAAAATGAACCACGGGTAAACTGGCACGACGAAACATTATGGTGGGTAAGGAAAAAAAGAGATCGCATGGCCTGGTCTGTAAGCGGCTGGGAGAAATTGCGGGAAGCTGCCTCTGATATCAAACGCCACGTATTGGGGAATTTACACGATTACCTGGTACAGTTTGAGCAACAGGCCATCAAAAACGGCGCAATCGTACACTGGGCCGCAGATGCAGCAGAACATAATAAAATCGTTTTAGAAATACTCCAACAGCACCAGGTGAAACGCATGGTTAAAAGTAAATCCATGCTGACGGAAGAATGTCACCTAAATCCACACCTGGAGGCAAATGGCATAGACGTCATTGATACGGATCTGGGCGAACGCATTGTGCAGCTCGCGAAAGAACCGCCTAGTCATATCGTATTGCCTTGCATTCATAAGAAGAAAGAAGAAATCGGGGAGTTATTCCATGAACATCTGGGTACGCCTGCGGGTAACGCAGATCCGCAATTCCTCACAGCAGCGGCACGTCAGCACTTGCGACAAGAATTCCTCCAAGCAGATGCCGCTATCACTGGCGTTAACTTCGCGGTAGCAGAAACCGGGGAAATGGTAGTATGCACCAATGAAGGAAATGCAGATATGGGCGCACATCTAGCCAAGGTGCATATCGCTTGTATGGGTATTGAAAAAATTATTCCCAAGCGGAAACATTTAGGCGTATTCCTGCGATTATTGGCAAGAAGTGCTACTGGACAGCCTATCACTACTTATTCCAGCCATTTCCGTCAACCGAACCCAGGGCAGGAGTTACACATTGTATTAGTGGATAATGGCCGCTCTAGGCAATTGGGAAGAGAAGATTTCCGCAACTCATTGAAGTGTATCCGTTGTGGTGCGTGTATGAATACTTGCCCTGTGTATAGAAGAAGTGGCGGACATAGTTATCATACTGCCGTAGCGGGCCCTATTGGCTCCATCCTGGCGCCTAACCTGGATATGAAAGACTTCGCGGATCTTCCTTTCGCATCTACACTATGTGGTTCTTGTTCTAATGTATGTCCTGTTAAAATAGATATACATCAACAGTTATATAAATGGAGACAAGTCATCGTGCAAGAAGGATATGCTACTAGCGGAAAGAAAATGAGTATGAAGATGATGACGTCTGTATTATCATCTCCTGCTACTTATCGTACCGCTGGTAAGATGGGCAGATGGGTATTACGCGCATTTCCTGGTATGGTAAATAATCGGATGAATCCATGGTATAAGCAAAGAGAAATGCCTGCGCCTCCGAAAGTATCTTTTTCTGAATGGTATGCAAAAAATAAAAAAGATGAGCAGCAGGGATAAAATATTACAAGCCGTAAAAAACAATCAGCCGGAACATACGATGCTGCCTTCTTTGGAAGGATTGTCTGATATGCCAGATACTTTCGAAGATTATAAAAAAGTAGTAGAAGGATTAGGTGCCATCGTAGAAGAAATAAATTCCGAAGCAGATGAATTGGCAGCACTGGATAAACATCTGCCGGATAGATTACGTATAATAGATGCGAGGTCATCCATACAACGGGAATGGATAAACGAAGATCCACATACATTAGAAGATGTAGATGTTGCCCTGGTGGAAGGCCAGTGGGCAGTGGCGGAGAACGGTGCAGTCTGGTTGACAGAAAAAGAAATGCAAGTGCGTGCGTTGCCATTTATATGCCAACATCTCGTATTAATAATATCACGTGAACGTATACTCGCTACGATGCATGAGGCGTATGAAAAAATCGGATCACCTGAAAATGGCTTCGGTGTTTTCATTGCAGGACCATCTAAAACTGCCGACATTGAACAGTCGCTTGTACTAGGTGCGCATGGCGCGAAAAGCTTGCTGGTACTGGTTAAGCCATGATTATAAAAAGTGGATTATATTAGATAAAAATTAACGCCGCGCTCGCGGCGTTAATTTTTTTTCAAAAAAATAGTTTGTTTGTTGACCTTATTGGTATAATGTTTGTTCCTTATTTGCACTTGAGAAACCATATCGATCGTATTGATTCGCAACATCAGCATTTGCTAACGAGAAAAAATTGAAAGACCATGCATCGCAACGAAACTTTAGAGTCGCTACCACAGCGGATATTAACTGTACGCACAAAAAAATCATCAAAAAAGCATATTAATTTTCCGTTTCAATGATATAGATTTTAAATTTTATTTTCTACTTTGCATTCACTATTGAAAACCGAAGTTATAATCACGCAGACTAACTTTACGTAGGAATGCAAACTTGTTAACTGTATCAGCCCATACATTGCGGTCATCTATGAAAAACCTAACCATCGCATGTTTTATGGGTTGATCTAGAAAGTATTTTATAACCATATCTGATATTGAAACCTATGGTGCGAAAAACATCATGGATCACCCCGTCATGGCTAATATTATTGCTTGACCTTGGGTGTTCCGTTCTGGCTGTGAATTTAGCCTTCTTACTGCGGCTGAATTTTGATATGAAAGACATTGCGCCTTATCCTATCGCGCAGATTTCATGGTGGGTGCTGGGCGTCAACTTGCTCCTATCACTCTCGTTGCGTACATACAGAGGAATTGTACGCCATACCGGTATGGCGGATATCGCGCGTATTGCAGGTATGAATGTACTATGTAGCGCTGCGTTATATACTATCGGTTACGCATATACGCAATATGTAGACCTGAATATATTCCCGCTTTCAATCATCCTGATTTACTTTTTTATTAGCGCTTTTGCGTTGCTGTCGTACCGACTCCTCGTAAAATGGACCTTTCGTTATTATGCGCTGTTACGCTCCACCAATAAGGTGCGCGCAGCTATTTTTTATACCGGTCATACCGGGCTCATGCTGCGAAAAGCCATCAGTGACGATCCTACAGCGGAAATACGCGTAGTGGCGTTCATTGCAGATGGCGCCGCGCATGCGGGTAAATCATTGGAAGGACTCCCAATATATGCAGCAGATACCAATCAGTTGTATAGACTCGTGCAAGCGAAGGTAGATGTCTTACTAATACCAGAAGATCATATACAACCAGAACGACTAAACGAACTCGTGGATACCTGCATTTCATTGAATATAAAAGTGCAGAAAGTAGTGCCAGTCAGCCAATGGGTGGACGGTGACGTAAATAACAGTGTACAATTGAAAGATATTAATATTGAAGATCTGCTGGAAAGAGCAGAGATCAAAATCAGGAATCCTCGCATCAGCGAAGAGCTGAAAGGGAAACATATCCTCGTAACGGGCGCTGCCGGCTCTATTGGTAGCGAAATTGTAAGACAGTTAGTGAAATATGAACCAGGGTTGATTGTGCTATGTGATAAGGCAGAATCGCCGCTACATGAGCTAGAATTAGAGCTGGCGGATAAATGCGGTCGTGCACAAATCATTCCGTTTATAGGTAACGTATGTGACCATACGCGCATGCAACAATTGTTTGATATCTATGCGCCCGCTATAGTCTATCATGCTGCTGCTTACAAACATGTGCCCATGATGGAAAAAAATCCTTCCATCGCGGTAATGAATAATGTACTCGGCACCAAAATCATGGCGGAGCTTTCCGTAGAATACCATGTAGAAAAATTTGTAATGGTATCTACTGATAAAGCAGTGAATCCAACCAATGTGATGGGCGCTTCCAAACGTATTGCAGAAATCTTCTCGCAATCATTCAATAATTACCTGAATGAACAATTCCTGCGCCCAGGGCCAGTTTACGGCACACCGCCTACACGATTCATTACCACTCGCTTCGGCAATGTATTAGGCTCCAATGGTTCCGTGATTCCACGCTTTAAACAACAGTTGGAAAAAGGTGGCCCATTAACGGTGACACATCCGGAGATCACTCGCTATTTTATGACGATTCCAGAGGCTTGCCAACTCGTACTGGAAGCCGGTTCTATGGGACAAGGAGGAGAGATATTTGTTTTCGATATGGGTAAACCCATGAAGATCGCAGACCTAGCCCGCAAAATGATTCGCATGTCGGGAAAAGAACCAGGAAGAGATATTCAAATCGTATATACCGGCCTTCGTCCTGGAGAAAAATTATACGAAGAACTGTTGAACAACGCCGAAAATACCATGGCTACCTATCATGAAAAAATCATGATTGCCAAAGTACGCACCTACGATTTCACACTAGTAAATGAACAGGTCGAAGACCTCATAGACGCTGCGAGCAAGCACTATCTGATGCCTACTGTGGCACAGATGAAAAAATTAGTACCAGAATTCATCAGCAGAAATTCTGCATACGAAGAACTGGACAAAGGTACCATCACGATGTAATCAGTTAGCAAACTTACTGTCACGCACATACTAAATAGAAAAGTTGACTATGATAATAAGCAATCAAAAACGGACAGATGCAATGCAGCCCCGGTACAGTTCCCTGTACTGGCTGCTTCTGTTAGTTATTTCCGGGCTTTTTGCCTGTAGAGCACCGAAGAATATTACTTACTTCAAAGATCTGTCAGACACCGTTCCGCATACGGAAGTAGAACAAGCTGTATATAAGACACCTGCCATCCAGGTAGATGATATCCTCCAGGTGACGATCCAGACAATGGACCCCAGTGCCACTGCTTTACTCAATCAACAAGGGCAGTCGGCTCCAAGTACCACGCCCGCAGGAATGCCTAGTACAGCGGTTTCTGGCTATCTCGTAGATAAGGATGGGAATATTTCGTTGCCCATGATTGGCAAACTGCAAGTGAAAGGAAAATCTACGGATGCGGTAAGAGATGAGATTCAAGCGAAAGCTGCGGCGCTCTATAAAGACCCAGTGGTGAATGTCCGCTTTGCGAATTTTAAAGTGACGGTATTGGGGGAGGTGGCAAGGCCGTCTTCCTATATCATGCCCAACGAAAAAGTAACCTTATTGGATGCGATTGGGATGGCCGGTGATCTGACCATCTACGGTAAACGCGAAAACGTACTGCTCATCCGCGAAAGCGAAGGCAAAAAGGAGTTTGTACGCTTCGACCTGAATAAAAGTAACCTGTTTACTTCTCCCTATTATTATTTACGTCAGGGAGATGTGATCTACGTAGAGCCGAATAAGCAAAAGGTAGCATCAACGGATATGTCGCAGGTGAAACGCATTTCTATCATGGCTTCTGTACTGTCATTATTGATTGTCGTGGCCTCCAGGATTAACTTTTAATTGTACGATCATGCAGGAGAATAAATATCAATCTTTCAACGGCAGGAACCCGCTCCAAGGCAATGCTGCAACCGAACCGGAAGCAACACTGGACCTTCGCAAACTGCTGGATCGCCTAGGCCGCTCCTGGTACTGGTTTGTGTTCAGTCTTTTACTGACAGGCACACTAGGCTGGATATATCTGCGTTATGCCACGCCCGGTTATAAAATTAATGCCAAAATCCTGGTAGAGGATAAACAGAAAGGGGCAGATATTCCTGGCGCTGATATCTTACAGCAAATGGAAATGTTCACCAGCAAAAGCAGCGTGGACAATGAACTGGAGATTATCAGCTCCCGTTCCTTGATGGAAAAAGTGGTGAGAGATGAACGGTTATATATTCGTTACCTCGTGGAAGGGCGACTGAAAAAAACAGAACTTTATGGTAATACGCCTTTCACCATGGAATGGCTATCGCTGAAAGATAGCCTGGCAGTAGCGAACTACATACTAACCCCACTGGGGAAAGATAGCTTCCAACTGAGTACCGACACCTGGAAGAAGATAGCTGGTTGGGGAGACACGATTCAATCTGTCGCAGGGTTACTCCGCATGGATAGGCATACCGAATATCCCCTCGATCACCGCGAATATACCCTGGAAGTCAGCCCAGTGGATAAAACCGTAGCGGATTATCTGCGCCAGTTGGACGCAGGTATTCCCAACAAACAAGTAAGTACCATCGAGCTTACTATGTCCTCTGATATTCCTCGTAAAGGAGAAATGGTGCTCAATAAACTCATTGATACGTATATGCGTGCCAGTGTGGAAGATAAAAACCGCATCGCCGATAGCACCATCGCTTTCATCGATAACAGATTGACTATCGTAACTGCGGAATTATCCGGCGTGGAAAAGAATATCCAGCGCTTCAAAGAGGCCAATCAACTGGCCGACCTGGGAGAACAAGCCAAACTGCTAGTGGCAGGTACCGGCGATTCCCGTAAACAACTGATCGACCAGCAGGTGAAACTGAATGTGGTAGAATCGCTGGAACAATACGTCAAAGATGAAAAGAACAACAAAAGGGTAGTGCCTTCGGCCATCGTCGTACAGGACCCTACTTTTGTGAGTCTCGTTGAAAAATACAATACCCTCCAACTGGAAAGGGAGCGCTTACTACTGGCCAATACCGAAGGCCATCCGGTGATTCATAACATCGATGTACAACTGGCCGGGCTTCGCAGCGATCTGCTCAGTAATCTGAGTACTTTCAAAAAGGGGATCGAGCTAAGCCTGGAAGCGATGCAAACCAATGCGGGCAACCTAAATAAGCAAATCCAAAAGGTGCCATCCACAGAAAGGGTATTTTTAGACTATTCTCGCCAGCAGGCCATTAAACAGGAGTTATACCTGTACCTGCTGAAGAAACGCGAAGAATCGGCCATTTCTAAGTCGTCCAACCTGGCTATTGCCCGGATCATAGACCCAGCTAAAAGTGATCCTAAGCCTTTTAAACCCAAGGGTTTGTTTATCTATCTGATCGCCTTTATCTTTGGTATGGGCTTACCGGCAGGGATTTTCTACCTGGCAGACCTGTTGAACAGGCGTATCCGCAGTAGGGAAGAAGTACAATCCCTCACACCGGTGCCTGTATTGGCCGAAATTGGACATAATACAGAAGGAGAACTATTAGTGGTTAGAAAGGATGTAAGAACCCCGTTGGTAGAGCAATTCAGGGCATTGCGCACGAATCTGCAATTCATCATGACCAATCCACAGGAAAAAGTAATTTTACTAACTTCCAGTATGAGTGGTGAAGGTAAATCCTTCGTAGCCACCAACCTGGCAGCGGTGATTGCCCTTTCTGGTAAAAAAGTAGTGCTGCTGGAATTGGACCTGCGCAAACCCAAAATTTCAGAAAACCTTGGCCTTAGCAATCATACCGGCTTCAGTACTTACGCTATCGGTAAATCAGCCATAGACGCCGTGATTAAACCTTCTGGTATACACGAAAACTGTTGGATGATTTCCTCTGGTCCAATCCCTCCAAATCCGGCGGAATTGCTCCTGTTGGAAAATACCGGCCTGCTCTTTGCAGAACTGCGCAAAATGTTCGACTATATCATCGTAGATACGGCTCCGGTTGGCCTCGTTACAGACGCCCAACTACTGGCAAGATTTGCAGATGCGTCGCTCTACCTGATGCGCCAAGGTTATACCTTCCGCGAACAGGCTAAACTGACAAAAGACTTGATGCAACACCAGAAAATGCCTCGCCTCAATATCATCATCAATGATGTGAAACAAGGCACTTCCTACGGTTACGGATATGGCTACGGTTACGGCTATATGGAAGATGAAGAGAACAAACCAATGATCAAAAAAATTAAAAACGTATTCAGCAAATAAATTTTTATTGAAAACACTATGAATCAGGATATTAAAATTGGAGTTATTGGCCTGGGCTATGTAGGATTACCGCTCGCCGTGGAATTTGCCAAAAAATATAAGGTAATAGGATTCGATATCAACGCCGCCAGAGTGGCTGACCTCATGGGCGGTAACGATCATACCCTGGAGGTAAGTGCCGATCAGCTCAGCGCTGTACTGACGGATTGCACTACCCCCACCGGATTGTATTGTACCAATGAACTGGAACGCATCGCTCCTTGCAATGTCTATATCGTAACAGTGCCTACTCCTGTTGATAAAAATAACAGACCAGACCTGACGCCACTCTTTAAAGCCAGCGAAACAGTTGGAAAGGTGCTGAAAAAAGGAGATATCGTGGTGTATGAATCCACCGTATATCCTGGTGTAACAGAAGAGGAATGCGTACCTGTACTGGAAAAACATTCCGGCCTCCAGTTCAATAAGGATTTCTTTGCAGGATACTCTCCAGAACGCATTAACCCCGGAGATAAAGAACATACGGTTTCAAAAATTCTGAAAGTAACTTCCGGCTCTACACCTGAAGTAGCAGAAAAAGTAGACCAACTGTATCGTTCTGTGATCACAGCAGGTACCCATAAAGCAACTTCCATCAGAGTGGCAGAAGCAGCGAAAGTGATCGAAAATGCGCAAAGAGATATCAATATTGCTTTTGTAAACGAACTGGCTAAAATATTCAATCGCCTCGGCATTGATACAGACGAAGTATTGAAAGCTGCCGGTACTAAATGGAACTTCCTCAAATTTAAACCAGGATTAGTAGGTGGCCACTGCATTGGGGTTGATCCGTACTACCTGGCGCAAAAAGCACAAGAAGCCGGTTACCATCCGGAGATTATCCTCGCTGGTCGCCGCCTCAACGATGGAATGGGCGCCTATGTGGCTCAGGAAGTGATCAAATTGATGGTGAAGAAAGATATTCCCGTGAAAGGTGCGAAAATACTGGTATTGGGCGTAACCTTCAAAGAGAACTGCCCAGATGTAAGAAATACCAAAGTAGTGGATATCCTGAATACACTGGCGGATTACGGCACCAATATCACGATCTACGATCCATGGGCTACGCCTACAGAAGTAGAACATGAATACGGCTGGAAATCACAGCAGGAGCTGAACACCGCTTGTGACTATGATGCAGTGATTCTCGCAGTGGCACACGATGCTTTCAATGAGCTGAACATTAACAAGCTTTGTAAGAATCGCGCAGTGGTATACGATGTAAAGGGTGTGTTACCGAAAGAAATCACGGATGCACGCCTGTAATTGCTCATCTCTCAAAAAATAATCATGTACGATAAACCATATCATAACGATATTTTAAATGATAAATCCTTCCTGATTACTGGAGGCGCAGGCTTCATCGGCTCCGGCCTGGTGGAATACCTGCTGAAGTATGGCGCAAAAAAAGTGCGCGTACTGGACAATTTCTCCACAGGTAGTAAAGATAATATCCAACAACACTTCAATAATCCGCACTTTGAACTGATGGAAGGGGATATCCGCAATCCGGAAACCTGCCGCGAGGCGGTAAACGGTATGGACTATGTGAGCCACCAGGCTGCATTAGGCTCTGTTCCTCGTTCTATCAATGATCCGCAGACTTCCAACGATGTCAATATCACCGGCCATTTGAATATGCTGGTGGCTGCAAGAGATGCGGGCGTGAAAAGATTGGTATATGCCGCCAGCTCCAGCACTTACGGGGATCATCCGGGATTGCCAAAGGTGGAAGAGCACATCGGTAAACCATTATCGCCATATGCGATTACGAAGTATGTTAATGAATTGTATGGAGACATCTTCTCTCGTACTTACCAATTTCACACGATAGGTCTGCGCTATTTCAATGTGTTCGGGCCACGTCAAAACCCACGCGGGCCCTATGCAGCAGTAATTCCACTGTTCGTAGAGGCGGCGCTGAAAGGAGAAGCACCTTTTATCAATGGCGATGGAGAAACCAGTCGCGATTTCACCTTCGTGGAAAATGCAGTGCAGGCCAATATTAAAGCCCTGCTGCTGCCGGAACTAAAACAACATGAAGTGATCAATATCGCCTTCGGAGAACGTACTACACTCAACCAGCTTTGGGAAGTGATTACCTCGCTGGCAGGCGTACAAATCCCGGCGCAATACCGCGATGAGCGTGCCGGCGACGTTAGACACAGTCTCGCTAATATTCAGAAAGCGAGTAACCTAATTGGATATAAACCGGAATTTTCCGTACACCAGGGCCTGAAACTGGCCTATGACTGGTATGCTGCCAACTTGCAGCAATCTGCCGTTTAATATGATACCGCAGTAGCGGTTGAGAAACCTTTTTATGAATTTAACCATATCCAAGCTACGACGCAAGTGGTCAAACACTGCCGTGAAATACCGGCTGCATGCCCCTAAGCAACTGTCAGGCGAACATAAAACCCTGATCAAGAACTTCGGCGCACTCTCGGTACTGCAAGGTCTGAACATGATATTGCCGCTGATCACGCTGCCATATGTACTCCGTATTTTCGGTACGGAAAAATATGGGGTGATTGTGCTGGCAAACTCCCTGCTGGCTTATTTCCAGAGCTTTGCAGACTTCAGCTTTAATATCACCGCCACCAGAGATGTGGCTGTTCACCGCCATAGCAACAATGCACTCAGTCTTATTTACAGTCGCGTACTCTCTGTAAAATCTGTACTAGTCCTGTTTTCATTCCTCTTATTTCTGCCGCTAGTACTTTACGTACCACAGTTTGCAGATAATAAAATGGTTTTCCTACTGGCATTCCCAGCATTGGCGGGCTATGCGCTATTCCCGGAATGGTTTTTTCAAGGTATGGAAGAGATGAAGTTTATTACCATCCTTTCTGCTTGCATAAAAATTTTCTTCACCATCTGCATTTTCGTATTTATTCATCGCCAGGAAGATTTCTTCCTCTATCCGCTGTTCAATGCGCTGGGATATATAGGCGCGGGACTATATGCGCAATACCTGCTGCATACCAGGTACCGCCTGCGTTTCCGCTTTATTGGCATCCGGAAGATACGGCAGGTGCTACGGAATAATTTCAACATCTTTATCAACCAATTTCTGCCCAATCTCTACAACAACTCCACCACCTTTCTGCTGGGTATGCTCACCGGCAACGCAGCAGTAGGGGTGTATGGGGCGGCAAAAAGCTTGATTGAAGCGGCTAATACTGGCCTCAACATATTGTCAAGAGTGTTTTTTCCTTTTCTCAACCGCAACAGCGGCGCCTTTGATAAATTCCGCAAATTGATCCTAGCAGCGGGGATCGCATTGTGCGCAGGCATTTGTGCACTGTCGATTCCCATCGCCAGGATCTTTCACCTGAAAGGAGGCAATGCGGTATGGATGCTCTGTATCATGGCGGTCAGTATCGTTTTTATGGCGATGTACTACTGCTACGGCACCAATTACTTCATTGTGAAAAGAGAAGATAAACTGGTGATGAAAAATACAGTGCTAGCCTCTGTAACAGGTTTCGTAATGGCTTTCCCCTTGATTATGCTCTTTTCCGGAATAGGAGCGGCCTTAAACCTCGCTATAGCAAGAGGCCTCATGGGAATCGGCCTTTGGTGGAAATATAAAAAAGAAAGAAAATGAAACTAGCCATTCATCATACTCCCGGCTCCTTTAGCGATCGCTGGATAACTTATTGTCGCGATAACGGTATCGACTATACGTTGGTTGATTGCTACCGCAATGATATCCTGGTACAACTGCAAGACTGCGACGCGCTCTTATGGCATTGGCATCACGGGGATTATAAAGCGGTGCGCTTCGCGCGACAACTTACCCTCTCCCTGGAATCCGCCGGCAAAGTAGTGTTTCCAGATACGCATAGCGCCTGGCACTTCGATGATAAGGTAGGCCAAAAATACCTGATGGAAGCATTGAAAGCTCCCATGATACCGTCCTTTGTATTTTATGATAAAACAACTGCATTAGATTGGATCTCTAAAACCAACTTCCCTAAAGTGTTTAAACTGAGGGGAGGGGCAGGCGCCTCTAATGTACGACTGGTCCATACTGCTGCAGATGCACGCAGACTGGCCAATAAAGCCTTCGGCCGCGGATTTGCAGCCCGTGACCGTTTTAATCGCTTCAGAGATGCGTTGTGGCGATTTAAACGCGATAAAAACAGGGCTGCTTTCCTCGGTCTGTTCAAAGGAATTGGCAGAATATTCTTTCCTACCATTTACGAGAAAATGCAGGGGAAAGAAAAAGGCTATCTCTATATGCAGGAATTTATGCCAGATAACGGCTACGATACCCGCATCATTGCGATCGCCGGAAAAGCCTTTGCCATCCGCAGGTACAACCGCAAGAACGATTTTCGCGCTTCCGGCAGCGGGGTCATTGGCTATAACAAAGAACTATTCGATGAACGATGTGTACGCATCACCTTGGACCTGGCAGAGAAAATGAAATCTCAGAGCCTGGCCCTGGATTTTATTTACGATGCACAAAATCAGCCACTCATCGTAGAAATGAGCTATGGCTTCGCCATGAAGGTGTATGACGATTGTCAAGGATATTGGGATCAAGATTTGAACTGGCACGAAGGCCCTTTTGTGCCACAGGATTTTATGATGGAAACAGTGATAGAACAGGTGTTAACGCGTAAACCGGTGTACTCATGAAGCCATTGCCAGTAAAAATATTGGTGTCGATGTTCATCATGAGCCTACTATTCCTAAACAAGGAATGGCTGGTGATCTATGGATGGGGGATTACTGCGCTGATGTATTTCACTTTCTTCTTGGATCTGCAAAACGTAAGGACATTTAGCTTCCGCTCCAATGTGCATGGCTACAGGATTTTCCTCTTGGCCATGCTCGCATTACTGTCTACCCTTTGGTCCCCAGATGCGGAGGCCACTTTGCAACACGCTTTTGTATTATTCATACTGGTGGCTAATAGCTTCGTGCTGTACTATTTCCTGGTCAGGTACCAACTGCATGGCATGATAACAACGATCGTACTGGTGTACGCTTTCATCAATTATTCACTGGCATTAGGACTTCCAGTATTTAAGTTCCTGGAAAACCATGACGATGAAATGATGCGGTTTATTGGTACGGAATTGAATCCGAACTACCTGTCTATCATGTTGATGTTTTCAATTTTTCTGAGCCTCCTCGCATTTCACCGGCATCAATTGAAAACCCGCGCTGCACAGGGCTTGCATCTCCTTAATATCCTGCTGGCTTTATATACAATTTTTCTTACTGCCTCCAGGAAAGGGATCGGATTTAGTTTGCTCCTGATTTGTTTCTATGGACTGATTCATATCAAAAGTTTACTCGGTTCATTCAAAACAATTGCAGTCGGTGTGATCGCCATTTTCGCTATTTCTTTCTTTATGAAAGGCGATTTCATCAACGAAAATATTGCGCCCGCGATGGACCGTATAGGACGATTGTTCCTTACCATTGGTGGCCGTGATAACGAAGGCAGTACGGAAGACAGGGTGCGGTTCATCCGCGAAGGTTGGGAGCAGTTTACGGCAAGCCCTATCATCGGCTATGGCGCTGCCAGCTTCCGTTACTATTATCATTTCTACGCACACAATAACTACATAGAATTACTCTTCGGGGTAGGTTTCCTCGGACCTATCATCTATTACAGTATTCATCTATCTATTTTGAATAAGCTTCGGAAATACAGCACCGGCCTTTTCCTCGCTGCGTTCTTAATCGTGTTGATGCTGATGGATGTAGGGCTGGTAGCCTACTACGATAAACGAATTATGTTGATGTTGCTGTTGATTATTATTACAGCAGACAGGGAAATCCAGGAAAAGCAACTGGCAGACAGTTTGCGCCGATTCCCGCTGAGCCTTAATTAACGGTTAATACGATGGTGAATGAAAAAGAAGATTGCGTTTATACTACCCAGTTTAAAAGGCGGAGGTGCTGAAAAAGTGGTGATGAATATCATCAATTCCCTGGATACTACCCAGTTGGATATACACTTGATCGTCATCTGTCCGGCCTACGACTATATCGATCTGCTGACGCAACAAGTGAAAGTGATCAGATTAGAGAAACCCAGTACCAGTGCAGGTATTCGGGATATTTACCACGTGATGAAAGAGCTGCAACCACAGATCGTGTTTACCACCCTGAATCATATCAGTATTATCAGCATTCTCATGCGCCGCCTAACCGGCGGAAAGTATGTCAATGTGGTGCGCTTGCCAACCTTGCCTAGTAATATGTTGGGTGCCGGTATGAAAGGAAAAGTAGAACGATTCCTGAATAAAAAAGTGCTTCGTCATGCGCATCATGTGATTGCGCAAACCGCCAGGATGAAGGAAGAGGCAGAAACCTTTTATGGTATAGCTGCTAAGAAAGTCAGGCATATTCCCAACCTGGTGAATACGCAACAGGTGGAAACGATGGCCAATGAACTGATTAACGTTTACGATTACACGCGATTCAATATTGTAGCCGCAGGGTCCCTATATTCTGCAAAAGGATTTGATGTATTGATAAAAGCAATGCCTGCGGTATTGCAGGCCATTCCGCATGCCCGCCTGCATATATTGGGTAGAGAAAATATGGAACCCGGATATAGCGAATACTTACGGAAGCTCGTCAATGAATTTTCGTTGGGAGACACGGTCCTGTTCCATGGCTTTAAATCCAACCCATATCCGTATTTCAGGGAAGCGGACCTGTTTGTGCTATCCTCCCGCAAGGAGGGGTTTCCAAATGTAGTGCTGGAAGCACTGTTGCTGGGAACTCCCGTTGTAGCCACCAGTTGCGTGGATTTCAAAGGCGTCATAGAACCTGGTATAAATGGTTATGTGGTACCGGTGGAAGATGAAAAGAAACTGGCTGCAGCAATAGTAAATGCAAAAAACCTCTCTGCTCCGAAATTGGCAGTCAGGAATTTTGATTATTCCTCATTTTTTATGTCCGTTTAAGCTGATGAGCCATCGTAAAATTTTATTCGTAATCACCACCCTTGGATTTGGGGGCGCTGAAAGTCAGCTCCTGGGCATCATTCCAGCGCTGGCCGACAGAGGGTATGATGTCTCCCTACTAACTATCAAATCAGATCTAGGTCTACTCAACAGGCTAGATAAAAGGGTCAGGCATTTCCACCTGGGATTGAATGGGGCTAAAACCATGCTCCATGCCTGGAAACAATTGAAACAGGTGATGAAGAAAGTACAACCAGATATCGTACACACGCACCTCTATCACGCCAATCTCCTAGGCCGATTGATTAAACTGCGATATCCAGGTATTCGTGTCATCAATACTTCTCATAGTAATTATGATGCCCGCAAAAGAATGATCAGTCCATATCTCTTTTATCGACTGACCAACAAATGGGTGGATTATCATACGGCAGTTTCGGCACCCGCTTTGGAACGATTACAAGAAAAAAAGAGCATTGATGCCAACAGATCTGCTGTGGTGTATAATGCGATCGATGTAGAATTATTTGCACAGCCTGCTGAAAAACAGGTACAGCCTGTGTTTCGCTGGATTGCAGTAGGCCGATTAATAGAAGTGAAAGATTATCGTAACCTGATTGATGCTTTGCAATTATTGTTTCGTTCGGGCATTCCTTTTTCATTGGATATTGCCGGGGATGGTGATTTGAAACAGGAACTCAAAGCACAAACGGAATTAGCAGGACTCAACAGAAATGTGAAATTCCTTGGACTGGTAAAAAATATTTCTGCCATCATTCCGGAATATGATGGCTATGTAATTTCCTCTCGCAGCGAAGGTATGCCCATGGCGCTGTTGGAGGCCATGTCTGCAGGACTACCAGTTACTGGCACAGATGTAGGCGGTATTCGCAGTATTGTGGAGGGGGCAAATGGTGGTATCATCGTTCCGCCAAGAGATCCAGTGGCATTGTCGGCCGGTATGATGGAATTGATGAAAACAGATGTCCATACCCGAAAAGAATATGGTAGCCGAAATGCTGCATTTGTAAGGAATAATTTCGGAAAATCCATGATACTCAATACATGGGAGGCTATATACGAAAATCATTAAAACTTAGTATATGCGCAGACGTTGTTTAACCTTTACAGCCTGCCTCTGGTTATGTGTAGGTTGTTATGCTCAGGATGCTTTCCGCTACCGGAATTTACCATCCACTTATAGTAATAGTCAAGCTGCTACACAATTTCGCAGTGCTGCTGTTAATGATAATGCCACTGCTTTTGATTTGACAACCGCTTTGCCACAAGGCTATGTAAAAGATGGATCTGTAGACTATACGAGCCAGTTGCAGTCGGCCATCAATACCCATAGTGTGGTAAAAATGCCCAACTTCCCTGTCATGGTCAATGATGGAGGCTTGTCACTGAAAAGTAACAGCACCGTTATGTTTCAGCCAAATTCCGCCCTGGTACTACAACCTACGGGAAAGCCGAAATATGCTATCCTGCGTATGCTGGATGTACAAAATGTGAAAGTCTATAATCCGGTGGTCATCGGCGACAGAGACCAACACAAAGGCAATGGCGGAGAATGGGGGATGGGGATAGACATTCGTTCTAGTGATAATATCAGTATCTATAATCCCCGTGTGTCGAAATGTTGGGGAGACGGCATTTACATTGGCCAAGCAGAGAAAATGAATGCTAATACCAATATCACTATTTACAATGCCTTCGTAGATAATAACCGTAGAAATGGTATTACGATTGGTTCCGTGAAAGGATTGAAGTTAATTCAACCAGTGGTGAGCAATACTTCCGGCACCTTGCCGATGGCGGGTATCGATATAGAACCGAATAGTAGTCAAGATGCAGTAGATGATATCACAATAGATCGGGCAGTAACTTTCAATAATGAAAAATATGGTATTGTTATTGGACTGTCCCGCTTGCCAGGACCCGATCAGAAACAAGTGAATATTACCATTAATAAACATACAGATGATGGTAGCGGCAGCGCATTCTGGATGGGTGGAACAGATGCTCACTACACCGCTGCGGATAAACCGCTAGCAGGAAGTATACAAGTATTAGATCCTGTCTGGAAGAATAATGCAGTGCCTTTTAAAGGAGCTAAAACATATGACTATGCGCCACCTTCAAAGTTTAGAAATATTTCTATTCAAAAACCTGGTAGCAACAATGAATTGGATAAGCTGAAACGCATGCAAGCCAACAAGAAAAACCTGAATATAGAATAAGCGCATTTAGAAAAACCGAGAAAATTTTAACCATATTTCATGAAGCTGTTTATCGTTGTAAACGTAGACTGGTTCTTCCTGTCTCATAGGCTGCCCATTGCCCTGGCAGCCAAACAGGCGGGTTACGATGTAACTATCGTTACCGCAGATACCGGACGCGCGGAGGAAATCCGCAGTCATGGCTTAAAGGTGATTGACCTACCCTTTAAGCGCTCCGGTACTAATATGAAAGAAGAACTCAATACCATTCGCCAACTGTTACGCCTATATAAACGACATAAACCGGATGTACTGCATCATGTAACCATTAAAGTAGCCTTATACGGTAGTATCGCCGCCAGGTTATGTAAGATTAAAGGTATTGTCAATGCTATCAGTGGCCTGGGATATAACTTCACCGCAGGCCGAAAAGGGTTAGCACAGAAAGTACTGCTTACTATGATGAAGTTTGGATTCCGTGGCGGCAACAAACATTTCATTTTTCAAAATGAAGATGATGTACAAGTCTTTCGTTCCCTGCGCATCGTAGAAGATCGGGATGTCACACTCATCAAGGGTTCCGGCGTAGACCTGCAAGAATTTAATTATATGGTCAAAGCGCTGGTGCCAGGAAAAGTGAAAGTGGTATTACCTGCGCGCATGTTGCGCGATAAAGGCGTCATAGAATTCATTACCGCCGCCAACTTGGTCCGCAAAGAATTACAGGATAAAGCGCAATTCATTCTCGCAGGTGATGTAGACCATGAAAACCTGGCCGCCATCCCGGAAGAGGAATTACGTTCCCTCACAGACGGCGACTACATCAAATGGATCGGCTATCAGAAAAATGTACGTCAGTTACTACAAGAATCAGACCTGGTGGTATTGCCCTCTTATCGGGAAGGATTACCTAAATCACTGATAGAAGCTGCTGCAGTAGGGCGTCCTATTATCACCACCGATGTTCCCGGCTGCAGGGAATGCGTCATCCATGATTATAACGGTTTCCTGGTACAGGCAAAAGATGCGGAAGCACTGGCAGCAGCCATGCGCCGACTCATCCTCTCCGAAGACCTGCGTAAGCGCATGGGCGCACACTCCAGGACATTGGCGGAAAAAGAATTTGGCGTAGATAAAGTAGTAGAGAAAACATTACATATATACAGAAACTTGGCAAAAGTATCTTAATGAAGGTATTAATGAGTGGTTATCGTGGCTTTGCAGGTACTAACCTCATGGCGTATACGAAAGAGAAGTGGTATGTTACCGGCCTTACCCGTCGGCGGGAATCCCATGAGGAGCCCACCAGTGTGATTACATGGGATGAATTGGCGAATAGCGCACTGCCGCAAGTAGAGGCCGTGGTGCACCTGGCAGGTAAAGCGCATGATATGAAAAATACCAGTGCGCCAGCCGCTTATTTTGAGGCCAATACCTACCTCACACAACAACTGTTTGATCGCTTTCTACAAAGCGATGCGAAATATTTTATTTATTGCAGTAGCGTGAAAGCTGCTGCGGATGAGGTCACCGGCATCCTCACAGAGGAGTCCGCGCCTAATCCTAAAACAGTCTACGGCAAATCCAAACAGATGGCGGAGGCATACCTGCAACAGCAGTTACTTCCCAATGGCAAATACTTGTATATCCTGCGTCCTTGCATGATTCACGGACCAGGGAATAAAGGCAATCTTAACCTCTTGTATGGATTTGTAAAACGCGGTATTCCTTACCCTTTATCAGCCTTCGAAAATCGACGCTCTTTTTTGTCTGTAGAAAATTTATCCTTCATCATTCAGCAGTTGCTGGAAAGCAACGGCCGTATTCCTTCTGGCGTTTATAACCTGGCCGATGATGAATCACTTTCTACCAACGACCTCATTCACATCATGGAAGAGGTAACGGGGAAGCATATACGCAAATGGCATATTAAACCGTCTCTTATTAGGAATATGGCGAGAATTGGAGATTTTATCCGCTTTCCGCTCAACACGGACCGCCTCCAGAAGCTGACGTCTTCCTACGAAGTATCGAACAAAAAAATCAAACATGTGCTGGGGCTGGACAGGCTTCCTACGGATGCCCGTTCCGGCCTGACGGCCACTATCCGAAGTTTTCAATCCGAATAATATGAATTATCTCATCATCACCTGTATTTTGCTGGCCGCTATCCTGATCTATTTCAAGATAGCAGACCAACTGAATATTATTGATAAACCTAATCAGCGTAGTTCTCATACTGTGGTAACCATTCGGGGGGGAGGGATTGTCGTCCCCCTGGCGGCCATCTGCTACATCCTATTTTTTCACCAGGTTTCCTGGTTGATAATTGCCGGGCTATTGCTCATCAGCGCCGTCAGCTTTGCTGATGATGTGAGTAGTCTTTCCAGCAGGGTCAGGCTCCTAGTACAATTAACTGCAGTAGCACTCATGCTCTTTGGCTTGGGGGCGCTGCAGTCATGGCCCTGGTGGATTACGGCCATCAGTTTTCTCCTCATGGTGGGCGTCATCAATGCTTACAACTTCATGGATGGTATCAATGGGATTACTGGCTTGTATAGCTTGGTGGCATTGTTGAGTCTGTGGTATATTAACGTGTACGAATACACGTTCACAGACCCTGCATTTATCATTTGTCCCATCATTGGATGCCTAGTATTTCTCCTCTTCAATTTCAGAAAGAAAGCAACATGTTTTGCAGGAGATGTAGGCAGCGTGGCCCTTGGTAGTTGGGTGACTATCCTGCTACTGTGGCTGATTTGGGGCAGCAATGACCTGCGATACATCCTGTTATTAGCAGTATACGGATGTGATACGGTATTAACGATCATCCATCGCTTATTCTTGGGTCAGAATATTTTTGAAGCACACCGAATGCACTTTTATCAAATCTTAGCAAATGAGCAACGCGTGCCGCACCTGGTGGTAAGCACCGGCTATGGCATATTACAACTGGCCATCAATATCATGGTGCTAAACACGCATTGGAATTTCATGACCACATTAGTAGTAAGCTGTTTGCCACTAGTGGCGATCTATACCAGTATGAAAAATAGACTGATGACTAAACCTATTGCATTATGAAAAAAGAAGTAGTGATATATGGCGCTGGCGGACATGCGCGCGTGATAGCTTCCTTGGTTAAAAATCATCTCCGCGAAGTGAGTTGCTTCTTCGATGACCAGGAATCCAAACAGGGCAATGTATTGCGTTACGATAAAGCAATTTTTCCTGATGCAGAAATGATCATTGCAGTAGGCAATAATACAGCGAGGCAGCGACTGGCACAGGAAGTGGCGCATGACTTCGGCACCTTCGTACATCCTGCTGCCACAGTGGATACGGATGTAATATTAGGCGAAGGCACCGTAATACTGGCGAATGCGGTGGTACAAGCCAACGTAAAAATTGGCGCACATGTGATTATTAATGCTGGAGCGGTGGTGGATCATGATGCTATCGTGGAAGACTATGTACACATAGCGCCGAATGCTTGCATTGGCGGAGGTGCACATATAGAAAAAGGCGCTGTAATCGGCGCTGGAGCAGTGGTGTCCCGCTTTGCCAGGGTTAAAGCCAATACGGCTGTCCCTCCGCTGACAGTAGTATAGATGTGAACTTATTTATAGAAAACCATGCAGATGATGAAAACCCTTACAGCTTTGATGGCTGTAACCCTATTGAACAAATCGCTTTCTGCACAGGATATCAGCTTGGGAAATCCTTCTATAGAAGGGCCTCCCAAGGCTGGTAATGTGCCACCTCCGTGGATAAGAGCATTTGAATCTCCTGATACACAACCCGGATATTACGGTATTTCCCTTCCTGCTTCCCATGGTAAAACCTATGCAGGCTTTATCCTAGGAAAACGTTGGCAAGAAGGCATTTTCCAGCAACTGCCAACGCCGATGAAAGCCGGCAGTAGCTACCAGGTGTCTTTCGATCTGGCTTTCCCACCTCGCTACGACACACTCACACTTTGTACGGGTACCCTGGCCGTGTACGGCAGTAATAGCACGACTGAAAAAGGGGATATACTGTGGCAATCAGGTACTTTCAATCATGAAAATTGGACGCGGTATACCGCCAGTTTCAGGCCGGAAAAAGATTACGCCTATATTCTTTTTATGCCGTATCTACCGCCTTCTTGTGGTGGCAGACAATATACTGGTGCATTGATAGACAACGTCAGCTCCAAATTGGCACAGGTGCCGGAGCTACAGTTTGAACAACAACCTACCTGCAAGGGAAAGAGTACTGGTATGATTAAAGTCATTCCTACTGGAGGGCAGGCCCCGTACACTTATCACTGGCAACATGGGCCCACTACAGGCCAGTTGAAAGACCTGAGTGAAGGCACTTATACGGTTACCGTAAATTCCGCCAATGGTACCAGCGTCAGTAGAACCGTTAACGTAAACGCTTATACGCTGGAAGCGAAAGCAGTTCCGAAAGAACCACTTTGCCATGGCGATGCAAATGGAAGTTTGGCATTACAACCATTGAATGGCGTGCCGCCTTACCAGTATGGTGTAGGAAATGAGGTAGTGTTTCAGGGAGACTCGATCTTCTCCAACCTGCGGGCAGGCACTTATACATATGGAGTGGCGGACGCAGTGGGATGTGTCATGCGGGCTAAAACAGTGCTTCCGGAGCCTGCTACTGTGGCGCTCACGAATACAAAAATTCATCATGTCAGTTGTATAGAAACCATAGATGGTCGTATACTCCTGCACGTTAGTGGCGGAACGCCGCCCTATACTTATAGTCTTAATCAAGGCCCCTGGCAGGCGGATAGCAGCTTCCACGGACTGGATGCCGGACAATACGCGCTACAGGTAAAAGACCAAAATAATTGTGCTGTAACAGGACAGGCAGAAATCATTCGCTATATCAGGGAATGTGCGGTATTTATGCCCAATGCCTTCTCACCAAATGGGGATGGCATCAATGATATCTTTCGGGCAAAAGTACATGATGATGTACGCGATTACCGATTGGCCGTTTATAACCGATGGGGAGAACTCATGTTTGAATCCAGAGACGCGGAAGCTGGTTGGGACGGTACTTTCAAAGGACAGCCGGCGAACACGGAAGTATACGCCTGGGTACTGACGTATACGGATAGTCACCAGCAGGCCCGAAAGCAAACAGGTTCTGTTACGCTTATTCGGTAACAGGAATCGACGCATTTTTAAATGGATAAGCTTCCAAGGTTTGACGGAGCTTTTTATTAGTAGCAATATCCCTGATCGCCTGTAAATGCTTATGATGATGCAAATCTGTACCTATGTAGTCAATCCAGCCTTTTTGCAACAGATATTCTGCCGCCTGTTTGATATGTTTTCCATAATAACCGGTCAACGACAATAGATTCACCTGCATCATACAGCCTCTTTCCCTATACTTGGCATATGATTCGGGATGCTGATGGTGATAGGCGTATCGCTCTGGATGTGCCAGCAGTGGCTGATAGCCGGCTGCCTGTAAGTCGAACAGCCACTGAAATATCTGCGGAGGAGCAGACATAAAAGACATTTCCACCAATACGACGTTGTCGAAAATTTTCATTAACGGCTGCTCCAGTAATTGTGGGAGGTCCTCATCCAGGTAATATTCTCCTGCATGACGAAAGGGTATATTATTTCCATCTTCCATCAACGCAGCTTTCACCTGTTTGAAAGGTTCGGAGAGGGTATGTATACTATTGGGAAATCGATCCATCATTACATGCGGCGTCGTAATGATCTGGCGTATTCCCATCTGCTGCAGGGCATTGATGAATTCCAAACTGGTGGCGGTATCCTGCACACCATCGTCAACAGCCGGTAGCAGGTGAGAATGCAGGTCTGTACCCATAAAGGCAAGCAATGCTTCCGTACTGACCTGCGATGAAGAGCGTCTGCGAAATAAAAACATAATAGGTTCCGAATAAAGATATGATCAATAAGATCACGCTTTACATCGAAATTAATGCCACAATCTCTTCCAAGTATTGTTTATCTGTTTCGTCAAAATGGGAGAGTAGCTCACTGTCTACATCTAGCACGCCTTTCACAATGCCGTCGCGGATGATAGGCACTACTATTTCAGAACGGGAAAGACTACTACATGCAATATGTCCGGGAAAGGCTTCTACATCTGGCACTACCAATGTGGCCGCCTGTGCCCAGCTAGTACCACATACTCCTCTTCCTTTACGGATGCGGGTGCAGGCAACAGGTCCTTGGAAGGGGCCCAGTACCAATTCTTCGTTTTTTACGAGGTAGAATCCTACCCAAAACCAATTAAACTGCTCTTTCAGCGCCCCGGCAATATTGGCCAGATTTGCTATCAGATCTGGCTCCCCGTCTATTAATCCTTTGATCTGCGGAAGCAGGGAGAGGTACTGTTCCGCTTTTTCTCCTTTAGATATTTTTAAATCTTCAGCCATTTCTCAAAGGTAGGACAAAGTTCTGCTGCGAAGAAAATTACAGACTTCACAGTATTGTCATTCCTGTATTACCGAATGTTAAAATATTTGACAATTCTGGTATTTATATCGTATATTTATCCGAGTAACCATTAGCAATATCAGTAAACCAGTCCAAAATTTCGGCGTGAAAAAAAATCCATTAATTGCGAGGAGTACGCATAATAATCCTTAATTAAAATATCTTTGCTGCGCTATGAAACATCCTGAAGTAATACTGGTAAACGAATCCGATGAGCCGATAGGAACAATGGAAAAATTAGAGGCCCATGAGAAGGGATTATTGCACAGGGCTTTTTCCGTTTTTGTAATAAATGATGCGGGGGAAATCCTGATCCAACAACGTGCATTGGATAAGTACCATTCAGGAGGCCTATGGACCAACACCTGTTGCAGTCACCCTGCTCCAGGAGAAACAACACTGGCCGCTGCTCACCGCCGTCTTTATGAAGAGATGGGATTTGATTGTCCGCTACAGGAGATATTCTCCTTTACTTACAAAAATGTTTTTGACAATGGTCTTACCGAACATGAATTCGACCACGTGTTCGTTGGGACTTACAACGGTCTTGTCCGCCCGGACGACGCTGAAGTCAACAGTTATCAGTATCTGCCAGCTAATCAGGTACTGTCTATGATGGAAGCGGAGCCAGAAAGCTTTACCGTATGGTTTCACAGGGCATTGCCAATGGTGTTGGAGCACCTCAAAATGACCACAAGTGAAGTGAAGGCATAACCGGTATTTTCCGGTGCCATCCTATGCTGATTTTTTCTGCAGATTGCTGTCGCGATTTAGATGTTTGCTGTCGGCACTTTACCTCCGCTGACAACTGTGTCATTTACCCGCTTTTGGTCCAATTTTAACTGTATCGATTTACCGTTAACCGAGCACCCATGCCGCTTTGTGCACGCGGCATCAAAAATCTCATGTCCGTTTTAAATCGGTGGCATCACCCTTAAGATGCCATTGCCAATACCGCTATGCCGCATTTTCTAAACCATCATAGTCAACTTAAAATCAGAGGCACATGAATGCTATCCAACTTCCAGAACTGAGGTTCCCTTTCCCTTCCCGTGTAAGTCCACGCGCAAACGATGCTCAGCAACATCTCAACACCTGGGCACAGGCTTACGGTTTATTGCCAACCGATGAGGCACTTATGAAATTCGACAAAGCCCGTTTTGCATGGCTCGTAGCCAGAACTTTCCCGGATGCACCTTTTGAAGAACTTTGCCTAATCGCCGATTTTAACGCATGGTTATTCCTTTTCGATGACCAGTGCGATGAGGCCGCACAAGGCAAAAAATCAGCCTATCTCCGTACCATTATGACGGGATTGCTAGACATTCTCCGCAATAACAAGGTGTACAGCCCCGTGGATGCAGGCCCTTTCCCTGCGGCATTGTCCGACGTGTGGGCACGGATGCGCGCTATCAGTAAACCTGCCTGGAGACTCCGTTTTATCAGAAGTGTACAGGACTATTTTGAAGCATGTATCTGGGAATCAGAAAACCGCGAAGCCGGTAAAACACCATCCGTAAAGGATTACATTCGTATGCGCCCATTCACCGGCGCACTGCTGGCAGATGTAGATGCCATCGATATTATTGAAAAAATTTACCTGCCAGATGAAATGCTGCAAAACCCTATCCTCCAAAGGATGATCCAAGCCTGCAATAATGTGGTCTGCTGGACAAACGACATCATTTCCTGCCAGAAAGAAGCCCTCCAAGGCGACGTGCATAACCTAGTACTCGTACTCCATCAAGAGAAAAATTACAGCCTCCAAGAGGCAGTAAATGAAGCTACGCAGATGACGAGAGAGGAACTGGCCATTTTCCTCGTATTGGAACGATTACTCCCCAATACGGAAAATTATGAGCTACTCCGCTTCGTTTCTGTACTGAACAGTTGGATGATCGGTAATTATGAATGGGCGGTGCTGGATACCAAAAGGTATCAACTGGGCCAGGCGGTACTGGTGGGCTGATAAAAAAACAGCCAGCATCGTAAAGATGCTGGCTGTCAACTATTTTTTTACATATCTCCGCTCTATCAACCGGCCCAGCCCCCAGAAGGAAAGCGCCAGTATGGCAAAAAATAATCCCTTGTTCGTTCGGTCCCACAAATACTCAAAATAACGGGTATATAAATCCAATAGAAAAAATATCACTGCCATATCCCGTACCACAGGGTCTTTGCGCTGAAGGGAATAAATGAAAGTAAGTATACACTGCGCTGTAAATATAAATACCCAGAACAAAAGCTGATGCTGCCGCACCTGCTGCCATTCAGCCCAAGTACCTGAGTTACCAAAGATGGATATGAGCCAGCCAGACATCAAAAATAATAACCAGCCGCCGGTATACGTCAAATCCTTGATCGGTGTATACAACTTGGTATTTTTCATGATAGCGCCGGCAATGACCAATAGTGCGCCCAGCACAGCCATCCTGCATGGTAGATTCATGCCTAAGAAGTAGGCCGCGTCTCCCGTTATATAATAAGATAACTTCACATACGCTGGAATCAACGCAATTAATGTGGCTACCCAAATTAAACGGGATTCTAACGTTAATGCCAGTACGCCATATATAATAGTGGCCAGCAACCAGAACGCACCATAATTACCACCCAGGTAATCCAAGGATTTCCCCAAGTATACTACGGTAACGCCTGTACTAAGCACCGGCAACAACCAATAAAGCTCCCGGTTAAACGAAAATCCATACTCATGCCGCTTACGCCGCCAACCCTGGTAACAAAGCACCACCGTGATAATCCCAAACAATAACGCAATAACGCCATCCGTGAGTGAGAATTTCTTCCGGATAATCTCAATCCATTTCTCATCTAGCACCAATGAACCAAATGCCATCAGGGCACAGGATATCGACGCTATAAAAATATATAACGCAATCGTCTGCCAATCACTGGTCCTGGCTTTAATACTGTCTTTCAGTTGTCGGGCTTGATCCTCAGAAATGACAGCCTGTTGCTGCCACTCGGTAATGGCCCTATGAAGGAGATGCGCCTCCCTGTTGTCTACTTCTGGCATTTCTTTCAATAATGTGTTTCCGGATAATTATGTGGTTTTATCTACAATATGTACAGCTCTAAGCGTATTTCTTTTCTTGATCTTCAGTCTGAAATGGTTGAAGAATGCCAATGCCGGAATAGTCCAATAGCTAAGCCACTGATAGTGGACGTTTTCTGGGAAGAAAAAATAGACCGTGGTGATGACGGTAAACCCAGTAGCCATTGTCAGGAAATTATATTTATACCGCTGGTACATGATCTCTTTCTCTGTCCAGTGGCCCGGCATTGCTAAACTAGGATTCTTTTGGAATACATAATAACTAATCCAAAACAAGGCCGCCAGCGCGCCCGCCAAGTTGCACAAATACATGAACAACGGCAAAATAAAATGCGCTTTTACATGCATCATGGCCGATGCTGTAAAGGGAAAGGTGACGATGAAAAACAGGAAAAACAGGTTCCTATTCAGCAATCCGGTATCATAATGCTGCAGAAACCGAAATAACTGCAAATGCCGACGCCAGAAATTTCCTAGAAAAATAAAGGTGGCGGCAAATGTACAAAACTCAAAAAGAACGGGTTTCAAATAGGGCATGTAATTCTCTACAGGTACGGTATTCGGGATATCGGGGAGCTTGATCTCAATGATAAGCAAGGTAATTGCAATAGCAAATACCGCATCACTGAAAAGAATCAATCGCTCCAGCTCAAATTCACGATGCTCAGGTTTGGGTTCCTTGATAACAGACATTGACATAATTGGAGTGAATCTTTTTACTTGATATCAGCAATATACAAAGTATCCGGGAAAGCACCCCATCTGCCGCTTTTCTTTCAACATTTTCAACATTTCATTGTTATCTACCATGACAACCGTCTTAGACCGTCAATGATTTTATATGCGTGGCTCCCATTTGCTGTTATCTCTACTGCTAATTTCCGGACTCCAGACTGCCTTTGCTCAGGTGGATACGGCGCATGCTGGAACTTATGCCTTCAATCTCAATGATTGTATCCAGTATGGTATGGCCCATCATCATGATGTGGTGAACGCCCACTTGGATGTCGAATTCTCCAAAGAACAAGTGAAGGAGGCTACTGCCAAATTCTTCCCTCATGGCACCATCACAGGTGCCCTGAATGATAATCTCAAATTGGCAACTTCCCTCATCCCGGATTTAACAAATCCCAGTTCCGGCGTAAAAGTCCCCGTGCAATTCGGTACCCACTTCAATTCTAATATAACCGGGCAGTTAGACCAGACGATTTTTAACAGCGATTATTTCCTAGGACTCAAAGCTTCTCGGGTATACACAGATCTATCCACCAAAACAGCTACGCGTACAAATATTGATACCAAAGTGGCCATTACCAAGGCCTATTACGCGGTACTCACCAACGAGGAAAGTATCCGCCTCACGAAATCCAATCTCCAACAACTCACTAAAACCCTCCAAGATACTAAAAGTCGCTACGACGCTGGTACGGCGGAAAGGGTAGACGTGGATCGTATACAAGTATCCTATAATAATACGGTAACCCAAGTGGGCAACCAAATACGCATGCTCGTATATACGTTACAGTTGTTGAAATTCCAGATGGGAATGCCGCAAGCGGAACAACTTGAACTCGTGGAAACAGTCAAGGACCTGAAAGTGGACGATTACGCCGGCGACACAGTCAATTACCGCCCAGAAGACCGAATCGAATACGGCATCCAAAGCACCCAGATCGCGCTCTATGAACTCCAGCTCAAAAGCAAAAAATTGGCTTACCTGCCCACGCTTTCCGCTTTTGTCAATTATGGCTGGAACTATTTCTCTGCTGATTTCGGAGAACTCTATAAACATGGCTATGGGGCCTCCGTACTAGGACTCACCCTCAACTGGCCCATTTTCACGGCTACAGAACGCCTCCACCAAATCCGGGAAAACCAGATCACCGTGAAGAAATCCAAAAATGACCTGGACTACCTGGTACAACAAATCCAAGTGGAAGTGAAAAGTGCAAACACTACTTACGAGAATAATAAAGACAGTTATGTCACCGCAAAGCAAAACATGGATCTCACCCAAGGTATTTATGACCGCATCGTGCTGAAATATGATCAAGGGGTGAGCACCTCGCTGGATGTGCTCTCAGCAGAAAATGAACTGACAACTGCCAGAACAAATTATATCAACGCCATGCTGAATATCCTGGTCAGCAAAACAGACCTGGACAAAGCTACTGGCAGAATCAAGTAATTCGTCAATCGTAATTTCTTCTCCATATGTATCCAAACAAAAATTCAAACATATTTCTTGTTGCTACAGTGGTAGTTTTCAGCGCCTGTGGCGGAGGAAAGAAGAAGCAGCAGCAGGCGATGATGATGGCACAGATGAAAGCAACTGTGGTCCCCTATACAGTGCAAGCAGGATCTTATACGGTTGTGGAGAAGTTTCCAGCCACCCTCACCGCCAACAATATCGTGGAAATCAGAGCGGATGTTACTGGCTTCTTGACTGCCATCAAAGTACCTGATGGCTCCAATGTCACGAAAGGACAGGTGCTCTACGAACTGGATAAAAGTCGCTATTCTGCGGTGCTCAGCCAGTCGGCCGCCTCCCAACAACAGGCGGAAGCAGACCTTGCCCTACGCCAACGTGATTACGACCGCTACCAAAGCCTCCTCGAACATGATGCGATCTCTAAACAAACGGTGGATCAAGCCAAGACGGCCCTCCTCACGGCGCAAGCCAATGTGGCTGCAGCTAAAGCAGCAGTGGCCCGCGCTGGTACAGATGTGAACCATTCACTCATCAAAGCGCCAGTAAGCGGTAAAATCGGTATCGTGCAAATCAAAGTGGGTGATATCGTCAACGCTGGCCAAACGCTTATCAATACCGTGGTAAATGAAACGCCCATGTATGTGGACTTCGATGTGCCACAATCCCGCGTACAAGAATTTACCAAGCTGAAACATAGCCCCGGCGATATCAAATTCTACCTGCAATTCACCAACGGCGAACGCTATAATGAGCCAGGCACCATCCGTACGATCAACAATATGGTCGATCCTTCTACCGGTACGGTGAAAGTGCGACTCTCATTCGCGAATAAAGACAGGCTCCTCACTTCCGGTATGAGCCTGGTGGTGCTCATGCAATATGCTACAGCAGCTACCCAACTCGCCATCCCCGCAAAAGCAATCGTACAGAATCTTTCTGAAACCAGTGTTATGCTGCTGACGAAAGATAATGTGGTGAAACCACAACCCATTTCTCCAGGTGCCTTAGCGGATACCATGTTGCTGGTGAATAGCGGTCTTAACCCGGGAGATAGAATAGTGGTGGAAGGACTACAACGCGTCAGACCAGGAGATACGGTAAATGTGGCAGGAGCAACACCGCCACCAGCAACACCACCGGCAGGAAAACCTGGGAAATAATCATCAAAACGGCCTCACAGCATGATCTCGAAAACATTTATAGAGCGCAAGAATACTACGATAGTTATCGCTATTATCATCGTGATTGTAGGTTTGATCTGTATGTTCAACCTGCCTATTGCGCAGTTACCCGACATTGCTCCTCCCGTTACGGATGTACATGCCAATTATGTGGGCGCTAACTCCACTACGGTGGAGGAAACAGTGACCACACCCATCGAAAACCAGGTGAATGGTACACCCGGCGCGATGTATATTCAGAGCGTGAGCGCCAACGATGGTTCTATGAGTATTACGGTGACGTTCAATCTGGGTGTAAACCCTGATATCGCTACCCTGGACGTGCAAAACCGTGTGAGCCTCGCATTGCCTAGTACGCCGGATGAGGTACGTCGTGTGGGCGTTACCGTTAAGAAACGTTCCAATGATATGTTGATGGTACTGGCGGTGAATTCTCCTAAAGGAACGCATACCCGCGAGTACTTGGATAACTATGTAAATATCTATCTCAAACCGGAACTAGCCCGCCTGGTCGGGGTTGGAGACGTAACTGTTTTCTCACAGGACTATAGTATGCGTATCTGGCTAAACCCGGATAAAATGGCCGCCCTGGGCCTCACACCTAATGATGTGGCGGCAGCGATTACGGAACAAAACCAACAGGTGCCTGCCGGTAGTGTAGGCGCTCCGCCAATGGATAAACACCAGGCTTTTGAATATACCGTGAGCGTGAAAGGCCGCCTGGCTACCTCTGAAGAATTCGGCAATATCGTTATCCGAAGGAGTAATAATGGTTCCCTAGTCCGACTCCGAGATGTAGCCCGAGTGAATCTTGGCTCTTTCTCATATGCCATTGAGGCCAAAGCAGATGGTAAAGTGGGTAGTGGTGTGGCGATCTATCTTTCTCCTGGCGCAAATGCCCTGGATGTGAATGATAAAGTGCTGGCTAAAATGGCGGAACTGGCCAAGTCCTTCCCTCCAGATATGGAATGGCTGGTGCCTTTTGAAACCACTTCCTTCGTGAAAATTTCTATCGATGAGGTAATCCATACTTTCCTCGAAGCATTGGCACTGGTGGTATTTGTGGTGTTCATCTTCCTCCAGAACTGGCGTGCAACACTGATTCCCGTATTGGTAATTCCTATCTCCCTGATAGGTACTTTCATCTTCTTCCAGTTGCTGGGCTTCTCCATCAATACACTTACCCTCTTCGGTTTCGTACTGGCGATCGGGATAGTGGTGGACGATGCGATTGTAGTGGTGGAAGCGGTACAACATCATATTGACGTGGACTTGATGTCGCCGCGAGAGGCGACCTACAAAGCGATGTCGGAAGTACAGGCGCCGGTAATCGCCATCGCACTTATTCTGGCAGCGGTGTTCGTGCCGGTGGCCTTTATCCCAGGTGTGAGCGGGCGATTATACCAACAGTTCGCATTGACGATTGCATTTTCCGTGCTCTTGTCCGCTTTCCTGGCTTTGACACTCACGCCAGCATTGACGTCTATTCTGCTACAGCCAGCGCATCTTACCAAACAATCACACGGATTAAATAAGCTCTTCTATAAATTCAATCAGTGGTTTGGTCGTGTTACCGAGAGATACGCACATGGCGTAAAACATGCGATCCACCAAACATGGGCAATATTGCTCATCCTGGCGGTATTATTCATCATTGCGGCCTGGCTCTTTAAAAAGACGCCTACGACCTTCGTGCCGCAGGAAGATATGGGTGCCTTGTTTATTGCGGTGGAACTGCCAGATGCGGCCTCCTCGCAACGTACCAAAGAGGTGATCGAAGAAATCAATAACATCCTACAACGCGATAGTGCCGTGAACCACTTCTTTGGCGTTTCTGGTATCAACTTCGTAGCAGGTGCAAATAAACCAAACTCTGGTACTTTCTTCGTCAGCCTGAAACCCTGGGATGAACGCTATAAACATGGCGATGATATGAACCATGTACTAGGCCGTGTGCAAGGACTGGCAGCCAGGATTGTTGGGGCCACGATTATCGTGATCCCTGCACCTACATTGAGAGGGCTGGGTACTTCCGGTGGTTTCTCTTTTATCCTGGAACAAAAAAGTAACCCAGACTTAGGCCAGTTTAGCCAGGTAATGGGGCAGTTCCTGATGGCAGCCAACCAACGTCCGGAAATAGCCCGCGCTTACGCTTTCTTTAGTGCCAATACGCCGCAATTTAATGTGGATGTAGACAGAGATAAGTGTAAACAGTTGGGCGTGCCTATCAGCGATGTATTTGGCGCATTACAGACTTTCCTCGGAGGTTTGTATGTCAACGACTTTACCCGTTTCAGTCGCAGTTTCCGGGTGGTAATGCAAGCGGATTCGCTCTATAGAACTAGCATTGACAACCTGGCTACTTATTACGTTCGTAATAACTTAGGACAAATGATTCCTTTGAGTGCACTCATCACCAGCAAGAAAGGAGGCGGTGCGCCGGTGATCAATCACTTCAACCTCTACCGTTCTGTTGAAATAGACGGGGATGCCCAACAGGGCTACAGCTCCGGCGATGCCATCAACGCATTGAAAGATGTAGCCGCGAAAGTACTCCCTTCTAACTTCGGTTTCGAATGGGCAAACGTATCTAAACAGGAAATTGAAGCGGGGAATAAGAGTTTGCTCATCTTCATGTTGTCCATCCTATTCGTATTCCTGCTGCTAACGGCCCTCTATGAAAGCTGGTCCGTACCTTTCTCGGTACTGCTGGCGGTTCCGGTGGCGCTCTTTGGGTCTATCACGGCATTAGCATTGACGAAACAAGCAAACAGTGTGTACTCGCAGATCGGTCTGATTACTTTGATTGGTCTGTCGGCCAAAAACGCTATCTTGATTGTGGAATTCTGTAAAGAGCGCGTGGATAGAGGTATGCCATTGATGGCGGCCACGATCGAGGCGGTTAAACTCCGTTTCCGCCCGATTTTGATGACTTCCTTCGCCTTCATCCTAGGGGTGATGCCGCTTTGCTTTGCAAAAGGTGCTGGTGCCGCATCCCGTGTTAATATTGGATTTACGGTGGTAGGAGGTATGCTGGCAGCCACTTTGCTGGCAGTCTTCACTGTTCCAGTACTCTATGTACTGATTACCAAATTGGCCTATGGTAAGAAAAAACTGGCCGAACTGGAAGCACATGGGGATGAAGAAAAGAAACCTAAAGGATTGGGAGAATAAATCATGAAGAACACGGAAAGATTCACTTCACGGGTTGAAAATTATATCAAATATCGCCCTCATTATCCAGATGGATTGCTGCCTTACCTGAAAGAGGAAGGCGTGCTAACACCGGAAACAGTAGTAGCCGATATTGGCGCAGGGACTGGCATCTCCACAGAACCATTTCTGGCAAACGGTAATAAAGTTTTTGCCGTGGAACCAAATGAAGCGATGCGGGAAAGTATGATCCAACAGTTGTCTGTGTACGCTGGATTTACGGCTGTAACGGGAACGGCTGAACGTACTACGCTTCCGGATGGTAGCATTGATCTGATTGTAGCCGGACAAGCTTTTCACTGGTTTGAGCCGCAGGCCGCCAAAGCAGAATTTCTTCGTATAGGCAAGCCCGATGTAATGGTGGCGTTGATATGGAATGTAAGGCAGGCCGACACGCCTTTTGAGAAAGATTATGAGGCCCTCCTGCAACGATATGGCACCGATTATAAAGAAGTATCCCATAGAAATATTGGTACGCCCCAACTCACTACTTTCTATGCTCCTAATATGTTTAAGCTGAAAAAACTGCAACATGTACAGCAGTTCGATATCAAAGGGCTAAAGGGAAGACTGCTCTCTTCCTCCTATGCGCCGGAGAAAGGGCCAGCCCACGACGCGATGATACGGGAAGTGGAAGAAATCTACGAAAAACACCAGGTCAATGGGATGGTGAAATTTCATTTCAATACGGAAATATATCTAGGACCTTTAACGCTATAACACTAAAGGTCCCGGATATACGAATTTATGCAAGACTGTCAAACAGTATTTCAATCGGGTGTTTGGCAATGACGCCAGTACCATCTTTCACCTGATGACGGCAACTAGTACCTGGAGCCGCTATCACAGTGCCTTTGGCAGCATTACGCACCGCTGGAAACAGTACCATTTCTCCAATTTGCATACTTAAATCATAGTGTTCTTTTTCATAGCCAAAAGAACCTGCCATCCCGCAGCAGCCGGACGGAATCACTTCCACGGTGAAATTCTGCGGTAAGGAGAGTATTTTTTTGCTGTGTAGGGGAGACGACAAGGCCTTTTGCTGACAGTGACCATGCAGCTTAATATGCTGCTCCTTATTGGTAAACTGTGCAGCGGTGATATTGCCTTTCTCTGCTTCCATCGCGAGGAATTCATCCACCAAGTACACATGTTTCGCCAGTTCCTTCGCGCCTTCGCGGAGGCCTTCTCTCACCAGATCAGGATACTCATCGCGGAAACTCAGAATGGCTGAAGGCTCAATACCCAGCAGTGGCGTGTTTTCGTTAATCTTCGTCTGGAAAATACGCACGTTGTCTTCCGCAAATTCGCGGGCTTTACGCAGTAATCCTTTAGACATATATGCTCTTGCACTTTCTGGATGCTCCAACATATATACGTCGTAACCCAGTCTGTGTAAGAGTTTTACGGTTTTTATACCAATAGGTGTATCGTTATAGTTGGTAAACTCATCACAGAAAAGGTATACTTTTTTGTTCCCTACTTTACCTTTCCGCTCTCTCGGCCATTTGCGGAGGAACCAACTGCGGAAGGTGGTTTTGTGCAATGTTGGTAGAGAACGTTTGGCCGCAAAGCCGGAAACCTTGCGTATAACGGCGCCGGTTATACTATTTTTTACCAAACCGTTATAAAGATGAGGGGCTAAAGCAGCCAGCGCATTCAGTTTGGAATAGTTGCCGATCATTTTAGCACGCATCGGCACACCGTTGGCATCATAATAATGCTGCAAGAATTCCATTTTCAGTTTGGCCATATCCACGTTGGAAGGGCATTCTGACTTACAGCCTTTACATGCGAGGCAGAGGTCCAGTACATCGTAGATCTCTTCGTGGTCAAACTTGTTTTCCTTATTGGAATGCGTGAGAAATTCACGTAAAATATTCGCTCTCGCACGCGTGGTGTCTTTCTCATTGCGGGTAGCCATATAGCTAGGGCACATGGTACCGCCACTGAGTTGCGTCTTGCGGCAGTCGCCGGAGCCATTGCATTGTTCGGCGTGCTGCAAAATGGTTTGATCTGGAAAATGGAAGACGGTATTGATATTGGGAGACGCCTGTCCGGGTTCATACCGGAGCATACTGTTCATCGAAGGCGTATCTACAATCTTATTTGGATTGAAGATGTTCTCTGGATCCCAGGTGTATTTAATCTGACGTAGTAATTCATAGTTTTTCTCTCCTACCATCTGTCGGATGAATTCACCGCGCAAGCGGCCATCGCCATGTTCGCCGGAGAGGGAGCCATGGTATTTTTTAACCAGGGTGGCGATTTCCTCCGCAATTTTGCGGAACAGGTGATTCCCTTCTACAGTTTTCAGATTGATGATAGGACGGAGGTGAATTTCACCGGAGCCAGCGTGCGCATAATGTACGGAGTACAAACCGTACTGCTCCAAGATGACGTTGAAATCGCGGATGAAGTAAGGTAAGTCTTCTACCGCTACGGCGGTATCTTCAATTACAGGTACGGCTTTCTCATCGCCAGGGAGGTTGCTGAGCAGTCCCAGACCGGCTTTGCGCAATGTCCAGATCTTTTTGGTATCCTCTCCGAATAGCACAGGGAAATGGTAACCAAGGCCCGCTGCGCGGAGTTTGGCTTCCACTTCTGAGCAGATAGCGGTGATATCTGCGCGGTTATCCCGGCAGAATTCCACCACCAGGATAGCGCCTGGGTCGCCTTGTACAAAGAAGCGGTTCTTACTTTGTTCGATATTATCTTTCGTGCATTCCAGGATGTAGTGATCAATCAGCTCACTGGCGCTGGGTTTGAAGTCCATTACCAGCACATTGGCACGCAGCGATTCGTCAATGTTATTGAAATGTATGCAGAGGAGACCCGTTTCCTTTGGAGGGAGCGGGTTCACATGTAATTTGATTTCGGTCAGAAAAGCGAGGGTCCCTTCCGATCCTGCAATGAGTTTGCAGAAGTTGAATTCTTCTGAGCCAGCGGTGAACGGCGCTGTTTCCAGCAGCAGGTCTACGGCATAACCGGTATTTCGGCGAGGAATACTTTTCTTAGGGAATTCCTTTCTGATTTCTTCTTGGTTGGTATGTAAGCTAAGGCTAGTACGGATTTGCTGGTATATTTTCGTTTCCAGGTTATCGGGGCCTTCGCATTTTTTATGGAAAGACTCGGTATCCATGGCGCCGAAAGTGGCCTCAGTACCATCGCTGAGGAGTGCCTTCACTTCCAGCAGGTGTTCACGGGTGCTACCGTACACCACAGAGTTGGAGCCACAAGAGTTATTGCCCACCATCCCGCCAATCATAGCACGGTTGGCAGTGGAGGTTTCGGGTCCGAAGTAAAGTCCGTGTGGTTTGAGGAACATATTCAGTTCATCCCGGATGACGCCCGGTTGCACACGTACCCATCCTTCCTCCTTATTGAGTTCCAGGATATTGGTAAATGTTTTGGAAACGTCTGTGATGATACCATTTCCTACCACCTGTCCGGCAAGGGAAGTGCCGGCAGTACGGGGTATCAGGGATGTTTTATTTTCTCTGGCAAAACGGATCAACTTCTTAAGATCAGACACATCGGCCGGAATAGCCACTGCAAGGGGCATCTCGCGGTATGCCGAAGCATCTGTGGCGTAGAGGGTCCGCATGGTGTCATCTGTGTATAGCGTGCCTTCCAGTTCCTGGGCCAATTGCTCTAGCTTGTCGCGCATGATTAGTTCCTGTTAATTGAAAGGGCGAATTTAATATATCAACTTGTCTTTTTCATCTCCTGTAATAAGATCGTCAAAAAAAGTCTGGCTATTTTAATAGTTGTGGTTTTTTTATTTCAATCCCACACACTCTTTTGAGCTGTTCTGCCAGGTAAACACCCAGCTCCGGGGTATATTTTTCATCGGGTGTGTGCAGGAAAAAATAACATTCCTTCAAACCATGATTGAGCCAGTATTTTAAGCGATGCATCCAGTCGTCGATTCTTGTAAAGTCCGTCGGGTGCTTATTTGCGACGAAGCGCACAAACGTTTTCGGGAGGGTTAGGTGCATGTGCAGTAGGTCTCTGCGACCAGCAGTATCTGTGATCACCAATCCTACTTTTTCTTTGAGCAGGAAATTGAATAAGTCCATCATCACATCTTCTTCCGTAAACCATTGGGGATGTCTTAATTCTACGAAAAATAGGAGGTCTTTGGGCAACTGGGCCACATAATCATATAGTTGTTGTTTCCTATTGGGGCCGAATTTATCACTCAACTGTAAAAATATGGCGCCGAGGTGTTTGCCAAAGCCTAATAGTCCGTCTAAGAAATACGTCGTACGTTCGTTAGCGTTGGAGAGACGACTGTAATGGCTGATAGCTTGGGGCACCTTCGGGCAGAACACGAAATCCTCGCCACGTGCTTGCTCTCCCCATCGGCGGATGATTGTCTCATCATAAGCTTTATAATACGTGGCATTCAGCTCAATGCTGTTGAAGTTTTTAATATATTCCTGGAGATATTGACTTTCGCGGGTTCCCTTCGGGTATACCAATCCTACCCATTCTTTTCTGCCCCATTTGCCAGCGCCTGTATAAATATGTGGATGCGCTACAGGTCTATCTTTCAGGACCCGCTTATTGAAGAGCGGTTCTGCTGGTAGCTTGAAATCTATGTCCTCCAGCATGGAAGCGGGTAATAGACCGAATTTCATAAACCTGATGTTTTTATAGGAAAATCAATGAGCAGTAACTACCAGCAAGTTAGGAAAATTTTGAATTTTAATTTTTTGACATTAACTTAAGAGTATACAATTAGCAGCATGGAAATTTTACACGTCAGCGCGGAATGTTATCCGGTAGCCAAAGTAGGTGGCCTGGGAGATGTGGTTGGAGCTCTGCCCAAATACCAGCAGCAACTCGGTCATATCGCCAAAGTAGTACTGCCAGCCTACAGGAATAAGTTTTATGATACCCATGAATTTGATGTTGTTCATCAGGCTGGTATGTGGCTGGGCCATCAATGGTTCCATTTCAATATCCTGAAGGAAAGGCAGAACAGCCTTGAATTTGACCTATATCTGGTAGATATTCCCGGGCTCCTCGATACGCCGGGCGTGTATGGATATCCCAACGATACGGAGCGATTCCTAGCCTTCCAGATAGCTGTATTGGACTGGATCAATGAATGGAATCATTTACCCGATGTCATCCACTGTCATGATCATCATACCGGACTAATTCCCTTTCTGCTGAGTTGGGGGTACAAATACAACCGCCTCAAAGAGGTACCTTCTGTACTCACTATTCACAACGCGCAGTACCAGGGCCAGTTTGGATGGGATAAACTCTATCTCATCCCCGGCTTCGACCTTTGGAAATCCGGTCTGCTGGACTGGGGAGGCTGCATCAATCCACTGGCCGCCGCGATCAAATGTGCCTGGAAAGTTACCACAGTTTCTCCCGGCTACCTGGAAGAACTCTATACCAACGCCAATGGCCTGGAAGGGCTTATCAGCAGTGAACGTGCAAAAACTTCCGGTATCATCAACGGTATTGATAACGTTGTCTGGGACCCCGCCACCGATCCACGTATCTCAAATAATTATACCCCGGAACTGATTCCGGAAGGAAAAGAAGTGAACAAAGTACAGCTCTGTGAACGATTTGGACTGGATGCCTCTCTGCCATTGATTGCTTTTATCGGCAGACTGGTGGGCGATAAAGGCGCTGATCTGCTCCCTGAAATTATTAGCAGAAGTTTACACGAACTGCCAGGAGAAGTGAACTTCTTGGTATTGGGCAGTGGGGACCCACAAATCGAATGGCAACTAAAAGAAACCCGTAATTATGCCAGCTATGGATTTAATCTTCATATTGGTTATGATGAGGCGTTGTCGCACCAAATCTATGCTGGTAGCGACTTTCTCCTGATGCCTTCCCGCGTGGAGCCTTGCGGACTCAATCAATTATATGCATTGCGATATGGCACGGTCCCTGTAGTAAGAAGTACCGGTGGCCTGAAAGATACCGTTACCGATTTCGGCGATCCCGGCGGTGTAGGTATCCGATTCATACAGCCTTCCGTTTGGGATGCATGTACCTCCGTTAAAAGGGCCCTGGAGCTTTACCATGACAAGCGGCGTATGCGCGATGTGCAGCTTGCTGGTATGCACCTGGACCACTCCTGGACCACCTCCGCACAACAGTATGTGGAGCTCTACAGGAGTATGAAATAGTCCGATACAAAATCTTAATTCCCAATATTATATGTCCAATAGCGTTATTTCCATTATACTAGGGGGAGGCGCCGGCACCCGCCTGTATCCACTGACCCGTCGTCGCTCCAAACCAGCCGTTCCTCTCGCCGGAAAATACCGACTGGTGGATATCCCCATCTCCAATTGCCTGAATGCAGGCCTGAACAGGATTTTCGTGCTGACGCAGTTCAACTCTGCCTCGCTCAACAAGCACATCAAAAACACCTACCATTTCAGTAATTTTGACAAAGGATTTGTGGATATCCTGGCCGCAGAGCAAACGCCAGATAACCCCACCTGGTACCAAGGTACCGCCGATGCGGTACGCCAGTGCCTGCACCACATGGAAAACTTCGAGTTTGAGTATATCCTCATTCTCTCCGGAGACCAGTTGTACCAGATGGACTTCCATAAAATGTTGCAGCAACACAAGGATGCTGGTGCGGAAATCTCCATTGCCACCATCCCAGTGAGCGCCAAAGACGCCTCCGATTTTGGTATCTTAAAAACCAACGAATCGGGCACTATTGTGTCTTTCACGGAAAAGCCATCGCAGGATGTGCTGCCGCCATGGGCATCAGAAGTGAGCGAAGAAATGCATAAAGAAGGCCGCGTATACCTGGCTAGCATGGGGATTTATATCTTCTCCCGGAAAGTGCTGTTCGATATGCTGCACGATCAGCCAGATGCCACCGACTTCGGAAAACAACTCATTCCATACGCGATTGAGGCAAATTATAAAGTACATAGCTACCAGTACGAAGGCTATTGGACAGACATCGGAAATATCCCATCCTTCTTTGAAGCCAATATCGGACTGACAGACGATATTCCGTTATTTAACCTTTATGATGAGTCACAGACCATCTATTCGAGGGCTAGAATGTTGCCCCCCGCGAAAATTTCCGGGGACATGCAAAAAACAATGATCGCAGATGGTTGTATTATTCTAGCAAGCCGGCTCGAACGATGTGTGATCGGAATACGCACCCGCATCGGGAAAGGAAGTATCATCACGAACAGTTATATCATGGGGAGCGACTATTACCAAACCCTGGATGAACTGAACAGAGCTAAGGATAATGGCCTTCCGCCAATGGGAATTGGAGAAGACTGCGTTATTAATAATGCCATCATTGATAAAAACTGCAGTATTGGAAACGGCGTACATATTAATGGTGGAAAGCACCTGGCAGATGGAGATTTTGAAAAATACACGGTTAAAGATGGTATCGTAGTGGTGAAAAAAGGAATGGTGCTGCCCGACGGATTTGAAATTTGATGATCAAATGTGGTAACCATGCAGTTGACTATTGATAGGAAAACCACCAAAGTATATCCAGATCTTAAAAGGGTAGTGGCCAGGTTCTTCTTTAATGGAGAAGCCCGCGCAAAAGCCATTATCCAAAAGGTGGCCGATATGACGGATGCAGAAGTGAATCTAACGATCATGCCTCTACTGAGAGAATTTTCACGCAGGCATCGTAACATCACCCGTATCTTCGAACGGCATGCGGAAAAGGTAAGCCATCTCTTTGTGCCGCTGGGACTTAGCTATGGCAACATGAACTATCATAAACGACTGCTCATCGGTTCTTACTTCACGAGTGAATACTCCATCGAATCGGCCGCTTTCTTCAACCCCTCCATCATTGAGGATATTGACCAGAGTGGCTTGGAAGAAGGAGAAAAGCGCATCATTATCAGTTTTAGGGCGGTGGGCGAAGGACACGTGTCTTCCATAGCCTTTAGAAATGGCCTCATTAACAGGAACAATGAAATAGAACTGGAATCCCCCGGTAATTACATAGACGAAGCAGAAGTGAAGCGCAATGCGGTCTACGAAAAGCAGTCCTTCTTTCAGAATGCGGTGTCTATCAAACTACCAGACTCCATTATGCAGGAAATTCAAAACTGTCTTTTAGATCAGTTTGAATATCAATCGCTCAAAAGGGCCATCCGCGATATGCAGCAACGTTACCAGGTGGATCACCTGCTGAAAAAGGAACTGGAAAGGGTGCTGTGGCTGGCGGACAGCTATTATGAATTGAATTTCTCCCTGGATACAGATATTTCTGACCGTATCATTTTCCCGTATTCCGATGCGGAAAGTAGAGGCATAGAAGATGCCCGCTTCGTCCGGTTTACAGGTGAAGACGGCGGCGTTACCTACTATGCCACCTATACGGCATATGATGGCATTACTATTCAGCCCAAACTGCTACAAACAAAAGATTTCTACTATTTTAAAATACTGCCCTTGTATGGAGAAGGCGCTCAGAATAAGAATCTGGCGCTTTTTCCACGCAAGATCAACGGCAAATACATCATGATCTCCCGGATTGATGGTATCAACGGGTATATTATGTATTCCGATAAAATCAATATTTGGGAGAACCCGCAGATCCTCCAAACGCCGAAATATCCCTGGGAGTTTGTTCAGGTAGGTAATTGCGGCTCTCCGATAGAAACGCCGGAAGGCTGGCTGGTTATTACCCATGGCGTAGGGCCTATGCGCACTTATTGCATTGGGGCCAGCTTATTGGACCTGCATGATCCCCGCATCGAAATAGGGCGACTGAAAGAGCCCCTGCTCATGCCCAACAAAGACGAGCGGGAAGGCTATGTACCGAATGTATTGTACTCTTGTGGGGCCATTATTCATAATAAAGAATTGATTATTCCTTATGGCTTATCCGATTATGCCTCGGGTTTTGCCACCGTTAACCTGGAAAAATTATTGGCCACTATCCGGGCCGATGGTGTTTAATTCCATCTGTCATCTGAATGACAGTATTTTCCCCTTCTGGTTACCGTTCCTTAATTAGCTGATCCGGGTATCAAAAAACTATTTAACTTCGTACATTCAAAAATTTCGATGTATTGGTTTTCTTTGAGCTCCACCACATCTGTAATTCATCATTTGTAATTATTGATAGATATGCTCGAATATATTCCTTATGGGAAAACTGGCTATTTTAGCCAGTTGGTAACAGATTTTTTGGCAGAAGATCCACAGATTAGGCCTTATTACAAATACTCACCCGTTAGACCGGATTTTGCAGCAGCGATAGATGCCCGAAAGGCTTTTAACACTCCCCGCAAGGAACTAGCAGCAGCATTAACCTCGCAGTACGCGCCTTTAGAAGCCATACCGCAAGTACAGGAAAATATCCAACTGCTGGAACACGCCAACACCTTCACTGTCTGTACTGCCCACCAACCCAATGTTTTCACGGGCTACCTTTATTTCGCCTATAAAATATTGCAAACGATCAAGTTGGCCGGAGAACTGAAACAACAGTATCCGCAGTACAACTTCGTACCTGTTTATTATATGGGTAGTGAAGATGCCGACTTAGAAGAACTGGGCAGCATTTACCTGGAAGGTAAAACCCTGACCTGGAACACAGATCAGCAGGGCCCTGTAGGTCGGATGGACCCAACGGGATTGGATACACTCATTCAGCAGATACAAGACAATATTGGATTTGCACCTCATGGTCAGGAGTTGCTGGCAATTTTGCGCAAAGCCTACCTGGAGCATGAAAATATCCAGCAGGCCACCTTATACCTGGTACATACGCTCTTCGGCCGTTATGGACTGGTAACCGTAGTGCCAGATAATCCAGCATTAAAACGTTTATACATTCCCGTTATAAAGGATGAACTGCATCACCAGCGTTCTCACGACTTGGTGGCAGATACCCTCGCTAAAATCGGGAACCATTATAAAATACAGGCCAATCCTAGGGATATCAACCTGTTTTACCTGAAAAAAGGGCTGCGCGAACGCATTGTGAGAGAAGGAGATCGCTGGAAAGTACTGCATACCTCCATCAGCTTTGATGCTGAAAGTTTGGATGCAGCACTGGAAGCACATCCGGAAAAGTTTAGTCCGAATGTTATTCTCAGAGGGATGTTCCAGGAAACAATACTGCCCAATATTGCATTTGTAGGCGGTGGTGGGGAGATCGCCTACTGGCTGGAACTGCAACAGTTATTCCAGCATTATGGCGTGCCTTATCCAATTCTTTTACTCCGTAATTCGTTGTTGCTGGTAGATGAACAGAGCAATATCCGTTTGGAGAAACTTGGATTGCCCATTACTACGCTCTTCAAAAGCACAGATGAAATTGTCAACGGCTTCGTGCAAGCGCATACCAATGCATCCCTGGTGCTGAAGGATGAATATGCCGCCATGGAAAAGCTGTTTGATGAACTAGAAGCTAAAGCGCACAGCATAGATATAACACTGGTGGCTAGTACAGGTGCGGAAAGAAAAAGAGCCATGAAATCCATCAGCAAACTGGAACATAAATTCTTGCGCGCAGAAAAGAAGAAATTCTCCTGGCAAACGGACCAGATTTGTAGTATTAAAGCCAAACTCTTTCCTGCTGGCTCTCTCCAGGAGAGGAAAGAAAACTTTATTCCATGGTACGCTATGGAAGGTCCGGCCTTCTTCGATCGCGTACTGGCTGCACTCACGCCAGTGACAGATCAATTCACCATCGTGATATCATAATATTAGCGGAACTTTCCTGCCTGTCGCCCCTGCCCAGCGGGCAGGGGCGACGAAAAAATAAAAAGCAAAAAACTGGCATTCTGCGCAGGAATCGCTCATTTCGCCACATAAAAACTTTGCGTTTTTCGCGCGTAGCGCGGAAAACGCAAGAAAAAATAAAAAGCAAAAAACCGACATCGCAGATGTCGGTTTTTTGCTTTTTAAATAATTGTATTAATATATAAATTGAATATATTATATTACAAATGTTGACCCAAAAGGTATTAGTTTTTGCTTGTGAACTGTCATAAGGGTGACTGCATTCAGTTGCAGTCACCTTCTTTTTTTATTTGCGAAAGGCAGCCAAGCGCCAGGAAACAAACGTAGTCACTACAAACATCCAAGGCCAAATAATATGCATATGATTGCCAACGAAAGCGTGTGATAAAGAGGCGCCTGTCAGGTCGAAAATAATGCCTGCATAAGCCCATTCCTTGATAATCCTGAAACGTTTATTGGGCAACAGAATAGTGGCGCCTCCGAGTGCTTTATAAATACCCAGCAATGGCGTGAAAAAGTCTGGATAGCCCAATTGACGCATACCTTCCAACGGACCGGATGCCATCACGATGTCAGCGAAACCGCCGGAGAGCATTACCAGTGCGGTGATAACTGTTACCACCCAGTAAATGATTTTGAATGCAGTTTTGGTAGTAGTTGTGGTTTCAGGTATCAGCCATTTCCGGCTGTCGGGGCGAGTTGCCCAAGAGAGTAAACTTAATACAGCGAATACAATAGGGCCTGCAGCGCCAGCGGCATCATGCGCAGCTATATGAGAATAGGCAGCGGTAATGTAAATCAGGAAAATACCGCAATACGCCCACTCTTTTTGGCGACCTAATTTCGGTGTAATCAGGATAAAAACGGCGGCAATTTTCCATGCGCCGATGATGTAGAGCAGATAAGAAGGGTATCCCAGTTTTACAAATACTTGTTGAACGAATGGAATCTGTGCCAGATCCCAATAGGACCCCACCGCTGTTTCCAGCAGAATAATAATGGTAGCTATCCAGTAAACGATGGTTCGGGTAGAAAATGACCAGTGGGTCTTGCCTGCTAATTGCATATGATAGTGTTTTTATACTATTACAAGGAACAGGAATTCCAAATATGGACACAAGACCCGGATTATTTGTTCAAATTTTTAATTTTTGTTGCTAAATGTTGTACTTCGGCAGGAATGGTAGTGGTGGAAAGTGCCTGCTGGTAAGCTTTTACGGCCTTTTCTGTATCTAGCTGTTCGTATAACGCGCCCATCAACAGGAAGTAATCGGTGTTCTGTGGCACCTGGAGTGCTTGTAATTCTTTTAATGCAACTGCAGCTCCATCTACTTTATACTTTGCATAGAGGCGGTTCAGTGTGCCGGCAGCAGAATTTTTTAGGATGAGGAGTTGATTATAGAGTAGTAATATTTCTTCCCATTTGGCGGGGGAGTCTTCTGGGATGCAGTGCCAGTAAGCAATGCGAGCTTCCAGGTGATAGGAGCTGAGGTGATCGCCGCTGGCAGAAAGCGCTAGGTAATGCATGCCTTGATGTACCAGTTGCTGATCCCATTGGGTGCTGTCTTGCTCATCATACAAAAGAATGGTATCATCTTCTGGCTGCCTGGCTGCAAAACGGGAGGCATGAAAGCAAATCAAAGCAATGAGCGCATTGGTGGCAGGGGTATTGGTAGGGGAGTAGGCGGTCAGTTGCAAGCATAGGCGCAGGGCTTCCAGGCACAAATCCCGACGCAGTACCTGGTCTTGTGTACGGGAATAATATCCTTCGTTAAATACCAGGTAAATAACGTGCAGTACATTATCTAGGCGGTGTATAATATCTTGGTCCGCCGGCATTTCTAGTTGGATATTTTCCTGTCTAAGTTTATCCTTGGCACGGAGTAAACGCTTGCTGATAGTTTCGCGGTTGGTGAAAAATGCGGTGGCTATCTCCTCAATGCCAAATCCACAAAGGATGCGCAATGCTAGTCCTATCTGGGCTTCGCTGGCAATCACCGGATTGCAGACAGCGAATATCATCCTGAGTTTACTATCCTGGATATGTTCTTCGGAGAAGTCGATTTCCTCTTCGGCAGCGGTGTTGCTAGTGATAGCGGGCATCACTTTATCCCGGTATATTTTATCCCGACGCCAAAAGTGAATGGCTTTTTGTCGGGCTACAAGATATAACCAGGCGGCAGGATTGGCGGGAATGCCTTTAATCCCCCAGGTTTCGGCGGCAGCCAGAAAGGTTTCACTGGCAATATCCTCGGCGGCATGCATATGCTGTACGCCAAACTGCCGAGTGATAACGGCCACTATGCGAGGGAATTCCTGTTGGAATAAGTCTTTTAAAGATAGGGTGGGTGTTTCCATACATGAGAAAAGAGGTGGTCAAAAGTAATGCATTCCCGGAAATAAGGGAATGATTCCTTTGACTACCTCTTCGTTTATACATTATAGTTAGTAATTAACCATAGATAGGACGCACCTCCACGGAGCCATTCGCCTCCAACACAGGGCAACCATGTGCAAGGGTGAGGGCTTCGTCGATACTGGCTGCCTTGATAACAATATAGCCACCCAGTTTTTCTTTGATTTCCACAAAAGGACCGTCTGTTACCACACCGCCCGGACGTAATACCTTTCCTGCCAGATCCAATCGGGAACCATTATTAACAAAGTATCCCTGCGCCACAATGCCTTCAACCCAAGATTTCCATTTACCGGCTAATTCTGCCATTTCCTTCGGACTAGTTTGGCTGAAATCATAGCTGGGCTGTCTGAACAGTAACATAAATTCTTTCATTTTCAATACATTTAATTGTTTACGAATTTAATCATCTATTGTATAAGGATTGAGTCAAAAAATTATGGACATCGATCAGGATAAATTTAAATCCTAGTGGCACGAATGTTGTCGTTTTTTGCCCAAATCAAATTCCTCATGACGATCAAAGTTGGTCCCTATGTGTATGATTGGAAAGAGATTCCACTTGTGATAGCCTTGATAGTACTGTTTATTGTTTTCCCATTCTCCACAGGATTATGGATAGCGGCTTTCTTGATAGGAGGCTGGCTGTTCTGGCGCTTGCGCGAAATGCGCATCGTGACGGTCATCATTGATGATCACCAATTGGAACTGCAGTATGTCAATTGCCTAAAAATGGGAAAAGTAGCATCCTATTATGTGCCTGACTTAAAATTTGTAGTGAAAGAGGTAGTCGTAAAGCGGGGAGAAGTAAGCAATAGAACGCTGATAATTTATACAGATGAAGACGAAATCGCTACCTTCGTCGATCGTCGGCACAACTGGGACTGGGAGCGTATTGAGGAGATCATGGTCGGTTTGAAAAAAGCCGGTGCACGAGGCCTGTTTTATAACTAACGTCCATGCCTATATTAAAAAAGAGGAAACCAATTTAACCAATTACTATATATGAAAAAAGTGTTACTGTTAGCCATTATGGGACTGATCGGGTCCAAACTACACGCGCAAGAATTCAAACATGGAGTAGGAACAGGTTTTATGTTCTCTGTTACGCCTGGCACGGAGGAGACGAAAAGCCTTATTACGCTGAATTATTACCCAAGAGTAAATATTCCGCTGTCTAACGCAACGTCCATTGCAGTAGGAGTGCCGCTGGGATTCGGGTTCGGTGGTTCGTTTTATACCGGCTCCTCAGAAAATAGCAATAGTTTTAATTTCGAAATCAATGCGCCAGTGATGGCAGAATTCAACTTTGGAGCAGGGGCCGTGAAGTCCTACCACAAAAAGTTTGGGGCCTTCGTGGGCGCAGGTTTTGGTATGCATTATCAACATTATAATTCCAATGTGGAGTATACAGGCTATCCTAAGATGACCTTCAATCACAATCAAACTGGTTATGGCCCTGCAGGCAGCTTAGGGGTACGTTTTGGTGTAGGCCGTGGTATGCATAATATTGAAATCCGCACGTCGTACATGCGTACGCTCGGTGATGATGGCGGTAATATTGTAGGTACTTCCTGCTTATTTAACTTTTAATATATTTAGGTGGGATGTCATGTCCCACCTATTAAATTCCCATATCCCTATGATTGTCAAAGCTGGCCCTTATGATTACAGATGGATGGAGCTCGTCTGGATCGTCCCTATGATTGTTTCGTGGTGTGCTACAGGATTCAACACAGAATTCATGATATTCCTTTTCTTCGTGCTGGTCATCTGGTTATACCTACGCTTAATGAATTACAGAGTGGATGCTGTTATGATTGAAAACGGTACACTGGAATTACATAGCTCCAATCTTTTTAAAATGGAAAAGTCGGAGCAGTATGAATTAGCGCTACTGGATTATAAGGTAACCGAAGAAATAGTGCAACGCGGTTTTGTACGTGACAAAGTACTGCGCATCTGGTCCGGTGAAACACAGATCGTAAAAATTATCAGTCGCCAGCATAGTTGGGACCGCGATCACATCCGCGCCATCGTCTATGGCCTCGATGCAGCGGGTGTTGCAGGCGTTGATGAAAGTAGAGATTAACGCGCCAAGTAACAACGTGAGGATAATGTAGGGAGACAGCCAGCCCTTTGACCCGCGTCTCCCCATATCATCTGCCAATTCTACCATGCCCCTCCGGAGGGCACAGTTCTTGTGGCTGCTATCTCATGCAGCAACAATCTACCCCTGGTTTTGTGAATGTAAGAGGTGCCCGTGAGCATAACCTCAAAAATGTGGATCTCCAAATCCCCCGCGATGCCCTCGTTGTATTCACTGGTATTTCCGGGTCTGGAAAGTCGTCCTTGGCTTTCGGAACACTATACGCAGAAGCACAGCGCCGCTATTTGGAGTCTGTATCTCCTTACGCGAGAAGACTTTTCCATCAGATGCCCGTCCCGGAAGTAGATGAGGTGGATGGACTGCCGCCAGCCGTAGCCTTGCAACAGCAACGGGGCACGCCTACAACCCGATCTTCTGTAGGTAGTGTTTCTACTTTAGCCAACTTGTTAAGAATGCTCTTCAGTAGGGCGGGCGACTATCCCGCTGGCGCTCCGATCATCTACGCGGAAGGCTTTTCACCGAATACGCCCGAAGGGGCATGCCCCACCTGTCATGGGATGGGAAAAATCTACGATGCTACGGAAGCCTCTATGGTCCCGGACGATAGCCTCACTATCCGCGAAAGAGCCGTGGCAGCCTGGCCTACGGCCTGGCAAGGACAAAATTACCGGGATATCCTAACTACGCTGGGGTATGATGTAGATATCCCCTGGAAAGAACTGCCTAAAAAACAACGCGACTGGATACTATTTACAGAAGAACAACCCACCGTACCAGTTTACGCCAATTTTACATCGGAAGAAGTGAAAGCTGCCATGAAAAGAAAGGAAGAACCCAGTTATATGGGCACTTTCATGGGAGCGAAGAAATATGTCATGCACACCTTTGCTAATACGCAAAGCGCCATGATGAAGAAAAGGGCAGCGCAGTATATGCTGAGCACTACCTGCCCAGAATGCCATGGGAAACGATTACGCAAAGAATCATTGGCCGTGCATTTTGCCGGAATGGATATTGGAGAGATGTCGTCCATCCCACTGAAACGCCTATACGCTTTAATGTCCGATCGTCTGCAAACCGCTACTGCCGCGGATGAACAACATCCCGAAAAAGTATTGGTGGTACAGCGCATTGCCACAGACCTGGTAGCGCGACTACAAGTCATGCTGGAGCTAGGCCTCGGATATCTTTCCCTGGAACGGAGTACGCCTACGTTGTCGCCGGGAGAGCTGCAACGTTTACGATTGGCAGTGCAAGTAAGATCCAATCTTTTTGGAGTGGTGTATGTGCTAGATGAACCCTCTGCCGGACTACATCCTGCGGATACGCAAGCTTTGCTACGCGCCCTAGACCGATTGAAAGCGGCCGGTAATTCCCTCTTTGTGGTGGAGCATGACCTAGAAGTCATGCGCTATGCCGATTGGATTGTAGACGTAGGGCCACTCGCAGGAGAAAAGGGCGGACAGATTTTATACAGCGGCAAACCAGAAGGATTGGCATCCGTCAGTGAGTCTTTAACTGCAGGTTACCTCTTTCGGGGTACAGATCGGGTGCATCATCAGCCGAGGGCCGCTGGCAATGATTGGCTGCGACTTCGCGGTGTTACCAGGAATAATTTGCAACAACTGGATGCCGATTTTCCATTGCATCTCTTCACAGCCGTAACCGGCGTATCTGGCTCCGGAAAATCAAGTCTGGTGAGCCAGGCCTTGGTGGAACTGGTGTCTGCACATCTGGGAACCTCCCTAGCAGTAGAGGAGGAGGCACCGGATTTAGCGGATGATAAGCCGGAAACCCTTGGTGGGCACATTACTGGCGGAATGGAACAGGTGAAACGAATGGTGCTGGTAGATCAGAAAGCCATCGGGCGTACGCCACGCTCTAATCTGGCCACTTACACCGGCTTATTTGACCATGTACGGAAACTGTTTGCAGCCACGCCAGATGCTAAAAAGCGGAAATATGATGCCGGACGTTTTTCTTTCAATATGCCTAAAGGACGTTGTGAAAACTGTAATGGAGAAGGCTTTGTAATGGTGGAACTCCTGTTTTTGCCAAGCGTGTATGCGCCTTGTCCGGTATGTCATGGCAGCAGATACAATGCGGCTACGCTTGAAATCAAATACAAAGAAAAGTCTATCGCCGAAGTATTGCAACTGACAGTGGATGATGCATATGCGTTTTTCCAGGGAGACGACACGGTTCATCATTCACTGCATGTACTGCGGGAAGTGGGTTTGGGCTACCTTCGACTCGGACAACCTGCAACAGAGTTGTCTGGCGGCGAAGCCCAACGTATCAAACTGGCTACAGAACTGCAACGCATAGGCAAGGGAAATGCCCTTTATATCCTAGACGAACCTACTACCGGATTACATCCTGCGGATGTAGATAAGTTGATGACACAATTGAATTTGTTAGTGGATGCAGGAAATACGGTCATTGTAGTAGAGCATAATATGCGCGTGCTGGCAGGCAGTGACTGGATCATTGATATAGGCCCTGGTGCTGGAGAAGAGGGCGGAAAGATAGTAGCACAGGGGACTCCCGCAGATGTAGCCCGCTCGAAGCATAGTAAAACAGCCAGCTTTCTCGCGAAGTATTTATCTCCCGAAAAATAAAACGTTCCATTTTGTCGTCCCTGCCCGCAAGGCAGGGACGACAAGTAGTAGATTTCCCTTTATGCTAAAGCTTTACCCATATCTCTCACCAGAGAAAGAATGGCTTGCAATTGGTCATGTACTTGTTTGGCTTCCAACATTTCATCGCGGAGAGGCGTAGCGCCTTGTCCCTCGTTGATTTCCTGCTGACGCAGGTGTACCAGTTCTTCTAGTCGCTGATCCAGATGCTCGAAGGTATTCAGTGGTGCTGGCAGCGTAGTTTGCTCCTTGGTAGTAGGGTCCAACATTAGCATCAGTTGATCCATGTAGTGCAGCAGGTAATTGGTGACCTCCTGGTATTCCGGACGCGGATATTGCACCCCATGATGCAAACTATAAGCCCCGAGGGCCGCCACATGGGAAGTAAGCGTGTGATTCAATACTACAAAGTGATAGATGCGGGAGCCATTTATTTGCTTGCTCTTTGGCTCCGACAGCATTCGCTGGAAAGCCGCCATCATATTGGCGCTGGCCACATAAGTATCTTTACGGGCCAGTTTAAAATCTGTTACGTTTACATTTTCTTTCGCATATACGTTCATCACCACTTCCAAATAGTGTCTGTTGGCCAGCAGCATTTTCTTCATGTAATTAGGCACAAAATTATGTTCCCAGCTAGGCCACAGCACCATATTGGCGATGAAGGCCAAAGCCCCGCCAATGAAGGTATCCAGTACCCGTTGTGCCGCATTGTAGAGATCCGAAGGATGCAAGAAATGCAACAGGAAGATGATAAACGGTGTCACAAAAAACACGCTCAGCGTGTATTTGAAGCTCATGAAGCTGTATGCGCCCAAGATGCATAGCAACATCGAAATGAAGATGATCGTTGGGTTATGGGTGAGATACAACAATCCTGCGGCAAACAATGCCCCCAACACAGTACCGATCAGGCGTTGGATGCTTCGGGAGCGGGTCAGTCCGAAACCGGGTTTCAGAATAACCACAATCGTCAGCAAAATCCAGTATACACGATCCAAGTGCAAGGACATGCCCAGTAGATAACCCGCCACTGTAGCCAAACTCACACGAATGGCATGACGGAAGTTATGGGACTGGAAAGTCAAGTTGTCGCGGAAAGTTTCAAAATCGTATTTGGTATGCGTGGTGAACTTGGAAAGTTCCAGCTTCGGATCGATGGACGCATCTTTCAGGCGTTCCAGGCGAGTCAACCGATGAAGGTTGTAGATGCGTTGGGACATATCCTGCAAGTTGGAGAGGATATTGGTCAATGGCATCGTACGGGTCCTTTCCTTCAGGGTCGGGAGTTTGAGGGTAATGTCGGCAATGGTTTTGCGGACTTTTTCCATACCCAGTTTGAGATTGGCTTTAGGGAGACTGCGTTGGCCTGCGGCGACTGCCAGTCCTATGGTTTTCAGTTCCTCTACAAAGTCGAGGATGAGGGTATGAAATTTATCCAGGATTTCATCGTCTTTGAAATCGCGCTGTAATGCCTTGTAATCCGTTTGGGAGGCCATGATCTGCTCTTGCAGGTCCACCATGTCTAGGAAGATCAGCACCATGCTTTTATTGATACTGGTAGTACCTTGTTGGTCGGAACGTCTTTTCAGCAGCAGTTCCCGCACATTTTCCTGTTTTTCATTTACCAGTACTTGCTGTGCCAAAACGGCCCGGTAGTTTTCGTCTACATGGATGCCAGGCGTATAGAAATTAGCCCGGAGTTCCAGGTATTTAGCCGTTTGCAGGATACAATCGCCCAAAGCTTGTTGAACGTTCAAGTAGGGGCGAATCTGCCAGAGTAGGAGCGCCAGCAGGGAATACCAGATACATCCCAGCAGTACCATGCCTGAGTGCAAAAATACGGTGGACGGGGATTGTAGGGATTCTCCCAACATAGATACCAGAATCAGGAGGCAGCCTGTTCCGATGTTCCCGCCACGGTTGCCATACACCAGCAGCATCGCGAAGAAGAAGCAGCAGCCCGCGATCCAGAAGATCATGGGAATGGTGTATGGAATCAGGAGCCCGGTTATAAGCGCAGTCAGAAAAATCAGGATCGTACTGATAATAAGGCCGTTCCGTTTATGGATGATGGTACCTGGCACATCGCTCAGGGCAGTACAGAGGGCGCCCATAGACATGGCAATGCCAAGTCCCAGTTGTCCTAAGGCTGCAAATACCAATGATGGCACGACTACACTGATGGTAGTACGTAAACCGTTGCTGAAATGATAACTGTAAAGGAAAGTCTTAACGTCGTTGATCCAATTTTCTGTACGCAATCTCTTACGGGTTTTTCGAGCCACAAAGGTAGATAATACCCTTTGTTAAAAGAATAACCTGTATTAAATCTGACAGGAATTTAAATTTTAATTATTGTTTTCACTATATTTATAATCAGACCATTATAAATCCGGTAGAATGTTTGGGAATATTAAATTATTCACAACTGTGAATAAAAAAATGCCGGAGATAATGAGTTCTCACTTAATTTACTTTTCCTTCGGGTAAAATTATATCTTTGACGCCTTAAAAAATCTCGGAGTAAAGTCGTGCGCTTAAAAACACTAGAAATTAAAGGCTTTAAAAGTTTTGCAGATAAGACCGTTTTGCAGTTCGATGAGGGGATTACTGGGGTAATTGGGCCGAATGGTTGTGGCAAAAGTAATATTATCGACTCTATCCGCTGGGTGATCGGGGAGCATAAAATCAGTAACCTGCGTTCTGAGAACCAGGCAGGCCTGGTTTTCAATGGCTCGAAGACACGTTCTTCCAGTGGTATGGCGGAGGTGAGCCTCACGTTCGAGAATACCAAGAATGTACTGCCTACCGAGTTTACTACGGTAACGATTACCCGTAAATTCTACAAAAATGGGGACAGTGAGTACCGCCTCAATGATGTAGCCTGTCGTCTGAAAGACATCCACAACCTGTTCATGGACACCGGTGTAAGTACCGATTCCTATGCGATCATTGAGCTGGGTATGGTGGACGACATCATCAAAGATAAGGAGAACAGTCGCCGCCGCATGCTGGAACAAGCTGCGGGTATTTCCATTTACAAAACCAGGAAAAAGGAAGCTAAAGCCAAACTGGACGCCACTGAGGGCGACCTTAACCGCATTGAAGACCTCCTCTTCGAAATCAACAACAACCTCAAAACATTGGAAAGCCAGGCCCGTAAAGCCGAGCGTTTCTATGAGGTGAAGAAGGAATACCGCGATGCGAGTATAGAACTGGCAAAAGCTGCCCTGGAAGGCTTTAATATCACTTTCAAAGACCTGTCCGAAAAGCAACAGGAGGAAAGCGATCGCAAACTGGCCTTGGAAACGGAGATCAAATCTGCCGAGGCTGCCGTGGAAGAAGATAAACTTCACTTCGTCGCCAAGGAAAGAGAACTCCAGACCCTCCAGAAATCGTACAACGAACTGGTAGCCACCATCCGTACCAAAGAAAACGACAAAAACCTCGCTTCCCAACAGCTCACTTATCTGAAGGAACGCGAAAAAAATATTACCGACTTTCTCAATAATGCGGAAGGACAGCTCTCCGGGCTGACTTCCTCCATCGAATTTTCCGAAAAACAAGTGGTAGAAGAAGGTGAAATCTTCGAAACCATGACAGATGAGCTGGAAACACTCCGGGAAATGGTGGATGAGAAAAAGGATAAATTCCAGCAAAAGAAACAAGCCCTCGAAACGCTCCGTAATGACCAGCAGCGCTGGCAGCGTCAGCAGTTCGAAGCGGAGAAAAAAGTGGCCGTTGCCGATACCTCCGTTCAAAACTTGCAGCGTAGCATGCAGCAGTTGCAAGAAGAAAAGGTAGGCCGTCAGCAACAAATCACACAGTTGGAAGGGGAGAAAACGACCCTCCAACAAACCCTGGAAACAGAAAAGACTGCCCTCGAGGAAATGATCCGATTCCAGGACGAAACCAAAGAAAAAATCCTCGCTACCCAATCCGATATTGAAGGGCTCCGCGATCAACTCGTAGACGAGAATCGTAAGCTGGATTCAAAAAAGAATGAATACGACCTGCTTAAGTCGTTAGTAGACAGTCTGGAAGGTTATCCTGAAAGTATCAAATTCCTCAAGAAGAACCCCGACTGGAATAATGCCGCTCCCATTCTCTCCGATATCTTTTTCTGTAAGGAAGAATACCGCACTTGCGTAGAAAATCTCCTGGAGCCTTACCTGAACTATTACGTTGTCAATAATGCTGCGGAAGCTGTACAGGCTATCCAGTTGCTGGATAGTAACAAAAAAGGAAAGGCGAATTTCTTTATCCTGGATCAGTTCCGTCAACAGGCAGAAAATATTCTGACGCCACCTGGTACCATTCCGGCCTTGCAGGTAGTGGAAATCGAAGAGAAGTACAAAGGACTGGGTAATTTCCTGCTGGGGAAAGTATTTATAGGGGAAGACATCAGCCGCTTAGAATTCAGTCAGTTGTCCAGTGATGAGATATTTTTGCTGGAGAAATCTGGCCGTATGCATCGCGGGAAATATAATATCTCTGGAGGTTCTGTAGGACTCTTCGAAGGTAAAAAACTCGGACGTGCTAAGAACCTAGAGAAGCTGGAAGCTGAAATCAAAGACCTGGAAGCTATTGTAGGCCGATTGAAAGTGGCCATACAAGAGAAACACAACCAGGTGTTGGGATATAACAGTCAGCTCAATGAAAATAATATCAATGCCGGGAAGGATAAGATCAACCAGTTGAACAACCAACTGTTTGGCCTCCAGAACAGGATTGAGAACTTCCATCACCTCATCGAAGCAGGGGATAAGCGCCTGGCTGAAATGCAACAATCCCTGGAAAGCAACCAGGAAAGCATTTCTGGTGTAAGAGAAGAACTCGATAACCTGAACGACCGGGTAAATGAATTGCAGGATACTATTGTTGAGGCAGATAGAAATGCCCAAGAATCGGAACAGCAATTCAATATGGCGAATGTGCAGTTCAATAACCAGAACTTGCAACAAACCCGCCAGCAGAGCAAGGTACAGGCCCTCAAGCAAGAACTTGAATTCAAACGCAAGCAACTGACAGACCTGCATACCCAGATCACTAGCAACAAAGCACAACTGGAAGATGCAGTGGCCAATATCGCTGCTGCCCAGGATAAACTGAACCATGCAGATGATGGCCTCGTAGAACTGTTCCGTCAGCGCGAAGAGGAAGAAAAAGCCCTCAACGAAAAAGACCAGGAATACTACAACTTCCGTAACCATCTGCAAGAGTTGGAAACGACCCTGCGCAACAAGCAAAAGGCCCGTGAACAGTTGGACCAGCAATTGAATACCATCAAGGATAAGGTGAACGAACTGAAACTGCAATTGGCCTCCATGAAAGAAAGGCTCAGCGTAGAGTTCAAAGTAAACCTGGACGAGATCATTGATGAACAGCGTAGTTCACAGTTGCCAGTGGAAGAACTCCAAGCTAGTGCTGAACGCCTGAAGAAACGCCTGGAAAATATGGGTGAAATCAACCCTACTGCTATTGAAGCATTCCAGGAAATGAAGAAAAGATATGAGTTCATCTTGGAACAGAAAACAGACCTGGTGAATGCGAAAGACTCCCTGCTGGCCACGATCCAGGAAGTGGAATCTACCGCCAACCAGAAGTTCCTGGATACTTTTAATACCGTAAAAGAGAACTTTATCCGGGTATTTAAAGCCCTGTTTACAGAGGAAGACCAGTGTGATATGATCCTGAGCGACCCTGAAAACCTGGCAGATACCGGTATTGAAATTATTGCGAAACCGAAAGGGAAACGTCCGGCGGCGATTACACAGCTCTCCGGTGGTGAGAAAACCCTCACTGCTACGGCGCTGTTGTTTGCCATCTATCTCATCAAGCCAGCACCATTCTGTATCCTGGATGAGGTAGACGCACCACTGGACGATGCCAACGTAGGTAAATTTACCAACATGATACGCAAGTTCTCCGATAACTCTCAGTTCATCATCGTTACCCACAATAAGCAAACTATGGCTGCTGTGGACGTTATTTACGGCGTAACGATGCAGGAACCTGGCGTCAGCAAACTAGTTCCGGTAGATTTCCGAAGTTTGAACTGATCGCAGGTTTGAGTTGTTGTAGATAATTGACTGCTAAATTCTTTATTCTAAAAAAATAAAAAAACTGTAAACACTATGGGCGCATGGGGCACCAGGAACTTTGAAAACGATGGATCACAGGACTGGGTTTTTGACCTGATTGAAAGCAAAGACGGCGGGCTGGTTACTGATACACTGGCACGTATCATCAACAATCACGAAAAGCTGGAAGTCTCTGATTGTGAAGAAGCACTGGCGGCTGCTGAAACAGTTGCCGCACTGGTAGGTAGACCCAGTGAAGATTATCCGGAAGATCCGCTGGACAAACTGGATATCCTGAATCTGATCGGAACCAAAGCATTAAGAAACCAGGCTATTAACGCAGTAAACAAGGTTATCAATAGCTCCGAAATGCGTAGCTATTGGGAAACTGAGGGTAACCTCGAATCTTGGGAAGCTGTACAGGCAGGACTGATTAAAAGACTTGAAATCTAATGTCCAAACAGACATACAGATAAAAAAATAAAACCCGTCCGGATTATCCGGACGGGTTTTATTTTTTTATGATGAAGATCTTGTCTTTTACATCAAAATACCTGCAATGGTAGCAGATAGGTAAGAAGCCAATGTACCACAGAACAGGGCTTTCAGGCCTAGTTTTGCCAGGTCACTTCTTCTGTCTGGGGCCAGTTCTCCGATACCACCGATCTGCATACCTACACTGCTGAAGTTTGCAAAACCAGCAATCGCAATGGTGACGATGGCAATACCTTTAGGTGAAACCACAGGAACGGTGTGGCTGGTCATACTTTTGAACGCTACAAACTCATTGATGGTGAGTTTTTGTCCGAGTAAGGTAGCAACATTATTGACATCAGTAGTTGGAACACCCATGGCCCAAGCCATTGGAGTAAAGAGTTTACCGAAAATCCAGTCGAGGCTAAGGTTGAAATTAGGATTGAAGATATGACCGATGTGGATCAGTAACCAGTCGATACAAGCAATGAGCGCGATGAAACCAATCAACATGGCTATAACGTTCATGGCTATCTTAAAACCATCGCCGGCGCCATGAGAGATAGCATCGATTACGTTGGTATAGTTACTTTTTACTTCCATTTTCACGCGGCCCATGGTCTGGCTTTCTTCTGTTTCCGGGAAAACAATTTTAGAAATTACCAGTGCACCTGGAGCAGCCATCAAGCTGGCGGTAATGAGGAAAGGAGCGATGTCCATACCTGCTTGGAAGCCCATGTTGGCGTATACTACAAGGATACCACCAGCGATACAGGCAAGACTTCCACTCATAGAAGCGAGCAATTCACTTTTGGTCATAGTAGGGAGGTAAGGACGAATCATTACCTGTGCTTCCACTTGGCCTACGAAGGCACTGGCCACATTACTCAGCGCTTCTGCACCACTCACGCGCATCACCACATTCATGGCGCGAGCAATCACCGCTACTACGCGCTGCATGATGCCATAGTGATATAAAATAGCTACCAGTACGCAAACGAGGATAATAGTGGCTGTAACGTTGAATGCGAAAACAAAACCACCGCTGGCAAAATCACCAAATGCGCTACTACCGGGTTGGGCTACACCAATACCACCGTAAACAAAGGCAGCACCTTGACGTGCGAATGATTCTAGTTTACCCATTGCATGGCCTACTTGCTGAAAAAACCAGGTTACGGGAGGAACCTTAAAAACCAGTATGCCAATTACTACCTGTAATGCGATGCCACTAAATACTAATCTGTAGTTGATCTTACTCCTGTTGTTGGAAAATAAGTAGGCTATACCCAGAATAAGTATTATGCCTATCAAGCCCTGAAAGCGTTCCATAAATGCAAATAAATCGTAAAATGTATGCAATGAAGCGACGAAGATAGGATTTTTTTCAAACGGGGAACGCTTATGTAATAAGGAATGAAAAAAACAGTTGAAAAATGTATTTTTAACCCTTGCAACAGATTCAAGATGGGTTTTTATAAATTCCTGGGTATATCCACGTTAGCGCTGGCATTTTTTGCATGTGGCCAGCCACAATCTTCTATATTTAATAGTGCAGCCGCAGATACGGCGGCAGCTCCCACGTTGGGAGGCAAAGAGGCTATTGGCCATATGCAGGTCGATTCCGGGCTGGAAGTGCAATTGGTGGCGCAAGAGCCAATGGTGGTAGCTCCCGTGGCCATGAGCTTTGATCCGCAGGGGAGGATGTGGGTAGTAGAGATGATGGGCTTTATGCCCGATACCAGTGGCACCGGAGAAGATGTACCGGATGGAAAAGTAGTCATCTTGCAAGATACCAATGGAGATGGAGTAGCAGATAAACGCACGGTATTCCTGGATTCCCTGGTACTGCCAAGGGCTATCTGTTTGATAGACAGTGGTATACTCGTAGCTACGCCGCCTCAACTTTGGTATTATGAAATCAAAAACGACCAACCCGGCAAACGTACCCTGGTAGATGATAAATATGCCGATGGCGGCAACGTAGAACATCAGCCCAACGGGCTTTTACGGGCAATGGACAACTGGATTTACAGTGCAAAATCGGATAGGCGTTACCGTAGGATCAATGGTAAATGGGTGAAAGAAAACACGCATTTCCGTGGCCAGTGGGGTATTAGCCAGGATGATGAAGGGCGACTCTTCTATAATAATAACTCTCAGAACCTGTTAGGAGATTATTTCCTGCCGGGGATGGCCGCTAATAACCCCCATCAGCGCGATGCTGCGGGCTTTGATGAAAAAATTGTACGCGATAACCGCGTATTCCCTATTCGCCCGAATAGGGGCGTCAATAGAGGATATGTAAAAGGAGTGTTGGACGATAGTGGCAGGTTGGTTTCTTTTACAGCGGCTTGTGGTCCGCATATTTATCGAGCTATGACTTTGCCTTATCAATATTATGGCAATGCCTTCGTAGCAGAACCTGCGGCCAACCTGATTAAGCGGGACATCCTCTTAGATAGTGGCGTGGTAGTTACTGGTCATGAGGCGTACCAGGATATGGAGTTCTTGGCCAGTACAGACGAGCGTTTCCGACCGGTGAATATCACCACTGGGCCTGATGGTACGCTCTATATTGTAGATATGTATAGGGGAATTATCCAGCACAAAACGTATCTCACAGGCTATTTAAAACAACAGATTGCTTCCCGCCAACTTACGCGACCCTTGAACTGTGGCCGTATTTATCGCATTGTGCCTAAAGGCCAGCGGGTAGAAAACCATCCGCTGTTGCTGAACCGCCCGGCGAAGCTGATAGAGCTATTGCATGATGCCAATGGTATGCGCCGAGATATGGCCCAACAGTTGATTATAGACAATCACCTGGTCACATTAGCGCCTGCTTTACGGCAAATGTTACAGGATACGACGCAGCCACTAGGGCAGCGACATGCCCTCTGGACCTTAGAAGGACTAGGGCTGTTACAGTGGGATGATGTCTCCCGAATCATACATACCAACACAAAACCTTTACAAATACAGGCAATAGGCGCTATTCCTGCTGTGTTAACCGCTACTACTATCAAACCTGCGGTTATTTTGATCGATAGTTTGCTGGCCGATAAAGCCCTGGCGCCTTATGCAGCTTGGCTTTTGCCCGTTGTAGGAAAATTGGATAAAGCTGCTGCCAAACGGATGGAATTGCAATTAGTGAAATCGTATGCCCATGACCGTTATATCGCAGCCGCGTTGATCAATAATGCTTATGACCGGGAACCTGCTATGCTAAAGGAATTGCAGGCCATCAATTCAGATACTTCGTTGGCATTGAATAAGGCATTAGTTCATGTATTGGAAGATATGCAAAGTGCAGAAGAGAAGAAGCGTATGGCAGCATTGGAGCTGACGTATCCGCGGGGGCATGAGATATTTACCACCGTTTGCCAGACTTGTCATGGTAAAAATGGGAAAGGGATTGCTTCTATGGCGCCGCCGCTGAATGAAAGCAATTGGGTGAATGGGAATAAGCAATCATTGATATCCATTGTATTATATGGCCTCACCGGTCCGGTGACGGTACATGGAAAAGTATATCAGGCCCCAGAAATCAGTGGAGATATGCCTGGCATTGGCGGAAGTGCAGAGTATAGTAATGAAGATATATCGCAAATAATATCATATATCCGCAATGCTTGGAAGAATAATGCAGATAAAGTAACAGCAGCAGAGGTAAAAGCGGTGAGACAACAGTACAATGGCCGGCAAAAACCATTTACTGTTGGGGAATTGCAATAGGTGCCACTGGATAATCCTAAAATACTGCCGGAAATACTGGGTAAATATTCAATGTTGTGTTGGCAGCATTGAATATTTACAAAAGAAAAAGCAACAATATTTAATGTATTATAATCATATTATAAGTTCATTTCCGTGAAGGAAATTAACCCTATCTTTGCGTCATTATATGAACAACGCAACGAATATATTACCGCAGAAGAACCTATGTACAACATGCAGTACTTGCGGTTTTTTGTTGCCATTTTTATCCTGCCCCAAAGACTTCAACACTTGAACCCGGACAACATTAAAAAAAGCGATTAGTTGTTCGGGGAGGATGACTACCTGTCGTACACCAGACAGTTAGATCCAGAGAAAATTACCAAACAATCTTATAAAATCAATTTTATGAATCATCGGATTGCACGATGGGCAGTTTATGCTTTATGCCTCATATTGGATATTAGTGTAGCAGTGGGGCTTTATCGCGGCTACATCACCGGGTGGGTATTGTTACCAGTTGCGGTTGGATTGAGTATTCTGACTTTATATGACCGTTTTCAGGGCAAGCATGCATTATTGCGTAACTATCCTGCTCTCGGACGTTTGCGTTACTTATTGGAGAACATCCGTCCGGAGATGCGTCAATACTTTTTTGAATCAGACACTGATGGTCGTCCTTTTAGTCGCCGTCAGCGTTCCGTAGTATATCAGCGTGCAAAAGATGTAAAACAAACCGTTGCATTTGGTGCGCTGGCAGATATGTATGAACCGGGTTATGAGTGGGCATCACACACTGCATTTCCGGTGAAAGTGAAAGCAGAATCATTGCGTGTAAATATTGGTAACGAACAATGTTCCCAGCCATATAATGCGAGTTTGCTCAATATCAGTGCTATGTCTTATGGTGCGTTGAGTAAAACAGCGGTACTGTCGCTCAATGGCGGTGCGCAGTTGGGAGAATTTGCACATAATACTGGTGAGGGTGGTATCAGTCCTTATCACCTAGAAAATGGTGGTGCGCTGATCTGGCAGATTGGTACTGGATATTTTGGTTGTCGTGATGAGCAGGGTAATTTCTCTCCGGAGGAGTATACCAGATCCGTTGCGGCGCCTTCTGTTAAAATGGTTGAATTAAAGCTGAGCCAGGGTGCGAAACCTGGTAAGGGTGGGGTACTGCCTGCAGCGAAGAATACGCCTGAAATTGCGGCTATTCGTAAAGTTAAACCGGGGGTGAGTGTATTATCACCTGCCGCACATACCGCCTTCAGCAATGAATATGAAATGCTCGCATTTTTGCAGCAGTTAAGAAAACTCTCCGGTGGCAAGCCCGTAGGTTTTAAATTGTGTGTTGGTCGCGCTGACGAATTTGAAAGAATCTGCACCGCTATGGTAAATACTGGAATTTACCCGGATTTCATCACTGTAGATGGTGCAGAAGGCGGTACTGGTGCTGCTCCGTTGGAGTTTACTGACTCTATCGGTATGCCACTGTACGATGCATTGGCAATGGTCGTGAATATGCTGAAACATTACGATCTGAAAAAACATATCCGTATTCTGGCCAGCGGTAAAATTATCACTGGTTTCGACATCATGAAAGTGCTGGCACTGGGTGCTGATGCTGCTTACAGCGCACGTGGCATGATGCTTGCATTGGGTTGTATCCAAGCGTTACAATGCGACAGTGGTAGTTGCCCTGTAGGTGTTGCTACGCAAGATCCAACACTGTATCGTGGTGTGAATGTAGAAGATAAACGTGTACGTGTAGCTAATTTCCATCGTAATACAATTTATGCACTGTCAGAACTGATGGGTGCATGTGGATTTACCTCAGCCGACAAGGTTGTTCCGGACGCATTATTCCGTCGTGTAACTAGAACGGATATACGTTCTTACGCGGAGATTTATGGTCCTCGTGTAAATAAAGCTGGTACGCCGCTTTATCCGGAGCATGTCGCGCATAATTAATTCAGCTATAGTGTTAGCAGTCAAATATGTATCAAAAGAGCAAGAGAACTCCGCTGTCTAGCGGAGTTTTTTTATGCGTGTAGATCAGTGTATTTTTATCAACCTTTAATGATAAACCTATTCATAAAGGATAGCACTTGATAATCTGCTGCTAAAACATAAAATTGTACTGCCCTTACGGTTACTGGATCTTCGGATGTATGTATAAAAATCCTTTTAAATAATTGGGTATCCTCGCCGCTTTCTTTAGATTTGAATACATTTTACCACGTTTAACCCGGTATAAGATCTAGTTAAATTGTATCTATGATTTTATTGACCCAGAATCCATAAACCCACAATTATGAAAAAAATCACCCTTGTATTGTTGCTTGGCAGTCTTATGTTGACCTTATCCTGTAGAAAGGAACAGATGGACATAGATCCTGTTAGCTGAAAACCTGATAACCTTACTGTTTGGGATGTTTCCGTTACTTTATCACAACAGGAGTATGAAAATGCCAATATTTTAATCAAGAATGGTAGCTATGATGGGCTTAGCCGGTTTATTAGCGGATTGAAGAGCAGGCGCCAGGAAGCTTCCGTCAAACCTACTACAGAACTAGCAGATGAGGTTCCCAACGGAGCAGACGAGGTTTATACTTTTACGAACGCGAGCAAACAGCCAACCACTTTAGTCGGTCCAGATGGGGGATATAATGTAAATTTTGCCACTAAGATTTTAGAAACCTTATATTTCCCCACGAGACGCACACAGGTACAAATTTTAATTCCCTATTATGCAAGAATGCGAACCAATGGTACATTGTATGGCGTTAGTCTTAATCCTGGGTTTTATCCGCAAATACTTCCTTTAGGGCCTTATTGGGGAGAAGTTACCCAAGGTAATGGCGCCGTAACAGGAGGAAATAGTATTAATGTTTCTCCTACCACTTACTTGGCTCCCATCTCTGGTTATTCAACCGCACAGGAAAAACGGACGCAGATAGTTTCTATGTCAGGACAGATAAAGATCAGTACCAATTTGAATCTGGCCGTATTTACGGTAGGTTCGGAACTAGAAGCTGGCTTCACGATTCAGAGAGCAGAATATATTTATAATAACTATGTACTAGATTTTAACGGAGATATTGTGCAGGATTCACCTTCCTCCCCAGTCGATCCACAGGTACATTTCCGAGGTACGATTAGTTGCAAGGGGTACGGTGTTCTCCAAAACTAGCATATTAAGGAAGCATCCATTAGTCCAAGTATTTAATATTATGAACAGATTTGTATTTGCATGGTTGATACTACCCGTTTTATGGTTGCATGCCTTTGGGTGTAAGGAGGTTCCAAATCATCCCATTTATAGTTATTCTTGGATACACTTTGAGTTTATATCCAGGGATTCCACCGGGAAGATTTCTAGTATGCCTCAATGGAATATGCCTGTACAGTTGAATATACCGGATACCTTTGTGGTCTATCCGAATACAGATAGTATCAGAATGATTACGCCTGACATGCCAGGAGGTAGTCTTTTTGTCCGCACTTCACTGGATAGCTATAAATGGAAACCCAGACCTTCCTATGGAAATGGGTTGCAATTGCTAGGATTGTTCGAGAGACGCGATCTACCCGGAATGCTTTTTTCCTTCTATGCTACAAAAGACAGGAGTAGCCTATTGCAGGTAGTATATACCAATCCTGGAAACATGAATACAGCGATGCTTTTTTCCAGCGATTCCGCAAACGTATTAAAGCTATCGAATATAATCATTGATCCTGCTGGAGAGGAGTCAGAACCTGAAAAAGGAGTAGTTCGGCAGTAGTACGGTACTATTAATATACCCAGAAATGAAAGCCCCGTCCATGGACGGGGCTTTGTGTTGTATGTCAGATATGTATCAAAGAGGCAGGACCATAAAAAAATCCGCTGTAGGGCAGCGGATTTTCAGTATTATAATTTGGTATATGCAATTTTATCACCGTATGCAATGTGGTATTTGTCCGCAAATCCGCCATTAACTTCCAGTACATACTGGGCCTTTTTGAAGGAAGGCAGGCTGGTTTCGGATAATGGCGTAGCATATTTCTGAATAGACACGATCTCCATTTTATCATCGATATAGATAATGTCCAGGGAGATATAAGTGTTCTTCATCCAGAAAGAGCGTTCATCCATATCCGGGAAGATAAATAACATCCCTTGGTCATCCGACATGGATTTGCGGTACATCAGTCCATCTTCCCGTTGCTGGTCGGTTTGTGCCAATTGAATATCAATCTTGCGCAGTGTATCTGCGCCGGATTTGGATACAAAAGCCAGGTTGCCTTCTTTTTTGAACGCGCTACCATTTGCTGTTTCCACCGATTGAACTTCGGCGGGCATGGTAGTGGTATCTGTGGCAGACTGGTTACTATTAGCCGACTGGTTACATCCAGTGATGTAGAGACCTGCAGCCAGTAAGAGTTTCAGATGTAAATGCATAAGTGTAAGGCTTATTTCAGCAGCAGTTCTTCATCGGAGAAAACTACGTCTGTATAGTCTTTTATTTCATTGTATACGGTATCTCTTTCCACTGGTCTGCGGCCGGCTTGACGAATCAGCATAGCCAGTTGTGCAGTGTTCATGGAAGGATTTTGTTCCTCAGCGCCTGCCATGGAGTAAATTTTGGTGGTATCATCGATGGTACCGTCCAGGTCATTTACGCCGAAGGAGAGGGTGAGTTGGGCTGTATTTCTTCCCAGCATTGGCCAGTAGGCTTTCAGGTGAGGGAAGTTGTCCATATAAAGGCGGGCAATTGCATACAGCCGCAGATCTTCAATTACAGAAGTCTCTGGAATGTCTGACATATCATTGCCTTTATTGCGGAATTTCAGTGGAATGAAGGTATTGAAGCCATGGGTTTCGTCTTGCAGTTGACGCAGACGTTCCATATGATCCACGCGGTGTTCGTAGTTTTCGACATGACCATACAACATGGTAGCATTGGTATGCATACCTTGTTTATGTGCTGCGCGGTGGATAGCCAGCCATCCGTCTCCATCTACTTTATCATGGCAGATTTTAGCGCGTACATCTGGGTGGAAGATCTCAGCACCGCCACCAGGCATAGATTGCAGGCCTGCTTCATTCAGGATGCGCATTCCTTCTTCAATGCTAACTTTCGCTTTGCGGAACATGTAATCGAGTTCCACCGCGGTAAAGCCTTTGATATGGAGGTCTGGACGATGTGCCTTGATTTTCTGGATCAGTTCCACGAAGAAGTCCAGTTGCATTTTTGGATGTACACCACCCACGATGTGTACTTCTGTAACTGGCTGGTTGTCGTATCCTTTAACGATATCCAGCATCTGGTCTATACTCAGTTCCCAGCCTTCTTCCCGGTTTTTGTACAGGCGGGAATAAGAGCAGAAATGGCAAGTGAATACGCAGACGTTCGTGGGTTCAATATGAAAGTTACGATTGAAATAGGTTTTGTCGCCATGCATGCGCTCTCGAACGAGATTGGCTAATGCGCCCAGGTAACCGACATCCGCTTTTTCGAATAGGGTGATGCCATCTGCTGGCGTCAGCCTTTCTTGTCTTAATACCTTCTCGCCAATAGTTTTCAGCGATTGGTCCAGTGCGGGATGCTGTAATAATGCTTCAACAGCAGGATATTCTTGTCTCATCGTCATCTTACTTTCATTAATTTAATGGTGTTGGCCCTGTTCCTGTAAATTAATTTCACAAAATAAACACCATTTGGCTCATTTACCAAATTAAAGGTCATTCGGTTGGCACTGTTGATAGCAGATTTAGGGAGACTCGTTACAAACTGTCCGGCAGCGTTGTAAATGGATACTTGTAACAGATCCTCTGGTACTTGGTAAAAAGTCACCCATACGAGTCCGCTGGAAGGGTTGGGATTTACCAATACACCTTGTTTCCGCAGGTCCTCATTGACATCTTTGGTAACGATAGTTATATTATCGATATATATATTATTCTCTGAATTAGAGATATTTCTAAAGACTACTTGAAATTTCCCTTTACGTACAGCCGCTGTTAAATCTACGGAATCTCGCCGCCATTCGTTGGGGGCGGGAACGAATTCCGTTTGTAGGGCGGTGGGATGTGTAATGAGGTTAGGGCCCCATTTCTGGTAGAGCATTGTACTGGAATTCATACAATCTGTGGTCACGAGCACTTCTAGGGTATCCCATTGATTTCCTGTTGCATTTGGGTTCGTATAGACCGCTGCAGCCACATCAAAGAAGAGGAACACGGAATCGCGCCCCATGGGGTCCAGGATGGGCGTGAGCAGGTCGTCTACCTGGAAATTGGTATTATAACCTAGGTTACGCATCAGTGCTGACGCTTTACTTTTACTGCCTACATCGCGGGCGCGTTCCCAGGTGAAGCTTTGATCCGGATTACGTATAGCCCATCCCGGGGGTGGGAAGCTATCGTTTTCGAAACCTTCAAAGAAAGGCAGTTGTGCCTCTGCATCATAGTTAAAGTGGTTGCGGGCTGTATCATTGGAGGGATCTCCATCTGGCTGGCCATTCGGTAACTGCGTATAGGCTTTGATGTTATAGATACCGATGTTCACCTTGCTGGAAGGGAGCGTCAGGGTAGTTTCTGTGAAACTGGCTAGGTTGCCGGTCCATTTGTAGGTGACCAGTGGACCATTCCCTACTTGGTAATTGATATTAGCACTGGTGAGAGGCTGGGAGCCTTTGTTGCGCAGCACCACCAGGGGCGTAATATTTTGGTCGCATATTTTGCCGGCGGGGAGTGGGAGCTCGCGGATAGCAGCATCGTTGGGAAAAACTACAGGCGGCGTACAGCCGTTGGAGTTCATCAGTGACGTTACGATGCTTTCCAGGACATAGCGCATCCGCACTACCTGACCTGCGGTAAACAGATGCATACAGGCATCATCGGTGTAATCCATGTAGTTCATGAACATAACGCCCGGAGGGGTAGGGCTGCATGGGTCCAACTTTGGAAACGAAGGACAGCCGAAGGTATTTGTGCTTTGCTGCGGCGTATCCGCAATACCGTCATCGTCCGTGCAGTTGCCAGTATTATCACCCCAAACATGTTTCAGGCCGAAGAAATGGCCGATTTCATGTGTAGCAGTGCGGCCTTTGTTATAGGTGCCACTTAATGCTGGGCCTTCCGTGCCGAAGGCGCTGTACATAATCACCACGCCTAGTTGATCGGCAGGGTAGCCATAAGTGGCAGGAGCAGCCACGCCCAGGTAATTACCTGCGAGCCTGGTCACCCAAATATTCAGGTAGCGTTTGGAGTCCCATATATCTGATCCGCCGCTGCTACTGTATTTCACATCCGGCGCACCATTATATATCTGGAAACTGCGGCCAGGAGTGGTTTTTACGCGTACAATACCATTGGTAGGTTCTCCATCTGGTGTTTGTTGGGCCAGACAAAAATTGATATTGGAATTGCCTATGATTGCCTGCCATACAGCGGGTGTTTGCATCACATCGCTGTTGGTGGCGGTATAATCTTTATTGAGGACAGCTATCTGTGATTGCACTTGCGCATCCGTAACGAGATCGGGATTATCCAATACGATGTGCACTACCACAGGGATGGTTACTGCCTGCGGAAGGGCTTCTGTATGCGGTTTCAGTTGATATTGCATTTGTGCCTTCAGCATAGCATTGTTATAACTGCTAACAACTGTGGCTAGTTTGGGGTTGTCCTTTATCATTTGCTGCAAAGCTTCACTGGTACCGCAATTGCGTTGGGCGATCAGTGGGTTGAAACAAAATAAGGTCAGCAGGATAAGGATGAGTTTGCGCAATGGCTGTGAATTTGAATAGTTTTGAATATGAAAATATTGAGATGTAAGATAATGTATAGATTTTACATTATCGTTCAGGGAGGGATGAGTGGGGTATAAAAAAGACGAAGCTTTAATAAAAACGGGAAATGACGTCATAGACGTCATTTCCCGTTTTTATTAAAGCTTCGTCCGAGCCCGCCGGGCAGGGATGACAGCAGCGTTTCTAATTAGAGGTTTGCTTGGATTTTCTTGTCCAGCACTGCTTTAGGAACAGCACCTACTTGTTTGTCAACTACTTTACCACCTTTCACGAACAGGATAGCCGGGATGCTGGTGATACCGAAATTGATAGACAGTTGAGGATTTTGATCCACGTTTACTTTACCGATGTTTACTTTACCATCATAATCTTTAGCAAGCTCTTCGATTACTGGACCGATAGCGCGGCAAGGTCCACACCATTCTGCCCAAAAGTCAATAACAGTGAGTTTATCGGAGTTCATAACTTCGGTTTCGAAGTTTGCGTCTGTGAATTCTAAAGCCATATACTACTTTAATTTAATGATTTGTATAATGATTGTTTTGATTTTATCTGATTTATCAGGTTCAATCGTGCCTTATAACTGTCAAATCTTGAACCGAGTGCAAATTACTGCTTTTTTGACATCTTACTTATTGATAATATCGATATAGACATTGATGTCAGGTTGTTTCGCCAGGAACTGTGCCAGTTCGTCATTCATTTCAATATTCCTGTTGAAGGTATGCAGTTTTGCTTGCAGTTGATGATCCTCGTCTGTAAGGTGCACGTGCATGGTGCTACTGCCCGGATAGCGATTAACATTCTCTACGAGGAAGTCGATCGTATTGCGGGTGATTTGCTTAGGAGTGGTCATCAGGTAAACCTGCTTAGTATGGGTCTTTTTAACCTCTTGGAGCAGTTGAATGCTGTTTACCTTGAACTCGTATTCATTATCATTAAAACGCTTGGATTTGAAGCCGCCATTGATAAATAAACACAGTCCTGGTTTCAGGTATGGTGCGAAGCGGATGAAGTCTTCACTCCAGAGGGCGAATTCAAATTTCCCGGTATAATCCTCAATGGTCATGATACCGAATTGGCGGTTATTACGGGAGATTCTTTCCTGTGCATTGGTGATGAATACAGCCAGGCGGAAGTTACGTTCCCTGGCTCTACCGCCGGTGCTGCCAGGAGTAGTGATTTCAGATTGGTAATCTAATAATTCCTGTACGGTATTCATTTGATAGTGCTTCATTTCGAAGCGGTAATCATCCAATGGGTGGCCGGAGATATAGATACCTGTTACATCTCGCTCGTTATTGAGCTTCATGATGAGCGGCCATGCATCGCAGGCAGGAATTTTAGGTGGTTCTACATCTGGCAATTCGTCGGCGCCAAAGAGGCTACCAATGGTAGAAGAGCCGGCACTTACCTGTTGACCGAATTTCACGATACGATCGATGCCGGTCAATGGATCATTGTCTGGTTTGTGGAAATACTGGGCTCTGTGGAGTTCCGGGAAGCAGTCGAATGCGCCGGACATCGCGAGGGCCTCCAGTGATTTCTTATTGACAGCGCGTTGGTTCACGCGTTTGATAAATTCGAAGATGGTTTTGTAGTTACCTTCTTTGCGTCGTTCTTCCAGCAGGCTTTCTACGGCTGCTTCGCCCACGCCTTTCAGGCCGCCGAGGCCAAAACGAATCTGGCCTTGTTTGTTTACCGCAAAACCTTTGAAAGATTCGTTTACATCTGGCGCCAATACGTCGATGCCCATACGTTTACACTCTTCCATGAAGAAGGTGATTTTCTCAATATTGCTGGCGTTGTTCAGTACAGCCGCCATATATTCAGCAGGGTAGTGGGCTTTGAGGTAGGCTGTCTGATAGGCCACGAAGGCATAGCAGGTAGCGTGGGATTTGTTGAACGCGTAGGATGCGAATGCCTCCCAGTCGGTCCATACTTTATCACAGATCTTCAGGTCGTGCCCATTTTTTTGGCAGCCTTCCATGAACTGTGATTTCATTTTATCCAGAACGGCTTTTTGTTTTTTACCCATTGCCTTACGGAGTACGTCCGCATCTCCTTTGGAGAAGCCGGCCAGTTTCTGGCTGAGCAACATTACCTGTTCTTGATATACGGTAATACCGTAGGTATCGTTCAGGTATTCCTCCATTTCTGCGAGGTCGTAGGTAGTGGGTTCCAGACCGTGTTTACGGCGGATAAATGCCGGGATATACTCGAGTGGTCCTGGACGGTACAAGGCGTTCATGGCGATCAGATCGTCGAAACGGTCCGGTTTGAGTTCGCGGAGGTATTTCTGCATACCGGCCGACTCGAACTGGAAAGTAGCGTTGGTTTCGCCTTTCTGGTACAGCTCATACGTTTTGGCATCATCCAGTGGGATATAATCGATATCGATTTCTATGTTGTGGTTCTGTTTGATCAGTTCCAGTGCGTTTTTGATAATGGTGAGGGTCTTCAGACCCAGGAAGTCCATTTTGATAACGCCGGCCGACTCAATGATACTTCCTTCGAACTGTGTAACGAGGAGGTCGGAGTCTTTCGCCGTGGAAACAGGAATAAGATCGTACAGGTCTTGTGGCGCGATGATGATACCTGCCGCGTGGATACCCGTGTTACGCACGGAGCCTTCCAATACGCAGGCTTCGCGGAGTACTTCTCCTTGGAGGTCTTCTCCTTTGATGAGTTCCCGGAGTTTCTTCACGTTTTCCAGGTCTTCACCCGCGAGGCCTTCTTTATCAGAGAGGCTTTTATCGCCTTCGAGGGGTGCGTTGAAGATACGATCCAGTTGGATTCCTGGTTTTTCAGGTACCAGTTTGGCGAGGGCGTTGGAATCCGGCAATGGGAGGTCCATTACGCGGGCCACGTCTTTGATACTCATTTTCGCGGCCATGGTACCATAGGTGATGATTTGTGCCACCTGGTTACGGCCATATTTCTGAACAACGTAATCGATTACTTTCTGACGGCCTTCATCATCGAAGTCCGTATCAATATCGGGCATGCTCTTACGTTCCGGGTTAAGGAAACGCTCAAACAGGAGGTTGTATTTAATTGGGTCGATATTGGTGATACCGATACAGTAGGCCACTGCGGAACCGGCAGCGGAACCACGTCCTGGGCCGATGAATACGCCCAGATCGCGACCCGCCTTGATAAAGTCGGATACAATGAGGAAGTAACCGGCGAAGCCCATGTTTTCGATAACCTGCAATTCGAAGTTGAGGCGTTCCTCTACTTCGGCGGTCATCTCTGTATAGCGGGTGCGTGCACCTTCAAACGTAAGGTGGCGCAGGTATTGGTCTTGTGTAAAGAATTCTTTCGGGATAGGGAAGTTGGGCAGCAGGATATCTCTTTTCAGGTCCAGCAGTTGTACTTTATCCACGATTTCGTTGGTATTGTCGATCGCTTGTGGGAGATCATGGAACAATGCCGACATTTCCTCTGTGGTCTTGAAATAGAATTGGTCGTTATAGAAGGCGAAGCGTCTATTTTTCATAGACACATCGTCGTCTGCGAACTCCTTCATGGTAGGCGTACTTTTCTTTTCGCCGGTGTTGATACAGAGGAGGATATCGTGTGCATTGGCATCCGCTTGATCCACGTAGTGGGAATCGTTGGAAGCAATGACTTTTACATTATACTTTGCAGCGAATCGCAGTAAGACAGCGTTTACTTGTTCTTGTTCGGGTATACCGTGTCTCTGCAATTCCACATAAAAATCTTCGCCGAAGATATCCAGCCACCATCTGAACTCCTTTTCACCTTCTTCTTCTCCTTTGCGAAGGATAGTTTTAGGAACAGAGGCGCCGAGGCAGCAGGTAGTAGCGATCAGCCCTTTATGGTATTGCAGAACCAGTTCTTTATCGATACGGGGATATTTCCCGTATAGGCCTTCCATATATCCGAGGGAGCAGAGCTTGATCAGATTACGATAGCCTTCATCATCTTTCGCCAGGAGAACTTGGTGATAACGAATATCTTTTTCCTCGCGGGTGAAAGCGCGTTTATGCCTGTTTTCTACCAGGTAGAATTCACATCCTACAATAGGTTTTACTTTCAGGCGTTTATCTTTAGGATCGGCGGGATTCAGCTTGTTGTTATATGCTTCTGCCACAAATTGAAACACACCGAACATGTTGCCATGGTCCGTTATGGCTAGGGCAGGCTGATTAGATGCCATCGCCTTTTTATAGAGCGATTTGATATCAGCAGCACCGTCCAGAAGGGAATATTGTGTATGTACGTGTAAGTGGGAGAAATTCATCTTGCTATCCTATTTCGTCAAGGAGCAAATGTCGGAAAATATTCGGGAAGTAGGGCAAGCGATTTTATAAGTATTTAAATTTCAGTGAGATTCATGGAAAATTGAAAATCTTAAAATATTTTAGCGAAAAATTAACCAGTCAAAAAGCTATGAAGAGCGTCAAGAGGAATCTAATTGTGAAACTCTCGGTTTGTGCATTGTCACTCAGTTCCTGTTCAGCGCTTCATAAGAGTACCACCAAAACACCCGCCGGATCATCATCTGCAACGGCAGGCAACACAGGTACCAAGGTGGAGTTTATTGAGGGCATTCACACCAGGGCCAAACCTAAACCGATTGCATCCCATAACAGTAAGAACGTTGGCATTAGTAGCAACGTGACGATGGGAAGCGCTATTTTGGAAAACGCCAGCAGTTGGCAGTTTAAATACGCGCAAATGTTGGATGTACCCGTAGAAAATGTACTGAACGGCCGTTTGTACAGTTTCATTGATGAATGGATGGGGACTCCTTACCGTATGGGCGGAAAAACAAAAGACGGTATTGATTGTAGCGGATTTGTGAATACGCTCATGAATGCGGTGTTTCAACTGAACCTGATCGGCAATTCTGTACAACTGTTCAACCAAGTAACCCGCCTGAGTAAAACTCAATTGCATGAAGGGGACCTGGTATTTTTCCGTATTCATCACAAACGTATTTCCCATGTAGGGATTTACCTGGAGAACGATAAGTTCGTACATGCCAGTACTAGTAATGGCGTGATGATCAGCGACCTGAAAGAGGCATACTGGAAACGGTATTATGCTGGTGGCGGGAGGTTATAAATTGGCGCCTGCGGCGCTGTTGCAGCGAGATTTTTTGGCTCGCAAAGCAGCATAAGCAGCAAAGACGCAAAGGTTTATGTTTTGTTTGTTTATGATGTGCGTTTGTTTGAAAAGATATTAAAAAACCCGCAATGGTGTGACCATTGCGGGTTTTCTTTTGGATGTTGTCTCCCTATAATTATTTTCTGATCACTTTTGCTTTCATGTTGGACCACATGGTGTTTACATCTTCTGACAATTTTGTCATGATCACCGCAGCGCCGAAAATGAGTACATACAGCCCACTTCGAACAATCGTGTCTGCATAAATATTCCAGATAAACGGCAATTGCATGACTAATAACATAATGCCAGTGCCTATCAGTAGGACCCACAGCGTTTTCCAAGAAAACGGCTGGATATCAAAGCGAATCCAGATGAACAGGTATCGAACGATATTAAAGATAGTGACAGTGATGAGGTCTGCATAGGCAGCGCCTTTGATATCCCACCATTGTACAAAGAAGTAGTTCAAGGTGATGGAAAGCACTACCAGCAATATGGAGCAGATGAAGTCGAACCGCCAGTAGTTGGAGGTTTGTATAATTTGATTATTCACGCCTGTGACCAAGTCTACCATTCGGGCGATCCCTAAAATGAAGACCACCGCGGATATTTCCTCCCAGCCTTGTCCGAGGAAGAGTACCAGGTTGTTGGTGCTCAGCCAGATAGCGCCGAATATCCCCATGCCTACAATAGACAGCGTGATAGAGCTTTTGGTATATAGTTCCGCGATTTTAGCCATGTCCTTGTTTTTCCAGGCAGTGGCCAAAATAGGCGTGGTAATGGCGTACATGCTGCGTTGTGGTACTTCCATGAAGTTGACCACGAAGGTAGCGTAGGAGAAAAGTCCTGCTTTGGCAAGGCCTTTCACGCTGGTAATGATGAGTACATCATTCATTTTACGCAGCAGTGTGAATACGTGGGACGTAAATACATAGCTGCTGAAAGTAATCATGCGTTTGCCCAAACGGCGGCTAACGCTGCTGAGACCTCCTACTATTTTCAGTTCACCTGTTCGCCAGATAACGATCAACAGCGCGATAGCAGCAAGAGCATACGGTACGCTGAACAGGTCGATGTATAATTTGAAATCGAGTTGGGTGATGCCGAAAAAGACCAGGATCACGGTGGAAATCATGCGTAGTCCTGCTTCTTTCCAGAAATTGGACGCGATCGTTTTATGCAGTCCCCAGGAAAATCCTTCCAGCATGTTGTACACTAGGATGCAGAGTGTTAGCGGATAGAGGGCATAGAAGTAATCTATCAGCATTTTACTGTTGCCGCTAAATTTGCGTACGATCAGGTCGTGGAAGATCCAGGCGAATAACAAAAAGAGCAGATAGCCGAGGATGGATACTATGATCGTAATTTTTGGGAGATCGTTTTTCTTCGGTGTGAGATAGTCTTGGTAAAAGGGGAAGAACTTATTTATCACCGGAACGGCGCCCAGGGAGGCGACAGTAGCCAAGAGTGTAGCTATATCTATCAATACACGGGTGAGGCCAATCTGTTCTTTGTTGAAGATGTGGGGCATTAACACCATCAGGTTGAATGCGCCAAAGGCAAAACCGATGTAGATAGATATAGATGAATAAAGACTCTGTTTTCTGACGATTCCCATGTAATTGTTCTGTAAACCTGCAAATATAAGGAAGGTGGTAATATCCGGAAAGATATGCAATTGTTTTATGTTTTATTCTTGCACATCCGCTAGGATTAAGTTTAATTTGCGGATGCGTAACGACAACCGGAATTACAACTACAATGATTACCCTTCTGAGAAACGAATGGAATATGAGCTGGTAGCGGATTTGATACCTACTGGCGCCCGCGTACTGGACCTCGCCTGCGGTAATGGCGCACTGATGGAACAGTTAATCGAAACGCGTCAAGCTATCTGTGAAGGCATGGAGCTTTCACCTTCCGGGGTAGAAGTCTGCCGCAAGAAAGGTTTGGAGGTAATAGCAGGCAGGGTGGATGAAAAACTGCCTTATGCTGATAATCAGTTTGATGTAGCGGTATGTAATGTGACTATCCAGATGCTGATGTACCCTGAAATGTTGCTCTCTGAGATGAAGCGGGTAGCGCCTCGACAGATTATATCTTTCCCTAATTTCGCCTACTTTAAAAATCGCTTGGAGCTATTGCTCAAAGGCCGTATGCCAAAGCAGTTGCTATTTGGCTATCAGTGGTATAATACGGGGCATATTCATCAGTTGTCTATTCGGGATTTTGAGGAGCTGGTAGGCGCCGTAGGTGGATTGGAAATCGCTACCCGTAGTTTTGTGCCGATGGGGATGAAACCCATTGATATGCTAGGAGGGGTGTTTCCAGGTTGGTTCCGCAAGGTGGTGATTATGGAAACCCGCCGGACCAATGGTTAGCCTGCGTTTCCGGATTTAACAACATATTAAGAAAATCGAGCGACTGATTCTGTTTTAATTTGAAACAGTTGTATATTTTTATACCTATTTTTGCAGGGCGCTGTTTTAGAATGTAAATTTGCGCCAACCTGAACAGGAGTATGGGAAAATTCGCACCTATTATTTTTATGGCTTATAAGCGGCCGGAGTTGACCAGAAAAGCACTGGAAAGCTTGGCTGCCAACCCCGAAGCGGCCGAAAGTGACTTGTTTGTTTTTGCGGATGGTCCGAAAGACAATGCGACCGAGCAGGACTTACAACAGATTGCCGCTACCAGGCAAATCATTCGGAGTCGTGATTGGTGTGGAACCGTGCATTTGCAGGAAAAAGTGAAGAATGAAGGCTTGGCCAAATCCGTGATCAATGCCGTAACGGATGTGCTGGATAAATATGGTCGTGCGATTATCTTGGAAGACGACTTGGTATTAGCGCCTTGTTTTTTACAGTATATGAATGAGGCTTTGGAGATGTACGAAGAGGAGCCGATGGTGGCCTGCATTCACGGTTACGTATATCCGGTGGCAGAAAGATTACCAGATAGCTTTTTTGTTCGTGGGGCTGATTGTTGGGGATGGGCCACTTGGAGCCGTGCTTGGAAACAGTTTGAGCCAGATGGCCAGAAACTGTATGATGCCATTCGCCTGAAAGGAGAGACCGCCGCCTTCAACTTTGATAACAATTACGACTATATGAAAATGCTGCGTAAGCAGACGGAGGGAAAGAATGATTCCTGGGCTGTTCGCTGGTATGCGTCCGCATTTTTGAAGAATATGGTCACGCTGTATCCGGGAACTTCTTTGGTGCAGAATATTGGGATGGATGCTTCGGGAACGCATATGAGTGAGTCGGATGCAGCCACCTTTGACGTAACCCTGGCGAGTAAGCCATTGAAGCTCGTGAAACAGCCCGCAGTAGCCAGTACGGAAGGTACGCAGGCATTCATAGATTATTTTAAGTCGATAAAACCAGGTTTCCTGCAACGTATTAGGACAGCCTTCAAGAAATAAGTCAACATTAAACAGAGGAGTTCAATAAATGGGATTTTTCCAGCAGCTACTTCAGAAAGAAACATTTAACCCGGGCCCTCTCGGGATTATCATCAACCCGTTTTATATTGCCCGTCGGGGGCTGTATAATGAGATGTCTAGGGTAGGCGCTCAGCTTTCCGGACGTTTGCTGGATGTAGGCTGTGGCACAAAGCCTTATAGGCAGTTGTTCCAGGTGGATGAATATATCGGTTTAGAAATTGACACCACCTATAACCGTGAGAAGAAAGATATTGATGTATTCTACGATGGTACTGTATTCCCTTTTGAAGATAATACCTTCGATTCTCTCTTGTGTAACCAGGTATTGGAGCATGTTTTCAACCCGGAGGAGTTCTTGCAACAGATCAATCGCGTGCTGAAGCCTGGAGGGAAAGGTATTATCACCGTTCCTTTTGCTTGGGATGAACATGAGCAGCCATATGATTATGCGCGTTATTCTTCTTTTGGATTGAAAAGTTTGTTGGAGAAAAGTGGTTTTGAAGTGATAGAGCTGCGTAAATCTGTTGCAGATTTGCGGGTGCTGACCGTGTTGATGAATGGCTATCTCTACAAAAAAACGGTGAAGTATCGCTTCCTGCGCATCTTTACCACCTTATTACTGATGTTCCCAAATAACGTGATTGGTTCCTTGATTGGACTGATTATGCCTCGCAATGAGGATCTTTACTTGGATAACATTGTATTGTTTAAAAAAGTGAAAGCGACTAAATAAGAGGAGGAAAGGATGAACGGGAAAAACGCAACATTATATTACTGTACCTTATTTGACAGCAATTACCTGTCGCGCGGATTGGCCATGTATGAGTCGCTCGCCGCGGTATGTAACAGTTTTCATCTGTATGTATTTGCATTCGATGATAAATGTCTCCAAGTGTTGAAAGGCATGCGGTTGGCCAACATGACTGTCGTCTCCCTAAAAGAATTTGAAGATCCGGAATTGCTGAAGATAAAGCCTACTCGCAATAGAGCCGAGTATTGCTGGACTTGCTCTTCCTCGACAATATTGTACTGTATCCAGCAGTTTCAGTTGGATCATTGTACTTACATTGATGCGGACCTGTATTTTTACAATGATCCGCAGGTATTAATGGATGAAATGGGCGATCGATCTGTGATGATCACAGAGCATCGTTATACGCCCATGTATGATAAGAGTAAACTGAGTGGTAAATACTGCGTGCAGTATGTAACCTTCCGTAATACCGAAGAGGGCATGACAGCCCTGCAATGGTGGCGGAATGCGTGTTTGGATTGGTGTTACGACCGTCATGAAGATGGTAAGTTTGGCGACCAGAAATATTTGGACGACTGGACCACCCGATTCAAAGGCGTATGGGTAATGGAAAACCTCGGCGGAGGATTAGCACTTTGGAATATTCAACAATACCAAGTGTTTGAAGAGAAAGGGAAATTAATGTGCAGAGAAATTAGTACTGGTAAAGTGTTTGCACCGATATTTTATCATTTCCATTACCTGAAATATTTCAGTGATGGAACCATAGAACTGGGGCGTAGGATTATTACGCCAGATGTAAAAGAACTGTTCTATAAGCCTTATATCAAAGCGTTGGAAAAGGCAAAACAAGCGATCAATGCAGCAGACAACAGTTTTGATCCGCATGGGTCCCGTATGCGTCCGGGAGGGCTGAAAGCTATACTGGTAACGGCCTGGAGGAAACTGAAAAACGTGTATCATATTTATTCACTGCAGGAATTAGGCCTGTAAGCAACGGAAATCACATGGCACATATTATAGAACTGACCACACATAGCGACAAGCGAGGCAATCTCACTGTGATAGAAAAGCAGATACCGTTTGACATCAAGCGTATCTTCTATATTTATGGTGTAGATGATTCTGTTAGAGGCGGACATCGTCATCATACCACCATACAAGCCGCCATCTGTGTACATGGCAGTTGTATTGTGTCTAACAATAATGGGCAGGAGAAGCAAGATTTTGTGATGGACCATCCGAATAAATGCCTCATCCTACAGCCGGAAGACTGGCATACCATGCATCATTTCACACCTGATGCCGTATTGCTGGTAATGGCTTCCACCGCTTTCGATGCGAAAGATTACATCTATGAACCTTACGATATAAACGACAAACTAGGGTTATGATCGATTATGAAAACCTCGGCTTGCTGAACAAGCCCTTCTTCGAAGAATTAAAAGCCTCTTTCAATGAAACACTGGAAAGCGGTTGGTATATACTGGGAAATAAGGTAAAAGAATTTGAAAACGCCTATGCCGCCTATCATGGCAGTAAGCATTGCATTGGTTTGGCCAATGGATTAGATGCGCTGACATTGGCTTTGCGTGCCTTCAATTTTGAGCCGGGTGATGAAGTGATTGTACCTTCCAATACTTATATCGCTACTATTCTCTCTATTGCGCAATGTAATCTGAAACCCGTGTTGGTGGAGCCAGATATCCATACTTATAACATTGATGCTTCCAAGATAGAAGCCGCTATCACTCCCCGTACGCGGGCGATAATGGTCGTGCATCTGTATGGCAAGAGCTGTGAGATGGATAAGATTGTGGCCATCAAAGAAAAGTACGACCTGAAGTTGATAGAAGACTGTGCACAATCGCATGCCGCGAGTTTCAAAGGCCAGTTGACCGGTACTTTCGGCGAGTATGGCGCCTTTAGTTTTTACCCTACCAAAAACTTGGGGGCTTTAGGTGATGCCGGCGCCATTCTCTGCAATGACGATACTTTGGCAGTAGCCATGCGCAGGTTGCGTAACTATGGCTCCGATGTAAAATATCACAATGAAGTAGTAGGCGTGAACAGTCGCCTGGACGAAATGCAGGCTGCATTTCTGCTGGTAAAATTCAAGTACCTGCAGCAGATCACCGAGCATAAACGTAAGCTGGCAGCTATTTATCATGAAGGTATTAAAAATGACTTCATTAAGCCGGTAGTACATCCTGATTATTTCGACGTATATCATATCTATAATATCCGCCATGAGCGCAGAGATGCGTTGAAGCAGTATCTGCTGGACAATGGTGTGAAGACGGATATTCACTATCCAATACCGCCTAATAAGCAGAAGGCTATGCAAGGGATCATTTCTGGTGATTATCCTATATCAGAGGAGATTCATCGGACTACATTAAGTTTGCCTTGCTCTTATTGTCACACTACTGCCGATATTGAAAAGGTGGTGGAAGTAATAAATAAATTCTAACTGTGACGGACAAACGATTTTCACCGGTTATCAGCATTATAACTGTTTGTTATAATGCTGAAAAATATATTGCACATACCATTGAGAGTGTGTTATCGCAGACGTATCCTCATATTGAGCATATCATTGTGGATGGTGCGTCTAAGGATAAGACGATGGAAGTGGTGGAGAGATATCGTTCATCTTCTATGAAGGTGCTCTCCGAGAAAGATAAGGGGCTGTATGATGCTATGAACAAGGGTTTGCAGTTAGCTACCGGCGATTATGTTTATTTTCTGAATGCCGATGACGTCTTTTTGGATGCGCAGGTATTGGAGAAAATGATTGCGAGTTGTGATCATGCGGATGTGTATTATGGAGAAGCCATGTTTTTGGATGCGGAGGGGAAGGCGTTGGGTTTGCGTTCTGAGCTGACCCCTCAGAAAGTGCCTGAAAATCTGGACTGGAAAAGCTTGCAACATGGCATGGTGGTGTCCCATCAGGCTTTTATTGTTAAGAGAGACATTTGTCCTCCATATGATTTACGTTACAAAGTGAGTGCAGATATTGACTGGATGATCAAGGTGCTGAAACAGACCAAAGTGGCCTGTAATACCCGCCTGGTGGTGGCTGGCTTCCGTGTGGGCGGTACATCCAAGCAGCGTCAGCGACTGGCATGGAAGGAGCGTTACCAGATATTGAGCCATCATTATGGGAAGATTTCTAATTTTTTGCATCATCTGTACATCGCAGGTAGATATATAGTATCGAAGAAATATTAAATAGATTCTCTATTTTGCGGGGATTATTTTTAAACGAATATCCCAACTATGAAGCAAATTAACCTACGCAGTATACTGTCGGCTGCGTTTCTGCCTATTGTCATGGTAGCATGTAATCCTGGACATCCTGACAAAGAACCACCTGTTACTCCGCCAAAATTTGAGATTCCCAAAACGCATGGTGATACACTGGCTTATTTCTACAAGAAGACATTAGGGATTGATAGTACTCAGATTAAAGGAGATATTATTGATGGCGACATTTTCCTTCCGAAGACTACCTTATCGAATTTATTTGCCTCATTCCCATTTGAGGAGAGCAAGGATAGTACAAAGCACGCTCTGAGTCCATTGAAGGCATCTTCCAACATTGTTCGTACGATCAAAATCAAGGCAAGCAACCTGAGTGGGGAATGGTTGAATGCTGCCAGAGGGGCTATTGGCTACTGGAATAGTTTTCTGATCAGTAAGGGCTCTCTGGTAACCTTCATGTTATATACAGATCCGGCTCCTACCGAGGTTGAAATTGCCTTTGATTGTAATTATACCGGCACTACTGCTATCACCAACTTCCCTACTGGAGATGGCAGAGTAGGTAATAGTATTTCGATCAATACTTGCAACGCTACTATAGCAGCTTATACTACTAAACAGAAAGCTTATTTCCTGGCGCACCAGTTGGGACATATTCTAGGCATGCCGCATTCAGATGGTTTGGGTAAAACCTACTACGATTACGGCTATGCTACCGGCGATGTGAATTCACTCATGCAAAGTAAAATGCCTTCTACTATTCCTTCCCAGGTTTTCTCTGCCGGTGATATCGCAACGATCAACAAAATGTATCCTCGTGTAGATATGACCGAGGTATCAGCGGGAAATCTTTCTGAATTAGTAGGTATGGATTTTGGCAGTGACGACGGCGTTTTATACTACCATCCAAATGGTAAAGTTACCAGAGGAACGCTGGCTACTACATATGGTCCAACGACCACGTATGTAGCTTATTCCAAGCTGACCAGAGATCAGATTATCACTATTACCGTTTCCAGCCATAACCGTTACTATGCATGGTATAAGAATGGAATGGTGTCTAATGGAGACAGATATGATTTTAACAGCAATCCATTTGATGATTATCGTCCTTTTACCCTGCCATATAATAAAACAGTAAATGATATTGTGGGCATCACCTGTAACAAGGCAAATGATGACATCTATACCTATTACAAAGATGGTACTTATTCTGTAGGCAGAACCTCCAATTTGGCACAGTACTATTATGGTTTGGCTTATACTGTACCAGTTGGTAAGCAGTATTCAGACATCAAGGCAGTTGGTAGTTCTACTGATGGCACGTATTATTTCTGGTATAATGATAATACCGTGTCTTATAGTGCTAGTCCATCCCATTCAAATGCGCAAGGACCTATAAAGGTTTCCACACAAAAATAATAGTCGATACAGTATTATAATCAAAAAACCGTAAGTAACGTCTGTAGTAGATGTTACTTACGGTTTTTGTCTTTTTCGTTGTCCCTGCCCAGCGGGCAGGGACAACAGATGTGAGTGATATAATTATCTGTTCTCCACTTTTTGTAATCTGGCTTTCAGCGCTGTGATTTCCTCTTGTTGTTGGAGGAGATATAAAGTCAGCTCTTCCACTTTTTGTAATAAACGTTTATTCATATCTCCGACATCCAGGCCGTTCTGCTCTACTTCTGCTGCAGCAGGCATATCGGGGAGGTGTTTATGCGTATTTAGATATTGTTTAAGGTCATTTAGAGATGGCAATGGGTAATTCTCCTGGAATACATAGTCTGGCCACTCAGTCATGGTTACCTTCACTTTTTGCGCTGTTATCGTTCCGGCTACTGCCAATTTAGATTTGGGCGTGGAGGTACCGATGCCCACATTTCCGTTATTTAAAACAGACATTCTCACTGTATAGGCAGTTCCGTTATAGTCACCGAATGTTAATCTTCCTCCAGCAGCTGAAGGAAAGTATACACTATATTCGTACGGGCCATTATCCATATCGGTACCTAAGCCCATCCAGGCTTGTGGATCTATCTCTAATCCGAAGACCTGTAGTCTGGGACTACGGGCATAGTTGCCGCCAATCATTATTGCCGGTTGTGTGGATGTTTTCTGTATATGGAGATTTGCCAGTGGGTTCATGGTCCCGACCCCTACAAAGCTGTTATTTATATTTATTGTCAGTGCATCCGATTGTGTACCATAGCTATAGATGTGAAAATTATTGTCTCCGATTTCTCTTTGCCCGATAAAGAAATGGTTCACCTGATTGGTTTGCCAATTTAAACCGAGGAAAGAGTTGGAGGTAGGTCTGTTTAAGATCAGAAATTTATTGTCTGCATTAATGCTATTTCCACTTTCGAAAACGGATTGTAATGGTGGTACCTGGCTCTGCCCTTTTACAGAGAGTGCGAGAGAAAATGCAACAGTGCTACTCAGTAAGAATTTCTTCATAGATGAAGGGGATTTAGGGCAGCAAATTAATTAATAAGTACTGAAAGAGCTGATTATTATTGGGTTTAAGTTACCAAGCAGTATGATAAAAATAAAAGAAAAAGGAATTGAAGCCGGAGACTTCAATTCCTTTTTCTTTTATTTTCGTTGTCCCTGCCCAGCGGGCAGGGACGACAGATGTGAGTATTTTGCTTTATTAAGCAGTTTTATTCTTTTTGTCGCTCATATATTGCCAGATGAATCCACCTGCAGCGATGAGCAGTACGAGGATAGAGGAGATATATGAAATGGTGGCCGTCTTGTAGAAAGTTTGCGGTTGGAATTTCATTTCTACCTTATGCTGGCCTGCAGGGATTTTCAATCCACGCAGTGCGTAGTTGGTGCGGATGATATCTGTTTCTTTACCATCGATAAATGCTTTCCAGCCCGCAGGGTACCAGATATCGGAGAATACTGCGAAACCTTCCTGACTGTTGTTGGAAGCGTATTCCAGGTTATTCAGGCCGTATTTAGTCAGTTTGATGCTGGCAGTGGTATCGGCTACTGGTTGGAAGGAACCACCCAGTTTAGGTTCGAAACGTTTGTCTACTACAGCGCTGTCTTTTACATTCAGGAAGCCGAGTGTTTTCATTTCAGTATTCGCATCTGGTGCATATACGATACCTTTTACAAACCACGCATTACCGTATGCTTCTGGATTGCGTTGAGCTACCAGTTGACCGTTTTGGCCAGGGAAGATCAGGTATTTGGTGTTCAGCATGTCTAGGATGCGCATATCCTGTGGCTGAGGTTTACCGGAAGCGATGTGCTGGTAAGCAGGAACGAGCAGATGATCCAGCATATCTTGGTAAATCCACAGTTTAGCAGGACTGTAACCACCGATGTTTTTATGGAAGTAAGAAGGAGCCGCATTATCGAGTGGAGCGGTGAGGTTCCATACGCGGTAATAAGGATCTGGATCTTTCTTGATTTCCAGGTCGGCGGCAGTAGGTTGCAGTTCAGCCATGAAAGTAGAATCGTCTACAAAGCTGTCTGTATTCAGGTATTTTTTGTCTTGTTGCCAGAGATCGATCGTAATAGCGCCAATAGTAATTACTGCCAGTACGGTCATATTGATTTTGTTTTTCAGGAATGCCCAGAGTGCACCTGCGCCGATGGCGATAAAGAGGAGGGAGCGGAAGCTGTCTTTCAGCATCAGGTCCGCACGGTCTTTTTCCAGTCCGCGTATGATCGACTTAGCGTTTTCTTCGCCACCGAAATATTGACTGAAGCTGCTGAGCAGTCCTGCATCGTGGTGGCTGGTGAAGTTCATGGTATAGCTACCAGCGATACCAAATACTACCACCACACCTGCAGTAGCGAGGGTAGCGTATTGCAGTTTTTTCAGCAATACAGCGGTACCGAGAGTACCATCCACCACCTCTTGTAATGCGAGGATAGCCAGCACCACAAAAGAGAAAGACGGTATAATCAATGCCATAGCAGGGGCACGGAATTTATTGTAGTAAGGGAGGTGGTAGAAAAGGAATTCGTTTACAATCATGAAGTGGTTGCCCCATGCCAGTACAAAACCTACGATCGTGATAGGAATCAGCCACCAGATATGCCAACTGCGAACTATCAGTAACGACAGTACGAAAAGGAGGCAGATGATAGCACCTACATATACCGGACCAGAGGTACCCTTAGGCTGATCGCCGTGGTACATAGGGAAAGGCGCCTGTTGCAGGATTTGTTCTGCTTGTGCTTCTGGGGCGCCGATTTTCACCAGTGCCTGATAGGTATTGGAACCTACGCCTGGTTTGGCGCTGGAAGCGTTACCTGCATAGCCTGGGATCAGGAAAGTGAAGGATTCTTTTATACCATAGCTCCAATCGTATGCGTAATCGATATCCAGACCAGTAGATTTGGTGTCTTTTTTAGCGCCGCCTGATTCTTCTGGAGAGTGGATGGTCAGTTCGGATTTGCTACCACGCATGGTGTACTCTGCATACTCCTGTGTTACTAGCAGGGTATTAATAGAAGGCAGTACCCCCATTACACCTGCTACCAAAAGGATAGCAGATGCTTTTATGAAAGTGGAAAGTTGTTTTGTTTTATAGAAATGTATAAACGCTGCGATCACTACAAACACGATACAAATGAAAGTGTAGTAGATCACTTGCAGGTGGTTATTATAGATAAAGAGCGCGGTGGCTACCATGGTGAGGGCGGCGCCGCTGAAATATTTACCGCGATAAGTGAGTAGGATACCCGCAAAAACGGCTGGCATCAGGGCGATATCGTACATTTTAGTGACGTGCCCTACATCAATCAAAATCACATTATAGGTACAGAATGCGAATGCTATTGCCCCAGCAATTCGGATCCAATATTTAATGTTGAGTACGCATGCCAGGATATACATACATATCATGGCGAGGAAAAGCATGTTAATAGGGTCGGGCAGAAAGAGGCAAACAGCTTTATTGAGAAAAGCTATCTTGTTGGCATTAGGGCCGGTATAAACCACATAGGTGGGCATTCCCCCGAACATGCTGTTAGACCAGAGTGGGATATCGCCTGTCTGCTGGTAATAGTCTTTCGCTTCTTTGGCCATTCCCTGCACGTTCATCATGTCCGACTGGTTTACAACCTTGCCTTCCATTGCTGGAGCGCAGTAAATTGTAGCCAGGATCAGGAAGATTCCTATTGCTGCCAGATGTGGTAGTATGGCTTTTAGCCAGTTTTGCTTCATCGGATATTTTGGATTTAGTTTTAAAGAAACAAAAATAACTGTAATTTATCCGAAATTTCAATATGCGCTGGATACGTTTTCTATTAAAATTTGTGTTTATCTGCAATGTGTGCTTTATTATCGGCGAAATCCTCCGCATTACGGCATATAATCATGAGTGGGATGCGTTGTTAATGCACATCCTGGTGTTGGGAGTAGGGATTGCATTCCCGGTTAACCTGGTTGTCAGTGTTTTAGTAGCTTTATTGTTGTTACTGAAAAAAATTGAGTGGAAATCTTTGCCACCGTGGGTATATTTGCTGAATCTAGCAATACTCATCGTACAACTTTATATAACTTTCTGATGATTAAAAATATGTTGAATGATAAGCCGACGAAGCTGTTTTTGGCTTTTTCGTGCTTTTTTGTTGCCAATGCCCTCATAGCCGAATGTATAGGCGGAAAGTTATTCTCTTTGGAAGCGTTGTTTGGTCTTCCGGTACATACCTTCTCCTTATTGGGACAAAGTGGACTATCCCTTACACTTACTGCAGGTGTGCTATTATGGCCGCTGGAGTTTGTTATGACAGATATTGCCAATGAATATTATGGTCCTAAAGCGGTGCGCAGGATTTCTTATACGGCAGTTATCCTGATCTCTTATGCCTTTCTGATGTTTTATGTGGCGATCAAAGTACCTGCATCTGAATTCTGGAAAGGGAGCAGGGTTACAGAAGGTATTCCGAATATGCAAACTGCCTTTGATAGTATTTTCGGTCAGGGGATGTGGATTATATTAGGTAGTCTTATCGCCTTTTTGGTGAGCCAGATTGTGGATGTAACCGTGTTTCATAGGATTAAGAAACGTACTGGTGAGAAGCATGTGTGGCTCCGTGCCACTGGATCTACACTGGTATCTCAGTTGGTCGATAGTTTTATCGTATTGTTTATCGCATTCAAAGTAGGGCAGGGATGGAGTTGGCAACTAGTGCTGGCTATCTGCCTGGTCAATTATGCATATAAAGCAGTGGTGGCTATTGCATTGACACCATTGATTTATTTCTTGGAACATAGGATTAACAAGTATCTGGGGCATGAAACCGCGGCGCGTATGAAAGCGGCGGCCATGGGGAAAGAGCATCCGTTGGTGGCGCCGGTTAATGTTGATTAACATAAAGTATTGCAGATAAAACAAAAGGGATTGACGTCTACGACGTCAATCCCTTTTGTTTATTATTTCGTCGTCCCGGCCCGTCGGGCCGGGACGACAGGAAGGAGATTTTGCCTTCATCCCTTTTGGGGCAATTTTGATGTAAACTGCCCAATGATGAACTCCTGATAGTGTATTGCCTATTAATATTTTTTCTTCACCATATCCGCCACCACTTTATCGATGGGGAGAGTGACAGCACTTGAAGAGAAGTCTTCCCAATCAATCCATCTGGCTCTTTCCATTTCCTCTGTACCTTCGGGAACTTCAAAATCGAAAGGTGCCGTGATCACAGGCGCTATAAACGCAGATACAGGTGTAACGAGGTAATAGATAGAGATAATCTGTGTTACATTATCGAAAGCAGAGATTTGGAAGAAATCAGTGGTATAGATATGTTCCACTACTTTCACATCTTGTCCTAGTTCTTCTTGCCATTCTCGCACGATACATTCTAGGGTACCTTCTCCGAATTCGAGGCCACCGCCTGGGAATTTTGTATAGTAGCCACCGCGGATGTATTCATCGCTGACGAGGACTTGTTTTTTCTCATTGATCATGATGCCGTATACCCGGACATTGAAACCTGTTGTCATAATATCAGAAAGCTAGAACCATCTTTTCTTCATGAAATACCAGCTAATAATCACTGATATTGCCAGGGAGAGCATGATGGGGATATAAAATGCGTGAACGGTATGCTGATAGGGAATATCCACGTTCATACCGTAGATACTGGCCACCAGCATAGGGAAAGTGAGTACGATGGTGATAGATGTCAGCCGTTTCATCACCACGTTCAAGTTGTTGGAGATGATGCTGGCAAATGCATCCATGGTACTACTCAGGATATTGGTGTAAACGTTGGCCATTTCCAATGCTTGGGAAGTATCAACGATTAGGTCGTTGAGGAATTCCTTTTCATCTTCATTGAGGCCGAGGAAATTGGTACGTTCCAGTTTCATCAGGAGCAGTTCGTTGCTGCGCAGGGCAGTGACGAAGTATACCAGGCTTTTCTGGATACGCATGATGGCGAGCAGTTCCTCGTTACGATTGGAATCGTACAATTTCTGTTCCAGCATGTTTCTGCGCTGATTGATTTCCTTGAGATAGTCGAGGAAGTTGACTACTACTTTTTCGAAGATCTTCAGCACCATCATATTCCTTTTCTCTGGAGAGCGGTTATGGAAGGTATTGAGGAATTTCTTAATTGCAGTATTATCGAATGAGTTGACCGTAATAATCTGGTTGTGGGTCAGAATGATAACGATAGGAATAGTGATGTAAAAGGCATCGCTATCGGTAACAGCATTATTTTCTGTAGGTGTTTTGATGACGATCAGGCGAACTTTATCCTCCAGCTCATAGCGGGATCTTTCATCGATATCGAGTGAGTCCGTGAGGAAGTCCAGTGGGATGTCCAGTTCTTCAGACAGTTGATCGAATTCGCTTTGTTTCAGTGGGGGGGTAATATTAATCCAGGCGCCATCTTCCGGCGCCTGGATTGCCACTGTTTTTGCATCAATATTTTTGAAATACTGGATCATTAGGTGGGTAGGAAAGGGAGGGAGACACGGATTTATCGGATCTGCATTTGCCCTTCGAAAACGAGGGTCGCAGGGCCGCAGAGCCAGATATTTTCGAAGCTACGTTCGCCGGTTTTGGTGAATTTTACTTCCAGTTGTCCGCCCAAAGTTTGTACAGGTACAACATATTCGTGTTCTTCTTTTCCAGCAAATGTCAGTGCAGCGGCGGTAACGCCGGTTCCGCAGGAGTAGGTTTCATCTTCCACGCCTCTTTCGTAGGTACGAACGAAGATACCATCTTCATAAGGTTGAACGAAGTTGACATTGGTACCCACTGCAGCAAATCTTTCGTTGTAGCGGATTTTGCGGCCTTCGTCGAAAACGTCTGTGGATTGAACGTCGTCTACGAATTTCACGAAGTGAGGGGAGCCGGTATTCAGGTAGAAGTAGAGGGGACCATGTTCCACATCATCTACATCCTGCATTTTAAGGTTGACCCAGCTATCGCCATCGATGGTGGCTTCGTGGGGGCCATCTACTGCGATGAAGGAGAGTGAACCGTTGCCGATACCCATTTTATGGGCGAATGCCACGAGGCATCTGCCGCCATTGCCGCACATGGTACCTTCGCGGCCATCAGCATTATAATATTTCATCGCGAAGTCGTAATCTTCGCTGTTATTGAGCAGCATAAGTCCGTCTGCGCCAATGCCGAAGCGGCGGTCGCAGAGTTCGTGCACTTGTTCGTCTGTCAGCCAATTGTACTGACCATCGCGGTTGTCCATGATAACGAAGTCGTTGCCGGTGCCCTGGTATTTATAGAAATGAATCTGGTTCATGAGCACAAATATAATTTAGATATCCTGGACATGCAAAATATCAAATGGTTATATAAAGGAGCCATCCTCATTGTGGGGAATGGCTCCTGTTAAGTATTATATCGCTGCGATAATTTCCAGGCCTTTTTTGATCAGGTTAGACACAGCAGCGCCGCCGTCTTTACTGAATTCCTGGCGAATTCTGTTGGCAACAATAGCGCTCACAGAGAGGCATTGATGGCCGAGTACGCGTCCCATACCGTAGATACCAGAAGTTTCCATTTCGAAGTTGGTAATACGGTGATGATTATACGAAAATCCGGTGAGGTTATCAATCAGGTTAGGATTGGAGAGAGTACCTCTGAGTACGCGACCTTGTGGGGCGTAGAAGCCAGGGCAGGTAACGGTGATACCATGATGGAAACCTTCTCCGAAGTGGCTGGAGAGGGAGTTCGCGGCTGCGAAGATGGTAGGACTAGCGCTACCAGGGTGCAGGGCTACTTGACCTCGGAAAGCTTCCAGCAGTTGTTTTTCTTCTTCTGTTGTTTCGAAAGCGTAGTAAGGCATGAGGTTGTCCAGGCCAAGACCGTAGGATGAAACCACGAAGCTATCTACCGGAATGCTCTCTTGCAAAGCGCCGGAGGTACCGAGGCGAATGATTTGCAGGGAGGTCAGGTCTTTTTTTACCAGGCGGGTATTGAAATCGATATTTACCAGTGCGTCCAGTTCATTGAAAACGATATCGATATTATCTGTACCGATACCAGTAGAAACCACAGATAAACGTTTATTGCCGATATATCCGGTATGTGTCACAAATTCGCGGTGTTGGAATTTACCTTCAATTTTATCGAAGTGTTGACTAACAGCAGGAACTCTGTCGGGGTCGCCAACAGTGATGATGGTGTGTGCCAGTTCTTCAGGTCTTACATCGAGATGATATACGGCGCCGCGGTTATTAATAATCAGTTCTGATTCAGCAATACGTTTATCCATTTTATAAATTTTTATTTTCACTAATTCGTTTCAAACTCTTATTCAGAGCCCAATATTCATATGTTCTGACCTATTATCAAAATATTTTTTTAGATATTTTTTAAATAATATTTGGTGGTTATCAGAATTTTCCTACTTTTGCAATCCCAACAACGAAACAGCATGTTGCTAAACGGGTTAAAAATAGTAACATTGCAAATATAAGGTTTCATGGCCGAGTGGCTAGGCAGAGCTCTGCAAAAGCTCGTACAGCGGTTCGAATCCGCTTGAAACCTCTGAAAAGAGCTGCTGAAAAGCAGCTCTTTTTTGTTTTATGCTAGTGGGAGACGCATTTACAATTCCCTAATAATCTCCTTGTAATCTACCTGAAAACCGGGCATGGCAGTGCCTTCTACTCTGAAAGTCCATACTTCCGTATTTCCAATATAGGTATTAAACACAGCTTTGATGTGGGCAGCAATGAAGTCGGGCTGATTTTCTAATTTCCCACCGGAGGCGATCGCCAGGTATATTTTTTTGCCATTAAAGCGGCCTTTTCTGGCGCCATTTTCATCATAATCATACGTTACGCCCACGCGGACCAGTTGATCTATCCAGGCTTTTAATAAGGCGGACATTCCAAAGTTGTGCATAGGTGTACCAATCACCAATATATCTGCATTCCTTACATCGTTCACCACTGCATCGGCATATGTCAACCATTTTTGTTCGGCTTCATTTAAGGCAGCAGGATGCTTATAAAAACCGTCTATCAGATTGCCATCTAAAAACGGTGGTGCTGTTTTCGTTAGATCCCTTTCCATGACTACATCAATTTCCTGTTTCCTGATTAATGTATCAATAATAGCTGAGCTCAGGCCCTTGCTATAGGATTTGCTTTCTCGTGCACTGGAAATAATATGCAGCGCAGTTTTCTTTGTCATAAAATGATATGTTTATCATTATGACGATTGATTATTCAAAACGGGGACAGGCTGGAGACATTTTAATCAGCATGTACTGTCTGGGATTAAGCAGCAGCAGCTATTTTTAGGGAGACAACTACTGCACCATACTCATTTTGTTACACTAATGATCGAATTGAAATTTCTATTATCTCTCGCGTATTTTTTTCAAAAATAGATGCTATTTATTTAGTACTTCGCCTGTAGCAATGTGTCTTTAGTGTGGTAGATCTTTCGGTTGTTTTTAAAAAAAGCAGCCGGCCAGGAATGGCCGGCGATGCAGGAATTTACCTCCCGGAAAACGGAGGTAGAAAAGCGCGCTGTAGAAACAGCGAGCATACGTATAACAATCGAATGTGCGTTTAGGTATTTGTTTGATTATGGTGCTTATAAATATTTAGAGATCAGACTGCCGGCAGTCTGATCGCGATGCTAAATGTTTGTGGTGTGCAGGTGGCACTGATAGTACCGCCTAGCAATTGTATATTTTTCTGACAGATGTAGAGGCCAAGTCCGCAGCCAGTGTGATGATGGTCCAGTTGCACGGCGGGTTGGAAAATATCTTGTAATCTATCTTCTGGAAAATGATCGAATTGATTGGTGACAGTCATCATGAGTACTCCAGCGAAGAATGCTACTTCCATGTGCACATTTGTGTTGATGGGAGCATATCTGATCGCATTGGAAAAAACATTATCCAGGATGAGGTCTAGTCGAGAGGTATCTGTGTAGATACTTCCTTTAGGGAAAAAAGAAGTTGTGAGGGTGCGGTGTTGAAGTTCTGCCTGTTGTCGATAATGGGAGAAGGCAGTGCTGCAATAGTCCGCGATACTACAGATATCCTTTACTAGGTTATCTTCCTGTGGTTTTGAAAACCGGTAGATATTATTTACCTGTGTTTTCATTGCCTGTACCTGGATCATAATTTCTTCCAGGGTTTCGGCCGGATTGGAGGGGGCCAGCCGGTAATTGTTCCAAGCTGCAAAAATGTTGCTCAGTTTATTTTGCAAGGTATGACTGAGGGCATACATGGATAATAATAATTGCTCCCGTGTTAAGTTATCATCGGGGAGGCTGCCAGTGACAGTTGCTCTTTGGGTTTCGGAATCCGCCATCAATTGCAGGTTTTGAGGTAAAAAAAACAGTCACGTGCAATATAAATAAAAAAATATGCGCGGGACTCTTACGATGTCGCGATCGGGCGGTTGTAGGAAACCTTTTGAGCACGCACAAAGAAGAGCCCGCGCAATGACGCAGGCTAGCTTCTCCGTCTAGTGGCTCCTTCGAAATTTCCTACATTTCCCGATCCACGGTGACGAAAAGCAGCGTCCAAATATTTTTGGGGCTGCAAAATACAAAATACGCAAATTAAATTGAAAAGTCTATTAAAATAGGCCCTATTAACAGGTGGTTAACTTTAATAGGTGCTATATTAACATGGCCTATGTAAATTTGACTGAATGTCAGTCAAAAAACAACATATAACCGACGAAGAATATTATGCAAGGCTGGGCCATCGGATAAAGCAACTCAGGGTAGATGCTGATTTTATCAGTGCAGAATCCTTTGCACGGGAATATAATATTGGGAGAACCCAATATCTGGCGTATGAAAAAGGTAAGAATATGACACTGGAAACCCTTTTACGTCTTGCCCGCGTCCACGAAATGACGGTAGAGGAGTTGATACGTGGCATAGAATAATTTTACTTCCAATCTTTTCGAATGTGTGCCAGGAAGATACTTCTCCAGGGTATACTTCCGTATGCCATCTGCTGTCTCTTTTTTCCAATTTTCCTCCAAAAGATCAGTGCTGTTACGGATCTCTCCTTCTTTTTTATTTTACTACTCGTATATTTATCCCCGGATTCACAAGATAAAATCAACAAGGAAAATATCGGTGGAGTGAGTGTAGCGTATCATTTATACCAGGAGCAGGAATTGCTGGAACGCATCGGAGAGGGCGATGAGCAGGCGTTTGCCGTCTTCTTCCGAGAGTTGGCGCCTGTTGTTCGGGCGCATATTCGCTGTATCCTCCAAGATGATGAAGAGGCTTTGGAAGTGCTCCAGGAAACTTTCATCCGGGTATGGTTGCAAAGGGATAAACTCGCAGCCATTGAGCACTTGGTAGCCTATATTAAGCAAATTGCAGCCAGGCAGTGTTTTTCCTTAATGCATCGGAATGCGCTGCGTAGGAAAAGACTGGAGGAGCATATACCTGGTACTGTTGTGAACAATGAAGGTGAACAATTATTATCGTATAAAGAAGCGCAGCAAGTGCTGCATGATGCTGTAGCAGATTTACCAGCACAACGCAAACAAATTTACCTATTGAGCCGATCCAAAGGGCTTAGCACCTTGGAAATCGCCAGTGAACTGAATCTTTCCCATAGTTATGTACGCAATACTTTAAGTACTGCTCAGCAATTTATCCGGGAACGCCTGCGTAAAGCAGGAAAGCATCTGCCTATCTTACTGCTGATGCTCTAAAAAAATTTTTTTATTGAGATGAGTACAACCGGATACTTACCATGGTTTAGTATGTGATAGACCTTTATTCCGGCATTTTATGGAGCAGCAACGAATTGTGTATTTATTGGGCCAGCGGGCAGCCAACCGGCTTTCTGTAGCAGAACAGCAGGAGTTTGAACAGCTCTTGGAAAATCCTGCTATGGAGGAGGCTTTTGTGCAGGCTGCGGCATCCATGGAAGTACCGCCGGAGTGGGTAACCGCCTACGATGAACCACTGGAAAGAATATTGGAGGCTACGCTGGCATATGACCGCCCACCGGTGCGTCGCATGACGCCTGTGTTCAGAAAACTGGCTGTCGCGGCAGCAATAGCTTTACTGGTTGGCGCAGGTTTATATATGCTGCAATCTCCTCGTCAGCAACCGCCATTGGCATATGCACATCCAGCGCCCATTATACCTCCCGGCCATACGGGGGCTATTCTCACTTTAGACGATGGATCGCAGGTGGTGTTGGACAGTTTGGGTAACGGTTGGAGAACTACGCAGTCGGGCGCCCGCCTCCAGATTACCAATGGGCAGCTCCAATATACCAGCGAAGGGACAGGTGGTAAAATAGCTATTAATACCACCGGAACGCCCAAAGGACGCCAGTTTGCACTGGTATTGCCAGATGGAACGAAAGTATGGCTCAATTCTGAGAGTAGCATTACTTATCCGACCGCCTTCAGCGGAAAAGAGCGTTCTGTAAAGCTCAACGGCGAAGCTTATTTTGAAGTGGCGGCAGATCCTCATCATCCATTTATTGTACAAGTAACCGACCAGACATCTATTGAGGTGCTGGGAACTGATTTTAATATTAAAGCCTATAGTAATGATGCCCGCATGGAAGCTACTCTCGTGAGTGGAGCGGTTCGCGTGGCACATGGTCAGGATAAAAACCTCCTGAAACCAGGACAGCAGGCCCGAATGACATCGTCCGGCATGACAGTACTGTCGGATGTAGATATAGAAAACGTCATAGCATGGAAGAACGGACTATTCAACTTTGAAGGTATTCAATTAGCGGATGCCATGCACCAGATTGAGAGATGGTATAATATAAAGGTGCAATATGAAAATGGTATTCCGGATATACGGTTTGGAGGTAAAGTCAACCGCAATATTTCACTGAATGAGTTACTGCGTATCCTAGCACGCGCTGATCTCAAATTCAGACTGGAGAGCGACAGACTAACCATTTTACGCAGATAGCACTGGATTAACAGCTTTTCAGGCTTACCAACTAAAAATTCGCAATGGTCTCCATTGTATCGGCATTGTATTGCCATTATGACAACGGGATGTAAAAGAGAGCCGTAAAAAACAAAACCGTTTCAGGGTGAGAGCTGAAACGGTGGCGGTCGGGTCAATTTTTCAGATATAGCTTTTATTAACCAAAACCGTAACAAATCTATGAAATTAAGGCAAAGGAGGAAGCTCCCTCCCGGAGTTAATTTGCTGTCGCGTAAAAATGTACTGATCATGAGATTCTTAGCCGGCTTTTTGCTTGCAGGGTGCTTACAAGTGCATGCCAGTGGGCTTGCACAGACGGTAACACTTTCCTGTAAGGGGATGCCTATGAAGAAAGTGTTTGAAAAAGTGGAAGCACAAACGGGCCTGGTGATGTTTTACAACCAGGATATTCTGTCTGGCACAACGCCTGTGACGTTACAGGTAAAAGAAATGCCCATCACGCAGTTTCTGACCACCATTTTTCAGAAAGAAGCCATTTCTTATGAAATCATTGGTAAAACTGTTTCCCTTTCTCGCAAAGCATTGCTGAAAAAAGACCAGCCATTATTTGCTACCATGGCGGATTCGGTAATACTCGTATCCGGACAGGTAATAGATGAAACCGGACAGCCGGTTCCTGCGGTTACCATTCGTCAGAAAAGCACTGGTAAAACGGCTTTCAGCGATCAGGATGGTCGGTTCAAAATAGAAGACGCTTCCCCTAAATCAACCTATATTTTTAGTTCTATTGGTTATGAACCTGTGGAGACGGCATTTACTGTTGCTGCCCATAACCTGCGCATCGTCATGAAGAAGCAGGTAAACCAATTGGGTGCAGTAGCCGTAGTGAGCACCGGTTATCAGACTATTCTGAAGGAGCGCGCCGCTGGTTCATTTGCAACGGTATCTGCTGATGATATGGGCGGTAAACTCCAAACCAATATCATGGATCGCCTGGAAGGTATGGCCGCAGGCTTGACCAGTTATAGAGGCAATATTCAAATCAGAGGTGTTTCCACTATCAAAGCAACACAAACGCCGCTGATCGTGGTGGATGGTGTGCCTTTTGAAGGAAGTATGGATGCCATCAATCCTGCTGACGTGGAGACGGTAACAGTATTGAAAGATGCGACAGCGGCGTCTATCTATGGCGCCCGTGCAGCGAATGGCGTAATCGTATTTACTACCAAAACCGGTAAGGCAGGTCCTGCACGTATCGCGTATAACGGTACAATGAAAGTAACGCCACTGCCAGACAGAAATTACGCCAATCGTATGTCCAGCGCAGAGTTGGTAGATTTTCAAAAAGAGATGTTTGGCTATAACTCCGGCGATCCTAATACACTGGACCCACGTAAATCTATGAACGATGTGTTTGCATTGCTCTATAAAAACAAGGCTGGTAAAATAACAGCGGCAGAACTGGAACAGCAGTTGAATGTATATCGTAATCGTGATAGATATGATCAGATGTCGGAGTTAGTACGTAAACACAGTCTGCTCCAACAGCATAACCTGGGCATCTCCGGAGGGTCTGATGTCTACCGTTATAATCTTTCTGGTAATTACATGGGTACTACTCCTTTCGAAAAGAATGGTGGAAGCCCCGTACGTTATGGTTATAATCTGAAGAATACCTTCAACCTTACTCGTTGGATGAAGCTGGATGCAGGTTTGCTGGGAAGTTATACCAAGGAAGACAATGATAACGGCTTTGTAGGTATGAATTACCTGAATACCGGTAAGGCTTCTTATTACATGTTGCGGGATGCCGATGGAAAACCTTCCCAATGGCTACAGAATAAATCGCAGTATGAAATCGATCGACTGAAAGGACTCGGATTAATGGATGAAACCTATCGTCCGTTGGATGAGATCAGCAGAATGCATCGCTTGGCTACTACCAAATATAACAACTTGAACTTGGGTGTAAATTTCAAACTGATGCCAGGTTTGACATTTGATGTACGTTACCAGACAGAAAATACAGTAGGATATATCAAGCAATTCAATAATAAAAATGCATGGTCTGTTAAGACCATGATTGATGATGCTACTGTTATTGATAAAGTTACAGGGAAGATTACCAATTATATCCCTAAAGGCGGTCAGATGCGCGAAACACGTTCTGACGACCAGTCTTATACTTTACGTGCGCAGTTGAACTACAATCAGAATTTCTCCAGTAAACATCAGTTGAATGCTATTGCAGGTGCGGAGCGTCGTAAGATTGTGAGAACCAGTACCGATGTTTACAAATACGGTTATGATGATTATAACCTGAACTATAAGCCAGTGGATGAATTGCTGTTGAGCAATTATATGTATGGTACCGAAGCGCTGTTCAAGCAGTTCATGCTTTCCAGGGCAGAAAAGGGTTTTGTATATAAAGACGATCGTTTTGTATCCTTCTATGGTAACGGTTCTTATACTTATGATAACAGGCTGACCGCCACTGCGAGTATCCGTATGGATCAGTCTAACCTCTTCGGTACAGATCCAAAATACCAATATAAGCCTTTATGGTCCGCTGGTTTACTGTATGTGATTGCGGAAGATAAATACAAGTGGCTGGATCGGTTGTCTGTAAGAGCCACTTATGGTATCAACGGTAACATCTGGAAAGAAGGTGGTCCATACCTGATTGCAGCAGATGAATCTAATACCAACTATTGGACGAACGAGTTCCAATCATATGTTTCTAGTCCCCCGAACGCTGGTCTGCGTTGGGAAAAAACGCAGGTAACCAACTTGGGCATTGACTTTATGGTTTTAAATAAACGCCTGTCTGGTAGTATAGACCTGTACAACAAGAAAACCAACGACCTGCTAGGAGCGCGTAATACAGATCCTACCATTGGTTGGAGTTCCGTAGTGATGAACTATGGTAGCATGATTAACAGAGGTATTGAGTTGACGTTGAAGAGTCGGAATCTTGAAAGCAAGGTGATGTACTGGAATACCAGTTTGAATTTCAGCTATAACAGGAATAAGATCACTGCCCTGGAGAATTCCGGAAATACCCCTTACAGTTATTATTCAGGTGCGCAGAACAGGGTAGGTAAGCCAATGGGATCGCTGTACAGCATCCGTTATGCAGGATTGGATGAAACAGGCCGTCCGCAAGCGTATACAGCGGATGGTAAAATAGTGAAATCCACCCAACAGTTGTCTGTACAAGACTTGGTATACTCCGGTACTTCTGTACCGCCGTTTGCTACTTCTTTGCTGAATAATATCGGCTACAAAGGGTTTGACCTGTTCTTTATGTTTACTTATTACGGTGGTCATGTATTGAGAGATGTACATTCTCCTTACCTGACGCTGTTCCCTGAGCTGAACTATACGAATAACCTGGATCGTTTGGCGTTGAAGCATTGGAAGAAAGCAGGAGATGAAAAAGATCCCGATATGGCTCCAGGCTATGCGGCCGCCACCAGCGGTGTGATTACAGATCTCTGGGATGCTGCTGATAAGCATATCCGCAAAGGGGATTACATCAAACTGAGGGATGTCACCATGAGTTATACTTTACCCAACAAGTTGATTAGTAAGGCTGCTTTCAAGAATGTGAAAGTGAGTCTGCAACTGCAGAACATCTGGCGTTGGACAGCCAACAGTCAGAATATTGATCCCGAAGTATGGAATGGTACAACGTTGTCGCCTACACGCGGAAGCTTACCGCCTTCCACTTATACCATTGGCCTTTCTGCAAACCTTTAAAATGAATGATGATGAAAAAAATAGTAGCATTCCTTTTTACTGCTGCCTCGATAATATCTTTTTCTTCCTGTAAGAAGTACCTGGATGTAAAGCCGAAGGGGTATACGATTCCACAGTTTTACGACGACTATGCAAAGTTGATGAATAATGGCTCGTTGGTACGTGTCTCCTCTGCTTATCCTAACTACCTGACAGATGACGTACAGGCCGGAGAGGATGGAGATGTAAATACTTCCGCGAGTTATAAAAACCTGTCGGATTTTAAGAAGAACCTTTATACCTTCCAGAAGGGGGCGGTTTTTATTCCTGGTTCATCCGATCCTTACTGGGAGCCTGCTTACAGCCATATCTATACTTACAATGTTGTCATCAACAACATCATGAATGTGCCGGATGCTGCAGAAGCAGATAAAAAACAATTGCGAGCAGAAGCATTGTTTGGCAGAGCGTTCGAATATTTATCGTTAGTAAATGGTTATGCCAAGCATTATGACGCGACTACAGCCGGTAAGGATATCGGGGTGCCGTTGGTATTAACGGAAGATATCACTGCGGCTTATAAATGGGGTTCTGTGCAAGAAGTGTATGATCGTATCAAAGCCGATTTGGAAATAGCCGTAAAAGATTTGCCGGAGAAGAGTGTCAATATTTTCCATCCTTCCCGTAGTGTAGGTTATTCTTTCCTCAGCAAAATGTACCTGTACATGGGTAAATACGATGAGGCATTGGCTAACGCGAAATCCGCATTGGCATTGAATAGTAGCCTGATCGACTATTCCGCGTATACTACCCAGAAAGGTGTCACTTTTGGGCGTGTATGTTTGATAACGAATAAGGATACACGCTTTCCGGATGCTAATCTCAGCAGTGAAAGTGTGTGGGTACGCTTTGGCGCATCCTCTTCAGGTACTGTGAATGCAGAAGTATATGTAAGTGATGACCTCATGTCTGTATTCAAGAAGAACCTGCCAGCAGGAGCTACCGATCAGCGTAGGAGTCTTTTCTTCTGCGAAGGCGAGAGCACTTTCGGCGTTAAAACAGTTTATTTCCCTGGCAGAACCCTGTATGCGCCTTATGTTGATTTCAACTTGGGATTGAGTAGTGGAGAGATGCTGCTCATCGCGGCGGAATGTGAAGCACGCGTTGGGAATAAGGATCAGGCGATAAAATACGTGAATACCTTGCGTGATAAGCGTATCATCAATAATCAGCCGTTGGTAGCTGCGGATGGAGAAGAAGCGTTGCGCGTGGTGTTGGAAGAGCGTCGGAGGGAGTTATGTTTTGTAGGATGTAACCGATTGGTAGATCTGAAGCGACTGAATATGGATACACGTTTTGCGAAGAGCATCACGCATGTTCAGGGTGGAAAATCCTATACTTTGGCGCCGAATGATAACCGTTTTATTCTGCCGGTACCGCCAAAAGTCCTGGAGTTCGACAACAAGATACCGCAGTACGAAAGATAATTGCTTCTCCCTAAAAATAATGAATGTAACATGAGAAAAATACGTCTCACTATATCCATACTGGCTTGCCAGATACTCGCCCTTACTGCATTTGCGCAGGAAGGGATCCAGTTTCGCAGCGCGAGTTTTGCAGAACTGAAACAGCTCGCAGCCACTGAAAAGAAACTGATATTTATTGACTGCTACACCTCTTGGTGTGCGCCTTGTAAATGGATGGACCATAATGTATTTGTACTACCGAAAGTGGCGGAACAGTATAACAGTACCTTTATTAATGCAAGGTTTGACATGGAGAAAGGAGAAGGAGTGGAGTTAAGAAAACAATACAATGTAACCTCTTTTCCTACTTATCTTTTTTTGGATGCCAATGGCAAACTGATGTACCGCTCAGGTTCTCGCATGACAGCGGAAGAGTTTATGGCAGTAGGAGAAAATGCCAATGATCCTGGAAAGAGTTTAGCGTCTATGCAGCAGCAATATGATGGCGGCAAGCGGGATATGCAGTTCCTGTTGGATTTCTACACCTTATTAACGCATAATGACAGAGATAGAGCCAATAAGATGGGAGAAGAAATCAAGGCGCAATTCCCGGAAAAGGATATGGCCTCTTTAACTGGCTGGAAAGCGATACGCACCTTAAGCAGGGGGGAATCAGACCGACTGGGTGCTTATTTCATGGCGCATCAGGCGGCATTCAAGCCATTTGCTCGTCAGGGAGAATTGGACACCATGGCGAATCGCTTAGTGGCCTCTACGTTGTTTGGTTATATGAACGAGCAGAAAGATGACTTATTCTGGAAACGACTGGATTTCTTCCGTAAATCCCCTATGCCGGCGCGTAAGAAAGAAGCGGTGAGTATGGAAACGGAATTCTATTTAGCCCGTCATCAGTATGACAAATTTATTAAAGTGGCTACAGCGGCCATGAAAGGTATATTAAAAGATGATGCCGAGCAATTGAGTTTTATGGCGCGTAGAACGAATTATAAAGCAGAGGGGGAGACACGGGTCTTAGAAGTGGCTTATGCTATGGCTAAGCGCGGCGTGGAGTTACAGCCGACGGATTATGGTACATTAAGTACGCTGGCGCAGTTGTGCTTGTCGTTGAAAAAGAAAGAAGAAGGGCTTGCCGTGGCAAAAAAAGCCTATTCTGTAGCGGAGACGTCTAAAATAGAGAAGATAGTACAGCACTTGATAGATCAGTTAGAAGCATTGTAAAAATCAATATAGCCAACCATTTGCAAGGGGTGTCTCATTTATGGAGGCCCCCCTTTTTATGTACAGTAATAAATACATATGATTTTTTTATGAACTTTTATTTTTTTCCATGAAAATTGATAAAAAATCGTTAAGTTGTACGTCCCAAAATTTTTTGGTGGTAATAAAATAAGTGTGGTTATGATAGAGATACTGAAAGTAACCGCCGATGATAAAGCGAACTTGGATCAGATTAGGTCTTTGTTTCGTGAGTATGCCAACTGGTTGAATGTAGATCTAAGTTTTCAGCAATTCGAAGACGAAATGCTTCATCTTCCCGGAGCCTATGCAGCCCCTACTGGAGCGCTCTTTTTGGCAAAATCGGATGGAAAGATAGCGGGATGTGTAGCGATTAGGCAGTTTGACAATACGACTGCGGAGATGAAGCGATTATTTGTAAGAGATGCCTTTAAGGGGCACGGTGTGGGTAAAGCCTTGGCGGCTCATGCCATTGAGGAAAGCAAAAAACTGGGTTATAAGCGAATTTTGCTGGATACCCTGGCACATATGCGACCAGCGATTGAGTTATACACTTCGCTTGGATTCCAGCCAATTGCGGCATATTATGATAATCCAATAAGTAGCGCGGTGTATCTGTCGCTCAATATAGAAGCCTGAAAAATTTTCAGGCAATGAGTTTCATCGGCATCATTGCCTGAAATATAAAGGAGTTGTTTTAGTCTGCAGGATAGCCCAAATTCTGTATCGTACCTGATCGTGCCTGACAAACCAAGTTGTTTACCCTATTTTCGGAATTTTATATCCATTATGGTAAGCTGCTGCCAGGAATTTGTTGGCTTCGCTGTCGGTGAAGGCTTTCTTTTGATGATCCCAGTAGATTTTCTTGCCTGTACGGAATGCGATATTTCCCATTTGCGCGGTGGTAGCGATATGTGCGCCTGCTGCGATAGGGCAGTGGAGGTCGTCCATTTTTCTAGACTTTATCACTTCCACGAAATTCTTTGCGTGTAGATCCAGGCCGTTGTCAACAGAGGGTTTGCGGGCCACTGCCTCCATTTTACCTTTTTCAGGAATTACTTCCCATCCGCCTCGATCGAGGACCAGCGTACCGTTGTTGCCAATGAAGGCGATACCGTGGGTGCGGTTGTAAGGGCCTCCATCTATGCCGGTAGCGGATTCCCATTGGATATTATAGTTATCGAATTCGTACACTGTGGTGAGGGTATCTGGCGTTTCTGCTGCATCATTTGGGTAGGCGAATTTGCCACCGGCCGCCATGATAGATTTGGGGGCTTGTGCTTTCATGCCTATCAGTGCGTAGTCGAGCAAGTGAACGCCCCAATCCGTCATTAGGCCACCGGCATAATCCCAGTACCAGCGGAAATTAAAATGGAATCTGTTGGGATTGAAAGGGCGGGTGGCAGCGGGGCCTAGCCAGGATTTATAATCTACGCCAGGAGGGGGCGTGCCATCGGGTTGTACGGGGATGGATTTCATCCAGCCCATATAGGCCCAGGCTTTTACTAGTCGTACTTGACCGAGTTGTCCGGAGTGAACGAAATCGATCGCATCTTTGAAGTGTTGTTGGCTGCGTTGCCATTGGCCTACTTGTACCACGCGGTTATATTTGGCTTGGGCGGCCATCATGGTATTGCATTCTATGATGGAGTTACCGGCAGGCTTTTCTACGTATACATCTTTGCCGGCGGAGCAGGCATCTGTCATTTGGAGGCAGTGCCAGTGGTCTGGCGTACCGATGACTACCGCATCAATGGATTTGTCGTCCAATAGTTGGCGATAATCAGAGTAGGCTTTTACTTTGATATCGCGTTTGGCCAGTTCCGCCACGCGTTTATCCAAAACGTTTTTGTCTACATCGCATAGTGCCACCACTTCCACTGCTGGATTTTTCAGCAGAGCGTTGAGGTCGGACCACCCCATGCCATTGATACCGATAGCGCCTATACGAATACGGTCGCTGGGCGCTATGGCGCGGAGGGGGAGGGTATGTAGTAGACTGGCGCCTGCCAGCAGGGTGGAGGCGGATTTAATAAATGATCTCCTGGAATTTTTCATTGTAATAAAACTTTTAGCGGAATTCGTGGATGTTATTGGAAAACAAAATAGGGATTTTCGGGAGAAAAAGTGATTAGGGGTGATGGGTGGTATTAATCTTATCTAGATGGGTGAAAATTTTCATGGTAGCGGAAAACTTTTCATATTGCTGGTAATATGAGGCTATTTATCGCGGCTATCATTGCCATAATATTCGTTATACCTGGATATGGTCAATCCCTGAAGAAAGTGCGGCTGAATGAGGAAGATAGAAAGTCGGGTGTTTATTTAAAGTTTATCTACAGTGAGGATTATGGATTTATAAGTTTAGTGTTTAAAAAGGATAGTACTTATGCATATTATCAAAGAGGGTGTGCAACCTATTCGAGAAGTGAGGGTAGGTGGAGGAAAGTGAATGGGGTGTTTGTATTGGAGAGCACGTTCAAGGAAGATAATGTTCCAGTTGAATTGCTGGATAGCGTTAATGGAAAGTATGTTGATAGTTGTGATATTGCTATTATGTATGATGCGAAGCAGAAAGTATTGACGGAAGCGTATGTACTGATAAATAATGATTCTACCGTTTGCCTGCCCGATTTAGGGGGGTGTAATAGACCATATGGTACCATTAACAGGGTGAAAGTGAAATTTTATAATGGGATTTCGTCCATGTGGGTGCCTATTAAGCCCGGTACAAGGAAAGTACATTTGCGGGTATTAGCGGAAATGCCTTTATGGGATTATATGGTGATGGATAGATGGACGTTTAAGATTAAAAGGAGGCTCTTTAAGCCAACAGTAATTAAGCGCAATATAAATGGAGATAAATAAATTTTTCTACCTGTTTAATTAATTGGGTATTTTAAACCTAATCACTCCTCCACTAATAAAGCAAATTATGAGAGTATTCATTATCATAGTAGGTGTTCTATTATGTATCGGTATTACGGTGTTTGTTTTCCTCCCCGCAAAGAATGCGGATAAATTTACAGACATCATTGATATAGCGTCCTCCATGAGTAAATCGCATTTATATATCAAGAAGAAAGTATGGGGTATGACTGCTGAGGACCAACTCATATTGATATCGAATTCTCCAGAACGGTTATATTCCTATAATAAGCAAACAGAGGTTATTTATCATGGGATTGAACCATTTTTATATAAGTTCCAAGGTGATTCGTTAATGGTCTATACATATAGGAAAGCAGCTATTCCTACAGACTTTCACTCCGATATCAGGATTGTTCAGCATGAAATGAGCAGTTTGGAGCGGGATTCCTTGTTTGCGCATGATCGTTATAAGGAATTGGGGTTTGAAGTGGTGAGTAGATGATGGGTGTAAAAAGACACACCAAAGAGGATCACCTATAATGATGAGGAGCTGATGTGGAATTATACCATCCAATTTTGCTCCCCAAAATCTCATTAGCTTAATAATTGTTGCTTGATTACCGGTAATATATTTTCATTGTATAGTTTATCCTTATGAGCGCTCGTGAGAAATGGGCTTATCTGATATGATCTTCCATAAGGATTGTTCTTACTGGCAATTGCCATATACGGTTTCCCATTCAGGGTATTCTGCACTATCTGCACTTCATTTTTATCTATGAGCGTATGCTTGAAATATCCGCCAAAACTCATGGAAACTGCAGCCTTACCCGCTGGAATATATAGCTGTATGTCTGCGCTGAAGAATTTATACAGCAAGGCAGGGAAAACCAAACAACCACCCGTAGCCAACGGTAACTGCCAGAAATCCTGATATCTAATTGCCAGGTAAATACCTAGGCAAAGAAACATAACGCCTACAATTATAATGCGAATAGTGTTTTTGACATAACACCGGTTTGGGGTTACGATCAGATCAGTACCCTGCCAATGCATCATTTTATCGTTCATCGCTTTCCCAATATTTTTTCAGTTTCCAATAAAAGGATTTCTGTGTTTTTAGGGTTCATCAAGCTTTGTCCTAATAAGAGAGGTTCCTCCTTTCCCTTTCTGCTCACAAGTGCAAATGCAGAAGAAATCAATATCAATCCATAAATCCTATTGTTGATGGAGAAACTTTGAATATCTGAAAGCGCAATAGTTTGGCTGGAGGCCAATAGACTTGATTTTTGGGTGAGTGTCTTGTTGTCCAGGTTTATCAATACATAATTAAACATTCGGTTGACAAAGCCCAGCCCAAAACATGCAGCTATACCTGCAGTTATATAACTACTTATACCACTGTATTTTGTAGGAAACCATATTGCAACAGTAAAGAGTATCAATGCAATGACTATATATTGCGTTTTTTGGTCTTTTATCCTATAGCGATTTCCGCTTATTGGCTGATAACATTGATAGTTTGTCATTGAAGTTGTATGTTTTTTAGATTTGTATTAACTGTTATTGCTGGTCTGGTTATACATTATTTACTCATACAGAAAGCTGATAGCGCCTTCCATTTTATATCAAACTTGATAGCGTTTCAAAATTCATAGGTTTAACTTCCAATGCAAAACATTTGACGCCTACAAAACGCCTACTATCAAAAAAAAGGCGCCTACAAAACGACTACGTGTTTTTATAAATTATTAAAATGTATAGAATAATAAGTATTGTTTAAACATAATATGATAATGTGTTGGAAAATAAAAAGGTGCGCCCGAGAGCGCACCTTTTTATTTATCAGAGAAGGTTATTAATTTAAGTTACTACTCCACATCATCATCCCCACTCATACTGAAATTCATCATCGTTCCCAGTAAATCCGAGAACCTCGTCTCATTTTCCAGTACTTTCTTACTGATCAGCGAATACGCGCTAAGTCCATGCAACACAAATTCCATGAGCAGCAGGGATTCTTTGCCATTAGCTCTTGGGAAATGGTCTGCTACCAGGTCTTTCAGGCCATCTACTTTGGACAGCGCCACTTCATATTGTTTATCTGTCAGGTCTTGTAGGAGTTGCAGTTGATTCCCTTTATCGAACCATTGGATAACGGCGCGGTAAGGGTTTTCTGCGGGAATGGTTTGTTTACGCTTCTTGTAATTTTCCGGATTAGGGAAGTAATTCGCGAAAATAGTGCGAATGGATTTATCCAATAGGTTATGTGCTACCTGTAAAGGACCTTCCTGTTCTCCTTCATACACGAGTTCAATCTTACCGGTGATGGCAGGGATAATTCCTTGTAAATCCCCGATGCGTACTTGTGTTTCTTTTTCTTTATTAATGATGGCCCTCCGCTCGCCGGCACTCACTGCATTTTCAAAGGCGGCAATGGTCAGACGGGCAGATACCCCGCTTTTTTTGTCGACGTACTCACTGGTACGGGCTTCGAAAGCTACCTGTTCGATCAAGCGTTTCACCATGTCCGACATCCGTACTTTCTGCTGTTGATCCTCATGGATAGCGGCTTCTTGTTCGGTGATGAGCAGGGAATTTTCGATATTTTTTGGATAGTGCGTGATAATCTGGCTTTCTATCCTATCTTTTAATGGTGTAACGATGGATCCTCTGTTCGTATAGTCTTCCGGGTTAGCGGTGAAGATGAACAGGATATCCAACGGCATTCTAATTTTGAAGCCACGAATCTGGATATCGCCTTCCTGGAGGATATTGAACAGGGATACCTGTATACGTGCTTGCAAGTCTGGGAGTTCGTTGATAACGAAGATACCGCGATTGGAACGAGGGATAATCCCGAAATGAATCACTCTTTCATCTGCGAAGCTGAGTTTCAGGTTGGCGGCTTTGATGGGATCAATATCGCCGATGAGATCAGCTACGGATACATCCGGTGTGGCTAGTTTTTCGCCGTAACGTTGACTGCGATGCAGCCAGGAGATAGGCGTTTTATCTCCTTTTTCTGCGATCAGGTCGCGGGCATATCGGGAGAGGGGCATAAAAGGATCGTCGTTGACTTCAGAGCCTTCTATTACTGGGATATATTCATCCAGCAAGTCTACCATCTGGCGGGCCATACGGGTTTTTGCCTGGCCGCGGAGACCGAGAAAAAGGATATTATGCCGTGATAAGAGGGCGCGCTCTGTGTCCGGAATAACCGTGTCTTCATAACCTATTATACCTGGAAAAGTGGCCTCTTTCTGTTTCAGTCGGGTAATCAGGTTTTGTCTGATCTCTTCTTTTACTGACTTAGGCTGGTAGCCGCTTTTCTTCAGTTCGCCCAGTGTTTTTATGTTAGTGTCCATGCTAAATTTTTACTGATTACTAGGATAAGTTAAAATAATTTCCGTTTACCGTTTTCGAAGTCGTAAAAAAGAAACTGGCCGAGTTTATCGGTACCGGAGAAAAAGGCTTTACCATTATTGGTTTCCGTAAATTCCTGTACAAATTGTTGCAGCCATGGGTCTGTGGCTACCATAAAAGTGGTGATGGGTATTTTCAGTTTCTTACATTGCGCCGCCAGGTTGAGGGTACGATTGAGAATTTTCCGGTCTAGACCGAAGCTATTCTTATAGTACTGTTTTCCTTGTTTCAGGCAGGTAGGTTTCCCGTCGGTGATCATGAAGATCTGTTTATTAGGATTCCGTCGTCTGCGCAGCAAGTCCATAGCCAGCTCCAGACCGGCAACGGTATTGGTATGGTAAGGGCCTACCTGCAAGTAGGGCAGGTCCTTGATTTCTATTTGCCAGGCATCATTGCCAAATACAATGATATCCAGCGTATCCTTCGGATAACGGGTGGTAATGAGCTCACTGAGGGCCATCGCCACTTTTTTCGCGGGTGTGATACGATCTTCTCCGTAGAGAATCATAGAATGGGAGATATCTATCATCAACGCGGTGGAGGTCTGCGTTTTGAAATCTGTTTCCTTGATTACCAGGTCTTCCTGGTCCATGGAAAAACTTTCAATGCCGTGATTGACCTGCGCGTTATGGATAGATGCCGTGTAATCCAGTTGATCCACATTATCCCCAAATTGGAAAGGGCGGGTTTCTGCATTCAGCTCGTCGCCCATACCGGATTTGCGGATATTATGATTGCCGGTAGAAGATTTTTTCAACTTGCCGAAAATCTCTTCTAGGGCGCTTTTGCGGATGATCTGTTCTGTTTTGGAGGTGATGATGATCTCCCCGGTATCTTCCTTCTCCCGTAAATAACCTTTTTCTTGCAAATCTTGCAAAAAATCTCCGATGCCATAATCATCATTGGTAAGGCCATACTCATTATCCAGCTGGGTGAGCCATTGAAGTGCTTCATTTACATCGCCGCTGGTATAGGTAAGTAGTTGTGTGAAGAGATCCAGTAATTTCTGGAAAGGTGGCTTGGTACTGTCGCCAGGATTGAACCTGGAAAATGTAATTCCTCTCATAGCACTAGTTCTACCTAAAATTAACGAAAAATAACTGGAATACTCAAATGAATAAACCGGAGAGATATTTGCATTTTCGCCTGAAAGCTATTACTTTCAATTATCAAAAAAATATCTATATGAAAAAACTGAGAAATGCATTAATGCTGGCCGGCGGCCTGGCGGTTGCATTATTTGCACAAAGTGCCGGTGCCCAGGCCAGAGCAGATGCATTGGGCTGGAAACTTGGCGCACAGGCTTACACCTTTAACCGCTTTACCTTTGCAGAGGCGCTGGACAAAATGGACAGTTGCGGTATCCAGTATGTGGAAGCATTCCCTGGTCAGAAACTGGGTGGCGGCCTGGAAGGTACATTTGACTATCATATGGGACCCGATAAACAGGAACAGTTGAAACAACTGATTAGAAAGAAACACAAAGTGCTGATGGCATTTGGTGTGGTAGTACCACCATCTGCTGCTGAATGGAGAATGCTGTTTGATTTCGCGAACAGAATGGGTATCCAAAGCATCACCACTGAACCACAACCGCAATTCCTTGATTTGATCTCTTCTCTCTGCGATCAATATAATATCAAAGTGGCTATCCACGATCATCCTAAACCAAGCCATTATTGGCATCCAGACAGCGTGCTGGCTGCTATCAAAGGCAGAAGTAAACTTATGGGTGCTTGCGCGGATATCGGTCACTGGGTACGTTCTGGCCTTGATCCGGTAGAATGCCTGAAAAAGCTGAATGGTCGCGTGGTAAGTCTGCACTTTAAAGACCTGAACGAGAAATCTCCCGAAGCCCACGACGTTGTTTGGGGTAATGGTGTTTCTCAGATCCCTGCGGTATTGGAAGAGCTGAAAGCACAGAAATTCAAAGGTTTATTCTCTGTGGAATATGAATACCACTGGGAAAACAGCGTTCCTGAAGTGAAAGAAAGCGCTGCTTACTGGAGAACAATGGTGAGCAATCTCTAATACACGATATTACAACTCGTTTTTTACAAGATTAAAACCCCGGAAATGACGTCGCAGACGTCATTTCCGGGGTTTTGTCTTTTTAGTCGACCCTGCCCCGCGGGCAGGCACGACAGTTAATAGCGTTAGAATCGAAAGGCAATACTCCCGGCCACATTACGGGGCATCTGTCTTTCAACAGTTGTCCACCCGTTATAGTATTCCTTATTGGTCAGGTTATTGACTTTCAACGTGAGTACATAGCGTTTGGTATCATAGAATACAGATGCATTCAGTACAGTATATGCTGGGAGGGTGAATTTACCCACAATGCGATTATTGGCCACTACATTGTCGCTCACATAATTTCCTCCGAAACCGGCTCCCAGTCCGTGTAATTTGCCACTGCTCACAGCATAGCTAATCCAAAGATTCGCCAGGTCAGTAGGACCTGCTGTTACTGGTCGCAATCCTTCTTGGTAGTCGAAGGTATTTTCCAGTTTACTGTTATTGTGGCTGTAACCGGCCACGATATTCATGCCTGGCAGTGGGTTGGCGGTAGCTTCCAGCTCTATACCACGACTGCTTTGCTTTCCACCTTGGGTGGTATAGTTCAGTTTATTGCCATTGGCATCTGTATAAAAGCTCTGGTTCAGGATATTGGATACTTTAATATCGTATACCGTAGCCGTAAAGCTCAGTTTATGCTGGAATACATCCAGTTTTACACCACCTTCTAGCTGATTTGCCTGTTGGGGCTTAAAGGTAGTAGTGAGTTCCGGGAGGGGCTGTGTCTGCGGAGCTACATTCTGAAAACCATTCATATAATTGGCGAATACGCTTACTTGGTCTTTCAGCACTTGGTACACCAATCCAAACTTAGGCGACCAGGCGGTTTGCGTATAAGGCGACGGCGCTTTGTTGCTGATATAATTGGTGACGCCTTTGTAATCGAAGTAGTCGAACCGCAAACTGGCCATGGCTATGAGTTTATCGGTAATATTTACTACATCGGAAATATAAATCCCGTAGGTATTATTAGTAGTCCTGTTTTTTGTAGCGCCAGACTGGTTAGCGGCGGCCAGTTTAGCATCCACACTTTGGCGGTTTAAATTGTAATAATTGGGATCATAAATGTTCACCGTACTTACGCTGTCGAATAGTAGATAAGGAGAGTTGTCGTTGCGGACTTCCATCTGCATATAATCAAATCCCACCAGGATGCGGTTGCGCACATTACCGATTTTGAAATCGCCCGTAAAATTCTGTTGGATATCTGTATTCGAAGTAGTAGCATTTTGGTGATATACAAAGCGGCTCAACAGCGTATCATTTGCTCTGTTGGCGCCTGGCGCAAAGTTGCCTTTGTCCAGGAACATTACATAAGAATAATAACCATTGCTGCGGGCTTCGCTCCGGGATACGCTGGTTTGGGATGTCCAGTTGTTGGACATTTTATAGGTGGCCTGTGCCTGGAGATTGACCGTAGGCGTTTTATAAGTAATATCATCGCTGGTGAAGGAGCGTTTGAAGTCCATGCCCAGTTCTGTAGGATTATGCGCGATCAGTGGTCTGCTTCTGTTGAGAAAAACCATGAGGGCATTGGTAGATTCGCCGGTGCTGAATACGGAATTAAAATTGAAAGTCAGTTTATCGTTTACGCGGTATTGTAGACTAGGCGCGAAGAACAGGCTTTTAGACCAGCCAGCATCCTGCCAGGAGTTTTGTGATTGGTATGCCGCGATGGTGCGCAGGGTCAGGGAATTATCGGGTTTGAGTGGCGTATTAACGTCGGCGGATACACGGTTTAGGCCGTAGCTGCCGCCAGTATAGGCGATTTCGCCACCGAAGCCATCATAGGGCTTTTTTGTTACCAAATTGATGAGGCCACCGAAAGAGATCAGCGAACTACCGTAAAGAGTGCCGGAAGGACCTTTTAGCACTTCCATTCTTTCCACATAAGCCGGATCGCCGATGCCGTTGGTGAGTCCGGGTAAACCGTTTACCATCGTGGGTTGCACCGCGAAACCGCGGAGAGAGAAATAGCCTGCCCCATCGGAAGGGCGGCCAGTAGAGGACCAGAGTTTAGTAATCCCGGGAACATTCTTTAGTGCATCATCCAAATTGGTTGTTACTTGTTGTTGCAATAACTGGGCATTTACCACAGAATAAACCTGTGGATTTTCCAAATTTCGCAAGGGCAGTTTGGCGATATATTGAGATTCTTTATTAGTAAAGCGGCGTTGAGAGCCAGTGATGGTCACTTCAGACAGTTGTCTCTCTGAAAATTCCTGACGAGTCTTTATTGTATCTGTATTATGTTGTGCCGATACCATTACAGTAATGGCCAGCAGTAAAGTTGTTACGACTAAGAGTTTTCTAAACATCATTTGCTATTGAATGGGTTGAAATATTTCGATTGAGGGAGCAAATGTCTGCATCAGGATTTTTTGGGGAGACTCGGATCCGGAAAAGGAATTACGCAATCCGGAAATTGGTAGGAGTGGGAACTAAAAAGTGGCATCAAAAAAAAGAGCGTGACGTCTTGCGACGTCACGCTCTTTTTTATCTTTTTCGTCGTTTCTGCCCAGCGGGCAGGGACGATTTGCCTTTATTTCTTAGCTGAATCTGTAGTATTTACCTGTACGCCGTTTTCAGGGATAGCAGGATGTTGACCAGGATGACCGAAATCTTGTTTCATACGTTCCATCCAAGCGATCATTTGTTGAGCAGCTTGTCCGTCGCGTTTCAGATCTTCTGTCATTCTGTTGTCTGGCAATTGGTTGTAGTAACGAATCTGCTGGTTACAATCTTTGATGATCTTATCAGCCACTTCATCACCTTTTTTCACATCACCCGCTTGGTAGTAAGCGTAGGCTACTTGCAGGGAAGTGTAGTTGTGCATGTTACCAGGAGAAGTCATAGCGTAAGGATAGTTCTGATCCAGGATATTTTTATCCATGTAGTTCAGTGCTTTCAGCGCGCTATCTTTCTTACCATCGGCAGCCATAGCAACGCCCAGTTTAGAGAATGCCTGACGCAGGTACAGCAGCATTTTCCTGTTAGGTTCGTCGAAATAAGTACCAGGTGTTTGTGCACCACCGAATTCGAATTTGGTCATCATGTTATTGTACATCACGTCTCTGTTGATGTTGATGTCCATTCCGATTGGGTCGTTGTTTGGCGCTTTAGCCAGTGGCACCAGGCGGTAAGACAGACCATCCGGACGGAGGTAGTCGTTCAGGCCCAGGTCAGTAGGGCTGGTGAAGTAGATTGGACGTTTCCAGTTGTTGGTAGCGATGATATCGTAAACGGCCAGGTCATTTTTCACCAGGTAGTTTTTGCTGACTTTGAAAGGCACCTGTGGCAGAATGCGAGCGCTATCAGCAGCACCTACTACGCCGTCTTTCAGAACTTGTGCTTTATCAACAGGGATGAAGAGTTGACGGGTAGGCAGGAAGTTTTCAGAACCGCCATCTTGCGTTTGTACTTTACTGTTAGGATCGTCTGAACCCATGAAGCCAACGATTTCTTTCAGGTTGAAGTATTTATCAGCAGGGATATTTCCTGGATCGAAGAAGCGGATGAAGTTGCGGGTTTCGCCGCGGTATTTATCAGGTGTCCAGCTCATTGGGATCGCATCGCTGTTGTTTACTTTCACGCGTTGCTGATCGATGTACCAGTCTACACCGAGGAGGCTCAGGTTAATTACGCGAACGTCTGTGCGGATACCTTCTACTTCTTGGGCGTACCAGAGTGGGTAGGTATCGTTATCGCCGACAGTGAAGAGGATCGCGTTAGGAGCGCAGGATTCGAGGTAATCTTTTGCTACGTCTCTAGCGATTGTTTTAGTAGAGCGGTCGTGGTCATCCCATTCTTGGAAGGCCATCAGTGTAGGTACTGCCAGGAGGCATACTACTGTGGCGATAACAGGAGACATCGCGCTCTTGGTTTGTTTTTTCAACCATTGGTAGAGCGCCAGTACGCCGAGGCCGATCCAGATAGCATAAGCATAGAAAGAACCTACATAAGCGTAGTCACGTTCACGTGGCTGATTACCTGCTTGGTTGAGGTATAATACGATAGCAAAACCAGTAAAGAAGAACAGCAGGGAAACTACCAGGGTATCTTTACGATTGTATTTGTAATGGAAGAAGAAGCCGACGATACCGAGAATGAAAGGCAGCATGAACAGGCGGTTATGCGCCTTATTGTTGTTCAAACTGTCTGGCATAGCGGATTGGTCGCCATACATGAAGTTATCCAGAGGAGGGATGCCGGAGATCCAGTTACCATCACGTACGTTACCATAACCTTGGGTATCGTTTTGTTTACCAGCGAAGTTCCACATAAAGTAGCGGAAGTACATGAAGTTTACCTGGTATTGCAGGAAGAATTTCACGTTATCACCGTAGGAAGGTTCTTCGTTTTGACCGAGTCCTAACCAGGAGCGGTAGAAGTCTGCGTGACCTTGATCGTTGCTACCATCCCAAACGCGCGGGAAGAGCATCATATCTTTAGCGTCATACACAGGATCGATTTTTTTACCAGAAACTTCATATTTCTTTTCGCCGCGGGCGTAGATTTTACCACCTTCTTTGTATTCAGTTGGGCGGGCGGTAAATTTCTGTCCGTAGATCAGCGGGAAGTCGCCATATTGTTCACGACCGAGGTAACCTACCAGGGAGATCGGATTATCTACGTTATACATATCCACAGCAGGGTTGGCGGTAGAGCGTACCATGGTGGTGATGTAGGTAGAGTAACCCAGCAGCATGAACAGGATAATAGCGATAGTCAGTTTGCTAGAGTGGTATACTTTGGCAGTATTCAAGTTTACGCCAAAGGATTTCAGCACGTATGGAATGGCCAGGAAGATACCAGCCAGGATCAATTTCAGAATGATAGTGCCGGTAGATGTATCATTAAACGCAGGGATAATGATAATCGTAGCGATCACGATCAGCGGCGCATAGATACCGAATTTAGGTTTTCTGTAACCGATGATGAGGAGTGCTGTGAGGGCGAGGAAGTAGAATGTGAAGCCAGTAAAGAAGCCGAGGCCGAGGCTATTCACGAAGAATACGTCCATATAGCCGGAAGCTTTGATCGTATCTTGGATGATGAACTTCTGCACGATACCGGTCAGTGCACAACCGAGCATGAAAGCCCAGAAGGTACCCCAAGCGGTAGCTTTATATTTTCTGAAGTAGTACACCATTACCATAGCAGGGATGGTGAGGAGGTTCAGCAAGTGAACGCCGATAGAGAGGCCGAGCAGGTAAGCGATCAGCACGATCCAGCGGTCAGCGTAAGGTTCATCTGCTTCATTATCCCATTTCAGGATAGCCCAGAATACGATAGCTGTGAAGAAGGAAGACATAGCGTATACTTCACCTTCCACAGCGGAGAACCAGAATGAATCAGAAAAGGTATAGGCGAGAGCACCAACAGCGCCAGCGCCCATAATAGCGATCATTTTCTCACGGGAAATCTCTTCACCGGCTTTTACCATCAGACGACGGGCAAAGTGAGTGATTGTCCAGAAGAGGAACAGGATAGTGAAACCGGATGCGAGGGCAGACATGGTGTTAACACCGAGGGCGGCCTGTGATGGTTTCAGGAAAAAGCTGAACAGTCTTCCGAGCAGCACAAACAGTGGGGCTCCGGGCGGGTGGGGTATTTGTACCTTGTACGCGCTCGAGATGAATTCGCCGCAGTCCCACAAACTGCCGGTTGCCTCCATTGTCTTGATGTAAACAACGCAGGCAATCACGCAAATGATCCAGCCTACGATGTTGTTGGTCCTTTTAAAATTCATAAGGTTGTTTTAAGGTCCGACAAAAATAGAAAAAGTAGCAAATTATGCTAATCTGCCGAACAGTTTTAACTTTTTGTAAATATCTTTATTATTTATGACTAATTGGTATACAATGCATAAGATTAAATATTGATTAAAATTATGCAAGAAAATTAGGTCCAATCAGGGGAGGATTACAGTGGGTAAAACGCTCCATGCTGCTGGTTTTGCGGCGAAGAGGATTTTGGTGGCAGCCCATGTTTCCCGGAACAGGTCTGAATTTCGGTAGTTTTCGAGTGCGTTTTCTGATTCCCATTTGCTGAAGGTAAAGAAGGTATTACCGGAAGCGGGGTGTTCCCATAATTCCAGGTGCAGGCATCCTGGGAAGTTTCTGATTTGTTGTTGTTGGCGGGAGAATAGTTCCCGGAAGGAGTTCACTTTATCTGGCTGGAACTCCATTTTAACGATACGGTTGATCATTGAAAGATAATTCTGACAGTTTGGTAGTATGATAATTGTTGGAAGCCTGCGGGTTGGGTGAGTTGTTCACGTCTGAAACCTTGCAGGCCGAAAAGGCCGGCGGCATTTCCTTTATTGATGGCGATTTCCAGGTAGCCGGCGGCGTTAAACAGGGCCAGTTTGGTACCTTCAGGAACATCAGCGTAGGTTTCGCTGATTTGGCTGATCACTTCATCTCTGCGGAAGAAGATACGGAATTTTCTATTTCTGCGTTGGGCGGCGAATTGTTCGCGGGTGATATTGACTACAACGTTTTCGAAGCTATCGATATGGATGATTTGTCCTTCGATGAAATCGTCTCCGACGAGTGGTTGCAGGTTATTTTTCACGACGATTTGCTGGGTGAGGGGGGCCAGTTCGCCGAGAGCGGCGCCTCTGCTTAGTTCGCGAGCAGCGGCGGCGAGGAGTTTAATAATGGAGAAAGTATTTCGTGGTTCTTCCTTTGCGAGGGGAATTTTGATCACTTTTTCCGGCATACCTCCGGCGATCATGGTTAGCAGGCCATTGTCGGCACAGCCGATGTATTGACCGTTATGTTCGGCCACGAGTACATGATCTGGGCGGCGATCGAAAAGATTGATCAGCACGAAGTGAAAGGTGCCTAGGGGAAAGTAAGCGAAGGCGCTTTTACAAATATAGGTAGCTTGTGGGAGGTTGAAGGGGCTGATATGATGGGAGATGTCTGTAACATGACATTCCGGGCAGTATTGCCAGAGCTGCCCTTTGATGGCACCTACCAGGTAATCCTGCAAACCAATGTCTGATGTTAATGTAATTATGGACATGCCCTAAAATCTAAATCCCAACTCCTGTAAATCATTCACACGTCTATCTTCACCGCATGATGGTCACCTATGTGATTCGCTTTCCTGTCAAAAAAGGTGCCATCGGTGTTGTAAACACAACCTGACTGCAAATAAAGACAAAATTACAATGCGATGGTAAATTAACCGCAATTTTAAGTATTTGTACGTACTAACGTTAACGGCTAAAGGCAAAAATTGTTTATTGCAGGGGGGAACCTGGTTCCTTTTTGAAGTGATTGAAGACGATACCATCCAGTATACCTGGTATTATTTTGCTTAGCAGTACGGTCAGTTTACCTTGTGTGGTGAGTACGAGTGTTCTTTTTCTTTTAGCGATGGCGTTGCCAATGCGGTGTGCCACTTCTTCCGCGCTCATCAGTTTATCTTCATTGAGGGGTGTTTCGCTTTGTGCTTGTCCTTGTGGATTGAGGGCGGTGTTACGGATATTGGAGGCGGTGAAGCCTGGGCATACCCACATTACGTTAACGCCTGTACGAAGATTTTCTGTTCGCAGTGCTTCGAGGAAGCCTTGCATGGCAAATTTAGAGGCGGAGTATCCGGTACGCGCTGGTAAGCCGCGGTATCCAGCGATAGAGGAAACGCCCACGATAGCGCCTTTATTTTCCAGGATGGAAGGGTAGGCGTATTTGGTACAATAGACGGTTCCCCAGAAATTGATATCCATTAGGGATTTCAGCACGCTGAGGTCTAGGTCTTTGAATAAGGCCCGCATGGAGATACCAGCGTTATTAATGAGTACGTCAATCTTTCCGAACTTTGCTAAAACAGCTTCCATAAAAGCTTTGCAGTCGCTCTCAATGCTTACATCCGCTACAAAGGTGAATACCTCTGGCGCATGCAGTTCATTTTTCATGGCTTCGAGGGCAGCTTGTTTTCTGCCACACACGGCCACTTGGGCGCCTTGTTTGCGCATTTCTGCAACCAGGGCTTTCCCAATACCTGATGAACCGCCTGTGATGACAACTGTTTTATTCTGAAAGGAATTACTCATGTATATTTTTTTGCCTCACAAAAATAGGTGAGAATTCCATGCAATGAAAGTTCTCATGTAAAAATATTGTCTGGTATTAGACGCTGGTGGCCAGTTTAGAAAAAATATAGAAAAAAATTTGGGAGATATGAAATATTTCCTACTTTTGCGCTCCCATCACGGGAATGATTCCGTAGCTCAGTTGGTAGAGCAATACACTTTTAATGTATGGGCCCTGGGTTCGAGTCCCAGCGGGATCACAGGAGAAATTTAGAAGCCTTCATATCATTGGGACTGAAGGCTTCTTTGTTTAAGGATTTCACTGAAGCTACTAATCATTTTTAACTGCTTGAATGGAAAGCCGGAATTGGTTCGAGTATCATTGGGATGTTGGACTTTCTCACTCCTTCAATAACTTTCTCACTTCAAGATCACATCTTTATTTATGTGCCTTCCTGGCTTAAGTGAAAATTTCTGATTTTCTGCTTTGTTAAACTGTTTGTAATAAAGAAATACAAATTACGTATATATATGGTATCTCCTATACCTCCCAATTACTAAGGCAAGCAGCCATTAGGAAAGAACATTGTTTTTTAGTATATCACGTTGATATTTTACAAGTTTGGTCAAATTTGGGTTCATTAGTATTCTGGTGGAACTTATGTATATTTGAGGATTAACGATGATTTAAAAAATCAGATAATTAACACCTTTACACGAAATATTTATATTAAAATGCTTCATTTTCAAGACCCGTATTTTTCAAACTCTTATACGCTCCACGAAGCATTAATTCAATCCTGTTCGGCTTCGGTTCTTGGAAAAGGAGCATATGCCTTTGCGTCTAAAGGGGGAATTGAAATCCTTTTTAAAGATAGCGTATTTGATTCCTTATTAGAAAGAGGTGAGTATTCATTGATCATTGGCATAGATGAAATTACCAATCTCGCAAGTTTAGAGATTCTGCACGACATCAAATCTGTTCGACCAAGCTTAGCTATTAAAGCATTTGACCATAATAACAGGGGCTCGCTTTTTCATCCTAAGTTAAGCTATTTTAAAAATCAGGATGAATCAGGAACACTCATAGTTGGCTCAGGAAATTTGACTTTAGGAGGCTTGCGCAGAAACAGAGAAGCTTTTAGTCTTATGCAGCTTTCCAATGAAGAACTTCAACGAATTGAACAATATTGGAGTGCTTGGTTGTTGCATTCTGATCAACTTTTAAAAGAAATTGATCATCCTGATGTAATAAGAAAAGCTCGGGATAATCAATATGTGAGGAGAACAAGAATAATACGACCTGATGAAGAAGTAGAGATTGAAATTGATGCTTTACCTGAAGGAGTTGATGATGTTGAAATTTTACAGCAAGATGGATGGCAGTTTTACCCTGATAGTGAAGTGCTAATTGCTGAAATTCCAAGAAGTGGTGATAGATGGAAGCAAGCTAATTTTGATATTGACACTTTTCGAAACTTTTTTGGAGCGATACCAGGAGATAATAGCCAAAGAATACTTCTACGAAATATCAATGATGACTTCTCTATGTCTGAAATTGAAGTAAGACCAAGCGTGTCTGTCATTAGTCAGAATTACAGATTTGAATTAGATGCCGCCAGTGGTTTGCTTTATCCAACCGAAGGAAAACCTATTGGAATATTTGTAAAAGTCACAACAAGGATGTTTCTATATCATCTTTATATGCCTGGCCAGCCTTTGTACGCAGAACTTAACGAATGGTTACAAATAAATTGGGCAGGTAGACGAGACAGAATGAAAAGAATTACAGCAAGAATAAGCCAAATACCTGCTATTATTGGACAATCCGTCTTCAACAGGTATCTTATTTAAACATAGTAAACAATGGTGGTAAAGGAAAAGATGGAAAATGGAAATGTAGCCTTAAATAAACCTGAATCTTTTAGGACTATTCACTATTTAGGTAGCAAGTTAAGAGTCCTTGAGTTTATTAAGAAGGTAGTTGATGAGTTAGATCCTGACAGGAATGGGATTTGTGATTTATTTGCGGGAGCAGGTTCGGTTAGCCAATATTTCTCCTTGGAAAGGAAAGTGGTTTCAGTCGACATTCAAAACTATTCTAACATTATTTGCTCAGCACTTTTATTTCCGGAGGAAAGTTCTTTGGTTAATTCGTTTGTCGAAAGGATGAATAATTCCAAATTTATAGTTGAATATCAAAAAGCGTTTCAACCTCTAATTATCTTGGAAGATTCAATAATTAATGGTGAATTAGGGACAAACTTAGAAGCCGTTTGTCACTTTTTAGAAAATGGGTCTTTATATTCTCATTTATCAAAAGATAGGGAAAACGATATACGGTCTGAATTAGGAGAAGCATTTAATAGAGTGGAAGAAAACTTAAAATCCTTTGAGGGTAATTCATTTATTGCTTCGAAGTATTTTGGTGGTATTTACTTTTCATACAAACAGTCTGTAATCTTAGATGCTATTATCACTGAAATTGGGAATACTAATATTAAACATCAAAGCTTCTTACTCGCAGCTCTTTTAAGTACAGCAAGTGACATTGTAAATACTGTCGGCAAACAGTTTGCTCAACCAATAAGGCCAAGAAACAAAAACGGTCAACCTAAAAAAGGAATTCTAAAACAGTTGCGAAAAGATAGAAATATTGATGTTTTTGATCTCTATAACCATTGGCTGAATAAGTACTCAAGCAATCAATTTGCCGAAAATGGACATCAGGTATTGGGAGTAGATTTCAGGGAAGCATTAATGAATCTAAGCGATGACGTACGTATAGTTTATGCCGATCCGCCTTATACGAGAGATCATTATAGTAGATTTTATCACGGCCTGGAAACTTTAAGCTTGAGGGACTTTCCGACGGTTTCTAAAACAAAAATTGGTGGCAAGGAAAGATTTAGCAGGGGGCTTTATCGAGAGAATAGAGAACAGTCTGATTTTTGTATTAGGTCCAAAGCTCCAAAGGCGTTTGAAGAGCTATTTAAACTTGTTTCCGAGAAAAATAAAATTCTGTTGCTCTCATACTCTCCGTATGATAAATCAAAAGGAGCCCATCCCAGGGTTATGGAGATCGAAGCGTTGGAGAAGATGGCTAGGGTTTACTTTGACTTCGTGGAAATTCGTTCAATTGGTAATTTAGCACATAGCAAATTGAATAGAACAGACTTACATTTAGAAGCAGAAGAATCAGCAGAAGTATTGATAATTTGTCAGAACAGATGATGGAACTTAGATATATTAAAAAGCATTCCTCACCTTCAGGTGATAGCCTGACAAGAAAAATAATTCAAGGTGAAAATCTTGATGTATTAGATTTGCTATCACATAATTATAGTGGTAAAGTTAAATGCATTTATATTGACCCTCCCTACAATAATGGAGAGAACTATACGCATTATGACGACTCTGTTCATGAGGAATGGATAGTAGAAATAAAAAGAAGACTCGAAAAGCTAAAACCGCTATTGAAATCAGATGGAAGTATTTGGATATCTATTGACGATTCGGAAGTTCACTATCTTAAAGTAGCGGCAGATGAAATATTCGATAGAAGTAATTTTGTCACCACGATAATTTGGCAACAAAGAACAACAAGAGAAAATAGGAAAATATTTTCGAATAACCACGAGTATATACTCGTTTATGCTAAAAATAGATCGGACTTTTCTAAGTCCATGAACAAGCTAAAAGGAAATGGTGCGCAAATTGCGAGGTATAAAAATCCTGACAATGACAAGCGAGGGGCATGGCAATCTGTTTCATTAAACGTGCAAGCAGGGCACGCTGTAAAATCACAGTTTTATGAAATAGTTAGTACATCCGGCAAAGTCCATATCCCACCTAAGGGCAGGTGCTGGGTTTATAATAAACATAAGATGGACGCTCTTATAGAAGATGGTAGAGTATGGTTTGGAAATGATGGTAATGGTGTTCCAAGGCTTAAAAAATTTTTATCAGAATCTGAAATTATAATAACACCCGAAACACTTTGGCTTGCTGACGAAGTTGGAACAAATAAAGAAGCAAAGAAACATTTGATGAAGCTATTTCCTGAAAAGGACATATTCGATACTCCCAAACCAGAGAGGCTGATACAACGAATATTGGAAATAGCAACAAAGGAAAATGATTTGGTTTTAGATTCATATGTCGGAACGGGTACAGCTATCGCTGTTGCTCACAAAATGAAAAGGCAATATATTGGAATTGACAAAGGTGAACATATTATTGACTACGCTGTTGCACGCCAACGGCTGGTTTTAGAAGGCAAGGGGTTAGGTGTTTTAGAAAGAAAGTCTGAGGAGCATGAAGGGTTTGATTTTTATAAACTAACCCCTGAAACAAGTAACAAGGAAATTGCTTCAGTCAACACGACTTTCGCATAGGCGAGTTGATGAGCAAGATTCAGCAGTAGTTCATCGGAAAAAATTAATAATAAATTGGGGTTCTGTGCTTAACTTTCGTAAATCAAACACAAAAAGGTTCGAGTTTTGTACCATAAGGATCACAGGATAAAGATTGAAACCTGCGCCTGGCGCAGGTTTTTCTTTTTTAGTCGAATTGGCTGTACCTGACCTTATTGTTGTAAAAATGTCTCTCGGCCTGTATTGTAATTGTTCGTAATTATTCGATGCATGTAAAAAGTTGGTACTGATTCATTGCCTTGCTCTTCGCATCTCATTTTATGGTAGACACTTTCAATTCCCATTTCTTTAAGCTCTTTAACCACATCAGAATGATTCCACCACCTATCCCATTTGTCCCAAATTACATTGCTGTTGAAGTCACCCGCAATAATTATTTCACGTTCAAAAAAATATCGCTTGTTAGTTTGAAGGTACTTCCAAAATTGGCCAATATATTCAAAAGTTGGTGAATTGTTTTGGTGTGTCCAAATTCCTAATAGTTGAAAATCATTGTTTACTAGACAAGGCAAAAAGTACTTAACAGTGTGATCTTGAAAATGATTGCTCCATGGCAACGATGTAATCTTAATGTTTCGTCCTGCAAAAATCCCTAAACCGCGGTTCGGTATATCACCAATCCATAATGAATTACTAGACCATTCCCTATATCTCTCATGCTTGGTTTCTTTCGGATTTTCACATTCCTGAATAATATAAATATCTGCGTTTAATTTGTGTAACGTTTCGAATTTATCTCTAAGAGTGCCATTGCAGTTCCAAGTTACGATTTTCAAGTTTTATGCTTTTACGGGTGTCTATCTATATTTGGAGAAGCGATATTTTAAAAGTTTCTTTATTGGGGTTAATTTAATTTTTCAAGGATTTCCGCATACTTATTATTGGAAGCGTGCAGTTTATCAGCTAGAAACGATATTTTCTTTATTGATTCAGCTTTATACTGGTCAAGGACTTCAAGGTTGTTTAATTTTACCACGGTACCAGACATACAAACCATGATCATGCCTTTCTCGCCTCCCATTTCAGAGTAATCAATATCAACCGCAATAACTGCATTGCCACCCACCCTCACTGCTTTTGACCTTATTTGTTGGAGGCATAGTTCCTCACCGCTGGCTATTTTCTTGTTATAGGCTTGGGATTGCATTCCAAAAAAATCAGTCCAAGAGGCCCCGACGTCTGTAAATAGACCGGTACCGGTTGTACTTTGACCAGTTGCTAAACCTAACACTTTATAATCCCAGTTAAATGGGCTGAGTGTGGTAATCACAGGCACATTTTTAATATGCTCCATTATTTCATCCTGAATCTTTTTCCGTATAGCCACAAATTTGTTGAATGCCTGATCATACGTATCAGAAAGGCATTTGCTGCAACCTGTAATTTTTGGGGAGTTGTTTATTTCCGCTATTAATTCGGATTTTATGTCACTCATAAGGAAATTGCTACTGAATACGCCGTCCTTTATTTTGGCGCCGCAATTTGGACAAGATGTTAAATTATTCATACGCAATCAATTGATAGTGAACAGAGATTTATCTATTGAATATAAATAAATATTTTCTATTGAGTAGATATTTGAGCATTCTTGGCATATGTTGAGATGAAAAAGTTTTGGTCGCTAGTCGTTTGTGGAAGATAGAACCGGCCGGCTTCGCCAGCCAGTTTCACGTTGGAGCATGGAGCTTTGCTACCTATTTTCCAGGATAACAGCTATTGAAAATATGGAACAGGTAAACCAAAAGAAGAAAGGTAAAGGGGCCGCCCTTTAAAGCCAGTGAAGAAAGAAATGCGTACAGGCGTTAGGTTTACAAAGGCGGAGTATTTTATTGTAAAAGGAATGGCTTTAAAGGCCGGAATGAGGTACACTGGATACATCCGTCATATGGCACTATTTGGGGCTGTAATCCCCTGTTCAAATGACGAGGAAAGGCCGTCTTTAAAATGCTCATTGGTATGGCTAATAACATCAACCAGCTATCTAAACAGGCACACAATGAAGGTATGCTTAAGGCCCATGGTGTTTTTTGAAAATTACCGTCAGCAATTGGATGACATAATAAACTGGAGTGTAAATGGAGTCTGCCAACATTCTACCGTAAGATGAGTACGACCCCAATAAATGATCACGAACCGTCTGCCATGTTGAGTAATGTGGAGATTGAAATGGTCATCAAAATCTGGCGGCAAATGATCAAAACTACCAATGAAAAGTTTGAGGCAGGAATAAGAGAACGAGCATTATAATAAATGGAAGGGAGGCTGTATAAATCGGCCTCCCCATTAATTGGAGTCTCGTTGTACCAGATGTTCGTATCTTGACTTTTACCCTTACAGGATTACATTACAACTGCCGAGGATATACGTTATAGATTTTTTAAATTACATTGGATTATAAAAAAACCTGATAAATTAAAATTGATTTTGGTATTCCTATGGGCTATGAATTACACATTACACGTCAGGATACATGGTATGACGAGGATTTTAGCAAGCAAATATCGATGGAGGAATGGAAAAATTATTTAACTGATGACCCAGAAATGAGGCTAGATAATTATGCAGAAGCAAGTTTTGAGGATGGAAGTGTGCTAAGAATTGAAGGTGAAGGGCTGGCCGTCTGGACCAAACATTCTCGTCTCCTTAATGTATGGTTCAGCTATTACAAAGGAAATATTTGCGTTAAAAGTCCCGATGAGGAAGTTATATTGAAAATGGTCAACATTGCCCAAAAACTTGATGCCAGAGTTCAAGGCGACGACATGGAATATTATGGAAAAAAAGGTTTGATACTTCCAGATTCCCAAGTGGTAACAAATGTTCAATCTTGGCGACGAATGTACAATAAGTTTACTTCGTTTTTCAATAAATGGAAAAAACAATAATCCATACGCAATTTGTTTGAAATGGAGGCGCCACTTACTGCGCCTCCATAGTTGTTTTAATATACATTTTTTACCGGGTGATCCATATTTATAATATTTCCGCGTTTGGCCCAGATGTCCTGTACCAAATTGGCCGCCTCTTCTGGTGTAATCCTTATATACCGGTAAAAGTCTCTCAGACTCTCATGTCCGCTGATTTTCATAATTAATTCTACCGGTGTACCTACCAGAAACTCATTCGTCCAGAATGACCGGCGGCAGGTATGGGTGGTGATCCACCTTCACTACAAATCTGATCCACAACATATTCGCTGTTTCCCCAAACTCATCATCCATATCTATTTATCCATAATATTCTATCGCAGTAAATTTTACGATTTTTGTATATTAAATTAGGGATCAGAAGTTGCGATCGGGATGTACAAAATGCGCAAGAAGGAATAAGAATCATCTTATTTAAATCGATATATGCTCTATTACCAGCAATATTATCCATCCATTCAACTGGCAGACTTCATAGAATGCTATTGGGTATTACATGCGCCGGATCGGTTTATGGATGCACCTGACCGCTTAATACCAGGCGGACGAGTGGAACTGATCTTTGATTTTGGCGACCCGACGGATTGGTTAATAACAGCGGATAACCCTCATGGCACCCGTTTGAGTGGGCCGGTGATTATGGGACAACGCAACCAAATTTTTTATGTGAAAAGTACTGGTAAAGCAACGATGCTAGGCTTGCGTTTTAAGCCCGGCGGACTGGCAGCATTTACTAATTTGCCGGTATCTGATCTATTAAATATCCTGATGCCTGCTGAACTTATTTTAGGACCGGCAGTAAAAAGCTTGGAGATGCAGTTATCAGATTATCCGGATGATGACAAGCGAATACAAGTACTGGATGCTTTATTAAAGACCGCATTAAGAAATACACCAACTGATCAGTCAGTGGTTAACCTAAGCATTGATATGCTGCGTAACAGTCAGGATGATATATCTATTGACACCGTCTGCCAGCAAACAGGATGGTATTATAAAAAGCTGGAGCGGATTTTTCTGAAAAATATCGGGTATACACCGAAGTATTACCATAAAATACTTCGTTTCAATAAAGCAGTTAGGTGTATGCAAGCCTCACATACCCTAGCTGATGTGAGCCATTTATGCAATTACTTTGACCAGGCGCATTTCATCCGTGATTTCCGGTTGTTTACTGGCACCACTCCCAGCCAGTTTAAAAAAGAGGACAATAAAATAGCGGATATGCTCATAAAACATCAGCGTGTCTAAAATATACAATTCTACCCCGGAAAAACCGTATAGCTTTGACAATAATACTAAACTTATATCATGTCGGAATTAAAACCGGTCTCCAAAGCATTATTAGCCGCAGGACTGCTTTTTGCGGGTATTTGCTGGTATTTATCGTTTAGCTTATCAGCACATATTTGGTGGCTATTATGGTTGGCGCCTATTCCCATACTTTATTTGGCGTTACGACTTACAGGCAAATGGGCTTTCTTATTAGCTTTTGCTGGTTACTTAATTGGAAGGCTTAGCTGGGTACCTTATTTATTAAGTATTTTACCTCTGCCGCTGGTGTTTGTGTTTACACTGTTTATGCCCTTGATTTTCGCAGTACTGGTGATAGCTGCTAGAAAGCTGATGCTTACCTATTCCCATTGGTCCACTGTATTTGTATTCCCTGTTTTGTTTACTACAATGGAGTATCTCTGGATCATCACCACCCCGGACGGAACGGCAGGCAGCATTGCCTATACACAATGCGATTTTTTACCACTCGTGCAGGTCGCTTCTCTGACAGGCATACAGGGGATCACCTTTTTTGTCACTTTTATCCCTACAGTTGTAGCGTTCATCATTTACCGGTATCAACAAAAACAATCCATCCGCGCACTTTCCTTTGTAACTATTGGCGTTTTTGTAGCTACGATGGTTTGGGGTGTGGTGCGTTTACATCAAAAGTCTGTTGCTGCTAAATCATTGCAAGTGGGTATGGTGACCATTGATAAGCGGGCTTATCACAAAGAATTTAAAAAAGGGGAGGACAGGGATTTGTACTTAGCAGGCCTTTACCTGAGCCAGGTAGGGGAATTGGTAAAGCGGGGGGCAGAGATAGTTGTGTTTCCTGAAAAAATATTTACTGTAAGAGATAACCGCCGCCAAGGTTTCATTCAGCAGTTTAAAGATACTGCCATTGCACATCACGTAGGCATCGTTGCTTGCGTGGCACAGCAAAAAGGGGACTATTATGAAAACAGGGCTTGGGTGATAGATAAGGACGGAAAGCTCCTGGCAGACTACCAGAAAGTACATTTGGTGGTAGGAGAAGTGCTGGATAGCGTACTACCAGGAAAAGAACCCGGTATATTTCTCAGGAACGGTGCACCAGAAGGAGTGGCCATTTGTAAGGACATGGATTTTCAGCAATACATCAGCAGGTATGGTAAAGCAGATTGTAACGTTTTATATGTACCGGCCTGGGACTTTGAGCGAGATGGTTGGCTGCATAGCCGGATGGCGATCATGAGATGTGTGGAAGGCGGTTATGGAATGGTAAGAAATGCCAGGCGAGGTAGGCAGACTATCAACGATTATTGCGGCAGGGTTTTGTATGAGGCCAATAGCGATAATAGCACGCCTGTAATGTTAATAGGCCGCGTAGATATACAGCATTATCCTACACTTTATAACAAGTGGGGTGATTGGTTCAGTATTTTAAATACCATTGCATCGCTGGCGTGCCTGGTACTTTTAGTAAAAGCCAGGCGGAAATAATAGCGCCCTCACGCTTCCAAATGTGTTATCCCGTTATCAAGCAATATATTTAATTACCCATGATACACACGGCTAGCAACAATCAGCCCGTCCGCTATTTCCAGCACCTCTGCGACCAGCATATCTGGTTCTGTGGGCACTTGTCTGACGTATTCCATAAAAACCCGCTCATCATTTGCTGTCAAGGTATTTATTTGATAATGCAGTTCTGGAATTCTATCAAAAGCATCCTGCCACCACTTCCTTAATGCATCCTTCCCACTCACTAGGCCGTTGGTTTCCGGGTGACGTATTTTTAGCTTAGGGCTGTAATGCACCGCCTGGTCATGATAGAGAGAAAGTAATTTTTCAAGATTACGTGCATTAAATGCATTGAGCCATGTTTGAGCGATATATTCCAGATTGCCGTTTGTTGACATAAAATATGTTTAGATAGTTGGTGGTCAAAAGTAGGGAAAGTTCGGTGATTAAGTCTTAGAGCACTCCCGTATGTATTAGGAAATCCCATTCCCTCTCTTGAAAATAGGGAAATAAGGCAACTTAATAGGTAAATCAACCATCATTTAATCCGTCGCCATCTCCGAAATTTGGGGATAGGAAGCCCTTCGCAGGCATGAAAAAAATTTGAGGATAAAATTGTATCTTCCAGTATACTCAACATGCTGTTTGCGGTGCTTAGGTAAGAGTATTAATTGCTGCTGCATGAATTTAAGGAAAATGCTATTATTACTGCTATTAATAGCCCCAATGGCAGTAATCGGACAGTCCAAACCTGGTTACCGGACCCCTTCCCGATTGGCTGGGAAAAATAAAGATACTGCTACCATATCTCAGTTGCTTCAAAAAGCAGCGGCAGATTTAGACAAAGGGGGCGACCCTGAAAGAGTCCTATACTACATTCAACAGGCAGATACTTTGTCGCGCCAACTGGGTTATCAGAAAGGACAAGGGGAATGCGCCCTACTGATGGCTACATATCTACAACAACAGAACAAGCTTGCTGAGGGTATTTCCTTTCTTATAAAGGCGGAATCCATCTTCTCCCAAATGAAGGCCACAAAGGAACTGGTTCGAACGTATAACCTGAGAGGCATAATGGACACGAGTCTCCCTACAAGATCAGCCTACTATGAAAAAGCATTAGCCCTTTTGAATGCAACCGGCGACAAACTAGGTATTGCTACCATCTTACCAGATTACAGCGAGGTAAAAATGCTGCAAGCAGAATTACCTGCCGCGGAACAAATGCTTAAAGAAAGTATAAGACTGTTTACCGAATTGGGGGAGACACGTGTTCAATGGTCTTACGGACTTCTTGGCGCTGTACAGTGGCAACAAAAGGAGATGGTAGAAGCCCTGAAGAATGAACTTACAGCCATTAAGATTGGCGAACAGTACGCTGATACGAGCATGCATATGGCTGAGATTTATAATTATGCGGCGCTGATTTACTTTAGAATGGGGAAGTTAGAAGAATCGACCCAGTACCTGTACAAGGCGCTCAACACCGGTAAATATGCTCAGGATCCAATGCTAGTGGTTCAATTTAGATCTAACCTGGCCAATGTGCTGATTCGCCAAAACAGGCTTAAGGAGGCACTGGATAATCTGAATATTTTGGAAAAATCTTATGGATCAACGTTACTGCTGAATCCAAAAATACAGATGTTGAGTCGATTTGTACGTTGCTATTCGGAGTTACATGATTTTAAGAGTGCAGGTAGATACGCTGATCAACTCATGGAAATATCAGATTCGTTGAAACCCGACGAATACGACCAGATACCTATTTACACAGAGCTCAATCGATTTTTACTAGCCAGTGGGCAGTATGATCGAGCAAAACGTTATGTGGACCAGCAAAGAATGGTGGCGGAGAAGTTTAAATTACCGGAGCATAAGATGCAATTTTACAATTACCGCTTCAGGATTGATTCTGCTAAGGGTGATTGGGCTTCCGCATTCCGGAATTTTCAATTATATACCATAGAGAAAGATGCTGCGTTAAACGAAAAGACGGTCAACCAGTTGAACCAACTCCATGTTCAGTTTGATACAGAGAAGAAGGATAAAGAGATAGAATTGCAGGAAAAAAATATCAAAATCCTGGTTCAGCAGGCAGCCCTACAAAAAGCACAATCAGATAAAAGTGCGCAAGACCTAGCATTAAATCGGCAAACACTGCTGCTTAAACAAAAAGACCTACAAAACGAAAAGCAACAAGTCGATCTACTAACAAAGAAATCTCAGTTGCAAAAAGCAACCAGTGATTTCCAAGGCCAGCAGTTGCTTATCAGGCAAAAAAATATTGAACTGCTTAAACAAGAGAACAAAATTCAGGAATCGGAATTACAGCGGGCAGGGCTCCTTCGAAATATGATGATTGCTGGTGCAATTGGATTAGCCTTGATTCTGATATTAACCTACAGTAGGTACCGTATGAAGAAAAAGACTTCCGATAAATTGGCACTTCAAAGAGAAGAAATCAAGCAGAAAAATAATTCACTGGAAGCGTTAATAGGAGAGAAGGATAAGTTGCTGATAGAGAAAGAATGGTTGGTAAAAGAGGTACATCATCGTGTGAAGAATAACCTGCAAATGGTTATTAGTCTGCTGAATAGCCAATCGGCTTACCTTGCCAGTCAGGATGCCGTTGCAGCCATTAGGGAAAGTCAACGTCGGATGCATGCCATGTCTCTCATACATCAACGGCTATACGAAAAAGATGAGTCTATCATTGACATGAAAAGTTATATCGAAGAGCTGGCAAGTTACCTCAAAGATAGTTTTGATTGCCCGAATGTGGAATTCGTACTTGATTTACAATCGTTGACACTGGATGTATCAAAGGCTATTCCACTAGGACTTATATTGAACGAGGCTATTACCAACTCATTGAAATATGCTTTCCCCGACTTCCTACCAGGGCATATTTTGATCACGTTGAAACATGTATTATCGGAGGTGGAGCTTATCATTGCCGATGATGGCGTGGGGATAGAAGCGAATCAAACCATTCATAGGAAATCATTAGGTATGAGCCTGCTGAAAGGACTTACTACACAAATAGGCGGTACCTATCAGATATATACGGAGAATGGCGTTGAGATAACCGTTCGGTTCTCTGCTGCTCAGATGAGCCATACGACCTCTCAGCATATGGTTGAATAATTATAACTGACAAACGCCATGAAAAAGAAAGTACTGATTGTAGAAGATGAGTTTGTAGTTGCGAACGATCTTGAGATCATGCTGGAAGCATCGGGATACGAAACAACCGGTATTGCGGCATCTGTTGCAATTGCGCTGGAGTTGATAGCAAAACATACTCCCGACTTGGTTTTATTGGATATTCAGCTCCAAGGGGAACTGACTGGAATTGATCTTGCCGATCAGTTGAGAAGTAGGAATATCCCCTTTATATATCTGTCGGCCAATTCAGATCAGCACACATTATTGAAGGCAAAGGCAACAGCACCCTACGGCTTTTTGGTTAAACCTATCAGGCCGAAAGACCTGCTAGTTACACTGGAGATAGCCAGTTACCGACATGAACACAGCCTCGAAGCTTTTTTATTCCGTAAGGATCGGCTGCGGCGGTCTTTGGTCATGTTGTTGCAGGAACAGCAGGACAAAGTTACGTTGTTGGTTCGGCTGGCGGAATCGCTCCAATTGGCGGTACCCTTTGAATTGCTTTGTTTCTCCTATAAAGGTTATGATGGAAAACATTATTTCCGAGGAGTGTACAGGAGTAGCTTCAGCGAATACCAGGAGATTGATAACAGTGGACTAAATATGATTGCTACGAGAAGTAATATGGACGTGGAGAAGGCTTTGTCTGGCTATCCCGAACCATGCCTGTTACAGCAGTTGTCTGGATCCGCATATGATGCTTTGACGCAGCAGGACCCGCTTGTTGGATTACTGGATCGCTGTTACAATTTCCATTCGGTGATACGGGGAGACATACACGCACCTGGATTGGATCATTGCCGACTATATATCTTCAATAAAGCCTCGAATGGGTTTGATGACAGAGAGGTAGCTGTTTTGTCGGAGATGCAGGAGTTGATTGGCAGGTTAATGCTTGGGATGAACCAGCCAGGGAATAAAGTTTTGACGCATACGGAACCTAGTGGAAATCTCATTGCAAGGCCATTCATGGAAAAATTCATTGGGAAAAGTCATTCGATATCTCATTGCCTAGATTTAGTAGAACAGGTAGCACCGCTCAATACATCTGTATTGATTACAGGGGAGAGTGGTACTGGCAAAGAATTACTGGCGGAGGCAATTCATGAATTGTCGCAACGCAGCCGTCAGCCGTTTATTAAGATTAACTGTGCCGCATTGCCGTATTCCCTCATTGAATCGGAGTTGTTTGGTTATGAGAAAGGCGCCTTTACTGGTGCAGTCAGTAACAGGATGGGCAAGTTTGAGGCTGCCAGTGGCGGAACGATATTCTTAGATGAAATAGGGGAGATGAGTATGGATGTGCAGGCAAAATTGTTGCGCGTGCTCCAGGAGAAAAAGGTGCAAAGAGTGGGCAGTCATAAAATGATAGTTACAGATGTTCGTCTTATTGCTGCCACCAACCGAAACTTGGAGCAGGCGGTGGCGGAACATCGATTTCGATTGGATCTTTACTTTCGATTGAATGTATTCCCAATACATTTACCTCCTTTGAGACATAGAAAGGAGGATATTCCACTACTGGCCGACTATCTTGGAAAAAAGATTGCGAAATCTATTGGCCGTGCGTATTACGGCATATCCTCCGAAATGTTGGAGGCGTTAGAACGATATGATTGGCCTGGTAATGTGAGAGAGTTAGAAAACATCATGGAGCGAGCCCTCATTATGTCGGGTAATAATAAAGCAATGACTTTGCTACAACCGCTTTCCAGTATGAGGTTGCCCGTTGCAACCGATGATGCTACCTATAGCCATCCGGGTTCAATGGAGCAGTTTAAACAGCAACAGGAACGATCCGAGCGGGAATTAATAACCTCCGTACTGCGAGTGTCAAAGGGAAGGATTCGTGGTGCAGGTGGCGCTGCGGAGCAGTTGAATATGAAGCCCACCACACTGGAGTCCAAACTCATCCGCTTAGGTATTCGAAAGGAAGATTTCCAGTAGGGCCTACGAAAGTTCGTAGTTATTCTCTTGGAAACTCCGGATTTTCGGAGAAATATAGGAAGATGCTGTTTGCCAGCTTTTAATTTTTCTGTTATAAATATTGGATTTTCAATCAGATGTATGCAATGGGCTACCGCTTTTCCGATAGCAGGAATTCCGGCATATAAATCGAAGAGCAGTATTTAAAGTCAATTAAAATGACAGCATCATTGAAATACCCGCATTTTCAGACCCCATCATTCCAGGCGCCATTAATGAATGCAATTTATATGTGGCGACTTCAGCCTGATCTCGATATTCAAAAAGAATTGGTAGCTACCTACCTTGGACGGAATTGCGTATCAATCATTTTTGTGATGTCTGGTGGCGGCCGTTGTCAGCAACGAAATCAAGTATTACAGTTGGAAGCGTGTACAGTATATGTTGGATTTGGCGCTTGTTTCCATGATTTTGAATTGCCCCAGGAGTCGATCGGTCATTTTCTCCTAATTAATCTACAACACTCCCTCATTAGTTTTGACATCCTGACTTTCTTCTATGAAACCCTATTCGCAGGAGGTCCTCAGCGTTTTAACCTGGCGCCGGATATAGCGGAAGAGATTTATTGGGTAATGACGCGCATTCAAAATGATATCACCTCAAAAGACCAGTTCCGTCTTGATTTGGTACAGAAGTATCTATCCATTTTTTTAGTATATCTGAGATCGCATTCACAGCGTGAAAAAGTGGCGATATCTATGAGTAGAAGAGGAATGTTGGTACGAAGTTTCTTTTCTTTATTGGAGGAGAACTTTAAGGTAGCTAAAACTGTTGACTACTACGCTGGAAAGCTTTGTGTATCTGCGAAGCACTTGTCGAATGTGATAAAAACAGCATCGGGGATTCCTACTAGTTATCATATTAATCAGCGCATTGTTTTGGAAGCAAAGCGCATGGCGCAGGCCTCAGATGCGTGTTTGAAGGAAATAGCGTATCATTTGGGATATGAGGATGTGTCTGCATTCAGTAAAATGTTCAAAAGAGTAAGTGGGGAGACATTTTCAGATTACAGGGGTAGTCTGGAAATGGAACTTAGTAATATAACTACCAAACGAAGATCGGGAAATAATGACAACAATCCGGGAAGTATTGCCGTTTCGCGGTCTTCCGTTCCTAACTAGCTTTGTATTGTTAATTCTTAAAAACCTTAATTACATGAAAAATTTATTCTTTAAAATCAAAATTGCTTTTACCCTTGCGTTATTTGCTGTGTTATTGGGATTCAACACGACTCAGGCACAACAAATCAAAAATGTAGTGTTAGTGCATGGTGCATTTGCTGATGGTTCCGGTTGGAGGGCATTGTATGATATCCTCATTAAGAAAGGCTATCATGTTACTGTTGTACAAAATCCATTGAGCTCATTAGAAGATGATGTTGCTGCTACAAAGGTGGCATTGGATAACCAGGATGGCCCCGTGGTACTAGTAGGTCACTCTTGGGGTGGTGTTGTTATCACGGAAGCGGGCAATCATCCGAAAGTTGCGGCCCTCGTGTATGTATCAGCTTTCCAACCAGACAATGGAGAAACTGCATTGCAATGGTTCCAGACTGCGAAGCCAGCACCAGAAAATGGCGTGCTGCCTCCTGATTCCAAAGGCTTCGTATACTATGATAAAGAGAAGTATCATGCAGGCTTTTGTGCTGATATCCCGAAAGACCTAGCGGCATTCATGTATAGTTCCCAGGGTGCATTTGCTGGTAAGTGTTTCGTTACACCTGTTACGCATGCTGCTTGGAGAGATAAGCCCACCTTCGCCTGTATTGCTACAGAAGATAAAACTATTACGCCAGAAATACAACGCGCCATGTACAAACGCTCCAATACCAAGACAACCGATGTGAAAGGGAGCCATGTGATTTTTATGTCGCAACCACTGGCAGTAGCGAAAGTGATTGAAGAAGCATCAAAAGTAACTGTTAAATAAGTGTGCTGAAATATAATGTGGTGGCAGCGGGAGACACGGTCGCTCTCTGCCACCATTTTTTATTCTTTTTAGTGATTTGACGAATTCCTCTACTGTATTCTTTAAATGATTCAGCTTTGAATCATAAAATATCATAAGGAAAACGGGTGCCGTCAAGCCGCACTGGTGGAAGTTTTTTCATTATTAGATTTTAAAAAAAGATTCTAAATATTTTTCCCTCCTTTGATTTTTATATCAAAATAAAAACCTAGATTTAAATCCTCGTTAAACGCAATACTCAAAATAATCATTACCATTTATGTTCCCTTAGAATTGTTTGTATCCATAATTCCATCTATAACTACACAAAACAAACTTTCCCTCAATGAAATTATCACTACATCCATCTGTAGGCGTTGCTCGTTTGGGCAATAGTCCTGACCAGATCTGTCTATCCCCCCAAACCATTGGTGGGCTTCCATTCGATGCCGACGAGCACGGGAATCAATTAGGCCCTGTCAAACACTTTAAAGATGCTACCGGCCGGATAAAGCGTCAGGGACAGGTTTTCAAAATCTACGATGAAAATGGCGTAGAGATTACCTATGATAACCCCAATGTAGAATCCATCACCTGGGAAGTGCATCTTGCCAATAAGAAAGCGGCGTGGTATCAATACTCCGAGCTGAAAGGCAACCTGATGTACCCTAATAACAGTTACAAAGAGTGGGGGGTACCTTGGCGTAATCCTGATGTTGTTGGAGAGAAGGAGCGGCAAACGCTTATTGTAGACCCAGGACCAAGAAGGATCACTGGTCCAAACCAGAAAATTTCTTTTACAAAAGAAGATGTGCAACGGGATTATCCTGCGCAATTTCCTCCGGCTGATGTAAAATATGGTACGGCTGTAAAAACACTGGGTGACTTGCTCACGGATGACAAAGGGAGACTTGTAGTGCTGGGCGGCTTAGGCAATGCCGGTGGCGATTTGCCTCTGACAAGCTATGGCGGCTCCAGTACCTGGCATGATGATATTTCGGATGGCCCTGTATCCTGCTTAGTTAAGTTTAAGAATGAATCGACGATTTGGGCCTTGAAAGCCTGGGTAATCATTGGATCGCCTGACTTTGCGCCGGAAATTGTAAATATCTCTACCCTCAGTGATACGATGTTTGATGTAGGGGTACGTAATTTCAATATGGTACCCGATATGCGCAAAAAAATAGGGGAAGGGGAAGAGGAAAAGGAAATTTGGAATGAAGATTATGAGGCTAGTTTCAAACACGATATTCTACCTATCATTGACCGTATCAGTAGGTATCAATGGGTGGCCAATGTTCCATCGATGATGGCCTTCTGCTCCTTTCAATTTGACTATGGAGACAATTCGCCTGCCAATAGGAATAACAGAGAGCAATATTTCTCTTACTTCCGCAGGCCTGATGGTGTACCGCCGCTCGACCCTCCTGAAGATCAACCACAGCAGCAACTCTGGAAATTGAATGGCGACGACTATTTTCCAGGGATGCCACTGAATGCCGGCAGCAACCCGGTAAGCGAAGTCAATATCGTAAAATTCCTGGCACTGGATGAAACGCAATATTTCCTCATGGGACAATGGGCCAAAGGGAAGTTTCATAGGGAGAAAGAACAGGCGTCTAACCCTATAAGCCCAGTGGATGCTGCCAGCGTAGGTAATTGCGTAGGACTTCCCATGTGCCCCGGTATTGAAGTGACCTGGAGCATGCAGAACAAGAATGTTTACGAAGCTCCTTACGTTATCAGGGCTCGCCAAAGAAATTATTTTGAAACGGGACTCTCTCCTGAAAGAGATGAATGCGTTGGTGGCGGTTGTGAGCCAGGAGATCTTACCAAACGTATGGCTTGTCCATGGCAGGCGGATTTCTTCCAGTGTACTATTCAGTATATCAATTTCACGATTCCTACTCAGAATAAGGATAATGGAAAACGGCTTCCACCAACCTATTATTCTTACTGGTGGCCACCTCAAAGCCCTTGGGATGTACTGACAGGTGAAATTACAGTTGAGGGCCAGGCAGCATCTGATATGCCAGCGGGAGTGCAGGTCAACTATCAACGAGGTATCAATAGCTTCGTACAAATGGTAGAACATTGGTCTGCATTGGGTTTCATCAGAGATCAGAACGCCAGCCAGGAAGGATTCCCATACCTGGTTGAAACAGAAAGGGTGAATGAATTATTTACTTTCCGGGATGTACCAGTAGGAGAAATCAGCGGGAATCCGAAGGATGATGAAGTCACCATACCAGTCTTCTTTATCGAGGAAAGTAAACCAGAAATTAAAAAGAAGAGTGCACGTGGAGCTGCACTGGTAGCCCATTTGGAAACACTGGCATTCAAACCGATTGCTGTGGCGGCCGAAGGCCTTCCTTTGCCTCGCTCTGGTAGCAGAAACAGATACTAACAGTATGCCGGTAAATATTCAAACAGATATCTTCATTGTAGGCGGCGGTCCAGCAGGGGCCGCCGCCGCTTTATGCTTGCTGACACATACCTCCTGTAAGGTAGCAATAGCAGAAGCCAGCGCATTCGATAATCTTCGTGTAGGCGAACACGTTGATGCCAGCATGTTCCAACTGCTGGAATACCTGGGTATTCCACGCGATGCCTTGGATGATGCAGGCATACAGGAAGGGTATAATAGTGAGGCAGCATGGGGGAGCGACCGTATTGTTTCGCGGCACAGCATCTATACCACAGAAGGCCGTAGCTACCAGTTGGACAGGCAACTGTTTGATCCCTTTCTGGCCGAGCAGGTGGCCACTCGCGGCGGACAGGCATTCCCACGTACTAAAGCATTGCAGTATCAGCAAAATGAGGAAGGCCATTGGACAATTCTCTTACAACACGAAACCCAAGGGCAATTTCAGGTGCATGCAAAATTCTTGATAGATGCTACCGGCCGCCAGGCCCAAGTTTGCAGGCATCTGGGTATTCCCGGAAAGCAATATGATCAGCTCACAGGTATTGGGGCCTATCTCCAGTTCGATACAGCACATGTGCCCGAACAAAAAATACTACTGGAAACAACACCTGAAGGTTGGTGGTATTATGCCTCTTTGCCCGGAAATAGGCTAGCGGTAACATTCTTTACGGATAGTGATCTGATCAAAAAGCATCAATGGCATCACCCCGATAACTGGAATCGATTACTAGCAGCCACCAAGCATCTGGTACCGCTAATACATGGCAGTCACGCCTATGGGAGACCCTGGGTGAAAAATGCTTTTACACAATTTACAGACACCGCATCCATCCCTAATTTCCTTGCCGTCGGAGATGCGGCACTGTCCTTCGACCCTATATCTTCCATGGGTCTCGGCTTTGCGATCAGCTCCGCTTGCCATGCGGCACTGGCTGCAAACTCGCAACTGCAAGGCGACTCATCAGGTATTACCCACTATCAGCATGATTTGCAGGAGCATTTCAGCAAGTATCTTCAACTAAGGGCATCCTTTTACAAAAAGGAGCAGCGATGGATGGAATCACCCTTCTGGGAGAGAAGAATAAAAAGTATAACCGATACTGTTAGTGCAGACACGGATCATCGCTAACAAGAAAGTTTAAAAATAAAACTAATAAAGCCCACTGCTACAGTGGGCTTTATTAGTTTTATTTCTTCGTTTGATTTTCCTGAATGAAGACAATATATGATTTCAGGAGTCCAATTGCTTTGCCTATTATAGCGAAGCATATGACAAAATAAAAGAAGAAAAAGATGTTCGTAAAAAAGCCATAATAAGCATAAGTTTTGAAAGCAATTGCAAATGCCGCAAACGCAAAAATACCTAAGATCATAAAGTATTTCCCAGTTGAACAACCGCAATCAGCTATAAATTTTGAAATTGAATGTGACATTTTCTTCCGTTTATACAGTGAATGAAGGCCTTTGGGCAAATGCATACCCTAAAATTGAGTTTGCTGCATCTCTTGCCTTTTCTCTCAATGGTATGGAGGAGTATTTTGCCGCCGCCCAATACCAAGCCAACCAACATACTTCCCAACGATATGGGCCGTTATATTCCCAGCTTGAGTCAGCTCCACTTTGACCTGCAATACCTCCTGCCCATGAAGGGAAATTTGCATCATGTGCTTTCCCGTCAATATGACGACACTCGTGGATAAGCGTGGAGGCTCGTTGCATCACATCAATATCATAGAAGAAATTTGTATTGTACAATTCTATTCGCTTTATTTGGCTGGCTGCATTGGCAGTCTCTAATCCTGCTGTACAAATCCAACTTGCAATATATCCGTATAAAATACAGATCGATGTGGTAACCCACACTAATCCTTTACATACCCAACTGCCGAGTTTGCAGACCAAGGAACACGGGGCCCAATCACAGCATTCCCAACTACAATCTTCATATGCGGTGCGCTGAAACTCTTTACAATCCCACTTAACCGTTTTCTGATATTCCGTACATCCCGCTCCAAATGTGGTGGCTATTTTTGATTTGTTAGATCCACATTTTGCTCTTAGCATGTATCCATCGATTTTGTCTCTTACAAAACGCCCTCCCCAAAAGAGCATATTTTCATTGTTATAACTATCGTTAGAGGTGTCTCCTGAAGAATAATCTAATGCCCATATGGCATTAAATGTCCGTGCCAGTGGCTTATTGGTATTGCAACAATCATCAAATCCCCAGCCCCCTTGCCACCAATCATGATCGAAATTATACTGATCCCATGCCCAATCAATAAAGGGTTGATTGCAAATTCTTTTTCCATAAAGATTATCGCCACTAATATTTTTGTCTGGAACAGTGTAGGTACAACGTGCCATAGTTTTTTATTTAGATTTTTAATGATTGATTTTGGGTGAATTTTTACCTGGATATTGGATGTGCGAAGAGTAATTATCATCCATGCCAGGTTTCGGGAGACGCATTTTTATTGGACCAGCATTGGTGATAAATTGTTCAGGGTTTTCTATCACAGCAACCTCCTTAACCTCCCTATGCCTGATGGTAATGATATCATGTTTTGAATGGGGTAAAAGTTTTAAAATTTTATTTTCGTTATCTGGATCTATACGCATCAAACTCTGGCAGGCGGAAATATTTAGCGTTAAATATTTACTTTTTAACAAATCAAACAACACTTCTTCTGCTTCCTTAATCCCTTTCTGTGCAATGGGCCTCAACCCTTCAATAGCCCGCAATCGAATAGCTGTTTCTTCTCTAACTGTTGAATACAAATCAATGTTCGTGGACTTTTCATATGGGATTTCTGCCAGCGCTATTTTGCTAAGTAATTTTGTAAATTCTCCTGATTCAAACTGTGAAATGCAATAGACGAGTAGCCATTTTGAATTGTATTCCGATTCTGTAAGGTTTTCGAAAGCAACAGTGAGCTCTTTTAAACAACCTGCTGGGTTTTTATTGAGATTTTCCAATAAATTGGATCTGTTACTATCATCGTTACTAATGGCTTTTATGTAAGCATGTAGTGCTTTCCCTATTTCACTATTAGAAAATAGTTGGCGATCATTTTTAATTTCGGAAATGGTCTGCGACAATTTCCTTTTAATAGTTTGGATGATGAGTACAATAATAAAAGCTATTATCGTAATTGTACCAAGGGTACAGAGAATAAAATGGATGCTCATAGTAGTAATTGGTTTATTATAATGCCCGGATTATTTTGGTTAAGTTCGACGTATATAGGCTATTAACAGATATGCAGGCAGTCTTCCAGGAAATTCTACTACCGACAGATTAAATTATTGACAATGTTTTACCAAGTAGAAAAAAGGAGTTTGGTATGCATTTACATAACGTGGAAAAGAGGTGGATGTATTTCGAGGTAATAGGCAGCTTAGGTAATGAAACGTTACAAAGTTGTATGGATTTACCATTTATTTTTCATTAAATCAATACGTATAAATACGCAAATTCGAACCCTGTAAAATAGTATCACCTAAATCCCATTGTTTATAACAGCGGGATTTAGGTAATACCCCTGATTATATTCCCTTATTGCTTAACAAATTTCGTCATACTTACTTTTCCATCTTTATTCTTAACACTGATAACATAAATGCCTGGAGCTAATGTCGAAACGTCTACCTGCGTGGAATTATTATTCACCAAGCGGCGTACTACCACCCGACCGTTTAGATCCGTAATATCTACTTCTGATTTTCCTTTATACCCAGTAAGATTAATGTTCAATACATTGTTGGCCGGGTTCGGGAATGCTTGTACACTTTGTTCATCGCTATTACTACTACGATCAGTAGATTTGGTAGCGGTGCCTAATTGTACGCGTAAGGTGTAACATTGCGTGCTGCTATTGGCGCCAGCGTAGCCATATACAAGTGCATAATAGGTGCCTGGACTCACGGTTTTACTAATAGTTTCACTAGTTGTGCCGGCATTTTGTGAAATGGCTACTTGTGTACCTGCGCTGTTCAACAGTTTCAGGTCATAGTCGGCTGGCAAGGTGCCCAAAGTAATCGTGATGGTACCACTGGTGGTGATGACAAATTTATAGTAATCAAGGTCGCCACTTGGATTGATAAGACCCGTAACATCTGTATTAAATGGAATGGTGGATGCACCCGCCATTGTTCCGTTGGTGTCAGTATCCAGGGGACTAGCGCAACCAGCGGTTATAGTAGTGAATTGAGCGGCAGTATAGGAACTGTTGTCGCTGGAACATCTTGATCTTACTCTCCAGTCATATAAGGTAACGGATGATAAGCCACTTATAGTAACCGAAGTAGCAGTGGTGGCACTAGCTGCATTGATCCAGGTAGAAGAGGAATTGGGTTTGTAATCTACATCATATCCTACCGCGCCACTTACTGCTGTCCAGTTGACAGTAGCTCCAGTACCGGTTACGGCAGAACTATTTAAACCTGATGGTGCAAAACAGCCTCCTAATGATGGGGTACTAAACTGTGCAGCGGTATAACTACTGCTATCGCTAGCGCAATTCGTTCTTACCCTATAATCATAAGTAGTGCTGGCAGATAGACCTGTTAAGTTCAATGAAACAGCCGTTGTTGCGGTTGCTGCATTGATCCAGGTGGAAGAGGTAGTGGCTTTGTAATCTACATTATAGGATACAGCGCCACTTACTGCTGTCCAGCTTAGGGTAGCCGCAGTAGCGGTGATAGCTGAACTGGTAAGGCCACTAGGTGAAGCGCAGGAAGATCCGGAGAGAACGGTGAAATTGGAATCGGAAATATCAAAGAAGATATTCCCCACCGCTTCTACATTAATCCTTGCGGTGCTAGTAGCCGTGTTAGGAATCGTTACCACTGCACTGCCGCTATTAGGCGTACTTGCTACCAGGGTATTGAAGGTGTTTCCGCCATCTGTGGAGATGGATATTTTTACATTGGCACAACTCACCGGTGATGCAGTAGTATTGGCCACATTCCAGGTAATCGTTTGTGCAGAATTACCCGCCCAGGTAACAGCCGTGTTAGGTGAAGTAACCTTAAAAGGCCCGGCTGAACTGTTAACGGTTACGGTCATATCTGCATAATTTGTTTGCCCAATAGTTACAGGTGGGGTAGAGCTATAAGGAACGTTATCACGAACGGTTAAGCGGAAGTTGAGCGTTCTTGCAACGGAACTTAATGCTTCCGTATTGGCACCTGCATCTCCGCCAGGCAAGGGACCGGAAACTAAGCCGCCGGCCAGGATAGTAGCCATTTTAGGGAAATACCTGGTGGGCGAAGTAGTTGGGGCAAATGATATCCAGTTTGGGCCTGTTGCTTTGGTAGGACTGGCCACACTACTAGATCCTGTTTGTGAGGAAGAGGCAGGGTCGTTTTGTTCCCAGCAATACGTCAGTACATCGCCGGCGTTGGCATCCGTAGCAGAGCCGGTAAGCGCGAAGGGAGTGCTGATAGGAATGATGTAGTTACTACCAGCGTTTACAACAGGCGTCGCATTATTCGCGGAAATATTGGTAGTGATAGGGCAAGTCTTGCTGGCAAGATTTGCCTGGATCTGTCCAATAGACACTGCATGGTAGACATCAATAGAATGCGGTGCAACATCCTGACTGGTGATACCGGCATATCCCATGATAGTAATACCTGATCCGGGTTCAACATTCATATTGGTGCCTTCGTTGCTCATAGAAAAAGTATGGTTAGCGCCCAACTGATGCCCTACTTCATGCACCACATAATCGATATCAAAATTATCGCCTTGTGGAATATTGTCGGCAGGAGAGGTGAAGCCGCTTCCCTTTTGGGCGTCCACACAAATACATCCAATACAGCCAGCATTACCACCACCGCCAGATGCGCCGAACAAGTGGCCGATATCATAATTCGCAGCGCCAATCTTCGTATTCAGCGTATTCTGTAATTCACTGTTCCATGCACCACCTGCGCCGGTGGAGGCTACGGAATACGGATCTGTAGCTGGATCGTAAAATATCACAGCGGTATCTGTGGCTATCAGGTTGAGGTGTATGGCCAGGTCCTTTTCATAAACGCCATTACAACGCGTGAGCGTGGCGTTGATAGCTGCTAGTACTAATGATACCTGTGCCGGACTGGTAGCTCCAAAATAATTGGAATATTCGGCCGTAACAGATTGGGCGAGTCGTAATGTTTTCGCATCACCTGTAGATCTGGCAATCGTGTTGGGCAACTGCTGGCCGATGGCCGTTGCCATCTTTGATTCGGGCGTAGTACACTTCCAAGGAAGCACTTTTGCGTGCTTTTTGAATACCGTGTAAACAGTATGATCCGCAGAATAAGGTTCAATAAATTCATTTTCCTTTTCCGTGCGGAAAATCATTGTTTGAATCCCCTGTGGAGATACGCTCAGCTTTAATGTGGCATTTTTATCGGTGATACCTTTTCCGGAGAATGCCCTTATCTCCGGGAACTGCGCCTGCAACGCAGGATCAAAATTGGAGGCTTCGATAATTTCAAATTGCTCTATCTGACCATCTGCATTGGGTAAGGAGATAACGGTTTTAGGTGCTGCTTTATTACTAACAGCTTTGAATGCCTCGCTTCGCAATGCAGGAAGGTTCAGATCAAATAATTTGAAATTTGTTGGGAATGCAAGTCGAGATACGGCTTTGTCGGTGTTGATTTTGACCGTGTCCGTATGGGCTTTCCAGTAATTTTGTGCAAACGACATAGTGCTGTAAAACAATACTGTTGCAAGGAGTAATAGTGTTCTCATGAAGGCTACAGATTTGGTTGAAAAAAAGGGTTACATCATAAATGTAGCTTAACTCGCTGCAACATGATTGTATCTAGGTAAGTTTATACTTTGCGTACTTGTAACGTCAATGGTTAAACGTAGGTGCTTGATAATGAAAATAAAAATCGCCCATAGATACTATCCATGGACGATTTTTAAAGGAAGGTCTTTTGATCTGGCGATAGGACTGCCAGGAACATAATGCATACTGGTAGATATAAAATAGAAATCATCGCCCACCCTGATGATATTAGGATCTGGCCAATCCCCCGCTGACAAGATTATAAAATTTTTTCTCATTGTTAAAGAAAAGCTATGCAACTGTAACGAGTATACGCAATCATACAGATGAAGTATTAGCGGAAGTCATCCAGTATGTTCAACATTTACCTGGTAAGTAACCGCCTCAAAGTGCTCGGGAAAGTGCGCTGGACAAGTATAAGCGGAGGCTTCTGCAATAAGAGCTACCCAATTGTATACCTAGATAAATTCTAAAACCTGCTCCCAGCGCAGGTTTTAGAATTTATACCCCCTTTATAACACGCTTTGGGGATGGACGCTATCTTGGGCTAAATATTAATATGTATATATTTGCTATATATTAGCACTTTATACCTATACCTATATACTATGTCACATTACACGCGTTTAGTAACCTTCGCGTTGGTCCTGTTTTGTTGCCATCGCACTTTTGCACAATCAGGAGAGCTATACCGTTACCAAGACCTTTCGCATATTTTCTACCAAAAACAGATCGATTCGCTCAAAAAAGTATGGGTTTGCCCGAATATTTATAAGGAGAAGGCCACCCAAAAACAGTATAAAGAGTATTGGGATGATCGTACCGAGTTTGTAACCAAATCCATCAAGGATGACAACTTCCTCTACGAGAAGGAAGTCTATGGCTATATTGATAGTCTCATTAATCAAATTGTACAAGCCAATAAACAATTGATACCTGTTAAGCCGTTAGTGTTGATCGACAGAAGTGCTGTTGTAAACGCTTATGCAATGGGAGGGAATATCCTTGCGATCAATCTTGGGCTGGTGGCGTTTAGTCGTTCCCGTGAGGATCTGGCGTTGACCATCGCACACGAGCTATCGCATAATATCATGCTGCATCCTGAAAATGGCTTAAAACAGCGCGCAGAATGGATTACCTCCGATGAATATAAAAATGCCATGAATGCCGTGCTGGATCAGAAATATGAAAGGCTCACCCGCCTGAAAAAGATCTTCCAGGGCTACTCTTTTAGTAGAAGTCGCCATCAACGCTATCATGAAAGCGATGCCGACTCGCTGGCGATAGTGCTCCTGAAGAAAAGTAATATCGGCTTTGATCCCTCCTTTTTCCTGCGATTGGACAGTGCTGATCTGCAATTTAAACAGCCATTGAAACAGCCATTACAGCAATATTTTGCTGCCTATAACGTAACAATAGACAATGCATGGACGCAAAAACGTGCGAAGGGATTATCGACCAGGGCATATAGTTTTAAAGACAGCACCTCGCGCGTACAGGATTCATTAAAAACGCACCCTGACTGTGTAGATCGTTATAATAAAACGCTAGCATTGGGGAACGTGAAAAATAATTTTACCCCAATACCTGCTGCTATTAAGGAAAAAGCCAAGAAAATGCAGTTATGGAATATGTATGTAAACATGAACCTAACTGCCTGTATGTATACGATTTTGATGGAGAAAGACAAGGGGAACACGGATCCTTGGTATGATTTCATGGCTGGAAACGTTATCACCGGGTTGTATTATGCAGACAGGGACTTGAGCCGATTTAACGCAGTAGGCGTTGTTCCGAAGGAATTCATCTCCAAAGATTATTATGAACTACAAACTTTGTTTGAGCAGATTCCCCGTGAAAAGCTGGAGGAAATAAGTAAAACACTGCTAACCGCTCATGCATGGCCTAATATTAAAAAAGATGAAGCCGCATTTCATCGTTTGATGAAATCGTTGACTACTGAGTCCGATATTTCCCAGTCCAACAAAACCAACATTGGTAAAACATTCATTAATAGTAACGAAAATAGTCTGTACGCAGAGTTTGCACACAAATTTGACAAGCCCTAATATTTTATCCCTATAACAAATGAAACGAATCATTCTGGCTAGCATGCTTGTTTTATCTTTCGTAAGCAAGTCTAACGCCCAAACAAAAGTATTTAAAGAGGTCAGTAACAGTATCTCCACCTCTGTGAGGCCTATTTTGCAGGATAACACCTTGGTAGGTTATCTTTCCTTCACTGAATTAGAGCGTGCAAATGCCGATTCATTCCATTACAGGTTAGACATCATGGATGAAAACCTGAATGATATCGGAAAATTGGAATTTACAGAATTGAAATTGGATTTGCAGTCGGTGGCTTTCGAACAGGATGTCCTGTGTCTTGCTTACCTGAAAAGTAACTTCATTGGTTATGGTACCATGAAAAGAAGAGAGCGAAAGGAGCATTTACGTACCGCTTCTGTGTCTGTATTTACGCAGTTTGTAGGGTTGGATGGGAAAATCATTAAGACAAACACCGTTAAGGTCAATGTGAAGATGCTGACTGCTTACAACAGCGTTTCCTATGACCGCACCCAAATGGGCTCTGGTGGTTTGAAGCATGGCGTGCAGTTGAGAAATATGGCAGGCAAAGGTTTTGTTTGTTTTTATGGAGACGAAAGCAAAAGCTATCTGACCGTGTACAATACGGAAGGAAAGGATATTTGGCATAAGGATTTCCTTTTAGGAGCAGAGTCTTATAATATCCTGCCTTCCAACCATGATATCTTCTTGCTCTACAGAAAGAAAGAAAAACTGTGGGAAGGGGGTTATTGGCTAACAGGCTATAACATGGATACCAACAAATCTTTCGACAAGGTGGAGCTCTGTGATAAAAACGGCCATTCGTTTGCAGTTAGAACATTTGAGAACGATCCGGTAAGCGGCAGACCTTTCCTTTCTGGTTCTATCTTGCATCCTCGCAAGGGTAATGCCGCCTGGACCGTTAAACAACTGGCCAAGGGTCCTTTCACTGGCGTATTTACGGCACAGGTCAAAGGGGAAGGTACCAGCAAAATGGAAACAATCGTTTCTGACTGGTCCGATCACGCACAACCGGATTTCACCTCCAAAGGACGTTACAAACCTTCGAAATCTATCATGTATTTTGAGCCAGGATTTAAAGATTACGAAGGCAATAATTACTTCGCAGCATCCACCTTCAAAAGAAAGCCTAGATGGGGTGCTATTGCAGCATTGGTAACCACTGCTCCACTGATTTATCCACCGCTCTACATTATTCAATTCACGGGTACGCAGAAGTCGCAGGCAAGAGAAGCGATGCTGTTCAAACAGGATAAAAAAGGTAAACTCACGATGGTGAACACTATTCCTACTACGTACAGCTCTTATGTAACCAGTCGTATGGCAAGTGTGGGACTGAGACCTGATTTCTACAATGCAGTTAATAGCGAAACGAAGTCGAACTACCTGATTATTACGGATAAAAAGAATGTAAACGTTTATAACGTAAAACAGCAGAAGATAATCCGTACCATTCCTCGTAAAGATGGTTCCGTGACCACTACTATCTATCCTGCGAAAGAAGGACATATCATGGTGTCTGAATATGATAAGAAAGAGAAAACAAGGAAATTCTCTATTGAAGCGCTGTAAGCAGATTTACAATCATAGATATACAAAAAAGCCATCTCCGCAAGAGATGGTTTTTTTATATATCTATGCCTATATGTAAAGAATATTGGCGGCCGAGTTTGATCGTGTCTCCCGATAATTTAATAATTTATAAAAGTGTTTTACTTTTTATCAGCCAGCCCTGGTTGCGCTGGTTACTTGCTGTAAAACAGGCGTTTATGGCTCAAATGTACCTACCATTTATCATGGAGCACTCGCAGAATTTCCCGCACGTATAACCAGATATCAATCGGCGTTTTACCTTGATAAGATCCCATGCTAACTTGCAGATAGTTCTTCACTTAAATCTTTGTTTATGAAAGCGACCTACAAATGGATGCTCCCGCTGTTCATGTCAGCAGGATTATTTTTCGCTACGACAAAGGTTACGCTAGCACAGGATCCAGTGAAAGTGGCTCCAAATCTTTATCAAAAAGTACTGATAGATAATGATCAGGTTCGGGTTATGAAAGTAGCAATAGAACCAGGCGTAACTGTACCGTGGCATAGTCATCCTAACCATGTGGTATATGCAGAATCTTCCGGAAAAGTTGAAATTACAGAAAAAGATAAAGCACCTCAAGTAGTGGATATCACCGCCGGCGATGCGATGTATTCTCCAGCCGTAACACATATGGCTAAAAACATTGGTGCAACAACCATCCGGTTAGTTATAATGGAAATTAAACCATAATTTTTCAGCCTCAGGCCTAAACTGTATTACTGTCCTATCTACTGTTCTGCAGCAGATAGGACCGTTTTACGTACTGTATCACCTGCTGCTATTAGTTACCCATTTGCTTAGTTTTTGGTATTTTCATTGGGCCATGAAATACCTGACACGTACGATTTGGATACTTTCTTTTATCAGTTTACTGACAGATATTGCCAGTGAAATGCTTTATCCGATAATGCCTATTTATTTGAGCAGTATCGGTTTTTCTGTTTTACTGATCGGTATATTGGAAGGGGTCGCAGAGGCCACTGCGGGATTGAGTAAAGGTTATTTTGGCCAATTATCTGATCATAAGGAAAAGCGTGCTCCGTTTGTTCGTTGGGGTTATTCCCTCAGTGCTATCGCTAAACCGATGCTGGCACTAACCGTTTATCCGTTATGGATATTTCTTGCCCGTACAGTTGACCGGTTGGGTAAAGGTATCCGCACTGGTGCAAGGGATGCCATGTTGTCTGATGAAGCCTCGCCCGCTACAAAAGGGCGTGTTTTTGGCTTTCATCGTTCGATGGATACCATGGGTGCTGTGATTGGCCCTTCGCTGGCCCTGTTATACCTGTATTTCAATCCGGCCAATTACCGACTAATGTTTCTGTTGGCTTTTTTCCCTGGGATATTGGCTGTTGGGCTATCCTTTTATCTGAAAGACAAAAATGTTTCGCCCAAAGAAAATAATAAGTCATCGGTTTCCTTTTTTTCCTTCCTGCATTACTGGAAAACCAGTCCCATAGTATATCGCAAACTGGTGGCCGGTCTGCTGGTGTTCACATTAGGCAATAGCTCAGATGTATTTCTACTGTTGAAAGTAAAACAAGCCGGATTAAGCGATACTGCAACAATAGGCGTATATATTTTTTATAATCTCGTATATGCTTTATCCTCTTATCCACTAGGATTACTGGCAGACAAGATTGGACTTAAGAAAATATTTCTTGCCGGTCTGCTTTTTTTTGTGATGGTATACGCCGGTATGACTATTACCGGCACTTGGTATTGGTATGGCGTATTATTTTTCCTGTATGGGATTTTTGCGGCGGCTACAGAAGGAGTATCCATAGCCTGGATAAGTAATATTACCAGTAAGAACGACACGGCCACTGCCATCGGCACTTTTACTGGGTTTCAGAGTATTTGTACCATGTTGGCGAGTACAGTTACTGGTTGGATATGGTTCAGATTTGGTGCAGGAAGCGCTTTTGCGATTACTGCCATTTTAACCTTGATAGTGGTGCTTTATATTGGATTAAATATTCCTGCACCGGAGCGAGAACCGTGAAGCAACGTAGTAAAAAGCCGCGATACATATCGCGACTTTTTACTTGACTTTATTTCCACCAGTGATAATAATTATGTAACCCATCATATTCAAATCCACTGCGAGGATACAGTTTGTTCCCGATGTCATTTGTCTTCTCTGTTTCCAGCATCAACCCACAAGCGCCAGTTTCTTCGCACCATTGTTTACTACGGTCAATCAAAGCAACAGAGAGTCCTTTCCCTCTGAAATCAGGATGTACAAATAAATCGCTCAACAGCCATTGCATTTGCAATTTGGTGTAGTGAAATAGTTTATATAGTTGTACAAACCCTACTGCTTTGCCATCAACGATGGCGAGGAAAATATCAGATTCATTATGTAGGAATCTTTCTTTCAGGAAGGCTTTTCCTTTTTCTACATCCGATTCTTGGCGATAGAAAATGCGGTACAGGTTGAATAATACTGCCGCTTCCTCTAAATCTTCCAAACTTGCTTTCTTGATTTTGTAGTCCATTTTGTCAGCGTTTTTTTAAATGATAGGACAAAAGTATTTTTTAACTGGACTATATATCTGGTCCAGATTTTACCTAAATGGGTAGTCCAGCTAACTGACTATTGCATAGTGGCATGTAGTCGTTTTACTACATTTTTTTCATTGCATTACTACAAATGATCTGTTAAAGAGATTGTTTTTTTGCCTGATGAATGGCGTGTGCTGTTCAAACTCGATATAGGACGAAAAAATAAAAGAGCTATGGACATTTCTACACAAACCCTTTGCAAGTATGTGAACACTAAAAGACGGAAACATCTTGAAAACTAAAATCTTAGAATGCCCAAACTGCATGCTTACTAACTAAGAGAGATGGAAGCCAATGTAGTAGCCCCTTTTTAACCATTAACATAAAGGACACTTCTCAATTAATACAGGCCATATCCGGGTGCTGACGATTGACCCTACCTGCTGTATTCGCAGGGAGTGTCTGGTTGCTATTGCCCTTAAATGATTGTTATGTCACAAATTACCCTATTGAAGTATTGTTGCGATACTGTATTCCCTGCAACCAAGACCACGCACGGCCGTAGGACGTCATGGCTGATGGTGTTACTGTCTATCTTATGGCAACTACCAACACAGGCGGCTACCAGAGATTCCATTAATACGCCAACTGGTGTAAAGCCTACGCCACGTACAGCTTTCAGAGCTACCGCACAAGGCCCTGGCGGCGTTAGTGCTGGATTAGGTGGCTGGTATAGGGGAGACAAGGGATTATCTTCCGCGCAGTGGAACGACTATAGTGGTAATAATAAAAATATTCCGCAGCCGACAGCCAGCGCACAGCCGGGCGTCAACGCAGCGGGCCCCAACTTTAACCCCACCGCTACTTTTAACAGCACTCAGTTTTTCGGATTGAGGGGAGCAGTTGATCCTGCTTCTTCTGTATTTGGTACAGCATCTCCCACAAGAATAGCCGTGTTTTCTGTGGCTACTGTGTCACAGGCACATACCGGTGGACTCTTTTATCAGAAGGTAAATAATGGCCAGACTAACGGTACAGGTATTGATGTTACCAATTGCTGGTCAAACGGATATGCCTATTTCGACGCGCCTTACACTGACCGGGTTTCCAATCCCTGGGGTGGTATTACGGGGCAGCCCCATTTATGGTCGTTTACCAAAACTCCCGCTAACATGGCCATCCTACGGGATCGCAATACGGTGGCGAACACTAATGGTACTTACACCACCGCTGGGCCGGGCAATAACTATGCTTCTAATATTGGCCTCTGGGCAGATGTCTCTACTTCTCATTATCAGGGGAGTATCTCGGAGGTGATTGTATATAAAGATATCACTACGCTAACGGCTACGGATCAACAGAAAATTGAATCCTACCTGGCGTTTAAATATGGTATCACACTCAATCAAACTACACCCACAGATTACTTGGCCAGCGATGGTTCTAAAATGTGGACCGGCGATGCTACATTTAAAAGTAATATCACCGGTATTGGTCGTGATGATGCTTCCTCATTGGAACAAAAACAATCGGTGAGTGCAGGTGATGCTTACCTAACAATCGCACTCGGCTCACAAGTGGCTGCCAGTAATGCCGCCAATACCAATAGCGTTACAAATGATCTTTCCTTCCTGACCATGGCGGATAACGGCCTGGCAACAAATCTATTTGGTACTGCGGTTTCTACGCCATTGAACGCTGGTATCTCTACCAGGATGGCGCGGATATGGAAAGTGCAAAAAACAAACTGGGTTGATCAGACGATAACGCTCAATGCAGGTTTCACGGGCGGCTTCAAATATCTTATCATTAGTACTGGCCCTGGCTTTGCGGCCGCAGCCATCACCAAAGTGATTCCTTTTACGGGGAACAATGTTACATTAAACAGCAGTGACCTCCCGGCCACTGCTTATATTACTATAGGCGTAGCTGCAAAAGGCCCTGGTGGCGTGAATGCAGGTATTGGTGCCTGGTATAAAGGTGATAAAGGTTTGAGCAGTGCACAATGGAATGATTTCAGTGGCCTGGATATGAATATCCCTCAGCCTACTGCTACCTTACAACCAACAGTAAGCGCCGGCGCTGTTAACTTTAACCCCACACCTGTATTTGATAATACCCGGTTTTACGGAAAGGGTCCAATTAAAGATCCTGCCACTTCTGTATTAGGAAATGGATCCGTCCAGAATTTTGCAGTATATGCTGCTGTGCAAACCAATTCGAATGGGGGCGGAAACTCCATTTTCTGGCAGGAAACAGACAACGTTACTACTAACCGCATTCAGGCCCATGTACCTTGGCCTGATGGAACGCTGTATTTTGATGGGCCCATGTCGCAGCGCGTCAGCGCTCCCTGGGGTGGTACCTTCAAAAAACCAACCGTCTGGACATTTGCCAAAACCGCTACATCGGTAAGCGTTTTACGAGACCATAATACTTTAATAAGTCAGGCTAGTACTGCTTTTACAGGGACTGGTGGAAACAACGCCTTCCAGATCGGGAATTCGGCAGCAGGCAACATCGGCTTCAATGGTTACATTCCGGAAATGATCGTCTATAAAGATATCAGTACACACACCGGTAACGAGCGCATTAGAATCGAATCTTACCTTGCCTTGAAATACGGTGTGACGCTCAGTCAAACTACCCCAACAGACTATATCGCCAGCAATAGCTCTAAAATGTGGACCGCCGATGCTACCTATAAGTACTGCATCACCGGTATTGGTCGTGATGACGTTTCCGATCTGCAACAAAAACAATCCCTGAGCGTAGAAGCCGGCGGTATCATTACGCTGGCATTGGGTTCACAGGTGGCTGCAACAAATGCCGCTAACAGCAACAGTGTTACAAACGACTTATCCTTCTTCACCATTGCAGATAACGCACTAGTAGCTGCATCTTACGATATTGCTACTTCCACGCCGCTCAATCCGCAAGTAACCAGGAGGATGGCTCGTGTATGGAAAGTACAGAAAACCAACTGGGCAGATCAGAATATTACTTTACAGCCTAACATCAACGGATCAACGAAATATTTATTAATCAGTACCGATCCTGCATTCGGTTCCGCCGCTATTACCAAAGTGATTCCTTTCACAGGTAATACGGTTACCCTGAACACTAGTGATTTGCCCAATGGCGCATATTTTACCTTCGGTAAAGCACTGACAGCACCGGGTGGTATCATTGATGTCAAGCTGGATATGTGGATGAAAGCCAATGACGGTGTGCTGGCTGGAGATGGTAGTAAGGTGGTTGTCTGGAAAAATCTGATCGACACCAAAAATTATGATGTTAGCACTACCAGCGTACCAGATCAACCGGTATTCTATGATAGAACGGCATCACAATTGTTGAACTTCAACCCATCCATGGTATATAAAGGAACAGAGAATCCAGCGAATGTATTAAGAAATACAGCTCGCCTGTTCCCAAATACTTCCGCATTCCAAATGATTGCGGTAGGAATGGATCGTCGTACTACTTGGACTGGAACGAGCGGCGGATTATTGGCTTCAGGACCTGGAGGAAATAACCCGGTTCTCTATTTATTGAAATCAGCAGGAGCTGGTTCCACCAATGGTTGGGCTGCATTTATGGGTTCTGGATCTACCGGCCCGGCTGTAAACCCTGCGGCATTTAATACAAGTAATGCCATCATTTATAATGGGGGTAGTCCTGGTTTTACGAATGTACAGCCACAGATATTCTCCATGGGAAGTCCAAATAACGGAACCACTGCCACTGCAGATAATATCGCCTGCTGGGTAGATGGATTCAAGGAAAATACTGCATTAGATGCTGTACAGCAACCAGAGATAGGGAACGGTATTTTGGTAGGTAGTAGTGATGATAACTCTACCTGGTGGGGAAATATTCCGGAAGTGATTGTGTACGAGCGTCAGCTCACAGATGCGGAAATGGCAAAGGTGAATACCTACCTCGCTATCAAGTACGGTATCACTATGGACCAGCGTACGCCTTATAATTATATCGCTACAGATGCTTCCGTTATTTGGAACGCTACTACCAACAGTACTTATAAGAATAATATCGCTGGTATTGGTAGAGATGATATCCAGGATCTGCGCCAAAAGCAATCCCGCAGCGTGAATGGCGGTTTCCAAGTGGCTGTAGGTCTCGCTGATCTGGCCCCAACCAATAATGATAATAACGGTAGCTTCTCTAATGATAAAGCATACCTCGTATGGGGCGATGATAACGGCGTTACCAATTTCCGCACCGCCGTTTCCGGTCATCCGATCGTGAACTTCCGCATGGCGCGTATCTGGAAAACGCAGCAAACAGCGGCTATGGGAGAACAAGTGCAGATCGCCGTTCCATATGATGTACTGCCAAACTCCAAAGAAACATATCTCATCGTCAGCAATGACAATATCTTCGACGGTACTGATCAATTTATAAAACTCTCTGAAATTACACTGCAAGGCGTTAAACATTTTGCAGCTAAAGTAAACTTGACCAATGGCCAATACTTCACCTTCGGTTCTTATATCAAAGCGCCAGGTGGAGTAGGAGGTACTTCCCTCTGGTTACGCCCTGATTATGGTACTTCCACCACTAGCGATGGCGCACCGGTAGATACCTGGATCGACTATGCAGCAGATTTGAATAATGCTACCATGCCACTGGCAGGGACGAAGCCAACATTTGCGAACAATGCTACCTATAACGTCAACTTCAACCCGCAAATAGTATTCAATGGCTCCCAGTCTATGAACCTGGATGTAACCAAACTGCCAACAGGTACCAATCCTAGAACCCTGTTCGGATTTGGCCGACCTACCAATACTGCAGGAAACGGTTATATTATCAGTTGGGGTACCAATAACACCAGCCTTGGACAAGGTCTCGCTGCTATTACTGGTACAGCAGGTTACTACGTGGGTATTTCCAATGACGTGAATGCAGCAAACTTTTGGAAACCGAATTCGCCAAATATATTAATTGGTACTTACACCGGTGCTGCTGCAGGCGCTATGGCAACTATCTATAGCAAAACCAAGCTGCTGGCTCCATCCCTGGCAAAACCAGGTTGGAACACTGGTACCACCACAGCCAATATTGGTAAATTCATTGGAAATACTTCCGAAAACTGGAAAGGTGGAATAGGAGATGTCATCGTATATCCATATGCGTTAGATGCCACACAGTTGCGCAGAGTAGAATCCTACCTGGCGGTTAAGTACGGCTATACGCTAGACCAGACTACCCCAGGCAATTACCTGGCAACAGATGGTAGTGTAATCTGGGACGCCACCACGAACGGTAACTATAAACAAAATATTACTGCTATCGGCCTCGATAACGTAGAAGGCCTGGAACAAAAACAATCCCGCAGTATCGAAACAGGCGGCATTGTAGCGATCGGCCTTGATTCCATTTACTCCGATAACCCTAGCAATACCGGATCTTTCGATAATGATAAAAGCTATATGTTCTGGGCTACCAACAGTACCAGCATGGCTACTATCAATACCAATACACCTAAAGGAAGCTGCGTAACGGAACGCCTGGCGCAACAGTGGAAAGTGCAGTATGCAAACTTCAGTCCTGCCGCTAAACAATTGGCATTCAGTTTCGATCTGACTGGCGTAACCTATACCGGTACAGATACCCGCGACTTCACTTTATTAATAGATAATGATGGTGACGGCGACTTTACCACCGGTACCATCACTGCATATAAAGCTGGTAACTATAATGCTACCAACAAAACAGTTAGCTTCTCAGGTGTGAACAACATCCCTGCGGGCGCTGTATTCACCCTGACTACCCGTCAACCAGTACGCATTGCTAAACTGGTGGCTGACGGCCAATCCGTAACTGCTGCCAGCATCTGTAAGGAAGATGACTGGATATATTTCGTGGATCCAATCGATGCTACTAAATATATCGCTGCCATTAACCTGAACGGCAATACGGTAAATATGACCGACTTCAATGCCGCTCTGGTAGATGTTGGCAAAAACATGGCTGCCCTGGGCGCTAATGGTGGCACCGATTACGGTACACAATTGATGCGTCGCCTGTTACAAATCAAATACACGGGCGCTCCCCTCACTGTGAACGGTGGGGTATCCTTACGTTACTTATGGAACCCTGCGGAACAAACGGCTGCTAGCACTTACTTGTCTGGTACCCGTAATGTACCAACTACCCAACAATGGTCTTGGTTCCGCCATAGTGGAGATATTGCAGCTACAATGACTGATGTCTCCCCAGTGGCACTTAATAATGCGGTCCAACTCGTTCCTACCTCCACCGGTAAAGTAGATGGTGTAGACTATGTTCAGTTTGACGGCCTCCAACAGTTTGATGTATTTGGCGGTTTGTATAATGCCAGCCAAGTTGTATCAGTACAAAAAGTGCAGGATGGCGCAGAAGGCGGACAGGATGGACAGTTCAGCATTAATCTACCAAATAATGTAACTGTACAGGAAGACCTGACCGTGAATTACGCCATCACCGGTACTGCTATCAATGGTACGGATTACCAAACCCTGAGTGGTCAGGCTATCCTGAAAGCCGGTACCAGCCAGCTTATCCTGCCTGTACAGGTAATCGATGATAATATCATTGAACTGACAGAAAACGTACAAATACAACTGACTTCCGTTACGGGTACAGCTACCGGAAACCTGTACAGTATTAGTACTACCCAACAACAAGCTACCCTTAACATTTTCGATAACGACCAGGATAAAGCTATCATCGGTGTCACTAAATTTAAAGATGCTGCCGAACCTGCTGATAATGGTACGTTTAATATTAGCTTACCTGCTGGCGTTACTTGTGTGGAAGATATCACGGTAACCTACAGTATTGCCGGTACTGCTACTAACGGTATCGACTATACTACATTAACCGGTACCCTGGTAATCCCTAAAGGAATGACCGGTGTTACGCTGCCAGTAGAGGTGATCGATGATAAACTCATCGAAGGCCCTGAAACCGTACAGTTGAAACTGGCCGGTGGCGTGTCTACCAACTTTACCTTTACCGTAGCTCCTACAGCCGCTGCTGCGGAAATGACGATCGCAGATGACGACAACACTGCCGCTAATATGGTAGTGAGTATCACACCGAAAGCAAATGCCGCAGAACCAGCTACGAATGGCTCCTTCCTGGTAAGTCTGCCTGCTGGCTACGCCGCAGGACAGCCTATCACCGTGAATTATACCGTGAGCGGTACTGCTACGCCTGATAAAGACTACAAAGCGCTCTCCGGATCTATGACCATTCCTGCTGGTCAGAACAGCGTACCACTGGATGTGATCGTTATCGATGATAAGATTATTGAAGGAGATGAAACCGTAGTGGCCACCATCACGAGCGCTTCTGCGCCTGTACTGGGTGCCTTTACGCCTGATAATACGAAATTCAGTGCTACTATTATCATCGCCGATGATGATAACACAGCCACCAATAAAGTATTGAGCATCACTAAAACCGCTGATGCGGCAGAACCAGCCACCAACGGACGTTACAAGATCAGCCTCCCTGCCGGTATTACGGTAGCGGAAGCAGTGACGGTAAATTACAAGATGAGTGGTACTGCTACTAACGGTACAGACTATACGACTTTAAACGGCACATTTGTATTACAACCGGGAGACAACAGCGCTCCATTAGATCTGGTTGTTATCGATGATAAAATCATTGAAGGGGATGAAACAGCCATCGCCACCCTCACCGGAGGTAATGGCGCTACTATCGGAGCCTTTACTGTGGATGCAGCCGCCACAGCGGCAACCATCACCATTGCCGATGACGACAATACCGCTGCTAATAAAGTAGTACATATTATTGCTAAGGGAGACGCCGCTGAACCAGCCCAAAACGGTTCCTTTGAAATAGGACTCCCAACCGGTATAACCGCCGTAAGTCCGGTTACCGTCAACTATACCATCACAGGTACAGCAACCAACGGCACCGACTACACGACGCTGAATGGTTCGGTTACTATTCCTGCAGGCCAGAACACCGTGCCATTGCCGGTAATCGTGATAGACGATAAAATCATTGAGGGCACTGAAACAGTGATCAATACCCTCAATAACGCAAACTCCACTACCTTCGGCGCCTTCACTATCGATGCAGTTGCTAAAGCCGCTACAGTGAACATCGCCGATGATGATAATACTGCCGCTAACTTGGTCCTGAATATCACGAAAACAGCCGATGCCGCAGAACCAGCTACCAACGGTGCTTTCAGCATCGCGCTGCCGGCGGGTTATACTGCTGCTGAAGATATCACGATCAATTATACGGTAAGTGGCACCGCCACAAACGGTACCGACTACCAGTTGCTTAGCAGTCCAATCAAACTGCCTGCTGGTAATAATTCCATTACTTTACCAGTAGTGGTAATAGATGATAAAATCATCGAAGGAGATGAGTCAGTAATAGTTACTATCAACAATGGTACTTCTACTAGCTTCGCGCTCCAACCAGGTACCAGCAAAGTGGCGAGTCTCACTATTGCAGATGACGACAATACCGCTGCCAATAAAATCATCAGTGCCGTGAAAATTGCGGATGCTGCGGAACCTGCTACCAACGGTGCTTTCATGCTGCAACTGCCAAATGGCGTAACCGCAACGGAAGCGATCACCGTACATTATACGGTTGCGGGTACGGCCACTCCAGGTGCGGATTACACTACGCTCAGTGGTACCGCTGTAATTCCTGCCGGATCAAATGGCGTAACTGTACCTGTACTGGTAATCGATGATACCATCATCGAAGGGGATGAAACTGTTCTCATCACACCTACCGGTGGTACTTCCGCTACTTTCGGCAATTACACTGCTGATCCTACGGTGGCTACTGTCATTATTAAAGATGATGATAACATTGACAACAATAAAATACTCAGCATTACCAAAACGACTGATGCGGCGGAACCATCTACCAATGGTGGTTTCGTGATCAGTCTCCCTACCGCTGTGACCCTTACCCAACCAGTAACGGTGAACTATACAGTAAGTGGTACTGCTACCAATGGCGTCGATTACCAAAACCTTTCCGGTACAGTAGTAATCCCTGCTGGCCAGAACAGTGTGGCCTTACCAGTAGTAGTAATCGATGACAAGATTATAGAAGTGAATGAAACAGTAATCGTCAATATCAGCGGTGGCACTGCTACCAATTATGGTGTTTTCTCGGCAAGCAGCACCAATGGTAGCGCAACAGTGACCATCGCCGATGACGATAATACTCCTGCTAATAACCAACTGACCATCACCAAAACCGCCGATGCCGCAGAACCTGCCACCAATGGTAGTTTCGCGATTAGTCTGCCTACTGGCTATACTTCATCTGAAGATATTACAGTGAACTATACGGTGAGTGGTACAGCTACACCTACTGCGGATTACGTTGCCCTGAGCGGTACCGCAGTGATCCCTGCCGGCCAAAATAGTATAACCCTTGCCGTTACCGTGAAAGATGATAAGATCATCGAAGGCGATGAAACGGTCATTGCTACCCTGACTGGCGGCGCATCTGCGCATTTCACCTTCACAGGTTCGAATACAGCCACCGTTACGATTGCGGATGATGATAACATCCCAGCTAATAAGTTAATCGGTGTGCTGAATATGAAGAATGGCGCAGAGCCAAATACCTCCGGTCAATTTGGTATTACCCTATTCAACGGATATACAGTAGCAGAGCCAGTAACCGTCAATTACACGGTTTCAGGTACCGCTACCAATGGCGTGGATTATGTTACCCTGACAGGCACTGCTACGATACCAGCAGGTCAGACAAACGTATTTGTTCCGATCAATGTAATTGATGACCAAATCATAGAAGGTACAGAAACAGTAGTGATTACACTAGCGAATGCTAGCTCCACTACCTTCGGTACATTCCCTGTCAGCAATACGCCGGCCACGGTAAACATCGCAGATGACGACAATACCGCTGCGAATAAAGTAGTCCACATTACCAAAGTAAGCGATGCTGCGGAACCAGCCACCAATGGTGCGTTTAACATCGGCTTACCAAATGGTATCACCGTTGCAGAAGATGTAACGGTTCATTACCAAGTAAGTGGCACCGCTACCAATGGCGTGGATTACCAAACCTTGAATGGCACGATCACCATCCCTGCTGGCCAGAACAATGTGAACCTGCCTGTGAACGTGATCGATGATAAAATTGTAGAAGGCACCGAAAATGTGATCGTGACCCTGACGGATGGCGCTTCTACGAACTTTGCCTTCACAGGAGATCCTACTGCCGGCAATGCCACCCTGTATATTGCAGATGATGATGCCGCTGGAACCCTGAGCATCGTGAAAACCATCGATGCTGCTGAACCGGCAACCAATGGCCAGTTTAGCATTAGTCTCCCTACAGGCATCACCTACGCAAATGATATCACAGTAAACTATACCGTTACTGGTACCGCTACTCCTGGGGCCGATTATTCCACCCTTTCAGGTAGCATCCTTATTCCAGCCGGTCAAAATAGTGTAACCCTCACCGTACCTGTACTGGATGACAAGATCATCGAGAACACAGAAACAGTGATCGTTACCCTCACAGGTGGTACTGCCACTGGCTTTGCGCCACTGGACGTAAATCCTGCCCAGGCAACTGCTACTGTCAACATCGCTGATGATGATAATACAGCAGCCAATAAATTAATGAGCATCTCGAAAACCGCTGATGCTGCCGAACCTGCTACCAATGGTGGGTTTAAGATTAGTCTCCCTGCCGGTGTAACGGTAGTAGAAAATGTAACGGTGAATTATACCATTACAGGTACTGCCACTAACGGCATCGACTATACTACGCTCACTGGTACTGCTACCATCCCTGCTGGCAGCAACAGTGTACCACTGGATGTAGTGGTAATAGATGACAAAATCATCGAGAATACAGAAACAGTAATTGCCACCCTGAATACGGGTAATTCCAGCAGCTTTGGAACATTCGGCGTAAACCCTGTAGCAAACACTGCTACGGTGAACATCGCTGATGACGATAATACCGCTGCCAATAAAAAAGTGAGTGTGATGAAGATGCGTGATGGTGGAGAACCTAATACTAACGGACAGTTTGGAATCAGCCTGCCTGCTAATATCACTTCTTCTGAGCCAATTACGGTTAATTACACGATCGCTGGTACTGCTACTAATGGCGTGGATTACGCTACCTTAAGCGGAACGGCCATCATCCCTGCTGGCCAGAACATGCTTACGGTTGATGTGAACGTAATCGATGATAAAATCATCGAAGGTACAGAAACGGTGGTGATGACATTGAACAACGCTAGCTCTCCAAGCTTCGGCTTCACTATCGGCACAGCAACTGCCACAGTGAACATCGCTGACGATGACGCTACCACTACCAACCGTACACTGAGCATCGCTAAAGTAGCCGATGCCGCAGAACCAAGTACAAATGGTAGCTTCCGTATCAGCTTACCGAATGGTATTACTTCCGCGGCTCCGATCAAAGTAACTTACCAGATCGATCCTAATAGCACCGCTACGCCAGATGCAGACTACACCGCTATCACAGGAGATATTATTATCCCTGCCGGTAATAATAGTGTACTGGTTCCAGTAAATGTGATCGATGATCAGATCATCGAACCAGTAGAAACTGTTATCATGAATATCAATGGGGGAGATGATGGTGCATTCACATACACCACTGCTCCTGCTGCTGCAACTGCTACCGTTTACATCACAGACGATGACTTTACGCCAAACAGCAATATCGTGCTGGTAACGAAAGTATCCGATGCGATTGAAGGCAGCGTACATGGACAATTCAAAATCTCCCTTCCGCCAGGTATTACCGCTTCGGAGGCTGTGACGGTGCACTACGCAATGGGCGGTACTGCTACCAATACTTTGGATTATGTTACCCTGAATGGGGTAGCTGTCATCCCAGCCGGTAGTAACTACGTCCTCGTAGATGTAGATGCCTTCGACGATGGTATTGTGGAAGGCCCTGAACAGGCTGTAATGACCCTGATCGGCGCTAGCTCTTCAACTTATAACTTTAATATTGCCCCAGGCAAAGGCAGTGCTACCGTAACGATTATCGATGCCAACGCTGCTAGCAGTGTGCCCGTAACCGTTACTAAAGTGGCCGATGCCGCAGAACCAGCTACCAACGGTAAATTCAGAGTATCCCTGGTGGGTAGTACCTCCGCTTACCCAGTAACGGTAGGTTATACCTTGTCCGGCACCGCCGACGCGGGTATCGACTATAACATCACCGGATCAGTAGTGATCCCTGCGAATACAGCTTCCGTAGATGTAGACGTAAATGTGATCGATGATAAGATCATTGAAGGTCCTGAAACGGTGATATTTAAGGTGATCTCCGGAAGTGCTACAGATGGAGCGGGCAACGCTTTCATCTTCCCAGCAGATGCAATCAGCAGCGCTACGGTTACCATTGCGGATGATGATGATATCCCGGCTAACCTGAAACTGACAGCTACAAATGAACACAATGCGGCTGAACCAGACTTCAATGGTGCATTCCGTATCAGCCTGCCGCTAGGTTATACTGCTAGTACTGATATCAAGGTGCAATATACTTTGAGTGGTACCGCTACTAAGGATGCAGACTACTCCATCGCTGCTACGGCTACTATTCCGCATGGTCAAAACTTTGTGATCCTGCCGGTAACTATCATCGATGATAAGATCATTGAGCCTACTGAAACTGTTATCCTCACCCTGACAAGCGGTGTAGATGGTACTAGTCATAACTATACTCCTGCTGGTACTGCCGCTACCGTGAATATCGCGGATGATGATGGTACCGACATCAATAAACAACTCACGATCACTAAAGTGGCCGATGCTGCTGAACCAAATACCAATGGCCGCTTCCAGATTAGTCTGCCAGCAGGTATTACTTCCGCTGAAGCGATCACGGTGAACTTCAAAGTAGCCGGCACCGCTACAGAAGGAACCGACTATCAGACACTGGGCACCAGCATAGTGCTGCCTGCAAACCAGAACAGCGTGTTTGTGGATGTGGCGGTGATAGACGACAAGATCATCGAAGGAGATGAAACCGTACAATTAACCCTGGCTGGCGGTACTACCGCTACCCTCGGCGCCTTCACAGGAACAAGCAATGCTAGCCTGGTGATCGCAGATGATGATAATGTCGCAGCAAACCGTGTGTTGCAGGTGAAACAAACCCTGCATGCCGCCGAACCTGCTACCAATGGCAACTTCCGCGTAAGTCTGCCTGCTGGCTACAGCTCATCTCGCGATATCACACTGCAATATACCCTGAGTGGTACTGCTACCCGCGATGTAGACTATACGGTAAATACCATTACTATCCCGGCATTGTCCAATGGTGTAGATATCCCAGTTACCGTAATCGATGATAAGATCATTGAACCTACAGAAACGGTGATCATGGCACTGGCCAATACTACAGATAATAACGGTAATGATTATACGGTAGACGCCTCATTCGGCACTGCTACTGTAAACATTGCAGATGATGATATCACCATTCCTGCGAATAAAGTATTAGTAGTAACCAAATTCGCTGATGCGGCAGAACCAGGTACCAATGGCGGTTTCTTAATTAGTCTGCCTACGAATATTACTGCTAGTGAAGACATACAGGTTACTTACAATATCACCGGTACTGCTACCAATGGTACGGACTACCAGACACTTTCTGGAACAGTTACCCTGCCTGCGAACAGCAACAGTGTGAAAGTAGATGTAACCACCATCGACGATAAGATTATTGAAGGGGATGAAACGGTGATCATGACACTGACTGGTGGTACCACTACAACTATCGGCGCATTCACTGGCAATAATTCCGCTACTGTGATCATCGCCGATGACGATAATACCATTACCAACCAAGTATTGAAAGTAGTACGCAAGTCAGACGCTAGCGAACCAGCCACCAACGGCGCTTTCGAAATCAGTCTGCCTACCGGTATCACTGCTGCGCAGGATATCACCGTGCACTATACGATAGCAGGTACTGCTACTAACGGTATCGACTATACTACTTTGAACGGTACAGTGGTGCTCCCACACGGCCAGGAAACTGTTGCTGTACCGGTATTGGTGATCGATGATAAGATCATCGAACAACCGGAAACAGTGATCCTCCAAATTACAAACGGCACTTCCACCAGCTTTAACTATAAAGCAGATGCTACGGCGGGTAGAGCTACTGTCACCATTGCTGACGACGACGATATCAGTGCCAACAAGGTCCTGAGCGTAACGAAAGCAAATGATGCTGCTGAACCAGGTACGAATGGCGCCTTCACGATTAGTCTGCCTACTGGCGTAACTGCCACAGACGATATCACCGTGAACTACGCTATCACTGGTACCGCTACTAACGGAACCGACTATACGATAGACGCTACTGCTACTATCCCTGCGGGTCAAAACAGTGTGAATGTATCCGTGAACGTGATTGATGATAAGATCATTGAAGGAACTGAAACAGTAGTGATGACTTTGGGAGACGGCCAGTCCGCGACCTTCGGCAGCTTCACTATAGATCCAACGAAAGCTACCGCCACTGTTAACATCGCAGATGATGACGACATCCTGGCGAATAAACAACTCAGCATTGTAAATATTTCCGATGCCGCTGAACCAGCTACCAACGGTAAATTTATGATCAGTCTGCCTACTGGTGTAACCGTAGCAGAAGACCTGACCATTCAATACACCATCGCTGGTACTGCCACTAACGGCACCGACTACACTACATTAAATGGTACTGTGGTAATGCCTGCCGGCCAGTCATCCGTAGAAATGCCAGTCATGGTAATCGATGATAAGATCATTGAAGAGAATGAAACAGTCATTGCAACCCTTACAGGTGGCGCTTCTACTAAGTTCACCGGCTTCCAACCAGCGGCAACAGCAGCGACAGCTACTGTCACCATCATGGACGATGATAATACTACTGCCAATCGCGTGATTAGTATTATCAAAGGTGCCGACGCGGCTGAACCAGCCATTAACGGTGCATTTATCTTCAGTCTCCCAGCAGGTTTAACGGCTTCCGCACCGGTAACTATCACTTATACCGTAGGTGGTACTGCCACTCCTGGCGTGGATTACCGAACCCTCAGCGGTACGGTAACCATCCCAGCCGGAGAAAATCGTGTAACCGTTCCTGTGACTGTGATCGATGATTTGATTGTGGAAGAAACGGAGAATGTGACCGCCACTATCTCTACTATAACTGCTACTGGCCTTGGTAATTTTGCCGCCAGCAGCACACAGGGGGCAGCTACGGTATTAATTGCGGATGATGATAATATCCCTGCTAATAGGGTACTGAGCGTAGTAAAAACTACCGATGCTGCCGAACCTAGCACCAATGGAGCCTTTACGATTAGCCTGCCTACCGGTATCACCTTTACAGACGATGTAACGGTGAACTATACGATCTCCGGAACGGCTACTAACGGTGTCGATTACACGATGTCTGCGACAGCTACTATTCCTGCTGGTCAAAACAGTGTATCCGTAGCCGTGAATGTTATCGACGATAAGATTATCGAAGGAGATGAAACAGTGATATTGACTTTGGCAGACGGCAAGTCCTCCACCTTCGGTAGCTTCACCATCAACCCAGCGCAGGCAGCAGCTACTGTTACCATCGCGGATGATGACGACAACGCTACGAATAGACAACTGAGTGTTGTCAAACTGGCCGACGCGGCTGAACCAGGTACCAATGGGGCCTTTAGTATCAGTCTACCAGCCGGCATTACTGCTGCACAAGCTATCACGGTGAATTATACCATCAGCGGAACAGCTACAAACGGTGTAGACTATACGATTACTAGCACCGCTACCATCGCTGCCGGCGATAACCAAGTAACCATACCAGTAGTGGTAATCGATGACAAGATCATCGAAGGCCCTGAAGATGTGGTGCTGACTCTCAACGGTGGTACTACCACCAGTCTGGGCAACTTCACAGTCAACAGTGCGAATGCTACTGCTACCGTTACCATTGCAGACGATGACGATGTAGCTGCTAACCTGGTGTTAAACATCACCGCTACAATTCCAAATGCATCCGAGCCAGCAACCAATGGGGAAGTAACCATTGCGCTGCCAGCAGGATACACCGCCACACATGACATCACAGTACAATACACTGTTGCAGGTACTGCTACAGGTGGTGTCGACTACAAAGCGCTGAGTGGTACAGTTATCATTCCTGCAGGTACCAACAGTGTGAAAGTGCCAGTGGAAGTGATCGACAATAAAATTCAGGATGGTACCCGTACGGTAGATTTCACCCTTACAGGTGGCACCGGCGGCAGTTGGAACTTTGTCCCAGCAACTGCTAACGCTACCGTCAACATCCTCGACGATGATATCCAAAGCTTCGATACTTGGAAAAAAGTGGCGCTGCCAGTAGAAAACACCTCCGGTGTGGCCACTCCAAACGAAACATTGACCTACACCATTTATGTACGCAATACTGGTAACGTGCCTATCACACAGGTGACCATTACCGATCCAGTACCAGCCAATACCATCTATGTAAGCGGTGGTACATTGAATGGCAATGACGTCATCTTTAATATCAACAATGTAGCGCCAGGTGCAACGGTAACGGCTACACTGATCGTGAAAACGCCGGCTTCTCTGGATGGGGTTACTTCTATCAGCAATACGGCGGAAGTAACGGATGGTAGAACCACCAAATCCACTATGGGCTGCGATCCTGCCGCTCCTGGATGTAATGCGCAAACAGGTACGGTGATTCAGGCCAGCAACGTTGTTGGTGATCTGGTGATTACCAAAACGGTAGTGAATCCGCCAGTAGGTATCTACCGCATGGGACAAGATATCACTTACAGTGTGAAAGTGAAAAGTGTAGGTACGCAAATCTTCACCAACGTAATGGTGGAAGACCTGCTGCCTCCAAACCTGGAGTTACCAAGTACTATCAGCACCCAAGTAGGACTAGTAGATAAAACCGCTGGAAAAGTGACCTGGAACATCGGTACCCTGCCAGAAGGCCAGGAAGTGGAAATGACCATGGTTTGTCGTATCGTAGAAGGTGGAGATATCACCAACAAGGCTACCGTGAAAGCGAAAGAACCGGAAACTGATTATACCAACAACACTGCAGAAGTGACTATCAAAGCTGAAGGCGCTGATATCACCTTCCCGAATGTGTTCACGCCGAATGGTGATGGCAAAAATGAAAAATTCATCATCGGAGGTCTGGAGAAATATCCGGGATCTGCGATCTATATCTACAACCGCTGGGGTAGCATGGTATATCAGTCGAAAGACTACCACAACGACTGGAACGGTTCTCAACTGAATGAGGCTACTTACTACTATATCCTGGAAGTGAAGAAACCTGGTGGCGTAGTTCGTTACAGAGGTTGGGTACAAATTTTAAGATAATGAAAGCGGCTGGCTGCCGCACTGGCGGCCAGCTATCTGTATAGGTGTAATAAAAGCATGATACAATGCAAAACAAATTGAAAATCTGGTTCACCGCTATTGTGCTATCGGCCGGTATGCAGGTAACAGCACAACAGAATGTCCAATTCAGCCAGTACGCTTTCAACGGCTTGTCTGTAAACCCAGCATACGCGGGGTATAAAGGAGACTGGTATCTCAATACTTTCTATCGGCATCAATGGGCAGGATTTCCAGGTGCGCCACAAACAGGTGGTATCTCCATCGATGGCCTTACCAATGCCAATGATGATAGGGTAGGTGTGGGGCTACAGGTGATGTTTGATAGAACGGGGCCACAGGAAGCACTTTCACTGTACGGCAACTACGCCTATCGTATTCCATTGGATGATGAAAATACGCGCCGCCTGTGTTTTGGTCTTGGAGCTGGTGTCACCCAATATGGCATTGATGGCAGCGCCATGAAGTATGTAGACAACAACGACGAAGCTATTCCTGTAGGAAAGGTGACCCGTTGGGTGCCAGATGCTCGTTTTGGGGTGTATTACTATTCGCCTTCCTTTTATGTAGGCCTCTCGGTGATGGACCTGTTTTCAATTTATACGGATGGTAGTCATTATGCCTGGAAAGGAAATACGTATGAAACCATTCGTAAAACCCAACATACTTACTTTACCGCAGGTACTGTTATCAACCTGTCTGATAACCTGAAGTTAAAACCCACTTTTATGTGGAAAGAAGACTTTAAAGGTCCGTCCAGTGTGGATTTGAATGCATTCCTGTTGATCTCTGAGAAATTATGGGTAGGTGGATCTTATCGGACGAGCATGAAGTTGTGGAACAAATCCAACCTGGAACCTCGTTTACAGCAAGTGAATGCCGCCAGTGTTATATTGGAGTATTTCATCAACGACCGTTACCGCTTTGGTTATTCTTATGATCTGAATGTGAACAAGATGGCGAATAGTCAGGCTGGATCGCATGAGATTTCCATTGGTATCCTGTTCCCATCCAAACGCTATAACGTTAGCAACCCGCGTTATTTCTAAACCGGTAACCTAAAAAATAAGATCTTGAAACGATATCATCTGTATTTCAGAAAAGTCTCTGGTAAGATTTTTGTCCTCCTGTTCTCTTCCTGGTTGCCGTTATCCCTGGCTGCGCAGGAGCAAAAGAGTGTGTTGGTGATGGCTGATGAGGCATATAACAGGCAAGAATATGCTAGGGCGGCTGCATTGTATGAAAGGTTAGCTTTGCAGCAAGGCAAGCGTGCAAAAACAGCCCAGTTAATGAAATTGGCCGACAGTTACCGGGCGATAGGGTTGTTTGATCATGCAGGCAACTGGTATGCGCGGGTTACTACTATGCCTGATTGTCCGCCGGAAGCCTGGTTTTCACTAGGCGAGGTATTGCGCAACCGTGAACGTTATGAAGAAGCGAAAGCGCAATACGCTCATTTCACCTCTCAGAAATCAGACAGTATGCAGTTGAAGGAACTCGCAATACGCAGTTGTGATAGTGCGCTCCTTTGGAAACAGCAGCCTGCACAGATTTCCCTGAGTGGCCTAAAAGAGCTGAATTCAGAGAACTCTGAGATCATTACAGGTGTGATAAAAAAAGGATTACTGTTAATCTCCAATGGTTACCGTGGCATGCAGATGAACGGCCGGATGGAAAAACATCCAGCAGAAGACAAGCGTACTGCCCAACCTTTTTATAAGCCTTATATATATGCACAATACAACGGCAACGCCAATGGCTTGCTGGAAGAGCTTTTCCCAGAATTATTGGGAGGGTATCGTTATCATATCGGTCCGGTATGCATGAATGAGGAAGAAGATACCTTGTATGTGACCATCAATGACCAGGATCGGGTATTGCCCAACAGCCAGAAAGGTCCGATGAGTGGCATACGTAGATTGAACATCTATCAGTCTGTAAAACAGAATGGGAAATGGAGTGTGCCGGTATTACTAACGACTATCAATAAAGAAGGTTATTCTTCCAGTTATCCAGTATTGGCGGAAAAAGGTAAATTGATGTACTTCGTATCCGACCGCCCTGGTGGCCAAGGACAAGCAGATATCTGGTATAGTGAAAAGCAAGCCGATGGCAACTGGGGCGCTCCTGTAAACTGCGGTCCAGTATTGAATTCCACTGCTGATGAGGCTTTCCCTACCATCAATGAAGAGGGTTCATTGTATTTCTCCAGTAAAGGCCATCCTGGCATGGGGGGATATGATATCTTCCGTGCTATTGGGAGTCGTGCGCAATGGCAGTTACCATTTAACCTGAAGGCGCCCTTCAATACAGGAGGAGACGATATCGGTCTAATCCTCCACCGCAATGGATATGAAGGTTTCCTGTCGTCCAACAGGCAGGGAGGCACAGGGGCCGATGATATCTACTCATTCAAGGATGCCCATTTCTTTGAAAGATTACCATCTGCAGTACCGCCTGCGGCTACATCAGATGATGACAAATCAGGAGATAAAACCAATGGCAACCATCACTCCGATGGCAATGATACCGGCAACCATACAGGAAATAATAACGGAAAGACAAACGGTAATCAGACCGGCGATGGTACCAACAAGCATAAACTGACGCCAGAAGAAGAGAAAGATAAAGCAGAGCTGGAGAAACTACAATTCTACTATAAGTTCAACAGCACGGAGCTACTGACGGAGTCCAGAAGAATACTGGATTATGTGGCTGGTATCATGCAGCGTCATCCGAAGTGGAAGTTACTGGTAGTTTCGTATACGGATAGTCGTGGTACAGACGCCTATAATAAGGACCTCTCTACAATGCGTTGCTACTCTGTGATCAACTACCTGGATGATAAAGGTATTGATCGTAACAAGATTTACTATAGTAACCGCACAAGAGATGCTATTCAGAATGGTTGCTTAGACGGTAAACCTTGTACCGAAATGCAGCACCAACAGAACAGGCGTTCTGAGCTGAAAGTGATCTACTAAAATATAAAATCCTGGCAGTGATAACCTGCCAGGATTTTATATTTTAGGGAGATAACCATCGATCTGTCTGAGTGGTCTCTCCAATTATTTAGGTTGCAATGCCTGTCCCTCAAACACGACTCCTGGCCATCCATGTGTCATGAATTGTCTGATATTCTGATGGTCTGTGCCATCAGGGGTATTCAATACCGCTTGGTAATGTTCTGCAAACAGGTACAGCGTATCTTCCTTCGACAAATTATTTAATTGCGCAAATGCGAAAACCTTGGCACTGCCTTGATTTTGGGAGGCTTCATTATATGCCTCGCCATTTTTGAAGGCAGTAGGTTGATGTTCGTATTGTGCTTCTATAAATGCAATTACCTCTTTGAAAGAGAGGGAATTGGCTTTTAATTGGCCTATTAAACTCGTTATCTGTTCGTTCATGACATCTTATTTGAAGGCCCAAAAGTATCAAATTAAAATGGATATAGGGAGACACGGCCACAACAGGCCATGCCAGGCACTCCTGGCGTGGCTGTAGGGCCTATTGGAATTATTAGATTTGTATTTGTTTAGATGCCTGCTGAGGGGCTGGTGTCTCCCCACAACCACAGTCAAAATTCATTGGTTTCTTACCTTCCACCGCTTTCAGCAAGGAATCAATTTCCCGGATGCCTTTCGCATTGCGACTATCCGTTACTTCCATTTTAATATCCTTTAGCTCCAAGGATTTCAGAAATTCATTCATGGCATTTTTGCTACTAATGGCAGGGGAAATGGTTAACTCCTGTTTTTGCTGCGTGATGAACACTTGCTGAGCAAATACCAACTGGTCTTTATGCTCTCCTGTAGCGATAATCCAGGCTTTTTTGTTTATTAGCATGGGTATCTTTCCATCTTTGGTAAAGAAGCCATACTTATGTTTTTCTCCATCCAGTGGCCCACCTTCAGCAAATAGCCTGATACTCGGAATGAGGAGGAATACATGGATATTATCTTTATAGTCACCGGTAACGGATACACGCAGTTCGCTATCAACAATTCCTGGCAGGTCTTTCGTTAGAATATCTACATTGAACCAGTTGAATGAAGTGATGTTGAAAGTATAGTAGACGCCATTGTTGGGATTGGGAACTACCTCAGGGATGAACGTGGCGGTAACGGTGCCGGAAAAGCGCCGATCTTCTGTTACAAACTTCCCATTGTCTTTGATGAGTTTATTTTGTTTGAATAATAATGCGCCTTTCTCCTTGTAATACGCTTTACAACTGTCTTTCGCTAGGCGTACTTTATTATAGGTTTCCAGGTCCGTTTGTTTGCTGATATTATCTATATAGTCAATAATATCATATATTTCTTGATCGCTCATGGTTGGAAATGTAGTCATGGCAGTCTTATTGTAATCGTCAAACAAGCAATTGGACTCCGGATCGCCGGTTGCTAGTAGCGCCGCAATATTTCTTATTATATCGTGTAGCCATTTACGTTCCCGACGTGCCGTCATATGTAATAATGCAGGGCCTGTCACTCTTTTCTCAATGGCGTGGCAGCTATAGCAATTCTGCTGCAGTAATTGTCGCGCATTGGCGAAGCGCTGGTTGACCTGACCCATTGCCAGGCTATCCGGTTTCACCCAGTTGAGGTTCCCGGTTTTATCCCTTTCGCCTTTAAATAATTTCATGCCCTCCTGAATAAAATCCGTAGGTATCTCTACCGTGATCGGCTGTACGATTTTAGCCATAGTATCATCTGCCGGCCGGATATTAATCATCCCGCCACTACTCATGGGTTCTCCATTACTCACCGTCAGCAATCCCGCTTTGACCATATCTGTGATGGTATAAGCTTCCGTGATGGCCAGGCGCAAAATACCGCCTGTGGCCTTAATAGCATGAGCGGGGATATGAATCCGGGCGCCGCGACTAGTACGCAATACTGTATCGTGGCTGGTATTGATATTGAAATATTCCTTGGGTAGCACATCTGGGGAGAATACAGGCTTTCTTTCTATTGTTTGACAGGCAAAGCAGGTAAACAGACAGAGTAAGGCAACTACGTATAGCCGTAACATAGGGATAGATTTGATAATAGGGTAAAAGTACGGCTGGGAACGTTATGAGGAGCGTATTTTTTTTCACTTGAAAGCTAACGTGAACGGATAAAACTAAAAAAGGGAACCGAAGTTCCCTTTAGTATAGTGCGCTGTGGAATGAATTATTGCAACTGTAAGGAAGCTGGACCAAATTCTTCAAAGTGAATCGCAGATTTGTCGATCCCATTTTCTACGAGGAAACCATAATGTTTGGCGATGAATGGAGCAGGGCCACAGATGTAGTAGTCCGCATCTGCCTGCAACACTTCCTCTTTAATCGCTGCAAGATCCACCCAGCCTGTATGGCGTGCTTCAGCAGTTGGCTGATCGTAGAAAATATGCGGATAAAGATGGGTGTAAGTATCCGCCAATTGTTCCAGTTGATCTTTGAAAGCATGCACTGATTCATTGCGACACCCATGTACCCAGGTGATAGGCGTTTCGGCCTGTTTGCTGGTCAGGTTTTCCAGCATCGCCAGTAATGGCGTCTGGCCTACACCACCGCTGATAAATACTTTCGGGCGATTAGTATCTTCCACCAGGGTAAAAGTACCGGCAGGTGCAGATAATTCCATTTTATCGCCTTCTTGAATATGATCATGGAGACGGTTGGAGATCAAGCCGTCAGGATGAGTAGAACCCGCTTCTCTTTTAACGGAAATACGGTAGTATTGACCATTAGGTGCGCAGGAAATGCTGTACTGACGCGGTTGCAGCAGGTTTAATTCCGGCAGGAACAAACGCAGACTGATATATTGACCCGGTTGAAAATCTGCTACACCACCGCCATCAGCAGGATAGAGGTAGAAAGAAGTAATTTCAGCGGATTCTTTTACTTTTTGTTTAACGATGAAAGGTTTCCAACCTGTCCAACCAGAAGATTTGTTTACCTGGTTGGAATAAAGACTTTGCTCATGACCTGTCATGATGGCTGCCAGTTGAGAATAAGCCACTGCCCATGCTTCCAGGAGTTCTGGCGTAGCGGCAGTTCCCAGCACTTCAGAAATGGAGGCCAGCAAGTGATTGCCAACAATATCATAGTGTTCAGGACGAATATCTAAACTGGTATGTTTATGCCCGATGCTGTCCACCACTGGCAGCAATACGGCTGGATTTTCAATATGCTCCGCATAGGCTAATACCGCCATGGCGAGGGCTGTTTGTTGTTTCCCGTTTTGCTGATTCCCCATGTTAAAAACATGCTTCAATTCTGGGTTATGCGTGAACATGCGGTTGTAAAAGTGAGTAGTGAGTAATACTCCATGTTCTCTAAGCACTGGCACTGTGGCTTTAACAAGCTGTTTTTGTTCCGTTGTCATCTTATGTAAACTTTAGATAATAAAAGACTTTTTCATCCTTTATTTTTATAAAAAAAACTACTTATTGAGGGAGAACTTTCCCTTAATCAATCCCAGGTTGAATTTCCCAATAGTGGTATTATTCAGCATGTAAGTGATTTGATTTCTAACTTTTTTAAATTCCTCGTGGAGTGGACATGGATTGGCTTCGGAGCAGTAGGTGAGGCCTAATCCGCATCCAGTGAAGATGGCATTACCATCCACCGCGGTCACGATATCTGCCAGCGGACGGTTGAGGGAAGCTGCATCAAAGTAAAAGCCGCCATTCGGCCCTTTTACAGATTGAATCAATCCTTCTTTGCTGAGTCGCTGAAGGATTTTTGCTAAAAATGGTTCCGGAGAATTGATTTGCTCAGCGATTTCTTTAATACCCACCTTATAACCCTCATGTGAACGCTGCGCGACGTAAAACACCGCACGCATCGCATATTCACATGTTTTTGAAAATATGGCCATTTGTCTCCCCTCAGTTTTTATTTACGACACAAAGATATATGCTGATCTATAAAAGACAAAAATATCTTTTATTAATGTTATTTAGTGTTGATAATAAATTAATTAAATAAATTTAATTGTTATTATGTTTTAAATAAAGTAATAGGGAGACGACAGATTATATTAATTGCATAATATCACTTTTTATCATAATTTAGATCACAGGTATTCACTGACTTCTTATCTTACTGGGTTTTGCAGAATTCAGTCTTTTCATAAATAATCTTGCCAGCTTTAAACATAATGTTCAGTCCATTGTCAAACTATTAGCTATAGATGATAAACTGCATGAATCATTTAATGAAGGCTCAATTGAAAGGAATAGTTGGTAAGAGCTATTTATTTGGCACTTTGCTGCTTATTTTCTACGTTACGGCGTATAGCCAGCAGGGATATGACACTACTTCATCGCTATCACTGCAACAGTGCATTAGTTATGCATTGCAGCACCAGCCTGGCCTACAGCAAACGATCATTAGAACAAATATTGCCAAAGCCACCAATGCGATTAATTTGTCGGGGTGGTACCCTCAGGTTGGCGTTACCGCCAATCTAAATCATTACCTGCTACGGCCCACGAGTTTATCTAACATCAACGGCGTGGAAACCCCGATAAAAACCAGCGTAATAAATACTTCCACCCCTGGCGTAGGGGTTACCCAAACGATATTTAATCCCAGTCTCATTTATGCTACCCGCATAGCACCCCTCAATTCAAAAGCTGCGGAACAGGCGGTAGACAGTAGCAAAATAGAACTGGTGGCGGATGTCAGCAAATCGTTTTATAGTCTCCTGCTCACCCTCCAACAAATAGATGTACTGAAAGAAGATACTGCCAGGCTGGGAGAGAGTATGCGCACAGCCTACCATCAATATGTAGGCGGCATTGTAGATGAAACAGATTATGAACAAGCCCAGATTACCCTGAATACCTCCTTAGGGCAACTGGTACAAGCAAAAGAGAGTGTTTGGCCGCAATACGCCCTCTTAAAACAACTAATGGGCTTTCCCCAAGATCAACAATTCAATGTGTCATACGATAGTTCCGCTATGCAACATGACATTGACATCGATCTGTCGGAAGAATTACAATATGATAAACGGATAGAACTGAAGCAACTGGCCGTACAACAAGACATGCAGCATCAATTGACAAATTATTATTCCCATACGGCTATCTTCCCAACCTTATCCGGCTTTTTCAATTATAACGCCGCTTTTCAGAACAACGATTTTACTAAACTATATAACACGGCATATCCCAATTCCATAGTGGGATTGACGCTCAGTTGGCCTGTGTTTACTGGATTTTCACGTATCCAAAATGTACGTCGCTCGAAATTCCAGGAACAGGTGCTAGGTTGGAGCGAAATTAATCTGAAATCAATTATCTACTCCCAGTACGCGAGCGCGCTGGCCAGCTATAAGAGCAATGTCTATAACATGAAGCAGATGAAAGATAATGTGACACTGGCCAAACGCGTATACTTTGTAGTAGACCTGCAATACAAACAGGGCATCGTGCCTTATCTGAATGTCATCACGGCGGAATCCAACTTGCGGACTTCCCAGTTGACCTATCTGAATGCCCTGTTCCAGACGCTTTCCAGCAAAATCGATTGGCAGAAAGCCATGGGGGATATCAAGTATTAATATCATCTGAAAAAGTAAAATTCACTCTATGAATAGAGTAACACGATATGGCATTATTGTATTGAGCGCAACGGGTCTTTTCTCTTGCCAGCAGAAAAAGCCTGCTGCCAATCCCCCTACACCCGTTAACTTATATACGGTGGAAAGCCAAGAGGTGAGGTATTATGATAAATATCCTTCTACGGTGCAGGCCCTCAACCAGGTGAATATCGTTCCAACGACTATTCAAGGCTATGTTACCGCTATCCTGGCGCATGATGGCAGCGACGTGCATAAAGGACAGTTACTCTATGAAATCGATAAAAGAATCTACCAAGCAGCCTATGACCAAGCCCAGGCAAATCTGAAAGTAGCACAAGCCAACCAGGTACAGCAACAACAGGACGCCGACCGCTACGTGTACTTGAATAAATATAATGCGGTGGCCAAACAGGCATATGACCATGCCCTGGTAGCCTTGGAAACTGCCAAAAGCCAAACTAAAGCTGCTGAGGAAGTTGTTAAAACCGCTAAAACAAATCTGAACTTCGCGAGTATATACGCTCCATTTGATGGTACTATCGGTATCAGCGCGGTGCGCTTGGGAACGGTGGTAGTAGGCGGACAAACTATTCTGAATACCATCTCTACCAACGACCCCATGGCAGTGGATTTCCTGGTAAATGAAAAAGAGTTGATGAGTTTTGAACGCTTTAAGGCGGATAACAAAGCCATGCCGGATTCCCTTTTCACTTTGCAACTGCCAGATAATTCATTGTTCCCTTATCCTGGGAAGATTTCAGTGATTGATAGGGCGGTAGATCCGCAAACAGGTACCATTCGGGTGCGACTCGTATTCCCAAATCCGAAACATCTTTTGAAAGTGGGTATGAGCTGCGTGGTGCGTGTACGTAACGTAGAAACCACCCCACAGATGGTAGTACCAGGAAAAGCGGTGATTGAACAAATGGGTGAATATTTCCTGTATGTGGCTAAAGATACAGCGATAGTCCAAAAAACCACGAATGAGCCAGGAGCCGCTAAGGAACAAGATACCGTCAATAAGCCCCGCTGGCATGCTATCCAGAAGAAAGTGAAACTAGGACAAACAATAGGCGCCAACATGATTGTATTGTCCGGTGTTAAAGATGGAGATCAGATCATCATAGACGGTTTACAATCTATTCATGATGGCTCACTTATTTCCATAGGAGGTAAGAAGCATGGAGCTGATTCTACAAAAATGAAATAAATATTCGGCATAAAGACTCAGGCAGCGCATGATTGCAAATACATTCATTAAAAGGCCCGTAACAGCAATTGTTGTATCCATTTTATTGGTACTGACAGGGAGTGTCTGTATCCTTAATCTGCCTGTCGATCAATATCCCGATATCACACCACCCGTTGTACAAATCAACGGACAGTACATCGGAGCCGATGCCCAGACAGTAGAGCAAACGGTGGCCACTCCTATAGAAAGCCAAGTAAACGGTACGCCCGGCATGGAATACATGCAGAGCAACAGTTCCAATAATGGAGGGATGCAGGCAACCGTTACCTACAGTATAGGCACCAATATCGATATTGCTACACTAGATGTACAAAACCGTGTAAGCATTGCTACGCCGCTCATTCCAAGTGCGGCTACCCGACTGGGTTTGACGGTACGAGCCGTAAATCCCAGCATGCTCATGATGGTGGCCATCTACTCACCCAAAGGGACACACGATATCACTTTCCTGGACAACTATACGAATATCTTCATCCAGGATGCATTGTTACGTGTGCCAGGAGTAGGTACCATCAATAGTTTCGCCGATAACTTCAGTATGAGGGTCTGGATGAATCCAGAGAAGATGGCGTCTTACAATATCACTCCCCAGGATGTCATTACTGCACTGAACACGCAGAACGTCCAAGTAGCCGCTGGTTCTGCCGGGGTGCCACCGCAATCTAAGTTGCAGACCTTCGAGCTGGGTATTCTTGTAAACGGGCGACTCAGTAAAGTATCAGAGTTTGAAAATATAATAGTGAAGACGATGCCAACCACTGGCGCCTTAGTCTACCTAAAGGATGTGGCGAGAGTGGAATTGGGCAAATTCAGTTTTTCCAGCAATTCCTTTGTAGACGGGCATCGTGCGTCCTATCTGCGTATATACCAAGCACCAGGCAGTAATGCCTTGAAAACAGCGGCAGGTATTTATAAAGAATTGGAAAACCTGAAACAGTTCTTTCCTTCGGATGTAGAATACAAGGTGCCCTTTGAATCCGTTACCGTGGTGAAAGTATCCATGAGCGACGTAGTCATTACCTTGTTGATGACATTGGCGTTGGTGGCGATAGTAGTTTTCGTCTTCCTACAAAACTTCCGTTCTACGCTCATTCCCGTATTGGCCATCCCGGTTTCTATCTTCGGGACCTTCTGCTTCTTCATACCACTGGGCTTTACCATCAATACCCTGACCATGTTCGGATTTGTGTTGGCCATTGGTATTGTGGTAGACGACGCGATCATTGTGGTGGAAGCCGTACAACATTATATGGATGAAAAGGGGATGTCGCCGAAGGAGGCGACCTACCACGCCATGAAAGATATATCCGCGCCCGTTATAGCCATTGCGCTCATACTGGCAGCGGTGTTTGTGCCGGTAGGGTTTATACCCGGTATCGTAGGCCGACTCTACCAACAATTTGCCATTACCATTGCTATCTCCGTTATCATCTCGGCATTCGTTGCATTGTCACTTACACCGGCGCTTTGTACGCTGTTACTGCATCCCAGCGATCCTGATCGGAAAGAAAAAGGTGTCGCGAAAATGTTTACCAGGTTTAACAATTGGTTCGATCGTATCACCAAAAGTTATGTCAAGGGCGTAGATCGGAGCATCAAACGATCAGCGGCTATTATCGTGTTACTCCTCCTCATCTGTGGTGCCGCTTACTATTTGTTTAACCATAAATCATCTGGCTTCATTCCTTCAGAGGATGATGGTAACTTATATGTTACTTTCCAATTGCCGCCAGCCGCTTCCACTGCTCGTTCGGTGGATGTAATGAACCGATTGATGAAAGTGGTGACCACCACGCCAGGAGTGGCGCATTATGCTGCGTTGTCGGGCTTAAACGTGATCAATAACGCCTCCAACTCCAACTGTGGTACGATCTATCTGCAATTAAATCCATGGGATGAGCGTACCCGCAAAAGTGAAAAAGTGCCTGGCATCATTTCCGTGTTGCGCAAAAGGATTGCCGAAGCAGGCATCAACGACGCCAATGTGGAAGTCGTACAGCCGTCGCCGTTACCAGGCGTAGGTGCCACCGTGGGATTTAGCTTACAAATAGAACAACGCAGTACCAACGATGACCTGCACCAATTTGAAAATGTAGTCAATAAATTTGTAACAGAAGCTAATAAGAACCCCGCTATTGCAGGGGCTTACAGCTTTTATAATGCACATACGCCAGGATTCAATGTAACGGTAGATAGAGAAAAATGTGAAAAAATGGGCGCCGATATTGGCGACGTGTTTACCACAATTCAAGCGTTTATGGGCAGTATGTACATCAATGATTTTACGGTCTATAACCGTACCTTCCATGTGGTAGTGCAGGCAGACACGGCCTATCGAAATGTAATATCTGATCTAAATAAATATTATGTCCGTAATTCATCCGGACAAATGATCCCCTTAGGAACACTTGTGAGTTATAAAACGGTGGAAACTTCTCCATTGATTTCCCATTTCAATATCTTCCGTTCTGCAGAGATTGATGGTGCGTCTGGCGCGGGTTACAGCACATCGGAAACAATTGAAGCATTGAAAGAAGTCGCGGCAAAAACATTGCCGGAAGGGTATGCATATGAATTCTCGGGATTGAGTTTTGAGGAGATAAAAGCAGGTTCCACTACTATTTATATTTTCCTTTTCTCCATCACCTTTGTATTCCTCTTCTTGTCTGCATTATACGAAAGTTGGTCGGTACCCTTCTCTGTTTTACTGGCGGTACCTATTGGTGTGTTTGGCGCTATTTTCACTTTATTCCTAGTGCCTAGCCTGACGAACAACGTATATGCGCAAATCGGTATGATTACATTGATCGGGTTGGCGGCGAAGAATGCCATCTTGATTGTGGAATTTGCCAAAGTGAGGGTAGACAGGGGAGAAGACCTGATACAATCCACCTTGGAAGCAGTAGGCTTGCGTTTGCGGCCTATTGTCATGACCTCTATGGCTTTCATCTTAGGGGTATTGCCATTGGTATTGGCGAGTGGCGCTGGTGCCGTTTCTCGTAGAACGATTGGCTTTACTGTATTGGGTGGTATGATTGCCGCCTCTACGATTGCCATATTTGTGGTACCTGTGTTGTTTGTGGTGATTACGAGATTCTCTTATGGTAAGAAGAAGCTGGAATGGCTGAAAGCGAACCATGAAAGTTTGATGGAAAGAGCCAAGAAAATTGAACAGCAGGATATTGATCCAGAGTTGGAATTTGAAATCGAGCGATCCAGAGATTTTAATAAACCTGACAGCGAATGATTGCCAGTACATTCATAAAAAGGCCGGTAACTGCGATCGTGATATCTATTGTACTCACGATGTCAGGGCTGATTTGTATGTACAACCTGCCGCTGGATCAGTTTCCCAAGATTACGCCTCCTGGTGTGAATATCTCTGCCAATTATACCGGTGCAGATGCGCAAACAGTAGAACAAACCGTGACCATTCCTATAGAAGAACAGGTAAATGGGGTGCCAGGTATGATGTATATGCAGAGTACCAATACGCAAACAGGATCTGCCAATATTAGTGTAACCTTTGACGTGGGTACTAATGTCAATATTGCCACTTTGAATGTGCAGAATAGGGTGGGGCTGGCATCGCCTATATTGCCATCAGTGGTGAGTTTGCTCGGAGTAACTGTGCGTGCGCGCAATCCCGATCAGCTCATGAACCTGGCCATCTATTCCCCGAAAGGCACCCATGATATCACTTTCCTAGACAACTATACCACCACTTTCATCGTGGATGCGCTCTTGCGCGTGCCCGGTGTAGGAGACGTACAATCCCGCGGTAATCCCTTCAGTATGCGTATCTGGATGGACCCCAAGAAGATGGCCTCCTATGGCTTAATGCCGGCCGATGTGATCACGGCATTACAGCATCAGAATGTTTACATCGCTGCCGGTGCGGTGGGGGCTCCTCCACAACCTACTACGCAAACGAGGGAATATACTATCCTGGTAAATAGTATGCTGAGCAAACCAGAACAGTATGAGCGCGTCATTGTGAAGTCCATTCCATCTACTGGTGAGTTGATCTACCTGAAAGATATCGCCAGGGTAACTTTAGGGCAGTTTAACTATGGTAATAAAGGCTTTGCAGATGGCAGGCGTGCTACCACCGTGATGGTGTACCAGTCGCCTACTAGCAACGCTTTGCAAACCGCCGAGAATGTATACGCCGCATTGGCCCAATTGAAAAAGTCATTTCCACCGGATGTAGATTTTGCGGTGCCATTTGAGAACGTAACCATTATTAAAGTATCCATTCAAGAAGTAGTAAAAACCCTCTTCGAAGCGTTGGCGCTAGTAGTGGTGGTGGTATTCTTGTTTTTACAGAACTGGCGTTCCGCGATTATTCCCATCATTGCGATACCAGTATCCATCATTAGTACATTTATATTGTTCATCCCGTTAGGGTTTACGATTAACACGCTTACCTTATTTGGGTTTGTATTGGCGATTGGGATAGTGGTAGACGACGCCATTATTGTAGTGGAAGCCGTACAGCATTTTATAGATAAAGAACATATGTCGCCCAAAGAGGCCACCTATCGGGCTATGAAGGAAATATCAGCGCCAGTGGTGGCTATTGCGCTCATATTGGCATCTGTGTTTGTGCCGGTAGGATTTATTCCCGGTATTACCGGAAAGCTGTATCAGCAGTTCGCGATCACCATTGCCATATCGGTGGTATTGTCGGCCTTTACGGCTTTATCCTTAACTCCAGCTTTGTGTACCTTATTACTTCGTCCTTCCCATATTGACGAACATTCGAAAGGCATTAAAAAATTCTTCTTCAAGTTCAACAGTTGGTTTGATCGTACAACCATCCAGTATTCCGAAGGGGTGAAAAAATGTATTAAGAACTCACTGCTGGTAGTGCTTACGTTGGTATGTATTTGTCTGGGTGCGATTTTCCTCTTTAAACAAAAGCCATCTGGCTTCATTCCCTCGGAGGATGGAGGACGGGTATTGATAGGCATCCAGTTGCCGGAAGGTACTGCTACTACCCAAACGGAAATGGTATTGGAGAAAGTAATGAAAATAGTGGCAGAAACGCCTGGGGTACTGCATTACAATGCCATATCGGGAATGAACGTATTGAGTGGTGGCGCCACTTCAAATGGCGCCAGTATCTTCTGCATGTTGAAGCCTTGGGATGAACGTACTACCGAGGAAACGCAGATTCCGGGGATCATGGGCGTCATCAAAAAAAGGATTGCAGCAGCAGGTATTAAGAATGCCAGTATTACCGTGAATGCCTCCCCGGCTATCAGGGGATTGGGTACAGCCGCTGGTTTTAGCATGCAGGTAGAGCAAGGTAATACCAGCGATGATATTCATGCCTTCGAAGCCGTGATGAATAAATTTGTGGCCGCATTGAAAAAAGAGCCGGCTACCTCCACGGCCTATTGCAATTATACGGCGCATACACCAGCGTTTGAGCTATCGCTCGACAGAGAGAAGTGTCAGAAGTTGGGTGTGAACGTCGCTGACGTATTCAGTACGATACAGGGTTATATGGGTAGCAGATTGGTGGGCAACTTTACCTTGTATAACCGTACTTACAGAGCCATTGTACAATCGGACACCACTACCCGTGCGCTTATTAGCGATTTGGAGAAATATTATGTACGTAACTCTGCAGGGGAGATGCTCCCATTGAGTACGCTAGTCAATTATAAACCTATTTCCACGGCGCCATTGATTACGCACTTCAACATCTTCCGATCTGCTGAGGTGGATGGTTCCACGCCGGCAGGATATAGTACCGGACAGAGTATCGCCACTTTGAAAGAAGTAGCCGCTAAGGTATTGCCACGGGGATATACCTACGAATTTTCGGGGCTTAGCTACCAGGAAATCCAAGCAGGCTCGATGACGGTTTATATCTTCCTATTTTCTATCATCTTCGTATTCCTGTTTCTGGCGGCGTTGTATGAAAGTTGGTCTGTTCCCTTATCAGTGATGCTGGCGGTGCCTATCAGTGCATTCGGCGCTATCTTCGCGTTGACTACCATGCCGGCATTATCCAATAACGTATATGCACAGATCGGTTTGATTACATTGATTGGTTTGTCTGCCAAGAATGCTATTTTGATTGTCGAATTTGCCAAAGTGAGAGTAGATCGTGGGGAAGACCTGATTCAATCCACCATTGCGGCTGTACGACTCCGTTTACGCCCCATTATCATGACTTCCCTGGCCTTTATACTCGGGGTGATGCCCATGGTGCTGGCTTCTGGCGCTGGTGCACAGTCCCGCAAGACGATTGGAGTGACCGTGCAGGGTGGTATGGTGGCGTCTTCCTGTATTGCTATCTTCATTGTGCCAGTACTGTTTGTGATATTTACCCGATTGAGCTATGGTAAAAAGAAATTAGCATGGTTGAAAGCGAATCATGAACTGCTCATGGAGAAGGAGCGGAAAGTGGAATCGTTGAGTATCGATCCTGAACTGGAGTATGATATTGCGCAAGGGAAAAAATAATTGATTTCTTATTGCAGATTATCCTTATATCAGAACGCTGCTTGCGGAGAAAATAACCTATATTCACCGCATAAACTGCGGAGATTAATAACATGTACGTTCACGAACTTAAAAAATGGCCTCAATTCAGATGGGACTCTATGGCTATTACGCCATTGCTGGTGACTGTACGTCATCGGCAGGGACGTGTGTTAGGACATATGGAGGCCCTTGGATTTGAATTACAATCAGAAGCGAACCTGGAGATTTTGACCCTTGATGTGGTTAAGTCCAGCGAAATAGAAGGAGAGTTACTGAATAAAGAGCAGGTACGCTCATCCATTGCGCGCCATCTAGGGATGGAAATCGGCGGAATGGTACCAGCAGACCGACATGTAGACGGAATAGTTGAAATGATGCTGGATGCTACTCAAAACTATCATTTTCCCCTCACAGTTGAGCGCCTGTATGGGTGGCATGCGGCAATGTTTCCTACTGGGTACAGCGGCATGTATAAGATACAGACAGGTTCGTGGAGGAATAATCCGAAAGATGATCCTATGCGCGTAGTGTCAGGAGGAAAAGGAAGGGAGCTAGTGCATTTTCAAGCTCCTGATGCGGATAGACTAGAGGAGGAGATGCACAAGTTACTAACCTGGTTTAATCAGAATAGTACGCTGGATCCTGTCATTAAAGCCGCAATAGCACATTTATGGTTTGTGACTATTCACCCATTTGATGACGGTAACGGAAGGATTACCCGTGCGATTACTGATATGCTACTGGCGCGTGGAGACGGAAGCTCACAGCGGTTTTATAGTATGTCTGCTCAGATTCGCATTGAAAGAAAAGCTTACTACGACATACTTGAGAAAACGCAGAAAGGTTCTTTGGATATAACAGACTGGCTTATGTGGTTTCTTGAATGTTTAGACCGGGCGCTAGATGCTACAGTTAATACTTTGGTGATTGTGTTTAGAAAAGCGAATTTCTGGAAGAAATCTGCTTCGCTACATCTAAATAAAAGGCAGGTACAAGTGTTGAACAAACTCCTGGATGGTTTTGAAGGTAAACTTACTTCTGCGAAATGGGCCAAAATTGCTAAATGCTCACAAGATACGGCTTTGCGTGATATTCAACAGTTGCTGGACGCACAGGTATTAATGAAAGAATCGGCAGGTGGGAGGAGTACGAGTTATATAGTGAATGAAACGATGTTTGAGCTTTAGTAATTGTAGACCATATTCACCTTATTATGATGCGGGCTGTAATGCAATAATATCAAGGGGAAAGCATGTTTGGTTCGAGCCCACTATCCTCCACGCAGCGTGTATCCTTTCAACCACCATATCGGTGTCTCCTTAAATCCCCACAATACTCCTATTTCCCGCCACAAATAAAGTTACCTTTATTTGTCCCCTTGGGAGCAATTCATTCGTCATGAGGATGAATTTAAAATTTAAAGTATGAAAGAGTTCGTATTAATTTTCCGACTAGATGATCCTGGACACATGAAACCTTCTCCTGAGCAAATGCAGGAAAGAATGAACTGGCTCGCTGGCATTGCTGCGCAGAACAAACTGGCTGACAAAGGAAATACCTTGTCTGTTACCAGCGGCAGAACGGTTAAACCCGGAAATATCGTTACCGATGGGCCTTACACAGAAATCAAAGAGTTCATCAGTGGCTATATCGTGGTGAAAACCGACACCATCGAAGAAGCGGTGGAATTGGCGAAAGGTAACCCCATCTTCAAACTGGGAGGGAATATTGAAGTAAGAGAAGTGATTAAACGCGATTAAAATGAGTGAAAAGTCCGCATCACATACGGATTTGCTCCCTCACCTTTTCAGGCTGGAGTATACCAAAATGACGGCAGTATTGTGTCGTCATTTTGGCTTGCAGCATATTGAAATCGCTGAAGATATTGCCAGCGAAACATTTCTGAAAGCAATGGAATCCTGGGGCGTAAACGGCGTTCCGGAAAACCCTGCTGCGTGGTTGTATGCCGTTGCGAAAAATAAAACGAAAGATTATCTCCGGCGGCAACAGTTGTTCGAGAACCAAGTAAAAGGTGCTCTTAAAACACCTGCATCCCAGGATGCTCCGGAGGTACGATTTACCCCGGAGATTATCCAGGATAGCCAATTAGCCATGATCTTTGCCGTATGTAATCCCTGTAATCCGGCAGAAGCCCAGATTTGCCTGGCTTTACAAATCCTATGCGGATTTAGTATCACGGAAATGGCGGATGCGTTCTTGGCTAAAACAGAAACAATTAAGAAAAGATTGCTTCGTGCCAGAGAGAAGTTGCGCCAGGACCATTTCGAAATCGGAGAACTACAGGAGAGTGCCATCGCAGAACGATTACCGACCGTCCTCAGAACGATATACTTGCTTTTTAATGAAGGCTATTTTTCTGCATCTGGTAGTCAGTTGATTCGAAAAGATCTTTGCGCGGAAGCATTGCGTCTTGCACACTTGCTCTCGGAAAATCCGTTGACCAATACAACGGAAGCCAATGCCCTTCTGGCTTTGATGTGCTATCAGAGCTCCCGATTGGAAGCAAGAGAAGATGAAGCAGGAGAAACGATCCTCTTTGAGGAACAAGACCGAGATCTCTGGAGCCAAGAACTAATTGATAAGGGAAACCAATACCTCGTGAATGCTTGCGCTGGCAACGCCGTTTCCAAATATCACCTGGAGGCGGGCATCGCTTACTGGCATACGACACCAGTAGCAACAAAGAAATGGGAACATATTTTACAGTTGTATAATCAACTGATCCTCCTGGAATATTCTCCGATGATGGCGTTGAACCGGACATTTGCCTATGCACAGGTATATGGTCCTGAACGCGGTATTGCGGAAGCAGAAAAATTACAACTCACTACACACAGCGCCTATCATGCGCTACTGGCCTACCTCTGGATAAGCATCGATCTCACTAAAGCAATCAGTTATTATCAGCAGGCAATTCAGCTTACCAAGTCTGCAACGGAAAAGAAAACTTTACAAAGAGAACTGGACAAATTATATACACCATAAAAAAAGCGCTCATCGTAGAGATGAACGCTTTCATTTTTTAATCTTCTTTATCAGGCGTTTCTTCTAAATCCTGATCTGTACCTCGTTTTAATTGTACGATAGGTTTACCCTGCGTGCCTGTTACATTGAAAGGAATCCCAAAAATTCCGAAGGGAGGGAGTCCCAATCGACCTTTCATATTTAATCGACCATCCATACTTACTTGTCCTTCAAAGCGAGGACGGAAGCCGGCTATACGTAATTTGGTTCTTTCTATGGTAATGATATTATTGCTGATGGTGGTCTTGATGTCCACCTTAGAGAGATCTGGATCTTTGACTTCAGATTTGCCGGTAGACTGGCTCACCGCATTCAACATTTTGAAGCCTTTCAGTTTTATTTTCTTGACAGACAGTATGCCACCGCCTTTCAACGAAGGATAAATCGGGTTCATATTGCCATCCAGTTTACCGCTGAGGCGATAATCCAATCCTACAATGCCGCTGGCACTTCCCGCGGAACTGGCCATATCACGGAAGATTTTTATTTCATTATAAGCCCTTTTGATATCAAATTCATTGGCAGTGATATGATAGTCGAATGCTGCTCGTTGTGGTTGGATACAAGTGTACGTGGCATCCATTTCTACCGGTGCGCCGATAATTTTAAAACCTGTTTTATGGAGGGCCACCTTACCACTGTCTAGTACTAGTTGTCCGTGGAAGCTATCGATGTTCATGCCTTTGAACTGTATTTTGGCAGCGGCAGCATTGAGGGTGAGGGCCAGATTAGTAGGTAACATAATGACACCTGAAGTCGCTGTGGTAGCTTTAGGTGCGGCAGCGGTGGTACTGCTGGCATTGGTCATCAGTTCATCCGCGAGTAGGTAATTGCTTTTAAAATCGAAGGTACCGTGTAGTATTTGATTTTTTTCGGTGAGATAGCCGATCACGTTACTTAAGAAGCCATTCATGGTAATTTTTGATTTCCCATAGGTGGCTACGAAGGTATCGAACCACATCTTGTCTTGATCGAAGCGGAAGGTACCATTGTTGATATAAAAAGGCAGGGGGAACAGATCAGTATTGAGCGCGATGTCTTTGACGATCATGGTGCCCCGGTTGTTTAATTTGTTGTAACGGCCTGCAGTAGCATCCGCCTGGGTACCGCTGAGGGCCAGGTTGGTTTTGATGAAACCTTTCAGGTCATAGCCTTGGATGGCAAATACCTTGTAAATAGCACCCAGGTTGATGGTACCATTGGAGGTAACATTATACTGGATATTATCGAAGTTGTTCAGGTCGGCTTTGAGCACAAAGGGCTGACCTTCGAACTCAAAGGCAACAGGCTTCAGGTCTACGTTCATAGAACGCATAGTACCTGTTGTATTGGTAACGGTAGCGTCTATATTAATTTTCTGAATAGGATGAGGGTAGTATTTCGTTTGGACGGTACCATCGGCCATGGACAATTTCGCGGTGGTAACTGGGAATAAGCGTTTCGCAGGAATATAACTGCCTTTGGTCGTGATATCCATATGCAGCGCGCCGGTTACATCCAGGCTATCCATGGGATAGAACTGTTTAAGATCGCCCAGTTGCAGGATAGAGGCCAGTTGCGCGTCTATGACAGGGGCCTGGGCATTGGTAAATCTAAAGTAGCCTTTGATATAGTTACTCAGCAGATTGGCATTGATATTATCAATATTGAAATGCGTATGTGCGTAATTGTTATCCGGACAATTGGCTGCCACTTGGAAGCTGATATTTTTAAGTCCTTCTGGGAGCCCTGCGAGTTTAAAGAAGCCATCTTTAAAATTGGCTTGTAAATTAAAAGCAGGAATGCTACTAATAACGGTATCTGGATGATGATCTTTGCCCCGGTTCACAATAGTGGTGGCATAAGGCCCATCTGCCAGGAGATGCGCTTGTAGTCGGCCTTTGAGATCGAAAGACTGCCAGCCCATCGCTTTGCTCCATTTCTCCAGATCTATGTCTGTATTCATTTTTACATGGATATCTGGTGTTTTCAGGCCTTTGATTTTTATGATGGAGCTGAAATAGTCTTTATCTATGTTAAAGAAGATCGAGTCGACATTTACATATAAACTATCTGTATTCAACTGCGCTAGTTTCGACTGGAAATTAAGGAACAGGTTTTTAATGGGCGCTGGTGCTTTGGGGTTACTGATAACGCCATCCCGTACCTGCATATTAAAAGTCAGATCGGGCATGGTGTTGCTTTCAGCGATGTATTCTCCAATCAGACTGGCATTCAGATCAGCAGTACCTTCCACGTTGGTATGTTGCATCCAGGTAAGGTATTCGGGCGGTAATGCGCCGAAGATCGCATGCAGACTCGATTCCCGGGAGCTTAAACGGAAATCCATTTTATAACCGTTTTTCATAAAGGCAAAAGCACCTTTTAGTCTTACCGGTAGTTCATTTATCTTCAGATCATTTCTTTCAAAAACAAAATCCAGGGAATTGGTATTGATCTTTGTGATCAGTTCCCCATTCAGTTTCTTGGATAAGATATAGGAAGTATTGTTATATGTGAAATCCAAGGAACCGATATTCACTTTAGAGTAGAGGTCGAAGATCGCTTTGCTGAGGTCTCCCTTACCCATATAATTCACTTCTTTGGCTTGTACGTACATGGGGAGCGACTGATCATCATAAATCAGGTGACAGTGCTCAATTTGTATCCTTTCAATTTTCATGGAAGCGCTGCCACTGTCAGATTTACTGGAAGTAGTAGCAGGAGCCGATTTATAGACGTTATAATTAGGATGCCCGGCGGAATCCACCATGATATGGATTTTCCCTTTGGTCAGGTAGATTTCATCGATGGTGATGGCATCAGAGAAAACGCTTTTGAGGTTTACCCCCAATGCGATCTCATTTGCAGCTACGAGTGTATCCTGTTGGAAAGGCGCCCCACCTTTAAGACTGAAATCGTATAGTGTCAGCGTTAGAGAAGGAAAGTGATTAAAGAAAGATAATCTTGCTTTCGAAAAATTCAATTCTCCAGTGATACTGTTATTGGCCCAGGTCTTGATTTTGTTGGCCACTGCACCCGGAAATAAGATAGGGAGCAGAAACAACAACGCAATAATCGCAGCCAATGATATTGAGGTAATTTTTAATGTTTTTAATGCAGCTTTTTTAATGAAGGCATTACGCATAGCAATCCGGGTATATATTAAATCGATGCTGGCATATGCCCTATAGAAGAGTGTTTCAAATGCCTGGCAATTTTATTATGGTTACGGTGCGAAGGTAATCCTTTTTTAAGATTGCCCCTTTATTAACTGCGGAAATAAGCATTAATGTTGTGTGTGATATGGTTAGAGAGACACTAGTCTGGTGGTCCAATGAATGGCTTATTAATCGTGGTATTTGACCGTTCGGGAAATAATTTCTAATGTTCTTTTAATCCTTGTACAATGGCGTTTGTACTACCTTTGGAGGCCCATCACCAAAGTGAATGTCTATGCAAAACCTCCGTAGGGTAATTTTCCTTCCAGTTTTTTTATTGTTTTTTATGACCGTCAGTGCCCAGACGGACTATATTAATTTGGGAAACAAGCAGTATCAGTTATTGGATCGGTTGGACATCCGTACCAAAAATGATACATTGCTTGGGTTCACCGATGTGAAGACTTACAGTCGCAAGAAGATGACGGAGCGGGTATTATGGATAGATTCCATGGATAGGCAAGGGTTATTGCCTTTTACATTAACGAAGGTAGATAAATACAATATCCGTAGTATGCTATCCGACAACTGGGAATGGGCGCCGGGTTACGAAGGGAGGACCACTAAAAAGCCATTGTGGGGTGTATTTTATCGGCAGCCGGGGGCTTTGTATGCAGTAAATGTTCCTGATTTCAAATTAGTGATTAACCCGGTATTGAACCTCCAATATGGTCATGCCAATGATGGTACGGGGAGTATATTCGTAAATACTCGTGGGATTACACTCCGCGGTAATATCGCCAATAAGGTAGGATTTTATACAGTGCTCACAGATAACCAGGAGCGAGATCCACTGTACGTTAGGGATTTCGTGACCAAGCATGATGCCGTACCTGGAGCCGGATTTTATAAAAACTATAACCATAATGGGTATGACTATTTTGACGCGAGGGGAGGTGTCTCCTTTAACGCTGCTAAATATTTCGATATTCAGTTTGCATACGACAAATTGTTTATCGGTAATGGGTTTCGTAGTTTATTCCTGAGTGATTTCAGTAGTAATTTCCTTTATCTGCGCATTAGCACACGGATTTGGAAATTTGATTATGAAAACATTTTCTCGCAGACAATTGGACCTTTTCCTCCGTTTGCACAGGATGGTAAGCGAGACATGCGTCCGAAGAACTATATGATGATCCATCATTTGTCGTTACAGGCTACGCACTGGTTGAACTTGGGTTTCTATGAAAATATCATGGAAGATGGGAAGAATGGTTTGCAATTGGCTTACCTGAACCCAGTTATATTCTATCGTTCTGTGGAACAGCAGTTGGGAGCGGCAGGGAAGGCCAATATTGGATTTGAAGTGAAAGCCAATGTGGCCAGATCAGTGCAGTTATATGGTCAATTGCTGATCAATGAATTTGTCACTAAGGAAGTATTGCATTATAGTCGCGGTAACATCGCTAACAAGCAGGGGTTACAACTCGGAGTGAAATACATAGATGCTTTGAACATAAAGAATCTGGACCTACAGGCAGAAGCTAATTTCGTACGTCCGTTTACGTATACCAACTACGATAGCATTACTAATTTTAACCATTACAATCAGCCACTGGCTCATCCGCTGGGCGCCAATTTCAGGGAATTTATCGGGGTGGCCCGCTACCAGCCGTTACCAAAGCTCTACCTGACGGCCAAACTGATGCATCATTTGCAGGGACTGGATTCTGCTGGTGTAAACATGGGTAGTGATATTTCCAGGAGTTATAACACGCGGCCACGGGATTATGGCTTCTATATCGGAACAGGCACTCCAGTGAACAGTACGATGGCTTCCCTGGCGGTTTCTTGGGAATTATTTGAGAACTTGTTCTTGGACTGGAATACCACTTATCGTACCTACAATGTCAAAGATCAGCCTAAGAGTAATACTTTCTATTACACCTTCGGCATCAGGATGAACATACAACCGAGGGAGTTTAATTTTTAATATTTGTACTACGTGCGACGCAGAAAAAATGACTTTTTCGTATAGCCGTCAAAAAATATTTTTGAAAACTCTTTGAAAATCAATTCTTTTTTCTCTATCTTTGCGCTCCCTTCAAGGGAATGATTCCGTAGCTCAGTTGGTAGAGCAATACACTTTTAATGTATGGGCCCTGGGTTCGAGTCCCAGCGGGATCACCGGATAGTTGAAAATCCGTCTCTACTCAGTAGAGACGGATTTTTTGTTTTACCACTGGCAGTGCTTCTGCTATACAACGGCGGATTTTTTTACCATCTGCTACACTGCTACGTTCTGCAATGAGCCATTACCAGCAATGGCCTCTTTTATCCTTTTCCGTTGTTGAATACCAAAAGTAAGCAGCGCATCATAAACTGCCTGTGCCTCCAGTGCAAATGGAGTTAATGAATATGAAACTGTAATCGGCTTAGTATTATTAACGGTTCTGGTGATGAGGAGATTCTGTTCAAGTTCCAGTAATTCCTTCGTCAGTACCTTGGGAGAAATACCCACCACTACTTCCTGCAAATCCTTGAACCTTTTATCTCCGAATTCCAATTGCTGAAGAATGCAGATCTTCCATTTACCACTTAATAACTCAATCGCATCTCTTAATGCCAGCCTTGCTTCTTTGCAAAGCATTTCGTTCCCAAATTGAATTGATATCATAGTAATGAAGTTTACTTTCCTAAAGGTAAGTGATAATGAAGATAATATCCCCTCACTGTAGCTTTGCATCGAACAATAAAAATCGAATTATGCAAATCACAATTGTAGCCAATATCTCCGCAAACGGAAAAGTATTATTAGCTGAAAATAAAAATCATCAGGCGCCAGCAGCAGCAGTTAGCAGTTTTATCGAAGTAGCCATGCAGGCAAGGAATATGGTACTTGGCAGAAAAACCTTCGAAGTGATCCAGCAACTTCCTGAAGAAATGAAAGGATTCCTGGAAGGAATTGAAGTAGTAATACTTTCCAATACCCTGCAAGATACAGCTACCTATAAAGGGGTAAAGACCGTCGAAGCAGCCATCAGTTACTTAAAGGAAAAAGGATTCAAAAACATTGCAGTAGGCGGCGGTACCGAAACATACAATGCATTCCTGAATGAAGACCTGGTAACAGATATTTATTTCAACATCATTCCCATCATTACCGGCAATGGCGGAGAACTGGGTACCAATTTTAATCTGGAATCAAAATTTAATCTGAAAGAACATAAGCTGCTAACAGATAACATTATACAGTTGCATCTGACTAAGGCGTGATGCACTGGTGTTAAAGTGTTATCACAAATGGGTAATCTTCGATCACTGGAAATAAAAAAGGCTTCAGAACGTATTCGTTTTGAAGCCTTTTTTTGATTCGATATCTGATCAACGAATTTTGGGGCTATTGCATTTTAATGATTTGTTAAGGATGTTGGGTTCGAGTACCAAAAGGATGAATCTCTTCTGACCGGCATTTTTATGGAACTTGTCGTAACTCAGTTCATTATGTCCCCATCAATTTGAAACCTTCAGAAAGTTCCTGGATTTTTATTCAAATAATTATTTCAATAAAAGTAAAAATCTCCTTTCATATCGTCACCATTACAAGATTTTTTATCATGTTTCTAATGCGCAGTAAAAAGTTCCAAACAAATTTTTACGCAAAGATTTGCGTTTTTGAAAAGCCTTTGTATATTTGTCTATAGTTTTAGTAGACTAATAGAAATTTACCACCACCCACGCCGGTATCCTGGCAAAAAGTCTTTGTCCCACCACACAAAGCGAGCAAATAATTTATGCGTAAATGTTACTTCCCAGAAGTAGCCCAGACCACTATTTTTTTAAACATTTTCAACCATGAATCAGCTATTGAACAACAATAGAAAGAGAGCACCGCATACTGGCAGTTTACTGTCTGTTGGCTGTTGTTGTTGCTGCTAAACACTTTCCAGGTATTTCCGAAATACTGCATTCAGTTATTTAGATGACGGTTCATACTGTTGTTAGGACCTGTCTTGCCATATCTCTCCACTATCAATCAATTTTTTATGCTAACATATTTACGACAAATGATGTTGTGTGCGTTCCTGTTACTGCCAGCATCGATAATAGCACAGGCGCCTATTATTCTTAAAGGAAAAGTGATTGATCATAAAACGGAAGAAGCACTGCCCGGTGCATCCATTCGCGTGAAGAACGGAAAAGTAGGTACACTCGCTGATGCCACCGGCAATTATCAGCTCAGCATTACCCAGTTGCCACAAACCTTGTTAGTCACCTTTATCGGTTATCAACCACAAGAAATCGTAGTGACTAAAGATAACCTCCACCAGCTCATTAAACTGGAGCAGCAGCAGTCACTATCAGAGGTGGTAGTTACTGCCGTGGGTATTAAAAGCGCTACCCGCTCGCTGGGATATAGCGTGGGCGAATTAAAGGGCGCTGTCTTGAAAGACAGCCGGGAGCCCAATGTAGTAGCGGCGATTAGCGGAAAAATTGCCGGTGTGCAGATCAACAATTCCGGCGGTTCTCCCGGTGGCTCATCTACCATAAAAATACGGGGAAACAGCTCCCTGCTGGGAAGTAATGCACCCCTGTTTATTCTTGACGGTATTCCAATAGATAACTCCATCCAGGATATTCTTCCAATTTCCAACAGTGTATCGCTGGCTACTCCCTCCAACCGGGCTATCGATATCAACAGTGCTGATATTGCCAGCCTAACCGTGTTAAAAGGGCCTGCTGCTGCAGCCTTGTATGGTATCAGGGCGGCAAATGGCGCCGTGGTGATCAACACCAAAAGGGGTAGTTCACTAACTGATAAAACCTTTGGCGTAAGCTACAGTGGATCCTTTACGGTAGATAAAATCAATCGCCGTTTACAACCACGCCAGACCAGTTTCTCCAACGGCATTGGTGGACAATATATAAAACCAGGTACCACCGGCTCCGATGAAAACTGGGGCGCATTGCTGGATACGCTTACTTATAGCAATATTCCCAGCAACTTTGACAGGAATGGCACCATTGTCGGTAAAAGTGATCCCGCATCCAACGGCATCCCCGTGAACAGGTACGATAATATCGACCGCTTTTTCGTGAACGGCTATACGAATGATCATAATATCAGTTTCTACGGTAATACGGGCAATGCAGGATATTATTTTTCTTACGGCAATCTCAAACAAACCGGTATCATTCCCACCACCGACTTTTATCGTCAAACATTCCGGTTTAACGGTGACTATAATGTGAGCAACCGGCTGAAACTTTCCGGTGGCGTTAACTATATCAAAGACGGTGCAGATAACCGGGCACTCATGGGAGGCTTTAACACAAATGTGATACGGGCCTTGATCAACACGCCCTCCAACTTTGACATTAGCAATGGCTACTCCGATGCCTGGAAACATCCGGAAGCGTATAAACTGCCGCCAACTGCGGCTAAGCCATGGGGCGACAGCCGCTCTTATGCCAATGGTATTGGCTGGGATAACCCTTATTGGTCGCTGAATATGAATCCGCAATCGGATGAGGTGAACCGCTTTATCACCTTCGCCGAAGCCAATCTTGATATTAGCACCTGGTTGAAAGGTACGGTACGATATGGCATCGATAACTATACCGACGTACGTAAAGGCGCCTTCAGCCGGGGAACTTCCGGTGTGTCTACCGGTACTATCAATGATGTGAATTACAGCCGGAGAGATAATAACCTGGATGTATTGCTGATAGCGGAAAAGAAATTGAACAAAGACCTTCAGTTGACAGCAGTAGCGGGCTACAACTATTATAACTCCTGGAAGAACCAGGTCAATACCCGGGGCGATGGATTAACTATTCCGGGGAACTTTAATATTTCCAATGCAGCCGCTACCCAAACCTTTAACCAGACGATCCGTAAAAAACTGGTGGCCGGTTATGCCGATCTGAAGCTGGACTTTAAACGCTGGCTGTACCTGGAGTTAACGGGTAGAAATGAGTGGACTTCTACACTCGCCAAAGGAAAGAATGCTTTCTTTTATCCCAGCACCAGCGCCAGCTTTATCTTTACAGACGCGTTGCATTGGAGCAGCAGCTTCCTGAACTTTGGAAAGATACGCGCTACCTACGCGCAGGTAGGTAACGATGCGGATCCGTACTCACTGGAAACCTATTATGTACCTACCACTACCAGCGGATGGATACAAAGTGCGATCAGCTTTCCATTCAACGGTAAACAGGGCTTGAGCTACAGCGCTACTATCGGTAACCCCAACCTGAAGCCGGAACGCATCAGCACCTGGGAAACAGGGCTGGATCTGCATTTTTTCCGCGACAAAACACAGTTGGAGCTGGTATATTATCACAACAGCAGTAAGGATCAGATAGTCCCAGTTGCCCTGCCGTATTCTACCGGTGCCGCCTATACGCTTACCAACGCTGGCAATATTGTGAACAGAGGACTGGAGGCTACCTTACAGCAACGGGTTATCAACAGCCAGCAATTTAGCTGGACCGCCACCGCTTTGTTCAATAAGAATATCAGTCGTGTAAATTATATCACCGACAATATTTCCAGCGTGAGTCTGGGCGGTATATGGATGGAAGCCCGTGGCCAGGCCGGTCAGCCCTATGGTGTATTCTATGGTATTGATGTAAAACGCAATGCAGCAGGTAAACCGGTGATTGATGATAATCCTGGCAGTGCTAACTATGGATATCCGTTGGTAAATACGGCATTTACCAAAATCGGTGACCCCAATCCCGACTTCAACGTAGGGTTGCGTAATGAGTTACGGTATCGCGCTTTTACCTTCTCTTTCCTGCTGGATGGCCGTTTCGGGTTCGATATTTTCAATGCACCCCATCTGCAGATGGTATTTAATGGCGTCGATGCTTCTACGGTAAACAGGGGTTCTCAAACAGTTTTTGATGGTGTCACTGCTTCCAAAGGCGAACCTAATACCATTCCTGCTGTATTGTCGCAAGTCTGGTACCGCAATACTTTCAACATACAGGGACTCTATGTAGAACATAACCTGTATTGGGTAAAACTGAAAGACGTCAACTTTACCTATGCCTTACCGCAGCAGCTCTTAAAGCCTGCACATATACAGGCCGCCAGTGTAACACTTAGCGCCAGGAATTTTCTGTTGAGCACTAATTATACCGGCAGTGATCCTGACCTGGGCAGTCGCAATGGTTTGTCGAATGCTGCTGGTATTGACTTTTGGACTACGCCCAATACGAAGAGCTATGGTGTTGCGCTGAACGTTTCTTTTTAACCGCCTTAATCTATTCATATGAAAGTCTATCAATATATAAATCGTATACTCGTTGGCGTTGGTATGATCACATCGGCAGGCTGCTCCTTGCAGGAAACCAATGTAAACCCGAATGCATCCACAGCCGTATCTGTCAGTGCCGTACTTAGCGGTGCGGAAGTATCATTGGGGTTTAATGTGGGCGTCAATGCAGGACTTATTGTCAATATATACCTGCAACAGGCTTCTGGCGCTAACGGAGACGCCGCCTCATTCGATAACTATACTACTTCCAGCCAGTATTTCAACAGTACCTGGAAAGGGTTTTATGGGGATGTACTGGAGGAACTGAAGATTGTGAAAACCATTGCAGCACAACAGCAATTGCCTTACTATAGTGGTATTGCACGAATACTGAGTGTCTACAGTTATGGTACTCTGACCGATCTTTTTGGAGATATCCCTTATAAGGAATCTTTATATGGGAATAATATTACCAATCCCGCATATGATAAACAGGAGGATATTTATAAGGATCTGCAGGCGCAGTTGGATTCAGCGCTGTTGGAATTAAGTGTACCTGCCACTAATAACAAGGGCGCTTTGCCGGCTTCAGATGACGTTATCTTTGGTGGGAACGTAGACCGCTGGAAATCGTTTGCCTATACATTAAAGGCCCGGTATGCCATTCATCTCTCAAAAATAAACAGCAGCGATGCCGCACAACAGGTGCTGGCGGCTTTGTATGATGGTAGCAGGTATCGTGGTATAGCCGATAATTCTGCTGATGCCCAGGTGGTATTTGGTGCGTCTACTACTAACGCCAATCCATTTTATCAACAGAACAGTACTCGCCCAGGCTGGATTGGATTGGGCGCTTCTTTCGTGAATCTGTTGAATGGCAACGCCGTTACAGACGATCCTACTAAGCCGGAAGGACCACTGGTAGATCCGCGCCGGGCCTATTTTGCCACGCCTTATCCCGTGGGCAGCGCCACTTACAGGGGGAGTGCAGCAGGCGTACCTGGCGCCTTCTCTGTTATTGGCAGTTACTATGGAACCGCTACCAGTCCGGTGATCCTTAGCAGCTTTTCCGAAGCAAAGTTTCTGGAAGCGGAAGCTCGTTGGCGGATTAATCCGGCCGACCCTTTGGTGAAAACATCGCTGGAAGCAGCTATCAGAGCATCTTTCGCCAAGGTGATCAGCAATAGCGCCGATCCCTATGCCACTCCAGAAAAGCAACAGGCATATATAACGGCAAAGACTATACTAAAAGGAGAGTCGACCGCCGATCTTAATACGCTCATTACGCAGAAGTATGTTGCGCTGTTTCTGCAACCGGAAACCTGGAGTGACTATCGCCGTACCGGTTTTCCTCCGTTGCCATTGGCGAAAAATGCCAGCAGTGTGGCTAATCCCGACGGTAAGATTCCACGCAGGATTCCTTATCCTCAAAATGAAGTATCACTGAATACGCATACGCCTGCGGGGGCCGGTTATCAGACGCCGGCACTTTGGTGGGACAAATAATCTAATGGCCAACACAATCAATATCACATGCAATATTTACCCTCTTACAAAACGTTTTTTACCCTGGCGTTGCTTTCCGGCGCCTCCGCATATGCCCAGTATAGCCCTGAAAAGCCTTATGCAGGCAAGGTAGGCGTCAATTTATCTCAGTCTACCCTAGCTGCTACGCCTTTCAATCCTACTGCACCGAAAGGCGCTCCTAATATTGTTTACATCATGCTGGACGATGTTGGCTGGGGCGCCAGCAGTGCCTTTGGCGGCCTGGTAGAAACGCCCGTATTTGACAGTCTTGCTAATAACGGTTTACGTTATACGAATTTTCATACCACCGCTATTTGCAGCCCTACACGCGCTTCGTTGTTAACCGGCCGGAATCATCACTCTGTTAATGTACCTACCGTCATTGATGCGGCCGTTAATTTTCCGGGGCATAACGGTTATATGCCTTTTGAAAAGGGGACTATTGCGGAAATATTGCGGGAAGATGGCTACAATACTTATGCTGTCGGTAAATGGCATGTAACGCCCAGCCCCGACCTTACGCCGGCAGGACCTTTTAACCGCTGGCCTACTGGTCGCGGTTTTGATGCCTTCTTCGGTTTTATGGGAGGAGAAACGGATCAATATACACCTGCACTCTGGGAAAATACCGGGAAAGTAGAGCCAGATCTACATGGCCAGCATCTCACTACAGTATTGGTAGATAAGGCGATTGCCTATATTGCTGCCCAGCATTCCGCTGCGCCAGAGAAACCGTTCTTTCTTTATTTTACTCCCGGTGCTACGCATGGGCCACACCAGGTAGATAAATCCTGGGTTGAGAAATACAAAGGCAGGTTTGACGCCGGCTGGGATGTATACCGGGAGCAGGTATTAGCCCGGCAGAAAAAACTGGGACTGGTACCCGCTAATGTAACACTGCCTCCCAACAACCCTGGTGTGAAGCCCTGGGCATCATTGTCTCCGGTAGAAAAGAAGGTATTTGCCCGTTTCTTTGAAGTATATGCCGGCTTCTTATCACATACCGATTACGAAGTGGGAAGATTAATTGCTTACCTGCGTGATACCCGGCAACTGGATAATACCCTGATTGTATTGATTATCGGAGATAATGGCGCCAGCAAGGAAGGTGGACTCAGTGGACACGTACACGGTATCAATGAATATATTAACGGGAACCTTTTTGCCGAATCATACGACAGCAGGATTAAAGAGATAGATAGTTTGTATGATAAAATAGGCACGTGGGAATCGGGCCCTAACTACCCGGTTGGCTGGGCGCAGGCCGCCAATACACCTTTTCGCTACCTGAAGCAGGATGCCAACAGCGAGGGAGGTACCCGTAATCCATTGGTCATTTTTTATCCTAAGCTGATTAAACAGGGAGGTATCCGTACACAGTATTCTCACGTGAACAGTATTACACCTACTGTACTGGAACTGGCAGGATTAACCGTACCCAAAGTAATTAATGGCTATCCACAAGATAGCCTGGAAGGTATCAGTCTCGCCTATACGATTCATAGTTCCACCGCGCCAGGCAGACATCATGTGCAATACTATGAAATCGCCGGTGGGCGCAGCATTTACAAAGATGGCTGGAAAGCAGCAGTGGCACATGAGCGGGGAACTCCCTTCAGCAATGATAAATGGGAACTATATAACCTCAATGAAGACTTTAACGAGCAACATGACCTGGCTGCTGCCAATCCTGCAAAGCTGAAAGAGTTGCAACTCTTGTTCGATGAGCAGGCGCATCAATATAAAGTATATCCTTTACTGGGAGATACTACCCGTATTACACCGGCATTACTCACCAGAGGGCCGCTGGATAGCCGGCGCAGTGCTGTTTTATACCCGGGACTAACGCAGGTGCCTACACGCTCAGCGCCTTTCCTCAGCGAGGAGTCATTTATCATCAATGCCGATGTGGAGTTGAAGGATGATCAGGCAGAAGGGGTGTTGCTGGCCATCGGTGGCCGTTTCTCAGGGTTTACGCTTTTTGTGCAGGAGGGTAGGTTGAAAGCAGTGCATAACAACAACGGCCGCTTAACAGACCTGACAGCCTCCCGTAAACTTAGTGCTGGCAAAGCTATCCTGCGTTATGAACTGAAGTATACACCGGCGAGGCGCTTAACAGATCCCGCTGGTACTGAAATACTATACATCAACGATGAAAAAGTAGCAGAGCGGGTTATTACGAAAGAAGATGCGCTGATCACACCTTATGACGAGGGGCTGGATATAGGCAGAGATCAGGGCTCAGCAGTATCGCCGCTGTATAGATCGCCTTACACGTTTACTGGTAAGTTAAACCATGTAGAAATTATACATCCTTAACTCATTTAAAAGTTGATTTATGACACTGGCAGATATCGTATTGATAACAAAGAAGATTGCTATTGGCATTGTTATTTTTTTGATACCGCTGATAGTAATATCCGGCACTATTTGGATTGTATTTAACCTGTTAAACAAATAACATATCACCTAAAACATTTCATTATGACAGCACCTGCAAAAACAAGTACATCCGTCATCCTGCGAGATTCGTTGGTGAGCCTGCTGCTATATATATTACCTATTGCCCTGATGTTGCTCTCCTTTTATTTTAGTGGAACTCGGCCATGGTTAACCAGCGTAACAACACAACCGTCTTTTCGTATGCCAGCAATCCTGGAGATTGTATTTCAGAACCTGAAAACATGGGGCCTGCCGGCTATCATGGTAGGGATAGGCGTAGTAGAATTTTCCGTAGGATTATATGAAAACAAATGGACGAAGAATGAGCGAATACTTGATATGGTATGCTTTATTCTTCCCAGAGTGATATTAAGACCTATGATTGCTTATTTCGGGTTGCAGTTGTTGCCCTGGGTGTTACCGCAGGCCAAGGATGCATTTGCCTGGGTGCCTTTCTGGTGGGGATTTGCTATCATGGCTGTAGCCGACGATCTGACCCAATACTGGTATCATCGTTTGCATCATCAGTTGCCCATCCTGTGGCGTTTTCACCGTACGCACCATTCTGCGTCCTATATGGGAATGGCGATGGCCAGCAGACAGAATATTATTTACACGGTATTCTTTTCCCAGATATATCTGACGGTAGCACTTACCTACCTGGGTTTGGGCTATCCGGCACTCTTTGTAGGAGGGATCAAATCCCTGATCACCACTGGCGCACATAGCAGTATCAAATGGGATAAGCCATTTTACACCATCAAGTGGTTGAAACCAATCGGCTGGGTAATGGAACGACTCATATCAACTCCTGCCACCCATCATGCTCATCATGCTGATTCCACAGATGATGGCGTCGGATACTATAAAGGGAATTTTGGAAACATGTTTTTTATCTGGGACCTTATTTTTGGAACCGGTATTATCACCCGGCAGTATCCGAAAGGCTACGGCTTAAAACATTACAAAGAGGAAGAATGGTATGCACAACTGTTGTGGCCAATTTTCAAATCAAAGAAGGAGGGCAGCGAGCTGGCAGCAGATGGGCCTATGGTAGGGGATGAAGTAGCGGCACCGTTGCTGGTTACTCCGCCTAAAGTTGCCCCGGTGGTAGTGCCAGCGGAGGCGATATAAATTGCTTCGATATTCGTACTATAGATTACAAAGCTCGCGCAATGGCGTGGGCTTTGTTGTTTTGGTCTGTTTTTTAGTTGATGCCATTATCCTGTTAGCGCTTCCTTGTTTCAGTGCTGATCTCTTCTTTTCGTTACCAGGGGATTTCTCCTGTTGCAGGGCCGTAAACATTAGCATCATAAGCTGCTTTAAACTGGTCAAGAGTTGCGCCAGGCGCCGTTTGGTAAATCATACAAAACGAATCTGAAAGGATACAAAAAGGATACAAAAAGGATACAGTAAAAAAATATAAGTCTACTGTATCCTTTTTCTGAAATTGTTTAAACACCCCAGGGGGTTAGTGTATACTTAAATAATTCGGCGCAAATTTTTGGAGTCAACTATTTATTGAAGAAGACCTTATTAAAAATTGAACAATCTCAAGCCGAAATAGAAGAAGTTCTGTAGTGTTTACCCAGACCCTGAAAAGTGGCGCTACTACAGCCTTTGATATAGTCCAAGCGGGATCACGGATAACTTCTAAAACCTATAGTATAACCCCGATTTCTTTCCCGTACTTTATACAGGTTAACGAGCTTTTACTAAAATAACAAATTTCTCACTAGTAGGTAGCGCAATACGCTTTACCGTAAGGGTCCTAACGGATATATTTTGTAATGTTTACCAGTAAGACGTTTTAGGGCATTCAAACTGATACGGAGAATGCCAAATAACACGAGAAATCGATAGCCCAAACTTAGTGGACTATGACAGGAGTAGCAACTTTAGATTTTTTGTTTAATCTTTGTCGGATATGAGAAAATATGCATTCGTTTTAGTATGTCTGCTTGTGGGGGGTTTCCCTGTAAGCGGGCAGTCTCGCTGGCGCATAGTGAAGGCAGAGTTGCTCTTTGAGAATCCTCCTTTTAACAATTGTCATGCCTCCACGCTTGCTGAAGATGCCGGCGGGCGCCTGCATGTTGCCTGCTTTGGCGGAACGTATGAAGGCGCGAAGGATGTGGTAATCTGGGAGGGATTAATTCCGGCGCACGGTAGTGTTGCGCCAACTGTAGTGGCTACTGGTATTTTGCACGATACGGTTCGTTATCCGTGCTGGAATCCGGTTTTGCTACCATTGAAGAACAAGCTGGTGTTATTTTACAAGGTAGGACCTAATCCGCGGGAATGGTGGGGAATGATGAAAACTTCAGTGGATAATGGTCGTAGTTGGTCTGCTGCTATACGCTTACCTGCCAACGTAATAGGGCCTGTGAAAAATAAGGCGTTGGTGTTGGGGAGTAAGGTGCTTTGTCCGTCCAGTGTGGAAGAGGAGGGGGGCCGTTGGAGAATTCAGGTAGAACAGACGGATATGCATTTGCGCCACTGGAAGATTATCCCCATAGATACTGGTTCCTTACTGGATGTGATACAGCCAAGTGTCCTAAGCTATGGTAACGGGAAGTTGCAACTTTTGTGCAGGAGTAAACAGGGAAAGGTAGTGCAATCGTGGTCAGTGGATAGTGGAGTAACCTGGTCTTCTTTAACAGCAACATCACTACCCAATCCCAATTCAGGTACAGATGCTGTGACATTGAAAAATGGTTTGCAACTGATTGTTTATAATCCGGACCTGCCGGGTAAGGATTGGTTTAATGGCCGTTCGCGCCTGAGAGTAGCGGCGTCCCGCGATGGAGTGAAATGGGAAGATATTGTGGTGCTGGAAGATGGAACTACAGAGGAATTCAGTTATCCGGCCATTATCCAAACCCGCGATGGCCTGGTGCATATTACATATACCTACGACCGGAAAAATATTAAGCATGTGGTGTTGCAGGAGGAGAAATAAATTTTTAGGCGAGAATTTTTTGGGTTTAGAAAGCTATTTTTCTACTTCCGCGCTCCCACCACAGGAATGATTTCATAGCTCAGTTGGTAGAGCCATATACTTCTAATGTATGGCCCTGGGTTCGAGTCCCAATGGGATCACGAAAAATTACTAAAGGCTTCAGAACACACTGTTCTGAAGCCTTTTTTGATTCAACATCTTATTGGGAGAAGTTGGAACGATTCTAAGTTGTTGACATACAATAAGTGATTGGTTCGAGTCCCAGCAGGATTCATTCTTACGGAAATGAATTATGTTATTCTCGCTTAGTGTTTTTATCAGATAGCTTTTTCATAATGTTATCAGCCGAGAGTTCGGCTAAATCGTGCATTAATTCAAGTACCTTTTGAGCTTCTTCCTCAGTTATTATAATTCCCTCTTTCGAGAAAGCTGCAATTACTTCTGAGGGCTTCACTTTATAGTCTTTATTGTCGAATTCTGAATTTGGATATTGAAAATTGCGTTTTCCCATTATTCAAATGGTTTAAAAATTAAGAAGACTTATTTCCAGATAGTACATAACCACTGTAGAATATGTATTGTTGTATAGATGGTATCAATGGCGATTGTTGACGTTGTCAGGATAAAGTCGGGTGTGCATCGGATCCCGTAATTACAATGCATGTTCCTGAAACATCATGGTATTAAGATTTTTCCTCAACAGACTTGTATAGATAGAAGCAAAACTGGAAAAGCACCAATGTGACTGTTAATATGCTGATTGTCGCAGAAATACTAAAGAAGCAAAAATTAGAAAGGAGAATCTTTTTGTCAAAACATATAAATTAAAACATATTTGTTTTCTGATTTTTTCTGTTTTAATCCATATTAAATTGTTAGAATAGGATATTTTTTTGTATATTCATAAGTAATTGTTTGAGAATTATAAGTTTGATATGCAGTTGAATTTTTTTCCTATTACAATTAACTCCACAAAGTACAGATTAGCATCAGAGCCATATTCTGTTGAACGCTTAAAGGAATTACGCAGCAGTTACAATAAAACACATTCGTTTTTCAGGCATGAAGACAAGATTTTTATTTCGAACAAGGAAGGAAACGACGAGCGACTTTTCTCTTCTTTTGTAGATCTAAATGCGAATTCAGATGAACAAGTTACATCCTCATTAATCAAGCATATTTTCTTCCGGACTTTCAAAGATCGGTTTAAAAACTACATCCCCGTTGATTTTTATCCATTTCGTTTTTTTTCAAGTCAGGAAAAGGACGATATAATAAGGAGTGTGCTTCCTGACGATCTTAAGGACAGAGTGGCCTTCAAAAAAATGATAGAAGTCCAGCTTCGGCTGATAAGAAACGGTACAGAGCTGCAGTATGGTTTTGTAATTAATACCAGTCGAAATTGGGTTTTACCAAAAACTGCAAAGAATTGAAGGACGAGGGATTTATCTTGGATAATCTGGAGGTACTTCATAATGATTATAACCCAGGACTGAAAGGAATATTAGAGCCTGATGATGATTTTATCGGTACATTGATACGAACAGATGGGAATGAAGCCATTATTCATTCCAATGATGGAGAACTTAGTATTCCTTTGGATAAACTTTCCATAAGGAAAACTGGATATAATATGGGTGCGTATCTATCTTTTAGGCTTGGGGAGGAGAAATGGAATAGTATCTCAGCTCTCATCAAAAGCAAAAGGCACGAAATACTAAACAATAAAAAGGTCCATGAGGATATTTCAAAAATAGCACATTCTCTCTTTGTGGAAAAAGATGAGAGGGGAGACTATTATTTTATACAATTTCGTAATAAGGGAGAATTCAGCTTCTCGGTAAATAACCGTATGCTTGAAGTGCAAAATTCAATAAATTTAAAAGCGCCAACTTTTATTTTTGATTTTGCCCGGACACAAACTTGTCCTACCGCCGATGTAGGACTAAAAAGATATGGGCCATGGGATTCTCAGATCTTTCAGCCTAAATCCCCAACTTTTCTTTGTATTGGTCATAAAGATAATCGCGGATACTTCACATCGTTCCTTAGAAAATTGCTGGATGGAATTCCTAATTCCCAATGGTATGATTCGGGGTTACAAAAAAAGTACGAGTTTCAGAGAATTGCTATTGATGACCGCGATATTAAATCCTTTGAATGGGATGCCTATCTGGATGTCATTAGATCACTTGAAGATACCCGTCCGGATCTTGCAATTATTGAGATACCCGCATCATTTAAATTTCAAAAAGATCAACAGAATAATCCTTACTACAAGATCAAGGCAAAACTGTTGAAACTGGAGATTCCTGTACAGTTTATTACATCGGAGAATATGAGACAGGCCACTGATGTGGTTTTAAACTCTATTGCATTGCAAATTTATGCGAAGCTGGGTGGTATTCCTTGGGTGTTACCGTCTAATCAGACAATAGATCGAGAATTGATTATTGGCGTTGGACACAGTTGGGTGCGTGAGAATGCATTTAAAGGTGCTCAACAGGATCGCGTAGTCGGTTTGACCACTTTTATGGCAAGCGATGGTCAATATTTGGTAAGCAGTAAAGCAAAGGATGTTCCATTTGATGAATATTTCCAGGAATTATTAAATAATCTTAAAAGCTCGATTGATAAATTGGAGCGAGACCTTGGTTGGCAACCCAATGATACTATACGCTTGGTTTTTCATATTTTTAAACCAATAAAGAATGTAGAATTTGATGTAATTGCTCGCTTAGTAAGCCTTTACCCTCAATATCGCATAAACTTTGCGTTTGTGACGATTAGTAAGCATAATCCTTTCCGTCTCTTTGATGTATCACAACCTGGTACTGTTCGGGCTGATCAGGTAAAAGGAAAATATGTGCCTGGTAGGGGAAGTAACTATAAAATCGATAACTATACTGCCGTTGTTCAGATGCTTGGAGTAAGAGAGGTTAAGTCTCCAACTCATGGTGTGAGCAATCCAATGCAGATAAAAATTCGGCTTCCTGAAGGTCGTGCTGATACTGCTGACATAGATCGCCTAATTTTTACTGATCTTGATTATATCGTTCAACAGCTCTATTCCTTTACCTATTTGTCTTGGCGCAATTTTCTTCCTTCTGAAATTCCTGCGACGATGCTCTATTCTACGTTAATTGCGAGGTTATTATGTAGGTTGAGAAAGATTGAGGGATGGGATCCTGATAGTATAAATTTTAAACTGAAGCAAAGAAAATGGTTTCTTTAGATGAAAGAATACCTTTATTGCAAGCTTTAAATGGCGACAATAAATTGCATGCATTTTGGAGCTTGTTAATTAATAAGTCTATTGTCTTTCAACTGGCAGTAGATAATGACTCAGAAGTAGACCAGGTTTACTTTGGATGCATAAAGGCTATTATTGCTGATAATAAACCTGAGTTTGAGTTACATTTTAATAGACTTGCACGCAGAAGCCCTACGAGGGACGATCCACCTCCTTTTGTCTTCGATGATCTTTTGATTTATACAATTTTAGTAGGTTCTTGTATGTTTGGAGTTGGGAAAGAATGGTTAGGGAACATTCTTCGGATCCGGCCGTCATCCCCGGCAACCATTACGTTTCAGAATCTATTAAATGTTGATGTCAATCGATATGATAGTCTTCAATTTGTTATTATACCTTTTCTATACAGAAAGAACCGGTCAGTTATTTCGAATGAGATGCTAAATAATGCTTTGAATGAAATTACTTCTGCTCCTTCCTTGTTTACGGGTAATAACCTCTTCACAGCCTTGCTTGCCATGCGGTGTCATGACATAATTATTAGTATGAAAGAATACGGCAAGAATCCTCTTGATTTGCAGTTTCTTGAATACAAACCAATTTTTCTTAGACGAATAAAGATGGTTGCTAGGTTCTTACTAGCCATACTTGTATTCTGTCTTATTCATTTTTTGGTATTACTCTTAAAAAATTATCCTTCTCTTAAAGAGACAGCAGAACGATATAATACTATAGCAGGTTTATTGGGTGCGGGGGTAGCCTCTTTATTCCCCAAGTTTGTCCAAGGATGGTCCAAGGTTATACTACGTTTGATGGGGTATCCTAAATCTTTACTTGAATCAGTTAACACAGATTAATATATTTACTTTAATATTAATGATATAAAAATAAGTAATGTTTAATTTACTTGTCACTGGAGAAGAAAATGCATGGTCATGAAAGATGTATAGTCTGCCTAAAGAAAGATGTGTTAGATCTAGTGAATACACTCCAAAGGCTATTGCGGAAAGGCTTGGTACGTTTTCGATAGAGGCTATTGTGGAACTTAAGAGTTTTCCAAGTCTTTTTACCTACGAAGGTTTCGATGAACCACCGCTACTCGGCTGGCTCACTAATATAAAGGAAAGGTCCAACAATATTGTACTGGAATTTAAAATTGAGCAGGTAAATCCATGGATTGATGCAACACAGTTTCGTGCTATGGCCCCAGCACTGGATATTGTCGGATGGGAATCTACCCGGACCCATTGGGCTGTGAAAGAAGTAGCCCTGATTGAAGAGCTGAAACCATATGACATAATACTTCCAGTAGGACCAAGTAGCATTGTGCCCATTGCAAGCCCCGATCGAATCGAATTTGATGTAGCCTTTTCCTTTCCGGGAGAATCCCGGCCATACGTGGAAGCTGTGTTGAAAGAACTAAAACTGTTAATGCCGAAAATGCCAGTTTTTTACGATTTTGACTTTCAAGCATTTTTAGCACGACCAGGACTCGATGTATATCTTGCTAATATTTACCGTAACAGGTCGAAGCTACTGGTTGTATTTTTATCGTCAGATTATCAGCGAAAACAATGGTGTGGAGTTGAATGGCGAGTAATACGTGAAGTGATATTTAAAAGAGAACACGATAGGGTGATGCTGATAAAAACGGATAATGGAGATGTAGAAGGTATATTGGCGACAGATGGTTACATAGATGCGAGCAGGCATTCTCCGGAGCAAGTTGCGTACTTTATTTTTCAACGTGTCCAGGAGCTGAAGCAGTCATTAATGTCTAATCGGTAGCTCGTTATTGTTTTGTTGTAAAAATTAGAATTTTACATTTCTAGGCAGACAAAAAAACATTATATTACATGGTATGTGAAATTAATATGTTACTGTATCTAAAAGAGATTGCCCTAGTGAGATTTGTATTCTTTCAGAATTAATCGAGATGGTTCCACATATTATTTCATATTCTTTAAATCTACGGAGAAATCATACTGATTTTATTTCGTATTAAGCAATTATTAAACAAAAACCTTAATCAGGATGTCACTGATTGCAAAGCCTGTAAACGTAATTCATAGTAATGAATCATTTAGTGAAGATCAGATAGATGAGGATTTTTCACATTTCCAATTTACTGATTGCAGTGCCTACGAAAAGGTATTCACAAGATGTAATTTCTCCTTTTGTGTATTTCAAAGGTCGTACTTTCGGAAAGTTAGATTTATTGAGTGCAATTTCACTGGAGCAAAATTTTTTGACAGTAACTTTAGAGATGCGAATTTTGAACGCTGTAAATTTCACTACTCTATTTGGAAATTTACATTAATCCAGCAGAAGCAAGTTTTAAATAATTTACCTGAATGGCCCAATGTGAAGGTATTGCTTTTGCAAAACCATAAAGCAAATGCTAATTCATTTGGAGATGTTAAGGCTGTAAGAGCATACCTATCTGAAGAAATTGAAGCGAATAAAGAGCATTATAGAAGGGCGATGCTGCGCAATGAGGCGTATTACTCTAGCAAGTATTCCAAGGTGGGGCAGAAACTTACAGCTATTCGCAAATATTATGGTCTTGTAATAGACAACGTTATATGGGGGCATGGAGAAAAACCACTTCGTGTATTATTTAGCATAATACTTTTGATTTTGTTAACTGCTATACTGCAATTAGTTTTTTCAGACAATATAGAGAAGAATACGTTAGAAGGATCATTTTCAGGTTTTATGGCTTATTGTGCAAATGATGTAAAAGCGTTTATTGGAATTCAGGGAGCGGATGTCAGTGATTTCGTAAAAGGAAGTTTGATAATCTTCAGGTATGTTGCTTTTAGTTTGTTTGTTCGAATATTGTTTAACAAGTTCTCTTGGAGATAGCATGCAGTTAGATAATATAGAAACCATAAGGTTGTTTGGTTCGTATGCAAGAGGAGATTATGCACTTAATAGTGACTATGACATTTTGGTTGTGTTGAAAAATAATGAGTATGCTACTGATAATGTAAGAAAAGAAATTGAAAGTTTATTCAATCACCAAATTTCAATTTCTTGGTACAGCGTGAATAAAATCGTCGAGTTTTTTGAACAAGGACATTTGTTCGCGTGGCATTTATATTTGGAATCTAAAGAAATTTCTTCCAGCACAGATTTTATTGACAATATTGGTACGCCAAATGAATATAGTTCTGCTGCTACTGATATCGCTTCTTTAATAGATATTTTAAGGCCAATTGAGGCAGAAGTTATTGGCACCCCGCAGAATTTGATCTATGAGGCAGGGTTGTTACACGTATGTGCCAGGAATATCGCCATGTCAGCAATGCCAATTCTTAAGAAACAGTTCGATTTTAGTGCCGATGCAGCTCTGAATTTGGATTTGGGAATTTCAAAAGCTGATTATGGTCTGTTAATTCAAAGTAGATATTGTAGTACCCGTGGGGTAGATCCTCCTTTTTTGATCATAGATAAGCTCCTTATGATGCAAAGACAAATCTTGGATTGGGCATTAAAAATTCTTTTAGAGATTGAAAAAATCAGTATTAAATGAACACAGAGAACACCAGAAAACGATTCAAAGAGAGAATCGCGTTTGAACGAAAAATAATATCAATAGTGAATAACGGTCTTAGGATTGTAGATCCACTAAATGGCTTGTCACAGTCTGCTATAAATTTATGGAAGGAGAAAAATGGAAACTTTGACTACATCAGTCAAATTTATATTATGTTGAATGAATTGTCAAAAAGCTTAATGATTTTTTGTGATACGAGCAAGACTGCGTTTGATCAGGAAAAAGAAATTGATAGCAAATTTCTTAAAGAAAAAATTGGGGACTTACAAAGGACTGTTAATTTAAAAAATCGAATTGCAAATTAGTTCTAGAAGATTGAATTCTGTTCGACCAAAGCTATTTTCATGTATTTGATCAATATTAATATTATGAGACTTAGGAATGGTATGGAATTTCTAACATGATAAATAATTGTATGCAGCACGTAGGAGTTTAGACCGAGGAATTACGTAGCAATTACAAAAAACACATTCTTTTTTCAGGCATGAAGTCAAGATTCTTATTTCAAGTAAATAAGGAAAATAGAGATCTTTTTACACCTGAATAACGCTAAATACTTGATAATCATAAATGTCAAACACAATTCAACTCTATTCCGTATATGATTTACTTGAACGGGATTTTTTCATTCCTTCTTATCAGAGAGGATATCGGTGGACAAAGCAACAGGTGGTGGACTTGCTGGACGATATTTTGGCATTTGCAAATAAAACCAAGAAAGAAAATGAATTTTACTGTTTGCAACCAATTGTGGTAAAAAAACATACATGGAAACGCGGCGATGATGGAACAGCAAAAGAACTAGAAGGATATGAGGTAGTAGATGGTCAACAAAGGTTGACGACGCTACGAATATTGTTTACTTATCTTATCAAGGAGCATCTTAATGGGAAACCTTTAAAGAGCGAATACAAGAAAGACATTTTTAATATTGATTACGAAACAAGAGCAGTTACTGAGGATTATTTTAATAACATTCTGGAATGTAATGATAACCAGATCGACCTTTTTCATATTTCCGCTGCCTACAAATATATCCGGGAATGGTTTGAGGAAAAAAATGGGCAGAGAGATGTAAGAGAGTCAGTGATCAGAACGTTGGTTTATCCTTTTGAAAACCAAAAGGCTGAGGGGGTTGTTCAGGTTATTTGGTATGAAATTACCAATGAAGTAAATCCCATAGATACCTTCATACGGATAAATCTTGGTAAAATATCGCTGACTAATGCAGAACTGATTAAAGCCCTTTTTTTGCAGGAAAGAAATTTTGGAGAAGAAGCCGAACTAGCTAAACTCAGACAACTTGAGATTGCGAATGAATGGGACAAAATTGAGAATACACTACAGGAAGATGATTTCTGGTGGTTTCTAAATGAGCGGGAGAATCACTTGGCAGCCAGGATAGAGTATATTTTTGACATCATGCGTGATGTGGACGCAAAGAAAGACCCCGGGATCGTTAAAGAAATAGGAACTGATAGGTTTGCAACTTTCCGCTACTTCTACCGTAAGCTAGACAAGATGACCGGCTTTGATTTTGTAAAGGATCAATGGGCAGCGGTAACTGATTACTTCAACAGGTTTCAGGAATGGTACAACAATCCGGTCTGGTATCATTACATTGGCTTTTTGATTTATTGTGGTCGCCATGATATTTCGACCCTCTATGAACTGACTTCCTCCAAATCGGATACAAAAGAAGCCATCACCCAAATACTGATGGGCAAAATAAGACAACAATATACTAAGGTGGAATGGACTTATTCGGATGACGATCCAATGACTCCATTCCTTAATTTGTCGTATTCCAAGGACAAAAAAGCGATTCGGGAACTTTTGCTGCTGTTTAACATAACCTATATTGTGAAGCAGTGTATCAGCAAGTCAATTATTTTCAAATTTCCTTTTAGGTCTTTTAAAGAAGAATCATGGGATGTTGAACATATTGATTCCTTTACTGAAAATGCTTTAAGAAGCTATGCAGCACAAAAAGTATGGTTGGAAAGCTCACTGGAAAGCCTCCCTGAAATATCCCAGTATTCCGAACTATATGATAACGTACAAAATTTCATTAGAAATGAGGGAGGACAGAAAGATTTCGATTCATTGCATGGAGAAGTCATCATTCTTGCGAAAGAAAATTCAAATCACGAAACGCTGAAAGATAATATTGGTAACCTTACTCTCCTGGACGCGGGTACTAACAGGGCATATGGAAATGCATTGTTCCCTACAAAAAGAAGAACCATTATTGAAAAGGATAAGAACGGGGTTTTTATTCCAATCTGCACTAAAAATGTGTTCTTGAAATATTTTGATCTTCAGGGTAAAACATTGACAAAATGGACAGAACAGGACATTAAAACCTATCGAAACGTGTTAGCTGAAACCCTGATAGACTTTCTTCCTACCCAACCACAATGAAACATAAAATGAATAAGTATAACATCATAGATATTCTTTCCAAAGAAGTAGAGATAGAGACAAATAATGAAACAAAATGTTATAAGTTCGATGGCATTCAAATCCCTATGATCCAGAGAGATTATGCACAGGGGCGCATAGATGAGATAGAGATCAGGGAACGGTTTTTAAATTCAATATTTCACTCGCTGCGTGATGGGAAATTCTTGGATCTTGACTTCGTTTATGGTTCAATAAAGAGGATCAAAGGTTCGACAAAATCCATTGACAATAAAATTTATTTTGTACCATTAGATGGGCAACAAAGGCTCACTACCTTATTTCTGTTGCATTGGTATATCGGAAACCGCGAATTGGCAAATGATCAGTTGGCTGTATTAAGGAGCAGTTTGCGGTGTTTCTCATATGACACAAGGATCAGTGCCCGGAAATTCTGTGAAATACTTTCTACGTTGTCTGTGAGCTTTAAACAAAAACCCGCTAAAGAAATAAAAGACCAGGCATGGTTTTACAGCATTTACGAAAAAGACCCCACTGTGAAGTCTATGCTTGTAATGTTGGATGCTATCCATGAACATTATGAGAACAGTTCGCAACTCTTATACAGTAAGTTGAATCTACTTTCGTTTTATATACTGCCATTGGATGGATTCAACCTCTCTGATGAGCTTTACATCAAAATGAACGCACGTGGAAAGCAGTTGACAGACTTTGAAAACTTTAAGGCAGACCTTATTAATTGGCTCCAAGACAACCAGAACCCTTTTAAAAATGAATTTGCAACATACGTAGTGGCTGGCGGGAGATCCATGCCATATCATATGTCTTTTGCTCAAAAACTTGACAACGAGTGGACTAACCTGTTCTGGGGCCTGATTAAAAACAACGCGTTTGGGAACACGGCGACAGAAAAGGCGGTAGATCCCTTTTTTAACCGCTTTTTCTATCGCTATCTGTTGAACCGGTATATTCTTGCCTCCTCTTTGGACCACGAAAAAATTGGTAGAGATGAAGTCTATCAAAAGTTACAGAGAGAGTCCGGGTATGCTGGTTTTCATCATTTTAAAGACATCTTTTCTCAAGAGAATGTTACACAAGCTATAGAGAAGATATTAGACTGTCTTTCTTCGAACTGGAATAGTATCAATGAGTATATGCATGCTTCCTGGAATGAGCGTTTGTCGTTGTTTGAGGGAGAAATCACCCAATCTCATCGTGTACTATTCCTGGCTGTTACTTTATATGTTGAAAGATTTGATTATGATGAAACGTGCTTTAAACAATGGATGCGGGTTGTATGGAACATTGTAGCCAATACCGACATTAATGACGTCAGTTCAATGGTCGCTGCTATGAAGGTGGTGAATGAGCTGTCTTTAAAAGCGAATAAAATATACAGCCTACTGTCGGATGCTCCATTACAGCTATCTTCTTCAAAAGAAGCCATAGAAGAAGAAAGACAAAAAGCATCTTTCATACGACAAAATATTACATGGGAGAAGCTCTTTATAGAAGCAGAATCCCACCTCTTCTTTAAAGGATCCATTGGCTTTTTGATCTCTCCTGAAATGAGCGAAGAGGACTTTACTCATAGGAAAGAAATGGCTTTTCAGGTTTTTGACCAAGGGGGGGTAAATGAAAAATATCGTGAAGATCATCTTTTTCTAAGGGCTCTGATCAGCAGATTTGAATTTCATATTGATTTAATTGGAAAGAACTTTACAGATAAGGATGAGCGTGAACACTATTTGAAGAGGATGCTTTCTTCCAATAAGACGGTGAAGCAATTCACCGTTGACTGCTTCAGCTTGCCAGACGAGATGACCTTCATGCAGCATTGTAGTGTTTTGGTGCAGGAAGATTCAAGAATGAATGCTTGGGACTCCGCCGAAATCTCCCAGTGGAGAATTAGGACCGTACATGAGGCTTTATATAAACACCCTTGGCTCCAGAATTGGATGCAGGAGAAAAATGCAATCAGGATTGGATGGAAAAACGACAAGATTTACGCTTCAAGGCCCAGCGCATGGTATGACTGGGTAATGCTGGATACTTACAGGAATCAGTTGATTTCAATTTTGGTACAAAATTATGCATTTAGCACAGGTAGGCAATGCATATATAAGCATGACACAGTTCCTTATTATTGGGGGACCGATGATATTGTATTAGAGAAAACTTATAAGGGCAATCCTGTCAAACTCATATTTACGCAAACGGACGGTCTGAAGGTAAGTATTCCTGACCTTGAATATTATATAGATAACTTTGTCCAGGAGGTAGCCATACAAGGCGCTGCAAAATACGTAACATATATACTCGATGAAATGCATGAAAAGATGACACGGATCACAGCAGAATAATAGGGAGCAGGAAGAGATGAATGATCATTTGATGAGCAAGCTAAAACATGAACTCACCTTCAAAGTGTCTGACCGATCTATAAATTTTGGATAAGGATATTGGTAAATATGATATAATCCGAGTAGATAAGCGGGGGGATGTTATTGCGAGGAGGAACCCTTAAGGACATTAGCTCTTCCGGGTTTCATTTTAGATTAGGCGAGTCCAGTATCATTAGCAACATCAAAAGTTACTCTGACAAGGAACATTCCTGTGTAACATTCTGTAGAAGAATTTTATCTTGATTTTTGGAGAGTTTATCAATAATTAGGTGTCTTCTGGTTTTCGTATTGAAAAAGACATTTTTATGCATTTAAAATATTTGCCAGAAGAGAACTATCTTCTATTAATTGGTTCGAATTTTGTACCAGCGGGATCACAATACCTGAACGTTAATAGTAAGCAAAGATCATTATCACTCATGGAAAAACTATTTCAGGCTTATAAAAATTTACTTGAGGAACGACTTAATAGAAAACCACTTCTGCTTTTGGGTGAAGACAGCATACGATATGACTTTTTTGCTGCTTTAATGGAAGCTTATAGCTTTCGGCCATCACAAATTCAAATTGAAGTTCCAATCAATAGTCAAACCTTTATTCCTGCTAAAGAGAAAATTTCATACAGAAATGAAAAACCACTGATTGATTTAGTCATTGACGAACCAGGATTAAGACTTTCTGCAGAATTCGGACTATTCAGGCAAAATAGTAATGAAGATGGAACAATTAACAAAACTGCGAGGCTTGTCAAAATGTTAAACGACATGATTAGAGTTTCTCTTGAAGCTCACTTTACAAATACGACCGGACTTTTTATTTGTGTCGCAGACCATAAAATGATAGGTCATCAAATTAGAAGCAATATTGTTGACCCTTTTCCAGCAGATTATGTAATTAATAACGATATTATTAATCATCAATTGGAGCAAAAGACGAATAAATTTGACAAGCGCTTTTTGAAGGTTTTTCAGCCTTTAAAAAAGGACATTGCAAGCACATTGATAGTTAACGAGCAGTTGAGAGCAAAAAAAATCAAGCATGAAACAAGACTCTTAATTTGGAAAGTTTCAATTACTGGCATGCCTACTACTAACATTGGTATTGTCAATAATGGGTCTTGATATTGAAACAATCTTGGAGGGCTACAAAATTCGAACCTAACTAAATCCTTTACTCAGATTATAGCACTGATCGACAGCGCACTGATTGAGCGACCGACGGGAGAACCAGGAGCGCGAACACCAGCATTTGTACCCTGGTCAACATTTTACTATCACGCGGTGTCCGCGTTGGTAGATGATGGGGCAACTGAAGAACAGAGGCTCATCACCATCACTTCGACCAGCGACAGAATATAGGAGGCTAGGCCCAGCCGTTGTGGCCCATCATCTACTATCCCGGACGTTTGCCGTTTGTTCCACCGTTGTTTGCTAATGATTTTTGCCTGTAGCTTATAACCGGTCGCCTCCCGGCAAAGGATTTCCTTCCGGCAGCGGGCCGGCCGAGAATAGCCGCTGTAGGAGCATAGCAATACCACGCCCCTACAACAGAGCTACCATTTTTTCGACATTAAAGAAAGCTGATAATACAGAAGTGAAGAACGTTATTCTGTATGGTTAGTTACAGGGTTATTTATTAGGCGCCTTTCATGAATGCTCCCGCCCCCGGATGCCCGGTACTCGAAATGGGAGTATCATTTTCTTATAGATGCTTATAGAACCCAAAAAGGGGGAACAGGCTTGGGAGCTTTTTGATGAATTTTGATTGTAAGCACACCATTTTCAACAGAAATAATGATATGGTCACTGATTTCAAATCCGGCTTTTTCCAACCACACCCCGGAGAGGTTTAACCAAGGAACAGTTTTTCCTTCATAAGTTCTTTGAACCCATTTCCCATGAATTTTTACAATTCGGTTTTTACTTTGCATATGGCTTTTTGTTTTAATTATTAATGATGTAGAGTTAGAATACGGTTTTTAATACCTTACTAAGCTGACGCTTTGCGCTATTTCAGTAATATGGTTTGGGATAAAAGTTAATTGCCGGGTGCCTGTAAGGGCGGATACTTTTAACCATGGAGCCTTTATACAATGGCAAAGCCGTTCCGAACTTTTATAATGCAGCATGGCTTTTCGTTCATTTGGCTGGTTTTTCATGATGTTGATTATTCTCTACAAATATAATCAAAATATAGATAATGGTAAACTTAAAATGTAGTGTTTTGTAGCTTTTTAGGTCATTTTACTGTCATTAAAAGTAGACTATTATCTAGTTTTCTGGTTATATTTATTCCTACCGGCCCCTTATTTCATATTAAATTTTAAATCAGTAGTTTAGCGCGAAAATCATCCATTATGACATTTGGTGAAAAAGTTACCATAGCAAGAAAGCAAAAGAAGTTAACACAGACCGAGTTAGCAGATGCGACTGGCACATCCAGAGATATAATTGGAAAGTATGAACGAGATGAATCGAAACCATCAATTGAAATAGCAGCGAGAATTGCGGAAGTCCTGGACAGTTCGCTGGACTTTTTGATTAGAAATATTAACCCCGAAGACGTACTAGCTGAGAAGATCAAACAACTTTCCCCTATCAATAAGGAATACGTAATGGCTGTAATTGAAGCTTTTGAAGCTAAGGAGAAATTGCAGGGTAAAAGATAAAGGCTCCCGCTTGCGCAAAAGGCTTTATACCAAAAAATCCGAAAGGCACCCACACCTTATCCAGAAGATATTTAACGGTGGATTAGCTACCTTCTTTTTGAACTGCTGTCTGGCTAACTCCGAACATCACGGTATCAGCGTAGCTAATGATTCCTTGAAAAATGGCGCTAATTAAGCCTTTGACATAGTCCCCGCGGGATCACAAGCAATCTTCAAAAACTGCGCTAGTCGTAGGTTTTTTTGTTTTTTATCTATGCTTGCTCATTGATATGAAGTTAGTATGGCTCTATAATCATCCATGCTACATCCGCACTACTTGTACCATGTAAAACGGATATTGTAAAGGAAGAGCCTGGAACTCTTGCTGTAACGCTCGCAATATTACCAAACGGAATACCTGCGGGTCCTACACCAATTTTTGTAATAGTACCATTTTGTATGGTGAGAAATATACGGCTATTAGCGGTGATGGCGGAAGTATTGATGGTGATTGTATTTTGGCCCGATGCAACAGTAACAACGCCCATTCGTGCATCATTAGCATATTCTTTCATATTAAAAATAGTGGAAGATATGTACACTGAATCTAGCTCCTCATTCCGTAAAAAATTATTATCTAAATAATCCTTAAATAATAATTCTCTCCAATTACTCCATTTAGTTGCACTACTATCTTTAATACGGAGGAATGCACCATTGGGGCCCTGTAATTCTCCATCCCAGTTGATGGCAAAATCGAAACCAGTATTATTATTCCTTACAACAAGTCCATTATAGTATAGATTCGAACCCCTGCCTTGAAATGCCTGATCAGATAATGACGGCATACCTGGTGTGCGATATGCATCATATCCTACTACCTTATTCAATGGCCATGCGTTCCAAAGTGCCGAACTGTCATATGGGAATGTGGTAAAGTTGTTCGCAGATAAATCATAACGATTATCTCCCCAGGCAGCCATTGTTGTACCGATATTCAGCGTATCCTGACCATCAATACTCATTAAATTTTTTCCTGGTATTGCCAGTTTCAGTTTTCGAAATATAGTTATTCCAGCGCTTTTATTAAAAAGGAAGCCGGGTATGTCTTTAGTCCTATTTTCAAGAATTAGCTCGGCGGTATCAGTATTATTGGAGATCCGGAAACTGTCGGCAGCCATCCGGTAAGTATATTGGGCATACACCGGTACTGCCATCATTAAATACATTATAAGGGTAACAATTTTTTTCATAAATACCATCTTAAATACGTTGCTGAATGCTGATAAAAAATGAGGAAAAGAAATTATTAATATGGTTCAGCGATCAACCACGCTACTTCTGCAGGACCAGCGCCATGTGCCACTGAAATGGTAAAAGAGGTTCCTGGTACCCTTGAGACTACAGATGTCATTATCCCTGTGGGAACAGCCGCTGGTCCTGCCCCAATTCGTAAAGGTTGTCCACTTTGAACGGTCAGCATGATACGGCTGGTACTTGTTATTGCTGTTGTATTAATAGTGTAGGTAGTAACGCCATCGTCCACTGTAACCAAACCCATTCGTGCATCAGGTGTATTTTCTTTCATCCTTACCACTGTTGAGGTAAGGACAACTGTATCTTTTGAAATTTTCTTAACGAAATTATTGTCCACATAATCTTTAAAAACCAGCTCTCTCCAATTACTCCAAGCGGGTTTTGTATCATCTTTTGTACGAATAAATGCACCGTTAGGCCCTTGCAGCTCACCATTCCAGTTTATGGCAAAATCAAATCCGGTATCACCATCTCTTACAATAAGACCATTATAGTATCGGTTATTGCCTTTCCCCTGAAAGGCTTGGTCCGACAAAGGTGGCATATCCGGAACATCATAAGCATCATAACCAACTACTTTGTATGCTGGCCAAGATTGCCATAGTGTTGCTTCAGATATGGTTAAGAAGTTTGTATTGAGCTGGTCATAACGTTCGTCTCCCCACGTATTCAGGGAAGAGCCGAAGTCCAATGTATCCTGGCCAGGGATGGCTATCAGACCACGGCCGGGGGATACTAATCTTAAACGTTGAAATTCGGTACGTCCAAGACCTTTGTTAAATAAAAAACCACTAACATTTTTAGTATGGTTTTCCAGGATAAGCTCAGCGGTATCACACTGATTATAAATGCGAACACTATCGGCTCTGATTTGATAGATTTTTTGGCCATAGGTCAGGGTGGTTAACAAGAGCGCAATAGCACTCAACAATAGTACTCTCATGATAAGAAGATATAGGATAAAGTGTTAGTAGATAATACATTTCGATATCTCGTGCAATAATAAAAAAAATAAAGTATTTTTTAATTGATCAATTTTCAACACTCCCTATACATCCATACTCATTAAATATGCTGGGAAAAAATTCTTTTCTAGTAGAGATAGACCCCAGATATAGGCGATCTGTGTTAGAGATTTCAATTCTATCTATTTTTATAAATTGAATACCTTAAATTTAATTTAACCTTCCGATTTTCATCACCTAGATCATACCGTTAAAGGGGACGAATTTTATGAATAAATTATTGATTGTACTTGGAGCTCCCAATGATGATTTGGGAAACTTGTCACAAATAGCTAAAGATAGATTAGCATGTGCGCATAAGTTTTATAATGCAAACAATGATTTTAAACTTGTTTGTACAGGGGGCTTTGGTCAACACTTTAATACAACTGATAAACCTCATCATTATTATGCTGAAAAGTACCTTTTGGACAGCGGCATTCCTGCAGATGCGTTTCTAAACGGCCGACCTTCTTCCAATACTATGGAAGATTTTCAAATGACTAAGGATTTGGTATTGGAGGAGAAACCTGGCATACTTGCGATTATAACCTCCGACTTTCATGTTTCCAGGGCCAGGGTCTTGTATCGTAAGATTATCAATTATCCCCAGGTCGTTTTTATCCCGGCTTCATCTTCCTTGTCGCAAGAGCAACTTTTGCCATTAGTGGAGCACGAATCACAAGCATTGAAAAAACTATTTGAGACCGATTCGATATAGCATTTGTCTGTAGCCCGTTTTTCCTTGTGAAGCATGTATGACGGAGTCTTCACGACGCTTTAATTTCTCATGAAAGTTGTTTTTATAATACTGTAGTAGATTCGTCCTAGTAGCCGCATATCCCTGGTGCACCTGCGTTACAAAAGACCTATCAATTTCTTGTGATAACGGTAAGAACTACACGTACATGTGTGCGTAATAGTCCGGTTTTATAATTAAATTGAATTCTCTCCAGCGTGGCAGTAATTTCACTGCCCCCTGGCGGGAATAACAACTATCTTATATGAAGCGATATCAGCGTAGCATAACTTGTTTGGTGCTGTTCCTGGGAATAAGTTTTACGACAGGAAATCTCTGTGCACAGGGTAATCAATATAAAATTTCTGGTAGGATTGCAGGTATTGGAAATACAAAGGTCTATTTGTCGAATAAACCTTATGGATTCGGCAGTGCTTTCCGGGTGGAAGTCTATGATTCCTGCATGAGCAAGGATGACTATTTCACATTTTCTGGTAAACTGGAGGAAGTTAAATTTTTGTCGATTGAAGTACCTGCTGTTAGCGACACCCGGCTGTCGTTCATTGGGGAGAACAAAAATATTCAGATTGATGGACAGAAAGATTCCCTCTATGCGGCCAAAGTGATTGGATCCCCTCAGACAGACTATTATAACTATTACCTCGATAGCATTCATAGGCCGACTGTTCGGCGTATAAATAAGGTATTGGATAGTATAGGTAGCCTGAAAGACACCGCTGCATCGAGAGCGCTTACAAGCAGTTTTCTGACGAAGGCTAACCGTCAGAGCGAAGCTGTTCTTTTCGGTGAGATTATCAAGCATCCTGGTAGCTATGGTCTGCTATCGGAGCTGAACGGTATTTCGACTTTCATACCCAGAGATACTGCCCGGAAATATTACCAGAAGTTTTCGGCTGAACTCAAACGAGGAACTAAAGGTAAGGAGTTATACTACACGCTGTTCGTGTATGATGATCTTATCCGGCAGGGAAAGAGGTTGCCCGATTTTTCACTGAGCGACACTGTTCAGCGGTTAAGTAGCCTATCAAACTTCAAAGGAAAATATGTACTGCTCGATTTTTGGGCTTCCTGGTGCGGGCCCTGTGTAGCTGAACTCCCGGCACTGAAGAAAATCTACGCTGAATATAAAGCCAAAGGATTTGAAATTGTGGGCATTTCACTTGATACGAACAGGAAGTTATGGCTCGGCGCGATAAAAGAACATAATTTAACATGGCCCAATTTTTCTGATCTGAAAGGAAGAGCAGGTAAAGTAGCGGAACTGTTACAAGTGGATGCTATTCCTATGCGGTTTATCATAGGCCCAGACGGAAAGATATTGATGATCAACCCTCCGGTAGCTGAGGTAGAACAGTTTTTATCTCAACTGAAGTAGCAGGTCTGAAGCCCGGAATAACCGCTGTCCAAAAATGAGTAATAAGTAATTAAAGTAAAAGCAACATGTTTTTGGGAGGATAGCAGCGGGTTAGCAGCTTCTTTCCGAAGGTAATGAAATGATGCAACCTTTTACTCCTGGAATTGTTTACTGCTATTTGCAATTGTTAATTAATATATTTCGTATATTTATATAAATACTGTGGCATGTTAGAATGATAACCCAGATGCATTGTTAAGCTCCATACCCATATCGTTATGAACTTTCTACTACCAAATTATCTTCAAAAAGATATAATGGTTACAACTATCCTTCCTCCTTATAGTGAGGATACATTACTACCTTTCACAGGTTCCGTTATTACCAGCGGGCGTTTTGGAAAGGTGTTGCTACAATCGTTTCATGGAAAAGATTTTGCTATCTATCAACATGTGTTCCGGATGAAACAAACGGTGAATGTAAAAGTAGTGGTAAGTCGGCCCATGATTACACTTAGCTATGTACTGAAAGGAACAATTCCATGTAACCTGAATGGATTTGGTAAGGCTATGCTGACGGAAGGCTGGTATCATCTTTACTATGTGCCTGCCGGTAAGCATAAAGCAAGTATGCCCAAAGGAGAAGCCGTAGTACTTCAAATAAATATCAACTTGGAATTGATACAAGGGCTGGGCAATAAATATGAGGAACTCTACGAGGTATGTAATAAAGTAAGAAATGAAAGTGGGAAAGGGGTACAACAAATTGCAGCGAATATCACACCCAGTGTTAAGGAGTTGCTGAACAGTATTTATCATTGTACACTGGAAGAGGCGGAGTTGGAACTGTTTCTAGGAGCACGTGTATACGACCTGTTGCTATGCTACCTCGAGGAGTTAAATAATGCTAAACAGCATTTTCATTCCCGGTATCATTTTACGGAGGATGATTTACGCACGCTACACAATGTAAGTACGCTATTAATGGAACACATACATGAACCGGTAAATCAACAGGTACTGGCGAAAGCTGTTCACCTGCACCCCAAAAAACTGGCGGAAGGATTTCGACTGATGTATGGAGTAACTATTCATGAGTGGGTCTCGAAATTAAGGATCGACAAGGCCAAACAATTGTTGAAAAATAGTAGTGCTCCTATCCAGGAAATAGCACTGGAAGTAGGTTATGCTACAACTTCCATATTTACCAGGGCATTTAAAGGGTCGGTGGGCTGCTCACCGAGAGATTACCGGAAATAAATGGAGCTGGACCAAAAGTAAAATGATGTCCTTGAGCATCTCAAATAACAAGCCTCCATTAGGGACCTAATAAATGAGGGCTGACCATTATTCTTTAGTCAGCCCTTTGAAAGTGATTAAAGAATCTGCTCCTTCTCCGTGACATTCCCCGGTAGGTCGCTGGCCTGTGCCTTTATTTTACTTCCTTTTAGCGCTTGATTCTCCTTTGTAGCGGTGTACATCCAGTCCATACCGTTGTCGCTCATCACTGCGGCGCCTTGTTCCAATAATGCATTGGCGGCACTGAAGATGGACACCTGTACGGCTTTTACTTTAAAATCATCGAAGGCGCGTACCCGGATGCGACTGCCAACAACACCAGTATAAGCGCTTGCGTCCAGTTCTCGAATTTCAGGTGCACGGAAAGCATCTGCCATCGCCACGTTATAAGCAGTTCGACCATTTTTGGCGACTAGCTGGTAAAGCGCTAACAGATCTGGGTTTGCCATCACCGACTTTGCATAAACGCTGGCGGTCTGGAACTTTTGCCGTACCAATAATTGGGCATCGGAGAGCGGGCGGTTCGATTTTTTTGGGCGCTTGCATAGGAGTGATTGCCCATAACGCTGACGAAAAACTAGCTGTTTTGCGAAGGTGCCATGGGCACCCTGGATAACTACGTTATCAGTGGAGTATGCCATACTTTAGGCTTTAAAAAGTGATGGAATTACTGAGACAAAATAGCCGATATCTGCTCTCCTATCTACAGTACGATAACACCCCAAAGTTGACAAATAGCTCCCGTTTAAAATGTGCAATTATGGAGAAAAAATGCGCAAAAATGGAGATTTTGCTTAGTGGACCTGCAATAGTGAACAAAAGCATCCATATAAGTAGAACACCAAGGGATGCCTGATAGTATATTACCAAATAGAGTTACCACAAGAATACTATGGTGAATGAACAATGAATGATCCATGATTAAAATCGAGGAGATAGGTTAAAATTGTATTTGTGGGCCGAGTGATGGGGAGAGGTAAGACTGTTTTATGAAAGTAACGATTTTTGAGCAACAATATGACAATTGATGCAACTTTCTTCTATTTCATCGTCTTTAATAACAAACTAACCGCAAATGAAAAAGTCATCCCTATTGTTAGCATTTTTAGCATATACATTCGTATGCGTTGCCCAAACGAACCAAGTAAAAATAGCCACAGACAATAGGTTGAAAACCAACTTAGATTCTCTAGTAGATGCATCCGTGGCTGCATTTATGAATAACAGCGCTAGGGTTGGCCTTTCAATAGGAATCATCAAAAATGGGAAGTCATATGTCTATAATTATGGCTCCACTCAAAGAGAGAAATCTGAACTACCAACAAGCAATACCGTTTACGAACTCGCATCCATTACCAAAACCTTTGGGGCCACCTTACTTGCCAAAGCCGTACTTGATAAAAAGATTGACCTGAAAGATGATATACGCCATTATCTAAAAGAAGATTACCCTAATTTAAATTACAATGGTACCCCTATTACTTTACTCCATTTAGCTAATCTCAGCTCCGGATTGCCTAATTGGATGCCAGATAAAGATATTTTTGGAAAAGCAGAACCAGACGCTATCCCTCATATTTTAGATTCAGTTCACCAAAAATACAGCAGGCAAGATTTTTATCATGATCTGCACGATGTAAAGCTAAAAGTGTCACCAGGCACCGTTGCCCGCCACTGTAATACCGCCGCTCAATTGCTCGGGTATATTATGGAAGGCGTTTACAACGACACTTACGATCATCTCTTAAAAAAACATTTCACCGATTCGCTGAAAATGAAAAATACTTTCCTGATAAAATCTGGGAAACAGCCTGCCCTCATGGCAAAAGGTTATGATGGAAAGGGGAGATTAATGCCGGTTATTAATTGGGAAGATTTACAAGTAGCTGCAAGTATCGCCTCCTCCACTGCAGACATGTTAAAGTACATGGCATTTCAGTTGAATGAAACCACCCCCATTGTAAAGTTAAGCCACCAGCCAACTATTGGAAAAATGGAGGATGGTGCCATTGCTCTTAATTGGAAAGTACGAAATACAGGGCGTGGTAACAGGAGTATCTCTCATACAGGTGGCAGTTTAGGTTTTAGCAGCTATATGGTTTTTTATCCCGATTTGAATACAGGTATTGTCCTGCTTTCCAATGAAGCAGATCAGGATACCCAAAATGAACTGATCGCGCTTTCAGATAAGATTTTAGGACTTTAAAGATAGATGACCATGAAGAGCAGCGTTGAGTTTTAACGCAGCTCTCCTTTGGTGATAATTTTATTGAGCCTATATTTTTATTGACTATACACTATTGATCGGATTTTGTTAGTTCGGATGCCAAACAAATGATGTTCATGGCAAAATGTATAGTATATTACATTTTGCTATCAAACATATCTTAAAATAATAAAATTGATGAGCTATAATTGCCTTGCAATTTTGTATATTTAAGCAGAGAATGAAGAGCATTACCCCAAAAGCTAAGTCTAACACTATTTTGTAGCTATTAAATGTACCCCAAAAAATGACTGATTCACCTTCAGCACATTTTTGTTTTCACCCTAAAAAGACAATCATGAAAAAAATTAAATTGCATCCTCTTGGATGGAAAGCACAGATTGCTGTAATCCTGTGTCTGTTTTGCTTTATGGCTCCTGCCAGGTCATCCGACCAGGAAATTGGCGGGTATGTAGATCGTGCGGAAGATCGCTTTGTGCGCAATGTCTGGAACTTCATCAAAAATTTCCAGGGTTGGCAAAATATCGGAATGCACCGCTATAAAGAAGTACAGTATTTCTGGGCGGAACCGTTTGAATTTAAATCCAACTACAGAAGCTTTGTAGACAAAATGGATCTGGCCTACGTGGCCGCACATGGCAATTCTTATTATGTTCAGACCAATAAGAGTACGGGCACGGGTGTGGATCTCCGGTCATGCCCTGGATATGGTAATGTGGCCACTGGCGGCGACCTTGATTTCCTGGTCATAGAATCCTGCTCTACTGTTGCATCTGCACCTGAAGCGCCCGCCGGTGGCGACTGGTGGACACCATGGACCTCTATATTTCAGGGATTGCACCAATTAGTTGGTTTCCGTACCCTCAGTTACTCCGACAATGGTATTCCCAACCGTTACGCCAACCTGCTCAAAGCCAATGGTGGCGTATGGCAGTCATGGTTCAAAGCGGTAGATGGAGAACGTACTTTTTCGGGAGGTTCCTATTCCACTTACCCTGGATTTGCTAGTGCTATTGTTTATACTACCACAGAAAACGACCGTCTGGGTAAATATGCTGCAGATCCTGCTGGAGGCGCTACCAATATGAAAACATGGTGGCAGTATTGATTCCCGATTCAGATAAACTAATCCACTATTTTTTGATCTACAAAAATGTCTGTTATGCAAGTACGATATATTAGCTGCCTCATTATACTAGGTCTGATCAGCATTTCCGCCTGTAAATGTAACCGGCAGAAATCGCCAACCGGAGAAGCGGGGGCCGTTTACATCTACGAATTTGAAAAGAGTGCTCCGCTTTCTGCCGATAACACCAAAAAGTTGATCACAGAGTTTTTGGGAAATCAGCAGACCAATGATCTGTATGTCTCCAAAGACGACAATGTTGCTTACTTCGTTTCTCCAACAGATGTAAATACTACATTGGAAGAGGATCTCAATAATGGAAACATCTCCTTCAGTAAACTCACACAGGCGTACCTCGGCGACCTGAAGCCGCAACTGCCTAGCGGCCAGGATGCCGCGCACATTGGTGAAAAATTCCTGAAGCAAAATGGCCTTTTCCCCAAGAATCCTGGTGAGCTGAGATTGGTACACACAGGAGGTCTCCGTGCCCAAACAGCCAAGGGGCCTATCATCGATAAATTGGTCACCTTAACTTACGCCCGCGAAATAGACAGCATGCAGGTAATAGGCGCCGGATCTAAAATTGTTGTCAATATAGGTGATAAAGGAGAGGTGGTTGGACTGATACGCCGCTGGCGGGAGCTGAATAAAGGCAATAGGAAAGCAATTAAGCCGGAAGAAATGATTTCCCAGGAAGAAGCTACAGCAATGGCAAAGCGACAGATAGCACAAGAATTCGGGGAAAAAACAGCATATGATTTTAAAGAAATACGGAAATCATATTACGATAATAACGGTAACATCCTACAACCGGTATACGTATTTGAAACAGTAATAAAAATGCGTAGCCAGGACAACAATCAAGTACCGCCTACTTCATACCTCTGCGTAATCCCAATGCTGAAACAGTCTCCGGAACCATTGAACCTGACACAAACAGATCCTCGTGCAAAAGAATTAATCAAAAATATTGATCGCCCAGGTATAGATAGTAGTGATAGAAAAAATCTAACTAATATAGATTAGGTACACATCACCATCAACAGACGTGATAAGTGGAAGTTGGCAATAACTGGTTCGAATGAACTAGTATCGGATGTCAAAACATAAAAATAATAGCCGTTAATCAACCTGGTTAACGGCTATTTTTTATTACCTGATTACTTAGTATTCATGCCGCTGATCAGCGAAATAAGTGCAGTCGCACTAACAGGAACTGGGTTAAAAGTTACTGTCGTATAATTATTGCCTGGGGCAGGAGCCGTGATGGTAACTGTTTTCTGATCAGCATAGAATTGACCACCAATAGAAGAGATGGCCAAGAAAGTGCCGCTTTGTCCTATAGGAATGGAGTTCTGATAGCTCAGGAATCCTTGATAACCTGGAGGAGGAGTGAAGATGGTATTATAGAACTTAATGATGCTGTTGACGCCCGTAGGTTTGAAATACAGCATAGTGGGTTCTTCACCGCTATAGCTAGTACTGGTAGCTGGATTGTAATTTGAATTGAAGTAGGCCAGTACGGTGGTTTTAGGGTTAGGAAGATTCATCAACCTATCACAGTTGACCCATTTGATCAGGCTATCCAGTCTGAAATTCAGGGTACCATTTGTACCGTCAAAGAGGGCATAGGCAGAAGCTGGATTGGTAACCTGTTGCCAGTCGATGCCTTTGTTTGCGCTAATGGTTGTAGTCAAAGTGATAAGTTGGTTGATGTAATTATAACCACTGGTGTTGACAGTGATAGAGGTATCACCATTCCACATCGGAATGCGCTGGTCAACTGGTTTGGCAGGAACCTGCACTTTGATGGCACTATCTTTCTGTAATTGTAGCGGAGTTGTTCCCTGTGATGCGGAAACGAAAAATTCGCCGTAGGATTCTAGTGGCGCCCCTGTGTTGGTGGCCGTTTGTCTGTCTGCGAATATCATACCTGCAGCATCATAAACTTCCTTTACAGATACGGTGATAGGGCCAGTAGCAGGGGTACCATCTGGCAATACTAATGAGTTACTACTAATAGTATATGTTCTGCCGCTTTTAGTGGTAAAAGTAGCGTTCTCCTGGAGATTTACTGTGTATGTTTCAAATGCAGGACCATTCGCTCTCAGGAAAGTATGGAGCTTTAATCCGTCTGGATCAGGCGCTGCTGGCGCTGCCGCACTGGTAGCGAGGTTTGCTTTTGAAGTATTGGAAAGATCATCTTTCATTTGCTTGGTACATGCACCAAATAACAGCAGTACGGCCGCACCGCCTGCAAAAAAGCAAGAATTAATGTTCATAGTTTTTGCTTGAGGGAATTTAATAATAGGGTTTTAAGTGATCAGGGCTTTACTAAATATTTACAGGTTGAGCCGTAAAATTAATATGCATAACTGCTATGAAAATTCAGATCAATAAATATTTAAAATTGTATGAAGATGTTATGAAAGCCAATTTCCCCTAGGGCACTATAAAAATAGGAAGGATCGACGATTAGGTTTCACAACCTTTTTTTTATATTTTTCCAAAATGTACATATGTATATACATAATAAAATACCAAAGCCTAATAGAATATTCACATTTACCTTTTGAAAATTATGTTTAAGAAATCATTACTAATTGCCACACTTTTACTGACCACGTTCACCAGCTTTGCCCAGAAAGGCTATACGCCGTCAGCCGGAAATCTTGACTATAGGAAACAATTCCAGGATAATAAATTCGGCGTATTTATTCACTGGGGTATTTACAGTATGATGGCAGACGGGGAATGGGTAATGAATTTCAAAAAGATAAATTATGGAGAGTACAGTAAAATGGCAGGTGGTTTCTATCCTTCCAAATTCAACGCCAAGGAGTGGGTATCCAACATAAAAGCTTCGGGCGCTAAATATATTTGCATTACATCGCGTCATCATGATGGCTTTTCGATGTTTGCCACCAAACAATCGCCCTATAACATTATAGATGCAACAGCTTTCAAACGAGATGTGCTGAAAGAACTGGCCGATGAATGCCATGCCCAAGGGATCAAACTACACTTTTATTATTCCCTGCTCGATTGGGGCAGACCCGATTACAACCCGGATGAGCCGTTTGTGGTGAAAAACGAAGAAAGCAAAAAAGCAAAATGGGAAACCTATCATCAGTTTATGTTAGGCCAGCTCAGAGAGCTACTGACCAACTACGGCGAAATAGGCGCTATTTGGTTTGATGGTAAATGGGATAAGCCCAAGGATTTTAACTGGAATTTTGATGAGATTTACTCGTTGATCCATTCCTTGCAACCTGCCTGCCTGGTTCTTAACAACCATCATTTAGCGCCACTGGAAGGGGAAGATGCACAGGCATTTGAACGGGATCTACCAGGACAAAATACCGCCGGATTTTCAGCAGACAAAACAATCAGCCAATTGCCGCTCGAAACCTGTGAAACCATGAATAATTCCTGGGGATATAATATAACAGACCTGAAATACAAATCTGAAAAGGAGTTGATCCAGTATCTGATAAAAGCAGCGGGCAATAATGCCAACCTGTTGCTCAATGTAGGCCCACGACCAGATGGTACGATTCCAGATATCGCTATACAACGCTACAAGGCCATGGGCGAATGGCTGAAACAATATGGTGAAACTATTTACGGTACTCGCGGCGGCCTCGTGTCACAACACAAATGGGGCGTAACTACCCAAAAAGATAACCGCCTGTTTGTACATATCCTTGATCTCCAAGATAAAGCACTTTTTCTGCCGCTAACAGATAAAAAAATTAAATCGGCAAAAGTGTTTATTGATAAGCGACCCGTTAGATTTTCTCAATCCAAAGACGGTGTGTTGCTAATGCTGGATAAAACACCTGATGAAACAGATTATGTAGTGGAGTTAGGATTTTAGAATAGTGTTGGTTGCTGATCAAAAAGTATCGATGCACAAATTAAAGCTGGTCGGAGTATGCAATAGATAACAGTGCTGCATATTCCAGTCACAAACAAAAGAACCTTGCAGACTTATGTCCTGCAAGGTTCTTTTATTATGCTTCTTCCTTATTTTATTTCCCCGCTGCTCCTTTAATCAAATCATCGGGAGTGATCTGGTTACTGAGCAAATAATTAAATGCATCCCATCTTTTATTGGGTTGGCCTGCTGTTTTGGCGTTGATATAATTTTTAATCAGATCCTGGCCATAGTTGTAATTGATTACATAACTCCGATTTTTACGGATAAACTGCAACCCTTTGGCAGCTCCCTCCCTATTCAGCAGCGTATAGTTCAACAACCACTGCTCAGCCGTGGAGTCGGACATATTGCCGTTTAGCAAGCCTCTGGCAATTTCATTGCGTGCGTAATTGAGACGGCCCTTGATTTCCAACGCTCTGAAATAGGTGGTAATGCCCGTAGTATCGAGGCCGGCCAGTGGTAAAAGTACTGTTTTGGTATAGGTAGTTTTCTCGTCTCCTGGAAACGCTATTTCAATGCCATAGTTAGCGCTTCCTTCTGCAATCAGCGACTGTGGACTGAAAAGAGGATATAGAGAGATTTCTACCCATCCTTTGTCATGATACAGATTTTTTTCGAGCAACATATTATACACATGATGCCCAGGATACCCTTCGTGGCAGCCCAGATCTATTGCCTTTTCGATAAAAATCTGCAAATCGGCACTGATTTGAATAAGGCTTTTATAGTGCCCCTTATACCAGTTATATCCCATCCAAGGCTTACCGCTAACGTATTCCAGCGTGAAGTCTTCCGTAGAGGGGAGCGCATAATGCTGTAAGGTACGTTTGCGGGCTTCCGCAATAGCTGTTTTAAAAACAGTATCCAGTTTTTCCTTTGGGATAATGAAGTGATTAGCCAGTTGCTGGAAACGCTCTGCTACCGGACCTTTGCCAGGGAGCAAACTGTCGAGTTCCGCTATCAGCGAGCGAAAATGTTCTTCTGGATATACGGGCGCCACTGCTCCAAACAATTCTTTGGATTCTTCATCAAACGGTTTGTACTCCCCAGAGAATATCTTGATACGCCGACTGAAAGCCGTGAGTTGGTGCGTGATCCAGTTGGCACGAATGCGGATGGTATCATTATCTGTTGTGGTAGCTACGGCTTGTAATGCTTTTTTCAGTGCATCCACTTCTACCAGGAAGCTGTCTTTCGGAAATGCAGCTTGTTTGGATACTGGTTTCAGGGAATCAGGACCGTAGTAGGCATCCACAAAATCGGTATCGTATTGCCCAATATTCAAGCCAAGACGAACATACTTTTCTGCGAGCAAGTCCAGTTGCGCATTACCAGTGTTCTTCGTTTTGCCGGCATTGCAGGCAAACAATAATAAAAGTGGCAGTAGCCACAAGGTGTTTTTCATGTATAAGCAGACATTTATTGAGCAATGAGGTCTTCTATCTCAGCAGCGGTTTTGGCAAATGGGCGTCCTAATATACGACTACCATTGGCGGTCACGAGGAAGTTGTCTTCCAGGCGCACGCCACCGAAATTGTTGTAGGCGGCTAGTTTATCATAACAGATAAAATCCTTATGGCGGCCTTCTGCCTGCCAAGCGGCTGTGAGTAAGGGATTGAAGTAAATCCCTGGTTCGATGGTCAGTACGAATCCCTCTTCCAATTCCCGTCCGAGGCGGAGCGACTTCAATCCAAATTCGGTACTCTTCTTCAGGACATCCGTATATCCCACGTATTCTTCACCCAGGCCCTCCATGTCATGAATATCTAGTCCAAGCATATGCCCCAGCCCACAAGGAAAGAAGAGTGCATGCGCACCTGCTGCTACCGCTTCTTGGGCGGACCCTTTCATCAAACCTAATGAGATAAGTCCCGTTGTGATTTGTTCACAGGCCAGTAGGTGTACGTCTTTGAACCGAATGCCAGGTCTTACCGCATCAGCAGCAGCTTGATAGGCATTGTACACGATGTCATAAATTTCTCGCTGTGCAGTGGTAAATTTTTTATTAACGGGATGGGTACGGGTAAGGTCGCCGGCATAGCGCATGCTGTTTTCCGCGCCACAGTCGCAGAGAACTAATTGCCCGTCTTGGAAGGCCGTTTTATGCGGATGGTTATGGAGGAATTGTCCATTGGCCGTGAGTATAACGGGGAAGGATATATTACCGCCGGCGCCAATGGCCACTGCTTGCAAACGGCCCGCGATCTCCGTTTCCGTGATACCGGCTGCTGCCAGTTCCATAGCTTTGAGCTGCATATCTATGGTGGTATTAACAGCTATTTCAATCTGCGCTATTTCTTCAGCGGATTTAATGGCACGCTGGTTGACCACTGCTTTTATTAACGGAACGGATATACGTTGAGGTACCAATGCTGCTGGAATATTCAGCCAGGTGGAGAGTTTGAGGGTATGTTCCGGTCTATAGGGCGGCAGATAATGGATATGACGCTGTTGCTGTGCGGCTTGTGCCAGGAAGTTATCGAGCTGCGAAAGGGGCCTTATATCTGAAATGCCTGCTTTTGCGGCATCTGAAGCTAACGAATCTACAGGGCCGGTCCACATGATCTCTTCAATAGTGGCTTCATTGCCGAACAAAATCTCCCGGTTGTTATTAATATCGATCAGGAAGGTCAGACCAGGCCTGTCAATTCCCGTAAAATACAGAAAGCTACTATCTTGTCGGAAGGGATAAATGTTATCCCGGTAGTTCATGCCACAGTCATCATTCCCAGGCAATAAAACGATCCCACTGCCCATGTCCGATTGCAGTCTGTTTCTTCGATTGATATAAGTCTCTTTTGAAAACACGCGATGGTGATTTAATAATTAGCAGATATTATCTGGCTAAAATAAGCAACAAAGATGGACAATGAATCAACCGGTTAAAAAGTGTGAAGGGGTGGTTAAGAATTGTAAAGATGGGGCGACAATAAACAACAAATGAATTGACGTCGCAGACGTCAATTCATTTGTTGTTTATTGGATACAGCTTAATTTCTGCTTTTAGCATTAAGCACTGATATAGGCCTTAACCTTGCATTTCCTCCTCTTTTGTTAACTGTACTTCAATATCGATCAACACATCATCACCCACCATCAAACCGCCAGCTTCCAGGGCTGCATTCCAGTTGAGGCCCCATTCTTTACGGTTGATCTTACCTTCAATATTAAATACCGCCTTCTCATTGCCCCAAGGATCTTTTACAATACCGTTAAACTCTACGTACAATTTTACTCTTTTGGTAATACCCTTTATAGTAAGATCCCCATATAAGTAGTAGTCTGCCCCGTTATCTAATTTTTCATAAGTATTACCGCGGAAGGTGATCTCTTTAAATTGCTCAACATCAAAGAAATCCGCGCTCTTCAAGTGTTCATCCCGTTTGCTTTGATTGGTATTAATGGAAGCAGGATTGATCCAGAAATCGATTTCGGCGGTCAGGAAATCGTAGCCGGTAGTATAGATGCTAGCGGCATATTCTGTAAAAGACCCTCTCACGTTGGTGAACATAAGGTGCTTTATTTTAAAGCCAATCTGGCTATGCATGGTATCAATGGCCCATTTTGTTTTGGTAAATACTTCTTGTGTTTGCATGATGTTTTAATTTATGGAGTGAATGATTGTTGATAAATTTGAACTTATTTGGAGTGGTAATACCCACCGAAATATTTTATTGGCGACCAAGTCGGAATGATTGCTGGGAGCGTTGGAGCAAGGCTGCTGTATTGCTCTGTTCCAAATACCACTCTTCCGTCTACCACCGTCAAGATGGAACGTATGTTTTTGATATCGTCTTCAGGTACCGTGAAATAATCTGCGTTGAGCAAGGCAAAATCTGCCAGGTTACCAGGAGCGATTCTTCCTTTTTCATTTTCGTGATGCTCGAACCAAGCCGGACCTACGGTGTATAATTTCAGTGCTTCTTCCCGGGTTAAACGATTTTCCGTCGCCAATACTTCCGAACCTGATACAGATTTGCCAGTCACCGTCCACGCAATGCCAATCCATGGATTATAAGAAGAGGCCCTGAAACCGTCTGTAGTCATAGCTAAGGGAATACCGCTGTTTACCAGTCGACGCAGCAATGGCGTTTGTAAGGCTTTTTCTCGGCTGTAGGTCTTGATAAAAGCATCTCCATGTAGGGCCATTTTATCGTCCAAGGCAATACCACCTCCCAGTTTTTTTACGCGCTCAATATTTTCCGGGCTAATGGTTTCGGCATGTTCGATACTCCAACGCAGGCCATCAAAGGGAGTCTCTTGATTGATCTTTTCCAGCGCATCCAGGAAAGGGGTAATGTTTTCATTATAACTGATGTGCATCCGAAAAGGAATTCTACGCTTTACCAATTTGGCCACATCTTCTTCGATGTACTGACGCATGGTATCCTTGTCGATGATATAAGCCGGTTTATCAAAATTTTCATGGTCATGTAATTCCGCCCTTAATACTTCGCCGGTGCCTTCATATTCATGGCCATGGAGCATGGTAGGGTGCAAATTTTCACCCGGACTGATAGGCGATTTTTTAGTGATAGCATTGATTTCTGCATCTACGAACGAACTTCCTATGGCGAACTGCAAATCAATAAATGGGAAACGGATGTTCAGGCGATTGTCGCGGATCAATTCCTGTAAGGCTTCATGTCCTTCTGGATAACCTATGGTGCCAGCGCCATCGATAACGGAAGTGATGCCAAATCGGTTCAGGTCATTGATCACATAAGTGAAGGAACTCACTTGTTCTTCAAAAGAAGGATGGGGTACCATTGCCTCCATGGCAATGAACGTGAAGGAATAACCATGTACCACCCCGGTATTATGGCCTTCTTTATCTTTCTCGAAGACTGTCCCCGGCGGCATAGGGAATTGTGAAGTCCCGACCCCCATCGCTTTCATCGCTAGCTCGTTTATAAAGGCCTGGTTATAGGCATATTGCACAATAAAAGGCCTATTGGGAACGGCTTTATTCAGCTCTTCCATAGTAGGGAACCGCTGTTCCTTGAATTGATAAGGAGACCAACCTCCAATCACTTTTACCCATTGGCCTTCTGGCGTCCTTTTCGCTTGCTCACGCAGCATATCCAGTGCCTCTTTGAGAGTAGGCACACCATCCCATCTTACGTTGTAATTATAATTTCGTTCATTCAGTACATGCACATGCGCATCACTCAGGCCAGGAATCAGGCGTTTGCCTGCTGCATCAATCAGTTTGGTGTGATTATCTTTCAGTGCAAGCATATCCGCATCATAGCCTACGGCATAAATCCTTCCTCGTTTTACCGCGAGTGCAGAAGCCACTGGCTGCGCGGGATTTTGTGTAGTTATTTTCGCGTTATAGACGATCAGATCGGCGCCGATAGGGGATGCGACAGATTGGGCCTTTAACCCAATAATGGGCAATGTCGCCAGCATGAATAGGATTAGTTTTGTTTTCATAACATATTTTTGATTAAGATTTTAATTAGGCGATAACCGCGTTGAAATTCTTAAGCAAAGATGCTATGATGGGGAGGCTGGAAACGATGATAAATAATACAAAAGCTTGTTGACATTTATCAACAACAGGTTGGTTGGTAGACAGAGATAGTATAGTAGGAGGTTGATGAGCCCAGCGATAGAAATGCTATGTAGCATCGTTGCGTCGCACACTTCAACGACATGGCTACTATCGTGTTTTCACGATAAAAAAAGTAAATTAGAGGAGTCAAATAGGCTATTGTAGTTAAATTACTTGATCAATGAATTCCATGCTGTCTGGTATTGATACTTTATTGGCGAATCCTCCTGATTGGAAAAATAGCAGGATTGGCTTAGTCACCAATCATGCTGCTTGCACCGTAGATTTCAAACCGGTTCGACAAGCATTATTGGCCGCTGGGTTTAAGATCACCAGGTTGTTTTCTCCAGAACATGGTTTGGATACGATTGGCGTGGATGGTGCAGAAATGCACGATGGGATAGATCCATTGACCGGACTTCCCGTTACCAGCTTGTATGGGGGCAAGTTGGCCCCTGATGAAAAGGATCTGGCGGAACTCGATCTGATTTTATTTGATATTCCGGATATCGGCTGCCGTTTCTACACTTATCTCTGGACAATGACCCATGTGATGGAAGCCTGTGCCCTTCATGGGAAGCATTTAGTCATTGCGGATAGGCCCAATCCCTTATCTGGTAGACTAGATCTCGCAGAAGGTCCCATGCTGGATGAGCTACATACAAGTAGCTTTATCGGTAGATGGCGCATGCCGATTAGACACAGTTGCACTTTAGGAGAACTAGCATTATATTTCAAATCTACTAAGATCTTACCTGCCCATGCGGATGCCTTCAGATTGGAGGTAATACGCTGCCAGTATTGGCAGCGAACCATGTTCTACCCCGACTGGAAGTATTCTTTTGTGCCTACTTCTCCAGCCATACCCAGTTTTGAATCTGCATTATTATACCCAGGGCTAGGTTTACTAGAAGCCACCAATATCAGCGAAGGCCGTGGAACGGCCACTCCATTCCGCATTGCGGGAGCTCCTTGGATGGATGGCGCTCGTATCGCTACAAGCCTCAATGCGCTACATCCCAATGGCGTCATTGCACGGCCCATTACTTTTAAACCGGCAGAAGGAAAATATGTTGGCGAGAAATGTAATGGGGTTATGTTCCATGTGCAGGATCCAACTGTTTTCAGACCAGTGGCATATGGCTGGCTGCTAATCCGGCTTATTAAAAACCTCCATCCTAATTCCTTTGCATGGGCTGAGTATCCCACCTATGTAAATAATAGCGGCACTAGGCATCTCGATCTACTAACAGGATTAAATGATGCAGAGGCCTTGGTGGCTGGATCAGGTGATCATAACATCGAAGATATCAGCCGTTATACAGCTCCCGGAGATTGGCAGGAGAGGGTAGCACCCTATCTATTATATCCATCAACTACATAATATCATTCAAATCATCCTATGCGGTATAGCCTATTTCTGATTACTGGTCTTATTTTATTGGCCGTTTCATTACAGCAATTGAAACAGTCCATTGCGTTCATCAATAGCAGTGAAAGAACTACTGGTATAGTTACTTCGCTGGAAGAAGATGATGGCGCCTATTCTCCAGTTTTTGCAGTGCAAACAAAAGGTGGTCAGATCATGTACCGTCATGCCTATGCCACTAACCCTTCGGCCTGGCATATCGGGGAGGAAGCCAACTTTCTGTATGATCCTCAAAACCCTGGATCGCCGAGAATGGTGGGGTACTTCTGGATATTCAATTGGTCCATTGTTTTTATGGCCATCGCCATACCGTTGATAATTATTGGCGCCGGGTACTTTTTGTTTAATAAACTTTCAAGAAGGGCAAACGAAAACTACGTTTAAGCAAGAACGAAAATTAAAAGTAATTAGAATTTAAAGCGAACCCAATGATCATATATCTCATTTTCTTAATCGTTGGCGGTTTGATGTTAACCGCTGCTGTATTGAATTTGAAGAAGGAACTGGCATTACTAAAAGGAGGGGAGCGGGCGGTAGGTACTGTAGTAGAAATGGTGGAAAGAATAGAGGAGGATGGTCCGGTTTATTTTCCAGTTTTTGAGATCCCTAATTTTTGCTGCGTAATCCTATCTTTTATAGATAAACCCATCCTTCGATTCCATCCCAATGAAAAATATTTCAAATCGAGGATGCAGGTGCGATAGCTTACTAAATTGCTGGATAGCGTAGGGGAGTACTTCCTGTTGCAGCGGGAAAATTTCATACCAGCATTTCCTTTGTGTATAAAACTCGAAACTCTTTGGCATAGAGGGGTTTTTCACACTGGCCATCTTGGGAAAAGCATATTTATCCGGCTCATCATAATTGCGCGATATGTTATTCATATCTGGTACACGGTCCCTTTTGGTGAGTTTCCCTTGTTCAAGTTTCATTTGGTAACGCTTATCCAAGGCGGAGAACAAATCCTTTCTATATTTTTCGCTGGTGTCAAAATCGTCAAAAGAGACAGTCGTTTCTAAGGAATAAATATCCGTAGCTATACAACAGGTATACAACTCGTTAGACGCGTGTCTCCCTATCTCCGCCAATCCAATGTCAATCACATTTTTCAATTCATTCACATAACCTGCTTTATCGAATTGTTGGAGGTAAGGAATGATTTCTTCTGGATATAAACGACCATTGAATAATTGCATCAGTCAGGATTTTGCAAATAAAAGATTTAGTTTTAATACCGAGGAGACACGTGTACTTTGCCTGGCACCTGTTACCAAAGATAGGAAAGAAATGAAGAAGGAATTCCGGTTCAATTATCTTTCATTCCTGAAAATAAACACATTGAACTTCCGTTTGACGATGACTGAGCTTTACGCGATCAAACACACGGAAGCCAATGGCAATTCCTCCAACTGCCCGTTTTCAGGTTGCCTAACGAATCCCTTGCTTTCAAATAGCGGAATCAAGGGGTTGTCAAGGAATTCAGTGATCCATATCCTTTCATATGGCTTACATACAGTAAGGCATTTTTCAAGTAAGGACGCTTTGATGGCTGGATCGGAATATTTATTGAGTACCCCGAAATCCACTATGCGAACCGCCCGTTTACCTTCAAGGGCCGCTGGCCTGTTCCCCTTGGAAGTGATACAAGCATATCCTGCGGGTTCATCATCCACATAAACAATCAGCCACTGGTTGGAGATTTTATTCACTTCGCTAACGAGGGCTTGCTCATTAAAATGAATAGCGATATAGCTGTCTAATATTTTTTGATCGAGTAGCGTGGCGTATTTTTCTTTGGCCAATTCGTGTGTCAGCATCAAAAGCGCGTCCATTGCCTGTTTCGTAACTACCGTAAATTTCGTGATGATGTTCATATCCTATCGTAATTATAACAGCAAAACTATCACACTTCCTGGAAGGATACACAGTACAGAATTTGAATAAATAAGCAGTACAGATATTAACGTGCCCGTTGTCCGGCCATTTTGATGGCCCCCATTCTTTTGGGAGAAAATTTATCGGCAAAGACAATTCTAAAATGTTTGTCGAAAGCGCCTGAGAACGAGAAAGTGTAACCAGGCGTGAATTTGACCCCAATTTTCTCACATTGATCATAGAAATGCGCCATATCAATATCATCTGGCATCTTCACCCAGATATTATAACCCCCTGTGGGTGTAAGGATAGACGTCTTCTCCGGAAAATGCGCAGCAATCAAATTGATGGCAATATGCGCATTCTTTGCCAACTGCATCCTGAATGCACGAACATGTCGGTCATATTGGTTGCCGGCCAGCAAACGATTAACCGTCTCCTGGTATAGTGGCGAAACAGTACTCCCCAAGGCAAACTTGATCTGCTCCGCACGTTGCATAAATTTCCCCGCTGCCAGCCAACCTACGCGTATGCCTGGGGCAAGTGTTTTGGCATAAGAAGAGTAGGATAACACGAGGCCACTATCATCATATCGTTTGATGATACTCGGCCGTTGTCCGTGAAAGTGCAAATCGCCAAAGATATCATTCTCAATCAGCGCCACATGATAGCGCTGTGCAACAGATAGTAGTGCTAACTTTTTCTCATCGGTCATTAAGCTCCCCGTGGGGTTATGGAAATTGGGCGTTACTATAACCGCTTTTATAGCATTAGTCCGGCACGCCTTTCTCAAGTAGTCCACATCAAATCCAGCGTATGGGTCCATCGGAATTTCGATCACCCTGAGCTGCAATACCCGTATCACTTCCAGTACAGAAAATACACAAGGACTCTCAACAGCTATCACATCGCCAGGATTACAGACGGAGGCTAACGCGATGTATAGCGCCTGTAAAGCACCATCCGTAATCAGCAGTTCCTCTGGATTGATAATACTTTGATGAACAGCCGCTTTTTTTATGATGTTCTCCTTTAATTCCTTCGATCCATTGGAAGGATAATACCGTAGCAAGGCGGCGCCCTGCTCTCTGATGACCTGCTGCATGGTGCGAAGTATTAATTTTTGAGGGACAAACAGATCGCCAGGAGCGGCCACATTGAATTCTGAGAATTTACGACCATCTTTCTGTGAGGTAATCAATCCAAGGTGATGCTTGAAAATAGGGTCCCTGGCTATCGGCCGGTGTTTGGCTTTCACTTGTTGTGGTGATAAATCCGGCCTGTTACTAACGTAATAACCTGATTTAGGCACAGACTCCACCAATCCACGGGCAACCAAGTACTCATATCCATGCTGTATAGTACTGATGCTGGTTTGATATTGCTCCTTCAAATCACGAACAGAAGGTAATTTATGTCCAGGTTTGAATACACCTTCGCGGATGTTTTTTTCAATAGCATTCGTAAAGGCTTCAAATTTATAGACCTTCATATCTGTACTGGTTATTTGTGTGAATTCTGTATCTGTACTGTAAATTTAAGCGTTTTAAATTTGTGCGAAATACATGGAATGCCCGGAAATTTTAATATTGATATGCCCGATGAGCTGCGGAAACTCCCTGTTTCATCGCTGCAAGCCCTCTGCAAAGAGCTGAGATCTTTTTTAATAGCGCATGTAGCCTCGCATGGTGGTCATTTCAGTTCCAGTCTTGGTGTGGTGGAACTGACAGTGGCCTTACATTACGTCTTTAATACACCAACAGATAAATTAGTTTGGGATGTGGGGCACCAGGCGTATCCACATAAATTGCTAACAGGAAGAAAGAGTCGTTTTTATTCAAACAGGCTACTGGGAGGGATCAGCGGTTTTCCTAGCAGGGACGAAAGCGAATTCGATGCCTTCGGCACTGGTCATTCGTCTACTTCTATTTCGGCTATTCTGGGTATGGCCTGCGCTGCCAAATACCGCGGTGACCATACACGGCAACATATTGCGGTAATCGGCGACGGCGCCATGACGGCAGGACAAGCATTTGAGGCATTGAATAATGCCGGCTATGAACAACCCAATATGTTGGTCATACTGAACGATAATAATATGTCGATCGATGCTAATACGGGCGCTCTCCAAGACTATCTGACGGAGTTGACTACTGGTAAGCATTACAACACATTAAAACAGCACATAAAGCAATTGTTATCACATCCCGGTCAGCCCGACAAGTGGCCTATGGAAGTAGTACGGAAGCTCCAAAAAACGGTGAAAGGGGGATTATTGCGCTACAGCAATCTTTTCGAAGCGTTGAATATCCGGTACTTCGGCCCTGTAGACGGCCATGATCTTAAAAAGCTGATCCACCTATTGGAAAAACTGAAGCATATACCAGGCCCTAAGTTATTACATTGTGTAACCACTAAAGGCAAAGGATTTGCTCCTGCCATGACCGATAAAGCGAAATGGCATGCACCCAAAAAATTCGACCCATTTACAGGCGCTACGCTGGATATAGACGGCGCTTCCAATCAAGCGATTACTTTCCAGAATGTATTTGGTGATACCCTAATAGAGTTGGCCACTAGCAACACCAAAATTATGGCAGTAACCCCTGCGATGCTATCAGGAAGTGCCCTAACAAAGATGAAGAAAGAAATGCCGGACCGTGTCTTTGACGTAGGTATCACAGAACAACATGCCGTTACTTTTGCTGCTGGCCTCGCTGCTGATGGATTGATTCCTTTCTGCACCATATACTCCACCTTTTTACAACGTGGCTATGACCAAGTCATTCACGATGTTGCCCTCCAAAACCTGGATGTCATTTTCTGCATTGATCGGGCGGGAGTGGTAGGCCAAGATGGGCCTACCCATCACGGCGCCTTTGACATTGCCTTTTTAAAATGCGTTCCTAACATTACCGGTGCGTCTCCTATGGATCTGGAAGACTTCCGAAATCTTCTCTTTACAGCCCAGGCCACCAAAGGAAACGGGCCATTTGCCATTCGTTATCCAAAGGCGGTGGGAATGTCATCACCTACGGCCTCTTTCAAAAAACTAGCAATTGGAAAAGGACGAAAAATCAGGAGTGGTAAAGATATCGCCATCCTTTCCCTTGGCCCAGTGGGACAATATGTACAAGAAGCTTGCGAGGAGCTGGAAACACAACAGTTGAGCGTAGCGCACTATGATCTTCGATTCTTTAAGCCACTGGATGAGGCCTTACTACATGAGGTTTGTCGTCAGTTTTCTAAGGTGATCACAATCGAAGATGGCTGTATCACGGGAGGAGTGGGGAGCGCGGTGATGGAATTCATCGTGGAGCATGGTTATCATACTACATTAAAACGCCTCGGATTGCCCGATACCTTTGCGGTACAGGGGACGCAGCAGCAATTACATGAACTGTATGGATATGATAAAAAAGGCATTATGCGCATGGTCAAACAGCTTTTTGCTAATATACTGTCAGCATCCATCATTTGAGATGCATTGCGTTTCACATAAAGCATTTAACTTTAGCCCGACAAGAATGGTCTTATATACAATTTATATTTCCTTATTAATTCCAAGTTATGAAAGTGAACAAGCTAGTAGTGCTCCTTTGCTTACTATTTACCGCTCAGCTCCATGCCCAGACGCCCACACAGCGTACCATCAATACATTCATGAGTGACCGATTTGGCATGTTTATACACTGGGGACCGGTAACGCTCCGTGGTACAGAGATTGGATGGAGTCGTGATAAGGAAGTCCCAATGGAAGACTACGACAGTCTTTATAAAGAATTCAACCCGGCACTATTCAATGCAGACGCCTGGGTGAAAACGGCAAAAGATGCTGGTATGCGCTACCTGACGATCACCGCCCGCCACCATGATGGTTTTTGTTTGTGGCCTACAAAGTATACTGCTTATAATATTTCAAATACCCCTTATAAAAAGGATATCCTGAAAGCCTTGCAGGTAGCCTGTAAAAAGCAGGGCATAAAACTCTGTATTTACTACTCGGTATTGGATTGGCACCATCCAGATTACCCTATACACTCTGCCCACAACGGGAAAATTGATCCCCATGCAAACATGCAGCGATATGTTGCATTTATGAAGAATCAACTGAAGGAGTTGATTGTAAACTACGATCCCTTCATGCTTTGGTTTGATGGCCAGTGGGAGAGTCCATGGACAGATTCATTAGGTAGAGAAATCTACACCTATGTAAAAAGTATCAAACCAGGAATTATCACCAATAACAGGCTGGGAAAGAAGTTCGCTGCCATGGAGAATAAAGCAATAGATCCCGCAGAGATGGTGGGGGATTACGATACGCCGGAACGCGCGGTAGGACGCCTGAACATGACGATGCCATGGGAAAGTAGTTTTACCATTTGTCAACAGTGGGCCTGGAAACCCAATGACCACTTACAATCGCTCAAAACCATCCTTGCCATTCTTTCCAAAACGGCTGGCGGAAACGGTAACCTCTTACTGAATGTCGGCCCTATGTCCGATGGACGCATAGAAGCCCGACAGGTAAAAAGACTGCAAGAGATAGGCGACTGGCTGAAGATCAATGGCACCGCAGTTTACAATACGTACGGTGGGCCATATGAAGCCACTGCTAACTATGCAACCACTCGTAAAGGAAATAAAATATATCTGCATGTATTGAATACAGACACGGCTGCGCTGGTACTGCCTGCCCTTCCTGGCGCTAAGGTAGTGGGGGCGCATACCATGACTGGTCAATCCGTAACTGTAAACACAGGTAGTGAAGGCATCCAAGTATCCTTGCCAGAGCGTTTAAAGGGAAAACTGCAATATGTGGTAGTGCTGGAATTGGATAAAGATGCAATGACGCTGCCAGTGGTGAAATTATAATTTTTCCAGTCTGTCGTCCCTGCCCATTGGACAGGGACGACAAAAAAGATCAAAGGCCGGAACTGACGTCGCAGACGTCAGTTCCGGCCTTTGATCTTTATCATTTTTAATTTGCGGACCGCTAAACTATACAGTCCCCATCAATACTTTATTCTTTTGTAAACATAAACGATTGACCGCCTTGTTTCAACACCATTTGCTTTTTCTCGGCATTGAAATCAAGTACAACACCAGCCGGTTCATATTGAAAAGTTGTTGAAGACATAGCTTCCAGTGGAAATGCCTGTTGGCCGGAGGCCTGTCCATACAGTTTGTTTTCCACTTTCGTGATTTGAATTTTTATTGGAATTTGGCTGCTGGCGTACTTCCCCAGGTATTGATCCAAACTTTCAGCGTTGATGGCTACTGTTTTGAAATTTGGCATGTCAAAAGGATTATTATAATAGCAGCTCAAAGCGCATAATAATATATTATTGGTGGTATATCCCAAGCCGTTCCCGGTGATAGCAACTGATAATTGCTCAGAAGGGAAGTAAACCAATACAGACCCGAACCCGTCAATGCCGCCAGTGTGGCCGTAACCGAAGATATCATAATAAGGAAATTTACCCAATCCAAGCCCATAATTTCCGTTGAAGGTTTTCATGGAATCCACAGACCTGGTGGATACGAACTTGCCTGCAAAAAGATTTTCACTGAAAACCGTTAGGTCAGATGGTGTGGATACGATGGCGCCAGCTCCCAACGGAATGGACATGTCGGTTTCCATTTCTTTTGTCCAACTTGTTTTGTAGACATAGGAGAAAGCCTCATTTTTGGTAGGGTCGATTTTACCTCCATAATGGGTATTGGCTAAACCTGCAGGGGTGATAATTTTGTTTTTTAATATTTCAGCATAAGGTTTGGAATAGACCTTCTCCAGGATGAAAGTCAGGATGATATAGTTCGAATTACTATAACCAAATTTGGAACCTGGCTCAAAATCGCTTTTCGTATTGGCAATGATCTCCATCAGTTCCTTTTCAGTTTTGGGTTGGGTATTATAGGTCATGTAGAGGGAGTCATTCGTTAAATTATGAATACCACTCCTATGCATTAGCATATGTCTAATCGTTATCTTCTTTGCATTTTCGACCTGTGGATAGTATTTATCCAGGGTTTGATCCAAGGATAATTTATTTTCTTCCACTGCCTTCATAATGAGGGTGGCAGTGAACATTTTAGTGATGGAGCCAACTCTGTATTGGGTGTTGGGATCAGCCTTATGGGCCGTTGCCATATCGCTATAACCGATGGCCCTTGTATAGAGTAATTTACCATTTTGTGAAACGGCGATGCTCCCCATAAATTTTTCTTTTTCATCTAAAAGATTAAGGAGACTATCTAAACGCTGGCGTTTAAAAGTTTGGGAGAAGGACGTAGTAGCTACTACCGTTAGCAGGGTGATTATGATTATTCTTTTCATGGTTTATCTATGATTGAGATTTTTTTTAAGTTTTAGCAAGGCGGTGAGAACCATATAAAACAATACAATTGCCAATATCATGGCAGGTATAAACCAATTTCCCAGTAATTCTTGTACCCCGTTCTGGACTGTCGCTTCCGTTATTCCCAGCACAAAAAGGGTATTGGCTTTATAATACATGCCTACCTGAGAGGGATATACGATTTTGGCAATGATCAGGAAAACAAACCCGAATAACAACAAATACAGCAGGGCGAATATAATATAAGCAATTCCGTTGGTAATATTCAGGGCTAAGGCCTTGAATACATGTATCGGATTGAATGTTTTGGTGGCCTGTTCGAGTTTTTTATCGGCTACAAGGGGTTTTAGCACTTCTTCCGGAGGCCCCAACTTTTCTAAAATATCTAGCAGGGAGTCGATTTCATTTATCTTGTCATTATGTTGGATGGCTTCAAAAATATGACTATTCATCTCCATATAAATATCTTCCTGGCTCTCTTTTGGCAAACCGCTGGTCACTTTTTTCACGCGCTTCATGTAGTCGTTATACACCCTGGTGGAAGCTGGTAGGTTAAATTTTATAGGCGCTATCTTCATTTGATTATTTTATGGATTGAACGTTCAAGATTTTTCCAGTATTCATTCATCTGGGCCAGGGTTTTGATTCCTACCGGGGTCAGACAATAATATTTCCTAGGGATGCCCGTTTCCTGTTCCACCCATTTTGAATCTACCAGGTTTTCCGTTTTTAACCTGTTTAGGAGCGGATAAAGCGTTCCTTCGGCAATGTCCATATCGGTATGTTGTTTAATCTGTTCAATCAGCTCATAACCGTAATATTCATGGCCTTTAAGGATATTCAGGATAATGAAAGTTAATGTTCCCTTTTTCACCTGCGATTTCCAATTTGTTACAAAGGATTCATTCATGAGGTAAATGTATAACAAAATACATAGTATAACTAGGTATTTTGAAGGTAGATAAGAACGCGATTGTTTGTATTTGATTATTAAATATTTAGGGAGACACGAAGCCCTCGGGATGCAAGGCCTACTACCTGTGTAAGTCATTACCTTATTTATCCTTTGACTGCCTCTAGTTTCATTGTGTAATGGTATTAAACCACAAGCGCAGATGAATTCAATGATTCATCTGCGCTTGTGGTTATAATTAATAAAATAGTACTTGCTTTAATTTGAATTTAAATAAGCTTTAGCTGCTACTATCGCATCTTTAGGAGAAACGTAGACACTAGGACTTGATACGCTTTTTAACCAGTTATATCCTGCGGTCAGAGCATTTCTGCGTTCGTCTGGTGTTCCATGATGATTGGGGTTATTAAAATCATATTCTCCCTTAGAATAAAATGATACGACAATTGCGTTGATATCAGTATAAGTCAATGTACTTCGGTAAAAAAGAAAGCAACCTGCCATGAAGTCAGCAAACAATTCCTTTGTTTTTGTATCATAATTAGGTAATGCTTGCATGTTATAATCCAAAATATGCCCAAATTCATGGGCAAGAATGAGCGGGATAGTTGTTCCACTCCAGGAAATGCCAAATTCTCTACTGGCAAGATTTAAGCCTAGAATAATGGTACCTGAGGGGTTATTGTAACTTTCAATAACAGGCATTGCTAGTGCATTTGGTGCGGCCGGATCATCCTGGAAATAAAATACGCCAGGATTCACTCCAAAAAAATTCCTTAAAACATTAACCTCTCGATTTAAAAACATATCCAACTGATTGTTCCCGGAAAAATTAGACATAATATAATGCTGACTAGGTAGCCCACCCTGATTATTAATGGCTAATGTGGAAGTACACCCATTTGACTGTGCTCTAGATGGGGAAGCGCATATTGTCAATAGGACAATATGAATAATGGAGAAAACATTTTTCATAATGGAAAAAATTTTGGGGTCAAGAATTCAAAGCTACTCCAGATTTTGTGCTATAGTAACCAATTTATAACATAAGTTAGTAGATAATTGTTGTTTGTTATTGCATGTTTTTATAATGTATGTGCATGTTTTTTTAAGCCGCCTCACCCCTTTAATCTAACCATGACATGCTCATCATGCATGATCCCATTCTTAATGACCCCTTGCTTTTTAATGGCCTCCAACTGGTATCCGCATTTCATCAGTACTTTTTTGGAAGCTTCATTATATGCAAACACGCCTGCATAAATGCGGTGGATGTGCAATTCCTGGAACCCATAATCTGTCACCAATGACACTGCTACCGGCATGATACCTTTACCATGATAGGGGAGTCCCAGCCAGTAGCCGATTTCAGCGGAATGACGGTAAATGTCTGTCTGCGGGATCAGCGAAATGACACCGGCAAGTTTATCTTTTACATAAATACCCCATACATGTCCTACTTTTCCCTGTGAGATGAGGGAATGAAAGTTGGTGGCTGTTTCCAGCGTACTCGGAGAGGGAAAGGAATCCCGGAGATTGGCCGCAATCGCCGGTTCATTGGCCAGGATGGCCAATTCTGGCAGATCGCTGTGCGCAATGGCTTTCAGCGTAATATCGTTCTTGCCTGTCAGTGTTTGGATGGTATACATGGTACAAAAGTACGCCGTTTCGGTATACAGATGATTGCATGTTCGCAGAAGTATGTGTGGTAACGTTAACGATAATACGAAACGGTTAGTCTAATTGTGTAGAATAAAGTGCTGCTGCAGTATTTTAGGGTTGGTAATTGTAGTAGTGTATCCACTGCCTCAATGAGATTACCAATAAATGCATTGTGGTAGCAGGGTTGGCCGCAATCGGATGCGTTTGACCATGATGTTGGAGTAGAATTTGGGCTCTGTTGATTGCATCCTCCTCACTGCCGTGAGATACTAAATAAGGTATTATTTGGGGATTACTATGTCCATCAGCTATTTTGTTAGGCTGAATACGATTATTGACAGTTTCTTTTAATAGTTGATAAACTTGTTGTCTGGGAAGAGAAATCGCCGGGTTTACATCAACGAAATGCAATAGCAACCATAACTCAAACACTTCATTACTCCAGGCCAACTTAAAATGATGCTTAGCAGCAGTTAAAAATGCAGTATTGAACCGATTAATTCTTGTCTGGTTTAAGTCCGCATCATCTTTGTCAAATACCACCCAAACTTCATCAATCTCTCGATTGGTAAGCCCACCCAACTGATTTTTTAGGTCAATAGCTTTTGTGACCACTCCTAGTGGATCTAGTCCTGCACCGACAATTTTAAGATATAATGTGTGTTCTGGAAAAAATTGCTCAAATGATGTAAAATAGGCAGGTTCTGTATTTTGGTCTTCGCATACAATTAATAAGAATTTTTGGTATTTACGCCATTTCTCAATACGAACGTCAGCCGCATCCTGCTTTTTCGCAAACTTAGTTGTCCCTTTTCTTGCCATCTACTACATGATTGATTAAAACAGAAAGAGTACCCAGATAAGGGATGGCCCCATATCTACCTTCAAGGTACCTTTTTTCTTTATTTGTATCCATTCGTTCCTTTTGATTGTTTTCTGGATAAACAATTCCTGACAGCGAATACAGTTCTGTTGATTCCCATTTATTCTTTTCTGTAAAGAATATCTGATCCCTTCTAAGGTGTGAGTAGGTAAGCAGATTGGTATCATGGGTAGCGAAAATAATTTGTGCTCCTAATGGATTGGTCTTCTTATTTAGAAATAAATTAATGGTACTTAATGTAATGATTGGATGCATTTTCGCTTCAATTTCATCAATTACAAGAACCCCTCCAGCAGACAATGCTGATATAATTGGGCCACTGAGATGAAATGCCTTTATCGTACCCTCTGATTCATGTTCATCAAGTTTCCAGGATAGTGTTTCGTCTGTCTCTTTTCCATCTATATCGTATTTCCGATGCATGGTCATTACAGAATATCCTTGCGCATTTTTAAGTTTATCTATCAGTAGCCTTCTTTGACTCTCATGTAGGTTGTCCGGAAGATCAGATTCGTCAAAATCCTTTGTAGAAACATTTAAGTCGATCATTCCCAGATGAAGGTTTAGCATGTAGTTATTGATCGCCTCCCTCATTGCTTTATCATCAAACATCTTTACGGTTCTGATTTCCTGTGCCTCTGTATCTATTCCATTCAGACAATTAAGTTGCTTGAACCAATGCATGATTGTTTTGGCTTCCTTTACATTTAGCATATCACAAGTGGATAGAAAAAGCCCATTAGAGCGCGTTGCTTCTATTGCAGCATCTAAAACTGTCTTGTTTCCCTTTAAGGCACTTGTTGGCTCAATAATATCCTCTTCCCGGCCAAATAATAATACTTCGCGTCCTTTTCCTTTTTTATAAAGCCATTCCTTATATATAAACTTCTGAAAGTACTCGAACCCATACTTATATCGATACCCACCTGTAACAAATATGATTTCGAATTTAGTAGGCTTATCAGCATATCCTTCCCTCAATAGAAATGGATCATATGGAAGATTGGTAGTGGAAGAAGTGCGGGCGGAAATGTGAACCATTTTGTCCATTATTCCAATCGCAGATATCAAATTGCTTTTGCCACTTCCATTATTACCATATATAGCCGCCGCATTCAAAACACTATGTCCAGATGATTGGATAATATTCTCTAAATAGTCATCATGAGCCGAATTTGGAACTAAACTCAAAATTTGTTCATCTCCAATTGACCGGTAATTAGATGCGCTGAATTCAATCAACATAGTGAAAATTGTGGTTGTTCTACGAAAATAAGATACTTCGTTGATATTTATATGTATTTTAATAAAATTTATATGTAATACTGCTTTATAATGTACTCATTGAAATTTGGCTTTCTTCAACATGGTTAAGAACTATTCAAGAACTATATAAATAAACTTATATCTGAATTTTTTTAAAAATATTATGAACGGGGATGCCCTACTGTAGCCTATTTCAAGCTATTATTTCTTTAATATCCAGAAAGATATCTAACAAAATGCGGTTGGCGTTATACTTTTCTATAGCTTTGCGGCCCTGTAGTTAAAAAAAAGTTAAACGTAGAAACCATTTGCTTAACAAGACATTGCCTGTGCCCAAGTTATTATAGCCGCACCAATACTTTGTAGCAACCCATTCGTCCTTTGTAACCCAGCCCATGCTGGGTTTAGCTGTAGCATATAGTTAACCGAAATCAGCAACGATGGGACTGGCGCATTGTTTCCCAGAAGTATTGTTTAATACAATTTAATAACATTCCTATTTATGTACGCAAGTTACAGGAAACTGTTATGGCTACTTCCATGCGTAGCCCTTTCGGCACAGTGTTTTACATCCACAGATGTAATAGCCCAATCCAAAAAGAAAAGTGGGTGGCTCTTCGGGAAGAAAACCCCCGTGGTGGCCGCGGATACTACTGCTAAGAAGAAACCCGATACCAAAGGGATGAAACCCTATTCGGAAGTCATCACCGCAGAGGCAGTGACCGTCGATGGCCTGCTGAAAGTACACCGCGTGAAAACGGACTACTACTTTGAAATCCCACTGAAATTGATGGGCCGACAGCTACTTGTAGTGAATAAATTGTCCAAAGTACCAGAACAACTCAATGAAGCGGGCGTCAATAAAGGAATGAACTATGCCAACATGGTGATCGCTTTTGAAAGAGATACCCTGCTGAATAAACTCTTTCTGCGCAAACAGAACCCATTCCTGGAAGTACCTGCCAATAACGCTATCGCGCAATCTGTGGCAGATAACTTCATCCCTTCCCTGATCGACCAGTTTAAAATTGAAGCGTATAATAAAGATACCTCTGCTGTTGTAGTAAACGTGTCTAAACTATTCGACGGCTCCAACAACAGTATCAATAACGTGTTTGAATCCCTCGGACTGCCAGGTTCCCCTATCAAAGACCTGTCGCGCATCCGCGGTATCAAATCCTTCCAGGAAAACGTGGTGGCAAAATCTGAATTGACATCGAAAATTACCGGTGTGGAAGTCTCGATAGAAACCACTACCAACCTCGTTTTGCTCAGTGAACAACCCATGAAACCCCGCTTCGCGGATAGAAGAGTAGGACTATTTACTACTCCTAGATGGTACTTCAGCGATGCACAACATAAACTGGAAGAAAGAGAACTGATCACGCGCTGGCGCCTGGAACCTAAGCCAGAAGATATGCAGCGCTACCTGAACGGCGAACTCGTAGAACCAAAGAAACCGATCGTTTATTATATCGATGCCAGCACACCAGCACAATGGCGCCCTTATATCAAAGCAGGTATCGAAGACTGGCAAAAAGCGTTTGAAGCTGCCGGTTTCAAAAACGCTATCATCGCAAAGGACGCTCCTAGCAACGATCCAGATTTCGACGGTGATGATGCCCGCTACTCTGTGGTGACTTACGCAGCTTCTGCTAAAGCCAATGCCATGGGCCCTTCTGTGATAGATCCCCGCTCCGGCGAGATCCTGGAAGCAGATATCATCTGGTGGCATAACGTGATGAGCACCCTGCATTCTTGGGTACGTATCCAAACAGGCGCCATCGACCCACGTGCTCGTGGTAATCATTTCAGCGATTCCCTCATGGGGCATGCTATTCGTTTTGTATCCAGCCACGAAGTAGGCCACACACTGGGATTGCAACATAACATGGGTAGCTCCTTCGCTTTCGAGGTGGATTCCCTCCGTTCTCCTGCCTTCACTTCCCGTATGGGCGGTACCGCTCCGTCTATCATGGACTACGCCCGTTTTAATTATGTGGCACAACCGGGAGACAACGTTACACAGATCACTCCTGCCATTGGGGTATACGATAAATTCGCTATCGGCTGGGCTTACCGCTATACCGATAAAACACCGCATGAGGAACTGCCGGAACTGAACAAACAGTTACGCGCACACGAAAATGATCCACTCTATGCCTTCGGTGAACAACAGGATGTGAGAGATGCGATTGATCCTCGCAGTCAGATTGAAGATCTCGGTAATGATGCGGTGAAAGCAAGTCGCTATGGCCTGCAAAACCTGAAACGCATTGTGCCTCAAATCCTCAGTTGGACACAGGAAGAGGGTAGTACCTACGATGAAGCGGGTAAAATGCTGAACAGCGCTATCGGTCAATGGAACCAGTATGGCTACCATGTACTGGCCAATGTTGGCGGTATCTATGTTACGCCTACTGTATTCGGTCAGCAACAGAACAGCTACCAACACGTGCCTAAAAAGAAACAACAAGAGGCGGTAAAATACCTCATCGAGGAAGTTTTCAATACACCGGCTTGGCTGTTTAAAAATGATATCTATGTAAAAAGCTATCCTATCAAGGAAAGTCCGATCGGTAATATCGAATACGGCGCGCTCGTATATGCGAAAGGGTTACAATCCTTCTTCTATTACGATCTGCTCCGCGATGAAAGACTGTCGCGCATGCTGGAAAATGAAGCGGCCAACGGCCCTTCCGCCTACACCGTGTCTGACCTGATGCAAGATATGCACCAAGGTATTTTCGCCAAAACCATCAAAGGTCAAACCCTGGATATTTTTGAGCGCAACAGCCAGAAAGGCTTTGTAGATGCCCTGATTGTAAGCATTGATAAATCAGTAGCACAGCCTGCTGCCAAAAAACTGCAGGAAGAATTTGCCCTCACCGGCTTCGATGGCTTCTGTAGCTTCTCCTTGCAGCCACAAAAAGAAAGTGAACGCGCTGGACGTAACCTGAATTATTTCTCTATTCATCGTGTATCCGACGCCGTTAGTGCAAAACGTGGAGAACTGAGTCGCTTGATGCAGTTGTTAAACAGCCGCAAAAATAGCAGCGACAGAGCCACTGCCGATCACTACAGCGATATGATCATCCGCATCCAACAAGCATTAAACAATAAATAAACAACCTGATCTACTGTAAGCAATGAAAAAAAGTCAGTTTTTAATGAAGGTATTTTGCCTGCTCCTGGCAGTCTGCCTTTCTCCACGGTGGGCGCAGGCGCAAACGGGCCAGCGTACTATTAAAGGAAAAGTAGTAGACGCAGTGTCTGGCGAAGTATTACCAGGCGTGTCGGTATATGCCAGCAATAAAACGATTGGCACCGTTACCGGTACACAGAATGTAATTGAAAATATCAGCATCGGCGCCATCACCGATGAGAAAGGGGAGTTCTCCCTGAAGCTGCCAGATTCCCTCTCTGTAAAGCAGTTGACCATTGGTTTTATGGGTTACGAAACCCAACTGCTGCACCTGGGTACCAGCAATTATTATAAAGTGGCAATGTCTACCTCCGGTAAAAACCTGAATGAATTTGTGTTTACCGGTTATCAAACCATCAAGAAGAATAAATCCACTGGTGCTATCGATAAGATCAGCATGGACAAAATCGATGTAGGTGGGGTGATGAGCGTGGAACAGATGCTGCAAGGGCAACTTTCCGGTGTGGCTATTACGCCACAATCCGGCGCTCCTGGCCAAGCTGCGAAAATCCGTATCCGTGGTACTTCTTCTTTACAGGGTACACAAGATCCCCTCTGGGTGGTAGACGGTTTGCCTATTGAAGGTACCAATCTGCCTACCCTGGACGACGCTAAAGCGATTGATCAGTTATATACTACTTCCATTGCCGGCTATAGTCCCTCTGATATCGAAAGCATCACGGTGCTGAAAGATGCGGCTGCTACTGCTATCTACGGTGCGCGCGCTGCAAATGGTGTGATTGTTATCACTACTAAATCTGGTAAGAAAGGAGAGCGCTTGTCTGTGAATTATCGCAACAACTTCACTTTCACGAGGAAGCCTGATCTGGGCCGACTGAACCTCATGAACAGCGACCAGAAAGTAGGCCTGGAGCTGGATTTGTATACATCCGACTTTACCTACGCACAGAATAACGGACAAGTATCTCGCATTCTGCAAAAGTATAATGTTACCCCGGAAGATCTGGCTACTAAAGGATTTGACGGTATCAATCCTGCTGCCCGCAGCGAGATCAACGCACTCAGAGGTGTCAATACCAACTGGAACGATCTGATCTTTCGCAATGCTTTCACACAGGAACACACGGTAAGCGTTTCTGGCGGTGGCGATAAAGCTGCTTATTACTTCAGCGGCGGCTATTATGATGAAAAAGGCGCTACCATTGGTACTGGCGCTAATCGTTATAATATCACCCTGAAAACAGATTATGATCTGACTAGTAAACTGAAATTCTCTGCTGGCATTTTTGCCAACCAGCGTAATCAGACCTCTTACAATTCGAACAGTATGGGAAGCACCAACCCTGTACAGTACTCGCGTCTCGCTAATCCCTATCTCAAAACAACAGATGAGAAAGGCAACTATGTGTACGACAGGAACATTGGCGGAGATAGAAATGTGGTAGATTTCAACCTGCTGGAGGAAAGAGCAAATACAAGCAATAACCTCAAAACACAGTCGGTAAACACCAACTTTAAACTGGACTATGAAGTGATTCCTCGCCTGCATATCAGCTCCCAGTTGGGTATACAGTCGGATATCACCACCGGTGAAAAGATCGCGCTGGGCAATACTTATTATGTAAGATTACTGGCAGATCAGAACATGCGTTTTGACCCTACTTCTGGCACGCAGAAGACCATTCTACCTAATGGTGGCGTGATCAATAATAACAACCAGAACATGCAGCAGTATACCCTCAAAACAATGGCGGAATACAGCTTTAACCTGCATAAGAAGCACGACTTCACCTTCATGGCCGGTAATGAGGTGAGAAGAGTGAAAGATAAATATATCACTACCACCGGTTATGGTTATGATCCAAAAACACTGACTACCATTCCTATCAAATTCCAGAATGATAACGATATAAAAGACCTGTATAAAGACAGAACAATTTATACGGAGAATGCTTTTGTATCCTTCTTCGGAACCGGCAGCTATACTTACAATAACCGCTATACCCTAGGTGGAAGCATCCGTTTTGATGGCTCCGACTTGTTTGGGGTAGATCCTAAGTATAAATACCTGCCTTTATGGTCAGTAAGTGGATTGTGGCGAGTGATGGAAGAGCCTTTCATGCGCGGGATTACCTTCATCAACACATTGAATGTGCGTGCCTCTTATGGTTTACAGGGTAATATTGATAAAAATACTTCGCCTTTCGTAGTAGGTAACTACTGGAATGTACCTATCTTACCAGGTAATCCTTTGCAGATCATCAAAGTAGACGCACCACCTAATGCCAAGCTCAGATGGGAAAAAACCATCAACAAAAATATTGGTATCGATATCAGCATCCTGAAAAACAGGGTGAATATTACGGCTGATTACTATGATCGTCATGGTAAAGACCTGATCAACGTACGTGCGTTGCCGTTGGAAACTGGTTTCCAGAATATGTCAGTTAACTGGGCGGAAATGCGTAACAGTGGCGTGGAATTCAGCATTAGTACGCGTAATATTATTCGGAAAGACTTCCGTTGGTCTACCGACTTCAACTTCTCTTATAATAAAAATACCGTACTGCGCGAAACCCTGCAGGATAACTCCTATTTCCCATCCAGGGAAGGTATGCCTACCAGCACCGTTTGGGGAATTGACTATGCAGGTATGAATGACCATGGTATGATCCTCGTGAACCATAACGGTAAAACGCAGACCCTGGCAGAGCTGTTGCAGTTGCAGGATGATTTTGCGGGAGACCCGGAGCTGGGTGGCCTATTCCCGTACTCTAATCTGACGAACGAGCAGCAAAAAGCCCTCTTCCGCAATATGGGCTCTTCAGATCCACTGTACACGGGTGGTTTCAACAACAATTTCACCTATAAAAGATTTGACTTGGCTATCGGACTGCTGTTTAACCTGGGCCAGAAAGTGAAAATTGAGCCGTATTATAATCCATTCTATTACGATCGCGGTACCAACACTTCCAATAAAATCCTGGACCGTTGGACCCCTTCCAATCCGCATGGACAGTCGCCTCCACTGTTTGGCGATGGCAATGAAAATACCCCAGAGGAACAAAAGCTGCTGGGCCACTGGTTGCAAGACAAGTACTATCAGTTCACCAACCTGGGATTATGGATTAAAAACGGTGGATATGTTCGCGTGCGCAATATCACATTGGGCTACCGCCTGCCAGAAGACGTTTGCAGTCGCATTCGCCTGCAAGGCCTGAAAATTACCGCAGAAGCGCGTAATCCATTCGTATTCTCTGGTAACTACGATGGCTACATGGACCCTGAAACAATGGGAAATATCTATGCACAGCCTATTCCAAAAACATTTACCATCGGCCTGAATGCCACTTTCTAAAAAATTGAAACCAATGCGTAAAGTACTATATACCGCCGGACTGTTAGGGGCATTGACCGCTTTCTCTTCGTGCAAAAAATACTTGGATATTGTGCCGGTAGGGAAAGTAATCCCTACCTCAGTGGCCGACTTCCGTAAAGAACTGGATGCAGGCTATGTTATCACTATTTATGATAAAGGACTGGCTTCTTATCGCGGGGATGAGATCAAAATGAATGAAACCCGCTCTGCTGACGTGAACACACTTCAACCCAACTACTTCTGGGATGAGAATAGTGGCGGTATTTCTACTGCTAATTATGACTGGAGAGCCAAGTATCAGCAGATCTTTTATGCCAACCATATTATTGAGGCTGTACCAACAGCTACAGACGGTACCCAGGAGGAAAAGAACCAGTTATTGGGAGAAGCTTACCTGATGCGCGCTTATTCCCACTTCAACTTGGTGAATCTGTTCGGTAAACCATACAATGAAGCCACTGCTGCTTCGGATAAAGGCGTGCCACTCATCACAAAAGTGGACCTGGAAAATGTAAGCAGACGTAATAGCGTGAAAGAGGTGTATGATCAGGTGATCGCTGATATTGCCACTGGGCTGTCATTGGTGAATGTAGATCAATATGAGACTGCATCTTCCTATAAATTCACCAAAGTCTCTGGACTGGCCATGGCAGCAAGGGTATATCTCTACACGCACCAATGGACTAAATCCCTCGAAGCAGCGAAAGCAGTATTAGATAAGAAAAGCACACTAGTGGATTTTAATAAATCATCCGTGCTGCCTACACTGTATAATTCGGCGGAAAGCATCCAGGCCCTGGAACAGAATTGGACCGGCCCATTTATTCAAACGGCCTATGTATCAGATGCATTGTTCGCACTCTACAATCCTAGTGGCGACCTCCGTCTAAAAGTGTTCTACGGAAAAGACGCCAAAAACAACAACGTGGTTACAAAAGTAACCAACAGCAATAGTTATCGTCAGTCATTCCGGGTAGCGGAAATGTACCTGATCGCGGCTGAAGCTTCTGCACAGTTGAATCAGCCAGATCAAGCGCGCACTTACCTGAACCAACTGAAGAAAAACCGCCTCACGCCGGATTTCTATCAGATGGAAGAAGCAAGACTGGCAACGCTTAGCGGTAATGCCCTCTTGCAGGAAATCTACGATGAAAGGTTCCGTGAATTATCTTTCGAAGGTCATCGCTGGTTTGATCTCCGCAGAACCACACAGCCGAAGATTACGCATACTATAAAAAGTAAATCAGTTACCCTGCAGGCCGGAGATCCGCGTTATACGATCAAAATCCCTGCGGATGCGATCGCAAATAATCCATTATTATCAGAATAACGGAATAGCATACAGTCTGTCGTCCCTACCCATTGGGCAGGGCGACAAAAAAGATAAAAGGTCGGAATGGACGTCACGTCAATTCCGACCTTTTTATATAGTACTATACGTAAGTAAAAGATGAGCCAGTCACTACTGGCATTGGGTTTGAGGCCATATTAGGAGGAGAGTGTGCCTGTCAGATTGATGATAAGATTTGAGTTATTAGATTACCGGTAAAAAATTAACGATCATGAAAAAGAAAGCACTGTTTATGTTAGCAACGGTAGCGATCGTGATGAGCCAGGCATGCGGAACAGGTACCCACAAAAATACAAGTGATACCACTGGTACAAATGGGGCTGCGGCCACTGCGCCACCAAGCGTCACTGATACTTCCATGAACAAAGATTCTACCGGAAGGCCAGATACTGGAACTAAACCTCCACCACAGACTCCACCAACAAAGTAATCGGATAAATACTAGGATACTCCTGTAAATGGGGCAGGTTTTCTTGTAGAAGAGACCTGGGAACTGCGAAAGCATCCCCCGTAGGAACCAGAACCGGGTTAAACCGGAGACGGGAATGGGAGTATGCAGGGTCTGAGAAAATATTCTCAGGCCCTTTTTATTACTCCTCGGGCTCTTCTTCATCTAGCTCTTCATCTGTCGGGTTTTCTTCCGAATCCTCCTCTTCTAAGATGGGTTCATCTTCTCCAAAGACCTCGTCATCTGCCTCCTCTTCCTGGTCTTCACCATGTATAGATTCGTCAGACTCCTCTGTATTGCCCAATTTCTTCTTTTTAGGTGGATATTGCTTGCCACCAGGATTTTCATAATCCTGTAGTACCGCTTGTATTATTTCCTGCATCATAAAATGAGATTTTTTAGTGAAGAATTAATTGGAAAAAAGTGTCCAATTCATGCGCCAAATATGCCTTTCGAGCGCTGCGCTGTAATATTGCGATTGGTAGGATGTTTCTCCGGATGACAGCCCCAACACTGAGAGAAAGCGGTTTTGAAGATGACGCATTGCCTACACAAGTGATTATAAAAGTAATCAGCATGGGGTTTCCTGTTCACCATGGGGCTGTTGAAAATAATGACCAGGATCATTGTTTTAAGTAGGTTTTTAGCAGTCAGATAGATGTGGTAACAGCTACGCTAGATAATTTGAAAAGGTATGAACAATTCGTATAATGATGGGTTTAGTACTTACACAATATGTATCGTTACTCCAAATAAAACTGTACCCATGACAAACCATATTGATATTCTCCTGGTGGATGATGACCAAGATGATTTATACATCATTTCAACCATGATTAGCGCCATGAATCCATCTTTTACTTTATTAGCCATGACAGATGGAAAGCATGCGATGGCATATCTAGCATCCTTGCCAGATAATGGACTCCCTCATCTGTTGATTGTCGATTTTAACATGCCTCACATGTCAGGCGTAGAAATGCTCGGACACCTACTCCAATCTGAAAGATATAAGCAAATGGTCAGAGTGGTGCTGAGTACGTACGGAAGCCCTACAGATATTAAACGCTGCATCAATAGTGGTGCTGCTGGCTATTTCTGCAAAGGGGGTAGTCTGGCTGAAATCAAATCGGTCATCGATGATATATTATGCCTGTATGACAAAGTCCATTGCAACGCCATTCCTTTTTGAAATCTAATGAGATCAACAATAACACAAAAGCCTTCAAATCTGCGGATTTGAAGGCTTTTGTTAGTTAAATGGAACCGTGTCTAGTTGACATGCTCTTTAAAAATCCTGTTTAGCCAGCGTAACATCAGGAATATCACGGCAGCGGCCCCACCCAATAGCAGGAAGTTTACCAGGAAATAATTCGCTTTATTATCGTAATTATCCCATAATGTAGCCAAAATACCGGAAAGTTTATTACCGATAGAAGTAGCGAGGAACCAGCCACCCATCATCAACGAGGTAATACGCGGTGGACTCAGTTTGGATACCAGCGATAACCCCATTGGGCTCAGGAATAATTCCCCAACAGTAATAATCCCATAACAACCGATCAACCACCATGGCGACGCCTTAATGGTACCGTTGCTGCACACATATACCGCGCCTACCATCATCAGCGTGGAGAGCGCGGATATCAGCAGGCCCCAGGCTATCTTGGAAGGCGTAGAAGGCTCCCTATTGCGTTTACGCAGCAATGCAAAGAACAATACGATCAACGGTGTTAGCGTAATGACAAAGAAAGGATTGATGGACTGAAACAGTTCTGTATTAAACAGGCTGATACTTTGTCCTTCTGCCGGCATTTTCTCTTGCGCCACATTCTTGAAATACACGGGTTTCGCCCAAACTTTGGCTGGTTTGCCCGCTGCATCCCGGATAATACGGAACTCCTCATCATAAGCAGTGGTAGAATCTTGTTTGTTGGTGACTGATTCTACTAGGAGCAGGCCCTGGGCAGGTTTCTCAATAACGGCAGGGATCTCTCTGTCGGTGTAGTATTGTGCCCAGGTAGTCAGTGCAGTACCATTCTGCTTAAATACCGCCCAGAATACAATGGATACGGCAAATATAGAGAGCAATGCCGCCATCGGTTTACGATCTTTAGTATCCGCTTTTATCAAGAGGGATACAAAGAACATCAAGATAGGAATACATGCAAAAATGAAAGCATCTGTGGAATCAGATCCGAAAATATTACCAGGAATAAACCACGCACCGAGTCCTACTACAATGGCTGGCAAGAATACCACGGAAAAAATCCTGCTCAATGGCATATCGCCTTCCTGTACAGGTTTGCGTACATCCGCATGCTTGTAATGTTTCATGCCAATGACGAAAATAATAACCCCCAAGAACATACCTATACCAGCGGCAATGAAGGCCGCGCCCCAGCCAATGGAGTTGCGCAGGAACGCAGCAAAGAAGTTACAGATAAAAGCCCCGATATTAATCCCCATGTAGAAGATATTATACCCGGTATCTTTACGACTACGATACTGAGGATCATTATAAACATTCCCCAATAAGGTGGAAATATTAGGTTTAAAGAATCCATTACCAATACAGATCAGCGCTAGGGAGCTGTAAAAAACAGTCAGATTATGGACGGATAGACCTATATATCCTATCCCCATCAATATCCCGCCGATAATAATGGATTTGCTGTAGCCCAGTTTACGGTCGGCTATCAGCCCACCAAGAAAAGGTGTCAGGTACACAAATGCGATAAAAGTCCCGAAGATATCCGCGGCAGTAGCCCTATCCATGCCCCAGCCACCTTTGGCGGTATCAGTCAGGTACAATTGAAAAATGCCGAGAATCAGATAAAAACCAAAGCGCTCCCACATTTCCGAAAGAAATAGGAATGGCAATGCTACTGGATGGTTACGCGTTTTTTTCATGTAAGTGAAATGCTCTAAGTACGTATATAGGTTATTGTCATACGGCTATAAGGGATGACCCAGCGCCGCCAAACCGCTAAAATAAGGCAAATTTCAATAGCTGCCGCAGGAAACATAAGGCAGATGGATGGTTTCGTGTCTCCCTAAAATTATTTATACAACTTCCTGAAATATTATTATCTTAGTGGCTAAGATACTTATTAAACAAGATATAATAATGGAAGATGATATTGTTCAACAGGTCCGAAGAATGAGCCAGTTGTACGCATATACGAGTATCCAGATGCATGAAACGGTTGCCCGAAAGGCCGGCCTATCGGGGACTGACCACAAATACCTGGGCTTTCTCATGCAAAAAGGCCAGATGACGGCCGGCGAACTAGCCAGTTTAACAGGACTGACCACCGGCGCCGTGACAGGGATGATCGACAGGTTTGAGAAAAAGAAGCTGGTAAAAAGAAAATTTTCGGAAGACGACAGACGAAAGGTCATCATTGAACCCAATACGAAAAATATAATGGCCCTCTTTGAGCCATTGTACAAGGAATTCCGCACCCAATCGGAAGCCTTACTGGCGGGGTTTTCCAAGAAGGAGATAAAGGTCCTGGAATCCTATTTCGCGAAAGCCATTGAAATCATGCAATCCACCACAAAGAAACTAGAACAACCATGAGTACCTATATACTTGGATTACACGAAATTGACCATACAATGGTGGCATTGGTCGGCGGTAAAGCTGCTGGCCTCGGCGCACTCACGCACATAGCAGGGGTACAGGTGCCAACTGGTTTTTGTATCACCACCACCGCCTATGAGGAAATGGTGGGGCAAAATAAAACCCTGGATAAATGGCTAACACAGTTGGCCGAGCTGCAACCCGATAACCGAAAGGAAATTGCCGCTGTATGCACGCAAATTCGGACGATCATTGAAGGTATAACAATCCCTGAGCACTTGTCTACAGCCATCCTAACAAGGCTGGAAGCACACCAGGCTTATGCCATCCGCTCCAGCGCTACTGCGGAAGATCTGCCTACCGCCTCTTTTGCTGGCCAACAAGATACCTATCTGAATATTACCGGCAATGCCGCTATCCTGCAACATATCCGTAAATGTTGGGCTTCTCTGTATACAGATAGGGCGGTTATATACCGCTTACAAAATGGATTTGATCATAGGAAAGCCAGTCTGGCAGTGATTATTCAGCAAATGATCTTCCCCACCGTATCCGGTATTTTATTTACTGCCGACCCGGTTACGGCTAACCGCAAAGTGCTCTCCATAGACGCGAGCTTTGGACTGGGAGAAGCATTGGTATCTGGTTTGGTGAATGCTGATAACTTTAAAGTACGAGAGAATCGTATCATAGACCGCAACATCTCCACGAAAAAACTGGCTGTGGTGCCGCTTGCCTCTGGGGGTACGATCACCCAAGAGCTGCCACCAGCAAAGCAAATCCTGCCATCTCTAACGGATACGGATATACTGAAATTAGACCAACTGGGAAGGGAAATAGAGGCTTATTTTGGCGTTCCGCAAGACATAGAATGGTGCCTGGCCGATCATCAATTTTATATCTTACAGAGTCGGCCTATCACCACGTTATTCCCGTTGCCAGCGGTTCAGGACGAAGAAAAGCACTATTATATTTCCGTTGGCCACAACCAAATGATGACGGATGCGATGAAACCATTGGGCTTATCGTTTTTCCTCACCACCACCAGGGCTTCCATGTATAAGGCTGGAGGTAGGCTGTTCGTGGATGTGGCGCAACAACTGGCTACTCCTGCTGGTAGAGATATGTTGATCAATGCCTTCGGTAAATCGGATTTGCTCATAAAAAATGCCCTGCTGGCGCTGATTGCGCGCGAGAATTTTCCCGCTGCTGCTACGGATTCGCCTATTAATAAAAATACTCCACCAAGTTATTCGCAGATTAAAAATGATCCCGCTATTGTGACGGAGCTGATTGCCAATACTCAATCTTCCTTTGAAATATTAAAAGAAAATATCCAAGCTAGATCCGGGGCGGAAATATTTGATTTTATTCGGAAAGACTTGTCGCACTTTAGGGAAGAACTATTGAGTGCAGATAGCCTCGTATTGATTATGGCGGCGATGGACGCTTCTGTATGGATCAATGAAAAAATGGAAGAGTGGCTAGGGGAGAAAGGTGTGGCAGACACGGTTTCACTGTCTACTCCTAATAATATCACGGCAGAAATGGGCCTGGCGCTATTGGACGTGGCAGATATTATTCGCCCTTACCCAGCAATAGTGCACTTTTTGCATCAGGCGAAAGAGGATACCTTCATGGAGGAACTGCCTACATTCAATGGGGGAGAGGAAGTTCGGGGTGCTATCCAAGCTTATCTTGATAAATATGGCATGCGCTGCGTGGGGGAAATTGATGTCACAAAAACTCGTTGGAGTGAAAAACCTACGATACTGCTGCCCATGCTGCTCAGTAATATCAAAAACTTCGCACCCAACGCGAGCACTCAAAAATTTGAAGCAGGCCAACAGGCAGCCTTCAGCAAGAAAGCAGAAATACTGCAACGGTTAAAACTATTGCCTGATGGGGAACAGAAAGCAACAGAAACGGAATATATGATCGATCTGGTCCGAAACTTTATCGGCTACAGAGAGTATCCCAAATATGCTTTGATGAGCCGTTATTACTTATATAAACAGGCCATCATGAAAGAAGCGGAACTGTTGGTAACAGCAGGTGTGATAGGGGTTAAGGAAGATGTCTATTATCTTACTTTCGAGGAGTTACAAGAAGTAGTGCGTACTCAACAACTGGATCTACAACTAATAGAAGCACGCAAAGAGGAGTTCAAACAATTTGAAAAACTCACGCCACCAAGGGTTATGACCGGGGAAGGTGAAATCATCACAGGTACTTACAAAAAGGATCATCTGCCTGCCGGTGCGGTACCCGGATTACCAGTATCCTCCGGTGTGATGGAAGGTAGGGCGCGCGTCATCCTGAACATGGAGGAGGCGGATCTCGAAGAAGGGGATATCCTGGTAACCACTTACACTGATCCCAGTTGGACGCCTGTATTTGTGTCTGTAAAAGGCCTCGTTACAGAAGTAGGGGGACTAATGACCCATGGCGCGGTGATTGCACGGGAATATGGCCTACCAGCGGTAGTAGGCGTGGAAAATGCGACAAAGTTGATAAAAGATGGAGATATCATTCGGGTGAATGGAACCGATGGATACGTAGAGATACTTTAATTTACTTAAAGGCGTATCGCAACCAGATCACCTCATCGGCCAACGTCTGGCAGGATATCAATTGCAGATGCCTGCCAGGCGCACCTGACAAGTACCCCGGAACATCAAAAACGCTCGTACCTCCTGTAGTACCATCTACTACTGGCGCAATGAGCAGACTCAATTCATCAATAAGGCCCGCCTTCAACATTCCGCCATTGATAGTACCACCACCTTCCAGCAGGACTGTTTTGATGGGGAAATGTTTTTCCAGTGCTTTGAGTGCCAGGGATAAATCCAATTCGTCTTCTCCAGCAAAAATATAAGAGACCTTTCTTTTTTGAAGATATAACAGGTAACCATCACTGACAGACTCGGTCAGTATTTCAATGATATGATCGCCGCTGATGTCATTGGATTTCCAGCCCAATTTTCCCATGGAATCCGCAGCGATGGCAAAGGAAGTGGCTTTGGGGTCACCGATAAACGCTTTTCTATCTACTTTTTTACCAGTAGTGGATTCCAGAACGGGTATCTCTGCATTGGCAAACTCACTCATGGTTACACGTCCGCAGAACCAGGCCTCCGCCTTAAAAGAAGCATGACCCTCTTCATACAAGGCCGAAAAAGATTGATTATACAAGGCTTCTCCCCAGTCGCTCAACTTAATCTTACCATCTACAGATGCAAGCATATGACAAATCACTTTCATAGTAATATCCGGTTTATCTCTATTATACAAGCGAACGGCCAGTTTGTTCTGAAGACTATTCCCACGACCCTACGAAAATGAATGCTAGAAACTGCTTTGTTTATTTTGAGGGCTTACAATCAGCTATGAACGCTGTAACTCTAGCGCCTATACGATCTCTTATCCATTGTAACTTAGTAGCATCTAGCTCATGCAGGATTTGATCATTGCTGTCATTAAAATCGGTGAGGATGTCTTCCAAGAATTCTTGTTGGATGTCTTGTAGTCTTTTTTCATTGGAGAAATCTAATCGACCAATCTTGGATAAGGCGCTGTCCAGGCGGTTCTTCGTGATATAGTGGGCCATTGCCTCCACCAGGAAGGAAAGCTCTTCTGCACGCGAACTCACTGCTGGTATGTAAGACCACTTCTCCGCTTCATGGAACTTCTTCTCTTCGTCGAATTCAGGATTTTTGAGTTTGATCACTGGGCGTGTAGTCAAGGTAGTTAAACTACTATGGCTTAAAGGCTTGATGACGATGCCTTCCATCAAGTTAGGACTCAGTTCTGGCAATTGCAATTGGGCAGGAACCCTGGAATCGATCCTGGTATTGAAATTTAAGGCCTCATTCCATTTCCCAGAGAAGAGTATTTTGGCATAAAAGATATCGAAGCGTTCAAAATAACCTACAGCGATGTCATAGTCGAGGTACCGTTTGGAGCCTTCTTCCGTGGTTTCAATGGCGATGTCAAATGCACAAAATTGTATTGTTGGACTGTAATATACCCCTGTTTGAATAGCCTGCACTTGCGTATCCGGCGCCACGGCTGGATGAGGATATTTACCGCCAAATAGCTCTCCGTAAATGATATATCTATGTGCTGGAATATCCTGCTGCAACGCCTCAAAGAGGTGAATAATGCGCTCTTCCATGGCGGCAGCTACCACCTGGAAACCGAAGAAATCATCACTCCATTTCAGGTAATCCTTTCGCTTGGCATATCTCAATTGCCGTTGCTCGTATACAAAACTGAAATTAGCGCCATGTATTTTCTCTGTCACTACCCATTTTAATTTGTTGAGGTCATGCTGTTCTTTTTCTGAGAGATGAAGGCCTTTCAGATTTTTAGGCATTTTTTCATATTCGGTATTCTTGTCCATACTACGCGCCGGGAGGATTAATTCAAATGCTGTATTCCGGGCAAATTACCAATAATTTACAGACTATCGGGAGACACGTGTCCTCCACCCGGAAAAAGAAAAATTTGCGTAGTTAAATGGCTACATGTATATTTGTAGTCAAATAGCTACATAATGAATTTAAGAAGAGATGTGTTCCAGGCGATAGCGGACCCCACCAGAAGGGCTATATTACTGTTGGTGGCCACACAAGCCATGACAGCCGGGGCCATCGCCGCTAATTTTGATACGGCCAGGCCTACCGTTTCTAAGCACCTGGCGATACTCACGGAATGCGAGTTACTCCAGCAGGAACAAAGTGGTAGAGAAATTTATTATCATATAAATGCTAAAAAAATGAAAGAGGTGGCAGACTTTATCGAACCATTCCGCCAAATGTGGGATGACCGCTTTAATAAGCTGGAGGCTATCATGAAAAACTATAAACCTAAAAAGTAAACCATGGAAAACCGTACGAAAATCAACGCAGAAACTGGTAAGCAGGATTTGTATATCACCAGGGAATTTGAACTGCCGGTAGAATTGCTATTTAAAGCCCATGAAGACCCTGAAATCATTGAACAGTGGATGGGGACCCATGTATTAAAACTGGACAGTAAAAAGCATGGTAGCTGGCAATACCAGACAAAAGACCCAGAAGGGAAAGTGCTGTTTCAGGCAAATGGTGTGATCCATGAATGGATACCGGATGAGAGAATCACCCGAACTTTCGAAATGGAAGGCATGCCATTCGGTGTAACCCTGGAACTGCTGACTTTCGAAAAACTAACGGAAGATACTAGCAGACTGAATATCCACGTAATTTATGAATCCGGCGATAAAAGAGACCAGAACCTGAGAATGGGAATGGTACAGGGCATTAATATGGCGCACAATCAATTGCAGTCCGTTGCAGGTAAACTAAAAATAAAGTAGCATGAAACAGGTATCAAATGGCAAAGTAGACGCCTTTTTTGACAAGGCCACCCAATGGGAAAAAGAAATGGAAAAGCTGAGAACCATCCTACTGGATTGTGACCTGACGGAAGAATTGAAATGGGGTAAGCCCTGTTATGCCCATGAAGGAAAGAACATCGTGATTATCCAGGGTTTTAAGGATTATTGCGCAGTGCTATTCTTCAAAGGTGTACTCCTAAGCGATCCGGATGGCATCCTCGTGAAAACAGGTGAAAATACCCAAGTAGGACGCCAAGCCAGGTTTACGAATGTAAAAGAGATCAACAAAGTGGCGGCTGTTTTGAAAGCCTACGTATATGAGGCTATCGAATTGGAAAGAGCGGGCTTAAAAGTGGAGGTGAATAAAGAGAACGCCATTCCCATTCCGGCAGAACTACAAGATAAACTGGCTGCCAACAAAAAACTAAACAAGGCTTTCCAAGCACTCACTCCCGGCCGACAACGTGCTTATATATATTATTTCTCGTCCCCAAAGCAGTCTAAAACCCGAGAATCGAGGATCGATAAATGGATACCGCAAATCCTAGAGGGAAAGGGAATGATGGATTAGCGCCACTCTTGGGATTAGTTGACAGAACCAGGGATTTTCTCTAACTTCCCAGTATATTCCAGTATTCAGACTGCCAACAAAACGCTACTCCAAGACATGAACCGCCTAAAAATCACCCTATTAAAATCGTTTGTGCTCATATTGCAGGGGACCCTTTGCCAGGTGCTTGTTGCCAACGCTCAAAATGATCAGAACATCTTTACTTCAGATGTGGACCATTTTTGGCAAGCCTTTGACTCCATGCATACGGTACAGGATAAGGAGCAGCAGATTGCGTTTATGAAGACTTTATATACAGACAAGGCCACGCCTGGTTTGTTACAGTTCATGGAGGTACGACATTTTGATGCGGTCAAACTGGTGGAGAACATCACTAAGTATCCGAAATTCTGGGCCTCTATCCGGCCAAATACTTTGCGTGTAAAAGAGAAGTTGCCCGCCATCGAGCAGGCTATCGCGGATTTCCGCAAGCTATACCCGGAACTGAGGAATGCTAAAATGTATTTCACTATTACGGCTACACGCTCTGCCGGTACCGTGAAAGATTCTATTTCTTTGATTGGTACAGAATTGGCCACAGGCAATAAATACACAGATGTATCAGAGTTCCCAGACAACCGACTGGCCAGTTTCTTCAAAAATCAGGAATCAGATAATATCTTGCTGGTAGCCGTTCACGAGTATGTACATACGCAGCAGAAAGCAGAAGGTAAAATATTGTTAGGACAATGCCTTGATGAAGGCGCTTGCGACTTCGTGGCAGAACAGGTGCTAAAAACAACCCTGACCAATAGCTATTTAGTATATGGTCGCAGTCATGAGGATACCCTAAAAACACAATTCAAAAAAGAAATGATGGGAACAGACTTCTCTAACTGGTTGTATAATGGCGCAGTGAGTAAAACAATGGGCGACCTAGGCTATTTTATGGGATATGTCATTTGTAAGTCCTACTACCTACATGCGAAAGACAAAAAGAAGGCCATTAAAGATATCATCTCCCTAGATTATTCAGATCAGGCGGCTATTCTCAAGTTCCTCGACGATTCTAAATATTATCAATAAACTATCCGAAAATCATTTATTCTACCTTACAAATTCCTGTTCCATTTGGAAATATTTTGTCGTAATTATACAATTTCAATCTGTTGGAATTCACTTTTTTTGCAAAAAAGAATTACAGCAGTGAAAAGAAAGATTACCATGATGAAAAGACGGATGCCACTACCGCATATACTATGCAGGATTTTGACAGTACAGGATATTTTTTCTAACTTGACGGTACCAACAATAATCATCCAAAATCTCTTATCTGAAAATAAACCCATAAAACAATAATAAACCCAAATCCCCTGTTTAAAAATGAACCGCGTACTTATTTTTTGTTCGAAATCATGCTTGCTTGTATTGATTTGTACCCTTTTTACTACAGTCCAGGTATATAGTCAAAATGGCCCTAATTTTTTTACTACAGACATAGACCTTTTCTGGAAAGCTTTTGATGCTGTTCAGGTAGAGCCAGATTCGGCGAAGCAGGTGGAGTTGATGAAGCATATGTATACAGACAAGGGCACGCCAGGTCTGAAAAAGTACATGGAAGTGATGGACTTTGATGCTGCCAAACTGGTGGCATGTATCCATAAATATCCTAAATTCTGGGCCTCCATCCGGCCCAATACCTTACAGATAAAGGAGAAAATACCCGCTATTGAGGCGGCTGTCGAAGACTTTCGCAAACTTTACCCGGAATTGAGGAATGGTAAAATGTATTTCACTATTGCGGCTACACGCTCTGCCGGCACCGTTATGGATTCCACTAATTTGTTAGGTACGGAAGTGGTCACAGGCAATAAATCCACAGACGTGTCTGAGTTCAAGGACAACCGACTGTCCAATTTCTTCAAAAACCAGGGAAGCGATAATATCCTGTGGATCGCCATTCACGAGTATATACATACGCAGCAGAAAACCGATGGTAATAATATCCTCCTGGGGCAATGCCTGACGGAAGGTGCCGCCGACTTCGTTGCAGAAAAGGTACTTAAATCCACCCTGACCAATAGCTATATAGTGTATGGCCGTAGTCATGAGGATACCCTGAAAGTACAATTCAAAAAAGAAATGATGGGAGAGAGCTACGATAACTGGATGTATAATTGGTCTAGGACCAAAACAATGGGAGACCTAGGCTATTTTATGGGATACACCATTTGTAAGTCCTACTACCAACATGCAAAAGACAAAAAGAAGGCTATAAAAGATATCATCACCCTGGATTATTCCAATCAGGCAGCCATTCTCAAATTCCTCGAAGATTCTAAATATTATAACTAAGTATCCGAAACGATTATGTCTACATTACAAATTCCAGCTCATTTGGAAACCGCTTTTGAACAAGGTACTACCTGGCAATCCACTGGCAAAAGTTGCACATTTTATACGGTGGAGGCTGGAAATTTAAAAAATACGACTGGTCAAATCATTGCATGTGACCCTTATATACCTGGTCAGGAGAATGCATTCACAACGCAGTTTCCCAAGGGAGAGTTCCCTGTACAACTGGCCATTGCTAAATTTGAAAACGATGAACGCATCGCTTTTGCCCGAATAAAATTTGCAGATACACTACCCACCACCTGGAAGATGGCCCTCTGCGAAGGAGAGGATATCTCTACCTTACAATCCGACGAAGTATTTTGCTATGGCGTAGATGCAGGAACAGGCGCATTTATGGACACGGCAGCCGCCGCTGAGCTGGATGCATTCCTCGCAGAAGATGATGCACACTACGATTATTTGACCACTGAAATGGATAAAACGTACACGCATACACGTAGTTGGATGATGTGGACAGGGAAATCTACAAATGCTGCTTTATTCAGCTCTGGCTGGGGAGATGGCTGCTATGGCTCCTTCATCGGTTATGACGAGAATGGAAATATATGCCGATTAGTAACTGACTTCTCCGTCGTATAGTATACCATTATGGAAAGAAGAAGGGCGCATATCTGGCTGGGATATTTCGAAAATGAAAATGATCTCAGCAACTTCGTAGCAGAAGATCCTGCTTACTATGCCGATGAATCGGATGCGGAGGAGCTGTATATTTCCGAATTCGCGAAAACACAAGGGGAGCATTGGATGGACCATGATTTTATGGAACATGGTTTTGAAGATGGCCCCCAATCGTTTACAGAAAAATTTGCTGATTACTCGTATGCCTCGGAGTGGATACCGCAAATTGTCAGCCGCACAGATAGCGCCTTTCTTCAAAGGGTAAATACCCTGATTTTATTTGGGATAGATGCTGGATATCCCGGTTATCGTGGTATTCAGCCGTCGTCCGTAAATGGAGGTAATTTCTTCTTGGAATATATGGGGGAGGTCACCTATGAGTTGTAAATTGTCCCTGATGTACACCTGATCCGCGCTACTGTTCAACACATCAGGGACAATGAGGCAGTGTCTCCCTATATTATACTAATGAAACACTGCTATACACGCAGCCAAAAGCGTGAGTCCCAGCAGGGAATAATAAGCAGTTTTCGTGTAGGGCTTATCGCCAAATCGTATATTGATCACCGTTACAGCGAGAAAAATGGCTGTTTTAGGTACTACCTTGTAATAGTTGACATGTGGGTATTTTAATGCCACCATAATAATACCAGTTACCAGCAGTGTAATGCCCAATATCAGTCCGGTATATGTCCGAGGGCCAGCTCCACGTTGAGGCCACATAACAGCTAAATGTCCGAGATAGGCTGTAAATGCGAGGAAATGAATCAAGAGGAGGATACTAAAGAGCATATACCTTTTTTTTAGTAGTGTAGAGATAGTAAGGGCCAGCGGTAAAACAGATGATAATGGCAATAATATGCGCATACGTATGGCTGATCAGGTGATGCAGGTCATTCAGTACCATCAGGAGATCATTAGTAGGAACCAATCCCATGCAGAGCATCATCCAACCCAAACTCCGGTATTCCTTGTTCAGCAACAATACTAGGGTGAGCAACCCTACGGCAAAATCGCGGGCACCCTTGATATAATGAAAAGCAAATGAAGTATGTGGCCCAGTTTGTATGCCAAATCCAGCTTCCGCTTGTTCGGGCACCAAAAAGAAACGCAGACCGATAAAAATTAATAGTAGTCCTGTTACCAGGGAGATGATGTTAAAGGCTTTGTGTGTGGTTGTTTTCATGGCTTTGTGTTTTATGATGATACAAAGCTATGAACCGCAAAATGCCCGTTCGTTCACCCAGGTTAATAAATCATTTGGCCAGCCTTTTTCTAATCCGACTGAGGGAAGGCGGCTTTACGCCTACAAAAGAGGATATATAATACTGTGGAAGTCGCTGAACCAGGTCAGGATAGGTTTCCAAGAATTGCAGGTAACGCTGTTCAGGGTCTTGCTTGTACAAGCTGCCCAGTTGTCGTATAGCCAGCACGTATTGGTATTCACATGCCAGTCGCCCGAATTTCTCCCCTTCTTTTACATGCGTGTATAGCGCTTGCAAGTCGTCGTAAGAGATGGTAAGAATAACGCTAGGTTCTATGCACTGGATACTGGCCTTGGTGGGGGAATGATCCAGAAAACTTTCGTAATTGCAGGTATATTCCAATTCCTTGTTGAAGCTCGTTGTCAGTTCCTCCCCATTTTCTTTCGTGATAACATAGCGCACGAGTCCAGATTCGATAAAACCCACTTCCCGACAAATCTGGCCTTCCCGTAGAAAGTAATCCCCTTTATTAAACTGTTTTGCAATGAACTTGGAGGAAATCCATTCTTTCTCTTCCTCCGACATCCGGATGAGGTGGGAGATGTTATCGATCAGGTGTTGATGCATGGATATATTTTGTTCGCAATTATACAATTTCAGGCTGTTGGAATTAACTTTTTTTGTAAAAAATAACAACGATGAAAAGAAAAACTACCATGAGGAAAAGAATGATCGCATTACAACTGCTATTAGTAGGAATGGCTATTACTGGATATGCCAAAGCAGGCGAAGATCCGCTGAAAGAAGTGAGAAAAGCGATTGAAGCTAGTAATGCTATATATGCCGACCTGGCTAATAAAAATGATGGCTCTATCCTCAGCAGATATACAGACGATGCTTGTCTGCTCCCTCCCAATGCAGCCCCTGTTTGTGGAAAGGAGAACCTTGCCAAATTCTTCAAAGATGGTCCTAAGGTACACTGCAAATTTACTATCCAGCATCTCTTTGGCGATGGAAAAGAGTTTGTTACAGAAGAAAGCTACTATGAAATGACAGATATGAACGGTAAAAAAATAGATGAAGGTAAAGTGCTGATTGTCTGGAAAAAAACAAAAGACGGCTGGAAAATGCACCATGATATGTTCAGCAGCAACGGCCCATTAAAGCAATAGTACGGCCTAAAATCCAATGTTCACCACCTGTTGGAGGTCCGTATCACCTTTAATCGGCGAGCGCCTGGCGGCAGAAGGAGTAATGTCAGTAAACTTCCTGAATTCTCGGATAAAATGGGCCTGATCATAATAACCGCACTCATATGCAATGTCTGTTAATGATGCGTTGGTGTTCAGGACCTGTGCCAGACTTTTATTAAATCGGACGACGGATACGAAGGAAGCCGGACTTATGCCAACATTATTCAGAAAAAGTTTCTGGATATTTCTTTCTGACATCCCGGAATCTTGTGCGAGGGAAGTCAAATCAAAATGGTCATAGCCTTTAAGCAGATGGGTGCAAAGTTGTTGCACTACTTCCATCTTCTTTAGTTGTTTCTCATTTTGTCGGAGCTTCTCTAGCAAATAGGCCTCCAGGACGCTGATTTTCTGTTCAATTGGATCAACAGCCATCAACCGATCGTATAATTCCAGGGTCTCTTTGGCCCATACATCTTGTAAGTCGGTGGCATAGTTCGTAAACTCAGCCGCTGGAATCGGAAAAAATACTGCGCTGGCATGCGGATAAAGCCTGGCTATCAGCACCACCGTTCCTGGTAAAACCGTTAGTCGGGTGGGTAAAGTTAGATGCCCCAGCAATTCAATAGCAGGGGTATCTCGCCATACCCCATTAATACCCGTTGCAGCACCACCAGAAGAGAAATTGATGGCAAAATCTACATAGCCACTGGGGTAAAACACCACATTCTCCATATGGGTATCAATCTTAACAAGGGTATAGTTCTTTATGAACGGGGCCAGCGCTGGCGAGGGTAAAAAGTGCATCTAAAATTGCATTATATCTGCCTGCTATAAAGTTATAATTTTTTCGTGCTTCTCTAGAAAAAAAGTCCGCTTCTATCTATAGAGGTGGACTTTGTATTTTTATACAGAACTGTATCTTTGACGTTCACCCATGGAAAAACCGCAATCATCTACATTTGAACAGACACGATTAGAGCTGAAGCAGGAACAACAAATGCTACAGGAACAAAGCGCTGCCTGGTTGTTGAAACGCAACGCCCTCGCAGTGAATGAGCGCATGCAGTTGGATGAACAGTTTAATGCCATATTCGAGCAACTGGGTACTTATTTTCTCACCATACAGGGTTCTGGCTTGCCTGCTACCTTAGGCCAATTGCAAGATCTGATAGAGCAGGGAGCTTCCGCGAGTACACTGGGGCACCATGAATTAGGTGCTTATAACTTGGCCATGTTCATCAAAAATCTGAGCCAGATGGAAGATCCGGAAATACTGGCGCTGGCTGAAAAGGTAATAAAGCAGGCGATTGTCAGCGGGGCGGATCTCTACCAGCAAAAAGCGTATGTGGGAAATGGTGGTAGTACCTGTCTGGAATGGGTATTATTATATCTGGGTCAGGGAATCGATGCCAACAGTTTGGGATTAAAGGCCTTGCCACCGTATATGGTTTGCTATAGGATACTACCCTGGCTGATGGGGGATGATCCCGATGCAGGAAAGGGGATAAGGGACTTTTTTTATTTCGAATACTTTTTGCAGTTCCTGAGAAATTCCCCGCAGGTAGCACCATTGCAGGAAAAAGTCATGCAGCGCCTGATGTGTCATGGTTATGCACTCTTTGAGTATAAAACCCTCAATACGCCGGCCTTCTATTTCAACAAGCTGGCAGGTATGAACCTACAGTGGCTCACCATGTTGTTCCCATCAGACGAGCCAGCTATCAGCATTTATCTTGAAAAATTGCGTCGTGAGCTGGATGCCGGCATCATAAAGGATCTGCTGAATGCTTTTACCAGCAATAATAAAGCAAGAAAGTATTTCAAATCGTTTTTCTCCTCCAGGCCTCACTGGCTCTTACATGCCATGATCGATATCGCTCCGCAGGAAATATTTCGGCTCGTACAACGAAATGAACAAGACATACTCATACCTTTTCTCAAGCATTACAAACGGGATATTGCGCAACTGCGCAATCATCATGGACAAACGATTTTACAGCATGCTACCACTACTCGTGGAGTGGTCGAAAATACGTTGGCACTATTGCGAAACGCACATGTATAGTCAGCAATAAGAAAGAGGGTAGTTATCAAGCACATCCATAATTGATTGATTTTCATATTAAAATACGGGAATGGATTAACAAATTCTGTACTTTTGGTCCATAACTTCCTTTATGAAACCATCTTTGTTTCAGGGGTTATGTCTGTTGTTGTTGTTGTTGTTATTATTATTTCCTGTTTTCAATTGTTACAGCCAGGATCGCCTGTATGTGGTAGATGATTTTGAGTTGGGTTATGTAGACATATCCAATGATACCTATACGAAAATGGTTTCCTTGCCGTACAATTTTGAAGACCTGGCTATTACCCCGGCCGGTAATTTCTATGGTATTTATAGTGGTGCTATTTTTCAAATCAATCCTGTCACAGGGGTATGTACATTCATTCCGCTGACCAACACTGTTGGTTTCAGTGGTGGAAACTCTTTGGTGAGTGACAGATATGGTAATCTCTTTGTAGCCGACGGTACTAGCTTATACAAGGTAGATATGACTGCGGGGGTGATATACCTCCTAGGAACGATGCAATACCCTTCAGGTGGGGATTTGTGTTTCAGTGATGGAAAGCTTTATGTCGCCACCACCAATAATCTCTTGTTGGAAGTTACCCTCGATGCTGCTAGAACTAAAATCGTTGCGCAGCGCAATGCCGGTCGGATGGCGGTCAGGGGCAACATCTTTGGTATTGGCTGCAATCAATATGGTATCTGTTATATCATTAGTACCCTCGGAGAGCTGGCCTTGGTAGATCTGCTGGATGCTACCACCTATATCATCGCCAATCCGGTGAAAGGACCCATAGGGCAAGTAAATGGCATTGCCATGATGGCGGAAGGCGCTAATGATAAGGATGTTGAAATTTGTAACAATGGCATCGACGATGATGGTAACGGCCTGATAGATAGTACAGATATGGCTTGTAGTTTAAGAAGAGGCGCCTGTACCACCGATAGTAGGATCTTGTCTCATGAAGATTTTGGTACAGGAACTGGTTTTGGCGCCCCTTTGCCAGGATTGAGCAGTAACGCTTACAAGTATGCGAATGCTGCCCCTCAACAAAATGGCTATTACTCCGTCATCAATAATCCCCAGTTGGCCAAAGGGGATAATACCTGGAAATCCATGCCGGACCATAGCGGACAGCCCAATGGTCGTATGTTGGTGATCGGTGGATCTATTGTACCAGGTGAATTTTACCGAAAAACGTTCAGCAATATTTGTGGCGGACAACAATATGCGTTGTCATTTAGCGCTTGTTCCGTTATTTCACCTACTATGTTCTGTGGCGCTAATACCGTTCCTATTCCTTCGCGGGTACGACTCCAGATAGCCGATGCGAATGGGAAAATATTGGGAGAGATAACCGAACGCTATATTCCTGTAGATCCTAATCCAAGTGGCACCTGGAAAAACTATGGTTTCTTGTTTACCATTCCTCCGAATATCACCACTATCCAGGTAATATTACTGGATGATGCCCCAGGTGGCTGTGGTAATGATCTGGCGGTGGATGATATCATCTTTAGTACCTGCAAACCAATTGTACCCATCCTGGTCAATAATACGCCCACAAACAATTATACCGGTTGTGTAGGAAGTTCCATCGTATTGGCCCCAGATCTTAGAGGACTTACCTTTACCAAGCCGGTATATGAGTGGCAGAAATTTGATAAAACGACCAATACCTGGAAAGATATTCCTGGCGCTACGGGGGCTACGTATACCCTTGCGAGTGCCCAGTTTACAGATGCAGGTCAATACCAGGTACTGATTAATGATAATACTACTGGCCCCTGTGTAGGAGGGGCGATATCAGAAACGGTTACCCTAACACTGAAAACTGCGCCGGTGCTAACCGTGAAAGATGCAATCACCGTATGTGCCGGTAGTAAGCTTCAGTTGCAAGCCTCCACCACAGATGTACCCACCAGCGCTATTTGGAAAGGCCCGGACGGCAGCAATTATAATGGATTAAATGTGGTTGTCACCAATACAGCGGCGCTTAAAAATACAGGAGATTACACCCTAACTTATACCTCGTCAGGAGGATGTACTATTAATGCCAAAACAACAGTGACAGTAAGGGACACCGCTGTTATTGATTTCAGTATGTCGGACACATTGCTCTGTACGGACCGTGTGTTATCACTGCGCGCTACTGGTGTTCCAGCAGATGACGCATATACTTGGAGTGCAGATGGTAATTCTACCTTCTCCGGACAGCAAACCCTTACGCCTCAACTAACTTGGAATACGCCAGGTGTTTATGCCATAAAACTGACCGTAGTGGACCTTTGTATTGTGAACGGACAGATTACGCATAGCATCCCGGTAAAAGCAGCGAGTGATCCGGGCAGCATTCACTACAGCCCCGCTGTATGTGTGGAGGATACCATGTCGATTGTAGTCACTAATTATGGGGTAGCCTCCTTCCAATGGCGCATTGACGGGAATCCGAATATTACCGGAACAGGGGATCATTTGATTGTGAAGTGGAACCAACCAGGAACTTACGCCATCGCATATACGATCACTGGCAGTTGTAATCCATCCACGGTAGAGGTTCCCGGCCCGGTAGCCGTACATCCCCTGCCTACCGTAATGCTGGGGCATGACACTGTGATTTGTAATGATGCGCAACTCTTCCTGCAACCAACTGTCAGTGCTGATGTAGAGGGCTTTAGCTGGCAGGATGGGCCTTTCAGCGCAAAGGGACAATTTCTGGCTACTGCGCCTACTACGGTTAAACTAAAGGTCCGGAATCAGTGGGGCTGCACCAGTACCGCGGCCATAAATCTAAGTGCGATGCACTGTGGCTGTGATATTTATGTGCCAACGGCATTTACTCCTAATGGCGATGGCCGCAATGATCTGTTCCGGCCGGTAGTCTATTGTGCTACCAGTAAGTATTTCTTCCAGGTGTTTAACCGCTGGGGGCAGCTCATATTTGGTAGTCATAATCCAGGGGAAGGCTGGAACGGTATGGTTAATGGCAGGAAAGCAGATATCGGTAGTTATGTTTGGATACTGGAATATGAGAATATAGACCATCCCGGAATTATTCGGAAATCTGGTACTGTAACCCTCGTACTGTGATCCTCATCTAGTAACTGTCCTTCAATAATCTTCATCCAGTAAATCTCGTCCAGTGCCTGTCTTTCAGTAATCTTCATTCTGTAAAAATCTCGTCCAGTACCTGTCTTTCAGTAATCTTCATTCTGTAAAACTCTCGTCCAGTGCCTGTCTTTCAGTAATCTTCATTCTGTAAAACTCTCGTCCAGTCCCTGTCTTTCAGTAATCTTCATTCTGTCAAACTCTCGTCCAGTACTTGTCTTTCTGTAATCTTC
>NZ_JAFAIX010000008.1 GCF_019236475.1 Chitinophaga sp.
ACAACAACCTATCGGTGCTGCCATTAGTAGCGTAGGTTTGATGGAGAGAGACGACACCTTGTACCTGGCCGCAGTAATGCCTAATGTCTCCGGACTCTATCCTACTGTCATCAGGCAATCGGTTAGTACTGGTCAAAACTATGATGCGGTAACCTATAAAACAGCAGCTGCCACCAGTACCAACTTTGATATCATCAGCACCCCGCTGGGATATACTTTAAGTGGTGAGTTTGGCGGTAGCGGTGGTGTGATCAACATCACTGCTGATAAATCTGATGCTACCCTACAGGTAATGCAGGCCCCCACCGGACGCGCTACTGGTAGCTGGCAGGCAGGAGCTACCGGAGATGGTAGTATTATTAGCGGGCAGTCAAATGGAGACGTATGGCTGCACAGGATGTACCCAGACGCTGTATTATGGTCCAATCATATACAGCTTCCTGGCAATGAACGCATCAATAATATTATCCAACGTAAAAACGCCACCTATGCTGCAGTTGGTATGACGGGCAATACCGCCATGTTGATTCTGACTAGTGCCAGTGGTAAAACAGGATGTAACGATGCTCCTGCTTCCATGAGCTATGTGGCCTCCTCTTTAAATCCGAATGTAATTGATACCACTACTCTTGGAAAGGCCACCTATCTGGGTAGCTGGAATTTCAGCGACTTAGGCATTGGAGAACGGATCAACAGCGTATTGGCCTCTCCGTTATCATGCCCAGGTATTGATACCTGCTATTATACTTATACCGCCATGTTATGTGGTAATACCAGTCCTGTATTTGACGAAGCACCAGAGATGCCAACCAAATGTACAGATAGCCTACTATTAGCGGATCTTAAAGGAAATGAGATCTTTAACTACCGCAGGGATTCTGTGCTCAATATCTTCGATCAGTCCTACACCAGTAAGGCGATGGAAGCTGCCATGCAGGAAGAACTAGCCATGCAGTATAATAATAGTGAGTATCATTATACCTTATACTATTATGACCAAGCAGGGAACTTAGTAAAAACGGTTCCTCCTGCGGGTGTAATTAAAGACAGATCCACTGCCTGGATCAACCAGGTAAAAGCTGCAGTGGCCAATGGTAATACACTGGTACCTCTGCACACATTAACAACGAACTATCGATACAATACACTGAATACTATTGTAACCCAAAAATCTCCGGATGCGGGAACTTCCAATTTCTGGTATGATCGCCTGGGTAGACTGTCTGTTTCTCAGAACGCTCAACAGCAACTGGAGAACAATTACAGCTATACTATATTTGATGAGATCAATAGAATTACCGAAGTTGGTCAGATAAACACCATAGCTGTGCTGTCGGATGCCGTTTCCAGAAACCAGGCATCCCTTAATAGTTGGTTAACTGCACCGGGTGTAAGCCGCACCCAGATCACACGTACCATTTATGATACCCCTAATCCATTTACAAAATGGGTTAACTGGGTACCTGATAACGTGAGAAACCGCGTGGCTTGGAGTGCTGTATATAATAACTTGGCAGATACGCTACCTGGAAAACATATAGCAGCCACTTATTACAGTTATGACATTCATGGTAATGTAAAATCCTTATTACAGGATTATCGTTCTAGTCTAGTTGATAGTGCAAATGCCTTCAAGAAAATCAACTATGACTATGATCTGATCAGTGGAAAGGTAAATCTTGTCAGCTACCAGCCTGGACAAAAAGATGCCTTCTATCATCGATATAGCTATGATGCAGAGAATAGGATCACCAATGTAGAAACCAGTAGAGATAGTATTTATTGGGAGAAAGATGCTTTCTACCAATACTACAAACATGGTCCACGGGCAAGAACTGTCTTAGGTCAGGCACAAGTACAGGGCATCGATTACGCCTATACGCTACAAGGTTGGTTAAAAGGAGTTAATAGTTCTACGCTTGGCACTGACAAGGATATGGGTGAAGATGGTAAGCCATCTGGAGAAACAGCCAAGGATGCGTATAGTTATAGTCTCCATTATAACAATAACGACTATTCGAATATAGCCGGAGTTTCGGCTATCTCAGGAGTGAACATTAATCGCCCACTGTACAATGGCAACATTGCTGCAATGGGAGTTAACCTGCCTAAAGTAGGAGAACCATTATTCTATAGCTACACCTATGATGCACTCAACCGCATCAAAGCAATGAATACTTTCCGTGGTTTGGATACTGTTGCTAACAAATGGACGCCAATAGCTGTCAATGACTTCGCAGAAACGATTGCTTACGATCCTAACGGTAATATCCTTCATTATAACCGCAACGGTAACAACACCTGGGCTGGAAAAAACCTGGATATGGATAAATTAACTTATCACTATATTTCTGGTACCAACAAACTGGAATATATCTCAGACGCAGTAGACAGTAGTTACTATGATAATGACATTGATAAGCAAACAGCAGGCAACTATCACTATGATGCCATCGGTAACTTAACCAGCGACACAGCCGGTAAGATTAACAACATCCAATGGACTGCTTATGGCAAGATTGCTGAAATTGAAAAGGTAGATGGAACCAAAATCAGGTATACCTATGATGCTTCAGGATACCGTATAAGTAAGATTATAGGAAATATTGAGACTAGATATCTACGTGATGCCACAGGTAATGTGATGAGTATTTACGTAACAGGGGATCCTAAAATCAACCAGGGTCAAATGAGCCAGACAGAAACACATCTGTATGGCAGCAGTAGGTTGGGTATCAATAATTGGATCACAAATATTGCGCTTCCAGATACAGTAAATAGCTATCCGATGCTAGGATTAGGTTCTGGATATTTCAGTAACTTCCAACGTGGTTATAAGTTCTTTGAATTATCTAACCATCTTGGCAACATACTCGCTACTGTCGGGGATGATAAACTATCTGTAACCGCTAACGATAGTACGATTGCTTACTTTATCCCAAGAATTGTATCTGTTCAGGATTACGCACCATTTGGTATGGGACTGAATGGTAGATCATTTAGTGCTAATAGTTATAGGTTTGGGTTTAATGGGATGGAGAAGACTGACGAGACTAAAGGAGAAGGAAATAGTTATACTGCTCAGTTCTGGGAGTATGATCCGAGGATAGGAAGGAGATGGAATTTGGACCCAAAACCAATTATCGGACAAAGTGAATACCTTGCATTCGGTAATAACCCTATCTATTACTTGGATCCAAAGGGGGATTATAAAACTAGATTTGGGGCCTGGATTGCTGATAAATTGCATGGTGGGGAAGGGATAGCAAAGAATACAGATCCTCGCAGTGCGAATTACGGAAACTGGTATTATAAGAAGAATACAAACTACTCTGATGGGCATGGAGGAGTTGTTATAACTCCATACGAACACTATAATACACCTGATAAGCGAAAGGTAGGAAGTGGAGGTTTGACAGATGGATTCCCAACCTTTGAAAAAACAATAGATGAAAGTGGCGCCAGGATACAAAAGTTTGGTAATGACGTTAGTACTACTGTGCAGAATGGCATTCACAATTCAGGTGCGGCAATTAGAGATGCTTGGAATTCTCCGTTTGCAAGAGCTATAATCCCCGATTATTATATACTCTCATTTGGGACTCAAACATCAGCAGGTATTGGTATGTCAGAAGATGTTACATATACTTTGTTATTGAGGGGCAAAGACCCAGGATTATTTGTTAATACTACCACAGGAGGAAATATAAATGTTTCCATAGGCGTGAGTGGAGGTTTTAATATTGGGCAAGGGTACTATCTGGGTCGTGATGTGAAAAAACTTGAAAGTGGTATGTTTGGAGGATGGTCAGGGTCTGTTGCTGTAGGAACTGAGGTAGGTTTAGGATTGGGGTTGAAACTTGGTGGGGGTGTGGACATTGGGTTTGATAATAACTTTAGGCCAACATTGATGACAATAAAAATCGGAGGGGCCGGGGATGTTGGAGTGTCACCACCCATTAATGGTTCACTAGGTGGTGGATATTCAACACCAATGAAAAGAATTTTTTAATGAAAATGTCATTTAAATTTCAAAATTACTATGAAATTATTGCAAACTATTTTCTTTTCATTCATGGGAATTACTGTTTTAGTAGTTGGGATAATATTATTTAGAAATTGGAAAAAAAGTATGAGGGAAGTTAAGGAAATACATGCCAGTAAGATTTCCGGAATAATAAAATCATATAAAAACCTTGGACGAACTATGTATGATTTAAAAATTCAAGACGGTGATAAAGCCATAGTTGTAAGCTGTGCTGGTTTTAATACATATAATAAGGTATTTAAGTTGGAAGATTCCATTTTCAAGAAAGCTTATTCGGATACAGCGTTAATTTTCAGAAAGAGTGACAGTGGTACTTATGATTATCAGGGCTTTATTATTACTGGATATTAGAGCTAGGTGCTGTCGGCAACACCGCTTCCCTCTGGAGGCAGTGTGGCAGGAAACGTTACCAATACGTTACCAACCATCTTGGTAACGTATTGGCTACTGATGCAAAATGGAGGTAATGCCACAGTGTTTAACCAGACAGATTATACACCATTTGAAGCATAGATGAATGGTGCCGTTTGGAATCTGGGAGGGGTTATAAGTTTGGGGTTAATGGGCAGGAGAAGAGTGATGGGATCAATAGAGAAGGAAATTCATAATTAACCCAGTTGATCCTTCAACATAATTACTCTATGAAAACAAAAAGTATTACTTCAGACACTGAATATTATATAATTTTCGCTTCTGTTATATTCAGAATAATTTTTAATGCATATGCAATGAGAATAACTAATTTCCATGATAGAGATTTTTTTGTTATTACGTTTTTGATTGCTATTCCATTATTTATTTTTTCTCTATTTATTAAATTCAATGCTTACCATTTTGGTATCATTTATGCAGTTTTAGCATCGTGGAGAAAACTATCACTCATGAGCCTACCTGGTTATCCACCATTTCCCTTACAGATGAAATAGAACCTAATCGGCTGACTACTATGCCAAAGCACTCTCCACCGTTCCTCTTGATAAGTTTTAATATTGGTTCAAATATTAGATGATGACCCCAGTAATAAAACTAAACCTGGAATTTTAACGGTATAGATAAGTATACAACTTCTGACATGCCTTTCGATCTGTTGAAACAAAACCCATCCTTTGAATTATGAAAAATTGGACTCATAGCCTTTATGGTACCGAGCAAGAATAAATAATAATGAGTCTATATTAATAGAAGATTTGTAACTCGGGACAGAAGCAGGCGATAGTTATGATGCTGAAAACAGAATTACCAATGTTGAAACCAGTAGAGATAGTATCTATTGGGAGAAATACGCCTTCTACCAATATTACAAACACGGTCCACTGGCAAGAACTGTCTTAGGACAGGCACATGTACAGGGTATCGATTACGCCTACACGCTAAATCGAATTCAAAACCAGAGGAACCCAAGAAGACTAACAATCCTTCTGGCACTAAGAGTAATGAAAGTAATAAATCTAAAGGTGTTAATTCAAGAGGACAATCGATTGATTTACTACCGAGGTTTTCAACAACATAATTTAAAATAATGAATATAAAATTAATTCCGGTTGCTAATTGGAAGGTAAGGACAACACTCAGTAAGGAGGAGATTCTTCAAAAAGTATCTAATTCAACTATTCATAAAACCTGGAAGCTTTCAATGAAAGGTTTAATGCAAAATAATAGTTTTGTTAGCGAACCAAATTCAAATGGATTCATTTTGATTATGGGTCAATATGGCTTAAGCTATGCGAAGAATCCCATCAGTCCAGCATTAAAGGTTCACATTACTGTAGAAGATAATTTGACAATTTTAAACTGTAAACACAGACTGAGTGATAATACATTTATAGGGTTGATAACATTTTACATTTTATTCGGTGTTATTTCTTACTTCATGGGATATAAACATCATGATTTGTTGGGTGGGATGATACTTATTGTAATTGCTTGTGTTCACTATATTTCAATGCTACTTAATTTTAATAAACGGCTATTTAATTACGAGGCCTTTATTAATAGCTTAGTAAAGGATACTCAAATTCAATAAAAACTTATCTTCTTAATTCCAAATTATTCCTTTGGGGTTAGGGACATTTTGAATTTTGGTTTTATTAAGCACTGTACCTAATATGATCTTATTTTAACAAGAACTGTCTTTCAACAATCGCATCCTGTCTAGGATGAGCTTTTCTATAGCCATAGCTGTATTTGTAGGGGGGTATATGGGCTAATGTCACACAATAGAACAGGATGGTGGAACTTCCTTTATTATCTTATTCCCATTTCAATAGTACTATATTCCTTGTATTGGGCAATTAGATATAGTTTGTATTGGATTAGTTTAATAGAAATTAAGGATGGCGATTATTGTCATATAGTAATCAAAAAAAGGATCTTGTAGAAATAGATATACTTGTGCCAATAAATGAACTCAGATTTGAACTGAAACCTATCGCTGGCCGATATACCTACTATAAGATGCTAGTATATCAAAACTCCAATCTATTGGTTACGCAATGGGAAGTTGGTAACTGGCAAAGATACTGTATGCAGAAAATAATACAGTATTTTCATCCAGATGATAAAATGGCAAAAAAAGTAAAACTATAGTTAAGGATACGTTTAATGCATAAAGGCCGCCGGTTAGTCTCCGGCGGCTTTATTGTTCATGATAGGAACCTAAAAAAGGATAACTCAATAATTATAAGTAAGAAAAAAATATTTAATCCTAAAGATGATTATCTACCAATGATAGAATAGGTCTGCCCCTTCAGCAGTTGACAAGCCATCTGTACCGACGAAATATGCTCCACTAATCAATTTATCCAATCGCCAGAATATTCAACTTTTATATCCATTGGTCACGTTTTTTCCTTATAATTGCCGGATTTTCAGGGTAATAAAATTTTTAACGAATACCCAGCTATTATTTTATCTATTCCTATTTAGTTTAATTATTCATGAAAATACCACACGATAACAAACATAATTGCATTCCCTGAGCCTAGTGTAGCAGTACAATTCACATTTAATACTAATTGACTCCTTTAGCCTAGCCGCCCAGTAAAACGCTTGGAATTCCAGCGTAAAACTTGTTGCTAAATAAATTTTTTCGAATTATAAACCTATACCACCTGGTTAGTTCAGGTTGCTGTAAAATGAATTACTATTTTAAAAGGTCCCTATCCTTCCTGTTACTGACAGGCATCTTGTTGTTTGTAACTCAATACTCCCAGGCACAAACCAAGAGTATCATCATTACCCGCACCTTAGACGGCGCCAAAAGACAGTTACAGAAAGACTCTGTGATCAGCATCCAGGACAGCCTGTACTTTGATGCCAGTCTAAAATCCAAACTCGATACCCCCTATAAGGTTAGAAATATCATCACCTTTAAGTTAAACGAGTACTCCTCCCGTGCACTACCTGTAAAATTCAATGCTGCCCTAAAAGTGCGCATCATCTACACCACCCCCAAGCTGCAGATAGATTCAGTAGACAAAGAACTGACGCTGAACTATGACACCGCTCACCCCTATGTGCTGCGTCGTAGCTTCATCTTTGAAAATGCCCCTGCTGTGAGTGTAAAGGTCCTCTCCTATGCCACCGATGCACCCAAAAATATCCTCCCGGCGCTCATGCTGGAAAACGCCATGGAAGTAAATCCATTATTTAAAATGGATCCCATGACAGTAGCATTAAGCCGGATGAGTATAGGAAAATTTGATGCTGCTAACGCAGACGAGCTGCCCGTGAACTGGCCAATGGTATTCGGTGCTAATGCCTATGACCTCGAGTGGGCCTATATTGATTCCTCTGCCATAGAAACTGGCAGGTATGGTACTCCCATTAACCCCGATAAATTATTTGAAAACAATGCTACCAGGGTAACGGTGGCTGGTACCAACTATGCCATTCCCTTGATGTACGACCATGAAGGAGCTTTATACTTCCGCTTCCGTCCCGTGCAAGAAAAACCTGCATTTGGGCGTATCACTGGTAACTGGAGCTCCCAATTTACCGGTGGCTTGGGTGCTTATGCCTTTACCGGTCATGAGCGACAACTCAACTGGCAAGCGCAAACCTCCTTCGCTGAAGAAGGTAAACGAAAAACGATCCTCAATTATTTCGATGGTTCCCTCCGTGGCAGACAAACTGTTACCAAGGATAATACCACCAGTACCATCATTGTAGGTGAAAGTATTTATGATTACCAGGGACGCCCAGCCTTACAGGTACTCCCCGCTCCCACTCTCAACACCATTATTAAATATACCAGACGGCTCAATACAGATATTAACGGTGCCGAATATACGCCGGACAGGTTCGATTATCTAAATAAACCCGCTGATATCCTTACCCAACACGCCCCTGTGATGGGAACAGCATCTGGTACCGCCCAATATTATTCTCCCGCCAATCCTCAAAGAGACAGCGGATTTAATAAATTCATTCCAGATGCAGAAGGATACGTCTTCTCTGAAACTGCCTACACATTGGACAATACCAATCGGGTGCGCCAACAGGGAGCTGTCGGTAAACAATATACCCTCAACGGTGGGCATGATATTGTCTATACCTATGGTACTCCTTCCCAAGAAGATCTCTATGCATTATTCGGTACAGAGGTAGGCGACGCCAGTCACTATTTCAAAAATACCGTCACCGATGCCAACGGACAAGTTTCTGTTACCTACCTGGATATGCAT
>NZ_JAFAIX010000002.1 GCF_019236475.1 Chitinophaga sp.
AGCATTAGCTGCAACTGCAGTAGCAAAGTTCACAATACTCATTTCACTGTAAGTATCGGCACAAACACCGTTAGTGATAGTCCATCTGAGCACCACACTGTCACCTACTGCTACTGTTACTTTCGCTTTAGGATCGTTGATAGAAGAGGTGCCAAAGTTTGCGCTACCATATGTAACTGTCCATCTACCGATAGCGGTGGAAGGCGTAACAAGGTTACCATCGAGTGTGAACGGAGTGGTCTGCGCACAAGCTTTCTGGTTAGCGCCAGCGTTAGCTGCAACTGCAGTAGCAAAGTTCACAACACTCATTTCACTGTAGGTATCGGCACAAACACCGTTAGTGATGGTCCAGCGGAGCACCACACTGTCACCTATTGCTACTGTTACTTTCGCTTTAGGATCATTAATAGAAGGAGAGAAGGTAGCGTTGCCATAAGTTACCGTCCATCTGCCAATTGCGGTGGATGGGGTGGCAGCATTGGCATTCATAATAAACGGAGTAGTCTGTGCACAAGCTTTTTGATTGGCGCCAGCGTTAGCTGTAACCGCAGTAGCAAAGTTCACGATGCTTACGTCAGCGGAAGTGGTAGCACAGTTACCATTTACAATTGTCCAGCGGAGTACTACGCTGTCGCCAACAGCTACTGTCACCTGGGCTTTAGGATCATTGATAGAAGAGGTGCCAAAATTAGCAGTACCATAAACTACCGTCCATCTGCCAATCGCAGTCGAAGGAGTTGCTGGATTAGCGTTCAGTGTGAATGGAGTAGCCTGTGCACATGCTTTTTGGTTAGTACCAGCATTTGCTGTTACAGCCTGCGCATAGTTTACAATGCTCATTTCATCAAAGCTTTCCGCACAGTTACCATTAATAATGGTCCATCTGAGCACTACGCTGTCACCTACCGCTACAGTCACCTGCGCGTTAGGATTATTAATAGAAGTATTGAAAGTAGCATTACCATATGTAACTGTCCATCTGCCGATAGCACTAGCAGGAGCTGGTGTATTACCATTCAGCACAAATGGAGTTGTTTGAGCACAACCTCTTTGGTCTACATTGGCATTTGCTTGTATTGGGTTTGCATAGTTTACTATACTTACATCAGAAGAAGTGGTAGCACAATTACCGTTGGAGATAGTCCAGCGGAGCACTACACTGTCGCCTATAGCTACTGAAATTTTCGCTTTAGGATCATTGATGGAAGAAGTACCGAAGTTAGCTGTACCATATACTACTGTCCATCTGCCGATAGCAGTAGAAGGGGAAGCAGGATTTCCATCCAGTGTGAATGGAGTGGATTGTGCGCAGACTTTCTGGTTAGCGCCTGCATTCGCCTGTACAGGTGTGGCATAGTTTACGATGGTAACAGTTGCCTTGGTGGTGGCACAGTTACCGTTAGAAAGCTCCCATTGGAAAACGGAACTGTCACCTACAGGAACTGTTACTTTGGATTTAGGATCATTTGGTGTAATTACAGTTGCATTACCATACAGTACTGTCCAGGTACCTGTTGCTCCAGTTGGAGCAGGGGTATTACCATTCAAGGTAAAGCTGGTAGTCTGGTTACATACTTTTTGGTCTGTACCAGCGGTTGCTGCTATAGGAGATTTATATACTGTAATGGTAGTAGAGGCACAAGTAGAGTTACCGCAACTTCCAGTGCTTTCCGCCACAACATAATAAGTGGTGGTAGCCGTTACATTTTTAAATGTAACAACGGAGTTGTCTGCATTGGCTACATCAGGAATAACTAATGTACCGCCATTTGCAGTACCACAACCGCCTTTGTACCATTTCCAGGTTGCATTCACATTACCGGAAGGATCTGTACCAAGTACGCCACCATTGATAGTCAACTGCACATCTCCTTTATCGCAGATGCTGGCAGTGCTAACGGTAAGACCGGTAGGAGGGGTAGATGGTTGGGATAATTCTACGGTGAAGGTTACATCTTTACGGCAACCTGCGTATGCATTTCCAGCACCATCATTTTCCCAAACGGAGAGTACGAAGTTGTATACACCTGGAGCAGTGTTGGCAGGTATCGCCAATGGTAATTTAACCCAGCTACTGTTCCATGCACCAGTAACGGAAGCAAAACCAGGCATTGCATTAGGACCGGTGGTTTTGATTTGATACTGACTGATAGTTGTGCTGGAGTTAGCGATCAGCAGGTCAACAGAAGGCACAGTATTACAAGCCTTCACTGGAGTATTCGTAATAGTGATGGTTGGCGGAGCCTTCACCCTCACTGTCATGCTACCTTGACTGTTAGGAGTACAGATACCATTTGAAATCGTCCAGTAGAGCGTAATATTAGTAGTGGTTGCCTGACCAACGATATGCGCAGTAGTGTTATACTTGCTATCATCATCAAATGTTACCATAGCTGGTACACTGCTGGTCCATTTACCTGTTTCACCAGGATTTGCTGGAACCGTTCCATTCAACTGCAGATCAACGATGGCTCCGCTGTTAGCGCAGACAATCGTTGATGGCAGGTTAATAGAAGTTGTCAGTGGCTTGCTGTTGAACAGTATAATGGTATCTGTGCTTACGCAATCAGATTTACCATTGTTGGTCACTCTCCATATCAATGTATCCGTAGTTCCTGCAGGGGTGATGTTCACCGTGGTCGTCGGACTGGAAGGATTTGTAATTGTACTGGTACCATTGCTGACACCACGAAGGAATGACCACTGTCCAGTCTGATCTGCTAACGGTGCTGTCGCTTTCATGGTGAATTGCGACTGGTTACACTGTTGCATCTTGCTGGCATTCGTCTTGGCTATAGGCTGTGAGTAGACCATGACTGGGAGTGAATCTGGTGTTACGCAGACACCCTTCGTCACAGTAGCCTTAAAGTAGTTCTGACCAATATGCCATGGATATATATTATTAAGCTGATTGGTAGTGCTGGCATAAGTGGTATCACCGCCAGGGCCAGCCACAGGAATAGTGGTTGGAGGCCAGGTGCTGGTCCACTTAATTGCGTATTTATTGTTATCTGGTGAGATTTGGAAATTTACCGGGGTATTACCCATACAAATTGCCAATGGTCCACCAGTAACTTTTACGACAGCAGGTGTATCCACCCTGATCCATGCAGACCCTGAATCGTAACATGCACGTCCGTTACCATATTTGGCAACACCCCATGCAGTGTACTTCGTGTCTCCCAGAGGCGTTACAACAACCGCTTGATCCACTCTACCTGCAATATCTGCCGGTTCCTTCCAAATATATTCGGTATACTGTCCTGCCACCGTAAGGTTTACAGACTGACCCTGACATATTTGTGAAGATGACAGTTTTACAATTGGTTTAGGTAAGATGGTAATCGTAATCGCGGAAGAAGGCGTACCACAATCGCCTGAATACACACCATCCGCACGATATTCGTATACACGTAATCGATAGTATCGTATGATAGGTTGAAGGGGATCCCCTGTTAATGCACCTGGTGAAAAATGCAAAACAGGCCCCTGACTGCCTGATCGAATGGTTTCTATATTTCCCGTTACTGGATTGAGCCCTACTGAGTCAGATACTGGTTGCCAGTTTGTCTGGTCATAACTAAATTCCCATCTATATACTGGTTTAGTGAAGTAAGCAGCAATAGCGTCTCCGTTTGCTGTTAAGTCTAGGGGAGCGCCGGCACACTGAACTGATTCAGTAACGCGATCTTCAATCAAGCCATCCACATAACCCTGAATATCGGGAGGACAGTAGTTAAACTGAATATCATCAATAGCGATATCATTACCGCAACCACCAGGGTTGTCATTTCTAATTCGAAGTATTACTGCGTTGTCATCTGTTGTAATTTTAAATGTACCACCATATTGTAGCCATTGTCTTCCGTTTACATCCAAGTTCATGGATACGTCATATGTATGGAACTCAGATAATATTTGGGTTGGATTTTTAGCACTTACGATTTGGAAGGTTACACCCGCATAGTGATAACCATCCGAGTTACCTTGGTTACAGGTTTGGTTAAATACCTGGCGGGTATTTGTATTGATAAACCAGGCGCTAAAGTTGTACCTGGAACCAGGACAAACTTTTACGGTTTTCTCAAAGAATACAATTTTCTCATACGCAGAGTTACAAACCAACATACCACCATTACTAACTCCTGGTATCCCATTTTGTGTATGGTCCATCACACGCATCCATTCCTGGCGAGCTTGTGTATTCCAGTAAATAACATAGGAGTTGTCTCCAAAATTTCCTGGATTACTGGAGGAGTAGTAAATACTTGGGTTATAGGGATAATAAACCGTAGCAGTTGGATCACTGTATGGTCTGGGCCCTGCATTGATTGGAAATGTGCCAAAGTCTTCTTTAAAGTCAGAGGCACCCAGTTTAGGATCCGACCGGAAACACTGGGCCATCGAACAATCCTTGGAATAGATCTTCTTTGTGATTGTCTGTGTGGTAGTTGTTTTTCCGTTGCTATAAGTAACGAGCGCCGAGATCGTGTAGTTAACATTTTTAGTGTTAAACTGTAACGTCAAGGCGTTCATCTTATAACTGTCAGGGGCCTGGTTGATCAGGTTCGTCCCGTCACTGCCATAAAGGATGGTATAGCCTCCTCCTGTAATGGTCCAGGTTACGTTTGTATTCGTGTACCCGCTTCCCCAAATAAAAGCGTTCATGCTGGCGAAGTTGCCGGCACAAACGGTATCGGGTAGGTTCATGAATGCTTTCCCGCTGACCCCAGTTGTTACCTGTGCTTGGCTGGTAGTCCGTACCAGCAAGAAGGACAGTATCAGGAATATGAGGGTAAGAAATCTTTTCATAGGTATAAATCAGTTAAATCAAAAAAGTAGCAGAATTGCGGTCTTGAGCGCCGTCAATGCTGGAAGTACTTTAACTGTTTACATCGATGAAAAGTGCCAGGAGATCGCTCCCAGCAAGGCTTGGTAGGTGTGTAGAATGTTTTCATAGGCATCGGTGTTTAAACTCGATATGGCTAAAATATGGCATTATTGAAATTAAAATTAACAATAATATGCAAAAATAAAAAAAGTGATATTATTTGTAATATGATAGAAATGACTAGAGTACTTGGGGAAATGAAGTATCCTTCCTGATTGTCAACTATTTAACTAATAGGAGAAAGTTGGAAAATTTTTTTTCTCAGCGGGGGTGGAAAATGAGAAATTTAAATAGGGCTGTGCTTTTTGAATATTTTTCCCTACCTTTGCAGACCAAATTTGATGTAAGATGCCTAAATTCAAGACACATTCCCGTGCTAAGAAAACTTTCAAAGTTGGCGGGAACGGACAGATTAAGCGGTTCAAGGCCTTCAAAAGTCACTTACTGACCAAAAAAGCTACAAAAAGAAAACGTAGCCTGAGAGGTAGTACGCTGGTTCACGAAGCAAACCTGAATCTCGTTAAGAGAATGCTTTGCATGCGCTAATCTACAGAAATCGAATTTTATAACCTGAGAAAAACAAGACAAAATGCCTCGTTCAGTTAACGCCGTAGCTTCAAGAGCCCGCAGAAAAAGGATCTTAAAGCAAGCCAAAGGCTTCTATGGCAAAAGGAAAAATGTTTACACCGTAGCGAAGAACGTCCTCGAGAAAGGTCTCACTTACAGCTACGTAGGTCGTAAATTAAAGAAAAGAAATTACCGTCAGTTGTGGATCGCTCGTATCAACGCTGCAGTAAGAGCAGAAGGTCTGACCTACTCTGTATTCATGAACAAATTAGCAGGTAAAGGTATTGAGCTGAACAGAAAAGTTCTGGCTGACCTGGCTATGAATGAACCAGAAACTTTCAAAAGCCTGGTTGCTTCTGTAAAGTAAAATCACTTTTACTTAGTTGTAAATACCTGAACAGGTGACTTCTTATCGGAGTCACCTGTTTTTTTATGCCCTAAAATAAAAATTCCCCCTCGCTACCGCCAGGGGGAATCCTATATCTTCTAGTAAATTTATCTAATCTTAAATACCTGATAACTGCTATCCCATTCCACTTCAGGTAAGTTGTCCTTTGGAAACAATCCTACAATGGCCGATCCACTACCACTCATAGCAGCATAAACTGCTCCTTGTTTGTACAACTCTTCCTTGATTTCTCCCAGCACCGGATATGCACTGAATACGGGCAGCTCAAAATCATTCGTAATCACTCCCCGCCATTCCTCAACAGGCAACTGTATCATCTCCCGCAAAGAATGTAACGGGGCCGCAGGTGTCAGTTGACGAAATGCCCAACCCGTGTTTACATGAATGCCCGGATATACCAACAACATGGAATAACCAGACAAATCAATGGCTATCGGCTCCAACATCTCTCCTCGGCCAGTAGCAAAGCAGGGTTTGTTGGGAATGAAAAAAGGGCAATCACTGCCCAGTTGTGCAGCATATGCAAGGAGCTGCTCTTCACTTAGTTCCAGTTGGTACTTGTTGTTTAACAACTGCAACATAAAGGCGCCATCCGCAGAACCACCACCCAAACCTGCACCTATGGGAATATGCTTGTGTAAATGAATTTGAACTGGCTGTAAGGCCGGAAAATCTTGCTGTAACAACTGATGCGCTTTTACACAAAGATTATCTCCCGCATCTCCAGGGATGTCAATACCACTGCTGGTAAACGCTAATTCACTCGCAGTAAGCACTTCCAGCGCATCTGTCAGGGCTACCGGGTAAAATACAGTTTCTAAGTCATGAAATCCATCCGCACGTTTATGCGTGATGTGTAAACCCAGATTAATTTTGCAATTTGGAAATACTACCATGGTAGAAGGCTAAGTAAGGAGAACCAGGCATAGCAATCCCTTCGATTCCCAATACTAAAAATGATATTATCTGTTATTTGCTTCTGCGACTATTGATTTCATCGCGGATTGCAATGGCGCGAATGTAATCTTCTTGTTCCAGGACTTCCTGCAGCAGTGTCTGTAATTCATCCAGGTTGAGGGCTTTCAGATCATCTTCTGCTCCCTTTTCATGCTCCTGGATAGTAGGAGTGACAGGTTTGTTGCTTTTCTTACCAGCAGGATCGTCCAGCAGGATACCAGCGCTGTTGAGAATATTTTCGAAGGTATATATCGGACAACCGAATCTGACAGCCAATGCTAATGCATCAGATGTTCGGGAGTCAATTTCAATGGTTTCCTCGTTATTGGAACAGATGAGTTTGGAATAAAATATACCTTCTTGGAGGTTACTGATAACCACTTCATGCAGCTCTACATTAAACGCATTCATGAAGTTCTTCATCAGATCGTGGGTGAGGGGACGGCTGGGTTGCATTTTTTCCAACGCAACAGCTATTGCCTGCGCCTCAAAACCACCAATAACTATAGGCAAACGACGAAGGCCATTTACCTCTCCCAATACTACGGCATATGAATGAGTCTGCGTGATGCTGTGCGATAAAGCAACTATTTCCAGTTCTATTTTTCTCATATCTGTCTCGCGTTGTCGCTGAAGGTTTTATAAGAGTGTGAAGTTAGAAAATAATTCCTTATCTAAAAAAAAACTATAATGATAACGGGGCATATTATCAATATTCGGGGTATGTTACAAAATTGTATGGAGATAACGCATCGCAACCGCGGTTGTTTATCTCCATACAAAAAAAATATTTCAACCTTAATTCAGGCCTTTATATTTCTTTACCGCTTCGGTGAGCTTCGGTACTACTTCAAATGCATCGCCTACGATACCATAGTCGGCTGCTTTGAAGAATGGTGCCTCCGGATCTTTGTTGATAACAACAATCACCTTACTTCCGTTCACACCCGCCAAATGCTGAATAGCACCGGAGATACCAATGGCGATGTATAAGTTAGGACGAACAGTCAAGCCTGTCTGGCCAACGTGTTCATGGTGCGGACGCCAGCCGGCATCAGCCACAGGGCGAGAACTAGCTGTTGCTGCTCCCAGTGCATGCGCTAGGTTTTCTACGATACCCCAGTTTTCAGGACCTTTCAGACCACGACCACCGGATACAATGATTTCTGCTTCTGTCAATGGAATTTCTCCGCTGAGGGTGTTTGTCTGCACTACCTTTACTTTGAAATCAGCATCATTGATAGCTGGTGAAAACACTTCTACGGTTGCAGTACTACCACCGGTTGCAACAGGGAAGGTGTTCGGTATGATAGAGATGATTTTCTTTTCAGAAGTGATATTGATATTGGCAAATGCCTTACCGGAAAATACGCTCTTCTTTACCACGAAACCATTGCTGGTATCAGGGTATGAAATCGCGCCAGCTACCAGTCCTGCTTTCAATTTCGCTGATAAACGAGGCGCAATCGCTTTACCATCAAAGTTATGAGGGAAGATGATCACCACTGCATTTTCTTTAGCTGCGGCTTCAGCTACCACTTTGGTATATACGGTGGTTTCTACTTCATGCAGACGTGCATCTGCTGCATGTAATACTTTATTGGCGCCGTAATTGCCCAGTGCTGCCAGTTCTGCCTGGTCTGCCGCTCCTAATACCAGGGCGGTTGCGGTGGTACCTAATTGTGCTGCTACTTTTGCGCCATAAGACACTGCTTCCAGCGCTGCCTTTTTAATTTTACCTTCTGCCTGATCTGCAAATATTAATACTGACATGAGTTACAAAATTTGATGTGGAGTAATGTTGTACCGGTGATCAACAATTAGATCACTTTCGCTTCGTCGTGGAGTAATTTTACCAGTTCTTCCACGTTATCCGGACTGATCAGCTTCACGCCGCTTTTTGCCGGAGGTAGTTCAAAGCCTACAACACTGGTAAGTGTTGCCGCTTCTACCGGTTCAACTACTGTCAATGGTTTGGTTTTAGCCGCCATAATGCCGCGCATGTTAGGAATACGCGCTTCCGCCATCCCTTTCTGACAAGATACTACTACAGGCAGTGATACCTCACATACTTCCTCTCCACCTTCAATCTCACGGTTAATAGTAGCCTTTGTGCCATTCAGGTCAAATTTGGCCGCAATAGATACATATGGAAGATCCATCAGCTCCGCTACCATACCGCCAATGCCGCTACCATTGTAGTCAATGGTTTCTTTACCGGTAAATATAAGATCGTACTGTTTGGATTGTGCATGTGCCGCAATCTGTGATGCGATATAAAAACTATCTGCACTATTGGCGTTTACTCTGAATGCCTCATCACCGCCCAATGCCAGCGCTTTCCTGATGATAGGATCGCAATCGGCACCACCTACTGTAATCAGATGAACATCCGCTCCTATGGTTTCTTTCAACTCCAGGGCTCTAACCAGGGCATACCATTCGTCGTATGGGTTAATGATAAACTGGACCCCAGCTTCATTGAATTTCGTGTTATTGTCCGTGAAAGCTATTTTTGCAGTCGTGTCCGGAGTTTTACTGATACAAACTAAAATCTTCATGGCCGTAAACTGTTTTGTTTAATAATGCGGTATCAGCAAATATATTTAAATAATATAAGCGAACCGCCAAGGCTTTGGATGATTTTAATCAGTTTATAGTATGTTTAAAAATGATAATGTATCATGCTCCTGACCTGATTTACAGAACTTTATAAATATTAAAAGCAGGATGGACAGAATCGCACAGTTGAAGCAGTTCCTAGAAAGCAGTCCGAATGACAGCTTTCTGAAACATGCCCTGGCCTTGGAATACATCAAATTGGGAGACGATACAACCGCCAGGAAACTATTTGAAGAGCTGTTGGCCCACGAACCAGGATACACCGGTTCCTATTATCACCTGGGCAAACTGTTGGAAAGAATGGGGGATCCTACCGCAGCTATCAGCACCTATGAAAAAGGTATGGCCATGGCGAAAGCAGCCAATGAAAGACATACCTACAATGAACTCCAGTCTGCGTACGAAGACCTGGTTTATTAATCCAATCCGACTAAAATGCCGCATCAATTGCTGAATAACTTTCTCAACTTTATAAAAGAACACCTCCTGTTCGATCCCTCTCAGAAAATACTGCTAGCCGTTAGTGGTGGGGTCGACTCAATGGTGATGGCCTGCCTCTTCAAAGAAGCTGGATTCCAGGCCGGTATTGCCCACTGTAATTTTCAACTCCGCGATGAGGAGTCTGTCAGAGATGAAGCTTTCGTAAAAGAACTGGCTGCCAAACTCGACCTGCCCCTCCATGAAGTCCGCTTCAACACGGCGGAATATGCGGCTACTCATAAGGTATCTATCCAAATCGCTGCCAGGGAACTCCGCTATAAATGGCTGGAAGAAATCCGCGCTGCTAACGGTTACGCCTATATCGCCACGGCCCACCATCTACAAGATAGCGTGGAAACAGCCCTCATGAATTTCGCCAAAGGTACCGGCATTGCCGGCCTACACGGTATTCTGCCGAAAGCGGATAAAATTATCCGACCATTACTTTTTGCGGAAAAAGATACGCTGATCGCCTGGGCGGTACGCCGACAACTCTCTTACGTGGAAGATAGCTCCAATGCAACGGATAAGTATACACGTAATTTCTTCCGTCACCAGGTGATTCCTGTCATGCAAGAAAGTATTCCTGCTGCGGTGAGAAATATGGCGGCCAGCATTGAGAAAATTAAAGAGGCGGAAATGCTTTACCAAGAAGCATTACAGCGCCATCGCAAAGCACTGCTCACAAAATCCGGCGATAACTGGATGATCCCAGTGCTCAAAATGAAAAAGGTAGTACCCCTGCAAACCATTGCCTGGGAGATATTCCGCGAGTTCGGCTGCTCTTCGGCGCAATTGCAACAGGTAATCAGTTTACTCGACAGCGAATCCGGCAAATTCGTGGAAACTGCCACCCACCGCATTATCCGTAACCGCGCTTGGTTGCTCATTACGGCATTACAGGAAGATAATGCGCCTGTAATCGTGATCAACGAAGAACAAGGGCATGTACATTTTGGCGGCGGACAATTACAACTCCGCCTGCAAGACAAAAATGGCACCATCCCTCAATCAGCCGATATCGCCTGGATGGATGCGGCACAGGTACGTTTCCCCATTATCCTACGTAAATGGAAACAGGGAGATTATTTCTATCCACTGGGCATGCGGAAGAAAAAGAAGCTGAGTAGATTCTTTATTGACCAGAAACTGTCTTTACCAGAAAAAGAAAAGGTCTGGGTACTGGAATCTCAGAAAAGAATTATCTGGGTGGTGGGGATGAGAATAGATGATCGGGTTAAAATGCTCGCGTCTACCGAAAAAATACTTTCTATACAACTCTCTAAATAACAAATGCGCTTGATACCATTTGATTACAAATACTAGAAAGCCTTCAATTATTGTAATGAATTGCTTTTGAACTAATTTTGCAGTCGAATTAAAAAATTGAATTATGAGCTCGCCGCAAACTATTCCAGCACTGTTGGTTATTGATGTGCAAAAAGGATTTGACGTGATATCGCATTGGGGAACTGAAAGGAATAATCCAATGGCGGAAACAAATATTAATATTCTTTTGCATTTTTTCCGAAGTAATAAATTCCCAATTTTCCATATTAAACATTGCTCGACAGAAGCTAATTCTCCACTTAGAGAAGGCCATCCAGGTAATGATTTTAAGGAGGAAGCAATGCCACATGAAAACGAAGTGGTCATTAAGAAGGCGGTAAACAGCGCATTTATTGGAACGGACTTGAAAAGCCGACTCGATGAAGAAGGGATAAAGTCATTAGTAATAGTGGGCATCACCACTGATCAATGTGTATCCACTACCACTAGAATGGCTGGCAATTATGGTTATAAAACGTATGTTATCCATGATGCCACCGCCACTTTCGATAAAACAGGGATCAACGGCGTGCACTATGATGCCGAAACGATCCATCAAACCACCTTGGCAAGCATTAATCAAGAATTTGCAGATGTGGTTTCAACAGCGGACATCATTTCCCGCTTTACTGCCTGAATCGTTTAAATGAAATAAAAAAAGCGGAAAGACTTTACCAGCAAGTCTTTCCGCTTTTAACTTTTATAAATAGCTTATCTGCCGAAGCTCATTACAGACTGAATGAACATTTGCAACAGTTCTGGACGAAGGAAAATCGGCGCAATAAATCCAAAAATAGCGCCCCATATATGCGCATCATGCCCAATATTATCCATTCCTTTTTTAGCCATATAGCTGGAATAAACGAGGAATAAAATAGCATATACCACTGCTGGTATACCAAAGGCAAAATAGAGATAGATTTTTTCCCATGGCGCCATCAGGATATTACTGAAAATAACTGCAGATACCGCGCCACTGGCGCCGATGGCCACATAATTACCATCATTCTGATGTTTGAAATATGCAGGGACATTACCCACAATAATACCCAACAAGTAAAACAAGACGAAGCCTAGTTTGGTCCCTGTCAGCGCAAAGAGGAGGTACTCTGTATTCTTGCCAAAGAAATACAGGGTCAGCATGTTAAAAATAAGATGACTATAATCGCCATGGAGGAATCCCGCTGTAACAAAGCGATACCATTGGTTATGATGTTTTACCATATACGGCTGCATACTCATTTTATCCCATTGGGAATGATTGCTGAAAGCCGTAATAGAAACCGCACAAGTAATAATAATCAATATCAGGGTAGTAGACATAGATCTTCCGGGTTATTAGACAAATGTAATTATTGATGGTGATATTTTTCGCGGTTCAATACCGTATACGCACGATATAATTGTTCCGTGAAGATGAGTCGCACCAACTGATGCGGAAATGTAAGAGGGGAGAGGGACATCGTCATTTGCGCTCTTTGCAAGACTGATTGATCTATCCCAAAAGCGCCGCCTATCAGGATTACCAATTGACGTGTACCTGCGTTGGTACGTTGCTGGATAAAATCTGAAAATTGCACAGTCGTCATCATCTTTCCTTTTTCATCCAGTGCCAGTAGGTAATCTGTAGGCTGTAACATATCCAGAATGATTTTAGCCTCTTGTTTTTTTAGTTCTGGAACAGATAAACTGGCCGCTTGCTTCACAGTAGGGATCAATTTCACCTCAAAGTCGACATAATGTTGTAAACGTTTCTGAAATACTGCCATCCCATCCCTTATATAGGGATCATGCTCTTTTCCTATGCTCCAGAGTTGTACCTTCACTTGTTGAATTTATTTAATGATGATTGTAAAAGTACGTGTAAATCAGAAAATTACAGAAAAAATTTGCCCGGAAATTTGGTGGATTCAAAAAATAATCTACCTTTGCAATCCATCCACAAATGGAATGGCTGCGTAGCTCAACTGAATAGAGCATCTGACTACGGATCAGAAGGTTTCAGGTTTGAATCCTGACGCGGTCACAAAAGAGAATAAAAGCCGCTTTAACAGCGGCTTTTTTCATTGTTATCAGGTTCGTTTTTCTACTTTAATATTGGCAATCGTATTTCGATACTGAACGACTCCGCGGTGCATTTGGCCCTGATATTTCCTCCAAGCAACTGCACATTCTTCCGACAAATAAACAATCCTAGTAGGGGTTAGGGTGCGCTATATGCGTGCGCGCAAAGGCCTTTCTACGAGGGAATTTGCTGATACTGCGGGTATTTCATTTTCCCAGGTGTGGAGTATTGAATCCGGTGCCGGCAATCCTACCATTGGCACGCTGGATGCGATTGTGAAGGTGTTTAATCTCTCTCTTGCCGAGTTGTTGAAGGATATTTAACCATCATTTGTAGTACAACTGTAGCGGAATTATTTCGGGAGACACGTGTCTCTCCGAATGCTGTTGTTATACCTTACATCAAATTTATTTACCGGTAAAAAGATAATACAGCATTTGCTTGAAGGCAGGATAGTATTTTACCATCAGTGGTGAAAGAAAAACAATGGCCATTACGATAGCAATTGTGAGAATAGGGTGTTGGTTTTTTTTCCGGGTCATAGTAGCAAGTTAATTATTTGTCGGCATTATGATGTAAATATTTTCGGTATTTTTTTGTGAATGCAGATATCGGGAGATGCGTGTCTGTCGGGATGGAGCGGGCAATCCATGATACATTCGATGCTGAAGTTATCATGCAAAAAAATATACACGATTGCTGTAATGAATCCTCATGATAATATTCATCTTTGGAGTACTTATAGGATCTTGTTATACTAAACTGTGCAACTAACTGCAATGAATATACTAAAAGAGGAAACGAAGCATATAGCAGATGTCCAGCGAGTGGTGACAGCCGCCTTTGGCCGTGCGGAAGAAGCGCAACTGGTAGCAGCATTGCGCCATAGTAATGCTTTTATCCCGGAGTTATCCCTTGTGGCAGTAGAAGGGGAGCAGGTAACAGGTCATATCCTGTTTACCCGCTGTAGTATAGGTAATTCCAGGTTGCCCGTTTTGGCATTAGCGCCAGTAGCTGTTTTGCCAGATCAACAACGGAAGGGCATCGGGGAAGCCCTCATCCTAGCAGGTTTAAGAAAGGCTAAGGAACTGGGTTTTAAAGCAGTTATTGTACTCGGGCATGCCGAATATTACCCCACGTTTGGATTTGTACCCACAGATAAATGGAACATCCGTGCACCTTTTGATGTACCTCCCGAAAATTTTATGGCGCTGGAATTAGTGCCTGGGGCCCTGGAACATACCTCGGGCGTGGTGGCTTATGCTCCTGAATTTGGTATCTGATGAATTTTGCACACCGGATCAAAAAAAGTTTATACTGCTGAAAGGTTGTGCTAGCGGGTATTTGGGTGTAATTTATTACTTCGTATATGGGTTGACGGTAGTGACAAAATTTAAAAATGTCTGAAAAAAATTTGTCAAATTAAAAACTAATCCTACATTTGCATCCCGTTTAACACGGTACGGCTGCGTAGCTCAACTGAATAGAGCATCTGACTACGGATCAGAAGGTTTCAGGTTTGAATCCTGACGCGGTCACAAAGCAAAAATGCTGCACTGGCTGCAGCATTTTTTTTCAAAAGCTCTTTATCTGATAAATAATAATCAATCATAAAAAATTGAAAATTAATTTGTTAGATTGAAAAAAATATTTACTTTTGTCCTCCTTTCAATAGGGAAATGGCTGCGTAGCTCAACTGAATAGAGCATCTGACTACGGATCAGAAGGTTTCAGGTTTGAATCCTGACGCGGTCACAAATAAAAAAATGCTGCACTTAGTTGCAGCATTTTTTTTCGAAAAGCTCTTAATCTGGTAAATGATTTTCAATCATAATTAATTGAAAATAAATTTGTTAGATCGAAATTAGTTTTTACATTTGCACCCCCTTCCATAGGGTAATGGCTTCGTAGCTCAACTGAATAGAGCATCTGACTACGGATCAGAAGGTTTCTGGTTTGAATCCAGACGAGGTCACCACATACTGGCTGCGTAGCTCAACTGAATAGAGCATTTGACTACGGATCAAAAGGTTTCTGGTTTGAATCCAGACGCGGTCACACACAAAGGGCATCAACTTATATGTTGATGCCCTTTTTTTTGTTGTCTTATTTTCATCCCACAAGGGGAGGCATTATAACTTATAAATCTGCCCTGTTTGAGCACCTTCAATAATTAATAAAAAACACTTCTTCAAACATATGCAAAATTGAAAGCTGTCCACAGTTGTAGGCCGGCATCCATAGAAAACTATTATGCCCCACTGGTCCTCAGAATGTTTACATTTCCCCAAAAATTTCCTTACATTTCCTCAATGAAATTGTTGTCATTCCTTTTCGCAGTCTGCCTGTACGCCAACATCACCACTGCCCAACTGAATGCGGACAGCCTTAATCAGTCGCTTTCAAATAAGACCATGACAAGTGTGGAGAGAATCAATACCCTCAACACACTCGCTGCTCATTATAATAAAGACTCTACTAACCTAGCACTCGTGATGGCCAATGAGGCCTACCTACTTGCCCTGAAAGAAAATAACAGGAAATTGCAGGCGGCATCTCTCTTAAACTTATCAGAAGGATATCTCTATAACGACCAGTACGACCAAGCACTCAACTACGGCTACTCCGCACTGGATATCTGCCAGGCTTTAGGAAATGATAGTGCCATCGCTCGCGCATACACGAACTTGGGCTGGATCTTCTATGATACAGAAAATAGTTACTTCTCCCTGCAATACCATCAACAGGCGCACGAGATCTATAAGAAATTAGGGAATCCACGTCGCATCGCGCTCTCCATGAACGCACTGGGATTAGTGTACCTCCTCAAAGACGAGTTTGAAACCGCACGCAAATATTTCGATAGCACCATCACGCTCGCTCATCAAAACCACAGCGAAGCCATGGTGGCCAGCGCCCTCGGCAACCGGGGTATCTGCGAAAATGAATTCGGTAAATACCAGGAAGCCCTGGCCGATTTTGATAAAGCATTGGCTATCCTCGGTACTACAGATGTACTCGCACACGCTGAAGTATTCAACCAGATGGCCTTTTCCCGCATCAAACTAAAAGAATATCCACTAGCGGAAAAACTCCTCTCGGAAGCGCGAAACCTTATCCACCAATCCAACTCTAATACAAGAAAAGAAAAACTGCTGGATAACCTGACTAATTCAGTGCAGCTCTACCAGGCCCTCGGCGAATACCAAAAAGCTTTCACCGCCCTTCAGGAATACACAGAGGTACGTAATCAAATACTCTCAAAAAGTAAAAGCGAAGCTATTTCCGCGCTCAAAATCCAACGGGAAGCCAAAGAGAACGAACGTCATATCATCACACTGGAAGCCCAGAAAGAATTGCGCGCCTTCCAACGGAATGCCCTGGCCGCTGGTGTGCTACTCCTTATTGTTATAGGTATCCTCTATATCAGTAAAATGAACCAGAAACGTAAAAAGGAGAAGGAACTAGAAGATATGCGACAAGCCCTCATCAAACGAGAGCTCGAAGCTGCCATCCACGAAAAGGAATCCCTTAATAATAAACTGGAGTTCCGCGATAATGATCTTAAAAACTATGCGCTCTTCATCTCCCAACGAAATGATATGATCCGCAATTTTATCGATGAACTCACCGTGATCGATATCCATGGCGATGCCAAATCGGAAAATATCACCCGGTTCAATCGCCTTATTCATAAATTCCAACACGACCTCGATAGCAATAAAGACACCCAAGATTTTAACCTTTCTGTCAACGAAATCCATAAAGATTTCTTCTATAACCTCCTGCAAAAGTTCCCAGACCTCACCGAAAATGAACGCCGACTATGCGCGCAAATCCGGTTAAATCTGTCCATAAAAGACATCGCTTCCCTCAATAATATCTCCGTAAAATCGGTGGAAATGGCTCGCTATCGACTCCGAAAAGCCTTCAACCTGGAACACAAAGAGAACCTATCGGATTTTCTGAAGCAATTTTAAATAATTGATTATTAATTAGTTAACTCCCTTGTAGAGGTCGTGTAGAGGTCTCTGTAATGCCTGTATAGAGGTAGCAAATCCGCCTACCCTTGATTTTCCTTTCTACTTTACTTCCAGTCCCGGCGCTGTCAGATTCACGTGTGAAAAACTTCAACCTATGTCACAGTGCCGGAGGGACAGTCCATGTTAATTTTTCAAAAGCAGAATTAAAAACCAAAATGCGTATGTGGAAACAACTACGGAGAAATGGAATATTATTATTCCTATTGTTTACCGGGCTAACAGTCCTTGCCCAGGTTCCTACCCTAAACCTGAAAGGGAAGGTTACGGATGCCAAGGGCAATGCGATCCCAGGAGCCAGTATTGCCGTAAAAAATACCGGTAAGGGCACCTCTACGGATGCCAAAGGGGAATTCGCCCTCGCCGCCGTTCCGGAAAATGCCACCCTGGTGGTATCAGCGATGGGATTCACCGCCAAAGAAGTAAAACCAACTAGTAAGAGCTTGGTGATTTCCCTGGATGAAAATGTAAAAGGCCTGGATGAAGTACTTGTAATCGGTTACGGTACCCAGAAAAAAGCAGATGTAACCGCCGCTATCGCCTCTGTAAACACCAAGAACCTCGCTAAACAGCCTTCCGGTAACCTTGGAACCATGCTACAAGGGCAGGCGCCTGGCGTGATCGTTAGCTCCGGTACGGGTAACCCTTCCGGACAGCCAGTAGTACTGGTGCGTGGCTTGAACAGTATCAACAATGCCAACCCACTGTACGTGGTGGATGGTATTCCCCTGGGCTATGCCTATGATATCAATCCGAACGATGTGGAGTCTATCAGCATCTTGAAAGATGCATCTGCCGCTACTATCTATGGTGCGCGAGCCGCTGGTGGGGTAATCATCATCACCACCAAAAAAGGTAAATCCGGTGAGCCTCGCGTGAACTTCAGTTCCTATTATTCCGCTCAGAATTTGAACAACAATCTGCCGCTGCTGGATAAGGTGAACATGAACAAAGTGGTGCGCCAAGCTTATGCGAACGACAATTCCACTGCCCCTATCTATGTACAGGACGATAGCAAATATGCTAACTCCGACTGGGTGGGCGCTTTCACCAAAAAAGGTATTGAACAGAAGTACGACGTGGACGTTTCTGGCGCTTCTGAAAAACTCGCTTACCGCTTGTCTTATGGCCACTGGGAAAACTCCGGTACCATCATCAACACCGGTGCTAAAAGAGATAACGTACGCCTCAATAGCGAAATCAAACTGCTGGACAATCGTCTGAAAATCATGCCTATCGTTGCTTATACCCGTTTCAATAACCAGAACTACGGCGATGTAGACGGTGACGGTAACGCAGGTTTCTCTCCATTCATGGAGGTGTATAAAACGTTGCCACATAAACGTATTTATGATCCAAACGCTATCAATGGTTTCGCAAAGCCTGAAACAGAACTGGGCTCCGGCAACCCTGTGGGTGAAAGAATGCTCTCAAATGGCAGATCTATTGACGATCATCTGCAACTCAATGTGGCAGCAGATTTGAAACTCTGGTACGGCTTCTCCTACAATTTCACCATTGGTAAGAATGTGGTAAACACCTATTCTTATAATCAAACGGAACCCTACGATTTTGGCGCATTATCTTTCGTAGAAAATCCTTCTCGCTCTGAAAGTCGCGGTAGAACAGAATACACGCTGTTCACTCATCTCTTGAACTATGAGAAACAATTAGGGAGACACAACTTCAAAGCCATGTACGGCTTCTCCCGTGAGAAGAACGTTAGCCAAGGTACTACTGGCGCGGGTAACCACCTTAGTAGCCCATTGATCGAATCCTTGTCTGGGCTGATCGTTGAAGGAAAAAGCGACTATATTCGCGTGAACGGCTGGAACTACGGCAATACGCTGCAATCCTACTTCGGACGGGCAAGCTATAACTACGATGATAAATACTTCGTACAAGGAAGTCTTCGTCGTGATGGTTCTTCTCGTTTCGGTCCACTGAACCGCTACGGTACTTTCTACTCTTTCTCTGGTGGATGGAACATTCACAAGGAAAATTTCTTCAACATTCCATGGATCTCCGAACTGAAACCACGCGTAAGCTACGGTACAGTGGGTAATCAGAATGTGAGCAACTTCCAGTACCTGGCGAAAATTTATCTGTCTGGTTCCGATCCTTTCCTGAACTATCCATTCGGTTCCGCAGTGAGCCAACCGGTTTTTGTAGGTGCAATCGCTGCAACACTGGCGAATAATAATATCAAATGGGAACAGACAGCCACTTTCAACGCTGGTCTGAACTTCAGCCTGCTGAAAGGTTCCATCAGCGGTAGCTTCGACTACTTCCATTCTAAAACCAGCGACATGCTGGCGGAAACACCTATCCCTACTTCCTCCGGTATCACTGCCATGCCGCTGACCAATATTGCGGATATGGAAAACAAAGGTTGGGAGTTTACCGTTACTTACCGCAGTCCTGCCAACAAAGATTTCCACTGGGATGTAACCGCGAACCTTTCTCATAGCCGCAACAAAATCATCCGCCTAGGTTACGACGAAGGCGTGATTGCAGATGGTTTCGTAGACTACAACAACCGTGGAACTACGCTGACTAAAAAAGGCGAATCACTGGCTTCATTCTATCTCTATAAAACAAACGGCATCTTCCAATCACAGGCTGAAATAGATGCTTATAAAAATAAAGCCGGTGAATTGTTACAACCTAATGCTAAACCAGGTGACCTCCGCTTTGTGGACACCAACGGCGACGGCCAACTGGATGATAATGACAAACAACTGATGGGCAACGGTCTGCCAAACATTGACTACGGTATCACTTTCAACGCTAGCTACAAAAATTTTGACCTGATGATTTTCCTGAATGGTAAACAAGGTCAGAAAATGTTCAATGGCGCTAAAATGTTCCTGTATCGTTACTACCGTTCTGCGGATCTGCTGAATGCCTGGACGCCAACAAACACCAATACAAACGTGTATCGTTTGAGCAACGCAGATGAGAATGAAAACATGCGTGTGTCTGACTACTTCCTGGAAGATGCTTCTTTCCTGCGTCTTAGAAACCTGCAATTGGGCTACACCTTGCCGCAGAAACTCGCCACCGCTATGCACCTGGATCGCCTGAGAGTTTACGCCGGCGCTTACAACCTGCTGACGTTTACTAAATACACTGGCTTCGATCCAGATTTGTCCAACACAGGTATTTTCAGCCGCGGTGTAGACAGGGGTTATTACCCAATGAGCCGCTCTTATGTATTTGGTCTCAACGTTGGATTCTAATCTGAAAAATTAAACTGACAATTATGAAACTTAAAATAACAGGTCTGTTTTTCTCTGCTGTGATGATGTTCTCCTCGTGCTCGGACAAGTTCCTTGATTTGCAGGATAAGCAAAACCTCACAGAAACTACTTTCTGGACTACTCGGCAGCATGCCTTACAGGGTATCACTGCTACCTATGCCGCATTGCAAGGGCATGATGGCAGTAAATGGACATTCTTTGAAGAAGTATATGTGACACTGGCTTTCAAAGGGGATGATATCGATAACAATAAAAATGAACCCTATGGAAAGAACCTGGCTGCATTTGTGAATGGCGCTGATGAGTCGGGCCCATGGAACCTTTGGGCTACCTGCTATGCGGGCATTGGTCGTGCTAACCAGGTAATCGAGAAAGTGCCAGGTATCTCCGTGATGACAGACCTGGAGCGTAACCAAATTGTTGCAGAAGCCAAATTCCTGCGTGCGTACAACTATTTCGTGCTGGTGAATGGTTTTGAACATGTGCCACTGGTTTTGAAATTCGAAAAAGACCTGAACAAACTCCAGGTGCCACAAGCGCCAGCAGCCGATGTTTGGGCGCAGATTGAAAAAGACCTGACAGAAGCCGCAGCGGTGCTCCCTGAGAGCTATTCCAGTCAATATAAAGGCCGTGCTACTAGTGGCGCTGCAAAAGCACTGCTGGCAAAAACATACCTGTACCAAGAAAAATGGCCACAGGCAGAAGCCAAGTTCAAAGAGATCTACGGCAAATATGGACTGAATCCAAACTACGTTGATAATTTCAACGGTACCAAGGAAAACGGCCCTGAGTCTGTGTTTGAAATACAATTTACCAGTGATCGTTCCGTATCTGACGAAAGACATCCATTCAATTTCGAAGCAGCACCTTATGCGCTGGATGGCTGGGAAATTTTCTATCCTTCCGACTGGGTGGTGGCAGAAATGAAGAAAGATCAAACAGATGCAGGCGGCTATAGCGATAGGGTATATGGCAATATTTTCTTCAATGACCCTAATTCCACTATGTGGGACTTGAACGTGCCAGCCAACCAGGTGCCTTATGCCTCCGTAGCAGCAAGTCTTTCCCGTCCTTCTTTCTATAATAAATTCACTTTCCCGAACGAGAGAAGTGGCGCTTACGTAGGTTACAATATTCCCCTGATCCGCTATGCAGACGTATTGTTGATGCTGGCGGAAGCAGCCAATGAAAATGGCAAAACAGACGAAGCAATCAGTTATGTAAACGAAGTGCGCACACGCAGTCATGCGAAAGCATTGACCACTGGTAGCTTCACCAAAGATCAGTTGAGAGAGCAGATCCGCAATCACGAGCGCCCTGTAGAACTGGCTGCGGAATTTGGTATCCGTTGGTTCGATCTCATTCGCTGGGGCCGTAGCAATACTGCTAAGCAGCCGATTAAATCCCTGATGCAGAATCACGGAAAACCATTCGCCAACAACTTCGTAGAGGATAAGCACATTCGCTATCCAATACCACTGAAAGAAATAAACACCAATCCGCTCCTGAAGCAGAATAATTTGTATTAAAATCTTTGGGCTGACTAAGTGTTGGGTTTATCTCGGCACGTCGTTCCCGCCCGGCCGGGCGGGAACGACAAAAAGAAAAACCGGTTACTTTTAGTCAGCCCAAAATATTATTCATACATACGAGAATAGAGATGACGAAATACAGTATTGGATGGATGATAGCGCTGTTGTGGTTTTTAAACGTAAGCGCTCAACAAAACCCGCAACCCTGGTGTAACCCAAAGGTTCAAACGGAAAATGCCCTGGCACCTCATGCCTGGTTTATTCCCGCAGTGAGTGAAACTGCTGCATTGCAAAATGCACCCTCGTCGTTCATGTTGTCATTGGACGGTGTATGGAAATTTCGCCTGGACTCCGCTCCGGCAGCACGTCCGCAGAACTTTTTTGCGGATAACTATGATGTGAGCAACTGGAAAGATATTAAGGTGCCAGCCCACTGGCAAACAGAAGGTTTCGATCGTTTTATTTTCACAGATGTGGAATACCCGATCCCTGTAAATCCGCCATACCCGCCGGAAAATAACAACCCTATCGGTTCCTATCGCAGGAATTTTACCATTCCCGATAACTGGAAAGAAAGGGATGTTATTCTCCATTTTGGTGCAGTGAATTCATTTTTCTTCTGCTGGGTAAATGGCCAATATATTGGATTAGGAAAAGATAGTAAAACCGCTACAGAATTCGATATTACACGTTTCCTGCGCAAAGGACAGAACACCGTAGCCGTACAGGTTTTCCGCTTCAGCGATGCTACCTATTTGGAAGGACAGGACATGTGGAAACTCAGTGGTATTGAACGCAGTGTACAACTCATCGCCCGGCCAAAGATCGCCATACAAGATTTCTTTGTAAAAGCAGGACTGGACAGTACCTATACTAATGGCCTCCTCAACCTGGACGTAGCTTTTAATACCGCCGCGAAAGGTGGATATGTGCAGGCTAAACTCCTGGACAACAACAATACCGTGATTTGGAAAGAACAGCATGCACTGAACGGTAATGAAAAATATCATTTCAGCGCATCTGTGGGCAAAGTGAAATCCTGGAATGCGGAGCATCCGTGTCTCTATAACTTACTGATATCTTACTACGATAAAAATGGCCACTTGGTGGAAGCTATCAATCATCGCACTGGCTTCAGAACCGTGGAAATCCGCAATGGCCTGCTGTTGGTAAATGGTGTGGCTGTGAAAATAAAGGGCGTGAACCGTCATGAGCATAACATGTACACCGGCAAAGTGATCAACAAAGAAGGGATGCTGACGGATATCAAAGTGATGAAACAATACAACATCAACGCAGTACGTAGTAGTCACTACCCGAATAGCCCCGACTGGTACGCACTCTGCGATGAATATGGTTTGTACATCGTGGATGAAGCGAATATCGAGTGCGATGGGATGTCCTTTTCTCCACTGAAAACACTGTCTGATAAGCCTGAATGGAAAGATGCTTATATGCACCGCACCCGTAGGATGTTTGAGACAGATAAGAATCATTGCTCCATCATCACTTGGTCCCTGGGGAATGAAAGCGAATTCGGTGAAAACTTCATTGCAACTTACCACTACCTGAAAGCAATGGACAATACCCGTCCTGTGCAATATGAAGCCGCTGGCAGGAATGAATATACCGACATCGTTTGCCCAATGTATAAATCGCCCAGCATTATGCTGGAATATGTAAAAAGATGGAATACCCGTCCGTTTATTCAGTGTGAATATGCGCATATGATGGGTAATGGTGGCGGTAACCTGAAAGATTACTGGGACTTGATCTACCGCCATCAACAACTGCAAGGCGGTTTCATCTGGGACTTCTCCGATCAGACGTTTAAGAGAAAAGATAAGAACGGTCGCGATATCTGGGCCTATGGCCGCGATATGGGACAGGTAGGACTTACCAGCGATACCAGCTATTGTGCCGATGGTTTATTTGCGGCAGACAGAACACCACATCCGCAGGCCTTTGAGCTGAAGAAAGTGTTACAACCAGCCACGTTTGAAACTGTTCCTTTATCACCGAACCAATTGCGTATCATCAACAGGCTGGATTTCACGAACCTGGATCAATATCAGTTCTCTTGGTATATCCGCTCCAATGGTGAAACCATAGCGAAAGGGCCACTGGAAGTAGGCGCAATAGCACCGCATGCAGAAAAAACAGTGCTATTGTCGCTGCCTATGCTGAAAGCTAAGCCAGGTACGGAATATTTCCTAACAGTGGAAATGAGGACCAAAAATGAAACGGCAGCGTTACCTGCTGATCATCTGCTGGCTTGGGAACAATTTGAACTGCCGGCAGCTATGCAGGATACTACGGTTCCAGTAATCGCGAAGAAAGTAAATATCAATAAAAGTGGAGATCAAGTAAAGGTAACAGGGGAAGATTTTGAAATGGCGTTCAGTAACAGTACAGGATGGTTAAGTGCGTACACCTGGAAACAGCAATCCATTATGCAATCGCCGCTGGAACCACATTTCTGGAGAGCGCCTACGGATAATGATATTGGCAATAGTCAGCAGATTCGTTGTGAAGTTTGGAGAGACGCGGTAAAATCTGCCCGCCTGGATTCCATGACAATAAGCTCAGATAATCCTTATAGCGCAACGATTCGCACCTGGCATTCCCTGCCCACTGTGAAAGCGACTTACACCGCAGTATACACGATCACCGGCGATGGCGCCGTACAGGTGAAAGTAGCCATGAAAACAGGAAAAGAAACCATGCCTGAACTACCACGTTTTGGCATGCGTACCATCTTGCGCGGAGCATTTGATAACGTTGCGTGGCTAGGCCGCGGACCTTTTGATAACTATGCGGACAGGCACACGGCAGCAGCAGTAGATCTGTATCATATGAAAGCGGATCAGTTGTTCCACCCTTATCCACGTGCGCAGGAAAGTGGCTACAGAACTGGCGTTCGCTGGATGTCACTCACTAACGCACAAGGAGTGGGGCTCCTAGCAAAAGGCGAACCGCAAATTTGCACTGGCGTACTGCATTTTAATATGGACCATATGGAATTTGATCGGGATGCTGCGGAGAATAACCACGGCGGTAGCATGATCAATGAAGATCTGGTATGGTGGAATATTGATTACAAACAATCCGGAGTAGGTGGAGATAATAGCTGGGGCGCTACGCCACATGCTGAATTTATGTTGCCTTACCAGGACTATGGTTATTCTTTTATACTAAGTCCCGTTATAAAATAATGAATATGAGAAGATGGGTGATACTATTACTTGGCCTTTCCCTGCAACAGGCAAATGCACAGCGCAATAAATATCCGGATGTGCTAAACCTGCGCGCAGCGCCACCTGCAGGGAAAAGTATCCTGACGAATGTTTTCAGTGATATGGGCGCATGGCATGCCTATGCATTGCCCGCCCGTAAAGAAGATAACGGTGCATTTATTGGTCCGCTTATTATGGGCATGCAGGGAGAATGGCTATCAGATGCATTCTCCAGGCTGGCGCTGAGTGAAAATGGCCACCCAGTGGACCTGTCTGCCGCACGTGCGGACATCAAATATTTCCCAGGAATGCTACAACAGCAACTGGATATAAATAACCTACTGATACAGCAGCAATTGATTTTTGTATCAGGTAGAGAAGCATTACTGCATACCACCATTACTAATAGGGGAGGGAGTTCCAAAACGCTGGATATCCGCTACTATGGTCAATCCCGTAAGAGGATAACTGTGGACAGTGAGTCCGCGTCTCTCCAAGCAACTGGCTTCGTAACTGTATTTCCAACGGGTACAATTATAACAGGAGACAGCCTTAGCTATAGCGCCAGCAATAATGGAATTGTAATTGCGCCCGGAGCAAGTTATGCGCAAACCCAGGTCCAGGCTTATTATCCAGATACAGTTCGGAAGCCTGCTACATATGATTTCCGTAAATCTTTGCGGGAGAATGAGATTCGGTGGAATGCTTATCTCTCTCGCTATATCTCCGCTGCTCCGCATCTGACTGATTCACAGAAACGGTTGGCTGTGAAATGTATGGTAACATTGACCACCAACTGGCGGAGCAGTTCCGGGGATATCCTGCACGATGGCGTTTTCCCTTCTATTAATTACCAAGGCTTCTATGGCATCTGGAGCTGGGACAGTTGGAAGCAAGCCGTTGGCATTGTGACCTTCAACCCCGAACTGGCAAAGAATAATATCCGTGCTATGTTCGATTACCAGGATGAACATGGTATGGTGGCGGATTGCATCTATGCGGATAAATCAGAAAATAATTGGCGAGATACGAAGCCACCACTGGCGGCTTGGGGTGTTTGGGAAGTCTATCGTCAAACGAAGGATACCTCCTTTGTAAAAGAAATGCTCCCTAAATTGATCCACTATCACGAATGGTGGTATGCCAACAGGGATCACGATCAAAACGGCTTGTGCGAGTATGGCGCTACAGATGGTACCCGTATCGCGGCAGCATGGGAGAGCGGTATGGACAACGCAGTACGCTTCGATAGCGCGGTGATGTTGAAAAATAATGACGGCGCATGGTCGCTCAACCAGGAAAGTGTAGATCTCAATGCATACTTATACGCAGAGAAATTATATCTTGACAAATTATTGGCGGTAGCTGGTGAAAAAGCCCGCTATAGTGAACAAGCAGCAAAACTGGCGAATCTGATTCGCACTAAGTTTTATGATGCAAAAAGAGGCTACTTTTATGATCTCCAGCCAGTAACGGGTAAATTAGTGACGATAGATGGTCCAGAAGGCTGGATACCCTTGTGGACAGGTATTGCCACAAAGGCCCAGGCAGCAATGGTATTACGGAAGATGAATGATCCTCGAAAATTCAATACCAAAGTACCACTGCCAACACTTGCAGCCGATCATCCGGCATTTGATCCGATGAATGGCTACTGGCGCGGTCCCGTATGGCTAGACCAGGTGGCTTATGGCGCCGAAGGCTTACGCCGCTATGGCTACAGAAAAGAGGCATCGAAATTTGAACAGCAACTGCTGAACAACGCAGCAGGCCTGCTTACAGACGGACCAATATGCGAAAACTATCATCCGCTTACCGGTAAAGGATTGAATGCAAAAAATTTTAGCTGGTCCGCAGCACATCTGTTAATGATACTGAAAAATAAATAACGTCATGGAATTTACAGCAAATGAAGTAAAGCAGTTGGTTCAGAAGAACTACCTGCTGGCAGTAGAAGTGGATCCCCTCCAGGGTTACGATGAGTTTAACTACAAGATTACTGATACCTCCGGGCGGAAATTTATCCTCAAAATAACGGGGGAGGAAAAGCAATATTCCTTCCTGGACGCACAACTGCGTATACTGGATCATCTTACTGTGACCGATGTGGCGTGGAAATTCCAGCAGATACTGCGGAATAAAAATCGCCAGGAACTTACTCCTGTATTTAAAGATGGAAAACAATATTACGTACGCATCCTCACTTGGTTAGAAGGTGATTGCTGGGCAAGGGTGCCGGAGAGAACAAAAGAGCTCTATCTGGACCTAGGCCGCTTCATTGGTAAAACCGATGAGGCCATGAGAGAATTCCAGCACGATGCACTGCACCGTCATTACACTTGGGATATCAGCACTGCGGCAGATTGCAACAAATTGCTGCAACATATCCATGACCATGAAAAAAGAAGACTGGCTGGGTACTTCCTGCTGGCTTTCGAAACAGAGGTACTACCTGTACTCCAGGATCTGCGCCACGCCTCCATCCATGGCGATGCCAACGATTACAATGTGCTAGTACAGGACGGAAAAATCAGTGGTCTCATTGATCTAGGCGATATGGTGTACACTGCTCTGGTAAATAATGTGGCCATTGCATGTACTTACGCTATGTTCAGAGCGGAAGACCCACTACAGGCTGCTGCATGGGTGATCCAGGGTTATCATGAAGCATTCCCACTCACAGAACAAGAAGTAGATCTTATCTACTACCTGATTGCTGCGCGTATGTGCATCAGCGTTACACAATCCGCCTTCCAAGCTTCCCTCGGCTCATCGAATGATCACCATTTTGTTACAGAAAACGATGCCTGGGATCTACTGAATACGCTCATTCGTATCAATCCATTGCGGGCGGCAGATACTTTCCGCAAAGCTTGTAATATGCCATCACTGATCAATAAAGCAGATGATTACAGTAAGCTGCTGGAAGAAAGAAAATCAGTGATAGGCCGCAATCTCAGCATTAGCTACCGCAAACCGCTGAAAATTGTAAAAGGCGCACTGCAATACCTGTACGATGACAAAGGAGATACGTATATCGACTGTGTAAATAACCCAAGCCATGTAGGACATTGCCATCCTGTGGTGGTGAAAGCCATGCAACGGCAGATTGCTACCCTCAATACGAACAGTCGCTATTTGAGCGATCACCTCGTGGAATATGCGGAAGAACTGTTGCGCACTTTACCATCTAATCTTGCTGTAGTATACTTTACTAACTCCGGTTCTGAGGCGAACGATTTAGCCATCCGCATGAGTCGCCATTTTACTGGCCGTAAAGATGTGATGGTACTGGATCATGCCTACCATGGGACTTCTACAGTGGCCATGGAAATGAGCCCTTACAAATTCGATGGCAAAGGAGGTTTTGGCCAAAAGCCTTATATCCACAAAGCAGTTTCACCAGATTTATACCGGGGTGAATTCCGCTATAATGATCCGCAGGCGGGTGAGAAATATGCTGCGGATGTACAACATATCCTGGAGAAGCATCCAGGGAAAATTGCTGCATTTATCTGTGAAACACTGCTGGGTGTAGGTGGACAAATTCCTTTACCAGATCACTACCTCGAAAATGTTTACAAACATGTTCGGGCCGCTGGCGGCGTATGTATTGCGGATGAAGTACAGGTGGGCTTTGGCAGGGTAGGTGAAAAATTCTGGGGCTTCGAACTGCAAAATGTACAACCTGATATTGTGGTGTTGGGAAAACCTATCGGCAACGGTCACCCACTGGCGGCGGTAGTAGTAACCAGAGAGATAGCGGATGCCTTCAATAACGGGATGGAATACTTCAACACCTTCGGAGGAAACCCAGTATCTATGGTCACTGGTAGAACGGTATTGAAAGTAATCCAATCTGAACAAATGCAGGAGCATGCCCTCGAAACCGGTAACTTCCTTATGGAAGGCCTTCGCGGCGTAATGAGCAAACATCCCATCATCAGTGATGTACGCGGTTTTGGATTATTTGTAGGCGCTGAAATGGTGAAAGACCGTACCTCGATGGAACCCGCCGTAGATGAAATCAATGCGGTAGTAGAGAAAATGAAAGAAAGAGGATTCCTGCTCTCTACAGATGGTCCATTGTACAACGTACTGAAAATAAAACCGCCGATGGTCTTCAATAAGCAAAATGCAACAGACATGGTGCGCCATCTCGACGAAGTATTAACTGAACTTAATTTCTAATAAATCATTGTCATGAATAATCTGGAATTGATCCTGGACGGGTTGATGCGCCGCTATAAAGAGCGGGTACCGGATGTGAACCGGGTAATATCAGCCATGATCGTAGAAGGGCTGATAAAAGAAGAACAGGAAATTGAAAACGACCATATCGCATTTCGTACCATCGGTGTGCCACATTTGGGGATACAGTCGCTTGAAAAGATATTTATCCATCACGGCTATACGAAAAAAGACTACTATTATTTCGAAGAAAAGAAACTGGATGCTTACTGGTATGCTCCGCCAGATCCAGCGCTGCCACGTATTTTCATCAGTGAGTTACGTGTAAAGGATTTATCGGCTGCGGCACAGCGAATCATTCACAGCTACACAGATGAGGTAACCGCCGATCCGGTAGATGCACTAGACCTAGACAATCCTACACAGGTGGATGCATTCCTGCATAGCGGACTGTGGAGGCTCCCAACATATGCCGATTTCTCCGCCCTGGCGGCAGAAAGCGAATATGCTTCCTGGACGATCTACAATCGTTATTACCTGAATCACTTCACTATTAGTGTACATAATCTAAACGAAGGTTATAATCATATTGAACAATACAACCAGTTCCTGGAGAAGAATGGACTGAAACTCAACGATGCTGGCGGTAAGTTCAAGAAAAGCCCCGATGGCCTGCTGCTGCAGAGTTCCACCGTGGCGGGCATGATTGAAGCCACATTTGCAGATGGTGAAAAGCACCGTATTGCTGGTTCGTATGTAGAGTTTGCAGAACGCAGACTCCTACCGGATTATCAGCATCTGGAAATGGCGGAGGTGCGTAGAGAGCATCGCCGGGAAGGCTTTGAAGCAGCCAATGCTAACAAGATTTTTGAAAGCACATATTCATCACAAACCAACAAGTAGCAATGAAATTCTTAGAAGAACTGGGTATAAAAGCAGAAAATCCTGGTGTGAGCACCGGTACAAAGTGGATGCAGGGCAGTGGAGGAAAGGTATCTTCCTGGTCGCCGGTAGATGGTCAATTGATTGGCCAGGTGGGCATGGCAGGAGAGCAGGACTATGCGCAGGTGATTGCCACAGCAGCAAAAGCGTTCGAACAATGGCGTACGGTACCTGCCCCTCGAAGAGGCGAAATTGTGCGCCAAATAGGAGAGGCGCTGCGTGCAAAAAAACAAGCCCTGGGCAGTCTGGTGAGCTATGAAATGGGTAAGAGCCTGCAAGAAGGATTGGGCGAAGTGCAAGAGATGATTGATATCTGCGAATTCGCGGTAGGCTTGAGTCGGCAGTTATATGGTTTGAGCATGCATAGTGAGCGTCCTAGCCATAGAATGTATGAGCAATGGCATCCACTGGGTATTGTAGGGATTATTTCCGCTTTCAACTTCCCAGTAGCGGTGTGGAGCTGGAATGCTATGCTGGCAATGGTTTGCGGAGACGTATGCGTTTGGAAACCAAGTGAGAAAACACCTTTATCTGCTATTGCTTGTCAGCATATAGTAGCTGAAGTATTGGAACGTAATGATGTACCTGAAGGCGTGCTATGTGTGATTAACGGTGGCCGTGAAACAGGAGAGATGCTAGCCGCTGATGCGCGGGTACCGCTGCTATCAGCCACTGGCTCCACGCGTATGGGTAAAGCGGTGGCCACTACTGTGGCGGCAAGACTGGGGCGTTGTCTGTTGGAATTGGGCGGTAACAATGCCATTATCGTTTCTCAGGAGGCAGACCTGGATATGGCGCTCATCGGTAGTTTATTCGGTGCAGTAGGTACTGCGGGCCAACGTTGCACTACCACTCGTCGTTTGATTATCCACGAATCTGTATACGACAGCTTTAAGGAAAAACTGGTAAAGGCATACGGACAACTGCGCATCGGTAATCCACTGGATGAAACCAATCACGTTGGACCATTGATCGATAAAGATGCGGTGAATGCTTACCTTGCGGCAATTGCGGCCTGTAAGGAACAAGGTGGTAATTTTGTGGTACCTGGTGGCGTGCTGAGTGGCGCCGGCTTTGAAAGCGGTTGCTATGTGAAACCTTGTATAGCAGAAGTACAGCCGGATTATGCCATTGTGCAGACAGAAACTTTTGCACCGATTCTCTATTTGATGAAATATAGCACATTGGAAGAAGCCATTGCTATACAGAATAATGTGCCACAAGGGCTGTCCTCCGCTATTATGACCATGAACCTCCGGGAAGCAGAATGCTTCCTCTCGGCCGCTGGTAGTGATTGCGGCATTGCCAATGTGAATATTGGTACCTCTGGAGCGGAGATTGGTGGCGCTTTTGGCGGAGAAAAAGAAACCGGCGGTGGCCGTGAAAGCGGCAGCGATGCTTGGAAAAACTACATGCGTAGACAAACAAATACGATCAACTACGGTACACAGTTGCCACTCGCACAAGGGATTAAGTTTGATCTGTAATACTGGTGATAGGTTATCAATGCTCCCGCATATACTCCGCCAGCTTCTCCAATGATTGCTGCGTGCCCTTTTCATTGTCTTTCGGATCAATGCCTGGAGGGATATTCTTGAAGGTGATAGTGACGAGTGTAGCCGTTGGTCCGCTCTCTGCTAAATGCACTTCCATCATCATTTCTCCTTCAAATTTATTTTTGTCGGAATCGAATTGAATGGCCTGTACAATTTTTTCATAGGGCTCCAGCTCCACAAAAGTGGCATGAAAGCGGTCTTCATTACCGGTTGTCTTCCCACCTGACACGCTATCCTGATAATACAACGACATGCTATAACCGCCACCTACTTTTAATTCAAATTGATGCACCTTTCCTTTCATGTTATTGGGCGCGAGCCAGAAAGCTAAGGCATCTTTGTCTGTAAAGGCATGATAAACCTGCTTTTTAGGGGCAGGAATGAGCTTGGAATTGGTAGTGGTAGCTGACATATGAATTTGTTTTTGTGAGACAACAGTCGCTCTAGATGTAGAAATTTCACAATTTTCGTTCCCGAAATAAATCCACAATAAATAGAACGGGCAAGCTAATCAGCAAGCCCGTTTCCCTGTACTTAGTGAGTCCCTTAGTTATTTTCAGCATACTGCTTGAAACTATTCAAGATGGCCTGCCAACCACCTTTCTGCATCTCCACTGGGTTTTGATCTTCTGGGTCAAATGAAACGACAACATCGGTTTGATTGCCATTACCATTAAAATCAACAACTGCCTGTCGGCCATCCGCGATGGTGTAGGTAAAGCTTTTACCAGGATTTATGGCATCATACGTAGCCTCGAAATCGAAACCAAAACTGCCGTCTTTTGCTTCCATTCTGGCAACATATTTTCCGCCAATGCGCATATCATTGGATACGGAAGGGCAATGCCAGGAAGGATCTGCAAAGTTCCATTGCGTAATATGCTCCGGTGCAGTATAATATTCCCAAACTTTTTTGGCATCTGCATGAATGGTGGCGTTTACCGTTACTTTGTTGCTCATTATTTATTTTTTAAGTGTTAACAATAATTCATCGAGTTTTTCCAAGGTGGCAGTCATGCCATCTTGCATACCCATCTTAATCACTGTTTCCAGGTCGGAGAGAGAGTTGAAGCTTACCTCAGTCTCTACTAATGTGTTTTCAACTTTATCCGTGAAAGTGACAAACCATTTGGCAGGAGGCAAATCTGTATTGATGTTTCCTGCTTCATCACAAAAAGCATCTATCGCTTTATACCAATCTATTGGCTGTATTTGTTGATACTTGGTGAGGCCCCAGTATTCGGTGCCATTGGGCTCCACCATGGCATAATGCCATTGGCCACCCTCACGAAAATCCATCACCTTGGTTTTTGTAGTTAATGGCTTGGGGGCGAACCATTGATCCAGCAATTCACTTTTAGTGTAGCAATCCCAAACTAATGGGCGCTCTGCTAAAAATTCTCGTCTGATAGTAAGCTTGTTGTCTGCTTTATTTACCAGGAAATCAAATTGCAGTTGTTGTCTCATTTTTTCTGTTTTTTTATAACGGATAAAAGATCATCGAGCTGACTGAAGCGGGTTTCCCAGATTTTGCGGAACTGCTCCAACCATTTGTCAATCTCTTTCATTTTGTCTATTTCAAGTAGATAATAAATCTCTCTCCCTTGATGTTGCTGCGTTACCAACTCACATTCTGTCAAGAGCTTCAAATGCTTTGAAACTGCCTGTCGCGTAGTGTCGAAATGTGTAGCCAGATTGTTAGGCGTCATGGCTTGTACTGCTAGTAAAGCAATGATGGCCCTCCTCGTCGGATCTGCAATAGCCTGAAAAATATCTCTTCTCATCTATCAATATAGGTGTTTAATACTTTTAGAAACCAACTGGTTGCAAATATACGTGCAACTAATTGGTTTCTCAAATTTTTCTTTGATTGCTGGAATTTTCCAGGTTCGAATTAATCTTTTCCAGTATAGTATTAAATAATTTAATATAATAAATTTTGTATATCTTGCTGAACCAGTACTACATTATTACCTACAATTACACCATGTCAATATTTAGATCTACATATGCAACTAAACAGAAGGGTCATTGCTGAATCACTGATTGCAAAGCATGACTTTAATACCTACCTGGAAATTGGAGTATTTATTGGCGCCAATTTTTTTCCGATCAAAGCACCTAAGAAAATCGCAGTAGACCCAGATTACAAATTTAACTGGTTCAAAAAACTGAAACGCGCTATTCAATATCCATGCAACTTCCGCGCCTCTTACTACAAAATTGAAAGTGACCGCTTTTTTGAAAAGGAAGCAATAAAACTTTTCAATGATAAGAAAATAGATGTATGCTTGGTTGATGGTATGCACCAGTACGATTTTGCTTTGCGCGATGTAGAAAATGCATTGAAATACTTGTCCGATGGTGGCGTGATTATCATGCACGATTGCAATCCAGCAAATGCAACAGCAGCCAGCACTTTCGAACAATGGAAAGCCCGTGGTTGTAAGGATAACTGGAACGGCGATGTGTGGAAATCGATCCTCCACCTGAGAAGTATGCGGGATGATATTAACGTTTTTGTATTGGACTGCGACTTTGGTCTGGGTATCGTTACTAAGGGAAAACAAGAAAAGCCGCTGTCTTTTACACAGCAACAAATTGAGCAACTTACCTATGCTGATTTGGAAGCCAACCGTGAGCAATGGCTCAACCTGAAACCAGCCTCTTACTTCTACGATTACTTCAAACTCTAGTAATATTACTGCCTTTCGATCGCTGAAATCTCAGCGATCGAAAGGTTTCAACCATCTCCACACTCCACACATTCCTACCACTATCTGCAACAGTTGTAGAGCTATTTACACAATCATTCCCCAAAAATTAGCAGCATTGCAGGGCTAGTTATATATTGATAGTAATCCGTCAGGCCCGACAGACGGATATTTCAACCGCAATACATCTGAAAAAAGGTTAGCTTTACAGAAATACAACGGAACATGTCTATCAAAGAATCCTATAATAGCTGGGCACCTCAATACGATTCCAATATCAACAAAACTCGTGACCTGGAAGCAGTGGCACTGCGTGAAAATTTGCAGCCGTTTACTTTTAATAATATTCTTGAAATAGGAGCTGGCACCGGAAAAAATACATCCTGGTTAGTAGGCCAAGCACCCAACCTCACTGCAGTAGACTTTTCCGAGGAAATGATGGCCATCGCCAAAAGCAAATTCCAGGACCATCCTGGTATTCGCTTCGTACAGGCAGATATTACCACTCCCTGGAACTTCACGACAGAAAAATATGACCTGATTACTTTCAGCCTTGTTTTAGAACATATCGAAAACTTGGATCATATCTTCGCGGAGGCTGCAAAGCTCCTCAACAGAGGAGGCATCGTCTACATCGGGGAATTACATCCGTTCCGCCAATATGGTGGCAGTCAGGCCCGTTTTACTACCAATGAAGGGGAAAAAATGCTAGAAGTATATACACACCATATATCAGAATTTGTGCAAACTGCCGCCCGCCATGGTCTGCAAGTATTTGATGCAAAAGAATATTTCGATAATAATGATACCACCACGATTCCAAGGATCCTGGTATTATTACTGAGCAAATCCTAAAGTAACTATCTCAAATAGATGAGGCAACAGTTAAACATACAACACCTATCTTCATTACATAGCATTGGAATAGATGGGGCAAAATGGTTCAATATTGTATGGCCTTTTAGCCTGGCTGAAGATATTATTCGGAATCCTGTTCAAATAGGTTTGTAAGATATAGGGAGACGACATCCTCCCGAAATCACTACTGATACTAAATTACAAAGCCTGTCGCGTATGTGACAGGCTTCGTAATTTATATCTTGGTGGACTTACAGTACATGTTGCTGTTCATCCTTATGTTTGTTTTTACCGCGATTGGTACCTCCTTTACGGCCTATTTCGGCCATATGTTCGCGATTGCGACTCACAGCTTCTCCACCTTTCTTGCCAGCTGCACGGGCTTCTTCTGAAGTGAATTTGTGGGCTACGCCCTGTTTGTGGGCTGCACGACCACCTTCTCTGGATATGGCTCTCTGTTGCTCAGGGTCCATAGATGCGAATCCCCTCTTACTATGACGAGGTTTTTCGACCGCACTATGCTGCGGATTGCCTTGGGGAAATGATTGATGATAAGTCATGTTTTCCATAATGCAATTTTTAATAGTGTAGTGAACAAATAACTAGTACATCGCTATCAATATTGGTGCCATCGGCTGAAAGTCAATACCATACAGCCTCTTTTAGCCATTTGCCACTGTGGTACACTGTGGTATTAGTGCAATTCATTACACAATACATAGAAAAATACACACAATGCCCACCCTGATTCCACATATTTGACCCGTAAACCCTATGATATTTACTGGCTTATGATTTGTAGCATTCACAAGTGTTATCACTTTTTATAACCCATTCAAACTTCTATTATGGCAAAGTATTCAAGCGCTGTACAGCGGAAGGTGAAAAAAGTCATGGATGAAATGAAAGCAGGGAAACTTAAAAGTGGCAGAACTGGGAAAAAGGTAACTAACCAACGACAGGCCATCGCAATAGGCTTATCTGAAGCCCGCGCTGAAGGTGATAAAGTCCCCAAAAAATCATCTTCCATGAAATCTTCCACCTCCAGGAAGCAAACTACCGGGAAAACAACCGCAAAAAAATCCACCGCGAAAAAAGCAGCTACCAAAACAATGAAGTCAAGTACTGCTACCCGGACACCAATGGCCAAAAAAAGTATGACCAAAAAAACAACAGCTAAAAAAGCTACCGCCAAAAAAGCTACCGCAAAAAGGGCAACTGCTAAAAAGGCGACCGCTAAAACTGCTGCTGGCAGAAAAATGACTGCCAAAAAAACAATGGCAAAAAAAAGTACCCGAACCATGGCAAAAAAATCCACGCCTCGTAAAAAAGCGGGTACCCGGAAAATGGCTTCCAGCCGCCGTAAGACAGCCCACGCCTAACGAATCAAAGGACATTGGATTTTATATACGAAAAAAGACCGGTATCTGGATGACACCGGTCTTTTTATATGGCATATACCTTGCCCCTAATATAATATGGAACAACATCATGTAACCGTTATTATCAATGGCAGGTCATATGGACTGAACATCACGGTAAATAACCAGATGCATGAAACATTTTATGAGGTGATCCCAGATGTAAGACCGTTTGTACTCCAAGATTTTGCACCCCAAAATAACCAGTTCACTGCCGACCACACGGATACCGTTGCGGAAAGGATTAGAATCGTCGAAACGGAACAGATTGCCCGCATTATCTGGACAGAAATCCTCAATAAAATGGGATAAGCCCCAATGACCCCAAGCCAGAAAGTCATGTTATCCTCCATTTGGCAGTAATGTGCGCCATTTGTACATTTACACTCCTATGATGGTAACAGACGAAGTTTATAAGAAGAAAAACCGAAAGGAACGTATGCTGTTCCTCGCCAAACTATTGGTGTACTTAGCAATCGTTTATTTTAACCTGGATCACGCTGTTGTATATAATAAATTTACCTGGCTGTTCAGAATTACGAATGCCTTATCCTTCTTTCTCGGAGCTAATCTCGTTATTTCATTGGCCTGGCTGGTTATCCTTTCCTGGTATACCCGCCGCCGACTCAATAAACCGGTCGAGAAAGATAACTTCATGCTGGGGCTAAACCGTATTAGCTCTGTACTCAATACCATTTTCTTCTTACTGGCGGTCATGGTGCTCTTTGGGATCGATCTACTCAAATTCGTTACCAGTATTACGATCGTTGCGGCTGCCGTAGCCCTCCTCTCTAAGGAATATATCACCAATATGATCAATGGCCTTATCATTATGTTCTCCGACCAACTCTCCCTTGGAGATCATGTACGGATAGGGGAGTATAAAGGCAAAATCCTCGATATTACGCTCATCAACGTGATACTCATCAACGATGACGATGAACAGATTATCGTTCCCAACTCCTTAGTATTTGCCACAGTGGTGACCAACCAAACCAAACAAAATGTTAAAAGAGTAACGATCGAATTTGAACTGGATCGTAAACTACCTTATACCCCAGACCAAATAGAAGAAAGATTGAAAAATGCTATCAGTAGTTATAGCAATACCTATGTACATGATAGTTTCCGCCTACGTACCATGGATATCAAAAAAGATCATGTGGTTTTCAAAGTGCAACTCACCTTGCCTTTCGTAGATAAGGCACTGGAACAACGCCTACGCCGAATGCTTAACACGGAAATAATTACCATTGCCGAAAATGGTGTCTGATCTAAATGCGCATCGAATTTCATAAAAAGTAAAGACGCAAAGGAGTACGATTAATTCGTCACCTTTGCGTCTTATTTTCTTTATACCGATCCGTAAAACTTATCCCACCAATTCTGCCGTTGCCACCATTTCCGCAATGAAAGTATCAATCAGCGCTTTGGTGACTCCAGGCATACAAATAATATGCGACCAGCCATTCTCTGAGGCCAATTGCCATTTGCGCCGGATTTCTTCCTCAGGTTCTGGGAATACCACAGTTAAGGTGTCTTTATTACGCCAGGCAGGGATGCCAATAGATTTCAACTGCTCTTCTGCGTAAGCGGCTATCTCTAGTGCCTGATGGGCCCTGGCAGCCAATCCTGCTATGCCCAGGCTTTTTACTGCATACCAAAGGAATAACGGACTATGGCCATTGCGGGAACCTGTGATGGTGGTATCGAGCGTACCGATGTAAGCCACACTACGAGCAATACGGTCGCGGTACGACTTCTGGGCCACCACCACGCCACATGGAATGGGGGAACCAATGAACTTATGGCCGGATATCGCAATGCTGTTGGCGCCATCGGCAAAATCAAAAGCCGGACGCTCTTCCAAGAAAGCACTATAACTGCCGGATAATGCCCCATCCGCATGGATATAATGATGGCGGATTGCCATACGATTCAATATTTGCCTGATTCGTTTGACATCATCCCTCGCTTCTGTCATAGTGGTACCAATATTGGCCAGCACAATCACCGGCAGATGACGGTGCATGCTGATCATATTTTCTAAATCGTCATAATCCATTTCCCCATTTTCCTGGGTACGGATCACAATCGATGGCATATTGAGCAGATGTAGATTTTTCTGTACACTATAGTGCGTGGAGCTGCTGTAGTATACCATTCCTTTAGGATATAGCTCCCTGGCTAGATACAGGGCGTATAAATTGCCTTCCGATCCACCGTTCGTAACATATCCCCACCAATCATTGGCCGGAGCCCTGAACAGCCGTGCAAAAAATTCCACTACTTCCTTTTCCAGCTCCCGCGTACCCACACTATAAGTGGATGGGATAAATGGATCGCCCAGGTTATTCAAAGGATATTGCAGAAATGGCATCAAAGGAGAATAATCAAATTCCTTCGAAACAGGATACCCCAGAAAGTTGGCTGTGCCAGCTCCAACAGAGGCCAGCAACGCCTCCAGCTTCGATGTGTCGGCCGGTGGCAATTTGAAACTATTATTCATGGCAATTACAGGTGTATGATACTGCGAAGCTATTGATATATAATGCAATAAAACTACCTGATGGTTATATTTAGAAAATATATACTAGTTTTGAAGAAAATATAGGGAGACACGTCTGCGGCCTGCCGCAATTTGCCTTCTTGGCAGAAAAAATAAACTACCATGGATACGCTAGATAAAACAGACCGACACATATTACAAGTGCTCCAACAGGATGCAAAACTCAATACAAAAGAAATTGCTTATCGTATAGGCTTATCCGTTACACCCACCTACGAACGACTAAAGAAGATAGAAAAACTAGGGATCATAAAAAGTTATGTCACGCTGCTAGACGGAGAAAAGCTAGGAAAGTCACTGGTGGCCTATTGTAATGTTAGTCTGCAACTACATTCATTACCGTTACTACGAAAATTTGAAGCCGCTGTACATCAGTTGGAAGAAGTGATGGAATGTTATCACCTGGCTGGAAACTATGACTACTTATTGAAAGTAGTAGTGGACGACATGAAAAGCTATCAGCATTTCATTACTAATAAACTGGCCACCATTGAAAATATCGCACAAGTGAACAGCTCCTTTGTAATGACGGAAATTAAACACACTACTGCATTTCAGTTGGTATAATTTATTGATTCAATACGCTCATGCCACTGCTACCTCGATCTTGTATAATGATCGTGTACCCACGCCCGTTATTATCCGATTCTTCAGACAACGGAATGGTAAAGGAGAAACTACTACCGCTGCCTGGTGTACTATGAAACCAGATACGGCCCTGGTTGCGTTCCACAAAATCTTTAGACAGATGTAACCCAAGCCCGCAGCCCTTTTCATTACGTGTGCCGGTAGTAGAGTAATAAATATTGGAGAAAATACGATGCTGGTTTTCCATTGGTATACCGGTACCATTGTCTTTCACGATCACCTCCGCAAAAGTACGGTCAATACGAGCACTCACCGTAATGCGTCCGCCGCCGGGAGTAAACTTGATGGCATTGTTTATCAGATTACGCAATACCATCCGGATCATCTCTGGATCGGCGTATACCATGACTGCGCCGGGAATCTCATGTTGTAAGGCAACATCTTTCTGTTTGGCCAATGTCTGCAATAATTCAAATTCCTGGTTGAGCAACAAGGTTAGGTCAAAGTCGTCTGCCTTTACCCCGATACCCTTCATCTGATTGCTCGCCCACTGCAGCATATTGTCCATCATGTAGGCAGTGTTCTTCACGTCTCTCCATAACTCATCGGCATAAAACCGGAACTGCGCCGCATCAATTTTCTCATCTCGCAAAAGGAAAAGCAAACCTTCCAAGATAGCCAGGGGAGAGCGCAGATCATGAGAAATGACAGAGAAGATTTTATCTTTTACCTGGTTGAGACTTTCCAATGTGGTATTCTGTTCCAGGATAATATGATTTTGCAAGGATACTTCCTGGTTCTTACTGTTCAGTGCGCGGGTCAGTTCCTGCTGCCGTTTATACATACGGTAAAGGATAAACGTAATGATCAGCAGGATAATAAACAACAGGGCAGCAGAAAGTACCAATACTCTTTGCTGTTGGATGGTGGCGAGATGGATCTGTTGTTCTTTTTTTAGGAGTATATTTTCTCTTTGTTTCTTTTCCGCTTCATACTTTTCCTGTGATCTCGATATTTGCCGACTTTTTTCCAAATTGAAATAAGCCATGTTGCGGTCTGTGAAAGCCTTGTAGTTTTTGAAAGCGCCTTGGTAATCTTTCCGGGCGCTATCCAACTCGTACCGGATCTTATAATAGATCATCTCATTTTTTACATTCCGTAGCACGCTGTTGATCTCATAGGCTTTCCGAAGGTTCTTTTCCGCTGCGGTAAAATTGCCCATGAAGGTCTGCACTTCGGCCAGGTTCAAACTGGATTTGACAATCCCTAACTGGTTATCTGCCGCCTGATAGCAGGATGCAGATAGCTGATGGTAGTGCAAGGCATCCTGCAAGCGATGTTCCAGCATAGCTACCAGTCCGAGATTTTCATAGGTATAAGCTAATCCCCGCTGATCGTTCAAGGCGAGTTTCAATTGTTCTGCCTGATGGAGATAAAGGAGAGAAGAATCCAAAATATGCAGTGCCAAGTAGGCAGAGCCAATATTATTGAGGGTTTTACTAACTTCTGGGGCTTCTTGCAATTTTTGCTTGATCGTCAATGATTTATGTAGAAAGGGTAGCGCATCACGGGGACTATTCTGCTCCGTGAAGATATTTCCCATATCATTATATAAGATACTCAAGGTATGTTGATCGTTCAGCGTTTCGGCTAGTTTCAAGGAGCTGAGCGTTAACTGCAATTGCTTATCCAGGTGGCCGCGGGTGTTCTCCACTAGGGCCAGGTTGCGCTGTGCCCAAATGCGGCCATTGGTATATCCCAACTGTTCACTAATAGACAAGGCTTCCTTGGCATATTTCTCTGCGATAACAGCATCGCGGGTGAAATAATTACGAGAGGCGCCATTCAGGATATCAACACGGGCATTGTCTTTTTGGGGATGCTTGACCAGGGCCACTGTAAAACTATCAGGAACAGGTGCTTGTGCGCGGCTTCCGGGACTGAGCAGCAGCAGGTAAAGGGGGAGTAGTAGGCATCTTTTCAAAGGAATGGCCGGGAGCATATCGTGTGATTATTGTTGGCATACTGTGGAACGATTTAGGGGCCGTCCACCAAATTTGAGATAAAAATAATCATAATGCGTGATGATTCAAAAACAGAATTGCAAATCATTGTACTTTCCGCGGATTTTTAGGAATGGACCTACTGATATTCAATTACCTTTGTATCTTTCCAAAAATTTAAGCAGCACCATGCCTGTTAAAAAAAGCGCCGCTCTGGGCTTCATCTTCGTTACATTACTCATTGACGTTATTGGATTTGGAATTATAATACCCGTTATGCCTAAGCTAATCGAATCCCTCACAGGGGAAGGATTAAGCGGGGCTGCCTGGTATGCCGGCTGGTTGACATTCGCCTACGCCATCACACAGTTTTTTATGGCGCCAGTGATAGGAGGACTCAGTGATGCCTATGGCCGCAGGCCCGTGTTGCTGTCCTGCTTACTGGCATTCTGCTTGGACTACTTATTTTTGGCATGGGCGCCAAACATATGGCTGCTTTTTGTAGGTCGTACAATAGCAGGTATTACTGGGGCCAGCATGACGGCAGGTGCTGCCTATATTGCGGATATCAGCGCTCCTGAGAAAAGGGCGCAGAACTTCGGAATGATCGGCGTAGCCTTTGGCGTCGGCTTTTTCATCGGACCTGGATTAGGAGGATGGCTTAGCCAATGGGGGCCTCGTGCAGCATTCGTGGCTGCTGCTGTACTCACATTGCTGAACTTTCTCTATGGTTTGTTCGTACTGCCAGAATCCCTGGCACCCGAAAACAGAAGACCATTCGATATTAAACGTGCAAACGCATTTGCAGCCCCAGCGCAACTACGTAAGTACCCCGTAATTTCCGGACTTATCATCTCCCTCATACTCATCTATATCGCCAACTTTGCAGTCCAATCTACTTGGTCTTTCTATACCATGGAGAAATTTAAATGGACAGAAAAATGGGTGGGCTATTCCTTGATGTTTGTAGGCTTGATGGTGGCAGTTGTACAGGGAGCTGTTATTCGTGTAGCCATTCCAGTACTTGGACAAAAAAAATCTGTGGTGTTGGGATTGATGCTATATGCTATTGGACTAGCCATGTTTGCGTTTGCATTTAAAGGTTGGATGATGTATGCAGCCCTCATCCCTTATTGCCTGGGCGGTATATGCGGACCATCTTTACAAGGTCTCATGAGTAGCCAGGTCCCTCCAACAGAACAAGGAGAACTGCAAGGTGCACTGACATCTTTAGTGAGTTTAACTATGATTATAGGGCCACTGATGATGACAAGTATTTTTTCCTATTTTACCAAAGCCAGCGCACCAGTCTATTTTCCAGGAGCGCCTTTCCTAGCTGGTTGTGCGATGTTGCTACTGAGTATTATCCTGGCCATTATTTCATTTAAAAAGAAGCATGCGCCTGCAACAGCTTGAAAATTAATGAAAAACTAGTTGGTCGCTGCGCGGCATAATGATATTCCCTTTACATTTGCAGACTATGTATAGGAAACTATTTGTTGCGGCCCTATTGTCTTTATCGGCCATACAGGTGAATGCTCAACAGGATTCGTTGACTAACCGACAAAAACCTCTTTTTGGAACGCTGGATACGGTGCCCCGTAAACGAAGTTTCTTTCCTTTGCCCGTACTTGGGTATTCCCAAGAAAAAGGGCTGGAAATAGGTGCAGCAATGCTGTATTCCTTTTATACAGATAACAAGAATCCATCTCCGCTGACGAGGAACTCCTCTATCAATCTGATTCCGGCTATCACTACGGAGCATCAATGGAAGGTAGACCTGAAAGCGAACATCTGGACAAGAGATAACCTTTGGCATTTTAAAGGAAATCTTCGTTACCATAATTTCCCTTTATATTTTTATGGTTTGGGAGACACGACCCATTCCGCCGATAAATCGTTACTCAACAATACACGCTACAGAGCCGCCTTTGAAGGAGAACGCAAAGTGGGCAATTTCTTCTATGTAGGGGCAACCTTATCTTACCAGCATGACTCCTATAGCAGTCATGACATGAAAGGCATATACGAAACAATGCCACTGGTAGATAAAACTGGAGGGCATGTTACCTTCGTGGGCCTCACAGGTATATTCGATAACAGAGATAACCAGAATTATACCCGCAGAGGTACCTGGTTGCGACTGAATGTAGCCTATGCACCATCTTTTCTCAGCAGCCAAGAGCTCTGGAAAATAGATGCACAAGGAATACAGTTCTTCTCCCTTTCCAAGAAAAGTACAATTGGTATCAACGGCCAGTTTAATTCCTTACAAGGAAGTGCACTGCCTTTTTACCTGGTACCAGAAATGGGGAATGATAATATGATGAGAGGGTACTATCAAGGAAGATACCGGGATCAGAACCTCCTCGCATTACAAACTGAATATCGTTACCTGATCGATCCAAATATTCGTATACACGTTTGGTTTGTAGACCTGAAACCTAAATTTGCACTGGCCGCTTTCGCAGGAACAGGTAGTGTTTTCAATAACCGCGATTTTCACCTGAGGGGTTTCAAACCTAGTTATGGCGCCGGTATCAGGTATTTTTACGACGAGAATTCCAGGCTTACAGTTCGTATAGACTATGCCGTGGGAGAGAGACGCCCAGGGGAATCCCGTCAAAAAGGTCTTTATTTGTCACTCGCAGAAGCATTTTAATTTTATTGTCGGATAGGTCGCTTGTTATGTGATAACAATTCTTTAACTTTCAAAAAGCTGTATAAGAATTACAGCACTGTTCTATCACCAAAACCACTGTTTATGAAGCGACCTATCTTGGTAGCAGCGATGACCCTTGCTGCTGCCATCACCACTTCCGTTCAGGCGCAGGAAAAAACCTCCAAGCCACACTCAAAATTTTACCTCAAAGCCACCGGCGGTTATTTTTTTAGTATCACACCCGGACAATTTCCTAACGTTGGCCCATATCCTCCACAGGATCTGCATACCCAGTATAATCCTGCGAATGCGAATCCCCTGGATACCCTCAGTCGCAAAGTGCTGACAGGTTCCTATGGTCAAGGAGCACGTGGTGGCCTAAGTGTTGGCTACAATATCAATAAGTATATTGCTGTTGAAGCCTCCTTTAACTATTACCAAAGCAGCAAAAATCTCATGACCAACACCCTTACTACAGTGGTAGGCACTAATCAGGTATTGGCACAGGTTACCTCACATGGCCATGTGCATGCATTCGATTTTGCACCAAGTGTTGTATTCAGTCCTGGATATGAGAAAATCAATCCATATGTTCGTTTCGGTGTGGTACTGCCACTCTGGGGCCGACTAGTTATCGAAACAGACGCCTTAAATACATCCACTCCGCCAGCCGGCGCTCCATTACCTCCAGGTACGCTGATTAGAACGGAGATCCACCGCACGGAAGAAGTTAAACCTAATATTACCATTGGTATGCAAGGCGCCCTCGGTGTAGATTTCAACCTGTCTCCCCGCTTCGATGTTTTCGTGGAAGCAGAATACCGCAACGTACCTGTTAAAAGCAAAAGCAAAGAAGTTACTAAATATTCCGAAACCAATACTGCCATCAACGGCGCTACTGGCTCGGTTATTACCGTGGTTAGTTCCCGTAACCTGGATCAGTTAAGTGTGGCAGAGAAAAACACCGATTACGTTACTACATTGGATAAAGGTTCCAATACACCTATTGCACAGCAAGGAACCGTTACGAAATACAAAAATGATAATGCCCCAGCTAATGACCTGAAATCCTACATCAATATTGGTGGTATGGGCTTCAACGCAGGCATCAAATTCAGATTGTAACCCAGTATTGCTAGTAATCAGCGTATTAAAAATATTACTAAATAGTTGCTGAAGAAGCGAAATAACCAAAAGAGGTTGACAAATGCGCCAACCTCTTTTGGTTATTTCGATAATTGAAAATTCGTTTACTCGTTACCGGTAGTAGTTCATCTGATGTTTAGGAATCAGGATGGTGTTAGTATGCACTGGATTTATTCAACAGTGCCAGATCTTCCTGATCTAGTTTCATGGTAACGCCATGGATGAGTTCATGCAACTGCGTTATATTGGTGGCACTTGCAATAGGAGCTGCAATGGCAGGCCGTGTCAATAGCCAGGCTAATGAGATAGCCGCAGGGGTGGTGGTATGTTTTGCTGCGCAGACGTCCAACGCCTCAAGAATGCGAATCCCTCTCGGCGTTAGGTAGGAGAGTGCTTTCTGACCGCGTGCCGCACTTTTTCCCGTGTCTTCCGCATGCCGGTATTTCCCGCTCAAGAAGCCACTAGCCAGCGAATAATAACTAATAACACTGATATTTGATTTCACACAGATGTCTGCATACTGCTGTTCATATTTCTCCCGGTCGTAGAGATTGTATAGCGGCTGAAAGGTTTCATACTTAGGATAACCATGGCTCTCACTAGCACGGAGGCTCGCTAGTAGGCGAGCCAGACTCATATTGGACGCGCCTATAGCACGAATTTTCCCCGATTTAATCAAGGTATCATATGCTTCCAAGGTTTCTTCTACCGGTGTAACTTCATTATCGTAATGCGTTTGGTAGAGATCAATGTAATCTGTTTGTAAGCGTTGAAGAGAATCTTCTACATGTTTAAGAATATATGATTTGGAGACATTCATCCCTTCGCCCATATCCGCACCTACTTTGGTGGCTATAATCACTTTATCCCGGTTCCCGCGATCCTTCAACCATCTCCCCAAAATACTTTCCGATTCCCCGCCCTGGTGGCCGGGAACCCAACGGGAATACACATCTGCGGTGTCTACCAGGTTAAAACCTTTTGCTACAAATTCATCTAATAATCTAAAAGATGTTTTCTCATCCGCTGACCAACCATACACATTACCTCCAAACGCCAATGGCGCTACTTCTAATCCTGAATTTCCTAGTGCTCGCTTTTCCATATGTAACTTGTTTTGAATTATTCTGTCTGTGGTCCACACTAATTTAACTATTTTTGATCTTTATACTACTAGCATTATGATGATCGATATATCACTGGAAACATTCAATTGGCTGACCTCCAATTATGGTAAAATTAATGGCAACTCCTTCCTGGACGCGCGGGAGAATGTCACCCATGAAATATTTCCAGATAAGGTGGTGATTGGATCTAATTTCATTAATTGTGCCACCTATCAGTTGTACTTCACAAACGATACACTGCATGTGACCAAGTATGAGCTGGATAATCCGATGTTACATGAAAGTGCGAAAATGGTACATGGTGATATGACAGACGCTGATCAGCAGGAATTACAGTTGAGATGGAATACCATGGTGCGCGACCTCAAAGCTGCTGAGAAATTGCAGAACTCTGGTAACGCCCGCAATACATTAGCAAAACTCTACTTAGATATCTTCGACGAAGATCAAGCGCTGGAGTTGATAGATGAATTACCTGCCATCATTAAACCAGAACCCGCTGCCGTGTGGGAAGAACTGGCTGTGGCACTGCAGAATAGTGGTAACTTGGTAGAGTTCGAATGGTCTGATCTCACAGATACCGGCATTTACGCGTTGAACGAACTGGAACCTTTGCAACTGGAAGGTATCATTCTAGATGTTCCCTCTGAAGAAGAATACGAAGAAATTATCGCTGCAGATGATTTTGCCAAAGCCTCCTTGGAATTTGTCAACCAGCAGCTCAAAGAACACGACCTCAAAATCGTAGCGGTGGGTACCGCCCTGGATGAGTTTCAAGCATTTACCTGTCTCTCCGTGGCCGACGGCAAGCTAACACATGCACTGGCCCGCTTGTCAGAACTATGTCTTGTCTACCTATACTAGCTTAAAATCACGTTAAATATGATTAGTGATGGTAACCTTCCCGTTGAAATGCAATAAATTAGAGCACCGAAAATTTCAATTAGTGTGAAGGTTGCCAGGCTGATACTCGTATTTATCCTCGCTGCGTTTCTGCTTCCAAATGGAACAGAAAGCGGTTGCACCGCGCCTACAGGCAAACTTCCCAGATTATCTGCTAGTTTTATTTCCATTCTTCATCCGGTTATTGAATCGCATGCAGAAGGTTTTACTTATAAAACTACCGTAAACAGATTTAAGCGCAGGCCCGTTGGTATCAACGATTATAGTTACTTCCCTTGCGCAGTACCTGTTATCTCCCTTAAATACAAATTTATCTATGTGCAGCATACCACTGGGTATCTGCCTGATTCCTATCATAGTGTACACGTTCCCCTCAGAAGCTGGCGAGGCCCACCCATAGCCTAATTTCGTCCCATCTTATTTTATTATTTCATTAGTATTTGATCACGGTATATGAATGTATATAACCTAGTGAGGCATTACTATGTGCTATTGCTATGCGCAGTTGTCACAGGTAAATGCTTCGCGCAAACGCCAGCGGACAGCTTTTCGTTGCACTTGGCTATTTCCCGGACCCTCCAACATTACCCGGATATAAAAGCCAGAGAGGCACAAGTACAGGCCGGCAAAGCAAGTCTGACAGATGTTAAACATAACTGGTATCCCGCACTGAAGCTCCATGAACAGTTGGACCTAGGAACAGATAATAGTATTTATGGTTCCTACTTTACCATGGGAATGATTCCATCTACTTCTGGTGGTATCCGCAACGAGAATAACAGTCAAGCCATGAGTGGAAATATTGCCATGGCCCAAATGCAATGGGAGGTCTATAACTTCGGAGGATACGCTTCCCAGCGTAATGCCGCCCAATCAGATCTTCATGTGCAAGAAACCAGTCTGAATAATACCGCCAATCAATTGACGGCCGGAGTTATTCAAGACTACCTAGAATTACTCCGACTCAGTGAACTGCGAAAAATTCAGGTAGATAATATCCAACGCACAGAAGAAGTACAACGTGCGGTGAATGCTATAGTAAAGCATGGTCTTAAACCTGGCGTGGATAGCGCGGTTGCGGCTGCGGAACTCTCCCGCGCACGATTAAACCTGATTGAGGTAAACACGCTGTATAACCGCCTCAGAATTGAACTCTCCACTTTTACGGGGATGGATACGGCGGTGATTAAAGCGGATGATAGGAATGATCCGCAACTGGAAGGATTGCTCGCTAGTTACCTGCCACAGGAAGATACTGCTGCACATCATCCTTTACTGGAGTACTACCATGCGCAGTACCTGAAACAACAGGCTCAAGAAAATGTTATCCGGAAAAGTACTATGCCGAAGGTAAACCTGATGGCAGCGGGATGGATGCGCGGCTCCAGCGGCCAATACAACGATTACTATAATAATAACCTCTGGAGTGGCGTAGGATACAGTCGCTATAATTACCTGCTGGGGTTAGGGATCACTTACAACCTCACGGATCTGAAACGCACCCGCGAAAAGGTGGCAGTGCAGCATTACAAAGCGGAAGCGGCAGAACAAGATATGGAAAGTACCCGTTTAAAGCTGGTACAGTCCATGCGTCAGGCGCAATCGGATATGGCTATTGCGGAAGAACGGCTACATGAAATTCCTGCTCAGTTGAATGCCGCCAGAGCTGCGGCTACGCAGAAAACAGCTTTATACAAAGCAGGTCTTACCAATATCATCGAGGTAACAAATGCGCTCTTCCTCTTGAACCGTGCAGAAACGGATCTGGTACAAGCCCGCGATGCAGCCTGGAAAGCCTTGTTTAGAGCGGCATATGCAGGAAACACTATTCAAACGTTATTGCAGCATATGCAGTAATAGGGATTTGTTGATTTAAAATAGATTATTATGTCACTAGTATCCTCGGCACTAAAGAAACCAATAGCGGTGGTTGTTATCATGGCGGGAGTCCTGCTGTTTTCTTTTCTGACCATTTTCAGGATTCCCATAGATATATTTCCCAAACTAAACTTACCCACCATCTATGTAATTGAGTCCTACGGCGGGATGTCGCCCAAACAAATGGAAGGCTTCTTTGCCACCCGTTTGCAGGACCAGTTTCTGTATGTGAATGGAATAAAGAATATCTCTAGTAAGAATATCCAGGGTCTAACCCTGCTAAAATTGACCTTCTACGAAAATACAGATATGGCGGAAGCCTCTGCACAAGTGGCTTTGCAAGTAAACCGTGCGATGAACTTCTTCCCGCCGGGGGCACAACCGCCACAGGTGGTACGTTTCGACGCATCCTCATTGCCGGTCGGCGAACTGGTATTAAGCAGTCCAACCAGGAATCTGAAAGAACTGGCGGACCTCGCTGCTACCCGTATCCGACCTATGTTTGCGACCGTACCCGGACTTTCAGCGCCGCCACCATTTGGGGCCAATACCCGTTCTGTGGTGATCAATGTGGACCCGCAAAAACTCCGCAGTTTCAATCTCTCTGCCGATCAGGTGGTGGAAGCCATCGCGAAAAATAACGTGATGACGCCCTCTGGGAATATTCGTATCAACAATACGATGTATGTGACCACCATCAACTCCCTGGAGAAAGAGGTTACACAATTTGGCGAAATCCCCATCACCAGTAATGGCGCTAGTAACATCTTCATTAAAGACGTGGCGAATGTAGCGGATGGCGCGGATGTGACGGTAGATTACGCATTGGTAAACGGAAAGCGCTCAGTATACATTCCAGTGGTGAAAACGGCAGACGCCAGTACCTGGGATGTAGTAAAAACACTGAAGCAGCGCATTCCGGAAATGCAAAGCTTGTTGCCGGACGATGTACATATCAGTTATGAATTTGACCAGTCCGTATTTGTGATTAACGCGGTGAAAAGCTTAATGACAGAGGGTATCTTGGGTGCACTATTAACAGGCCTCATGGTACTGCTCTTCCTCAAAGACCTGCGTAGTTGCCTCGTGGTGGTTATCACAATCCCTATTGCGATCCTTACGGCGGTAATGTTCCTCCAGCTCAGTGGACAAACCATCAACATCATGACCTTGAGCGGACTCGCCCTGGCCATTGGTATCCTGGTGGATCAGGCCACGGTAACGATAGAGAATATACACCAGCACTTAGAAATGGGGAAACCCAAACGGAGGGCTATTTATGATGCCTGCGAAGAAATTTCCTTCCCCTTGGTGCTGATATTACTTTGTATCCTCGCGGTATTCGCACCTTCCTTTATCATGACCGGTGTGCCACGTGCTATGTTTTTGCCACTGGCATTAAGCATAGGCTTTGCGATGATTGCTTCTTTTTTTGCTGCGCAGACGCTGGTCCCTGTGGTCAGCAACTGGTGGCTCAAAGCAGAGAAGTATCAACACGCGCCCGCAGGACTGGCGTTGGACCACGAGGAAGTGGTAGAAATAAATACACAATTGCATCACGATGATGTGCATGAAAAAGAACTGAAAGGCTTCGACCGTTTCAAACACGGTTTCATTCAGTTACTGGAACGCATGGCGCCTAAATCAAAATTGATCGTAACGGTTTACCTGATTGGGGCCATCGCCTTAGCCGCTGGATGCTATACTTATATTGGTAAAGACCTCATGCCGCATATAAACGGTAGTCAATTTCAGCTCCGTCTCCGCGAACCGGATGGTACCCGTTTGGAAAGAACAGAAGCCCGTGTGCACCAGGTGTTGGATATGATCGACAGTGTGACCAATGGCCATGTAATGATTAGTTCTGCCTATGTGGGATTGATTCCAAGTAGTTATGGTACCAGTAACTTGTATGTTTTCAATAGCGGTACCCACGAAGCAGTGCTGCAAGTAAACTTGGATGAAGATTACAAAGTGAATATGGATGACTTGAAGGATGACCTGCGCAACCGCATCGCCACTGCATTTCCGCAGACACGCGTATCTTTCGAACCCATCGACCTGACGGAAAAAATCATGAGTCAGGGTGCCAGCAATCCAATTGAAGTAAGAGTGGCAGGAAAGGATATGAAGGAGATTGCCGGTTATGCGGAGAAGGTGGTGGCCAATATGCAACAGGTGCCATATCTTCGAGATGTACAAATCGCGCAGCCTTTACATTTCCCTGTTATCAGTATATCCATCGATCGATTTAAGCTGGCGCAGATGGGACTCACCATTGGCCAGGCAGCGCGCTCTGTTACTGCATCTACTTCTTCCAGTCGTTTTACAGAAAAGAACCAATGGCTGGATGAAAAGGCCGCTTATACTTATCAAACGCAAGTACAAATTCCTGAATACAGTATGACGGAACTGAACGACCTGAAAGAAATTCCCTTGGTGAAAGGCCAACCCAGACCAGTACTCGGAGATGTTGCCAATTTCTCCATGACGGAAATGCCAGGTGAATTTGACAGGGCTGGTCCTCGTAGGTTCGTTACCGTTAGTGCGAATGTAACAGGCGCGGATCTGGCCACTGCCACTCGTGCCGTACAGCAGGCCATCAAAGATGCCGGCGATCCTCCAAAAGGATTGGTCACTGAAATAAAAGGAGCTTCCAGTTTGCTCACAGAAACATTAGGTAGTTTGCAAAACGGTTTGGCGATTGCAGTAGTGGTGATCTTCTTGCTGCTGGCGGCCAACTATCAATCATTCCGACTGTCCTTGGTGGTATTGGCTACTGTTCCTGCGGTAATTGCAGGTGCGTTAATTGCACTTTTAATTACTGGTGCAACGCTCAATCTGCAATCATATATGGGAATGATTATGTCTACCGGTGTATCCGTGGCCAATGCGATCTTGATCGTAACGAATGCGGAAAAACTGCGACTAGAATATCATGATTCTTTCCGAGCGGCGATTGTCAGTGCAGGCGTGCGACTTCGTCCTATATTAATGACCAGTCTGGCCATGGTGGCAGGAATGATACCAATGGCATCCGGCTTGGGAGAAGCGGGTGACCAAACTGCTCCTTTGGGCCGTGCGGTAATCGGCGGATTGATCGCTTCTACATTTGCGGCCTTACTCATATTGCCACTGGTATATGCTAGAGCGCAACGTAAGTCGAGCTACGCCTCTCCATCGTTGATGCCAGCAGAAAAAATTACAACTCATCACTCACAAAATTCAATGCATGCAACCGTATAAAACAATCCTTTACTTAATGCTGGTAGCTGGAACTGCAGCGATGGCTTCTTGCAACCATTCAGAAGCAAAGCAGAAAGCAAAAATTCCAGTGGCTAAGAAATATGCTTTGGCCACCGTGGTAAAACAGCCACTGGCCACCAGTTTGCAGTTGCCTGGTGTGTTGGAAGCATTTGAAAAGGTGAGCATCTTCCCCAAGGTGAATGGATTTATTAAAACCGTGGCAGTGGACCGTGGTAGTCATGTGCATAAAGGGCAACTCTTGTTACAATTGGAAGCCCCAGAAATTATGGAACAGTATATGGCAGCGCAATCTCGTTACCTGCAAGCAGCGGCATTGTATGCAGCTAGCAAGGATAACTTCGAACGTATGCTGGCCACCAGTGAAACGCCAGGTACTATTGCACCACATGATTTAGAAATGGCACGGGCCAAAATGCTGGCTGATAGTGCGCTGATGAATACAGAAAAATCCAATCTAGCGGCTGCGCAAGTAATGAAAGGCTATCTCATCGTTACAGCTCCTTTTGATGGCGTGATTACAGAGCGTAACATCCATCCGGGCGCCTTAGTAGGGCCCGCTACAAAAGTGGATGATAAACCGATGCTGATGTTGGAACAAGAAGGTAGGTTGAGGTTAGTGCTCCAAGTGCCGGAAATTTTAAGTGCACAGTTGAAAGACGGAGCACAGGTAAGCTTCCAGGTGAATGCCTTGCCAGGTACTAATTTCAAGGGTGCCATCGCTAGGCAGGCAGGTACTTTGAGCGATCGTTATAGATCTGAAGCCGTGGAGATAGATGTCCCTAATACAGATAATACCCTGAAATCTGGGATGTATGCAGAAGTCACTTTACCGGTCGATGGTTCCGCGAAAGCAGTAGTAGTGCCAGGATCGGCGGTAGTGGCATCTACAGAAAGGAAATATGTAGTAGTAGTGAAAGATCATCATGCGAAATGGATAGATGTGCAAGAAGGAAATCATCATAATGATTCTACGGAAGTTTTTGGGAATCTGCATGAAGGCGATCAGGTAATTGCCGTTGCAACAGATGAAATAAAAGAAGGTGCCATTATTGATTAGGACCTGCTTAAAATACCGGCCGTCCCGAAGAATCGGGACGGCTTTTCTGCTAACTGTTCCGTCTATATTGATTTTATAAGTTCCTATTGAAAAAAGGGAACGATAACATCCACCTAGTAATCAATAACGGATTTTACCTGTTGTTAATCGAAAAAAGATATACTGCATCACCAGTGGTGACGAAAAATTTCATGTCAGTAAGTAAAAAGGATTGTCTTTATTCTCAGATCGGGTAGGGGCCGATTTCTTCTAGTCCAACTATGCCTTTATTTATACCTTATTAACAATAGGTAAAATGAAATTGTTTTGTTTAGGAAAAGAAATATCAAAGTTTGAATAGCTCCATGGCTCCAAGAGCAAGCATCTGTACGCCAATTACTGCCAAGATAAGCCCCATCATTTTGGTTATCACCATCATTACATTCGATCCGATAACTTTCACGATTTTATCGCCGGCAATAAAGAGTAGATAAGTAATATAACAGATAAGGGCATAGACAGCCATTACAATGAGCAAATGATATACATCCTTAGCAGCGGAATAGCTCATAGAGGTGGTAATAGTACCCGGACCGGCAAGGAGTGGCATGGCCAATGGGGTGATGGCCGCACTGATACCTTGGTCTGCTTTTACGGGTTGATCGCCCAGTTTGGAATGTTGTTTCTCTTCCGCTTTCCCGCGCACCATTTCATATCCGATCACAAATACCAGGATACCGCCCGTAACACGCAATGCGGCGAGGGTGATACCAAATACATGAAAAATCAATTTACCTGCCACACTGAATACAGCGATAATAAAAAAGGCAATCAGCACGGATTTGGTAGCGATGTTCCGCCGCGAGGGCTTGTCCATATTGGAGGTCAGCTCCAGGAATACCGGGATGGCAGAAATAGGATTCACAATGGCGAGCAATCCCATGAACACAGTTGTAGCAAATGCAAAGTAGTTATCGAATAATTCCCTCATAACAGCAATATATGAAATTTATCACTGATACGGTATAATATTATCCAGGAACAAATTATGCTCGAAGTCGCGGCAACTGCCAGTTGTAGCGTAAACTAACGAGTCGTATTGTCACTATAACGGTAACGGCTACACTCTGAATTAAACCGGGATCTGCGTGGTAACTTGCACCTACTACATAGATGGTTCCTCCAACGATAGAGGCGGCAGCATATATTTCACGGGTGAAAAGAATGGGTTCTTCTCCGCTAATGACATCGCGCAGCAATCCACCAAAAGTACCGGTAATAGTGCCCAGCGCCACACATACGGGCATGGGAAGCCCAGCGGCAATTCCTTTGTTGATACCTGTTACAGTAAATAAGGCTAAACCAATTGCGTCAAAAATGGTCAGCCAGCGATGCAGTCTTTTTACGTAGGAAAAAAAGAGGGCGGCAATGACGGCAGCTATGATGATAGCGCTGTTGCTCAGTTCATCTGTCATCCAGGCCACAGGGGTGGCTCCTATAAGCAAGTCTCGGATGGTACCGCCTCCAATAGCGGTTACAAATGCTAGTGTAAGCAGTCCGATGACATCATAAGATTTGTTGATGGCTGCCGTTGCGCCGGATATGGCAAACGCAAAGGTTCCCAGTAACTCCAATACGTGAATGAAGGTAAGCTGCATTCGGTGATAATAAATTTAGGGGTGCAAGATAATTAATCCTTGACTCCTGAAAGCTATACCGACAACACGCTTATCAATAATCGTAGTCGTACTCACCACGGAGAGTGCGCTCAATCTGATTTTGCAGATCACTGCTGAAACCTTCTACTTCAATTTTAGGATGGTGATCCAGGTTGATACGGAAACGCCCTTTTTCCTTAATTACCAGGTCGTAAATATCCTCCAGTAAGGCATACAGTAATTTCTTGGTGGTTTCTGCCAGTTGCGCCAGAAAGGAATCTTCGAGTTGGTGGAATTCGCGGTTCTTATAAGATAATGTAACTTGAAGCATAACTATTATGGTTTTTCTATTAGGATAAAATTTTCAGAATTACAGGCAGGTATTTTTGATTTGTGTTAACCGGCTGATTCTCATTAACTAATTATTATTTCTTGCATAAAAATAGATAAAATCATATGAATATTTTTGCTTTACACATGACTTTTTATCCACATAATCAAAAATAGCACAGATTTTATTATACCTTTCCAGGTCGTTGCCACTCATAACGCCTTCGGCGGACAAATGTTCGCATGATTTTTATTTTTTTGTTACCATTGCAACTTATTTAAAATCAGATGAAAAGAATTACCCTGTTAATGTTATTCCTGCAGGGAGCGGTACTCCTGTTGCAGGCTCAACCGGGCCCTATGTTTCCATGGAGTACGGATGGCTCCGGTACCTATCAGTTGGTAAATGATGGTATCGCTTATGTTCCTTGCAATGGCGGTGCTCCCACCATCAAAGTGCCTACTAGCCTGATGCGCCCGGGAGGGACCGGTCAGCCGCTGGATGTGAAAAGCTTCGAATTTTATCAACAAGACTCCCGCGTTTTATTATTTACCAATACCCGCAGGGTATGGCGCTATGAAACAAAAGGAGATTACTGGGTACTGGACCTAACCACCAAGAAGCTGCGCCAGTTGGGCAAAGGCCGCCCTGCATCTTCCTTGATGTTTGCAAAAATTTCTCCTGATGGCAAAAATGCGGCGTATGTAAGTGATCATAACATTTATGTGGAAGACCTGGCCACTGGCGCAATTAAAGCCCTTACTACCAATGGCAATCGCCACTTTATCAACGGTACTTTTGATTGGGTATATGAAGAGGAACTGGATTGCCGCGATGGTTTCCGCTGGAGCCCCGATAGCAAAAGCATTGCCTATTGGCAGTTGGATGCTACCAAGACCCGCGACTTCCTCATGATTAATAATACAGACTCCATCTATTCTTTTACCATTCCAGTAGAATATCCAGTTGCAGGCCAAGATCCTTCTGCTTGTAGAGTAGGTGTAGTAAATATACAGACCGCCCGCACGAACTGGATGAATGTGCCCGGAGATGCCCGTCAGCACTATATTCCAAGAATGGAGTGGATTCCAAATTCTAATGAATTCATCATTCAACAAGTCAATAGACGCCAGAATGAAAGTAAGATTATGGTTTGTCGTGCCGACAATGGAGCTACTAGAACAGTATATACAGAGAAAGATGCTACCTGGATTGATACCAAAGGTACTTGGGATGATACTGGCATTAAAGGCTGGGATTTCCTTCCTGACGGTAAGTCCTTCCTGTGGCTAAGTGAAGAAGATGGCTGGCGTCATGTATATCATGTCTCCCTAACTAATAATACCGCAAAACTATTGACACCAGGCAATTACGATGTAATTAAACTCCTGCGTGCAGATGTAGCTACCAATTCGATTTACTTCCTCGCTTCTCCAGAAAACCCAGTACAACAATATTTGTACAAGGTACCGCTGACAGGCGGTCCGGCTGAAAGACTGACTCCTGCGGCATTTAGCGGGACTAACAAGTATGAAATGTCGCCGTACAGCCTTTGGACATACCATTCTTTATCTACTTGGAAATTGTATCGTCCACTGAATGAGTTTATCAATCTGAAAGATACGCCAGTGGTAAGCAAGAAGATGCAGGATGGCATGAAGAACTTTATCAATCCAACAAAGAACCTGGAATATGTACAGGTAACAACAGTAGATGGCGTAAAGATAGATGGATTTATGGTGAAGCCAACAAACTTTGATCCGTCTAAAAAATACCCTATTATCTTCACCGTGTATGGTGGTCCTGCGGCAGCCACTACGCTGGATTCCTGGTATGTAGGCCGGGATCGACTTTACAAAGGTAACATGGCAGATGATGGATATATTTATGTATCGTTTGATAACCGTGGTACGCCTTTGCCAAAAGGAAGAGAGTGGAGAAAAGCGATCTACCAAAAAATTGGTGCGATCGATACTCGCGATCAGGCAATGGCAGCAAAAGCATTGATGGAGAAATATGCTTTCATTGATTCTACGCGTACCCTTATCTGGGGCTGGAGCGGTGGCGGTACCATGACGTTGAACTTGCTTTGCCAATATCCAGGTATTTTCAAATCTGGCGTAGCCATAGCACCTGTTACGAATTTATTGACCTACGATAATATTTACCAGGAGCGTTATACTGGTTTGCCACAAGAAGACATGGATGCCTATAAAAAAGGCTCCCCTGTATCTTATGCGGAACACATGGAAGGCAACCTGCTGATGATTCAAGGTACGGGAGATGATAATGTACACTATCAGAATTCTGAAATGATGCTGAATGCACTCATCAAGTATAATAAGCAGTTTCAATTCATGGCATATCCCAATCGTACACATAGCATTTCAGAAGGAGAAGGAACTGAAGAGCATCTGTCGACGCTGTTTACCAACTTTGTGAAATCGCATTGTGCGCCGGGAGCGAAGTAGATTTTTTATGGCGAAGGAAGAAGTTAATTCTTTACCTTCGCCTCCCTAAAATGAGTGATATGTCTAAAACCAGGATTATTGGTATCATCGCAACGGCAGCAATTATTATCTGTGCTTTTCTGCCTTGGTCAGAAATCAATGATGCACATCTGAAGCACTTGATATTTACCGGTGTGAATACAGAAGGATCCAGTTATGGAGAACCGGGAAAACTGAATATTTTCCTATCAGTATTAGGTTTGGTCATGTTTGCATTGCGTAAAAAATGGACCCTGCGTGTCAATCTGTTTGTATGCGGATTCCTGCTGGCATGGACATTCCGGAATGTCTTGATTTTCTCCCGTTGTGAGGTGGGTATTTGTCCACAGGTGCATATCGCATTATATATTTCTGTAGTGGCTGCACTGGCAGCATTCTTATCTGTGCTGTTTACCAGGGTAGATCAATAAACACTTACCATACTTTCTGCAGGATCCAAGTACCTGCCATTACACCAGCGCCCATTAACCAATAACGTATAACAATTGGTAATGGGCGCTGTGCTGTTAATTTGGCTTTGATAAAGCTGAATATTGTTAATCCCAGGAAAACCAACATCATGCTGGTTTGAGAAGCAGCATTGAAGTTTTCATTAGAGAGATACGGACACACTGACAATGCACCGCCCATCAGAAAAAAGAGTCCTGTAAATATGGAACTTCTGATGGCACGGCCACGACTAAACGTAGTTTCCTTCACCTGTTCTTCCTCCAGTGTACGTTCCCATAAATCCGCATCTTTTTTCATTTCCTCTGCGATATGATCAATGGTTGTTTCACTGATATCCAATCCCTGTAATTTCTTCTTTTCTTCGGGAGTGAGCAGGGGATTGTCATGCTGCAAATCTCCGCGATTGGCGTGGAAAGCACTAAACATTACCAGCAACGTACCAATGATCCAAATGGCCAACTGGAGGTTGTAGAATGTTTGCACTTCCATGGCGAAATGCTGTATGACCTGCGTAGAAAAGAAAAGCAGGAATAACCCATCTGGGAAACCGACTAATAAGTCGGTACTCCATCCGGAGCTTCGGATGGCTTTGTGGCTGTCCGCCATGTATGTAATAATTTTAAATTCCTGATGTCTAGCGGTGGAATGTTGATTCCAGGCTGCGCTGAATGATGCTTACACAATCCAACACCTGGGCTGCATTAATCAGCAGGGGTGGGGCGAAGCGGATTTTATCGCCATGGGTGGGTTTTGCCAGCAAGCCATTTTCTTTTAAGGTGAGGCAGAGGTCCCAGGCCGCTTCAGGGTCATCGTGTTTAACGACGATTGCATTTAGCAAGCCTTTTCCACGGATGGTGGTAATGTAAGGAGATTGGATATCGTGCAAGGCCTTACGCAGCAGTATTCCCATCGCCTCGGCATTTTCCGCCATTTTTTCGGTCTTGAGTACTTCCAGCGCAGTGATGGCCACTTTACAGGCCAGTGGATTACCACCGTAAGTGGAACCGTGTTCTCCTGGTTTGATTGTCAGCATGATATCGTCATCGGCGAGGACAGCGCTCACAGGCAAGGTTCCGCCCGACAAAGCTTTGCCAAGTATCAGGATATCAGGTCTTACATTTTCGTGATCACAAGCCAGCATTTTGCCGGTACGTGCAAGGCCCGTTTGGATTTCATCGGCCATAAACAGCACATGGGCATCTTTACAATACTGGTAAGCCTGTGCAAGATAGCCTTCGTCAGGTACTACCACACCGGCTTCTCCCTGGATAGGTTCTACCAGGAAGCCTGCTACATTTTTATCTTGCAGGGCCTGTTCCAGTGCATTCAGGTTATTGAAAGGAATAATTTCATAACCTGGCATGTAAGGACCAAAATTATTTCTAGCATCCGGATCGGTACTGAAGGAGATCACATTTAAAGTACGTCCGTGGAAATTATGGCCGCAAACGATAATCTTAGCCTTGTTTTCAGGAATACCTTTTACTTGGTATCCCCAACGGCGACACAGCTTCAGGGCAGTTTCTACGGCTTCCACGCCCGTGTTCATCGGCAGGACTTTATCATACCCGAAGTAGCGGGTGATATATTCCGCATATTCTCCTAACAGATCGCTATGAAATGCGCGGGAGGTTAAAGTAAGTTTTTGTGCCTGTTCAATCAGGGTGGCTATAATCGCAGGGTGACAATGCCCTTGGTTTACAGCACTATAGCCCGAGAGGAAATCGTAGTATTGTTTACCGTCAACGTCCCACAGGTATACGCCCTTGCCTCGGTCCAAAACCACAGGTAAAGGGTGATAGTTATGTGCGCCATACTGTTCTTCCAGATCCAGAAAATGTTGCGTTCTTTCCGTAAATGTATTTGTGGGTATCATTCTACAAAATTAAATCAATTAACCTTTCAATCGCTGCACCAGTGCAACGTACTCTTTCATGGCATCTTCCTTGGATTTGCCTTTTTGCTCTTCCCAGGCATTGTGTTTGGCTTTTGCTACAAAATCAAATGGATTGGATGGTCCGTCTCCAGTGGCATCGCCTTCTGTTGCTTGCTTATATAAAGAATATAGCTGCAACAGGATTTCGTTAGATGGCTTTTCAGGGAGAGTTTTACTAGTTGCTACCGCCTGTTCAAATTCCTGTGTAAGTTCCATAGACCCTTATTTTAAGAGATGAATGATCGTTGTTTTACTAAGGTGCAGATAAATTAAACATTCACCAAATAAACCAACTAATTTTAATACCTTTGCGGGCTGAAATGGCCTGATCTGCAATGAGATCATCCATCGTACCAGTAAATCATCATATGAAGAATATTCGCAATTTTTGTATTATTGCCCATATTGACCACGGTAAGAGTACCCTGGCTGACCGTTTGTTGGAGTTTACCAAAACAATTTCAGACCGCGACATGCAAGCGCAGGTACTGGACGACATGGATCTGGAGCGTGAAAAAGGGATTACCATTAAGAGTCACGCTATTCAAATGAACTACACCGCCAAGAACGGTGAAAAATATACTTTTAACCTGATCGATACTCCCGGCCACGTGGACTTCTCTTATGAAGTATCCCGCGCACTGGCTGCTTGTGAAGGCGCCCTTCTCCTGGTAGATGCTGCACAAGGTATCCAAGCACAAACGATTTCCAACCTTTACCTGGCATTGGAAAACGACCTCGAAATCATCCCTGTTATCAATAAAATTGATATGCCAGGCGCAATGATCGAGGAAGTAAAAGACCAAATTATCGAATTGATCGGTGTTAAGGACGAAGATATCCTCCTGGCTTCCGGTAAAACCGGTATTGGTATTGAGGAAATCCTGGAAGCGATTGTTGCCCGTATCCCTGCCCCTGAAGGCAATCCGGAAGCACCGCTGCAGGCCCTGATCTTTGACTCCGTATTTAACTCCTTCCGTGGTATTATCGCTTATTTCCGCATATATAACGGTACACTTAAGAAAGGCGATAAAATCCGCTTTGTCAACACCGGCGAAGAATATGAAGCCGATGAGGTAGGTATCCTCAAACTCGGCCTCGAACCGAAGAACGAGGTGCACACCGGAGACGTAGGTTATATCATCACCGGTATTAAAAATGCCAAAGAAGTAAAAGTAGGGGATACCATCACCCTGGCTAGCAACCCTTGCCTGGATGGCATCAAAGGTTTCCAGGAAGTAAAGCCAATGGTATTTGCTGGTATCTTCCCTGTGGTAACAGAAGATTTCGAAGAGCTGCGTGATTGTATGGATAAACTCCAACTGAATGACGCTTCTCTGACATATGAATTGGAAACTTCTCAGGCACTTGGTTTCGGTTTCCGTTGCGGCTTCCTCGGTATGCTCCACATGGAAATCATCCAGGAAAGACTGGAGCGTGAGTTTAACCAAACAGTAATCACCACAGTTCCAAACGTAGGCTTTATCGCCTATGATACCAAAGAAGAAAAAGCCATCACGGTAAATAACCCGTCAGAAATGCCGGACCCTACCAAGATGTCCAAAATCGAAGAACCTTGGATTCGTGCACAGATCATCACCAAACCAGATTATATCGGTAACATCATGACGCTCTGTCTGGGTAAACGTGGTCTCTTGCTGAACCAAAGCTACCTGACCACTACCCGCGTGGAACTGATGTTTGAACTGCCGTTGACAGAAATCGTGTTCGACTTCTATGATAAGTTAAAAAGCCAAACCCGTGGTTATGCGTCTTTTGACTATACGCCGATTGGCTTCCGTGAAAGCGATATTGTGAAAATGGATATCCTGTTGAACGGTGATAAAGTGGATGCCTTGAGCGCCCTGATTCACCGCAGCCGTGCACAGGATTTCGGTCGCAAACTTTGCGAAAAACTGAAAGAACTGCTGCCACGCCAACAATTCTTGATCGCCATCCAGGCCGCTGTGGGCGCGAAGATCGTTGCCCGTGAAAACATCAGCGCAATGCGTAAAGACGTAACCGCAAAATGTTATGGTGGTGACATCTCCCGTAAACGTAAACTCCTGGAGAAACAGAAAGAAGGTAAAAAACGTATGCGTCAAATCGGAAACGTAGAAGTACCACAGGAAGCATTCCTGGCCGTACTGAAACTGGATGAATAGTAAGAATTACTCTTTAGCCTGTTGTCCCGGCCCACTGGGCAGGGACAACGAAAAGATAAATAAATCGGGAATGATGTCGCAGACGTCATTCCCGATTTCATTTTTAGTCTACCCTGGAGAGACGGGCAGGAGATTGTACCACCGAAGAAATTATATAAATCATAGTAAAGATTGTATAACAGTTCCCCACTGTATCTGAGCGACCTTTGAAAAGTCAATCGGCAGACATCCTAATACGGTAACGCCTATACGTAATCACTAATTTTATATAAATTCAAATCAATATGGAAACGTACAAATTCAAAACAAACATCAATTGCAGTGGCTGTGTAGCAGCAGTTACGCCACATCTGAATAAAGAAGAAGGTATTAGCCACTGGAATGTAGACACCAAAGTGGATGAAAAAATACTAACCGTAGAAGCACATGGCAAGACTGCTGAAGAAGTAGCTGCTGTGGTGGCAAAAGCCGGCTTTGCGGCTGAAAAAATCTAATGTAATCAGGTAAATCAGGTCATTCTGATACATAGAGATAAATTAAACGGGAGTAAGTATATTTGAGTAAAGCAATTTTATGAAGAATATACTGCTCCCATTTTTGTTTGTGTTCATCTCGGTTGCTGTGTTTGCCCAACAGACGCCTCCTCCCGCCCAACAGGTCTTGAAAGAAGCTACAGAACAGGCCTCCAAAGAAAAGAAGCATGTCTTTATTATGTTCCATGCGTCTTGGTGTGGCTGGTGCCATAAAATGGATGATGCCATGAACGATCCAAGTATCCGTCATCTCTTCGATAAAAATTATGTTATCCGCCATATTACAGTACAGGAAAGAGGCGAAAAAGTAGCCAATGAAAACCCTGGGGGGATGGAGCTACTCACACAATACCATGGCGATGATGAAGGTATTCCTTTCTGGCTCATCTTTGGCCCCGATGGTAAGCTCGTGGCGAATAGCCGCATGAAGAACCAAAGTGGTGAACTACATAACATCGGATGCCCCGGCCAACCGGATGAAATTGAATATTTCCTGTCTATTTTGAAAAGTACATCCAATATGACGGCAAGAGATTTGCTGGCCGTAAAAGAAAGATTTAGCAAATTTACTGCTAGGAATTAATACCGTCCTTACCGAACATCCCTTGCCTGAATGGTGTTTACACCTATAAACCACTGGCATGCGTAAATGGCTTCGGCTAACTCTATTTATTGCAGGAGGAATTCTGGGAATTCTTTTGCTACTGTTAATTGGACTGGCATTATATATAAGGGCCAACAAGGCCGATTTTCTCAAACAAATCACAGCGCAGATAGACGGCAGGATATCCGGGAAGTTAACCATTGGTGATATGGAACCCTCTCTGGTAAAGAACTTCCCCAATATATCCCTTAACCTTAGCCACGTACAGTTGCAGGATAGCCTTTTTGTAACCCATCATCGCTATTTGATGGATATACAACATATCTATATTAAGCTAAATACCTGGTCCCTGCTGCGCAAACGGCTCAAGATAAAGGAAGTGATCCTAGAGAATGGTAGTATTTGCCTGTATACTGACAGCAGCGGCTATACGAATACCAGTTTATTTCGCCCTAAATCACCATCCTCCCCATCCAAACAAGCAGATATCGGGAAGCTGCAACTGGAAAACGTTAGCTTCGTTATTGAGAATAAACAAAAACAAAAACTGTTTGATCTGCTAATTAAGGAATTGTCTGGTAGCCTGGTGAACCACGGGGATTCTGCTGCTATTTCCCTCTACACAAGAATACTCTCTAGGCAATTTGAATTCAATACCCTTAAAGGCAGCTACCTGAAAGACAAAGAACTGGACCTGCCATTGCTACTTTCCTTTAATCGAAAATCAAAAGTACTGCGTATCCCCGGTCAGAAAATTATGATTGATGGAAAGCCCGTGACATTGGGCGGTACCTTTGTATTTACAGAAAAACCTCCTTCATTCAGTCTTCGAATTATCGCCAATGAGCTGCTGCTGAGCGAGGGTGCTTCCTGGCTACCGCCAAATATTTCAGGAAAGCTGAATAATATCGGACTCCAAAAGCCACTGGACGCTACCGCTAACATAGATGGCTATATGAAATACAGGGATACGCCTCATGTGGTAGTTACCTGGAAAACCACTGGCAACGTGCTTCAGAGCTCCCTCGGCGCGTGGTCTAATTGTAGTTTTACCGGTCGGTTCAATAACCAGGTACTGGATATTCCCGATCATACAGATGCCAATGCAGCCATCAGTATATTTAACCTTTCTGCTGCGCTTGGCGCTGTGCCTCTAATGGCCGATACTATTCGAGTAGTGAACCTGAAGCAACCCTTGCTGAGAGGGCATTTTAAATCGTCCTTTCCATTGACGAATCTGAACGATAATGCCAATGCGCTGCCTTTGCATTTCGATTCCGGGCAGGCGGTGGCCGACCTGAACTACACCGGACCAATCATGAAAAATGATACGTCCGCTTCCTCGCTGATGGGCATTGTGCAAGTAAGTGGCGCTGCATTTACATATGCGCCGCGTGCCTTACAATTTAAAAACTGTAATGCCACTTTGCGTTTTACAGGACAAGATCTTCTATTGGAAAATATTCGGCTGCAATCCGCGAACAGTACACTTTTCATGAATGGACAAATGAAAAATGTATTGAACTTCTATTTTACGGCGCCAGACAAAATTTTGCTAGAATGGAATATACATAGTCCACTGGTAGACCTGAATGAATTCCGATCGTATTTGAGTCCTCGTAAGGGTAAAAAGCAATCAGTTGCCGCCAGGAAAGCAAAGATAGGGCGAGTGGGGAATCAGTTGGAATCCGTACTGGAGGCCTGCAATGTGAAAATGCAAGTACAACTGGATAAAACGGTTTACAAACATTTCACTGCGCAACAAGTAAACGCCTCGCTGCTACTAACAGCGGATGATATCCTATTGAACCGCATCTCCCTACAGCATGCCAGCGGAACGTTGGGACTACAGGGAAAGATACATCAGCAGGGCATTAACAACTTCTTTGATGTAGCTGCTAGTTTTACGAATGTGAATCTCTCGCAACTGTTTTATGCCTTTGATAATTTCGGCATGGACGGACTTACCTATAAAAATATAAAAGGTATTGCCAGTGTTAAAACCAATATGAAAGGGAATGTGCTCGACAATGGTACATTGGCGAAGCGCTCCCTAAACGGTACGATTCAACTGAGTATGAAAAAAGGGGCACTGGTAGATTTTTCACCGCTGGGAGATATCGGAAATTTTCTTTTCCGTAAGCGCCGACTAGACAGTATCACCATTGCTAATTTGAACAATACGTTTCGGGTGGAAAATGGGAAGGTATATATTCCTCCCATGCGCGTGTCGTCCAGTGCTGTGAATATAGATTTGCAAGGCGTGTATGGAATTGGCGGCGGCACTAATATTCAAATGGAAGTACCGCTGCGAAATCCCAATAAAGATACCTCCATCACCGATCCTCAAGAGCGGTTCAGGCGCAGTCGGAAAGGAATCATCCTGCGGTTGCGCGCGGTAGATGAGGGCGGAAAGGTTAAAATTAAAATGGGTAAAGGTGATGATGAATAAAAATAGTTTGTTGGAGAAATAAATTAAATTTAGGAAGACAAAAATCAACGTCATGAAAGCAGTTGCTATAAGAAAAATCAAAGGAGTTCCTGAACTGATGGAGCTACCCAAGCCGGAGTTAAGGTCTGGAGCTATGCTAGTAAAGATGGAAGCAGCCGGAATGAATCCATTCGACTGGAAAATGATTGATGGTATCTTGCAGGATAAGATGAAACATACTTTTCCTATGATATTAGGTGTGGATGGCGCTGGTGTGGTAGAAGAAGTTGCTGACGGCGTTACAAGATTTAAAAAAGGAGATAAAGTTTACGGGCAATTTCTCCATGTACCTGTAGGAGAAGGTAGTTATGCAGAATACATTATAGTACCCGAAAAAGCGAATATTACACATTCGCCCAAAACGGTCACACCTGCTGAAGCGGCCGCAGTGCCTACTTCAGGCATGACTGCGCAACAAATGCTGGAAGGACTGCATTTACACAAAGGAGATCTATTGCTTGTATTAGGTTCTACTGGCGGCGTCGGCTCTTATACCACGCAGATGGCCGCCCAGGAAGGAATTAAAGTGATCGCTACTGTTTCTGATAGAGAAGGAGGAGATCGGATGAAAAAACTGGGAGCAACTTATATCATTAATTATGAAGAAGCCCCAGTGGCAGAACAAGTACAACGGCAGTTTCCAGAGGGCGTACACGGCATTATAGATTTGGTGAGCCCTGCTCCTGGGTTTAGTAAGAACCTGAGTTTGCTTCGGCCAGGCGGCGGCGCTTTTACTACTGTGTTTGTAGCGGATGAAAATGAAATGCAGGCAAGAGGCTTCCATGGTGGCAACTTTGAAACCAAAGGTTCACCTGCTGCATTGGATAAGTTGGCAGCCATCATAGATAGTGGGGAGCTCAGTATTCCGCTAGAAACAAAAATTCACCTGGAAGAGGTCCCCGATGCTATTTTGGAAAGTCGCCGCGGCAGAGGGAAAGGTAAAACCGTCATTGTAATGGACTAACCCAATGATCGATATAAAAAATCCTCCGCTTGTTTACAGGCGGAGGATTTTTTTATGCATAGCATCTTATTTAACTGGCACAGTAGCCTTGTAAATGGCTGCGTGACTGTCTGTAGTAATCTTGTATTGTGCGCCAATTGCTGCAAACACGCACTGACCTTTATGTAAAGTAAGCTCTGTTTCGTTATCGCTGATGGTGGCATTACCATTCATCACGATCATGATTTCAGGAGCATTTGCTTCATGCTGATAGGTTTGGCCAGCTTTCACTTGGATATCGCTTACTACGAAATCCGGTGCAGGCGTAGGATAGATTGTTTCTAATCCATCATTGGTTTTATCGCCGCTGATAATATTTGGATGAACGGCTTCAAAGCGGGTATGCTTCAGCAGTTCAGGTACGTCGATATGTTTAGGAGTAAGACCGCCGCGGAGCACATTATCAGAGTTAGCCATCAGTTCTACGTTCTGGCCTTCCAGGTATGCGTGCGGAATGCCAGCATCTTGGAATACCGCCTGTCCTGGATGACAATGCACGATATTAAAGAAGTAAATAGAGAAGATACCTCTGTCTAGTTTTTCCATGCTAGCAGGATCGTTGAGCACTGCTCTTGCCGCCCAGAAAGCAGGATCTGATTTTTCGAGATGGTTGTTTTTATACAGTGGGATAGCGCGTTCTGTCAGTGGGCGCAGGAGAATATTCACCATTGCCTGTGGCATTTCCATCACTGTTTTATACAAACCGAAGTAGCCTTCTGCGTCGTATATACTTACCAGTGAGGTGAATTCCGGTGTATCCAGGAGTACTTTTTTCAGTTGTGCTTCAGGCAAGAAACCGTGGAGCAACCAGAATTCGCTGAGGGCCACCATGATTTCAGGTTTATGGTTGGCATCCTTATAATTTCTGTCGGGAGCATTGGCAGGCATGCCTGCAGCGTTCTCTCTCGCAAACCCTTTTTCCGCTTCAGTTTTAGTAGGATGCACTTGGATAGACAGCATGTCTTTTACATCCAGGATTTTAAACAGATAGGGCAGTTGACCGAATTGGTCCTGTATCTGCTGGCCGATGGTGGCAATAGGATTTTCCTGAATAAGGGTATTCAGTGCCACAGGGCCTTTATCGGTGGTAATGGTGCTGGGAGCGCTTTGGTGTGCCCCCATCCAGTATTCAGCACTGGGTTTGTCAGTAGCTGCAATTCCCAGTAACGCTGGGATATATTCATATCCTCCCCATGCATAGTGTTGAACTTTTCCGTCCAGTCTGAATAGTTTCATATTGAGTAACTCGGTTTGTAAAGTTGAGTCGCAAAAATAATAGAATTATTATGAACAGTAACCGCAATATCGGAAAACAAGGGGAACAACTGGCGGCGCAGTATACTGCTGGTTATTGCAGCATCCGGCATGTGAACTGGAAATATGGAAGATATGAACTGGATATTATTGCGGAGCGTGGAGGTACTATTTATTTCATAGAAGTAAAAACAAGAAGTAGTACGCATTTTGGATTTCCGGAAGACGCGGTTACAGTTGTCAAGGAAGCGCATATCCGAGCAGCGGCTGCGCATTACTTAGAAACGTATGATCTCCATCCGCAGGCAATCCGATTTGATATTATTTCCATCGTGCTGCGCCGGGGGCACAGTCCGGAGTTGGTGCACCTGAAAGACGTATTCTGAGCGACTTTCAGCGTTAACTAACACTTAACAAAAAACACATCTATGAAATTTATTTAATTCAAATAGCTGTTTTATCTTTGGGGCGTAATAATGATTAACCCTCGTTGTTAACGATCCATCTTCCTCAGAAAAACTCCATGATGAAGTTTAATTTAATTATTCATTCATTAACAAAAGATAATGGATCAATGGAGCTTAATATTGATGGCCTCTCAATTGGCCGGTATATTTTCGGTGGGAGAGAAAGCATATACCATCCGTCAGGAAGGGCCATATGCGAATAGATTTGAGATAAGTGTTGCTGGAAATAATGTAAGAGGGCCTGTGATACTGACTGTACTGAATGATCAGCATATACCTGTACGTATCATCCCGTTTGAGCCCAGCAGTCTTGCATCCGCACAAAGGGTGCAACTGACCGGTCTACCATCCGGTAAATATATTTTTAATTTTTCCCTGACCGGGAAGGCAGGGGAGAAAGCATTCGAAATAAGGCAGGACTAGAATTCTGCCGGTTGCTTTCGAGAGTCATTGTAAAAAAAAGTCCGCAGCTAATAACTGCGGACTTTTTATTTATTACCAGATACCGGTATAGTTCTGTGGAGTGATCGCTTTGAGTTCTTTTTTCAATGCAGCACTGATTTTGAGCCCATCAATGAACTTGTGCATACTTTGCTTAGTGATTGCATCGCCGCCACGGGTGAGGGCTTTCAGCGCCTCGTATGGCTGCGGATAGTTTTCACGGCGCAGTACTGTCTGGATAGCTTCTGCTACTACCGCCCAGTTTTGTTCCAGGTCGTTATGCAGTTTGGCTTCGTTGAGGATCAGTTTAGACAAGCCTTTTTGGATAGATTTAGTAGCCAAGATGGTATGTCCGAAAGGAACGCCCAGGTTACGCAGTACAGTAGAATCGGTCAGGTCGCGCTGCAGACGGGAAATCGGCAGTTTGGCGCTGAGGTGTTCGAAGATAGCGTTAGCCAGACCCAGGTTACCTTCTGCATTTTCGAAATCGATCGGATTTACCTTGTGCGGCATAGCTGAGGAGCCTACTTCATCTTTCTTGATTTTCTGTTTGAAGTAATCCATGGAGATGTATTGCCATATATCACGAGAGAAATCAATGAGGATGGTATTGATACGTTTCAGGGTATCAAACTGAGCGGAGATATTGTCGTAATGTTCGATCTGCGTGGTATATTTCATTCTTTGCAGGCCGAGGGTATTGTTCACGAATTTCTCCCCGAATTTTTCCCAGTTGATTTTAGGGAAAGCTACGTGGTGTGCATTGAAGTTACCAGTAGCGCCACCAAATTTCGCTGCAAAAGGAATTTCGCTGAGCAGTTTAATCTGACCTTCCAGTCTTTCTACGAATACCATGATTTCCTTACCGAGAATGGTTGGAGACGCTGGTTGTCCATGTGTACGCGCCAGCATAGGCACTTTCATCCAGGCTTTAGCCATTTTGGAGAGTTCCAATACCATATTCGCCATAGCGGGCATATATACATGCTCGATAGCGTCTTTCCAGAACAGCGGGGTAGCCGTGTTGTTCACATCCTGAGAGGTCAGACCGAAGTGTACCCATTCCAGTTTGTCTTCCAGACCGAGGTTCTTCAGTTCATTTTTCAGGAAGTATTCTACTGCCTTCACATCGTGATTGGTGATCTTTTCCGTGTCCTTGATCAGTTGGGCATTCTCTACAGTAAATTCCTGGTAGATCTTGCGCAATGCGGGTACCTTGGCTTTTGGCAGCGTAAATAATTTTTGCTCTGCGAGCGCAATAAAGTATTCCACCTCTACCATCACACGGTAACGGATCAACGCAAATTCAGAGAAATAATTGGCCAGCTCGTCCAGTTGCTTGCGATAGCGCCCGTCCAGCGGAGAAATGGCAGTTAATGGTTGTAATTGCATAATTTAGTTACTTTTGCAGCTTCAAAATTACAGAAATTGGAACGGAAAGTAAAAGTAGCGGCTGTAAGTTATTTGAATACGAAGCCTTTATTGTATGGATTCAGGAATCATCCGGTGATGGATATGATGGAATTATCAATGGACTATCCGGCTAAAATAGCGCAGCAACTGATAGACGGAGAAGTAGACGTGGCGCTGGTGCCAGTAGCCATTATACCTAAACTAAAAGAGTACCATATCATCGCTGATTACTGCATAGGAGCAGAGGGACCAGTAGCATCGGTATGTTTGTACAGTGAGGTGCCCCTTCATGACATTAAAAGAATTTACCTGGATTATCAGAGCCGTACTTCGGTAGCGCTCCTGAAAGTGTTGGTAAAAGAATACTGGAAGCTGGATGTGGAGTTTGTAGCCACCAACGGGGACTATGAAGCCAATATTAAAGGGACAGATGCCGGCCTGGTGATCGGCGATCGCGCCCTGAAACAACGCCATATATCTCCGTTTATCTATGATCTGGCAGAACACTGGATGCGTTTTACCAGCCTGCCTTTCGTATTTGCGGCCTGGATCAGCAACAAACCATTGCCGGAAGCCTTTACCAGCGCCTTTAATAATGCCACTGGTATCGGTATCAGTAATATCCCTGCTGTAGTAGCCGAGAATCCGTATGATGTATACGACCTCACTACCTACTATGTACAGAATATCAGCTACCCGCTGACACCTGCCAAACGCCAGGGAATGCAGAAATTCCTGGGCTATCTGATGGCAGCACAACCGGTGGGCTAACGCCTTTTTTGTTTAGCAGGATTTCCGTAACTTCATAATTCACCCAATCATTTAGGGGCTATGAAGATTGGTATCCTGGGTAGCGGTCCCGTAGGACTTACCCTTGGTAAAGGCCTTATTCAGACAGGGCACCAAATCACAATAGGCACCCGCAATCCGGCTCGGGAATCATTGCAACAATGGGCCAAACACCAGGGCGACCAGGTGGCCATTGGTACTTTTCGTCATGCGGCTGAATTCGGGGAACTTATTCTGATCTGTACTAGCTGGATCGGTACACAAAAAGCTATAGAATCTGCCGGTATTTGGAATTTCAAAAACAAGACCGTTGTAGATGTCACCAATCCTGTGGATGGAAAAGGCCCGGATGAATTCGGACGCCTTAACCTGATCATCGGGCACAATCATTCTGCCGGAGAGCAAATCCAGGCCTGGCTGCCACCAGATGCAAGCGTAGTGAAAGCACTTAGCTGCATCGGACATGAGCATATGCTCCTTCCCAGTTTTCAGGAAGGAACACCTACCATGTTTATCGCTGGCAACAACCCGGAAGCCAAACACTTGGTCAGAAAACTGCTCCAGCAAATGGGATGGTATGATATTGCAGATATGGGCAGAATAGAAATGAGCAGAAATATAGAACCACTGTCTGTGCTGTGGGCCGCATACGGCTTTTTGAATAACAGCAGAGGTCATGCTTTCAAATTATTGAAGAAGTAGTTGCACCAAACCCTCGAGAGGGCATTCCGTCCGATTACTCCGTGTCTGCGGTAGCAAAACCGCAAGACTTTCAAAAATAAAAAGCTGTATGAAAAAGGGAATTGACACTACGTCAATTCCCTTTCTATTTTCTATTTTTCGTTGTTCCTGCCATGCAGGAGCCTTTTATTATTTCACTTCTTTTACATTGATATAGAAATTAGGATCCACCTCGAAATCCTTTGCCTTCGGCAGTGTAAAGCTGGCGGTATGCCACATCGTTCCAGGATAAATCAGGGTATAGCCGCTTTCGTTCAACTTTACTTTCACTGGCATGTTGAAATCCTTTACTTCACTCACCCAACGGAATTGCAACTGCTGGCCAATGATCCGGTATTCCAGCGTTGGAAGGGTGGTTTTAGTCAGGTATTGTTCATACATCTTATTCAGATTGATACCGGTAAAGGAATTGATATAATCCTGCACCTGCCTACCAGTAACTGTTTGATGCCAGAAGGTTTTATTCATACCGCGCAGCAGTTGGCGGAAAGCCTCGTCGCTACCCATAATCTGACGAATCATATGGATCATCTGGGCGCCTTTGTAATACATATCTCCACTGCCTTCTGCATTCACATTGTACGCAGGGATAATAGGTACATCATTTTTGATGTTTTTCCTGATGCCATGCGCATATTCATTACCGGCTTTCGGTCCAAACTGACAAGTGGTAAAGAGGGTTTCGGAATAATTGGTAAATGCCTCGTGTACCCACATGTCTGCCAGATCTTTGGTGGTGATATTATTGCCAAACCATTCATGGCCACTTTCGTGAACAATGATAAAATCCCATTTCAGTCCCCAACCCGTACCAGAGAGGTCTCTGCCCAGGTATCCCATCTTGAATTTATTGCCATAGGCCACCGCACTCTGGTGTTCCATACCGAGGAAAGGTGTTTCTACCAGTTTATAGCTGTCTTCATAAAAAGGATATTTTCCAAACCAATATTCAAAGCATTTGAGCATTGGTTTTACCACTTCGAAATGAGTGCGGGCGGTGTCTACATCATAATCCAATACCCAGTAGGATAAATCTAGCTTACCACCTTCTCCTTTATAGCTGTCCTTGATTTCGGTATAGTGACCAATATCCATGGTTACATCGTAGTTATTGATAGGATTGGAGACATGCCATTTGTAAGTGGTGGTACCATCCGCATTAGGAATGGTCTTTTTCAGTCGGCCATTGGAAACTGCCATCAGCTCTGCGGGAACAGTCAGGGAAATATCCATATTTTCTGGCTCGTCGTATTGATGGTCTTTATTTGGCCACCAGGCGCTGGCGCCAAATCCTTGGACGGCGGTAGCAATCCATGGACGTCCCTCTCTGTCTTTCGCCCATACTACGCCGCCATCCCATGGCGCATTGCGGGCCCCATGTGGTTTTCCAGAATAGAAGATGGTGATTTTAGCGGATTTTTTAGGCAGTTGGGGAGACTTGATCTTCACAAACCAGGCATTACCATCCCTGGTAAATTCCAGAGAGTGTTTATCCTGTAAAATACTGTCTATCACCATAGGTTCCTGGAGGTCTATTTGCATAGTACTATCGGCTTTCAGGATGGTATAGGTGATGGTATTAAACCCGTTGATGGTGGAGTCTTCCAGGTTAACGTTGACATGGAGGTCATAACTGGTTACATCCCACCAGGCTCTTTCGGGGGTAATGCTTCCTCTGAGGGTATCTGCCCTGGTAAATTTGGTTTGAGCAAAACTGGCACCGGTGGCCAGCATTGCCAGGCAGAACAATTTTATGCCGCGCATAATTCGATATGATTTATTTCGGGAAAGATATTAATTTACTGCCAAATGAAAAGTTGTTATTGTCAGGCGGTTATATTTGGATTTAATTTAATGGCTATTGTTTTGATTTTCGGAGGCTGTGGGCCTTCCGGAAAATCGGATAAACAGGTATTCCGCTATAACCAAGTGGAAGGTATTGCCAGTCTTGATCCCGCATTTGCCCGCAACCAGGCCGTATTATGGGCCGTTCATCAGTTGTATAATACATTAGTAGAGATAGATGACCAGTTGCAGATGAAACCCTCGCTGGCCAAAAGCTGGGAGGAATCTCCAGACCATCAGACGTTTACGTTCCACCTCCGTACGGATGTTTATTTCCATGACAATGACATTTTCCCGGGAGGGAAAGGCCGCCGGATGGTAGCCGAAGATGTGGTGTATAGTCTGCGTCGTATTATGGACCCCGCCACCGCTTCCAGCGGTGCTTGGATATTCAACGGCCGTGTGCCTAAGGATTCCGCTTTCATAGCGGTGAATGATTCTACCTTTCAACTCCGACTACTCCAACCATTCCATCCCATCCTGGGAATCCTGAGTATGCAGTACTGCTCCGTAGTACCGCATGAGGCCATCACCAAATATGGGAAAGACTTCCGCAATCATCCTTGCGGTACCGGACCTTTCCAGTTTTTCCTCTGGGACGAAGGTCAGGCACTGGTGCTCCATAAGAACCCGCATTACTTTGAAAAAGATAGCGCTGGCCATGCATTACCATACCTAGATGCCGTACAGGTAAGCTTCCTGGAGAGTAAAGCCACAGAATTCCTATTGTTCCGACAAGGGCAACTGGATTTCATGAACGATATTGACGCCTCCTTTAAAGATGAAGTACTTTCCCGTAAAGGAGACCTGAAAGCTGAATGGAAAGATAAAATGGTATTGGACAAGCATCCATATCTAAATACTGAATACCTCGGGATCTTGTGCGATAGTACCCAAGAGCTTGTCCGCAATTCCCCGCTGCGCCTGAAGAAGATTCGCCAAGCGATCAACTACGGTTTCGACCGTACGAAAATGATGACCTATCTGCGTAATGGCATAGGAACGGCGGCTACCGCTGGATTTGTACCCGCTGGTTTGCCATCGTTTGACAGTACCCGTGTTCCCGGTTACCGTTATAATCCGGCCAAGACCCGCCAGCTCCTCAAAGAAGCCGGCTTCCCAGATGGAAAAGGTCTTCCTGTAATCAAACTGTTGTCTATTCCTATTTACGCCGACCTGGCCAACTATGTAGCCAATCAGCTCCAGGAGAGCGGTATTCATATTCAGGTGGAGGTCATCCAGAAAAGTCTGTTGCTGGAGCAAACGGCCAAATCTCAGGCCTTGTTCTTCAGAGGTAGCTGGATTGCGGATTACCCGGATGCAGAAAGCTACTTGGCCATGTTCTATAGCGGCAATCCCGCCCCGCCCAATTATACCCGGTTTGCCCATGGGGCCTATGACAAATTATACCTGCAATCCCTCCAGGAAACGAACGACAGCCTAAGGTACGCCGAGTACCAAGCGATGGACCGTATTATCGTGGAGGAGGCGCCGGTAGTACCACTTTTCTACGACGAAGTGATTCATCTTATCCAGCCATCCGTGCAAGGAATGGAAAGTAATGGATTGAATCTGCTGGAGTTACGAAGGGTCAGAAAAAGTTTGCACTAGGATATTTTAACATTTCCTTGGGGATAATCAGGTATCTTTTCCGCTCAGTTCCAGGTAATTAAGCTACCTTTACTGCTTATTTGTCAACTTATAAATTAGAAAATGACAGCAATCCTGATATTCTTCTGTGTGCATTGGTTCGCGTCTTTGTTTTTTCACACGTTCTATTTGCACCGATATGCTTCTCACCAGATGTACACTACCAGTAAATTCTGGGAGCGGTTCTTTTATTTTTGTACCTGGTTTTTCCAAGGTTCATCCTACCTGGTTCCAAGAGCTTACGGTGTAATGCACCGCATGCACCACGAATTCAGCGACACTGAGCAAGATCCGCATTCTCCACATTTCTTCAAAGATGTATGGTCAATGATGTGGCATACCCGTAAAATTTATAACGGATTTTTACACAAAACAAATAACGTAGATCCAAAGTTCCTGGAAGAGCCATTACCAGAATGGGATGCAATGGATAAATTCGGTGACAACAACATCACCCGTTTTATCTGGATGGGATTATACATCGCTTTCTATGTTGCATTTGTACCTGCTGGTATGTGGTACCTGTACCTGCTGCTGCCTATTCACTTCCTGATGGGACCTGTGCAGGGTGCAGTAGTAAACTGGTGCGGTCATAAATATGGTTACAGTAACTTCGATAACGGAGACAAGTCTAAAAATTCTTCTCCTATCGGTATCATCCTGATGGGTGAACTGTTCCAGAATAATCACCATAAGTTTAAAGACAGTCCAAACTTCGCTAAGAAATGGTTTGAGCTGGATCCTAGCTACCAGGTGATGAAACTGATGAATTTCATCGGTATAATTAAACTGAAGCCGGCCCTGATTACCCCGGCGCAGCTTAAAGACGCAAAAGCTGCATAATACACCGGAATCAATCTGTATCAATAAACAAGGAGTCCCGCCAATTGGTGGGACTCCTTGTTTTTATATATCTGCGTAGGAAACTTTTTCCCTGAAGGGCCTGAAATGTGCATAGTTGCCTGCCAATGCTAGCATGGGTTTATCCCCGGAGCTATCGCCATAAGCATAGACGTTCGTATAGTCTTCTAGGTTATATACCGCCCGAATCCTTTTTACCTTCTCATCCCCATTACAGTTGATTCCCTGTAGCTTACCCGTTATCACCTGATCTCTTACTTCCAGCTCTGAGCCGATACATTTAATCCCGATTGCCTCGCACCAGGGGGCTACCCAATGGGTGGCCGATGCAGTCACCACTACCACGTCATGCCCTTGCTGCTGGTGCTGGCGTATGGTCTGCAATGCCTGTTCCCGAATCAGTGTTGGCAATGCCTCCCTACAAAAGCGATTACATCCTTCCGCAAATGCTACTTCAGACATAGTACCAAAGAAATGGGTCAGCACCCTTTCTTTCATCTGCTGAGCAGGGATACGCTTCATCTTGAAAGCAAGGAGTGCAGGAAGGAGTCGGACAACGCCCGCCACCAGCGATTTTTGACCGCGCTGATAACGGATGATTTCCCAGAGTGTATCCTTGGTCGTTATAGTACCGTCGAAATCGAAAAATGCAATGGTCACAGCTTTAGTTTTTTGAATATCCCTTCCGGAATGGATGTAATAATCAGCATGATATATCGCCAATGCCATTTTACGTAGAGGGTGTTCTTTTTCTTCATTACACCTTTATATATAGCCACTGCCACATCCTCAGGTTGGGCGGTGATCACTGGAGGCAGTTTCAGGTGCTGTGTCATTCGAGTATTCACGAATCCAGGTTGTACACTCATCACGTGTATGCCTTTGTGAAAGAGTCGGTTACGGAGACCGCTGAGGTAAGCCGTGAAACCCGCTTTGGCGCTGCCATAAATATAATTGCTCATACGACCTCTTTCCCCGGCTACGGAGCTAATGCCTACAATGAGTCCTTTGCCACTGGCGGCATAGCTTTCCGCCACAATATTCAGGATGCTCACCGCCCCTGTATAATTGGTATGAATAATCCGGGCAGTTTCGTCCCAGTTTTGCTCCGCTTTCTCCTGCTCGCCGAGGTAGCCGAATACACAGATCGTGATGTCTGGGACCTGGGGCAGATTATTATAAAAGGCGGCATGGGTATCAAAGGCCAATGCATCAAAGTCATGTACAGAGGCTTTTATATCGAAACGTATTTGGAGGTCTTGTTGCAGCGGAATGAGCGCGTTGCTATTCCTGGCAGCAAGAAGGATATCATATTTTTTAGCGGCGAATTCACGAGCGATGGCTACGGCCATATCTGATCCAGCGCCTAATATTAGTACGGATGCCATGGGATTAAAGAAGTACTTGGTTAGCAGGTGTTAGTTAAAGCTATTAAAATCATTTCACGCAAAGGCACAAAGGAACAAAGGCGCAAAGTTGTTATATCATCTCTATACATTATTCCGCTTGCCTCTTTGCGAGCAAAACTATACAACACAATCCTTTGCTGCTTTGCCTCTTTGCGACTTTGCGAGCAAAAAACTACTTCGTTAGTAACAGTCGCTCTGATTGCAGGGATGTAAATCGCTTATCTGGATTATACTGTTGTACAATGGAAGCGAATTTCTCCGCGTTGGGATAACTCTTCCAGAATACTTCCTGTTTCATGCGGGCATCTTTGGAGAGATAGAGTCGGCCTCCATACTGCAATACAATTTCATCTAGTTCGTCCAGGAATTCAAAGAGTCCCTTACGTACCGGAAAATCCAATGCCAGCGTATAGCCTTCCATAGGGAAAGATATCAGGCTGTCTTGGTTGCCGAATACTTTTAACACCGCTAGGAAAGATCCCCATCCTTTATCGCTGATCCTTTTCAGGATAGCTACCAAGCCGTCTTTATGTTCCAGGGGCAATACAAATTGGTACTGTACAAAACCTGCCTTGCCGTAACCGCGGTTCCAGTGGAGAATGGCGTCTAGGGGATAGAAAAACGGTTCATAGGGAACTACATTATTGATTTCCCGTTTGAGGTTTTTATTATAATAGAGCCAATTGAATATCTTGACAGTCAGTGTATTAAGAATAAATGAAGGCAGATTGAAAGGGATTGTCAATTTTCGTTTAGCCGGCAGCGTAAGAGGGGCCTTACGTTGTTTGTCATTCAGCTCTGCTGGTTGGGCATGTTCTCCTACGATCAGGATACTTCTGCCGAAGGCGTCGCCTTTTTTGAGGCAATCGATCCAGGCCATGGAGTAAGTATAATGTTTATACTCCTCAAATAACCGGATGACATCCTCCAGGTTTTTAGCCTTGATCTGCGTTTGTTTGATATAGGCTGTCTCAATTTTCTTGAGATCGAATTTCACGCGGGTAATGACGCCAGTAAGTCCCATACCGCCACAGGTAGCCCAGAAGAGTTCTGTATGTTGTGTAGGCGAACAGGTAACCGTTTCTCCGGTGCCTGTGATCACATCCATATCAATGATATGATTAGAAAAAGCGCCATCTACATGGTGGTTTTTACCATGTACATCAGAAGCTACTGCACCGCCAATGGTGATGAATTTTGTACCAGGGGTGATAGGGAGAAACCAACCTTTTGGAACAATAATATCCAGCAGTTGGTCCAGTGTTACACCGGCTTGGGTTTCCAGGATACCTTTTTGGGTATCGAACAGCAGTACCTTGTCGTATTTCAGCATGGAGATGCTATGTTTGCCCAAGGAGGCATCACCATAGCAGCGGCCGTTTCCGCGCGCAATTAGTTCATGGTTGTCGGATACGAAGCTCCGCAACTGTTCTTCTTGCGTAAAAGTACTTTCCTCACTGGCTATCGCGGGGTAGTTACCCCAGTTTGCTAACCGTTTTTGCATTATTCAAAGAATCTAACGTTAGTGGGTAAATAAATTAAAACATAAAAACTCAGGACCCACAGGAAAATGGTTAATTGAATAAAACGGTCTTTATATAGGATCTTGGTGGGAGAACCAGTATTGTTCTCCACGTAGGTTATTTGCAAATATCGTAATAATCCCCCAATAACAAAAAGGGAGGTATAATAAAGCCGATAGGTATGGAAACGGGTCTGTGTTTCCGGAGACATGGTATACATCAGGTAGGACACAATGATAACCGCAGACACAAGCCCCAGCATTACATTCATGAAATCCAGGTTGTAGCCTTTGGCCGCCTTGCGCATTTCCTGGCCAGATGCAATCTTGATAAGTACATCATCTCTTCTTTTCGCGATAGCCATAAATAAAGCCAGCAGAAACACCATGATCATCAACCATTCCGACATGGCCACATCAGAGGCAACGCCGCCAGCTTTCACCCGCAGCACAAAACCAATGGCCAGGATAATAATATCCAGGATAGAGATATTTTTTAGGCCGAAGGAATAACCCAGGTTCAAGATGAAATAAATACCCACCACGAAGGCGAATTTCTGTCGTACATAATAGGAGAGACCAAAACCCACCAAGATGCAAAGCGCAAAAATGACGAGGGCCACTGGTTTAGAGATTTCTCCAGAAGCAAGGGGGCGTTTACATTTTACAGGGTGCTTGCGATCTGCTTCAATATCCTGGTAATCATTAATGATATAAATGCTACTAGCAGTAAGACTGAAAGCAATAAAAGCGATTAACAGCTCAGTAATTTTCTCCAGGTTAAAGAGTTGGCCGGCAAAGAAGAGCGGAATAAACAAGAAGGCATTTTTAGCCCAGTGCTTGGGGCGCAGTAATTTCAAATATTTCATCGGGGGACAAAGTTGACGCGACAAGATACAATTTATTCACCTATTTTTGAACCACTTAATGTTACCATTAGATTACACAAGTAGCGAATCCCAAGAATTCTTATGCCAAAATTATCCCTTAAGCCTCAACATTGGGCTATCATTGAAATTCTACTGATCATAGGTTTTGCCCTTATTCCGTTGTTCATGACATTTCCCTACCGGGTGAATATATTCTTATCCTGGGAAGGCGCTTATCGTATTTCAGAGGGGCAGATGCCGTATAAGGATTTCGGTATGCCGCTGGGGTACGGATTCTGGATTGTGCCCGCACTGTTTTTCAAAATCTTTGGACCTCAGCTTATTACCTTAGTGAAGGCACAGGTTTTCCTGAATATCCTGGCGGGGTTGTCCTTTGCTGGTATCTTAAAAGCCTTGGATGTACGACCAGGTATCCGTTTGTTGAGTGTTCTTGTCTTTATCATCTCTTATTCCTTTTCAAATTTTTGGCCCTGGTACAATCATACCGTCATTGTATATGAGTTGGCGGGTTTAAGTTTTCTGCTGCGCGGGTTATTCATGGAACAGAAATTATCAAGATGGCTGTTTATGACCATAGCGGCTTTCTTTCTCTTCCTCTCATTTTTCACGAAGCAAGACGGCGGCGGCATGGCCTTGCTGATTGCGCTGGCGCTGGTAATGTATAATAGCATTATTACTCGCCGCTGGGTGGATATACCTGTATTCGTAGGACTGTATCTAGCCATTGCTATATTGATAATCAAGCCACTGGGACCAGGTTTCGGGTATTGGTTCAATCATGGGCAGGCCCCGCATAATTCCCGGTTCGATCCTTATGATATTTTCACGGAGGTCATGACCAATTCCGTTTGGATTAAAGCCTATTTCTTGTTGGTGATCTTCAGTGTAGCCGCTGGGGTTAGGAACATACGTGTATGGCTTACCGATAGGAAACAGGTGCTCTTTACTTTATTGACACTGGGTATCCTGACAGAAGCAGCTATCTTCCAGATCACCAGTTATACCCCGCCAGATAACAATATCTTCTTTCATGCATTTGCGTTCGCGTTTATAGCCAGCATGTTATGTAATAAGTTGGCTATAAATGTTGATAACGGGAGATTCGTGTCGCTCGGATCATTGTTGCTACTCTTATGGTGGTCGGGGGCCTATTGGAAATACTTTGACCGCCTAACGGAAAGGCTCTTTCCACATCATACGATTGATCAAGTAGCGGCAGTGGGAGGAGAGAATGTTGTCTCCCGACATAACTATATGATTGTTAAACCAGACAGTTCCTTTACAGATGAGCCGGTGGGCAAATGGATCTTTTCGTCCTTGCCTGTGTTTAAAAAAATCTATATGCCGACTTCCACCGTGAATGGCATCAATAGGGTGATGAGCCTTCCGATCGTAAAATCGAAAAAAGAGGGCCTTAAAGTGCTGAATATGACGGAGCTAACACCTTTAGCTGAGGCGATGCCTTATAAGTTGGAAATGGGGCCAGATTACCCCTTATGGTACCATCTGGGAGTAGGTATGTTCAACCGACAACTGCATGCGTTCGAAAAGAAGGTAAGGGAACACCACTATGATTTGGTCATGTTCGAATATGCCCCAGGCTTAAATAACTTTTATCCCTTCGAATTGAGGGATGTGCTCAAAGAAAATTATCAGCTAGTCGATACCTTTTTGGCGCCTCGGCGCCCGACAAATGCCGTCATAGAAATCTATGTAAACAAATAGATAAATATTCTAACGTTAGTATTTAAAATATATATAACTTGCAGACAGCATCCCCACACTGTCTGCATTTCTTTTTTGAAGCGGTTTGTTTTTCTTCTCTGCTTAATATTCCATCATTTCGGCCGCTGGGCTATCCTGATTTTAATAGCATTTCCATTTTGCTAATAATTGATTCTTAATTATTTGTATTCAAAAAGATCAAGCGTTGCTTTAGGTCGCTCTTTTCTCCCCGTAGCCACTGGATTTTATTAACCATCAAAAATAACTTTACTGGTTAAAACTTCTTTGTACCTTAGCTGCTCCATTAAATCATTACGCTAATGATCAGTGAGCCATCTATCAGCAATCTCCGTTTAACGGGTGGCGATCTCTGCCTGGATTTTATCAATACAGTCAGCCACCGTCTCCGACCGGAAGAGGGAGATTACCTGCACTCCTTTCGGGATATCACTAGTTGGTACCAGCATGTAAATGGCATGTCGGACAAAACGATCCAGACACTGGATCGCCTCGCCAAATCTTACCCCCAAAAAGCCGCACAGGTATTTGGGAAAAGTATCCAGCTTCGGGAACTGCTGTATGAGATTTTCCTCCAGGTAATCACTGGCAAAGCACCTGACCCCCAAGCGCTACTGACCCTCTCTTCTTATATCTCCGAGGCCTATTCGAATATGGAACTGGTTTGGAGTAAGGACAAGGGCCTCTTACAATTGCAGTTTAATGCCCCAGCACTGGAGCAGGTGAACTGGCATATTGCCCAGCATGCCCTGGATTTGCTATCTACGGGTCCACTGAAACAGGTGAAACAATGCCCTGGCTGCGGCTGGATATTTCTGGATAAGAGTAAGAATAGTTCCAGACGCTGGTGTAGTATGGCTACCTGCGGAGATATTGACAAAGTGACCCGTTTCCAACAACGCAATAAAAAACGTAAGTAAATGAATCCTCCAACATCCGGTAAAGGCATCAGTACCCAAACATGGCTGTACCTGTTTGCTGTATATATTATCTGGGGCTCTACCTACTTGGGTATGAAAATAGCCACTGCCACAGTACCGGCTTTTTACCTGTCTTCCATGCGCTTTTTCCTGGCGGGAATTGTACTCCTGGCCATTGGCGTATATAGGGAGAGAACACTGCCCAAGTTCCGCCAGATCGTGGCTGCTTCTTTCGTTGGGGTGTTACTGATAGGTATAGGAAATACTACCGTGGCACTGGCCGTTCATTATATGCCATCCGGATTGGTAGCCCTGCTCGTGGCAGCCATGCCTGCCTGGTTCATGGGACTGGACTGGGCCTTTTTCAGTAAGAACAGACCTTCCACCACCACGCTGTTGGGAATTGCCGTTGGTTTCGTAGGACTGTTCCTGTTATTTAATCCGTTCCACCAGGAGAACGTACAGGCCTTTCCGTTATGGCCAGTACTGATTGTTATCCTGGGGAATATTTGCTGGGCCACTGGCTCTCTGATGGTGCCCCGCTTGCCCATGCCGCCACAAATCACTTCCACGGCTATTCAAATGCTGGCGGGAGGCGTTTTCGCCTTACTGGTAAGCGCCATTACAGAGGATAATACTGCCTCCAGCTTCCTACATATGCCTCCTGACGGCTGGACTGCCTATTTCTACCTGGTATTTATCGGATCATTAGTAGGATATACCTCCTATAGTTGGCTGACCCGAAACGCGCCACCCAAATTGACCGCTACTTACGCCTATATTAATCCTATTGTAGCCCTTTTCTTGGGTTGGGCCATTGGCCATGAAAGCATTACCTCTATGGTGATTGCCGCTGCGGCTATTGTGATTGCGGGAGTAGTTTTGATGACTTTAGGAAAAAAGTAAATTAAATGGACCGGGGAGTACCTTGCCCCGGCTTTTTAACCCCTTCGTTTGCATAGCCCCTTCATTTTCTGTATATTGTGAACCATTGCTTTTGATTGCATTTATTGGGAATGCCCTGTCCATCTCCGGATAACCCACCTGAAGAACCATCGCTGCTGTACGCGCTTTATTATCTATCATCTATCGGTTCCGCTCTACGGGTACATTTATTGATTTGTGTGTGCTGTTTCCCATCAGAACGTATTTTGAAAATAGATATATAATAAGACTATGAGAAAAACTATTATTGTATCGAACAGGCTGCCGGTTAAGATTCAGGAACAGGACGGTGCGCATGTCCTGCAGACTAGCGAAGGAGGATTGGCTACCGGTTTGGGGTCTATTTATCGGGAAGGGAATAACATCTGGATTGGATGGCCCGGACAAGTCATTAACGATAAGAAGGAACAGGAGAAAGTCACCGCTCAGTTGAGAAAGATGAACCTGCTGCCGGTTTTCCTCACTGAAGATGAAATCAACAACTATTATGAGGGTTTTTGCAACGAAACACTGTGGCCGGTTTTCCACTATATGTCCGTTTATGCCCGCTATGTAGAAAGTAACTGGGATGCCTATTTCCAAGTGAACCGGAAATTTCGGGATATGGTACTCTCCGTCGCAGAACCAGGAGATATCATCTGGATACATGATTATCAACTGTTATTATTGCCGGGGATGATTCGAACCGAGATGCCAGAAATCTCTATCGGTTTCTTCCAGCATATTCCATTTCCCTCTTTCGAGCTGTTCCGACTGATACCCTGGCGTACCGAGATATTGGAAGGTATGTTAGGAGCCGACCTCATGGGCTTCCATACATTCGATGACACCCGCCATTTCCTGGATGCCGTAGCCCGGTTGTTGCCGGCCCAAGCATCTGCCAATATCGTATCCTTTAATGACAGGGCCATTGTGGTAGAAACATTCCCAATGGGAATTGATGAAAAGAACTATGCCACCCTAGGCATGCACCCAATCGTGCGTGCGAATATGGCGCAGTTGCACGAAGCGTTCAAAACGGAGAAAATGATTCTCTCCATTGATCGGCTGGATTACTCCAAGGGAATATTACAACGACTCGAAGCCTTCGAAAGGCTGTTAGAGCTTTACCCGCAATATATCGAGAAGGTATTTCTGTATATGATAGTAGTGCCTTCTAGGGATACCGTTCCTCAATATAAACAGCTCAGAGAGGATATAGACCAAAAGGTAGGGCATATCAACGCCCGCTTCAGGACACTGAACTGGCATCCGGTGCAATATTTCTACCGTTCCTTTCCGGTGGAGATGTTGTCGGCCCTCTACAACTTCGCCGATATATGCCTGGTGACCCCTATGCGAGACGGTATGAACCTCGTTAGTAAAGAATACGTAGCCAGTCGTATCAATAACGACGGCGTATTGATACTCAGCGAAATGGCTGGCGCCTCCAAGGAACTCGTAGATGCGATCCTGGTAAATCCCAATAATGTGGGCGCTATGCGAGAGGCTATTGTGGAAGCCATCAAGATGCCACTGGAAGAACAGCAACGCCGTATGAAGCTGATGCGCCAGATAGTGAGTAAGTTCAATATTCACCACTGGGTAGAACTGTTCATGACAAGGCTGAAGGAAGTCAATACCATGCAACAGAAGATGCTAGCGCGATTGGTATCACCAGAAACGGCCATGTATATACGTCAAGAATATCGGAAGGCTAAAAGTCGCATTCTCTTCCTCGACTACGATGGGACACTGGTTGGCTTTCAGACAAACATAGACCTCGCAGCACCTGATCCGGACTTGTACCAACTCCTCCGGGAATTGGCTGCTGTACCAGGAAATAGAGTGGTCATGATAAGTGGCCGCAACCATGTGACACTGGGAAAATGGTTTGGCCATATGCCACTGGACTTAGTGGCCGAACATGGCTCCTGGCAGAAAACCAAAGATGGCGACTGGTTTCAGTTGCCAGGCCTCAGTGATAAATGGAAACAGGATATCATGCCTATCCTAGAAACGGCTACGGATCGTACCCCTGGTTCCTTTATTGAAGAGAAGAGCTATTCCTTAGTATGGCATTACCGCAAAGTAGAACCAGGACTAGGGGAGCTGCGGGCCAATGAGTTGATGAGTACCTTGAAATACTATACCAATGAGAGAGGGTTACAGATACTTCCCGGAGATATGGTGATTGAGGTAAAGAATGTAGAGATTAATAAAGGTAAAGCGGCTGAATCGTGGTTACGGGAAGGCACATACGATTTTATAATGGCGATGGGTGATGATGTTACAGACGAGGATGTCTTTAAATCATTACCCCCGCAATCCTATACGATTAAAGTAGGCAGCCAAGTATCTGCAGCTAGATACTATCTACGAAGTTATCATGAAGTGAGGCATTTCCTCAGAACTTTGAAGAAGTAAAAACAGGCGCTGGTGTTTACCCGCCGCGCTTCGCACGGCGGGTAAAACTAAAAACGCGATGCCGAAGGCATCGCGTTTTTAGTTCAGTTGATAGGTACTGTTATAAAAATATTGGTGTATCCAATTTCATAGAAATCCTATAAGCGGCGTTCATCAATCCTACATGACTGTAGGCTTGCGGGAAATTACCCCACTGGCTGCCATTGCCCGATTCCACATCCTCACTAAACAGTAGCAGGTGGTTACAATATTGGAGGAGCTTTTCAAATTCCTTTTGCGCCTCTTCTACGCGTCCTACACAGGCTAAAGCTTCTACATACCAGAAGGCGCAAACCAGGAAAGTCGTTTTAGGCTTTCCGAAATCGTCAGAGTGTAAGTAACGATAGAAAAGACCATCATCTGTTTTTAATTCCTTCTCCAGCGCTTCCAGGTGATCTTTTGCCTTCTGGGAATTGGGGTCCAGGTAGTTCATCATAATCAACTGTAAAGTACTGGCGTCCAGGTATTTGCTGCCTGCTGCATTTGTATATACTTTTCTTTCCGGATCATAGCAGCTTTCAATATGTTCAGCGGCCTTTTCTTTCAAAGCTACTGCACGCTGGATCAGCTCTTCATTCTTTATAGTTCTGGCCATCTTCTCAGCGGCGTTGCATCCAGCCCACTGAAAGAGATTCGTATAGCAGTGAATGTTAGAAATATTTCTAAACTCCCATATACCTGCATCTTTCTCATCAATGGTACGTTCTATTTTCTCCAGCAGCAAGACCACCCACCTGGTGCTGTCTTTTCTTTCAGAGAAAATAAAGCGGTGATCCGTATAAAGGGGCAGCATGGAAATCAGTACCTGTCCGTAGATATCATTCTGAATATGTTCATATGCCTGGTTACCAACACGTACAGGTTGATTGCCCATGTAGCCGTCTAAATGGGGGAGTACTGTTTCTATCAGATCCTTCTTACCGGTAATGCCATACAGCGGCTGGTATCGGAAATCGCCAGAGAAGGAGATATCCGTAATATAGCCGAAGTAGCGTTCCATTTCTTCAAAGTGCCCGATGTGATTGAGGGCGGTGAGTACATAAAAAGAATCGCGCATCCAGCAGTAACGGTAATCCCAATTTCGGCCACTGGTGGGGAATTCTGGCAAACTGGTGGTACTGGCGGCAATGATTGCCCCGGTATCCTCGTATTGATGCATTTTCAAGGTGAGGGCCGAACGGATAACGAAAGGCTGGTAGTAATTGGCGATAGAGGATTGTTTAATCCAGCTACGCCAGTATAGTGTTGTTTCCCGGAGGAATCTTTCTGCGGTGCTTTCCAGGGCAGCTTCCAACGGATGGCCGTAGGTGAGGAGGAGGTATTTGGTATCGTTTAATACGAACAGGTCTTCGTCAATAATATAATTGACAGCAATGTTGGTTGTCAGGCGGATGCGATCTTCACAACCAATAAACTCCACATGGCTACTACCGCGCAGGGGCCGCAGTTGTATGGCGCCATAATCGCAAACTGGTTTACATTTCACTCGTATACGTGGAGATCCTTGCAGTGGTTCCACTTTACGTATCATCATGAGTGGCTTAAACTGGCGTTCGTACTGCATGAAACGAGGTGCGAAATCTGTTACACGATAGCTACCTTCTGCAGTAGTGATTTCTGTACAGAGGACATTGGTATTCTCCATATAATACTGGTTCGTCTCATATTTTCCTTCGGGGAGAATACAGAAGTGGCCACCTTTATGTTTGTCTAGCATGCCGCCGAATAGAAAGGTACTGTCCATCCGGGGCCAGCATAGCCAGTCTACATTCGTGTTAACATTGATATGCGCCATATAGGAGCAGTTGCCGATAATTCCAGTCTGATAAGTATGTCTTTCCATAATACAGTATTATTTAAACGGGAGCTTTATCAAATACATTTCTGCTGTCAAAATGTTCTGGTGGCAAATGCTGTTCCACAATTGCTTGCCCTGGTGGCGGTATTCCCGAATAATACACATGACTTTTTCATAATTATCCCTATTTTTAAGGCTCACAAAGCCTTTACGATGACCCAGACAATGAAAAAGCTACAATATCTTCCCACCTTCCAGGAGGCAGAGCATACTCATCAGCGTATATATCTGCTGGCCGGAGATTTGGGCGGCACAAAGACGAACCTGGCGCTTTTCAGTGCTGTAGATGGCGAGTTGGATGTAGTTAGAGAGCAGACATATGTTTCACGAGACTATACTAATATCACGGATATGTTCACCGACTTTTTGGAGCATAGCAGTGATACACCGGTACAGCGTATATGCATTGGCGTAGCCGGTCCGGTATTTAATGGGAGGGTAGAGCTGACTAATTTGTCGAGGGAATTGACCACAGAGGAGATTCGTCAGGCCACTGGTGTGACCCATGCAGCCTTGATAAATGATTTGGAGGCGACAGCATACGGGCTGGCCACTTTATCTCCTCAGCAATTAACGACTTTACACAGAGGCTCCGCTTCTCATGCTGGGAATATGGCCATTGTTGCGCCGGGCACAGGTTTGGGGATGGCGGGATTGTTTTGGGATGGAGTGTCACATCATCCTTTTGCTTCGGAAGGTGGGCACTCTGATTTTGCTGCGCGGAATGATGCAGATATCCGATTGTTGAAATATTTACAGGAGAAATATGAAATCGTGAGTTGGGAAAGGGTAGTGTCTGGGCCAGGAATAAGGGACATCTATTCATTTCTCAGAGATGTAGAAGGATATGAAGAAAGTAGCACCTTGAGAGCGGCCTTACAGCAGGGAGATGAATCGGCCGTAATTAGTAAATCGGCGTTGACAGGAGAGATGGGGATTACGAAAAAGACGATGGAATTGTTTGTTCGTTATCTAGGACGCGTGTCGGCAGATCTGGCTATGAAATATAAATCCACTGGCGGGCTCTTCCTTGGAGGAGGTATTCCACCGAAGATTGCGCCTTTATTGGAAACAGGCGACTTCTATAATCATTATATCCAGGGCGATCGTATGGCGGAATTGCTGTCGAGTGTTCCTTTGCATATTGTCAATAATGATAAGACAGCCCTTTGGGGTGCAGCCTATTATGCACAACTTCTAAAATAAATTTATACTTTTGCAACCATAGGAAATGGTGTCTTCCTACAATCAAACCGTTTCGCATCGCCGAAGCTGATGGCGCCTACAAATTTTCGACAGGGTAGTAGTCTCCCCTGATTAAGTTTATTTGTAGGAATATGAAACATAACCAATACCTTCCCAAGGAACAATTTACGATTGCTTATCAGCTACTTCGCTGGACCTTATTAGTTACGCCTGTTGCGGTTGTCACTGGATCGCTGGTAGCGCTTTTTCTCTGGTTGCTGGATACGGTAACGCATATACGCTGGAATAATCATTGGCTCTTATTTCTTTTACCGATAGCGGGTATACTTATATATTATATGTATAAGTTGGCTGGGAAGAATGCCGAGAAGGGTAATAACCTTATCATGGAGGAGATCCATCAGCCAGACGGAGGTGTACCGGCGCGTATGGCGCCACTGGTACTTATCACTACCATTATCACACATTTATTTGGTGGGTCTGCAGGCCGTGAAGGAACTGCAGTACAGATTGGCGGTAGTATGGCGGGTTGGATTGGTAGAACGATCGGGCTCACGCAAAGGGATACACGTATTTTATTGATGACGGGAATTGCCGCCGGTTTCGGGGCAGTCTTCGGGACACCGGTTACAGGAGCAGTATTTGCTTTGGAGGTACTAGCTGTGGGCGTTATGCGCTATGATGCATTGGTTCCTTGTCTGATAGCCGCTGTGCTGGCAGATATGGTATGTAGCGCCTGGGGCATCACGCATACTCATTACCAGATATTTTATGAAGCCATTCCATCTACAACAGGAATTCCTTTCCTGCATATGGATGTATGGTTATTGGTAAAAGTAATTGCGGCGGGTGTTGCTTTCGGGCTTACCAGTTGGTTATTCAGTACGCTCATGCATGCGATTAAGTATAACGCCAATGCATATATTAAAAGACCTTGGTTGATACCAGTTGTTGGCGGTCTTATCATTATCCTTTTATGTTATGTTTTCCAAACGACCGATTATCTAGGTTTAGGGGTTACCAGTGAGCATCCGAACGGTGTTAGTATTGTGAACGCCTTCAAGGCGGGTGATCAGATCAGTGATTGGAGCTGGTTATTGAAACTCGTATTCACGGCGATTACGCTGGGAATGGGTTTTAAAGGTGGCGAGGTAACGCCGTTATTTTTTATGGGCGCCACATTGGGACATGCCATTGCCGGCTGGCTGGGCGCACCTGTAGATCTGATGGCTGGACTTGGATTTATTGCGGTTTTTGCGGGCGCCACGAATACACCATTAGCCTGTACGATTATGGGCGTTGAATTATTTGGGACTACACACGTTATTTATTTTGCGGTCGCTTGTTTCACTGCATATTATTTCAGTGGTCACGCTGGCATTTATAGTGCACAGCGACCGGGCGTTGCGAAATATTTCCGCGCCGATTAGAATAGCCTCAAAGGGAGTGAAGCCGTAAAGGAACCTTGCAGGATTCTTTTACGGCTTTTTCTTTCCCCATAACACAGCGTTTTAGCCCCAAAATTCGGCCGCTGAAAATTAAATATTCGAGACATAGGTCACATAAAACATTTTTATCGCATTCTCAGCGGCTTCATTTTCAGGCATCTATTTGATTTTTTGCGACGCCGGGCGCGAAGCGCCAAAAATTTTTTTTTAAAAACCGGGTTTCGGTGGGCCTAGTTTTGTGTGTTCCGAAATTGTCTGATAATCTATCTTATGTTAAATAGAAAATTGGGTTTGGGATTCCTTTAAAGACCCTTCTGCCCGATTTTAGGCAGGTCCACTTTTTATGATTTATTCGGGCCGCCGGAGGGGCTGCTCCGTGTTGTGAATGATGCCGCCTTTGATGTAATTGTTTGAAATCAATTATATTGCTCTCTATGACTGATATTGTAACATTGTTTCGCCCGGTGAATGCAAAAGAGCTAGAGCTGATCCAACAATCCGAATGGAAGGAGTTTCCGCCGCGGCTCCCGGACCAGCCTATCTTCTATCCTGTTTCAAATTTCGAATACGCCAAGCAGATTACGGTTGAATGGAATGTCCCGGCCTACGGTAACGGCTATGTGACGGAGTTTGATGTAGATAAAAATTTCCTATCGCAATATCGCCAGGAAAATGTTGGCGCGGAGCTGCATAATGAATACTGGATTCCCTCTGAGGAATTACCGGCTTTTAATCAGCATATTGTGGGGCCCATCAGGTTTGTATTTGAATACAAAGATGAACCGGCTGAGAAATGAATACAGCATTTGAATTAATTATCCGGGAGACAGCCAGCGCTCTTGCCACCACCATTCCTTTATGGTACGCCGAATTCTTGCAACAGCAAGATCTCCGGACCAGCCGCTATTTCTCTGATACCACCGCTCTATACGGCCTGGAGGAGTTAACAGAAATGAATACAGCCTACGAAATCCAACAGTATATGCCTGGCTATCTGCTGATTGGCAGCAACAGTGGAGATTATGGCCTGCTCATTAACAACGAAACAACAAATATCTACCTGGTGGAACTCGGCTCCCTGAGTTCGGACGATGCCGCTGTTATGGCCCTATCCCTGGAAGACTGGCAGCAGAAAAACTTTAGTAGCAACGAGGAGGACATCTCAGCGCCAAGTCCTTATACCATTCGAAGAAATAAGGCTCTCCAGGAATATGCCCTTACTCCTGATGCCGCCTGGCATAGCTCATTACAGCAAATCCAGCAACAACAAAAAGCCTTGGAACAATCCAAGGCTTCGAATACTATTACATTAAAGGAATATTTGTCCGAGAAACAACGGCTACTAACAGCCATGAATACACTAGCATCAGAGAACAATGGTTATCTGACTTTCATGCAATGGTGGAAATAACTTATTTAACATAATATAAAAAGAGCCCCTATTTTTTCCATTAAAAAGTAGCTGCCGCGGGTTGCTTCGCTTTAACGTTAATGATTGTACGATTAATGAACGGCGCCATAATGATGACCAGCATAATCACCCCTATCAAAATAGCTACCAACGCATAATAATCCATCGCATATTGGAGGAAGGACTGTTTCTGCACAGCGCGCCCCAGCAAGCCCGTGGCGGCTTTCGCGGCTTGATCAGCCGGTAAGCCCCGAGATTGCAATGCCGACTGGTAGCCATGTAGTCTCTCCGATAATCCATCGTCTATCGCCGTGATACGATCACTCAGCCGGGTGGCATGAATTTTTGCGTAGAAAAGACTGAAGTAATTAATCGTAGCAGTGCTGGCGCTGAAGAAAGCAAATCGCACAAATACCCCTATCGCGGCGGCCGACTGGCTCAGCTCAAATGGTACCGATGAAATGGTGAACAAGATGATGGGCGTCATGAGTAACCCCGCTCCTGCCCCTTGTATAAATAGAGGGACGATGAATGTTTGCTGATCAGCTTCAGATGCAAAATGAAAATACATCCAGGCGTGAAATACAAACAGCAGGAAGAACCCCACTAGCCAGATAAACTGTGCTGGGCGTTGACGAATAACAAATCGCGCTGCAATAATGGTTCCAACGGCTATTCCTAAAATATTGTAAATGAAGAGTTCATAAATATGTTGGGGATCCATTCCCAATACGGTAGAGAAATAAGTGGTGGTCACATTAAAGGCGCCACGGATAAGGTACAGCAACCCTATTAACACTAACCCAAATACGAAACCACGATACTTAAACACTTCCATGTGAATCATCGGCCGCTTGCGGGTTAGTTGTCTCACTATAAATACAAAGCCCAGGCCTACCACTGCTGCGATACTCCAAACAATGGTAGGGTCCTGAAGCCAGTAGTATTGTTGTCCGTATATGAGCACATAAGCTAGGCATACCAGGAATGGCGCATACAGGACAAAACTGCCCCAATCCAACTGGTAAAGAGGAACTCTCCTTACCAAATGGATCCGGTTCATCAGTAACAATAGTAATACCGCGCCAGGAACAAAAATGTAGATCATCACCTTGTACAGCACATTGTATTCATAATCATCAATGATCGGGGCGGTAACTAGTGAGGTAAAAGAAGAAGCACACAATATCAGTGCGTAAAAAAAAGCATATCCGATTTCACGGGCATGCTCAGACTTAAGCCGAGAAAACAACAGGGTCAAACAGATACTGGTAACGCCACAGTTCAGTATCCCCTGGAGAAATCGGCATATAAATAATATAGACAGTTCACGGGTATTGTATATGCAATAGGTAACAACTACCTGCAACACAATACATATCAGGAAGTATTCCTTGGTGGAGATACGGCTAAAAAAACGTCGTTCCAATGGTGTAAAAGCGGCCAGGGCAGAGTAATATACCAGCATCGAAAACTGTATATCCTGCGGCTCCACTCCATAAAATCCCGTAGCTGCGTTTACGTTAGCGGTGGCCAAAGCAAACAACATAACGGTTGGCAGCATCACCAGGATGATAGTGAGTCGGATCAGCCATTCCGGCGCCCAGCTTCTGAAATTTGCATCTTTAGACATAACCTATCAGTTCCTTTCTTTTTTCACAGCCACTACGGCACTCATTCCGGCACTCAGGTCTTTCAGTTCCGCTCCACTACCTTCCAGGCGTATACGAACAGGAATACGTTGGGCTATTTTCACGAAATTACCAGTGGCATTATCCGGAGGCAACAGTGAAAACCGACTACCAGTGGCCGCAGACAGCGATTCTATTACACCTGTATAAGTTTTACCGGGATAAGCATCCAACACAATTTTCGCTTTCTCGCCTACTTTCATATGACGAATCTGCGTTTCCTTATAGTTGGCCACTACCCATTTACCGGCTTCTCTGTCTACGATAAAGGCCAGCGTCTGCCCTGCTTGGACCAGTTGCTTTGGCTGAATGGTCCGACGGCCCATTTTACCGTCGTATGGAGCTAGGATGACCGTGTAAGAAACAGTGAGGTCATTTTTTGTGACTACCGCCTCTCTCCTCTTAATTTCCGCGTCCAGCGCTTTCAGTTGCACCTTAGCATCTTCTACGCGGGATAAAGAAGTTTCGTAGGAATTAACCGCTGTTTTATAATCTGAGCGCGCCACGTCCAGGGCTGCGGTTACTCTGTCCAGTTGCTGTTTGGTGGCTGATTCTACGTCGTAGAGCTTTTTATAGCGTTCATATTCTTGTTCCTGATTCGTCAGTTTGGCTTTAGCTGCCGCGATCTGGGATTGGTATACTTTAGAGGATTGGTCGGTGGTCTTTACATTACTCTGAATAACAGCAATTTGTGCCTTTGCATTGAGTAAAGCGGCTTCCGCTTCCTGCTGAGCGGTGGCATATTCACTGTTATCAATGATGATGAGGGTATCCCCTTTCTTGACATCCTGGTTTTCTTCGTACCGGATTTCTTCAATATAACCTGTGACTTTAGCGACTACCGGGTTGATGTATTCATCTACCTGTGCATCATTCGTTTCTTCAAAATTGGCCTGGCGAATCAATGTCCTGATACCCCAAATAGCCAGGCATACCACTACGATAGAAGCTACTATGGTAGTTATTCTTGAAATTATTCTGTCCGTTCTGTTGGTGTTCGTATTTGTATTTGTTGCTTTGCTCATAAATTTATAGGTTGCCTGTTGCTTTCAATAATTGATAGTATTGCAATTGTGCCGTCACCTGTGCAGTGGTCAGATCAAAGCGGGATTGCAGCAATTGCGTTTCTGCATCCAATAGATCTGTCAACAACGACAGTTGATTGAAGTAGGTATTATTGACAATCCGAAAATTCTCCTGGGCCTGTGCGATATTCTCTTTAGCTACCTGTATACGGGTAATCGCTTCGGTATAGCGCAGGTATGCGGATCTTACTTCTTCTCTTACTCTATCTTGCGTATCCGAATGTTCAATTTCCTGACGCATCAGGTTTATCTTAGCCTCTGCTTTCCGGTGTTTGTTCAGATAAAGCTGAGAGATAGGCAGGGAGGCTTTCACCCCGGCCATTCCCAAGCCATATGGATTAAAGGAATACGGATATAAGATGATTTCAGGATACGAGTAATTGTATTCCGCGAACAGTCCTACCTTAGGAAGAATATTCGCTTTCACCTGCTGGAGCTTGATCTCACTTAATTTTGTTTCTTTCTCCGAAATTTTAAATTCAAAAGAATGCGTATAGGCATCCTGCAGAAAATCTTCGTAGGTGCGTTGCTGTGAGGATAGATCTACGGTATCTGCTGCCACATGAATAATAGCGGTATCAGGTGCTCCCATCATGATATTGAGCCGCTGGGTAGCGATCTTCAGGCTATTGCGAATTTCCAGTAGCGTCATTCTCTGCTTAGAGAGCTTCAATTCCGCCCGTAGTACATCGCTTTTAAGTACTACGCCATTTTGCAACAACTGGCGTATCTCTTCCAATTCTTTTTCCCGTTCTGATATGTCCTGGAGCATGACGCTCTCGTATTGCTCATTTCGGTAGATATCGAGATAATAGGCAGCAGCTTTGAATCGGATTTCTGATTCGGTCAAATTCTTCTGTTCTTTTGCCAGCTCTGTTTCTGTGGTAGCAGCGGTGATTTCACGGTTTAACTTTCCACCGTTATAGAGGTTGAAATATGCTTCTCCGTTCACTTTATAAGTCCCCTTCTTTTCAATGGGGATCTGTGTTGGCGCCTTTAAAAGTCCGTCTTCATACAAAGTAAAATTGGAAAACCTGCCATACATACCATTGGCACTCACTTCGGGCAGCTTCTCCGATTTGGCCGTTTTAACACGTTCATCTGCACTTTGGACTTTCAGTTGCTGCATCTGCAACTGTTTGTTATATGTGGCGGTTCTTTTCCAAACTTCTAGAAGTGTCAGTGTGTTCTTGTGTTCAGGGTCCTGGCTAAAGGCATTCATGCTGCCGGAAAGTGCTATCAGCAACACTCCCGCCAGTATCTTATTACTAATTGTAGACATACATGTGACGATGAAGCTGCAAAGTTCCATTCAGTTGGGTAATTATTTTTTCTATAAATTGCCATAAAATTGTTAGAACCGGCCAAATGGAACATATCAACTATGACCAGATTCTTGCCGACGCAGATGAGTTACCTCAGTCGGCGTACATATGGCATTGGAAAACCGAACACCACTTCCCTTTCCATAAGCATAACAAAGGACAACTAACGTATGTTGAAGGAGGTGCGGCTTTTTTATATACCAGGGAGAAAACATATTTCCTGCCTGCAAGGCATTACATGTGGGTACCAGCGGGTGTAGAGCATTATTTTGCCCATCGGTATCCGGCGAATTATGTGCGCACGATTTATTTTTTTTCAGAGAAGGAAGACAAGCAGCATCCGTTCTACAGTACTACTGGCATTTACCCGGTCACCAATCTCCTATTGGAAATGCTCCTGTATACGGCTAAGTGGGAAGGTAATGTGCTGCCGGGTTCTCGGCCATATGCGTTTATCAAGGCGATGAAGAATATCTTGCCGGATATCAGTACTAGTCCTCTTCCTATTACCCTCCCTACCAGCGATCATCCGCGAATGCGGCCCATTCTTAAATACATCCAGGAGAACCTCAGCGAACCATTGTCTATGGAGAGTGTATGCCATCAATTTAATACTAGCGAACGTACCCTCACCAGGATGTTCCGTTCTTCTATGGATATTTCCTTCTTTCAATACCTGAAACTGGCCCGCATGGCCCGTGCCATGGGCTATTTGATTGAAACGGATAAAACTATCAGTGAAATCGCCTGGGATACGGGCTATAACAGTGTTTCTGCCTTCAGTAATACCTTCTTTAAATTAACGGGCAAACGCCCATCGGATTATCAGCATCTTAGTAAAAGTATTCCGCCGGAGGAGCTGTAATTTTTTCCGCTCAGGGAAAAGCGCTTGTATTTAAGATCGATTTGTGTAATCTTACTGTACAATCAAGATCTAAATCACATGAACCCACTTAAAAAACACCTGCTGATTCCTCTGCTGATCAGCGGTATTAGCGCCACTACAGTGATCGCGCAGCAGAAAGCCAACAAACCTACTCCAGTGGCCGGAGAAACCACCAAACCATCAGTGACCCTCAACCCTGATACTACTATAATGAGTCAGCATGAGGTAACGATTAAGGGACAGAAAATCTCCTATAAGGTGACTTCTGGCACTCAGCCTGTCTGGGATGACAATGGTAAAGCGGTGGCAGGTATCTTCTTCAACTATTATGAAAGAACGGATATAAAAGACAAAGGATCACGTCCGTTGGTCATTTCCTTTAATGGTGGTCCGGGATCAGCGTCTGTATGGATGCAGATTGCATATACAGGCCCTAAATTGCTGAACATAGATGAAGAAGGTTATCCGGTACAACCCTATGGCCTACACGAAAACAATCAGTCCATTCTGGATATAGCGGATATATTATATGTAGATCCAGTGAACACGGGCTTTTCAAGGATCGTTTCAAAAGATACGCCGAGAGAAAAGTTCTTTGGTGTGAATGCAGATATCAAATATCTGGCAGAATGGATTAATACTTTTGTATCCCGCAACAATCGCTGGGGCTCTCCTAAATACCTTATTGGAGAAAGCTATGGCACCACAAGGGTTTCGGGTCTAGCCCTGGAACTGCAAAATGCCCAGTGGATGTATCTGAATGGCGTTATTCTCGTATCCCCGACGGATTTAGGTATCAATCGTAATGGCCCGGTGAATGCCGCCTTGCGCCTTCCTTATTTCGCTGCTACGGCCTGGTATCACAAGGCGCTGGCTGCCGATTTACAGCAGAAAGACCTGACCGCTATGCTGCCCGAAGTAGAAGCATTTACCATCAATGAACTGATCCCTGCTATCAGTCAGGGGGCTTTCCTCGATGAGGCCAAACGTAAAGCGATTGCTACGAAAATGGCGAGGTATTCAGGGCTCTCCGAGCAAGTAATTCTCCAGTATAACCTGGATGTCCCTACGGACTTCTTCTGGAAAGAATTGTTGAGAGATAAAGGCTTCACAGTGGGAAGGCTGGATAGTCGCTACCGTGGCATTGACCGCCAACTTGCGGGCGAAAGACCAGACTTCAATCCCGAATTGACTAGCTGGTTACATTCCTTTACTCCAGCGATCAATATGTATTTAAGAGATGAGCTAGGTTTCAAAACAGACCTCAAATATATGATGCTCGGCCCTGTGCATCCATGGGATTTTAACAATGATAATTCAGGAGAGAATCTTCGTCAGGCAATGGCCCAGAACCCTTACTTACATGTAATGATACAGTCGGGTTACTACGATGGCGCTTGTGATTACTTCAATGCCAAATACAGCATGTGGCAACTGGATCCTGGTGGCCGTATGAAAGACAGGCTGTCTTGGAAAGGTTATCGGAGTGGACATATGATGTACCTACGTAAAGATGACCTGGCCACTGGCAGTGAGGATATCCGGGACTTCATCAAGGCTGCCTTGCCTAAACCAGGTACCCCCGCGAAGTATTAATTGTAGGGAATGTATATAAACAAAAAAGCCGCATATGATATGCGGCTTTTTTGTTATAGGGAGACACGATCTACACTATATCTTATAGCTTACACCTAGCATCATGTAGATGTTATAGAGTGGAAAGTCTAATCCTTTGAATTCATTTGGGAATACTGGTTTCAAGCCCCAGGAGAGATTTCCGATTACGCTAAGGCGTTTGCCTACCCTACGTTCAGCGCCTCCTTGCAAGCCAGCGTCGAATTTACGTACATCGCGGCCGAAGTCGAAAGAGGCTTCATCTACGATAATTTTTTCGCCGGTAGGGCCTCCGTTGCGGATGTAGCCATCGGACACTGTTCCGTAGAAGTTGCTACTGAACTTCCAGGAGAAATAACCGCCGAGGGAAAAGCGCCAGTTATCATTGGGTGTAAAGACCGCACTTACCGGGAAGGTAACATAAGCATTACGGACAATGGTCTTGTTCTTACCCGTAAAGGTTCCCTCAAAAGTACCAGTGGAAGAACCATCTTTCACGGTGATCACCGTAGGGAAATACATCACCTCATCTTTGGTGCCCATTCCTTTGAAATCCAGTTTTACACCTACTGCGGCGCCCCATTTACGTGTAGCCCTGAGAGATAGTTCATAACCCAGCGCCGGCGTGAATTCCGGCCAGTAGCCTTTGATAGCTCGAATGGTATTAGGCAGTCCTACAGGAGCTGTTCCTCCGAAGTTGAAGCCCGCAATAATCCTATGTTCCAGGAAAGGCTTAAAAGTAGTAGTGCTATCCTGTGCGCGAAGCGATCCAGCAACCGAGATGATCAAAAATAAAACGGTCAGTCTTTTATATATCCTATTCATTGTAGCATTGGTTCTTTATTCGTGAATAATCTTCAAACTGTCTACCAGCAAGCGACTGCCGATAGCGCCTTCATATTTATCTCCGTTCTGGCTGGAAGAAATAACGATCGCCATCATCATGCTTCCTGAAGTAATAGCATTAGGTTTATATACAAATGGCAGATCAAAGCGGGTAAAGTTTCCTCTGGCAGAACCGTCAGGCAATTGGGCTACTGCTACAATTCTATCTGAAGTATGGATATTGGTACCATCAAGGCGGGTAGTGCCTCTATAGAGCACCGCGTAGATAGAGCAGGAATCAATTACACCTGGTACAGGCTTTCCGGCTTTATTCTGGTAGGTTGCGCCGGGATTGTATTTATAATAGCCCGTAAACCTCGCTGCACGGCCCAGGTAAGGCTGTCCGAATTGTGTAGCTGCCAGTGGCTGCGTGATAGCATACTTACTGTCAAATACCCCGAGATACAGCGAACCGGCGAATAATTTGATGCCCATAATGCCGGATAAGGTAGTGCCGCCACGTGTTTCCAATACGGCGGAATAATTGCCGTGATAGGCTTCCGTTGTATCGCGTAGTGGATAAGCAGCGGGATCTTTGGGAACGCCTGCTAGTGATACGCCTGGGTTACCGGAAGACCAAATCTGCGAGGAATCTGGTTCAATGGGATACAAGTACTTAGAAGTAGGTTGAATAACCCATTGTTCAAAGTCCCATGCCCAGGTACCAATGTTTACCACTTCTATGGTATACACTTTATGGTATTTCCCGCTCTGGGAAGTAACCGTGTATTGCTGCAAGCTGGTGGAATCAAATCGCAGGGTATCTCCTGCAGGTGGGTTAATAGTAGCGCCGGGCGTTACTACAATTCTAGGTACAATACCGCTGTCGTAAGCATTCTTTTTCAGGTAGAGCAATACTTTCGCATTCGCTTGATCAATAAAAACATCGCCTGAGAGATATTTCTTATCGACGATAAAAGAGTCGATGTCTGCTTCCGGGTTAAGAGGGGCATCCTTGATGCAACTGGTAAATAGTAGTGCAAACAAAGCAATAGCCGCCAGGAAGCCTGGTTTCCGTAAATTCATCCGTTTAACTATTATATTCAAAAAATCGTTAACATTGCGCCATGTCTGATAAAGAAAGATTCAAACGTGTAAGTATATACGCTGCAAAATGCGTTACTGGCGTTGTTATAGTGAGCCTCCTTTCATGGTTATTTGGCTACAAAGATACAGTATGGGTGCTAATTTCCGTGATGTTAGTATTATCCCCGGATGGATCTGACGCGGTTACGCTGGCGGTTACACGTATCAAAGCCAATCTGATAGGGGCTTTATCGGGTTTCCTATTAATCCTCATTCATCTTAATCAGTCGTTGATGACAAACATTGTGGTGTTCATGAGCATTGCTGTGGTAATAACGGTAGTTCTTTGTAACTTACTGAAACTGGAAGCAGCCACTCGCACCGCATTGGCTGCAACGATTATTGTCATGACACATGAGGCCGGCTTACATGTCTGGGATACCGCTATTGAGCGGGTGGGCTCTGTGGTAACAGGATGTCTGTTGGGCTTAGTTATTACATTTATATTTCATAACAAATTTACGCAAAAGACTGTAGATCAAGTAGATATTCATCAGGAAGCATAATACAGAATTACTACAGAATCTGCCTTTACTTTTGCGGCACAAGGAGAGTTGCATGAAGAAACTGATTTTGATGGTTGGCATTTCCCTCACTTGCCTGGAGACCATAACCGCGCAGCAGTCGGTTGTTACAGATACGACAGCTAATAACCATTCTGTTCTGAAAGATTCTATTCCCTTGACAGGGGCAAAGCCTGAACCTTCAACTGTTAAATTGCCTCATGGAGCGGATAGCCGTTTCCGATGTTCAGCCGCAGGATTAATCATTCCTTCAGCGATGGTAACATATGGTTTCATTGCGCTCAACAACCCTTCTCTGCGGGATCTAAACCGCAGTACCAAATCAGAATTATCGGAAGATCATCCCAGATTTAATACCGGTATAGATAACGTGCTGCAATACACGCCTACGGCAGCCGTATACGTATTGAATCTCGCTGGGATTCATGGTAAGCACAATCTGCGGGACCGTACTATTATCTTGGGTATCTCCGCAGTGATTACAGCAGGTACTACCCGCATTCTGAAAACCAGCACGCATGAAGAACGTCCGGATGGCAGTAATAACCTGAGTTTTCCTAGTGGCCATACTAGCAATGCTTTTATGGGAGCTGAATTTCTTTACCAGGAGTATAAGGATGTATCTCCATGGATTGGCGTTGCCGGATATGCAGTAGCCACGGCTACAGGCGCCTTGCGTATGCTCAATAACCGCCATTGGCTGAGCGATGTAGTGGCAGGTGCCGGAATTGGTATCTTGGGAACCAAAGCAGCTTATTGGATGTATCCTTTTGTACAACGTAAATTATTTCCTGGGAAAAAAGATATGGTAGTGTTACCATATTACAATGCGGAATGGAAAAGTATGGGATTAAGCCTTTCACTAACCAAGTTCTAAGCGCTACTCAAAAGGCTTACTCAAAGTGGCATAGTGGGGATTTCTTTTAATCTGCATAATATTAGCAAATGATTATGCTGCCAGGGGTTATTCATCTGCACCTATCTAAAACGTGAGACCCTAAAGATAACACCATGGTAATGAACACCATCTTAAAATTAGCAGATGGCAAAACTCCCTAAATTATCCGGATAAATTTGTAAACGGCTCGTTAATTAGAGAATTTTAAATCCTGGTTGCAATAAATCTGGTTTTGTTAACATCTAATAAAGGAATCAACAAATTAATAGAGATAATTTCATTCTGACTTAAGATCAGTTATGATTTACTCTATTATTGCCCCCATTGGAGTTGTTATACTCTGTATTTTTGCCCTTGTATTGTTGTTGACTACAGAAGGATATCTCTCGCAAACGCACGTACCAAGAGAGGAGCATACAAAGCCCCCTCCAACCAAGGACAGAACTCCTTCAAAGGAGGAGAAAATATGTGCCTTGGATGTAGTGACCCTGGTAAAATACCCCCTTTCTGAAGACAGCGAGGAAGCTGTTGAATATCTCCGGAATAACGGTCATGCGTCTGTGAAAGTGACGGTCAGACAGGAGAAATGTTGTTCTGCCAGATGGCAGACAAGTCTGCTCGTATTTAATAGGGTTTTGCCTGGTGAGGAAATTGCATTGGGCTTTGCCGGCCACGACGAGTCCGATGATGATATTGTCAGTGCAGCACATACGATATTATCCGCTGAGTACCTTTCCTAATCATCTTTTTTAACCACTTGTATATGTACGCACCTTTTATATTCCTCTCTGCCTGTATTATTACCTATTTACTGTATAGATCTCAGACGCTTCGGAAATCTATGAAGAAAAAGCGCCAGTACCAGCCCTGGGAAGGTGAAGACGCGATGGTGGATGCTCGCATTGTGGGCATTTCCAATCAGCTATTTCCATTGTCTCGTTATATGCGTAGTCTCCGCAATAACTCTCATTCCAGGTGGATTACAGTGGCTGTCAAACAGATTATCAGAACAGATATGGGCACTACCTGTGATACCAGGCTGATAACAAACATTGCTCCGGGAGAAGAAAGAAGACTAGGCCATGCGGATGATGTGCAGGAAGGAAAATACCGCATCTTTATTGGTTACGAAATAATATGGGCTAGGTACACGCCAGTGCCAAAATGGTTTCAGCCTAAACCCAAACGATTCCCAACTCCTGCGGAAATGTACGATGAGGTAATGCGGAAATATAAGCCACAGCCCATCCGGGAATTGGAACAACAAGAAGGCCCTCTCTCCGACGGCCTGTGGCCTTAATTCAGGGTTTCATGCCAGCGGCAAAACCCTTTCCATCAACATATGCTAGCCAAGCCATCGTCAGAAATACCCCTACCGCTGAACCAGCCGTAACATCTTCGAAGAAGTGCTGACTCATATACATCCTGGAGTATCCTACCAAAATGGCTAATAACAGGAATACCAATGACCAGACTTTGTTTTTGGTAAAATGAGCAAGTACGGTAGCTGCCGTAAAGGCACAAATGGTATGCCCTGAAGGAAAGCTTCTGAAATTATCTAGTACATCCACACCAGGTACATAGTAGATATGCGGAATGCGAGGGTCTGCATTCGCCTTATGTATTAGTTGTTCAAAATAGCGGTGCGGTCTTGGAAAGGCGACCATGAACTTCAAGAAAAACCCCACCAGCGAGGTAAAGCAATAGGCGGTAGCCAATACGAAGCTTTCCCGTTTATTGATAAAGAAAAGTACGACTACCAGTGTCACAGCGGCGCCCGTACTTCCCAGATGTGTCACTTTCGGAAAGAACCAGTCGCCAAACCCGGTATGTAAGCTATTAATGAAGAAATAAATATCCTCTCGGCTATGCGTTAGTTTGATGCCAATTAACAGGGCCAGCAGTGGCAGATAAGCCCAGATAAAATATTTTACGCTTTGATATACTTTCTGAAATTGATTCATTCGCTAGTGCTTTATGTTTCTCCACCAATAGCTGATCTTGTTGGCAGTAGGCAACTGTCCTGTTTCGCCAGGGGTTGGCAGCCATAATGTGACATCCTTTTCAGCGGCCAATTTGATGATGGTTTCTCCAGGTTCATCCCAATCGTGGAAAGCCAGGTTGAATGTTCCCCAGTGTACGGGAAGCATTACTTTTCCTCCAAGATCAATATGTGCTTTGAGCGCATTGGCTGGTCCCATGTGAATGTCGGGCCAATGAGGGTCTGAAGCACCTATTTCTAGGATGGTCAGGTCAAACGGACCGAATTGCTCTCCGATTGTCTTAAAGCCTGGGAAATAGCCAGAATCCCCTCCTATGAAAACCTTACGTTGCTTTCCTTGGAGTACATAGGAAGACCAAAGGGTATTATCCCTTTGAAACCAGCGGCCAGAGAAATGTCGTGCAGGCGTAGACGTTAATGTCAAGGTGCCTAGTTGGATGGTTTGTCCCCAGTCGAGTATGGTAATTTTATCGGCCGGAACGCCCCATTTTTCCAGGTGTTTATTTACGCCCAGTGGACAAATAAACCGTGGCGCTACTTTGGCTAGGTATTTCATCAGGTGTCTGTCTAGATGATCATAGTGATCATGCGACAGTAATACGGCTGTTAGTGGCGGGAGTTCCTGCGGCAAAACCGGTGAGGGGAAAAAGCGATGCGGCCCCATGAACGGGAATGGCGATGCCCTTTTGGAGAAAACGGGATCTACCAGCAGTCGGGTTCCCTCTAGTTCTAACAAATAGCTGGAATGGCCCAGCCAGGTAAATTGCAGTTCCTGCGCAGGCTCCTTGGCGAGTGCCTGTTCACTGATGCGAAAAGGCCCCAGTGGCCCAGGCGGTGTTCGCTTACCTTTATAGGTGAGGAATTTCCAGAGTATAGACGGCATACTCCCCGCGTTCATTGCTGTATGAACCGTATTAAAGTATTTGCGCCCGTTGAAATGTGGAGGATAAGCCAAAATGCTATTTTATTAGTCTGCGGTGATAATTGATTTGCCCCATATGATAACGGAAATGACCATATAAATGGGTCACAAACGTACCATAGGTCATCGGTTGATTCATGGGATTATCTTTAAAATCAGTAGCCATGAGTTCATCAGACAAAGTGGGAATAACCGTTTGAATGGTTTTCCTGGTATCTTCAATAGCTTCCAGGAGCGCGGCCCTTGGAAGGTCTTTGGCCGCAAATTCGTAAGGCCTGTCACGTTGATAGCCCGTGTCTCCCAAAACTGCCCCAACAAAATGTCGGATATTACCACAAAGGTGCAGGCACAAATTACCACCAGAATTGGCAATGCCTGGCGCCACTTTCCAGATGGCAGCTTCCGTTTCATAAAGATTGATCTCTTCTTTCAGCGCATCGATGGCAGTATCAAAAAGAGCGGGTAAAATTTTGTTTAGCATATACTAATTTTCAGATACACAAAGTACGAATTATCCAGTTATAGAACTCTGGCTAAAAAGTTCCCCCGTTGATTTATACTACCGTAGAAGGCTATACGAATCATCTTAAATATAGGCTTATCGTTTCAGGTTTCTGCAAAGGGCTTCCAGTGTTTCTTTCACCTTTAAAATATCGTCCTGGTTTACGCCATCTTCTGCCATGGCCACTACGCTTAACGCCAGTGGATAAACGGTTTCTTTCAGTTGATGGCCATGAGTAGTTAACCAGACACGTTTCCCTCGGCGATCTTCATCGTCCATGGAGCGCCTTACTAGTCCTCGCTTTTCCAGGTTGTCTACTAGTTTGGTGAGACTCGCTTTATCTTTATCAGTTTTATCTGCCAGCTCCTGTTGACGGCAACCATCTTGTTCTCCCCAGAGGTGACGCAGAATAAAATACATATCCGGGGTGAGGTCAACGCCTTTCTCCATGAATACGGAAAGTAATTTCAACCGAAAGGCAGTATGTGCGCGTGTAATATGACGGCTGACCGCAAAGCGCAGTACATCCGCTATTTCAGGTTCACTCATTGGTTCATTGGGTTTAATCACGAATATTGGTTAACTAAAATAACAAATCTAAATTAGCTAAATCTGATTATCACTGATTTTAAACATATATTAGCCGCTGTTTGTTTCATAAAAATAATGCAGGAGGATGACTAACGAACCAGTAAAAGCTCGGTCTACACTACAAAAGAAGCTATTCCAAATAATCTTCATGGCAGATACCACTGCCGGAAGGATCTTTGATATCTTCCTATTACTCTTTATTCTGGGTAGTGTGATCGTCGTAATGATGGAGAGCGTACAAAGGCTCCAGGCCCAATACGGGGATGTTTTCAATGTATTTGAATGGACATTCACCGGCCTGTTTACCTTAGAATATCTATTACGTATTTGGTGCAGTCCCCAACCTAAAAAATACATATTCAGCTTTTATGGGATTATAGATTTGCTATGTATCATCCCATCCTACATTGAGTTCCTCGTAGGCGGCGGACACTTCCTTATATCTATACGTATTTTAAGGCTATTGCGGATTTTCAGAATCTTCAAACTTGTGCCCTTTTTACATGAGAGCCGATTTCTGATCATTGCATTACAACGGAGTCGTCGTAAGATTGCCGTTTTCTTTTTCTTTATCATGCTAATGACCGTCGTACTGGGATCTATCATGTACGTGATTGAGTCGGGCCATAATTCAGGATTCACCAGCATCCCGGTGAGTATTTATTGGGCAGTGGTGACACTTACCACCGTAGGCTATGGAGATATCGCCCCTATAACGCCCATAGGGCAAGCTTTTTCGGCTGTCATCATGATCATGGGCTACGCCATCATAGCCGTACCTACAGGTATCGTGACAGTGGAAATGAACCGTCTTCGTACATCCACAGACGTTAGTATACGGGAATGTCACAACTGCGGACGCAATATAGCAGATGAAGATGCCATCTTCTGTAAATACTGCGGCAGTCATCTCTGATAAGATTTCAAGTTTTAAAATTTACCATGAGCACTGGAAAAATAACCTCCATATTAGACAATGATTTTTACAAATTCACCATGCAGCATTGTGTGGTGAAGCTGTTTCCTAAGGCGAGGGCCCGGTATAAATTCATCAACCGTGGCCAACATGCATTTCCTCCGGGATTTGCGGAAGCGCTCCGCGCTGCTGTCAATGATATGGAACAGTTACAGTTGACCAAGGAGGAGAAACATTACCTGGCAATTACTTGCCCTTACCTGGATCCTACCTACTTGGATTTTTTACAGGGCTACCGATACAATCCTGATGAAGTACATATATCACAACATGGCGAGGACCTGGAAGTGATAGTAGATGGCTATTGGTACCGGACCATTCTCTGGGAAGTGCCACTGATGTCGCTCATCTGTGAACTGTATTATGAACTGACCAACCAACAACGGGTGAGTGATGCAGAAGTAATACGCATTACCAGGGAGAAGATTGAGAATTATGCCCGTATGCAAATAACGATAGCAGACTTTGGCACCCGGCGACGTCATTCCCTGGCGGTTCACCGACTGGTAGTACAAACCCTTCGCAAGTACGGCGAAGGCTGCTTCATAGGCACCAGCAATGTACACTTAGCCATGCGCAATGGCGTGATTCCAGTAGGTACTCATGCACATGAGTGGTTCATGTTTCATGCAGCCAAATATGGCTTTAAAATGGCCAATATGATGGGCCTGGAACATTGGGTACATGTATATCGCGGTGATCTGGGGATTGCCTTATCTGATACCTATACCACGAAAGTATTCTTTGAGCAATTTGATAAGAAGTTTGCTAAACTATTTGATGGCGTACGCCACGACAGCGGTGATCCGAAGGCATTCGCAGACGCCACCATCGCGCATTATAAAAGCAAGAATGTAGACCCGCTCAGCAAAACGATTATCTTTTCTGATGGATTGAATTATAATAAGGTAGCGGAGATTGCGGACTATTGCCGGGGGCGTATAGGGATGTCTTTCGGGATTGGAACAAATTTCACCAATGATGTAGGCCTGGAAGCGCTAAACATAGTGATTAAAATGTATGAAGCCCATCCCGAAGATGCTCCGAGATGGACTCCTGTAGTAAAATTATCTGATGTAAGCGGTAAATATACCGGGGATGAAGGCACCATTAAACTGGCAAAAATCATCCTGGGAATAGATTAATTCGACGCAGTACCAAGACCAATACCGGTATCTCCCTGGTGGATATCACCTGTTTCATATCCTTTTTTGAACCAGGCCATACGCTGAGCGGCAGTACCGTGGGTAAAGGCATCCGGTACAATACGACCAGTGGCTGCCTGCTGTAATTTATCATCTCCTACTGCACTAGCGGCATTCAGACCGGATTGAATATCACCTGATTCCAGGATCTTTTTCATCTGGTCTGCATGATTAGCCCAGAGGCCAGCGAAGAAATCCGCTTGCAACTCCAGCATTACAGAGAGTTTATTGTATTCTTTCTCACTCAGTTGGCCGCGCATAGCATCCATTTTACGACTGATACCGAGCAGATTTTGAACATGGTGTCCTACCTCGTGTGCAATTACATATGCTTTTGCAAAGTCGCCTTGTACACGGAAACGTTCTTCCAGCTCCTGGAAGAAAGCAACGTCCAGGTAAACTTTTTTATCTGCTGGGCAGTAAAAAGGGCCCATCGCTGATTCCGCAGCACCGCAACCGGAAACAGTGGCATCGGTGAACAGTTTCATTTTAGGTTTCTGATAGGTCATCCCCATTTTTGCAAACTGGTCTGTCCAGACGTCTTCTGTACTATGCAGTACTTTGGAGGAAAATTGCTCAATGGGAGTACTATTTGCCTTGGTCAACTGCTCAGTAGTACCGCCACCTCCTTGATCTGGGCCCTGTACTTGCTGTACGGCCTGCATGACCGTCTGAGGGTCCTGTTTGAGGAAGAGTGCAATCACAAAAATGACGATTGCGCCAATACCGCCACCAATAATACCGGTACGCCTGCCGCCGCCACCAGACTCCTTCTCGACGTTGTCGCTCATTTGTTCATCGTCTAAACGCATAGTTGTAGTAGGGTTTAATTAGATTGAAATTTTCAGCTCGAAATTACATTTTTGCCGGTGAATTCCCCGCAGTTCACCGAGAATTCAATTTTACTGACCGATCGGCCATTGGCGAAGCTTTCCCTTGAAGATACTTTTGTATTATCAAAATCGTTCAGCCATGTCACAGATACTTTATACCTCAGGATTAAAGAAATCCTACAGCAATGGAAAGGAATCCATTCCCGCCGTCAACGGTGTGAACCTGGAAGTTTTTAGCGGAGAAATATTCGGCTTCCTAGGCCCTAATGGAGCCGGTAAAACCACTACCCTGCGCATGCTCACTACCTTATTACAACCCGATGCCGGAGAAGTGGTGATCTGCTCATACGATCTATATAAACAACCGGAAAAGATTCGGGCAGTAATTGGCTATGTTAGTCAAAGTGGTGGTGCAGACAAAGACGCTACCGCCTGGGAAGACCTTATCTTACAAGCCCGGCTCTATGGCATGCCTAAACGAGCCGCTGCCGCCAGGGCCAGCGAACTCCTGGAAGCATTAGGCCTGGAAGACATCGCGGATCGAAGACCAGCCACGTATTCCGGTGGACAAAAACGCCGACTGGATATTGCCATTGGCATGATTAACAAACCTAAAATCCTATTCCTGGATGAACCTACCACTGGCCTGGACCCACATAGCCGGGAACAGCTCTGGGACGAAGTCCGCAAACTGCGGGATCTTGGAACAACCATCTTCCTAACTACCCATTATATGGAAGAAGCAGATGCTTTGTCGGACCGCATCGCCATTATGGATCAGGGGCAAATCATTCTTACAGGAACTCCGGCCTCCTTGAAAGAAGCAATTAGTAGTAGTGATACACAAGCCTCTTTGAACGATGTCTTCCTACATCATACCGGCCGTTTGAGTAAAAACGCCCAACTCGCCTAATACCCTTATTTACATTACCTGAAACACCTTATATATGAACTTTCTAACCACCCTTCAACTCTTTTATACCAGGAAAATAAAAGAAGCCCTGCGTAATCCCGCCTTTGTCATGATGACATTGAGCATTCCTTTATTGTATTTACTGCTCTTCGCACCGCTGCTCAAAAATTTCACCGGCATGTCGGAATTCGGTAATACGAATGTGTTGAATTTTTTCATGCCGGGTATGATAATGGTGCTTGCTGTTTTTGGGGGATTGTTTGTTGGATTTGGGATGATAGATGAAATCCGACAAGGGGTGATAGAGCGTTTCCGTGTAACCCCTACCAGTCGCCTTGCACTCTTATTTGGCGCGGTACTGCGGGATATCACTTCCGTTTTGGCGCAGGCGATCATTATTATTGCAGCAGCTATTCCTTTTGGCCTAAAAGTCAATATTGGAGGACTGTTGCTAATATTCCTGTTGGCCGCTATGCTGACGGCCATCTTTGCTTCCTTTTCCTATGCACTCGGACTTATATTTAAAAGTGAAGATGCACTGGCGCCAATAACACAGGGAATATCCATGCCGATAACGCTCCTGGCGGGATTTCTGTTGCCTATGAGTTTGGCCCCAGGCTGGTTACAAACAGCAGCCCATTTCAACCCAGTGTATTATGCCATCGAGGCAGCCAGAACACTGATGAGTGATCATATTGATACGCTGGTAGTGCTGAGAGCATTCGCCGTTCTGACGCCACTGCTGGCAATTGTTTCCTGGTGGGCAGTACGGAAATTTAAAACCGTTATCAGTTGATCTGGAAGTTTTTTTGATATGGAGAATAGGTTGGATTGTAGTAAATTACGAATACCAGAACAATCCATTTCAAAAAAACGGTATTATGAAAGTACAGCAGATCCTGCTTGCAGCAAGACCCAAAGGCTTACCCACGTCAGCAACCTTTAAAACAGTAACGGTAGACCTGCCGGAGCTACAGCAGAATGAAGTTTTGATCAAACCAGTTTACTACTCAGTAGATCCTTACATGCGGGGAAGAATGAATGATGCAAAATCTTACATTCCTCCCTTTGAAGTAGGCAAACCCATTGAAAGCGGTGGTATTGCCACCGTAGCAGAAAGTCGGGATAGCAATTTCCAACCCGGTGATCTCGTTATGCTGACAGCCGCCAGACCTTTGCTCCCTTGGTCTACTGCATTGATTTATCCCGCGTCTTCCTTAAAAAAAATCGATGAAAATATACCTCCCAGCTATTACCTTGGTATCTTGGGAATGCCCGGACTGGCCGCTTATTTCGGATTGCTGGACATCGGCAAACCAAAGTCCGGCGAAACATTGGTCATCTCCGGCGCCGCAGGAGCGGTAGGTATCGTAGCCGGACAAATAGGTAAAATTTATGGATGCCGCGTGGTAGGAATTGCAGGTGGTGCAGAGAAAGTAAAGATGCTGACCGACAAATTCAATTTTGATGCAGCGATTGATTATAAAGGCAATCAAGATATCAAAGCATCTGTTGCCGCCATCTGTCCTAACGGTGTAGATATTTATTTCGATAACGTAGGTGGAGAAATTTCGGACGGCGTAATGGCGCACTTGAATAATTTTGCCCGTGTCATTTTATGTGGTCAGATATCCTTATACAACAGTACGGAAATTCCTATGGGACCAAGACCTCAACCCATTATGATAACCAGAAGCGTATTAATGCAAGGTTTTGTGATAGGCAACTATGCCTCCCGATTTGCAGAAGGATTTAAAGCCTTGGTAGAATGGGTAAAAGCAGGAAAGTTAAAGTACACCGAAACCACGATGGAAGGATTTGATAAACTGCCAGAGGCTTTCCTGGGGCTCTTCGCAGGCAAGAACAGCGGAAAATTGATTGTCAAGGTGTAGTAGTCGGAATTTGCAGTGAGATTACGTATTTTTAGGCATGACAAAGCCGGTTATACATACACGCATCAAAAAAGTATTGGACAGTGGTATACTGGATACAGATGATATACTGGCCACTGAAGAACCACTAGAAATAAAACTGATTTTCGGGCCGACCCATAACCGCCGGCAGCAGAACATCACCGTTACCATGCGCACGCCTGGCAATGATGAGGATCTGGCTGCCGGCTTCCTTTTTTCTGAAGGTATTATCAGTAGTTATGACGCCATCTCCCAGGTAAAGGCTAGTGAATCTAGAGATGGTAGTGTGATGACCGTTTCCCTGAAAGAAAATGTGATCCCCCGCCTCAGTAGTAATAACCGCAACTTCGCCGCTACGGCCTCTTGTGGGGTTTGTGGAAAATCAGACCTCGCCGATATTCATACAGGCGTTTCCGTTGCTAACGGTAACGCACATATCAGTAGCGCCACCGTACTACAATTACCCCAAACATTACGTATGCAGCAGTCCCTCTTTGAAAGTACCGGCGGCATACATGCTGCCGCGTTATTTGACCAGCAGGGAAAGTTATTAATACTCCAGGAAGATATTGGCCGTCACAATGCAGTGGATAAAATCATAGGCGCCGCTTTGCGCCAAGGGCTATTCCCATTGGAACAGCAACTGTTATTACTGAGTGGCCGCGCAGGATTTGAACTGATACAAAAAGCCGCTATGGCAGGTATTACTATCATTGCAGCCGTAGGAGCCCCTTCCAGTATGGCTGTACAGATGGCAGCAGCATGGAATATCACCCTGATAGGATTTCTAAGAGAGGGTAAATTTAATATTTACAGCGGAGCTCAAAGGGTTGTCTTATCTTCATAACTTAATATTTCGAGTATGCAGGGAGATCAGAATCCTGTGAAATTCACAGGGCTAAAGCTCACCAAACCCAAGACAGCAGCAGCCGGCGCCCCAGCCGTTTATTACAGCATGAAACAGGTGTTCGAGGAAACCAACATCTTCCGCGGCATGAAAGCACTGCTGAAAATGAACCAGAAAAATGGTTTCGATTGTCCTAGCTGCGCCTGGCCCGATCCTGACGACGACCGTTCCCCTATTGGAGAATATTGTGAGAATGGCGCCAAAGCATTGGCGGATGAAGCCACCACCAAACGACTCACCCCTGATTTCTTTGCGGCCCATAGTATTGCCGAGCTAGGAGGACTTACCGATTACGAGATCGGGAAGAAAGGACGTATTGCCCAACCAATGTACCTGGCTCCTGGAGCTACCCATTATACGCCATTGTCTTGGCAGGCCGCCTACGATAAGATTGCTCAGCATCTACAGGCCCTCGATTCTCCGAACGAAGCTGTTTTTTATACCAGTGGCCGGACCAGCAACGAAGCAGCTTTTTTGTATCAGTTGATGGTGCGGGAATATGGCACCAATAATTTGCCCGACTGTTCCAATATGTGTCATGAATCCAGTGGCGTAGCGCTGGGGGAAGCAGTAGGCATAGGCAAAGGCTCGGTGAAACTGGAAGATTTCTATGAAGCCGAAGTGATAATTATCCTTGGACAGAATCCAGGCACCAACCATCCCCGCATGTTGACAGCTTTACAGAAAGCCAAAGCTAATGGCGCTTGCATCATTGCAGTGAACCCCTTGCCGGAAACGGGCCTGCTGGGATTCATGAATCCACAGACGGTTAAAGGATGGCTCCATCTCCCTACACATCTGGCAGATTTATTCTTACAGGTAAAGATCAACGGGGATATGGCGCTGCTACAATCAATTTGCCTCTTGCTGCTGGAAGCGGAAGACCAACAGCCGGGTAAGATCTTCGATCAGGAATTTATTGCGACTAAAACAGACGGCTATACGGAGTACCTGGCACATCTTCGCCAGCAGGATTTCCATGCGCTGGTGAAGGCTTCCGGCGTGCCGGAAGAAAAAGTCCGGGAAGCTGCGAAGGCCTTGCTACATAAAAATAAAATCATTGCCTGTTGGGCAATGGGGCTTACCCAACATAAAAATGCCGTTGATACCATTCGGGAAGTCTTGAACCTATTGTTGCTGAAAGGTAGTATAGGCAAGCCCGGAGCCGGTACCTGTCCTGTACGCGGACATAGCAACGTACAAGGCGATAGAACCATGGGGATTTACGAACAGCCAGCTCCCGCACTGCTGGACAAGCTGCAAGCAGTATATGGCTTTAATCCACCAAGAGAACATGGCTATGACGTGGTACATGCCATTCAGGCCATGCATCGGGGCGATGCGAAGGTATTCTTGGCGATGGGTGGTAACTTTTTATCCGCCACACCAGACACGGAATACACAGCGGCGGCATTGCGTAAATGTCGTCTCACCGTTCATGTCTCAACAAAACTAAACAGAAGTCATGTGGTACACGGCCAGGAAGCCCTGATTCTTCCTACGTTGGGGCGTAGTGACAAGGATATACAACAAGGGGAACAACAGTTTGTTTCCTGTGAAAATTCTATGGGCGTCATTCAAATGTCTAAAGGTGTATTACCGCCAGTATCGGAAGATTTGAGAAGTGAGCCGCAGATTATTTGTGAGCTGGCGCAGACGCTGTTCCGGGAGAAGTCGGCCACACCCTGGGAACAGTATACAAAAAACTATGATTATATCCGTAATGATATTGAGAAAGTAATTCCCGGGTTTGATCAGTATAACGAGAGAGTACGGCATCCAGGCGGCTTTTATCTGCCTAATGGATCGAGGATTGGGCAGTTCAATACACTCAGTGGTAAAGCCGGGTTCAACGTAGCAAGCCCTGATATCATCGCGCTGCAAGCAGGAGAATATATGATGATGACCATCCGCAGCCATGACCAGTTCAATACCACCATATACGGACTAGATGATCGTTACAGGGGAATATTGCAAGAACGCCGTGTGATATTAATGAATGAAAAAGATTTACAAAAGGCAGGATTAAAAGCAGGAGATGTTGTAGATTTGTACAACACCTTTGAAGGCGTGGAACGCGTTGCCAGTGGCTTTATTACAGTATCTTATGATATCCCAGAAACATGTACTGCCACTTATTTCCCGGAGACCAATGTATTGGTACCTGTTAATAGTGTAGCAGCAAAAAGTAATACGCCCACTTCAAAGATGGTGATTATCCGTATAAAACCGTCCGCAATAAATCGATAGTATGGAGCCCATTGTATGGCAGGCCGTCCGATGGACAGCCACTGAATTTTTTACCCTAGAAGATAAAGGTCTGTATAAACTCGCACAGGGAAATATTACAGGCGTTATTCGAGATATACCCTTTTCCATTCATTATGAAGTTGAAATCACAAATGATTGGAAAACAGACTCTTTCCTGATCCGCTCCCATGGCCCAAATGGAAAGGAACTTAAATTAACGTCCAACCTGCTTGGCCAATGGTACGATAAAGATGGGAAACAAGTCACCGCATTGGATGACTGCATTGATATCGATATTTCTTTGACACCTTTTACCAATACGCTGCCTGTAAAACGGCTTAAACTGAATAATGGGGAGAGTGCCACTATCAATGTCATCTACATCCGGTTGCCAGAGTTCGAGCTGCAGCGGGTCAAACAACGTTATACTAAGATTAACCAAGATACCTGGTTGTATGAGAATCTGGATTCCGGATTTAGCTCTCAGTTATATTTCGATTCCGAAGGCATTATGAATGACTATCCAGGTTATTTGCAAAGACGATATTAAGGTAATTACATAACCCGCTATCACGCTTTGGTGGCGGGTCTACTATTTTTCAATACTATTATTTCAAGGATTCATATCTCCTATACTATTGTCCTTTCAATGAAGGAATCAGTTGTTCCGCTCCTTCAACCAGTTTATGAAAAACCTCCGCAGTTCCCATACTTTTCTTAGCTAGTCCTGCCGCCTGTCCGGCCCACATAGCCACGAAGGAAGGATTATCCTGTGCTTTGGATGCTTTCCTGGCAGGCTGCGTGAGGGCATCTTGGTAAGGGTAAGGCAAAATAGCCAGCCCGGATTCCTCTACAGCAGCAATGAGGGTATTACTTAATCCTCTGGCCCAACGGCCGGAGAAAGCACGCGTATAGCGTGTAGTCGTGTCCGTTGCCGCAGCAATAGCAGCTTTATGTGCATCTGTGGCCATACTTTCATGTGTCAGTAGGAATGCGCTGCCTGGTTGTACGCCTTGTGCGCCCAGCATCAATGCTGCCGCCACGCCACGCCCGTCCATGATGCCACCAGCGGCTATAACGGGGACGCTTACACGATCCACTACCTGCGGTACGAGGGCCATGGTGCCTATTTGCGGAAAGGTACCGGCAAGGAAAGTCCCCCGATGGCCACCTGCTTCCATTCCCTGTGCTACAATGACATGCATCCCTTGGTGTTCCAGGTATACGGCTTCTTCTATAGAAGTGGCCGTACCTATCATAATAATGTTCTCTTCTTTCAATTGGGCCAGACTCTTTACGTCCGGAACACCAAAAGTAAAGCTGACGATACTTATTTTCTCTTCTAGTAATACAGGCAGGATATCCTTATAGGAAAACAGTTGCAGTGTTTTCAGGTTGATTTCAGGAACGCCCAGGCCGCTGCGGGAATAGATATGCTGCAAGTGTGCCTGCATGGCATCGAATGAGGAATGATCCGGTGCGATGGGGATATCATAAGTGAAAACATTTACCGCAAATGGCTTGCTCGTCAGGGCTCTCGTTTGTTGGATGAGGGTGCGTACATGGGCAGGATCAATATTCCCTACAGGCAAGGATCCGAGTCCGCCGCTATTACTAATAGCAGCCACCATTTCAGGTGTAGTAATACCCAACATGGGGGCCTGTATAATGGGATAGGAAATATTTAATAAGGCAGTTAGTTTATTATTCCATTGCATGGGCTTCCAGCTTTTACGATAATAAATTTAACGGAAACTGAGCAAAGAAGGTGCACGTAATGCATAAATATCGAATCGGAAATCTACAACAGTGGTAATTTCAATTCGGAGATTTTTTACAGGGTATGGTGCGTTCGGATAATAGTAGGCAGAAAACTTCAGTGTATTGAGAGAAAGGTTTTCATTTCTGATCCTAGTGCCCCCACCTATTCCCCAGAACAGCGGATTACGTAAGAGGTCGTCATTCTTGTAGTTCAGCATACTGGCCTGGAGGGAGGTAAAGAAATTGAATTTAAACCCAAGCACTTTCAGCGGACTGTAGTACACTGTTTCCGAGTTAAGATTCAATCGCTGGTATCCATTGAGCGTGGTATTGCGGTATCCCAAGAGGCCTTGGTCCATGTTAATGTTCAGGGGCTTATAGAAAAACGGATTGGGACTGGTCAGATAATCGGCACTAAGGAATTGTCGGAGTTTTACTTTCCGGATATTTAGCAACTTACTGTAATACTCTACGCGGGCATGTATGACCGCATCCTCAGCTTTCTGGTTTTGCCAGAAACTACCGATACCAAAATCGGTATTAAACAGCCCCTGATGTTTGGTGAGCCAGAATTTCTGCCACTCTGTACCGGTATAAAACCGTTTGCGGTCTTTCCAAGTTTCCCAACCGCTGGTGATGTTCATATTGTAACCTAGCGGAATATCCTCTGTACGGCCAAAGCCAAACAGGTGGTGGGTTTTAAAGTAATCCAGTCGATAAGCCTGCAGTTGGCCGAGATAATATCGGTGGTTATTATAGACGGGATCTGCCTTAAACTGGAATTGATCCGGCGTTCGCTGAAAGTATAGGTTGTAATGCCGTACCAGCAAGGCTACATTAGGTTTCTTGCCACTGCGGCCGTAATGGTCGTAGTTATTGATGAAGTTATAGCCCACCCAGCCATCGATGATCGTATAGCGGTAATCCCGATATATGGAATCATCTTGGCCATGAATATTTATTGAGAAGTTTTCTGCGAAAGTGAGGCCTCCCACCAATTTGGCGGAATACCGGTACTGTGGCCGATTGAGGCTGATATAATACGTACCCTCGTAAACGTTAGTGTCCAGGACATTCGAATTATTGAGGGTCGAATATCCCACGGCCATATCTATAAATGAACCGCCGATATTGTTTTTCGTATAGCGGACTTCCGTATTCCAAGTGGGCGAGTAATCGCTTCTCCAATTAAAGCCCACCTGTATGCCTTGCCCGGCTCCCATTAGATTGTTATTATAGACTTTCCCACCAACATTGGTAGCACTGGCCTGGGACAGATCGCCACCGTATTCGAATACATCCTTTGTTACCACTTCTATATCTACAGAATCAGACGATCGATCACCTGGCATCACATAGATACGCGCATCTTGAATGAAGGGGCGGTTACGGAGGTAACGCTCGTTATCTGCCATATCATAAGGTTGCAGTCGCTGGTCTTCCCGGAAGAAAAGGTTCTGTCGGATCATCCATTCTTTCGAATCATAATGCAGGCGGTTGGCCAGTTTAAGCAGCTTCATCGAGGTGGTGAAGGTGGTATCGTTGATATTGGCCGGACCGAATACTTTTACCCTGCGGTATTGGATATTTCGTATCACTTTACCAGCAAATGGGGTAAAATACTCCTCACTTTTAATGATGATACTATCGTTCTGGGGAACAGGTTCTGGTTCATTTTGCCTGGTAATGCGGCGCATAAATGAATCCCGGAATGCTTTATGCCGCAGGGAATCCCTGTATTCAGACAATCGTTTAAATAAACCAACATTATGTACGTTATGGGGTATAGTATCTCCTACCGGCGGACGTGCCAAATGCGGTTTCACGGTATCTCCAAGAAAAGGCAGGCCAGGACGGGGAGTTAAATGAGGACGCCCAGTGTCACTGCTAAATGGTACCTGATCCATACACATGGCTATGCGCGCAACTGCCGGCTGTATGAACAGCAGTATTATAACAGTTACAGTGTTTAATATTTTTAGTAAAAACCTCAAATTGTTCCCTGGTAAAACAAGTATAAATAAAAAAAACGGATTAGCACCGCGCTGATCCTATTTTCATTAAACGGGAATGATTCTTGAAAGTTTCAGTTTAGGGAGGATTATTTAGGCGAATATATTCTGGTAAACAAAAACACTACGCTTATGTTACGCTGGACATTAACTTTCTTAGTGATCGCTATTATCGCTGCTATCTTCGGTTTTTCAGGTATTGCAGCTAGCGCCACAGCCATTGCGAAAATTCTATTCTTTATTTTCCTCGTGATGTTTGTAATCTCATTAATTGCGGGAGCAATAAGGAAATAGTTGGGATAGACATCCTTCATTTAGACCTTCCTGGCCTAAATGAAGGATGCTAATTTATTTCATGATGGTGGTTTCCCAGCCGTCATATTCTGCGTTTACTTGCTGGGCCACTTCCCAGAGGGTCATTACAATCGTATCGATGGCAGCATCTGTAGCCTTATCTGGCCGGGATATACAAAGTCGGTACGGATATTCCTGACCTTCTTCTGATTGTACATCATGTACCAGTGTGAAGCCAATTTCCTGGATATGCTTCCAGTAAAGATCTTTTTCTTCCACTGTTTTGAAATGTATCCAATGTTCAATGGGACGTTCCATTTCAGATACATCTCCATGTTTACGGAGCATACGCAGCACCTTACGATTCTGTATACGTTGAAATTCATAAACATCCGGGAACAGATAGTCGAAATACAATTCCCAGTTATTATCTTCCTTCACACCATAGTCATAACGGTATTGCGGAAAATCAATCATTGCATCTGCAATATATTTATCATGCAGCAACGTACTTCCTACATAGAAGTAAAAGTCCCTGACACCATTTGAAAAAGTACGCCCTACAAAATGAGCATCCAGCTTGCTTTGTAGCTGTTCTACCAATCTGTCCTCAATTTCTCCCATCAGTGCGAATTCATCGTTGTGAGGAAATCCGTCTTCGCGGGGATGGTTCAGATAAACTGTTATATATATGGCATTCGGCTTCTCCTTTAATGGTGCAAATCGTCTCAGATCAAGGTCAAGGCCTATTACTGCTGGACTTTCTTCAATATGGCACGTGTAAATATCCCAGTCCGGTCGGTAATCCTTATGCATATAAAAAAATTAAAATAACGCAACAGCTGGCTGTAAAGATACGTTGATCTCAAATACTACTGAAAATATAAAAGCCTTTCTCGCTGCTTTTTTATCCACAAAAACCAAATCCGCACTAAATTCCGACCATTACGGTACCGGGAGAACGAAATTATCTTCCCAAATCAATACATATTATTTTAAATACTTATTTATAGAGACACGGATACACGAACCGGAAGGCTTAACACTAATTAACATTCCAACCCGCAACATTCCCCTTTTTCCAAACCAGCTACCACAAACAATTCTGCGCAATTCTGAAGTTCAAACTGCTGACAGCAGTGTATTTCATACACCATTCATCCCTAAAAAAACGATTTTTCAGTTCGATTACGACTAACTTTATGCCCGCTATAAAATGTTGGAAGCTAGTATTGTATTATGAGAAAAATTATTTTGCTCTTAACAGGATGGATCTTATTGTCACATTTGTCAACCTACGCCCAGCAACACACAGGGGGAAAACAGCAGGGCGATAACAACGGGTCTCTCTACGGTAAACTATTAGATGCACAAACAGGAAAACCTGTGGAATATGCGTCTGTGGCTGTATTGAAAGCCGATTCGGCCGTGGTCACCGGTATGCTGTCTAAACCCAATGGCGACTTCTCCTTCGAGACACTCCCACAGGGCAAATACCTGCTGCGTATCAATTTCATTGGGTATGAAACGGTGTATAAGTCGGCCGTACTCAGTGCAAAAAGCAATAACGTAGATGTAGGTAATATCAAATTGAAATCTAATACTAAAACCCTCAATGCGGTAAATGTAGTCGGTGAAAAACCGGCCTACACGATGGCCATAGATAAACGCGTCTTCAACGTAGATAAAAATCTTTCCAGCATCGGCGGTACCGCCACCGATGTAATGAAACAAGTGCCTTCCGTAAACGTAGACATAGACGGAAACGTAACGGTTCGTAACGGTACGCCTACCATCTTCGTAGATGGCCGCCCTACTACACTTACCCTCGATCAAATCCCCGCCGATGCGATTGATAAAATTGAAGTAGTTACCAACCCCTCTGCGAAATATGATGCGGAAGGTATGAGTGGTATCTTGAATATCGTGTTGAAGAAAAATAAAAAAGCAGGTATCAACGGTATGTTGTCTGCCGGTGGCACTAACCTCGGAAGCTCCAATGGCGGCGTGGATTTCAACATGCGCCAGCAAAAATTCAACTTCTTTGTCAATTACAATTTCCGTAACAGGGTATCGCCAATGAACAGTCGTTTGTTCCGCAAAAATATTGGGAAAGATACCACCACGTATACGGAACAACTCCAGAGCGGCGACTTCTACCGCCGTTTTCAGAATGGTCGTATCGGATTTGATTGGTTCATTGACAACCGCAATACCATCAGCATCTCAGAAAACCTGACTGGTGGTAACTTCAATAACTTCAACGATCAAACGGTAAATGAAAGCGATATTAACCAACAGAAAGTGCGCTATGGTACCGGTATCAATAATTCCAAAAATGGATTTCGTAATTATAGCACGCAGGTAGGTTACAAACACAACTTCGCGAAAGAAGGCCACGAACTGACGGCCGACTTCACCTATAACTATGCCACCAGCGATAATACCTCCAACTTCTCGCTGCAATATCACGATCTGAAAGGTGACGATTTCTTCAATCCGATTCCACAGCTCCGAAATGGTACTGGTGGCGGCAATACCACTTACCTCACCGGCCAAGTGGATTACGTAAATCCGATCACAGAGAAATCCAAAATCGAAGCAGGCTTACGTACCAATACTCGTCAATTCACCAGCTATACAAATATGTATGGCTTGAATTATCCAGGAAGTGATTTCAAACTGGATTCTTCTTTGTCGAGCAACTACAAATACTCTGAGCAGATCAACGCCGCTTATGCCACTTATACTGGCGCCATTGATAACTTTGGCTACCAGGTGGGCTTAAGGGCGGAACAATCTTTCTATAAAGGAGAATCTTTCCTTGGCAAATACCAGTCTTACAAAGTGGATTATCCTGTAAGCCTATTCCCTAGCCTGTTTCTGTCCCAGAAACTGAAAGGAGACAATGAACTGCAACTGAATTATAGTCGCCGTATCCGTCGTCCTTGGTTCAGGGATCTGTTGCCTACTATGGATTATAACGGACAATCCGCCAGCACTGGTAATCCTTCATTGAGTCCGGAGTTTACCAACTCTTTTGAATTCTCTTATCTGAAGGATTTCAACAGAAGAGTGAACCTGCTCGTATCTATTTATTACCGCAATACGGAGCATGCCATCACTGATTTTTACCAGGATACCGTACTGACATTGAACGGACAGCAGCAACATGTATTGTTGTCTTACCCTATCAACGCCAGTTCTCGTAATTCCTATGGTGGTGAGTTCACCGTTCGTACACAGGTCACCAAAGGCTGGGATATTACCGCCAATGCTAACCTGGCACAAACAAAAATCAATGCCACACAAGGCGATAACAGTCTGACCAATCAAGGTTTCACTTGGTTCGGTAAACTGAATAGCACCACCAAACTCCCATGGAACCTGACCTTCCAGGTAAATGGCGAATATGAATCCAAACAGATTTTGCCACAGGGAGAAAAAATGCCGAAATGGTCAATAGATGCCGCCATTAAAAAGGATATGCTGAAAAACAAAGCACTCACCGTATCCCTCGGCGTCAACGATATCTTTAATACCGACAGAAATCTCAGCTATACAACTACCTCTTTCTCCGACCAGGAGAACTACCGCAAACGCCTGACACGCGAGCTACGACTGAATGCTGTATGGCGTTTCGGAAAGATGGACACAAAACTGTTTAAGCGTAAAAACGGCAAACAGGAGAATAACGGAGATATGGGTGGAGGAGATAATTATTAATTTGTAATTTGGTGTCCATAACTTAAAACTATGGATTCCATCTATCACACTATTACATTAAGATTTCTAGCAGAGCCCTCAGATGTGAATTTCGGAGGAAAGGTACACGGGGGCTCTGTGATGAAATGGATAGACCAAGCAGGTTATACCTGTGCAGCTAATTGGAGTGGTCAATATGCGGTCACAGTATATGTGGGCGGCATTCGTTTTTTTAAGCCCATCCTAATTGGCGACCTGGTGGAGATTACCGCGAACATTATATATACCGGTAATACTAGTATGCATATATCCGTAGACGTTTTCGCGGGGAATCCGCGCCAACAGACGAAAACCAAGACCACGCACTGTGTAATGGTGTTTGCAGCGGTAGATGATCATGGAAAAACCATTCCTGTTCCGAAATGGGTTCCTCGAACAGAAAGTGAAATCAACCTGGAAGCCTATGCTAAAAAGCTAATGGACTTAAGAAAAGACATCGATGAAGAGATGAAACCTTATTTATAAATAAGAAAGAAACCTGTATAAAAAAACGGATGGACGTCTGCGACGTCCATCCGTTTTTTGTTTTTTTCGTCGTCCCTGCCCGCTGGGCAGGGACGACAGGCAGGAGCTTTTTTTTAATATTAACTGCTGAACTGCATCTCACTTAAGGTACGGTATAATCCACCTTCCATTTCTATCAATTCCCAGTGGGTACCTGATTCCACGATGCGTCCTTTATCCAGTACAATAATTTTATCCGCTTCTCTTACGGTTGCCAGTCGGTGGGCAATTACAATTGAAGTACGACCTTCCATCAGTTTGTCCAGCGCATCTTGTACCAGTTTTTCAGACTCGGAGTCCAGTGCGGAAGTTGCCTCGTCCAAAATAAGTATACGTGGATTCTTCAGTACCGCTCTAGCGATGGCCACACGCTGGCGTTGCCCACCGGAGAGTTGAATACCACGTTCGCCTACTACTGTATCTAGTCCGTTCGGGAAGCGTTGAATAAATTCCCAGGCATTGGCCTTGATAGCAGCAGCTTGCAGTTCCTCGTCAGAGGCGTCTGGTTTACCGTACGCAATATTTTCTCGGATAGTACCACCAAAGAGGAATACGTCTTGTGGCACTACTGCCATCTGGCTACGCAGCTCTGATAACGGTATGCTGCTACCCGGACGGCCGTCGAAACAAATCTCACCCTTAACAGGATCGTAAAAACGAAGCAGTAATGACACGATGGTGGATTTACCAGCGCCGCTTGGTCCTACCAAGGCTACTTTCTGATCTGGCGAAACCTCAAAAGACACATCATTCATGATGGTCAGATCCGGACGGGAAGGATAATGGAAAGATATATTGCGGAAGCTAATACTGCCATCCAGTTGGTTTTCTGCTGGGATGGAAGTAACAGGCGTCAGTTCTTCCACTGGTTCGTCGAGGATTTCCAGCAGATGTTCCGTAGCGCCGATACTCTTTTGCAGATTGGTATATACTTCTGCTAATCCCGCTACGGAGCCTGCGATGAATACAGAGTACAATAGGAAAGTCATGAGGTCTGCTGGAGGAATATTAAGGGAGACACCTCTCCACATTACAGCTACCAGCGCTCCAAAGATACCCAGGATGATAAAAGAAGAAAAGGCCCCACGATACTTACCACCTTTGATACCGACACGTGCGGCCTCATTGGTGCGGGATTTATAACGGGCTATTTCAAAAAACTCGTTGGCAAAAGCCTTTACGTTGAGAATACCTGCCAGGGTTTCTTCTACTACTGTATTGGAAGAAGCCACGAGTTCTTGTACCTGCTTTGAAAACTTACGGATGAATTTCCCGAATACCACTGCCAGCACCATCATTAGTGGAAGGATAGCCAACATAAAGACGGTTAATTTGGGAGCGGTTATCGCGAGAATGGTAATACCACCTATAATCATGATCATCTGCCGGATGAATTCAGCTAAGGTAGTGGTGAACGTTTCCTGTAGGGAGGAAATATCCGCTGAAATGCGGCTACTCAGTTCGCCTACTCTCCTTTCCAGGAAAAACTTCATTGGCAGTTTGATGAGGTGGCTGTAGACAGTCTGCCTCAATGTGGCCAGGGTTTTCTCCGTAACATTCACAAAAAGTAGAATACGGAAGAAAGAAAAAACAGATTGTCCGACCAATAAAGCCACTAAAAGAACAGCAGAATGGTTCATTCCATGGAAGAGTACACCTCTATTCTCTGGTTTGATAAGGTTGCCGAGTAATTTAGGGAATGCCAGGCCGGCCAGGCTAGAAACAAGAAGAAACATTAGGCCCAGGGCGAATTGTGGCCAATAAGGTTTAACATAACGGAACAAACGTAATGATTTCTTCAGGGATGCTAATTTGAGGGCAGGTGGCTGCTGCACCGGGGTGTTATTCGTGTCGTTTTGCATGTATCTGTGCTATTGGTTTCACATAAGTGGAAGACGATTACGAAGCAAAGATATTGCATTCAAACGACCAAATATTTCATATGCTTAATTTCCACTGATTGTACACGAGTAAACTAACAGGCTCATAATTGCAGCGAGGCTGACTGCCATAAACAACTTATATAGGAATAATTTCATATAATAGATTTTATTGCTAATGGTTATTTCAAAATGTGTTCCATATATAACGAACAGTGGCCCAAAATGTTTAATAGGTAGAAAAAAAATTATGAGTGGTGCATATGGGAAGATATTTGGTGCAAAGCTTTACTTGGGCTACAGCGGGAATAGCGAAAAATAATATTCCGAATAAGAGGGACTTCATATCATGTGTCTGCTAAAATAAAACTAAATTAGAAGCTATTCAACCCTAAATTTGTAACAGACCATAACGCATGAAACAAATCGTAGAAATTATCCGGGAAGATCAGATCCTAAAAGTGCTATTATCATTGGTAATGGGCGCCATAATAGGCTTGGAAAGAGAGTTCAAACGTAAGGCAGCAGGTATGCGCACCATGACCCTCATTTGTATGAGTGCTACCGTCTTCACCATTCTCTCAGCAGAATTGGGAAATCCTGGTAGTCCAGACCGTGTGGCTTCCAACATTCTTACTGGTGTTGGTTTCATTGGTGCAGGGGTAATTTTCAAAGGGGAATTTGCAATAGATGGCATTACTACGGCAGCCAGTATCTGGATCGCCACAGCCATGGGTATGGCTATCGGTATGAGTCAGTACTGGTTGGCAACCTTCGCCCTTTGCGGTGCTATAGTAGTGCTCTTGATGATGAAATATATCGAGGAATACATCGCCAATATAAATGACAAACGACTTTATACCATTTATTTTTACGAAGATAAAATCCCCTACACTGAGATAGAACACCAGTTGGTAGATTTGAAACTGAAATATGAACGCTTGTTAATTGTAAGAAAAGAGCTGATGATGGAAGTTAGTTTCGTTGTGCGTGGACGCAAAGAGAAAATGGATAAATTGGATAACTACCTTTTTAAAAATAGCAACATCTGGCAATACCAGGTACAAAATAATCCTTTGTAATATGCCATCGCATGCTGATTTGCCTTTACATTATGGGCATGTGCCACAATGGTTGGCTAGGCGCATGAGCCTTTTGGGCGGCGCCATCACAGAAGCCATCATAATGGACTACGGCCAGGGGGAATTCCTGCGCCGTATGAGCGATCCCTGCTGGTTTCAAGCATTGGGATGTGTGTTAGGGATGGACTGGCACTCCAGCGGTATTACCACCAGTGTTATGGGGGCACTCAAAAAAGCCATCAATCCCCGTTCTGCGGAACTGGGTATTTATATCTGCGGTGGGAAAGGTAAACACAGTAAAGAAACACCCAACGAACTACGTATCATTGCAGATAAAACTGGGCTCCCCGGAGATCAGTTGATTTATAGCAGCAAGATGACGGCAAAAGTGGATAACACCGCCATCCAAGACGGTTTCCAACTTTACCTCCATAGCTTCATTCTCTCCGCTACGGGTGAATGGGCAGTGGTGCAACAAGGGATGAATGATGCCAGCAGTATGGCGCGTAGATATCACTGGCATTCCACCGCATTCCAATCGTATACCGCCGCACCACACTCCTTCATCTACGGCAAAAACCAAGGCCAGATTCTCAACCTTACAGATCTTCATGCGGATACCACGAAACAAGGTATCATGAACTTACTGAAGGAGAAACCAGCGCATCTATTGCCTGAAATCCGAAATCTGATAATGCCCTCTCATCATGAAGTAAGGGCGGAAAATGTAAATCTGAAACGCCTGGGAAGCGTGCTGGCATTAGCCTATGACACACGCCCGCAGGACTTCGAATCCCTCTTGATGCTGGAAGGCGTAGGCCCACGTACTTTACAATCCTTGACTTTAGTGAGTGAAGTCATTCATGGTACACCTTCTCGCTTTGAAGATCCTGCCAGGTTTTCATTTGCACATGGCGGCAAAGACGGTCATCCGTTTCCAGTACCGCTCAAAATTTATGATGAAACCATTTCTACTTTAAAGGATGCCCTGTACAAAGCAAAAATAGGCGCTTCCGATAAGAAGGATGCTATCAATAAATTATCCGCCATGTCTGCGGAGATTGAAAAGAATTTTGTACCCAACACCAATTTTGATAAATTGATTGAAGAAGAAAGACGAAATTCCTGGCGCCACAGCGGCAGAACCGTCTTCGGGAAAGCCGCAGCCCCAGTTGCCGGAGACCAGCTCTCTCTGTTTTAACCATAATATATTCCAGTGTTCAGAAAGATAGACTACAATTCGTTGAGTGTTCCGCAAGCTACCGTGCTGCAAAAAGAACTGAAGGAAGACGTGATTATACAGCCTTACACGGGCCCTATCAAATACATTGCAGGTACAGATATTTCTTTTGACAAGTTCAGTACGCATGTATTTGCAGGCATAGTGCTACTCTCCTTTCCAGATTTACAGCTAGTGGCCTACAGTCTTGTTAAGAAAGAAGTGCATTTCCCATATGTGCCTGGCTACCTGGCTTTCAGGGAAGTACCCGCGCTACTGGATGCATGGGAACAGTTGAAAATCATTCCAGATGTAATTGTAGTAGATGGCCATGGGATTGCGCATCCCCGCAGAATGGGCATTGCAGCGCATTTTGGTGTGCAGGTGGAAAAACCGGCGCTAGGATGTGCCAAAAAGAAATTATTCGGCGTCTATGAGGAACCTGCCAATGAGGCTGGCAGCTTTACTTTACTAAATGACAAACAAGGTGCTCCTTTGGGCAGTGTACTACGTACTAAAACCAATGTGAAGCCCGTATTCGTGTCGCCAGGACACCTGATGGATATTACAGACTCTCGGGAACTCATTCAAAAATGCGTTACCAAATACCGCCTGCCAGAACCTACGCGCCTGGCGCATAATATGGTGAACCAATTTCGTTTAGGCACGCTGCAGGAAGGTTATAGCGAGATGCGGAAGTAGTTCACGCAAAGACACAAAGAAAGGTAATAGACGCAAAGCATCTGAATTAACAGTATTCAATTGCATGCTTTGTTGCTTTGCGCCTTTGCGAATAATATCATTAAAACTGTATCCAGGCTATAGCCGCCTTCTTTACGGTTCCTATCCTGGAGAGCATAACAGTGGCGTATACACGGGATTTATCATTATAATCCGATGCACCCAGCATACAGGCATAGCGCTTGGAAACCTCCGGCTGTCCAAACAAATACAATCTCTCTATCTTCTTATTGTAATAGCGATAACAAACGAAGTTGGCATCATCCGCAAACTTCAATGGCTTCTTTGTTTTGTCGCCACCGCCTGTGTCAAGGTATTGGAGGTAGTCATTAAAGAGCATAAACGTTAGATCCGGGAAATTTACAAAGTCGTATGATACATAGGTATTCAAGTTCAGTGCCGCGATTTTGTTACGGAAACTCCATTCGCTTTTACTCCTCCGATGCTGGAAGAAAGGTTGACAGGTACCAGTAATTACCTGGTATTTGCCGAGAGACCATGTAGCATCTTCTTTGCCGAGGGTATCCAGTTCTGCTACGCCTGCATCTCCCATATTGGTGTGCAAGTTCATGATCTGGTTATTCCCTTGCTTGAAGTAACTTAGATTCTCTAACATGATGGTACTGCTGCCGTCATTATTAATGATCCAGTTTTGAGGAATACCGTCGTACTTATCTTTGTAGTTCAAGTTCATTTCGACGTTCCGACTAAGCTCTGGATAACTGAGTACAGGGTGCTTGCGGAGCTTTCCGTCTTCCGTAAAAATATTCATTAACGTTCCACTGTTACTACTTTTGCGTTCTGAGGGTACATGCAATAATAGTCTTATCTCACGGAACGCGGGCACCACTTTTACTAATCCGCTCACCTGGTTATAATTGAAAGTATACGGAATGACATTGTGCGCAAAGGCAGTGGAATCACGTCCGAGGATACTGAAGACTACTTTTGACTGAGCATCTCCATTTTTACGGCGATTATTAAACCCTGTGGTAGCCATGTACACTTTTTTCTCGCCATCTACTGCCATGTGGATATAACTGAAGTAGCTGAAAGTGGCATCCTGCATATAGAAATAACCCGTGTTAATCAGTTGATGATCTGGCGAGAAATGATACACAAATATCCGACGCTGTTCATTTTCTCCTGGTTGTATTTCCGTTCCGGAAAATAAGGCTACTGCATAATAATCGCTGCGCTGGTCCTTTTCTACAAAACAATCATGCGAGGCTTCATTATACTGCGCAAACATGGTTTTATTTCGCACAGATGGCAGCTCTCCCAGTTTGTCTTCTTTAATCAACCTTCCGGTATTTTCATCCAACACCAATCGAAACACCACCGGTATATCCTTCACCAACTGTTGCAGGAAGATCACTGGTTGCCCATTGATCTGGTAGATAGCATCTATTTCCGTATTCTCCAGATCACTACTATTCCATAATTGCGTATGGACTGTATCCATGACCGTCTGTAACCGTTTCCGGTCGTACATCCTTACTTCCAAACCGGCATCACGAGAAAAGTGGAGATAGCAGGTATTCCCATTCTTCAATTGTAATAGTTTATCCCAACCATCCCCCGGTTGCTCAAACTCATTGCTCAATGCTACAGTAGGATTCTGACCATTCACGGCCAAGGCATAACACAGGATAAGGGCCAGCAAGCTGCTGATATATTTCATCTTTTTATAGATTATTATTTTCAAATATATAAAAAATAATAACCTGATAATATTTTTGCATCCAAAGGTGCCATGGAAGCAAAAGGCGCAAAGAAATTTGACGCTATCAAATTTCTTTGCGCCTTTGTATTTCAAAACTTTGCATCTCTGCGTGCAACCAGCCTACTCAAACCGTTGCCGTTGAATGCGCACGGCATTCAGTATGGCGATCAATGCCACACCCACATCCGCAAAAACGGCTTCCCACATAGTAGCCAAGCCGCCGGCGCCTAGTAACAGTACCAGTCCTTTCACCACGAAGGCAAGGGTGATATTCTGCCAAACGATTTTCTTGGTAGCTTTACCAATCCTCACGGCCATGGGTATACGAGAAGGCTGGTCGTTTTGAATCACAATATCCGCGGTTTCAATGGCGGCATCACTTCCCAAGCCTCCCATGGCAATACCCGCATCGCTGAGGGCAATTACCGGCGCATCATTCACGCCATCTCCCACAAAAGCCACACTGCCTTTTTCGGCCTTGATGGTTTTCACCTTATTCACTTTATCTTCCGGCAACAAATCACCATAAGCTTCTTGCAATCCAAGTTTCTCCGCTACATATTTCACCACGTTGTTTTTATCTCCGGATAGCATCACAGTATTGATCTGCATTTCGGCGAGGGCTGCCACAGCAGCTTTTGCATCGGCTTTGATCTCATCAGCAATGGTAATCAGTCCGGCATAATGGCCATCTACTGCCACGGCGACTATTGTCAACGGAATATCTGCTGCAGCAGTGTCATAAGGTATATTGAACTTTTGCAATAAACGTAAATTACCTACCAGCAAGTCTTTCCCTTGTACCCTGCCCCGTAGTCCATGACCAGCTATCTCTTCTACATCCGTTACTTCTAGTGGCAACACCTTTTCTCCAAGATACTCACGAATGGCAGTGGCCACAGGATGCGTCGACTTTCCTTCTAGTGCATTCACCATCGGTAGTAGTTCTTCTGCTGTAAATCCTGATTGCAGTATTACTTCCTGAACAGCAAAAACACCACGGGTAAGAGTTCCCGTCTTATCCATCACTACATTCTTAATACCCGCCATCACGTCCAGGTAATTGCTTCCCTTGAAGAGAATACCATTGCGACTGGCAGCGCCAATTCCTCCGAAATAGCCCAGTGGTATGGAAATCACCAAAGCACAAGGACAAGAAATAACCAGGAAAATCAATGCGCGATACAGCCACTCGTTGAAGTTATAGTGCTCCACAAAAAAGTAGGGTAGCAAACAAATGGCAACCGCCAGGAAAACCATAGCTGGCGTGTATATACGGGCAAACTTACGGATGAATAATTCTGTAGGGGCTTTCTGCGCTGTGGCATCCTGTACCAATTCCAGTATGCGCGACAACTTACTATCGGCATACAGCGTGGTGACCTCCACATCCGCTACTGTGTTGAGATTGATCATGCCCGCCAGAACCGTGTCTCCCTTAACCATCGTATCAGGCTTACTTTCACCTGTTAATGCAGCAGTATTAAACGATGCTTTGTCGGATACCAGCTTTCCATCCAGGGCCAGTTTCTCGCCCGGCTTCAACTGGATAATGGCCCCCGGCATCACGGCAGCGGCCTGCTGGCGCTGCAGGATACCATTTTTCATAATACTCACCTCGTCCGGACGCTGATCCAGTAATTCTTTGATATTGGATTTCGCACGACTCACCGCCGCATCCTGGAATACTTCCCCGATAGCATAAAACAGCATCACCGCCACGCCTTCTGGATATTGGCCAATATAAAATGCACCCACCGTAGCGATAGTCATCAGTAGAAATTCGCTGAAAACATCCCCTTTGATCAAAGTACGCCAGGCATTGGTAATGACAGGTAAAGCCACTGGTAAATAGGCCACCAGGTAGAATCCTAGCCGAAAGTAACCTTTAAATTCCTCCCAAATACTATCCAGCACAACTCCTGTGAGCAACAATACTAGACTCACCAAGCAAGCAATGAATGCGGGTGTTTTCCACCAGATGGCGTTGGAGTCGCCATGAGCATGGCCTTCATGATCATCGGCATGGGCGTGATCGTGCGTTGCCTCCATGCTGGCAACAGCCACCTTATTTTTCGTATAACGACTATCGTTTGACATATGCATTCGTTTAATACTGCCTTAGAAATTTATTTAATGACCTTCATGTTCTCCGCTGTTCTTCATTTTCGCCAGCAGATCATATGCACCGCGTACTACCAGGTCTGTTTCCGGAGCGCCTGCGGGGAAACCCACTTCCGTGTAACCCGCTTCTGTATTACCTTTCTGCACCTCAATCATTTTGAAGGCGAAGATGCTGTCTTGCACCTGCGTCCTAGCAAAAACGTAATTCTTATTCTCAAAGTTCACGACAGCAGCTTCTGGTAATGCTTTTACTTTCGCAGCTCCCGTCTCAATCACCGCCTGCAGATAAGTTCCTGGCAGTAGTTGTGTATCCTCTTCCGTCAAATGACAATGTACCCGGATAGTGCGGTCATTGCTGATTTCCCGGCCTATCAAGTGTACAGTTGCCTTCCTGGGTTTACGCTCATTTGCCAATGTGAAATTCACCTGCTGGCCTATTTTGAGTCGAGGTACATCTTTTTCGAACACCGTCAGTTCCGCATGCAAATGTTCCGTATTGACGATCCGGAACAGCACATCTGCAGGCGTCACAGATTGGCCCAAGTTTACGTTTACCTGCGTAACATATCCGCTGATAGGCGCGAAAATATTGATGGTCCGCTGGATTTCATTTTTCGCCAACGCATTCATATTTACATTCAATACTGCCAGCTTTTCTTTCAACGCTTTTTCCTTCACTGTGAGCGATTGCCAGGTGGCTTTCGTTTGTTGCAGGGTTTTCAGCGCATTAACGTTTTCTTTGGCCAGCTCCTGCTGACGCAGATATTCCGCGGTAGCATATTCGAGTTGACTTTTAGTTTCCAGGTAATCTTGCTGTAACTGAATATAGTCAAGATTTTCCAAAACTGCTATTACCTGCCCCTTCTTAACCGGCATCCCTTGCAGGAGGCTAGTTTGACGAATAAATCCGCCCATTGGCACCGATACACTCACCTGTTGTTGTGGCGGTACGTCTAGCAATCCATTCACTTTGATAGCACTGCTAATCTCTTTCCATTCAGGCGTACCCAGGGTAATCCCTGCCGTACGATACTGTGTAGACGTAACTTCCACCTGATCCGGCGACTCATCATGATCTTCATGAGATTGGCCGGTGGTTTCTTTTTTGCTGCCGCAAGACAACAGCATCACCGTTGCGAACAAACTAACGGGAATGTATATATATTTATTTATTTTCATCATGTCATTATTTATTGTTGATTTCCGGAGAGATACGTGATATAACAGGCGGCCTGTTTGTTATCCAGCAAGGCTTTCAGGTATCCCTGACGGATGCCCAACACCTGCTCCAGGTTGAGGAAATGTTCTGCATAGCCAATCTCGCCAGCGTTATAGGCTAGTTGGGATTGTTTTAAGATGAGCGCTGCATTGGGAAGTGCCGTGTTATGATAATATTCCAGGTTATCCATTTGCTTCGCATATTGCTGCAATGCCTGCACGAACTGACTTTTCAACTGAATAGCTCCATTCTCATAGCTGAGATGGGCCGCTTCCTGTTGTTGTTTCTCCGCTTTTACTTTTGCTTTCAGCGGCCTTGCCCAGAGGGGCAGTGCCAATCCTACTTGGATTCCCTGGAAACGATTGCTGCCAGTAGCTAACGGGGCGCCGCTAGCATTCACCGGTGTACCGATGAGTGACTGGTTAAAATACCCTAATGTAATATCCGGTAGTATGGCCGCTGCATACACTTGTTGCTGCTTTTCCGCGGTGATCACCTGTTGCTGCAGGTAGCGGAGATAAGGATGTGCCGCAACAGCAGCAGTATCTGTATATAATTGTAGGGAGACATCAGATAATCCACCTTCTTGCATTTCAGGAAGCATGGTGCTATCAGCCACTCCCAGCAAGGCTTTCAGGCGAGCGATATAAATCCTGTTATCCGCCTGGTTTTGCCGGAGCAGGTTCATGACTTCCTGCTTGCGAGCATCCGCAGCAGTTTTCTCCAACATTTTGGTTTCGCCCGTGCGATAACGCAGATCAGCACTTTTAGCAAAAGATCCGAAGAGACTATCTTGTTGCAGTAAGAGTTGGCGTTGTTCCTTCAGGAACAGCAACTGCAACCAAGATTCCTTCACCTGGTACACCAAATCATTGCGGGTGGACACTTTGAGAAACTTTGCTTCTTCCACCATGGATTCGCCCAGTTTCTTTTTAGCGGCAAAAGTGGTAGGAAATGGTATCGTCTGTGAAATGCTGATGTTATTATCATTCTTCACATAACTGTTATACTGGCCATATTGCAGTGCCACATCCGTTTTTCCGATCTCTCCGCTGACAGGTACCATTTGACGGTAATAGTTCACTTTCGCATCGGCAGATTTCAATCCTTTATTCTGCGTCAAAGCCATATCCACCGCCCGTTGCATGGTCCAGGTTTTTTCCTGGGCACTGGCATAAAATGGAAATAGCAGTATTAATATGATTCGATTCATGATGCTGCATTTTTACGTTTAGGGAAAAATCCCTGTTCAAAAAATAGATATAGGCAGGGCAATACCAGCAATGTCAACAAGGTGGAGGTAATCAATCCACCTATCACCACTGTAGCCAATGGCCGCTGTACCTCTGCTCCCGCGCTGGTGGCCAGCGCCATTGGCAGGAAGCCCAAGGAGGCTACGCTGGCGGTCATCAATACTGGTCGCAAGCGTATAGCCGTTCCCTTTAGTATGATCTCATAGATATCTGAAATCCCTTCTTTGCGGAGATTATTAAACTCTCCTATCAATACAATACCATTCAGTACCGCCACACCAAATAATGCAATGAAACCTACGCCAGCAGATATACTGAAAGGCATACCACGCAATAAAAGTGCAAATACGCCACCGATAGCCGCCATTGGTATGGCCGTGAAAATGAGGGCAGATTGTTTTACAGAGCGGAAAGTGAAATATAGCAATCCGAAGATCAGCAGCAGGGCTACTGGTACTGCAATGGACAGGCGCTGGTTGGCTTCCCGTAAGTTTTCGAATTGTCCTCCATAGCGGATAAAGTAGCCTGGAGGGAGTTTTACTTTCTTACTAATGGCTTGTTCAATATCTGCCACCACGCTCGCGATATCTCGGCCTCTTACGTTGAAACCAACGATGATCCTGCGTTTAGCATCTTCTCGTTGCACCTGGTTAGGACCAGTCACCATTTCAATATTGGCTAGTTGTTCCAGTGGTATTTGGTTGCCATTAGGAGCAGTGACGAATAGACGCTTTACATCTTCTAACTGCTGACGGGATTGATTTTCCAATCGGAGTACCAGATCAAATCTTTTCTCCCCTTCATATACCAGTCCGGCGGATTGCCCTGCAAATGCGGTATTGACGGTTTGATTAATTGTGGCAATATCCAATCCGTATTGGGCTACTTTATTGCGATCGATTTGTACTACAATTTGTGGTAGGCCATTTATTTGCTCCAGGTAAATATCTTTTGCGCCAGGCGTCTTGCTGACGATGCCATTTACCTGAGTGGCCAATGAGGCCAGTGTATTGAGGTCTTCCCCAAAAATCTTAATACCTACGTCTTGTCGTACGCCAGAAATCAGCTCATTAAAACGCAACTGGATAGGCTGAGAGAAACCAAAACTTACGCCAGGAATGGCTTCCAAGGCTTCTTGCATTTTATTGGCGAGGTCTTCTCTATTGGTAGCGCTGGTCCATTCTTTACGCGGTTTCAATAGAATAGTGAGGTCGCAGGCCTCCATTGGCATGGGGTCTGTTGGAATTTCTGCGGCGCCGATCTTCCCGATAACCTCCTTCACTTCCGGGAACTTTTGCTGTAGGATACTGGATGCCAGGGTTACTTTATCAATGGTTTCCGACAGGGAGCTACCTGTGAGCAATCTGGTTTCTACGGCAAAATCGCCTTCCTCCAACGTAGGTAGGAACTCACCTCCCATGCGGGTAAATAACAGTAACGCCACTACGAAAAGTCCGATCGCTCCACCAACCACCCAGTAACGGGCTTTGAGCGCCATTTTAATCACCGGATCATAGATGCGGTGGAAAAAGCGCATCAGTTTATCGGCTATCGTTTCTTTATTACGAATGTTACGGCTCAGGCACAGCGCGGACATCATTGGTACGTAGGTAAGCGAGAAAATGAAAGCACCGAGTATCGCAAAGGAAACGGTTTGCGCCATTGGCCGGAACATCTTTCCTTCAATGCCTACCAATGCCAGGATGGGCAGGTACACAATCAATATGATGATTTCCCCGAAAGAAGCCGCTGCCCTGATTCTGCGGGCACTTTCAAATACTTCTGTATCCATTTCACCAGGCGTCAGCGTGAGGGAATCTTTGCCTTTGAGTCGGGCGGATAGGTGATGCAGCGTAGCTTCTACAATAATCACTGCGCCATCTACAATCAATCCGAAGTCTATTGCCCCCAAACTCATCAGGTTACCAGAAACCCCAAACAGGTGCATCATGGTAATGGCAAAGAGCATGGAAAGCGGAATCACAGAAGCGACGATCAATCCAGCCCGGAGATTACCCAAAAAGATCACCAACACGAAAATCACGATCAGTGCACCTTCTACCAGGTTCTTTTTCACGGTTCCAATGGCCCTTCCCACGAAATCACTGCGATCTAAAAATGGTTCAATCACCACGCCTTCTGGTAAAGTTTGTTGGATTTCCGCCACACGTTTTTTAACGGCTTTCACCACTTCATTGGAGTTCTTTCCTTTCAGCATCATCACGATGCCACCAACAGCTTCTCCCGTGGCATTACGGGTAAGGGCGCCGTAGCGGATAGCATCTCCCAACTGAGTAGTGGCCACATCCCGCACCAGTATCGGTGTACCGTTGTTGGTATTTTTAACAACAATCTTTTCAATATCGGAGAGACTGCCGATCATCCCTTCACTGCGGATAAAGTAAGCATTGGGTTTCTTGTCGATATAAGCACCGCCAGTGTTCTGGTTATTGCGGGCTATGGCATTGAAAACATCTGCAATACTGAGGTTATAAGAACGGAGCCGATCCGGGTTGATGGCCACCACATATTGCTTCAGCATCCCCCCGAAGCTATTCACCTCCGCGATGCCAGGCGTTCCTAGCAGTTGACGGCGTACATACCAATCTTGTATGGTACGCAGCTCGCGGGCATCGTATTTGGATTCGAACCCTTTCTTTGGATGGACTACATATTGGTAGATTTCTCCCAAGCCACTAGAAATGGGCGACATTTCAGGGTTACCAATGCCAGGAGGAATATTATTTCGGGCTTCGGTCAGCTTTTCACTTACCTGCTGCCTGGCCCAATAGATATCTACATCGTCATGGAAAACGATGGTCACTACAGATAAGCCGAACCTGGAAATAGAGCGTACCTCTTTTAGCTCTGGAATCACTGCCATGGTTTGTTCTACGGGGAAGGTTATCAGGCGTTCCACTTCCTGTGCGGCCAGGGAAGGCGATAATGTGATGACCTGCACCTGGTTATTAGTGATATCCGGCACCGCATCCACCGGCAGGCGGGTTAAGGACCATATGCCCCAGATGGCCAGTGCCAACGTAAATATGGCAATAGCGAGTTTATTCCTTACGGAAAACAGAATAATTTTATCCATTGACGGACATTATTACGGGTTAATTAGCATAGGTATCCGCTGTTGCTGCAAGTAACAGCAACGGGTATACGTTTGAATAAATGAGTAGATAAGATTAACCTATAACTGGCCGTGGAGGCTGCCAGATGGAAGCCGCTGCAGAAGGTTGCAACGTAGGGATGATGTTAGGAAAGATATATATGGCTAGTGGATGAAAAACCGCAAGGAAGGTAGTTGTAACGGGCATTACTTGCACGTTACAGCAACTGCATATGCACAACGGTGAACAGAAATCAGGCTGTGCGGAATGATGATCAGCAGCACTGGATGTCAGTTGCTCAGATTTGATAAGGTTATTTACAGCAGCATCGGCATCGTTGCAGGGAATGCACGATAGCGCCAGGATATAAATGCTGAGTATGTATATAAATAACTTCATCTCAACAAAAATACAGATACAAATTAAATTCACCTTATAAAAAACTGCATCCTGGTTGCGCAATAGTGATTTGTTCCTAAATTAGCCGTATGAATTGTTTAATTGTAGATGATAATAAACTGGCCCGTACTGCCATGAAGCAACTGGCTAGCCATGTGGATTACCTCAAAGTAGTGGGCGAATGCAGCAGCGCCATGGAAGCCTATAACTACTTCCAGAAGGAGAAAATTGACCTGTTGCTACTGGATATAGAAATGCCAGGCATGAGTGGCATTGAACTCACCCGTAACCTCGGAAAAAACGGCCCTATTATCATTTTTACAACCGTGAAAAAAGATTATGCGGTGGAAGCCTTTGAATTGAATGTGGCAGATTATCTTATCAAGCCGGTGAGTCCTGCCCGTTTTATCCAGGCCATGGAAAGAGCTCGTGAAATCTACGACAGTTCCAACCGGGAAATACAAGTATCAGACCTGGAGTTTGTTTTCATTCGCGATAATGGCGTACTGAAACGCATCCGCACCGATGAGATTCTTTACCTCGAAGCAATGGGCGACTATGTAAAGCTCTTCACCGCCCAAAAATTCCATGCGATACATACTACCCTGAAATCATTGGAAGAAAAACTACCTGCAAATAAATTTATGCGGGTACATCGCTCCTATATTGTTGCCCTCGACAAAATCGAATCCATTGAAGATGGCAGCATTATTATTCAAAAAAACGCGATCCCCATCGCAGACGCCTATAAAGCAGCCCTCAATAGCAGGCTCAGACTCTTGTAATTACAGTGCCTGAAAAGGCCACCGACAGTTTTTCCTTATTGACCGACAGCATCCGCCTGTTGAGCCATTTACAATTAAATGCAGTATTGAACGGATGTACCTTTAGGATGAAATTAATTATTGATTCACTTCAAATCCGAAACAGTCATGAAAAAATTAGGAATTCTGCTGGCAGCCGCAATGTTGTTTATGAGTGTATCAACTTTCGCGCAAAATCAGGCGCCTACTAAAGCTCCTGCTAAAAAAGAAGCAAAACCTGAAGCTAAAAAAGAAGCAAAAGCACCAGCAACTGAAAAAGCTGACACTACTAAAAAAGCACACGCAGCAATGCATAAGCATCACCATGCTGCAAAAAAAGCTGAGAAAAAAGCTGAAAAACCAGCAACAGGTAAATAATATACAACTTCAGAATATCTCAAATATTTAGCCCTGCTGCCGGTGCAGTATGGGCTGAATATTTGAGTTTTATTATTAACCTCCACTTTTGTGTATATGAAAACTAAATTGCTTCTCCTCTTCTCCGCCTGCATCTTACTCATGTCTGTGTGTACTTATGGCTCCTTGTTTGAGTGGAGCAGCGATTTGCAATATCATATACTAAAAGCAATCTTGTTATTGTTAGCCGGATTGCTGTTTACTATGGGCGCCGTTATCAGTTATGCCCGGATAAACAGGCTTTAATTATTATATTTGTCCATTCTTAAATATTTCTTGAACCGGTTTTGCTAGATCCGCGTTTATATGTTTAACTGTCATGCAGCCTAAAAGAATCAAATATTACCTTCTTGGCCTATTCATCCTAGGCATGATTCTATTTATAGTGCTGCAATTCAATTCTGCGAAAAATATTCAGAAACTCATTTCCGGCAATGAACAACTACTGCAAGAACTCAATGTAAAAAATGAGTTGCAGAAGCTGCAAACCAACATGGCCAAAACAGACAGTAAAGTCCGCGGTACTGTTATCTCCCAGGACACCCTGCATATTACCGGAATTGAGGCCGAAATAGCCATTATCAAGGCTGATCTCAAAGAGATCAATAAGATCGTCAGAAACGATAGTACCGAAAAATTACTCACCCAGCTCAATTACCTCGTAGATGAAAAAAACACCTTTAACGTACAGGTGCTGGATACCTTCTACAGTAAAGGGAAATGGGCTGCGGAAAGAATGATCAACAATCAAAAGGGGAAACGACTCGGAGAAGCCATCACCAGCATCATCCACCAGTTGGATACCACCCGACAATCAGAGGTAAACAGAACCACCCACCTGATAGACACCAGCGGCCAGAACGCGCTCAGTTGGGGAACAGTACTAGTTGTATTTGCCTGTTTGAGTAGTCTACTCGCTTTTCTATACATTACCAGCCGCATTCACCGGCAAGAACAACTCATCGATGAACTGGCGGAAGCCCGAGAAAAAGAACAGAAACTGACGGTGGTAAAAGACCAGTTCCTCGCTAATATGAGCCACGAAATCCGGACTCCAATGAATGCAGTCCTCGGTTTCACGCATCTCTTAAAAGGACAACCACTCAATAATAAATCCAGGGAATATGTAGGCGCCATCGAAGGCGCTGGCCAGAACCTCCTGGAAATCATCAACGATATCCTGGATATCTCCAAGATAGAATCAGGTATGATGCGCATTGAACCTAGCTCCTTCAGCTTACAGGGCGTCATGCATGCGGTATATAACCTCTTCCATCCAAAGGCGGAAGAAAAACACTTGGCATTGCATCTCTCTATAGATGATAATGTACCTGATATTCTCTATGGAGATGTAACCAGACTCACACAGATCCTCGTCAATCTCACCAGTAATGCGATTAAATTCACCCATGAAGGTTCCGTGAGTATTCATGTATCCAAAGTATGGGCGGAAGACAATGGCGTAAGACTGCTGTTTACCATAAAAGATACGGGTATCGGCATCGATGCTGCTAAGCAACAAAGTATTTTCGACCGGTTCAACCAGGCGGAAGCCTCTACCACTCGCAAATACGGTGGTACCGGATTGGGACTGACGATCGTTAAACAACTGATCGAACTCCAGAATGGTTTTATCTCTGTAGAAAGTAAACCTGGGGAAGGCGCCACTTTCAAAGCGGAATTGCCTTACACCCTCGGAGAACTGTTACCTGAAGCAGTAGAAAACAACTACAGCGATCAACCCGCTCTCACCATTCAGCCAGATGTACGCATCCTCGTGGCAGAAGATAATCGACTCAATCAAAACCTCCTCCGCCACCTGCTCACCAGTTGGCAATTGGCATTTAAGATTGTCAACAATGGCTTAGAAGCTTTACAAGCCCTGGAAAAAAACAATTTTGACCTGCTCCTATTGGATATCCAAATGCCTGGCATGGACGGTTATACCACCGTTCGCAAACTGCGTACAGACATGCATTCCAATATCCCAGTGATAGCCATGACAGCACATGCTTTGGCTGGAGAAAGAGACAAATGCCTCCAGATGGGCATGAATGAATATATTTCCAAGCCTATCAAAGCAGATGAATTATACCGTCTCATACAGGTATTCACTGGTAAACTGCCTGGCCCTGATACCAGCAGCAGTACAACAATGAATAATCATGAATCGGCCCAGCACCTGCTGAATATGCAATACCTGCACGACCTCTCCCAAGGTAATCAGCAGTTTGAACAGACCATGCTGGAACAGTTTATCGCCCAACTCCCAGAAGATCTGCGCCGATTAAAAGAAGCGATCGCAGAAAACAATATTGCAGATGTGCGCAGTACCGCCCACAATCTGAAAACAACTATTTCCTTTATTGGTCTGGAATCCCATCTTTACCCGATTCTCACCGAACTGGAAGAAACCACCGCTGTTACCTACTCCCAAGAGGAAGCTAATGACCACTTCGAATCACTGAAACGCTTGTCTATGCAAGCTATTAATGAGGCTATTGCCTTCATTTTGTGAATGATCTGTTAACAAACGATCCCCTTTGCCCACTCACCGACTCCAATACCCTAAAGAACGATAAGCAGTCCTACAGCCCCTGTTACCATACTACATTTGTATTGATAAATATTCTGAAGTATGAACGACGGTCAACAGATTTTTCAAACCAAGTCCCCACTGCGCTGGCGCACCTTTCAATGGACATCCAGACTGCTCCTCATTGCTGTAGCTGCAATGGCGCTTATCGTATGGCTCGCCCTCAGGGATAACTATACACCAGGACTTCCTACACTGGAAGAATATAGTCATAACAATTACAAAAAACTCTCTCATCCTGTACTGCCACATAATTTCAGCAAACAGGACACTAAAACCTACAAAGGTTTTGAAGATATCATTACCGATAAAAACCGTAAAGCAGGTATGAACGCTGTGGTAGATGGTCAACAAATGAAAACCATCCGTGCAGGGTTCTATGTAGACTGGGATCCACAGTCTTTCTACTCCTTGCAAAGCAATATCGATAAAATGAATACCGTAGTGCCTGAATGGTTCTTCATCGATCCTAAAACAGATACATTACGTCCACAAATAGACATGAATGCCCTGCAACTCATGCAGGACCACCATGTGGCCATTCTTCCCCTGATCAACAACATCAATGTTGACCAGGAAAACGGAGATTTCGATAGTAACATCCTGCACGAAGTACTCACCAATCCTGCCAAAAAGGAAAGGCTGATTGCTGATATTATCAAATACCTGCACCAATATCACTTGCAGGGTATCAATATCGACTTCGAAGAGCTGAAAGAAAAAAGCGACGCACCGTTAATTAGCTTCCAGCAAGAGTTGTACACGAAACTGCACGCACAAGGATTGCTCGTAACCCAAGATGTGGCGGCTAGCAATGATGATTACAACCTGAAAGAATTAAGTAAGTATAATGACTATATTTTCTTGATGGGATATGATCAGCACTTCAATACCAGTGTAGCCGGTCCCGTTAGTGAAGAAAGATGGATAGAAAAAGTACTGGACGAAACTGCTGGTAAAATCCCTGCCAATCACCTGATTCTCTGCATTGCAGCGTACGGATATGACTGGCCTGCACATAGCGAAGGTACTACTGTTACTTACCAAGAAGCATTGGCACTCGCCAATCGCTATCATGCAAAAGTTACTTTTGACGAAGACACCTACAACTGTCACTTTACTTATAAAGACGATGATGGTGTACAACACCAAGTACAATTCATGGATGCCGCTGGTAATTTCAACACCCTGCGTTTCGCGGATGAATATGGTACTGCTGGTACCGCCATCTGGAGATTAGGTTCTGAAGATGCCCGTCTGTGGCGCTTCTACTACCGCAGACTGGACAACAAATCCCTGCAAGATCAGCCTTTCAACTTCAACAATTTGTCTGGTATCCAGGCAGCTACTGCCAAACCTGACTATGTTGGAGATGGTGAAGTACTGGACGTAGTAAACGATCCACATGATGGCAACATCAAAGTGACACCAGATAGCGATAACATGGTGGGTTCCCAGGACTATGAGTCTCTCCCAACCGGTTATGTGATTCGTAAATCTGGCCAGGTAAAGAAACAGGTAATCCTGACTTTCGATGATGGCCCGGATGCTACTTATACCCCACAGGTATTGGATATCTTGAAACAGGAACATGTTCCAGCCGCCTTCTTTGTAGTGGGTATCAATGCAGAAAACAACCTGACATTGCTGAAAAGAATATATACCAGTGGTAACGAAATTGGTAACCACACCTTTACACATCCAAATATTGCCGCTATCAGTCCAGAAAGGGCTAATACGGAAATCAGCGCTACTCGTCTGCTGATAGAGGCTGCCACCGGACACAGTACGATCCTGTTCCGTGCGCCCTACAATGCTGACGCAGAGCCAACTACACCAGAAGAGTTGAAACCGGTATCTCTCAGTAAGAAAAATAATTATTACACCATTGGTGAAAGTATTGATCCGGAAGACTGGGAACCAGGCGTTAGTGCAGATACAATTTACCAACGTGTAGTAAGTCAATATGAAGCCAATCCAGATAAAGGCATCATCCTGCTGCACGATGCCGGTGGTGATAGAAGCGCTACAGTAGCTGCTTTACCACGCATCATTCATTATTTTAAATCCAAAGGAATTGGTTTTACTACCGTTGCTAGCTTGTTGCATAAAAAACCAACAGATGTAATGCCGGAAGTCCATAGCAATATGATTGCCATCAATGGTACTGTTGCGCTGATCATTTTCAGGATACAACAATTCCTCCAGGCGGCATTCTGGTTGGCCATTATTTTGGGTATGCTGAAAATACTGAGTATGCTGGTAATGGCTACCATCCAGTATTTCCGGGAAAAGAAAAATACACTTGTAGCCACTGCGCAACCAGGTGTTTCTATCATCGTACCTGCTTACAATGAATCTATCAATGCGGTAAATACCATCCATAGCTTATTACAACAGCGTTATCCTGAATTTGAAATCATCTTCGTGGATGATGGTTCAAAAGATAATACTTATGAATTGGTGAAAGCAGCGTTTGATAGTCACCCGCAAGTGGAAGTGCTTACCAAACCCAATGGTGGTAAAGCCAGTGCCCTGAACTATGGTATCGGTTATGCAAAATATGACTTTGTAGTTTGTATAGACGCGGATACACAGTTATATCCAGATGCTATCGAGCAGTTGATGCGGAAGTTTATTACGGAAGACACGGGCGCGGTAGCCGGAAACGTTAAAGTAGGGAACGAAACAACTTTACTTGCCAGATGGCAATCCATCGAATATATCACTGCCCAAAACTTCGACCGTCGGGCATTGGATTTAGTGAATGGTATTACCGTGGTACCTGGCGCTATAGGAGCTTTCCGCAAATCAGCCATAGAAGAAGCGGGTGGCTTTACAACTGATACCCTCGCAGAAGACTGTGACCTGACTATCAGGATATTAAGGAAAGGGTATAAAGTAAGGAACTGTACATCTGCTGTAGCGATGACAGAAGCGCCTGAAACATTGAACCAGTTCATGAAACAACGTTTCCGTTGGAGTTATGGCATCATGCAAAGCTGCCGTAAAAACCTGGATGCCTGCTTCAATCCAAAATTCAAAGCCCTGGGAATGATCTCCCTGCCTAATATCGTGATATTCCAGGTGATACTGCCTATCCTGGCGCCTTTGGCCGATATTATGTTTGTATGGAGCTTGATCTGGAACCGTCATGATCCCGCAGGAATGCATAAAATCATGTTTTTCTATGTCTTATTCCTGGTAGTGGACCTGCTGGTAGCCATGGTAGCGTTTCTCTTTGAAAAAGCTCCTTTGAAAAAACTGATCTGGATGGTGCCTCAGAAACTGGTATATCGTCAATTAATGTACGTGATTTTGTTCCGTTCTATTAAAAAAGCAATACGCGGAAACGCCCAGGGATGGGGAGTTTTGAAGAGAACAGGGAATGTTAAGGTAGGCATGAACGCCTGATTTTCCCTTTTCAACGACAGTAATAACCCATTCACCGAAACTGAGGGCCATACCACACCACCTAGCATTAATTTAGCAATACAAACTCTGAACTAATTTATTAATTCTTAAAAGACAAACATCATGAAAAAAGGCCTGATCGCTGCTGTAGCAGTACTGACTATCTCCGTTTCTGCTTTCGCTCAAGCTCCTGCTGCTAAACCAGCTAAGAAAGAGAAAGCTAAAACTGAAGCTAAAGCTGAAGCTAAACCAGCTGTTGACACTGCAAAAAAAGCTGCTAAACCAGCTGCTAAAAAAGCTGAAGCTAAACCAGCTGCTAAAAAAGCTGCTTAATTTCAGCCATACAGCGTTTGAGTTAATTGTCCCGTTTCGGTTCTGCCGGAACGGGATTTTTGTTTTCGATATCCTTATCTTTAAGGGATGAAAACTGTTTTCCCTGCTACTTACTCTACCCTTTCCCCAGAAGCTTTAGCCACCCTGATTACAGAAAAATACTGCCTGGAGGATGTACGCTGTAAGCTGCTCGTACGCGGTGTTGGCGATACTTACCTGATAAATACAAGTACCAATACATTTATCTTGCGGGCATACCGGTCTTCCCATAGAAGTTTCCCTCAAATCCAAGAGGAAATAGACTTGCTCCTGGCTGCACAAAAGGCCGGCGTAAACGTGTCCTATCCTATTATAGACCGTTCTGGTCATATTATTCAGCGGCTGGATGCAGTGGAAGGAGAAAGAAATGTCGTATTATTCAGTTTTGCACCTGGTCAGGTGGTGAAGCAAATGAATACCACTCAATTACGTGCGCTTGGCCATGAAATGGCGCGTTTGCATCATGTAGCCTCCCAAATACCACGAGGCACCTCCAGGTGGAATTTTGACCTGGAAACCACCTTATTCCAGCCCCTAGAAATGTTGGCACCTGTTTTGGCTGCTGATCAGGAGTCATATAACTGGTTAAAGGAGGTAGCAATGAAGGCAGCGGAAAAGTTGTCTTCCGAACATACTTCACAATTCTCCAGCGGCTATTGTCATTTTGATTTTCTGCCGAAGAATTTCCATTTCGAAAACGACAAGGTTACCCTTTTTGATTTTGATTTCGTAGGTTATGGCTGGCTGGTAAACGATATTATGACCTTCTGGCAACACCTCCAACTGGACGTATTATTTGCCAATCGCCTCACACAGGAAGCCGCTGATGAAGCGTATAACATTTTCCTGGATGCTTATCGGGAATACCGACCTATTAGTGAAGAAGAATTAGCGGCAGTACCTTATCTCAGCCTGGGGTTCTGGCTGTTCTATAAAGGATTTCACACTACGCATGACCAGTTCCATATATTTAATGAGCCTGGGCATCTCAAACCAATTATCGGTTACCTAAGAAAACTGGTGGATACCCACTGGAGATAATCATCTACCCAACCACAAATTCCCTATTTTGCTGCGCTGCTGCTAATACTGCTTTGCGTACAAATTACTTCGTGTCTCTCTACATCCTCCTTTGCGCCTTAGCGAGAAAAGAAAGCAAAAAAAATGTCCTGCGCAAAACGCAGGACATTTCAAAAAACATATCGTGAAATAATTATTTCAGCGCGTCCAGTTTCTTCTTAACAGCTTCCATTTTAGCAGGCTGGTTTTTGATTGCATAGATTTTCTGCAATGCATACAGGCAGCTTTCGTAAGACTGTTTATCGCTGGCATCCAGGTTAGCACCTTTGGCGGTGAAGGATTCGTCAGCTTTTTCGAAGTAAGGTAAAGACTGGTTCATCAGCGTCTCCATGTTAGCTTGGAGTTCTTTCGCTTTAGCAGAAGTCTGCTGTTTGCTATCCAGATCGTTCAGTTGTTTGTTGTATACAACTGCACGGTTGAAGTACAGAGCACCCAATTGGAAGTTAGCAATAGCGTCAGAAGGATTAGCAGCGATTACTTTTTTGTAAGCTTCTTCTGCTTTACCGATCAGCTCATTGTAGTTAGCTGGTTTAGGAGCATCGTTACCTTTTTCATCGCGAGGGTTTGCGAGGTTATCCAGGCGGATAGCGTAATCCAGTTGCAGTTGCTGATCGTTTGGATTTTCAGCGATTTTCTTTTCCAGCATACCGAGCAGTTCAGCCGTTTTACCAGTTTTGGTATAATACAGCATTTCCATGTCGTTAAAGCGTTTGTCTTTAGGGAACACGGTTTTACCCAGTTCGATCGCTTTCAGCCAGTTAGCGTTATCGCCTTTTTCTTCATACAGTTGACCCAGGATCACATACAGTGCTGGTTCATTTTTGAAGTGCATATCTGCAGCTTTCTGCAGGTAAGTGAGGGCCAGGTCAGTTTGTTTTGCCTGGCTAGCAGCGTAACCGGTATAGAAAATCAGGCTGGTATCGGTAGGAATGGTACCACCCAGGTTTTTACCATTATAGAACTTAACTACTTCTTCTGCTTTGGTGAAGTTGGTCATTGCTGGATCCCATTTCTGATCGTTCAGGGCAGCGTAACCAGCATTAGCAACAGTAGCATAGATATTGTAGATAGACTGGTTCATTACCAGTACAGCTTCTTTCAGTTTAGGATCGATTTCCAGTGCTTTTTTGTAAGCATCGTAAGCTTGCAGGGAGATGGCAGCATCTTTTGCTTTGGTACCCATTGCTTCCAGGATCTGTCCATCTACCAGCCAGGTTTTGGCTTCGTTCTTAGTTTTGTCGTGTTGTAAAGCTGCGTCGATATCTGCTTTCGCTTTCTCTAAATCTTGTTTTTTCAGGTTTTCCTCCGCGCTGCTCACTTTAGCTCTCTGTGCCATCACGCTCACGGTGGCGGAGCAAAGGAGAAATGAAACCAGTAATTTTTTCATGTCTTGTTTTTTTAAGTTGCTGATTATCTTGTAAGAGTTAGTGCTATAGTAATAATCAATACAATCAGGAGTACAGTTACCACTACAGCAGGAGCGATATTTTTTCAGCGTCCTGCCTGCGGCAGGACGCTGTTTGATCAGTTAAGTGAGCTATTCTTCAGTGGGAGCAGCTTCGGTGGTATCAGCAGCATTTTCTGCGGCTGGATTTTCCTCTCCTTCAGCGATTTGCTCTTCTGTTGGCAGTGTTTCGTCGTCCTCTTCTTGCTCATCCAGTCTTGCTACTGCTGCAATTTCATCATTATCATCCAGTCGGATCAAGCGTACACCTTGTGTAGCACGACCTGCTTCACGGATATCTGCAACTGCCATACGGATGGTAATACCTGATTTACAAGTGATCATCAGGTCATGCTTTTCAGTTACATCCAATATTGCAATGAGATTACCGGTCTTTTCTGTGATATTGATGGTCTTAACCCCTTTACCACCTCTGTTGGTGATACGGTACTCTTCTATGTTAGTACGTTTACCGTAGCCTTTTTCAGATACTACGAGTACAGTCCTTGATTCATCCGTCTTATCAACACAAATCATACCAACCACCTCGTCTTTCTCATTATCCACTTCAATACCTCTTACCCCGATGGCGCCACGACCAGTGTCGCGAACGGTGGCTTCAGGGAAGCGGATAGCGCGACCACTCTGAATAGCCATCATGATTTGGCTGTCGCCATTAGTGAGTTTGGCTTCCAGGAGCTGGTCTCCTTCGTTGATGGTAATGGCATTCACACCATTCTGACGCGGACGGGAGAATTCCTCCAGCAGGGTCTTCTTGATGATACCATTTTTGGTACAGAGTACAATATAGTTGTTATTGATGAAATCCTTATCCTGCAGATCTTTGATATCAATGATAGCACGGATTTTATCATCAGAAGGCAATTGAATCATGTTCTGGATAGCACGTCCTTTACCACTCTTCTCACCTTCTGGAATTTCGTATACTTTCAGCCAGTAGCAGCGTCCTTTTTCTGTAAAGAACAGCATGGTATGGTGGGTGGAAGCAACGAAGAGATGCTCAATAAAATCTTCATCGCGGGTTCTGCCACCGATAGCGCCACGGCCACCGCGTTTCTGCTGACGGTAGTCGTACGCAGAAGTACGTTTGATATAACCCAGGTGAGAGATAGTGATCACCACATCTTCTTCCGCAATGATATCTTCAATTCTCATTTCGCTAGCGAGGTACTGGATTTCCGTTTTACGCTCGTCACCGAATTTCTTCTTCACATCTTCCAGTTCTTCTTTGATGATTTGCATACGTAAGCCTTCATCATTCAGTACTCCCTGGAGGTAAGCGATGAGTTTCATGATCTCGTCGTATTCTGCACGGATCTTATCGCGTTCCATGCCTGTCAAACGTTGCAGACGTAATTCCAGGATAGCTTTTGCTTGGATTTCTGAGAGACCAAATTCGCTCATCAGGCCATCCTTCGCTATTTCTGGAGTGGCGGCTGCACGGATCAGGGCAATCACAGCATCCAGGTGATCTAATGCGATCAGGTACCCTTGGAGGATATGGGCCTTTTCTTCCGCTTTACGGAGATCAAACTGTGTTCTTCTCACCACTACTTCGTGGCGGAATTCCACAAATTCAGAGAGGATATCTTTCAGGTTCAAGATACGCGGACGACCTTTTACCAGGGCCACATTGTTGATACCATAAGAAGTCTGGAGTTCTGAATATTTGTACAACTGGTTAATGATCACGTTTGCAATCGCATCTTTCTTCAGATCGATTACCAGGCGCATACCTTCGCGGTCACTCTCATCACGAACATCGGAAATACCTTCGATGATTTTATCATTTACCAGTTGCGCTATTTTCTGGTGTAAAACTGCCTTGTTGATCTGGTAAGGCAGTTCATATATTACCAGTCGCTCTCTTCCTGTTTTGGAAGTTTCTGCCGTGATTTTACCACGTACCACCACACGTCCGCGACCAGTTTCAAAGCCCTGTTTCACCCCGTCGAAACCGTAGATGATACCGCCGGTTGGGAAGTCTGGAGCTTTTACATGTTTGATTAATTCCTCGATGGTAATGTCTCTGTTGTCGATGTAAGCTACCAAGCCGTCTACCACTTCAGAGAGGTTGTGCGGCATAATGTTGGTGGCCATACCTACCGCGATACCAGAAGCTCCATTAATAAGGAGGTTCGGAATTCGTGTAGGCAATACCGTTGGTTCTTCCAGGGTATCATCGAAGTTGAGGGTGAAGTCCACCGTTTCTTTTTCAATGTCTTCGAGCATAGCTTCCGCCAGCTTCTGCAAGCGCACCTCTGTGTAACGCATGGCCGCAGGCATATCGCCATCCACGGAACCAAAGTTACCCTGACCATCTACCAGCATGTAGCGCAGACTCCATGGCTGTGCCATACGCACAATGGTGTCATAAATGGAGCTGTCGCCATGGGGGTGATACTTACCCATTACATCTCCTACAATACGCGCAGATTTTTTGTATGGCTTGTTACTGTGGTTACCGGCTTCGTTCATACCGAAAAGAACGCGGCGGTGTACAGGTTTCAAACCATCTCTTACATCGGGCAATGCACGGCCTACGATTACTGACATAGAGTAATCTATATAGGCAGTTTTCATTTGTTCCTCGATATTAATCTGAACAATTTTCCCTTCCTGCTGATTTTCCGTATGCTCTGTCATTTAGTATTGATTTACAGATTTTTCTGCTGAAAAATAATAGAGGCAAATATAACGATTTCAGCCCGAATAAAGGCTTAAAAAATGCAAAATGTGAATAACAATTGGCTATAGGGATAAAACCTGATATTTTAACTTGATTATATAGTTTAAATGCCACATACCACCATACCATCATACCCCCCTGAATCGTTATTATCGTAAATTATGTAATTTTACTTTATCTTTTATATGTCCCAATTCCCTGATATGTAAGAAATACCATATTAACTTCCTTTTTGTTCCTAACCCTCTGAAACTCAATATTCTACTCTCGGGAATAATATTTTTTTCATATAGATAAATCTGAATTTCCATCAGATTTCGAACATATATAACAAAAACGCTGTTATTCCCCTGATTCTTAATCACTTTTTTATAAGAAAAGCGCACCATGAAGAATATTTTGTTGTTTGGCGCAGGAAAATCTGCAACAAGCCTGATCGACTTCCTCATCACGAATGCCCCCAGACAAAAGTGGCACGTGACGGTGGCCGACCAAGACCTGATGCTGATCAAGTCCAAGACTGGCAAATCATACTATGCAACACCTGTAGAACTGGATATAAAAAATCAGTCGGCACGGCAACAACTGGTACAAGATACGGACCTTGTTATCTCACTCCTGCCACCCGCTTTACATATACTGGTAGCAAAAGATTGTCTGCATTTTCACAAAAACCTCCTCACGGCTTCCTATATAGATCCGGAAGTGAAAAAACTGGAGCATGAAATTGAAAAAGCAGGCCTGCTGTTTATGTACGAAATGGGCCTCGATCCAGGCATTGATCATATGTCTGCCATGAAACTCATTCATAGCATTGAGAAAAAAGGCGGCCAGATTTTTTCCTTTAAATCTTATTGTGGTGGCCTGATATCTCCAGATAACCTGGATAATCCATGGCAATATAAAATCTCCTGGAATCCGCGCAATATTGTGCTCGCAGGCAGTACCGGCGCCGTTTACAAAGAAAAAGGTAAAATCAAAGACCTCTCTTACGAACAACTATTTGATCATAGTAAAACCATACAGGTGCCAGGCCTCGGTAAATTAGCCTATTATCCCAACAGGGATTCACTCGCCTATATGGAAATTTATAAGCTACAGGAAATAGCCACTTTCATGAGGGCTACACTGCGGTTCCCAGACTTCTGCGAAGGCTGGAATGCCTTGATAAAACTAGGGCTAACAGATGATTCCCATAAAATACAAACAGACCATCTTACCTACTTCAATTGGACAACACAAAACCTGGAAGGCAATAAAACAGCGGAACCACATGATGAATTTATAGCGCAACACCTGGGTGTTAGCAGTAAATCAAAAGTGATTCGCCAACTTAAATATTTAGGGTTGCTGAATGGTGATATGATCAACCAGGGCGAGCAAACCAATGCGAGTGTCCTTGAATCAGTAGTGCAAGATAAACTGCGAATGGAACCACATGATAAAGACATGATTGTAATGATGCATGAAATTGAATTTGAGCGCCGCAGTATGGCCACCCGCATGCATGCTTACATGATTGTACAAGGAGAAGATAATGTTAGAACAGCCATGGCAAAAACAGTGGGACTCCCATTAGGTATTATGGCAAAATTGATTTTGCAAGACAAGATTACGCTGAAAGGCTTACATATACCCGTTATGCCGGAAGTATATAACCCCGTGCTGAAAGAACTAGAAGAGTATGATATCCGGTTTGAGGAAAGCTTTGAGTAGTCAATGCACTGTTCCTATGATTAGCGCCGCAGTGCGAAAGGATTTTGTGATGCCCTCCCTTTTCGGGAGGGCTTTTTATTTATTCATTTATTTCAAGCAACATGCGTGTCAGTTCTGCTACACCAGTAGTAGCGGGACTTTCAATCTTATGCAACTTTGGGTAATAATCTTCCAATGCTGGAATTTTCTTATCGATGATGTACTTAGGCATCATCGGTTTGGCGTAGTTGATCAAACCTGCTGCAGGGTAGACATTTAACGAGGTGCCTACAACTACAAATATATCTGCCCAGAGTACTTCTCTTTGCGCCTGTTCAATCATCGGCACCGCCTCTCCAAACCAAACGATATGTGGGCGGAGCTGAGAGCCATCTGCCGCGAGGTCGCCGAGTTTAATATCACCAGGGCAATCCAACACATGCTCTGCGTTTACATCGTTCACACTACGCATTTTGAATATTTCGCCGTGGAGATGCAATACCCTCGTAGACCCCGCGCGTTCATGTAGGTCATCGATATTCTGGGTGATAATCCGAACATCAAAATGTTCTTCCAGTTTAGCCAGGCCGATATGGGCCGCATTGGGTTGCGCTTCGCCAACATCTTTACGGCGAACATTGTAGAAATCCAGCACTAGTCCGGGATCCTTACGCCATCCATCCGGGGATGCCACGGCGTATACGTCATGTCCTTCCCACAGTCCGTCTGAGTCACGGAAAGTGCGAAGGCCGCTTTCTGCGCTGATACCTGCTCCTGTCAGCACTACCAGTCTTTTTTTCATGAAATTGTGTTTTGGGATTAAGGTAAAATAATAATTACCCCTTATTCCCTTACTTCATTTCACCCATTTCCATGATGGCATTGAATTCTTCCGCAGTAACATTACATACGGAGAGACGTCCCTGGCGGATAAGTGAGAGGTTGGCCAGCTTCTTTTCCGCTTTCATGGCAGCCAGGGTAACGGGTTTTTTGAATGGTTTCAGGGGCTTCAGGTCCACAACTACCCAGTTAGGATCAGGTGTGGTGGGGTCCTGGTAAAATTCTTTGGCTACAGTGGCGATGCCTACAACCTCCAGTCCTTCATTGCTATGGTAAAACAATACCTGGTCTCCTTTTTTCATAGCCTTCAGGTTATTACGCGCCTGATAATTGCGCACGCCGTCCCAGAAGGTAACTTTATCTTTCACAAACTGGTCCCAGGAATATTTAAAAGGCTCAGACTTCACCAGCCAGTAGTTCATTGTCAATTTCGTTTTGATGTGGTTCAAACATCGGGATTACCAGCCACTGGCCAGTACATCCGCGATGTGCATGATTTTAATATTAGTGCCGTGTTTACGGATGTAGCCATCCAGATGCATGAGGCAGGAAAGATCTGTAGAAATCAGATAATCTGCTCCGCTGGCAACAGCATTGTTTACTTTCTGCTCGCCCATCCCCATAGAGATAGGTTCAAATTTTACAGAGAAAGTACCGCCAAAGCCACAGCAGACTTCACAATCATTCATTTCTCTCAATTCCAGTCCTTTCACATTTTCCAGCAGTTTCCGTGGACCTTGTTTGATACCGCATTCCCGAAGGGCGCCACAGGCATCATGATAGGTGCCTATGCCATTAAGGGTAGCTCCTAAATCAGTCACATGCAGTACATCTACCAGAAATTCTGTGAACTCATAGAGGTTTTTCTTCAGGAGTTTCACTTCATTATGAGCAGCAGAGTTATCAAACAGTTTACTGTAGTAATTGCGAACAAACCCTGTACAGGAACCGCTTGGAGCTACAATGTAATCAAAGGTATGAAAGTCCTTTACAAACTTGGTAGCAACAGATTTGCACTCATCGTGATAGCCTGCATTGAAGGCGGGCTGGCCGCAGCAGGTCTGGTCGGAATTATACATGACGTTGCAGCCCAGTTTTTCCAGTACTTTCACCATATTGAAAGCGGTTTCCGGGAACAACTGATCTACAAAACAAGGTATGAATAACTGTACGTTCATCTTTCTAATTTAGCTTTTTGCCAAAGACCTTTGCAGTGCAATCATTTTCAGGGCCGTAATAGCAGCTTCCTCCCCTTTATGACCATGTGCACCACCTAGGCGGTCCAGTGCCTGTTGTTCATTGTCGACGGTCAGTATGCCAAATATAACGGGAACGGGTAATTGAAGGTTCAATTGTAATATTCCTTCCGTAACGGCTTTACAAACGTAGTCAAAATGAGGTGTTTCACCACGTATCACACAACCGAAAGCAATAATAGCGCCAGGTTGATTACCAGTGCCTTCTGTAGCTTCCCAGTATTGTTTGCAGGCGAAAGGCAGTTCAAAAGCGCCAGGTACCTGGAGATGGTTTACTTTTTTCACCTGGTAGGCATCCAGCGATTTTACACATCCTGCTACCAGTTCATTCACGATATGATCGTTCCATTCGGTACCGATCATAACAACACTGGCATCCTCCAGGTTGAGAATGCCAGCATCATTTAATAAGCTCTTGTTGTTATCAGACATATGCTGTTAATTTCTTTTGGCGATGGATAGCTTTCAGCGCCGGAATATCAGCAATATCTTCCATTCTGGCGCCAAAAGCCAGTCAATAGCGATTAGTGTCTTACGTCACCGAGTTTAGCGAGATATTTGTCGATCTCTCTACCTTCGGCACTCATTGGATACTTTTCTTTGATTTCTTTATAGATAGCAATAGCGTCTTGGTCTTTACCCGCTTTCTGCAGTGCCATACCAGCACGGAACAGGTAAACAGGAGAAGTCAGTTCGTTATTGTTATAGTGACCTGCTTTTTTGTAGTACTCGATACCATCATTTACTTGGTTGAGTTCCATGTAAGCATCACCGATCAGACCATAAGCTTCTGGTTGGAGCATCAGGTCGGAAGAGGAGAAGTCTTTCAGCATTTCGATACCTTTCTGGTATTCACCCAGACGTACATAACATACGCCAGCGCTATATTTAGCGAGGTTACCAGCTTTGGTGTTACCGTATTTGTTAATTACCTGCAGAAAACCGAAGTCGTTACCATCACCATTCAACGCCAGTTTGAAGGAATCAATCGCAAAATTGTTCTGAGCCTTGAAAATCATTTCTTGGGCTTTCTGCTCGTTAGGTTGTTTGTAGAAGCGGTTGTAAGCGAAGAAGCCGCCAACGCCTACTACTACAGCGAGCAGGGCAATATTGATGATATTTTTATTCTTGGTATAGAAATCCTCTGCTCTGTGCATGGACGCCTGCAGATCAAAATCAGGTTCAGATTGCGGATGAGTGGCTTTATGTTTTGTTTCTGCCATTTGATGTGTAATGTTAGTTGCTTGGTTTATGAATAGCTGCAAGTGACTAACAGTCCCTCCGGGTTTGATGCCGAAGGGACTGTTAATGCAAGATAATGCTTTTAGTCAACGATGAACGGATAATCCTCCTGTACGTAAACGTCTTTCAGGAGCTCATCGTCAGAAGGCCATGGTGATTCTTCCGCAAAGGTTACGCAATCCTCTACTTCTTTTTTCACCTTTTCATTGATAGCTTCAATTTCAGCCTCAGTAGCCCATTTATTTTTCTGAATAACTTTCAGTACTTCGTTGATCGGATCTTTCTCTTTATACTCCTCTACTTCCTCTTTGGTGCGGTATTTCGCAGGATCGGACATAGAGTGACCACGATAACGGTAAGTTTTGATTTCCAGTAAGGTTGGACCTTCGCCAGCGCGCGCACGCTTAACAGCTCTGGAAATACCTTCGTGTACTGTTTCACAGCTCATACCATCGATGGTATCGGATGGCATATCGTAAGCGTTAGACAGCTTATAAATATCCAGTACGTTAGAAGTACGTTCTACAGAAGTACCCATTGCGTACATATTGTTCTCACAAATGAATATTACCGGCAGTTTCCACAGCATAGCCATATTGAAAGTCTCATGCAGGATACCCTGACGGGCAGCACCATCACCGAAGTAGCAAAGTACTACGTTGTCAGTACCTTTATATTGCTCTGCGAAAGCAAGACCTGCACCAGTACCAATCTGTGCACCCACGATACCGTGGCCGCCAAAGAAGTTATGCTCCACAGAGAAAAAGTGCATACTGCCTCCCTTTCCTTTGGAACAACCGGTCGCCTTACCATATAATTCCGCCATACAAGCATTCGCTGAAATACCTTTCGCTATTGCCAACCCGTGATCACGGTACGCAGTAATGAATTTATCTTCCGGTTTTGTCGCTGACATTGCACCAGCAGCAATTGCTTCCTGACCGATGTACAGATGGCAAAAACCACGGATCTTCTGCATACCATACAATTGGCCCGCCTTTTCTTCAAAACGACGCAGCAAAAGCATCAATTCATACCAGTACAGATACTGTTCTTTGGTGAATTTCGTCTTCACTTCTGTTTTAGTTTGCACTCTTTCTAAATTTGTTCGCAAATATAACAGGAAAATCGTAAAATATAAATATCAATTCCAATTCCTGATAAATTATGCAAATTCATCAAATTCAGTGAGTTTTGCATAGGGATGCCACCAAAAGGCCAAAGACCTCCGCAGGATACGGCTTTTTATCAGTTATAAATCATCCTAAATTTGCATATTAATTAATACGAATAATTTTTTTCATTGCTGCATATAAAGAAAATATCGCTGGTTCAGTTCAAAAACTACTCGATGCGCGAGTTTCAGTTTGAGGAACGCATCGTCGGGATTACCGGCAGAAATGGCTCCGGGAAGACAAACCTCCTCGATGCCATCTATTACCTCTGCTTCACCCGCAGCTATTTCACCTCTCTGGAAAGCCAAAATACCCAATACCAAACCAATGGCTTCCGGGTGGAAGGATTCCTAGAAAAAAATGGCAACAACGAAAAAATCACCTGTACACTGAAGGAAGGAAAGAAGGAAATCTCCCTAAATGACGATAAGTACGAGAAATTCTCCCGTCACATTGGCCAGTTCCCCGCGGTGATGATCGCCCCAGACGACGCGGAAATAATCACCGGTGGCAGCGAAGAACGCCGCAAATGGATGGACACTCTCCTCTCCCAGTTGTACCCAGATTATCTCGAACATCTCATCATCTACCAAAAAATATTACTCCAACGCAATACCCTGCTAAAAAACATGGAAGCCGGCGGCAATCGTGCCGATCACCTGTTGGATGTTTTTGATATGCAACTGGTACAACACGGTACCCCTGTTTACAACGCCAGAAAGGAATTCCTACATACTTTTATTCCGAGGGTACAACGATTGTACGATTACATCTCTGGTACCCATGAAGTGGTCAATATCCGCTACCAGTGCACCTTACAGGAGGAAGATTTTGCCAAACAACTCCATAATGCCCGATTCAAGGATATGCAGATTCAACGTACCAGCATGGGCATTCATCGGGACGACCTGGTATTCCTACTCAACGACTACCCCATGAAATCCAGCGCCTCCCAAGGCCAACGCAAAAGTTTTTTATTTGCCCTCAAACTGGCACAGTTTGAAGTATTGAAAGCACATAAAAACTTTCCGCCATTGCTGTTACTAGATGATGTATTTGAAAAACTGGATCAAGAAAGGGTGATGCGATTGATTTCCCTCGTGGCAGGCGATAACTATGGCCAAGTTTTCATCACGGATACGCATGCAGAACGATTGATACAGGCTTTTGCGCCCACAGGTACAAGGATTCAACTGATTAACATTTAAAATTTCATACCTTCGCATTTATGCGTCATGGAACCACTAGTATAGGAGATGCTCTCCGGGAATTTTTGAATAAGAGCCGTATGAAACCTAGGCTCACAGAAGTGCGTATCCAGGAAAACTGGGAAGAGATCATGGGGAAAACAATTGCGAGATATACTTCGGGAATTAAGTTAATCGACGGTAAGCTCATTATAACTACCAGTGTGGCGCCACTTAAACAGGAGTTATCTTATTCTAAAGACAAAATTATAAAGCTGGTCAACGAAAAGCTGGGCGAAAATGTGGTGAAAGAAGTGATAATCAACTAACCCCAAAATGCTGTTTTACTTACTGGCAAACTGTTTCACCAGGTTATTTACATCATCCATTTTAAGGGTGGTATGCAGACTGATGACTGTTATCTCCCGGTCCCCCTGTACCAACATCACTAAATCTCCCAGTTCATCGCTTTTACCCCTGTTGAGGAGTTGAATCTGACTATTATTTTCACGCATTTCCATCAGCATATCAAATCTATCCTTATTCATCAATGTACGTTTCAGGGCAAACAGATCATTCCGCTGTAAAGCAATACTGTCCAGGTTTTCATAATGATAGATCCTCAAATTCTTGACATGCTTCATGACCCTGGCAGTCATTTTCACATCTTCATCATCTTTGTCGGCAAATTTCACCAATAGCTTGCCTAATTTCATCATCGCGGATCCTACATGTATGGAAGTTTCTTCTGCGCTTCCTTGGAAATTGTTGCAGAAATCGCGAATGCTTTTGTCTTGTGCAGACACCAGTCCGGTGGCCAACAACATACAACAACTCATGAATAATGTTTTCATAAAGGCATTTTTAATGTGACTACTTTTTTCTAACATTTTTGAGATTGTCCATCCCCTGGATGTCAACGTTGGCGGCAATCCGGGAGATTTCATTCAGATCGATGTCGCCTACCAGACTTAAAGCCAAGAACTGCGAGGAGCCTCCTACCAGCATCACCAATTCATTGATGTTGCCTTTGGCGTTTTCTTTAACAAGGAATTTCAGGTCATTCCCCTTGTCGCGCACAGTCATGAGTTCTTCGAAATCGCTGCTCAGGTAGGCTGCAGCTTCGTGATACAAGCGTGGACCATCTTTGGTGGTTTCTTTACTAAGGATACGCAGGCCTTTCAGCTTTTGGACCACCCGCATAAATGTTTTGGCATCGGGATCGTTGGCATCAAATTTCCCAAACATGCTAAACATCTTGGGGGTAATAGTAATTACCGTAAAGCTGCGATCATTCTCATATTTCTGAAAGAAGCGTTCGATAACACTGCTTCCCTGCTGCGCATAGAGCTGCATGCTCAGAAATATTGCGGTGAGTAATAATAGTGATCGTTTCATTTCTCTGATATTTAATTATAATGGCTGGTTAATCTTTTACTGATAATTTTTCGGTAGCCGTATTGAAGTACGACAGTTGCTGCATTTTATCGGTTCCTTTATTGAGATTCCGACTCAACAAGGCCAGTGCTCTTTTCGTTTCCATGTATGCCTTACGCGCTTCCTCTTCTTCTTTGAATCGCTCCATGGCTACTTGGCGGTTCTCATGGTGCTGCTTCAATCCATATCCTACCCCGGCAGCCATTAGTATGATGGCGGCATATTTCATCCAATTCTTCACCAGATGCATTTTCACTACCGGCGCGGGTTTCTTTGGTGCTTCCTGTAGGAAAGACATATCCCATTCTGGTTCCGCCAGTACAGGGATATCCGATTCCGCATCCAGGTATTGAAACAAAGGAGCAGCTTCCAGTAAATCTTCCGGCATATCGGGATGCGACTCACTGAAGAAAGCCTTCAGGGCTGCTTCTTCGGCCAATGTGCTCTCTCCTTCCCAATACTTTTCAAGCAAGGCGCTGATTGACTTATAATCCATATACCTGTTGATTTTGTAGTTTCTCCCGAACCGCTTTACGAGCCCGGTGTAAATTCACTTTTACCTCATTCATATCAATGTCAAGGATATCTGCTATTTCCTGATAGGACAATCCATCCATATCTCTTAACTGCATCACCGTCCGATATTTATCTGGCAATGCATTGATGGCAGTATGTACCTTATTCATGACTTCATTCCTTTCTGTAGTGGCATGGGGATTTTTCTGATGCAGGGCTGGTAATTCACTAGCCTTGTCCAGCGTATCCGCGATCCGGTATTTCCTGGATTTGATTTTATCCAGGGCCAGGTTACGGGTAATGCGCATGCACCAGGCCTCCAGGTTCTGCAGTTCCGTCATTTTGCCCTGCATGGCCCATACTTTCATCAGTGCGTCTTGGGTGATATCCTTGGCGTCTTCCTCGTCGCCCAGCAGGCGATAAGCAAAGCGATAAAGCTTTGATCTGACTGGAACGACCTGGGATAGAAATAGTTCTAAAGACATGTAGAATACCACTGTTTGATAAGAAGACGACTGGTAAACCCCGATGTTACAAAAATTCAGATTTTTTTTTCAGAGAGATGTTATTCAAGGCGAATGCGTGGATCTATCGCGGCATAGAGCAGGTCTGCGAGGATATTAACCAGGACAAAAATCCCGGCTGTAAAGAGAATAGCCCCCATTACTACGGGGAAATCATATTTATCTAAGGCATCCACGGTAATTTTACCGATGCCTTTCCAGCCAAAAATATATTCAACAAAGAAAGCGCCTGCCAGCAGCTCTGCAAACCAACCTGTTATGGCGGTCATTACTGGGTTCAAGGCATTACGCAACGCATGACGGCGCAATACAGCGCCAGTTCCCAGCCCTTTTGCATAAGCTGTGCGGATATAGTCCTGGTGCAGTACGTCCAGCATCGCACTGCGGGTGAGCTGCACAATGATGGCCAATGGCCTGATACCCAAGGTCAAGGCAGGCAGAATAAGATTACGGAGATTCAATACCCTCCCGCGGAAAGGGTCCACATCGTACAGACTTCCAGTCATATGTAATCCGGTCACATTACTAAGCAGGAAACCAAAAATATACGCCAGCACAATACCAGCGAAGAAAGAGGGTACAGAAATGCCCAGTACACTGGAAAATACGGCATTGGTATCCATCCAGGTATTTTGTTTCACAGCGGATAACATACCCAACGCAATACCCACTATAGTAGCAAATAGCATCGCTGCCGCCGCTAGTAATAAGGTGCCGGGCAATGCTTCCATCAACATGTCCCATACGGGCTTTTTCCCCTGGTACGACCTACGGAGATACGGTGCCTTGAGTATCAAGGATTTCTTCGAAGAAACGTGTACAAGGGTGCAATACTTGAAATTTTTACTGGCCTCCTCCGGATCATGGAGGGACACAGGAGATAGATCATTTAGGTATAGTAAGAACTGCATCCCGACCGGTTGGTCTAGATGCAGTTCTTTGCGTACATTTTCCAGTGATGATACATCCGCTCTCTGGCCAAGGGTAAGTCGGGCGGGATCGCCGGGCAACACATTAAATAAGAAGAATACCAGCGTTACCACCCCAAGCAGTACCAGTATGCCATAACCGGTTTTTCGCAATACAAATCGCAGCATATCAACTGTTATAAGTTATCAGGGAATATCGCGGTAAGCCCATTTACCCTTAATGGTACCTTTATCCAACTGCATCAGGCAAGGATTGCTTCTGCCAGCAGTCTTAATAGCTACGCCATCCATCTGGAGGAACTGGAAGTTTAAGCCATGTGCTTTTTTGAAAGCCTCAATTTCATCTTTCGTAGAAGCAGTTACCCCGAATATTTCGATTTCACCTTTCTGTTGACGTTCCTGCAAAGCTTTCATTTTTGCATCCCAGCCCTCTCCTGCTTTGGTAGTATTCAATACTAGGAAGAGATATACTGGCTTAGGTTCTTCCAGGATACCTTTTGTTTGGTTACCACCATCCAGGTCCATGAGAATAAAATCCTTGATAGCAGGTTCGGCATTCCCTTTCTGTACCAGTTTGTCTTTACGTTCTACAAATTTCCAGGTAGAATCAGACCAAGGGTAGTTTTCTTCTGTAAACTCTTTCTTCACACCATCCTTTTCGTAGATGAAAGACATTTTATACACGTCAGGAGTAGCGCCTGGCGGGAGTTTCATCTTTTCAGGAATATTGTTGCCTACTTTGTAAGGGAGACAATCAAACAGCGGCAGATGACGCAAGGTATACCATTGCACCCCAAAGGAGAAAATGGTAGCGATCAACATCACCACACCAGCACCTTTGAAGAGGGGTTTAATATCTTTACGTTTTGCGAAGATCAGCAGGATCATTACAAAAAGGATGACATCTTTCCAGAAAGTTTCTGTAGCGGTCAGTTTAATACAATCCCCAAAGCAGCCGCATTCGCGGATGGTACCGCTAAACAGCGCATAACCAGTGAGGAAAGTAAAGAAGGCAATCAACAGCAGCAGCAATACGGAGAAGATACGCATACGGTATCCTACCAATACAGCTACGCCGGCAATGATCTCGAAGGCATTCATACCAATGGAGAATGCCAAGGAGTATGGGGAGAGAAAAGTTAGATGAAGTACTTCAAAGAATTCATCCATTTTATAACTCAGTCCCAATGGATCATTTGCCTTGATGAGGCCCGAAAAAATGAATAGCACCCCAACGAGGATGCGAAACAGGTTTAGGATAATTTTCATAAGTAGATTTAATGGTTTAGTTTAGGATTCGTGGGCTTCGCTCATCTTAATCAGCGCAAACAAAGCATAATTGACGATATCTGTATAGTTGGCATCAATGCCTTCTGAGATAAGGGTTTTACCTTCATTACGCAGAATCTGTTTGATGCGAAGCAGTTTTGTAAGGATAAGATCTACGAAAGACTCTTGGCTCATATCTCTCCATGCTTCGCCATAGTCGTGGTTCTTGGCAAGCATAACATCTTCCACTTCCTTCGCGTACTTATTATAAAGGGCTTCAACTTCCACCACAGGAAGGTCCGTATAGGGGTTCCCGTGTTGTTGGAGTTGAATCATCCCGATGATACCATAATTAACAATCGCCTTGAATTCCCCTTCAATGTTGTCTGCCACTTTCTGTACGCCTATTTCCTGGATGGTACGGATACGCTGTGCTTTGATGAACAACTGATCCACCACGGAGATAGGTCTTAATACTCTCCAGGAAGTACCGTAATCTTTCGTTTTCTTGATAAAAATATCCTTGCAACCATCAAACGCAGCATGGTATTGTGCTAAAGTATCCATAATTCAGAGGCTAAAATCATAAATTGCATGCAGGGAACGGATATAAATCCTGTTCACCTTGCTTACATTACGTAAATTGCAGGGCAAAATAAAGAATTTCAGCTAAACAGGCGGAACTATTACGATGAAAACTAACCATATCAACACATCTCATCCACTTTCCATCAACTGCAGGGGCAGGTTACTATCGCTTGCAGCGCCGGTGGTCATGGGGATTATCAATGTGACCAACGATTCATTTTACGAGGGGAACCGCATGCGGGAACTCCACCATGTAGTAGAAAAAGCTGGCAAGCATTTGTCAGAGGGCGCTACTATTCTTGACTTGGGGGCACAAAGCTCTAGGCCAGGAGCCACAGTTGTAGGTCCAGAAGAAGAATTGACCCGTTTGCTGCCTGCTATTCATGCTATTTTGCATCAATATCCGGAAGCGATTATTTCTGTTGATACCTGGTATGCCCAGGTCGCAGAAAAGACCGTACATGCGGGAGCCGCCATTATCAATGACATCAGCGCCGGCGATCTGGATGCAGATATGATTCCGGTAGTTGGTAAACTACAGGTACCCTATATTGCCATGCATATGCAGGGCAAGCCTGCTACGATGCAGCAAAATCCAAATTATGAGAACGTAGTGCGGGAAGTATTAGATTACTTGATACAGAAGCTTGCGGTTTGCCGGGCTGCTGGTATCAAGGATTTTATTGCAGATCCAGGTTTCGGTTTTGGCAAAACATTGGCGCATAATTATGCATTAATGCAACACCTGCATGTGTTTACCACCGTGCTGCAAACCCCAGTGTTGACGGGTATTTCTCGTAAATCGATGATTTACCGCTTGTTGGAGACGACTCCCGAAGCTGCCTTGAACGGCACTACCGTGTTGAATACAATAGCCTTGCAGCAGGGCACCCATATATTACGCGTACATGATGTAAAGGAGGCCGTAGAAGCGGTCAGGATAACAGCACAATTGAAGAGCTAAAAGCATAACCATTTTAATCTTATGAAGGAAGTAATACAATTTTACGGATATGAGTTTCGCTGGCTGGAGTTATTGGACCTGGTTATCGTTATTTTTCTAATTATACAGTTATACAGACTGCTGAAAGGGAGTCTGGCATTTAATATTTTCGTCGGACTACTCATGATTTATGCCGCCTTTTTCCTCGTGAGGGCGCTGCGCATGCCGATTCTGACAAATATTCTGCAAAACTTTATCAATGTAGGCTTGATTGCCATCATTATTATCTTCCAGCCGGAAATCAGGAAATTCTTGTTGGTGCTGGGAAAGAAAACACCATTGTCGAAAGACAGTTTTCTCACCAAATTATTCCTACCTGATAAATTCAAGAGCTACAAAGACGAAGAAAATATCATCAATGAAATCATTATTGCCGTTAGTAGGATGATGAGCACACATACCGGTGCATTGATAGTGGTGGCTACTACTTATCGTCTGAAATTCGACACGGCATCTAGTATTCCTATTGATGCCAATGTTAGTTCCAAGCTGATCGAAAGTATATTTAACAAGCACTCCCCTTTACATGATGGGGCCTTGATAATTGTAGGCAACAAAATGTTGGCAGCAAAGGTGATACTACCTGTATCTGAAAACCCGGATCTCCCGACCCGCGTGGGCTTAAGACATAGGTCGGCAGTAGGTATCACCGAACATAGTGATAATCTGGCTATTATCGTTTCAGAAGAAAGAGGTACTGTATCCTATGCACAGGATGGAAATCTGACACAGGATGTATCTTTAGAAGACCTGAAAGTAAAATTATATGAAGTACTGATAGACGGCTATGCCTGAGATGATGTAACTTTATAGCAGAACAGATAAAAGAAGATGAAGGATAACGGGATCATATTATTTGACGGCGTCTGCAACTTTTGTAATGCGTCTGTGAATTTTGTGATACGGCACGACCGGCAGGGGTATTTCCGCTTTGCACCGTTGCAATCAGCTATAGCAGCGGATCTATCCCAGCAGTATGGATTTGATACCAGTGCCCAATCTTCTTTTATTTTAGTAGAGAACGGGAAAGTCTATACGAAAAGTACGGCTGCTTTGAGAGTAGCAAAGAAATTGAATTTTCCGGTGAGACTCTTGTACATTTTTATGATAGTGCCTGCATTTATACGGAATGGGGTGTATAGTTGGATAGCGCGGAACCGGTACCGTTGGTTTGGGAAGAAGGATGCCTGTATGGTACCGACACCTGACATACGTAGCAGGTTTATGATATAAGGACTGTATTAGATTAAATAAAACGCCCTCCTTTGCAATTGCAGGGAGGGCGTTCTCTTTATGGTAAGAAAGATTATTTCTTAACAGGAGCTGGAGCTACAGGAGCAGCAGGAGCAGGAGCAGCAGCGCCTGGTTTGATATCAACCAGTTTCACATCAAATACCAGGATAGAGTTACCTGGGATTGCTGGAGGTGAACCTTGCAGACCGTAAGCCAGTGTAGAAGGAATTACCAGCGTAGCGGTAGAACCTTTTTTCAAGTGAGACAAACCAGCATCCCAACCTTTGATCACGAAACCGCGACCGATAGGGAATTTGATTGGTTCCAGTGGCATACCAGGACGCAGGGTAGAATCCATAGAAGAATCGAATACTTTACCGTTGGTCAGTTTACCAGTGTAGTGAACGTAAACGGTATCGCCAGCGTTTGGAGTAGCGCCAGTACCTTCTTCTTTCACAGCTACATAAACGCCTTCTGCATTTTTAGTAGCGTTGATTTTGTTTTTCTCCAGGTATTCTTTGATCAGCTTTTCATCTTTTTCTTTCTGAGCAGCAGCAGAATATTTGCTTTCAACAATGAAAGTGATTTTCAGCTTGTCGCCTTTTTTACCGAAAGTTGGACGCTGCATTGGAGGAAGAGAGTCCCAAGGAATGATAAAAGTAGTACTGTCACCTTCATGGAGGAGTGCAATACCTTCCATCAGGTCGAATTTATCCTGAGGTTTAGAAACCACCAAAGGAATTGGTCCACCAACTACTGTACGGGAAGCACCCAGCAGGGAGTCGTTGATTTTTTGTACAACGTTCACCAGCGCGGTATCTCCGATTTTCAACTGAGGGCCGCTACCTGCTTTATGTACGATATATTCAATACCGCTTGGTGTTTTTTTCACACCACCACCGCAACTTGCCAGGAACAGGCCCAGCGCTGCGACTAATAAATGATTGTTTTTTTTCATTTGACTGTATTAGTAGGTTCTAGTACTTTGAAGCAAGTTATTGTAATTGTTCTTCATTTTCCCTGATGGCCTTGATAAATCTTTCGATGGTTTTATCCAGTGGGTCGGTACTTCTGCCGCCGGAAGCGTTGAAGTGGCCGCCGCCATCGAAATATTTACGGGCGAAGGTATTAACATCGAAATCACCTTTGGAGCGGAAAGAGAGCTTCACTTCCACGTTCCGATCGATGATCAGTGCCGCTAATTTAATACCCTGAATGGAAAGAAGAAAATTTACAAGGCCTTCTGTATCCCCCGTCATGAGATCGAACCGTTTGAGGTCCGAGTAAGGGATGGCCAGCATGGCTGTATTATATTCATAGAATACCTCCATTCTGTTGAGCAGACTATGACCGAGGAATCGGAGTCTATTTTCCAGGAAGTTATCGTAGATATTCTGGTGGATTATTTCGTGTTTAAGTCCTCTGTCCATCAGGTCGGCCACCATGCGGTGTACTCTTGCTGTGGTGGAAGAAAAACGGAAAGAACCGGTGTCTGTAACGGTACCTGCATAGATGCAAGCAGCGATATCCAGGTTTATGTATTTCTCCTCTCCTAGTTTATAGATCGTTTCATACACCAGTTGGGCCGTAGAACTGGCGGAAGTATCGCTAACACCGTAGTCGAAGCTAGGTTGCGGTTCCAGGTGATGATCGATCAGGATTTTAGTGCATTCCAGTTTTTCCAGGAATGGCGCCATGTTTTTGGTGCGGTAGATCGCATTGAAATCCAGACAGAACAGGAGCTGCACCCCGTCGAGGGCCGCCATTGCTTTATCATTAGAGGATTCGAAATCTATCACCAGGTCAGCAGCGGGCATCCATTTCAGGAAATCCGGAAAATTTGTGGGAGAGATTACAGTTACTTCATGGCCTTTCTGGATCAGGTAGTGATACATTGCCAAAGATGATCCCATCGCGTCCGCATCTGGCTTTTGATGCATTGTGATAACCACTTTCTTAGGGCTTTCCAGCAAAGGCTTAATTTCCTCAATCGGCTTCATTCAAACTGTAATATTATTAATTTATAAGTCAGTGTTCTTAATAGAAAACGAAGTGCGAAGATCTTTATTTGGGGCAGAATTTCAAAATTTTTTACCACTAAAGAAAATGTAATTACTTTTGCGGCCTAAATCAGTAATCCGGAATTAAAAAACTATGGGTAACAGAACATTTACAATGATTAAGCCTGATGCAGTTGCAAACGGGCATATTGGCGGCATCCTGAACATGATTAACGAAGCAGGTTTCCGTATTGTGGCTATGAAAATGACACAATTATCTGCTGCAAAAGCAGGTGAATTCTACGCAGTACACAAAGAAAGACCTTTCTACGGTGAGCTGGTTGAATTCATGAGCAGTGGTCATATTGTGGCTGCTATCCTGGAAAAGGACAATGCAGTGGAAGACTTCCGTAAACTGATCGGTGCTACCAACCCTGCTAACGCAGAAGAAGGTACCATCCGTAAAAAGTATGCTGAATCTATCGGTCGCAATGCTGTTCACGGTTCTGATTCCGATGAGAATGCTCAGATCGAAGGTGATTTCTTCTTCAGTGGTCTGGAGAAATTCTAGTCTGTAATTACAGGTTAAAAATCATATTGGCCGGTGCTGAAATCAGCACCGGCTTTTTTTATGGAGATGAGGGAAAAGAAAAACGTTTTTATAAATATAAATTATTGGAAATCAATACTATAACTTGTTTCAGTTAAAGCAATATGCTAAACTCATCGCTTAAAAACAGTTATACATAATGACTATTCTTAAACTATCAGTCAAGACAACAGTTCGTCTCCCTGAAATCACCTTTTAAAAGCTACTTCCAAGGGTACTGAGTAAACAAGGAAACATAATGATAAACGGATGATTTTAAATACCTTAACAAACGTTATTTCAGGAAATGGTTTAAATAAAACGTAAATATGGATTATAAATCACATACGATTCGATTAACCAGCGCCAGTTTCCACATAACTTACACATTGCAGTTTTTTTCAGTTAACAAATATTCGGGGCCTATTTCCACTAACTACAACGCATATACATTTTCTAAAATTAAAGCAATTCACCACTATTCCCATGACCTCCTGAAAATTTTAGGAGTTATCTAATTACAATCGATTTAGCATTTGAAAAATGCACTTAACTTGCCAACATGTGGGAATCATTCCGAAAACTATTTAAAAGCTACCTCCAATTGGAGCGTTCCTTATCTACCAATTCTATTGAAGCCTATCTGCGGGATGTAGAAAAGCTGGAGGAATATCTCCAGGCAAATGGCAAGGAGAAACTAAGACCCCAAGATATTACCTTAAATGATTTGCAGGAATTTGTGCAATGGGTCGCGAAGTTGGGTATGACGAGTACTTCTCAAGCTAGGATCATTTCCGGCATCAAAGCCTTTTATAAATTTCTTCTCCTGGAAGATATGACCCAAGAAGACCCTAGCCAATTATTGGAAGCGCCTAAACTTCTCCGCAAACTACCGGATGTACTCAGCTTTGAGGAAATAGAACTGATGATAGCCGAGATAAAACTGGATAGCGCAGAAGGTCATCGTAATAGGGCGATACTGGAAACGATGTACAGTTGCGGACTTCGCGTTAGTGAGGTGATTGGGTTACAGCTCTCGCAGCTCCATCTGGATTCGGGATTTATTCGCGTAGTGGGAAAAGGGAATAAGGAAAGACTAGTACCTATTGGTACGGAAGCGAGCAAACAAATCAATTTCTATCGGCATAATATTCGTGTACACATGCCCGTTAACTACGGGGAAGAAGATACGCTCTTTCTTAACCGTCGGGGTAGTCCACTTAGCCGAGTAATGGTATTTCTGGTGATCAAGGACCTGGCGAAGAAAGCTGGTATTGAGAAAAATGTGTCTCCCCATACCTTCCGGCACTCCTTTGCTACCCATCTGGTAGAGGCTGGCGCGAATCTGCGCGCTGTACAGGAAATGCTAGGGCATGAAAGTATTACGACCACAGAAATCTACACCCATATCAATAGGGAATTATTGCGGGATACCCTGCAACAGTTCCATCCTAGGTTCTGATGTGGATAAAAAAATAAGGTTCCGCATTAGCGGAACCTCTCTCAAACATTGGGTGTATCTTTCACAATAAGCTGTCGATGCAGTACAGCGGATGAGCTTCTGAAACGTCCGCGACGAACTTCCGCCAGATGCTTCACACTGTTCAGCCATCCTGTAATATGTCGGGTGGCCCGGACAATAATCCCGGGTTTATATAGGATGTCAATGCTGCTACAAGGTGCAATATCTTGTCGTGCTACCACCATGGCATGCGACTCATCTTCTTCCCAGATCAACTGATCGTACTTGTATATCCGGAAATATACATCTGGTCCGAAATTGGGCCTGCCCTCCCGAATAGGGATCAGTTGCCCAGCAAACAGATCGCGTCTGGAGAAATGCATGGTATAGCGGCCATATTCATTGGTGAAAGCATCTGCAATTTTTTTTCCGGTAATGGCATTAAACGCGCTTACCTTCAATTGCGCCTGTCCTTCTCCATCGGCTCTATTTCTGACAATGCCGGTCAATACCCAGGCGCCAGCCTGTCGGTAAATATTTGACCAGATTTCCGCAGGAACTACATAGGCATAAGCAGCCAGGTATCCTTCCTGATTGCGTTTCCAATGAGGAATCATATAACTGAGATGAAAATTGCGCGACTGGCGGCTGCCATTTTTCGCAGGCATTTCATCTAAGCAGATGTCCAGTTCCAGTGGTTCTGTGAACAGGTGTAATTCATTCCAATGAAGTCTGAAATTCCCTTTGGGGTCGAGGGTGGTTTCAGCCAGTAATCTATCTGCTTTCATCAGTACCTCCCTCGCTGACAGTGGACGGAGATGATTGAAGATACCTTTTACAATGGTCATATGATCAGTGCCTGGATTACTTTCAGGCAGGTATACCCGGATACGTGCATTGGATAGTGGTTCAATACAGTCCTCCCCAATCATTGCAGAAATGTTCCCTATAAGCAGGTAACTCATAGTTTAATATTTTAATTAGGGGTTAACGATGATAAAGATGTGCTGCTTTTCGGGGTCAGCACTTTGCGATGCTAAAATTTATCTCAAAAACAAACATGGTAGAAAGGCCAATCATATTGTATGAGATACTCATTCCTGTTGATAAAATGAATACTGTCCGTTGATGTTACAAAGATTGTGAAGTTCAGGTCGCCAGTCAAGCGTTATTCAACTGATAAATAGGAATGCGTATTTATACGCATTTTTGGCAAAGTGTCCCTGAAAAAAGGTGACAGTTATATATAGTGTAAAAAATAGTAATAATTTTACCCGCATACTAACTATTACTTATTAAAACCTTAAAAACACACGTATGAGCGATTCTCAATCTAAACGCCCATCCATTGCAGATGCTGGCGGTTTTATTTCAAAGGAGAGGATGAATGAACTCCTGTCCAACTATGAAAAAGAACACGCTGGTCAGAAAGCTACTGATATTGTGAAAGCCATGTGCTTTTCAAAAGACAAAGTGCTAGAATTGCTGGCAGACGACCGTGCTGCTGGTTTAAGAATTTACTATGGTGTTCATATTGATGCCGAGGGTGATCAAATTAAAGAAAAGAAAATGGTACTAGTAGCTACCGATGCAGACGGTAATGATATCCTCCCTGCAGACGTTACACTGGATGGTGGCATCCAGGCGAAGAGTGCCAATTTAATCCTGGATGAAGGTCTTCCTTGCCCTAACTACTGCGGCGGTGGTGGCGGTAGTACCACTGGCGGTGGCAAGGGATAATCCCTGGTCTAATACACTTCTAAAAAGATAGATAGATTACTTGTGGTTACATTCATGCTAACAGTATTTTGGTGCATGTTGGGGATCGAATTTATAGTTCTGATCCCCTTTCTCCTTAAATACAGACAATTGGACCCCTCCTCGAAATGGATTTTCTTCTACATTCTGGGGTCACTGGTATTTTCATCAGGCTCCGTTCTCATTATGAACCTTTATGGGAATAATATGTGGTTCTTTAACCTCATGCAATTTCTCCAGTTTGTGATATTATCCATGTTCTACCTGACCTGTATCAAATCTCCCAAACTACGTTATATAATTCTCCGTCTTCCAATTGTGATGCTTTGCATCTTTTCTGTGGATTTCTTCCGAATGGAGGGAATGAAGTTTTATGATTCCATTTCCACAGGGATTAAAGCTGCGTTGATGATATTTTATGCTATCTCCCTTTTTATGCAGCAATTGGGAGATAAAGAGCTGATAGAAAAATCGATATACATAAACTCTTTACCTACTTTCTGGTATAATTCCGGAATATTCCTGTACTTTTGTTCAACTATTCTATTTTCCATTAGTTTAAGTTTGACACAAACACAAAAGGTTCAGGCTTCTATTCCCATGAATATGGTATACGTCACGTATGTGATTGTTTACACTGTTGGCAGTATTTCAATGATTCTCTTTTATGTTGGTCTAACTAAGACGAAATTATTGAAATATGCGGATCACTGATATCATTATCATCGGAACTACTGTCATGCTGATTCTGGCTATCGTGGTTATATTACTGGTAATGCAACAGCAGAAACAGGTAATTCAGCATAAGCTTATCATCAGAGATAAAGATCTTCAACTAGAGCGAGAGCGACTGGAAGCCATTCTCCAAGGAGGTGAACAGGAAAGAAAACGTATCGCGGAAGATCTGCATGATGAAGTAGGCGCACAATTGTCTGTATTAAAGTTAACCATAGGCGGACTTCAACCGCTATTAAAAACCGGCAATGGAGAAGCAGAACGCCTCAAAGAAACCAAAGAATTTACAGATACCATTATCCAGCAATTACGATTTATCTCCCAAAGCTTACATCCACAAGCCCTGGAAAACCTGGGTCTGGCACATGCCTTAGATTCCTTCTGCAGCCTGATGAATAAAAACAAACAGGTGAAGATAAAATTTAAGACAGACGCTTCCACGAATGCGGTAGATAAAGCAAAGGCATTACATGTGTACCGCGTAGTACAGGAATTGATTAATAATATCCTGAAACATGCGCAAGCTTCAGAAGTGGAAATCAGTTACCACAGCACTCCTTCCCTGCTTACTATTCACGTTGAAGATGATGGCAATGGTGCGCTGCTAGGACAGTTGGAAGCTGCCAGAAAAAAAACGGGTAGTCTTGGATTGAAAAATATTGAAAGCAGGCTGGATATCATAGGTGGTAACATTAGCTATAATCAACGGACGCCGAAAGGAACAATTGCTCAGATTCAAGTAGAGAACTATCAGCCTGCAGTACAGAATTAATTGATACTTATGTTGTTTTATTCTTAAATTGCCATCCGGTTGCGATCGGCGACCCGATTTTTTCAACTGTCGCACTGATGCTATTTTATCCTAGAAACAATCATGTAATTCTCTGTAAACTGTCCTCAAATGACACACCATATCAAAGTGGCAATTGCTGACGATCACAAAATATTTCGAAGTGGAGTCATTAATACCCTTATCCCGTACGAAAATATCAATGTCATCTTTGAGGCCGATGATGGCCAACACCTGCTGGATCTGATGGACCGCCAACAGCCAGATGTTATTTTAATGGACCTCAAAATGCCCAATATGGATGGCATTGAGGCTACCGTAAAGGTGAAAGCCAAATTTCCGGATGTCAAGGTGATTATCCTCACCATGTATGAGGACGATAACTTCATCGTACACCTCGTTGAAAACGGCGCCAATGCCTATCTCCTAAAAAATGCGGAGCCAGAAGAAATCTATGAGGCAATTTGTACTACCTTCGATAAAGGTTTTTATTTCAATGAAAATGTAAACCTAGCACTACTCAAAAAGGTATTACATAAAACGAAGCAACAGATCAAACCGACTCTCAAAAATGAGGTGCAACTGAATGATCGAGAACTGGAAGTTTTGAAGCTGATATGTAATGAACAGACTACCCAAGAAATTTCTGAACAGATTTTCTTGAGTCCTCGTACCGTAGAGGGAATACGCCAGAAACTGTTGGAAAAACTGAATGTAAAAAACAGTGTAGGCATCGTATTATACGCCTTTAGAAACGGCCTGATTGAGTAACTGCCAGCCAAACAGCCACCAATATTCTCAATATAAACCATGAAAACTGCTAGATCAATTGCCGTAGCTGCGAGCTGCGCATTTTTGCTGTATGCAAGTGCTTCCGTAGCACAAGTAAAAGTACCTGCTCCAAGTCCGGCGCAAACCGTTAAACAGGAATTTGCGCTGTCTAATGTTGAACTGAGCTACTCCCGTCCAAACACCAAAGGTCGTGTGATTATGGGTGATCTCGTACCTTATAACAAAGTATGGAGAACTGGCGCCAATAACGCTACCACCATCACTTTTGGTGAAGATGTGAAATTTGGCGGTACTGCTGTAAAAGCCGGCAAATACGGCTTACTAACCATCCCTGGCCAACAAAAATGGACAGTGATTCTCACCAGCAGCCTGGATGTTACCAAACCAGCCGATTACAAACAGGAAAATGATGTAGCCCGTGTAACGGTGACGCCTGTACGTACACAATTCGCACAGGAAAGTTTCACCATCGGTTTTGAAAATGTACAATACAATTCAATGGTACTGGCCCTTAGCTGGGATAAAGTAAAAGTACCAGTTGTCATTACTGCGGATATCGATGGTACCATCGAAGCACAGATCAATGCTGCTATGCAGACCGATAAAAAACCTTACTTCCAGGCAGCTATGTTCTATGCTGATCAGCATAAAGACCTGACCAAAGCCGTGTCTTACATCGACAAAGCTGCAGAAGCACAACCAGATGCCTTCTGGGTAATGTACCAGAAAGCTAGAATCCATTCCCTGGCGAAAGACAATGTCACAGCTAAAGCTGCGGCACTGAAATCACTGGAGCTGGCTAAAGCGGCTAAAAGCGATGATTATGTAGCGCTGAATACCAAGCTGCTGGCTACTTTGAAATAATCAAACATGCTTTATAATACAGCATGAGGCTGTATCAAAAAAAGAGGAGAGGAAGTGACATCACTTCCTCTCCTCTTTTTTTCGTCTCCCCTGCCCTGTGGGCAGGGCGACAGGCAAATTGATTTCGTATAACTTGGTGAATTATTTAGAGAGACGCCGGTCCACGAAAGGCTGTAAGATCAGCGCAAAACCGATCACGAGCAAACAGCCGATGGCGTTCAGCCAGAGCCAAGATACCTTGTCCAGCCAGAACATAATGAGTACAATGATCTCCGCTCCGATAGCGGCACAAAATGTAGCCGTTCCGCCGATACGCTTCAAGTAAAAAGCAACCAGGAATATCCCTAGTGTAACGCCATAGAACCAGCTACCCAGCACATTTACTACCTCAATCAAACTACCCAAACTACTTGCAAATTGCGCTACTGCAATGCAGAATATCCCCCAGATGAGCGTCCATATGCGGGACATCCGCATATATTTTTCTGGCGTCTCTTCTTTTTTGTACAATCGTTTATATACATCTACCACGGTGGTGGAAGCGAGGGAATTCAATGCTGCGGCGATACTCCCCCATGCGGCCAAAAATATAATGGCAATCAAGAGTCCTACCAGCCCTTTAGGTAAATTGTGCACTACAAAGTGTAGAAAAATGTAGTTAGTGTCACTCGCGTCTCCCGTAGGGTCAGCATTTTTTATCAACATCACGGCCTCCGACCTCACTTGCTGTGCTTTATCCTCTGTGGCTTGTAACGCGTTTTTCGCTGTAGCAATGGCGGTTTCTTCTTTTTTCTCCATTGCCGCCGCCAGCGTCTTTACTTGCCGTTGTTTTGCTGTACTTAAGGTGTTGTATTGATTTTCCAACTCACGCAACGCCGGTCCATGTGAGGTAGCGTATACCCGTTGCAGTTGGGCTTCATTAAAAAATAATGGCGCGCGGAAATAGAGATAAAATACAAATACCAGGGCACCTATGAGCAGGATCAGGAATTGCATCGGCACTTTTACCAATCCATTCATCAACAGACCTAAACGACTTTCCCGTACTGATTTTGCGCTGAGATAACGCCCTACTTGCGACTGGTCCGTACCAAAGTAAGATAAGGCCAGGAAGAACCCTCCTATCAAACCACTCCAGATATTGTATTTATCATTCCAGTCAAATTTGGTAACAATGACATTCAGCTTATTCATTTTGCCGGATACCTGCAAGGCTTCTTTGAATCCTATATCCGCAGGTAGCAAATGCACCACCATCCATCCCGCGAGGAACATGCCGGAGAAAATGACTACTAGTTGTAATGTTTGGGTATAAGATACCGCACGGGTTCCACCCGCCACTGTGTAGATAATCAACAATCCTCCCATAATCAGGTTCGTCCAGTAAAGGTTCCAGCCTAATAAAGAAGATAAAATAATACTGGGCGCACAGATACTGATACCGGTTGAAAGCCCGCGCTGAATAAGGAAAATCGCGGCCGTTAATGTACGCGTTTTTAAATCGAAGCGTTGTTCCAAAAACTCATAGGCGGTATAAACTTTCAGTTTATGGAATATCGGAACGAAGGTGATGCATAGTACCACCATCGCCAGCGGCAAACCAAAATAATATTGCACAAAGCGCATTCCGTCTGTATAAGCCTGGCCTGGCGCGGAAATAAACGTGATGGCACTCGCCTGTGTACCGATGATCGACAGTAAAACAATATACCAGGGCATAGATTGATTGCCCAGGAAATAACTCTCCATATTCTGTTTTCCCCTGCTCTTCCATACCCCATACAGAACAATGAAAGAGAGAGTAGCAACAAGTACAATCCAGTCTAACGAACTCATGAAAATGCTTTGGTGAATAAATAGAAGAGAACGATAAGCAATACCAGCCAGGCCACTACCAGTACATACCAGTAGTTCCAGGTTGGAAATAATGGAGGCTTCTCTTCATGCAGCGGTTTATCTGACATGGAAAGCGGAATTACAGGTTCAATAAAATCTGACGCCACATGCGTCTTATATACTTTTAGTCATGGTGACTTTTAGCCCACATGCTGCCGGTGAGCAGGCCGAGGCCAATACCGATCAGCAAGCCAATGTGAATCCGTTTTATTTCAAAACCAATTACCAGTCCTAAAAGAATACACAGCACCGCCGCAATGCGCAGGCGGGGCCGGTTATTCTTTACATTTTTATCGCTCATTAACTGCTATTTCTTTTTTGCGGAAATCAGGTTGACAAATATGCGATAAGCCCCTGGTACACCAGCAGGCAACTGCCTGAAGAATGACAAGGAAGTGTACACGTATCTGCCTTTACCATAATTCGTCACCAGTGTAGAGCCATCCAAAGGAGATTCTCCTTTGTCGCTCATGGCAAATAATTTATCATATGCCTTATCAGCCGATCCGGTGAAATACAATCCCAGTTCCTGTACCCATCCACTGAAATCAGCGTTATTGATATCATTTGGATAATGCAGCACAGGGTCTGCAGGGTGGAGAATGGTCACTTGGGCTTTTTCATCCGTAACTCTGTCGCGCGACAGTGAGAATGGATAAGGGCCAAGGTTGGTCATCACCAGCGGCGAATTTACGTTATACTGTACAAGATAAGTACCTCCATTTTTCACATATTCCATCAGTCGATTCTGCCAGAACTTCATTCTTGGATTGGTATTGTAAGCCCTCACACCAGCAATGATCGCATCATATTGGGCAAGGTTTCCGTTCATGATATCTTTTTCGGAGAGTTCTGTCACCTTGTACCCTACTTGGCGTAAGGAAGCCGCCACGAAATCGCCGGCGCCAGGGATATATCCCAGGTTATTGCCGTTATGTTTCAGGTCTACCGTCACCAGTCGCGCCTGTGCAGGAGGGAACAGTGTAATAACAGGAATATGGTCATAGCTGATACGTTGCAGTCCATCCGTATATACTTTCCCGTTATTAGTCATCGCCACAGAGAAAGTATCCACCTTGTTGGAATTTCCTGCCTGTGTGGGTTTTATCGTAAAATGAAATTCCTGTTCATCCCCTTGCTGATTGAAAGCGTAGGATTGCGTAGCTGGTGTCGCCACAAATCCGGCAGGTAATTTCAGGGAGATATCACCTTTCACACCTTCCGCCATCGCTTGCATTTTCACGGTTGCTTCCTGTGATTGGGCTCCTGTGAAAATAAATACTTGGTTAGTGAGATTGCCCGTCACCGGAGGGGCGATCACTAATGGCTCATAGAGCTCACCTTTCACAGGATCAGTGTATTTATATTGCAATGGGCGATGTAAGGTAAGTTCCTGGCCGTCGATGTTAAGGCGAATAGTGGCCTGGAGGGCAGGAATATTTTCCGGATTGCCTACCAGCAGCGGGTCTTGGATGGTATATGTACCCAGAGGATGGGGAGCATTCAACCAATAGGGCTGTGAAAAGGGCGTATTTTCCGGAACTGTAAACGTTTGTGGGAACGTATTTAGTTTATTATTTATAAGATCTTGTGCTGCCACTGCATTAGGAACGCCTGGGAAATCGGCCCCCAGTAGTTTAACCGGTACATTTCCCCTGTTAATTACCTGTAAGGTAGATTGTACTTTATATCCAGGAACGACAGTAGCATTCGCACTATAAGCTTCTGCCCAAAGGCCAGCACAGGCCAGGATCAGTTGTTCTGTTTCTTTCAATTTCTGGGATTTCCAATAACCGTCAGGAAGTCCTTGGATAGCCTTGCGAATAGCCAGTAATGCAGGTACAGAAGCAGCGGGATTGTCCATGTTATAGGCAGCAATGGCTTTGTCCACCATATCTCCAATAGCTTTACCACCGTTGATGCGGGCCCAGGACTGGTCTACCCCATCGAGGAGTTCTTTAGAAGGGCTAGTACCTTTAATGGTCTGGAAATACTCCAGTGAACTACCGCGGGTAGCAGCTACGCCGAAACCCTGGCTTTTGTGCTGGGATCGGCTTTCTGCGGCAATTTCCCCGAAGCCCTTGCCTAGGAGGGGATTGTATACCCCTACATCCATTTTAAACTGATCTTCCGAGGTAGTATTAATTCCGCTGAAGGTGTATGTATTCCAGAGGAGGCGTTTTGCCTGCCAGGGTTTTACATATTTCAGTTGTTCAGGTGCATAGTTAGGATCTGCTGCTAGGTCGAAGGCTTTAGCCGCAATAATGGCAGAGGCCGTATGATGGCCGTGACCAGCGCGACTATCCGCTGGGAAGCGGCAGATAATTACATCAGGTTGGAATTTACGGATGATCCATACCGCATCGCGGGTGATTTTATCGGTATCCCAGATGGAAAAGGTTTCTTCCGGATTTTTGGAGAAGCCGAAGTCCTGCGCCCTGGTAAAGAACTGTTCAGCGCCGTCAATTCGTCTGGCAGCGAGAAGTTCTTGGGTACGGATGAGGCCTAATAGTTCCCCTTGTTCGTTTCCGACGAGGTTTTGACCGCCATCTCCGCGTGTAAGCGAGAGATAGCCCGTACGATATAATTTTTCTTTGGCGAGATAGCCCAGTAATCGGGTATTTTCATCATCCGGATGGGCAGCGAAATAGAGAACACTTCCGAGGGTATCCAACTTTTTCAACTGCAGCCTGATATCGGCGGCATTCCAAACGGGTGTAGGCTGACTGTTGGCCGAACCGGCTACCAGCAGCAATAGTAACAAAGCCAGTGCGGTATAGATTCTTTGAATCATGTATGGTTGCGAGATTTACGGATAGTCAAAAATAGTAATTAATCCAGGCCGTCCAAGTGAATTGGGTTGAGCGGCTGTAGGATTGGAAGAACTACTTTTTGAACATAAAATAGGCGGCGCCTATCAGCAATGCGAAAGAGAGCATATAGTTCCATCTCAGCGGTTCTTTCAGAAAAAAGATAGCAAAAAGGCCGAATATTGTCAGGGAGACTACCTCCTGGATGGTTTTGAGCTGGAAGCCGTTAAATCCTTCCTGGACGCCATAGCGGTTGGCTGGCACCATAAAGCAGTATTCAAAGAAGGCGATTCCCCAACTGATGAGGATGATTTTCCAAAGGGCTGTGTCTGTTTGTTTCAAGTGGCCATACCAGGCATAAGTCATAAAACTGTTGGACAGTAGGAGGAGCAGTATCGTGCGCATGTGTGATTTTTTCGGATGCAAAGATACTGACTAAATGAAGGCAAAAAAAAGAGGCCGAATCAAGAATGATGTAGCCTCGTGTGGATCAAACCAATAGGGTTCTCATCTAGGATGAGTGTGTTGTTGGTTGCTAGTATTCTTTTTATTATTGTTCTAATTTAATTTCGCCAACATCAGTAGCTTTTCCGTCTTCCACTTTTACATCCTTGATGGTAGCGCTTTTGTATGGTGCTTTTCCTACTACAACAATTGTATAGGAACCTGCTTTTGCACCTTGAATAGTGAAGGTACCTTGGGATACCGCAGCTTTCAGTTTACCTTCCGCACTTACCGCTTCTACTTCAGTAGCTCCGTCTGCAGGTGTGATTTTACCGGTAATTGATCCAGCTTCCACTGCGCGAAGAGATTCAGTACCTTTGAGACTGTCCAGACCTTTCAGGGAATCGAGACTAACGGCTACGTGTGTACGCATTGCAGCAGAATCGATGCCTGCCAATGAATCAGCTGAGTAAACAGCAATACTATCAGCTCCCTTTACCGGTGTTGCAGCTGTCCCTTTGAAAGCAGACATTCCGAAAATCATTGCGGTTAATGCGAACATTCCTGTCATTGTTTTTTTCATGGCATTCAATTTTGATATGGTTAAAAATTATGATGACCTGATCACGGCGCTTATATGTGCATGGTTTTTGTAACATTGCCAATCTGTTGGCGGCCGTATAGTAACAATACATCCGAAACATCACTTACCATTAGTGAAGAAAATGTTAAAGTGAAAAAAAGTTTTAATCGTCTATCTTCGCACCGGCGGAAACAAATGATCAGCCCATGTTGCAACTGAGTAATGAAGAAATAGTTAAAGGCATCCGGACAAGAAACAAAGCTGTATTTGAAGCTGTATTCAAACAGTTCGCTCCTTCCATGTATAATATTGCGGTGCGATATGTAAAGGATGAGGATAGCGCGAACGATATGGTGCAGGATGTATTCCTCAATTTGTGGAAGAATGCAGAAAACCTGGATGAAAGAGCACCTATTCAGCACTATCTGGCTCGGGCTACTGTGAACACTTGCCTGAATAGTATTAAAAAGGACCAGCGGCAGGAAGCATATACAAAAGAACAGCTCCATGTAGCCTCTCCCTCTGAAACCTCCCATCAGCTACTAGAACATAAAGAATTGGAAACCCAATATCGTTATGCATTGGAAAAATTACCAGACCAGTGTAGACGTGTTTTTGAAATGAGCAGGTTTAAAGGACTTTCCCCTACGGAAATTGCAGCGCAACTGGATATATCTATTAATACGGTGTACGCTCATCTCACCACTGCTCTCAAAAAATTAAGAGTGGTATTGGTAAATAAGCAATAACCCCTGCCCGGAAAAAATTTTTTTAATTCGACTAATGGTAACTTCCCCTCTGGTTGTATTATCAATAAGAAGCCATGAATAGCAAAACCGACATAGATATTGTGATCCGTTACTTGGAGAATCCGGAAAACGAGCAGTGCAAACGCTTGTTGAACGACTGGATTCAAGAGGAACCGGCTAATCTCGACATCTTCCTGGACATGAGAGACATGTGGCATGGCGATCCTCTTCCTGCCGCCTCTGCCTTCGATACCCAGGGACAGTGGGTACAACTCAGCGCTACGCTGGACAAGCTTCCTGCCACCCAGCCCTCTACAGCAACAGTAGCTACTCCCATTGCAACTGCCAAAGTAAAAAAGATGCCTTACCGTTACTGGTGGGCCGCTGCAGCCGTAACTGGTATTGCAGTAGGCATGGCATTCTTGGGCCCTGGCGCTAACAAAACATATGCTACCCATCAGCAGATCGATAGCGTACGCCTGCAAGACGGCTCTATGATCTACCTGAATGCCAATACCGTGGTGAAGGTGCCTCGTAAATTCGGTGAAACCAGCCGTAAGGTGACCATCGCACAGGGAGAGGCTTTCTTTGACGTAGCACAAAGGGCATCACAACCCTTTACAGTAGAAGCATCGGATGTAAATATCCGTGTATTAGGCACCTCCTTTAATGTGAAAGCTGCAGACAAAGATGTGCAGGTTTTCGTGCAGACGGGTAAAGTGAGTGCTGCCTTCAAAAATTCCGACCAAAATGTAATACTGACGCCAGGTCTGGAGGCAAGAATGCCCCATAATGGCAATAATATCAGTACTACGGAACATAAAAAAGCCACCAATATCCTAGCGTGGAAAACACGCTGTCTCGTATTTGATGAAAGTCCCCTCACCGATGTGGCAGTAGCCCTGGAAGACTATTACCACGTGAAAGTGAATATCAATGATCCTAAGCTTGCAGATGCAAGACTGCTGGCTACTTTCCGTAACCTGCCGCTGGATGAAGTATTGGACATCATCAGAAAAGCATTACAAATAAACATTAAACACGAAGGTAACCTGGTAGAATTTTACTAATAGCCCTGCGATTACTGCTTATGCAGCAAACACTATCTCAGGCGCTACGCTCAGTTACCAGGTTAAGCCTGTCGTCTGTTTTTCTGTTTTTTGTTATCCTGGTATTTGCCGTTGCTGACGCCGCGGCCCAAAATTCTGTTCCCAAAAATGTCACGCTGCATTATCGGAAAGCCAGTCTGAAAACAGTATTACGGGAGATAGAACGACAAACAAAATACACCTTTGCTATTTCTTCCGAAGAACTGGAAAACCGCCGAGGGGTGTCTATCCAGGTAAAAAACACACCACTTCCAACTGTACTACCACTACTCTTCCCTCCTGCTAGATATTCTTTTGAAATTCGCGATGGACAAATCATTGTGATACCTGTGGGCAGCGCCAGCCCGAATGCTCCTACACCCGGATATAGTCGGCCTATCAATCCAAACAAATGGCTAATTACCGGTATCATCACTGACGGTATGCAGCCACTAAGTGGGGTTTCCATCCGCGAAGATGATACAAAGAATGGTACCGCCACTGCCGAAGATGGCAGTTTCCAAGTGGAAGTAGCCTCTGGTCAAGCTACCCTGCATGTATCCCTGATTGGTTTTCAACCGAAAGAAATCAGTGTACGCGACAGGCGTATCATCAATGTTATCCTGCAACCAGATTTAAAAAAGCTGAATGAACTAGTAGTACTGGGATATGGCTTACAGAAGCGCGCCAACATTACTGGGGCTATTGCCCAAGTAGATGGCAATCGGCTGAAAAGCAGACCAGTGCCGAATGTGATAGCCGCACTGCAAGGTACAGCAACAGGGCTGGTGGTTACTCGTAGCAACGGGCAACCTGGGAAGGAAGGTTTTAACTTACAGATACGTGGCGTTAACAGTGGCTCCGGCTCGAATACGCCCGTGATTGTGGATGGAGTGCCAGGATCATTGTCTGTGTTAAATCCAGATGATATAGAATCTGTTTCCATTTTGAAAGATGCCGCCGCTGCAGCCATCTACGGCGCTAGAGGAGCTGGTGGCGTAGTGCTGGTAAGTACGCGCAGTGGTAAGCCAGGCAAAATTTCTGTCGACTTCAATACCCTCGGTGGATGGGAAACTCCCATCCGACTACCACAACGATTATCCTCAGCGACAGATGCTACTCTGGAGAATATTGCAGCGGCGAATGCCGGAAAACCAGCGCCATGGCAGCCTGCGGAAATAGCTTTGCTACAACAAGGCAACAAGTATATGATAGATCCGAATAATCCGGATTTCTATAAATACTATTACAACTATAACCAGCTTGGATTAGTGACCAAGAATAGAACGGCTGTACAGAATTATAATTTGTCGGTGAAAGGTGGCTCGGAGAAAAACCAGTTTACGGCGTCAATGGGGTATTTCGGTAGACAAGGACTCTTCGCTGTAGGACCCGATAAAACCAATCGTGTAAACGGTCGGTTGAGTATGAATAACCGGTTTAATAAACACTTCAGCCTAGAATCCAGGATGTCTTTGGCACAGAGCAATACCTTCTCTCCTTCTCAACTTGTAGAAGGGCCACAAGGTTTGCTGGCAGGACTTTACCGCGGTCCAGGAAATGTACCGGTATTCGTGCCTGGCACCAATCACTATGCCTTCGGAGGAGCGCCAGTATATGCCATTTTGCACGATGGTGGCAAACGACAGGAGAAAAATGATTATATCGATGCGGTGTTTACATTGAGGGCCGATAGCCTCGTGAAAGGATTGAATCTTCGGTTAATTTATAGTCCACAAAAACAGGTGCTTCGCGATGATCTAGGCAGGCAGACAATTCCTCTTTGGAATCGTGTAGGCATCGCCGGTAGTGTACAACCGGATAATATGTTGCAGCAGAACAAGCTCGAAGCAAAAGGCGGAAACCTGCAACTGTTGGGCGATTACGATCTGAAGTTAAATGATAAAAATACCTTCCATTTACTGGGAGGCATCACACAAGAATCGTATAATACCACTCAAAATACGGCAGTCTCTTATGATATTGCCGCAGCGGATATCGCGAATAACAGGTTTAGTAACGCACCACAAAACACCCGACTACTGGGCATTACAGGGTCTCTTACTTCCCTTTTCGGAAAACTGAATTACAACTTTGATAATCGCTATTTGCTAGAGGCGAATTTGATTGGAGCGCGACTCTACCAGGCCGGTAATTACTTCCCGTCTATTACACAATGGAAGGTATTTCCGTCTTTCTCAGCGGGATGGCGACTGAATAATGAAACTTGGTTTTATGAAGCACTGCCTTTCTTCAACGAGTTTAAGTTACGCTGGTCTTGGGGGCAACTAGGGAATGTGAACAGTTGGAATACCATCAGCAGTGATGAGCGCTACCAAACCTTCACCTTTCAACCTGGGCCGCAACTACAACCGTTCGTCTTCCATAATCCTGTTCCGCAAGCCTATGGCTGGGAAAACATCGCTGCCAGCAATTTTGGTTGGGATGCGGTGTTGTTAAAGGGACAACTCACCCTTTCAGCGGATTATTTCATCCGCAGGAATAGGGATATGCAGATGCCCAAATTGACGTCCTCACTCGTTGGTGCATGGCCGCTCAGTTACCATGAAGGAGAAATGCGTACAGAAGGTTGGGAATTCAATGCAGGTTGGAAAAGTAATACCAGTAAAGCTATTACTTGGTATCTGAATGCCAATATCTTCCATAGCAAGAATAAAGTGTTGCGCAGTGATGGAGTTATTCCGCAGGCAGGCTGGAACCAAGGCGTACCGGGATATCCCTACTCCTCCCTCTTCGGATATCAGGCAGATGGCTATTTCCAGACGCAGCAGGAAGTGAGCCAGCATGCATTTCAAAATGCAGCCACTGGCCCTGGAGATATTAAGTACAAGGACATTAATGGCGATCATGTCATCGATAGTAAAGATTTGGTATATCTAGGGACTACAGATCCTCAGTATTCATACGGCATTGACGCAGGGATTAGCTGGAAAGGCATTGAGTTGTCTGTATTCTTCCAGGGAGTGGGCAATCGCAAAGTGATGCCGGATCCACGTTATAATATCCCTTTCAACAGTGGATGGCAGGAACCCTGGAGCATCAACCAGGACTACTGGACCCCTAATAATCCGAATGCCTTGTTCCCGCGGCTGTATCTGGGCGATCAGCAAAATGCCGTGCCATCTAGTCATTGGGTCATGAATGGCGCTTATATACGCCTGAAAAGCCTACAATTGGGCTATACCCTGCCTCCAGGACTCCTGAAGGCTTTACAGATTAAGTTGCTGCGTATTTACTTCTCTGGTCAGGATCTCTGGGAAACCAATAATATGAAGATTAAATACTATGATCCAGAGCAAGCCAGCGGCTATAACGGAAACGTCTATCCGTTTTTTAGATCTTACACCATTGGTTTGAATGTTTCTTTCTAACTTATTATTTCCAATGTTGGGCATCCGGGCAATGTGTCTGTAAGGCGCTGTAGGAGGCTGTTTTACCAAACAATGATTTAAACCGTTGTCGGAGTGGAGACGAATAATCCTCTTTGCAATGATAATGATCCATATAAACGCCATGGGCAGCTTCATCACAAATAGCCAGCATGATAGTGGCTTTTGCCTTTAATTCCTCATCTTTTCCCGCATAGGTAATTGCTTCACGATATAGTTTCATTGATTCCCTACAGTCAAAATAATCATTGCCAAAACGGCTGGTGAGTGGCCAGGAGGAATAAGAGAAACCATCCGGTATTGTGCGTGCCGATTCACTATACGATTTTCCGTAGGTAATAAGGCTCCAGGCCTTTCCTTCATAGGTAATATTAAAATAGGCGTTTCCCAGTTGCATAGCCGCCTGGGCCTTCTCTTTCAACGTAACAGCAGCAGATCTGGCCTTTTGCAATTGCAGGATATGATCCACTATTATGCGTTTGTTTCCTACTTTATAATCCGCATAATGTGTGGTATCAATACGATACAGGGGTACTGCTGCTTCTATATTATGGGTTAAGCCATAGTAATCAAAAGGAGTATACTCCCAATATGAGGTGGGAATGGCAGCAAAAGTAGCGGCAGCGGCTTCAAACTGGCGACTGCGTACCTGCAGGGTACCTTTTACGTCCAGCAATATATTATCATCCAGTTTTTCAGTGGTATTGATCATTTGTTCGAAGGCGGTTTTGGAAGATTGATGCTTAAAGGCAATGAGGGCATCTATATCGGATGGGGAGGCATATTTTTCAAACCAGGCAATATGGCGATAGCCAATTGTCGTATCAGCATAACCGGTTCCATTGTAATTAAATCCGTAATAGATATTCACAGGAAACTCGTACTGTTGCGCCTTCTGGAATGCCATACCTGCTTTAATCAGATCATGGTTTTTCAGTAATTGCTGTGATAAAACAAGGTATAGTTGTGGCATCAGTTGCAGCATAGGACCATTGATAAGCTCCTGGTTATTTTTCTCCTCTTGCATGGATTGCAGTAGATGCAGTTGTTCATAGATTTTTTGTTGTACCTGCGGGTCCGTGGTATTATAAGCATACATCGTTCCCAATACAATGGCAATGGCTTTTTGGCGAATGTAACGGGGTCTCCCCTTTGTATTTACCCTTTTCAGCCAGCGTTCTGCGGTTGCATAATCCTGATCAATCTGGCACAGGTGAGCAATGGCAAGATATAGCAAATCCTTATGCATCCTGGATTTACTGGAAATATGTTCCAACTCTTGCCGTACTTCCCGCAGATATACCAGATCCTTCTGCCTGTTGGGATTGGTAAAGCCAGCTTTTTTCCATTGCGGAACACTATTTCCAAATCCCAGTAGTTCTGGCGTCAGGAGCCAGTCTTCCAGCTTATTGACTTCCCTGCAAACCATCAGTGGCAGAAATTTATCATCCGGATCTATGTCCACAATTTTACGGATATACTGCAAGCCTTTCCCCGGATTCTTAATATTCAATACCGTATAGGCTGTTTTACGAAGAGCCGTATCTATTGGGGTTTCTAACAGTTGCTTAATCCACCTGGTTTCAAGCAGCCGTATCATATAGCTTTTCTTTTCATCTGACTGGGCAAAGCATTGCAGCCAGGCTTTAGTCTGCGAGAGACTATCACCTGTCATCCACCCATAGTACAATAGGCCCCAGTCGCCAACTACAACGTTTTTGTTGAGCAATTCCTTTTCATAATACTGACGCAGTAAATGCATATCCGACTTTCGCATGCTGTCGCTGTTGAATGTCTGATAGCTCAGTAATTTCATTCCCTGGAAAATATAACGTTGACGGATAAACGTTGGCAAGGTTTCAACACACCTGTTTTTTACAGTATCTACCAAGGGCTGAAAGCGGCATTTAAAGGAAGTTTCTTCTTCCTCCCAGGGATCATCCAGGCAGGCAGCATTACTTTCTATCTCCTTTGCAAAAATCATATAGTCCAGTGCAGCCTTGTTGGATGGCTGTTTCAGCCATTTGACAAACCGGTTATGCCGGTAGCTACCCTGTGGTATATCGTGCACTGCTTCCAGGAAATCATTGGATGGCATTGCATACTGGACTTCCATTATATCCTTCCAGGGGACTGTATTGTCCGTGAACCGGCTCCATTCCTCACAGTTTCTTTTCCGGTCATGCTGGCCGGGATCGGAATGAAAGTCGGAGTATATTTCTGAATTAAAATGAAGCGGTTCCAGGTTATCATTCCCCGTAATAGGCTGACGGAACAATAGAATTTGGAGTTGATTATGATACCAGTCAGGCCCGCAACTCTGGCTGGTGGTGGTGAATAGCTGGCTGGCCACTACTATACTAATAACGATAAAAAGTTTCCTGTATGAGAGGTGCATATTTGTTCATGTTGGGAGTGTTCCAATGATAGAAGGCGATCGTTTCATAGTTCGGAATTTTGCCAGTGACATAGCGGATGATTTCCTGTAACTCCGCCGGCTGTGCATATTCGCGGCGCAATACATCTCCTTCCCGGATGTAATGATTATCCATTACCGTATCCAGTTTTGAGATGAAATTGTTTGCTATTACCGGGTGGAAGACGCTCGTATCTTCAGCCAGACTCGCATCTCCATAAATAATCTGTTGAAACTCGTTATTCCTAAACCAAGCGTACCAGCCGAATACCGGGAAAGCCAGATCTAACGGCAACGGATATACGGTTTTACCAGTAATATAACGTTTCACCTCCTCCTGCATAATTATAGAATTATTTACATCGGGGTTGTTGATGCTATTGAGGTTATAGCACATCAGCATGCCTCTGTCTACAGGCGGGACGCCCATTCTCTGCTGGTATTTATAAGGATACAAGCGTATGGTAGCGGAGATAGTTTTATAAACTTCATTCGCCCGAAATGCCTGGAGGAAAGTAAAGTATTGCTTTTGTGTACTCGCTGTCCAGTCGCAGTCAAATTGCATTTCCGTAATGATTCCTTGCATGTTTAGTTGCCGGTTCAAAGCCCTTATTTTAGCCGCTACTTTACGGGCCAGCACAGCACAGGAGTCGACAGGCAGTTTCTCAAATACCCTGTTTTCAATATATACGACTGGTTTTATCCCTTGCAGCCGGCTCCAGGACGAATAACTGTATTTATCCGGGCTGGCAACAGGCACCGGCATTTTGCGTCGTTCGTCCCAGATCACATCAAAATAATGGAGATAGATGTTATCCGGTCGTAGTTTGGCGATGTTATCTGCATCCTCCGAATAACAAGAAGATTTCCAATAATAAAATGCATGGCTGGTAGGCCGACTGCGTTTGCAGCTCAAGGCAGCGATAATAGAAAAAAGCAGTAGTAGGGAGATGCGGAAACGCATGTAGAAAAGAATTACTACAAAGCTACGTGGTGGGAATAATTGTAAAAAAAGATCATTCGTGTTAGTGATAAGAATAAAAAAAAGCGGTAGTCTCCTACCGCTTTCCTGATATGCAAAAGAACGTTTATAAAGTTTGTTTACCTGCTAGCAGATAGAGCGCAGCCATACGTACCGCTACCCCGTTTTCCACCTGATCCAGGATGATAGACTGACCAGAGTCTGCCACATCGGAATTCAGTTCCACCCCTCTATTGATAGGGCCTGGGTGCATGATCACGATATCTTTTTGCAGGCTGTCCAGCAGTGCGCGATTGATACCGTATGCGATAGAATATTCCCTCAGAGAAGAGAACAGTGGTGTATTCTGGCGTTCCAGTTGTATACGGAGAACGTTGGCAACATCCGCCCATTGGAGGGCTTCGCGGATATCGTAAGTAACGTTTACGCCCAATGCAGCTTCCAGGTATTTAGGAATCAGTGTAGGCGGGCCTACTACTGTAACTTCCGCTCCTAGTTTCTTCAGGCAGTAAATATTGGAGAGTGCTACACGGGAGTGCATGATGTCTCCACAAATAGCAATTTTCTTTCCTTCTACTGATCCGAGTCTTTCCTTGATAGAAAAGGAATCCAGCAGTGCCTGGGTGGGATGTTCGTTGATACCATCGCCGGCATTGAGAATAGGTACGTCAATGTGGTTTGACAAGAAATGCGGCGCTCCGCTGGCGCTGTGACGCATCACCACCATATCCACTTTCATGGAGAGGATGTTATGCACCGTATCGATGAGGGTTTCCCCTTTAGATACAGAAGAACCGGAAGCGGAAAAATTGATCGTATCCGCGCCAAGTCTTTTTTCAGCGAGTTCGAATGAAATACGGGTGCGAGTTGAATTCTCGAAAAACAGATTGACAATAGTAGTATCGCGGAGCGTGGGAACTTTTTTAATTGGCCTTTGTAAAACTTCTTTAAACTGACTGGCTGTTTGAAAAATAAGTTCTATATCCTGACGCTGCAGATCGCGAATTCCGAGTAAGTGTTTTACAGAAAGTGACATTAATGTGCAAATATAAAGGATGAAACCTGAATTGTAAAATTCAATTTGCTAATCAACCAGTACAACCTCATCTTTTCCATCTCTATCTTCCCACAAAACCTTAACTTTCTGCGAGATAAATGCATCGATGGTTCTACCAGTATAATCCGGCTGAATCGGCAGTTGGCGGCTGAAACGGCGGTCTATCAAGGCCAGCAACTCTACGGAAGCAGGACGACCGAAATCCAGCATGGCATCGAGCGCAGAACGGATTGTTCTACCGGTATACAAAACGTCGTCTATCAGTACAACTTTCTTATTTTCTATGGAAAAATCAATGCTCGTTTCGTTGGGAACATGCAAGCCCTTCCCTTTGTTGAAATCATCTCTATAAAAGGTGATGTCCAGCTTGCCATAACGGATATTGGCATCCGGCAGCAGTTTGCGCAAAGTGCTGTAAATCCTATCCGACAGAAAAATACCTCTTGGTTGCAGTCCTATCAATACCGTCTCCTCAAACTGCAGGTGATTTTCTATTAACTGGTGACAAAGCCGGTCTATCGTAATAGACAATTGCTTCCCGTTTAGTATGGTTTTCAAAACACTACGTTTTAGGGGCCAAAAATAACAATTAATGAGGCAGATAAAAAGTACAATTATTCATTTGTAGGCAAGGATCATAAAAAAATACATCAAGGAGGAGTTATATGTAAAAATATTTACATAGTTCACTATTCAGTGGACTTGTCTTACATTCGTAGTACAAGATATTGCTATGCGTATACTAAAATTATTCTTGTTTATGGCAATTTTGAATTTCTGGAGCCCATCTGCGGATGCCCAGATTAAGACTGGGGATAAGGTACCGGTATTTTCCCTCCAAGATCAGAATGGAAAAACCTTTGATCTGGCCAATTATGTGGGTAAGCAGCCGCTGGTAATTTACTTCTATCCGAAGGATGAAACCAGCGTATGTACGAAAGAAGCCTGCTCCTTCCGTGACTCCTATGAGGAATTCAAAAAACTGGGTGCCCTGGTGATTGGGATCAGTTCAGATGATGTGGCCTCTCATAAAAGCTTTGCGGCACACCATCAGTTGCCTTTTACACTGTTGAGTGATCCGGATCAGAAAGTACGGAAGCTGTTTGGCGTTCCGAAAACTTTTGTGATCCCTGGCAGAGTAACGTATATCGTGGATAAGAAGGGCATCGTGGTGCATACCTTCAATTCTATGCGCGATGGAGAAAAGCATGTTACAGAATCCCTGGAAGCACTGCGAAAAATGCAGTAACATCAATGGGCAGCGAACGTCTGCCGGATGATATCCCGGTATTGATAAGTTACCGGCGGATTCCAATACCAGAAGGCAATCCGCCGGTATTTTATTTTACCAGTAATATATTTTATGGCAGACGCGAGAACCGCTGGCTGCACCGCCTCTCTACGCAAGATATCATTCACTTTATAATCAGTTCCTAAGTAGCTGGTATCTTTCAGCAATGTAAATTGCTCCTGATCTTTAGCTTCGAATAACGATTTATATTCCTTGAAAAACTCGAACAGGTAAGGATATCCCAACTTCTTCCCTTCCCGATAATGTACCATCCATCCTCCTACAGGAAACGCAAGATCTAACGGTAACGGATATACGCCTCCTTTAAAATATCCGGCTAAGATGGTGGAGTCCAGATTAGCATTATTACTACTAGTATCGTTGCTTCTCCCTATATCATAACATTGTAACATTACCCTGTTAACAGGTGGCACCCCCATTGTAGCCCTTTCTTTGAATGCATATAAGTTAACGGTGGCGGACAGTTCCTTCTTAGGTTGGAGTTGTTTGAACTGCAGCAGAAGGATGAAATATTTGTCTTTCGTATCAGGTGTCCAGTTACAATCAAATTGTATTTCATCATCTGGTGTAACAGCAGATTGCTGGTGGATTTGGGAAGACAACAGCTCCAACTTACTGTTCATCTTCGCTGCGAGCGGCACCATGGAGTCCATCGGTAGCTTCTCCAACACGGTATTTTCAATATGTATGACTGGGGTAAATGCGTTTCCACCATAAAATGTGGAATCCACAAACTGCTGCCTGAAGGAAGGTTTGGGCAAGGGAATATGATATTCATCGCTCCAGGTAACGTCGTAATAGTGAAGATACAAGTGGTTAAAGGTAGAAGATGGCAGTTTCGCTGAAGAATCTGTTGGCTGATAAAAAGCCGACCAGGAATAGAATGCCTGCGTATCTGATTTTTCCTTGCGGGAATTACAGGAAATACAAAAGAGGAATAAAACAATAGCAATGGGACGACACATAGTAAAACAATGAAAGAATGAAATAGGAAGTTAATCAATACCTTGGTTATCAGCAAAAAGAAGATGGTGTATCAAAACCAATTAGTACAATGGAAATGAAGGTAATACTTTCCTGTCTGTCGTCCCTGCCGCTGGGCAGGGACGACGAAAGAGATAAAAAAAGGGATCGACGTCTGCGACATCGATCCCTTTTTTTGATAAAGCATTTGTTGTATTGAACAATAATAAAATTATGCTTCGTTCAGGAATGGATACCTGTAATCAACAGGAGGTACAAAAGTTTCTTTGATAGCTCTTGCACTCAACCAGCGATAGAGGTTCAGCATAGAACCGGCTTTATCGTTGGTACCGGAAGCGCGGGCACCGCCAAAAGGCTGCTGACCAACTACTGCGCCGGTTGGTTTATCGTTGATGTAGAAGTTACCGGCAGCGTTTACCAATTTCCTGGTGGCCAGTTCTACTGCATAACGATCCTGTGCGATGATAGCGCCTGTCAGGGCATATTCAGAAGTTTGATCCAGTACTTCCATGATTTCTTCGAATTTCTCTGCATCGTATACGTGGATCGTCAGCACTGGGCCGAAGATTTCCTCGCACATAGTAACATACTTAGGATCGGTAGTTTCGATAACAGTAGGTTCGATGAAGTAACCTTCAGATTTATTGTAGTTACCGCCAGCGATGATTTTAGCAGCAGGATCTTTCTTCGCGTTGTCGATGTATTGCGTGATCTTATCGAAAGAACGCTCATCGATGACAGCGTTGATGAAGTTGCTGAAATCTTCTGTGGTACCCATTTTCATGGTTTTCAGATCAGCTACCAGTTTAGATTTGATAGCCTCTGCGATATTGCTAGGCAGGTAAGCGCGAGAAGCGGCAGAGCATTTCTGGCCCTGGTATTCGAACGCGCCGCGAGCCAATGCAGTGGCTGCAACATCCACGAGAGCGGATTTGTGGATGAGAACGAAGTCTTTACCACCAGTTTCCCCAACGATGCGTGGATAGGTTTTGTATTTGTGAATGTTTTCGCCGATGGTTTTCCACATGGTCTGGAACACGCCAGTAGAACCGGTGAAGTGGATACCAGCGAAATGTGGGTTAGCGAAGCAGATATCACCGATGAGTGGACCGCTTGCATATACCAGGTTAATAACGCCATCAGGCAGACCTGCTTCGATGAGTATTTTCATAAACATCTGTGCTGCGAATACCTGGGTGTTTGCTGGTTTCCATACTACTACGTTACCGCACATCGCAGCAGAAGTAGGCAGGTTACCACCGATAGCGGTGAAGTTGAAAGGTGTTACCGCCAGCACGAAACCTTCCAGAGGACGGTATTCCATACGGTTGTGGATACCAGGAGCGCTCACCGGTTGTTGGCGGTAGATTTCGCTCAGGTAATGCACGTTCCAACGGAGGAAGTCGATCAGTTCACAAGCGCTGTCGATTTCTGCTTGGAAAGCGTTTTTGCTTTGACCCAGCATGGTCGCACCGTTCATGTGGTAGCGATATTTCGTTGCGATCAGGTCAGCGGCGCGGAGGAAGATACCTGCGCGAGCTTCCCAGTCCATGTTTGCCCATTTTTCACGGGCAGCCAGGGCTGCTTCGATCGCATCATTGATATGGGAAGCATCTCCTTGATGGAAGTGACCCAGTTTGTGTTTATGTTCGTGAGGAGGGCGCAGATCGACAGTTTTGCCGGTGCGTACTTCCTTACCACCAATATACATAGGGATGTCGGCAGATTCCGCCTTAAAAGCTGCCAGTTGTTTTTTCAGGGCAGCTCTTTCCGGAGAACCCGGTGCATAGCTAAGAACAGGCTCATTTGCTGGCGCTGCGTAATCAAAATATCCTGTATTCATCTGGTAAGATTTTGTTGTTTCGAATAAATAATATGCCTCTTGCAGTTTCCGCTGCAAAGGTACTTGTTGTAACCAGGTGAGGCTTATTAATTATTAGTGGATACTTATTAATTATTGTCCTCTTCCTTCTGCATCATGAGGTATGCCTTGATGAAACCGTTGAGGTCGCCATCCATTACTGGGCCTACGTTACCTACTTCGTATTCGGTACGGTGATCTTTAATCATTTTGTACGGATGGAATACGTACGATCTGATTTGAGAGCCCCATTCGATTTTACGTTTGTTGGCGTTGGCGGCGTTTTTGAGTTCTTCGCGTTTGCGGAGTTCTTCTTCATACAGGCGTGATTTCAGCATGGTGAGGGCTTTTTCACGGTTCTCACCTTGTGTACGTGCCTGTTGGCATTCGATGATGATTCCTGAAGGGACGTGTTTGAGTCGGACAGCGGTTTCCACTTTGTTTACGTTCTGTCCGCCCTTACCACCGGAACGATAGAATTCCCATTCCAGATCGGCAGGGTTTACTGCAATCTCGATATTATCATCCACTAACGGATATACATATACGGAGGCAAAGGAAGTATGCCTGCGCGCATTAGAATCGAATGGTGAAATACGAACGAGCCTATGAACGCCACTTTCGGCTTTCAGGTGTCCGTAGGCGAAATCGCCGTCAAACTCAAGGGTTGCGGATTTGATACCGGCGCCATCGCCGTATTGCGTATCAATTTCAGACACTTTCCAGCCTTGTTTCTCACCATACATGCGATACATACGCAGCAACATTTCCGCCCAATCTTGGCTTTCTGTGCCACCTGCACCGGAGTTAATGGTAAGTACTGCCGGCATTTCATCTTCTGGTTGGTTTAAGGTAGACTTAAACTCCAGATCTTCTAATGCCGCCAGGGAGGCTTGGTAGGCCTGTTCCACTTCTTCTTCAGTTGCTTCTCCTTCTCTGAAAAAATCATTGAGCACACTACTGTCTTCTATGGCAGTATGCACATTGTCGTAAAGGTCAACCCAATATTTGTTTACCTTAATTTCTTTCAGGATGGAAGTTGCTCTGGCATTATCATCCCAGAATCCTGGGGCCAGGCTTAATTGTTTGTCATTTTCTATTTTGGCTAATCGGTCAGGGACGTTAAAGAAAACCTCCCAGGACGTGAAGACGATCCCTCATAGCTTTAAGTTGCTCTGCTGTCATAGGTCGCAAATGTAGTGAAAAATGTACAAATCTACTAATGTAATACCGATTGATATATACACTGCAACAAATCTGCGGTGTTAAACATGGTATTTAGCAAAATATTTACGAAATTTATTGATAACCAGGTTCTTCATATATAATCATTTGGTCATTTGTCTTATGCAAGCCCATGATACGCTCTATTACAGGAACAGGTCGATTTTTAACTCCATTGCCTTCATCATACTGATTGCGGTTCATCTGTTATCCTGGCTATTACCCATTAACGGGGTCAGCTCAGCAGATGTATCCGACTTATACCCTAGTCTGTTCGTTCCGGCCGGATTTACGTTTCACATTCGGGAGGTAATTTATATCTGTTTACTTGCCTTTACCATCTGCCAGCAAATGCTGGCCTTTTCACCGGACGAGGAATCTCGACTACGTTATCATATGCAGCGGATGCAGCATTGGTTCATTCTGAGTTGTATTTTAAATGCCTGTTGGTTTTTCGCATGGCATTATGAGATGATCCCGTTATCCATGCTATTGAAGGTATTGCAGCTCCTATGTCTGATCCGAATACATCAAAATTTTCATATTTATAATCCGTATGCTTATCAAAAGGAGGTCTGGTTTGTACAGATTCCTTTTAGCATTTACCTAGCGTGGATTGCCATCACTACCCTATTGAATTTTGCCACACTGAGTACTTATGAGCAGTGGATGATCACTCCTGCTGCACAGATAGGCCTAACCGTTGCACTGATCTGTGTCTCCACAATTATCAGTATGATAATGATACTTTTTCGAAACAATATTTTGTTTGCGCTTGTTAATGTGTGGATGCTATATGGCATCTTGTACAAAAGGCAGATGACCGGTACTCCAGAAGAATATGCCATTATCCATGCCTGTATTGTGGGAATCGGAATGATTGCTGTAACTATTTCATGGTATTTGATCCGGAAGCAGAAATCATCCGCTTAAAATATTAATTTTGGCGCGCATTAATATACACTACTATGTTCCCATCAATCAATCCTACTACTACCAAGTCCTGGCAGCAGTTACAGCAGCACGCTGAAGAAATGAAGAAGGTGCATATGCGTGCCTTGTTCGCAGAAGACGAAGAAAGGTTTAACACTTTCTCCATAAAGTTTGAGGACATTCTCTTTGACTATTCCAAGAATATCATAACGGAGGATACGAAGAACATACTCCTGCAACTGGCCGCCGATTGCCATGTTCCGGAAGCCATTAAGGCTATGTTCAGCGCAGAGAAAATCAATGTTACAGAAAACCGCGCTGTATTGCACACCGCACTGCGCAATTTCTCTGGCAAACCCGTTATGCTGGACGGTAGAGATGTCATGCCAGATGTAGAAGCCGTGCTGAACAAGATGAATCATATTTGTCGGCAGGTGCATTCCGGCGAATGGAAAGGTTATACGGGGAAGCCTATACGCTATATTGTAAACATCGGTATTGGAGGTTCTGATCTGGGTCCGGTGATGGTAACAGAAGCGCTGAAACCTTATTGGAAAGAAGGCATTCGTCCATTCTTTGTATCTAACGTGGATGGTACGCATATTGCGGAAACCCTCAAGCAGATCACACCAGATGAAACCCTGTTTCTGATTGCCTCCAAAACCTTTACTACACAGGAAACCATGACCAACGCACTCACCGCTCGTGATTGGTTCCTGCAACATGCGAAGGATGAGCAATTTGTAGCCAAACACTTTGTGGCCCTCTCTACGAACGAGAAAGCGGTGAAAGCATTTGGTATAGACCCCAATAATATGTTTGAGTTTTGGGACTGGGTAGGTGGACGTTATTCCCTCTGGTCTGCTATTGGACTCTCCATTGCGTTGACAATCGGTTATGATAATTTCACACAACTCCTATCGGGTGCGCATGCGGTAGATAAACACTTTGCTAGTACGCCGCTGGAAAACAATATTCCGGCTATCATGGCGCTCATCGGCCTATGGTACGGCAATTTCTTCGATACTGCAACAGAAGCCATTCTGCCATATGATCAGTATATGCACCGCTTCGCCGCTTATTTCCAGCAAGGAAATATGGAAAGTAATGGTAAACATACAGATCGTACAGGCGTTGACGTTAAGTATGAAACGGGCCCTATTGTATGGGGAGAACCAGGTACTAACGGTCAGCATGCCTTTTACCAACTGATTCACCAGGGCACGCATATTATCCCTTGCGATTTTATTGCGCCTGCGATCAGCCACAATCCTATCGGTGATCATCATGTTAAGCTGCTGTCTAACTTCTTTGCACAAACGGAAGCGCTGATGAATGGAAAAACCGAAGCAGAAGTACTGGCAGAACTGAAAAGTGCCAACGCTTCTGAAGAGGAAATTAAACGGGTACTGCCATACAAGGTTTTCTCCGGCAATCGCCCTACGAATTCCTTTTTGGTAAAAGAGATTACACCGTATTCCCTTGGTTCTCTGATTGCTTTATATGAGCATAAAATATTTGTACAGGGGGTTATCTGGAATATCTATAGCTTTGATCAGTGGGGTGTTGAACTGGGTAAACAACTGGCCAGCAAGATCCTACCGGAGCTGGAAAATGATGATTTAATCATTAACCATGACGCCAGTACGAACGGACTAATAAACGCTTTTAAAGCGATGAGAAAATAATTCATGTTTAAGGCTTAAGCCTTACTTTAGGTTTAAGTTCTGAGGTTGAAAATCGTCCCGCACTCTTTAGTGCGGGAATTTTTTTGTCTCGCAAAGGCGCAATGAGAAAATTAAGTCGCAAAGTGCGCCTGTGGCACTGGTCTCCTTTACATCTTTGCGGCATACTTTGCGACTTTGCGTGAAACTTTCCGGCATAAAAAAACCCCCGGAGAAATCCGGAGGTTGTCAGTGTATGATAAATAAATTCAGTTTACCATTTGTCTACATCATCGGCTGCATGTGAAGTAGGAGCAGCAGCTTCTACAGGAGCTGTTACTGGCGCGCCAGTAACTTCAGCACCTTCCGCTTCGTCCTGGTCTTCCTGCACATAGTCGTGGTTGTAGGCATCAAAGTCAAAATCGGGCATCAACTCAGTTTTCACGTAGTTGATGGTTTCGGTCAGCGCGTTCAGGAACTTGTTGAAGTCTTCCTTGTACAGGAATACTTTATGCCTGTCATAACCGTTGTCATTAAAACGTTTCTTACTTTCAGTGATTGTAAGAAAGTAATCATTTCCCCGAGTGGTCTTTACATCAAAGAAGTACGTTCTTCTTTTGCCCGCTTTCAATCGTTTAGAAAAGATGCTATCATTGTTTCTTTCCTGTTGATTGTTGTTTTCGTACGCCACAGTTGATAGATTTAAGTGTTAACGAATCAAATCCTGTTTCAATAAGGAACAAATATACTATTGTTTTACAAATATCAAAATAATTTTAAATGATTTTGAAAAATCATAAAACCACTGCGTTTACAGGCACTGCAGCGTATATGCAAGAGCGTGATTCTTACTCAGTTAGTGGTTCCTCTTCTCCAGATTGCTGCCGTGCGTACAGCTCAGCATAGTAGCCATTCAATGACAATAATTCATCATGCGTTCCAGCTTCTGCAATCCTTCCTTCGTCCAAAACAATGATCTTATCGAACTCAAATAAGGCGAATATACGATGGGTAATAATGATGGCTGTTTTATCCTTCAGATAGGCGTAAAGGTTACCGATAATTTCCTTTTCCGTACGTGCGTCTACGGCAGAGAGGCAGTCGTCAAATAAGAGGATTTGCGGATTCTTAATAAGAGAACGAGCGATGGATATACGTTGTTTTTGGCCGCCACTAAGCGTTACCCCTCTCTCCCCTATGGAGGTTTCAAACCCTTCCGCAAAACCTAGGATATCCTTTTCAACGGATGCCTGGCGGGCCGCCTGTTGTACCGCATTGATATCCGCCGTGGGAGCGCCAAAGCGAATATTATTAGCGATGGTATCTGAGAACAGGAATACATCTTGCGGAACATAGCTGATTTGTCCGCGTAAGTTTTCCAATGGCATGGTACGAATATCATGGCCATCCATCAGGATTTTACCTTCCTGCGGATCAAACATGCGGATCATGAGCTGTGCCAGGGTTGTTTTTCCAGAACCAGTACGGCCTATTACTGCTACTTTTTCTCCAGGGCGAATATGTAGATTGAAGTTACGTATGGCGGTAATACCGGTATGTGGGTAGGTAAATGTCAGATTTTCAAAACGAATATCTCCGCTAATATCAACCGGTTTGGCATCCGGCGCATCCATGATTTCAGGCTTAATTTGCAGGAATTCGTTTATGCGTTGCTGTGAGGCGGCGGCACGTTGAATCATGGACGCTACCATCCCGATGGAGAAAAATGGAAACATCAACATGTTTACATAAATCACAAACTCCGCCAAGTTACCTACGGTAATATTGCCAGCTATCACTTGCATCCCTCCAATAAAGATGGTCAGGATCACACTCAATCCGATCATCAGCGCCATCGTGGGCTGAAATAAGGCATCGGTTTTAGCCAAGCTAATAGAACTCTGTTTATATTCTTCGCTGGCCTTTTCGAAATGCGCAGCGCTCGCGTCTTCCTGTACATACGATTTTATTACACGAATACCAGAGTAGGATTCCTGTGCAATAGAAGTAATACCTGATAATTGCGCTTGGATACGTTCACTCTTTTTGTGTATGATCCTATTGACGTAGTAAATAGTTAAAGCGAGGAAAGGCAGTGGCGACAAGGTATAGAGCGTCAACATGGGATTAACTTCTATCATCAGGTAGATGATGATAACAATCAAGAACAAAGTTCGGGAAGCATACATAATAGCAGGACCTACGTACATGCGTACCCGTGATACATCTTCCGTGATACGACTCATCAAATCGCCCGTACGATGCATCTTAAAAAAGTTCAGATCTAGTCGCTGATAATGCTGATAGATTTCATTCTTCAGGCCGTACTCGATATGCCTACTCATCACGATCAGCGTTTGGCGCTGCAAGAAGAGGAAGAATCCGCTGAGCAGGGCAAACGCCAGAATACTGATGCCATAGAATGCCAATATTTGAGAAAAACTACCTCTGAAAATATGATTCAGACTGGTATCTTCCAATAAGCGGTATTCATCCAGGTTATGGGACAGCAAATCGAAGATCTGCCTCACCATAATGGGTTGGAATACGCTGAAGATAATGGATATGGCAGTAAATACTAATCCGAGGATTAATCGCCATTTATTCTGGAGGAAATATTTGTTCAGTGCCGCTAGATGTTTCAAAAGCCTATCTATTTACAAGCAAAAATAGGACTTTCTGCCATTCCCTTTACGGACAAATTATGGGCGGAAAAAACGGGTTATAAACAGCAATGCCTCCTTCCCTTTTGGAGGGAAAGAGGCATTACAGCTATTATTTTTCAGCATTAAGCCAGTTGCTTCAGCTCAGCTATGATTCTAGCTTCTGATTCAGCAGGCGTAACGTCTTCTTTTACGAATTTTTGTCCGGTGATATTTTCGAACAGTTCGATATAACGTTCGCTAACGCTATTGATGAATTCGTCGGTCATTTCAGGAACTTGTTGACCATCTTTACCTTGGAATCCATTTTCCATCAGCCACTCACGTACAAACTCTTTACTGAGCTGACGTTGTTGTTTGCCGGCTTTCTGGTTTTCTTCGTAACCTTCTGCGTAGAAATAACGGGAAGAATCTGGTGTGTGGATCTCATCGATTACATAGATCTGGTCGCCGATTTTACCGAATTCGTATTTGGTATCAACGAGGATCAGGCCACGTTCTGCTGCCATTTCCTTACCTCTAGCGAAGAGTGCCAGGGTGAATTTTTCCAGTTGCTCGTAATCTTCTTTGCTTACCAGCCCTTGTGCGATAATTTCTTCACGGGAGATATCCTCATCATGACCTTCATGCGCTTTGGTAGTAGGTGTGATGATTGGCTGTGGGAAGAAATCGTTTTCTTTCAGGCCTTCTGGCATAGTAACGCCGCAGAGTACACGCTGACCGGTTTTGTAAGTTCTCCAAGCATGACCGGTGAGGTTACCACGAACTACCATTTCTACCGGAAAAGTTTCACATTTCAGACCGATAGTTACACTTGGCAGTGGAGTTGATTTTACCCAGTTAGGGACAATATCTTTGGTAGCGTCCAGCATGATTGCAGCCACTTGGTTCAGTACTTGACCTTTGTAAGGAATCGGACGAGGCAGTACTACGTCAAATGCAGAAATACGGTCGCTAACAACCATCACCATCAGTTTATCATTAATGGTGTATACATCACGTACTTTCCCTTTATAGAAAGCGGTTTGACCTGGCAGGTTGAATTTTGACTCTAACATGAATAAAAATTATAAATTGAAGATGAATGACACTTTTACAGGGTGCAAAAGTAAACACGAAACACATGACTTGCTACACCCAATAGGATTTTTTCTTATCATTCCCCCGAAACGCCCGATGCATAAGGTCTTAGCAGCCCAATAATCGTATCGTTTTCCGGATATGGGGTCAGAAAAGACCGGATTACTTCCGGATCATTATGGTCCAGGTGTTCAGGAAAATAACCCATTCCATAGAATTTCCCTTTCTCCATCAGGATGCAACTACGTTCACCTGGATGTAATCCTTTATCTACAATGGTGACAGAAGGTTGCTGCTGTTGCAAGTATTGGATAGCTTCCAATACGCGACTATTATAGACGATCGCATCTTCTTCCCTGCGGCAAGCGCCATTGCAAGTACCGGCGGTAATACCGGCGCAGGTGCCATCTCCTTTTTGCAGGAAACATAATTTCGGACACAGATTAAATTCCTTAATCAGTGTGCGCAGCACCCGGTGGCCATCTACCAGCAGGTTAAAACAGTGGATAGGATGAGAATGTTTACGACGCTTTTCAATGGCGATACGCAGATATCCCTGTTGATCTTCGAATATGTAAAATCCATATTTATATTCTACATGCTTCTGGGCAGCATTAAAGGCGGGCCAGAGGCGCTTAATTTCCACGGATTCCAGGATACAGGCCATCAGCTCTGTTGCCGTTGGCTGATACGTAATGCTATGGATGGTACGCAAGAAATTCTGGCGCTGCCGACCAGGGTTATTGCCTGTAAAGTGACTGTTCACCCGTTTTTTTAGGTCGACCGCCTTCCCTACATACACCACTTTCCCTTTTTGATCGTGAAAATAGTAAACACCAGGGGCACTAGGCAGGTCCCTTACCTGCTCTGGCGGCAGATTTGGAGGCAGAAACTGCTCTTTAGAACCGCCTTTCAGCATACCCGCAATGGCCTGGGAATGATCATGCTGCAACATCAATCCAAACAGTTTCATCGTGGCTTCTGCATCCCCAGCAGCCCGGTGACGGCCATTGATGGGGATTTCAAAGTGGCGGCAAATATTCCCTAGGCTGTAAGAAGGTAGTCCCGGGAAAATTTTACGTCCCAATCGTACCGTACACAATTTTTTTGCCTGCAAATCATAACCCGCAGCCTGTAAATGATATTTCAGAAAAGAATAATCGAAGTTGACATTATGTGCAACAAAAATGTTGTCTTTAAGGAGATCAAAGACCATCGGGGCCACTGCCTCAAAGGGAGGCGCCTCGGCCACCATTTCATTGGAAATTCCCGTCAGTACGGAGATATAGTACGGGATAGGAACACCAGGATTGACCAGCGTTTCATAATGCTGCACCAATTCCCTGCCATCATACAGATAAATGGCAATCTCTGTTATTCCGCTGGCACTGGCATGACCACCAGTCGTTTCGATATCTACTATTGCATACATCCTAAAACAAAGATATTGCATTTGAGATTACATATGCAGATCACATAAACAATCATTCATGCATAATATTTGTCATATTTTTTAAAAAAATAATGATCGATAGCCCCAAAGGATATCCCATTGAATTGCTTATCTTTAATAAGCACAAATAGTACATCATTTTCCTTATTCTGTGCATTTGATCCCTTTTGTTAAAGCTTGACCTTTGTAGGGTCTTATGAACAATAGAAAAGCGGACTTGTTAAGCATAACGGAGCAGCGCAACCTGTTCACAGACAGCAACTAATTTCAACCACATAAAACATTCACTTATGGCAAAAACAACTTGGGTAGCAGATGCTGACCACAGCGAGCTTGAGTTTAAGATCAGACACTTGATGATCACCAATATCACTGGGAAGTTTCACACTTTCACAGTAGATGCAGAAACAGAGGAGGAAGACTTTTCGAAAGGAAAAATTACAGCGTCAGTGGATGTAGATTCCATTAGTACCGGTAATGAGCAGCGGGATGGCCATCTTCGCAGCCCGGATTTCTTTGATGTAGACAAGTATCGTTACATAAAATTTGTGGCCACTAAAACAGAGAGTATTGATCATGACGGGTCATGGTCACTCTGGGGAGACCTGACTATCCGGGACGTTACCAAAAACATCAAGCTGGATGTAGAATTCGGCGGTGTGGTAAAAGACCCATGGGGCAATACAAAGGCTGGTTTTACCATACATGGTAAAATCAACCGGAAAGATTTCGGCCTGAACTGGAATGCGGTAACAGAAGCAGGCGGTGTAATGGTGAGCGATGAAGTCAAAATTCTCTGTGAAGTACAGATGCTTAAGAAATAATTTTTTCCGGTCCCGCCCCGACGCGGGACCGTTTTATTAAAACAGTATACCATGAGCGCAATTACAGGCATACATCACGTTACGGCTATTTCCGGCAGCGCAAAACGCAATTTCGATTTTTATACGCGCGTGATGGGATTACGATTTGTAAAGAAAACTGTCAACTTTGACGATCCCAATACTTACCATTTTTACTATGGCGACGAATCCGGCACACCTGGCACTATATTGACTTTTTTCCCTTGGGAAGACATTGCCACTGGTCGCCGCGGCACGCACATGGCTACAGAAATCGGTTATGCCGTACCTGACGGTAGTCTGGATTTCTGGCTGAAACGTTTCGAAAAAGAGAACGTCATTTACAACAAACCATCTTCCAAATTCGGGGAAGTATATCTCACTTTCCTGGACCCAGATGGATTGAAAATAGAACTTACCGTACCGGAACTTCCTGATAATCGGGAACCCTGGGAAACGGCTGAAATCAAAGAAGCGAATGCTTTACGTGGCTTTCATCATGTTACCTTGACTTTGGATGACATCCAGCCTACTGCAGATCTACTGGTCTCTGTTTTCGGTTATGAATTGAAAAAGAACCATACCAACAGGTACCGCTTTGCAGGACCTAACGGGGAAAAAGGCGGATATATTGATCTGGTGGAAGCTAAGGGGGAGATGCGTGGTCATGTGGCCGGCGGATCTGTGCACCATGTGGCGTTCAGAGTACCTGACGATGCTACCCAAGAACATTTCCGGAAAATCCTGGAAGATCGTGGATTGCATATTACTTCCCAGTTGGACAGGAAATACTTTAAATCCGTATATTTCCGGGAACCAGGAGGCGTGCTGTTTGAACTGGCAACCGATCAACCCGGATTTACCGTAGACGAACCTAAAGAACAGTTGGGACAGCATTTGATGTTGCCTCCGCAGTTTGAAGCGCAAAGAAATGAAATTGAGAAGAAATTAATAAAGCTCGATTAACATGGACTTCCAACCAATGAAATATATTTGGGAACCTGCGGTTAACGGCAATGGATATACGTTATTGCTACTGCATGGAACCGGTGGAGATGAATCCGACCTGTTACCTATCGGGGCGCGACTGGGCGCAGGTTTCAATATCCTAAGTATACGAGGGAATGTATCAGAACATGGGATGCCCCGTTTCTTTCGGAGGTTGAGCATGGGCATCTTTGATGAAAAAGATGTTCATTTCCGCACCCATGAAATGGTACATTTCTTACAAGAACTTTCATTGGGATTGGGTTTTGATCCCGCTAAGATGATAGCAGTTGGATACTCCAATGGCGCTAATATTGCCGGTGCTACGCTGATGTTGTATCCCGAACTACTAGCAGGCGCTATTCTGTTTCGGCCAATGCAGCCTTTATATGGACTGGAAACAGCCTTTGAAACAGAGAAGGCACAGCCGGTATTGATGAGTTCCGGAAAAGAAGACAGTACCGTAGATCCTGCTGCCACAGAAGGCTATGCCACACTATTGGAAGCCAACGGATTTAAAGTAAGCGCCATGCAGGTAGAAGCAGGACATAACCTATCGCAACAGGATATCACCCTTGCCGGCAAATGGCTAAAAGATTCATTTTAAAAAAATTGATAAGGAAGCTGCACTATGACTATGGACGAATCAGTGAAAGTATCGATTGGCAACGTTCCCTACCAGGTTTCAGTAGAAACCCGCGGACACAGATGGTTGGTGGATGAGCCAGAAGATGTGGGTGGTGGAGACACGGCTCCAAGTCCCGGAGAGCTATTACTCAGTAGCCTGGGCTCTTGTACCGCCATCACGCTTAAGATGTATGCCACCAGGAAAAAATGGCCAATGGAAGATGTAGAAATAGAACTGGCATTCAACACCGCACTAAAGCCAGATCCTTTAACTACCGTAATTGAACGAAATATCACCATTAAAGGTGACCTCACCGATGAACAAAGAGCACGCCTGATGCAGATTGCGGATGCCTGCCCTGTTCACAAGGTGTTGACTAACCCTATAAAAATAATCACTCGTCAAGACTAAAAGGAGGATTTCAAAATGAAAGACATTACTAAGAAATACACGAACGGAGAGGTTACCATTGTATGGAAACCCAATGTATGTGTACATTCTGAAGTATGCTTCCACGGTTTACCGGAAGTTTTCAACCCTAAGGAAAAGCCCTGGATTAATGCAGAAGGGGCTACTACAGAACGTATCATTTCCCAGGTAAAGCAATGCCCTTCCGGTGCGCTTACCTATTACCTGAATGCAGATGTGGAGGCAGAAGCAGGCGTAGCGCCCGTGATAGAAGCAGACAGCATTGTGGAACCGCTGCCCAACGGACCCTTACTCGTGTATGGCAACATTCTCATTAAAGAGGCAGATGGCCATGAAACACACAAAAACAAGGTGACAGCCTTCTGCAGATGTGGCGCATCCAGCAATAAACCCTATTGCGATGGCACCCATGTAAAAATCAATTTCAGAGATAAACCTGAACAGTAATGGAATTAACGATTCATAATAATACCGCTCAACATCGTTTTGAGACTACCGTAAATGGATTCACTGCATTTATTCAATATCATCTCTTCCAGGGTGGCATCGCCTATGTACATACAGAAGTACCGCCAGAACTGGAAGGGCAAGGCATTGCATCTCAGATGGCCAAATATGTGTTGGATTACGCCCGGACAGAGCACTTGAAGGTAAAACCTTTATGTCCTTACGTGCACGCCTATATGAAAAGGCATCCGGAATATAACGACTTACTCTGATGATCAATCAGCAGCACAAATGCAAAGCGGCTGGCAGGGATTAATTCCTGTCAGCCGCTTTTTTTATTTACTATCTTTATAAAAAACATAATATGATACTCTTACAAGCCATGCTGCAACCCTGGCATTGGGCTATTGGCGGGTTCCTGATAGGGCTGACAGTTCCCCTACTGTTATTGCTCGGAAATAAGCCATTTGGCATCTCCTCTTCTCTCCGACATATCTGTGCCGCCTGTTTTCCGGCGGATATTTCCTTCTTTAAGTACGATTGGAAGGCACAGAAATGGAATTTATTCTTTGCTGGAGGCATTCTTATCGGGGCATTTATTGCCGCTCATTGGACGCAAGGAAATGGGGAAATGGAAATTGCCGCTGCCACCAAAGAAAGACTGCAAAATTATCAAATCCATAACTACCAGGGACTGTTGCCGCAGGAGCTATTTAACTGGAATAACCTTTTTACGTTGAAGGGGCTGATATTCTTTGTAGTAGGCGGTTTCCTCGTTGGCTTTGGCACCAGGTATGCTGGGGGCTGTACTTCCGGGCATTCGATCATGGGATTATCCAATCTGCAGTGGCCTTCCCTTGTAGCCACCATCTGCTTTATGGTGGGAGGTTTTATTTCCGCCAATGTGATTCTTCCCTGGGTATTTTCCATTCTTAATTAATGCGTCATGAAAAATATTAAGTACTTATTAGTCGGAATTTATTTTGGAATTGTATTGGTGAAATCGCAGGTAATCAGTTGGTTTCGGATACAGGAGATGTTTCAGTTGACTTCATTTCATATGTACGGCGTAATTGGAACAGCCGTTATTACTGGGATGATATCAGTGCAACTCATTCGTCGGTTTGGCATTAAAACATTTGCTGGTGAGCCGATTTCCATTGCGCCCAAGCAATTTGATAAGGGACAGATTTTCGGAGGAATTATCTTCGGATTAGGTTGGGCGATAACAGGCGCTTGTCCGGGTCCATTGTTTGCGCAGATTGGTAGCGGCTTTACAGTGGTGGTGATCACTTTATTGAGTGCGATTGCCGGAACCTGGGTATATGGTTTGTTGGAGAAAAAGTTACCACATTAAGGGCCGACTTTCGTCAGCCCTGTGTGATATGTATTGATTAACGATGTTGAGACATTTGATAGATAATGGCGATGACAGCGATGATAAAAATTATCAGTCCAGCAATCTTCACCCAACTGTAAGGCCTGTCACCAGTCACTTCACCAGTGGTAGCATTGACTACGAAATGATATACCTTGTCGTTGTATTTGTAGGCGCTGATCCAAACAGGCAGCAGTAAATATTTCAGGCCAAGACTATTATATACGACATCGTAATGGTCGATGATCTGTTCATCTCCACCGATATCATCACGAATTTCCTCGCGAATAACCGGGTCCATACGCTGTTGTGCCAATACCAACCCTTGTTCCGCATTGGTTTGATACAATTCCGCCCGGAAGCCGCTCAAGTAGCGACCATCATAGGCTTTCAGCAATTCCAGTTTCCATGGTTCCAGGATCACTGCCATTTTCTGTGGCAATGAAGGGCTGGCGGAAACGAGGACATCACGGAAATCATTTGCAACGTGACCGGATGTACGATACCAGGCAGTATGACGTACCTGGCGGGTACGGGTTTGTTCCTCCCCATTTACCGTTTCGGTATAGGTTTCTGTAACGTAGTAGTACTCCCCTCGCTGACCTGAATACGAAGTGCTGGTATCCGCATCATAGGACCAGTGAGGAATGTATATCCCTTTCAATTGTTGGGAAGAACCGTCTCTTACTTTTTTAACGAGATCCGATGGCGCGAACCATAGTTTGCTCATCCAATTACGGAAGAAGCCAAGGGCTTCCCCGTCTTTAATGATGAATGGCAGCACGTAGTGTGGCTGGAGCATGGAGGTGGTCTGTGCATGGTCTATGACCAATGGTGATGCACAGAACGGGCAGGAATCGGCCGTGACATTGGGCAGTAAAGTAGTGGATGCACCACAGTTGGTACACTTCACCACTACAGCTTCCTGTGTAGCGCTGGTATGCGCCTGTTCAGCCGCGATAAATTGTTCGTAATCGAAGGAGTGTACCTCCGTTTCTGTTTCCTGTGCGATTTCGTTTACAGTTCCGCAGTAATCGCATTTCAGGCTGTTGGTACCTGGTGCATAATGAAGCACCGCACCACAGTTCTGACACTTTAGAGAGGAGACCGTTTCACTTGTTTTGTCCTCAAATGACATAGGGCAATATTCAGTCTGTTAGATAGCAGTGCGGCGGGTACCGCACTGCTCAAAAAATTAAGGTAATGGCGGAGGAACAGTAGCGAGTACCGGTGCCAGTTCTGGCACTGTGGAAGCGGCGGACCATGCAGCCATACCAGCTTTCCATACCAGGGTATTGCCATTCAGTTGACCAGCAGCGGCGAGCTGACGCAATTGATCCATTTCAAAAGGACCAGATTGTTTACCATCTACAGCTACGTAGAAAGCTACCGCAGCAGGCAACGGCGGAGGAACTGCGCCCTGGGTTGGGGCAGCAGCACCGGTTCCACTCTGGCCGGTTACTGGATTGAAAGTATTTTGTTGGAACACATTACCCACTTGGCCCATCATGGCTGCGCCCATACCGAGGCCCAGACCAGCGCCCGCGAGGCCGCCGCTGCCAGGGTTTTCCGCAGATTTTTCCATGGCGTTAGCTGCCTGGAATTGCGCATAGGCGCCCAGGTTACCAACGATACCCATGCTACTGCGTTTGTCCAGCGCTGCTTCCACTTCCGGTGGCAAGGAAACGTTTTCAATCAGGAACTTGGTCAGTTCCAGGCCCAGTTCATTGAATTCAGGGCTGATTTTATCACCAATAACTTTGGAAACTTCGTCATAGTTTGCCGCCAGGTCCAGTACAGGGATTTTTGCTTCCGCAATGGCATCCATACCACGGGAAACAGCCAGATTGCGTAACTGTTCGTTGATACCATCCACTGTAAATTCAGGGTTGGTAGCTGCGATTTCTTTCAGAAACTCACCAGCATCCTTTACGCGGAATGCATAACTACCGAAGGCGCGTACACGCAGCGGACCAAATTCCGCATCGCGCAGCATAATCGGATTCTTAGTACCCCATTTCTGGTTGGTAAATTGACGCATGCTCACAAAGAAAACATCCGCTTTATAAGGGCTATTGAAGCCATATTTCCAACCCTGTAAAGTAGCCAGGATAGGCAGGTTCTGAGTATTCAGTGTATACATACCGGCCGGAAACACATCCGCAATCTTACCCTCATTCATAAACACAGCTACCTGTGATTCACGTACGGTGAGTTTGGCGTTTTGTTTTATTTCATTCTGATAGCGGGGAAATTTCCAAACAATAGTATCCGCGGACGTATCCGTCCATTCAATAATGTCAATAAATTCATTCCTGAGTTTATCAAATAATCCCATAATGACAAGTTTTTAATACGAGTTAATGTCTGTCAAATCTACAGAAATATTTATTTGAATTGGAACTAATGATTTGTTATAATTTCAACAACTTCGCATTGATGGCAACAACGACGGTACTCACTGTCATCAGCACCGCACCAGCGGCAGGACTGAGAATAATCCCCCATGGCGCCAGGATACCCGCCGCCAATGGCATGGCAATCAGATTATAACCCGTTGCCCAGGCTAAGTTCTGGACCATTTTACGATAGGTAGCTTTCCCAAATCGAATGAGACTGACAATATCCGCTGGATTACTGTTTACCAGTACAATCCCCGCCGTTTCCGCTGCGATATCAGAGCCGGAACCAACGGCAATCCCAATATCCGCCTGGGCCAGCGCCGGAGCATCATTGATACCATCGCCGGTCATGGCCACGTATCGCCCTTCCAACTGCAACGTTTTAATTGCTTCTAGTTTTTGATGCGGTAAGACTTCTGCAATCACCTTATCAAGATGTAGCTGCTCCCCCACCACTGCTGCCACTTTGCGGTTATCGCCGGTGAGCAATACGGTCGTAATGTGATCAGCTTTCAGCGACTGCACAGCAGCCGCGGATTCTGGACGAATCTGATCCGACAACAACAGGTAGCCTGCCAGTTGTTCGTTTATGATAACATAAGATAAAGTGCCGGTATCATCTGTTTGAACAGGTGGCAGTTGGAAATGGTCCCGAGCATATGCCGGAGAAGCTACCAATACAGTATCTTGGGCAACTGTTGCTTGTACTCCTTTTCCGGAAAGCGCCTGTACTTCGCTAGCAGTAGGAATCTGCAAGTTCAATTCATTTGCTTTGGCAATGATACCCGTTGCAATTGGATGCTCCGACTGCTGTTCTGCTGCTGCTGCGAGTGCCAATATATCTTCCTTACTACGGTCAGGCATATACGATTCCATAACCGTCACTTCAAATTTGCCAACGGTTAGCGTCCCTGTTTTATCAAAAACCAGGGTATCTATTTTCCGGGCGTTTTCAAATGCAGTTCTGTTTTTAATCAGGAGTCCATGTTGTGCGGCAATGGTGGTAGATCGGGCTACTACTAGCGGAATTGCCAATCCCAGCGCATGCGGACAACATATTACAATCACGGTGACCATTCTTTCCATCGCAAAAGCCAAGGAGCTACCAGTAAGCCACCAAATGAGGAAAGTGGCTACCCCGGCCACTATAGCTAATAGCGTCAGCCAGCGGGCAGCCTTATCTGCCAACAGTTGAGTCCCTGATTTGGCTTGTTGCGCATCATTCACCAGCTTAATTACCTGCGACAAATACGATCCTGCGCTATCATGGGAAACGGTGATGTGTATAGCGCCATTTCCATTGATGGAACCCGCAATTACTTTATCTCCGGCTTTTTTCTCTACTGGTTTGGATTCTCCGGTCAGCATGGATTCATTTACATAGCTGCTGCCTTCTCTCACTACTCCATCGGCAGCTATTTTTTCGCCTGGTTTTACCAGGATGATATCATTGGGTTTGAGGCTATCTGTTTTTACTTCGAGGATCTCGTTTCCTTTGACCAGATGCGCTTCTGCCGGCATCAGTTTGACCAACAGTTCCAGTTCTCGGCCAGCACCGGCTACTGCGCTCATTTCAATCCAATGGCCCAATAGCATAATGAGTATAAGGGTAGCCAGTTCCCAGAAGAAATCCATGCCTTTTAATCCGAAAAGCGTGGCCACACTATACACAAAAGCCACGGTAATGGCGAAACCTATCAGGGTCATCATGCCGGGATTACGCTGCTTCATTTCTTGGGCCCAACCGATCAGGAAAGGCCAGCCACCATAAAAGAAGATGATGGTACTGAGACCGAACAAAACGTAATTCCCTCCGGGGAAGTCGATCTGTAAGCCCAGCCACTGCTGAATCATATGCGATAATAGCATTACTGGTACGGTCAGCACCAGTACTACATAAAATCTTTTTTTAAAGTCATTGATCATAGCTTGATGGTCATGACCGCCATGGGCGCCATGCCCGGCGTGGCTACTATGATCCATTTGCATTTCGTTATGATCTGCTTCTTGATGATGTTGATGCCCTTCATGCGCATGATGTTCACTTGCAGGCACATGGTGGTGATCATGAGAATGGTCTGTCTGTTGATGGTGATGTTCGTGATGAGGGTCCATAATTCCGGGCTTTAATAGGTGAAAACAAGTGCCAGTTTGATTTGTTGGCGGTGGTATATATACTAGTAATTTACAAACATTTCATTGATAAGCAGATATGGCCTATTGGGATTACATTATAAGAAAAGCCGCCCATTTGGATTGGGCGGCTTTTTGCTATTTTGTATCGAATTGTCTTAGCCAGGTTTGAGCGAGACCGGGCCATACATTGGCGGCAGGATTGCCGGGCCTTAGCCCATAACCATGTCCACCTTTATTGTAAAAATGTAATTCTACTGGAACTTTGGCATCTCTCAGTGCACCCGCCATCACCAAGGCACTGTTGCCATACGGATCATCTGCGGTAGCAAAGAGAAACATAGGAGGCGTGGCAGCATCCGCTTTCAGCTCCGGTGTGAGTGTACGATTGTCCCCTTTATCCAAGTAAGCCGGATAGATCAACATGGCAAATGCCGGCTTGCAACTAACACTATCCGCTTTATCAACTGGCGTATACTGTTGTTCATGGTAAAGTGTACTAGCACGGGCACTCAGAGAACCGCCGGCTGAAAAGCCTAACAGACCTACCTTATCTGCATTATAACCAAACTCCGCAGCCCGACTTTTCACTATACGCAAAGCCCGTTGCACATCTTGTAATGCGCCTAGTTCTTTATTAGGTACACGGTAGTGAAGTACAAACGCCGTATAGCCGAGACTGTTAAACCACTTCGCTATTTCTGTTCCTTCCAGATTAATGGCTAGGATATTGTATCCTCCTCCGGGGCAAACTACGACTGCCACGTCCTTGCGTCCGTGTAACGGCGCCGGGTATACGGAAATAAAAGGGTCCGTCACCTCTGCGATACGCAGTACACTCCGACTGGAGTCTGCCGACATTTTATAAGCCGCTTTACTAGTTTCTCCCGGCGCATTGCCGGGCCAGAGAGGGATTGTCTTTATCTGCTGTGCCATCATATTAAAACCAGAACCCATCAAAAAGCATAAGAGCATCCATTTTTTCATATGTAAAGGATGATTTAATTATTTAACGCATTCCAACCAAGCTTGTGCCATGAGTCGCGCTCCAGCCACAGAAGGATGAACGCCGTCGCCGGTCCAATAAGCCGCTGGCGCTGATTGGATAGCCTTATCAAAGATAGCCTGGTAAGGAATAAAAGTAGCCTTGTATTTCTCTGCCATTGCTTTGGCAGCAGTTCTGTACTCATTGAAAGTCGGGTACCAGTTGTCATCCACTGCCTTCACTCCTTTTATAGCAAAAGGCTCACCGAGGATGAGTTGGATGTCCGGGTATTTCTGACGGGTACGATCCAGGAGTTTATCATAATCATCCCGATAAACTTTGGAAGTACCATCGTATTTACCGGAGAGGGTATGCCAATAGTCATTCACTCCGATGAGGATACTGAGCACATTCGGTTTGAGATCTAGGCAATCTGCATCCCAGCGTTCGGCCAGTTGATATACTTTATTTCCGCTGATACCGCGGTTGTAGATATTTAGGTTTTTATCTGGGTGTTGCCAGAGCATTTCAGAGGCGGCGAGGAAGGCATAGCCTCCTCCCAGTGCGCTGCCGTTATTGGGGCCTGGCGCATCTCTTTTTCGGCCTACATCCGTAATAGAATCGCCCTGAAAGAGGATGATATCATCTTTTTTTAGTTGGATTTTAGCGGGTTTAGGCCCTGTAGTGGCGGCAGCCACAATCTGTGGCAGACTGATCGCAGCGAGGCTTCCCAGGGAAACGTTTCTCAGGAAACTACGGCGGTTCGATGTGTTCATAACGTTATTTTAGCTTTTTTAGATAGTGGAACATCTAAAAATATAAAAATGACATTTGATCTTTTAAATTTTTTTCAGGAATGATTTGTAACTAGACAAACGCGCTATGGCCGGTAATCGCGCGACCTACAATAAGGGAGTTGATTTCTTTGGTACCCTCGTAGGAATAGATAGCTTCTGCATCCGCTACAAACCTGGCCACATTATATTGCAGGAGTATGCCGTTGCCGCCCATTACTTCCCTCGCACGGCCTACAATGTCGCGAGTACGCAATGTACAAAACACCTTCGCAAGAGAAGCGTGTTCATCTTTTAATCCCCCTTCATCCTGGATTTCGGAGAGGCGGAAAACCATCGTTTGCATTGCGGTGAGGTTGGAGAGCATTTCCACCAGGTGGCCTTGTATCAATTGGAAAGAGGCAATCGGTTTTCCAAATTGTTCTCTATTATTGGTATAAGCCAGGGCATTTTCGTAGGCGCCCCGAGCGCAGCCAACAGCCTCCCAAGCCACACTGGCCCTGGTCTGCCGGAGTACGCGGGCAGTATCTCGGAAACTGGAAGCATGTTGCAGGCGGTCGCTTTCTTCAATACGTACGTCTTTCAGCGTTATAAGGCCATTCTGCACAATGCGGAGGGCCATCTTATCGTGCATTTTTTCTACGGAGAATCCGGGAGTGCCTTTTCGCAGCAGGAACCCTTTCACTTGGTTATCGTCCACATCACGGGCCCAGATTACAATTACATCCGCGAAAGTAGCGTTGCCAATCCATTTTTTCTGGCCATTGAGTACCCAGGTATCCCCTGTTCGTTTGGCCGTGGTGGTTAGTCCGCCAGCGGTACCAGAGCCTACTTCCGGCTCCGTAAGTCCAAAAGCGCCGATGGTTTCCAGTTGCTGCATGCGTGGGAGCCATTCATCTTTTTGTGCCTGTGAACCCAGCATATAAATCGACCCCATTGCCAAGCCGCTTTGTACACCAAAGAAGGTAGCAATACTGGCATCTACACGCGCCATTTCCATGGCGATAATGCCTTCCATGAGATATGAGCGGTTAGGGCAGCCATAGCCATCGTAGGTGACACCGCAGATATTGAGTTCCCGGAACTTGGGTATGATTTCAAAAGGGAATTCCGCTTTCAGCCAGTATTCATTTACGATTGGCTGGATTTCCTTCTCCATAAAGGCGCGGACTTTCAGTTGGAGTGCACGGTCTTCTGCATTCAGGCGGGCGGAAATGTTGTAAAAATCGCCTTCTACTGGGGGAACCTTCTTTTTGCTGCCATGAGAGGTCAGCATTTTCATTAATCCGTTCAGTTGGGTTTCATCCATCTTTGCTACGGACTCCATTACTTTCGGCAGATCCACCTTTTCGGAGAGCCGGGCCAACATTTTAAAATCAATGCTCTTAAAGAGATGATAGGCATTTCTTAGCTTAGAGAAGGTTCCAGGCATAATTTCCGTTTTGGATGAATTTACGAATTATTTACCCGTAAATTTTCCATCCTGGGTAATCTTCAGGACCTTATCATTGATTTTAATAGTGGTAGTTCCGGTAAAGTTTCTTTCCTCTTTAGGCTGATGTTCTCCATCCTCTTCAAAAGTAAGATGGGTAGGCATCGTACCTGCGTAGGAAGTATTTTTCAGGTTGCTGTAAATAACATATCGATCGGTGATATCCAGGTTTTGATTGGCCAGCACCACTTCCGCCAGGCGTTCGTTATTGCGGTGGAAGATATGTACTGCAATAGCTACGGGATGTGGAAAGGGAATCCAAGAAGTACCTTCAAAAGAATGTTCTTCCCTAGACTCATCTGGAAGAATAGATGTCAGCAGATTCTTCATGGACTTCGCATCAAAGAAGCGGCTTGCAATTTCCAGGTGATTGCGCGTTTCCTGGAGTTCTCCATCTGCATCCTGGCGTAGTGTAAGGTCCCAGATAAAGCGCCAGTCGTCTTGCTGATCCATATTATAAAATATTGGCTCCGCGATAGTTTCCTTCAGGTGGATGGTACCATCTGCAGCAATAGACGCATTTTCTGCCTGGGTATAATATCCTTCGGCATCTTCTCTGCCCAACAACATTTTGCGGTCGGTTTCCTTCCCTTCCGGCGTGTATACTACCAGGGTATAACCAGGAGCGATGACACCTTCGCCCTGTTCCATTTCGTCTGTAGTATATAACAGCATCGGCATTTTACCGGGCAACAGTATTTTACCGTAATGGTAAAATTGTAGGGTATCTGCGAAAATATGTTGTTCAAAATTGAAGAAAGGCGTGAGTACGGATACAGGTTTCAGCTTGCTATTATCTGGAGCTTTATCCAGTACCAGTGGCACCTTCACTTCTGGAAACCGACGCAGGTATTCCTGAAAACTGATATCCTCTTGTGGCACATGGGAGATTTCTCCTTTGGCATCTATTTTTATCAGCTTCAGTTTGCCTTTGCTCTTTGGTTCTGATTCGTGATTGGTGGAATAGACATACCATTGGGTACGTAATTCGATGATGGAATCATTTTCAAAAAATGGTTCCATACGGGTATAGGAGTGCTCTGTTTTGCTTTCTGATACGGCATTCATCCCGATTTCCTCGGTGGCTATCATTTTACCTTTGTGATCAAAAGTGCCTAGTATCTGCCTATACCAATTCTTGTTAACGTTGGTATAGCATTTAAATACAATGGCTACGTAGTTGTTTTTCCTGACAAAAATACCCGCTAAGACTTTCTCAAACTTGTGACCGTTGGGAGCAGGTATAAAACTGCTACCACTGATATCTTTCAGTTTCTCGTCAGCATCGGTACGATCTACCATAGGTAATGAATCGACCAGTCCGGTGAAGCCCGGAATACTTTTAATCGTAACCCTGGCGGTATCGGCATCTGTATTGGTATTGCCATTGTTCTGGCATCCTGCTACTGCGAAAATGAGCAATGCAGCAGTAATATTTACCAGTGTTTTCATGGATTCTCGGGATGATTTGCGAGGCAAGATAATATAATTCCCTAAAAAGCAACCACCTGCAACAGAATATCCGGCAGGTGGTTGGTCAACGATTTACTACTGCGATTATTGTGCAGTAATGGATCCGTCTTTCGCTATCACATAAGTTTTATCCGCAATCGTTAGTGTAACAGTGCCTGATATGGTACCAAAACTTTCGTACTCCGTATAGACTTTATCGATAGATGTCGGGAGTTTTACGTCTGCATTGGTGAAGGTATTATCCAACGTAAGGGTATAAAAATTTGAAAATTATTGTACAGTGATGCTGCCATCTTTAGCCACCAGATAGGTTTTACCGCCAATGGTAACGGTAACAGGCCCGTTAATCGTACCTTTTAACTCCTGCCGTCCTACATAATCATTACCTATAGATTCCAGTGCTTTCACCCCTTCATTTCTGGTAGTATTACTCAACACCACAGCTCCCCGAACGCCACCACTGTTGCTGGCAGTAATCAGCCTAATTACTTTGCCAGTCTTTTCCACGGAGGTATGCAGCAACACCGTAAGATTCCAGTCTTCCAATGATCCCAGGTAATCGAGATCATCATATGTAGTGGCGCCTTCCTTAAAACTGCGCAATTTAGCAGGATCAAAATCTTGCACTTCCATTTTCACGGCGGTATAGGTCCTGGTAAAATGCCCTGTCGGACTTAATATACATTTCACTGCTCTTTCATCGTGAATAGCAGTATATCCATCAATGCTGTCCAGTAGGCTGGTGGTTTCCATCATACTGATACTCCCGTCTGTGTCCATGTTAAATTGATGGGTGGCGAACTGGTAACTTTCACCCGCGTAATTTCCTGTTACTTCCATTCTATCTGTCTCCTTTCCTTGTGGGGTATACGCAATGAGTACCATGGCAGGACCAAAGGCATCCGCGTCTTCCCCTCCATCCAAATCCTCTACTTTTAACAATACCATCGGCTGCTTCTCAGGAACCTCTATCTTTCCTACCATATACAGCGATGGGAAATTGGATTGAAAAAGTCCACCGAAATCAAACCAAGAAGATCCTCGCAGCAATTGATAAAAATTTTTCTGTTCGGTGGTCGATGCATAGCGCAACGGCAAGGTTAATTGTTGGAATGCGGCTAGATACGTCTGAAAAGATTCTTTCACCACATTTTTTGGCAACAGTTTGCCATCAGGTTGGACTGCGAAGAAATGTATTTCCGAAGGTTTTTCAGGGCCACTTTTAAAAAAATTACCTGTATACTCGACAAAATATTTCCGGAATTCGATAATGGAATCATTTTCCATCACCACTTTGGTAGCGTAGTGTCCCATTTGTCCATGCTCATTTATCACTTCTCCTATTTGTACCTGATCCAGTTTCGAGCCATCCCCCGCATAAGTGGTCACCCAATAATTAGTATGCCCGTTTCGTACCCCATAATAAAATACGCTTACTACATTGTTGTTGGTCTTTAATCTGCCAGCCCACAGTTGATCATATATGGTCAATGAGTCCTCTATGGTATGGAGGGCAATAATGGGGTCAAGCGAGGACTTATAGGTATATGGTATTTTTACTAACTCCAAAGACTGCACGAAGGCGGTAAAGGAAGTTATATCTACAGTGGCCTTCTCCTTCTTTTCCGTTTTTGGATGACAAGATGCCAACATAGCAGCCAAAAGGATCAATAAATAACGTTTATTCATAACAGTTAGTGCAAATAAGTTGATTTATTGTGGCGTAATACTACCATCCTTGGCAACCACATATGTTTTCCCATCAATGGCTACAGTAACGGTTCCTGTAATACTACCATTCTCTGCATAATGCAAATAATCATCGGTGATAGCAGTAGGTGCTTTCACCTCGTTACCCAGGGTATTCAACAGGGTGGTTGAGCCGAGAATGTGCCCAGATGGGTCAGTAGTGATCAGTCTTACCAGTTTACCCGCTTTTTCCTGATAGGTATGTATAAATAAAGCCATTTTCCAATCTTCCAGTCTACCCAGGAAATCGCTCTGTGTTGTATCCTGCACATTTTCTGATCTGGTGGGATCAAAATCTTTCACGACATATTTTATGTCTGCATAATTCTTGATAAAGCGACCTGCTGGACTGATCGTAAATTTTGCCATTCGTTCTTCATCCACAGCCGAATAGCCATCACCGTATTGCCCCATGCTGGAGGACTTCAGGAAACTAAAGCTGCCGTCTTGTTCCATATTAAATTTAGTAGAAGAAGACTCAAACCCTTCCGTAGAGTAAGATCCAGTCACCTCCACTCTATCTGTTTCAATTCCTTGCGGATTATATGCCACTAACATCAAGGAGGGACCATAAGATTCCAGGTCGCCGCCGGTATCCATATCGGAGACTTTTACTAGTACCATGGTGGGGTTCCCAGGAATTTCCAATTTCCCCAATTTAGCCGCTTTAGGAAATGTGGTAGACAAGAGTCCGCCATAATCCAGCCAAGATCCGCCCCTATAGGCCTGTTGAAAAGGTGTGGTCTCCGGCGTGTCCTCGTAATTCAATGGCAATGATAACTTTTCGAAATTAGACAGGTATCTCTGGAAAGATTCTTTTTCCGCTTTTTTCCATATCAGTTTGCCACCGGGCCTCACAGCGAGGAAGCGTATTTCAGAGGGTTGATCGGGGTGAAAGGCGTTATAACTTTCTTCTGTGGCGGAATAATATTTTCGGAATTCAATGATAGAATCATTCTCCATCACTACCCTATTTACATATTTCGAAGTACCATCTTCATCTATTTTCTCTCCCACCTCGGTCTGTTCCAGTTTATGGCCATCAGCACTATAGCTCGTTACCCAAAAATGCCCGTTTTTCTTTTGCTCTCCATAATAGAATACAACGATAACGTCATCGGTAGTACGAATACGCCCTGCTCGGAGATCATCATATTGGGTAGCGGTATCCTCAATAGTATGCATCTCTTTTACCAAGGACATAAATTCGGGATGGGCCAACGGGGTTTGAACATACGGTAATGATTGTACGAAATTCTTAAAAGCGACTGCATCCACAGGGTTTCCCTGTTGCTTAGGTTGATCCTTACAGGCAGCCATGATACCAATAAGGGCAACCATCAAATAGCGTTTATTCATGAAGGTTAGGATATAAATAGTGTGTTGTAAAGATATATACAAAAATGGGGTTATTGAGGAGTGATACTACCATCGGCGGCAATGCTAAATGCCTTATTACCTAATATAACTCGCACAGGACCTGTAAGGTTTTTCCAGATAGTGTGATCAATATTTGGTGGTGGTATTTTTTTAGGTAGCTCAAAATGGAGCGATTTGAGGGTATTCACCAGCTCCAGGTCCCCTAGTACTTTTCCTTCCTTATTGACCGTCAGTAAATGGAAAGATTGTTCATGACCCTTGCGGAAATTATAAAACATCAGCGCCATATCCCATCCATCCAACTCCGCTAGGAATCCCGGTTCCTGAATTAACGTATTGGCACTGCCTTGCGCTACAAGCTTAGTAGGGTCAAAGTCCTGGAACCTTATCACCTGATCCGTATAGGTAGTGGTAAGACTACCGTTATTATCCCAGGTTACTCCTACTTTACGAGATTGGTCTCTGGCACCAATATCGGAAGGGAAACTCCTATCCTGTCCACTCTCCTGGAAGGAAACGGTACCGTCTGTGGCTATACGAAAATAGGAGAGCGTATCTTCACTTTCCTCGGTACCATTATCTCCACATACGCGTAATCTGTCGGCTTCCCGACCGTTTGCATCATAAGTAACCAATATTAGAGAGGGACTGTAGGCAATTTCACCACCATCAGCGAGCGTTAAATCTGCCACTATTAGTAAAACTGCCTGTGATCTTCCAGGGACGGCTATCTTCCCAATTTTATATGCTACAGGATAATCAAACAACAATAACTTTCCATAATCAAACCAGGAATTTCCTCTATGTGCTAGCGCAAAGTTTTTTCCAACGGGAGTGCTATCATAGGCCACTGGCAAGGATAACGCAGGTATAGCGTTTATAAATTCTGGGAAAGTTTCTTTCTTTACTTCCTTCCAGACCAGCTTTCCTCCTGGCCGTATAGCCAGTAGCTTTATTTGGGAAGCATTATAAGTGGCATGCATAATGTTATCATAGCCCTGATCGTAATAAGAGCGATATTCCAGGATAGAATCGTTTTCCATCAAGGCTTTCGTCACATATTTCGACGTTTGATCCTGGAGGTCCCGTATGCCGATGTCGACCTTATTTATCACTTTTCCAGTACTATCAAAAGAAGTCATCCAATAGCTGTAAGCATCTTTTTTCTTACCAAAATAAAAGATCACAACAGTGCTATCGGCCGTCCGTACCCTAGCAGCACGCAGTTCATCGAATTTGTAATGTGCATCTTCAATAGCAAAACCGCTTTCCACTACAGGCATTTCTTCCCCGTAAAAATGAGGAGTATGGAGGTAAGATAGCGTTTTGATATAATTTTTATAGGCAGACACGTCCGCATCGGATGTCGTTTGTTGCTGGGGTGGTTGGTGACAGGCGGTCAATATGCCAAGCAGTCCAATTAAGATATAGCGTTTAATCATAAGTTAAGAAACAATGGGGCAAAGCTAAACATCCAAGACTACTTTAAAAAAAATAACCCCGGGAAGACCATCCCGGGGCGTTTTTGTAGGATATGGATAATATTACCTGGTAACGGTAATGGTCTTTTTCAGCTTGAGATCTTCGGAATTGCTGCCTACCGCAATTTCAAATTCACCGGGCTCCACAGTCCAATTCATATCCTTATCTAGTAAGGCCAGATCATCTGGATGCAGTGTGAAGTGAAGAGTTTTGGTTTCACCTGGCTTCAGGGTCACTCTTTCGAAACCACGCAACTGCCAAACATAAGTAGTTACGCTGCTCACTTTATCGTGCATATATAATTGTACTACCTCATCACCGGTACGTTTGCCCGTATTAGTTACATCAACGCTTACCTTAAAATCGCCCTGCTGGCGGTTTTGCTCAGGAGTGATGGACAGATTTCCGTAGGAGAATGTTGTATAGCTCAGACCGTAGCCAAAAGGAAACAGTGGGCCATTTACGCTCGTACGTCCGTAACCGTTATTGCCACTGGAAGGCTGATCCGCGTGTGAACCAGGCTTATATGGAAAGTTCAGTTCTATCTGACCCGTTGATTTAGGGAAAGTTACAGTCAGTTTACCACCTGGGTTATAATCACCGAAGAGGGCTTCTCCCACAGCGATACCGCCTAATGGGCCAGGAAACCATGCCTCCAGGATAGCAGGCAGGTTCTGCGCTTCCCAGTTAATCGTCAATGGCTGACCGTTGATCAGCACCGCAATCACCGGTTTACCGGTAGCGTGAAGCGCTTGTAACAGTTGCAACTGACGGCCAGGGAGGTCCAAACTAGTACGGGAAAGGCTTTCCCCTACTCTTTTATCATCTTCTCCTACCACTGCAATAATCACATCCGCATCTTTCGCTTTACTAACGGCATCGGCTATACTATCTTGTTCAGCTTGACTTAACGGCGTTGGTACGATTTCAGTGCCAGGCCAACCTGGATTTACCACATCGCAACCTTTGGCATAGGTAACATTGATACCGTTGCCAGCCAGTTTACGAATACCTTCGAGCACATTGATCACCGGGTTATTGGAAGGACCATAGCGACTATTAGCGTGACTTTCAGCAGTTGCCAAAGGACCTGTTACCAGGATTTTATGCACCGCAGCTCTGCTTAGTGGCAAGGTATTTTTTTCATTCTTCAGCAGTACCAGGGACTCGCGATTGATCTGTAACGCAAAAGTATCATCCGCCGCAGTGTGTACTCCTTTGTCGGCCAACTTCTCATCCACATATGGATGATCAAACAATCCCAGTTTGAATTTCACTCGCAATACATCCGCTACGCGACTGTCGATTGTTTTCATGGACACGCTGCCTTCTTTCACCAGCTCTCTCAATGGCATGATGAAATCTTCTGGTGGAGTGAAGTTGGTTCTAACGTTCAGACCAGCTTCCACCGACTGACGTACCGCATCTTTATAATCAACTGCTACATGGTGTTTGGAGTAAATATATTCTACCGCCTCACTATCGGATACTACATAACCATCAAATCCAAATTCTTTACGGAGCAATTGGGTCAAGAAGTAATAGCTACCTGTTACGGGTTCTCCGTCCCAGTCGTTATAACTGCTCATCACCCCCATTGGCTTTGCTTCCTGGATCACCCGACGGAAAGGATACAGGTACAACTGATGCATTTCCCGTGGCGCCACATGTGGATCCGTGCGGGCATTCCCATCACGTCCTCCTTTGGGAATACTATATACAGCGAAGTGTTTCAGGGTAGATGCCACGCCTTGCGACTGAATACCGTTCACCATTTCTTTACCCAGTTCAGCGATGAGGAAAGGATCTTCTCCATAGCATTCCACCACGCGGCCCCAGCGGGGATCGCGGGCAGGGTCTAAAATGGGCGCATATACGTTCGTATAGCCGAGCAGTTTAGCCTCTCTACCAGCAATTTGTCCGGCCTGCAATACTAGGGAACGATTCCAGGTACTACCTATACCGATTGGCGCAGGTAAAGGCGTAGCACGGTCGTGGTTCAGGCCATGGATACCCTCATTGGTAAAATCCACCGGGATCCCCAACCTGGTTTCTTCAATGAACCAGCGTTGTACGGTATTAATAGCCGCAGCATGGCGATTGTAAGGGAAGGAATATTTCGTCTGTGCTTTTTTGTTGTTGGCAACACTGTTCAGTTCCTCATCAATATTGGCGATACCATCTTTCCAAACTTTGTTTTTCCATTCTGGCGTTGGCATTTCATCTTTCAATACTCTTCCATAGCCGTACAGGGTAGCCATTTGGCAAGTCTTTTCGTCCAATGTCATTTGAGACAGCAAGTCCTTGATCCGTTCATCCACTGTGCGGGTAGGATCTTCGAAGATATCCTTCTTGCCATTCTTGTTGAAATCAATCCAGCCATTCCGATAGATGGGCTGCTGTTTCTGAGCGGTAGCATATTGCACCGCCAGGACAGTCAGCAACCCGGTTGCAGTAATCCTGAGCTTCATTTGCTGATATTTATTTAACGCTTAAAAGTCATGCAATGGATTGCAAAACGCCACCAAGATAAAATTATAATCTGAAAAGCAAAGGGAAAAAGTGAGATACGGAAAAAAGCTAAGCAGTTGCCCTCCAGTACATTAATAATTGAAAATGGGATTAAATTTATATATAAAAAGACTACATTAGCGCTATTCATCATCAAAACATCTGTGAAGGTTAAATGATTACAATGCCTTCTTATCAAGCATATAAGGACCTTTTTGAATCGTTATACGGGGAGTTATGTAACTATGCTTTCACCTTCCTGAACGACGATGCAGCAGCAGAAGATGTTGTGCAGGAGACGTTTATCCGGTTATGGCAGCGGCATCAGGATTTGATAGGTATTCCCAATATAAAGCCATATCTATATAGGGCGGTACGGAATAATTCCATTTCTGCGCTCCGTAAGCAGCAGGTGGAACAGTCGCACCAGAAAGGGTTTGAGCAACTAGCAGATATCAGTGAAGAACCATCCGAACAGGAAAAAAGGGAAGCCAAACCGCACTACGAAAAGTTAATTTACGAGGCTATTGAGAACTTACCGCCTCAATGCCGGGAGGTATTTACGCGTTGTCGGGTCCAGGGAATGACCCATCAACAGGCGGCAAATGAACTAGGTCTTTCCGCAAAAACAGTCGAAAATTACATGGGAAGGGCTTTAAAAATCTTACGTAAGTACCTGGCAGACTACGGTTTACCAGTTTGCTTACTGCTCCTGGTAAATTTTATTAAAAACTAAATAGAGGGGAAAGGGTATCCCTGACGTTTTAAAGATAGAGTACACTGTAGTTTATGGAACCTACTAATTATGAATTGATCACTAAAAAACTGTCCGGTCAGATTACCCCTGATGAAGACCTGGAGCTGAGCAAATGGTTAGAGGATAAGGATCATCAGAGAGAGTTTGAGCAACTTGCGAAAATCTGGAAAGACAGTAACATAGCGCCTTTAAAAAGGGAATACAACACCAGCGCGGCCTGGGCCAAAGTAGAGGGAGCAATTCATCCTGGTACACACCAGGCAAATGCTCGTATACGCCCTATGCGTTGGAAATTCGCTGCCGCTGCAGCGATCCTTGTATTACTCGCTGGCGCTGCCTGGTGGATGATGGAATCCCCATCCCACCCGCATGGCCTGAAAGAACTCGCTGCCAACGATGGCAAAATTCGCGCACTGCAATTGGACGATCAGTCCAAAGTAACACTGCGCCCGGGTTCTAGCCTGAAATATTCAGACAACTACGAAGGGAATAAACGCGTGGTAAACCTCTTAGGAGAAGCCTATTTCGAAATTACCACAGACGCATCCCGTCCCTTCCTCGTTAAAACACCCGACAATGCCGTGGTGGAAGTACTGGGTACTTCCTTCGTGGTAGAAACCTCCGACTCCTCTACCATCGTAGTGGTAACAGAAGGTAAAGTGAAACTGAGCAAAAATGGAGATGAAGAAGGCGTAATCCTTACCAGTGGCCGAAAAGGAATCATTAAAAACGGATCCATTTCTGCTATCGACAATGATAATCCAAACTTCTTAGCCTGGAAAACTGGAACATTACAATTTAATGATCAGACTTTAGTTGATATTGTGCCACAATTAGCCGACTTTTACGGCAAAGAAATCAGGATTGACGAAAGTTACCGGAATGTAGCTGCAAAACAAAAAGCAACCATCAGCTTCCGGGGCCAATCCTGTGATGTTGCATTACATGAACTACAACTATTGCTGGGCTTTAAATACAGGCAGGAAGGCGATACAATTGTCATCAGCCAATAAAAATGTAAATCGACAGCCCCTACGGACTTATACTGCGTTAATATTATTGCTACTGATGCTGGGAGGCTTTAATGCCCGAGCCCAGCACAGTAGCGATTCTATTTTAAGCCATCCCTTCACGCCCAAACACACACAGGGCACCATCCTTTCCTTTATCCAGGAAATACAGCACTCTACAGGAATTGCCATCTCCTATAGCTCCAGCTTTCTGCACCTCAACAAAAAGGTACAGTTGCATGGTACGGAGAAAACCACAGGCATGGTATTAAATACCATCTTACAGGGTACTGGCATCCAAGCCGCCGCTGTCAATGGTAAAATTTTCCTGTTACGGGAATCCTCTCAAACACAGTATTACACGCTCAGCGGCTTCGTTCGCGAGGAAACCAGTAAGGAGGTCATCATCGGCGCTTCTATCTATGACCCGATCACCAAACGAGGAACAGTTAGCAATGCCTACGGTTTTTATACCCTCCAAGTGCCTGATACCTGCAACCTCATTGTGTATTCGCACGTAGGATATGAACCCATCCTCCAAAAACTCCCTCCTCCAGATGACGGCCAGTTGGATATTTACCTCTCTGCCCGCAATTTTCTGCAACCGGTGGTAGTGAATGCTGGTCCGGATGATACAATACAATTGCATGCTGGTTATATCAATATGCCGCTCTCCTACCTGAATAGCTTTCCTGCATTGCTGGGAGAAAAGGACGTCCTCAAATCATTACAGTTCTATCCTGGCGCCGGCAGCTCCCTGGAAAGTAGTAGCAACCTACTGATCCGCGGTGGTGGCGCTGATCAGAACTTATATCTCCTGGATGGCGTACCTATCTATCATACAGGTCACCTTTTTGGGCTCTTCTCTATCTTCAATGGAGATGCGGTGAAAGATGTAAGTCTGTATAAAGATGCTTTCCCTGCCCGTTATGGCGGCCGACTTTCCTCCGTGGTGGATATCCGCACCAAAGACGGGAATATGAAGGAATGGCATGGAAAAGCCGTTATCAGCCCTGTATCCGGTAGCGCAGAACTGGATGGCCCGATTGTAAAAGACCGGACCTCCATGTCTTTATCCTTCCGCCGTTCCCTAGTTGATGCCTTATACGGTAAAAACTACCTGAAAGACTACGGCAATTACTACCTCTACGATATCAACCTGAAAGTGAACCAGGTGATTAATGATAAAAACCGCCTCTACTTAAGTTTCTATAAAGGGCAGGATAAAATGCTGATCTCTAGTGAAAATCCTACCATTGACCTGTTTGATGACTATGATTTTTCCTGGAGTAATATCACATCCGCGCTGAAATGGGCCAGTGTGGTATCTCCGCGGATATTTACCAACACGACCGTTACCTACAGCCGCTTCCATAATCTCTTTACGCAGAAATCAATGATCCCGCTGAGTTTCAATGATTCGCTGTATGTAAAAGGCCAGGGCGTTTCCAGGGTGCGGGACATGGCGATCAATAACGAGACAGAATTCACGATCAATAACACACATAAACTTTCCTTCGGTGGCGGTTATACGTATCATAACTTGGCGCCAACGGCCTATAGCACCAATATTGCTTTAGGTGTTGGGGTTAAAAGAGCTGCGCCGACCTACTTTATGTCGGAAGTCAACGCTTATGCGGAAGACCAGATGTCGCTGTTGGAAGATAGATTGATAGTGAGACCCGGTTTGCACATAGGGGCATTGATCCAAAAAGGCGCCGGTTATACCAGTGCCCAACCACGATTACTGGTTAGATGGAAGTTTAACCATGGCCAGTTTATAGAGGCTTCTTATGCCACTATGACCCAATTCGTGCACCAACTGACAACCCCGGTGATCAACCTCCCCACCGATCTCTGGGTACCTAGTACAGATAATATTAAACCAGAACGTTCTTACTCTTACAGTCTCGCCTACGAAAAGAAATGGGATAACGACTGGAGAATTAGTGTAGACGGCTATTACAAACAACTCAGCGATATTGTTACCACCAATACGGTGTTGAATATCTTCGATAATTCCGATCTGTGGGAAAAGAAAGTAATTGCCGGCTCAGGTACCAACTATGGTGGAGAAGTACTCCTGGAGAAAACAAAAGGCCGGTTTACGGGTATCTTCGCTTATACCCTGGCATGGGCATGGCGACAGTTTGATCGCATTAATGCGGGCCGCAGGTACCCTTATAAAGAGGATCGCCGACATACGATTTCATTAGCCATGAAATATCAATTCAAACCAAATTGGTCGTTCAGCGCTTCCTGGAAATTCGCCAGCGGGGCACCGTTTACCCTGCCACAACAAATTTACCCGGATATGGACTGGGCGCGACATATCAACGGTTACTTGGATGAACGGTATTCTCCTTTCTCCACTCACCTGGTCAATTACCTACCGTTCTTTGCTGGGTTGAACAACTATCGCCTACCTCCGGTGCATCACCTGGATCTGGGTACCACCATCTATTTGGGCAATAAATCTCGCTTTAAACATATTATCAGTGCTGGTGTATACAATATTTACAATAGGGCCAATCCGTTTATTGTAAGCTTTGACCAGTTTTCTTACTTCAATACAGATCAGGTATATCCGTTACAGTTATATCAATACAGTCTGTTTAGAACCTTGCCGTACCTGAATTACACATTTAAATTTTGATGAAGATGCGTTTGATGTATTTAGCTGTGTTATCGATTTTATTACTGACCGCATGTGAGTCTGAACTGCCATTGCCTCCTGGCAATGGCCAGCCCAGAGTGGTAGTATACAGTGAACTGACCGCAGGTCAACCTGCAGAGATACGCGTGGGCAAAAGTAAAATAGTGGCACCGGGAGTAGATAATTCTTTTGACTTGGTGCCTGATGCATTGGTAAAAATCCTGAACCGAGATAGCAGCCTGGTAGAAACGCTGACCTTTGCTACAGATACCAGTAATCGCATGAGTATTTACCGAGGTAAAGTGAACCTCAACCCCAATACCTTTTACCGGGTACGAGTAGAGGTTCCAGGGATGAGGGTAGTGACTTCCTCTACCACCATTCCGTCAAATTTGAAGGTAGATTTGTTAGATACCAGTCGTACTATCCTGAACGGCCGCCCGGTGCTACAGTTTCATCTCACCATTCATCCGCAACCCGGACAGCGGCAGTATATAGTAATGGAAGCGTTGAAACAATCCGCTCAAGTGGATTCATTCTTTACGTGGAATGGTGTACGTTATAGCGTAGCTGCCAACGAAGACCTTTTTGATTCTGTGAAAGGTAAGCCTGGCGTAGTAATTTCAAAAGACACTACTTTCCTGAACGATTTCCTGCGTATCCCTTGCTATACCCAGGATGAGAATGCTGACAATAACCAAATTGGTGGTTTGAATGAAAATTATAATAGTATCCTCTTTAACCAGACCAGCAGACCGATTACCACTAATCTCTATATTAACGCCACTGCACTGAGTTCCAACCAGGTGGAGGCTATTGCACCAAAAGGGCGTGTACTCGTGTACGTGAAATCTGTTTCCAGTCAATATTACGACTTCCTCTTAACCTATGAGAAGGTGAAGCGCAACCCAGGATTGAACAGTCTAATCCAGGCAGTTCAATTGCGTAATAATACTTCCGGCGGCATTGGAATTGTAGGTGGTAGCAACCAGGTACTATACCAGTTATACTACGACGAATTATAAACTTGGTCCCATCCAATACAAAAAGGCGCAAATCGGATATTCCCTCTTTGCGCCTTTTTCATTTCCCCTATTAGGGCGAGTTAATATTATAACGGCATCGTATATATGTTATCGCTTGGATTCACATCTGCCGACCAGGTATTTCCCAAAATTACGGTATTGATTTTTTGGGGAGACGTAAAGTCCACGCGGACGGTCTTCTCGCCATGCTCCCAGCAAGCGATTGTTCGGTGCAGCTTTTGGGTAGTACCATCCTTAAATACAATGGTCAGATCTACCGGTACGGGTTTAGTTCCTTTGGAAGTTACCACCACAGAGCAGTTTTTCCCCTGTTGTTTCACGGAAGTAATGGCTAGGTCTGGATAGCCATCATCGAAGAACCAAATTTTCCAAAACCAGTTCAAATTGCGGCCAGATCCCACATTCATACAATTGAAGAAATCATAAGGCTGTGGGTGTTTGCCGTTCCAGGAGGCAATATAATAGTGTAAAGCCTTCAGGAATAAACTGTCGCCCAATAGATCCTTCACATAGAGATATCCCAATGCAGGTTTTGGATAGGAATTGACCATGTAGGATTCTGTCAGTTGATTGGAGGCCGTCATAATGGGCAGGTCTTGAGAACGGCCAGCGATGGCGTTATAAGGCGCCATACCGTAATTATCTATGATAGTGGAATCAATCATTGGAGAAATGAGCCATTCTCCGATAGTAGCCCAACCTTCGTCCATCCAGGCGTATAATGTTTCATTGGTACCCATGTAAAAAGGAAACATAGTATGCATGATTTCGTGATCTGTCAGTTCGATGGATTGTTCCTTGCTGGCCAGGGCATTATCATTGACCATCATAGGGTATTCCATCTGATCAAGTCCTTCGAAAACGGTTTCATGCGGGTAAGGGTAAGGCCAGCGTGGGAAACGATAGCTCATACTTTCCACTGTTTTCCTGGCATAAAAAGGTACGCCATCGAAATCATCATGGTCCTCATTATACACAGCATCCACGCGGGTTCTGCGTTTGGTTTTCGGATCTACTTCCACACTACTTGATTTCCAAACATAATGATTGCTGACAGCGAAAGCAAAATCGGTTACATTATTTGCTTCATAATGCCAGGTATTGGAAGTACTGTTCTTGGTGATGTTGCCATTGGCCAAGTCGGTACTGTCGATGATAGAGATAATGTCGTTGTTTTTCTCTGCCTGGGCAATGCGTTGTAAGTATTTCGGCTGTAAAACCTCAGCGCCATTTTTCAGGTCGCCGGTAGCCCAGGCCTGGTAATTACCAGGCACGGTAATGTCTACACGGAAATTACAGAAGTCGTTATAAAACTCAGTGGTACCGATATAGGGGATTTTGTCCCATCCATTGATATCATCATAAACGGCTATACGCGGAAAGAAGTAGGCAATAAAATGAGCGCCCGTGTCTACCATACCTGTACGGATATGGGACGTTTCGTTCAGTTTATAGGAAAAATCAAGTTCCAGCTTCAATTGCCCCCCAGGTAAGGTTTCAGGGATATCTAACTGTAAGTTGGTACCGGACGACTTTAAGCCCCCCATACTGATACCATTGACCTTCACATTAGCGAGGGCCACACCATCTCCCATATCACTGGCCGCTATAGGCATACCACGGAGGCTACCATGCTGGAAGAGGTTCGGGAATAGTTTGATATTGAGATTGCGGAGTGTATCCGGACTGTTGTTAGTATACACAACAGTTTCAGATCCTGACACCAGCCTACTTTTCGGAGCAAAAGCAACTTTAATATCATAGTTGGCGCGGTTTTGCCAATACTTTGGGCCTGGAGCACCTGTAGTGCTGCGGGTTCCGTTCTCATAAGCCTGCCTGATATTCCTCGGCATATACAACTGTTGAGCAGTTGCCTGCTGGAACATGGTTCCCAGCAGTATGATAAATATTAATCTTGACTTCATATATTTCTGTCTGCCAGCCAAAATTAATGAATATGCAGCTACTGTATGGAATCTTTACGTGCCGGAATACTATCATGTAGCGGGCTGCGGGAAGAATCTGCCGGGACCGTATGTAAACTATCGCTTGTCTGTGCCAGGGAATCCGCCACTGGTCCGGATTTCTTAATGGGCGCTGTGGGGGCTGTATTTCTTTTGCGGGTATAATCCGAAGAATAACCGTTGCGTTTAAGATCCTTCATTGTCTTTTTATCGAACAGGTATTTCGGATGTTTTTCTGGCCTCAGGCCGTCATCAAATTTGGATTCAGCGCCCATGGCTGGGGCGGTGTACACCTTACTGGAGGTATTGCAGGCCAGCAGGAAACAAATGGGGATCGTATACCTCTTTTTCATGCACTACATCTGGGAAAAAGTGAGCATGGGCAAGGGAGCAGGACCTACGAACAATAACGGGATACCTTACACGTTTATTATCCGGTTAAGTAACTATCGGCCATTTTGAAAATCAATCGGCCTGTATTAAATTTAGCGTAAATTCATTGAATGCCCGCCCCATTGGTCCTGAATATTCTTAAATTTAATCTCTATTTTGTTATTATCACAACGCTATGAAAGTATCTACAACAAGCTTCCCCAGTGTGTTTGAAACCGCCTTTGGGAACACTGAAAACTCCAGTAAAGATTTATTGAACGGTTTAAAAATTAAAAAGGACGAAACATGGTACCTGGTAGGTAACATGGCCAAGCGTGGAGGTATTAATCCCGGCAGAGTGACGAATGCTTCTCCCCAGGAGGAAGACTATGAGATACTGTTTAAGGCAGCCCTGCTGAATACCATCGATAAGGTACAGCAACCGATCTCGATTACGATGGGCTTCCCCTTCTCTACTTATAATATCTATAAAGCTGCTGCAGAACAGTTTTTAAGTAAAAGACATTTCCTGGTTGATTATGATACGCAGACCTTTAACAACAAAGGTGCTTTCAAAAAAGGGATGTTTGATATTGAACGATATGAAGTGATTCCTGAGATTGTAGGTGGTATTATTGGTTTGAAAAAAACGATTCCTGAACCACTGGAAAACTTTATTGCCATTAGTTTTGGATTTGGTACCATTGAAGGTGGCATGGCTACCGGCGACGGTCTGATTCATCGTACTTGCTTCAGTTCTCATGGCATCCGTTACGCGATCAATAACCTGACTCGTGAACTGAACCAGAAGCATTATCTGGAGATGAAAAATGAGCATCAGGTAGACGACGCTTTTATGAAAGGCTCCATCTTTACCAATCGCAAACGCATTGACCTACGCGAGATGAGAAAAGGCGTACTGACACAGTACTACAAGGAAGTTGTATCTCCGCTCATGCGTAAATACTTTACAGACCTGGATTTTGAAACTTGCGAAAAAATCTACCTGATGGGTGGTGGCGCACATTATAAAGAATTAACAGACGCCTTCGCAGATGAATTCAGAGATTTTATCCCAGTAGAAGTAGCTCCGGAGCCTGAAAAACTCGTGAGTGTTGGTTATCTTTACAATTCGCTGCGCATTTCAGATAACAAACAACACCGTAGTGTAGGTTTGGATCTGGGTAATGCTAGCTCCATTGTATCCTATTTTGAGGATGAAAATCGGCCAGCACCCACTCCAACTACAACGGCTGCTGCTGATACAATTCCCATTAACCTGTAAATTGTTTGTGTGATTAACGTTCAACATTTATTCCGTAACCTGATTCGTCCCGGTGCTTTCCGCATTCCTAAATCCGTAACTGTCAATGGCGGTATAGACGCTACTATTTCTGGCCGTATAGATGGCCATGTACGCGGGAATGTAAAAACCACGGGGAAGTTAATAATCAGTGAAAACGCCAGTATCAAAGGGCATATATATGCCACAGATTTGGTTATTTACGGAAAAGTATTTGGCGACGTTTATATCAGCAATAAGGCATATGTCACCACTAAAGCATTCGTGAAGGGGGATGTCAATGCCATGATTCTTGAAATTGAGGAAGGCGCTGTAGTAGAAGGCGCCATCCGTAAAAATATCCAGGCAGTGCAGCAAACCGAGGAACCGGTAGTTGCATTGCCTGTAATGGAAGCCGCTGCACCCACCGTTGTTATTCCACCTCCGCAGCAGGAAGAAGAACAAAATAGTTCGTGGTTCTGAGTTATCTCTTTCCTTTGAGCGGTTCCAACAAATAACCCAATCCGTTCATCTTTATCACCAGCAATGTTTCCAGGAGCATTCCCAGCTTTCCGGCAGGAAATCCTTTGCGCTGAAACCATTCCAGGTAGCTGACCGGCAGGTCGCACAGTATGGTATTTTCATATTTGCCAAATGGCATTTTCATAGTCACTAGCTGTTTTAGCAGCTCCGGGTTGGGTTGTGCCAGTTCCATGCTTATCTTTTGTGCAAAGAAAGGAAAGTTTACATAAAAAAAGTGCCGCATCAATTATGATACGGCACTGATAAAAACAAACAACTGAAACTAGTATTATCGACTGAGCAAGCCTTCATTCTGTAATGCGTCCGCTACCTTTTGGGAGAATGCCTTACCAAAAGAGGCCATGCTACCCGGATTAACGGTTTCTGATTGTCCGGACCATACTAACTTACCATCTCTGTTCAGATCGTAGAGGTTAGATTCAAGGAAATAGGTTTTATCAGTTGTATAGTAGCCAGGGCTGTATAGGGCGCCATACATATATCCATAGTAACCCCAGAAGCTACCATACCAACCATATGCCGGATAAGGCGCATACATATATGTACCAGGCACATAGCGTGTTTCTGATTCCTTTTTGACAATAGAGGCCGTTAAGATAGCGGCATATCCCGCTGCACGGATTTTATCCGCCATATCCTTACGGGATACTTCATTTTTCGGATCAAAATTCGGAGGGAACATATCCAGACTTCTTCCTGTAACGATCCCTTTCTGCGCCAAAGTAGCAGCCAGGTTTGTTTCTATTGTTTGCCGGGCACCCATGTCAGAAGACAGACTGGCAATCAAGATTTTGTGATATCCTCCCGCAGGAGCATCATTTGATTTCCAGGTACCGGTCATATGCACAGTAGTACCGCAGGCTCCTAGTAATAATACCAGGGCTAGGGCTACAAAAAGCTGGCATTTTACAAGATGTTTGAAATATTGGGAATACATAGTGCATTTTTTAATGGGTGAACAGTTGTTACACTGCTGTCATTCCTATCTATGACAGGTTTTCTATTAACAACAAGTGCCAGGGTAAAATGTTCTGGAGGGAAGCGTTTAAGCTTTGCCGTTACAGGCTCAGGGGTAAAATATTTAATATGGGGACGTTGTCAGAAAGAGAGAATTTTGATATTTTTGCAAAAATTGTTTTATTTTTAGATAAAATCTAAATCCAATAGCCTAAATGAGCCACCAGTTAAATATTGACAAATTAGACCTACAAATAATATCTGAGATGTCCAACGATGCCAGCATCTCCTATGCAGAGCTGGGTAAGAAACTTTTCGTGTCAGGTGGCACCATCCACGTACGTATTAAAAAGCTGCATGAAATGGGTGTTATCCGTGGTACCCGTTTGCAGGTGAATCTCCGCGCCATTGGATACGATGTATTGGCCTTCATAGGCATCTATCTGGAGAAAAGTTCCTTGTATGAAAACGTTGCGAAACAGTTGTTAAAAGTTCCACAAATTGTACGTCTGAACTACACTACAGGCGCCTACAGTATGTTTGCAGAAATCATCTGCCGCGACAGTGCGGAGTTACGTAAGATTCTGCAAGATGACCTCCAGCATATAAAAGGAATAGAGCGGACCGAAACTATTATCTCCTTAGAAGAAAGCTTCAGCCGCCCTATTAATGTGAGTGCTGCCATGTAATTACATGGTACAGCCTTCAATGAAACATTTCGTTTCTGCTTCTGCGCATCACTCTATGTGGGCGATACGCCAGCAGGCGAATATTCTTTTCGATTTCTGGATTGTGTACAACAGGACGGGTTTCTGGAGCCAGTTCGTCTTTAATGGCAACAGTAAATGCTTTGCGGAAAAAATTAAATTTGAACATAGTACTGGTTTTGCCCTGCAACCGGCATCACCAGTGGAGGAGACGGTTACAGGAGATGAAATAAATTGTTTTTCGTTGCAGGATCTGAGTCCATGTATTTTTGTTTTGATACGATGCAAAGGTAAGCAGAGAAGTAATGCGAAACTGTTAGAATCATTGTAAAAAGTTATTAGAAAGCTCTTAGAAATACGAAATCCCGGTACACTGGCGGTGTACCGGGATTTTATTTTTGTAACCAAATTCTACTTTATTCGGTGGTGGCTTGTTTGCGCGGGTCTCTCGTACCAGCATAAAGCTCATATTCCAGCAGACGACAATCCAGTGTGCTATTATAGAACTCGATGCGTCGTTTTGCTTTGAGTCCTATTTTCTTTGCCAGGTCGAGGTTTCCGGTGAATATATATCCAAAGTATCCACCACAGCGTTGTTTCATGAAATCACCGATACGGCCATACGTTTCTTCCAAAGCGGTAATTTCTCCGAGGCGTAAACCATATTCCGGGTTCATGAATACCACACCGCCGCCATTTTCTGGCACTGTGGTAGCAGCGAAATCACAGACTCTGAAGGTAATCATATCATCTACACCTGCAGCCCTGGCGTTTTTACGGGCATTTTGAATAGCCTGTTCACTAAGGTCTGTGGCAATAATTTTGAGTCCGGGTACTTCCACGATCTGTTTTTCCAGTAATCCTCTCTCCTCTTGATATACGGTATCATCATAACCGTTGAGGTGCATGAATCCGTAGTTATCCCTGAAAAGTCCGGGCCTGCTGTTGGTAGCAATAAGCGCGGCTTCTATAGCGAGTGTTCCGGAACCGCACATTGGATTGATAAAAGGCGATTTTCGGTCCCAACGGGAAGCCAGGATGGTGCTGGCCGCCAGGGCTTCCAACATAGGCGCTTTTCCTGGAATTTTCCTGTAACCATGACGGGCAAGAGAATCCCCAGAAGTATCGATAAAGATTTCAGCGTCTTCATTTTTCCAGAAGAGGTTTACCACAGCCCCAGTAAGCTCTGCACCGGTAGATGGCCTTTTGCCGGTTTTCTCCCGCAGTCTGTCTACAATCGCGTCTTTTACACGCAGATTGGCAAACATACTGTTGTTGATCGTCTCATTCAGCACATTGCTGGTAATGGAAAAGTAGCCATCTGCTTTGAGGATATTTTCCCAGGCGTAGGCTTTCAGTTGCAGGTAAATTTCATCTGCATTCTGTGCCTTAAATTGTTTCAGGCTATAGAGTACCTGGCTAGCACAGCGCAGGTTCAGATTGAGCCGGATACAGTCGTTAATGGTTCCCTGCAAACGTACCCCTGTAACAAAAGTATCTTCTAGGGTGAATCCTAGATCTTTTACTTCCTGTTCCAGGTAAGGAGTCAGGCGCTTATTACATGTGATGGTAATGGCGCCACTTTTTGTATATAAAGACATAATGGGCGCAAATTACCAATTAATTCCAGATTTCGTTGGCAGCAGTTAGTATTACTGGTGCACCGTCGGTAATGATGATGGTGTGTTCGTGTTGTGCAGTTACGCCTCCACGATTACCGGTGAGCGTCCAGCCATCCTCTTCCTGGTTAGCGAAATTAGATTGCGTGGCGATGAAAGTTTCTATGGCCACTACCCCATGTCTTTTGAACCGACTTTTATTTGCATGGTCGTAGCAGTTAAGAATATCAGCGGGAGACTCGTGTAACTTTTTACCAATGCCATGACCTCCAAGGTTACGAATAACAGAATAGCCAGCGTGACGGGCCTCATTCTCGATGAGCCTACCGATTTCACAAATGCGGATACCACTGCGGATAGCATGGATCGCTTTATGGAGGATTAGTTTGGAAGCATTCACTAGTGGCTGATAGCCGTGGATGTCTTCCCCTACCACAAAGGAACCGCCATTGTCGGACCAGTAGCCATCCAATTCTGCGGAGACATCGATGTTTACTAGGTCTCCTTCCCGGATGATTTTTTCAGCGGTAGGAATGCCATGGGCAATTTCATGGTTTACGCTGATGCAAGTCCAGCCAGGAAATCCGTAGGTCAACTTGGGTGCGGAGTTGGCCCCGAATTTTTGCAGCAATGCGCCTCCATATTCATCAATCTCTCGGGCACTCATGCCGGGCTTGGTAAATTTTCTCATTTCTTTCAGCGTATGGGCCACAATTTCGCTGATACGCTGCATACCATTGAGGTCAGATTGAGACGTAATAGACATATTGTTTTGGTATTTTAACAGGTTTCCGAATGGGTCTACAAATCTAACGAAAGTTATGGGGGTAATCTATATACTTTGCCGGAACAAAATCTGTCAGCCAAACATTATTTTCCGACAGCCAGAAAGTAAGTCCTTCTGCATGCATCTCAGCGGTACGGATGGTCAGGATAACAGGAGCGCCATGTCTGCTACCTACTTTAATCGCGGTTTCCCTATCAATGCTCAGGTGTACATGTTGGCGTGACATCCGTTTGATACCATCCGCTTTGATCTGCGGGATCGTACTACCAGTGGTTCCATGATACAAGAAAGCGGGTGGTACTGCTGGTGGCAGTGCCAGGTCGATATCTATACTATGGCCCTGACTAGCCCGGATGAGGGTTTTGGATTCATTGAAAGCAAACCGTTGTTTCTCGTTGGTGGATACGATTTCCTCCAGTTCCTCCATGGTGAAGCGGTAGCTAGCTTTATGGATTAGTTCCGCAACATCTGCCCATCCGTTGTTATCCAGGCGCAAACCGATTGCGCCTGGACTATGTCTTAATATTTTACTTAGAAATTTACTATGCGTTTTCTTTTCAGCTTCATTCATCTTATTAAATCTTAACTATAACGTTCCTGCGATACATGATCGCAATAGGTATCCAGATAAGGAATACCAGGAATAATGCGCTGGCCAGCGAAGCATTGTATGGAGTGAACAGGTTGTTCCACACCGCCTCATTTAACCAGCTTTGTAAAGAGCCTTCCCCTATTGGGATCATGCTCATAAATTTGGGTACCAGTGCCGATAATACATAGGCAGTAATCGCATTTCTGCCGAAGGCCACAAATGGGGTCAGGTATTTATTCCGTTGTTGTACATCTATCAGCCAATAGCAGGTAGCCAATGCCATGGTGCCTAGTCCACCGGTGTACAATACGAAGGAGCTTGTCCATAGCGACTTATTGATAGGGAAAAATGGGTCCCACATCAATGCCAGTACGACGGCAATAAATCCATACACAAACATCCAGCTTACCTTTACGGCATCCTCTCTGTCTTTTCTTCTGAGCCAGGTACCTACCATAACCCCGAACAAGCCAGTGCTGACAGCAGGAATGGTACTGAGCAGGCCTTCGGGATCCCAGGTTTTACTTTGCGACCACAGGTGTGCAGGTGTAAAGATCAGTCTGTCTAGCCATGCTCCCAGGTTCGCTTCTGGTTCCAGGCTAGGCACGCCTGTACCAGGAACAGGGACCACCGTCATCAGCAGGCAATAGATAATCAGTAGTGATCCGAATACCCATTGGATAGTACGTTTGCTGGTTTTGATATACAGGATGGCAATCACACCAAATACTACACCTATACGCTGCAATACGCCTGGGAATCGTAGGGTCGAGAAATCCCATTTGAACATTATTCGCAGCGCCATTCCGATAAGAATCAGGATAGCCGCCCTTCTCAGCGCATGCAGGATAAGTGTACGGTGTTGGGTGGGATCTTCTTTTTTGGATCCCATAGCATACGGTACAGAAACGCCTACAATAAACAGAAAGAAGGGGAAGATTAGGTCTGTTGGTGTACAGCCATTCCATTTACTGTGTTCCAGTGGGGCATACACATATTTCCAACTGCCTGGGTTATTTACCATAATCATGGCGGCAACGGTGATGCCTCGGAAAAAATCGAGCGATAGTAATCGCGGTTTGGTTGAGTTAGTCATGCGGTTTTTATGATCTCCTCAATTTATATAATTTCCTGAGAGAATCATAAAGAAGCGGATGAACGTACTCAATACTACGCAGCCGGTGTGCTTTTCCGATATTTCTTCACCAGGAACCAGGTAATAGCGCCCAATATCAAGAAAGGCCAGATCGTGATCAGGAACAAGAATAGGTTACGTAAAATCTCTGTTCCATCTATCAGCGCATTTTTCAATTCTGTACCAAAGCCCGCTCTGGTCGCCGCTGCCGGATTCACTTCCACTACGATATCAGCTCTGTCGGGCTGGAACATAGCAACTGTAAGGGTCGCATTATTTACATCATCCATCAAGGAAAGGTTATTCAACTCCCGGTCTATCACCTTTTCTTCCTTTTCGTCTTTATACTTGGCAATATCCAACGAAGTCGCTTTTTTATCTGGTTTTGGCGATTGAATAACTAAGTTATTACGCAAGGAATTAGATAAATACTGCATGGTTTTATCCTCATCTTTCAGGGTACGGTGATCTATATACGTAGCCATGCCGGATAATACATGCACCACGGAATCCATACGGTTTACCGGTACACGCAAGGTAAGCTGTGCAACGGTACCGTACATACGAACATGCATAAGCGAATCAGCGGAATAGGCCACATACTTATCTTGGGTAACCGTATTCTCCTGGTGACTCTCTACCACTACTCCATCTAATTCCTTTGTAACCCGCTCCAGCGTGGTAGTAGCGTCGAATACATTTTTCACGCGGCAACGTACATCGGCGGTGCGTACACGTTTGCGGGAAGCCGCATTCAAAGATGCAATATCAGTGGCAAAAGCTACAGAATCAGCTTTCTCCGTGATTTGTTCTGCATTTGATTTGGCTACCTGTACAGTTGATGCGGAATGATCTGGGGCTGCATTACAGGCAGCAAGGGACAGGGCGGGTAGAACCCACAGTGGTATGGACTTTCGCATGGATGAGTGATTTACCTTTTATACTCAAAATCCAGTGGAGGTAACCCAATGACTTGTTAAAAAAATAAAAAGTAAATAGGTTTTTATAAAATGTTGACGTAGGTTTGCGCCTCGCAACTGGTTGTTAAAGTCGTACTGACTGTAACATTAAAAGGGAATCCGGTGCAATACCGGAGCTATTCCCGTAGCTGTAATCCTGTTTTCATCACCTGAAAACTTTTTTCGGAATTACCTCTGCCACTGTACTTCTTTCTAGTGAAGTACGGGAAGGCCTCCGAAAAGAAGGAAAGCCAGAAGACCTGCCCGTTTGCCTCCATCGTCCGTCACTTTCGGGAGAAAAGAAGGATGAATGCCATACGCTTTTTCGTATGCACTATCATGATAAACAAGTTTGCTGCACGCAGTATCGCGAGCTGTTGCACCAACTGTTTTTATATGTATCGTAAAATCAAGAGAATGAACAAAACTGTACGTTTGATGAAAACGCTGCGCCATATTGATGTCCGCAGTTACCAACTGAAACGCCTATACGGCGCACTGTTTCTCGCTGCCACCCTGGTAATGGGATCCTGCAAAAAGGAAGATAAAGTAATTAGCACTCCTTCCAAATATGATAATGGATTCTTTGTTGCAAATGAAGGCTGGTTTGGGCATGAAACCGGAGATGCACATTTCTATTCCTACACAGGCGACTCTCTCTCCTGGAACGTATATAAAACCTCCAATCCTGGCGACAGTCTTGGTTCTGCGGGCAACACCCTGGATTTCGCGACTATCTTCAACAACAAAATGTACTTCGTGGTAAAAGCTGGCGGTCCATTGGCCGTAGCGGATCTTAACACCATGAAAGTCTACAACCGTAACAATACGCTCCCTAAAAACGATGGTCATGCTTTTGCTGGTATTGATCAGTACAGAGGACTGCTGAGCACTGGCGACGGGGTATATCCAGTAAGTCTTACTACACTGGCCATTGATAAAAAGGTAGACAGCATCAGTAGCTATACGGGCGATATCCTGGTAGCTGGTAAATATGCGTTTGCACTGAGCCAGAAAGAAGGTATCGTAGCCTTCAACACCAGTGATTACAAATTTGCAGGCCGTTTCGGCAATGCCAACCAGGGCTTTGCTAGAGCGAAAGATGGGGATGTATATGCAGCCACCGCTGATTCTATGGTACGCATCAATCCTAATACCCTGGAAAGATCTACTGTAAGTCTGGGCTTTAAAGTAGCCTCTCCATGGGGTGCATGGCGTCATGCCAGCATCTGCGCCAGCACAAAAGAAAATGCCATTTTCATTGCGCCTGGTACTGGGTTTACGGGTGGTACTAAAGCATACCGTTATGTGATTGGAGATCCAACTTCCTTGGCTCAGCCTTTTATTACATTGCCTACTGGTCAGTACTTCTATGGTTCTGCTATTGGTTACAATAAGGCTACCAACGAAATCATTGCCTTAACTATTAATGGCGCTTACAGCGGTAATATTAATCGCATTTTATTCTATGATGCCACTACTGGCGAGCTGAAGAAAACTGTTACTTATAATGGCTGGTACTTCCCTGCCATGCCGGTTTTCCGCCCATAGGCTGTTGTTTTTAATGTGGTATAAAAACAGTAGTGTATAAAAACGAGAAGAGACGTCTGCGACGTCTCTTCTCGTTTTTATTTTTTTCGTCGTGCCTGCCCGCTGGGCAGGCACGACAGAAAGGAGTGTTTTGCCTCGATTCCCTTTGGACAAATTTGATGATTAACTGCCCGCTGGGCTGGCACGACAAGCCAGCGTGTTTTACCTTCATTCCCTTTGGACAAATTTGATGATTAACTGCCCGCTGGGCTGGCACGACAGGCCAGTGCGTTTTACCTTATGAAACAACTAGTACACTTCTTTTCCAAATGGTGCAAAGGTAAGCGTGAGCAGCTTGAAATGCTGCCTGGCGAAGGGTATCCCGATGATAGTGATTGCCAGCAGTAATCCGAATACGAGGTGTCCTAATGCGATCCAAATGCCACCAGCGAATATCCAGATGATATTAAATAAGGTAGACAAACATCCTGTAGGTTGCTGTCTTTCCCTCACTTGTGCGCCGAAAGGCATGAGTGTCAACAGACCGATTTTGAAGCATTGCAATCCAAATGGTATTCCGATGATAGTAATGCAAAAGCCAAAGCCTACCACAAAATATCCTAGGGCGCAAAAAAAGCCGCCAAAGATCAGCCAGATTAAATTTCCTATTAAACTCATGTAATTAGATTTCTTTGATCATCCAGACGGTGCAGGCATCGTGACCGGAGTTACCCAATGGTCCAGGCAGGTACTTGAATCCATTTTTTTCATACATCGCCACCGCCCGGGTCATTTCAGGAAATGACTCCAGGTACAAGGAGTTATACCCTGCTTTTCGGGCAGCGGCATAGCTCTCTTCCAGCAATTTAACGCCTAAGCCCTTTCCTCTGGCCGCAGGCGAAAGAAAAAAACGCACCAGTTCCGCACAGCCTTCCGGCAACCCAGGTGTTGGGTAAATACCGCAGCCTCCAATGACCGTGTCTCCCAAAACTGCTACACAATAATACGAGCCAGGTGTTTGAAAAAGCTGAAACAGGTTATCTGTAGTCGGGTCTGAATGGGCAGTTCCTTCTGTTGGCACATCAAACTCCTCTATTCCTCTGCGGATTATATTCGCTAATAACGGGTTATCCTCTGGGCGAATATTCCTGAATGTGATTTCCATCAGGCTACACTTATTTTTATGACTACTTTTTTTACTGCTACGGGAACGGCTATACGCAAATTAGGCATATGCAGATCTGTAGGGAAAAATATCGCAAACTGACCGGCTTTCAGATGGGTATAAAAAGCTGGTTTCTCCGCGAACAGCATATAATCTTCCGTTTCGGAATAAGCCTTTGAAGGACTTTTATCTCCCAGAAAATCATGCCCTATTCTCTCTTCTCCGTTTACCACATACTGGATATCGATGTATTTGCGGTGGGCTTCCATTTGTTCTCCGGCTTCTTCAATGGTGTCGTATTCATTTACGATAGCAAAGATATGGGTACCATCAATTTCATACTTTCCTTTTTCCACTTTACTGAAGTCGGTCTGGCGGAGATAGTCAAACGCTTTTTCAAATTTCGCTCCTAGCACATGATAAAGCGTTGCACGGTCTAATGTATCAAGAATCATAAGTAATTAAGTAAAGGAGGAAAGATACATCAGTTTTTGCAGCAATGGAATGAAAATAAAAAAATTATGTTGCTGGTAGGAAGACATCGATCCGCGTGCCTGCTCCTGGTTCACAACAGGCGTAAATCCGGCCTCCGTGCATCTCGGCAACCCGTCGGCATAATGCCAATCCAATGCCGTTGCCGGCATAGTTTTCCTGCTCGTGGCCTCTGTAGAACCTATCAAATATCCTCTCGGCCATGGTGGGATCAAATCCTATTCCGTTATCGGTAAATCGTAGTCTTAAAAAGCGGATGCCGGGCGCCAATCCAGGGACAGCCATTTGTTCTTCGTCTGTCATTACTTGTGCAGTAATGATCACTAATGGCTGCTTCTTGCAGAACTTCAATGAATTATTAATGATATTTTGAAACAGCCTATATAATGGAAAATGCATCCCTTGGATACAAGGCAGGTTATCACAATGAATATCTGCTTTTCTTGCCTTGATAATGGGTTCTAAATCCTGTAATGCCGTATCCATTATCTGTTGGAGATCTACAGTGGTCAACACGGCATCTGTCAGCGGTAAACTGGACCATGCCAGCGTTTCCGCTATCAGTTTGGATATACGGGAGGAGGTAGCTGCAATACGTTCCAGCCAGGGCATGGTAGGCTTCCCGGCTTCCTCCTGGGCTTTTGCCGCCTGCGTATAAGTTTGGATATTCTGCATGGGTATCTGCAAATCATGGCTGGCCAGATGAGCGAATTCGCGCAGTTCTTCATTGGTATTTTCCAGCATTTTGACCGTACGTTCCAGCTCTGTTGTTCTGATTCGCACTGTCTCTTCTAGTTCCATTTTTAATTGATGCGTGAGCGTGATATCCAAGATGGTCCCAATCAGTCTTTCTACTTCTTCCCTATCATTGAAATAGGCGCGTCCTCGCATATTGATCCACTTGGTGGCATTATCATCATAGCGACTGATGGGGAATGTAATCTCAAAATACCCATTCTCCCTGTGTTTCATGGCACCGTTGATCGCTTTCTTAACAGGGGTGAGGTATTCTGGCCATATGCGGCTATACAACATATGGAGGTTAATGGGGAGCGCAGTGGAAAATCCGAAGATAGCTCTCGCGACGGCAGAAAGCTGTAGTTGTTCTGTCATTACCTCTAGGTCCCATGTACCTAGATTGGTGGCTGCCACTGCCTGTCGAAACCGTTCCTCCCCTTCCTTCACCAGTTGCTGTAGGCGATTGCTAGGAGTAAATTCGCGGGCAATTACAGACACGCCTTGTAATTCCCCGGAGAGGTGTACAGGAGATACCGTTAGTACTAGGTCCAGCGTCCGACCATCCCGAGACAGTCGTTTGGTTATATGGTGGCTTATTTGTTCTCCCAGGGAGATCCTTTGTCGCAATAGCCGGAACTCCCCCGCTTGATCTGGCGGAACGATTAGGCTGATATGTTTTCCTAGCACTTCTGTGGCCGTATAGCCGAAGAGTGTTGCTGCACCATTGTTCCAACTGGTAAATAATCCGTCTGGGGAGAGACTGTACACTGCATCTGTAGTATTGGCTACAATAGCCGCCAGCAGGGAGTTTTGGTCGTTATAGGTAGCTGCAGCCGGCGTCGCAACACATAACACTGCCAATGGTGCTTTGTTACGTCCATAAAGAAGATGCGTATTCACTTGTACCATTCTGCGGCTACCATCATTTTTTTCCAGGATGACCGCCTTTCCCTGGCAGGGTTGCTGGTGCAACCAGGTATAGGCTGCTGGCGTTTCTGAAGGCAGTAATAATGTACCATTGGGAGAATAAGCACGAACACTAATACACCATTGATCTTCGCCTAGTCGGGGCATTCTACCGGTGAGGATCACGACATGTCGATTGACTGCCCGCAGATATCCGTTGCGGTCACATAGCCAGGCTGCGGCTGGAAAGGCTTCTAAGATAGCATGACAATCAACGCCTTCTGCCTGAAGTTCCTGTTCAAAATGTGGTGGAATGGCAGGTACAGTTGACGTTGTATCAAAATTACTTTTCATACGTGGGCTGATACATTCGATGGTAAACCTGATACATTGGTTTTACCACAATAAAAAATACAGGTTCCGCGGAAATACAGCAGGTATGGGGAAGAAATGGGGAAATGAGGGAAAGTTGCAACCTACAGGCGGTCTGCACCGCCTGCATAAACCAGTATTACTGGCAGTTACTTAGCTAATTTTACCCTTAAAGCTACTGGGCCTTTGGGACCGTTACCAACTTCAAAAGTCACTTTCGCGTGCTCCTTTAATTGGTCCAACGCTTCTTTAATGTGGACAAAATAGCTTTCCTGGTTACGGGAATCTTTAATAAAGCCGTAACCTTTTGACTCATTAAAGAAGGTTACTACACCGTTATGAATCGGATCTTCCTCTTCTTCCACCTGTCTTGCCACACCAATTTGTATATCTTCAACGTTTACTTCCTTACGTTTTGAAGGATCGGGTGGCGTACTAGTGAGATTGCCATTTTCGTCCAGATAAGCCATCATATCTTCCAGGCTTTTTCCTTTGTTCTTGTTAGCCTGGCGTTCAGCCTTTTTCTCTTCCTTCTCTTGTTTCTTTTGTTGTTTCTTTTTCTCAAGATCTTTTTTACCGAAGGTTTCCTGTGATTTTGCCATATGCATTGACCCTTTTTTTACTCGGGGGAATTCGGGTCGTTACGAAGATAAGAAAATTATCTGCCATACAGCAGCAAAAAGCACCGCCGGTAATAACAAAGCTGAGATTTCGGCTTTTTTTAACGAGATTCGTACGTAAAATATTCCATATGAAACTCTTCGGACGCAAACGCCCAGCTTCCACTGAAAAAAAATCGATCTTGCGGGAATGGCTCAATGCTGGCTTGTTTGCCATTGTGGCCGCTACGATTATCCGCATGTTCATTTTCGAAGCCTATTGCATTCCTTCGGGTTCTATGGAACGTACGCTACTGATCAATGATTACCTTTTTGTGAGTAACATAAGTTATGGCCCGCGTTTGCCCATGACTCCCCTAGCGATACCGCTAGTGCATAACAAAATGCCTTTTACCACCTATACCCCTTCTTACAGCACTGCATTTCAACTGCCATATAAGCGACTGCCAGGATTTACTTCCGTGAGCAGAAATGATATTGTGGTATTTAATCTGCCTCCTGGTGATACCGTAGCTTTGGAAGTGGAGAGTTCTACCAGCTATTACGAACTGGTGCGCCAAATGGGACGCGAGCAGGTATGGAACCAGTTCCATATATTGGTTAGGCCGGTAGATAAAAAAGAAAATATTATCAAGCGCTGTGTCGGCGTACCTGGCGATACCATCTCTATCAGCAATAGTATTGTCAGTGTTAATCATCAGCCTGGATATAATGCTCCTACTGCAGAAATGCAATACCTTGTACAAACAAACGGGGAAGTGCTGAACCCTGTTCGCTTGAAGGAAATGGGCATCATTGATGAGCCAATGGCTACCGGACAGCCAGGATTGTATCTCTGTAATCTCAGTACCACCGATGTGGAAACCATGAAAACCTGGTCTATCATTAAGAGCCTAACACCGTATACAGATCAGGAAAATGCGGATCCGGCGCTGTTTCCATACGATACCGCTCAGTTTCACTGGAACCAGGATAATTTCGGTCCGGTGGTGGTTCCTGCCAAAGGCGCTACTGTTCAATTGACTACCGCCAATATTCCGTTATACCGCAGAATCATCCGTATTTATGAACACAATGACCTGAAAGAGGAAAATGGTCAGTTCATCATTAACGGACAGCCTGCCACTTCCTATACTTTCAAAATGAATTACTACTGGGTAATGGGCGATAACCGCCACAATTCCATAGATTCCCGCTACTGGGGATTTTTACCGGAAGATCACCTGGTGGGTAAGGCATGGATTACTTGGATGAGTTATGATCATGATGGCATCCGCTGGAGCCGGATCTTGAAAGCCATCCAATAATTGCTAGCTTATTACGGAAACATGCTATCATTTTATTCTAAAGCCATTCTTCTGTTTGAGGGATGGCTTTCTTATTTTTATCATCTCAAAAATTAATATATGCCGGAACCCCGCGATTATAATACCATCAGTCCTTCCGCGAAGGCATTGCTTTTCCTCAAAAGCGTGACCCAAATACCTTATGCGCTGGAAGCGGCCACCATCGTGCATGCACCTGAACCTTTCCATCCGGATTTTGCAATAACACAGCCTTACTTCTGGGCCAGGGTTTTGCATTTTGAAGACCGCTACTGGAGTATTAATCAGCTATTGGAAGAACTCCCTATTCATAATATCTTGGAACTCTCTTCTGGCTTCTCTTTCCGAGGATTAAATACGGCGGAGCAACCAGGGTATTATTATATAGACACGGATCTGCCAGACCTGATTACCACCAAAGTGGCTTTGCTGGAGCAATTGCACCCCGGCCCGCTGGCAGGTAAACTGGAAGTACTGCCTTTGAATGCATTGGATGAAGCCGCTTTCGAAGCAATTGTAGCGCGATTTCCGCCCGGCCCTATAGTAATTGTAAACGAGGGATTGTTGATGTACCTGGATCCGGAAGAAAAGAAACGGCTATGTCAAATCATTCATAAAATCCTGCAAAAACGTGGTGGCTACTGGATTACAGCCGACATCTACACCCGCGAAGAAGCAGCATTTACCGCTAAGTTGTATAGTCGCCCTGATGATCCGTTGATGGCCTTTTTGAAATCCCATAACATCGAAGAGAAAAAGTTTGAGACCTTCGATAGTGCCAAATCCTTTTTCAATGAGATGGGATTTGAGATAGACAAAGAAGCAGAGAAAGACAATACGCGATTAAGCAGTCTCCCCTACTTCCTGAAATCCTTAACGCCGGACCAACTGGAAAAGGTCAAAGCCAGGAAGAAATCCCGTGCCACTTGGCGATTAAAGCCCATGGATTAAGGCTTCACCGCCTTTGCCAATATATTAACTACACTCACCAATTCCTTGTTATTCAGCGATGCGAAACCGAAGCGCAAACCGTTGAGGGGTTTTGACTTATAGGCATAATGGTAGCCATAACTCATGGAAAGCCCGAAGGTGCCTGCTTTGTCGGCGATGGCAGGTATTTTCAAGTGTTTGGCAAATTGTAGCCAGATGGCCATTCCTCCTTGTGGCAACCGGAAGCTCGCCGCATCGGGTAAATGCCTGATGAGTAGTTCTCCTGCCAGGTCGCGGCGTTCCCAATAGAGTTTGTTTGCTTTCTTCAGATGCCTGTTGATACTGCCATTTTCCAGCATGCCTGCTAGGGCTTCTTCCACCAGGTTATCGCCTCCGATGTCTATCAATCGGCGCAATGCCGCTGCTTTTTGGATAAACTTCTCTGGGGCGATCATAAACCCAATGCGTAAAGAGAGGCCGAGGGATTTTGTAAAAGAGCCCACATAAATCACATTACCGCCATGGTCTGCACTGGCCAATGGCACAATAGGGGCAGCGGAATAATGGAAGTCGAAGTCATAATCATCCTCAATCACTGCTAGTTTATACTTGCGGATGATTTCCAGCAATTTCATGCGCCGTTCCGCGCTGAGCGTGACGGTGGTAGGATGATGATGATGGCTGATGATATAGAGCATCTTTATTTTCTTCGTGCGGCATAACTGTTCTACCGTATCCGTGTCTATCCCCTCATCATCCACCGGCACCCGGATGATATTGGCACCCAGTTGCTCAAAGGCAAGATCTGCATAAAAGTAATTCGGACTCCCAACGATAATATTATCATTTTTCTGAACCACCATCGAAGCCGCCAAGTATATACTCATCTGGGCGCCGCGGGTGATCATTACATTTTCTTCCCGAATGTTAAGTCCTCTGGTATCAGCGAGATATTTCAGCATCTGATTCCGTAAATACATATTGCCTTCTGCCGGGCCAAAGGCCAGGTATTTATGATAAGCGGGGCGTTGAATAATAGATCGGCATTCCCGCGCCCAATCGTCGAGGGGAGCCAGCCGCGCATCAGGGAAACCATCGTTGAGCACCAGTTTTGCGGTCGGGAGATTACGCTTCAGTAGCAATGAAGGCGCCTCATATATCGGAAATGCCGGTCCTTCTGCATAAGCATGATGCGCATTATTATAAGAACGTGGTTTTATTTCCGGAAGGTTTAACGATACCATCATCCCCTTTCTAGGGATGGCTGTGATCCAATCCTGCGCCTGTAATTCATCATAGGCCGCTATGACCGTTTTGCGGTGGAGCGCCAATAATTCTGCTAGTACCCGACTTCCTGGAAGATAGGTCCCTGGCTGGATGAGGCCATCCCGGATGAGGGAAATGAATTGGCAGGCTATCTGCAAATAGACCGCTTGGCGACTGGATTTATCAATTCGAATCAATGTTTTATATGGCAGCATCTGGACTACTTATTAATCATTAACTGGACTACTTGCATAGTCCAGATCAAATATACATTTGTATCATTAAATCATAAAAGAAAGACGAACAATAGTATGGAAGCATTAAGATTTAACCTGGCAGAAGTTTATCCAGAGGCCTATAAAGCCTTAGCAGCAGTAGAAGCGTTAAAAGCTAATTCCAAATTAACTCCTATTCAGAAAGAACTGATAAAGATTAGGGCTTCCCAGATCAACAAATGTGCTTTCTGTATCAATATGCATACAGCGGACGCTCGTAAATACGGCGAAACAGAAGCCAGGATTTATTTACTCAACGCCTGGAGAGAAGCGCAGGTATATACCCCCGAGGAACGCGCTATACTGGCGATGACAGAAGAAGTGACGGAAATCAGCAAGCATGGACTGAGGGAAGAAACCTATCAGGATGTAGTGAAACATTTCGGTATAGACGGAACGGCTCAAATTTTAATGATGATTATTGCCATCAATAATTGGAACAGGGTGGCAATTCCTCTTCATTATCTGCCGGAGGTAAAATAATCGTATATGCGTAAGGTTTATTATGCCGACTCAGATGAAGCCATCATCGGTTGCATTGACACCATCCTAGAATTGCGGCCAAAGCTGCAACGGGATAAAGTGCTTGGTCAAATAAAGGACATGCAAATGGATGATGGCTATATGTTGATTTATGCCATGGCGGACGATGATCACTCTAAAGTGGTCGCCATCGCAGGGTTTCGGCATCTCAACAAATTACTCTGCGGCAAACATATTTATATTGATGACCTGTCTACCCTACCGGAATATCGTGGTAAGGGCTACGGTTCCTTACTGTTAAATCATGTGAAAGAACTGGCTATCCGGCAAGGGTTGGGAAGTGTACGTTTGAGCTCTGGGTACATCAACAACGATGCACACCGACTATACCTACAGCATGGGTATATTATGTCGGCCCATAATTTCATGCTGAAGCTCTAACATTGATACATATAGATTGATACAGAATGAGTTGTGCATAGGTTCTACTTATGGGCAGCTCATTCCACTTTGTCGTAATTCGCCCTTTCCAGGTGACGCAAACCACCCCTTAAATTGACGTTTTCACACAGCATCGAAACAAGATGGTAAATGGATATTTGTAATCTGAAAATCCATTTTACTATGCAAACGAAACACAAAGTAGTATCACCAGCAGAATGGGATCTTGCCCGCAAATCCTTGCTGGTAAAAGAAAAGGAACTAACCCGCATGCGGGATCAGGTAGCCAAAGAAAGAATGGCATTACCCTGGGAGCATGTCAACAAAACCTACGAATTCAATGGTGCACAGGGAAAAGAAACCCTCTCCGACTTATTCGACGGCCGCAGTCAGTTGATAATAGTGCATTTTATGATGGGGCCAGGTTGGGCGGAAGGATGTCCGGGATGTTCCTTTAATGCAGACAGTATTGATGGTTCTTTACCGCACCTGCTCAACCATGATGTGAGTCTGGTAGTGGTTTCCAGGGCGCCGTATGAAGAAATTCAGCGTTTTCAGAAAAGGATGGAATGGAAATTCAAGTGGGTTTCCTCCCATGACAGTGATTTCAACTATGATTATCATGTATCCTTTACACCGGAGGAATTGGATAAAGGAGAAGTCTATTATAACTATGCTAAGATACCCAACAAAGCATCAGAACTGCCAGGAATGAGTGCGTTCTACAAAGAGGAAGATGGAGAAATTTATCATACCTATTCTGCCTATGCAAGAGGTACGGATATAATGGTAAATACCTACAATTACCTGGATATTGCTCCCTTGGGAAGGAATGAGGACGGGCCTCAGACCATGGATTGGATGAAACACCATGACAAGTATGTAGTGCAGCCAGTCGCTACGGGCAACGGCAATTGCTGTCACTAAATACCTTGCCATGCAGCATTCTTGTAATTGCAACCGGGTGAGGAAAGTGCGCCGGCCGCTTATCCGGCGCCTCCTCCATTTCATTCGATGGGCCACACCAGGCGTGGTTCTGGCACTGATACCCAAGTGTCCTGTATGCCTCGCCGCCTATATAGCTTTGGCTACCGGTCTTGGTGTACCGATTACAACGGCCAGATACCTACGCTGGGGGCTTATCGTTACCTGCATTGCAGCGCTGCTGTATCTCTCCTTTCGGTATTTACAGTCCAGGCGCCGACGCAGTTACTCTTGACGGTGTAACCGTATAGGTATATTTCTCTTTCGCGGATGGCTTGATGGCTTTCAAGTGAATGCGGTAAATATTATCTCCCCATTTCTGCTTAATCCCTTCATCCTCCATTTTTGTCAATGCCACCTTTTCCACGCTGGCATTGAGTTTAGCAGCAGGGTAAGTCACTTGGTAATCACGGCCTTCTCCGTGAATAAGCAGTACCCCTGGGGATACTATTTCCACGGGGAAACAGGTCATGAGGTATTGGGTGAGACTATCTGTTTTCGTTAGCACCACCTGGTCTTCAATCACCGCTTTCTGGTTTCTCTTCAACTGAACCGTCCTGTTCCAACTGCTGATCCCTGCTTCTTTCGGATAGGCCTCCGCGATATTCAACTGCATTGTACTAGCGCCTGCATTATTGGTGCTGCTTACATTCGTTGCTTTAAATGCAGGGCCTGGCCTTTGCGTATATCCGTTAACGGTAGGCAGGTTATGATAATCGGAGCAGTTGAACCAGATGTCGTAACGCTTGTCGGAGAAGGTTCTGGCAGTGTAGGTACCACGTCCTACATCTATCAGTACTGGTAGCCCATCGTAATACACAATGAAATTTCCGACATCATTATGGTTATGGCTTTCATCATTGTTGCCTCCTTTCGCGGCCACATAAAAACCTTTGGTAACGCCGCCTTTATCACGAGCGATCATTACTTCCAGATCAGGCCACCAATTGTTTGCAGGCAATGGGAGTGATTTCTCTGCACGCTTGAATTCATCCTGCATAAACAAGGAGAAAAGATTACGGTAATACATATACGTTCCTTTCCAAGGATTATGTTCGGTACGTACATAATACGCGCCGAAGCGCATCATATCTGGATCTTTTACATCTTTACCAAAGCGATAAATTAAAGCACCATTCATTCCCGGACGCGGGTCGGCGTCAGCAAAATCAATAAAATAATCTTCACTGATCTGTGCCTTATAAATGAACTGTGCCATATGTTTCACCTTTTCATCCGCCAATACATACTGGAAAGCATTGGCAGTGGCCAGGTTGAGCAGGCAGATATTATCATATAGTGAGGCAGCGGCTCCACTCCAGTATCCCGGGCCTTCATCGCAGCCACCATCCTGCGGATATGGGTTCAGGAACTGATCCAGTGTACCCAAGATTTTGCTGACAGTGGCGGCACGTTTTGCTTCATCGTGTTCCAGCAACAGCACTGAACATAACCAGTTGGAGGAAATCCAAGGATTCCAGTTATTAGGTCGGCGCCCACTACCACTGGAGCCCATCCAACCATGATGCTTAGTCATGAGCGGTACAAAGATCCTGCGATTGGTTTCGTCGTATATGCGTTTCCGTATTTGCGGCGAAACCGCGTCTAACTTATCACCCATAAAATAATCCACCCAGCCCAACAATTCTGCCGTTTCTGCGGAAAACAGCTCTACAAAAGGATTTGCAGCATCTGGCAGGCCGTTAATTTCCTTTGTGCGAGGCAGATGAGCAGATGCGCCCCAGAAAGATTCTTCACAAACAGACCATATCCCATTGACGATATCATCTGTAAAACGGCCTTTATCTTCATACACTTCCGCCATCATTAATGTGGCGAGTACATCTCTTTTCTTGTTGGCAATTTCCTGGTAATCCCTGCGGTTACCGGTTCTGACGATCAACAGCGAAGTGGTTGCCGGAATACCGGGCCATTCATAATGCAGGTAGCTTTCTGCCAATCGGATGGTCTTGGCTGCCAGTGCGGTATCCACATTCGTCCATACCTGACGGTTGCTACGAGCAGGGAATGGCTCCCAGCGATCCCGCGGAATTAAACGCGTACGTAGTTCTTGCTCCGTAAACCGGCCACTCATCAGGTTTTGCGCCTGTGAGGCAACTACCGCAAAGAAGCAGCAGCCCAATAAAAACAGTTTCTTTTTCATACGTGACTAGTAGGTATATTTTCGTTCAGTACTGATGTCTGTTTGCTGTGGGAGATGCCCGTTTAAGGAGAAGGTATTGTCTTTAAACGTCCCGTTGGCAGTGGCGTAGGAAGCAATACCATAGCCACCATTGCATTGCAACACATTGTTTCTTACTTCTATATTTTTATTGGGTGCGTGTAAGCACGGAAAGATCATTCCACCTTTGTCATTCGCTTCTAACAGTGATCCCGTAATGGCTATATCGCTACAATTCAATGCCAGCAAGCCATACATCGCGTTACGCCCCATTTCACAATTTTCTAGTTTGATATTACTTGACTTATCCAGCACCAGTCCGCAGCCATAAGGAGCACCCACCATCCGACTACTATCTACACGTGCATCTGTGGCATGCGTGATATGTAGGTTATGCAGTAATCCTGCTCCTGGCACCACGCTGGAGCCATTTTCATTGAAATCACATCTTTTGATACAGATATGTTCCCCGCCGAAAATTTGTACACCGGCATAGGTGAAATTCTTTACCGTAATATATTCGAGAGAGATATTGCGGAACAACGTTGGCATTTCGGAACGGAAAATAATTCCACCGCGACTCCCATTCGGTTTCCAAGACCGGCTGCTGTTGGGATCATTGCCATAATCCAGGATTGCCATGCCGTCTAGTACTAGGTTGCGGAGTACTACATCATGCATATCATTGCTGGCATTGGTCATTACATCCCGATCGCCGGAAGCCGGATCTATGTGGAGAATCGTACCAGTACCTTCCCCCACCATCGTCAGGTTGCTGGGAATTTTTAGTGTAGCCGTTACCGTATAGACGCCTGATTTCAGGAGTAAAGTTTTGCCAGTACCGGCGGCTTTCTCCATAGCTTCTTGCAAACTATCAGTAGGTGTAACCGTTATCACCTGACCGGAAACTTGGGGCTGAAAGCCTGTGCCAGCGCCGGCCATGTAATGCATTAGGGATATTTTAGGGAGGATATTTTTTTGTACAGTCATAGGATTTCGCGTGTGTACCAGGATGCTCCTGGAAGCTGTGAGTCGGACGGAGTCTGCCACAGCGAATGTTGCAGGAAATTTTACTTTCATCGCGGCAGCATAGCTGACAGCAGGTTCATAGAAATCGCTGAAGCGCATAGCGCGATCGGAGATTTTACCATAGGCAGACACGTGCCTGCCTAGCAAGTAAGCGGCCGTATATTCATAGCCTTGGAGCAAGCGGTGATTGGCTACCTCAAAGAGATTAAGTCCTTGTGTGAGGGCAATATGCGCTGCACCGGCAAATTCTCCAATTCCTAATTGCACATGCCCCTGATCTCGGAGGGTTTCCTGGCATTGGCCTGTTGGATAGATATAGCGGCAAAGACTACCATTTACAGGTCCATGGTAGTAATGATCTACAGCGTTGTTAAATAACTGCCTATCGTCCAGGAATATTGCCATCGCCATTAACGTATGGATCATTGCCGCATCCCAATTACCATTGGCCTGCGGGTAATAGTCTTTTATAACGGGGTAATAAATAGTGAGGAGCATGCGTTTAAAGGCATCCTGTTCGGCAGTAGGCCATTTAGCATCGGTATACTTCAGGATTTCAGCCGCATTGCAAAGCACATGACCTGTCCAGGCCACCATTAATTTGGCATCATTGTAATCGAAGTCCCACAAGTTTTCGGACCAGGCATGTAGGAGTTGCATGGCATTCGTCGCATATTGTTTTTTGCCGGTAATGTACCAGGCCACTGCATAGTCGTAGGCTAGTCCGGCACTTTTGCTGAGGTCTACCCCGCCAATATTCGGGCGGCCATAAGGGCCTCGCATCACATGTGCAAAAGGTTTGACTTCATAGGCTGTATCCAGATTGGTCATCATTCTGTCGAAGGCCCCTTTCCAAGGCTGCTTTCCCGCCAGGACCATGGATTTCATGTAAGCCAGGTCTTCGGACGACTGGTTAATACCTGGATGTTTGAAAGTAGACTGTCCCATCAGGAGTGCTGGGAACAAGAGTAGCAACACAACTAGTTTTTTCATAACGTTTCCTCCTTAAAAAGGCAACGGGGACTATTTTCATAATCCCCGTTGCGTATAGGCATCCAGGTTATTTCATTGTATAACGCTTGATGCTGATCGTCATTCTCTTTTTTGTATCATCCACCACATTGAAGTAGATGTATGCGCGGTATTTACCGTCTGCAGTTTCTATCCATGCACCTGCTTCCTGTTTAATGTTCAGGAAATAATCCGGTGTATTGGTGAAATCCTGCGCCAGGAAGTCTGGGTCGTCGATAAATATACCGTAAGGCAGGCGGGCCAGTTGCTGATCACGCAGGTTAAAAGCTTTTACCAGGCGTACATCATTTGTGGCGCCAGCCGGCACTACAAAATCCGTCAGGTAGTCTTTAGGTGCTGCCGGTGCTACCAGTGCATGTTTGTAAGTAACCGTCGTGAATGTACGATACATGTAGATCAGGTCAATTTTGGCAGGATCTACAGGTTGGCTTCTGCGGTATACTTTCATATCGGCAATGGAGATATAGCTGGAATCTGCGTCGGTTACCCCGAGGTCCAGCGCCATATCCATTTTGGAAACCGAATAAGGGCCCATTTTATAAGTAACCGTTTCACCGTTGCTGCTTTTCGCAGTGAAAGTGAAAGACACCTGTTTTCCACGTGCTGCATCTGGCGCTTGATAGAAGAAACGCAGGGTAGCCGCATTGGTATCTACTGTGAAGTTCGTCGTAGTGACGTTACCGTTAGTTACGGAAGGATCGCCGATTTTCACCGGAACATCCACCCCGCTGCTATTGGTATAAAAGGACCTGTTTTCCAGGTAGGTGCCGGCTCCGCCAGGGATGCTGGCTTCCACCTGTGCAGACACCAGTTTACCTTTTGCTTTTGGAATAGCCATCGCGTAAGCGAATTCGATATAGCCGCCTACCACATTTGGTCCCAGGGATCGTTTGATACAATCGTTTTGCAGTTGGTTCTTTGGAGTAGGCACTGCATAGTCATCATTCTTGGAACAAGCAGCGAATAGCAGCACGATTCCAGCGAAAAATGGTATATATGATTTGAAATTGATCGTCATGGTTCAGTGTTTACCTTGTTTGAACAGTAATGATTACTTTATAGGTTTTTCTGATCTGCCTGTTGCCGGAAATAACCGTGTATTGACGGGGATTAGCGAGGTCAGAGAAATCAGTTTTACCGGTAACTTTCGGATTCAGTTTGCAATCCTGGGCCAGGGAAAACTGCGGCCAAACACTTCTCAGATCTGTTCCGTACAGTACTTCCTGGTTGATCGTACCTGCAGCCGTATCGATTACCGGCGCTTTAGATCTAACCGTTTGGAAATCGGGTCCTAGCAGTTCGAAGTTGGAAACATAGCAATCCGTGCGGGTAGTGATCAGCAGGCCATCTTCATCCACCGGGGTATCGTCCTTTTTGCAACCAGACAAGATGCTGATGCAAGCCATGAATAATGCGCTGATGATAATATATTTTTTCATACAATTCTTTTTAGAAGGATCAGTCAATTATAACCATGGAGTATTCTGCGTCAGGTTCGGGTTACGATCACGTTCACTCTGTGGTATTTTGAAAATATAGGCTCTGGTATAGTCCCTGTCAATCGCATTGTTGTAGTAGCGATCGTTCTGAGCGCCTTGCGTATCCAGCAGGTAACGGCCAGTAGCGCCTACGCCGCCCCAAACTCTTTCCAGTGCTCTCCAGCGACGGAGATCGAAGCCGCGTTGTCCTTCTGCCACCAATTCAATGATTCTTTCTTGTTCGATAGCAGAGAAGAAGGCATTTTTGTCTGCGTATTTTGCTGCGGTCAAAGGAGGCAGGTTACCACGATGACGTACTTTGTTTACCAGTGCTACCGCATCGGCTTGAGGGCCCAATAATTCATTGGTTGCTTCTGCGTACATTAGGAACACATCTGCCAGGCGCATAACAGGGTAGTTGTAATCGCCGTCACTACGGCCTTGGCCAGCATAGTTGCGAATGAACTTACGGAAGATGTAACCAGATTTGGTACCGTCTGTGTTATAGGTGATATAATCGACTCCACCCAGGGTAATTTTAGCGCCCCAGTTTTTATAGATGTATGGTGCTAAGCCGGTAGATTTCAGAGAAGCCATACCCATGATTTTCTCATAATCCCACAGCATACTAGCTTTCATGCGGTAATCGCGATTAGCATAGCTGGCAGGATTCACAGCGGAATTGAGCGCTGTTCTGGCGCCAGCTTTCGCAGGGTCCATTGGCACCAATTTCGGAGCGAAATCGCCGGTAGTGGTTAACTGATATCTGTCTGCAATTTCATAACGCGGATAGATCCAGTTCTGCGCACTTTCTTGTGTACGTCCGCCGAAATCACGCATCAGCTCCTCCCCTTGTCCGGTGTTGGTACCGCCGTGGGTAAAGGTCATGATCATTTCCGCATCGCCATTAGCGATAGGTTGGAACAGGTAAAAATAGTTAGGCAGGATATCGGCGCCGCCTAAAGTATCGATATTTCCTGGTTCTCCGCCACGGAAGAGGGTCAGGCCGTAATCATTGATAACGTGACCAAAATCGGCAGCAGCCGCAGTAAAAGCAGCAGTAGCGGCAGCAGCATCCGGTTTGAAAGTTGTCAGTTCAGGCCAGCCGTTTTTATTCCAGCAAGCCCAGAAGAGTTGCAGTTTACCGCGGAAAGCCAGTGCAGCAGGTTTTGCAGCACGACCTACCTGCGTGGCTTTTGCAGGAAGGTTATTGAAAGCGTAGGTAAAATCGTCCATGATAGAGTCTTTCACCTGTGCAATCGGCATGCGTGACAGCGAAGCAACATCGCTGTTATTGGTATTTACTTTCGTAAAGTAGGGAACATCGCCCCACATAGAGATCAGGCGGAAATACGTCATACCACGCAGTAGTCTTGCTTCCGCAATGATGCGCTGGAGATTGGCCGCATTACCTATTTTCCTGTTGATCAAGTCCTGCGTATTGACGATCACATAATTGGCCCTGTTAACTGAGCCATATAGTCCTTCGAAATAGTTATCGAATCTATCGCCGTATGATTGTGGGGAATAACCCGCACTATTGGAAGGGTTATACTCCTTTGCATTGGAGGAAGTGGTGGAAGTACCACGTGTTTTCGTGTATTCACCCTGACCATCGAAATAGTAATCGCGGTCGAATACGTTTCGGGTGGCATTATATGCGCCCATTAACGCATAGGTAGCATCATCTTCTGATTGCCAGAATTTATCCACGTTCACTTCCGTGGTTGGCATCTGGTCCAACAGGTTCTTTGTACATCCGGTAGCGAAAATGGCGAGAGTACTAGCTACCAGTGCAGTTTGTATAATAGAGATTGATTTCTTCATGATAATAATTTTAGAATCCTACATTCAAGCCTACAGAATAAGATTTCAGCAGCGGATAGGCTGTGTTCTTGTTACCACTCGCTTCAGGATCCAGGCCGCGGTAGCCGGTGATAGTAACAATGTTTTCAGCGGAGCCATAGATTCTGACACTGTTAATTTTCAGCAGTTTCATCAGGTGTTGAGGCAGGGTGTATCCCAACTGAATATTTTTCAGGCGGAGATAAGCCGCGTTATCCAGCCAATAGGTAGATTCATCGCGGTTACCGCTGTAACCACCGAGGCGAGGCCATGCCCCATCGCGGTTATCAAGGCTCCATGGATTATTCCAGTGATCCCAGGTAGCAGCATAACGTTGCGCAGAGAAGTTGGTATTGTTGTAGTTATTCAACCAGAAATCTTTTCTGCCAGCAGCGCCTTGCACCAGGAAGTTGAAGTCGAATCCTTTCCAGCCCACATTACCACCCAGAGAGAAGTTGGTAGTAGGGCGGTCGCGTTGGAAGTTTTTCTGTGCTACTTTATCATTACCATCTACGATACCATCGCCATTTACATCGTTACGCAGGATATCACCTGGGGAGGCGCCTTGTGGAGTGGCATTGTATATATCCTGCCAGGTTTGCGCAATACCTCTGTCGGTGTAAGTATACACGAAGTGATAAGGCATGTTCAAGAAGGTATAACCACGTCCGAGGTATTCATTCCATTTTTCCAGGTTGGTACGGTTGTAGGAAAAGTTACCAAAGAGGCCGTAACGGATGCCGTTACTTAACTTATCGCTCCATCTCAGGTTCAGTTCCACACCGCGGTTGCGCAGGTTACCGATATTTTTACGAGGGGCGTTATAAGCGCCTGTTAACAGGAGAGACATATCAGAAGGTCTGTTCATGTTGGTGGTCAGGCGATCATAGTAATCCAGTTCCGCGTTGAGTCGACTCTCGAAGAAACCGAGATCCAGACCGAGATTGAATACAGAAGTGGTTTCCCAGGTCAAGTCTTGGTTGACCATTTTCTGGTATACCAGGCCTTTCTGGATATCTTTATCCAGGAAGTAAGTAGCCAGGGCGAGGGTGGAGAGTTGTTCATATCTGCCTACGCCGCTGTTGTTACCCAGGGTACCGTATGAAGCGCGCAGTTTACCATTACTCAGCCAATTGCTGGTGTAAGGTTTGATAAAGCCTTCCTCTATAAAGCGCCAGCCTAGGGCTGCAGATGGGAAGAAGCCATATCTGTGGCCAGGTAGGAATTTGGAGGAACCATCAGAACGGAAATCCAGTTCCAGCAGATATTTATCGTAAGCCGTATAGTTAACGCGACCCAGATAGGAACGAAGACCTTCCGTACTAGAGTTACCGCCTGCACTCATGATACTGGTCAATGCCGCATCAATTTCATGGAGATTAGGATAGATACGATCGTTGCGGCTAGCGCTCAGATTGCGGTCGTACCAATACTCTTCACTATATACGCCGAGAATGGTGAGGTCATGATTTTTATTGAAAGCCTTGTGGTAAGTCAGGCCACCGTTCAACTGTGTTTTGTACCCAGAACTGGTGTTATTGGAAATCCCCGCGTTTGTACCATAGTAAGTACGGCTTCCGTTGGACATTGTCTGGAAGTTATAGGCGATAGTTGGTTGTGCAGCGGAATAAGCAAACTGGTTATAATATGCCAGTGAGTAATCCACTTTACCAGTCAGTCCTTTGATAGGCTCCCAGGAATAATACACATTGGCATTCAAACCTTGACGGTTTTGGTTAGTCAGTGCTTGCGTATATCGCATGTATGGGTTGAAAGCTTGCGCATCTTCGCCATAAGCCATGGTACCACCAAATTTTCCGGTTACTGGATCATATGGCGTAATACCTGCGATCGCATATTGGAGATCCACGTTTCCACCATCAGCATCGGTGAAACCTTCTTCCATGGCGTAGACATACTTCGTCCAGTTACCGGCGAACTTCATACCCACGTTCATATTAGAACGCAGTTTATAATCGAAATTGAAGCGTGCGTTATAGCGTTTAAAGGTATTATTGATCTGTAAACCTTTCTCATCTTGAACGCCGATTGAAGCGAAGAAATTCGAAACATCATTTCCACCGCTTGCAGAGAGGTTATAGTTCTGGTTGATACCATTATGCATGATAATGCTCCACCAGTCTGTATTTGGATAGGCCAGTGGATCGAGCATACTCATCGCCATCCACTGATCAATAGTACCATCTTTGAAGTTTAACAGATTGCGTGCAACACTTACCTGCTGGAGACGTTGTTCCAGTGTGAGTGCGCGGGCATAATCTGCCATGAAATTATACGATTTGGTAGGTTGTGTTACACCATAGTATCCGTTGAAATTGAACTGCGTTTTCTTCTGTCCTTTACCAGATTTGGTAGTGATGAGAATAACTCCATTCGCAGCACGGGAACCATATACAGAAGCAGAAGTCGCGTCTTTCAGTACAGAAATGCTTTCGATATCATTCATGTTGATGGAATTGATATCTACATCTGGCATACCATCCACTACTATCAATGGTTTAGCGTTATTTACCGTACCCAGGCCGCGGATGACCAGGTCTGCGCCGTTTTTACCTGCCATACCACTGGATTGTGTGGCAGAGAGGCCAGGCACCATACCTGAGAGTGCAGAAGAAGCGTTGGAAACAGCGCGACCAGCCATTTGCTCATCCACTTTGATAGCAGAAACTGCACCCACCATATTTACTTTACGTTGGGTACCATAACCGACTACCACTACTTCACCCAGCGCTTTCTGGTCGGCCATCATTTGCTGGTTTAATGTTTTCTGATTGTTATAGGCCACTTCTTTGGGTGTGAAGCCCATAGAAGAGAACACGAGTACAGGTGATTTAACGGAGCTGGGTATACGTAATGAGTATGCTCCTTTTTCGTCTGTAACGGTACCGTGCGTGGTACCTTTGATTGCGATGGTTACTCCTGGTACAGGTTGTGATTTTTCATCCGTGACGATACCCGTTAAAACGTGGTACTGGGACGGCTCTTGCTGAAAGAATGCAGCGGCCACATAACCGGATGCACCGGTCGCCGCATGAGCAGGAGCAGTATACGTCAGCCCGGCTGCGGGTATCAGTGTCAGCATCATCCAGTGTAAACGTAGTTTACCCGATGAAGAACGTGGTAAATAGTGAATCATTAGGTATTAATTTTTTAGCAATAAAAAGGCCGTACCGGCAGCACCGGCAGCATACAGAAGATTAATCCATGATAAAATAGCAATAGAAAGCCTGAGCCGGTAGCCGACTAAATCGATTTTGGCAACAGCAAACGTTTGCATGAAAAATGGCGTGTAGCCCTCTTCACTCGTCAATGAAATTTCATACGTGGGAAGATTTTAGTTGTTTCTCTTTAGTTGATTTAGTTGATTATGGAATTTATTATATCAGTAAAACAGTACATCATCAAAAATACAAAAAGCAATCGATTGAAATAAATATTATTTTAACAAAATCTTGATGCTTGGGGCGCATTTTGATACTTTCTAATAAAAATTAGGGGAATTGATAAAATTGTATATTAATTGACTAGAATAATACCAGGAAAAACCTAGCCCCTGAGATATAATTTTGCGTTTATGCAAACAAAGCAGCAAACGTTTCCGTAAAAATAGTATCAAATTGTCTAGGATAGAATAGCAATAAGGATTGCCATCAGGAAGTTTTCCGATAATTGATTACAGCCCAAGTATTGAGCACCAAAGCAAAGATAATGAGATAGATAAATTCCATATGCACATCCTGGAACGTACTGCCCTTCAGCATTACCATGCGTACCACTTTAACAAAGTGTGTAACCGGTATCAGACTGGAAATAGTTCTTGCCCAAACTGGCATACTTTCAATAGCGGTAAACAAGCCACTCATCAGCGCGAAAATCATCATAAAGAAAAAGGCCACAAACATCGCCTGTACTTGATTGGCACTATAAGTGGATACTAGTAGTCCAAATCCCAACAAAGCGACCAAATAGACCGCTGCAAATGAATATAATAACCAAAGCGGCCCCACTGATACAATACCGTAAATAATCCAAGCCACCAGTAACCCAATTGTGAAGATAATCATACCGATGATCCAGAAAGGTATCAGCTTACCAGCAATAAACTCCCATTTGCGTATAGGGGTTACATTTATCTGCTCCATCGTACCTATCTCCTTTTCCTTTACCACATTCACCGCAGTTAAGAACCCTCCGATGAGGGTTAGTAGCAGCACAAATATACCAGGTACCATATAGTACTTATATTCCTCCCGTGCATTATACCAGATGGAGTAAGTCATTTGGATGAGCGGGAGATTAGCAGCTACCGGATGCGCGTCTCTCACAACATCCAACTCGGTACTCTGACTAAAATCATTGATAATATTATTGAGATACGCCCCGCCAATAGAGGCCCTCGCACCATTTATAGCATCAATCGACAAAGCTACCTGCTGCCGCCCCTCACGTACCAAATTGCGCTCAAAAGCGACTGGTATCTCCAGTACCACATCCGCCGCTTCCCGCTCTACATAAGTTAATGCATGCTGATACGAATCCGCGTAACCCACAATATGAAAATACCCGGAAGCGCCTATCTTGGAAAACATCCGAGCGGTCATACTACTATGATCATTATCTACCACGACTATACGAATATCTTTCACTTCAAAATTCGCCGCCATTGGCATAATGATCAACTGTATGGTAGGCATCGCAAACATCATCACCAGGATAATCCTGTCGCGCACAATCTGCCTGAATTCCTTTTGTAGTAAAAATCCCAGCCTTTTCATGAGAGCCTGGTTTTAAATTTCAATAATGCCAGTGACAACAATGCCGTAGTCATTCCTACCAATACCAGCGTTTCTTTCCATACATAACTGAATCCAAGTCCCTTCAGCATCACGGCTTTCACGATGAGATAATACCAACGGGCAGGCACTACGTTCGACAATAACTGCAACACATATGGCATATTATCCAACGGGTACAAAAACCCCGTCAATAGCAATGTGGGCAGCATCATGCCCATCATGGAAAGCAGCATGGCCGCCTGTTGTGAGTTAGCGATATTGGAGATCAACAGTCCTACTGATAAACAAGTAATGATAAACAAGGTGCTTTCTCCAAAAAGCAGTAGCATACTACCTTTAATGGCTATATCCAAGAAGCCGACGGACAACACCAGGATAAAAGTGAAGTTCACCAAAGACAATACCAGGAAGGGTATTGCCTTAGAGATCAATACCATGATAGGATTAAACGGCGATACCAACAGTATCTCCATCGTCCCTAATTCTTTTTCGCGCACAATGGAAACGGAAGTGAGCGTGGAACACACAATCATAAAGATGAGGGCGATCACGCCCGGTATAAAATTCAGCGACCCATTGCCTTCGGGATTATACAACATCCGTAACTGCGGTACTATTCCTGGCGGCGCATTGGCGCCAACCGCCAACGATTGCTGGTAGTCTCCCAAAATTGCTGTCAGATAATTAATAATCGTTTTAGCAGTATTCGGGTCTGCTCCATCTGCTACTATCTGCACATTTGCTTTTCCTTTATGTTGTAAATCTTCTCCGAACTGAGGGGGAAATATCACCACACACCTGACCACTCCTTTTCGGAAAGCGGCGTCTATCTCCTCTCCTGCCAGGGTTTTCTCCTCTGTGATAAAATATACGGACGATTTAATTTTATTGATAATCCTGGTAGTATTCGCATCCCTGGATTGATCGCTAATGATAATATGTGCGTTCTTCACTTCGCTGGTAAGGGCATATCCAAACAACAGTATTTGCGCTACCGGCAGCCCAAACATAATGAGCAATGTACGCCGATCGCGAAATACATGATAGAATTCTTTCCTGATAAATACCAACAACTGTTTCATAATCGTATCAGTCTGATGAACGTTTGGCGCCACGCGCCAACTGGTAAAATACTTCTTCCATATTATTCGCCTGAAAGCGGGCTTTCAGCGCCTGTGGCGCATCCAGTGCTTCAATCCTGCCATCCACCATGATCGTTACCCGGTTACAATATTCCGCTTCGTCCATATAGTGGGTGGTTACAAAAACTGTGATGCCAGCCGCTGCGGCTGCATATATCATATCCCAGAACTGTCGCCTCGTTACAGGGTCCACACCACCGGTTGGTTCATCCAAGAATACGATCTGTGGCCGATGAAAAATAGCCACAGAAAAGGCTAGTTTCTGTTTCCAACCTAATGGTAGCTCTCCTACCAGTTTACGTGATTCTTGTTGTAACCCCAACTGGGTGATCAGCTCATCGCTGCGTTCACGGATGGTTTTACGGGAGAGCCCATATACGCCGCCGTAAAATTCTATATTCTCCAATATGGTCAGGTTCTCATAGAGGGAGAATTTCTGACTCATATAACCGATATTTCGTTTGATGGATTCCTGTTGTTTGTAGACATCAAAACCTGCTACGGTGGCCGTTCCGCTGGTGGGGTAAGATAAACCACAAAGGATGCGCATCGCCGTCGTTTTGCCGGCACCGTTAGCACCGAGGAACCCGAATATTTCACCGCGACTCACCTCAAAAGAAATCTTATCGACTGCGAGGAAGTCGCCGAACCGTTTGGTCAATTCCTTGCATATGATCACCTGTTCAGCCATCGGTTTGTGTTTTACGATTCATTAAACGGATAAAAGTATCCTCAATTCCTGGTTCTATTGCTTTTACCTCCAACCCCTTATGGCCATGTGCCTGCGCGAATTGCAGCAGTGCCGCTTCATCGCCGGGTTTATCCGCTTTCATGGTCAGATGCAAATATTCTCCAAAAGCATAACAGGAGTCTACGGTATCGAGGGTACGAAAATCTTGCACTAGTTTGTAAATATCATCTGCCTTCGCAGCGTATAGTCGTACAGGATAGCTTTGAATAATCTGATCCGGCGTATCCACTTGCATAATACTTCCTTCTTGTATCAATGCAATGCGCTCGCACAAGATCGCTTCATCCATATATGGTGTAGATACCATAATCGTAATCCCTTGCGCTTTCAGTCGGTTGAGAATATCCCAAAACTCGCGCCTGGACACCACATCCACACCGGTTGTAGGTTCGTCCAGGAAAAGTACTTCTGGTTTATGAATCAGGGCACAGCAAAGCGCCAGCTTTTGTTTCATACCACCTGATAATTTCCCGGCACGTCGATCATTAAAAGGTTTTATCTGATCGTAGATATCTTTTATTACTTCATAGTTTTCAGCAATCGTAGTACCGAATAAAGTAGCGAAGAAAGTCAGATTTTCTTTGACGGTGAGGTCCTGGTAGAGGGAGAATTTACCAGGCATATAGCCTATCTTATCCCGGATTTTCCGGTAATCCTTTACTACATCAAGACCTTGAACGGATGCCGTTCCTTTATCCGCCAACAGCAAAGTGGTGAGGATGCGGAATATACTTGTTTTACCTGCGCCATCGGGCCCGATCAGGCCGAATAGCTCCCCCGACTTCACCTGCAGCGACACATTATCCACTGCATGCACCTTTCCCTCATTGTAGGTTTTCGTAACTCCTTCCAGGATAACACTATTCATGGACTGTCATTTTAAATGAGACCACAATGCTTCGCCGTACATGCCTATTTTGATAAAGCCGTCGTTCACCACTTTGATTTTTACTGCATACACGAGATTGGCCCGTTCGTTTTTCGTTTGAATCGTTTTAGGCGTGAACTCAGATTTATCCGAAATCCAGGTGATGATACCTTTATAGTTTTTATACTCTTTTTTTCCTTGGTCAATGCGTACCTGTACTTTTTGTCCCAGACGGATTTGCGGGAGTTGCGTACCATCGGCATAAGCGCGGAGCCAGATCGTATCTGTGTTTGCAATTTTATACAGCGGCTTTCCTATGGTGGCCAGCTCTCCTGCCAGGGCGTAGCGCGTTAACACCGTACCAGTGATAGGATTGATGATGAGTCCTTTTCGGATTTGTTCCTGGTATTGGGCTGCGGCCATTTGCAGGGGTGCTTGTTCGCTCAGCACTGTTCTGTTTTGTACGCGGGTATTATAATCATCGAGTGACATTTGTTGTTTGGTGGCATTGATTTGTTTACGCATCTGATCCACCTGGCTATTGAGGTCATCCAGTTGTTTCTGCGTAGCTGCGTCTTCCTTTACTAAATTCGTTGTACGCTGTTGCTCCCGCAATAACTGCGCTAGTTGGGATTCTTGCACCTCTAACTGCTTTGCCACCAGTTGGTTTTTCTCAAACGGACTGCTGGTTTTCTGTTGTAGCGCAGCGATGGAAGCTTGTACCTGATCTCGTTGGAGGGTAGGGATTTTCACGTCTATCTGACCAACGGTATCGCCTGCACGAAGCCCCGTTCCTTCCGGCGTCTGGAGGGCGAGGATTTCCCCGTTTTGTTGGGCGGAAACGATTACCTCATCTGCCTCGAAGTTACCGGCTGCATCATAAGGGACGCCTTTATTCCCACAGGAATTGAGCAGGAAAAGGATAGCTGCCAAGGAGAAAAATGATTTCATACTATATGAATTAATTACCGGAAGTAAATTTATGCTGATAGCTGGCCTGCAATAGTTGAAGTTTATGCAGGATGAGTGCTTGTTTTGCCAGATTTTCTGCGTTCAACTGTGCGATGTAATCATGTACCGTGATGACGCCATTGTCTAGTTGCGCTTTCGCAGATTGTTTAACAGATGCCCGTAGGGCGATAGCCTCTTCATCTTCCACAATGATCGCTCTATATTTACGCATATCGCCATCTTCCTGCGCCAAGGAAAGGCGCGTATTAAAGAGAAAAGTTTCTTCCTCCACCGTAATAGACTTACGATTATTCTCCAGGATGCGCTTGTTATTTTTGAGTCCGTATAAACTGCCCAGGTTCCAGTTCATGCGTAGTCCTGTCATATACCAAGGTCCGAAGCTGTTATCCAGGAAGTTTAGGGTAGGTCGGCCATAAGCGCCCTGGAAGAAAGCACTGAACTTAGGGAGATAATCCGCCTTCAACTGCTTTTCTTCTGTGTCCATTACTTTGCGGCGGTTCTTATACCAGTCCAATTCCGGCCGATGAATTTCCGCGGAGATAGGCTGTTCTACGGGCATTTGCAGTTGTGTATTCTCTGGTAGTTCTTTACCAATGAAGATGCCCAACATTTTCATATAGGCGCTACGGTTAGCCTTAAACGTAATGTCTTGGGAACGTGCCGTCGACATCTCCGCTTTCAGTTCATCTACATTACTCCTATAAGCGGTACCATTACGAAGCGATGCGCTTACCTTTTCAATGGCATTATTGAGATCGGAGATACGGAGTGCATTTTGTTTCAGTTGTTCATCCATTAGCAATACAGAGAAGTACAATTGATTGATACGATCTCTGATGGCATACATGTTCACCGTTACATTTTGTTTATCTGCCTCTTCGTTGGCGCGTATATTCTCTTTTCTATAGTGGGCGGCGCTTCCATCATAGATCGTTTGAGACACCTCTCCTACTATTTTATATTGATCCTTACTGAATACCGGCAACTTCACATTAGCGCCTGGAGGCAGGATATTAGGGAATTGTACCACATCCGACTGATAGGTAGCAGCGCCTGAAAAGCTGAGCTGTGGCAGGTATACCTTGCCTGCATTTTCCAGGGAATATTGGCTGGTGGTTTTCACCAGGTCGTAACGTTTGATGAGTGGGTAGTTCTCTCCGGCCAAACTATAGCATTGTTCCAGTGTGAGATCCTGCGCTTGCAGCGGTGCAGCGACCAGGACCCATACCACCAGTATCAGCCATGTATGCAGCTTGTATACCATGATACCTGAGATTAGTATATTGGAAAAAATGATCTGTTACATCATTGCTTTAATCCAGATGGCGACTTTCTTCTTCCGGTCTTCCATCATTGCTTTGAACATCTGCATATCCACAGCGCCCGACCGGATCAAGAGATGCCTGGCTACAAAGGGCAGGATCAGCATGCTCATCATATTCATCACTAGGTGCAGTGGTTCAATGTCCAGTTTTCCTTGTGCCCTTCTTTCCTGTAACTGTTTGACAAAATAGGAATGCAGCATCACGTTGTTTTCCACCAGTTCCTTTCCGATATCCGGTGAACTGTTTGCCACGCCATTCATCACAAACAGCGGCAGATCGGGATGTCCCATTAGCATATCCAGTAATTCTACACAAACGATATCGATCTTTTGTTCAGGTGTGGTATGTTCATCGTTGAGGTGCTTACGCATACCGGATAGTAACTGCTGTATGCCCTCTTTCATGATGATATCGAAGAGTTTCTCTTTGCTGCGGAAGTAATAGTTCACCAATGAGAAATTGATATCCGCTTCCGCCGCGATATCCCGCACCGTAGTGGCCGCGTATCCATTGCGTGTAAAGACGACCCTGGCCGCCTGTATAATCTTTTCCTCCGCAGAAGCGTCGGCAACTTTTTTCTTTCTAGCCGCTTTTGCCATTGTCTGGGATTTGAAATCAAAAGTAGCACTTTGATTAAAATTAAACAAATGTATTAAACAATTGTTCAAAATCGGGAGACACGATTCTCTTAAAAACAGTATAACAAACTAATCTACAATTAGTTATGAATTATTCTTAAGCAGGTTTATTTATTTTATAGAGGACGTGTGGCATCAATGGGTGGTGGGTTGGCAGACTGGGGTGGTTAAATATAGTTAAGAAGGTCATCCCTATTTTTTGCATGACTCTTTCTGAGCGTTGGTTGAGGGTGGCGGTAAAAGACACTACTTCCTCCAGGCCCAATTGATCAAAGCCGTATTGCAGGCAGCGAATGGCTCCTTCAGTGGCAAGTCCGGCGCCCCAGGCTTCGGCGCGCAGGCGCCAGCCAATTTCCACGCAGGGAGTGAACGTGGCTTCAAAGGCTGGATGTGAGAATCCGATGAAACCGATGAACTCCCCTGTAGCCAACAGATCAACGGCGTATAGTCCGTAGCCATACTTGGAAAAGTGTAGTTCCATACGATCCATCATAGCGCGTGTATCCGTAGGCGTTAGTGTATTGGGAAAGAATTCCATCACCGCCTCGTTGACGTTCATAGCTGCAAAGGGCGCTTCGTCTCCCGACAACCATCGTCTGAAACCCAGGCGGGCAGATGTAAAAATGTAATCTTTCATACCTGCAAGGTACAAAATAAGAAAATGGAGAGATGCCTGCGACGTCTCTCCATTTTCTTATTTTTTGTCGCCGCTGCCCACCGGGCAGCGGCAATAGGCATTAGATTTCAGTTTGCATTTACCACCCAGGATTTGCACTCAGGGCTTTATTCATATCTCTTTCTGCTTGTGGGATTGGCCAGAGATAATCCCTTGGATCGAGGAATACGCGTACCTCGCGCTTCATACGTTGCGTGGCGCTTGTGGTATAATCTGGAATATCATTCAGGTCTGTTTCAGAACCGGCGCCACCAAAGGAAGGAACAGCAGCAGGTGCAGCCACAGCCGCCGCAGCGCCATATATTGTCATGTTCATAGCCAGTTTACCTGTCTTCCAACGACGCATATCAAACAGGTGGATACCTTCTGTGGCCAGTTCCACCACTTTCTCTCTACGTACCAGTTGACGCAGTTTTTGCTGACTACCAGCTACCAGCGGGTCTACTACGGGCATGCCTGCACGCTGACGCACCCGGTTGATGGCATCTGTTACGGATGCATCCAACTGATTCAGTTCAATCTTTGCTTCTGCATAGGTAAGCAGGATTTCCGCAAAACGCATGTAAATGAAACCTGTTTTGGAGGTAAAGGCATCTTGCCCTTCATCCAAGGTATATTTCGCCCAAAGGTAGCCTACGCCGTTCTTCACGGGGCCATAGATATTGGATTTGTCCGCATTACTGCTATTATACCAGGTATTGCTCGTGAAGTTAAAGAAGCTGGTGGAATCTTTGTAAATGCTGTATACGCACCTTCTCATCGCACCACTCACTAGCATCGTGATCGTATCACCATCCATAGTAACCGTGCTTTTCAAGCGTGGGTCACGGTTTTTGGAAGGATTTGCAGGATTATACAGTGGAGATTCATCGATGCGTTTACCATCAATGCATTCAAAACGGTCTACCAATGTCTGAATAGGAAAACGACCACTTTGTGCCGATAAAGCACGAGAACCTTGCCCTACGGCAACGAGACTGGTAGGATTGGCCTGATCATCCGGGAAAGGCAGCATAAACAGGATTTCTTTACCCGCGTTTGTGTTCTGTCCTGCTTTTTTGAATAGGTTAGCAAATACAGGATTCAAACCATATTGCGCACTCTTGATCACATCATTAGCAGCGGTAGCCGCTACATCATAGCGTTGTAACAGCAGTGCCAGCTTGGCTTTCAATCCCAATGCGGCCCCTTTGTTCACCCTACCCTGATCCGCCATTTGCCAAGGTAGCTTTGCAGCAGCACTGTCCAGATCATTCAAGAGATAATCTCCTATTTTATTTTTGTCTGTTCTTACCTGGGTATAGAATTCTGTTGGCAGCAAGGGCTTGGTATAAAATGGTACATCCCCGTACAAGCCAATCAGATGGTAGTAGGCCCATGCGCGTAATACCAGTGCCTCCGCTTGCATGCGTGCATAGGTATCCGGCAGCATATTACCTTTTGCTCTTACCATACCATCCAATAGGTTATTGGCAAATGATACCGTTTTATACATCAACTGCCAGGAGGTTCCTATAGTACCTGTGGTGGCGTCATAGGCTCCCGCAGCGATGCCAGGGTTTCTTTCTAGCCCCAGCTCCGTGTATTGGTCAAACGATATTTGAACGGGAATGCTGTTGTTTAGGTTCCAGTAAGTGCTGCTGTAGACGCCTGTCAGGCCCAATGTCACCTGGGCTTCATTGGTATAATACGTGGATGAGGACGGGCTATCCAGCGGCTGTTTGTTGAGATCCTTCTGACAGGCACCGAGGGCAGTTGCCAGGAGGAAGAATATACTGATGCGTTTCATCGCAAAATAGTTTAGATAAATTAGAATTTCAGGTTAATGCCAGCGGTATACGTTTTCATAACAGGATAGAATTCCCCGTTGATGTTATTGATTTCCGGATCAAATCCAGGCGCGTATTTGGAATGCGTAAACAGGTTACTACCGCTCACGTATACACGCAATGAGTTGATTCTCGCAAACTTCAACTGCTTGCCATTGAAAGTATAGCCCAGTGAGACATTCTTCAATCGGAAGTAGGCCCCGTTTTTCATCCAGAAGGAAGAGGTAGGGAAAGAAGGATTCTCCGTCAGACGCGGATAAGCGGCATTAGGATTATTTGGCGTCCAGAAATCTTTCTGCCAGGTGTACATCGTACCGATGAAGTCTGCAGAATAGAATGCCCATGCACCTGTACCACTTACATAGTTATCTCTTTTGCCAACCCCTTGGAAGAAAACATTCAAGTCAAATCCTTTCCAGGATCCATTGAGGTTCAGGCTATACTCATAGTGCGGCATATTATCTCCCAGCACTACGCGGTCGTATCCATCAATTTTTCCATCTGGCGTACCATTCGGTCCACTGATATCTTTGTAGCGGATATCTCCTGGCTTGGTAGTACTCTGATAGAACGGCCCTTTCGTTACTTCTGCATCATTCTGGTAATAACCATCTGCTATATATCCATAATAACTACGTATAGGCGATCCCGGTGTAGTGATAAATGCGCCATCGATGATATTCACGCCACCCAGGTCTTTCACGCGGTTACGAACATCAGAGAGGTTCAAACCTACATTATAGCGGAACTCCCCTATATGATCTTTCCATCCCAAAGCCAGCTCCCATCCTTTGTTTTCCATGGAACCGATGTTGACATAAGGAGGAGTTAGACCCACATAATTCGGAATAGGTTTTTTCAACAACATGGCCGACACTCCTTTCTTATAATAATCGAAAGTGAGACTCAGCCTGTCTTTCAAGAACACCATATCCAGACCAATATCCTGCTGCGTAGATTTCTCCCAGGAGATCATCGGGTTGGCAGCAGCGGTTTGTGCGACACCGGAGTTATTGCGACTATTGAAATAATAGTTATAATCAGTGGTATTCAGCGTGGCTACGAAAGGATAATATTCAGGTAGGGACTGGTTTCCGAGGGAACCGTAGCTGGCTCTGATTTTCGCGAAGCTGATGACATTTGTTAGGCTGCTGAAGAAATTTTCTTGACTCAGTATCCATCCTGCGGAAACAGACGGATAGTATCCCCATTGGTTATGAAATTCCTGTGAGAAACGGGAAGAACCATCTGCCCTTCCATTCAATTCGAGGAGGTACTTTCCACGGTAGTTGTAGTTGAGTCTCCCAAAAAAACTCTGGAGAAAATACTGACTAGCGCCGCCGCTGTTGTTGAAGTTTTTCGTACCAATACCCATGTATGGATCATTGGAAGGAAAATCTGTACGGGAAGCACCCAGGGAAGAAACGCTGAAATCTTCCGCCTGATAACCCGCCAGCAGCTTCAGTTCATGGCCACCGAAAGATTTACTGAATGTACCCTGAATGGTATAGTAGTTCAGTTTATTATTTGAATAGCTTTCTGACAGCATGTTTTGTGCAGGATAATAGCTATCAAACGCCAACTGATTGCTGGTATAATCTGGGCGGTATACCGCATAGTTCTGTGTGAACTTCTTATTATGTGCGTTGTACGTATTGTTAGAGAACCAGGCTTCGAATTCCAGTTCTTTAATCGGTTTATATACGAGCGTAGCTTTCAGGATATTGGAAGGCGTTTCATTTAGATTGAAGCCGCTAGCTTCTGCTTGTCCGACGGGGTTGCGCTTAGCGCTTTGTCCGGCATCGCCATATTTTCCATCGGCGAATTTACCTGCCGCATTGGCTGGCATCCCCAGCATCTGTTTAATAATAAACTCCGGAGTAGCGCCACCAGGTTCGTTTCTAGCGGATTTATTATAGATGAAGTCTCCTTTCATACTTAATTTGTCGCTGATGCGGATATCTGCATTCATGCGCAAATCGTAGCGGGAATAGTAGGTATTGGGTGTAAGACCTTGTTGTTTCAGATAGGTGCCAGAAGCGAAGAAGCGGATATTTTCACTACCCAGACTCAGGTTCAGGTTATGATTTTGCATCATGCCTGTATTGGTCAGGATCAGTTTTTCCCAATCCGTATCGAAGTAATTGAAATTATCTGCCGGATGTTGTTTGTATTTATTGATCAGTGCAGTATCAAAAGCGAAAGCATTTGGATTGTTGGTAGTGTTCTGGCGAGCGATGTTCGCGTATTGCATATGCTCTATGGCATTCACTTTCTCTGGCAGGTTAGTAGCTGCCTGTTTGGCTACAAAGGCATTGTATTGCATGGCAAGTCCCTGCCCTTTTCCGCGGCGGGTAGTTACCAAGATTACCCCGTTGGTAGCGCGGGAACCATAGATGGCGGTGGAAGCCGCATCTTTTAGTACCGTCATGCTTTCAATCGTATTTGGATCTATTTGATCTAGGTTCATCTGCACACCGTCTACGAGGATGAGCGGGCTGGAACCTGCGTATACAGAGCCTTCGCCGCGAATGCGAATACTGGCGCCATCTGTTCCGGGTTTACCGGATTGTTGAGTCACCATTACGCCTGGAACAAGACCTTGCAATAGATTCGAAGCAGAAGCTACTTGTCTTTTGGTAAGATCTTCTGTTTTTAATACCGTGAGTGCGCCGGTGAGATTTGCTTTCTTTTGTGTGCCATAACCTACTACTACCAAGTCTTTCAGCGCAATAGCCTGACCGGAGAGTTGTATTTGCAAGTTGGTAGCGGTACCTACAGTTTGTTCCGTCTGGTTATATCCGACGATCGAACAGATCAGAATATCTTGCGGACCGGCATTGAGTGAGAATACTCCTTTGCCATCCGTTTGTGCCGCGATGGATTTTCCTTTCACCCTGACCGTAACCCCGGGGAGAGGTTCACCACTGTCATGGTCGGTGATTTTGCCGGATATTTTACCGGATTGCCCATGTACTGCGGTTGCAAACAGCATGAGCAGCATAAGACACGGGATAAGGAACCGTTCTTTCATATGCGTCTTTTTTTTAGTGATAGATAGCATCGTTGTGTAATTCATAAGTGAAATGACAATATTGATCCGGACTATGACATAGTCGGTTACGACGTCCGTGGACGCCTGTTTTTATTTTGGTTTCAGGAAAGTTTATCTGTGAAGACGTCCCTGATGTTTGGTTGATGTTCTAATACAGCGCAGTGTGAATATATATATTTTTATTAAACTACAATATAGTTAATATATTTTTTTATTAAGTTTATTTGGAGGTAAATGGAGGGTTGGCTGTCTCTATAATATCATAATTACATAATAATCAATCTATATAGACATATAAATTATTATATATTCCTAAAGTAAACGCCAAAAAAAAATTTAGCAGAAGATTAATAAAGTATCAGTTTGATAAATAATTTTTTTAAAAAGATTAGTTATTGCGCACAGTTGTAATCCAAGATTTGATCATTGTTTGTTCTTGTTCAGACAGTGGGTTGCCCTCTCCCATTGGCATTCTTTTCTTTACAAATACTTGTTGGTAGATATCGGCAGCATTGGTATCCATATTTTTCTTGTTAAAAACGCGATAAGGGTTTGCAACGCGATGGCAATAGTTACATTTGGTTTCCAGGACTTGCAATACCGCTTTTTTATCGGTGTCAGCATTCATACTAAAGAAGGCAGGTAATAAGAGCAGCAGTTTCATGTTCATTTTTATGTAAAACTACTGTGGCGCTATCTCGGGAAATAGAACGAAACCGACAGCCTTCAAAAAAGAGATAAAATATCAAAATGATTTTTGTTTGATTACATTTCGTTATCTTTAATGAATTATCGACCGCAAGACAGGTATTTTCCCCGAAAGCCGAATAACTCCCAAAACACCCTATTATAACCGCAAGCAACTACCATCTATTCTAACAATCGAGATTTATGCGATACTTATTGTCATTGTCATTGATTCTCTGTATCTGCACTTTTGCTTTTGCTCAGCGGCCTATTGCTGCAGCAGAGCTGTCTTTCGCCGCTATGGCGCGCGATTCTTGCAGGTCCGCCTTCTTACACTTCCTTGATAGTGCCGCTGTTAGTTTTTCTAAGGGTATTATCCGTAATGTGCATCCACAGTGGCTACAACTTCCTGAGCCACAAATTCAGCTTTTTGGAAAAGCGGTATATCATAATATGGCTCTTAGTGGCAATACCGAATTTACAACTAGCCCATCTGAGGGGAAAGCCACTAGCGCCACACCTAGCACCTCTTCCAACAGTATAGCTAATAAAAGTGCAGTACCCTCCGCTATCGGTGAGATCAGCGAAGTAGAGTCCTTATTTTTAAAGGACTATCAAACGGCTGGTAACCTGGCATTCAGTGAGTATATCACAAATGCCACCTGGTTTAACCTGGAAGGATATCCACCGCTGCACGACAGTACCAGTATTATGGAGGCTATTGGCGAACTACATAACAATATCACCTTCAAACCAGTAGCAGGCGGACTTTCAGAAGACAAAGACCTGGGCTACGTATATGGTTATACGTTAGAAGGTGCTAAAAGAAACAATTACATGCGTATCTGGTTTCGTACCAGTGCAGGGTGGAAAATCATCTTGCAGATTATACAATGGTAATGCTTACGCGAGATGCGTAGCTCCCTGGCCACTGGCTGCATCTTCCAATGCTTGTATGTCCAGTTTGGTCATCTTCAACATAGCTTCCATTACCCTGGCCGCTTTAACGCGGTCCTTATCTGAGAGCAACTGTCCTAGTTGAACGGGCACGATCTGCCAGGAAAGGCCGTATTTATCTGTCAACCAGCCACATTGATTAGGTACTCCCCCATCTGCCAAGAGTTTGGACCAAAGCTCGTCCACCTCAGCTTGCGTGGTGCAGTTTACAAATAGGGAGATCGCAGGATTAAAGGTAAATACAGGGCCTCCATTTAATGCGTAAAAGGTTTGTCCTTCGATCTCGAAGGTAGCAGACATCACACTCCCCTCTGGGCCAGGGCCCGCAGCAGTATAACGATTCATCTCTACAATACGTGCATTTTTAAACACGGAGATATAAAAATTGATGGCTTCTTCTGCTTGGTTATCAAACCAAAGAAATGGTACTATCTTTTGCATAAAAACAATTTTATAATTGCTGACAAAGAAACTTAAGCGCTTTAGGCAATGACATGGCTTATCTACATTTCTCCTCGTACAGTTTGTTCATCCATCCTATATTTGCTACTCACAAACCAAATTTAACTGCTATGAAAAAGAAATGGTTCACCAGGAGCAACATTTTTAATGCTATTTTCCTGTTGATCCTGGTAGTGGTCATCATTAATCCAACGGCCAAATCTTACGTCATCAGGGGTTTGATGAAGATCGGATTGTTTCAACCATCGGTGCCTACCACTGCTGGCGAACACATGCCAGATGCCTCTTTCAGCGATGAGTCTGGTCAGATGATGAGTATTACTGGTATGCAGGGTAAAGTAATTTTGCTGAATTTCTGGGCCACTTGGTGCCCTCCTTGTAGGGCCGAAATGCCCTCCCTGGATGCCTTGTACCAGGACTTCAAGGGCAATAATCAGCTTGTATTTGTAGCGGTAGATGCAGACAGCGACCTCGTGAAAGCGCGTCGTTTTCTAGAGGAGCACAACTATACACTTCCCGTCTATGCGGCCACTACCGCCATTGCCCGGGATGTATACAATGGTACATTGCCTACCACCATTGTTATCGATAAGAAAGGTAATATACGTGCCCGTTATACCGGCGCTAAAGATTATACGAACACTGATTTTAAAAAATTCCTATCTGCGCTGCTCGCAGAATAGACTGGTAAATACTACATCATTGATGTATATTAGCCCCCAATTTTATTGGACCTTTAATTAAACCATCATTTTATGGAATACAGAGTATTTGGAAAAACAGGCTGGAAAGTCAGCGAGATTGGATATGGTATGTGGGGAATGGCCGGCTGGACAGGCTCTGAAGAGAAAGAAGTGAACATGGCGCTGGATCGCTCCATTGAACTGGGTTGCAATTTCTTCGATACCGCCTGGGGATACGGAGAAGGCTTGAGCGAAGAAATACTGAACAAAACCATCCGTCGTCATCCGGGCAAACGCCTGTATGCCGCCACCAAAGTACCTCCTAAAAACCGTAAATGGCCATCCAGACCTGAATATAAATTATCAGATGTATTCCCTGCCGATTACATCATTGAATACACAGAAAAAAGTCTTAAAAACCTCGGTGTAGAATGCATCGACTTACAGCAATTTCACGTTTGGGAAGATAGTTGGGTACAGCAAGACGAATGGAAAGAAGCCATCACCAAACTGCAACAGCAAGGTAAAGTAAAACATTGGGGGATCAGCGTTAACCGCTGGGAACCAGACAACTGCCTGGAAACCTTGAAAACAGGGCTGATAGATGCCGTACAGGTCATCTACAATATCTTCGATCAGGCGCCGGAAGACAACCTCCTGCCTCTCTGTCGAGAAATGAACATCGGCGTGATTGCCCGTGTACCTTTCGATGAGGGTACCCTCACCGGCACCTTCACCAAAGAAACTACTTTCCCTGCTAATGACTGGAGAGCTAGTTACTTCGTTCCTGAAAATCTGAACAGCAGCGTAGAACATGCAGATGCCTTGAAGCCATTGATTCCCGCAGGGATGACCATGCCGGAAATGGCGCTACGATTCATTCTCAGCAATCCAGATATTGGAACTACCATTCCTGGTATGCGTAAACTGAGAAACGTAAACGCTAATATGGCTGCCAGCGATGGTAAAGGTCTCTCACAAAGCCTGCTGCAAGAACTGAAATCTCATCGTTGGGATAGAACGCCTACCGGTTGGTCTCAATAAATTTTTTCTGCAAAAAAATCGTCCCTGCCCCACTGGGCAGGGACGACAAGCTATAGCGTATTTCTTATTGCAGCTTAGCCAACCACAAAGAAGCATTTAAGTGTAAAGCCGGATGTGAAGTATATCCAGAAGGCACATCGCCAGACCAGCCATTATGCAGCGCATCATTGGGATCGCCGGTGCCATCATCCGCCGGAGAGCTATCACCGATAAATACTACTCTTCCGTTGCCGTAGGTAGACAGTAAGGCCATCACGCCAGTGTTACCATTCAGCGTGGCGCTCATTCTCCAGAACAGCCCTTGTACATTACCATTGACACTTGGATACAGAGTAGCTGTAGTACCATTGTAGAAGGCCAGTTTAGCAGCGGTACCTGCTGCTCCACCCAGTACTTTCTGCGCATAGCTATTGGTACCTGTGTACACCTTGGTAGTAGGCTGTTCGTTGATATCTACAGAGTCTACCACAAAGCCGAAAGGTTTGTTGTTATTAACGCCGTTGTTGCTCATAAAATCATTCCATACACGTGGACTATCGTATCCATCTCCATCCCGATCAGAAGGGTTATAGCCATTAGCATCCACGCCGGAAATATTCTGACCGGTATGATCAGCGATCATCATGAGTCCGCCGCCATTGGCAATAAAATTCATCAGCGCTGTTTTTTCTGAAGCTGTAAACAAACGGTTAGGTTCAATTACCACGAATACATCGTAGTTGCTGAGGTCCTGGGGATTGGTGGCATCGCCGTAAGTTATGGCGCCGCCATTAGGCAAAGATTCTACATATTGTCCTCTTTTCACGAGTTCAATGGCCCAAGAAGAAGTAGCCCCTCTCCAATAGGTTTCAGGCGTAGTGGCAGTAATGCCCGTGTAAGAAGGCGTAGGGAAACGCTGAGCGGCAGTTTCCACGGTAGTTCCGCCGGTATAAATGGGTACATTCTCGGTACCATCGGCATCTATCTGCCAGTCGGCACTACCGGCATTCTCTCTCTTACTGGCATCAAACAGGAATTTCTTTCCTGGCAATGGCGTACCGCCTCCACCACCAAAATCATTGATAACAATGTTGTCGATGTTGATACGATTGGTACCGCCACTCAGTTTACGGATTTCGATACGAGCATTTCCGGAAACGTTGATGGTGAACGTTTGCGTTTGGAGTGTAGCCGTAGACGTGATAGCGGCGCCGGATTGCGTCCAAGTAGTACCGCCGTCAGTGGAGTACCAGAGGCCCCAGGTGCTGGCGCCGTCTGTTCCGTACAAACCATGAGCTACAGATACCGTGCTGATACCAGTAGTTACGTCAAACTGCATCGTAATACGACCTGTATTACGGATGCGGGCCGACCAGGAGCCAACTTTGAGATCTGCGGCGAGATTGCCTATCAACGCATCAAATAGGTTCCATGAATTACCGTGCAACGTGACGTCATCACCCGCCGAGGAGCCCGCCGGGGCTACATCATAGGCTGTTTTGGGACTGGTAGTGCCTACCTCAAAATCCTCACTGAGTGTAACAGATTCCGTTTTTGCTTTGACAGTGCTCTCTGTTTCTGGCTTTACGGGATTGACATTTTTAGTACAGCTAACGATCAGACTTGCTGTGGCGACAGATAGCAGGAATAAAATCCTGAATGGAGTTTTCATCATAACGAAATAGGAGTTTAGAGAAATTTGGATTTGGTGGTGAAAGGGTTATTACGAGTACAATTTCAATGATCTATGTTAACTAGGGGTGTCGGGGACGTTAAGGCTATATTATTTCAATATAACGAAAATCCCTGGAATATTGCGCCCTTCTACGATCTCCTTCTTCTCCCGTTGTTTATAACAAAATATCCCGTCAGATTGTAATTAAACCGATTTACTGTAATCAGCATTTTCATGAAATCCACCACTACTCACCTATTGCTTTTTTGCTTATTTACGCTGTTGCTAATTTCCTGTAAATCAGGAAGGGTAATGGAAATGAATCGGCTACAGATGGAAAGCAATTATTGTGCACCCGCGCCTTCTTTGCATCCCAACAAGGAATATCATCCTTTGATGAACAAAGATTCTTTGCTGAACCAATACCCTGACTGGAAACCGCATACTGTATTAACTGCCAATGCCACCGGTACATTGGAGATGATTGCGCAGTTGCGCCAGATGCGCCGTGATACAGGACTTGCAGCTACTGCTCGAAGGGCTATTCTGCGATCAGATATTCAGCAGCGTTTAATGATTGCCGGTACTGAAATAGCAGGACTAGCTGCACAACTGGACTGTGAAGGAGAAAGGGCAGATCAATTGGGCCGCTATCTTGACGATATCAATGATACCCGCGATAATCGGCTCACCGTAGCATCCATTGCAGCCGGCGCTATTACTACAATCCTCACTATAAAGCTGAACGATGAAAGGGCACAGAATTTTGCAGCAGTAACTGGGGGCGCTATTTCAACAGGATTGGTATTGATGACCATTAATCCGGCTGGTAAGAAGATACGATTACGGTTAGATAAAAACATGTTATCTCCACTGTGGTATGAGAGTGACAGCAGCCACTATTATTCCCCGTTCATCTGGTATATGCTCACAGAGCCTATGTTTAGTAATACCGGTAAACATTCCCTGGCGGCCAGTATCAGAGGGCGCTGGCAGGAATATGATATGGGAACTGAGTTAAGCAAAAAAGAAGAACAAAAATTCTTTGGTAACGGTGGCGTATATACGGCAGATGATCTGCATACCAGGGCAGCCATGTTGAATGAATTGCAATCCTCTATTCGTTCTCTTAACCAAGACCTGCAAGACCTGATGCAGTTTTTGGAAGAAATTCCTATTCAGGGGACTTATTAAAAACGAAGGCCAGCTTCACTATGGGCGGGGACCATCCTTTTAAATATCACGTGTCTCCTTATATATTAAAAAAAATATTTCTATAACAAAAAAAGCTGGTTATCTTTACGCCTGAGATCATCCGCCTATGGGTGGACCATTCCTGTACCGATGCCTATGAATAACATCTACATTAAGAAAGTAGCGCAATTGCTATTTGCATCTGCGGCTATACTGATGAGCGATCCTGTGTCTGTAAAAGCAGCGGGCACACATTTCAGTAGTACCATGGCGGCAGCTCCCAGCATTGATAACCAAGCTTTTACTATTCGGGATGACAGTCCTGTTGGCGCCATTGTAGGCCAACTGACGGCTACCGGCAGTAACCTGCAATGGATCCTCGAAGATGATGGTAGTAAAGGCGCCTTTGACCTGGATGCCAGCGGCAGGCTGGTAGTAAAGGATGCAACCCGCTTACAAGCGAATCGTGGCAATATCGTCAGTGTATACGTGATGGTGAGTGACGGAATATCCAATAGCAATATGGCTGAAATTACGGTGGCTATCATGGATACTTACATGAATATACCGCCTACACTTGATCCTATTGCTGATAAAGGGGCGTGTGCTGGAACATCTGTGGATACTATCTTTCTAACGGGTATGTCTGCCGTAGAACCAGATCAGACCTATAGCTTGGTAGCGGTAGCAGATGCGCCTTTACTGCAACAGTTAAATGTGACCCATGAAGGCGTACTCACCTATCAACTGAAAGGTGGTATTTTAGGCGGTAGTTGCATAATTACTGTGATGATCAAAGATAATGGAGGCGTACGTAACGGCGGCCAGGACACGCGTTTACGCACTTTTACCCTAACCGTCAACCGACTTCCTAACGTCAGCATTGCAACTGATAAAGGTAGTATTATTGCTAAAGGCGATCAATTGACACTTACCGCTTCAGGTGGTGATCAATACCAATGGCGAGCAGCTTCCGGCATCGTTGGAGAAACCGGCTCCGCCAGTATTGTAGTAAGACCTGTATTCAACACCCGCTATATAGTAACGGCCACCAGTAATTTTGGAGGCTGTTCGGATACCGCTGCCATTGATATTCGCCTGTTAGGGGATTTTATTGTCAGAGCTAATAATGTAGTAAGTCCTAATGGAGATGGCCACAATGATCTCTGGAGGATTGAGAACATCGAAGAGTATCCCGTAAATGAACTGACCATTGTAGACAGAGCAGGAAGAACTGTTTATTCTCAGAAAAATTACAACAATACCTGGGATGCGCACATAAATGGGCAGCGACTGGCAGAAGGTACTTATTACTATATCTTCCGGGTAAAAAATCCAGTGACAAAAGCCACCGATGTAGCAAGAGGATTTATTACTGTAGTAGTGGGCGATTAATCTTCACCACTATTCTGTACAAACATAACAGCAATACCAATACAAAGGCCGCATGGGAAACTGTGCGGCTTTTTAATGCCCGCCATTGCCCAGGATAAGCCCAGTGAGGATACTTAGCGCTTTTTTCATTTCGTTCACCCAAGCAGCAGAAACTAGATCTCGTTGCGATTTATATTGCAACATGGCATGACCATATTCCAGGATCAATTGGTTGAATTCCGGTTGTCCGACTAGTACAGCCCCTACATACTCCTGGGATATAAAAACCTCTGCAGGCTTCATTCTACGACCTTCAAACCGTTCTACTGCATGTCTTTCCGGGACATCCATGCAATCATAAAATTTGAAATAAGCAGACGAAAATCCCCAGTTCTCCGACTGGCTAACAACGGTCATGAATTCCGGGAACAACTCATAGTCGATTGTATAAATAGCATTGACAAGTGGGTCAAACTCGGGTTTCATTCGTAACTCAACAGCATGTGGGTTATCAGTGCCATTGCTCTTTTTTAACACCCATTTCATCATGGCGTACCAACAGTTTGGCTTTGTGCTGAAATAATCATACCAAACATCTGTTTACAACGGGTAAACAAGATTAGTTATTGCGGAATAGTTACAGGATCTTTTGAGTCGATAAGTTGAAAATGTGGTTATTAACTCAAGCAGGTTTCATATAATCAAAAGCGCCCTTACGCAGATGTATACCATATTCCAGCCATGCTTTCATACAGGCGAGGAAGTTAGCCCAACCTTCGGTATTGCCTCTGAGCCACTTCAAGCCGGCATCTGTATTAGGCATATCTCCTTCGGTTACTTTTACAACAGTACTATTGCCACCACGGTCTTCTAGTTGTATATCTACTTTGAGCTGATTGCCTGGAGCGCCTTCCCATTCAAATATAATGGACACTGGCGCATGTACGGTGAGCACCTTTACAGGAATTTTGTCTGCGAATTCTGGAAATTTCCAGGTAACCGTATTACCCGCTTCTAGCTTACCAGTACCAGTTTCAATAAAATAATTAGACATTTCATTTGGGTCAACAATCGCCTGAAATACCGTTGCGATTGGCCGGGAAATCTGGATGCCCGCTTTTGCCTGTAGTTCATTCATAAGACATGATTTTAAGCTTACTAATTTAATGATTCTCACGCAAATGAAAAAGTCCTCATTTCCCAGCGACGCCTGCAGGCAAGGATAAAAAATGTAGGTGGTTTACCTGCCAGTCTGTTCAGAACCGATAACTAGTAAAAATTTTGACGTCTGGTTATTTTGTTTACCTTGAGGCATCAACATATTATAAAAATAGATAAACCATGAGAACCAATGAAACGCCAAGAGGATACGCCAGTTTATGAGCAGCTCACGCACCTGCTGAAGGAAAAATTAATGGAGCAACATTACCATGTGGAATTCAACCCTGAACGCATAAGTTTGATGGTGGATCATCAGGTAGAAGTGGTTGCTTCTGATGTAATCCAGGAGGGCTTACATCCCAATTTGACCAAGCTAGTTTTTGTGGTAATGCATCCGGAATATTTTCCGGACGGTATTGTAGAATACTTGGTAGGTGTAGGCACCACCCTACATGAAAAGTTGGAGTCAGGCATTGATAATTTCCTCAGCACGATATTTCCTCCTATTATGGATGGATTCAATGATACACATGATCCAGATCTCGACTTTAACGACCGGGATGGCATTCTGTGGCATCCAAAAGAAGGACAGATAGGCTTACAGGGCAATTGGGAAGAAGAACCAGAAACAGCCAGTATGCGTGAAATCCTGAATATATTTTTAAAGTCCATTATTCCCAACCAGAAATTTAACTGGTTAAAAATATATGCCGCCAAGGATGGTCAAGGCAATATCACGCATGAATGTAACCTGAACAATCAACCATGGGAAGCCGGCGCCAAAGTGGTAGCGGATTTCGCAGCAGATTGGAAGAACCCGAATATATTCTGTGGATTAAAGCAATTCATTGTATACAGGCGTTGTGATGCTTTTGATAATTAAGAGCGCGATCATATTGTTATAAAATAAGAGGCGGCACCCACGGTTACCGCCTCTTGACATTTCTCGAATAGATAAAACCGAATTATTATTTAATAGCAATTTGCTTAGTGGCTTTCACCTGCTGCCCGCTTTTGGGCACATTCAACTTCAGGACGCCATCAGCATAGGTGGCGGTAATACCGTCATCCTTCGTATTTTCAGGGAGCTTGAAAGATCTGGTAAAAGAGCTGTAACTATATTCACGGCGACTATACCTTTTCTTCTCATCTGCTTCTGTTGATTCATGTTTGGATTCCGCACTAATGGTGAGTACATCATCTTCTATGTTTACTTTAAAATCTTCCTTCTTGAATCCGGGAGCAATCACATCCACCACATAATTTTTTTCATCTTCGCTGATGTTTACTGCCGGAAGCTGTCTGGCAGCACGATCGGCTGGAAAAAAGTTTTCCCAGCTAAAGAAATCGCGCCAGGGATCATAACTGAGCGCACGACTTTGTTTTTCAGGAGCATTCATAAACATCGGTTAATTGAGTGAACAATAATTATGGTATGTAATTATTAAACACATTTGGCAGAAAATAGTTCCTTAAAAAGAAAAGAAAAAGGACGTTTAATGCGTAGATAACTATCTTTGCCGGATGGAAAAAATTGAAGTCGTACCTTATGATCCCCAATGGCCGGAGCAATTTCAGGCACTGAAGGAAATTTACTTACAGCGGCTGCAAGCCCTTTATCCGCGCATAGAGCACGTGGGCAGTACGTCGGTTCCGGGTCTGCCTGCAAAACCTATCCTAGATATAGATATCATCATTTCATCGGCAGCGCAGTTGCCAATTGTTACCAGTGCACTGGAATCGTTGGGATATACTTTCCGCGGCGATCTCGGCATTAAGGACCGTTATGCTTATGGCATTACTAGCGCCTATACGCCGGATACCGGCGATCAAACCCTTCGACCTAAACACAACCTATATTGCTGCGTGGATGGCAGTGTTAGTCTGCGTAATCATCTGCTGGTGCGTGATACCCTGCGCGCAGATGCACAGCTCCGTAATGCATATGGCCAACTGAAGGAAACCCTGGCTGCACAGGTAGATAACATCGATGACTACATCGAAGGAAAAAGTGCTTTTATCGGGAAAATATTATTGCAAGGCGGTATTGATGCCGATGATGTAGCAGACATCGAGGATCAGAACCGTAAGAAGTAAGGCTTACTTTCTTCTCAGGCGCGACTGCATCGTGTTCAAGATATTGACGCTTTCTTGTAGTCGCCCTGTATTAGCACTACCATCCACTGCCAGGTCTTTTTTGGTGACATCATAACCTGCCAGGAAAGCTTCTAGGTTGGAGAGGTATACCACCTGATCTCCATAGAGCATATTGTACATCTTTTCATTTAACCGGTCCCCTTCTGAACGGAGGTCGTTATTGGTGAGGTCTGTTACATCTCGCATGCGCTGCATGATACCAGACATTTTCTCTTTCATTATTTCCAGGGTAACTTCATCCTTCTTGCCTGGAGCGATATTATGACGGAAAAGGCTATCCGACAAACGTTTCCGGAACTGCATATATTCCGTGAGTTCCCGACTCAGGTTTCCGAATTTATCATTCAGATCTTCCTTTTTCTCAGCAGTGGCGTATTTGTCCAGCCCTTTATCCAAATGCTTCACCCATTCCAGTATGGAAACGGTGATATCGGATACAGGCGCTTTTCCGGTCGTCTGCGCCATAACATCAACAGTGGAGGCAATACATAACAGGCAGCCAACAATGCCACTAAAAAAATAACGTAAGGTATGTTTCATGATAGTATTAAAATGCTTCCCTAAGAACGTTTAATATTACACCATATTACTGAGACTGACATTATTTTTTTAACGCGCAAACGCGCAAAGGACTGGGCTTTGCGCGTTTGACGTATTTACTTACAATAGTTTCCCTCTATAAATAACAGGTGGCTCCTGGAGCATAACAGGAATTATTCCCACAAACGATTGAATATAGGGTTGCTGGTCATGCTGTGCCAGGCCTTCGGCATTTTCCCAAATCTCATGGAAAGTGAAAATGTTTTCATCCGTATTTTCTTGATGGAGGTCGTACTGTAGGCAGGCGGCTTCCTGTCGGCTCTGCTGCACCATTTGCAACAACTGCGTTTTTACTGCTTCCTGGTATTCTGGTTTACTTTTAATAATTGCGGTTAAATAGACTTTCATGTATAACTAATTTAGAACAGGTGCTTGTAACACGTGTTTATTCGAAAATACTTCGTTTAGATGGGCAGTATAGGCAGACACGTGTTTTTCTATCTGTACGTTTTTCTCCACATCATGGAAATGATAGCTCTTCAGTGGCGCCAGTCCAGCGAATGCATTCATGCGATGGAAGCCATTCATCACGCCGTCATCCACTGTGGTTTGATTAAAAAATTCACCTGGGAGTGTAAATGCCGTTTCTGGTGCATTCCAACTGCTAGTGAGCATATAATGCTTTCCGTGCATCATTCCACCTGTGCCATAGTTGATGGCTGGATTGGCGGATGAGCGACCATCGCTGGTATAGATGCCTGTATTATGCCCTGCGGTGAATACATCATCCAAATATTTCTTAAAGGCAAAAGGTACGGCAAACCACCAAATGGGGGTATGATAAATAATCACATCAGCCCATACAAATTTCTTCACCTCTTCATCTGGGTTATAATCGGCAGTCACATTAGTAATTTGGGCTTCATAACCTTCTTTGGCATCAAAGAAGCGCTTAGTGACATCGGTAATCGTATTGGTAAATTTTCCTCCGGAATGGCCAAATTCCTGGCCTGCATTTATAATTAAAATCTTTTTCATAGTCTTTTTTGCTGTTTGATGGTACAAAGGTAGATGCGCTCCATCAATCAGAAAAAGAATATAAATTATAGGTTAGTATTATAAAAATAATAGATCAACGATTAAACACGGGGATATTTGTGCGGCCACTATGGACTTCGGACTCGTAATAGGAGCCCATTTCCTTGATATAGCGGAGGTAATCGTAATCATTTTCGAAGCTCATCAGCATGGCATAAGTAGGGCGATACGCTACCATAAAGCTTTCCAGGAGTGGGGATTTGAGTCCAGTAATTTTTTGAACGAGGTCCTTATTGAAGCGGTAGTCCACATATTTCTCCTGTTCATCTCTTTGGAGGAATTTGCGGAACTGCTGCATGCGTTTGATTTTACCTATGCTGAAAAGGGCATCCAGGTTGATGCCGGCGCCCCCATTGCCGCTGGTGATATATTCCGGATGGAAGTCGAAATACTTGCGGTATTCTCGGCGGTTCTCCAGGGAATCGTACTGGTAAGACTTAGGTTTGGCCTTTACTTCTACTGTGGCGAGGGTTTTCACTTCCACCAGCAGTTTCATATCAAAAGGCCGGGTAAGGTTGATTTCCCTTACGGCGAATTTTTGGGTAGACTTACCTTGATAAGAAAAGCTAAGCGAATCGGTACGTGGGATTTTGATGGTATAACGGCCCAGGGAATCAGTGACAGCACCGGCTCCGGAGTTGCTGTGCACACTAACGCCCGACAAGCCCATAGTAGCTGTCTTTTCGTAGACAGTTCCGCTGACCTGCACCTGTTGTGCTAAGGCTACAAACCTTATCAGCACCAGCAAAAGTATCAGTAACACCTTTTTTACCAACGTAGATTCACTCATTTGAAGCACCAATCTAAGACAGCTAATAGATATAGACAAGTTTCTGACCTAATATTAACAAATCATTGCATTTGAACGGTTCGGAATAATAGATGGATACATGAGAAATATAATTAAATTTCCAGGAAGGCATATATATTTGAGCAGTCACATTTATATATCCCTATGCGTACTGTCTATTTTACACAACTATTTTGACTGCGAAAAAAATGGGAACAGGGGGATAACGTTTAAATATATACGAAGTTGCAAATTCCCTTTACTACCTTATAATAATTGACTATGGGACCAGGAGAAATCTTAGGCTCCAACAATTTACCTAGTCAAGATTAAAGCATCTATTTCTATGCCCACTGCATTTTCCATATGTATTCGAAAGTATTTCCGAATAATAAAAATTCGATTAGCCTTACTGTCGCAATACAGTAAAGCGATTATTATTATTGGATTGTTATTTTGTTTGATAATAATTGCAGCACTTGTGTTGGAGTTCTTTTTAAGGCCAACACTAGGATGGCCCTCGTATACTTCATCTCCCATCATCTACCTATTATTACTATTGGCTGCTTATTTAATGATAAATATCTTGTTACTATTAGGGTATAAAATGGCCATCCGATTTGCTTTCCTCGTACATGGAATAATAATCCTTACTACCCTATTTTTCTGTTTATTACTTGAAGGAGCGGATCACGTACTGTTGTTCTTCTTACTACCGCATATCCCCTTCTATTATGAATTATTTAAGATAAGGAAGTCATGGGAGACGGCTGTCTCTCATGACTAATCCTATACTTCATGTCAGGCAGGCTGCAAATCATCCGCCAAACCGCAATTTTCCTTAATAATTTGATACGTTGGATAATCAATTAATCCCCTATCTCCTCCCTGGTAAAAGGTTTCAGGATCAGCGGGCGCCAGTGGCAACTGGTACCGTATTCTCTCCACCAAGTCGGGATTGGAGATGAAAGGTCGGCCAAAGGCAATGATATCTGCCAAGCCTTCTTGGAGTCGCGCTTCCGCAGTAGCGGGCGTATATCCACCTGCGAGGATAATCAGTTGATGGAATCGTTGACGAAGATCTTCTAGGTATGCGTGAGGAATGGGTGGCTGGCCATTTACAGACTGATCTGAGAGGTGAATATATAAGATACCCAGTTTATCTAATTCCTCCGCCAGGTATTGATGGGTAGCCAGTTCCTCTGGATAGGTGGGCAGATCATTCAATCCTGAAAACGGCGATAAACGCAGGCCAGTGTGTTCTTTCCCGATAGCTATTGCCACACCTTCCATAATTTCCATTAGGAACCTGCTTCTGTTGACGATACTTCCTCCGTATTTGTCGGTTCGTTGATTGGTAGCAGGATGTAGAAACTGGGCCGGCAAGAAGCCATGTGCCCCATGGATTTCCACCCCATCAAAACCAGCTTCCATAGCGGCGATGGCGGCATCTACATGGGCTTGCACCATCGCGGCAGCCCCTGCTGTGGTCAGGGTATCAGGGACAGGCAATGGTACATGGTTTCCACCAGGGATACCGACCATACCGGCTGCCGCTACATTAGAAGCACCAACAGTAGGCAAGCCCTGTTGATTGGCCGGATGCCCTATCCGCCCTGTATGGACGAGTTGTATGAAAATGGTACCTCCCTGCTGGTGGACTTCATCGGTAATCTGTTTCCAGACTTTTTGTTGGGCGGCGGAAAATATGCCTGGATTATGCTGATAGCCAACCCCATTAGGGGCCACGGCGGTATTTTCTACTATAATTAATCCAGCGCTGGCCCTTTGTCCATAATAGATACGCATATTATCTGTAGGCATCGCGTCGCCGGTTGCTCTTCTTCTACTCATGGGCGCCATTGCAATCCTATTGCGGAAATGGTGACCACCTTTGGTCAATGGGGCGAGTAATTTTGCAGTAGTATTCATTGTTTCATCGTTTGTTGACACAAAGTTAGTTCCACCGAACACGGCAGAACAGTGATAAAAAAAGGTTTGTTTTGTACATTTACAGGTTATGACACAAAAATCGTTGCATAGTCCATTTGAAGTAGGCGTTTCTGATCTGGAACACTGGAATGAAAGGCCACTGGTACATCATTTCTTTGAGATCGTACAGGTGATGGAAGGAAGCGGTATGCGTACTCTTAATCGTAATAAATACCCTTATACCAAGGGAAATATATTCCTTTATACCCCGCTGGACTGTCGCGGTTTTGAAAGTGAAACGCCCACACAACTGTGTTCTATCCGATTTTCGGAGGTATTTCTTGGGAGTAGTAAATCGGCGGCCGACAAAGAACGAACCTTACAATGGTTAAAGCAGTTGGAACATATATTCTTCCACCATAACCGTTTTCAGCATATACAGATCACACATGGGGGCGATTGTCGGATGATTGGAGCGTTTATTCGGCAGTTGGTAACAGAATATGAGCAACAACGGGATTACCATGAAGAGAATCTGCAACACCTTGTTACCTTAATTCTGAATATCCTAACGAGAAATGTAACTGGCAGCAAACCTGCTACTGTAGCCACTATAGAAGAAGAACCATTAATCAACCGGATGCTGGTGCATATTCGTCAACATATTGGAGAGAGTGAGCAACTGAGGGTAGAGCATCTCGCCCAAACCTTTCATCTCTCTATTAATTATGTGGGAGAATATTTTAGAAAATTTACGGGAGAGAGTTTACAACAATATATTGCACAGTACCGGAATAAGCTTGTCCAGCAACGATTAGCGCATAGTGCTATTACTATTGGTCAGATCGCCGAAGAACTTGGTTATACAGATGAGAGTCATCTTAATCGCCAATTTAGAAAACATAATGGTGTGAGTCCGCTTATGTACAGAAAACAGTTTTTATCTGATAGCCAACAAGCATAAAAAGTAATTAGAATCCTTTCTAGTAGCTGATTAAAATACAATATAACGTAGAAGCATATACGAAAAAAAACACGGTGTAAAATATACGTTTGTACATTATTTACCACCGTGTTTTCACCCTATTTTTGTGAATGATCCGTTAACGTCTTTTAGCGATAAAAATAAACCACCTCTCAAAACAAGCCCCCACAAAGCATTTCATCGGAAATGTTTTTTTCACCCGAAGAAGTATTTAACAAAATTTTTAAAACGGTGATGGTGGTCATCAAACAGGAGTCGTAAAGGCTCTAAGTTTGTAATCGTAAACCGCATGCAAATCTTGCGAAACAATTTAAAGAATTTGTTTTTTTACCTCAGAACTTTAAACCCAAATAAAATGAAAGCATTGTTCTTATCGGCTGCAATTGCCATGGCTTCCATGAGCTGCTTCGCTCAGGCTTCAGATCACGCTACAATTCGCGTTGGTTTGTGTTTAACAAACATTATTGACATCGACCCTCCATGCAGTACATTGGTAGGTAACTTTGATGACGAACATGATTATGATCATGGTGTTATCTTGAAAAACACTAAGGGTGATCATGATGTAGACTACAAAGTTAGTTCTAACCGTGACTTCAACGTTACCATCAAAGCGGGATCCGCTAATTTCTCTTATCTGGGCACAGGTACAGACGACAACGTAATGCCTTGCAGCGTTCTGAAATATCACCTGCTCTCCAACAATACTGGTGGTACCAATGCAACTCCATCATTCTGGAATGCACTGACAGTTGCTCCTGCTCCTGTAATCAATGGTGGTGAAGAAGGTCGTAACAAACGCTTCTCACTGCAATTCAAAGCAGATCCAGGATGGAACTACACTGGTGGTCTGTATGGACTGGACGTAATCGTAACAGCAACACAGTTATAATTTCCGTCTCTATCACAGGTAAGCCTTTCCAGGCGAGAGGCTTGCCTGTTTTGTATTTTCAATGTACCCCAACCCCTCGAGATCATGAAATCTCAGTTGATCCGGCTATTGCTCATTGCACTTGTCATTAGCAATATCTGCTGCGTAAAAATATTTGCGCAGTCCGGTGAATCTTTGATGGTACAGCACACTGATTCGCTGGCAGCCAATAAAGACGCTCGATTTCTGTACAATAACTTTACGATAACAAATAAACTGAGCACCGAAAAGGAGTTTACCCTAACTTTACAGGTGCCGGAGTCTTGGAAATTAATTGCCCCGGTAAAAGATCTAACACATAAGCTTGGCCCCAATTCAAAGGTGACAATACCTGTCATCGTCATGAAGGAACAACGCACCTCAGCTAAATGGCTCCCCGTAATTGTGAATATTCGGGAAACTTCAGGCATATTTCATTCGTACAAATTCTACATTAAAGCGGATCCAATCAGCGCGTTCCGCGTGACACCTATTACCCAAATCGTACAGCTCCGTGGTACGGAGAGAGAGGTATCTATCACGACCAGGGTTAAAAACAGTGGTACGATTGAAGGCAATTATAACACTGAATATAAAGACAATAACCTCGGAATAAACCACAACGTAAAAATGAAACTTGCACCAGGTATGGACACTGTATTCACATATAAGTTCAGACTGAATGAAGTTCAATGGAACCGCCTGAAAACGGAACCCATAGCGGTTACTGTTGAAGAAGCCTCTGGTGAAAGCTTCATGAATATAGTGAATCTTGAAAAGGTACAGAGTTTACTCAAAGAGAATATATCTCCTTATCAAACTTTCCCTTTTTCCGTAGAAACTGGCTATATCAATTGGGATGGTCAAGCTACCTATTATGTTGGATTTGCCGGAGATATAGCATGGTCAGATAAAATGCTCTCTTTCTACTATCGAACCAAGCAGTATGGCATGGGTACCCGACTGGAGAAAAACGTATTTGGCGTTACTTATAATACGCCGAAGTGGAATCTGTATGGCGGAAACATGATAGACAGCAAATACTTCTACACTTTTGGTAATGGCGGAAGGGTTACCTATAAATTCACCCCTGATGACTTTATTTCTTTTGCTGTTGCCATACACAGACAAAATATCCCCTACTACGTCAATGATAATGCTACTATTACTGCACAGTATCACATCGGAAAGGTAAAGCTACTACAGGCCGTAGCTGCCAATCATGATACAGTTAACAAGTATAATAGTTTGTTATTTAACAATGAAGCGGTTATAATCAAGAATAATAACATTACCCTGCAATTAAATGCAGGCGTAGGTAAGAACTTCAGCACTATTTATATACCAACAGCACCACCTGATAAGATTGGGTATGCTGGCGGATATCTCTTCAGCCTTTCCAAGAAAAAATTCAATCTGTTCTCTCAGATGCAGTACAATTCAGACGATTATCCAGGACTGTATAGAGGACTACAGATTCAATCGCATTCCTTTACTTACAAAATGGGTAAAAATGGAATTGGCGCTTTTTATCAACAAAACCGCTCCCCTGTCAACATCCTCCGGGATACCGTATTCAATTCAGCGGCGCTTAGCTATAATGTCACCAAGTATGGTCTCAGTTATAGTCATAGTCTGCCCGGCGGAGCCTTTTCCATCAGTGGCGGAAAACTGGAACAAACCGCCCAATTTATAACCTCTTTGCCCAAATACAATTTTGGGGAGTTGGCATACCAGCAGAAATTTAATAAAACATCAGTCATTTATTTCAACAGCCTCAGCGGTTATAACCCGTCTTATGGCACTAATAATAAATCTGTTTTCATTACAAATACATTATTGTCAGCAAACTATAAATGGTTCGGAGTAAAAGGGTATTATATCCAAATTCCCTTATTCGACTCGGCAACAACTAAGAACTTCGCGAGTTATCAGCAGTCTATTCTGGCCGGACCGTATTTTAATTTCGTTTTGTTCAGGTGGCTTAAAACAAGTCTTTACTATAACTGGTCTAAAACAATATCTGACAGTATTACATACCACATCATAGGTGCGGATCTATTATATAGTAATCCTCATAACAACTTGGATGTAATGGTTAACGCATCTATTCCGCTGGAGAACAATGCAAATCCAGCGCTGAATGGGGTTAATACCCGGTATTTCAGTGTAATTATTACGAAGAAATTCAATGTGCCTATTGTAACACACAGAAAATATTTTACGCTCAACCTTTTACCGTTTAATGATGTTAATGGGAATGGCATCATGGATCCTGGAGAGCACACTTTACAAAATCTGGAGATCAGCATTAATGACATTCCGTTTATAACTGATGCAACCGGTAAAGTTACATACAAGAATATTGAACCGGGAACCTATAAGATAGAATTTCGGGCCATTAATACCATCAAAGGGCTTATTCCCGCAGCAGGCCTTTCACAGGTCATCCCAGTTAGCAAAGACATGACAGTTCAACTGCCTTTCAAGAAAAGCAGTGTTATCTCAGGACAATTAAAAATCCTGTCAGATTCTATAGCCCATACTCGTGTACGGCTGGAAAACATAAAGGTAACCGCAACAGATAGTGCAGGGGTAAGTTATAGTACACTTACGGATATGACTGGTGCATATTTTATCAATGTACCTGCTGGTAAGTATACTGTTTCATTAAACCCAGATGCATTTATAGATAAGGTAAGACCCAAAGCCATGGCTCATCCTGTAGACCTGAGTCATGAGATTGAAGGAACAGCAAATTTTGAGATTGTCGATAAAAGCCGGGAAATTAAATTCTTTAAACCAAAAACAAATTGATTACCAAGTACACCTCAGGAACTTAAACAACTAACCCCCAAGTCCGTGCTATACTAGACGTAGCCATTTTTTGGACCCCAATCGAATCTCCCAAAAATGATGACCATATCCTCTTGAATTGTTGATAAACCTCTTCAACAGTAATATTACGTACGCCCTTAACTATTCTAATTTATGCTGATGATGAAAAAAGTAATGATCGCTGAAGAAGTGGAACCGGGACCCACTGTTAATCCCGTAACAACAATCAATGAGTTGCTTAAACTGCAAATTGATGATGGTAATCTTTTACATCTGAAAAAGAAACGCATCATTTACAGCGAAGGCAAATCTGCCACCTGCATCTTCTATGTCCTCAAAGGCAAGGTGAAAACCAGCAAATGGAATGAAGATGGAAAGGAACTGATAACAGGTCTCTTTAATGAAGGAGATTTTCTCGGATTCCAAGCACTCATGGATGGAGGCCGACACCGGGAAACGGCCGAAGTCATGGAAGAAGCCGACCTCGTATTTATATCGCGGGAAGACCTTCATTACCTTTTCCAGTGTAACAATTCATTTCTGTTAGATATCATCAAAATTCTAACCCGCAATATTGCGGACAAACAAGAACAAATGCTACGCATGGCGTATAGCTCCCTGCGAAAAAAAGTGGGTGAAGCATTACTCCTTACGTATGAAAAGTATAACCCTTCCGGTTCAATTGATTTCAGTTTAAATATCAGTCGTTGTAACCTCGCCGCACTTGCCGGCGTTGCAAAAGAATCATTAATCCGCACACTCAGCGACATGCGGGATGAACACATCATAGACATCCAGGAAGGAAAAATAATTATACTCGATCATCACAAATTGGAACGCATCATTTATCATGAAGACATGAGAAACGGAAACGCTTAACTAAATTCAATCACCATGAAAGGATTGCTGCTGCTATTTATCAGCTTTCAATTGATGGCCCAGGGACAAGTACTACCAAACGGACAGGTACAAGGGCAAGGGAAACCTCAAACCCCTACTCCCGCTCCCACTGTAAATTCTACTGCCCCTACAGCCCAGCCCCCGGTTCAGACGCAAAACGCGGACCCAGGCACCGATAAAAGATCAGGCCTGTTATTCAGACCGTCCACTATTGACTTTCAGCTCAATTCAGGACAAACAGGTATAGGAAAGGTGGTTATTACCAACTTTCTGAGTACTAAAAAGCAGTTTCGGATCTACGTAGATGATTTTGTGCGGGACTCCGCTGGTGGCCATACCTATTCCGCAGGTGGCTCCATTCCGCAAAGCTGCGCTAAATGGATACAACTGGATAGAACCTTTTTCGAATTGGATACTGGTCAGACGATAGAAATACCTTTTAAAGTAGTAGCACCTCCGGATTCGCTTTCAAATATTGAAATGAAATGGGCGATGCTTTTCTTCGAGACAACACAGGAACAAATTGTAGAAGATGCAAAAGGCGTAAAAACCACTGTAATGGGAAGATTGCGCATAGGCGTACATATATATCAGACTTCCCCCAGTATTACAGATAAGGATATAACCATCGAAGGATTTAAACTTCCTACAGACAGCAACAGGACATGTGTAATTACGTGCAGAAATACAGGAAAAACGCAACTACTAGTCAAGAGCTATATCGAATTATCTAATACCGCCACCAATGAACGAACGAAACTAAACTTCCCGCTATTCCCCATGTTCCCTGGCCAGAAACGGGTACTCCCGTTCCAATTGCCGAACAACCTGCCGAAGGGAAAATATTCGCTGATAGGTGTGATAGACGCCGGCGGGGATGTTCCGATTGCAGCAGTGCAGGAGAACATTGATATATAGTACACCAGTAAACGCTTCATACATGGCCATCGCCAGCAGCGGTACCCTGCTGCGGGAAGTGGAAAGCAGCACCCCTCGGATGTTTATTGCTACACCAGGCAGTATCTACTGCCGATTCGAGGGAAGCTTTGCAACAGCTCCAGTCCAGGATCCTCAAGGACCTTTGGCTGGCTGCCACGAAAGGCCATGGTCGGGGGCCCTTATAGTTCGGACTTCTTCGACGGGAATATATCTGGATGATTACCTTCAAGGCCAACATCCTATTCATGCATTGCCTGGAATCCTGCCGGGTCAGGATTCAACCGGAGAAATACCTCCCGAAGGGGACTGGGAAATATCCCATGGCTGTACCCCCTTCGTATCCGCCGAAGAAGCCAGCTATATGGTAAAAGAAATTGAAAGAAACTACAGTATGCCTTATAGTGGATACCGCGCTTATATACCGCTACCATCATTTCTATGTTGGGTAGCATCCCATTCAATTATAGCTATTCCCTATGCAGAAACAGGGCCCCTGGCCCTGTTTCCATTATCTGACACAGCAAGTCAGTAGTAAATAAAGTAGTTATGTTTCCTCTTTTATACTGATCTACACTTGTCCTGATAACGGAAACGATTTAGCAACCAGGTCTTTATCTTGGACGGAAGGATAGTTGATATCCTCATCCGGAAAGAATATGCCAAATAACATATCATTACTTTATAATATATTACACAGATAAAATACTTATATATGTCCGATACCGGACCAACGAACGTTCACTAACGGACTATCAATCAATGGATGCCAGCGATGGGCCCTATAATAGAAATTATAAAAATTATTACTAAATTACACGCTCCCCGAACCCTGGCGTATTTTGTCAGGTTTTTACTACAACAAATGTTACGTGTTATGAATACCTTTAGTTACAAAATAACCCTGGATTTATCCAGTAATAAAAATCGCGCATCCCTCAAAACGAATTGAGATGTTGAAATTGATCCGGAAAATAATATTTGCCGGGGTGCCACCGGATGCAGGAAATAAGTATAACAGTGTGATTGTAATCAACGCGCTGGCTTTCCTCACCGCGGTATTTCTGGCGATCATTGGAACCTATTTTTACTTTTTGACCAACAGCATTTTCCTTATTACTGGGGTAATAATCGAATGTTGTTGCTTTGCTGTAGTGATCTATTTTAATCACAAAAAATTTTATGAGTTTGGCACCTTGGGTACGGTATTGATTCATACCGTGTTTGCCTGTTATTTCGGCGCCCTACTAGGCCCCGCCATGCCAGAAGCCTTGATCACGGCTTTTCTACTAACCTTTTTGATTGGCTCCTCTTTCACCGTATACAAACGTTGGGGAATACGTATTTTCAGTCTGGTCATGGCAGTACTGTTGTTTGCGCTCATCGCATTGAATAACCGCTATCATTTCGTAGAGCCTATTGCACTCAGTCTCGATACTACCAATAATATCAAAGTAATCTGTTGGGTAGCAATGTTGGCATTGATAGGATTCAGTACCTGGCTCCTGATCAACCAGAACGACCGCTCCTTAAAAGAAGTACAGCGATTGAATGAAGAGAAGGCCATTTATCATGCAGAGATCAACCATGAATTACGGAATACGGTACACACCATCTCTACCTTTGCAGACTTAATCGCCCATAATCACCTTACACCGGAAGAACAGGCGCATATTGTTAGTTGCTTGAAAAGTTCGTCTGAACAGGCATTGGATATTATCAACAATGGATTATTACTGACGAAAATCGAAGCTGGTAAAAATGATAAGGTAGTGGAAAGTGTGGTAGACATCACGCCATTCCTGCAAGATAAGGTCAATATATTCAAAGTGCTGGGAGAACTGGAAGGCAAACAAATCTTGCTGCACACGGATATCCACTCGGCTATTACCACAGACAGGCTTGCGCTGACTAAAATCGTCAATAACCTGTTGACCAATGCCATCAAACATAGCGGATCAGGAACTATCATTAAGGTAGATGCTGTCCAACAAAATAATGAACTGTTGCTGAAAGTGAGCAATCCCGGGCATATTGACCAATCCCGATTGGCCCAGTTGTTTCTGCCGTTCGACTCCGACAATCATTCCCGATACGATAGTACAGGACTTGGTTTGTATATCACCCATTATTTGGTGACCAGGATGCACGGCACTATAAATGTCACTTCCGAAAATGATACCATTACCTTTACCGTACAACTGCCAGTAAAGGAGGCCCAGCAAACCATTACGACAGAGGAGCGCAAAGAGGATATTGATTTATCAAGATTCAATATACTCGTGATTGAAGATGATTTGATGAACCAGGTAGCACTTTCTCGTACCCTCAGAGATAAACATGCAGTTGTTACCGTTACAGGTAGCGCGAATGAAGGCATCCACCTCATCCGAGAAAACAAGCCAGACCTGATTATTACGGATCTCAACATGCCAGATATGCTAGGTACAGATCTCATTTCTTATCTCCGACAAGACGATACCCTTCGACATATACCTGTTATCCTTATTACCGGTCAAATGATAGAACTGCCTGCCAACGGCTATTCCAATGGTATTGTAAGATTACACAAACCCTTTAAAGTAAAAGAACTCTATCAGGCAGTGCAAACCCAACTGCGCTGCTAACATGCCATTTTAAGCAAAAGGAAAACTCGCTGTCACACCATCCTCTTCCATTCTTCTAAACAAACGTATCCAGGTCCGATAAACAAATTTGCCCCCTGTAGCGTTCCTGATATTTATTGCCCCTCAACACCACTAGATAAGTTCCGATTGATTGGCCTTCTGCCGCAAATTTGTTGAAATCCCTGCTGCCTGGTAACAGGACTGATTTCCTCATTGCATAACACATTAAAAATAAATCAATTGTTTACTGCGGCCACATTTCAGCCTTGTTGGTGTAGAAGATTATTACGCAAGCCACAAGATTAATATATTTATCATATAAGCTCTTAATTTTTCTTTTATGCTAACTGTGAATGTACTATTTGAGATTCGTCTTATCTGGCGTTTTGTCAAAAACGACCTTATGGACACTATTGTCCCTTGTTTCATCACTTTTCTCACGGCTTGGTTTTATGAGGGCAGGCCAGTGAGCGACTTACCCCTGGCTATTTTTACTTGTACCTTGTATACGATGTTTTACATTCTCACATTCTGTGTAGCCAACCAGGTAAATTCGGAAGAAGAGGATGCCATCAACAAGCCAGACCGTCCCTTACCAGCAAAGCTGATTACGAGGAAAGCTGCTATTAAGCGACTCCTCATTTACAATCTCCTCTTTATGCTGATTTCCTGGTGGCTGCATGTGCTTTTATATGCAATCGCATGGCAGGTGATCACGGTAGTGCTCTGCGGCTGGGGAAGTAGACACTGGATCACTAAAAACCTCGTCTGTATTTCTGCCGGCACGGTGGCACTATTGGGCGCAGAATGGCAACTCGCCACCAATCACATCGGCCATAATGTTTGGCTATTTATTATTTTCCTCAGTGTATGGGCCGGCTTTGGCCTACCAGTACAAGATCTAAGAGATCAGGTGGGAGATGCCGTGATGCATCGTAAAACACTTCCCTTGCAGTATGGCGATGGTAAGTCCAGGAAAATGCTCTTCATTTATTTCCTTACCGTCTCTCCCCTACTCTATTATTTTGCTATCATCAGCCAAAACAAATACACCGCTTGGGTAATCACGTTGATTGTGGCACAATACCTCTACCATGCCGTTATTGCCTTCAGAGTGGTGAAATACCGGAACAGTAAGGCGGACGACAAAACCTACCACTATTTCGTTTACATGTTCATCGCGACCATCCCGGTGATCTGTTTCCTGAAATAATGTAAAAAATCCCAACTGGTAATTCACCAGTTGGGATTTTCGTATATACATCGCTGTTACTATGCGCTGGCTAATTCCAGGGCAGCAGTTTCCAGTTCATGAATGATGCGTCCTTTCATGGTAGTATTGATATAATCTTCTGCTTCCGCATAGGAGATATCATACTTGCGAGGAAGGTCCCGAAGATGTTCGGGGAATCGTTCCAATTTCTTATCGTAATAGAGGTCCAGTTTATCCGGCCCAGGCAGTTCATATTTCAGTTTCAACTGGAAACGGCGCAGTAGTGCGGGATCAATGAGGTCATAGAAATTGGTAGCACATACCAGCATACTATCCTGGGGAAAATAATCCACCAATTGTAAGAGGGTATTGACCAATCGGCGCATTTCGCCGGAGTCGTGATCATCCGTAGAGCGCATTTTCCCAATCTGATCGAACTCGTCCAGGAAAAGCACGGCTTTATCTCGGATCGCTTTATCGAACACCGTTTTTAGGTTATGGGAAGTTTCTCCAAGTTTGGAAGAAACCAATGTGCTCAGGTTCAAGATCACAATACTTTTACCCAAAGCAGCCGCAATGGCTTTGGCGGTGGTAGTTTTACCGCAGCCCGACTGTCCGTGGAGTAGTATTTTGTTATCTACTGGGAGCTCGTACTGCCGGAGGGCATGAATATGGCGGTGTTCTTTAATCACCTGTTCCAGGATAGCCTTGTTGGCATCGCTGAAGAAGACATCTTCCAGGTCAATTTTCCTGGGATCAATAATAATCAGATCAAATATGCTCATCTCACTAAATCTGCACGTAGTTATTGTTTGGGCTTCACCCAGTTTTCCCGGGTGATTTCATATACAAAATTATGTCGGTCTGGTTCTCCGTAATAGGCTACTTGTGCCTCTGCCACTTTTTCGGCTCCGATTCGCTGAATAGCCTGCTGGGAGCGGAAATTAGTAGCCCCGATATGAAAATGTACCTTATCTACAAATTGAAGGATATAATCCAGCATCAGTTTTTTGACGGAAGGATTAATACCAGTTCCCCAATAGGCTGTACCATAGAAGGTATAACCGATCATAATGGTATTTGCCGCAGCATCATAATCATAAAATCGGGAGCTGCCGGCTACTTTACCGGTGGCTTTGTCGATAATCTTAAATGCGCCGCCACTTTTCATAGCGCCATCGAAGAAAGATCTAAATACAGGCTCCTGCCAGCGATCTTTATTAGGATGCTGTTCCCAGATTTTAGGATCGGAGGCTACTGCGAACAGTTCCTCAAAATCTGTTGTTTCCAGCGGCACCAGCCTGGCCCGCTCATTTTCCAGTATGGGTTGTATGGAGAAATTCATATATAAATTATTCAGTCCACGCTTTTCAGCGCAGGACACAAAAATAAGTATTTACGCTGGATGTATTTTCGTTTAGCCGAGTACGTAATTGGCAAGCACCTTTTGTACTTCGTAAACGTCTACGGATTTGTTAAACTGTTTGACTATACTGGGATTGGCTTCGGAGGATACCCAGATTTTCAATTCTGCATCCAAATCAAAAGTGCCGGCTGTTTCAACACTGAACCGGGAGATACTCTTATAAACGATACTGCGATATTCAATTTTACTGCCTGTGAGTCCTTGTTTTTCCACGAGAATCAGGCGTTTGTTGGTAAAAAGGAAAACATCTCTAATCAGTTTGAACCCCATTTCAATATGCTCGGTGGCCGTCAGGAGTTTACTGTATTCCTGCACTAGTTCTTCCTGGCTGACAGCGCCGGCGTTCCCCATTAATCCCGAAAATAGGCCCATATCGTTGTTACTTTTTGGACTGGAAAGATATGATAAATTCGTACATTCGAAAGCCTTCTTATCATGAGGTATATACCCAATTTCACAACAACTTTTAGATCATGCTTCAACCAAAATTCCCGCAAACCTGCCAACAGTCCATGTTGTCACTTATCCGTCAGTTGTCGTTTATTGTATTAGTATGTTTTTTTGCCATGGGGGCCGATGCCCAGCAGAGTAGTCCGCCGGCAGTGCGATATGCTTCCGGACGGAAGGTCATCAAAGATATGAGTACCATCCTGAATCCGGATGGCATCCAGGAAAATTTTGAAGCGCCCATTGGTGGGATTAAGCAGTGGGTATGTGTACGCGGCCAGGACACCAGCAATCCAATTATTCTTTTCGTACATGGAGGGCCGGCCTCTCCTATGGCGCCTGTTATGTGGAGCTTTCAACGGCCCTTGGAAGAGTATTTCACGGTGGTGCAATACGATCAAAGGGCATCCGGAAAAACTTACTTGGCCAATGATACGACCGGACTAGGCGCCACTATTCGCGTTAAAACCTTTGTGGAGGATGCCATTCAATTGGCAGAATTGATTCGTAAAAAATATCATAAGCAAAAGCTGATCCTCGTAGGACATAGCTGGGGCACCATTGTAGCCATGCACGCCGCGTTGCAACGCCCGGACCTGTTTTACGCCTATGTAGGGATCGGTCAGGCGATCAATGTGATGGAGAATGAAAAACTCAGTTTTGACTTCGGCATGCAAGAAGCTATTCGTACGAAAAATGATACTGCTATCCAGGAGATGAAAACGATTGCTCCTTATCCTGGCAACAAGCCGGTAACTAGGGAACGGATTATCATTGCCCGTAAGTGGCCACAGTATTATGGCGGCTTAGCTGCCTACCGTTCGGAACCGCAGTATTTTTTCAGTGCGCCTTACCTCTCTCCTGAATATGCCCCAGAAGACGTACCTGCCATCGATTTGGGCAGTATGTTCACATTGGGCCGGGTAATGGATGAATTCCTGGCTACTGATTTCAATGGCGTAAAAGAATTTCCAATTCCAGTATTGATGTTTATGGGGAGACACGATTACACCACCCCGAACGCCCCTACTGATCGTTGGCTGAAGGCGGTGAAGGCCCCGTACAAGAAGGGTATCTGGTTCGAACATTCCAGTCACCTGCTTCCTATGGAAGAACCAGGTAAATTTCTGCTCTCCTTTGTGCAATATGTAAGGCCATTGGCAAAATAATCGCGCAGTTGTTTTGAAAATTCAATTAGTCTATTTACTTTGTAGACTAATTGAATTCTTCAAAGATAAACAGACAGATATGTCCAAGAAACCACTACATTTCGACACCTTGCAGGTGCATGCTGGCTATCAGCCCGATCCAACTACTCATTCCGCAGCAGTTCCTATTTATCAAACCACTTCTTATACTTTTGATAGTGCTGAACATGCGGCTGATTTATTTCAATTGAAGCAGTTCGGGAATATATACACCCGCATCATGAATCCTACAACGGATGTTTTTGAAAAGCGAGTGGCGGCATTGGAAGGCGGTGTGGGCGCATTGGCGGTGGCTTCTGGCCAGGCGGCGCAGTTTATTGCCCTACATAATATTCTCCTTCCTGGAGATAACTTTGTGACCTCCTCCTACCTCTATGGTGGCTCTTATAACCAGTTCAAGGTAAGTTTCAAACGTATAGGCGTGGATGCCCGTTTTGCAGACCTGGACAACCCGGAGTCGTTCGAAGCGCTGATAGACGAAAATACAAAAGCGTTATATGTGGAGACGATCGGTAATCCGGGCTTCGCAATTCCCGACTTTGAAAAGATCAGTGCCATTGCGAAGAAACATGATATTCCATTAGTAGTAGATAATACTTTCGGGGCGGCAGGATACCTGGCCAGACCCTTGGAGCATGGCGCCAATGTGGTGGTGGAAGCCGCTACCAAATGGATTGGCGGTCATGGCACTAGCATTGGTGGCGTGATTGTGGATGGTGGTAATTACAACTGGGGCAATGGGAAATTCAAACAATTCAGTGAGCCAGATGATGCTTACCATGGCATGAAATTCTGGGAGGTTTTCGGATCTCATAGTCCTTTTGGCAATATCGCCTATATCATCCGTGCAAGGGTGGCCGGACTCCGTTCTTGGGGCCCTGCCTTATCGCCGCAGAATGCGTTCCTCTTTATTCAAGGATTGGAAACCCTCTCCCTGCGTGTACAACGCACGGTAGATAATGCCCTAGCACTGGCCAAATGGCTCGAACAACAGCCGCAAGTTCTCAGTGTAAATTACCCAGGACTTCCAGGTAACAAATACCACGACCTGGCCAAGAAATACTTGCAAAACGGTTTTGGCGGCGTATTGAGCTTTAAAATTAAAGGCGGTAGAGAAGCGGCAGACAAGTTCGTACAGTCGTTACAGTTAATCTACCACCTGGCCAATGTGGGAGATGCTAAAACGCTTATTATTCACCCTGCCACCACTACGCACCAGCAACTCAGCGAAGAAGAGCAATTGAAGGCAGGTGTAGCACCAGGACTGCTACGTATATCCCTCGGCCTGGAACATATAGAAGATATCAAGGATGACATATCCCAGGCATTTGCGGCTATTGGATAGCAGTAAAGCCGTTTGGAGCACCGGTTGTCTCCCTAAAACAGACAACCGGTACTCACTTCTCCTCCAGTACGTGATAAATCTTTGTTTGTTATCTATATCAATATCCCTCTTAAAGCAAGTCGAGAACGCACTTAACGCATTATTCAGTTTATCAGGTAATTACACAACAGTTATTTAACTTTTCCTGGCAGTATTACTGCGGATAATTGCCAGATCATCCATAGGCTTTAATCCTGCCTGTTCCTGGATGTCAATAACCTTACGGTGAAGCATATACGCCGTTTCACTCATATTGGTATCGCATAAAAGGTAGTTAGGGATATCGTATTGCGTAGCATACTGGCCTTTGTCAAATGCCGACGCTACCAATGAAAGCGTCTGTTTCTCCAGGAAGGCTTTGTAGCTGATCTCTCGGGCAATTTTCCGAAATATACGGGCAGAAAGCGCTGTGGCAAACTGACTGTCGGTTCCAGAGGAGCAGCCATCCATGACGATAAAAAGATGGGTATTGGTGGAAAGGGCGTCTGTAAATAGGTAATCCTCACAGTGATGCGTGTGGAAGGCGCCCATATGAAGGGTGGTGTATACTCTCATAAAAAAAGCAGTGAAAGTTACCACTTCCACTGCTTTCTGAAAAAATTATTTCTTAGAAATCACAGGTTTTGATCAGTCCTTTTGCCAGGGTGATCTTCTTGGTTTCACCATCTTCTTTGATTTCAACAAATCGTTCCAGTCGGGTGGACCGGCCCACCAAGTAATCCTGATCATAGTAATAATTCGTCACCTGTTGCACAGGACCATTTTGGAAGACATCAGACCCGGTATAAACACGGGCGGTTTTCTGTTGATTGAAACTGTGAATCAACTGGATGAAATATTTTCCTGGTTTCAGTCCCTCGAAAACAAAACGGCCATCATCTCCAGAATAGGCTACCACACAGTATTTGTTTGCTTCGTCCGACATATATACACTCGTATTCTTACCTTCCTTTTTCTCTCTCAGCGCATACCATTCATCTAAATAAGGCGTTTCAGGGAAGAGTACCACTTTTACATTTTTAGCGCTGAAAATAAGTCCATCGATTTTGGTACAGGCCCTACCCATAATGGTGGAAGTACCTCGTTGCAAGGCAGCAGCCGCTAATTTCGGGTCGAAGGTACCTTCTGGAAAAATGCTCCGATGGCTATCACCGCCACTGGCGGTGATTTGGCCTCCCAAGTCAGCGTATTTCTTACGATCCAGATTAGCCTGTTTCTTGTTGCCGATAGCTTCATAGGCATCAGCGCGATTGCCATAGGCAAACATATTTTTGGGGTCCAGCTCAATTGCTTTGGTATAGTTGCTGATAGCGAGACTATACTGTTGCTTATTATGCTGGATCGCTCCCATATTCATATAGCCGTAGGAGTTATTTGGATTTATTTCAATTACTTTTTGAAAATCCGCCATTGCCTTATCGGGGGCCTTCAATTGGCTGGAATAGAGAATTCCTCTTTGAATGAGTACGTTTTCATTACGGGGATCTGCGGCTATGGCGCGATTGTAGTCGGTCATAGCGGAATCGTATTGTTGCCAGCGTTCAAAGATTTGCCCTCTGCTGAAAAGGTAATTTGGATTTTTGGGTGCGAGATTAATTGCTTTGCAGTATTCCTTGAATGCTTCTGGCACTTTATCCGTAGCCATGTACACCAGGGCACGGTTGCCATAGAGGGCAGGGTCTTTCGGCGTTATTTCTTCCACCTTCGCATAATCAGCCAGGGCTTGGTCGTAATGCCCCCATTTCTTATAGGCTACGGCCCTATTGAAATAGGCATCTCCGTCTTTAGGATCATAGGAAATGGCCTTTGTATAATCTGCGATGGCTAGTTCGTATTGGTCTTTACCTGAGTAGGCATTCGCCCGATAGCCGTAGCAGGCCCCATAACTGGGATTGATGGCCAGTGCTTTGGAAATTTCCGCGATACCGTCATCGTTTTTGTCATCGCGCAGGAGGAGGATCCCTCTTCTTAGGTATGCGATGGCCATTCTTTGCTGGAGGGAGATGGCTTTAGCGTAATCGTTCATTGCCGCTGCGGTGTTATGCAGACTTTCATCTATCAGCCCCAGGGCGTAATAATCCAGTGCTGTAGCAGGATTTGACAGCAGTTTATGGGCTTTATCGTAAGTTTTTGTGCTGAGATCCGGCTGTTGCTGGAACTGGTAGCAGGCAGCTTTCAGGGCGTAAAAGAGGCCGTTGTTCGGATTTAGGCGAATGGCCTGGTCATAGCTGGACTGGGCAGCGGTCAGGTTATTATCCAAGACCTGCGATCGGCCGGCAACGGCATAGGCCATAGCGTTATTGTGATCCGTACGGATAGCGGCAGCCGCTAAAGTGCCAGCTTGTTTAAAATCGCCCTCCATCATTTTGATGACGGCTTGGTCTGTCTGGGTGGTCTGTGCTACAGCAGTAGCTGTAGTGAAAGCAATCAAGGAAACAATGGGTACAATACGGTTTCTCGTTGATCTTAGCAAAAATGGAATCAGGAACATGGGTTTAAAATATGGTTCGATGGCCATCAAATGGTTTGCTAAGATAAAACTTTTCCGTTAGTGTGACTTACTAATTGCCGCATGACCGATCATGCCCAGGTGGGTATGTTTGAAATCATCAGCATATTTGAGACCGTATCCCATCATACGATCAAAGGAACTATGTGCAAAGAGCAATAACCCGGCGCTGAGCAGCATTGGGATAGAGAGCCAGTAGCCGAATGCCGCCACCAGGAGCGCCACTCCCCTATGGTGAAACAGGTTGTAGGAAAATGCGCCGACCCGTGGGCCAGCAAGGTACCCCAGGGCGGAGATATCTGGCAGGAGAAACAGGGGTATCCAAAGCCAGAAGGAAATTCCTGGGGTGAAATGCACCAGTAGGTAAATTGAAAATGCGGTGAGTAGGATTTCTTCCGTTTGTAATGTTTTTTTCATATAGCTTGTTTGTGGATGTAAAGTTATCTGGCAAACAGGCTCCTTCTCTTGACAAAAATCAAGAAGTTATGACAATTGCTTTTTCCTGATCCTGCTGAGGGTTTCAGGCGTCATACCCAACATAGAAGCCAGGTATTGTAGTGGTACTTGGTTAAAAAGACCAGGATGCATCCCAAAGAGCCATTGGTAGCGTTGCTCTGCGCTCATGGCCAAGAGATTGAACACACGGTCTTCCATATACGTAAAACAGCGGGCAATAAATCTCTTTTCCAATTCATGCCAGGAAGGAATTTTTTCGCCTAGCTGTTGATAGTCTTTTCGATGAATCGTAAATAGTTCACAATCTTCCAATGCTTGTATACTGCAGCGGGCAGGTTTTCCGAAAAAAAGTCCGTTCAGGTCTGTAACAAAATAGGCAGGAGTACCGATCCATTGCGTAACTTCCTTTTCTGGCAATTGCACAAAAAAGCGTGTGAGGCCGGAATGTTGAAAGCTAAGGGTATCGCAAACCTGCCCTGCTTTCAGGTAGTATTCCTGTTTACGGAGTTGTTGTGGTTGGAAGTAATTGGCAATGGCTGTCAGGTCATTATCCGGCACGCCAAAGAAACTGCTGATATATTGTTCTAATGCTGTCATATTCGTACTAGGAACGAAAATATAAAAACCTTAAATTACATGAAAAAATGCGTACCGGTTTTATCCTGATTACCCTGTTAATCTTCGGCGGAAAATTACAAGCACAAACCGCTGAAGATGAAGTCAAAGTAGCCGTTAATAAGTTATTTATTGCAATGCGCACTTCAGATAGTGCATTACTTAGTTCTTGTTTTAGTGCCAACGCTATTGTACAAACCATTGCAAAAGATCAAACTGTTAAATCCGACACCGTAGAAAGTTTTGCCAGTGCTATTGGGAAAGAGCCTAAAGGGCTACTGGATGAACGTATCTATTTTAAACAAGTGAGTATAGACGGTAACTTGGCCAGTGTATGGACTCCTTATCGTTTTTATCTCAAGGACCGTTTTCATCATTGCGGTGTAAATTCCTTTCAATTGGTAAAAACCAATGGCGTGTGGAAAATTCAGTACCTGATAGATACGCGTCGTAAGGAGGACTGTGTGGAGGAAAGTATGGTCGTGTCTCCCGGAAAATAAAATTGTTTTAAAACAACGACATCTGGGTTTCCTGGCTGCGAATGCCGAATACCTCTTTTACATCGCGGTAGAAAGCCGCTTCATGTTCACCTTCGTGTACATGAAGAAAGAAGAAGATGCGTTCCAGGCCGGCGGCAGTCCATGTATCGAGGCGTGATTTCCATTCCAGCAGGCGTTTGACGTCTGAGGGGTGATTACCTTTTGTCACGAAGCGCAGGAAAAGATCCGGTGTGGTGAGGCCCATATGTAGGCAATCCCTTCTGCCGGGAGTGTCTGTAATAACGGCGCCGATACACATTTCGCGGAGGGTTTTGAAATACTCTTTGAGTTCTGTGGGATTGTTATACCAATCCGCATGGCGTACTTCTACGAAGAAATCGATATCCTCTGGGAGTGAGTCTAGGTACTTAAATAGCGTGGCTTTGCGGGCGGGAGAAAATTGTTCTCCCAGTTGCAAAAACACGGGCCCTAGTTGATTACCGAAAGCGCGGATACCATCTAGGAACGCCTTTGTTTCTTCGGTGGCATTCAGTAGGGTGCTATGGTGACTGATCGCTTGTGGAAATTTCGGGCAGAAGAGGAAATCTTTATTTTTAATTTTCTCCATCCATTTTTGGATTTCGGCGGGAGAATAAATTTTATAGTGGGTGGCGTTTAGCTCCACGCATTGATAGATACGGCTGTATTCCGTCAGTTGGTTCGCGGCGGTCGTTCCTTTAGGATAAAGCGTATTGGTAAATTCTTTCCGTGTCCAGCCGGAAGAGCCAATCTTCAATGTGCCAGGTCCTGGTGTACCAGGAAGTGTACGGGAGGTGATGGGATGATCCGGTGGCAGTTGAATGATTGCCTGATCGTAATTTTTCCAGTTCGCGCCAAAGTCCATAGTAGTGAAAAATAAGTGCGCAAGATAACCATAAAAGGAGTGATATGCATCATTACCGCATTATACCGGCCATAAAAAAAGGATTATTCACTTTTGTAAATAATCCTTTTCTCATATTCTCCGAGAATGACCTTGCCGTAGATCGTTCGTGTCCAGCCATTTTCAAACCCGTGATTATTAGCGATCAGATAGCCTTTGCCGGCATCTCGCTTGATAATTTTGTGGGCATCGATGTAATGGCCTTTCACTTTGCAAAATACAATATCACCGATGTGGTATTCTTCCGCTTTCATAAAAGTAAGGAGTGTGCCGCTTTTTAATATGGGCAACATAGACGACCCGAAAGCCTTCATACGGCCGGTGCCGAGGGTTTCAAGGTCTGATTTCAATCGTTCAAATTTATTCATGTTACATTGTTTTTTTTCACGCCAAGACGCTAGGATGCGTGTAGGCGCAAAGGATTAAATATAGAGTAGCGCATGAAAGATATGCGCTGGATTATTGTTTCACAAACGCTTATTTTATATGCTATACAGCGATGCCACGTAAGCGCAAACGATTACATTCGCAATAGCGCGATGTTGTTGCTCGCATGGCAACACCAACAGCAAAGCAGCATCAGGCCTACGAAGGAGCTATTGCGTTGCGTCAGAAAATGAGATAGAAAAAGAAATGTGAGAAGAAGGTATGGACTGGGATCACCAACAATCTATCAAAATTTTGCTGGTGCAAATATCTAATTTTTTTTCATAAAAAAGAAATTAACTATGATGGGATCTTCGCGTAGCCGGCATGCTGTTTGCTCTGTTCGCTATACAACTATTCAGTGACTGAGTTGTTAGTTTTGGGTAGCAATTTTTTAGCAATCAAATTTTATCCTCATGACAACAAACCAAACAGTAAACAAAGATTGGAAACCCATCCCTCAAAATCCGAATCAGCCACCAGTACCCGAAGAAAGTGGCATCAGCCTATGGGACGCATTACTTGCACAACCTGATTTTTGGGAAGAGGATGAAGTAAAGGAAGAGGAAACACCTGCACCAACTGAGAAAAAAACTGGTGCATCAGGGCAATGAGAAAGTCGTATGACATGCACGCCCATACGACCATTTGTTAAAATTCAAAATAAGTTATTGCTTTTCCGTCTGGCGCTTATAGGAATGGCGCCCTGTAACAATTTCACTTTTTAACTACCGTCAGGTAACTACTTACATGAAATGTCTTGCTGCTGCCAGCTTGCAGGGATTATTAATTTTATAGTAAAATTTTCCAGAAGGGTTCGAATTGAATATCCGCAAAGCTCAACTGATGTAAATCTATATTTTCGTCGCTGATATTGGCAGACAAAAAGTCTTGTATACTACCAGGAAGCTGCCAATGTTCGTTGCGGGAGCGCTGCTGCCAGCCTTGTTTTCGCCAGATGAGTCGTTTTGCATTCATCACTTGGGCGAGTAATTTAGCTTGGGTTTGTGTATCCATATTCGCTTCTTCTGCCACTGCCAATACCGCCATCCATTCAAATGCGACTGTATTTAGGCGGTAAGTATCTCGTTCATTGCAAAGGCTGAAATATACATCGGGAGCAGATTCCAGCTTTGCGCATATCCCTCTTGAGGGAGTCCATATATCTAGAAAGTGAAATCGGCGTGGCCCTGAGTGGGCGTTCAGCGTCCATTTATCATGGCCGATATCATTCCAGGTTAGTCTTCCAGGTTTAAAGGCTTCCGAATATACAGAGTTGGGTTTGGGTACGTATTGAAAGGTTCCTATGCCTGTTTTTTTATAATAGGCAGAAGTATGGAGGACCGTATCTAGGACAGGGGCAATTTGTGTTTTCCATACATCCTGCTGCCATGGCGCGTTTGCTCCTGCTGTATCTCCAAAGAAGAGAAAAAGATTATAATTTCTGCTCCAGTTCATATTCCTTTCATTTTGAAACGGTGGTGATATGGTGCAATGGCTGTCTCCCTATAACCAGCATAGCACATAAAAAAGTAGCATACCTGTTGTGGTATGCTGCCATCAAATATCGGTAAATTATTGCTAATTGGGATGTCACTTAGTAGGCGCCTGTTTCGGTATTCCTTTTATTTTTTTGATCACACGAACGATTATGATCATGATTAGGTTCATGACCGAAGCCAGCATCATGAGTAACAGTGGATTTAGCATGTCTCCTTCTTTTACATGAAAATGCCTTCCCAAGGCTGGACACCAAGAATAGACATGGCAAGACAGTGGAATAGCAATGAGATCAGTAGCCATCATGACAAAACGAATCTGCTCTTTCCAGGCTATATTGCGTTCATGATATTCTTCAATGCGTATAGCAGACCACATCAAAAATAAAGCAGTAAAAAGGATGGCCCCTCCAATATCAATCGGGTTAATGGGGAAATGCAAACGATTCCAGCAGGTAAGCAGTACAACTATGAACGCAGCAATACTGTAACCTGTACGTAACTTTCTTTTGCTCATGGGACGGGTAATTTTTCCCGGGTTATCTGTCAGTGGGTACATGTTGGGGGATTGTTATGATTTTTTTAAGCATCCATACTATCAGCCATAGCATTCCATTTAATATACTGTATAGAAAGATGATGAGCAGTGGATTTATATAGGTCGTTTCATGAAACACGTTTTCAAATGCTGGAAACCATGAATGGATATACAAGGACACTGGAATAACTGCCAGGTCAATTACCATCATCGCTAGTGCAATTTGGTTTTTCCATCTTTTGTTTTCCCTATAATATTTTTCTATTCGTCTCCAAGACCCAAAACCAAACAGGGCGGATAACAGTATCACCCATACCATACCCATTAAAAAATCACCACTGTCAGGGTGATACTTGTTGAATTGAAAATGACACCAATAGGTAAACAGTACATCAAGGAAGACGGCAATACTATAGTCTATACACACTTTTCTTTTATTCATAGCCCGGGACGTTTACTCCTAACCGTTAGACTAAATTACTGCAATTCCGGGATGTTTTGTCGGGATTTCTACAGCATGGAAAGTTGTCTAAAGTAAGGTTGGGGTCTCAGCGTTACAGTTAAGATCCGTACCTTTAAAACAGAAAACGGAACGCATGATACACCTTATTCCAAAGGAAGTAAGTAATAATGAGGAACTGCAACAGATTGCAGCCCTTTCCCTGGCCAACAATGCGGCAGACTTGACAGCCGACGAAAAAGCGAAAGAAGGATTTCTCACCTGGTCTTATCAACTGCCTGTTTTACAGGAGTTACACAAAGTGGTACCTAGTATTATTGTGAAAGATGGCGATAAAGTTGCTGGTTATGCCCTGGTACTTACCCATGACGCCGCTCCTATCTATGAACCATTACAGGATATGATCCGTGTGTTGAACCCTATTCTCTATGCAGGCAAACCTTTGTCGGAACATAATTTCTACATCATGGGGCAGATCTGTGTACATCCGGATTACAGAGGAAAAGGCGTATTTCAACTGCTGTATGATTACCACCGCGAAAGATATGCAGCCCATTATGATTTTCTGTTGACAGAAATTGCCGTAACCAATTTCAGATCACAGCGGGCACATGAAAGAACTGGATTCCGCACCATACATACCCATACAGATAAATTCGGGGATTGGGATATCGTAGTTTGGGATCGGGGTCATGGCTTCACTACCCGGAAACCCTGATTGCTAAAGGAAGCATGGGGATTAACAGTGCCAATGTTTACCGAGTTGAAATAGTTACAGGAGTTTTTACTGCACCACCAGGAACCACCTCTTGCATGAACGACTTTACTATTTGGCTTATCCAGCGGGGCTTTACCGGAACAGAATTCAAATACATTTCCATAGACATCAAATAATCCCCACGGATTGGGCTTAAAGCTGCCCACTGGAGCGGTATACATATAACCATCGGAACTATCGGCCACCAGGTGGTTTCGGCCATGCCAGATATTTGCGTATCGGCTGATTTTTTCTTTTTTGTTGCCCCAGAAGTATCGGTGATCGCTGTTTCCTGCGCGGGAAGCTACTTCCCACTCATCGAGGGACGGCAGCCTGAAGCCGGCCCAATTACAGAAAGCGATGGCATCTGTGTAGCTAATAGTTGTTACTGGATGATCCATCTTTTCTTCAATACCTCCCCTACTCCTACCGTTGGGATAACGCCAATAGGCGGTACTATCTTCTATCCAGCGGAATTCCTCCAAGCCAGGTTCAAACACCAGTGCATTGTGTTTGCGTTCGGCCTCAGTTGTATAACCTGTTGCTGCTACGAATGCAGCAAACTGCGCATTCGTAATTTCGGTAACGGATATACGAAAACTATCTAAGGTTACAGTGCGCAGTGGATTGGAAAGGAAGTCTTTCTCCCCCACCTGGTACCGGGCTGCCGGCACCGTAATAAATACAGGCGGCTGCAGTTGCTGCGCCTGACAGTAACAAACCACGAACAACAACAACTGCAGCCACACATACTTCATACAATACTATTTATGGCGATTTTTATAGAAATCGTTGATACGCTGTAAAATGAGCGCTTCGTTGGCACTGTTATAATCGATAAAGGAACCATAGTCACTGCGTTCGCCGTATAATTTCTTATTGGTCACAGAAGCCAGGAAAGGTTCGTACTTGTTGTTTTTCATGAACAACAGGAAGATCGTCAAGATGTCATGATCCTTTTTATCTCGCAGGTAGAATTCCTGGAGGAATGGAATCATTTCGATCGCGTTCATTTCCACGATAACGGATTTATAGTTAGTGCCCAGACGTTTGCTACGCAAAGCGGATTCTTTGATGATGGCCACTACGGAGTCTTGATTGTCGCGGAACCAATCCATTTGGCGACTACTCCAATCCTTTTCATTGAAGGGGCTTGGAATTTCTCCGAAGATTTTCTTCTGTTCGTCCATGATAGGTGGGACCGCATCGCAGTTCTGGGCATATGTTTCAGCATGAATCATGTGATAGGTGAATTTCTCCCGGAGGGTTAGGCCGGCGTAAGCTTTTGGAGAGAGCGCACTGGTTTCGTCATTATCTGAATCTACTATACCGGCGATCAGGGCTTTCACCTTTGCGAGGCCATAAGGAGGGGTTGTTACCTTATTCCTGTAGTGATTGTATTCCTCACTTTCTTTGCTGGGTTCGCGGTAATCTTGTGCATGTACCGCATTCAATGACAACAGCATGGTTGCTGCTAAAAATATTCTTTTCATTCAATTTTCATTGTGGAAGCAAATGTATTATTTATTCTGAAAGCATAGCAAATAAAAAGGCCTGCGCCGAAGACGCAGGCCTGTGTTACGGAATTTTATTGCGGTTTAGATTAATCCTGCATCTTTCAGCATTTCGTACACCATGGTACCTTTGGTTTTATCGATGGCTTTTTTCTCAATATATTTCACCAAAAGTGGCACTTTAATATCGAGGATTTTCTTACCATCCATCATTCGTGCGGAGGAACTGAGCAAGGTGCGGATATCGAATGCCGAAGCAAATACTTCCGGCACTCCCCTATCTACATTCAGCAAGCGGTAAACGGCTTCCATAGCGGTGCGCACAGAGTATTCCGTCGTAAATACCGTATCCCGTGCTGTTTCCGCGAAGTTGCCTATGAAAGCGATGTTCACAGCGCCTTCTGGTACTACCTGTGGCCTATCGCCAGCAGCACGAGGCATGAAATAAGACATCGCATAAGGCATCATGCAAGGAATGGTATTGGCGGAATTAGCGGCCAGTTCATTGATTTCTGCAGGGGGAACGCCCATATGATACAGCCATTCTGCGGCTATTTCAATACCAGTGCACTCTTTCATCGGCTTCTTAATGAAATCTCCTGGTTTATCAGAAAAGAGGCCGTAGATCCATCCTACCAATTGATGCTTTCCCTGTGATTTGAAGTGTGGCTGGCGATTGAACGTCCAACTGAGTAACCAGCTAGAATCCTTTACAGATACAATTCCACCGGTAACTACCTTACCTGCAAAAGGGTCACGTTGACAGATTTTCTCTATGTAAGGAGGTATTTTATCGTCTAAGGTAGTGACAGTAGCGGAAACGAAATTAGTTTCCTGGATATTACCGCAGAATTTCATAGGGTTCCCGAAAGCTTTATCCTGCTTGGCCAGGTTCATCCAGAGGTTCCAACTACCGCCCAGCGAATCATCCATGATAGCGGCATTATGTTGATCCCCGTAGGTGGAGCATTCTGTGATACTGCCATTGGTGACAAACACTAGGTCATTTTCTGTTAGTGCGATTTCTTTTTTGGTTCCGCCTTCTTCATAAATGATTTTGCGGGCCACTTTTCTGTTATTAGAAGTTTGTACCTCTACATTTTTCACCTGGGAATCGTAGATAATATTCACGCCATTGGCTTTCAGGAAAGATATCAGTGGCAGTACTAGCGATTCATACTGGTTATATTTAGTGAATTTCAGTGCTGATAAATCAGGTAATCCACCGATATGATGGATAAAGCGCATAATATACCTTCTCATTTCCATGGCGCTGTGCCATTCTTCGAAAGCGAACATGGTACGCCAGTATAACCAGAAATTGGAATCGAAAAATTCCTGGCTAAAAACATCGGTGATACGTTTATCATTTAGTTCCTCTTCCGCAGTGAGGAAGAGTTGTATAATTTCTTCTGTCGCCTTATCGGAGAGGGTAAATTTGCCGTCTGTTTGTGCACTCTGGCCCTGCTTCATGGTGGCGCGCATGAGCGAGAAATTCGGGTCTTTCTTATTCAGCCAATAAAATTCATCTAGTACAGAAGCATCTTTAGTTTCCAGAGAAGGAATGGAGCGGAAAAGATCCCACAGGCATTCAAAATGATTTTCCATTTCCCGGCCACCTCGAATGATAAATCCTTCCTGTGGTTGAAAAATTCCATCCAGGCTACCCCCTGGCAATTTCAGTTCTTCGAAGATGGTAATCTTATCCCCTTTCATTTGACCATCGCGGATAAGAAATACCGCAGCAGCCATAGAAGCGAGTCCGGCGCCAATCATATAAGCCGATTTCAGCTCTACATTTTCGGGTTTCACAGGGCGTGCAAATGCTTCATAGTTTCCGTTACTGTAATACATGTCTTCCTTGTATTAAATCGTTAGCAAATAATTGCATTTTTCTCGTTGCTGATAAACAACAACTGTAAGGTCGGGAATGTTTAGGTAATAAATCCCCTTTTTCCGGGATTGATATAGCAAAAAAGATGATGTAATTTTAAAAGGAACCTTCATCTGTACGAAAATGAAAAAGAAAAACCATTCTAAATTGAAACTCACAAAAATCAAAGTGAGTGTACTGAAGAATGCACCAAAAGATAAGCTGAAAGGGCAATCTTTGGTGACAACTCAGTTTATTAGCTGTGGCGAAACCTTTTGGGTATGCTAGTTTCAAGCTGCTCTGTTGATTGATAAAAAAACGCTGTTGTTTGTTACGGCGATTTTTCTGTAGCAGGAAATGCTACAACTAAAAAAGCCCGTTGGCACAATGCTAACGGGCTGTTTGTTATATCAAAGCAATAATGGAATTAATAACTCACGCTATAAACAATATAGCTGGAAAAATCGTTCGGCGCATACTGCACTTTCAAGGCATAATTAGGCTTAGGAAATTTCTGGATGAGTGTTGGTACCGCAGTATAGATTGAGTCTAGTGTTGCTTGTACCTTATTATCATTTGGAATCAGTTTTGTTCCCAGATAGAAAAGTGTAGCATTTTCTTTTCTAAGAAATACGGCTTCACTAGGTGCGACAAAACCAAAAACAGGCAGTGTAAGCGTATCTTTCCCTTCGTATTTTTCCTTATAAATGGTAGCTAAATACTCCAACCAATAACCCGGTCCGTCTTGCAGCGGCTCTTTCGGCCTTACTACTTTTGCTTTAATGATGTAGGTATAGCCGGGCTCCCGTTGGAAATCATGTATGAAGGTGTAAAGCTTCACTTTTTTGTCTGCATTTAGGAAATAGCGTCCATCTCCGCCGGTAGCGTAGTGGTCTACAAACACACTCATTATCTGCCCGTCTTTCGGGCTATCGGAATTTTCTTTACGGCAGGCCACAAAAAGCAGGGCCAGGGCTACAAGCAAGTATAAGTGTTTCATCATAACAGTTACAGCATTGATAATGCAAGGCGTTTCAGATGGAACGCGTCGCTGCTACCAAAAGTTACTATTGAGGATGACGAATTAAAGGAAACTTATCATGAAGCAGTTACTCGCTTCACTTTTCGCTCAAAACGCGCTATCAGCCCGTCCCAATCTGCGCGGAACGCTTGGGTATCATATTTTGCTTTTGCATATTGATAGGTATCTGTAGAGAGATGCCAGTTAAAAATGGGCTCCAGGCTCTCGAAGCCGCTATCAATTACTTGATGCAGCACTTGCTGTTTACTGATATTGTTCGACTCGCAGTATCTATCGAGCCATGCGCCTCTGCCAATTTTCACATATGCCACCAATAGGTCTACTGTAATAAAAGTTGCCGGTACATATTCGATTTGAAAATCTCTAAATTGGATAGCTTCCAAGATAAGATCCGCATCATAGCAGCGTTCTGGGATATCATGGCGAAGCAATCCCCCATGTTTTACTGCGAGGTGGCATAGTTCAGGAGTGATCAATTCATCTGGCAAGTAGCGAAGTGCCATACCATTTATGGCTGCTACTTCAAAAGCCAATTCCGAGGTTAGCATTGCCGACGGAAAATATTTCAGTGCGCCAATTCCTTTTTGTAATGCGGCTTTGCAGAGGGCTGGTGTTTTATATTCGGCAGGTACCCGTTTTAAATCTTGGTAATCCTTTTGTACGCGGTGCAAATGCCATTCCGCATCCCGTGTAACAGGTGCCAGTACTACTTCTCCGGCGGCGAGGTCGCGTTGTATTTCTTCAAATGTTGTGGTGAGTGGATCGTTGAGTAGTTGGGATAATAACGGGGAGATAATGTCGTCTCCATTATCATCCTCCTGGCATGCGTTTTCAGCAGGCATTTCCGGGTCTCGATCGTTGTAATAGAACAGAGGGATATCTTTATTTGCCTGCGGCAGATGATAGTCGTTTACCACCATTACGGGTACACGAAAAACGCCGTCGCATTGCATCCAGCCGTGGTTATAATGTAGCAGGACCATTTCCTTGGCGGTGATATCTCCTTCTACGCGGGTCGGTGCGCCGCCAATGAGCAGACTTTGGCAGGTAATATTTCCTGTTACGTAGAGTATGGGGCCATAGTCGCCGGTATCATTGATGATATTGCCGCTCACATGAAAATCGCCATCGATGATATATCCTTCAATAGGATTACCATCTGGGCCATTGGGCAGATCATCCAACTCTAATTGGAAATGGCCGTTGATGTTCAGGCTACCCTCATGTACATAGTACCAGGTATCTGGGTCGGTGATATCGTGGAAGGCTTCCGGGCTTTCAAAAATGCGGGAAGCAAGTGGGTAGCGGGTTATAACAGTGGCTTTGGGCACCAGTTGAAATGTATGCAGCAAGATTTTTCCGTTTGATGATAGCTGCAATAATACAAAAAGAAAAATACATCCGTTGCTACTGCCCGTTGTAGCAACGGATGTATTTATGTTTATTTCAAAACAGTTGCCAGCAGTGCGTCCAGCCCTTCCATCGCAATGGCGAAGCCTTCTTTGAAGCCCATTTGAATAGTGGCTTCTAAATCTGCCAGGTCGTTGAAAGTGATATTAAAGGAAACGTGGGTATGATCCCCTTTCGCTTCAAAGTTTACTTCCCAATTTGCCTGCGGCATATCCGGCTTGATATTTCCATCTTTGTCGGTGAAAGCATCCTTGCTTTTAAACAGTTGCTGGTCGACAATCTTCGTATAGGTGGCCATGGCCCAGTGTTCCTCTCCTTGGGGGCCCACCATAGCGTATAGCCAAGTGCCGCCTTCTTTGAAATCTAGGTGTTTTGTCCTGGCTTTCCAGGGGTGGGGAGCCCACCATTGATCCAGGATTTCTTTTTTCGTATAGGCGTCCCATACGAGGGGTAGTTCTGCGGCAAATTCTCGGCCAACTGAAATGCGCTTCTGCGCTTTGTCGACCGAAAAATCGTAGGTCAGATTCCTGTTCATTTTTTGTCTTTTTTATGTTTTGTAATACTAAATCCTATTGATAACACCTCGTTTCCCTGATCTTTTTGCTTGGCCTGTCGTTGTGAGTGAATTGCATCTCATCTCGCAACCGTTCAGTTGCAAATATATGAAACTATTCGGTTGCACAAATATTTTTTTCTTTTATATAGTGAGCACAGCAGTGGTATTCGTGCCCCATTCTCTTTCCCAGACTTCATAAACTGGACCAAAGATGCCAATTGTTATAAAATTGACACATTTCAATGTTTCTATCTTTTTTTTCAATTCAATGCTCTACTTTCGTGTTCAGATTTTCAAAAAATAATTATGAAGCAAACAGTTCCTGCACTCGCGCTGCTTTTAATGCTCGCAGCATGTGGCGGTCCTTCTAGCGACCAAGCGAAGACCGAAGAGAAAAAAGAAGCCGCAGTATCTAGCGGTAATACTTACGCTATCGACACAGCCACTACGACTGTTGACTGGCGCGCTACTCACAAAGGTGGCATGGCTCCACGCTTTGGTACTATCAAAGTGATCAATGGCACCCTGACCGTAGAAAAAGGTGCTATAGCTGCTGGTAACTTTGAAATAGACCTGAATACACTGCAGGTAGATCCAGCTTCTATCACTGAAAAAGACAAAAAACCAGCTGACCTGGAAGGTCACCTGAAAAGCCCTGATTTCTTTGATGTAGCAAAACATCCACTGGCTAAATTTGTGATCACTGGCGTAGCTCCTTACGACAGCACTAAACAGAAAAGCCTGCTGCCTGGCGCTACTAACCTGATCAGCGGTAACCTGACTTTGAAAGACAGCACCCTGAACATTACTTTCCCTGCACAGATCGCAGTAAATGGTAATGATGTTTCTGCTAGCGCTAAATTCGTTATCGACAGAAGCGCTTGGGGTATTCACTACAAAACTGAAGGTTCTCCTGAAAACTGGGTGATCAGCAAGGATGTAGAAATCGGCTTTACCTTGAAAGCTGTTAAGAAATAATATCCATTAAGGGATTTTTTAAAAGTGAGTGTGACGTCTGCGACGTCACACTCACTTTTTTTATTTTCGTCGCCCCTGCCCGATGGGCAGGGGCGACAGACAGGAGATTTTGCGTCCATTCCCTTGATTAATTTGGGGGCAACCATTTCGTTTAGCCTTCTGAGTTTGCCCCTGGCAGGGGCGACAGACGGGAGATTTTTGCGTCCATTCCCTTGATTAATTTTGGGGCAACCATTTCGTTTAGCCTTCTGAGTTTGCCCCTGGGCACAGGCGACGCGTGTAGCCTTTATTTGTTAAGTCCTCTGACTGCCGCCCATGGTAGGTACGACAGAATTGAGATTTTTCGTCCATGTCTTTTGGCACCACTTTTTTTGTTTAACCTCCTAACTTTGCTATTTTAAATTTAACCCTTAGATTTGAAGCCATATTCCAATCCCAGCTTGGAGTAACAATTAACCCAAAATATCTTTATTTAATCATGAATGATGTGAACACACTGGCAGAAGCTTTGAAGAAAGGCCTGCTGGAAGACGCAAAACAACGGATTGACCAAGGTGAAAAACTTCCTAAAGATCTTCCCTCCCACGATCGCAGGTATATTTATGATCAGCTTGCCCGTGCCAAAGCCTATGATGTACTGCTTGGTCTTGTAAAAAACCGTAGTATTGAAATGGACCTGTATGAATATGAGAAACTGGATGGCTCTATTTATGAAAGCCTGTTTCGCAATATTGGCAACAGTTCAGATGATATTGCTTTCCTGGAAGCCTTCCTCCAAAAAGCCGATAACATCAATGATGCGGTTAACGGTAAAACATTACTAGCGCTGGCATTCTCCCTAAATGTTCCCCTGGAAATTATTTCGGTATTAGTAGATGCCGGTTGCGATATCCGTTATCGTAATAATGCAGAAGAAAATTACCTGTATGGTATTGTACAGGAATTTAGCATTAAGGAAGACACGGGTCTATCTTACCTCTCCTATCTCATCGAGCAAGGCCTGGATCCCAATGAAGGCAATATTGTACGGGAAACGCCGCTGCAGTTGGCAATAGGAAAAAATAAAACCAAATACATAGACCTCTTACTACAAAAAGGCGCAGATCCTAATCAACCTGGAAAGGATGATGAAACCGCCTATTACTATGCCCTCGTACACCAGGTTTGCGGTACAGCGATGTACGACCGCTTAGCACAATATGCGGCACCTGATTTTGAGGTTGCGAATAAAAATCAAGAAACAGTACTCGGAGGTACGCTACGTATGCGGAGTCGCGCTACGGAGTCCGATATCGCCATTGTGAAAGCATTGTTGCGCGACGGAGCAGATATTTATCAAACTTCTCACTATTACAACCAACCTAAAGCGGCACTCGACTGGGTAGCAGAATACCCGGCAGATATGCTGGAAGCAGTATTGGAAGCAGGCGTGGTGGAAATAGATCGTCGGGACGATGCGGGTAATACGCTGCTGCATAAGGTTTGCGGCTATAACATCAATTATGACCAGGAAGCCGCTCGGCAGTTATACCGTAAAGTAAAGCTGCTGATCGAACACGGCGCAGACACAAATCTCACCAATGATCGCGATCAAAGTGCAATGGATCTCGCTGCTCAGGACAACTTGAAAGCGAAGGTAGTTGAGTTACTTTTAAAACATAAAGCATAATACCATGTCCATGTCTTTTATTGTTGCCTGCGAAAGTGGCAAAAGGAAAATAGCGGAAATCCTCCTCGCCAACAACGAAGTGGATGTAAAATATACAGATGAAAAAGGAAGGACAGCGCTACATTATGCCGCACATCACGGCTACCAAGACCTGGTAAAACTCTTGCTGGAAGCTGGTGCCGATATGGACTACGAAGATCATAACGGAGAAACGCCCTTCTACTTTGCCTGTCTGCAAAAACAAAAACAAACGGCCCTTTTCCTGTTGGAAAAAGGTGCTAGAACAAATATCAACGACCTGCAAGGAAATAGCCTCCTGCACCTGACCGCCCGCACTGGTCAAAAAGAAATCATGGAAGCCCTGATCCATCAAGGCGCGGATGTCAACCTGGAAAATAACCAGGCGGAAACGCCTTTATTCATCGCTGCATCATGGCGTAATCGTGATATTGCCCAGCTATTGTTGGATAATGGCGCGCAGGTAAACAGCACTAGCAAAAATGGGGATAGTCCACTCATCGTAGCCGTTCGGGCGAAAAACCCTGCCATGGCCACTTGCCTGATAGAAAACCAAGCGGATGTGAATCATACCAATCATGTAGGAGAATCAGCGTTATTGATTGCCTGTTATGATACCAATAGGGCGCTTACCAATCTACTAGTAGAAAATGGTGCAGATGTATTTACCACTTCCACCGAGGGGCTGTCGCCTATCTGGTATGCTTGTGCCAATAACCAAAAAGAAATTGTAGCCCTGTTCTTAGACAAAGGTATAGACGTGAATTTCAGTCAACCCTTGTCTGGCAATACCACTACCATGAACAGTTACCTGGATTGGGTGGAAACGGCTAACAGTCTTTCCATTACTAGTGCCTTCAGCTTTAATCATACTTACACCTATGGCGGAGAGAGTATGTTGCATGTAGCCGCTAAAAACGGGCATTTGAGTATGGTGAAGTTACTGTTGGAGCGCGGCGCGAAGATCGATATCCAAGATGAATCCGGGAATACCGCTTTGCATTATGCCTCTTCTGCTGGCAAAAAAGATATTGTAAAATATTTATTGGAGCAGGGTGCAGATGCTACTATTGTGAATACCAAAGAGCAGAAAGCCATTGATTATGCGTCCATTAAAGGTTTCAATGAGATTGCTGCGCTCTTGCTCAGCTTCAATTCTCCTGCTGCAACGGCTACAGTTGCCCCAACAGCCGCTCCAGTAGCCGGTACCAATATCACCGACAAAAAGAAGGCACTGCTGGATTTGAAAGAACTCCTCGATGCGGGCATCCTTTCCCAAGAGGAATTTGACAAAGAAAAATCAAAAGTATTGAATGGATAAACCCATCACCGCCCTCATCATACGGGGGCGGTGGTTTTTCCGTATACCCCTTCCTGTTAGTCCGATTGCTTACATTTGACGCGTATGCGAAAACTGATCATTTTATTATTCGCCTTTCTGTCGTGGAATCTGGCCGTAGCATCTACTCCTGAAACCACTTTGGCTAAAACGCTGGATTCTTTATCCAGCACCCAGAGAGCATTACTATATCAATATGGCACCTTGCAGTCGTGGGCCGGCGCTCCAGTAGCAGATAGCTTCTGGAACAGCCACCAATCCGAGTTAGGCCGACTGAATAAAGAAAGTGCCGCTTTGCTGGCACAGGAACTGTTACATAATACTGACCTGGTGTATACTGTTAAAAAGCCTTCCCGATTACAGGCGTTGCGCGGCGTGTTTACCACATCCCGACTGTTATATGGACTGGCAGCGCTGATTGGGGCCTTTGCCGCTATACAGTTACTGGGAAAATATCTACCTGATTTTTTCAGATGGATCGTCCGATATCTTTCACCATTATTTCGTTGGCTATTTTCCCCTATCGCACTGACGTGGGAATTACTCCTGTTGGGTATTGCAGGGATTTTCCTGGGGCCATATATAACGGAAACGTACACACGCACTATCATTATTCACCTAGGCATTTTCTATATCTGGTCCCAACTAACGGCCATTACTACCCGACAATATCATCTCAAGTATTATAGCAAGTCGATCTGGGATAGTATTGATAACTATCGGTTATCGCCCTGGCAGACGTTTCTACAGGTATCCTTCCCTGCGTTTGCAACCACGGCGGGTATTCTATGGGTCATGCGAGCCACTGGGGATAAATGGTATCCATATGAAGTGATCGTTCCATTAATGATTGGCATCTATGCATTACCTCCTCTTAGAAGAATGGAACTGTTATTGAGCCGGGTGTTATTCCCTTTTGCCCAGGTCAATCTACGCCTGAAAGACCAGCGGCTGGCAGCTTTTGTGGTGATCTGCTTGATCGTTTGGGAGGTCATGTTATTTTTGCCGGTTATTATACCTGAAGCTTTACTGGTACTGAGTGTTTTTCTCTTGCTGATGCTGATCCTGTTTTCCATTGAAGACGTTAGCAACTGTGGCATGAAAAATTTCATATGGCTGCAAGTTATCACCTTATCGTTCTGTATAGCTGTTATCCTGGTGAGTTCGCAGTTGAGTATGCTGGTGCTCAGTTGGGCGGGGATGGGCGGATTACTGCTCTATGTGATGATTAAATATTGGGAGCTTCCTACCCTCTTTGGCTGGAGTTGGAAAAACAGAAACAGAAAAGCCTGGGGAGCGTTGGGAATGGCGGCCCTTATCTGGGGTATTGCCACGCTGATACGTATGCACCCGGAATGGTTTACCGTGTTTCCGGCGTAGTAGATGAGCGCGCAAAGCATACAAAGCGAAACGTGTCTCCCGTTAAAATAATTGTTGATTCCCGTCCATCGAAAGATAGACGGGAATTTATTTTTATCAGCCATCCAAGCGGTATAATTGTGCCGGCGACAATATTCTTTTCACCAGGAGCAAGACGCCCGCAATCAGCAATATGATAGTGATATAACCCGCTGCTAGTGATTGTTGCCCCTCCATATGGATCGCGTTTACTACAACGTAACTGGTAGCCGCTGTCACCAAATAGCCACCACCGCTGGTGAAGCCGCCTGCTGCGCCAGCATTTTCTGGGAAGCTGGTCAGACAGTGAGTAAAGTAGATGTTGTAAACGAATCCCATTAGGAAATGCATGCCTGCTACGAAGCACATCATGGATAACAGGGACGTATATACGCTGGCGCTGGTATACATGATCAGCGCCAATAATAGCTGTATCATGGTGGCGGTCCATAGTTTAGGGAACATTTTACGTTGGATCAAACGCTTGGCCAGCAAGCCTCCTAGCAACAATGATATACCAGAGGCCAGCGCACAATAGCCTGTTGTAACAGCGCTATGGCCGAAAGTTTTTTCAATGAGAAAGGGCGCCGACATCCCAAATACAATGGACATGGAGTAGCTAAACCCTATAATTACCACGCCTGGTGTGAAATCTTTTCGACTCATAAATCGGCCGTAGTTGCCGAGGATTGTCTTTAGATTCCATGGTACCCGCTGTAGTATCGTTTCTCCTCCGTATAGCCATTCCAGTAATACCATCACTACCCCATAGATACCCAAGAAAACGAAGTTGGCTCTCCAACCGAAGATATCCTGTAGGTAACCTCCGAGGAATGGCGCCAGGATAGGCGCTGCGGACCATACCACAGATAAGAGGCTGGTATAATGTTTTCGTTGTTCACCGCTATAGATATCTACAAAAAAGGAGCGTTTGGCTATCATTATCACAGAGATCACCATTCCTTGTAAAATACGTATGGCGAGGATCAAGTGAATATCATTGATAATGGCAATCAGGAAATTACTGAGGGTAAATATGATCAGGGCTATCAAGCCAGTCTTGTAGCGCCCGAAGCTATCAACCAGGCTGCCCAGGAATAGTTGGGACAAACCGTAACTGATGAGAAATACGGTGAGTGTGAGTCGTACCAAATCATTGGTGACGCCCAATTCTTTGGCCATATGCGGGAAGGACGGCACATAGATATCCATTGCCAGTCCGGATATAGGTATCAGTATAAATGCGATGTAAGTAGCGATTTGTTTGTTTTCCGCTTTAAGGTGTTTCATTTTGCCGGATTTAGAAACACAAAATTACAAGGACACTGTTGGAGTGACTTCTGCTATTCAAATGCAGAATTAAACAAATCAAATATTTACAAAAACATCATACTTCCTGGCGGAAAGCTTTAGGGCTTTTCCCGGTATGCTTTTTAAAGAGGTGATTGAAGTGTTGAGGGTATTCAAATCCGAGGCTGTAGCCTATTTCGGCGATGCTCCAATCAGAATGGCGAAGCAGGTCTATGGCTTCTGCTATGATTCGTTCTTGGATAATATGGGAGGTGGTGTTTCCGGTGCTTTTCTTCAGGCAATAATTGAGATAGTTGACATGCACATGCAATGTGCGTGCAAAATCATCTGGCCGAGAACGGATGCTGCCGTTATACGGAGAATCCACCGGGAATTGGTTATTGAGCAATTCGAAGAAAGCATTTACCAATCGGTCGCTGACAGGATGGCCACTCACAGCCCTTTGTGAGTAGCGGATTTTAATACCCAAGTGAACAATCAGCATGAGGATGTGATGGATCATGGCATGCTTCTGCTCATAGTCGCTGTGATAAGCCTCCTGGAGCATAGTGAAGAGCTGCAGGAATTGCGCATGCTGCTCGGGGTCCAGGAACAGGAACGGATATACGTTATCCGCAAAGGCGGCAGACAATTGTTTTAACTCTTTCTTCAGCACAGCGCTGATATATTTCTCATTGAAGAGGCAGATGAAACCCTCCTGGTCATCTGTCACGGTTTTCCAGCCGTGTTCCTTATTGGGACCAGAGAAGAAAATAGCGGGCTTGTCTATCTTTACTTCTCCTTTGTCAGTTATCAAAATGGCGTTTCCTTTACAGACGCATATTTTGAAATAATCCCTACGGCGGTAAGGCAGACTGACCAGGCAGTGTTTGCGTTTCAGGATATTGAAATGGGAGCTGCTGTCTTTTCCATTCAGCAGTTCTGTAGGGATTTGCCGGTTGGTAGACTCATAATACTGTAGGATGGTTTCCGCCTTCTCCATGAAATGAAAGTTAAACAAATCAAAGATAACGAAACTTACTCGTCCAGCGGTTCACAGTCGTCCAGTAGTTCAATGTCAGTGGGAGCATTGTCTGTGAAGATGACTACAATACCGTGGGGATCGCAGTTTTCAAATTTCCCTTCTGCAAAATGGATCAGCCAGTACCCTTCTTCATCATAGAAGGTGAATTCCGGGAACTCCAATGGAAAATCGGCTGTATCCAGCGATAGATAAGGGATTTCTTCGGCTTTGATTTTATATTTTTCGGGATATGCTTTAAAGTTATCCTTAATATAGTGAATAGCCTTTGTGAGGTAATCATCGGTTTGCCCTAATACCTGCGCCGCCGAGTGGATAATTTCGGGAGACAACTGCTTCTCTGTGGTTAAGAGGCTCACTGGGATAGGATCAGAGAACAGCTTGCTAGCATCATCCAGGACGGTTGACCAAAGGGATAGGTCGTCTGGAGCTGCTTTGGGCTGTAACTTTTCCAGTATCGCGATATATGGATTATTTGTTGGTGTCATATTTCAATGTATTTAAAATGGTCTAAAAGTATTACAACAAATCTGCCGTAATATTATGTTTCCCCAGGTATTCTTTTATCTCACTAAAATTATCCGCATAAAATAGTGTCATATGCTGTAGATGCTTGAAATGACGGACATCCTCGAAATTTTGAATGTTGAAGGTATCGTTCTCACCATCCCAGAAACGTAGCATATTCAAGTAGATGTCGTCTCCCCCATCCTGCTGAATTTCCGTAATTTCATCCGCAAATTTCCGGTCAATTTCCAGTGATTCAAAATAAGCAGTCACTTCAGGGATGAATGCGTATCCTTCTTTCTCTACATCGATTTTACGCGGCTGGTAATTCTCCACAAACTCATACAGGTCGAACACCGGCTGCAATAGATTTTTCTCGTACATCAACTGCTGGATAACAGCCAGTTTGAAATTGAAATCCGTGAATTCAATCTTCTCTCCGGTGATCGGTTTGAATTGATATTTATCACTATAGACTTTCGGTGCTGGGGCCACGTACTCTGTGATAGTTATACTATTGATGATTTGGTCATCGATATCAAAATATACATTCAAATTTCCGAGTATCAAGGTAGCACTGTCATCATTTTCGACGATCTTTCTCGCAGCATTTTTATGTGTCTGAAAATATTCCAAGTAACCGGAGCCATTCATAATAAAATCAGACTGGAAGCCGGTTTTAGGAGAAAAATCATACGTACGTGGATGTATATCCAACACAATCCCCTCGACGTCCTTCCCATTTTTGGAATAAGCTAATATGCCGCTATCATCCCATGTATAGATATGGTTATATTGCTTTTTGACATGGCGGGCATTTCCCAGCGTTTCCGTGAGACGGGTTACACTCACTGGAAATTGAATTTGCACATTATTTACTGTTAACTGGTTTTCAATAATTGCTATCTGCATAACATTACAATGGTTCTAATCCGTTAAAGGTAAGTATTTCAAACAAAATGATGTTGTAATAAAAAGCGCGAGTGACGTCTTCGACCTCACTCGCGCTTTTTATATTTTTTCGTCGTCCCTGCCCGCTGGGCAGGGACGACAAGCTTTTAGATTATATACTATTTACTTCGCTTCAATAGTCGTGGAGGCTCCTTGTAAGCCTTCGTCTGTTTGTACGTTCACAGTGATCTTTCCTTTTTGACCTTTCTTTCCTTTCACAATCACCTGTGCCATGCCGTTGAAGGTGGGCCTTACAGTACTGTAGAACGGTACAAATGAGGTAGCATCGCCGTTATCTGTAGCGGCAATCTCCCCAGGACCAGTGATCGAAAATTTCAGTTTGACAGCAGCTCTTGGAACCAGGCGATTATCGTTATCGCATATACGAACAGTGATATAGCAGAGATCCGAACCATCTGCCTGTAGAGAGGTAGTTTCTGCTTCTAGCACTACTTTACTCATTTTACCGGTGGTACGTACCACATCTGTTGCCCACTGCTGGCCATTTTTATAGGCTACCACTTTCACTTCGCCTGGTTGGTATATGATGCTATCCCAAACCAGTCGGAAGTCTTGCCCAGGGCGTTTTGTTTTCTTACCCTGACTTACGCCATTGACGAATAATTCCGCCATATCTCCGGAAGTGTATACATGTACAGGAACAATCTGTCCTACTCTTTCTGGCCAGTTCCAGTGTGGCATAATGTGAGCCATTGGCAACTCCGGACGCCAGTGCGCTTGGTAGTTGTAGTACCTATCTTTAGGGAAGCCGCACAGGTCCACGATACCGAAGTAACTGCTGCGGGAAGGAGGGTTTTTCTTTCTAATTGCTTCTAATGCTTCCTCCAGTTCTTTCCGTTTGGAAGAATCGGTACGGAAGTTTAGCAGGTTCGTTTCATCGGAGTTGAACGGCGTAGGCTCACCCAGGTAATCGAAGCCTGTCCATACGAATTCACCTAGCAGATGCGGGAATTTAGCATTGGTACGGAATTGTTCATCTGGGCTGCATCCCCATCCTGGCCATGCTTCATCGTAGGAAGTAGCCTGGAAATGGTCATATTTGGTACCAAAGAAATATTCTCCTCTGGAGCTAACGCAGGAAGATGTTTCACTGCCCATCGTAGGTTTATTCGCGTACCTTGGGTCTGCATCCCATTTTGGTTGTTGGGAGAAGAAATAATTTACACCCATAATATCCAAAGCAGTAACGGCGCCGCTTTCCCTTCCACCATCTGGATCATTGTATCCATTTGATACAGGACGAGTAGGATCGGCATGTTGTACGATAGAGGCCAGTTCATGCGTCAGCGCTGTGTCTCGCTGATCCATCACTTCATTACCGATAGACCAGATGATCACCGCAGGATGGTTCCTATCACGGTTTACCAGGGCCAGCAAATCTTTTTCGTGCCATTCAGGGAACAGTTTATTATAGTCATTTTTCAGCTTAGGTTTCTTCCAGGCGTCAAATGCTTCGTCCCATACCAGGAGGCCCATTTGGTCAGCTAGTTCCAGCAATTCCGGTGTTGGAGGATTGTGAGAGGTGCGGATGGCATTACATCCCATTTCCTTCATGATTCGCAACTGACGGCGTAATCCAGCAGTATTTACCGCTGCACCCAATGCTCCTAAATCATGATGGAGACAAACCCCTTTAATCTCCGTTCTCTTTCCATTCAGCAGGAACCCGTTCCTGGCGGTGAATTCTAAATGACGGATACCAAAGGTGGTATAATAAACATCTGGTTTCATGCCGCCGGTAGTAACCGTAGTTTTAGCGATGTACAGCGTTGGTTTTTCCAACGTCCATAATCCAGGTTGGGACAATTTCACCCCAGCATTTACTACCGCAACACTGTCTGGTAAGATTTGCACCGGCTTTTCCTGGAGAACGGCTACACGTTTACCTATCTGTTTACCTTCGGTATATTCGAAAATTTCTGTGGTCACTTTACTGTGGGCGGCAGTCTTGGATTGGTTGCTCACTTTTACGGCCACCTGTATAGCTGCCGAGGAATCGGCTACTTGTGGCGTGGTGATGCTAGTTCCCCAATGATCGGTATGCACAGGAGCTGTTTTCACCAACCAAACATGGCGGTAGATCCCTGCACCTGGGTACCAGCGGGAATCCCAGGACTCCGTATCTAAGCGTACTGCTACGGTATTGGGCTGTCCGGGCTTTACGAATGGCGTGATATCCATTCTAAAGGAGCTATAGCCATAAGGCCAAGTGCCCACGTATTGGCCATTTACCCAGATTTTAGCGTAGGCCATTGCTCCGTCAAAATCGAGAAAAATGCGGTTTCCTTTATCTTTCTTATCGATGGTAAACTGTTTCCTGTACCAGCCAATTCCCTTCCAAGGCAGTTTCCCAGATCTACCTGCCAGTTCTATACGGAATGGACCGGCAATGGCCCAGTCGTGCGGCAGGTTTAACTTTGTCCAATCTTTATCATTCCAGGTAGGTTGCTCCATCCCTTCAGGTTCGGGGCGTTTGGTACCATCTGCCTGCAATCCGTAGCGACTGAATTTCCAGTTATCGTCGAATAACTGGACATCGGCATTTCCTTCTCTGATGATCTTCGTTTGTGCATTAACGTGGACAGCAACGGCAGACTGCATTAACAATAATGCTAGGCCGGCTGTAAAGCGCTTCATACTGCGCCTACAGGCATTCTGATTCATTCCCAATTTGCTTTTGAATTTGTATCGCTAAAATTCGTAGAAACAACGGGATATGCCAAACAGAGAATTACCTATTTGTAAGCTTAAATTCACTTAACAGCCGGCTACACATAGCATTTCCTGGCAATTTACCCTAATTGCCTATCATACCAGGTCCCGAAGATCGGTTTCGTTTATGCCGCTACATTCTCTTTTGTGAGATCTGCGAATAGGACCATAAACACCATAAAGCTCCATAGCGTTGTTTCCCGGAATGCAAAAACCTCCTTGCCATCGGTGGTTTTGATGAAGTAGCCTTTCAGGCTGCTATGCTGCAAAGGTTGCAGGCTGGATAATGGGTACTGGGTACCATCCACTATCAAGTATTTACCATTAATCCCCAGTTGCTTTGATTGAGAATTTAAAAAGGTTTGTGTAGAAAGGGCTGTGAAGGAATTTTTCAGAGCGGTGGCACTCGTGATGTAGTTGAAGTTAGCGGTTTGCCCATCTTTAATTTGTTGCAGCAAATACTCACTTCTCTTTTTGGCATTAGCATTGATCAATTCCGCCAAATCGCCTCCATGGTTGATGTTGATCAACTCCCAGATATCACTGCCGGAACTTTTGAAAGCCAGGTTATTGGGGGCCATCGATTTCCCTGTAGTGAATAAGAACAGATCATGCAATCCCGCCAGTGGCATATAGTAAGTCTGGGATTTATACTGGCGCTCTACTCCGTTTTCGTATAACAGATAAACGGGGATATTCATTTTCTTTTTAGCGCTCACATAAAAGATGATCGCCATCACCATACAGAAAACAAAAATGAATTTTCCTGCAAACTCCGCGCCTGGCAAGGCAAAAGTCAATGCTATTCCGCAAATGGCCAACAATACAAAAAAGCCGATTAAGAGCCAGTAAACGCCCCACATAGCTTTGCTTGGTCTATACTCTTGTATGAGTTTACCTTTTTCCATAGAGATATGATTATTGAAATATATAATATATAAAACTGGGTTAATTGTAAGATGGTTAAATCAAACAAACTGCTGCGAATGTAGATTTTTATTTTGAAAAATCAATACATCCCTTTGTAGGGGGATGTATATCGAGGTTGCCGCAAGAATTCATATTAATTTAATATCTCCGCACCCTTTAATTACTCAATTTTGTAGGAATATCGCATGCTGCCAAAGTCTGTACACCATGAAGTTACTAATCATTGAAGATGAGCAATCGCTAACCAAGAGTATCCACAGTTACCTATTACAAAGCAATTTCCTCTGTGATGCCGCTTATCATTATGAAGAAGGCAAGGAAAAACTGGATACTAACGCTTACGACTGTATTATTCTGGATATTACCCTTCCAGGTGGCAGCGGGCTGGATTTGCTTCAGCATATGAAACGGAGGAAAGTCACTGCGGGAGTGATTATTATCTCTGCCAGAAATTCATTGGATGATAAAATTGCTGGTTTAGAATTAGGGGGAGACGACTATCTCACCAAACCATTCCATCTCGCTGAATTAACGGCCAGGGTCAATTCCATTATCAGGCGCAAACAGTTTGAAGGAAACAACATTATTGCGTTGGATAAACTGACCGTTAACATGCTGGATAAGACGGTAAAAAGTGGGACAGACGAAATTCATCTCACTAAAAAAGAATATAAACTCCTACTCTATTTCATCAGTAATCGCAATCGGATTGTCACCAAAGAGGCGATTGCAGAACATTTATGGGAAGAGCAAGCCAGTTTGGGATATAGTCTGGATTTCATTTATACCCATATTAAAAATCTCCGTAAAAAGCTGATGGATAAAGGTTGTCCGGATTACATCAAAGCCTTGTATGGCATGGGATACAAGTTTGCCGCAGACGAAACTCCGAGGGCATGAAGCTGATTGTACATTATAACCGTCAGAACTTTTTAATCCTGACTTTATTGTTCATCTTTTCCGGTATCAGCAGTTACCTACTTACCAAACAGGTACTCCTGTATGAATTAGACGAAAGCCTGGAATCCTCTATGGAAAGGGCAAAAGCGTATGTACGTGTCTCCCGAAATCTTCCCTCCTCCACTGTTTACGACAATTTGCGCATTGTTACCACTACTACCAACAAGCCTATCGATAGTCCTTATATCCTATATTCCGGCGAATATTATCCGGAAAATAACCACTGGCACCTGGGGCGCACACTGGAGTTTACGGTCTACTTGCAGGGACAGTTGTACAATATCAAGATCAGTAAGCCGCTGGAAGGGATTCGGCATATTACTTATGCCGTAGTGGCCATTACTATGGCCATGATACTATTGCTGCTAGCCATTCTTGCTATCATCAACCGGTTCTTTATCTCCCGGCTATGGAAGCCTTTTTATGAGACCTTGTATAGTCTTAAAAATTTCCGGTTGAGCAATCGGGGCACCATTGAATTCAAGAAAAGCAAAATCGATGAATTCCGCATCATGAACGAGCACCTTAGCATGGTCACTTCCAATGCCAGTAAGGAATATCACCTATTGAAGGAATTTACAGAGAATGCCTCGCATGAATTTCAAACCCCGCTCACGATTATACGCTCCAAACTGGACGTATTGATACAACAGGAAAATTTTACAGAAGAACAGGTGGAACTGCTTACAGACGCATATGGCGCGGTTACCAAATTATCGGCGTTAAGCCACTCCCTTTTACTGCTAACGAAGATAGAAAACAATCAATTCGGGCCACAGCAAGCGCTCAACTTGCAGGATGTTATTCAACGAAAAGTGAGTCAGTTTGAGGAAATATGGGAAGACTGCCAGCTCTCGTACCAATTGCAGGTTCACCCAGCAACCATTCAGATTAATCCAGATCTGTTGGACATCTTACTCAACAACCTCTTCAGTAACGCCACGCGGCATAATCAACCCAACGGCAGTATTCAAATACAGTTGCAGGACAAGTTCCTGAGAGTATCCAATACCGGGATCAAAGTGGCGCTGGACGGAGAAAAAGTTTTTTCCCGGTTCTATAAAAGCACGGTGAATAACCACAACAATGGCCTGGGTCTCTCTATAGTCCGACAGATCTGCATTTCCTCTCAAATCTCCCCCTACTATGAATACGCGGAAGAGCAGCATCATTTCATGCTGCGCTGGACTTAACCCAATGATATCCTTTGCTTCAGAATGCTACCAGAATTGTCTGCTAATTTGCGCCCCATAATATAGCGGAACATATGACCTTTCAGAAAATAGCACTTTCAATCCTACTACTTGTATCGACACATTTCCTATACGCACAAACGGCGAAGCCCGGATTCAAGGCAGTGGTCAAAGACGCCACCAGCCAACAACCGCTGGACCGCGCCACTGTGATCCTTACTATGACAGGCGGCAAAACGAACATCCCGCCGGTGTTTACGGATAGTACCGGTACCTTTTTGCTCAGCAATTTGGCCGCTGCTACTTATCAGTTGACCGTGGGATATGCAGGCTACGAAACCTATCATGAGCAGTTTACCATCAAAACTACCGACAAGGGAACTATTGAAAAGGTAATTCTCATGCGTACCAACACCAAAATGCTGAATGGTATCCAGGTGACGGCCAAGAAACAACTCGTAGAAAATAAAATCGATCGACTCGTTTACAATGTAGAAAGTGACGTCACTTCTCAGGGCGCCATGGTAGCGGATGTACTGAGGAAGGTACCACAAGTGACCGTAGATGCTTCCGGCAACGTAGAATTATTGGGTAATCCTAGCGTACAGTTCCTCATTAACGGTAAGCCCTCCACGATGTTTGGTACCAATGTAGCAGATGTATTGCAGTCTATTCCAGCATCGCAGATTCAGAGCGTGGAAGTGATGTCCAGTCCTGGTTCCAAGTACGATGCCAAAGGCACAGGCGGGATTATCAATATCATCCTGAAGAAGAATAAGTCGCAGGGATTTAGCGGTACCGTGAATGCCACTGCCGGCACCCGCCTGGAGAATGGCGCTATCAATCTCTTCTACAAAGCCAATAATATATCCGTTACCGGTTACTTTAACGGTAGCGCACAAACGACAGTACGTACAAAAACTTTCGTAGATCGTTACGCCACAGATACGCTCTCCAAGGATAAATATTATCTGAAACAGAACGGTGGAAATGACTTCAACCGCAGCAGCTATCAGACAGGACTGGGCATTGACTGGGCTGTGAGTAGCAAGGATAATTTAGCGTTCTCACTTAGCTATAACCATTTCAGCAATCGTAATGAAGGTAGTACGAATCAATACAGCAGCACCAGGGATATAAACGGGATTTTACTGGATGAAAGCTCCAATATCCGCGATGCAGGCACGAAAGTAAACAATGGTACTTTGGATCTCTCCCTGGATTATCGTCATAAATTCAAGCGCGATAAACAGGAATTATCTATTGTTTTGTTTAATAGTAACGGTGACAACCATACGTCATATTTTCAGACACAACATGGTATTAATGATCCCAACATTCTTTCTGGCTCACGCAGTTTGAATCCGGGTACAGACCATCTATATAGCGTAGCTATTGATTATGCACAGCCTATCACTAATAAATTTTTGTTGGAGGCAGGTGTAAAAACAGAAGCTGAAACCTTGTCTAGCACCGCTGGCGTGTATACGTTCAGTCCGAAGGAATCCGGATTTATTTATGATGACAAACAATCCTATAGTTCCGTATTTAAGCGTCAGGTGTATGCTGGTTACGTGTCTGGTACGATGAATTTGTTTAATTACTTGAATGTACTGGCGGGTTTCCGTTGGGAATATACCACCAATCATTCTACTTATGATAAAATTGGTCAGTCGAATGTCCCTGATTACAGCAATGCAGGTCCATCCCTGACTATCGCGCATACCTTCAAAGGGCAGCAGACCTTATCTTTCAGCTATTCCTACAGGTTGGAGCGTCCGGATTATCGCGATCTGAACCCATTTGTAAATCTGACAGATCCGCATAATATCACCATGGGTAATCCATTGCTGAAACCGGAAATCGGAAATGATTTTAAATTGGCATTTAACCAGAATTTCAGCGGTGATAATAACCTGAACATCGTACTCTTGTATACACGAAATAGTCCGGATATCAAGTCATATACCACCTTCTACGCAGATTACATGATTGGCGATTCGTTGTATAATAATGTAAATGTGACGAAGAGAGACAACATTGCATCTGAAACCCGTATTGGTACTAATATTTCAGGTACTATAAGCATTGGTCGCAAGATTACCATCCGTCCTAATGTACAGTTGTACAGGAGAGAAACGAACAATATTTACTCCACGCCTACGCATATCAGCGGGTTTGAATATAGATTTAACTTGAACAGCAGTTGGCAGATCAACAAAGATTTGGTAGCAGAAGTTTTTGGCAATTATAAATCAGGCATCAGATGGCAGGGCCGTACAGCGGAATTTTATTCCTATACATTGGCGGTGAAGAAGCAACTGTTCAACAATAAAGGCAGTATTGGCCTGGTAGCAGTGAATCCGTTCGCCAAATACTTGAAACAAACTACTATACAGGAAACGGATTACTTATACGCTACAAATCAGTTGTATATTCCTTACCGTTCTTTTGGGATTAATTTCATGTATAAGTTTGGTAAGATCAAGACCTCCAAACCTAAGGATACAGAGAATTTCCTCACGAAGCCACCGGTAGAGAACTAATAATAGCTATTCAGAATCCAAAAACCGCAAAGGACGTCTGCGACGTCCTTTGCGGTTTTTTTTTCGTTGTCCCTGCCCGCTGGGCAGGGACAACAAGCATAAGCGTTTTTATTTCGTAATACTGAAAGTATCCAGCTCCTTACCATCTTCTGCCACCTGACGGAAAGTAATTTTATTACCGTCTACATCCGCCACTGTAAAGGAATGTGTATGTGCGATATATTTGAAGGTAAACTTCTGCCAGGAATCAGTATCATGTTCCTGTTCTTCATTATATAGTTCCTGTCCGCCGGCGCCTGTTACCAGGTAGATGATGCCGTTCGGTTTTGTTTGTGTATGTCCATCGAATGCTTTGTCCAACGTCCATTTTCCAGGAACTACCCTACCACGGATGGTTTTATTGTCTTTTCCACCTACCAACAGGGTGCCTTTTTTCTCCGGTTGGAAAGTGAGTGGGAAGCTACGTTGATAGTTATGTACGTGACCGTTGAGCACCACATCTACCTTGCCCGCCTCCATTAATGGCGACAGCAGTCGCATTTGTTGTTGTTCAAAATGATCGATGGAAGAGCTGAAGCCCGGATGGTGGAATACAACGATTCTCCAGGCTGCATCTTTGGCTGCCAATAAATCATCGGTTAGCCATTTGCGTAAGGAATTATCTGTCCAGTCTACATAAGTATCTGAGTCGATGAAAGTCCAGTGCACATTACCATAATCGAAAGAGAAATTGCCCATTACCGGATAAGCTTTACCAGCCGCCGTTTCGAAGGCTTTTCTATTTTCAGGAGTAGCTTTAATTGCTGGTACGATAGGGCCGCCTTCCACCGCAGGAAGACCATTCAGCGGTTGATCCCAGAAAGAGTAGTATGCCAGGGCATCCGGGAAACTGTTAAGGTCTCTGGTATCGCCATCATGGTTGCCCAGGGCCGCCACAAAAGGAACAGTGCGCATCAGTGGGGCGCCTTCATTGCTCACAGTATCCGCATTATATACTGGCCAGAAGTTAGTGCGGTATTCGGATATGAGTCCGCGTTCATATACAATATCCCCTGGCACCACCACCAGGTCAGGATTTGCTATATGGGCTTGTTTTGCCAGCAATTTAGCGCTGGGAGTACCAGCGCCGATATCGCCAAAAGCCAAAAATCGGAAAGCCTGATCTTTTCTTTTAGGCGCTTTACCTTGGGCAGTGAATACTTGTTTCTTGTTTTTCAGTACTCGATAGCTGAAACTGTTACCAGTAGGGAGGTTCGTCAGCAAGGTTCTGTACACGAAGTGGGTATTTACATTCGCTACCGCCACACGGGTTAGTTCCGGCTTACCGGCTTTGCTCCAATTAGCAGCCCCGACAGCTTTCACTTCCACGTCCCAATTGGTACTGCTATCGGCGCTATGCCACATCAGCTCCATCGTACCAGGAGCAGGCTGATAGCCGATTTGCAGGTAAGGTGCTGCAATAAAATTAGTGTTCGTCTGTCCAATCGATCCTTTTGAAAAAAGGAGTAAACCAAAAAATAAATAATAAGCCTTATTCATCATATCAAACTTCATTACATTTTAGTGTTGATTGCCGTAGCCATTGAACTGATAGCAACCGATATCTTTTCCTGGAGGCGTGATTTCCGTAGCGCCGTAAATAGGATGTACTGGCACTTCCGCGCGTGGCGTGAAAGTCGTATAGCCTTTACCGATACAAGGGGAAGTGGCCTTCAGGCGGAAATTATATTTACCGACCGTAGAGATATCCCTCAAATTGAGGCCAGCCGGTAAAGGGCAAGGGCCATCCACAAACTGAGGGTTATTAGCACCGATGATAACAGGATTGGCGCTGTATGTAGCACCAGGCGTCCAGTTAGCAGGCAGGAAGGAAGAAGGTGTAGGAATATCTGTGGCAGGTGCTTTGCTGATACACACGCTGATAGCAGTGGTAGGATAAATATTATTAGCCACCGACATTGAATCGCAATACGTATAGTTGTAACCGTAAGTAAGGTTAGCCGTATCGGCAATAGGATTCTGCACTACTCGCAAACCGAATTTACAGTTAATAATCAGGTTATTAAATGCCATACCACCAGCGCCCTCTTCGAAGTTGATGGAGCCACCACGGCCGGCAGAAGATCTTCTGTAACCACAGTTCACGATGGTATTGTTGTATATACGGAGATTACTGTTTGGCACACCCGCAATCGCCCCTGCATTCGACAATTTAGGACCATTTGTAGCCATACCGATACACAGGTTATAAGCAAAATCACCGATCAGACCAGCTTTCCCATTTAGGGCCTCTCCTCCTGTATAACCGCATTTCTCGAAAGTATTCCGCATGATAGACACTTTCCCGCCCAGTATACGCAAAGGATCATCCACGCTGCCATATATCCAGGAGTCCTCCATCACAAATACCCCATGTGGGTTTTGGAAGAAAAGCGGATAAGGGCTGGTGTAGATTTGACGGATACCGCTGGCAGCAGGAATAGCTGCGCCACCGAATTCAATACGTGTCCATTTCATCACCATCAGCGGACAAGTAGGACCACCGATAATACCTACCCATTTACCACGGAGAGCCGGATCAGTATTAGGATCCGCGCCATAGGTATCTGTTTTGGTGATACCTGGATAGGTAAACAGATTAGGTTTCTGCTTCGTACCAAGGGAAATCAAAGTACCACGTACACCCAGGCCATAGTTGCCCGTAAAGTTGATAGTTACCCCCTCTTGGATAATCAGCGTATCATGTTCATTGACAAAAATATCGCCGCAAACGGTGTAGGTTTTACCGGCCAGCATGGTCCCTTTGATCGCATTGTTGAGGGGATCGGAGCCGAGACAGCCCGTATCGCTTACTGGAGAGGCCACTGCCTTCGGCGCCAGGTAGAGTTCTTTTTTATCGGCAGTCTTGTTGCATGCTGCTGCACCTAACAGCAATAGTAGACCAAAAAAGTTATTGAATATATTGTACTTCATGCGATAAGTTTTAAAGTTTGTATCTGAAACCAAACAGGAAAGATGTTTTGTAATAATCTTTCTGCACAATGATCCTGTTGTCGGCATCTGACTGCTGACTCAGCGGCACATTGGTTTTCTGGAGATAGTTATTGTACGACATATGCATACTGGTGATCGTTGGCGCATTCGTCAGGTTGACGATTTTTCCATAGCAAGTCAGTTTATCGAATAAACGCTGTTCAAAGGAAAGATCCAGTTGCGTAGTAGGTTGCAGCCAGTAGTGAAGACCAGCATAAGTATTCAGGATTGCCAATCGCTCCCCAGTATAGACAAATGCTACCTGAATATCAGTACCTGATTTCGGGCTTTTGTACAGTAATGACAAGTTACCGATATGATTGGCCTGTCCTTGCATAGGGCGGGTTTCAGAGACGTATTTGTCCGTAATACCTAACTGTGGATCGCGGTATTTATACAGCATGCTATCATTTGTAATACGGGAATGGGTATACGTATAGTTAGCAGAGATACCGAAAGAGCCAATATACTTGATAAATACAGCTTCAAAACCATAGTTCGTGGCCGCAGTACCGATATTTACGGGTTGGAATACCTGGGTATTGTAACCAAATCTTCTTACAGACAGCTCAATAGGATCATCGATTTTCTTATAGAATACGCCCAGCAACAGTTGGTCTGCCTTACCTGGGAAGAATTCATAACGGAGATCGAAGTTATTGGCAGTAGAGTGCTGCAGTCCTTCGGGGTTACCTCTTTCCTTAAAGAGCTCGTAGTTGTCTGGGCCATCTGGAATCAGTTCGGAGAACTGAGGGCGGGCCACCGCTTTATAATAAGCGAAGCGGAATGCTTGATTATAACGCAGTTGATATTTCAATTGCAGACTTGGGAGGTAGTCGGTATAAGTGATAGTACCTTCCTTATAATCCGCTGTAGCCGGCAATTGTGTGTTGTAATGCTGATAAGTATGTTCTACTCTCAGACCGCCGAGGGCTTCTAGTTGTTTTGTCAACTGCCATTTACCTTGCAGATAACCAGCAGTAATGATTTCTCTGAACGTATAGTTGTTACCGTTCAATTGGGCCGTAGCATCAGAACCGATGAAAGTAAACTTCGCATTATCAACGGTGGTAAACAGTTGGTTAGAACCTCCTGTACGCAGTGGGTTCAGGTTATAATAGTTATAGAAGTTATCGCGATTTTTATTCCTGTACAGCGCGCCTCCTTTCCATTCAAAAGCCCTGTTGAGCAGTTTCGTATCATTGGTATAGTTGGCATAGAAGGACACATCTTTATCGCTGTTTTGCATCCAACTGCGGGTCATAGCGTTAAGGATATCATCGCCCACCAGTTTCACTTTAGGACCGGTTCTATCTACGCTAAGGCCGCCATGGGAGAAAGCAGTTTGATCAGGGATCGTATTTTTCGCAATAGAATAGGCAGCGGACCAATCCACTTTGCTGTTATTGGTTACCTGGTGTTCGCCTTGGAGGGTCGCGTTGTAGATAGACTGATACTGCCAGGTAGTTCTGTACGAATAGGATAAAGTCTGGTTGATCGCATTCGTCGTATCAATAGATTCTCTCACCTGTTTATCATCCAGGTGAACATAGGTAGAGAATAAGGAAATTTTATTTCTTTCGTTGAAGCGGTAATCCACCTTACCGGTAGCGCCTATACGTTGCGTATGGGTAGAATACCTTCTTTCTCTTAAATATTCAAAAGACGGGATATCATCCACGTTGGGAGTAGTAGCAGTAGTGAATACAGAAGTAGCTGTACCGCGGTATTGGTCTTGGTAGCTACCGGAGAGAATCACACCCAGGTTTTTATTCTTACCAAATCGGTTACCGATGCTGATGCCCGCATTAGTATTGATAGGTGTGGATTTAGGTTGATAATTCAAGTGTCCCAGTGAAAATTCAGATTCATTAGCAGCATAGGTAGCGCCATGGATCTGGTTGGGCGACCTTTTATTCATAGAGCTGCTGGAAAAAGATTGGAACGGTTGGTCATTGAAGATATTGTTATATCCGCCACCAACGTTTACCTGCAGCAATTTAGTGGAGGGAGCGTCTTTCATGACCAGGTTAATGGTACCGCCGATAGCATCGCCTTCCATGGAGGGAGTCAGGCTTTTGCTGACTTCCAGTCTTTCCAGCAGTTCAGATGGAAAGAGGTCCAGGGGAATGAATCTGCTTTTATTATCTGGGCTAGGGATTTTGATATTATTAACGAGGGTATTGATATATCTTTTATCCATACCGCGGATGATAGGGTAACGTCCTTCGCCGGAGCTACTTTTCTCCACGGTAACGCCGCTGACGCGTTGTAGGGCGTTGGCAACAGTGATATCTGGTAGTAATTGTAAAGTCTTGGAAGAGAGGATGTTTACTAGTTGATAGGATTTTTGTTCCAGTCTTCTAGCGCCTGCATCTTCATTTTTGCCGCTTCCCACAACGGTTACCCCGGATAGGTCGCTGGAAACCGGTTTAGCGGGGATGTCCACTTCCACGATATCGGAGGGGGCTTTCAGGTGAAAGGGGCCAGCTTTGGCGGTAGAGTATCCGGTATAGGTAGCCACGAGTTCATAATCGCCGGGGTGGAGGTTTTTGAAGTGGAAAGTTCCATCCAGTTTAACGATTGCTTTACCGGAGGAGCCTTTCAGTACCACCGTAGCGCCGACGAGTGGTTCGCCGGTAGCCGCATCGGTTACTCGTCCTTTAATGGATTGGGAGTAGCTGTGAAAAGATAGGCATACGAGGGTAGCTGAAAAAATTAGTTGTGTGAATTTTTTTGCAGTGGCCATAAATAAATTTTAGCGCTACAAAAGTGAATAGGAAAAGTGGCATCCACTAGGGGTTTGGTGTGATTTCACTTAAACATAATTTTTTCATCATATTACCTTAACAATATCTACAGAAAGTAACCAGAATGTGGTGGTTTAAGGAGACACGAACTAATCGGGCAGCGGATGTTTCTCTCAGGATTATTCTAAGAACTTATTGCATATCAGCGTACAACGTATACCCCTTACCGATATAGTAGTTTATTTCCCATGTTATTGAAAAATTTTGGGTGGATGATGTGATTTTTTGGGATGGTTTGCGAATAATGAATAAACGGTTTGTTAACCATAAGCTATTTCATCCATGATAAAAGTGTACGCAGATACCTCTGTGATTGGAGGGTGCTTTGACAAAGAGTTTAAGGAGTATAGTTTGAGGCTGATGGAGGAGTTTAGATTGGGGAGTAAGCGGTTGGTGGTATCGGATTTGGTGATGTTGGAATTGGAGCCGGCTAGAGAAGAAATTAAATTGAAGATCGAAGAAATACCAGATGATTATAAAATTCAAATTGATGAGAATACCAAGGCCAGCGAACTTGCAGAAACTTATATCAGCGAAGGAGCGATTAATAGTAAAGATCATAATGATGCTTTGCATATTGCACTTGCAACTGTTAATAATATTGATATACTCGCAAGTTGGAATTTTAAGCACATTGTAAATCAAGACCGTATCCTACAGTATAATGCTATAAATTTACGATTTGGCTACAACGTTCTAAAAATCCAAACCCCACTTGAAATTTTAAATCCAGACAATCATGAACAAACAAAAACCTTATGACTGCGTAGCAGAAGTACGCAAGATCAGAGAAGCCATGTCTCTCAAATATTACGGTAATACTGAATTATTACTTAAGGATTTGAAGGCTGCCAGGGAGCGATTTAATGCAGAACAAAAACTCCTCCGTGAAAAAAGGCTAAAAAGAGAGCAAGAAAAAATCAATTCTGAGAATAAGGATGTTCAATTAGGGTTATAGTGATTATAATATGTTAATCGCGATCATTTTGATGATCTGTTACACATAAATTAATTAAAAATAGAATTTTCAGAATTAGGAAATCCTTTCTATTAACCATTCTAATTGCAAGTAATTATGAAGCACAAAAAAACTTATGACTGCGTTGCTGAAGTACGTATGATCAGAGATGAACTTGGGCCCAAACATTGGGCTGATGATGAATTATTCAAAAAATATCTGAATGATGGTGTGGAACACTTTCATCAGGATCAAAAAAGAATACGTGAAGAAAGATTAAAAAGAGAGAAGGAAAAAATTATTTCCGAGAATAAGAATAGGAATTTCCAACTAGGAAAATAGTATTTATAGTGCGCTACTGGCGATCATTTTGATGATCAGTAAATTTCAAAGGGAGGGATAAATCTAATTTTCAGAAATTAGAATAACAGCTTAATAAATATTTTAATTGTAGATTATTATGAAACACAAAAAAACTTATGACTGCGTGGCAGAAGTACGCAAAATTAGAGATAAGATGGCTCTTAAATATTGGAATAACGAGGAGTTATTATCTAAGGATTTGGACGCTGCGGTGGAACACTTCCATCGTGACCAAAAAAAAATACGAGAAGAAAGATTAAAAAGGGAGCAGCAAGCACTAATTGCGTAATGAGCCATGATGCTCGACCACAGATGGAATAGCCATACCAATAGTGCTTTAGTATATTATGATCTTAAACGGATTGTTGTAGACACTGATTCTGCATGGATTGTTGTAGCTGCTTGCTACACACATCCGCCGATACTTGCATAACCTCCACGAAAGGTTGCACTAGCATAATAACCCAATTCAATATACGATTGAGGCGGTGAAAAACCGCCTCAATCTATTAAGTATTATAAATCATCTGCATCTTCCGTCAGGTCAATTTTTCTGCCATCCAGATCTTGGATAACCGCGGCATATCCCCACTCCTGCTGTGCGGGCTCGGACACGATAACTGCGCCCATCTCCCGGAGTGTTTTAATCGTCTGTTCCAGGTTATCTACAACAAACCCTAAACGGGTAGTGACATCCAGCGTTACGATCCCTTTCGGCTGCGGATATAATTCCAATACAGGCGCACTACCTACACTGGTATAATGGAAGGGCCCGTTCCCATGCTGATGGTAATCAAACTGAAAGCCTAAAGCAGTGTAAAACCTAGACTGCTCGGGTAATTTATCTGTCTTGATGACGATTAAATTTAAATGCGCCATATCCGGATATATAATTGTACACTAAAGCTAATCAAACCAGGAAATATTTAGCCATTTATTTCCTAGATAGATACCAAGTCACTCTTTGGTACATTTTCAGCCTCCTGCAATTAATTAGGGAATGCTATTCTTACCCTACGCTTCTTTGGCCCTTTTAATGCTTATACCGCCCCTCTACAGCATAATACACCTATATACCGACTACCATGGTATTGCCTGCCAATCATGCGTAAAAAAGCCATTTTCAGGTACATCCTCCAGCGCCGCCCTAACCATGATGTTCGCCCCTTCCGGTACCTCCAGGCATGCCGCCGCAGTACCCATACCTGTTTTTACCCAACCAGGACTCACCGCAAATACACTGATCGCCGTATTCACCAAGAGTTCTCGCAGATAAATGGTGATCAGGTTAACCATCGTCTTGGAACTATTGTATCCAAAACGCTTGACATGATAAACGGGAGAAGTGAGATCCGATTGGTAATGCATACTACCTAATTCGCTACTCATATTGATAATCCGTCCGGCAGGACTTTCTTGCAGTAAGGGCAACAATGTTCTGGTGAGTTGCAAAAGCCCCCATACATTCGTTTCAAAGATGGATTTTACATCTGCAATATCCATACTCAATATCGTATTGGTAGCGCGCTCTCCTGTTTCAGTACTACTTCTGGTGCTGGTTACCGCTGCATTATTTATCAGCACATCCAGCCGGCCATATTTCGCTTTTACCTGTTCATAAATAGTACCCATACCTGCTGGCTCGCTCATAACCAGTGGCATAAAGTCGGCTTGAGGATAGTTTTGTTGTAATTTCGCTGTAATCTCATTTCCTTTTGAAATATCCCGCCCTGTGAGAATTACTGTCGCGCCTTGTTGTAATAACTGCATGGCTGCCTCCAGACCCAATCCCCTGGTAGCTCCTGTGATCAGAACAATCTTTTCTGTCATCGTAATTTGATTTAATGACAGCAAAATTAGCGGGGACACGTCTCCACGAAATTGCTTTAAAGCAATAAAAATATTAGCTTTTTACCTTCCGCCGTAACCGACTCAAAGTAGATGGTGTCACATCAATATAAGAGGCAAGGTACTTCAGGGGAACACGTTGCATAAAATTCGTACTCTTTAGTAACCGCTCATACCTTTCCTGTGGCGTTTCCAGTAATAGGAAATCCACCCTACACATACTTAGTAACAATAGCTGTTCCATCAGCTTACGACCAAATACCTGAAATGCAGGAATCTTATCGTATAATTGTTGCAAAGCATCATATGTAATACTAGCCAGGAGACTATCTTCCAAAGCCTGAATAGTATAGTCGGATCGCCGCTGCAAAAGAAAACTAGTGGGCTCAATTACTGGCATCTGCTCAAATATAAGCCAGGTAGTGGTTTCATTGCCACCTTTATCAACGGTATAACTACGAAATGCCCCTTGCAAATTAATAGAAAACAAATTGCAAGTCTGACCACTGCGTAAAATAACAGATTGAGCGTTCACGGCTGAAAAGGTAAACGCCTGTATTACAGCCTGAAGCTCCTCTCCAGACACCTTGCAATACTTATTGATAAAGCTTGTTAAAGCGATACTTGCCTGATCCATACTTACTCCTGTCCAAATGCAGATTTAAACGCATTGATATTAACGCCATCATGATTCCTATCCAATACAGCAAATACTACAGATTTAAAGCAGCGGCTATATTTACCTCCGGGTGCCAGATAAGTGGCAAAATATTGCGCCACTTTGCGAGGATCGTTTCTAAAAACGCCACAGCCCCATGCACCCAGTAACAGATGTTGCATGCCTGCATAGTACATTAAAGCCAGTACCTTGTCCATACGTTGGAGCATTACCGCCTCCACATATGGCAACTCTTCCCGACGTACATTCAATATAGCGCCTACATTGACAGCAGGACTTGTAACCACAGATAGTTGATACGGCTGCTCCAGCAAATCGCCGTCATCATTACGAAAGAAGACAACATCCGGGCTCCAAATCATGTAATCGGAATATAACATCGTAGATCTGTTCCTGTTATACTCGTACATTTCAAAGTTGGCCATCAAAGTGCCGTAGAGGGAGGAAGATAATGCCAAACTTTCTTCTTGTGCAACAGCACCACCCAAAAATCCACCACCTGGATTTTTAGCAGATGCAAAGTTAAGGCAGCCTACTTTCTCGCCCTGCAAAACCATACTGCTAGCGGCTTTTAGCACGGTGCTATTCTGTACAACAATTTTTGTTTCTTGATTTTCTGTAGCAATGCGGGCCGAAATTTGTTCCATCAGCATATCCAGATCCGCAGGGCTATACAACCTGCTTCCTGCCAGGGATGCAGTAAGCGCATCTTTGATCACTATCTTTTTGTCATTTGCATGGAAATATCCATGCTCCATAATTTCAAGCGTTTCTTTCGCTTTTGTAACTCGGGTTGATTTTTTCATCTTCGGGTTAATAAACTTAAAGCCGCAAAGATAGGGGATTTCAGATTATGTTATATGCGTAATGTACAGTACCTTTCAGCGTTAACCATTTATTTTACTATCGAAAACCATGTGATTATGTCTTTTCAAGCTTATCTAGACAACATTCAAAAGAAAACAGGAAAATCTCCGGAAGATTTCAAAAAGCTCGCTGATGGAAAGGGGTTTAGTGAGAAAGGAAAATTGAAACCAGGCGTAAAGGCAGGTGAAATTGTAGCCTGGCTGAAAGCGGATTTTGAACTGGGCCATGGCCATGCCATGGCAATTTATGCTTTACTGAGCGGGAAAAAAGAATAGCCATAAAACAAGCGGCCGGTAAAATTTACCGGCCGCTTGTTTGTTAAATAAATTTTATCGTCTTGATTTTTTAAGATCGATTACCTCGGTACCAGACCAACGGTCGTGCCATGGATAACATGGATTACCCAATGCGCTGAAAGCTTCGAATGGTACACAACGAGCGATACCACGAATAAACAGTTGCTTAACACTTGGTGTTACACCCGTTTCCGATACCACCGCAGCAGTTCCAGTCATTAATTTTCCTAATGTACGGCCACGAGTAATGATTTCCATCATACCCATGTAAAGGCCAAACAATACTAAGCCCAGTAGCTGATCCGCACCCGGAACCTCTTTTAAATTCACGAAAGATGCAACCACCGAAGGAGAGATCACTGCAATCACCCCCACAACTATAATAAAGAATAGATAAAAACTAATCGAGTCAATGACAGAGTTTAAAAAACGTTTACCACTCGATGCTTGTACTAGGTTCGGTTCATCATCAAAGATAGTCTGCTCTGACGATTCCATAGGATTGTTATATTGTGTGTTCATATCCTAAAGAAAATAAGACTTAATGACTTTAACAAGAGCACTGATAAAATTGACCATTAAGTTGTAGGTAGACACCACTATCCCAGCCCACCTCGGACACTCACTAAAATTATCAAGAGCACAATTAGCGTGATTCCCACATACAGCTTATCCTTCTCCAATGCAAATCCAATAAGGGAAAATATAACCCGCATAATAGGGGTCGCAAACAACATCATCACGCCTAACATGATAAGCGCAGTTCCTTGTCCGGCCCCAATCCCCTGAAAGACATGATGTAGAATACCAAGCATATTATTATCTTGCTCCACAAACTTCGGATGATGTACGATTTCCTGGCCATGCGCTGAAAGATATAACACTCCTCCCGCCAGTGCGATCCCCAGGGAAGTCCATACCCCCCAGCGAAGCAGGTTACCTATTATATATTGCAGATCTCTATCTTTTAAGTTTGCCATAGTATTGATTTTTAATCATGCTATTAAATCCTGCCGGTAATACCATTGTAAATCATTTGCAGGGCCAACAAGGTGATTACAATAGCAAAGAATATCTTCAGTTTTTCCGGAGAGGAACGAATGAGGATTCTAGCGCCTGTTAAGGCTCCCAACAATACGCCGATGACTACGGGCATGCATATATCCGGTTGGATATACCCTCGTTGCAGGTAAACTACCGCACTAGCCGTGGCTGTTACACCCATCATAAAGTTGCTCGTAGTGGTAGATACTTTAAATGGAATGCGCATGATGTTATCCATTGCAATCACTTTTAATGCGCCAGAACCTATTCCCAGCAAGCCGGAAAGCACTCCCGCTACCACCATCATCGCAAATCCACCCACTACGTTCTTAGTACCATATTTCATTAATCCTGTTGGCGTAGGATAATTGCCGTACAGTTTAAGTCGCGCTGCGAGGGGACTCGATTCCTTTAATACATGCACTGTTTTCTTCCGCAGCGAGTTCATAGCAGAGAATATCAGGATACATCCAAACAGAATAGCTATGAAATGTGTCGGCGCAATAGTAGCTAACAACGCTCCTACCACGGCGCCAATAGTGGTGGCTATTTCCAGGAACATGCCTATCCGCATATTCGTAATACCTTCCCGTACATAGGCAGCCGCAGACCCCGAGGAGGTTGCAATCACGGATACCAGGGCGGCCCCGATAGCATATTGAATATCTACTCCCAGGAACACACTAAGCAACGGAATAATCACCACGCCCCCTCCTAGCCCGGTCAGGGAGCCAATCAAACCGGCCGAATAGGCGCCAGCAAACAAGATCAATGTAAACGCTAAAACCGTCATTTTGTAACTCTTAAATTATGCTGCAATAAGGTATCTAAACATGCCAGGGCGGCGGATTCATTTTTATCGGCTACTGCCTGCAATAATTGTTCGTGTAAGGCCTGCGTTCGGCCAAACTGTACTACGCTGCCGGCGTCCCTTTGTTGGAATGCATTACGCAGCACCTTGGAAAAGCTGATAAAAAGATCTGCCAGTACACTATTCTGACTGGCTACTGCTAGTTTGGTATGGAAAAGGATATCCGCATCAATGGCCATCTGGTAATCACCCGCACTCACCGCCTCTTTACGTTTATCCAGGGCCTGTTGCATTTCTTTTAACTGCTGTTGTTTGCGATGCACTACTGCCAGGCGGATTATTTCCCGTTCCAAGAGGGTACGTACTTGGTTTAACTCCTTCTGTGCCGCCCTGCGGAGGCGCTGCTCCAAGGACTCCGCATCTACGCTGATTTCTTTTACATATGTCCCGGAACCTTGCTGTACATGCAATACGCCGTTACGGGCAAGCGTTTTAATGGCCTCCCTAATTGTGGACCTTCCCACTTTGAATTGAGTCATTAATTCCGGCTCGGCGGGGATCTTCGCTCCTTTCTTCCATTTACCAAGAGAGATGTGCTCTTGCAGCTTTTCAATGACTACATCTGCTAATTTCTCACGTTTAGACATGATTATAAAACATCTGATGTTTTACAAATATAGCCATTATACATTTAAAACATCAGATGTTTCAAAATAATTAACCAGTAAAAATTATAACTAATACGTAACAATTTATATTTTGATGCGTATTTTGTATACATTCGTCAAATCCAGATGTAATTTATTTTTATGAGAATATATGCGCTTTTGATGCTGCTGTGCTGCACAGTTTCCAGCTATGCCCAAAACACGATTAACAATTACAAATATGTAATCGTACCAGAGAAATTTGAATTCAGCAAGGAAGTAAACCAGTATGGATTAAATACCATCACCAAGCTACTACTGGAACAGAAAGGATTTACTGCCTTTGTTGGCAACGAGGAATTACCAGCAGATCTGGCAGCCAATAAATGTAATGCCCTCAGAGCAGAAGTACAACAACGAAAGGCCCTGTTTGTCACCAATCTCACCTTATTACTGAAAGATTGCCAAGGAAATATTGTCTATAAAGGTAAAGAAGGAAAAAGCAGAGAAAAAGATTTCGGAGTAGCTTATAATGAAGCCTTACGAGATGCATTTGCCTCTCTCAATGGGGAACCATACACCTATAACGGTACCACCTATACGACGCAGCAGACGGCCCCTGTTATTGCCGTTGCGGCCACACCTGCACCTACTCCTGCTACAGTGACTCCTACTGCTGCACCTGCCACACCGGAAATGAAAGTAGCAACTGGTACCCTATACGCCCAGGCTACTGCCAATGGTTTTCAATTGATTGATACCACACCTAAAAAAGTAATGACGCTGTTGAAAACTTCTGCACCGGATTATTTTATCGCAGACAACGGAATTAATAACGGTATCGTTATGAAGAAAAACGGTGAATGGTATTTTGAATATTATAAAGACAATAAGCTGATCTCCGAAAAGCTTATCATCAAATTCTAACAGACCAAAGAGTTATATACAAAAGAAAAAACCTCGTTCTCGATTAATAGAGAACGAGGTTTTTCTATTTTAGGATATCATATTCTAAATCCCATTTCCATTGCCATTGTCTTGAGGTCCTACTTCACGATAAGGCAGTTTATCTACTTTCCTGTAAGCCCAGCCAAATATGAGCGGGAATACCCACAAGGAGAACACCATCGCACAGAGAATACCTCCAATCACTACTCTCGCCAACGGCCTGGAACTCTCTGATCCAATACCATGGGAAATAGCTGCTGGGAATAACCCGATGGCCGCCATTAACGCCGTCATCATTACCGGACGTATCCTCGTATTCACACCCAATTTAATAGCATTATACAGCATATCCTTCCCTCGCATAGTGGCCAAGTTCTCCTTGAACCGCGTTATCAAGATGATACCATCCTGGATACATATACCAAACAAGGCGATAAAACCAATACCAGCGGATATACTGAAGTTGGTACCCGTAATGTGGAGGGCAAGTATACCTCCTACAAGGGCAAATGGTACGTTGGTAAATACTAGCAGGGCGTCTTTGAAGTTGCCAAACATACTAATCAGCAGTAAAAATATCAAACCCAAACTAATAGGCACTACTAATGCTAATCGCTTTTGTGCTCTTTGCTGGTTCTCGAAATCACCCTGGAACGCCATGGTATAGCCTCTCTTCAAATGCACCTTCTCTTTCACTTTCTCCATCGCTTCTTTAATGGTACTACCCATATCACGCCCGCGAATAGAAAACTTCAATGCGGCATAACGCTGGTTATCATCCCTGAAAATCAAGGCCCCCCCTGTCTTTTGCGTGATGGTGGCTATTTCCTTGATAGGTACCTTACTGCCGTTTTGTGTTGGCACCAGCAATTCCCCTATCTGGGCGGGCGTTCGTCGGAATTCTTCCGGCATCCTCACCCGAATATCAAATATCTTAATGCCTTCATACAACTGACTGGCAGGTACGCCACCAGGCCCTAATCCGGTCATCGCCATACTGATGACGGCATTGGCCTGCGAGGTAGCCACGCCATACAAGGCCATCTTTTGCTGACTGAGATTAATATCCAGCTCTGGCTGTCCTACGTTGTGCATGATACCCAAATCCTCAATACCCCTCACCTTCTTCAACACATTGAAATATTCAGATAGCTTCCCTTCCATATAATTCAGGGAATCTCCATAGATCTTCAATACGATACTTCCCTTCACCCCTGATACAGCTTCCTCCACGTTATCCATAATAGGCTGAGAAAAGTTCAGGTTCACACCGGGAATAACTGCTAATGCCTTGTTCATCGTATCTACCAGTTGCTCCTTGGAAATTTTCGGATTCCATTTAGATTCTGGGAACATCAATACGTCAAATTCATTATTGTAATAGCCCGTAACATCGGTACCATTATCCGGGCGCCCCGTTTGGGATACACAGTATTGCACCTGCGGGAACTTCATGATGATATCCCTGGCCTGCTTGGAAATTTCGACCGACTTATTCAAATCAATACTGTAATTGGCCTGGATACGTATCCAAATACTTCCTTCGTTTAATTCTGGTAAGAATTCAGAACCCAAGAATTTAAAGGAATAAATCCCTATTACCATTGCGATCATGGATAACACCACTACAATCTCTTTTCGCTTGAATGCCCGGATAAAACCCATCAACATAAAGCCCATCATATGATGCACAATAGGATTATGTCTTTCCTTGACATTTTTGCGCATCAACATGCTGATTAATACCGGTACGAGTGTAAGCGTGGTAATCAATGATCCCAATAACGCGAAACTGAGGGTATTGGCCAATGGGGAGAACATCTTACCCTCCACCTTCTGGAAGGCAAAAATGGGTAGCAAGGCCGTGATAATAATCACGTTCAAATAAAATGGACGCTTCCCAATTTCAGCGGCATTCTTGCGGATCAATCCCAACTTACTCAACTTATTAAACCGTTCCATCCCGACCTCTTTGGCCTTCGCATCCAAGACGACAAAGATCCCTTCCACCATCACAATGGTCCCGTCTAGGATGATCCCAAAATCGACTGCTCCCAGCGACAATAAGTTGGCGCTCATCCCCATGATATGCAAGCATATAAAGGCGAACAGCAACGAAATGGGAATGATAACCGCCACCACCAAAGTAGCCCTCCAATCGAACAAGAAGAGAGAAATCAATATGATTACCAGCACAATACCTTCTATCAGGTTATGCAGTACCGTATGCGTCGCATATTCGATGAGATTAGCGCGGTCATAGTAAGGCACAATGCGGGTATCAGGAGGTAATACATAAGCATTGAGATAATCGATCTTCTTTTTCAGGCTCTCCACTACCTCAGATGGATTTTCGCCTTTCCGCATCACCACAATCGCTTCCACCACATCCGGCTGATCTTTTACAGTTCTCTTTCCATCTTTATCAATGGTCCCATCGCTTCTACCAACCCAACCTAATCGCGGTATATTGGAGATTTCAACAGCAGCTACATCCTTTACCAGCAATGGTACGCCATTGTTGTTCTGAACAATGATATTTTTTATTTCTTCTATATCATTCAGTAATCCTATCCCACGTACTACGAAGGCCTGGTTATTCTGGAAGATCATGTCTCCCCCCACATTAATATTCGTATTCTGAACTGCTGTAAATACGTCTAGCGGCGTAAGTCCTAAATTGGCCAGTTTACCTGGGTCTACCTTGATCTCATACGCTTTGGTTTTACCTCCAAAACTATTGATATCACCTACCCCAGGTACACTCCTTAAATGACGGTCAATTACCCAGTCCTGCATCGTTTTCAGCTCTCTTACATCGCGGAAAGTACTGGTGATGGTATAGCGGTAGATCTCCCCGGTAGGCCCTGTAGGTGGCTGTACGGACGGTTGGACACCACCAGGCAAGGTGGCATTCGGCAGCAGGTTCATCACCTGCTGCCGGGCTTGGGCATCTTTGACATCATCATCAAATATCAGTTTGATAAACGATAATCCGAATATAGTAGTGCTGCGCAGACTTATTTTCTTCTGCACGGGGTTCATCGCTATTTCAATGGGAATGGTGACAAACTTCTCTACTTCTTCCGCACTACGGCCAGGCCATTGGGTAATGATGGTAATCTCTGTATTGGTAACATCCGGAAATGCTTCAATCGGCATATTGATGAAGGTGAACACCCCCGTGATGATGAGCAATACTGTAATGAATAAAATGAAATACTTATTCTTCAGCGAAAAGCCAATGATCCTTCTTAATATCTTCGTCATTGTATTGTATTAAAGGATTCTAAGAGTTTTGATGGACACGTGTCTCCCTATCAACTATTTAGTGCCTCATAAATCAAGATCACATCGGTGGCAATCACATGATCACCTTCTTTGAGTCCTGTGATATAAGTTTCACTACCGTTGGCGCCCAGTACCTGTACCGGGGTAATGCGTACATCCTTGTTGCTGTGATAAATCAACACATAATATTGGCTATGGTCAAACATCAATGCATGAGAGGAAATCGTTAATGCTTGTTTGTCCAATGGATTCAATACATTGACACTGGCAAACATCTGCGGTTTCAACAGGTAATCCTCGTTGGGAAGCACCACCCGCACCTTCATCACTTTGCTGGCAGGATCCAACACATTCAACATTTTATCAACCTTTCCCTTAAACACTTTATCAGGGTAAGATAACGTCGTCACATTCACGTTATCTCCCACATGAACGCGGGTAATATTGGACTCATAGACATTGGCCTGAATCCATACGTTTTTGAGATCAGAAATAGTGAACAGATTCGTACCATTATCCGTGCGGATAACGGTGTTATTGGTGATGTTTTTCTGAACGATAAATCCATTGATGGGTGACTTCACCATATATATACCCTGGCGATTATCTCCGTTGATTTTTAGAATCCGTTGTTGCATTTGCAACTGTGCTAATGCTTGATCATAGTTGGTTTGCGCTGTAGTCAGATCCAGTTGAGAGGCAAGCCCATTTTTAAAAAGATCCTTCGTGGCATCCAGTTGCTTTTTAGTACTGGTTACATTCGTTTCTGCTACTACCATATTATTCTGATAGCCTGCCATTTCAGAGCTTTTCACAATCGCCAGTACCTGCCCTTGTTTCACCATATCTCCTAACTGGGTAGTTACGTTTTGTACGATACCGCTGACAGGTGGGAAAATATTTACTTGGTTATCCTGGTTAAAATCCACCATCCCGGTGAGTGTGATGGCATCTACCACTGGCGTCATTTTAACGGTGTCCAGCTTCAATCGCTTCATCAACGAATCGGGAATTACATAAGCTTCTCTTTCATTGTTTTTGTTCTCATTCTTCGAACCACAACCAAAAGCTGTTGCCATGGCGATTATCAGCAACAATCTTGTCAAATTGCTCATTTTTGATATTGTCCGCATGGGGGTATGCATCTTTAATTATTAAAAAAACTAAAGCCAGTATAAAAGTTGATACTTTCTAAAGCATTTAACTTATTCAGTTGTATGCCATTGATTTGAAGGGTATTCTGTTTGTAGGAATCATAAAAATCCAAGAAGTCCAGCAATCCAATCGTACGTTTCTTATATGCATCGAGAGCCGCCGCTATCAGGCGACTGTAATCATTCTTAAAGCTGGGATCAATTTTCTGGAATAACTTATCCGCATCAATCGACTGTTGCAAAGACCTATAAACGTTTTCCTCGACGGTCATAGCCACACTTTGTTCGGATACCTCATTCATTTTAATCGTCGCTTTCGCAGACCTGATATTACCCTGATTGCGATTGAAGAAAGGGAGATCAAAGGCTACTCCCGCCATGAAGAGGTCATGTATGTAACTACCTTGTTTATCATAGTTCATGCTAAACGTAGGATCGGGAACCGCCAAGGCCTTTTGATAGCTGTAATTCATGCGACTGATCTGTGTATTAGTTTGTGCTATCTTAAGATCAGTCCGACGCTGATATGCAGAATCTATCAGCTCTGGCAGCGGATACTTCAAAGGATTCGCCGCTGCAACCATATTGGTATCTACCTGTGGTACCAAGTATGTCAAGTTCTTTACCTGCAAGATTAATTTCAACTCACTCTGCGTGTTATTGATCTGATCAATCAAGCCCTGGTATTCACTTTGCAAGCTATACAACTGGGCTTTCACCCGCACCACTTCCTTTTCAGAAATCCAGAATTTGTTTTCTTTAATCAGGTTATTGTATGCGTTGACCACTACCTGCAAACCATCAATTTCATCTCTATAAACCTTTGCGCTGGCCTGTAGAAAATAGATGGTAAAGAAATCCGTGCGCAGTGTATATCTCAAGGTGCGCATGAGATCATAGAACTGGTACTCAGATAGTCGAGTATTATATTGCGCCAGTTTAATGGCTTTATTCCTTTTGCCCGCTATAACTATTTCCTGGCTGACATTACTAGAAGCCTCTCCCGCAGGGGAAAATGGAGAAGGAAACAGCCTATTCTTAGGAGGAGGATCTATATTAGGATCATGTCCTACTAGGGCAGTGGAAAAAGAGAAATTCGGATTTGGATACAATCTGGCTTGTATTTCCAATGCCTTAACTACATCGATATTATATCGTTGGGCTAAAAGGGCAAGGTTATTCCTTAAGAAAAGATGCTCCGCACTGTCCAAACGGAGACTCATGGTATCCACAACTGGCAAGGGATAACCTTGCTGGGCTTTCGCCCCTATGAAACCCATGCAAAGGAAAATACAAACACGCAACATTTTAAATTGCATAGTCGAAAAATTAGGGAACATTTTATGGCGGAAAATTACAGAAATAGTATCTAGAGCCAGATTAAAAGATGATAAGAACCAAATTAGAAGGTTTTAATGTACAGTAAACGGCCTTAAGTTCTGGCCCCAGAATATGGACGGAATCCTTATTACTTATGGGTTCCGGCAAAAGTGTAATCCATCCCTAATGCATATACGATTTTTTGGTTACCTCTTAGCATATACGAAAATTTAATAGCTATAACACTTATTGTAGGCAGACTGTTTGTTCAGTTGTGCGGAATATTTTTAACCTACCGCTATACCATGAAATAAAAAAGGACAAGCTGTATAGCTGGTCCTTTTAAATCATGGGATGATGGGTAAGGATATTCAGAATCAATTGACTTCTATCTCCCTAAAATATAATAATTTAATTAAATATTCAGTACACCTCGGAACCCTCTTGCCGCATAATAGGAAGAGGCGCCATTGTGGTAAATAAAGACGTGATCATAACGGCGGTCGCCAAAGAGGGCGCCATCCAATTTCCTGATAGCTTCAGGGGTTTTCACCCAACTGGAGGTTTTTGTATCGAATTTTCCCAGGTCTTGCAGTTGGCGATACTGGTCTTCAGACAAGAGTTCAATCCCCATATCAGCGGCCATATCCATAGCTGAATTGGCGGGTTTATGCTCTTTCCTGGCATCCAATGCTGCCCGGTCATAACAGCAATTTCTACGCTCTTTGGGCGTTTCGGCGGAACAGTCAAAGAAGATGTATGCACCTGTTTTTTTATCCTGCCCCACTACATCTGGCTCTCCGCCTGTATTTTCCATCTCATGGAGCGACCAAAGTTTGGCAGCGGAGCCTTCCAGTCGGGATGCTACTTCCTCCCATTCTAGCCCCTTATGACGATGCATGTTTTTCCCGAAACGGGCTTTCAAGGTTTCCAGCAGTGCGGATTGCTGTGCGGATGATAACTTCCTAGTAGTGTTCTTCATAGCTTAATAGTGTTATTTATAGACAAGCATAGCTATAAAGGTAGGAAGTAATTGCAAAAATTTACAGGCTGGCATTAAGCATAAAAATCATTAATCTCATAGCTGCCAATGAATCTGTTGGGAATCAAAACCAGGTCTGCTTCACATAAATTATCATCCATAGACCGCATGGCAACAGGTGCTGCCACCACTACTGATTTGGCATGATGATGCTGGCAGAAATGAATAGCGGCAACTGCCGATGCCCCTGATTTAATACCATCCGTAATCAGGATCGCATTTTTCCCCGTCAGATCCGGAAACTTTTGACCAGCCCGCTGCTGTTCAATCTTTTTATGCATGACCTGTTTAGTCTTTTCCCTTAACTGCAAGTAGGCTTCCAGCTCCTCTGGCGGTGTTTGCGCCATTTCGTATAACTCTTCCTCCTCACATATTGCGCCCCATACATGGTCTTTGTTGGCAGGATCAGCCAGCTTCTGCACGAAAATTTCCATCGTAGGGATGTTCAAAATCTTAGCAATATAACTGGCCATATTTGCTCCTTCGTCATTGATGCCAATGGCTACAGATTCACCTTCCATCAGAGAGGCTTGCAGCAGGATAGCCATGGTTTCAGCGGCCTGTTGTCTGTCTTCAAACAGAATGTTCTTTTCCATAAAACACCGTTTTTAAAGGACTAAAAACAGAAGATTTTTCTACATAAAAACCGCACACAATTTGTGCCACAAAGGAATTCCAGGGATTGGGATATAGGGAGACAGCCAGTCCTCGATCGGCTGTAGTTACACAATGCCGCCTTCTTTAAACAATATCTGCGTAAAACCTGGTACCGTGGCTGAGCGGTTCCAATCGCGCTGTAGCTCGCATAAGAGTTGATTGACGGAGATGAGCTGTGCTCCAGCCTGCTCCATTCTTCTCAGGGCAGCATTATGCGCTTCATGAGAGGTACCTCCTACTGCATCTACCACTGGATACACACCATAACCCACTTTCAAGGCATCAATACAAGGAAAAGTAAGACAGGCTTCGGTCCATAAGGCCGCCATTATCAGCTTTTTCCTATCAGTAGCTGCTACCGCATCTCGGAATTCCTTGTCTTCCCAAGCATTAATAGATGTCCGATCATAGGACGGTAAATCCCTAATGACAGCTTTCAAAGGGTCGATGGTGTCTTTATTCTTGCCGGTAGCCACATTCACGGTAGACAATACAATCGGTAGGTTATACAATCGGGCTGTCTCAGCCAGTCGTACAATCTGTCTTATCAATAAATTCTGATCCATGGATTTAATGGAAGAAACCTGTACTGGCTGATAATCGATGATCAGAAGCGCAGCGTTTTCAGGCGTTAAGAGGTAATCTTCCTGGGGATTTCGAACGGGAGTGATACTGGTCATGGTATTTTAAATTTTAAGGTAAGTTTAATTTAAAACTCCTATGCCACTCCTTATGTTCAAAATCCGCACTTACATCCTCCAGAACAAGGGCATAAAAAAAGGGAACAGTGAAACTGCTCCCTTTTCTTAGTATGATAGTTATAATTATTCTGCGTCATTCTTTCCACCTTTCTGTGCATTCATTGCTTTCAACTGTGTAAGCTGATCAGGGGTGAGAATAGTCTGGAATTGCTGCTTACGGTAAGTAGAAATATCCTTGAAACCAGTACCGCCTTTCTGTCCGCTCGCTTTCAGGGCATCTTTACGACGAATGCATTCAGTATTTACGTCCAGTACTTTCTTATACTGATCGTCTGTCAGGTGTAATTTTGCTTTTAATTCATCTGTGTAGGCGATAGCTCTTTTTTCAGGAGCTGGTAACGCTTTAGGGGCAGCAGTTGGGGTTTTAACAGCGGCCTGTTTTACAGCAGCAGGTGCTTGTTTAGTAGTAGCAGATGCAGGTGTAGCAGTTTGTGCAAAGATTGGAGACGCCGCCATCATGATGGCCATTGCAGCAATTAACTTTTTCATGTGTTTAATTTGTTTTTGTATTTGTACGATGATAATTCAATTTTCTTGCCATTAGGCCAGAACTATATTTAATTCGGCTTAAAATCTCCTTAAAATGAGATAAAAGACCTGGCTTGTCGCGCTGCACCCACATAAAAATGTAGGCCTTCCATCACAAAATTCACCGCTTTCGCAACATTAAGTTATCGCTATAACAGCTTTCCAATAATATTGTTCAGCTTTATTAAAGTTGTTTCATCCATTAAGTATTTTGCTATGCCTTTTACTATTCATACTACCCACTCTCCAGACGGCACCGTCATCCGGTTCAAAGTAGCCCGCTATCAACATATAGCCATTCCCGTTAGCCTGATAGCTGGCCGGCCTATTTCCATAGCGGGTTAAAGGCGCTGGCAGTAGCATTACAACAACCGGATATCAAGACCTTGAATGGATGGACCATTATTCGCCAGAAGGGAATGTTGTCGCGCTAGCAAAACATTTGAAAAATTTCTTTGAAGACAAGGAATGAGATAGAAAAGCCAAATTTCACATCAAGATGTAGGCATTTCGTCACAAAACTCACCTCATCCGTAACAGATAATTATCCCTATGACAGCTTTTCAATAGTATTGTTTTGCCTTATAAACCCATTTTATGCGACTATTCATTATTGGAACATGGTGCCTTCTCTCCTTCGCCAGTAAAGCCCAACAGCGGGACTCAGCCCTGCAAGCCTATTGTAATACCTTATCTGCCCATCATCTTTATGATGGTAATATCGCCATGGCAGAAATGGGCAAAAAAGTATTTGCCTATGCCGGTGGATATGCGAACTATGCTACGCAACAGCCCAATACCTCACAATCCCGGTTTAACCTCGCTTCCATTTCAAAGATTTTCACGTCTACAGCCATTCTTCAGTTAAAAGAGCAAAGAAAATTAAAGCTGGAAGACGAAGTAATAAAGTACCTCCCCACGTTCCCATTTAAAGGCATTACCATCCGCCATCTGCTGACCCATACTTCCGGATTACCCAATCTGGAACTATATGAAGAAGTTGTGAAACAATACCCGGATACTGTGATATCAAATGCCGCTGTTTTACCGCTGCTGCAACAATGGAAGCATGGACTATACTTTCCTCCCGGCGACCAATTTCGTTACTGCAATACCAACTATACCTTACTGGCCTTAATCGTGGAAAAGATTACTGGAACCTCCTTCCCTCTTTATCTGCGTCAGCACATTTTCCTTCCTGCTGGCATGAAAGATACTTATGTAGCTGTTTATGGCAGTAAAACAGATACCCTCTGTGTGAAGCAACAAGTAAAACCAACATACTATGACTCCCTTTATTGCCCTTCAGAACAAGTGAAGCGCTATCGGTTCAGCGAATACAACAATCAGGCTAGTATAGGCCCATCCAATGTCATCACTACTGTAGATGATATGATCCGGTTTGATAATGCTTTCTTTAGTGGGAAATTATTATCATTAAAAACAGTGGAAGAAGCGCTTACACCATTAAAACTGAATAACGGGAAAGAATACACGGAGCAAATGGATACCATGGAAGGAGAAGGCAGCGGCCAGTATGGGCTGGGCTGGGAAATATTCCATCAGCCCAACTTTGGACGCGGCGTTGGACATGGAGGATTTAAGTTCGGACTAGCCACCTTCTATTATCATAATATGGACCGGAACCAAATGATAGTGGCTTATACCAATGGCAACAACCAATTTGGGAAGAATGTTACCTCCTGTTTTCAAATGCTCAACCACCTCCCAGCCCAGCAATTGGACTTAAGAAAATCAGCGGTTCGCGCCTATGCCAAAGCCTTGATAGAAAAAGGGCCAGATCATGCAGCATGTATGTTGCACCTCTATATGGCAGATACTACGCATTTCTATTTTAATAATAGGGAGATGAACTTCCTCGGGTATGATTTTCTGTATCAATGTAGCGCCCCAGGCCACCAGCAATGGTCGCTGGAAACGTTTAAATTGAATACCTTCCTCGATCCACACAACTTCAATACCTATGACAGCTATGGCGAAGCCTTACTGGAATGTGGCTATAAAGCAGATGCGATCCAGATGTATAAACGTTCACTGGAATTGAATCCCACCAGTGAAGATGGGATTAAAGCCATGAAGAAACTGGGATTGATGTAAGTTTCATTAAACGCTAACTAGAAAAATAGAAAAAACTATTTGATGGTATCTTAGGTAAAATAGCCACTTCTTTCAAATAGAGTATAGCCTTCACCGTTATAAGGATAAAGAGATGGGGAGACACCATCTCTTTTTTCTCTTCCACCACCCCTATGAACGTCCCTAACTACCTGAATCCAAGCCCATTGCAATTTTGATCGCACTTTGTTCGGTGTTTGTTTGCACTTTTTAGGCATTTCAACTTGGTCCTGCTTGCCTCCTATTATAGATTTGAACCCACTGACTGAGCCGGCTCATTTTAACCATTCCACTTTAAACATTCCACATATGAAAAAAAACAAGAACATCCCCTGCCTGCTGGGCATGCTAATCCTCCAAGCGGGCTTATGGACCTCCTGTTACAAAGCGGTTATAGATCCTCCCTATCATCAAATGAGTACTGTTGTCACTACTACGCGGTATTATATTGACAACAACGGATCCGACTCCAGCGATGGGAAATCCCCTTCCACTGCTTGGAAAACCCTTAGCAAAGTGAATGCCGTCACTTTCCATCCCGGCGATTCTGTGCTGTTTAAAAGAGGCGGCTCCTGGACAGGAACGCTCGTCATCAAAAGTTCCGGGACCAGCGACGCCAGAATTACATTCGGGGCCTATGGCGATGGAGAAAAACCCCAGATTATCGGGAACAACACTACATTGTCTGCAGTACTCATTCAGGATGCCAAGTACCTTACATTTGAAAATTTCGATGTTAGTCATCCACGAGCGGTGCGCCCACCGGATATCTCCCTCTGTGGTATCTATGTAGCCCTGGCTACCAACGGCGTTTACCCAGGGGTAGTTGTAAAGAACAATAATATCCATGATGTAGAGGGCATGCCGATTATGAACCGACATCTACAAGCAGGTATTTTTGTGCGGTCCAATGCCGCACAGGCGTACTTTGATAGTCTATTGATTGAAGGAAACAACCTGGATCGCTGCTCTTCCAGGGGTATCATGATGGGAGACGGTAGTAATAAGGACACGACCTTTTACAATAATAATGTGGTGATCCGGCAAAATGTGGTCAACAATACTGCCCTAGAGGGGATTATCGTGTATACCTCCAAGAACGTGCTGATAGAGAAAAACAGGGTCTTGAATGCAGGAGCGTATACCCTTGGCGTGAACATGAACATTGTACTAGCAGGTTTATGGGGCCGAGGTAAAAATATGACCATCCAGTATAACGAGGTCGCCTATACGCGACTTACCAACCCCGTACCATATGCCTCCATGGACTCAGAAGCATTCGATATAGACCTCAGCACGCCAGGATATACGATTATCCAATACAATTATTCCCATGATAATGAAGGCGGATTCTTTTTGCATATGGGCAATCCAGGGCCTGATTTCACTTATGGCATTGTACGTTATAATATTAGCCAGAACGATGGAAATGGCTTTAGCAACAGGGTTTTTGAGCTGCATGAGCATCCAAACGGCCTAGTAGTACCCATCTACATCTATAATAACACATTCTATAACGATGTAAAGATCGGGGTATTGGACCGTGCTGGTGGAACGGGTATTCATCCAGGATTGGAGTTTCGGAACAATATCTTCTATTCTGCCGCCACGCAATTCGATGATCAGACCAATATCGTATATGATCACAACCTGTATTATCCAGGCCCTCCTGCTACAAGCGATAATTATGCCCTCACCGCCAATCCTGCCCTGGTGGCGCCAGGTACGGGTGGTAGTGGCATGAATACGACCACTGGCTATAAGATATCGGCTAGCTCTCCAGTGATTGGAGCTGGATTCTTGATGAACAATAATGGGGGTAAGGACTTCTTTAGCCAAATGGTATCTGCTACGCTGAACCCAGCGATCGGTGCGGCGGAGAAGGGGAATTAATCTAGTTATCTATTTTTGGCATAAAAGAAGACCGGCGCAATGGCCGGTCTTCTTGCTATAAATAAGGTGCGATTATTTAATCTCCAATTTATCAAGTATGGCAAATACAATCCTGTCGCAGCGGATAAGGTGGAATGGAAATACCACATCGTTTTTGTAGAAGTTCGTGATATGCTCGCGGAGCATCATCTTGGCGCGGATTTGCCGGACTTTTACATTCACCCTGGAAATATCGAGGGCTTTGCTTGTTTCGGCCACATTCATCTGTTCCATTTCCCGGAGAATAAAAACTGCCCGGTATTTCTCCGGAATGCTTAGCAGCGCCTGCTCTAGCACTTTTCCCAGTTCTTTGTTAATCACTGCGTCAGCAGGGGTTTCTCTGGTTCTAGGGGCATCCTGGTGGTGCTCCACCACAGAAAGATCTTCGCTGGCGGCCTTTTTACCTTTCTTTAAATGCTGATGGCACTCATTGATCAGGATTCTTTTAAGCCAGGTACCAAATGCGGCTTCTTGTCGGAATTGACCCAGGTGCTGATAGGCATTGATATAGGTGAGTTGCATGACATCCTCTACATCCATATCATTGTTCAGGTAAGACATCCCAAGTCGGAATAGACTGGCGTTGTGGCGTCTCATTAGTTGCTCATACAACCGGGTCTCCCCTGCCAGCACTCTGGCGATTAGTTCATTGTCCGTTAGCGTTTCAATAGGTTGAATAATACTCATTCAATCGGGTATTAGATGGATAAGGAGAAAATAAGTTACAAAAAATGACTACATTTTGTAACCTTTTCTAAAATCTGTCCTCTAATTCTTTTGGACGAGCCTGTAAAAGGCTGACTATTAACTGAAACGACCCAAAAGCACAAATTAGAAAAATGCTTAAAAACCAAAACTTTAGACCATCTGGCGATTCACTCCCTCCGTTAACACATCAGCGTGTACAGGAATTGAAACAAACTCCTAAAGGTCAATGCATTATGCAAGAGACGTTCAATGCTTTCCCGGAGTTGGTCAAATCGCTTACGAATGCTTTACAGGAAAAACTCAACAGTTTTACGAAGGCCCGTACCTCCCAAACTGGCAACCAAGAAGACCTAAGTCTAGACGCGCTGGTAGAGGAATATCAGTTCCTGGAATTTGTTCAGTTCATTATGTTTGTGAAATGGAAGGAGGAAAAGAATAAACAAAGCAGCCAATACCTTCCAGGTAATCTCCAGGCAAACTGAACTCCCCAGGTACGTTAAACCCCTCTAGCCCATTGAGCAAATTTGAGTGTATTGTTGAGCATCATCAGCCTGACCAGTTGTAGCAAAGAATTTAAACAAGAAAGGCGACTGAAGGTCGCTTTTCTTGTTTCTCCACAAAAAGGTCCTCTTGGTGGAATCCCCCCATAATTTGTCGCATATGGCCGTTCTCTAAGTCAAATCTTCTCACCATCTTTATAGGGAGGAAAGAATATAGGAAGATCCGTGTCTCTCTAAATAAATATGTTTATGCGAAAGTTAAAATTACAAGTGCATATCAGCGTAGATGGTTTCGTTGCCGGTCCTAATGGGGAACTGGACTGGATATTTACCGGAGCTAGCCAACAGCCTGTTATTGACCTGGCTGATAGTTGCGATACCATATTGATGGGGCGAAAAATGGCTCCCGGGTTTATTGAATACTGGGAAAGTGTTGTAGACAACAAACCCGACAGCAAGGAGATACCCCTCGCACAACGAATGGTAAATATGCGCAAGGTAGTATTTAGTCGTACCCTCACCTCCCTGAACGGTAGAAATGTGGAAGTCACCAACCAAGACTTGGCAACCACCGTAAATGCCCTCAAAATGGAACCTGGCAAAGATATCATCGTGTATGGTGGCGCCGAATTTGTCAGTCAGCTCATCGAACACAATCTCATCGATGAATACCACCTGTTCACCAAACCCACCGCACTCGGCGACGGCCTCCGCATCTTTAAAAGCAGAACAGCCTTAAAGCTGATCAAATCCATTTGCCATGAAAACCTGGTAACAATAAATACGTATGTCCCTGCGGGATAGAAAGGATGTAATAATTACCAACCCATTCGGAAATCGAAAAAGATAATTGCTTGACTACTAATGCTGGTTGTTAAATAACAACTGAAAGTAGCGGTCACACAACTAATAGGAGCCGCCATTTTGCTGATTCCCGCAAGGAAACAGAATATCTTTATAGTGTCGAAAAAATTAAAATTAAAAAGTATGGACACTAAGATAATTGGAGGCAAAATTGCCCAAGCGAGAAAGGCAATAAATATTTCTCAAGCGCAGCTTGCTCAACATTTGTTCATAAGTCCCCAGGCCGTTGGAAAATGGGAACGAGGAGAATCTATGCCAGATATCACCACTTTCAACCGTCTTGCGGAGATACTCGGCGTTGACCTGAACTATTTTTCAGAAAACCTGTCTACACCTGAAAGCCATGAAGCCACGCCGGTTGAACCCCAAGATAAACAACCAGCCATCGATCCAGCCATCCCTTCGCAGGAACGCCAGGTGCAAATGAACTTAACAGCGATCAATCTGCAAGCAGGCGACTTCGCAGACGTTACCTTACATAACGGAAAATTCAAAGCCAGCTCGTTGCGAGGAGCCAATTTTTCCGGCGCAGACCTCACTGGCAGCTCGTTTGAAGTTACGGATGCACGCAGAGCCAATTTTGATGGCGCCAATCTAACCGACTGTAATTTTTCTGTTTCTGACCTTACAGATGCCAGCTTCCGTACATCCATTCTCGTACGGACCATCTTTAATATCTCCGGACAAAACGCGCAATTCATAGATGCACAACTGACGGATGTTAGGTTGATTAAAACCGATCTAAGAAAAACAACCTTTGAAAACTGTGCATTCAGTGGCGTGGACTTCAGTTACTGCGATCTGCGAGGGGTTTGTTTTGACGGCCAAACCTTCATCGGCGTTAAGTTCGATAAATCGGCACTAAACAACGTTTCCTTTAAGGAAGCGACCCTCAAAAATGTCTCATTCACCCCTCCATTTTCCTTGACAAACAAAGCATTCCTTGCGATGAAAACCATCTGCTTTGACGGCGCAAAGATGGATAAGTTGACCTATGCCACACTAAAGGGCCAAGGTGTATTTGAACTATCAAAAGTGACTATCATTTAAAAGAAACTTTATGGAAAACAATTCAATTCAAGTGATAGGACTGAAAAAGTCCTACAGGCAACTGCATGTCCTGAAGGGAGTGGATTTCGAGGTAGAAAAGGGCAGCATCTTCGCCCTCCTTGGGTCCAATGGTTCAGGGAAGACTACCATTGTCAAAATCCTCAGCACCCTGCTCAAACAGGATAGCGGAATGGCTAAGGTAAACGGTTTCGACGTAGCTGTGCATCCAGACAAAGTACGTCAGTCGATCAGCCTGACTGGTCAGTTTGTTGCGGTAGACGAGATATTGACCGGGCGAGAAAACCTGGTGATGATTGGCAGGCTACGGCATCTCAAAAATCCACATGACATCGCAAAACAATTACTACAGCGTTTTGGCCTCACGGAGGCGGCTGATCGCAGGGCTGGTACTTATTCCGGTGGTATGCGTCGCCGACTGGACATCGCGATGAGTCTTGTAGGTAGATCACCCCTTGTTTTCCTGGATGAGCCGACCACTGGCCTCGATCCCGAAGCACGCATTGAAGTTTGGAAAATGGTGAAGGAGCTTGCCGGCAACGGCACTACCGTATTCCTCACTACGCAATACCTCGAGGAAGCAGAGCAGCTCGCCGACAAAATTGCGATTCTTCATGAGGGTAAAATAATTGTTAGCGGTACCCTCGCAGCGCTGAAAAGGCTGTTCCCGCCCGCAACCGTGGAGTATATTGAAAAGCAACCCACATTGGAGGAGATATTTCTTAGCATTATTAACCCAAAAAACGAAAACTAGATGGAAACCACAAAGAACTATTTTCTCATGGATACCAGTGTAATGCTGGGACGATCCTTGCGGCATGTCTTTCGCAGTCTGGATACCATTATCACCGTTACTATCATGCCTATTGCGATGATGTTGCTGTTTGTATATGTATTTGGTGGCGCCATTCAAACAGGCACGCCTAAATATGTAAATTACCTCTTACCGGGTATCCTATTGATTGCCGTTGCAAATAGTATTGGCTACGTGTCTTACCGGCTGTTTACGGATGTGCAAAGGGGTATATTTGAGCGTTTTAATTCCATGCCTATTGCGCGTTCTGCCGCCTTGTGGGGGCATGTACTGACCGCCTTGGTATCCAATGCTATTTCGCTTACCGTCATCGTTCTCATTGCGGTTATCATGGGCTTCCGCTCCCCTGCGGGCGTTTTATCCTGGCTGGCAGTAGCAGGTATACTCGCGATGTTTACACTCGCACTCACCTGGATTGCAGCGATTGCCGGATTGTCTGCAAAATCGGTGGATGGCGCCAGTGTGATTGCTTATCCTATTCACTTCTTGCCATTGATTAGCTCCGCGTTTGTGCCTACTAAATCAATGCCAGCAGGGGTTCGCGCCTTTGCCGAAAATCAGCCGGTAACATCGTTCGTAGAGGCTATACGCGCTTTGCTCTCTGGGCAACCAGTGGGTAATACCATCTGGATAGCGCTTGCCTGGAGCCTAGGTATCATGTTAGTAGCGTATGTATTGGCGATGAATGTTTATAAAAAACGAAAGGCATAAGGTGATTTAAACGATGATGGGCTTATAAAATAATGGCTATAATGGTCAATTTAGTGGTAGTAGCCCCGAGGTAGTATAGGTATCTTAGCAAATGCGTCATTCCAACCTCCTAGCGTGGCTAACTTGTTTTTCTATTCCTGTCGGAAAAAATTTATCCTTCAAATTAAATCATGCCGCCAAAATGATGGCCAGCTATAAAGCTGGCTGTAGGCGGCTTCTTGTCTTATTGCTGCTGGTACCGTTCTCCCGAGGGAATGCCCAAACACCTCCCGTGTCATCGAAGGTAACAGATGTATGGATTGTGGTGAAAAGCCATTTTGACTTAGGATTTACGGATCTAGCGGCCAATGTATTCCATCGGTACCGAGCAGAGATGATGGATAATTCCCTAAAAATTTTCGATCAGAACCGATTACTGCCACCATCACAGCGTTTTGTATGGACTGTTCCCGGATGGCCTTTATCGGCCCAGATGTTAGGACCTCAACAGGATTCTTTACGAAAGTTACGTATTGAGCAAGCAGTACGAGAAGGGGCACTCACTGCACATGCGTTGGCTTTCTCCACGCATACAGAGTCACAAGACTTAGAGGATCTGGTACGAGGACTCGTATTTTCAGCGAATGTGAGTCGTACCTATCACCGTCCATTGCCCATCGCTGCAAAAATGACCGATGTGCCCTCACATAGTTGGATCATGCCGGTTTTACTGCAACATGCAGGTGTTAAGTTTTTACATATTGGTGTAAACCCTGCCAGTCAATATCCCAGAGTACCCAAATTATTCTGGTGGGAAGGTCCCGATGGCTCCAGGGTCCTTTGTGGCTATACGGTGGATTACGGGAGCGACTTCCTACCACCTGCAGATTGGCCTTGCAAAAACTATTTATGTATGATCATGGCAGGCGACAATCACGGTCCTCCTACCCAGCAGGAAGTTAATAAGTGGAAACAGCAGTATGAAGAGAAGATGCCAGGAGTACGTGTTCACTTTGGAACCCTGGATGATTTTGCGCATGCCGTACTTGCAGAAAAAACATCACTGCCAGTTGTCCGGGGCGATATGCCAGATACCTGGATACATGGCTTAATGTCGATGCCACAAGCTACCAAAACAGCCCGCAATATGCGGCCAATGGAACCAGCTTTGGAAAGCTTCGATACTCAGTTGCGTAGTTGGGGCCTCCAGCCGGCTGCTATAGGGGTACCTTTAGCAAAAGCATATGAGCAGAGTTTATTGTACAGTGAACATACCTGGGGTATGAATGCAGAATACGGGCCCCGTCGCTTATATGGCGACGCCTGGAAACAGTGGATGGCCGACCTGGAAAAGGAGCCTTTACCGCCAGATGGCGATTATGCAAAATTACCCAGAGGTAGCAAGCGTAAATGGATGCAATCCTATGAGGACCATCGCAATTATGCCAATACTGCCGCTAACATCATAGATACAGCCATGCGTAATCGGCTTTCGATGCTGGCCAATGCCGTTAAAACGAAAGAAAAAAGCATAGTGGTTTATAATGCCCTTCCGTGGAAGCGTTCGGGTACTATAAACATGAACGGGCAATCGCTTTGGGTGACTGATGTTCCTGCAAATGGTTATAAGACCATTCCTTACCAGGAGATACAACAGCAACCTATGGAGGGGAGTGTAGTTGTGGAGACACGGTTCTTCCTTGCTACATTCGACCTTCAGAAGGGAGGTATCAAGTCCTTGATAGATAAGTCCACCGGCCAGGAAATGGTAAATCAGTCAGGAGAACAGGTTGTCGGCCAGTTTATACATGAAAGATTTAGTACAAACGAAGTGTATGATCGTTTCTTCAACCACTACTCCCGCATCAAGGATGGCTGGGGATTGAATGATATCGGCAAGCCGGGAATGCCGGATGCTACACAGGTGCCTTATCGTATGACCACGCCGGGCGATTGGAAAATCAGCCATACCCTTTCAACTGTGCAACACCAAGTAATACTGACTGCTACCGATTGTAAAGGATTAGCCAAAGGATACACCCTGATCTTTACCTTCCCAGAAGGTAGTCCGTATATTGATGTAGCATGGCAAGTAGACAATAAAACGCCAGATAAGCATCCGGAAGGTGGTTGGCTTTGTTTCCCTTTCAATATCCAGCAACCCAATTTTCGGATTGGTAGATTGGGCGCACCTATTAATCCCGCTACAGATATTGTACCTGGTACTAACCGGCATCTCTTTGCTGTAAATACAGGTGTTGCCATCCAAGGTACCAATGTGGCGGTAGGGATTTGCCCGATGGATGCGCCATTGGTATCGCTTGATGAGCCTGGCCTGTGGCGCTGGACAATGGACTTTATTCCTCATAAACCCAATGTATATGTGAACCTCTACAACAATATGTGGAATACCAATTTTCCCTTGTGGCAGGATGGCAGTTGGAGTGAACGGGTACGCATCTGGCCTATTTCACAGCACACCAGTGTTGATGAAAACCTGATGATACAGTCCTGGGAAGCGCGATTACCATTACTGGCCGCTATTGCCAATAATCCCGATGGCCAACTGCCAAACAGCAAACAGGGCCTCGTTCTTTCGCGAAAAGGAATTTTAGTAACTGCATTCGGAACTGATCCTAACGGCCACGCAGGTACGTTATTGACGCTGTGGGAGCAAGCAGGCATCACGGGAAAAGTAACGATACAGTTGCCGGATGGAATCAAAGCACAGCGGGCGATTCCCGTGGATCTAAGGGGCGAAAAATTGCCACTGCAAGCAATTCCTATTCATCAAGGGCGGTTTGCATTTGCGTGTAAAAAGTTTGCACCGGCCAGTTTTCTTTTACAATAATCTACGTTAGGTATATAAACGATCGAAATGAAGCAAAAACATCTACTAAAAAAATTACTTGGACTGGCTTTTTTGCAAATAGCCGTACTCAGTGCTGGCGCGCAGGTGAATTTCAGCACCAAACAGTGGAGCATTCAGTTGGATAAGGCTGGTAAGCTGACCAGTATGAAGAGTCTAGCATTGCAAAAGGAATTTCTCTTTGCAGACAAAGCCACTGCACTGATGAGTATTAAAAAAGACAGCATTATTTACGCTCCAAGCAGTTGTACCTGGAATCCGAAAAATGCAGAATTGACATTCACTTACCCGCAGACCGGCGTAGCAGCAAAAGTAAAAGTGCAGCGAAATGACAACTATCTCCGTTTCGAACTGATACAACTAACACCACAAGATAAAGTAGACCTTGTATTATGGGGGCCCTACCCTATCACCATTGCAGATACTATAGGTGAGGTAGTAGGCGTGGTACGTAGCAAAGAATTTGCTATCGGTATCCAGGCGTTAAATGTGAAAACATTAGGAGGATATCCCAATGCAGAGAGTGATATCGAGCCATCCTATGACGTATTTGAAGGTGGGAATAAAGTAGATGTAAAAGAAGATGATCTGCACAAACAGTTATTCAGGGGAGACGTAGCGCGCCCTACGGAATATGGTGCGGCATTACAAGCATACTGCCGCAATCGCAGTAAAGACAGGATAATCGAAAACTGGGGACATGCTGCTTACTTGGCTCCTGCCTTCAAAGATGGCGGCGTGGTGGGTAGCAAAATTGCGCTTTTTGGAGTGGCCAATGCAGATGTGCTGCCTACTATTTCACAAATTGAGCAGCGGGAAGGATTACCTCATCCTGTACTGGATGGAGAATGGGGAAAGCAGTCTATTCATGCATCTGAATCTTACTTGATCATGAATTTTGGCGTCAATAACCTGAAAGAGGCGATAGCAGTTACCAAGCAGGCGGGCCTACGTTATCTTTATCATGGCGATCCATTTGATAGTTGGGGACAATTCAAATTGCATAGCAATGAATTTCCGCAGAACTGGGCAAGTATGAAGGAATGTGTTGAAACGGCTAAAGCAGCCGGGGTGCGATTGGGGGTACATACTCTATCCAATTTCATCACCACTAACGATGCTTATGTGACACCGATGGCAGATCCCAGATTAGCCAAAGTGGGTTATTCCCGCCTGAGTGAAGCCATTGATGCCAATACAAAGGATATCGGAATAGAAGATCCAGTTTTCTTCAACCAGTTCCAGAATAATTCATTGAAATCTGTCGCCATCGGCAATGAAATTATTCGTTATGGTAGCGTATCTACTTCTGCTCCATGGAAATTGCTGGACTGCCAGCGGGGCGCTTTTGGCACCAAAGCTACCCCTCATGTACAACATGATTCGATCGGAAAACTGATGGATCACCCTTACAAAGTATTTCTGACCAACTATGCATTGCAGGAAGAAATGTCGAAGACAATTGCACGTCTTTTCAATGAGACCGGCCTAATGCAGATATCCTTTGATGGCCTGGAGGGCTGCTTTTCAACTGGTATGGGTCAATATGCCAAACAGTTATTTACTAAAACATGGTACGATAATTTGAAACCCGAATTAAAGGGAAAAGTGATCAATGATGCCAGTACGCCTACCCATTACTTCTGGCATATTTATACCAGGATGAACTGGGGAGAACCTTGGTATGCCGGTTTCAGGGAAAGCCAACTGCAACTACGACTCAAGAACCAACAGTTTTTCCGCCGTAACCTGATGCCGTCTATGTTGGGTTGGTTCAGCCTAAAACCTGAAACAACACTGGAAGACATAGAATGGATGCTGACCCTTGGAGCTGGATATAATGCAGGATTCGGTCTGTCTACCAGCCTGGAAACATTGCAGAAACACGGAATGAAAAATGAGGTATTGGCATTGATAAAAACCTGGGAACAGGCGCGCATGAAAAATATTTTCAGCGAAGACCAGAAAGCGCAAATGAGAAGTCTACAACATGAATTTCATTTGACGATGACCAGCGAAAATGAATACCAATTGACGCCAGTATATAATGCCTATTTCAAGCATACGCAAAAGCTGAAACAACCAGGTGAACCTGTATTTTCCTCTTTCCAATTTAATAATCCGACCGCATCCCAACCTTTGTCCTTTATCATTTCATTCGCACCAGGCAAGGACTTCGACCCCGATGTCACTTTTGATCAGATAACAATTACCATTAATCAACAAGATGCATTAGTATTGCCGGTTAGTCTTAAGCGGAACCAATTTCTCAAATGCGATGGAAAGGCAGTACGACTGTATAACAAGCAATGGCAATTGCTAGAAACGATAGCACTGCAAAAACCGCTGCCAGTCCTATCAAAAGGGGCCAATGAAATCACATTTGACGGAAAATATTCCGGTGAAAATGGCGCTGATGTCAAATTGGAAGTTCGCTCCATTGGCGAGCCTGCACTCATTCATGCCAAACACTAAGCATACACTTCACCTCCAAATCTTTTTGTTCAACTGTAGCCATTGGGCTTCAGTTGAACAAAAGATTTAGATCGCTCCTCTCAATAGTTTCCTGTCTATTCCTCGATTTCATCTCCGCATCCTAAAATGCCCTAAAAACGCGTATCTTTGCGCCTTTTAAGCCGCCGTCAACAACGGAGTATATGATGGATATAGGAGATGATTGCCAACAGGTTATAATAGCGCAAGCCGACACTGCTTTTTGTCGGTTTGAGGACCAGCATGCAGCCAGGGCAATGGCTGATAGGCTTACATTTAACTTGGAAGATGATATCCATCCCCTTTGTAAAATTGCCGTGGCAGGGCTACAACAACACCTTTCTTTGCAAACCGAGTGGAAGCACAATTTCGGTTTGGACAGCGATGGCGATGGCGCCATCATCGGAAAGATGTTCGGGGTATTGGTAGTACGAAATACCCATGGTGACATAGGGTACCTGTCGGCCTTTTCCGGCAAACTGGCCAATAGCAACCATCACAACAAATTTGTGGAGCCAATATTCGATGGACTAAAAGCAGGCGGCTTTGTAAATGCCGGCATGATCCGTTTGTCGGAAATCAATCATGAAATCGCCACACTGGCCATGGAAGATGCTTTCGGCAATGAAGCCGCAATCGCACAGTTGAAGGAATTCCGTAAAACCCATTCAGTGGCTTTGCAGCGCAGGATCTTGGAGCAATATAATTTCAGGAATAAGGCAGGCAATAGGAAGAATATGGTCGACATCTTCACCAAGCATGGCTATAAACAGCCACCTGCTGGAGCGGGCGAATGTGCAGGGCCTAAATTATTACAGCATGCGTTTCGCCATCATATGGAGCCTTTGGCTTTAGCTGAATTCTGGTGGGGCTTATCTCCCAAATCAGCCACTTGGAAACACGGCGCCTATTACAAGCCATGTAAGGAGAAATGTGCGCCCATATTGGATTACATGTTGAATGAATAAGAAAATTTAGGGAGACGAAACTCAACCGGGCAGCCTTCGTCACTCCCATCTTCGGATTTGCAGCAAAACAGCTATCTTCAATTTTTGCAATTACATATGGAAGAAAGAATCGCCTATAAACTTTTACTAAAGAATCATTGCGAGCAGGTTATCTTGGAACGCATTGCGATCACACAGCAAGCCATGGATGAGGCGCAGGCGGCCGCGAACCAGGAGGGTAAAAGTTCTGCAGGCGATAAGTACGAAACTGCAAGAGCCATGAGCCATTTAGAAAAGGATATGCATGCTAGGCAGTTGCTTGCTCATCAGGAGAGTCTCCAAGCCCTTCGTACTATCAATGTACAAGTCATCTATACGGTGCCCGCTCCGGGAGCGTTTGTACGATCTACTACCACCAACTTCTTTATAGGTGCAGGTCTTGGTAAACAAGTCATCAACGGAGAAACCATTTTCTTTCTTTCGCCCGTGTCTCCACTGGCACAGCAATTATGTAAGAAAAAGGTAGGAGATGAATTTGATTTTAAGGGGAAAGACCGAATAATAGAAACTTATTAAATGAAAAGCATCAAACATAAATCCAAACATAAATACATACAAAGTTATCAGGTAGATCTATACGAGGATCTGAACGCTTTCCATGTTATACAAATGTTGATACCCAATGACATGGGCGTTAAATTTTTTTAGTTGTCCTTAAAAATGCGTATCTTAGAATAACTATTGAACCCCGTTCCTCCTCATTTTTCAGTGGTACCCCCGAATTTTTATTCTTTAATCTTAAGAAACAATTTTTATGAGAAAGATTTATCTTTTCGTAGCGATTGCTTTTTTTGTAGCGTGTACTTCCAACACCAATCAATCAAAAATGGAAACTGTACAGTCAACTGATTCCAATGCTGTAAAACAGGAAGCAATGGCGTATCCTTACACAGCAACCTATTCTTCGGATTTTGAGATCGGTCACGCGAAAAATGCACAAACACTGCTCGAATTGTATAAAAACTGGGACAACAATACCCTCGACAATTCAAGGAGTTCTTTCGCAGACAATGATACCATGATTTTTGCCGATGGTACCATGTTCGCCGGTACTCGGGACAGTCTTTTTGTTATGGCTAAAAAGATGAGAGCACCGTTGGGTACTGTTGTTGATTCGATTCATGCTTGGATACCGCTGAGAAGTAAGGATAAAAAAGAAGATTGGGTGGTGATATGGACCCAAGAGCATTCAACGGATGCCAAAGGGAAAAAGACAGTCCGAGAAATGCAAGAAACATGGCGGTTTGACAAGGATGGTAAAATTAATTTGATGTATCAATATGCACAGCAATATCCTAAAATGCCGACACCGCCGGTAAACAAATAATACTTTTCAATATTCTAAATATCTGATGGAGCAGCGTTTGGGCCGAAAAGAAGAGGGACGAACCTTTGAGAGGAAGATTTGTCCCTTCTATATGGTTCTCCACTGTCATATTCATGAGCCCTTTTTTGGGTAGTGCCATGGGTTATTTTAATTGATACTGAACAGTGTTGAAATTATCCTGCTTATGTGCAAGTATCACGTTAACGCATAAACGGAGGAGGAATAAATATAAACAAAAAGCCTTCAGGTACAATGACCTGAAGGCTTATATTTTGTGATTCCATGGCTTAATAGATAATTGCTAAGGCATGATCATCTTTTATTAATAACCGGGGTTCTGCGGGAACGTATTCGTGGATCTATCAATCTGATCCTGTGGAATTGGGCGCAGGACGTGATTTGGCTTGATATTAGCGCCGCCTTCGACGTTGTGAAGGCGCACCCGTTCCAAGAGTTTGTTGGTTCTAACCAGATCGAACCAACGCATCTCCTCTCCTACCAATTCCCGACCTCTTTCATCCAGCAGAAAATCGATGCTCATATCAGTGGGGCCTACTTTCATGGCAGTGCGGTTTGCTTGGGTTTCCGCATCAGTTGTGCCGACACGTGCCGCTCTTAACCGCACTACGTTCACCAAATCAGCAGCCGCTTGGGCATTTCCCTGCATCAGCATGGCTTCCGATTCGATCAGGTAAGTTTCCGCAAGACGGAAAGAAATGAAGGGTCGTACCCCGGAAGCTTGGTTATCCGGCCGCAAAGCATCTGCAAATTTGTTTAGAGAAGGGTATAGCTTCTCCGTATATAACCGCGGTGGTACCATCATGTATTTTTTGCTGGCGATAACGGAGGCCGGCACATCATATCCTGGCAGGTAAACCGCTGTATCTCCCAGATTCAAGGAAGCGGTAGGCGCGTTAGTAAACCATACGGTAGTGAAGAATTTTTCATAACGCGTATCGTGTATTCTGTCTTTGTACAAGGTATCCAAGAGGTATCTTGTTGGTCTGAAACGCTTCCAGGGCGTGCCGTTGGGCAAATCGCGCTTCATTCCTGGCAATACATCATATTGCATCAGGAAAAAGCGGCAGGCATTATTATCACTGGAATTATACAGCGGATCGGTAGTATACTGTGCGGCCCAGATGGTTTCATTGTTGTTTTCCTTGCCTTGCGCCCATACTTGGCCTGGATCATCTAGCAGTTTGAATCCGTAATTTTTAATCACCATGTCTGCGTATTTGGCCGCATTTGCGTAATCTGTTGGCTGCGCCTGTGGCGAAGAAGCCCTGGTAAGATATACTCTAGCCAATAGATGTTCTGCAGCAGGTTTGGTGGCACGACCCCATTCTGTCTGGGATACTGGCAGGTCTTTTTCTGCATCCAGGAGGTCGTTGATCACAGCGTTATATACCGCCGATATAGAGTCGCGGTGCGCTTCCCGGAGTATCTGCGTATTCTCCTTTAAGCTTAATGGAATAGCGCCAAACATTTCCATCAATACGAAATGATAATGGGCCCTACAGAATTTAGCTTCCGCGATACCTTTCTTTTTGGAAGCATCATCGAGATCTGTGATTTTATCAGCACGGGAGATCACCACGTTACAGGTATTGAGGGTCTGATAAAAACTGTTCCAGACCTCTCTCACATGGTCGTACCGTGAATCCAACTGCGAGGTATATTGACTGGTAAATTTATAGTTACCATCCGAACCATTGGTGATGATATCCGTGCCTGTTTCTGTTAGCGTCATCCCTCTTTCTGTACTGTAAAAGTTACGCATAGATACATAGGACCCATTCACCGCAGTCAGAAAACCAGCCTTGGTATTGAAAAAATCATCTGTCGCATTGGTCACTACCTTTTCATCCAGCATTTTATTACAGGAGGCTGTAGCCAGCGACAGCAGCAACATAGCGGGAATTATATATTTCATAACGATTTTCTTTTAGAGATTTAAAACTTCGCATTAATACCGAATTGCAGCATCCAAGTGGCTGGCGCATCGACTCCAATCACATTCACATCTTCCGGATCAATTCCTTTCCATTTCTGACGGTAAGGCGCCAGGATCAATGGTTGTTTCACTCCAATCGTAAAGCGCAACTCCCGCATAGACCAGTTGTGGACCAGTTTATCCGGCATAGTGTAAGCGAGGGTAATGTTGCGAATCTTGAAGAAAGAGCCATCAAAATAGCTGAGCGATTGATAGTTGCTCGGCCTTTCCTGATTGGCATTCGGCCGCGGAAAATCGTTGGAAGGATTGGATGGCGTGTTATAATTCACATCGAGGTTATTATAACGTCCAAACAAGGTATTGTAGTTGGCGTAGAAATCGCTCTTAATCATACTTCCCCAACGAGCAAACGCCACTACCGATAATTCAAAACCCTTATAAGAAAAACGTTGTGTGGTACCTGCTTGCCATTTCGCTTCAGGAGAGCCCAGGATCAGGCGGTCGTTCTTAGCATCGATTACGGTATCCTTGTTCACATCTTCCAATCTTATTTCCCCTGGTTTCACACCGTATCTGGCTGCTAATGCGGCATCTTTATCTTGCCAGATACCAATCTTTTTAAAGTCGTAGTACACATAAGTAGGCTGACCTACGAACCAGGCATTTCCGATATCAGCAGCTCTGCCGTCCCCAAGCGATAAAATCCTGGACCGGTTGCGGGAATAGTTGACATCCATTTTCCAAGAGAATCCTTGAGGATTATCGATGACGGTAGCAGAGACGCCGATTTCCATACCTCTGTTACGGCTTGTGCCCAGGTTCATCAATACCTGGTTAAAACCATTGCTATAAGGCAGTGTTTGTGGCATCAAAAGGTCGGTGGTACGCTGATTATACCACTCGATCACACCGCTGATACGGCCGTTGAAGAAGCCGAAGTCGAGCCCGATATCTGTAGACGTAGTTGTTTCCCAAGTAAGTGAAGGATTACGTAGGTCTGATGGTACATAACCTAGCACGCCTTTATTTCCGAATGAGTATGGAATCCTTTGCAGCGCACCTTGGGTTGCGTAAGGTGTAATACCAGTATTGCCTATACGACCATAGCTAGCACGAAGTTTCAGGTTATCCATGAGGTGTTGCCCTTTGAAAGGCGCTTCATTCATAATGTTCCAGCCTACCGCCACGGAAGGGAAATAGCCCCATTTTTTTCCAGGAGCAAAACGAGAAGAACCATCGGCACGCATCGTCAGCGTCAATAAGTAACGATCATCGTAGCCATAGTTCACGCGGCCCATGTAAGAGAGGATGGTCCATGTACTAAGACTGCTACTCAATCCTGTAACATTCAGCGCTTGACCGAGGTTGAAGTACTGCTGGGTTTCTACGGGGATACCTCTTACATTAGTACCTTGCATATCGGTGGTCTGACGCTGTACGCTATACAGGCCGGTTACGCCGATACTATGTTTCTTTACCAGTTTATTGTAGGTAAGCAAGTTTTCAATCGTATAAGCGACTACAGAAGCATTGTTCTTCGTAGCAGTGGCATCGCCACCACCGATGAGGAGATTGGTATTATTCTTCCCTTGGAACAGGCCATAGTTATAGGATTGAATATCCGGCCCAACGTTGAGACGGTACTTCAATCCATTGATAATTTCCACCTCTCCGTATAAACTGGTGAATACGCGCAAGCGTTTCATCAGTTCAACACGGTTATCGTTTACATAATCGAGTAGCGGGTTTGGTTGTTGGCTATCGCCGGTTGGGTAGGTAATCAACTTACCGTTATCATCATATGGCGCCGCAATAGGCAGCATTTTCAGGGCGTTATCGATCCCATTGTAAGTTTCACCATTACGGCGACTGTATGCTCCCAGCAAACTAGCCCCTACTCTAACCCTGTTGCCTATACGCTGATCCAAAGCCAAGTTGAAATTGTAGCGCTCGTAGCTCTGTAGCTTCAGTACCCCTTGGTCTTTAAAGTAGCCCAGGCCAATGCTATAGCGGGTATTGTCTGATCCACCGGAAACGTTTACCCCATGGTTACTCTGGTATCCTTGGGATATCATGAGTTTCTGCCAATCGACGTCCACTCCTTTTTTTATATTGGCATATTCCGTGGAGTTAAAGATTTTCTGATCAGATGCATCTTTATTATTATCGTCATATTTCCCGATGGTGCGGTTAGCATCTCGGCGCATTTCAATGAAGCGGGCAGCATTCATCATCTGCGTTTCACCCAGTTGATTCACAATGCCATAGGAACCGCTGTAGGAAACCACGGGCTTTCCTTCCTTACCCCGCTGGGTAGTGACGAGGATTACGCCGTTGGCGCCCCTGGAACCATAAATGGCAGTAGCAGAAGCGTCTTTCAAAATATCCATCGATTGTATTACTCCCGTGCCGATATCATTCAGGCTACCGGAATAAGGAATTCCATCTACTACGTAGAGGGGATCGTTGCCGGCGTTGAGGGAGCGAGAACCGCGGATTCTTACCTGTGGCTCATCTCCCGGTTTGGAGCTGTTATTGATCACTTCCACGCCAGGTGCACGGCCTTGAAGTGCCTGTTGTGGGTTGGTTACAGGCACATCCTGAATCGATTTTGAGCTTACAGTAGAAATGGCGCCGGTGACATCTTTTTTCCGCTGTTGGCCATATCCGACTACCACAATTTCGTCGAGTTTTTTGCGATCTTCTTCCATTACTACGGAAACGGCTGTACGACTACGAACTGGTTCTTCCCGTGTGGCATAGCCTATAAAAGTGAATACTAGTACAGCACCGGCCGGATCTGCTACTTGCAGTTTGAAATGTCCTTTTGTATCCGACTGTGTACCGCTGTTTTTGCCCTTAATGGCAATGGTTACCCCTACCAGTGGCGTTTTCTGGGCATCAAGTACATTGCCCTCTACCGTGATGGCTTTTTGCTGCCCCCAAGAGAATTGATATAATAGCAAGCATGCTATTAGACATAGAAGTCCTGATAAAGGTTTTTTCATAACGTTAATTTTGGAATTAGTGGATTAAAGGGCTTGTATTAAATTCAGATTTTGGTATTTCTATTCACGGTTCTTCGGATAACAAAATAGTAAAATTTTGAAATCCTGCAATCGTTTGCAAATTAATCTGGATCCTTTTTTTGTCGCGTGGCGAAAATTATCAGCGAATGGGGAATTGTAGGGAAAATTGGTTTAAATAGTATGTATAAACATGCTGGAGCAAACTAAATTCCTAATAGTGTATTCAATATAAATAACTGTATATTATACAATTATTGCAGCAATTTTGGTAAAACCATGGAGTGACGTCTGCGACGTCACTCCATGGTTTTATTTTTACTTCGTCCCTGCCGGTGGCAGGGACGACAGGTTGGAGTACAACGTGTCTCCCTATAACCAAAGCTTAATAATTGAGTTACTATCTATTACTAAAGTTATCTGGCTCAAAGATCTATCTGGTTGATCAAGGTAAATAGATTTTCTTTGTACTTTATAAACTACCAACGAACCTAGCAATGAAGCGTGTAGCATTTACTTTACTATTGACCTTATTCTTCTTTAACAGCCAATCACAGACAATTTACGGGCAGACCGATTATATGTATGGTAAGATGGCTAATGCCACTGAAACCCTTGTCGGCTATTTTTCTTTTGATAAAGTAATCTCCAGCAATGGGCAAACGGTCTATTATTGGAAGGGCCCAGGAACCAGGCCCAAAACGTTTCAGTCGCGTAAATATGATTACTTCCAAGGTGATTCCATCTATATGGAAAAATTTGGCACCTTGGCTGCATTAGGAGGAAAGGTGGAGATGATGCTTCCCAGGATAATTGATGGCAGGATTCAGTTATTTGAGTTGACTTTTAGACGGGAATCACTACCTATGTTTAAATCGGACCGTTTTTATGTCAAGAAAGGTCAGGAGAAATTTCAACTGAAGAAAAGGAAGTTTAAAGAGCAAATGAGGACTTTGATTAGTGAAGACGCCGTTTTACTAAATAAGATAGAAAACGAAGAACTGACATTTGACGACATCATAGATGTGATTCTAATGTATAATAAGAATAACCCGGCTTAGATATACGTATAATCATCACAGTTAGTTAAACCAGGTAATGATACTTATAAAAAATATTTCACCATGCAAGAAAAATTAACCCTACTGAATAAATATCTCAAGTCCACCTCCGTCGAGGATTTTGATACCATCCCTAACAGCGTAGTATTTTGGGTAGATTGGAGAGAGGAAGATGATGCAGTGGTAGCATATTGTGAAAAACGGTTGCAAACTGGTCAACTGTCTGCTACCATGGAAGATAAACCTGATGGTCTGGAATTACAGATCACTTTTCAAGGCACTACGCATCGTGATATAGTCGTAGACAGGGATCGCACGATTATCTTCCTAAATTCGATTATTCAACCAAACTATGAAATCCGCTTCTGCAAGGCCAGCGAGGGTAGCGATACCTTGGCATTTCTACCATTAACAGCCACTGAATGGCAACAACTGGAAGCGCAGTATGGAGCTGATGTGATCAACAGTTGCTTTGAAAGCATTAACACCGCATCAGAGATGTTTAATAAGTCGTATGATTTTGAAATGGAGGATGATCAGGACATCGATTAAAATGATATTTTAGAAACCAATATGGTAGGGAGTTTTGCAGTTTTTCCTGCAAAACTTCTTTATTTTTGGTACCCGTAATACCTTTGATTTTATTTACCTGTAGTATTTTGCTTCTGATCAAATGGGGTATAATTTTCCCAGTACCAAGGTGTATAATCATTACCAATTGCTGCTTCCATCAGGGATTTATAAATACCTTCTCCGTTATCGCTGTTGGTCATAATAATGATACCAATCCCTTTTTCTGGAAATCCTATTGCATAATGTCCCCAACCTTCACTATGACCTTCTTTAAAGAAAGCGTAGCCACAAGGTGTTTTAAGTAAACCGACCCCTAATCCGTAAAATATCTTGGTATTGGAAATAGTTTTGTCATCTACTAAAGCATTAGGGCCAAATTGTTGCTTGGAAAGAATGGGCACCTGTGGGGAGAACATTTCATGGCTGCTTTTCTTTGAGAGCCCTTTTTGCTGTAATAAAGCTGTGAAGAAAGTGGAAAAATCGTTTATAGTAGTATACATAGATCCGGCGGAATGAGGGGAAGTCCTTTTATCAAATTCATAAGGCTTTTGTAACGAATCATGCCCGACACAATAGTCTTTATCAAAAACTTCCTGCCATACATAGCTACTGTTTTTCATTAATAAAGGATGGAAAGTTTCTTCCTGGGCAATAGTCTCAAAATCTTTTCCTGTAATTTGCTCCAGTACAAACTGCAACAGATACATTCCTTCCCCTGAATAGCTATACCGCGTTCCCGGATCATATTTAATCCTCAGTTTCCCATCGGTTTCAAACCCTCTGTAATTAGGTAGGCCGGTTGTATGGTTCAGGCACATTCTTGCTGTAATCCTTTCGTATCTTTTGTCCTCTTTGATGTCCTGGTACCCTCGGCTTTTCTTCGTGAAAGCATATTCATATAGTGGTTTCTTCAGGTATTGTACCAATGGGGTATCAAGGTTAATAACACCTTTGTCTACCATTTTTAAAACCGTATAGGCAAACACAGCTTTGCTCAAAGAACAGCTCCAGTAAATGGTGGCAGTGTCCATCTTTTTTTGTGCTGAAAGGTCAGCATAGCCATAACTTTTTATATAGACAGGTTTATCCTTATTGAAGACAGCAACAGATAATCCTGTTACTTTTGCAGTATCCATTAGTCCTTTTATGGTATGGTCTAATTGGTCAAAACGGATCGAAGAACCATCCAGCCGCTTTATATTTTGTGCGGAAAGCTTTGAAGAAAATGATAGTAAAACTAAAGAAACACAAGAAAGAAGTAAGATTTTTAAAGGGTTCATAATGTGTAATCTTTTCCTATTAAAATTTAAAGAATGCTTTGCAATGAATAGTATTACAATGGACTTGCTACTTCAGTAATACCAATATACTGATAATTAATATATTTATCAAATATTATATAAGGCTTCTTGGGGGTATTGTATTGTGTTGAGTTATTAGTGGTATTCAAATACAGCGTATTAAATAGTCTTGGGACTTGGCATATTGAAGAAAAAAATTGAGGGTGTATCAAAAGTAATTTGGGGAGACGCGGAGTATTCGGACAACGATAATTCTCTCCCATTTACCTGCATCAAATCGGGTAAAAATTACTTTTGACACACCCTCCTATTATGATATTGTTAGGCTATCAAAGGCTTAGTTAGCCCACTTTCCAGGATTATTTCTGGTCAGGCAAATACATGATCCGGAAACTTGCATACTTGCTATCGTAGCCGAGGTCCCCGAACAAATTTGAAAATGAAAGGAACGCAACGCTTTGTGTACAGCCTTCATTTGCCGGGTTGAAATCTACCGGGTCATTGTCAAAAGTGGCATTGACATCCCAGGGATTTTGAATTTCGAAAGTGGTACCTTCCGGCGTTAAATCGCCACTGATTCCCCTCAATACCATGGCATGGCTTCCTCCAGAATCCCAGATAAAAGTGAACCATAAAGGACCATACTCGCTGAGCCATTCCTTCCATTGTTGTGGTTCATAATAAACACACGTATCGGCGGGTACGTCGATCACGCTTTTGAATCCATAATGGTCTCTTACATCTTCCAACATATCCCATGAATAACAGGAACTAAGGCTTTTCCCCACTGAATTGGCCAGCATGTCTGGGGTAATGGATTGCTTGCGTTTATATCCCACCACCATGGCCATGGAAGCGGCCCAGCAGGAGTCTTTATTAGGCTGTGGAATGAGTTCAACATCATAATAAATGGAATCATCGGCAGCATTGTCGGCTGAAGTTTCAGCGCTCTCGTTTACTGGATCTGGAAATCTGAAAAATAAATTTGCTTTCATGTTTTTAGTTTTAATGTCTTAAGAATAGGAGTAGCCCGGGAGTGGATTGGGCAGTTTGGGAAACCGGCAGTTGATGGTACCGATTAAAAGCATATCAAACCTTGGATTGGTGCGTCGTTGAAGTGCGATCTCCTTTTGCATGTCGTTATCTAACCGAATGGAGCAACTCGTGTCTTCATACATTTCTTCATTCCTAATCTCGATATTGTAATCATCTTTTTTCAGGCTTGGTAATACTACTGTTCCCGTTCCGCTGGTTTCCATTGAATAGGATGAGCCATCGTTTTTATTGGTAACACTCACCGTAACGCCAGTAATGACGGTATTTAGATTGTCTTTGAAGGTCAAATTCAATGTTGCTGTTGTTTTTGGCGCTTCATTGCCGGCAGGTCCCTGCATAAATAGCCCAGTAACCAATATTGGTTTGAATGTCTCCGATGCAGGGTTAATACTTGAAAATCTAATATTGTCATTTGAAGCGCGCAACAATTTGGCTTGAACATCCATCTTGGGTTCAAGATTTGCTGCAATCTGGTTTTTAAAAATCGGGCGTATGGGCGTATTACCGGCATCCAATAGTCGGTACCTCATGGCTGGCCGATTGATTGGGACGATGGCTTTTAGATCATTTACTTTTTTCAATCCCGCTATATCTTTAAACCGGTAGGAATTCAGGTCAAGCGCAGCAGGTGTACTATTGTTTTCTTCGTGGGTATCTTTATTATACGAACAGATCCTTCTTATGAACATAAATTTATCGATATAGGAAGGCATCAGCCCATTTGTTAGCCCTTGTTCATCGGAAACCGGCTGCATACTGCTGTCGGGAAAGGTCCAGAAAGATGAATTGATCAATTCGGGTTTGAACCAGTTTCTTAAAATGGTTACAAATAGATATTCAAATTCTATCTTACTGAAGGCAAGGCTACTGCTTTGTGCGTTGTAAAATGTTTCTCCCAATGTATTTTTGGCCTCTATTTCCAGCGCATTAATCTCACTTTCTTCCAGTACCATTTTTGTCCAGCCATGATAATCATATCTGAAAAGGTCCTTGGGAAGGCAAGTGGCTGGCAGGAAATCGATATTTGAATTGATCGTGGTCAATTTTTGCAGCTTGGTTTGTAGCCACTTGTATTCCTCGTTCCATTGCGAAATAAATGCGCTCCTTGCATTGGATACTTTTACACTCTTCAGGGCCCTTTCTATACTTTCTTTTTGTCCATTAATTTGCCAGTCATTCAGCAACACTCCTTGCTGGGTCAACAATGCTTCCTGTTCCCGTTTGCTTTCCTCGTCTGATGGATTGTCGGCAACCTTTTCTGTCATGGCGCTCAACTGGTTAGTGCACTCACTATAGCGATCCCTAAAAGAAAGGTACTTTTTGTAAGCTGCCGTGGGCTCCAGGCTTTCATCTTCAAAAAGTAGTTTTCTTGCGTCTACGTACAACTGTTTATCGGCATCACTCAATGAGCCGTCGATCAAAATGGCATTCTCAAATATGCGCTTGTAGGCATTTTGTAAAAACTCATCTGGCAATAAGCTGTAAATTTTATCATTTCGTACAATGCCATTCGCTAAAAAAGTAAAGGCCATTTGATTTTCGAAGCTCTCAGAAAGCTGGTTGGCGGGCAAAGTTGTATCCAGGAAGTTAAAGTCTTCATTGGTGAATACCGTTGCAACCGGCGTAAAAGTCTGGAAACAGGAAGCCTGTTGATTCCCCAATTGGGAAAATACATTTTGCAACTTCCTGAATATAATTGCGTTTAAAAACATACATCAATATATTTTTGGATGTTCGCTCGTTAAAAAACTGTTTCAGGGCAAAATGCTTGGTGCTAGATCCAACTCGTGATATTCGGTAGCGGATTAGGACTTTTAGGCAGCATATGGCAATTGAAACCAATGATCTGCATGCCGTCTACTGCGATACCTTGTCCATCCATATGCGATTGGTAATTAACATGGCTATCGTTGTGTGTATAATTAGCATTCACGGTAAATGGCCCCCAACCTGCAGCACCACTAGCGCTATTTTTTTCAAAATCAGCATGAAACTGCGAATTGTACTGTCCGAAATCCATTTTCAGATTTCTAATAAATAGGATAGCTGTAGGATAACCCGGTAAAATTCCTTTTGGCGGCATGGCCCCATCACAAAGGAATTCACCCCTCGATTGTACTTCGGGATTACCGGCATCTAGCTTCCATGCTTTGGAAGTAAGAAAGGGTGTTTTTAGCCAAGGACGTACAATAGGCACTTGGCACATTTGGAAACTCAGGGAGAAGTTGCTGGCATCAAAGCTCGCATTGGTACTGCCATCACTATGTTGAAAGCCACCGGATGCATTGAAGCCCAAAAAACCGGCGGAAGCAGATGCGCCATAGGAGGTAAACTGGCTATCGCGATGCGAGCTAAAATCGGCCGATTTAAAAGTAAATGTTGTCCAACCGCCATTTACAAAATCACCCGGTACCAAAGAGGTGTAGTAGAAGTCGGACCCAGATGCTAAGCCTGTTAATTTTGCTTTGTCTAACGCGTCTTTATAGTCTGCTTTTAATAAAGACAGATCCTTGCTCATGATCTGATCGATCCTAGCAGCAATGCCCTCGTATTCATTTTTATAGCCGTTTGTTTCCCAATCGAACAGGGCTGCTTTCACTTTATTGCGAAGAGCGTCGGCATTCAGGCTCCAGAAATGTATGGCTTCGGAGTTATTGCCTGCCAGTGCATTCACGCGGTGATTGTTATATTCCACCACCGCATCGGTATAGGCCGACATCTTCTGGTTGTACAATACCACTAGCGGGCTCGGTTCAAGCACTTCAGTTTCTTCATCGGTAATAAGGTCTTTTTTCTTTCGTTTTACCTGCAGCAGTTGTTTGAACTTTTCAATTTTTGCTTTTTCGTCTGCGGTCAATTCTGTGTTGGCTACCTGACTGAATTGCAAGGCGTATCTGTATACATCCGACAAAGTGCCTTCATTCTGGTGAATACTCAGTCTGGATAATCCGCCGTTGGTACCGGCATTGATATCGGGTACGAAATCGACCAGTCTAGAAAGGTTCTCCGCCTGCATATACAATTTACCGGTGTCACTGGCTCTAAGGCGGGCTTTATCATCATCTGAAAGTGGAATGGGTTTTCCATCCTCGTCTTTTTTGGAGTTATCGGTCATCACACCTGTCAGGCCCTGGGTAAGAAACCGCAATTCGTCTGGCGTAATGGGAATTCCGGGAGAACACCAACTGAAGAAATTGTCGCTTGAACTGGGGACTGTCGCATCTCCCTGTGTAAGGATCTCATAAAGTTTACCCAAGATTCCTTGCATTAGTTGACTGGGCAAAATGTTTTTTAGATCTGGCATTTTGTTTACAATTTAAAGGGGTTAAAAAAAGTATTTGAAAATGCTGGTCATGTCAATATAGGTTCACAGAATGAATAGGTTTTAATGACCAGGTGACGAGTTACTACAGTAATCTCTATACCTTGGTCGCTATCTTGAAAAAAAGGGAAACAGTATTATTAAATTCTATTTTTGGCTGTTGGGGAAAAATGGCAGCGAGACTGTCAATTGAGCTCAAGAAGGTATCAACAATAGGGAACTGGTGCTATAGTTTGATAAACTTATTTTGGTATAAGAGAAATCAAATGCTGCATTTAAGTTGAATATCTTGCTTTGATGATTTAGTCTAAAATAAGTAGAAGCCGTCTCAAAACAAGAGACGGCTTCTTCGTTTAGATAATTTGTTTTTATAATGATTTTGTACTTCTCATTTTTAGAAGCGATAGTTTAGCATGATTTTTATGCTATTTTCTTTCTAAGATTGTGCGCCATTGCGACTAATCC
>NZ_JAFAIX010000003.1 GCF_019236475.1 Chitinophaga sp.
ACAACAACCTATCGGTGCTGCCATTAGTAGCGTAGGTTTGATGGAGAGAGACGACACCTTGTACCTGGCCGCAGTAATGCCTAATGTCTCCGGACTCTATCCTACTGTCATCAGGCAATCGGTTAGTACTGGTCAAAACTATGATGCCTTAACCTATAAAACAGCAACTGCCACCAGTACCAACTTTGATATCATCAGCACGCCACTGGGATATACTTTAAGTGGTGAGTTTGGCGGTAGCGGTGGTATAATCAATATCACTGCTGATAAAGCTGATGCTACCCTCCAGGTAATGCAGGCCCCCGCCGGACGTGCTACCGGTAGCTGGCAGGCAGGTGCTACCGGCGATGGTAGTATCATCAGCGGCCAGTCCAACGGAGACGTTTGGCTGCACAGGATGTACCCAGACGCTGTATTATGGTCTAACCATATACAGCTCCCAGCCAATGAACGCATCAATAATATTATCCAACGTAAAAATGCCACCTATGCAGCGGTGGGTATGACGGGCAACAACGCCATGTTGATCCTGACTAGTGCCAGTGGTAAAACAGGCTGTAACGATGCTCCTGCTTCCATGAGCTATATGGCGTCTTCCTTAAATCCGAATGTAATCGATACCACTACGCTTGGAAAGGCCACCTATCTGGGAAGTTGGAATTTCAGCGACTTGGGCATTGGCGAACGGATTAACAGCGTGCTGGCGTCTCCGTTATCATGCCCTGGTATTGATACCTGCTATTATACTTATACTGCTATGTTATGCGGTAATACCAGCCCGGTATTTGACGAAGCACCAGAGATGCCAACCAAATGTACTGATAGCTTACTGTTAGCAGATCTTAAAGGAAATGAAATCTTTAACTATCGCAGGGATTCTGTGCTCAACATCTTCGATCAGTCTTACACCAGTAAGGCGATGGAAGCTGCCATGCAGGAAGAACTGGCCATGCAGTATAACAACAGTGAATATCACTATACCTTATACTATTATGACCAAGCAGGGAACTTAGTAAAAACCGTTCCTCCTGCGGGTGTAATTAAAGACAGATCCACTGCCTGGATCAACCAGATAAAAGCTGCAGTGGCCAGTGGTAATACGCTGGTACCTCTACACAGTTTGACAACAAATTACCGTTACAATACCCTAAATACTATCGTGACGCAAAAATCTCCAGATGCGGGTACCTCTAATTTCTGGTATGATCGTCTGGGTAGACTCTCCATTTCTCAGAACGCGCAACAGCAACTGGACAACAATTACAGCTATACATTATATGATGAGATCAGTAGAATTACTGAAGTTGGTCAGATAAACACCATAGCTGTGATGTCGGATGCCGTTTCCAGAAACCAGGCTACACTTAATAGCTGGTTAACTGCTCCAGGTGTAAGCCGCACCCAGATTACCCGTACCACTTATGATACCCCTAATCCATTTACAAAATGGGTCTACTGGGTACCTGATAATGTGAGAAACCGTGTGGCTTGGAGTGCTGTGTATAATGACATCGCAGATACGCTCCCTGGAAAACACATAGCAGCCACTTATTACAGTTATGACATCCATGGGAATGTAAAATCATTACTACAGGATTACCGTTCTAGTTTTGCAGATACAGCCAATGCCTTCAAAAAAATCAACTACGACTATGACCTCGTTAGTGGGAAAGTCAATCTTGTCAGCTACCAGCCAGGACAAAAAGACGCATTCTACCATCGTTACAGTTATGATGCAGAAAACAGAATCACCAATGTGGAGACCAGTAGAGATAGTATTTATTGGGAAAAAGATGCCTTTTACCAATACTACAAACACGGTCCACTCGCAAGAGAGGTCTTAGGACAAGCACAAGTACAGGGCATCGATTACGCCTATACGCTCCAAGGTTGGTTAAAAGGAGTAAATAGTTCTTCCCTTGGTACCGATAAGGATATGGGTGAAGATGGTAAGCCATCTGGAGAAACAGCCAAAGATGCCTATAGTTATAGTCTCCATTATAACAATAACGACTATTCGAACATTAGTGGTATCGCTGCTATTTCTGTAGTTAATGTTAATCGTCCACTGTACAATGGCAACATTGCTGCAATGGGAGTTAACCTACCTAAGGTGGGAGAGCCATTACTCTATAGCTACACCTACGATGCACTCAACCGCATCAAGGCAATGAATACCTTCATAGGACTGGATACAGCTAGTAACAAGTGGACACCAATAGCTGTCAATGACTTCGCAGAATCTATTGCTTATGATCCTAATGGTAACATCCTGCGTTATAACCGTAACGGTAACAAGACCTGGGCCGGAAAAAATCTGGCAATGGACAAAATGACTTATCACTATATCCCTGGTACCAACAAACTGGAATACATCTCTGATGCTGTAGATAGTAGTTATTATGATACTGATATTGATAATCAAGCAGCAGGTAACTATCATTACGATGCCAGTGGTAACATGATCAACGACACAGCCGGTAAGGTTAAAATTATCAAATGGAATGTTTATGGTAAGATTGCTGAAATTGTAAAAGAAGATGATTCAAAAATCAGATATATCTATGATGTGGCTGGTAATCGAATCAGCAAAATTGTAGGCGACATTGAAACTAGATATGTACGTGATGCCAGTGGTAATGTAATGAGTATTTACAAAACAGGAGATCCCAAAATCAACCAGGGTCAAATGAGCCAAACAGAAACACATTTGTATGGTAGTAGCAGATTAGGCATCAATAACTGGGTCACCAATATGGCGGCTCCGGATACCGTAAATAGTTACCCCCTATTAGGTTTAGGTTCAGGATATTTCAGTAACTTCCAACGTGGTTATAAGTTCTTCGAATTATCCAACCATCTTGGTAACATACTCGCAACAGTTGGGGATGATAAGCTTTCCATAACATCCAACGACAGCACAATTGCTTACTTTATACCAAGGATTGTATCTGTCCAGGATTACGCACCGTTTGGTATGGGATTGAATGGCAGATCATTTAGTGCTGGTAGTTATAGATATGGGTTTAATGGTAAGGAGAATGATAACGAGGTAAAGGGTGCAGGGAAACAGGTTGATTTTGGTGCAAGAGGCTATGACCCATTAATAGCCAGATGGATAAGTGTCGATCCACTTTATAAAAAATACAGTGCCTTAAGTCCATACACGTTTGTAAATAATAATCCCATTCAGTTTATGGACCCAGATGGCCGTGTAATTACAGATCCTAAAGGTAAGACCGCCGTAATTTTAGATGCGAAAGGTAATATTCAATTCACAGACTTCGTTACGGATGATATAAAAAAAATAGTCAACCTGATGACTAAAACTAAAGTAGGTACCGAAGTAGTAAAACAGTTAATTCGTGCAAATCACAACATAGAATTATATATAAACACTGAGAATCAAGGTTATTACAATATAACCACCAAAAAGATAGAAACTGTAAAAAGTGATGGAGCTAAGATATTAATGGGCTATACAGAACCTACTCTTGCAGATAAAGTATTAAAAAAATCAAAGATTACCATTTTTACAAAAACCATAGCAGCAATAAAGGAGAAACAGATAAAATTCACCAGAGATGGATACATAGTTGATTATGTAAATTTCTCAATAGATGATATTATTGGGGCAACTGCAACTCATGAAGGGACCCATGCTTATGACCCCAAGTCGCAAGTATTTAGACCCGAGGCAAAAACACCGGAAAAAACGCCAGAAGCAAACGAAGCTTCTCATTTTAAGGAGATAGAGGAACAGAACAAAAAACAAAAGGAAATGGAAAAAGAAAAAGAAAACAATACTGAATCAAAAGATAATAATTAATGAAAAATACCAGATGGATATTAGTTTGCCTTTTCCTATTTTTATTTACTCCGAGTCTCTCTGCTCAAAAGGGCTCAGTTGCTCTGAGTGAATATGTAAATAATTTCTTATGGAATGAAGGTTATTTACCACATTCTATATACAAAACTATAAAGGATACAAAAGGAGTTTATTATATATCAAGCCTAGGAAATCAGCACATTAAAAACGGTGAACTACATATATTTGCTATTGGCGCCACATATAGTCATAGCAAAAGGATGATTTTGGTCCAAATAATTAATAAGACTAAAAACAGCCCTGAGTATAGAATTTTTGGTAAAACAACGAATTTAAACGAGATACAGGAATTGTATTTATTCTTTAATCAATATAATATCCCCTGTAAGGTCAAAACCCAATGCTATGATTTGTTATTCCAAGATGCCATCGATGCTGGAGAAGGGATAGAGATAACTCCTTAATGGCCTATTCTTGATAACTCCTCAGTAATAACCTTATCTGATGAGGATTGTATCAATTATATAGCTGGTTATATTCTTTAAGGCCGGTTAAAAGCACCTCCGCTTTTAACCGGCCTTTGTTTCATTAACACTATAAACATTCCAAAACAGGTATTATTTTTATTCTATCTTGATGATAGCATAATACAATAGCACCTATGTATAGAAGAATCCTCGTTTTCCTGCTCACGCTCCTCGCCCTCCCGGCGAAAAGTCAACAGGCACACAAACGACTCGTGGATGAAGTGAATCCCTTCATCGATACCCATAACTCCCGCTGGTTCTTCTTTTCCTCTGCATGCCGCCCTTTTGGCATGGTGAGCTTAAGCCCCGATACCTGGGCTACTGGCAGTTGGAAGTCGGGCTATCTATACGATTCTTCCTATATCCGCTGCTTCAGCCATATACACTGCTGGGAAATCTCAGGTATCCCCGTGATGCCTACAACCGGCGCTATGAAAGGTCAATTAGGCTTCGAAGCCGTGAAATCAAAATTCACCCATGACAAGGAAATCGCTAAACCAGGCTACCATAAAGTACTCCTGGAGGATTATGGTATCACCGCTGAACTGACGTCTACCTGCCGCGTAGGCTTTCACCGATATACCTTTCCTAAGACCGATACCGCCAATATCCTATTTGACATCGGCGCGACGCTAGGCCAAGGCCGAATGGATTCCGCGGCTATTCAAATGGAAAGCCCTTCGCAGTTATCAGGACTTGCAGTCATGGCACGTACTAGTCGGCGGCAAAAGCCACTCACCGTATATTTCGTCGCACAATTCAATCAACCTATCTCAAAATTCGGCGGCTGGAAAAAGATAACCAATACCCCCGAACGCACCCTCCTGGACAATATTTCAGCCGTTTCCGGTAAAGAAGCCGGCGGCTATGTTACCTTTTACAAAGCTAAAGGGCCAGTCTTGCTAAAAGTAGCCATTTCCTACACCAGCATTGAACAAGCAAAACTCAACCTACAATCCGAACTCCCCCACTGGAACTTCGATCAAGTAGTAAACGAGTCCTTCAACGAATGGGATGATCAACTTGGTAAAATAAAAGTGACAGGCGGTACAGCCAAACAACGCATTAAATTCTATACAGACCTCTGGCATAGCCTATTGGGCCGCCATATCTACAGCGATGTTAATGGTCAATATGCGGATAATACTGGTGCAAAAACTGTTATCCGACAGATACCTACAGATCCACAAGGGAAGCCACTCTTCAACGTACACAACTCCGATGCATTCTGGGGCAGCGAATGGAATTTGAATATTCTATGGTCCGTTGCTTATCCCAAAGTGATGAGCGATATGATCTCTACCCTCGTAGAATACTACAAAAATGCCGGCATGATCGCTCGAGGCCCTAGTGGAGGCAACTACACCTTTGTCATGTCCGGCGACCAGGCAGTCCCGATGATTGCTGCTGCCTACAACAAAGGTATCCGGACCTTTGATGTGGAAGCCGCCTACAAAGGCTGCATTAAAAATGCCTCGCCAGGCGGTATCCGCGATCATGTGGGATATGAACTGCAACCGCACTCCTATATGCAACACTATATCGATAGTGGTTACGTCCCCGAAGGCATTGACGGCAAACATATGCACCGGGAAGGCTGCGCGCTTACTTTATACTTTGCCTACCAAGACTGGTGCATGGCCCAATTGGCAAAGGGCAAAGGCATGATGGAAGATTATCAACATTATCTCAGTCGCTCTTTCAACTACCGCCATGTTTTTGACAGTACCGTTGGATGGATGCATCCCCGGGAACTGGATGGCTCCTGGATGAAAGACTTTACCCCCACCAGTAAAGGCTTTAATGCGAGAGGCTTCATCGAAAGTAATTCAGCTATCTACACTTACTACGTACCACACAATATCCCCGACCTGATCCAACTAATTGGAGGAAACGAAAAGTTTGCAGCAAAACTGCAACAACAGTTTGAACTAGCAGCACCCAATAGGTTTGTCGTGCCACATGGCTACCATGCCGAAGGCTGGCTGGATTATGAAAACCAACCATCCTTGCATATGGCACATCTCTTCAATTATTGCAAAAAACCATGGCTCACACAATATTGGGTACGCAGGATCAAAGAAGAGTGCTATGGAGATATCACTCCCTATGGAGGCTATAATGGTGATGAAGACCAGGGGCAAGTAGGTGCGTTAGGCGTTTTAATGGCCATAGGACTATTTGACGTAGAAGGCGGCGCTGCAATAAATCCGCATTATGAAATCACCAGCCCTATCTTTGATCAGATCACCATTCAACTAGACCAAAGCTATTATCCAGGAAAAACATTCGTGATCAAAACGATCAACAATAAATCAGGCAATTGTTACATTCAATCCGCTAAACTAAATGGGAAAGCCCTCAATGATTTTCGATTCCCGCATGATACCCTGGCAAAAGGTGGTACGCTGGAAATCTTACTGGGAGCTACTCCCAACAAGGCATGGGGTATTAATTAAATTATTCCGTTGGCGGTTTTTTAAACTGCTTAATATAATCAACCGGAGGAACACCAGTAAGGTTTTTAAAGAAACGTGTGAAATGCGACTTTTCCTTAAAATCCAGGTAAAAACTGATTTCAGAAACAGTGAGCGTGGAATGTAATAAGAGGTGTTGCGCTTCTGTCAACACTCTCCTATTAATGATTTCCGATGGTGTTTCTCCGGTAATTCTTTTGGTGGCCAGCCATAATCGCGCGGGGGTGACAGACAAAATACCAGCCGCCGCCTCCACCGATTTTATAATTGGGTAACTCCCCTTGATCAACTTATAAAATTGCTGCAGCAGATGGTAATCGGCCGAATGATCCTGGATGCTGCCTTTAGGGGTGATGAGCCGTTTAGATTCAATCAAGAGGATGTGTAGATAATCGGCAATGATATTGTCAGACCATGCACCGTTCTTTTCAAACTCCGCATGGATTCTTTCACCCAATTGCAGCAGGATATCCGCCTGTTCTTTACTAATAAAATGGAAGCATTCATTTTCCCAGAAAAAGGAAAAATCCTGGTGGAAACGACCATTCGGATAAGCCTGTTGGATGAACGGTTCCGTAAAGAAAAAACAATAACCTTTGGCCGGAGCTTTTTGACTAAAATCAAACAAGTGAAAGGGGGAGGTAAAGAAAAGGGTACAACTACGTGTAGCCTGATAGGGCGCATTATTGATGGAAAAATCAAATGCCTCATTCTCTATGATGGCAGCGATATAAAATAATGTTCTGGTACATTTACTGGTGCGTGCAAATCCTTCACCCCGTGCATGTGCCAGGTTACAACTGTAAAAATCTCCATTGTGTGTACGCCCAGCCACTTGCACATGGGCGAGTAAATCATCAATCTCTCGGAAGATAACAATCGGTATCATAGCACCTAAAGATGCTCCTTCTATACCCGATTATAGTCGCAAAAACAAAGTATCTCAATTGAAAATCAAAGAATGGATTCCCGGTATTCCTGAGGAGATATGCCAGCGTTTCTTCGGAAAAAAGAGGAAAAATATCCTGAATTCTCAAAGCCCAACTGAGAGGCCAATTCTTTAACAGATAGCTTAGTGGAACTTAACAGGTATTTGGCCTCCTGCATTATTTTATCATCGATCATTTCCTTCGCACGCTTCCCATTATATTTATTGACGAGGAAATTCAGGTGATTGGGATGTATATGCAGCTCGTTTGCATAAAACCCGACCAACCGATGCTGCGAAAAATATTGATCTATCAGGTTGTTAAATGCCTCGATAGTAGGATGATAAACAACTGCTTCTGCAGGCACATCGGCGTCAATGAAGTATCGATCGCACTGAATGAGCAACTCCAGAATTTTAACGGCGATCAGTTCACTTTTATTCTTATGATGGGATTGATTCTCTGTATGGATCATGGTCATGATGCCATCCACCGCTTTTTGCTGTTTAAGGTCCAGCGCCAACCAAGGCCTGATAGAGCGCTTCAGTATATTTTTGTTCTCAATCAAATGTTTTGGAAACGCATTGTTGAGGAAAAAATCACTATTAAACAACAAGATATACCCTGAACATTCCAAATCCCAATACCGGGTGGAATGAATCACATTTTTAGGGATGATGAGCAAGGTATTTCCCTTAAAGGAAAAGCTGAAATTCCCTACAGACTTCTCTCCTTCCCCTTTCTTTACATAAATAATGCAGTATTGCGCCTGTTTGTTGGGCGGAACCACCCCTTCGAGCTCCCTGATCAGGTCCTCCAGTAGCTGGATCTGAAAGTTAAATTTATGACGCAGGCGTTTATCGATGTCGATAACACCATCCTGGGCATATTTTTGAAACATGACCCTATATTCCACTATTATTTGCTCATCCGTCATATACTATAAAAATACGGGTTAAATCGAATTCCTCCATAGAAATCCCTAATTGAAGAAATATCCAACTATTCTGAAGAATTAGATAACCATATAGTATGGATTACAAGATACCTTCAGGTAGTTAAAATTACAGCTCCTTCACTCCGTTCTATCTGTCAATGGGAGCTGTAAGATGAGAATACCTCAAAGTGCTAACCAGTTAGTTACTATTCGTTTCGCTGAGCGTAAGGCCATTTAGAATACTCCATCCAATTTACTATCATTTAATCACCAGAAAAATTCAGTTATGGAAAATCTTGTCGTAACCACGTTCCAGGGCCATGAAAATGCCATGAACGGCCTGAACCGGCTCAAGGAACTTGACCAGCTTCACGATATAACTATCTATCATGTAGCCCTCATCCGGAAAACCAATGACGATCAATTTGAATTCCTCCACCAAGAAGGGGCCGATACCACCGCCTATCCCATCACAGGAATGGCAGCCGGTACGGCGATTGGCGCCATCGGCGGCCCTGTGGGCATGATGATCGGGATGCTTACCGGTGGCCTGCTAGGCGCAGCAGACGGCATGGATACAGATGCTTTTTCGGAGGACTTCCTCCATAAAGTGAATAGCCATGTCACCCCAGGAACTTTTGTATTAATAGCGGATGTAGAGGAAGATAGCGAGTTCATGATCAATAGTTATTTACAACCCTATGGTGGGACCTCCGTACATACGCCTATCACAGATCAATGGGATCAATACAACCAAGAACAATGGGATGAGTTAGACAACGAAATTGACGAAGCGGAAAAAGAATTAAAAGCAGCAAATGAACAACACAAAGCCGCTATCCAGGCAAAACTGGAACGGTTAAAAGATGAAAAGCAAAAAAAGCTAGCGGCATTCAAAACCCGCGCTGCACAAACAAAAGACAAACTCCAAGAACGTGTAGATAACCTGGATCAGAAGATGAAAAATGTGGCAGATGAAACTAAAGCGAAAATAAAGAAGCATCAACAAGCCGTTAAAAATAAGTTAGACAAAGTAACCGAAAAAATGGCCGATGCATTCGATGAATAATCCGTCTTTCCCCTATTTAATCACTTCACAAAAACAAATCTATGAACAACGTTATCGAAACGCTCCGATCTGACGTCAAAAACTGGTGGTGGTACCTCATCTCTGGATTGCTATTTATCGCAGCAGGTATCGCCATTTTTGCAAAACCACTGGATGGTTATGTAAGTCTCAGTATACTCTTCAGCATCGTAATGATTGGTTCCGGCATTAGCCAGCTATTCTTTTCCATTTCCAATAGCAATATTCTTAGAGGATGGGGATGGATTTTGGTATCAGGTATACTAGACCTAGCAATAGGCTCCTACCTACTCATGTATCCTATAGTAACAATGGTAACACTCCCCTATTTTCTTGGGTTCTGGCTAACATTCAGGTCCTGCTATATCATGGGGGCTGCTATTGATCTAAAAAACCTAGGCGTGGATAATTGGGGATGGGTCCTCTTCGGTGGTGTTATAGTGCTTTTACTAGGCGCCCTCATCATCTACTATCCAGCGGCTGGCGTAATCGGTATCATAGCGGTATCCGGATCTGCATTTATCCTAGCGGGTCTACTGTATATCTACCTCTCCTTCCAACTGAAAAATATAAAATCAACAGTCGATCATTTCAAGGAAGCCGCGGGTAAGATCAAACAAGAATTCCGACAAATATAACCTACCGCATCCCGAAAAAAGATCGTCTCTATAACAAACAATAAAAACATCCAATTATGAACACACAAACATTAAAAAACTCCTGGAGTGAACTGCAAACTTCACTGAAACAAAAGTATTCCAAACTCAAAGATGAAGACCTGAAATATGTTGCAGGTAAGGAAGAAGATTTATATACCCGTATACAGTCCAAATTAGGAATGACCAGGGAAGAAGTAGATAAAATGCTAGATGAACACCACGAACAAATAGAACAAAAAATCAAGAAAGCTGGAGCAAAACATTAATGCTTCAAATACCAAAGTTTACAGCCGGTTGAAAACCAACACTGGATTCAACCGGCTAATTTTATCTCCCCCCTATTTCCGAAACAATAGCACTTTCGCTTCCATCCCATCTGCTTTCCCATTGGCAGCATCTGCTGTGATAGCATTCCTACATGCCCACTGCAATAATGCTTCATCCTTTTTAGCATCTGCAAGTTGCGCAATCCGGTAATAGGTATACGCTAACAAGTCTTGTGCACGCGATGGACATTGTAATGCTTGCTGATAATATCCCAGCGCTTCTTCCCGTTTATTTTGAGCTGCCGCAATCCGACCTAGGTGATAATACAAGGTAAATTCCACACCGTAATTATCCTCCGTAATCCCTTCATCAATATAGGATTTCGCCAATGCCGCCGCTTCATCTGGCTTTTGCTGTATGCGCAAATTCAACACCTTCACTACTTTCGCTTGCGCCCTAGCATTGGGAGTTAATGCCTCATCCCAATGAAGCACCTTAAAATAAGGGTCTATCTCCACTTTAGCCACTGTACTTGTTACTGGCAATTGTAATTGCGTTTTACGTTCGTGAATTTTGATATGTTGCAGAGACGTGGTTCCATTCTGATAAGTAACCAGCACGTCTAGTGGCAATTGATAAATACTATCTTTTTGGAGTACGGTAATGGCAAACATTTTTTGTTGCTGCTGCCAGTTGCTTTCCCATGCAGGCGCTCCTGTGCGCTCAAACCATTGCTGGTAAAACCATTGCAGACTACTCCCATTGGCAATGGAAATTTCTTCCAAAAAGCTTTTCCAAGAAAGTCCATCCTGGCTGTACTGTGCTGTTATCTTTTGCAAGGCTTTATGAAACTTATCCTTACCAACGATATTAGATAATAATTCCAATGCCAGAAACCCTTTGCTGTCGCCGAGGATATGACCATTACTACCCGTGAGGGATACCAATGGCTCATCATTTCCAGCGGCTGCATTTTTGAGATACCCCAGTCCACTTTGATCCCGGAGATACCCAGGATATCCCGTCTTCCGATAGTCGATTGCATGCAAACTATCAAAATGTTCCACTACTTGTAAAGAGCCATACTGCGCCATACCTTCGGACAGCATGTCCGCTCCCGCAGGGCCTTTGGACAGCACCTTATTCCCCCACCACTGATGCCCGATCTCGTGGCCAAAGAGGGCGTAGTTAAACTCCCGAAGTGCCGCAGTAGGCATCACTACCCCACCCTGTATACTGGCGCCGCCAATACCGGTCAGTTCAGATACCACATCCGGAAATTCAATAATGGAGAAATTGGGAATAGAAAGTGGTCCGAATTCGGATACCAGGTAATCCAATACTGCGGCAGCTTTGCGGGAAATATCATCGCCGTTCACTTCTTTACTCAGACTGTAGGTATAGAATGGAAACCGCCCCTGGTATGTCTGCCGAGTATATTTGCCTAAATACAGGGAAAATATATCTGGTTGTGCATAATGAAATTCAAAGGTATGTGTAGCTCCAACTGTGGACGCTTTAACGGTACTGGCGGCCATGACCGCAGTCATTGGCAGCGGTGTGGTTACCCAAAGTGTACCCGTTCCGCGCGTATAATCATTGCCGTTATCTGTATGCGACATTACCTGTGGATACCATGGAGCCCCATACCCGCCCGCCATACAAAAACTACTATCCATGTAAAATTGAAAAGCAGGGGCATCTCCCCGATCATATGCGAAAGTAAAATGTAAAGTGGTACCTACAGGCAAGGAGGGTTTAAATCGCCAATGGTAAACAACATCCCCGGAGGCATTCAGACTGGTGTCCATACTAGCGCGGGTGCCCTGGAGTTGTAACGGTGTCTTCCCTGTGCCTTTATTGATAACAACCGTGACTGAATCAGCCATTGATTTATCGGTTTCAAAAGACATACTACCCTGCACGGCAAAGGTCTTCTTTGCTGGATCTACATTTACATGCAACTGATAGTCCAGCTTTTGCTGTCCGTAAAGCAGTATAGGTGATAGAAAGTATATAAAAGCAAGAACTCGGCGCATCTTTTCTACAAAGTAACGGTATGCCCCGTTATAAAAATTGTATCAGATTAACTATTCAGCCATCGCCGGAATTGATGGGGAGAGCATTGGTAATAGGACCTGAAAATCCTTACCAGGTGGGCACTATCCGAGAAACCCGCCGTAAATGCAATATCCGCTATTGGTAATTGTGTACTGAAAAGCAGTTGCACCGCCCGCCTAATCCTCATTTCCAACTGGTACTTCCCTATTGTCATCCCTTCTCTTTCTTTGAAAGCACGTGCCAGGTAGATGGGATGAACATAAACCCTTTCTGCAATGGATTTAATCGTATGATGGGTATCAAACTCATTCTCCAGGATCATCTTTGCCTGCGAGAACCACGGCATACGGGTGGGCATTTTCACTTCCGCCGCTTCAGATAACCAACTCAAAATGTATTCTTCAGAAATGGAGGTGGAAGGATCTTGCAGAAAAGCATACAAGAGCTGATAGAGGTAATTAAAAGTGCCAGTATTATATTTCACCAGTGTTTTAGGGAGACAGCCATCCATCATGACTGCTTCCAGCGCTTGTTGTTTAAACTCAATGTTCAAGCATCGGCCAGGGGCTTCATGGAAATGATTGGCATGTGAATACCCTGCGGGCCTAAAGAGCACTTCTCCCGGCTGAATTATTTTTTCAGTATGGTGGCCCACTTCGCGATAGCTACCGCTAATCAATAAACTCAGATAAGCATTTTCGTGATAGTGGTCATGAATAATCATATTCGGCTGGTAAGCCGTGATATTTAACTTGAAAAAAGCATTTTCGTTAAACTGTTGCTCCTTTCCAAAATAATGACCGGGCGACAAATTAATACTCATAAGCGGCCGTATATGATACCGGTCTATAAATATACTTTAAATCCCGTAAAAGATCAATATTGGGGCCTTATAAAGCCATCCTGATACACTGTACCTTTAACCAATGCGTCCATCATTAAAATTTCTGCCCGCGAATATTTCATCACCCAACCCTTTCCACAAAATCGAGACTCAAAAAAAATTCTTACAAAAATTTGCGCAACCAATCGGTTGTGCATACATTTGCAACCAATTAGTTTCCCAATTAATTAAATAACTATGAAAAACAAGATTCTTTTTGTCTTATGCCTATTGACTGGGCTTATGTTTATTAATGCAGGCTTGGATAAATTCTTTCATTACATGCCCATACCCGCAAATATGCCGGAGAAAATGGTGAAAGCAGGGAAAGCATTTATGGAAATAGGTTGGTTGATGCCGCTGGTAGGATCAATCGAGCTAATTGGCGGAATATTATTGATTCCAACTAGAACTAGGGCGCTTGGTGCAATTGTACTTTTACCTATTCTAGTGGGCATCTTGCTGGCCAATATCAGCACCGCTCCATCAGGTCTGCCACTGGTAATTATCCTGATCGCCATCATTCTCTGGACAATGGTGGACAATAAGGAGAAATACCTGCCTATGATCAGGAAATAAGCAAAGCCACAATACTTACCTATGTTGCCTTCATACGTTTAGCAATGCAAAACGCATAAAGGCAATGCATATAACAAAGCCGGGGAGATACTTCCCGGCTTTGTTATATGCATTGCAAGCACTTATTCGCAGCAACAAATGGCTAATATTGGCCAGCGTACTACGTGTCTCTACTTCATCACATGTTTCATCGTGCTCACCGCAAAACCACTAAAACACCCTACTACATTATTTCCCTGGATATTACTCTTTAGCACAACAGGCGTCGAAAATGGACCACCATTGGCTCTCGCTTTATTATAACTATCCCAGAAATTATAGACCGGCCGTTCTACACTAACAAGGTAATAAACAGCAGTGTCCCCTACCAGCATGGCCGCTGAATGCGTAATATGTATGGCCTGCCCATTCACCAGTTCATCTGTATTTGGGATATACCTATCCGTATTCAGCGCCCCCCATCCAAATGTATTCTTGGTGTAACGATTTCCCCAGTAATAAATCTGCGCATTACCAAGTGTGTCCGGGTCTGTATAATGGACCGTTAGTCGGACGCGAACAGTACCAGAAGCGTCTTTAAATGGGGTGGTATTGGTAAGACTATCAATAGGTACTGGAATCGGCAAAGTGGTGATAGCTGTGTATTTCTTGCCTTCTGCTTCAATTTCCAGTAAGTAAGATTTTCCTGGTGTACCCAATAATGCATGAGTGGAATCCGTGACAAGTCTGGGATCAAAATAGACTCCCGGAATATTTATGGAATTCATGAATGGTATTTTGCCTTCCTTCATCGTTACTTTACTGCTAGCATCCCATTGATACCCTTTTCCTTTATCTAAAATACCTTCTGTAATCGTTACCGTTGCCTTTTCCACAGCGGTATTAGCAAATTGCGATTCATTGAAGTTGACAGTTTTTCCAATGATCACATAATTGTAGGTACAAAGGCTGTTATTGATATACGCTTCCACCACCAGCATTGGAGGACTCTTATCCAATTGAAGATCTATATTTTTTTCGCAAGCACAACAGAGAAATAGCAGTAATAAAATGATATAACCGTTATTTGATTTTTTCATACATCAGAAATTAAAATTCCATGAAACACTTGGCAGGATAGGAAATAGTATAACTTGTTTACCTTGTAAGGTTTGCTTTTTTTCATCCACATCTATATAAATAAAGTAAGGATTACTACGATTGTATACATTATATACACTAAACACCCAGTTACTTTTAAAGCGCCGCGTGCTTTCAGGATTTGGCGTAAAAGTACAGGAGAGGTCTAGTCGGTGATAAGCCGGCATACGATAATCATTGATGTTGCCGTATCGATCAATATTGGTGAATACGGGTGAATTATTGTTAAAATTATATCCCAGATTATACACAAATCGCCCATTAGGCATGGTGAGTGCATTCCCCGTGTTGAATACAAATAACCCGGAGAACATCCATTTCTTCGACAATTGATAATTGGCCACTATACTTAGATCATGCACGCGGTCATATCGATAGGGAAAGGGTTTGCCTCCATTGAGTGCTTCGAAAGTCCGTTCTGTACGACTAAGCGTATAACCAATCCAGCCAGTGAGTGCTCCTATTTTTTTCTTAATAAGTAACTCCAATCCATATGCCTTTCCTGTACCAAAAATCATTTCACTTTCTAGGTTCTGATTCAAAAACAGTTTGGCGCCAGGCATAAATTCAAGTACGTTGTCCATTTTCTTGTAGTAGGCTTCTGCACTGAATTCGTACCCTTTGGAGAACTCTTTGAAGAATCCGGCTGCTAGCTGATCTGCTATTCCTGGTTTTATCAATCGACTAACAGGAATCCATAGATCACTCGGGAAAGTGGCTGCACTGGTGGTGGCCAGATGTAAGTACTGCACCGTACGGGTATACGAAAATTTGATACTTGTTTCATTGTTCAACAGGTATCGCATGGCCAGACGTGGTTCAGGATACATATACTTGGCTATCCGCGTGCCATTGCCATATTTAATTACCTTGCCAGTAGGCACACCATCTTTTCCATATTCAACCACCTTCCTAGGGCCTACCATATCAAAATAGCTTACCCGTAACCCTCCAAGGATGTTCAATTGTTTAGTGATATCCCAGTCTGCGCTAAGGTAAGCAGCAGCCTCCCTGCCATACTGTTTTTGGATATTTGATATAAATTCCTGCTGCCCCGCCCGCGTACTCCCTGCACCTGGTTGGAATTGATGCCAGATACCTTGCCAACCAGCTTTTAATTTAAAATTGTTGAATGGGATATACATCCAATCATTTTTCACTTGGTAGTCTGAAAGACCTGATGAAAACATCATTCCATCTGTATTATAGGTAATGCTACTACCAAGCTCAAAAGAGTTGCGGAACAACGATAAATCCTGCTGAATCTTTTTGCTGACTTGCGATTTCCAGGTAGCACCAGCAAGCGTATTACCCCAATTCGCTTTAAAATGACGATACCTACTAATAGATTCTTTCTTATCGTAGTTGAAATTGTCTTTACCAGTGTAGAAAGTCAAGGAAATACTATTAGCAGCATTTAACTCAAAATTCATTTTCGCATTCACATCATAGAAATAATACCCATTATTGCGCATGGAATCCGGTGCAATCCACCTGGCGATCTGATCTATATAGGTATGGCGGGCACTTATAATAAAGGAAGATTTCCCTTTGGATATAGGGCCCTCTACGGTAAGTCGCGAGGAAATCAAACCTAGACTACCATTAAGTTTCAGGGAATCTTTATTGCCCTCCCTAGTGGCAACGGAAATCACACTACTCAATCGCCCACCATATTCTGCTGGCATTCCCCCCTTAATGACGGATATATTTTTAACAGCATCTCCATTGAAAATACTGAAGGCACCTAATAGATGGCTAGGGTTATACACTGGAATTCCATCCATCAATACCAGGTTCTCATCGGGGCCACCACCACGTACATAGATCCCACCGCCGGCATCTCCGGCATTTTTAATACCTGGTAGTAAGGTGATAGATCTTAGTGGATCAATTTCCCCAAGCAGTGGAGGTAATTTCTTTATCTCCTCAATACCCAATTGATGGGAACTCATCTGGTTGAGCTGCAATAGGCGGTCGGCCTCAATGGTAATGGACTTAAGTTGTTTTATACTTTTCTGCAGTATAAACGAAATGCTGGTATCACTATGCAATAGGATATGCTGCGTACTACTGGAATAACCAACCGCACTAATTGTAATCCGCCACTGTCCTGGTGCCAGATGAAGTTGGGCGGCGCCTGTTGCATCGGTAACGGCTGTTGCTGCCCCCGCTATAATATTGGCATTGACACCCTGCTGTTGAGAGTCGGTAACGCTTATTTTGAGCGTTTTTGACTGGCCATAAGCATTCAGGCCTGGAAATAATAAAAATAGAAAGTTCCACAGCCTAATTCGAATAGGTTTTCCTCTGTTTACCATTGGCGACAGATTAATCTGGTTACAGCATGCTCAATATCCATGAGCACATCTATGGTTTATATGATGGTCTTTTCAGATCACATAGTAAAAACTGGTTGAAGGTTCTTCCATGCATTTTTAATCTGATTTCAACAAAGGGGATGTAACGATACAAGAATGCTAAATCCATTCACAATTAATACCATACAGACACGACCACGGCTTAGATAGCATAGTTTCTTTCATTATGAATGTGAATGGTTACAGGCGATAGAGTTTAGGACAATCAATGGATTCCACAGAATCACTTAAAATACAGGACGCCAAACATAGTGTTGTACGATATGGTTTATTCAGTTGGCATTCTCTGATACTATTGGTACGGCTTTAAGCAATAATTACGCCAGAAAGAAGGAAGTGTATCGTAATTTTTCTACGATTTATTAAAGTATAGTAGAAGGTTAATATCCGCATATAAGTAATCAAAATTAGCCTACCGCCTTTTTAAGTTGTATGCTAAATTCGTTTATTATATATGTAGAGACCATTGAGCAGACGTAGACCAACAGCATTTCCTATACAGATGCCAGTTGTTTAATACCCGGCCCTATTCGACCAAACGAGAGCAAATACCAAAATCAAGACTAATAGATCATTTTCCATCACCCAGATAATAGCTATCATCAACACAAAATCAGAGTTATGAAATAGAAATCCTGTAGACCTTTTTGCTGGCAGTCCATCACTGCCAATCGCTACACTCATGTAATAACCTTAAACAAATTTTATGTCACAATTATCTAAAAAGATAATAGGGGCCTTGCTATGCCTTTTAATTGCCTTTCAGGCAATGGCGCAGCAAACCACTCCACTGCCTCCCCTGGCGGACCACTGTACCGCCTCTAAGGCCATGCTGGAATTGTACAAAAAACAGCCTGCTGCCAAAAAAAGGGCAGAAAAAATGGAGGCCTTTACCAGATCATTTATCGCCAACGCCCGCCAAATGCGGGCCGCCGCACAAACAACCCAACCCGTGCAATACACCATACCGGTTGTATTTCACATCAATGATCCTGTAAACCCATATAAGGTAACAATGGAACAGATACGCTCTGCCATCGCTATCCTTAATCAGGATTACAACCTACTCAATCAGGACTACTCACAAATCGATCCTCGCTTTATTGGTCTTGCCGCCAACTTGCACATCACTTTTAAACTGGCAGACATAGACCCCAATGGCAACCCTACCACGGGCGTTACCTATCATATCAATGACCTAGACGGCCGCTCCCCAGATGGTTCCGGCAGCGCCGTAAAAAGTATTTCCTACTGGCCAGGAGAAAAATACTTGAACATATGGATTGTGAGTGAGGTAGAACAGAAAGGCGTCTATAATAATTCCGGCTGGACTTACCTTCCAGACGATGGCGTAGCCGCCGCCCATGTAGATGGTGTGGTGTATAACTGGCGTTACCTCGGCGCACCCGGTATCGGCTCCTCTGAAAACGGCTATCCAAACATGAAGCGCGTGCTCACACATGAGGTAGGCCACTTCCTCAATCTGTGGCATACCTTCGAAAACGGTTGTAATGCGCCAGGTGATTATGTAGACGACACCCCTCCTACCCAGTCCAACTACGGCGGATGTAACCTCAATGCGAACTGGTGCGGCGTGGTGGCCAACGTTGAAAACTATATGGATTATTCTTCCTGTGTGAAAATGTTTACACTCGGTCAGAAAGACCGCATGATGGCCGCATTGAACAGTACTGTGGCGTCTCGCAGCAACCTATGGAGCAACACCAATCTTACGGCTACGCTGATCCCTGATTCTATCAAACGCATCATTCCAACCTATGTTACCTTCCTGGAAAGTGATACCAATAACGGTAGTATAACGCTGATGGATACACTCCGCCTAGCTGGAGGTGCTAAATTCACCATGAGCAGCGGCAATATGGTACAGGGTACGCACTTCAGCATACAGAACCTGCCAACTGGCCTCAGCACGGTTATCCAACTGGTAAATGATTCTACTGCTGTACTATCATTCAGCGGAAATGCTACGCAGAATAATGCGGTTAATAGTACCGACAGTGTACGGCTTACCTTCCTCAGTGCGGCGATCCAAGGAGGTACAGGTATATTGAATCGCGCAAATCTTTTGCTGGGCATACATTTCATCGACCCATACAAAATAATATTTGGCAGCCTGTCCAATACGGTCATCAATGCAGCTAATACATGGAACTATTTTACTTTCAATAACACCGGCGACGCCTCATATGGCGGATGGTACGATGGCGGAAAACTGCGCCTGGAAACCTATCAGAAATATGCAGTATGCGATAGCGGTTCCCTCAATATTTCGCCATTGCCTGTCAATACGGTGATTTCAACGACATCAGGGTTTGTGCCAGGAGGCGCCTATCCAAATGAACATAACATCTGGACCACTTCCTTTACCAAATGGGCTGGCCAAACCGCCTATGCTGGTATACAGTTCACCATCAACGGGAAACCCCGCTACGGCTGGATACGCATGAATGTATCCGCTGATGGTAGCACGCTTACGCTGAAAGATTACGCCTATAGCCAAACACCTTATGGCAGCATCAAGGCCGGCGATCCTGGAGGTACATTGCCTATTCTCTCCAAAACAACTGTTCGCGAGGCATTAGCCAACGATGGAAGTATCAGTGATACGGTGAATATTGATTTACTAGGAAATACATTTGCAATCAGTTCAGGAGATTTCAGCAATTCGCAATACAACGTCAGTTCATTACCAGCAGGATTAAGCGTGAAAATCACTGCGCTCAGCAATTCCACAGCCCGCCTTACTTTCACAGGAAAGGCAGCCAATAATGCAGTAGCCAATAATACAAATATTACTATCAATTTCTTGGCAGCAGCATTCAGCGCCAGACCAGATACGGCTTCACAACAACTGGCTATCAGTTTCAGAGATCCATACACGATTAAGTATATTAAGGTAGACACGACTGCATTTACCGTGAATGCTAGCAACAATTGGTATTATTTCCTCGTTGATAATAACAACGACGCGGCTTATGGCCTCTGGATAGACAGCGCCAGACTGCGACTCGAAACCTACTCTAAGCCGATGGTATGTGTGCCAAGTACTAAAAACATATCCCTCCTGCCACTCAATACCAATATCAGCGATACTTCCAGCTTTGTAGCGGGTGGGGCATATCCAAATGAACATATGCTCAGTACCTCCACCTATACTCCATGGAACGGCCAAACAGGCTACGCTGGTTTCAACTTCACCAGTCTAGGCGATACCTACTACGGTTGGTTCAGATTCAAAGTACAACCAAACGGTACCGGATATACGCTGATAGACTATGCCTATAATACGAAGCCGTCAACGGCCATCAAGGCTGGTCAGCAAACCTTGCCTTCTGATACGACAGTAGTGCCTTCGAACTATTGCACGGCCAGCACCTTGCTCAACTATAACAGCATTACTAGGGTTCGTTTGGCTAACCTCGATAATTCATCTGGATGGACTAGTTACAGCGACTTCACCGCACTTACGGCCAATGTTACCAAAGGTCAGGCGTATACCCTTACAGTGAATCTCGGCATAGAATACTGGCCAGACATCTCCGTGGCAGTGTGGATAGATTGGAACGGCGACAAACGTTTCAATGATACCACCGAAAAAGTATATGTTAAACGTGGTGCAGGTCCTTTCACACAAAGCATCACCGTACCTGCCAATGCCATTACTGGTACCACAATGATGCGCGTACGCATGGGATATGGCCAGAATATGGTACCATGTGGCGTGGATACCTATCAAGGAGAAGTGGAAGATTACAGTATTAAAATCAGCAATGGTACTGCTACTCTAGCAGCAATTGCTAACAACAATACCATTACTGCTACCAGTCCGTTTACAGACCGCATCAACATCAACTACCAATCCACTGTAGAAGGTCCGGTAGTGGTACGATTGTATGATCTACGAGGCAATCTGGTACGACGACTTGTGACCAATGTAAACAAGGGAGCAAACGTTATACAACTGCATGACCTAGGAGGATTATTACCAGGAATGTATGTTGTCAACATAGCAAATAAAGAGAAACATGATGAAGTCAAGGTGATAAAATAAGTAAGACTTCCTTTTTAAAAATGGCCGCTTCAAGAAGTTGAAGCGGCCATTTTTTTTTAAACGGATGAATGGTACCCCAACATCTGAAAGAACCTAACTCGTCAATACACCATTACAAGAAAAATTCTTCCAATAACTTTCTAATGAATTTCTGTTTCAATCCTAACGACATTATCCAGCGAACTGCTCTACGTTTGCGGCGCATTAACAAAAACAATACAATGGATACTGAACCTCCAAGTTGGCACATCTATTATTAACCTTCCCATTGTAAAGATGACTTTGGTTGTCTTCCCAATGTGGAAAAAACGAAGTCATGTTCAAATTCAAAACGCTATTTAAGAGTTCGCGACATGAAGACTATGGCTATCCTATAGTCATTATTGCCGCGCCTTGTCTGCTGCAGCCGTATCGGCCATCATCATGATTATTGCGGGGAAAAATTCTTTTCTCAGCAATTTTTCTCCACAATTCCGACAAACCAAAAATTAACAGCACTAATGCTGCATGGCATTGCCATGCCTGAAGAAAACCATCACAAATTCAGAATTTATGCAGATCAAAACTACAATTAACAGTTTAGGTATCATCTGGCTGCTGCTTACCACTCCACTGGCAAGTCTTTTTGCACAAGGCATTCTTTCGGGGAAAGTAACCTCCGACAAAGGCGAGGCATTGCCTGGGGTAATCATTATGGCAAAAGGTACCAACCGAGGAACAACCACAGATTCAACCGGTACTTATAAGATCAATATACCTACGAATGAATGCGAACTCTCCTTCAGCTTGATGGGCTATAAAACAAAACAAGTTACAAGTCATGTACCATCTATATTAAATATTGTATTAGAACAGGGCTCAAAAGATCTCACAGAAGTCATTATTACCACAGGTCTTGCCACTGGCATTAAGAAAAGTAATGCAGCCAATGCAGTAGTATCCTTATCTGCAAGTCGCCTAACAGGAACAGTAGTACCTTCTACCCTGGATGGTGCTTTCAGCGGAAAAGTAGTAGGTGCTACCATTACGCAAATGAGCGGTGCACCAGGCGGCGGCATCTCCATGCAACTAAGGGGAATATCGTCCATCACAGGCAGTTCGCAGCCATTGTTTATCCTCGATGGCGTCATTATCAACGATGCCAGCTTCGATGCCGGTAGAGGCACCAATGCATTTAACGGCTCAAACAGCATTGCCAAAGGACAAGACAACCTCGCCAACCGACTGGCCGATTTGAATGCTTCGGATATTGCATCTGTAGAGATATTAAAAGGTTCCAGCGCAGCAGCCATCTATGGTACGCTCGCCAATGCAGGGGTAGTAATCATAACCACCAAAAAAGGAAGCACGGGTCCTACAAAAGTTAGCTTTACACAAGATATAGCCGCTATCTCCGCTACGAAACTATTACCATACGGAAGCTGGGACGAAGCTAAAATCAGAGCTTTCTATAGTGATACTGCCCAGCAAGATGCAGAGATCGCCGCCTATCAGGCAGCCAAAGCAGCAGGCCATATTTATAATTATCCAAAAGAAATCTACGGCCGTACAGCCCTTGGAACTTACAGTCAACTGGGGATTTCCGGCGGATCAGAAAAAACCAAGTTCTATATTTCAGGGGGATATAACCATGAAGATGGACTCACTAAGAACACCGGTTTCCAACGTGCTACACTTCGTGCTAATATCAACCATTCCATCAATGACAGATGGGATTTCCAACTCAATTCTAACTTTATCAATAATGTTACCGACCGCGGCTGGGAGAACAATGATAACAATGGCGTAAATATCGGTACCAACCTGACTTCACTGCCCGCTTATGCACAGATCCATCGCCTACCTGACGGGACTTACCCTATCAATCCGTATTATGCGGAAAATCCCTTCCATGTGATCGATGCTTTTATCAATCGTGAAACCACCAACCGACTGATCGAATCATTCGCTACCAACTATATGCTGATCAAAAATGAACGCGATCAGTTAAAAGCTAGCTTCCAGGGTGGATTTGATTACTTACTGACGGAAGCCAAACTCTATGCTCCGGAAGATGCACAGTCCCAGGTCAATGCTATCAGCGGCTTTCCTGGCGCATCCAGGTTTACCAATAACAGGAATATAAATACCAATTTCCAATTGGCACTAGTCAATACCATATTTGGAAATCGCTTTACGAATAAAACCTCCGCAGGACTCGTTCGCTTCAATCAAAACCTGTCTGTCAATGCAGTTCAGGGAGAAGGCTTAGTAACTGGCCAACAGAATCCGAATAATGCTGTTGTACGCTCCACCTACAGCTACTTTCAACAAATTATGAATGCAGGCGCATTTCTGCAGCATGAGGTCAACTGGCAGGATAGAATCATTGCGACCGCTGCCATCAGAGTAGACAAAAACACAACAAATGCATCCTACAATACTTTCTATCCCTTCCCTAAAGCTTCATTAGCTGCCAACCTTACAAAATTTGATTGGTGGAATTTGAGTGCCATTAACCATTTCAAACTGAGGTTTGCATATGGGGAGACAGGTGGCCCTGCAACTTTTGGCAGCAATTATAGCCAACTGAATCCTACTATATACCAGAATACCCTGGGTGTTAGCGCTCCTATCACTATTGGAAATAACAAGATCAAATATGAGATAGCCAGCGAAATGGAATATGGTGCTGACCTCGGGTTCTTCGACAACCTGATCACTTTGGAACTCACCTATTATGACAAGAAAGTCAAAAATCTGTTACAGCCTTTCATCCTTGCACCTTCCGTAGGTTATGAAAGCATCACCGGTTATCCAATCGGAGATTTACAAAACAAAGGATTAGAAGTATCACTCGGTATTACTCCGGTGAATAAACCTAATGTGAAGTGGAGCTCTACACTCAACTACTGGTACAACAGGAGCAAAATGACAAGACTGATCATTCCACCTGCTGCTGCCGGTCCCAATCTGGGAGCATTGTATGGATTCAATGAGCTGAGGGTAGGTCAGTCTCCCACTGCTTTCGTTGGAACCCCCGTTAAACCAAATGGCTCTCTGACCCTTTATGGAGATGCGCAGCCTAAATTTCAAATGAGTGACTATAATCAGATTGACTTTTTAAACCACTTTCAACTGACCTTCCTACTCCACTGGAATTATGGCAGTCACGTCAGCAATTTCACGCGGTTCCAATTAGACCAAGGTGGACAAAGCCCTGATTGGATGGTACCCACCAATCTCGATGCTTCTGGCAATAAGATCCCTGGCCCTGCTATCCCAACTGGCCTTGCCAGACAAAAGGGTTTGACCGCAGCATACTTTATCGAAGATGCCAGCTATATCAAGCTACGCGAAGTGGCACTGAACTACGTGCTAGGTAAGTACCAATTGCAAAAATATTTAGGCAATCGCGTGCATGGACTAAAAGTAGGCGTGTCTGCACAAAACCTGTTCACTATTACCAAATACACTGGTTTCGATCCTGAGGTCTCTGCCTTCGGACAGGCTTCTGTAGGCAGCAATTTTGATATCGTAAGCGCACCTTATACGAAGCGTATATTATTCCACCTGGGCGTCGATTTCTAATCTAATAGTGGAAACCTATTCGTTGATTTAAAAAGCAAACTTTTATGGCATACCTGAAAAATAAATTAATTCCGGCAGTTGCAGGAATGATCCTCATAGCAACCACGGCTTGTAATAAAATCATCAATACCCCCGATGTCACCAATCCGAATGGAGCCGAACTCTCGACAGTATTGACCAATGCCTCCCGCGCTCAGCTCCAGCAATTGGCTACTGGTACTTTCTCGGTGATGCGTACCGGTTATAATACCAATCCAGGAAATGGTACCAGTAGTTATGAATCTTATTGCAAAGTGGCTGGGACACTGGGTCGGGAGGTATATGTGATCAATAGCTCAGAAACTAGGTGGGTAAATGAATTAGCCGGATTAAACGGTGTACTAGACCCAGGTGCTTTCTACAATGGATATTATTTTTCCTTCAACAGCGCCCGGCAAACAGCAGCTATATTCCAACAATCCGCATTAAATACCAGCGTTATCAATAGCCAGGAGAAATCAGGCATACTAGGCTTTACGAATACCATTATTGCATTCGAGATGCTACACATCCTAAATATGCAGGGGAAAAATGGTATCCGTGTGGATCTCAAGGATTATCTAAACCCTGGTCCATTCGTATCTTATGATTCAGGACTTGCAGTTATCAAAGGACTACTTGATACCGCGAGCACCCAACTTCAGGCGGCAGGCAGCGCATTTATGTTCACCTGCCCTCCAGGATTTTCAGGGTTTGACCAGCCATCCACCTTCCTGCAATTTAACCGCGCGATCGCTGCACGTGTAGCGCTATATCAGCGGGATTGGCAGGGGGCTTTGTCTGCACTAGAAGCCAGCTATTTTAATATCGATGGACCTTTATCTAACGGACCAGTATTTAACTGGGGCGTAGCGCCAGATCTGTTGAATCCTTTATACCAACCACTGAACAATGCGATTTCAGTAGTGGCCAACAATGCCTTTGTGGCCGAGGCAGAACCCGGTGATGCCCGCTTGAATAAAGTAGCCCAACGATCTTCCGCGCTCAACCTGGTGGGAATATCCGGAAATTATGATGTTAACCTCTACCCTACCAATTTAACGCCTGTATCAATTATCCGTAATGAGGAGCTGATATTGATTTATGCAGAATGCATGATCCAATTAGGGCAGTATTCCAATGCAATGCAGGCGTTGAATATCATCCGAACAAAAGCCGGCCACCTGGGCAACTATGCTGGCCAGCAAACGAAGGATGCTCTCATTGATGAACTCCTGAAACAGCGCCGTTATTCTTTATTTTATGAAGGACATCGCTGGGTCGATATGCGACGCTATGGACGGCTATCGCAATTGCCAATCGACCAACCTGGCCAGACCATTTTCGATGCCATGCAAAGGCCACTTGCTGAGTTGAACTGGGGGAAATAGTAAAACAAAGTGATGTAGGATCATGCTCAGATAATAATCTGGGCATGGTCCTTTTTGTTGTACAACATTGATTAGCTAGATAAGAATATAAGCAACAGTTCAGCCTTCGCTAAACCTAAAACACTTCATGACACAGGTTTAATATTTGTAAACAAAAAATTAATTTGTCTTTTTTCCTGAATATCCTAACCTTACCCTCAGTGAATAATGAGTGAATAATGCATCTTTCCTCAACAGGACAGACAACTCACCCCGTAATTTATTTGAATCACTTATACCTATCGCATGTTAGTTATGGATGCCCGTTTCCACTACTTTAGGTGGAGAATACTGTTTTCCCTGGTATTATCGATGTTTTTTACAACGTATATCCGTGCACAGGAATTACGAAAAATGATACCACCATCGCCTGTCTCGAGTGAATTCGAAAAATATTCCAGTCATACAGTGTCTTTGGTGAATGGTTTACCGGATATAAATATTGACCTCTATAAAATATCTGTAGGAGGTGTAGAATTACCGCTCAGCCTTTCCTATCATGCCTCGGGAATTAAATTCAACCAGAACACCGGAGAGGTGGGTGTTGGCTGGGTACTTAATCCCGGGCAGAGAATTTCCAGAACAATTTATGGCCTTCCCGATGATAAATATCCCATGCCTTCCATCGAGGAGATCAATAACAAAATGTCCTTCGCCCCCACTAAATTAGATCGTGACAGATATCTTTCCAATTTCTGCGTATCTAAAGATGGAGAACGTTTCATGGACGGCCCGTTTGATCACATTGATGGCGAGTATGATATTTTCAACTTTAGTCTGGCAGACCAAAGTGGTTATTTTGTTATATCTAACCGGAACCAGAAGCAAGTAACCATGCTTGATAATGCAGATCAAATCAAACTGAGTTACACTGTCAAAAATCCAATTGGCATTAATACATTTGAAATAACAGATCTGAAAGGCGTAAAATATATTTTCGGGAAAGACGAAAATAATAATGATACACTATGCGAGCTAACAAATGGAAGTTTTGAAATGAATGCGACAGCCTGGCCGCTGACCCGAATCATTACCCCTTTAGGCCAGGAAATAACGTTCCACTACAGAAAATATACCATTGGCCAAATAAGCCAGCCTGCACATATGCTTTCTCTAAGATATGGAGGATACCCATGGAAGAATTCTATTGATGATGGGCCGAGTATATTACCTGACCAAATGAGTGAAGTATTTGGTCCTCCTTCTACCACCTACTATGAAGTATATTTTCCTTATGAGATAGTAACACCACATGAGAAAATAGTTTTTAACAGGGATGCGGTATCCGGAGTATTAAACGACTTCTCCATAAAAGATAAGGATGATAATCTGCTCAAAACAGTCAGGTTTTACTATGGCACTTATTCAAATGGGCAGCCATTTAGTTTTCTTGACTCCCTCAGGATTTATAACCAGGGAGGTACAGACTTCCAAAAATATGAATTCGATTATAATGCCAAACGGGATATTTCCAGGAGCTTTGATATGTGGGGATATTGTATCCCGACAGATAAACAAATTTCACTGCAGACGTTCACGGTACAATGGACCAATGATGAGGCTTGGATAAACTCTTACATGCATTATAATACTCCAAAGGATTTTGGAATGGAGAAGCGATATTTTACAGCAGATCAGTTTACACTAAATAAAATAGTTTATCCAACTGGTGGTTATACCAAATATGCATACGAAAGCAATACCTATTCAACACCAACTGGAAGAAATGAAAAAGGCCCCGGGATCAGGATTGCCAACATCAAAACCTATAATAACTGGGATCAACTGGTATTGCATAAAGCTATTACCTATGGAAAAAATGAAGCCGGAATAGGTATTATGTCTAATGTGCCTGAACACGATAATGATATACTTGAAGGAAGGGAAATCCGTACAGCCTCTTCATCAACAAACCTAATCAGGGCCGTAACGGTCAGATACAGTTCCGTTCAAAACCCGGAACTCAGCGATAGTTATACCTCCGGTAATTGGGGGTATTACGATGAAGTGATGGAAACTGATTTGGCCAATGGCCTTCCCCAAAGAAAAACACTCAGCAAATTCAACAGGGATTATATTGAATTTACCACTTTTCCTACCAACTTCAATGCTATGACCAATCATCCACCATTGGTCCGAACCTATGACTATGCAAACAAACCTGTACTCACAGATAGGATATATTATAATATGGAAAACCTATCCTCCCCTAGAAAAGTAAAATCTGAACACTATGATTATACATATGGCCATTCCAGACCGTTTTTTCAGGGCCTGAAAGTTGCACCTTATGCCAAGCACGCATTGGACGACCCTTTCTCTCCCCTGGTATATGATTACTATGGTTCAGAAATAGAATCTGTTTTCAACTATGCTACCTATTCGCTTTATGGAGGTAAGAAAGTAGTTGCCCGGAAAATAGATACCACTTTTGCTGCAGATGGCAATTTCATCCTACAGCAGGAAGAAACTGACTATAATGCACTTGATCTCCCATCAGTAGTCAGAACAAGTGGCAATAACGGGGATGTGTTGCAAACAGAGAATACATATGTGCAGGACTATGCCGCTGTCACCGCAAACGATGCATTTTCCGCGGGCATTAAAAAAATGGTTGCTTTCAATTATGTGGGAGCTCCCATGGAAGCAAGTAGTTACAGAATCAGAAACAACTCAAAGGAGCTGATCAGTACTGTCTTATACCAATATCAGCCAGACAGGCCTATCCTCGCCAGCACGAGCCGGGTTGAGTCAATACTTGCACCCAACGCTTTCAATAAACTGAGTATTACAGGAGGAGCAGCAGTTCCAGACAATCATTACGTTCCTGCAATGTTCATAGATAGTTACGATGCAAATGGCAATGTGTTGCAGCAACGATTAAACAATGGAATCCCGATGTCTTACATCTGGGATTATCATGCAATGCTGCCAGTTGCAGAGGTCAATAATGCGGTCTTTTCAGATATCGCTTTCACAAGTTTTGAAGCTGACGGAAATGGCTCCTGGGTCATTCCATCCACTGTAAGAAATACATCCGCTGCAATGACTGGTCAGCAATCATATGACCTTCAAAACGGAAGTATTACCAAGTCTAACCTGAATGCCACCCAAAGCTATACGGTATCCTACTGGATGAAAAGTCCCGGAAGCGTAACCGTAAGTGGTGCCGTTAAATCTACCACCGGTATTTCGCGCAACGGTTGGACATATATGGAGCACATTGTAAATAATATTACACAGTTGGCAATATCCGGTTCTTCACTGGTGGATGAGTTACGGATGTATCCCACTGATGCGAGCATGAGCACCTATACATATCGCCCTTTAATAGGCATTACCAGCCAGAATAACTCCAATGGGATGATAAGTTACTATAACTACGATGGCTTCGGGCGACTTATTTCCCAACTGAATGGAGATGGAAATATTCTCAAACAATATAGTTATGTCATTCAGCAGAATGAACTATCCGCACCATTTAAAAGCCAACTGAAACAGCAGACAGTTAATAGAAACAACTGCGCAACCGGCACCACCGGTTCTGCTGTCACTTATACTGTTCCTGCAGGTAAATATAGCTCTATGCTGAATCAGCAGGATGCCGATGCGAAGGCACAGGCCGACCTGGATAGCCATGTTCAAGAATATGCTAACAGCAATGGTACCTGTCCGGCAGGTTATTGGAACGCTCCATTGAATGTCGCATATACGAAAAATAATTGTAACGGAACAGCTACTGGTGGCAGTGTAATATATCGTGTGCCAGCAGCTAAATATAACTCCATGGTTAGTCAGCAGGCGGCGGATGCTATGGCAAATAACGACGCCACGCAAAACGGCCAGACATATGCCAATACAAATGGTTTCTGCATGTATTACAATGATCCAAGAGGACAAGCATTTCAGAAAAGCTGTTCCAGTGGACAGATTGGATCAACGGTTATCTATAATGTTCCTGCACACAAGTATATGTCTACCATTTCGCAGCAGGATGCAAACAACAAGGCACAAGCCGAAATTGATGCCAATGGCCAACAATATGCCAATAATAATGGCACCTGTGGTACACCAAACTATTATGTAACTATCAAAAGAGGCCCTGTTCCAGGGTTCCAGGTGAGGATATTTGATAGTTATACGAATGCTATTGTCGATATGAAAGACTTCTACGGGAATGAATCCGGCATTCCGGCATATGCAACCATTCTACCAACAGGACAGACACTTACTTGTCGCGTTTCATGTAGCGGAAGTATGATTGTAGCGATAAATGGTTTGGAACAAACTGTTACTGGAAGTTTTGACTTCCCCGTAAGCAGCCTGCCTTTTATCCTGGAAATGAAATCTGTGAATTAGTAAGATTTTAAACCTAAAGAAATTGCCAGCAAATGTTTAGATATCGTCAATTCATTATCACCACCTGCTGTATCCTATATGGTAATTTTTTATTAGCCCAAAATATACCGGCTAATACGACATCTGATGCCCCTAATGTTGCACAGCCAGCACCACATCCCAATAGCATCGTATCATTCGTGAGATCCTGGGTACCCTTTTTTCCCACATCAGATACTGCCATGGTCGCTAATGCAGCCAGAACAGTGAAAGAAGTTAACCAAACAACTACCTATGTAGATGGTATTGGAAGACCCATTCAATCCGTACAAAAAGGAACAGGTGGAAAAGACATTGTTAACTTCAACTACTATGATCTCAGCGGTGCAGAAAGCAGAAAATACCTGCCTTATGTAGCCGTACCCATTAGTGGCAATGAAGGAAAGTTTAAAACAGATCCTTATTCAGGCGTCGCAGCCTACTACCAGGACGCCGGGCTAAATCCAGGGACAGCAGATGAAAAAGTTTTCTATAGTCAAACGGATATAGAACCATCTGCACTGAACAGGGTCTTAAGATCTTATGCAGCAGGGAATGGCTGGGCCAAAGAAATAGGGAATCATCCAGTTGCCCACAGTTATGAAGTAAATACAACAGTTGATTCAGTGGTGATATGGGATTTTCCTGTTTTAAATACCCAACCTGCTTATATGGGAACCTTCCCAACAGGGCAACTCAATAAACATGCTACTACCGACGAGGATGGCAACAAGGTGGTGGAGTTTACTGATAAGGAAGGAAATACAATCCTGAAAAAAGTACAGGCCGGAGATATTACAGGCCGGGCTTATACGGGCTGGCTAAGTACTTATTACGTTTATGATCACGCGGGTAAGTTAAGGCTGATAATCCCCCCTCTCGCCGTTACTGCCATGGTCGGGAACTGGAACCTAACTCCTGATCTGGCAAATAACCTCTGTTTTGTTTACCGCTACGATGGCCGAGGCAGAACAATAGTTAAAAAGTTACCTCAGATGGATTCCCTGGAAATGGTGTATGACGTACGGGACCGACTGGTGTTTAGTAGAGATGGTAATTTAAAAGCACAGGGGAAATGGCTAATAAATCTCTATGATGGAAGAAATCGTATTATCGAAACTGCACTCTATAACTCTGGTGCTGCCAGAGAAGCGTTGCAGTCTGCCATGAATAGTGTTACCAGTGTTAGCCAGAACTTGCCGTTTACCTTTCCAGGTACAGCAGACCTTATCACTGCTATTCATGACAAACCAATATACGAAGCCACCAACTCTGTGACCCTGCTTGATGGATTTACCACCTTAGACGGAGATGATGTAGAAATTAGGATCAATCCGAATGCTAATAATGGAACACAGCAGGTGATCGTTTCAAATCCGCTGCCAGCGATTAATACGGCAGATCTATATCCGCTTATATTTAACTATTATGATGATTATTCATTTGCCGGAGCGTCTTCCGCACATACGGATCTTTTTATAAAAGCAGCAGCAGGAAACAATCCTAATCCAAATGAATTAGTGGTCTACACGAATACCAAAGACCTGGCAACTGGGAAAAAAGTAAGAATACTTGGAACCGATCAATGGATGACCACCACCAATTATTTCGATAAATTGGAGAATATCATTCAGGTCCTTTCTGAAAATGCTAATGGTGGTAAAGATATTCTTACCAATCGTTTTGATTTTGCTGGAAAAATTTTGAGTACCTATCTCCTGCATCAAAACCCACACAGTAGTGTAACTTCCGGCACTACCATGTTGACAGCCAATACCTATGACGATGAAAACCGGCTCGCAAATATCAAGATTAAATTAAACGATGATGCAGCAACGGAACGTACCGTTGCCACCTATTCCTATCAGCCACTTGGCCAAATAAAGTCCCAGAAACTGGGTGTTACCGACCAGGGAGCGCTGGATGAACAAGTTTATAAATATAATTTGCATGGCTCGCAGACCAGTGTCAATGAAGACTATTTCAAAGGAAACAGCAGTAATGGACATTTTGCGGAACTGGTTAGCTTCAATAAAGGCTTCTCCACACAGTTATACAATGGGAATATCTCCGGTGTACAGTGGAAGGGTTGGAATGATAAAGTCAACCGTGCATTTGGATATGCCTATGATAAAGCGTCCCGGTTGACAGGAGCTACGTTTACACAACAGAATATTACCGACGCCCCATGGACGTCTGGCCAGATGGACTTTAGCCTGAATTCCGTATCCTATGATGATAATGGGAACATTCGGAATCTGGCACAACAGGGAATGGTAGGTAATACGATCACGCCGATTGACAAACTTCGCTACGACTATGAGCCAACAAGTAACAGGCTAACCGCTGTTTCAGATACCGTCAACCTGACCACTAACCTGGGTGATTTTAAAAATGGCGATAATATTGGTGCAGATTATACCTATGACATTAATGGCAATCTAACTACAGATCTTAACAAGAAAATCGACGGTATTAAGTATAATCATCTTAATCTACCGGAAGAAATTCATGTACTTGGAAAAGGAATCATTCGTTACCTATATGATGCAGGCGGAAATAAACTGCGAAAAACCATCATTGACAGTACTGCATCGCCAGTCGCAACTTTGGTATATGATTATATTGCAGGATTTTGTTACCGGAGGGACAGTCTTGAATATGCCCCTCACCCGCAAGGCAGGATTAGACCCGTTTATAAGCAGAATATACCAGTTGCCTATGTTTATGATTACTTTGTAAAAGACCATTTAGGCAATACCCGTTTGGTACTAACCGAACAAAGCAATACTTCACAATACGTGGCAACGATGGAAGCAGCAACCGCCCAAACGGAGGAAAGCCTCTTCAGTAACATTGCAGGTACACGTAGTCCTTTACCACCAGGTTATCCCGGCGGAAGTACAGGAGCCAACCAGTATGTTGCAAAGCTCAATGCCGGCAACGGATCTAAAATAGGCCCCTGTCTTACTTTAAGAGTGATGGCAGGTGACACCATCAAACTTGGTGTTAATGCTTTCTATAAGTCACCCGCTGCAAATGTAAGGAGCACAACTCCTAACGATTTATTAACTGCCATCGTTAACGCCTTCAGCGGAGTACCTGGCACAAATGGAGTACATGACAATACAGCGGCCTCTCAACTGTCGTCAAATTTCAGCAGTTCCGATTTACAACACCTGATGGCAAAGGATAACTCCCAGCAATTGCCAGACAAACCTAAAGCCTACCTCAACTATGTGACATTTGATGATCAGTTTAAACTAGTGGATGAAAATAGTGGGGTTAGACAAGTACAAGGTACTCCTGATGCAATACAAGAGTTAGGGACAGGTGATATAGTAATAAAGAAAACCGGATTTGTTTATATTTATACTTCGGATGAAAGCAGTGAGGATGTTTACTTTGATAACCTGGCCGTAGTGCATAACAATGGGCCATTGCTCGAAGAAACCCATTACTATCCGTTTGGATTGACGATGGCAGGGATTTCTACTACTGCCTTGAGAGGCACAGATTATCCTGTGAACAAGCTGAAATATAATGGCAAAGAGATACAAAACCAGGAGTTTAAAGATAGTTCTGGGCTAGAGTGGTACGATTACGGTGCAAGAATGTTTGATGCCCAAATCGGCAGATGGCATGTGGTTGATCCGCTGTTGGAAAAATTCCAATCAGTATCTCCATATAACTATGCTTTAAACAACCCCATCATCCATGTGGACATGGATGGACGATCCCCAACAGACATCGTTTTTAGGGGGGTAGATAAAAACGAGATTAGAATTAAAACAGCTGGAGTTGACAAAGTGATAGATGTGCCTGCACCACTGGTAGTAAACAAGACTTTTGATATAGGCATTAGTGATAGGGACCCAGCAAAACTTGCATTTGGTTTTAACTTGAGTGCGGATGTTTCGGTTGCGTTCGTTGGCAGTATAGACTATGGCCTTGATCTATCAATTGTCAATTTCACAAGTGCTGCCTATAGCGGTTATAATTATGTTTATGCAGGCGCACACATGACCGCAACAGGAGGAATTCAGGCTTCAGCAAGCGCAAATGTCGGATTAAGTATTTTTGCTGCATACAATACAAGTGATGATGATAGTCCAGCGGGTTTTGCAGGATATACTTATTCCGCAGTTGTATCCAGAGATATAAAAGATCTGGTTGGTGGTGGTTGGTCCTTTTCGTTGTTCTCCTCCACAGAAAATCCAAGAGAAAAGGGGTGGAAAGGCGTATCTATTGGTGTCAGCGTTGGTGTTGGTGGTGGTGTTAACTTTGGATCGGCGGGAAAACAGACATCGTATTCAGTGCTTTTAAATGACGTTAAGCCAACTTCAGAAAGAAGCTGGGGCGATAAAATCTCTAATGAATTACTACCTGTTCATTCTGCCATTATCAGGTATGGTATCGACGGATTGAAAAGTTTAAAACATTAATATATATATGAGATTTATAAGTACAATAGCAGTTATTGGCGTAGGTATTTTAATCGGCATTTTATGGTTCAGATCCGGCTCTGAAAAATATGACCAGCATCAGGAATTACTGTTGAATCATGTTACTTTTTCAGGTAAGGTGGTCACGCTGAACAAGTCATCTAATCACAATTTTGGAATTATTGGCATTTCGATAGATAGTGCAACTGTTGATAGCCTCTATGTTCCAGTAGATGCTGGTTTTTTCCCTTACAGGATTTACAAGAATTATGCAGAAATCTATACAGCTATTCTTCCTGCTATTGCTATAGGAGATAGTGCCTTTTTAGATTCGGATCATAAGGAAGTAAAATTTCTACGCAATGGCGCAGAGCTAACCCGGAAACAATTTGAAGTTTCATCTGAGAAACCAAACATGAATTATATCAAGGATTACACAAAATTCAAATAGTTTCCCGAAAAATCTGGATACTACCAAATACACAAAAGCCTTCCGCCAATGCGGAAGGCTTTTGAAATATACACTTATCAAAACTGCAATCGGAAACTACCAAACAATCCAAAATCGCTAGTATGTGCGGAAGCTGTCTGCTGTGGATAAATCCGCCATACCGCATCAATCCGGAAGAACCGGAAAATATTATCGAAACCAGTACCCACTTCCGTATATACTTTCCCTTTAAGAGAGCGCATGCCATAACCGCCGAATTCCATATGGTTATACACGCGGTTACTGTAAGACAAATCACCAATCACCGATTTCACATTCCAGAATTGGCGCACACCGGTTCTACGCATGAATGGCAACAGGTTCAATAATTTCCCGTTGAAATTGTGCTCTATGTTTAATCCTGCGTAGCGGTCGCTAAAAAATTCATATTTCTTCATCAGGCTGAAAGACTCTTTATTGTAGTAATAAGTCTCATTCCCGGGATGCATTTGCAACAGCATGAAAGGCAAACGATCTGTGAAAATTCGACCAGCATAAACCATATAGTTCACCTTTCCCCAGCCAGGCAGCGGAAACTGTTGCCGAACACTAAAACTTACTTTCTGGTATTGGTATTTGCTACTGAACATATCAGTGGGTGCAAATGCATAAGCTACTTCGGCAACCGGCAGATTGCTGCGCACACGCCTTACTTTACGGAAGGTACGCACCTCTTTCTCTCCAGGCGCATAACGGAATTTCAACTGTAGCTCCGTATTCGCGACCTGTCCCTTTTCTTCCGACAGGAATAGCTTGTGCGGAGGAAGCGGATCAAATGTTTTATAACAACTACGGGCAATGGTACCCTGCAGGGAGAACTGTTGTGGGAACTGTTTGATGAGCGTCAGGCTTGCAGTGGCTTCACGGATAAACTTCTGCGGGATACCATGTCGGCGAACAAGCTGACCAAAGATATTATCCAATGATACTTCCTCTCCATTAAAGCCCCGCTGATTATTATCAAGATCATCTTTGTAAAAGGCCGTCATCTGCCAACCTTGGTCGCCGGGCCAAATGTAAGTGGCTGCCATACTACCTTTCAGCGATTGGTCCTTCGTGCCATAAGCGAGATAACCATTTAAGCGCCAATTACGACTGAATGCTGCTGTTGTGCCCAAGTCAAATCGCAACCGCGGCCCTTCTACCCGGTTACGGCTAATCCATTTATACCACGGGCCAATTTCTACTTTTCCTAGTTTTTTATGTCCATCTACGAGAAATGTAATGGTATTGTTCAATCGCTGGAAAGCCGGCATTGACTTTAGGGTATCCACCAACGTTATAGCATGAACTTCGTTGCGGGTCAATGTTTCCGGACGATGGTCCTCCATATATTGTTTACCAGATGCCACTGCACTGTCAGGTACCACCACTTCTTCTTTTCTGCGGTTGGCAATGAGCTTTTCTGTGATAAAGGCCTCGTTTGTGCTAATATGATTGTACAACGTGGTTTTACGCCCTATGAAGGTGGTCCTGTCTTTACCCAGCGGCGCCAGTTCAACGATAAAGCGATCCTTTGTCACTACCCATTCTTTATTTTTATATTGGGTAAATTCCTGGATGATATCTAACCGTTTTACGAAGTTGATATCTACCGCGCCAGCCACCGACATGCTGATTTTCTGTATCGCCCAGGTGGAAGCCTGTATCCAACAGTCACCGGCAAATAGATTTTCGCCTTCCCGCCGCGGTGTAAACGCAAGATGGTAATATTGTTCTCCATGTTGGATAACAGTGTCCAGGCCTTTGTAATGATAATAACGATCGCCTACACTACTAACAGGACTGATAAACTCACGACCGAAGATATACAGGGAATTTTGATAACTATTGATCTTCTGATTAATGCCGCCCAGATACTGCATTACGGACTCATTTTTTATCCCGCTGTTATATAGCGCTCGAATTTCTTCTCTGATATTAGGAGGAGTGCCCGCTGCATAATAATCCGATACGGATTCACTGAGAAATACTGGCAGAAAGGGACGCTGTTCCGAAGTAGTATCTATTTGCTTGGTAACAAAAGCATAGGGCTTCATGAGCCTTGATTTCTCCCAGCGTTGGCGGTTGATATTGGATAAGTCTATTTCCAGTTTATTATACAATTCAGCATAATAACTTTGATAATGTGCGGGTGAGTTTTCTTCTTTATGGGCCACTATCTGTCGCCACCATACTAGCCCTTTGTCCATCTTTCCTTTTACCTCCACCCCCATTTTCACAGCCGCTTCCAACTCTACCACCAATGGCGATACATTGGTAGCCTCCAATGGCAATGCTTTCACTTCGTATCCCACATAACGCACGATCAGCGTGTCGGTTTTCCGGGAACTTCTGGTGAGTTGAAAATTACCCACACTATCGGTCATAACACCGTAGCCGGCAGCTTTCCAGTAGACGGTAGCAAATGGTAAGGGCTCTTCTGTGAATTTATTCACCACCTTCCCGTTGGTAATAGTAGTGCGTTGTGCCCAAATCTGTTTCGCAGATAATAGTAAACATAAAAACACAACCCACCCCTTGCAAGTACAGATTAAGGTTCGCGGCATCAGATTATCAGTTGTAGTACTTATAAGACGGCCATTTTCCCGTCTCCCTCCATTGCATCGCCAGAATAGTTAAAATGGAAGAGCCTGCTGCCGAATGGCAGCAGCGTAAGGCAATCAAAAAGGGCGTATATTTAGGGGTCTCTCGCTAATATAAACTGGTATTCAATAACATGTTTAAGAAAGTCTTAATTTGTATTATTACTGGCAGACAAAGGCTCTCCTTCCCAAAAATGTCCATCTAAGAATGTCAAATTAACTATCACATCTTCCGCTGAAATTCCCTTCTTATTCTACTAAGACTTTCCGGTGTAATACCCAGATAAGAAGCCAGCATTAATTGCGGAATCCTTGTAATGATTCCCGGGTACTGCTTCATAAAATCCTCATACCTTTGTTCTGCGGAGAAAGAAAGCAATTCTATCACTCTATTTTGTAAATGCACTACATAGTCCCGTAGGAACATCTTATTCATCAAGGACAGGTTAGGATGTCTTTTTATAAACTGTAAAAAGAAAGATTCTTCTAATACTATCACAATTGTCTTCTCTAATGCCTGGATATAAAACCTGCTTGGGTCACCCGTTAAAATACTCTCTAGGTTACCGATAAAATTATTTTCCGCAACAAATTGAAGAATATGATCCTTACCCGAATTATCCACAGAATAATATCTTAGCAAACCAGATTCAATGAAATAAACACAATTGGCAATCTCCCCCATCTTTAATACAAATGCACCTTTCGGCACAGCCATTAATTTCAGATTATTGAGCAGTTGTGCAGCAAATTTACTGTCTATCTTAACTTCCTTAAATAAAAATTGAGCTAGTCTTGAATTTTCCATACTTACATAGCACTTAAGCAGTATACCCAGAACAAATTCGTTTATAAAGCTGGATCCTACATTTGTTTTGGCTTTACCAAACAATCGCAAATAATCAAAAAAAAGACCCTTTTTAAAAAGGGTCTCTCGTTTTCTTGTGTCTCGAGTTGGAAGTCTACATTAAATTTGGATTGTACCGAATACTCCTTAACATCAATGCTAAAACCCCATCTCTTTTCTGAATAATAATCCATCTGTTATATAGGCTCCCCTTCTATGGATATAGCTGGGAGGTTTTTAGTTAGTCATTTGCTCACCTAAACTATCAACTATAAAATAGCTAATAGGCAATTTCCCTCTTTACATATGTTTATCGATCTTTTCGACCGCAAATAAAATACATCTTACACAATCCAGCATTGTACATTTCCTATAAAAACTATGACAAATTATAACTACCGTCATTCATGACATAAAAGCTGTATTTGTTTGAGATTTTACGTAGCCTAACTGCCATCATAAAATCTTACCAAATGATAATATCTAACAAATACAATCTTATATTATTTAAACTTATCCAAAGTCAACATTCCTAATATTAGCCACTAGCCGCCATCTCAAGAAAAGCTATTAAAATGGAGCGAATATCCAGCCCATGTACTAAAACCATCATATAGAAATTACCAAATGATAGAATATTGGATACAGACATCTCAAATTGATATAATTGCCAGGAATTAAGACTACCTTACCGCCCCTTTAATGCATACTTAACGCATTATATTTTAATCATAATAGGTTGACGAATGAAAGAAACTGATGCTGCTATGAACTATTAAAATATTCTCCCCAACGTTTTTTAACTAATCCGAACCATGAGCAATTCTCAAAAATATTCCTTGAATGATTATAGAGATAACAGCAATCGGGATATGGATTTTCTGTACTTTGAATGGGAAGGTAATTCCCTTGTCAAAGAAAATCCACATAGCCACACCTTTTACATGCTGTTATTAACGAAAGGTAGTAATGGTACCCACACCATAGATTTTCTTGACTATGAGGTTAAAGGAATTCAAATCCACATTTTATTTCCGGGACAGGTTCACCATTGGGATCTGGCAAATGATACTATAGCGTACCAACTTATGATTAGTGTCAGAAAATTTGAGCTAATCGCCAACACCTTACACTTCAATACTATTTCCTTTAAACAAAGGCAGGTTATTCCTTTGACAGAAGATGACTTTCAAGACCTTATTCATGAATTCAGAAGTATAAAAAAAGAGTTATCTCCTGCAATATATAAATCCGCAATACTGCAATCGCGCATCCGGATCATTCTACAAATAATACAACGCGAAGCTGAAAAACAAGTTTACACTCGGCAAAGAATCGCCTATTCTCCCAAGTTGATGGAGTTTATTAAACTTTTAGAAGCAGATTTTAAAACGGAGAAACTGCCAGAATACTATGCTAAACAGATGAACATCACTCCCAATTACTTGAATATTCTTTGTCAAAAGCATGCGCAAAAAACGGCCAGTACCTTCATCAAAGAACGTATTCTATTGGAGGCCAAACGCCAGCTTCAACTTTCAACGGCCAGCATAAAAGAAATAGCCTACGACCTTGGCTTTCATGATCCGGGGCATTTTGCAAAATTCTTTAAACACCATACAAGCATGACTCCAACAGATTTCCGACAAGAAGAAGATCAATAAAATTACAGGCTTCGACGAAGACCAGCAAGGCCTCATTAAAGTAATGAGGCCCCATATGCATATTGTATTACATCGATGGGCAGCCACCGGCGGGACTAGGCTGGCAAGTTACAGTAACGGTAACACCATTCCATATATACTTCACTTTACCATTATTAAAGTACATTTCCTGTTCTACATTCGGCTGAATAGGTCCACCGCTCATATCAAATGACGTGACGTAATCACCATATAAAACCAATTTATACTGTGCCCCCACCTGTATAGGTATCAGACCACCATGTACTTCGCCGGGATTATCATGCCATTGAATATACAACCTGAAATCAGCAGTACTGTATGACATTGCAATATTATAAACTGTGGGGATCCCGAAGGAATAGTTTGGCTTCGGATCAAAACAGGAAACGCTCTGTGAGATCAGTTTTTTAGGGGAAGCCAATAGCGATACCACCAGCAATGCAGCGAATAATTGTGTTTTCATAAACATTTGGAAGTTTTGGGTTAAATAATGATATATAGAAATCAAAAAGTCAGGGCCCCTTATTTATATAAGGCGCCCCTTCTTTGCCGCAGAGAATATTGATAATTTTAATCAAATATGGAAACAAAGCCACCTTTCCTCCTATTAGTGAACTGGCTTCAGAACGGCCCTAAATATTTACTCTCGAGGGAATCGCCAATCACAATGCTCCCCTTTGACATCCGTTATGCCATGAAAATACAGCCACTTTCTAAATGCACATTTATCCTGAGGGATATAATGTATCACGTCTCCACTCTTTAACAATAGACTAAAAATGCCAGCAGCCTCAATATATTTTGAAATTTCTGATCTCATGGATGAAAACCAATCGTAACCAAGTGGGGCGGGATCATTTAACCCGCTTGTTCTATTACCATCTCCCATAGGATTTTTTTTCACCTGTATTTATCTCTTTAAATGCTGTTACATACCGACTATGTGCGCTATTACCAAAACTCGTCTGAACTTTAATGGTGCCATTCCCTTATTCGCGCTGAAAAACTTAGTCAGGTTTGTGGACGCTTTGAATCCCACCTTCGTTTCCTTCCATTAAAAAGCAATTTTTTGCGAAGCAATACTATCCCATTTTGAGGTTCCGAGAATACTAATATTGGACAACTGGGAAACATCGGGGATTTATATTACAGGTAAAAACAGTGTGGGTATGCATTAAAACAATAAAAATATGCATACTAACTTTGTTCAATGGCTACATCATCCAAACTTCAATGACTATAACAACAAATGTCTGATTTACAATTGCGAAATTAAAGAGTGGCGCTTATTCAACCATAACAAATGCTTGTATAATTCATAACTTCAATAGTATAACTTATAACTTCATTTGTATGGCTATGAGGCCTACGCATTAAGGCAATTAGTAGAAGCATAAAATGAGAATGCCGGAGGTTGTCCCCGGCATTCTCATTTTAATAAAATATCTTTATCTTGTTTTGCGTTTTATCCCTTTAACTTTCCCAAACAAACCCAGCAAACTGCATTGTTTGAAAATTGATCAAAATAGGAATTACTTATGAAAAAAAGTACCATCGTCTTAATAGGATTCATCATTTTGAAATTTTTATTACAATATATCTTGATAAGCCCGGAGTATGATTTGCAACGAGATGAATATCTACATCTCGATCAGGCACACCACCTGGCCTGGGGATATTTATCAGTTCCACCTGTAACTTCCTGGATTTCCTATATAATTATTACATTGGGAAATACGGTATTCTGGATCAAGTTTTTCCCCGCGCTCTTTGGGGCATTAACTATGCTGATTGTCTGGAAAACCATTGAAGAGCTTGGCGGAGATCTATTTGCATTGATTACAGGAGCAACCTGTGTTTTATTCTCCGTCATTTTAGCTTTAAACACCCTGTATCAGCCGAATTCATTAGACGTACTCAGTTGGACAGCCTTCTATTTTTGTGTCATAAAGTATATCAATTCAGAAAAGCAGAAATGGCTTTTTGTTGGAGCAATTGTATTTGCTTTAGGGTTCCTAAATAAATACAATATTGTGTTCTTACTCCTTGGACTTTTCCCTGCCATTCTTATAACTCCACAGCGCAAGCTATTAGCCCAAAAGCAATTTTATGTAGCTGCGTTAACAGGGCTCTTACTTATTCTTCCTAATCTTTTATGGCAGTTCAATAATAATTTCCCTGTCATTCATCATCTGAAAGAATTATCAGACTACCAATTAGTGAATGTAGACAGATGGGGATTTCTAAGATCACAACTGATTTTCTTTATTGGCGCTTTTGTGGTGATCATTGGAGGATTATATGCATTGTTATGCTATAAACCATTTAGAAAATATAAACTTTTCTTTTGGTCGATGATTTTCACACTATCCATCTTTATTTATTTTAGAGCAAAAGATTATTATGCCATCGGAGTATATCCAATTTACATGGCTTTTGGAGCGGTTTTCCTTTCTAATGTGTTAGCAAGTGACTGGAAAAGATATTTGCGACCAGTGGTGGTTATTATTCCCCTGCTCTTTTTTATTCCCATGTACCAGGTAGCTTTTCCAAATAAAAGCCCTGAATATATTTTAGAGAATCAACAAGCATATAAGAAATTGGGACGCCTTCATTGGGAAGATGGCAAAGATCACGCAATACCACAAGACTTCGCAGATATGTTAGGCTGGAAAGAATTGGCTTACAAAGTGGATAGTCTTTATGCGGGTCTTTCAACCCCCAATAATACACTTGTTCTTTGTGATAATTACGGGCAAGCTGGCGCAATAAACTATTATTCTAAAAAAGGTATCAAAGCTGTATCATTCAATGCAGATTATATCAATTGGTTTGTATTAGATGAACGGTTTACCAATCTAATCCGGGTGAAAGATTATGATGAGAAAGGTAATGAACTGAAAGAAACAAGTCCCTATTTTCTTACCTCTATAGCCGCTGATTCCATCACCAATCGATTTGCAAGAGAATACGGAACAACCATATTTGTTTTTACGGGAGCCAGAGTTGATATCATCCCTAAAATAAAAAAAGAAATCGCAAAGATGAAAAGTTATCGATAGTACCGCATTTTATAAAATCACTTTTGTTTTTTCCCATCCCTCCTGGAGCGCTTAAAGGCCGCTCTCAGGAAGGCTTGCAGTCCCAAATCGCTGTGCCTGTATCTTATCGTACTCTTTTACATAATCCGGATGTTCAGTTCCCATTACCCTGTCCCATATACGAAAATACAGTCCATAGTTACCTTTAAATTTGCTATGATGCACGTTGTGATACACCGATGAATTCAGCACCTCAAATAGCCAACTGTGGCGGAAACTCCGCGGCATCAGTTCATATCCTAGATGTCCGTATACGTTAATGATAAAGGCAGCTATAGTAAATAACAGTATAGCCAGGGGGTGCATGGGCATCACACAAGACAATATCACGAGAATGAGCCCCTCCGCAATGGCTTCCAGGAGATGAAAACTATAGGATGTCCAGGGAGAGGGATTGGTGCTACGGTGATGCACGAGATGGGTAAGTTTGAAAAGCTTATCATGATGCAACAGGCGATGCATCCAGTAAAAATAAGTATCATGAATAATGAGCCCTATGAATACCGTGGCACCCAGGTACCATAACGGGAAATCGCTGATATGATCATACACCAAAGTATAGCGCCTTAACGGCGTAGCCAGTATGGCAACAGAGATAAGGGTAAATACCAGGGTACTCTGCATGGAATACCATATCTCCCGCAGGAAGTCTTTCTTCGATGCCAGTCGTTGTTGTATTTTCATGCGGTTCATCCTGGAGGGGAAGGCAATATAAAACACGGCGAAAGGTATACCTGCAATTAAAAAGTACCTTGCTGCGGAGAAACTTAAGATATGGATAATTGCTTCCAGAGTGGCGTTCATGTGCTGTTTCATTTTGATCCCTCAAAAATAAAAACAATACCCGCCTCCTGCGGTTAACAATGGATAAGAAGCTAATTAACAAAAGATAATTTTCGCTCTTACTTCTTCCCTCTATCGTAAATTCGTTTGCGAATCCTACTCAGTGATACTGGTGTAACACCCAACATGGAAGCGATGTATTTATCTGATACGCGGTTAACAATATCGGAGCGTTTTTCTACCAATTGCAAATATCTCTCTTCCGGCGACAGCAGCACGAAGTCTTCCACCACTTTAAGCGCCTCCCCTATCATACGTTGAAGGAAATGTACACGGAGTGGCTCGAACTGCGGGTGCTCACGAAGTATGGTGTCGAGTTTATCATAATCTATTTCCAGCAAGGTTACTCGCTCAAGGGCACGGTATATAAAACGGGCCGGCTGCTGGTGAATAATAGTATCGTGCGAGGCGATGAACTGCTCCTCCCATCTGAGGAACAACGTGGCTTCATCCCCACTCTGCTTAATGGCATACACCCGCATGATCCCCTTCTCAATAAAAGCAAGCTTACGGGCGGTATCTCCCTCACGGATATATACTTCTCCTTCTTCCAGGTGCAAACGCCTGGTAAGCGCAAATAAAGGCCCAGTATCGCCAGGCAATACACCTGTGAGGTGATGTAAAATACTTTGCAACAGATCAATGGAAGCAGGCGTCATAATATTGTTTCTCCAGTTCTTGCATTTGAATGGGATGCAAAATATGGAAAAAACTACTTTATGGGGAGAATCTCGAATTACATTCCACTGAACCGGCAGCCTGCAGTGGCAACCAGCACTAGTGGCTTGCCTGGCGACATCTCCGGTAGGTAAACCGCATACAATGCCAGATATTCCCTGCTTTCTCCATATCAATAATCAGCGCTTTGCGGGGGAGCGTACGGAGATCGGGCATTACACCATAAGTTTGCTGTATGGAACGGAATTGGTGGAGTGCCATATCCCCGAAAGAACAGATAGCCATCATATTCAACAGAAATTTTTGCTTCCGTTCTTCCGGAACAGGTAATGCCGATATCTCTCCCGCTAACTCATCTACCATTTTTAGGAATGTTTGATAGAGCTGATCTGCATCCTTCATCCTTGTCGGCAATGTTTGTATGCCAGCCTGAAGATCTTTAAAGGTATCAAACAAATCATTTGTCAACTGTATGATACCTCCCAACAGATACCAGCATCGTTGCCAGTTATTGGATATCCCCAGATCATCCATATAAAAATTACACAGTAACACAGCAAATGCTCCTTTCCCAATGGTAATACTGTATAACTCTTCATCTGTCAGGTCGGGATCTGTTTGCCGGTTGGAATTCACTTGTGCCTGATACAAGGAACGGGTTATTTCCTCGTAATGCAACTTATCCTCCACAAAATCTTTGAGTGCAATGTGAGACTGTAAGAACATCCGCTCCTGTGGAGTTCTGGGCAAAAATTGTTCAGAAGCATAGGCTATATCATTCAGCTCACCTTCCGTCAGTTCTCCCTCGTCCGTAAAATTATCGAAGGTAGTACTGCAAATGAAGTATTGCAGCATCCGCGTTCTTTCGCCCTCCGACGTTGAACGGCCACGCACCGCTGCAAATGCATCTATCACCATCGGAAGATAAATACTGTAGGAGGTCAACACTTTCTTCCGTGCACCTTCTGGCAATACTGCTCCTGCATTGGATTCCAATTCAGCAAGACAAGTCGCTGCCCAGCGCATTTCTTTTCTTCGTCGTACCATTATCTGAACCACCCGCTGTACAATGCCTGCCCCAAATCTCAAAAGATACATGCCACCCTATTTAAATAGATACTGAATGAGCACCATAGATAATATTCCTGTTAACATCACTCCTTTTATATAGCTACTCAGTCGATGGTAATCTTCCGCTTCCTCTGTAGAAGATATCTTCCGAATAATCCATAAAAGCGGGAACATGATTAAGAGAATGGAGTAGATAGACAAGACTTTACTTCCAAGGATGTTTGTCTCCCATAACACCGGCTGAAGGAATGCCACCCCTCCCACTACCCCCAGCAGGCTTAACGTAACGATATAATGCGCCACTCGTCTACCAAGTACAATAGGAATCGTCCGACCGCCATAGGTGTAGTCTCCCTTTACATCTTCCAAGTCTTTTATCAACTCCCGCGCAAAGGAGATAACGATGGCAAAACAGGTATAGATCAGTGTAACATTCACGATAAAACGAAACGTCGATGGTAATACAACCCCATACTTTATGGCAGCCAGCGATGGTTCTGCTAGCAGCAGCACCGGGATTGCAGAAGCAGTAATCACAGCAACGATGACGTTGCCGATCAAGAATTTCTTTTTGAATATTGCAGAATAGCAGAATAAAAACAACTCGCACAATGCAATACAAATGGTAAGACTGATATTTCCCAGCGTAAAGCTTTCGATCGCTGCCAGTATCAGCGCCAATAGGTTCATAATAAGATAGGCTATCAAAGCGCCGTTCCTGCTGATCCCCCGGCCAATATATACCTTATCGGGTTTATTGATTTCATCAATTGCCAAATCAAAATAATCATTGATGATATAACCTGCTCCAGCGATTAACTGGTATATCCCGGCAATCATCAGGAAATCGGAGATACGAAGGTGTGAGGATACGCCCATTCTCAACAATAGCGGTTGAATGACGCAGTATTGAAATAATAATTGTGTCAGGAAGATAAATACAAGGTTAGGCCATCGTATAATCCTCAGAAATAGGATGCAAATGCGGAACATAATGACAATTGTAGGTACGGATGTTATTGGGAGTCTCAAAATACAAAATCCTTTTAAAAATCCAAACTACCCTTGGCCTGTTCCAGCTTCGATCCCATTCTTACACTGTCTCGTGTGAGGAGTGCCTAGAAAAAAGACCGTCGCAATAGCATTTCATTGTTTATTTTTTGTATAGAAATGTGATCCTTTTAGTAATAAATAATCCATTAATTTCTCGCTATCGTCCAAAGCTGGCAGGTTTAATAATGGTAAATTCGCGCTGTTTCCTGCCAGAGCAAAAACAATATTATGCGAGCCATTCCAGGTGCCCGCTGGAAAAGTTTTTGGTTCTGAAGTGGCGAGATTATTTTGGAACAATGGATGATCAAAAGTGAAGTCTATTAGTGCAATATTCCTTGTAACAATATGAACTAATAGATGTAGCGATGTGTTTTTTTTAAGAAAAATAGGTACCTTATTACCGGGTTGTTGTTATGGATCGATACCCAAAGCGGAAAATTGATGATATTCGATTGGAATTAAATTCAGCACACGATGTGCTTTATTACCTGTTGAACGGTGAAAGCGAAATCTCAAAACCCCATAGTCATAATTTTCTGCTGTTGGTTTTGGTGGAAACCGGAGATGGAGTGCATAGTATTGACTTTATCAATTACAGCATACTGCCTAAACAACTTCACATCCTGTTCCCGGACCAGGTCCATTCCTGGGAGCTGGGCCACAATAGCAAAGTTCATCAGTTGATAATAGACCACAAGGTTTTTGACATTATTGGCAAATCCTTCCGGTTTGGCTTTGCCCTCTATCGGAACCATCCAGTCTTTGACTTGGAACAGTCGGATTATGAAGCATTGCTCACTGAATTTCTGAACGTGCGCAATCACCTCCATAAAGAGCCGGTATTGCAAGATCTCGTGATAGCGCGCCTATACGTGCTAGGGCTCATGATCAGCCAGGTGGCAGCACGGATATTTGATAACCACACCGTTATTCAACGCCCCCCCATGCTAACAGATTATTTGGCCTTGATCGAGAAACACTTTGTGGGGGAACGATCTGTGTCTTTTTACGCTGCACAATTGAATATTACCGCCAATTATCTGAATGTCGCGTGTAAAAAGCACTTCTCTTGTAAAGCCACCGATCTGATAGACGAACGGGTACTCTTAGAAGCGAAACGATTGCTCATCAGCGGACTTACGATCAAAGAAACAGCTTATCAACTGAAATTTTCGGATGTAGCTTATTTTTCAAGATACTTTAAACTAAAGATGCACATAACACCGAAAGATTTCAGGGAGCAGTATGCATGCTCCTGATGGAATCCCAAAAACAGCTATCAAATAATTCATCACTTAAATTTTTTCAAAAATGACCAGCATAACGCCCATCAGGGACCCTAAGACAGACCATTTGATTTCCCCTGAAAATTCAGCCCTGATCCTTATTGACTATCAGCCATTACAGGTCAATTCAGTCAAATCAATGGACCATGAGGAACTTGTCAAAAATATTGTAACGGTTGCCAAGCTGGCCAAAGGGTTCAACATCCCAACTATTCTTACCACGGTTAACGTTGAAAGTGGTATCAATAAACCAACCATCAAGCACCTCAAACAGGTTTTGCCGGATATAAAGGAAATTGACAGAACGACTGTAAACTCGTGGGAAGACAAAGAGTTCCAGGACGCTGTAAAAGCACTTGGCAAAAAGAAGCTTGTCATCTGCGCGTTGTGGACGGAAGTCTGTTTGTGTTTCCCTGCGCTGGATCTTATAAAAGAGGGATACGAGGTCTATACAATTGTAGATGCCGTAGGTGGCACCTCTACTATCGCCCACGAAACGGCACTTAGAAGAATGGAACAAGCCGGTGTACAATTATCTTCTGTTACACAGTATGCCTGTGAGCTGCAAAGGGATTGGAACCGACTGGCTACCAAGCCCATATTTTTTGATGCCCTGATGGAAAACGGTTCCTTTTTTGTGGAAACCTTACGGTGGTAACCTGTTGGTCAATAAAGCGCGGTTAAATTTAGGTATAATTGGGTGCAAAAGGGGGTGTCTCAAAAGGCACCCTCTTTTTTGGGGGGGCCCCATCCATCTTTTGTAATCATCTCCACAGGCCAGCAATGCTTATCAATTCTGGTTGTTACAGCGCTTGGCGATAAGAGATCTTATCCATGAGCAGCCATTTCCCATCTAACTTTACCAGGTTAAACCGATCTATAAACCGAAAAGTGGGGAAAGTCATTTGCACGTGGGCAGACGCGGTATCTCCATCCCAGGTATAGGAAAGGATTTCGGATTGGCACTCCAGTAACGCAGCTTTTTCAACGGCATCGAGGTATTGCGGCACCGTCCACTGAGCCAGTTTTCCGTCTACAACCATCCTGATGTAAGCATCTGGGTGGAAGGCGCGCCGGAGTCTTTCCATGTCTTTAACAGGACGGCCTTCCAGATAATCGTTTAAGGGAAGAAGGATCAACTGCTTTTCCACTGCTACTTCGGTCATACTTGCTGTAGTTTCCATGTATGTTGAATTTACAATTTGAAGCAAAATTAGTCCGGCGAACAATGGCATAATAAAACTATTCAAGCGGATACTTCTAAAATTCAAACAGCTTGCTTCCTTACTTCATTTGGGGTCGTACCGGCATGTTTCTTATAAAAGCTATTAAAATAGCCCGGATACTGGAATCCAAGACGATACCCAATCTCCGAAATAGGCCAGTCAGTATGTAGCAGCAGGTCATGGGCTTCCAACAATATCCTGGCAGCTATATGCTCGGTAGTTGTTTTGCCGGTAAATTCTTTAACCATCCTATTCAAATGGTTGGTATGTAGCGAAAGCTGTTTGGCGAAATCCTTGGCGGAACGGAGTTGAAGTTCATGCTGACGCGAATCAACAGGGAATTGCCTATTTAACAGCGCTAAAAATAAATTGGTTATTCTGGCAGCAGCGTTCAAATCCCGGTCATAATCCCGGGCAGGCTGCATCTTTAAGGCGTGGTGAATGATGAGATGAAGGTAATTTCGTAAAATATCATCTTTATGGACATAGCTCTCCGTATTCTCTCTCATCATAGCTTTAAAGAAAGCCGCTATTTCGTCTACACTATCTGCATCAGGAAAGAAAACCTTATCCGCGTCAATCTGAAACATCGGTAGATGATTAAGCAATCCTTCTCTTTGTTGGATGAATGCCTGGTTGAATATACAAAACCATCCATGTTGGTCAGATGAATCAGGATTCCAATTATAAGGAATCAAGGGGTTGGAAAACACAAGAGCTGGGCGATCAATATAAATAGACTGATTAGCATAATCGAGCCTTCCGGTTCCTAATATCAAAGTCACTTTATAATAATCTCTTCGGGAAAATGGAACTGCTCCTATACAGGATGCCCGCTCAAAAACATTTATATGAGGCTTGTCTGCCCCTATCCTCTCCGGAGCCAGATAATGGATACGCTCATAAAAGCCTGAAATATCTTCCCGCTTGTTCATAGTACGAAAATACACAATACAAACAATAATGCTTTTCAACTTAGGCAAAAAAGAAATTGACCGTAATTCACTAAATTGTGCCTCCGATCTCATCATTTTTTATCTATCGTAAATCTATTTGTATTGAAAAAATCGATAAAAGCCCTTGCGTCTCTTGGTTTTGGCTTGGTATTCCTACTTACGTATACAGCCACCTCTGCCCAAACGGATACAACAGTTACGGCAAGTAAAGATAAATCTCCTGTTTTTGCTCCACATAAAATCACCTACAAGTCATACCTTCTTCCAGCGGCATTGATAGGTGTCGGAACCACAGCCACGATCATTAGGGTCCATCAAAATGATTATAAAAATGTCGCGCTCAACACCACAAAAAAGGAACCCAGCATATTCATGCAGCCCGAAAATTATACCGCCTTTGCGCCGGCAGCAGCAGTATTTGCGTTAAACCTGGCAGGTGTACATGGCAAACATACACCCGCAGAGCAGGTATTGCTTTACGCGGTATCTGCGGGGCTTACTTCCGCTATCGTATATCCATTAAAAGGAACAACAAAAGTGCTGCGGCCTGATAATACCGACTTTCAATCTTTCCCATCTTCTCATGCGGCCATCGCATTTGCTTCCGCAGAATTTTTAAGACGTGAGTACGGGGATCAATCCGCCTGGTATACCGTTGCAGGTTACGCGGCTGCTACCACCACAGCTATCATCAGAGTGGCCAAAGATGAACATTGGGTAGCAGATGTGTGTGCAGGAGCAGGAATTGGCATTGCTTCCACTACCACCACCTATTGGATTTACAATAAAATAAAGGCGCATTCAAAGAATAAGAAGTCTTCCAACGCATTATTAATGCCGGCTGTTGCACCTAATTTTTATGGCGTCTATTTAGCAAAATCTTTTTAAAGATACCGGGAGATGGTATCTACTATTGTATTCTATTCGCCATTAAAGAGGAAAGTCTAAGATCTTGCTCTTTAATGGCGAGTTGATTTCCTTCTTCACTATCACTCAGTAGAGGCTTTTACAAATTCCCCACTCTCCCTCACCACCTCATTTCCCCATTTGGTAATCGCTTCTAAAACAGGAACAAAACTTTTCCCGAAATCGGTTAAGCTATAAATAACTTTTACAGGTGGTTTTTTCCCATATACTTTCCTTAACACCAAGCCATCTTTTTCTAATTGCTTTAATTGTAGGGTCAGTGTCATTTCCGTAATGGCTGGCATTTCTTTACGCAGCTCACTGTATCTCTTCGGCTCGTCCTTTAAATGATATAAGATTACAGCCTTCCATTTTCCACCTACTAAATCCATTGTAAGACTTACCGTACATGGGTAAGTTTTCCCGTTCAGTTTTACATAATCACCGATACATTCTGTTTTCATCTTACGCTTTTTTCGACCTATCTATTTCGATAGTTATTGTAAAAGTAGTGTACTAAAAATAGTTTTGCAACTAAAATAATTATAGTTATATAATTCGCAAAAAAAGAAATGGCAACCAATTTAAGAGAACGAGAAACAATTACACAAAAGGACAATCCTCTTATTACCATTGTGGGTGTTCTGGGTAAGCAGGGCATTAGTGTGGCACGTTCGCTGTTAGAAAACGGACATTACCGCGTACGTGGTATAACCAGAAGGATTAACTCCCCGGAGGCAATTGAATTAGCCCAACAGGGAGTTGAGCTGGTGAGTATACCGCTTGACCTCGGATATAAAAAAGAGTTTGTAGAAGCATTCCGAGGCGCAGATGCAGCTTTCATAATGACCCCAAACCTTCCCCCACCAGCAACCCACGAAATGGAATTAGGCATACAACTGGCAGATGCCGCAGTGGAAGCAGGAGTAAATCATATTGTTTTTAGTGGTTTGGAAAACGTGGATAAAATTACAGGAGGAAAAATGTCCGCTCCGCATTTTACGGACAAGGCTAATATCGAAGAATATATTCGCACCTTACCTGTTACCAGTTCATTCATTTATTTGTCCCTATTTTATACTAATCTGATTGAATTTTACACCCCTACTTTAAAGGGCGATACACTTGTATTTCCCATGTATTTACCCAAAGATTTTCGTGCACCTTTTGTTGACCCTCTTACAGCCACCGGACCGGCTGTTTTGGAAATTTTTTCAAACCCAAGTCTGTATGCTGGTAAGTCATTGCCAATAGTCGGCGATATTATATCTCCCCAAGAAATGGTAGATACCTTTACCGAGATAACAGGCAAAAAGGCGGTGTATAGTTCTGCCTTTACACGAGAGGAATTACTTAATCATTTCCCTGAATTCCATTCAAATGAGCCTTTAGTACAGGAAATTTTAGGGATGGTAGGGTATACCGTTGATTACGGGTATTTTAGAAAAGACCGCGACCTATTGTGGAGCAGGCAAATAAACCCTGACACACTGAATTGGGCGCAGTTCTTACGCACTACAGGTTGGGCAGGTCAAAGACTTTCCTATTAACCCAATATATTTCACTAATTACGGGTTAATGTGGAATTCAAATAAATAACAAAGGCTCCCTTTTCAGGAGCCTTTATAACTAATTATAACTTACGTTCCTAAAACAGGAATGAGGATGCCATTTCTCCACTGAAAGAAGCTTTTGCACTGCTGTTCCCCAATCAAGAATGGGTTGCACCAATAATTCATATGTGAATAAAAAGCGAGGTCCGTTCTTTTGGTTCCAGGTTTTTTGTTTTGTGTCCTTTTCCGGTTGTATCTTCTAATAGTAATATTTCCCCCGTCTGAAACTGCCTGACCTCTCCTAAAGAGGTCTCGATTTCCACGCCGCCATCCAACAGCACAATGTACTGCTGTTGTGGAGCACAATGAAAATCATAGTCGTAATCTGCCGACACTTTTCTGAACTGCAATGCCTTTACGGCATACTTTTCCGACAGGAAGCCGATGGCACCGTTATCGGTCAATGCTATCTCTCTTTCATCGAAATGCGTATCGCCATTCTGATCGCTAAATACCCGCGTAATTTTCATACTTCATATTTTGTAGCGCTGTGCTGATGAAATAATCGAACTCCTGTTTTATTGCTGTATTACTGATCCCCTCCTCCGCTGAAAAATTTTCATCAAATTTAGGCAGCGAAAAATAGCCAATGATTTCGGCCCCGTGTCTCGGAAACCTGCTCATGGCAGCTTCTAAAGCAGACAGCCCACCTCTTGGTCCCGGTGATGTGGATAATAAAAGCATCTTTTTCCCTTCAAACATTTTCATTTTAAAGCGAGAAGTCCAGTCAAACAGGTTTTTGAAGGCGGCAGTATAGCTTCCATTGTGTTCCGCAAGTGAGATAATTAACAAGTCAGCTTCATCCAGTTTTGCTATGAAATTCTTTACCGCCTGTGGCACTCCAATTTCTTTTTCCACATCAACGGTAAACAGCGGCAACAGATAATCATTAAGGTCAAGAATTTCTATTTCTGATTTTTTAAAGAAGGATGCCGCATAAATGGCTAGTTTTTTATTGATTGAATTTTTGCTGTATGAAGCTCCAAAAGCGACTATCTTCATTTTTCGTTTTTTATCTGAATACAATTTTATTGGCCCAATCTATATCCTCCAAGACGATGGAAGGCCCATAAACAGTAGTGTCTGTATATCGCCCACACGTCTTTTTTGCTCCATTATCCTCATTAAAGTCTACCTGGTGGGTAGCACCGCCTTTGGTATAAATATGCCTTAAGGAAAAATTTGCCCGGTGGGGAAGATACAGCTTTTCCAGCACATCACTAAGCAACTCTTTAATTGTTCTAATGCTTAACTGATGTTGTTTCTGAGGAGTGCAGGTGTGCTGAAATACTTGCGGCTCTTGCACACTATAGAATCTGGAGCATTAAGAATGGCGCTGACACTAATTCGGTCAGTTTTTAGTATTTGTAATTTACAAATGGTAATGTTTGGCTTTTAGAGGCAATCACATATTTCATAGAGCCCTTCTCAGGAACAGGAATACTGATCCTTGAATTCTTTCGGCGTTAAGCCTGTCTTCAGTTTAAAATATCTTGAAAAATAAGCCACATCTGAAAATTCCAGTTTATAAGCTGTGTCTTTGATTGTGTGCCCACTAATGAGTAGTCGTTTCGTCTCTAAAAGTACTCGTTCATCAATCATATCGGTTGCCTTACAAAAGAAGTGTTTCTTACACAAGACATTCAGGTAATTGGCGGTAATATTTAATTGTGCAGCGTAAAAAGATACAGATCGTTCTTCCAAAAAATGTTTGTCGATCAATGCCAAATAATCTGTTAAAATGGGCTGTTTGAGAAATACAGTGAGGTTGTCAAATACTCGTTCTCCGATCTGGCTCATCATCAGTATCACCACATACATGCGGGCAACCACCAAATCTAGCAATACGGGCACTTCATCAAGATTGTTACGTACGGTCAGAAATTCATGAAGCAACTTGTCATAATCTGCCTGTTCCAGGTCAAATACCGGGTGTTTGCGATAAAGTGCAAAGCCAAACCGAAAGGCATTCCCGATAATGTCAAAAACCTTACTGTCAACCATCAACTGATGTACCTTACTATTGGCGTCCAGCTTCCAAGAATGGACCTGATCCGGGAACAGGATGTGAAGTTGTTTGGGGCGTATGTCGTAATTGATAAAGTCAATACTATGCACGCCACTACCGGTCTCAAATAAGACCAACAACAAGAAATTATGACTATGGGGTTTTGAGATCTCGTTTTCACCGTTCAATGGGTAATACAGCACATCATGCGCTGCATCCAATTCTAATCGAAATTCATCGATTTTACGCTCTGGGTATAGATCCATAACAATAACCCGGTAATTAAATACCTTTTTTATTATGATATATAATAAATCACATGACCCTATCTATTAGCCAAAATTGTTTAGGGAATACGCCAATCATTTATTTCTTATCAATTTCTCGCTTTTTTTTGATCATCTGCCTCTTTAAAAAGAGCGCAAACCTGGCTTCTCAAATTGTTGGCAATGCATACCTGCTGATTCCAACTACTAGGGACCAGACCTTCCACGCCCCGGGGATTTCCGTCATCTAATTGGAACAAGTAAAATACACCGCCAATACACTGTGCATAACCCGTTCGGTAATCTATACCAGTACCTACAAAATAAGCTTCAGATTGTTTAAACAATTCTTCCTGGAGCCCTTCCCAACAACTCCTAACCTTGTCAAGGGCTGTACTTCGTTCTCCATAACTCCAGATAAGCACCTTTTGATAAATCAGATTTTTGTACAACGGTACCATCAATCGCTCTAAATAATCTCCCACCACTTCACACCCAAAAGCTTTTCCCGTGGGAACTTGAAACGGCTGAAACAATTGTTCTTTTTCCACTTTGTCAAGCATTCTTTCAATAAAGGATTCTTTAAGACCATTCAGGCTTCCAAATGAACGCTCAATTGTGGAGACTCCCAGTCCTGACGATTTAACCACATTATCAAGCGTTACACCACTATGCCCATCCGTTACCAGTAACTCCAGAACAGCTTGGTATAATTTTTCCGCATTTTTATCTGCGCAATGGGCAAACTGTCCAAGTTCAAATTCAACCCTTTTCATTGAGCGTAATTTTGTTAATACTCTGTAAGAAGATGAACGAAATTACCACTATAACCCACACCGTTTATTGGACAATACCTAAAAATACTGGTATAATTTATAACTAACAACAACCAGGCTCTTGAGATCACAAGATCAATGATTAATAAATTGTACAACTTTTTCACGATTCAGTGCAAAAATTGAAGATGAGGTGAGAAGTAATTTTGCATTCAGATTTGTGGTAACCTTTCCCCGTTTCATGTTTGGGTTTTTGGGGGATTGGTGAAACGTGGGAAAGGTTACTTTAACATGTAGTCTCCTAGTCTCTGGCGGGACTATCAGGAAAGTGGGAATAAACATCGGTTTAATGAACAAAAAGTTGGATAAATATGAAGCGAATAGGATTACCTTACAAACAAGAAGAAGTACCTCTAATAGCTGGCATCACTTTTTGCTATGGTTGCTCATAAGTTTTGGAGGCATTAAGACAGCGACAGCACAACAATCGCCCATTACCTATTCATTTAAACAGGATACGGTAACAATAGAAAGGGCAAATACTTTCTCTAATATCCTGGTTGTTACCAACCAGACCGACAAAGTGGTCACTTTGGAAAGTAAAGCTAATGAAGCCATGAACAGTGGCATATTAAGGGTTCCTAACAGCATCCTACTAGCTCCCAAAGAAACAAGATCTATCCCCGTAAAATTTTTCGCAGAAGCGGCTACCATTCATCAACAGGTCCAGGAATTCATCCTTACACTTACGGACGTGAAACACAATATTCAAACAGGTTCGCCAGCCGTATTTTATACGAAAATAGAGGAAGGCAGAAGTATCGTTATCGGAACAACGTCTCCCGAAATTTACTTAAGTACACGGGATCATCTAGCAACTATACCTGTAAGGCTTCTCAATAACAGCCTGGTGTCCAAAACTTTTATGTTGGACTTTGAACAAGTCCCAGAGGGCCTGGAAATCATTGGTGAAAGAGGGCCTATAACTGTTGCAGGTGGTGAAGAGGTAACGCAATCCTACCTCTTAAAAGACAAACGCGGACCCGGCAAGGCGGCGGATTTTTCAGTAATCATCAGGGCTATAGACAGCGTAAAGGGGCAACTGGACCGTAAGGCCCTCCGTGTGATGTCCCTCTCCAACCGCAGGAGCCTTAGTAGCCCTGAAAGCGATTTGCTCTCTTCGAGCATCCCCAATACCGCGTCGATTAGTTATGTCAATGCAAATACCTATTCTTCTGTACAACTATCGGCCAACGGCCATTACAAGCTAGGTGAGCAAGAGCACCTGGGCTATAATCTAAATCTGAACTATTTTACGAACGGTGAAAACAAGGTCACGATGTTTAACACGTTTGTTGACTACCGTCGGGGGAAATATGGCATCCGGGCTGGTAATATTTATGAAGACCTGGACTTTAATGTCAACGGTATCGGCACAAAAGGCTCCTATTATTTTAATGACAAAAAGCGGATCAATATTTACGGACTAAGGAACAACTATCTATTGTATGCAGATGGCCTTAACCCTGGCGTTGGTGGCAGCACCTTTGCAGCAGAATACATCGACGGTGACCGTAACCACGAAAAGACCCGTGTTATTGCCCTAACCAATAAAAACACTTTGGATCATGTAACAACGGAACTGGCTTCTGCCAAGAAAGAGATCCTGCATAATAGCAAAGAGCAACTGAACATAGAAGGCGGAATCAGTACAGAATCCTACGAACGTAAAGGTAATGAACACCATGATGGTTTTGCGCTCGGTGCCGATTATACCTACAGGCAACCTGATATGACCGTGACGACGCGTCAATATTATGCATCTCCTTACTATGGCGGTATCCGGCGCGGGATGTTCCAGTCGGAAAATATGATCTCTTATGGCCTGAATGCTACAACTGCTATCAGCGGTAGGATCAGTGTCTTAGACAGCCGTCCAAAATACCTTGTCAGGCAGTTTAATAACTTCCTGATGCGCACGAATGCATACGGAAACCAGATTTACGAAGCAGGTATCCGATTCACCCCGGCATCATCATGGCATTTCTCCGTAAATCCTTATTATTTCAGACAATATATGGAGCCGAGAAATTATTTTCCGGCAGATACCTTTAGCGGGGAGATGTGGCGCTCTAGCTCCGTCAGGGCTAAATTCAACGCAACCTTTAACAAGGGGACCCATAGTCTTTACTTTGACATGGACCAGGGTTTTACTTATCAGAATACCTCCGGCCATCCAGAAGCGCCTTTTTACTCAGCACGGATCAATATAAATTATAACTACCGTTTTTGGGGATTAGATGGATTTTACCAACACAATCCCTATTTTCTTTCAGACGCGCTTGTGAGCAAGCCAGGCACTGTCTATAACGTGTTCTCTTTGGGGTTAAAAGGCCAGTTTACTGCGCTCAAAGACCGGCTTGGGGTAAATACTTCAGTTAGGTATTACGATTACGGGTACAACCACAGCCAAAATTATGTACTGAATGTAGATGCACGCTACCAACTCCCCAATAACTGGATGCTGAAGGCGGATGTTTTCCTGGGGCTTAACAAACTCAGTCAGCTATCAATGTATGACCCGCAGACTGGCTTGAACCCAATACCACCACAATACACTGGTGACCAGGCCAGTTTACTGACTTCCAGACAGATTACCGTGGGCATTGTAAAGCGCTTTGGCAAGAACCGAAATATCCGCGACCATAAACTTACCCTCCGTTACTTTGAAGACCGCAACGGTAACGGTGTTCGGGATGCTAACGAACCAGCCGTAAGTGACCTGCTAGTGAAAATCAATCACCTGACAGCCGTTACAGATCAAAAAGGAAAGGTGGTCTTTGATGCCCCTGCAGACAAAGGCTATACACCGACCATTCTCTCTACCGATGGTTGGATGCAAGGAGTCGATTATACGATACTGCTGAACCGTAATAAAACAGTGGAGGTTCCACTGGTTAGGTCCGTGAAACTAACAGGCAATCTCGAAAAGATTTCAGGGGGTTATATTAACGGTGAACACGCTTTATCAGGTATCCGTATCCATGCAGTAGCTGCATCCGGGAAGACTTACCAAACCTTAACTGACAATAAAGGACAGTTCACCTTTTATCTACCGGAGAATCGCTATACTATTTCCGTAGACACGGTCGGACAAACTTTTTCTGTTGCCGAAGAACACCAATCCATCCAGGTGGATAAGGAAAACACACACCCTCTTATTTTCCATTATAAAGACGAACGTGTTGAAGTAGATGTGAAAAAATTTTGATGATGGCCGCATATGATGAAAACGAATAAAGAATAAAATCAGTGCAGGATGAAAATAAGTGTTAAATGTAAATGTTTTGATGAGCTTACGCAGCAGGAACAGTCAAGAATTCAGGTGCTGCGTAATGAGGTATTCCATACAGCGCAGCATTTGGGGCAGCAAGGCATGGATAGTAAAGACCGTTTTTCCCGTCATCTTTTGTTGTATAAAAACGATAAGATATGCGGATATGCAAGGCTGCTGCCACCAGGCTTGGTTTATGATGAAATATCCGCAGATAAATTTGTTGTTGCCACTTCCTACCGTGGTAAACATATCGGGCACATATTAACCGAAAAAGTAATTGCTGCTTGCTATAGGTACTATGGAGATCATCCCATTAGGATCAGCACACCATGCTACGGACGGAAGTTCTACACTTCTTTTGGTTTTAAAAGGACCAGCGAAATATATATGAAGTCCGGCATCGGTCATATACAAATGGTAAAGCAAAGGGCAAACTTTTCATCGACTAAAACGAATCTAGTTATAAATAGTACAAGATTATCAGGCAATGGTGCAAAAGCCTTGGATAAGGACGATCGTAATTTTGCATTTTCAATACAGGCAGAAGCCATATGCTCAGCAATAGCGTAAAAAAGTAGTCACTAATTTTAAAAAGCAGATAGAATGAAAAATCAAGTTTTGACAGCAGCCGTGGTAGTAGCAGGATTAGCGTTTGGAAGTAACAAAGCGATGGCACAGGCGCTTCCACAATCACAACAGGTGATCGTTAATGTGGACCTGAAGGATGCAATGGGCTTATTTCCTGGTGATGGCGGTACTGATCTGCCAACCTTTGAATTTAACAATGCGGACGACTATACACACCCCCATCAAAAAAATAAAAATAAGCAATTGCATGTGGTAAGCACGGAGAACTACAAGATTACCGTAAGAGCTGAAACACCAGCATTCAATTCTACAGAGTCCGCAGCAACCTTGCCACTGAATATTTTAACCATTGCTGCAAAACAGTCAAATGGCGGTTCTTACCAAACAGACGTTACCCCAACTACCGTAGATCAACTAATCTATACAGGAGGTAAGGCTACAGTGGGTGATGATTTCGATTTTAACTATACAATTACTCCTAACCAAACAATGGTAGAAGCCCCTAAAGAACTTTATAACGTTACATTGACGTATACAGTGGCTGCTGAATAAGATTAAAGAGGTTGGTGGAACAAATAACACCAACCCCACTCTTTGATCCGTGTTAACCCCAAATAATTAAAGAGATGAAAAAAAATTTTAAATATCAAATTGTTGCTTTTGCAATCATGCTGATACTGGCGAGATCCGTCCATGCCGGTGCCCAGCAAATTTCCATTTCCCCTGCTAGGATTACCTTTCACGGGGAACCGGGACAGACAGTAAGCGAAACAGTTTTAATTAGCAATAGCGGGGATACCAATTTTGAATTTGTTACCAGTGTAAAAGATTGGAAGCGGGACGCTATAGGGAACAAACTGTATCAACCTGCAGGTACTTTACCGCATAGCAATGCGGAACAGGTGCGCCTAACAGAAACGCATTTCGTGGTAGCGCCACATGAACGCAAAACAGTAACAGTTTATATGGATATTCCCCAGGCGAATGATCCTATTGCCACCAATAGCATGCTTTTTTTTACACAGACCAACCCTTCAGAACGTAAAAGTGCTGCACAGGGTGCCATTGGCATTAAAATAGGTTACGAGTTTGCTATCCAGGTGTTTTACAATTCTAACTTGGCTAAAAAAGGGGAAGTGGAGTTTGATAGTTTTGATTACAAACCAACTTCGGATAAAAATACACCTTCATCCCTAGTGGTGGGATATCATAATACCGGTGAAATCAACAAGACAGGCCAATTGAGGGTGGAACTCACCAATAAGCATACAGGCCAAGAAATCAAATTGCAGCCATCGCCGGTCGCCATTATGCCCCTTGGCAAGCAATTCATCAACGTTGTCCTCCCGGCTGATCTTCCAAAAGGAGATTATTTGGCAGTTGGCATGTTGGATACCGGGGCAGGGTATCGATTAAAAGTTGGAGAGAAAAATTTTCATGTTGAGTAGCAGATCCAATAGCATATGGGCAGTATTAATTGCTGCATTGTTCTCACTGAACGGGCAAACCGTGCGGGGACAACAGGCTACTATTATTCTAGGCGAATCACAGCTTAGCAGAGATCGCGCCAGCACAACAGTTGCTAACATTAACCCGGTAACATCCGATCCGAGGTTTGTTATCCGTTCCCAGTCACCAAACTTAAATGGTGCAACTGGTAGCATTCCTGTTAACCAGGTCCGTGTTACGCCCATACAAGATAATACAGAACGGGGATCAGTTACGTTAGGTCAAAACGAACAGAATGTAAGACTTCTTTCACCAAACCCTAACAAGTCGGCCGATGATCCATTGTTTGTTCGATTTGATATAGAAAACCTTTCCAGGTATGCATGGAAAGCCGGAAGATACCAAACAGAATTGGTCGCTGGCATTACCAGTGGGAAAGGACAGCAGCACCGGTCGTTGGCAACAGGGCTGCAAGTTGAAGTGGCGCCTGTGCTCAGTGTGCAACACACTCCATCCTTAATCAGACTCCATATCAATGATGCCCAACAATACCTGACTGGTTATGTATCACCAAGTCTGGAAGAACTGGGTATCATACATACACTTCCCTTAAATATTAGCGCCGGCACCGATGCTCCCTATTTTTCATTTATAGGAACCGGTGAGGCTACCAACATCAAGGCATCTGTGGGGGCCGTCAAATATCAATTGAGTGGCAACGGGGGCGTGCCCCCCATTGCCTTGAATACAACGAGTCAACCCGCATATACCAATAACGTGATCCCAGTAGGTAACCATACGGATCTTGGGCAACGTTTTACTATATCAGCCGAGGATTTAAAGCGCTATTTTAATAATCCTGGAATCTACCGCACTACCCTTAACCTTCAAATAGCTGACGATCCTGCGAGTCCAACTGTAGTAAAACAAACTGCCGTTCAACTCGAAGTAGTAGTGGATGAAGTGATGGCTTTCGCTGCTACTGACAAACATGTAGATATCACTTTTGGAACAATAGAAGATTATCAGAATGGGGTTATTTCCGACCAGCGCGGACATTTGCTATGGATAGGAAATTATCGGATGAACCTTTCGGTTCGTTCGCTGGATGCGACATTCAATTCCGCAAGTAGTAGTTTTCCAATTGGAAACCTTTACGTAGGAGGTATTTCAGGTACCAGTATCCGTACAGTACAAATGACAACCACCAATCAGATTCTTGTGCAGGGATACAACCCAAACGGCCAGACAACCGTAAATATCCGTTACCAAATCCCTGCCTCAAAAAGCAAAGACCTTGTTGGAAAACCTAAGGAGATATATTCAGCAACGATACTCTATAGTATCTCCACCTATTAGGAAGAATAAGCAGAAAATCGTACAAACAAAAAAGGCTTGTAAGTCAATCCTTACAAGCCTTTCGTGCCCAGAACAGGAATCGAACCTGCACTCCCTTGCGAAAACAAGATTTTGAGTCTAGCGCGTCTACCAATTCCGCCATCTGGGCAATTGCCTTTCGCAATGCATCTCCGCCGTAACGGGCTGCAAATGTAAAAATGTTTTTATTAATTCCAAATATTATTTCTGTAACAACTATTAATTTTTCACTTCCCAATCTTCGCATCAACAAGACCTCTCCTCCTTTCCTGTAAAGCATTTTGAAATCGAGTCAATCTTTTTCGTGCGTTTAAAAGTTGTGACTTTTGACAATCAGATAGATTAACAAATGCCCCTTTTACCATGAAGCTGGTGCAAATCTCTAAATTGCACACCCAACTTTTAAGGTCATGTGTTAATTGCCTAGTATCATTATCAAAGTTGAAACTCTCATTACTGTATATCTCTGTCAACTGGCAAGACAATTCTTTTAACCGAATTAAAAAATACTCCGTCGCAATATTACCACCACTGCTTAATACAATCTGACGAAAAATCTCCTTAATATCCTGCGTAACGGTGATGATCCTTTCTATAGAACTAATCTGCTTTGTGCTTAAATCGAATTTAAGCTCATGAGCTTTCCTTTTTTGCTCTAATTCGAATTTTAGTTTTTCCAGTTCAAGTGCCATATGCCCACTGCTCCTACTCGTACTTTTAGTTGAAATTAGACTAACAATTGCAACAACACATGAAGTAATTGCGGTGATGATCGCAATCAGAATTGGTCCTTCCATCAATAATAGTTTTGGTGTATTAATTAAAACCTATTTATAAAAATGATCTACCGCATAACAATACGTAAGCCTTCTTGTTCACCAAACTAATGGGAAGTCTAATTGATCAATGGGTGGGGTCTTAGGGTTGGAGTTTGTTAAAATAAAAAAGGCCCTCGATAAAAGGTGAAAGTTAAAAGTTCGTATTTTATTTAAAGCAACGGGTGACTCTTGGCCACCCGGTTTTATTTGAGTCTTTTTATAAAACTTGCTTTTTACAGTGCTCCATACAAATTGATTTCCGCCAGGAAACCAAAGAAATTAGGGCCTTTGGTGAGTACTACTTTCACATAATTCCATTGCTGAGGGGGTACCGGGAAAAATTGTTCCTCATTTTTCTGTTGAAAGGGATAGGTACCCAGGTCTGTCCAGTTTTGTCCATCGGTACTTCCCATCAGTTGTATTTCAGTTTGTCCGTCTTTATGCCCCTGGCGGTTCACGAGGCCCACCCTTGAAATAGTCACGGATCGACCAATATTCACTGCAATCCAATGCGGATACGGCGTTTCGGCAGAGGACCAGGTGGTATGCCAGAAAGTGTTGATATTACCGTCTATCGCTGCAGTAGCATATCCGTTCACCGGTCCTTCCCCTCCATCTTCCTGGTCACTGAAGCCCGCAATGGACCAGCCCGCACGAGAAATCTTCACTTCTGTCAGTGGCGTGACAGTAGCCGTCACAGGATTTGACTGACGTCTGGATATATCCGTTACCGTTACTACCACTGTAACCGGACTACCACCTGGAATACCAGAGAGAAATCCTACCCCTGCTTGTTGGGCGGAGGTGAAGGATTTGCTCATCACCTTGTTAGTGGTGGGATCTGTATAGGCGGCGTTTACAATAACCGTTTTTCCGGAGTTATTATCCCATGAAATCTTGGCGCCTCCAATGGAAGCCTCAATTTTGAGGGTATTGGCAATAGCGATGTATACTGGTGGCTTAGGAGTGAGCGACAGCATAGCGGGAACGCCCACCGCTCCTAAGGGCCCCACTGTTTTGATGGTAAAAGTGTAGGGCCGATCTATTAAACTGCCCACCACCGCTGTATCGGTATAACGACTGAATTTCGTTTCGTTGATCTTACCCGTGCTATCGGTATAGCTAATGGAGGTATAGAGGTAATCGGCAGAATCCTTCGGCGTGCGACCAATAGGGTCCCAGGTGAAAACAGCCTCACCATAGCCCGCTGTGCCTTTCAGATTACTCAACACAGGAGGCGGCATACCTACATCCTCCTTCTTTTTACAACTCATCAGGTGGAGGAATAACACCCCTGATAACATACCCGCTAATAGTTTTTTATGCAGCATAAAGGAAAGTTGTTTGGATAAATAAAGTGTTTTAAAAAAGCGCTACCACCCTGGATTTTGAACAAGGTTGGTATTCTTGCTCAACTCCTGTACACTGATGGGAAAAAGGTAACTGGCAGGTGTTTTGAATAGCTGGTTGATTACCGGCGTAACCTGGTTGAAACTACTTTCATCGGTGCCCTGGAAATTCATACCGTAAATGGTTTGATTCAGGTACTTATCACCCAGTTTCCAACGACGCACATCCCAGAAGTATTGCCCTTCAAACACCAGTTCTATGGTACGCTCCTGGCGAATGATGTCCCTCATTTCATCCTGTGTAAACACAGGAGCATGACTGGCAATAGCCCAGGAATCCTGTATAGTAGGCAACATGGCTCGTTGTCGGATCATATTCAGGTTGTCCAACACGGTTTGTTGTTGTGCTACTCCATAATATTCATTCAATGCTTCTGCATAAGAGAGGTATAACTCTGACAAACGGATGATCGGCCAGGGGTAACGAACGAGCGTAAAATTGTTGTCGTCCGCCACAGTTTGCGGATGCACTACTTTCTGCACCAGGAAACCAGTCAGGGAATAGTTGGTAGCGCCGGAACGCCAGCCCTGATCCTCTCCTGCTTTAAAATGCATTGTTTCAGCAGTACCATTTACCAGATATTTACCATTATCATAGGCAACAGATGCATAATATCGGGGTTCTCGATGGAGGTTTACGTTCATGGTATGCGCATCAGGATCTACATCGTATCTTTTTGTATAAGCCCAGGTAGGATCTTTATCTATCGGCAATCCATTTTCTGTATAGAAAGTTTCTACCGTTCTCATACTTGGACCGATGCCATTGTAGGAATTGCCTGACAGCGGAGTAGCGTTCTGTTGCCATTGATACTGTCCTTCCGGTACAGAGTATCCCCATATCAACTCTATATTCCAGGGATCTACCATCGCAAAACGATAGGCAATCATGCCCGTGTCGCGACGTGTTTTGTCAAAGAAATTGGTCGGTCCCTTGTAATCGGCAAACTGATAGAGACGTCTTCCGTTTTGCTGAGCCGCATCTATCGCATCTTTGATCGCATCAATAGCATGTTTCCATTTTTCCTTATCATAGGAAATATTCATCAGTGACTTCCCATTCTTATCTTTGAAATTGGCGTAGTATTCACTATTACCATTAAACAAGGGTGATGCGGCGGTGAGCAGTAATCTCGCCTTTATGGCCTTTATGGCCACAGAAGTTACCCTTCCCAGCTCATTCTGAGCAGGAATAGTGGATGGTAACATGGCTGCCGCTTCATCAAAGCGCTGTACGATGTAGTTCACACAGGTATCATAAGGCTGACGGAAGGGGAAGATGTCGGTACCACTGGTAGCACTGAAATCGATCTGATGATCAATTAGTGGAATGGGACCATATTGACGCATCAGGATGTAGTGGTAGTAGGCAGCGAGAAAAATAGCCTCCCCTTTCCAACGTTTCACTATATCAGGTGTAATACCAGGTACTCTTTCCACATTGTCGAGGAAAATATAACATTGCCGTATCCCTTCAAACAGGCTGATATCGGGAATACTGTTCTTCCCTTCCCAATAGTTAAACAGAGGATTGGAAGAATTTTGTTCTCCTCTTAATAACCGTGAAATGACGTTATTCTGCCATACTGTAATAGCCTGGTCTGTTGCACAGGCGCTGATATTTCCATAGCTGGCATCATTCTCTCTGGGCATGTAAGCATACAACGAATACAGAAACCGCAATGCTGTATTATAATTCTGAAAGGCGGTGTTGATGGTTGCCGTGTTGGGCGGCACAATGTCGAGGTACTTTTTGCAGGACAATAATCCTGTTATAAAGAGAAAAACAAAAACGCCCCCGAATATATATTTGCGTTTGAATAAGTTCATAAATCTTTTTTTCAGCGGATGAATGGATGTTTATCAGAGATTAAACTGCGCGCCTAAGTTGACAACCTCCTGTGGAGGATATCCTAAACCATTCCCTCCTCCCTGCTCGGGGTCCCATAATTTAAACTTAGAAAACGTAAGCAGATTAATCCCTCTCAGGTATACACGGGCAAACTTTGCAGGATTATAGCCTACTTCCACCTGCTTTAATCGCAGGAAAGAGAAGTTGCGCAACCACCAGGAAGAAGACTGTTCATTGTTGGGGGCCGACTCCAACGCTGTTAACCTGGGGTAAAATGCATAGAGGTTTTGATTATCAGGCGACCAGTGACTATCAGCAATGGCGGCAATCATGTTATTCTGAGAACGTCCGAAAGGTCGGAATCCACTGATATAATCAGACATATGCGACAAGCCCTGAAAGAAAATACCTACATCAATTTTTTTATACGTAACCGTAAACCCGGCGCCATAAACAATTTCAGGCACTCTAGGCCATCCCATCGCCACACGGTCATTGTTATTGATCGTTCCGTCGCCGTTGAGATCCTTATACTTGATATCTCCAGCATGGGAAGCAATAAATACAGGGCTGTTGGCAGCTTCTTTATCATCAATAAATAATCGTTCTGCTATCAGGCCAAAGTTAGTGTTCAACGGATGCCCTATGTATGACAAGTTACCAAGGCCTAGTGCCGCATAATTTGGCTGGTCGTAGTACAATATCTTATTGCGGGCATAAGTAAAGGTGCCACGGAAGGAAATCGCCAGATCCTTGTTGATCATACGATTGTATAGTAAAGTCGCATCTATCCCATGGTTAAGTACCCGCCCGATATTGGAATAAGGTAATGCACTCAACACACCAGCGGTAGCGGGGATGGTACCCCGTTGCTGATAAATATTACTACGCATTTCCCGGAACCAGTCCACATTAAGGGTAAGGTCGTTAAACAAGCCCAAATCCAGACCTATATTCAACTTTTTACTGATCTCCCATTGAATATTATTATTCGGATATCGGGTAATCTGGATACCTGACATACTATTGTCGAAGTTGTATCCGGTGGTGAAACCATTTTTACCGCTCATATTCACTACACTCAGGTAAGGAAAGCGATCGCCCCCAATCTGATCGTTACCGGATAAACCATAGGAAGCGCGTATCTTCAACAGGTTAATATGGCTTGTCCATGTGGCAGCTTTGAAAAACATCTCATTGGAAGCCACCCAGGAAATACCTCCGGCGGGAAAGAAACCATAACGATGCCCGGCGGCGAAGTTCTCAGAACCGGTATAACCGAGGTTCGCTTCTAAATAATAGCGGGAATCATAACCATAAGCCAGGCGGCCTGCCCATCCCTGTTTGCGGGAAGGCAATGCGTCTACTATATTATCACCAGGCGTATTGGTATTGTATTCATTTCTTAAAAACACCAACATACCTGCTACATCATGCTTATCCCGGAATACCCGGTTATAGTTAAGCGTGGTTTGCATATAGAGCGTTCTGTCTCCGTTGTTATCGCCCGACTGTCCCAATGCGGTAGAACCTCCGGCTGCTGCAATCCAGTTCAGATTATATACATATTTTCCATCAGGATCTTTGCGGTAACTATCCAGCGTATAATAGTAGGGGGTATAGGTTCTGTTTATACTACTGCTGGACCAGTTTTTAAAGGAGATGAGTGCATTAAAGCTCAGTCCTTTTGTGATCATATCCAGTTGCTGCTTTCCTCTTAATGTAGTTAAGAGTGTAGACGCGGCAGACTGACTATATCCCTTAATCATGTCTGCATAAGGATTATCACGCGTATTAGCGCCCAGGAAACCATCTGTTTTATTACCAAAATAAATATGGTCCAGTGCACCGTCGGCAGGTGTAGGATAGTATGCAGGGAAGTCTACTCCATTGGCGCCCATTACGCTGCCAAATAAGGAGGAAGCGCTGGTGGCGGGGCCTGTGTTCCGGTAATAGTCGGCATTGATATTCAACTCCAGCTCTGTTGTTTTTGTAGCTTTTACACTAACATTGTTCACGAAGTTGAAGCGGTTATTATCGATGTTGTTTTTAAAACCGGTAAGCAACCCATTATTGAGTATACCCATATCTTTATAATAGGCCACCCCCATGTAATAACGCGCTACTTGTCCACCGCCCTGCACATTCAGGTTAGCGTGATGACTGAACGCATAGTCCTTAAACAGCATTTTGTACCAGTTAATATTCGGATATATATAAGGGTCTAATCCCTGCGCGGTACCATTGATTTTTTCGGGCGAGTAGCGATCGGCATTATAAGGATTGTCGTTACGCAACGCTTCGTTATACAGCTTCATATAGGAAACACCATCTGTAAACTTTACAATTTTTGTAGGAGAAGATACAGCGCTTTCCACCAGTCCTGTAATCCTGGGTTTCTCCAGGATTTTACCATGCTTGGTTTCGATCAGTATAACCCCATTGGCACCTCTGGCACCGTACAACGCCGTAGAAGACGCGTCTTTCAGGATAGAAAAGCTTTCTATATTGCTGGGATCAATACTGTTGAGGTCGCCGGAAGATATTTCTACACCATTCAGGAAAATCAATGCGCCAGTACCTCCATAGGTAGATACGCCTCTGATCCAGAATTGAGCACCGCTGCCCGGTTCTCCGGTAGATTGACGGGCAATCACCCCTGATAATCTACCAGCAAAGGAAGAAGACAAAGTACTGGAGGGCGTCTTCAACTCCTGCGGAGAAATAGTCGTGATGGCGCCTACGATACTGATCTTCTTTTGTTTGGTATTAAAACCAGTAACTACTACAGAATCGATACCTATGGCCGAAGGTATCAGTTGCACTTCCATGTAGGGCTGGTTATTCACCGGCATCTCTTTGGGCGTATATCCGAGATATTTGAACAACAGCACTGCATTTCCATCCTTCACATGAATCTCGAAATCCCCTTTCTTATCGGAATAAACACCGTTGGCGGTTCCTTTTTCCTGTACCCCTACTCTTTCCAGTGGCTGACCTTTGTCGTCCGTAACATGCCCCCTTACAGTTACCGGAGGAGCAGCGGTTCCTTCTTTTTCACCGACGCCTGTGGCAGATTTCAGTATAATCGTGTTATACCTGACGAGGTAGCTGAGTCCTTGATTTTTAAGGCATAGATCCAGTACCTCCCGCAAAGGAGCGTCCTTTACGTTCAAATCCAGGTTCCTGGCATTCTTTACCAGGTCAGGATTATAAACAATCTGATAACCGCTCTGCTGACCGATCATCCACAAAATTTTTTCCAGGGAAAGTTCTTTCCCCGATAAATTAATTCTCTGAGAATAAGCGTTGCCCCTGACTTGCAGACAGGTGACCAACAATATAAAGAAGGCAAGTCTCATAATGATGGGAGACAGGATTTTGGTTCTGCGCACTCTTCTGTAGAACGAGAGGGCACTTTGCACTAGCAAATACATATATTTGTATTGTTTCGTTTTTGATAACAGGAATTTCTACGCCTTGTCAAAAAGCGGACATTACTACCGGAATACCGCCTGGCCGCGGGTTCCGGTTTATTTTGGTTGATACGTTGATGTGGTTTTAAATGGTCTTATTTCATTGTTCCTCCTTATTCTGAATGCGTGATACAATAATTTTACTTCCTGAGATACTGAAGCGCAACCGGCCGTCCGCTTCCAGTATTTCTATTAATTCCCTGATATTTTCTTTTCGTTCTATATTTCCGGCAAACCGAATATCCGTCATATCTCCGCTATAGTCCACACTTACATCGTACCATCTGGAGAGCTGCCGCATAATTGTTTTTATATCTGTAGACCGGAACAGGAACCTCCCGTTCTTCCACGCAATTTCCGCTTCGATATCGGCTGGTTTGACTTCTAATTTATTGGCCTTGGGATTCCATACCGATTGTTGACCCGGTTTAAGCAGCACTGCATTCGCTCCTTTTTGCATGCTCACCGAGCCCTCTACCAGTGTGGTTTTCACCGTTTTCTCGTCGTCGTAGGCCATCACATTAAAATGAGTACCCAAGACCTTTACCTCTCCTTCATCTTCACCTGCACGCTGTATTTTTACCAGAAACGGCCATGCTCCTTTTTCCGCCATACGGTGTGTTACCTCGAAATAAGCTTCCCCCGACAATACCACTTCACGATAATTATTATTAAAGGATACGGGAAACTTAACAGAGGATGCTGCGTTGAGATAAATGTGGGTACCATCCGACAATACAATTTCATATTTACCTCCTTTGGGTGTGGATACGGTATTCCAGATGCTTTCGTTCTGCGCAGTAGCAGCGGCTTTATGATATACCAGTACGCCTTCCTGCTGCTGTGCAATGAGGCTGCCCCCCTGCAAGGCTACGGTATCTTCAGCGCTATCCTTTAATGTCATTATAGCGCCATTTCCTAATACCAATGTGGCTTTGTTACCTCCGGGATTAATAGCAACAGTGCTGGCAACCGGTTTATTGGTGATTGCAGGCCTTTCCGGTTGCTGCATATGCAGGCGGATGGCTATCACCACAATACCTATCACGGCTACGGCTATACTCAATTGCCAGTAATTCCGCAAATGGAAAATAGAACGATTGGTGGCTACTGATGCTGCTGGCTGCGATAATCCTGCCGCTGTAAATACCCGTTGTGTAAGCACGTTGGCATCATACTTTTCAATAGCCTGCAGCTCACGCTCCCAGTGTGCAGGATCGCTGATCTGCCGGAATATGGCTTCATTTTCCTTATCCGCTGCCACCCATGCATGCAATATTTCCTGGTCTTCCGCTGTTATTTTACCTTCTCTCAATTGCTGTATCAGCGCCGCTATATGCAATGCTTCTTCTATTCTTTCATCATTCATGGCCTGTAAAGGAATTTGCTATATATAGTTATAATGCCGCGGATGGCATTTTGTACCATCGGAATAAATAATTTTTTTCTATAGAGAATACAAACGCCGGGAGGATATTTAAAAAATGGCGTCGTTAAAGGTAAAAGCCCTTAAGCATTAGCGAAATAGCAATAGTAAGGCGAGATAAATTTCCAGATGAGACCTGTTGCCCATCTTATTTCGGATAATGGAGAGTGCTTTCGTTTTCTGATTACGAACCGTTTGATCGGAGAGGTTTAATTGTGTTGCTATTTCCTGGTTACTCAACTGGTGCACATATCCCAGGATAAATACTTCCCGCATTTTGGCGGGCAATTCAGCAATGGCTTTCTGTAACTCCACCATCATTTCCGCATAGATCACTTCATCAACAGCCACCGCTGCACTTACTTCGTTAAAAGCTTCGAACTTTCGTTGTTCCCGTTCCCGGTCTCTTATATATTGCAGTGAAGCATTTCTGGCAGCTACATAAAAGAAGCGCTTTATATTGCTAAAAGAGTTAAACGTTTCCCGTTTCTGCCATACCTTTAGTAATACCTCTGTTACAACGTCTTCCGCCGCTGCGCTATTCATGATCATTCTGTCGGCATAGCGACAAAGCACCGGGCCATAAACACCAATAAGATGACGAAATGCAGCCTCATCACCTGCCTTCAACCGGTTATAACAACCCTCTTCATCTAATACTTCTAAAACCATAGCCTGGCCAGCACCTTAAGTTAGTAAATTAAAAAAATATGCATTTCCAGTTAATTGAAAAAACTGCCAGATAAGGTCAGTCAGACATGTCTCTTTGTAGCTGCTGTTTTTCTTTCGCTAGGATAAAATCGCAATGTTCACTAAAGTATCGGGCGACACTCTATAAAACTACATCAAAATTGATTTATTTATATTTTTTTTTACCGACACAGGCACTTTTAATAGCTAAAAAAGCCTCCCGAAAAAACGGGAGGCTTATACTTAGTGATTCAACAGGTTACTAGAAAACAAGCCTTTACTGCGAACCGCCACTAAAGTGGAACCAGTTAACATCAGCATAACCACCTGCATGTTCCTGCATCGTATTGAAATTAAACAGGGCAAAACGGTTCGCCGTCCATGGAAGACCCAGTCCCATTTTCAACTGATTGCCAAAAGGAATAAAATGTTTACCATCCAGGCTATACGAAAAGTTAACAGTAAATCCGGTATGCGTTGCGGCAGCACTAAACCAGATTTTTGTCTGTAATACACCTGTGATACTATCCACCACTTTACCATCATTCACCATTATCAAAGTAGCATTACCTCCCTCTTTTCTGACACCAATAAAAGCATATGGCTCCTCAAAAACACCCAATCCACTCACATCACCATTCTTTAATCCTTTAATATCCATTTCTACAATACCCATGCTGGATGGGCCCTGCACTCGCTGTGTAAGCGTGTTGCGTGCCTCTTTTATTTTTCTTGCATAAGAGGCATGCAAGCGCAAAAATCCTTTTCGCTCGGTAAGCGACCATTTACTATTGTCAGGGTTGTGATTCCATTGCCATTGCAGTCCCAACTGACTTGTATTGAACTCATCTGAAGTAGCTGGAACCGTTATAGGGAATGTTTTACCTACATCCGGTTTTTTCCCGATAATATATCCTTTTCCGTTTTCTCCCAGTATGGGCCATCCATCTACCCATGTAACAGGCAACAGGTGCGGTACCCTTCCAATAGGACCACGATCCTGCATAATGATAAACCACCAGTCACCATTTTTCAGTTGTACCATGCCTCCCTGATGAAGACCATTATTGGGGTATGAGCTTTCATCCTGATAAATGATTTTTGATTCATAAGGTCCGTTAATATTTTTGCTGCGCAGACAAACCTGCCATCCTTCTGTACCACCGGCAGGATTGGTGATATAATAGTAGCCATTGATTTTGTAAACATGAGACCCTTCCATGCCATAACTTTCATTGGGCGCTGAAGATCCCTGTGGACGTTTAATTCCCCCCTGCCAGATCTTCACCGCCTTTCCCTTCACCGACAGTGCGTCGGATGCGAGTTCGGTCAGGTAGAGTGTCCCTTGTCCATGTACAACATATACTTTTCCGTCATCATCAAAAAACAATCCCGGGTCATACAGGAACTCGGGAAAAATTGTCCGCTTCCAGGGACCTTTCACATCTTTTGCAGTGCAGATAGAAAAATTCCCCTTCTCTGTACCCCATCCATAAGGCGTACAAAATCCAACGTAGAAAAGACCATTATGATGTCTGATGGTAGCTGCCCAGGAACCATTCAGGTATAGCGTGCCACCTTTCATATCATATCTGGGATCTTCGTCATAGCGATCTACTGCATAACCAGCCATTTCCCAGTTTACCAGATCTTTGGAGCGTAATATAGGGCAGCCGGGAACATAGTGCATACTGGTGGATATCAGATAAAACCAGTCGCCCACACGGATTACATCCGGATCGGGCCAATCGCCCCATAAGAGAGGATTCTTAAATGTTCCGTTGCCATTATCAGCGGTCCATTCATGTGAACTATTCGCCTTTTGCGCGAAAATCGTACATGGCGTGAATAAAAAAAATAGGATGAATATTTTCCTCATCATGACTGATTACTTTACGGTTTTAAATGCGGCATCCTCCGGGCAAGGTCTGATTTCTACAGCATGGAGTTCCGCGCCATTAATGGTCTGCCTAAGCCCCAATACGAGTACATTCTTTTTCTTCTCCCCCATATTCAACCAGCATTCAGGAAGCCAGAATTCCCGTTGTGGGCCTGCTTCCCAGTGCCGGCCAATGTTATGTCCATTCAGCCACATGTATCCGTTACCGGAGGCATTGATCCTTGCCATCCAAGGTAGCCATACGCCGGAAGGAGTATCCGGCAGATAGAACTCAATGCGGTACCAGGTAAACAAACCTGTTTGCGTTCCTTTAGGTTGCACCCCATTTCCTTTACGGGGTATTTCACCGGTGGTATCCAATGCAATTCGTTCCCAAGTGGAAGCATCAAAGATGGGTTGACAATAATTTTGTGTAACACCTGCTACGTCAGCCGCATATTCCCAATTTAATGGATGCGATAACAGTGTATCCGTCACCGATAGCCCCGCAGTGCTGATACCTGCGCCTTCCTCCATGGGCACATACCCGTGTGCATGACCCAAATTTTCATAGGCCACCACTATTTCATTCGGCCCTTCTTTCAGGAGCCCGGATACATCAAAGCGGTTATCAAATTCATTGGATTGAATACGTTCCCCGGCACCCCGTGTTACCCAGGTCTGTGCATCCGCTTTCTCGGGGAAAAGCCTTTTGGCTGGTTGTCCGTTTACGGTAACAGATACAATATCCCTTGTGAACATGTTAAATAGCAAGTATTTCTCCGTGGCCACTGCCTGGGATGACAATCGGAAGGATGTCCGGTACAGACTGTACCTGAAATCATTAATATCCAATGCAGGCAATGAAGTAGCCGCTGGTAAAGGTTTCCATACTGCTTTACTTACCGGATCTTCCGTATGCATGGCAACAGCAATACGTACCGGTTGTAGACTCACCTCAGGACGAACATACGGATTAGTCGTTTTAGGCCACCACTCACCTTTCTCCGGCGCTACACCAGGAGGTATCACCAGCACCCGTGCGCCAAGAGCCGGCAGATCTGCAGCTACAGTAAACGTACCTGTTAACGCAGAAGTGGTGGAAGATGTATCCGCATCTTTTATCAGTACTTTTTCTCCATACTGATTAATGTTATACATCGGGGCAGTAGGTTTACCTATCTTTCCCGGAATTAGTGTCACCATTCCCTGCACGGCATGATTCGGATCAGTATTATGGAGAAACACAAACCGGGTACCGTCAGCGGCTATACGTACACCACCGAAAATTTTTCCGGGCGCCTGCAACTCACAAGGACCACCTGTAGCACGTGCAAGCTGTTTACCATACTGACGGATAAACGCACCTATATTTTTTGCCACCTCATACTTAGCACCTACAGCACCATCTTCTTTGATAGCGGCATTATAATCATAGCTGGTCGTCATCCCTCTGGCACCCCAACCGGCAAAATGAGTACCGCCATAAAACATGTAGTAATTCAGTCCGGTAGCCCCTCCCAACATCGACATCAGACTAATGGCATTCAAATGCCGGTCGTCGGAATAATGCCCTTCGCTCAAACGTTGTGTCACCAGCGAAAACCAACCTCCCTGTAATTCTGTTACAAAACCAGGAGCATTTGACTGGACCTTCCGCAGGTTTACCATCCGACGCGCGCAACTGGGCGCTTCTGTAAGTCCTACATAATAATTATCACAATCAAATACCTGTGACAACTCCGGATCTTTACTGGCACGACATTCCTGTGTAAGACACGTAAACAATGGTACATCTATGCCATTGCTTTTTGCCGACCGATACAACGATTTTAGGAGCACTTCCTTATCCAGTGTACCATGTGCATCATATTCATTTTCCAATTGAAAAAGGATAATTCCTTTCTGCCCTTTCTTTTTCCTGGTAAGTTGCTCCCCTGCCACGGCCCGCGATACCGCGTCTATCCAATGTACTGACCATTTGATATGTTCCGGATCTGCACTACGCAACCAGAGATCACCTTTACCTGGCCCCAATAAACTGATCCAACGGGGATATCCTCCACCCGACCACTCAGCACAGAGGAATGGCCCAGGGCGTACTATAGTATAAAGGCCAAATTCTTCCTGCGCCATTTTCAACCAGGCCTTCAGATCACTAAAATTAAATTTCGACCTGTCACTGATATCTTTAGGCATACTGCGTTCATGCCAGTTCCAGGGAATATAGGTTTCCACCGTATTAAACCCTGCCTCCTTTATTTTTCTGAAACGATCCCTCCAGAGTTCCTGCGGACAACGGAAATAATGAAAAGCCGCACTATAAATAAATACATCCTTTCCATCAATAGTCATACAGTCGCCATCATAGCGAATCCTGTCGGGATGCGGAAAGTACTTCGTCTTAACTGTATCCTGGCTCATTGCGCTACCATAAGTAGTCACATAAACCATCAACAGGAGTACAAGATGTAATATGCTTCTCATTTAATACTTATTTAAAACTTACATTTCACGGAAAACCTATTGGTAATTGTTGTCTTTATAACGCTGGCATTGGCATTATTCCGGCGCCAATTTTGTCGCCAGCTTCCAGGTGAAATTTCAAAACAAAAATCTTTATATCATTTGCCACTAGCCTTCAGCAAAAATGGCTGGCTTTTAAGCCCTCCTGCAGTAGCCTGCACTATAATAGCATTTTTGCTTTCTCCGGATTGTACGATAAAAGTGGCAATACCTGCTTCTGCGTCTACAGTAGCAGGACTCAATAAGCGCGCATCTCCCGTGATACTGATGTTTACTGGCTGATGTGTATCCCACAACAGTTGCCCTTTTTCATCAGTGATATGTGCATATACAAATATCATATCACCACCTGCCTGAAATGGTTTACCATTAATCCCTGCTTCGAGCTGTATTTTTGCCGGCTTGCCAGGAGTAGATATGCTGTAGTCCGTCACCGGCTTTCCTCCGGCCAGCCCTATAGCTTTAAGCGTACCCGGAACAAAACCGTTTATACTAAAGGTAAACGGCGGATGCAGTAGGTTACTTGCATTGCCACCATCAAAACCGTGTCCCTGCGGACTATAGTCGTTATGCTCTGTTTCAGGACCATGATCCGGTTTTTGTGTTGCTATCAATTTATCATTAAGATAGAGAGACACTTCTTCACAGTTACTATATACCACCACTTTAGAAGGGTCTGATTGGGAATTCCAGTTAGACGCAATAAACACCATAGGGCCGCTGGCAAAAGGTAACATAGGGTTCAGTGCCAATGGCTGCTGGCTTTTGTACATATAGTAACTGTATTTTGGTATGCGAAATATGTCTGCCACACCCCATCCTTCAATACCTACTACAACACCCGCCAGGCCGTCATAAAAAGCCCAGTTAAGATCGCCCAAGGCCCGTGGATAAATCTTCCGGTTTTTATTATGCGACCATTGAAGATTCCAGGCCTGTGCCAGCAAACCTGCTTCTCCAGTACTTCTCAGTTGGCGACTGGTACTGTTACCTCCTCCGAATTCATAATCGCCATACTCCCTGATCAGGAATGCGTGATCGGGATAAGTGGTATTGTTGCGGGCACCAGGATCTCCATTCCAGTCATCGTAAGGCACATCATAACATGCTTTGGTAAAATAGGAATCTCCACTGGTAAAGAAGTTTTTTCCGCCTCTCCATTCACTGCGGGCTACTTCTGCCTGGCGACAACGAAATGCTGCCGATGGATAGGTTTCATTCAGGCTCACCTCCCACAGCACAACGCTGGGATGATTACGGTCTCTCCGTACCATTTGGCGTATATCCCTCATCACATTGTCTTCAAAGGCCGGGTTCTTATTAAAGTACTGCCAACCAGGAATACAGTTGATGATCAGTATTCCTAACTCATCAGCGGCATCCATAAAAGAGGGATCAGGTGGATAATGGGCGGCGCGTACAGCATTCATCCCCGCTGCTTTGATCAGCCATGCATCACGGTAAGATGCCTGATCTGAAATAGCATTTCCGATATAAGGATAATTCTGGTGCCGGTTAGTACCTGCAATCCGGAAAGGTTCACCATTGATCAACAGCCCTTTTTGGGCGCTGATATCAAAACTTCGTATGCCTATTTGCGTTATCTGCTCATCCACCATCTCTTTACCACGGAAGATCCTTGTTCTGAGATGATACAAATAAGGATGGTCTGGATGCCAGAGTGAAGGCCGCAATACAGTCAACTGCTGTAGGTAATGATTCTCGGCGCCAGCGGAAAGGCTATAGGGTGTTGATTTTTCAATAGCCACGCTCTTACCGCTTTTATCAATAATTGCCTGTTCAATGAAAAAAGTTTGCGGCTGATCACTATTATTTTCCAGGTGCGTTTGTACCTCCACGGTAGCCTGTTCTTTGGCAACAGTCGGGTAAGTCACGAAGATGCCACCTCCTGCTATTTTGTTGGCAGTAATACTGCTGGAAATATGAAGAGGATTGCGGATATGCAACCATACATCCCTGTAAATTCCTGAATAATAGATAAAATCCATTTTCCCCACCGGCTTTCCTGGGGGAACCACTGGATTAGCTTTATTGTTGAGTTTTACCAACACCATATTCTCCGCGCCATATCTTGCTACATCCGTGAAATCTACCTCAAAGGGCAGGTAACCGCCTGTGAAACGGCCCATGTATTTTCCATTTATCCATACCTGCATTACCTGCATCGCACCTTCAAATACTATGGTTAGACGTTTGCCTTTCCAGGCGGGAGCCACTTCAAATTTTTTCTGGTAGTAAGCCACTCCTTCCCGCGGTTTAACAATCACCAACGGTTCCGGGAATGCAGTATGGGGCAGTGATACGGGATACCATTGACGATCTTTCAGCGCCGACCATTGCTTGTCGATCGCTGTATCCATTGCCTGGATACCCTCAGTTTCATTTGTTTGTTCAATCAGGAACTGATCGCTCCAATTTATACCCAATCGCCGGAAAGAGTCTACTTTCTCACTGCTGGCAAATTCAACTGCGGTAAATTTCCAGCCAGTATTAAATGAGCGTACCTGTGCATTTCCCGGACTACTTGTTAACAATATGATTAATATGCTGAGCCAACCGGCAACAGCAGTCGTTCTTTCAAACATCAAACTATTTGATTTCATTGCTGCAATAAAAAATTATGCGCACCACCTTGCGGTCAGTTGTTTGGCAATAGTGCAGGCAAAATATCCCTGCCAACCACACCAAAGTGGTTGCATTCAATAATAATTGGTGTTTTTAATCGATAACGTATCCTGGCCGGGAAAACTATTATCCTTGAATAATAGCAAGGAGCACGTTATGCTAAATGTTCACTGGTTGTATCTGTATTATATAAACGGAAATATCAGGTTGACGAAGGTGCAAAAAATTCCTCATTTTTCTCTCCAACAAATTGACCATTTCATATACTAATTTTGCAGGGGGAGATAAAATCTCTTCCCCCTGGATGGGATTTCTGCATGTTGGATCACCCGTGAACGCCCTAAAATTGACCGACTGGCATGCCCCTGGCTGATTAAAAGGTTTGTGGACTTCGATGCCCAGTTTATGTATCAGATGCTGAAACTATTGCTCAAGTCTGTCCTTTAACATTATCTCAACCCTGCAATCAGGTTAATAGTGAGTGCTAATACAAAGGTATTCAGGATGAAGGAAATAAGGCCATGAAACAGTACGATCCTCCTCAATAGCTTCCTGCTGACCTCCACATCAGATACCTGGAATGTCATACCTATCACAAACGAAAAATAGGCAAAGTCGATATAATCAGGATTGTTTTCTTCAGGAAAAATCAGCCCACCTGCATGCCTGGTTGGGTCAGTAACATCATCGTCATAATAAATATCTGCATAATGAAAGGTAAAGGTAGTATGAACCATAATCCAGGAGGCCAACATCCCAACGACTGCAACAGGCACATATACTCCTTTTGAAGGTCCTAAATCATTTGATAACAACATTAATAAAACAATTACCAGACCGGCAACCGAGGCGATTATAACGACAGTCATGACAAATACCCGGTTACCGTCATCTATTCTACCCCAGGTTCTTATCTCATCAACATTCCTGCTAAAAAATATAATCCACCCCATCGTTATAAACGAAAGAGCAAATACATCCCATAATAACACCGAAAGCACCAATGGATTAAAAGGTATGTGACAGAAATGAAATAAGGCAAATACCAATAAGGTCAACCCTAAACTTACTGTGACCCTCTCTAACGGGTGCATGCTTAGCAGCAATTTGATAGCAGCTTTCTTTTTCATAGTATTTAAAGATAACTGCAAAAATCAACTTTTTTATGCTAAGATCACTGCTCCTCCACTATTTTAAGATATTCACACCAGGAGACTACTACAAGGACGATCCTTTGGCTTCAATTTTCAAAAGATCCGGACAAAATCACCACCCTTTATTTTACCTTTGTATTATGCACGATCAACTTATCCATCTTATTAGACAAAACGTAGCGCTTTCTGATGTAGAAAAGGATATGTGTGTGCAATTCTTCGAACCAGTGTTGTACCCCAAGAATCGTATTATTGAAGAAGAAGGGAAAATCCCTTGTTATCTGTATTTTGTTGTTTCGGGGTTCGTACGTCTATTCCATTACAACGACAAAGGTGAAGAGGTAACAACACACATCAATTGTCCCCCCGGATTTATTACTTCCTACTCCAATTTTGTGAGTCAAAGCAAGTCGGACGAAAATCTGGAGTGTATTACAGCTTGTGAACTATTAAGAATTACAAAACCAGACCTCGATTTGTTGATCCAACAAAGCCCGGCTTTTAAAGATTTCAGTTTGTTGGTGTTTCAGCAAGCCTTAACTTATAATGAAAAGCGTTCCAAAGAGCTGGCTACGCTTAGTGCTGAACAACGCTACCTGAAATTGATGAATGAACATCCCGATGTTCTTCAGCATGTTCCGATGCAATACATTGCTTCATTTCTCGGTATGAACCCTAAAAGTTTAAGTCGTATCCGCAAACAGATTATTAGGTAACATTTGTGAAGTGTTTTTGAATGCGCAAGGCTGACCTTTGGCTTGTCATTTAAAATCATTGGAATGGAACAGAAAAACTTAGCACTGGTTTCCGGTGCCAACGGACATTTAGGTAATAATTTAGTCCGATTACTACTAAAAAAAGGTATCCCTGTACGGGCATCCGTACGTAACATCAAAAACAAAACACCCTTCGACGGTTTGAACTGCGAGGTTGTACAGGCTGATATTACAGACAAGGCTTCTTTTATAAGATCCCTGCAAGGCGTGGATACATTTTATGCTGTAGGCGCTGCTTTCAAATTATGGGCTAAGGATCCCAAAAAGGAAATCTACGATGTGAACATAGAGGGAACACGAAATACAATCGAGGCTGCCGCGGAAGCAGGTGTAAAGAGGATAGTCTATGTCAGCTCCATTGCAGCGTTAAACTATACTACACTGCCCACAAAAGAAAGCAACGGCTACAATCCTGACCGTAGAGATATGTATTACAATTCCAAGAATGATGGTGAACAACTGGCTTTCGCAATGGCAAAAAAATTGGGAATAGAATTGGTATCCGTTATGCCGGGAGCGATGATTGGCAGTGAAGCATTTCTTCCTCTTAATGTCTCTTATGGTGTATTGAAACTGATTTTGAATAAACAAATTCCGATGGATACCAAAATCACGTTGAACTGGATTGATGTTAAGGATGTGGCTGAAGGCTGTTACCTCGCAGCAATAAAAGGGCGTTCAGGAGAACGCTATATTCTTGCCAACGAAAAATGTATGACCATTACAGATACCACCAGACTGGCTCAAAAACTATATCCCGAACTGAAACTCAAAGTACCCGGATCAGTACCTAAATTTATGTTGTATGCCATTGCCGGATTGATGGAATTTTCTGCAAAGCTAAGTGGGAAAGCCCCGGTACTCACTACAAAAGATATTGCAATGTTTTCTGGCCTACAACAGGACTTTGATATTTCCAAGTCAAGAAACGAGTTAGGTTTTAATCCCAAAAATACGGAGTAGGCTTTGACAGAAGCGTTGGCCTACCTTATGCGTAATAACTCGGATTTGATCCGGCAGTAGGATAAATGCTTAGGCAGATGGAATGAGGTACTTTTGAAATCTGGCTCTTTAATATGCTGTCAACTTGTTTGTATGCATATCTATATATACAAGCTCGTAAAATAGAAAAGGCCCTCTTCCGAGAGCCTTTTCCTTGTGGTAGTTTCTGTGCCCAGAACAGGAATCGAACCTGCACTCCGTTGCCGAAACAAGATTTTGAGTCTAGCGCGTCTACCAATTCCGCCATCTGGGCAATTGCCTTTCGCAATGCGTTCCCGCGTTAACGGGATGCAAATGTAGATATTAATTTGAAATAAACAAATATTTATTTTTTTTCGTAAATTATAAGATGGAAAAGACGCTTCACATTGGTCTCATAAGGGAAGAAAAAATACCGCACGATAACCGCGCTGCCTTCACTCCCAAACAATGCCAGTGGATCATGCACCACTACCCTCACGTAATGGTACATGCCCAACCCTCTCCGCATCGCTGCTTTAAAGATGAAGAATACGCTAAAGCCGGCGTGTCTATTACAGAAGATCTCAGCGCATGCAGCCTCCTCTTAGGCATCAAAGAAGTGCCTCCTCCATTCCTCATCCCCAATAAAACATATCTCTTCTTCAGCCATACCAAAAAGAAACAACCACATAACCGTAAAATGCTGCAAGCCATCTTGCAAAAAAATATCCGCCTGATAGATTACGAATGCCTCGTCCACCCCGATGGACAACGAATCCTCGGCTTCGGCTTCTTCGCGGGCGTAGTAGGCGCCCACAACGGCCTAATGGCCTACGGCCATAAAACCGGCACCTTCAAATTGAAGCCTGTACACCAATGCCACGATTTCCAAGAACTCATCACCCACTATTTCGGTGTGAAATTACCACCTCTAAAAATCGTTGTCACCGGCTCCGGACGCGTAGCCGCCGGCATCCTGGAAATAATGGGACTCCTTGGTATTAAATACCTCCCACCAGAAGAATACCTCATGAACCAATATAACTATCCCGTATATACGCAGTTGAAAGCAGGTGAACTATATCTTCGCAAAGGTGAGAAAACTTATAGTCGCGCCGATTTCCACGCACACCCGGAAATGTACGACTGCCGCTTCCTCCCCTATGTTACCGTGAGCGATATCCTCATGAACGGTATCTACTGGGATCAGAATATACCCCGATTATTCACTGCCAACGACCTGAAAAAAGATAACTTCCACATCCAAGTGATCGCAGATATCACAGACGATACCAATGGCTCCGTCCCCTCCAATCTCGGCGATAGCACCATCGAAGATCCCGTCTACGGCGTCAATAAACAAACCAATACCCGCACCGAACCATACCTACAAGATACCGTCGATATGATGTGTGTCAGCAATCTCCCCAATGAATTACCCCGGGATGCTTCCCAATATTTCGGAGATCAACTGATGAAATATGTCTTTGAAGAATTATTGAAAGATAACAGCGAAATGCTGCTGAATGCTACCATTACGCAAAATAGACAGCTAACTGCGAAATTCAGCTATCTGCAAGATTATGTGGAGGATGTACTATAACTTCAAGTAATAAGGCTGTAATAAGGCTATAAATGCCGTTGTATAGTTGTTGTGGGCATCTCGTATATCCAACTCCTGCACCAACATGGGTTTCGACTCACGAGAAAAGATACCCACACTCCGAAAATATCCATGACGCACGCTTTGCTTCACCTGCAAATGCGTTCCTAAATGATAACCGGCCTGCTCGGCTAGTTCCCGGAAAATAATAAACTCCTGATAAGGCAACAATACAGAAAATGCGCCATCCCGTGTTAAATGCGCATCAATGGCTTGTATTAACGCGCCATAGCCCAAATTCGTTGCATGCATAGCTTGATCTTTCTGCGCATGCCCACTCTTTAATGCCACTTCATAAAACGGCGGATTCGTAATCACAAAATCATATAATGCACTGGGCTGCAACTCCCGTACATCGGCTTCCAGTAAGGATAATCTATCTCCCCATGGAGATGCCGCGAAATTCTCTCTCGCCTGCCTCGCCGCTCCTGCATCCAACTCTACGGCGGTAATAGCCGCCGGATGCGCCTGCGCCAACATCAGACTAAGCAAACCCGTACCAGCACCTATGTCCAGAATAGTGCGCACATGTGTTGCTCCCTGGAGGTACTGCGCGGTGAAAGCCCCTTGTATACAGGCGTCTGTACAGACTTTCATGGCGCAGTGCTCCTGGTGCACAATAAATTGCTTAAACTGAAAAAATGTATTGGCCATACCCTATTTTGCCCGCAAAGATAGGGAGAGATTAGGCATTCTCATGTTCCGATGCGGAGATACTGCTTTGGCATCCTGAATGGTAATATGCTGTACCGCTGCATCCTTGCGGATTTCCACGGGCAATACCTGCTCATACAACTGCTGTGAAATATTCTTATTAATAGCCCATTGCAACTCCTTCGCAAAACGTGTGTATAATTTCACGACTATCTGATTCACACCTGGCTTCAAGCGCAGTAATACTACTTCCGATTGAGTAGTTCCCCTATCAGGATGATTATGAATAACCTGCTCCTCTCCATTCACATACACCTGTATACCATCCCCACTGGTAAAGCCTATCAGGTATTCGCCACCTTTCGTTGATGTAATTTCCTGCATTACATACCAGTTGGTATGCCTACCTCCTGCTAACGTTTGCACCTGATCATTCCGCCACTCCGGATGCTGTATCCATGCAGTATCCTTACCCGCCCATGCGGCGGCAGGACGAATATTATGAAGATCGCCAGCACTCCCGCCAATACCGCCACGATACGGTCCAGCCACATACATAGACCCAAATTTCAACTGCTGAAAATCGTTCTTCAATGCAATCGTTTTACCACCAACCAACAAGATCTCTTGCGACTGACCATTCAGCGTAAACGCCAACGTACGGCCTTTCTCTGCATCGCTGTATCTCGCTACTACCTGCTTAGGTTTCGATGATACAAACGCCCAAGTATCTCCTACCGCACTGCGATAATAACTTTCATAATCAATGCCGGAAAAACTATACAAGGGAGTAGCATTCCCACGATCCAGCAAAGATGGCTGCGATAATAAATGCACTGGCTGAATATCCAGTGTTCCTTCATAACTCAATGCGATCACGGGTATATGTGCCTGCTGCAGCACTCCTGATGGCAGTTGTATACGCACGCCACCATTCACCGCTGTAACATTTGCAGCTAAAGGACCTGCTGCCCCGAGTTCTTGTACTGCCGTAATTTTATTTTTCAATCCAGGCAGAAAAATCGAATTTCCTACCGGTTGTTGTAATAGAGAGAGATAAATTTTACCCGGTTTGGCAGTCACTTCTCCCCAAGCAAAAGTGGTGTCAAATGGATTTGGAGATGCGCTGTAAATGGCTTCCCCATTGCGTTCCAGCCATTGACCATTCAATATCAATACTTCTTTTTCAAAATCTACTACAGACCCATCCCCACGTGGCCCAATATTCAACAGGTAATTACCTCCCCTACTCACTACTTTTATCAGCCCACGGAGTTTCTCATCTGCTTTATCTTCGGCCTTGCCATGCTTTTGCCAAGAGCGGTAACCCCAGGTTTCATCATATACAGACGCTGGCGTTTGCCATGGTGAGGCAATGGCATAGTCGGGATACTGGTTGTCTCCCATTACACAAAAATCTCCGGCATCATTTCCTAACCTACCACTCACCATACATCCAGGCTGCAGCTCATGCACCAAACTCGCTAAATCCCTACTCTGCTGCGCGGTCAATGATCCCATGTCAAACCAAATCTCAGACACCGGTCCGTAGTTAGTCATCAATTCCCTTACCTGTTGCAGGTTATAGGCATGATGCTCCGGCGTAATCGGATCACTATTACTGCTACTGATAGGATACGCTTGCGGGAAATGCCAGTCGATCAACGAAAAATACATCCCGAATTTCAACCCATGACGCCTACAAGCATCCGATAATTCCTTCAATACGTCCCGCTTAAACGGTGTCGCATCTACAACATTATAATCCGTAAAGGCGGAATGAAACATACAAAAGCCATCATGGTGCTTGGAAGTCATCACAACAGATTTCATCCCAGCCGCTTTTGCCAACAGTACAATAGAATCAGCATTCCAATAGGTTGGGTTAAACCTTTTAGCTACATCTCCGTATACATCACTGTAAATGCCGGCATGCGACTGTATCTGCTCACTATAACCACGAGTAACTGGCTTACCTTCCCAAACACCTCCCAGCGTGCTATAGATCGCACCCCAGTGAATAAACATGGAATATTTCTGGTTCTTCCAGTCTGTCAGGGCATCATGCTGCTGTGCCCTAGCCGATAATCCGCCCAGGAGCAGTAACCCCATAACAAGTTTCTTCATAATGTACCAAGTTGACGTTATGAAAACAATATAGTGCTAAATCGTTAAAGTAGTATTATTTATTACGCCTTCGGCAGACACGTACTTGGCTGGCCTACGTATACCCATAAGGGTTAGAACGCGGCCCTAGCCGTAGGAACGGCATCCAGTCCAGCAAACTCCCCTGCGAGGTATTTGTAATAAGCAGTAATGGCAATCATACCAGCATTATCCGTACAGTATTCAAATTTGGGAATGAAAGTGCGCCAGTTGTATTTGTTGCCATAGGCTTCCAACGCGTTTCTCAGGCCACTATTGGCACTCACGCCACCAGCTATCGCGATATCACGGATACCGGTTTCCTGCGCGGCCTTTACCACCTTGTTCAACAAAATACTCACAATCCGCTGCTGTATAGACGCACAGATATCTGCCAGATGCTTCTCTATAAATTGAGGATCCTGCTGCTGGTTCTCCTGTATAAAATAAAGGATGGCAGTTTTAAGGCCGGAGAAACTGAAATTCAACTCCGGTATTTTTGGTTCAGGGAATTTAAATCTATTGGGATCGCCTTCTTTGGCGTATTTATCTATTAATGGCCCACCAGGATAAGGAAGTCCCAGCAGCTTGGCACTCTTATCGAACGCCTCTCCGGCTGCATCATCCAGCGTTTCGCCGATTACCCGCATGTTCAACGGACTCTCACACAATACAATCTGGGTATGACCTCCGGAAACTGTTAAACAGAGAAAAGGAAAATCCGGCTTGGGATCGTCAATGAAATTGGCCAGTACATGGGCCTGCATATGATGCACACCTATCAACGGAATATTCAAGGCCATCGCCAATGATTTGGCAAAACAACTGCCTACTAGCAAAGAGCCTATCAAGCCCGGCGACTGCGTAAAGGCAATAGCACTCAGCTCTTCCTTCTTTACACCCGCCTTTTGCAGGGCAATATCCACCACCGGTACGATGTTCTCCTGGTGCGCGCGGGATGCCAGCTCCGGTACCACGCCGCCATATTCTTCATGTACTTTCTGGTTGGCTATCTGATTGGATAATATCTTACCATCTACCAATACTGCCGCTCCTGTATCATCACATGATGATTCTATTGCTAATATTTTCACTGACATAAGCGGCAAATTTACGAATTAATTGCTTCTTATGGCAACCACCGGATCGAGCTTACTAGCGGTATAAGCTGGAATAAACCCAGAAATCATCCCCACCATGGCGGATATCACCAGCCCCAATACCACATTACCCACTGTCAGAATCACCTGGAAACTAGTGAAGTTACTGATCAAAGTAGCTACCAGCAACACTAACAGCAATCCAATGATCCCTCCCATCAAACAAAGAGATATCGCTTCCAACAAGAATTCTAGTAATATGATTCCCCTTTTAGCGCCTATGGCCTTTTTAAGACCTATGATATTTGTTCTTTCCTTCACGGTCACAAACATGATATTGGCTATTCCAAAACCTCCTACCAACAGGGCGAAAAAGGCAATAAACCCTCCTCCCAAATTAATCCCCGCAAACATGGCGGTTAAGTTCTGATTGGTAGTAGTAATCTCATTCAAGGCAAAATCATCTTCCTGCGTAGGACGCAAACGGTGCGCTGCCCGCATCACGCCTTTCAGTTCATCTTTCAACTGCTCCAATGTCACTCCCTGCTTCGCTTTTACGAGGATATAAGTATTCCCGTTCCGACGCTCATCAATCAACGTGCGCCCAAATTTATACGGAACAATGACTGCATTATCGTAATTGGCCACACCTACCATACTCTCCCCTTTTTTCTTCATCACACCAATCACCTTCACATCCCGGCCCAATATTTTCACCGTTTTGCCCAAAGCAGCCTCCGCCGAACCAAAAAGTCCATCCCAAATGGTAGCTCCCAAAATAGCTACATTGGCGCCACTATTACTCTCTGCATTGGCAAAATAACGACCATCCATGATCTGTAACTGCTGAATCTGGTTAAAATCCTGACTCACATTGACCATAGACACACCATCCATATAATCATCCCCATACTCTACTTTCTTCCCGCCTACATCAAATCCAAAAGCACTAAATCCCGCTCCCTGCACCTTGTCTTCCACCAATTTCAGCTCTTTATATTCAGGCTCCGGACGGTTCATATATTTCCACCAGGCGTACTCACCACCGCCTCCCCAGGGCCATTTCTGGACATAAATCACATCTTCCCCCAGTTCATTTAAACTGCTCCTGATGTTGGTTTCAAGACTGCCAGTAAGGGTATAAACGAATATTATACAGAATATGCCGATTGTAATGCCCAATAATGACAAGAAGGTCCGCAGCTTGTTTACCCGCAGCTCCTGCATTGCCATTTTCAGACTGTTCCATAAAATTTTCAGGGTAGCGATCATATTTCAAATTTAATGGATTTATTTACAGTATCACCTCCGGTGAACACGAAATATAGCCGGATAAAAAATTTAGTTACCTTTGCTGCCATTTTTCGGACAATTATATGAAGTACGTTAACGAGATCAATAAAAGAAAATCCTTTGCCATCATCGCGCACCCGGATGCCGGTAAAACCACCCTGACGGAGAAATTCCTCCTGTTCGGCGGTGCCATCCAGACTGCCGGTGCGGTGAAATCCAATAAAATTAAAAAACATACTACCTCCGACTTCATGGAGATAGAAAGGCAGAGAGGTATCTCCGTTGCCACTTCGGTAATGACCTTCGAATACCGCGATACTCTCGTCAATCTCCTGGATACGCCTGGTCACAAGGACTTCGCTGAAGATACCTACCGCACCCTCACCGCAGTGGATAGCGTAGTATTGGTAATCGACTGCGTAAAAGGGGTGGAAACCCAGACGGAAAGACTGATGGAAGTATGCCGTATGCGCGATACCCCAGTGATCATCTTCGTGAATAAAATGGACCGCGATGGTAAAAACCCATTCGATCTGTTGGATGAACTGGAAGAAAAACTGAGCATCCGCGTTCGCCCACTCAGTTGGCCTATCAACGGCGGTAAAGACTTCAAAGGGGTGTACAACCTCTACGACAAAAGTCTCGTAAACTTCCTCCCCAACAAAAAAGCAACCGACGAAGATGTTGTGCCACTCGCCGATCTGAGCGATAAATACGTGGATGAACACTTCAGCACTAAAGATGCCGCCCAACTCCGCAACGATGTGGAACTGATTGAAGGCGTGTACGATACATTTGATACAGCCGCTTACCTAGATGGTAAACTGGCCCCTGTATTCTTTGGTAGCGCGGTAAATAACTTCGGGGTGAAAGATCTCCTCGATACTTTCGTGGAAATTGCGCCTACTCCTCGCAATCGTATGAGCAGCACCCGCGAAATCGATGTGCATGAAGACAAGTTCAGTGGCTTTATCTTCAAAATCCATGCGAACCTGGATCCACGCCACCGCGATCGTATCGCATTCCTCCGCGTTTGCTCCGGTAAATTTGAAAGAAATAAATTCTATAAACACGTTCGTCTGGATAAAGACGTTCGTTTTAGCAACCCATACAGCTTCCTCGCCCGCGAGAAAAACATCGTGGATGATGCCTTCCCAGGCGATGTGGTAGGTCTGTTCGATACGGGTAACTTTAAAATCGGAGATACCCTCACAGAAGGGGAGAAATTCTACATCACCGGTATCCCTAGCTTCTCTCCAGAACTCTTTAAAGAACTGGTCAACAAGGATCCAATGAAAACCAAACAACTGGAAAAAGGTATCCGCCAGTTAACAGATGAAGGGGTGGCACAGCTCTTCACCCAACACGGCGGTAACCGTAAAATTATCGGTTGCGTAGGTGATCTCCAGTTCGAAGTTATCCAGTACCGTCTCCTCCAAGAATACGGCGCTGCCTGCGAATTCAATACCTTGCCTTTCTATAAGGCTTGCTGGATCACTGGCCCTAAAAATAAAGTGGAAGATTTCATCCGCTTTAAATCTTCCAACATCGTGGAAGATAAAGATGGACATCTGGTTTACCTAGCGCAATCAGAATGGTATCTGAATACGGAAAGAACCAATAATCCAGATATTCAATTCAATTTCACTTCGGAAATTCATAAATAATATCTTTTATAAACGAGAGAGGGTCGACAGCTTCGCTGTCGACCCTCTCTCGTTTATGCTATTTCGTGAAGTTCCAGCCCGCTGGGCTGGAACTTCACAGGCCTGCACACCTTTGGGTTATACCCCGGTTCTCAACTTTTCCCGCCGTGCGAGCAAAAACATCAAAACACCATCAATTAACCTCCTGTCCCTTTGCCATTCCCGCCATCGGGCTCAAATAACAAAACATAATCAGTTAAACTCCGGCCTTTATCCTTTCCCCCCCTCCGGGCGGGAAAGGATAAGAAAGAAAAACTCCACTATTTGTTAAACTTAAAAATATACTCTTCAATCGTCCCATCCCTAGTCCCCTGCACCCTGGCCTCCAACACTTTCGCAGACGAAAAACGATATGTCACTTTCTGCGGAAAATCATTATGCAAATCTTCCGCCACAAATCCAATAGCCTTCAGCACCCGCAGTTTGAGCTTAATAGGCGCAAACGTCTGTCTGCCGGCATAATCCGGGATAAAGTACATAGCATCTCCTTGTCGGACAACATGTATAGTTTGTTGCAGAGAACTATCTCCTTCGGCTATACGCCAAGTTTTCCCGATCCAGGATGAATCATTCAGTTTCTGCCACTGCTCTACCACCGAGCCCCTTTTGGTATTCATCGTCCAGGTGCCGGCGAGTTTATCCAGGAATTTGAAATCAGCGATATTAGCTTGTGCAGCACTGCTGACAGCAGTGCCAACTATCAAGAGGAGCATGCAACTACAGCTCCACAACAGCTTCTTCACCATAAATCTGATGTTTATATTTCAGGGATGGAGATGCAATGAATGGCCCAACGTTCAGTTCATTCCACTTCGCATCAATTTTGGCAATAGTAGCATCATCTGCTACAATGATATTTGGCCAATCACGCTCAAACCCATCCAACACTTTGTTTTTCAGGGTACCATCCATACCAATACCACCAATATATTTACCTGGCTGCTGGGATGGCTGGTGGATGATAAAGCTGTCGCGTTTAGGGTCCAGATTATTGCAGAAGCGCCATAAAGCGGATGGCAAGTCCATCACATCTACCGTATGCTCTACAAACAATATCATTTTGATGCCGGCAAAGGCAGGCAGGGTATACAGTTGCTCAGTGAGCTCTTTCACATGGAATGGCCGTGTCTTCTCAATAGCTACCAGCAAACAAGATATATCCATGGCCAACAACTGGCTATTGATGGCCTTAATTTCTGGGAACTGTTGCATGATAGCTTTGGCATCAACAGTAGTTGGGGAAGACACCTGTAAATATGCACTGTCGATTTCCTCTTCATATTTGCGCGTACCGTCTATGCACATTTTCCCGCCAAAGCCCATCTTAGAGCAGGAATGATCCAATACATCCATCGGACCCTGACTCAGGTAAATATCTGTAGCAGGATTGAGATTGCGGAAAACGTATTGCGCCAGTTTCTTATAATCCGTAATGGTTTCACCTTGATCGGCTACCACCAAAATTTTGTTGAACATCATCTGGCCCGCGCCCCACATGGCATTCATCACCTTCTGCGCCTGACCTGGATAATCTTTATGAATCTGTGAAATCACGAGGTTATGGAAAACGCCTTCCACTGGCATGTCCATATCAATGATCTCCGGCACTAATGTCATTTTTATCGGCGCCAGGAAAATACGTTCTGTAGCCTTTCCGATCCAAGCGTCCTCCTGTGGAGGGATACCTACTATCGTAGACGGATATACGGCGTCTTTACGATGCGTGATAGCGGTTACATGAAAACGTGGATACCAATCGGCCAGGGAATAATACCCAGTATGATCCCCGAAAGGCCCCTCCCAGATGAGTTCTTCTGCTGGGTCTACATATCCTTCAATCACGAAATCCGCATCTGCTGGCACTTCTATTTCTGGCTGAGTGATACAGCGTACCAGCTCCACCTTCTTCTTACGAAGGAAACCGGCCAGCATGTATTCGTCCACATTTTCTGGCAGTGGAGCAGTAGCGGAATAAGTATATGCAGGGTCTCCTCCGAGGATAACGGCAACGGGCATACGTTTATTCAGCTTCTTGTACTCCATGAAATGTTTGGCAGATACCTTGTGCTTATGCCAGTGCATACCGGTCATATCTTTTTCGAAGATCTGCATACGGTACATACCCACGTTTCTGCTGCCAGTATTAGGATCCTTGGTATGGATAACTGGCAGGGTAATGAACGGACCGCCATCTTTAGGCCAGCATTTCATCACAGGGAGCTTGCTGAGGTCAGGCGTAGTCATCACTACTTCCTGGCAAGCGCCTTTACCACTCACTACTTTCGGCATCCAAGAGGCAAATTGCCCCAGTTTAGGGAGCAATGCCAGTTTATCAAGAATGCTTTCCTTCGGTTTGGAAAGCATTTTAAAGAGTCCTTCTATTTCTTTTGCTACATCGTCCAGCTCCTGCACGCCCAAGGCCATGCACATACGCTTATAGCTGCCCATGGAATTGATGAGCACCGGGAAGTCGTACCCCGTATTTTCGAAAAGCAATGCTTTTCCTCCGTCAGGAGATTTACTAATCCTGTCTGTTACTTCTGCGATTTCCAGTTCAGGGTTCACATATGTCTTAATCCGAACCAGTTCCCCTGCCTGCTCCAGTGTATCTATAAAATGCCTGAGATTTTTATATGCCATGTTCCTAACAAATTCCCACAAAAGTAACTATCCAGGGGCTGAATAAAAAATGCCTTCCGCTGTTCAGCGGAAGGCATCCTACTTTTTTCTTTGCAGTTTATCAGTTCACGATGGTTACACCAGCATGGATTACAGCTCTAGGTCTACCTACTGGTACTGGAACCGGTACGGGTACTACTGGTGGTGCTGGTACATAATAGGCAGGTCTGTAGTAAGGTCTGTCATATACCACCACTCTCCTTCTTGGTCTGTAACAGTCGTCATCCCAATGACGATATTCGCGTTCGCGTCTGCGTTCCCATCTGTCGTCGTCGCAATCCCTGTGCTTGTAATGTCCCCAGGCGTGGCCTCTCTGAGCGTAAGTGCTTGTAACAACGCCGCCCAACAGCACGGCTAAAAGAATCAGCTTTTTCATTTGTCTATGGTTTTTAATTCAAGATTGGTTGGTATATTATTAGAGCGCGAATCATGCATGACTGCCATAGTAGTACACACCGTTGACGGCAAAGGCGCCGATGGAATTTTTATTGACAACTGCGGTATAACCATGGTGATAATGTCTGTGATGATATCTGTGATGATAATGTCCGTGATAATATCCCGGAGGATAATAATGATGGTGCCTATGACCATGAACGAATGGTGGAGGCGGTGGCAGTGGTGGTCTCGGAGGCAACGGAGGCCTAGGAGGAACCGGAGGTGGTGGTAGATGCCTTGGTACCGGCGGCCGTGGTGGCGGCGGCGGGAATTGTGCACTACTTGTTTCCACTGTACCAACCATCACAATCATTGCAGCTATGGCTAATATCTTTTTCATGGCACTTTCAATTTAATGATGATTACAGGTGGTTGCGCCCCAACTTACACTCGATTTTGATACTTTACTCCTCTCCGCGATTCGTTAGATTTCCTCCAGATGATAAGCTGGTGGCGGCATCAGTACCTGTTCAATCAACTAAATCCAACATCTATGCCAAAAAAAATCCCCCGCATTTGCGAGGGATCTAATTTATAAATGGACTTTGTTGGGGGCTTGAAAGTCAGCCTGTTATACCAAACTCTGTGCCAATGTTAATTAGTGTTACCAACGTGGACAACGAGTAGCTTTTACCTTACCCCATGGATTACCATTATTGCCCAATCTATAAGTGAGTGTGAATCCACTGAAACCATACCAGTCCTTATGCTTGTCAGAACCACGAATGGTACCGTCTACAGGATAAGTACCTGGCGTCAGTTTACCACTTACTTCATCTCCTCTGTAAGCCATATCAACAGACGCCTGTCCACGATATGCCAACAAAGTATTCTTATCTACATAAGTTTTGCTGACATCATCCAGGTAATCCGTAGTAGTAGGACGGAAACCCACTTCTACTCCTAATGTCCAACGATCATTCAAGAGAAATTTTACACCCGCTCCAAATGGAATGGAAACAGTAAACAAATCATAAGGCAAACGATCAGGATATTGTGGTAATCCCTGACCTTCTGTTCCTAAACGACGTAAACGTACCCAGTTGCCAGATTTGTCTTTCGCCATTGGATCAAAACCAAAACCTGCTATACCCGCAAACACATAAGGCGTGAAACCTTTTTCATCAATATCCAACAAATTCAATTCTCCAATCAACGCAAACTCAATGATACGGCTGCGGAAACTGAGGTTACGCGCTTTCAGAGCAGGACTTGCATTTGTACTATCTGCTCCTGTTGCAGTACCATAGGTGATGGCTCCCCTCAGTGAAACGTACCGATTAAAATCTTTTCTCAACAATATACCTAACGCAGGTCGGGTGTACCGCAAGTCCACCCTCTTCTCCACGAGATCTCCACTGTAATTGCTGATGCCCAGAAATGCGCCTAAATGCCAGTCTTGCGCCATGCTGATAAAAGGGATTGCCAAGAATAACAACAGTATTCCGGTAGTTTTTCTGATTTTCAAGGTGTCAGTTTTTTAAGAGGTTAGTCCGGTATAATAACGAATATGCTATATAACGTAATTCCAGCTTCTTTTATTGGTTTAAAGCAGCTTAACGTGTATGTATTCACGTTACACCGTACAAATATTAATATTTAAAATGTAAAAATAATCTAATAATACAATTCAACCATAAAGAATTACATCAACATCTAATATATGCCCATCCCTCCTGCTGCCTTTCCACCAAATGAGCAATACCCGCCGGTACTACCTCTACAAAAGGAAAGAGCATCGAATCCTTGATGTCATTACCATTCAACGTATTCCTACAGATCAGCCACCTTACACCTTGCTCCGCCAAAGCCTGCACCCGCAGCACCAATGGCCCCTCCGCACGTAGCAATAAGCCATAAGCCTGCCCATGTACCACCACTTCTATCCGGATATCTTTATGTTGATTCCTACAGTAGTCCAACAGATTATGCAACTGCCCCAACATCGCTTTATGCGCATCTTCCGCAGTTGATGTAATTTGAAATACGACTTGCATATTGTAAATATAACAATATCAGTCAAATATGAAATAAAAAAATATTTCAGGGGATTAGGGAGACGACTACTGCTCATAACAGCGACAGCCTCATTCGGGTTTAAGATGGGGGAAAAATTTCAGAGGAGTATATTCAGACCTGTTGCTTGGCCTTGAGCAGTTCATATTGCGTTTCCTGCAACTTCTGCTCCAAACGCCGGCATTTTTCTACGGCCTCGTTGATGCGATGACGATAAGTCACTTCCTTGATCTCCGATTGTAATAAACTAATATTGGCAACCTGCAGCTTCCGCCCCAGCCGACCCAATATCTGCCAGCCCAAATAGAGGACTATAGCTACGCTTAGTAAAAAAATACCCAGCAAAATCAACATAGATACAGAAAATCCCCAAGGAGCATGACTGCCATGAGGACTAGCAAAGGCGTTGCGACTCGCGCAACCCCAAAACAGGATTGATAGGACCAAATGCTTTATGGAGATTCGAACTAACAATGATTTCTTTTTTTCAGTGATAAGAAAAGCATGTTTCTTGGAACACTAACACATTCAACAACTAAAGTTGACAATCGTTCAACAACAGGTAAATCCGCATGACACTCCCCTTAAATGGACCAAAACTATGATGGGGTGGTTGCGGGTTAAAATTATCCAATCATTCTGAAACAGATTTGTCCATTTCAGCTTTTTTTGAAATTATCAGAAGAATTATTTCACATTAGGTTGATTATCAATATGATCCATTCCGGCTTAAAATAATATGCGTTTTTACGAATATTTTATCTATTTTCCATTATTGTTATGAATGCCCGTAGGACCAAAATTATATTGTTCAAAATCCCATGAATAACCTTAAATAGGTTGCACTATGTTAAAATCTTCCAGTTTTACCAGGGAACAGCTGGAGAACCTGGCGTTACAGGGTTTGTCCTATGCAGATGATCATGTGAGTGACCCTTTCAACATCAAAGAGGTTTCCGAGCGTTTAGGAATGTCCTATTCGTATTTTTATCACACTTTCGCAGACGTTTTGGGTGAACCCTTCTGGCAGTATGTAAAAAGACATCGCCTGGAACTTGCCGCAGGCCTACTCCGCCACAGCGGTTACAACATCGGAGAAATTAGTGATCATTGCGGATACGCTACCACCGCCGCCCTTAGCAAAGCCTTTAAACAACATTTCGGAGAGAGTCCATTGCAATTCCGCAAAATACTGGAACTACCCAACGAAAAAAGAACCATCCAAATCACACAGGCTATCACATCTGCCGCAGGCGATATCCCACTCAGCTCCTTCTTCTCCTACGATCGCTGTGAACGTGTAACCCTGTCAGATAAAATTCTCTATTATTCCCTCATTTCTCGTGGTCAAAATCCAATCGCGGAAATGGTGGCCAGAATGACGCACTTCACCGGCATCTTCCAGAAAATGAGAATGCTGTATGATATCCCGCAAAGCAAGATCATCACCGGCACGCTGGACTCCGTTCCCGTAACGAATTATGAGCAACTCTCCATGTATGCAGGTATCGCAATCCCAGCCACTGATTATAAAACACTGATTCAATTGGAAGGCAATTTCTCCTACCTGATGAAAAAACGTATTCCTGGAGGTACCTACCTGCGCTTGCCATTACCAATGGACTTCGCTACAGCAGGGATTCCTATGTACGATTTTATTAGCCGTAATTGCAAGGAAGGGATATTCAAAATGAGTGGAAATCATTTCTACATATCCCTTACCCAGCCAAACTTCAGCGAAATATTTATTCCACTGCTAAGAAAACATTACTGATTACTTTTTAGGAAAAATTGCCTTGAAACAATTCGAAGGCAAATCCTTGTAAGGCTTACCCGTGGTAGTATCCACTGGCGGTTTCCATACGCCGTAGAATTCATCCAAGAAAGAGCCCGCGTCTGACCAAACCGTCTGCATCATGCCCTGGAAACGAGGCTTCATTTCCTTGGTGGCACTGCTACGATAATCAAACATATCCTGCAATTGCAACACTGCATTATCCGGCATCCTCCATGGACAAGTAACTACACTTAAACCTTTCATGGCAAAATATACCGGCGTCTTATCAGGACGCTCATAATGCCAATCACATACCATGATGTCTTTCGGTACCAAGTCTACCGCACGATGCGTATTATTCAAACTGGCTTCCCACATACCTAAACCAGTGGTTTTGCCATCCAACAGCCTGTCGCCCCAAATCCATAACTGGCGGTTCTTCTCCGCCAGATGGTTCCGTATCTTCCAAACCTCTCCACTGTACAACTCGGCCTTGTCGTGCCCTCCGCAACGTGGACACTTATCCTCCCCTATATAAAATACTTCATCCATCCCCGCATGAAAGGCATTGGACTCAAATGCATCACAAATTTCATCCACCAAATCAAAAACTACTTTGTGTACACCCGGATGCAACGGGCAATAACTCTTACAGTACAAACCATCTGGATTAGGCCATTCATACTTGTCTGGCATCTTCACCCAAGGGGTTTCGTCAAAATCAGGATATACCCGCAACAAATTCATGGTATGCCCATGCCACGACTGATGTCCCAACAGGTTGATCTGTGGAATCAGCCGGATATTGTGCTGGCGACAAGCATTCACCAACTGTTTAACCTGGACTTCGCTTAAAGCACCTGAGTCCCGCAATTCAGGGTGCAACTTAAACTGATAATTGTAATCCACCCTTAATATCAACGTGTTAATATGTCGGGGCGCCAGTTCCTCATGAATGAATTTAATAAAGGACTCCACCCTGGTAGCTTGTGGTGAACCGATACAAAAACCACGTACCGGTAGGGAATCGATGTTGTTTTTTTGTTGTGCGGTGACTGTCAGTGTTGCAACTAACAATAAGACAATGGTTGCTAAACTTTTCATGTAAATAAGGGTTTTGATAAGGTGGATCACAAAATAGACATTGGAAATAAAGATTTGATGCCGTTCGCGGAATTACTAAAATCTTAATGCAAAAAATGTTGATATTTAATAAATTTGGGTAAATACTATTCTTCATGAACGAATTGAAATTACCCTTTTACGCCAAACTCGCTCTTACCTTGTTATCCCTGGTACTGATCGTCATGATTGTGCGGACAGGGAGCGAGGTTATCATCCCGCTGATTTTTGCCTTTCTCATTTCCATTATGCTGTTGCCGTTGGCAAGCTTGCTGGAGAAATGGCGCTTCCCTAGAGGGTTAGCAGCGATAACGTCCCTGCTGGTTTTCATTGTTTTGTTGTTGTCGGTAATGATGCTGCTCATCAAACAAATGGAATCATTTATTACGGATCTTCCCCAGTTGCAACATAAGCTGATCATCACTTTAAACAGCATGCAGGCATGGGTAAACGAAAAGTTCCACATCAACAGTAATATGCAAATGAGCTACCTGGAAAAACTAGCCATGGGCACATTGGGCACGGCTACTAGCTTTGTCAGCTCCACCCTGTTGTCGGTTTCTTCTTTGTTGATATTCATCGTTTTTATACTGTTGTATACGTTCTTTATACTGCTGTATCGTAAGCTGCTGGTGAAATTCCTCGTATCCCTGTTTGAGGCCAAACACCGGGAAACGCTGATGGGCGTAGTAGATCGTACCCGCTCCATCATTAAAAGTTATGTAGGTGGATTGATGATAGAAATGGTGGTAGTAGCCATTTTGAACTGCACCATTTTTTCCATCCTAGGCATTAAATACGCCATTTTGTTGGGGATGATGTCTGCTATATTTAACCTCATTCCTTACATCGGGATATTCGTGGCGCTGTTGTTATGTACCGTCGTAACACTGGCTACTAGTGTACCAGTGGCAGGTCTGCAGGTGGCTGTCTCCCTATTCGCAGTTCACTTGATAGATAGTAATATTCTCTTCCCAAGCATCGTGGGCAGTAAGGTAAAAATCAATGCGCTGGCCACTATCGTTGGGGTTATTTTGGGAAATATGCTTTGGGGCATTCCTGGTATGTTCCTCGCTATTCCAATTATCGCTATCGTGAAAATCCTTTGCGAAAGCGTGGATAGCATGCATCCATGGGCTATTCTACTGGGTGTAGAAGAGAAGGAAAAGAAAGAAAAAATTCCTCCTCCTGCGCCCCAGCCTGAAGGCGAGGCATAAACGCAAGAAAATAACATAACGAACTGTAAACCTACCGCCAATGGCGGGAGGTTCACTAAAAAAACAACAAACAAAAAATGCCACCGATGGTGGCATTTTTTGTTTGTTGTACTAAATCAAAATATTATTTCTTCGGATGCGTCACCATTCGGCGATAAGCCCAATAGAACACAATCGGGAAGATAAACAGGTTGAAAACGGTATCTGTCATCAATCCACCAATCACTACACGTGCCAGCGGTCTAGCCGTTTCAGAACCAATACCGGTGCTCATCGCGGCCGGCAACAGTCCGATAGCCGCCATCATGGCTGTCATCACCACCGGACGTATACGGGATTCCACACCTTCATGAATAGCCAATTTCAGACTTGCTTCTGTCCCATCCGGTAAGGTGCGGATATTAGTCTTGAATTTCGACAAGAGAATCACCCCATTCTGTACACATATACCAAACAAGGCAATGAACCCGATACCTGCGGAGATACTGAAGTTGGTATTCGTCAGCCAGAGAGAGAATATACCCCCGATAATGGCAAACGGTACGTTGTTCAATACCAGTAAGGAATCTTTTACCTTTCCGAACAGGATGAAGAGAATCAGGAAGATAAGCAGTAAACTGATTGGCACTACCTGCGTCAATCGTTTCGTGGCACGCTGCTGGTTCTCGAAATCGCCCGCCCACTCCAGGTTATAGCCTTTCGGCAGCGTAATCTGCGCGGCTACTTTCTGCTGCGCTTCTGCGATCGTACTACCAAGGTCGCGTTCACGTACAGAGAATTTTATCGCCCCATATCTCATATGTTTATCGCGATAAATCATGCTCGGACCTACAATATGTTTGATGTCTGCAATCTCCTTCAACGGAATTTTATTACCACGCAGAGTAGGTACGGTCAGGTTACCGATGGCGGTTTCATCTTGACGGAAGTTTTCTGGATAACGGATACGCAGATCGAAGTATTTCTCTCCTTCGTAAATGCGAGTGGCCGCTTTACCACCGATCGCCATTTCAATGACAGAGTTGGCATCTTCTGTCGTAACGCCATACAAGGCCATCTTCTGCTGATCCAGGTTGATACGCAGTTCCGGCTGACCCATATTCCGCAGAATACCTAAATCTTCAATACCACGAACTGTTTTCAGGATTTTCTCAATCTGGTCTTCTTTTTCTTCTACTATTTTGAAATCATCGCCAAAGAGTTTTACTACGAGAGACCCTTTTACCCCAGACACTGCTTCTTCCACGTTATCCATGATCGGTTGCGAGAAGTTCAGGGTAATACCCGGAATCCCTTCCAGCTTGGCGTTCATGCGCTTAATCAACTCTTCCTTACTGATGCCGCTCTTCCATTCTGTTTGCGGATAAATGTCCACGTGCAGCTCCACGTTATAGAAGCCAGTAGCATCGGTTCCATCATTCGGACGGCCTGTTTGAGACATCACCTGTTTTACTTCAGGGAACTGCAACAGTTTACGGCGAATATCATTAGCGATACGTACGGATTCATCCAAAGAAGTACTCAACGGACCAGTAGCCCTGATATAAATAGCGCCTTCATTCAACTGTGGCAAGAACTCTGTACCCAGGAATTTAAAGCAGTACAGGCCAAATACCAACGCAATGAGCGAGCTGAAAAATACAACGCGCCTGCGTTTGAAGCAGTAATTGAATATGCGGAGGGTTCTGGTATGTATAAAGTTCAGGAATGGGTTGTTCTTCTCTTTTACATTCTTTCTCAACAATACACTTGCCAGTGCAGGCACCAGTGTAAAGGTCAATATCAGCGCTCCCAACAAAGCAAAGCCCAATGTCCATGCCAGCGGAGAGAACATTTTTCCTTCTACTTTCTCAAAGGTGAAGATCGGGAGCAAACCAGTAATGATGATCAGTTTAGCAAACATGATACCTTTACCGTTTTCCATACAAGCTTTGCGGATCATACCCAATTTACTCAGCTTGTTGAAACGCTCCATCCCCACTTTATGGGCCTTATGGTCCAGCATTACGAAGATCCCTTCCATCATTACCACGGCCCCATCTATGATGATACCGAAGTCGATCGCCCCCATCGATAGCAAGTTGGCGCTCATGCCTTTCATACGGAGACATATAAACGCAAAGAGCAATGCCAGTGGAATAACAATCGATACGATGATGGTAGTACGCCAGTCGGCCATGAAGAGGAATACGATCACCGTTACGAAGATGATACCCTCAATCATGTTATGCAATACGGTATGCGTAGAGAACTCGATGAGGTCTTCCCTGTTGTAGAAAGTTTTGATCTTTACATCTTCTGGAAGAATTTTGGTATTTAGCTCATCAATTTTCACTTTCAGCTCCTGGATCACATTGGCGGGGTTCTCCCCTTTGCGCATCACCACGATACCTTCTACCACATCATGATCTCTGTCGCGCCCTACTTGGCCAAGACGTGGGAGTGCCGCTAAACTGACATCTGCTACATCTTTTACCAGGATAGGGGTTCCATTGATATGGTCTACAATAATATTCTTGATCTCTTCTTCGTTGTTGAGGATCCCGATACCACGCACCACATAGGCTTGGGCATTTTTCACAATCACATCTCCCCCAACGTTGATATTACTTTTCTGCAGGGCCTGGAACATTTCCTGGGCGGTAATGCTGTACTGTACAGCCTTTGCAGGATCCATGGTTACCTGGTAGATTTTCACTTCTCCACCAAAACTAACGATATCGGCAACACCGGAAACAGACAGCAGGTTACGTTCTACTACCCAGTCCTGCATGGTTTTCAACTCCTGCACAGAACGTTTCGGACTCTCCAGTGTATAACGGTAAATTTCACCTGTAGGCCCGTATGGTGGCTCGATTTCAAAATCGGCCCCATCTGGGAGGTTGGCGGAGGTAATATTATTATTGATCTGCTGACGGGCAAAAGTATCATCTACATCATCAGCAAAAATGATCTTTACCACCGACAGTCCAAACAGGGAAGAACTACGTATATGCGTTTTCTTCTGGGCCCTGTTCATGGCAATTTCTATCGGACGGGTAACGAATTTCTCTACCTCTTCGGCGCTTCTTCCCTGCCATTGCGTGATGATGGTAACGGAAGTATTGGTTACATCCGGGAATGCATCCACCCCTATCTGCTTAAAGCTGAGGTAGCCTACCACCGCCATTACGCCGGCCGCAAAGAAGATGAAGTATTTATTGACAAGTGAGAAAGCAAAGACTTTCTTCAAAAACTTATTCATGTACGGAAATTTTGATAAGTAGGCAAATGTGGTTACTGTTGATCCTTCAGTGTTTCATAGATAAACACCTGCTGGGAAGCAATCACCCTGTCGCCAGCCTGGAGACCTGATGTAATATAGGCTCTGCCTTCAACGGTATGGTCCACTTTCACCTCACGGATAACTACGCCTGGCTTCTGATTGGTCAGTACCAGTGCATAATATTTGTCTCTGTCGAAGATGATACCACGTGCACGGATACTCACTAAATCAGAATCGGAATGTCGCTGTGCTTTAATGCTCATAAACATTTCCGGTTTCAACAGGTAACCAGGATTATTTATGACTACCTTGGCTTTCATCACTTTATTATCCGGGTCCAGTACATTATAAATTTTGTCTATACGGCCTTCGAATACTTTATCTGGGTAAGATAGAGTGGTCATTTGCACTTTATCACCTTCGTGAATACTAGCAATATCAGATTCGAATACATTGATAATCGCCCAAACATTGGCCAGATCTGCCACCACGAAGATGGGATCATTGTTATCCTGACGCCATTGCATGTTTTCAACGGCTTTCTTGGCTACTACAAACCCGCCTACTGGTGATTTTACATTATAGAAAGTCTGATGCGCACCGCCATTGATATCAGCAATGGCTTTTGATTTGTTGTAGGTGGCAATAGCTTTGTCGTAATTTCCTTTGGCTTCTTCGTAGTCTTTACGGGAGTTTAAACCGCTTTTGTAGAAAGACTCGGCTACTTCGAGACTGCGTTTAGCCATTTGCATATCCTGCTGGCTAATGGTCTGATCGGCGGTAAAGCCAGCCATCTCAGGGCTTTTAATGACTGCCAGGGTTTGGCCTGGCTGCACATGGTCGCCAGCATTCACTTTCACATTCGTAACGATACCACTCACCATGGGAAAAATCCTGGCCATTTTATCTTCATTGGCCGTGATTTTTCCCGTTAATGAGATTTGGTTCTCTACTTGCTTCACGCTAGCAGTGTCTACTTCCAGTTTCTTGATTAAAGAATCGGTGAGTGCCCACTGCGTAGGAGCTTCAGGTGTCTTGGCTTTGGTGCCGCAGCCTGTGAGTATGCCGGCAGAGATTATGATAGAGGCAGTTGCAGGTAAGCAGGATTTGATAATATTTTGCATGTTGAATCGTAAAGTTTAGAGATGGAAGATCTGTGAACCGGTGGTGTAATTGATTTTTTCGAGCGCGCTGAGCCTATTGTATTTCAGCTCATTCATCTTCAGGACATTACTCCGGTAAGCGTCGTAGAGGTCGATGAACTCCAGCAGGCCGATGTTGTGCAGACTGTAATTCTTTTCGATCTCTTTCATCATCGCGGTATAATCGTTTTCGAAACCGGGATCAAAGTCAGACATCAGTTTTTCTGTCTGCAACGCCTCTTTCATACTGTTCATCACTTCATGTTGCAGTTGGTCCTGCTGGCCTTCCAGTTGCAGTTTGCTGCTTTCCAGGACTGCCTTGGCCATCTTAATATTACCCTGGTTACGGTTAAAGAAAGGTAATGGCATACTCACGTTCAGACCATTATAGTTTCTTTCGAAATTCCCCTGTTTATCATAGGAGAAACCTACGGTCAGATCCGGTACGGCATTCGCTTTCTGCAAACGGAGATTGAGATTACTGTAGTTCACAGTCTCCTTTGCAATCTTCAGATCATAGCGGTTTTCCATCGCTGTATCCAGCAAGGTCTGATAGCTGTACTGCGCTACTACTGGCAAATGCGCTGCTACCGGCACATCCGGAACAATAGTAACAGTGGCGGGCACACGAATCAAGAGTGCCAGATCAGACTGGGTTTGCTGAATATCTAAACGCAGTTGTAGTTCATCATGCTGTAAATCGTACAGCAATGATTTCAGACGGATAATTTCTTTTGGGGCGATATTCCCCATTGCTTTTTGTTGCTCAAAAACTTTAACTACCGTTTGTAAGAAAACAATCTGGCTGCTATAGGTTTGCAGCGATTTTTGCTTATAATAAAGATCGTAGAAATTATCAGCCAGAGAGAATCGCAGGGTACGGAGCAGATCGAAGAACTGAAATTCGCTCATCTTTACCCCACTGCGGGCCAGTTGAATTTCCTTATTACGCTTGCCCGCCATTTTGATCAACTGTTGCACCTGGAGGGTGTTTTCAGAATCATAACCAAAATCGAACAATTTGCCCGTAGTATGGTTATACAAAGTATTCTCAAATGTCACCTGCGGATTATCATATAGGCGGGCTGTAATAATACCCGCTTTTGCAGAGTCAATGTTATACCGTTGTGCCAGTAAAGGAATATTTTTCTGTAACAACAACTGCTCAGCTTGCGTAAGGGTGAGCTGCAGGGAATCTTTGCTTTGCGCCGAAATGCTACTGCCAGAGAAGGTTTCATACAGCATTAGTAATACGAACAATGCTAGTCTATTAGTCATACAACAAAATTTGAGTTGCAAAGATGCCAATAGCCTATTAGCAGTATGTTAGAACGGGATTAAAATTAAATTAGAAATTAAATTGGAATTAAATTAGAATTAGATGTCATTATCGAAAAAAATGTGAAATGTAGTGCCTTCCCCTTTAACACTACTCACTGTAATGCGCGAACGATGCAACTGTAGAATTTTATGGGTCATAGAAAGACCAATGCCGTATCCAGCAAAGCTGTGTGCATTTGTAGCCCGGTATAGTGGCAGGAATATCTTCTCTTGTTCTTCCTTATCGATCCCGATCCCTTTATCACTGATGGAAAGCAGGATACCTTCTTTGGTGACTTCCAACCGGCATTGCACAGGGGCATTGTGGGAAAACTTAAAGGCATTCCTCACAATATTATTAATGGCCAGCGCCAGGAGCTGCCGATTTCCTCTAATGGTCAGTTGGGCAGGGGTTTCCGGCAACTGCGCCAGTTGTATTTCCAGCGGTAACGGCTTTTCCTGCTGCTGCCAGTAGGCTTGGATTTCCCAGAGTAATTCGTCCATGCGGATGTCTTCCGTCTGGGCAGGGTCTAGCACCGCATCTACGCGGGTTAGTTGCAGCAAGCCATCTGTAATGATTTTCAGCTTCTCTGATTCATCCAGTAGGGTACCTAAAGTTTCTTTGTACTGTTCCACTGAACGGTCTTTCTGCATGGTTACTTCAATCTCCCCTATGATAGTGGTCAGTGGCGTACGCAGTTCATGCGAGGCATTAGACACAAAAGAGCGCTGCATTTCAAAGGCATGCTGCATATGTTCCAGCATCTCATTGAAGTTAGTGGCCAATTCATCTATTTCATCCTTATTCTTACCACGGTTCACCCGCATATGCAGGTTACTGGCACGGATGCGCTTCACTTGCCTGTTGATGCTTTGAATAGGCTGCAAGGCCCTACTGGCATACCATTGACCTAATAGATATACTACCAACATCGCCACAAAGCCCATACATACCAGGATCCAGAGGAGGTACTGCAACTGCTGCTCCCCTTGGGAGTTGCGGGCGGTCACGATGACCACGAAGTCTCCCTGGTTATCGGGATAATACATCCCCAGTCCATATTTATCTCCAAAGGTGAATCGGTAGATTTCATGTTTTCGTACCTGGTCCATGAGGGATACCGGCCAGGTATATTTCACCTTCTCAATAAATACGGCTTGATTATTATTATCGTAGATATTACTGGATTCTCCGGGAATACTCTGTTGGTAACTCTTTTCAATTTCCAGGAACTTCTTTTTGGTTAACTCGTCTTTTTCCAGATAGACCTGGGCAGTCACGAGGGCACGTACCTGCAGTAGTTTATAGAAGTTATTACGTACATAGCGGGCAGACAATAGGTATACCAGAACAAATACTACAGTAAGCAATATACCGGATATCAGTGTAAACTGAAGGGACAAACGATGACGTATCTTCATATCAGCTCTTAATTTTCATGACATAACCCATACCTACAACCGTATGGATCAGTTTATCGCCGTTGAATCCCTTTTCAATCTTATTTCTGAGATAGTTCACGTAAACGTCAATGGTATTGGTGCCAGTATCAAATTCTAGTCCCCATACGGATTCCGCAATCAGGGCGCGAGAAAGTACCTTCCCTACATTTTTAAGAAATAACTCCAACAGTGCATATTCTTTGGCAGTGAGGATAATCTCCCGGCCTTCTCTATGAGCAGTTTTAGTATTGGTATCCAGTTGTAAGTCTCCCAAGGCCAGCACAGGGGCTTCCGGACGGAACAAGTTCTTTCTTCTGCCCAATGCATTGATGCGGGCCAGCAATTCGGAGAAATGGAATGGTTTGGCGAGATAGTCGTCTGCACCGGAGTTCAGGCCATCCACTACATCGGTAGTGGCATTGAGGGCGGTAAGCATGAGAATGGGCGTTTGTAATCCCGAACCACGCAGGTTTTTGCAGATAGTAAGACCATTAATACCTGGAAGCATAACATCCAGCAGAATCAGATCATATTCTTCCTGAATGGCCATATGCTGCCCCGAAGGCCCATCGGCTACTACGTCTACTTGATGCTGGTGTTCTTCCAGGCCACGTTTGATAAACGCGCCTACTTTAGTCTCATCTTCAATAACCAAAATCTTCATAAGTTGTGCTAATTGATCTGTATGGAAACGAAATTAGGTAATGTTGCAGAGATGGTTATTAAAGCGGGATTAAATTCCTTAGCTTTACACATCATCCAAATAATGTGACCTACCATGCATGTACCGGAAATAATCACAGGTGAGCTAACGCTTCGTCCTATTAAAGATAAAGATACAGCGGCATTATTCAAATTGTTCTCCAATGATGAGGTTACACGATTTATGGACATTGCCTCTTTCAGCAATATCAGTGAGGCCGCACAGATCATCACCCTTTTTCGAGAGCGACAACAAGAAGACGAAGGCTTTAGAATGGCCATTACCTTTACCGGAAGGGATGAACTGATCGGCACATGCGGCTTTCATAAATGGAGTAAAGTGCATTACAAAGCGGAAATCGGATATGATCTGATGCCGGAATACTGGGGCCGCGGCATTATGACCACAGCGATTGCAGCCCTGGTGGCATTTGGTTTTAAGGAGATGGATCTCAATCGCGTAGAAGCCTTTGTGGACCCAGTGAATACCGCTTCAGCCAAATTGCTGCAGCGGATTGGATTTACCCAGGAAGGCCTCCTCCGCGATGCTTTCTTTGAAAAAGGTAGCTTCGTGGATGCACATATCTACAGCCTGTTGAAAGCCGAACATGCGAGAGAGCAATTTTGGGAAAATTCTTAGGAGATAAAAAATGAGACTGACTTACAGACACGCGACAATTGAAGATCTGGACCGCATCGTGGAAATTTACAATACCACTATTGCCGGCCGTATGGTAACCGCAGATACAGAACCTGTTACCGTAGAGAGCAGACAACACTGGTTCTACGCCCATGATACAGACCGCAGACCTTTATGGATGATTGATGATGCAGGCGTAAACATCGGCTGGATGAGCTTTCAGTCTTTCTATGGCCGTCCTGCTTATAACGGCACGGTGGAAGTCAGCATCTACCTGGATGAAAATGCCAGAGGCAAAGGCTACGGCGGAGAAATTCTTCGTTATGCCATTGCCGTTAGTCCCAACTTCAAAATTGATACATTATTAGGTTTTATTTTCGCCCACAACATACCCAGTCTGAAATTGTTTGAGAAGATAGGTTTTCAGGAATGGGCGCACCTTCCAGACATTGCCCTCATGGATGGTGAGCGCAGGAGCCTGAAAATCCTGGGTTACAAAATCTAAACTATTTACTATGTGGTGGATTTATGCCTTACTATCAGCTTTCTTTGCGGCGCTTACAGCCATCTTTGCGAAGATTGGCGTTTCAGATATTTCCTCTAATCTGGCCACGGCTATACGAACGATCGTTATTTTATTCGTGGCCTGGGGAATTGTGCTAGTTCGAGGAGAGTACAAAGGAACTGGCAGTATTTCCCGTCATAGCCTGATATTCCTGGTATTGTCCGGTATTGCTACCGGACTTTCCTGGGTCTTTTATTTTAAAGCCATACAAATAGGCAAGGTCAGTCAGGTGGCCCCCGTGGATAAACTCAGCGTAGCGCTGACAATTATTATGGCCGCTGTATTTCTACATGAGAGCCTTACTTGGAAAACAGCGATTGGCGCCGGGCTGATTATAGCGGGCACCTTAGTATTGATATTAAAGTAAGTTATTATTTAGGAAGACACGGACGCTCCGTCAGGAACAATTTTATATACGCAACGGCGGGCGCCATTGATGATATGTTCCATTCTTGAAACGGACGCATCATTACCTACTATGCTGACAAACGTTCTCATTTCAGAGGTACAGATGTTATCACACTCTGTAGCCGCGCAACATATAGGACAGTGATTTTCAATGAAATAGTACACCCCATCTTCTTTTTTCCATTCAGCTAAATACCCTTCCCCACTTCTAATGGTAGCGAATGCTTCCAAGCGGTTTTCGATGCCGTTAATGCCTTCGAGGGCGGCATGGTATTTTTCCTGCTGATTTTGTTCACGGGCAGCCACTACGTTAGCGAGCGCTTCCTTACCGAGAACAGTTTTGATGGTTTGTATCAGTTGGAGACTTAATTCTGTATGCGTATCAGGGAAGCGAGCATTGCCGAGGGCGGTCAGGCTCCATATTTGTTGCGGGCGACCTACGCCACGGGAGATGCTTTCGGACTGTACCAGCCCTTCTTCCTGCAATTTAACAAGATGGAGCCGGGCTCCCTCACCGGTAATACCCAGCTCAACCGCCAGTTGTGAAGCTGGCAGCGGGCCTCTGGTCTTGAGTATAGTCAATAACCGGTCGGCAGCATTTCTGATTCGAGTTGGGTGATTTTCCAAGTTTTTACTTGTTTTATTGTCAAATCTCGTATTTTTGTATCAGGTAACAAAATGTTTTTTTGTCCGGCGACCTCTGAAAGAGAGGTTAAAAGTCAATATGGGACTGGAAATTCTGTGAAAAGGTTGTAATTTTGCGAACCTTTGTCACTATTCTGGCCCGCCCACTGCGATAATCCGGTAGCAGTGCATTCTAACACAATATTTTGGCCGGGAAACCGGCTATTTATTTAAAACAATTCTGAGTATGATTACCGTATCAGAGAAAGCAGGTGAATATATTAAGGCATTAATGGAAAAAGAACACCATGCGCCAGGCACCTTTGTTCGTGTAGGCGTGAAAGGTGGCGGATGTTCCGGTTTGGAATATGTGATGAAATTCGAAAATACAGAGGAAGAAGGCGACCAAGTGTTTGAAGACAAAGGAATCAAAGTGGTAGTACAAATGAAGAGCTTATTGTACTTATACGGAACAGAACTGGATTATTCCGATGGTCTGAACGGTAAGGGGCTTTACTTTAACAACCCTAACGCAACCAGAACGTGCAGCTGCGGGGAAAGCTTCGCGGTGTAAACCAACCAACCGCTTTGCTACCACCGAACAACCTCTAAATCACAAAACCGTATGATAAATAGTAACGAAATAATAGATGATATAGCCAATAAGGAGTATGAGTTTGGCTTTACCACCGACATTGAAATGGATATAGCACCTCCAGGGCTGAATGAAGATATCATCCGTTTTATTTCGGCGAAAAAAAATGAGCCGGAATGGTTGCTGGAATGGCGACTGAAGGGCTTTCAGGCTTTCAAAAAGCTGAAATTCCCTAACTGGCAGCATTTTGAACTTCCTGAACTGGATCTGCAATCACTCTCATACTATGCGGCTCCTAAAAAGAAAAAACAGCTAAACAGTTTGGATGAAGTAGATCCTGAACTGCTGGCTACTTTCGAAAAACTGGGTATTCCTTTAAATGAACAGAAAGCACTGACAGGCGTAGCGGTAGATGCGGTATTCGATAGCGTTTCTGTGGCTACTACCTTCAAAGGCAAACTGAAAGAAATGGGCGTGATCTTCTGCTCTTTCGGTGAAGCGGTGCAGGAATATCCTGACTTAGTAAAGAAATATCTCGGTACTGTGGTACCACACTCAGATAACGTTTTCGCTGCACTGAACAGTGCAGTATTCTCTGACGGTTCATTCGTGTACATTCCTAAAGGCGTTCGTTGCCCAATGGAATTGAGCACTTACTTCCGTATCAATGCACAAAACACAGGTCAGTTCGAACGTACCCTGATCGTTGCGGACGATAACAGTTACGTTAGCTACCTGGAAGGTTGTACCGCTCCTATGCGCGACGAAAACCAACTGCACGCAGCTGTAGTGGAAATCGTAGCACTGGATCATGCAGAAGTAAAATACTCTACCGTTCAAAACTGGTATCCTGGTGATAAAGACGGTAAAGGCGGTATCTACAACTTCGTTACCAAACGTGGTATCTGCAAAGGCGAGCGCAGTAAAATCTCCTGGACACAGGTAGAAACCGGTTCTGCTATCACCTGGAAATATCCAAGCGTGATCCTCCAGGGTGATCACTCCGAAGGTGAATTCTATTCCGTAGCAGTAGTTCGTAACAAACAGATTGCTGATACTGGTACTAAAATCCACCACATCGGAAAAGGCACCAGAAGCCGTATTATATCTAAAGGTATTTCTGCCGGCCATGGCGATAACAGCTACCGCGGACTCGTTTCCGTAGGTCCTCGCGCAGAAAATGCCCGTAACTTTACACAGTGCGACTCCCTCCTGATCGGTAACCAATGCGGTTCTCATACATTCCCTTACATCGAGTCTAGGAATAAAACCGCTATGATCGAACACGAGGCGACCACCTCTAAAATCGGTGAAGATCAAATCTTCTACCTCAATGCCCGCGGTATTGATACAGAGAAAGCGGTAGCGCTCATCGTAAACGGTTACGTTAAAGAAGTACTGAACCAGTTACCTATGGAATTTGCCGTAGAAGCTCAGAAACTTTTATCTATCACATTGGAAGGAAGCGTTGGATAGTTGGGAATTGGTTACGAAGATTAACCAGTAACTGATTACTGACAACTATTTAAACATACAGAAAGAAATAAAACAATCATGCTGACGATTAAAAATCTGCACGCAGAAGTAGAAGGGAAAAAAATTCTGAAAGGCATTAACCTGGAAATCAATAAAGGTGAAATGCATGCTATCATGGGACCAAACGGTTCTGGTAAAAGCTCCCTGGCATCCGTGCTGGCGGGTCGTGACAACTATACTGTTACCGAAGGTGAAGTTTGGTTCAATGGCAAAAATCTGCTGGAAATGTCTCCAGAAGATCGCGCTCGTGAAGGTGTCTTCCTCGCTTTTCAATACCCAGTAGAAATCCCAGGTGTTTCCAACATCAACTTCCTCAAAACTGCAGTAAACGAGGTTAGAACTTATAAAGGCCTCCCTCCGCTGGAAGCGAAGGAATTCCTGAAACTGACCAAAGAAAAACAACAGCTTGTAGATTTTAACACCAACCTGATGAACCGTTCCCTCAACGAAGGTTTCTCCGGTGGTGAAAAGAAACGTAATGAAATATTTCAGTTGGCTATGCTGAATCCTCAGCTCGCCATCCTGGATGAAACTGACTCCGGACTCGATATCGATGCACTCCGTATCGTTTCCAACGGTGTAAACAAATTGCGCGATGCAGAGAAATCCTTCGTAGTGATTACCCACTACCAGCGTCTGCTCGAATATATCGTTCCTGATTTCGTACACGTACTGTACAACGGCCGTATCATTAAAACCGGAACCAAAGAACTGGCCCTGGAACTGGAAGAAAAAGGTTACGATTGGCTGAAGGAAGCAGAACACGAGAAAGAATCAGTATAATCAAATTACGGAAACCATATTTCGTAATTTATTAAAAAGCGTTAGCAACAATTATGACAAGCGATATCATGATACCTTTTTACCAGGCTTTAACGGAAGACGTAACTGCTTTGTCGGCCCCGCAGGACAGCCTGCAGGATACACGCCGCGAAGCACTGGAACGTTTTGCAGCAGCAGGTCTCCCTACCCTGAAAACGGAAGCATGGCGTTTCACCAACATCCAGCGGTTCCTGAAAGAGTATCCATATGAATTTTCAAATACACCAGCTACCACCACTGCAAACGTTGCTGATGAAGCAGCCATCGCAGGACTGGACAGCTATCGTATTGTTCTTGTAAATGGCCATCTGCAAGCGAGCCTTTCCAACCTGCCGGAAGGAAAGGGCATCCACATCGGCGCAATGAGCGCTAGCACGGATGCTCCTGGCTTTAGCAAATGGTTCAACCAACAGAAACACCTGTCCACTGAATCTTTGGCTAACCTCAACACTGCCCTCTTCGCTGACGGTCTGTTCATCGAACTCCAGGCAAATGTTGTGATAGACAAACCGATTCACCTGGTACATGTTTATACTTCCGACCGTCATGCTTTTGTTCAGCCACGTCACCTGTGGATCTTGCACAAAAACGCGGCGGCCACTATTATCGAAAGCACCGTGCACCCTAAACAGGAAGCCGTTGCTTTTGCCAACAGCGTAACCGAAGTGGTAGTACTGGAAAACGCAGAACTCTGGCACTATAACGTGCAACAGGGCGCTGAGAATTTCCGCAATGTAAATACCACTGCCGCTCAACAGGGTGCCGACAGTCGCTATCATCATTTCAGTTTCACCCTGCCTAACACGCCGCTCACCCGTAATAACCTGAGCGTAATCCTGAAAGGCAGCAACACTGAAACAAACCTGAAAGGACTGTACCTTGCAACGGGCTCTCAGCATGTAGATAACCATACCTTTATGGATCACCTGCAGCCTAACTGCAACAGTAACGAGCACTATAAAGGCGTACTTTTGGACACTGCCAACGCAGTTTTCACCGGTAGAATACATGTTCACCAGGACGCACAAAAAACAAACGCCTTCCAGCAGAATAACAACATGCTCTTGGGCGATAAAGCAAATATCAACTCCCAGCCACAACTGGAAATTTATGCCGACGACGTGAAATGCAGCCACGGCTTTACTGCTGGCCAGTTCGACGAAGAAGCGATGTTCTACCTCCGCGCACGCGGTATCGGTGAAGAATCCGCTAAAGCCCTGCTGGTAAATGCATTCTCCCACGATGTAACCGACGAAATCGCGGTACCTGCCCTGCAGGATTACATCCAGGGACAGATCGAGGCTATCATGAACAATTAAGACGATACAACATGGAACATATTGCTAACATAGGAACCACCACACTAGATGTTGCCGCTATCAGGAAAGATTTTCCTATCCTGCAACAGTTGGTGCACGGCAAACCGCTGGTATATCTCGATAATGGTGCTACCACGCAAAAGCCGCAAGTGGTAATAGATACAATAGAACGTTACTACGAAACATATAATAGCAATGTGCACCGTGGTGTACATCATCTGAGCCAGGTGGCAACCGATGCATATGAAAAAGCCCGCCAGATCGTGGCTGGATATATCAATGCACCTAATGCCAACCAAGTTATCTTCACAAAAGGTACTACCGATGGTATCAACCTCGTAGCCAACGCCATGAGCCGCCGCTTCCTCAAAAAAGGAGACAGCGTGATCATTTCCGCTATGGAACATCACTCCAATATTGTTCCTTGGCAGATGGCTTGTGAAGATACCGGCGCTACCCTGAAAGTAATCCCTATCAACGATAAGGGCGAACTCCTCATGGATGCGTACGAGGCCATGCTCGATGATACCGTTAAAATTGTAGCTGTAACTTATGTTTCCAATACCATGGGTACCATCAATCCCGTGGAAGATATCATCACGCTGGCGCATGCACGAAATATTCCGGTACTGATCGATGCCGCACAGGCTATCCAGCACCTGACCATAGACGTGCAAGCGCTGCAACCGGATTTTGTTGTATTCTCCGGCCATAAAATCTATGCCCCTACCGGCATCGGTGTACTCTACGGTACTTCCGAATGGCTCAACAAACTGCCTCCTTACCAAGGCGGTGGAGATATGATTAAAACCGTTACTTTCGAAAAAACAACTTATAATGAGCTGCCCTATAAATTCGAAGCTGGTACCCCAAATATTGCGGGTGCTATCGGATTGGGTGCAGCCATTGAATATCTGCAGCATATCGGCATTCCGGCTATCCAGCAATGGGAAGAGGAATTAACCGCCTACGCTGTGGATCAGCTCCGCCAGATAGACGGCCTCCGTTTTATCGGCGATGCTGCCCACAGAAGCGGCGCGATCTCCTTCCTGGTGCACAACATCCACCCATTCGATATGGGCGAACTGCTGGACCAACAAGGAATTGCCGTTAGAACCGGACACCATTGCACCGAACCACTCATGGACCGCTTTCAAATTCCAGGTACCGTTAGGGCCTCCCTGACTTTCTATAATACCATGGAAGAAATTGATAAGCTGGTGGCCGGTGTGAAACGTGCCAGCAAAATGCTGCTGTAAATTGGGCATCATGACGATCAAAGAAAAACAAGACGAGGTAATTGACGATTTTTCCTTCATGGAAAACTGGGAAGATAAATATGAATATATCATCCAGTTGGGAAAAGAACTGCCCCTCATTCCGGAAGAATTCAAAACAAGCGATAACCTGATCAAAGGCTGCCAATCCCGCGTATGGCTGCACACAGAACTCAAAGACGGTCAACTCATCTTTACCGCCGATTCTGATGCCGTTATCACAAAAGGACTCGTAAGCCTCATGATCTCCGTACTTTCCGGCCATACGCCGAAGGAAATCGCGGACGCAGAAATATTTTTTATCGACGCTATCGGTTTGAGCAGTCATCTCTCCCCTACCCGTTCCAACGGTCTGCTGAGTATGCTGAAACAAATGAAACTTTATTCCGTAGCCTACCAGGCGAAAATCAATCAGCAATGAGTGAATCAACATTAAGGGATCAGATAGAAGAACAACTCCGCACCGTTTATGACCCGGAAATTCCGGTGAATATCTGGGAACTAGGACTGGTATATGCCATTAAAATCAAAGACGATAATAGCGTTGGTATTGATATGACCCTTACCGCTCCCGGATGTCCCGTTGCCGGAGATATCATCCGCGAAGTGGAAGAAAAGGTCAGAAACCTGGAAAGTGTGACCGATGTACACGTCCACCTTACCTTCGATCCACCATGGACAAAGGAAATGATGAGCGAAGAAGCCAAGCTGGAACTGGGTTTCCTCTAATCAACTCCTCTATTTTTATAAAATTTATTGCCATTTATCAGATAGTCCCCAAAAGACATTTGATATTTGGCTTTTTTATTTTTCGATTTTCTTTAATTTGTGACCGATTTTGCTTCAAGTAGGCATTATATGTATAACTTAATTTTTTAATCTTTAAAACCGCTATCCGCGGCAACAAGCAGAGAAGACTAACTAAACAGAACCTATTTAGACCTTATGCCATATACAGAGGAAGCGACACAACCAATTATCGAAAGACTGAAAAAAAGGTTCTTCCAGCATGCGAATGAAACCACGATCGTGTCGATCCATCTGTTCCTGACCGGCAGACAAGCCGCTGTTCCCTCTCTGACCACCACAGACGAAATAGCAATGGCAGGCGCCTTTATCCCCCTGCTACAGCTCCCGGACCAATGGAATGACAACGACCAGTTGGTATTACAGTTACTATCCGAACCACAGGTATGGGAGAAAAATGAGCATGATTTCCTGAAGCATATGATCCCTATGCTAGATATGCCAGGCAGCTCCTCCTCTATTGTACAGCGATTCAGCAATTTTACCCACTTCCTGCAGCAACAGGGCTATTCCCCTGAGAAAATCGGCTCCATGATGATCCTTTATTCCAATTATGGCGATAATATGGACCTCATGCCGCTGAAATTTTCGCCCCTGCGAAAATTCCTACAGGATCTGCTTAGATCAACGGATCAACTGACAATACAACCATACCTTCAAAGATGGTATCAGCAAAACTGGAACTCCCTGTTCTTTCGACTCCTTAGTAGGAGTCATCCCGACCATGAAATGAATTACCTGGAAGCCAAACTCCTGCAACAACTTCCGGGATACCTTCACAGTGAACTAGCCAATACCTTATTACAGCACAACTTCAGTAAATATGAACCGTTGCTGCTGCAAATCGCTACTGCCGCCGCCAACGCAGGATCGGTGGCCGTACGCCTGGGCGTTCATCTCGCCCTCACCAATTTCCAACCTGAAACCTATCAGGCGAATTTACTCCCGCTATTCCGGCAATACCTGGAAGATTTTACTTCCCATCAGCCGGAGGTAGAAGGATACGCTACTACCCTGCTGCATGCGGACGACCGCCGCAGTTATCCATTAAGCGTCATCGCCCTGCATGGCTTGCTCCAACAAGACCCTGCCGCCGGTACCGCTTACCTGGAACAGTTCATCCGTGAAAAACGCATGATCCAGGGAGAATGCTTCGATATCCTCGGCCAACAACCGCAACAACAAGTACTACCTATCCTGTTGAATGCACTGGAAAACGGCTACGATATCAAACTGCTACTACCCGTACTGGACCAACATGATCCCGCTGCTTTTGCGGACCAGCTATGGCCATATACCTTGCATAAACTGAAATCAGTACGCATGGCAGTAGCTACCCTGTTGGCACGAGACCCACAGGCTTATAACAAAGCCGCTGATCTCCTTCAGCATAAAAAGGCGGAACAGCGATTGGCAGCTACGCTCATCCTTTGCAGTATCAATACGCCAGCAGCACGTACCCTCATTCAGGAGGCCCTCCACAATGAGATCAACGACGATGCACGTGATATGATGCTGGAAACCTTGGGCAATACCATCCAGTATTCAGCAGATATGGAAACGGTCAATTACCTGATCGCTTCTGCCGCCAGCAGACATAAACTGTCCCGCCCACTGGAGAAATGGCTGGATGACCAATCCCTCCCTCTCCTGTGGACTACAGACGGTACACAGCTTCCCCTCGAGGCTACCCGCTTCCTCCTGTACCGCATGTCCAGGATTAAAGAAATGGGCGCCGACGTAGAGGCGAGACCGTTACTCCGCCTGCTCGACAAAACACGCAATGATGATTTTGCTGTGGCACTGTTCAATCTGTACGAACAACATGAAGGTGATACCAGACTGAAATTCCTCCTCGCTACCGCAGCGCTCACCGGTCATAAACAACTGGCGACTGCTTTACAGGATAATATCGCAGACTGGATTAAACATCGCCGTCCTCGTCAGGCGGAACATGGCCTGGCCGCATTGGCCCTCCATGCCGGCAGCAAATCACTTCAAATAGTAGAATACTACGCTAATAAATATGTTACCAGGAAAGTAGCGCTGGGTGCAGCCGCCAGAACTGCGCTGACCCGCGCCGCCGAAGAACTGGGACTCACCCTCCATGAACTGGGCGACAAAGCCGTTCCTGACCTGGATTTTGAAGGGCGATACAAGCCATTCGATATGAAAGGCGATACCTGGAAAGGATTTGTAGATCTTAACTTCCGCATCGCTTACCTGAATCGCAAAAACAGACGTCCGAAAACGCCGCCTGTAGCTGCCGCTCCAGAAACCAAACGTTTCTTTAAATCCTTGCAGAAACAACTGCCGGATATGGCTATTGCACAAACGAAGCGATTGGAACAGTTCCTCGTCAATCAGCGCAACTGGACAGCCAAACAATGGTTGGAACTGTTCCTGCAAAACCCGTTGATGTTTGTATTTGCCAACAGATTGGTATGGGCAGTATATGATGAAGCAGGCCAATTGATGACCACCTTCAGATGCACCGAAGAATCCCGTCTGCACAGTGTTTCGGGAGCTGAAATACATTTACCAGAATATGCCACCGTAAGATTGCTCCATCCATTGCAACTGGATGAAACCAGTTTGCAACAGTGGAGACAGCATCTCTCGGTAAACAATATCGTTCCTGCATTCAATCAGTTGGATAGAAACACCACGCTGTTAACGCCACAGCAACGGTTTCAGACACAAATCAACGATTTCGAAGATATAGTGATGGAGCAAGAAGCACTTATCCTCCATCTCCAGGAAAAAGGCTGGCTGCCCGCCATCAATGAAGAAGGAAATTTATACGCCTTCACCAAAACCGACGATATACAACAGGTAACCGCCACCGTGGATGTATTCAGCATATACCACGCATCCGGTATCCAGTGCAAACTGGGTAACCTGTACTTCACAGAAATATTACAGGAGTCAGCATCCGTCAGCAGCACCCATCCGGTGGCTGCTGACCGCCTACTCCCCTTCCTGAAAGTGGCGCCTATCTTCTGGGCAGAAGCCATAGCAGATATTGCCAGCGCCCGCATAAAGAGCGCACTCGTGTAAAAGTTCAGCCTGCATACGGAGATTATTTGTAATTTTTGCCTTTGGAAATTACTTATAACCTCCATTTATCATGCAGACAATAAGGCAAATGCTGGCAGCACTCACCGCGCTCTTTTGCGCTACCACACAGCTCTACGCAGTGAACATCATTCCACGACCTTCGGAAGTCAAAACCACTGGTACCACCTTTTCACTCACCGATCAAACCGCTATCATCGCCGGTAAAAGCGCCAGCGAAGCGGGTTTCCTCCAACAAACACTGGCCACTGAATATGGATTGCACCTCAGCGCCGCCAGTAATGCTGCTTCCAATTATATCCGCCTCGATCTTCAGCCCCAATTAGCCCAGGAACTGGGACAAGAAGGCTATACCCTCCATACGGATAATACCGGCGTAGTCATCACCGCCGCTACCAATACAGGCATATTTTATGGTATCCAATCTTTAAGGCAAATTATAAATGCTAACGGTAATATCTATACGATTTCAGGAGTAGACATAAAAGATAAGCCCCGCTTCGGCTGGAGAGCCTTTATGCTAGACGAAGCCCGTCATTTCAAAGGAGTAGCCACTGTCAAACAACTGCTGGATGAAATGGCCCTCCTGAAAATGAATACTTTCCACTGGCACCTGACAGATGATCAGGGCTGGAGAATAGAAATTAAAAAGTATCCACTACTGACCAAGATTGGCAGTCACCGCGATTCTTCGCAGACAGCCTTTGGCAGCAAGGTATACCGACTGGTTCCTCACGGTGGCTACTATACGCAGGAACAGATAAAAGATATTATTCAATACGCCACCGAAAGGCATATCAACATTGTTCCAGAAATTGAAATGCCAGGTCATGCCAGTGCTGCTATTGCCGCTTATCCTTGGCTGGGCACCCGCCACGAACAGATTGCAGTTCCCGCGCAGTTTGGTGTGCATTATAACGTTTTCAATGTAACAGATCCAAAAGTGATCGGATTTTTACAGGACGTACTGCAGGAAGTAATGACGCTCTTTCCATCCAAAGTGATACACATCGGTGGAGATGAAGTAAAATATGACCAGTGGAAAGCTGATTCCACTGTAGTGAAATATATGCGGGATCATCATCTCAACTCCCCCGCCGATCTCCAAATTGCATTTACTAATAGTATTTCCAATTACCTGGCCGACAACAACCGCAGAATGATGGGCTGGAATGAAATCATGGGCGTAAAACTCCACGAATATAATGATGCCAACGATGTTGCAGGTACGGAAAAACTAGCGCCACAAACAATTGTACACTTCTGGAAAGGAGAGCTCTCGCTCATCCGAGATGCCGTTTCCAAAGGCTATGATGTCGTAAACTCTTATCACTCCTATACATACCTGGATTACGATTTCAAACTGGATAAAGCCTATGGCTTTGATCCAATACCAACTGGACTGGAACCACAATACCAATCGAAAATCCTTGGATTTGGCTGCCAAATGTGGGGTGAATTTATCCCGGATGCACAAAGCATGAATGTACGCGTATATCCGCGCCTGGCCGCCTATGCAGAAGTTGGATGGACACAACCCGCCAATAAAAACTATACTGCATTCCAGCAGGCATTAGGCTATTTCTACGCACGTTGGAAGAAAGCAGGTATCAACTACGGTCAATAATAAATCAGGCTAACAGAAAAATTAATGCGTTCCCGAAGTGGTTCCACCCTATAGTGGAACCATTTTCGTTTTGTTCCAGAGATAATCAAAATGATAATTATTTAATCAATTTAATAATACATAAATAATTAATTTTCAATAACATTTGATTAACTTTTGACATGATTTTCGATAGGAAAAGCTCGCTACTTTTACGATGTAAATTAATTTTTTAACCCAAAAACACGTTGTATGTCGAATGATCAGATGCAAGTAATTTTAGGCGCTATTAAAGGATTGGATAACAAATTCACAGGTCTTCTGGACAAACAAGGTAAAGACCTTGAGCAAAGGATAATTTCCATGGACGAAAAATTTGAGAAAAAGTTTACCGCCATAGATCTCAGGTTTGATACCATGGATCTTAGATTTGAAAGTATGGATCGTAGATTTGAAAGTATGGATCGTAGGTTTGAAAGTATGGATCAAAGGTTTGATACCATGGATCTTAGATTTGAAAGTATGGATCAAAGGTTTGATCGAATGGAGGGGAATATGAAAGCGATGGATGAGAAGTTTGAAACACGATTTGATTTCATGGAGGAGAGTATTAAACAAATGGATATCAAGTCTGAAAAACGATTTGATGGTCTGCAGGACGATATTAAGATGCTGGATGACAAATGTGAAAAACGATTTGATATCATTGATTATAGTATCTTAGGAATGAGAACACATGTGCTCGAATTAGGCAAAAGATTGGATAGGCTTGAAATCCCGCGGATACAGAAAAATTGAATGCCCTTAGTCAAAACGAAAAGTACAAAAAATCATAAGCCCTCCATAACCCAAAAGAATAGGACGCCTCCAGGATACCTGAGACGACGTCCTATTTTTGTATTACCACTTTTTCAGCCAGCCGTAACCCCTTCTACTTAAACGATTTAGCACTTAATTTTAAAACACTCCGCTATCAAGGAGTATAAGTCACCTTACTACTGTAAAGCACCTGCGATACGGCAGAGAAATAAGAAGCCTTATTCGTACTGGTTAGATTGTACCAGAGATAAACCCCATAGCCGTTGCTTTTCGTGGAATTTGCCAGGGATACGGCAGTACTCTGGCTTGTACTCATAATATCTACGGCAGCAGGTGCCAACTGGCTTTTTGTGAGTCCCGCTACATTTGGAACGGAGAAAGAGCCATAGATGGCATTCCAGCTATAGTTCACAAAATCGCCTGCTTTCTGACCGCCATAAGACAAATAGGAAGCCGCAGGGCCATAGTAGTAGAAAGAAATAATCTTACCTGTGGGCAACAGTGAACGGAGTTCGCTCAACAGGAATACAAAAGAACTGTCGTTAGGCTGTGGTGTACCATTCGTGCCATAATCGGCATATTCATCATCGAAATCGATGCCATCTAATCCATAATAGGCAACAGTATCCGCCAGTTGCTGAGCGAAGTTATGCGCAGCAGTGCGACTCGTAAAATTCGAAATGCCAGCGCCTTGATGATTCCCCAGGATAGACAGCAATACTTTCATGCCTTTGTTTTGCAAGGGAACGATCTGTGTGCTCTTGTTTACCAACACACTAGTTACCTGCGGGTTGTTATACAGGTAGGCCTGTTGTGTAGTGGTGTTGAAATTGATATTGGCCGCGAATATAATGGCAATATCAAAAAGCTGCTGGCCACCTGTAGTGAGGGTATATTTTCCCGTTTCTAACAGGCTATTGCTGTTAACCTCCACATAGCAGACAGATTTCCCGCCGGCTTTGGTGACAGATTCTGTATGGGCTTTAGGCGTTTGATCAGTCTGGGGAGCAAGGTCCTTTTTGCAGGATAGCATGCCCAGGATAACAATGGTAATGGCAGGCAGCACAACGCGCTGCAGTGCGTGGAATCGGAAGGTCATGTTTAGATTTTTGATGGTTAATAAAAAAGGAAATCAGGATCGGATCATGGGATACGACTAACGGGTCTAACAGTGTGCTAAATTATCTCGACCAGAAAAATGTGGAATTCGAATTCTTATACTGAATATAGCAAAAAATCGATAAAACAAGTAAAACGATTAAGCACAAGCCCACAAAGGATTTGGACACAGTTTAGCAAGCCATAGTTTTGTCTGCCTTAGCATTCACAGAAATGTATGCTAAACAACGGTAGGTATTAACGAAAAGGCTGTATCAAAAAAAGAAGAAGGGTGTGACATCTGCGACGTCACACCCTTCTTCTTTTTTTTGTCACCTCAGGGCGACAGGCAAGAGATATTGCCTTCAATATGTAATGAGATATTTTTAGGGAGACTACTTTTCCAAGGTACCGAACAATCCATTCTTATAATCGGAGAAGGCCTGTTCAATTTCTTCGGCTGTATTCATCACGAAATTATCTTTTGCAGCAACAGGTTCATTGATCGGTTCAGCGCTGAGATACAGTATACGCGTGGTTTCTGTGGCTTGCAGCAAAATTTCCGTATGCGGATCGTCTTTATCAAACACCACTAAATGATAACAATCTACAGTAGTTCCATTTACGAGGAGACAACCATCAATCAGATACAACAGCGTCCAGTAGCCAGGCTTCGCATGCAGCCTGAATTCTTTTTCTGCGTGTATACTTCCCCAAATAGCAGTGATAGGGGTAAAATTTTTCAGTGGGCCTGTTTGACCACCATACTCCCCTCCTATCAGGGTTAAATGCACGCCCGCCTCATTAGCCACTACAGGCATGGTATTACCCGGTACATACTGATAATACGGCGCCTCAAACTTATGCGCCGCCGGTACATTAAACCAAAGCTGCAAGAGTTCATAAACTCCCCCTTCTTGCAGAAATTCTTCCGAAGGCCCTTCACTATGCAGTATACCTTTTCCTGCAAACATCCACTGTACATCCCCTGCTGATACCGTCATAGCATTGCCAGCATTATCCCGATGGAATCCCTGTCCTTGCAACATGAAAGTAACCGGTGCAAAGCCCCTGTGTGGATGCGGATGCAGCCGATCTTCCGGAGAGCCAGCAGGAAAAAACTTAGGCATCATGTGATGCACCACAATGAACGGATTCGCAAAACGAAACTGCGCGGTGGGCAACGACTGTCGCACTACTTCTGTATCCGTTATCTGCTTCTCTCTTCCTTCCAGTACGTGCAGGATTTTCTTTTCCATGGTTATTATTTTTGTTCGTCAGACAATAATTTCAGGCTAGCTTTCTCTACGGAGCTGCGGAACATTTTCAATATTAACACCTCGTATCTGTCCAGGCGCAAAACGTCTCCTTCTCTAGGAATATTGCCATGTACGTAGTTTATTAAACCCGACAGCGTTTCATAATGTTCGCTTTCAGGTAATGGATATGGCAGATGCTCGTTGATATCAGAGAGATTTTCGTGGGCATTCACGATATAGGTGATATCATCTTTTTTCTCCACAATCGGCGCTTCCTGGTCGTGCTCGTCCTGGATATCGCCTACCAGCTCTTCCAGGATATCTTCCATGGTCACAATACCCTCGGTATCGCCGAACTCATTGGTCACCACGGCCATCTGTATACGCTGTAACTGGAAAGTACGGAGTAGGTCCTTGATCTTCATACTATCTGGTACATAATATACCGGTTTGAGGATCTCATTGATATCCGTTAATTTTTTCTCATGCACGCCTTTCACCAAATCTTTGGTATAGATCACCCCTTTCAAATCATCCAGAGAATTGCTGTACACGGGATACCTGGAATAGCCATCTGTGATCACCTGGTTGACCAACTGATCAAATGGCAGGGAAATATCCAAGGCAGAAAGATTTTTGCGGTGCGTAAATATTTCTTTCACGCGACTATCATCAAACTCAAATACATTCTGTATCAGCTCTCTTTCCGTTTCTTCGATGGCCCCACCCTCCTGACTTTCAGAGATAATCAGTTTGAGCTCTTCTTCAGAGTGAATTTCTGATTCTCCGGCTGGTTGTAATCCGAAAAAGCGCAGGATACTGTTGGCCAGGCCATTCAGCATCCAGATAAATGGACGGAAAATGATGAAGATGAATTGCAGCGGTACTGCTACTGCCAGCGTGGTAGGCAGCGGTTTACGTATAGCCATTGACTTTGGAGCAAGTTCTCCAAAAACGATATGCATTACGGTGATAACTAAAAACGCAAATGGAATAGCTACCGCATGCGCCGCACTCTCAGTAATATGCAGCCCGATAGCATCCATGAAATTTAATACTAATGTTGTTACTACGGATTCTCCGACCCAACCCAGACCCAGGGAAGCCAAGGTAATACCCAGTTGTGTTGCCGCTAGATAACCATCGAGGTTACTCAGAACATGCTTTGCCGCTTTGGTAGCCCTTTTGGAAGCTCCTTCACTGGCGTTTATCTGTGAAGACCTAACTTTTACAATAGCAAATTCGGCCGCTACGAAAAATCCATTCAGTAAAACAAGAATTATAGTTCCAAGAACTTGTAGAAACATTATGTGGGAAAATTGGTTCGCAACCCCAAATATAGGCTAAAGAATTCTTATACGTTAAGGTATTTTTGCCAGTATGGTTACATCTCTCTAAAACTATCTTTTGGAATTTTTTTCTAATAGTCTACTATTTTCATAGAGTTTATGTATTTTGTGATGAAATTGACTGGATATATACATGGAGAAAGTCATACCATCTGCTGCCCCCACCGTCGTTAAAACAGCCGCTGTTCCGCCACAGGAAACAGTTTTGCCTGCCAAGAGTACCCCATCGGGAAGACGTATACTTTGGTGGACGGCTGCGGTGCTCTTCTTCGGAATTACCCTGACAACCATTTGGTGGCATACGCCCACTTTCCAGCAATATGTAGCAGACATCCCCCCTACTTTTTATTATTTTCTTCTTGCAGGGTTCATTTTTGCCATGATTGACGGCGCCATTGGCATGTCTTACGGTATTACTTCCACTACTTTTTCCTTGTCTATGGGTATTCCGCCGGCTTCCGCCAGTACGGCTGTCCATATTTCGGAAATCCTCAGTAATGGCATCGCTGGCTGGATGCACTTTAAAATGGGGAATATCAACAAGAAACTCTTCAAAATGCTCATCATTCCGGGCATTACAGGGGCGGTCATAGGGGCGTACTTGTTGTCTTCCCTGGAACATTATGCTACCTATACGAAACCCGTTGTTTCCCTGTATACCCTCATTCTGGGTAGTATCATCCTGAAAAGAGCGATTAATGTGCGCTATAAAAAAGCGCATCAGCATAAAAAAATCAAACGAATTGGCATTCTTGGCTTCTTTGGCGGCTTTATAGATGCCATTGGCGGCGGCGGATGGGGCTCTATTGTGCTCTCTTCCCTGATTGCCGGCGGCCGTCATCCTCGTTTTTCTTTAGGAACCGTTAAACTCTGCCGCTTCTTTATCGCTATGCTGAGTTCTCTCACCTTCGTAACGGTGCTGTCGCATGTGCATTGGGAGGCTGTGATGGGACTCGTGATAGGCAGTGCCCTGGCCTCTCCTATTGCGGCTAAGGTATCCAATAAAATCTCCGCTAAAACCATTATGATCGCGGTAGCTGTGATCGTTATATTGGCAAGTCTGAAAAGTATATACGGATTTGCGGTGAAAGTGCTGTAAATCTTTCCTCATTCTTCCATGATAAGCTTGTTGGCCTTCAGGGTGACAGGCTTATTTTGTTCATACACTACCAAGGCATATAAGATCATAGAAACCCGGTCGTCCAAAGGTTTGCTCGGGAGATACTTGTCATCTACATACACCTTGATCTCTGCGGTTCGATCTTCAAACTGATACCATCCTTTCGAAAGCTTCCGAGTAAAATAGCCGGTGAGTCGGACAGTAGCGCTGTCCCGGTCCAACTGCCTTGCCTTGCGCAATACTTCTCCTACAGTCAAATTCTCCTGCGGCGGGCGGGTAAATGCAAATGCGGTGATCAAGAACAAACAAAGGAACAGCGTTTTCATGTGTGACAATGGTTTCCTTTGCTAAAACAGCGCGCGAATCGAAAAGTTCATTGCAAAAAAAAGCTGACAGCTTTACAACTGTCAGCCGGAGTTGAATGGATGGATGCGGAAAATTTTATTCTATCACCAACTGCTGTACCTTACGGATATCAGCCATGCCAGCGTCTATCATGACACAACCTTTCTTGTAGCCAGGCTGCCATGTCCAGCTACTAATCACTTTTCCATTCAGCATTACTTTCTTTGGCTGCTGCTGACGGAATACTTCCAATTTAATACTACGTTTTTCTAACTGCCCATTGTACTTACCAGTGGTAGCACCAATGGTGACCGTAGTTTTACCACTCATATGTTTGGATGTGATATTCGTATAGGCGAAGGCGTTCGACTTTTTATACGCCAGTGTAGCGCCATCGTCTTCATATAATTTGAAATGACCATCTGCACCAGGGTAGACTTCCAGGGTGAGGGTATCCTTTGGTTTCTCCCTGTCGTACAGCATTTCAGGGTATTTAGGGATGATAGCTCCCTGCTTTACAAACAACGGCAGCTTTTCCAGCGGAGCGGCAAAGTTTTGCAGCCACTGTCCACCGGAATAGGTAACACCATTGTCGTAATCGGTCCAAGTGCCGACTGGTAGGTAGATGCTATCGCGTTTTTCTTCATCCTTGTATACAGGCGCTACGAGCAGGTATTCTCCACTCATGAATTGATACTGCGTAGAACGGCCCCAAGTAGTGCTATCCTGCGGATATTCCAGGATCATGGCCCTACATACTGGCGTACCAGTTTCATAGGCTTCGCGACAATAGGAATACATATACGGCGTCAGGCGCATTTTCAGCTTCATGTATTTGCGGTTAATGCTCGTATAGGGCTCATCGTAAGTCCACGGTTGCTTGTTGGTTTTCGCCCAACCGCTGATAGCCATATATACCGGCGTAAACGCCTTCCATTGCATATCGCGTACATATGTTTTGGCGCTTCCACGGAAAATACCGTCTACGTCGCCGGTAGCGTAGTTGAAGCCGGAGAGTCCGCTACCAATCACAGTTGGGATGTGGAAACGAATATATTCCCAGTTACCGCTCTGGTCGCCGCTCCACACGGTGGCATAGCGTTGTGTGCCCGCCCATCCGGCCACGCACCAAATGAAACCACGGGCATCTGCGTTATTTTCAATTCCCTGGAAAGCAGCACGGTTTCCATCCAGGCCCCATTTGTAACCCGGACCTACCCAGGCTACATCCAGCTTCATACAACGCGTGCCCAAATGGCCTACTTCATCTTTGATTTTTTCTACGCCGTTTTCTGTCCATAAACCTGTATAGAAACCTAGTTTATGTAAACTTTGCACCACTGTATCCAATCCCTGATAACCACAGCCATAGCCATCGTTAGGGAGTATCCAGCCACCAGGCATATCTTTTTCGCGATATACACGGGCCACTTTACTAATCACATCACCGGTGACGCCTTTCTTGTTATAGCAATCCGCATCGCCGAATTCAAGGCCCCAACGCGGCACCATAAATGGCCGACCTGTTACATGGGTATACTGATCCAGTACATTTTTAATGCCCGGTCCATAGAAATAATAAGCATCGAATTGATAGCCTTCATGCTGGAGTTTTACTGTATCGCGGAAGGCATATTCCCCTTTATTGAAGGTATTACGGAAAATGCCATAACCAGCGGTGCTCACGAAAAACGGCGCCGGGTTGGAAGTGGTATTCGCGCCCCAGTTACCGAAATTATTGCGGATAGGGATGATGCTGTCGCGATGCGAGAAATTGCCGTTCTGCATACCGCCACCGTAGAAGTAGTCTTTGCTTCCCCGACGCAGGCATTCTGTAGCCTGTTCACCCAAACTGATCGGTTCTGTTTGTTCAGAGATCAGCTTTCCGCTTTTATCGTAGACGGATATACGAAAAGGCGCTTTATCTATTTTCAGTGTTAACTTCGAAGTAGTGATGTTATAGTGTCTCCCTTTATCAGCTACCTGGTAAGGTACTGCTTTATCGCCGTTCCAAACGACGATACCATTTTCCATAGCATCTTCAAAATGACCGTCTGTACTTACTTGTAGCCGATACAGGTCTGCTTGTAGCCACTGCAGTTTTACGTTGGCGTTGCCCAAAGTAAATAGCAACTGACCCGGTTGCTGTTGCAGTTTCACAACATTCGTCAATGGCACTTTCTTCAATAGTAGATGGGTGGAGAGTTTATCGTTGGAGGGGTTTTCGTCTCCCGTTAATATCACCTTCGCATCCAACTGCCAGATACCTTTACTATGCAGGTCTGCCTTTTCCAACAGTACATCTCTATAGGCATATGGCGGCAGCGGCGCGGCTCCAAACGGAATGCTGATGCGCTTTTCCGCAGCACCGGTACCAATACTGTAAGTGACAGTAACATCCTTGTTTACCTCCTGCGTACCCAGGTTGGTAACGCGAATCGTCACAGGTTCCGCCGAAGAAAAGGCATCACGGCCATTTTGCGGGGTGACCACATTGGTAATGGCAATATCCAGCGGATATACTTTTTCATAATTCGCTAGGAAAATCTTTCCATTGAGCGTGCCTTTCGAATCCTTTATCACATTACCACTCCCCTCGTCGAACTTGTAATAGTGCAACAGGTGATTGTATTCAGGATCTTTATCCGTCACTTCTTTAAAGGCGAGTCGCGCAATGGTGGCCGCAGAGAGCTCCTTGTCCCACATACGCATCTCATCAACAGTGGCATTGAGGGTACCGAAACCATCTGCATCCAAGCCAATCTGGGACAAAGGCAGGGGTATACTTTTATCAATTGTCTGGATGAACTTACCGTCTACATAGAGGGAGGTATGCACACTATCCGCTACTAGGGCGATATGCGTGAGTTTACCAACCGGTAGTTCATAATCAAACAGGACGTCGAATTTACCTTTCTTGGTAAGCCCGATTTTGTTGGTATTGTTATATTGTTCCAAGCGGATACCACTTTCATAATCGCTGCTAGTGAGCAGGGACGAGTAAGTGCTTACTTTATTCCGGCTGACGAGGCATTCCACCGTATAAGGAGGTTGGAGGTCTTTACCGTTCAGTTCCACGAAATTGCTGGCGCCATTGAAACGCAGGCGGTATTGTGCATCAGCGTGGGTACAGGCCATACTCAGGAGTACCGTCAGTGCGGCCCCTCCCAGCAGGGACTTAAAGGAGATTCTTTTCATTGTTCAGTATATGCTAACGTGATGATAAAAATAGTCATCATAATTGAGAATTCCGGCATAAATTGTACGAGAAAAATTTCCTGTATGGGATTAATAAAGAATTACAGCAGTGTGCTGTGGCTCCTGGGAGGCATCATCGCCGGCAGTATAGCGGGATTGGTACTAGGCAGCCGGGTGACTGTATTGCAGCCGATTGGCGATATCTTCCTAAATTTACTCTTTACCGCTATTATACCGCTGGTATTTTTTGCTATCTCCAATGCCATTGCCCAAGTGGATGCTGGTCGGAAATTGGGCCGCATACTGGGCATCATGTCCTTGGTATTCTTATCTACCTTATTGATTGCCGCTTTCCTAACCATCGTTTGCGTATGGATTTTTCCGATTCATCAACAGGTGGTGTTATCGCATACTGCCGGAGATATCAGTAATCCGGGTAATGTAGGTCAGCAGCTCACGCGACTACTAACCGTCGATGAGTTTTACACCCTCTTATCCAGGAAGAATATGCTTCCTTTTATCATCTTCTCTGTGATAGTTGGTTTTGCCGCTATGAGAGCGGGTGGCGCGGGTGCTGGCTTCCGTAATTTCCTCTATTCCGGTAATGAAGTGATGAAGCAAGTATTGCACATCATCATGAAAGCCGGCCCTATCGGCCTTGGCGCTTATTTCGCCTGCCAGGTAGGCACCTTGGGACCAAAGTTGTTTGGCACCTATGCGCATTCCATGGCTATTTATTATGGTTTCGGCATCGTTTATTTCCTGGTGGGCTTCACGGGCTATGCCTTTATAGCCGGCGGTTTACGGGGTGTTAAACTATTCTGGAAAAACAATATCATCCCTACATTGACCGCAGTGGGTACTGGTAGTAGTATCGCCACCATTCCCGCCAACCTGGAAGCGGTGCCTCGCATGGGCGTTCCCAACGATATCGCCAGCGTCGTTATTCCGCTGGGAGCCACGCTCCATAAAGATGGTTCCAGCATCAGTTCTATCGTGAAGATGGCTGTCGTTTTCGGGATGTATGGCAAAGGCTTCGACAATCCAGAAACGATTGCACTCGCATTAGGCGTTACCGTTATTGCCAGCATCGTGGAAGGAGGCATTCCTAACGGAGGCTATGTAGGTGAACTGCTCGTCATGAGCGTATATGGGTTCCCGGTAGAAGCGCTCCCTCCCCTGATGATTATTGGTACCTTGGTAGATCCACTGGCTACTATATTGAATGCCACCGGCGATAATGTGGCCGCCATGCTTACCACGCGCTTTATGCGAGGGAGCTTGCATACCACGGAGTAGCTTATACTGCTGCGCTTACTTGTTCGGGAATAGGCTGTTTGCTGAAAGCCTGTTCCAGATCGGCTAACAGATCTGCCGCATCTTCCAGTCCAACGGACAAGCGGATCAGGCTATCGCTGACGCCCGCAGCTCTTCTTTTTTCATCTGGGATGGATTTATGCGTCATAGTCGCAGGATGACACAATAAACTCTTAATACCACCTAAACTTTCTGCCAGTTTGAAATATTGGGTAGACGTTACAAATGCGGTAGCTGCTGCGGTGGAATCATCTTTCAGCGTAAAGGAAATGATACCTCCAAACCCTTTACTCTGGCGTTTTGCCAGCTCATGTCCGGGGTGACTAGGTAATCCTGGATAGAATACTTTATCTACTGCTGGATGTTGTGCGAGGTATTCCGCAATTTGTTGCGCATTCAGATTATGTTGACGAATACGTAGCGGCAGGGTTTCAATACCACGAATCAACAAGAAAGAATCGAACGGAGATAATACAGCACCACAGGCATTTTGGTAGAATTTGATTTCCTGTGCCAGTTGTTCTGTTTTACTGATAACTACTCCAGCGATGAGATCAGAGTGGCCGCCTAAATATTTGGTGGCACTATGTATCACTAGATCCGCACCCAATGCGATAGGTTGTTGGAGTATTGGCGACGCGAAGGTGTTGTCTACACACAATAGCACATTATTTGCTTTCGCGATGCTGGCAATGGCTGCAATATCGGAGATCTTCAAAGTAGGGTTGGTAGGCGTTTCCAACCATATCAACCTGGTGGCTGGCGTTATCGCATGGAAGACGGTTTCGATATCGCTGGTATCAATATAATTGACATGGATCCCAAACTTTTTGTATACTTTATCGAATAACCGGAACGCACCTCCGTAGATATCATCCACGGCTAAAATCTCATCACCGGATTTCAATAATTTTATCACCGCATCAATGGCTGCAAGTCCGCTGGAAAAGGCGGATGCGCCAGCGCCTCCTTCTAGGCCTGCTATGATTTTCTCTGCCGTTTCGCGGGTAGGGTTATTGGAACGGGCATAATCATAACCTTTGTTGACACCAGGCGCTTCCTGCACGAAAGTAGAAGTTTGATAAATCGGAACAGCGATAGCGCCGGTTTGAGGATCTACAGGAATAGAATGAATCAACTGTGTGATAGTACTCATGGGTAAATGATTTTAAAGGTGAATAAAGGTGTTCCTGCAAGGGTACTATCAAGTGAGGTGGGCAGACAGGTGGGTGTTCTATTGCATGATAGCAATAAAAAAACTCATCTGGCAGCCAGATGAGTTTTAAATATGGTGATTCCGAAGAAATCGCAATAAAACTTTGTATCTGACTTATCTTCCCTCGCCGCGGCGAGGATGGATGCAGCACCTTTCACTGGTGGTGAAGGTTGCTAAGGTATCATCGGGCCATTTCCCTACTCCTTTCTTGATAAGCAACTATGAAAGAACTGGTGCAAAGATACAGCGGAAAATCAATTCACCAAATTTATTTCCTACTATTTTTGTGGACTAGTAATTCCAGCCGCGGTAACGGTCTCCTGAATTCCTTGCTGGTAAGACGTTGGCGTGAACTGAAAATATTTTTCAAATTTATCGGAATTGAAATGGTAAGGATAGTTGTTTTGATACAACATTTCTACCATTTCTTTAATGGTACCGTCAAAGAGGCCAGTGATGGTGAGCATGAATTTTCCCAGATTCATGTGTTTGGCTTTTACATGCATTGCGTCTGCAAACATTTGCACATATTCTTTGCCGGTAGGGGCCGGAGAAGCTGTAGGGAGATGCCATACCTGGTTCCAACTGTTTGCATCCTGTAATAGGCGATACATGCCAACACCCGCGTCTGGGGTATAGGTATAGCTGTGAGGCAGATCATCCCGGCCTATCCACATAGGGGTGCTCTTGGTTTTGAATTTATCCATTATCAGGATATTGAGGAAGCCGGTCTTATCTGCCTTGGGGCCATAGAAATCAGCCGCCCTAGCAATACTAGCGGTGATGTTACCTGCTTGTACTTCGTCCATCAATTGACGGGCGATACGGGCTCTTACGGCTCCTTTTTTACTAGCAGGATTGTAAGGCGTGGTTTCCACCATCGGGCCATCTACTAACCCATACGAGTATACGTTATCGAAGAATAATAATTTAGCGCCTGTTTCCTTACAAGCACGAATCACATTATTCATGATAGAGGGCCAGGCAACAGACCAGACCTTGATATCGTATTTAAGTCCTGCGCAAAGGATCACATAATCGGAACCTTTTACTGCCGCAATCGTTTGTTTTTCATCTGTGATATCTGCGGCTACAAGATCTGTAATGCCTGCGTAGGATACTGGATTCCGACTAACAAGTCGCACCCGGTGGCCATTAGCAGCCAAGTGGTTAGTGAGTTCATTGGATATTATACCTCCTGCCCCCAGGATGGTATAAAGGGGTTGCATAGTTTGGTCTGGCATAATGATGATTTGAGTAATGCAAAGAGACAGATAATTACTGAATATCAAGATTAATTTTTCGTGAGAGGAATTCTAACAATACGCCATTAGTCCAGCCAAATCCATCCTGGAGGGCATACTCCCCTCCTCCGGCTGGCAAGTGTAGATCCTGTACATTGTACTTCTCCAACAATTTACCAGTGTTTTTAAAAACGGAGACATTTAGTGTCGTCCATCTCCTGGCAATACTATCAGCGAGACTGGTTTGCATGTAATATTGTAATCCAATACAAGTAACATACTGCAACGGAGCCCATCCATTGGGAGCATCCCATTGCTGATGATTATTCACCCTTGTTGTAACCAAACCTCCGGGCGCTAGCAAATGCTCTCTGATAAATGAGGCCATAAGAGGTCGTTCCATTTCTTGCTGAGTTGCCACTCCACAAAATAAAGCAAATGCACCCGCCAGGGTAACCGCAGGTGTTTGCTGTTGGGTTTTCCAATCAAAATCATGATACCAGCCAGACATGGTATCCCTACAATAGGCAAGAATAGCATCTCTTCTACTCCACGTCTTTTGCCAATATATTTTAGCAGAATCATTTTTTTGCTGGAGATTGTATCCGCGGCAGATCATCCATTCCAATTGTTTCATCAAACAGTTCAAGTCCACAGGAATGATATCAGTGGTATGAATTGTTTCCAGTCGCTGCGGGTCTTTGAACCAGCGACTACTAAAGTCCCAACCAGATTCGGCAGCAGCCCTGATATCTCGATAAAACTCCTTGGGATCTCTGTTTGCTCCTGCTGCCGCCAGCACATCTTCTCGATAGGATTCTTCTCTTGGCTGATCACTAGTGTCCCAATAACGGTTCAGTACTTCCCCTGATTTTAATTTCACCACATGCGCATAAGCACTACCAGGTTTTAGACTATCGGCGCCTTGCATCCAGAAGTTATATTCCTTCAGCATTTGCGGTAAATATCGTATCACCACAGAATCTCCTTTCACTTGGGCCAACAGCGCCACCATCAAAGAGAATAATGGCGGTTGAGAGCGGGTTAGGAAATAGGTACGATTTCCATTCGGAATAAATCCAAAGGTATCAATAAGCCATGCGAAATTATCCACCATATTGGTCATCATATCATATTTCCCAGCGGCTTTCAGTCCTAGCATGGTAAAGTACGAATCCCAATAGTATACCTCCCGGAAGCGGCCACCAGGAACGATATAGGGATGAGGGAGTTTAATCAGGGAAATACTTCCGTCTGCCACTGGTTCCCGGCGCAAAACCGTCCAGAGGGTATCTATGTGTTTGCGGATGCCAGCACTGATATCACTGTGGTAAGTGTGGGCTTGAGAGACTGGCATCTCAAAATAGGTATCTGTAAATGATTTCAGGTTAAAATCCGGCTTATCTTTTAAGAGCTGATAAGCATGCATGATGGAATCTGGGGAGACTTTCGGCTTTAGGTCCGGGAAGGTTTTCCCGTCGGGGTAGATCCTATTCATTTGGACCGCTTCAAACAATCCAGGATAAGTGGTGCGGGGCGTTTTATACTGTGCCTGCGCAGCATTCAGGCAAATCAACAGAAAAGGCAACAACCATTTTTTCATAACGTAGCGTTTTCTTAAGTCAGTAAAGGGTATACTTACTAAAATAAGCTTTTCGTCAGGAAAAACGGTTGTTGCCCCCATACTATTATCACGGATCCAGTGGATCACGGCTATCCGCCTGCAAAGCACTCAGATCTGGGAAAAAGCTGATGCTGGTTTCACTGACACTCTGCGACTCTTTCATTGGCACATAACCCAACTCCTGCCGGCATCGCATATCGAATATTTTTGTAGTAATATACGTGAGATGCATGTTATCCGACACACAAAGCATCCGCTTATCCATGGGTATCCCGCTACGGAACATGATCCTGACAGCGTTTCGTATATTCGTGGTAGTATGCCTTGCATATGGGTCTACGATCACGGCATATGCCGGCACTCCTAAACTGTCTACCAAGTATTTCTTCATCTCTATACCTTCTGCAAATGGCGTCAGGAAAGGATGTACATGGCCTCCGGAAACGATGATAAATGGTGCTTTTCCACTTTTATAATCCGCTACACCTGATTTACAACGGTTCTTTCCCGCATCACTGATATGCTCTATATTGCCTGGCCCTGCTCCCAAGATGAGAATAGCTGAATAGGGATATTTACCCCATTTCGTTTTCTTTATTTTCTGATAGGCATCCTTATTGAGCTTCGTCAGTGGCTCATATCTGCCGGCTTCATCATGATGGTTTAGTTGCAATAAGGCCAGAGATAAGTCCAGGGAGGGCTCAAAGAAAAACGAGGCATGCGTGTCTCCCCCTTGCAACTTCTCCAACAAACCATTTACACTGGCAAAATATTCAGGCGATTTTACCCAATAGGCAGCGGAATCTATTTTAGGATATCGGAACCCTTTATTTTTCGTATAGGCGTCCAGGATATAATTGACCCCATTTGCTGCATCTTGCCAGGCCGATTTAAGCAGGGCGCTATCACTCTCATGAATATAAAGTTGATACATTCCGCTGCTGCGCATCGCCTGCATCATGGGCGCCATTTCGCGCGGATGGGTAGTCAACAGTTGATTAAGGCGCATCGCCACAGATGCCACGTCCTCCCCGGAAAACTGAAAAGGACGCACCATTGCATAGACATCATTGCCTGCCGCCGAAGCTGGCCTTGCCAATCGCTGGTTGAACTGCTGCCCTACCCGCACTAGTAAAGAGTCTGTAGTGATGAGCTTACTCAGCACAGGCTGCTTTTCCATCAGGGTAAAGAGATAAAAATTTTTGTCTTGTACTGCACTAGGCCCGGATAAAAATGTATACTGAGGGTCTGGTGCAGTCGTCTGTGCCATGGCAGTAAACCCCGCCATCACCAGGCAAATGACTATGATTCTTCGTTTAAATCGCATATACAAGATTATATGATAATTGTGAATTTACAACTGCTTAATTTCAAATTTATCCATTTCTTAATTTAATAAATTTTCATAATGCATATATATCTGTAATACATATCTACCTAATCCCTAAATAACTGTAAAACAAATGATTAGATAAAAATTCGATTGCGTCATCAGGCTCAAAACGCTTATTTTTACGCCGGAAAAAACACATGTTAGCCAAGCGCAATTCTTGACCCATGCACAACAATCACGAGAGGAAGACATTTGTCCGATTTGCTGTACTGACCTTGATGATCATTGTAATGATCAGCCTCTTTATGATCATCTTTTTCAGAAAGAGAACATCCGAACAACTGGGAACTATTATCCGGGAAATGGGCACTGGCCATACCAGTATTGTCTATCTCGATAGAGCCACACAGTTGTTATACAAGGCAGATAATAATTTTCGGTTGTATACTGTTACATACGATAAAAAGTACTTTAACAGTTATCGCGAGCAATTAAATGGGCTGAAATTACAGCTCGATAGTGTGATGTTGGACAGCGTTAGTACAGGTAGTTTGCATAAACTACTCAACTACAAATCTGATAAAATGGGGATCTTCCTGCAATGTAGTCAGCAGTTGGATTCGTTACTCCAAATCCAAGAAGATTGGAAGCCAGCCGCTGTGTCGCTCCCAGTACAGGTATTGGGCAAATTGGTAGCGCAGCAAAAAGTGCAATCCGATACCATTGTGACCACAGAACAGGTAACCAAAACCAATAAAAAGAAATTATTCGGTCGGCTGAAAGACGCCATCACCAATAAGTCCAGCGTTCACCAGCAGCATAACCAAGTAAGTGTAGTACATCATAATAACACTGCCAATAACAATAACGGGGCTATTTCACAGTCGCAGTTACAGCAGATGCAGGCCTCCTACGACCAGTTGCTGAATGAAGCTGCCAAGAGCAGGTTTCGGATGAACGCAGCGGAGCAGGACCTTGTAGCTACTAGTAGTCGTTTATTCGATCAACTGGAAACCTTGCTGCAGAATGCCCGTCGGGCCATGACAGATGCCATTATTGCCAAACAAGCGGAAAAAAAGGCAGAAGCCGGTTCTGCACTGTACTCCATCTGGCAGCAAAGCTATTGGGAAATCCCCCTGATACTCCTCCTGGCAGGCATTATCATCTATGGCATGATGCGCCTCTATCGCTATGATCTTGCCTTATTGCGCTCCAAGCAACAGGCAGAGCGCCTCGCCCGACAGAAAGCAGAATTTGCTGCTACTGTTAGTCATGAACTGCGTACGCCTATTCACTCCCTGCTTGGTTACAGCCAACAACTGAACCGCGAATACAAACCAGAAACGGTGTCTGCTATTCGTACCGCCGCTGAAATGCTGTTGCAAGTAGTGAATAACGTATTGGACTATACGAAAATTGAAACAGAGAAACTGGTTTTAAAGCAGGAGAAATTTTCTCCTCGCACTGCCATAGAAGAGGTTTGTGAAGGACTCCGCGTACAATCGGATATGAAGTCGCTCATCATGACGCTCAACATCTTCTTCCCTACCAGCCTGCAAGTATCCGGCGATGCCTTCCGCCTGAAACAAGTGATCACCAACTTGGTAGCCAATGCGATTAAATATACTGATAACGGGGAGATCACTGTTACTGCATCTGTTAGGAATACAGATAACAATACCTGTTTGCTCGAAGTATCCGTTACGGATACTGGTATTGGTATTCATAATCGGGATTTACCGCAACTCTTCGATGCGTTTACCCAAGCCGATCAGAACGATGCCAATGCGCACAAACGTATTAGCGGTTCAGGTCTGGGGCTGCATATCGCCAAAAAAATAATTGATCTACATGAAGGTAAGATTCATGTAAAAAGCATACATGGCAAGGGTTCTACCTTCTTCTTTGAAATCAAATATCCCATGGTGGTGCATAGTCCGGCTACCCGTAAAATTACGGTGCCCGTTAATGCCGCCAACCAGGAAGCACCCAGAACCTCACTGACACGCATACTCGTAGTTGAAGATAATGTGCTTAATCAAAAGCTGTTATCTCTCATGCTGGATCGTATGCAGGTATATTACAAAGTGGTATCCAATGCGGAGGAAGCCCTCGTACAATTCGGGTCCTTTACTTTTGATATGGTATTCTCCGACATCGATCTTCCGGGCATGGATGGGCTGGCATTAGCCGCTAGGATACGTCAGTGGGAAGATAAAGAGAAAGCTGCCGTAAAAATAGTTGCCATTACTGGTAATATTTTGGAAGATGATGTGGCCAACTACCTCCGCTCCGGCTTCAATGATTATATCTCCAAGCCTTATCGGGAAGAGGATATCCTGGAGAAAATCCAGTTGTTTGGTATGATGGCGTGAATGGACTAACTTAAGCCGCTAAATTCGTTATCGCTTGACATTCGCAGACCGTATTATCGCATTCAATAAAACGCTCCATTTCGAAGGCAAACTGCCCACAGGTATTCGTGTGATGAATCCTTTCCAGAACAACAAGGAAATCGTGGGCATTATGACCTCCTTTTACAAAAAGTACTACGACGATCATCAGCCAAGGCAGATCATCTTTGGCATCAATCCCGGCAGATTAGGCGCTGGTTCTACCGGCGTACCATTTACGGATACCCAGCGAATGGCTACTGTGGGCCTAGAAATCAAGGGGTTTAAAACCCATGAACCGTCTTCTGTATTCGTTTATGATGTCATTAATGCCTATGGAGGCCCGGAAAAGTTTTATCGGAAGTTTTATATTACGAGTATATGTCCCCTAGGATTTACCGCCGAAAAAGGGGAAAAGGAAGTCAATTATAACTATTACGATAGCGCGGCGCTCACCAAAGCTGCTACCCCGCTCATTCTAAGCAGCATGGCCAGACAACTGGCATGGCCTGTCAGCCACGAAGTATGTTACTGTATGGGCACAGGCAAGAATGCGGCTTTCCTGCAAGGGTTAAACCAACAACATCAATTTTTTAAGCACGTGATTCCAGTGGAACATCCTCGATTTGTCATGCAATACAAATCGAAAACCAAGGATGCTTACATCAAAAAATACCTGGAAGCTTTCCGGGAGTATGATCAATTATAGACTTGGTGCGAAAGTACTGCGGGGAACTGTGATAAAATCGCCACACCTCCTGTGGAATTCCACACCAATGGCTGCAAAATTCAATCGGTGGCATTCTTGATATAATCCGCAATCATATTCAGTAGACTGATATGCAATCGATGCCCTTTGGAGGTGGCGCCTTGGGCTCGGAGATAACCATCGTCGTCTTTTTCCATCGTAATTTCCTCACCGTCAATATCTACGGAATACATTTCGTGACCTGGAGTACCGGCAGGTTTTACATAAAAACGGCCGGAGGGGGTCTTGATTATAAATGGCTGCATGGGACACGTTTTTAAAAAACGATGCAGAAATCAGGCCGAAAGAAAATTGTAATACTTGTACCAGACCATTTCAAATTCTTCTTGGGAGAGGTCTTCTGCTACGAGTTGACTATTATGATTCAGGTCTTTGGGTTGGGGCACAGGTTCCACGCTGAGGGCAGTACCCCCAAAGTTGAAATTACTGTTCGCAATGCCAAAACTACCGTCCGGGTATAGTTCTATCTTTCTGCATTCAAAGCGGAGTTCATCCAGTTCGCTGTATTGGATCTCTGCTTCGTCATCTTCCCGGTTTAACCAATAAATCCTGACATAATGCATGGAGTATCAGATTTTTTCCAGCTTGCACTCCCAAACATGGTTGTGCTGCAGGGGACTTTCAATGACTACCCCTTTAATTTTGTAAGTATCACCCTCTTGCTGTATGCGTTCTCCCACCTGGGGAGCGCCTGCATCGTTGAATTGTACGGTAGCCATAATGCCGAATGACTTATAGCTGTTGATTTTCACGATGTCGGCAGAGCGTAACACTGCAGGGATAGTTTTTTTCCTGTTTACATTCCTGTACAGAAATACTCCAAGGATGAGAGAAGCGGCTAGGGCGGTTAATAATAAAGGAAACACCACGATAAACTAGGTTTAGCTGTTGACGTTGACATAAGGCATAACAAATTAAAAAATATTTCGCATTTAACGTGCAAATAAATACTTAAAACTGTATGCCCTCATCTAAGCCTTTTCTAAGCTTATCAAGCTTGCTCTGAGCCTTGCTTTTGTACTAGTGCCTTTGAATGAACATCCAAGAACTGCAAAGGATCATCGTACAGGAACGAATAGCCCAGCATCTCTTTCAGCTTATTGTTGCTAATGATTTTCCAGGACGCTTCTTCCGAATCCTTGCGGGTAGGACGATGCAGCCCATACCAGTCAGCCACCGCGGATAAATAATCGTACTTCAGCGGGTGCGCACTGGCACAAGCGTTAAATGTCTCCCCCCAAATATCTTTTTGTAATACCTGTGCAATAATACCGATGCAATCATCCCTATGAATCAGGTTGACCGGCATATTCAGTCCACTGGCCTCATCCAGCCTTGCTTGCGTTGCAGGGAACCGGTTATAACCTGCCAATCCACCGAAACGAATGACCACTGTATCCATTCCTGGCGCATGCAGGAATATTTGCTCCGCATCCAGAAGAGCTTGTCCGTTGGACTTATCCGCCGGTAAGCTACTGGTTTCATCCACGATATCATTCACATTGGGATACACAGCAGTCGAACTAATGAAGATCACTTTGCGAATAGCTGTTTGCAAAAGATGATCCCGCAAAGTGGCCATCTCATTGGCAAACACCTGTGGGCCTCTGTGCATACGTGGCGGTACATCAATCATTAGTACATCTGCCTCCCAGAAAGTATCTTCGGCAATAACCTGCCATTCCTCCAGCTTTACCAGGCACCCCTGTACGCCCAGGGCATTCATTTCTGCCACTCCTTCAGCGGTGGTACGGGAGCCTTTTACCATATAACCAGCGCCTGAAAGATGCTGTGCCAGCGGTTTCCCCACCCATCCACAGCCTAATATACTCACCCTTGGATACTTTGGATTATACATGCTTATTATTGCGTCATTTATCTGCTGTAAAGGTAAGATAAGTTGAGGCAGTGTGCTGCTTTCACGGAATATATAACTTCCGGGTGACACGTTTGGGGCGGCCATGGGCTTGATTTAGCAGGCAGGGAAAGATATAACGTTTAGGTCTATACGAGCTTTATATGACAGACCATTTTTTGAGGGCAGTGAGCAGCAACTTATTGTCCAATTCATTCCTACAGGTAATTCTGCATGATCCAATGGTTAAGCCCTCCATTTCTGATACGTCTTTTACTACAATACCATATTTTTCGATCAGCCAGGCATTCAATTCGGCCGATGTACCAGTTAAAGTCTCAAATAGAAAAAAATGAGTATAAGAGGGATATACTTTGAACTCCGCCATTTTTTTTATGTTCTCTCGCAGTTGATAGGCGTCTCCGAGCAGATTATCGAGGGGAAATTTGAATAATGCCGGATTCTTTTCTGTGAAAAGTCCTGCTGCCAAAGCCAACTGATTAACGGACCTGGGCGTTTGTAACAACCGAATTTTCTCCAGCAATGCCTTTTGAGCCAGTACATAACCTAGTCGCAGTCCTGGGAAACAGCCTATCCGGGCGGGCGATTGCAGAATAAATACATTGGGAAGTCGGTGTAGATGTGGGACTAAACTGGAAGCGTTGCGTGTAAAACGAATATAGGTTTCATCCACCACGAAAATACGTTTACGATTAGCGCTGATCAGGTGTTCCAGCCAGGCGTCTTCTACAACTTGGCCGTCGGGATTACCGGGATTACTAATGAAAAAAAGATCTGTTTCTACCTGGAGAATATCTGTCACTTTTTCGCGGGGCAAATGTCGGATTTGATGACCATACAAAGTGCAGGCAGTTGTATATTCCGGGATAGCTGGTCCTACGATGGTAGTGGTAGCACCGGCGAAAGCCTGTGCTATCAGGTAGATGGCCTGTGTAACGCCATTCGTTAGCAAAGCTGCCGTCAACTTGGCCTGTTTCTCCAGCAATGCCTGGAGCTCTGATTCGGCCTTATCTGGATAATCCACTACCCTATCGATAGTTGTGATGAGATAACTCTTAAGTTCTGGCCGTAATCCGCCATACCAGCTATCTGTACTGAAATCTGCCACTATCCTGGTATCCGCGGAAAAGGTATCGTTTCCTGTGTTGGCTTTCATCATACGGTGTTGTAATTAAATGCGCAATGACTTATAAACAGCTTCCACATCCAGATGTTCACGCATCAGTGCCGCTAATTTATCATATTGTTGTTGACGAAATTGGTGATAATCGAAGGTCATATTTTTTCCTTTCCCACATGCATGTAGGAGTTGTTTTATAACGGTATCGTTGTCCAGGATGCCGTGCAGATAGGTGCCCCAGCATTGTTCGGAGAGCCAGTAGCCATCAGGCGTACCATCCGAGAGAATATTCACCGGAGATGGTTGTGGAGACACGGTTCTACCCATGTGGATCTCGTAGCCGCTGCAAAGGGTCGTGTCTCCCCTAAACTGAAAACTACGTTGTAAGGTAACCTTATCTTCTTCCAGTACCGTGGATATAGGCAGGATGCCGAGTCCGGGCACTGTAACAATGCTTCCTTCTATGCCAAATGGATCTGAAATACGGTTTCCCATCATCTGATAGCCACCACAGATGCCTATCACCACTTTCCCTTGTTCTCTGGCCTGTAAAATGGCCGCTGCTGTGCCGTTATTTCGAATGCCAATGAGATCGGCAATGGTATTCTTACTCCCCGGCAGAATGATGATATCCGCCGCCAATATTTCCACTGGATCATCCGTATAAAAAAGATTGACGGAGGGATATTTCTCCAAGGCATTGAAGTCTGTAAAATTGGACATATGGCGGAGCAACACCACGGCCACATTCACACCATGACTGGCCAATCGGCGTTGCTTATGCGCTAATGCCACTGAGTCTTCTTCTTCGATATGGATATCGCGGAAATAAGGCAATACGCCTGTAACTGGAATCCCTGTCAGTTGCTCCAGTTGACGCCGGCCATCGTCAAAGAGCTGGCTGTCTCCCCGAAACTTATTAATAATAATGCCTTTGACTAACTCCCGATGATCTTTTGGCAGCAGCTCCAAAGAGCCGTAAATACTACCGAAAATACCTCCCCTATCAATGTCTGCAATCAAGTATACTGCCGCATTTGCATGCTTCGCCATCCGCATATTCACAATATCCCTGGACCATAGGTTGATCTCGGAAATACTACCAGCACCTTCCATTACCACCGGAAAATGTTGCGCAGCCAAGCGGTCATATGCTTGCTTTACTTCTTCAAATAATGCGTCATTGTGCGTACTGGAAAAGTACTCCATCGCACTGCGATTTCCCGCAGGTTTACCATGTAGTACTAGTTGGGAAGTCTTGTCGTTCGTGGGTTTCAGTAATACTGGGTTCATATCGGTATGACAGTCCACGCCGGCTGCTTCCGCCTGCACCGCTTGTGCACGGCCGATTTCCAGTCCTTGCGCGGTAGCATAACTGTTGAGCGACATATTCTGTGCTTTAAAAGGAGCCGGATAATATCCATCCTGTTTAAATATGCGACAGAAGCCTGCTGTGATCACACTTTTGCCTACATCAGAGGCCGTACCTACAAACATGATACTTTTCATGTGAGCAAAAATAAAGATAACGTAGCTGCAAGACAATGACGTAAAACAGCAAAGTCGCAATTTGATTGCGACTTTGTCAACTATTTTTATTTTTAGGGAGACGAGCGCTGCTCGGATCAGAAAGTCTTTTTAAAGACTTGATCCGGGCTGAGTCCCTGGTTGATTTTTACGGATTTTATTTTCATGCGTCGTTCAACGCCTTCGGATACGGCCACTTCCAGGAATGGAATTTTGAATCCATCTACATCACGGTAATCGGAGTAGTCCGTAACAATGGCTGCTGTATTGGCCATTTCCTCCGTGGGCAATAGCACAGAACGTAATTTCAGTCCGGTTTTAATATCATAATAATTTTTGAAAACTGTTCCATTGCTGGTGGCAATAGACACGACCACTGCTTGCTGCCCATCAATACTTTCCGTTACTGGAGACAGTTCCAGCTTTACGTTGCCAGGATTATCCAGGTAAGTCCTTTCCGGCAGAAACAGGTTTCTATCTGCTTCAAATCCTTTCTCCATATTCGTGATGGCCTTCTCCTTTCCGTTTCGTTGCAGGTAAATAGAATCGCCATTGACGCGCAGCAGGTATACTGTTTGGGAGATGATCGGGACAAATATTTCCCGGTAGGTTTTGTTTGGATAAGCCGAACGTCTTACCATATTAAATTGTGTACCCTCCGCATCGCCGTCTATATCGAGTGAAATATCTTTCAGGCCATTCGTTGGATTGACGTTTACCGCCTTCAGATAATTTTGTAATACTTGTGTAGCGCTAAGGCCTGGTGGTACAGGCTTTCCGCTTTCGGCACTCCATTCGTTATTGGATTTATCCAAGTCTGGGAGTCGGCCTTCCGGGTCCAACTGTACTTTCAGCAGTTTGGAAGTAGATGGGTAGTCGAAACTCCAGGTGCTGCCGCGTTGCCAAACTTCCACAGGCAAGTGTATTGTATCTTTCTGCCCATTTTCCTGTTTGATGGCCACAATAACGGGCATTGGCAGTTTATCTCTATTTTCTATAGTAATGGTGGCCCCTTTAGCCGGATTGTTATCTGTATATTCCACTTTGGTAATGGCCTGATCCATTCTCCAATTATTGAAGAACCACCCTCTCCAGAACCAGGAGAGATCTTCCCCGCTGGCATTCTCCATACTACGGAAGAAATCATATGGTGTAGGATGTTTGAAGGCCCAACGACGAATATATTCCCGGAAAGCATAGTCGAATCTTTCTTTTCCCAGAATTTCATCGCGCAGCAAATTCAGTCCCATAGCAGGTTTAAAATAAGCAGCGGTACCGATGTAACTTAAGTTGAGTACATCCGGCGTATTCAGGATAGCTTCCTCATCGCGAGGAAATACTTTAGGAGCTTGTCGCTGGATCGTGGATGGCGTATAGTATTCCCCGTTATGAAAGGCTTTATTGGAAATACCATTGATAAAAGTATTAAAGCCTTCATCCATCCATGCGTATTTGCGTTCATTGGAGCCTACCGTCATGGGGAACCAGTTATGACCAAACTCATGATTGGTAACACCCCAAAGACCATTATTCGTGGAGCGCCAGGAACAGAAAACAATCCCGGGGTATTCCATACCGCCTACATTGCCCGCCACATTCGTTGCTACTGGATAGACATAAGGAAACCATTGCGAGGAATAATGCTCAATACAGCCTTTCACATATTCCGTAGCACGCCCCCAGCCGTCGTTGCCAGCGTTTTCCGCCAGGTATACAGATTGTGCAAGGGCTTTCTTCCCACCTGGTAGATTCATCTGGGCAGCATCCCAGATAAAAGCGCCGGAAGCCGCCCAGGCAACATCTCGACTATTTTTACAGTTAAAATGCCAGGTGCGGGTACCGGAAACCGGGCGGTTCGATATTATATCCGTTGAATCACGGATCATCACCGTAGCATCTGAATTCCTCGCCTTATTAAGCTGGGCCTGTGCTTTGGTAGTGAGTACCTCCGTAGGATTTAACAGTTCCCCGGAACCTGCCACGATCATATTTGCCGGAGCAGTAATGGTATAGTCGAAGTTGCCATATTCGAGATAGAATTCGGAGCCCCCGAGGTAAGGGAGGTTGTTCCATCCCATCACATCGTCGTAGACGGCCATTCTGGGGTACCATTGCGCGATTTCGTATACCCAGCCATAGCGCGATTGCATGCGGCCACAGCGATCGATGCCATAAGCAGGCACCTGGAAGCTATAGCTGATTTTCAGTTGTATACTGGCATCGGGCGGTAGTGGCATGGCCAAACGGACTTGCATACGCGTGTCGTTTACCACATAACTGGCATAGTTTGTTTTACCATTGGCCGAAACTTCTACCGCCTTCAGCTCAAAGCCATTGGTAAATTCTCGCCCTGCGAAGCGGTCGCCCTGAATGGTAGCATTTCCCCGCGAATCCTTACGGAAGCGGTTTTGGTCCAGTTGTAACCAGAGGAAGGATAATGCTTGCGGGCTGTTATTTTTATATGATATCGTTACTACGCCAGTGATTTGGTGAGACACGGTATCTAAAGTAGCTTTGATGTTATAGTCAGCTTGGTTTTGCCAGTATTTAGGGCCAGGACTTCCGTCGGCACTGCGGTATTCATTACCATTGCTTGTGTAGAAAATCGGAGCGAAGGCCTCATGTTGATCATAACGGGAATTCTGGGCAAGGCTGGTTTGCATCGTTGCCGCTGTCAGCATACATGCCAGCGGATAGATCAGGGTACGTTTCATCCTTGGACGTAAAAGATTTAGTTGAGTAAATGAGCTTTACTTAAATATACATGGAAATAAGAAAATAAATGGCTGGTATCGGTGAATAGTAAAAAAGCTCCGGCGAGCGGAGCTTTTGAAGATATGAAGACAGAAATAGTTAAACGAGTTTATTAAATTCCTTTTTCACATGGCGTAGTCGGAATGCGAAAATAATACTGAGAACCCCCATCATCCAGAAGGAAGTGGCCAATACCGCCAGAAGGGTGGCTACGCCGAGGGCGGGATTGTCCAGGATGAAAATAGCGAGCATAATGAGAATGATGCCACCTACCAACATCCAGCCCCAGTTGGGAATCTTCTCCATGCTGAGTTGAATAGAGAAAACGATGGTACTGATACCGCGGAAGAGGAACCAGAAGCCCAGGAAGATAGGAATGACAGCCATACTAACGGAAGGGTATATCATGAGTAGCAATCCCACCACAAAGTCGACGATACCTCCTGCCAAGGACCATCCCCATCCATACATATGTTGGCGGTTGGACACTGCGAAGGAGATTTCAAAAATCCCCGACACAAACAAGGTAACGGCAAAGAATATACTGAGCAGCACATAGCTACTGAAAGGATTCGAAAATACAACGAACCCTGCAATGAGGAAGAGCAGCCCATTAATCAAGTATAGCCACCAGTATTTTACATTACTTCGGATAGTAGATAAGAGGTTAGACATATGTATTTTTTTTAATTAAAGAGAAGGCATTGATACTTCCCTAACACATGCCTTTGTAAAAAGTTCAACCAGGGTGGCGGGGGCTCGGTTAAAACTATTAACTTTGCTCGGCTGATTTATATCATTTTAATAACTATTTCTGGAAACTATCTTTGTGAGATGAATAATGCGATAAAGCAACAGCGTGGCCGACCAATTTGGTGGCATCAAGCGGATTTTCTGGGCATACATTTGGTGCCCTTTCTTGCGTTTTTTACCGGCACGACAGCGTTCGACTGGATTTTGTGCGTAGCACTGTATGTAGTGCGAATGTTTTTTGTAACGGCTGGTTATCACCGTTATTTCTCCCACAGAGCGTTTAAAACGTCTCGTTTCTTCCAGTTTATTCTGGCGGGTGGTGCACAGAGTAGCTTGCAGAAAGGTGCGTTATGGTGGTCTGCCAATCACCGTATTCACCACAAGCACAGTGATACCCCTGAAGATCCTCACTCCGCAAACGTTTATGGCATCTGGTATGCGCATATCGGTTGGATCATGGGTCCTGAGTATAAGCCTACCCGTTATGATCTGATCAAAGATCATAAAGCGAAAGAACTTTTCTGGTTAAACAAATGGCATATGGTGCCTGCTGTAATTCTGGCTGTTGCTTGTTATTTTGTTGGTAACAAAGTAAATGGTACTGGTTGGTTTGACTGGCATGCAGGTTTATCTACGCTCTTCATCGGCTTCTTTGCTAGCACTATTTTCTTGTATCATGGTACATTCACTATCAACTCCCTGATGCATAAAATTGGTCGCCAGCGTTATGTAACCGGTGATCAGTCCCGCAACAGTGTGTGGCTGGCGCTGATTACGCTGGGTGAAGGATGGCATAACAACCACCACTACTATCAGAGCTCTGCACGTCAGGGTTTCTACTGGTGGGAAGTGGATATCACTTATTATGTACTGAAAGCGCTCAGTGCTGTTGGTTTGGTTTGGGAAATTCGCCCGGTACCTGCCAAAGTGAGAGAAAGCAATAAGATTAACAATGTAAAAGATGGTAGTGCACTGAATGAAGTAAGGGCATAACAGCCACCATCTGCAGAGAATATAAAAGGTCGTCCGGTATTCCGAGACGACCTTTCTATTTAGCCACTTATTCCTTTTGAGGTTAACCACAACACACTACACGATATAATAACTTAAACTACTGTGCTGTATACACGGATGTATGTACTATTATAGCACCTGTACCATCATTATAATGGCAGAAGAAGATGTAATCAAGGGTAAATTAAAATGATAGAAAATTCAGGTTTAATGACAACTTCCATGTAGGCAGTACAGCAGTAATGATTCAGTTCGGTTGATTTGTTTCATGCAATTTCATCAATTGAATTCATAAGATCAATACCGAAATAGGGTGATTTTTAGCCCCTATATCTGTACAAAAATGGCAAATTGGAGGAGCTCCTGTACATTTCTGCAATGGAGTTTCTGCATGATATTCCGTCGATGTGTTTTTACTGTATCTATGGAGATGAAGAGTTGTCGGGATATCATGGGGTTTGTAAAGCCACGAACGATGAGATGAAAAACATCCTTCTCTCGAACGGAGAGTGACTGAAAATTTTCGGCATGAGCCCTTTTGAAAAGGGAGCTTTTCAGCATCCTGTTTAGCAGGAAGATGTATTCATTGAGGTCTTCGCTGTCTATTTCCAGTTTAATTTCCACATTGCCTGGGGTCAGGCTTTTCACGCGGATGGCCGGAGCAGCCACCGATTTAGTGGGAGTTTTCTTTTCCAGCCATGGCAGGGCCTCTTCCAGGTGTGCGAAGAATCGGGAATTGATCTTGGCTTGTCCTTCTTCATACATATTAGCAAGGGAAAGCTGGTGCAGCATGTTATCTCCCACTATTAACGCCACTTTTCCATCAAACCCCTTGTTAAGAGCATCCACATTCAGGAATACATCCGTCCAGGCCTGTAATTCAGGCGTAAGCGCAAACTGGCAAGTTTGACTATGCCATAAAGCATGTTTGGCCCCTACCTTATACCAGACATCATAAAACGCTTTGATGCCGGAAACATATTCTTCTGCAGTATTACAGGTATTCCAAGTGGTAGAAAGTATCCTGCTGTTCTCGTATAGGTCAACTGAAATATTATCAGTTGTAATTACGTGCTCCATAGACAGTGGGTTGTTGTAGGTTGATAAAATAGAAATAGTACAGATGGTTATTAGGGGAAAACGAATATTTTTGGATTAGTACTAAAATACTATTTTTCCCTTTATCTTGTTCAAAAAACATTGCATGACTATATATTCTCCCCGAGCAGATCGCTATGAACATATGCCTTACAACAGATGTGGCAAAAGTGGGCTTAAACTACCGACTATCTCTCTAGGCTTATGGCATAACTTCGGCTCAACGGATATTTTCGAGAACGGGCGGAGTATTATCCGGCATGCATTTGACCGAGGTATTACCCATTTTGATCTCGCCAATAATTATGGTCCTGTTCCGGGAAGTGCGGAGGAGAATTTTGGGCGTATCCTGAAAAAGGATTTTGGAGGGCATCTGCGAGATGAACTGGTCATCTCAACTAAGGCGGGATATATTATGTGGCCGGGCCCCTATGGCGACAAAGGGAGTCGGAAATACCTCATATCCAGTCTGGATCAGAGTTTACAGCGCATGCAGTTGGATTATGTAGATATATTCTATTCCCATCGTCCGGACCCTGAAACGCCCATTGAAGAAACGATGGGGGCATTGCATAGCATCGTGCAACAGGGGAAAGCATTGTATGTGGGGCTCTCCAACTACAATGCCACACAGACCGCCGAAGCTGTTGCCGTATTGCGATCCTTGGGTACGCCCTGCCTAATACATCAGCCTAAATACAGTATGTTTGAGCGTTGGGTGGAAAATGGGCTATTGGATGTATTAGAGGCTAATGGCATAGGTTGTATTCCGTTTTCTCCGCTGGCCCAGGGGTTATTGACTGGAAAATATTTACAAGGTATTCCTGCGGGCAGCAGAGCCAGCAGACCGGGAGGTTTCTTACAGGAGAAAGATATTACGCCTGAAAAATTGCAAAAGATCCAGCAGTTGTATTCATTGGCGCAGGAAAGAGGACAGAGCTTGGCTCAGATGGCATTGGCCTGGGTGATGAGAGATCCCCGCATCACTACGGTATTGATTGGCGCCAGCTCCACCACCCAGTTGGATGATAACCTGTCAGCCCTGCAGAACCGTGTCTTCACAAACACAGAACTGGCACATATCGAAACGATATTACAATCATAGAAGCCTTTTAAAGGATATAGAAACTGTATCAAAAAACGAGAGGTGACGTCTGCGACGTCACCTCTCGTTTTTGTCTTTTTCGTCGCCCCCTGCCCGATGGGCAGGGACGACAGGAAGGAAAGTTTTTACTTTTAATTCAACTTCTATTTATGTGTTCTTTTTGCGCGAACGTATTGAATAGGCCATGGCATCTCCTGGAAGTCCAGTTCAGTGGCTGCCCGCAGGGGGAAATAAGGGTCGCGTAGCAGTTCTCTGGCCATCAGCACCAGATCGGCTCGGCCATCAGCGATGATTCCATTGGCTTCAGAGGAGGTAGTAATTAACCCAACCGCCCCGGTAGCGATCCCTGTTTCTTTTTTAATTTGTTCCGCAAAGGGCACTTGGTATAATGGTCCAACTGGGATTTTCTGGTCTTTTGAAAGTCCACCGCTACTAGTATCGATCAGGTCCACGCCTTCTTCTTTCAGCACAGCCGCCAGTTTCACGGATTCTTCCGGTGTCCAGCCGCCGGGTACCCAGTCGGTCGCGGACATGCGTACCAGCAAGGGATATTGCTGAGGGATCACCGCCCTTACCGCTATTACAATTTCTAAGATTAGGCGTATCCTGTTTTCAAAGGAGCCGCCATAGTTATCTGTTCGGTGGTTACTGATGGGCGACAAAAAGCTATGGATCAGATAGCCGTGTGCACCATGCAGTTCGATGACTTCAAATCCGGCTCTGATGGCCCTATCAGCGGCCGTAGCAAAATCGTGTATCACCTTTCTAATACCCTCATCTGTTAAGGCTTCTGGCATGGGATATACCTCATTGAAAGGGATGGCGCTAGGGGCTACCGGCGTCCAGCCGCCTTGATCATGCGGGATCGCTTTATTGCCTTCCCAAGGGCGCGAAGTGCTCGCCTTTCTGCCCGCATGGGCCAATTGCATGCCTGGCACAGCGCCTTGCGACTTAATAAATTGCGTAATACGCTGTAGCATTGGGATATGTTCCTCTTTCCAGATACCCAGATCTTGTGGAGAGATACGTGCTTCTGGAGAAACAGCAGCAGCCTCCGTCAGCACCAGTGCCGCCCCTCCTACTGCCCGGCTACCCAGGTGTACCAGGTGCCAGTCGTTTGCAAAACCATCTTCAGAAGAGTATTCACACATCGGAGATACCGCGATGCGGTTTTTTAGGGTAATGGAGCGGAGATGTAGTGGCTGAAAGAGATGTATCATGTAGAATCAGATTTAACCCAAATCGAAGTTAACAAAACAGTATTTAAATAGAGGACTAGTCATCAATCTATTAATCAAAATTTTCGAAATCTCTATCTTGCCGAGAATTGCCATACCAAATTAATACGTAAATATTTTAGGACTGCCATACACTTTCTTATGCCTATACAATCGATGTGAGTGGGTCAATTATCCTAAAGAAACAACTACCAAACTATTCATTTTCATGCAGTATCCGAGAATGCTTTGAGAAGTCCACTTCAATTCATATTCACTTCTAAAACGTAAACAAATTATGCAAACACTCACTTACCGTGACATCTACTGTCCGTTCGAAGATGCAATCAGCCCATTTGCCGAAAAGTTGGAAAACGAAATCAAGTCTTGGATTAATCAGGACTATGGCTATTTACCAGAGAAGATAAGGCGCAAATATGAGCATACCGGTGTTGGGTATGTAGGCGCACGATTATTCCCTAAAACCAGTTACAGCGGCTTGATCAGCATTTGCAGATTTTCCTTATGGGCTTTTATCAATGATGACGCGTACGAAAGATGTAACACTGAACAGTTGGAGATTTTACGACTGCAAGTAATCGCAGCGCTCAGAGGGCAAGCTGTTGAGTCGGATACCATTACCAATCTGCAATTGCCTGTTTTGCGGAAGGAACTTTTAAAGTTGGGAGGTGCCTCTTGGATGAACAGATTTATCAATAGTCTGGATAGTTATTTCAAAGGTATGCAACTTGAAATACCTTATCGCAGTCAACTAAAATTCCCCAAACTGGAGAAGTACAAATTAATCAGAGAGATAGCCGCTTGCGTATATCCGTTGGTGGACCTGATAGAATTAGAAACAGGTACTGTGCTGCCGGACGAGGTTGCGTTGCATCCGATTATCCGCCGGTTTGCGCAATTAACTTGCCGGATTATGGCGTGGGCAAACGATTTTTACTCTGCCCCATTGGAAGATGGTCATGATGTTTTAAACTTAGTATTGATTATTCGAAATGAAGAGAATTGTACTATGGAAGAGGCTTATACTAAGGCCATCGCTATTCACAATACGGATATCCAGGAATTTATAGTCTTACGTACTGTACTTCCGGATTTCGGGGAATGGAATAGCACTGTCAATAAATTCCTGGAAAACATTACATTAATGATTACAGGGCATTTACAATGGCTGGAGTTAAATACTGCAAGGTATAAACGCGGTGGCCATCCTGGAAGCGATTTCCAGAACTAAATTTCAGATGGGAGTCGTACCATTAATGGTGCGGCTCCTCTTTAAAATACTTCTGCAGGATATGCTGTAATTGTTTAAATTCTACTGGTTTGGTAATATAGTCATTTGCACCGGCCACCATTATTTCCTCAATAGATTCTTTGAAAGCATCTCCGGAAACAACGACTACTGGTATATTGGACAGGTCCGAAGATTTGCGTATTTCTTTCAGAGCATCCAGGCCATTGAGAACGGGCATATGCGTATCCAGGAAAATAAGATCTGGTTTCTGCTGATGGGCTAGGTCAATACCTTCCCTACCATCGCCAGCAACCGAAATGATACAGTTCATTTCTGTGAGGAATTTGCTGATGATCATTTGGCTCATAAGATTATCCTCAATAATTAGCACATGGAGGTCTTTATATTCGCTTTCGAAGATGGTAGGTTTGAGATCTTGTACACGTGATTTATTACCAATTTGAAGGGGGCATGTAAGCAGAAAGACAGAACCTTTATCTCCGGTGGATTCCAGTTGAAGTTCTCCTCCCATTAGTTCAGCAAAGCGTTTGGAGATAGAGAGTCCGAGGCCGGTACTTTCAAAGAAGTCCACCTTTTCAAAGACAAAGGCATCAAAAATTTTATCTTCAAACCCTTGTTTGATTCCTGGGCCTTCATCGCTGATTCTGAGTTGCCAGGTGTTTTCTTTCGGGGCAAGACTGACGTTTATGCTAGCATTCTGCGGGGAGAATTTAATCGCATTAGAGATCAGGTTATTTACAATCTGCATTAGCTTCACCGCATCTGCGATAATAACTGCTGGCATTCTTCTATCGACCTCCAGTTGAATCTTTACATTCTTTTGTTTAGAGATATAGGTATGGGTATTGACTATATCTTTTAGCCATTCGGTAGGTTCAATATGATCTGCAGTGATATCGTCTGTTTTGCCTTTTTGAATTTTGGCGAGATCAAGGATATTATTGATAATACCTCTCACGCTGTAACTGGCTGCATACAGGTGTTCGGCCAAAGGCAAGATGGCATTGAGTTCAATTTTGTCTCTCCCTCTTTGCTTCGATTTTTCCAACTGCATGAGTAGTAGTTGGCTGATGCCAAAGATAGCGTTTAGAGGAGACCTGATTTCATGAGAGGTTTCTTGGAGATATAATGTTTTATACAGATTAGCGATTTCCAGTTCTTTGGTTTTATCCGTTTGTCGTACGTATTGGAAAATCACTACCAGGTTGAGGAAAAAGATCGTTCCAACTGCCAACCATCTGACGATATATTGATTTTCTATTGATAGGTCCAGTGGCGTAACAAATGATCTTTTAAAATTAAGCTCAAATGCCACTACGCCTATTATTGCCAGCGCGATGGTAGCCACTCGTATAGTCAGGCTCCGGAAAATCAGTAGGGAGGCACTAACTAGACAAAGCATCAATAATTCCAATGCGGAAGATGTCATTGGTCCGAATAGTAATCCGAAATAAAATGCAGAAAAGTTTTGTGCCACCAACATTAATATGCTGGCAGCGGTATTCCACCCAGCACGATTAATAAAAATTATGGAAACAAAGGCCATGCCTTCCAGTATTGCTGGAAACATGATTCCTTGCTGTTTAGTAGCAACAGCTAGGAGTGGTCCTAGTGTCAATGCAAAAAAGCCCGTGAACAGACTTAACGTGTTAACCAGAACAATTATCTTCTTTTCCTCCGGGGATTTCCCTATAGTACCTGTTTCCCGGATTCTCTGATACAGCGTTTTAAGGTTCATTACAGATAGCATTTGATCGATTGTGGTTATTACAGCAAGAGGGATCAAACTTACATAACAATTGTAGATATCCACGGCATTCCGCCGTCATACTGCAATATATGTAATTTAACGACAACAGCTCAACTAATCGAGATTAAAAAACAATCCATTGGGCATAGCCCCTGACGCATATTTTCCGATCTTGTTACAAATTCTCTATCCTAATGAATCAACATCCGACGGCCAGTTTCCGTTTAATATTGGGGCGAGTTTTGTTTGGTTTCTTCTCCTTGTATCTGTTTCTTTACCTGTTCCAGATGCAGTCTTTTTTGATGAATATTACAGTCCTAAGTCCTTTCTGGCAGTGGCTGACCACTCATACTGGGCGGTGGCTGAAAGGGGCGGCTTATGTCAATGACATTCATCCAACAGGCAGTAGTGATACCCTTTATCACTATGTCAGCGTTTTTACCATCCTGTTAGTGGCAATTACCGGCAGTGTGATCTGGAGTTTGGCTGATCGAAAGCGTCGCTCCATTGAACGGCAGCAGTATTGGGCGTTAGTCATCTTCCGTTATAATCTCGCATTAATACTGTTTAGTTACGGTCTGAGCAAGGTTATCAAGAGTCAATTTCCTGATATCACCCTGTTGATGCTGGATACGGCTTTTGGGGAATCCTCTCCTATGGGCCTGGCTTGGAAATTCTTTGGTTATTCAAAAGGGTACAACCTTTTTATGGGACTTGCAGAGGTGATTCCTGCCATCCTCCTGTTGTTCCGTCGAACCAGCTTAGCTGGCGCTCTCCTTTCGATTGGGGTAATGGGGAATGTTGCCATGTTGAATCTTTGTTACGATATCCCTGTCAAATTGTTTTCTATACATCTGGTTTTGGTATCCATTTTCATTGCGGCGCCGGAGTTATGGCGTCTATACCTGTTTTTCTTTACCAATAAGGCTGTGCCCCCTACCCGTCAGTATATACCGATATATACGAGCCGAACCGGGAAATCTATTTACCTGAGTGTAAAAATTCTTAGTTTGCTGACAATCATTGTATTGGAAAGTAGAACTATTTCCACCCTGATAAGTTTATCATTTGAAATGAATCAACATCCTCCGCTATTTGGGATTTATACGGTGGAACATAGCACTGTTCCTACGGATGCGCCTACTCATTACCGGCATCTACAGCAAATATATCTGGATAATGGCAATGAGGCTAATTTACGATTACGATTTTTCGGAATAGTGCCCTCCAGGTATGTAGTTGATACCGTTAAGCATACACTGACTATCCGCACCACGCCTGGTTCCATGGAATTCAATTATCGACAATTACCGGAAAATCGCAACTGATCTGACTAGATTTATTTTGCAGAGACAGCCGTTTAGGTGGGTAGCAGAATATCCTTTGAACGAATAGCCTGGTTAAAGTGTAATGTATAGCAGTATCAAACGTATCTCGATGAAAAAATACATCCATTACCTACTGGTCTGCTGCCTGCTTACCCTAACCAGTTGCAAGATCATTGGCGCAATTTTCAAAGCGGGGGTCCTGGCAGGGATCATTATTGTGGTAGCCATACTGATATTGATTGTCTGGCTTATATTCAAGGGCATGAACCGGGATTAGTGCCAAAACCGGATACTACCTTCATCCAGCCGAGTGATATGCAGCAATGCGTAATTAGCATGCGGGCGTGGAGGATGTGGTGGTGAAGGCGGCCTTTTTGGCGGCACACAACCTAGCGTTAAGAGCAAAACGACGCCTGTGATACCGAGTAACTTCTTCATAGCACAGTGGTTTAGTTCATTATAACTACTACAAATCCGGGGCCTGACTTTCGCATAAATTACAAAAAAAAGTCTGTATAATTTTGTTGTATACAAAAAATTACTACTTTTGCCGTCCTCTCCCGGAGAGGGAAAACCGGAAAAAGTTCGGGACGTAGCGCAGCCCGGTAGCGCACTAGCATGGGGTGCTAGGGGTCGCAAGTTCGAATCTTGTCGTCCCGACTGAAAAATAAAAAGCTCTAAAGTCTTTAGTGATAAAGGTTTTAGAGCTTTTTTGCTTTTGGAATATTTTGAAATGTAGCAGGATTTGTAACCCAAAATAACCCATTAAATACCCTGTTTGGGCTGCAAAATGGGATGCTCCAAAAAGACAAAGAAGGGCGAAATCAGCATAGGTAATAATAAGGGAAGAATCGTATTAAGATGGAGATACAATGGAATCAGATATCCATTATATCTACCCTATGACTATTGCCTGTTCGTTGTTCGTCTCGGCAATCAGTCTCGGCAATTGTCCCCAAAAGTTGTTTAGCCAAATTCAAATTTGTCTTACTGTTATTGTCAATTTTTAAAAAATATTTTGTCTGCCAAAGTTGGGTTTTTTCTGCTTGCTTATTTGTTACAGTGTCCCACGATGGATAAACCCTCATTCCACGTTTCCCTTCTTTACCGTTTCCTGTTATGATTCCTTTATCAAGCAATACTGGTTTGGGGAAAATAAATTACCCAAAGTCGTTTCCATTTTGTGAAGAAATAATAACAAAATCAATTTCGTCTGTAAAGCTAAATGCTTGAGTTATCCCTTTTTCATTGCGTTTCCAAATAGTTACGAATTGTCCTGTCTTAGTCGGTGTGATTTTAGAAATTCTGAATTTTATTTTTAGTCCATTCAGTCTAAAATTACAAGCTCCATATTCTTGGCTTTCGTCTTCGACGATTAATTCGCTAAAGTCAAAGCCACATTTGTTGTACACCAAAGTTTTAGCTATATGAAGATGATGTTGCAAATTACTGTTGTCTATCAAGTCTGCGTTCTTTGTTATTTAATTTCGCTATAATCCTTGCCTGTGCTGAGTTTGATGAGTGTCAACTTACAATGACAGGCAACTCGAAAATAGACGCAATTGAACAATTTTCAAAATATTTAATATTAAACTGATAGGCTTTATTTATCAATTGATTGTAAAAATTATACGCAATGCGTGTTTTGTATAAACTCCCCACTCACAACAATAATTTATTTTCCCGATCAATGCATTTTTGGTTATTTTCAACTTTAAGAAGGGTGCTATTGCGAACCTTCCATATCTTTAAGCTAACTATATGATGAACAAATTAGCCCTTCCTTTTTTCCTGCTTTTAGTAATGCTTCATACTGCTAATTGTCAATCATTGAATGTGTCTCAGCGGAAATTGCTGGATAGTCTGACGGCCGATATTGAGAAAAATGTCTATACAGGCATTCATAGCATACTGATTTCTAAAGGAGGAGAGCTGGTTTATGAGCATTATTTTAATGGTTGGAAAAGAGATTCCTTACACGATTCCCGCTCTTCCTTTAAATCAATTACCAGCCTCTTAACGGGTATCGCAATTGATAAAGGATTCATCAAAAACATACATCAAAAAGTATATTCCTTTTTTCCGGAGTATGCACCTTTCAGTAATTATGATGATCGAAAGAAGAGAATGACCATTAAAAACCTTCTTGAAATGAAGTCTGGGTTTGACTGTGAAGAATTTAATGGTGAAAAGGATTGTGAGGAGCTAATGGTGATTACTAAAGATTGGCTTAGATTTTCCCTGGACCTTCCTATGAAGAATGCTCCCGGGAGGGTATGGGCTTATACTTCCTGTAATCCAATGGTCATTGGCGGGATCATTAGTCATACAGCAAAAATGTCGATCATGGATTTTGCCAAAGAATATTTATTTGATCCAATGGGTATTACGGACTATAGATGGACAGTTGACTCCAGTGGTCATGCGACACCCGCCGGTTCATTTTATATTCGGCCGATAGACATGATGAAATTTGGGGAATTAGTAAGACAAAATGGGAGCTGGCATGGCCGACAAATTGTCTCAGCATCGTGGTTGAGGGAATCAACCAGTACATTAACTCCTATACCTGATTTTTCCTTTGTAAAATTCAGTAGGTCGGAAATAGCTATCCCCCGGCCTACGTACTATGGATACTATTGGTATACGGAAATAATTAAGACTAAAAGTTTTCAGGAAGATGTTCTTTTTGCCTCTGGCAATGGTGGTCAATATATTATGATAATCAAAAGCCTGGACCTTGTTATTGTTTTCACACAAGGAAATTATAATTCATCGAAAGCAAAAAGGGCCTTTGATATTTTAGCTAAATATATATTGCCTATTTACACAAAAGAGAAACAAATTGATATCTAAAGTTGATAAAGTAGTTAGCCCATCCGTTTTTTAATACGCCTGGCTAGTTTATTCAGGAGAAATCCGTCAAAATCCACTTTTACACGTAGAGGAGATAAGCGAAGAAAGAAAAACGAACGGCGTAAACCGATTTCAGAAACTGAAATATTACATTTTCTGGATGCCATTAAAAATGATACCTACTGTCCACCTTCATCACGTTTCAAACATTCCTTTTACTATCCTTTTCTCCTGTTCATCTTCCTTACTGGTGTAAGGAATGCTGAACTTTTATTTTCTAATAAGTAAATGTAGATCCAGAACACCCTGAAATCCTTCAAACCTTTAACCTAGATCAAAGTTACTTCCTAACCCCTCTACTTTTAAAATCGGTGACGGCTGTCCCATTATTTAAAATTAACCCTTTCAATTGTTATTGCCTGGTATGACCTCATTTCATTCTTGCCTTTGAAATATGGATAATATACTCTTTGTGACTTGTGTCAAGCAATAGACACCTCAAAATGTGGATTTTATCACATGATTCTCCATGTTCATCCCAAATTGGAAAACATATTAGCTGGAGACTATATTATTGTTCTGTCTTCAAAATTCATTCTTATGCGTTCCATCATTATTGGAATAATTTGCCTGATAACAGTCAGTTCTCCAGCCCCAAACCGAGACATCACTTTTAAAAACTATTTTGACACCCTTTCCGTCCGTCAGCTTTATGATGCTAATATTGTAGTGGCAGAAAAAGGACGGAAGTTATATTCTTTTTCATCTGTTTTAATCTCCCAGTAATCTATAATCTTTGGTACTAACTGCGAAGTATGGAGAAACCGCCTTGCTTTAAACGGCGACTCTTTAATAATTCGAATGATCTCCTGTTTACCGTCTTTGTTTATTCTGGTTTTAAATTCTGTCCCTAAATTCAACTTGCAGTTAAGAACATCGTTCTCTGTCATTCTATATTTTGATCTATCGAGTAGTCTGTCATTCCGGAGTTAATTTTCGTATTTACAATGGTTGCCCGTCGACCCTTTTCATGTCAGTTGCTGCAACAACGATAAATGCCATGATCAAAATAAAGCTGTACTCACAGCCCCCAGTTCCAAATTCGCCGACGAACCATCCCAACTGGGCGTGAATGATGATAATCCCCATTAGCAATAAAATGATAAAACCTGTTGAAATCCATTTAACAAAAATGCCGCTGATCAACAATATCCCTCCAATAATCTCAAATGACGTTATTCCCCATACAATCATTTTGGGAGTAATGAACCAGATTTTATTAAAGGTGCTATTGGCAAAATCATCGATGCTCCCCTTGGTTTTGATACGCACGATGGCATGAATGAGGAAAATGATCGCCAACGATATTCTCAATACAATGATAGATAGTTTGGAAGAAATAAACGGAAAAGGGTTCATGATAGATTGTTTAAAGGTGTTCGAAGTTAGTATTAGTAATTGTTCTTATAAGGTCCCCATTTGTTTAGGGCAAAGTGGGTAGCCATATCCGCTAAACATACGTTCAATTTATTGGATGCCAAATTTTTAGACAGGTATTCTGCGGTCACCCCTTTGGGGGCCGCCGTAATTTTGATAAGCGATAACTGGGAGTTTCGCAATTATTAACAATTAAAACACTGCACTATACCTATCAGAAAGTTACAAAATCCAGATGATTTCCGGGGTCAAAAATTTTAGGTAGGGATTGACGTACACAAGAAATCATGGGCGGTGGTCATCTGGTCTTTAGGCCTGCTGTCTCCGTTCTTCAACAGAATCGTCACTATGCCGATGCATGATTTTAGTAACCGAAAAAGTGAATCTAATAACACTTTTTTTGTCTTGAAAATTTAATACAATCTTGGAGTCATTTTATAGGTGTTTTATAGGAAACAATCAAATGGTTTTGTGTATTTTTACCCAGTATTTATACTAAAAAAAGAATAATGCAAGAACAAATTTTCTCAATATCAGAGCGTCCCCAAATAAATATAGGATTTGGACTACTCTGGCTCATAGGGCTGCTTCTTGTCGGTTGTCATTCGCGTGATAAACCATCAGATTTTACGATTCAGGTATCCAATCTTCCGTCAACTGTACAGGAGCAAAACAAAAAAGTAGTATTGGCATTTTACCAACAAATGTTCGGTGATAAAGACACAGCAGCAGTTGATAAATACATATTACCCACCTATATACAGCATAACCCTGGTGTGTCCGATGGCGCAACTGCATTTAAGAAAGCGGCGGCGGCCTGGTTCAAAGGTGCTCCAAAAACTAAGATAGACGTACAGCATATTGCTGCGGATAGTGATCTGGTATTTTTACATATCAAAAATATTAAGCCTGATGGAAAGCTAAAATCAACGATTGACATCTTCAGATTGGAAAACGGAAGGATAGCAGAACATTGGGATGCGCAGCAGGATGTTCCTGACCAGGCAGCTAATGCGCATCCAATGTTTTAACCGGTATGTATATTTTAGGTTCAGAAATTAATTATTTTAAAGCAAATAACACATTTTCATAAATCAGTATGGTATATATTTACGAAGTCCGAAGTATTGAGCATCGGCACCAGCATTTTCCGGACCTGGTTTCTCCTAAGGGGAAGAAGGGTATCACCCTGTACGTAATGCAACGTTATATATGGTGGCTCGGCCCCATCATGCCCTCCTTTAAATATGGCATGGCTATTAGTGATGACGGAACAAAAATCGCCAAATGGTCACCGGAAATGTGGGCGAAGTATAAGGAGTTGAAAGCAGGAAGTAAAACTCCGCTCCGTCTGTGGAGGGGGGCCTGTGTTATCGTATCCCTCTTTGCGGTGCTCTGTATAGCCGCTCCCATTAGTACTCATTTCAGGAAAGCAAACGAGCAAATAGTAGCTGACTATTTCGCGCATCCCAAAACAGGGGATATTCTTTATGGATCTATCGGAGGTGAAATGATCATTGATAACAATGTAGCCCGTGAAACGGGGCAGCAATACGCGTTATTCCAGATACAGAAGATTAATGGTGACAGTATCTTCCTGCTTAAAGGGAATGCTGAGGAAGTGAACACCCCTGAGCATCCTGTGAACGAATACGCCTCTGGATTCTGGGAAAAGCTCAGTGACAAGACGACTACTTACGGTAGTGCCCCTATCATTATATCTCATCAGGCGATCCTGTTTGATAAAAGGTTTTCTATCCTGCCCAAAAGCGAAAAAGGAACCACCGGAAAAGTGTATAATATCCGACGCGACAAAAGCAATTAAGGTAAATGATGTTCTTGCTGATGGTATGGGCTATGGTGAATTAGGCAGTTACGGTCAGCAAAAAATCGAAACGCCTAATTTTGACGCATTGGCCAAAAGCGGAATGCGCTTTACACAACACTATGCTTATCCTGTTTGTGCGCCATCGCGTTACTTATTGATGACCGGAAAAAATTCCGGCAAGGCTTTTATTCACGGGAATGATGAATGGACTGCACGTGGCGCTGTGTGGAGTTTTAAAGCGACCCCACCTGTAGAAGAGCCCAGTTGCGAATGCTGTGCCTGGAATTAATACCCTGAGAATTATTTTTTAAGTTAAGAAGCTCTAAAGTCTTTAGTGATAAAGGTTTTAGAGCTTTTCTCTTTTTAGGCAAGAGACCGGTTTCGGTTCTGCATTTATTAATCGTTTCCCGATTCTTTAACTGATATCCAGAGATCCTTGCCAAATTTGCCAAAATCAGCATATGCGCCCAGCACCGTAAAACTTTCAAATGCAAAAGGAATACCCTCCGCTCCAAGCGCTGAATGCTGATCTGCAACATGGAAGTGAAGATGTGGACCGGTAGTCTGACCAGTAAACCCGACAGTTGCAATGACATCTCCTTTTTTTACCCGTTGTCCGGTTACAACTTTGATGCTTCCTGGTTTCAGATGTTCGTAAAATGCGATACAGTAATTTCCTATATCTAGTGAAATGTAGTTTCCTGTTGCCTTCTCAGCGGGGCATTCAGGATGATTTGACAAGGTGGTACTTTCCTGAAAATCATCTCTGGTGGCTGAAATAATACCATCACTCACCGCAAGCACCTCTGCTCCATAGCCGTACCAATTTTTCACCACATCATTATCTCCGTTTGCATAGTGTCCACGCTTATCAAGCTTGATGAAATCTATGGCAAAACGTCCCGGAATCCGGGCCTTCCCACCAACAGTATAAATTACCCTGCGATGCCCACGGCTCCAGGAAGGATCGTAAACTGCAACCCAGGGGCCACCACGTAAAGGTGCTCCAAGAACTATTCGCGGCTTCTCTGATAAGCTATTAAATGCACCCTGAACCGAAAATGTTTGCTTTTTATTACCCTGGGATAATGCGAAATTAAGACGATGAATCAGTCGCACATCCCTTTTATCATTTTGCAATTCAAGATAGACTACTCTTGAATTACCTGGTGCAATTATATTTTCTGTATCCTTCATTTGTAATCCTAGCCTGCTAAACCTATTTATCAAATCATTCCTGTTAAAGGAAACAACAACGGAAGAATCAATAACATCCAATACTTCCATCTTTTCCAAGCTTATGGAATCATTTGAGAAATTAGTCAAATAAAGTTCATAGTAAACAGTAGGTATTCCATTCATAATTACACTACCAGGCATAAAAGGAATATGCATGTCGATAGATTGCCGGTATTCCTGGCTAAGTCCCGGCTCTATACTTGCGGTAACTATTAGGAGGAAGTATAACAATCTTCTGACTATTGCCATTCTTTATATTTTTAGATAATAGGGTGACTTAAATTTAAGCAAAAAAGATTTGAAGGCCTATCACCACTACTACATTGTATCTGCGGGCTTTTTTATTTTTTTGAGAACAGGCGTAATTTAACTGGTGCTACCCCTTATTTGAAATGCAACACTCCATTTCTGTCTAACTCCGCATCTATATGTGATATTACTTTCAAATCTTCTATGAAATATTGTATCGGGCGGTTTCGATTGATAACACCGCTGAACTGTCGAGAAAGGAGGGCTGGATTCTCTATGACGACCTTAACGCCATACCAACGCAGTAATACCTTGCTGATTTCTTCCAGGCTGATATCATTAAAGTAAAATAACCCTTTACGCCAACTCAACACATTACGTTCCTCAAAGACCACTTGGGTAATCGACTTGCCGATTTGATATATGGCCTGTTTGCCTGGTGTTAGCTTGCTTTCTCCTGTAGCAGCATGCATGTTTACTGATCCCTCTACCAGCGCTACTCTCACAACACCGGAATCGTAGGTGTTCACGTTAAATTCAGTGCCTAGGACCTGTACAGTGCTGTGCGGTAGATGTACCAGGAATGGCTTTAGGGCATTCTTCGCCACTTTTATATATGCCTCCCCGTTGATAGTAATTTCACGTGTATTCCCCGAAAATGAAAGGGGGAATTCCAATTGGGTAGCTGAGTTAAGCCAGACTTCCGATCCATCGGACAGGTTAATTTTATAATCCATACCTATCGGTACAGTCAATGTGTTGATACCTGCCACCGTTGGGGAATTACCTGTGGCATAATTAAGTGACTTGTTAGTGTTGTTGAGCTGCGCAGTACCGACATTGATGGTCCCCTGTTCTTGCGAAAGGTTGATTACCTGACCGTTTGCTAACTTTAATTCGATAGCAGATGTTGAAGGTATTTTAATGAGATCCGTTTTTACAGATTTACGGAACTGTTGCCAAAGTACAGCTCCCATTGCCATTACGCCGATCACCATAGCGGCAGCAATCCATTTTTTTCTATAAAATGGAACCTGCTTAACAACAAGTGACGATTGCCCCCGTTCCTGGAACTCCGTCTTAAGGTCTCTCCACGTAGGATTTTCTTTTCGCTGTGCAAAATGGACAGTAACGTCTTCAACAGGTAATGAACTTACCAGTTCTTCATAAGCTTGACGAGCGTGCGGATTAGATTGGAACAACTGTTCCAATGCATTTTCCTCATCCGGGCTTAAGGAGCCCGAAACTTTTCCTAACAATAAAAACTGTTCTTCGGAGGTTAATTGATCCATCATACGCTATTGACTATTAAGTCGCCTAAAATCACTATTTTATTTTTAAAGTTTCCCGTAACTCTTTCAGCGCTCTTGTTATATGATTGCCTACAGTATTAATACTAATTTGCAATTGCTCCGCAATTTCCGCATGGCTTAGCTTTACTATATAATGCAGCCGAAACACGGTGGCGGCCTTTTGTGGCAGTTTGTTGATGGCCGCTTCTATTTCTTCGCCCAATACCCGAGCCTCAACAGCATCCGCTATTGTTTCGTTCTCCCCGAAATACGCTTTGCGTATCTTGGACCTATTTTGTTCTGTTTTTATATAATCAAGACTGCGGTTCCTTACTGTTCGTATCAGATAGGCAGCCAGACCAGTATGAATCCGTAGGAATATCTGTTCCTCCCAAAAATCAACAAATAACTCCTGTACAATGTCCTGCGCCGTGGCTTCGTCCTTCAGAATGGAAAGCGCATACACGTACAGGCGTTCCCGTGCATGGAGATACAACTGCTCGAAGGCATCCTGATCAAATGCCTTTAATCGTTCCAATATTGTCGTATAATTTATTTTGTCTTCGAACACGCTGAAGCCGGTTGATAGTCAAGTTGGTTTTAGTAAAGGTATAAAATATTAAATACTGAAAATGGCAGCCGCGGATGTTTAAATTATCCGCCTAAAAAAATTTTAAAAAAAATAAACTTTCAACTAGTGAATATAGGAAAGTTAATCGTCCTTAATTAGAGATTACAAGAAAATTATCATTTTATCACCAAAAACCAACCATAATAAATATGCCTATCATTGATGCACCTCCGTAAATAAGAAAACCCCTCCGGCCTTGGACAGCATCTGAGGGGCTTCCCCGAAACATTAATATTAATATTTCATCTCCTGCAATTTATGAAAAAATCAGGTATTTATTGTGTTAGCGGCCGTTGTTGGCTGCTAACCGTTGGTAAACTGCGTGCACACTTTATTAAGAGACCAACTATAATTATACTCACCTCTATATTGATAGCTGCGCAAGCGTTGCTAGCTATTCCCGGTTATGGCCAAGGTAATGAACAGAAAAAGATATCGATCGATTTCAAAAATGCCCCTATCCAAAAAGTATTTGCTGCTATTGAAGCAAAGGGTGATGTCGTGATCATGTATGAAAACACCGGGGTGCTGAAAGAAGAAAAAGTAAGTATTACGCTAACAGACCAAAGGGTAGCCGATATACTGAATATGCTTTTAAAGAACAAAGGGCTGAAATGGAGTATTCGAGAAAACATTATCCGTATTGAGTCTAATTATCCGAACAATACTTCTGCAGTAGGTGAAAATCCCCACCAACCTGTCACTGGGCTTATTCTTGATTCCCTGGGCAAACCAATTCCTGGGGTTTCGGTAGTGCTTTCACCAGGAAATAAAGGAACAGAAACGAGTACGAATGGTGCTTTTACGATTGCTAATGTTCCTCCAGGGCATTATATGTTGCAAATATCCCATGTTGGTCATTACAGTATCAAGAGGGAAATTGTTGTACAGCAAAATGCATCATTTAATTTGGGTACGCTGGTGCTCCAGGTAAGTCCTGTTGTTATGAAGGCAGTTGAAGTGATGGTTAATACCGGTTACCAATCACTTTCTAAGGAAAGAAGTGCTGGTGCATTTTCTAAACCGGATATGCAGATAGTGGAAAACCGATCCACCAGTATGAATGTCTTGCAACGCCTCGATGGGCTGGTGCCCGGACTGGCAGTCAACAATGCGCCTTTGTCCCGAAACCCCTTGTTAATTCGGGGATTATCCACGCTTGGAATTTCCGACCAACTTGGAAATTATTCAGGTACAAACCGCAACCCTTTGGTAGTGGTAGATGGTATTCCCATGGATGATGTTTCTTATATTAATCCGCAGGATGTGGAGGACATAACAGTTTTAAAGGACGCAACGGCAGCTTCGATCTGGGGCGCAAGAGCGGCCAATGGCGTTATTGTGATTACGACAAAAAAAGGAAAGGCAAACACAAAAGTAAAAGTGCAGTATGACGGATTCATTAATTTTCAGGGCAGGCCAGATTTGGATTATACACCTGTTTTAACCAGCCAACAGTTTATCCAAACAGTAAAAGAAATCTATACACCTGCATATTTCGCTTTATATCCCTGGTCAACAGCTTCTGCTTTTACCAATACTGGTTCTATGGGGTTACCTCCCCATGCGGTAATCCTGTATAACCGCTATCGGGGTCTTATTTCTGATGCACAGGCCAATAAGAGTCTGGACAGTTTGGCATCTATTAACAATCACCAGCAGATCAAAGATTTGTTTTATCGAAATGCGTCTATTATGAATCATACAGTTTCTCTTTCTGGTGGAGGTCCTGCATATTCGTTTTATGGCTCACTGGCCTATACCAATACCACCTCCCCGCGGCCGGGAGAACAAAACAATTCTTACAAAGCCAATCTCCGGCAGGATTTTAACATCAATAAATGGCTCCAGGCATATTTAATCACTGATGTAACCAATACCATTACCTCTTCCAACAGGGAGCCTGCCATTGACTACCGCTTTTATCCCTATCAACTGTTTCAGGATGCAAACGGGAAAAATCTTTCTGTACCCTATATTGGCTATTTAAGCGATTCAACAAGAATAGCCTGGCAAAACAGAAGTGGTATCGGCCTCGATTATGTTCCTTTAGACGAGGTAAATTACGGCCATACCAAAAGTGATAATTTGCTAGACCGGATAACCGGAGGCGTAAAAGTCCATCTGTTTAAAGGACTGCGCTTTGAAGGCGTATACGGATATGTAAAAGGTACCAACAGAACCACCAGCTTTGATGATGAGAAAAGTTATGCAGTACGCAGCGAAGTAGTGCAGTTTACCGTTGCACCAACACCCTCTTCTACCCCTGTTTATTATCTGCCCACATCGGGTGGTAAATATTCGGTTACCAATTTGAACCAACGAAGCTGGACGATCCGTAACCAGTTAGTTTTCGATAAAGCATGGCATGGCCTGCTGCACCAGGTTTCATTATTAGCTGGACAGGAAGCGCAAGATCAGTTAACAATTATTAACGGAAGCGAGGTAAGAGGCTACAATGAAGCATTGCAGACCTTTGTCCCGATTGATTATGCGACGTTGGGAGCAACAGGTGTACTCAATCCGGTTATGGCAAATAGTTTTGGGAGGAGCGTCTTTTCAAATCTCCCATTCAGCCAAGCAGAATACGAAACCCGGTTTACTTCTTATTACGCTAATGGCGGATACACTTATAACCGAAAATACACGATCAATGGTAGTTGGCGCATAGACCGCAGCAATTTATTTGGCCTTGACAAATCGGCGCAAAACAAACCTGTCTGGAGTGCCGGTGTAAAATGGGGCTTGGGTGATGAAGATTTCATGCAAGGACTTAGCTGGCTTAACCGATTAGCACTTAGGGCTACCTACGGCATTACGGGCAATTCACCGACGCCGGGAACTGCTTCTTCCTATGATGTTTTATCCGCCATATCAAGTTCCTTCCTGCCCGGCCGCACTGGTCTCCAAATTGCAACGGCTACCAATCCCAAACTTACTTGGGAGAGTACGAAGTCTATCAACCTGGGAGTTGATTTTTCTGTGTTGAATGACCGTTTAAACGGTTCCATAGATTTTTACAGTAAGAAAACAGAAAACCTACTAGGCAATATGCCTGTAAACGGCTTCACTGGCTATTCTACAATTGTTGGAAATTTTGGTAGTCTGCAAAACAAGGGGATCGAGTTCAGCATTCATTCACTTAATATTTCTACTAAAAAATTCAGTTGGAATACTTTGTTGTCACTGGCATATAACAAGAATACTGTTACGCAATTGAATGATCCTACAGCCATTACCACTGGTGCTCAAAAGATATCTTCTCGATTTGTAACTGGCTATTCCGCATTTGGCATTTTTGCTTACAAATATGCAGGGCTGGATAATATGGGAGATCCGCAGATTTATTTAAACGATAAAACCGTCACAAAAACACCCAATGTGCCGAAACCCGAAGATGTTGTTTACATGGGAACCTACCAGCCAATTTGGAGTGGTGGCATATCCAATATCTTCCGGTATAAAAATTTTACGCTGGCGGCCAATGTGGTCTTGAACCTGGGGCATGTTATGCGTAGAGACGTGAATACCACCTACTCCGGTAGTATTTCCGGTCAATCTAATATCCTTAGTCAAAGCGACCAGTCAGGCTTTACCTCCGGTCAATTGCACCCGGACTTTTTAAACCGCTGGAAACAACCCGGCGACGAGGCTATTACCAATATTCCTTCGTATGTTGCCAGTACTTCTGTAAGCAATACCCGTAGAGATATTGAATACTACCGCTTCGCAGATATTAATGTGGTCAGTGCTTCCTTTATTAAGATGCGAGACATCACTCTCAGTTACAGCCTGCCCCAAAGTCTGATCCACCGCATTAAAACCGACAATATCAGCTTCAGGTTACAGGTATCCAACATTATGTTGTGGAAGGCAAATAAATACGGTATTGATCCTGAATTTCAGGATCCTTTTAGGGGAACCCGCGTGCCTTCGACACCTTTCATAACAGATCCCGCCGTTAATACGCAAAGCTACCGCTTTGGCCAGGGAACGGTAACTGTAGGGGTACACGTAAATTTTCAATAACCACAATCGCCAGCAAAATGAAAAAGATATTGCACTATAGCCGGTTAGCCGTTTGGCTTTTGTTTACCACCAGTGTGTTTTCCTGCAAGAAAAGCTTTTTGGAAATTAAACCAAAAGGTAAAACCATTGCCCAAACAACCAACGACTACAACCTCCTGCTAAACAATTACGATTTATTTAATATAGATGCAGATGCGCAGGCAGCCATGGGGGATGAAATTGCAGCGGTAGAACCCTATTTTTCAGGCACTGACCTGCGAACGCAAAGGCTATTTCGCTGGGATGCCGTGATTTATGAACCACAGCAAAATGCCAATGAAATGGCGGTACCCATGCGAAACATTTATAACTATAACAAAATTATTAACGAAGTATTGAATGCTGCTGAAGGTACCGACCAGCAAAAAAAATCATTGCAGGCGGAAGCCATGGCTGGAAGAGCATGGACGTATTTTTTGCTGATTAATTATTATGGAAAACCTTTCAACAATGCCACATCTTCTACCGACCCGGGATTTCCTATCATTACCACAGCCGATGTAACGCAAACGAAATTTACACGGGCTTCGGTGAAAGATGTATATGACTTTATTATAAAAGACCTTACTACCGCTATCCCCGCCCTGCCAGCCCAGACTACGCATCGACTGCGCATGTCCAAAGCAGCGGCCGAAGGGATTTTAGGTAAGGTTTATACTTTTATGGGAAGATTTAGCGATGCCTTGCCACAGTTAAATGCTGCCATTACCGATATGGCTTCCGCAGCGATTCCGGTTGGGTTATATGACTACAACGTAAACTTTGGACCAGGCGGAAGTTTCCTTCCAATAAGTTTTTTCGGGCCTACCTATCCTACAATTGTCGATGATAAAGAAAATTTGTACGGCAAGCAATTCATTAATTACTGGACATTCATAAGTGATGAATTTGTTATCAACCCGCAAACCGTTGCATTATATGACCCTGCTGATCTTCGGCTTAATTTTTATGCTAACACACCCGCTTTTGGAGGCAATACTTATCCCGGTGGGATGTTAAGAAGAACAGGGCCTGCAGGTATACAATTTGGCGTTCAAGTTCCTGACTTGTACTTATTAAGAGCAGAGTGCAAAGCCAGGTTAAATGATTTACCTGGCGCCAAAGCTGATGTAGAAGCCCTGCGGGTAAACAGAATGCCTTCCACTAATGCGTCAGTACCCACCGCCATTGCATCGGATCAAAAAGCACTGGTAAAATTTATTCTGGAAGAACGCATTCGTGAGTTTGCAGTAGAAGGTTTCAGGTGGTTTGACATGCGCAGACTTTCAGTGGACCCTGATTTTAGCGCAACAGTAGGTAATGTACATAATGTCTATTCTTCTTCGGGGCAGGTTACGCAAACACTAACGCTAAAGCCTGAACGTTTGGTGTTGCGTTTCCCACAAAAACTGATGAATCAAAATCCAGGCATGGAAAACAATCCTTAACATAAAAACTAAATGGAATTAATGAACCCAAAGCGAATATGCTGCTACAGCGTAAACGGGGAATCCATTTCTGATCGGTAAGGTCAAAAATTTTGAAACAATAAACATTTAATAATTAAAGTGTAAAAATGAAAAAAAACATCCTCTTAGTCTTATTCCTTTTTTATGCGTTGGCTGGTTATTGCCAGCATGGCTTTACCATACGTGCCAAAATTAACAATCCCAACAAGTATAAGATGTACCTGGCGTATTCTGGTAATAATGGTTATGTGGTTGATACAAGTTATACCATTGAGGAAGGTTGGGCTATATTCAAAGGAAAGGTGGCCGAACCCGCTGTTGCTGATCTTGGAGTTCGCCGTAATCCAGCACTGGAGATTAAAGTTCCAAGTGGTGGATTTATACCGGGGCCCGATTTAAAGTTTTTTCTCACCAATGAGAACATCGAAATCAATGGCGATGCCGATGAGATTTATATGGCTAAAGTAACTGGTGGCCAGAACAATAAAGAATGGAATAAAATCAAGGAAAAGGAAAATAAGCTAACACAAGAAAGCTGGCAAACGGAAAAACAGGCGTACATCAGCGGTGATTCTACGACATTAAAAAATGCTTCCCTCTTACGTGCAGCCAATAATGACAAGGTGAATCAGTTGAGGATGGATTTCATAAAGCAATATCCCAATTCGTTTGTCAGCCTTTATTTCCTGTCTGGTCTGGTCAATAGCATTTCTCTGAATGAATTAAAATCGGCCTATGCCTCCTTGGGAGCTAAGTTAAAAAGCAATGCTATCGCGAAGAAAATTGCAACAAAAATCCACAACATGGAATCCACTGCAGTGGGCAAAGCAGCAATTCCTATCAACAAAAAAGATATGAATGGAAATTTGGTAAATCTGGGGACATTAAAAGGAAAATATGTACTGATTGATTTCTGGGGAAGCTGGTGCGGTCCCTGCCGCCAAAGCCACCCGATTTTAAAAGCGCTTTATGCAAAATACAAAGACAAGGGCTTTGAAATCTTAGGTATTGCACATGAAACCGGGGCGTCGTTAGCCGAAAGCGAGAAGGCCTGGAAAACAGCTATTCAACAAGATGATATTCCCTGGCTGCAGGTATTGAACAACCAGGATATAGAAAAGTTTGATGCAGTCAAAGCTTATGGCGTATCAGCTTTTCCAACAAAAATCCTATTGGATAAAGAGGGGAAAATAGTAGCCCGCTTTGTGGGCGATGAAGACGCATTCGAGAAAAAATTGAAAGAGATTTTTGGGTATTAAAATTTAAACTAATGAAAAGAATATTAGCACTTTTTATTTCTCTGCTTTCACTTGCCAGCGCACAGGCAGAAGATGGTATCCAGTTCAGCCACGGAAGTTGGAAGGAAATTCTTAGCCAGGCAAAAAAAGAGAATAAGTTAATTTTCATAGACGTATATACCAGTTGGTGCGGTCCTTGTAAAATGATGGCAGCCGAAATATTTCCGCAGAAAGTCGTTGCTGACAAATTCAATGCTTCATTTATCAATTATAAAATTGATGCCGAAAAAGGCGAAGGAGTACAAATTGCAAAGCAATTTGAGGTGCATGCTTTCCCAACTTATTTGTTTGTAAATGGAAATGGTGATTTGATTTATCGCACTTCGGGCTATATGCCAGCAGCTTCGTTTTTGGATCAAGCCAATATCGCTCTAAAAGCGAAAGATGATCCCAAACCCATTGCAAAATGGCAGGATGAATATAATAATGGAAAGAGAAGCAAGGATTTTTTACTCGCTTACATGAAAAAAAGGTCCAATTTAAAACTGCCTTCTGCTGAAATTATTGAGGAATTATTTCCCCTATTGACAAAGGAAGATCTGAAAAAAAAGGACGTCATCACAAGTCTTATTTATTTTGACGCGAACATTCAATTCGTACCAGGCGGCAAGCTGTTTACTTATGTTTTGAACAATTATAAGCAACTCGACTCTTCCAAAATCATCCAAAGCCCATTGGGTATTATGGAATTCGGAATTAGAAATTATTTCAAAAAAAACATCGTTGAAAACAAAAAGGAAAAAATGTTGCCTGTAATGATTCAATCTTATAAAAAGATAATGCAGGCAACAAATGTCCAACCGGCTGAAATTATTGCAATGGAGAAAGAATTACCTGTGGAATATTATGGTACTACAGGAGATGCCACAAAACTGGCGCCGGCTGTAATAGACTATGTGCAGAATGGAATCATGAAGCTGGATATTGCCGGTAAACAAAAGCAAGATGAAGAAACGTTTGCAGGATTTATGGCACCTTACCTGACAGGGAAGGCTGACTCCACAAAAGATGAAAAATTTGCCATGAAGCGTATCATGCAAAGCAATAACATGGTATCTATTTCCTATCAATTGCGAGATGCTGCCGAAGAAGTGTACAAAAACATAAGCGATCCTAAATTGCTTAAGCAGGCAACAGACTGGGCAAAACAGGCGGATGAATGGTTCCCTCATTTTTCCAGTAAAGCCGTGTATGCGGGGCTGCTCTTTAAAATTGGTAATACCCAACAAGCAGTGCACATAATGGAATCTGCAGGTAACGACCCTCTCTTAGAAAAGGCTAGTGGGGCGCAAAATCTAATTCTGGCAAACGTGGAAAAGATGAAGAACGGCGAAGCGCCAAAAAGTTTGTGGAAATAGTAGTAATTCCCAAATTCAGAATACCTGGACAAAAGCGGTTCGCATGATTTGGCAGATAAAATCTACAATTTTCATTATAGAAAGTAAAACAATAACCAACCCAATCGCATACTTAATTTCCTCAGCCTTTGCCTGAGTTCTTTTAAGTAATTTTATGTTAGCCGTTGCCTTGTATTCCTACTGGCAACGGCTTTAGCGATTATTGTATTTTCTCCGGTTTACCCGCCAACAACATCTCCTTTGCTATCGGATATAGGCCACAGCACCGTACTCTATCTTAATTAGTGCAGAAGAGTCTAGAGAATAGATACATAGATTTTTTATACAACATTAAAATTTCACAACAACAATACCTGGGTTTCGTATAGTCGTGCTTCCAAAAAGAAAAAGCCTTACAACGATTCGCTGTAAAGCTTTTCTTTTTTGCCACCTCATAATATACTAAAATTAATCGTTCGCAAAAAAGGTATTTTCACGGTATGTTGAATTAGCGTATATCATACATTTGTAACTAATATAGGGCCTCCCTCAAATGCATTCTTTTCTCAAAGAATCAATCGCCCTAACACGCACGCGGTGTCCTCTTTCAATTTTAAATAACCATTTAAAACTAATCGAAAATGCAAAGCGTAGAAAAACTTGCTCATGAAAAAAAAGCCCCTTCCTCCACATCGGGGTTTCAATTCCGCACACCTGCAAACATCCAAGATTTTGCAGGTGATCCGGCCAAACAAAAAAAGATGAATAGTCTATGGAGCAACAACCTGGATGGGTTCACGCAACAAGGGATGTTGAACAATGGATGGAATACAACCAACACGCCCCCTACTACAAATTATTATAACCCCATCGACAATAATCCAACCAGCGAAGCCGCCAATATTCAATGGCTGGCTTTTCCAGGGAGATTAGAATATAATTTTCCCAATGCCACACAAGCTGAACTGTATCAAATGGCTGACACCGGATCAATGCCCGGCCAAATATCAAACGACCCATGTGGTACAGGTCAAAATGTTGCCTATTTCCCTTATGGTCCTAGAGGTTGGCAGGATGAATATTGTGAATGGGCCGTTACGCGAAATGAGGCAGGAAAAATTACGCGAATTGATTTCACCTGCGAAAACCCTGAATACTGGAACACCTTATGGATGGTAGACCCCAATAAGGTGGTAACCCTGTATCAAACCATCCTGGATAAACCGCAGATCACCCTGCAAGATCTATCCGTACCAGGCATCGTGAATCCTATTACCAATCAGCCGATATACAATCCACTGAATAAATGGAACTCCGGGCCAGTATCTACTGCAACAACAGGAGGCGCCATACATCTAACTAGCACTCCTAATACGATACAAACTGAAATCGGCCTAGCAACCACCTCTACCATTCAACGTTTCAACCCTCCTCCTCCACCAGCTACTACCAATACCATGTGGCCATCAGCGCAATTCAATGATTTAATTTGCGTGGGCCAATTTGGTCAGCGGTATCGCAATAGCGACCCTAATATTGGAGGTACTGTAAATAATTTCGTTACACAAGGGTTTATGCTAACGCTTGCTGACCCTCCCGGGCTCTATATTCAAATGCCTGATTTCTCTAACTACAAAACGCCTGATGGTACCGATGCGTCCACTTTCTGGACAATTAAACGGGGCAGCAAAACACTGACTGATCAGGCAGGTAATGCTTTACCTGGTAACTTTATTCTGCATGCTGTGTATGAAGTACCAGCCAGCAAGGGTTATACCGTAAGCGATATTACCATTTCAAATCAGCCGATTAACTGGGGATCTCAGGTGGCATACACCTTCAAAATGCAAATTGTTGCTAGTGCTTATAATGGTACCGTTCCACAGGGTTATGATCCCGTTGGTGATACCACTCCTGCGAATACTTTTGCACAACCGCTTCAACTCTTCTACCAAGACTATTTTGAGACACTCTATAATATCAATGTTCCTAACCCAGTTAACCACCCCATTCCTTTGTTGAGTAACAGTACATATGTACCGTCTTACATTAACGTTGGTACCACAGCCGCCAAAATGGTAGTAGTGGTGGGCACCTGCACAGCACAAGAAAACAAGCCGGCTACCTATCCTTCTGTTACTTTCGATGATCCTCATATTACGGCGATAGTAACAGGGGTAAAACAGAACGTTACCTACGCAATACCTGGTAATAGTCAGCCTAGCGCAAATACAGCGTTATACATCACGGTTTCCGTTGGCGCCGAAGCGAAACATGGACAACATGGCGTTTATGTGACCAATGTTGGCCAGCAACGCCAGGCAGCTATGCCCGCACTGTTTATGGTATCACCTGTAACAGTACAAGCCAATATTGCATGGCAAAATACGGGCGTGACACTCACTCCTACCAATACAGCTTCCATCAAATATGTATCTGGCTTGTGGACTGCTAACCCGCAAGATAATGGTGGCCAACTGTATAATGCCGCAGGTAATCCCGTGTTTATGTCGGCACCACAAGGCTATCCGATGCCAGGTCAAGACATAGGCGCATTGGTTGGCAAAGTAGGTAATACTATTTTCCTGGTTGGCTTGGGCGCTACCGTTCCTTCCAACCTCAGTGGCGAGATACAATTATGCATCAATGATGATCTGAAAGGTCTATATGGCGCTGGTTTAACCGATAACATAGGGGCTGTTACAGTAGCTATTGATGTACACTAACTGATACGAAATATCAATATTCAGATCAATAAATGAGAGAGGCACATATGAACCTATATGTGCCTCTTGAATTATTAGCACTCCTTCATATAAATCTTGCAAAAATGAAAAGATCTGTTACTATCTTCCTAATAACTTGCATTGCTTTATTTATCAACCAGTTTATCATAACAGCTTTCAAGCCGGATAACAGAGATCCCAAGTTGGCGCGGTCTACAAACACCTGCAACTGTTATGCTAGTTCGTCTTTGTATAATATTGTCATTCAATTCAACAACAAGGTACCTGGAGACCTTGCGGCATTCAATAATCAATCCCAGGCAGATTGCTTTGCCTGGCAGGAATTCATTTCTTTGAACTGGCCGATAAACCCGTCAGGGTACTTTGGCACTCCCGGGGATACTTCCCCAGTAAGCTGGGAAGCATATATGCCAATTGACGTGCTATTCCAGCCCGACGGAGTGCAGCCATCCTCTTGGGGAACGCTTGTTTCACCTCAATATGCCGCCAGATTTAAATCACAGCGACTATTGATGAATCCAACTAAAACGAAACTTTTAACCTTCACCACTAAGTTTGCTGCTGATAGCGTCTTTGGCCTAGATCCTGATCAAGCCGCACCTATAGGCAGCCCCAATTGGCTGGGTGCTCAAAATAATACCAATGTTTGGTATGAGATCAAGCTGAATAAAGACTATTATGATTTTGTGATCAAGAATGGGTATTATAATGCTATCACACAACATGACTCCGTACAAAAAGGCATCCCGATTAATTTTCCGCAAGGTGTATATAATGGCCCCGTAGGTGCTATAGAAGTGAAAGCCGCGTGGATGGAAGTGGACAATATCAATTCCCCTAAATGGCAGCGATATAAACTCTCCAATGCAACCGTGTATGATTCTGCTACAGGAAATTTTAGACAAACAGTTGTTGCGTTGGTAGGTTTGCACATTCTACACAAAACACAGAATCAACCTACTTGGGTATGGGCTACTTTTGAACAGGTAGATAATGTACCGGATACCAACAGTAAAACGACGCCACCATATGGATATAATTTTTATACTGCGAATTGCACGCCTCGTCAGGTAAGTCTGCATGGTGGCGGTACCGCAACGGTAAGCTGTACAGCTAATACTTCGCCGCCCTATTTCTTGTCGCAGGCAGGGCCAGTTCCGGTACAGGTGACCAGGTTAAACCCAATCGACCCGACAGATGCGGTGCCTATCAATAATATGATGCAAAGCAATATCAAAAAGTTTTATCCTCAATCTGTTTTTCAATATTATGAACTAGTAGATGTAATCTGGTCGCAAACATTGCAACCAGACAAAACAACGCCCATTCAGGTACCGTTTCCGTTAAATACATCTGCTATGTTGAGCGGCGCGCATGTAGTGGCCAATACCACGCTAGAGAGCTATGTGCAAAACACCAATACTTGTTATAGTTGTCATAAATATAGCACCATTGCACCTTTCCCAGCGGATTCCGTCAACAATAATATCTTCGGTGATTTTAGTTTCGCGATATCAGCGGCTCAATACCCGGTATCAAAGGCCAAGAAAAAAAGATGATGGTCGAAATCTTGTTAATGCAACTAAGCATGCTATCATCATAGTAACCCTTAATTACGATATGAATCCCAAAGCCTGTAGACATAATATCTACAGGCTTTATTATTGTTCAGTCCTTATGCAGATTAGGTGAGTGGCGCACTATTGCGCGTTGATGCAGGTATGGTTCGTTGTATCTGCGGGATTATTATCCAAACCTTGTTTGATACCAGGAGTACCAGAGAGCATCGTGTCTCCCTAAACAAACAAAAAAGCATTATTGAATGATCGTTATTTTTCCGGTAAGACTCATTTAGCATTACTTTCAAAATAATCTACAATCTCTCCAATCGTATTGCTGGTGGACATCCCACCCAGATCTGCTTTTATTCCAAATTGCTGTTGCAGGTTCGATAAGAGCTGAACGGCCAGGATAGAGTTCATTCCTAAGTCGTTCAAAGAGTGATCTGGAGAGATAGCCTCCTCTGGAATACCAGCAGATTTACTGATAGCATTAATGACGGTTGATTCAATAGGTTTCATTTGATATGGTTTTTTGAAGGTAAAAAATGGTGATAAGCGTATATTCCCCAAAATATTGTTGAGATAAAAACGTTATTACTGAATAATTGGTTCAGCACCATCTACGTGTATGGAAGGGAGTGACAGTTCATGCTTATTATTGTAAAGAAGCAGAAAGCGCCATATTATCAATATCTTAGGTGACCTTTCCGTTTTACTATTTTGTAAATTCATTTTGAAACATTAACTTTCAATTGTTGGGTCTGTATAATCAAGTACAGCACTCCTCTAAAATCACCTTTTTAAATGCAATTCTCCATTTACCTACGCCTTTCTGTATAACAGCCATTTAATGTATATCACCATTCCCGCCATTCATTTTGTTTGGCAAAACTGTTACAAATTATAGAAAACATGAAGAGACACGAGTTTCTCGCGGCGCTTGGCATGAGCTCAGCGGCAATGATTTTAACATGCATTGGATGTTCCAAGGGTTCTGGAGGAAGTGATGCCCCTGCACCCTCCTCTAATGTAGATTTTACATTAGACCTTAATGCTTCCACCAATGCAGCCTTATTAACCAATGGCGGATACGTTTCCATCAATGGCGTCATTGTAGCCAAAACAACGGCTGGCGTATATATTGCAGTACAGCAATCGTGTACCCATGAAAGTTACCCCTTAAATTATCAGTCATCTAGCCATCAGTTTTATTGTAACAACCATGGAGCCACTTTCCGCGAAGATGGTACCGTTATCACCGGACCAGCTAGTCGTTCCCTCGTGGTATATAAAACCACACTTACAGGAACATCATTACGCATCTACTCCTAATTCACAGTATTCATATGAAATTATCCATTTTCTTACTCCTGGCTTTTATCAATCCAGGTGTAAATTGGTTGGGGAATTTCCAGGAAGCACAAATAGCTGCACATGCCGCTCATAAGCTTATCCTGATTAACTTTTCAGGGTCTGACTGGTGTGGGCCATGCATCCGACTACGACGAGAAATCCTGGAGTCGAAACCTTTTGAAGATTATGCCGCTTCGCATCTATTACTGGTGAGAGCGGATTTCCCGCGTCAAAAGAAGAATCAACTGAGCAAGGAACAAGTACGACTCAACGAGGCCCTGGCCGATAAATACAATCCGGAAGGTAAATTCCCCTATACATTGCTGGTAGATGAAAATGGCAAGGTAATCAAGGTTTGGGATGGGTTTCCAGGCGGCACGCCTGAAAAGTTTGTTGGCGAAATAACTGCAATGGAGCATGATGCACAGTAATAGTCCTGCCGATGGCGCACTCGTTCATCGACAAGTCCTAAAGCTCATGGGTAACCGATTTGAGTTTAGCGTGGTGGGTGAGAATAAAGAAGAAGCGGAAAATCATATCCAAGCAGCCATTGCTGAGGTGAGTCGTATTGAAAAGCTGCTGACTACTTTCAGTGATGATAGTGTAACCAACGAAATAAACCGTCAGGCGGGCATTCGGCCAGTAGCGGTTGACAAGGAGGTATTTCATCTCATCAAAAGATCACTAAAAATATCCGCGCTTACACAAGGCGCCTTTGATATATCCTATGGGGGTATTGATAAAAGTCTTTGGAACTTCGATGTGAACATGAAGTCTCTCCCCTCTCCCCATCTAGCAAAAAAGGCGGTTCGACTGATCAACTACCGGAATATTATTCTTGATGACTCTGCTACTACAATTTTCCTGAAAGAGGTGGGCATGCGGATAGGATTTGGTGGCATTGGAAAAGGATATGCGGCCGATCGTGCCAAGAGTATACTTCAAAACAGGGGTGTTAAAAGTGGGATTGTGAATGCCGCTGGAGACCTCATTACCTGGGGAACGCAGCCCAATGGCAAACCATGGACTATCGGCATCGCCGATCCCGATCATGCAAGCACTCCTTTCTCTACCCTGAATATCAGCAATATGGCCATTGCTACTTCTGGCAATTATGAAAAGTATGCCATCATCGATGGTAAAAAGTATTCGCATACAATTGATCCCTTAACAGGTTTGCCCATAACTGGATTAAAAAGCGTCAGTATTATCTGTCCCAGTGCAGAGCTGGCGGATGCGATGGCCACTCCGGTCATGATAATGGGAAAAAAGGTAGGTCTGGATCTTATTAATCAAATGCAGCAAATCGCCTGTGTAATAATAGATGAACACCATCAAGTGTTTTGTTCCAACAATATAAATATCATCAACTGACATGAAGAGAAATATCTGCTTTATGCTCTTACTAGCTAGCTTCTGTGGGATGCAGAGCGCCTGCACCACTGTGAAGGCTTATCAGAAAAACAAGCTAAATGATTCAGAAATGGAATTATCGGCACGTAAGTCACAGCAATTTGAACAGAGCTTCCAGTTGTATAGAGAAGGTGGTTCTGGCGCTAATGGTGGAAAAAGCGGCGGCGGCTGTGGTTGTAACTAATCTTAAAATTAGGTAAATGAGACGACTAAATCTGAGCATTCTGGCAATATACGTGGGCATACTGACATCGCACGCACAGGCACAAGAAAAGCAACCATCAGATACTGCTAACTATCAATCAAGAAAGCTTCATTTGGACGAAGTAAATATCGTATCTGCCTATTACAACCAGGATGGTAATAATTCCGCAGTAACTGGTGGTATTGGTACGGAAAAGCTGATTGACTTTGCCAATACATTGGATGTGCAGCTTTCTATACTTAACAAAAAGGCCCATAAAAATACTTTCCTTTTTGAATTAGGGATTGATCACTATACATCTGCATCATCCGACAAAATAGACCCTAATAGCATCTCGTCCGCATCCAAGTCAGACACCCGTATTTATCCGTCTGTGAACTGGACTAATACAAACGTCAAAACGGGGAACGCATTCGGATTATCGGCCTCCTATTCTCATGAATACGATTACCAGTCATTCGGTGGAGGCTTACATCTAACACGCGTTTCCAAAGATAAAAACCGACAGTTTGATTTCCGGGGTCAAGTTTTCCTGGATAGATGGAGTGTGATATTACCAGTGGAACTGCGGCCACCCGGCTATGGTTCTGGAGCAGAGGGAGATAGTCGCCCGATTGATTATAAACCCAGGAATTCCTTCAGTGCGTTTTTCGGCTTATCACAGGTGATTAATACAAGACTACAAGGCATGCTCGCCATAGACCCCTCCTATCAGCATGGTTTGCTGGCAACCAAGTATCAGCGCGATTATTTTACAGATGGTTCTGAACGGGTAGAAAACCTTCCAGACGATCGCTATAAATTGCCAATTGCCATTAGGTTAAATTACTTTTTGGAAGACCGGTTTATCATACGCACTTTCTATCGTTACTATATGGACAATTGGGGCATCAGGGCGCATACGGCAGAAATTGAGGTACCTGTTAAACTAACCTCATTTGTAAGTCTGAGTCCTTTTTATCGCTACAACAATCAAAAAGGCACGCGTTATTTTACCCCATTTGGGCAGCATAAACCGACCGACACTTACTATACGAGTGATTATGATCTGTCCACTTTTCACAGTAGCTTCTTGGGTGGTAATTTACGCTTGTCTCCTCCCAGAGGCGTCTTTGGATGGCAGCATTTTAATTCGATAGAGCTGAGATATGGTCACTATATACGCTCCACCGGCTTAAACAGCGATATCGTTACGGTGGCATTAAAATTCAAATAGGTATCAGCAACAATAAGTTATACATCCCGTAGTCTTAATGGCTACGGGATGTTATTTTTTATGTAACCCTGCAGTTGTGCATAATTGGACAAAAAAGTGTCCATATTTGAACAGTTGGAAGAAATCGTAAATTGTGTAATCCTTTACGGTAGGGGGATTACAGTAATGGCATTCAATTTGGCATCCAGGAATGTATTCATATTCCAGTATCTATTAAATACTTCAACTCATGTTCAATATATACCTTAAAACAGCCATTCGTAGTATCAAGAAGAATAGGATGCATTCTTTTATAAATATTACAGGGTTAACCGTAGGAATAGCTTGCTGCATGCTAATCACCCTATTTGTGAAGGATGAGTTGTCTTACGATCAATATAATCAACACTATAACGAAATATACCGGGTGCTGCATGCGTATCGCCCTATGACGGGTTCCGGGAAGCTACCCCCACCCGCCCCTAGTGAATACCAGGTTTGGGGAAACGCCCCTGTAGGGCCTGTATTGAAAGATAATTTTCCAGAGGTGATGAGTGTCACGCAGTTCACTAGTCCACGCACCATATTAATGGAGCATAATGATGCTCGGTTCCAGGAAACCAGTCTTTTATTCGCAGACGCCAGCATCTTCGATGTATTCAGTTGGAATTTTATAACCGGCGATTCTAAAACCGCCCTCGTTGCACCTAATGCCATCGTGCTAACAAAATCGATGGCACAGAAATATTTCGGTACCACCAATATTGTTGGACAAACTATTAAGGCCGAAAACCTAATCCTCAATGTGACAGGCGTGATGGAGGACGTTCCCTCTAATTCTCATTTTACATTTACAGGGCTTATTTCCATGGAAACATTCAAAAGACAACGTGCGGAAATATTCTCTCAATGGGGTTATGTAGACTTTTACACCTATATCAGAACAGTACCAAACGTAAATATAGCTGCCATGGAGGCGAAGATACCTGGTATTTTAAAGCAGCATAATTCAGATATCCATGATGAGAATTATACCTTCACTTTTGAGCCATTGAAAGATGCCTATCTTTTTTCTCAGGCGGCACGGCAGCCCGGTGTTACAGGCAGCTTATCGAACATTGTAATTTTTTCATTGATTGCCATATTTATGCTGGTTATTGCGGCCATTAACTTTGTAAATCTTTCTACTGCTAGGTCTTTGGAACGGGCCAAAGAAATCGGCGTTAGAAAGGCAATAGGCGCACAGGAAAGTACCCTTATTATTCAATATCTCGCAGAAGCAATATTACTGACTACTTTTGCCACCATACTGGCCATAGCCCTTTGTTTCGTGTGCCTACCGATATTAAGACAGCTCGCTGATAAAGGACTCCCGATGCAACTCATGTGGTCTAAAGAACTAATCCTGCTCTATTTCCTGACGCCTATACTAGTTGGTATTCCAGCAGGAATATACCCCGCGCTTGTATTGGCCAAATTCAAACCAGTACAGGTATTGAAAGGAAGGTTCACCTCCAGTAGAAAAGGGCTGCAATTGAGAAGAGGGTTGGTTGTCTTCCAATTCAGCTTATCTATCGCCCTCATTGCCAGTACTGCTATTGTGTATTCCCAATTAACACATCTGCAACAACACAGTCTGGGCTTCAATAATGAACAATTACTGGTGATAGATTATGGCGGAGATAGGCAGATAAATAAACACCAGGATGCTATTAAACTGCGACTGGCTCAGCAGCCTGATGTCAAAGCCATTTCCATATCAAGAGCCGTACCTGGAGACCAATTCCCAGATGGAGGTACCGTCATTGCTACACCAACAGGAGAAACGGCGGCGTATAATCTTTCCATGTATGAAATTGATGAAGATTTCATATCTACCTTTAAAATCCCCATGATGGCTGGTCGTAGTTATTCAAAAAGTTTCCCTGCAGATACGGCGCAGTCCCTAGTGATCAACGAAGCGACTGCAAAATTGTATGGATATGCCAATCCTCAAGATATTATAGGCAAACCCTTCGAACAATGGGGCCGAAAGGGAGTTGTGATCGGGGTAGTCAAAGATTTTAACTTTCAATCATTACATGAGAAGGTAAAGCCATTGGCCCTGCGGAGAGGAGATTACGATGCTTTTAATAAAATTACCTTACGATTACAGTCGCCCGATCTTAGAAAGACAGTTAAAGAGATAGAGGCCATCTGGAATGAAGTAGCCCCTCAGCGTCCTTTCCTGTATTCTTTCCTAGATCAAGCCTTTAACCGTCAGTATCAGAAAGATCAACGCTTTGGGCAGATATTCAGCATTTTCGGCTTATTGACCATATTCATTGCTTGTCTTGGTCTTTTTGGTTTGGTCACTTATTCCATAGAAAAGAGAATTAAAGAAATAGGGATACGGCGCACCTTGGGGGCATCTATACCTAATGTGATCGGGTTACTGTCTCATGATTTCATTTTATTGATTTTGATTGCAATTGCCATTGCCACCCCTATTAGCTGGTATGCTATGCACAATTGGTTAAATACTTTTGCTTATAGCGTGGATATTCACTGGTGGATATTCGCATTGGCAGGCGTTGCTGCCATGACGATCGCTATTACGACTATTGGTATTCTGGCGTTCAGGGCAGCAAGGGTTAATCCTGTGGATGCACTTCGTACGGAATAATATCTCCTTCAATGATATATTAAGTAGTATCGAATATCTTTTTTCAAAACCCGCTCTTGTAGCGGGTTTATTTTAATCCAATGACCTCGTGTCTCTATATTTGGCATAAGAATCTATGTATGATAATAAAGAAAACAATTCACCATCAAACAGCAGATGGATGGGACTGTCAGATATTATCATCAGCAAAATACAAAGCGAAGGTCCGATTTCCTTCCACACCTTCATGGATCTCTGCCTCTATCATCCAGACTATGGCTACTACACCACCGCTGGAGATAAAATAGGTCGGGATGGCGATTTTATTACCAGTAGTAGCTTGACCCCTGCCTTCGGCGCCACCATTGGCAAGCAAATGGAGGAGATATGGCACATACTGGGGAAAAAAGACTTCACTATTGTTGAATATGGCGCAGGCCAGGGACTGCTATGCCATGATATGCTGGAATACTTGAAAGAAAATAGTCGGCTTTATGATCATATCAGGTATTGTATCATTGAGAAACGAAAGGACGCACCTATCAAATGGATGTCGGACAAGGTCCATTGCTATAGGACAATTGATGACATACCTTGGCCCATTGATTGTATCTTCTCCAATGAGCTAATAGATAATTTACCCGTACATCAAGTAGTGATGGAGGATGCATTAATGGAAGTATATATAGATTACGACCAAGAATTTAAAGAATTGCTGAGACCCGCCCCCTCTTCCCTTCAACACTATTTTCATCAACTGCATGTAACACTCCCCAAAGGCTACCGCACCGAAATAAATCTCGATGCCATTAACTGGATAAGGAATGCATCCAGTCATCTCAAAAAAGGATTTATCATTACGATCGACTATGGCGCACTATCCGAAGAGCTATATAAACCGCGCCACCATTGTGGCTCTGTATTATGTTACTATAAACACCAGGTCAGCGATGATTATTTTTGTAATATCGGCCAGCAGGATATCACCGCACATGTGAATTTTAGTGCGCTACAACATTGGGGCGCATTAGCCGGATTAAATACCAATGGCATTACCTCGTTGAGTTGTTTTTTACAAGCCTTGGGATTTAAAGCATTATTAAGAACTGCCAATGAACGCCAACAGAAGAATATTCTACAATTGGCACAAGAGGAATCCTATATCAGCTTTACTCTTTTGATAGATATGGGCAGTAAATACCAAGTACTGATTCAATCTAAAAATATATCCGATGCTGAACTTACCGGGCTCCAATTTAACCGATGATATGTTGAGCCTTTCGTTATCGAGGGTTGGCTGTCTCTCAATATAACTGGTTACGCAATATTCGTTTAATCATTTGTATAGTAGAACGAGTGACCTGGCCTTTATATTTCTGCAGAATTTCGCTTTCACTGGTACCACTGCCCATCTCATTTACTACCCGCAGCCACTTGCCTAGGAATTCCGAATTGGGAGTTCGGTATCTTAATAAACGCCTAACCGTTTCTATAATCGTTCTGCTGACGGTCCCCTCATGCAATTCGAATATTTCATCATTGCTAAGGCCCAGTTTAATATCGTCTGCCACACGGGAATAATCTTGCAGGTATTTTTCATTCGCCTCCATTACCTGTAGCAAGGGGTTATCGCTAAAGGTGATATCGGTATTTCTGCGTTGCCTTTGTAAAGTCTGCATCGCATAATTGCGGGCGATGTTATCACAAATAATGAGATCGTCTTTGGTCAATTGGAACCACTCTCCTTTTATGCGCTTGTGTTGAAATACGATATGCAGACTCTCTTCCAGCTCGGTCATATTCATGGCCGCATATTGCCGGATCACACGAAACATCATCGGCAGATGCGTATGGTAAGCCGCCAACCGCTTATGCAGGTCCTGCGTTTTACCAATCTTATACAGGTTCCTACCCGTGCTAAGAATGTATACACATTTACCAATTTGTACTTGCTCCATCGGGGAATCTCGTGCTTATTAGGGTGATAATTAAACTATTAAATTACAACTAGGATTCTTATGTACAAAATTGATTATTTATATTTTATTAATATATCATATGTTTATTTTACGTACACGATAAGATCACTACTGACATAATGTTGTCACAACCAGCTTTTAAGTTTGTACTATTGTACTAACTTTATCACTATGGAAGCGGAAATCCAAACTATCTACCATTCTCCTAACCTCTGTTCGGTACATAACTTTCTTTGCCAATGCATGGAATGCACCATATCGGCGAAGGAATACCAGGATACATTTTCCATTGCGTTTATCCGTAAGGGTAGTTTTGGTTTTAAAATATATCGGGAGGAACTGGATGCCTACAGCGGCCTCTTCCTAATATGTAAGGCTGGATATGAACACCAAGTAAGGCATATTCATGATATCCCAGACCAGTGTACCATCTTTTCTTTCTCTGTTGACAGTGCCGCCGAACTAACAGCCCAAAGCAATACTTTATCCCGGTTCTTTAAAAACCCGGATATGCAATCCATATTAATCAAGGCAACGCCAGAAATGGAGTTCTTACACCAGGTCATTTTTCAAGAATTATCCAAACCACGACGTCAGCAACTTTGGGTGGAACAGCTAATGGTGGCGCTTTTTACACAGATTCTATCTGGCAACAATGAAGGGTTACCTACTTTAAGCAGGAAACAGCAAATCCATTACCTGCCTATGATTGAAACAGTAAAATCATTCATATATACGCATTATACCGCAGACATCCAGTTGTCGGAACTAGCTAATATCGCGCATGTGAGCCCTTTCCATTTCAGCCGATTATTTAAAAAAGTAACGGAGGTCAGTCCCTATGAATATCTCCTCCGTATAAGATTAAAAGAAGCACAACTCCAACTCCTCCATACCCGCGATTCCATTACGTCCATTGCCTTCTCTACCGGCTTCAATAGCCTAGAACATTTCTCTGCCGCCTATAAGAAACAATTTGGGAAATCACCAGCAGCGATGCGTAGCTAAAATGAGCAAGATTCCTTAAATCTCCCCCATTTCCGATGTCTAATTTTGATGTCTCAAACAGATTATCATGAAAACACAATTATTGGAGACATTGGAAAATGCCAGGAATTATACTCTTGCAGTAGCGGAGGCCATGCCCGAAAACAGTTATCAGTTCACACCTGCGGAGGATACCATGACCTTCGCCACACTATTGCATCATATTGGTTATGGCATCTCCTGGTGGGAAGAAAACTATATACGCCAACAATCTACCGACTGGAACCCACCACAGGCTACCACCGATAAATCCTCCACTATTGCCTACTTGGAGAATGCCTTTTCTGCTTTAAAATTAAGCCTAGCAAATAAGGTACCCACTGGTAAAGGTTTGGATGGATTTTATGCGACTATAGATCATATCACGCATCATAGAGGCCAGGCTACGGTTTATTTACGCTGCAAAGGAATTGTTCCACCCGCTTATATTTATTAATCTACTAAACGTTATTATCATGCCTGTATATTATGTCAACAGCTACAACATCACCAATCAAGAAGAATATGCAAAATATGGCCCTCCTACCATTGAACTGCTGCACAAATACGGAGCGGAAGTATTGGCTGCCGATCTACAAGCAATCGGTGTGGAAGGGAAACCACTACAGATGAATGCCATCATTAAATTCCCTTCTGAAGCGGCTGCACTTCAATGCTACGCTGATCCAGCATATCAACCACTGAAAGCCATCAGATGGGGTTCTACTGGAAATTGTTCCATGATTTTGGTACATGGACTCGAAGGATAAAAAAATACAAGCGCTGCTAATGATGGCAGCGCTTGTATTTTTCTATTTTAACTGTTGCAGTGCATAGTGCATGTCGTCTTCCTGTAATAACTTCCAATGTTCACCCAACACTATTTTCCATCCGGGGCCTTCTATCACATGGTCTTTCATCACCACGCCCGTTGCCGATAAAGTAATGACCTTCCAATCTTTCATCAGCATACCTCCAGCGGCTACTGTCAACTTTCCCCAAGTATCTTTTACTTCTGCTGTTGGGTAAACGGTGCCATAGCTGCCGAGATCAAACATATTACTAGGATTAAAACCGATATTAGGTTTTAGCAACTTTATAACCAGTCGGGGTTTCGCGGTGAAGAGCGCCACATAGTCTGCTACCTTTTTTAAACGAACTATTTCCTTTCCCTTTTCGGATGCAGTGATAGCATCACCGTTATACATTTTTGCTAATTGTTGTAGCTTCTTTTCGGATGGTTGTTGCTGTGTAGGCAACTGATAATATTGTTTGATCAGCATAGGAAAATCAGATAGCGAGTCTACTTTCGCCGTCCATTCCGGCTGACGTTGATACAACAGATAGCCGTACAATGGACCAGAGACATAAACAAATGAACGGATGATAGTGCTGCGAGCTGACGCAGAGTCAATAATATGCTGTAAGTAATCGGGGATATGCGCTTGAGCTCTACCTAAAATTACGCCTGTATATTCCGCCAGTCCTTCATTCATCTCCAGGATACGCTCATTGGCAAAGGTTTCGGGAAAGAGTTGTTTCCTTTTCTCCCGGAATGCCAGGGCACTGGCCAAATCAGCGTTTCGTTTATCCACTGGTTTGCTCAATGCAGCCTTCAACGCTTGTAATTCCAACAGGAAATAGATACGGCCTTGCATGGTGGCCAGATGGTCCGCCGAGGGGCTATGAGCAGGTAATCCCAAACTATCCTGGATGCGATGGAAAGATTCATGCGCGAGGAGACTTAAACGTTCATCTTTATCCTCGGGTAGCGGCAACATCACCACCGACCAGGATTTACCTTGCCAAGTAATGGCAGTATTGGCGATGATCACATCCGCCGGTAAGGTACCACTGTATACTCCCTCTCCAGCAGGGGTAAGATAGCCGCCACTATCCGGCTCATTCGCAAATACATGTCGCGTTTGTGGGTCTACCAGCAACATAGGACCGTATAGAGGGAGTCGCCATACCTGTTGCTGCAATCCTATCGCCTTTATTTCGCTGAAATTGGCGGCAGCAGTAGTTTTATCTTGGGCGTAACCTGCCACTGCGAGACAACAGAGCAGTAACGAAAATAATGATCTCATCTTTTTTCTACAATAATGCAATACTTCCTGGAAATAGGCAGTTGCAATTATATGAAGCGCAAAGCCCCTGCTATGTATAACAATAAACTACGCTAAAGTGCCGTTTATCCCGGAATAGGAGCAGTTGATATAATGCGTTTGTCCAGTTCCTATTGTTTACTTACTTCGCAGTATGCGCAAAATACTGGTACATATTGTTTTCTGGATTGTTTTCTATCTGATGTGGAACCAGGTGATGTATTTCTATGTAAGAAATAATATTGTCAACCGCCTTTATTTCTCCGCGCTGGATGTAAGTCTGATCATATTTGCATTCTACGGCATCTTCAGTTATGTGCTGCCGGATTATTTCCGGCGTAAAAATAAAATCAGACTGATAGTTTTGTCCGTTTCCCTGATTGTAATTTTAACAGCTACTTATGCGTGGAGCATGAAGTACTTTTTAAACCATATGCTGGTGCCTATTCGGTTCGATTTCATATGGACCTACCAGGATTTACAATATAATCGTTTCTTCCTAGTTTTGCTGGGCGTAATGGGCGGGTATTTTGTAAAACTGGCGATCGACAGACTAGATGCGCGGCGCAAACTGGAAAGTATGGAAAAAGAGCGATCCCTTGCGGAATTGACCTATCTGAAAGCACAGATCAATCCGCACTTTCTTTTTAATTCGCTCAATACACTCTATACCCAGCTAGATTACGCCCCTGCCGATGCCAGGCATACGCTGGTGTCTATTGCAGATCTATTGCGTTATCAGTTGTACGAATGCAGTACTGATTTTACCCCGCTTTCAAAAGAACTGGATTATCTAAACAATTACTTCCATATCCAGCAACTGCGCATTGAAAATTGCAATACCAGTTTCACTGTAAATGGAAATCCGGAAAATTACGAAATTGCCCCGCTGCTGATGATGCCCCTAGTAGAAAATGCTTTTAAATACTTATCCGACAGCGATGAAGAAGAAAATAGATTAGCAGTGCGTATTGATTTGGGAGACAGCCAGCTCTCCTTCCGCTGTGAAAACACATTTGATCCGCCTACATTTCTCAATAGGCCAGCTAAAAAAGGGATAGGTTTGGAAAATGTAAGAAAACGCCTGGAATTACTCTATCAAGACCGTTATCAGTTGGATATCACCATCAACGGACGTATCTACCTGGTAACACTCACTTTAAATTTAACCGCATGTTGAATTGCTTGATTATCGATGATGAACCGCTAGCTCGCAAACAGATTGAAAGCTATGTAGAGAAGGTGCCGTTTCTGCACCTGGTGGGCACTGCGCGCAATCCCTTGATAGGCCAAGCTATTCTGGAAACCGAAGCGGTAGACCTCATCTTTCTTGATATCAAAATGCCACACCAAAGCGGCATCGATTTCCTCCGTCAACATAATCCGCTACAACAGATCATATTGATCACCGCATTTTCAGAATACGCCGTAGAAGGATTTGAGCTGTCTGTTACTGATTACCTGATGAAACCCGTCACCTTTGAACGATTTTATAAAGCCTGCGAAAAAGCACAGGCGAAAATAAGTGGCAATGGCGCTATTCGCTCCAATACGGAGCAGCCAGGGTCCTTGTATGTGAAGTGTAACCAGCGTTTCGAGAAGATTCTCTTGCAGGATATTCAATATATAGAAGCAAGACTGAACTATGTACATATCATCACCCCCTATAAAAAGTACATGGTGTATTCTAGCCTAACAGGAATAGAAAACAGTCTTCCCCCAGAAAAATTCATACGGGTACATAAGTCCTATATCGTATCTATCGATCGACTGACTGCCGTAGAAGGCCATCAAGTATTTATCGGGGAGACGGCCATCCCTGTGGGCCGAAGCTACAAACAAAGCCTACATCAGCATCCATTTTTGAAGAAGGGTTCCTAAAACTTTTTCGCATTCAAAAAGTCAATTCTTCACGGAAGACCCCGTAAAAAGTTAATAATAATTTAAAACGAAATACCCGTTCGTGTTATTTCATCCTCTCAGAAAGTTTAATACTTTTCCATGGTAATTGATGTCGGGTATGCCTAAAATCTCAGAAATAGGATTATACAACTATTTGGCCTGGAAGCAAGTTCCAGGGCTGAGAGAGAATGTAAAGTTAATTACTGTTAAGAAAGGTAAACAACTATACGATACCGCACAGAAGTATACAGATATCTACGAAATCCTTAGTGGCGCTGTTAAACTGGGCGGCATCTCTGGAAAGGGTAAAGAATACATATATGAACTGGTGACACCAGGCGAATTTTTTGGTAACCTGGCCATGCTGGGCGATACCTTCTGCGAATTCGGTAAAGCCATCGTAGTAACACAACTCAGAGTATATAAACCTGCCTTCTTCAAACACCTAATGACGCATGACCCAGAAGTGGCAGCATGGTGCTTTGAAAAAATAGTCTACCGATGGAATAAAACAGAATCCATGCTGGCGAATATCCGTTCTTATGAGCCCAGAGAACGGATTCAAATGCTGTACAACGAACTCCAGAAAAAAACCATCATCGCCTCTAATCGCGAAATCATTCTCCATCGGCTGATCACCCTTCAGGATATTGCCGATCTTACCGGCACTACGCGCCAACTGGCTGCTGAAATCATTAATACCATTGGATCTAGCCCCCTAACTGGTCTGCAATTGTAAGATTCTAACATCTTTAATATTCCCATAACGATTTGGTGATCCTGGCTTGACACCCTCCTCCGCTGCATCCTATATTTTTGCATTCTCTTAACACAGCAAGGTTTTTCAAAGCGATTCAAATATCCAAAATCATGAGGAGGTTTAAAATTCCATTTAACACTATACCTAATCATAACTACTTATTACTGTAGCACAGATGTACACACCGTAGGCAGATGTGCTGTCGTCTGCCTACAATATCTGTTTTCACTCATCACAACTATCTCACTATATCTCTAAATGTTGCATGTATGCGAATGACGAAAGCATTATTTTATTTGTTATGCCTTTTAATATTGCCACTGGCAATGCAGGCACAGGTAACTACCGGTTCTGTAACCGGTACGGTAAAAGGGCCTGATGGCAAAGGCGTGGAAGGCGCCAGCATCACGCTTATACACCAACCTTCCGGTACGCGCTATATGAACCGCACCTTGAAAAATGGTTCCTTCACTATCAGCAGCGTACGCGTGGGTGGTCCTTATGTGTTAAGAGTAGATTTCGTGGGATTTAAAACCCAAACCGTAGAAGGCTTCCAGGTATTATTAGGTGAGCCTTACGACGTGGTAGTAACCATGGGCGCTGACACAAAAGAGTTATCCGGCGTTACCATCAATTCTGTGAAACGCAAAGGCGCTACGGAAAAAAGCGGTGCAGCCACTGTATTTGATTCCAGAACGCTCTCCACTATGCCGAGCTTCAACCGCAGTATCACCGATTTCACTAAGCTTTCCCCACAATCCAATGGTGATAACGGTTTCGCAGGCAGAAGCGGTTATTATAACAACTTGAAAGTAGATGGCGCCAACCTGAATAACAGCTTTGGCCTCAGTACAGCGCCATTACCTGGTGGCGGCGCTCCTCCAATTTCGCTGGATGCATTCGACGAAATCTCTGTCAACATCGCTCCTGTAGACGTACGCCAGTCGGGCTTCACCGGTGCAGGTATCAACGCTGTTACTAAAAGTGGTACCAATGAATTCCACGGTACAGTGTATGGCTTCTACCGCGACCAGTCCTTCAACGGCCGTAATGTAGGCGATATCAAATTGGATCAGGCTACTGCCTCTTCCAGGAAAACCTATGGCGGAAGTATCGGTGGCCCTATCATCAAAAATAAACTGTTCTTTTTCTTGAATGGTGAGTATGAAATGAACTCCGGTGCAAGAATCACCAACTATGTAGCGCAAGGTAGTAAGAACGCGGGCACGCCTTCTTCTACGCCTATCGACTCCCTCGCTAAATTGGCTGATTTCCTGAAAAAACAATACAACTATGATCCAGGTGCGTACGACAACTTCCCTACTGCTGCGAAAAACAACTATAAATACATCGCTAAGCTCGACTGGAACATCAACGATCATCATAAACTGACTGCCAAATTCAGTGATTTTGTTAGCAATGAAGATCCTTCTGCTATCAATGCGTCCTCTATCATCGGCGGTGGCGGTTTCTCTCTGCCAGGTACCACGGCTTCTATTTCCTCTTTACCTAACAGCAGGTTGAGTAATCGCTCCATGGTATTCTCTAATTCCGTATATGGCTTTAAACATACCGTTAGAACCGGTACCCTGGAACTGAACAGTACCTATGGTAAAATCTCCAACAGTCTGTTACTGACTGGTACTAAAATCCAAGATACCAGGATTACCAACAGTAAAGATTTTCCTTTCGTAGAGATCTTCGATGGCACCACTACGCCACATAACTATATGAGCTTTGGCGTGGAACCTTACAGCTATAATAACGATGTTATCAACAAGGTTTGGAGCGCTACAGATAACTTCTCTTATTACACAGGCAAACACTCCCTCACTGCCGGGGTTTCTTATGAATACCAAATGGTGGGTAATATGTTCATGCCTGGTGCACAGAGCTACTATATTTACAATTCGCTGAACGACTTCATCACACAGCAATCGCCCCTGTACTATTCCTATGCATACTCCATGGTGCCTGGAAAAAAAGCAGTGTATTCCGCTGAACTGAAATACGGCCAGGCAGCCCTGTATGCACAGGATGAAATCAAAGTCAACAACCGACTGAAAGTAACCATCGGTTTGCGTGCCGATAGACCGGTATACCTGGAGAAAGCCCTGGAAAACCCTGCTATCACTGCACTGACATTCCCAGACAAAGATGGTAATATGACGCATTATGACGGTCAGTGGCCTACGCCAAGAATTAATATCTCTCCACGTGTTGGCGCGAGATGGGATGTATTGGGAGATAAATCCCTGATCATTCGTGGAAGTACAGGTATTTTCAACGGTATGGCGCCATTCGTATGGTTAACGAATATGCCTACTAACTCTGGTATGTATCAGAACAGCGTTTCCTTGAAAAACACCAACCCGGATGATGCTGCGAAACTGAAGAACATGGTATTCGATCCTAAAGTGGATGCATATGCCAACCTGTTCCCTCCTGTTGCGGGTACTTCTATACCTAGCAATATCGTGATGGTGGATCGTAATTTTAAATTCCCGCAGATATTCAGAACAGACCTGGCAATTGACAAGAACCTCGGTAATGGCTACAGCTTCACCCTGGAAGGATTGATCACAAAAGATATCAATGCTATCAGAATGCGTAACGCCAATCTGAAAGATCCAACCGGTATCTTCAATGGTCCAGATAACAGGCCGCGCTACGTATCTACCGCTAATACCGACAGATATATCTATCCTAATATCAGCTCTGCGGTGATCGTGGAAAATACCAATAAAGGCTATTCTTACGCGTTAACAGCGCAGTTTACCAAAGCGTTCTCAAAAGGTTTCTATGGCTCTATCGCTTATACCTATACGAAAGCGCAAGATATCTCTGGCAACTCCGGTTCACAGGCATATTCTGTATGGAACTCCAATGCGACCATTGGTACCAGCAACGACCTGGAGATGAATCCTTCTGCTGCAGCCACTCGCCACAGAATTGTGAGTATGCTGTCTTACAGATTTGAGTACCTATCGCATGCCGCTACCACTATCTCTCTGGTTTACCAGGGCGCGCCTAGCGGTACTGTTACCTACAGAATAAACGGCGACCTCAATGGTGATGGTAACAACCAAGATCTGATGTATGTACCTAAAAAGGGTAATGAGCTAGTGTTTGAGCCATATAATGTTACCGTGGGTGGCGTTACCTATAACTTTACGGCGGATCAACAGGCGGCTGCTTTGGATAAATTCATCAACAACACCCCTTATCTCAGCAAACATCGTGGTGGTTATACGCAAAGAAACGCTGCACAAGCACCTTGGTATAATGATATCGCTGCAAGATTCCTGCAGGAGTTCTATATCAAATCTGGTAAAACCAAACATACCTTGCAGTTCAGCGCAGATATTCTCAACCTGCCGAACCTCCTGAATAAATACTGGGGTATCCAGAAACAGACTACCACTACGCAGCCGCTGGTTTATAGAAGCGTTGGTGCGGATGGTGTGCCTGTTTACCGCATGCAAAATTACAACGGGGTACTGTACACTACTCCTTACCAGAACATCAACAGCAGCACCAGTACATGGTCTATGCAACTGGGTGCTCGTTACAGTTTCTAATTTAACATTACAATAATCATGAAAAAGTTAACATATATCGCTGCTGGACTCGTTGCTGTACTGTTACATTCCTGTACTAAGAACAACGATATGATTAAGACAGAACTGGAAAAAGCATTGCCTACTATTGAAGTGACCAGTATGGGTTTATTACGCCAAACTGGGCCTTTCCAATCCACCGATGTTATCCAGGTTACCTTTGGCGGCGCTATTACCAAAGCTGATCCAGGAGCGTTGGACTGCGCATGGTATGATGTACCTACCTCCGGCAAACCCGTATTAGTGGATAGTACGCATTTTGCCAGTTGGAATGTGGCTGCATCTACTGCTACCGCCAATAACGGCGTATCTACCGTGCTTACTCCAGCAACCTATCCGAACACAAATACATTTTCAGGGAATTTAAACCTGAAACTAACCAAACTGGCCACAGGAAAATCATACAGCCTCTTTATCTATGTGCGTACAGCAGATAATAAGGTCGCTTATGTTTCCCAGACCAAGTTCGTTACCATGAAATAATCTGCCAACTGGAGGATGTACACTGACTTGTCGGTCCATCCTCCAACTTATTTTTAATAACACTTAGAAGGGCATACTGTAAACGAAACTCGTGTTCTCACCGGTTTTTACAATCTTTGCATGGGCGTAAACAGAAAAAACCGTTTCATTCATTTGAAACGGTTTTTTCATTTATTAAAAACGGCGGTACGATATTCACATCGCACCGCCGTTATATTTTTGAGGATGTTATTCCTTACAACATGATCACAGATTCAATCTTAGAAACTTCCTTATAATATCCAATTACTTCCTCTTCATCTGCTACCTGTACCCGCACCGTAAAGGATTTATACTTTCCTGTAGCCGAATTGGTAACAGAAATATTCGCATTAGTATGCGCAAAGATGGACTTCAGCTCGGCCGATTTATCCGCGTCTGCCTTAATAATAAATTTAAAAGTATACTCTGTCGGAAATACTAACGACTGCTGCAATAATGAACGAAATTTCTCATACGGATCTGTACCATAGCCAGCATTTAAATCTTCGTTTATAGACATATAATCCCTTTTTATCAACTATTTTCAATGATGTAATTGTGCAAGATAACGCTTTTTTAGCAATTAAGCGACTGAAAAATAGCATGCGTCAAGGCTGCAAACTGGCCATGCCATCTTGCTTTGACAGGAATCATCTACCCGATTCATGGATACCATTTGGTATCATAATTGAACCCTGTTCTATATGCGATTAGTAGTACCATGATTCAACATTTCCTAATTTCTAAAACCAATTTTATGAAGCAAATGAGAAATGCAGCATCATCCATTCCAACTGCTTCCAAACTAAATGATTTCTTTGAAGAACAGTTGGGCGAAATCTACTGGGCAGAGAAAAAACTGGCGAAAGTATTGCCAAAACTGGAAAAAGCAGCCACTGCTAGTGAATTGAAAGAATGCTTCCACAAACATGCCGAACAAACACATAATCATGTTACCCGACTGGAAAATATTTTTGAACAGATGGGTAAGAAATCTCATGCCACCAAATGTCCGGCTATGGCTGGAATCACCGAAGAAGAAAGCGATATCATTGACGATACCCAAGAAGGCTCTTCCCACAGAGATGCCGCACTGATTATGACCGCACAAAAAGCTGAACATTACGAAATTGCCACCTATGGTGGATTAAAAGAACTGGCCAAAACAATGGGATACGACGACATCGCCGAAATCCTGAATGAAACACTGAATGAAGAAAAAGAAACAGATAAAAAACTCACGAGAGTAGCCGAAATGGAAATAAACCATCAAGCCAGTCTTGAACCAAGTACTGTATGATCATTCAACTGTCATAATTGCGGCTAATTAACAAGGCCGGTGATCGTTACCGGCCTTAAATCCTATTTTCCACGCAAACCAAGGTCATGGAATATGCTAACCTAAATACTATATTCACCATCTTTCCTATCTGGGAATATTTCTATGGTTTGCTATTATTGAACAATTCACCCCCATTCCAGAAGAAATTTCCTTGATAAGTACTGGCTATATTGCCGTACATAGCGGGCTAAATCCCATATTATGCGGAATAGTCGCTTTTACGGGCCTCATTGTGTTGGACAATACCTTATTCTTCATTTCTGCAAAAGGCCGAAAATTGTCCAAAAAACTGCTAAAGAAGGTCAATGCAGAATGGCTCACCAAGGCGCAGGAAAAATTGAAGCAAAATGCGACCAAAACACTATTTATCAGTGCGCTCATCCCTAACCTACGGTTCTTCTGCCCGATTATAGCGGGTATCTCCGAAATACGCTGGAAATTATTCTTCCTAATCAATGGGGTGGCTACTTTATCCTATACCATTGTTTATTTGATCATTGGAATTGTCCTGCAACACCCGCTCAGTAGGATCATGAGAAAGATCGATTTTGCCCATCATGTTATTTTCATCCTGGTCATGCTGGCTATTACGGTATACCTTACTTGGAAAGCTCAAAAGACCATTTTTAAAAAGGCGGAATAATGGCATAATTGGTAAAAGCTTCCCCACATGGTTGAGGAGTATATTCCCCAAAAGTGGGAGCATTCCCTGATTCCTGACTTTTTCCTATTTTGCAGCCCGTATGGCAACAAATCTTCCCTCCTATTACGAGCGCCTAATGCAGAAATATCCGGTAGTAACGCCGGAAGAATGGATACTGCTCGATAGTATCGCTACCATTAAGCATATTAAGAAAGGCGATGCCTTTTTACGCTATGGCAAAATAGCCCGCGATGCGGCGTTTATCATCTCCGGTATGTTTAAATTCGCCATCACGGATGAGGAAGGAAATGAAAAGATTGTGCGCTTTGGCATGGTGGACGACTTCCTGGCCAACTGTGAAAGTTTTACTAAAAAAGCGCCCTCGGCTATCAGTATCATCGCCATGGAAGATGCGGTGATCCTGAAAATTAATTCCAAGAGATTACAGTCATTCCATAAGAACCATCCTAATCTCCTCCATGTTCACATACAATTATTCCAAGAGCTGGTGGAACAACAATCAGAGCATCAGTATATACTGTCGCTTAAAACGCCACTGCAGCGCTATAAATTTCTATTAGAGAGACGGCCAGCCATCATTAAAAAAATATCCCTCACCAATATCGCCAGGTATCTCTATACCAGCCGGGAAGCCCTGAGTAGAGCCCGTTTGTTCCTGCTGGACCAGTCGCGCAACTTTTGTGACTGAGATCACAGCTACCCTTATAGCAGCAATTTAGCTTTGTATCAAAAAATTACATGAAACAAAGCCTTATTCTACTGCATGGTCTTTTCGGCGGTTTAAGTAACTGGGAAGGCGTTGCGGCACACTTTGGATCCCGCTATGACATTCATATCCCACGCTTACCCATATACGACGATCATAAAGAAGATAACCTGGAATACCTGGTAAATTACCTCGATACTTATATCACACAAGAAAACCTGGAAAACGTAACGCTGATTGGCAATTCATTAGGCGGACACGTAGCCATCCTCTTTACCCACCGACACCCAGAAAAAGTAGCTAAACTCATACTGACAGGCAGTTCCGGCTTATATGAAAACACCAATATGGGTAGTTTTCCCAAACGGAGCAGCTATGCGTATATCCGTGAACGTGTGGCCAATATCTTTTATGACCCAGCCACTGCTACAGATACCTTGGTAGATGAGGTATTCAGTACTACTACGGATATACGAAAATGCTTTCGTATTGTTAAAACAGCCAAATCTGCTAATCGCAATTATGTAGCCGCCCTCCTGCCTGAAATCCATACGCCTACGCTATTGATCTGGGGCGAAAACGACAAGGTGACGCCGCCAGATGTAGCCCAAGAATTCCATCATTATTTGCCAAATTCCACCCTAGTAATGCTTCCAGCATGCGGGCATGCGCCCATGATGGAAAAACCAGCAGCATTCAACGCTATCCTGGAACCATTCCTAGCGGAATAAAATGCATAAAAAAGGCTTCAGATAGCATATACTGAAGCCTTTTTGTTGTAATATTTTTTTTTCGGGAGATACCGGTCGCTCCATACACCATACGCTCACTGCGTTTCGTGCAACACGCGTCTCCCTATATCATTTTCCAAACATCCCCTGAATAGTCTTCTGTAAATTAAACAAATCCGACAAAGTGTACTCCCAATCAGGCTTTATCAAATGCGCATTGGAAGGTTTATGCTTCACACTGGCGCTTATCAACTGCACCTGCCCAGCCATATCCGGCAGAAACTTCATGCCAGGAACTGCGTACAATGATATCCTAGACTTACCATCATTAAAAATAGCCCCTTTCGCGGGCAACCCTTCCAGCATAGCCAAACTCGGTACACTATCAAATATGCCGTCATAAAACTCCAACACCGGGCTCTCATTCACACCTTGTATGTAATGAATATAAGCCGCATAATACTTGTTCTCTAATTGAAAAGAAATAACGTCTTCTCCCCGATAGAAGGTCAGACTTTCCGCGTAAGAAGGTTTCTTTTTCAATGAAACGGGTGTCGACTGAATGAATGCCTTGATATCATCAGACTTTCGGAAAAAATCGTCACTTAAAACAACACCTTTATTTAACGCATCAATGGCCTGCAAGGCGCTATCCGTAATGGTTTTATCCGCGAAACCATATTTATGCAACAGTACGGCCAAAGCCAACGAGGTTTTGTGCCGGTAATCCAGGGAGATCTCTCTATCGGCCTGCAGCACACAATTCCATCGCCGCATTAACGGGGAAAGGATATACGAAAATTGTGCTACCGTGTCGTTCTTATGAAAGCTCATGGCATTGAACACAAGCCTGGACAGATCTTCGTCTATGGATTGTACCAGTCGTTTGGCTGCCAGTTTATCTACTATTTGTTGGTGTGTCATGGATGATTCGGTTTTTGATATGGCTTATGGCTATTACTCATCTTCCCATACTACTGCGGCTATTTTCCAACCAGTAGTTGTTTTGATGAACTGAAACAGTTTATTCCCACGTCCGGAAAATTCAGCGCCATTCAGTAGGCCATGCTTCACATATTTCGACGTTCGCTGCGCAATATTGCCCAGCACCTGCGTAATGCCGCTGGTTTCCTTCTCCTCGAAATCGGTGAGCCTACCATCTGTCAATAGCTGTTTCCTAGGCGCAATAAAGGTTTGCAGGTTATAGATCTCTTCCTGGAGCCCCGATTTCTTGATAATCACTGCTGCTGGAATGCAGAGCTGGAAGATTAAAGTAAAATCCGGCGTATGCCCATTTACGTTAGTGAACACACTGAAAAATGATTTAACTAATTGGTCTATCTCGATATTATCTGGTTTCATGCAAGCAAGATAATGGATGATGATGCTGGGTTAGAAATATGCTGTTTAGATTTCCCGCAATATAAAAAAATAAACATAACCACTTGCAATTGAATGATTAGAATAGCAAATTTTTAGTTTAGGAAGACACGCGTCCTGCGGTATTTTAACAGTCCACTGCAACGTAAATGCAGTTACGCCCGATTTAGTTATGATACCTATCCTACCCTTGAAATACTCACTGTTATTGCGAATTTTTATTTGTAATTTATAAGAAAACAAAATCTATAAACTATGCCAACCCCGTTACTTCGGCCCCTATTCCTTTGGGCATGCCTGCTATGTTTTGTAGGCCAGGCCCGATCCCAAACAGCTACCATTTATGGTAAAATTACTGATAGCAAAGGCCCTCTCCAAGGTGTGACCGTACACCTGGAAAATACCAGCAAAGGCGCTTATACTAACAGTACTGGCAACTATACCCTTACCGTAGCACCAGGCAGTTACACGATTAGCATCAGCTACATTGGTTATGCTGCGCAACACAAAACCATCACACTGGTTTCCGGACAACAACTGGAACTGAATGTGGCCCTGAGCGAAAGCGCTACCATCAATGAACTGGTAGTACTCGGCTCCCGCAATCTTCCACGTACACAAACGGAAACCCCTGTACCTGTTGACGTGATTGACGTAAAACGTATTGTATCGGATGCCCCTCAGGTAACCATTAACCAAATCCTCAACTACGTTGCGCCTTCTTTCAGCTCCGGTACACAAACAGTGGCAGATGGTACAGATCATATCGATCCGGCTTCTCTTCGCGGCCTAGGCCCCGACCAAGTGCTAGTGCTGGTAAACGGCAAACGCCGCCACAATACAGCACTCGTAAATGTAAACGGCACCTTCGGCCGCGGCGCTGTAGGTACAGATATGAATAGTATCCCTACTGCTGCCATCGACCGCATCGAAATCCTCCGTGATGGCGCCGCAGCCCAATACGGCTCCGATGCCATCGCCGGCGTCATCAACATCGTGCTGAAAAGCACCGTCAATCGTTTATCCGTTAACGTTACTACTGGTGCGAATGTCACTCCAAAAGCAGATAACGGCATCGACGGACAAACCGTGCAAACGGCTGTCAACTACGGATTGCCATTAGGAGAAAAAGGCGGATACATCAACGTGGGCGCATCCTTCGATTACCGCAACTATACAAACCGCTCCGGCCCCTGGGTAGGCCCTATCTACAAAACATATCCCGGCGGCATCGACAGAACGGATTCTTTCCTGGTAGCTAATAATATCACCCGGAACGATATCCGCATGCGGGCAGGCCAATCCAGACTACGCGGTAGCCAAGTGTTTATGAACGCGAGCGTACCCCTTCAAAATGGGGCGGAAATCTATGCCTTCGGCGGACTCGGATACCGCAATGGGGAAGCGGCCGGTGTATACCGCTTGCCCAGCGATAGCCGAAATATCATCGATATTTATCCGCTGGGATTCCTCCCGCAAATACATTCTGATATCTATGATCGCTCCCTGGCCATGGGTATTCGCGGCCACCTGGGCGAATGGAAAGTAGATCTCAGCAATGCATGGGGACAAAATGAATTCAAATTTACCGTTGCCAATTCCCTGAATGCTTCTATGGGAAAAAGTTCTCCTACTACCTTCACCGCCGGAGGCCCTGTGTTTACGCAGAATACCACCAACCTGGATTTCTCCCGCCGATTGGAGGTACTGAGTGGACTGGATGTTAGCTTTGGCGCAGAACATCGCTTTGAGCGGTATAAACTGATTCCAGGCAGCGTAAACTCGTATACGGATTATGGTCGCGCCTCACAGGTGGGCGTTGATGGACAAGGTAATCCTATCCTAGTACCAGACCCGCAAGGCCCTATTAATACGAAGTTCGGTCCCGATGGTACCCCTCGCCCCGGCGGTGCGCAAGTATTTCCAGGCTTCCGGCCAGAAAATGCAGTAGATGCTACCCGCAGTGCCATTGCCACCTATGTAGATGCGGAACTGAATTTCAATAGCCGTTTCCTCGTAGGGGCCGCGGCCAGGTTTGAAAACTATAACGACTTCGGCTCTACGCTAACCGGTAAACTGACCACCCGGTATAAACTGAGTGAACAGTTTGCCCTGCGAGGCTCTGCCAGCACCGGTTTCAGAGCACCTTCCCTGCATCAACGCTACTTCTCCAATACGGCCACTCTTTTCGTAGACGGACAACCATATGAAGTAGGTACCTTTACGAATGATAGTCGCCCTGCGGAATTACTCGGCATTCCTAAACTCAAACCGGAGAAATCCAAAAGTATGAGCGCCGGCCTCACCGGCCAGTTCGGGAAATTCAGCCTGACCGTTGATGGCTACTTCACGCGCATTGATGACCGCGTGGTATATACCGATCAGTTCTCCGGTAGTAATGCCCCTAACGCATCCGCTACCGACAAAGAGATATATCTGCTGTTGCAACAGGCCAATGCCAATAGGGCCGCCTTCTTTGCCAATGCGATCAACTCTGAAACAAAAGGTATTGACCTGGTATTCTCTTACGGCACTAAATTAGGTGAAGGCAACTTCCGCGCAGACCTGGCCGCCACCGTTTCCAATACCCAACAAGTAGGGCCTGTAAAGGCTTCGCCTAAACTGGTGGGGAAAGAGAATATCTATTTCAGTCGCGCTAGTCGCATCTACCTAGAACGCAGCGTGCCCCGCGAAAAAGTTAACCTGACTCTCTCCTATAATATCAGGAAATTCAATGCCTTCGTACGGAATGTATACTTCGGAAGTGTAGAAGAAGCTACGGTGGATCCTAATTTCTATCAAACCTACCATCCAAAAGTAGTCACCGATATGGCCATAGGATACAAGCTGATAAAGGCGTTGAAGATTAGTATCGGTTCCAATAACGTGTTTGATATCTATCCAGATCTGGTTAAAAACCCTAATAATACCAATAATAACCAGTTCTTGTATAGTCGAAGAGCTACGCAATTCGGCTACAATGGCCGCTTCCTCTTTGCGCGGCTAGAATTGAATCTGTAAATAATAGCTGTATCAAAAAAATAAGGGAATGGGGTGACGTCTGCGACGTCACCCCATTCCCTTATTTTTTTGTCGCCCCTGCCTAGCGGGCAGGGGCGACAAGCAGTAAATCTCAAATGCATCTACTCTTCTTTCAAATACAACAGCGGGTTTACCCTCGATGCTTTAATCGTTTGTAATCCAATCGTACACCAGGCCACCAGCAAGGCTATCACTGCTGCTGCGACAAAGTAGCCTGCAGATAAATGTATCCTATAGGCAAAAGAATCAAGCCAATTTCTGGTGACGAAATAGCTGAGTGGCAATGCCAACACAATGGCCACCAGTATGATTTTCGTAAAATCGATGGAGAGGAGATATACGATATTCGCAGCCGTAGCCCCCATCACTTTACGTACGCCTATTTCCTTAGCTCTGCGTTCTACTGTGAAGGCCGCCAAGCCAAACAATCCTAGGCAGGAAATGATAATTGCCAGTCCTGTAAAGTATTTCGCGAGAGACGCCACCAGTTGCTCAGACGCGTATTGCTGTTGATACGCCATATCCAGGAATTGGTAATCAAAAGTATAACCCGGATTGAAGTCTTTATAATATTGTTCGACGCGTTGTATTGTAGCAGCCGTTTTGCCCGCTTGGATACGTGCCATTACGAGCATCGTTTCATCTGGAGAGAGACGGAAAATAAATGGTTTGATCTCATCATGCAGGGAATTAAAGTGAAAGTTTTTACTCACACCGATAATGCGTGTATCCTTTCCGTTTAGGTTCACGATTTTACCAATCGGATCTCCTGTAAGATTCATGGCAGCGATGGCCGCTTCGTTAAGTACAATCCCACCCATATCTGTAGAGTACTGCCGGGAAAAAGCACGCCCTTTCGCCATCTGAATGCCGAGGGTTTCTAAGAGGCCGTAATTGACTGGCATCTCACAAAAACGAATGTCGCCATTAGCATTCTTGCCATCCCATTGAATAACACTATTAGGAACGCTACTAGGAAGAATCACTTTTTGCTGTATACTCGAAGCGCCTATTACCCCTGGCATATTATTCAATTCCGCCAGGAAAGCGTCTCTTTGGGCTGCCGCGCGCCCTTCCAGCTCAAAATAGACGACATTTTCTTTATTATATCCTAGGTCTTTCGTTTGTACATATTGGATCTGTTTATACACCACCATCATAGCACTCACAAACAAAACACAGATGACAAACTGAAAAATCACAGACCCGCGTCTCACCCATAACGCGCCAACAGAACTTATCAACTTCCCTTTTAACGTGATCACTGGCTTAAAGCTCGACAGGTAAAAGGCCGGGTAACTGCCTGCCAATAAGCCCGTCAGCAACGTAATGCCTAAGATGGCAGCCAGCAGTCCTGGATGCCAGCCAAAACGCAAATGCTTTCCCGTGATCTGATTGAACTGTGGCAACAACACCAACATCAATAGGATGGCCAGGATCATGGATATAAAACTCATCAACACAGACTCTCCAAGGAACTGTACCATGAGCATATACGGCTTGATGCCCAAGGCTTTCTTTACGCCTACTTCTTTCATTCGGCCGGAAGCCCTTGCTGTAGAGAGATTCATGAAGTTGATACAGGCAATGAGGAGAATAGCAATGGCGATGATAATAAACAATCGGATATATGCTATTCTGCCACCCGCCAGTTTACCATTCTCGTATTTCCCATACAGATATGCATCCGCATAGTTCCGTAAAAATAAAGTGGCGTTACTGCCTTTAATTTTATCACTGATAAATGAACTTATCTTCTGCTGAACAGGCGCTGTGTTGGTACCATCTTTCAACACCACATAAGTCCGAAAAGGTCCGCCAGCCAAGTCATTGGTGGCAGGTACGATATCCTTCCAAGCATCCAGTGGCAATACAAAATCATATTGTTGCGTCGAATTAAAAGGCATGTCCTTATAAACACCCATTACAATACATTGCTTCGTAAATGAGGCCCATTTCCATTCAATCACCTTTCCGACAATATTATCCGTTGTGTGAAACAGATTCCTAGCAAGGGTTTCAGACAATACGATGCCGGTCTTGTTAGATAACACCTGACTTTTATCTCCCTGCAACAACTCAAAAGAGAATACCTGAAAGTAACTACTGCCTACAAAATTGCCTTTCGCACTAAGAGTATGCGTATTAAATGACACATTGAATTTCTGGAACCAGGCTGCAGGAGCAGTTGTAACAGCCGAAGCGACTTCCGGCACTTCACGTTCCAACGTTTCACCCAGTATCCCACCTGTGCCTTCATCTGTGGTGATGCGTCCATCCTGGGTAGTGTTCACCATCACCTGGAATAAATGATCACTGTTATGATGGAACTTGTCGGTACTGCCTTCATCATTCACCCAGAGGAAAATCAATATGGCAGCCGCCAAGCCCGTAGACAAGCCTACCAGGTTAATGACGAAAACCGATTTGAATCGTTTGAATTGTCGGAATATAAGATGCAGGTTATGCTTAAACATAAGGAGGGTTTTAAGGGTTACAAATGTTACCGCCTGCTTTAATTTACAAAACTTTCATGCAGATGAAATACCCTACTACGCAAAAGCCGCTCTCCTACTGATGATGAGCGCAAAAGACCTTGATCCCAAATTATCTACTTGCTCTTTCCGCCCCGCCAGACTCGTGTCTCCCGATACCCATCTCTTCCACGTCATACCCTCGGAGCCCAAAAATCTTAATCTAGATTAAGACCATTTCTTAATCCAGGTTATTTCCCGTCAGCCGAAACTGTTGCAATTTTACATCATCAAAACAGCACAACGATGGCAAAATATATTTATCATAAAGAAGACAGTCGCCACCATGAGTACAATGATTGGCTGGACAGCAAGAAGACCTTCAGTTTTGCGGATTACTACAATCCAAAACGAATGAACTTCGGCGCACTACGCGTTTTCAATGATGATATTCTCCAGGCCGGCAAAGGATTTGGCAGACATCCACACGATAATATGGAAATCATTTCCATCCCGCTGGATGGTAGCCTCATCCATAAAGACAACCTAGGAAACGAACAAGTTGTTACAGCAGGAGAGATCCAGGTGATGAGCACCGGCAGCGGCGTATTCCACAGCGAATACAACCATGAACAAACTGCAAAAACAAGATTCTTACAGATCTGGATATATCCATCAGCACTGAATGTTACACCGAAATACACGAAGCTACAATTGAATAAGGACGCATTTCAAAATCAATTTTCCGCCTTCATCGCACCAACAGCGGATGTACACACCGCTGCAGTACAACAAAAAGCTTGGATGAGTTTAGGAATCTTCAATAGTACGCGGGAATTCGAATACCAGGTCAAACAATCCGGCAATGGCGCTTATGTTTATGTAATGAATGGCAGTATTGAAATAGATGGTCATCAATTATCAACTGGCGATGCGCTGGGCATCACTGATACCAACGCTTTCAGCGGAAAGATCAATAGTCCGGAAGCGGAAATACTCGTAACAGATGTTCCAATGACCTTTTAATTGTACGACCATGACAGACAAATTATCACTGCATTTACTCGCGATAGGCTATCATCCTGAAATCATGCAGGTACTACACCGACTGATGAATAGCCACTCCGGATGGCACGGCACCATTGCATTGTCGCTCGAAGAAGGACTGCAACAGCTAACCGAATACCCTTACGACGGCGTATTACTCGGCGTAGGTGTAACTCCAGAGGACGAAGCCATTATTCGCGCAGCCATAGAAAAGCAAGAGCTTTTTACCCGTATTATCCGCCACTATGGCGGCGGAAGCGGACTCTTAGAAAATGAAGTGCGCGCAGAATTTGAAAATTTACAACAGCAATAAATCATTAAAAATAACTATCATGAACAACAATATTTTAGGATTACACCACATCACCGCTATCGCAGGAAACGCACAACGTAACCTGGATTTCTATACAAACGTATTAGGCGTTCGACTGGTAAAGAAAACTGTCAACTTCGATGATCCTGGTACTTATCACTTCTATTTTGGTAATGAACAGGGCGCTCCTGGTACTATCCTGACTTTCTTCCCTTGGGAAGGTATTGATCAAGGTAAAAACGGTACCGGCATGGCCACCGAAATTGGCTACAGTGTACCTACTGGCAGCCTGGATTTCTGGAAAGACCGCTTTACCCGCTTTAACGTTCCATTTGAAGAAGTACAGGAAAGATTTGGCGAAAAATTCCTTGTATTCTCAGATCCTGACGGACTTAAACTGAGTCTCATAGAACCTAAAACGAACGATACCCGCAGCATTTGGGAAACAGCAGAAGTGAAGAAGGAAACCGCTACCAAAGGATTCCACAGCACCACGCTTACATTGAAATCTATTGAGCCTACTGCAAAAATCCTAACCGATATATTCGGCTATAGCCTGCAAGGCCAAGAAGGCAACCGTTACCGCTTTGTAACCAATGCCGTTGAAAACGCCAACATCATCGACTTGCTGGCAGATCCAGACGGACAAAGAGGTTACAATGCCGCTGGTACCAACCACCACATTGCATTTCGCGTAGCCGATGAAAAAGTACAAATGGAATTCCGGGATAAAATTCTCACCAAAGGTTTGAAGATCACCCCGCAGATTGACCGTGATTACTTCTATTCGCTCTACTTCAGAGAACCAGGAGGCGTATTGTTTGAAATCGCAACAGATAATCCAGGATTCACCGTAGATGAGCCTTTGGATAAACTGGGCACCTCATTGAGACTGCCAAAACAGTATGAACCAGCAAGAGAAGAAATCGAAAAAGTATTACCCGTGTTAAAGTAAGGAGAACTTAATAATGGAAAAACAAATATACACAGCGGGCAAGCCGCTGGCTTCCGCAGAAAAGGCATTGATCATGATACATGGACGTGGGGCGTCTGCCAGGGATATTCTTACCCTGGCTCCTCACCTGCAAGTACAGGAATATGCACTGCTGGCGCCACAGGCATCAGGAAATACCTGGTATCCGCAGTCTTTCATGGCCCCTACTGCCCAGAATGAACCGTGGCTGACAGAGAGTTTACAGCATGTACAATCCTCCGTAGATAAAGCGGTAGCAGCAGGTATCAAAAAAGAAAATATCTATTTCCTAGGATTCTCGCAAGGCGCTTGTCTGACCTTGGAATATATCACACGGAATGCCGATAAATACGGCGGCGCAGTAGCCTTTACCGGCGGATTAATTGGAGATAAAATCTATAACGAAAATTATAAAGGTAATTTCCAAGGAACGCCAATCTATATCGGCAGCAGTGATCCGGATTTTCACGTACCAGTTGCTAGAGTACAGGAATCTGCCACTATCCTGAAAAGCATGGGCGCGGAGGTAACTGCCACCATTTACCCGCAGATGGGACATACCATCACGATGGAAGAAATCAATCAGGCCAATAAATTAGTTTTCAAGTAAGCCTTCGGGCTTACTTTTTTTTATGCATGCCACTGCGCACTTTACTAAGAAATTCCGGGGAAACGCCCAGGTAGCGGGCTATCTGGTTCTGAGGAACGCGCTGTACGATATCCGGATATTTTTCCAGGAAGGCCAGGTAGCGTTGCTCCGCAGTTTGAGAAACAAGACTATGAAAACGACGCTGCAGCGCAAACAACGAACGCTGCACCAGCAGCCGGAATAAGGTTTCAAACTTCGGTACCCGCTCATATAACAGTGCCTTGCTTTTATGATCGATAAGCAGTAGCTCACTATCTTCCAATGCCTCAATAAACATATTAGAAGGCTTCTGCTCTGTAAAGCTGTAGAGATCACTGACCCACCAGTTCTCAATCGCAAATGATAAAATGGTTTCCGTCCCATCATCGCTGAGAAAATAAGTACGGATACATCCCTTCACGATATAGGCTTCAAAATCACATATCTCCCCTTCCTGCAACAGGTAAGTACGTTTGCGTACTTTCTTAAACTTCAGCAGGGAATGAAAGTACTCCCTCTCTTCAGGGGTGAGGGAAATACATTGATCGGTAAATTGGTCTATTTGTTCGTACATTACACTATAAAGATATAGAAATAAAATTTTTACCCTGTTCATAGGGGTAAGTCCTAACTCGCGTGTCATCCTTTAGTAGGGACCACTTCCTGTCTGCAAAGCCGCATAAAATCTGCGCCTGGCAGGGGCTAATCTCATGAAATTTAGTACAGTATTACCTAAATCAGCTATTAAATGGATGAAAAAAGTTGTATTTTGTATAACACGCTAGGTAATATACACCTTAAGTTATATATTTATCATTTCAATAATGCTTCGAGAAGCATCATAAAATCTGTGCCACATTGCCTACAATTGTCTATTACTTGTTGCTGCCGCTGATCTATGCGCTGTCGTTATTGCCTTTTCCGCTGCTTTACCTGCTCTCTGACGGGGTATATGCCCTGTTGTATTACGGCATAGGATACCGTAAGAAAGTGGTGATGCAAAACCTCCGCAATGCATTCCCGGACAAAAGTGAGGCAGAATTAAAACGTATTTGCAAGGATTTCTACCATTATCTCTGTGATCTGTTCCTGGAAACGTTCAAAACGCTGACCATCAGTAAAGCCTCGATGGTAAAGCATTGTAGCTTTACCCCGGAAACAGTGGCCCTGTTTAACCAACTGGCAGCGGAGAAAAAGAGCGTCATCCTTGTGATGGGCCATAAAGGCAATTGGGAATGGGCAGGCAACACCTTCAGCATTCTCTGCCAACAGCAATTATATGTGATCTACCATCCCCTCGCCAATAAACACTTCAACGGACTGATGTACCGCATGCGCACCCGCTTTGGCACGAAGCTGATTGCCATGCAGGATACCTTCCGCCAAATTGTACAAAACCGCGGAGAAGTGAATGCCACTGCATTTATTGCAGACCAGGCGCCACAACCCGATACCGCCCACTGGTTACGCTTTTTGCACCAGGATACGCCGGTATTCAAGGGTACGGAAAAGATCGCACAAAAAATGAATTACCCGGTAGTGTATGTGACAGTACAACGATTGAAAAGAGGCTACTACACCGTATCTGCTGAAATCCTTACTGCCACACCTTCCGATGAAAAAGACGGAAATATAACAGTTGCGCATACACGCAAGCTGGAAGAAGATATCGTATCACAACCAGCCACCTGGCTGTGGTCGCACAAGCGCTGGAAGCATAAACGCCCAGCCAATGTTTAACTGTACCCGTTTGTTTCTATTTTATTCATATGACTATTTCAACTGACCTATTATGCTGGAGGGAAAAGATCTAATCCTGGCTACCAAGCCGTTTGCATGCGAAGACAGAGCCAAAAGCTGGCTATACACCTGCTCTACACTCCTGTTATTGATCCTGGCATTATCAGGCACGGTAACGCTACCATTCCTGGCATTGAGAATACTCGCCAGTGTGTTGTCCGGTTTATTGATTGTCCGGATGTTTGTGATTTACCACGACCACCAGCACCATACTATATTGAATAAGTCCTTGCTAGCAGAGGGTATCATGACCATCTTCGGGATATATATCCTGGCGCCTACTAGCATTTGGAAACGTTCGCACGATTATCATCACAAGCATAATTCGAAGTTGTTTAGTGCCAGCATCGGCTCCTATCCTATTTTCACTCGTAAGAAATTTGAATCGGCCACTCCTGCGGAAAAGCGCGCTTACCTGTTTAGCAGGCATCCGCTTACGATTGCTGCCGGCTACCTGTCCATGTTCATGCTGGGTATGTGCGTGCAATCTTTTTTAAGCAGTCCCCGTAAACATATAGATTCCTTACTGGCATTGATCATACACTTGGCTGGCAGTGTGGCTGTTATCTATTTCTGGGGCTGGGAAAGCTGGCTGCTAATGATCGTTATTCCTTTCACCATTGCCTGCGGCATTGGCGCTTACCTGTTTTATGCCCAGCATAATTTCCCGGGGGTATCGTTCAGTGTGAACCAAGAATGGTGCTACGATAAAGCCGCCCTGCTCTCTTCCAGCTATATGAAGATGAGCCCTGTGATGGCTTGGTTTACGGCTAATATCGGTTACCATCATATCCACCATCTGAATGCGCGTATTCCGTTTTACCGCTTACCGGAAGCGATGGCGAAGATGACTGAATTGCAAACTGCTAAAACAACCTCCCTCCGTTTCCGCGATATCCGCGCTTGTTTCCGACTGAAAGTTTGGGACCCGGAACAACAAAAAATGATAGGCCTGAAAGAAATCCGTTCCTGTGCCCCGGTATTATCCGGCATCATGGAGCCAGAAGAAGTGATTGTTCCAGGCTGAGAAATACATTGAATTTTCGTATACGCTTCAGGGTGAGAATCCTGAAGCGTATTTTATTTTAGGGAGACACGGTTCCGGTACAAAAACAGCCTCACAGATTTACAAACCAAGCATCGTTAAAAGTGTTATATTCATTAAGAAATCCAGTTAAACAGGTAGCTTATGCAGTATACTACTCTCAACAATGGTGTGTCCATGCCCATGCTGGGCTTTGGCGTTTACCAAGTGACGGATCCAATGGAATGCGAAACGGCCGTTTTGGAGGCGATAAAGGCCGGATATCGCCTGATAGACACTGCCGCTGCCTATAGGAATGAAGAGGCTGTAGGAAGGGCTATAAAACGTGCTGGAATTGGAAGGGAGGAGCTGTTCATTACTACCAAACTCTGGGTACAAGATACCGGCGATGGGCATACGCGCAAAGCGTTCGAGAAATCCTTGCATCGCCTCCAACTGGAATACATTGACCTCTACCTCATTCACCAGCCTTACGGAGATGTATACGGTGCCTGGAGAGATATGCAGGATCTCTATAAAGAAGGTAAAATTCGGGCTATTGGAGTAAGTAATTTTCAATCAGACCGCCTCATGGATATGCTGATCCACCAAGAAATTCCCCCTGCTGTCAACCAAGTGGAAACACATCCCTTCCATCAGCAAACAGAAGCACAACATTTTATGCAGGATCACCAAATCCAAATGGAATCCTGGGGCCCTTTTGCGGAAGGTAGAAATAATATGTTCGAAAATGAAATATTGATGGAAGTAGCCGCTAAACACAATAAATCCGTTGCCCAAGTAGTGCTACGCTGGCTGATTCAACGCAATGTAGTGGCGATCCCCAAATCTGTACGCAAAGAACGCATCATAGAAAACTTCAACATCTTTGATTTTGAACTCAGCACCGCTGATATGCATCAAATAGCCACGCTGGACCAACATACCAGTAGCTTCTTCGATCACCGTGATCCCGATATGGTGAAGCTCATCGGTGGCCGAAAGCTGGATATTTAATGGCTATGCGTTAGTTCTATGGCCATTTTCACCGCATTACAAGCATTGATAATACCGCCACTCACACATAACTGATCAAAGGTAACGGACTCCTTTGTGCCCGGCCTATTGACCATATTCGCCGGCTTAAAAACAGAACGCATCATGATATCCTTTACCTGCTCCCCTGATAATTCAGGAAAATAAGCCAGCAACAAGGCGGCAATGCCCGTAGCACATGGCGTTGACATACTACTGCCAGATTTACTCCCATACGAATTTACCGGCACAGTTGATAGGATATCACTGCCAGGCGCAAAGAAATCTACCTTCGACTTCCCATAATTGGAATAAGGATGCGCTAGCCTGTAATCAAATTTAGAACGACTCCAACCTACGGTAATAAAATTAGGCGCCTTACGGCCATCCATATACGTAGCCACCGGATAATAAGGAATACTATCGTCATTCATGCCATCATTTCCCGCCGCATGAAAAATCAACACGCCATGTGCTGCCGCATACTCCACTGCTTCATCCACGACTTTTTTATGAGAAGAAAATGTTTTGGAAAAGCTCATATTAATCAACTGTGCGCCATTGTCTACCGCATAGCGAATGGCATTGGCAATATCTTTATCCCTTTCATCGCCGGTTTGCGTAGTGGCTACAATAGGCATAATCAGCACATGATCCGCCACACCGTTTATCCCCTTCCCGTTATCCCTCACCGCACCGATGATGCCCGCTACATGCGTACCGTGACTGAGAGCCGCCACCGCAGGAATAATCGGGCTACCATAAACATGATCGTAAGGGCCCTCCCGCTTATCGCCCAACAGGCTACTGGAGTTATATGTCAGGTTACAAGCATATTTCACATCATTGGAATCCTGTCCAGAACGAATTTTTGCCAAGTATGCTTGCTGAGCTGCGAAATAAAGTGGATTCAACAGGCTATCCGGTTGTTTTCCCCTGTATTTATTGATCCAATCGGCATATAGCTGCGTATAACCTGCTTGCTCATCCGGCACCAGCACCCCCTCTTTCGTACTGCGAAAATTCCAACCATGGATATCATCTACATAACCATTGTGGTCATCATCAATGCCATTGCCCGGTATTTCTTTTTTATTCGTCCAGATAACGGCCTGCAAATCTTCATGATTAATATCGAATCCATTGTCTATCACTGCTACTATAACGGTCTTGGCTATACGACCTTTCAATAGTTCATACGCTTTATCCAAGCTAATCCCAGCGATCGAGTCGGTAGCCGGATCTGCATAAGACCAGGATTGTGTCTGAGCACAGGCAATTGTACCGCAAAAAACAAGCAAAAACAATAGTAATGCTGGCTTAGGCAGAAGGCGATGGGGGAACATCTTTTTTATTTAAATCTAGGAGAAATTCGCGAATAATGAGATGAAAGAATTGGGTAAGTTTTCTAGTAGGATTAACTTTTCATTTATCTTTAGGGAGACAACATCTTCACCAGTTACCAACTGTACACCTATGTCAAGTAAGCATACCTATTCGGTTATCGAGTCATTTTATTCCGTTTCAGGGAGAATTTTCATCATAATTGCATGTACAGATGTGATTCCAGTTCCTGGAACCTTGCTTACTGGAACCACTGGATACCACTGGATAATCGAGGAGCAATTACACGACAAAAAGGTATTAGCATTAATTGCCGACCGCCCTTACTACTTCTTCAGCATAACCAGTACTGATGGCCTCCTCCGAAAGCCAGACATTGGAGAAACCCTAACCAGCAACAGCTAATCTACATTACGCCTCCTCTTCCACTAGCTCCTTGCTAGCAATCAGTTTCTGGAATCTTTCCAGGTGGTTATTCCCCCAGGCATTCATTTCAAAAATCACCGGCAACAGGGATTCTCCAAATTCGGTCAGAAAATATTCGACTCTCGGTGGTAATTCCGGGTAAATCACCCGCCTCACCATGCCATGAAATTCCAGTTCTCGCAACTGCATATTCAATACCCTACGGGTAGCAGAGGGCATCTCTCTATGCATTTCATTAGGCCGGTGCACGCCGTTATAAATGAGGTACAGTAGATAGGATTTCCACTTCCCACCGATGATCTCCATCAGTACACTAAAGCCACAGGAAAAGTCTTTCGGTATTTTCTTTTCGTACATCTTACTAGGTTTTACTGGAACAAATTTACCATATGTTCGGAAAATGGAGGGTATGGAAAAAATTATCCATACCTGTAACTTTTTTCCCATATTGTCAGACCTCCCGGAAATCGCTCCCTTTGTGAAAAATTATTCAACATGATGGATTACAAAGATAAAAAGATAGTTATCACAGGCGGAACGCATGGAATGGGATTTGCCACTGCCAAGATGTTTATAGACCTCGGCGCATCCGTGATCATCACTGGCAACAATGCGGAACGAATCGCGGCAGCACAGCAGCAACTGGGCAGCAAGGCCCTAGCCCTTCGCTCTGACGCCTCCAATATCGCCGATATTGAAAAGCTCAGTCGCACTGTAGCGGATCATTTCGGAACAATTGATTTACTGCATGTCAATGCCGGTTACTCTATATTGGAGCTCTTCTCGCAGGTAACGGAAGCTAGTTATAACAAAACATTTGACATCAACACCAAGGGCGCCTTCTTTGCAGCCAGACATATGTCTCCCTTAATCAACCCTCATGGCGCTATTGTCTTTACGACTTCTATTGCCAATAATTCCGGATATGCCGGCATGGGCACTTATGCGGGAGCAAAAGCAGCAGTAACTGCGTTTATGCGTGTACTAGCGGCGGAGCTAGCCCCTAAAGGCATTCGCGTAAATGCCGTTAGCCCGGGTTTCATTAGTACGCCTACCATGGGTGTTTATGGGGCTACGCCACAGGAACTGGCAGCTTTCGAAGAATTGGGCAATCATATCACGCCATTAAAGCGCCACGGCAAAATGGAGGAAGTAGCCGCAGCCGTTAAATTCCTCGCATTCGAGGCCACCTTCACCACCGCAGCAGAACTTACGGTAGACGGAGGCCTCTCTCACCGACTCACACTACCACAATAATCAAAAAAACAATAGATATGGGAAACAACATCACATTGATTGGCTTAGGAGCCATGGGATCGGTTTTAGGGGAATTAATGGTTAAAAATAATATATCCCTGACCGTTTGGAATAGATCAAAAGAAAAGGCAGCAGGGCTCATAGCCCAAGGCGCTAAATATGTTCCGGACGTTCATACAGCCGTTGCCGATAGTCGAGTGATTATACTTTGTGTAGTAGACTACAAAGCCAGCAACGACATCCTGGCTGGCCTTGACCTCACCGGAAAAACTATTATTCAGTTGAGCAGTGGTACCCCAGCAGATGCCCGTGAAATGCAGACGGACATCCTCGCCAGAGGCGCCGAATACCTGGATGGCGTTATCCTAGCCACTCCTCCACAAATGGGACAACCTACTACCCCCATTTTCTTCTCAGGGGATGAAAAAATATTCCGCGAACAAGAAGCCGTTTTGAAAACACTGGCCGGAAACCTAGTGTATATGGGGCCAGCGGTTGGTGCAGCCGCTGCATGGGATCTCGCGATATTGTCTACTATGTTTGGTATGCAGTTCGGATTCCTGCACGGCGCTCGTATCATGGAGGCAGAGGGTATTCCTGTAGGAGCCCTCGGCGATACCATTGCAGCACTATCTCCTGTACTGGCCGAAATGGTGCAAGAAGTGGGACATGATATTGAAAAAAGTCAATTCAGTCAGCCGCTCAGTTCACTGGAAATATGTGCTTATTGTTTTGAACTGATGCAACGACATGCCGCAGAATCCACCATCACAGCGCCGTTCCCTGCCTTTGCACTGGAACAGTTAAACCAAGGAAGAGCCGCAGGTTTCGGCAAAGAAAGATTTGCTGCGATGATTAAATTAATGAGATAAAATATACGCTCCCGCCTGTTGCCCCTGCCCAGTGGGCGCAAAAAATCTCCCACCTGTCGTCCTGGCCCGCTGGGCCGGGACGACGAAAAAAGCAAAGGGAAATGACGTCTGCGACGTCATTTCCCTTTGCTTTTGAAAATAAATACTTAACGCGCATGTAACGAAATATTGAACTGCACGAAATAATTATTCTCCTGCATAACATTATCGTATGCCGGTAATTTACGGTAGACATGCATATAACCGGCTTCTAATGTCACTGCTTGATTAAGCTTTAGCACTCCTGATATCGCTTGTCTATCTTGATCAAAAAAATGCCCTGGTGCTACACCCACCGGATTTACCATCATTTCATTGTACGCATTCAGTGAAACATTATTCGAAAAAGCATACTGCAACCCTGTTCTGAGCCTTGTGCGCAATACTTGCTGGCCGGTAGAAAAATTCCTATACTCAACGCCTACACGAGATTGAAAACTCATCTTCTCTGTAAGACCAGTTTGATAACTGATGGCCAATGTACTTCTCAGCTCTTGCATCGGATCTTTTGACAGATCATGTGCTGTCAGTAAAACCGGATGCTGCTGATACCAAGCCAGTGGCGATACAGACAGTGAAAAATGTGGATTCACTTTGTAATGAATCCATGGCCGGATGGAGTACATCAATGGCTTGGAAAACAGCGGATCACTCTCTGGATGTTGCCTACGATGTTGGAATTCCAGCGCTGCGTCCCATTTATCATTGAGCTTTGTTTGTAAGGTAAGCCTGGTCCAGAGGTTATCCTTTACCTGTCCGCTTACAGTTAATCCCAACAATATCCATCCCACAAAAATTAAAAGAACCTTCCGCATCTTACAACAATTCAGCAGCGAAAATGTAAATGCCCATCATCAGCACAAACCAACCGAAACCCTTTTTCAATCGGGCGCCTTCTATGCGCTTGCTCATCCTGGCTCCCAGCAGAATCCCTATAGCAGCCACCATGCTGATACCTAACAGGAACGTCCATTCGATATGTACAAAAGCGATATCGCCCGCAAAACCCAGCAACGAGTTCAATGCAATGATGAGTAGTGAAGTACCTACTGCCTCTTTCATCGGCATCTTCATGAGCATAATCAATGCAGGGATAATTAGAAAACCACCTCCAGCGCCCAATAAACCGGTGATAAACCCAATGACCACTCCATATCCAATTATGCGGGAATAAGCCATTTTTGCCCCATTTCCAGCCTGTTCTGCGGCACTGCCGTTTCGGATCATGGAAACAGATGCCAGTACCATCAAGAAAGCAAATAATATCATGGTCAGCATGGATTTGGTGATATTCACTTCACCCAAGCTGAAAATATGTTCCGGGATCAAAGGCAGCAGTAAGCGCCTGGTGGCTAATACCGTAAGGATAGAAGAAGAGGCATAGAGGAGGGCGACCGGTATATTGATCTGTTTACGTTTTAGATAACCCATAGCGCCAATCAGACTGGTAAAGCCTACTATGAAGAGAGAATAAGTAGTGGCATTCGCTGGTTCCAGATGGAAGATATACACCAGCACAGGCACGGTAAGAATAGATCCTCCCCCTCCGATCAGTCCCAAGGAAATCCCAATCAACATCGCCGCTATATAGCCCAGTATTAACATTTGCAATAATTTTACTGCAAAGCTCCGTATTGGAAATCTCCTGGTCGGCTACATTTGTTACATAAGAAAAAAGGGGCAAGTATTACTCCCGAAACGAGCTCCAGAAAAGACTAATTATGACAACACATCCGTGAAGGAGGAATAATATCTGTAATTATCACATATAAGAATTTCATGGTGTAATCGTATCGATCCAATTAGCAATCGTATCCCGCTGCGCAGTAGTCAATCTGGCATCTGGATGCAACCAGGTGTAAGAAGGCAACGGCATCTTCTTCATATGAACCATCGACTGGATCCTGGCCAGTTTACGTTCCTGCCGTTTTGCCGGATAAGTCCCAAACTCGTCAAAGTTTAAATCTTTCTTAGCTTCCCTGATGTGATGGTCTAGATACCAAGCCACGGGCTGTATCTTATCATACCAAGGATACCTGGTATTGTTACTGTGACAGTCATAACATGCCTGCTTCAAAATAGTACTGATCTCTTGGGGTACCTGGTAGGTATGCATAAAATCCTTCGTATACACCTGATTGCTCTCATTAGGCGCAGGCCGTATAAACTGGATTACTACTAATGCTACCAATAATACCAGGAGAATAATTTTGATTTTTTTCACAGGATTAAATTTTACTGATAAACAATACAGCAGGCCGATTGGTTTCGGCCTGCTGTAGATAATTATTTCAGTTCTTCTTTCTCCGTACCACAACCTGGCATGCTAGCGCCCATGTAAGGGTTTTTCACCTCTTTTTCTTCACTCAGCCATAATGCGCCTTTGTTGTTATTGTACATCGGACAGTAATCGTGATACAGCGTACGGCCCGCTCCCATAGATTTCACCAGCGCATAGATATCCTCACTCATGGCAGCAAAGTGTTCCCGCTGATGTTCGATATTCCCCTCATTCTTACCAATATGCTCCGCATTTTCTTTCAAGTCTTCGAAGTTGTCAGTAAATACCTGCTGTTGTGCTGGCGTCAATCCTGATTTATCCACTGCGCTGAGGGCTTCTGCCATGGCCTTACCGCCATTGGCGGCTTCTGCGGAATTATCTGCAAATAAGCCATTTTTAATATGTAGGTAATGATCTACGATTGCTTTAATAGGCGTGGCTGGCTTGGTATCTGCGGCTGCATGCTGCGCTTCGTGTGTATTGGCACTGGCACCTGCTTCACTGGATGTATTGTTGCAGGCATAAAAGGTAATGGCAGCAAGGGCCATCGTACAAAGGAATAAGCGTTTCATTTACTGGTTTTTTATGAATGAATGACTAATTATTGTTGGCTGCGAAAGTGCTTTTAATGCCTCCGCATGTCAGCATCTGCTCCCCGAAATAAGGATTGCGAATATCCTTGACACCACTGATCCAAGATGCACCTTTATCCTCCATGGCCATAGGACAGAAATCTACGTATAACGCTCCCGCCTGTACGCCGGACTTTTCAATGAGTACAATCAACTCGTTGCTCAGTGCGGCGAAGGCTGTCCGCTGCAGCGCGATGTCTGCGGTAGCAACTATCTTATCCGCTTCCTGCTTTATCTTACTGTTTAGCTGTAATCTTGCAGCTCCTTCTCCAATAGCATTGGCGGCTATTCTGGCGGTCGCTGCATCATTGTCCACTAATGCGGTGGTCAGTTTTACATACTGCGGATAGATCGCATTCAACCGATCATCGCGCAGTATTATTTCATTGGTAACGATGGCAGTTATAGTATCCTGCTTTTTATCTGTTGCCACCTCCTGCGGCACCGCCTTGTTTTTACAAGCGAAAGCCAACATGGCTACTACTATCACGGCGATAATTGAAAATCTGTTCATCATACAAAAGATTTTATCAAACAGGGTTATTCCCTTTTTTCAATACGAATTCGGAATACAGCAGGTAAGCACCAGTGATCACTACTTTCTCTCCAGATGTTAATCCACTTACAATTTCTACCTTGTCAAAACTCTCCATACCTGTCACCACTTTGCGCGGCACAAACTTCCCTTTGGCAGTTTCTATCCATATATGCGCGCCTTTACCATCTCGTATTACGGCATCTGTAGGTAAACTGAGTACGGCATCTTTACTTTGCATCGGCAAGAATATCACCGCCTGTAATCCCGGCTGCCATTCATTTTCCGGGTTATTGACAGTCCCGCGTATCTGCATCAATTGACTACCACTTTGCAATACAGGATTGATGAACTGTATGGTCATAGTATGCGGTTGCTCCCGCCCTGCTATCATTACTTTCACTTGTTGTCCCGGTTTCACGCTGGCAGCCTCATTGGGATACACATCCGCTTCTACCCATAACTGCTGATAAGATTCCACGCGCATCACCACTCCACCTTCCAATACGTACTGGCCCTCTGTCACAGAGAGCTCGGCCACCACGCCATTCACGGTAGCAGGATAGGTGACATATGGATTCACTCGTTGCTGTTGTACCAACTGATTGATCTGGGCGTCTGACTGGTCATACAATTGCAGTTTGCCTCTGGCAGCCTTTTCTATCTGACGAAAACGCGCATCATCCGGAAACTGCTTTACCTGCGCTACTGCCAGCAAATATTCCTGTTGCAATGCCGCCAGTTGTTCTGAATATATTTTATACAACGGCTGTCCTTTATTCACCTTCACCCCTGTTTCCTTCACGTACAATGCTTCTACCCTTCCGGCTACTCTACTAGAAATAACCGCCGTTTCTTCAGGATCTGTAACCAGTCGCCCATTCAATTGGCGATAGCTGGATAAATCACTCGCCCCTGCTATCATGGTGGTAATATTGGCCAGGGTCATCTGGCTTTCTCCAAGTGTGAGCGAAGCATCTTTGCTGTTCTTGTCGAATGGCACCAGGTCCATCGCACAGATGGGACAGGTACCGGGTTTATCCTGCACCACTTGCGGATGCATCGGGCAGGTATACGTTTGTTTCGCAACTCCCGTCTGCCCCTTATTACTATCTTTGCAGGCTGTCAGCAGGATGGTAGGCATCAGCCCAGCGAGTGCAACGACTTTCAAAAATTTTTTCCTTTCCATAATTACTGCTGTTTATCAGTGCTGACTGTTTTAATAAAACTTTCACTATCCACGAGATAAGCCGCATTGGCAGCGATTTCCCAATCACTGATGTTGGTATTCACCTGTATTTGGTCATCTGCTTGTGCGCCGGTTTTGACGACTACCGGCACATACACGCCTTTCTCTTTTTTGAAGACGATCGATTCATTTCCCAAACGCCAGACTGCGGCTTTCGGTAGCCACCAGCCCGATGTGTAGACTACTGGTATATTAGCCGTCATCAACATGCCAGGTCGTTGTTCATGCCCTTGGAGATACACTCTTACTACCGTGAAATTCTGGCCATTGCGGAACACTGGTTCGATCAAACCTATCTTTACAGTATGCATATTATTTTGATCTCCCGCAGGATGAAACAGCAACTGTTGGCCCACTTTCACCGTGGTAGCCAATGTTGGCGGAAAGGAGAATTCAGCTACCAGGTCTTCCGCCGTATAGATGGTAAACAAGGATTGTCCGGCACTCACATACTGTCCTTCTCGCAGCATAACAGGTGTGGTCGCTGGCGATGCGCTGGTTTTCAGCGTGGTTGGAGCTGATCCCCCTCCCATACTAGACATGCCATCTCCACCGCTAGCCGTTGCTGGAGCGGCCACCGAAGCGGTCGTGGCTGCTGCCGCTGTTTTCTCCAAAATATAGCCGTTGCCGTTAGCATATACCGGTACACGATATAAAATATTGCCAGTGGCCAATACTTGCGTGATTTGGGAAGACGCCATACCCATTAGTTGCAATCTTTCCTTCGCAGCAGCGAGTAACTCCGGATGCTGACGGGCCACCAGCAGTAGCTCTCGCTGTGCTGCTGCCAGATCGGGCGCATATATCTCCATCATCAACTGCCCCTTTCTAACTGGCTGATAATTGTATTTTATTAGCAGTCGCTCTACTCTTCCTCCTACCCTACTAGCAATACTGATCTGGTTACGGGTATCATAATTAATCACCCCATTGACGGTAGCCGTTACAATCCGAGTACCCGTTTGCGCTTTGATCACCGGAATAGTAGCTACTACCTGCGCATTTACAGGCTTTGCCAATGCTGCGGTACTGCTGTCTACCGGCGCTTCTTTATGCGCAGTAGCATGTTGCGCCTCCGGTGTAGTACATGCGCTGAAAGCAGCCAGCAGGAATATATTAGCGATATAATTGTTTGTCATAGTCTACTATCATTTCATAGAGTTTCTGTTTTTCATCCAGCACATTGGCCTGCATCATAGTGAGCGCCTCCCAGGCATCAATCACTGCACTAAGTGCTAATTTGTTTTCCTGGTAATTCAGGAAATTGGCGTCCAGCGTTTGTTTTAATGCTGGAATAACTTTCTCTTCCATGGCAGTGATTCTTTGCTGCATCGATTGTATTTCATACTGCATGCCGTACAGCATCCCTTGCGTTTCCTGCAACATGGCGGATTTCTCTTTTTCCATCGCCTGGATTTCATACTGCATCGCCTTTATACCAGACTTATACATGCGGGAAGACCACGGCACAATTGGTATACTCACCATTCCCATCACACTAAAAGCTTTGGGCATCATCTCCCCTAATGGCGACATATGATCAAATCGCAAACGGAAATCCGGTTTCTTCTCCGTTTTCATACTCTCAATATTAAATTGCATGGAACGTATGCTCTCATTCATTTTCAACACATCCCCTCTTACGGTAGATAATACTGCCGTATCATACGTTGACGCCTGTACGAAAGCTGGTTGCAAAGTGGTATCGATCTCAAACTGTTGATTGCCGGGCACATTCATCAAACTATTTAGCCAGGATCTAGACTTCGCAATCGTGCCTTCCTGCATACGAATCATATTGCGGTTGTCTTCAATCTTTGCTGCTGCACGAAATACGCCACTCAACTGTGATTGATTATAAGGAAAACGCACCTCTTCGATTTTCTTCATCGTCTGCATGATCTTTTCATTTTCCTGCAGCACGGATATACGTTGTTTGGCCACTAACCAGCCATAGTAAAGGCGTTTCGCCTGGTAACGTAGTTCGTTGAGTGTTACCTCTCTCGTAGCGCGTTCTACGTTTCCTTGGGAAGCGATGTATTGCTTCTTGGCATGTAGCTTGGCGGGATTAGGAATATCCTGTTCCAATTGTAACATCAAACTTCCTTTATCTCTTTCGTCCATTACTTTCTGACCAGGATAAGGCGTCATAAATGTTCCCACTCCCACCATGGGCGCCATCCAGGAGGTGGCAGCATCTGCGTTATAACGATAGCTTTCCGCTTTCAGTTGGTAGGATTGTAGTAATACGTTGTTTCTGTCTACTCGCTGCAAGACAGTATCCAGTCGTAGTACCGGAGCCTGTTGCGCCCATGCTGGCGCGGCTCCGAGGAGGAACAACCAAAATATATGTTTAGTGATGTACTTCATGAATTTCCAGTTTACCATGCTTGCGTAATTCAAATTCTTTTGTCATGAGGAAAATCAAAGGCGTTACCAACAGGATATGCGTAGAAGAAGTCAATACCCCGCCAATCATAGGCAACACAATTGGTTTCATAACATCTGTACCTACTCCCCTGGCCCATAATACCGGCACCAGTCCAAAGAGGGATACACATACTGTCATCAACTTAGGACGCAATCGTTTCGCGGCGCCATAGATAACATATTCTCGCAGGTCATCTCTGGTAATGGTTTCCGACGAATTGCCTTTTAATTTCACCAGTTGGTGCATGGCATCATTGAGATAGATGACCATCACAATCCCCGTTTCCACAGCAATCCCAAATAGTGCTATAAAGCCCACGGCTACTGCCACAGAGAGATTGACGCCCCAGAAATAAATCATGTAAGCCCCACCAATCAATGCAAACGGTACCGTAATCAAACTCAGGAATGCTTCCCTGACAGATTTAAATGCGAAGTAAAGGGAGAAGAAAATTATCACTAGCACTATAGGCGCAATCCACATCAAGGTGTGTTGTCCGCGGATGAGGTTTTCATATTGTCCGCTCCATTCCAGGTAATAACCCGCTGGCAGTATGCCTTTGGCCTTACTCATCTTAGCGATGGCATCCTGCACTGTACTTCCCAAATCACGACCACGGACATTGAACAGTACAGCTCCGCGCAGCATCGCGTTATCCGAGGTAATCATCGGAGGGCCGTCTTCAAACTGTACATCCGCTACGGCGGATAGTGGTACTTCTCCCGCTCCCGGCGACATCAACGGGATTCGACGGATATGTTCCACACTGTTGCGGTATTCCTGTGCCAGTCGCACACTAATAGAAAAACGCTGACGTCCTTCAATGGTATTGCCCACAGGAGCCCCTCCCAGCGCAGTCTCCACGGTCTGATTAACATCATCTACGGTGAGACCATATCTCGCTAAATCGCCTCTTCTCACATTAATACTGAGGTATTTCCCACCTGTCACTGGTTCTACGTATAAGTCCATGATACCCGGCGTACCTTCCAGTTCTTTTCGCACACGCTCTGAAACAACCGCAATGGTATCGAGGTTTTGTCCGTATACTTTCACGCCAACGTCTGTACGAATACCAGTGGCCAACATGTTAATACGATTGATAATGGGTTGTGTCCAACCATTTACCACCCCTGGAATCTGTAACTTGGCATCTAGTTCATTGATGATATCTTTCTTGGTTTTCCCTTTACGCCACTGGGTTTTAGGCTTCAGCATAATAATGGTTTCAATCATGCTGATAGGGGAATTATCTGTAGCAGTGCTAGCGCGACCCGCTTTCCCCAATACTTTGTCTACTTCTGGCACCGATTTAATAATACGATCCTGTACCTGCAAGATGCGCTTGGCCTCCGCATTGGATACATCCGGCAATGTGACTGGCATAAACAGAATGCTCTGTTCGTCCAATGGCGGCATGAATTCACTACCCAGACTGCGTAATAGCGGGATCGTGATGACCAGCGCAATCACATTTATAGCGATGGTGGTTTTCCGCCATTTCAAAACCGTTCTGATAACGGGTTCGTATATACGCTCCAGTACCCGGTTTACCGGGTTATGATTATCCGGGCGAAACTTACCTTTCATGAAGAAAGATATCAATACAGGCGCCAGGGTGATCACTAGGAGCGCATCTACGATCATGATGAATGTTTTCGTATAGGCGAGTGGGTGAAATAATTTCCCTTCCTGTCCGGTTAACATAAATACCGGAAGAAAGGAAGTAATGATAATAATCGTTGCGAAGAAAACGCCTCTGGACACCTGCTTGCTGGACTGTTCAATAATTTTCAGTCTTTCTTCCTCACTGATCCAATCGGGCGATTTGCGAAATATTTTTCTGAACCAATTCATAATTACTTACTTTTTTGTTGATCCTGCCATTGCGCATACCTTTCTGACAGGTGTTTGTAGGCATTTTCACTCATGATAATACCATTGTCTACAATCACCCCAATAGCCAAAGCAATCCCTGTGAGCGACATGATATTGGAAGAAATACCGAAGGCATTTAACAGCAGAAAGCTGGCGGCCAGTGTTACAGGGATTTGAATGATTATGCTGAGGGCACTCCGCCAGTGGAAGAGAAAAATAATCACGACGATAGACACTACTATCATTTCTTCTAGGAGCGTGTGTTTGATGGAATCAACGGATTCGCGTATCAAATCGCCTCTGTCGTATACAATATCGAATTTGACGCCTTCCGGAAATCCTTTCGCCACTTCCTTCATTTTCTGTTTCACCTTTTCAATGACTGCATCGGCATTTTGACCGTAGCGCATCACTACGATACCGCCTACACGTTCGCCTTCTCCATCCTGGTCGAAAATACCGAGGCGAGTTTCGCCCGTCATCTGTACAGCGGCAACATCCGCCACCCGAATAGGAATAGAGTTCTGCGTTTTAACCGGTATATTTTCGATCTCGGCTACCGATTTCAAATAACCAGCCGTTTTAATGATATAGCCGATATCGCTGATTTCAAATTTGCGGCCACCAGATTCGTTGTTATTGGTGCGCACCGCATTAATCACATCTGCGGCAGAGAGGCGGTAATAAAGGAGTTTATTCGGGTCTACTGTGATCTGATATTGTTTTTGAAATCCGCCGAAAGAGGCGATTTCACTCACGCCTTCTACATTCTGGAGGGCGAATTTCACGTACCAGTCTTGCAGTGCGCGTTGCTCGCCCAGATCCATTTTGGGTGCATCCAGCGTATACCAAAGTATATGTCCTACGCCGGTACCATCGGGGCCGAGCTGAGGTGTAACGCCGGTTGGCAGGGAACGGGATACAGTACTCAAACGTTCTAGTACGCGTTCACGCGCCCAGTATACATCCACATCATCTTTGAAGATGACATAAATGAAGCTCATACCGAACATGGAGGAGCCGCGGACATACTTGATTTGTGGAAGTCCCTGCAGGTTGGTTACCAGCGGATAAGTAATCTGATCTTCGATCAGTTGGGGGCCACGCCCCATCCATTCCGTAAATACGATCACCTGATTTTCAGAGAGATCAGGGATAGCGTCTATCGGATTCTTCTTTATGGCGAAAATACCCCATACAAATAGGGCTGCCGCCATCACCAGTACAATAAACCGGTTTTTTAACGACCATTCAATAATGCGGTGTACCATATGAATGCTTTACCGGAAGCAAGTCATGCCAATGCATCACATGCCCGGAGAACGGGATTAGTTACTGAAAAAATCTTGTAATGATTTAGGGAGACACGTGCGTACGTAGCGGAAAGGGTAATCAGTTGTACGCCGTTAATAACGGGGAATCATATACGAAAAGTACAATGCAGAATATAGGGAGATATCTTACTATCATAAGGCGGCGCATGTGTTGCCGGATACTCCCTTGCAGGATGAATTGCCTGCACTGGTGGCAGACTCGCATATTGGAACGGCACCGCCAGCGCAGGAAGTTGTACCAGGTGAATGTTGTTATCATTCAGTTGCTGATCCTTTTCTAGCTTTACGGTTTTATGTTCATCGCGACAGCATTTCTTCTTGCAGCTTTTCTGTATGGCTGGTGTACATTTTCCGCACTTATTGGTTTCGCTCGGCCATAATTGTACATCCGCCAGTTTACCGCCGCAGTAATGTATGCGAACAGTAGCGCCAGTGGATGTTCCCAGGCAGAGAACCGCTAGTATCAGTGCGAAAATTTTCTTCATTGGGGCAAAAGTAAGCGCGACCCTCAGAAAAAATGTTACATAATTTTGGGAAAGATTTACATTTTTATCGGGAAGACCTATACGAAAAACTCCCCAGTGAGAACACCGAGGAGTTTTTATATCATCTGTATAACAACCTTTATGAATCGTCTCTTATTTGCCTATGAAACAGGTTGTTATTCGCTGATCAAATATCATGAGTAATTCTGTTTACTTTCTGTACAGCCTACAGGCCCCTTTCCCGCTCAAAAAATCCTTTTTGCTCCATTTGCTGCTCTACTTCATGGATGGCCGCCATCAAGTTATTCTCTGTATGTAACAAGGAAGTAAGGGCTTGTTGCATTCTTTTCCATACCGGCTTCATTTGCTGTATCAGCTCCTCTCCCTTCTCTGTCAGCGATAGCAATCGTTTCCGCTCATCCTGCTTATCTTTTTTAGAGCGGATAAGCTTTTCTTTTTCCAGCTCCTTCAATAAACTGATGGTAGACGGATGGGTATAGCCTATCTCCACCGCTATCTCCATTACACTGAGCTGCCCTTTCTGTTGGAGGGTATAGATCACCGGGAACCACTTCGGCTCAAATTCAATCCCATGCGCCTTATATATCAACTGACCATCCTTCCGCAACTGATCCGCCAAGCGTTGCAGCCGAGTAGAAATTGCCAAGATACCCGAAGCATCTATTACATTACTCATAATTTATCCTTTAAATATGCAGATGATAGAAAATACTATCTGCATTCATTCTGGGAAAATATGGCGGAAGATCGGACATTTCCATCTTTTGAAAGCCATTGCGCTCATAAAATCGATGGGCCGCCTTCAACTGTTCCACTGTTCCGAGGTACAAATCTTCAATGCCTATCTCCCGACAATAGCCAATCAGGTGATCGAGCAGTCGCTGTGCCAGCCGTAACTCCCCTCCTCTGAACTCCTTCTTTACGAACATCTTACGGATAGCCCCCGCCTTATGCCCTGTGTTGATCAGGGCAATTGTTCCTACCAGCTCCTCATCTGCAAATACGCCCCAGAATCCGCCCCCACCAGCATGATAGTTACTATTGATCGCTACTAGGTCTGGCTGATCTTCCAAGGTCACATTCACATTGAATTCTATGGTTTGAATAGGTATTATCAGGTTGATGACCGCAGGGGACGCGTCATCATGTACCGGCGCAATTTTTATTTCAGGTATCATAACTAAACAATTTATGTATAAAACTACGTAGTTAACTACATAAATACAAAAATAAATTTCTCAGCAGGAATTTTATCTTTGCTGTCCAAAATAAATCTCCCCATGAAAATCAGGCTACTATTGCTTTTTATCTTTATCTACCTCAACGCCCCTGCTCAGCAAAAGGAGCCGAACCAGCTTTTCACTGCAGGCGTCGCTTCCGGCCTGATGGGCGGCCTTTTTGATGGTTTTTATCCAGTGGGCCAGTTACTCAAAAAAGGAGATTTCGGTCTGGGTGCCCCAGACAAAATAGATGGAGAACTATTAGTTTTCAAAGGAAAGGCCTACCAGACCACCGCCTCCGGGAAAACGGTGCGGTTACCGGATAGCCACCAGGCTTCATTTGCCATGGTCAATTTCTTCCGGCCCGTGTCTTCCGTAAAAATCAATCGTACCCTCTCCAAAGCGGAACTATTCCAACTGCTGGACAGCCTTCTCCCCCAGCAAAACAATCTCTACGCCATTCATATAAGTGGTAAATTCCGTCAGATTAAAACAAGGGCTTTCCCTCCTGTAGAAAACCACCCTTATCCCACGCTAGCCAGTATGCTGCCATTACAGCACTTCTTTCAAATGGAAGATATTACCGGCGATCTAATAGGCTACCGGCTTCCCACCTATATGGACAACACCAATATCGCAGGTTATCATTTCCACTTCCTCTCTACCGATCAACAAAAGGGAGGACATATTGTAGATCTCTCCATCGCGGAAGTCACCATCTCCTGGCAAACCTTGCAATCCTATACGGTGGTAGTACCTGATACTCCTGCATTCCAGCAGTTTGACTTCCATCAAAATCGTGCGGAAGATATCAAAGCGGTAGAGAAAGGAAGTAAACATTGATAAAAATTTCACTACCTACCTAGACGGTACTTATATGCTGAAACTTGGCTGGTAAAACATTGTAGCCCCGCGCCTAGGCGCGGGGCTACTTATTTTATCCTTCCGCTAATTGATTAATATCCTTTACTTCCAACGTAGTTTTCGGATAGCCTAACAGCACACTGTTAATCATCGCAGTACCCACCTGTTGCAAGGTAGACACCATTCCTGGCGTAAATCTTTTCATAAAGGGATACATCCACCCAATCAAGGAATAATAACTTTTGATATTCTTTTGCCCCGGAACAGCTTTCATAAATCCCGGTCTAAAGTTATAGACCCTTTTAAAAGGCCTTTCCAAAAGGGCATTTTCGGTTCGTCCTTTGACACGGGCCCACATCATCCTACTTTTGCCCGTAGCATCGGTTTGCGCCCCGGAAACATATACAAAAGTCATATTCGGATTAATATATGCCAACTGATCTGCAAAAGCTAAGGTAGTATCGTAGGTGGCATGCGTATAATTGGCTTCATTCATCCCTACAGAACTAATGCCTGCACAGAAAAAACAAGCATCATATCCTTGCAGGTCCGATGCAATGCTTTCCAGGTGAAAGAAATCAGGAACGATTACCTGCTTCAATTTGGGATGTTGCAAGTCGTAATGCCTGCGATTAACGATCAGTACCTGCTCTACCATAGGGTGTTCCAGGCAGGTGAGCATTACGCCCTCTCCCACCATACCGGTGGCGCCTGTTATGATAACTTTTATTTTCATAAGACAAGATGACGATTGATCCGGGGTTTTATTGTAGGGAGACAGCCAGCCCTTAATCGGGATACGCTTCTCCCCATGCACAGAGGGCCGTTATCACTGGTACCAACGTAATGCCCAATGGGGTAAGTTTATATTCCACGCGGGGCGGCACTTCTGCATATGCCTTGCGCTCAATGATACCATCCCTTTCCAACTCTTTCAACTGTGCGGTAAGGGTGGCATGTGTAATATCCTGCATCTTCTTGCGCAACTCTCCGAAACGCGCGGGGCAATCTCTCCGAATACTGTTCAACAACAGCAACTTCCATTTCCCGCCAATAATACGCATGGCTTTTGTCAATGCAATGTTATTTTCTTCCAGCAACTGCAATTCGGCTGCTTCGCTAAACCCTTGTTGCTCATCAATAGTATCTTTTTCCATACTCAGTATTATGCAGTAAACTACTTGATAGTATGACCGATGGCCATCACCTTTGACCTCCTAAAGTTAACGAATAGATTTAAACGATGATTTATGGTCAGGATTTCTTCCAAATGGTTTGCATTACTAATTGTTTCTACTGCGGTATTCCTCTCTGTCATTGATCTTTTTATTGTGAATGTGGCGCTCCCCTCTATCCAGGCGGGACTACACAGCACTGAAGGAGATATACAACTGGTGATTGCCACTTATTTACTGGGCTATGCGGCATTTCTGATTACCGCCGGCAGAATGGGCGACTACTTCGGTAAAAAACGTGTATTCGTTGGCGGTATACTGGCATTTACATTGACTTCCTGTTTGTGTGGCATGGCACAATCGGCCCAACAATTGAATATTGCCCGCTTCTTTCAGGGTATCAGCGCGGCGGTGATGATTCCCCAGAGTATTGCTTATATCCATGTGCTCTTCCCTATCCATGAGGAACGTATCAAGGCATTGGGTATCTATGGTACCATTGCGGGCAGCGCCTCCGTTGTTGGACAATTCCTCGGCGGTATGATCCCTGAGCTCCACTTTTTGATGGATGGCTGGAGATGGATTTTTCTCATCAATCTGCCGATAGGTGTACCAGCAGCAATACTCGCGGTACGGTGTCTCACCGATACTAATCGCCAACAACAATCCCGTTTTGATACTTCCGGCGTGTTATTACTGACGGCTACATTAGTCTGCCTGGTGTACCCACTCATCCGCGGCCGAGAGCTGGGCTGGCCACTTTGGGCAATTACCATGTTGCTGACAGCTTTCCTGCTACTGGGAATATTTATTTACGATCAGTATAAAAAAGGATTAAGACAACAGCAACCACTGATCAACTTACAGCTATTTAAATTCCGGGATTTCAATATTGCCTTGGGTGTCGTGATTTTTTATTTCATGGTGCAGGATTCCTATTTCCTGGTAAATACGGTAATGCTGCAAACTGGTTTAGGCTATAGCTCAGGACTCACCGGGATGCTATTTGTGTACCAGGGAGTGGGTTATGTAGTGGCGTCTCTCCTATCTATCAAGCTGGTCAAGCGTTTCGGTAAAAAGGTATTACAAGTGGGGGCATTGATAATGACCTTCGGATTGATAGGCCATCGCCTGCTTTTTAATGCAGACATGCAACCTGGGGTTTCCCTGTATCTGCTACTATTTGTGTATGGAATGGGATGTGGGTCTGTATTGCCTGGTCTGCTAACGCTATCCCTGAAGAGTATTCCAGCAGCCTATGCGGGCGCTGCTTCCGGTACTTATTCTACCTTTCAACAAACAGCGGTGGCCTTGGGAGTTGGGATCACAGGAGGAATATTTTTCTGGTCACTACATGAACAACATACCACCATGGCCTATTTGAGCGCATATCAGACGGCTACTTGGGTGAATATTATCTTTCTGCTGATGGTGTCTGTGCTGCTATATTGGCTCCCAGAAGAATAAAAAAAAAGCGGTTATCTAAAGTAGATAACCGCTCTCCTATTAGTTTTGCTTGCGCAGATATTTTGTGAGAATGACGATGGTCTGACCTTCAATCTTTCCTTCGATTTGTTCTGTATTATCTTCTACCAGGCGGATATTTTTCACCACAGTACCCAGTTTGGCGTTGAGGGTAGAGCCTTTTACATCTAGTGATTTGGTGAGCACTACCGTATCTCCGTGTTGCAGTACTTGTCCGTTACAATCGCGGTGCAGATCTACGCTGGCATCATTTTCATGATCGCCGGAGGCTTTCGCCCATGCGAGTCTTTCATCATCCAGGTACATCATTTCCAGTTGTTCAGCAGCCCAGCTTTGATCACGCAGGCGGTTGAGCATACGCCAGGAAACCACCTGTACGCCCGGTACTTCACTCCACATAGAAGTAGTCAAACAATTCCAGTGTGCAGCATTCAGTTCTGCTTTTTTCTCAATCTGACTGCGACAGGTATCACAAATGAGAATGCTGTACTCCTCTGTAGCGCCCGTTTCCGGCAGTACTTCATAGATTTTCAGCCCTGCATCCGCAGCACAAAGTTCGCAGGTATTATTGCTGCGTTGCTGTAAAATTGCTTCCAGTTTCATATTGATTCAAATAAAATGGCCGCAAAGATAAGCTTTTTTTATGGCATGCATGGATTTGCCACAACAGTAGTGGATTAGGAAGTTAATTTCGAGAGATGACATCCATCAGGCATGATAAGTTTTATCCAGTTGAGATCTGAACTCCGGATGCTTTTGGAGGAAGCTGGCTACAAAAGGACAATACACCATAACAGGCTTGTGCAAGGATTTGGCATAGTCAAACGCCGCGCGCGCCAACATAGTCCCTACACCCTGGCCATTCATGGAAGCGGGAACAGTAGTATGCATGAAGGCGATGTTATTCTTATAAAAGCGATAACTCAGGGTCGCTTTCTCTTCGCTACCCTGTACCTCCAACTGCTGCAATTTCGTATTATTGAACACCTTATATTCTTCACTTTCCATAATGGTGTTATTTGTTCCCTATAAAAATAACACACAGGCGCGAATGGTTGTTGTTAAGAAAAAGATAAATCCCGACGCCAGGGCGCCGGGATCAATATCATTTCTACTGAATTGCTATAGTACGTTAACAGGACGCTTGTTATCATCAATCGCTACAAATGTAAACGTACCGGAAATAGCCAATGCTCTGTAGTCGGAATACATCTCTTCGATATAAATTTCCACACTTACTTTCATACTAGTGTTGCCTACTTTCGATACTTTCCCTATTAACTCTACAATGGTTCCAGCAGGAATAGGTTTAGTAAAATCAATTCTGTCGGAAGACACGGTCACTACTTTCTTACGGGTAAATCGCGTAGCAGTAATGAAGGCTACTTCATCCATGAGATACATGGCCGTGCCACCAAACATCGTATCATAGTGATTAGTACTGTCAGGAAATATTGCTTTGAAGATATGTGTCTCCGAGGCCTGTATGCGTTCTTCTATCGTCATCATTCATTATGTTTTTATAGCTGTGAAATGTTTAAGTTCTGCCCGTCAGGCGTCTCGGGCTACTTCTACCGAATGTTTAAGTTCCGCCCGAACAGGAAAACTTCCAGAGAGGACCACTTCTACCGAATGTTTAAGTTCCGCCCGAATGGGCGGAACTTAAACAAAAAAAACAACTCAACACCGAAGGTGTTGAGTTATCATCCGCATATATCAAGCAGGAATCTTACTCCGTAAGGTTTTAGCAGCAGCCACCATCGCAGCTACAGCCGCTTTGGTTTCTGGCCAATCTCTTGTTTTCAGTCCGCAGTCCGGATTCACCCAAAGCTGCTCTGCAGGAATCACTGCCATGGCCTGTTCCATGAGGCGCACCATTTCTTCCTCCGAAGGAATACGCGGGGAGTGAATATCATAGACACCTGGTCCAATATCATTCGGGTATTTGAAGTTGGCGAAACCTTCCAGCAACTCAGATTGAGAGCGACTCGTTTCTATCGTGATCACATCCGCATCCAATGCTGCAATGCTTTCGAAGATATCATTAAACTCTGCATAACACATGTGCGTATGAATCTGAGTTTTATCTTCTACGCCAGAAGAGGCTACCCTAAAGGCTTTGACCGCACTCTGCAAGTAGTTGTCCCAGTTCTCATGGCGCAATGGCAATCCTTCTCGCAACGCAGGCTCATCAATCTGAATGACACGGATACCCGCATCTTCCAAATCGCGCACTTCATCACGAATGGCGAGTGCAATTTGCAAACAAGTAGTAGCCCTTGGCTGGTCATTGCGCACAAAGCTCCATTGGAGAATCGTTACAGGACCTGTTAACATCCCTTTTACTGGCTTATCTGTGAGGGATTGGGCATACTGAGTATAATATACCGTCATCGGCGCTTTACGGGCTACGTCGCCAACAATGATCGGCGGTTTCACACAGCGGCTCCCATAACTCTGCACCCAGCCATATTGGGTGAATACAAACCCTTCCAGTTGCTCGCCGAAATATTCTACCATGTCGTTCCGCTCAAACTCGCCATGTACCAACACATCCATACCAATGGATTCCTGCCACCGAATGGAGGCCGCTGTTTCCTCTTTAATCAGCGCATCGTATTCCGCAGCAGTGAGTTCTCCTTTCTTCCATTTGGTACGCCAAGAACGAACTGTAGCCGTTTGTGGGAAAGAGCCAATGGTAGTTGTAGGGAATAATGGTAAGTGTAACACCTCCTGCTGCAATTGCTTTCTTTGCAGGAAGGCACTCGTTCGTTGTGCATCTTCATCTGTAACAGCCGCTGTACGCGCAGCCACTGCCGGCCGATGAATCAGCGAAGAGGTACGGCGATCCGCCATAGCAACCTGGTTGTCTTTCAATGCCTGTAAGGCATTCACAGAAGGGTCATTGCCTGCCAGTTCGGCCAGCGTCTTCACCTCATCCAATTTCTGCTTTGCAAAAGCCATCCATGACTTGATAGCAGTCGGCAGATTTTTTTCATCTGTTTCCAGATCCAGATCACAAGGCACATGCAACAGAGAGCAAGAAGGCGCTATCAGCAAACGTTCGCTGCCAATGGCTTCCTGGGCCTTATGAATCAGGGCAAGGGATTGATCATAATCGTTTTTCCAGATATTCCGACCGTCTACAACGCCAAGGGATAAACGCAGTTTTGTATGACGGATATTTGTTTCCAAGATATCATCCAATTGAGCCGGGCAACGCACCAGATCTAAGTGTAACGTTTGTATGGGTAATTGCAATACGGTTTGCAGGTTTTCTCCATAGCATTCAAAATAAGATGCCAGGATAAAATGCAGATGTGGGAACGCTTTCTGGAAAGTGGTATATGCGGTAGTAATCGCGTGTCTATCCAACTCGCTCAGGTTAAGCGAAAGACACGGCTCATCCAACTGGATATGATGCGCATTCAGCTCATCCAGTTTACGTAATACTTCCAAGTAAACTGGCAATAATTTAGGGAGTAATTGCAAGCGATGGAATCCTTTCTCCTTCTCCTTACCGAGCAACAGGAAGGACACAGGTCCCAGTAACACAGGTTTGGCTTCAAAGCCGGCCCTTTTAGCTTCATGATACTGAGAAATCACTTTCTCTGAGAAGAGGGAAAATTGCTGATTGGCAGAGAATTCTGGTACAATGTAATGGTAGTTGGTATCAAACCATTTGGTCATTTCCATCGCGGTAACATCCAAGCCCTCTTTTTGGTAACCACGGGCCATGGCGAACTGTAGATCCAGTTGTGACAACTGTTTATCTACTAACAACTCATGATAACGCGCAGGAATAGTGCCTGTCATCAGGCAGGTATCCAACACATGATCGTAAAAAGTAAAATCGTTACAGGGGATGATATCGATGCCAGCATCCTTTTGCAGGTACCAGTTGTTCAGACGAATGTTCTTAGCCGTTTGTTCCAATTCCTGCGCGGAAATTTTACCTGCCCAGTAGGATTCATTGGCTTTTTTCAATTCACGATGGGCGCCGATCCGCGGGTAGCCCAGGTTGTGTGTAATCATGGTACTTCCGGTTTTAAAGTCAATTAAGATGATTGCTCATCTTTCATTTACTCCAACACCTCCGTAGCCTGGCGGGAATGGATAATTACAGACACACTGCGTACGTCAGTATTTGTAACTATACCAGAAAGCTGACCCACTTCAGTCCACGAAAGTAATTGTCAACATTCAGCTATGGCAGGTCTCCTGGCTTGCAGTATTCCATCCGTCCTTCTCGTCCTTTCAGACAATGAACCTCTATGGGATGAAATTCAGGTAACTGCTTACAGTTGCGGGACAGCCGGCGATTTTCACACCGTTCCCTTTTAATGCTGCCATCATACGGCAGCAACCATCGCTATTTTCAAAAAGTAAATCAAAGAAGATTATGACACAAATATAGAATATTCATCTCCAAATAAACAAATAAAAAGAACAATTAGTTAAAATTCATCATTCAAAAGGAAAATATTCACAAATACAGGCCATATATAGTATATTATTCTAAAAAGAAAGCCCCGCCAAAAGGCAGGGCCGTTGCGCTCTTAAGTATGAATGGTTGGTTTTGAAAATCGAAACGTTGGTTTTAAAATCGCTCCCGATATGAAATAGCTTTGATCTTTCCGAATCCTGTAAAGCGCTCTGTCTTAGTTAAGGTAGCATGGCTGTTCACAAAATCTGCCGGATAGTAACCCGTCAGTGTGCCGTTACCATTTGCCGCACTATAAGTACCTACCATCAGGTAATTACCCCTGTTTGTAGGCGATACATCCATGTATTTAGATGCCCAGAATACATGTTGTTCTAACAGCGTTACTTCCTCCTGTCCTGCATCCAGTACCATATAAGTTTGATCCGGGTAATCCTTACTGGTAGCGTAGACCCGACTACCAACTGCATAGAACAGCGTACCACTGTTTTTATCAATTGCAAAATGAGTGGCCTTGTCAATATCTGTTCCGGTAAGTTTGACAAATTTATCCTGCACATTGGTAGTACTGATATCGAAGACGGCCAGCCATCTGGAATTATCCGCTGCTTTCAGTACCGCATATGTCAGGGTGTTAAATGGTGTTGAACGCATCCATACCAAATCCATGTTTACATTATTGTAATTGAAATAAGGCATATAAACCGGATCTGTAGCTGGCGCCACACACTGGCCTGCATTGGGCGAATAACGGAGAAATCTGCGTTTCTCTGTATCAAAAAGCACCAATGCTCCATTGACAGTCATCTTGAATTGTCGACCTATAAAAGGCGCTGCTTTGAATCGCTTGCTCTCCCCACTAACAATATTCACCGGATTACCATAGTACATGTAGTTTAAACGTTCATAAACGTTGCCCTGTCCATCATATAGATAAATGTAGGATGGGTGAATGCCGGAGCCTCCAGATCCTACAAAATCAGGATGGAAGGAAGCAGAGTCCTTGGTAACAAATTCATGTGCGGTATTCCATTGCCATTTCGTGGTCATGTCGTCATTACGAAGCTTCCAGGCACCTTGATCTGTACAGATGTAAATCCATTCTTTATCGGCCGCAGTGGTAGTACCGTGTCCTGGCGGCGGAACGGTATTACCATTGGTAGAAGAATACATGTAGGCTACATCTTTCGGACCTGTCAATTTTTTCGGCAGATCAGGAGAGGCCGCAAGGATATCTTTCGTCACCGCTGGGGGGTTGTTGGTCAGGAAATTGACCATATCCAGTCTGGCAGCGCCATTCACATCACTGAATACCAGCCACCCTTCATAAGTACCGGATACTACGTTCAATCCTCCTTGACTGAAAGTATAAATATTCCCACTCACCTTATCCTTCATACGGAATATCAGTTTATAGGTACCTACTGCCAAGTTAATCCTTGTATTAAGAACCCTGGTAGTATCCAAACGGAAAACGGTGGACGATGGCGTAGCAGCATACCATTCGCAGGTATACCGGTACTGCTGCTGCAATACAGTAGTATCCTGCGTAGCGCTGAAATAAGGCGTTACGTGCAAGGTATCATACTGATAAACATCTTTAACTCCTTGTAGACTGTCTACCTTAATCTGGTTGACATCTTTATAATCATAATTGCCCAAATCCCGATAGCAGCCGGCAAACATAGCTCCAGCCAATAATCCAAGGGCAGTGGTTTTTATATTTATATTCCTGGTTGATAACATGTTTAATAGTTTTGATTATTCACTATGGCAAATCCTCTATACAACTGTTCTTGGAAGAATTACCGGAGGTCATAGGAGACGCGGCGCCGGTAACATCATCATAATCCATCACTGTTTTTCCGGCGGCAGACAATGCGTTGAATACACAATAAAGTCGCTGTCCCCAGGCAATGATCATATACGGACTGGAAGGTTGCGCCTGCAAGTAATCGCTGGTAACGCCAAAATAATCCTGGATAAATTTGTACTTGGTACGGGAGAATTTACCGAGATAAGAATCTCCTAATCCCGTCCACCACATTGGTTTAGGCACATTATCGTATATACCAAAAGTGCGTACCAGGATGTCTTTTTTATTTCTACTTACCATTCTGCTGCCATAATCGACAGACAAATTATCTCCCGCCGATTCCAACTTCACTGTTAGATACAATGGCTTGCTAGCCATCACCGGCAGTCTTTTAATTTTTACAGGCACGAATGCCACTGAACGACCCGCTTTTAACACACAATCTTCTTCCTTCATGGTCACCGCATCCATAGGAATAGTGGAGGTTTGCTGGTCAATCACCAATTTGAATTTTCTATCGCGATTGGCAACATTCCCTTGCAACAATACGCGCACAGACAACACCACTTCCTTAGTTGCTTCCGGCGCACCCCCAATCACATTTACAATGGTGTCTAATCTACGAGTGGTATCGGCGTTATATAATGTCCAGTGGGTATCATAGGTACCATCTGCTAACGGATAATATACCGCCACACTATCGCGACTAGATTGACTGAAATAAACTGCATCTTGGGCGGTAAACCGCGCCAACTGCTCTTTACGGCAACCTGCTACAACGAAGAGCAGGAATAATATAGCTACAGCGCTTAATTTTCTGTACATCATCTTCATTGTAATTTTAGTGAACATTGGTTTCTGCATCAGGTACCGGTACCTGGTAGGTTTTTGTTGTCATAGGTACCGTCTGCCCATCCACATTACCGGAAGGAATAGCGGCGGTAAAATTGCGCTTGTAATAGAAAAACAGTTGTCCTTCTCCCCAGAATTCTTTTCTGTATTCTTTTGCAATAGCGTCAGACAATAAGCCTACTGTATTCATGGTTGTATTTCTTGCGCCACGTACCACATTCAGGTATTTCCAGCCATCCGCCGGATCAGCGGCTGTTTCAGCAGCAATCAGGAAGCACTCGGAGGCTCTGAGAATAGGTACCCGCTGCACCACCTGGAACTTATAAAAGCATTTAAAAGTGATCGTAGACCCCGCAGGAACATTCCATACAGCAGTGGACATACGGGGATCATCTGTCTTTCCCTCATAAGTAGCACTCAACACATTCGGACTCGGATACAACATTTTGGGAACTGTTTGGATGGCTGGTGAAAACCAAGCATTAAAGGCATCCACCAACTTGGTGTTCTGCAAGGAGAACATTACATCCCCCATCAGTGCTGGATCTTGGGCTACATTGGTATATTTTGTAAACGTATACCGGATATCCTTGGCACTCATTACTTCCATCGCTTTAGAAAATGCGTTTTGCTTGTCGCCACGATAGAGGTACATCCTGGCCAACAATGCTGCTGCACCTGAATGGGTCATACGCCCGTAATCCTGCACATACGAAGAATCCAGCAATTGGTACGCTTGTACCCCATCACGCAACAGGGAATCCATGATTTGTTTGGCTGGCAAATAAGGACCAGGATCGGCGGAAGTGCGGGTGTAGTAAGGAATAGACGGCGCAGTAGAATCAACCAAGTAAACCGGACCATAAAAACGCAGCAGGTCAAAATAACAGAAGGTGCGCAGTGCCAGCGCTTCTCCTTTCACCTTTTTGAAAGTCGTTTCATCAAAAATGTTCCGCTTTGCATCGATATTTTGCAAAATGGTATTCAGGTTGGCGATCTGCGTGTATAAGCCACTCCAGATAAATCCAAACATACCTTTTGAAATGGTGCTACCGTAATTATAACTAGCTACATCCACGTAATTATATATGGAACCACTATTGTCTGCCTGCTGATAACGCTGCCCAAGCAGCTCTGCTGCCACCATATTGATAGTACCGCCGTAAGCAGGCTTAGCTGCCAATTGCAGGTATACGCCGTTCAGATGCTGTTTGAAACCTTCTGGTGTCTGGTAAGCCTCATCCATCCCTACGGAGGTTTCTGGCTTCACATCCAGGTATTTGTTACAGGAAACAGCAGTAAGCAAGACCGCTGCCGCCAAAAAGTTATTTAGATATCTTTTCATAAATTCAGTAGTTAAAATGTTGCACTCAGGGTAAAGGATACTGACCTTGCATAAGGATAATCAATACCACGTTCACGGGTAATCGTAGACAAACGGAAGATATCATTCATATATCCTGTCAGTCGTAAACTATTCATACCAGCGCGTTTCAGCCATGGCGCTCCCATAAAATCATATCCGATGGAGAAAGACTCTCCACTCAATGCATTTTCTTTCTGTATAAACCTGCCAGAAATAGGCGTAGTACCAGTAATAGCAATACCCTTATACTGTGCCTGATCTCCCGGCTGACGCCAGCGGCCTTCCAATGCTCTCGCATCTAGGTTCTCTGTCATCGCCTGCCATATGCTTGCATTCTCTACTTTGTTGTAAACGGCAGTATTCAACTGCCAAGAGTTCAACAGGTAACGCATGTTGATACCCAGTGAAAAACCTTTCAACTGGAAACTAGTACCAATCACTCCTTGCATTGATGGCTGAGAATTACCTACTCTAACGGCATCGGCTGCACGATAATCATACGTGCGCTCCCCATTTTTGGTAAGAAACACTTCTCTACCAGTGGCGGGATCTATACCCAAAGAACGTACGGCCCAAAAGTCATCCGGACTTGCGCCATCATAGTAGCGCTGTAAGGCAAGATTACCACCCGTAGTAGTATGAATCAAACTATCATTCGTACCAGCGCCTTCGCTAGCGGAATTGTACTGCGACAGCTTATTCCCAAGGCCGCCAAACACGGATTTGAAATGAGAGCCACTTGCATTTACTCGCCAGTACATACGCTGATCCGGTTTACTGAGTACCGTTGCATTAACAGTGAAGTCCATACCACGGGTATGGGAATTACCCATATTCAGTACCTGGTAGCTCATTCCTACAGATGGTGCGGCATTCAGGGACACTACCAGTGGGTCAGTGAATTTATCATACACATTCAAGGTCAGATTCAATCTGCTGTTTAATAACCTCGCATCAAAACCGACTGTTTTATTCAACGTTTTCTGCCATGCCAGGTTGGAATTACCCCAAGTAGATACCATCAAACCTGCGCCGTAGTCATTTAATGCTCCTCCGATAAAGGAAAGGGTGCTAAAGGAATTATAAGACCCGAAATTTTGATTACCCGGATTACCTACGCTGGCACGGATTTGCAGGTAGTTGATATAAGATGACTTTTTGAAGAATGCTTCATTATGTACATTCCACGCAGCACCAAAGGTCCAGGTGCTCGTAAATCTCCTATTAATACCGAATACGGAAGATCCATCATTGCGATAGGTGAAGTCTACCATATATCTCCTGTCATAACCATAGTGGGCGTTGGCAAAGAAGCTGGTACTTCTTTTTACTGCTTTGCCATAAGAAGGATACCCTCCCTGCGGATAGCCTGTTCCAAATGCGGGCGTCAGAAAGGAAGAAGCCGGAAACCCTACGGCTGTATAGCTATCAGTGGTACTGGTATTACTATTCACGGTAAAACCAGGAACAAAATTCAGTTCGTGTTTATCATGGAATACAGCACCATAACTACCTTGCAGATATCCTTCATAACTAAAGGTCCTGGTACGTCCATGTACATACTTTCCTTTCTGGGTAATATCAACGTTATCAAACTCTGTGTTCATAGGTGAACGCAGGTATTCTGATTCGTCATTATTTTGTGTAAGACCTACTCGCGCATCAAAGCGAATGTTCTTATTCAACTGGTAAAAGGCTGAGAAGCGGTCTGTAATCTGCATACTTCGACTTTCATCCCTATTCGGCAGTTGCGCCTGATAGAGCGGATTAGGAACACGCTGCCAGTTCTTGTATAAATTATCTTTAGTGGAATCCAGGTATCTCCCGTCCGATTCCTGGTAAAATGGAATGCCTTTTACATATTGTGTGAAGCTGCCATAGGGAGACTCCGTTCCCTTAATACTGGTCAGCAACATCTTATTAGTGAAGGAGAGTTTACCTGTTTTATATACTACATCAATACTTCCGTTACCTGTTTGTCGGCCGGAGCCTTTCATGACACCATCCACATTCCCATATTTCAACCCCAGTCCATAACGGAATTTAGCATCTCCCCCTTCCGCATAAACAGAATAGTTCTGGCTCCAGGCGGCTTTCTTCAAGGGTTTGCCCATCCAGTATGTGTTGACGCCACGTTGTACATCCGTCAGGCGTTTGTTGTAAATTTCATCCAGGGAGGCTTGAATGTTCGGGTCTGTATTAGTATACATCCCTGCCAAACGCTGATATTCCAGTAACTGCCCTGCATTCATCATATTATAATCCCGCAGGTCAGGCATCTGGATGGAATTATCACTGGTCACCTGTAAGTTCATGGCGCCAGGATTAGGGAGTTTTGTTTCTACTACGATCACGCCATTGGCTCCTTTGGAACCATAGATGGCAGTAGAGGCGGCATCTTTCAAAATCGTAATACTGGCTACGCGGTTAATGTCCAGTCCTACGATGGTTTGCAGATCTGATTCAAATCCATCCAGGATAAAGAGGGGCTGGTTAGGATCATTTTTCAACGCGTCTGTCTGACCAATCATACTGGTTTTACCCTGTATCGCCAAGTTAGGCATGGCATTGGGATTGGAGCCTGCCAGGTTATTCTCTAGCACGAGCATAGAGGGATCGAGCGTTCGCAAGCTCTGAATAATGTTCTGATTCCCTACTGTTTTCAATTGCTGACCGGTATACACGGCATAAGATCCGGTGAAGCTTTCTTTCTTCCTGGTGAAAATACCAGTGGAAACGGTCACTTCATTGATTTGCTGGGAAGCGATCTTCAATTTCACCACTAAATTTTGCAGGTCTTTCCTACCTTTCAATGGCATAGTGATAGGCTCATAACCTACCAAACGTATTACCAGCACAGCTTCTGCAGGTACGTTGGGCAGGAAAAATTTACCATCTGCATCAGCAGCGGCGCCTTTGGCGGTTTGGTGTACCACCACTACCGCGCCAGGCAAAGGCTCTCCTTTTTCGTTCGTGATCCTGCCGGAAATGGTCACCACCTCCTGTTGTAATGCTTCCAGTATGTTTTTGGAACCACCACTTACTTTCTCTTTCAGGAAAACAGATCTATTGTTTTCATTGATAGTGAAAGTCATATCTGAACCTTTCAGACACAGCTCCATGGCTTCTTTCAAAGAAGCGTTGCGAATATCGGCTGATACGGGATGCATCCTGTCTACCTGTTCCTGGTTCCAGAAAAATGCAAAACCCGTTTGCTGTCGGAGCTGAGTAATCACCTCCTGTACTGGCGCATTCTTGACACGGAGGTTAACCCGTTGTGCAAAGGTTTTAGCGCTAATTTGCAAAGTGGCCGCCAGTAATAACACTGCAGTTATTCTCATTATTAACAGCAATTTGGTTGATAATGGCATAAAATAAATGGTTGGTTTTTGATCTTTCGTTGGTATATAGGCAAGGCTTCGCCGAGCCTTATTACTAAGGCTGCCTTGATTTTTAATGGTCGGGGGATTAAAATGAATGAAGCGAATACGAGAAATAGTTCACTGTTGTCTATTACAACGGGTGTATTAATCTCCTGTTACTATTATGGTTGATCCATCAAGTTTAGCTGTTATTCCATTCTCTTGCAAAAACTCCAGTATGGCAGACAATGGTACATTCTTGTCCATCAGGCCACCCAAACGCGTTTCGGGCAGTCGACCTTTCAGTTTTATGTCTACATCATACCATCTCGATATTTGTCGTAGTACGGCATAAGCATCCTGACCAGCAAAATATAGCTGCCCATTTCTCCAAGCGGTATTCATCGTCACATCTGCATTAGTGACAGTCAGTTTACCCGACTGTAATCTGGCCATGGTACCAGGTTGTAGCAAGACAGCCTCTCCTCCTACCAATACTTTTACTGCCCCATTGACGAGGGTGGTCTGCTGTTGCTCATCTGCATAATCCATGATATTAAAGGCCGTACCCAGTACCTGCACCACGGAACGTGTTGTCTGTACAATGAATGGCTTGGAGGCATCTGGTTTAATATCGAAATACGCTTCCCCTGTTACATGTACGGTTCTATCCTTCGTAAAGGAAGTGGGGAAACGGATGGAGGATGCGGCATTGAGCCATACCCTGGAACCATCGGGCAATACTAGCACAAATTGCCCTCCCCTTGGGGTTGTCAGTTCATTATAGGTAATTTCTCCGTTCGGAGTATTATTCGCGTAGGCTAGCTCACCATTGCGTTGCTGAATAGTGGCATTACCTTGTTGTAATATTTGATGACCGGCACTGTCCAATTCCACTTGTTTACCACCGGCGAGTGTCAATATAGCTTTGTTGGCGGCTGGCTTGCGATGAGCCATATCAGCCAGTTGATGCGTTTGCTGTTTTTGTTTTAGGTAGACGAAAGTCGCTCCAACCGTCAACGCCAACATCGCAGCAGCGGCTGCATTTCGCCAGATCCGCATCTTCCTAACATTCCCTACTGGCACTTCTACTTCCTTTGCCTGCTGCATAACACGATCGAATATATGCTGCTCCCTTTCAGGCGTCAACAATCCTGTATGCGCCGGATTATCCATCCACTCATAGATCAGTGCTTGCATGCCTTGGTCACCCTGACGGATATACGCCAGTAATTCGTGCAAATCTGATGTGGTGAGTGTATTGTTCACCAACCCTTCCAGTAATTCTTTCTTTCGATTCATGCTACTCATTTACTTCCAGGAAATTCAGCTCGCTGAACCTCCTACCTGCATAAAGACACAATTCTGATCAGGGAATACTAGTCTGCCTAAAAAAAAATTCAAATTTTTTCTCAAGCCAACATTTCGATGGCGCAAATAAGCAATAAAACCTCACTGGCATTGGATTCCAGGTACTGCCTAATATTTTGCAGCGCCTGCGCCATGTGATTCCTAACAGTATGTTTGCTGATCCCCAGACGGTTGGCAATTTCTTCCTGGGTTAAATTTTCATCCCGACTAAGTTGGTAAACTAATTGTTGTTGCGATGGTAAATGCTGTACAGCGGCTTGTAAAAGCGCCCTACCTTCTTTCTGCAATAACTGCTGTTCTGGGGTATCCCGTACTTCTCCGAGATAATCCGTCAGTTCTTCCATAAAGCGAGGGTCGGAGGATTTCTTTCTTAATTCATTGAATATATGGTTCCTGGCATGGATAAAAATATAACTACGGATATTGGTTACTTCCGGCAATGCAGTTCTGTTAAGCCATAGTTTTAGGAAAATCTCCTGTACCATGTCCTCCGCTACCACAGCCGATTTGGTAAGCATGAACGCTACCGAATATATATTGTTGCTATACTCGTGAAAGAATACACGAAAAGCATGCTCATCACCGGCTGCGACTCTCAGCAGCAGGTCCTGCGTATTATTTAATGATGTATCCTCCAAGTCTTTTAAGTCCTCGATCTGGGCTAAAAATAGAAAAAAAAGGCAGATATTTGAAGGATAACCTCAAGCACATGAAAAAAGTTATACTTATTGGCTTTTTTACCCTGTCTGCCTTCTTCGCTACAGCACAGGAAACGCCATTCACCTTACACACCCCTACTGGAGATCTATTTGGTACCCTCACCATTCCAGAAACCAAGCAACCAGTACCTGTTGTATTACTCATTGCAGGCTCCGGCCCTACAGATAGAGATGGGAATAGTCCTAAACTCCACCTGGAAACCAACACCTATAAGCAACTGGCAGACTCCTTATTGAAAAGTAATATTGCCATGCTCCGTTATGATAAAAGAGGAATTGGCGCCAGCCATGCTGCTTTTAAATCGGAAGCAGATATGACTTTCACAGATTATATCAACGATGCCGTTTTATTTGTAAAAACCTTGAAGGAAGATAAACGCTTCTCAAAAGTATACATCGCCGGACATAGCGAAGGTTCCCTCCTGGGAATGATGGCGGCTAATCAGATTCCGGTAGCTGGTTATATTTCCATTGCAGGCGTAGGTGAGCCACTCGGCGAAACACTCCGTAAACAAATAGCAGTACAAGCCCCTGCCATTGCACAGATCTTTAATAAACTGATGGATACCCTGGAAACAGGCCATAAAGTGACGCCCCCAGACACACCGGTACTGTCTACGCTCTTCAGACAATCCATTCAGCCATATATGATCTCCGTGGTCAAAATCCATCCACAAAAAGAAATAGCCAAGCTGCATTGTCCGGTCCTGATCCTTCAGGGAAGCACCGATTTACAGGTGAAACCAGAAAATGCCGATTGGCTGAAAGCTGCCTGCCCACAAGCAGAATTGGTCAAAATTGATGGGATGAACCATATACTAAAAACAGCCCCGGCTGCGATGATGGTTAATTTTGCCACCTATCAACAACCGGAGCTGCCTATACGCTCGGAACTAGTCCAGGCTATCAGGAAGTTTGTGCACTAAGCGCCGCTTCCTTTGCCGCAGCAGTCTTAGCTTTAATCATTTTACTTACACGACCCAGCAATAATATACTTACCATACTGAAGGCTACTACTACCCAGCCGACAGTATCATAATGCTGGAGCGGACTGAAATTATCCTTCTGTGTAACAATCTGGCCAGCCAACACGGCTGCCAATCCGCCTGCAATCTGCTGCAGAGAAGCGTTTATACTCATAAATGCGCCTCTATCTTGCATGTCAGGCACTGCGGATACCAACGCGGTAGCTGGAACCATCCTGGTGAGAATACCAGCCAGCATCAACACATTCAATGCTACTATGATCCAAAACGGCTGTGGTGTCAGATTCGTATAGATCACCACCATGATCATCAAGTACAACGAAGCAACACTATACAGGGCAAATTTATCCACCTTGTCTGCAATCTTACCTATCAAAGGCATCGCTACAAGCGACATCACGCCGGAGAAGGTAAAGAGCAATGGCAGTTGCCCTGTAGTTACATGCAGGTTGTTGATGGCAAATGCGCTACCAAAAGGCATCATCATAAAACCACCGACAGACAATAAAGCTGTCGCCAAGAAAGCGATCCGGTAGTTTTTCTTTTTGACCGTATGCAACAGATGCTCCACGATACCTTTATCCTGTTGTAATGCCAGGTGCGCTGTAACGGAAGGCAGGCGGAAAATAATCAGCGTCATGATAGCTGCCGCCAGGATCACCACCATGAAGAAAGGAGATTCCCAACCCCAATGGTTAGCGATATACAAACTGATAGGAATACCCAACACCTGACTGGCGCCAAATCCCATCTGCATAAATCCCATCACGCGGCCACGCATTTCCAATGGAAAAATATCCGTGATAATGGCCATAGACACAGATCCTATCACACCGCCGAATAAACCGGTGAAAATACGTGCCGCTACGAGCATCGGATAAGTAGTGGCCAATCCGCAAGACAGCGTACCGAGAATAAAACCAGCATAGAAAAATATCAATAGTTTCTTACGGTCATACCTATCCGCAAATCCTGCAGTGAGTAATCCGGAAATACCAGCACTAAAGGCATAAGCAGCTACGACAATACCAAAGTGATCGGGTGTGATTTTCATGGATTTCATCAGCATATCGCCAAGGGGCGACATCACCATGAAATCCAGTATAACGGTAAACTGGGTTAATGCAAGCATTAATATTACCAGCTTTTGTTGTGTACTGAATGAGGGTGTTGTTTTCATAATAAGCAAGCGTTCATTTATTAATAAGAGCTAAATAATAACTGTTAGCGTACTAACAGGATGGAATTAGGGCATTGCATCTTCTCAGAAGATGACAGACGTTAGTTTTTCAATGTAGTTGTAATTGAAAGGGTGATGAATGGTGATTTAATCGAGTTGTTTTCTTACTAAAATGGTGTCAAATATGTATCTGTATTATTATTTCTTCAACGCTTTAATGACATGTGCAAATGTTTCCTTCATGATTTTATCGGATAGTTTAAATGATTTGCCAGCAATACTTCTACCTTCCTGGTGAAATTTCACCAAGGTGTATAAAGGGGCGAATGCAACCACCCAGTAAACCTCTATTGAAGTAAAACTAATTTCGTCCCTGGCAATTGCATTTTTCACAAAATCTCCCATATAATTTTGCATATACTGGGAAATCCGAAGCTGCTGTTCCCTCCCGAATGAAGTATTACGGATCTTTTCCATAAACAGGTTGATATCCCTATGCTTAAGGGCATGATCCGCACGGTTCTTCCACTGCACCCATAAACCTTCTTCGAATGACATTTCCGGGTCGAAATTTTTAAATAATACAGCCACCCATTTTTCTGTTTCCTCCTTTACAATGGAATGAATAAGATCGTCCTTATCCTTATAATATATATAAATGGTAGCTGGAGATACGCCCGCTGCTTTGGCTAAGCGGTTAATCCCAAAATTCTCCAATCCCTCCGAGGCTATCATCTCAATAGCCTTTTGCTTTATACTCTGAACTTTGTTCTCATCCCTGTATCTCATGACACAAAAATAAGTAAGCGTTCGCTCATTTTAAAATAATTCTTTGCAATTCTTTCCAAAAAAATAAAAAGACACTGAAGTTCAGTGTCTTTTTACGCAAAAATTTATATAGCCGGTAATTATTTCACTCGTACCAATTTCATGATCCCATTCGTAGTACCATTCGCCACAGCCGTTTGTCCATCCTGCACCATCACTCGGTTGATAATAACGATATGCGATTTCATAATCAGCGTATCACCAACAAAGGTATAATAAGAGGTTTGTGTGTCCGCAATGCCACTGGTATTGGAACTCGAAGGCATACCATTCACAGATCCTCCTATTTGCGACTTGGTAATAATGGAGTCCGCTCCTTTCAATTGATAAGGGTTGCTGACATCAGGGAAAGTCATCGTAGCAGGACCTCCATACGGAATGCTATCGTTAAATCCACCCCCCTTTACCACCATCATTCCTTGCATATTAAAGGAATACCCCACTCCTTTCAGATTGAAGTTTTTACTATCAATCACATAAGTACCAGTAAAATTATCGAAGGAAGTAGTGTAAATATATTTCACTTCTGTACGGTCGGTGCCCGTTCCAGCAACAGTTGAACTCACCCCATCCTGTGTCATATACACGATACGATAAGTACCCGCAATATTACTTCCAGACCCAGAACCATTGCCATTGCCATTTCCTGTTCCAGGATCAGGCGTACCACCGGGATTTTGCGGCGCAGGCCCGTTAATATTAGGTTCTACAATCACTTCTTTATTACAGGAAAATAAAAACACAGCTACAGCGGCCAGACAAACAGTTTTGATGGATAGCAATTTCATAGGTAAAATTTGCTGTAAAGATAGATATAAATTTTTTTAATCTATCGAAAGACTTAATTCCCCAACGCTTTCAGGGCTAAATAAGTCATCAATGCAGGACCAGTTTCTAGGCATTTTTCATCTGCATCAAAGGTGGCGGTATGCAATCCAGATACAATTCCCTTGTTTTCATTGCGTACCCCCAACCGATAAAAGCAAGCTTCTGCAGCATGGCTATAATAGGCGAAATCCTCTGCAGCCATCCATATATCCAGGTCTACCACATTTTCCTCACCAAGAAAATCAATGGCATGCGCTTTGGCCACTGCAGTCAGCACGTCATCATTAATCAGTACAGGGTATCCCTGCCGAATATCCACTATACAATTGGCCTCCATTCCTTCCGCAATGGAAACGGCCATCTTACGAATCTTATCAAGCGCCGATTTCCTCCAAGTTTCATCCATAGACCGAAAAGTCCCCTCAATTCGCACTTCATCCGGAATAACATTGGTGGCGCCATTGGCGGTCATCTTCCCAAACGATAAAACCGATGGTAACATGGGATTTGCTCTCCTACTTACAATCTGCTGCAATCCTGTGATAATATGGCAGGCAATAACCACCGGATCTATGCCCAAATAAGGCATCGCACCATGACTCCCCTGACCTTTAACGGTAATGAATATCTCGTCATTGCTAGCCATATAACGACCTCCCCGAAAGCCTACCTTGCCTGCTTCCAGCTCCGGCATGGTATGCTGACCTAATACAAAATCCGGTTTCGGATTTTGCAATACGCCCTCCTTGATCATCATACTAGCCCCGCCAGGAATCAGTTCTTCCGCTGGCTGAAAAATAAATTTAACGGTGCCTGAAAAATCAGACTGCATTTGAGAAAGTATAGCCGCTGTAGATAACAGGGAAGACGTGTGTACATCATGCCCGCAAGCGTGCATTACGCCAGGGTTGATGGAACGATAATCCACTTCATTCAACTCCTGTATAGGCAAGGCATCAATATCAGCACGCAACGCCACCACGGAGGTGGAAGGCGACTTGGTCCCTTTCAGCAATGCAACTACCCCCGTATTGGCCATCCGCTCAAAAGGCAGTCCGATAGCGGTCAACTGCTCTTCGATGAAAGTGGCCGTCCGGAATTCTTTGTAAGACAATTCCGGATGGGTGTGGAGATGACGTCTATGGGAAACTGCAGTCCCCTGCAATTCCCGGGCTAATTGCCTGATTTTATCCTTCAGCATATCATTACTTTGGTTGAAGACACCGAAAATAACATATCCCGGACGAACTATCAGTTTCCATTATCGATTTTTTTTACCAGCTCCTGCCGTACTGCTGCAGGTACATTGGTTAACAACTTCACATTAGACGCTTCCTCAATCTCTTCAATAGTGGTCAAATACGCACTCCATTTGGTGCTAACATCGTTTTTATTCGGCGTATTTACGGCAATAATGCGGGTATCCTTGGTGATACGTTTCAGATCATTATTTCCTTCTGGTATCACTACGATCACTTTCCAAATATGATCCGGCACGGTGATATTATCCCGATCAATTTTCTTTTTCAATCCTTTCGCACCATATCCACCAATACCATAACTACCCATAATCACATATACTTCATTGCCATCATTCACCAAACTACGGGTATAGTTCTCCAGATTCGCCCATAAATGCTGATTGTGATTAGGCGCCTGCGGTATCATGTTGGTCATAAGGAAAGTGGCCTCATTCGCATCCCTACTGAAAGTACGATCCCCAGAAGGACAGTTATGCCCCCTGTCAAATCCACTCCCAATATAGCTGGTCTGGCTTACCTGGTAGAAGCTCTCCGGTAAATCGGCATCTGGTCTGAAATCATTTGCCCTAGACATAGGCCCCAAATCCTTGGAAGACACATGCCAGCTCACCCAGTTGGGCGTACCACGGTCGCGGTTATACGACAATTTGTAATAGCCTTTGTCCATTAGGAAATTATTCGCAGATACAATCGCAGCCACTGCGCCTGTTGGATTACCCAGCAACAGGTTGTCATCATCTCCCGTTACATTTTTCTCTGAACCAGCAGGTGTATTGCCACTGGTAGCGGATGAACTGAGTACTACCGATACGGCATCAAAGTTCAAACGACCGTTATCCTTATCTGCACTCCGAATGCGAAGCCTTAATGTTTTTTCTGTAGAAATAGTGAAGGTGGAGGTACGCAGCGTATGCTCTGTCGTAGTGACGGCATCGCCCGCTTGCAGGAAGCGTTGCCCTTTATTGACGGAATACCAAAGTTCCCAAGTACCGCCATCATCGGTGCCATACGCGGCATGTTTCAGTGTAACCGTTACCGTTCCTGTTACATTGATATCAAAATCCATGGTAGCACTACCACCGCCGCGTAAACGAAGTGATTGATTACCCAACTTCACATCCTCATCCTTGGTGCCTATCACAGCGTCTTTCAACATCCAAGGACCAGTGCTTAACGTAATTTCTTCACTGTTATAATTTGTTTTTACAGGAGAAGCGGTCTCAAAATTTTCATGGAAAATTTCAGTTTTATTCTTCTTCGCTGTGGAAGTTTTCTTCTTATGCGCTGTTTTTACGGGAATGTCCTTTCCCTTATCTGAAGCGAATTTGCGGGTGCAATAGGTTACTACAAACGCAATTATAGCCAGGATAATAACGAGGGAATTACTGTTACTCTTAGTTTGTCTCTTTGGCATAGTGCAGGTTACGAGCGCGCGAAGATATAACAATTTCCAGTGCGTTCATCTTCGATAGACATAAAAAAAGCCCGCATTTTGCGGGCTTTCAAAAACAGTATTTACCTGCTAGAAAAATAACTGCGATAATACGTTGGTGGCATCACTGGCCTTAGGTTTCAGGCCAAGGAACTTCGCATACTGCGCTGCTGTCAATATCCCTTTCAGTTTGGAAAATAATCCTCCCTGCAATCCGCTGAATTTGCTCGTATAGGCGGTGGGGTTAGTCTGCTGTAACGGCATAATTTCAGATTTCTTTTTCAAAAATCCGCTTACCATGTCCAGCACTTTTGGCTGCTGGGTATTATTCAAACCTAAAGTAGGGGTCAGCGATCCCATGATATTATTGGCAATACCGCCAGGATTTCCCAATGTGTTGGAAATAGCCGCTGCCTTCTTGGCCGCGCCTAATACGTCCTGCGCTTTTAAGGAACTCATAGAAAGTAAACAGATACCCGCTAAGAGAAAACATACTTTTTTCATAATGCAATTAGTTTATTTATGCAGATGATTGCAGGATATCCCATAACAAAAACCCTTAAAAATAGTTTGGTAGCATCAAAATTTCACTTTGGCCGGTTTAAACAACATTTTGACCCATTATCATGTTTGGGCCATCCCCCTCCTTTGTAATTTTAGGCCATTCCACAAACCATACAAGATGTACGAAGAGAGAATCAAGAGATTGGGCCTGCAGAGCAGGATTACCAGTGCAACTGATGCGGCCTCCCATTTGCGGGATGGCATGATTGTAGCCAGCAGCGGTTTCACTAAAGCAGGCGACAGCAAAGCGGTGCTGAAAGCTTTCGCAGCCCTGGCACTAGAAAGTCCCCGGAAAATCACATTGATTACCGGCGCCTCCTTGGGCCACGGCACAGACGGCATGCTGGCTTCCGCCCATGCCCTGCATAAAAGATCACCTTTCCAGGTAGATCCCATTCTCCGAAACAGTATTAATAATGGAGAGGTACTGTTCAATGATCAGCACCTCGGAGAAAGCGCAGAGCTGATACATGAAAATATTATCAAACCGGACATCGCTATCATCGAAGCATTGATGATCGAAGAAGATGGCAGTATCGTTCCTACCACTTCTGTGGGCAACACCGTGGCATTTGCCACTGCTGCCGAAAAAATTATTGTGGAAATAAATATCTCTGTACCACTGGCATTACACGGCGTACATGATATATTTTCCGCAGGCATTTGGCCCAATCGACAAATCATTCCTATCACCAGCGCCGGTACCAGAATTGGCCGTACTTCCATCCCCATAGATCCGGAAAAAATTATTGCCATCGTGATCACGGAAACAACGGACAGTCCTGCTGCCATCAACGAACGGGACGACAAAACCCGCGCCATCGCCGGACACCTCCTCCAGTTCTTTGAACACGAAGTGAAAAGAGGCCGACTCACACATCAGTTACGCCCATTACAGTCGGGCATCGGGAAAGTGGCCAACGCCGTACTGGAAGGCTTTATTGACGGTAACTTCCATAACCTGACCATGTATTCTGAAGTACTGCAAGACAGTACCTTCAACCTGATCGATTCAGGTAAAATGGACTTCGCATCTGCTTCTAGTATTACCGTTTCCCAAGATTGTTATCAGCGACTGATGAACAACCTGGAAAAATACAAACCCAATATCGTACTACGACCACAGGATATCAGCAATGCCGCTGAAGTAATACGCCGACTGGGAGTAATCAGTATCAACACCGCGATCGAATTTGATATATATGGAAATGTAAACTCTACCCATATTGCTGGTACCCGCATGATGAATGGCATCGGAGGCTCCAACGATTTTGCACGCAATGCCTACCTCAGCATATTTGTGACACAAGCCTCTTCCAAGGCTGGCGCCATCTCTCATGTAGTGCCAATGGCATCACATATTGATAACAGCGAGCATGATGTAGATATTGTCGTAACAGATTTCGGACTCGCAGATCTGCGCGGACTCGCACCACGCGAACGAGCAAAAGTGATTATCAGCAATTGCGCTGATCCCGCATATAAAGAAGAACTGAAAGATTATTTCCTGGCAGCTTGCAAAAAAGGAGGCCACACCCCTCACCTATTGCAGGAAGCCCTTAGTTGGCACCAGCGCATGGAACAACAAGGCTCCATGAAAAGAGAGACCGTATTGGAAGATATATAAGCCATGCTTATGAGGAACAAGGTGTGAAAGGCAAGGGGTCGTTACTGAAAGGTAGCGGCCTCTTTTAATTATGACGATGCAATAAAAAACGTCGCACCAGGTAGGTGCGACGTTTTTTTATTACAAATATCTTTCTTCACAGCTCCTATAAGCGCTTGCGCATACAGATGCTGTTGTCCATTCCGATATAGGGACCGTAATTATCCATAATGGTGAACCCACTCTTCTGATATAAACTGATAGCCTCCGGCTGACGCTTGCCCGTTTCCAAGATGGCATAACTGTAATTCAGCTCTCTCGCCCAATTCTCTAATTCATGCATGATGCCAAATGCAATCCCTTTCCCACGCGCTTCCGGACGCACAAACATGCGTTTTATTTCTATGGTATGATCATTAAACTCACGGAAACATGCACACCCTACTGGTTCAGTTTCGATATACGCAATTACAACCGTATTGATGGCTTCTATCACATTATGCTCATCATAGATATCTTGTAATTCATGATAACGATCGCGCAGGTCCTCATCCAGCGCGCTAATCAACGCTTCAAAATCCTGCTGCTCATTGTTGGTTCGGATAAAGGTTATCGTATTCATTGCATTTCTGTTTTTGTGGGCTGCGTATTCACACCCCAATGATATAACCAAAAAAACATTTCTACAAAAAAATCGCACGCTTTCGGGGACAAAAAATTATTCGTATATACATCAACGTTATTAAGATTAGATTGACAAGCCCATCCGCACAATAATAACACAAAAAATAATAATTTAATGATAGTTATAACGTATCAAAATCACAGCATAGTTATTTTCAATATCTCTATCGTTTGGTTCCTGGAAAATCCATGGTAACTTTGGCCCTCGTTAAACGAAACCATAAATAAGTATTCCTTGACAACAACAACGATAGCACCTTCCCGGTTCTTTTTTTTAATTATAATTTTAGGATCACTGACCGCTTTAGGGCCTTTTTCAATTGACATGTACCTCCCTGGGTTTCCCGCCATTGCAAAAGATTTGAAAACAGATGTGGCCACCATCGGATTTTCGCTCACCAGCTTCTTCATTGGAATATCAGCAGGACAGCTACTCTACGGTCCACTGCTGGACCGATTTGGCCGTAAAAAACCACTATACGCTGGATTGATACTTTACATTGCCGCTTCTATTGGCTGCATGTACTGTCATTCTATCGAAAGTCTTATCACGCTTAGATTTTTTCAAGCCATAGGTAGCTGTGCCGCTTCTGTAGCCGCTGTAGCCATGGTCCGAGATATTTTTCCGGTGCAAGATAATGCCAGAGTTTTTGCATTACTGATGCTGGTAGTAGGCGCTTCCCCAATGGTAGCCCCTGCTGTAGGCGGCTATGTTACCAGCATATTCGGTTGGCACATGGTTTTTCTGATCCTTACCATTTTATGCGGCGCGATGCTCATTTCCTGTTTCCTATGGCTGCCGGAAAGCTACCAGCCAGATACCACGCTGTCGCTCAAACCGAAACCTATTATTAAAAATTTTGTAGCGGTATTGTCGAATGCACAGTTCACTACTTATGCACTGGCTGGCGCTTTCAGCTTCGCGGGCATATTCACCTATGTGTCTGGCTCCCCACGGGTATTCATGCAAATCTACCAGGTAAGCGAAAGTACCTATGGCTGGATATTCGCCGGATTATCCGTTGGATTTATCGGGTGTAGCCAGATCAATAGTCGCCTACTGCGCCGCTTTGAAAGTAAACAGATCATTCCATGGGCTTTGTCTTTCCAATCCCTGTTCGGCATCTTGATATACCTTTCGGCCTACATGGAGGTGCTGACGCTCCCACTATTGATTGTCCTCCTTTTCGGATACCTCTGCTGCCTGGGATTTGTCAATCCCAATACGGCCGCTCTTTGCCTGGCGCCATTCTCCAAAAATGCCGGTAGCGCTTCTGCGGTAATGGGCGCTTTACAACTCGGTATCGGGGCAGTTGCTTCAGCCGCAGTCAGCGCTTTTGATGACAATGGCGCTGGTCCAATGGCGGCTACCCTCGCCCTATGCGGACTCTCCGCTTGGGCCATCCTAGTCATCGGACGCAAATTTATCCGCACCGAAGCCACCCAAACTGCTGCCCAGCCGATATTACATTAATTTTCCTGTCCGCTTTCGGACATTCTATGTGCCGAAAGTGGACAAATCTCCCTACAAGGAAACCTGCAAACAGCCTGTTTTCAATACCTTCGTAAGGTGGCACCGTCTTGGCACTACCCACGCAAAGGCATTTGACTTATGATCACTAACTATCTGAAAACAGCGCTACGCAATCTGAAGAAAAACAAAACCTATAGCTTCCTGAATATTTTCGGACTGGCCATAGGCTTCGTTTGCGCTGGTCTGATTCTCCTTTGGGTGGAAGACGAAATCAACTATAATGGCTTCTACAGCCAGAAAGATAATATCCAACGTATTTCCTTCAACTGGACACTCGACAATCAAATCCGTACCTACACCTCTACCCCTGGCCCCTTGGGTCCCAGTGCTGCCGCTTCTATCCCTAGCATTAAAACATATTGCCGCAGCTCCGAAGGCCTAAATACAGCCTTATTCAATTTCCAGAACAACCCAGTCTACAGCGCCGGACGTTATACAGATGCGTCTTTCTTCCAACTGTTCGACTGCAAGTTTCTGGAAGGCAATCCTGCTACGGCTTTCAACAATCCTAACTCCCTGGTAATTACAGAAAGAACGGCTGAAAAACTCTTTCATTCCTCCAGGAATGTGATAGGCAAAACCATCATGGTGAATAACAAGGACGCCTATACGATTACCGGATTGATAGCAAATGTTCCCGAAAATACTACCATCCGCTACGATTGGCTGGCGCCACTATCGAACTATTCGACAATGGACAACCTCTCTAAATGGGATCATTTCAATCTGGAAACTTATATACAAACAACACCAGGTACTAACCTTGCACAATTGAAAGTACAACTGGATAAAATAATTACATCCCACCCAGAAAGCGCCAACAATTCCGCAGCACTACTGAATATGAAAGATTGGCGCTTACGTAATGAATTTAAAAATGGCGTGCAATCCGGCGGACGTATTGTATATGTACGCCTCTTCCTGCTCATTGCAGGCATCATTCTGCTGATTGCATGTATCAATTTCATGAATCTGGCTACTGCCCGCAGTGAACAGCGTTCCCGCGAAATAGGCGTACGCAAGGCGTTGGGAGCAGGCCGTTCTACCCTTATCAAACAATTTATAGGCGAGGCTATTTTGCAGGCGTTCCTATCAGCCCTACTGGCTGTCTTGCTACTAGCCATTTTACTACCTGCATTCAATGCGCTGGTAGGCAAAACGATGACCTTACAATTATTCAATCCCATACACCTGGCGGTGATGGCCCTACTGGTTCTTTTCTGTGGCCTGCTGGCCGGTAGCTACCCTGCCTTATATCTCAGCAACTTCAATCCTGTAGCCATTCTCAAAGGAGCCAGGATTAAAACTGGCGGTGCAGCCTTCGTACGTCGGGCGCTGGTCATCTCCCAATTCAGCATTTCTATCGTGCTGATTATCGCTACGGTGATCATCTACCAACAAATTCAACATGTTAAATCCAGAGACCTGGGTTTTAATGTAGCCCACCTGATTTCTATTGATGCACAAGACAATGTGATCCATAACTTTCCTGCTGTACGCCAGGAATTACTCAACACCGCTGTGATAGAAAATGCTGCTGTGGCGGATCACAACCCACTATATGATGGTAATAGCACAGACGAAATATATTGGGATGGTAAAGCTGCCAACGTAAAAACCATTACTTCTATGCGTTTTATCGGACCTGGCTTCCTGGAAACAACCGGCATGAAACTCCTCGAGGGAAAAGACTTTACAAGGGATGCTGACGATAGCTCCAATGTAATGGTCAATGAGGCCATGGCCCGACAATTAGGCGCCGGAAGTCCGGTTGGCAAACTACTTTACGGTAAAAAAGGAAATGATGTCATGACTTTTCGTATAGCCGGTGTCGTGAAAGATTATGTATATGGCGATATGTTCGGCAAACCTGATCCCGTTATGTTCCTGGGTATCCCATCCGGTACCAACAGTATATATGCCCGCCTCAATGCCACAGTAGCACCGGAAAAAGCACTGGAAAAAATCAGCGCCGTGATGCATAAATACAGCCCTGCCTATCCATTCTCTTATACCTTCACGGATCAGCAGTTCGATGATATGTTCCGTAATGAAATGCTCATGCAGAAACTGTCCCGCATATTCGCTGCCATCGCCATTTTCATCAGCGCGCTCGGATTATTCGGCCTCTCCGCTTATACCGCCGAAAGGCGCACCAAGGAAATCGGTATCCGTAAAGTATTAGGCGCTTCCACCGGTAGCATCGCCACATTGCTTTCGGCAGATTTTCTCAAATTGGTAGGCGTGGCCATGCTGATCGCATTTCCCCTTGCCTACTGGATGATGCACCACTGGCTATTGCAATATCAATACAGGGTGAATATTAGTCCACTGGTATTTATCCTCGCTGGCGTTGCAGCCATAGTTATCACGATAATAACAATTAGTTATCAGTCGATACGCGCTTCCATGGCGGATCCTGTAAAGAGTATCAAATCGGAATAAATTCCCGTTACACCTTTCCCTGTAATACACTAAGTGGAACCAATATTTCTTATTCATAGCTGGCGCAACTCTTTTGTGAGACTGCGCCGCTACTGAAGGAGAGACTGATTTGACAAGGGAGACAAGTGTCTCCTATCCAATAAATGCAAACTTGTCTTCGAACATTTTCCCGATAACCGGCAACGGTTTTTTCACTTCATTGGCGGCATTGATGGCCCCAAGTATAAGCAATACCAAGATGACAAGGCTGATATAGGAAAGGAAGGACAGCGTGGGTACCATCCAAACAATAATGTTCAAGGCGATTCCTACCACGAAACCAGCAATCACAAGGCCCAATGATTGCCTCAGATGATATTTAAGCAAATCATCGGCTTTATCCTTGCCAGAGAAAAATGCTACCAGCCATCCAATGAGGGTAATGTAAGAAACGATAGATAAAGTTTTGTTGTTCATGATGATTTGAATGAAGAATGAATAAAAATTTTCACCGCACAAAAATGTCCACCGCATTCCGCTGTGCCTAAAAACATCCGGCTACAAAACGACTACCTCAAAAAAATCAAGCGACTACAAAACGACTACTACTTTCATAAGTATTTACTCAATAAAAAATTACATATATAATTATCATATAATACAACAGAATAAAATGAGGTATAGCGTCTACGCCTTTTGTACCTTTGCTGCATGAAAAGAATATGGTTATTAATCCTTTGGCTTGGTTTTTTAATGCCCTCCCAGGCACAACAAAACTATATCGACAGTCTGCAAAACCTTTTAAAGCACACAGCAGCGCCAGTAGAAATGATCATGATCCAACAACGAATGGCCGACTGGTATCGCTCTAACGAACAATATCCGGAAGCCATTAAAATGGCAGAGGAAAGTTTACAACGCAGCCAGCAACTCTCTGAAAATAATCTGGAAGTGACCAAAGCCTATTGGATTCTCTCCAATATTTACTGTAACCTGGAAGATTTTGAAAAATCAAAACTATTTATTGATAAAGCGTATAAGTCGGCCGAAGGCCAACACAGTCCCATCGCCATGGCATATGCACATTATGCCTCGGCCATGTTGTATAGTACCCTGTTCGATAGCGAAAGATGCGTAAAACTGATCCATGCAGCCCTGTCGAAAATCCCCGACCCTAATAAGGAAGCCTTGCTTACAGCACGAATCTATTACCTGCTGTATGGCGTATACACAGAATGGAACGATGAATCGAAATCTTTGTACTACGCCCAGCAGGCGGTCACCTATGCTGAAAAATCGGGGAATAAAAATATGCTGGCCAATGCATATGCTGCCATTGCAGTAGTATTTTCCTACAAGTACGAAGCCCAACATAAAAAGGAATACCTGGATAGTATCATGCAGCCCCTGGACAACGCCATCAGTCTCTTTCACAAGTATCCTGGTCAAGTTGTCAATAATACCTATGCCCATTGTCATAATAATAAGGCGAGTTATTATTTGAAGTATTATAACACCACCGACCCACAGATAAAGCAAAAAATAAGGGACAATGTACAGGAAGCCCTCCGCATAGCGCCCAGCAGCAATGATGTAGCCATTGCCAGCGGATATGGCATGTTGAGCGAATTAAGCATGCAGGAAAACGACCTACCCACCGCTGAAAATTATCTAACGAAAGCATATACGCTGATCCTGCAAAAGAAAAAGCCTTATTACCACACCTTGATTAGTGTGCTGAACTCCTTAGTAACGCTGAGTACGAAGAAAAACGATTTCAAAAAAGCATTGGAATACCAACAGAAAATCGCGGAATACAGTAATCTTCTGTTTAATGAAGAAGCCGCATCCAATACGAAAAGACTGGAAGCGCAGTTTGAACTCAGTAAAAAAGAGCAAGAAATTAAAACTTTGCACGAAAAATCTGAAAGCCAGAAAATACAAAAATACCTGTTGATAGGCGTCATCTGCCTGGGTATCCTGGGCGCATTTTTTATGTTCCGCTCTTACCATTTTAACCTTAGGTATTCCCTGGCCCGGGAGAAACAGCTTACAGCCGAGCGCCACGAAGCTACCCTGCAGATTAAATATGAAAAAGAGGAACAAGCACGACTGAAAGCAGAACAGGAACTACTGGCATTGCAACAACAGAAATTGCAGAACGAAGTAATGGCCAGCCAACTGCAATTACAACATAAAACCAACGTATTACACCAACTGAAGGAAAAACTGTCAAGTGAAGAACCTGTCAACATTCATCAAATATTAAGGGCAGAAGCACTTTCAGACAATGATTTTGAAAAGGCTAAATTCCGTATCCAGGAAGTACATCCCAATTTTTTCAAAAACCTCAATGAAATAACGCCGCAAAAGTTGACATCTCTGGACCAGAAATATTGCGCCTACCTCTATCTGGGTATGGATACCAAACAAATTGCCCATCTCTTGCAAGTGGCCCCCAAAAGTGTGCGCATGACGAAATACCGCTTGAAACAGAAATTTGGACTGGATGCGGATACTGATCTAGTGAATTTCATCAAAGAAGTGATATAAATTATGACTTCGTAGGAGATTATAGGGAGACACGATCCACCCCAACCACCACTGCCCATCAATACCGCGCAGTAAGCCAACAGCCATTGTTTTACGGATAGAAAGGCATGGCGGAAATTGCTTTCAGTAAGAGAACAATTCCCGCCATCATTTATTACCCCTTCACACTAAACGTACGGGATAAACGAAAATGTTCGGAATCACCGCCAATATGAATAGTATAATTTCCAGGGTAGAGTTTCCACTTACCCTGATGTAAATCCCATTTCTGCAATTCACTCACGGGTATCTGTAATTCAAGCTCCTGGCTTCCTCCCTTAGTGGTATGCACTCTACCAAAGGCTTTCAGCTCTTTCAATGGCATTCTGTCTACCGCTGGATAACTGATATAGGCTTGCACTACTTCATCTGCATCATATGTGCCCGTATTGGTAACGTTAACGGTCATACGAATGGTATCGTTTGCTTTATAACGGTCTGCTGGTGCTTGTTTCCAGCCATAGTCGAACGTGCTGTAACTCATACCGAAACCAAAAGGCCATGCTGCCTTACCTGTAAAGTACCGATAGGTACGGCCTTTCATGCTATAATCCTTATAATCCGGTAAATCGCTGAGGGATTTATAAAGGGTTAATGGTAATCTTCCTGCTGGAGAATATTTGCCATAGATGATATCCGCTAATGCGGTACCACCTTGCTCTCCCGGATACCAAGCCAAGATAATGGCATCTGCATAAGGCTCAATGGCGGTGAGATCCACCGCGCTACCTGCGGTTACCACAGCAATGATAGGTTTCTTATGAGCAGCGCGTAGTTTCTGCATAAATACAACCTGTGAACGAGGTAAGCTCAACGTATTTTTGTCACCACCTGCTGGCGATAAAAACGCATCCCCATCTTCACCTTCCAGCAATGGCGTCAGACCAATTACTGCAACGGTTACATCACAATTTTCAGAGGCCCAAATGCCGCCAAAGTGCAACGTGTCTGTATAATCACACCCCTGGTCATATTGCATGGCTACTGCTGGTCCGGCGGCTTTACTAAGCCCCGCTGCGAAAGTCACCATATTACCGGAAACGCCATGATAGTTACCCATCAGCGCTTCCAGGGAAACAGAGTTGGAACCAGTTACCAACATGGAGGCATATTTCTCCCGCTGCAAAGGCAATACACCGTTGTTTTTGAGCAATACCATACTCTCTCTGGCTGTCTGTAATGCCAGTTGCGCATGCCAAGTATTATTCACGCTGTCGGCGCCATAATCAGCATAGCGGCGCTGTGTGGCATCGTCATACAGTCCCAGTTTCATTTGTGTACGGAGAGAAGCTACCAGCGCAGAGTCTACATCTGCTGCTTTCAGCCAACCTTTGTTGATGGCTTTCATCACATCATCCTGTAGAATATTGGCGCAGTCCAGGTTTACACCTGCTTTGATGGCTGCGGCGGCCACTTCCTCACGGGTAGGGATAGCTTTATGTCTTCTCCAGATATCATCCAATGCCCAACAATCTGTCACTACCTGTCCGCCGAATTTCCATTCCTTGCGCAGGATATCTTGCAGCAAAGTATTTCCGGTACAGCAAGGCTGACTGTTCACCCGATTATAGGCGCACATGATGGATTCCACTTTACCATCCACCAGCTTCTTAAATGCATACAGGTAAGTTTCGCGGAGATCTTTCTCATCCACGATGGCATTGAATTCATGGCGATCCTTTTCTGGTCCGCTATGTACCGCGAAATGTTTGGCGCATGCCGCTGTTTTTAAATGCTGTGGATCATCGCCCTGTAGCCCTTTTACAAAGGCGCCCGCCATAGTAGCTGTGAGGTAGGGATCCTCACCGTACGTTTCTTGTCCCCTTCCCCAGCGAGGATCACGGAAGATGTTAATATTGGGTGTCCAGAAGTTCAGTCCCATGTACTGTACATGACGCCCTGCCTCAATCGCGAGATTGTATTTCGCACGAGCTTCCGTGGAAATACTGTTGGCCACTGTTTTGGCCAATACGGGATCAAAAGTAGCTGCAAGTCCCACTGCCTGCGGGTACACAGTGGCTTCTCCTCCCCTGGCAATACCATGTAAGGCCTCATTCCACCAGTTATAGGCAGGAATTTTCAGGCGCTCAATAGCTGGACTGTTATACCCCAGCAGGGAAATTTTTTCTTGTAAGGTAAGGGTGTGCAGTAAATCTTGCACCCTCGCTTCTGTTGGCTGATCGGCCCTGCGAAACACCGGCTGCTCTTGGGCAGACAGTTGCTGTACGGTAAGTATACCGAGGGCAATAGTGAATAACTTACGTTTCATCATCGTGCTAAAAACCTTGCTAAATGGCTAAATAATATCTATTAGAGCACGTAAGTTAGAAATTAAAATTAAAAAAGGGAAAGGCTGGCAAATGCCAGCCTTTCCCTTTTTTAATTTTTTTGTTGTCCCTGCCCGGAGGGTAGGGACAACAGCAGAAGTATTTTTGATTGTCTAGAAATTAAAATTATCCGGATCAGGACCTACCCTGGTAGCGGCATCCAGCCCATCTATAACAGCCATATCTGCTGCTTCAATATTGAATCCGAAAACCTTTGCATTGTCTGCTATTCTATGCTGCTGAATACTCTTTGGAATGGTCACTACGCCTTTTTGCAGATCCCATCTGAGTACCAGTTGCGCTACAGAAACACCATATTTCTGCGCCAGTTCTTTCAGTTCCGGAATATCGAAAATCTGCCCTTGCATCAGCGGACTCCAAGCCTCATATTGGATACCATGTTGACGTGCAAACGCCAGCAGTTTCGGTTGTACTAGGCGTGGATGGAATTCCAACTGATCCACCATTGGCATTACCTTGGCGGATTGCATCACGTCTTCCAGGTGATGTTGCAGAAAATTGCTTACGCCGATGGCCTTCACTCTGCCTTCCGCATACAATGTTTCCAGGGCGCGCCAGGTTTCTTTATACTTCCCTTTCACTGGCCAGTGAATCAGGTATAAATCCAGGTAGTCGGTCTTCAACTTTTGCAGAGATGTTTCAAAAGCCTTGATCGTACTGTCGTAGCCCTGATCGGCATTCCATACTTTTGTTGTGATGAATATATCCTTTCTGTCGGTTGCATGATCAGCGATAGCAGTGCCTACGCCTTCTTCGTTACCATAAATAGCTGCGGTATCAATATGACGATAACCTGCATCCAATGCGTATTTAACGGCATCGATCACTTCCTGCCCCTCGTTTGTTCTCCATACACCAAGTCCAAAATATGGCATTTGTACGCCGTTGGAAAGCTTTACCGCTCCTTTAATGTCTGTAATGTTCATTGTTTAATCTTTTGATGCTTAAAATCAGATGTGCATTGCATACGCAAAATTAGTTCCATTCATACAAATACCAGCATTATCTGCATAATAACAGGTATCAGAATAATGATATCTCAGTGTTTGTTAATGGAATCTAGCGGTTCTTTATAGAACTCCTCTACTAACTTGCTATCCGGCAATGAATTCAATACAGCGATCAACCATTTGTCGCCTTTCTTCACCAGTTTACCTTTATAATACCCCACTTGCATCAGTTGTATCACGCCTGTTCTCAGGTCTGTGGACAGCATTGCGGAATACATCGTGGTTTTGACGGTATCATTGGGCAGTCCTTCAAACTGCATATTGGAGATCATATGCCGCTGTTGGTAATGGGCATTCTTCACACTCTCTGCCAACTGGGTAATACGGGAAGCAAAATCTTTTTTGCCATGCAGCCTAACGCCGTCCACTTCTCCACGGATACTATCGTCCATTAATTCCAGGCACTTATCTAAATGGACATTATCAAAATTCTCAGCAAAACTGTAAATAACTTTTTCTATCTGCTGCTGATCACGGTGTCGGATATCGAATTTTTGTGTGGTATCGGGAATGGTAGTGCTGCTTTCCTTCAGAGGATTATGGTCCGATTTTGAAATGCAAGCAGAAAACAAGAGTGCAAGGATTACTACGGTGAATGCTGGTTTTAACATAGAGGGGAATTTAATGATAAGGCCAATTCCACATGAACAACCGTCTTTACGAATATCATTAAAATTTGGCAGCCTTCAAAATCAAGGGCATAAAAAAAGCCGCAGTTGCGGCTTTTTCTAATATGTTACAGCGGACATTTCTGATGATAATCGATCAATTCTATCGGTTCATTCGCCAGCTCTATGCCTTTATAATACGCTTCTATTTCATCCAACACTGCAACCACTTCCTCTTCTGTTTTCAATGTTACTAATCTGCTTCTGAATTGTTTGATATCTGGTAGCCCCTTGAGATAATTCGCATAACAACCTCTCATTTCATTAATACCGGCAATTGGCCCTTTCCACTTCACAGATTCATGTAGGTGCTTTTTACTAACAGCAATGCGCTCTTCCAGGGTAGGCCCCGCACGCATTTCGCCAGTTTGCACATAATGCTTGATCTCCCGGAAGATCCACGGATAATTAATGGCAGCACGACCAATCATAATACCATCTACACCATATCGATTCTTATATTCCAGTGCTTTCTGCGGCGTATTAATATCTCCATTCCCGATAATAGGTATTTTGATACGTGGGTTATTCTTCACTTTCCCTATCAGTGTCCAATCAGCTTCGCCTTTGTACATCTGGCAACGGGTACGGCCATGAATAGCCAGTGCTTTAATACCCACATCTTGCAGTCTTTCCGCTACTTCCTCAATATTCTTGGTATCATCATCCCAACCCAGGCGGGTTTTGACGGTAACGGGCAGATTGGTGGCCTTCACACAAGCTTCTGTAAGTCGGACCATCAGGTCTACATCTTTCAGCACACCGGCGCCAGCGCCCCTACCAGCCACTTTCTTCACCGGACAGCCAAAATTGATATCTAGCAAATCCGGATTGGTCACATCCACAATTTTTGCTGCCATGGCCAGAGAGTCCTCGTCTCCCCCAAAAATCTGTATCCCTATCGGGCGCTCGAATTCGAAAAATTCCAGCTTACGCTTGCATTTTATCGCATCCCGAATCAGCCCATCACTGGATATGAATTCCGTATACATGAGGTCGGCCCCGTTCTCCTTACATACCACGCGGAATGGCGGATCACTTACATCCTCCATGGGCGCCAGCAGCAAAGGAAAATCAGGCAGTATTATGTTGTCAATTTTAACCAATGTTCAAGAAATTTTCAGCGGGCAAAGGTACGCATTTTCTACGAAATGACCAGCCTGACTCATCTGGGTGTTGCGGGAAAAAATGCCTAATTTTAGTACCTCCACGTGTGGTACCCAACGTTTAGTTATTGGGCCACCCTATTACTCAAACCCTTGAATATGGAAAAATTTGATGCTATCATTATTGGATCCGGACAAGGTGGAACGCCATTAGCCCGAAAATTGGCTAAAAAAGGCATGAAAACAGCCCTGATCGAAAAACGCCTTCTCGGCGGCACTTGCATCAATGACGGCTGTACCCCTACCAAATCCATGATCGCCTGTGCACAAGTGGCCAATACCATCAAACACAGCAGCGCCTGGGGCATCTACACCAAAGATGATATCACCATCGACCTCCCCTTTATCGTACAACGCAAAAACGAAATCATTCAACGGTTCCGCCATAATATCCTCCGTTCCCTTGAAGCGGAACCCAATATCCGCATCATTCACGGGCAAGCATCTTTCTCTGGCCTGAAAAAAATCACGGTGACCCAACAGGAGAAACCACCGCTGGAACTGGAAGGCACCTACATTTTTATCAATACCGGCGCCGATACCACCGTTCCAGAGATCCCAGGCATTCACCAGGTTAAATACCTTACCAGTCACACGATCCTGGATATGACGGAAATCCCGAAAGAACTGATTGTCCTGGGCGGCAGCTATATTGGCCTGGAAATGGGACAGCTTTATCAGCGTTTAGGCAGTCACGTTACTGTGATAGAACCAGGTATGCACCTGGTATCCAGGGAAGATGAGGATGTGGCGGCCGTTGTCAGGAAAATGCTGGAGGAAGAAGGCATGAAGATTTTCACTTCCTGGGAGCCTGCTCATATCTCCACAGATGGCAATACCATCTCCTTGAATATTGTTTCGGGCACCTCCCGAAAAACCATTACAGGTACCCATCTCCTGGCAGCCACAGGCCGCAGGCCACAAACAGCCAGCCTGCAGCTAAATAAAACCAATGTGACCATCGATGAAGCTGGATTTATACAAGTCAACGACCACCTGGAAACTTCCTGTCCCGGCATTTTCGCCATCGGCGATGTAAAGCCAGGACCGGCATTTACACATATCTCCTATAATGATCATCTCATTATTTATCATAACTTAATAGAGAAAAAATCTATATCCACCCTGACCCGACAAATTCCTTACTGCATGTTCACCGATCCGCAATTAGGACGTATCGGCCTTTCCGAAAAAGAAGCTAACCAGAAAGGCTATCCGTTTAAAGTGGCAGTACTTGGAATGGACAAAGTGGCCAGGGCTATCGAAACTGGCCATACTACTGGGTTTATGAAAGCCCTTGTACACGCAGCCACGGATAAAATCCTAGGCGCCGCTATCATAGGGGAACAAGGCGGTGAAATCATGTCTATCCTACAAATGGCGATGCTGGGCGATCTTACCGCTACCCAATTGAAAGAAATGATTTTTGCACACCCATTGTATGCGGAATCTATCAACAATCTATTTATGACCCTGGATAAATAGGGGCATTCTGTGTATATAATTCCTCATCAACACCATCATTTGAATGATACAACTTAGTCACGTCAGTAAATCTTTTGGAAATGGAAAAAACGCTGTGGAAGATATCTCGCTGGAAATCGCCGATGGTGAAATTATGGTTTTATTAGGTACCAGCGGCTGCGGGAAAACCACTACCCTCCGCATGATCAACAGATTGCTCGAACCCTCTGCCGGCGATATTTTCGTTAATGGAAAAAATATTAACGCCATTCCTGCCACTGATCTGCGTAAAGGGATCGGTTATGTATTGCAATTCCATGGCCTTTTCCCACACTATACGGTGATGGAAAATATCAGTACCGTTCCGGAATTGCTAGGATGGAACAAAGATAAAATCAAGGCCCGCTGCATGGAGTTGATGGAAAAACTAAAATTACCACCTGATACTTTTGCTGCGGAATATCCCGCTGCACTCAGCGGCGGTCAGCAACAACGCGTAGGCCTTGCACGCGCACTGGCAGCGGATCCACCGGTATTGCTGATGGATGAACCCTTCGGCGCATTAGATCCGTTAACGCGGACGACTGTACGCAAAGAGTTCAAATCGCTGGATGAATTGCATACAAAAACAGTAGTCCTGGTCACGCATGATATTGAAGAAGCGGTAGAACTTGGAGATCGTATCTGCCTGATGAATGAAGGCCGCATTCAGCAATTGGGCGCTCCTGCTGATCTCCTCTTCCAACCAGCAAATGATTTTGTACGCCATTTCTTCGACGGACAACGCCTCCATCTGGAACTCTCCACGCTGAAGATTAAAGATATCTGGGCCACCCTGCCAGACACGCGTCTGCCGCAGGCATACCAAGAAATAGCAGCAACTGAAAGCTGTTGGAATGCCCTAGCGGCACTCAGCAAACAAGCACTCATCGCTTCTTGGGACAACGAGGTGAAAGCCATTACCGGAGACGGTATCATGAATGGACTACACACATTCAAAAAACAGTAAGCCATGGAACCACAGATAGGATTTTTCAGTTTCATACATCAAGAATCCGGCAAGCTACTGCAACAAACTATTACGCATACTGGCCTTACTTTTATTTCCGTTCTGCTCGCTATTGCAATCGGTTTACCTTTAGGCATTCTGATCTCCAGACGCCAGCGATTGTCAGGTATTGTACTCGGCATCGCAGGTGTATTACAGACCATCCCTAGTATCGCGCTGTTGGGCTTTATGATCCCTTTATTGGGTATCGGCGCTAAACCAGCTATAGTAGCCCTTTTCCTCTACGCATTACTGCCTATCATCAGGAATACTTATACTGGCATTCTCGGGGTAGACTCCGCTATTACGGAAGCGGCCACAGGAATGGGCATGAGCACCCGCCAATTGTTATATAAAGTACAATTACCGCTGGCCATGCCAGTTATATTGGCAGGAATCCGAACGGCCACCGTCATCAATGTAGGCGTAGCTACACTGGCGGCCTATATTGCGGCAGGTGGATTGGGAGAATTTATCTTCGGGGGAATTGCCCTGAATAATACAAATATGATCCTCGCAGGCGCCATCCCAGCGGCACTTCTAGCGATACTATTCGATTGGCTCATTGGGCTGCTGCAACATATGAAATCGGGTCGCTCACGCTGGCGACTATACGTATTTCCGGCTATCATCTTGATCCTATCTTCCTTTTATCTGCTCCCATTCGAAGGCCATAGCAAATTAAAGGCAGGCTTCACGCCTGAATTCATGGGACGCAGAGATGGGAATATCGGCCTCAAATCGGTGTACGGCATACGTTTGCAGCCACTCGTCATCAGCGATATGATTATGTACAAGGCTGCCGCTCAAAAAACTGTGGATATCATCTCCGGCAGCAGTACAGACGGCCGCGCGAAAGCTTATGACCTGGTAGTACTCGAAGATGACAAACATATTTTTCCACCATATTATGCTGCCCCCATTGTCAGGGAAGAAACACTTTCACAGTTCCCAGAGCTGGCACCTACCCTTAACCTCCTGGCTGGTACAATTAATGATAGCATAATGACAGCGCTCAATTATCAGGTGGACTATCTGAAATTTAGCCCGGAAAAAGTGGCGGCAGATTTCCTCCATAACCAGGGACTCCTGCAACCCGCCCGCAACGGCAACAAGGGAACCATCCGGATAGGCTGTAAAATTTTTGGCGACGGCTATATCCTGGCAAATATGTACAAAATGCTGATTGAAGGCCATACCGATCTGGCTGTCAGCACAAAACTGGGCCTCGGAGGCACAAAAATTTGTTTCGATGCATTGAACAATAATCAGCTTGACTTGTATCCCGAATATAGCGGTACTGGTTTGCTGGCAATCCTCCAAGCTCCCCGGTCCGTTACCGACTCGATGATCGCAGATAAAAACAAAGTGTACGATTATGTAAGCCGGGAATTTGATAGTAGATACCACATCAAATGGCTGCCACCTATAGGTTTTAACAATACTTATGCGCTCATGATGCGCCGAAACCAGGCTACAGCATTACATATCCGTTCTATATCAGATCTGGCCCGTTACCTTGAAAATTAAAATGTACTATGGAACTACTGGAAAAATATAAAACTGTAAGAGCACGTTCTGAATCTATCTGCGCGCCGTTAAAAACGGAGGATTATGTAGTACAACCAGTGGTAGACGTGAGTCCCCCGAAATGGCATCTCGGCCACACTACCTGGTTCTTCGAAACATTCATCCTGCTACCAAACGTTACTGGATATACGGAATTTGATCACCAGTATAACTTCGTTTTCAATAGTTACTACGAATCTGTAGGAGCCCGCGTTATCCGAACTGATAGAGGAAATCTCAGTAGGCCGTCTGTAGAAGAAATCATGCAGTACCGCCGCTATGTGGATTATGCCATGGAAAGGCTATTGGCTCACCCTTTCCCCGCAGCGCTGGAACCTTTGCTGATTCTCGGTTTGAATCATGAAGAGCAACACCAGGAACTCCTGTACACCGATATAAAATATATCCTCGGACATAATCCATTGATGCCCCCGTACGACCGCAATCGGGCTGCCATAGCCAATAGTGGCCATCCACAAAAATGGATAGATATGCCAGCAGGTATTTATGAAATCGGCTACAAGGGAAATGATTTTTGTTTTGATAATGAATTAGGGAGACACGAAGTATCCCTGGGGCAGTATGCTATCAGTTCAGAACCGGTGTCTAATGCCGACTTCCTAGCGTTCATTAACGCTGGCGGCTATACGGATTTTCACAACTGGCACGCGGAAGGCTGGGATTGGGTGAAAACAAAGCAAATAACAGCGCCGCTATACTGGTATAACATAGATGGGGAATGGCAGCAATACGGCTGGCAAGGCCTACAGCCATTGAATCCGGACGATCCAGTATGCCATGTCAGCTACTATGAAGCAGCGGCATATGCCGCCTGGAAAGGATTGCGACTACCCACAGAATTTGAATGGGAAGCGGCCGCAGATCAATTCCATTGGGGCCAAAGATGGGAATGGACAGAAAGTGCCTATCTCCCCTATCCCGGATTTAAAAAGGCGCCAGGAGCCATTGGAGAGTATAATGGGAAGTTTATGGTAAACCAAATGGTACTGCGGGGCGCTTCAGAAGTTACCCCTCCCGATCATAGCCGGAAAACATACCGCAATTTCTTCCATCCTCCCTTGCGATGGCAGTTTACCGGTATCCGACTGGCAAAAGGTTAATTTTTTACAGACATTACAATACTGCATTATGGCTCATACTACTGTAATTCCAATACCAGCAACAGTTTGCAGGACATTCCGTCTTAAAAGCGCCTTCTACAATGATGTAGTACAAGGCCTCCGCGCCCAACAGAAATACCTGGACCCCAAATATTTCTATGATGCGGAAGGCGACCTCCTCTTCCAGCAAATCATGCAATGCCCGGAATATTACCTCACCGAATGTGAAATGGAAATCATGGTGCAGCAATCCGCCAATATCGCTGCGGCTTTCGATCAGCATGCCGGCAGTTATGATATCGTGGAACTCGGCGCCGGCGACGCTTCCAAATCTGTTCATTTGCTACAACAATTACTCAATAACGGCACCGACTATACGTATTACCCCATTGATATATCCGGCAACGTTATACAACTACTCAACAACTCACTCCCGCAAAAGCTATCTGGGCTACAGTTCCACGGCTTACAAGGAGAATATTTCGATATGCTAGAAGCGGTCAACCAGCGCTCTTCCCGCAGGAAGGTCTTGCTATTCATGGGGGCCAACATCGGTAATTTCACGCCTACGGCTGCACGCAGTTTCTGCCAACAGTTGCGTAGTCACTTACAGCCAGGGGATTTGCTCCTGACCGGCTTCGACCTGAAAAAGCACCCGCAACTGATATTACACGCTTATGATGACAGTGCAGGCATCACCAGGGAATTCAACTTCAACCTGCTGCGTAGAATCAATCGGGAACTCGATGCAAACTTCGATACCACTAAATTCGAACACTACCCCACCTACGATCCCATGACGGGCGCTTGTAAAAGTTACCTGATCAGTTTATGCAATCAACAGGTACGTATAGGCGATGACGTTATCATCAATTTTAAAGAAAATGAACCTTTATACATGGAGATCTCTCAAAAATATGATCCCGCGGAAATAGATCAACTGGCGGCTTTGGGAGGATTTAAACCACTCGCGCAGTTCCATGATCGGCGTAACTGGTTTGTGGATTGTTTGTGGCAGGCGCTATAATGATTCGCTATCACGCCTCCCCTTGATGCCATCCGCTGGAACTAATGGCAACCCCATTTCTTTTCTGCGGACAAACCATCTTACCCGGAAAATGGAGCGTTCGATTCCATAGAACATCACCATACTTGGTTTCCCAGTTTCAATAAAAACAGGAATGGATGTGCCGTCCGTCCTTCTCACTGTTTCAAGACTATATAACTCTTTGGAAACTTTGCATTTCAATGAATAGGAAACACCTGCTATCTCTGCATTGGACACAGGATGAAGTATTTTCTCCTGAAAAGTATATACGTGCCTGGTTGTCAATAAAGACCAGTTGTCGTTATTTATAAATGTAAGTACGATTGGCAGCTCTCCATCTGTCAGGCTAATTTGTTCCAGTACTGCTGGCTGCATTGGTACAGGTATGGGCTCTCCACGGTACCATGTAGTACACCTGAAAATGGCATCTTTCATCACATGCCTGTCGATATCAATATCGCTATAGGCCTTGAAAACCTGATCTTGGGTCATAGGTAGCATCATTTTAAGTATGCCGACTCAAGGCCAGCATTTCATCATTCTGCGTAAGGTAACGATTTCCCCTGTGTGATAAGCCGTATGATCCGCTATTAGCACGGCTTCCCGAAACAAATGCTGTCCATCTCCATGCCCAAAGGGCTCAAATAAGTCTACACCCGGTTTTTCCAACAGGGCAATAAAATCATGTAACTCCTCTTTAATTTTATCCAGTGATTTTTTCCAGTGCGCATCATCTTTAGGCGCAGTTTCTTTGGGCCAGTAATCATGCGGCCAGTTCATTTCCTTGTAATGCGCATTGCGACTAAATTCCAGTATATCCCACTGCGTAATACGAATATGTTCTACCAACTGCCAAATGCTGTAAGGCATATTATCTGGCACAACGCCACGCATTTCAGCAGGCAAATGTTTTACGGCATCTGTAAGGGTAACATGGGCGTTTCCCAGCAGGAGTAAGTCTTTCAGAGATTTTACAATTTGTTTTTGCTGATCCATATGACATACATTTGAGGTGTTATTGAATGTAAGCATTTTTCATGAATGGAACACCTAATTTTGCACCGCATTTGAAAGTATGAATACAGCATATTGGGATAAATATATTTCGGGAAGGAAGTATTACAAAGACATTCGCGTTGCCAAGTATACCGACAAACAACAGGTGATCGACAATTTTTTCGCCATCGGTGGAAAACGAGGCTGGTATTATGGCAATCCCCTTTGGAAGCTCCGTGGTTGGATGGACGAGCTAGTAGGCGGTCCAGGAATGCAGAGAGGTAGAAAGGATGACATCACCCTGCAAACAGGCGACTACACTGATTTCTGGCGGGTACTGGAAGCCGATCGCCAAGCGGGTATATTATTGTTGCAAGCGGAGATGAAAGTGCCTGGTGAGGCCTGGTTGCATTTTGAAGTGTTGGGGGAGACACTGGTCCAAACAGCCATTTATGTTCCTGATGGAGTGGCTGGGGAGCTTTACTGGTGGAGTGTCTGGCCATTTCATGGGTTTATTTTCCCTGGCATGCTTCGCGGAATCATAACTTATAAAAACGAAAAAAGCCGCCAATGATTGGCGGCTTCTTTCATTATGATGATTTCCGTTAATATTATTTAGCAGGTTTTTCCAGCAGTTTGAAGAACTGATCCAGTTGAGGCAGAATCACGATTCTTGTTCTGCGGTTAGCCGCTTTACCTTCTGGTGTATCGTTGCTGGAAACAGGCACAAACTCAGAACGACCAGCAGCAGTCATCCTTGCAGGAGGAATACCATATTGGTTCTGGAGAATGCGCACCACAGAGGTAGCACGTTTAACAGAGAGATCCCAGTTATCCAACAGCACATTCGGACGATAAGGCACATTATCAGTATGACCTTCTACCATGAACTCAATATCAGGCTGATTCAACAATACTTTCGCCACTTTACCTAATACATCCTTCGCTTTGTCGGTCACCTCATAACTACCACTCTTAAACAACAGTTTATCAGATATATCGATATACACCACACCTTTCTCTACCTTGATATTAATATCCTTGTCATCCAGGTTACCGATGGCGCCTTTCAAATTCAGCACCAACTGCATATTGAGAGAGTCCTTGCGGGCAATAGCGCCTTGCAGGTCCTTAATGTATGCATCCTTTGCACCGATATTGTCCAGTGATTTCTTGATACTTTCCGCCTGAGAACTGGAAATTACTGACAGTTCTTTCAGGTGTTCCAACATTTGCGTATTGTTTGTCTGTAACGCCTGTTGCTTATCCGTCATGTTCTGAATACGATCCTTATAGTTTGCCGCAGCTCTTGCAGCATCCTCGTCACATTGCTTCAGCTTTTCCGCTGTAGCCCGATAAAGGCTGTCTAAACGGGCATTTCTTGCTTCAGATTCTCGCAGCTTTCTAGGAGCGGAACAAGATGCCAGTACGGTGGTAACAGCAAGCACAGGCAGGATAAAACGGTCTATCTTCATAATAGTTTACATTTTTATAATCTGAGAAAAAATCGTTGTGTGATTAACAAAAGGACGTCGGCAAGTTACAGCCTCATAAGCAAATATGAGGCCGAATACGCTTGAATTAACAAAACCTTGAGATCTGAATTAAAATTTGATTAGTTACATATATTTAAATATAATTGCAATCATGTATCTGTAAATATTTAATTTATAATACGGCCAACACGCAAGGCCCAGTAGCCATAACGCAAAGAGACACATGTCGATTTTTATAAACTATTATTATTTTCGTTACTGTTCTGTTCACTAACTTTAAGCAACAAAAAAGCAGGGATGTTTAGGATTATCTGAGTAACTTACCCGCCAGCTTGTTCACTGTATCTGTTTTTCCAATAATTGCTGAAATGTATGAGAAAGGTGGTTTCTTCGGGTCAACCAACAATAAAGGAAATTGCAAAAAGGCTGAATATCTCTGTATCTACTGTATCCAGAGCACTGCATGATCATCACAGTATTGGCCTTAGAACGAAGGCCAGAGTGCAGCAATTGGCAGCAGAACTAGGATACGAACGCAACCAGACCGCCATTTTCTTTCAGCAAGGTAAAACATTCACTATCGGTATTCTTCTACCAGAACTCTCTGAAGCCTTCTTCTCTAGCGCTATCAGCGGCATCGAAGACACCGCCTATAGCAATAATTATACAGTACTCCTGGGCCAGTCGCATGATGATGAAGCCCGCGAAAAACAAATTATTCAAAGCTTTAAACAACACCGCGTAGACGGCTGTATCGTTTCCATCGGAAAAAATACCCGCAACTACGATCATTTCGAAATGCTCCGACAGGCGAAAATACCAGTGGTATTCTTCGACCGTATCCCGGATCTTCCCAATATCCACGCTGTTTCCTGCAACCTGGAATCTGGTACCGTACAAGCAGTAGATTTCCTCCTAAAAAAAGGACATCGCTGCATTGGTATGATCAACGGCCCAGAACAACTGGTAGCCAGCAAGGAAAGAGCGGCGGGGTATATCCGCGCACTCGGCAAACATCGCCTGAAATATGATCCAGAACTGATCGTGAATGCAGACCTTACGGCCGCCGGTACGGCTGCTGCTATGCAACACCTCCTGAAACTGAAAAGAAAAGTCACAGCAGTAGTCACTTTCAACGACTACGTAGCCATGGATGCAGTGCAATACGCCCTGAAACAAAAACTGGAAATAAATAAAGACATCACTTTTGTATCTTACGCCAATACCCCGGTGAGTAGCTATACGGCTTTTCCACCGGCAGCATCGGTAGAACAATTTCCCTACGAACAAGGACAGGCAGCCACCAACATGCTGCTAGATATCCTGAATGGCACATTGGCACTCAACGATTATCAGCAACGCATCATGGAGTCGCAATTGGTATTACATACCTAAAAAATAAAAATGGTTGGATACTGATGTTTAGCAAGGCTAGGACCTCCGCCGCAAACCTAGCCATAGCAATTGTACCATGGCAGGTCACGACTCTGTTCACTGTCTAATAGATAAATTGTTCACTGTTGCACAACATGGCGTGTGCGTTATTCACTGTAACACGCATCTGGATAAATGCGATCTTTTGCTCACTGTTGGCGCGATAATTGTTCACTGTATGCGCCGAACTGTTCACTGTTCTAAATAAGCTGCTTTTCCTGCGTAAAGAAGTTTTACATTCTTTATTAATCGCACCACTATTTTAAGCATTTGTTTTTATATATCAGCTACGCAAACGCTTGCGTTAACCACGCAAGCGTTTGCGTAATTGGCAAAATCCATTGTTTTTTATTAGCTTGGCTCCCAATTCAATCAGTAAATCATTCTATCAGATGAAAAAAATGCTGCTACGCCGGCTGAAACCCTTGCTGCCAGCCCTTCTGCTAACAACCATACTAAACGCGCAATCCAACCCGGCCAAACCTAAAACAGAGCTGGTCTATCACGATGCCATGGAATTCCCGGTAATAGATAAGTATCATCAGGAACATAACTATAACCGCCTACCGGAAAAATTCAAAGCCACGGTACGCCCGGAAGTATGGGCCCTCAGCCTCAATTCCGCCGGTATCGCCATCCGATTCCACTCCAATGCATCTACCATCTCTGCTAAATGGAAAGTGAAGAACAATGCCAGCATGAATCACATGACAGCCACCGGGATCAAAGGGCTGGACCTCTATGCCCTGGTAAACAACAAATGGCAGTTTGTAAACAGCGGTATCCCCGATAACTCCGGCAGGTCGGAACGCACCCTCCTAAACGGAGAAGTGGCGGTAGACCGCGAATACCTCCTCTTCCTGCCATTATACGATGGTGTGGACTCCTTATCTATCGGTGTTAACACCGATGCTACAATTACCCAACCAGCCAATCAACTGCTCCTAGATAAAAAACCAATCGTTTATTACGGCAGTAGTATCGCACAAGGCGGCTGCGCTTCCAGGCCAGGCATGGCTTACACGAATATCCTCGTACGTAAACTGCAACGCCCTATCATCAACTTCGGCTTCAGCGGCAACGGGATGTTCGAATCCAATGTGGGCGAAGCCCTCTGCGAAACAGATCCTGCACTTTTTGTAATCGACTGTAATCCCAATACTACACCGGATCTCATTCATGAAAGAGCTGTGAAATTGGTACAACAACTCCGCGCCTGTAAACCAACAGTGCCCATTCTGCTGGTGGAAAATTATATGTACGAAAGCGGCTTCTTTACCCCTTCTGTAAAAGAGATAGCGCTTAAAAAACAAGCAGAACTGAAAAAAGCTTATGCTGATCTGCAAAAACTGGGCGTTAAAAACCTCTTCTATACTACCGCTGAAGACTTTATTGGTGAAGATCATGAAGGCACCGTTGATGGCGTGCACCCTACAGATGTAGGTATGGAACGCTTTGCAGCCCACATCCTTCCAACGTTACAAAAACTGACGAAAGACAGACCCTAGTCTCACAATATAAAACCCAAAAATCGACACCCATGAAAAGCGTATATACTTTCCTGTTAGCCTTACTCGGCATGGCCATTTCTACGCGTGCTTTTGCCGCTGGGGAAGACTCTATTCGCCTCAAAGGCTTTCCCTCCGCTGGTTACTGGCTGAATAAACCCGCCAACGCAGTAGCTAAAAACAATAATGTAAGTATTGTAGCAGGAAAAGGAACCGACTTCTTCCACTACGGTGGCGGAGACTTTAAAATGACTACGGCTCCTATCCTGCTATTCAATCCAGACGCGGATTTCACGGTAACAACGAAATTAAAAGTAGGCTTCAAAGATACCTATGATGGCGGTGCTATTTTCGTTTATGCAGATAGCACCCACTATATAAAATTCCTTTTTGAAAAAAGCCATTACGGCACCAAGTCTGTTTGCTCCGGCGTCACCAACACTTACACAGACGATGCGAATAACGCGGTCGCACCTACGAATGAAGTATGGATGCGCCTCAGTAAAAGAGGAAATTTCTACGGTATGTTCTATTCCATGGATGGAAAAACCTGGATAGCTGCCAGACAAGTAAATTTTCAACCTACCGGCAAAATCAAGCTGGGCTTCTCTTCTCAGTCACCGCTGGGAGCAAGCTGCGAAAGTATTTTCTCTGATATTCAATATGTGCCTAAAGGGTTTACCAACGGTAACACTGGCGAGTAATTTCTTTCGGATATCCGCAAAGCGAAAACGGGCGACATCGAAGATGTCGCCCATTTTCGCTTTATCTCTTGTAGTTCCGCGCTGAGCGCGGAACTACAAGAGTAGTTTTGTTTTCCGACCGAAGAATGAAAACAAAACACTTATAAAGTATTGATCTATTTGAGATACAGATCAAAGTAATCTGTAATCTTCTGCATCAAATGAACCCTATCTTTCCCCAACACATTATGCAAATGACCAGGGTAAACAAAATAATCCACCTGCGTACCCGTATCCACACAGGATTTCAGGAACTTGATAGAATGCTCCCATACCACCACATCATCATTGGTACCATGAATCAGCATTAAATGACCTTTCAGATTTTTTGTTTTGGTCAGCAGATTATTATCCGCATAGCCTTGCGGATTTTCCTGCGGGGTATCCATATAACGTTCGGTATACATCACTTCATACATAGACCAGTCAATCACCGGACCACCAGCTACTGCGGCTTTGAACACTTCCGGATGACGCAACATCAACGAAGTAGTCATAAATCCACCAAAACTCCAGCCGTGTACGCCCATTTTGTCGGCATTCACATAAGGCAGTGATTTCAAGTAAGCAACGCCTTGCAGTTGGTCATTCATCTCCACAGTACCTAACTGACGGAAAGTAGCCTGTTCAAAGGCCATTCCTCGGTTAAGACTACCACGACCATCCATGGTAAACACAATATATCCATGTTGGGCCATATACTCATACCAAAGATTGCCACTGGCCGGCCAGGTGTTCTTGATCAGTTGTACATTCGGGCCATTGTACAGGTATACAATCACCGGATACTTACGGGTAGAATCGAAATCCACCGGCAGAATGATTTTACCATACAATGGGGTGCCATCATCTGCTTTCAGGGTAATGTTTTTGATTTCAGGACGCTTGAATTCCTTCAGCGGATCTTTACTGTCAATCAGGGTTTGCACCCATTTACCTTTTACGGCCAAAACCTGCGATACAGCAGGAACATTCGCTGCACTGTAAACATCCAACAAGTAATTACCATCCTGACTTAACTGTGCTTCATGCCATCCGGCTGCATTATCCAGGCGGCGCATAGCAGCAGTTTTCAGCAATACGGCATACGGATGCTTCTCCATTGGACTTTCTTTCGCAGTATTGATCACTACTTCGCCGGTTCCAGCATTAAAGCCCAGGATCTCATTCACCACCCAGTTACCTTTTGTCAACTGACGAATCAACTGCCCATTGGTATTGTAAAGATAGAGATGACGATAACCATCCCGATCGGAATACCAAATGAACTGGTCATTCTTGCCAGGAACGAAGGTCAGCCCATGTTCTGGATGTACATATTTGCTATCCGTTTCTTCAAAGAGCGTTTTTACTAAGTCGCCAGTAGCAGTGCTGTACTGGTTCAACCACAAATGGTTTTGCTCACGATTGAGAATAGCAATATAGACAGATTGCTGATCCGGCGCCCAGGTTACCCCTGTGAGGTAATGATCTGCAGGCAAACCAGTTTTCAGAAATATCGTTTTTTGTGTGCTCGGTTGGTAAATGCCAAGGGTTACTTCGTGAGAAGTACCGCCAGCCATAGGATACTTTATCAGGTTGGCTTTCGCTGGTACCACAGACCAGTCTACCACCGGATAATCCTTTACCATACGCTGGTCCATACGGTAGAAAGCCAGTTGGTCGCCATTTGGAGAGAAAAATATACCGCCGTTGATACCAAATTCATCTCGGTGTACGCTTTTTCCGTTCACAATGTTTGCGTCGGCATCATTGGTAACGGAAAGGGTACGACCATCGGCCGTGCGGAGGAAAAGGTTGTTGTTGACAGTCCAGGCGATCTGGTTGCTTTTAGGATTTAGGGAGACATTTTCCGCTCCTTCGGGAAGGGTACACAAGGTATTGCCTTGCCATTTACCATCTTTCAGGGTCACGGTATATACCTTGTTTGCCATGGTAAACCAGGCATTGGTAGCATTGATCCATTTGAGCGGAGGGAGGCCACGAAGCGGGCTTCCAGAGAAAAGTTGTTCATTCAGGTTGGCGGTAGTCAACAGGGTATCAGCTTTCATGGAAGGAACGCTGTATTTCACCCAGGCCGTGGAACCATTGGCTGTAATTGCTCTTGTGTAGGCGTTTTCACCGGGAATCCATTCAAACATTTTCAGCTTTTCGGGGGCCAGCTCCATGCGAAGCCTGTTGGTAGCTTCCGACATAGTGTACATCCGCTGCTGGGCATAGGTATATTGCCAGGCACTCATCACAGATCCAGTCAAAAGCACTAGGAACGCTTTTTTCATCCTTTTAACTTTTTAGGATGCGAATGTAACCAAAAGAAGCCTGTTTACCGCGGGAAATCAGCCTACAGCACCATTACGCTGTATCCATTCCCTTTCTTCCGGCAACAAGTAATCGGCGCGTTTTTCTGTAATCCAGGAAAAGGTTTTCTTCACTTCCGCTTTTGCTGCCCGGAACTTCCAAAGAAATTCCATGCCCAGCATCAGGTCTGTGAAGCCGTTTTTGTGGGAATCGCCATTGAGATGATGGGTTTCACCAGTTCTTTTACGTGACAGTAACTCTGTGATACGATTAATCACCGCCTGTATGGCATTTTCGTCGGCATATTTATAAATCGCCTGCATGGCCTCAAATTTCAACTGTCCACGCATCAGGCAACGAGCATAGAACAAGACTTCTTTCTCCCGCTCTATGTCGGCTATGGTGGCAAAAGCAAGACTCCTAACATCAGAACGGTGATGCTCCAATAACCGTTTCAATGCACCCAAGCTTTTGCGGGTAGCAATTCTATTCAACAATACTGCTATATAATATATATCATATTCATTAACAGTACGTTGTAATATTTGCAATACCCACTCTTCCACCGCTGGGTTTTTAGTCCCTTTCAGGGCCAGCAGGGCGGATCTACGTACGTTGGTATTGGTAGACAACGCATTATTCAGCAAGGGCTGTACATTGATATAAGAAGGAATGGGCAGGCCTCGTTCCAAGTCTTGTTGAATGCCGGTAATCATATCGGCATCCTGTTCTATTTTGAGTCGGTCGATTAAAAAACGAATTACTTCAGGGTCATTTGTATTGCGAGACAGTTGCGCTATGATATACAAAGCTGCTCTCCTCCTTTCCTTGTTCTCTTCATGTTCAATGTATTGATACAGAACGGGAATGTAGGCATGATTGGCTAGTTGTTCGGCCTCCCGGAGCGCCTGCCAGCTAATTGTCTGAGTTTCCTGGAGCTGATCTGATCGGTCGCATATCCGGCTGATGAGGGTTTGAATATAATCCATCGCTGTTGTTATTTGATCTGCTACCCCTGCATTTCCAAGAACCATACCAACCTGAATAAAGCTGCTTAAATGTAGGGATTCCCCTCTTTCATTAACAGTTTTGTACTACATTTGCTGCGGTATTTTTGGATCGGTTTCGATATTTTAGAACAGACTTACAGATGCACATGTTACTCAAAAACGTCAGAATTTTAGCGCCTTCCTCTCCTTTCCATGGGCAGCAAAAAGACATTTCCATTCAGAACGGTATTATCCACCAAGTGGCAGACCACCTGGAGGATAACCACGCTACTGTCATTTCAGGTGAAAACCTGCATGTTTCAGCAGGTTGGATGGATATTTTCTCTCATTTTTCAGACCCAGGCCAGGAATATAAGGAAGACCTTTACACTGGTGTCAAGGCAGCGGCAAGAGGTGGTTATACAACCGTAATGGTAGTTCCCAATACCCAACCCGCCCTTCATACCAAAGCGCAGATAGAATATGTCATCAGCAAAACACGCCACAGCGCTGTGAATGTGCTGCCAATTGGCGCCGCCACCAAAAATCTGGAAGGTACCGGACTAGCTGAAATGTATGAAATGAGAGAAGCCGGCGCCGTAGCGTTCTCCGATGGCTGGAAACCATTGCAATCACCCGGCCTGCTCCTGAAAGCCCTCCAATACATCAAGGCTTTCGACGGCACCCTGATCCAGCTCCCAGACGACCATAGCGTTTCTGCACACGGCCTCATGAATGAGGGTATCTACTCTACACAACTGGGTATGCCTGGCAAACCTGCCCTGGCAGAAGAACTGATCGTTCAACGTGATATAGAACTAGCAAAATATACAGACTCACACCTGCATATCACCGGTATCACCACTCGCAAATCAGTGGAAATGATCGCTGCGGCCAAAGCGCAGGGTATCAAGGTAACCTGTTCTGTAACACCTTACCACCTGTCGCTGACAGATGCCAGCCTGGTGAACTACGATACCAACCTGAAAGTAAACCCTCCCCTCAGAGGCGCCGATGATGTGAAAGCTTTACAGGATGCAGTGAAAAACGGTATTATCGATTGCTTTGCTACCCATCATCTGCCACAAGACTGGGATGCTAAAGTAGTCGAGTTCGAATATGCAAAAAATGGTATGATCGGCTTGGAAAGTAGCTTCGGTGTCATCCGCAAACACCTACCGGAAGTACCACTGGAACATTTGATTTCCATGCTGACAGACAAACCCCGTAAAATATTCGGTCTGCAACAACCTACCCTCCAGGAAGGTGCTGTAGCCAACCTTACGGTGTTCAACCCTGATGAAGAATGGATTTTCACGGAGGCAGATATTGCTTCCAGGTCCAGAAATTCAGCGTATATTGGGGCAGCCCTAAAAGGTAGAGCCGTAGCTGTAGTGAATAATGGGCAAGTAACAAAATAAACCTGGTTCTTATATTCCTACATCCATAAAACAATTTGTTGCTATGTCAAACAAAAACCACATTCCTTACGGAATAGTTACTGCCCTCGTCCTTTTTGTTTATAACCTCGTCATGTACTTCATGAAATTGAACATGGAGAGATGGACCGGATGGGTAGGCATGCTGCTGCTAGCCGTAGGCGTTATTCTTGCTTGTCTTGATTTCGGAAAGAAAAATGCAGGACAAACTTTCGGAACCATTTTCGCTAATGGTTTTAAAACAACGGCTGTGATCACCGTGCTTTCCATCCTGCTGACAGTTGTCATGCTGATCATCTTCCCTGACATGAAAGAGCAAACATTGGAAGCAGCTCGTAAGCAAATGGAATTAAACAAGACACCAGAAGATGCCATTCAGAAAGCACTGGAGCTGACAAGTAGAATGTATTTTGTGTTTGCCATTGGTGGAATACTGTTCACCTACATGATCCTAGGTGTAATCGCTTCCCTGATCGGAGCAGCGGTAGCGCCCAAAGAACAAAAGGCCCAGGGCTAAGAAAATATTATCAAGGAGAAATTATCAATGAGTTTGAACATATCCGTAATCGTTCCTTTAAAAAACGAAGAAGAATCACTACCAGAGCTGGCCGCCTGGATCGACCGTGTCATGCGGGAACACCACTTCTCCTATGAAGTATGGATGATCGACGATGGCAGCACAGACAACTCTTGGCAGGTCATTCAACAGCTTGGAACAGAAAACCCACAAATCAAAGGCATCAAATTTCAACGCAACTATGGTAAGTCCGCCGCCCTCAATGAAGGGTTCGCGGCCGCCCAAGGAGACGTTGTCATCACTATGGACGCAGATCTGCAAGATAGTCCGGATGAAATCCCAGACCTCTATCGCATGATCATCGAAGATGGCTATGACCTCGTCAGCGGTTGGAAAAAGAAACGCTACGATAACGCATTTACCAAAAACCTGCCCTCCAAACTCTATAACTACACCACTACCCGCATGAGCGGCGTTAAACTACACGACATGAACTGCGGCCTCAAATCCTACCGCAGGAAAGTAGTGAAGTCTATAGAAGTGTACGGCGAAATGCACAGGTACATCCCTGTCATCGCCAAATGGAACGGCTTCCGTAACATCGGTGAAAAAGTAGTAGAACACAGAGCCCGCAAATACGGCACCACCAAATTTGGCCTGGAACGCTTTATCAACGGATTCCTCGACCTCGCTACCATCATGTTTATCGGGAAATTTGGGAAAAGACCCATGCACCTCTTCGGTGCCCTTGGGACCTTCTTCTTTATCCTGGGTTTTGTAATCGCTGGATATCTCAGCTTCGCGAAAATTTTCTACGATAAATACAATATGACCGACAGACCTATCTTCTTCCTAGCCCTGCTGGCAATGATTATAGGCTCTCAATTATTCCTCACAGGTTTTATCGGCGAACTGGTGACACGCAATGCCACAGAACGTAATATCTACCTAGTAGAAGAAAGAATGGACAACACGATCTAATGACGCAAAGAAAGAAAATACTCATCATCGGCACAGCCTACCCCTTCCGGGGTGGGCTTGCTGCGTATAATGAAAGACTGGCAGAAGAACTGCAAAAGGAAAACCATGAGGTGGAAATATTCACTTTCACCGTCCAATACCCGGAATTACTTTTCCCAGGCAAAAGCCAGTACTCTACCGATCCAGCACCCGCACACCTGCGCATCAAACGCCTTGTCAATTCCGTCAACCCGCTGAATTGGCTCAAAGCAGGCCGCGCTATCCGCAAAATGAACCCAGACATCATCATTGTCAAATTCTGGCTACCCATCATGGGCCCCGCTTTCGGAAGCCTACTGCGACTCGGTAAAAAGAAACATCATACCAAGGTAATCTCCATCCTGGATAACGTGGTACCCCACGAAAAACGCCCGGGTGATGTCCCCTTTACAAAATATTTCCTCAAACCCGTGGATGCATTTATCGCGATGAGTCAATCTGTACTCAACGATCTCCGCGTGTTTGAGCCCAATAAACCGGCATCCCTCATTCCCCATCCTATCTATGATAACTATGGGGAACAAATTTCTAAAGAGGCTGCTAGAGCCAATTTAAAGCTACAACCAGGTAAAAAATATATCCTGTTCTTCGGTTTTATCCGCGCCTACAAAGGCCTGGACCTCCTGCTCAAAGCCATGGCCGATGAACGCCTGAAAAAACTGGATATACATGCCATTGTAGCCGGTGAATTCTATGAAGATGCCGCTCCCTATCAGCAACTCCTACAGGAATTGCAACTAGGCGATCGCGTACTCATGCATACAGATTTCATCCCCAACGAAGCAGTTAAAAATTATTTCTGTGCCGCAGATCTAGTAGTACAACCCTATAAAAGTGCCACCCAAAGCGGTATTTCGCAGATCGCATACCACTTTGATAAACCAATGGTGGTCACCAATGTAGGTGGACTCACGGAAATGGTACCAGACGGCGTAGTAGGCTTCCAATGTGAGCCCGATCCGCAAAGCATCGCCGCTGCCATCGAGAAATATTTCGTGGAAAACCGCGAAGCCGATATGGTAGCTGCCTTGCAACAGGAAAAATTAAAATATTCCTGGCATCGCCTGGCCACAGAAATTCATAAATTAGCCGACAACATTTCTTAAGATATCTAAACCAAAACAAAGGCGTGATTTACAGAAGTAAAGCTCCTCTACGTATAGGCCTTGCCGGTGGCGGCACCGACGTAAGTCCTTATTCCGACTTATACGGCGGCGCTATCCTCAATGCAACCATATCTCTCTATGCACGCGCTTCCATCGAACCGCTGACAGAGAACAAAGTGATTTTTGAATCTGCTGACAGAAGAGAATCCCTCTCCTACGATGCAACCTATCCCCTGCCATTAGATGGCAAGTTGGATATCCTCAAAGGAGTGGTAAACCGCCTGTATAAAGACTATGGCCAGCTCCCTTCTGGGTTCAAGCTGACCACCTTCGTGGACGCACCTGCTGGCTCCGGCCTCGGCACCTCCTCTACACTAGTAGTGGCTGTACTCGGCGCCTTCGCGGAATGGCTGAAACTCCCCCTGGGTGAATACGATATGGCCCACCTGGCCTACTCTATTGAAAGAGAAGACCTTAAACAGGCCGGCGGCAAACAAGACCAGTATGCAGCTACTTTCGGTGGCGTGAACTTCATGGAATTCTATGCCGGCGATAAAGTAATCGTGAACCCGCTCCGCATCAAGGACGTATATCTCCACGAACTGGAAAATAACCTGGTGCTCTTCTATACTTCTACCAGTCGCCTCTCTTCTAGCATTATCTCTGAACAACAGAAAAATGTAAACGAAAAGAAAGACGACTCCATTGACGCCATGCATCATCTCAAAGAACAATCTGTGATGATGAAAGAAGCCCTGCTACGCGGTTCCATCGATAAGATCGGGGAAATCCTGGACTATGGCTTTCAATACAAGAAAAAAATGGCAAAAGGAATCTCCAATCCACAACTGGATGAGATTTATGAGGCAGCCCGCAATGCCGGCGCCAGTGGCGGTAAAATCTCCGGCGCAGGTGGTGGAGGCTTCATGATCTTCTATTGCCCGAAAAATACCCGCTTCGCCGTAGTAGATGCCCTGGGCAAATTCGGCGGAGATGTTAAACGTTATCATTTTACCAATAATGGTGTTCAAACCTGGAGCATCTAATTTAACTTTACCCGATGAAGCAAGAAATTGTTAACAGATTGAAGGCAAGTATTGCCGTAAAGGAAGCTATCGCTCAGGATGAACAACTGCTGGAAACCATCCGGCAAGTGGCGGATGTAATTACCCACAGCCTCCGCGAAGACCATAAAATTCTGTTCTGCGGAAACGGAGGCAGCGCCGCGGATGCCCAGCACCTCGCCGCCGAATTCTCCGGCAGATTCTATAAAGATCGTACCCCACTCTATGCGGAAGCACTGCATTGCAACTCTTCCTACATGACAGCCGTGGGCAACGACTATGGATACGACCAAGTATACGCACGTATCCTGCGCGGCATCGGCCGCAAAGGCGATGTACTGGTATGTATTTCCACCTCCGGTAATTCCTCCAATATCCTGGAAGCCATGAAAGTGGCCAAAGCACAAGGCATGATCATCGTTAGCATGACTGGCCAAACCGGCGGAAAAATGAAAGATGGCAGCGATTACCTGCTCAATATGCCCTCCACTGATACGCCTCGCATCCAAGAAGCGCATATCACTACCGGTCATATCATCTGTGAAATAGTAGAAAACAACCTGTTCTCCTAATGACAACAGAATGTATCGTACTGGCGGGTGGCCTCGGTACCCGCCTTCGCAGTGCAGTTGCTGACAAACCAAAGTGCATGGCGCCCATAGGTGACCAGCCTTTCCTTTTCTACCTCCTGCATTACCTACACCAACAGGGAATTACCCATGCTATCCTCTCTCTCGGCTATAAAGCCGAACAAGTGATAGACTGGTGTAATAGCCAACGGTTGCCCTTACGCGTATCTTTCGCCATAGAACCAGAACCCCTTGGCACTGGCGGCGGCATCGTATACGCGCTAGGAAAAGTAGAAGGGGATAATGTCTTCATCGTTAACGGAGATACTTATTTTGATGTGAACCTCCCCGCATTCGATGCGTTCCATCAATCGCATAAAAGCCACCTTTCCTTAGCGCTGAAGCCGATGGTGCAGTTCGACCGCTATGGCACTGTTTCACAGGATGAAAATGCCCTCATCACCGCTTTCAGAGAGAAACAATTCATGGAAGCAGGACTGATCAATGGCGGCGTTTATCTTACCAGCGCCACCTATCTGAAGAGTCTCCAATTACCGGGAAAGTTCTCTTTCGAAAAAGAAGTACTAGAACCAATGGCAGCCAGCCAACAGCTCTACGGCTTTATCAGCGATACCTATTTTATCGATATCGGTATTCCAGAAGATTATCAGGCTGCTGCCAGATACCTTCCGTATAACCATTAACGTTAGTATTCAATCATGACCTTATTTCTGGACAGGGACGGTGTCATCAACGACGAAATTAAAGGCGGATACGTCCTGCAATGGGATATGTTCCGCTTCAGCGATGGCGTGCTCCAAGCACTCAGTATCCTCCACCATCACTTTGATCGTATTGTCATCGTCACCAACCAGCGCTGCATCGGACGCGGCCTTCTCACTCCCGCAGGTTTGGACAATATCCATTCCCATATGCTAGCTGAAATCCGCCAGCATGGCGGTCGTATCGATAAAATTTACTACTGCCCAGACGTGGATAATGACAGCCCTTGTCGTAAACCACAAAATGGAATGGCATTTCAAGCCAAGGAAGACTTCCCCGAGATCGATTTCAATCAATCAATAATGGTTGGCAATACAATGGGAGATATGCAATTCGGACGTAACCTGGGGATGAAAACAGTTTTCATCCCCTCCACCCTTCCGGATATGCAGGTTCCACACCCACTGATCGATCAAAGATGTGATTCCCTGCTCGATTTTGCCAGGAGCCTTCCATCATTAGCAAGACAATAATTTCGTCCTGTAACCGTATAATAAGTATGGTAAAAAAAATATTACTGTTTATCCTACTCTCCTGCCCTATCCTGCAAGCACAAGCCCAGGTACCAAACGCCGCGTCTAAAGCGCACTTGCGACACTACCAGGATACCCTGCAGCAGTTAAGCCAGGAAATCTTCAGCGGAAAAGGCGATGACGGCCGCCAGCAAGCCTGCGATGCCTTTATCCCAACCCTCGTACGAGCACTGAAGAGCAAATACTCCTTTAAATATCGGTTCGATTCGCTGCGAACAGTCTCTATTCAATATCCGACAGACAGTTCCTTCCGTATCTTTACCTGGGCATTGGAAAGGGAAAATGGCTTCTATCGCCACTATGGCGCCATCCAGATGAATACTCCGGATGGTCAACTGAAGCTCTTTCCACTCTTCGATGCCTCTGATTATATGACCAATCCGGATACCATCACAGATAACAAATCCTGGTATGGTTGCCTCTATTATCGGATTGAACAAAAACATTACTTCAACAAGGAATATTATACCCTCTTCGGCTGGGATGCAAATAATCCACGCAGCCAGAAGAAAATCATTGAAATGCTGACCTTCAAAAACGGACAACCAGTATTTGGCGGGCCTTTCTTCAGTTTCAGTCAGGATAGCGTGAAACAGCCTACCAGGAATAGGTTTATCCTGGAATACAAAAAGGAAAGCAGCATTAGCCTGAATTACAATAAAGAAAAAGACATGATCATATTTGATCACCTTATTTCTGAAAGTAATGAGCCGGAGAAGAAATTTACCCTGGTGTCAGATATGGACTACGAAGGCTTCAAATGGATGATGGGACAATGGATACATGTAGAAAAGATCTTTCACGATGCTATCCCGCTAGGGCAAGGTCCTCCAGTTCCACAACCTATGGACGTTAAAAAGAAAAGCATGACGAATCCAAAAAGCGTGGATGATTACAACCAGGAAGCGGCACCAGCCAAGCAACCAACAGGCATTAAAAAGCCTAAGCAAAAATAAAAAATAAGCTGTAGCAAAAACGGGATGGACGTCGAAACGTCCATCCCGTTTTTGTTTTTTTCGTCGTCCCTGCCCAGTGGGCAGGGACGACAGCTTGTTTTTCTTTTATTTCGTTTAGGCAAGTTGATTAAAGCGCGCTATTTCAGTTGTAAATGAGTAGAATCCGCAAATCCCTTTTTCATCTGTTCTAAACGAGCGATAATCTCATTACAGGATTGGCTATCTCTCGAAAAAGCATCTCCTAAACTGCCAGGCAAGGATTTGTAATACATTAATTGCTGATTACTGTTGCGGATCACCTCGTCCGCAATAGCATTCCCCTTGTTAATATCACCATTCAAGAAATAGGCGTAGGCATATTGTAAGGAAATAATATTATTATTAATGTCAAGCCCATAAGGTAATGTGGCTGCTGGCAGCATTTTATAGCCATAGTCAAGCACTTTGAGTGCCGTATCTTTCCTACCTTCCTGTGCCAGTGCAATACCCAGTGTAGCATAACATCTGCGTATATCTAATAATATTCTGCGCCCGTTTTCGTCAAAGTAAGTACCCGGATGTTCCGCACCGCCAAAACGAAACTTGTTCATCAGGTTATTGTACATAGCGTCTATATTTACACTACTACCAAGTTCCGTTTCTTCTTTCTTAACAGGTACCAGGCGATAAGCCAGCCCTTCCTGACTTACATAATTACCTAACCCCAATTCATAAGGCAACGGCGGTGAATAGTAAATAGGACGTTTCCAGTTGTTGGCAGCAATAATATTCAACTGGGCCAAGTCACTTTTGTATAAAGTATTGGCCGTAATGTCAAAGGTCATCGGCGATACGATATGACTACTGTCTTTAGCCGATACCACACCACTTTTTACAATTGCATCCTTATCTACCGGTAAGAAGAGTTTATGCGTAGGGAGATAATTGGTACCTTCTCCCACTGTAGTCTGGAGCTTATTATTATCATCCCCTATAAAAGCCATTATTTCATTCAGGTTGAAATAACGATCTTGGGGCACCTTACTAATATCATAAAAAGGAACAGCATTACGGTTTTCTCCCAAGTATTTATCTGGTGTCCAACTGAAAGGCACAGGATCGCTTTGATTTATTTTCCGTTGCATTTGGTTAATAGCCCAATCAGTACCTAGTAGACTCGTAACATTTACACGAACATCCGGACGGACATTCTCCACTTCTTGTGCGTACCACAGCGGATAAGTATTATTATCACCACCGGTAAAAAGAATGGCATTAGGTGCACAAGAATTCAGGTAATCAACCGCATAATCCCTTGCTAATGTTTTCATAGAACGGTCATGATCATCCCATTCCTGTGAAGCCATCAATACCGGTACCCCCACCAAGCATATCAGTCCGGCGGTAAGGGCCGCTACTTTACCCGGCATTCTCTTTTTAATCCAGTCAAAAACCGCTAACACCCCTAATCCTATCCAAATGGCAAATGCATAGAAAGAACCAACATAAGAGTAATCTCGTTCCCTTGGTTGAGGGCCATATTGATTAAGGTATAAGATAATAGCAATACCCGTAAAGAAATGCAACAAGAACACGACTATCGCATTATGACGATCATGTTTCCATTGATATAGTAGGCCAAATATTCCCAACAACAAGGGCAACATAAATAATCGATTATGTGCTTTATTCGCTTTCATGGCGTCGGGCAAAAGACTTTGGTCGCCCAATCGTATATTATCAAAGAAAGGAATACCTGAAATCCAGTTACCATCCCGCGCATTCCCAAGTCCCTGCAAATCATTCTGCCTTCCTGCAAAATTCCACATAAAATAGCGCCAGTACATCCAATTAAATTGATAGCTTACCAGCCATTTCATGTGATCTCCGAAAGTGGGCTTCTCATCTTTACCCAAACCTAACCACGACTGGTAAAAATCTACATATCCTGAAGAGTTGTCATTGTTCCAGGCACGAGTGAACAAGTGAATATCACTTGGATCATATTCGTAATCAATTTTTTTCCCTACCACATCATACTTACCTGTTTTCTCATTCTTATAATAGATGTCTCCTGTATTCTTATAGCCAGTAGGTTTGGATGTAAAATCCGGACCACTTAGAATAGGCCAGGAACCATATTGGGAGCGGTCCAGATACGCTACTAGCTCTATCGGATTGTTTACCTGCTGCATATTAATAGCAGGGTTGGCATTGGCCCGTATCAGGATCATGAAATAGGAAGAATACCCTATTAAGATGAAAGTAAAACACAGTAACCCTAATTGCAGTAAATGGCGTTTCTTTTTCTGAGCCTGGTATAACCCTACCACTATCAATGTTGCCAGCAACAAGATGGCAAAAATAGCCCCAGAATTAAATGGCAAGTTTAAGTCATTCACAAACCAACGGTCGAACCAGCCGATTACTTTTACCGTATCCTGTATCACTAATATTTGTACAACACCAGTTAGTACACATGCCAGCAAAAACGCGAGGATAGCGCCTTTGCGTGAATAGGAGTAACGACGAAAGTAATAGGTCATTACCAAAGCCGGAATACTAAGTAGACTTAACAGATGTACCCCTATAGACAATCCTATCAGATAAGCAATCAGTATTATCCAACGGTCAGCATAAGGTTGGTCAGCCTGTTCTTCCCACTTAAGTATGGCCCAAAAAGCCATGGCTATAAAGAGCGGAGAAACACCGAAAACGATACCTTCTACCGCAGAGAACCAAAAGGAATCAGAGAAGGTAAATGCTAGCGCTCCAACGGCACCTGAAGCGATGATAGCAATTGTTTTATCTAGACTAAGCTCTTCATCCTTTTTTTGAAATAGTCGGCGCCCCATATGGGTAATTGTCCAAAATAAGAACAGAATGGTAAATCCACTGCTTATGGAAGACAAAAGGTTCACCTGTTGTGCCGCATGAGTATTAGGTACTACCCCATCCCAACTGCCACCAAACAATATGATGAATATCCTTCCCAACATGATAAATAATGGGGCTCCCGGCGGATGCGATATCTCCAGCTTATAAGCACAGGGGATGAATTCTCCACAGTCCCAAAAACTGACCGTAGCTTCCCTGGTCATAATATACACTGTGCAGGCTATGGCACAAATGATCCACCCGGATATATTATTTATCCATTTGAAATTTTTAGGGGAGATAGTATTCTTCATGATGTTAATTGGAGTTGGGAATTCGAATTGGATATTATTAAAAATAGGAGACTATCCTGATATGAAAAGTTAAAATTCAATGAAAATAAAGGGGCTGCCACAAAAGAAGCCCCAACTCTTCTTTTTGTAGCCCTGCCCGCTGGGCAGGGACAACGAAAAAGATAAAGAGAGAGTGACGTCTGGACGTCATTCTCTCTTTACCAAAAACGAGTAATGAAGCCTCTTTTATTTCCGCGAATAATAGGCAGTTAATAATCCTTTGGCTAATATATGCCCCCTCATGGCGGTGATCAATTCATGAAGACTAGCACCTCGTTGCAGCGAGAGCTGACAATCCAATGCAAATACTCGGAATTGATAACAATGTGCACCTTTAGGCGGACATGGCCCATTGTAAGTAGTATGCCCAAAATCATTTACCCCTTCTACTGCACCAGAATAATGCTCTTGTAAGAGGGAAGTGACGGGTATATTCCACGCCACCCAATGTGTCCATACCTTAGCTGGCGCATCCGGATCGTCAACAATGATGGCCAGAGAAGCGGTACCTGGCGGTATATCATCGATTTCCAGTGGAGGACTGATATCAATACCATCACAAGTATATTGAGTAGGGATTGTTCCTTTTTCAACGAAAGCAGCGCTACTGATACGGAGTGATACATTGCTCATAACATGCCATTATCTATAATAACACTGCAAGAAAGATCATAGTTCAGCTCATCAATAATCCCTCTTTTTTATATCCGATAAGGTAAGGCCATATGTTTGAAGCCGCTGCCGTAGATTACTTAGTATATACCCCGTTTCCTCAGGAAACCGTTCTGCTACCAACTTATAGTGAGGTAATAACCGTTTATCTTTAATATCGCTTAATGCTTGTAAAGAAGAATGAATAACATTATTGGAATTATCATGCAAGCCTTCAATGAATGTATCAATATAAACCGATTTGTGCTTAAGCTTCCCTAATGTATAAATGGCCGTTTGCCTGATACCGCTATTGCTGCTGCGCAGCATTGGAACAATCAATGGACCATAATCAAAATTCATTTCAAAGAGGAGATATGTACAAAATCGAAATGTTTCCTCATCTGTGATCTGATGGATATTTTGCGTGATATGCTCCCGCCATTCCTGGCTTTTGTCTTTTGCATACCAGAAGATAAACCGGTACACACACAATAAGTTCGTAGTGGTTACCAGATAAGGCTTGGCAACCTGGTAGTTAAACTTGCTAAGGATTTGTAGCCACAGCTCCTTATAGTCATCTGTAGCTGATTGATATTCCTTTTCGAAGATCTTAACAGTATCAGCATCCACCTGATGTTTACCGAGAATTCCATTCAGGCAATCTAATTTAATGACCTTGTCCGAAGCACTCTTGTAAAGCGCTAGTAGCGTAGCTACAGGGCCGCCCATTCTATATCCAAACCAAGTGGGCTGCCCCTGTGTCAACTCTCCGGAAATGATTTCATCCAACCAACGTTCATACCAGTCTAAAAAAGTTGCCTCAAAAGTAAATATTGGTTTCTGACGATCCAGGTCCAAGTTCACTACTTTCCCCTCATGTGGTCCATTCAAAATTAATCCGTGTATATAGGTGCATCCCTGCGATCCAATAGGCAGTATACCTGCATAAATAGATCCTAATGCAGCGTCGTAGTCTTCATCAGAAATATCATCGTCATTGATACTTTTAGTGAGGTCTTCCCAGTATTCATCTGTAAGATGCGGATATATTTTTACAGGCCGACGCAGGTACACGGGATCACATATTTCATTCAGATTTTCGCCCAGTGGATATATGCCATAGAATGGGCCTGCGGCAGACTGAAGCTGAGATTTTCCCCCATTGCCTATCTTACACAGAAATGCTTTAAAACAGGCAGGTAAGGATATCTGGTGCGTTTTCTCAAACTCACTGACAGCGGCTTCATCCAGAGTTTCACCAATATGATATTGATGCGAACTAGCTCCGAAAACATGTCGGTCACTATCTATTTTAGCAGCTACAAGTAGCTTCTTTTTGATCCGCTCTATTTGTTCGCCAAACTGCAACATATGATTCATTTGTCATTAAAAATCCTATTACTAAAATATCTATAAAAAATTAAAAAAGCCGCTCCATTATTAGTGGTAGCGGCTTTCTTAACTTTTTATTTGAGAACGCCCAACGCGTTTCTACTATCGTACAAATATTACGAGAATAATTCTCCTTGTACATTGCTGTCATCCTCTGGATCTGGGTCCTCATCTTCCGACAACAATTCTGCACTGATTAAATCATCTCCGGCAATCCTTGTTCCTACTGCTTTCCAGCCAGTTACCTCAATGAACTCTGCCAGGTTGATTTCCTCCTCTTCAGGGCTGCGTTTCTTACCTGTTTTCAGGAGTACTACCGGTTGGGTATGGGTAGTCACCATTTCCAGGTAGTTGTTGGCGCCTTCCTTGATGAACAGGAATTTATTATTCAGTGTCTGTGTTTCTATGCGGAAGCGCTTCACATTGAACTGTTTCTTATCTGCATCAAAGTAGATGGCAGTAACAATTTTATCCGGACTGAATTTCTCGATGTATACCACATCATTAGATTCATAACGGTTGGTCAGTTCATAATTGGTCAGCTCGTAGGTACCATTTTTAAAGGCAACAAAGATCTTATCTTCTCCTTCAAAGCTACCAATATACACACCACGTTCTTCTGTATTCAATCGACCCGTTTCTGGATCATACCAGATTTTCTGGCCTGCCAGTGTGGATACGCCTTTCTCCTTGAATTTCACCCCGCGAATAGGATATTTCGTTACCTGGTTTCCCATGGAGTTACGTCCTTTGATCGCAATGGTTTCGAAGTACAGATCAAACTCTTTGTTTCTGGCAGAGCAGTTAGGACTGAGTTTGATGGTTACGACTTCCGCTTCCCCATTAGGGTTGGCTGAGAAGTAATGTACTTTGGAATTCTTCTCACCTTTATGTGCCAGTTCATATACCTTATCGCGGGTTACACCAGTAACATTGAAGCGTTTGGCATAGCTGACACCGGTTTTGCCTTCCACATAAATCATATTGTAGGTGGTACGTTCATCATTCTTGCGGAATATATCTACGTGAATGATGTCCTTACCTACAAAGGTTTTATCTGCTACTTTGGTTACCACCATTTTACCATCTTTCAGGAAAACGATGACGTTATCCAGATCAGAACAATCTGCTACAAATTCATCTTTCTTCAGGGAAGTACCAATGAAACCGTCTGCACGGTTTACATACAGTTTGGTATTGGCAATAGCCACCTGTTGTACCTGGATGGTATCGAAGGTCTTGATTTCTGTCAGACGCTCTTTTCCTTTACCATACTTCTTCAGCAATCCTTCATAATAAGTAATGGTATATTCAGTCAGGTTAGCCAGATCATGTTTCACCTGCTTGATTTCGCCTTCAATACCTTTAATCTGTTCGGTGAGTTCGTTGATATCCAGACGGTAGATTCTACGTACAGGCTTTTCCGTTAGTTTCAGGATATCTTCACGAACGATAGCACGTTTGAGATTTTTCTTATAAGGGCCAAATCCTTTGTCAATCGCAGTAAGAACGGCTTCCCAATCTTTATGTTTTTGCTCCAGTTCCTTATAGATACCTTTCTCAAAGAATATTTTCTCCAGGGAGGTATAGTGCCATTTGTCTTCCAGTTCTGCCAGTTTAATTTCCAGTTCCTGTTTGAGCAGGTCTTTGGTAAAGTCAACCGATGATTTCAGGAGATCAGAAGCGGTGATGAATTGCGGTTTGTCTTCCACAATTACGCAAGCGTTAGGGGAGATAGAAATCTCACAGTCCGTAAATGCATACAACGCATCGATGGTGATATCTGGAGAAATGCCTGGCGCCAGTTGCACCTCAATTTCCACGTCTTTGGCAGTATTATCCACCACTTTACGGATCTTGATTTTACCGCTGTCGTTGGCTTTTACGATAGACTCCATCAACTGTGTGGTAGTGATACCGTAAGGAACATCCTTTACCAGGAGGGTCTTTTTATCTTTCTCTTCAATGTGTGCGCGTACTCTTACTTTACCTCCACGCTTACCATCATTGTAGTTCGCGACGTCTACCATCCCACCGGTCATGAAATCTGGGTAGAGATCAAATTTCCGGCCTCTCAGGTATTTGATAGCTGCATCCAGCAGCTCGTTGAAGTTATGTGGTAATATTTTGGTAGACAACCCTACGGCGATACCTTCCGCTCCCTGTGCTAACAGGAGTGGGAATTTCATCGGCAGAGAGAGGGGCTCGTTTTTGCGGCCATCATAGCTCAACTGCCATTGGGTCGTTTTGCCATTGAAGGCTACATCCAGTGCAAATTTGGAAAGGCGTGCTTCAATATACCTTGCAGCAGCGGCATCATCCCCTGTTCTCACATCTCCCCAGTTACCTTGGGTTTCGATGAGCAGGTCTTTCTGACCAAGATTTACAATGGCATCGCTGATGGATGCATCGCCATGGGGGTGATACTGCATCGTTTGTCCGATCACGTTAGCCACTTTATTGAAGCGGCCATCATCCATTTCCTTCATAGCGTGCAGGATACGGCGCTGAACGGGTTTTAACCCATCTTCAATGCTGGGAACCGCGCGCTCCAGGATTACATAGGAAGCATAATCCAGAAACCAGCTCTCATACATGCCGCCTACATGCGTGACATTATGCAGAGATTCGTCTGTTGTTTGATTTTCCATATCCATTATATCACTTACGATTTTACTTTTATCATTTTTTCAAAATCCTCCCTCCATACACGTACACTGTCTTTCCGTACATCGTCTATGGAGTTCAGTTCAATAAAACAGCAATCCGTCACCGCAATTAGCTGATGCCAGATGCGAATAGGGATTTCCACTCTCGCCGGCGCTGTTATCTCCGTAACAACAATTTCATCACCCTCCAACGGACACCAGTGAATTTCAGCGGTTCCACTAAACAGGTACATAATTTCCGGATTCTTATTAGCGCTGTGTCCTTCATGGTAATGCTGACCGCTGCTGCTGCCTGCATTCCTATAACACAACATGAATTCTCCAGTGCGTTGACAGTCCCATATATAGTTACTGCCTCTTTCATCTGCACCATGCAGGGATACCGGTGTAATACTGATCATATTATGCTGTGGCCTCGTTTGTTGGTGATGCCGGTGTTTCTCCACCTGGCTGTTTTACTTCAAAATCTCGGACAGTCTTCAGTTCTCCCTTGCTTTCTAACTTGCCTTCCTTCACCAGTTCTTTCAATCGCCATGCAAGGAACAAATCCATTACAGGATACTTCAGCTTGCCACTCACCTGGTTGGCTACACGCCAAGCTTTGATAAACTCTTTGCCAGTTTGCGCTAGCAGATCTTTATCATAGAAAGTGGTAGCTTCTCCTTTCAGCTTCTTACCACCTTCCAGCAAGCGTATACCCGCATTTTCATTCATCAGGCGATGCCATTCATCCCCGTCCAGCTCATATTCAGCCAGAGATACAGGCCTTGCCAATTTTTTCGCTTTCAGGAATTCCTTGGGCAGAATCTGGTGCAGATGGGTAGGATAAAATACTGCCCCTTTTTCATTCAGGAAGGGAAGATTATTCAGGTAAATTATATGAATACGTCCGGCGAAATCGTATAGTTTGCTGACCAACCAATAGTAGCCGGTTACGTCGCGGGCATTTTGCCCGGCCCATATCCAGACTTCCAGTTCGGGGTCTTCTTTCAACTGTGTTTTCAAGGTAAGGAAACGCGCCTCATCTTCAGAATGTTCCGGCTCTTCCGGTTCAGGAGTTGGGGCTTCTTCAAATATTTCCTGTGCCACTGCTGCCGGACCAATGCCCTGCAACTGCTGCCACCATTGTTGTCGTAAAGCCTGACCATCCTTGGTATCCAGGATAAACAGCGGGCCTACAGAGAGGTCATCTTCAAAACAAAGAATATCCCCTTGCATTTTCTCGTCCATTCCCACTGCTTCCGCCAACACCGCCACGGATGGCTGACCAAACACAATATGCTTTAAGCTCATACGATCTCGTAATTTCTTGACAAACTATTCTTCTATCAGGTCTTTTTCATAGCGCAGGTTGTTGATGATAAACTCCTGCCTTGCCTGTGTATTTTTACCCATATAGTATTCCAGCAGTTTCTGGATATGGATGTCTTTCGATAAAATGATTGGCTCTATACGCATATCATCCCCGATAAATCGGCCGAATTCCTCCGGAGAAATCTCTCCCAATCCTTTAAATCGGGTAATTTCAGGTTTACTACCCAATTTCTTCACTGCCTTCTGCTTCTCCTCCTCACTGTAGCAATAAATAGTCTCCTGCTTATTACGTACACGGAACAACGGTGTTTCTAGTATATACACGTGCCCATTCTTCACCAGATCAGGGAAGAATTGCAAGAAGAAAGTCAAAATCAACAAACGGATGTGCATACCATCCACGTCGGCATCGGTGGCTACCACAATGTTGTTGTAACGCAGCCCTTCCAGCCCTTCTTCAATATTGAGCGCATGCTGCAATAAGTTGAACTCTTCGTTCTCGTATACGATCTTCTTGGTAAGCCCAAAACTGTTCAGCGGTTTACCACGTAAGCTAAACACCGCCTGCGTTTCCACGTTACGAGATTTCGTAATGGAACCACTCGCAGAATCACCTTCCGTAATGAATATAGTCGTATTCAATCTACGTGTTTCATTCTCTGCTTTCTCCTTACCAGAAAACTCTTCGTTCAGGTGAATGCGACAGTCACGCAGTTTGCGGTTATGCAGATTCGCTTTTTTAGCTCTTTCGTTGGCCAGTTTTTTAATCCCTGCCAACTCCTTACGCTCCCTTTCACTCTGCTCAATACGCTTCTTCAGCGCTTCCGCTACTGCGGAATTACGATGCAAGAAATCATCCAAGTGCTTGGACAAGAAATCCAACACAAACGCCTTCATGGAAGGACCTCCTTCATACACTGTCAGAGAGCCCAACTTGGTTTTAGTCTGGGATTCAAATACTGGCTCTTGTACACGCACAGAAACTGCGGCACAGATAGATGCCCTGATATCCGTTGCGTCATAATCTTTCTTATAGAAATCACGCACCGTTTTCACAAACGCCTCTCTGAAAGCCGCCAAATGCGTACCACCCTGGGTAGTATGCTGACCGTTTACAAAAGAGTAATATTCTTCTCCATATTGATTTTCGTGGGTGATAGCCACTTCAATATCTTCCCCTTTCAAGTGAATGATCGGATAGCGCAGGTCTTCCTCATTCGTTTTACGCTGCAGCAAATCCAACAATCCATTCTTAGAAAGATACTTCTTACCATTGAAACTGATGGTCAAACCCGCATTCAGGAAGCAATAATTCCAGATCTGGTTCTCCAAGAATTCAGGGATATACCTGAAGTTCTTAAATACCGTTTCATCCGGCGTAAAAGTCACCAAGGTACCGTTACCTTCAGTAGTCGATGTCTCCTTATGATCCTTTACCAACACTCCTCTCTCAAATTCTGCAGCTTTTAACCTGCCATCACGGACTGATTGTACCCGGAAGGAACTAGACAACGCGTTTACCGCCTTGGTACCCACCCCGTTCAAACCTACCGATTTCTGAAAGGCCTTACTATCATATTTAGCACCAGTGTTGATCTTACTCACCACGTCTACCACTTTCCCCAATGGAATCCCACGCCCATAATCTCGCACCGATACGGTATGCTCCGTTACCTTAATATCGATCTGTTTACCAAAGCCCATGGTGTGCTCATCGATACAGTTATCCGTTACCTCTTTCAGTAGGATGTAAATACCATCATCCATACTAGAACCATCCCCCAACTTACCAATGTACATACCTGGCCGGAGGCGGATATGCTCCCGCCAGTCCAGCGACCTGATGGAGTCTTCCGTATAGGAAGCAAATAGATCCTTATTATCCGTTTTATCCGTATTTGCCATAATATATTAAAGTTTCCTATATACTTATGCTGTTTTTTGTCAATCCCACCCACCTGCTCTACTAAATCTTTTAGCAAAATGGGATTACAGGCAAAAATAATGGATTCAGTGAATCAACCCAAGTATAAGATAGATAAATAAAAAAATACACCCATATAATCTGATTATATTATTTTTATTACTATATTTACCTAAGACACCATATATCCAGAAATCCTAACCTATGCACCTATGAAAACATTATTTCTTATTATCTCCCTGACCCTTATTGCTGCTGCTTATATTGCTTCTCGCTACATTCGTAAAGAACAAGAAAGCAATGTAGGAAACAAACTCCTCCAACTGATCCGGAAGTTTGATTCCTGGCAAATGATGCGGTAAGGAAGCAATTGTTAAATTTTTACTTCCGGTTAACCGGCTCTTCTACAATACCTGAACCAATGAATTTTCAGCATGGCTCTGGCAGATTATGTTCATCATTAATCCCCGATCCTATGAAAACTGGTTTTCTTTTCAAAAGTGCCTGTCTGTTGATTGCAGCAATGGTACTGCTCGCACACCTGATCCGCCGATATGTGAAGAGCTAATTTCACTCCCAGGCATCCGTATTACAAAAAAGAGGCTGTCCATCATGATTGAACAGCCTCTTTTAATTCATTTATCCGGAAAAATTACCTGTTATAGTATTTGTTAACAGCATCAGTTCTGCTGCGTACGTGGAGTTTTTCATAGATATTATGTACGTGTCTGCGCACAGTTTCAATACTGATAAACAGATTGCTGGCAATCTCCTTATATAAAAATCCTTTTGATAACTGATCCAGGATTTCTTTTTCGCGCGTCGTCAGTGCCTCCAATGCCGGATTAGGCTTGGCCTGCTTCTGGAAAAAGGCAACTACCCTTCTCGCAATCTGCGAACTCATAGGACTTCCTCCTTCATGTAAATCACGAATCGCTTCCAGTAATTCACCAGGAGAGGTTTTCTTCAGAATGTAACCACTAGCGCCAGCCTCCAGTGCATTGAAAATCTTGTCATCATCCTCATAAACCGTCAGCATCATAAACTGCATGTCCTGATACTCTGCCTTCAGCCGTGCAATACATTCAATACCATTCATACCTCCGGGCAGGTTGAAATCCATCAGCACCACATTCGGTAATAATTGAGGGATTTGTTCCAGTGCGGTTTCTGCATTATTGAAAGTGCCAACACAGGCATATCCGTCAGAACCATTAATCAGCAATTCCATAGCCGTGCGAATATCATGGTTATCCTCTACTATCGCAATAGAGATAATATCCATGTTATCCTGGGACTTCTTCTTTGAGTATACCGTCATGTTTTAGTAATTCTAACACTTAAATGTTACTTGTAACAAATGTATGTCAATTTAGTGGGATATCGAGAAAAACTATCGTTCCGTTGTTGGATGTAATCTCTGCATTGCCCCCTACAGCCTGCGCTCTCTTCTGTATATTCTTTAGTCCATTGCCGAATAACCTTACCTTCTCCTGATCAAATCCTTGACCATTGTCTTTAATCATGATGGTCATATTCCTGTTGTTCATCTTTATTTCTATCATCACTTCCGTGGCCTTCGCGTGCTTCACCACATTGTGCAGCGATTCCTTTACTGCTAAGTAAATATTTCTTCTGGTTCCCCCACTCAGCTTGATATTCGGGATCGTATCCGGAATGTAAAACTGATGCGTTATATGTGCATGCTCCAAGAAATCAGCCGCAAAACTGCGCATATAGGCAATCAAATTGGCCAGCGAGTCATTGGATGAATTCATAGCCCAGATGATTTCACTCATCTTGTCTACCATCTCCCCTGCCGTCTCTGATATACGCTCTATCTCGCGCGTCTGTGATGTATCCTGTATTTTCCGTTTTGCTATCTCACTCAATAAGCGGATGGTCGACAGTCCAGATCCCAAGTCGTCGTGCATATCACTACTGATACGCGCACGCTCCTGATCCACGGCCTGCTCCTTCTCCAATTTCAGCTTCTCATGACGAATCTTATAATCAAGATACAAGGTAGAAAAATAATAAGCAATACCTAGCAATAATAACAACAATAAAAATCTAAACCACAAGGATTGCCAGAACGGTATCCGAATCAATATCTCTAAAGTAGTAGGCGTGGCATTCCAAATATCATCATTGTTGGACGCCCGCACTTTAAAGGTGTATTTTCCCGGATGTAAATTGGTATAACGCGCCATCCTGAATGTCCCTCCATCTACCCAATCTTCATCCGCCCCCTCTAACTTATACTGCACCCGGTTCTTCGGCGGATTAGTATACTCCAGCGGCACAAACTCTATGGCAATCGTATTCTGATTATATGGCAACTCTACTTTCTTCAACAACGATACTACGGTATCAGATTCATATGGTTTGTCCAAGACTTCCATCCGCCGTATCACCACTTTTGGATAATAAGGATTGTTCCGGAAATTCTTAGGATAAAAACCATTCACACCTCGTATACCTCCGAAAAACAGTTCGCCGTCAACGGATTTGTAAAAGGCGCCGGTGTTGAATTCGTTCGACTGCAACCCATCTTCATGGTTAAATGAAGTGATCTCGTTGGTCTGCATGTTAATCTGCGACAAGCCTTTATTATGGCTCACCCACACCCTATCCTTATCATCCAATAACACACCATAGATATAATCATTGATGAGCTTAGGATTATCGTAACTGTTGAAATGCTGTATGATTTGGTCCTGCTCATTCAATACGAATAAGCCTTTCGTTCCCGCTACCAATGCCTGTTTATGGGAATTTTTGGTGATAGACTTCACCATGGTGCCTTCTGGCAATACCACTTTGTTCCATCTACTACTCCCCGTATGACGCACAAACACAGCCGAACGTGTACCTGCATACTGGTTGCCCATCATATCTTCATAATAGGCGGTGAGCAATTCATCCCCGAAATCATGTACCATACTCACTTTATAGCGACCGCCATCTTCCGTAAACATCAATAAATAATGCCCATAGTTGAAGTACACTTCTCCATTCTGACGCTTGAAAAGGAATGGCAGTCTATTCGGATCATCCGGCAACCCCATCTTCTTCACATGCTGGGTGAGATCAGTGAAATTGCGGGATATTACATTGAATAACCCTATATGCATTCCGGTAAAACTGAGCCAGATATGCTCATAATCCTCCCGGCAAATCGCTGCTAAATCATTTCCCGGAAACTTGCCCGGATAGGTTTCATTGGAAATGCGCTCCAGGAAACGTCCTCCTTCTTCATATACGTTCAGTCCGTCCCGCATCAGGCCCACATAGAGTTTGCCGTCGTCATGCTTGTACACGGACATACACATATTATGCGTGATATACGGAGATCTATAAAGATTGAATACTTTTTTATGAGGAGAATATTTCTTTATCCCATCTCCATCTGTGCCCACCCACATGTTATCCGAGGCATCCCTGTATAAGAAGATGACATCGTTGAAGGAATGTGTCTCAAACGTATTGAAACTTACAATGTGCCGGATAATTTCATTCCTGGCAATACTATATATCAATACGCCGTCATTGCCACCAATCCAGGCATTGCCGTCGTGGTCCAACTCTACTACCTTGGGTACAAATGCTTCTCCCCGCTCATTGCGTACGTCAAACGCTAGATCGCTGAACTTATTCCGCTTTTTATTGAAGATGGTAATATGCCCTGCACTGACGATAATTAAGGAATCCCGGTTCAGACTTCTCATCACCGGACGTTGTCCCACTCCTGGCAAACAAAATATCTGTAATTGCGCTGTCTTGACGTTCAATGCCAGCATCTCGCCCGGCTGATAATTCATCCAGATCTGATCACCGTCTTTATAAGCGACGGTGGGCACAATGCCACTCTGCTGAAACTGCCGCGGATAGGCAATAATCCGTTTGGTTCGGAATGAATCCCGGTCCACAACATAAATACCTTTCATCGGACGCCAGATCCAATAACTGCGGGTAGCAGTATCTTCTCCTAACACCCGGAATTTATAGAGCGCATCCCGCTCTGCCGTGTTGATATTGGCTTTTAAAGTATCCGGAAATACTTCTCTGAAGCGATTACTGTATTTATCATAGATACAAACGCCGTTGTTATGAGCGAGCAACAGGCGATTGCGACTATCCTTAAAAAAGGAATAGCCCTTATAGCCACTCAGGTCAAACCGGTTGATAACGGCCCTGTTCCCGTTAATCGTCCGGGGTACTAGCTCTCCTTTCCCGTCTCCAGGCTTAATTTGAACAGTAGGCTTATATCGATATTCATTGAATATATACCCGTCGAATCGGTTGATACCATCCCTGGTGGCAAACCACATGAATCCTTGGTCGTCCTGGGCGATATCATAGACGGAACTTTGGGAAAGTCCCTCATTGACACTATAGCTGTCGAATATATACGGTTTTTCCTGGGCGCGCAATAAACTCACCGGTATTAGGCATAGGCAGATCAGGAAGAGTATTTTCAGTTTACGCGGTAAGTGCACGATGGTTTTAGTGTTAATGACAGTAAGCAGGTTATGGTGCTTCATGCAAATATATAAATCTGCGCCACACTTTATAGCAATTTTGTAATTTTCTTCCCGCTTAACAGATTGGAAATAAATATTATAACTTATGTCAAATTTCAGACACGGTGGCTATCCCCATCTCCCTAATTCTCTGCAGTGGCGCATTATGCGGCTCCTTTCTCCTATCAAATTACTTCTACTGCCATTCCTATTGCTCCTTGCTTTTCTAGGGAAAGCCCAACAGCAATATAATGTAAAAATCCTTTGCGAGAAGCCTCCCATGAAGAGTATCCGCGGATTGCAAGCCGTGAACGACAAGGTGGTATGGGTTTCAGGAACCGGCGGAATGGTAGGCCGCACTACCAATGGCGGGCAAGACTGGCAGTGGTTTCATATAGCTGATAGCTGCGATTTCCGCTCCATCCATGCGTTCGACAGCCTGAAGGCCGTAGTCGTGAGTATCGCATCTCCCGCACTTATCTATCTCACCCTCGATGGCGGTAAACACTGGGAAAATGTCTACCATAACAGTGAAAAAGACATCTTCTTTGACGGGCTCATCTTCTTCAATGCCCAACAAGGCATGGCCATCGGCGATCCTTTAAAAGACAGTGCCGGTGTGGCAAGATTTACCATTCTCCGCACACTCAACGGTGGCAGGTCTTGGACAATGGCCCCTACTTCCTCTTTACCTGCTGCCAGCGATGGAGAGGCCATCTTTGCCGCTAGCAATAGCAGTCTGATTACATTACCTTCCAACAAAGCACTGTTCGTTACAGGTGGTAAGGTATCCCGTCTGTTTACCTACAACAACTCTTCTCAGCAAGCAGGAATTGATAATCACTGGAGCGTATACCCGTTACCGTTATTACAGGGTAAAAGCAGCACTGGCGCATTTTCCGTGGCATTCATCGATGCATCCAATGGCATCATTGTGGGCGGTGATTATATGAATGATCAACTGACGGATAAAAACTGTTTCCTTACCCGCGATGGTGGCAAAACCTGGACAGCCCCAGCGATGCCGCCTGCAGGCTATAAATCTGCCGTTACCTGGATAGACAACCGTACGCTGCTATGCACTGGCACCAGTGGCACTGAGATTTCTACCGATGGTGGTCAATCCTGGAAACAGATTTCCACTGGTTATCATACCGCTGTAAAAGCACGCAAAGGGAAAAAAGTATACTTAGCAGGAAAACAGATTGCAGTAGTGGAGAAAGCAGCGGGAAAATGAACCGTCCGCTAATCAAAAAGGTGCTCCTGGAAAGGCGCACCGCTGGAATAGGTTAAAGCAAAAAGTACATTTATTGCTGGTAAGTTAATAAGATATTTAGTCATTTTATATACTTTTTTGCCAACAGGATATATTTCATCGTAAACGTAATAATATACAACTCCAACGCAGAAATGGAGAATTCCCAGAATTTTTTATAATTTACCCCCGGGCATTACCCGGTCACTGAAATAGAGATTATGCAAGTCGAAACCTCATCCAGCAAGTATTCTGCGAAACACTACCCGGATACTATCCGGTCATGGAAAAAAGAAGGCAACTACTTTTCATTCTATACTTCAGAAACCATCCTGGAAGTAAGGGTGATTTCTGATAAAATTATTCGCTTCAGATATGCCTCAGACGGCACTTTTCAACGCGATTTCTCTTACGCTACCAGCGATACATTGGAAGAATCTCCTATCGATTTTGGCATCAAGGAATGGGAAGAAAATTTTGAAATTTATACCAACTGCATCAAAGTATTGATTGCCAGAGATAATCTGCGCGTCACGATTACCGACCTCACAGGTAAAGTCATCAATGAGGACGAAATGGGCTTTCACTGGCAGCATTATTTGCAGAAAGGCGGAAAAATTGTTTACTGCAGTAAACTGATCCATGAAGGAGAAGTATTCTACGGCCTCGGAGATAAACCAACAGAACTGAATCTTCGCGGAAAGCGGCTGGAAAATTATGGTACAGATGCTTATGGATTTCAGAAAGATACGGATCCGCTGTACCGCAATATTCCCTTCTATTACGGCCTACATGCGGGTATCGGATATGGCATCTTCTTCGATAATACCTTCCGTACTATCTTCGATTTCGGAAAAGAAAGAGAAGATGTTTGCAGCTTCTGGGCCAGAGGCGGTGAAATGAATTACTACTTTATTTACGGTCCGGACCTCATGGAAGTGGCCGAACAATATACCCGCATTACCGGTACGCCGGAACTGCCTCCTATCTGGACTTTAGGCTATCACCAATGCCGTTGGAGCTACTACCCAGAAAAGAAAGTCCGCGATATCGCAGCAGAATTCCGGAAACGCCAGATCCCTTGCGATGTGATCTACCTGGATATCGACTATATGGATGGGTTCCGCTGCTTTACTTGGAACAAGGAATACTTTCCTGACCCAGTAGGGATGATCAGAGATCTAGCAGCAGAGGGCTTTAAAGTGGTGGTGATCATTGATCCAGGAATTAAAGTAGACCAAGATTATAGTATCTACCAAGAAGGCATCAAAAATAATTACTTCTGTAAACGCGCCGATGGCGCCCTGATGGAAGGGGATGTATGGCCCGGTAAATGCGTATTCCCTGATTTCACAAACCCAGAAGTACGCGATTGGTGGGCAGGACTCTTCAAAGGACTGGCGGAAGTCGGTGTTCGCGGCGTCTGGAACGATATGAACGAACCCGCCGTTTTTGAAATGGGCACCTTCCCTGAAGATGTGCGCCATGACTACGATGGCGAAGAAGTAAGTCATCGTAAAGCGCATAATATCTACGGTCACTTGATGAGTAAAGCTACTTCCGCAGGACTTAAACGCTACCTGATGCCGAACCGTCCGTTTGTCATCACCCGTTCCTGTTATGCGGGTGCACAACGCTGGTCTTCCGTTTGGACGGGCGATAACGTTTCCAGTTGGGAGCACTTGTGGCTGGCTGCAGTACAGTGTCAGCGACTATCAGTATCCGGCATTTCCTTTACTGGCAGCGACATCGGTGGCTTTATCGGAGAACCAGACGGAGAGTTATATACCCGCTGGATTCAGCTCGCGTCTTTCCATCCCCTAATGCGTACCCATAGCGCCAGCAATGAAACTGGCTTCAACCAAGAGCCTTGGAGCTTTGGAGAAGAGTATGAAGCAGTAGTGAAGAAGTTCATTTCCCTGCGTTATCAGCTCCTCCCTTATTTCTACACAACTTTCTGGCAATATGCACAACATGGTACGCCTATGATCCGTCCGCTGGCCTTCGTAGCGCAGCATGAGGAGGAAACATTGGATTGCAGCCATGAGTTTATGTTCGGTGATTCCCTGCTCATCAGCCATGTCAATGAAGCCGGTATGAAGGAAAAGGATGTATATCTTCCTAAAGGCAAATGGTACAACTACTGGACAGATCAGGTATCTACGGGAGGTCAGCATGTAACAGTACCTACCCCGTTGGAAGAAATGCCACTGTTTGTGAAGGCAGGCGCTATAATACCGTTCTACCCAGTGATGCAATACACCGGCGAACAAAAGCTGGAAGAAATGATCCTGGAAGCCTATTATGCGGACACCATCACCAAGAGTACGCTCTATGAGGATGCCGGCGATCATTATGGCTATAAAAATGGCCAGTATAATGTGATCCGCTTCAAGCAGCAATCCTCCGCCAACCAGTTCTGGCTGAAGAAACAATACTATGTGAATTATGAAACATCGTATACCCGTTTCCGTATTAAAGTACATGGATTACCGTTTACGCCAGTGCAGATTTTGGGAGACGGCCAGGCCATCGGGTCATTCACTGTACACCCAGAAACGAAAGTATTGGAATTTGTTGCGGATAAAGGCATTGAGGAAATTATTATAAAATAAAAGGCACCATAGATAGATATCTGGCGTGCTTTGTCCTAACCTATGCCAACTTTAGTTGCGCAAATGTAAAAGGACAAAACATCACCACAAAATGAACAGACCTGAAATGCCAGGAATGAACAAAATGAATAACATCAACAGTTATTTTGTGGTTATCTCTAATTAAAAACCAATACTACAAAGGCTTTCATTGAAAAAATCCTTTTTGCAATTGGTGGTGGCAGCCAAACTATTTACTGGCCGAGTGAATCGGCAAAAGCAAAAGCCCTCCATATGGAGGGCTTTTGCTTTTGATGAATTGTATATGTTTATTGCTTGGAGACGTATATCAATAATAAATAGACAGGAAACATATAGACATCAGGGCACAGAATATCAAAAAGACAAATACTGCCCTGAATAATATTTCCATTTTGTCTGTGACAACTTCGTACTGATTAGTGTCTGAATTGCGTTCAACGTGATTTAAACTCAGGCTTTTCATACAAACAAATTAAATAGGATTATAAGATAAAGAAATACTAGATGCGTATTTCAAGGGTCACATTACAGTTATCATCCATCTAAAATGAAAGTACAATAAAAAAAGCTAAAATGGACAAATCTTTTTGTTCATTTTGTCTTTTTAGCTGTTCATTTTAGCCCTAGTGCTTCTTCCTGCCGGAACCCATACTCTCATGGGGCAAATGCGTCGGCGCAGCTTTAGGAGCTACTGGTGTAGGGATGGAATCTGTCTCCCCCATCTCTGCTGCCGAAACCTGCTCTCCCATTCGGTAATATTCCTTTACCATATGGCCCGTTTCTTCATCATACACCTTCCACAGGCCTTGTCTTACGGAATTACCTTCCCGCACAATTTCCACTGGCTTTTCTACGCCGGATTGTAAATCGACTACCATAATGGTATCCTTCTGGCCAGGAATTTCTGTGGATACATACAGGCCTTCTGCACTCTTCTTCCCATCATTGAAAAAATATTTGCAATAACCATTCAGTACATTATTCTTATAGGTTTCTTCCGCAATCAGGTAGCCTGCAGCGGTGGTTTTTTTCCAGATACCTTCCTTACGGTCATTCTTGTAATTGCCTTCCCAAGTATATCCAGGCTCGCCCCGCAGCTCCCCAACATCTTCCATCCATAAACCCTGTTTCCGGCCTTTTTCATCCCGCTGGTTATGTTTGGGTACTTTGTACTGCAATTGTTCCTGGGCCATCCCCAGCAAAACAACACATTGAAACAGGCATAGTAACAGTAACTGACGCATAATAAAGTTTTTCACAAGTTAGAGAAAAAATACATATATAAACAATAAGAAGGGCTGACTAAAAAGCCAGTTATTCAGTATAACGCAATCAGGAGTAAATTGATTGCACCGAATCGACTTTTTGGTCAGCCCTTGCTATAACTTATGATACCAACCTATTTCTTGCTGAGCTTAATATCGCCCAGATTGGTTTCTTTACCAGCGTTGATAGTTACATTGCTGATAGTAGTATCCTTGTAGGTGGCTACAGGGTTAATAAACACATTCCAGTTACCTGGTTTCAGACCACGCACCTTGAAGAAGCCATCTCCCCATGGCAGTGCATACAGTGTATCTTTATTACTGTTGTACACAGACACTACAGGATATGCGTCCTTAGGCGTAATTTGACCGTATACACCTCCCATTTTCAGGATAGTGAATACATTGATGAACGGAGACAGGAAGAACTTACCATCTCTCGTTTTGATGATAGAACGTTGTACATCAAAGTCGAGCCACAGACGCATGTTATCACTAGACAGTTGATCCCATTCTGTGTGTCTTACACGTACAATGATTTTGCTTTGTCCAGTCTGAGACGTTACCGGATAAGTTATACCGTTCTTTACTAAAGAGTTCTGACTGCCAATAGTGATACGAATTCTTTCCATCGTACCTTTTCTGATGTTACCGCCAGCCAGCAGGGTGTCGGTACCATTGCGCAGTGTTAACAAATCGTAAACGCCTGCTTTGATTGGCAATGAATCCCAAACTTGGCAACTGTCTTTCTTTTTGCCCAGTTGGTCGTCCCAACCGCAACGGTCTTTATCGTTCCAGTCGTCATTGTCAATATTTCCGCAGGTGTCTACCAGTACCTCTACTTTCCTGATATCCAGTAAGATTTGATCAAAAAATCCTGGATCATCTGCAAGGTAAAGGGCCACTTTTTGTTGATTCGCCGGGATTGGCTGATTCGATACGGAACTATCTTTGTTGCAAGCACTAAATAATGCTGCCCCTGCAATAATTACCGCAACAAACAATCCGGCATTACGGAGAGAATTCTTCATAAATAACTGGTTTTAAAATCAATAAAGAAATTATGGATGCAAAAGTTTGGTTGAAAAATCATCTTTTGGCAATGGCTCATCAACGGATTATTACAATTCTAAAAACGCAAGACAATCACCCCTTATTGCAATAATTTGCGAGCCCCGTTTTTAACGTTTTATTATAGATGCCTAAAAGTTATCGGAGTTTAAAACAACCCAAAAAAAATCGGGCTGCTCCATGGAACAGCCCGATTAATATATAATTCCTCCTTTTTTTATTTTGGAGGATAATATTGGAAGATGGCAGCCCCTAACGGCGGCAACCTTAATGTCAACGTATAGTCTCTACCGTTATAAACCTGCTTGGTACTCGGCTGCTCCAAAGTATTCACTACGCCACTGCCAAAATACTGCGGTTCATCACTGTTCAAGACCTCCTTCCAAGTACCAGCCATCGGCACACCTACCAGGTATTGCTCTCTTGGAATCGGTGTCATATTCAATGCTACCAGCACTTGATCCTCCGGTTTCACTCCTTTCCGCAAATAAACCAACACACAATTATCATAATCATTCACTGTAATCCATTCGAATCCGGCTCCTTCAAATTGCTGTTCATATAAAGCTGGCGTACTCGTATATAAATGATTCAATGCTTTTACATACTTCTTCAATGCCTCATGAGGCCTGAATTTGAGGAGATGCCAGTCCAACTCCGATTTATAATTCCACTCTGATGTTTGTCCAAACTCATCCCCCATAAATAACAACTTCGTTCCGGGATGCGTAAACATATAAGTATACATCAATCGCAGATTGGCAAATTTCTGCCATTCATCTCCAGGCATTTTATAGAGCATAGGAGATTTTCCGTGTACTACTTCATCATGACTGAAAGGTAACATGAAGTTCTCGCTGAAAGCGTACACCAAGCTAAACGTCAAATCATTCTGATACCATTTCCGATGAACAGGATCTTTATGGAAATAGTCCAACGTATCATTCATCCATCCCATCATCCATTTCATGCCAAATCCGAGTCCGCCTAAAAAGGTAGGCCGTGATACGCCATAGAAAGAAGTGGATTCCTCTGCAATTGTCTGTACATCCGGATATAGTGCATACACGGTTTCATTCAGCTTCTTCACAAAACTGATGGCTTCCAGGTTTTCATTGCCACCATATTCATTTGGCTCCCAAGTGCCTCTATCCCGACTATAATCCAAATGTATCATGGAGGCTACAGCATCTACGCGGAGGCCATCGGCATGGTATTTATCCAACCAATAAATAGCATTGCTCAATAAAAAAGACCGTACTTCACTACGGCCATAGTTAAATATATAACTGTTCCAATCTGGATGATAACCCTTACGCATATCCGCATACTCGTAAGTATGAGAACCATCAAAACGGAATAACCCATGGGCATCATATGGGAAGTGGGAAGGTACCCAATCCAGGATGACGCCTATCCCTTCTTGGTGGAAGGCATCTATCATTTCCATGAATTCCTGCGGTGTGCCATAACGGGAGGTGGGGGCATAATAACCAGTGATCTGGTATCCCCAGGAACCATCAAATGGATGTTCCATCACCGGCATCAGCTCCACATGGGTAAAGCCCATATCCTTCACGTAAGGCAGCAGCATTCGGGTAATCTCGCCGTAGGAATAATATTTTTCTTCATCGGTAGGATCCGGCCGACGCCAGGAACCCATATGTAATTCGTATACGCTGATGGGCTTTTTCAGGGAATTATGATCCTTCCGTTTCTCCATCCAGGATTTATCTTTCCATTTATAATCCAGTGGATGTACAATGGAAGCGGTTTTTGGCCGTACTTCCCAATGGTTAGCGTAGGGATCTCCTTTATATAGTTCTTCCCCACTGTTGGAACGTATAAAATATTTATACAAGTTTCCGGCGGCTACATCGGGAATAAAACCTTCCCAAATGCCGGAACTATCCCAACGGGGCAATAAGGTATGACTGTATTTGTCCCAGGCATTGAAATCGCTCATCACAGCTACATAGGCTGCATCAGGCGCCCAAACGGCGAAATAGGTACCTGGGATACCATCACAGGTGGTGGGGTGTGCACCAAATTTTTCGTATAGCCGGTAGTGTGAGCCTGCTTGAAACAGGGCAATATCGGCAGTGGTGAAAAGGGAAAAGGGTATAACGGACTGTTTAACGCTATAGGAATCTCCGGTCATAGCACTACGTGGTTGATGATTATCAGGATTAACAAGATAGTTTAATTTTCAAAGCAAAAAAAAGAATTTCAGTAGGAAGAAAAAAGGCGCCCATGGAGAGCGCCTTTAATACTTATGCTAAAATAAATTAGGAATTATATTTACGTTTGAACGGAGGACGACTACCACCGGAAGAGTATTCTCTCTTCTCGCGGCCACCGCCACCACCTTCGCCACCGCCATGCCAGCGTTTACGAGGGCCGCCGTCTTCTCTGCGACCGCCACCGCCGCCACCACGACGTTTATCACCGTCTTGGGACATTTCGATCCTCACAGAACGACCGTTGTATTCTACTTTCTTGAACGCACTGGTCACTTTCTCTACCGCATCGTTTTCTACTTCAAAGAAGGAATAAACGCCTTTCAGATCAATACGGCCAATTTTATTACCACGCAGACCAGTGTTATCGCACAGGTAGCGGAGCATATCACCACGGTTGAAATCATCCACGGAACCGAGGTTGATGAACAGACGGGTGAATTTGCCGTTTTCGCGACGTCTTTCTTCAAAACGTTTTTCTTCTTTCACGTTCAGATCAGCAGCATCTTGGTAATATTCCAGGAACTGGTTGAACTCCAGGGAAGCGAAACGTTTGATCAACTCTTCTTTGCTCATGTTAGCAAATTCTTCGTTGATGCGGTCCAGGTATGGTTCGATCTGCTCTTCGTTTACAGTTACGTTATGTACTTTGTGAACGAGGCCGAACAATTGTTTTTCACATACTGCAAAACCATCTGGCACTTCACCTTTAGTGAATTTCTTACCAATTACGCGCTCAATCTGACGGATTTTGCCAATGTCACGGCTGCTGATGATAGCGATAGAAATACCGGATTTACCAGCTCTCGCAGTACGGCCAGATCGGTGAGTGTAGTTCTCTACGTCGTCAGGCAGTTCGTAGTTGATAACGTGCGTTACGTTGTCTACGTCGATACCACGAGCAGCCACATCTGTAGCTACCAGTACCTGCAACGCTCTTTCACGGAAACGTTTCATCACTTTATCACGCTGCTGCTGGGTAAGGTCGCCATGCAGGGCATCTGCATTGTAACCATCCTTGATCAGGGATTCAGCGATTTCCTGAGATTCAATCTTGGTACGGGTAAATACGATACCAAAGATATCTGGGTTATAATCCACCAGGCGTTTCAGTGCTGCGTATTTTTCGCGTGGACGTACCACGTAGTATTCGTGCTCAATATTGGCGTTACCGCTGTTTTTGTTACCTACGGTCAGTTCAAACGGATCTTCCATGTATTTCTGGGCGATACGACGAACTTCCTGAGGCATTGTTGCCGAGAACAGCCAAGTTGTTTTCTCTTCTGGAGTGTTGGAGAGGATATTGTTGATATCTTCCTGGAAGCCCATGTTCAGCATTTCATCCGCTTCATCCAGTACAGCATAGCGTACATTGTCGAAGTTGACAGCGCCACGGTCAATAATATCCAGAAGACGGCCCGGAGTAGCCACCACAATATGTACCCCTCTTTTCAGTTCGCGCAGTTGTTGTACAATGCTGGAACCGCCATAAACGGCTACGATATTTACATCTCCGAGGTATTTGCTGAAATTTTTCAGATCATTGGTAATCTGCAGGCAGAGCTCACGAGTAGGGCATAATACCAGACCTTGAGGTTTGCGCAGATCCACATCAATTTGCTGGAGTAAAGGCAGACCAAAAGCGGCTGTCTTACCGGTGCCCGTCTGGGCAAGACCTACAAAATCGCGGTCACCTGTCAATAGTGCGGGAATTGCTTTTTCCTGAATAGGGGTTGGAGCAACAAAGCCCAAATCTGTAATTCCCTTTAAGATGGACTCTTTTAAGCCCAGTGATTCAAATGTTGTCATTGATTTACATTGATCCAGCTCCGTCGGGAGCTGTAGTTAGGCCCCATTGTAAGGGGACTTTTGAAATATTTTTGCTGTTTTCACAGGCCTTTCACCTGTGGCAAAGAGGCAACGCAAGTTTTTCGAGAAGCGTTGTCTACACCAGTTCTCCTTCCAGGTCGTAGTCAAATGCCTTTGTGATACGAACCTCCACGAAGTCGCCGGGTTTCAGGCGTTTGGTGGTATTGATGATCACTTCATTATCTACTTCCACAGAGTCAAATTCAGTGCGGGCAAGATACCTGCCAGACTCTTTTTTATCTACGATTACTTTGAAAATCTTTCCTACCATTTCCTGGTTTTTCTCCAGGGAGATTTCCTGTTGTACGGCCATGATATCCTGTGCACGTCTTTCTTTTTCGTCTGCCGGGATATTGTCTTCCAGTTCGTAGGCACTGGTGCCTTCTTCATGGCTGTAGGTAAACACGCCTACTCTATCGAAACGCATTCTTTCGAGGAAGCTTTTCAGTTCTTCTACATCTTCTTCTGTTTCTCCAGGGAAACCGGCAATCAGTGTAGTACGCAGGGCGATACCAGGTACTTTTTCACGGATGGCGTGTACCAGTTCCTCAATTTCTTCACGGGTGATCTGACGTTTCATCGCTTTCAACATACCGTTGGAAGCATGTTGCAGCGGCATATCCAGGTATTTGCAGATCTTAGGTGATTCATTCATCACATCCAAGATCTCTATCGGAAATTTAGTAGGATATGCATAGTGCAAACGAATCCACTCTAGTCCTTCCACTGCTGCCAATTCGCGCATCAGGTCTCCCAGGCGACGCTTCTTGTACAGATCCAGACCGTAATAGGTCAGTTCCTGCGCAATCAACATGATTTCTTTCACACCTGCTTTCACCAGTTTCTTTGCTTCTTCCACCAATTCTTCAATTGGTTTGGAAACGTGCTGACCACGCATGAGCGGGATGGCACAGAAAGCACAAGTACGGTTACAACCTTCCGCAATTTTCAGGTAGGCATAGTGGGTAGGAGTACTAAGCAGTCGCTCTCCTATCAATTCCGCCTTATAGTCTGCGTCAAATTTCTTCAGGATCAAAGGCAGTTCCATAGTACCGAACCAGGCATCTACGCCAGGAATTTCGGTTTCCAGGTCGCCACGGTAACGCTCGCTCAAACAGCCTGTTACGTAAACTTTGTCCAGTTTACCACGTTCTTTGAGCTCTACTTGGTCCAGAATAGTGTTAATGGATTCTTCTTTGGCTTTATCGATAAAACCGCAAGTATTGACTACCACGATGTTGTGGTCACGTTTAGTGCTTTCATGCACTACGTCGATTTCGTTGGCAGCGAGTTGGCCACTCAGCACTTCCGAATCAACCATGTTCTTGGAACAACCAAGTGTAATAATATTAACCTTGTCTTTCTTTAAAGTTTTCGTCTTCAAGGGCGAATGTTTTAGAGCATGCGGATCAGAATTGTTCTGTTCCGCTTACCGCCACGAAGACACACAGACACTAACATAATAAAACAGCAGACTTACTGTACGTGACTTTGAGCCTTAGTGGGGGTTGAATTAGGAAGGTGCAAAGTTAACAAAAAGAATTGATAATTATGAAATTAAAGATAAATGGCTGCAAATTAGCTGCTTGCAACCGTTTAAAAATGTTATTTTATTATTATACCTGTAACGCTTTCATCAACCTATTAGCTCTTTCTTTTGCTAATTCCCGTTTCTTATGATACCACCATCTAGGCGCCATTTTAATCAACAGATTATTCATGCCTCGTAATCCTACTATATGATAGAGTCCGTTTAATTTTCCGGCTAGTGACTGATCCATCGCACGTAAACTCATCGCGAAGCCAGCATTCAGGTATTCCATATGATGCCAATATCCGCCTGGCATAAAGAGGGTATCGCCATGTTCCAGGATGGTGGTATAGCCGCTGGCATAATTGAGCGCTGGATATGTATCTGTATCCAGGGCTTCATGCCAGTTTACAAAACTAGCAGCGCTCTCTACCGTAAAAGGCATCCGGTAAATGTAGGGCGACTGTTTATTTTCCAGCAATAGTACTCTTTTGCGGCCTACAAACTGGGTATGGAAGATATGAGAAAGGTCAATATCGTAATGCATATGGGCAACGGAGCCTGCTCCGCCCACAAAAAGCATTGGGTATTTCTTTAACAGTCCTTTAATCAGGAATTCCGGCCACATGAAATCGTCCGTTAATTGTGGCGCATGCTGAAAAATGTTGAAGAGAAAAATACGGAGGGCTACTGGGCCTTTCTGGATGAGGTCAAGATAATCGCCGAATTTAATGTAGTCGTCGGCACCGTTTACAGGGGTATTGGCATCTGCCCTAGTATTGTTATATACGCCTACGGTCTTATCTCCAACAATCGACTTAAAATAGTCCCAGGTCCATTTATCCCTGGCTGGCCAATCTTTGCTGAGACCGGATATTACCACTGGTATGCGCGGCTCATAATAGTTACTTTTGAATTCCTCTGGTGTAATGTTTTCAACTCGATCTATGCTTTTTATATTCATAACTACGAATTGTTATTAAAGGGTACAAAAACTACTACTCTAATTTAACAAATGGCAGGTTACGCAGCAACAAAACTGGTTGACTGGGGAAAGTCTGGAATCTATGTAGCTAATATTGAGCCAACCGGTAAGCGTCGGAATTATATCATTATATAATGCGAATATAATGTATTTGTTCGCTTACCGGTCAGATCTTTCTATTTGAAGTAAAAATTGAAGTAAGAACTATTTAAAATAGCAATTAATCAATACAAGTATTTCAATATCAGCTATTTACACTAAATAAGGAGTCTACAAAAGCATTTTTATCAAACACCTGTAAGTCTTCCATTTTTTCACCGATACCGATATATTTCACAGGAATTTTGAACTGGTTGGCAATGGCCAGCACTACACCACCTTTGGCGGTTCCATCCAGTTTGGTAATGGCGAGAGAAGTTACTTCAGTAGCAGCAGTAAATTGTTTGGCTTGTTCTACAGCATTTTGGCCGGTAGAACCATCCAATACTAACAGTACCTCATGTGGTGCATCAGGAATGACTTTCTTCATCACGCGTTTGATTTTGCTCAACTCGTCCATCAGGTGGATTTTGTTGTGCAGACGACCAGCCGTATCAATGATAATTACATCCACATTTTTAGCAGCGCCACTTTGAACGGTATCAAATGCAACAGCACCTGGATCAGAGCCCATGGCCTGTTTTACAATAGGAACGCCAACACGGTCACTCCAGATGGTCAGTTGATCAACAGCAGCAGCACGGAAGGTATCCGCAGCACCGAGCAAGACCGACTTCCCAGCTTTCTTGAAATTATAGGCGAGCTTACCAATGGTGGTTGTCTTACCCACACCATTCACTCCCACCACCATAATTACATAAGGCTTTTTATCCGCCGGCACATCGAAATCCCTGAATCCACTATCTGGAGCATCCACCAAAATTGCTGCAATTTCTTCTTGCAACATCTTGTTCAATTCACTGGTTCCCAGATATTTATCCTTAGCAACACGTTGCTCGATTCTATCGATGATTTTAACAGTAGTATCTACGCCAACGTCTGCAGAAACAAGGGCATCTTCGAGGTTATCCAATACTTCGGTGTCCACGGTGGACTTACCAGCAATGGCGCGTCCAATTTTGGTCAGGAAGCTTTCCTTTGTTTTCTGGAGGCCCTGGTCTAGGCTCTCCTTTTTCTCCCTGGAAAATAGGTTTTTGAAAAAGCTCATATTAGTAATAGTAGGCCTGTAATGCAGGCCGGGTCATTTTGCAAAATTCAGGCCGCAAAATACGGCTTTTCTAGGAAAGCGATGGGGAATTGCTTTCAAAGATGCAAAGATAGATATGGCGTATAGGCGAGAAATGTGCTCCTCTCCGAGCTAAATGAGCATAAGCCAGCTCGCGAAGCAGCAAGCAGTTGTCTCCCTATACCTACGCCGCAGGCGTCTTATACCTACAATATAACGACCTCTGCGTTAGGAAACACAAAAAGCTGTCCTATGAAGGACAGCTTTTCAGTATGATATTAGTAAAGCCGAATTACTTAGCGTTGATATGCTCTTGCACTTTGTCTTTGTGCACGATAGCCTCTTTGAAAGTATAGGCACCAGTCTTAGGAGAACGCACAGCTTTCACCACTTTAGTCCACACTTTCGCGTCAGCTGCGGCTTTCAAGTCTTTTACTTTTGAGTTCTTTGAAGCTGCTTTTGCCATGGTATATTGTTTTTATGGTTGATGGCCATATGGCTGTATTACAAACCAGCCATTAACCAAAAATTATTATTTAATTTCTTTGTGTACAGTCACTTTCCTCAGAATAGGATTGTACTTTTTCAGCTCCAGACGTTCAGGAGTGTTCTTCTTATTTTTTACAGAGATGTAACGGGAAGTTCCAGCAACACCTGAGTTTTTGTGCTCAGTGCATTCCAGAATTACCTGTACTCTGTTACCTTTTTTTGCCATTTTGTATACAAATTAAGTGAGTCCTAGAATTAAATTTCCTGACCAGCTGCACGCAATTCCTTCACTACTGCATACAAACCTCTCTTATTGATGGTTCTTAAACCGTCAGCTGATATCTTTAAAGATATCCATTTGTCTTCTTCCGCCAGGAAAAAACGTTTTTTCTGCAGATTAGGCAGAAACCTTCTCTTTGTCTTGATATTGGAGAAGGAAACATGGTGACCCGTAATCGGCTTCTTTCCTGTCACCTGACATACTCTTGCCATGATTCTAAAAATTTAGGAATGCAAAAGTCGAAATTTTTTATGGATTTTGCAAATATAATTACATGAATTTATTAACAAATTTGAAAAATCATGTCTGTATGAGACATTTTCACCCAAAATTTCGCTTCGCAAATGATTGATAATCAATTGTATATGGAGCAGATTTCCATCTGTCCCCCGATTAAATATATTTTTTATAACAATACAACCAGACTCTTCAGCACCGCTCCAAGTCTTACAGCCTCTAACACACGCTGTGGCTCCGTACCATGCTTCACTACCGCCTCTTCATGACTAGTAACACACCTCTCACAACCATTCAACGCTGATATCACCAGGCTCAATAACTCGAAAAACTCTTTCCCCAACACCGGATTCGCCATAATACTCATACGAATACCTGCAGCCGTAGTTGTATAAAACTCCTTATTCACAAAATGCCTGAAACGATAGTAGATATTGTTGGCATTCATCAAGGAAGTACAACTCAACACTTCAGCAATCTCTTTCTCTGTTGCACCTTCTGCTGCGGCCAACTTCTCAAAGGAAGTCTGCAATGCTGCATGCTTCTCGTTTACGGCAACAGACAGACCTATCAGATAGGCTTCCTTCTTGCTGAGGGTAGATGCGCCCAAAGCATTTGTAACGTTTATTTTCAGATCCTTCAGGTAACGCGCATCTGCATTTACCAACGCCTGCAGCTTGTCAGATACCGGCAGTTCCGCTAAACCTACTGTCTCTAACAATTGAATAGCAGTATCCTGATTTGTTGTTGCGAACATATGTTGTATAAGTAAATTTAAAACCCGGGGAAACAGGTGCACCCCATCTCCCCGGATATCAATAATGTAAGTCTGTTATTGGAATTAAGCAGTCAGGGTAGCTTCACCTTTCTGCCAGTTGCAAGGGCACAGCTCATCTGTTTGCAGCGCATCCAGTACACGCAGCACTTCTTTTACAGAACGACCTACAGACAGGTCATACAGAGATACCCAGCGTACAATACCTTGTGGATCTACGATGTAAGTAGCACGGTATGCAACTTTCTCATTTGATTCCAGGATACCCAGCTCTTCTGCCAGAGATTTAGAAGTATCTGCCAGCATTGGGAACTGCAGACCACGCAGATCTTCGTGATCTCTTCTCCATGCTGCATGCACAAACTCACTGTCGGTAGATGCACCAATCAAAACTGCATCACGGTCAGCAAAATCCTGCGCGTGTTTGTTGAACTCAGCAATCTCAGTAGGACATACAAAAGTGAAGTCTTTTGGCCACCAGAACATTACCATCCATTTGCCAGAGTTTTTCAGCTCTTCTGAAGACAGCTCATAAAATTCTTTACCTTTTTCAATAGAAACTACAGCCGTTTTTTTGAATTCGGGAAACTCTGACCCTACGGATAAAATAACATTTTTCATATCTATATTCGATTTTTGATTTGTTTGCCTGCAATATTATTTCTTTCGACGCCGCAAAGATCACTTTACATTCATTATTAATCAAATAGATTTTTAAAATGCCGCATTGAGTTTTTCTATATATGCCCTCATCTCCTGTTCCAACCCGCTATTCCAGCCTACTTATCTTCATAAACAATTATTTAATATTCCTACTCCCCTTTTTATGTTATTTCCGTAACATTTTGGCACACTATTTAGTTATATAAACGGACATAATTAAAACTAGCATGGAAATGAAAAAGAAATATTTACTACTTGTGATCGTAACGATTGGACTTGCTTTGATTCCGTTTATTAAAAACAGCATCATCAAACAGGATGAATTCGACGCAACCAGAGATCTATTCATCTGATGTTTAGCGGGTCCCTTAGTGCCGTTCAAAACTTCCCCTGATTGGGGTCAGGCTCCCATTTGCTCTTAGGTTCATAGTGCTGCCAAATCGCATAACCCACCTTCCGCAATAACTGCCAGGCTTCATTATCCCGGTTCCAGCTTTGATCCGCATTATTCTTTGTGGCGATACAATACACATAATCGCCATGAGGCGCGTTGACCATCATCACTTCTGATCTCGATTCATCTACTGCTCCATTTTTTGATGCAGTTCTGATATTTTCAGGAACCTGCAGTACGCCCTGGGTGTCCCAGTAATTACGGGTCAGGTTCCTGTACATGCGCTCACTACTCGCGCGATCTATCACTTCTCCCTTATAAATCATCTCCATCAGTCGGGCCATTTCCCGCGGAGATGTTTGCCCCCAGCCAAATTCCTTACGATTAGCTTCTCTGCCCACTGTCCGGGAATTTACCCGCAATACTTTAAAACCATTACTTTCCAACCAACTATTAATGGTGGCACCTCCTCCTGCGAGCGATTGTAACCACAAACTGGCCGTATTATCACTCATCGTCAGCATCAGCATCACTACTTTATCCAGATCTATTTTTTGACTGTCCTTAAACGATCCCAGGATATCCAAACCTGGATACAAGAGGGAATCTCGGTACACCAACGGCTGATGATAATCCAGTTCCCCTTTCGCAATTTTATTGAAAATACCTACCTGGATAGTGGTTTTTATCATGCTGGCAGTAGGGAAAATAGTATCTGCATTGATACATACCTCCTTCCCCGAGGGAAGATGATGTACATAGATGCCAACTTGGCCATGAAAATCTTTCAGTAATTGCTGCAATTTGGCAGTCAGTTTTTGATCGGTTTGCTGTGCGCTGCCTGCGAGGGCAAACATACAGCAGGCAAGGAGTAGAGATAGTGTCTTCATTGGGATAAAATACAAAAAATCCGCCTCGGGCAAAGCGGATTTTTTTTGGGAGATGACAGTCGCTCTGCCATCCATATGTTTATCAAAGCTTACATCAAGTTACTTCGTTGATCAGATCCGCAAAATTGCGGATACCAATCTTCTTGGAGGTGGTATATCCTTCTGCATACTCCACTCCTACCATTTTTCCCATCATTTTAGCACGGTAAACCACGCTATCAAAGAAACCGGAAGAGGAAATATAAGTTTGTGGTTCATTATCTTTTGGCGCCAGGAACTGAGTAGTGAAGGCCTTGATGGCATCCAGCTTGCGATCCATCACCGGACTGATATCTAACACAAAGTCAGGCTCTAAATAACGGTCCTGGATGAAATGAAATACCTGTTTAGGACGCCATGCCTGCTGTTCTTCCCCATCTTGCTGGGTGGACACCTTTCTCAGACCTGCCAGGAAACAGCTATCTGCAATCAGTTTGGCAGCACGGCCATGATCCGGGTGACGGTCGTCGATGGCGTTGGCTAGCACTATTTCCGGGCGGTATTTCCGGATGGCGGCAATAATAGCCAGTTGCTCCATGGTATCATTGCGGAAGAAGCCATCGGCCAGACCGAGGTTTTCGCGGACTTCTAAGCCCATAATCTTTGCAGCGGCCTGGGCTTCCTTTTCCCGAAGTTCAGGAGTACCACGGGTTCCCAATTCACCGCGGGTAAGGTCTACAACGCCTGTCTTCATACCTTTGGCTGCATGCATCATCAGTGTACCGGCACATCCCAACTCTACATCGTCGGGGTGTACCGCTATCGCGAGTATATCCAGTTTCATACGTTAAAATTGAGATGCAAAGATACGGATACAGATTAATCTTCGGTGCTAGTGATGGCAACCCCTACTTTCCTGTCTGTGACGTGGTATTTTTCTTCCAATTCCTTTGCTGTCAGCAGTTTCAGGTCGATGAAGTTTTTCTTTTCTAGCACAAAGAGGCGGGCCTCATCACTCCCTTGAATGATTTTGTCATTGACAATAAAGCATATCGCGCTATCGGAAGGATATTGTTTGCGTAGACTGTCGTATGCGGGAGACACGGATTTAAGGAAAGTATTTACGCGCTTACGGGCAAATGGCTTGGTTTCTATGTATACGACCCCATTTTCTGCCTGGCTGCCATAAATCAGCACTGCTTTACGTCCTTTGGCGATTGTCATCAAACCAATATTATCTGGCGTTAGACCGGTCATCACACCGGGAGTTACCCTTACACTATCCAATACATAAACGGGATCGTCAGTGGCTGTTTCCTGGGCGAAAACGGCAGTGGGCAACAATAAAGCGGCAAGCAAAAATAAGCGGAATCTCATTCAGCGAAGGTACGTTTTCTTAATTATAGGCACGGTAATGCTGGTACATTTCCAGCTCCTGTACGATATCTTCAATGTCTTTATCTTCCTGTTTGTCGTAGTCACTTTTCAGGTTCCCTCCGAAGAAGAAGGCAACGGTTTGCCAAAGGCGTGCATTAAAGCCACCTTTCAGCTCCTTGATGATCTCATAGCAGTTCTGGCCAGTTTCCCGGTTGATCAGCTTCATGAGCACCTTGCCTTGGTATACGGAAAGATTGGTGAGTTTATCGCCAAACTGGGCCTTCAGCTCTTTCTCTTTGCTAGCGAGATAGGCCTTTCTGGCGCGGCCATTTGGTAGTTTGGCCATTTCCACATTCACATCCTTGAGGATGCGGGCGGCAGATTTGGCATAGGGATAAGTGACGTATACGGCATTCCGTAATCTTGTCCACCGTTCCCGCTCTTTGGCTAAACGCCTGGGGAGTTTATCCACCACATCAAAAATGGCGAGCGTAATCACCGGAATCGTGTCTTTCCCTACCACCATTGCATGCAATGCAATCGTATCCGCTCCATGGGCTTCCTGTGCGAAAACCGGGCGGCTATACGTGGCAAAAGCCAGCATCAGGGATAAGCAGAAAATTACCTTCTTCAGCGTACGCATAAGCTTTAAAACGCTCCTTACTATCGGAATGTTACCACAAGTTAATTAAAGATTTGACATTTCTTGTAGGGAGTTTACCGGTTGCATTTTCAAGATATGAATAGCAAAACTGTCGATATCCTTTGTCACTTCAGGCACCGCCTTGCTGGTGAGTACAGAGCCTAATACATGTGCGCCTGCACCCGGCACCGGAATGGCCATCTTCAAACTATCAGGTGTACCTAATTGCTTGTACATATCCAGGATGGCAGATACTTTCACGGTTGGGTCTTGGTGCGCTTCATCCTTGTAATAATACAAGTTCAGCACGGGCTGGTGTACACGCTCAAATGTCTTTTTGGTCATGGTGGTTTCCAGCAGTTCCTCCAATTGTACTACGGCCTCCAGGCGATAGCGGTTATCCCAATATTGATGGATAATCGAACTGGTATCTTTCCCTTCCCGGAAATCCCCTTTGGTGATTAAACGAGCTAATTGCAGCCCCCAGTGGTCATTGGCTAAAAAAGCATATTTATCGTTGATCGCGATATTAGGCGACATATTCACCAATGCATAGACCTCATTGGGGTATTCTGCAGCCAGTTTCAAAGCGAGCGTGCCGCCAGTGGAAGTGCTCATGAGGATGACCTTCTCTCCCAGCGAGCGCCCTATCATCAACGATTTCTTCGCGTCTTCCCATAAACTATCGGCAGACATATTCAATAAAGGGTTCGGCGATTGCAAACCGTGCGCATTGAGTCGGGAGAGATACAAATTACATCCGAACATACGCGCAAAATCACGATGCACAGGATTTCCCTCTTCCTGGCTGGCAGAAAAGCCATGCAGGTAGACCACCGCATAAGGCGTACGTTGATGTGGCGTATCGGCCCATATAATCCTGGCCTCATTATCGGGGCGTACAGGTTGTGCAGCCTCACCCGTACGGATATACGCATCCAGGGAATCTGGTTGTAAAGGCACTAAGGGTAGATGTAGATCATAAACAGGTGTAGAAGGTTTGGGGCCTAACATGTAAACGATCGCCAAGGCGGATATCACTATTAGGAATATACGAAACCTGCGTTTCATAACCGGGGGTTTTTACTATAAATGTAATAAGATAATACGGTTAAAAATCGCATAAAAAAAGGATGTAACAAAAATAACAAAAGGACTTGACGTCTGCGACGTCAAGTCCTTTTGTTATTTTATTCGTCGCTTCTGCCCAGTGGGCAGCGGCGACAGACGTGATATTTTTGTTATACTTTTTCTTTTACTGGTGCTTTTGCTTTAGCAGCGCCAGTTTTGCCACCTTTATTCAGTCTAACTCTGTAGGCGATAGCGATAAAGGTACCTACAATCATCACGATGACACCCAGCCACAGTACATTGATGTATGGGAAGATGATCGCTTTCATGATAATGTAATCGCTGCTCGCATCAGCCTCTTTTACTTTGATCTGCACTTTACTTTCGGCAGGCATGATCTTACTGAAACGTACCTGGAGGGCCAGTGGCGCCAGGGTATCTTCGATACTGTACTGGTAAGAGCTATCGCGGATCAGGTATACCGGTTGCAGGTGGAAATGATCATCTGTTTGGGTATATACTTCGAGATCTGCACCTACGGCCAGGTCACCGGCTTTCGCCTCATAGTTCCTGTTGGTCACCTTGGTATTGAGATCTTTCAGGATCATGAAACCTTTCGAGAAGAAGATAGAATCTCCTGCTTTTACATCATGCGTTACATATTTGGTAGAATCATCTGCTGGCTCATTTTTATCCTTTATTGGAGGAGTAGCAGTGATATATGTAAAGATATCTCTTGTCAGGTAGTGTCTGGAAGATGGATTAGAGGTTAATGCATTTTCTTTTTTATTCACGAATGCATTTGGATAGAGGCGGAAATGCTCTACCACTTTACCTGCTTTATCCTTACGCACATAATCTACTTTGAAGTACACCTTCGCATCGCCGGTGGCAGAAGAATCCCCTACATAGGTAGCATGGTATTCGCCCATTTCAACAGGCACTCCCAGCGGCAACATGATGTTTTCGCGGGCATTCTGTTTACTTTCTTTACGGAAGATGTCCTGGCTCAGCATTTTCATTTTATCCAAGGAGATTACTTCTTTCTTCGCAGACGACAGCAATGCGCCGAGCAGCACCATACCGAAACCAACGTGTGCGATAGAAGCACCCGCCGTTTTGATTTTACCTTTCAGGCCCGTGAAGATATACATGAAGTTGCCCACAATGGCGTAGATGCTAGCAAACAGCATGAAGTATATAGCCGCCAGGAAACCAGCGCCATAATCTGTAAAGTGTACACCGCCTCCGAGGATAATAGCCAGTGTAGCCACCAGGGAGATTGCCGTAGGCACCAGCAGTTTGCGGGTGAGGTCGCGGCGAGGCGTATCCTTATATTTCATGAACTGTACCAGTGCTGTGAGGATACCCACAATGATCGCCAGCCAGATCTGGATTTTATTATAATGGAACATCACTTCGGCAGGAGGCGCCATCTGTTCCATTTTGAACAGACTTCTAATGCCGGTGATATCTAGCAATTTATTCCAAACCGGAATAGAAGTGGTGAAGGTGATCTGGATAGCTGCAATCATCAGTACCAGGGCGCCTACAAACAGCCAGAATTCGCGGGAATAAGTGCTTTCTTCCTTGTGAACAGCAGGAATCTCTTTTCTGCGTGCAATCATCATCCAGATGGAAGGTACGGTGAATACAGCCATGAAAATCAACAACTGACCGCTCATACCCAGATCCGTGAAGGAGTGTACGGAAGAGTCACCCAGGATACCGCTTCTGGTAAGGAAGGTAGAGTACAGGATGAGTATGAAAGAGATAAAGAAGAAGAAAACGGTAGATTTCAGTGCATGGCCAGTGGATTTATAGGCCAGGCAAGTGTGTACACCTGCCACCATCAATAACCATGGCACTAGCGAAGCGTTTTCTACAGGGTCCCAGGCCCAGTAGCCACCGAAGTTGAGTGACTCGTATGCCCAGGCGGCACCCATCATGATACCGAGGCCCAGGATGGCAATGGCAAACAGGCCCCAAGGTAAAACGGGTTTAGTCCAGCCGGTATAATCGCGGGTCCAGATGCCAGCGAAAGCGTAGGCAAAAGGAACGATGGTAGAAGCAAATCCCAGGAACAGCACAGGCGGGTGAATCACCATCCAGTAGTTCTGCAGGGTCAAGTTGAGGCCGTTACCATCTTTGATGAAGCTGAGGTATTCGGCAGATTGGAAAATAGGCGCAACCTGATTTTCTTCCGCCTGACGCAGGAGCATAAATGGATTGCTACCTACTTTATAACCGAGAATATAGATACCCAGGAGCATACTGCTCATCATCAGTTGGGAAGCGGAAATTACCGTCATTACGGGATTCTCCCATTTACCGCTGGTACGGATGAGGATAATTCCCAGTACGCTGTTCCAGATACTCCAGAGCAGGAAGCTACCTTCCTGGTCGGACCAAAGGCTGGAAAGCAAATATTGAATAGGCAGGTCGCGGGAGGTATTGCGCCATGCGTATTTATATTCAAAAAAGTGATTATACAGAATATAGTATAGGCAGCAGAAAATGGCCAATACCGCTACGGATTGGATAAAAAAGCCCCATCTGCCTATTTTTTTCCAGGATGCTCTTGCCGTCTCTTCTTTATTTACCACGGCGCAATAGTAGGATACAGATGCTACCATTGATGCTACAAATGCCAGAACGGCAAAGAAGTGACCGAGTTGGCCCAGTATTAGATGTTCCCCTACAAACTTCATGATTTCTACAGCTAAAGATTAAAGTGTCTGATTGCCAACTGCTACCTGGTCATTCTTATATTTAGAAGGACATTTCATCAGGATTTTGTTACAATGAAAATCCTGGCCTTCCATTTTACCAGTAAGTACTATTGATTCCGCTTTTTCGAAGTCAGTAGGTTTGGCACCATAAAACACCACCTTGCGCGTTTCGCCGGTTTTATCTTTTACATAGAAACTGAATAAATTGGCATCTTTCTGTGGATCGTAGTTCATGTGCTGGAGAGTATCTAGCGTGCCGATCACATGGAATTCCTTCCCTTCTTTCTGTCGGGCGGTTGCGAATGTTTCATAGGTACTGAAATCACCCACCATGGTAATAATAACCCCTATTGCCACCGCAATAACCACCAGCAGTATAATATTTGTTTTTTTCATATGAAAATAATCTTCCCTATTGTCGTGATACAAGCTGCAAAACCCTCTACCAGTCTGAATTCCAATCCCATTGCAAAAAACCTGTATTTATCTACTCCTAATTAATGCCGCAAAATTAACGCAAAATGGCCTTCCGAAGTCAATTTTTTGTATAAAAGGCAATTCTTTTTTAATGAAATCGGGCGGTAAGTAAACTAATACTATCTTTGCGCGGAATTTTGAATTTAGAATTTTATCATGGCTGATTTATCTCAATTTGACCCGAACTCAGTGGGACTGTTGTCTAACAACATTTTCGGGCTTCCTTTTCAGGAAGAAGATGCGAAACTGGTATTGTTGCCAGTGCCTTGGGAAGTGACTGTTTCCTATAGTAATGGTACCGCTCGTGGTCCGGAGCATATTTTCAGGGCTTCCCTGCAGGTAGACCTCTACGATTCAGACGTTAAAGATGGCTGGAGAGAGGGTTTCTTTATGCGGGAACCAGACAAACACCTGCTGCTGCGCAGCGATTACCTGCGTAAAGAGGCAGAACTGTACCTGAAATTCCTGATGGAAGGGGGTGATATTTCGGAAAATGAGTTTCTGAAAAAGACTCTGGTAGACGTTAACAACGGTACTAGAGCTATGAATGAGTGGGTATATAACCAAACCCGCGAACTCCTCTCCAAAGGCAAACTGGTAGGCTTAGTAGGCGGCGACCACAGTACTCCGCTGGGCTTCTTCAAAGCCATTGGCGAGCACAAAGGAGACTTCGGTATCCTCCAGATCGATGCTCACTGTGATCTGCGCGATAGCTTTGAAGGCTTTAAATATTCCCATGCCTCTATCATGTTCAACGCATTAGCGGAAGTTCCGCAACTGCAGAAACTGGTGCAGGTAGGTATTCGTGATTATTGCGAAGAGGAACTGGACTACATCAACAACAGCAATGGCCGTGTAGTGACCTTCTTCGATAAAAATATCAAAGAAAGACAGTTCGAAGGCGAAACTTGGAAATCTATTTGCGATAGCATCGTAGATACACTGCCACAGCAGGTTTTCATCAGTTTCGATATCGACGGACTGGATCCTAAACTGTGTCCGCACACGGGTACCCCGGTTAGTGGCGGTTTTGAAACAGAACAAGTATATTACCTCTTCAAACGTGTTATTGCCAGCGGTCGTCAACTGATTGGTTTTGACCTGAACGAAGTGAGCGCTTCCCACGATGAATGGGATGCCAATGTAGGAGCACGTGTACTGTTCAAACTCTGCAACCTCCTGGTGAGCGCCAACAAATAAACATTACTGCATGTATAAACTGCGTATCATACATCCCAATGCCAATAACAGGCTGAAACTATTGCCTGTTATGCATGGCGTAGTGGGAGTGCTGTTCCTGGTGAATGCCCTAGGCATTTACCGGGGAGCCCAGCCTAATTGGTTCCTGGCGTCGTTCTTTGTCGCTGTAGGACTGGCTAGCCTGGTATTTCCGTTTACCGCGAGGAAGTTTCGCAACTTCCCGGCAGCCAATACCATGGCGCGCATCGTGCAGGTATTCGTTTGCATGACTGGTAGTCTCTACTTCTTATCCCACCTGGCGCCAATGGCAGCATTGATGTTGATCATTGTCGGGGCTGGACTGGCCTATATCGCTTGGTCGGAGTACAAGGTATTTCAGCCGGCATTCTTGAGGCTGGACCAGACGGGTATTAGTGTTCCGACCGCTTTCGCCACAAAGGTGATTGGCTGGAACGAGTTGAATAACGTAATTTTGCGCAATGACCTGCTGACCCTGGATTTCAAAACCAACAAAGTGGTACAATTGGACCTGGTAGAATTACCAGCGCAGGAAGAACGAGACGCACTGAACGCATTTTGCAAAAGCAGGATCTGATAAGGATACTGAATAATCAACAACATTTATGGCGGTATTAAAGCAAACACCTTACATACTTTATTCCGACGGAGAGGGTAATATCTTCGAAGATATGTCTATGCACGTTGCTGGACGTAGTGGATGGGATGCCTATCCCATCGACGCAGAGGAATGGATTGAATTACCTGAAGGCGGAAACCTGTATGAACTGCCGGGCCGCAGAGGCATTGGTCTCAATGCGGAAACCGGAGAAATGCAGCTCTGCGAAAAAGGCTGGGCTGTAGCGGCTTTCATTCCGCCAGCACATACCGGATTTTACCTGGCTGCTTATGAAACCATGCCAGATGCACCTACCCTCCCACTCTTCTGCTATACTGCAGTAGGTTGGCTGGATGGCAAATTCTATGTTCCTGCTACCCGTATTGAATCGGATATACGTCAGGAATGTGGTGGTTTCGATGCTAAAAAAGTAAAACAAGGCGTAAAACAGTTGATGGCAGCGTACCCGCATAACAGGCTGGTACAACACCTCGCTGAAAACTGCGCCCTGACATATGAATGTCCTGCTGCTCGTAACTACTTTATGGGCAGATGGGAATGCCCAATACCTTCCTCTCCTGCCTGCAACGCCAACTGCGTAGGATGTATCTCCTTCCAACCAGAAGAAGAAAGCATCGTATCTACCCAGGATCGTCTGCGTTTCAAGCCTACAGCGGAAGAAATTGTGGAATATACCGTACCGCACCTGGAATCAGCACCTTTCCCGATTGTAAGTTTCGGACAGGGTTGCGAAGGAGAACCACTGCTGATGTGGGAAACCATTCGGGAATCTATCATCGAAATCCGTAAGCACACGCCTAAAGGCAGTATCAATATCAACACCAACGGTAGTAAACCAGATGCAGTAAGAGCCCTCTGTGAAGCGGGTTTGAACAGTATTCGTGTAAGTATGAACTCCTGCCAGGAAAGATACTATACTCCTTACTACCGCCCGAATAACTACAAATTCGAGGATATCGTGGAAAGCTTGAAAGTAGTGCGTGAATTTGGCGGATGGACTTCCATCAACTATTTCGTATTCCCAGGTATGACCGATACAGAAGCGGAGTATGAAGCATTACGCAAACTCATTCAAGAAACAGACCTGAACATGATCCAATGGCGTAATTTCAATATTGATCCGGATTGGTACCTGGGTCGTATGAATATTGCGGAAACTGGTGAGTGTATGGGTATCAAGCAATTGATGGATCTGATCCATGAAGAGTTCCCGAATGTGAAATTCGGATACTTCAACCCTCCGATGGAACGTATCACCGGAGATTATATGCAAGATTTCGCTCACTAGGCTTCTTCTTCTAGTGATAACAATAACCCGTCTCTATGCGCGCTTTCAGCTCCAAATCGGTACTGGCGCGCATAGGATGATGGGGACATCCCCGTCACCTTTCTGAATACACGATTAAAAGTAATTGGATTGTTATACCCCGTTGCATAAGCCACAGAGGCAATGCTATCATACTCTCCCCCGATAATTTTCTTACAGGCTGCATTGATCCTGATTTCATTCAGGAATTCCAAGTATGTTTTACGGGTATGTTTCTTAAAGTATTTACAGAAGGCATAAGTAGTGAGATGCGCTACATTCGCAATTTTCCCTAGGGTGATATTTTCCGCGTAATGTTCCAGGGTATATTGGTAGATGTCGTTCATCCGAAGTCCTTCAGACTCACTATAAGCAGTGCGGGAGAACCCAGTTGATAAAGACTTCCATTCCTTCACCTGTTTCGTCATTTGGAGGAGCAACTGAACAAATGCCAGCAGGCGCTCAGCACCTGTCAGTTTGGAAATGCGGACAATATCCGGCCCGAAACGCTCTTCATACATCGCAGGCAGTTGCAGACTGTTCCTGGAATGCTGGAGGAATTTGCGGATACCTTCCATTTCTGGTAGGCCCAGCAATCCTTGGAGGGCATGCTCGTGATCGAAGAAGATATGAATAGCGTGAATGTTCTTTTCCTTCAGGTTCTCGAAGTATTTGGCATCCCCTTTAAACATATGGGGCTGGTTGGCACCAATGATATAGATCTCACCCGCTTTGAATGGCTGTGTGTAATTACCAGTGATGAGCGTACCCTCGCCGCGAATAATCAGCGTAATCTGTGCCTCCTGGTGGCGATGCAGGTAATGGTAAAAGTATGGTAAGATGTCCTCCTGTACTACTACGGAGCCTTCATCAGCTACCGGAACTGTAAATTGGATAACTTTCATTTACCAATTTTACTACATTTTACCAGATTTTAGCAAATCCGAGACAATATTTGTATATCGTTTAACAATTTTTGTGGTGGATAGCAGCATCTGCCGTTTTAAACTCCATCTTTTTAATAAGATCCAGTCTTTTTTGGAGGAAGAAAAACCCGGCAGCAGCCAGGATACAGCCTCCGGCGGTCAAGCCCCACCATACTCGGAACCCCAGGTGTCCTACTACAAAGGCTCCTGCGGTAGGAGAAACGATATTGGCCACGGAATAAGAAATTGTATAGAGGGCGGCGTATTGTCCCCGGTTGTGATCCCTGCTCCTACCGATCCAGAAACTGTTCATAAACGGCAGGGAAAGCATCTCCCCAAATGTTATAATCACCATAAACACAGATGCGACCATCCAAAATGATGGCATTAGTGATAAGAAGACATAAGCCATGCATACTACCAATGCTCCTCGTACAATGAAGAGCAGATTAGGCATACGTCCATCCAAGTGATAGATCATCACCATTTCAATCACCGCGATCATGATACCATTGACAGACATATTCAGACCGATGGCCCATTCTTCCATATGCAACACTTCTTTGAAATAAAGCGGCACGATGCTGGAAAACTGGAACAGGCATATCGCACTCAACATAGCAAACACCAGGAACCAGATGTAGATCTTGTCTTTCCAAACTGAATCTTTGATAATGGATTTGTCGGCATGACTTTTGGCGGGAGCCGGTACTGGAGGCAGGAATACGCGCATGAGAATGGCGGCCGTCATACAGGTTGCGCCATCTGCCCAGAACAGCAGGTCATAGCTGAAACTGGCTAGGATACCACCGATTGCAGGACCTACAGACCATCCCAAGTTTACCGCCAGGCGATTCAAAGAATAAGACCTGGTTCTGTTTTCTGGTTTACTATAGGCAGCAATCGCGATACTGTTGGCTGGTCGGAAGGCATCGCCCACAGAACTCAGCGCAAATACGCACATACAAATTTGTGGAAATGTATGCATCTGGCCCAATAAAATGAACAATAAACCGTTAGAAAAAAGACTCCAGAACTGGACCTGGTAAAATCCAATTTTATCTGACAGCCAGCCACCGAGCGAAGCGCCGACAATTGCGCCCGAGCCGAAACAGGCCATTACAATACCAGCTTGTCCGATGGTGAAATGTAAATGTTGGGTTAGATAAACGGTCATAAATGGTATCACCATGGTGCCGCTTCTGTTAATCAACAATATAAGCGATAACCACCAGGTGGCCGGGGAGAGCCCAGAGTAGGCATTTCGATAAAGACTCAGCGTTTTTTGTACGGGATTCATAAACAGGATGCAAAGATAAAATTTAATGGATGATATTGGTGTAACTTATTGCGTAATTATTAACTTTGATTGAAGATCAAGCAGCAGACAACATGCAGGAAGATAACAAGAAGAAAAATTTAAAGGCTTTAGGAGTGACTATCGGCGTACATGCGTTGCTGTTAGTAGCGTTGTTGTTTGCAGGATTTTCTGCTCCTCCACCATTGCCCAACCAAGATTTGGGAATGGAAGTAAATCTGGGTACTTCCGATGATGGTATGGGAGATGTACAGCCGCTTGATCCCAATCCGCCAGCAGCAGAAGCGCCAACACCGGCCCCTGCTGAAACCCAGGAAGCTGCAAAAGCAGATGCAGAACCACCTCAGGACATCGCCACCGATAACGATGCAGATGCACCTGAAGTAAAAAAACCGGAAAAACCGGTGGTAAAGCCGCCAAAGGAACTGCCTAAAAAACTGGAACCTAAACCGGAAAAAAAGCCAGTGAAAAAACCGGCTGTTGAAACACCTCCAAAACCAGCACCTCCAGCACCTGCTCCGAAACCGAAAGCAGTGTTTGGTGGTATCACCAATAATAATTCCTCCCATAGTGGTAATGGCGCCAATGGCTCCAACAACTCCCCTGGCGAAGGTAATACCGGCAAGCCCGGCGACCGTGGCCAGATAAATGGAGATCCTAACGCCAAAGGCTATACGGGCGGTGGCGGCCTCGGTGGTGGCAGATCCGATTTCAACCTGAAAGGACGCAGTTTGATCGGTAGACCATCCGTTACCTACGACAGCAACGAATCCGGCTATGTAGCCATCAGTATAAAAGTAGACCAACAAGGAAATGTGATTGCAGCCAGTTATAGCATGAGTGGTTCTACTATCAGCAATGATAATCTGATCGCTATTGCCAAACGCGCTGCATTGCAGATAAAATACAATGCCAGTCCTGATGCGCCTGAAGTTCAATTTGGACTGATCAGGTTCTATTTCAAGGCTGAATAAATAATACCAAGATTGTGATGTGATGTATGTGAGAATGGGATAAGCAATTCACCCGATTCAAATCGGCATGCCTTGTACTGTCCTTGACAAACCAACACCTGTGAAAACTATGAGCACTAATACGCAGCTATCCTGCGTCATCGAAAACACCTGTTTTACTTACTTTTTGCCAGCAAATGAAGATTTTTAACCGTGTCCTGTCGGGAACAGTCATCGCGATTGCATGCACCACTGCGGCTGCAGCGCAGACCTTTTCCGGCTTTCATCAAAGTAATTACGCCGGCGTGTACGGTATTCTGTACAACCCGGCCAGTGCAGCCGCTACCCGTTATAAATGGGATCTCAACATCTTTGGCGCAGATGCCAAAGCAGGGAATACTTATATGAGCTTTCGGAAGAAAGCGCTTTTCTCCCATGCCTATGATACCCTTCGGAAAAACCAGGATTATTTCCTGGATACTACCGCCAGAAGAGGACAAAACGCTTGGGAAATGGCAGAAATCATGATGCCTTCCATCATGTATTCTATCGATGAAAAGCAGACCATATCGTTTGTTTGGCGTGTTCGCAGCAGTAGTAATGGCGGCAATATACCTACTGAACTGGCTAATTTCTTTGGCGATAATTTTCCGAACTCCAGGTATAAAGGTGCTAGTTATACCATTGAACATGCGGCTGTTGCTTCCAACATCTGGCAAGAATTCGGTTTCAGCTATGCTCGCATATTGCGCAACAACTATGGCGGCGTATGGAAAGGAGGTATCACTTTAAAATACCTCAGTGGCGTAGCCGCAGGTTATGCTTCTGTCGATAATACCACCTTTCAGTTCAACTCTACACGCGATGGCAGCGTCAGCAAAGGAACGATGCGTTACGGTTACTCTGAGAACCTGGACCACTGGAGCAAACCCAATATCAGCAATTTCAAAATTGGCCAAAACCCCGGTATTGGCGCAGATTTGGGACTGATCTATGAATACCGCCCAGACAACGACGGCTTCGGAGATTATGTAGGCGACCACTGGAACCCGTCTTCAGATGATTACCAATTTCGTGTAGGCGTTTCCATTACCGACATCGGTAGCATCGGTTATACAAAAGCTCCTTCCAATACAGACCTGCTGCTGCAAACAGCGCATGTGGACCCCAGGGAGCTGACTTATAAGAAGAACCAGAGCCTGAAACAGTATTCCAATCAATTAAATCAAGTGTTCACCCCTGTGGCTTCATCAGAGGCTTTCCGCATGGCATTGCCTACCACCCTGCATCTGATGGGAGATTACAATGTAGACGATCGTTTCTTTGTATCTGCCAATGCTGATATTGCGCTGAATGCGGGTAAACACAATATTTACAAAACCTATGGCATGACCCAGGTACAGGTTACTCCCCGCTACGAAGTGGAGTACTTTGGGGCAGCGCTGCCTATTGTGGTGAATCACAACGGGCAAGCGGATGTAGGCGCTGGTATCCGTATTGGGCCCTTGATGTTTGGTTCATATTCTTTATTCACCAACCTCTTCCGCCGTCACTTAGATCATGCGGATGCTTATGTCGCCCTCCGATATATTCCGATATTCAAAAAGAGCGATGCTAACGGCGGTGGCATCTTCCATATGCGTAAGCGACAACTCCGCTGTCCGGCCAATAGCAATTAAGGTATGCGCTTGTAATTGCAGGAATTTTTATCTTCGCCTGAGATTATGTAGCCATGCAAAAATATCAAGAGATACTGGACTTCCTTTATCAACGGTTGCCAATGTTCACCAAGGTGGGCGAAAGTGCGTTCAAAAAAGACCTGGACAACACCGTAGCCCTGCTGGAGGTTATCGACAACCCTCATAAAAACTTCAAATCCATTCATGTTGCCGGCACCAATGGAAAAGGCTCTTCCAGCCATATGTTGGCTGCTATCCTCCAACAGGCCGGCTATAAAACCGGTTTGTATACCTCCCCGCACCTACTGGATTTCCGGGAGCGTATCAAAGTAAACGGACAGATGGTTAGCGAGCAGTTTGTCATTGACTTTACGGAGAGAATGAAGCCGGCTATTGAAAAAATCAATCCGTCCTTCTTCGAGCTCACCGTAGCCATGGCTTTCGAGTATTTTAAGCAAGAAGCAGTGGATATTGCCATCATTGAAGTGGGATTGGGCGGCCGGATAGACAGCACGAATGTGATTACCCCGGAAGTATCGCTGATTACCAATATCAGCTATGATCATAAAAACCTCCTCGGGGATACCTTGCCACTCATTGCTGCGGAAAAAGCTGGGATTATCAAAGCTGGTATACCCGCTGTTATCAGTGAACGACAAACCGAGACCAAGGATGTTTTCATCCAACAGGCCGCTGCTGTAGGCGCACCACTGCATTTCGCAGATGAAGAATGGATGGGCGCTGCCAATGGCACCAAAATTACCAATACACATCTCGATCTCACCTTACTGGATATACGAAAACAAGAAACCCGCCATTATAAACTGGACCTGAACGGGCAATACCAGGAAAAAAATGTGATGGGCGTATTGTCTGTCACCCATATCCTGCAACAACAGGGCTGGCAGATCACAGAAGAACATATCAGCACCGCCCTCGCGCATGTAAAACGATTAACCGGTTTGCGCGGCAGATGGGAAGTGGTGAATCAACATCCGCTGACAGTACTGGACGTAGGGCATAATGAAGCAGGTATCATCGAAATCATGCAGCAGTTGCGGCATATGACCTATACCCGCTTACATATCGTCACAGGATTTGTGAAAGACAAAGAGGTGGAGAAAGTATTACCACTATTTCCCGGCAATGCGCAATATTATTTCTGTAAGGCACAGTTGCCAAGGGCGCTGGATGAAGTAACCCTTACAGATATGGCTGCAGCACACGGTTTGGAAGGTCAGGCCTATCCAACGGTACAACATGCACTGCAAGCCGCCAAACAACATGCGGAGAAGGATGATATGATCCTGGTTTGCGGTAGTTGTTTTATTGTAGCAGAGGCACTATAATTATTTCATCTGCAACCTGTTCAAATGCAGTAATGCATAGAAGACGCAGGTCACATGCAGACTTTGCAGCAACTGGTTATCTTTGATCAGTTGCTGCAGTTCCTCCATAGACATGAGTACTACCTCAATCTGCTCGTTGTGATCCAGTTGTTGTTCCTTCACTTTTACGCCTCCTGTAGCCAGGAACATATGTGTTAGGTTGTTGGTGGAGCCTGGATTTGCGGAAACGGCGCCCAGCGGGATGATTTCCTTGAAACTATAACCTGTTTCTTCCATTAGTTCCCTTTCCATAGCAAAAGCTGGAGAAGGATCTGTATCGTCCATGGTGCCGGCTGGTATTTCGATCATGGTTTTACCCAGTCCATGGCGGTACTGACGGATCATGATGGCTTGACCATCCTCTGTGAAGGCGAGGCCATTTACCCAGTCGTTGTATTCCAGGACATAATACGGCTCAATGATACGTCCGTCTGGGGTTTCACATACATCCTTTCTAGCTGTCAGCCAGGTATCCTTATGCAGGTATTCTGACGACAGTAATTTCCAATCCATATTATTCATTGCGGTAGATTATTCCCAGTTCATTCTTTCCTTCAACGCGGTCACATGCGCCACGTGATGTAAGCCGTGCCAGGCGTACATGGCGATGATTGTTTTCAGGTTGAATTCTTTTTTATGTTCCGGATGATAAAAAGTACGCTCCCATTGCTCCGGTGTCATGGCTTTCAAACAGGCCACCCAACGGGCATGAAGGGCGTGTAATAAGGTGATAGATACGTTAGTAGGCACGGTGGCAACATCCGGTAGTTCTGCCCAAGTTTTCTCCTCGTAAGGTTTGATGGTGGGTACATCTTCTGTGAGGGTCAGTTTCAAACGCGTATAGGCGTTGATGTGACTGTCGGCCACATGATGGACCAATTGCGTAACCGTCCAACCGCCGGGCCTGTAAGGCGTATCCAGTTGGGCTTTGTCCATCGACTGTATCACTGTTTCCAGCAGCGAGGGCAGGTAACGTATATCGTTGATAAATCCGTTCAGTTCTTCCGGGGTATAATCCACTTTCGCTTGAAAGTGACCTATAGGATATTGCAGTGCTTCCATTACGGTATGTTTATTAGCTTTCGCGTAATTCTTTTCCTGTTAGGTGGATGAATACATCTTCCAGGTTGGCTTTTTTCACTTCTTTTTTGCGTTCGAAGCCAGTTGATACGAGTTGATCAATCAGGCCATCCGGGGAATTCAGCGCAATGATCTCGCCGCTATCTACGATGGCGCAGCGATCGCAGAGGAATTCCGCTTCATCCATGTAGTGTGTGGTGATCACCACAGTCGTTCCTTGTGCGCGCACTTCCAGGATTAAGTCCCAAAGGCTTCTTCTAGCCTGTGGATCCAGTCCAGTGGTAGGTTCGTCCAGGAAGATGATGCGTGGTTTGTTGATGAGCGTAGTAGCGATGGAGAAACGTTGTTTCTGACCGCCGGACAACTCTTTATATTTAGCGTGTGCTTTATCAGAGAGATTGAACATGCCGAGGAGTTGGATGGGATCTACGGGTTGGTTGTATAATCCGCCAAACATCTCAATCAGTTCTGTCAATTTCAGGTTGGGATAATAGCCAGAGCTTTGGAGCTGTACTCCTATGACTTTTTTGATTTCTCCGGGGGATTGATCCAGGTCGAATCCGTCTACGTTGACGGTGCCGCTGGTTTTTTCCCGGAGGGTTTCGATGATTTCTAGCGTGGTAGATTTTCCTGCGCCGTTGGGACCGAGCAGGCCGAAGATTTCTCCTTCATACACCTCAAAGCTGAGTCCTTTCACTGCTGTAAATTCTCCGTATTTCTTCACCAGGTTGCTAACCTCGATGATTTTCTTCTTTTCCATGCCGCCAAATTAGACATTAATTAGGAAAAGATAAAGATTGAATCAAAAAACGGAGTGAGGTCTGCGACGTCACTCCGTTTTTTATCTTTTTCGTTGTCAGTGCCCGTTGGGCATTGACAACAGCGCGTTTTGCGTTTCGCAAGAAATGATTTATTTCTTGATGAACACTTGTGTAAAAAAGGTGATGCGGCCATCTTTTGCGGCCCCGATGCCAATCAGATCGTAGTCGCCCAGCATATTTTTGCGGTGACCTGGACTATGGATCCATCCGTCGACCACAGCTTCTGCGCTGAGTGTGCCATAGGCTACATTCTCCGCTGCTGCGCCTACACGTCCCATTTTTTTGGAGATGTTCGCTACGCGACCTTCGAAGCCTTCATGACCGAAACCGGTGCTACCATTGGCCATATCACGGCTGTGACGTACTGCTTGTTGACTGCAGTAGCTATCCAACTGCAATGGTTTTAATCCTTTAGAAGCTCTGAAACGGTTAGTGTAGTAGAGGATTTGTTCCTCCAATGTGCCGCCGCCCTCGTCGGAAGCCTGACGGGTGGTAGCGTGAGAACATGCGCTTACTTGGAAGGCGCAGAGGATGGCTACCAGAAATGCAAAGATGTGGCGGCTTTTCAAAACGAACATAAAAATAATGGTTAATAATAAAAAATGATTAATGTGATTATAGCACTGACTTAAAAATTATGCCAAGGTTTATTTTTTGCGCAAGAATGTATGCGTTTGCTTGATATTTTTTTTCGGGAGACACGTAACTATCGTTCCACCGCCGGTATCACGATGGTGGTGTAGGGTGCATAGAGTTGCCAGTTTAAATGCGTGTACAAGGCTTTTCCTTGGCTGGTAGCTACGAGTAATCCGGTGGTTGCTCCCTCTTGGCGGGCGATATCGCTGAGAGTAGCCATGACAGCGGATCCTAGGCCCTTGCGTTGGTGAGCCTGTTCCGTGGCTATACGATCAAAAATGGCATATTGACCAACTATGACAATACTTCCCATGGCTGCCAAATCACCGAATGAAGTATACACCTTGGCAGTTGGGTGAGCGCCTCGCGTTGTTTCCAGGTAATATGAGGGGGGCAGGTGCACGGAGGCCTGGCTGTCTCCCAATATCCTGGTCATCATAAATCCAGGCGGACAAATTTCCCAGGGTGGCAGTAGCATAGGGCGAATCTGCTCCGGTGTGGCACAGGCTTTCAGGAAAATATAAGGTTGGGTAATTGTTTGCTGGAGCGCTTGCCATCCATACGATAGCTCAGGGAAAACATAGCGTACTTGTTGATCGGGCCAGCCTACGTCAATTCGGAATCCACCCTGATCCGGCACGGGCGCCATAGTGCCACGAGCGATGGCCCAACCTTTCAGCCAAGTTTCTACCAGGATGGGATCAACGGGATCGTATGGATAGCGCGATGGCATATGAAAATAAAGATAAAGAAAGCTGTTTAAAAAACGGATTTGGGCAGGAACGACAGGCAAGAGAAATTCCTTAGGTAAAAAAGAAGCCGGCTCAAAACAAGAGCCGGCTTCAGATGCATTAATATACGTAAACAGTTGTCTTATCTTTTGTTGATAATATCCTGCCAAGTATCCATCATGTTTTTGGAACCGATGAAGATAGGCACGCGCTGATGCAACTGAACAGGCTTCAGCTCCAACAGGCGCTGACGACCATTTGCCATAGATACGCCGCCGGCTTTCTCCATCAAGAAAGACATCGGATTACACTCATAGCAAAGACGCAAACGTCCTGCTTTCCACTTGCCAAAGGCCGGATACATAAAGATACCGCCTTGGATCAGCGTACGGTGAATCTCCGCCACCATACAACCTACGAAACGATGACGATAAATACGGTCGTTTTCATTGCGGGCCATGAAGTGGTCGATGGTGTGCTTGACATTTTCATCATACAGGTGATAGTATCCCATGTTTACAGAGAAAATATCGCTTTCAGGAGGGCATTTCAGGTTTGGGTGCGACAGGCAGAACTCTCCAATAGAAGGATCCAGCGTAAAGCCCTGTACACTACGGCGGGTGGCATATACCATCATAGTAGAAGACCCATAGATAATATAACCGGCAGCGATTTGCTGGGTGCCTGGCTGGAGGAAGTCTTCCAGGTTACACTCCTCTCCTTCCGCAGACAGTCGGCGGTAAACAGAGAAAATAGTACCGATGGAAACGTTTACATCAATGTTGCTAGAACCATCGAGAGGGTCCATTAAAACAACATATTTGGATTTCTTGGAGTGTTCATCTGTGAATGGAATAAAGTTCTCTTCCTCTTCGGAGGCCACGCCACAGCAGTAAATGCTGCTTCTCAGAGAAGCAATAAACTGATCGTTTGCAAATTCGTCCAGCTTTTTCACAGACTCACCCTGGACGTTGGTTTTACCCGCTTCGCCGAGAATATCAGCGATACCGGCTTTGTTTACTTCCACATTGACCCTTTTGGCAGCGAGACCTATATCTCGCAATAAACCGGAGAGCTGACCGGTTGCACCGGGATAATTTCGTAATTCTTGGATGGTGAACTCATCCAAGGTCATTACTCTTTCCTTGTGATTCATAACGCTACTAACTAAGTTTCCTGGCGAATTTACTGCAAATGGATTTTATTTTAATGAAACTGTCATTTCTCTGTAAACAGATTTTAAAACAATTCTAAACTTGTCTTACTTTGCCGAATATTTTTTTAATAGAATTTAAACTATCATATGAAGGTTTTCAAGTTCGGAGGCGCAAGTTTAGAAAGTGTTGAACGTATTCGCCAGGTAGGACAAATTATACAGTCTTACCCAGATGATAAGCTGTTGATCGTTATTTCTGCTATGGGTAAAACGACCAATGAGCTGGAAAAAGTGGCACAGAACTACTATCTGCGTAAGCGGGAAATCGCTGCACAATTACTTTATAACATTGAGCAACAGCATATACAGATAGCGGAAATGCTCCTGGGCACCCGGGAAAACCCGCTGTATCTGCAACTGCAGCAGTTCTTCACGGAAGCAGAATGGACCCTCGGCGAGAAACCAATGCGCGCATATGATTATTATTACGACCAGTTGGTAAGTATGGGTGAACTGCTCAGTACTGCCATTGTGAGCGCCTATTTCAATTCAGTGGGCATCAATAACATCTGGCTGGACGTAAGGGATGTATTCCGTACAGATGATAACTTCCGGGACGGTAATATTGACTGGGCGTATACCCAACGCCAGGTGACCGAGAAAGTACAGCCCCTGTTTAATGAGACCGGCATCATCATCGCGCAGGGATTCATTGGCGCTACAGATCAGAATGAAAGTGTAACCTTGGGCAGAGAAGGGAGTGACTATTCCGCCGCAGTTTTTGCCAATATGCTGAATGCTGAGAGCCAAACCATCTGGAAAGATGTGGAAGGGCTGAAAAACGCAGATCCAAAGCTCTTCAAGAATACCGTGAATATTCCAGAAATCAGCTACGGAGAAGTGATCGAAATGGCCTTCTACGGTGCACAAGTAATTCACCCGAAAACCATCAAACCACTGCAAAACAAGCAGATACCTTTGTTGGTAAAATGTTTCTTGGATAAAAACCTCCCTGGTACCGTTATCAAAGAAGTGGCCGATGTGCGCAATTTGCCTCCTATTATAGTGCTGAAGAAAAATCAGGTGTTGCTACATATAACTTCCAAAGATTACTCCTTTATCACGGAAGAGAAGATCAGCGATATTTATGAAATATTTCACGGATTGAAAATCAAGATCAATCTTATGCAGAATGGCGCTATCAGCTTTTCCTGCTGTATAGATCATAATCCGGAAAAAATAGAACTCCTGATTAAGACATTGCATAACGATTTCAAGATCAATTATAACGAAGGATTGGAATTGCTGACCGTACGTTATTACCACGACGGACTGTTGGAAGAACTGAGTAACGGACATCCTATATTACTGGAACAGCGCTCTCCGATGACGATTCAGCGCTTGTGGAAGAAATAAAGTTATCTTCTACGAATTTATTTTAAAATCATTGTGCAACTTTTTTTATACCCGTGCGTCTTTATAAAAAACGAGGTATGAAAAAAGTTGCATTTTTATATATAGTGGGTGTGATGGCCGTGGCCTGCGGGGGAAAAATCTGGGCAAGCCACAGGTCGGATGTCACCCCCGATGTACTACCCTTCGACTTAATTAGTGCCGGCACCTTCCAAGCTCCAGCCGGTACAGAATGCCCTAGCAATATCACCAATCTAAAGACGGAAACCAGAGAAACAGATTTCAAGGTTTTGTTGCGTAGCATATTCATAAAAGATATCAAATAACAGGTTTGCTCACCTGAGTTTTTGCTAAGAGAATTATAACTGCTTCGATAGTATGAAAAAGTTCATGATGGCTTTGGGGATGCTTATGCTCCTGATGTTGACCTCCCATGCCCAAAAATCTTCCGCTGTAAACGGACAAGTAAGTATCAAAATCATTGATAAAGCGGGAAAACCGCTGCCTTTCGCCAGTGTATTATTGCGTCACGTAAAGGATTCTGCACTGGTGAAAGGAGAATTAAGTACGGAAACTGGTGCCGTTGGATTTCAGGAAATTCCAGAAGGCCAATACTTTCTACAAGCCTCCCAGATGGGTTTTACCACCGCATATACACCTAATTTCACTATAGACGCCGGTCACAGGAAAATCAATATAGATAGTATTGTACTGGTGCCACTTTCCAAAACATTACAAGGTGTAAACGTTACTGCACAAAAGCCTTATATCGAAAGAGAACCTGGTAAAACCGTACTGAATGTAGAAAGCAGTCCTACCGCTGCTGGTAACTCCGCACTGGACCTGCTTCGTAAAGCACCCGGCGTTGTAATCGACAATAACGAAAACATTGTACTGCAAGGTAAATCTGTGCAGGTGATGATAGATGGTAAGCTTACCTACCTGACTGGAGAACAACTAACCAATCTGCTCAAAACTACGCCAGCAGAGAATATCGGACAGATAGAACTGATGGCCACTCCTCCTGCAAAATACGATGCTGCCGGTACCGGAGGTATCATCAACATAAAAACTAAAAAAGGTAAACTGACTGGTATCAATGGTACAGTCAACGGAACCTACAACCAGGGATATTATGCGAGCTTCAATGGTGGTGGTAATTTCAACTGGAGAACAGAGAAATTCAACCTGTATGGAAATGGTAACATCGGACAATACCGGAATCGGGTGGACAGAGAGTTCAAACGTACCTTCCGTGATGCCCACGATACCTCTATGCTCACCCAAGCCATTTCTCAACTTGGTAAATTCATTGATAGGGATTACAAAGTTGGTTTGGACTACTTCCTGACCGATAAACATACCGTGGGCGTATTGGTGAACGGTTACAATAATGCTTTCACTTCGACTGTTCCCAGTACTACCCCACTATTTAAACCAGGACAGCGTCCGGATTCTATCCTTTCGTCCTTCACCGCCAATGACAATCACTTCCACAATGTCGCTGTCAATCTGAACTATAAAGGCATACTGGATACATCAGGAAAAGAAATCAGTGTAGACGCGGATTATGCCAGCTTCCGTAATGCCCGTCATTTAACGCTGAACGACAGTATGCTGGATAACCACCTTGGGCAATTCAGGAATATGAATGGAGTACAGAGCAATGCTACTGCGAAAATCACCATTAAGAGTCTGAAAGCAGATCTGACCTGGCCACTTGGTAAGCAGGGAAAACTGGAAGCCGGCGCAAAAGTAGGATTGGCTTCTATAAACAACATCATGCTGTATGACTCCCTGCAAAATGGAAAATATGTGCGCGCCCAATCACAGAGCGATGAATTTGATTACTCAGAAAATATTTACGCCGCCTATGCTGCTTATAAGAAAACAATCAAATCCACCAGTTTCAATGTGGGAGGCCGATTCGAGTATACCAATTCCAAAGGGGTATCTCATAGTATGGATAGTACTGTAGAGAATAACTACTTGAATTTCTTTCCGAATGTTTCTGTAGAGCAGAAACTGAATGATAAAAATAAGATCAGTCTCGCCTATACTCGTCGTATTGATCGTCCGGATTATGGCCAATTGAATCCATTTATCTACTACCTGGATCGTTATACCTATCGTCGTGGGAATCCTTATCTGCGGCCGCAGTATACCAACTCTACTGAGTTCAGTTATGTTTTGAAGGACAAATACATTTTCACGTTGAATTATAGTCGGACCAAGCAAATAATGGAAGAATTCCTAGACCAGGACGATGCTACCAAAATCACCATCAGTAAGGATCTCAACTTTGATCATTCTGATCGTGTGAATCTCTCTGTTACCGCGCCATTTGATCCTACCAAGTGGTGGCATATGGATAACAACCTCAATGCTGGTTACACTAGTTACTTGGTGCAGGCTGGTAATGGACCGTTGCAAACCCGTTCTATCTGGGATTACAATGTAAATACCACACAAACGATCACCTTGCCAAAGGATTACAAGGTAGAAGTAACAGGTTTTTACCAGTCACCATTTATCTTCGGTATATTCAAGGGGGATCCGCAGTATAATATGAATTTGGGCATTCAGAAAACCTTCCTGGACAAGAAAGCGACGATTAAACTGAACTGCAATAACCTGTTGCATCCGCAGTATTTCAAGGGTCGGGCACAGTATGCCAATTTGGATATGAACATTTACAATATCTGGCAATACAGAAGTTACAGTATCTATTTCAGTTATAAATTCGGCAATAACTCCATTAAGGCCGCTCGTGACCGGCAAACTGGTACCAGCGCAGAGAGCAAACGCGCTGGTTGATTTTCGTCATCATCATCAGTTAAAAAAGGGCTGGTTGTTCGTATGAGCAACCGGCCCTTTTCTCAATCAGGCACTACGTGTACCATTGATATAGTGCTCCAGGTTTGTGATGACGTATTTCTGGTCATCAATGATATACTTCACCACATCACCGATAGAGACTAGGCCAATGAGTCGTTGTTGTTCATTTACAACAGGAAGATGACGGATATGCTTCTCCGTCATTTTCACCATACAGTCTTCAATAGAAGTTTCTTCCGTAACTGTGATGGGATTTTCTGTCATAATTTCCCTGATAAGCGTTTCTTTAGAGGATCTGCCCTTGAGGATAACACGGCGGGCATAATCGCGTTCGGAGAATATGCCAAGGAAATTGTCATTTTCATCGACAACCGTCAATGCTCCCACATTATGTGTTACGAGCATTTGAATCGCTTCATAGACGGTATTGTCTGGACGAATAGCATAGACTGCGTGACCCTTGGCCTCCAGGATGGTGCGTACTGTTCCCATGGTAAGCCTATTTGGTGATAGAATTGAAAATCGACTCTTTCCTAAGATAATCTTTTTTACTGATATTAAAAAGCATCGATTCTCATTCGTCAGGCTGGCATGTAGTTATGGCAGTAGAGTCAGTAACAAAGCCGCCAGATATAGGCCGATACCATATACTGTATGTGCCATCAGGCTCTTCCCGCGCGCGATTCCAGGTTTTGGGGTGCGAGAGGCGGCTATTCCCAATCCCATACCGGGCTGCATCAGGAAGAAAGGCGCTGCCGTAGTGCCGATACCTATGATTAAAGCAGGCAGGATAGTGGGAGACACGAGCCATTCGGGCCCCCAGAGCATTACCAGGAGAATGGAGAAGGTGATGCCGATGCCATAGTGCGCCATCCATCCTAGGGTTAGTTCGCCAGGAATGGGTGCTGAGGCCATGATGGGGTTATGGGTAAATTTCCCTTTGAAGATATGCCCGATCCATCGCCCTACGAAAGCGTAGTTAAGTCCTTGTATATTAAATAGTTTGCGTAGCAGCCAGGCCCAGATATCCATTATTAGCGTGGCGCCAATGCCCGTCAGGATTGTTTTTAAGATGATCTCCATATATAATCGAATTTATACTTCCGAACAGTGAATAGGTTACCGAACACTGTTCGGCAATATGACAAAAAAAGCACCGGCTCCTGGATGAGAGGGGACGGTGCGGTGTATTTACAACATCAGGATACTTGATTTCGAACGATGGCCCCGATTGCATTTTTCAGAATGCGGAGGTTCATCTCTTTACTTAGTTGGTCGTTGGTAATATTGATAGCAGCCAAACCGTGTACCATGGCCCAGAGGGAGAAATAGGTATCGCGGACGGTTTTATGCTCCGGATCTTTTGCATGGAGGACTACCGCAATGGCTTCCTGGAAAAGTTGTTGTGGCAGGGTAGCATTAAGAATCGCTGCCTCCGGCTTAGGGCAGCTAGTTTGAATACCATACATCAATTTGTATAGTTCACCATGTTTGAAAGCGAATTGCCAATAGGCCAGCCACATGGCTTCCAGCTTGGCATACGGCGTTTTTTGGCGCGCCGCCGCTTTGCGCAATCCTTCAGACAATAGGGTATACCCCTGCCCTGTCAGTTCCGCCAGGATAGTATCCTTATTGGCAAAGTACTCATAGATGGAGGCTACCGCATATTCAATACGGTCCGCTATCTTGCGCATACTCAATGCTAGACAGCCTTCTTCTATAATGATCTCCAGCGCTGCATCCAGGATGTCTTTCCGGACCTGCGCTTTCTCCCGCGCTATTCGCTCCTTACTTCCCATAATCCAAATAATGTTTTATTACCGAACACTGTTCGGCAAAGCTACGAATGAAAACTGGATTTCCAGCAATGAAATAAAAAATCCCTGCAGCGAGGTCGGCTGCAGGGATAGATAAGGGCGTGTCTCCCTAAATAATTATTCTAATGTTTTCTCTCCTTTCACAGGAGCCGCTGTTTGCTGATGCAGGTCAAATACCAGGATCTGGTTTTCGCCTTTCTTCAGCCATGGCGCAGGACAATACAGTTTTTTCTGCGGACCGATTTCCCAATAGCGGCCCAAGTTATGGCCATTCACCCATACGATGCCTTTCTTAAAGGCAGCCATATCAATGTAAGTATCTTTTGCTTCAGGTAGTTGGAAGGTAGCGCGGAAGAATTTCCCTTCACGGCCATCAGTGGTAGCGGAGGAAGCAGACAGTTGTTGTACGAACTGTTCGTTCATTGGCAAACCAAAAATTTCCCAATTCATCAGTGTCATACCATTCAGCACTACCCTATCTGTAATACCTTTGCGGTCAATAATCGCATCTGCGAAATTGATACGGCCCATACCTTCCACGAGGATTTCCAATACAGGATCTTGTACATCGGATTTCGGCAGATCGATGGTTTTCTCTCCCAATCTGCGATCCAGCTTACCTATATATTTTCCATTCAGGAAAACAGTGGCATAGTCGTGTAGCTCCTTAATAGTGAGTTTACCGCTTTTATGCCCAATCAGTTTTGTTCTGTACAGCATAAAACCATAGTCCTGGCCCAATGCTTCAAAAGGCACTGGCTGCGGCATTTTCACTGCTTTAGGCAGATGTTCCCAAACAGTTGTAAATGGTTGCAACGTTATTGCTGGGAAAGTAGTGGTAGGTATTGGTGCAGGAATGGCAGGTAATTTTTTGCCTTTCGGCAGATACGATCCAATCAGTTTGCGCAGCACCATATATTTCGAGGTCGTATCGCCTTGCTCATTGATAGGCGCATCGTAATCGTAGCTGGTTACGTCTGGCTCATATCCTTTACCACCAGAATTGGCGCCGGCAGTATAGCCAAAGTTGGTACCACCATGAATTACATAGAGGTTAAATGAACGCTTGGTATCCATGAGGAATTTAACTTCCTTGGCGATACCCTCCGTTCCAGGGCGTTGCCATTTTTCGCCCCAATGCGTCAGCCAACCAGGATAAGATTCACTGCTGAAGCTTGGTACGTTTGGATTCTGTTTTTTAGCTTGTTCGAAATCCGCTTCAGAGCCACCGGAATCCAGTCCGATCGCCGCTCCGGCCACAGATCCTGCTTCCAGCATAAATGGCGTTGCACCATCGGCGGTATAGAAAGGTACATTAATACCATTCTTTACCCACATATCGCGCAGGGCATACAGGTAATCTTTATCGTTACCATAGCTGCCGTATTCATTTTCAATCTGCACCATTACTACAGGACCGCCATTGGTTACCAGTAAAGGTTTCACTTCCGCCGCCAAGGCATCCACATAACGTTTTACATTTTCAATGTAGCGAGGGTCCATGCAACGCACCTTGATATCAGGCGTTTGCAACAGGTATGGAGGCAAACCGCCAAACTCCCACTCCGCGCATACATAAGGACCTGGGCGCAACATCACCCACATGCCCTCTGATTGCGCAATTTTTATAAACTCGGCAATGTTGTGATTAGTGGTGGTAAAATCAAACTTCCCTTTCTCCTGTTCGTGGTAATTCCAAAATACATATGCTGCGATGGTGTTACAGCCCATCGCTTTGGCCATTTGAATACGATGACGCCAGTATTCGTGGGGAATACGGGCAGGATGCATTTCGCCGCTAATGATCTGGAAAGGCTTTCCATCCAGCAGAAATTCTGTTTTATCCAGTTGGAAGGTGTGTTTGCTTTGTGCCTGCACTTGCTGTCCTATCCAGCAGGATAATGCCAGCATGCCGCTCAAAATCACTTTTTTCATTGCTCTAAGTGGTTGTTGATGTTAGGATTATTAAGTGTCCAAAATACGGTTTTTATTAAATAATTATGCTGTATCAAAAGTAATTTTGATAAAAAAGGGCTTTGACGTCTGCGACGTCAAAGCCCTTTTTTATTTTTTTAGTTGTCCCTGCCCTGCGGGCAGGGACAACAAGTCGGAAAGTTTTGTCGTCTTTCCCTTGGGGATTAGAACTACTGCGACGTCACTCCCGTTTTTTTAGTTTCTCCCTCGTCCCTATCCACCGGGCAGGGACAACAAGCCGGAAAGTTTTGTCGTCTTTCCCTTTGGGATCAGTACTACTGGGACAAGCAGAAGAGTTTTGCTTACTTAGGCTTTCTTATCCAACAACAGGTTGATCATATCTTGCATCATCAACTGCGCTTCTGGTGTTTGAATCATAAAACCGGAGAAGATGATTCTACCCTCTTGGTCTATTAAGAAGTTGCTTGGTGCACCTCTTACTGGCAGGTTCGTACGATCCGCCTCTTTATCTTTCAGCGGCGTGAAAGTATACTTACTAGACTTCACAAAAGGAATTACATAGTCATCCTGGTCGGCCATAATGTTTACTCCTACATAATTCACTTTAGTTCGGTCGAAATGCTTCAGCACTTCTTCAAAGTGAGGGAATTCGCCCCTGCATGGACCGCAACCGGGGAACCAGAAAGTGAGTAATACCACTTTGCCTTTGTAATCCTGCATGCTTTTCTTACCTGGCTCCATGTAAGCGTCAAATGAGAAAATAGCAGGCTTGGAGGTAGCCAACAGTCTAGATTTGATATCATTTACGATCGCTTCATCTGTTTTGCCGGTCTGACGGCCATAGTTGAACAAAGGCTCCTTCAGGGCACGTGCAGGCTCTTTCAGGTAGGCTTTCATCAACGTATCGTATGCTTGCTGAGGGCTGACAGCCGCTGCTGCTCTACCTTTCGCCAGTGCGACAATACTGATGGTTGGGCCCCAGCGTTTTGCTTTTACTGTGTTCAGCAGGGCTGTGGCTTCAGCCGTTTTACCGGCTTTCAGTAGTTCATCTGCTTGCATCAACTGCTCTGCCATTACTTTATCGCCTGCAAATTCCTCCTTCGTAGATGTTTCAATACCTGGTGTTGCTGCGAGCTCTCCAGCCACGGCAGCAGCTTTCCCTGGATTGAATCCGAGCAATGCATCAAAATAATCATTCATGCCGTAACTCGACCAACGTGATTTATTGATAGGATAATGCTGCTTCATATCTTCATAGATCGCCAGCTTTTCATCACGTTTGGATGTACGCAAAGCTTTCCAGTACATGGCTTGCGCACCACGGTCACTCTCCGGGAATTTGGTTCTCAGCTCTTTCAACAGTGCTGCCCATTTAGCCGGATCAGCAGTTTCGAAACTATACATGTATTGGAAGAGGTAATCCGGACTATTAGGATTTGCCTCATATGCTTTTCCTTTGTATTCAGCAGCTTTATCAAATTCACCCCATCTTTCCGCATCTATTGCCAATTCTGCGTAAGCCTCTGCCAGCTTAGGATTGGCGGCTACTGCTTTCAGGAGGTATGGCTTTGCAGCAGGACTTTCCTGTTGCGTGTACAGCACGCCCATACCATAGTTGAGACCCGCTGATTTCGGATATTTTTTCAGCAATGTCCTGAACGTATTCAACCTGACAGTTGTATCGCGGCCTGTAGAGCGGTTAAAGGCGTCTATTGCAGCAATGTTATCCGGATTTTTTGTGATGACCGACACCAGGCTATCTACCTGCTTTTTCTCCAGCTTCTGTGCGGCGGCCATGCCTGGAATGGCCATGAAAGCCATTGCCATGGCTGTATTTCTTGAATACAATTTCATAACTGAGTTTTTTTAGGATGAATATTTTTTAACGCGATCACCAACCTGGATTTTGTTCAGGTACTTTGCCAGCAGGATATTTCTGCAACTGGGATTGTGGGATCGGGAAATAGTACATTTTATCATTCCAATAGCGCTGTTCCAGTGGTACCGTTTTGTAACTTCTCACCCCATTTGTTTCGGTGATCTGTACAGCGGTAATAGCCGCGCCTATCATAGTAGAGCCAGTACCCCAACGACGAATGTCGTTGAAGCGTTGCCCTTCAAATGCCAGTTCTACTGTGCGTTCGCGTACATACAAATCCCATGTAAGTTGGCCTGCCTGTATAACGGGCATGCCTGCACGCTGACGTAGGAAATTGAGGTAGGTTCTAGCTTCTTCGGGATTTCCTAGTTTCAGTTGACACTCTGCATAGTTGAGATATATCTCCCCTAAACGCATCATAATACAGTTCTGATAATTACTGTTATTACCATTGAACACATAACGAGGATTCAAGAACTTCCGCAACATATAACCCGTGATGGCCGTGCTGTATGTAGAAGGATTGTACTTGGAGCCCAACTTCAGATCCATCGTTTGGTTGATCCAATCGGTGCCATCATAGATGATGCTGGCATGTAAACGCGAATCCCTGTTGGCATATGGGTGCGCAGGATCGAACAGGGGCGATTGATTCCAGGGCAAGCCGTCTGTCATCAGGTATTGATCCACCATATTCTGGGTAGGGCAATCTATCAGGCTGCTGAAACCTGTAAAAAAAGTGGAGTTGTCATAGAGGTCCAGTGAATGTGTACTTCCACTCTGATCGCTACCATATTCTTTATTGAAGATGACCTCTTTATTATCGTCATTCTCCGGGAAGAACATAGCGCCATAATCAGGGAACAGGCTATAACCACCTTTGTCGATGATCTCTTTCGCAGCGTCGGAAGCCGCTTGGTAATCTTTATGATTTAACAGCAATCTGCATTTCATGGCTATTGCTGCATACTTCGTAGCGCGGCCTGCTTCCGCTTTGGAATATGATGCTGGGAGTAATGCTGCCGCCTGTGTAAGGTCGTCTAGCATAAATTTCACACAATCATCATCCGTACCACGTGCCATGGTGAGATCGTCTTGTAAGGTCAAAACCTTGGCGACGATTGGGAAACGACCAAAAATGGAATACAGGTCCATATAGTGGAGCGCTCGCAAAAACAGCATCTCTCCCTTAATGCGCTGTTTGGTGGCATCACTGAGCGGCATGGCCGACAAATGCTCCATCACATTGTTACAGTTCCGGACATTGGTATAAGTATTATCCCATACATCGCTGTAAATGCCGTTGGCAGGGGCATATTGCCCTGTATTAATGAGGTTTGAACTCTGGAATGATCTGGCAGATTTTCCTTCATCTGTGATATCCATGGGCATCCAGTTGCCGGCATCGCCATAGATACAGTGAATACCAGAATAAGATTGCAATACCACGCGACTAATCAAGGCACTATCTTTCCAGATATTGTTATCGCTGTAGAGGTTCAGCGGTCCTTTGTTCAACGCATCCTTGTTACAGGCTACGGAACCAAGTATAAGCGTTCCCGTTATATAAGTAAGAATTTTTTTCATATCAGTAAGATTAGAATTGCAAAGTAAGACCGGCTGTATACGATTTCATCAGCGGATCACGCACCTGTCCTGCACTTTCCGGATCAAATAACTTAAAGTGCGTGAACGTATATACGTTGTTGGCAGTCAGAAATACGCGCAGTGCATTGGCATGAATAGGATGCAATACCCTTGCTGGCAACGCATATGCCAGTTCAATGTTCTTCACACGCATGTAAGCTGTATTGCGCAACCAGTAGGTAGATGTCTGCTGATTGTTCTGGTTATTATACCAGAGGCGTGGGTAAGAAGCGTTGGGATTATCAGGTGTCCATCTGTCCAGTTTTTGTGCTGATGCAGGCAGATTGATATAGGCATAACCTTTCACATTACCAGCACCCTGCATGAGGACATTCAATTCCAACCCTTCATATTTAGCGCCGAAACTAACACCGTATTGAATCTTAGGGAATAGGTCGGCTCCAATGAGTACACGGTCTGCAGTAGTGATCTTGTTATCACCATCTACATCTTTATACCGGATATCTCCTGCTTTCACGTTTGGATACAGCGGTTTTGGACCTTTAGCCACTTCATCATCTGATTGATAAAGTCCGTCGGACACATACCCCAAGTAATTGCCACCTACCGAGTTGTTGAAGTAACCGATAGATTTCCCACTCACTTTCTGCCAATCTGGAACGCTTTGTGACTCAGGATAGTGTATTACTTTATTCTTTGCGAAACTTACGTTCGGCGAAACATAGTAACTAAATTTACCGAAGTGCATTCTGTGCGTCAAGTTCAATTCTATACCTCTGCTGTCCACAATACCATCGTTGGTAGAAGGCAGGCCAATACCAATCACAGAAGGCACTTGCGCTGCTGGTGGCGCCAGGATATCCTTGGTGCGTTTATAGAAGTAATCTGCTTCCAGTGTGATTAGATCACGTTTCAGATGCAGTTCCAAACCTGCATTGGAAATATTGGCACGTTCCCATGTAAACATAGGATTCGCCAGTACATTCGGCATGAGGGTCTGATAGAAAGTTGGTGAAGCACCTCCCAAATTATAACCACCAGAAGTGCTGAGTGCATACGTAGTGAGGAACTGGTAAGGATTTACGCGGTCGTTACCCAACTGGCCCCAGGATGCACGCAGTTTCAGGAAACTGATTTTGTCTGCAATGGCATGCATGAAAGGTTCCTCAGAAAGGATCCAACCTGCGGAGAATGATGGGAAGAATCCAAAGCGATGTTCCGGCGGGAAGATGTCAGAACCATCGTAGCGGAAGTTGAACTGGAGCAAATAACGTGCATCATAATTATAGCTTACCCTTCCTACTAGGCCTCTCCTGGCGGATTGTGAGGCAGTTCCGCCATTGGTGGCCCTTGTAGGATCTCCCAGTCCTAATTCAGACAGACTAGAAGAAATAAACCCGCTGCGTTGGGTATCGAAGTTATCTATCTTAGCATTTGTTTGCGTATACAGCAACATACTAGAGAGGTTATGTCTACCAAACCTGTTATCATACTGCAAACCTCCTTCCAGCGTGGTACTATAGTTCTGCGAGAAGTATTCTCTCAGGTAAGGATCTGTAGGATAAGCCGCTACTTTGGTATAAGCGCCTGCTGCATTGATACTGTATTGATCATATGGTGTAGCAAAGCGCTTTCCAAATGAATAGAGCTTATCGTATGCCGCATTACCTCTCAGGGAGAGCCCTTTAATGAAAGGTACATCATACTGCAAGTTGACTACCGAGTTGAAAATATTGGTATTCGTAAACCAGTATCCAGATTTCCCGATAGACTGCAAGTAAGCATTACCACGCTGTTCCGGGACGTTGGCATAGGTACCATTCGTGAATTCGTTTACCCTTGTTGGCGGTGTACCATACATGTTTCTGATTACATACTCAGTGCCATATACCGCTTCCCCATTGGTATTGGAGAAAGAGCCATTCAGATTCAAGGTCACCTTCAGATCGCGGGTGATTCTTGCATCCAGGTTACTGCGGAGGTTATAGCGTTTGTAGCCTTCTACATCCACGAGGCCATCATTGTTCGTATAGCCACCGGAGAGGAAGTAACGTACTTTATCAGAACCACCGGATACAGACAGGTTATAGTTTTGCTGCCAGATAGATTTGGCAAGCACTTGATCCAGCCAATTGGTGTTTGGATAATGGTCAGGATCAGTACCATCTTTATATTTCTGTAATGCCACATCACTAAAACCTACGCCCAGATTAGGATTATAGGCATTCTCATTCTTCAATGCCTCATTGTAAAGCGTGGCGTAATCATAAGAATTCATCTGCTTATAATACTGCGTAGGACGTTGGTTGATCAGGTTGGCTGTGAAAGTGATATTAGATTTACCAAGGCTTCCTTTCTTAGTAGTCACCAAAATAACGCCATTGGCTGCACGGGCGCCATATACCGAAATAGCAGATGCATCTTTCAATACAGAAATGGTTTCGATGTCTGTCGCATTCAGATCATCTAATCTTCTATCCGGAATACCATCAATTACTACTAGTGGGGCAGAATTATTGAAAGTACTGAGGCCGCGTACAAACAGCGTACTTCCGGCACCGGGAGCGCCGCCCGACTTCACCGCATACAGACCAGGCAAGCGACCAGCAAGCATATCTGATACCGCTGCACTGGAATGGTTCTGTGCGAGTTCTTCCGATTTAATGGTAGCCATCGACTCCGTTTTTACACGTTGTGTGGTGGCACCGTAACCAATAATTACGGAGGCATTCAGTTCTGTAAGACCTGGTTTTAAGGGCACGCTAATCGTTACTGCAGCACCATTGACATGCACACTGGTTTGATAGGAAGCATAGCCGATAAAGGTGACTGTCACCTGGTATTCACCCGGAGGCAGGTTAGGAAAATTGAAACGGCCTTCCTCATTTGTAGCCATTCCTTTGTTGAAAGGCTTGATACTAACGGTGGCGCCGGGAATCGGTTTACCTTTCTCATCCACCACTATCCCATTGATAGCGCCGTTGACCACAGGTACTGCAAAAACAGTGTTGGTAGGCGCACGACCAATGGTCACTAATTTGTGCTCTTCATCGATGTACCAGGTTAGCGGTTGTCCTTTCATTACGGATTCCAGCACTTTCTTCAGCGAAGTTTTCTCCAGCACGGAAGTTACTGGCAACGCAGTTTTCAACTGCTGTGCATCATAAAAGAAATGGTAGTTGCTTTGCTTTTTGATATTAGCGAGCACCTGCTCTAATGGTGCCTCTTTTACAGATATGGATATATCCTGTGACAGACTTTTAGCGCTCACATGCAAGCACATTACCAGGATCAGGAAGAAATTGATCTTCATAATGAGCATCGTTTTTTTAAGTAGGGAACGGGCAAAAAAATGCCTGTAGCAATCTGTTAATTGCATAAATTTGTAATGTTAGGGTGAAGAGATAAGCGTTCTTGGTCGGATGGTTATCGACGAACCCGAATAAATAAACAGAAGTGTTGCAACCACTTCTGTTTTTGTGTTTTTAGGAACTGTTTTTTTTCATACTAATGAATGGTTGGTTTCTGGTTGATACTATTTTGGTTGGTGTACGATATAGAATTGGTTGTGCTTGACGGTATTTTCTCCTAGTCGGTGATGGTTACTGTGTTACCATAGATGGTATAATCTATTCCACTTTGTTTTAAAATTTCCATTGTTTTATCTAACGTAATATTCATTGGTATTTCCCCTACGAACTGATGTGATGTCGTTTTAGTTTCGATAACAACTTTAATATCGTACCATCTTTCGAGTTGTCTCATGACGGTGACAATATCTGCATTATTAAATGAGAAGTAACCGTTCTTCCACGCCAAAACTGCGTCTGTATCGGTATTTGGCAGGATTTTCCAGTTGCTGCTATTTTGCTGCAACTGTTGTCCTGCGAGCAGTACTGTTGATTTATCACCTGCGCTTACTTTCACTTTTCCTGAGATCAGTGTAGTACTGATCATCGCTTCATTCGTATAGGCGTTGATGTTAAAACTGGTTCCCAATACCTGCACTTTTTGATTTTTGGTGTTCACTATAAACGGACGATCGGCCGCATTGGTCACTTCGAAATAGGCTTCACCTGCAAGCGTCACTGCTCTTTCTTTACTACTGAAAGCAGAAGGGAAACTAAGTTCGCTCTCGGCATTCATCCATACTTTCGTACCATCGGGAAGGATAACGCAATATTGTCCGCCCTTTGGTGTGATCAATGTATTGACACTATGCTCATTACCATTTTCTGTTCCTTTGAAGGCAAGCAATCCGCTATCCAACTTCACAATGCTCATATTGCCTTGTTGGGAAACCACGCCGTTGCTGGCATCAGACAGCACAATTGTTTCGCCGTTGCTCATCCGCAGGATGGACTTATTGGCCGCAGGTGCTATCATGGCTACGCTTGGCAATGCATGTTGCGATGGCGCGCTCCTATTGAGCCACACGCCAACTACGACTGCGATAACCGCTACTGCAGCAGCATATCTCCACCATTTATGGAAGTACTGCTTGCTCGCAGTATCTATTGGTACCACTCTCCCTGTAGCGCGATTATCCGAACGCAAAACCTTTTGTAATACGGGTTCCCATTGCGCCCTATCTACTTCTTCCGTTATGTCATCCGCACTTCCTTGCATTTCCAAGTTAAAGGCTTCGCGGTTGGCCTCATTCAAAAAGAACGCATGCAGTTCTTTTTCTTCCGCCTCCGTGAGCACAGTATCCTGGCTCTTTTTTATTAAAAAGATGATTCGCGCTTCCATATATGGTTTTCAAAACGTAGTAATTAATTACAGGTACACTGTCAAGCAGTGTTATATAGGTAAGAATGGAAAAAAGCGTGTTGGTACCTATCGGATAAAAAAAAATATTTTTAGGGAGACGACAGTCGCTCTGCTGGCCGATATTCCTACAAGAATGGAATCGACTTACCGGCTGCCTGCAGAAATTCTCGGATATTATTCAGTGCTGCGCTCAATGTATTTTTCACATAGCTCTGTGATAAGTGCAGTTTATCCGCAATTTCCTGGGTTTTAAGCCCTTGTTCGCGGCTCATGAGGTATATTTTGCGGCGTTGTGGTGGCAGATGATCTACTGCTTCTTTAATGAGGGTAAGCGTTTCCCTACTAGCCACTAGCTCCTCTACCTGATTGACGGCAGCTTCCGGCAAGGAATCAGGGAGGGCAGTAGTCATTCGGGCGGCCGCCTGTTTATGGAACCAGGTAAAACATTCATTACTGGCTACACGCATGATCCAGGCTTTGGGGTTTTCGATGCCAGGTAATTTATCTCGACTGATCCAGATACGTATGAAAGTTTCCTGGATTACTTCTTCTACGCTCTCCGGGTCTCTTATCACCTTCCGCACATACGGAGTAAGCCAAGGAAGCACTGCAAAGAACAATTGCCTGAATGCCTCTTCACTACCCTCTGATATGTTGACAAGTATCGTTGTGTCAATATGAAACCTGTTGCTGTCCAATATTCCGCTGTTAGTCTGGTGTAAATGTAAAAAATAACAGGCTGTATCAAAAATATAAGAAAATGGCGTGACGTCTGCGACGTCACGCCATTTTCTTATATCCTGTCGCCCCGGTCCACTGGGCCAGGGCGACAGGCAGTAGATTTCCGGACTAAATATTTCCTTTCTTCAGCTCTGATACCGCATGATCACAGGCTCTTGCCGTGAGTGCCATATAGGTGATGCTTGGATTTACACATGAAGAGGAAGCCATGCAGGCGCCATCTGTGATAAAGACGTTCTTAGCAGCATGCACCTGGTTGAAACCATTCAGTACAGAGGTTTTAGGATCACGTCCCATGCGTGCAGTACCCATTTCGTGGATACAGTGGCCTGGAGGAGGTGCACCGTCATAACCATGTACGTTTTTCAATCCTGCGCGTTCGAGCATTTCGATGGCTGATTGCTGCATATCCTTACGCATGGCGAGTTCGTTCTCTTTGAATTCGCAGTCGATATCCAATGTAGGCAATCCGTTTACATCTTTCTTCTCCTTATTCAAGGTTACCTTATTTTCGAAATAAGGTAGATGCTCACCCCAAGAACCAATACCCATACCCCATTTTCCAGGAATGGTTTGTGATTCTTTCAGGGCTACGCCGATGCCTTCGTTGCTTACGCCGCGACCTCTGCCAGCGCCACCTTGGTAACCAAATCCACGTACATAATCTTTACGCATCGTTCCTGCGTTGACGTTACGAAAACGTGGAATATAGATTCCATTGGGCCTACGGCCAGCACTGGTATATTGATCTTCAAAACCGTCGAATTCTCCGCCAGCACCCACTCCGAAGTGGTGGTCCATCAGGTTATGGCCCAGTTGTCCGCTATCATTACCGAATCCATTAGGGAAACGATCCGATACAGAATTGAGCATAATCCAAGTGGTACCTAAAGTAGAACCATTCAGGAAGACGATATTAGCGTAATATTCTACGGTTTGTTTGGTATGTGCATCCATTACACGTACGCCGGTGGCTTTGGCAGTATCCTTATCGTACAGGACTTCCAGTACTATAGAATCCGGGCGCAGTGTGAGATTGCCGGTAGCTGCGGCCGCTGGCAACGTTACGCCATTACTGCTGAAATAGCCGGTATAAGGGCATCCGCGAGCACAGAGGTTTCTGTACTGGCAAGGTCCCCGACCATTATGTTTCTCTGTAACATGTGCTACACGACCGATCGTGATGATACGGTCTTTGTATTGTTCTTTAATTCTGGCTGCTACATGTTTTTCCAGACAGTTCATTTCCATGGCCTGCATGAAGATACCATCTGGAAGTTGTGGGAGGCCTTCTGCTTGTCCACTCACCCCAATGTATCGTTCTACATACTCATACCAAGGAGCAATGTCTTTATAACGGATCGGCCAATCTACGCCATGACCATCTTTCGCATTGGCTTCGAAATCGAGATCACTCCAGCGGTACACCTGACGGCCCCACATGAGCGAGCGGCCACCTACATGATATCCGCGCAGCCAGTTGAACGGCTTTACTTCATTGTAGGGGTTTTCTTTGTCATTCACCCAAAACTGCTGGGTAGCTTCATCGAAGGCATAGCAGCGACTTTGAATAGGGTGTTGCTCTCGCATTTCGTTGGTATGCCGCAACCGGTGAGGGAACTCCCAAGGGTCCTTCATGGCGGTGGTATAATCCTTAATATGCTCTACATTACGACCTCTTTCCAATACGAGTGTTTTCAGGCCTTTCTCGCACAATTCCTTGGCAGCCCATCCCCCACTAATACCCGAACCCACCACGATGGCATCGTAAGTGTTTTCTTTGGTCGCTTTTATGTTTAGGTTCATACTTACAATTTTAGAGGTTTCCTTTCTTCAGTTCTTTCACTGCATAATCTGCCGCACGTGCTGTCAGCGCCATGTAAGTGAGTGAAGGATTCACACAGGCGGCGGAAGTCATACAAGCGCCATCTGTAACGAATACGTTAGGCACCGCATGCATCTGGTTGTAACCATTGAGGATGGAAGTTTTAGGATCACGACCCATACGAGCAGTACCCATTTCATGAATAGCCATACCCGGATAGGAACCATTATCGTATGTCTTCACATTCTTCATACCTGCTGCTTCCAACATTTCAGCCGCATCGTTCATCATATCTACGCGCATTTTTTTCTCATTTTCTTTGAATTCTACATCGAATTTGAGAACAGGCTGCCCCCATGCATCTTTCACGGAGGTATCCAGCGTTACCACGTTATCTTCATAAGGCAAGCATTCTCCGAAGCCTCCCAGTCCCATTGACCAGTTGCCGGGTTCCACCAGTGAATCTTTAAAGTCCTTACCTACGCCGATTTCCGCAATCCCTTTACTCCACAATGCACCGCGGTTAGCGCCGCCTTGGTAGCCGAAGCCACGGAGATAATCACGTTTATCGCTACCAACGTTGCGGTAACGTGGGATATAGATACCATTAGCACGGCGACCAAAAGTATATTTATCATCGTAGCCTTCTGCGGTACCGGAAGCGCCTGTACGAAAATGGTGATCCATCAGGTATTTACCCAGTACGCCACTGTCGTTACCAAGGCCGTTAGGGAAACGGGTGGAAGTAGAATTCATCAGCACGAAGGTGGTACCCAATGTAGAACCATTTACGAAAATGATTTTCGCATAGAATTCTATCATTTGCTTGGAGTGCTTGTCGATCACGCGCACACCGGTAGCTTTACCTTTCTTTTCATCGTAAATGATAGAATTTACGATAGAATCAGGACGGAGCGTCAGGTTACCAGTAGCGGTGGCTGCAGGCAGTGTAGACGATTGCGTGCTGAAGTAAGCGCCGAAAGGACAACCACGACTACAGAGGTTACGGAATTGGCATTTTTCACGGCCAGGTAATGGTTCCGTAATATTGGCCACACGTCCCATGGTCATGATACGACCTTTATACTTGGATTCGATGTTTTTTTTCACATCTAATTCCACGCAGTTCATTGGCATTGCCGGCATAAACTGGCCGTCTGGCAACTGTGGTAAGCCTTCGCGGGAACCGCTGATACCAGCGAATTTCTCTACATAATCATACCATGGCGCGATATCCTTATAACGGATAGGCCAGTCAACAGCGATGCCGTCTTTTAAGTTGGCTTCGAAATCGAGGTCACTCCAGCGGTATGACTGGCGGCCCCACATGATGGATTTACCACCCACGATATCCGGGCGGTACCAGTCAAATCTTTTTACTTCGTTATATGGACTCTGGGAGTCGTTGATCCAGAATTTTTCGTTGTGCTCAGAGTAAGGATAGTCGCGGCTCAGTTTAGGATGGGAATCCCTTTGTTCCTGGGTAATTTTTCCTCTGTGCGGGAATTCCCATGGATCTTTCATAGCGGTATCGTAATCCTTCACGTGTTCCAGTTGTTTACCACGATCCAGCATGAGCACTTTCAGACCTTTTTCGGTCAGTTCTTTGGCAGCCCAGCCACCACTTACACCGGAGCCTATGACAATCGCATCATAGGTATTTTGTTCCTGCGCTTTAGTATTTAGATTCATTGTCGGCAAAGTTTAAGAGAACAAGAAAGCATCAGTAGTCTTATAGACGTTACTGATGGCATCAGTCATGATCAGATAGCGGCAGCACTTAGGAAGCCCACGCTTTGTCGCCTTTTTTGTAAGGCACGCAGCCATCGTATTTACCTGGAACGGCTACATAACGCAGGGCTTTGGTAGCACCTGGTTCAGAAGTAAAGTAACCGAGTAGGGTAAGATCTTTCATGAACTGGAAATAATGGGTAGGATCCCCATCTTTCTTATTTTCACGTTTATTGTAGGCAACGCGTTCTTTATCGATTTCGGTGAGGATTTCGGCGCGTTGTTCCGGCATTAACTCGAGGAAATTGATTTTGAATTTCTTTTTACTCGCTTCATCAATTTTTTTCAGGCCATCGAGGAAGATGTCTTGATCTGCTTTTTTATAGCAGTCATTCATCATCGTGATGATGAATTCATCTACCTTACCCGCTTTAGCGCCTGGGGTGTCGGTGGTTGGAATGATTGTTTCCGCGACTTCGGCCACCATGGTTTTCGTTTGTGGCGTGTGAAGATCATAGTTTTTCGGAGCGGAACTTGTGCAGCTTTCTAAGGCTGATAACGTGGAAGCGGAAATGGCAGTACCCAACAAAATCGCCACATTCCTAATTGCGTCTCTTCTATGCATAATAAGGATTTGATTTGACCGAACGGTAAGTTTAAAAAAAATAACCTAAAATCCAAATTAACATGGATGAACCGTTTTTCTGGTATAAAAAAGGCAAGGTCCCGCTATGAGCGGGACCTTGCCTGAAAAGATTATATAGTATGGGAAGGCTATACTACAAGGTATATCTTCCTTTGTCATCGATCATTACAACTGGCAGCTTATGATGTTTTTCGAAATAGTCATATGCATGGCGAAGGTTGGCCCAGAAAGGACGACTGATACTATCTGTCACCGGAACGGTGTTCAGATAGTCCACAGAGCGGCTATTGCCAAATTTAATCGGGAATACATGCACTGGTATGAAATCCTGACCAGCATTTTTAGCATTCACCGCCAGGATGTACACTTCATCGATGAATTCATCGGTTAAAGGAATACAGCCTACCGTAATGCAATTGCCATGGATATAGATTTCGCTGCCTGGCTTTTTAGGATCGCTGAGAATGCGATCGGAAAAGTTCGGATAATTAATACCCAGGGAGAGATGGTAGTTGCTGTTTGGATTAAAGTCGTTGATATAATAAAATCCTTCCGGAACTTGGCGGTCGCCCTCGCGGCGTTTAGGCCCCATTCTTCCGGAGAGGGTGCATACCCGATATGATTTAAACAGGCGGAAAGTATCCTGAGGGTTATTCTTCACCCAGATCTCCATTTCGCTATCCAGTTTAAAGGAGCGTATGAAGATATATTTAGCAGGATAAGTCAGTCCTTTCTTTTCAAATTCTTTTTTTAACAATTCCTCTTTTTCTCGATAAGCCTCTCCGACTTTAGGATACATTTTCTGGTTTTCAAGAAAAGATTGCTGGGCAAAAACGGCGCCCCCTGCCAACAACATCAGTGCGAGTACTACAAGTCGCTTCATACTATTTCAACAAAATTTTAAAGTTAGACCAGGTTTATATATGCCAGGAAAAATAAGAAAAAGGCCAAGACGCAATGTAATATTAGCGCCATTTTTTTACTCATGAATCTCAAAATATAGCTTTTGTGTCCTAAATAAATCAAAACGGCGGTGAATGCCTGAAAAATTCCACTCAACAAAAACAATATCCCGAACAGCGTCTGTATACTCATAACCAACGAAACAATTACAAATTATATTGTATGTAAAGTTAGGTTATTGTCCGGGTACTTACAACCTCTTAAACTCCATTTTAACAATTCCAGGATCTGCATCGGTGGTGTACGTCGCTTTCAGGGGGAATTTTCCACCAGTATATGAATACACGCAGGTACTGTTGACTGCCCTTGAAGAGTGGTTGCTGACAAGGGTTTCACCGATTACATTATGGGCAGAAAGATATGCTGGTTGGAGCTCCATCAACCATGCCAGCCCTTGCTGTTGCCTTGGATTTGATTTGTTATCGTAACGGTAACTAATACTTGAAACCGCCACAAATTTGGAGTACCCTGGCTGTTTTCCATAGTTATCTTGGCGAACAATATTACCTTCTCCATCCCAAGTAAACTGCTGATAGCCGCTGTTTTCCCAGGTATTACGGCCAGCTAATTTAGCAAAATGATATCTAACGGAAAGATGACCGCCATCACCATAGGCAAGAGAATCGTATGCATAAATAGCATTATCCCGGTAATAAGAGATACGCTGTACTTGGCCTGCAGCGGTATATTCCAGGCTGGTGTTCAGATCAGTAGCGGGAGACACGGAGTTCTCGGCTGTCATGGTCTTCACTAATCGACCATTTTCATAAACGGGTACTATTACTTCCTGGTATTCTCCACTCTCCCCTTTGTGTACCTGAACAAGCCTGTTAATGGATTTGTCGGCGTTGTACTCTACGGTAGTCCGACTCCCACCTGCAATAATAGCATGCAGATAAGTAGGTTCTGGTTCTCCGGGAATGGTGGTGAATGCAGTGGTCAGGCCTAAACCTGCCAGCAAAAGGACATGGCTTACCCTTCGGGCAATGTGTGTGTTGTGCATAGGTGCTACGTTTAGATTATATATTAATAAAAATAATAATTTGTAATTATTCAAACAAGAGGCTTGAATAAATTGGCCATAGGTGGTACAGCATTTACGAAAACCGGAGTCATATGGATTTAAACAACATATTATTATTTCATTAATTTAATATTTGAAAGCAAAAAATCTCATAAGATATTAAACATCAATTCATTAAGACACATATCTCTCTAACGGTTACTGCAATATATTGGCAGGATCCCGAAGTACACATGCAATAAAATTGCATATTTGTTGCATTAATCTTTATTATTATTCCACATTGTCGGTTTACTTTTGTGCAACATTTTCCTTGTTACCGTATTTCAAACAGTTTCATTTTATGACACATCAGGAAAAACACTTCACAGGCTCTGAATTGCTACGGGATATCGTCATTGGCATGTCTGATGGTCTTACTGTTCCCTTTGCGCTGGCAGCAGGGCTTAGCGGCACCGTAAAGGACGTGAATCTTATCGTGATAGCCGGGCTAGCTGAAATTGCGGCAGGCTCTATTGCGATGGGACTCGGCGGATACCTTGCAGGTAAAACAGAACAGGACCATTACAACAGTGAGTTAAAAAGAGAATACGAAGAAATAGAAAGCGTGCCGGAAAAAGAGAAGGAGGAAGTGGAATATTTTTTCGCTGAACTGGGATTGAGTCGCGAACTCCAACAGAAAGCCGCAGCAGAACTGATTACAGACAAAGACCGCTGGGCAGATTTCATGATGAAATATGAACTGGGACTGGAAAAGCCAGACGCCAGCAGGGCCACTAAAAGTGCGCTAAATATTGGTGTTTCCTACATTGTAGGCGGCCTGATTCCGCTGATGCCTTACTTCTTCGCGAGTAGTGGACTACAAGGACTTAAAGTCTCCGCTATCATTACCATCATCTGCCTGTTTGTTTTTGGCTACTTTAAAAGTCGCTTAACGGGCTTAAATCCAGTGATGGGTGGTATTCGTGTAGCCGTTATCGGTACTATTGCCGCTGGCTGTGCCTTTGGCATTGCCCGATTGATTGGAGGCTAATTGAAACGATATAAAAAATGCCGGAATGCGTATTAAATGCATTTCGGCATTTATATTTTTACAGGTTACCGCGCAGGGCCTGTTCTCTTTCAATAGATTCAAACAGCGCTTTGAAATTGCCCTTTCCAAAAGATTGAGCTCCTTTACGCTGGATAATTTCGAAGAACACGGTTGGACGGTCTTGGATAGGTTTGGTGAAGATCTGGAGGAGATAACCTTCATCGTCTCTGTCTACCAGGATACCCAGGCGTTGCAGTGGCGCAATTTCTTCATCGATTTTACCTACTCTGTCCAGCAGCGTTTCATAATAAGAAGACGGAACAGTAAGGAATTCCACGCCACGAGCCTGGAGTTCGGATACTGTTTTCACGATATCATTCGTAGCGATGGCTACGTGCTGCACGCCCGCGCCGTTATAGAAATCCAGGTACTCTTCGATCTGGGATTTCTTTTTACCTTCTGCAGGCTCGTTGATAGGGAATTTTACGCGACCGTTACCGTTGCTCATTACTTTACTCATGAGGGCGGAATATTCGGTGGAAATGTCCTTATCATCGAAGGAGATCAGGTTTTTAAAGCCCATCACCTGTTCATAGAAGGATACCCAAGTATTCATCTGGTTCCAACCTACGTTACCTACGCAATGGTCTACGTACTGCAAACCGGTATCAGTAGGGTTATAGGCAGATTTCCATTCCTTAAAGCCTGGTAGAAAAGCGCCCTTGTAATTTTTACGCTCTACGAAAATATGAACCGTGTCTCCATACGTATGAATTCCACTACGCACTACTTCTCCAAATTCATCTTTTTCTACCACTGGCTCCATATATGGTTTACCGCCGCGTTTAACGGTTTCTTCGAAAGCAGCGCGCGCATCATCTACCCACAGCGCGAGCACTTTGATACCATCACCATGTTGATTGATATGTTCTGCAATGGGATTATCCGGATGCAATGGGGAAGTCAATACAAAGCGCAGTTTGTTCTGCACCAATACATAAGACACACGGTCTCTTACGCCAGTTTCAGGACCTGCATAAGCGACAGACTGAAAACCGAAGGCTGTTTTATAATAGTGGGCCGCCTGTTTGGCATTACCTACATAAAATTCTACATAATCAGTTCCGTTGAGCGGCAGAAAATCCTGCTGGCCTGTCATACTGGAAGTGTTTACTGTAGCTGTTTCCATAACTTTTGATTAAGAGGTTTAAGATTTTGTTGTAACCCGTTTAGATGTTGTTGTAACCTGTTAAAATGTTGTTGTAACCTTGGTTGGTGTAGTTTATTCTGCCCAGCTCATCACATAGGAGCCATCTTCAATACCCAAGGCAGCTTCTGTAATCTGCAATGGATGGAAGGTGTCTACCATAACGGCCAGCTCTTTCGTTTCTTTAGCGCCGATACTCTTCTCTACAGCGCCTGGATGCGGCCCATGCGGAATACCAGCAGGGTGCAGGGTAATCATTCCCCTGGTAACATGTTTGCGGCTCATGAAATCGCCAGCTACATAATATAATACCTCGTCGCTATCAATATTACTATGGTTATAAGGCGCAGGGATGGCCTGTGGATGATAGTCGAACAGCCGAGGACAGAAAGAGCACACTACGAAATTGGTGCCCTCGAAAGTCTGATGTACTGGAGGCGGCTGATGCACCCTACCTGTAATCGGTTCAAAATCATGAATGGAGAAGGCAAACGGATATTCGCAACCATCCCAACCTACTACATCAAATGGATGATGTTTGTAATGAATGGGATACATCACGCCTTTCTTCTTGATATTGATCAAGAAATCGCCGTCCTGATCAATGGTTTCCAGGTTTTCCGGCTGACGGATATCTCTTTCACAGTACGGAGAATGTTCCAATAATTGGCCGTATTTGCTGAGATAACGTTTCGGATAACGGATAGGACTAAACGATTCTACGATAAAGAGTCTATTGTCTGGCGTATCAAAATGAATCTGGTAAATGGTTCCCCTTGGGATAACGAGATAATCTCCATAACCGAATTTCAGTTGTCCGTATTGGGTTTTCAGCGTACCTGTACCCTCATGAACAAAAATCATTTCGTCGGCATCGGCATTTTTGTAGAAGTAATTGGTCATACTCTGACGGGGAGCGGCCAATACAATATGGAGATCATTGTTCACCAGCACCGCTTTCCGGCTTTTCAGGAAGTCCTCTTCCGGCTGAATATTAAATCCCTGGAAGCTACGGTGTTTCAGCATTTTCTCTTCTGCCACTTTCGGCGCTACGCTGTATGGTTCATCTACTTTCACGATTTCGGTAGGCGGATGACAATGGTACAACAAGGTCGAATGGGAAGAAAATCCTTCTGTAGAAAACAACTGTTCCGAATACAGTCCGCCATCCGGCTTACGGAACTGCGTATGGCGTTTGTGCGGAATTTGACCAAGTTTATGATAATGTGGCATAACTGGAATATTGAATGAATAGGATTGTTTTGGTGTATGTATCCGAAAAAAATAAATGCTGATGTAAGGTGCCAGTCTACAGGCTAAGAAATTTACCGGGTAGGTGTTGCAGCCGACAGGCCCTTACGGACAGCAGCTGAAATAAGAATGAACTGGGAAGCAGTAGAAATAAAAGCTGCTACAAAGTTACGCCAATAAATAACGGAAAGCCTGTTTTACAGGTGGCAGAGATGGGTTATGCAATTGCCGCATCCATGGCGAGGGTAGCCATGAGAAAATAGTAGCGAAGCTGACTATTGGAAGTATATTTTAATAATTCCGGCAATGCAGTTCTTTTTGATTTTACCTGCTAAAGTTAATGATATTTTATATTAATCCAATTTTTTCTTCAGATGACAAATGCGGCCATCAAACCTTCATTTGAAAGGCATAATTTGTCATTTTATTGTCATTGAATTATGAAATAGAGCGATATAATTAATACTTAAATGGATATACAAAACACATCATTTTCGCAATAAGATATGACTTATTTCAAAATAAGTCACATTTAACAGAAATAATTTCAAAAAACACCCCTTCCATTGAAATTTTTAAAAATATCGCTACTGCGCTTTTATTTACAGGTGAAAATATAGACTTTTGTAACACAATCGTCACAAAACAGTAATAGTGCTACAGAAATCTACATATCATCTCTCCTTCACTCCCACCTCCCGGGAATGCATGAGCGCTATTATTACGTCCACAATTATTACAACCCCAGTGCGGGGTTAAAGTTCACATATCATCCAATGACCACTGATACAGTGGTATACAACCGGAAGGATCGGACTATTTCTACGTATAAACTTTATTCATTATGCAAGTTTTAAAATTCGGCGGTACATCCGTTGGTAGCTCCAAAGCAATAGAACAGGTTTGCCAGATACTTAAAAAATATAAACCAGCAGGAAAATATGCCATCGTAGTTTCCGCAATGGGTGGTGTGACCGATAAACTTATTAGCTGTGGCCAATTAGCAGGCGCCGGCAAAGAAGAATATAAATCAGTACTCCAAGAAATTGAACAACGTCACCTCACCGCCATTCGTGAGTTGTTCCCTATCACCGCACAAAGTGGCCAGATCAGCCAACTGAAAAAGAAATTGAATGCCCTGGAAAACCTCTGTGATGGCATCTTCCAGGTGGGTGAACTCAGCGCCCGCTCCTTAGATAAAATCATGAGCTATGGAGAATTAATCTCCTGCTACATGGTGGCAGAAAAACTGAAACAGGAAGGACTCAACGCAACCTGTAAAGATAGTCGCGATCTCATCGTAACAGACAGCAACTTTGGTCATGCTGCCGTTAACTTCGTTAGCACCAATCATAATATTAAAGCCTGGCAGGAAGCCTCCACCGCGGAATATACCGTATTCCCCGGTTTTGTTGCCTCCTCCCCTGACGGCGAAACTACCACCCTCGGCAGAGGCGGTTCCGATTATACTGCTGCTATCATCGCGGCAGCAGTGAACGCCAGCCTATTGGATATATGGACAGATGTTAGCGGCATGATGACCGCCGATCCTAGAATGGTCAGCCAAGCCATACCTATCTCCCATATCTCCTACGAGGAAGCAATGGAACTATCGCACTTCGGCGCGAAAGTCATCTACCCACCCACTATCCAACCGGTCATGGATAAACGAATCCCGGTATGGATCAAAAATACCTTTGCGCCGGAAGATCATGGCACCCTGATACAAGACAGCACCGAGCGTAACTATCCAGTAACCGGTATCTCCGGAATTCAGCACATCGCGCTGCTGACACTGGAAGGTAGCGGTATGGTGGGCATTCCTGGGTTTTCAAAACGCCTCTTCGAAGCGCTCTTACGGGAACGCATCAACGTTATCTTAATTACACAAAGCTCCTCCGAACACTCTATCACCGTAGGTATACACGAAGGCGATATGCTGCGCGCTAAAACCGCTGTGGATGAGGAATTCGCTCAGGAAATACACGAGAAGAAAATAGACCCACTCCTGGTAGAGAAAGACCTTTGCATTGTTGCCGTTGTGGGCGATAAGATGAAAAACCACCATGGCACCAGCGGTAAACTGTTTGGTACCCTGGGCCGCAATGGGGTGAACATTCGCGCTATCGCACAGGGTTCTACTGAAAAGAATATCTCTACTGTGATCAACAAGGCAGATGTGAAGAAAGCGCTGAACTTAATACACGAAGCCTTCTTCGAGAAACCCTTGAAACAAGTAAACCTCTTTATCGCAGGGGTAGGCAATGTGGGCAGTAAATTATTGGAACAACTACAACAGCAACAGGGATACCTGCAAGAAGAACTAGGCTTGCAGATACGCGTAGCCGGTATGGCCAACAGTAAAAACATGCTGTTCAGCGAATACGGCATTAAGCTAAGCGACTGGCGGGAACAACTGCCACAGGGCGATGCCAGCGATATGAAGCAATTTATAGAACAGATAAAATCACTCAACCTTCGTAACAGCGTATTTGTTGATAATACCGCCAGTGGAGAGGTAGCCAAAACCTACCATGAGTTTCTCCAAAATGGTATTTCTGTGGTGACTTGTAACAAGATCGCCTGCTCGTCTGACTATCAATATTACAAGCAACTGAAAGAACTGGCACGTAGTTACAATGCCTCTTTCCTCTTTGAAACAAACGTAGGTGCAGGACTACCGGTGATCAATACACTGAATGACCTTATCCGTAGCGGAGACCGCATACATAGCATAGAAGCGGTGTTGAGCGGCAGTCTGAATTTCGTGTTCAATCATTTCGTGAATGGCGCTAGCTTCCGCGATGTAGTGCAGGCAGCACAAGATGAAGGATACACTGAACCAGATCCACGTATAGACCTCAGCGGTGTAGACGTGATGCGTAAAATCCTCATCCTGGCCAGAGAGAGCGGAGCGAAAATGGAAATGAACGATATCACCAATCACCTGTTTTTGCCAGATGATTGTCTGAATGCCCCTTCTGTAGGCGATTTCTACGAACAGCTAGACGTACATGCTAGTCATTTCGGGCAACTGCTCAGTAACGCAGTGGCTGCAGGGAAGCGACTTAAATTCGTAGCCCGTTATGAAGAAGGCAAAGCTTCTGTAGGACTACAATGTGTATCACCGGATCATCCGTTCTATAACCTGGAAGGAAAAGATAACATCGTATTATATACTACCAGCAGGTACCGTGAACAGCCACTGATTGTGAAAGGAGCAGGTGCAGGTGCAGACGTGACCGCCTCCGGCATATTTGCTGACATCATCAGAAGCGCCCGATAGATTAATCTTTCGTTACCCTTCTGAATGCATTTACCATTCCTAAATTTCAAGTATTAAATTAACTATATGGATTGTATTAAAGTATTTGCTCCCGGCACTGTTGCGAATGTTGCCTGCGGCTTTGATGTAATAGGACTGGCCATGGACGCACCCGGCGATGAAATGATTCTACGCAGGAGCAAGGAACCCGGCATCCGCATTACTGCTGTACATGGCGCCGATCTGCCGCTAGACCCGGCAAAGAACGTTGCTGGCGTGGCAGTACAGGCCCTGCTGCAAAAATACGACCAACCAGATACAGGTATTGAAATAGAAATCTTTAAAAATATACATCCTGGTAGCGGTATCGGCTCCAGCGCTGCCAGTAGTGCGGGCGCTGTAGTAGGCGTCAACCACTTGCTGGGAGAGCCTTTCACCCGCAAACAACTCGTGCGCTTCGCTATGGAAGGCGAAAGACTGGCCTCTGGCTCCGCGCATGCGGACAACGTGGCGCCGGCCATATTGGGCGGTTTCACCATGGTGCGCAGTTATCGGCCACTGGATATTATTACGCTCCACTCTCCCGCTGAACTCTGGGTGACGGTGATACATCCACAAATAGAAGTAAAAACTTCTGATGCCAGGGAAATCCTCAAACAGAAAGTACTCATGACAGATGCCATCCGTCAATGGGGCAATGTGGGCGCCCTGGTGGCGGGCCTTTTCCAAGAAGATTATGAATTGATCAGTCGCTCCCTAGAAGACGTGATCGTAGAACCTGTGCGCAGCATCTTGATTCCAGCTTTTCACGAACTGAAATTAAAATGTAAGGAAGCGGGCGCACTGGGCGGAGGTATCAGCGGTTCAGGCCCTTCTGTATTTATGCTGAGTAAAGGAGAAGCCAATGCCCGCAAAGTGGCAGAGATGATGGATAAAGTGTATGCGCCACTGGGCGTGGATTATAAAATATATGTTTCCCAAATCAACACTGCGGGAGTAAAAGTGATTGACTAACTAATTTAATGAATAATGCATTATGCAATACTATAGCTTGCACAATCCGGAATATAAAGTATCCTTTGAAAAAGCAGTGACAGAAGGCATGGCGCCGGATAAAGGTTTATATTTCCCTGAAAGTATTCCCCAATTGGACCCTGCATTCCTGGAAAACCTACATCGATACAGCGATCAGGAAATAGGCTACCAGGTAATTAAAGCGTTTGTTGGAGATGAAATTCCGGAAGATAAATTACGGGAGATAGTAGCTGAAACGTTACATTTCCCTTTCCCTATACAAAAGGTTTCGCGTGCATCTTATGCCCTGGAACTCTTTCATGGCCCTACCCTCGCGTTCAAAGACGTAGGGGCCCGTTTCATGGCTGGCTGCCTCGGATACTTCCGTCGTAATAGCAAGCAACCGGTGACTGTACTGGTAGCCACTTCCGGCGATACCGGCGCTGCTGTGGCCAGTGGCTTCTATAATGTGCCTGGCGTGGAAGTCGTGATCCTCTACCCTTCCCGAATGGTGAGCACCCTCCAGGAAAAACAATTGACTACTCTCGGTGGCAACATACGCGCCCTGGAAGTACTAGGCACCTTCGACGATTGTCAGCGTATCGTTAAAACGGCTTTCCTGGATCAGGAACTACAGGCTAAACGTCCGCTCACTTCTGCGAACTCTATCAACGTAGCCCGCTGGCTGCCACAGATGTTTTATTATTTCATTGCCTACAAACAGATGAAAGCGGCCCATCCGAAAGTGGTATTTTCCGTGCCCAGCGGCAATTTCGGGAATATCTGCGCGGGTATGATGGCAGCGGCAATAGGATTACCAGTAGCGCATTTCATTGCTGCTACGAATGTCAATGACACCATCCCTCGCTTTATGCAAAGCGGTAAATACGAGCCCGGACGTGCAGTACCTACCCTCTCTAATGCGATGGACGTAGCAGATCCAAGTAATTTTGTACGTATATTGGAGCTGTATGGCAAGAACTTCCCGCAACTGGCTGCCAGTATGAGTTCCTACAGCTTTAATGATAAAGATACTGCCCGCGCTATGGAACGGGTATGGAAAGAATCCCATTACATGCTAGACCCACATGGCGCCGTTGGCTACCTGGGCCTTCAAAAATACCTGGCGGAAGATCCTGATATCACAGGCGTATTCCTGGAAACTGCACATCCGGTGAAGTTTGAAGATACCGCTCCGAAAAGCATCCGGGATGATATTCATACCCCGGCAAAAGTGATGTCGTTATACGGTAAGGAGAAATCTTCTATCGTGGTAGCGGCTGATTATCAGGTGGTAAAAAAGACTTTAATGCAGTTAGAATTTCAGAATTCAGAATTAAGCCATTAACTTGGCACTGTATGAGAAAACTAACTATCCTCGTCCTGGGGCTGGCAATGGGTGCCTGCAATAATTCATCGCAGCCAACCACCCAGCACCAGGCCACTGCATCTGCCGACTCCGTTTTATATAGCGACATTATTCGTCCGATTACTGATTCCCTGCAACAATTCCCACAAAACCACGCGTTGTATTATCGTCGTGCCCTGCTGCTGTTCAATACCCATCCGGATATGGCGCAGAAAGATTTTGAGCAGGCGGCAAAATTAGACTCGGCCAATACAGATTATTGGGCCGGTGCCGGGGAAGCGGCATTGGTAGCCGGTAATCACCAAACTGCGGCCCATCTCTTTTCTAGGGCTTTGCAAACCGCTCCCAATTACCCTTACCTGCAATACAAATTGGCCACCGCCATGGTGGAAAACAAACAATACACCAGCGCTGATAGTCTCGCTGACCTACTGGCCAAATCCGGCGAAGGTGCAGACCAGGCATTCTACCTGAAAGCTAGGATAGCAGAAGATCACAAGGATACCGTGTCTACTGTTCGTTATCTCACCCAGGCGATAGCCGTGGCGGGAGATCATCCGGAATATGATGCCCTCATGGAACTAGCGGACCTGCTGAGTGTACAAAAGCAGAAAGATGCCGTACAATATTACGTACAGGCATGGAAGTTAGATTCCACGAATGCGGAACCCTTGTATTTTGCAGGCCGTTTCCAAGAACGAATGGCACAACAAGAAGCTGCCATAGCCTCTTACCGCAAGAGCATCATATCCGATCCAAATTTTGAGGCCTCGTATATGGCTTTGGGTGATATCTACCGAAATCATAAAAATTGGAAAGAAGCCTATACTTTTTACAACCTGGCTGCCAAAGCAGCTCCTACAGATGCACTGGCCTATTATCAGCGTGCCCTGTGCCAAGAAAATCTGGGTAAAAAGGAAATGGCGCTGGAAGATTATATAAAAGCCTCCTCTTTTAAGAAGGACTTCACCGAGGCCAAAGCAGCCATCAAACGACTGAGCAAGTAATTGCTTACTTTTACAGCGAACAAAATCATTGCCTTTGGAAAAAAAACCTGTATTAATTGCGCCATCTCTACTGGCAGCGAATTTCCTGGAACTGGGGAAAGAAGCGGATATGCTTAACCGTAGTGAGGCCGATTGGTTTCACCTGGATGTGATGGACGGACGATTTGTGCCGAATATCAGCTTTGGCTTGCCAGTGATCGCCCAGATCAGAAAGGCCACCCAAAAAACCTGCGATGTACACCTGATGATTGAAGAGCCGGAGAAATATGCAGAAGCATTTAAAAATGCGGGCGCTGATCTACTGACGGTGCACTATGAGGCCTGTCCACATCTGCATAGAAATATCCAACAGATCAAACACCTCGGCATGAAAGCCGGCGTGGCTTTGAATCCGCATACACCGGTAGGATTGCTGGAAAATGTGATCCGCGACTTAGATCTGGTCCTGATCATGAGTGTGAATCCGGGTTTTGGCGGACAAACCTTCATTGAACAAACCTATCATAAGATTGCACAGTTGCGTCAATTGATTAACGACACCAACGCCCACGCGCTCATTGAAGTGGATGGCGGTATCAGTGCAGAGAATGCCGGCCAGCTTATACAAGCAGGCGCAAATGTACTGGTAGCTGGAAGTGCTGTATTTGCATCAGAGAATCCCGAACAGACAATAAGCGGACTAAAAGCCGCAGCTATGGCAGGTTTAGGAAAGATGTGATATGATTTCCTTTGACAGTGGTTTAGTCAGATAACCGCTTACAAACTTATAACTACGCACACGTTCTTTGTCTTTCTCATCAATACTGGATGTCAGTACAAATATCTTTACCTGTTTAGGCAGGGATGTTTGGAATCCTGCATATTCATCCAGGAATTCCCAGCCATCCATTACCGGCATATTCAGGTCCAATAGGATCAGATCCGGAAGGGCTTCTGGCACATTCGTGTTTTCTCTGAAGTAGTCCAGTACTTCCTGGGCATCAGAGAATACACGAATATTATTGCTTATACCCTGTCGCTCGATCATAATTTTGGCGATCTGCTGGTGAATAGGGTCATCATCCACAATAAAAATCATATTGATCAGGTTCATATAAGCATATTATTCAGGCCTAAAAGTAATAATAAATTTTGTTCCCTGACCTGGCTTACTTTCCGCCTTGATGCTTCCACCCATTGCTTCCACCTGTGTTTTGGTGATAAACAATCCGATTCCCTTAGCATCTTTGTTCTTGTGAAACGTCTTCCTGAAGCCAAAAAGTTTATTACCAAATCTCTCCATATCAATTCCCACGCCATTATCTTCTACCGTCATCATAATATTATCGTTTTCCACCCAGGTCTGTAAATGCACCGCTGGAGTGCGTTCTGGGGATCGATAACGGATGGCATTGGTTATAAAATTCTGTATGATACTATCGAGATATACTTTTGAATATTCCAGGGCAGGCGCTTTTTCAAAATCAGCTGTGATGCGGATATGACTGGTTTCAATATCTACCAGCAGGATATCTTTTACCCGCTGTAATCGGTCTGCGAAGAAAAGTTTTTCTTTCTCTACATTCACATCCTTGCGGATCTGTATTACTTCTACCAGGTCGTTGAGGGTTTCATCAATTTTCTTGATGACCTCATGCAACATCCCTAAATAAAGTTCCCTTTCCTGGTAGGAAGAGGCTTCATTATGCATCTGCATGAGCGCTTTCAGGTTCGCAATAGGCGCACGCAGGTTATGCGAAGTGATATGCGCGAAATCTTCCAACTGCTTATTCTGATTCAGCAGATTTTTATTCAGATTGGAAAGCTGATCATTGGCTTTGCGCAGTTCCTTCTGCATTTTCCGGCTCTCGGTAATATCCCGGATGAATACGGAAATACCGCCGTCTTGCATAGGCGTCAGGAGGAAATCATACCATTTATCTTGCAGCGGGAAGTAGATGCCGAAAGACTGAGAGGTATTATGTCGGATGCATTCCTGGAGGCGTGCATAGAAAACCGTGCCACTCAGTTTCGGGAATACTTCGAAGATATTACTGCCTGTCAGGGCCTTTCGGCCGATCATTTTTTCCGCCTTTTGATTGAGGAAGTTCAACTGACCATCTGGCTCCATGGCCACGTACCCCATATCCATGGTATCGAAGAAAAGGCGCATCAGTTCCGTATTGCGACTGAGCGCATCGCGGATAGCTGATTGTTCTGTGATATCCTGCACCACCCCGTATAGGCGTTGTGGTTGTCCGGATACGGCATCCGACTGACCAATATAACGGATACGCCTGGTGGTATTATCCGGTAAAGCGATCGTCAGTTGTACATCAAAAGGTTTGCCTGTACGAATACAGAGATCGATATGATGACTGAGCAGTAGTTTTGATTCAGTAGTATAGAAAGACAACACATCTTCCAACGAAATCGCTACACGGGAGCTACATTCGTGGATACGGCAGGCTTGTTCGGACCATCGGATGTTGCCGTTGTTTACTTCCAGCTCCCAACCACCGATTTTACCTATCTGTCCTGTCTGTAAGAGGAATTCCTGGTTTTTGACATTCTCCAGTTCCTGCATTTTCTTATCGGTGATATCATTCACCAGGGCCACTACGATGCGTTCCTTATCCACTGGGTTCACTACTGGGAAAACAGTAAGATCGAGGAATACTTCTCGCCCAATGGAGGTCCAACGTTCATCTTTGGAGAAGTCCACTTTTTTCTCCACGCGCAGGGCTTTGTTATCCTGCAATGCTTGCTGGAAGAGGTCATCCAGTTCAAACATAGTAGCAAACTCATCGTTCATAACGTTGAACTGTCGGCGTGCCGCGGGATGTGGCGAATTAAAGAAATTACGTTGGGTTTGATTAATTCGGCGGATAAAGCCGAAGTTATCAAACTGGATATAACCGATGGGTAAGTTTTCGATGATATTATCGAGGAGGCGTTCACTTTTCTGAAGACTGATTTCTGCGAGTTTCTTTTCCGTGATATCGTCCAGGATGACGAAAATATTCGTCAGATTGGCCAGTTTGTCTACCACCACAGTGAAGATGGTCGCCTCGAAGTACACCGGATAGATCCGGGTGATTCCTTCATAATTTTTCTCAGAATAGTTGAGTAAAACCTCTTTTTTAAGTGTTTTCCCTCCTTCGCGCACCTCTTCGAAGAGTCTTGCCAATCCGTTGATACGATACAGTGGGTCCTGCAACCAGTTATATTCTGGGTTGCGTAGGAATGGATGATCTTGGCCCCAGATTTCACGCTGGCGGCTGTTCATTTCCATACTGATCCCTTCAGGCGAGAATTGCTGGAGGCCGATGGGCAAGTTTTCTAGGATTTGGCGGAAGTACTGTTCATCTTCCTGGATGCGGAGCTCCGAGCGTTTACGTTCCGTTATATCCAGGCCGATGATAAGGAATTGTTCAATGGCGCCTTCGTCTGATAGGATGGGACTGAAGCCAGCTTCTATCCAGAGGGGTCTGGTACCATTGATGAGGAAGCCTATTTGTTCGCGTACCGCTTGTCCTTCATTGATTTTATGGCAAATACCTTCCCACTGTTCCCGGTTGACAGGTAGCAGGATAGTTTCAAAATGTTGACCTTCTATGGCCGATGCGGGCAACTGTAGCGCATGCAACATCAGGCTGTTTACCGTGGCGATTGTACCATCTGCATTCACTGAAACCGACAGCGAGCACGCATTAATGGCAGCTTCCAGGTGTTGTAGATGCCGGTAATGCTCATCCAGCATAGCTATGTTCATATGATAGCGTAACTTAATATCGTTGTGGTCTGCAAAGGACCAAAATAGCTATAATCCGGGAGAAATTATTTTAATATTCCATAAATGTAGGGAAAATGTTTATTGGTGGCAATTTGGTTCCGGCGGGATATTATCGAGTATAGCGGCGGGAAGTTGATAAAGTGTTTAAATGTTTATCCACGATTGTGGATTTTTCAATTTGCAGAAATTGTCAAACGGGTTATATCTTCGTGCCCAGGAAAAAATCTATAAAACCAGTTATATGAAAGTTTTGATTATCATGGGTTCTGAGAGTGACAAGCCAGTAATGGAAGAATCCCAGAAGTATTTGCAGTTTTTTGGAATTGAAAGCGATATGGTTGTTGCTTCAGCCCACCGTAATCCTGACAAGGTTAGAGAATTATGTATCACCGCGCAAGAGAAAGGTTTTGGTGCAGTAATTGCGGCTGCTGGTATGGCTGCTGCTTTGCCAGGCGTAGTATCTGCATACACTTCTCTGCCTGTACTGGGTGTACCTTTGGAAGGTGGTTTACCTGGTGGTGTTGACGCTTTATATTCTATTGTACAGATGCCTGCAGGTTTGCCGGTAGGAACCCTGGCAGTAGGTAAAGCTGGTGCGCGTAATGCTGCGGTACTGGCTGCACGTATCCTGGCGCTGAGTATTCCGGCTGTTGCTGCTAAAGTAGAAGCATTTAAGCAGAACGGTTATAGAATTTAGTGTTAGCTTAACAAGATTGCTATCCAGGTTGCGTAAGAATTAAATATATTCGGTTTGAAAACCGACAATTTCCTGGACAATTAAAATCTAAAGATCATTGACTGAATCTATTATCAATTTAGATAGTATTAATCCCATTGAGTTTTTCGGTGTTAACAACGGAAAACTGGATTTACTGAAGAAAAAGTTCCCATTGTTGAAGATCCTGTCCAGAGGAACCCAGCTAAAGCTGAGCGGCTCGCCGGAAGAGGTAGCAACAGCGGAGGAAAAGATTGGCCAGATCGTGAAATATCTGGAGCGTAACGGCAATCTTACAGAGAACTATTTCGAACAAATCCTTGGGGATGAGGAGGGTACAGGTATCGATAATTTCAGTGACCGTAACCCCAATGAGGTACTGGTATTCGGCCCTAACGGCAGAACAGTCAGGGCCCGTACGGCCAATCAGAAGAAGATGGTAAGTCTTGAAGCCAAGAACGACATCATTTTCGCTATTGGTCCGGCAGGTACCGGTAAAACCTATACCGCAGTGGCGCTAGCAGTGCGAGCGCTGAAAAATAAGGCGATCAAAAAGATCATTCTTACGCGTCCTGCAGTGGAAGCCGGCGAAAGCCTGGGTTTCCTGCCGGGAGATCTGAAAGAAAAGATTGATCCTTATCTGCGCCCCCTCTATGATGCGCTGGACGATATGATCCCGGCTGAAAAGCTGAGCTATTATATGGCCAACCGTATTATCGAGATTGCACCCCTGGCGTATATGCGTGGCCGTACCCTGGATAATTCCTTTATTATCTTAGATGAGGCTCAAAATGCGACAGATCTGCAAATTAAAATGTTCCTGACACGTATCGGCGCTTCCGCCAAAGCTATCATCACCGGCGACCTCACCCAGATCGACCTGCCTAAGAATCAGAAGTCGGGCCTGGAAAAAGCTACCCGTATCCTTCGCAATATCGAAGGAATCGGATACCTGGAGCTAGATGAAGAAGACGTGGTAAGGCATAGGCTCGTAAAAGCCATCATCAGGGCTTACGATGCCAATAAAGACTAATTCACTTTAGGGCTGGCTAAAAGTCAGGGACTTTGGGTCAGCCCTTTATAGTTGTTCGCTGACGGAATAATGACGGAACTTTGCAGATTTGATTGTTTAACCCTATTTTTGTTAGTGATATATTAATAATTTATCCACCGCATGACCAATATTCGTCGAATCCTGTTACTGGCAGTGATACCAACCTTGCTGTTCAGCAGCTGTAAGAAAAAGGCTACCCCTGATGAAGTGGCACTAGCCTTTATGCACGCCATCCAGGATTCGAACTTTGACAAGGCCAGGGATTATGCCACAAAAGAATCCCAACAGGTAATACAGCTTTATTCTTTCTTCGACGCGCGTCGTAGCGAAGCAGAAAGAGAAAAGATTAAAAAAGCCCAGATCACGGTAGTAAAAACGGAAGAAAACGATGCCGGAGACCATGCATCCGTTACCATACTGAACTCATCTGCTCATCAGGAAGAGGTTTTACAGTTGGTAAAGGAAAGCGGCCAATGGAAAATATCGCTGACATTCGAAAGCATTATTCCGAATTATTCCTCACCACAGGGAGGAAATGCCATGGATTCTACCGGCATGATGCCTGCTGATACCGCTGAAGCTCCCGGTGCTGCTGCACCTCAGCTCCAGCAATAGCCTGCATTCCGGCTCTTCGTAACTGCCGGAATAATAATAATTTAGCTATTAACGTTGAGTTACGTAATTTTGCCACGCAATTAGCAACTGCGGGCAGATCCCCTTTTTGACTGTCTTAAGCTTGCATTGAACTATAAACTAAAAAGTAAAGAAAGATCGACTATGATGACAAATCCCTGGCATAGTGTGAGTCCCGGAAATGAAGTCCCACACATCGTGAATGCCATTATTGAGATTCCAAAGGGATGCCGTGCCAAATACGAACTGGATAAAGAGAGCGGATTACTGAAACTGGACAGAGTACTGTACTCTTCTGTTTATTATCCAGCAAACTATGGTTTTATTCCTCAATCATATTGCGACGACCATGATCCACTGGATATCTTGGTATTATCCCAGGTAGACTGTGTGCCTATGTGTATCATCGAAGCGAAAGTGATCGGTGTTATGCAAATGATCGACGGTGGCGAAGCAGATGATAAAATCATCGCGGTAGCTGCTAACGATATGAGCGTTAACCACATCAATGATATTTCCGAATTGCCTCCTCACTTCATCGAAGAAATGCGTCATTTCTTTGAAGAATACAAAACACTGGAAAGAAAAACAGTGAAAGTGGAAGAATTCCAGAATAAAGAAAAAGCGGAAGAAATCATCAAAAAAAGCTTTGAAGATTACCGCAAAATCTTCAAACAGAGCTAATATAGCGGCTGTTTTGAACGCATCATAACAAAAGGGAGTGACGTCTGCGACGTCACTCCCTTTTGTTATACATTTCCTTGTTCCTGCCCTGCGGGCAGAAACAATAGACTAGCGCTTTTTTCGCTTCGCGTTTCTTAGGGAGACACGTATCTCTCCTATATCAGTCGTTTAATGATGCGCAGTTTGTGGGTACGCAGGCCCGTGTCACTATTAATAATCCCCTGGTTATCGATAGGGTCGATACGTACCTTCCCTGAAGCATGGAGGATCTCATGATCGTTTAAGAGTATTCCCACATGCGTGATCCGACCTTCGTCGTTATCAAAGAAAGCCAAATCGCCCAATTGGGCTTCTTGAAGGAAATCCACTGTTTCCCCCTGTGTGGCTTGCTGATATGCATCCCTCCACAGCGGGATTCCCACTAGTTTGTAGACATTCTGCGTTAATCCGGAACAATCTACTCCAAACACAGAGCGGCCACCCCATAAATAGGCCGTATTCAAGAATTTCATGCCCGCTTCCAAGATGAGAGAGGCCATATTGGCCGCGGGAACGGTTATCTCCCGGAAATTACCAGGAATAGCCACGGAAAAGGCCCCCCATTGGTCGGAAGACTTATTCCCCTTTACCAGGCAGCCAAAGGGCACCTGCATAGGCGCTCCATTCAAGGTGACGGTATTCACCCATTCCGGCAAGTAAGCAGTGGCGGGTTGCTGATAAAATGCCTCATCCACCAATTGGAGGTGATTCTCCGTAGCCCAACCAATATAATCGTCATATTGGTTTTTCACCTTTACCCATCCACCAGGGGCCGATTGCAGGATTTCCACGCATTCGCCCCAGAGCAACTGGGAGATCATTTCGCTTCTGTGTGCCGAATCCATGCGCATGGGCGCAACTGGCACAGTAACTACTGCATATGGCATATGAATTGTATAAGTCCGTTTTATAATCCTTGTTAATAATGTTTCGCTGAGTGAACTTTTTCCGATTTAATACGTAAATATAAAATATATAGTTTATGCACCAGCAGTTAACCAGTTTATCGGATAAGGAACTAATATCCCGGACCAGAAAGCTTAAAGACCGGGAGGCAGAAGGCGTATTGATGGATAGGTATAGTCACCTGCTGGTGGCCATCACTTTACCACAGCTACATAAGAATCCCAGCCTCGACCCCAATGTAATTTTTCCGGGCTTATTACAGCGACTGAGCGCCAGTTTGAGAACCCAATCCATTTACAAAGCCAACGAATGGATGCTTCATATTCAGCGCGGATTCATGGCCAAGCAGGAAAAAATCGTCCCTTTCTACCCATCGCGGGAAGTACGGGATTTTCTTCACATAGAAAATGTAGTGGAGAAAGCCAGCACCAACACCATAGACCGTCAGGATTTGATAGTACGGCTGGAACAGGCACTACAGCGACTTCCGGAAGAAGACAGGGAAATCCTGCTGGAGTTTTATATAGAACAGAAAACATTTGCTGATCTAACAGCCTCCAAAGGCTGGAACCGCGATAAAGTGCGTCAACAGTTGAAAGCGGCAAAAAACAAACTGGCAAAGCTTTACATTAATCAGTCCCATGTTAAATAATTCGTCCAATAACGACAAGGTCATCAAGATTTTCTCTGGAATCCGCTGCCTTAGCAAAGATCAGCTCCCACGCTATCTGGAAGGCAGACTAACGGATGTAGAGAAACATCTCGTAGAGCAGCACCTGGCTGACTGCGACCTGTGTTTTGAAGCGATACAGGCGCTGGAGAAAGAAGCCAATACCGATCAATACAATGATCTGACCAATAAGCTGCAACGATATATTCATCAGAGTATATTACCTATATCCCATGTACAAAAGGTAGCACAGTTTACCAAAAAAGAAAGAACAAAGGAGAACCTACTGGTATACTTCTGGCTGATAGCCTTTGCCGTACTAGGTGTGAGTAGTGTATATGTGCTTCGAGGGCATATGCGCAATGCGCCTCCTGCTCCACCCCGCATCGTGGTATCCCCTGCAACGCAGGCTCCTGCCACAAAAGAGAGCACGGAAGAAGCAGCGCATACAGAAAAGACCGTGACTCCTCAACCGATTATAACGACCAACCATGCCACCCCGACGGGTCACGCATCTCCCGCAACTACCTCTCCTACTCCCAATACAACAGCTACGCCTGTCAAACCTGCTACGGCGCCCGTTGCCGTGGATTCGGTTAAACTAAAGCAATTAGCAGCCGAACGCGCCGCCAAAAAGAAAGCAAAGCTCGATAGTATTGCCAAAGTGCGCGCAGCGGATCTAGAAGCCAAAAAACAGGACAGTCTGAAGAAAGCGGCAGCAGCAGCGGCGGCAGAGAAAGAGCAACAGGATCGCACGGATGCCGAAAAACAGGCCAATGCTGCCAAGGAAAAGCCAGTACCGCCACCTCCTCCTGAAGCCTTAAAAAAAGAAGAACCTAAAAAAGAGGTGCCCGCTATAACCAATAGCGATGAAAATCTCTATCGAACGGCCATGCAGTTACAACAACAAGGAAGTATCAACGAGGCCATGGATCGATACCGGCGTATTGAAGCGAATGGTAATGGCAGATATGTAGAGATGGCGCGTTATCAGTTGGCTATCTGCTATCGCATGAAAGGGCAGATGGGGAAAGCCAGGAGGATGTTTAAGGAAGTCATCAAGATGGACGGCAGTTTGAAGACTGCGGCGCAGCAAGCGTTGGATACGATGTAAGCGTACTGGCTGTCTGCCAAAAATATTATTTATCTGCCGAGAATGTTTTGAAAACAAAAGGCTGACATCTGCGATGTCAGCCTTTTGTTTCCGCGGAGATTCCACCCTGGCGGGCGAAAAAAATTACAATTTATCCTATCGTATTATTTTTATTTTAGATGGACTTTATGGAATTTTGCCATATGCTGCATCATCATTGTAGCATTCCATTTTAAAGCCTGTGAACAATCCAGAAATAAATAACTTAACAGACCAGGAATTACTTCAACGGTATAAAGCTGACACCCACAGCGATTGGATAGGTGTGCTATTTGATCGCTATGCTCTATTGTTACTGGGTATGTGTATGAAATACCTGAAGAACGAGGAAGACGCGAAAGATGCTGTGCAACAGATATTTCTGAAAGTATTATCCGAAGTCAACAAGCACGAAGTTCAGTACTTCAGGGCCTGGATATACCAGGTGGCCAAGAATTACTGCCTGATGCAAATCCGGCAGAACCATATGAAGTATAAGGAAGAGATTTCTGACCAAACGATGGGCAGTATTACCGTAGAGGAAGAAGATAAACGAAAGCACCAGGAGAAAGACCTGATGCTGGAACACATGCAACAGGCCATGGGTATGCTGAACCAAGAACAGCGCATCTGTGTGGAACTTTTCTACTTGCAGAAAATGTCTTACCAGCAGATTGCTGAACAGACAGGATATAACCTGATGCAGGTGAAAAGTCACATACAGAACGGTAAGCGAAATCTGAAAATTATACTGGAAAAACAACAACGCGCAAACAAGAGTTAATTTGCATCAAGTGATATGAACGAGCATTTCAAAGATATATTTGTCACAACAGGTTGTCCTTCACAGCAACAGTTACTGGATTATGTCCAAGGGAAACTGACGCCAGAGGAACAACATGACGTGGAGATGCATCTGGCCGACTGTGAGATGTGCAGTGAAGCGCTGGAAGGGCTTTCCGCTTTCCATGACAAGGAAAAGATTCCTGCGATGGTACGCGAAATGAAATGGGATCTACTGAAAAAGCTGCATAAGAAATACAGGAAGAGCAGAAGGCCGGAGAATTATAATATATACCTCACCGTTATTGTGCTGATAATATTGTTCATCGTACTGGCGCTGTTCTGGGGATATCATTTTTACACGCATCCCCGGTAACAGGCGGACAGTAACTATTTTAGTACAGGGTTCGGTTATCTTTATGTTTCCATTCCTCGAAAACATTCAGGGCTGCGGCATCCGGCATATGTATCATCGGTATTTTGCGGGCGTCCATGGGCCGATTAATTTCATCGTAGATAAAAGAATCATCGAAATCGATCGCTGCCGCATTCTCGCGGGTATTGGCGAAATACACACGGGCAGGCCTTGCCCAATAGATGGCCCCCAAGCACATAGGGCAAGGTTCGCAGGAAGTATAAATCTCACAGTCGGTCAACTGGAAAGTCTGTAGTTTGCTACAAGCATCGCGTATAGCCATTACCTCCGCATGCGCGGTAGGGTCATTGTGACAAAGCACTTGGTTCCAACCCTCTCCCACTATCTCCTCTCCTTTTACTACAATTGAACCGAAAGGGCCACCATCGCCGGCGTTCATTCCCTTCGCCGAAAGGGCTACTGCATATTGCATAAATCTTCTTTCTCTTTCTCCTATCATATTCTGGTTATTTGATTCCTACTAATTTACTCAATAAAAAAGAAAACCCCGCGAGGAATCGCGGGGCTTATCGTAAACTATGTATCGTCGTATTTAGAATTGCTTATTATCCTTAGTTATTTCTGATTACAACAACGCCATCAAACACATCGATTAAAACTGGTTTCGTTTTATCTATATCTCCTGCCAAAATTTTCTTACTGAGCAGGTTGATAATTTCTTTCTGGATGAGACGTTTCAGCGGACGGGCTCCAAACTGCGGATCGTAACCCTGTACAGCGAGGAACTCAAGCGCATAATCTGAAAATTCCAATATCATGCCACTTTTTGCTACCATCTCTTTCAGTTGCTGTAATTGTATGTTAATAATTCCTTTGATCTCTTCCCGCATCAGTGGTTGGAACATAATCACTTCATCCACACGGTTCAGGAACTCCGGACGAATCGTTACTTTCAGCAGTGCCATTACTTCATCCTTGGTTTTATCCACGATTTGTTCCCGGTTGCTGTCGTCAATGTTCTCGAAGTTTTCTTGTATCACCTGACTACCCATGTTGCTGGTCATGATGATGATGGTGTTTTTAAAATTCACCACGCGGCCTTTGTTGTCTGTCAGACGGCCATCATCGAGGACTTGCAGCAGGATGTTGAAGGTATCTGGATGCGCTTTTTCGATTTCATCGAGCAGTACAACAGAGTAAGGTTTACGTCTTACTGCTTCTGTCAACTGACCACCTTCATCATATCCAACGTATCCCGGAGGCGCTCCTACCAGTCGGCTCACACTGTGTTTCTCCTGGTATTCACTCATATCGATACGGGTCATCATGGTTTCATCATCGAAGAGATATTCTGCCAATGCTTTTGCCAACTCCGTTTTACCGACACCGGTAGTACCGAGGAAGATAAAGGAACCGATAGGACGGCGTGGATCTTGGAGTCCGGCGCGACTGCGGCGGATAGCATCAGATACAGCGATGATAGCTTCTTCCTGGCCTACTACTCTTTGATGGAGTTCATCTTCCAGGTGGAGGAGTTTATCTTTTTCGCTCTGCATCATTTTCGCAACGGGGATACCAGTAGCTTTTGCTACGTTTTCAGCGATATCTTCCGCATCCACTTCTTCTTTGAGCATACGTTTATGGTTAGCGGAAAGATCTTCCAATTCTTTGGTCAGATCCGCTACCAATTTTTCCTGTTCTTTCACTTTACCATAGCGTATTTCCGCAACGCGTCCGAAGTCGCCGTTACGTTCCGCTTGTTCCGCTTCCAGTTTCAGGTTTTCTATAGCAGACTTCGCGTTCTGGATTTTATCCACTACTTCTTTTTCCGCTTGCCATTTAGCTTTGAACGTATTGCGTTCATCGCTCAGGCGAGAAATTTCAGCAGCCAGTTCGCTCAGTTTTTCTTCATCATTTTCTCTTTTGATCGCTTCTCTTTCGATTTCCAGTTGGCGTATTCTGCGTTCCAGTTCGTCCAGTTCTTCTGGCATAGAGTTCATCTCTAAGCGCAGTTTAGCAGCGCTTTCATCGATGAGGTCAATCGCCTTATCTGGGAGGAAGCGATCAGTGATATAGCGGTGAGACAACTCTACTGCTGCGATGATCGCCTCATCTTTGATTAAAACATGGTGGTGGTTTTCATATTTTTCTTTCAAACCACGGAGGATGGAAATCGCATCTTCCACGCTAGGTTCATCCACCATTACTTTCTGGAATCGACGTTCCAGCGCTTTATCTTTTTCGAAATATTTCTGGTATTCGTTCAGTGTGGTAGCGCCTATTGCACGGAGTTCACCGCGGGCCAGGGCAGGTTTCAGGATATTGGCCGCATCCATTGCGCCTTCCATAGCACCTGCGCCAATAAGGGTATGAATTTCATCAATGAAGAGAATAATTTCCCCATCGCTTTCTGCCACTTCTTTTACCACCCCTTTCAAACGTTCTTCAAATTCACCGCGGTATTTAGCGCCTGCCATCAGTGCACCCATATCCAGTGCATAGATGATTTTTGATTTCAGGTTTTCAGGCACATCGCCATTGAGAATACGGTGGGCCAGGCCTTCCACGATAGCGGTTTTACCCACACCAGGTTCACCTACGAGAATAGGGTTGTTTTTAGATCGGCGAGAGAGGATATGCAGTGTTCTGCGGATTTCCTCATCACGACCGATTACCGGATCGAGCTTTCCTTCGCGGGCCAGTTCGTTCAGGTTTTTAGCGTATTTCTGGAGGGTATTGTATTGTGAACCGCCGGATTGGGAGTTCACCGTTTCCCCTTTACGTAATTCTTTAATAGCTGCTTTCAGCCCTTTCTCAGTTAGGCCGGCATCTTTCAGCAGTTTAGCGGAATCGTCGTTGCCACCGAGTACACCTAGTAACAGGTGTTCTACGCTCACAAATTCATCTTTAAATTCTTTTATAGCGGCGCCAGCGCGGAGCATGGCGTTATTAGCATCACGGCCGAGCATTTGCCCGCCTTCCCCACCTGCCATGCGGGGATATTTTTGCAACGCTTCGTTGAGCTTACTATTGAGGAAGGTGGTATTTACATCATTCTTCTTCAACAGATACTCAATCGGGCTGTCTTGGTCGTCCAGCAGGGCCTTTAGGATATGCCCCGTTTCTATGGCCTGGTTCTGATGGTTGAACGCCAATTGTTGCGCCTGTTGCAGTATTTCCTGCGATTTAATAGTGAAATTATTAAGATTCATAAGTTAATGTTTTCTCCTTTTTTGCGTCATCAAACGTTTCTTTCTAACAACAAAGCGTAAACCAATGTTTTCCAACCGGTAATTTTGACAGCTTTTTGCTACATCAACTGCAGTTTTAGCAGAAAATAATAATAGTACCTGCTAATTTTGCATCATATCTCTTCCTTCACCTATATTATATTCGCCTCATAAGTATGATTATGAAGAGACACCTGTACTTTATCGTTTGTGCGTGCGCGTTGGTAATGCATTTTTGTCCGGCGATGGGACAAACCTTCAGGCTGACAGTTACTCCTCGGGAGGTAGTGCCTGTCATCCAGCAATACCGGGCCAAGTACCCGGATTGTAACCTGGTATTGCAGTGTAAACCTGGCACCTGGTACCTAGACAGTACTATGGTGATTACTGCCGAATTGACTAACGGCAAAGGATACACGGTATTACAAGGCACGCCTGACAAGGTGATTTTCAGCGGAGGCCAACAGTTGCAACCGCAGTGGGAAGCGGGGGAAAATGGCATATACCGGGCAGCAGTGGATATTCCTTATGAATTTGACCAGTTATATATCAACGGGCAACAGCAGGTAAGAGCTAGGTATCCCAATTACGACGCCTCTGCCAGGCATTATCATGGCACTGCCGCCGATGCGATCAGCAAAGTGCGAGTGGCCAGTTGGCAGCATCCAGCAGGAGGTTATATCCATGCCTTGCACAGAGCGGAATGGGGCGGTTATCATTACCGTATCATCGGTGTAAATGCAGACAGCACTTTGCAACTGGAAGGCGGTTATCAGAACAACCGTCAGATGGGCATGCATAATAGTATCCGGTTTGTGGAGAATATTAAAGAAGAGCTGGACACGGCGCATGAATGGTATTATGATAAGGCCAACAGGTATTTGTATTATAAGCCAGTTCCCGGGACCAATTTGAAAGGGGCCACTGCGGTGGTTTCCCGACATAAAGAACTAATCGTATTTAAAGGGACTGCCGATCAGCCTGTCAAGAATTTTACGGTGAAGGATATACGATTTGTACAGTGTGCAGCTACGTTTATGGATACCCGTGAGCCCCTGCTGCGGAGCGACTGGGCCATATACCGGAGAGGGGTTATTTTAATGGATGGCACCCGTAATTGCGCTGTCAAAAATTGTGACTTCCGCAATAATGGCGGAAATGCAGTATTTCTGAGTAATTATAACCGGAGAGACACGATATCCGGCAACCACATCCAGGACATCGGCGGCAACGGCATATGCTTCGTGGGGAACCCAGATGCAGTAAGGTCGCCGTTATTTGAATACAACCAACGACAGGATTTCAATAGGATAGACACCGCCAAAGGGCCTAAAAACAATCATTATCCGGATTCCTGTGCAGCGATCGACAACCTGATTCATGATATTGGCACCATTGAAAAGCAAGTAGCCGGTGTGCAAATATCCATGGCAGCCAATATCCTGGTACGTCATAATAGTATTTATAACCTACCTAGGGCTGGGATCAACATCAATGAGGGCACCTGGGGTGGCCATATCATTGAATACAACGATGTGTTCAATACCGTCCTGGAAACAGGAGATCACGGCTCTTTCAACTCCTGGGGCAGGGATCGCTGGTGGTATCCTGACCGCCAGGAAATGGACAGCCTAGCCGCCTTGTATCCATGGTTGGTCCGACAGGATGCCGTCTCCCTAAATATTCTTCGTTACAATCGTTTTCGTTGTGATCATGGTTGGGATATCGACCTGGACGATGGTTCCTCCAATTATGAAATTTACAGCAATGTTTGTTTGCATGGCGGTTTGAAATTAAGAGAAGGGTTTAACCGCAAAGTGTATAACAATATCATCATCAATAACTCCTTTCATCCACACGTATGGTTTAAATACAGCGGGGATGTATTTGTACATAATATCGTGATGACCGCCTATAGGCCCATTGGTATTAAATATTGGGGCCAAGAGATCGATCATAACTTCTTCCCGGATGAAGAGAGTCTGCATGCAGCGCAGGTATTTACAGATGCCCATAGCAGTTACGGCGATCCGCAGTTCAGCAACCCGAAAAACGGGGATTATCATGTCAATGCCCCTGCTGCATTACAAACAGGTTTTCGCAATTTCGATCAGCACTTTGGCGTTACATCCGCCAGGCTGAAAAAAATAGCGCAACAACCAGTGTTTCCTGCACTTGTCACTGCTACTACAGAAAAGGCCGCAACTTGGACCTGGAAAGGTGGCATATTCAAGAATATAGAAACTTTAGGAGAACGTTCCGCGACGGGTATGCCGGATAGTGAAGGCGTATTGGTGGTTAAGGCGCCACAACCTGCTTACGGGTTGATAGATGGCGATGTTATTTTACAAGTTGGCACTAAGAAAATCAGCCAATTGCAAGGGTTTAAAGCCATTGCAGAACAGATAGGTGGCCATACTAAAATAACCGTGTTCAGAGGACAACGTGCAGTTACACTATAAGAGGGATTATCTGAAAATGCGCTAGTGGCGCATTTTCAGATGTTTGGAATTAACAACGATGAACGGTTATTCCCAAGATTGAATTAATTCCGGGTTCTCTGCCATCCAGTTACGGACACCTTTTTCCTCGTTGCCATCCGCTTTTGCAATATCGCCGAGGAGGGAGTTCAGTTGTGAATCCGTCATTTTGAATTTGCGGAAGAAACTCACGGCAGTTGTATCGCGCGTGGTAAATTCATTGTTGGCGATGGTCAGGATTTTTTCTGTATCTCCGAATACTTTCTTAGGATCTTCCAGGAAACGCAGTTTATATTCCGTGAACATAAAATGAGGCTGCCAGCCTGTAATTATGATGGGTTGTTTCTCTGTGATACTTTTCTTCAAAGTAGCTAGCATGGCTGCTTCGCTAGACGATTGCAGTTGATAATCCAGACTGTAGTCATGAATGGCCTCTTCCGCCTTCGTCATGATACCTGCACCTGCATCAATGCCTACCACCTTGCCATCGAATGTTGATTTATATTTCTCCAGATCCGCAATGCTATTTACATCTACATAATCTGGAACTACGAGGCCGATTTTAGCCGCTTCGAAGTTGGTATTGAGGACGGTTATCTTTTCACCGAAATTCTCCATATAGGTTTTATGGGTTACCGGCATCCAGGTATCCAGGAATACATCTGCATCACCGCCGGCTACTGCCGCGAAAACGGGCGCCACATCCGCATTTTTTAGGGTGACGGTATATCCTTTATGCTCCAGGATACTTTTTGCTAGATGCGTCATGGCGATACCCTCTGCCCAGTTGACATATGCGATGGTTATTTTCTTTTCACCGGGATTATTGTTCTGACAAGCGGATACCGTTATCAGTAACACCGCCAGTATTGCCAGCATTGTTTTTCTCATCATCATGTGTTTTCCTCGTTATTTAATTACTGGTTTTTTTAATTTTCTTTTTGCCGAAGGATTGTGTAATACGATCTAGGATGATAGCCAATATTACTACAGCAATACCACCTTCGAAACCGATACCTATTTTCAACTGTGTGATACCTTTCAGTACGATTTCTCCGAGTCCTCCAGCAGCAATCATGGCCGCAATCACCACCATAGATAACGCCATCATGATGGTCTGGTTCACACCAGCCAAAATAGTGGGCATGGCCAGGGGCAATTCCACCTTTAAGAGCAATTGCGTAGAGGTCGCTCCAAATGAGCGCGTAGCTTCCACTATGTCTTTGGGCACCTGTTGGATACCTAGTGTAGTGAGTCGCACTGCAGGCGGCATAGCAAAGATGATCGTTGCGAAGACACCTGGCACCTTACCCAATCCGAAGAATAGGACGGCAGGTATTAGGTAGACGAAAGCAGGCATAGTTTGCATGAAGTCCATGATAGGCCGCAATATTTTGCCTACCATTTTATTTCTGGCTGCCCAGATGCCAAAGGGTATGCCCATCAGCAGTGCAATACAGGCAGCTACTAAAATGAGCGCTAATGTTTCCATTGTTTGTGGCCAGTAGCCCATACCATAGATCAGGCCTAATCCTAGCAGAGTGAATATCCCAGCGGACCATCCGGCTCTACGCCATGCGAAAACGGCCAGCAGCAGGATAAGTACATACCAGGGCATAATACCCAGCACCCATTGCACTCCGTTTACCATGGCTTCTACCACGTGCTTCACGGATTTAAAAAAAGGTCCGAAATGCAATGTTAGCCAGTTAATGAAATGTTCTATATATTTTCCAATTTTAATCATATTCGTATAATCGTAAGGGTTATAAAGTCTGACTCCCTGTTGTTTCAATAATCAGTGCAGTCTGGGAAATCAGTCCCAACAGCTTGTTGGATTCGGGGTTTACTACTGCAACGGGTTTATCTGTTTCTGCGATAAAGGGCAGCATTTGTTCTACAGTAGTATCTGGGTAGGCCACAGGCACTTCCCGATGGATGACCGCTTCGATGGTTTTATCGCCGCGTCGTTTTACTTCCAGTATTTCATGGAGGTATACGAAGCCTAAGAAATGTTTATCAATGGTGACAGCGGGGAGGATGTTAAGGCCGGTGGTACGCATTTTACGGAGACTCCCTTCTGGGCCGTCTTTTCTAAAAACGGCGGTAACGGGGTTGGTATCCATGAGAGAAGAGGCAGTAATCACCGCTTTGCGGTCTACTTTTTCTACGAAGGAAGACACGTATTCCGTAGCAGGCGCCGTGAGGATTTCCTCTGGCGTGCCCACCTGGATTACTTCTCCATCTTTCATGATCGCGATGCGATCGCCGAGGCGAATAGCTTCGTCAAGGTCGTGCGTAATGAAGACAATCGTTTTATGCATTTTCTCTTGGAGGTCTAGTAGTTCATCCTGCATCTGTGTGCGGATGAGTGGGTCCAGGGCAGAGAACGCCTCATCCATCAGCAGTACTTCTGGATCATTGGCGAGGGCTCTGGCCAGGCCTACACGTTGTTGCATACCACCGGAGAGGCCAGAAGGCAGTTGTTCTTCATAGCCTTTGAGGCCTACGAGCTCAATTACCTGGGCTGCTTTTTCCTTTCTTTCTGTGATAGGAACGCCTTGCAATTCCAAGCCGAAAGCCACGTTTTCCATGACAGTACGGTGTGGGAGCAATCCGAATTGCTGGAAGACCATACTAATCTCTTTCCGACGAATCTGTTGGAGCTCTTTATCGTTGAGCGCAGTGATGTTCGTATCATTGAGGAAGATATTTCCTGAAGTAGGCTCAATCAATCGGTTGAGGCATCTGAGCAGGCTAGATTTTCCACTTCCTGAGAGGCCCATGATTACAAAGAATTCACCTGGTTGGATGTCAAATGAAGCCTCCTTCACACCCACTGTACACCCGGTTTCCGCGAGGATCTCCGCCTTGCTGGCCCCTTCCTGGAGCAAGTTTAAAGCGGACTCTCGATCGTGTCCGAAGATCAGTGTAATATTTTCAATTTTCAGTTTAGGTATCATCATTCGTTTATTTTTATTAGAAATAGTAACCGATATTGACATTAAAGCGGCTGTGCCATATCTACCGTATTTTTAAATTGCGTTGATGCGGAACATATCGAATCCGAAATCTCCTCCTCTTTTCACCTGTTCTTTTTTCCAGGAAGAGTTATTGTAATTAAATCGCAATGCCCCTCCGATATGTAGTGTGGGCTTCTCATTAATTTTCGTACTATCTTGACCGTTAGTCATCAATGGAAAGAAAAAGAGCAAGCAGCAGATAATTTTCATTCTTTCGTTATACAGTTGGCCACAGTTGATGTAATGGCATAGGAGGTCCTAACCATCCATGATTCTCCAATCATAGCAGTCATAGTTATAATATGTTTATGCTGATCGTTTTCCTCTGCGACACAGGAATTCCTGTGCAGTTTCTGCACTGAAACAGTTATTCGGAAATGAAACCGGGCACGATGTGGCCCGAAATGATCAATACCAATAAATATTGACTGTTCTATCGTAATGAGCGTGCTCGGAAGGCACTTGAAACAGTCTAAAAAATGCGTTAAAGCGAAGCGAAGGTACGAAAAAAAGGACAGGAAGCCAAACGAATTCTTAAAAAACTGTGAACAAGGGCGGCGGCAGCTTTGTTATAGTGATGTTAAACGGACCACGGGCTACTATAGGCTATTAGAAAAAAATACATTTCACCCCGATATATTTTCTTCATCATTAAACCCTTAAATTATGGGATTCGACTTATTAGAGAGTGCAAAAAATCTTTTTAGCGGCAACTTAATCAGTCAGGCCGCCTCCAAATTAGGCGAGAGTGAAGAAGGGATCCAGAAAGCGATATCCGCTATTGTTCCGACTGTATTAACTGGACTGTTACACAAGACGGAGAGTAGCGGTGATGCCGGTGGTTTACTGAATATGGTGAAAGGAGCTGCAGCAGAGGCATCTCCTTCCAGCATTGGTACAGCCCTGCAAGGGGGAGCTGGCAGTCTGTTGACCAAAGGGGCAGGTTTTTTAAAGACCCTATTTGGCGATAAAGCGGCAGGAATTACCTCCATGATTTCCTCTTATGCAGGCATCAAGGAATCTTCTGCCGAGACACTTATGCAATCAGCGGCTCCGGCTACACTTGGCACCGTGGGGCAGTATGCTATACAGAACAATTTGAATGCTGGTGGATTCGCGTCTTTCCTACATTCTCAAAAAGATAAAATTGTTGGCGCTATTCCTGGTGGCGTAAACCTGGCTGGATTGCTGGGATTAGGCGGACTGGGAGAAATTGGTTCCAAACTGAGTGGTATGGCTAGTAGTCTGGGTCATACTATGAGCAGTGCAGCCAGTTCTACCGTGAATACTGTAAAACAAGCCGGTGGCAGTGGCGGCAAATGGATCTGGTCTTTACTATTGATCCTAGTGGCTATTATCCTGCTTTGGTACCTGATGCGTGGTTGTGGTGGCAATAAAGGCAGAGAAACAGTGGTAGACAGTGTAACCACCAATCAACTAGCTGATTCTGCTGGTACAGCCGCTCCAATGAATACAGAAACCGTTAGAGAAAGTATTCAGGTGACATTACCTGACGGCACTGTACTCAATGCATTCAAAGGTGGTATTGAAGATCAGTTGGTAACCTTCCTGAAAGACAATAGTAAAGCTGCTGGTAAAGATGTATGGTTTGATTTTGATAACCTCAACTTCAAAACCGGCAGTGCGGAGCTAACAGAAGAAAGTATGCAGCAGGTAAGTAATATTGCTGCCATCCTGAAAGCATTCCCGAAAACAAAAATCAAAATAGGCGGATATACCGATAAAACAGGTGATGCTGCCGCTAATAAGAAACTATCTCAAGAACGTGCCGATGCTGTAGTAACGGGTCTGAAAAAGCTCAGTGTGGATCCCAATCAACTGGAAGGTGCTGAAGGGTATGGATCTGAATTTGCAAAGGCGGCTGCCAATGCGCCAGATGCAGAAAGGAAAAAAGACAGGCATATCAGTATCAGTGTAAGAGAAAAATAAAACAGCCATATCTACCCATAACAAAGAGAAAGGCGCCTGGACATGCAAATCCGGCGCCTTTTTTTATCTTTGAAATCCAACACTACTGTTCCTTCACCAGCACTAACCGGTTCCGGTCTGCTTTATAAATTGTATTTGCAAAATTCATGATCTCATTGTATTCCGCAACAGCGTACGTACCTCCATTGATGTCTAATTTTCGTATATACATAATGGTATTTCCATTCACCGCCAGGGTAGTAGATAATGAACCGTATTTGCTAGTCAGCACCTGTGGCCTAGGTTGCGTTTCTACTTTATATCCAGCCGGAATAGTGATGTTGACAGTGTCTGTTTTACTGTATGCCAGCGGAAAAGCGATGGGTGAAAATCGCGCAGAATCTTCTTCTAATTTGATACCGTATCTACTCATGACATTGGGTAGCAGGAACATTCGTTTACCCGTTACCGTAGCATAATTAGTTGCCGTTATTTCCAACTTCTCCGTTAATGTAGGCAGTAATTTTTTGTCTTCGCTGGTTTCGTAAGCAGTTACATCATAATTGGAAAAATCCAGGCCATTTCGCAATATTTCCAACTGTTTTTGCTTGCTTATATTGTTGATCATTGCAGAAAGCTCGTCTTGCATCATGCCAGTGGAGCGGATTTCCGCCTTTATCTTCATATTTCCATTTTCATCTACTACAGCATTCACCAGGGAGCTTTTGTGATTATGTTTCTGACCATAATGTGGCGTATGTGTCAGTTTACTATGCAGTGAATCCAACACGACTACTGCCCTATTGCCAGTAAAGCCACTCAGGTAACCAGCAGGCAGGTATGCGCTGGTACATTCCAGCCATGTAGTATCTTTCTTGCCAGGAACGCATGCAATCACGTGATTAAACCAATCGGCTGCAAAATCTTCCGGGAACATACGCGGTTCGTCTCCACCTTGTACCAGTACCATATTTGCAGGTATGCCTGCTTCTCTCAGCATTGCACACATCATATTGGAGAGACCTTTACAGTCGCCATATCCTGTTTTGGCAGTAGTTTGCGCATCGATGGTCTGAAATCCGCCAATGCCCAATTGTATACTGATATAACGGAAGTTACTCTGTAGATAGGAATATAAGGCACTGATTTTTTCTTGTTCGGTAGAAAGGTTATCCGTGAGTTGATGCACTTTCGTCTTCATATTATCTGGTAGTCCATCTCTACCCGCGTTAAGGCGATAAAAGAAGTTACCCAGTTCTTGCCAAGAGCCTGATTTGCCATGGAATGCACCATAGTCAAATTCACTGGCAGCCAACAATACAAATGGCACTCTATTCAACATCGGCACGGCCAATGCTTCCTTCTTTATGGCTGGAATGTTGGAGAAAGTCCAGGTGTAATTTTTTCCTTCTTTCGCATCTGCGATTACTGGTTGTACTGGTGTTTGCAACATTTTAAACCGCAATTGCAGGTCGGCGGGCATTGTCACATTCAGGACTGCTTTCTCCACTGCTTCCGTTCCTAATTCCTGTGGTTGGAATGTGCGCAGGAAGTAGGCACTATTCAGTTTATATTCCACGGTATACTCTATCGTATACGGATATCCGAAACCCGTGAATTCATGTAATTTATACCTACCATCAGAGATCAACTGGGCATCACCACCAGCGGCCACATCCCGGATATCGCTCTGGCGGAGCTTCTTCACCTGATTACCTTTATCATCGTAATAGGCGCCGGAGATACTGCGGATTTCCATCTGCTTATCATATGGTTCCATCAGGCTGCTGCGCTGATCGGCCTCTCTGTCGAGGATAGTGATCACCTGGTGTTGTACCGCCCTGATCTCTTTACCATCGATTACGCGAAAGGTGGTTTCGTTCAGCCGCATGATGCTATGCGCATTCTTCTTCAGTCCTTCGGGAATAGCAGATGCAGGATAAAAAGGCTCTGCAGCGAGCAGTGGGAGCTGCCAGCAGCAGAGCAGAAAAGATAATAATTTAAGACTTTTCAAGGTTATGCTTTTTTCTTTTTCAGCACTATTTGTTCTGCCTGTTTTTTAACAATCATACCGAAGAAATCACGCAGGGAAGGATAATCTTCCGGATCGAAGGTGGCTTTCTTCAGTTGGATACGGCAACGCATCTGTATACGATCCTCTTGTTGCTGTATCAGGTATTGGAATATGCCTTCGGTATCATTGAATTTCACAATAGCGGATTTAGGCAATTCATCTACCACATAGCCTTCTGGCACCTGGAAGTTCATAGAATACATTTCATCATACACTGCATTCATTTCCACAGGGAATCTACGTTCTGCGGCTTTGAAGATATTCTCCTTATAAGCACTACCCACAATTGGATTCACATAAATCACCTCCTCATCTTCTCCTCCTTTCATTTTGAAATCATAGGTCACCATGATTGGACCATTGAGGCTATCCAGATCATCTATATGTCCGTTACTTACTTCCAGATCTCCATTGTATGACTTGTTGATTCTTTCAAAGAATCCTTCTTTCTTTTTACTTTGAATTTCTTTGCGGATTTTATAGGATTGCAGATAGGTTGGACGTTGTTGCAACTGGCCATGGAATACACCTTTTTCGAATTTATCGAAGCTAACGCTGGTCATTTCCGCTTCCTGGAGAGAATCCGCAGAAAGGGCGATGTTCGTTCCCATTTCATCAACGATTCTAGCATCGCCATTGTAGCAGGCTGGCATCAATTTACCAAACCCAAGTAACGGATCAGTGGCATCGAGGGTAACCATATTATCATCCAATCTTACACCCGCTACCACGTAGTTAAAGCGGGATAATAGCGGATAATAGGAAACATAGCCATGATCTCTAGTACTGAGGATAATCGGGAATGCATCGAGCTTAGCACGACGCAGGAGCCCTACCAGGAGGAGGTTGATATCCGAAACGCCCCCTTTCTTGCTGGTAAGCGTGGTTTTTAAACGCTGTGAAGTCCAGATCCCACGGTCATCATTACAAATAACATTTGTTTTTACCCAGTTGAATATTCTCGATGCTTTTTCCTGGTCTGTGGTGGCGCCTTTGATAAGATCATCAGTGAGGTTATCCATGAAGTTGCCGTTTTTACCCATTGCAGCGCCGAAGTCTTCGTCTTTATTCAAATCTTCCATCAACTTAGGCCAAGTATTTTTTACCTCTTTTGTGATCTCGCCTATTTGATAGGAAGCCAACTGGAATTCAATCCTGTTGACATAGTTCTTCGTAGTCGTAATGAATGGCTCGTCCCGCATAGCTGGCAGATCTTTCACCGCCCAGCGGAAGTGGGTAATCTCACTGCTTAGCGTGGTATTGTAAGACTGGCCAGTAGGGCCGTTTGGCTCATAGCGGAAGCTGAATGTAGTATGACTGTAGTTCTTGGTTTTCTCCGTATACGGTTCAAAACCAGTACCCATTTGAACAAATCTGAAGAAATCCGGTACAGACACGGTGTATTCACTCCAAAGCGTAGGTACGTCATGTTGGAAAGTCCAAGGGGCCGGGCTGCTTCCGAAAGGAGAAGTCTGTGTATAACTGTATTCGATGATGGTCCCTTCTTTTACACCTGGGATAGCAAATTTCTTGGTGACAATATTTTTGCTGGTTTGTTCGGTGTATATATCCTTACTTTCCAGCTTGGTTTCTTTTATTTCTCCATTCTCCAGGTTATAGGCACTGGCTTTTAACTTGCTGACTTCTTCCTGCTCACGATCTCCTTTTAAAAGGTTGATAGTGACGTTGGCATAGTCATATCCAGCTTTATCCACGATTTTAAAGCGCTTATGTACCTTATAGACCAATTGCAATGATGATCCATTGGTTTCATAAGCAGAGCTACCAATTTCGGAGATAATGATGGCGTGAGCACCGGTGTCCTTTGCGGAGCTGAGACTAAACTCTTCCTTGGAGATTTTACCGAATTTCATTTTAGCACCGTCCTGGGCATGCAGAACAGTAGAGAACAAACAGCTGGTCAGGGTAAATAATGCCAGCACGACAGAATTATAGCGCATAATGTTACAGATACAGGGCTTGATTAATTTCGGGTAAAGATATTATTTTCTATGCCTCCCCTCTCCGGGTATTCCCATGTACTTGTTGTAATTTTGCGGCGTGGAACATACCCGATTCATAAAAGAACTTGCCCAGGAACTGGGATTTGACTACTGCGGCATATCAGCGGCAGTGCAACTGGATGATGATGCACGTAGGCTAGAGCAGTGGCTGAACAAGGGTATGCATGGCTCCATGCATTACATGGAGAATCACTTTGATAAGCGTATTGATCCCCGTAAACTGGTAGATGGCGCCAAGTCTGTCATCACACTTTTATACAACTATTTTCCTGCCGAACGCCAGCGGGAAGACGCTCCCAAAGTTTCCAAGTATGCGTACGGGCAGGATTACCATGAGGTTATTCGGGCTCGTTTGAAAGAGATGCTGGCACGTATGCAGGAACGTATCGGGCAGGTACAGGGCCGAGGATTTGTGGACTCTGCGCCCGTATTGGAACGTAGCTGGGCGCGGAAGAGCGGTCTGGGATGGATTGGCAAAAATGGTAATATTATCAACAAGCAATCTGGGTCTTTCTTTTTCATTGCTACGCTGATTACGGATATTCCACTGGAATATGATGGGCCGGTGGGTGATTTCTGCGGTACTTGTACCCGCTGCCTAGACGCATGCCCAACAGGCGCGTTAGTAGCGCCGGGAGTGGTAGATGGGAGTCGTTGTATCTCCTACTTCACCATTGAGCTGAAAGACCAATTGATCCCGGAAAAGATGAAAGGTTCCTTTGATAATTGGATGTTTGGCTGCGATACCTGCCAGGATGTATGTCCCTGGAATCGCTTTGCAAAAGCCAATAAGGAAGCGGCATTCAAGCCGATTCCCGCTATTCTTGATTTTTCTACCAACGATTGGGAGGAAATGACGGAAGAAGCATTCAAGGCCATCTTCCGTCATTCTCCCCTGAAACGCAGTAAATATGCAGGTATCAGGAGAAATCTCCAGTTTCTACATCTAGGAGAATAATTATTTCTTTTTCTTCACCTGTTTAATCAGCCAGGCAGACAGGTCTGCCGCTGCGCCATAATTCTGATAATCCGGCGTCAGGCGTTTTCCATCGGTGTATTCATTATAAAACCAAGGATCTCCTACTGCGAAAACAGTACCCTTGCCCACTTTGGACACTGCCATTATCACATAGTTACCATCTTTATAAACAGCTCTGGCTGGCGCTTTCACGTTCATGGTAGACAATTCCTTAATATATACTTTTTTAACATTCGGGAAAATCTCATGATTAGCAGGGATTATCAAGGCGCCTTGCTCATAATTACGGCCCTGTACGCGGTTGCGACTATCGCCATTGAAATGAATACCGAATTTCTCTGACAATTTGTTGAAATGCGTAAATTCTGCATTCAGGGAATCATTTTCCATCAAAACCAGTACCCCACCGGCTTTCACCCAGTTATAAATCACATCTGCATCCTTGCTATTCATATAATTGGGAGATGGTGATTCCAGCTCTGTATCAGGATCTACAATGATATAGACGTCTGTGTTTTTCAGATTGGTGGCAGTGGGTGCAGCCGCCAAGGTATCCCTTTTTACACCTAGGGAATCGAAGATATGGCCCCAGATGGAAAATCCACCATTTTCCTGTTCTTCCCAGGTATAGTGCCAACGGATGGTATTCCCCGCTTTGTCTTTCTTAAATTCATGATTGTACCAATAATCCAGGGTTACCCGGACATCCTTTGCAGGAGTGCTTTGCGCGAACACAGGACTAAGCATGCCTGTCAGTAAAACAGACAGGATTCCGCGGCATAAAAGAGAATAACGTGGCATAATAATTTTTCAAATTGGGCAAAAAACTAGTGATTATTTCTGAGAAATTATAATGCTATTGGGTTTAAAATAGGAAAGGTCGAAAGAATTCGACCTTTATTGCTAAAATTCCACGTTATGGCACTCAGGTCCATAAACTCTTTATATTGAAAATATGATGTATCTGGTTTAGAGGGGATGGTGGCCTGATAATCCAAGCGTAGTACAAATGTAGCATATGCTAAACCTATTGTCAAGTATTAGCAGATTTATTTTTTTAAAGGATTTTACTTTAATAGTGGAGGTTTTTTATTCGTTCCAAGGCGCCTGTCGGCGCCTTGGAACAGTTGGAAAGGGGAATTGATTGTTTTTTGAGATAGGCGGGGGTGAATGGCGTTTGTAAACTTTTGGGAGGAATGAATTTGGTTTTGCCATAGGCGCGAAATAGGGCGCGGAGAATAGTGGCGAGTAGGAATTGATTCGGTTTTAGCATAGGCGCACAATATGGTGCGGAGAATAGTGACCTGGAGGAATTGATTCGGTTTTGCCATAGGCGCACAATACGGCGGATAAGAGTGGTGCGGAGGAGTTGATTCGGTTTTGCCATAGGCGCACAATTTGGCGGTGCCTGGAGTGGCGGGGAGAATTTTGATTATGTTTTTAATGCACCCCTCCTATGTAGCTAAGAGTGAGCAAATCCGCCATGGTGGCTGGCATCTCATCATATCAACCCCTTAACACCCACTTATCTATACTTCCTCGCTCAACATTTTAACCCCTAATATGTAACAGATCCTACCCCTTGATCTGATCTACCCTTTCTATTTTTGTTCCCATCGAAATGCAGCGCAGGCCACGCTAAAAATTCCACGTATTATGATAAAAAGGACCATTCCGATTGTTTTATTAACATGCTTCACTTCCTGGTGCCATGCCGGAGAGGTGGAGAAACTAAGCGACGGCCTACTCATTAAACTGGATAAAAATGCCAGTCACGGTACCTCGCAGATAAGATTACAGGTTGTCAATGAGAAAATTATTCATGTCACGGCCACTCCTGATGAAGCAATCAGTAGCACGCCTAGCTTGATGGCCATCGCCGCCAGCACGCAAACGATTCCCTGGGATTACAGCGATAACAGTGAAGTATATACGCTGAAAACCAAATCATTAAGGGTAGATATCCATAAAACTACCGGCCAGATTGTATACCGATATCCGTCTGGGAAAATCATTTTGTCTGAAAACCTGGATGGTGGCCGACAGTTCAAGTCGGTAAATATTAACGGTAAACAGTTGTATAATATTCAGCAGATCTTCCAGGTCAATCCACAGGCCGGACTCTATGGCCTGGGCCAACATCAAACCGGATTGATGAACTATTACGGGGAAGACGTTGATCTCACCCAATATAATTCCATTGCAGCTATTCCATTTCTGCTATCTACCGATAAATACGGTATCCTCTGGGATAACTATTCTATTACCAAATTCGGCGATCCCAGGACCAAACAAGACCTGAATGCTTTGCATCTCGTTTCTGCCGATGGCCATGCAGGCGGATTAAGCGCCACCTATGCGGATAGATCCAGCGGCAAAGTGCTGTTGAGAAAGATAGACAGCACCATTAACTATGCGTTCCTGGAAGATCTACCTCAGTTGCCTCCACAGTTTCCCCTCGCTAAAGGGAAAATTACCTGGGAGGGCACCATGAGCGGCGACCAAAATGGCGACTATAAATTTTTCGTACAGTCGTCCGGGTATTTGAAAATCTGGATGAATGGCAAACTAATATTGGATAAATGGCGGGAAAGCTGGAATCCAGGCCCCTCGCAGTTTAAGCTGCCCATGAAAAAGGATATAGCCGTCCCCGTTAAAGTGGAATGGATCCCGGAAACCGCGCAATCCTTTTTATCTATTCACCTGCTCTCTCCTACCCCTGCAGCCTATAACAACAAAGCCATATTTACCGCTGAGGCAGGAGAAAAACTAGATTATTATTTCATAGTTGGCAATAGCATGGACGAAGTAATTAGTGGATACCGTCAAGTTACTGGTAAAGCTACTATGCTGCCGCAATGGGCATTAGGCTTCTGGCAGAGCCGGGAAAGATATAAAACACAAGCAGAGATCATCTCTACAGTGGCCGCTTTTCGCCAAAAACAGATTCCACTGGATAATATTGTCCTGGACTGGAGCTACTGGAAAGAAAATGCATGGGGAAGTCAGGAATTTGATACGAAACGATTTCCAGATGCAGCAGGTATGATACAACGTTTGCACGACGATTATCATACACAGTTCATGATCTCCGTATGGCCTAAGTTTTACGAAGGCATTCCTACCTACCAATTATTCGATCAGTATCACTGGTTATACCAACAGAATATCCGCCATCGTCAGCGCGATTGGATTGGGAAAGGCTATGTATCCACTTTCTACGACGCTTTTAATCCCGATGCCCGCAAACGCTTCTGGCAGTTAATGAATGAGCAGTTATTCAGCAAAGGCGTAGATGCGTGGTGGTTAGATGCCACAGAGCCAGACATCCTCAGCAATGCTAATATGGATACCCGCAAAAAACTGATGGACCCAACTGCTATTGGGCCTGCAGCGCAGTATTTCAATGCCTATTCATTGGAGCATGCCCGTGGCGTATATGAAGGCCAACGCAGTGTGAAACCCGATCAACGTGTATTCATCCTTTCCCGCTCCGCCTATGCAGGCATTCAGCGATATGCGGCCGCTTCTTGGAGTGGAGATATAGCTGCCACCTTCGATGAAATGGCCCGGCAGATACCGGCCGGACTGAACTATAGCATGTCTGGACTACCTTATTGGACCACAGATATCGGCGGATTTTTCGTGGAAGATAAATATGATCGCCCGCATCCTGTGGGGACGGCTTTACAAGAATGGAGGGAGCTGAATACCCGCTGGTTCCAATATGGGGCTTTTTGTCCGCTCTTCCGTTCACACGGACAGTATCCATATCGAGAGCTATTTAATATAGCGCCAGAAGGCAGTGAGGAATATAATTCCATGTTGTATTATGATCGATTGCGTTATCGCCTGTTGCCTTATATCTATTCCCTTGCAGGCAATGTATATCATCGGGATTATACCATCATGCGCGGTTTACCAATGGATTACGGGGACGATAGTACGGTTTTCAAAATCAGCGACCAGTTTATGTTTGGAGACGCCTTGCTCGTGAATCCTGTTACTGTCTACAAAGCCAGGAATAGGCGTTTATACCTGCCCAAAGGAAATGGCTGGTATGACTTCTATACAGGGAAGTATCAGCAGGCTGGATATATCACCGCTACCGCTCCCCTATCGCGGATGCCACTCTATGTAAAGGCAGGTAGTATTCTGCCTATGGGGCCCGTATTGCAGTATACCTCAGAGAAGAAACCGGATACATTGAACATTTACGTATACACTGGTCAGGATGCATCTTTTGACTTGTATGAAGATGAAAATATTAACTATGGTTATGAGCGTGAGGCTTACAGCAGGATTGGATTTAAATGGGAGGAAGCCAGTAAAACCTTGCGGATCGGCGCCAGGGAAGGCAGTTTCCCAGGTATGTTGGAGCAACGGTATTTCAGGATCATTTTCATAGATCCACAACATCCGTCCTCGCCGGATTTGCCAATAACTAATGAACTAATAACATATAATGGAATAGCAAAAACGATCAGGGCCTTCTGACCCAGATCAATTTCTTTAAACTCTTTTTCATTTTAAAATTCCACCACGTGAACCTGCCCTAGTAATGGGCAGGTTTCTTTTTTAAAGACATTTACTTTAATAGTGGAGATTCTTCTTAGTCCCTATGCGCCTGTCGGCGCATAGGGACATTTCGGAAGGAAATTGATTATATTTTGTTGAAAACACGAAAACGGCGTATTGGGACATTTCGGAAGGAAATTGATTATATTTTGTTGAAAACACGAAAACGGCGCATAGGGACATTTCGGAAGGAAATTGACTATATTTTGTTGAAAACACGAAAACGGCGCATAGGGACATTTCGGAATAAAATTGATTGTGTTTTTTATTATCTTTCATAACAAACCAGCATATCTGACTATGGAGATTAAGGTCCTGACCGCGCCAGGCCTGGGTAGTTCCGGTCCTAGCCACTGGCAAACATTGTGGGAACAGTTTATTCCCGGCACTAAGAGAATAGAGCAAGCCTCCTGGGACTCGCCCGTGTGTACCGCTTGGGTCATGCATATAGAACGGGAGGTAGCCGCTGCTGGTCCTGGTGTTGTCATTGCGGCGCACAGTCTTGCTTGCCTGGCAGTAGCCCATTGGGCACAGCAAACCAAGCGGAGTATTGCAGGCGCCTTGCTAGTAGCTCCAGCGGACCCCAATGGCCCCCATTTCCCTAAAACCGCCGCCGGCTTTGAACCAGTTCCCCATACGAGATTACCTTTTAAAAGTATTTTGGTGGGAAGTACGAACGATGAATATTGTTCACTAGACAGGGCCACTTATTTCGCCGCCTCCTGGGGTAGCCGCTTTGTCAATCTGGGAGCAGCAGGTCATATCAATGCTAATTCAGGACTTGGAGAATGGCCAGCAGGCTTGCATTTACTACAGGAGCTAAACGGTGGACTGCTGATTCCAGGAACAATTAACACAAAGATAAACCAGTGACATCCCTCACAAGATAAGAGACATGTTACCTTTGGCCCTGCACATCCAACTTATTGTATTTATTATCACCTTTTAAGGACAGTATGCCAGAAACACTGATGTGGGAACGATTTCAGAAGGGCGATACCATTGCATTTGAGCATATTTTTCAGGAACACTGGAATATGTTGATGCATTATGCCTGTAGCATCCTGCACGACGATGCTATGGCTAAGGATGTATTGCAGAACTTCTTCCTCGAACTATGGGAGAAAAGGGAAGCATTACCAGTACCACAAGAAATCAAAGCCTTCTTGTTATTTCTCTTGCGCCTCCGTATCCTGAATGCTTTACGCAAAGAAGATATTCGTAGCAGACATGAACACAGCTTTGCCCAATTGCTGCAAGAGCATACCTCCAATAGTACTGACCAACTGTATTATAAACAGATGTATGAAGAACTGATGCAACATCTGAACCAACTACCGCCAAAGATTCGGCAAGTATTTTATATGAGCAAATTCGAATACCGTAGTGTCGCGGAAATTGCGGCTGCCCTAGGCGCCTCTGAGCAAACGGTACGTAACCAATTAAATACCGCTAACAAAAGATTGAAAGTGATGTTGAAAGGCTCTATCGCCTCTTTCCTGTTGTAGGGAGACAGCCACTGCACATTGCCAATGCCCTTACCCACCGGTAAGAGCCGGATACCTTTTTGTCCTATCCTTCCCTATCCCAGTATTACCAAATTGTTAAGCCGACAGTCGCAATAGTTATCCGCTTCGTGTCGTGTGACATATCAGTATAACAAGCATTTTAAAGAGAGAAGCTAAATCGATTTATCATTGGAAAGAAATGCAATATATCAGCTAATCGCCAAATATAGAGCCGGCAAATGCAGCGTGGAAGAAGTAGTATTACTCATGGCCTGGATGGATAAGATGCACGCCGCCGCGCCAGCAGCAGCACTTCCACCAGAGATGCAGGAATCTGTTAAACAGGCATTGCTGAAACATATTCATACCGGTAATGTAAAACCATTATATAAATGGAAACGCTGGGCAGCAGCAGCGGTAGTACTGCCCGTACTGGCCTTCTCCTGCTGGTGGTATCAGCAAGCATCCCGCAAAACAGGTGTGGTAGCCTGGACAAAAATCAGCACCGGATTAAAAGAAGTAAAAAAAGTACAACTCCCCGATGGATCACAGGTATGGCTAAACGCTGCCAGTACCCTGGAATATGCTAGCAGCTTCAATCACCAAAACCGCTCTGTGAAAGTACACGGACAAGCCTATTTCGATGTACACCAGGATAGTCGCCGTCCTTTCCTCGTGGAAGCGGGCCAACTACGTGTAGACGTACTCGGTACTGCCTTCTCTATTACCAGTATAGCTGGGCAGCCAGCTAGAGTGGCCGTGGCTACCGGTAAAGTACAAGTATCTGAAAACAAACAAGTATTGGGCGTGCTCCATGCTACGGAACAACTGATTATCACACCAGAGAAAGCCATCTTTAGTAAAACAGATAGTACTAGCATCAGCAGTTGGACCACCGGAGAAATTATTCTCAGCGACGTGTCCCTGCAACAGGTGTTATGGGAACTGGAAAACTACTATGGTATTCAGTTTCATAGCCAGACAGATATATCCCGCTGTCGCCTAAACATCAATTTCAGCAAAGCGATGACGCTGCAGGACAAATTGGATATCATCTCCAAAATCAGCATCTCACCAAAACTGCATTTCCATACTACAGATCATAAAAATTATACGATTCAATAACGAACAGACAATTCATATTTTAATACAAACACTATGCAACCATCATTGCGTCACCACCTCAAACATCCCAAAAGGGTAAAGCCTGTGCTAATGCTATTGCTGGCCGCCATCCCTTTCACAGAAAGCTTTTCGGCATTCAGCCAGGCATTACAGCATGTAGTGCCAGGTATGGAAGTGAAAAACGGCACGCTTACACAAGCTATTGCCTCTTTGGAAAAGAAGGCGGGTGTCAGGATTTCTTATGACCAACGCGCTTTATCCACTGTTCAGGTAGCACCACATTCCTGGAAGAATGAAACGGTAGCCGCTATTCTCGCAGACCTACTGAATAGCACTGGTCTGAAATATGAAGAGCGTCAGCAGACGATTGTTATCTTTCCTGCCGGACAAGCTAGTGCCGACAACTCCCTGCAACAGGAGAAAAAGATAACTGGTACGGTTACTGACGCCAACGGTCCGCTGCCAGGCGCTGTAGTATTGGTGAAAGGTACCAGCAAAGGCGCCATCACTGACGCTACCGGACGTTTCGCTATCAATGCTACCACAGCGGGAGAAGTAATCCTGACAGTGAGCATGGTGGGTTATAAAACAACAGAAGTAGCCTACAACGGCGCTCCACTCCAAGTTGTAATGGCTACCAACAGCCGCGAACTCGGACAGGTACTCGTAGTTGGTTATGGTTCTCAGAGTCGTACTAAAATATCCTCTGCTATCACCGATGTAAAACTGGACAAACTGAACTCCCGCTCTGTAAATAGTGTGGAAGAAGCCATGCAAGGTAAAGCACCAGGCGTAGTAGTACAGAACCAAGGCGGCGACCCCACCTCTCCTCCTAAAGTATATATCCGCGGTACAGGCGGTATCAACGGTGAAAACCCACTGTATGTAGTAGATGGTTCTATCTATAATGGTTTAATCAACCCGGCAGATATCGAGTCTATTACCGTACTGAAAGATGCGTCCGCCGCTATCTATGGTGCTAGAGCTTCCGGAGGTGTTATCCTGATTACTACCAAGAAAGGTAAATCCGGCAGAATGAGCGTGAACGCAGATGCCAAATTCGGGGTACAAAAGGTTTACAAAACCATGAAAGTCCTGAATGCAGCAGAGTTCAACAATGTAATGAACCAAGCGTATGATAACGCTGGTAAAACGCGCAACCCGGCCTACGATCCAACCCAAAATCCCGATGGTAATATCACCCGCACTGACTGGATGGATGCAATCACCCGTACCGCTCAATTGCAGGAATACAATGTTGATCTGAATGGAGGTAACGATAAATCCAAATACTTCATGGGCTTTGGTTATCGCAAACAGGAAGGTATCCTGTTAAACACTTTCAATGAAAGATATAATTTCCGCCTGAACACTGAGCACCAGGTTGCTCCATGGCTGAAAGTAGGTGAAAACCTCTCCTATGCATTTTCCAATGGTAACGGCGCTAATACCACCAGTGCTTATACTGGCGCTATTCTCACCGCTTTATACTATACGCCAAGCGTAAGCCCTTATCAGCCTGATGGCTCCTTCAGCGGCCTTCCTGTGAAATTTGCAGGCGCTTACGGCGACGTAATCAACCCAGTGGCTTATCTGCAACGTCTGGATAGCAAAAATCCAAAGAGCTTCCTCCTGATCAACCCTTACGTGGAAGTAAAGCTCCCTGCTAACCTGACTTTCAGATCCAACCTGGCTATCAATAAGGTGTTTGATAATACCAAAACCTTTAACTCCCGTATCCTGGAAATAGGTAAGATTTTTGACTTCAACAATCTCTATCTCTCCAACAGCAATTCTAACGATGTACTGGCAGAGCAAACGCTTACCTATGATAAACAACTGCAAGGACATCATGTCAATGTGGTAGGTGGTTATAGCTTCCAGCAATACCGTCGCGATTACTTCAGCCTGTTGGTCAATAACTTCAACGATGAAAGGCCAGCTTACCGTTACCCACAAAATGGTGCCGCGGTTGATCCTAATGGCTTCCTAGGTGGAAAAGATAAATCAGCACTCGAGTCTTTCTTTGCTCGTCTGAACTATGACTATAAAGCGAAATACCTGTTCTCTTTAGTGGGCAGACGTGATGGTTCCAGCTTGGTAGCTCCGCAGAACCGTTACCAGAACTACTATTCTGTTTCCGCAGGATGGGTACTGACCAACGAAAATTTCATCAAGGATAATATCTCTGATAAAATCCTTTCTTACCTGAAACTTAGAGCCAGCAATGGTTTACTTGGTAACCTCGCTTCATTGCCTGCAGGTGCGGTAAATCCGTTATTAGGTAAAACTACTACCTATGGTGGCGCTACGCCAACTGTTGGAAATGGATATGCTGAAACCGCACTGGCAAACCCCAATCTTACCTGGGCTGAGTCCAAACAAACCAATCTCGGTCTGGATCTGGGCTTACTGGACAACAGGATTTACCTCGTAGCAGATTACTACATCAAGAATACCATCAAAATGCTGCGTCAGAAACCACCATTAAGTACAGATGGCGTTCCAAACGGTACTTGGATGAACGTGGGTGATGTACGCGACAAGGGTATCGAACTGGGTCTTACTTTCAACAGCAAACAAGGCAGCGAATTCCAGTACAGCATAAGCGCAAACCTCGCTACTGTCAACAATAAACTGGTAAGCCTGGGCCTCGGAGATAGAGTACTCAATACTTCCAATATCAATATCCGTAGCTCCATCACGCCTATTCGCATCGAAGAAGGACAACCACTGTATTCCTACTACCTGGTGAAAACAGCAGGCATCTTCCAGTCACAACAAGAAATTGATAACTATACCTGGACAGATCCTAAAACCGGCGTTACTACTAAAATTCAGCCGAATGCAAAACCAGGAGATCTGAAGTTCATTGACGCCAACAATGATGGTAAAATCAACAACTCTGATCGCCAGTTCATGGGTACGCCATTCCCTAAATTCACCTATGGCTTCTCCTTCAACGGTAGCTACAAAGGTTTTGATATCAACATCTTCGTACAAGGCGTTCATGGCAACAAAATCTTCAACGCGCTTAAATACACTGGCCTAGCACCATTGGTGACTGGTCAGGGTTATAACCTGCTGGCAGATGTTAAAAACGCCTGGACACCAACCAACACTAATACCAACATTCCAAGAGTATCTATCTCTGATCCTAACGGTAACTTCGGAACTACCTCCGATTGGTACCTGGAAGATGGTTCCTACATGCGCGTAAAGAACGTTACACTGGGTTACACCCTGCCTGATAAACTGACAGGACGTTACCATATCAACAAATTACGTGTATTCGTTACCGGTAACAACTTGCTCACTATTACCAAATACACGGGTATGGATCCAGAAGTTGGTACGGATACCTACGGTATTGACCTGGGCCGTTATCCACAAGCAAGAGGATTTATCGCTGGTCTGAACCTGAATTTCTAATACTAACCGGACATTTTTATGAAAAAGACAATATACGCTTTCTCCATACTGGCAGGACTTAGCTTCACTGCCTGCAACAAAAAGCTGGACGTAGTACCGGAAGGTTCTCCGTCGCTCGGAAACTTCTGGCAGACTTCACAGGATGCTACCAGTGGCGTAAATGCCATGTACGAACAATTTGATGATGAAAACTTCTATGGACGTGGCTGTTTCTGGTTCATTGACGCCAGCGATGATATGGTGGTAGGTCGTGGTAAACCGGAAGCGGAAAACATCAAAAACTTTAACTCTTCGTTTATTGGTGGTAGTTATACGGATGGCCAGTGGTCGCTGCGTTACATCGTTATCAAACGTGCCAACGACGTACTGCGGAACGTTCCTAATATCAAGATGAACGATGATCTGAAAAGACGCTATCTTGGAGAAGCTTACTTCCTGAGCGGATTGATGTATTATCAACTGGCATATAACTATGGAAATGATCAAGCGGGTGTTCCTATTGTCAGCAAATACAGCCCAACGCCAGGTGCGGTAGTACCAAGAGCGGCTAATGTGAACGTCAATTACGATTCCATTATTACTGATCTGAAACGTGCTGCCTCCCTGCTGCCGAACTTTGATACTTATAAACCGGCAGATTATGGCCACGCGCACAGAACCGCGGCACTGGCTTATCTGGCAAAAACATATCTCTACAAAAAAGATTATGCGAATGCAGAAAGCTACGCTGATTCTGTAATTTTAAGTGGCAAACATGCGCTGTTGCCTAATTTCGCGGATGTATTCACCATCGCCAATAACTGGACATCTGAATATATCTGGTCTGCATACAGCACTGCTGCTGGTACCAGCGGCTGGGGAAGTATCCTCCCAGGCGTAATGCTGGAACTGACAGGTTGGGGTAAATACAATGGCTGGGGCTATTACATGCCTACGAGAGAGCTGGTGGACGAATACGAACCAGGCGACCTTCGCAAAGCCGCTACTATCCTGCAACCAGGCGATCAGTTCAAATATTTCGGCGATACCAGAACTTATAGTTCTACCAACAGTAACAGTGGCTACCAGTTCCGTAAGTACATGGAACCATTTGGTTATGCCAATCCAGTGGGTACTTACCTGAGCCCTAACGGTGACCACCCTACGACAGCTTTAAATCCACCACTGTTACGTTATGCAGAAGTGATTTTGATCAAAGCAGAAGCGAAACTGATGCAAGGTAAGAACGCAGATGCAGAGATCAATTTGATCCGCCAACGTGCAGGACTGGCGCCTATCACTGGCGCTACCATGACCAATCTGAAACATGAAAGAAGAATGGAACTGGCTGGCGAATGGGCCGACCGTCACCGCGACCTGGTAAGATGGGGCGATGCGCAAGCTGCTTATGCTAAACCTTTACATGGTTACGATCCTACCAAAGTAATTTGGCCTGCTCGTAATTTCAATCCGGCTGTTCACAACGTTTGGCCTGTACCACAACGCGAAATCGATGCGAGTGGCGGTAAAATCCAACAGAACCAAGGCTGGTAACAACTGATTTGTATTTCTAAACCGGACCCCTTGCCAGTCTTCGGTAAGGGGTCTTTCTTTAACAATCATTTCCATTGAAACGACTTTTCTTCCTACCCGCCTTCCTACTAGCAGCTAACGTATATGCACAAACGAAAACTTATACGATGGCGCAAGCACATTCTCACAACGACTACGAACGCAGTACGCCGTTCTACGCAGCCGCGTCTCTCCAATTCGGCTCTATCGAAGCAGATATTCATTTGAAAGACGGAGAATTGTATGTAGCCCATGATACCAAGGATATTCAAACGGTCCGCACCTTTCGCAGCATGTACCTGCAACCGGTTTTACGCCAGTTTGAACTGAATAACGGTCAGGCCTATACGGACGGTACGCCTTTGCAATTATTGATAGATGTTAAAACTGCCGCCGCCCCTACCCTCAAGGCTTTGCAGCAGCAATTACTGCCTTACCGCCAGTATTTTGACCGGTCTGTTAATCCGAAAGCCGTTCGCATTGTGCTTTCCGGCAACCTGCCACCCGTAAGCGAATGGCAGCAATACGATCCTATGTTCTTCTTCGACGGGCGTCCGGATAGTACCTATCCCGCAGAGATGCGTGCTCGTATAGCCATGCTCAGCACGGATTTCGAAAAGTATTCCAAATGGAATGGGAAAGGCACCCTCACACCAGAGGATTTAAAAGCCGTAAAACAGATTATCGATAGTACACACGCCAGGGGCTTCGCTTTCCGCTTCTGGGGCGCGCCAGATACCAGGAGCGCCTGGTACAAACTGATGGATCTGGGAGTAGATATGATTGGTACCGATCACCCGGCTGCCTTCTCCGATGTTATAAGGAATGTTTCCGCCACGACGACTGGCAGTCTCCCTATACATCCTGTTTACACGCCCACTTATGCCAGCGATGCGACCAATATCAAATCGAAAAATGTCATCCTCTTCATCGGCGATGGTACGGGGTTGGCACAGATGTATGCCGGCTATACCGCCAACAAAGGGGATCTGAATATATTTCGGATGAAACAACTGGGACTTTCCAAAACCCAATCCTCCGATAACTACCATACCGACAGCGCCGCTGGTGGTACTGCCATGGGCAGCGGCAAAAAAACAAATAACCGGGAAATAGGCATGGACAATACATATGTTTCCATTCCTGTACTGCCGGAAATCCTGGCTCCTGCTGGCATTCGGAGCGGCGTGCTGGTAACCGAAGAGATTACAGGCGCTACGCCTGCCGCTTTTTACGGACATACCGCGGATAGAGATAGTAGTCGCACCCTGTTTCATCAACTGGCCGACAGCAAGCTATCGCTGGCAATTGGCGGAGGAAAAGAAGAGTTAGAACAGGAAACCACTGCGAGATGGCGAGACACACTGGCTACCCAAGGTATTCTCATCACCGATGCCGCGAAGTGGAACCCTACTACTGGCAACCGTACCTTGGTGATATTGAGCAATAAAGTAGTGAACTCCATGCAACAGGGCCGTGGAGATTACCTGAAGCAATCTTTGAAAAAGGCATTACAGCAACTGAACGCCAGCGGCAAAGGCTTTTTCTTGATGGTAGAAGGCTCTCGCATCGACCATGGCGGCCATTTCAACAACCTAGATTACCTGGTGCGGGAAATGCTAGATTTTGATGATGCAATTGGAGAAGCCATGGCTTTTGCAGATAAAGACAAACAAACCACTATTATCGTCACTGCTGATCACGAAACTAGCGGACTGGCCTTAATGGATGGAGATATCAGCCAGGGCTGGTTGCGCGGACATTTCGCCACCAATGATCATACAGGCATTCCCGTTATGGTATTCGCATACGGGCCCAATTCTCAGCTTTTCAGAGGAGTATATGAAAATACGGAGATCTTCAGTAAAATTTTGGAATGTTTCCGGATATCCCGAAAATAAAAGCGTCTTGTTTTTCACATTTGCAAAGGGATTGACGTCTGCGACGTCAATCCCTTTGCTTACTTTTTGATACAGCCTCGGCTAATTATTTAAAAAGTGATGGCAGCACCGGATCATTATAATCCTCGATGAATGCAATAATATTATCATATTGATCAAATTCGCTACGGGTATGCATGGTAGTGATCACCACTGCCTTCATACCCGCATTGGCGGCCGCTTCTACCCCTTTAGGCGCATCTTCAAACACAATGCAGGTTTCCGGTGCTACGCCCAGTGCTGTTGCTGCTTTCAGGAATACTTCCGGGTTAGGCTTACTGGAACTTACATCTTCCGCGCCGATAATAACCGGGAAATAATGACGGATGTTCAGGTTATCCAGTACATAGTCCACATTGAATTTATCCGCAGCCGTACCGAGTGCCATGGGAATGTGGTTAACAGCAGCTTTTTCCAGGAATACCGGCAACCCAGCTATCAGTTGCAGGTGTGGCCGGAAAGCCGCCTGGTAAATTTCTTCTTTTTGACGGGCATAGGTAGCCATTTGTTCCGCGGTAAAATGGCCTTTCCCGAAGATTCTCTCCAGTAGTTCCTCATTTTTACCATACATATGTGACCTTACTTCTTCCCTACTGAGGCCGGCTCCCAGTTCATTTAGCTTATTATACCACCCCTCCAGGTGATACTCCATGTCGTTGATCATGGTACCGTTCATGTCGAAAATAAATGCCATCTTTCTGTTCAACGGTTTCGTTCTACAATAAAAAAATGTATATTAGACTGATTTTAGTGTTAACTAAATGCATACAAGAAATTGTATGGTCCATTTGACCGTGTCTGCTGCAACAGGCGCGGTTTTTTTTCGGGCGCAAGGTAAGTGTTTATTATTTATATTTGATTTTTGAGAAAAACCGATACCCTGTAAAATAATCATGATGGATATTTTCCAGAAGCATAATATACATATCGTTGGAAACCTAGAATCCCCACAGACACTGATTTTTGGTCATGGATTTGGTCTTGATCAGACCTCCTTCCAACATATTATCCCTGCTTTTGCAAACGATTACAAAATCGTTTTGTATGATAATGTGGGCGGAGGAAAGTCAGATATCAATGCTTTCAGTTTCCATCGTTATGCCACCATAGACGGCTATGTGACAGATCTGGCAGAAATGATTGCCGCACTGGATTTGAAAGGTATCACCTATGTAGGGCATAGTGTGACTGGGATGATCGGCTTACTGACCAGCCTACGTCATCCAGGTATTTTTGAACGCCTGGTGATGATTGGTTCCAGTCCCCGTTACCTGGACGACCCATCGAAAAATTATATCGGCGGGTTCGATCAGCCAGCGCTGAATGGCCTGTACGATGCGATGGAGAGTAATTTCCATGCATGGGCAGCCGGATTTTCCACCCTTGTAATGAACCAGCCGAACCGGCCGGAATTATCCGCCGCTTTTGCCGCCTCATTGCAAACCATCCGTGCGGATATCGCCGTAGCAGTGGCTAGGTCTATATTCCAACTGGATCACAGACAAGTATTAAAAGATGTAAATATTCCCGTACTGATACTACAAACCGCTGAAGATATTGCCGTTCCGGCAGTAGTCAGCGAATACCTGGAAAGCAATATCCCTTACAGCACAAGGGTTAAAGTGAACGCTACCGGGCATTTCCCGCAAATAAGCGCACCAGAGGAAGTTATCAGCGGCATGCACTCTTTTTTATAGATTTTTTCATCCTTCAACCTATAAGTGTGACTAGTTGGGAAAGTAAAGCGCTCAGTTTTATTAATCAGACAAGCAGATGGGACAAGGACAAACATATTTCCTCCTTTCTGACCTTCAGCATTAACCTGCTGAAAACATTATTTCAAACGAATATTACGCTGCAAGTAGAATTTGAAGACGAATCTACCGCCAGGGTGAAGAATGCCTCTCCTGTTTACCTGGACGACATGATACTCGATCCGGAACCTATCAAGAAACTACTGTACAGCAACGGTTTCAAGACAATTTACTGGCAATCTATTCCTACTGCAGATCATGCGCTGAAAGATATATTGCAGGCCTTCTCCTCCGCCATTATCATCCCACTGGCAACAGAACCTACTACCAGTGTGATTTTAATGGGCTGGAGTGAACCCATGATCTTTAATCATTCTTTCCAAGAATGCGTGGAAACCATCCGGCTCCGCTTAAAGGAAATCCTTACCTATTCCTTGCAGCATAGCCATTTTCAGAAAGTGGCCTCTAGGTATTCTGCCATCATGCATACCATCCCGCATGCACTTATTTTCATCAACAACGACGGCTTTTCCGGCTGGGTAAACCAACCTGCCGCCGAGTTGCTGCACCTTTCCGGCCCTGGCGAACAGTTGCCAGCCATCTTATCAGATGCCATGATGCAACTACGCAGCAAAACCACCAATGCGGCAGAAATATACCAGGAAGCTATGCGACTGTTTTCTTCCCAACAAAATAGCATTACCTTCTGGGAATGGAGATTTGCATCACCGGAAGAGATGACCTATTACGTCACCTGCCTGCCGGTGTTGAACCAACAAGTAAGTGGTAGATTATGGATTTTTGAGAAAAAGTAGGGTTAGTTCCTACTCCATTGAAAGTAGAAACGGCTGCCCTCACCGGGTTTCGAGTCTACCCAAACCTTTCCGCCCTGCTCTTCTACCAACATTTTAAAAATATTCAGGCCGATCCCACTGCCTGTACCGCCATCCCCTTTCTCAAACAGTTTGAAAATCCTATCTGTATCACGAGAGGCAATCCCAGGTCCGTTGTCCTCCACATAAAATTCGTAGAAGTCTTCCCTGGCTGAAGAGTCCTGACCACCAATATTAATGACCACCTTTTCCTTATCGTTGTGTTTGATAGCATTGGCGATCAAGTTCTGAAATACCTGTTGCAGCTTTAATTTATTGGTAAACAGCGTAGGTAGTGCTGTATCATATTGGACTTGCACATTTTTAGGCAGGAACAGCAAAAGCGTTAATTGTTGTAGCAACTGTTGTACATCTACTATTTCTTTAGGAGCAGCCTCATCATTTTTCAGGGTATAGTCTAGCACGCTGGTAATCATACCCGTAAGGTGATTCGTGGCATTCAGAACAATGTCCATGTACTCATTCAGGTCTGGCTCTTTTTTGATTCTTTCATCTTCGCTGATGAGCGTCAATAGGCCGATTGCCCCGTTGAGCGGGGACTTCAGGTCGTGGGCCACCACGTACATGAAGCGTTCCAACTGTTTGTTGATTTTCTCTTTTTCCTGGAGGGCTACTTTCAGTTCATTCTGATAGCAGTATAACTTTTCAAATACATTCACTTTGGCGCGGGTAATATCCACGTCCAGGGGTTTGGATAGATAGTCCACCGCTCCCTCTTTAAAGCCTTTCAAAACGTACTGCTCCTCTTTGTTGATAGCCGTCACAAAGATGATGGAAATGTCCTTAGTACGGGGATTTGTTTTAAGGAGACGCGCCACTTCATAGCCATCCATATCTCCCATTTGAACATCCAGCATAATAAGACCGATATCGTTGTGTTTCAGGGCCATTTTCAGCGCCTCATTTCCGGATGAGGCTTTGAGGAATATCCTGTCGGGGGCTTGTAGCATGTCTTCCAGCGACAGCAGGTTTTCCTGCTTATCATCCACGAGTAAGATGGTAATTTTTTTGGAAGGTTCCGTCATTTCATTCTCGATTTACTTGGTATGGTATTGATCTTTGATGAAACTAATGATTTCATCCGTTTTCATGATTTTGATATCGGCAGACATGTCTATGGCTGCCTGCGGCATTATTCTAAACTCCGCTTCCATTGGGTCTTGCACGATTCCGGCGCCGCCATTCTTCACAATTCGTGCCAGTCCTTCTGCGCCATCAGCATTGGCGCCACTCAGTAATATTCCCAAGGCCCGTTTTCCGTATGCATCTGCAATACTGTAAAAGCTTTCATCAATGGCCGGTCTACTATAATGCACGAGCTCTGAATAATCCAACGAAAAAGTGCCATCCGCTTCCAAGAGCAGGTGATAGTTCTGAGGCGCCAAGTAAATATGTCCTGCCTTCATCCGTTCCTTATCTTCCGGCTCCTGGATGGGCCGGCCAAAAGCCAGTAACCGATTTAACTCACTACTGACGTTCTTCAGTCGGTGCATGATGAGCACCACCGGGGTGTCCATCTCCCCAGGCAATGCTTTCAGCAGTCGCGCTACTACGGACAAGCTTCCAGCAGATCCGCCAATTGCGATAATATCAAATCTGGTTGATGAATGCAAGAACTAATATTTACGTCTAAAAATTTTATTCGGACCGTTTACTACCTCAAATTTCTTTCTCTCTTTGCTAAATAACAATGATTCTTTCATACCAAGTGCAAGATATCCTCTTGGGGCCAAGCTATCATAAAAAAGTGTTACAACTCTTTCCTGTAGTGTCCGGTTGAAGTAAATAAATACATTCCTGCAGCAGATAAGCTGAAACTCATTAAATACGTGATCTGTGACCAGATTATGTTGAAAGAAAATGATATTCCGACGTAATGCCGGGTTGATGATAGCACTATCGTATCGTGCGGTGTAATAGTCGGAAAAATCGTGGAGCCCTCCTGATTGGATATAATTATGGGTATAGTCTTTCATCCATCGTAGCGGAACAATCCCAGTATTGGCCTTCTCTAAGTTGGCTGCATTCATATCGGTGGCGTATATACGACTTCTTTCCAGCAAACCGGCTTCTTGTAACATAATTGCCATGGAGTAGACCTCTTCTCCCGTTGCGCATCCGGCATGCCATATTTTAATGATGGGATAGGTGGCTAATCGGGGTAACACATCATCTCGTAGCAGTTGATAAAACTGCGGGTCACGGAACATTTCTGTTACGTTTACGGTGATATATTCCACCATTTTTTTAAAAAAATCTGGATCTGTCTGCAACTGCAATTTCAGTTCTGCCAGTTTTTCCAACTGAGCATGCCCCATGAACCGGATAAAGCGGCGTTTCAGGGAAGCTTGCGCATAATCGCTGAAATCGTAGCCGTACTGGTGCTGGATAATGAATATTAACTCCTGGAGTTCTGTATTACTGATCTCTTCTACCATAAAATTGTTAAGACAACCATACGCGGATTAATGAAAGCAGTTTGATCCCGTCTACCGGTTTGGTGATATAATCAGAAGCGCCCGCCTCTATTGTTTTTTGTCTGTCTTCCGCCATCGCTTTGGCTGTCAGCGCAATGATAGGCAATTGGGAAAAACGTTTGTCCTTACGAATATTAATCATCGCATCATAACCGTTCATGCCGGGCATCATAATATCCATTAAAACAAGATCGGTATCAGGATGTTCATCGAGCATATCTATCGCTTCCTGACCGTCTGCGGCCGCTAATACGTGTACGCCCTGGCTTTCCAGCAACGCACTGATGGAGAATACATTGCGCATATCGTCATCTACCAGCAGGATAATTTTTCCGTCCATGATATTTTCCATATCCTGGATACCCTTCATGGTTTCCAATTTCCCTGGTTCTACTTTTTCCAGTTTATAGAGGAACAGTTCCAATTCATCTAGGAGTCGGTCTGTGGCCAGTGCCGAGCTTCTCACGATAGCCGCGGCATATTTTTTCAACTGGGCTTCTTCCGCCATGCTGATATCTTTATCCAGGTAGGCAATGACCGGTGTGGCACTGTGGGCGGTTAATTCAGCAAGCTGTTGCAGGCCCACCATGGAATGTTCCATATCATGGCCTAGTTCTATGATAACGCCATCATATTTGCTGGCAGCCAGGTATTCTTTGGCATCTTCCACAGAAGCCACCTGGTCGTACCAGGTTTCCATATTGCGTTGCTCTGTTTTGAATCGGATATCTGGGTCTTGTGCCAGCTTCCCTTCCGCTATGAGCAATACTTTTTTCAGTCGGGAGTGTAATTGCTGGCTGATATCCAGGAATATCTGGTCTAGGTCAGGTTGTTGTAGTGGTTTCTGCGTATATCCGTTGATGTTACTAGCGGTATTGGCAGAAATTTCAGCCGCGGAGACAACATGTACCAGGGTATCATTGAGTTCCTCCGTGCTACGAATAATTTTGAGGATGCTTTCGCCATCAATCACTGGGAGATTCATATCCAATATGATAGCTACCGGTTTATACTGCCTTGCCAGTATGAGTCCATCCTGGCCATTATGGGCGAGAATAGTCTTGAATCCCTTCCTGCGGGCCACATCGCGGAGTGTATCCGCAAACCAGGCTTCATCTTCAATAATCAGGATCAGCTTATCATTATGCGCAATATTCCCCCGATCATCTTCTGGCATTACAGCCGGCATTACCGGAGCCGTAGAAGGGGTGAACGTACGAATAGCTTTCCTGGCAGGCAGGGAAATATCAATATTAGGTGGGAAGGTAATGGAGAAACTGCTGCCTTCTTCCGTACTGGTGTCTAGGTGGATTTGGCCTTGTAGTAACAACATAATCTGGCGGGAGATAGACAATCCCAGGCCCGTACCGCCGAATCTACGACTGGTAGAGCCATCCGCTTGTTGGAATGCTTCGAAGATCAGTTGTTGTTTATCTTCCGGAATACCCATACCAGTATCGGTAACGGTTACACGAATATTTTCGCCTTCCATTTCCCATATGATACTAACCGTACCTTTCTCCGGCGTGAATTTAAACGCATTGGAGAGTAGATTACGAATCACTTGTTCCAGTCGTTGACGATCCGTCCGTATGACCGTTGGTACATCCAGTCCTATTTTCTCGATGAAGCGGATATTTTTCTGTTGCGCTACATAATTGAATAAATCGAATACATCCTGCTGAATACCAGCTACTGGCGCGTCTTCAATATGTAAGTCTACTTTTCCCGCCTCAATTTTGGAAAGGTCCAAGATATCATTGATGAGGCGCAAGAGATCGGAGCCCGATTTATGAATGATACCAGCGTATTCTATTTGGCGGCGGGTGAGGTTCTGGTCTTTATTTTCCTCCAGCATTTTTGCGAGAATGAGCACACTGTTCAAGGGAGTTCTCAGTTCGTGCGACATATTCGCGAGGAAATCAGATTTATATCGGCTGCTGGCTTCCAGTTCTGTGGCTTTTGCCGCAAGGGCTTCCCTGGCCACTTCCAGGGCTTTATTTTTCACCAACATTTCCGCGTTCACCTGTCGGAGTTCCTCTTCCTGCACGCGTAATTCCTCTTCGGAAGCCTGGAGCACCTCTGATTGGCGACTCAACTCATCATTGGACTGGCGTAATTCTTCTTGTTGATTTAACAGTACTTCTCTTTGTTCCTGCACCTGTTGGAGCAGTTCCAATACTTTTTCCCTGCTCATCGCAGCATTGAGTGCCACCGCGATATCGCTGGCTTGGGTTTGCAGGAGTTCTAACTGTACCGTGGCAACTTCCTTGAAAGAAGCCAGTTCAATGATACCTGTTAGTTCGCTATCCATACGAAGCGGGATCAACAAAAGCTGTTTCGGATTCCCTGAACCCGAAGCAGATTGGATCTTCCAGTAGTCTTCCGGCAAATCAGAATAGACACGGATTTCCTTTTCCAGGGCAGTTTGTCCCAGTAGGCCTTCTCCTATGGAGAGGCTGTTGGGCGTATTCGAAGGCATGGCAACGGCAGCGGCTAAACGTAGTTGATGATTTTTCTCATCCAGTGTATAAAATGCTCCAGCGGCAAACTGACCGTAGGTGACTAATTCCTTCAAACACTTCTCTGCTAGCTGCTTTACATCTATGATTCCTTGTAGGTTGGTATTGAGTTGATCCAACCCTACGAGCTTCCAGTTTCGCTGATTGGCCTGATTATTGAGTTCAACGACCTCCTGTAATTTGTGATTCAGTGATTGCTGTACTAGTTGTCTTCTTTTAAACTCCCGGTAAGTGATCCTGATTAATACGAATCCGACAGCGAGGATAAAAATGTTATTTAAAATGAGGATGCTCTTTGACTTGGTGGCGGAGCTTTCATTTTCCGCTTCGCGGGAGATGAGTAGTCTTTGTTCTTCATTTCGTATGACGATGATGATAGACCGGATATCATTCAGGAGGTTTACTTCCTGATCTGTTATCTGGGCATTTTCTTCGAAGGTCTGTTTCCAGATGCGATGATCATTGGCATTCCAGAAACTAAGCACTTCGTTGATATTGTTTTCCAGGGTATCGATCATTCGCTCTTCCGTCGGACTATCGGAAACGAGCGTACGAAGTACAGTTATCGCGGGGCCAATTTTAGGGAGGTCAACCTCGTAGGGCGAAAGAAATCTTTTCTCGAAGGTACTTCTGAAGCCACGGCGAGAGGCGGCCATGTCCAGCACAAGGCGGTTCACGCGTTCCACTTGGTTGAGCACTTTGTAGGTATGTTGTACCCAGCGGGATTCCGCTTTTTGTTGCTGGAATGATCTCAGGGTGAGATATCCGCCGAGTACTACCAAAACCACTACCAGTACGAAACCGATGTATAATCTGTTTACCAGTGAGATCTTCATATTAACAATCTTCGCTATATAAAATGAATAATTTCTGGGTAGAAAGATAGGCAATTCAGGATTATTCTATAATTTTGAAAAAAATATCAAAAGTTGCTCATATTCAACGGATATACCATGTGTGTTTAACTCCCCCTGAGAAATAGGCGGTTTGTCAGTGAAACAATAGTCAGCTCTTGATCGTATATATTAACGTATATATAAATAATAAGTTTTATCATTTTCTTTATTGTGAAGACCCTGTTTAGTCATTTTTGTTAGAAAACCAATTTTAACCATTCACTATCCCCTGAAGGAGCCTACCGAATAGTAATCCAATTCTGAACTACCGGAAGTGAACAAGGATATATATCTTTTGTTATCTCCGGTTAAAAAAGCCACAATGAGTAAAATATTGTTAGTAGAGGATGATGAAGTAATGCCAAAGATTATTGCTCGCATCTTGCCTGAACCGGAATATCAGGTAGATATTGCCGTGAACGGTAAAGAAGCTATGCAAATGCTGGAGGAGAACAATTACCAGTATGATCTGATCATTACAGACATCATGATGCCCTACGCAAACGGTTTTGAGATTCTAAGCAAGGTGAAAAGCCATGACAGAGAAAATCCCATTCCTGTAATCATTGTATCCAATGCAGGGAATGAGGATATGATTATGGAGGGCTTTAAACTGGGGGTGGACGACTTCCTTAAAAAGCCGATCATTCCTGCAGAACTGATAATTCGCGTAAAGCGCTTATTAATGAAGAAGTAAATTCAGAAAATTGAACACAACTATTTCCGATATCTGGCAAGAGATCAGGTATTTTTATACAAATGCGCCATTGGCTATTCAGATAGCCATGGTGTTTATTGTAATTGCAGTTTCTGCTACAGTGACTGCCTACCTGGTTATCTTACGTTCTCGATACCGTTCGCACAGAAGGGCCAAACAGTTGCAGAAGCTAATGCCCAAGATAGATGATCTATTGATCAATGAAATATTGGCTAATCCTGATATTCCCCAAGATGTACATCCGTCTAAGATTGACATCCCCACTATGGCATTTGAACAATTGCCCTTGCAGAAACGCTGGGCAAGAACGGCGCTCACAGAACGCATTATTCACTTCCGCAGCAATGTAAAAGGTAATTCCGGCGCTTTACTCCGCAACCTTTACTTACAACTGGATTTGGACAAAGATGCAGCACGCAAGTTGAAATCCCCAAGATGGGATCACAAGGTACGCGCCCTTTCGGAGTATGTCAGTCTTGAACTGCCTATTTCAGACGTTACCTTGCTACCATTGGCCAATAGTCGTAACCGTGAGTTGAGAGCTGCCGCCAGACAAGCCTACATCAAACTCAGTAAAAACGAGCCTTTTAAATTCTTTGATTCGGTAACAGATCCCCTACTCCCTTGGGACCAGGTGGAACTCTTCCGTATCATTACCACTACAGAGGATATCTCCATTCCTAACTTCGCCAGGTGGATCACCTATTCTTCCAATAAGAGTGTGGTCTCTTTCTGTTTGAAGCTGGTAGTACATTACAACCAAATTGCCGCTGTTCCAGCTATCATCAAACTGCTGGACAACAGAGATCACTATCTCCGTGGCGATGCGATCAATGCTTTGGGTAAACTGAGAATTAAAGAAGCGGAAGATAAATTTGCGCAACTATATACCACACAACCACTGTTTTGCCAGGTAGAAATTCTGAAAGCCCTTGGCCGTATCAACAGCGGAAAATATGTGGACTTCTTACGCAATGAATTCCTGCATGCTACAGAATTCGATTTACGTAAAGCGGCGGCCCGCTCCATCGCAAGAAACAGCGGAAAAGCCCGTGAAGTACTGGAGGAACTGCTCGCAACTACCAGCGGCCAGGACCTGTTGATTTTAAAACACTGTATGAACCCCCTAATTAAGTATTAATGGATACCATCACCGACGTCATACTTCGGTTCTATGAGTCTGCTATTTTCGTATATGGGTTAACTTTAATCCTCGTATACGCCTTGTTGGCCATCCTTTCACTGGTGGCCATCCGGAGATACCTGAGTCGTACCACCCAGAAACAACTGGATGTATTGGCTGGTTCTCCTATGGCGCCAGGTATTACCATCCTGGCACCCGCTTATAATGAAGGTCTGACAATTATCGCCAACGTAAGATCCCTCTTAACCGTCAATTATCCGCGCTTCGAAATTGTTATCATCAACGATGGTAGCACGGATAATACCCTGGAACAACTGATCCAGGAGTTTGATATGGTGGCAGTGGATTTTGCTTATAATGAAAAAATCAGGACGCAACCAGTCCGACAGATATTTAAATCCCGAGATCTGGCCTACTCCAATCTTGTGGTGATCGACAAAGTAAATGGCAAGAGTAAGGCGGATGCTACCAATGCAGGTATCAACATCGCTTCCTTCAATTATTTCCTTTGTACAGACGTGGATTGTGTACTCCACAAGGATACCTTGTTGGAACTGATCAAACCTGTACTCCAAGAAGGAAAGAGAAGATTGATCGCCATTGGCGCCACCCTTCGTATTGCTAACTCTAGTGAATTTGATGAAGGCGTAATGACCCGCATGCGTCCTCCTAGAAAATTTCTGCCCCGTTTCCAGGAAGTGGAATATATCCGCTCCTTCGTACTGGGTAAAATGGGATGGACCTATTTGAATTGTGTTCCAAATGTATCCGGTGGACTCGGATTGTTTGATAAAGAGATCGCCATTAAAAGTGGCGGCTATGACCACAGCTCATTTGGGGAAGATATGGAGTTACTGACGAGGATGTGCATCTTCTGTAAAGACAATAGAATAGATTATGCTGTACGCTATATTCCCCGTACGCTCTGCTGGACAGAAGGACCTGCTACTTTGCAGATCTTTGGTAGGCAGCGCACCCGTTGGGCCCGTGGATTGGCACAGCTTATCAAGGCACATTTCCATGTGTTTCTGCGCCCCCGCTATGGCCGTTTCGGTATGGTTGTATTTCCCTATAATTTCTTCTTTGAGGTACTGGCTCCTTTAATAGAACTCTCAGGGATCATCGTCTATATTATCCTGGCAGTATCCGGATATATCAACTGGCCTTACGCGATCATGCTGCTCATATTCGTATATACTTATGCAGTGATGATCTCTACCATGGCAATATTATGGGATCAGTTGAGTTTCCGTTATTATAAAACAGTCAGAGAAGTATTGTCCTTGTGTATGATGCCGTTCCTGGAGTTCCTGTTCTATCATCCACTGATTACTATTTTTTCCTTAAAAGGATATTTCTATTTCTTAACTGGGAAACGTAGTACTTGGGGAAATATGCAACGTCAGGGCTTCCAGAAGGCAGCCGCCAAGGCCTAATTACCAAATATTAAACAATGGTCGGAGTAATTTTTCAAAATATCGTTTTCGTATATGGCCTTGCCATGATACTCGTGTACGCAGCACTTGCGATCCTGAGTAATATCGGCGTACGGCTGTTCAAGAAGCGCAGCCGCTTCACCGACTACTCTTTGCTGCTGGATTCTCCCTTAACACCAGGGATATCCGTGATCGCACCCGCCTATAATGAAGGCGTAACTATCATATCCAATGTCCGTTCCCTGCTAACCCTCAACTATACCAAGTTTGAGGTGATCATCATCAACGATGGTAGTACGGATGATACCTTGGAAAAGCTGATCAATGAGTTTGAACTGATTGAAATAGACTTCGCATATAATGAGAGAATTATCACCCGCCCGGTGAAAAGGATCTTGAAATCTACCAACATCGCCTATGACAAGCTGTTGGTCATCGATAAGGTCAATGGTAAAAGTAAGGCGGATGCCTCCAATGCCGGGATCAATGCGGCTGCCTTCCCTTACTTCCTCTGTACAGACGTAGACTGTATCCTGGAAAAGGATACCCTCCTCCGTATGATACATCCTTTCATGACCGAACAACTAAAGCAAATCAAAGAAGTAGGCGACCCTTGTCCGGAATGCGGCTACATCCATGTGGAGGAAGACAGTATGCGTGTAATCGCCTCTGGCGCCACCTTGCGTATTGTGAACTCCAGCGAAGTGGACGAAGGAGTGATGGTGCGGGAAAGACCGCCATCCCGCTACCTTCCCAGGTTCCAGGAAATGGAGTATATCCGTTCCTATGTATTGGGGAAAATGGGCTGGAGTATGATCAATGCTGTTCCAAACGTTTCCGGCGGATTAGGATTATTCGATAAGGAAGTAGCCATCAAAGCCGGTGGGTACGATCATCAATCCTTTGCGGAAGATATGGATATCGTTACCCGTATGTGTGGTTATATGCTGGATAATAATCTGAAATATTCTATCCGTTATATTCCTACCACCCAATGCTGGACAGAAGGACCTCCGAATATGAGAGTCTTCAGCAGACAACGCACCCGCTGGGGACGCGGTCTGGCAGAGATTATGACCCTACATCGCAAACAAATATTCAACCCCAGATATAAACGCCTGGGCATGATTGTACTCCCATACAATTTGCTCTTCGAATTCCTGGCGCCAATCATTGAAGCAATAGGCATTATCTTTTACATATATCTCATCATTACCGATCAGGTAAACTGGGAATATGCCAGGATATTGCTGGTATTCATCTATATCTATTCCATCATGATTACCACGCTGGCAATCACTTGGGATCAGTTGACCTACCCCTATTACAGAACTGCTAAGGAAGTAATAGGACTTGCATTGATGGCTTTGGTAGAACCGATATTATATCATCCTCTCATTGTATTCTTTGCGCTGCGGGGATATTTCTACTTCCTGATTGGAAAGAAAACAACATGGGGGAATATGCAACGCCAGGGCTTCATGCCGAAAAAAACAACTTAAAACAACGAATTTAATGACAATGTCTTATAAATATGTAATTCCAGTAGTGCTGTTATGCTTTGCGATGGAAGCACAGGGACAGATATTGAAACAGCGGAAAAGTAATGCGGAAACGTATTACACGGAAGCAGTAAAGGAAACTAACCTGCAACATTATGATAAGGCGATTGAACTCGCCTATAAGGCCCTTGATGCACAATCGGACTATATCGACTCGGAACTGCTGCTGGCGCGCCTTTATATGCTCACCAAACAGTATGACCTTTCCAGGAAATATACCAAGCGGGTGTTGCAGAAGAATCCAAAATACAAGGATGCTTATTACTATGGCATCAATACGGAAATGAGCGCAGGAAAGTATGATGAAGCAGAATGCTATGTAGATGACGCGCTGATAAATTTCCCTAACAGCAAGGAATTTCTTCTGAAGAAACTGTCTATTCTAGATGCACAGCACAAGCAATACCGCGGTGATGCGCTCGCAGAGAATGTAATGGACAAATTCCCAGAAGATTCCGCCACCCGTCAGGCTTATATAGATCACTATATTTATACTGGTTATTATCAGCAGAAGAATGGCAACCATGAAATGGCGCGCAAGAGCTTCGCTAAAGTACTGGTTGTCGACCCAAAAAACAAAGAAGCCCGTGAAGCAAGCGTAGGTGCACAATTACAAAGCGGCAACCTGGCTTCTGCACTGGAGTCTGTCAACACAGGGTTGGCAAGCCAGCCTGGCAACTACGACCTGCTAATGCGTAAAATGGGCATTCTCCAGGAAATGCATCAATATGCAGATGCCTTAAGCGTACTGCAAGAGATCTACCGTAAATATCCTAACGATGCCAAAGCCCGTAGCCTGGAAACCTCCCTGCGTATGGAAGCTGCGGCCTACTATACTAAAACGGATCCTTATTCGCTCTATGTTTCCGTGTTAGAAAAAAATCCAGGTAACAAAGAAGCACAGGATAAAGTAATCGGTTACAGCATGGCCAGAGGCGCCTATCAAGAAGCGCTGGCATGGATCAATCGCGGCCTGCGATCCTCTCCTAATGACATTCGCTTACTGCGTCTGAAAATGGATATCCTGGAAGCAGATCATAAATACAGCGCAGCCGCTGCAATCGGAGAACTGCTCCTGCAACGTGCGCCTACCGCAGATCTGCGTGAAAGACTGGTGAACCTGGAAGCCGGTGCTGGCAGACAATATGCCCAAGATGAACAGTATGACTTGGCTTTGGCGTCTTTCCATCAGGGTTTGCAGATTAGTCCGAGAGACACGACTTTACTAGGACTCGCCATCAACACTTATATTAAAATTAAAGATAACAGGGCCGCTTTAAAAGTGGCAGACGAAGCCCTCTCCTACTATCCATCCAATCAGAACTTTCTGCTGAAGAAAGCCACTATTCTGGAATCCATGGGTAACTATGCAGGAGCTGCGAAAATACTGGCTACTCTTACCGCCAATCATCCAAAAAATGAAAGCCTGAAAGGTTCCCTGGTAGATCTTCAACTGAGCGCCGCTCGCAATCTCATGAAGGCGGAAGAGTTTGATCAGGCAAAAGAACATTTGCAAGAAGTGCTGGCAGTACAGCCCGATAACCGCGAGGCATTAGATTATATGATCAATATGCAGAGTGGTACTGGCCGACCAGACAGCGCCCTTTATTACACAGATAAAGCACTTGCGTACTATCCAGCAGATAAAGACTTGCTGCTTAAAAGAGCAGGCGCATTGCAGGATGCAGGTCGTTACCGCGAAGCTGCAGATGTTAGTGCTGCGTTGATGGCACGTTATCCATACACGGTAAAATACCGTAACGCCTATACGACAGCCCTCATGTCGGCGGGAAGCGATTTCCAGCGCAGACAGCAGCCAGATAGCGCCATTACTGCATTCCAGCAAGTGCTGGAGGTGAATGGTAAAGATTCACTGGCATTACAAAATATCATTAACCTGCTGAATGGCCAGCAGCGATATGATAGTGCCCTGTATTATACTAACCAGGCATTATATACGTATCCAGAAAATGAGAATTTCCTGCTGAAGCGTGCCGTAACACTGGAAAACAAAAAGGATTACACCGCAGCGGCAGCCGCGGCTGATACGCTGGCGAAAAAGTATCCTACTCCTGCTAATAAGGATTATTACGATCTGCTGAACAGCAAAACAATGCGTAATCAGTTTGGATTGTACTACCTGAATTCCACCTTTGATTACACTTCCAACAGGTATAACATTGCTACAGTGGAATATCGTCGGTTTTTGAAGAGAGGTGGTTCGTATGCATTGAGGGCGGATTACGCCGGACGCCAGAATGGGAATGGTTTACAGGGAGAAGCGGAGGTATATTGGGTTCACACCAAGAAGGCCTATAGCTATGGCCTGGTAACCTTCGCTAGCGATAATGTATTTCCTAAATTCAGGGCTGCTTATTCCTTGTTCTACACCTTCCCGCATGCGATTGAAGCAGAAATTGGTGCGCGATATTTGAAAGTAGATAGTACCAATAACTATTCAGCAGTTGCATCCATCGCTAAACCATTCGGAGATTTCTGGGTGAACCTGCGTGGGTATGTTATTCGGGATGAACCACATACCTGGACAGCCTTTAACCTGACTACTAGATATTATACCGATCGGAACCATCAGAATTTCTTATCGCTGATTGGCGGATTGGGAACATCTCCGGATGATAAAAGCCGATTGATCAATTATCCTCAGTTGGCAGGTTTACTCACCCGCAGTGTAGCAGTGGGCTACCAAACGGTATTGAAATATCGCACCACATTGGGATTATACGGTACCTGGATCAATTCAAAAGTAACAGATCAGACTTACTACAACCAGTATGATTTGTACTTCGTGCTGATGCGTAAATTTTAACAGACCAAACAATGACCAGAACAATGAATAGTATATTGCTCAGCATACTGATGTGGGTAGGCACCGGTTGTAGCCATACAGACGGTGATATTTCACTCGTTTCCGGAGGCCGAAGTCAGTATACCATTGTAACGCCGGCAACACCTACCAAAGCGGAAAGTAAAGCAGCCAGTATCTTACAGGATTATATCCAACAGATTTCTGGCGCCCGGCTGCCCATCATGACCGAAACCGGTTATAAAGGCAAACTGGCCATCTATGTAGGAAATACGAATGCTACTACTGGTCCGGAAAAAATTAAGGACGACGGTTTCTTTACTGGCACTGCTGATAATTCAGTGTATGTGCGGGGTGGATACGGGAAAGGGGTAGTCTATGGTGCTTATCACTTCCTGGATACTTACCTGCACTGCCGGAAAATGTCTGGTTTACAGAAATTTATCCCTTCCAGCAAGAATATCCGCATTCCTGGAAACATGAAGGATTTGCAGGAGCCAGTATTTATTTATCGGGAAAGCTTTTATCCGGCTTCTACAGACCCGGAATACCTGGACTGGCATGGATTACATCATTTCGAGGATTTGTGGGGATTATGGGGGCATTCCTTCTTCAAGATTATTCCTCCTAAAACCTATTTTGCCAGTCACCCGGAATACTATTCTATGGTGAGTGGCAGTAGGCAACCAATGCAGTTATGTTTAACGAATGAAGATGTTTTCAAACTCACGGTTGCCTATTTCAAAAAAGCGATTGCAGATAACCCGGATGCTATGTACTGGTCGATCTCTCCCATGGATGGTCCGGGTGCATGTACTTGTCCGCAGTGTAAGAAGGTGGATGAAGAAGAAGGAAGTCCTGCCGGTACCTTGGTTCGCTTTGTAAACAGAGTGGCCGCACAGTTTCCGGACCAGCGTTTTACCACGCTCGCGTACGCCCATACGAGTAAGGCGCCTACCAAAACAAAACCTGCGGGTAATGTATACGTGATGCTCAGTACCATCGACGCCTATCGACAGACACCTTTGGAAACAGCACCTTCCGCAGCAGCGTTCCGGAAAAATTTACAAGACTGGGAACATAGTACCAGTAATTTATTTATCTGGGATTATACCACACAGTTTACCAATTATCTCTGTCCATTTCCCGATTATAGTAATGTAGCCGCCAATATGCGTTATTTCGCGGCACATCATGTAAAAGGCGTCTTTGCACAAGGCAGTGGCGATACCTTCGGCGATGCAGCAGAATACAACAGTTATCTGCAAGCTGCACTGCTTTGGAATCCGCATGCAGATGCAGCAGCAGTGACAGAAGATTTCATGAAGAGCTATTACAAGGGCGCCGCGCCTTATATGCAACAGTATGTAAAAGCGTTGGCTACCGCTGTGGCGCAAACACATGCAGTACTGGATATTTACGGCAATCCTATCTACAGTGCAAAAGACTACCTCTCTCCTGCCCTGATAGATCAATATTCCGCCTTGCTGGACAAAGCCGAAGCTGCCGCAGAGAATGACTCTGTATTGCTGCGTAGAGTGATGAAAGCGAGGTTGCCAATGGAGTATACTGTATTACAGCAATCGCGGGCATTTGGCACAGAGAAATATGGTTATTTGGTGGCTAACGGCAACGACTACTCGGTAAATCCGAAATGGCCTGCTCGTGTGCAACGATTTACCAATCTTTGTAAGATGGCCGTTGCGAAAGAGCTCTCAGAAGGAGGTCAGACGCCGGATGAATATCTACAGGAATGGAATAAGGAGTTTAATAGGAAATGGATCGGCGGACTCGCATTTAGAGCGCCTGTAAAACTGGCTAATCCTTATACGCCAGAATACAGTCCCATGAAAGAAAAAACACTGACAGACGGACTTTTCGGCAATACTGATTTCAGTTATAACTGGTTATTCACGTATGGCAAAGACTTGGTAGCAACGGTGGATATGGGCAGTAGCAAAGCTATCAAACAAATCAGTTTGAACTTCCTACAAGATCCCCGGCATAATGTGTACTTGCCAGCGAAGATCCATATTGAAGTATCTACAGATGGTAGTAGCTATAAAGAAGTGGGCGTAAAAGCGATTCCTACTCCGCAGGAGGATTATACCGCTCAGATTATGCATTACCAGTTTCCGGTGAGTGGTACGGCCAGGTATATACGCGTTACTGGGCAATCCCTGCCAGCTATTCCTTCCTGGAGGGAAGCGGGGAATAAATTACCAGCTATTTGCTGTGATGAAATTGTTGTAGAATAGACTTTAAAAGCTATCATAACAAAGGCGCAATGGGATATAAAACATTCCCCATTGCGCCTTTGCCATTTAAGACATTGCGGGCAGAGCAGATCGCATCTCCCTGAAATTCAACGTTTTCAAAAATTTCTGAAAATTTATTTGGAATAAATAAACACCGTTCATTATCTTTGCAGTGTAAACTTTTTCAATGGGCATTACAGAACGTAAAGAGAGAGAGAAGGCAGAGATGCGGCGTCGTATTGTAGATGCAGCAATTGACATGTTTGTTGCGGAGGGATATGAGAAAGTCTCCATCCGGAATATTGCTGACAAGATAGAATACAGTCCCGCTACGATTTACCTTTACTACAAAGATAAGGATGAATTGCTTTATGATGTACAGGCGGAGGCTTTTGGCAAACTGGCTGCGTATTTCAAAGCGAAAGTCACTGCTGCGGACGTACTAGAACGCTTGGAGCAACTGGCTTTGGCCTATTTCGACTTTTCACAGGAATATCAAGAGCTGTATGACCTGATGTTCATCATTAAGGCGCCCATGAATACCGTGGAAGAAGATGAAGAGTGGAAGAATGGTCTGGAAGCCTTCAGTTATCTGAGAGATATCATGACCGAATGTGTAGAGAAAAAGCTGGTTCGTTTTCCTGACCCGATGACAGCTACTTTGAGCATATGGGCCTTTATACATGGGTTCATTAGTCTGAATCTCCGCTGTCGTATTAAAATCGCGCAACTGGACGTTTTAGCATTGCCTGCATTTGTACGATCCTGTGTTAAACATTATGTAGAAACTATCAAAGCCTAAATCATAGTAAAAAGCCTTCGGGCTTTTTTTTAACAGGCGAATTGAACATCGTTCAGTATATCAACATCGATAATAGTAATAGCCATGCGCTATTTTTTTTAACACTAGTAATAAACACTGTTTATTATGTTCACATTCTTCACAAAAGGAGCATTGTTAATTGGGCTGATAGCGAGTAGCATAGCGGCATCCGCCCAACAGACCGTGCTCGATGATTACATCCAGCAGGCATTCAACAGCAACAAAGGCCTGCAAGAGCAGCATATTCAACTGGACAAAGCCCTCTATGCATTGAAAGAAGCTAAAAGCCTATTTGGTCCAGATGTTACCTTTCTCGCCAGCTATGTAAAATCCCAAGGTGGGCGTACCATCGATTTTCCATTGGGGGATATCCTAAATCCTGTTTATGGCTCTTTGAACCAGCTTACTGGCAGTCATTTTCCCATGATGGAAAATGCGAAATTCCAGCTTAACCCTGATAATTTCCTGGATACGAAAGTGCGAACCAGTATGCCATTGATTAATGCGGAAATCTATTACAATCAGCAAATCAAAAAGGAACAGATTAGTCAACAACAGGCAGCAGTGAATGTCTACAAACGGCAGTTGGTGCAGGATATAAAAACCGCTTATTTCCAGTATTATCAGACGGTTCAGGCAGTGGCTATATACAACAGCGCATTAGCACTCATCAATGAAAACATCCGCATCAACGAGAGTATGGTCCGCAATGGGGTGCGCAACAATACAGCGCTGTACCGCTCCAAAACGGAGAAAGAAAAAACAGATGCGTCTATCAATCAGGCAGAAAATGCCCGGGAGAATGCAAAAGCCTATTTCAATTTTTTGTTGAATAGGGATTTGAGAGACAGCATTACACTTGACAGCGGGTTGCTCTCCCAGCCTGCCGCCGGCGCCCTCGCATATGGCGATGTTAATAGTCGGGAAGAATTACAACAATACAAGCATGCTATCAGCGCATATGAGTTGAACACAAAACTACAGCGTGCCTACATTATTCCTAAACTGAGCACATTCCTGGATCTTGGCTCTCAGGGCGCTCCCATCACGTTCGATAATAGCTCTCGCTATTATATGTTCGGGGTAAACTTAGAATGGAGCCTCTTTACTTTTCATAAAAGCAAGTATCGCATCCGACAGGCAGAAACCAATGTAGCAGCCATCCGGATGGCCGCGTCACAGACGGTAGATCAACTGCAGCTCCAATTACAGCAAGCGCGTAACAATTACGCCACGGCTATACGCAATTTCAACGCTGCTACCACACAACTTGATTTTGCAGAGCGCTATTATCGCGATCAACTGAAGGTTTACAAGGAAGGACAGCTCCTTTACCTCGAACTACTGGATGCGCAGAACCAGTTGACACAAGCCAGGCTGCAGATTGCGGTGACACAAGCCGGCGTTCAAACAGCTTTTGCAGCCGTAGAAAGAGCACAGGCATCTTACAACATTGATATCAACAAATAAAATCTGATTACCATGAAACGTCTTCCCATCTTCATAGCTTTCACTGTTGTATTAGCCTCCTGTGGTAGCAAAAAGCAGCCTGCTAAAACAGACAGTACTGGCATCATCCCCGTAAAAACCATCACGCTGGAACAACATCAGGGCGCACAAACCATCCATGCATCCGGACAATTTACCACGGATGATGAGGTATATCTCTCTTTCAAAACAGGTGGCATCATCAATAATATTTATGTAAAAGAAGGCGATGCTGTACATAAAGGTCAACTGCTCGCTACTTTGAACCTGACAGAAATCAATGCACAGGTACAACAGGCCACCCTGGCCTATGAGAAGGCACAGCGGGATTTCCATCGTACACAGAATTTGTACAACGATAGCGTGGCTACACTGGAACAATTGCAGAACAGCAAAACCGCACAGGAACTAGCAGCACAGCAATTATCTTCCGCCCGTTTCAATCTCACCTACTCTACCATTCATGCTACACAAGATGGCTATGTATTGCACAAACTCGCCAATACAGGACAGCTCATCAATGCGGGCGCACCTGTGCTGCAAACCAATGGCGCTCGCAATGCACATTGGATCTTACGTATAGGCGTCAGCGATAAAGAATGGGCCAGTGTAAAAACCGGCAATAAAGCAAATATTGAAGTGCAATCGCTCCAATTACCGGGAACGGTTACACGCAAATCAGAAGGTATAGATCCACAAAGCGGCACTTTCATCCTAGATGTACAGCTTAGCGGAAATAAGCCAGCAGCCATTGCTGCAGGGATGTTCGGCCGCTGTACTATTCAAACTGCTGCTGCCGATACCTCCGGTATCTGGCGCATCCCATATGGCGCTTTACTGGATGGCAACGGCAGCAGTGGGTTTGTATTTGTTACCAACGATAACAAAACTGCACAGAAAGTGCCGGTAACCATCGCAGGTATGGAAAAAGACCAGGTGCTGATCAGTGGCGGCATTGGGAATGCAGCCAAACTGATTGTTTCCGGTAGCGCCTATCTGAAAGATCAATCTCCTATCCGCATCATCCAATAAATTGCTGCACTCATGAAAATATCCAATTATGCCGTCAAGAATTACCAGTTCACCCTGGTAATATTCATCATGATCATCGTGCTGGGTATCAGTACTATCATGAATATGCCGCGCTCGGAAGACCCCGAGATGAAAGCGCCACAATACACTGTGGTAGTGGTTTACCCAGGAACTAGTCCGAAAGATATGGAAGATCTCGTGATCAATCCACTAGAGAAAGAAATATACAGCCTTGAAAATATCAAACGCTTACGTACCAATATCAGCGACGGTGTAGCCACCATTCGTGTAGAATACAAGTACAATTCAAACGTGGAGCAAAAGTACCAGGAGCTGGTTAGAGAAGTCAATAACAAAAAGAAAGACCTCCCTGCGGATATCTTCAGTATTGAAGTATTGAAAAGCGAACCCTCCGATGTAAATGTTCTCCAAGCAGCATTGATCTCCGAGAATGCTTCCCGCGACCAGCTTCGTTTCTACGCAGAAAAATTCCAAGAAAGCCTGGAAAAAGTACCTGCACTGAAGAATGTAAAAATTCACGGATTGCCCGACCAACAGGTGCGTGTAGAATTGCAATTAGATAAGATGGCCCAGTTGCATATCCCCATCGGGATAGTGATGCAGGCAGTTCAAAGTGAGATGGCCAATATTCCCGGCGGTAGCATTGATGCAGGAGAAAAAGCGTTCAACATCAAAACCAGCGGCAATTACCAGGACCTGGCAGGCATCGGTAATACGATTGTTGCTGCCGCCAATGGGAAAAATGTCTTCCTGAAAGATATTGCGAATGTGTACTATGGATTTGATGATGAGAAATATTTCGTGCGACTTAATGGTAATCGCTGTGTAGTGGTATCTGCTGCGCAAAAGCCTGGAGAGAATATCAGTAAAACGGAACTTGCATTTCAACCTGTGGTGGAGGCTTTCCGCAAAACATTACCTGCTAATATTGATCTGGCACTGTATTTCAACCAAGCCGATGCGGTTAACTCCAGGCTGGCAGGACTCGGTAAAGATTTTCTGATTGCAATCCTACTGGTGGCCATCACCTTGCTGCCATTGGGACAACGCCCCGCTATTATTGTAATGATTTCCATCCCGCTGTCTTTATCCATCGGCATTGTGTTATTACAACTCTTTGGATATAACCTGAACCAGCTCAGTATTGTAGGATTGGTGGTAGCATTGGGATTGCTGGTAGACGACAGCATTGTGGTGATTGAAAACATTGAACGATGGATGCTAGACGGACATAGCAGAATGGAAGCCACCTTGAAAGCCACTTCTCAAATAGGGTTAGCAGTAATAGGCTGTACGGCTACCTTGATTATAGCATTTATGCCGATTGTATTCATGCCGGAAGGCGCAGGCGATTTCATACGCGGACTCCCACTGGCTGTAATTTTCAGCGTATTGGCTTCCATGGCCGTGTCTCTCACTATCATTCCTTTCCTCGCTAGCAAACTGCTGAAGGACCATCAAAATCCAGAAGGCAATATTTTCATGCGTGCACTGAAACGTATGATTCATGGCAGCTATGCTCGTTTGCTAGACAAAGCGCTACATCGCCCTGTGCTCACGATCATTGTATCCTTGTTGATTTTCGGGGGCTCTTTGGTGGTATTTAAAGCAATTGGTTTCAGTTTATTCCCTGCTTCTGAAAAGCCGCAATTCCTAGTGAATGTAATTGCGCCGCCACAGAGTAACCTCACGTATACCGATAGTATTGCCCGTCAGTTGGAAGCGGTATTGCAAAAAGAGAAAGCGGTGAAATACGTTGCCAGCAATATTGGGAAAGGCAATCCACGTATCTATTACAATGAGATTCCTGAAAATGAGCACAGCGACTATGCCCAATTATTCGTGCAACTGGATCCACATACCAGTCCTGCTGCAAAGTTGGCACTGATAGAAAAACTGCGTCAACAGTGGACACCCTATCCCGGCGCGAAGATTGAAGTAAAGAACTTCGAACAAGGCCCGCCAGTAGCCGCACCTGTAGAAATACGCATCTTCGGGGACAACCTGGATACCTTACGTACATTGGCCGCCAATGCAGAAAAGCTGCTGGAGAAAACGCCTGGCACCATTTACATCAAGAACCCCGTGAGTAATCTAAAAACCGATATCCGGGTGAAGATAGACCGGGAGAAAGCCCAACAGTTAGGTATTCCAACGGTAAACATAGACAGGGCGGTCAGATTAGCGGTAAGCGGCATCAACCTGGGTAAGTACAATGACGTAAATGATAACGATTATGATATCCTGTTAACACGCCAGAAAACGGGCAAGCCTACACTGGATGTATTCCGGGACCTTTTTGTCAATAATGCGCAGGGTGCTGCGATTCCGTTATCGCAGTTAGCTTCGCTGGAGATGGAAACAGGGCCGCTCACTATTCGCCACCAAGAGAAGAATAGAATGGTAGCAGTAACTGCGTTTGTGCAGAAGGGTTATCTCGCAGATAAAGTCATCAATGACGTGATTAAACAGATGGATGCGCAACATTTGCCAGTTGGCTACAGCTATGAAATGGGTGGAGAAGTGGAAAGTCGGAAAGATTCCTTCGGTGGATTTATGACTATCATTATTGTGACCGTATTTCTCTTTGTGGCAGTATTGATATTGGAGTTCAAAACCTTCAAAAGCACGCTGATAGTGCTTTCTGTCATCCCATTGGGGATTGTGGGCGCCGCCATTGCCCTCTGGATAACAGGGAATTCCTTATCATTCGTGGCCATTATAGGACTGATTGCGTTGGCAGGGATTGAAGTGAAGAATACCATTTTGTTGGTAGATTTCACCAACCAGTTGCGTATGCAGGGGCATAGCCTGGAAGACGCCATCAGAGAGGCTGGAGAGGTAAGATTCTTACCAATTGTACTCACCTCTCTCACCGCGATTGGTGGATTAATACCGATTGCCATTTCCACCAATCCGTTGATCTCTCCATTAGCCATTGTATTGATCGGAGGCCTAATCAGTTCTACTTTATTGTCGAGGATTGTGACGCCAGTGGTGTACAAGCTGATTCCACCGAAGATTCAAGGTCCGGAGCCTACTTTCGGTGAAGTATATACGGAGGAAATAGCAGAGTTGGAAGAGGCATAATTATTGTGAATTTCAAAGGAATCCTTACATTTATAGTAACCAAATCCTTTGAAAATTAGATCTTATGAAAAAAGTCTTTCAGGCACTGGTTGCCATTCTGCTGGTATTATGCGTAAGTACGCAATCGTCGCAGGCTCAGTTAAAGCGTTTTAGCATTGGTCCTTTTGTAGAAGCGGGGTTTCCAACTGGTGATTTCAGCAACACGCACAATACTGGTTATGGTCTTGGTCTTGGTGCAGATGTCAAGTTGGTGGCGGGTCTTACCGCAGTAGGATCTGTAAGTTTCATGCATTTCGGTGGTAAGACGATCAGTGGCCCCACACCTGGTTCTACGCAGGATGTACCAGCCGCTAATGTGATTCCTATTCGATTGGGGTTGCGTTACAAGTTGTTCTCTATGTTGTATGCGAAAGTAGAAGGTGGTACCGCACATTTCACCGGTGATTACAACAGTGGTGTAGGTGCGCTGGTAGCTCCGGGTATTGGTATCCGTTTACTGGGCTTGGATGTGGAAGCGAAATATGAAGCCTGGTTTAAGGATGGTACGCATGGTTTCTGGGGTCTGAAAGCAGGATATAATTTCTAATTTTTTTCTTGTATAAAAAAAGAAGCTGTATCAAAAACCGGATTTGACGTCTGCGAGGTCAAATCCGGTTTTTGCTTTTTCGTCGTCCCTGCCCGCTGGGCAGGGACGACAACCAGGAAAGTTCGTGTAGTCATTATTGTACGGTAACAGACCAAGATCTATCGAATAATTGGCCTGGATGGAGGGCATTGATGCCTTCTTTTGCTGCGAGTTCTCCGGTAGTGCATATGTTGTCGGCAATACCGCACCATGGCTCTATACAAACGAAATCGGCATCTTTTGCGGACCAGATGCCCATATAAGGAAAACCGTCGAATTGAACGGTAACGCTGTAGCCCGTGCGATCGCTCTTAATGCTGATCTGATTGGAGGCGAGGTGTTTAAAGACCAGCGCGTCTTCATAAAACAAAGATTTCTCCAATGGCAATCGTTGTATATTATTCAAAAATGGTACAGGGTCCATTTCTATCTGGCCATTCTCGGAGAGTGGGAATTTGCCTGCGTTTTCCGTTTGATTGAAATGAAGGTAGTAATCAGTGAAGGCAGAACCTTCTGCTATCGGCACTTTGAAAGCGGGATGTGCGCCTACGGAGAAATACATGATTTCATCACCGGTATTTTTGACATGGTAGCTAACAGAGAGTTTCGTGTCTGTCAATACATATCGGATACTGAAAATAAAATGAAAGGGATATACTTTCAGGGTATCATCATTTGCCACCAGAGAAAGCAGGACACTATCCGGGCCTTGTTCCACCACAGTAAAATACATATCCCTGGCGAATCCGTGGCGACCTAGCGTATATTCTTTGCCGTTATAATGATAGGTATTGTTTTTTAGTCCGCCTACTATTGGGAACAGTACGGGACTTTTCTTGCCCCAGAAAGCGGGATCGCCGCTCCACATATAATCCAGGCTATTATCATTCCGTAGGATACTTTGCAGTTCTGCGCCTTTTTCTGCAATATCAACGGTGAGTTTTTCATTGGAAAGCCGTATCATGACACAGTAATTTAATGTTTTGGAGCGAAGATAATCTGTAAATTGCAATCATTCCAGAGAAATCTGAAACAGTTAAATTTTAGCAATTATGGAGTCATTAAAAGGAAAGAAAGCCCTGATAACAGGCGCTGGCAAGGGAATAGGACGAGCAATAGCATTGGCATTGGCGGCAGAAGGCGTAGACGTTGCGTTGATGGGTCGTACGGAAGCTACTTTGCAGGAGGTAGCCATAGCTGCGCGTCATCTTGGTGTGAAAGCGGCTACTGCTACTGCGGATGTTGCCAATTTGGAAGAGGTGGAAAATGCCATCGCTAGCCTGACTTCCGAATTAGGCCCCATTGAGATACTGATCAACAATGCCGGTATTGCTGCATTTGGCGGGTTTATGGATTTGAGTCCTGCACAGTGGGAACAGATTATACAAGTGAATCTCATGGGCGTGTACTATGTTACCCGCACCGTTTTACCTTCCATGATTGAAAGAAAAACCGGTGATATCATTAATATTTCTTCCACTGCCGGACAACGGGGCGCACCGCTGACCAGCGCTTACAGCGCATCTAAATTCGGACTGTTAGGTATGACAGAGTCCTTGATGCTGGAAGTACGCAAACACAATATTCGCGTGAGTGCCTTAACGCCTAGCACCATTGCTACCGATATGGCGAAGGAACTGCAATTGACAGATGGCAATCCTGAAAAGGTTATGCAGCCGGAAGATCTGGCAGAATTTGTAGTATCGCAGTTGAAACTGAACCGTAGAGTGGTAATTAAGTCCGCCGGCATGTGGTCTACTAATCCATAAACATTTTCTACCGCTTTCAACTAACGGTTGGTTAGCAATGCTAACCAACCGTTGTTATTTCCGTATGATGGGTGAGCCATTTATTGATAAAAAACAAGACGTCTTTGTTGTTGGGTTCGTTGTGAAGTTCATGATAGCCGCCCGTCCACTCCTTGTAGGTAATCAGCGATGGAGGCGCGCTATCCGCGAATTTGCGGGAGCCTTCTACGGCGGTTAATGCATCTGCGCTGCCATGGATCAGTAATGCAGGCACTTTCAGTTCTTTCGCATGACGCAGGCACCAGCGGCCATTGCGCACCATATCCGCCGCTAAGCGCAGGCTCATCCTATCATGACGCAGCGGATCTGCTTTAAACTTTTCCACTTGTGCTGGATCATGGGATATTTTATGGATATCTACCCCTTGGCTCACGCGCAGATCCGGGAACAGGGCTGCTCCCAGATACAGGATACCCCGGAGGAGTGCGCCTGGCCTGCGAGCCACGATCAGCGCCGGTGCAGAGATCACTGCCGCCTCGATATCTGGCTGTCTCCTTAACAAAAATCCAGTTAATATGCCTCCTCCCATACTATGTCCATACATCACAATAGGCTTACGGAAAGTAGTCTGTACATGCTGGAGGAAATCCGCTAGGTAGTCGAAGCAGAATTCCATACCACGGGTAGCCCCACGTTGGCCGTCGCTGCCGCCATGGCCGTAGTGATCGATCCCAATGACCGCATAGCCTTTCTCAGCAAAGTAAGTAGCCACATGATCGTATCGGCCCACGTGTTCGCCGATGCCATGTACGATGATCATGACATACGAAAAAGTGGTAGGCACCCATTGTATGCCATGGAAGCGGGTATTGCGGGTAGACCAGTAGAAATCGTTTGCCGTCATAGGACTATCAATTGGAAATGAGCAATAAGATCTGGCAGAAAAACGAAGATAAACAATATCTTTAAGCCTAAAATCTGTAATTCAACCAACATGATCAAAGAGAGGACTGCCGTTCCTGTGTATACCATTCCGCTGCGCTATCGGAAAATGGAAAACCTGCATATTGTTTTCTGGCTGTTGAAAGATGTTGCCTGGTGTATGATATGGAAGCCGTTGGGTATTGCCATGATATTTCCTACATTGATTATTTCGCTGGTGATTGCCTGGCGTACGCGCCAGTATGTGGCGGAGTTATGTCATAATGTGGCCATCAGCTTATGGATAAGCGCTAACTCGTACTGGATGATTAGTGAGTTTTTCCATTTTGATGCTATGGTGATTTATGGGGAGATGACATTTAAGCATTTGGCCTTGATTCCTTTTGTATCGGGGATTTTGATACTAGCTTATTATTATTTGTATTATCTGCCGAGGCATAAGGAGGAAGAGGAGATGATGGCAGAATAGTTTTTGCTGCGCAAGCGAATTTGAAAAATAGGGGCGAGACGTCTGCGACGTCTCGCCCCTATTTTTCTTTTTTTTGTTGGCCCTGCCCGATGGGCAGGGCCAACAGATTTTTAGCGTTTTGTCTTTTTTAGTGAGACACGGTTATACTGCGTCTGAAAGGGAGGTAAAAGTAAAGTCTCGAATTTTCATTGGCGGCAGGAGCAATTCGATTCCAGATTCGCCACTGACGGTACGTTCAGAGATACCCATTTCTTCCAGGTTATTGAGCATGATGATGGGGCTCTCATTAAAGCGGAAGTTTTTAATGGGGTATTTGATTTCACCGTTTTCGATATAGAAAGTTCCGTCACGGGTAAGGCCGGTAAACAAGAGTGTTTGTGGATCTACTTCGCGGATATACCAGAGTCGGGTGACAAGGATACCTTTTTCTGTAGATTTAATCAGTTCCTCCAGGGATTTGGTGCCACCGATCATGATAGCGCCGTCTGGGGAAGGCACCGATTTCACTTTCTGTTTTTCTGCCCAATAGCGGGTATTATATACGTTTTGGATCACCCCTTTATCGATCCAGGTAATTTTCTCCTGTGGTCTGCCATCGCCGTTATAAGGAGAAGTAGGCAGTTCAGGATTCCATGGATCAGAGTAGATGGTCACACGGTCATCCACCAGCTTCTCTCCCACTTTGGTTTTACCACCGGGTTTGCTGAGGAAACTACGGCCTTCATCCGCGCTACGGGCGTCCATATTGAAGAAGATTTGCTCCACCAGTACCGCAGCAGCAGCCGGTTCTAGGATCACCGTATATTTTCCCGGTTCCAGCGCTTTCGCTGATTTGGAGCCAGCCGCTTTTTTAGCAGCGATGGTAGTAGCAGCGCTTACATCCAGTTTGGATACATCCGTGAATCCTTTGCTAACATATCCAGAACCGGTACCATCTTGCGTACGGAGGGTAACGTTGAATTTACCACCGGTACTGTTATTATAAGCAAAGAGGCCGTTGGAATTCATCATTGCGCTGTAGGCCGTGGTATTTTCCAGGAATCCAGCAGCGATGAGGTCGTTGCGGCGGGAAATATCCAGACTGGCAGCTACCATGTCTGTACGCTTTTTAGGGTCAATAGCGGCCGTTTCCTGCACGAAGCCTGTACCGGAAGGACCGTATTGCTGCGGGCCCAAATAAGGCATGAATTCCGGGTTTTCCGGGGCAAGTTTCGCTAGTTCTTCAGAACGACGTACTACCTTTTCTAAGGAAGCATCATCATATTCATTGATAGTAGCAATTCCTTGGCGTTTCCCGTAGGCCGAAGCTACCGCCATCTGGCTGAAGGTATTACCTCCACTAGTGGAAACAGCATTACGGGCATAGCGGATATTACCGTTATCGCTGCCGTAAATACTTACTTCGCATTGATCAGCTTTTGAGTAGGCAAGCACTTTTTTCAATAATGCCTGCGCTTCTTCTCTTGTAAGAATAGGCATAATTAAATTTTTCTAGCTGTGTTAATAACGTTTACTCCATTAAAACGAGCGGTAGCAGAACCGTGTGAAACGGCGCTCACCTGTTCTGGTTGTCCTTTTCCATCGAAGAAGGAACCACCCAGGCGGTAGTCGCGCTGATCGGCAATGGCTTTGCAGGAATTCCAGAACTCCTGTGTATTGCTCTGATAGGCCACATCTTTCAGCATACCTACTATCTGCCCGTTCTTAATCTCATAAAACATTTGGCCACCAAACTGGAAATTATACCGTTGCTGATCGATGGAGAATGAGCCATCTCCTACGATGAAGATGCCTTTTTCCACGTTTTTAATGATCTCTGCAGGCGTCAGTTTTTGTTTGCCTGGCTGCAGGGAAACATTTGGCATACGCTGGAACTGCACGTCCTTCCAGCTTTGAGAGTAGCAGCATCCTTGGGAGTGATCCAGCCCGATGATATGCGCCTGATCGCGGATAGCCTGGTAATTCACCAGTGTACCATCTTTGATGAGGTCCCATTCTTGGGTGCCTACTCCTTCATCGTCGTAACCAACCGCGCCGAGGGAGCCCGGTTGTTTTTTATCTGCTTTGATATTGACGATAGGGCTGCCGAAATTGAATTTCTTTGATTCCCATTTATCCAGCGTCAGGAAGCTGGTACCTGCGAAGTTGGCTTCATATCCCAACACGCGATCCAGTTCAGTAGGGTGCCCTACAGATTCGTGGATAGTGAGCCAGAGATGCGAAGGATCCAGTACCAGGTCGTATTTTCCTGGCTCAACGGATTTCGCCTTCATTTTCTGTTGTACCTGTGCAGCACCCTGACGGGCGTCTTCCAACATATCATAACGGTTACGATACAACGTAGTGACGCCATGGATTTTCTCAGACTCATCAGGCATTAGGTATTCATACCCCATACCTCTTGGCGCGCTGAGGGCCGCTCTGGTTTCGAATTTGCCGGTGGCGGCATCGATTTTTGTAATGCGGAAAGTAGGCCAGATACGGTGAATATCTTGATCGATATAAGAACCGTCGGAGCTCGCGAAATACTTCTGTTCATTCACCACGAAGAGGTAAGAGCCAACGTAGTTAGCGCCTCCTTTTATGGCAGCATCATTCACAGAGAGCAACAGGTCTGCTTTTTCTTTGAGCGGCACGTCGAACGCATTGCGTTGGATGGGCGCTTTCCAGCTTACTTCCCCGTAGCCCTTTTGGGGAGCCAGTTCTACTGGGGTAGTCATGATACGGGAATTCTCCTTTGCGATGGCTACTGCCAGGGCTGCGGCTTGGGCAATCCCATCCCTGGTGAGGTTATCGGTGCTAGAGAAGCCCCAGCAGCCATTGGCCAGTACACGGATACCGATACCGTAGGATTCCGTATTGACTACGTTCTCCACCTTATCTTCCCGGGTGATTACATATTGATTCAGATATCTGCCTATACGAACATCCGTATAGGTGGCGCCTTTACTGCGCGCGGCATTGAGGGCGATGTCGGCCATTTCTTTCTTTTTGGCCACATCTACCGAATACCAGGGGGTTTCAAGGGGGATAGCCTTCCCGATGAGGGGTATTTGGGATAACAGTCCCGCTCCTATCCCCATGCCTGTGAGATGTAGAAAATCTCTTCTTTTCATGGGTAAACATTTATGTGAATGACGATGAATGCGCGATCATCTTCTACACAGCATCCGACAAAGACGTGAAGGTGAAGTCACGAATCTTCATTGGCGGAATGAGGTAACTCCGGTAGGATTCAATACTGATGCTTCTTTCCGTCTTACCCAATGCTTCCACATTATTCAGCATGATAACCGGGCTTTCATTAAAACGTAGATTCTTAATTGGATGTTTTATTTTACCGTTTTCGATATAGAAAGTTCCGTCGCGGGTGAGGCCGGTGAGCAACAGGGTTTGTGCATCTACCAGTCGGATATACCAGAGGCGGGAAACGAGGATTCCTTTTTCAGTGGATTTAATCAATTCTTCGAGGGAAGCGTTGCCGCCTTCCATGATAATATTGGTAGGCATTGGCACTGGCTGCACGCCTTTTTTCTGCGCCCAATATTGAGAGTAGGCCAGGTTTTTCACCACGCCTTTATCAATCCAAGTAGTTTTATTGATGGGCAGTCCTTCGCGGCTCCAGGTGGATGCTGGGAGATCTGGATGATACGGGTCGGTATAAATCGTTACTTTCTCATCCATCAATTGTTCACCAATACGGTTGCCACCACCGGGTTTGCTCATGAAGCTACGACCTTCATCCGCATTACGCGCATCTAGTCCGCGGAACATATTTTCCAGCATATACGTAGCTGCCACTGGCTCCAGGATAACAGTATACTTACCGGGTTCTATTGCTTTGGCTTCTGCACTGCTATTCGCTTTCATGGCAGCAATACGGGTAGCCTCATGGGTATCCAGTTTGCGTACGTCATTGAAGCCTCTCGCCGCAAAACCAGAGCCTGTGCCATTTGCGGTACGGGTAGTGATGGTAAATATCACATTTGTATCCGTATCGTACGCAAACAAACCTTTAGAATTCATCATCGCGTTGAAGCCGGTATTGTTCTCGATGAATCCTGCTGCTTCCAGTTTCGCTTCTTTGGCCACATTGATACTTTTCGCCACCGCATCAGCGCGATCATCTGGCGTAATCTTAGCCGTTGCCTCTACGAAAGTAGGCGCATCTTTAAACGCAGATGGGCCTAACAGCGGCATGTATTCTGGGTTTTCAGGCGCTAGCTTTGCCAGTTCTTCCGCACGCTGTACAACGCGTTTCAGCGCTTCGTCTGTGAACTCGTTGATAGTAGCGGTACCGGAGCGTTTGCCGAAGGAAGAAGTAACGCTGAGTGTGAGCGTACTGATATCTCCCGCTGTTGAAATTGCATTACGGGCATAGCGGATATTACCGCCTTCAGCCCCGCGGAGACTCACTTCGCATTCATCCGCTTTTGAGAAAGAGAGCACTTTTTGCAATAGTGCTTTCGCTGCTTCTTTATTTAAAATTGCCATTGTTGTCCGTTAGATTTTTCGTGCAGTGTTAATAACATTTACGCCATTGAAGCGGGTGGTAGAACTACCATGAGACACCGCATTGGATTGTCCGGGTTGTCCTTTACCATCGTTGAAAGCGCCGCCTAGTCGGTAATCGCGTTTATCCGCGATAGCGCTACAGCTATTCCAGAATTCCTGGGTATTTGCTTGGTAGGCCACATCTTTGAGCATACCGGCAATTTTACCGTTTTTGATTTCGTAGAATACTTGTCCGCCGAACTGGAAGTTATAACGCTGCTGGTCGATACTGAAGGAGCCGTCGCCGATGATGTAGATACCTTTTTCTACATTTTTGATCATATCATCCACGCTCAGGGGATCTTTTCCTGGTTGGAGGGAAACGTTTGGCATACGCTGGAACTGAACATCTGCCCAGCTTTGCGCGTAGCAGCAACCTTGGGAATGTTTGAGACCGATGATATGCGCTTGATCGCGGATCGCCTGATAATTCACCAGGATACCATCTTTAATGAGATCCCATTGGCCACATTGCACGCCTTCATCGTCATAGCCTACAGCGCCGAGGGAGCCGGGTTGCAGTTTATCTGCCACTACATTGACCAGTTTACTGCCGAAATTGAATTTGCCGGATTTCCATTTATCCAGCGTGAGGAAGCTGGTACCTGCATAGTTGGCTTCGTAGCCTAGTACGCGGTCCAGTTCTGTAGGGTGTGCCACTGACTCGTGGATGGTGAGCCAGAGGTGAGATGGATCGAGGATCAGATCGTATTTACCTGGTTGCACGGAGGGTGCTTTCAGTTTTTGTTCTACATCGATCGCTGCATTTCTCACATCTTCCAGCATATCATATCTATCGCGGTAGCGTGTAATGATGCCCGTTACTTTATCTTCCGGCCTTGCGGAGAGGTATTCGTACCCCATTCCAACAGGATTACCGAGTGATTTACGGGTTTCAAATTTGCCGCTAGTGCGATCAATTTTAGTCACATTGAAAGTAGGGAACAGGCGGTGTATATCTTGATCGATATAGGAACCATCTGTAGATGCGAAGTATTTCTGTTCATTGATGGCCAGTATGGCGGAGTTCACGAAGTTCACGCCTCCTTTGAGGGCAGCATCATTGACAGAGAGCAGCAGGTCTACCTTATCTTTTACCGGCACGGTAAAGGTATTGATTTCAATAGGCGTTTTCCAGCTTACTTCGCCGTAACCCTGTTGGGGAGCGAGTTGTACTGGATCTGCTTTTACCTTACTATTGGCTTTTGCTACAGCCACGGCACGTTCTGCCGCTTTTGCCACTTCTTCCTTGGTCACGTTGTTGGTAGCTGCAAAACCCCAGCAACCGTTGGCGATCACGCGTATCCCTACACCGAATGACTCTGTGTTAGCGATGTTCTGCACGCGTGTTTCGCGGGTAGTGACAAACTGGTTGAGGTAGCGGCCTATGCGTACATCCGCATAGGTAGCGCCTTTCGCTTTGGCTGCATTTAGCGCTACATCGGCCAGTTGTTTCTTAACTTTTACATCGATGCCATCGTTTAAAAAACGGGATGGATCAACAGGATTGCCGAAAGCGAACTTCGGCAGGGCGAGGGCACCCAGTCCCATGGCAGAGAGCTGGATAAAGTCTTTACGTTTCAAGCGGTTCTGTTGATTTGGTTAGATTTAGATTTCGTTGGTTGTCAGATCTGTAGCATCCACATCAGTACATCTGTGTGATTCTCATGCAATACAAAAACCTATATATTTCTATCGTCGCCTAAGCTAATTTTTTTTTGCTGTTTTTTATAACCGTTGGTCACAATTTCTTTTCCAGCCAGAGAAAAATACAGGCTGCTAGAAAGGGCAGCAGCCACCACCATACAGTTGGACTGGCTAATTCCTGTTCCGGACTCTTTCCCGCTACTACAGTAGGTTTCCGTTGTAATTCAGGCCATTCATCGGGCCCGAATATATATTCATTAATTGTTATATTTTGATATTTCAGTTGATGCCATCCATTTTTCACAGGCCACCAGGTACTGCGCCATTCGGCTGGCAGTAAAGGATGTTGGGCCAGCGGCAAGCGTGTCTCCCCGGCCAACAGAAATGAATCCAACAGTGGCCCTGTATTGCGTAAGATAAGCGTGACCTCATTATTCACTGCCGCAAAAGCGGGTGAAATAGCAATAGTCGCTTTAGGTTCCTTGCTTCTGGAAGCGGCACTGAGCAAGGTACTCCAGAAGCGGCGATAACGCATGGAATCGCCGCTGAGCTGCCAGGTGTAAGTATTACTAATCCCCCATTCCAGCACTTTCCCCATGCTACGGTGATATAAGACCGCTGAAGGCTTACCCAGACTATCTTTCAGCAATATTTCTCCCGCGATTTTATTCACCGTGGTATTGCTATCCGGTTGTAATAACACTCCGATATCATGGTGTTGCATATATTCCGTCAACACATTCTTCTCCGTGGCTGTCAGTGCTTGTTTTTCAGCGATTACCACGTCAAACTTATCCAGCAAAGGAGCTGTTACCGCATCCAGGGAAACGGAATTCATGTTATCAAAACGGGTACTGTATTGCTTTGCGGCCACTTGGCTACGCATTGCCACGGCCATGCCTTGTGTAGAGAGCCAGTCGGCCAGAAACCTATTTTCTACATCAGGACTAGCTGCCACAAAGAGTATGCGCAAAGGCTGTACAGCGGCCACTTCTAGCGGGACAGGAGCGGTAGCGAGGGTATCTTTACCAGTGGTTGTTATTAGCTTCAATAAACCGGCTCCTAAAAATGGTGGAACCGTTTGCATATGAAAAGTAGTATCCTTATTCGCAGCTATAGTAGTGCTGTCCAGCGTTTCGCCTGCAAAGGTGAGGGCAAGGCGTATAGGCGATGCCGTTGTATTATGGTAACGGCCGCTGATATGGACCGGTTGTAAATAAGCTAGGTGTCGTTCCCAGTTGCAGGCCAGGAATACAGGTTTTTGTGTTGTGTTTGCGTTAGGAATTGTGGTAGCGGGTGGTTTTTCTCTTTGCGATGGATGCAGCTCAATACCCAACATCACCAGGCTAACAACTGCCAGTACACTCGCTAGCAGTCGGCCTATGAGATAGCCCTTGTTAGGACGGCGATATTCCTGCCAGAGTAACCATAGTAGCAGCAAAGCGCCTACAGCGGCAATGATGTATGTACGGTATTGACTCATGGGTTGGCTGTCTTTTTAATATTCCTAAAATAAAATTCTTTCAGTTGACTTGGTTGTTGTTGGGCTGGTTGCGGAATTACTGCTGGCGTCAATAGTTTCCATAAGCCTTGTTGGGCAATAGCTGGGTCTGCATTTTTAGACTGTCCTTGCACGATACGTTGCAACGCAGCCATGGCAGCTAGATATTTCCCTGGTTCACGAGAAGCAGCAGAGGTGAGTTTTGCCAATGATTGACGTAAAACGATTGCATTATTGCCGGTGGTTAGTTGTTCGGGAGACACGTGTCCATCTAACACGGCAATGGCTACACGCAGCACCGCATCAGGATCGTTATAATCCTTTATTTGTTTCATGACAGCAGGACTGATTTTATCCTGCTCTCCGGTTAGTCTTTTCTCCGGTTTCAGCGGGGTCGTTTTGGTGCCTGTTTTAGGCACAAAGGCCCTGGATTTCTGTTGCAGGTCTTTTAGCAAGCGCAATGCCTTATACTCGTATGGGAGCGCTTCTTGTGGCTTGTATAAACGAAGCTGTAATTCCGCCTTCCACATTTCTGTGAGGGTCGCTTTCAGTTGTTTCTTTATTTCGGGATCGAAGAAGGTAGCATCTTCCGCGTTGTCGTGTTTGTCTGTAAACTCATCCAGGATTTTGGCGGCATCGCCGAAAGCAGGACTATCCGTGTGATGCTCATGATCTCCATGGTCGTGATCGTGGTCTTCTACCCTAGGGTCGCCTACATTGGACTCCGACTCTTCGCCGAGGAATTTGCCATAGCGTAAACGGAGTAGTTTCTGATCTGTACCCAGTTCATTGCTTTTGCTATTGAAACGGGTGATACCAAGGCTATCCTTGTCGTGTATCAAGGCTTCTGTTTCCAGGATGATCTGGCGTTGGCTACGGAAATATTCCGGTTTGATATTCACCGCATTGACCATTCCATCCAGGCTGAATAAGGCCGTTGTATCTGGCAATGTGACGATATATACATCCGAGAGGGTTTGTTGCTGACGGGTATCGGTAACGGCTATATGAAAATATAGTTCATCTCCGGGCTTCATGCCCAATCCCGCCAGGTTCAAGGCCCTGGTCGCATTTAGTTGTTTGGGTTTAATGGATAGCCCTTGATCAAAAGCAAATTGTTGCTCCCGGAATTTCACGGCTTCTCCGCTCCCACTGGCAATGGTGGCTATAATAGTAGCGAATTTCAGGCCATAGTCGTCTGAGAGCTGGGCATGGATATTCACCAATGGCATCCGGCCAAAATCAATGGTGGTATTAGGTGCGGGACTGGTCACTTTAATCAATGGCGGCTGATCTGGGATCAACTGGAGTTGATAAAAGCCAGACAATACACTATCCATTTTCACCTGGTAGAATCCGGTATGGGTGATGCATTTTGTAGCCTGCCAGGTAGTGCCGGAGCTATCAGGGATCATGCGTAAAACCGTGCTATCACTGAATAACAGCGAAATGTTGTTCGGCACCGCATGCGTATGTATTTCCCAATGGACGGCTGCGCTATCTTCTGCTGTAATATGATAGGACACCTGACTACGTGTAGGCATTCCCGTATATGCCGGTGGTGTGATTGTAATGGCTACTCGTTGAATACCTGGGATCACTTTTTCCACCATCGTGTGGGGAGCTTCCGATAGTTCACGAGTGATGGTACCACCTCTACGAATTTGGATGATGACACAGAGGATAATCGCTATGGTAGCGAACAATAAGGTATTCCAGATAGATTTATAAAATGACAGCGGCAGTTTCAGTAGTTGTAATCGCGGGGAGATTTTCGCTGTTTGTAACTGCTCCAGCAGGTTCATGGCATTGGCATCTTTCAGAAATATACCTGCACTGTCTTCCAATTCGGGGAACTGCTGATTCAGCCATACCGTAACGTCGGCTGTTTTCGGTAGTTTCCGTAGGAAGTAGGCGCCGAATATCACCATGTATGCGAAGCCAGCCCAGATACCTGGGATCCCCCAGAGGACATACCCCAATAAGGCCACGGCGGCGGATTGTAGCTCAATCGCCATGATACGGAGGGTGATCCATCTCCCCCTGATCGTTTCAATCCGCTGTTTTCCTTGCTTATCCATTGGCCATTGCTTTTTTAGTGCGCAGGGCCAGAACTCTTTCCAGCGCAAAGATGAGGAATAACATTATCCAGCAGGCGTCAATAAGATCGGTGGTAATAACCGGTTGAGTGGATTTGCCAGTATGCGGAGCGGCCGCCCGTAATTGCGCACCATCCACCGCCCGTACATCATGTATACCTATGGCAGGCATAGGAAACAGTGCGTGCAAGAGCAGTTCCGGGAAACGCCCGTTCCAAGGGAGGTCTGTCCATTCAGGATGTACATGTGTATAGAGCGTGTATACTTTTCCGTTAGTACTCAGTATGGGAGACCCGTAGCTATCGTAATACAGTACGCTATCATTTTGCTGGGTGTAAGGAATGTGTTTAAAGAGTTTGATGTCTCCCGAAACAGCATCAGTAGCCACTTCCCTGCCAGTAGCGTATTTCAGTATATGGGCACCTGTTATAATGGATGGCACAGGATTATCTGATAGCCAGCAGATCCAATTGGCCGTGGTATCTATTTCTGCCGCATTGCGAACAGAATTTACTTGCATATTGCTGCCAGTATATTGTTGTACCGCTTGTAGGCCAGCGAGGAGGAAACCAGCGTCCTGCGGGTATTTATCTGTGTATATCACAATCTTCATTGGGCGACTATCAGTACCGGCTATACGATTTGAAGTATACCAGATAGCATTCGCATCCACATGACCTTGTATTTGTAGGCTGCTGTCGCGACTAATATTGTAGCGGTAGTGGTTCCAGGTGAGTGTTGTATCTTTCGTATATACTTGCCAGTGAATACGGAGGTGCAGCGGAAGCTTGTCTCCCTGAAATCTGTGATAAGCAGCGCTGGAAAATACATGCAATGGAAAATCAGCAGGAACGCGGGTTTCCAGTTCCTGCAATAATTGCCAGTAGCCGGTAGTGGTGGTATCGCCGGAAGGTAGGTGACGTACATTCACTCGAGGGAAATTGGTATGAAACCGATGTATTTCACAACCGGATTCCACCAATGAATCGATGGTCTTTTTGAAGTGCGGATAGGCCGCGTCTTCCAAAATTATCCATCCCCGATGTTCGCGACTGAAATTATTCTTCCACAGGGGATGCGCCAGTAGTAAGGCTACCAGTATAATTAAGAGGCATCGCAGCACCAGGAGCAATAGCTCCGAGATACGCAGACTTCGCGCATGCCGTACAGTGGCCGATTTCAGGAGTTGTATGCTTCCTATTTTCAGAATACGGCCTGGCTTGCGGTTCCACAGATGCAAGATCACCGGCACAGAGATGCCGGCAGACAGCAACAGCCATATGGGTTGAAGCAGGTGTAGCAAAATTATCTTCTCATTTTAGTACGCTGTAGCAGCACATCCCGGAGAGCGGTGTCCAGTGGCTCCTGCAGCGATAATAATTTATAGTGGATTTGTTTTTCCATGAGGCGATTGCTGATCCGCGTAGTGAACTGTTGCCAAGCATTGGCAAAAGCGCTCGCGTCTACCTTGCCATCCAACTGTAGTATTTCACCTGATTCCAGGTCTTCTACCGCTTGATAGCCGTTGAATTGCGCTTGTATTTCCTGATTGCCCGTCAGGTGAAAGGCCAACACCTCGTGGCCCATAGCAGCCATAGATTCCAGTAGTTTGAAGATTTCCTCTTCCTGTTCGTAGAAATCAGAAATGAAGATGATCAGTTTGCGGGTATGTGGGCCAGAGAACATCACATGTGGCTGATGGGCATTTCCAAAGCGCCCACCCGGCTGCAATTGCTCCAGTTGGTAATAAAAGCGGGCCATGTGTTGTGCTTCTCTGCGAGCCGACAGGGATATCACTCCTGTCGATTGCATGACAGCCAAGCCTGTAGCATCCCCTTGCAAGTGCGAGAGGTAACCCAGTGCTGCCGCCAGATATCGGGCATAATCCATTTTGGAAATGCCGTCTTCTGTATGCTGCATAGAGTTACTTCCGTCAACGATCAACTGTATATCGATGCTGGTCTCAATTTCCGACTGGCGTACATAATATCTGTCTGACCGCGCAAACATTTTCCAGTCGAGCCACCGGAGATCATCGCTCGGCTGATAGCTTCTGTACTGGCTGAATTCCAGTCCTACCCCTTTCATTCTGCTGGCATGCATACCGGTCAGGAAACCATCCACGATGGTTTTGGCCGCCAGTGGCAGATCCTTGATAGCAAGAATGGTTTTAGGTGTTAGGAGTTTGCTCATAAAGATCAGGAAAGTATGGTAGCGGTTCTGGAAATTTTTTGCAGCAGCGTATTGGTGACGTCATCTGGTTGAATGCCCTCCGCTTCCGCCTTGAAGTTCATCAGTACCCGATGGCGGAGTACAGGCAATGCCATCGTTTTGATATCCTCCATTGTTACCGCAAAGCGACCGTTGAGCAAAGCAAAGGCTTTAGCGGTGAGGATTAGTGCCTGTCCTGCGCGAGGGCCAGCGCCCCAACGTACCCATTCCTTCACCTCATTGACGTGCGTAGTGAGTGGCCGAGTGGCTCTTACGAGTCGACTTACATAGCTGATGAGTTCCGGATCAATAGCCACATCGCGGACCAGTTGTTGGAGCTGGATAATATCAGTGGCATTGAGAACGGGTTGCACATTCGTTTTGCGGCTACCAGTGGTACCTGCCAGGATAGCGGTTTCCTCGTGTTCGCCGGGATAACCGATGCGGATATAGAGCAGGAACCTGTCTAGCTGCGCTTCCGGCAGCGGATAGGTACCCGATTGTTCGATGGGATTTTGGGTAGCGAGGATAAAGAAAGGTTTATCCAGCGGGTATGTTTGACCGGCGTAGGTCACTTCAAACTCCTGCATCGCTTCCAGCAATGCAGACTGTGTTTTCGGTGGCGTACGGTTTATTTCATCCGCCAGGATGATATTGGCGAAGAGGGGACCTTTATTGAATTTGAAGAATCTTTTACCCGTGCTATGATCTTCCTCTAATACTTCTGTACCGATGATGTCCGTAGGCATCAGGTCTGGGGTGAACTGAATACGGCGGAAAGGGAGGTCTAGCGCCTGCGCGTGGGTACGCACCAGCAATGTTTTAGCAAGACCCGGCACACCTTCCAGCAAACAGTGGCCACCGGCGAGCATTGTAACCAAAACCTCGTCCAGTACTGTTTCCTGACCTACAATTACTTTTTTGATTTCCTGTCGGAGAACAGGAAGCTTTTGCAGCAGTTCCTGCAACAATTTCTCATTAAGCATCATACCATCGTTTAGCGTAGAAAGTGGTTGTGTATGAACACTAATGTAATAACAATAGGCTTAAAATAATAACCGGTCATCATTTAGTTGACCTGGTTCATACGAATTATCTTCTGTTTTTTTCTAATAAGATAGAAATCTGCAATGATTTTTGATTCCTCTTTTTATTTTGATAACTTCCGGGTTGCAGGATACAACTAGCAAAATACATGCAGGGAAAAACTTTTACATTCGTACGACTGCGATATAAATCGGGCGACTGGGATACGGATCAGCGTATGCCTTCCAATATTCTCAATTCCCTTATAGAGTATACGACGATCCCTGTAGCGATGCAGGAGAAGGTCATAGACTTGGGTAGTCCGGAGATCTTCCAATATCCATTCTGTTATTTGAGTGGGCATAAGCTCGTGCAGTTCGACAAACAGGAGGCGGCCAATTTCAAGCAGTATGTGCAACATGGCGGATTTGTATTTGTAGACGACTGCAACCACGATATAGACGGGCTTTTTGCTCGTTCCTTTGAAACGCAGATGACAGCCTTGTTTGGGCCTGCGGCCATGAAGAAGATCCCTAATACCCATCCGATATACCGTTCCTTTTTTCAGTTTGAGAAAGGGCCTCCTAATACCTCTTTTGAGCTGAATGGCTGGGGGGATGATTTGGTGCATGAGTACCTGAAGGCCATCACCGTTAATGGGCGTATTGGGGTATTATACAGCAATAAAGATTATGGTTGTGAATGGGATTATGATTTCAGGAACAAGCGTTTTCTGGCGGAGGATAATACCAAATTTGGCGTGAATATTATCGTATATGCGTTGCAGTGATAGCGGGGTATTATTTTCTTTATAAATCTACACGACAACAAAAAAGCCAAACAAAGGAGCTTGTCCTTCGTTCGGCTATTTTTGCTTTGGGGTCAGCTCTCTATTTTACAGAGAATTTATATACAGTCGTTTGTGTGTAAGTATCTCCTGGTTTCAGAATTACATTTGGGAAATCTGTTTCATTGGGCGAATCTGGGAAGTGTTGTGCTTCCAGGCAGAGCGCGCCATGTTGTGGATATTTTTTGCCATGATCCGTATGTAGTAGCGTACCATCCAGGAAGTTGCCGGAATAGAACTGGATACCTGGTTCTGTGGTGGATACTTCCATTAATCGGCCGGAATTGGGATCATAGAGGGTAGCTACCGGTTCTAGGTCTCCTTTTTTCTTATCCAGTACCCAGTTGTGATCAAATCCACCTTTTACTGCATTGATATCTTTACCAACGGCTTTCGGCGAAGTAAAGTCCATTGGCGTTCCTTTTACGGGCGCCAGTTGGCCGGTAGGAATGAGTTTATCATTGACAGGTGTGTATTTGCTCGCTTTCAGCGTAAGTTCATGATTAAGGATCGTGCTATCTTTTCCTGCGGATAGGTTGAAATAAGCATGATTGGTAAGGTTTACAGGAGTAGGTTTATCTGTAGTAGCCTTATAAGAAATGCGCAGGGCATTGTCTGGCGTGAGGGTATAGACAACGGTTGCCGTCAGGTTGCCGGGATAACCTTCTTCCCCATCTTTACTGTTATATACCAATTGCAGGGCGCTATCGCCTTCAGGAGTGGCATTCCACACTACTTTATCGAAGCCTTTCATGCCACCGTGCAGGGTATTACCATGATCGTTTGCAGCGAGGGAATATTCCTTACCATCCAGTTTAAATTTGGCATTTGCAATTCTGTTGGCATACCTGCCGATGAGGGCACCGAAATAGGGTTGTCCTTTTTGCTGGTAGCCAGCCAGGGTATCGTAAGATAATACCACGTTACCCATATTTCCTTGTTTGTCTGGCGTAATGATATCTGTGATAATGCCTCCATAGTTGAGGATTTTCACTTGCATCCCATTGCCGTTTTTAAGGGTATACTGCATTACCTGCTGCCCATCGGATTGTCCGTAGGCTTGTGCCTGTTGTGTAGTCATTGCATCTTTTTTTGTTTCTTTATCCGCCTGCCCTTGGGATGTATTATTGTGGCAGGAGGCCAGCAACGCGCTGGAAATCAAAAGGGTGGAGAGGCCCTTGTAGTTTAATTCCATAACGTATTCAATTATTTTGTGAGAAAACAATAACTAAATATCGCGAATATAGTTTTAAACGCAAATTGTACTATCCTGGTCTATCTGTTAATCAGTTGTTAGGCTAATTTTTTATAAAAAATGGGGTTCCCATCAGTTGCCCATTTGGTATGAAAGATCGGATTTCCATCCCTCTTCTCTTTTACTGCGATATGCGACACAATCATGACAGATAATATTCTTATTCCAGGAATATCGTGATAAATTATTGCCGGGTACTTACCTTCGTGAAAATTTTTTCGATGAAACAGATCGTATTGGCGAGCACCTCCACCTTATTTGGAGAAGAATACCTGGCTTATTTGAAGCCAGCAATGAAGACATTATTTTCCGGGGTAAAGGAAGTGATCTTCATTCCGTATGCTCGTCCGGGAGGCATTTCACATGATGATTATACCTTACGCGCAGCAGATGGATTCAAGGAGCTGGGCATCACTGTACGCGGATTACATACTTTCGATAACCCGGTAGCAGCACTGGATGCGGCACAGGGGATCTTCACCGGCGGGGGCAATACTTTCCTGTTGGTAAAAACGCTGCATGAAAAAGGCTTGATGCAACATTTACGTAGTGTAGTAGAGAATGGAACTCCTTATATGGGATGCAGTGCTGGTACGAATATCGGTGGTCTCTCTATGCAAACTACCAATGATATGCCGATCGTTTATCCTTCAAGTTTCGAAACAACTGGCCTGGTACCTTTCAATATCAATCCACACTATCTGGACCCTATTGCTGGTAGTCAGCATATGGGCGAAACCCGTGAAACACGTATCAAAGAATTCCATACCCAAAATACCATTCCAGTAGTTGGCCTCCGTGAAGGAAGCTGGTTGCAAGTAGTCGGAGATACCATTACCCTTCGTGGAACGCTTTCTGCGCGGATATTTGAGGCAGGAATTGCGCCGTATGAAGTAGAGACTGGGACTACGTTGCAGCATTTAAAATAAACAAGGATGCTACGCAAATTAGCGGAAAATCATTATAGATGGGCACGTTGCCTATCTGGCTGGCCACTTATCGGAGAGGTGAAACTTGTAGTTTCACCTCTTGCTGAGATTTCGCATCATATTATTACCACCAATTTTGAACAAGGTGGATTTTATGTGAATGATCATCTATCCTCCCAGCCTGATTCACCGGCAAATGAAATTTTTGTCCAGGCCGTGAGACAGGGTATACAATACGCGCTGACTAAAACCAGCAGTAAATATCAGGTGTCCATCACCGGCGTTTATCTACTGCTTACAGATGCTACACCTACTGCTGCTGGATATACCGCCATCAGGGCATGTTGGGATATCATTGGGTTTGCCGCACCTGAAGAGGAAATCAGCAGGTTGGAAGCATTACTTGTTAAGTCCAGATTCCTAGATACTGTTGAATGGGCAGGTATTGCGCACTCCTCTGATATGCTGTAATAGTTACTTTTTTCTCATCTTACGTATCTCATCTTCATAAAACTTGTCTGGCGACTCCACCTCGTGGCCACATGCAATAAAAAATCTTTTCAAGTCATCATAGATAAGGTAATCTGCTTCTATATCTTGCTTTCCATCCGTCATATGACAACAGGAAAGACAAACATTCAGTACTGAAACAATTTCGCCAGTTTTATTATAGAATACAATAGCATCTCGATAATAAGGCGCACACAAAAAACGTAGCACAAAATCTTCCGGCCTGTTAAGAATAGCAATGATCACCTGTTGATTTCCTGCTTCATAAACTGCTTTTCTTTCAGCAGTAGCATGCCACTCCCCTGTCCGGTCGATCAGTAGGTCACTACCTGTATATTTCCCTTCCTGCTCCTCTCGGTTATAGGAATAGGTTTCAAAATAATCGAATACAAAGCTGTTGATATAGTCGTTAATTTTCATAGTATGGCATTAAAAAAGAAGCCGTCTCAAAACAAGAGACGGCTTCTTCGTTTAGATAATTTGTTTTTATAATGATTTTGTACTTCTCATTTTTAGAAGCGATAGTTTAGCATGATTTTTATGCTATTTTCTTTCTAAGATTGTGCGCCATTGCGACTAAT
>NZ_JAFAIX010000011.1 GCF_019236475.1 Chitinophaga sp.
TAGTAACCTTCAAACTGAAGTGGTCTCCCACTCCCCGGCGGAAGCAGCTACCTGGAACAGCTAAATGCATTCAGTAAAATACAGTGTATGATCTGTATTGGCCGAACCCATTTCCGGTAGTTTTCCCTGAAGGCAGGAAATCAAAAACTGAAGCAGTATCCTATCCGTTGCGGTGTGTCTGCAGGAATCATACTTTCAGGCCATCGAAATCAACTCCCTCAATGTACTATGGCCACATATATCCATTACAGCCCAAGGTTAATTTCAACAAAAAAGCCACAGCGTTTGCTGTGGCTTTTCTTTTATCAGGTATCCCTGAGCTTATGCGAGTTTTTCTACCTGCATATAGTTCAGTTCCACCGGTGTGGAGCGACCGAAGATCTTTACGGTCACCTTGAGTTTCTTTTTCTCGTCGTTCACTTCTTCGATGATACCATTGAAGTCGTTGAACGGTCCTTCAATGATCTTGATGGTTTCGCCAACGATGAACGGCTCAATCATGCTTACGCCGCCAACTTCAGCCATTTCATCCATCTTACCGAGCATCTTGTTCACTTCCGCTTTTCTGAGAGCGATCGGATTGTCTTTTCCGAGGAAGTGGATAACGTTGGTAGTATTTTTGATTGCTTCTTTCAGGTCGTCAGATAATTTTCCATCTACTACCTCGATCATTACATAACCGGGATAATAGTTTCTTTCACGCATCACCTTCTTACCATTCTGAACCTTGTATACTTTCTCCACTGGCAGAAAAACCTGTTTCACCACCTCGCTCCATCCCCCGCGGGAAATCTCCTTATCGAGGTACTCCTTTACCTTCCTCTCCTTGCCGCTCACCACACGCAGCACGTACCACTTGGTTTCCTGTTGTTGAGTAGTTTGTTCCATTAGTGAATTAATGAATAGATGAATTTAAGACCCGATTGTGCAGCGATATCCATTACCCAAACGATAGCGGTAATAAGGATAGTTGCAACGAGGACGATCACAGTAGACTGCTGCAATTGAGTCCAAGTGGGCCAACTTACTTTTTCAAGCAGCTCTTTGTAAGACTCCCTGAAATAGGTGGTTACTTTATTCATATGAACGCGTTGTGTGCACGGGCACAAGGATTCGAACCCTGATCAAAGGTTTTGGAGACCTCTATTCTACCGTTGAACTATGCCCGTATAAAAGCCATTAGTGAATGCAAGAGCTGTTAGCAAATATAAGAAATCCGAGGCTAATAGCTACCAGCAAATCGCTAATGGCTTTTTATTGAGAATCAACTTATTTAATGATCTCTGTAACCTGACCCGCACCTACGGTACGTCCACCTTCACGGATAGCGAATTTCAGACCTTTCTCCATCGCGATGGGTTGGATCAGTTTCACATGCAGGTTGGTGTTGTCACCAGGCATAACCATTTCAGTACCTGCTGGCAGTTCGCACTCACCAGTTACGTCAGTTGTACGGAAATAGAACTGAGGACGGTATTTGTTGAAGAATGGAGTGTGACGACCACCTTCTTCTTTGCTCAGTACGTAAACTTCGCATTTGAATTCGGTGTGTGGAGTGATAGAACCTGGCTGGCAGATTACTTGACCACGACGGATTTGAGATTTCTCAATACCGCGGAGCAACAGACCTGCGTTGTCACCAGCTTCACCTTCGTCGAGGAGTTTTTTGAACATCTCAACGCCAGTACAAGTTGATTTCAGAGACTCAGCAACCAGACCTACGATTTCAACGTTCTCACCAACTTTGATGCGACCGCGTTCGATACGACCAGTAGCTACAGTACCACGACCTGTGATAGAGAATACGTCCTCTACAGACATCAGGAATGGTTGATCAACTGGACGTGGAGGCAGAGGAATGTATTCATCAACTGCAGCCATCAGTTCGTCGATAGCACCAACCCATTTTTCGTCGCCAGCCAGCGCACCGGTAGCAGAACCTTTGATAACAGGAACGTTATCGCCGTCGAAACCGTTAGAGCTCAGCAGGTCACGAATTTCAATTTCAACCAGTTCGAGCAATTCAGCATCGTCAACCAGGTCAACTTTGTTCATGAACACAACGATACGAGGAACACCTACCTGACGAGCCAGGAGGATGTGCTCTCTTGTTTGTGGCATAGGACCGTCAGTAGCAGCAACCACCAGGATAGCACCGTCCATCTGAGCAGCACCGGTAATCATGTTTTTCACATAGTCAGCGTGACCAGGGCAGTCAACGTGAGCATAGTGACGATTTGCAGTCTGATACTCAACGTGAGCTGTATTGATAGTGATACCTCTTTCTTTTTCTTCAGGAGCCGCATCGATCTCATCATAACCTCTCTTCTCTGCCAGACCCTTGTTTGCCAAAATTGTGGTAATGGCAGCAGTCAAGGTAGTTTTACCGTGGTCCACGTGGCCGATGGTACCAATGTTTACGTGGGGTTTATCCCGCTTAAAGGTTTCTTTTGCCATTGTATTTTCTTTTTAGATGGTTTGTAAAGATTGTATTGATAGTTGTTTAAAACACGATTTACAAACTTGTACCGCTGATGAGAATTGAACTCATTTCCTTTCACAGCAAAATGCTGTAACTGCTCTTCCATTGAGCTACAACGCTAAGTTTAATTTCGGAGTGGGAATTGGTAAATTCGAATTCCGAAATTCGAATTTTATGGAGTTGTTGATGCGATTATTAACTACTCACTACAACTATTCTTCAAAAAAATTCAATTGAGCTGTTGAAGAGAATTGAACTCTCGACCTCTTCCTTACCAAGGAAGTGCTCTACCCCTGAGCTACAACAGCTTGAAAAATTGCATCTGATAAAAATGCGAGCGGGAGACGAGGCTCGAACCCGCGACCTACAGCTTGGAAGGCTGTCGCTCTACCAACTGAGCTACTCCCGCATTTTAATCCTGCCTCCTGGACGAACCAGGAAACGAATTAATAAATTAAATTAAAGAACATAAAGGCTGTTGTACCACAGGGTTGGTGATGTTAACGACTCACCTGCCATTTCACAACTATGTTCCGCCTCTGCTAAGGCAAAGGCGGAACACGCCGTTTGGTGGGCAGGATAGGATTCGAACCTATGAAGTCGTAGACAGCGGATTTACAGTCCGCCCCATTTGGCCGCTCTGGAACCTGCCCTAACAATTTTTCTGATCTTTGATTTTCGTTGTCCGGATACCGTTAGTATCCAGACAACTTAACCAAAACGATGAGCCAGCAGAGGGATTCGAACCCCCGACCCACTGATTACAAATCAGTAGCTCTGGCCAACTGAGCTATGCTGGCATCTTTCAAAAAACATTCTTTCAATTAGTAACTCGTTGAAAGAGAGCGCAAAATTAAGAGTTTTTATCAATTCTCCAAATCTTTTTTTTAGTTTCTTACAAATTATTAAAAAATCATTTGTTTCCCCTAAAACGCCCTGCTATAAAGAACTTTGCTACCTTTTACCGACCCCTTTTTGTAATCGGGATGGCAAAGGTAGCAAAGGAATTGATATTTCCAAAATTATTTTAAAAAATTATTGAATTTTTTTCTCCTTGTTGCGTTTTACTTGGTTGATTAATGCGTCAAACGCCAGGTCAAATGACTCTTCGAAGGATTTGGACTCGTGCTTCACAAACAAGTCCTGTCGCGGTATTCGGACCCTAATCTCCGCAATTTTGTCTTTTATCTGATGCGCTAAATTGTCCAATTTTAGAAAAACATCCACGCTTACTATTCGATCATGGAACGTGTTCAATTTCTGAATTTTTCTGTTCACGTGATCAATCAATTTTGAATCAGCATCGAAATGCACAGTTTGAATTTGAACGTTCATAGCACTAATTTTTTTAAATTTTAACAATCTGTGTACTAATGGGTAATGCTTGGCTATAGGCATTCTCTTTAGTGTGAAAGAACTTCTTGTACTAATATACTCACTTTATCTATTCGCTGCTACTATGCCGCGTAATATTTTGTTAAAATGAAATTATCTGCCTGATATCTAACATATTCAACACCGTAATCATCCTTTTGTTACACATCTTGCAAACCCACGCCCCGCCTCACATTCATTTATCCTTACCATATGCCTCCTTTTATGTTGTGTATGCAAAAAACAATGCATGAAAAATGTACTATATATGCAACCATCCATCTTCATTCACCTAGTATTTACCCCCAAAATTACTTTTACTTTCTCGTGAAGTGCATACACGTAGCGGATAGAAAGCCAGGAAAACCGAGAGACACGTGTCTCCCGAAACACTAACATATACCCATTGCCGTTGTAACGGTATCCTATACGTCTAGCACCCTACTTCAGGCAAATCCCGATTAAAACGCGAAAAGGGGCCGAAATTCAGCCCCTTTTCGCGTTTTGACATCAAGCACTCCTATGCTTTCGGATGTGCCTGTTTATGGATTTCTTTTAATTTCCCGATCGTATTATGGGTATATACCTGTGTAGACGCCAGGGAGGAATGCCCCAACAACTCTTTTACAGCATTCAGATCTGCCCCATTATTGGTCAGATGGGTAGCAAATGTATGTCGGAGTATATGTGGACTCTTTTTCTTCAACGTGGTAATCTGATGTTCTGACAGGTACTTTCTTACCGTGAGATAAACGTATTTGGAATATAAACGCTTTCCCGTGTGTGGATGAACGAATAGCACTCGCTCTTCGAAACCTTCCAGGTGCGCCCTCTTTTCAGCTTTATAGTCTTCTATCATGGCTGACAAGCCGTTACTGATGGGAATGATCCTTTCCTTTCCGCCTTTACCCATCACCTTAATAGTCAAATTGCGTTTATCCACCTTGAATTCCTCCAGGCCAATCAGCTCTGACAGACGAACGCCCGTCTGATAAAACACTTCGAATATGAGTCGGTGTGTATGCCCTTCAAAGTCATTTTCAAAAATATTCGGCGATGTCACTGAAACGGGGCTGACATTCTCCTCCAGGGCGCGCATTCCTTTTTCTTCAATAAATCCGGGAAGGCGTTTCGCGATTTTCGGCGCGATCACCTTGGTCATGGGCGTGACTTTCAGCAGTCCTTGCCGCATGCAGTATTTAAAAAATGATTTAAGGGTAGAGATTTTCCGGTTAACGCTTTTGGCAGTAACTGATTTATCTATGTTGGTAGATAGCCAATCGCGTATCATGACATGAGATATATCTGTTAGTAGGGTACGGCCAAATCTGGCGGTAATAAAGGAAAGGAATTGGTCCATATCGCTGCGATAGGCCCTGATGGTATGTTCTGAATACCGGTGTTCGAGCTCCAGGTGAGTAAGGAAACGCTCGGATAGAGAGTAGAGTTCTTCGTTCAACACAAAAAGATTGATGATTGTAAAGTTATTAAAAACCTTACAATCATCAAATATTTTGAGTTGCTAATAAGTTACTTAGCAATAGGAATTATCCTTCAATTTTACCAGAAGCCAACTGTTGTTTATAAACTGCTTTCAGCACTTCATTACGACGTTTAACAGAAGGTTTGGTAAAAGACTGGCGTGATCTGAGTTGCAGCAGGATGCGAGCTTTCTCAAATTTCTTTTTGTACTTTTTCAGCGCCTTGTCTATGTTTTCGCAATCTTTAGAATCAATTATCAACATAATTTTTGCCTCTTATTTTTAGGAACGCAAAGATAAAACAATATTTTTTAAAAACAAAAAGGTTCACTTTTTTTTCTCTCAATCCTCCTCTCCGCCTTCTTCTCCGTAGAAAATGACCCATAAAAGTAGGTCTGGGCTGAAGTTGGAGAAATGGTGTTCGGCGCCTGCCGGAACGAAAAGGAAATCACCGGGTGCGACCTTTACTGTTTTCTCTTCCAGGGTAAATTCGCCGGTGCCTTTCAATACGATATAGATTTCATCCTGAATATGTGGTTCTTGATCATCCAGTTCATCCGGTCCGAAGATAATGCCGCGCATACTGCCATGTTCGAATAGGACTGCGAAATCATCATCACTTTTCTGGAGCTGTTGCATAGCTTCAGCGATAGATACATGGAACCTCATGGATAGATTATTTGGGTGATCGGATTGAAATCGTCTTTTAAATTATGATTTTTCGGCCGATTAGCCAAAGAATAACCGGAGTTGCCGCGGCACACAAAGGCGCAAAATTGCAACGGGCATCATCTTGTGCCTTTGTGTACCGGTTTTTCAGGCATGTACTAATTACTTTGAATTAGTAAGTTGGGTAGTGGCGGCTTTTCCGCCGATTTTTGCCTGTTTTTCCCGTTTGCTACGGTTACCTGGTGGTCACGGTAATAACTGCTGAATTACCGGGATCAGCGGGCAACCGGGCAATAACGGGGTTGTTCTCGGAAACGTAGGAAAATCCGGAAACAAGGAAATCTGGATAGCAGAGAACAGATACGGAATAGGGCGCCCGATCCGCTCCCGCAGATAAAGACTGCGGGCATTCTTCCCGCAGTAAGAAATCAATGAAATGACGCACATCCCGCAACGGCATGGCGCTACCTGTGGAATTTACCGCCCGAAGAGCAGTTTGTTGGCAACAGGTGATTATACTTAATCTTTTATTTTCTTTTTCAACATGCTCACCTGATCCTGCAGTTGGCTAACCATATCTGCTAGGTGATTCACGCTCATACGGCTTTGTTGGTTGGATTTGCTGACAATAGCATCCGACTGCCAAAGTTCCAGCACATCCTCCATTTCTACCGCATAAGGCTCAAATTGATTATTATCGGAGACGAGGGTAATCTTCGATTTAGAGCGGTTGCTTTTTACTATTCGTTTAAAAACAATACCACCACGGGCGGTTACCACCACATAGGTTTCATTGTTTTTAATTTCTTCCCAGCCATCTACTTTATGGCAGACAATAACAGATCCAGACGTCACCGGCAACATAGAATCCCCGGCGATTTCAAAAGCTCTGTAATCACCCGCACCCAGCATAGGCAGCGTAAAGGTGTTCAACTCTTCGATGAATTCCTCATCATTATAGCCTGCCAGATAACCTGCAGCAGCTTTTACCGGAACGAAGGTGATGGACTGCCTGCTGCTGCCCAATTTTTGCTGACGACGTTTTTCCAGGAAATTATCCTTTTGGGAACCTAGATCCCTGCGAAGCAGGTCATCAATGGTAACCCGGAACATATCGCTCACCTGTTCCAGCACTTCTGTTCTCGGCTCCGCACGCTCTTCTTCATATGCGCCGAGCAGGGAACGCTTGATGCCAAGTTTATCGGCAAACTCTTGCTGCGTCCAGCCTTTTTGCTTACGCAGATATTTCAAATTCTGGCATACTACGGACATAACCTAAACAATTTAGTACTTTGCTAACAAAATTAGCAAATATTTTTATCATTTACCAAATATATCTGCGAATCAGAACTTATTTTTGCCCGGATTAATCAACTCACTAACTTATGTTACTTGTACATTCCATTTTAAGATGGGCAGTACTGCTCACAGGTATCTGGGCCGTCATCCGTGCTTTTAAAGGGGTTTCCGGCAAAACGCCTTTCACCGCTGCCGATAATAAGGCAGGGCTTTTCTTCATGATCGCCTGCGATATCCAACTGCTGGTTGGTATTATCCTGTTCTTTACGAGCAGCCTGGTGACCACCGCGCGTGCAGACATGGGCGTTGCCATGAAAGATCCCATGCTCCGGTTCTTTACCGTAGAACATGAGACTTTGGCTATTATCGCCATTGCACTGGTACATATTGGTAAGTCGAAAGTGAAGAAGGCAACCGATGCTGCCAAAAAACACATGCTGGCAAGAAATTTCTACAGCATTGCCCTCGTGTTAATTCTTATCATCATTGGTTTGGTAATGACCAAAGGCCAGAGAGGTTTTTATTAATCCGTGTAATTATTCCCAAAATAATAATGGCGGCCTTGTCAAGAGCCGCCATTTTCTTTTTATGTATTGACCACTATTAATAGCTTGTTGTTATCCCTTATCCTCATTCGCTAACCGGAATGAATAAATATAAGGTAATATTGGAAGAAGGAAGGATGAGGCAAATATAACAAAAACTCCGGTGATGAGCGACATAAAAAACGCTCCGGCAATTAGTACAAGTCCTACGGCTGTCCACAAACTACTGGCCATAGCATGTGTTTTCTTCCATACCACCGGATCTTTGAGCGTCCATGGTGTGCGCACGCCTACATAATTATTGGGCTTTAATCCCTTCAGATATAAGCCCACACCCGCCATCAGCAGGCCAATGCCAATAAATGCCCAACGCTCCATCGCATAAGTGTGACCCGTTTGCACCATCAGAATAATGATAAATGCGATGGCCGAAAGAAAGATCTGAATAACATACCTCACCTTGTAATACTCCCGGTGCATCAATTCTGGATCTGATACAGCTTCATCGTCTGTCTTGGGTAAATACCTAAATAAAAAATATATTAAGGCGTTGGTAAAGAAGAAAAATATCATCAACAACAAGAAGTCTTCTTTCGTTTTTATCTGCTGCTGAACCGGCTCTGCCGCCTGCCCGAAGACGTCCGGTATATTTCGCCATTCTAAACCCATATAGATGAGAGGAGCTACAAATAGTAGCAGGAGAAGGAGCTCTTTGCGAAGATCTGTTTTTGTCATAGGAACCTGCTTTTGAAAGATGAATATGGTCTATTCCCTTCTAGTTCATTTTCATATACTTAACTAATTACAGATTAAATCCCCTATATGTTGTAAAATTACAAAATTCATTCCAGCCTCTATCCTTCATACTAATTATTTTAGTAAAACTAAAAATGTTAGTATATTTGAAGTCCCGCTACTATGCGGGCTATACAGCACCTAGCCCAACTTTTCCCTGAAACGATTACATCACTTTAAATCTGTGAGTTATGATATCGTTGCAACAACGCGCTATTGCGCATCTCGACCTCGATTGTTTCTTTGTTTCTGTAGAATGCCAGCAGGACAGCAGCCTGATAGGCAAACCCCTCCTCGTAGGCGGCAATAGCGACCGCGCCGTTGTAGCCGCCTGTAGCTACGAAGCCAGACGCTACGGCATCCACTCCGCCATGCCCATGAAAACCGCCCTCCGCCTTTGTCCGCATGCCATCATACGCAGCGGAGATATGGAGGCATACAGTAATAAATCCCGCGAAGTCACCGAAATCATCGCTGACAAAGCCCCCCTCTACGAAAAATCTTCTATCGATGAATTCTACATCGATATCAGTGGCATGGATAAGTATTTCGGCTCCCTCAAATGGACTACCGAACTCAGAAAAACAATCATAAAAGAATCCGGACTGCCCATCTCCTTTGGCCTCGCCTCCAACAAACTCGTATCCAAAGTGGCCACCGATGAGGCCAAACCAAATGGACAACTGGAAATTATGTTCGGTGAAGAAAAATCATTCCTCGCCCCACTCAACATAGAAAAAATCCCTATGGTAGGGAAAGAAACCGCCGCCCAATTGCGTCGGCGCGGCGTGGAAACAGTGAAAACACTCAGCGAAGTGCCCATTTCTCTCCTGGAAGCCTGGATGGGAAAAAATGGAATCTCCCTCTGGAAAAAAGCCAATGGGATCGATGAATCCCCCGTTGTGCCCTACTATGAACAAAAATCCATTTCAACAGAAAGTACCTTCCATGCCGATACCATCGATATGGAATTCATGCACGCCGAACTGGTGCGCATGACAGAAAAAATCGCCTTCGAATTACGACAACAAAATAAATTAACCGGATGCATCACGGTTAAAATACGGTACTCCGACTTCGAAACTGTTACCAAACAGATGTCTATCCCCTACTGCTGCTCCGATCACGTACTGCTGGAAAAAGTAAAAGAACTCTTTAAAAAATTATATGACCGCAGACTGTTAGTCCGACTCATTGGCGTTAGATTCAGTCACCTTGTACAAGGAAATCATCAGATCAGCCTTTTTGACGACAGCCAAGAAATGATTGCACTCTATCAAGCTATCGATCAGATCAAAAACAGGTTCGGATGGGAATTTCTCATGAAAGGCACCAATGTACTTCCCCCAGATAAGAAAATGCTGGCCCGGAAGCGTGACATCTCCCCATTCCATAAAAGATAATTTAGGCAACTAACCAATGTAAGCAATTGTCAAAAACCACATCATGTACTTGAACTGCAAAACATTCTTCAGCCTGCGATATGGCACCATGCACGTAGAAACACTCATCCGGGAAGCAAAAGAACGCGGTATCACCACACTTGCGCTTACCAATATCAACATCACTTCCGATGCATGGACCTTCGTGACTGAATGCAGGGAACAAGATATCAAACCCGTACTGGGACTGGAATGCAGAAATGAACACACCCTCTGCTACCTGCTGCTGGCCCGCAACCAGAACGGCTGGTATCATATCAATAAATTCCTCTCCTATAAATTACATACCGGAGAACCATTCCCAGAACAAGCGCCCGAAATGCCGGATACATTCGTGATCTATCCCTGGGGAACCCACAATCCGCATACATTAGCGCCACATGAACTTCTAGGCGTACGCGTCAAGGATATCAATAAATTATTTCGAGTGGATACCCTTGCACTGAAAGATAAACTGGTCATCATGCAACCCGTTACCTTCCAGGATGAACTGCATTATGAATTACACCAGGTATTGAGAGCCATCGATCAAAACATCCTGATATCCCAGCTATTGCCCGAAACCTATGCTGCTCCTGATGAAACGTTTATTCATCCTGCCGATTTAGTGGAGCATTTTGAAAGATATCCACATATAGTAGCCAATACGCTGGCGGTACTGCATGCCTGCGAGGTGGAAATGCAAATGAATATCCCCCGCAATAAAAAAACTTTTTCAGCGAGCGTGGAAGAAGACCGCAAACTCTTACGGGACCTAGCTTACGAAGGAATGATATACCGCTATGGTTCCAACCATGAATCCGCAGCCGCCCGTATTGAAAAAGAACTGGATATCATCGCAAAACTCAATTTCGAATCCTATTTTCTCATTACTTGGGATATCATTCGCTTTGCCCAGGAAAAAGGATTTTTCTATGTAGGCCGTGGAAGTGGCGCCAACTCTATCGTGGCCTACTGCCTACGTATTACAGATGTAGACCCCATAGAACTGGACCTTTATTTTGAAAGATTCCTGAACCTCTATCGCAGCTCTCCACCTGATTTTGATATCGACTTCTCCTGGAAAGACCGCGATGAAATCACGACCTATATCTTCAATAAATATGGTCCGGAACATACTGCGCTACTGGGTACCGTCACCACATTCCAGACACATGCCATCGTTAGGGAACTGGGGAAAGCGTATGGATTGCCTAAAAAAGAAATTGATCGTATCCTGCAAGGAGGCTTCAGTGTGAAGCTGGATGAAGATAGAATACAACGAAAAATTCTGCATTTCTGCCAACTCATGGATAACCAGGAAAAATCATTTCCCAATCATCTCAGTATCCATGCAGGCGGCATCCTGATTAGTGAGGCGCCTATCCATCACTATTGTACAACCTATCTACCTCCCAAAGGCTTCAGCACAGCGCAGATGGACATGTTTCAGGCAGAAGCAATCGGATTGTATAAATTCGATATCCTCAGCCAGCGCGGACTTGGACATATCCGAGATGCGATTGATCTCATCAAACAAAATCATGATGTAGACATCGATATCCACAATGTAAAAGCCTTTATGGTGGATGAACAGGTGAAAGCCAATCTTCGTGGCGTAAATACCATCGGGTGTTTTTACATTGAATCTCCTGCCATGCGACAGTTGCTCACCAAATTGCGCTGCGACGACTATCGCTCCCTGGTGGCCGCCAGTTCTATCATTCGCCCCGGTGTAGCGCAATCCGGCATGATGAAGCAGTATATTGACCGATTCAATAATCCACAGTCAGTAGTATACCTGCATCCGGTCATTGAGGAGTTACTGAAGGAAACATTTGGTATCATGGTGTACCAGGAAGATGTGATCAAAGTGGCGCATAAATTTGCTGACATGGAACTCGCAGATGCGGATCGACTGCGAAGAGCCATGGCAGGCAAATACAGGGGGATGAAAGATTTAGAACAAATACAGGCAAGGTTTTTCCGTAACTGTGATGCAAAAGGGCATCCTCGTCATGTGAGTGAAGAAGTGTGGAGACAAATAGCCAGCTTTGCCAATTTCTCCTTCTCTAAAGCCCATTCTGCGAGCTTTGCAGTGGAAAGTTACCAGAGTCTTTACCTGAAAACCTACTACCCTGCTGAGTTTATGGTGGCAGTCATCAATAATTTCGGAGGGTTTTACAGCAGGGAACTGTATTTCAACCAACTGAAACAGACAGGCATTCAACTGCATGCCCCATGTATCAACCAAAGCGACTATCTCACCAACATCCATGGCAAAGAAGTATTTGTGGGCTTTATTCACATCGAGGGGTTGGAATTCGCGCTGGTAGAGCGCATCCTGGAGGAAAGAAAAAATAGTGGCCCTTTTGTAAGTCTAGAAGATTTTGTTTCCCGTACAGGCCCTGGACCGGAGCAATTGGAAATTCTTATTCGTATTGGTTGCTTTCACTTTACCGGCTATACGAAAAAAGAACTACTGTGGAAAGGCAGTCTGCTCGCGAAAGCCCGTGAAGTTAAGCAAATACATCACCTTCCATTATTCAGGCCAACGCCGGTGGATTGTACACTTCCTCAACTGGCTTACCATGCGCATGAAGATGCCTTTGATGAAATTGATCTGTTGGGATTTCCTTTGCAGTCCCCCTTCAGTATATTACAGCACGAGCAATCCACTTATACCCTTGCCCGGGATTTTCATAAACATATTGGTCAACAGGTCATGACGCTGGGGTATTATGTCACCATGAAAATGCTGCGTACTTCCAAAGGTGATCCGATGTGTTTTGGTACTTTCCTGGATGCGGAAGATCAATTTGTAGATACGGTACATTTTCCAGACAGTTTGCGCCAATATCCTTTCCAGAAGAGTGGATTTTATATTCTACAGGGGAAGGTAGTTTCTGACTATGGCGTTATTACATTGGAAATCAGTTGGATGCGAAAAATTGGATATTTTGAAGACAAAAGCAATTAATACGACAAATTGTTGTATTTTTGCGACAAATGTCGGTTATGTCAAATTTCAATGGCTATCAAGTACAAGAGAATGCCTTGTTGATAGATACAAGTCATGCCAGTCATGCTATGGGTGCCGGGTACTTCGATTTCATCGCGTTATCCCGTAGCGGCATTATTAAACGAGCGTTACTTAACCTGAGTAGGCAGATTTCATTTTCCCTGACGGAGCTTGCGCAGGTCGTCCATATATCAGAAAGAACATTACAGCGTTACGCAGATGATGCCAAGCTATCCCTGGATACCAGTGAGCGAGCCATTATGCTCTCTGCGCTCTACCAACGAGGTACCGAGGTATTCGGTGATCTCGAAAATTTCAAGGAATGGATGCGTACTCCATTGCCGGCTTTCAACTATCAACTCCCTATTTCGCTATTAGACACTACGTTTGGCTTCCAGCTCATCCAAGATGAATTGGGACGTATAGAACATGGCTTGTTTGCATAGCATCACTTCGATACATATATCATGGACGTTTACAGGATCAGTAAGTGTGCATACATCAATGATCTGAGCGGGACCGGCGCACGCCTGTATGGTGGTCGCTGGAACAGCAAAGGACATTCTATTGTTTACACCGCAGGCTCCAGGGCACTGGCAGCATTGGAAGTACTGGTACATATTCCGCTGAAAAATATTATACAGGATTTCTGCATCGCAGCTATCCATATTCCCGACAACATAGCCATTAGAACCCTTACAGAGAAAGACTTGCCAGCCAAATGGCAATCGCTGGCGCCATTGCCTGAATTGCAGTGTATTGGCGACGAGTGGATAGCTACTTCAAAGTATGCAGTCTTGAAAATTCCGTCTGTGGTAATTGCAGATGAATTTAATTACCTGATCAACCCGGAACATCCAGAAGCACAGGGGATCATCGTCAGTGAAACGAAACCATTTGTGTTTGATCAGCGATTGAGCAAGTCATAAAGTGGTGTTTGGGGGCGATTTTTATAAAAAAATGAGGCGTGACGTCTGCGACGTCACGCCTCATTTTTTTATATTTTTTTTGTCGTCCCTGCCCGAGCAGGGACGACAGGCAGGAGAGTTTTAGGTCGAATACTATTCCAGACCGAATAAGCCCTTATTCAACAGTTGCAGTGTTTTCTCTTTCAACTGGGCATTCACCAGAATGGAGATATTATGTCTGCTACCACCGTAAGAAATCATACGCAATGGAATATCTTCCAGAGAAGAGAACAATTTCGTGATGATAGAAGGAGTAGCTGCTACTTCATTACCAACGATGGAAACAATTGCCTGCTGATAATCCAGTTCCACTGTACCGAATGGTTGCAGCTCTTTCACGATCTGATCCAGTTGTTGAGGATTGTCGATTGTCAGTGATACTGCCACTTCAGAAGTAGTGATCATATCAATTGGTGTGCGGAATTTCTCGAATACTTCGAAGATTTTACGCAGGAAACCGTAGGCCAGCAGCATGCGGCTGGATTTGATTTTGATCGCGATGATACCATCTTTTGCAGCGATAGCTTTCACACCGTTACCATTAGGCAGTTCAGTGATGATAGTACCTTTTGCTTCCGGCTGCATGGTGTTCAGCAATTTCACTGGAATGTTGAAATGCTGTGCAGGCCAGATAGAAGCAGGGTGCAGGATTTTAGCGCCGAAATAGGCCAGCTCCGCAGCTTCATCGAAAGACAGTTGATCGATTGGGAAAGTTTTCTTCACCACGCGAGGATCGTTGTTGTGCATACCATCGATATCTGTCCAGATTTGCACTTCATCCGCCTGAATAGCTGCACCAATCAGGGATGCAGAGTAATCAGAGCCACCGCGTTTCAGGTTGTCCACTTCTCCTCTTGCATTACGGCTGATATAACCCTGTGTAATGAACAGATTTACATCCTTGTTTTTTTCGATCAGGGAAGTGAGTTTAGACTTAATTTTTGGAATTTCAGGCTCTTCGAATTCATCGATACTCATGAAATCCAGTGCTGGCAACAGTGCTGCTTTAATGCCTGCTTCTTCCAGGTAAACGCAGAAAAGGCGGGTAGACAGCAGTTCACCTTGTGCCAGAATATCCTTATTCAATGCTTCATTGAAGGAGATCTTCAGGATAATATTCAGGAATTCAAAGTGTTCATCAATGATAGCCTTTGCATTAGCACGGCCAGCCTCGGTCTTGACCAGTTCGTCACAGAAAGAACGGTAGTGACCTTCCAGCTTATCGATCTGCTGCTTCGCTTGGTCCTTCTTCCCTTCTGACAATGACTGGCTAATTTCCACGAGGGAGTTAGTAGTACCTGACAGTGCAGATAGCACTACAATTTTCTGATCAGCATCCGCTGTGATCAGTTGTGCTACCGAATGCATACGCTCTGGTTTTCCCACGGAGGTTCCACCAAATTTTAACACTTTCATCTGAATAGAATTGTATATAAATGATTGAGAATATTTTAAAAATTGAGCTTAAACTTAGCCGCAACTTCCTGTAAATCCTTGACTACAGGGGCCAGCACAGGAATACCGTTTTCCAGGCGGTGTTGCTGCATTTCTCTTTCCGGATCGCCGGGAATCAATACTTCCTTACCAGCTACAGGAGTGGCTGCCCGGAAACGGGTAATCCACTTATCCATGTGTTCTTTGAATTCGTCTGCTGGGCGGAAAGCATCTACCCGCATCGCTCCAAAGAAGTGGCCAAGGCCCTCTCCTACTGGATCTGGCGCCAGTGGCAAGAAACTTACAAAAGGAGGCGCCCATGGACCATAATTGGCTCCTGAAAGCACGGCCGAAAATATATCAACAATTGCTCCCAAACAATACCCTTTATGACTTCCGTGTTCTCTATCTCCTCCCAATGGCAATAATGCACCGCCATCTTTCAGTTCATGTGGATTAGTACTTGGTTGTCCGTCTTTATCCTGGATCCAGCCGTATGGCGCTTCTTCGTTCTTACGCTGTAATATTTCCAGTTTGCCATTGGCAGCAGTGGTGGTAGCAAAGTCAGCCACAAATGGTGGTTGCTCTTTAGCTGGAATAGCCACGGCAATAGGATTAGTACCCAACATTCTTTCTTTGGAGAAAGTAGGCGCTACGAGGGGACTGGCATTGGTCATTGCCATACCGATCATATCCTGATCGAGTGCCTGCATCGCATGATATCCAGCAATACCGAAGTGATTGGAATTTTTCACGCTTACCCATCCGGTACCTACTGCAGCGGCTTTCTGAATAGCCACCTGCATCGCAAAAGGCGCTACCACGAGGCCTAATCCGGCATCTCCGTCTACCACAGCAGTGCTGGGGGTTTCATGGACAATGCGGATGTTTGGTTTAGCATTAATTCTGCCAGCTTCCCAAAGGCGCACATACCCAGACAGGCGGGCTACGCCATGAGAGTCAATTCCTCTGAGATCCGCTGACACCAGCACTTCACTGGCCAGGCGCGCGTGTTCGAGAGAACAACCCATATGAATAAAAACTTCCAGGGTAAATTCTCTTAAATGATGATATGAAAATGTTTTTTCCATGACAAGAAAGCTGAAATACGTACTAAAATCAATACTGGCTTATGCCTGAGCGGTAGGACCACCAAAATTCATTGGCAGGGAAACAGGTTCCTGATCCTGGATAGTACCGTGTACAGATTCGTATTTCTTGATATTTTCCAGCATTGCCTTCATGAAGCGCTTGGCATGCTGCGGGGTGAGTATGATTCGGGATTTAACTTTTGCTTTAGGCAGACCTGGCATCACATTTACAAAATCTACTACAAATTCTGCGTTGGAATGGGTGATGATAGCGAGATTCGCGTACTGTCCTTCTGCCATTTCTTCACTCAACTCAATATTAAGTTGCTGTTGTTCTTCCTGCTGATTTTCCATGATTTATAGTTTAGCGGTACAAAAATAAAAAAAGAGGGCTCAAATGGCCCTCTTTTTTTATTAGCAGAGAAAATCTCTTTATTGATCCCACCAAACTTTGCTGAAAAGTCCCAGTTTCGAGTTTACGTTAGGAGCATTGTAACTGAGCTCTTGTTGTGGATACAGGAACCTGCGAGGAATCTGTGTACCGGCAACTGGAGTGAGTGTAGGCACATTGGTTCTGCGCCAGTCTGTAAACACTTCAGGGTTCAGATACATGGCGAAGTATTTCTGTGTCATGATCTGCGTAAATGCAGTAGCAGCAACGGTAGACAGTGTTCCATTTGCAGCGATATAAGTAGCTGCATCTGCATCAGCAACACCATATTGTTTCATGGAAGCGGCTATACCTGCTTGGTATGCAATAGCTGCCTGTGGCAGGTTACCCACGCGCCAGTAGGCTTCTGCTTGAATGAACAGCATTTCTACATAAGTAGTCAGTGGTACAGTACCAGCAGGGTTGAAATAATAATTTTTATTCAAACCTCCAGCAGTAGTATCAATGAGTCTTGGATACCTTGGGTCATTCATTGACTTCAAGGTTTCAGACCAGTAGCTGATATCATATTCCAGGTATCCACCACGACCAGTTTCAAACTGATAGTATGGTGCGTTGGAAGTTGCAGCAGCACCGAAAGTTACGGAGAAGTTATCGTCATTGCTGGCGAAGCCGCCGCCACCTGCGTTAAGCGCATCGAGAGCTTTCTGGGCAGCGGTGTTATCGAATTTAGACACATGGATATACAAACGTGCCTGGAGTACTCTAGCGAGTTTTGTCCATTTGCTGATGTCTCCACCGAATACTACGTCATCTGCTCCTGGTTCAACAGTACCTGGTTGTGCCTGACGTAAAGACAGGTTGGCAATGGCGTCTGCCAGCAGTTTCTGTGCAGCAGTGTAGATATCCTGTTGTTTGTCGTATTTAGGTTGGAGTTTATCCAAGCCACTGAATGCTTCTGAATAAGGAACATCGCCCCAATAGTCAGAAACAGTAGTAATAGAGTAAGCCATCAGGATTTTGGCGATGCTGCTATAAGGATTATAGCCGCCATTTCCTTTAGGAGAGTTGACGATCATCAGTTGCAGGTTCTTCATGATGGAAGAATACACCAATGACCAAACGTTATCAAAGTCCTGTGTGGAAAAGATGTAGCTATTATAAGCTTCGAATTGTCTGTCCACCCCAGTGATTTGTTGTGCAAACATACTACCGAAGCGAGAGAAGTCACTTCCGAAAGTATAGCCCATGGCCACTTCCGCAGAAGGCAGCAATGCAGATGAAGACACAGACACCGGGTTATTCGGATCTTTATTGATATCTGGATCTACAAAAGCTTTTGTGCAGGAGAACCCTGAGAAGAGTGCACACCCCAATAACCCTGTAGCGATAATATTTCTGAATTTCATACAATCAACATTTTAAGAATTAAAGACTAGTGGTATTAAAGGGATAATTTCAACTGTATTGAATAGTTTTTAGTAGATGGAGCCATGAAATAATCCAGACCTTGTGCGTTACCAGCACCAGTGAGGCTTCCGTCAGGATCTACACCAGTATATTTGGTATGCAGCCAGAGGTTTCTTCCAACAAAGCCAATTTCCAGTCCTTTGATGAATTTTGTAGCATTCAGCAGTTTAGGATTGAATTTATAAAACAGGCTTACTTCGCGCAGTCTTACATATCCTGCATCTTCAATGAATGGTTCAGCAACAGGTCCGAAACCACCACCGTTACCGGTATACCAAGCTTGTCCCAGTGTTGCGGTAACATCGTTGTTTTTACCTGCCAGTACGGTATTTCCGTTATCATCCAGGTGACCAGCTACACCTTTGAATACAGTAGTTGTACCTCTGTTTTCAGTTTCTTTAGCACGACCGTAGGTAACCAGGGCACCACGGGTACCATTCCACATTACGCCACCATGTTTGATGTCGATCAGGGCATAGAGGCTAAAGTTTTTGTAAGTGAAGGTGTTACCGATACCAGAGATCCAGTCAGGGTTGAAGCTACCGAGAGATACGCTTTTAGAGAGGTCTGGGATTGGGAAACCATATTTACCAGCACCTTCAGAAGGACGATCTTCGATTACGAGATTACCTTGTGCATCACGCAGATATTTGTTTCCGAAGATGGCGCCATAAGGCTGACCTTTCATGGCACTAGCAACAGCTCCGGTGTAACCACCAAGGCCGATCTGATCTACACCAGGATAGAGTTCACCCACAAGGCTGCGGTTAGCTGCCCAGTTGATATTGATATCCCAAGTGAAATTGCGTGCTTTAACAGGAGTAGCATTTAACTGTACTTCCACACCATGGTTGGTGATTTCACCCGCATTCAATACGATGCTTCCATAACCGGTAGTGCTGGAAACAGGTACTGCGAGGATTTGATCGATTGATTTTTTACGATAGTAAGCAACGTCTACGCCGATACGATTTTTCAGGAATTTCAATTCCACACCGGCTTCGAACTGTTTGATTCTTTCTGGTTTCAGATTAGGGTTATTTAGGCGGGAACCACCAGAGCTGGAAGTACCGTTGGCCATGAAACCACCCACGTTACCGTTAGCTGTTGCAAATGGGAAAGTGATACCATTTGTAAAACCATCCGCAAAGAAGGAGCTTACATAGTTAGGGTATAGGTAATAAATAGGAGCATCGTTACCTACTTCTGCATAAGATACACGCAGTTTACCGAAGGAAAGGACGTTGCTATTTTTCAGGCCGCCCAGTTCACTGAATACCCAGCCTAAGTCAACGGAAGGATAGAAGAAGGTATTGTTACTTCTTGGCAGTGTGGAGCTTTTATCCACGCGGCCGCTGGCATGCAGGAACAGTTGATCTTTATAAGCCAGACGGAGATCCCCGATATTAGAAGCTCTTCTCTGTTTGAACACACCTTCGGTAGCCAGAATATTCACCGCATTGGAGAGGTTATTGAAGTTCTGGAAAGTGAGGTTATTACCGGTTGGGGTGATATTTTCTTTGTAGAAGCTGTACAGGTTATTATCGTACATGAATGTCATGTCCAGATCCCTGTTCAGTTGTTTATGGAATGTAACGAAGAAGTCGGAGTTGAGAATTCTGTTAAGGTACTGATCTTCTATGAGCATCCCTGTAGGTGCAGTTGCAGAATACAGTGGATAAGGTTGTCTACGTCTGTCGGAATAAATATCACCACCTACACGGTAGGATACATTCAGCCATTTCAGTACATCATAGCTGATGGTAGCTGATCCCATTACGCGGTTTACTTCATCTTTAAACTGTTCGTTGTTGATTGCCCAATAAGGGTTATCAAAAACTGGTGAGTGTACGCCATCTCCACCAACACCGCTGAACGCGCGTTGAGAGCCCTGACCATCAGGAAGAATATATGCTCTTGGGTCAGTAGGGCTGGTAGCACCATTTTTATTATCGAAAGTAATAGGTGTACGATACAATCCCAGACCGATACCAGAAAGGCCACCACCCTGAGGGATACGTGTACCACCGGAATTGATATAAGAGATAGTTGCGCTGGATGTCAGTTTATCGGTCATTTTTGAATCAGCGGTTAACCTTACAGTTGTTTTATTGAAAGAACTGTTAGGTACTACCCCATTATTTTTTTGATTGGATAAAGACAAACGATAAGAAGATTTATCATTACCACCAGACAATGATACGGAGTTATCGTAGGTGTGACCAGTTACAAAGAAATCCTTTACGTTATCATAGATCGCAACAGGAGCACCAGTACCATTAGGGTCTTTATGACCAACAATGGTAGGGTTTCCTGGTTTAGAAGGATCTGTTACATCGTTTAAATAGGTAAGGTTACCCAGGTAACTCCAGAGATAATTACCAGGGTTATTAGGGTCATTAGGGTTAGATTTATTATTGTAGTAGGTCAGATTTTTTACATCTGGACCCCAGGAACGTGTTGCAGGAACATCTGGACCCACATATTTACCGTTACTACCTTGTGCGTATCTTGTTTGGAATTCTGGCAGTTTATTTACCTGGCTCCAGGTCACTGCGGAGTTCACAGAAACATTCATTTTACCAGCAGTATTGGAACCTTTTTTGGTGGTGATAATGATCGCACCATTGGAAGCACCGATACCGTACAATGCAGTAGCAGCAGGGCCTTTCAGAACAGACATGCTAGCGATATCATCAGGGTTGAGGTCAATTGCACGGTTGGAGTTTTGTACACCTTGCAGATTGCTTTCAGTAGAGTTCACGCTGTTATCGATAGGAATACCATCAATTACAAACAGCGGCTGGTTGTTACCGGAGATAGACTGGTTACCACGGATAACGATGTTGGAAGAGGAACCTGGCATACCAGTAGAGTTGGTAACCTGGACACCGGCTACTTTACCGGACATCGCTGAGATAACGTTGTCTTTGTTGTTCATCAACTGATCACCTTTCACTTCCTGTACGGAATATCCCAGTGATTTTTTCTCACGTTTAATACCCAACGCCGTTACCACTACTTCTTCCAGATTTTTATTATCTGCTGCCAGCGATATGTTGAGAGTAGAACCTCCTGCTGCAGTAACTTCCTTATTCTGATAGCCTACGCTTCTGAAAATAAGTACGGCACTCGCGCCATCAATACTGAGTTTGAAATTACCATTTGCATCGGTAGTAGTACCCTTGGTAGTACCTTTGATTTGTATGGTTACTAGAGGAATTGGTGCTCCATCCGATCCGGTAACCTTTCCAGCAACCTGTTGCTGCTGGGCATAAGTCATGTTCATCATTGCAAGGAACACAACGAAAAAGAGTAGCATCTTTTTCATAGATGATTCAGATTTTGGTTGAAAAGAAAAAATAACAATATATTATTGGTTGCTAATATCAGATTGTATCTGTTAGAAACTTAAGCAGGTTACGTTGCAAGACATTTAACATCGTTAGTCAGCATATGAAAATGATAGTTTTTTGTGAGACTAAATTTTCTAATAAAAGTAAAATCACTAACAGGTAAAAAATTCCAAATTAAAAACGGTCAACTAATTTACGTGGTGTAACATAACGCATTGCTAACAAACCCAGTTTTCTCAAAAGCTTCATTCAACTGGTTAACACCCCATTTAAGTTGTCTGAAAAAGATTGGAGCCTCTTTCATGTAACGTTTTAGATTTAGATTTTGGTTGAATACGCACAAGGTAGAAAAAAAAGTAAATCGACGCGCAAAATCTATTAACATTATTTTAACTGATGTTATCTAATTGATTCAAACTCTTGTTTTTCAACATTTTAACACCCTAAAAATTAAGGCAATTTTAATAATCAGTCTCTAAAACGCATAGATTAACTGAAATTGCAGCATCGTTTTTTTATTACCTTGTATCATATCCCAACCGCTGCCAATGCGCTGTTTACCAGGATAAATCACTTGATGGATACGCCCCCAACAAGTAATATTCTTATCCAGTTTCCATTTCAAATTCAGGTAGTACTGCCACCCATCACCATAATACTGCCCTACGCTGTTCTCATACATAACACTACTTTCATACGCGTATACACGTGACTGATAGCCTCCAGTATGAAACACCCCCACTCTAGCATCCAACTGCACTGGTAGTCGACGCGGTTTATAACTGCATTCCTCGTAAAATAAAATCCCCGGTTGCAAAATGCCTCCAGCATTGTACCCAGCATACTCAAATCGCGTACTGGTGGCCCATTTTTTCTTGCCTGTTATATCCGCCTGAAAACGTATATGCGTTAACTGCGCCTCATCTTTTTTCCGACTAAGTACCCTGCCAGAGAACATCACATTTTTCTTGCAAGTCCAGGATAACTGTAACAAGTATTCCCATCCTCCTGAGGGAAAGTTTACCCCATACCGTAGCCAAGGAAATTGGAACCAATCTACATATCCGCTTAGCAACCATCGGGAAGTGGGCCTCAAGCTACATCCCATATATATACCCTGTTCATTTCGGGTATTATAATTCTCTCCAAACCCTTTACTATAAAAGCTCTGATAAGCTTTATCGTAATTCCTGTAAACAAGGGAAAAGTCCGCATTGGCGGACATACTAATCAATGCCCCCTGTAATCCTGCTAACCTGCCCTGCTGATCGCGGGCCAATTCTCCAAAAAGATGCATATTCCCCAGTGTTCGAGAATAATCCAGGCTATAATTCACCAAGCCATTCCCTCGGAAATCAAACTGGTTATAAGGTTTCAGCGGTTTCTCTAATCCTGGCGACAAATGATGATAAATAATATTGGCGCCTAAATTCCATTTGCCCATATAACGAACTACCGCACCACTGCTGAATTGGGTCACTGCATTCATCTTAGCTATTTCAGAAGATGTCCGGTGATAACCCGCTGATTGTAATGCGGTAGCTACCTGCCCGTCCGTAAGGGTATCCGCACCTGCCACTGTTCCATCCAGCTTGCGCAGAGAGCCAAAGGCTGTCAGTTGTACCTTCCCTACTTGCATGGTCACTCCAGTTCCACGAAAAAAGTAATATTCCCCAGAGGAGGTATAAGGTCTCAACACTTCCCCTTCCTTCTTTACCTGCAATACAGCGGCACTTTTTCCTGCAGCATGACTATGCCATTGCAACAATCCCTGTCCCATATTTACCGTGAAATCCCCTACTGCCACTGCTTTCACATGTCGGTAATTACTGATAAATAAATGCGCACTATAAAAATCAAATCCATATCGCTGTGCACCCCGAAAGAAAGCCTCCCCAGGATCTTTTTCCATCGATATGCCATAGCTCGTATATCCAGTGAGGTTATAACGGTAACGGATAAACACCTTATCTATGCTTCCTTGGTACGCCTTAGCCCCTCCATTGGCGGATAAGTATCCTTTTGAAGCTTCCAGTTGCCTCCCATAACGCACCAATAAACTTTTGCCTCCTTTTGAGAACAAGTCGCGCAATTGATACCTTGGCTTAAAACCCTCATCTGTACTGATGTAGGGCAGCAACTGTTTAATCAGACTAATATCAAATCCTGGCACCGCCTGCAATTCATAGATACTCACAAAATCGCCCAGTAACTGGCGGTATTGCAACAGGCTTTCCACTTGATGAGGCAATAGAATGCCTAATGCGGTAAGCTCCTCGGCATCCGCGGTATTCAATGAAATACGATGATGCGCTCTTTCTTGTAACAACTGCCACTGCTCATCATCCTCACTAACCGCAGTGGTGGCTGCAGTTTCCGCTTCCATTGACTGTTGTATAGTAGCTGGCAATTCTTCCTGTCCATATACTTGGAGCCCTACGAGTAATAACAGGATTATCCCCGCTATTTTCCCCATATCAACGCTATTGTAGGTGTGAAGCCTAATTGTGGATGTATGGATGCTCCACCGTCAATTCGTAATAGCCCTCGTGTCAGCATGACCACCCATTGCGGAGCAGGAGGCCATCCACTGAGACCCAGTTCCATCGCCAATACGGGAATGATCCGGTATATCGCTTGAATAGCAGGTGATAGTTTCCCTTCCTGCTGCCTGTATTCCGCAGCTAGCAGGAACCCTTGCCCCGACTGCCAGCCCACTCCCAGCCTATATTGCCAATCGTCCTCCCGGATTACCTGTACACCGGCCATCCACCCTGGGCCTGGGCGCCATCGTACAGCAAGTACCGCGCTAGGTACTCCTTTACTACCATACTGGTATACGGATTTACTATGATATCCTAACTGTGCGCCTACTCCTAGGCCTTCTCCCAAATGCAGCCCCATACTGCCGCTCAGTGCCTGTTCCTTCCAGTAACTATTCCCAAACTGCCGCAACTGCACTCCTAATGCAGTGCCGCCGGCAGGAATAACTAATGCCGCTAGATACATCGGTACTTCTGCAAGTCCAAACCTTCTTTCTGTGAAGATACCGGCATTGAAATGCCTGCAATCCGCCAGCACTGCAGGGTTATCTGCCGCTACAAGGGCGTCCGTGAATCCGCTCCCATAGGCCGCTCCTCCCCAGAACCTACCATAAGCTGTAAGCTGAACAGCAAAGGCCTTTACGTCTCCATAAATCAACTGAAAAAATATTATCAACAAATGCAGGATAAGCATCCTCCATGACTGGGTTAACATAAATACTTCTTAATTACGGGTTAATCAAACAAACATATCAAGCACAAAATTATCCCATGCAGGTTGCACAAACCTTTACTACATGTTAACAAACAAAAAAAGCGACCCACAAGTACTTCTACAACCTTTACTGTCCTGCTGGGTTTGTGTATTCAATTTGGGTGAAAACACCCTTTTTTTTTCTCATTTTAATAGTGAAATTTAGTATTAGCTTATAGACTGTAACCTCATCAATTCTTCTTAGATCTACCATACCCTAAAAAACCAAAATTTAAGTTTATGCATTACTCCAAAATTCTTAAATGGTGTATGACATCGCTCGCTGCGATCACACTGCTTTCATTCATCCCATCAAAGAAAACTGACGAACCTACATTGGTGAAAGCCACTCTTTTTACGCATACCAATGATGATGACAAAGATCACGATACCGGCGTTTTTATCGAGGTATACACTGCTGATGGTAAATCATTGATTGGTAAAGCATATGATAAGGACGACACCAATGATGATGGCGGGCAGTACAAAGACAATTCAAACCATCAATTCGATCTCGAACTAGGCGATGCTGTGGGCATGTCCAAATCAGATTGCGAAAAATTTAAAACAGTAATCTGGCAACAAACGCATAATGGTGCTGGCCATGACACATGGAAATTCAATGCAAAGGTCATCTTGCTCTTTTCCAATAAAACAAATATTACAGCACAGAATAATGGAATTACGTTAACAAGTAGAGGCACTAACGAAAAACCTAGCGTTGAATTTACAGCTCCATGATAATCTAGGATTAAGATAAAAAGCGACAATAAAAAAGCGGCTATCTCAAATTTCATTTGAGATAGCCGCTTTTTAAATTCCTTTAACTAATTAAAACAATCCATACAATTGAGAATCAATCTTGGAGATGATTTCTCCCAGATCTTCTTCACTTTCTGGAAACTTGTTTTTATCAATATCTATCACCAACAATGGACCTTCTTTATATTTCTCAATCCAGTTGTTGTAATATTCGTTTAGTCGTTTCAGGTAGTCGAGGCGGATATTCTCCTCATACTCTCTACCTCTTTTTTGAATCTGTGCTACCAGGGTAGGAACAGATGCTTGCAGGTAAATCAGTAAATCTGGAGGTCTAACCATGGATTTCAACGTCTCAAAGAAATTGAAATAGTTGTCAAAATCCCTTTTGGTCATCAGTCCCATTTCGTACAAGTTAGGCGCAAAGATGTGCGCATCCTCGTAGATCGTACGATCCTGGATAACAGTTTGATTACCATTCTGTACTTCCAACAGTTGTTTCAAACGACCATTCAGAAAATAGATTTGTAGATTAAAAGACCAACGTGGCATATCCTCGTAGAAATCATTCAGGTAAGGATTATGTTCCACATCTTCGTACTGCGGATGCCATTTATAATGTTTGCAAAGCATTTCTGTCAGCGTCGTTTTTCCTGCACCAATATTGCCTGCAATTGCGATATGTTTAACTTTATTTGCTTGTTTTGCCATGCGTATGTTGATATGGTATGTAATTATTGAAAATAGCTACTTGATTTCACTTTATCAATAGTATTTTATACCGATTAATTTCTTGGCCTCATTCAGTGTTTTAGATGCATTCTCTCTGGCCTTTTCCGCACCATGTTTCATAATACGCTGCATATAAGCGTGATCTTGCTGCAATGCTTTCGCTTTCTCACGGATAGGGGCAATGAATTTCACCATGTCCTCACCGAGTTGCTTTTTCATATCACCAAAACGAATGGTCTGATTATCCCAAGCTTCTGTATAGAATTTGGCTACATCCGGTGCAGACACCAATTTCATCAGGTCGATCAAGTTGCTCACTGATTCTGGCATAGGGGATCCAATTACTCCGGTAGCGCTATCGGTTTTAGCTTTCTTGATTTTGTTGAGAATCTTATCGTCCTCATCTGCCAGGTAAAGTGTCGCCAATTCATTTTCACTTTTGCTCATTTTACCGGTTCCATCTAAGCTTGGAATACGAACGAGGCTATCACCATAGTTAAAAGCTTCTGGTTCAGGGAACAGATTACCATAACGATGGTTAAAACGCTGCGCAAAATTTCTCGCCATTTCCAGATGTTGGCCCTGATCTTTTCCAACAGGTACCTTCACGGCACGCTGGATAAGAATATCGGTGGCCATCAGCACTGGGTAGGTCAGCAAACCTGCATTCACGTTCTGTGGCTGCAATCTTACCTTGTCCTTGAACGTTGGCACTTTTTCCAGCTCACCTACATAAGCCAGCATATTCATCAGCAAATAAAGCTCTGCGATTTCGGGAACGTCGCTCTGTACGTACAGTACTACCTTTTCTGGATCCAGGCCGGAAGCAATATTCTCTGCCAGTACGCGCTCTACGTTACCACGGAGATCTTTCGGATCAGGATGGGTGGTAAGTGAATGCCAATCTGCCACAAAGAAGTAGCAGTTAAAGTCCTCCTGCATCCGAATAAAATTACGGATAGCACCAAAATAATTACCTAAGTGTAAATATCCTGTGGGGCGTATGCCGCTCACCACAATTTCTTTTTCTGTTGCCATAACAGGGCGCAATTTAAAAATATCTGGCCGTTTATCCCTAATTTTGGAATACTATCAATTTACCTTTTATAATTCATTACCTTTTCGTTTAATTTGTTTATGGAAGTCAACGATACTCTGGTACAGCAATTGGCAGATCTTTCCAGACTGGAATTCAGTGCGGAAGAAAAAAAAGAATTTACCGGCGACCTCCAACGGATGATCACCTTCGTAGAAAAACTCAACGAACTGGATACTTCCAACGTTAAACCACTCCTCCATCTTACGGAAGATTATAATGTGTTTAGGGAAGACCAGGTGAAACCATCCATCAGCAGAGAAGAAGCGCTACAGAACGCGCCTGCCGCCAACGAGGAATACTTCAAAGTGCCCAAAATAATAAAGAAATAACCTTACATGCAAAAGTCTGTTATCCACCTGGAAGAAATCAGAAAAAGCTACTATCTCGGCAAAAATGAACTGCCGGTATTGAAGGGCGTTTCCCTAGATATTTTCCGAAATGAATACGTAGCCCTCATGGGACCTTCCGGCTCCGGTAAATCCACGCTCATGAACATTCTGGGCTGCCTGGATACCCCTACCAACGGCAGGTATATCCTCAGCGGGCACGATGTCAGTAAAATGGATGACAATTCCCTGGCGCATGTGAGAGGAAAAGAAATTGGCTTTGTATTCCAGCAGTTTAACCTGATGCCACGCCTTACCGCACTGGAAAATGTGGCCATTCCCCTAATTTACCAGGGTGTCGGTAAAAAAGAACGCCTGGAAAAAGCCATGGCCATGCTGGAAAAAGTAAAACTGGAAAACCGTGCGGATCACAAACCCAATGAGCTCTCCGGAGGTCAATGCCAACGCGTGGCCATCGCCAGAGCCCTGGTAAATGATCCTTCCCTCATCCTCGCCGATGAGCCCACCGGTAACCTGGATACCAAAACTTCCATTGAAATCATGGACATTTTTGGCAGTATCCACGCCTCCGGCAACACCGTAGTACTAGTTACCCACGAAGAAGATATCGCCGACCATGCCCGTCGTATTATCCGCCTCCGCGATGGCGTGATCGAATCTGACCGTGTAAATGAAAAATATGTGGTAGGGGTCTGATTTATCGCCCTATCCCTTTATATACTTCGATCCTTCCGGCAATACCGGAAGGATTTTTTGTTTTAATTTTAGTACATGAAGATATATACCAAAACAGGCGATAAAGGAAAAACCTCCCTCATAGGCGGTACCAAAGTGCCTAAAAGCAATATACGCATCGATGCCTACGGCACGGTCGATGAACTGAACTCCTACATTGGCCTGGTAAACGATTACACCGCCGATCCGGATACCAAAAATCTCCTTCGGGAAATCCAGGACCGTCTTTTTACTGTCGGTGCCGCACTGGCCTGCGATCCAGATAAGGAAACCAAAATGAAGATCCCTGATCTCCATGAAGCAGATATTACCCTGCTGGAAAAATCCATCGATAAGATGAACGAAGAAATTCCTCCCATGCGCTCTTTTATCTTGCCGGGCGGGCATGTGGCGGTTTCAACATGTCATATCGCGAGATGCGTGTGCCGCCGTACGGAACGCCTCTGCGTAGGTATGCAGGAACAGGAAATGTTCATCGAACCACTGGTGCTCAAATATCTCAACCGCCTCAGTGATTACCTCTTCGTGCTCGCCCGCTGGACCGGCCATAAACTGGGCGCAGAAGAAATTCCATGGAAACCAAGAGTCAGCTAGCCCAATTCAGATTTTACTAAATTTGCGATATGTTTACAGGAATCATTGAAACACAAGGAGAAGTAATTTCCACCAGACAGGAAGGCGGAAACCTGACTATCACCATAAAATCTGCTATGGCAGCAGATTTGAAAATAGATCAAAGCGTATCTCATAATGGCGTTTGCCTCACTGTAACTGGTGTAGAAGGAGATACTTATACCACGGTGGCAGTGGCAGAAACCCTGCAAAAGACCAACCTGGGCCTGCTAACCCCTGGCCAGAAAGTAAACCTGGAACGCGCCATGGTTTTCAATGCCCGCATTGACGGTCACCTCGTACAAGGACATGTGGATACAACCGGCACCTGCGTGTCGCGCGAATCGCAAGATGGAAGCTGGCTGTTCAGATTCCAATACCCTGGCGAATTTGCTGGCCTCCTCGTGGAAAAAGGGTCTATCTGCCTCAATGGTATCAGTCTCACCATTTTTGATGTGACCAACAACGAGTTTTCTGTGGCCATCATTCCATATACCTTCGAATTCACCAATATCCAGTATATCCAACCAGGCAATTCAGTCAATCTGGAATTTGATATCCTAGGGAAATATGTAGCGAGACAACTGTCTGTCCGTCCATAAAAATTACTTGCTTGAAGAAGTTATTACTGCTGATAAGCATCACTCTTCCGCTGCTGGCCTTCGGTCAGCAACGGAAGTTGGTGGCCGCCTACGCAGCCTATGATGATAATGCCGTTCCGGAATTGTATAACCGCACACCTATTGGGATTCAGCTCACCTACAGCGATAGTAGCAAAGTAGCTACTGCCAATGGTTTCAACGGATCGCTCAGATGGAATAAAATGGAGGTAAAATCTTCTAATGGCGAAATTCGCAATGGCATACTCACGTTCGACAGATCTCAACTGGTAAAGGATAACTATCATATCAAACTGACAATTACCCTCCCCGGCGAAAACCCCATCACCGCTGATTTAGAGCTGCCGCAACTCACCGGCATGCGCTTCAATCATTATGCGGACAGCCTTAAGAGGAATATTCACTTTTACCTGAATGTGGAAGGAATGTTCAGCACCGGCAAAATTCTTCCGCTGGATACCAATGAAGTACATTTTCAAATATCAGCCGGCAAATTAATCGGTCAGGATCTACTGCTGCCTGCCGGCGATACAACTAAGATAATTCGGGTGGAAGCTTGGTATAAGCTAAATCCGGCTATGTATCTCTTGTCTGACATACCTGTCAAACAAATGCCGGATAAAAATTAAATCAACATCCTGGATTTTAACTCCAGATACTTATTCACCACATTTACAGTAAGTTGCTCCGGAGGAGTAAGAATAGACATAATGCCATATTTACCCAGCTCCTTCGCTATCAGTCGTTTATCATAGGCAAATTTCTGTGCAATCGTCTGTTTATAGATGCCTTCCAAGTCATATGCAACGTCTTCTGTTACTTTCTTCAATTCTGTATTCTCAAAAAACACCACCAGCAACAAATGATATTTCGCTAACCGACGCAGATAGGGCAATTGCCGCTGCAAGCCAGACATCGACTCAAAATTCGTATACAACACCAGCAAGGAACGCTGAGATAGCCTGCTTCTCAACTGCACACTCAAAGATTCATAATCACTCTCCTGCCACTGCGTTTCCTGCGCATATAACGATTCCAAAATAGTGTTGAGTTGCACCATTTTACTACTGGCAGGAATCATTTCCATTTTCTTCTCCGTAAAGGTGATCAGTCCTGCTTTATCCCCTTTGGAAAGGGCAATATTGCTGAAAACCAGGGTGGAGTTGATCGCATAATCCAACAAAGACAATCCATCGAAAGGCATGCGCATCGCACGACCTTTATCTACCACACAATAAATCTGTTGACTTTTCTCTTCCACAAAACTATTCACCATCAAGCTGCCAGTACGTGCCGTTGCTTTCCAGTTAAGCGTTCGAACATCATCCCCTTTTGAATAGGGTTTGATGTGATCAAATTCCATACTATGCCCAACAATTCTTTTACGATGTATACCAGTAGTATCTAACTGCGCGATGAATGATTTTAAAGAATAATTGCGCAATTGCTGAAAACTTGGATAAACGCCCACTTCAGCCGGGTTATCTATCACAAATCTTCTGCTAACAAGTCCTAATGCCGTGCTTACATAAACGTTACTATTACCAAATGTATACACGCCTCTTTCCACTGGACGTAATGAGTACGTAAAAGATTTTTCTCCCCCTGCCGCCATTTGCGCCTGTAAGGTAAAATTCCGCCATTGGAATTGCGGCGGCACTTCCTCTAGAATAGTCACATTAACAGGAAAAGGATATCCATTGCGCACTACCAGCTTCACCTCATTAGGGTCCCCGTTGCTCAACCGATTGGCCATAGACCTATCTGCTGTTATGGTGTCAGACGGTTTGGTCAGCAATAACAACATGTCTACCAATACTAACAACACCGTTAATACAACAAACAGGACTCCTAACAAAAATAAAGCAGGAATAAAAAATGCTACCAGGAACAGCAGAATATCAGCTCCTATCAGCAGATAGCATCTGTTGTTAAAGAATAGTTTTTGATAGAAATTACTTTTAATTGCTCCTGGCATATTGGTGTTTATCTTGGAACTTCTACTGTTTTGATAATCTGGGCAATCACATCATCTGTGGTAATGCCTTCCATCTCTCTTTCTGGCGTCAGGATGATACGATGACGCAACACATGTGTGATCATACCAATCACATCTTCTGGTATCACAAAATCGCGGTTACTCATGGCAGCTTGCGCTTTTGCACAGTTCATAACGGAAATGGATGCACGCGGAGAAGCGCCTAAATAAAGGGAAGAATGTTGTCTGGTAGCATGTACCATCTCTGCAATAAAACGCATGAGTTTCTCATCCACTCTCACTTGTTTTACTTGTTGTTGGTAATGAATAAGCTCCGCAGACGCGAGTACTTTATTCACCACACTTGCAAGATCAGCAGGAGAATGTAATCTGTTCATGGCTTCCAGGATGGCTACCTCTTCTTGCAGATCAGGATATTTCACCTGAATTTTAAACAGGAATCGGTCTAACTGCGCTTCCGGCAGGCGATAAGTACCTTCTTGTTCAATTGGGTTCTGCGTGGCGATTACCATAAACGGCCTGTCCAGATGGTAGGTGGTACCATCGTTGGTGATCTGGCGTTCTTCCATCACCTCAAAGAGAGCAGATTGGGTTTTGGCGGGAGCGCGGTTGATCTCATCTATCAGTACGAGATTTGAGAAAACCGGTCCTTTTTTATATTCAAATTCCCTGGTCTGTGGATTGAATACAGAAGTACCCAGTACATCTGCAGGCATCAGGTCAGGAGTGAATTGTATACGTGAGAAGCCGGCATCAATACTTTGCGCCAGCAGTTTTGCGGTCAATGTTTTAGCTACTCCCGGCACACCTTCAATCAGCACATGTCCTTGGGCCAGTAATGCGGTTATTAGCAGGTCCACCATCTCTGATTGTCCAACTATCACTTTGCCGATTTGGTCTCTGATCGCTTCCACACCAGCCTGGAGTGCAGACAAATCAGTCCGGGGTTGAAAGGTATTCGTATCCATTTATTTAGTATTTAGATAAAAAAGTTGAATGCTTCTATATAAGTCTGTTACAAATTCACTGTCAATATAACCGTTATCCAGCACCACTTTCATCAAGCCGGTCATGCGTTTCACCTGATCTATTGGGGCGCCTGATTTATTAGCTAAAAGTGTAGTAAAATTATCATCCAGTAAATTAGTATTGATGTAATAACGGGTACGGATATACTCCAATGCATGCATCACCATTTTATGAGAGATATTCGTATGATTCTGCTGTTGGAAATACAATTGGCCAATGGCATCCACAAACTCCAGGGAAGCATTCGCCACTACCGGTTTTAAAGGAATAATACGCTGACGACGTTTACTTTCAAAAGCCACATACAGCAGCATTAAAATAACGCTCAGCCAAAGTGCCCATCGAAAAGCAGGATATTTCAGTAATACCTGCCATTCTGAGAATTCATTATTACGAGGGCCTGTTTGTGTATTATAAAATTCATCCCAGTAAACATTGCTGGCATGGGGATCCAAGTAACTCATTTGTGTGGCTAATGCATTGGCGTTTAAGTTATGCATTACAAAGTAATTAGTAAATGTATAAGCATTCAATAATACATATACAGTACCATCGCCAATACGCACACTGGCAAAATTGGGTTGATCATGCGCCGAATAGCCCAGTATATTGGTCCTGGAAGAATCCCATTTGGAAAAATATCTTTCCAACATAGGACCATTATACCGATAAGTAGCCTCAATTTTGTTGATAGAATCCGAATAGCGTTGAATACCAGGTTTCACCATTTCACCATATCCCATTACCTCTGTTTCCAGTCCCAATCTGGATTTCAGGTATTCATCCAATTGATTGGAGGCGATAAACAGTTCATTGCCATCGCCTACATATTTCAGCAGGTCAATTACATCCTGTTCTGTTACAAAAAGTTTATCAGCAACGATGATATAAACGTTACCAGAATTTTTAAGGGTCTCTTCTTTTCTGTAGGTTACTGCAAATGACTTTGTAACCACCTGCAACGGCTGATTGTTAAAAAGAGAAGGCAACAATTGCGTAGCAGCATATGTTCCTCCAGCCTTCTTATCCTTTCCGGAGAAGGAAGGTTTGGACATATCATTACTCCGCTGCTCATCGATGTTGGATTGAATACTGTTCATCATCAGCAACGCTATGAGTATCGCTAAGACAGTACCGGCAATATAGTAGAATATCCTCCTCACGCGCGCTTGCTAATTTGATGTTTAAAATCCTGAAACTGTTGTTCCATCTGTTCAAAATCATTCCTTGGAATCTCAAAGCTGCCATACCACACATATTCGTATTCCATGGTCAGTATAGAAAACTGTCGGTAATAAGGGGTATTCCTCAATGACCGCAGGTAATCTTTATTCGTCTTTTCTATGGATGGCTTGATCAAATTAATTTCAGACAATTGAAACAGTGAATACAGATACCACCAACGGATGGTTTCTTTGAAATTCCCCTCTTCAGTAGCCTGTAAGATTTTCTTTTCATAGTCGCCAGCAGTATGTAATACTACCTCTTGGGATGCCTGTATCTCTCCTACTACCGGCATACTTCGGAAGAAACCCAAGCCATGCTTTTTCATATAACGGTAAAGGATATACAGCAGGATGGCCGCAATAACCCCTATGATCAGCCAGCGGAATATTATGATATGCAAGGTGATATAAATGATAATAGCTCCCAGGGTGAGTTGCCACCAGCTAGGCTTACCTGATTGTTGCTTTTTTAAGTCAATATAATTCAGGTATTTATCTTCCTTTAATTCTGCCAGCTTCTTTTCATCTACAGACCGAAGGTCTGCTCCAGGGTGCAGATATCCTGCATTTGCGGTATCTACCGCTGCAGCCTCCTCTTCCTCACCATTCGGTACATCCGCTATATCCATCATACTGTCATTCCTAACAATATCAGCTATTTTACCTTCATAAGACGAGTCTTTTATCTGTTGTGCATGCAATGTTTCTCTGTTGCCAATCAGCAACATACCAACAATAATGATCAGAATTTTACACAGTGCTTTCGTCATGTCAGTCCTGGGATGTTGGTAAGGTGTGAGTAATAGTTACCTTTCCATTTTCTTCACTGATACCGTAACCTTTCTTATGGAGCTGGATGGGATACCAGATAAAATAGTAGATGATAAAAGCTAAAGAACCCAATAGGATCACTATACTTACTGGTATGGGCATAGCCGAATATCGGGTAACAAAACCTTCCAGGAATGCAGCTACAATAAATACAGGAATCAGTGAGATCATAATTTTAACGCCATCTCTTGCCGCTTTCTTCAGCGATTCCAGTCGGGTAAGTGTTCCGGGGAATAGCAGACTATTACCCAGTATCATACCGGCGCAACCAGCGATTACAATACTAGACAACTCCAATGTACCGTGAATCATCACTGTTAACACTGCTTTCCAACCAAGACCATGTTTCACAAACAGGTAATGAAAAGCGCCTACCATCACGCCGTTGGTAAATAATAAATACAGTGTGCCCACAGATAAAAAGATCCCGAATACAAAGCATTTAACGGCTACGTAAATATTGTTAACGGCAATATAGAGAAACATGATAAGGGGAGACTCGCTCTTATATACCCCGAAAGGGTCCCCGCTGGCAATGTTCCTTTCCGTCATGTTGATGTATTCATCCCCCAATACTCCCCTGACAAAGGTATCGTCATGGGCACTAGAAAAGGTGCCGATCAATACGAAGATCATGAAAAAGGAAAAAGAATATAACAGCGTCCGGTGGTATTTTCGGAACAGCAAGGGCAGCTCATACTTGAAAAATAACCGGAATCTTCCGTCTTCATCTTTCTTATGAGCATAAATGCGTTGGAATATATTTGCCGCGATACTATTGATGTAGCGGGTTACTTTACTGAAGCTATAGAACGTTTTAGCATAGGCCAAGTCATCCAGAACAGATACAAAACGATCAGACATCTCATCCGGATCATCGGTGGGTTCCTCCTGGTATTTTTTCCAGCGTGCTAAATTCTTCTTGATAAATAGAGATTCTCTCATGCTTGATTGTCGGAACAATATATAAACATTTGTGTAGATTTGAGCATGAGCACCATTAAAATCCCTACTTCGTTTAACATTGATCTGGAGTTTCAGGCTGCAGAAATTGGGCAGCGTTTCCTTGCATGGCTGATAGATACGGTCATCCGGACGGTATTCGTCGTAGTTTTTGTACTGATCGTAGGGAGTATGAAGGATATCATCAACAACGATGGCTTGTCGGTTTTATTTCTCCTCGTGATTGTTATTCCTGTCATGTTATACCCCTTATTGTTTGAAATGTATATGAATGGCCAGACGCCCGGTAAAAAAGCGATGGACATTCGGGTAGTAGGTTTGATTGGTAATACGCCTTCTCGCAGTCAACTCTTTACACGTTGGTTTTTCCGTATTATAGAACAACCCATATTCTTCTGGGCGATCATTCCAGTCATCTCCATGTTGCGCTCTCCGCTGAAGCAACGGGTAGGTGATATTGCTGCTGGCACCATTGTCATCAGTATTAAACCAAAAGGCAGTATTGAAGAAACCATTTTCCGCGATCTCTCTATGACCGACTATAAACCACAGTTTCCTGAGATTTTACGGTTATCTGACAGAGACATGAATAAAATTAAGGAGATGTTGGATAGAGCATTATCGGGAGATAAAGGTCTGGCGGAACGAGTAGCCACTCGTATAAAAGAGGTGCTGAAAATCAATACCACCCTGCCTGACACTGTTTTTCTTGAAACCGTACTGAACGACTACAACTTTTATACTACCGTTGAAAAGTAAACCCACAAAGGGTTTCAGGGTTATTGTAAAAGTCGTTGCAAATTTTTTTTTCAAGAAAAACCGCATAAAATTTGGATTTACAACACATTGTATTACCTTTGCAACCGGCAAGTCTTATACGACCAGCTCCTGCTGAATCCCCCCAGGACAGGAATGTAGCAAGGGTAGGCGGTTGTAGCGGTGCGATATAAGTAACTTGCCTTTTTTTTTCTTTAAAAAGGTCATTAGTCGCTGTCAGTAGTCAGCTGGTTTCATTCTCACCTCCTTCTCTAATGACAGTAGCTCCGCAAATTGATACAAACCTTACAACCTTAACTTAACATAGTATGAAATTCTTTATTGATACAGCTAATCTGGCGCAAATACGTGAGGCTCACGATCTCGGTATCCTGGATGGTGTAACCACCAATCCATCCCTGATGGCGAAAGAAGGGATTAAAGGTGAAGCGGCTATCATGCAGCACTACAAAGACATCTGCGAAATCGTTGGTTCCGGAGATGTAAGTGCTGAAGTTTTCTCCACCGACTTCAAATCCATCATCGAAGAAGGACAGAAATTGGCTGCAATCGACTCTAACATCGTGGTGAAAGTGCCAATGATTAAAGACGGTATTAAAGCCATCAAATGGTTTACCGACAACGGTATCAGAACTAACTGTACACTGGTATTCTCTGCTGGTCAGGCTATCCTGGCTGCTAAAGCAGGTGCTAAATACGTATCCCCTTTCATCGGTCGTATCGATGATAGCAACTGGGATGGTGTTGAACTGATCGCTCAAATCGCACAGATCTACAGCGTTCAGGGATTCAAAACTGAAATTCTCGCCGCCTCTATCCGCAGCGCACTCCACATCGTGAAATGTGCTGAAGTAGGTGCAGACGTTTGTACCTGCCCGTTAGACTCTATCCTGGGTCTGCTGAAACATCCTTTAACAGATATCGGGCTGGCGAAATTCTTGGAAGATGCCAAGAAAATGTAATCGCAATATTTTTTAGATGGTGTATCCCCGGTGCAGAGATGTACCGGGGATTTTTTTTGTAACCGTGTCTCCCTATACCCCTCCTCTCCTCCAACAACAAATCGCCTGCCCCGCTGTTAAACATGTACGCAGCAAATCCACCCGTATGGCAAAATATATCCTCGCACTGGACCAGGGAACCACGTCTTCCCGCGCTATTATCTTCGATAAACAAGGCGCTATCGTAGCCGTCGCACAAAAGGAATTCAAACAATTATTCCCACAAGCCGGATGGGTAGAACATGATCCCATGGAAATTTGGACCACCCAAGCCGGTGTTGCAGGAGAAGCTATCCTCCGCGCAAACGCCACCGGCGCAGATATCGCTGCTATCGGTATCACCAACCAACGAGAAACTACCATCGTTTGGGATAGAAAAACAGGGAAACCAATACATAATGCCATTGTTTGGCAAGACAGAAGAACAGCCGAATACTGCAACCAATTGAAGCAAGAAGGAAAAGAACAAATGATCAGAGATAAAACAGGCCTGATCCTCGATGCCTACTTCTCCGGCACTAAAGTAAAATGGATCCTGGATAATATTCCTGGCGCCAGAGCCAAAGCGGAAAACGGCGAACTGGCCTTCGGTACAGTGGATAGCTGGATCGTGTGGAATTATACCCGCGGAGAACTCCATATCACCGATGTAAGTAACGCTTCCAGAACACTACTTTTCAATATCCACGAACTGCAATGGGATAAAGACCTGCTCCAACTGTTTGATATCCCCATATCCATGATGCCGGATGTCCGCCAATCCAGCGAAGTTTACGGCAAAACCCAAGCTACTATTACGCCTTATGCAATCCCTGTAGCCGGCATTGCAGGAGACCAGCAAGCAGCCCTCTTCGGACAACTCTGCACCGAACCGGGCATGATCAAAAATACCTACGGAACCGGTTGTTTTATGGTACTCAACACCGGCGACAAGCCCATGTCTTCCAATAATAATCTCCTTACTACTATTGCCTGGAAAATCAATGGCCGCACATGTTACGCCCTGGAAGGCAGTATTTTCATTGGCGGTGCAGTGGTACAATGGCTCCGCGATGGACTCGGCATTATCCGTCACTCCGAAGATGTGGAAAAACTAGCTGCCACCGTTGAAAATAGCGATGGCGTTTATTTAGTACCCGCCTTTGCCGGATTGGGAGCGCCATACTGGAACCAGTTTGCGCGTGGTACCATGGTAGGCCTCACGCGCGGCTCCACTGCTGCACATATCGCCAGAGCCGCCCTGGAAAGCATTGCCTACCAAACGATGGATGTACTCAAAGCCATGGAGGCTGATGCCGGCATTACCATCTCCGAACTACGCGTAGACGGCGGCGCTACCAGCAATGACCTACTCATGCGATTCCAAGCCGATATCCTCAATGCCACTGTGGTACGCCCCAATATCACCGAAACGACCGCCCTCGGTGCTGCATACCTCGCAGGCCTCGCTGTTGGCTTCTGGGATAGCATCGAATCCATCGCAGCACAATGGCAAATCAATGCTACTTTTAAACCCGGTATGGAAGAAAATACCCGCAAAAAACTATACTACCACTGGAAACGCGCTATCCACGCCGCACAAGCCTGGACCGAACCACTAGAATAATTTTTTCGCTGTTACAATAAAATCATTGAGCTTTGTGTAGAAAATACACAAAAATACTTTCATTTTTTTCTGAAAGTTTAGTAACTTTGATAATTATTAACACCGCACAGGAATTGTGCATAATGCTGTAGAACCGCGAAACGATATCTCTTCTTAAAATAAACTTTATGAGTCAGCTCAACATTCCGGAAACGAACAACCCTAGAGTGGTCATTGTAGGTGGTGGTTTTGGAGGTATTAACCTGGCCAAACATTTGAAAAATTTACCTGTGCAGGTGGTACTACTGGACAGGAACAACTATCACTTGTTTCAGCCTTTGCTGTACCAGGTATCTACTGCAGGCCTGGAACCGGATAGTATCGCATTCCCTCTCCGCGGCATATTCCGCAAACAAAAAAACCTGGTATTCCGCATGGCGGAAGTAACAGGCGTACGCCCGGAAGAAAACATCCTGGAAACCGGTATTGGTGAACTTCGCTATGATTACTTAGTATTTGCCACCGGCAGCAATACTAACTTCTTCGGTAATAAAACCGTTGAGTCAAATGCTATCGGCATGAAATCCCTCATCGAAGCGGTGCAGATCCGAAATTATGTAGTGAAACAATTCGAGGAAAGCCTGCTCCTCTCCGATCCAGAAGAGATAAAACCTAAACTGAACTTTGTAATGGTAGGCGGAGGCCCTACCGGCGTGGAATTGGCCGGCGCCTTTGCTGAACTCCGCAAATATATTCTGCCTAAAGATTATCCGTCCATTCCGCAAAATCTCATGAATGTTTACCTGATTGAATCTGGACCAAAACTCCTCGCTTCTTTCAGTGAAAAAACATCTCAGAAAACCATGAAAAGCCTAGAGGAACTGGGCGTTCGCGTAATGGTATCTACCCACGTAGACAACTACGATGGAAAAGTGGTAACACTGAGCAATGGTGAACAGATCAAATCTCACTCTTTGCTGTGGTCTGCGGGTGTAAAAGGCATTCCAGTAAAGGGCATTCCTGCCGACATTCTCCTGCCAAATGGTCGTATCCTGGTGAATGAATTCAACCAGGTGAAAGGCTTCCAAAATGTATATGCTATCGGCGATATTGCCCAGATGACGAATGATCCGCGCTTCTCTAGAGGCTATCCAATGGTGGCACAAGTGGCCATTCAGCAAGGGGTGAACCTGGCTAAAAATATCAAATTGGGCATGCAAAATAAACCGATCCTTGCTTTCCATTATAAAGACCTGGGCAGCATGGCTACCATCGGTAGAAACCGCGCTGTGGTGGAAATAGGAGGCATGAAAATGAGTGGCTTCTTCGCTTGGGTGGTTTGGATGGTGGTACACCTAATGAGCCTTCTGGGCTTCCGTAACAAACTGGTGGTATTCATCAACTGGTTCTACCGCTACTTTACTTTTGAAAGAGGTACGCGCATCATCATTAAACGTGGCGCTGCCAATATCGTTAAGCTCCGGCAATCTATTGAACAATAATAAAACTAAAAGAGGCTCTTGTAAAGGAGCCTCTTTTTTTATTTTCTATTCAGCATGGAATTGATAGTTAAGGTAGACACGAGCTCGTCGTATCTCGCGCCCAGCGCTCTATAATACAGCAGTATGGTGTAATTATTCTCGGTTTCCCAACTGTCTCCTTCTGTTAAGGAGGTATCGAATTTAGCGGATGGATCATGTTGATCTACCAACCCATAGAAATAATTGTAATAGCCCTGTTTCAAGAATAAAGAACACTCATAAGCCCTGGTAGCGGGATTGTAAGTCATCTTATTGGCATCATTACATTCGTAGTTGGTCATCTCCCCGAAAATGTACATATTATACTGTGCATAAGGCTCCGGCGATAAAAACTGGAAATGCACAGTGGCATAATCCCCTTCAAAACTGGGATCATAATCATCCAATGTAGCGAGGTAATATTTCCCGTTAATGTCTTTTATAAATTGATATATCTTATCGGCACGCTCTACATCCGGCTGTGCATATACATCTGTACTGCTAGGGTGATACTCTGTATGTTTCACACGCTCCGTCTGCAACCGGAAACTACGTAGATCTATCCACCGCCACTCTTTAGTACCAGGAAAAACACAATCCATTTCTGTATTGTACTTGATCACATTCCCATTGATAAACTGTGGTCTAAGTCCTGAAACAGCATTGTCCCAACGACCATTCTGGAGCACTACTACTTTCACCTGGTCAAATGGGTTCGGGATATTCAGTGCGCCCATATTCACTTCAAAGTTCACTTTCTGACTGGTACGGAATAATTTCGGACTAACAGGCTGCTGAATAAATCCGGTAATGCCTGCACGGTTATCCACCACCAGCAATCTACGCGTAAACGCCAGTTGACTGGTATCACTTTCGAGGTATACTTTTAGTATATAATTCCCTGCACGGGTAGGAAAACTATTATTGCCAGGGAGAGAAACACTATAATGCGTGTACTTCTGAAAAGCAATACTGGATAAACGATAATTCTGAATTCTCGTCTCTGAAAATCCCCTCAAATATTCCAACTGATTCACCTGAGCCGGCGACCAGTCTGCATTACAGAGCACAAATGTATAGTAGTAATCTTTTACGTCATTGTCCAGATCATCAAATGATAAGTCTAGTCGCTCACTTGATCCAAGTATCACCATCGGCAGACTCAATGGATCTCCCGCCTGGTTCAACTTGACAGACTTAATATTGTTCATATATACGTGATCCGGAGTAATTGTATTGGCCTGGGCTTTCAATATGGCTGGTACAAACGTCGCATACAGGACAGCCAATAATATAAGTGCTTTACGCATATTCAGTAATTGATTTAGTCAAGTTACGACTATTTTAACATTTAGGCAGCCCGGAATTTTTGATTTTGTCGCCAGCGTGGTTACCTTTATTTTTATAAATATTCAAACAGTTAATGGATTTATCTCGCTTTATCGCTACCCGGATCGCTTTTAATAAAAGCTCTTCCTTCTCCAAATTCATCATCAACATCGCGTTGTGCGCTACGGCCATCAGTGTTGCGGTGATGATCCTGGCGACAGGACTGGTCAATGGCTTCCAGCAAGTAATCCAGGATAAGATCTTCAGTTTCTGGGGACATATCCATATTAACCAATACCAACCTAATGCGGGCCCGCTCACACAGGAGAAATCCTTCGAACTGAGCCCCGCATTGATGCAAAAGATAGGCCAGGTACCCCAGGTGAATTTCATCGCCCCCTATGCTACTAAATCCGCTATCATCAAATCAGATAAGGAAATAGATGGGGTGATGTTCAAAGGAGTAGACAAAAACTACGACTGGCCAAAACTCCAACAATTCCTAGTAGCCGGCAACCTGCTACAATTCAACGACAGCAGCTACTCCCAGGGAGTGCTCATCTCCGCCAGTATGGCGAAGGAATTACAGGTAGGTGTAAACGATAAGATTATTGTTTATTTCATCCAGGGAGGCAGCCAGCCGCCTCGCGCCCGCAAACTAACGGTAACGGGTATATACAAAACTGCCATCGAAGAATACGATAAAACCTATGTGATCGGGGATATCGATCTTATTCGCAAACTAAACGACTGGACACGCACGGAAATCGGCGGTTATGAAGTAACCTTGAAAGATTACCATCAAATGCAACCTGTGGCCCGTTATATCGATGAGCATGTGCTTACAGACGAACTCTTCACCCGTACCATACAAGAAATCTATCCGAATATCTTCGACTGGCTACAACTGCAGAATAAAAACGAAATTATTATCATCGTCATCATGACGATTGTGGCCATCATCAATATGATTACGGCTATTCTCATCCTGATTTTGGAACGTACCAATATGGTGGGAATACTTAAATCTTTGGGGATGCGCAACTGGAAAATCCAACGGATATTCATTTACCAGGCGGCGTATATCGTTATTATGGGAATCCTGATTGGGGATGTTGTAGGTCTGGGCTTGGCCTGGCTGCAACAAACTTACGGGTTCTTCAAACTGCCTGAAGATTCCTATTACATGTCTGTTGCAGCCATTTCCTTACGCTGGAAAGAGGTGGTACTCATCAACGTAGGCACCCTATTGATTTGTGTCACTGTATTGCTTCTACCTTCGTTGATTATCAGAAAAATCACACCGGTAAAAGCAATACAGTTCAAATAATTATTTCTTCTTCGTACTGCGAACGTAGTCTTGCAAATAGCTACACTGATCAAATACTTCCTGGTACTGCTGCGTTTGCACATAATTAGCGGTTAGTACTGGGAAATAACGGTTACGCATCAACGCATTATAATACTTCTTGGAGTCTTCATTTTCTGGCACGTGCTTCTGTGAACAACGGGCGGCGAGGAAAAGGCATCTTGCCTTAAACTCCTTGTCTGTTGCAGCTTGGGCAGCCTTTGCATAGAAGATCTCTGCATCATACACACCATAGTACTGTCTTTCAAAAGGATCTTTTTCACGTGCAGTCGTATACCACTCTGTACTATGTCTGTAATCCTTCAGGAAGTAATAGGTTTTACCATAGTAGGAAAGATTGAAAAGGCCGGTGGCCAGCTTATGATAAACCTTCGGATCTACTGGAGTGGTCTTGGTTTTCGCGATTAAATTCACCATCTGTTCACAAAACTGCGAGATGGTAATTTTGGAACGATTACTTGGTGTCTCCTTATCATCTCCAAAATCTTGCAACTGATCCACAAACACCTGGTAAGAAACCGGCTGATCTTTCACAGGTACTTTTTTCAGATATGGCAATGCAGCCGTAAAGTTGTTCACACGCATGAAAGCTCGGCCAATCAAGAGGTTCATGTTCTGACCTTTCGGGAGATAGCTGGCCAAATAACTCTCATAGGCCGATTTATTACCACCTTTCATGAAATCGCTGAAGGCAATTAATTGCTCTGCGGTCATTTGATCACTCAGCATGTCTTCAGCGCCATAAGGAGGAGTACCCAGGTGAATAGAGTCACAACGGCCACGCACCAACGCTTCTTTCACGTAATCGCCCTGTTTACGATAGGCAGGCGCAAGCACGGATGTCAACAGGTTACGATATGCTTTATTGAAAAACACTTCTTTATCCACATTGTACCATCTTTCAGGATTTTGCTTTGCCAATCTGGTATCCAACCATTTGAGGGAAGGCAGCAACTGCGCTTCGAAAGCAGGATCAATTTTTTGCTGTTGATTTACAGTCACCAATATTTTCACCAGTTCCCAAGCATCTTTTACAGCAGGATCGGAAATAGAATACTTGCTCAGCCTGGATTTCGCTCCGGCCATATCTCTCCTTACATATGCGATATAAGCGGCGCTCAGCTTCCAGTAATCTGGATCTTTTACATTGCCTTTGTCGGCAATACTATCTGTAAAACGCTGGAGCTGCTTGACATATGGTTTATAGGCTGTATCTCCAGGCGAATGGTAGTAATAAGAATAGTTATAATATCCCAGGGCGATACCAGTACTATCAATTTCTTTCTGTATAGCTGGGGTCATGTATTCATCTTCCAGCTTATTAATTTCTCTTGCCAGCAGTACGTTCATAGCGGGCGACTGCGGATCTAGCTGATTCACTGTACGCAATGCGGAGATATCTATCGTAGGAGTAGCAAAGCTGAAAATAGCCACTACATTGGCTTTCTCCTTATTATTCCGGCAAAGTGGAAATACATCTTTCGCGGCAGTATTGCTCCACATAATATTGGTAAACGCCATCCGACGCTGACTCGCAGCATTCTCAAATACTTTTGAAAACACATAAGCCGCATTTACAGAATCCTTCAAACGCAGTAAAGCGCCGCCTTTCAGCGCAAGGGCCTTATTATAAATCAGGGAATTAGGTGTCGCTTTTGAGAAATCACGATCGAATGACTGAATGGTTTCTGCATACGCTTTGGTATAATGCTTTAAGCGCAGCAATTGGAATTTATAACGTTGTGCAATTTCTTTATCCTTTACACCAGGCACCAGCTCTGTACCTTGCTTCAGCAGTTGCTGCATAGGGATGGTGTTATCTACCGGGTCTGCCCAACGATCTTCAATATTCACGTACTTCTCACAGTCTTTCGCAAACAACAGGTAACGCGCAGCCTCTTTGTTTTTTCCTTCTTTCAGGAATTGCGCAAAACCGTTATTTTTCACACTATCTGGAAACATACAGTCATTTCCACCCGCACTGCACGCAGATACTTGCGCCATTTGTTCGCGGCTGTAATGATAGATATATTTGAAAATATCATCCGTGGAGATGCCTTTCTCTCCTGTATAATTTTTCCACTCTTCCACATTGGATTGCCATTCAGGAGACACCTCATCATCATACCACCGTTCAAGAGAAGTATAAAAAAATGGTTCGTAACCCTGCCCTTTCAGGTATGGATTGAAATAGGAAATGTAATAATCATATGGGTCCGTATCTCCGCCACAGGAAAGGGTATAGATGATGTTCCCGAAAAAAACAGCTAAAAAGCTAATTGAAAAGACGATACACTTTTTGTAATTCATGCAATGGATAATTGTCCAGGGTAGCAGCATCGAGATGATAGAAAATGACCGTTGGGTTATATGACTGTCGTTGTGCGGAAATAAGTTGCGCTGCGTCTTCCAGCAGTTTTACGTTGGTAATTTCGCGGCGAAGTTCACTGCCTTTTTTCAGCATGTAACCATTGATTAGGGTATCTTTCTGTACTACAAAAAGCTGCCTGCCATGAGGTATAAACAAATTTTTATTTTCAAGTTCCCGTGTGCCTACACTTCTCAGAATGCCTTTGTACTGGTTGTTTTCAAACAATACGGTCCACTGAAAAAGCGGTAAAGCGATGTCCAAAGGTAAAGGATAATTTGAAATACGGTTGTTACCAATATAGGATTCCAACGTACTGATATCCAGTATAGAGTTATGATCCCCTGGTTTACGAAGATCTCCCATATTATAACACATGAGCAATCCCTTATTCACAGGCGGAATGCCGCTACTACCCGTATATTTTATCTGGTGCATACGAATGGTAGCGGATATTTCTTTCCCTTTAAAGAAGGGTAATCGTTGCAAGGCTTGCAGATATCGGAAGTAGGTTTCCCTGGTATTTTTGGTCCAGTCACAATCGATCTGGATTTCTGTGATATGTTTATTAGGGAGACTACTACATAACTGGCTGAGTAGTTTCTCTGTTTTCTGCGCCAGTTGCACTGCCATGGTGGTATCTGGAGTATTCCAGATTTCATTCATCAGGAATACGACAGGCACAATTTCCTGATCGGCTGGTAGTGGCTGCTGTTGCTGAAAAAGAGCAACAGGTACGGCCTCTCCGGCTTTCTCTCCTGGGGCCACATCAAACATCTTCACATATAGTTTCCGGGCCGGCAACTGTTGGAGATAGGCCAGTTCTGTGGCATTTCCCGTCCAGCTTTGTTTCCAGAAATAAAATGCAGGAGTCACCTGCCGCGAACCAGTAGGTTTGCAGGCGGTCAACAAGAACAACAGGGAAAAAATAATCAGGAGATATCTCATATGAGTAAACGACCACAGATAATACCCGTAGCTACAGCGGCATTGAGCGACTCCGCCCCGCCCACTCTGGGTATGGTAATTTTATGCGTAGATGCCGCAATCACCTCATCCGACAAGCCTCTGCCCTCGTTGCCGATCAACAAAATACCCTCAGTCAGCCGGGAGTATTCTGTTATATCCTTGCCATGAAGGGTAGCTGCATAGGAAGGTAATGACGTCTGCGCCAGCATTTCCTTAATATCGGTCTCGACTATACGAACCCTGGCAATACTGCCCATGGTGGCCTGTATGGTCTTGGGATTATACACATCCACACAATCCGGAGAACAAATGATTTGGGAAATGCCAAACCAGTCGGCTATACGAATAATGGTGCCCATATTGCCTGGGTCCTGGATGGCTTCCAGCGCCAGCACCAGTTGCCCAGATGCAGGCACGGTATAGGAAACCGCTGGCATATCCAGCAAGGCCATGGCCCTGTTTGGAGTTGTCAGTGCAGATAATTGTTTCAGCACATGCTCTTCCACAGTATACACAGCATCCGCAGGGAGTTTCCCCAATGCTGCCGCATGCTGCGCCACCCATTCGGCAGTAGCATATACGGCTTTTACGGGCATTCCCGCCAATATCAGCTCCTGGACAATTTTATCTCCTTCGGCGATATACTGGCTGGATTTTTGCCTGTTTTTTTTGTGCTGTAATGATTGAATATATTTAATTTGCGCCTTTGACAACATGGGCCCAAACCTACACGTTTTCTTTTAATCAGCCAAGAACAGGCCGTGTAGCCCACATGTCAGCATTTCCTTTTAAAAGATTTAATAACGTTTTCGCCCGTGATGCAGCCGCCAAAAAAATTAAGGACAGTCCTGCTGAATTATTTGCTGTTACTGCTCGTAATACTGACGCTGGGCGCCTGCTCCAATACTAAATACCTGCAACAGAACCAAACACTGTACGTAAGTAGTAAAGTAAGTGTTCAGGGAGACCTGATGACCGCCGAAAAACAGGATATCCGCAGTGCATTATCCTCCAAATCCTTAATGGTACAGCAACCCAACTCCAAACTGTTGGGTACCCGTATCAAAGTATGGCTGTATAATCAGAAGTATAACGAGAAAAAATCCAACTGGTTCTGGAACCTCATGCTCTCCAAACGTAACCTGGAAGAACCTTCCATATACGACAGCTCCAAAACCAAGGAAGCCATCGACCGCATGACCTCCTACCTGCACAACCAGGGCTATTTCTACGCTACCGTTACTGCCGCTGCCTCCACTAAAGGCCGGAAAGCAAGCGTGGTGTATAGTGCCAATACTGGCAAGAACTTCGTCATCGACCGCATTACCTATAATATCCCGGACACTAATATCCTGAATGTGGTAAAGGCACACGAAAACCTTTCCCTTATCCAGAAAGGGACAGCATTCAAATCGTCCAACTTCAGCAGCGAAAGGGAACGCCTTACCCGCATCATCAAAGATGCTGGCTACTATAAATTCAGCAGAGACGCGATCGAATTCAGTGTGGATACCCTGAACAAAGCACTGTTCAAAAACCCACTGAACCCATTCGAAGGAGTGGTCAATATCTTCCAGGAAAACAAAGGGCGAGAAAAACCGACCATGAATGTGGAAGTGATTGTAAAGAACCCGGAAGACAGCGCTACATCAGAATGGCAGAAATATTTTATTCGGAAGATATACGCCTATCCTGATTATCCGATCAATGGCAATCCAAATGATCCTACTTTTAAAGAGGATGCCCGCAAATACATTACCATCCGGCAACACCAGGAGATGCTGCGCCCGAAAATATTATCCAAATCCATCCTCCTGCGTCCGGGCGAAGTGTATTCCATTCAACAGTACAATAATACCGTTAACAAACTATACGACCTGGGCCTGTGGCTCTTCGTAACGCTGCAATACAAAGAAGCGAAGGATACTAGTAACTCCCTCGATGCTTATCTCTTCCTGACTCCCCGTAAGAAACAGGAGTTAGGGGTGAATTTTGAGGTGAGCAATAGCTCGGACTATCTGCTGGGTAGTGGCGTGAGCTTGAACTATCGCCATATCAACCTAAGCAAAAGCGCTACCCAATTCGGTTTCAGCTTAAACACAGGTATAGAACTTATCAAGGACCAGAATAATAAATGGGCTTTACAATCCAAGGAAATCGGTGGTGAATTCGGATTCACCTGGCCACGGTTTGCCCTGCCTTTCAATATTCACCAGAACCCGCGTTCTAATGTGAAAACCAGGCTGACAGTGGGCGCCAACTATCTCTCCCGTGTGCAGAAGTTCGATATCACCAATATCAATCTCTCTTACGGCTACGACTGGAATTCCAGTAACTACCGCCGCTGGATAGTTAGGCCATTCACATTGAACTATGTAGGTGTTATCCTGAACCAGGCCTTCAAGGACACCATCGTGGACCCAAACCCTTATCTGAAGCGCAGCTTCGAACCGGCGCTCATTGGTGGGGAAAACATTTCTTATATCTACAGTAATAATGATGTGCTGCATCAGCGCCATTATAGCTATTTCCGCATAAACCTGGAGGAATCCGGCCTTTGGCTGAATGGGATCAATAGCCTTGTGGGCGCTGTTTCCAGCAAGAAAGGTAACCTGGAAACGATGACCAATGTGAGTATTTCCAATTTTGTGAAGCTGGAGGCTGACTACAGACACTATTGGAAGATAAACCAACACAGTGGCTTGGCTACACGTGCATATGCGGGAATCGGCATTCCGTATAGCTATTCACAGGTACTCCCTTACGTGCGTCAGTTTACAGCAGGCGGTCCTAACAGTATCCGCGCCTGGAGACTCCGTACATTGGGCCCTGGCGCATTTAAAGACAGTTCCGCTACTGCAAAAATATTCCCTGATCAAACCGGCGACATGAAGCTGGAAGGCAACGTGGAATATCGTTTCGATCTGTTAAGAATGTTCGGTGGAAGTGTAAACCTGAAAGGGGCTACCTTCCTGGATATGGGTAATATCTGGATGGTAAAGGCCGACTCTACCCGCCCTGGGTCTGAGTTTCGTCTCAATCAACTGTATCACGACCTCGCAGTAGGTACTGGTGTGGGTGTCCGACTGGATTTCAGCTACTTCCTCATACGCCTCGACTGGGGTATTCCTCTGAAAGTACCTTATTTCACCGGCAATAAAAACGGCTGGTATATAAGCCAGTGGGATCTTGGCAGTGCTGTATGGAGAAGAAATAATATTATCTGGAACGTGGCCATCGGCTATCCGTTCTAAAATCTACTGCCTGCCCGCGGCAGGGGCGACGAAAAAAAATAAAAAAGCGCAAATGACGTCTGCGACATCATTTGCGCTTTTTTGATATAGCATCTTTTATTTATGTAGACACGTAGTAATTATTGTTCTTTCTTCACACTATGCTGTGCAATGAAATCATTCATTTCAACGGCATCTGTCAGTTTAAATTCGCCAATCCGCGTACGACAAAGACTACTCATATAACCACCTACACCCAAGGCTGCCCCAAAATCGTTTGCCAGGGAACGGATATAGGTACCCGTACTACAAACCACTCTGAAATGCACCACTGGCATTTCAATATTGGTAATCTCAAATTCAGTGATGGTTACTTTGCGTGGCTCTACCTTTACTTCTACTCCTTGTCTGGCCAGGTGATAGATAGGCTTTCCATTCTGTTTGATAGCCGAATGAATTGGCGGCAATTGCATGATTTCTCCTAAAAACTGGCTGGTAGCCGCTTTGATGTCGGCTTCCGTGAGGTGACTGGTATCTTTGAAATTTTCTGGTTCAGATTCCAAGTCAAAAGTAGGCGTAGTAGATCCCAGTGTGAAAGTGCCGGTATATTCTTTTTCCTGAGCCTGGTACTCATTTATCTTTTTAGTCATTTTACCAGTGCAGCAGATGAGCAGACCTGTTGCCAGTGGATCTAATGTGCCGGCGTGTCCTACTTTCGCTTTGGTGGTATTTCTTATCTTACGTACAACATCGAAGGAAGTCCAGGTCAGTGGCTTGTTGATCAGTACCACTGCCCCTTCCTGGAAGTTATTTTTTTCTTCAGTTTGCATTTTGCAAAGATAGCTTTAAGCAATCAGCTTTCAGCTTTTGCTTTTTTTACCTATTTTCACGGAATTTTCAAACCATGTCGTTACAACATCATACAGACGCTAAATTACGTTACCAGCAACAGGTAGAAAATTCCCGCGACTACGTGATACCTTTTATCCAACAGGAATTCCCTCAAATGAAGGGACTTCGTGTAATGGAAGTAGGTTGCGGAGAAGGGGGAGTATTAACTCCGTTCCTGGAAAATGGCTGCCAGTGTGTAGGTGTAGATCTTGTACCCTATAGAATTGAGCTAGCCAACAGCTTCCTGGGAGATTATGTCTCCAGCGGACAACTCAAACTCATTGCCAAAAACATTTATGATGTTGATTTCTTAGGGGAGTTCCGCAACTCCTTCGATATAATCATCCTCAAAGATGCCATTGAACACATCCCTGACCAGGAGAAGATTGTGGGCCATATGAAGCAATTGCTAAGTCCAGGCGGACAAATATACTTTGGCTTTCCACCTTGGTATATGCCGCATGGCGGGCATCAGCAGATCTGTGCCAACAAATTCTTGAGTATGGCTCCTTATATCCATCTGCTACCAAGGCCCCTGTACAAGGGTATGCTGAAAGCATTCAAAGAACATGAACTGACCATCAAAGATCTGATGGAAGTAAAAGATACCGGCATCTCCATAGAAAGATTTGAAAGAATCGTAAAACGTCAGGGCTACAACATCACCCAACGACGTCTCTATCTGATCAACCCTATTTATAAATATAAATTCGGTGTGAGTGCCAAAAAGCAATGGGGCCCAATAGCCGCCATTCCTTACTTCAGAGATTTCCTGACCACTTGTGTGTATTACATGATTAAGCCACAATAAAAAAGAGGCTGTGATAAACAAAAGGGAAGTGACAAAGTCACTTCCCTTTTGTTTATTTCTTTTTGTCGTTCCTGCCCGCTGGGCAGGAACGACAAAAAAGCGTTTTGCCTTCTATTTATTCCAGATTTCCCAAGCCGCTTCTGCCTGTAGAATCAGCATTTCATGCCCATTCTTAATGGTAGCTCCTCTTTCCTTTCCAGCCAATAAAAACTTGGTTTCAGGCGGGTTATACACCAGGTCGTACAGTAAATGTCTGCTATCGAGGTACTGGTAAGGGATTGGCGGCATATCATCCACATTAGGATACATACCTAATGGCGTTGTATTGATAATAAGCGTATTGGCAGCCATATCTTCCTGGGTCAGCGCATCATAGGCCACCGCATTGGGGCCAGCCTTCCTACTCACTAAAGTAAAGGAGATATTCAGTTGTTGCAGCGCGTACATCACTGCTTTTGCGGCGCCACCGGTACCCAATACCAAGGCACGGGTATGATGCGGTTGCAGCAAAGGTTTCAAAGAATTCGTAAACCCAATAACATCTGTATTGTAGCCAATTTTCCGCCCCTCTTCAAAACGGATGCAATTCACTGCGCCAATATGTTTTACCGCATCGCTGAGTTCATCCAGGAAGGGGATGACTACTTCTTTATAGGGAATAGTTACATTCAGTCCCACCAGATCCGGCTGCTGTTGCAACAATGCCGGGAAAGCGGCAATTTCCGGGATAGGGAAATTCTCATATTGACAGCCTGTAATCTGTTCCTTGTTGAATTTCTCTGCGAAGTACCCTTTTGAGAAGGAGTGGCTGAGTGGGTATCCGATAAGACCGTATGTTTTCATACAGTAATTTAGTTGATAGTTAATAAAGGGTGTGTATCAAAAAATGAAGGCTAAACGCTGCTGTCTGTTGTTCCGGCCCGCTGGGCCGGAACAACGAAAAAATAAAAAAAGGAATTGACGTCGCAGACGTCAATTCCTTTTTTTTGATTCAGCATCCTTAATCCGCATGAAACGCGGAACTCCGGAAACCGACATCGAAAGGATGTCCACTTACCTAATACTATTCTTTATCCAGGAAGAGGTTGAATGTATCACCACGAAGGCCTACACGCATCGCTTCCAGGGAAATTACCTCATGTGGAGCGAGGTTACCCAGGTTGGCGTTGCAACCTACCAGCTCCAGGAAGTACAATTGCTGTGCTTTCTGAGGAGCTTCCCAGATGATTTTTTCAGCAGGAATCTGTGTCAGGATTTCCTGTACCAGACCTTCACGCACCTCCCCAGAGCCACGGTAAATACCTACGTTTCCGCTTTCGCGTGCTTCCGCAATGACGTAAGTAGCACCAGCTTTGAGTTCAGCGCTCATCAGTTCAATCCACTTATATGGAGGAATAATGTGTTCAGCATCTTTAGAACCTACTTCACTCAGTACCAGACCGAGTTTAGCGAGTTTTTCGATGTAACCGCATTTTTCAGCATGCGGAATGATGATAGAACCGTCGGAAACTTCCATGTAACTGATACCGTAGTCCTGTACAGTTCTTACATATTCATCAAACTGATTGCGTATGAGGAAGGCTTCAAATAAAGTTCCACCAAAGTAAACAGGGATGTTGGCGGCTTGGTACAATTCGATTTTCTGACGGAGATTGGGTGTGACGAAGGAAGTACCAAAACCCAGTTTTACGATATCAACGTGTGGCGAGGCTGCAGATAAAAAATTACGCGCTTCTTCCAAACTTAGCCCCTTATCCATGACCATGGTCAGTCCATGTTTGCGAGGCTTCTGAGTCCTTTCCGGGATTTGTGTCAGATTAAAATTCATTTGCAATATTTTTATCTTCTTATGGTCATTAAAACACTCAACTAGTTCAGCCAGGCACTATGGGATAGCTTAGTGGGCAATTTTAGTAACCGGAAATAGTAGTCGGTTTTTAACCATGACAATTAAAAACCGGCGCAAAAATAAGAAGTATACTTTATTTTAAAAGCAAATAACATTGGTTAACGTTTGCGGCGATACTGCGCAATGAGATCAACAACACTCACATGCTGTAAAATAGCCGGATCCAGCTCTACCAACTTTTTTAAAGCTTTAGGATTCTGCTGGAGGGCAGTTTCCAAATGTAGCAAGCCTTCTTTGGTTTTCCCCATAGTAATAAGGAGGGCAGCCCTGTAATACTGGAATACAGGCTTTCTACCTGCCTTTTCCTCTGCCATTTCAAGCTGGGAAAGGGCTTCCTCTAGGAAACCTCCTACATACAGACCTCTAATGAGCTCCTGCCAGGTAGAAACGCTCTTCGGACGGGTACGCACTGCGTTCATAAAATAAACAAGCGCATCCTTATATTTCCCCAATTCCAGCAAGCATTCCCCCATGCTCATATTGTATTCCGCACTTGTTTTATTGATTTTCAGTGCGTTCTGCAGAGATTTGATAGCATTATTCCAATTAGCCTCCATCATGTAGGCCACTGCAATCTTGTAATGTAGTTTGTCGTCGTTTGGACTAAGATGTGACGCTTTGCGATAATAATAACGCGCCTGCGTGTATTTACGCTGCCGCTCGTAGCAATGCCCGATGGCCTCATATATAACATCCTCTGGCTTAGCGATTTCCAGGTGTTTCTGGAGTACTTCAATCGCTTCTGTATATTTACGAAGGCGGATATAGGCGTCTCCCAGATTACGGTAGGCATAATCGAATTTCTCATCGATTACCAACGCATACTGATAAGCATCTATGGCTTTTTCATACAATTTCAGTCCCTGATAGGCCGTACCCAAGTTGAACCAGGCCAAGTGATTATAAGGGAACTCATCAATAATATGGTTATGCAGTCGGATGCTTTCCTCATTTCTGCCAGTGAATTCCGTCCAGAAACAGATCTTATGCAATGCTTCTTCATTGTTCGGATCATACTCCAAGGCCATTTTCAGGCAATCAAATACCTTTTCAAACTCCTCCCAATCGTCATACACATCCGCCAGTTCCAACAGCAGCTCGGAACGGTCGTCTCCCTCAAACTGATCAATCTGCTCTTCCAGTACGTTAGCAGCCTTCTGGTGTTGCCCCAGTGCCAGGTATACATCCGTCTGTAATATGTAGAGATTGATATCGTTACTGTCAAGGAGAGCGGCTTTTTCCAGTAAATTGAGCGCTTCGTGGTACTTCTTGGTTTCTATCAGTAAGTTGGCCTTTTTTAACAATAAAGTGGCAGAAAAAGGAAACTGTTCTATGGCTATTTCAGCGGCCTGAAGTGCAATAGGCATCTCATCATGCTCGTCGTAATAGTCTATGATCTGTTCAAATGAATCTTCGTCCAAGAACGAATGAGACTTACCAGCTCTGAGGTTTTCAAACTGCTGCAATAAATCTCTCAGATCATCAAAATCCTCGTTTAAAAATGAAAAGTCTTTACTCATTAATGTAAATATAATCAATTTCCGTTTCCACCAAAAAGCAGTGGTATTTAACTTTTTATAAATTTTTTAACATTTCATTAAGTTTTAACATTATCTAGCGTTAAAAATTTGTTATATAATTAAGCAAATTTGTTGTATCTTTGATGTACAATGAAAAAGGAAACTAACATATTGAAGGTCTTTTCATTGTCTTGCATGTTGGCAAGCGTTATGGCGCTGTTCGCTACGGCTGCGACGGCAAATACAAATTTGTCAACCGATAATAAAGACAAGGTGAAAAAGACGGAGAACACGCACTTTGTTCTGAATACAACCATGCCCAAAACAAACCTGGGTTTGGATGCTGGATACCGCTATTCCGGTGCGTTCAGCTCCAGTTTTAAGTTTACCAATACCAACACTAATAATAGTGCTGTTAACTTCCAGCAGGTAATGACCTACACCAAAGGGAATGTTACCTATGTTGTTCCTTACAGTGTACAGGTACAACAGCAAATGCCAGGTAATCTTAATTTCCAGAAATTGCAGATTATCCTGCCACTTAAAAAAGGCTAATTAACGTTTCTTCAGTACAAATAATAAAGGCTGGTCAATGACCAGCCTTTTCTTTTAAATATCCTTCCTAACAATATTTTACATATTCCTTAACTCCTGCTGACTCACTTCCTTATACCCTGATTTAGGCACATCAAAATAAGAAGCGGGAATCGGGATCAACTCCACCTTCGTAGCCGTCACATTGATCTTTCCACCCGTTTTAGTAGGAATCTCAAATTCCAACGCGATCCCATTCAGGTTCACAAAACGTTGATTGTAACGTTTGTTCTCAGGGATCAAATCAGGGGTGTAATACACCACAAAACTACTGCTGTCTGGAAGCTTGGCAATCGCCTTTTTACACTTGTACCCTGCTATCTCTTTCACCTCCCCTTGATCCACGAATTTAGTGCCTTCATATTGCTTTAGATCCTTCTCAAACTGCTCCCTACTCCCCCGGATCAAATACTTGGTCCCATGTTGATCTATCAACGTGGTCGTGATTTCTTCCCGGGAATTAATCAGGTAAGTGTAATTGATAATGTTGAAGTTAATATCAACACGACTCATATGCCCGCGCATATACTGAATAAGCTTGCAGTCCTGCATCACGGCATCTGTCTGCGCCATTTCCGGTGGTAATTCCATTTTGAAGGTAATCTTCGCATCGGAGACAGTACGTTGCGCAAATGCGGCAACATTTATCCACAGGCATAATAATGTTAAAAATAACCGGTGTGACATAGTATGGTCTATTTTTCTTTGACAGGAGGGGCTTTTATGGCTTCCCAACTACCAAATGAGCTTTTCTTTATTCAGAAATGCAGCAATTCCTTTCCTGCAGTCTTCATGCCCCCTGGTAGTAGCATTTTGTTCGGCCGCCATTTCCAGACTCTCCCGTAAAGGTAAGTCCAACACTGTGCCAATCAATTTTTTGGTCACCTTCAGGGAATTCCCCGATGCTTCCTTACACAGTGCAGTGGCCACTTTCGCCACATGTTCGCGGATTTCGGCGGCGGGTATCACTGCGGTGATTAGTCCGGATACTGCGGCCTTTTCTGCGGTTACCAGTCTACCAGTGAGCAATAATTCCCTGGCCCTGCCTTCGCCAATCTTCCTAACAAGGAAAACCGCTACCAGCGCCGGAATAAACCCAATTTTCACCTCTGTATATCCCAGTTGCGCTTCCGGTACCACATAACTGAGGTCGCAAACCGTTACCAGTCCGCATCCACCCGCAATTGCATGGCCTTCTACCTGGGCAATCACTACTTTATTAAGTTCGTAAATCTCCCTAAATAATGACATCAGTTCCTGGGAATCCGCCAAATTTTCCTCATAAGTATTCACCTGCAACTGCTGTAAATAGTCCAGGTCTGCCCCCGCACAAAATGCCTCCCCTTTTCCTTTCAATACAATTACTTTCACTGCATCATCCTGTTCTGCTGCCTGAAATGCCTGACGCAATTCCGCTACCAGCGCTCCATTCAATGCATTCCTTTTCTCCGGACGATTCAGCGTAATGGTGGCGATACGATCCGCCACTTCATACAGTAAAAACGAGTAAGCCATTGATCAGTATTTAGTTGTACCCTCCGAAAAAACGGAAAGGTGTAATGGAACGATAAGCTCCCATTACACCTTTCTGCTATTCCTCCAGTGAGAGTGACAGCAATGTAAGAAAAAAACATTAATCCGTACTCAATTGATCCTCACTGTACAGGCTATACGAATATTATCTGGTAATCTCTTCAATAACATGTCCCACATTACCGCTAGGCATCTGTATTTTCAACAATGCCGCCAGTGTAGGGCTAATATCTGTCATACCAATGGTACGATTGGTTTTGCCAGGATGAATACCCCAGCCCATCCAAACCAATGGAATATGCGCGTCGTAAGGATACCATAAACCGTGGGTAGTACCGGTTTTACCGCCATCGATATAACCTGGAGCTAAAACGATTTGAATATCTCCGCTGCGTTTGGCGTTCATGCCATTTGTCAGCATATTATGCATAACGGTAGGCAGCAAAACGGCATTCAGATCTTTCAGTGGGAAAGCATTCGCAACAGCCGGAGATTTCATCAAACGGGCACATATAAACGCAGATACTGCTGCTTCATCTTTGCCTGCAGCCTGAATAGCAGCATGGTTCAGCCAGAACTGATAATTTTCAACCGCACGAATAGCGCCTTTGATACCAAATTGCGCACTCACTTCATCATTCAGTGTATTCATGGCCGTGGCATCATTCCAGGTACCGCCAGGAAGCTTGTTTTCTTCCATAAAGCCCGGCACATGCGCTACACCATGATCTGCGGTGATAAAGAATAGGTAATTTCCTTTACCCACCTTGGCATCCAGGTATTTGAAGAAAGTAGCAAGGTCCTGATCCAGGCGCAGGTAAGTATCTTCAATTTCCACGGAATTAGGGCCAAACTGGTGCCCCACATAATCCGTAGACGACAAGCTAATGGCCAGAAAATCGGTTGTCTCCCCCTGGCCCATCGCATTCGCTTCAATCGCTTTCTTGGCAAATTCCAAGGTCATGGTATTACCAAAAGGAGTAGCAGCAATTGTTCCGTTGGCAATGCTGCTCAAATCATGAGGGAAGGAGGTATTAGCAGCATTCTTGTACTTTCCTTCGTAAGGTTTTTCATCAGCGGTGCTGAGGATATAGGTAGACGCGGGATACAACGTATTCCACGGCTTCGCAAGGTATTGTTGTGGGAATTTCTCGTTGTTGAATTCCTGCGCCCATGCTGGTAATGCCTTCATGTAATAAGTACTGGTCACCCAATTGCCAGTAGACCCATCGTACCAATAAGCCGCATTCGCGCTATGGCCCGCAGGTAGAATAGCTCCTCTGTCTTTAATCGCTACCCCGATAACCTTGCTCTGGAAATTGTTAGAGAGACGCAGCTCATCGCCGATGGTGGTTACCAACATATTACGTGGACTCATCCTTCCAGCGCCAGAAGTACTACCAACGGTAGTTTCGGTGGAATCTTCCGTACAGTATACGGATCTATTCAGGTCAGGGCTATACCAGTTATTCCCAATAATACCATGAATAGCAGGTACTGAACCGGTATAAACGCAGGTATGACCGCAAGCAGTGATAGTGGGCGTATAATTAATCAGGGTATTTTCACAGGTAAACCCATCCTGCAACAATCTTTTAAAACCTCCTGCTCCATACCTGGCATTATAGCGATACAGGTAATCCCAACGCATCTGGTCTACCACCATTCCTACTACCAGCTTAGGTTTGGCAGCAGTGGCGGTGCTTTTGGCAGTGTGCTGATGATTAAACGGTTTGGGAGAAGTGGCTTTCTGTGCCGAGGCAGAAGATACTGCCAACAAAAAAAGGCAGGATAAACGGTAAATCCTTTTCATCAAATTTTTATTATTAATATATAACTGAATACCAAGAGAATCAATGTTTTGGCATAATAATTACATGAATTGGCATGTGTTTGGCTAAAACAATGAAATCGAACTCAAGTTTACAAAAACTATAATTTTAATACCTTTGTGTCCGTTTTTAAATTAAGGTAATTAACCATTTCATAATATAGCATATGGATATTTTCGAGAAACTGCTGAAACATATGGGCCCCATCGGGGAACATTCAGACAGAGCCCATGGCTATTTCGCATTCCCTAAACTGGAAGGAGAAATAGGACCCCGTATGAAATTTAGGGGTAAAGAGAAAATCGTTTGGAGCCTGAACAACTATCTGGGATTGGCAAATCACCCAGAAGTGCGTGCAACGGATGCACAGGCTGCTGCTGAGTTTGGTTTGGCGGCTCCAATGGGAGCGCGCATGATGACCGGTAACACTAATTACCACGAGCAGCTGGAGCGTGAGCTTTCCGACTATATGGGTAAAGAAGATACCACACTGGTAAACTATGGTTACCAGGGTTTTATGAGTGCTATTGATGCTATATGTAACCGTCGTGATGTGATTGTGTATGATGCGGAAGCACATGCCTGCCTGATCGATGGTCTGCGCCTGCACCAAGGCCACCGTTATGTGTTCAAACACAACGATATTGCTGATCTGGAAAAACAACTGAAACGTGCCACTGAAATGGTTAAATCCTCCGGTGGTGGTATCCTTGTGATCACAGAAGGCGTATTCGGTATGGCTGGTGATCAGGGTAAACTGAAAGAAATCGCTGCCCTGAAAGATGAATACGAATTCCGCCTAATGGTAGACGATGCTCACGGCTTCGGTACTATGGGTAAAACTGGCGCTGGTACTGGTGAAGAACAAGGCGTTCAGGATAAAATTGACCTGCTGTTCAATACCTTCGCTAAATCCGGTGCTTCTATCGGTGGTTTCATTAGCGGCGACAAAGCAATCATCAACTACCTGCGCTATAACATGCGCTCACAGATCTTTGCGAAATCTCTGCCAATGCCTATCGTTATCGGTCACCTGAAACGTGTACAATTGATGCGCAAACACCCTGAGTTCAAAGAAAAACTCTGGTCTAATGTGCAGAAACTGCAACAAGGTCTGAAAGACAGAGGTTTCAATATCGGTTCTACCAACTCCCCTGTTACTCCTATCTACCTGCAGGGCGATATTCCAGAAGCAACTGCTATGTGCCTGGATCTCCGCGAAAACTACAATATCTTCTGCTCTATCGTAGTATATCCGGTTATTCCTAAAGGACAGATCATCTACCGTATCATCCCTACTGCAGCTCACTCCGATGAGGATATCGAGCTGACACTGAAAGCATTCACTGAAACAAAACAAAAGCTGGATGCAAAAGTGTATGAGGTAGCGGAAATTCCAATGGTATAATCGCTTTCTTACAAAGCAAGCAATATATTACCGGGTTGGTTATTTGCCTTCGGCAGACGACTGACCCGGTTTCTTTTTTACCCCCCTTCGGAGTAATAGAGGGGGTATAAAAAACAAAAAGGGCCGCGCCTTGTGCGCAGCCCTTACAACAAATCGTTCTTTCACTAGGTGTAAAGTTCACTTGTTTTCGATAGGACATGGTAGAGAACAATGGTCTTCATAGAACGTTAGAATCTATTGATTCCAAATAATTTATATGGTCAAGATTTCTTTAATTCAGAAATCGTTCGTATTTGATTCTTTTCAAAAATAGACTTCATTCGCTAAGATTTAATAACATGATCGTTGTATTTTGTTAACGGGTTGTTAAATATCCCCACTGCGATAATAAATCAGTGAAACGCCAATTTTTCCGCTTTCGATATTTCTTTTTCCCTTTTGCGTAAATCATAAAGAACACCCAGACCTACCTTTGCACCGGCAAATGAAATTTGCCGGCAAGTACTGTTGCATAGTTTTATTTTTTAATATAAAGACTAAATATAATAACACATTCGTGCCGGCACCATTTTGAGAAGATTCACATGAAGAAGATTTTAACAGTAGGATTAGCATTTTTTTTGACCTCCTTACAACTAGTAGCACAAAACATTACAGGAAAAATCCAGGATACTACCCACCAACCTATACCTGGCCTTCGTATATACCTTGCTGGTACCCAGAAACATGCAATTACCACCACGGATGGCGCATTTACCCTTCGCAATATTCAACCCGGCACCTATAAACTGATTGCTACCGGCATTGGTTATAACACCACTGAAAAAGAGGTAGTTATGGATAAGGGAGACATAAACCTCTCACTGGAAATCAGTCCATCCAATGTAGGACTCGGAGAAGTGGTGGTTACCGCAGGCCGTAACCGCGAAACCATCGGAACGGTTCCCAGCTCTATTACGATCATCAGTGGCAAACAACTCCGGGAACAAAGTGCCATCACGACAGATATTAACCAACTCCTAGGGCTAAACGTACCAGGCCTTACCCTCGGTACCAATACGGCCACTAAAAAAGGGGAAACCCTCCGTGGCCGCAGCATGCTAATTATGATTGATGGAATTCCTCAATCAACACCACTCCGAAATGGCGATAAAGACATGCGCAGCATCGATGTGTCAGTAATTGAAAGAGTTGAGGTGATCAAAGGGGCCACTGCCATCTATGGAAACGGCGCCGATGGTGGTATCATCGACTTCATCACGAAAAAAGCAAACCAGGACGCTGCATTCAGTGGCTCCACCGATATCAGCACCAGCGGCTCCCTGACTTCCGCAGCCAATAGTATGGGCGGCAGAATTTCCCAAAACTTCAGTGGTAAGGTGCATAAATTCGATTACATCGTAAGTGGTACCTATGAGCAAACTGGCGTCTACAAAGATGCCAAAGGCGAGGTAATCGCGCCATTCCAGTCACTCGCACAAAACGAAAACATCAACGGCTTCGCGAAACTGGGCTATAACATCAATGCCAATAACCGCATTGAGGTTATGTACAATTACTACCGTAGCATGCAGAATGCGACTTACGTCAACTCCGGCGGTAAATTCGGGGAGAGTCCTATCATCGGTGTTCCTGGCACCTCTCCTGGTGCAAAACAAGGCACGCCTTATAACCATAATGCCTATCTAACGTATACCAATAAACGAATTTTCAGGAATACTAGTCTGGATGTAAACCTTTACTACCAAGACTTCTACACCATCTTCGAATATTCTGATTATTATGAAGGTGGCGGGAACTCCGCTATTTCTTCTAGAAAAAAAGGGATCCGTGCAAACTTTAATACAGCCATCAACGTTAGTCCTAATCTTAATGGAGATATCACCTACGGAGTGGATGTACTCAATGATGTAACCGAGCAGCCACTGGTAGACGGTCGCAGGTTTGTGCCTAAAATGGACATGAAAAACTATGCTCCCTATGCACAGTTGAAAGCATTTATCTTCAAGGATTTTCTCTTGAAAGCGGGCGCCCGTTATGAGAATGTATCACTGGATATCCCGGACTTTACCACTATCAAATTTGGTAACTATGCTGGCGGCGTGCATGTAAAAGGCGGCAACCTTTCTTATGAAGCACTGACATTCAATACTGGTCTTCGTTACACACGGTTCGACTGGTTTAATCCATTTATCAGTTTCTCACAAAGCTTTTCCCTGTATGACCTGGGTCGTACTTTACGATTGGCCAAAGATGTTCCGGGAGGCGCTAGCATAAAGGGTTCTATCCAAACAGATGCAATTATCACCAACAATTATGAAGTTGGTTTCTCCAGCGCCATCGGCAAATTCAATGCGTCCGGATCTTATTATATCAGCACTTCCAACCTGGGTAGCAGCCTCGTAGATATCAATGGCGTAGCCACTCCTGAGCGTGCGCCAGAGCGTATCCAAGGCTTTGAACTGACTGCCGGCTACCAGTTTCTGCCAACACTCTCTGTAAATGCATCCTATGCCCATGTAGAAGGAAAGAAAGATGCCACAGCAGGTAGTGTTTATCTCCCTGGCAGTCGCATCTCCCCTGATAAAGGAACCTTTAATGTCAACTACTCCCCTATCAAAGAAAAGCTGGACATCGGCATGTATTATGTATACAGCGGCAGCCGCAAACGTTTTGCGTTGAATCCAAAAACCAAAGATTGGGATCTGGGAGCTGGTCCGGTTAACAGTTTCAGTCTCGTGAACCTGTATACAGCTTATCATTTCAATAAAGCAACTACGCTTCGCTTAGGTATAGATAACCTGCTGAATGCAGATTATTATCCCGTGATGGCACAGTCTAGAGTAACTACGGATAGTTATATTAAAGGGGCAGGTGCGAGGTTTAATCTCGGATTGAATTATAGATTTTAAGATTGGAATTATCAATATCATGATGCCGGAAAGTCTAGATTTTCCGGCATTTTTGTTTGGTGGCACCAGTGTTTTTGGGGAAATTACAGGAGCATTTAATTAACAAACCAGCCCCATGAAAAACCAAATTTCAACAATTAACGAGCTTGCCCAAAAGCTGCGGGATCTGCAACCAATTAAGCCCGAATTTCAGGACCATATTAACAAAAAAATGCGCTTGGAATTCAACTATAATTCGAATCATATTGAAGGGAATACGCTTACCTATCAAGAAACCAAACAACTACTGATATTTGACAAAACTAGTGGTAATCATGACCTACGAGAATTTGAAGAGATGAAAGCACACGACGTCGCCTTTGAAATCATTAAAGAAATGGCAGCAGATAAAGAACGTCCTCTTTCAGAATCAACCATCAGAAGCTTGCATGTAGTATTACTAGTGCGGCCATATTGGAAAGATGCGGTTACATCATCTGGACAACCCTCAAGAAAACAAATACAAGTGGGCACTTATAAAACTGAGCCCAATAATGTGCGGCTGTCGAACGGTAGGATATTTCATTATGCCATGCCGGAAGAAACACCCGCCTTAATGCAGGAAATGGTTGATTGGTATCGTAAGGAAGAAAATGCTAGGCAATTACATCCTTTACAACTTGCCGCGCTACTACATTACAAATTTGTAAGGGTTCACCCTTTTGATGATGGTAACGGGCGGTTGTCCCGTCTATTGATGAACTATGCATTACTAAGAAATAACTATCCGCCAGTCATTATTAAATCAATTGATAAAAGGAATTATCTTTTCGCTCTCAATGAAGCAGATGGAGGTAATCTGGATTACTTTGTTCATTACATTGGACAACAATTAATATGGAGCCTGGAGTTGTATCTTCAGGGGGCAAATGGTGAAATGCTGAGTGAGGTAGCTGATTTGGAGAATCAAAACAGAATCTTCTAAATAAAAAGAGGGTGTCTCAAGAGTAAATGAGGCACCCTCTTTTTTGTGTTGGGGAACAATGCGAGTTTACTCGCATGAGCGAACAAATACAAAGGATGTAACTTTAGGACAAAAGTCTTCCTATGGACAAGCCAAAACAACCCCTGTTGCTTTTCTCAACGGGATATTTTATCTACATAGGCCGTGCGGTCGATACAACAGTCCACGCGCATCATGCCATACAGATGGTCGCAAGTCTTCAGGACGAAATTGAAATCGTTTTGCCGGATTCAACCATGAAGGTAAGAGCCATTCTTATTGATTCCGATGAGCCGCATAAATGCAAAACAGGCGATAATACGTTCTTGCTTATCAATATCGATCCTGAGTGCACCATTGGGAAAGGCCTCAAGTCCACCTGGTTGGCGGGCAAAAAAGCAGCCGCATTGCCCGAAACAACAGTTAAAAGGTTGTTGGCGGAAATAGAGCCATCGTTGTCGGGTGACTGGAATAGGGACACCATTTTTAACAGTACACTCCAGTTCCTCCGGGGGCTTTCGCATACAGATCGCAATGAAGCGCTGGACGATCGGATCGCCAAGATCCTGAAGGTTCTTCACCAGCCAGGGCATTTAACCTTCAAGGTCAAGGATTTGGCGGAAATGGTATACCTATCACCGAGTCGGCTCGTCCATTTATTCACGGCGCAGGTGGGTATTCCAATAAGAAAATATGTGTTATGGGCGAGGCTCTTAACGTCATTGCAGCATATTATTCAAGCCAGTGATATCACCGCTGCGGCGCTGGAAGGTGGTTTTTCAGACGCCCCCCACTTCAACCGCACATTTAAGAGGATGTTTGGGGCAGCCCCTACCTCATTGTTGAAAAATAGCCAAATCATACAAGCCTAGCGAGAGTAACAGTCGCATCTTTGCATAAACTATTTTTATGTATGCGATCAATCATGCTTCTACTGCTTTACTGCTGAGAAAAAAAGATTCGAATCTGCCATTGCTGCCCCTACTGATCTCGGTGCAATTGGTGGAAATTTTATGGGTTCTTTTCAGTTATCTGGGTTGGGAACATTTTTCAATTTCCGGTGGAAAAGTACATCTCGATTTTCTCCCCTATTCACATTCCCTGTTTTCGGGTGTTGTGGCTGCGGCCCTGTCATTTTGTATAGTCAACTGGGGCTTTAAAAATAGGAGGCTTGCCATTGCGGTGGCTATTGGCGTCATATCGCATGTCATTATCGACATGGTCTTTCACGAAAAGGACATTCGACTGTCGCCCTTTTCTGACAGGCCTGTAATGGGACTGGGAATCATTGATTACCCCATCCTGAATTTCATCATTGAATTTGCATATGGAATATTTTGCTGGTGGTACTTTAAGGGGAGCAGAAGATTGCTCTGGGTCATAGTAATTTTCAATGTCCTCGACCTGCCTATGATGTTGGCTCAGGGCTATATGTTGAATCCATTCATCACCTATCCCTTCCTTTTGCCATCGGTTATCTTATTCCAGATATTGATTACCTGGTATTTTGTTTTCAGGTACGCCAGAATGAAAAATGAACCTTAGAAATATAGCGAGCTTACCTGGTTTCCTAACATCTTCGACCATTCCTGATATGAACTCCTATACAACGCCATAAAATGAAAGAGGGTGCCTCATTTACTTTTGAGACACCCTCTTTCTTTTATAGAATATCTATCAACTATTTCAGATGTTCTTCAACGGAAGTGTTGTAAGGTTTTTTCCAGTCGCTTACAGTACCCCAAACTTCACCATTCACAACGATGTTTTCGCCTTTTACGGTACCAATCAGTTCATGACGAACAGAGGTTTCAGTAGCATCTAACAGACCGTGAAGGATAGACTCGAATTTCTCTTTGTCTTGTGGTCTAACGGATACAACTACACGGCTTTGGCTTTCACCGAACAGGTAAGCATCTTTACGGAAATGGTTGTTAGTTTTCACTTCGAAGCCCAAACCGTTTGGCATAGCGCTTTCGAAGAGTGTTACGAACAGACCACCTTCGCTCACGTCGTGTGCAGACTGCAGGATACCAGCTTTGTTCAATTTGGCAACTGCATGTTGCAGACGGTATTCTTCTTCAAGGTTGAAGTGAGGAGCTGGGCTGAATTCCACGCCAACGATTTTGTGCAGGTATTCAGAGCTGCTGATATCGTTACGGCTGCGGCCCAAGATGTAAACCAGGTCGCCTTCGTTTTTGAAATCGAGGGTCAGACGCAGGTTCATATTATCCAGTACACCCAGCATACCGATGGTAGGGGTAGGGAATACAGGACCGTCTGGAGATTGGTTATAGAAGCTCACGTTACCGCCGGTAACAGGAGTATTGAATTTACGACAAGCTTCGCCCATTCCTTTGATAGCATATACGAACTGGTAGTATACTTCCGGATCGTAAGGGTTACCGAAGTTGAGACAGTTGGTGATTGCTACAGGCTCACCACCAGAGCAAACGATATTACGAGCAGCTTCAGCTACAGCGATCTGACCACCGATGTGTGGATCAGCGAACACGTAGCGGCTGTTACAGTCGGTAGTTACCGCCAGTGCTTTCTCTGTACCTTTTACTAATACGATCGCAGCATCAGAAGGAGCGTTGGTACTAGCATTTGCAGTACCTACCATGCTGTCGTACTGGTTGTAGATCCAGCGTTTAGAAGCGATGTTAGGTTGAGCGATAATTCTTTCAGCTACCAGTTTAGCATTGGTAGTATCAGGAATATTCTGGATATCGAATGCTTTTACTTTAGCGAAGTAAGCAGGCTCCGTGTAAGCTCTGTGATATTGAGGAGCGCCACCGCCCAGTACCATTGATTCTGCAGGAACATCGGCTTCGAGTTCGCCATTCATGTAGAATTTCAGGTTTTTATCTTTGGTTACTTCACCGATCTGAACACAGTGGAGATCCCATTTTTCGAAGATATCCAGTACTGCTTTTTCCTGTCCTTTCTTCACAACGATGAGCATACGCTCCTGGCTTTCGCTCAGCAGCATCTCCCATGCTTTCATATTTTCCTGGCGGGTAGGAACTTTATCCAGCCAGATGTTCATACCATGTTCACCTTTAGCACTCATTTCAGCGGTAGAGCAAGTGATACCGGCAGCGCCCATATCCTGCATACCAATGATAGCTTTGGTTTTGATGATTTCCAGACAAGCTTCCAGTAATTTCTTTTCCTGGAATGGATCACCTACCTGTACTGCTGGCAGATCTTCCACGCTGTCTTCAGTGATGTTCGCAGAAGCGAAAGAAGCACCACCGATACCGTCTTTACCGGTAGCGGAACCAACGATGAAAACAGGGTTGCCTTCACCATGGGAAGTAGCGGAAACAGTCTGACCTACTTTTACAATACCTACGCTCATAGCGTTAACCAATGGGTTGGTACCGTAGCAGTCTTCAAAATATACTTCACCACCAACAGTTGGAACACCGAAGCAGTTACCATAGTGTCCGATACCGCTTACTACCCCTTTAACGAGGTGTTGGGTTTTCTTGTCGTTGATATTACCGAAACGCAGAGAGTTCAATGCTGCGATTGGGCGGGCACCCATGGTAAAGATATCACGGTGAATACCACCTACGCCAGTTGCAGCACCTTGGAAAGGCTCAATAGCAGAAGGGTGGTTGTGAGATTCGATCTTAAATACCACTGCATAGCCATCGCCGATGTCAACGAGACCGGCATTCTCTTCACCGGCTTTTACCAGCAGGCGATCTCCTTCACGAGGCAGTGATTTCAGCCACACGATTGAGTTTTTGTAGCTGCAATGCTCACTCCACATTACAGAGTACATACTCAATTCAGTAAAATTTGGAGTGCGGCCTAAGATGGAATTAATTCGTTCAAACTCGTCAGCGGTAAGTCCTAGCTGTTCAGCAATTTCTACGGTGGTTTGCATGTATTTAATTATAAAAAACCGAGTAATTAAAAAGAAGATGCAAACCTACATGATTTTCTGGCAAATCCCAAGAGTCAGCCCCCGATTCACCGAAACTATCCCCCTCCTTTTAAACACCTTTCATAACCAACCCGCCTAGGGTCAATTTTTCATGTATTAATCTAACAGCGCTTATCATATTATTAATTTTTTAATCTATCAGTTTCAATATATCCAGCCCGCTTTTTTTTGATCAAATGAAAAAATAACCGCCTTTTTTAGACTCGTAATGTAATTTTTTAGTTAAAGTGAACAAATTTGTTGCATTTCCGCTGAGGATTGCGTTTTTTTGTGTAAAATTAAATACAGCATGCAATCGTTACGTTTTACCGCGCTGGAAGGTTTAGCTGGCGTCGACTCCAAACTCACCGAGCATAATGGCAAAATCACCGAAGTATTCGGTTCTAATGTATTTGCCGGACGAATCGTACGTGAATACCTGAGCGATGAGGCTTACAAGAGCCTGATGAACTCTATTAAGAACGGCACCAAGCTTGAGCGTAAAATGGCTGAGCAAATCGCTTCTGGTATGAAAGCCTGGGCGATGAAAAAAGGTGTTACTCACTACAGCCACTGGTTCCAACCACTGACTGGTACTACCGCTGAGAAACATGACTCTTTTTTCACCCTGAAAAGTGATGGCTCTGCCCTGGAAACTTTTGATGGTGATGCGCTCGTACAACAAGAACCAGATGCTTCCAGCTTCCCTAACGGCGGTCTGAGAGCAACTTTTGAAGCACGCGGCTACACTGCTTGGGACCCATCCTCTCCAGCATTCATCCTGGAACAAGGTTATGGTAAAACCCTCTGTATCCCTACTATTTTCGTTGCTTACACCGGCGAATCCCTGGATTATAAAGCTCCTCTGTTGAAAGCACTGTCTGCAATCGACAAAGCTGCCGTAGATGTTTGTAATTATTTTGATAAAAACGTTACCAAGATTACGCCAACCCTCGGTTGGGAACAAGAGTACTTCCTGGTAGACGAAAACCTCGCAAATGCTCGCCCTGACTTGATCCTCTGCGGTCGTACCGTAGTTGGTCACGCTCCTTCTAAAGGTCAGCAACTGGAAGACCACTACTTCGGTGCTATCCCAGAAAGAGCTTATGCTTACATGCGCGATTTCGAAGAAGAATCCTATAAACTGGGTATTCCTTTGAGAACACGTCACAATGAAGTGGCTCCTTCTCAGTTCGAGTGCGCTCCTATTTTTGAAGAAGTAAACATCGCGGTGGATCACAACTCCCTGCTGATGGATGTAATGAATAAAGTGGCTAAACGTCACAAACTGAAAGTGTTACTGCACGAGAAACCATTCGCTGGTATCAACGGCTCCGGTAAACACAACAACTGGTCTCTGGCTACCGATACCGGCGTTAACCTGCTGGCTCCTGGTAAAACACCTAAGACCAACCTCATGTTCCTCACTTTCTTCGTAAACACGATCAAAGCCGTTCACGATTACGCTGACCTGCTGAGAGCTTGCATCGCTTCCCCAAGCAACGATTTCCGCCTGGGTGCAAACGAAGCGCCTCCTGCTATCATCTCCGTATTCTCCGGTAAATACCTCTACGAAGTGCTGCAGGAAGTTAAAACCCGCGTAAACAACAAGTTCGACGAACAAGACGAAGCTATCCTGAAACTGGACCTGCACCGTCATATTCCAGAACTGATGCTGGATAACACTGACCGTAACCGTACTTCTCCGTTCGCCTTCACCGGCAACAAGTTCGAGTTCCGCGCCGTAGGTTCTTCCGCTAACTGCGCTTCTGCAATGACCGTTCTGAACTCTATCGTTGCGAAAACGCTGATCGACTTCAAAGCAGAAGTAGATAGCCTGATCGAAAAAGGTGAGAAAAAAGAGATTGCAATTATGCAAACTCTTAGAAAATATATTGTAGATTCGGAAAAAATCCTGTTCGAAGGCGACGGCTACAGCGAAGAGTGGGAAAAAGAAGCTGAAAAAAGAGGTCTGGAAAATATCAAGACCACTCCTAAAGCACTGGATGCTTTCTTAACTAAAAAAGCTGCCACCCTGTTCTCCGAAGTAGGCGTTTACAACGAGAAAGAATTACACGCACGTCACGAAATCCTCCTGGAAGACTACGTGAAAAAAGTGCAGATCGAAGCTCGCGTAATCGGCGATCTCGCTACCAACACTATTCTGCCTTCTGCTATCAGCTACCTCAACGAACTGATAACAAACATCAAAGGCCTGAAAGAAATTGGTCTGGGCGAAGAAAATGTGAAAGCACAGAAACAAATCGCTAACAAAATTTCTGAACATATCAATGTCATCAGTGAGAATGTACAGGCTATGATCGAAGCGCGCAAAGTGGCCAATAAATTGACCGACAGCCGCCAGAAAGCGATCGACTATTGTGAGAAAATCAAGCCTTACTTTGACGTAATCCGTTACCACTCCGATAAACTGGAGTTCCTCGTAGATGACAAAAAATGGGCATTGCCTAAATATAGAGAGCTGCTTTTCTTGCGATAAAACCGTAAGATTGTTTTGGTGTATGATTAGCCCCGGATTTTCATCCGGGGCTTTATTTTTCCCACTATATTTCTCACCGCACCTAATCTACATAACTTAAACTCCCGATAATCTTAACCTATACCCTCTGTAGGCCTGCCTAACCTAATTATTCATATTTAACCCTACCACCAAATGAAGTTACCCCTTCACCTCATGGCCCTGGCCATGCTCGCATGTACTGTACTCGCCAGTTGTAAAAAAAATGATCCTTGCTGGCACCTGCCCTCTAATAAACCCAAAATCAAACAACTTATTTGGCAACTTGATAAAAAACCCGACACACTCAACTTTTATTACAACTCGAAAGGCGCCCCCATCAGCATTATTCGCCAATCAGTTAGTACCGGTTACCCCAACTATCGTTTTAATTATGATGCCCAAGGCCGGCTCATCACTTTTATCGCCTATTACAACGATTTTCGTTTCGAAAAGGCATATAAATTCTTCTATGGAAAAAACGATTTTCCAGTATCGGATTCTATCTATTTGGGTGGCTTCTATAACGGAAATGTACTCATGAGAGATGGTTATTCAGAAGTATTAACCACTACCTATTCCTGGGACAATCAGCATCGCATTACATCGATGGATAGAAATATGATAGGGGCTTATCCTCCAATTATCCTGCACTATACTTTCAATTACAATTCCGCCGGCAACCTGACTGGCTATCGCACTACAGATAATAAAACAAACATCAAATCCTTACATCCTGTATGGCAATTGCTTAGTTTGGATTTTAGCAAAAACAATGGCTTTATTGCACCTAACTATAATATCCATCAACTGCCCACATCCATCCCAGCAATTGATGGCGCGGATCCTGCCGGCGATTTCATCTATAACATATGGCTGGCCAACAACCAGGTTATCTACGAATAACTTTAAACCAATCCAGGAATCAGCAGTCAAATAGGGAAATTTACTGTAACATGCGACACCTGTTACTCCTTATCTTTATCTTTTTGACTGCTGCCTCCCACACCAGGGCGCAGGATTCCTCTGGAACGAAAAACCTGAACCTATCTGCTACTCAGACTGCCCAATTGAAAGTGATCAACAAAGCATTTATCAAAGATGCCCAACAGATCAGAACCGATAAAAGCCTCTCAGCAGAAGATAAAAAAGTCAAACTACAGGAGCTTAGCTTCAACCGAGAAGATAAAATCAAAACTGTTCTCACACCTGATCAGCTCGCCAAATGGCAGCAGCAACATATTGCTATGCACCAAATGGCCGATATGCATCGCACTGATAGTCAGAAGGTTAGAGCCAAAATGATAGAAGAACTGGGTTTGACCAATGAACAGGCACAGCAATTGAAAAATATCAATAAAGATTTTAGGAATCAGGCCAAAGCCATCAGACAGGATAACGGTATCTCCAAACAAATTAGAAAAGAGAAACTGGATTCCCTGAAGAATGAGCAAGACAACCAGGTACAGGGAGTTCTTAACACCGACCAGTATACGAGATATAAAGCCATCTCGGCTCGTATGCAGGAAAGGATGCAAAACCTGAAAAAAACACAAAGCAGGGATATTCCTGGGAGAAACACTCCCGGCAGGAACTAACTAATTATGCCGCAATTGCTTATCACAATTGCAGTTACTTACTTTCACGGCCTGACTCCATCCATTTAATTAAATCCAGATTCCTTCGAAAGGAATTGAACCTCGAAATAAAAAGGGTCGCCATCTAGGCGACCTTTTTTTTATTATTTCCTGCCTGTCGCGCCTGCCCGCTGGGCAGGCACGACGAAAAAACAAAAGAACGAAATTAACGTCTGTGACGTCAATTTCGTTCTTTTGATACATTTTCTACTTATTTCTCAAATAACAATAGATATGTCTCAGGGAGACACGGTTCTACTGCATTGTGAAAGTTTCGATGAATTTGGTAGTGAAATTACCTTTTCTGAAGTTCTCATCGCGCATCAACTGCTGATGGAAAGGAATAGTAGTTTTCACACCTTCAATTACGAACTCGCTCAGTGCACGTTCCATGGTGTTAATAGCCTCTTCACGGGTCTGTGCGATAGCAATGATCTTAGCTACCATAGAATCGTAGAAAGGAGGAATAACGTAACCAGCATAGATATGTGAATCCACACGAACACCGTGACCACCTGGGATATGAAGCGTAGTGATTCTTCCTGGAGACGGACGGAAATCATTGTATGGATCTTCCGCATTGATACGGCACTCAATAGCGTGCATCTGCGGTGTATAGTTTTTACCAGAGATAGGAATACCAGCAGCGATCTTGATTTGTTCTTTAATCAGATCGAAGTTGATAACTTCTTCAGTAACACAGTGTTCTACCTGGATACGAGTGTTCATTTCCATGAAGTAGAAGTTACGGTGTTTATCTACCAGGAACTCAATGGTACCAACACTTTCGTAGTTGATAGCAGATGCAGCAGCAATAGCAGCAGCACCCATTTTTTCACGGAGTTCAGGTGTCATGAAAGGAGAAGGTGATTCTTCTACCAGTTTCTGGTGACGACGCTGGATAGAGCAATCTCTCTCAGAGAGGTGACATACTTTTCCGTATTGGTCGCCGGCAACCTGGATCTCAATGTGGCGAGGCTCTTCCACGAATTTCTCCATGTAAATACCATCATTGTTAAATGAAGCACGAGCTTCATTTTTAGCCATATTGTAAGCATTCTCCAGTTCACCTTCTTCCCAAACCACACGCATACCCTTACCACCACCACCGGCAGTAGCTTTCATAATCACCGGGTAGCCCATTTTGTTTGCCAGCATTTTTGCTTCAGCAACATCTTTCAGCAACCCTTCAGATCCTGGAATTACAGGTACACCTGCTGCAATCATTGTTTCTTTTGCAGTCATTTTATCACCCATTTTACGGATCATCTCCGCAGTTGGGCCAATAAATTTGATTCCATGTTCACCACAGATCTCGGCAAAACGGGCATTTTCAGCCAGGAAGCCATAACCAGGGTGGATAGCATCTGCGTTGGTAATCTCGGCAGCGGCCATCAGGTGAGGGATATTCAGATAAGATTCGCTGCTCTGCGGCTTACCGATACATACGGCCTCGTCTGCAAACTTCACATGCAGGCTGTCTTTATCTGCTGTAGAATAAACCGCCACCGTTTTGATACCCATTTCCTTACAGGTACGGATAATACGCAGGGCAATTTCTCCACGGTTAGCAATCAATATTTTTTTGAACATTGTTTTCCTGATAAGTTAATAAAAGAGTATAGCCTTCAGCAATTAGCCTTTAGTTATGCAGTAATGCGAAAACTAAAGGCTAACGACCAAAGGCTACATGCTATTATGGTTCAACTAAGAATAATGGTTGATCGTATTCTACCGGAGTAGCGTCATCAACGAGCACTTTCACGATTTTACCGGATACTTCACTTTCAATCTCATTGAACAGTTTCATCGCTTCAATGATACAAACAACTTTACCGGAAGAAACCTCATCTCCTACATTGATGAATGCAGGCTTATCAGGACCAGCAGAACGGTAGAAAGTACCAATCATTGGTGATTTGATGGTAATCAGGTTATCTGCTTTTGCAGCAACTGGAGCAGGTGCTGCAGCAACAGGTGCTGCTTGTGCAACAGGCGCAGCTACTGGAGCTGCAGGTGCTACTGCCTGCACTGGCGCAACCGCCGCAGGTACAGCAATAACCTGTTGTACTTCATTGTCTTTCTGTTTTATTGTAATCTTAAACTTGTCCTGCTCAATGCTCAGTTCACTGATATTTGATTTGTTAATCATTTTTACCAGTTCCTGAATCTGTTTAAAGTCCATGTAGACAGCTTTTGGTTTAGAAATGTGATATAGTTAGACTATCAATTATTTTACTCTCTCGATATACTCACCAGTTTTGGTGTTGACACGGATCATTTCACCCTCTTCTACGAACAAAGGAACCATTACTGTAGCACCGGTTTCAACGGTTGCTGGTTTCAAGGTACGGGTAGCAGTATCACCTTTTACGCCTGGCTCAGAATAAGTAACCAGCACAACGATCTTATCAGGTAATTCAACTGCCATGTATTGGTCAGTTTCAGTATTGATCTGAACGCTAACTTCCTGGCCATCTTTCAGGAATTGTGGAGCATCGATAGTCTGCTCTTCCATCACAATCTGCTCGAAAGTTTCGTTGTCCATGAAATTATAACCGGTCTCATCTTTATATAAGAATTGGAAAGGTTTCTTCTCGATACGAACCGGGAAGATGGTATCGCCGGAGTTCCAGGTGTGCTCAATAGAACGTGTATTGTCAACGCCCTTCAATTTAGCCCAAACCTTTGCTGCTGCACGGGCGGTTTTGTTCTGACCAAACTCTACAACAGAATATAAGCTGTTATCCAGCTTGATAATCAATCCTGTTCTGATATCTGCGGTGGTAGCCATAAAAGGTTACTAATTTTTAAGTTAAAAATTTATAAGGAATGCAAAAGTAAAAATTTCTGCATATGAACGAACAACTTATTCCCAAAAATAGACAGATTAGTGCCTTTTTAACCCTTTTTTCTGCATTTTAATGCAGAAAATGACATTAAAGGGGTAAATTGACCTCAAAATTCAAGAAATCCAAATAGTATGCGTTATCTGTTTCTACTGCTGTCTATCTGCATGCCAATGCTGCTTAAAGCCCAGTTTAATCCAAATTCAGGGAAACCTCCGTATTTGCAGTACCCAATCGTACCTGCATTCCCCATGACCCTCCCCGATGGCCATGTTATCACCAAAAAGGACCTGAAAAAGGACAAAACCATGGTTTTCGTATTCAGTGTGGACTGCGACCATTGCAAACACCTCACTGAAGAATTGATCCAAAACATCGACAAATTCAAGAACTACCAGATCCTGATGGTGACCCCATTCCAGGTAGACCAAATGAAAGAATACTATAATCATTATAATATATCAAAGTATTCGAACATCATCATGGCCAGCGAACCTTCCCGTCAAATCATGTATTTCTATGACCTGAAGTTCTTCCCCGGCCTCTACATCTACACCGCCAAAGACAAATTCGTCCACGGCTTCGAGGGCACTGCAAAAATAGACTCCCTTCTCTATTACCTCAAAAAATAATTTAAGGGCTGACCAAAAGCTCAGCGCAGCGTCACCGCCCGAAGGGCGGAACAGACCAAATCGACATCTTCGATGTCGATTTAAATATCGCAGATAACGATAATTACCATTATAGGGTAATTAAGTTGGCATCTTCGATGTCAACCTGCGGAGTTCTGGGCTTCGCCCGGTTAGCTACCACAGGTATGCGATCGTGTTGAAAAGATTTTTTAGTCAGCTCTTTTAATTGATTAAATTAATTATTATCGGCGCAAAACGCATTTTGTTGATTCCAAATGCGTAACTTGATAATACATTTTTTGTTCACTTTAAAAGCCATAGACAAGATGAAAGTTACAGTAGTAGGAGCCGGAAACGTAGGCGCCACCTGCGCCAACGTACTTGCTCACAGAGATTTCTTAACGGAGGTGGTTTTGCTTGATATCAAGGAAGGAACAGCTGAAGGAAAGGCATTGGATACATGGCAACAGGCACCAATCGATTATTACACAACCAAAGTCACCGGTGTTACGAACGACTACTCTAAAACAGCCGGTAGCGAGGTGGTAGTAATTACATCCGGCCTCCCCCGGAAACCCGGTATGAGCCGCGACGATCTGATTTCCACAAACGCCAGTATCGTGCGCTCAGTAACTGAAAATATTACCAAACATTCACCAAACGCCATCATTATCGTTGTCAGCAATCCGCTGGACGTAATGACCTATTGCGCTTACCTCACCGCTAAAAAAGATAGCAGCAAGGTATTCGGTATGGCCGGTATCCTCGATACTGCCCGCTATCGCGCTTTCCTGGCAGATGAAATAGGATGCTCTCCAAAAGATATTCAGGCTATCCTGATGGGCGGCCATGGCGACACCATGGTTCCCCTCCCAAGATATACCACCGTTGCAGGTATTCCCGTAACTGAACTGGTTGCCACAGACAAACTGGAAGCCATCATCCAACGCACTAAAGTAGGAGGCGGCGAAATCGTCAATCTCCTCGGAACTTCCGCTTGGTACGCTCCAGGCGCCGCTGCGGCCCAAATGGTAGAAGCCATCCTCAAAGATGAAAAACGCGTATTCCCCGTGTGCGCTTGGCTCACCGGCGAATATGGCCTGAAAGATATTTACCTGGGAGTACCCGTAGTGCTGGGAAAAAATGGTATCGAAAAAATCATTGAACTCCAGCTCAACGCCAGCGAAAAAGAATTGCTCAGTACTTCCGCGAAACACGTGAAAGAAGTAATGGACGTCCTCGATAATATGCAGGAAAAGGTCTAATCCTATTCCACCATTCAAAGAAAGTAAAAGGATCAGTGGTTACCCACTGATCCTTTTTATTTTCAATCAATTAAAACCGGGATGGGGGTCTAACTGTTAAGTAGTGTTAAAAAAGAATCGTAATTTCGATATAATAATATTGTTACATCTTTTTGTGCGTATGTCTAACCTGGAAAAGTTAATTACTCAGAAATCCTTTAGTAACGAGTATCACAAAGGGCTAGTAAGCCTCATCTTTGTGGGCAACTGGTTGACCTCCCGTCATCAGCAATTCTTTAAGAACTATGATATCACCATGCAGCAGTTTAATATACTGCGCATCCTCCGCGGACAACACCCTCAAGCCGCTAGCATCAATGTGCTTAAAGATCGCATGCTCGATAAAATGAGCGATGTATCCCGACTCGTTGAACGACTCCGAAAAACGGAACTAGTGGAACGCAAAAGCAGTGAGCTCGACAGAAGATCCGTTGATGTAAGAATAACCTCAAAAGGATTGGAACTCCTCAGTAGAATAGATGAAGACATCAATCAACTGGAAAATATATTGAAAGGACTGGACGAGCAAGAGGCAGCACAATTGAATAACCTACTGGATAAAGTGCTGGATCACTACTCCTAAAACCCCTAGAGCTTTTCCAAATAATTTAAATCCTTCCCGAAGGTTTCTTCTATGCTCCACGCTGCGAGCATGGATACGCCTATGCATACTGCCGCCACAATAGCGCCACTCTGCAATAGGTTAAACTTGCCCTGCACAGAAATAAATAATAAAGAAATCAGCGGCAGCATTCCTCTCGCAAAGTTAGGCACCGTGGTAGCCACGGTCGCACGGAGGTTGGTACCAAAGCTCTCTGCAGCTATCGTTACAAAGATGGCCCAGAACCCTACGCTGAAGCCCATGAAGAAACATACGGTATAAAATACAACTGTGCTGGCGCCGTGCAGATTCAGGTAAATCGCCACCATCACCGCTGTCATCAGCAGAAACAATAACATTACTTTCCTCCTGCTCTTCCACACCTGGCTGATCAAGCCACTGCTGAAATCTCCTAACACTAACCCAGCGTAACAAAATGCCACGGCATCGCCGGGACTAATCACGCCCTGGACTTGCATCTCACTGGCAAACTTATTCGAAAACGCAATTAAAATACCTACTACAAACCAGGTAGGCGTACCCAGTAAAATGCATTTTAAATATTTCAACAATCTTTCCTTACTGGTAAAAAGCGCTACAAAACTGCCTCTGACAGTAGCAGCCTCCCTCACCTTGTTGAACATTTGCGACTCCATCACACTAATACGCAAGAGCAGCAAAGCCAATCCCAAACCGCCACCAATAAAGTAACAAATGCGCCAATCGCCTACTGCTTTGGCAATCAAGTTCGCAGCAACGGCCCCGGAAACCCCTACAGTAGCCACAATCATAGTACCGTATCCTCGTTTCTCTTTGGGCAATATTTCTGATACAAGGGTAATACCCGCTCCCAGCTCTCCTGCCAGACCAAAGCCTGCCACAAAGCGCCAGAGTACATAACCATTGATACCATGTACAAAGCCATTGGCGATATTAGCCACTGAATAAATGAGAATAGACCCAAAGAGCACACTAAGTCTCCCTTTCTTATCTCCTAAAATCCCCCAGAAAATACCGCCTATCAATAAACCGACCATCTGGATGTTAATCAATAACAAGCCAGCACCGGCGTCAATTTCTGATTGAGGAAGTCCCAACGACTTCAAACTCGGCACACGAACAATAGTAAATAACAGCAGGTCATAGATATCGACAAAATATCCCAGCGACGCAACAATGACCGCAATGTTGAAGATGGAAGCTGTCTGGCTTTCAGTTTTCATTTCTTTGGTTGATAACATTGGAAAAATAAACGTGGTTGATAAAAACAAAAATGCCATGAAAGATAATACTTCATGGCATTTTTTATTAATGTTTTATTTGGATTGCGTTATTTCATCCGGTTTGTTTTGCTCTATTTCGTGGTGTTCATGTGGCACCTTCGCCTTTCCGAATATCAGCTTCAGTAGTACTGGCAGCGTAGTAATCAGCACCAGGATGATCACAATCAGTTCCAGGTGATCTTTAAGACCAGGGAATTTTTGTCCCAGATAAAAACCGGCCAGCATCATGGAAAATACCCAAGAGAAGGAACCGATAATATTAAACATCATGAAACGTTTGCGTTCCATTCCCACAATTCCGGCCACAATTGGTGCGAAAGTGCGGATTATTGGCAGAAAACGGGCAAAAAAGATAGCGCCGCCGCCATATCTGTCATAAAACTCTTTAGCCTGGTAAAGATGCTTTTTCTTGAAAAGCAGGGAATCCTTCTTTTTAAATAACAGGGGGCCGGATTTACGTCCGAACCAAAAACCTACCATATTACCTAAAACCCCAGCCAGGGCAATGATTAACATCAATACAAAGAAAGGTGCATCGTGAAAGCCGGCACATAACTCTTTACCAAAGAATCCTGCCAAGAACAGCAGAGAATCTCCTGGCAGAAAAAAGCCCACAAACAGGCCGGTTTCTGCAAAAATGATTGCTACTAGTAGATATAATCCTCCGTGATCAATAATCCATTTCGGATTAATAAGGTGTCTGAATAACTCAATTATCTGGTCCATGCGATAAAAAATACGTTCGGGATCGGTAAAATATAGAATAATCTCTAATAAGAATGTTAATGTTTGGCATTAGGCATTGGCATTGGCCTCAGCGGGTTCAAGCTCCAGTTTGTTTTCCCATTTGGAAACAACAGCGGTAGCCATGGCATTACCGATTACATTAGTAGCAGAGCGGCCCATATCCAGCAGGTGATCCACACCCAACAACAACAGTAAGCCCGCTTCTGGGATGTTGAACATAGACAGGGTGCCTGCAATTACTACCAGGCTGGCACGAGGAACACCGGCAATCCCTTTACTGGTAATCATCAACACCAGGAGCATTGTGATCTGCTGATCTATAGGCAGATGCATGCCATACGCCTGGGCAATGAACAAACTAGCAAACGTCATATACATCATAGAACCATCCAGGTTAAAGGAGTAACCCAGTGGCAGTACAAAGCTCACAATCCGATTGTCACAACCAAAACGCTCCAGTTCAGCCATGGTACGTGGGTAAGCCGCTTCGCTGGAAGCAGTACCGAAAGCCAGCAGTACCGGATCTTTAATCAAACCCAGTAAACGGAATACTGGTTTGCCAAGTATCAGGAATCCTACCATGGCTAAAACGATCCATAAACTGAATAATCCCGCATAGAATTGGGTAATGAATTTACCGTACGTCCATAAAACACCTAATCCTTTATCTGCTACGATAGCAGCCATTGCAGCAAAAACGGCAAATGGTGCGAAGTTCATTACAAAGCCAGTTACTTTCAGCATGATATGCGCCAAGCTATCCATCAGTTTCACAATTGGATTGGCCTGCTCACCTACGGCCGCAGCGGCTACACCAAAGAAAATAGCAAATACTACGATTTGCAGAATTTCATTGTGTGCCATTGCATTCACCACAGAGTCCGGCACCACGTGCTGGAAAAAGCCTCTAAGCGTCATATCCGCCTTGGAAACCCCTGAAGCAGCGTGTGTATCAGGGAGGGGTAATGACAGGGAAACACCTGGTTTCATGATATTTACCAGTATCAATCCCAAAAACAATGATACAAAGGTTGCACTGATAAACCACAGCATTGTTTTTCCACCTACACGACCCACTGCTTTGATATCTCCCATTTTAGCCACACCTACCACCAAGGTGGAGAATACAAGTGGCGCGATAATCATTTTTACAAGACGGAGAAAGATATCAGTCAGAATTGAAATATTACTGCTAAATTTCTGAATGCTAGCCTGTTGTTCTGGCGTGGGATGTGCTTGTCCAAAAGAGTAGTTTACTATGTATCCTGTTGCGATCCCTACAACCATGGCCACAAAGATGTACAAAGTAAGCTTGTTGGATTTCTTCATGCGACGGTAAAATTAAATGCTGTGATGTTTTTCGTTGTAACCAAAAATTTCTCAAAAATAAGGTTACTGGCTTAATTATGAGTCGCCGAAGGTAAAATAAAGCGAGGGATTTTGGTTTGCAAATATTATATTTGGCGATTAACAATCAACAACAAACAAATCTACCTTAAAACAATCAACCAACAATTTGGCTTATGAGCAAACTATTTGCCAAGAAACAACTCTCCGTATTACTTTCGGAAGCATCCGATTCAGAGAAAGGTCTTAAACGAACGCTTGGTGCCGGATCATTGATCGCACTGGGTATCGGCGCCATCATTGGTGCAGGTCTTTTCGTTAGAACAGCTGCTGCCGCAGGTCAACACGCCGGACCAGCCGTTACAATTTCCTTTATCATTGCAGCATTTGGTTGCGCCCTCGCGGGTTTATGCTATGCCGAATTTGCTTCTATGATTCCGATTGCAGGAAGTGCCTACACATACTCCTATGCTACATTAGGTGAATTCATCGCATGGATTATCGGTTGGGATCTTGTACTGGAATATGCCCTCGGAGCCGCCACTGTGGCTATTGGATGGTCTCAGTACCTCAATAAATTGCTCACCAACATTTTCCACATTACGATACCCTATCAATGGTGTCACAGCCCATTTGAGATCAGCGATGCTGGCGTAAGAGGTATCATGAACGTACCTTCTATAGGTATCCTGCTGCTGCTGACGATGTTGCTGGTACGTGGTATTCAGGGTTCCGCCATTGTTAATAACATCATTGTTATTTGTAAAGTGGCGATCGTAATCCTCTTTATTATCCTGGGATGGCAGTTTATCAACCCTGTTAACCATACTCCATTCACTATCGCTGCTGATGCTGGTACTGTTACCATGCACAATGGCCAGGTAGTGGATTACTCCAACTTCTTCAACCATGGATGGGGAGGCGTTTTGCGAGGGGCTGGTGTGGTATTCTTTGCATTCATCGGTTTCGATGCAGTATCTACTGCTGCACAGGAAACAGTGAATCCTAAGAAAAACATGCCTATCGGTATCCTGGTTTCTCTGGCTATCTGTACTTTACTGTATATCCTGTTCTCTTATGTATTGACGGGTATCGCACCTTATAAAGACTTTGTAAGAGCTGGTGGTGAGGCTTCTGTTGCTTATACCATCGATACTTACATGCACGGTTACGCTTGGCTGTCTACCTTCATTACGGTAGCTATCCTGGCTGGTTTCTCCTCCGTAATCCTCGTGATGCTGCTGGGTCAGACCCGTGTATTCTACTCTATGAGTAACGATGGTCTGGTACCTCCTGTATTTGCAAAACTGCACCCTAAATATCGTACGCCATACCGTTCTCAGTGGATGTTCTTCGGGTTCACCACCTTGTTTGCGGCATTTGTACCAGACAGCGTTGTAGGCGATATGACCAGCATCGGTACCTTGTTTGCCTTTGTGCTGGTATGTGTTGGGGTGATTATCATGCGTAAAAACAATCCGGATGCGCCTCGTGGGTTCAAAACACCTTGGGTGCCAGTTCTTCCGATAGTGGGTGCTGTAGCCTGCCTGACTATGATTATCAGTCTCGGTCTGGAAAACTGGACCCGTCTGTTTGTATGGCTGGGTATCGGTTTCTTGATCTACTTTAATTATAGTGTCAAACACAGTAAGGCACGTAAGATGATGGATTAGTCCCAAGCGTGGATTTCATTACTTTGCCAGATTAACTTAAATTTGCGCATTATTTTAAAGATCCAATTATAGAATACCACTCCAATGGGAAGAATATTTGAAGTTCGAAAATCTACCATGTTTGCCCGCTGGGACAGGATGGCAAAACAGTTTACCAGAATTGGTAAGGATATAGCAATCGCCGTAAAGGCAGCCGGCCCTGATCCTGACAATAACCCTGCCCTGCGTCGCTGCATAGTGAATGCGAAAGCAGTGAACATGCCGAAAGACCGTGTTGACGCTGCGATCAAACGCGCTATGGGTAAGGATAAAACTGACTACGAAGAAGTTGTATACGAAGGTTATGCACCTCATGGCATCGCCATTATGGTGGATACTGCTACTGATAACACTACCCGTACTGTTGCAAACGTGCGTATGCACTTCAACAAATGCGGTGGTAGCCTTGGTAACAGTGGTTCCGTAGGATTCATGTTCAACCGCGTGGGTGAGTTCAAGGTGAAGAATGCTGGCCAAAACCTGGATGATCTGGAACTGGAACTGATCGATTTCGGTCTGGAAGAAATTGGAGAGGATGCAGAAGGTAATATTATTATCCGCGCTGCGTTCACTGAGTTCGGTAACATGTCTAAAGCTTTGGAAGACAAAGGTTTGGAAGTTATCAGTACTGAACTGAAGCGTATTCCTGCCAATCTCGTTGAATTATCAGAGGACCAGGCTAAAGAAGTACTGGAGCTGGTAGACCGTCTAGAACAAGACGACGACGTACAGGCAGTTTTCCACAATCTGAAGTAAGTACAAACACAATAACAGCGAAGCGTCCTGCCTTATGGCGGGACGTTTTGTTTTAGGGATATTGTAGGGAGATGGCCAGGCCTCGGATTACTTTCTCCCCTTCCTAGGTGGATGCAATGCATTTAATGGCAATCGCTAAAATAAAAACGTCCTGTTGCTAGAACAGGACGTTATGTTTAAGACAGATGTTGGGAGACAGCCAGAACTCGGATTACTTTCTCCCCTTGCTAGGTGGATGCGATGCGTTTGCTGGCAAGATCTATAAATAGAAACGTCCTGTTTGAAGCAGGACGTTTATTGATTTTCAACGGATAGTAGCAGCCAAAAATTAAAGTCAGGCTTTGACAATTTCTTGGGTCCGGCCCGTTTCATCGGCTATAAACATGATACCTTTTCCATGGTATGTTTGAACGCTGACAGAAGGGTCCGGGGCTATATACCTGCGTAAGCGGGTCAGGTATACGTCCATAGTGCGTTTATTATACGATTCTTCCCCATCCCAAACACAAGACATAATTTGGTCCCGTTTGAGCTTTTTATTGGGATTTTCGCATAGATATTTAAAGAGGTCTGATTCTTTAGGAGGCAGTTGCGTAACGGTTGCTTCCAAGCGGGTACCAGTGCCTGAAGGGTCAGGACGTTCTACGTCCATGGTAACAGCGCATTGTTGATAATTGAAGCAGAGATTACCGACGGTATAAGTGATTTGCTTTTCACTGCGGAGTAAGCGAGCCCTTTTTATGAAGACTTCCAACCGCAGGAGGAATTCCTGCATGTTGAATGGTTTTACAATGTAATCGTCCGCACCGGCTTCGAACCCTTGCATACGGTCTTGGTCCATATATCGGGAGGAAGTGATTAAAATGGGGACATTTTCATTGATTTTGCGAATATCGTGGGTAAGTTCGAAACCGTCTTTCTTGGGCATGACCACATCGATAACGCATAGGTCTATATCCTTTTGTTGAAAGGTGTCCCATCCTTCCGCACCATCCGTACAATATATTACCTCATAGCCGGCTTTTTCTATATGCCTTTTCATAACCTTGGCAAAAAACTGATCATCTTCTACCAATAAAACGGTCGGTTTCATTTTAGATAGATTTAATTGTTGTAACTAGAAAAAATGCGCACTACGAATCTCGATTTGGGATTACCCTGACAAAGGGTATTTTTTACGTTTATTCAAAGTACCGATTTACTAATGGATCTGCAATCAGTCTTTTCATTCATTATTTAGGGGGTTTGTTCATTTTGTTCATTTTTGACTTGGTAAATGAACATATCTATAAGGGTATATTATACAATTAAAAAACGTATAGCAATAAAAAACAGTTTAAGTTTTTTATCAACTATACGTTTAATAACATATAAAATATCTTATTTGTTTACGACATTTTGGGCCCGCCCAGATAGAAATGCGGCAAGATTTTCTACTACTTTGTTCAGTAATCTTCCCCTAGCAGCAGAAGTTGCCCAGGCAATGTGAGGGGTTATAATAATGTTCGGACTCCCAATTAAAGGATTATCCACTGCCGGCGGCTCAGTTGATAAAACATCCAAGCCTACTCCTGCAATGCGCCCTTCCTGCAAGGCCGCAGCCACATCGGCTTCATTGATCAATCCACCCCTACTAGTGTTAATCAGGAAAGCGGTGCGTTTCATCGTATGCAGCAAGGCAGCATTCACAAACTCTTTATTAGCGGCACTCATCGGAGTATGCAAACTCACCACATCCGCCTCTTTAAAACAAGTAGCCAGGTCCACAAAAGTGACGCCTTCCATTTGATCTCGCTCCGGATGCTTATGATGTGCAATGACTTTCATACCAAATGCCAACCCTATCCGCGCAACCGCCTGGCCTATCTGTCCTAATCCAACTATCCCCAATGTCTTCCCTTCCAGCTCTACCAACGGGAAATCCCAGAAAGAAAAATCCTTACTACTCGCCCAACGCCCGGCCCTCACAGCATCACTATGCGCGCCCGTCCGATGACACAATTCCAATATCAAGGCAAATGTCAACTGTGCTACCGCCGATGTACTATACGCCGGTACATTCGTAACAGGTATATTCCGTGCTTTCGCAGCTTCAATATTTACTACATTATAGCCGGTAGCTATCACCCCGATGTATTTCAACTGTGGTAACCGCGCGATGCTCTCCGCACTGAGTATGGATTTATTCGTCAGTACGATATCCGCATCAATGGCACGCTCTACTACCTGCGCCTCTGGCGTACGGTCGTAAATAGTAACATTACCCAAGGCTTTGAGTCCATCCCAGCTTAGATCTCCAGGGTTTAATGCGTATCCGTCCAGTACAACTATGTTGATCATGTGAGTAATTTTTAACGATGAATTATCGTCCCTTCTTCTTTTTCTTATTGAGATCTATTACGATCACTTCGAATAAATCCACTGCATCAATATCGAATAAGTCCGCCATCTGCATAAGCTCTCGTACATTAAACAATTCAGGCTGTTGTACTTTCCTATGAAGCGTTGAATAATTCACTCCCATATCTTTCTGAACAACAGAAATCGGAACAATATTGAATATTGTCTGAACACTATCTACCCCTCCTGTAGAAAATAATGCCTTTATCGCCTTATATCGTTGATCTTTCATTAAGACTCATTTCTAAAAAGGAATATACATTCAAACTTTCTAAACAGACAATTAATATCCATTTAAGAAATTCAATAAACTTTTTTGTTATTTTTATTATCTCTTTTAGAAGTTTAATTATTCTTTTTATTAACTTCAGCAAAAATTATCTTTTATGGAAAAACCATTCATTGCTGTAATAACCTCCGTTAAAACCTCTTTCGAACTCACTATCCACGGCACCCACAGCGGGCAAACCAACTTACTGAAATCCCTCCCAGGCCTTCAAAAATCGAAACGCCTAGCGCAGTACACGCTTACTTTCGGATATCTCAATGGGGAAGAATTAGGCTACAAAAAACGCCTCCTCTTTTCCGAGGATGAAATGCAGCAATGCGTGCAGAAACTATCCGCCGCCAAATAAGAGTCAAAATAGCATAACCCTTGATCAAAATACTATAATCTTCACTAGACAATTAGGTATAGATTGCAATTAAGATATTATTATCGCCTAATTATTTATCGAATCGATTATGATCGGTTGGAACGCGATGGAGGACAGTGAACTTTTATTCCACTTGAAAAATGGAAAAGTACCGGCATTTGATACCATCTATGCCAGGCACTGGCCCGATCTCTATAAACACGCTTTCTGTACCCTGAAAGATAGAGAAATGGCCCTCGATGTAGTCCAGGAAGTATTTACATGGCTCTGGTTGAATCGAGAAACAATCGAAATTACCAGCCTTAAACAATATCTTAAAGCCGCTACCAGGTATAAAATGGCCAATTATCTTCGTGCAGATAAGTCGCGCCAGCAACTCATCAACTCTCTCTACTACCTCACAGAAAAAACAGTCACGCAAGAGGATGTACACCTACGCGAACTGAAAACTAGGATTGCACATGCTGTCAACACTTTGCCAGATAAATGCAGAACAGTGTACAGTCTTAGTAGGAATGAACACCTCTCCCATGCGGAAATAGCTAGCCGCCTAAATATCTCTGTAAAAACAGTGGAAAACCAGATCACTATTGCACTTAAGCGAATTCGTTTATTCATTGGCGTTATATGCTGGTTTTTACTCCTCTATTATTTTTTATAATTTTTTTCCTTCTCTTTGGGGGATAACCTTTTCTCACGTTACTTATATAAAACAGCCATCGCATTGATCCACGAAGAACTGGCTTCCCTGGCCGAAAAAATCGCCCTGGGAACCGCAACAGATACGGATATCAACCGATACCATGAGCTGCTGGACACCCTTGAGCAAGATGAACAGTGGAATGTAGAACAAATGGGTACACCCGCTGAAATAGATGCTATCCTGAAGGATCGTATTTATGAAAGCACAGGTATTGCCAGGAGAAAAACGAAAATTCGTTTACTCCGCATCGGTGCAGCCGCTACGGTGGCTTTACTAATGACTGTTGGCGCACTGTCCTATTGGAATCACAAAAAAGATAGCACGACCAAAACATTGGCCCGGCAAAGCACCCGTGACAAAAAAGATAAAGCAGTACTCAAACTGGCCGATGGCCGCGAAATTGAGCTAAATGACGATAATAATACCCTTACACAGGGCAACGATAGCATACATCTGTCGGGAGGACTAGTGGTCTCCCAAAATAACGGCGAAGCCGACAACCAAATCAATGAATTAGTCACACCTGCGGGAAGCCAATTCCTCATGGTGTTACAAGATGGTACGAAAGTATGGCTGAATACAGGTTCGAAACTGCGCTTCCCTAATACATTCCACAGTCTGGAGCGCTCTGTGGAACTCATCGGCGAAGCCTATTTTGAAGTAGCGCCACACACAGAAAAACCATTCGTGGTACATTCCGGTGATAAGTCAGTGAAAGTCTTAGGCACCAGTTTTAACATTAACGCCTATACGGACGAGCCACGGACGAATGTTACATTAATGGATGGCGCAGTAAAAGTTTATCAGCAAAACGATTCCCTATTACTAAAACCAGGACAACAAGCCAAAATGGCCACGGATAAAGGAATTGAATTTGTTTCACATGCAGACACTGATCATGTAATGGCATGGAAAAACGGCTACTTCTCCCTCAATGGCGAAAGTACGCCAGTCATCATCCGGCAAATCGCAAGATGGCATAACCTCGAAGTAGTGTATGCTGGCAATGTTCCGGATCTCAAATTCGCTGGAAACATCAAGAAAAGTTACGAACTCGCAGATGTACTCGCCATCCTGACGGAAAGCGGTATTCATACGAAAGTGGACAAAAATAAACTGATAGTATATCCTGAATAAGTAAACTTATCGTGTAATCAATTAAATCACATAAAAAACCGGGAATGCGCCAACATTACCCGGTTCTAACGGCAATAAAAACGCCAGTCGATCAAGCATATTTTATCACCTAAATCAAATTTATGTTTTTAAAATCGTCGTGTCAAGGGGGCTCCCCTACTACCAAACACCATGCAGCCGGACTATTACGAGTACCGGTTATCACCTGATATTTATTTACCAACATCAAACAGCCAGTGAACAATCTAACCGGATAATTCCGCTTCCCCGGTTATGACCAATTAATCACGATTCAACACGTAACGAACTGATAGTATATCAGCCGGATCATCACATCCGGTAAGGATCTGCTCATCTCTTCACTATTCTGTTATCCTTAATAATCCAACTATGCTGTTGTCACCGCAAACAATCAATCAGCGCGGACCTGCACGTCCGAAAACCAAAATCTGGAAGGTTATGAAACTAACAACTGTAATTCTACTAGTCAGTTTCCTTCAAATCAGCGCCAAAAGTTTTTCTCAGAAAATTACCATGAGTAAGAAAAACAGACCTATTCAGGAAGCGCTTACAGAAATCGAAAAACAGACAGGCTACAAATTCTGGTATCACGCCAATGTGCTGTCTAATACACGGAATGTAACGATCGAAGTGGTGGATGAACCATTACCCAGTGTGCTGGACATGTTCCTGAAAGATCAAGGTCTCACCTGGAAACTCATTCGCGAAACGATTATACTCAATAAAGCGGCTGCATTACCAGCGCCAGTTGCCGCACCACCAGCCGATACCGTGCATGGACGTGTGGTAGACAATACCGGGAGTCCGGTTCCAGGCGCCACGGTAATGGTAAAAGGTGTGAAGAAAGCTGCTATCACCAATGTCAATGGGGAATTTCATTTGTCGGGTATTCCTGATAATGCTGTACTCGTTGTTTCAAATATCGGTTTTCAAACGCAGGAAGTACCAGTGGCTGGAAAATCTTCCCTCACTATTAAATTTCTTCCGGAAGTATCGCAACTGGAAAACGTAGTGGTAGTAGGTTACGGTACACAGAAAAAAGTAAATCTCACCGGCTCTGTAGCACAGGTGTCCGGAAAAGTACTGGAAAATAGACCTATTACCCGCATCTCGCAAGGCTTGCAAGGGATGGTGGCTGGTCTGAACATCACTACCAATACTAGTGGAGGCGCTCCCAATGCTACACAGAATATTAACGTCAGAGGCTATACGGGATTAAATGCAACAGGTGGCCCATTAGTAGTAATTGATGGTATTCAGGGCGGCGATATCAATGCCATTAACCCTAGTGATGTGGAAAGCATTTCCGTACTGAAAGACGCGGCGTCTACCGCTATCTATGGGTCTTCTGCTCCTTATGGCGTTATTCTCATCACTACCAAAAAAGGTAAAATGGGAATGACTAAAATTACTTACGATGACAACTTCGCCTGGGCACAAACGATCAATCTCCCTAAAATGCTGAACTCCCTGGACTTCGCGAATATCTACAACGAAGCTTTCGCAAATGCAGGCAGGGCACCATTCTTCAGCCAGGAAACCATCGACAGGATTAAAGCTTATCAGGCAGGAACGATTACCACACAAACCATCAAAGATCCTAACTCCAATAGCTGGTTAAACTGGAACGCCGGTAATGCCAACAACGATTGGTTTAAAATTTACTTCAAAAAATTTGCTTTCAGCCAACAACATAATGTTGGTATCAGCGGAGCTACAGAGAAAAGCAACTACTATATCGGCATCGGTTACAACGACCATGCAGGTATGTATAATTATGGAAATGATGAGTTCAAACGCTTCAATATCCGGGCAAACTTAACATCCAATGTTACTAACTGGATGTCTTTTACCCTGCGCAGTACCATCAGCAGATCCATGTTCAATACACCTAACGTATACTCCGGTCAAACAGGTGGTAACTATATGCACCAAATCGCCAGGAAATTCCCTACGGTATCCCTCATCAATCCTGACGGCCACTATAGCGCGGAAAGTAATGTGCCATTGCACCAGGAAGGCGGTAGAAACAAAATCACGGAAGATCAGCCGATGTTGACCGGCGAAATCAGATTAACCCCGCTGAAAGGCTGGGAAATCGTTGGTAACTATACCTTTGACGGTGATTTATACGATCAACAGAATCAACTGAAAACAGTTTACACTTATTTGCCGGACGGCTCTACCGCCCCTACCAGCGGTACTACTCCAAACTCTTTTGCTCGCAATAATTATCGTAACGAACACCATATCATTAACGCCTATTCATCATATGAAAAAGGGTTCGGTCATCATAACTTCAGATTATTAGGCGGTTTTACTAGTGAGCTGACTAACTATACAGCCTATGGTGCCTCCAACTCTCTTTTATATTCCAATGATATTCCTTCTTTAAGTCTGACCTATAATACCACTCCTTCCGTTTCAGACCAGATAAGAAGATTAGCCGTAGAAGGATTTTTCGGAAGATTCAACTACAATTATGCCGACAAATACCTACTGGAAGTAAACGGACGTTACGATGGTACATCCCGATTCCTGGCTGGTCACAGATGGAAATTTAGTCCAGGTGTATCTGCCGGTTGGAATGTAGACAGAGAGCCATTCTGGGCATCATTGAAAGAAGTAGTGAACGCATTCAAAATCAGAGGTAGCTACGGTTCTTCACCAGATCAACTGTTCTTGGGAGATCCTGCTATCAGTACTTATTATCCGTTCTATCCTAGCCTGGGAACCACTACTCCTACAAATACTAGCTGGTTATTCGGCGGCAACAAACAAGCCTCTGTAAGTATGCCACCACTGGTAAATTCTAATCTGACTTGGGTAACCACTACTTCTTACGGTATCGGTACCGACATTGGTATGCTTAATAACAGACTGGGAGTAAACTTCGATTACTATATCCGTAAAGCAGATGATTTCGCTGGGCCTGCACAGGTTTTGCCAGGACTGCTGGGTTCAAGCGTTCCCAAAATCAACAACGCAGCCATTCAGACAAAAGGTTTTGAATTGACCATCTCATGGAATGATAAAATTGGTGAACTGGGTTATGGCGTTAGAGCAAACCTCTCTGACTATAAAGGAAAGGTAGTAAAATACAATAACCCATCCCGCACACTGGATACCTGGTACGAAGGCCAGACAATGGGCGAAATCTGGGGTTACACCACATTGGGATTATACGCAACAGATGCAGACGCAGCTAAAGCACCTAAAGCCTCTTTCTGGAATAGCACCTGGCACGCCGGAGATGTTATCTACAAAGACTTTGATGGCAATGGTATCATTAATAATGGTAAAAATACAGTGGATAGCAGTGGCGACTTACGTGTTATCGGTAACAACACACCACGTTATCAATACAGCCTGAATCTGAATTTTGATTACAAAGGATTTGATCTGGGTATATTCCTGCAAGGCGTTGCTAAAAGAGATGCATGGATTGGCTCCAACTACTTCTGGGGTATCGTAGGCGATGAGTGGCAGAGTTCTCCTTTCACTGCACAAATGAACAGATGGACTCCTACCAATCAGAATGGTTATTTCCCTAAGTTTTATATGAGCGGTGAAAACAATAAGAATACGCAAGTACAGACAAGATACCTGCAAAATGCAGCTTACTTGCGTATCAAGAATTTGCAGTTGGGATACACACTTCCGAAGTATATGATTACACGCATACATGCACAAAAAGTACGTGTATACATGAGTGTGGAAAACCTCGCCACGTTCACCAAACTCATCAAAACTGTTGATCCGGAATTATCGATCAGCGATTCGAAAATTTATCCGCTGCAAAGAACTTATTCCTGTGGTATCAACATCATTCTCTAATTAAAAAATATTCCGCATATGCGTTTTCCTAAGATAATTTCCGCATGTTTACTGGCTGCTGTCGGATTGGCTTCCTGCAAAAAGGATTTCCTGGACAGAAGCCCTGAAACAGTGATCAGTGATGCCCAATACTGGAAAACATCCAACGATCTGAAGTTGTATAGCAATAGCTTTTACAATAACATCCCTGCTTACACCGGTTACGGTACGATTGGTATTTATGGATTGGATGCAGACCAGGGCAGTGATAATATGATTAGCATGGGTTATAATACCTGGCTAAATGGGGAAACTGTAATTCCATCCAGCGGCGGTGGCTGGAGCTGGGGAACTCTTCGTAATATCAATTATCTGTTAGACAATTACTCCAAAGTAAATGAGCCATGGAACAATGTGAAACCATACGTTGGTGAAGCAAAATTCTTCCGTGCTTATTTCTACTACGGAATGATGAAAGCCTACGGTGATCTGCCTTGGGTAGGCAAAGCCTTAACTCCGAATTCTCCGGAGCTGTTTAACAAACGACTTCCGCGCAATGTTATAGCAGACTCCATTATGGCCGATCTGGATAGTGCAATTGCTTATCTGCCCTCCAAACCAGCCAGCCAGGCAGGACGCGTATACAAAGAATATGTAATGGCATTTAAATCCCGTGTGGCGCTGTTTGAAGGTACCTGGGAGAAATATTTAAGTGGGACACCATTCTCTCCTGCCAATGCCAACCCTACCAAATACCTGCAAGCGGCCGCAGATGCAGCTACTGCTGTGATGAACTCCGGTCTCTTCTCGTTGGATAACGTGGGTAAACCATTTGGCTACTGGTCCCTCTTTAATCAAACAGATTTCAGTGGTAGTAAGGAAGTCATGTTCTGGCGTCAGTACAATGTGACCACAGGACCTACTCATAACTGGCACAGATATACGAATAGTGGAGCAGGTCGTGGCCTCACTAAAAACCTGGTGGATGATTATCTCTGCTTGGATGGCCAGCCGATTGCTGTTAGTCCGTTGTATAAAGGGGATGACTCCCTGAATTCAGTTGTACAGGGTAGAGATCCGCGACTGATGCAAACCATGTATGTAAACGATGGTCAGCATATCGTTACCAACAACCAGCCAGCAGGTGCAGCTAACCTAATTTTCCAGGTACCTACTTTCAACGCGGCCAACGAAGGAAAGCCTGCCACTGGTTACCAAGTGTATAAAGGCCATAACCCAGATTATTATCAGCAATACGCTGGTGACGTGGGCACCACTGCACTCATCCTGATGCGTTATGCAGAAGTACTGTTGAACTATGCAGAAGCAAAAGCAGAATTGGGTTCGTTGACACAAGCAGATATCGACATCACCATCAACAAAATCCGTGGTAGAGTTGGTATGCCGAACCTCGTAATGGGCGCTATTGTTTCAGATCCAAACTGGGTATTCAACAATATCAGCCCAATCCTGAATGAAGTTCGTCGGGAAAGAAGAATTGAACTGGCGTGCGAAGGATTTAGGAGAGACGATATTCTGCGTTGGGGCGCTGCGGGCAAACTGATCGTGGGTTGGAAGCCTAAAGGAGCAAAACTCAAACAATGGGTAAATACTGTTCCAGCAAACCTCCTGTCTAGCTATCCAGTGGATGCCAACGGTTATATTGAACTGTTTCAGAAGATCGGCGCGATGAGTTCCGGTTATAAATTCAACATAAATAGGGATTATCTGTCTCCTATTCCATTATCAGAGTTGCAGGTACCCGGTTCCACCATGACGCAGAATCCGGGCTGGAATTAGCCTTAAAATCGCTTCACAGGTACCGGCAGCGGTGCCTGTGAAGTTTTGTCTCCCTGGCCTTTACATCCATCTACTCCCCCATTTCATGTAAACAAATCATTAATTCCCCACTGCACTGTAGTTTCATCTCTTAGATTCCCACACCTTTGCAGCGCCATAAAGAAAAGAAATTATCTAAGCCTGGAACTGCTTTAATTTTTAATCTACATCAGAAGCCACCGCAACAGCACTCTTATATGCTCTGCAGTGGCTTCGTCAATTTAAGTCGGTTATCTAGCTAAAAAAATATAATTACTATATGCTGATATCATCCTACCTTGAACATAACGAATCCCTATAATAAATTTTCATGTAGCATATAACCTCAGTCATTTTAACCAAATACATAAATCCATTTATGAACAAAACGTTTGTGAAACTCGCAGGTACTGCAGCAGTATCCATGGCCCTGTTTTTTGTTGCCTGTAAAAAAGGTAACGTCGAATCTCAATCTATCACAAAGGAAGCACCTGCTTCCGCGGAGGAAATCAGTAAGATGAAACAATATCTTACCCAAACCACCGGATTAAAGGAATCCTTGATTGTTTATGATGCAGACAGACAAGTGTTCTTCATGCAGGGTGATATAGTCCTGTCCAGGAAAGATGTACAGGATTATATGAAAAACAAGCCTTATTCAGGCAATGGCCCGACAACAGAACAATACAGATATCCTTATGTGTTGAACAACACTGTTGTCACCAATATTAGGATAAAAGATCACATCTCTGATCCTTCCTGGAAAAAAGCACTTAGGGATGCCATCAAATACTGGAACAACTACAATATGTTGGGATCTTCTACCAAAATCATTTTTACCATCTACTCTGACGATGTAGCTACAGACCTGGTGGCAAGTGATAACATGTATGAAAATTCCACCACTATCGCATATGCTTATTATCCCAAATCAAATGGGGCAACAGGCGATTCTCTACGAATCAACACCTTTCACAACTATTTAAGCCCAGAGCTGAAAGCATATGCAATTACCCATGAATTAGGACATACACTTGGCTTCATGCACGCAGACGGCAGTGGCGGAGCTTTGATTCCTGGTACTCCATCAAGTGATCAAAACTCTCTGATGTGGCCTGTTATTCCAACCACAGCCCCATCTCCTGTATTTGACTACTATGACCTGACAGCCGCCCGTTACATCTACCCAAGAACACCTAATGCCAGTGGTAACTCTGGTAGCATAAATACCATGGCAGGCGTTGATATCGGCATCGATGATGGTAGCTTCTACTTCGGTCTGGGTGGAAATGTTACCCGTGGTAATTCCGGCTCTATCTATGGCGAAATGAATTCCTACAGCCTCGCTGCTGGTAAAACTCCCGCTGATGTAGTAGAAATCGGTATCGCAAATACAAACCTGGTATACGTATGGTATAAGGATGGAACCCTCAGTACTGGCGGGTTCTCCCAACTCAATACCTATCCGGCTTTGAATATAACTTATCCATATACGCTGCCAGCAGGAAAAACACCTGCTAATATCGTTGGTATCAGTATCAGCAAACAGGATGGTAAATGCTATGCATGGTATAATGATGGAACCTACTCAGTAGGTAATTCCGGCAATTTCGCCTACTATAGCGGTCCTCAACCATACACCGTTCCTGCTGGAAAATCCTTCTCAGATATCAGAGCGGTGGGAATCGCTGAAACTTCAGACAAGCGCTATTTCTGGTATAAAGACAATACCTGCTCCGTTGGTACATCTTCAAATGCTAGCAGTTATGAGTCGCCATATCCAGTTACCAATTACTAATCATCATTTTCAATAAAAAGCATAAAAAAAGCACGGTAAAATTTACCGTGCTTTTTTTATTACATGGAGCCGCTGATTTATGGAAGCGTTGTCAGATCAACAGATGGAGGCGTACCAGTTGTTGGCCTTGTGTAGATAACACCTACACTATTACCCACCTGACGGAATCCGCCACTGTACATATACAGCATATTATTTTCAACGCCAGCGCCTTCATCATAACGCTGATGCGCTGCATCGCTGGCGGTAGTGCTGAAAGATGCCTGCGATACTTCAATCCAGTTGCCATACTTGGTTCTGACCCATTGATTACCATATCTTGCTTTGAAGAAATCCTGACCATTACTGCCGAAGTTTTCTACAAAAGAATATAGTCCTCCGAGTAGCTGCCCATTGGTCTTTGATTTATCCCATTCTCCCAGCAATTTCCAGGCGCCATTTTCGGGCGCATAATACCAGGCGGTAAAGAGTGTATGTGTTCCCGATGCTTCGGCATTTACGAGCATTTTATACGTATTTCCGGTTACCCATGGAAACACGAGATAGGTTTGTCCACCAGATCCTTCGCCGCCGAACTGATTACTCACTACGCCAGTTCCTTTGCGGACCAGTGTGACGGCATAATCTGCCGGTATCTGGGTAGGATCATTGGTATTGTAATTACTCCAAATGCTAAAGAGAATTCTTCTTTCTGTAGGACCATTTACCTGTATTCCAAAATAACCATCCCAGAAGCCATTAGTCATGTAATATGCATTCAACGGATCTGCTCCTGTTGGTACATTTACTTCTGTATAAAACCAAGTGATAGCACTGTCGCCAGGATACTTGTAACTCAGGTGTGTGGCGGGCGCGCTGCGATACTGACTCTTGTTATATTTCAGTCCCAATGAGCTATTGATAATTACGGATTGAACATCCGGGAGATACGTACCATTCTTGGTCACTGCCTTGATCTCTAAGCAATGATACTGAGCCGACGAAATATTAAATGCTCCTACGTTTAATGTCACATAAGAGGAGGTTTGATTGACCACTACATTGTAACTAGTTCCTGAGCTGTCCAATCGTATCCGTAGTGTGTTTGTATTGGATGGTGCTTTCACCCGAATGGAAACATCCATGCTACCAGTAGTGGTTGGATAGAAGTAAACTCGGGTAATTCCAGCAGTATCCGTCCATGCTCCCAATCCGTTTGTGCCAATAGATCCGTAACCATTACTCTGATCTTTCGGATATACGTAACCGTTAGAATAGAGCGTAACCGTGTCTGTGGCTATCAATAATGCGGTTATGCCGTCTTTAGCAATAGTTTGTTTAGAAAGTAGTTCACTGCTGTTATACTTTGCGCATGCCGACAATAACAGGCAAAGCAGAATAATAGGGTGCTTTTTCATGTGAATGATGTGGATTTTGGTTAGTTATTATTGAGGAGTGCTCCATGTACAAAAGGATTAACCAGTTCACTATTACTTGTCCACTGAAAAAAATACAGATTTGCGCGGGTTCGGGTCATCAACAATAATAAAAGTAAAATCCACCTTTAATAAAACTAAATCATATTTCCTTTAATGGCAGAATTATGACAGAGCCCCATCCGGGCCATAACGAAAAAAGGCCAGTCCGACGACTGGCCTTCTCCCTAATATTCAAAGTTTTAGAAACTATTCTTCCATCATTTCCATTACCACCCGCACTACATCTTCGGTATTTGGTTTGGAGAAGTAATCTCCATCAGAGCCATACGCCGGACGATGTGCCTGTGCACTCAGCGTGCGAGGAGCGACATCCAACCAACGATAACCACCCTGATTTTCCATCACCTGCTGGAACATATAAGCAGTTCCACCACCAGGCACATCTTCATCCGTGAAGAGAATGCGGTTTGTTTTCTTCAGTGATTCCAGGATGATATGGTGAATGTCAAATGGCAGTAATGTTTGAACGTCAATCACTTCACAAGAGATACCCAGTTCTTCCAACGTAACCACAGCTTCTTCCACAATTCTTGTCATAGAGCCATAAGTAACGATGGTAACGTCATCACCTTGTTTCAACACTTCAGGCACACCCAATGGAACAGTGAATGTTTCCAGGTTTACCGGCAGTTGCTCTTTCAGACGATAGCCGTTGAGGGATTCAATGACGATAGCTGGTTCATTCGCTTGCAGTAAAGTATTGTACATACCTGCTGCTTGCACCATGTTACGTGGCACGCATACATACATACCGCGCAGAGAGTTGATAATCATACCCATTGGAGAACCGCTATGCCAGATACCCTCCAGGCGGTGGCCACGTGTACGTACAATCAGCGGACAGAACATCGCGCCTTTCGTACGATACTGCAGTGATGCCACATCATCGCTGAGTGGTTGCAGACCATACAACAGGTAATCCAGGTACTGAATCTCCGCGATTGGACGAAGTCCACGCAGCGCCATACCAATACCCTGTCCCATGATGGTCAATTCGCGTATACCGGTATCGGCTATACGGAAACCGCCATGTTTCTGCTGTAAACCAGCGAAGCCTTGGTTAACATCTCCGATTCTACCCACATCTTCACCGAATGCAAAGACTTTAGGGTTATGGGTAAACAGTTGATCGAAGTATTTATTCAGCACTTCGTAACCGTTGATAACAGTAGGTTCATCACCGAATTCAGCAGGTACTACTGGTACATTCAATGCAGAGTTGACACCTGTCGCATGCAATAAAGTATTGTAATTTTCTTTTTCGTGTGCGAGGTAAGTATCGTAATAAGCTTGCAGTTGTTGTACTGCAGGGTCATTCTTCAGTGCTTTGTGACGTACCAAAATACCAGCAGCAGCTTTCAAAATATCACGACGCTGTGGCTCACGGTTGGCCTGCAGTTCGCGAATTGACTGCTGTACGAAATCAGCTTTTGCGCCTGCTACTTCCGCAATTGGAGTGGCCAGTGCAATGAACTGCTGTACTTCGTTTTTAATAGGTGCGATATATTTTTCCCAAGCTGCTTTACGGGCATCTTGAGCAGTAGTTTTTGCAGCAGCTTCGATTTCAACCAATGTAGCCTCATCAGCTAATGCGTTTTCCAGTATCCAGGAACGCATTTTCACATTACAGTCGAATTCTTTTTCCCAAGACAAACGCTCTTTGCTCTTATAGCGTTCATGAGAACCAGAAGTAGAGTGGCCTTGCGGCTGTGTGATTTCCTCTACGTGGAACAGTGCAGGTGTATGTGTTTCACGGATCTTGCGGATAGCAGGTTCCAGGATCTCACACATACCAGCATAATCCCAACCTTTCAGGTTATAGATATCAAAACCGTTGGTACCATCGGTTTTACGGAAACCTTCCAGTGCTTTGGAAATGGAATTTTTAGTAGTCTGGTATTTACGTGGAACGGAGATACCATAACCATCATCCCATACAAAAACAGCAAGAGGAACTTGCAATACACCAGCAGCATTCATGGTTTCCCAGAAATGACCTTCTGACGTGGACGCATCTCCGATAGTAGCAAAGCAGATTTCATTTCCGTGGTTGGAAAGATGGGTCATGTCTTCCAGTTGCTCCACTTTACGGAACAGCTTGGAAGCCAATGCCAGCCCCAAAGAACGAGGCATCTGACCAGCGGTAGGCGCCATATCTGCAGCGGAGTTCTTCATTTCCGCCAGGGGTAGCCAGTTTCCTTCTTTATCCATATTTGGAGTAGCGAAGTGAGAGTTCATCTGGCGGCCACCAGAAAACGGATCATGATTTACATCCGGATCTGCATATAATTGCGAAAAGAATTGTTCAGGATTAGCAATACCCGTTGCAAAAGCAACAGTTTGATCGCGATAATAACCTGAGCGAAAATCCCCTGGTTGAAAGTATTTGGACATCGCTATCTGCGCCACTTCCTTTCCATCTCCAAAAATGCCAAACTTAGCTTTACCAGTAAGTACCTCCTTACGGGCGAGGAGACTAACTTCCCTGCTCTCGCAGGCCAACCTGTAGTCATTTAACACCTCCTTACGGAATTCTTCGAATGACAACCGGCTTTCTATATTCATAGCGAGTTCGTTATTTTCTATCATGCCTCATGGTTAAAGCACAAAAGTACGGTTAATTATACAGTTCAGAAATGTCTGAAAAATTCACATTTAAAATAATCTGATTTTTTTAATAAGAATTTAATAAATTGTAAGGTATCTATTAGTTTTTGGCCGTAAATTTGTTTTGGAACAAGCAACAAATTAATTTTTTTTAACCAGTCGCTTTTAAAACCAGTATATAAAAATGAAAAAGTTTATTCTATCCCTATTTGCAACTTTGATGATTTCTACAGCGCTGTGGGCACAACAAAACCCTGCTGATACCAAAGTTAAATTTGCAAAGGAAACCATTGATTTCGGAAAAACTGAGCTGAACAAACCTGTTTCTGTAGATTTTGAATTTACCAATATCTCTAAAGAACCAGTACTGATCGAAGCGGCTCGCGCAAGTTGCGGTTGCACTACTCCAAAATGGACAACCGAACCAATTCTGCCAGGTAAAAAAGGTAAAGTAACTGCCAGCTACAATGCTAGCAGCATCGGTCAACAGAACAAAACTATCTGGGTTAAATTCAGAGGCGTTGAATCTGATAAAGAACTGCACCTGACTGGTACAGTTGGAAATCCAGCTAGCAAATAAGTAAAAAATTACTTTAGATAAAAAAAGCCTTACAGACAGATCTGTAAGGCTTTTTTGTTTCCTTTTATCCTGACTTCCAGACACCTATTTCACCTATCTTTGCACTGCAAAAGAATCAAAACAATTTTATGCCTACCATTAGCCAGAGAGGTAAGCAAATGCCCTCCTCTCCCATCAGAAAACTTGTTCCATTTGCAGAAACTGCAAAGAAAAAAGGTGTGAAGGTTTACCACCTCAACATCGGTCAACCTGACATCGAAACACCAAAACCAATCTTGGACGCAGTTCGTCACTCCGAATTCAAGATCCTGGAATACAGCCATAGTGCCGGAAATGAAAGCTATCGCCGTAAACTGACGGAATATTACAAACGATTTGACATCGATGTAACACACAACCAGATCATCGTTACTACTGGCGGTTCCGAAGCCATTCTTTTTGCATTTATGGCCTGCTTGGATCCAGGAGACGAGATCATCGTTCCTGAGCCTTTCTACGCAAACTACAATGGTTTCGCAGTAGAAGCAGAAGTAAAAATCAAAACGATCACTGCTAATATCAGTACTGGCTTTGCCCTCCCAGCAATGGAAGATTTTGAAAAAGCCATTACTTCCCGCACCCGTGCAATTCTAATCTGTAACCCGAATAATCCAACTGGGTACCTCTACAGTAAAGAAGAAATGGAAGTACTGAAACAGTTGTGTCTGAAACATAACCTCTACCTCTTCTCGGATGAGGCTTACCGCGAGTTTTGCTATACCGGCAAACACTTCAGCGCTATGAACCTGGAAGGTTTGGATAACAACGTTATCATCATGGACACCATTTCTAAGCGTTACAGCGCTTGTGGTGGTCGTATTGGTGCATTCGTGACCAAAAACCAAGAGGTACTGGATGCCGCGATGAAATTTGCACAAGCTAGATTAAGTCCTCCTTCTTTCGCTCAAATCGCTGGCGAAGCTGCTGTGGATCTGCCTGCTGATTATTTCGATGGTATCAAAGCAGAATATCAGAGTCGCCGCGACCTACTGGTAAAAATGCTGAATGAAATTCCAGGGGTATTCTGCCCTAATCCAGGTGGTGCTTTCTATGCGATGGCACAGTTACCTATTGACGATTCCGATGTATTCTGTCAATGGATCCTGGAGCATTTCACGTATGAGGGTCAAACAGTTATGATGGCTCCAGCTACTGGTTTCTATGCTACGCCAGGACTCGGAAAAAATGAGGTAAGATTGGCTTATGTACTGAACCTGGAAGATATTCGTCATGCAATGGTCTGCCTGGCAGAAGCGCTGAAGGTATATCCTGGTCGTACTGAAATAAAATAATTACTTCTTGTTGCAGGAGGTGGAACTAAAAAATGAACGAGAAACAAATTATAATTAATTTAATATATTGTTTTTCGTACAAAACACACAAATTTTCAGATCCACCTCTTGCATTTTTCGCTTTTTGTTTTGTATATTTGGTACAGAAAGAACAAATAAGTCAAAAAATTACAACATAAAAATATTTACACATACGATAGGTTCTGCAATATCTAAACTTGTTTAAGAATTATTTAACCTGTAGAATTTTTAGAAACGTATTTTTGGTCCGACCTTTGAATCTCTTAATTTACAAGATTGAATTATCAGCAATCTGTAAAAAACAAAGTTTAACTAAAACGTTTTAGCAAAATATCGTATTTTTGTATCAGTTTTTCATAACGTGGAATTTATAAAGGCAAACGGCTCTGATCACAGAGCCGTATTTTTTTGTCCTAACTCCAAATTTCGTCCCGGAATTTTCCATTTTCGTAGCATTTCCTTATTAAATCGAAAAATTTACCCTCGTCTTTTCACTATTACACCTGATTTTTTTATAATATTGTTATGTAATAAAACGGCGGAACATTCCCATGCTTTGCATGGTGATATTTTCGTTTGTTTTCATAACGTGGAATTTTAAAATGCAACGGTCCCGACTCTTCGGGACCGTCTCTATTTATGGTATCCCTACTCCCACTCCTTTTTCGCGCGCGCCTATGGCGCGCGCGAAAAAGGGATCTCCGTTCATGCCGAAGGCATAAACGGAGATCCCCAAAAATAGAAATCCCACTACTCTGCAGTAGTGGGACTCATGATTTATATTAAAAACAACCGAAGTCTTACTTCATGTTAGCTTTAATCATCGTAAAGAAGTCATCGAACAGATAACGGCTATCGTGTGGACCAGGAGTAGACTCCGGATGGTACTGTACAGAGAATGCCGGTTTGTTCTTGATGCGGATACCTTCCACGGTATTATCGTTCAGGTTGATGTGTGTCACTTCCACATTAGGATTTGCTTCCACCGCTTTAGCATCTACTGCGAAACCATGGTTCTGAGTAGTGATTTCACACAGACCAGTTTTCAGGTTTTTCACCGGATGGTTCAGACCGCGGTGACCGTGGTGCATTTTGTAAGTAGGAATGTCGTGCGCCAGAGCCAGCAACTGATGACCCAAACAAATACCGAATAATGGTCTTTCTGCAGCCAGGATCTGTTTAACAGTGTCGATTGCATACTTCAGTGGAGCTGGATCACCAGGACCGTTAGAAATGAAGTAAGCATGTGGCTGGAAAGTTTCGGTTTCTTCGAATTTGGAATCTGTTGGGAATACTTTCAGGTAAGCACCTTTTTCAGACAGGCATTTCAGCATGTTACGCTTAACACCGTTGTCCATAACCGCGATGCGGATAGGCGCTTCAGGATCACCAATAGTGTAAGATTCTTTGGTGCTCACTTCCTGGCTCAGTGCCAAACCTTCCATGGATGGAACTTTTGCCAATTCTTCCTTCAGTTTTTCCACATCCAGAATTTCAGAAGAAATGATGCAGTTCATAGCTCCTTTGCTGCGGATGTGTGTAACCAGGGCGCGGGTGTCTACATCATAGATTGCTACCAGGTTGTTATCGGTCAGGAACTTTTCCAGGGACTCATCGGCCATTTTCCTAGAATAGTTGTACGCGATATTTTTAGCGATCAGACCACTGATCTTCACACTGCTACTTTCCACATCGTCGGTTTTAGTACCGTAGTTACCGATGTAGCAGTTGTTCATAATCAGCACCTGTCCTTTGTAGGAAGGGTCTGTAAACACTTCCTGGTAACCCGTCATACCGGTATTGAAAGCTAATTCACCGGCAGCAGTGCCAATTTTCCCAAAAGCTTTTCCCTGAAAAACCGTACCGTCTTCTAACAGCAGTATGGCAGGTTGGATGGTTCTCGTCTGAGGCATTTCTGGTATCTGTCTTTGTTTTATTTTTAAAAAAAACCTTCGTGAGCTTGGGCCCAGGAAGGTTCGGATAAAAAACCGTGCAAAGTTATGAAAAGCAACGGTTAAATACAGATTTTTTTTGCCTCAGTTTTGGAAGGTTATTTAATTTTAACAGATTTCAATACTCTCCTAGCCACTTCTTGGCCATTTGGATCATCGTCACGGTAGTTGATATGTATCTGCCAACGGCTTTTTCCTCTGACAATTACAAGATTAGAATAGCCCAGTCGGATAGCCCCTTTATATAAATAAGTACCTTCTTCCAAGGAACCTGGGAGTCCGGAGATGAGAACCGGCACTGGAGTTGTCTGGATATCAGTGAGTTCTGTATTATTTTTTAAATCATTTCGGGAGACAGCCTCTGCACCTTCCAATGTATTCCCTATACTATCCGAATAAGTGTGCATACTTACAGCGATTTGTACGCCGCCCCCATCTTCATTACGAAAACTTTTGGCATAAGTAATTTTACCAGCATCTTCTGGCTTTACAGGCTCATCGTGTACCCATAGCTTTAGCGGGGTGCTAATGGTCATTGGCTGACGGCCGATAGTAGCAGTAGTCCAGTTGGCGAAAAGGGTAGATTTCGGCACTTTAGGATATAATAACGAGTATACAGCTCTTTTACCGAAGAGCGTACCGGCCGTAGCAATACAAACAAACAGCAAGGTAAAGAAGATGATTACTTTTCCTCTATTCTGTGGCATGGTTTGTTGCTTCATCCAGGCGCCAAAAATGTTCTTTTTAGGGGCTTTGATGGTTACGCCTACTGTTTCTCGAAACTCTTCAAAACTGGCCATGGGGTGTGCTTGTCGCCAATCTGAAAAGGTATTGGGTAGCTTTTTCCCACAAGCTTCGCAAAAAGTCTGGTATTCCGATTTGACAGGATTAGGATGTTTACAGCTAGAACAAAGGAGGTGTTTCATAGGTCTGGTATGGTTATGGGCAGCGTCGGCTGGCAGTATAAATATACTAATAATTATAAATATATATAATTTATTATTTGTAGAGAAAGCGTATCGGGAGACGAAGTTTCGGGAGATGATATGGTTCTTGGCAATAAAAAAGCCTCGCGGGTTGCGCGAGGCTTTTTAAATATTGTAATCTAAAGAATAAATTACTCAGCTGATTCAACTGGGGTTTCAGCAGCAGCTTCACCTTCAGCTTTTTTCTTAGCACCACCAGCGCGGCGAGTTTTCTTAGCAGGAGCTTTATCAGCTTCAGCTGTTTTACCGTAGATTTCGTTGAAGTCAACGAGTTCGATCATCGCTACTTCAGCGTTATCACCAACACGTTTACCCAGTTTAATGATACGGGTGTAACCACCTGGACGGTTAGCGATTTTTTCGCTGATAGTACCGAACAGTTCTTTGATGGCCTCTTTGTCTTGCAGATAGCTGAACACGATTCTACGGTTGTGGGTAGAGTCGTTTTTACCTCTGGTCAGCATTGGCTCAATATACACGCGCAGTGCTTTCGCTTTAGCGAGGGTAGTAGTGATACGTTTGTGGCTGATCAGTTCGCAAGCCAGATTAGACATCAGGGCTTTACGGTGGGAAGCAGTTCTGCTTAATTTGTTTAATTTAACTCCGTGACGCATGACATTTTGTTTTACCCCCTGCACCGTGTCAGGAATTGCAGGGTACTTTTATTAGAAATAAGAATCCCCTTCACACTTTTGGTGAAAAGGGGATATAAAGATTATTCTTCGTCGAGTTTCAGTTTGGACAGATCCATACCGAAGTGCAGACCTCTTTCGCCCAGTACTTGTTCGATTTCGCTCAAAGATTTCTGACCGAAGTTTCTGAATTTCATCAGTTCTTCCTGTTCGTACTGAACCAGTTCGCTCAGGGAGTTGATTTTCGCTGCTTTCAGACAGTTGAATGCACGTACGGACAGATCGAGATCTTCCAGTGGTGTTTTCAGAATCTTACGCAGTTGCAGTGTTTGTTCGTCCACTACATCTTCTTTTTCAGCGTCTTTGGTATCAAAACTGATGTTCTCATCGGTGATGATCATCAGGTGCTGAATCAGGATGCGGGAAGCTTGTTTCACTGCTTCTTCAGGATGAATAGTACCGTCGGTAACAACCTCCATGATCAGTTTCTCATAGTCGGTCTTTTGTTCCACACGGGTATTTTCTATGCTATATTTTACGTTTTTGATTGGCGTAAAGATAGAGTCAATAGCGATGTAGCCAAACACTGCATCTTTAGGTTTGTTCTCTTCAGCAGCAACGTAACCACGGCCTTTACCGATAGTCAGTTCGATATCCATCTTAGCAGAAGGATCGAGCGTGCAGATGAGCAGTTCCGGGTTCATGATCTGGAAAGAGCTGGTAGCTTTTTCGATCATATCCGCACGGAATTCTGTTTTACCTTTGATCGACAGCGTGATCTTTTCGTTCGTTACATCATTCTCAGAGATTCTCTTGAAACGAACCTGTTTCAGGTTCAGGATAATCTCAGTAACGTCTTCAGTAACACCTTTCAGCGTAGCGAACTCATGATCTGCTCCTTCAATCTTGATACCCACAATGGCATAGCCCTCCAAAGAAGACAACAGCACGCGACGCAACGCATTACCGATAGTCACAGCATAACCTGGTTCTAATGGTCGGAATTCGAATTGAGCTTCAAAGTCGGTAGACTTCTGCAATACGATCTTATCAGGTTTCTGGAAATTTAAAATTGCCATTGATATGATAGATTTATGAGTTTAAATATGAAATTAGTCCATGACCTCGGCCATGGACTACTCTTTATTACTTAGAATACAATTCCACAATCAGTTGTTCCTTGATATTCTCAGGAACGCTCTCTCTCTCAGGATAAGCAATGAAAGTACCTTTCATTTCTTTCTCGTTCCAATCCAACCAGCTGAATTTTGGATTTTTACCACGGATAACGCTGGTTAAAGCGGTATTGTTGGCGGTTTTGTTCTTGATGGAAACAATGTCTCCTGGTTTCAGTTGGAAAGATGGAGTGTTAACGATGATACCGTTAACAGTGATGTGTTTGTGAGACACGAGCTGACGAGCAGCAGGGCGGGAAGGCGCGATACCCAGACGGAACACGGTGTTGTCCAGACGAGCTTCCAGTAATTTGATCAATACCTCACCAGTTACACCTTTTCTACGGTTAGCTTCGTCAAACAGGTTGCGGAACTGACGCTCCAGTACACCGTAAGTGTATTTTGCTTTCTGTTTTTCTCTCAACTGCAGGGCGTATTCACCTAATTGTTTACGTTTGCGGTTTGCACCATGCTGACCCGGAGGGTTGCTGTTTTTACCTAAATACTTGCCATTGCCGAGAATGGGCTCACCAAAAATTCTGGAAATTTTGGTCTTTGGTCCTGTGTACCTTGCCATAATTGAATATAATAAAGATTTTTTAGTTAATGATGTATGCTCTTCAAAAAATCTAAAAACCTGATCATACACCCATTTTATAATAATAAACTACAAAGTCCAGACACCAGTCAGTTGTATCCTGACCAGTATCTGGAATCTGTAATTATATATACCTACACTCTTCTTTTCTTAGGAGGACGGCAACCGTTGTGTGGTAAAGGAGTAACGTCTTTAATCATGCTCACTTCGATACCAGAATTTGCAATCGCACGGATAGCGCTCTCACGACCAGCACCCGGGCCTTTTACAAATACGTCTGCTCTTTTCAGACCGGCGTCCATAGCAACTTTAGCAGCATCCTGTGCAGCCAGCTGAGCTGCATATGGAGTGTTCTTTTTAGAACCTCTGAAGCCCATTTTACCAGCAGAAGACCAGGAGATAACCTGACCGTGTTTGTTGGTGATGCTTACAATGATATTGTTAAAGCTAGCAGAGATATGAACATCTCCGTAGTTATCTACTTTTACTACCCTCTTTTTATTAGCAGCAGTTTTTGTATTAGTTGCTTTTGCCATAATTATATTAAATTCCAAATATGAAATCCAGATCCCAAATTAACACGACTATCTCTGTCAATTGAAACCCCCTGAACTCGGAATTCGGGATTTCAACCTGGGATTTTATTTATTATTTCTTAGTTGCTTTTTTCTTACCAGCTACTGTCTTACGTTTACCCTTACGAGTACGGCTGTTAGTACGTGTACGCTGACCTCTTACCGGTAAGCCTTTCCTGTGACGCAGACCACGGTAGCAAGCGATATCCAGCAGACGCTTGATATTCATTTGTACTTCGGAACGCAGTTGACCCTCTACCTTAAACTCGCCGTTGATAATGTTACGGATGGCAGCTTGATCATCGTCATTCCAATCCTTCACTTTTTTATTTACATCAATTTCCGCCTTGTTCAGGATATATTGGGCGGAAGAACGGCCTATACCGAAAATATAGGTGAGGCCAATTTCTCCTCTTTTATTTTTAGGAAGATCTATACCGGCTATACGTGCCATATTTCTATTTTAGATTTTATATGATTCTGATTAAAAAATCAAATTCCGTCAAGTTCCAGAAATTAACCCTGACGTTGTTTGAAGCGAGGGTTCTTTTTGTTGATTACCAACAGAACACCTTTTCTACGAACTATTTTACAATCCGCACTTCTTTTTTTGATTGCAGCTCTTACCTTCATGAGTAATTATTTATAAAAGGTTATATTTTTAAATTATAGTTTCCAGCCCGACAAATACCAATCTCTTACTTGTATCTGAAAATTATACGGCCTCTCGATAAATCGTACGGGCTCATCTCAACCCCCACCTTATCTCCTGGCAGAATGCGGATATAGTGCATTCTCATCTTTCCAGAAATGGTGGCCAGAATCTCATGCCCGTTTTCCAGTTTTACACGGAACATAGCGTTCGATAAGGCTTCTAATATAATTCCATCCTGCTTAATGAGTGCCTGTTTTGCCATAAAAATTTTTAGGACTGCAAAGATAGCATTTATCTTTTGAATTAGAAAAATTTCCCCGGATTATTCTTAATATTATTGCCGGTTTATATTAATTCCTGCCTCTTCGCCTTTAAATATGATTAATTATAAATAGATAGCTCCCTTATAATTAATAGTTTGTATTCAATTCCGGATTATTCTTCTCTGCCTTTTCGATGTCGGTATAGCTGGACAAAATATCCGCTTTTCCCTTTCCTACAGCTACGGTATGCTCAAAATGTACAGAGGGACTGTTGTCTCTCGTTACTACTGTCCAACCGTCTTCCAGGTATTCTACATCTTTTGAGCGCAGGTTGATCATAGGTTCAATGGCAATTACCAGTCCTTCTTTCATCACCGGACCACTGCCACGTTTACCATAGTTTGGCACTTGTGGATCTTCGTGCAGATTACGACCAAGGCCATGACCTACCAATTCCCTTACTACGCCATAACCTCTCTCCTTCTCGGTATATTCCTGGATAGCGTAAGAGATATCACCAACACGGTTACCTACGATAGCCTTCTCAATACCTTTGTAGAGCGATGCTTTGGTAGCACCCATCAGTCGCAGTACATTTTCAGCCACGTTTCCGATGGCGAACGTGTAGGCGCTGTCGGCATGAAAACCATTCATATACACACCGCAATCCACGGTAATGATATCACCGTCTTTCAGCACGTATTTATTCGGAATACCGTGTACTACTGCCTCATTTACAGAGATGCAGCAGGCAGCCGGGAAACCTTTGTAATTCTTAAAAGAAGGCGTTCCACCGTTTTCAACAATGTATCTGTCAGCCACCGCGTCTACATCCAGCGTAGTCATGCCTGGTTTGATGGACTTGGCCACTTCGGCCAGGGCAGCGCTCAACAGCAGGGCACTTTTACGGATGAGTTCGATCTCTTCTTTTGTCTTATAATGAATCATAACAATCTTTTTCTTACCTGACAGTTAAATAACATAGCCACTAAAGCATAGGTGTATGCTTCTGTGGCTATGTTTATTTCTAATGCCCTAAGGGCAGCATAATGCTTATGCGTTTGCCGGAGCAGTTCTGCCTTTGATACGGCCGGTGCTCATCAGACCATCGTAATGGCGCATGAGGAGCTGGCTTTCGATTTGTTGCAGGGTATCCAGGATAACACCCACCATAATCAGGAGGGAAGTACCTCCGAAGAAGGTAGCAAAGTTACTGTTAATTCTGAATGCGGCTGCAACACCTGGCAGGATACCTACCAGTGCCAGGAAGAATGCACCAGGCAGGGTAATACGGTCCATTACAGCGCCGATATAATCAGCAGTAGCTGTACCTGGTTTAATGCCAGGGATGAAACCGTTGTTGCGTTTCATTTCATCCGCCATTTGGGTAGGGTTGAAAATCAGCGCAGTATAGAAATAAGTAAATACAATCACTAAAATACCGTAGATCAGGTTATACCAACTGTTAGTATGATCAGAGAAGATACGAACAAAGCCGGAAGCGCTTTCTGAAGAAGTCGCGAAACCGATAACGGTGGCAGGAATAAACATAATAGCCTGAGCGAAGATGATCGGCATTACACCGGCAGCATTCACTTTCAGTGGGATGAACTGGCGTACGCCACCATATTGTTTATTACCTACAATGCGTTTTGCGTAGTTAACCGGTATTTTGCGGGTACCTTGTACCAGCAGAATCAATCCTACCGTAATCAGGATGAAGATTGCGATCTCAATCAAGAAGAGGATAGGACCACCGCCGCCGCCTTCTACTTTCGTAGAGAACTCAGCAATGATAGCCTGAGGTAGACGAGCAAGGATACCCATCATGATGATGATGGAAGTACCATTACCGATACCTTTATCTGTGATTTTCTCACCAAGCCACATCACGAACATAGTACCAGCTGTGAGGACGATGGTGGTAGATAACCAGAAGAAGAAGGTGCCATATTCAGGAATAATAGCGCCACCGGACTGGTTACGCAGGTAAGCCACATAAGCGCTCGCCTGGAATCCAGTTACTATAACTGTGAGAATACGGGTGTATTGGTTGATCTTTTTGCGGCCGCTTTCTCCTTCTTTCTGCAATTTCTGAAAATAGGGTACTGCTATAGTTAACAACTGAATAGCAATAGATGCAGAAATGTAAGGCATAATACCTAACGCGAAGATGGAAGCTCTTGAAAACGATCCACCCGCAAACATATTAAACAGCCCCAGAATCCCCTGGTTAGAACTCTTGGAAAAGTTGGAGAGGGCGTTGGCATCAATACCAGGTAACGTAATATAAGATCCTACACGGTAAATGAGGACCAGGAGCAGGGTGGTTAAGATGCGGTTACGCAGATCCTCAATACTCCAGATATTCTTAATCGTTTCGATAAATTTCTTCACAGGAAGATAAAGGTTTAATAGCGCTATTAAATATGAAAAGACGCACTACTCCGTAGGCGTCTCCTCAGTCGTAAAGTCTTATACCAGTTCTACTGAACCACCTGCACTTTCGATGGCCTGTTTAGCTTTTTCGCTGATAGCGTTCACCTTAACAGTCACCTTACCTTTCAGTTCACCGTTAGCCAGGATCTTAACTTTAGCAGTTCTGTTGATCAGACCATTCATGAACAGGGTATCCAGGTTAAATTCCTGCAGACCATATTTCTCAACTAATTGGTCCATCTGGCCCAGGTTGAAGATTTGGTATTCTTCGCGGTTATTATTTTTAAAGCCACGTTTAGGCATACGGCGCTGGATAGGCATCTGACCTCCTTCGAAGCCTCTCTTGCTGGAGTAACCAGCGCGAGATTGAATACCTTTGTTACCTTTTGTAGAGGTACCACCTTTACCGGAAGCCTCACCACGACCCAGACGTTTCTCTTTATGTACGGAGCCTTGAGCAGGCTGTAACGAATGCAGATTCATAATCTAATTTTTTTTACTTACGCGGAAATTAACCGCTCGCTTTAAATGTAAAATATCTATTGTAAAGTTGCAAATGTAAATGTAAGATTATCAACAGACAATCCCACAGCAGTGTTACGGATTAACCGTTTACTTCTTCAACTTTAACCAGATGGTTCACTTTGGTAACCATACCCAGGATCTGAGGAGTAGCCTCAACTTCTACAGAAGCGTGCATTTTAGTCAATCCCAGAGCCTTCAAGGTCAGTTTCTGCCTTTCAGGACGGTCGATACCACTTTTCACCTGAGTGATTTTGATCTTTGCCATAAATCCCTATCCGCTGAAAGCGGAGTAATTTAATTGTTAATAAAATATGTTCCGATATTCCGGGTTAAACCGGTTCTCCTTGCGGAGAACAGATTAACCGTTGAATACTTTCTTCAGAGAAACAGTTCTGGTTTTAGCTACGCTAACTGGTTCACGCAGGAGACCCAGAGCTTTGAAAGTAGCTTTTACCACGTTATGTGGGTTAGCAGAACCTAAAGATTTAGCCAGTACGTCGGTAACGCCAGCGCTTTCCAGCACAGCACGCATAGAACCACCAGCGATCACACCAGTACCATGAGCAGCAGGTTTGATCAATACTTTGGCAGCACCTTCTTTTGCGAACTGATCATGAGGAATAGTACCGTGCATAACAGGAACTTTAATCAGGTTCTTCTTAGCATCGTCTATACCTTTAGTGATAGCTTGCTGTACTTCTTTAGCTTTACCAAGACCATGACCTACCACGCCGTTTTCGTTACCTACAACAACCAGCGCGGAGAAACTGAAAGTACGACCGCCTTTGGTGGTTTTAGTAACACGGTTGATCGCCACAACTTTCTCTTTCAGTTCCAGGTCACCGGCTTTTACTTTATTGAATGAATTCTTTGCCATTTTATTTTATAAGAATTACTTGTTCAGAATTATAAAAATTCGGACCCTGTTATTAAAACTGGAGACCGCCTTCTCTTGCTCCGTCAGCTACGGCTTTAATACGACCGTGATATAAATAACCACTTCTGTCAAATACGCATGTAGTCAGGCCCAGTGCAGTAGCTTTAGTAGCCAGTGCAGCACCTACCATTTTGGATTTTTCAGATTTAGTACCTTTCTGCGCTTTGATATCTTTATCGCGAGATGAAGCGGAAGCCAGGGTAGTACCGTTGGTATCATCGATCAGTTGCACATAGATGTCGCTGTTACTGCGGAATACAGATAATCTTGGATTCTGAGCGGTACCAGAGATTTTCTTACGGATGCGGTAACGGATCTTCTGTCTCCTGTTAACTTTTGTGCTCATTGTGAGTTGTTTTTTATAACCCCGATGCTGCCGGGATTTTGTTAAAATCAGCTAACCAGCCATTTTCAACTGGTTAGCTAACTTAAATATTTTATTTACCTGCTGACTTACCAGCTTTTTTACGTACAACTTCGTCGCTGTAGCGTACACCTTTACCTTTGTAAGGCTCTGGTTTACGGAGGCTGCGGAGTTTAGCGGCAACCTGACCAAGTAATTGTTTGTCGATACCTTCCAGCATGATCTTAGGGTTCTGACCTTTTTCAGTCAAGGTAGAAACTTTCAGTTCTTGAGGAATTTCGAATACGATATTGTGAGAGTAACCCAGGGCCAGATCCAGTAACTGTCCGGAGTGAGCAGCTTTATAACCCACACCCACCAGTTCCAGTTGTTTCTTATAACCTTCAGTTACACCAGTTACCATGTTTTGCAACAGTGCGCGGTACAGACCGTGCAGTGCTTTGTGGCGGATCTGGTCAGTAGGACGGATAACGTTTACAACGCCGTCAGCTACTTCAACTTTGATATCTCTATCAATAGTTTTTTTCAGTTCGCCTTTAGGACCTTTTACAGTCACTTCGTTAGCTGCGGAAACAGATACTGTAACGCCGGCAGCCAGTTTGATAGGAGCTCTACCTATACGAGACATAACTTTAATTTTAAAGTTGTTAGTGATATAGTACCGATTATCTGTTTTCAGCGCCGTATAGTGAGCTTAGATGGCAGATAATCTACGTAAGTTTAGCGGTTGGAGACCAACCGCTAAACAAAGAATTTATTAATAGATGTGGCAAACAACTTCACCACCTACGTTCTGAGCTTTAGCTTCTTTATCAGTCATTACTCCTTTAGAAGTAGAGATGATAGCGATACCTAAACCATTTTTAACGCGTTTGAACTCTTCAGGTTTTGCGTATTGACGCAGACCTGGACGGCTAATGCGGTGCAGTTCTTTGATAGCGGGTTCTTTGGTTTGAAGATCGTATTTCAGCGCGATTTTGATAACGCCCTGTTTGTTGTCTTCTTCGAATTTGTACTTCAGGATATAACCTTTATCGTACAGAATTTCTGTAATACGTTTTTTCAGCTTTGAAGCCGGAATTTCCACGATCCTGTGGGTGGCCATTTGCGCGTTCCGGATTCTAGTCAGGAAGTCTGCTATTGGATCAGTAACCATTGTTTAAATAGTTTGATGATGTTTTACAATGCGATATCCAATCAGTATAAGATGGGAATCAAATAACTAAAGGGGAAGCAGGGAAAATGGCGCCTTAATGGGCCATTTGAGCTGCATTCCAGGAAAATTTTACCAGCTAGCTTTTCTTACGCCAGGGATTTTACCAGCAAGTGCCAGGTCGCGGAACATGTTCCTGCAAAGGCCAAAATGACGCATGTATCCTTTAGGACGACCGGTCAGTTGGCATCTGTTTTTCAGACGAACAGGAGAAGCGTTCTTAGGCAGTTGGTCCAGAGCAGTATAGTCACCAGCAGCTTTCAGCGCAGCGCGCTTCTCTGCAAATTTGGCTACCATAGCTTCTCTTTTCCTTTGTCTGGCTTTTACGGATTCTTTTGCCATAGTTTTATTATCGTTTCGATTTACTGATTATCTTTTTTCATGTTCCTGAACGGCATACCCAGTTCTTTCAGCAGCTCGTAAGCTTCTTCGTTGGTGGTAGCAGTTGTTACGAAAGTGATATCCATACCAGAGATTTTGGTCACTTTATCGATATCGATTTCAGGGAAGATGATTTGTTCTGTAACACCCATGGTATAGTTACCACGACCGTCAAAAGCTTTCTCGTTGATACCTTTGAAGTCACGTACACGTGGCAGGGATACAGCGATCAGGCGATCCAGGAAGTCATACATATTAGTAGCACGCAGTGTAACGCGAGCACCGATAGGCATGTTCTTACGGAGTTTAAAGTTGGAGATATCCTTTTTAGACAGGGTTGGGATAGCTTTCTGACCAGCGATACGAGTCATTTCATCCACAGCGATGTCTACCAGTTTTTTATCACCTACAGCACCATTGATACCTTGGTTCAGGCAGATTTTTACCAGGCGAGGAACCTGCATTACAGTTTTGTACTGGAATTTCTTCATCAGTGCAGCAACAACTTCCTCCTTGTATTTTTTCTGCAGTCTTGGAGTATATGTAGTGTTAGCCATTATTTAATTACCTCCCCTGATTTTTTAGCGATACGAACTAATTTACCGTTTTCTCTCTGTCTGTTGATACGGGTAGGAGCGCCAGTTTTGGCATCCCACAGCATCACATTGGAAAGAGCGATAGGAGCTTCTTGCTTAACGATACCACCTTTGGTATTTTGAGCAGTAGGCTTCGTGTGCTTGGTAATAATGTTAACGCCCTCTACAATAATGCGGGCTTTGTCAGGCTGAACTTCCAGCACTTTACGAGCTTTGGTTCTGTCCTTGTCATCACCGGCAATAACCGCAACCAGGTCGCCCTTCTTAATGTTGAATTTAGGCTTAAATCTAGTTTTCATTACTTTGATTTATTTATAAACGCCAAGCGAAACGTCTGTTTCGCTTGATAAATGTTTTTTCGTTCTTGCAAACGGGCTGCAAAGATAAGAAATATTTACAAATAATGGAATTTTGGGATTTTCCGGTAAAAAACAGGAAAAAACCAAAATTCCAAATTCGATAATATCTTATAACACCTCAGGAGCCAGGGAGATAATTTTCATATAACCCTTGTCTCTGAGCTCACGAGCAACCGGACCGAAAATACGGGTACCGCGAGGTTCGTCTGAGTTGTTCAGCAGTACAACCGCGTTATCATCGAAACGGATATAAGAACCGTCTTTACGACGTAATTTGTTTTTGGTTCTTACGATTACGGCTTTAGTAACCATACCTTTTTTCGCACCACCGCCAGGGATAGCATCCTTAACGGTTACCACAATTTTATCACCTACTTTAGCGTAGTCCTGACCGGAGTTACCTAATACGCGGATGCAAAGAACTTCTTTAGCACCAGAGTTATCAGCTACGTTCAGTCTTGATTCCTGTTGTATCATCGTAATGAGTTTGTTGTTTAATCAGCGGCTGAAACCAGGATTGCTGGCCACAGCTTGAAACAATTATAAATTATTTTACTTTTTCGATTACTTCTACCAGTCTCCAGCATTTGTTCTTAGACATAGGACGGATTTCCATGATTTTCACGGTATCGCCAATGCTGCACTCATTTTTTTCATCATGAGCCATGAACTTGGTAGTTTTTTTAAGGAATTTACCATAGATCGGGTGTTTTACTTTACGTTCCACCTTTACTGTAATGGTTTTATCCATTTTGTTGGAGGAAACCACACCAATCCTGGATTTTCTTAATTTTCTTTCGGTCGTCATTGTTAAATTATTTAACTCTCCCGGAGGAGGTCATAAATGTTATACTAATGCTTGGAGGATTAGAAGCCCAGTTGTCTTTTGCGCAGTTCGGTGTTCATGCGTGCGATATCGCGTCTCACGGAGCGGATGCTCATTGGATTCTCGATTGGCGTAATTGCATGACCGAATGTCATTTTCTTCAAGCGCAGTTGCTCAGCAGAGATTTTCTCTTTCAGCTCCTGTTCGCTCAGGCTTTTCAGATCCAGCTTTTCTTTTGCCATTGTATTTGATTTGAACAGTACCCGTTTTAGCGGGAACTGGATTATTTGTTAGATTGTGTACCTCAGATTACGCAACGAAGTCGCGGCTGGTTACAAATTTCACTTTGATAGGCAGTTTCTGAGCTGCGAGTTCCATTGCTTCTTTAGCAACTTGTAAAGGAACGCCGTCTGCTTCGAACAGGATTCTACCTGGTTTCACTACTGCTGCCCAATGGTCAAGTGCACCTTTACCTTTACCCATCCTTACCTCGAGAGGTTTTGCAGTGATAGGTTTATCAGGGAAAATGCGGATCCAAACGTTACCTTCACGTTTCATGTGCCTAGTTAAAGCAACACGAGCAGCTTCGATTTGTCTGTCAGTGATCCATTTAGGTTCTAATGCTTTGAGGCCGAAAGTACCAAAGGACAGGGTAGCGCCTCTTTTAGCGTTCCCTTTGATGCGACCTTTGTGCATCTTCCTATGTTTCACTCTTTTTGGCTGTAACATCGTCTATATTGTTAATGTTAATAGTAATTGTTTAAGTCTGGTACCGTTTGATATTATCTACGGCCACCGCCACGGTTGTCACCGCCTCTTCTTTCACCACGCTCTCTTCTTTCTCCGCCACGGTGATGATCGCCATGTTCACGGCCACCGCGGTTATCGCCTTCTTTACCAGTCAGGACGTTAGGATTCAGATCACGTTTACCGAGTACTTCACCTTTACAGATCCATACTTTGATACCGATTTTACCGTAAACGGTCAGTGCAAACAGGGAAGCGTAATCGATGTCCATACGGTAAGTATGCAAAGGAACACGACCTTGTTTCATTTCTTCAGCGCGTGCGATTTCAGCACCACCCAGACGTCCGCTTACTTTAATTTTGATACCTTCAGCACCCATTCTCAGTGCAGTAGCAATTGCCATTTTGATAGCGCGTTTGTAGTTGATACGGCTTTCGATTTGTTTAGCAATTGTTTCGGCAACGATGTTGGCATCCATTTCAGGGCGACGGATCTCCAGAATGTTAATCTGAACATCTTCTTTACCTGTCAGCTTCTTCAGTTCTTCCTTGATGCGGTCAACTTCGTTACCACCTTTACCTATGATGATACCAGGTTTAGAAGTATGAACAGTGATAATCAACTTACCTAAAGTTCTTTCGATCACAACTCTAGAAATGCCACCTTTGTTGATACGGGCATTCAGATAAGTTCTGATCTTGTTATCTTCGATCAGTTTGGTAGCAAAATCTTTTTTGCTGCCATACCAATTAGAGTCCCATCCTCTGATGATACCTAACCTGTTACCAATAGGATTTGTTTTCTGACCCATGTTCTGGTTATTTGTCTATTAGTTTAATAGTTTTAATTTCTCTCTTTGGTATGAAACACTTAAGCGTTTTTACCGTCCACTACGATCGTAACGTGGTTACTTCTCTTACGGATTCTGTAACCTCTACCTTGTGGAGCTGGGCGCATTCTTTTCAGGGTGCGGCCGCCGTCAACCATGATAGTTTTAACGATCAGGTTAGCATCTTCTACCCTTGCACCTTCGTTCTTCACTTTCCAGTTAGCGATAGCAGATACCAGCAGTTTTTCTAAAGGTACGCTTGGGTGCTTAGGATGGAATTTCAAAATATTCAAAGCCTTTTCGACATCCAGACCACGGATCAGGTCTGCCAGCAAACGCATTTTGCGGGTAGATGTCGGATTATTGTTCAGCTTAGCTACTGCTTCCATTTTATAAATTTCTTTTATTATTTAGCGTCTGATTGCTCAGACTATAATTACATTTTCTTGTTAGCGTGTCCTCTGAAGTTACGAGTAGGTGCAAATTCGCCCAGTTTGTGGCCAACCATGAATTCCGTTACATAAACAGGAATAAATTTGTTGCCATTGTGAACTGCGAAAGTGTGGCCTACGAAATCAGGAGTGATAGTAGAACGGCGGCTCCAAGTCTTGATAACAGTACGTTTGGTGCCTGCATTCATTTTTTCTACTTTATTCTCTAATTTCTGGTCTACGTAAGGACCTTTTCTTATGGAACGAGCCATGTCTATTTATTTATGATTTTCATTTTCGGATTCCGGTTTTTCAGGACCGGAATCCGAATGCCGAAATATTATAATTTTTTACCGTTCTTTCTGCTGATGATCAGTTTGTCAGAGCTCTTATGCGGTTTTCTGGTTTTCAGACCTTTCGCATATTTACCTGTTCTAGATCTAGGGTGACCACCTGAAGATTTACCTTCACCACCACCCATTGGGTGATCTACTGGGTTCATCGCAACGCCTCGGTTACGAGGACGGATACCTCTCCAACGGTTAGCACCTGCTTTACCGATAGATTGGAGTGCGTGATCAGAGTTAGAAACGGTACCTACAGTAGCCATACAGGTGTTCAGCACTTTACGGAGCTCACCAGAAGGCATTTTCAGTACTGCATATTTTTCTTCTTTGTTGCTCAGTTGGGCATAAGCACCAGCGCTTCTTGCGATAGCACCACCTCTACCTGGCTGCAGCTCGATGTTGTGAACAACAGTACCGAGAGGCATGTTTTTCAGCAACAGTGCGTTACCTACTTCAGGTGCAACTTCAGGACCGCTGATAACGGTACCACCAACTTGCAGACCTTGAGGAGCGATGATATAACGTTTTTCACCGTCAGCATAGCTCACCAGTGCGATAAATGCGCTACGGTTTGGATCGTACTCGATCGTTTTAACGGTAGCTGGGATATTTTGTTTATCGCGTTTGAAGTCGATTACACGGTATTGTTTCTTGTGTCCACCACCGATGTAACGCATGGACATTCTACCTTGAGCATTTCTACCGCCACTTCTCTTAGCAGGCTCGAGGAGACTTTTTTCAGGGGTATCCGCAGTCAGCTCAGCGTAAGCGTTGCCTATTTTCCAGCGGGTACCGGCTGTCATTGGTTTAAATTTCTTCAGTGCCATTATTTACTTCCTAAAAAGTTAATGTTATTGTTTATAGTTACTAATCTGTATATACATCCACATCCCGGCTTATTCGGCCGGAACGGCACTACATGTTAGCATACAGATCGATAGTTTCGCCTTCTGCGAGGGTAATAATCGCCTTTTTGTAAGACGGTTTTTTACCTGATATGAAACCGGCTTTAGTAAAGCGGAATTTAGCTTTACCTGGCATAACTGCGGTATTCACTTCTGCCACAGCAACACCATAGAATTCTTCCACTGCTTTTTTGATCTCCAGTTTGTTGGCTTTTTTGTCAACGATGAAGTAGTAGCGGTTGAATTTTTCGGTGGCTTTATTCACCTTTTCGGTTACTACCGGTTTGATTAAAACATCTGATGGTCTCATCTTATATAGCTTATAGCTTTATAGCTGTGTTATTTAATTGGTTTACAACTCCTTAAGCTTCTACAGGCTCTTCAGTGAAGATTTTAGCAGCGCTTTCTGTGAATACCAGGAAGTTGCTATTCATGATATCATAAGTGTTGATATCACTCAGCATAGCTCCGTCCACAGTAGGAATGTTTCTTAAAGACAGGTAAACACTTTCGTTGTATTCAGGAGTGATAAACATAGTTTTCTTTCCTTCAACGTTGATGTTCAGGTTCTTTAAGATACCAACGAATTCTTTTGTTTTTGGAGTCTGGATAGCCAGATCCTCAACAATGATGATGCTGTTTTCTTTAGCTTTAACTGACAGGGCAGAGATCTTAGCCAGATCTTTCACTTTTCTGTTCAGTTTAATAGCCCAAGAGTGAGGTTTTGGTCCGAAAATGGTACCACCACCTTTGTAGAGAGGGTTACGGATGTTACCTTTACGAGCACCACCAGTACCTTTTTGTTTGTGCAGTTTACGGGAAGCACCTTTTACTTCAGCACGGGTTTTCACTTTGTGAGTACCTTGACGCTGAGCAGCCAGGTATTGTTTAACTGCCAGGTAGATTACGTGGTTGTTAGGCTCAACACCAAAAATCTCCTCAGGCAGATCAATAGATCTTCCTGTTTGCTTACCTTGTATATTTAAGATATCGATCTTCATGTTACTTCTGGATTAAAACGATTGAACCATTGTGGCCGGGAACGGAACCACTTACCAGGATATAATTCTTTTCAGGGAAAATTTTCAGAACTTTCAGGCCTTTCACTTTCACTCTTTCATTACCTGTCTGACCTGCCATTCTCATACCCTTGAAAACGCGGGAAGGATAAGAAGATCCACCAACGGAACCAGGAGCTCTGGATCTGTCGTGCTGACCGTGGGTAGCTTCACCCACACCGCTAAATCCGTGGCGTTTAACAACACCCTGGAAACCTTTACCTTTAGAAGTACCTACAACGTCAACTAATTCACCTTCTGTGAAGATATCACAGGTGATAGTTTCGCCGAGGGCTTTCTGTACATCGTGGTTGCGGAATTCTTTTACAAAACGTTTGGGAGAGGTGTTTGCTTTCGCGAAGTGACTCAATTCAGCTTTTGTAGTGTGTTTCTCTTTCTTATCTCCGAAAGAAACCTGAATTGCATTGTAACCGTCTGATTCCAGGTTTTTTACCTGTGTTACAACATTGGGACCAGCTTCGATAATGGTGCAAGCAGTTTGCTTACCATTCTCCTCGAAGATACTGGTCATACCAATTTTTTTACCAATAATACCTTTCATTTTTATATGATTTTACCCAGCGCCTGGGGGATTTCTAGCTATCCCCAGGATGGGCGGTTTAAATACATTTATTGGGCGGCCGCCCAGAAGGCGCGACCTATGTCAATTATGTTAAAATTGTTACTCACTGCTAATCAGCAGAGTAACCATAAATCAATTAAAGGCGGGCCTTTTGCCCAGCCTTGCTGTTGTCCTATGCTTTAATTTCAACTTCAACACCGGAAGGTAAATCCAGTTTGCTGAGCGCATCTACAGTTCTAGAAGAAGAGGTGTAGATATCCAGTAAACGCTTGTGTGTGCACAACTGGAATTGCTCGCGCGCTTTCTTATTTACGTGCGGGCTACGCAGCACTGTAAAAATTTTCTTCTCTGTTGGTAAAGGAATTGGACCTGTTACCACGGCGCCCGTGTTACGCACGGTTTTAACGATCTTCTCAGCAGATTTATCTACCAGGTTATGATCGTAGGACTTCAGCTTGATTCTTATTCTCTGAGACATATGCAATGAACTTCTCTTTGTTTTTTCCCTTTACAATTTGGGAGGGCAAAGGTAATCCTTTCTTTTTATTTGGCAAATAATTCTCCGGAAAAAAATATAAGATGACTGACAAAAGACATGCTTTGGCAGCGCAGCAGGTGGGGTTATTAGGTTTTTCTCCGCATGATGAGGCCGATAGAAAGCATTCATTTTGTGTTGCTTAGGCCTTATGTTTTGTTAACATGCTGGGTTGACAAATATATATAAACCTCCCACAGAAAACCAAAAATATTTTTCCCAATCCCAAAAAAATTCCAAAAAATAAGGGCTGCCCCTCAGAGCAGCCCTTTGGAATAACCAGAGCAAAAAATCAGCCTATGGCTACCTCTTACAGAGGCAGACCACCACCGATACCGCCCAGTAATGAGTTTACTAATCCTAAGATCAGTGACAGCAGTTGATTCAGTAATGCCATAAAAGAAGGTTTTAATAGGTAATCGCCTACTCTCTTTATTTACCCGGTTTTCGGCTTCGCCAGGGGTAACTTTCTTACCAGGCCCCGAAAATAAACGCATTCCACCACTTAACAGCCATTCATTTTGTTCATTTACACCATCCTGTTCATTTCATTCATTCCGCTACAGTAAAGGCTTTCACGCCCATTATATATCTAAAAAAATTAATTCAGTAAGCAATCCTAATAAAAAAACCGCTGCGTTTATCACACAGCGGCCAATCGATTTGGAAAGGGAATATTATTGCACCTAACTAATTCCCTTTTAGGGGACACTTACAGTCCACCCAGTAATGACTTGAGCAGAGCAATCAGTTGTTGCAGTAATTGATTCAGAGCACTCATTGGTAGTGAATTTCATAGTGATTGCCTACTCTATTCCGGGTTTTCGGCTAAACCCCTAGGGATGTTAATTGCAACCTCTGCCACAACCTCCATCACCACCTCCACAAAAACTTGCAAGCCATGCAAACAAGCATTTTAAGAGATCACACAGTGATCCTCCATTAGCGTCAATAGAATCCTGGAACATAATAAAAGGTTTTTAAACTTATGCCTACTCTAGTAAGGGTTTTCGGCGTTTCCCTGCTAAAATAAAGCAGCTAGTCTTTCAACAAGCCACATAGCATTTTTCAGCAACTCAGTTATAATGTCCAGAATAATATCACTGCGGAATAAAGGCTGCGCAGTTTAGCAACAACATGTTCATTTTTATTTTGCCTACTCTATTCCCTGGTTTTCGGCAATACCCCAGCAGGAAGTCATATTCCTCCTAAAGCTGATAACAGCGATGCCAGTAAACCCTTTAAAAAGGCTTGTAATGCATTCAAGATCATTGTGTTAAAATACTTTTTTTGTTTGCGCCTTCTTTTTCAGGGTTTTGACATAATCCTGGTAATTGACAGGCTGTCCTTTTGACAACCTAACTTATCTTACCAAGCAGATGCAGTAACAGTGTTCACAAATTTGATCACTGCAAAAAGGATTGTACTTAACATAGTAACAACAATTTTAGTTATCCGAGCCTACTCTTTTCTTGGTTTTCGGCAATCCCATGCAAGACTTCTTTCAAGCCTATTTCGCTAAAGTACATGGTGATAGCGACATTCCATTCATTCAGTATATTCATTATTTAATCACTTGTTCATTCTGTTCATTCCTTATCCAGTAAGGATTCCTAAACAAAATGATCCTGAAGGTTTTCTTCAGGATCATCTCAATATAACAGACTAAACCATTATTTTTTGTTACGTTCTTCTCTGTACAATTGCTTTGCTTTTGCAGTAGGCAGATAAATCTGGAAACCTATTCCCAGGCTCAACCTGTTTGCTGTAGTAGAATTACCACCACCCACAGTTAGATCATACTTGAATAAACCTTCCAAACCTACATTTGGGGTAATAAAATAAGAGATACCAGGTCCGATACCTACGTTAAAACCATTGGTAGTAGTTCCATTTGCTGGGTTACGCCCTGCAAAACCAGCATTCGCTTCTGCGAAGAACCGTACACGCTTAGAAAACTCCAACTTACGAATGTTCTTATCTTCCACGTAATAACGGGCAAAAGCACCTACCCCGTAACTTACATCTGATCCAGCTCCCTTCGAGGTCTGCAACCCAAAATTTGCATATCCCCCAATAGCCAGCCCATCCTTGATAAACCAACCAATCTTAGGATCCAACACAAAATTGAAGGTCGTACTGGAATTCTGAAACACTACGGCCATATTGGTAATATCTGAGCCTATCATGAGATTTCCTTTCTGAATCTGAGCACTGGCACTACCTAAAATCAGGGTAAAAAATACAAGGGTTAAGAGACGAATTTTTTTCATAGTCTAAATTTTAATTATTGAATGTCATGCTGACTGTTAAAGACGATGGAATCTATTCGCAGGTGGGATTAAATAAGATAGGCGCTCATAGTCTCTCTTCACAGGATCTGCCAATACAGTATGAATGATAACATCTACCAGCTAAACACTGTACTTCAGATAGTACAATACCAGCAGTAAAGCGGTTGTTTTCAGCTACTTACCGTCAATAACAGTTTTTACATTCAGGTTGTTGAATGAATGACCAAGAAAATTATTAGAAAATGAAATCAGGAGGGAAGGATGTCTGCATGCGCACAAAACTTCCCTTTCTTTTGTAAAAAGGCGAGGAATCCTTCCAGTTTGCGGCACATCTTTTCTCCACTTACGCGGCTGATATAACCCGGTAAATTGTAACCCTGAAGGTCTGTGAGCTCCCAGGGATGGAAATAAAAGGAGAGATAAGGGTCTTTTTTCAGGATTTGGCGACTAAAATGCCTAGTCAGCCATAAAGGGGCATTCTTGACACTGAGCCAGAATATGGGATAACGCACCATCGGCGATACAGAACTGGGAATAATCCAGAGATTATCCTTGCGGAACATCGTTCTAGGGAGATGCCAGTTATTGTATCGGCCGGGTAACCAAGTGGGGTTTACAGAAGAATCATATTGATAACCAGCCTTTTGCAGTGCCTCCATATTCACCTCTCTTAAACGAGGCATACGGAAACCTTTTACCTGCTGCCCACTAATTTCCTGTAAGGCAAGGCGAGACCCTTCCAGGTCTGCATCGGTAAAACTACTGTGATAATAAGCATGGGAAGCGACCTCATGACGTGCGGCAATACGACGAATCAGTTCAGGATAATGCTGTGCCCAGTAGGCAGTGATGAAGAAGGTAGCACGGACATTATATTTTTCAAAAATATCCAGTGTTGTTTGCAACCCACGACGAGAGACTTCAAGTTTGTCTTGCAGGGAAACTTGTCGCCCAAATTCTTCGGGTATATCAAACTCTTCCACATCTACACTAATCAATATCCTTTTCTGTTGGCTCATATTAATTTCCGCTATACTATATGGCTAGGCGCCTTTGATAATCTGGAGGTAATTTTTCAGTTCTTTCAGCAACAATTTGAAGCGGAAAGCAGAAAAAGTGATACCTGGACGGCAGAATACAGGCACGGTACCGATTTTAAGGCGGTTACGTTTTCCTGCTTTATACATAAATTGGCTGTCGTACAGGAAACCATCGATGGTAGTACTCAGGAGAATATCGCGGCCCAACATATTAAAACCTTTGAGGCCAGCCTGCGCATCGCTCACTTTCATTCTGAGAATGAATTTATTCATCGCACGGTTGATACGCGTGATGATGCGACGTTTGCGCGGCAGTTCACGCAGGTACGCGTCTCCCCTTTCTCCTGCTACAACATCTGCACCATGTTGTAGGGAATCATACACTGACCTGATGGCAGGAATGCCAAAAGGGAAATCCAAGTCTGTATACACTTGATAAGCATGTTGAGAGCGTTTCACGCCTTCTCTAACAGCAAAACCTTTACCTCGGTTTATTTTGTTATCGACGATAATAATTCCAGGAATAGCTGCTTCTAGCCAGGAGATGTGTTTTGTTGTAAAATTCTTCAGAGAACCATCATTTACCAGAATCAACTGTACTGGCACAGTTCCCATCACATTCACTACTTCATGATAATGCTGGATCAGCGATTCTACCCACTGGCCTGATGGATTCCAACATGGGAGGATCAAATCGAGGCCAGGAGTAAGAACAACCGGTTCTGCCGGTTTTATGATAACAGTTGCAGGAGGTGCTTGCTGTACTATAGGTAATGTTACTGTATATGACATAGTTCTGACGGCTATCAGTAAACGAAACAGGTATTAATTTTAACACTAATTCACACTTCAATACCTATGACGCGCCAGTAATGCATTACCCTCTATTATAAAAAAATAAAAAAAGGGCTCCCGGAAAAGACCGAAAACCCTGGCAGGCAAAAAGCATTTATACAGTTGCAGGTTATTATCTGTAAAATATAGAAACTTACTGCATTCACAATACCATTTTAGGGGGATTATGGGGAGACAGCCAGTCCTTGGGGCGGAATAGTTTAAAACAAAAAGGGTGTCCCTGGAAGGAACACCCTTTTCTTATTCGTTGACGCTTAATGATTAAGCGTTTACTTTTCCTTTAACTTTCGCGATCACTTCTTCAGCAACGTTGTTTGGTGCTGGAGCATAGTGAGAGAACTCCATGATAGAAGTTGCACGACCGGAAGACAGGGAACGGAGCTGAGTTACATAACCGAACATTTCGCTCAATGGAACTTTTGCTTTAATTACCTGAACACCGTTTTTAGAGTCCATACCTTCCAGCATACCACGACGACGGTTCAGGTCACCTGTTACGTCACCCATGTATTGGTCTGGGGTTTGAACTTCTACTTTCATGATTGGCTCCAGCAGAACTGGTTTAGCTTTACGAGCAGCTTCACGGAAAGCAGATTTAGCGCACAACTCGAATGCCATAGCATCGGAGTCCACGTTGTGGTAAGAACCGTCAAACAGACGTACTTTCATGTTCACCAGTGGGAAGTTAGCCAGAACACCTTGGGTCATAGAAGCTTCGAAGCCTTTCTGAACAGCAGGGATAAATTCTTTTGGAATAGCACCACCGAAGATGTCGTTAATGAACTGGAAGTATTTACCGTCGTTTTCTTTCATCCATTCTGCATCAGCAGGGCCGATTTCAACTTGGATGTCAGCGAATTTACCTTTACCACCGGTTTGTTTTTTGAATACCTCACGGTGTTCAACTTTAGCGGTCAGGGCTTCTTTGTATGCCACCTGAGGAGCACCTTGGTTAACTTCTACTTTGAACTCGCGACGCATACGGTCAACGATGATTTCCAAGTGAAGCTCACCCATACCGGAAAGAACTGTTTGACCAGTTTCTTCGTCAGTTTTCGCTTTCAGGGTAGGATCTTCTTCTACCAGTTTAGCGAGGGCCATACCCATTTTATCAACGTCTGCTTGAGTTTTAGGCTCGATAGCGATGGAGATAACTGGTTCAGGGAAGGTCATTGATTCCAGGACAATTGGGTTATTTTCATCACACAAAGTGTCACCGGTTTTGATATCTTTAAAACCAACAGCCGCACCGATATCACCAGCTTCGATGAAATCGATAGGGTTCTGTTTGTTTGCGTGCATCTGCATGATACGGCTGATACGCTCGTTTTTACCAGTACGTGTATTCAGGACATAAGAACCTGCATCCAGGTGACCGGAGTAAGCGCGGAAGAATGCCAGACGACCTACGAAAGGATCTGTCATGATTTTGAACGCCAGAGCAGCGAATGGTTCTTTAGCATCCGGTTTACGTTCGATATCTTCACCAGTATCAGGGTTAGTACCTTTTACTGCTTCGATGTCCATTGGAGAAGGCAGGTAACGGCAAACCGCATCCAGCATTTTCTGAACACCTTTGTTTTTGAAGGAAGAACCGCACATCATAGGGATGATAGCGATATCGATGGTAGCTTTACGGATAGCTTCGTGGATTTCTGCTTCGGTGATAGAGTTAGGATCTTCGAAGAATTTCTCCATCAGTTTATCATCGTAATCAGCAACTGCTTCTACGAGGTTAGCTCTCCATTCGTTAGCTTCTTCTACCATGTCAGCAGGAATTTCAACTTCCTGGTAGGTAGCACCTTTACCTTCTTCGTCCCAGATGATACCTTTCATGGTGATCAGGTCAACCACGCCTTTGAAAGTATCTTCTGCACCGATAGGCAGTACTAAAGGAACAGGGTTAGCACCCAGCATTTCTTTAACCTGCTTAACTACGTTCAGGAAGTCAGCGCCGGAACGGTCCATTTTGTTAACGAAACCGATACGTGGTACGCGGTAGCGGTTAGCCTGGCGCCAAACGGTTTCAGACTGAGGCTCAACGCCAGATACAGCGCAGAACAGTGCCACCAGACCGTCCAGTACACGCAGAGAACGTTCTACCTCAACGGTGAAGTCCACGTGACCTGGAGTATCGATGATGTTGAATTTATATTGCTTGGTGTCTGGAGTACCTTTACCCTGTAAAGTTGGGAAATTCCAAAAACAAGTGGTAGCAGCAGATGTAATGGTAATACCTCTCTCCTGCTCCTGTGCCATCCAGTCCATGGTAGCGGCACCTTCGTGTACCTCACCAATCTTGTGGGATTTACCTGTGTAATACAGGATACGCTCTGTGGTAGTGGTTTTACCCGCATCAATGTGCGCCGCAATACCAAAGTTCCTTTGAAATTTTAAGTCTGCCATAATATTAAAATGACTAAATAATGCAATTTGGGGGGCAAAGGTAATCTTTTTCCAGCAATAAATAAAACGTCCCACATTGGGAAAATGTTATTTCTTCTTTAACGATTTTTCTCATGTAATAGCTCTGCCGTCAGCCCTTCAAAAACTACCGGATTCGAAAAATTATCTGCCAGATTTCACTTATTCAAGATAATTTTTTAAATGATTCGATACATTTAGAGAACATTTATGTGGTATCTGGTGTTCAATTGCTCAGGCGGTCCCCAAAAAGCTAGGGTAAACAATTCTAATTGAATGTTTTAACAAACTAAAGCACCAGCGACATAATTCTTTATTTTATAAACCGATAAACCATGATAAAATAATACTTATCCTCGTATCAGCACATTATTTCAGAAAGACTCCAAAATCAATACAGAACAGGTTTTCACGCTAAATCAGGCCTTAAATTCTGTAGGATAAGCGACAAATCTAATTTACCCCATAGTTACTGTTCATTGCCGACCGCAATTCATGGGGCAGTAAATGCAATCACGCGAATTTTTCAACACTCATCCTTGCGCAGAAGGACACGGTAATTTATTCCATACCATCCTGGTAGTACTCATTTTAGCTGCTGAAAAAATAATGCAGTTTTCATGTTTACCTCCAATTGGTATATGTCGACTAATGCTATCACAAACCCATGCACAATACGGCATGGGATGGCTGTGTAGTGGCGAAACTGAAGAAATTCCGGGAACTGACTGGTAAGGGTGCCTCATTAAAATGCAGAGATATGGAAATTATCATACGCACCATGCTGGAGGACCTCCGGATGTTGCATCAATTCCTTCAAAAATCCAGCCATTCGAACAAACAACAAGTGCCTGCGGAAGTACTGAGAGCGGAAAATGAGCACTTGAAAGCGGTATTAGAAGCTACTGACAAATTGATCCAGCTCCTAGAGGAAGAATCGGAGTCTGGTATGTGGAAAGATGTAATTATCTCAAAATCTGATAATAATACATAACAACAGTCTCACTTATGAATGTTTTAACACGTACAGGTATTTGCCTATTCACGTTGCTGGGAGTAGGCATTACCGGTGCAAAAGCGCAGTTAGTCCTCAACAGGCAAGTAGTAGCCACCTCAGGTGGCAGCGGCACTGTAGGGACGCTCCGGATGCAGTATACCATCGGGGAACCGGTGATAACGCTGATAACGGACGGGCACCTACTACTAACGCAAGGATTCCAGCAACCCGAAGAACTCCCCCCAGCGCCCCCAGGAGCCAATTTGCTAAAAGGGTATATCATCTTCCCAAATCCGGCATCCACCAATCTGAAAATTCAGATGGATTTACTGGCACCGTCTTATGTTCAGATTGAACTCATTAACACCGCAGGTCAGACAATGTATACCGAACAGCAATCCATGGGAGCTGGAAGGAATACGATGGTCATAAGTGTAAACCGCTTTGCCGCAGGGATTTACAGCCTTCGATTGAAAGTCGGACCCACGATCTTCTACGAAAAAGTCATTATCCAGTAACCTTCATCGCACCCCACTAAAAAATTTCATCATGCAAAAATGTTACGTATTGATTTTGCTGGTGTGCACCCTTTTGCTACCATCTTTGATGATGGCACAGAAAAGTCAGCAACGACCGGCCGACATTGGCGCGAGTTTCCTGCTGGTCAATCCGGATGCACGCAGCGCTGGTACCGGCGATGCCCCCACGGGTTTAAGTCCTGATGTTAACGCTCTATGGTCTAATGCCGCCAAAATAGTATTTGCCGGCAACTGGGGCGTAAGTGCCAACTATGCCCCCTGGATGTGGGGAATAAATAACAGTCAATCCAATATGGCTTATGTAGCAGCCTTCAAAAATATTGGGAAAGAGGAAAATCAGGCTGTTGGCCTGTCTATGAAATACTTCAACTATGGTAACATTACCTTTCGGGATGACAATGGTACGGTCATTCAGGACTACACACCAAAGGAATTCGCTGTAGATGGCAGTTATGCCAGGAAGTTGGGACAACATACCTCATTGGCTATATCGTTGAGGTATATACGCAGTCAACTGGGACAGGGAAATTTCAATGGTCTTCAGCAAAAACCTGCATCTGCAGTGGCAGGAGATATTGGCTTTTATTATCAGAACAGTGTGGACAAAATGGATTTTGGCAACAGGTACTGTTTTGGTGTAAGTATTACCAACCTAGGTAGTAAACTATCGTATACAGATGATAAGGTCCGTAAAAGCTTTCTGCCAATGAATCTGCGGATTGGTGGCGGATATGCATTTGTCAATACATCGGAGCATACATTTACGCTCACCGCAGAAATTAATAAGCTCCTTGTGCCAACCCCACCTATTTATGCAGTTGACTCCAACGGCGTAGTTACCAATACAATTATCAAGGGACAGGATCCAGACAGGAGTGTGGTAAGCTCCATCTTTTCCTCTTTTGGAGATGCCCCTGGCGGATTTACAGAGGAGTTGAGAGAATTTACCATTGGTTCGGGAATAGAATATTCCTACAAGCAGATGCTTTTCCTAAGAACCGGTTATTTCTATGAGCATCCCAACAAAGGTTACCGGCAGCATTTCAGCAGTGGCATAGGTTTGCGCTTTCAGAATATAGCGCTGAATATGGCTTATCTGATACCAACAGATGGAAGCCTTTATGCCAAGAAAACACTCCTATTCTCGTTGGTATACAATATTTCCGGAGATAAATGATACCAAAGCGTCTTAAGCGACTGGTGTCTCTCTAAAACACATCATCACATTTAATCAAAAAAACAAACATCCCCATATGAAACCACTGATCATTTTAATGCTATTCATTGTGGCATTACAGTTGCCTAACCTGGCGAGCGCACAGGATCAAAAAGTGCCGATCAAGACATCGGATGGAGCGATAGCCCCACTGAAACAGGAAGTCGTACCGATCAAACCTGGTTCGGGAGCTCCTGCAGCAATGCCTCAGACCTTTGCTGCCAGCCAGGCACAACAAAGCGGCAAACCAGTATCCATGGTTCCTGCGGATAAGAGCCAGACTGTGGTAACTCCGGCTGCTACGGGCAAAATAACCAACACCACTTCCACCCTTCCCACCCAGCAGTTATTCAAACCTGTTGTCAATGATAATCGGCCTCCGATCATAGAACAACAAGGTCCGGCTAATTCCAATAGACCATTTATTACCCCACAACCTGCTAAACAATAAAATACCCCCCGTATGAAAAGGAAACTTTTACTATATGTTATCTTCCTGTTAGCACTATTTCAACAGCGAGCTCATGCCCAGAGTGGCTTAAGCGGTATCAACTATCAGGCGGTAGCGCGAAATGCAAATGGTACTACCCTTCCCAACCAATCGTTGCAGATAAGGTTTACCATCTTGAGCGGCTCCCCTGCTGGCAATGTGCAATATCAGGAAACACAGGATGTTACTACGAATCAGTTGGGGCTGTTCACTTTGCAGATCGGTAAGGGGACGCCAGTGAGTGGCACATTTGCAGCAATACCTTGGGCCCAAGCTAATCAATATCTGCGAGTAGAAGTATCTACCGGCGGCAGTAATTTTTCAGAATTGGGCACCTCACAATTAATGAGCGTACCCTTCGCCATGTTTTCTGCTAACAGTGGGACTCCTGGGCCAGTAGGACCAGTGGGACCAGCAGGACCGACTGGGGCCACGGGACCAACAGGAGCAACTGGGCCACAGGGGCCAATAGGACCGATAGGACCAATTGGGCCAATAGGTCCTACAGGACCGGTAGGTGTACAAGGGCCAGCAGGACCAATAGGACCGATAGGACCAACTGGTGCAACAGGAGCAACTGGTCCACAGGGACCAGCAGGTACTATTACTGGCATTCCAGCCGGAGGAGACCTGAGTGGCACTTATCCTAATCCAACCGTTGCGAAATTGCAGGGAAAACCGGTCGTTACTACCGCGCCTACAGCGGGGCAGATACTAACATTTGATGGTACCAATTGGGGCCCGGCTGCTAACACTGGAGGAATAACCATCCCTTACGCCGCCACCTTTAATCTTCCTGGTACACTGTTGTCATTGACCAATAATGGCGATGGTACACAGTTGGAAGGCATCGCCAATTCTACATCCGCTAATATTTCCGCTATTCGGGGAACGATATCCTCCACCACACCTGGTGGTTTTGCAACAGCGTTGAGAGGAATCAACAATGGAACAGGGGGACTTGGCATAGGTGTATGGGGATCGCAAAATGGTGCCGGCTGGGGCGTATATGGGACTACCCCAACGGGGATTGGTGTTTATGGAAATGCGACTGGGTCTGGGTTTGGCGTATATGCTAACTCCAGTTCGGGAACAGGTCTGTATGCCACCAGTACTACAGGCATGGCAGGAAATTTCGCTATTTCCAATAATGCCAATACCAATAATGTGCTGACTGTTACTACAAGTGGTGCTGGCGCAGGCATTCAGGTCAGTGCCAGTGGTGGTGGTAATGGCATAAATGCCACTAGTACAGGAGGTTCCGGTGTGAATGCAACATCCAATATTTTGTCTGGTGCAGGTGTACTTGGGCATCACACCACTGGAGGGGAAGCTATAACCGGGCTTACCACCAGTAATACTGGTTCGCCTACAGGTGCAGTAGTTGGCCGAAATGATGGCCCTGGCTATGGTGTAGAGGGTTTTGTGGCTACAGATGCCTCTGGTAATGGCGTAGGCGTATTGGGCCGTGTTGGCGTAAGTGGAAGTTCTGGGATGGCGGGTAAGTTTGAGAACATAAACAGTGCTAATAATATCAGTACCGTGACGGTCACCACTGCCAGCGGAGGAAATGGCATAGATGCAAGTTCAAATGCAGGATTCGCCGTACATGGCACCGCTAATAATATTTCGGGCGGTGGTATAGTTGGGGATAACAGTGCAGGAGGAGAAGCCGTAACAGGACGGGGAAATAGCGCTGCTGGCATTGGAGCAGTAGTAGGTAGGAATGATGGAGGTGGATATGGCGTATATGGATTTATAGCTACTAATACGTCTGGAACCTCGGCTGCTGTAGCGGGCCGGGTTGGGATATCTGGTTCCAAGGGCCGAGCAGGATTTTTTGAGAATACCAACAATACCAACACCAATAATACAGTGGAAGTAGTGAATATCGGGCCTGGGGTGATTGCAGATCATAGCCAAGGTAATGCCGCTAATTTCTTCATGAACAATACCTCTGGAGTTGGCGCCGGAGTACGTGGCGAAGTGAATAGTATTTTCGGTAACAATGGAACCGCTGGAATATACGGGGTAGCTTCCGGAACAGGTGGATATGGTGGCTATTTTGAGCATACCAGTGCCACCGGTTTTGGACGCGCGTTATATGTTACCTCCCAGGGACAGGGTTCTGCAACAGAACTAGACCACAATGGTCCAAGCGGCAATACCGTTTTGATTCAGTCCTTCAATGCTACCAATACAGATAATACCTTACAGGTACTCTCTTCTGCCAATGGTTCCATTGGGGACCGTTCTTTGGGCAACGTCGGTAATTTCGTTAATTCTAATACCACCTCAGTGGCAGCCGGTGTGAGGGGCGAAGTAACTAGCATCTTTGGTAATCAGGGTACTGCTGGCGTTTATGGTGTTGCTTCCGGAACGGGGGGTTACGGCGGATATTTTGAGCATACTAATTCAACTGGTTTCGGAATTGCACTCATGGTTAATACTAACGGCCAGGGATCCGCATTTGTCGTAAATCATAACGGATCAACCGGGGATCCGGCAATTTTTCAGGTAGGTGGTTTTAATATGGCACGTATTGATCGCACTGGTAGGGGCTTCTTTGATGGAGGTACCCAGACAGGTGGTGCGGATATGGCCGAGGCATTTGATGTAAGCGGAAATGTATCCAACTATGAACCAGGTGATGTTTTAATCATCGATGTAGACAAGGATAGAACTGTTGTTAAATCCAACGAAGCGTATTCCACGCTGGTAGCGGGCGTATATGCCACTAAACCGGGTATGTTGATGACAGAAGAGCATATAGATACAGATCTTTCAGATAAAGTACCTATGGGCGTGGTAGGTGTAATTCCTACTAAGGTATGTGATGAAGGTGGTGCAATTCATCGTGGGGATATCTTGGTAACCGCTAGCAAAGCGGGTTATGCCATGAAAGCGGATCTAAATAAATTAAAACCGGGTCAGGCGATAGGAAAGGCGCTGGAAGAGATGAAGGTTGGTGAAGGGAAGATTCGGGTATTGGTAAATGTGAAATAACCAGTAGTAATCAGTATAAGCCAAATGGACCGGGCACAGTTTTGTGTCCGGTTTTTTATTTGGAATATTTAGGGAGACACGAGATTATCGGGCGAGCTAGGATTCTATGGAGGTTCAAAATGATAAAGGTAGTCAGCTAACTGTTGGATGTTGCTGGGTTAGAATTTTGGGAGACATGAGTCTGGCTGGTGGGATGGGATGCACTGATTGGGAGTTGGGAAAAGAGCATAATAAGGCTTATCCTATTGGGGGGTAGGATTTGAGGATGCATGGGTTAATAGATGGGATTAAGAAGAATGGAAATGTATAAGTAAATGGCCTTAGTCAGGCGACTAAGAATTGGTAAACTTACGGTTAGAGCAGTTGTGCGGGGAACTAGCGCATGTTTGGAGTGCAGGGGGAACGAACTTCTATGTGGGGGCTTACTAAGCATAAAAAGGCGAACAGTCCCGATAACAGAACTGTTCGCCAAATATATTGAGTTTGCCCGGAGGGCAAGAACTATACTCTGAAGTGAGAGAAAGCTTTGTTAGCTTCAGCCATACGGTGAGTATCTTCTTTCTTTTTGAAAGCGGCACCTTCACCTTTGCTTGCAGCTACGATTTCATTCGCCAGCTTATCAGCCATGCTCTTACCGTTTCTTTCGCCAGCGAAGCGAACTAACCATTTGATGCTCAGAGATACTTTTCTATCAGGACGAACCTCAGCAGGAATTTGGAAGGTAGCACCACCGATACGGCGGCTTCTAACTTCTACAGCAGGAGTTACGTTAGTCAATGCTTTTCTCCAAACCTCGTAACCGTTTTCGCCGGTCATTTGGCTCACTTTATCCACAGCATCGTAGAAAATTTTATAGGCAATGCTCTTTTTTCCTTGTTCCATAACGTTATTAACAAAGCGGGTAACCAGCTTGTCATTAAATCTTGGATCAGGAGCCAGAGGCAATTTCTTTGCAGCTTGCTTTCTCATTTATATTGAAAATTACTACTAGTTATTATTATTATTTTTTAGCCTTTTTGTCCTTTTTGGTACCATACTTGGAACGGCTCTGTTTTCTGTCTTTCACACCTGCAGTATCCAAAGAACCGCGAACGATGTGGTAACGAACACCTGGTAAATCTTTTACCCTTCCACCACGGATCAGTACGATAGAGTGCTCCTGGAGGTTATGACCTTCACCTGGGATATAGGCAATCACCTCAACTTTGTTTGTTAAACGCACTTTCGCAACTTTACGCAATGCGGAGTTAGGTTTTTTAGGCGTAGTAGTGTATACACGAGTACAAACGCCACGGCGCTGAGGGCAGCTATCTAATGCCCTGGACTTGGACTTAGCCCGGATAATTTCTCTTCCTTTTCTTACTAATTGTTGTATAGTAGGCATTCTTTACCTAGTTTTTTATGTCTGTTTACAATGACATCCAAATTTCCCATATGGGAATTTTGGGACGGCAAAGGTAAAACTATATAAGTGAATAACAAAATTGTTTCGAAAATTTTTTGTCACACCGTCAGTGGGTGCAACTACCCCGGAAGTGGCTTCGGGTCCAAGGTAATTGATACGCTTACCTTTAACCGGAACGCAAAGGTATGATTTCTCAATTAATCTACCATAAAAAATTCCCAAGGCCCCTAAAAATAAAGACTTATGCCTCCCGAGGGACATAAGTCTCTATAAAAATAATTATATAACAAGCTGATTATTCGCCCACTATGTAGTTCCAGTTATGGATATCTGCCGATTTACCAGTACGCATACCATCCAGTCGGCGGATCACTTCGGAACCTACTTCATATTTAGTGGTATCCAGTTTCAGGTGATTGTCTTTGTAAGACAGCTCCTCTACATAAGCTACGCTGGCAGCGGTACCTGTACCGAAGACTTCACGGAGGGTACCATTATTATAAGCTGTTACGATTTCGTCAATGGAGATTGGGCGTTCTTCAACAGTCAGGCCCATATCATGGAGTACTTCCATCACACTGCCGCGGGTAACCCCTTCTAGGATGGTGCCCTGAGACAGATCAGGAGTGATGGCAGTATTGCCGATGATAGCAAAAACGTTCATAGTACCGCATTCTTGCAGGTATTTATGTTCGTAACCATCTACCCAGAGGATTTGGTCATAGCCTTCTTTCTTCGCCTGCATAGTAGGATACATCGCACCACCGTAGTTACCGGCAGCTTTTGCGAAACCTACGCCACCAGGAAATGCACGTACATATTTATCCTGCACCAACAGTTTAATTGGTTTGTTGAAATATGGTCCAGATGGAGAATTAATAATAGCAAAACGGTAAGTCTCGGAAGGACGTACACCGATAAACTCATCTGCCGCAATCATAAACGGACGCAGGTACAGGGAACAGCCTTCTCCTGTTGGCACCCAGTTACGATCCAGGTCGATCAGCATATCCAATCCGCCAATGAACAGCCATTCAGGTACAGATGGCATCCCCATTCTTTCTGCGGACAGATTAAAGCGTTTGTAGTTATCGTAAGGCCGGAAGATGATGGGGTTACCCGCTTGATCTTTATAAGCCTTGATACCCTCAAAAATGGCCTGACCATAGTGCCAGGCAGCGTTGGAAGGACTTACTGAAAAGTTCTGGAAAGGGATAATTTGTGCGTTGACCCATTCTTTACCGTCGAAATCTGCTACCAGCATATGGTCTGCATATTTCTTCCCAAAAACCAGATTATTAAAATCTACCTCACCTATTCTACTGTGTTCTGTTTTGGTGACTTTGATCTTCTTTACAGCTTCTTCCCTTGCTGTTGATTTAGCTACCATCATGGTTAATCAATTTTATCTCAATATTTTTACACTTTCGTTGCTTGCGTCACTGCCTGAAAAGGCGCGACTGTGCAAATAAACTGATTTTTCCCCACGCGGGGCTTTCATATAATAATTAATAATAATAATTATGTCGCTTGAAGATTTGCAACTGGACCCCTTCTTTTTGGCTAAACTCTTTGCCCAGCCGCTGATTCCAGGTAAAACACCGGAAGCTGTACCTGTGCAAAAACTGCTGCCGAAAGTCAAATATTTAGGAGAAAATCAAAAAAACGTTGCGCTCTTCATACAAAATGAAAATGAACCCTATTTAAACGACGAATTATTCAACCTCTTAACCAATATATTAAACGCTTGTAAACTGGGAATGCAGGATGTAGCCCTCATTAACATCAGTTCACAGCCGGAATTCACCTTCCGCGACTGGCAACAGTCACTGAAAATAAACCAAGCCGTTGTATTTGGGATTGCACCGGGGCAACTCTCCATCGATGAGCTTCCCTCCTATCAATTGTTTACAATAGGAGAAAGTGCGGTCCTGTTTTCTGACCATCTGCAAATCATTGGTACAGACAAAGCACTTAAAGCCAGGCTCTGGTCCGGACTCAAACAATTATTAACAATCGCTTGATTATAAATATTTTAGGATGAAATTAATTTTTGCGACGAACAACGCGAATAAAGTAAAGGAATTTAAATCTTTGGTAGGCGATCATTTAGAGATCATTACCCTCCATGAAGCAGGCATCGACATAGACATTCCAGAACCACATGATACACTGGAGGCAAATGCCCGCGAAAAGTCTGAAACCATTCATAAGATGACAGGCACCGATTGTTTTGCTGAGGATACTGGACTGGAGATCGACGCCCTTAACGGCGCTCCAGGGGTACTTTCCGCCAGATATGCCGGAGAACAAAAGCTAGCATCCGATAATATTGTGAAAGTATTGCAGGAACTGAATGGCGTCATCAATCGCCAAGCGCAGTTCAGAACGGTTATTTCCCTTATTCTCAATGATAAAGAATATCAGTTTGAAGGTGTTTGTCGTGGTACGATTACCACTGCTGTGACTGGAGAAAAGGGTTTCGGATATGATCCTATCTTTGTTCCAGAAGGAGCTACCAAATCCTTTGCAGAAATGGATCTGGGAGAAAAGAACAAGTATAGTCACCGTGCGAAGGCCTTCCATCAGTTTGCCGCTTTCCTGAATACTATCAAAGCATAATCATCTCCCTAAAACCTAAAAATGGCAAGAATTAAGCTCGATTTACCATCAAATTTTAGTTTCAGCATTAATATACCAGTCAGGATACAAGATGTCAATTATGGCGGTCATGTGGGCAATGATGCGATCCTTAGCATCATGCACGAATCCCGTCTGCAATACCTGTTACACCTGGGTTATCCGGAACTCGATCATATCACCAATACTGGTTTGATTATGGCGGATGTTGCCATCACTTACAAAGGAGAAGCTTTTCATGGCGATATCTTGAAAGTGGAAGTCACAGCGGCTGAATTCAGTCCTTTCGGTTTTGAACTGTATTACCGCATCACCACTACCCGTGAGGAGAAAACCATCTCAGTAGCAGAAGCTAAAACCGGTATGGTATGCTTTGATTATAACACTCGTAAAGTATCCAGGCTGTCCGCCGAAATGAAGGCCAGTCTTGAAAAATAAAAAAGAAAGAATATGGTAGATACAACAGCAGCCACTTTGGTGGATAATGTGATTAGTCGCAGACGCAATATCAAACCGACCAGCATGAATGGTCAGAAAATTGCAGACGAAACAGTTCAAGAACTGCTCCAGATGGCCGATTGGGCTCCCACCCATGGCTACACAGAGCCTTGGTATTTTGTAGTGTTTGGAAGCGAAAAGGTACAGGAATTCTGTACTGCCCATGCAGACCTGTACAAGCAGTATACTCCTGCTGAAAAGTACATCGCCGGTAACTATGATAAACTAAAGACGCAAGGCGATCTCGCGTCTCACGTAATAGCTATCTGTATGAAACGTGGCAACAAGCCCAATATTCCTGTTGTGGAAGAAGTTGCTTCCGTGGCATGCGCCGTGCAGAATATGTGGTTAAGTGCCACTGCACGTCATATTGCTGCTTACTGGGGTACCGGTGGAATGACCTTTCACCCTGCCATGAAAGATTACTTGGGATTAGGAGACGAAGACCAGGTGCTTGGCTTCTTCTACCTGGGCTACACCGATGAACCAGCAGTAGCGGGTCGTCGCGTAAAACCGATGGAAGAAAAAGTAAAATGGATGTAATCTAATTGCCGGCGAACGATATTAGTTCGCCGGTTTTAATATATAGGTGGCAGCAATCGTATTAAAGTGTTCCAACTGCTGGGCAATCCAGCTCTCGTCTTTCCGTAATTCATTCGCCATTATAGCAGCAACGGCAGGGGCTATACGTAGTGCCTCCTGAGCGTCCAGGAAAAGGAGTCTTACCCTGCGAGAAAGAAAATCGTCTATGGATCTCGCCATCTCTTCTCTCACCGCCCATACCACCTGCGATTTTCTAATACCAAATTCCTCGCTCAGCATTTCATGCAGTTCCGGTTGATCTGCTTCTAGATCGCGAAGCCTGACGGCATCACTACCATAAAAGTACCAGGGATCATCCCAATTGGCCTGGCCCTGAGCGCCGTGGATAGGCAGTTCCGCCGTTACAGACTGGGTTGGTTTCCAGACTAATACTTTTTCCAATCTCTCCACAACATCTTGTCCCATACGGCGATAGGTAGTCCATTTCCCTCCGATGATCGTTATGAGCTGGGAATCAGCCACGATTATTTTATGGCTACGGGAAATCTCTTTCGTTTTATGCTTTTCTGTCTTTGCAGCAGCCAGCGGACGGAGTCCGGCCCAAACACTCTTGACATCCGCACGACTCGGTGGAGCTGCCAGGTACTGATCCGCAGTGGTGAGAATGAAGTTTATCTCCGCTTCCAGGGCATGCGGTTGCAGCGAGATCGTATTGGTAGGCGTATCGGTAGTGCCCACCACTACTTTATTATGCCATGGAACGGCGAATAGTACCCGTCCATCGCTGGTCGCGGGAATCATCAGGGCATCATGACCGGGAAGGAATTTTTTATCCAGCACCACGTGGACACCCTGGCTGGCCGCAATAGATTTCGGAGCAGCGGGATTGTCCATTTCCAGGATATCATCCGCAAATACGCCCGTAGCATTGATGACACCATTAGCGTTTAGGTATATATCGTCTCCCCCATCCAGTATATCCCTTACCGTTAGACCAGATATGCGTCCGAATTGATCCTTATGTAAGGCCGTCACTCTCATATAATTGAGGACAGTGCCGCCTTTATCCACAATGGTTTGGGCTAGATTAATAGCGAGGCGGCTATCGTCGAATTGGCCATCGTGGTATAGGACGCCACCTGCCAGCTTATCGGGTTTCAGGGTGGAGAGTCGCTCCAGGGCTTCTGCTCGGGATATATGTTTCGATTTACCGAGACTTAGTCTCCCGGCCAGCCAATCATACATTTTCAATCCGATCGTGTATTTCAGATTTTCCCACCAATTGAAAGTTGGGATAACGAAAGACAGATTTCTGACTAAATGGGGAGCATTACTTGCCAGCAGGCCTCTTTCCCTGCTGGCCTCGCGCACTAAGCCTACATCTCCCTGAGCGAGGTACCTGACGCCACCATGGACCAGTTTGGTACTTTTACTAGAGGTAGACTGTGCAAAATCCACCTGTTCGAGGAGTAGGGTGCGGTAGCCCCGTGTAACTGCTTCCAGGGCGGCTCCCAGTCCGGTAGCACCACCACCGATTACAATAATATCCCAGGGCTGGAGGTCAGTTCTAAGTGTAGCAACGATTTCTTCTCTTTTCATAGACAGCGATTTTCCTGCAGTGGATACCTCATCTAAACGATACAAGGCAGCAAATGTTTGGACTGGGCAAACTTTTAACCATTAAAAAGCGTTCCTGTAAATGTCGCTAGTATACCATGAAGAACAGATACAGAACCATATTTTCACTTCTCTGCTGCTGTTTTACGCTACTGTTTTGCCAGCAAAGCCTTGCACAGCGGAAGAAAATCGTACCCATCACCAGCCAGATACATGATACCTTAAAGCCGGTAGACAGTGCCACTATTAGTCGGAATCTCAAACGACTGGCGGCCGATACCAGCAAGGGCGCTCTTATCCGGCGGTCTGATACCACGGTAGCCCTGCTGATTAACCGCATCGAAAATTATACGTTGTTGCTGAACCAGGAAATGAGTTCCTTGAGAAAGGGATTTGACACCATGGCCATTAGTGACAATTTGCCGTTGGTAGACAGTTCGTTGGCATTGGTGAAAAGGAATATAGGCGGGCTTTCCAGAACTCCGAATCTCAACGATATCCAGACCAACAAAATGATGTTGGAGCAATTACAACGTAAGCTTAGTTCCTGGCAATCCATATTATTCTCCTATTATGATCAGTTGGTGCTCATTAATGATACGATTCATTCTTTGCGTCGGGATACGGCTATGCGTAATATTCCATCGGAAGATGAGCTGTATGGATTTTATGTCGGGCAGTTATCTAATCTGATTACCAAGTTTCGATCGGTGGATAGTGCCAATAGGATTAACCTGATAAAGATTGGGTTGTTACAGAATAAAGTGGCGAATAGATATATCGAAGTGAGTGATTTGTTGGAAGACATGACCTATCGCCTGCAACTGTTTACCCAACATATGTTCAGCCGAGATTACCGGTATATCTGGAATCCGCATCGGGATAGTATAAATCCGTTGAGCTTTGTGCATGTAGCCCGACAGTCGTTGCATAAGAGTACGAAAGTCTTGGGGCTATTCTTTTCCATTCAGTGGCCGGTGATATTTATATGGATCATACTGGCCGCGCTATTTGCCTGGTGGACTTATAACAATATTCGGCGCATACGAATAAGGCATGAAAAAGAAGAAGCGGAGGCTATCCTCACACATTCTAAATATTTATCTCGATATCCAATAGCTAGTACGATTATCCTTATCTCCACCTTATCGGCGGTATTATCTATCCGTTATCCGGTGTTATATACAGAGCTCACCTGGATGATTACGCTGGCGGCAGTTTCGCGAATTTTTCGAAAGGAATTGTCAGAGAAATTATTCCGAGATTGGCTACTACTCGCCGGGTTATTAATTTTATATTCCCTGAATAACCTGTTATTGGAGATTACTTACGCCGAGCAATGGGGCATTCTTATAGGCGCTATTTTCTCTATACTATTGGGGTTCCGACTACTGCACGAAGAGAGTATACACAGCTTTGCCGCGCCGAAATTTGTGCGACCCTTGTTTAAATTATTCATTATTACAGCGGGATTATCGTTGGTGATGGTATTGATTGCAAGGGTAAGTCTGGCTAAGATTTTAGGGTCCAGTGCAGTCGTCAATACCGTGATGGCAGTGAATCTTTATATGTTGACCACCATTTTGCTAGAAGCCGTTTATTTACAGATAGAAGCCAATAAGAGCAGTAGCAGTTTTATTTCCTTTGTAGACTTCCAAGAAGTACAGCGTAAACTTCGTACGTTGTTTACCGTAATGGCGTTTATTGGTTGGTTGATGGTTGTAGCGCGAAATCTGTATGTGTATGATGACATTTATGATTGGGTGATGACCTTCCTTTCTACCTCGCGGACATTGGGCAATTTAGAGTTCTCCTTCAGTAGTATCATTGTATTTGTGTTGGTTATCTGGGTTGCGTTTATCGTTTCTCAGTTGATCTCCTATCTGTTTGGCACCTCAGGACAGCAGGCAGCAGGTAAGAAAAACAAGTTGGGTTCCGCCATGTTGCTGATTCGGCTGGCAGTGTTAGCAGGAGGCATATTGCTGGCATTTTCCGCCTCCGGCATTCCGATGGATAAGATCACCATCGTAATAGGCGCGTTGGGGGTAGGTATAGGATTTGGGTTACAGAATATTGTCAACAATCTGGTATCGGGGATTATCCTGGCTTTTGAGAAGCCGATAGAAGTAGGCGATGTCATAGAGTTGGGGACGCGTTCCGGGATAGTGAAAGATATAGGCATACGTTCCAGTAAGATATCCGCGTATGATGGCTCAGAGGTGATTGTGCCGAATGGGGAACTGATATCTCAGCAGTTAATCAACTGGACATTGAGTAACCGTACCCGTCGGGTGGAGGTAGTGATTGGAGTGGGTTATGGCAGTGAAGTCGAGAAAGTAAAAGAGATTATTTACAGTGCCTTTCCTGAGCGAGAAGGGGTATTAACCATACCTGCGCCAGTGGTTTTATTGAGTCAATTTGCCGATAACGCTATTAATTTCAGAGTTTTATTCTGGATTTCTGATCTGGGGAATGCAGGTAGTTTGCAGAGTGACGTACTGGAGTATATTTACGATGCGCTGAATAAGGCAGGTATTGAATTGCCTTATCCACAGCGGGATTTGCACATTCGAAGCATCGATGAAGACGTATTAAAATCATGGGAAAAAGACAGTCCTTCTGAGGAGGAAAAGGAGTGATTTCAAAAAAAATTTAAAAAAAGTTGTCACAACATTTTGATTATTCATTTTTTAGCCGTTATCTTTGCACTCCCGTTTTGGGAATAGCGCTACGGCGGTGACTCTCAAAACAATATGGCGAGGTAGCTCAGGTGGTTAGAGCGTTGGATTCATAACCCAAAGGTCTCGGGTTCAACTCCCGATCTCGCTACAGATAAAAAGGCTTTTAAGCAGATGCTTGAAAGCCTTTTTTGTTTTAGATTAATAGCATAATGATTATCAGAGTTTTGAGGATCATAAATCATAGATTGTATATTTGATAAGTACCCGATTTGTAAAGGTTTATAAAGTTAACTACCTAAATATTGATTCCAAGTTATGAACAAACTTCATAGTATATCAGATATTGCCACAAAATGGCGAATTCTTCGGGGTTCTCTTTTAGATAATTGGGAGATAGTCAATTTTTTGCTTTTCCACCTTAGTGAATTAAGGCCTCTAATTAAAAAAGGTTCTATTAAACAATTTTCTCTTCTTGATATAGATAATAAACCCGGAAAGTTCTACAAAAAATATAACTCAAATCTATTGCTTGGTGTTGCTGCAAGGATCGAAAAAAAGACGCTTTTTAAAACCATCCTTCTTGATCAGGTCGCGCAAACAGAAGATTTCTTGCAAGATTTGGTTTATAGGGTTTACAAAGACTATCCTGAAAGATTAGCCAGTGCTGCAAATGAAAATTCTGAAGACGAGAAGAAGTATCAAAAATTATTACACCTTATTATTAAAAGTTCTGATAAAAATGAGATAGTAGAAAGATTAATAGAAGAAAAAATAAGAGGAATTTTTTATGGAAAACCATTAGATTTTTTCATAAAGGATAAAGCTAAAATTGGATTCGATGATTATTTTAAAAATAATTTTCAAATTACGTTGAGTAAATATGGTGAAATTATAGCTAGGCGGAATTTATATACTCACAACAGCGGGAGAGTTGATAGTAAATATTTAAATGAGGTGAAATCCAGTACGTTCAAATTAGGAGAGAAAGCACCTTTAGATTTGAAATATATTACTGACACTACGAGACTTTGTGTTGGTATCTCAACCTTGGCATTAAAACAAGTAATTGAAAATACTTATAAGGGTACTTTAAAAGGGCATAATCCAAATAAGATAATAAATGATCTAAAAAAGGACTACGATATTTAGCAGGATATTCGTACCGACTGAAGTGTTTAAGTAAAGCTTGATTGTTGATAAATAAAAAATTAGATAAATTACTTGTTCCAGCTACTATGCTAGAAAGAGTTATAAATATGTTATAAGGCATTTTTGTTTCAGAGGCTTTTTTCCGATATTTGGTTTGCCATTTCTTAGGCCAATCGCCAGTAGTTGACAATTCCCAAGGAATGTAGTCGGCCGGAGTAATTTTTACCACGCACCCGTAGGGGGATGACATGGCGATGTTCAGTAAGTGATTTCATAAGCTTATTAATATAGTCATGGGTTGAAACCGAACTTCCCAGAATTTCGGATTGTGAGCCTAAGTAATAAGTAATGGCAAAGAAAAAACTTAAAATTAGCCTAGTCTTTGGAGGGTGGATTAAGTTCAAACTCTTCTGGACTAAATAAAAGTGGTTTTTAGGTCAGCCTTGGGCTGACCACTTTTTTATATAATTGATTTGAAATTTTTGGGGTCTTTTACCAATTGGTCCAATATTTATTCCTTTGCCTCTACGAATAATCTAAACCGCAAATACTTTGATAAGAAGTGTTTGCGGTTTTTGTTTTTGGCATGTGCGTGAAAAGTCATATACTCACGATATTTCTACAATATAGATCTCATTTGACCCTGATGTACTGAGTCATGTTAATTTTACCTAAAGACATTAGTAAATAGGATGACCATTATCGCGACAATCAAGATCTTTTATTTATCTTCCCCTACCACAATACCTAACCTATGTCCTTATTCAAAAAATGGTTCAACAAAGAAAAAAAACAGGAACCAAAAGAAACACCTCTACCCTGGATTGAAGCATCACAAAACCCCTGGGGAATAAGACTGCTGGATTTGCGACCTGTCACGCATACAGTGCTTGCCACATCCACTGACCCTCAATGTGCTACCAATGCTGTTTCTTACAGCGCTGAAGATGGTACTGTATTCATAGATATTGTACCTCCTGACAGCACTACGATCAGTAGCCATATCATCCTTCCTACCGATAAAATGCTAGCTCCTGGCGTTTTATTTATACCGCAGACAATGGAGCATAAATGGGCTATATACTATCATAACAATACCCTGATTTTTGTGAGGAGTTGGCTACGAGAAGTACTTGTTACTGCAAAAACTACACAAAAAGAAGACGTGCTCATTATTGAATCCATAACAGGAAAATTTACCAATAATGAAAGTCCGGAGTTCACAAGACGGTTAGTTAAGTACTTATTGATCAGCCACGCTATGGATAAAGTTGTTCCCGCTCCCCTACCATCTGAATTAGCATCTACCCCTAATGAAGCAGCATTGTGGGCATTTTCTACCTATGGTAATATTGCGCAGGTAGGTGTCTTTGACGAGCGTTTTGACCCACCAGTAGATAGACCGCTTCGATCTCACTCACTCTTGCACATTGCGGTAGCTCAAAGTAATATAAATGAAATTGAAAAGCAGTTTCAAAACGGTATTAGCCTGGATCTACTGGCAGGTGATGGCCTTGCCCCCATGCATTGGTCCATTGCAGCTCAAGAGATCCAAGCCATGGAAAAGCTATTAGCGTTGGGAGCAAATCCCGATTCTCGATCAAATCAAGGAGCAACACCTCTGATGAATGCTGTACAATCGAATAAAATTCACCATTTAAATCTGCTTTTGCAATCAGGAGCTAACCCTAATGCTACAGACATGCGTGGTTTCACGGCGCTTCACCGTGCTGCTGAAATGGGCCTTTCAGATATTGTGGTCTCCTTATTAAGAAGTGGAGCGGATAAAAATATTTCTTCAGCAGGCCATACCGCTTTATCCCTGGCCGAAGGGAGGGGGCATGAAGAGATAGTAAAAATGTTGAATGGAAATACAAAGGTTTAGAATGGTAAATAACTGTCATTTTCAGAATGCAGGAAGGTCGATTTTTATTGTTTGTTAAATATTTCTTGGGAAAATTTTTGCTACGCAAAAAGATTACGCACATCCATCATTATTTTGCCTTTAATATTATTCCACAAAAGATTAAAGCATGGATAAATCATTTGAAATTAATATTTGTATTCCCCTTGTTCCTGTATATGCACCTGAAATCCATTTATCAGAATATGTAAACAATGCACTGAAGGATATTTTGTCACTTCACCAGAAAATTGAAATCAACATTGAGGAAATTGGTTGCTACCAACTGAATATAATTGAAACGGGCAAAGAAGAGATTAAGGTTGACGATTTCCGCATTACAGCAGATATTTTAACATTTCAAATAATTGTTCCGAATACAGCGGACAAAATAGAGATCATCACCAATAATGATCATCAGATTTCAGATGAGGAGCGATTATCATTATTTATCCACATGATTGTGGATGAATTTAAACACCAAATTTTCTATCTATTGGTACTAGGTAATCTGGCCCGACCTGGAGGTATTAAAACTCGAGAAGGCGTTATTTACTTAAATAAGGAAATATTTGGATCAATTCCAGGTTTATATAGCGTTCATAGGGAAAGTCTAGATAACATCTTTCAGCTAAAGTGGCCAGTTTATAAAACCTTTGACTTAATTCAGGTTTGGAACTGGATGCAAATCAATAATTTTTCTTTTCGATCCCACAGTAAAACAAAAGTTGCCAGAGCTCTAAATGCCTTTACCTATCTATTTAAATATTCCCCTGAAAATTTAGTCTTTGATTTATTCTGGAGTTTAATTGGGATTGAAGCGCTATACTGCACCAGCAAAGAGGGCATATCTGAACAGATTTACGAAAAAGTACAACTTGTATTAGGTCCCGTTAGTGAATCAAAAAAGAAAATTAAGGGCATGTATAACTTCCGTTCACGATTAATTCATGGAGATATTGATATCCCTCCTAATAATTTCCCCTATGATGATGATCCAGATGATGAAAAATTTCAGGATGAATTGTTTAATGCTACCATTTTAGCAGTAGCAATATTAACCACTACCCTTCAGGAAATCATACTTAAAAATGAAACAGACTTAAAATTCAAATACGTCCTCGAATAAAACTCACTTCCCATACGCATCCCATACCGCCTTCGCAATCGCTGCAATCGTTCCTTCCCGCTCTGTTTCAGTTGCTTTAGCATCGGATACAAATACCGTTATCGCTACGTGCTTACCATTGGGCAGTGTAATAATACCTGCATCATTGGTAGCCGCGGTAATACCGTTTTTAGTCCAGGAGGTGCCTGTTTTATGGGCTATTTCCGTGCCTGCGGGTAATTGTGCCTTCAGGCGGTTTTTACCAGGGCCAGAGGTAGCCATTAGGTGATATAAGTATTGTTTACTTGAATCCGAGAGTACGGGCTCACGATAGAATTTTTCCAGGAGAAGCGTCATAGCGGCTGGTGTACACCAATTTTTGTATTGGGATTTCATATCGTTCTGTTGCACTTGCACCTGTTCTGTTGTGGCGATATTCATGTCTTTTATCCCCAATTGATGGATATATCGGTTGGCAACAGCCGTGCCTCCAATCACTTTCAGCAGGATATCGCAGGCACTGCCATCACTGGCGCGAATATTATAATCCAGTAACTCATCTATAGTAAGACTCACTCCTCCATTGGGGTATTTTTCACGCAATGGGCTAACACCGTCCGTTGTGAGATCCGCCTTTTCAATCTTAATGGGTTGATGGAGCGTTAGGCGACCCTTGTCTACCTGATCTAAAACTGCCATCGCTATGGGAAATTTATAAACACTTTGCATGGGTAAACGCAAATCCCGGTTGAGGGAAACCGTATCATGGGTTTCCAGCACATGGACAAATACGCCCACTTTTGCAGGTATCTTTCCCGCAATGGTGGCTATTTCAGTTCGTAAAGATTGTTGGGCAACCGCTGAAATTGAAAATTGGGTTAATACAGCTCCAAAGATGGCTGTGAATATTGATTTCCGGTCCTTCATAATGATTACAATATCCATAATTTACTTCATACGCTTCTTAAAAATCTATCGAATCCTATCTAGTTCATTGGCAGACATCCTCTATTATAACTTTTTATTGCCATCAGTCATACAAGAAAAACGTCATCGTGGCGCCCTTTCCTTTTGCGTACTCGAGGAAACGTTTGAAGGTTCGTAAATCATGACCCAAGTTATGGCCTGTATATTTCACTCCGGTGTCAGTATTAAAATTACTGAAGTACCAGGCATGTTCTACAGCTTCAGGATTAGTGAGCAGATGGGAAAAATCATTGATGGCAGATAATTTTTCTATCAATGCGTTAATTGTTTCCAAGACAATATCTATATTATTATCATATTTTCTTTTAATAGCATCTGATACCGCTTGTTCCCAACCCACTCTTCTCAACTCAGCAAGGAGCGCAGGATCTTTGAAAAATTCCTCCATTTTATAAAATACAGAGACATCTGTGGATGTAATCCTTGCAATCTGATCCAGCTCAGGCTCTCCATTGATCTGATGTCTGTCATGAATCAAACGGCAAAACCCTCTGCTTAAATAGTAACGGATATTTAATTTGGCAGCATAAAATTCATCCGTGTATATATTGTTATCTGCATCTGTTTGTATGTATATATCGACTCCGAATTCCATTATAAATATTCAATTATGTTTTCAAAATAACGAATAATAGCTATCCACTGCATGCTGGCCTGAATAATTAGGGCCAGCTTTGTCATCTGCCCCTAAATAGGATATAGGGAGATGCAGACTTCTCGGGCCTTCACACCGCAATATTTTAGTACGACTGTTGTACCCTATTTGATTGTCTTTAAAGAGCTGCTTCAGGTATTTGTGATTGTTATCACCTTGTATCTTAATATTGTTCAGATCCAGGTTGGCAGTAAACAATCCATGCGGATGCAGCGCCTGCAACGATGAACGAAGAACATTCAGTTTATCCCCAATATAGTGTAACCCATGAACACAGGTAATGAGATCATATTGTGAAGTATGCGATATATTAACCAGTGATCGAGTCTGAAACGTGACACAGTTTACACCAGGTGGTATCGACTGGAACGCGTCTACCAAATCAATTCCTATCAAACTAATATGCTGTTGTAAGCCTTTTGTGGCAATGGTTTGCGCATATTGTATCAATGCATTTCCTTCGCCACAGCACAAATCCAGCCATGATACCTGTGGTTGAGCGGATAGTTTGGTATCCAGAAAAACGGTTGGGTTAAAGTTTATATCCTTCTCATAACTATTTACGCCAACAGCCACTCGCTTGCGATTCATGCTGTTATTGGCTACAATCGGGGACCAGATTAGCTCTTTTTCTGTAAGGAGATTTTTCATTTATTAGCAACGCAATGATTTCTTACCTAAAAAAAGGAAATTCCTCCCAAAATCAGAAAAATCAATTCAGAAAAAAGGCATCTGGAGAACCAGACGCCTTTTCAAGTAAACCGTATATGCTGTATTGAACTTAACCTTTATGCACCATTGCTTTCACGGTTTTGCCATGACCAACAGGGATATCCACAAATGAAATGGCATTTCCATTGTTATCGATCATATGCTGTGCTTTTATGAAGACCTGATCTGCCTTAATACTTTTGTAATTTCCTACAAAAGCTGCACGCCATAATACATCGTGTTTTCCTTGATTTTTAAGAATGGTGGAGGAGGAAGTATGTTGTAGGGAGATGGAAGTCCCTAATAACTGTACATCACTCAAAGAAGCGGTGGTGGTGTGGCTTCCCCTGTATAAAGTGGTAATACGATTATTATCCGCATCGGGATTTATCCCCATTAATCCACGTACAATTCCTTCCACTACACCAAAAGAAACTTCCGGATATTCCCGTCTCTCTGTAGCAGGGTTGCTAAGTAATCGAATGTAGTCCAATGCCTGCTGCCAATAGCCCTCCCGGAAAAGAATCACGGGCATATAAGACATCGTTTCCACATTCCATTTACCATTCAGCAAATGCTCGATGGTTTTCTTCCGACGTGTAGCATCGTGCAACGCATCAAACCAAAGCAGAAACATCTCCCCTTCTCCTGTTCCAAATTTTCCAGCACCTGTATAGTAAGTGTAATAGCGCGATGCAGAGGCATTCCACCACTGCCCCTCTATCAACTGGCGATACACCTCCGCTTTCTTTCGGAATTCAACTGCAGCAGCGGTATCACCATTTGCAGCCTGGATGCTGGAATAGGACAACATACCGCGATAAATCGTAGCTATCAAGTCCACTCCTACCTTCAGATCCCCCACATTTTCTACATAGGAAGCCAAGCCCCTACAACGATGAAAATAATCCTGGGCATTGAAAGGCGACGGTGCATTTGGATGCAAGGGCCTCGACATTAAAGCTTCTGGCTGTAGTATCCATTTTCGTATATACTCCTCCGTAGTTTTGTTGAAGAACTCCTTAAACGCTGGATCTGCGATGTACGTTTTATCTCCCGTCCATTGAAATAACTTCCAAGAGGCGTACATGATATCGAAATTTGCATTCAGGTTATACCAGAATTCGTGGTCATTTCGATAATCTTCAGGGGCCGGTTTTCCGAATTTATTAATCTCCCAATAAGAGCACCAGTCTTTGCTTTCAGAGATATTCCGTACAAAGGAGGAGAGCATATTTTTATTTTCCCTATCCATTCCACAAATAGCTGCACCGATAGTCTGGTGCGCTACATCCCGCATACAGTACGCATCGCGGGAAGGTAATGCGGCTTCATACCAGGGACCTACGGGGTCTGATGGATTCCCCCGATAATGAAGCGCCATCTGCACGGCCCAGTTGTACGATTGTTGTAAAGAAGTATCGCTGCTGGTGAATTTCGCAGGTCCTTGCGCTTGTAGAAAGAACGGGCAAAAAACCGTTACCAATAAAAGTAATTGCTTCATGATCAATTATTTCTTTAACCGGAACATCACAATGTCATGAGATTTAATGCTAGCATTGAAAGGCTTCTCTGTTGTGCCTTCATTCTTATGGGACCAGACATTATACAAGGTGTAGCGAGCTTTGTTGTCTAGCGTATGATGAAAAATATTATCCACCACTGGTGTTTGCTGCCAGTTGAAGCTGACTGCTTTTTCTTTGCTACCACGATTCAGGAAGCAAACGGCCCAATCGCCATGTTGCAAGGGTTTAAACCAAATTTGCAGACTATCCTTATCAGAAAATTTAAATCCCTGTATCCCCATTGGGTCCTGATCAATAGCGATAACATCTTTATTGGTAAGGATTTCCTTCGTTTGAGGCGTCATCTTGCGAATGTCATTCCCAGCCATCAGCGGCGCCGCCATCATGGCCCATAAAGAGAAATGTGTTCTGTCTTCTGATAAGGTCATACCATTTCCCACTTCCAGCATATCCGGATCATTCCAATGATCTGGGCCTGCATATCTGCGCAGGGTATCCTGCAAGTCCGAAATTCGCATTACACTCAAAGCATTCCAGGTACCGTGGTTATGAACTGAGTCAAAGACTTGCCAGATATCTTCTGTAGTTCTCCAGAGTTGGCCAACAGGTGCGCCCCATTCCCAGGGTTTATTCACGCCCCATTCGCAGATACTGAAAATCATAGGATGACCTGCCTTACGCAATGCATTACTCATAGTGGTATAAGCCTCTTGGGCATTGATTCCTTTCGTATTACACCAATCGTATTTCAGGTAATCGATATTCCAGGCGGCATAATTCCTGGCATCCTGGTATTCATATCCGCGCGTGCCAGGATATTTAGCACAGGTGAGTGTTCCAGCGCAATTGTACATACCAAACTTTAACCCTTTCGCATGTACGTAATCCACCACGGCACGCAATCCATGTGGAAATTTCTTTGGATCGGGCACGAGGTTACCAAGACTATCCCTTTCCATGGCCATCCATCCATCGTCGAGAACGAGGTAGTTGTATCCGGCATCTTTCATGCCTGAATTTACTAGCTGGTCCGCCATTTCCATGATCATCTTTTCGTTGATGTCTACCTGGAAAGTGTTCCAGCTATTCCAGCCCATTGGCGGCGTTGGCGCAAGTCCTTCGAATTTCTGAGCGGAGGCTGTTTGGGTTAAAGCCAATCCCAGCATCCATATCATCCATTTTTTCATATCAGTGTGAATTATGCTAGTTCAATTATTGATTACCTATTCTGTTCCAGGAGCAATTAATTGTATCCTGGATTTTGTTGTAGATTGGTTCTTCTGATTTCTTCTCTTGGAATAGGAAGCAGATAATGTTGCGGCAGGAAGCGTCTGTCCTGTACTTTAATGTAGGAATAGGTCTTAGTACCATCCGCATTTTTGATGATCTTCATCCCTCCTAAAGGCTTATTCTCTGTAGCATCGGCAATCTTCCAGCGACGTACATCATAGTAACGATGCCCTTCCAAACAAAGTTCCACCTGTCTTTCATTCTGTATTTTTTTCAGTAGATCAGGTCCGGTCAGGGTGCCAGGGAGATCATTCACAATACCTGCACGATGACGCAGTAAATCTAAGTAGTGACGAGCATCCGCCTCATTCTTAAGCTGGTACTGCGCTTCCGCATAGTTCAAGTATATTTCGGATAAACGAGCGATGATCCAAAACTTATTCGTTTGTGTCTCTACGTTATAGTTATAAGTAGTATCCTGATATTTACGAAAACTGTAACGGGTAAGACTGGCATTCCAGGTATCCCAGCCCTGCTGAGAATCCAAACCTCCTTCATACATTTCCGCTACATTGCTGTGACCTGCGTTGTACCTGTCTTTGAAGAATTCAGCACGACCATAAGGGAGCCCATCGCAAATAATATCGCTGTAAAAACGGGCATCCCTGTTGGCATAAGGATGTTGGGGATCATATCCGGAAGTTGGATCGGTTATATCTTTTCCATCTGCAGTCCCGAATGCATCCACCAGGTTCTGGCTAGGGGCAAATGAAGACCAGCCATGGTAACCATTAGGCGCCATAAACATTTCTACACCTTGGAAAGCATCCCACATATATTGTTTGCTACCAGCTCTTGTCATAATGAGTTCTGGGTTTCTGGTGGTAAACATGTCGGCATAATTACCAGTATACAACTGGTATCCCGGTAGATCAATTACTGCTTTGGCGGCATCAGCAGCCAGTTGCCATTTTTTGGAATCATTGGAAGGATTCCATAACGGACTGGCGGCATATAACAATACTCTGGATTTCAAGGCCAGCGCGGCGGCTTTGGTAGCGCGTCCCAGTTCACCAGCGGAGTTGGCATAACTAGCTGGCAACACTGCGGCGGCCGCATCACATTCCCCTACAATGAATGTTACACAATCATCGAAACTACTGCGTTGCATATCAAATTTGCTGTTCAGATCAAATGGCTTCGTTACCAAAGGCACCCCGCCATAATCACTGATAAGTCGAAAATAGCCATAGGCACGCAGATAGGTAATTTCCGCTTTGAGGCGACTTCTCACAGTTGAATCACCTGGTACATTATCGATTTTAGAAAGGAAAGTATTACAGTCTTGTATTCGCTTGTAAGTTTCCTGCCAGATATCAAAATTGTTCAGGTTATCAGGCGTTAATGAACCGGAGTTCATGATGGAAGCATTGTAATCATCAAATTTATTGAATGCTTCATCACAGGCGGAAGACAAAGCCCATGATCGATTGGTTAGTTTATCCCAATAGTGGCCAGGGTTTGGCAGGATGGTATATTGAAAATCTGCAAAAGCCTCCGCCAACTTCATATCTTTCCATACGGACTGATCTGAAAATGAATCCAGTGGTATCTTGTTCAGCACATCTTTCTGGCAGGCCATCATACTACAAGCGGCCAGTAATGCAACTCCTAAATTCCTATATAAACTTTTCACGATTAGTAGATTTAAGCGTACACGAATAAAATAGAATTACAGCCCAATGCTGATTCCAGCCCGATAGGTTCTTGTCTGTGGATAATTGATACCCGTGATGTTATTCGTTTCTGGGTCACGGTTGAATTTCCTCATGTGGTCAATGGAAAAGAGGTTGAATCCACTAACGAATACGCGTATATTTTCAATGCCAATGCGACTATAAACACTTTTCGGGATCATATAGGACAACTGCGCAGATTTCAATCTGATGAAAGAAGCATCCATCAGCCAGAAGTCGGCGTACACGGAGTTTCGCGGATCTTTTGAATTGAAAGCACGAGGGTAAGCAGCATCTGGATTATTTGGCGTCCATCTGTTGTCGTATAGCCATTGTGGTGGGGCTACTACTGAACCTTGCATCTGAGGAAGGATCAATTGTTTTGCCATGGTTTGACCCGCCCATACGAGATCTAAAGACAATCCTTTATAACTGGCTCCCATCGTAACACCGCCTACAATTTGTGGAAACGCAGACTCAGGAATACGCACCTGATCATCAGAAGTAATGTTGCCATCGCCATTTTTATCCACGATCCATAAATCGCCAGGAGCTGCGCCGGCCATATGCGGAGAATTAGCCACTTCTTCTTTAGTGCGGTAAATTCCTTTCGTCTGGTATACCAACCAGGAACCGATTGGCAGTCCGGTAGTTTTTTGATAATCAGGAATATTAGGCGCTTCGTCTTTGAAGATCACTTTACTTTTAGCATAGGTAAAGTTGAAGCCTACATTATATTTCACCTCACCTACACTGCTGTTATAGTTAACGATGAAGTCTACTCCTCTATTAAGCGTTCTACCGATGTTTTCATCAGGCAGAGTCATACCGGAATAGTAAGGTACGGATGCGTTTCTTGGCGCCAGGATATCTTTGCGAAGATTACGGAAATAATCAACGGTTACACTCAGTTTGTTATTTAAGAGAACTGCATCCAGACCAAAGTTTCTCGTGTCTTGCTTTTCCCACGTGATATTGATATTAGGAACAGAAGCGAGATAGAGGGCCGTTGCTTCTGAATAGTTAGGTCCGAAGAAAGTATAATATTCTTTCGGGGAACCCCAGTAATCGGAAGACATATTGCTTACGAGAGAATATCTAGCGAGATACAGGTATTTCGCCACCGCATCACTTCCCATAATCCCCCAGGATGCACGCAATTTCAGGTTATCCACAAAATGGATATTGTCTTTGAAGAAGTTTTCTTCTGAAATACGCCAGCCGAGAGACACAGAAGGGAACATCCCCCATTGTTTACCTTTCGGGAAATTAAAGGAGCCATTATAGCGGCCAACCACTTCTGCCAAATATTTATCAGCATAGGAATAAGATAGTCTGCCGAGATAACTTTCCCTACCATCCTGCGTAGCACTACCTGTTGCAGACTGATCTACTGCGCTCCCAGTAAACAACTGATCCAACTGATCGCTCACCAGATTTTTTCTGAAAGCAGTGGTACGTCTAAAATTGGAAGTGGTTTGTTCATAACCCAGGAAAGCATTGAAGGTATGTTTTCCAAAAGTTCTGTCAAATGCCACTTTATAGAAGTAAGTATTTTCATTGTACACTCTTTCATCCTGTGTCAGGCTGAGAATGGCAGTACTGCTGCGCTGATTGTTATAGGTATTAGTAGCCAGGCTGAAAGAATACGCATCCCAAGGGCGAGTAAAGATCTTTTCACTGCGAAGACGGTAATCAAAAGCCATATAACCGCTAACAGAGAGACCTTTCAGGATAGAAGGCAACTGCCAGTCGAATCCTACTTTGGGTTGTACGAACAGGTCAGTAACGTTATCATAGCCAGTTTGAGAAGAGGTCATCAGGTAAGGGTTACGGCCATTCGCAATACCAGCAGAAGGGAGGCCGTTGGTCCAATGTACCGGGATAAACGGATACATACTTACCGTTTCATGCAGGATACTATTGGGAGAAATAGCTGGGTATTGCCGTTCTTCTTTCCTGGCAGCCATATCAAATGTCAGTTTCAGATTTTTAGAAACATTCGCATCAATATTGGAGCGCAGGTTATAGTTTTTGAAGTTTTCGTCACTATTAGCCCAGTTGCTTTGCTGAGAGAGGTATTGGCCGGAGATAAAGAATTTCACGGCTTCAGACCCTCCACGAACAGAAAGGCTATGATTAGTGGCTGGCGCATTCTTTCTGAACACTGCTTTCTGCCAGTCGGTGCTGGTATAATTCGGATCGTTGCCGGCTTTGTACTTATCGATATCCGCCTGCGTATAAGGCAAAGTGCTACCCAGGTTGCTGTTTAGTTCATTGTAGTAAGTCATGTACTGCCAGGAGTTTACGCGGTGATCCATCCTAGTCAGTTGTTGCAGGTCATAAGACCCTTCATAAGAAATCTGTGGCTTACCTGCCTTACCTCTTTTGGTGGTCACGAGAATGGCGCCATTCGCGGAACGAACACCATAAATAGCCGCAGACGCATCTTTCAGCACCGTAACACTTTCGATATCGTTGGGATTGAGTCGATCTATATTTCTGTCTGGAATACCATCTATCAATATCAGCGGGTCCACACCACCACTGAAGGAGTTGAAACCCCTGATATATAAAGAAGAGTTATCATCACCTGGCCGGCCAGAACGGTTGTTCGCAATGACGCCGGGTACATGACCTGCAAAAGCATTGGTAACGTTGGCGCTAGGTACTTTCGCCATTTCTTCCCCTTTCAAAAGGGCCACGGAGCCAGTCAGGGTGGCTTTCTTCTGGGTACCATATCCGACTACCACTACTTCCTGTTGCTGTGATACCAGGCGTTTCATCACTACGGTAACGAATAAACTTTTACCGAGGAGGACTTCCTGTTTTTCCATCCCCAGGAATGAAAATACCAGGATGCCGGATGCGTTGTCCGGAGCGCTGATCTGGAATTCCCCGTTATCCTTGGTCACAGTACCAGCGGTCTGACCTTTAACTTGTACGGTTACGCCGATTAATGGATCTCCTTTTTCGTCCGTCACTCTACCGCGAATAGATACTGGTGGTGGCATCGATTTTTCCGAAGCCATGCTCTCCGTATGGTTTTCCGGTTTACGGACAATAATCGTTTTGTCGATGATTTCATAAGTAACAGGTTGATGGCGGAAACAGAGTTTCAGTACTTCTTCCACCTGTACTTTGTTCACTTCAATGTCTACCCTACCTGCATTTTGTAACAGGTGATCGTTGTAAACGAAGTTGTAACCGCCTTGTCTGCTGATTTCTTTGAAGACAGTTTTTAGCGGTACATTTTTCAGTGAGAGTGTAATCGTCTGGGCATTCGTTGCAGCATTTCCCTGTATCACGAACACCAAAAGCAGAATGGTTACCAGCTTCATGGTTAATTTAATTTGGGCGAAGCGTCCTTTTGGTACTAGTGGGCGCTGATCGCCACCTCTTTTCATAAAAGTGGAATCACAAAAAACATTTTGCATATTTTTGTTAAGGTTTGGATGTAAACAATTAGCAGTCCTGAATCGATTGTATAACTGTATGGATCCAACTTTCCGCCGGGAAGTGCCGCGAACACTTTCCGGTTTTTTGTTGCATCAATTTCGTTCTTGCTGATTTTGGTTTTATTTTCTTACTATAATTTTCTTTTCTTTCATTTCAAAATGAGCGCCACCGCTGATCTCCATGAATTTCAGCAATTTTGACAACGGTACATTTCTGGAGATTTCCATGGTATAGGAATCATTGATGTTATCCTCAAATACCACATCCACATCATACCATCTGCTGATTTGGCGCATGATACCATGAATGTCCATTTCATTGTAGGAGAATCGTCCGTTTTTCCAGGCCATGAGCGCATCTATATCCACATGATCTTTTACGGTGATACCTTCTTTCACGCTGGCCTGCTGACCAGGTTTAATAATCGCCTCTTTGCCTTGATGGGCCACCATTACGCTACCTTCCAGCAAGGTGGTATTCACTGCAGGTTCGTCGTTATAGGCATTGATATTAAAATGTGTTCCTAGCACTTTTACGGCTACCCCTGCTACTGTTACTGTAAAGGGTTGTGATGGATTTTGGGCCACTTCAAAATAGGCTTCGCCTGTTAGTTCCACCTTACGTGTTGTTCCGGTGAAGGTGGTAGGGAATCGGATGGAAGAAGCAGCGTTGAGCCATACATGGCTGCCGTCTGGCAGCATAATCTGGAATTGCCCGCCACGAGGGGTGGTCACGGTATTGTACACCACCGTAGTGGAAGCCTGTGCTGATGGATCATAGGCGATTTCGCCGGCCTTTTGTTGCAGCACATTTGTGCCGTTCTGTTTTGCGAGTATTCCTCCTGAGGTACTATCCAATGTTACGCTGCTGCCATCTGCCAGTGTCAAGATAGCTTTATTGCCACCTGGTTGGTGGTCGTAACGAAATCGTATATCCGTAGCCGTGATATTATTAGGAGTATGCCGATTATATAGGAGACGGTAGGAAACCGTGATGGTTAATAGCAATACCACCGCAGCGGCTACAGCTTTCCAAGGGCTGAGACGTTTCCTGATCGGTACCACTTTGGTAGCCCCTTCCTGCAAAGCCGCTTGTTGGAGGATCGACTGAAAAATCCTGTTTTTGTCTTCCTCATCAACTGGCTGCGCATAGGTATTGCCAGCAAGGGCCTGGTCGATGGGCTGCAACAGTGCTTCCGGGTGTGCTTCATTACGAAGCATTTCCAGTAGTACTGGCAGTTCTGCTGGAGGGAGTTTATCATCCAGGTATTGTTGCCATAAATGCTGCAGTTGTGTATGCTCCATTTTAAGTGTAAAAAAGACGTTTTATGTCTGGTAATAATAAAGACACTAAAAAAATGGGGAGGTATGAGTGGGGAGACAAATTTTTTTTCAGCGGCTGTGTGCTATACAAAAATAGAAGAGGAGTAATAGTTCCAGGGTAGCATGATGACGCAGGTATCCACGAATAACATGTAAGGCTTTATTCATATGGCTTTTCACGGTATGGACAGATATATGCAGGGCAGTGGCAATTTCTTCTTGGCTCAGGCCTTGGTGGCGGCTCAATCTATAGATGGTACGTTGTTGGGGAGGGAGTTGGTCTACGGCTTTATCTACCAGCTTTTCCAGTTCTGAGAAAAGCAGGCGCTTGTCTGGCGTTTCGGTGGCCAATGCAGTGGCATTGACATAATCCAAGAGATGATCCGTGAAGGCTTCTACTTTAATATTGCGTCGGAATTCGTTGTAGATATGGTTACGGGCGATGGTAAAGAGGTAGCCTTCAAACTTTTCTACGACTGCGAGTTTTTCTCTTTTGACCCATATCCTGATAAATACGTCTTGGGACATTTCTTCGGCCAGGTCTGGGGATTTGGTTAATACTAACGCTACCCCATATACGGTATCCCAATAACGATCAAAGATTTGCCTGAAGGCAGATTCATCTCCTTCAGCCACTCTTTTCAGCACTTCTGCTTCGTTGTATATCAGAACAGTTGGCAATTTTAAACCGATAGATTTTAGAATCTGCGCAGGAAGTTCCTGGCAAAGCGATTGTTTATTTTGGTTGTATTAACAGCCAAGTTATAAAATTTAGTGCTTATGGAGACGAAGTGTAAAAAATATACTGGCCTCTCCCACCCGTAACCAGGCGCCAGGGGTCCGTTGGCGCTGGTAAAATTTACGGACAAGACAACAGGGTGGTTTGGGGTACCTGCACAGCCGCAAATCCATTTCAGGGAATTTGCGGCTTGGGAAGGGTTTTCCGGCAGGTTGTTTTGAGGGATAAAACTTCAGTGGATGTAATTCCTGGTTGAATTATAAAAATCTCTTCTAGTGCTTCTCTTATTCGCTCTAACCTATTTATTATCTGCGGTTTGAACATTCTGACCAGGCAATCAAATCCAGCGGCTTACAAACAGAGTGCTCTCGACAAATAAAAAATTTCTGAATTGTTACTTTTTCTTATTTTGGTTACAAAGCACGAAAGAATTTAGGACCCGTGAAATATTATTCGACCAATGTCAGTATCCGCTAGACATAACGTTGCTACCATAGAAGTGAAAAAGAGGAACAGCCTAACCCAATGGATTGCCTCTGGAGCATTCGACAAATTCTATACACCGAAGGTTCGTATAGCCACGCACGTATGCATGTGGATATTATTATATATATTACACATTATACTTGTGAGGAGTAACTACGTAGAGTCCCTTCCCGTTTGTTTGTTATTTGCCTTTAGGAATATTCTGTGCATCGCCTTCAGTTTTTATTTCCTGATGTATTTGGTGATTCCCAAATGGATATTAAAAGGGAAGTTCTTGCTGGGCATCATTGGGCTGATGATGCCTTTGGTAGTGTATTCGTTGACCAGTTACTTGGTAAGTCTGGTAGTTTTGAAGTATCTTACCACTCATAATCCGTATGTAAGTAATCTCGTTAAACAAATTGTCAGCGACGGTCTTATCAGCAAAGCTGCTATGCTTCGGATGGTACGGAGTAGCTGGGCAGTTCTGACTGCGATTTTACCTTGTATTGTAGCAAAGCTGGGCATGGATACCTTACGGAATATTACCCGTACCCTCCGCCTTGAAAAAGACCGGCTGGATATGGAGTTGAATTTCTTAAAAGCACAGCTAAACCCACATTTTCTGTTCAATACATTGAACAACATTTACATGTTGTCCTTAAAAGGAGCAGAACAGGCACCAGATTTGATTCTACATCTCTCTGAAATGATGAGGTACACATTATACGAATCAGATACGGCCAAAGTTGATTTACAGCATGAGGTAGCATTCATGCGGAATTACACAGAGCTGGAACGGGTACGCTATGGCGCCAAGGCGAATATTGTTTTTGATTACAATGAAACAGAAATTACGGATCAACAGATTAGTCCGTTATTGATGTTCCCATTCCTCGAAAATGCCTTTAAATATGGGCATGTAGGACCAGATGGTAAATGCCATGTAATTATAAATATCAATGCCAACGGCCAATTGGTGACCATGAGTGTCAGCAATAGTAAAAACGAGGCTTCCAACCAGCCCAAGGAGCTGGGCGGCATTGGCCAGGCCAACTCCAGGAAGCGACTGGAACTGCTTTATCCGGGAAAATATACCCTTGACATAAAGGACGAGGGTGATATTTATTCCGTAAAACTTTCAATAAATCTTAATTAACAAAATCGAATGATGGAGCAGCAGATCAGATGCCTGATAGTAGACGACGAGCCATTTGCAAGGGAATTAATGACAACCTACATTGCTAAAGTACCGCAATTGGAAGTGGCTGGAGTATGCGAGAACGCATTTGAAGCAATAGCTATTCTTCAGGAGCAACCCATTGATTTATTATTCTCCGATATTAGGATGCCAAATATCAATGGGGTGGAAATGATTCGTTCCTTACCCAATATCCCATTAGTAATATTTACTACCGCCAGTCCAGATTATGCGGTGGAAGGCTTTGAATTGGATGTAGTAGATTATCTGATGAAACCATTTGGTTTTGACCGATTGCTTAAAGCTATTAACAAAGCTAAAATTATCTTGCAGCAACGACGTCAGACACAGGCGCCGTCCAAGGAAAAAACTGCCAATACTTTCATGTTCGTAAAAGACGGACAGAAACTCAGTAAAGTGGTGTTTGATGATATCTATTATGTGGAAGGCATGAAAGATTATATCAAAATTGTTACCCAGAACGAAACCCATATCGTTTATCAACGTATGAAACATATGGAGGAAATCCTACCCGATAAACAATTTATCCGGGTACATAAATCCTATATAGTACGCCTGAATGCTATTAAAAACATTCTAGGAAACACTGCTGAACTACTTAACAATCATACTATTATAATTTCGAAACAATATAAGGCTGAACTCAACAGAAGACTTGGAATTGCAACGGACCATCAAGAAGAAGAATAGCCCATTTAACCCATCCCAAATTTGGGATTACGTTACGTTTGTCGTGCAGAACATGCATTTTGTCTAATAAATATGGCACTGTAACACAACATCGACATTTTTGTTTACAACTAAATGTCCTTACCCTCATGAAACAGCAGACTAACGCGACAGGAGCCCAACCAGTACTGGAACTTCGCAAGGAAATTATCGCCAAAGCCGACTTCCATGCTGTAAGTAACCTTTCTGCTCAAAGAATCAATGCTAAAGGTAAATCCGGCACACTTACCAACGAAACGACCGGAGGAACTGGCGCAACTATGACCAGCAGCATTATTCGCACAGTTCTTTAATTCAGTACAAATCCGAGAGATGCAGTACCGTTGTGCTATAGTTGATGACGAGCCACTTGCGATCGAGCTTCTTAGCAACTATCTGGAAAGGATGGATCATATGGAGCTAGTCATCGCTACTGACAGGCTGCAGGATGTATCAGAATTAATTAAAAGCAGACAGATTGATCTGATTCTGTTGGATGTAAATATTTATGGCCGACAGACCACCGGATTAAATCAACTGATGAAAAATGCGGATTGTCGCTTTATCGTAGTTACAGCATATCCATTGGCTAGCCTTGGTGATATCCCACTGGGAGGACGCCATGGATATCTGCCCAAACCGGTTAGTTTCCCACGGTTTAAAGAACAGGTTACCAAAATGCTGAAGATGGCCTGAAGCACATATTGAAAATCTATTGCATTTCGTCGCGCAAAACGTGATTTTCGTCGAAATTATATCCGTATAGAGTAAGATGTTAGCACCTTGTATCACAAATTAAAGACATGTACGATCGCTTTTTGATGCCGCAGGTTAAGTCTTTCGATTTTTATCTATTACGGTTGCCGCTTCTGCCCTACAACACCATTAAATCCCTTCATACCGGAAGTAATCGTGATGTAGTCTCTTTAACAGCAACAATCAAATCATTATACCAGCAGCCCGCGCTGCAGGAAGCGATATATCTGGCCAGCCCCGAATTGCATCACGCTTTAATGGATTGGCTCAACGGGGCAAACGATAAACGCCCCATCAAGGAACATAAACTGGTACTCACCCTCTATAAGTATCTTCTAAGAATGTGTGCAAGAAGCACTCCATATGGCCTCTTTGCAGGTTGCGCTGCCGGTAGCATTACAGATAATGCAACGGCCATTAGCGTGACAGAAGATACCTATCACAAAAAAGCCAGACTGGATATCCAGTGCCTCTCAGCTATCGCCGATGAACTCATGAGAGATGAAGAAATCGCCAATATGCTGACTTTCCTGCCCAATAGCAGTATTTATCGCGCAGGAAATACCTACAGATACTATGAATATCAAATAAAGGAAAATAAAAGACACTATTTTCTCAGTAGTTTCTCCCATAACATCTATCTCGAGAAAATCCTATCAATTGCCCGCAATGGCGCTACCATTCAGCAGCTAACTGCTGTGCTAATGGACTTATCCATCACGGCTGATGAAGCCAAAAGCTTCATCAGCATGTTGATGGAAAACCAAATACTCGTTTCGGCCTTTCATCCTACGTTATCGGGCCCTGATTACCTGAGTACATTAGTATCCAAACTGAATGAACGCGACGTTAAATCCCCATTGCGACAATTGTTAAGCGAAGCACATCGTCATTTAGTTGCTTATGAGAATAATGGCAAATCTTTCAATGTTATCGGAGAACTACTGCAGAAAGTTTGCCCTAGTATGCTCAGCAAAGACCTCGTCCTCACAGACCTGTTCCACGCTACTACGGCCAATCAACTCAACAGGCAGGTGGTCGACCGAATTACAGCAGCCATCAGCCAGTTGACTGTACTAAATATCGGCGCACCTTCTGTCGAGCTGACAGACTTCAAACAAAAATTCCAGCAACGCTACGAAAACAGAGCCATCCCTCTGTTGACAGCACTGGACAGTGAAAACGGCATCGGATACGGTATCATTGCCGGTGATAAGAGCAGCTATACCCCGATCATAGATGATCTAGTTCTGCCGCTCGCTCCTTCTACTTCCCCGAATACCTGGTCCAGTTATCATAAACTGGTTTTGAAAAAATTCATTGCAGCCCAACAACTGCAAGCCAAAGAAATTGTACTTTCTATGGAAGACCTGGAGGAAATCCAAACAGATTCCCTACCAGCACTACCGCCAACAACGGCCGTTTTAGGTACTTTACTCACCTCCTCTGCAAACAAACTGGATGAAGGCGATTTCCGCTTCGTACTTAAATCCTGCGGAGGCTCATCAGCACTGCCTTTGCTCGCTAGATTTGGTGCATCCAATGCTTCCCTTACAGCAGAAATGGAAAAGGTAGCTGATATGGAGAAAAACCTCTTCTCCGACTGCATCATCGCGGAGGTCATTCATCTTCCGGAAGGCCGAACAGGAAACGTACTGCTACGCCCTCAACTGTATGAATACGAAATTCCTTTCCTCGGAAATGCTTCCGTAGCCAAGGATTTCCAGATCTCTGTCAGCGATTTGTACATAAAAGTGGTGAATAACCGGGCGATTCTCTTCTCTCAGTCCCTGAATAAAGAGATCAAACCCCGACTAACAAGCGCCCATAATTATACTAACAGTCTACCCATTTATAAATTCTTGGGCGACCTCCAACACCAAGACCACACCCTGGCCCTTGTCTGGAACTGGCATGTGTTAGAGGAACAACCATTCCTTCCAAGAGTACGGTTTAAGGAAATTATTCTGAGTAGAGCCCGCTGGAACTTATCCGCCACTGCATTCCAACGCAGGGAAGGTCGGGGAGACACGGGTACATTGCTGGAAATGCTCCATGAATATCAAGTCCCAGCGCAGGTACTCATGGTGGAATCAGATAATGAATTGTTCCTGGATTTATCCTGTTCCATGGCACAGGAACTCTTACTACAACAACTGAAAAAAGGAGATGTTATCTTGTATGAATCCCTCATGGACGATGAACACCTGTTTATCAATAATGACAAAGGGTATTTCTGCAACGAAGTCGTCTTCCCATTATATAACACCCAGTTCACGCCACAAGCCAGCGTAATAACCCCAAAACGGGACAAACCCGTACAAAGGACGTTCAGTCTGGGCAGTGAATGGCTGTATGCTAAAATCTATTGTGGCCCTAAATGGATGGACAAACTGCTGACCACAGCCGTCTTCCCCATTGTCAATCACCTGAAGAATGAAGGCTTAGCAGACAGTTGGTTTTTCGTGCGTTATCAAGACCCCGAAAATCACCTGCGCCTTCGATTCCACCTCACGGACCCGGATCATACCCAGGCTGTCATACAGGAAATCAATCAGGCCCTTCAGGACTACACAACAGACGAAATTGTATACAAAATACAATACGATACCTATACCAGGGAACTGGAACGCTATGGCGCTGAAAACATCGCGCATTGCGAACACCTTTTCCATCTGGACAGCGAGCTGATACTAGAATTACTCCCACATATTCAAAGTGGCAACCAAGAGTTCTATCGCTGGATTTTCGCCGTAAAAGGTGCAGATATATTGCTCCATAATCTCGGCCTGACACTGCAACAAAAAATTGATACCCTTTCCGCCGTAAGAGCTGGCCTATTCCAGGAATTCCACGGGGATCATGCATTGCAGTTTCAACTGAACAACAAGTACCGCGAATACCAGGATGCCATTAACGGTATTCTGACGACTGCTGCACGGTCTTTCCCCCTCGCCGATGTGATCTATGACCTCTTTGGTCAATATCAACACGACAGCCAGGACAACTGCACAGAACTACGTATCGCCTGTAGCGACCCTGTTTCACAACAGGAAAATCGGTTACAACGCCTTACCACGGATCTTATCCACATGATGATGAACCGCTTCTTTCTGGCCAATCAACGGCTACATGAACTGATCGTCTATCATTGTCTGGTTAAGCATTACACAGGGGTACTTGCAAAAGAAAAAACAAGTTTCAATATGCGAAACATACTGATTTAGGATAAAATAGAATAGTTGGTAATTAAAAAAGGGTGCATCATTCTTGATACACCCATTTTTTTTATAAGTAGTTCTTATTTCACTCTTCTGGCTTCATTCTCCAGTCCAGAAGCACGATCTCTTCCGGCTCCTAGGCGGAGGTTACCAAAGCGATAACTGAAGCCCAGTTTCAATTGTCGAGAATCTTCATAACCCTTGTTCCGGTAGTACATACCATCAAAATCCCGAATGCTATACCAACGGTATGTCTGGAATAAATCTGTAATACCGATACGCACCATTCCTTTATCCTTTAATACTTTCCGCTGTACCCCAATGTTCACCTGCCATACATCACCAGTGCGCAAAAAGCCGCCACCTATGCCGGGAGAATTATAAAAGCCACTTACTTCCGCTTGCGTTTTGGCATCCAGATCAAATACCTGCTGGATGTTCAATGCCACCGTATTACGTGTAATCTTGGCTATTCGTTGGGGATCAAAATTGATTTGATTCTCCTTGTAGAAAAAGTTGACATTAGCCGTAACCTGCCACCATGCAAACGGTTTGAATCCAGAAGAAAGATTCAATGACCATAAATGCTGAGAACCGATATTCTCCGGGGTGATCACCATTTTATTCCCCGCTATACTATCCGTAATTTGGACAGACATATCACGAGTATGGGAGTACGAAAATGTAGCGGCTATGATTCCCGCAGCATTATATCCCAATGTGGCACTGTTGACGTACTGCGGCCGTAGGAAGGAATTCCCTTTCCAGTAAGACAATTCATCCATCTGATATTCGAAAGGATTTAGGTCTGCGTAGTTGGGTCTATCAATCTTTCTGTTATAGAATAAAGAGAAGCTATGAGCGTCTGAAAGTCGCCAGGATAGCTGCACTGAAGGGAACAGATCGAAATAGTTATTTCGTAAGGTAGTAGTGGTATCTTTTCCGCTATGCTGGCTTTTTGACAAGAGGTTGCCATCCGTATTCGTTTGCTCTCCGCGTATACTGGCCGTGAGCTTCCATTTCCGCCACTGCTGATCTGCCATCAGGTAAACAGCGTATATACTTTCCCGATATTTGAATCGGTTACTACGTAACGTATTGAGGATTTCTTCCGATGGTAGTACATCATAGATCTCCACCTGGTTGGCACTTTCCACGGTATTGACTTTCACGCCACCATAAATTTTGCCAGCGTGTAAGGGTTGTTCATAATCTGCTTTCAGTCCGTAAATATTGATATCACTGCTATTGAGCGTACGCAGATAATATTTTCCCGTTTCAGTAACACTATCCGCAGCTACAAATTGATTAAATAGAATGTTTTTAATCCTAGCTTTATAGGCGCCGTAATCCAGATCTGTAGTGAATATGCGGCCAAGGGTATCTTTATATTGATAATTCAGATTGTAATTTTTCCAGTTCTGGCGCTGGGAATAGTAGTCGTTATAAGCATTCAGCATCGATTGCAGCTTACCGGTAGCGCTATCTGAAATATAGGTGGTGGTATAAGTAATACCTGGGCCCATATACAAATTTGCGTTCATCATGAATCCTAGCGTACTATTTCTGCTGAGGTTATAATCCATACCCAGCTTGAAGTTCACAGGATTACGCTTATCTGTATCACGGGTACGGTTATCCATTATCTGGCCTTCTTGCACACGGTAGAAATCATATTGCATGTTTCTATAGCCGAAATAATGGTTGTAATTACCGAAGAGATTGAACTTCCCGGTGCGGTAGTTCATATTGATGGCGGCTTCTGTTTTAGGTGTTTCGCCAAAATGCAGGCCTGCGGCGATGTCGCCATTGTAGCCGGCTGCGGTAATTTTTTTCAGGCGTATGTTGATGATACCTCCACTGCCGGCAGCATCGTATTTACCGCTTGGATTGGGCATCAGTTCAATTGCCTGGATATTGGCCGACTGCAAGGATTTCAGCAATGCAGCGAGGGCATCTCCTTGCATGTAAGTGGGCTTGCCATCAATGTAAACGGTGACACCGGCTTTGCCATTCAGAGAGATGGCATTGGAAGGATCTACCATTACGCCAGGAGAGCGTTTCAGTAGGTCGAGGGCATTACTGCCTAAGGCATTAACGCTTCCGCTAACATTGTAAACAATCTTGTCGTTCTTGATTTCAATAGTGTTCCGTCGGGAGGTTACTGAGAATTCTTTCAGTTTTCGAACAGTCGTGGAGTCTGTTTGGGCCACAGCATTCCCTGCCATAGTTAACAGGATGGGTAATAATAGTCGTTGCATGAAATATAGGTTGCCGTTGAAGGAACCCAATATACAACAGCACCTATAACAGATGTACAATTATTACACCAGCGGAAAGCTGTGACCCTTCAGTGTTATAAACTAGATAACGGCATCGCGTTCTCCAACAATATGATTAAGACCTACGCCAATCATCTTTTCCAGCAGATCATATCCGCCGTTATCCTTGCTATGTGCAAAAGATCTCTCTTCAAAAGTTACGGGAACAGCCCAGTAGAGATTTACCTTATCCCCATACATTTCAGGCATGGTGATTTCTGGTCCGTTATATAATGCGGAGGAAAGAATCAGGCTCTCATAAGGCTGTGGTAAAGCCCCAGAGGAAACCGTATGGCCCTCTCCTAGCCAAGTGACAATCTTCCAAGGTCTGTCTGCCAGTCCGGCTAGCACCTGCGCAATAGACATAATTTGTTCGTCTGTATAGACTTTCTTATCAAGTGCGATAGCCAGTTCGGCGCGATGATAGGCCCTTGCATTATCGTGATACAGGATGTCTACCCAAGGCATTGGTCGGATGCTCATGCCTAAAGTCATGAAATAGACAATATCATCTTTCTCGAATTTGGCCATTGCCATAGGAGGCCATTTATTGCCGTCGATAGCGAAATAGGCTTTTTCAGGGCCGAAAGCATCTTCATAAGCGACCATGAATTGTTGTTGGATCTTTTGCCACTGCCCATTATTATCACCCGACCAAGATTTCCAGAATTCATCAGCCTCTATGAATTTGCGATACGTCTGATTGGTTTCAGGCGTCCCTAATGGGAAGGTGATGCTGTTATCTCCACTATCCAGGCAGTCTGCTGCATAAGAAGGTGGATACTCCATATAAAGGCCCCATCCTGGAATGATACCCAGAATACGACCATCATAGACTAAAGCTGCGCCATCTCCTTCAACATTCCAGATAAAGGAAATTTTTTCTTTCTGCAAGGGTTCTTTACCCTGCGGGTGATTACAGAAACGGGCTTGTAGCAATGGTGCCACGCCATTTTCCATAGCGGCGGTATCCATTTTCTCTGGGGCAGGCTGTAGGTTTCTCAGCCAGCATGGACGGGGTTTGAACCGATTTCCCATTAGTTCGGAGGGGTACAAATAGAAATAGGCGGTGCGGTTATCCTGTTCTACCATTGCATACATAGTACCTCGGTCATTCGGTTCTTCAATTAACATTTCTGGTGCGCTGTACATATTTCTACACTTTTAGGTTAGCTAAGATACGCTTATCTGCCGACAACGATGATAGGGGCCCTTTTTGAAAGGCCACGAGCCGCTGGCTGCGTGTAAGGAAATCAGATCTTTTTGTATTTTGTCTCCCGCAATCAAAATTTCACGTATGAAAACACTCCTACTACTGTTGGGTCTGAGCTTGTCTTTGACCATTATGGCGAAAGACAAACGAGGCCACCAGTACTTCCAGATTAAAGTATATCATATTAAGCCGGCCCAGGAATCAGGGTTGGACACCTATTTACAACAGGCGTACCTTCCGGCTGCGCATCGGGCGGGTATTGCGCAGGTGGGCGTATTCAAGCCTATCACACAGGATACTGCAGATGTGAAGGTCTATGTATTTATGGCATTCAACAACCTAGAACAATATGCAGCGCTGCCAGGCAGGTTAGAGAAAGATGCCGCGTACCAGGCCAGTGCAGGCACTTTCATGCAAGGGTACAACGAGTCGGCCCCCTACAACAGAATCGAAACAATACTGCTCACTGCCTTTGAACAGATGCCTATGATGGCATTACCCGCACTCCAGACGCCGAAAAATGAAAGGGTATACGAACTGCGGAGCTACGAAAGCGCCACCGAAGGCTATCACATCAACAAGGTAAAAATGTTTAATGCAGGTGGTGAAGTACAAATATTCAAGCGACTTGGATTCAACGCTGTTTTCTACGGTAGCGTAATCGCTGGGAGCAAAACGCCGAACCTGATGTACATGACCACCTTCAATAATAAAGCAGACAGGGACACTCACTGGAAGTCATTCAGTGCTGATCCGGAGTGGAAAAAGTTGGCCGCCACACCTGAATATGCACATAATGTATCGCATCAGGACATCATATTTGTGCGTCCGACGGAGTATTCCGACATCTAATGAAAAAAATTAAAAAATAAATTATTAAGCTACAATCCTTTACAGCAAAGGATTACAGCAGTTATTCACATAACCTTCATAACTCATTGATAAAAAAAACTTAACACTAAATTTTGTAGTTAATATTTATTGCCTACATTTGCAACCACATTGCGAGGTAGAGCAGAGGTAGCTCGTCGGGCTCATAACCCGAAGGTCAGTGGTTCGAATCCGCTCCTCGCTACAAGTTAAAAGCCGCTTACAGAGCGGCTTTTTCATTTATACCCCTTTTCTCATCTGTGTATTTTTGCATTTCCCTAACATTATAACATAGCCGTTACCGTTAGTAATCTCAAATTAAGTTAGTATTATTACCGCTGTTTAAATCCGTATACAACATGAAAAAACCATCCAATGCATTTGTTATGGCCTCTTGGCTAGCCCTGGGAGCAGGTATGACCGGGTTTCTCATCGGGCTGTGGAACTCCAACATGCAACTGAACGAAAAAGGCTACTACTTCACGATCCTTATGTATGGCCTATTTGCCGCTGTATCTGTACAGAAATGCGTACGCGACAGACTTGAAGGTATTCCTGTAACTGACATCTATTATGGCATTAGCTGGGTTTCTATGCTTCTGACCATTGTACTACTGACCATCGGATTGTTTAATGCTACCTTACTTCCAAGTGAAAAAGGATTTTATGCATTTGCTTTCCTACTCAGCGTTTTCGGCGCCATCACGGTACAGAAAAATACGCGTGATGCCCAAGCCTCTAAAAATGCCGACACAGGAAAAACAGAATTCTAATACAAACAAAAACGCCTTCCTGAAAACAGGAGGGCGTTTTTCTAATTGTATTTATCAACCTTTATTCGAGTACAAAAGCATTCACGTTCCCCGAGAAGTCCGCTACATAGAGCATTCCATTTACCAACGTCATATCCGCCAATACAGGCGCTCCCAAATCAATATCCTGGATAACTTCCGGTTTACCACTTATATTTAATACATACAAATGTCCGTCTGATGCGGCTACATAAGCGATATTGCCTGCCACCAGTGGCGTACTTTCAATGCCGGCTGCAGGAGGCAATGTATATGGTGCAGAGAAAGTCAGGGATTGTTTCGGTTTGAATACGCCCAACTCCTGTTTGCTTTGTTTATCAAAAATCACCAAGCCATCCTCCGCAGTACAGAGCAATACTTTATTCCCTGCAATGGCAGGCGCAGTCATGGTTTTCAGATTGTATTTCAGTGGAATACTGTCTACAGTGGCTCCTGATTCATTCAACATGTGGAGCATATTGATGCCATGTACGTAGAGTTTATTATCGTAATTAACCGCTGTACCACTGCGGAACCGGATACCGCCATCACTGCGTTTCCATAGTAATTTTCCGGTATTCAGATCATGTGCAAATAAGGCATTCCAGTTGGAAGAGGTAATTACGGCATTACCAAAAATAGTCATAGCGGCAGGTGTACCCTCTCCTCCTGACCAGGCAGTGTTTGTCCAGAGCGGGTTTCCGGTATTGATATCCAATGCTTGCATATAATTGCCAGCACCAGTGATATAAGTATTTTTATATACTACACCTGCACTGTTATAGGTGGCCAGATGTCTCATGCCGCCATCATGCTGCCACAAAAGCTTACCGGTATTGGCATCCAGGGCATAGGTCATACCTTCCGCATCGGTTCCCAAAATTTTCCCGTTGGTATATGACAAGCTATGTTTGATCGAATTACCTGTAGGAAATTTCCAGAGGATCTTTCCTGAAGTGGCTTCCATAGCTATGATAGCCGATTTGGTATTATTCTCATCATCGATGGTGGCGAGATATAATTTCCCGTTGACAATGATGGGAGATGATTTCCAGATATTAGCGCCGGTATTGGAAGTCCATACCAGTCGAGGTTTCACCTTATTAATGGCGATATTTGGTAATCGTTGGGTATTCTGTAATACTTGGTCCCAGTTGTTATTGCCAGCAGGGGCCGTAGCCGGATTAATGCGGAAAGTATCTCTTCTGAATAATACGCGACCTGTATTTAAAGTAGCTTCTAAAGTACTGTTATAAAGAGTTTGCGGCTGGAGACCAGTAGTTTTCAGCGCTCCGTTCCAAGTCCAGTCGCTGGCCGCTTTCAACTGGGATTGTTGCAATAATTTCCCATTGTTATCATACAGGCGGAAAACAACTGATTTTACAGGATCATCCGTCTGGTAAACGTTTGCGCTCACTGTCAGTTGTTGGTTTTTAACTGCTGCACCATATTTAGTGGGAGACACGAGTACCAACTGATTAGCGATGTAAGTATATCTTCTGTTAACGGAAACAATACCTTCTTTAGCCACTTCGATCACATCAAAGTTGGACATAGAGTTATCGATACCACCATCTGCCGCGGGGGCAGAGCAAATAGAACGAATACCGGTATTGCCATGTTTGCGGGCGAAGTTAATGTGCCAGTGGCCGTAGATCCAGGCTTTCAGGTTATGATCATTTAAAACAAGGCTATCACCTTTTGAATTTTTGATAGCGAAATGATCGCTGTAAGTCAGCAGATCATGGTTGAAAATGACGATTGATTTTTGAGGGTCTGTATTGGCGAGATCGCTCTTCAGCCAGTAATATAGGTCGTCGTAGGTGTAAGAGGGTTGGTAGTCTCCATAAGGCATTGGCGTTACAACGAAGTGTGTGTTGCCATACTCAAATGAATAGAATACAGGACCAAAGAGGGATTCAAACAAAGCTTCACCGGTAGGGCCTTTTACCAGGTCGTGGTTACCCACGCAATAGTAGACAGGGAGGCCCATAGTCTTCGTATTTACTTGTTGCGCATGGAACTGTAACCCTTTCTCATAGCAGATATCGCCGGTATGTACTACGAAGTCCGCCTCTTCATTCTTGGCGTAATTCCTCGTTTCATTGATCCAATCGCCATACTGATAGGTTTCCGTATCGGTAATACGGATGAAGCGAGAAATATCTTTATTGTGATGAGTGGCCACAGCAGCGGCGTACATGGGGAAATCATACGATTGGACGGTGCTGTCTATTTTGATGAAATAGTTTTTAACAAAGTTGTAGCCATGAGCTGGCGTAATGAAAACGAATTTTTGGCGGGCGTGGCCTGGCAGGCTGTATCGGCCGTCTTCACCGGTTTTCACTACGTGCAGTCCATCTGAAACGCTGATACCGCTAATACCTTTTTCTCCTGCATCCAGGACACCATTTCTGTTTACATCGTTGAAAACCTGTCCGGAGAAGGATTGTGCCTGTATTCCTCCTGCCAGTAAAATCCCCAGCGCTGTCAGTGCTAAATTCTTCATAATATAATTATTGTTCACCTTAAAATCGAATGGGAGCAAGACTTCCGACCTGCTCCCACCCTTTTATTTTTCATTGTTATTACCAACCGAAATTCTGTTTCAGGTTCGGGTTAAGTACGGTTTCACCCAGTTGAATCGGACGATAAAAATACTTAGGACCGATGAATTTGCGTGGATTATCACGGTAACGAGTAAACGAAATATGACCGGAAGTATTGTTATCCAGGTAGAAGTTATTGTCTTTACCGTTGGCATCCTTGAGATAGTAAAGGCTGATATTCTTTCTAACGTCAGGGGTGAGGCCGGCCAGAGAGGCCGTGTCTCCCGGATTTGCCAAAATAGCAATATCAGGAACACCGTCGCCAGTCATATCTATTGGGCCGAGAGCAGGTACATACATACCTTGTTGAGCCTGTTCCAGTCTCGCTGCAGACGCCCATCTGTTCAGGTCGTTCAGACGAAGACCTTCACATGCGAGTTCTACGCGTCTCTCCCTTCTAATTTCCAGCAATACGCCTTGGTTAGCGCCGGATACTTCCGGATACAACGCTACCTGTACGGGATCAGGGTTACCGTTAGCGGCCGCCATAGACATATTAGGCATTTGTACGCGCGCTCTGAGTTTATTCACACTAGCAGCCAGGTCAGCATCTGTCAGGGTACCTAATTCCGCTTTTGCTTCCGCGAAATTCAGCAGTACTTCCGCCATGCGATAGATAGGCAAAGCTGTGTAGTTCGCATTCCAACCCTGACGGATAGATGGATCACGGGGGTAGAATTTCAACTGATCGTACCCACCGAAGTTAGGTTTAGGAATATAATAACGATTATCGTTAGTAGTAGAATAACCAGGATAGGCAACTGTTTCCGCCATGCGAGGATCGCGATTGGTGAATACATCCACAAAGCCTTTCTGTTTGTAATTAGGCTGTGATGTAAAAGGAGTACCATCGGTCATTAAGTAAGACTCCACCAAACTATTGCTGACAGACCATGACCAACCCAGCACCGTGTGCGTATTGTTGCCCACGCCCAGCGCTTGCTGGCAATCATACCATTGGATCACTTCCGGATTGTTTGCCAGCGAAGTGCTTACAAACAGTGCACGATAATCAGCCGCACCTTTTCCAGTATTGGAAATTTGGAAACGTGTATTGGCCATCAGTTGCGAAGCCGCATCTACTGCAGCATTCAGGAAAGGCGCAGTTTTATCGCTCAGACCCAGTTCAGGGTGGTATTTACGGAAAGTACCTTCAAACAGACCAAAACGGCTCATCAAAGCCAGGGCCGTCCATTTGCTGATACGGGTTCTGTTTCCTTCATCCGGCTTAATATGTGCGATCGCGTAGTTCAGATCCGCCATGATAGAATCAGCGATCAGGGTACGCGGACTACGAGGCGTATACAGGGCAGAATCTGTATTCTTCAATACGTGGCTATACCAAGGAACATCAGAATAGCGGGCCAGTTTAGCGAAATAGAACTTAGCACGGAAGAAACGCGCGATACCGATGAAATGATTGATAGCAGCGGTATCTCCGGTAGCCTTGCCTGCATTGTCTAACAGGTAGTTGTATTTACGGAGATCAGACCAATCGCCCCAGCCGGTAGTACCTACTGTATTTGGATTTAGGCCGCCTTCCATCATCAGGTCTGTTTCTCCACTAGAGTTGTAATAGGAAATGTTATCGCTGTTGATATCGTCAGTGGCATATGGCGTTCCGGTGTAGAAAGAGTTGGAATATGTTTCCAGATCCTTAGCATTATTGAAATATGCATCCGGAGTCATTTCCGTCTGTGGATTCCTTTGCAGGAAATCCTTATTACAGGCGGCAGTGAAGATTCCTGCCGTTACTAAAGCTATATAGAGCGTCTGTTTTTTCATGATTCACATTTTAGAAGTTCAGGTTCACACCCGCAGAATAGGTTTTCTGGAAAGGATAAATAGAGCCATCCAGGCCTTCTGGATCGAGGTTTACTTTCAGGTGGGAAATAGTTAAGATGTTTTCCGCACTGAAGTATACCCGAAGACGGGCAATTTTCATTTTCTCAGTGATGTGCTTAGGCAGTGTGTATGCCAGTGTCACGTTTTTCAGGCGCAGGTAAGAAGCGTTCTGGAGGTAGCGGGTTTGAGGAATTGCCATCTCCATGTTGGCATCTTCTGCAGCATATGCTTTCACGCGAGGGAAATAAGCATTTGGATTATCTGGAGTCCAGTGGTCCATGTTTTTCACCTGTACGTTTGTCCATGGCTGTGCATAAATACCCCAGAAGTAGTGGTTGCTTGGGCCTGGATACCAGTCGCGTTTACCAATACCTTGAGCGAAGATGCGCAGGTCAAAGCTTTTGAAGCTGGCATTGAGATCCACGCTGTAAGGGAATCTTGGTGTGCTATTACCGATGATGCGTCTATCACCTGGGTCTGAAAGGGTATTTTTACCATAGCTGATAACGCCGTCGTGGTTGAGGTCTTTGAATTTCAGATCCCCTACATAGAATTTATAGGCGTTATCGTCCTCACCTACTGGTGTCTGATCTGCGTGATTTTTCAGCTCATCCGCGTTTTGGAAGAAGCCTTCTGTTTCCAGACCCCAAATTTCTCCTAATTGTTGGCCTTTATAATAATCATTCAGGTTACCTGTTGGATTATCATATTTGGTAATGAAGGTGCGGCTGTCGGCCACTGCCAGTTTAATGCTGTAAGAGAATGGATCTCTACCAATATTAAACTGGTCTCTCCACATGATGGTCAATTCTCCACCTTTTGTTTTCAGGTCTGCGCCGTTTGTAGCAGGAGATCCCGCGCCATAAACCGCTGGCAGGGTTTTACCTTTTACGAACATACCTTCTGTATAGCGGGTATAGCGATCGTAGCTGATATAGAGGCGTTCTTTCAGGAAGTTCGCATCCACACCGAGGTTCACAGAACGCACTGTCTGCCAAGAGTAGTTCGCTGTTACAGGAGAAGGAGCGAATACGCCAACAGGGATTTTACCATCCAGGATAGTACCTATTGGGTTAGCTTTCATTTGCTCGAAATATCCGTATGGATTGAAGGTCTGGTCGCCCAGAGAGCCATAAGAACCACGGAATTTCAGGAAGTCCATTTTAATTGCCTTTGCAATCGGCTTAAAGAAATCTTCTTTGGAAATTACCCAGGCAGCAGAAGCAGATGGGAATGAACCCCAGCGTTTATAGCTTGGGAAACGGGAAGAACCATCACGACGACCATTTACTTCTACCAGGTATTTGTCATCGTAACCATATGCCAAACGATAGAACAGGCCACGTACTGCCCAGTCTTGGTATGTCTCAGAGACATTTGCCACGCCAGTTGCCAGTTGCACGGTTGGATAACTAGTAGAGATCAGGCCATTACGGTTTCCTCCGAGGTTATCCAATTGGTAATATTCCTGGTTAAAACCTACGAGGGCAGTGAGATCATGTTTCTGGAACGCTTTATGGAAATTAGAATAGACGTTATATACGTTATACTTAACGGTACTGCTACCAAATGAAGCACTAGACTGATTTCCATCTGTATACTGCAATGGTTGATTAGGACCAGTACGGTAAGGAACAGGGATTGTAAATGCTTTGGTGTTATCGTTTGTACGTCTGAAAGTAGCGTCGGCTTTCAGGCTCCATATATCTTTCACGAGGCCCAGTTCACCATTAAAGTTGGTGAGGAACTCGTTCATAGTGTTATTGTTGCGGCCACCGCTCTGGAGTCTTCCCAGCAGTGCAGCACCGTCGGAAGTCCAAGTACCGTCTGGATTTTTAGGCACAGACAGGGATGGAGTGCGGTTTGCATTGTGGAAGAACAGGTAATCCATTGCATTGGAAGGCGCATCATATACGGAGTTGGTATAAGTGGTATTAGTACCCAGTTTAAAGCGATCATTGAAGGTATAAGTCGCTTTAGCGCGCAGGTTATAACGGTTATAGATATCCGGATTACTACGCAGCATACCATCCTGTTTATAGTATTCACCAGAGAGGTAGTAATTCAGTTTATCATCGCCACGAGCAATGCTGAAGTTACCGCTATAAGCAGGAGCTGTTTTATTATATACCTCTCTCAGCCAGTTGGTAGTACCGTAATAAGCCCATGCATTGGGATTGGTAGGATCTACGATAACAGCCGGAAGGGAAGGATCTTTCGAACGTTGAGCAGCATAAGCTCTCACAGCATCCGGGTACAGGTTATACAATGGAACGGCTGCATCATGTTTCATCTGCATGGTAATCAGCGGATCGGTAACGATAGCAGGCATTTTACCAATGGTGCGTACCGCATAGTTTGCATTTGCAGATACTGCGAGACGACCGTCCTTCGCTGATTTGGTGGTAATCAATACTACGCCGAAGGCTGCGCGTGCACCATAGATGGCAGCGGAAGCCGCATCTTTCAGAACAGAAACGCTTTCTACGTCAGCAGGGTTGAGTCGGGAGACTTCATCCGCTGTGAACGGAATATTATCCACGAGGATAAAAGGATCTCCACCAGAGAGAGAAGTATAACCACGGAGGTTGAAGGTAGGCGCGCTAGAAGAACGACCGCTACTGATGCCGATATTCAGGTTCGGGATCAATCCTTGCAAACCAGTACCCACGTTAGTGATAGGACGGTTTTCCAGGGTTTTGCCGGAGATATTATCCACAGCGCCGCTGAGGTTCACTCTTTTCTGTGTACCATAACCTACTACCACCACCTCGTTCAAGCCGCTGGAGTTAGCACTCAGGGTAACGTTGAAGTTCTGAACACCTTTGATAGAAAACTGCTTGGTTTCGTAACCGATGTAACTGAATTCCAGTACCGCATTTTCAGGGACTTCCATTTCATACTCCCCTTTTACGTTGGTAGTAGCGCCTTTGGAGGTACCTTGAACTTTCACTGTTACACCGATGAGCGGCGTACCGTCCACATCTTTCACAATACCTTTGATCTGGATAGTTTTAACTGTTTCCCCTGATTTTACAATTACCACCAGGTTATTCGGCATGATACGGTAATTCAGGTGAGTGCCATTGAGGGCTTTCTCCAGAATTTCCGGAACAGGAGCGTTATCCATTTTGATGGTTATCCTTTTATCAGGGATCGCATCATTTTTATAGAGGAAAGTGTAATCACTCTTCTTTCCAATGACATTCAGCAATTTGCCGATAGGAATGTTACTGAAATCCACACTGATTTTCTCCTGGGAGAATCCGTGTGCACTCAGTTGTAAAAAACCGGCGCAGAGCAATACGGATGTTAATTTCATACGCATAATGAGTTTCCTCATATTCCCGTTAGGAATATGCGAAGGCCACCAATAGCTTTTTTTCATACATTTGTTTCATTAGGTTAAATAATAGGCCATTACCGGATCTTGCCGATCGGTTCAGTTGTTTAGCCTTTGTCAAAGGGGAATGTTGCCGCATTTCCCTTTTTTCATGATTCTAAAGCAGTTATGATAGTTAATTTTTTACATGTCCATTGATCATGGATTTTATGTGATTAATCAGTTGTGAAACTGTTATGGATACAGTTGTTACCAAATAGTTACTGTTCTTTTTTCATTGTCCAGGCTATACTGAAAGCCCAGTGTGATTTGGAGGGCATCCAATACATCCCCAATAGTTTGTTTTTTAAATGCACCTGTGAAGACTTCTCCTTTATACTTATCGTTTTTAAAAGAGATGGATACATTGTACCATCTTTCTAGGTCGTGTGATAATTCTTCCAGTGTCAGATTGTCGAATTCGAAGCGGTCATCCATCCAGGCGGTTGGCGGCGCCGGGCTTTCGCCAGTAATAGTGTTGGTAACGGATTTAGTGGGTGCAATGGTGAAATTGGCGGCTAGTTTACTGCTGCCAGTATTATTAGTATTGACGATATCCAATTTATTGATCACCAGTTTTTGAGAAGGCAACAGAATGATCTCTTTATTTTCATTATTATGGTCACCGGCAGAGAAATCTACCGCTACTTTTCCGCTTATAAGTGTTGTTTCAATTGCTGCATCTTCCGCATATGCCTTGACGTTAAATGCAGTTCCCAATACTCTGATATTCACTGCACCTGAGTGAACGAGGAATGGGTGAGCAGGATCATGTTTTACATCGAAGAAGGCTTCGCCAGTGAGGGTTACCTCTCGATCTCCTTTCAGGAACTGGTTGGCATCATATTGCAGCTTGCTGCATGCATTCAGCACTACGCTACTACCATCCGGCAGCAACAGGGTTGTTTTGGAACCATTTTTCGTAATCACTTGGTTCGCATAAGTGGTGGCTGTAGATTTAGGCCAGAAGAGGAATACACCTACCATTAAAGCGATGCTGGCCGCCGCCGCAGATACCGTTTTCCAAGGGAAACGAGAACGGATAATCTTTGGAGGTTGTTCATCCAGCCATTGGGATAATTTTCCCATACCCCTCATTTTCAATGCATCCGCTTCTTCATCAGTAAAGGTACTGCCGTCGAAGACATGATTAATATCTACTACTATATTAAAAGAATACTGTAGCTCTGGATGTTGCATCAGCAACTGGTCCAATTCTTCCAGCTCAGCGGGAGAAGCCTCCCCTGCCGCCTTTCTGGCCATCAGTATATATATGCGACTATGCTCAGTCATTAAAAAATCGATGCGTTATGTAAGTAGGTCGAAGGGAAAATCAAAAACCCCCAAAGCCAGAAAAAATATTTTTAAACTTTTCAGTGAGAATAATTTGTTAACGTGGATAGAATATTTTGTTAACTTTAGCTTAATCTACGTTATATAAATTGCAACCAGAATCTAGCGGTAAAAAGGGATGGAGCAGTGTAAAATAAATCAGCTATTTACTGATATGACAGCGAACAATGATGAAGAAGCGTTTAAGCTCTTCTATAATCAATGTTTCGTGCGGCTACTTCGTTACTCCTATTCACTCACCCGTTCCCGTGAAGTGGCGGAAGAAATTACCAATGATGTATTCATGCATTGCTGGCAGAAAAGGGAGACCCTGTCCCATATTCAAAACCCTGAAGTATATCTTTTTGTAGTGGCTCGCAATAAAGCCGTCGATTTTAGGCGTAAACAGGCTAATTTCAGGGAGATAGACATTTCGGAAGATGAGCGTATCCAAATTGCATTTGACAGCAATCCCGAGGAGCTAATGATATCTGCGGAGATGGTCAGGAAAATGGAAATAAGCATTGAGCAATTACCCCCCAAGTGCAAAACCATTTACTTGATGATTAAGCAACATGACCTGAAGTACAGAGAAGTGGCTGCTATATTGAATGTATCTATCAAAACGGTAGAAAATCAATTATCTATTGCCATGAAAAGACTCACTTCTGCAGTACGCTTCACGCTTGAAAAAGAAAATATCTGCAAATAAAAAAAGCAGTGCTTCCCGCGCTATGCCACGGAAAGACACTGCCCCTTAAACCAGTAACTTCATCACTAGTTACCGTAACCATCGTTTTGTGGCTTCAGATTCGGGTTGTTTTTCATCTCGAATGTTGGAAGCGGGAACAATAAATGTTTTTTCTGTAATGACTGTCCGGAGTTCTTATTGACATGCCCAATGAAATCATCAAAGTCGTTGGTATCTTCATTATACACCTTTTGCAGGCGTACCATATCAAACCAAATAATACCTTCGTAACAGAACTCGTGCCAGCGCTCACGCCATACCGCCTTTTCAAAGCCAGTAACATCCAGTCCGGATAAAGCAGGAATACCCGCCCTTCCACGAACTGCATTCAATGCCGTATAGGCGGCAGCGTTAGGTGATCCATCTGCTCTATTCTGTGCTTCCGCATAGATCAATAAAGTTTCAGCATAACGGATCTGCGGTACATTCAAGTTACTCAAACCTGTGCCCGGCGTACCTTTAGTACCGTGTGCCACCACATCGAAATGCTTGAAAATATAAGGTGCACCCAGCGCGAAGTCCTCTTTATACCCATCCACATAGTAAGAAGTGAAGAAAAACTGCTGTTCATCTGTACGTTTATCTCCTGGCTCGAATTTTTTGTAGGAGTCGTAGAACGATTGCGTAGGCATAGAACTACCGACCCCACTACCTTTAGCGGAAATGTTTTTTGCCAGTGAGTTATTTGGCAACATGATAGATTGCAGCGGATTCTCCTCTACGCCTGCCAAGTACTGTACACCGAATAAATGTTCCAGCCTGTTGTTTGTAGATACTGAATGCAACTGGCTATATGTCGGGAACAGATTGATATCATTCGGATGTGTGGAGGAATAGTCAATCACTTCCTTCGCCTTATCTGCCGCCAGTTTATAATATGCAGCTCCTTTATTCAAAGGTTTTCCAGCCATCGTCAGGTACACTTTGGCCAGTTGCGTTTTGATAGCAGCTAGGCCTACACGACCCGTAGCGTCCGTCCATGGCAGGCCGGCAGCTTCCGCTGTCTGTAGATCTTTCACAATTTGATTATAGACATCCTCCGTTTTTGCGCGGGATGGAGAGAAATCTGTAGAGCTGGCCGTCTGTGATTTCAAGATCAATGGCACATCCCCCCATAATCTCACTGCATAAAAATAAGCCCATGCACGGAGGAAGCTTGCTTCGCCCAAAACTCTCTTCTTCTGCAAAGAATCCATGGGATTGATTTTCGGCACATTGTCTAGGGTAAGGTTACATTGTGCGATCTCCTTGTATAATCCTTTCCACCAATTACCGATATGAAGGTTATCCCCGTTATATACGAGGCCCAGGAGGTTATTCAGGTCAGAGTTCTGGGCGGTTCCGGTAGTAGCAGTACCCGTAACAGCATCCAACATCTGGAAGTTGTTAGAGAAGATACCAGCGCCTTCTCCCACGATGCGCGTACGGGCATATGCCGCAAACACAGCGGCGTCCGCATGTTCAGGGAGGGTGAAGTAATTATCCGGCGAGAGGTTTCCCGGATCCTGTTCATGCAGGAATTTTTGGCAACCGGTGCCAGAGCCCAGCAACAGCGCTCCTGCAAAGGCCAGCAGTATGGTTCTGTTGAATATCTTGCGTTTCATGACTGTTTACTTTTAGATAACTGAAGTTTAGAATGCCACATTAAGTCCGAAAGTGTAAGTAGTAGGCTTCGGATAGTCGAAGAAAGTCTGTCCCTGGGCAAATACATCGCCATAGGTAGTTACTTCCGGATCATTGCCACTAAACTTAGTTTTCAGGAAGAAGTTCTGTACAGAGCCATAGATACGGAGTCTGGACAGGTGCATTTTCTGTACGGTTTCCGCAGGGAATGCATATCCCAGTAACAGGTTTCTACCGCGGAGGAAAGAACCATTTTCTACCCAGCGTGTATCCACATTCGTTACATATCCCGCAGATGGGTTACGTGGCGCAGCAATCATGGTATTTTGATGTGTTGGCGTCCAGTAATCCAATACGGATTTAAAGCTGTTGGCCAAGCCGGTACGGTCTTCACCAGAGTGATGTGTCATGTTGAGTACATCGTTACCATACATAAATTGCAGGTCAATAGACAGTTCCCAATTTTTATATCTGAAATTGTTGATGAAAGCGCCCCATCCTTTCGGGTTTCCGTTACCGATGATCTGACGGTCCGCATCATTGATGGCGTGGTCGCCATTTACATCCAAGTACTTGATGTCTCCCGGTAAAATCGGCTTACCACCTCGGTAATCCGTGAATTTAGCGGCTTCTGCTGCTTCCGCAGTACTCCAGGTTCCCAGGCGTACGAGGCCCCAGAATGAACCTACGGGCTCGCCTACACGAATAATGTTCGTCTGGTTAGTAAAGTTAGGTCCACCCACACCGAAGATATCCGCAGGAGTGGCGAGCGACAATACCTTATTTCTGTTGAAAGAAATGTTGAAAGCACTGTTCCAGGTAAAGTTCTTCGCATCTATCGCTGTTGCATTCAAACCAATTTCAAACCCTTTGTTTTCCATGCTACCGATATTCTTTTTAATCGTCGTATAGCCGGAACTGGTAGGTACGGGTGCATCTAGGAGCATATCGTTCGTACGACGATAATAGTAATCCACTTCCAGGTTAATCCTGTTTTTCAGGAAACCAATTTCAGCACCGGCATCATATTGCGCCGTTCTTTCCCAATGCAAATCTTCATTGGCGAGGCGATTAGTACCTATCCCTTGTACTTTAGCCCCATTGATCACTGCCGCATACGTGCCGCTAGCAGCCAGGGATGCTAGAGAAGAGTAAGCAGCAATTTCAGAGTTACCGGTAAGACCATAGCTGGTACGGAGTTTCAGGTTTGACAACACCTTGTTTCCTTTCAGGAATGGTTCCTCTGTTGCTCTCCAGGCAAGGGCTGCAGACGGGAAGATGGAGTATTTTTTATTCTCCCCGAATTTAGAAGAACCGTCAGCACGACCTGTAAACGTCACCAGGTATCTGTCTTTATATCCATAGTTCAACCTTGCGAAATAGGAGTTAAAAGCAAACCTGGAGCGGGAAGAACCCACACCACTGGCAGGAATATTGGAACCAGCACCGAGGTTATTGTTTTCAAAGTAATCCGTGGAGAAGTTCTCTGCTCTCGCGTTGAAGCCGAAAGTATTGGTTTCCTGCCAGGAGAGACCCACCATGCCGGTGAAGCTGTGTTTCTCGTTGAAACGCTTATTATAGGTCATGTAGTTTTCGAACGACCAATAGCTTTCGCGATCATTGGCATCAATGGCAATCCCTTTTTGACTAGCGGAGATGTCCAGCAGGGAGCGACCATTCCACTCATTGCGGCCACGGGTAACGATATTGGTACCGAGTACGCTCTTAAAAGTAAGTCCTTTAGCCAGTTGCAGTTCAGCATATACATCTCCGAGGAGGTTCTGGGTATTCAGGATATATTTTCTGTCTGTCAGGATTTGAACAGGGTTGGAACCACCTTCCGCGCCAGGATACATTTTATTATTCGTCCAGGTGCCATCTTTCAGTTTAACCGGCAGGAAAGGCAGCGCTTCCGTAATCATACGAACAGAGTTCAATCCGCCAGTACCAATGTCCACGAGGTTTTCTTCCTGGTTGTTATAGGAAAGGGTACCACCTACGCGTAACCATTCTTTCACTTTAGAATCGATGGTAAACCTAGCGGAATAACGTTTCAGGTAGGAATTCAGGAGTAAGCCTTCATCATCGAGGTAACCGAGGAAGAGGCCGTACTGCGACTCCGCATTACCGCCGGTAAAGCCCAACTGGTGGTTCTGGGAGAGCTTATGTTGGATGGATTCTTTGAACCAATCGGTATCATAGTATGGCTGACCATTTTTATCGAAGAGGTTAGGATCCGTTCTTTTGAGGGCAGGGTTTTTAGAAACATAGTCGCCTCGTGCCCAGCCTGCTGGATCATATATTTCCGCGTTTTTCCATGCCAGGTCTTCCACTTGCATATATTCTTTGCTATTCAGCATTTGAACACGGTGTGGGCCGGGCGTGTTCATACCTGCGTATGCATCGTAGGTAACGCGTCCGCCAGTGGCAGTACCTTTTTTGGTAGTAATGAGGATAACGCCGTTGGCGCCACGAGCACCATAGATGGCGGTAGCCGAAGCATCTTTCATTACTTCCACGGATTCAATATCGCTTGGGTTAATGAAGTCGATCGCATTGCTGCTTTGGGTTTGCGTACCCATTGGCAGTACAACGCCATCCACTACATATAATGGGTTATTGGATGAATTGATGGAGCTGAAACCGCGGATACGTACGCGGGTCTGACCACCTGGCCGACCGGAGTTGGTATTCACTTGAACACCAGGTATACGGCCGCTGAGGGCCTGGTTGAGGGAAGGGGCGGGTCTTTCCTGTAATTGGGCTGCGCGCACAGATGCTACGGAGCCTGTCAGGTCGGACCTTTTGGTAGTACCATATCCGATTACCACCACGTCTTGGAGGGACTTGGTATCGGTGGTGAGGGACATGTTGAAATCTAAATTGAAATTAAAATTGATACTAACAGGTTTTTCCTGCGGTGTGTAGCCAACGAAAGAGAATACCAATACGACACCTGGTTTGGCTTCGATGGAATAACGGCCATCTGAAGCAGTTTGTGTGCCGACACTAGTTCCTTTTACTTGAACGGTTACGCCGGGCAGTGGGGTGTTATCCCTTCCGTCGAAGACGCGCCCGGTGATTTTTTTTGACTGCGAAAATGCAACCAGGGCTGCCAACAGCATAATCGTGCTGAGCAGAGCTGTCCGCATCCGAAGTGTCAGTCTGTTCTTCATACATTAGATTTTTTTGGTTTTGTTACAGCAATTGCTAAATCGATTAAGCAAAAGACTTCCAGTCATCCCAGCATAGCGGTGATGAAGTTTTGGGAATAAGGAAGCCGTTTGTACTGAAAGCGTACAAAGGAAGATGACTACTATAGTTTTCGTATAGCCATCTTAGTTAGCGTACAATAAATGTTTAAGGTTTACATGAGATTTACTGATTGATAATGGAATTGAATCACTCTTGGAGAAAAGACCTGGTGCCTTACGTGGAAAAATAACCTGGGCCTCCTCCAATTCTTATTAAGCATTACGCTGCAAAAATATTTGCTGTTTTTCCGGCATAGGCGGTTGTATCCGATTTTTGCAAAACGGTGCTACAACCCTTTACAAAATCGATTTAGCATAATGAATATACCAGGAAACGTCAGTGGAAATAATTTTACATAAGTTAGAAAGATTTTAAAGTTTTCAGTTTTACAGCATGTCGTGGAATTATAATCGTATCCGCTTATCTATTCTGGTTCTTCTTTCCGTTATGCAGTAGGTTTTCTTTGAATTTTCTGATGATGGCTATTGGCAAACAAATACAGAAACCGGGCTCACATTTTAGCTTTATGCTCGATAAAAATAGCAATATTTCCCAATAACTAAAACGTTTTTGCAACTTTTTTTTCCGCTGGTGATATATTCACCGTTAATCCAACATCTCCTAGGAATTAAGTTAAAGTTTTCCACTGGTGTAATAATGCAGGTAATCCTTCTTGCTCGAATATTATCCGACCGATTTTTAATTTCCCCCATCCCGGGCGCAACTGATATAAGAAACGCGGAATACCATTTTCCATGGAACAATCCATGTAACTAGCCACTAGCCTACTATCCACAGGCAATAATTCTTCTAGTTGATGTAAATGTGTGGAAATAACAAAGAAGCCTTTCGGATAAGTTAACAACCCAGCAATAGTCTGTCTGGAAATATCTGTTGCATCATCCACATTAGTACCCCGAAATAGCTCATCAAAAATGGCAAAACAATTTGCTCCCTCCGTAGCCCGCTCCAGCGTATGTTTCAGGTGCTTTACCTCCATCATAAAGTGACTGTATCCACTTTTCAAATCATCTGTCAACTGTATCACGACACTGATCTCATCAAAAAAAGGCAATCGACACCGCGACGCCGGTACAGGCATTCCTGCATGCGCGAGAAATACACATCCTCCTAGGGTTTTCAACAGGGTGGACTTCCCAGACATATTAGGGCCAGTCAGCAACAACACCCTACCATTGCTCTCCAGCGTATTCTTGATAGGATGCTTCAACTGCAAGTGGTAGCAGTCTTCCAATAATATGCCCTCTTCTACAAACTCCGGAAACACCAGTTTGAGTCGTACCGTACTCCTAGCAATAGACAACCAGGCTTCATAGGTATTAACGGTTTGCCAGAATTGCTTCCATTCTTCACCAGTTATTTCCTTTTGTAATAACTTCACCAGCTTACGCTGTGCTGCTGCGGAAAAACCAGCACCACTCGAAAGTCCCACCCAATGCGCAGGCGCCAGCTTTTCCAACATGGCTTTCAGTTGTTTCAGCGAGTCGGCCATCTCCCCATCAAACACTTCTGGTTGTATATGATTAAAATACCGGTGGATATTATCCAACAAACTAACTGTTTGTCGCAACCCTCCTGCCAGCCAGTATTGATCATTTTTATGCTGTTTGTAATTGGTAATCTTGCCGATCCAGTCTGCTGCATCACTGATCTCCATCTCCATAAACCGACGCAGGAATGAGGTAACCTCTCCATAATCAGCACTCGCATAATTCATTTTCGTATAGTGGTAACCGTTATGAATAATGGTTTGAATAATTTGCTGCTTGGCATGCACTTGCGGAAGCGAGGGAGGCGCGTCTAACATCAATGCTGTCAGGATTTCACGGGCATCAGGATTCTGGGTTTCATCAAAAATGGGGATGAGTTGTTTAATATCCAGGTCTTTGATATTGTGCATGCAGGCGAATTTGCCGAATAGCAACAGGAACTATGCCGAACTGATTATCCAGCTTATCTACCTACCAAATTATTTGTCACAAAATTTGCAAATACCTGTTCCCGATAAGCATTACCTATACCCAGCTCCATTTCACCCACCTGCACATCATGATGCGTCAAACTCTTCACATGTCTGATATTGACGATTACAGACTTGCTGATTCTCAAAAACATATCCGAAGGAAGATACTCCTGTATCGTTTTCAGATTTAGCGCCGGCATTATCTTCCGGTCAATCAGATGTAATACACAATAATCTCTGATTCCTTCTACATATAAACATTCCTGGAAAGAAATGCGATGCAGTCGCCGGTCTGCACGTACAAAGAAATAATCCTGTTTTTCATTCGCCTGGCGCTTGTACTGCCGCTTTAAATCCACATATTCCAGGGCTTTTTGAACGGCCTGCACAAAACGTAAAGGGTGAATAGGCTTTACCAGGAAGTCGATTGCACGCACATCATAACTTTCCAGCGCATATGCTGCATGGGCTGACGTAAAGATCACCAATGCCTCCCCCTGATAGGTGCGCGCAAAGTCCAATCCACTCATACCATGCATCCGAATATCCAAAAAAATCAAGTCTACTTGATTCAACTCCAGGAAACCAACTGCCTTTATAGGACTGTCAAAACAGCCCAGTAATTGCAAGGTCACATCCTTTTCCACCAACATCCGGATCTTTTCTCTAGCAAGTGGCTCATCATCTATTACTATACAGTTCATATATGTAAGGTTATTTCCACAGAAAATTGTGTACTGCTTTCCGAAATGGAAATAGCATGATTTGACGGATATAATATCTCCAGTCGCCTGCAAATGTTTTTCAGTCCACTTCCGCCTTTATAGCTTCCCTGGGCCGCCCCTACAGCGTTTACACAACGAAATATCAACCGCCTTGCCTCCATAAACAACTGCAACCGGATGGTTGGCTGTCTCTCATAATCATTATGCTTAACGGCATTTTCTACAAAAGGCAGCAACAACAACGGAGGTACCTCGATATTTTCCATCGAGCCTTCTACCTCAAAAGTGATATCCAGCTTATCATGTCGCAGTTTTTCAAGAAACAGGAAATCTTGTACCATCGTAATCTCCTGTTGTAAGGGAATCATTTTATTACTGGTCAGGTATAACTGATAGCGCAGCAGACCTGATAATCTATGTACCACTTCCGATGCCTGATGCTGATCTGTATATATCAATACATCCAGGTTATTGAGCGTGTTAAACAGGAAATGAGGGGACAACTGTTTTTTTAAATTCTCCAGTTCCGTTTTTAAATATGCTGCTCTATAATAATGGTTTTCCAGCCACTGCCCCAACAAGCTGACAGCAGTAGAAGCTGCCAGTAAAAAAACCATCAGTATATAAAATACCAACACGTCTTTTACGGTATAAGAAATAAAGGTAATCTCTGATTTCATTAGGGGCACAAACCAGGACCTTGTCCAAATGGTTAACAAAAATAGCCAGGTGAAAAGGATACAGGAAGACACGATATACGCCTTATACCTGGCCTTCAACAATAATGACGGAATAAAATAGTAGATATTCGTATAAGGCACTACCAGCAGAAATAACAGGGCAATCGCACGCATTAAAGGCTGCCAGGCAGGCTGATATTCCTTCATATCGATAATCAGGTAAAAAAAGGCAGCCGGCAATATATGCCAGCATCCTTTTACTGCTACTCGCCGGCACTTTTGCAGGAAGTACATTCCTATGGTTAAATCTCCACCATTCACCATCTGTAATAGAATAATTAGCCTACGAATCTTTATGCCGATGCCACAAACCTCATCATTTCGTCTACCAATATTACGCTTCCGGGTGATCCTTACCCCTATGTCCAACTTATCCGCACACTATAAGAGTTGGTAGACAATTATCCCCTGGTTGGTATAAAAATCCATATAGCAGGCGGAATTCCCGCTTCTTTTATGAAAAAAAGCATGAAGTACTATTTTATCGGACTGCTCTCGGTGGTCCTTCTTTGCAGCGCTTGCAGGAAAAACAAAAAAGAAGCAACAGCCTTTAACACAGTATCCGTCGAAAATCAAATGGAGAGGATCGTAAATGACCTGAAGGTCCCAGGTATGGCTGTTGCCTTAGTAGGCACAGATGGTATCCTCTGGAGCAAAACCAATGGGATGGCGGATATGGAAAAGAAAGAACCTGTAACCGAAAAAACTGTCTTTAAACTCGGGTCCATTGCAAAAACAATAGTGGGACTAAGTGTATTAAAATTGCAGGAAGAAGGAAAACTAAATCTGGATGCCAATATCAATGATTACCTACCTTTTAAAGTCGTTAACCCCAACAATCCAGGCAAAAAAATCACGCTAAAACACTTGCTGACACATACTTCCGGCATCAGGGATACCATCTATGAAAGAGACCTTTTAACGGAAGGATTTCTAACCATGGACCAAGACAATCCTATGGCGTTGAAAGAATATGTAAAAAACATGCTAACACCTGAAGGACAGTTCTATAACCCAGTCACCTTTATGGACGACAGTAAAGGTGCTATATACTCTTATAGCAATATAGGAGCGGCCCTGGCAGCCTGTATTGTAGAGCAGGTATCCGGAGAAAGTTTTGATACTTACTCCACCAGCGCATTCTTCACGCCGCTCAGTACCCACACACTAGTCTGGCATCTGCGGGATTTCAGCTCACAGCCCTTCGCCATGCCATATTACTATACCACTACGCTGATGCCTACGGGCAAGTATAGCATGGTGGATTATTGCAGTGGAGGATTACACAGTAACCTGACAGACCTGGCCGCTTTCGCGAGGATGCTCATTAACAATGGTATGGCTTCTGGAAAGCAGTTGATAAGTCCCCAATCCCTGGATCTTATGAAAAAGGTGCCATTTCCTGATGTAGCACCAACCCAGGGACTATTCATGCAGCACTATAAATTAGGTACCAGTGATATTTTTGGACATAGCGGGGATTTACCTGGAGGTAGTTCACTACTGTATTTCTGTCCGGATACCAAAAGAGCGGTTGTCATTATTTTGAACAGAAAAATCGAGGAAGAAGATATCCACGTGGCAGTAAATCAGCTACTGGGAGATGTGTTCAAACTTTAACCCAAAAAAGGTGTTTCCCCGCGGGGAAACACCTGTAAATATCCATCAACGGCAAGCCTGTTAGTAATTCAATAATTCCTGCATCATGGCAGTTACTTTATCAGGATTAGGTAGCATAGCCGCTTCCAGTCCCATATTCAATGGTACTGCCGGCAAGTCCATAGCGCCCAACATATATACCGGTGCATCCAATTCACGGAAGCAGACCTTCTGTATACGACCAGCCAGTGATTGCGTGAATGAATTATTTAGTTGTTCTTCTGTCAGCAACAGGCATTTACCATGTTTCTTGACAGTTTCAAAAATCAATGCTTCATCCAATGGAAACAGGGTACGCAGATCAATGATTTCCACATTACCTTCGAAGGCTTTAGCAGCGGCTTTCGCCCAGTAAACGCCCATTCCGTAGGTGATAACGCAAATGGAATTACCCATGGCTACATCCTTCGGATGCGCTTGTTGCACAATGGCAGCCTTACCCAATGGCAGTATATAATCGGCTGCGGGCTCAATAGTCATCGCATCTTGTGTTCCCGGTACTTTGCTCCAATAAAGACCTTTATGTTCCAGCATTACTACCGGATTAGGGTCCAGGAATGCCGCTTTCAGCAAGCCTTTCATATCCGCAGCATTGGATGGATACACTACTTTAATCCCTTTAATGGATAACAAGGTAGATTCCACACTACCGCTATGATAAGGGCCTCCCCCACCATAAGCGCCAATAGGCACGCGTACCAGCGTCTGTACGGGATATTTCCCTTGCGTTAGATAGCAGGATTTAGAAATCTCTGTTACCAATTGGTTGAAACCAGGATATATATAGTCGGCAAACTGTACTTCCACAATAGGTTTTACGCCCACCGCGGAAAGTCCTGCTGTAGACCCAATAATATACGCTTCTTGAATCGCGGTATTATATACGCGATGATCACCGAATTTATCCCCAAGGGTAGCGGCTTCGCGGAAAACGCCGCCTAATCGACGTCCTACGTCCTGACCAAAGAGGATCGCTTCCGGATATTGTTGCATGATCTCTTCAATAGCATGCAAAGCAGCATCCACCATCACCACTTTAGCTCCGCCAGCAGGGGTACGTTCCCCTTTTTCTGCCGTCACGGGAGTAGGCGCAAATACATGCTGCGCCACTGTTTCCGGCGAAGGTTCAGCAGCAGCAGCGGCTTCCTGGAAAGATTTAATAATATATTCGTTCGCGTTAGTTTCGATTTCATGTAATGCCTCTTCCTGAACGCCTTTGCGCAGGAGTAAACTTTTCAGTTTAGGCATTGGGTCATTCTTCGCATGTTTCTCCAGGTCTGCGGCATCGCGGTACCATTCCTTTCTGACGCCAGAAGTATGGTGACCAAGCAATGGCACAGAAGCCTGTACCAGTATCGGTTTACGTTCATGACGTACATAACTGATAGCCGCGGCCATACCATGCCAAGCAGCGTCATAATCACTACCATCCACCCGCATGCGTTCCAGTCCTTTAAAACCGGCAGCATATTCATATGCATCCATTGCACGGGCTTCAGGAGCAGTCACAGAAATGCCCCATTCATTATCCTGTACCAGGTAAATGATGGGCAGTTCTTTCAGCACGGCAAATTGTAAAGCTTCACTCACTTCTCCTTCCGTTACACTGCTGTCGCCGAGAGAGCACACCACTACTGGCATTTCGCCATCCGGGCCTGTTTTCAGCAGCTTCGATTGTATCTGTGCTAGGTATTGCAGCCCTTGCGCCATTCCAGTGGCTGGAATGACCTGCATACCGGTTGCACTGCTCTGGTGTGGGATCTGCGGCCTGTCTGGTCGATTGCTATTAGGATGTGAATAGTAGGAACGACCACCAGAAAAAGGATCATCCGCTTTGGCGAGCAACTGCAACATCAACTCATATGGCGAAAACCCCATGGCCAACAGCATGCTATCGTCCCGGTAATAAGGACTTACATAATCCCAAGGATGTAATTGTAAACCGGTAGCAATCTGGATGGCTTCATGACCTCTGGAGGTGGAGTGTACATACTTGCAGATGGGGCGATTGGCTTCATAAACGGCAGCCATGGCGGCGGCTTCACACATCAGGCGATAGGCAGTCAGCAGGTTTTCCTGGGTGACTGTCTCCCCGATCCCTTCAGCCGGCGCTTTTAAAGTTGAAACGCTTGTACTATCTTTAAACACGTAAGACTGTTTTGGTGATGTAAATGGAAGAAGCAAAATAGTTGCTATAACAACTGTTGCTAATGCAAATTAATGAATATGACTGATACTTTCGTCAGTAATCCATCTTTTTTTAAGCTGGATGCTACGCTGAAAAAATTGCGCAATTATTGGCAGAAACAGTTTGATGCCAAGCAAAAAGACATAACGGTGGACCAATGGTTGTTAGTAGAAAATCTGTACAAGCATAAGAAGACGACCCATAACGAACTCGCCCGTAATACCTCTAAGGACATTACTACGATTTCCCGGATTATAGAGTTACTGGTAAAGAAAGGGCTGGTACAGCGGGAGGCGGATAGTGTGGACAGACGTAAGGTTTATCTGCAACTGACGCCGGCTGGTGTAGAAAAGTACAAGGATGTAAAGCCCATGGTGCATGATATGCGTAAGGTAGGCTGGAAAGGCCTCTCAGAGCAGGATTATAGCGAGTTGACCCGTATTCTGGATACTATTTATGAAAATGTACCATAAGCAGATGGTATAAACCGGGAGGTTTTAGGCAGACAGCCAGTCCTCCCGGCCAATAATTATTTCACAGAAAATTCCAGCAGGCTGTCATCCTCAATAAAGGCTTCGAAGCCATCTCCTATTTCAGTCGGGCCTACGCCGGCAGGGGTACCGGTGAAGATGAGATCTCCGATGTTCAAGGTAAAATATTTGGAAATATAGGCAACGAGATAATCGAAAGAAAAGAGTAGATCTTTCGTATTTCCTTGCTGGGCCAGTGTTTTATTCTTATACAGGCAGAAATTGATATCTTTTTTATCCATTTCTGGCGTGATAGGTATGAATTTACCTACGATAGCAGAGTTATCGAAGGCTTTCGCGATTTCCCAAGGCAGCCCTTTGGCTTTTTGCTTTTCCTGGATATCGCGGGCAGTGAAGTCGATACCTACCGAAATCTGGTCATAGTACTTATCAGCGAACTTTTCCTGAACATGCTTACCGTTCTTGCTCACTCTGAGTACCAGTTCACATTCATAGTGGAGATTGCTGGTAAACTCCGGGTAATAGAATGGGTGATTATTCTGTAGCAAGGCATTTTTCGGTTTCATGAAGATCACCGGTTCGGTTGGTACTTCATTTTTCAATTCTTTGGCATGGTCGGCATAGTTTCTACCTACGCAAATAATTTTCATAATGCGCTTGTTTTTAAAGGTTAAATAAAGCAGATAGCTGCCATATTTACAAATTTACTTTACAGAAGGGTAAGTAAGGTTATTAAAAGTATTCATAGTCCGGGCAATTCCGGTCGTGGCAAAGCTCTCGATTATTTCTACGGATTTCTCGATTTTCTCTTGTACGATGGCGATTTCATCGTGTTTCCATTTACCCAATACAAATTCCACCTGGCGGCCTTTGGGATAGTTATTTCCGATGCCAAACCGGAGCCTTGGATATTGGCTGGTGGCCAGGGAATCCTGGATGCTTTTCAGGCCGTTATGACCCGCATCGCTACCACTGCCTCGAAGACGCATCACATCTAATGGAAGAGCGAGCTCATCTACGAGCACCAGCAGATTTTCTATAGAAATCTTTTCCTTATCCATCCAGTATTTGATGGCTTTCCCACTGAGATTCATATACGTGGTAGGCTTAATAACGATAAATATTTTGCCTTTCCATTTGATTTCGGCTACATCTGCTAGTCGGTCGTTGTGAAAGGAGCCATTATGTTTGGCCACAAAGGCATCTGCCACGTCAAATCCGATATTATGACGGGTATGCTGGTATTCCGCTCCGATATTTCCCAGTCCTGCTATTAAGTACTTCATAATGCAATTAACAGGTATAAAATTAAAGAAGATGAAGATTGGGTGCTTGGGTTGGTTCCAAAATTAAAGAGCCCACGCGATGGCGTGGGCTCTTTTGAAAAATATTCCTAAAAGATTATTTCTTTTTAGCATCTTTTTCAGCAGTTGCTTCTTCCTGACGCAACTGACGAGTCATAACTACAGACGCGATAGGAATACGTGGAGAGTTGGTGATTTCGATACCTTCAACTTTCACGTCTTCAACGCGGATGTTACCGTTCAGTTCCAGGTTTTCGATGTTTACTTCGATAGATTCAACCAGGTGCTTAGGCAATGTTTTAACTTTCAGTGCTTTCAGTTTGCTAACCAGTTTACCACCGGCTTTAACACCTACAGACTGACCAACCAATTTGATAGGAATTGTCACGCTAACTGGTTTATCTTCTACCAGTTCCATGAAGTCGATGTGAGCCAGTTCGTCTGTAACAACGTCAAACTGCAGATCTTTCACTACGCATTTGTAGGTTTTAGCGCCCAATTTAACTTCAGCGATTTGGAAATCAGCAGTGTAAACCAGGGTTTTGAAAGCTTTGGCAGGAGCTGAAAAGTTTACAGTTTCTGCACCCCCGTAAATAACACAAGGCACTTTTTCCTCAGAACGGATCGCGCGGGTGGCTTTTTTACCGAATTCGCTCCTGAGTTGTCCTTCGATGGTTATTGTTTTCATTGTTTAAACAATTTATATAAATGAATAAATAAATACTACTTCATTAATCACCTCTGCGATGGCTATGAATAAACAGATTGGTGATCGATTTATTCTCGTGCATGTTGCGGATAGCCACTGCAAAGAGTTCTGCCACAGAGATCACTTTGATCTTAGGGCTATGCTGCTTCAATGGAATGGTATCACATACCACCATTTCTTCCAGTACGGAATTTTCGATGTTTTCGTACGCTTTACCACTGAATACAGGGTGAGTACAGAAAGCACGAACACTTCTAGCGCCTTTCTCCTTCAGGAGGTTGGCAGCTTTGGAAAGCGTACCGGCAGTATCACAGATATCGTCAATGAGCACAATGTCCCTGTCTTTCACATCTCCGATAACAACCATAGAGGCAATCTCATTGGCACGTTTACGGTGTTTATCACAGATCACCATTTCGGCGCCGAAATAGGCAGCTATTTCGCGTACACGACTGGTGCTACCTACGTCAGGGGACGCAAAGGTAAGATTTTCCAGCTTTAATTGCTCAATGTAAGGGATAAAAATCGCAGAGCTATCCAGGTGATCCACCGGAATATCAAAGAATCCCTGGATTTGCGGAGCATGTAAGTCCATGGTAATTACCCTGTTAGCTCCTGCTGAAGTCAGCAAATTCGCTACCAGTTTAGACCCAATAGCCACACGTGGCTTGTCTTTCCTGTCCTGACGAGCGAAGCCGAAATAAGGAATTACTGCGGTAATATACCCTGCAGATGCACGCTTAGCTGCGTCGATCATCAAGAGCAGCTCCATCAGATTGTCAGAAGGAGCATTGGTTCCCTGAATCAGGAAAACATAGTCACCGCGAATACTTTCCAGGAATACAGGCTGAAATTCGCCGTCACTGAATTTCTGGATTTTTGCTTTACCAAGGCCATTAAGTCCGTTTCCGTAGCGCTTGGCGATTTTCTCTGCCAATGCCGGATTACTGTTGCCTGTGAAGATTTTTACTGAAGGTTGCATACTAGTGGAAAAGAGGATGCAAAACTATGATTTTTTGAGAGTTCCCGCAGCAATTTTTTCGCACAAATTTAATATTGACGAAATAATTAATTCATACTTATCTCATAAACATATCAATACACACTACTTATACAAATGCTTTTTAATGCGGAGCTGACCCCAAAGTGCAGCACAGTGCAGCGTCACCGCCCTTCGCCCCGTTGCTACCGCAGGCGTAGCAATTGTAATGAAAAGACTTTTTAGGCTGCTCCTAGTAAATAAAGAAATATGTTTAGGGAGACACGTATCTTCCAGGATGAGATCGTATCTTTAAGTAAAGTCAGAGAGGTATGTTTGTGAATGTTAACCCAACCAATTACGTGGCCATTAAAAAATGGTCCGATGGGGATAAACCCCGTGAAAAGCTCATCGATAAAGGCGCTACCGCCCTCAGTGATGCAGAACTACTAGCCATTCTTCTGCACACTGGCCATCAGCAAAAATCTGCCGTAGATCTAGCCCGAGAAATACTCCGGCTCGCAAAAGATAACCTATCCGAACTAGGTAGGCTTAATGTGAATGATCTTCGCAAGCTGAAAGGCATGGGCACTGCCAAAGCCGTGACCATAGTAGCCGCCCTGGAACTCTCCAGGCGCAGGCAGGCTTCCCGCGTACTCCAGAAAAACGTGATTCAAACCAGTTCGGATGCGGCACTTTTCTTTAAGCCACTCCTCGCAGATCAGCACCACGAATCATTCTATGTCATGTTCCTCAATCACGCCAACAAAGTTTTACAGTGCAAATGCGTCAGCAGCGGAGGCATGTCCAGCACAGTAGCCGATCCCAGGATTATTTTCCGGGAAGCCCTGGATCTACATGCCACCAAAATAATCCTCTGTCACAACCATCCAAGCGGCAGCCTGCGGCCCAGCCAGGCGGATATCTCCGTGACAAAAAAAATCAAAAGTGCGGCAGCCCTTTTCGATATAGAGGTGCTGGATCACATCATAGTGGCCGAAACAGGGTATTTAAGCCTGGTGGAAGAAGGCGTGATTTAAAAATGCATAATTGTGATTACTTTCGCATCAATTTATTCAAATCCAATATGCTCAAAATAGGAATCTTCGGGGTAGGACATCTAGGGAAAATCCACCTTTCTCAGTTAGTAACCATGAAAGACGTTGAAGTAGTAGGCTTCTTCGATCCCAGCGACGCAAACGCAGCCAGTATCGCGGATTTATATAATATTCCACGATTCAAATCAGCGGAAGAACTCATTCTCGCAGTAGATGCCATAGACATCGTCGCTCCTACTACCCTCCATTTCAACCTCTGTGAAATGGCCATCCGCAACGGCAAACACATTTTTGTGGAAAAGCCAATGACCAATACCATCGATGAAGCTAAAACCCTGGTAAAACTGGTGGAAGAAGCGAATATCAAATTCCAGGTAGGTCATGTGGAAAGATTCAACCCAGCCTTCTTGAGCCTCAAAGGTTATGACCTCAATCCCATGTTTATTGAGGTACATCGCCTCGCTGAATTCAACCCTCGCGGTACAGATGTAAGCGTTATCCTCGATCTCATGATCCACGATATCGATATCGTGCTCAGTATCGTGAAATCCTCTATCAGCCGTATCTCCGCTAGCGGTGTTGCGGTAATGAGCGATACTCCTGATATTGCAAACGTACGTATCGAATTCCATAACGGTTGCGTAGCCAACCTGACCTCCAGCCGCATCTCCCTGAAGAAAATGCGCAAAATGCGCCTCTTCCAGAAAGATGCTTATATCGGTATTGATTTCCTGGACAAAAAATCCGAAATCATTAAACTGAAATCACCTGCTGATGAAGGTAAATTCACCCTGGATATCGAAACCAACAGCGGTAAGAAAACCATCGCCATCGATAACCCAGAAATCAAACAAACAAATGCCATTCGCATGGAACTGGAAATGTTCCGCGACAGCATCCTGCAAAACAAACCAGTTGCAGTTACGGCGGTAGATGGCCTCATGGCAGTAGATGTAGCCCATCAAATCCTCCACAAAATCAATAAGACCCTCGCCGAAGAACAGGCGACTAAATAAAGTAACTATTTCCGCTGTCAGTCCGTTTCAGATACATAAAAATTTCCCATGAAACGTACCTGCTACTGGCTGACAGCAATTCTCTTTCTTTCCTCCTGCATTACAGATCCACCTCCCGGCCCTTCTTTCCAACGTATACTTTATAACGAAACTGCTTGCAATGATCCCTGGGGAAAAGCAGTCAATACAACGCCTACCCTGGTAGACAAATGGCTACAGGATAAAGGTATCCATACCGCATACAACACGGAATTGGAAGGCTCCACAGCCGATTCCCTGTTACAGTCGCCCGATTGCAGCAAACAAACTGGACGCCGTTATGTATTGGCTATTTATTCAACAGATGTGCAAAAGGCAATTGACGCCGGTGTAAAACCAACAAAATAATTAGCGCTCTGCCAGCAAAGCCGCAGCTATCACCAAGTCCAGCGGACGCGTGATTTTGATATTGGCCTCCTCTCCTGCCACCAGGTGTACGAAGTGTCCCATATGTTCCGCTACTGTGGCTTCATCGGTGAAGAGGGGATCATAAGGCTGATCAAAGGCGGGTAAAATGATTTCAGAAAGAAAGGTCTGAGGAGTCTGAACAATTTTATACTTTTCCCGGTCTACTGCACGGTTTCCCATTGCATTGGTTTCCCGGATACTGTCTTTCATATCGATGACTGGAATGGCGCTACCATGGCTCAACGCAGCTTCATAACACCTACGGATCAACGAAGTGGACACCAAGGGTCTTACACCGTCATGCACAAACACCACGGCATTGCTTCCTGCTTGTTGCAAACCATTGCGTACCGAATGGAAACGTGTCTCCCCACCCTTTACCAACGTAATATCCGGACGCACTTCGAAATGAGTCAATACCTTTTCAGCGGTTTCAAAATGGGCTTCTGGTAATACCAGCACAATCCTCATATCAGGAAAAGCATTCGCGAAAGCGGCAATGGTATGGTATAAAACGGGTTTGCCCGCCAGTTCCAGGAATTGTTTGGGAATGGCGCTCTGCATGCGGGAACCGGAACCTCCGGCAACAATGATGGCAACTTTTTTTCGCTGTTCCATGAAGTTGAAAAGTACAGTAAGATATTAACAAAAAAAATTCCCACCGGCGGGAGGCGGGTGGGAATTTGAAAAGATGATTATCATTAGAGAATCAGCATGGCATCACCATAACTGAAGAAACGATATTTCTCTTTGATTGCTTGCTGATAAGCTTCCATTACCAGGTCATAACCAGCAAATGCGCAAGTCATGATCAACAGACTGGTTTTAGGAAGATGGAAATTGGTTACCAGGGCATTCGGAATTGCGAAATCATAAGGAGGATGGATGAAGGTGTTTGTCCAGCCTTCAGCCGCTTTCAGATGATTTTGAGCAGTTACGGAAGATTCCACTGCACGTACGGAAGTAGTACCGATAGCGCAGATTCTGCGGTTTTCTTCTTTCGCCTTGTTTACAATTTTCACTGCATGTTCATCGATGTGGAAATACTCAGCATCCATTTTGTGTTTGCTCAGATCTTCTACTTCAATAGGACGGAAAGTACCCAAACCAGTGTGGAGGGTTACTTCTGCAAATTTAACACCTTTGATTTCCAGGCGTTTGATCAGCTCACGGCTGAAGTGCAAACCAGCAGTAGGAGCCGCTACAGCGCCTTCATACTTTGCATAAACTGTCTGATAACGCTCTTTATCTTCTTCTTCTGGTTTACGCTTGATGTATTTTGGTAACGGCGTTTCTCCCAGGGTATCCAAAACTTGCTTGAACTCATCGTCGTTGCCTTCGAAGAGGAAGCGAATGGTACGGCCTCTGGAAGTAGTGTTATCAATTACTTCAGCTACCAGTGACTCATCGTCACCAAAATAAAGTTTATTACCAACACGGATTTTACGCGCTGGATCCACAATAACATCCCACAGACGGTTTTGCTTGTTCAGCTCACGCAGCAGGAATACCTCGATTTTTGCGCCTGTCTTCTCCTTGCGACCATACAACCTTGCAGGAAATACCTTCGTATTGTTCACAATCATTACATCCTTGTCATTGAAATAACCCAGGATGTCCTTGAAAACTTTGTGCTCAATTTTTCCGGTAGCACGATGTACCACCATCAAACGTGATTCATCTCTGGTTTTGGAAGGATGCTGTGCAATGAGATTTAAAGGCAGGTCGAATTTAAACTGTGATAGTTTCATATTACGGTATGAATAGATTTTTAAAGTGCGCAAAGTTACCTATTTTTCTCCACTTCGTCAAAAAATGGTAATTGTTGCTATGAATCAATAAATTATACATTAAATTCCTTTAGGTATGGCAGCTATCAGTTGTTGGGTGTATGGATCCTGTGGATGATGATAAATTCGGTCTGCATCCCCGCTTTCCACAATCCGACCCTTCTGCATCACCAGCATGCGATCACTGATAAACCTCACCACCGATAAATCATGAGAGATAAAAATACAACTGAAACCGAATTCTTCCCGTAAACTTATCAGCAGATTCAATACCTGTGCCTGTATGCTCACATCTAGCGCGGCTACCGATTCATCACAGATAATAAAGGAAGGATTTACTGCTAATGCTCTCGCAATAACGATACGCTGTCGCTGTCCACCGGAAAACTCATGTGGGTACCGGTTAAAGTGTTCTGGGAGCAGGTTTACCTTGTCCAACAACTCCAATGCCTTTTGCATTCTCCCCTGGGCATCTCCATACAATCCATGTACCTCCATTGGTTCCAACAGCGCTTTCCCTACGGGAATTCTGGGGTTCAGCGAAGAGTAAGGATCCTGGAAGATGAGCTGGATATCTTTCCGCATGGCCCGCATCGCCGTGGCCGACAAACTCCTCAAATCCTGTCCTTTATAAACAATACTTCCTCCAGTTGGTTCTATCAATCTCAATAAACTCCTACCAAGCGTGGTTTTACCGCAACCAGACTCTCCTACCAGACCAAGCGTTTCTCCCACTCGCAAGTCAAAACTCACATCATCCACCGCTTTCCGCCATTCCAATACCTTTCCAGTGATGGAACGTTTGAGCGGAAACCAGGTACAAAGTCCTTTTACTTCCAGCATCGGTGGTTGCGCAGCCAGTTGGGTCCGGCGAGCTTCCTGCTGTACAGGACTCATGATCAACGTATTTACAAAGGATTTCACAGAAGTGGTGTCTGTACCTCCAGTATTATCCATAAAATCCCGGATCACAGGGAGCCTTGTCAGTCGCTTATCCAACGGCGGCCTACAAGCTAGTAACCCTTTCGTATAGGCGTGCACGGGATGATGGAAAACCTGCGCTACGGGGCCTTCTTCCACAATATCCCCTTTGTACATCACCATTACCCTGGAGGCAATTTCGGCCACTACACCCAGATCATGGGTAATAAACAGCACACTCATATCCATCTGTTGCTGTAATTCTTTCAGCAATTCCAGGATAGCTTTTTGTACGGTAACGTCTAGGGCGGTGGTAGGCTCATCTGCGATGAGCAGTTTAGGTTCGCAGGAGATAGCCATAGCGATCATCACGCGTTGTTTTTGGCCACCGGATAATTCGTGCGGGTATCGGTGTAACATCGCTTCCGGATCGGGAAGCTTCACTTTTTCGAACAGGGCAACTGTTTTGGCGGCAGCTTCCTGACGAGAGATATTTTTATGGAGACGAATTGCTTCTGACACCTGGAATCCACAGGTTAACAGCGGGTTCAGGGAAGTCATCGGCTCCTGGAAAACCATAGCCACTTCATTCCCGCGATAGCCACGCACGGCATCAGGAGAGAGCCGGAGAAGATTGACTGGATCGGCATCAGTATAGTATAATATCTGTCCGCTTTCAATCCTGCCGGGCTCCTGTACCAGTTGCATGAGGGAGAGCGCTGTAACGGATTTTCCGGAACCGGATTCTCCTACTACGCCTATCATCTCTCCTTTCCCAATGGTAAAGGAGATACTTTTAACGGCTGTTATTTCTTTTTGGTCCGACCGAAAAGTTACTTTCAGGTCTTTTATCTCTGCCCGCGTGGATTGCATAGCGGGAAGATACAACAAATCTTAGAAGCGTAGATGCTTCACAGTCTGGTGACTATCGATTAATTTCTGCAGCGATTCAATACCTATTTTCAGGTGTCTTTCCACAAACTTACCCGTTACTTTCTTATCGCTTTCTTCTGTTTTCACACCCTCTGGTACCATTGGCTGATCAGACACCAGCAACAGTGCACCTGTAGGGATTTTGTTGAAGAAGCCTACAGAGAAGATAGTGGCAGTTTCCATATCTACGGCCATAGCGCGGATTTTCTCCAGGTATTGTTTGAACTCTGCATCATGTTCCCAGATACGACGGTTGGTGGTATAGCAGGTACCTGTCCAGTAATCATGGCCGGCATCGCGGATGGTAGTGGAAATAGCTTTCTGCAGGGCAAATGCTGGTAATGCAGGCACTTCAGGTGGGAAGTAGTCTGTAGAGGTTCCTTCTCCACGGATAGCCGCAATTGGGAGGATCAAATCACCCAGTTGGTTCTTCTTTTTCAGTCCACCACATTTTCCAAGGAACAATACCGCTTTAGGATTGATAGCAGTGAGCAAATCCATGATGGTAGCGGCGCCAGGACTTCCCATACCAAAGTTGATAATGGTAATGTTACCAGCAGTAGCACATTGCATAGGTTTACCAATGCCAACAATTTCCACGTTGTTCCATTCGGCAAACATAGTAAGGTAATTACTGAAATTGGTGAGGAGGATGTGTGTTCCGAAGTTTTCTAACTTTTCACCAGTGTAGCGGGGCAGCCAATTAGCTACAATTTCTTCTTTTGTCTTCATAGCCTTTTGACAAGCAAATATAAGGCATTTTTCCCAATTTCGGCGGAGGATGCTATTAACCGCTTGTTAAAGTATTAGCTACCATATCCCGGCAATGCTTCCAGGAAGTGCCATCCGGCTGTTTCCGCGCGGTAAGTACAGCAATAGGTATGGTTACCGTTGGTGATCACCAGGTAATCCGCAGGAATGACCATTTTATAACGTACCGCCTGTTCCAGAGTTTGGGGGCCCAGGGGGACATTCATCTCCTTACATTCTATCAGCATCCATGGCTTTGCGTCGCGGTTATAGACCACTATATCAAATCGTTTCTTCATCTCCCCCAGGTAAATCTCTTTTTCCACGGCAATCAAGGAGGCAGGATATTGCAGCACCTGTACCAGGTATTGCAGGAAATTCTGTCTCACCCACTCTTCCGGGGTTAGTACTACATATTTCTTTCTAAATCGGTCAAAAATCAGGGTTTTATCCCCTTCTTTCATCACTTTGAAGTCTGGCTCTGGAAATTGAATTTGGATCAATCGTGCGTTATTTATGTCGCGAAGATAGGTTGTTAAAGAAAAAACAAGCTGTATCAAAAAAATAAGGAAATGGAGTGACGTCTGCAACGTCACTCCATTTCCTTATTTTTTTGTCGCCCTGCCCGATGGGCAGGGGCGACAGGCAGCAAATTTCAAACTGCTTATAATTATATTATGGGAAGATACCGAGTTGTTCGTATGCGGCACCTACTTTATTGATAGCGCATACATAAGCAGCAGTACGCATATCGTGGATTTGCGGATTGCTGAGCATTACATCGCGTACTTCGTGGAGGGCGGCGTGCATGGTTTCTTCCAGGCCGGAATATACCAGATCCACCTCATCAGCGCCATGAGCGATGAATTTTCTTTCTTTATCGGATACTTTTTTACCGGTGAGATCTTCGATGGTTTGGAGAATATGGAAATTCATGTTTTCATCGAAGCGTTTACCCAGACGTCCGTAACGAACGTGGCTGAGGTTTTTGAGCCATTCGAAATAGGAAACGGTTACACCACCTGCATTGAGGAACATGTCAGGAACAACGATCACTCCTTTCTTATTCAGGATTTCGTCTGCTTCTGGCGTTAAAGGGCCGTTAGCAGCTTCACCGATGATCTTAGCTTTTACGTTAGGAGCGTTATGTTTGTCGATTACATTTTCCAGTGCAGCGGGGATGAGGATTTCACAATCTAATTCGAGGCCGTCTGTATTTTTGTTGAGGCTAGTAGATCCTGGGAAGTTGTTGATCGAGCCGGTAGCTTTTTTGTGTTGGAGTACTTCGTCGGGGTTAAGGCCGTTTTCGTTGTAGATAGCGCCGTCCCATTCTATCAGGCAGATTACTTTGGCGCCGGCTTCGTGGAAGTATTTGGCGGCATGATAGCCTACGTTACCCATACCTTGCACCACTACTCTTTTTCCTTCGATACCGGTTTTAAGCCCGATTTTATCCATGTCTTCTTTGATGTTGCACAGCTCGCGCAGTCCGTAGAAAACACCCAATCCAGTAGCTTCGGTACGTCCGCGAACACCTCCTTGAGACACTGGTTTACCGGTAACGCAGCCGTAGCCATCAATTTCACCGGGGCGGAGACTCATGTAGGTATCGAGGATCCAGCTCATTTCTCTTTCGCCCGTTCCGTAATCTGGTGCTGGAACGTCTGTGCCTGGGCCGATAAAGTTTTTCTTCACCAATTCGGCAGTGTAGCGGCGGGTGATGGCTTCCAGTTGGAAAGGAGTGTAATTGCGGGGATTGATTTTGATACCGCCTTTCGCACCACCAAAAGGAACGTTTACGATGGCGCATTTGTAGGTCATCAGCGATGCGAGCGCCATTACTTCGTCCTGGTTTACCTCTTCACTGAAACGGATACCACCTTTACATGGCAGTTTGTGATGAGAGTGTTGCACGCGGTAAGCTTCAATCACCTGCACTGATTCACCAATTCTTACCGGGAATTTGATCTGGTAAACCGCGTTACACGCTTTGATTTGTTCCAGGATACCTTTGTCCCATTTGGTAAATGCGGCTGCTTTGTCGAAGCTTCTTTCCACACTTTGGAAAAAACTGTAATGCTGATCTTGCGGCATAATATATCGTTTTGGTATAATGATTAGATTTCTATCTAAAGACTTCTATCTATCTCTATCTTCCATTTCCTGATGTTCTTTGTTGGTTAATCAGGAATAACACAATACCGATGAAATGATCACTAAAGCACTAACAATGTTGGTTATTTGTCTTTGTCTTCCAGCTTCTTGATTTTCCTATCCAGGTTAATCAGGAATAACACAATACCGAGGAATATGATCACTAAAACACCAACAATCACATAGATTTTACCATTACTACGGAAAAATTCGTTTACAGGTCCCGTCTCCGTATTCTGTTGCTGGGCGCTAGCCACAAAAGAAATCAGCAACAACATAATGGTCAGGCAACGGGAGAATATTCTGTAGATCATTTAAAAATATTTTTGAGCTCTAATTTCTTATAACGTACTACGAGGGTGTAGATCCACACACTCAATAAAATCCATCCAATGACAGCAGGATAAAACACCATTCTCATATGGCTATCTGTATCCTTGCCGGAGAAGCCAGGAGTAGAGGCACTTCCAGGATGCAATGAATCCACCATTTTAGGGATGATGTAAGTCAACGGGATGAGTAAGGCAAAGGCAAAAACGTTGAAAACGGCAGAAATACGTGCGCGTTTGTCCATATCATGGATCGACATACGCAGTACCAGGTAAGCCATATAAATGAGCAGGGCAATAGCGGTGCTCATTTGTTTAGGGTCGCTGGTGAGGGTACCGCCCCAGGTATAGGTAGCCCAGAGGGAGCCTGTTGCAAAGCCAAGTAAACCGAAGAGCATTCCCACGGTACCAGCAGTACCTGCCAGTACATCCTTCTTCATATCATATTTTGAAAGATATCGGAGGGAGTTGACAACAGAGATTGTGAACATCGTATACATGCACATCCACATGGGTACATGAAAGAACAGTCCTCGGGATGATTGTCCGTTCGTTCCTATCAATGGTATTTCGATAGTGAACCCGGCGATAATTGTGTATAAAAGAAGCAGTATCGCCAATGCTTTCCACCAATGTCTGGCCATTTTTTCGCAGCTATATTCCGGGGCAAACCTACACGTTTTAGCGGTAATCACAAAGATTTTACAGGATTTTAAGTTTATCAAACATGCCTGAAAACTCATTAAACAACATTACCATAAGTAGGGCTTTTTATTGCGATTTGACTAACTAGTCTTTCCACAAAAACGGGAAAAGTATCATGGATAGGGCAATTACAAGGAAGTCCATTCCTCCCAGGAGCCAAAACATTTTTGGCAGACCCGGCTGGTATACTGTCAGAAAGGCCGGCATAGAGATATTCGCCAACAGCATTAAAACGGGCAGGATCAGCGGGAAACCCATAATAGCCATCAGGGCCGCACTATGGTTGGCTTGGGCCGCAATGGCCGCCAGCATGGTAAACAGCAGGGAAAGACTAACACCTCCCAGGAGTACGACGCCAATGAAATATGTTGGTTTGGAGACAGGATTGCCCAGCAGCATGATACTACATCCCAAGGCAATCAGGCTCATGACAAGCATCAATATAATATTATATATCAGTTTGGCGGCAATGAAGTACCGGGGATGCACCAAGGAATAGAAATAAAGTAATCGACCCTTGCTTTCCTGCATAAAACTTTTGGCTACTGCGTTTACTGCTACGAAGAGTTGGACTACCCAGAAGAGGGCGTTCCAGAGTTTATCTTCTGGTTTGCCCATCATGAGGTTTATAACAAAGACCGTAGAAACGATATATAGTAAGACACCATAAAAAGCATACTGCTGGCGCATTTCCAGAAGTAGGTCCTTTTTCACAAGGGTAAGGGTCTGATGAATTGGATTATTTTTTTTCATGATCAACGGCAAAGATAGGTAATGAGGGTTTAAAAGCTGCTGTCAACTGGCAGCTATTCATTATATTGCCAGATATTAAAATTCCGACTGATGAAAAAAATTCTGGTTGCCAACAGAGGGGAAATAGCTCTACGCATCATGCGTTCTGCCCATGAGATGGGTATAAAAACGGTGGCGGTGTTCTCAGAAGCAGACCGTACCATGCCATTTGTACAATATGCAGATGAAGCGGTATGTATCGGTCCTGCCCCGTCCAGTCAGTCTTACCTGCTGGGGGAAAAGATGATTGCCGTTGCCCTGGAACGTGGAGCAGACGCCATTCACCCTGGTTATGGCTTCCTGAGTGAAAATGCGGGATTTGCCCAAAAAGTGAGGGAGGCAGGTATAACTTTTGTTGGTCCTTCTCCGGAATCTATTGAAGTCATGGGAAGCAAGCTGGCCGCCAAACAGGCTGCGCAGAAATTTGGCGTTCCGATGGTGCCAGGCACAGAAACGCCTTTGCGTAGTGTGGAAGAAGCCAGGGAAGTAGTTCAGAAAACAGGATTTCCTATATTAATCAAGGCCAGTGCTGGCGGCGGTGGTAAGGGCATGCGCGTGGTAAATAACCCCGAAGAGCTGGAAGAACAGATCCGCCTGGCGAAGAGCGAAGCGAAGAGTGCCTTTGGCGATGATGCAGTATTTATTGAAAAATATGTGGGCTCTCCACGCCATATTGAAATACAGGTATTGGGCGATCAGCACGGCAACTATGTATATCTCTTTGAGCGTGAGTGTTCTATACAGCGTCGGCACCAGAAATTGATTGAAGAGGCGCCCTCTTCCGTGCTAACGCCGGCTATTCGGGCAGCGATGGGTAAATGTGCGGTAGACGTGGCCAGGGCCTGTAATTATTATGGCGCTGGTACCGTGGAATTCCTGGTGGATGAACAGCTTAATTTCTATTTCCTGGAAATGAATACCCGCCTGCAGGTAGAACATCCGGTAACGGAACTCATCACCGGACTGGACCTCGTAAAAGAGCAGATCCGTGTAGCCCGCGGGGAACAACTTACCTTTAACCAGGAAAGTTTGCAGATAAATGGTCATGCGATCGAATTACGTGTATGCGCAGAAGATCCAGCCAACAACTTCCTACCGGATACGGGTAAACTGGAAACGTATATTCGTCCGCAGGGATATGGGGTTCGAGTGGATGATGGTTATGAGCAGGGCATGGATATACCCATTTATTATGATCCTATGATTGCTAAATTAATTGCATGGGGCAGCACCCGCGAAGAGGCCAGATACAGGCTGCTGCGGGCTATTGAAGAATACCAGGTGAAAGGTATTCGTACTACTTTACCGTTTGGTCATTGGGCCTTGCAACAACCCGCATTTATTCAGGGCAACTTCGATACGAATTTTATTGCGAAGTATTTTACTCCTCAATCCTTGGCTACAGCCGATGAACAGGTAAATAAAGTAGCCGCAATTCTGGCTGCGCAAGTATGGCAGCAGGAACAATTAGCTTTACAACAGGGAGCGCTTTCCACGAATCAGGAAACCAGTAACTGGAAAAAGCGAAATACGTTAAGATAAATTATCACATATGTTAAGATAAGTTAAAGTGCTTCCGTTAAACGTGGAAACAATTAACTTTGCGACAATTTTTTATATGATACGCAGACTCATACTCAACATCATAGACTTCTTCCATAAGCCATTCAGTGGGATTATTCCCGCGCAGACCTTCCGTTACCTGGCTTGTGGCGGTGGTAATACTGTGCTGGATATCTTTCTGTATTTCATTTGCTACAATTTCATTCTGGAGAAACAGGCGGTACATCTGCCGTTGATCAATATCAATATGGGAGCGCACATTGCCGCGATGTTCATGTCGATGGCGGTGACATTCCCTACTGGCTTTATGCTGAGTAAATATGTGGTGTTCTCCGAATCTAACCTGCAGGGGCGTACGCAATTATTCCGGTATTTCATGCTGGTGGGCATTTGTGTGTTGTTGAACTATGCATTGATGAAGATCTTTGTAGAGCAGATGCATTTGTTCCCAACTGTAGCGAAGATTTGCACTACGGCACTGGTAGTGATTTTCAGCTATATGACCCAGAAGAAATTTACGTTCAAGGTGAAGGAGCAGCGGGCGTAAGAAAAAAATTATCATTAGACAAATATCATTAAGAGCAGCCAAAATTGGCTGCTCTTTTTTTATTGTGTATTACATTTTCGCAGATATTTTTCCCAAAAAATAGTTTTCTATATAAAACTATTTTTACATTATAAAACCATTGTTTATATTCGTACAGATTAATAATTAGTTGTGATATGACAAAAAGCATCAAAAAAATTAAACTAAGATTTAATGAGGATCATATCTATGCCTCCCATTTACACTTTCGAGGCCAAACATCCAATATCCGCACCGTCATTAAACGATTGGTGTAGAAAGATCAGAAATGCTAATTGTCGTAATCTGAATGACCTAAAGAATGCAATATCAGGGTCAGTTGAATATGTAGGTGCAGACCTATATGTCTTCAATATTGGTGGCAACAATTTTAGATTAGTAGCAGGTATTCATTTTAACACGCAGCTTGTTTACATTCGGGCAATATTGACACATGCTGAATATGATGCACACAACAAAAATGGCACCTTGCTACATTTATAACAAGGACAATTAATAATTATGAAAATTTCATCAAAGCAGGAATACTTTACTGTGATGGCGGAAATTGAGGGTCTTTATCAAAAGGGATTTTCTAAACTAAGCAAGAAAGAGGAAGAGAGGTTAAGCCTGTTAGCGGAGGTGGTTGAAGCATGGGAAAACATTCATTACCCCATGCCAATAAAGCCAAAGTTCCCAGCCATATTACAGTATATACTTGATAGTAAAAAAATGAGTCAGACCAAATTGGCTGAAGAATTAAACATATCGAAAGGTTTTCTTAGTCAGTTATTGCATGATAAATCCGCTCCAAATGCAGAGGTATTAAAAACTATGCATAACAAGTTTCATATAGATGGTAATCTGTTACTGGAAAGCCTGATGTAGTAGAGTTTTTATATAATTATATAGGGAGACAACTGGTCCACGGACTTGTTGTCTCCCTATAATATTTTATGGCAGTTCATAATAACAATGTCTGCAACGGGGTTCATATAAATCCTTTTCGCCCAGCAGGACAGTGTCTTTGGTGGCGGATTTACGGTAAGAGAAGTTAGCCACTTCCCCACATTTCATGCAGATGGCGTGCAACTTGGTGATGTATTCACCTTTGGCCAACAATGCCGGCATAGGGCCGAAAGGTTTGCCTGTATAATCCATATCCAATCCAGCGATGATCACACGGATACCTCTCAATGCCAGTTGATCACATACTGCCGGCAGTTCCGCATCGAAGAACTGGGCCTCGTCGATCCCTATCACGTCTACGTCCTGGGCCAACAGCAAAATTTGTTGGGAATTATCTATGGGGGTAGAATGAATCATATTTTCATCGTGGGAAACGATGTTACTTTCATCGTAACGTGTATCCACGGCGGGTTTGAAGATCTCCACTTTCAGGTTGGCAATGCGCGCACGTTTCAGTCGGCGGATGAGCTCTTCTGTTTTTCCGGAAAACATTGAGCCGCAAATTACTTCTATCCAGCCCCTGCGTCCTCCTGCAAGAGAAGGTTCAATAAACATAATGTACTATTTTGATTATTAATTAATTAAAATACTCTAATTTTAGTGAAATAATTATCTATTACTCACCGTTAACAATTAAGGCATGGAAAAAATATATGCATTAATTGAGAAGCTTCAGGAATTAAGATATTCCGGTGCAGACCTGCAAACCATTTCGTATTACGTACAAATGTTGCAGGCTGAGGTCTTACATGCAAGGAACAGACAGCATCAATCATCGCATGAACAGCAGATACAGTCTACATCCGGACAGATTGCTGTCATAATGCCTGCCCGTCAGGAACCTTTTGTTACCGTTCCTGAACCAGCGGTGCAAACTACAACTTTACCGTCAAATAAACCGGAACTAACGGAAACGGACCTCCCATTCAAGGAAATGCCGGTCGTATCTGTGCAGCAAACTGCCGTTCCCGAAAATATTGTCTCGCCGCAGGCGGCAACTACTACTGCCATGCCAGCAGCGGAACCTGTCCATCATCATTTTGAACCTGAAAATATTCCGGCTCCGGCGCCTGTAATACCAGATCCAGCACCGGTTACGCCACAATTTGTACAAGAAAGTACCCCAACTCCAATTAATTTTGAACCGGCGGTACCGCAATATGTGCCTGAAAGCAAACCTGTGCAACCCATCAATTTTGAACCAGTAAGGCCGCAGTACGTGGAAGAAACCAAGCCTGCACCACAGCCAGTGCCTCCGCCAGTACCGGGTTTTGCTGCAGCAGCGGCGCCAGTTGCTAAGGAATATACATCTACACCCACCTTGTTCGATCAGCCGGCGCCTACACCCGCCAATGGCAATTCGCTGAATGACAAACTCGCGCATCAACAGATAGAGTTGGGTCAGAAGTTGAGCCAGCAGCGGATTCAGGATTTGCGTAATGCCATCGGCATCAACGACAAGTACCAATTCATTGGTGAACTTTTCAACAACGATAAAGATCTCTACGAACGCTCCATCAAAACCATCAATGATTTCGGCACCCTCCAGGAAGCCGATAGGTGGATTCAGCGTGAAATAAAGATTTTACAGGGTTGGCAGGATGAAGATCCCCTGGTAAAACACTTCTATACCTTGCTCAGGAAACGATTTTCCTGAATATAATGTAAAATTTTCTCGGTAGCCCCTTTGTTAGACAAGACGTAATCCTTGCTGATAGCGGCTTTTCGTGCCCGCAAAGTGGTGTCTGACGATAATAAATCTACTTGAGACCGCAATTCCTGATCATTGTTGATAACTATTGCACCTCCTGCTGCCACTAGTTCCACCGCCTCAAAATACTTATCATATACAGGTCCGATGATCACAGGCATGCCATAAACAGCCGGTTCTAGGATATTATGAATACCATCCTTGCCAAACCCGCCACCCACATAGGCCATGGAGGCATAGCGGTATAAAGTAGTTAGCATTCCAATATTATCTATTATTAGGATGGATGCGTCTTGCCATTGCTCCTTTATAGCGCTATAGCGAACCGCCTGCGGAAACAAGGATAAAATGGACTGGATATGTGCCTCATGAATTTCATGTGGTGCGATGACCAATTTCAACTGGCTGTTTTCATTGGTTTTCCACCAGTTGGCCAGTATTTGCTCGTCTTCCGGCCAGGTGCTACCAGCGACTAACAATTGTTTCCCTTCCGCAAATTGCGCAATGAGTGGCAGTTGCTGCGTTTCGGCTAGTAGCGCCGCCACCCGGTCGAATCGAGTATCTCCACTGATAGAAGCGTTTTGCATTTGGATTTGGTGCAAAAGGTCTAGCGAGGCCTTATTCTGCACAAATAGATGGGTAAACCCAGCCAGCAGCTTGCGGAACATACCGCCATAGCCTTTGAAAAAGATCTGTTTCTCCCGGAAAATACCGGATACCAATAAAGTGGGAACTTTTCGTGTATGCAGCTCCGTAAGGAAATGCATCCAGAATTCGTATTTGATGAAAATAGCCAGATCTGGGCGGGTTAGATCCAGGAATTTACGGGCATTGGCGTTGGTATCCAATGGGAGGTAGCAGATATAATCCGCCCCTGGATAGTGCTTGCGCACTTCATAGCCCGAGGGGGAGAAAAAAGTTAACAAAATTTTATACCCTGGATAATTTGCCCTGATAGCCTCCAGAACGGGTCTTCCTTGTTCGAATTCCCCCAGGGAGGCAGCATGTACCCATACCACGCGGGAATCTGTCAATTGTTGCTGTTGTAGGCGTATTGCCCAGCCCAGGCGGCCATTCAGCCAGAGACTTGCCTTTTTATTTCCTGTTGCGGAAGCTATACCTACCCCTGCTCTGTATAACCTGATAAATAAATTATATATAATTGAAGCTATCATGTTTTGCTTACGTACTTTTACTCAAATTTTGAGGAGGTACAAAGATAGGTCCCTCCCAATCTCAATTTTTGTAAATTTGCACACTTTAAACAAAATAAAAATATACAGCGCATATGGTTCCTATTCAGATGGTCGATTTGAAACGCCAGTACAATAAAATTAAGCCACAGGTTGATGCAGCCATCCAGGAAGTGTTGGAGAGTTCCGCCTTCATTAACGGCGGAGCAGTGCAGCAGTTTTCAGCAGAGTTACAGCAGTATTTGCAGATTAAACATGTTATCCCTTGTGCAAACGGTACAGATGCCCTGCAAATAGCTATGATGGCGCTGGGTCTGGAACCAGGAGATGAGGTGATTACTCCATCTTTTACTTTTATTGCCACAGCAGAAGTAATTGCTTTACTGCAATTGAAGCCTGTATTTGTGGATATTGACCCTAAAACCTATTGCCTGGATATTGAGCAGGTAGAAAAAGCTATTACTTCCAAAACCAAAGCGATTGTGCCGGTGCACCTGTATGGTCAGGTAGCTGATATGGAGCCGCTGATGGAAGTAGCTAATAAACATAACCTGTATGTAATTGAAGACAACGCCCAAGCAATTGGCGGTGATTATACATTTAAAGATGGTAGCAAGAAGAAAGCCGGTGCCATTGGTCATATTGGCTGTACCTCCTTCTTCCCTTCCAAAAACCTGGGTTGTTATGGAGATGGCGGCGCTATCTTCACCAACGATGATGCTATCGCAGCAAAAATCAGAATGGTAGCCAACCATGGCCAGTCTGCCCGCTACTACCATGATGTAGTAGGCGTTAACTCTCGTCTGGACAGTGTACAGGCAGCAGTACTCCGTATTAAACTGCCTTTGCTGGATGAATATATCCGTGCAAGACGTGCAGTAGCAGATGCTTATGATGCCGCATTTGCAGACATTCCGCAAATTATTACCCCATTCCGTGCAGAAAATGGATACCATGTATTCCATCAGTACACTATGCAACTGGAAGGTGCCAATAGAGATGAGATGCAGAAATACCTGGCAGAGAAAGGAGTTCCGGCGATGATTTATTATCCGGTACCTGCACATCGTCAGAAGATGTTTGCTAATTTTGGTGGCGCTGAATTTAACTTACCTGTAACCGATACGCTCACCCACAAGGTGATTTCCTTGCCGATACACACTGAAATGGACGCTGATCAACTTGATCACATTATTCAATCAGTAAAATCATTTCTAAATCAGAACCCTGCATGAAGATTACAGTAGTAGGTACCGGTTACGTTGGACTCGTAACCGGTACCTGTTTTGCGGAAACTGGAAACGAAGTTACCTGCGTAGACATTGACGTAAACAAAGTTGCCAAGCTCTCTTCCGGCCAAATTACCATTTATGAACCTGGCCTGGAAAAATTATTCGAAAGGAACCTGAAAGAAGACCGTCTCCATTTTACGACAAGTTTGGAAGAAGGTATTAAAGATGCAGTTGTTATTTTCCTTGCCCTGCCCACCCCTCCAGGCGCTGACGGAGCTGCTGATCTTTCCTTTGTACTCAATGTAGCTGACCAACTTGGTAAATTAATCACAGATTATAAGGTTATTGTAGACAAAAGCACTGTACCAGTGGGTACAGCAGCTAAAGTTACCGCCGCCATTGCGCGCAATGCCAAGGTACCTTTTGACGTGGTATCAAATCCGGAGTTTCTACGCGAGGGCGTAGCAGTGGATGATTTCATGAAACCAGACCGCGTAGTGATTGGTACAGAATCTGAAAGAGCCCGTAAAATCATGGGAGAACTTTTTGCTCCTTTTGTAAGACAGGGCAACCCAGTACTGTACATGGATGAGAACTCCGCAGAGCTGACCAAGTACGCTGCGAACTCCTTCCTCGCCACCAAAATTTCATTCATGAATGAAATTGCGATTCTCTGTGAGAAACTGGGAGCGGATGTGGATATGGTACGTAGAGGTATTGGGAGCGATGACCGTATTGGTAAACGCTTTCTCTTCCCGGGAATTGGGTATGGTGGAAGTTGTTTTCCGAAAGATGTACAGGCCCTGGTAAGGTCTGCCGAAGCAGTTGCCTATGACTTTAAGATACTCAACGCCGTAATGGACGTGAATGAAGACCAGAAATTGTTTCTCCTGCCTAAGATCAAAGCCTTTTTCAACGGTGATCTGAAAGGAAAACACTTTGCGCTCTGGGGGCTTGCATTCAAACCTAATACCGATGATATCAGGGAAGCGCCGGCATTATACATGATTGAAGCGTTATTGCAAGAAGGCGCCACTGTTACTGTATTTGATCCGGAAGCGATGAATAATGTAAAAAATCAGTTGGGAGACAAAATATCCTATGCAGATCATCAATATACCTGCTTGGAAAATGCCGACGCCCTCTTGATTGCCACTGAGTGGAGCGTATTCAGAACACCTGACTTTAACAAGATCAGCGCAGCCCTGAAACACAAAGCCATTTTTGATGGCAGAAACCTGTTTGAAGTAAGCCGAATGAAGGAATTGGGATATCATTATGAGAGTGTAGGCCGTACTCCTGTATTATCTTAACCCTTTCTTTTATGCAGAAAAAAAGAATACTGATAGCCGGCGCTGCCGGCTTCCTTGGATCACATCTGTGTGATCGTTTTATTCAGGAAGGTTATCATGTAATAGCCATGGATAACCTGCTGACAGGGAATATCAGCAACATTGAACATTTGTTCCCCTTACCTGATTTTGAGTACTATCATCATGATGTTACCAAATTCGTACATGTTCCGGGTAAACTGGATTACATCTTACACTTTGCTTCCCCTGCTAGCCCCATTGATTACCTTAAAATGCCTATCCAGACCTTAAAGGTTGGTTCCCTTGGCACCCACAATTTGTTGGGACTCGCCAAAGAGAAAAAGGCAAGAATCCTGGTGGCTTCCACTTCAGAAGTATATGGAGATCCTACTGTACATCCACAGCCAGAAGAATACTGGGGAAATGTAAACCCTGTAGGGCCACGTGGCGTATATGATGAAGCCAAACGCTTTCTGGAATCTATCACCATGGCTTATCACAATTTCCATGGCGTAGAAACCAGGATAGTAAGAATTTTCAATACCTATGGGCCACGTATGCGCCTCAATGATGGCCGGGCTTTACCCGCATTTATGAGTCAAGCCCTCAATGGAGAAGATCTTACTGTTTTTGGAGATGGTAGTCAGACGCGTTCCTTCTGTTATGTAGGAGACCTGATTGAAGGGATTTATCGCCTACTGCTATCAGATTACCATTTACCAGTTAATATTGGCAATCCAGAAGAGATTACCCTCAATCATTTTGCAGGTGAAATCCTTAAATTAACAGGCTCTAAGCAGAAAATTATCTATCTTCCGCTGCCAAAAGATGATCCAAAACAACGCCAACCTGATATTACGAAGGCCAGAACCCTCTTGGGTTGGGAACCAAAAGTAAACAGACAGGAAGGATTGAAGATCACTTACGAATACTTTAAAAAAGCATTATCACAATAAAAAATTGATATTAAATTCCAAATGAAGCGGAAACTCTTAATTACCGGTGGAGCTGGATTTATTGGATCCCATGTTGTCAGGTTATTTGTCAACAAATATCCGGATTACCAGATCGTGAATCTGGATGCACTCACTTATGCCGGTAACCTGGAAAACCTGGCAGATATAAACGAAAAGTCTAATTACATTTTTGAGAAAGGGGACATTACTGAAGAAACCTTCATAGATGCGCTTTTCCAGAAATACCAATTCGACGGAGTGATTCACCTTGCTGCTGAGAGCCATGTAGACAGGTCTATTCTTGATCCGCTTGCATTTATAAAAACAAATGTACTCGGCACTGCTGTTCTGTTAAATACTGCTAGAAAGCACTGGAAAGGCAATGAAACGGGTAAACTGTTTTACCATGTTTCTACGGATGAAGTGTATGGCAGTTTGGGAGAAGAAGGCTTCTTCACAGAGGAAACCCCATATGATCCACGTTCGCCATATTCTGCATCCAAAGCGAGTTCAGATCACTTTGTGATGGCGTATTATCATACATATCATTTGCCAGCGATTATCTCTAACTGTTCCAATAACTATGGATCAAATCATTTTCCTGAGAAATTGATTCCACTGGCCATTCATAATATTAAGAACAATAAGCCTGTTCCTGTTTATGGAAAGGGGGAAAATGTACGTGACTGGCTGTTTGTAGAAGATCATGCTCGCGCAATTGATGTTATTTTCCATCAGGGAAGAATTGGTGAAACCTATAACATTGGTGGATTCAATGAGTGGAAAAACATCGATCTGATTCAACTGTTATGTCGTATTATGGACCAGAAATTGGGTCGTCCGGAAGGTACTTCTGCGCAACTGATCACCTATGTGAAGGATCGTGCTGGTCATGATCTCAGATATGCCATTGATGCTACCAAACTGAATAAAGAACTGGGATGGGAACCATCTCTTCAGTTTGAAGAAGGACTTGAAAAAACAGTTGACTGGTACCTTGCCAACGAAGAATGGCTGCAACACGTTACCAGTGGCGCTTATCAACAATATTACCAGGAACAATATCAAAAAAGATAATCTCGACTATGCCATTTAAAGAAACACATATTCCAGATCTGCTGGTGTTTGAACCAGTAGTGCATGGTGATCATCGGGGTTATTTTTTTGAGAGTTATAATGCCAACACTTTTAGTGCTGCAGGTATTACTTATAATTTTGTTCAGGATAACCAGGCTCGTAGTACCTATGGGGTATTACGTGGCCTTCATTATCAACTGGAACCCTATGCACAAACCAAACTGGTACGCGTACTGGAAGGTAGTATTATTGATGTAGCAGTGGATGTACGCACAGGCTCTCCTACCTATGGTCAGTCCTTTGCTATTGAACTGAGTGCCGCCAACAAGCTGCAATTGCTGGTACCGAAAGGCTTCGCCCATGGCTATGCTGTAATCAGCGAGACCGCGGAAGTAATGTACAAATGTGATAACTTTTATCACAAAGGCAGCGAAGGAGGCATTATCTTCAATGATCCAGCCCTTAAAATTGATTGGGGTATTGATCTGAAAGATGCCATCGTTTCTGAAAAGGACCTGGTGTTGCCCAAACTGGCTGATATCTCCCATAATTTCACTTATAATCGTTAATCGTTATCATGAAGAATATTTTGGTAACAGGCGGAAACGGACAACTCGGGCATGCTTTAAGAAAAGCAGCCACTGTTTTCCCTGAATTCAATCTTATTTACACGGATTACGATGTGCTAGACATCACTAATACGGAAGCTGTTTCCGAATATTTCAACACGAATACACCTGCTGCCTGTATCAATTGCGCTGCCTATACAGCCGTTGATAAAGCAGAAACAGAGGAAGAAAAAGCCTTCCTGTTGAACTTCCAGGGAGCGCTCTCCCTCGCGGAAGCATGTACTGCACAACAGATACCATTGCTGCATGTGTCTACTGACTATGTGTTCAATGGTAGAAACAGCGTGCCTTACAAGGAAAGTGATGAGACTGATCCGCAAAGCGTTTACGGTAGCTCCAAAATGCGTGGAGAGGCCGCCGTTGTTGGTACAGATGCCAATCATATCGTTGTAAGAACTTCCTGGTTATACTCTGAATTCGGTGTCAACTTCGCGAAACGTATGAAGGAACTGATGCAGGAAAGACCAGAACTGAATGTGGTATTCGATCAAGCAGGTACGCCTACTTATGCTGTAGACCTGGCTAACGTGTTGCTGCAGATCCTCCGTCATCGAATGGAACATCCAGAAACATCTGTTGGCGGCGTTTACCATTACAGCAATGAAGGGGTGACTAGCTGGTATGATTTTGCCGTAGCTATTAAGGAATTGACTGGTGCGACGACCCGTGTCTCCCCTATCACATCCGACAAATATCCTACTCCTGCCAAACGCCCTTCTTTCAGCGTTTTGAATAAGGATAAGATCAAATCTACTTTTGGTATCAGCATTCCCTACTGGCGTGATAGCCTGGCGGAATGCCTGAAACATATTTAAGTTTTTGATTTAAAAAGCGAAGGTCCTGCCAAATGGCAGGACCTTCGCTTTTTAAATTTATACGATTTTATTTTTTTGCGTATTCCGTCAGGTAGTACCCATCGAAAGTATACATTTTACCATTTTCCATATAGACATCCTGTTCTTCTATTTGGATCCAGCCAGGATGGCCATTGGACGTAAAATCATAAATGAATATCATTTTCTTGGTTTTAGGATTATATCCCCAGGTACACTCATATTTGAATTCGGCGGTGTTTGCATCATAGACTAACGCCCCACAGGTAGATTTTCCCAGATTTACTTCCTCTCTGGTAAATTTGTTATACTTAGTACCGCTACCATTTGCATTCAGATTCAGCCAGGCGTCCTCTTCTTTTTGAGAATTTATTTTTGCCTTATAATTGCCAGGTGTCAGGCTATCATTGGTAGTCTGAGGTTTGCCAGCAACACAAGTGTACCACATTTTAGATTCATAAGTGTTGATATTATCATGCCATACCTTGAACGTATCCTTCTCTCTCTGAGGATACCATTTTCCTGCAAAAGCCTTTGCATCATTGCTATAAGGGGTATTCATAACAGTAACCGGCAAAGTATACTTGTTACTTGTTTTGCCAGTTGCATCATAAATAGCCACGGTCACATTAATTACCTTATCCTTGAAGTCAGCAGGCAATTTGATAATAATCGAAGAATCAGACCGGCGACGTTCCGGAGCTGAAAATCCTTCTCGACCATTGACAGGTTTAGCGTAATCAATGTTGAAGTAGGAGTCTGCTCCATCAAATTTCGCATATGCGCCTGCCATGGTGCCTTGCTCTATATAGATAGGAATCGCAATATATTGACCTGCGATGGCAGCATAGGTTCTCTGCGCCATCTCAATAGAGAGCATTGGTGCAGCAGGATCGTTGGAAGCAGCAGGAATGTCTCCTTTTACAACAGTACCATAGTTCACTTTAACCGCAGCCGTCAGGGTGTTTCCGTTATAATCTACAGTAGTAGCGGGTTCGTTGCCGTTGTCTTTGTCCTTATCTTTGGAGCAAGCAAAAAAAAGCATCGTGGCAGCGACGCCAAGTAGCATAAGCTTTTTCATACAGTACATTTTTCTTTAGAATGACGATTAACAAATTTCGGCTGCAAAGTTATAGCACTAAAAATTCATTCATTTGAAATAACCTAGGCTAGAGAAGTTTATACATGCGGCATACAGTTATAAAAATCATTATATATACGCATTATTAATTTAAAAGCAACTGTTGCCATTAATTCTGTAGGTTTGCAGAATTGACAAATTTTATTGAATCATGAATCTGATAGAAGAACTGCGCTGGCGGGGCATGCTACAGGATATGATGCCTGGCACTGAGGAACAACTGCAAAAGGAAATGACAACAGCCTATATCGGCTTTGATCCTACTGCAGAATCACTCCATATTGGCAGTCTCGTTCCTATCTTGCTGCTGGTACACCTGCAAAAGGCAGGACACAAGCCCCTGGCGCTGGTAGGTGGTGCTACCGGTATGGTGGGCGACCCCTCATTCAAAGCAGAAGAGAGAAAAATGCTGGACCTGGATACCCTCGCCAAAAATGTGGCTGGTATCAAAGCCCAGTTGGAACGCTTCCTGGATTTCGATCCTGCAAAAACTAATGCGGCGGAAATGGTGAACAACTTTGACTGGTTCAAAAACATCACTTTCCTCGACTTTATTCGCGACACCGGTAAACACATTACGGTGAACTACATGATGTCCAAAGACTCCGTAAAGAAAAGACTTGAAGGAGATAATGGCATGTCGTTCACTGAATTTACATATCAACTCATCCAAGGGTACGACTTCTATCATCTGTATACAGCTAAAAACTGTAAACTGCAGATGGGTGGCTCCGACCAATGGGGTAACATCGTTACAGGTACAGAACTGATCCGCCGTAAAGTGCAGGGAGAAGCTTTTGCATTTACTTGCCCGCTCATTAAAAAGGCAGATGGCACCAAATTCGGTAAAACCGAATCTGGTACTGTATGGCTGGATGCGTCTCGCACCTCCCCTTACATGTTCTACCAGTTCTGGCTGAATACCACCGACGTAGATGCGGAAAGCTATATCAAGATCTTCACTTTCATGGAACAACGGGAAGTAGAAGAACTGATTGCCCAACACCGTCTGGCACCAGAACAACGCCAACTTCAGAAACGTCTGGCCCAAGAAGTGACCGTATTCATTCACGGACAGGAAGCATATGATTTCGCTGTACAAGCGTCTGAAATGCTTTTTAAGAACGACACTGCGGCTTTACTGGTATCCCTTACTGAAGAACAACTGTTGGATGTACTGACCGGCGTACCACAGGTAGAAGTACCTCTGGCGGATCTGCAGGCAGGAAAAGATATCGTATCGCTGCTAGCAGAAACAGGAATTTTCCCTAGCAAAGGCGAGGCCCGCAAAATGGTGCAGGGCGGCGGTGTCAGCATGAACAAAACAAAAATTGAAGGTATTGATAAGGTGATCAACACCGAAGCTTTATTGCGTGATAAATACATCCTCTTCCAAAAAGGAAAGAAGAATTATTATCTGCTGAAAGCGATCTAACCGATCATGCATAATCGTTAGTAAAAGGTTGTCTCAAAATGAGACAACCTTTTTTATTTTTGAAAAAGATAACCGTCCGTTTTTTGATTTTTGTTGTTCATAAGCGGACATTTAAATTTATCAACACCCATGATAACTACCTGATACTAAGCACCTTATTCAAATGGCAATTTTCTTGCGGTGCTCCTAATAAAATATTGATGATATGCTGCGCAATCATACCAAAATCGCATGGAGAAATCTCCGAAAGAATAAAACCTTTTCACTGATCAACATTGCTGGCTTATCCTTAGGCATGGCGGTGACAATGTTGATTGGACTATGGTTGCAGGATGAACTGACTTTTAGCAAAAATCACGACAACTATGATCGTATAGTGGCAGTTATGCAACATCAAACCTTTAATGGGGTTAAAGGCACACAACTCGCCGTCCCTTACCTGTTGGGCGATGAAATCCGGGATAAGTACGGCAGCGACTTCAAATATATATCCATGGCTGACTGGCCAATATCCCATATCCTCAGCCACAATAATAATGGTATATCCAAAGTAGGTAACTTCTTTGAGCCTGTTTTTCCGGAAATGCTCAGTTTAAAAATGCTGAAAGGTACCCGCAACGGCCTGAAAGATCCCAATTCCATTTTGCTGTCCGCATCCACCGCCAAAGCCATGTTTGGCGATACAGATCCTATGGACCAGCTCATCAAATTAGATGGCTCCGTGGATGTAAAAGTAACCGGCGTTTATGAGGATCTGCCTTACAACTCCTCTTTTCGCGAAATTGCGTTTATGGCGCCCTGGGAATTAAAGTTGAATAGGGAGACATGGATTAGGGAGATGGAAAACCCCTGGCGTTCTAATTTTACACAATGCTACGCGCAACTGGCAGATCACGCCGACCTGGAAAAAGTATCCACTAAAATCAAGGATGTTAAACTACATAAAGTACGCGCACAGGATGCGGCTTTTAAACCTGAGATTTTCCTTCATCCCATGAGTAAATGGCACCTGTACTCCGATTGGGAAAATGGGAAAAACATCGGGGGCGGGATCCAGTTTGTATGGCTATTCACCATTATCGGAGGCTTTGTACTGTTATTGGCCTGTATCAACTTTATGAACCTGAGCACTGCCCGTTCGGAGAAGAGGGCAAAGGAAGTGGGTATACGAAAAGCAATAGGCTCCATTAGACATCAGTTGATTGTACAGTTTCTCAGTGAATCGCTGATGGTAGCAGGTATTGCTTTTATAGTGGCACTCCTCCTGGTGCAATGCAGTCTGCCCGCCTTCAATGACATGGCAACTAAAAGAGTGAGTATTCCTTATACCAATCCGATGTTCTGGCTAATAGCACTGGGTATCACCCTTATTACTGGCCTGTTGGCAGGAAGTTACCCCGCCTTATACCTGTCTTCCTTTGAGCCGGTGAAAGTATTGAAAGGGACATTCCGTGGCGGCCGATTAGCAGCCATTCCACGCAAAACAATGGTAGTGATACAGTTTACTGTATCCGTTAGCCTCATTATAGGAACCCTCGTGGTTATCAAACAAATCAATTTTGCCCAAAGCAGACCTACTGCTTATAACCGGGAAGGATTGATCTCTTTTATGGCCAACACGCCAACATTAGCCTCCAACTATGAACCATTCCGACAGGAATTGCTATCATCCGGAACTATCGTAGATATGGCAGGCGCATCTTCTCCTACAACAGGTGTTATGGCTATCAACAACGGATATACGTGGAAAGGCATGCTGCCTGGCACCGATGGCAACTTCGCGGCCATTACTGTATCTCAAAATTTTGGAAAAACGATAGGCTGGCAGATCCTCGAGGGGCGCGACTTTTCCAAGGATTTCGCTTCCGATTCCAATGGGCTGATCCTAAATGAAACCGCCGCTAAATTCATGGGATTCAAAAAACCAGTTGGGGAAATTGTAATGGTGGATGGCCACCCTCGCACCGTCATTGGCGTAGTGAAGGATATGGTAATGGAATCTCCCTACCAAAAAATTTTCAGAACAGTTTTTAGTCTTAACGATGAACAAAAAAACTTCATCACCGCACGACTTAATCCTGCCAAATCCACCGCTCAATCACTTGGAGAAATAGAAAAGGTCTTCAAAAAATATAATCCTGGTGTGCCTTTCAACTATCAATTTGTAGATAACAACTACGCAGATAAATTTGATGCAGAAAGACGTATTGCCCAACTCTCTAGCTTCTTTGCCATCCTGGCGATTATCATCAGTTGCCTGGGATTATTTGGCATGGCCACTTTCATGGCAGAACAAAGGATCAAAGAAGTAGGTGTCAGGAAAGTATTAGGCGCTTCTGTGCTGCACTTATGGGGCCTCATGACCAAAGATTTTGTGAAGCTAGTACTGATAGCGTTTGTTTTGGCCGTTCCTATTGCTTATTACGCCATGCATAAATGGCTGCTACGTTATGAATATCGTACAGACATACCCTGGTGGCTGCTGGTGGGCACTTGCGCCATCGCTTTGATGATTGCATTGATTACGGTGAGTTATCAGTCTATCAGGGCAGCGTTGGTGAATCCAGTTAAATCATTGAAATCAGAATAACACGATTTCTTTCCAATAAAAAAACGGTAAGTGACATCTGCGTCACTTACCGTTTTTTATTCGTCGCCCCTGCCTAGTGGGCAGGGGCGACAGGCAGAAGAGTTTTAGACTATTTCTTCAGACCATATTTCTGTTGGTACTTCTCATACAACTGTTTCTGTTTATTATCCAGGTTGATTTCACGTCCTTGGATAAAGGCCTGGGTAATAACGCTGGACTTCATATCCAGCATATCCCCGTTGCTCACAGCAATATTCGCATCCTTGCCGGTTTCCAGGGTGCCGGTCAGTTTATCCACACCCAGGATTTTTGCCGTATTGCTCGTAATAGCGGCTAATGCTTCCTCTTTGGTAAGTCCGTAAGTAGCTGCAGTTCCTGCTTCAAAGCCAAGGTTACGCTGTTGCCAAAAGCCCTCGTTGCTGAGACAGAACAATATGCCCGCTTTTTGTAACAGTGCTGGTGTTTTGTAAGGCTGATCCACATCGTCGTCCTGCATTACAGGTAAACTATGCGGCTGGCTGAGGATGACCGCAATATTATTTGCTTTCAGGAGATCTGTAATACGCCAGGAGTCTGTTCCCCCAACGATCACCACATCTACATTAAATTCTTTTGCGAAATCTACTGCTATCATCATTTCCTTTTGTAGCTCCGCATGTATAAACAGTTTCTGTTCTTTATTAAACAAACGGCGCATGGCTTCATACTTCAGATTGGTAGCAGTATGTTTGCTTTCTGCCAGGTAAGCTTTTGCTTCGCGGAAGAAAGTGCGTACATTCTCAATCATGGTCAAAGCATTGTTACCGCCATCATCCGAACGACCGCCACGACGGCCACCACCGCCCTCTCCCGCTGGTACCAGGCGAGGAATAAACAAGTGCAATGCGTTGTCTGCTTTGTAAGCAGCATCTTCCCAATTCCATGCATCCAGTTGTACCACGGAGGAAGTACCACTGATAACACCGCCTTCAGGCGTGATACCTGCCAGCAGTATACCATTGGAACGGAGGGTATTGATCACTTTTGAATCTGTATTGTAAGCGATCAGAGAACGTACGGAAGGATTGATTTCACCCACCTCACGTTCATCCCTAGTTGCACGTACACTTTCAAATTCCACCAAGCCCAGATTGGTTTCTGGCGCAATGATGCCAGGGTATACATGTTGTCCTTTCAGGTCATATACGGTAGCGCCAGCAGCGGCGTTTACATTCGCGCCTACTGCGACGATCTTTCCTTTTTCAAAACCAATAGTTCCATTGGTGATTACCTGGCCGTTGCCCACATGGATAGTGGCATTTGTCAGATATACCGGCTTTTGCTGCGCCGGAGCAGGATATACGGTTTCCTGTGCCTGACCTTTAGAGATCAGCATCGCCAGAGCTGCCGTAAATATGATATGTTGTTTTTTCATTAGGCTGATAATTAAAAATGAACGGCTATTGGATTACATCATGCTGGTGGCCACCCTGCAAATCTTCACAGTGGTACATTTCATCCTGATGGAAAGCGGCTTTTTCTACTTGTCCACCTTTTTTCTTTTCATTCAGCATTTTGCTGATAAGGCGACTACGTTCTGCGGCGATGCGCTGACGCAACTGCAGATCATATTCCCGATCGAATTCCACGATACCATCCACGAGTGTTTTCTCTGCTTTCGCATAGATGCTCAATGGATCATCACTCCACAATACGAGATCCGCATCCTTGCCTACCTTGATACTACCCATGCGGTTGTCCACATGCAGGAGGCGAGCAGGGTTCAGCGTTACCATTTTCAGAGCGTCTTCTTCAGACAAACCAGCATACTTGATGCTTTTTGCAGCTTCCTGGTTCAGGCGACGGGCCATCTCCGCATCATCAGAATTGATAGCAGTAACAACGCCTACCTGGCTCATGATACCAGCGTTCTGAGGAATCGCATCCTGTACTTCCATTTTGTAAGCCCACCAGTCGGCGAATGTGCCGGCTCCTGCGCCATGTGCTTTCATTTTATCAGCTACTTTATAGCCTTCCAGGATATGTGTGAAGGTATTTACATGGAAATGGAAGGTATCTGCCACGTGCATGAGCATATTGATTTCGCTCTGTACATAAGAGTGACAGGTGATAAATCTTTTTGAATTGAGGATTTCCACCAGTGCATCCAATTCCAAATCGCGACGTTTGCCTGCTCCTTCTTTTTCATAATCACGTGCACGGGTAAACGCATCCATATAGATTTGCTCCACACCCATACGTGTTTGAGGGAAACGAACGGTGTTTCTATCGCCCCAGTTGGATTGTTTTACGTTTTCACCTAATGCGAATTTGATGAAAGGATCAGCACCGGCAACTTTCATCTCTTCAGCATTCTGGCCCCAACGCAGCTTGATCAGTTGTGATTGTCCGCCGATGGCATTGGCACTACCATGCAGCAGATGAGAAGCAGTAACCCCTCCGCTCAACTGACGATAGATATTCACATCTTCCGGATTCACCACATCGGCTATACGTACTTCTGCTGTCACGGATTGAGAACCTTCATTGACACCTTTAGAGATAGCGATGTGAGAGTGCTCATCGATGATACCCGCAGACAGGTGTTTGCCTGTACCATCGATTACGCGGGCATTTCCGGCCGCCAGGTTCTTACCGATCTGGGCGATTTTTCCACCACGGATTAATACATCCGTATTCTCCAGTTTACCTTCTTTTTCGTTCGTCCAGACAGTTGCATTCTTAATCAGGATATCCTGTTGCTGTGGCAGTTTATCCCAGCCATAGCCATTGAATGGATAGTATAATGCACCCACTTGTGGCGCTGGTTTTTTCTTAGCAGAATCGGCTTTTTCCTGGTATGGTTTGGAAAGCACCGCCGTCCATCTAAGGCTGCTATTGCTAGAATCTACGCCAGTACCCATCCATTGATCCTTGCTGATCAATCCATTGAGGCGCAGGCCCGTATTGCTACCTTTAGCTTGTGGCAGCATCAAGGTTACCAGTTTATCGTTGATATCGATTTTTCCACTCAGGGTATCTTTGCCCAGTACAGTTGCTTGTAGTTTATCAGGACTGCCTTTCACTTCCACTGTGTAGGTGTTGCCGTTGCTCAGGGATACCGCATAGGTACCACGCAGGTCGTTCCAGCCATCATTTTTGATCACATATTTATTTCCTTGTACCCAGTTTTGGAGGAGCACTGAATTCTCGTTGAAAACAGGGCCGCTGGTGATGAGGAAGTTGGCCAGTTTACCGGGTTCCAGGCTACCTACTTTATCGTACGCTTTGATGAGGGTAGCAGGTGTTTTGGTCAGGGCTTCTAGCGCTTTTTGCTCAGAAAGACCGTATTCAATGGCTTTACGCACATTGGCCAGGAACTGTTTTACATCTTTCAGATCAGAAGCTGTCAGGCAGAAAGGAATATTTGCCTTTTCGAAAGCAGCAGGTTCTGTAGGCGCCATTTCCCAGTGTTTCATATCGCTCAGCGCTACGAAACGGGCGTCAGCAGGATCTTCCACGTCTATAGCAGAGGGGAAATTTACCGGCAGGATGAAGGACGCTTTGGTAGCAGCCATATCATTGATACGTTGGTATTCATTGCCAGCGCCTTTGATAATGTATTGTACACCAAATTCATCTCCTACTTTATCTGCACGAACAGCTTCCCATTTATCAGAAACAGCGAAGATCTGTGGCAGTTGGAGATTATCGTTCCAGGCTTGTAAACTGAGGTTTACGCCTTCTTTAGCAGGACGGTTTTTATACCATTGTCCATCTAGGAAGCTCTGACGGAGGAGCGCAATAACGCCCATGAGGGAGCCCGGATAGTTCTGTGTGGAAGTGCCTTTATCGAAAGAGAAGGCGGCAGCCGCTTTCTCCCGGAGGATAACGGTGTTTTCGCGTTCATCTGCGAGGGTTACTAATGTGGCGGTGCCTCTGGCGATACCATCCTGCTGATGTGTCAACACAGTCCCGAAGCCTACACTACGCAGTGGTGCTGCTTTTGCGCCATCTGTATTAAACAGTTTCACCGCATCTACTTCACTTTTGATAGCCTGGTTCCAGCCATAAGCGCCTTTGGTATTGGAAAGAAACTGTGGGGCAGCATTCCAATTGAATCCACCTTTTTTGGCATCTCCCAGGCCATAGTTGCTGTAGATATCCACAAAGGAAGGATAAATGTATTTCCCTTTACAATCCACTACCACTGCATCTTTAGGGATAGCGGCGCTAGGTCCAACGTCGGTAATTTTACCGTCTCGGATGACCAATGTAGCGTTAGAAATAGTATTCTGCGCATCGCGTATAATGGTGGCATGTGTAAACGCGTAACAGCCTTCTTTCGGCTCAGCAATACCGTTTGTGGGGAAAGTACTTTGAGCGCTCGCACCGGAGCCTGCCAGGAGCAGCGCCAGCAACAATAGCTGACTGCGATGCCGCTTCAGGGCATAGGTTAATCCTCGGGACAAAAGTAGTGTCCCAGGTTTCTCAAAAGCTTTTTTCATGAAAAACGTTTATTTATACGATTTAGATTTCACGATAAATTTAATAATTCCCCGATGCCATTCTAAGCAAAAAATCGATTTTTTTATGAATGGCAGTCCGCTGTCCCCGGAAAGGCCCATAAACATTTTGGATTAACACGAAAAAGGGATAATTTATGGTTCAATTTCCCGATTACTACAATCTTGCTGTCTATGAAAAAAGTATCCGCTTATACCCTGATCATTGCGGGTTTTCTGTTACTGGGCCTCAGCAACAGCCTCTTTGCGCAAAATAACCAACCGGCAACCGCCAATCTCGGCAAGTGGAATGTAGAAGGACGAGCCGATAAAATGACCGATAAAATCAGTCGTAGATTAGGTCTCACCAAGGATCAAAGCGAGGAAATTTATACGATCAATCTGGATATCATACGACGGATAGACAGCGTCCATGCTAATAAGGCACTCACCAGCAAAGAGAGAATGAGCAGGGTACATCACCTGAACGACGAACGTAACCAGCGATTTAAAACGGTATTAACTGCCACTCAGTATAAGATATGGAACGATTGGAACCTGAACAAAAAAGAGCACCTGGAGGCGAAGATGGAGAAAAAACGGCAGCGTCGGGAAGCGTTACAGCAGCAATGATCCGTGTCTAGCTATAAAATTTATATGCCATACAAAGTGTCAGCGAGTACCTTTGTATGGCATTTTTATTAATCGGCAATGACTGCATATCAACATATCCAGGAGATCTTTCACGCAGCAGTAGCAGCGGTACAACCGGCTGTATTCATGCGTAATACTGTATTGTTTCAGGGAGACACGATCACCATTGCTGGCACGCCGTTCCCTATTCGTGGGGACGTAATCGTTATCGGCGCAGGTAAAGCCGCTGCTGCCATGGCTCAGGAACTAGAATCCGTTTTATTACCACATGTCCCCATCAAGGGTACGGTAGTCACGAAATACGATCATGCCCTGCCCTTACAACAGTTGCAAGTACTGGAAGCAGGACATCCTGTTCCAGATGAAAATAGTGTATCCGCTACACAAGCAATACTCCGAGCAGTTACCAATTTACACTCCGAGGACTTAGTAATTCTATTATTATCCGGTGGCGCATCCTCTCTGCTGGCGGATGTTCCAGCGGGTTGTACATTGGAAGAAGTACAGGATTTATTCCAGCAGCTACTGCACTCCGGTGCGGATATCGCAGAAATGAATACCGTCCGAAAACACTTATCGGCCGTGAAAGGGGGACAATTGGCCCAACATATTTACCCGGCTACTTTATGTTCCATCATCCTCAGTGATGTGCCAGGGGATCAATTGGAAGTGATTGGCTCAGGTCCTGGAGTACCCGACCCTACTACCTTTGAGGATACGATGGCCATTCTGAGCAAATATCGTCTCACTACAACAATTCCATCCGCTATCCTCTCCCATATCCACAAAGGTTTATCCGGAGCAATTCCGGAAACCGCCAAAGCCGGAGATCCTGCCTTCGAAAAAGTGCATAACTTCCTAACAGGCACCAATGCCATTGCCCTGGAAGCCGCGGCTGTAAAGGCAAAGGAACTGGGATATCACGTTACGCTCACTACGGAATGTACTACCGGTGAAGCACGTACGATAGGCACACAACTGGCCCAAAAGGCATTGCACTATGATAAAAAACTGCCCGCCTGTTTACTCCAAGGTGGTGAAACGACTGTCACCATCAAGGGCAACGGCAAAGGAGGACGTAACCAGGAACTAGTGCTGGCGGCAGTGTTGGAGCTGGAGAAAGCAACAGCAAAAGCAACGCATATCACCTTGCTCAGTGCAGGTACTGACGGTACAGACGGACCTACCGATGCTGCTGGCGCCATCGCCGACGCATTTACACTACAACGTAGTAAAGCCCTACAACTCAATACAGCAGCCTATCTGGATAATAATGACGCGTATCATTTTTTCCGTCAAACAGACCGCCTGTTGATCACAGGTCCTACACATACGAATGTGATGGACATTCAAATAGTACTGATCACTTGAAAACCACATTGTTAATCACTGTATTAACATCTTTCAAAACCCGCTACAGTATTACATCCTATCGTAATAACACAAAAGGGTATTCTTTTTCGTGCACTTAAAGTTTGTATATGTGCAGAGAGATTTTATTTTTGGGGTTTGGATTACTTACTTTTGGACTTATAAACCTAATAGCATTATGCTGAGAATGGAACAGACATGGCGTTGGTTTGGGCCTAATGATCCGGTTAGCTTAGCTGATATCAGACAGGCAGGCGCAACTGGCATCGTAACAGCCTTGCATCATCTGCCTAACGGAGCGGTATGGACGAAGGAAGATATATTACAGCGCAAACAGTTGATTGAAGCTGCCGGCCTTACCTGGTCTGTAGTAGAAAGCATTCCCGTACATGAAGACATCAAAACGCAACGTGGCCGTTTCCGGGAATACATCACCAACTATCAGCAATCAATACGTAACCTGGCTGCATGCGGCGTTAAAACTGTTACTTACAATTTTATGCCGGTGCTGGACTGGACCCGCACTGACCTTGCCTATACCGTAGAAGATGGTTCCAAAGCACTTCGCTTTGAAAAAGCCGCCTACATGGCGTTCGACCTTTTCATACTGGCAAGACCCAACGCTGAAAAAGACTATACCGAAGAAGAAATTGCCCGCGCAAAGGAGAAATTCGACAGCATGACTGTGGAAGAAAAAACGCTCCTGCAAAAGAATATCATCGCAGGCCTGCCGGGTTCTGAAGAAAGCTTCACCCTCCAGCAATTCCAAGCTGCACTCGATACTTACAAAGGCATCGATGCAACACAACTGAAATTGCATCTCTTCTACTTCCTGCAACAAATTGCACCAGTGGCAGAAGAGGTAGGCGTAAAACTCGCCATCCATCCAGACGATCCTCCATTCCCGATCTTCGGCCTGCCACGTGTGGTAAGCACCGAACAGGATGCAAAAGAATTACTGGTAGCCGCTCCCTATAAATCTAACGGTTTATGCTTCTGCACCGGTTCTTACGGCGTAAGAGCTGATAACGACTTACCAGGTATGATAGAACGTTTGGGAGATCACATCCACTTTATCCATCTGCGTAGTACACAACGCGACTTCCTGGGAAATTTCCATGAAGCCAACCACCTGGAAGGCGATGTGGATATGTTCCATGTGATCAAAAACATTCTGCTCACCATGAAACGTCGCAATGTGGTTATCCCTATGCGCCCGGATCATGGCCACCAGATGCTGGACGATCTGCATAAGAAAACCAATCCTGGCTACAGTGCTATTGGCCGCCTCCGCGGACTGGCTGAACTGCGTGGCCTGGAAATGGGTATCGCTGGGGCTTTAAGCGCCGATTGACTTAAATCTACCAGTATCAGAACCGTGCAAGGATTTAAGGTAGGGATCAGCAATACTACCGCCGGTTTGAGATACTATGCGAAAACAGCGCCTGTGACTGAATAATACAGTGATTGCTCATCACATGTACAGTCTGGGCTGTTTCAAAATATTTTACTACAAAAAAAGGAATTGAAGTCTGCGACTTCAATTCCTTTTTTTCTTTTTCGTCGTCCCTGCCCGCAGGGCAGGGACGACAGGCAGGAGTGATGAACTACTTCAATATCCACTCTACTTTGTCAGTATACTTCTTACCATCTTTTGTTCCTGTACAAACCAGTACATTTTTTCCTTTCTTCAACTTTACATTTTCATATAGATAATGCACAGAAGTTGTTCCCGGCTTAGGGTTGCTCAGGGTCTTGCCATTCAGCGTGAGCACTGGGGTACCGATGTTATCATATACCGTTACAGTAGTAATTGCTTGTGTTCTTTCTGTTAATCGGCGATCAGAGATATATACCACAGGCTCTGTACTCCAGTTGGCTTTGTACCAATAAAACGCATCCTTGCGGAGTTGTCTATCAAAAGTGACCAAGCCTTTCATATTACGTGCAGGCACGCCTCCTCTAGTCCAGAGTGGCGCACAGAAATCGAACATATTCCAGAGATAGGAAGACACGAGATACGGATGTTTGGCAATGATCCCCCATTGAATTTCATGGATACGGGTTTCTCTTTCTTCTGGCATAAAGGGGCCGCCGTATTCCACTTCTGGTAATATTTCCGCATGTTGGTTCACGTTACCATCGCCACCATATTCACTGATTACCACTTTATGATCTGGATATTTCTGTTCCAATCCTGTTACCCATTTTTCCAGATCAGGCGTTTTACCTTCATACCAGCCGTAATAACGGTTCATACCCTGTATGTCCGCATTGCGGTTCTCAGGGCGTTCCATGGTGCCGTAACCGTTTACGCTAACGGTATATCTATCTGGGTCCAGTGTTTTGGCGATATCCACCATCTCGGCAGTGAGGGTGCTTACAAAATCTGCGGGTGTTTTTTCATACACTTCGTTGTGCATGCCCCAGGTATAAATAGAAGGATGATTGAACTGCTGTTTTACCAGTTCTGTAATTTGTTGTTTCGCATTATCTCCTTCTTGGCCGGAAACAGCGTTTACAAAAGGTACTTCCGCCCAAATAACAAAACCGATACTATCACATTTGGCATAGATGTAATCCGCTTGTTGATAATGCGCGAAACGAATAGAGTTCGCGCCCATTTCTTTTATCATTTCCAGATCCTGGGCATGCTGCCAGTTTTCGAGGGCGTTGCCATATCCCCACCAGTCCTGATGTCTACAAACACCATGCAAGCGATAAGGCTGATCATTCAGATAAAACCCTTTACCAGCTTTGATTTCAAATTTGCGAATACCTAATGGCTGCGTTATTTCATCAATAATATCGTCATTTTTACCAATGAGGGATACCACCACTTTATACAGATGTGGATCTTTCAAACCATTCCAGAGATGTGGTTTATCCATATGTACCTGCTGGGAGAATGTTTGTCGGCCCTGTGCAAGCACGTTGATATCCGTTTTGATTTCTTTTGCGAGTTGGCCGGATTGTGTGTAGACACGGGTACGCAGTTGTGCACCCTGCGCTTGTTCAAAACGGTTATCGAGCTTTGTATTGATAGTGATATCCGCTCCTTCTGCGCTCACATTTTGCTGGCGGATGTACACACCGGGAGAGGCATAATCGGTTGTAGCGATATGCATTCTATCCGTAATCACTAAGCTTACCGGACGATAAATTCCACCATAGATACCAAACAGGTTGTTATTGATAGGAATGACATCCTTGCGAGGTTCATTGTTTACTTTCACGAGGATGGTATTTTCCCCACCAAAGTTCAGTGCATAGGTGATTTCCATTGCAAAGGCGCTGTATCCGCCTTTATGTTGACCTATAAATTTATTGTTTACATAGACATCCGCTACTTGTCCGGCTCCTTCAAAACGCAGGAATACCTGTTTTCCTTTGAGGGCGGCGTCCATGGAGAGTGACTTCTTATACAGGCCATTGCCGGCATAGAAATCTTTACCTGCCTGCATATCCTTGTTATTCCAGGTATGCGGGAGGTTGACCGTTTCCCAGGTATGCGGCGCGGCGCTGTCTTTCGGACTATAGTCTGCTTTCGTAAACAGCCAGTTCTTCGTCAACGGGAGTTCTGTACGTCCCTGTGCAATCGATTGTTGAATAGTTGCTGCAAGTAAGCTGATACCTGCAAGGAGTAATTTTTTCATGATGTAAGCAATGGTTTGCTTCTAGTACTGCGTATAAAGAATGATTATTTGAATACAGGTTTAAACGGCATTGTCACCAGAAAAATTCTGTCCAGGCATATCTTCAATGAAGCTATAGATAATTTGCCGCGTTTGGGCACTTTTAAGTGCAAAAGCAGCGGTGGTAGCCATTAGGTTGGCCACCATCCCGGAAAGTCTTTTTTTCATGTTCACAGTATTAAAACGGCAGGGCCGCTTACTTCAGTGTAAGATAATATCTTCCTTCCTTATCTTTTGTAATAAATACACCTATTTTTTTGCTAACTACTTCTAATACCTTCTCCGCCCCTTCGGCATCGAAGTTGGCGGTGACGGATCTTTTCAACGCTTCTCGCGCAGATGGCGGCACTTCTACCTGTATATCATAGTAATTTCTGACTACTTCCAACACTTCTTGTAGGGGAACATTATTGAAGTGGAGACGGCCAGTTTTCCAGGCCAATGCGCCATCACTACGCATAATACTTTGCTGTAGCCCTTCTTTTTCTGTCAAGCTTCCTTGCATACCGGGGGTTAACAGGAGGTCATCATATCCCGAACTTTTCATCTTCACTTTTCCATTGATCACGTATACGGCTACACTACTTTCATCCATACGCACGTTAAAGGACGCCATTTCTGTTAATAGCGTCACATCATTGCCAATTTTCAATTGCATCTCTTGTCCGGTTACCTTGGGAATATCGAAAAATACTTCTCCTTTATACATGTAAACCTTCCTGCTACCTTTATCAAACTGCTGAGGATAGGCTATTTCAGCATTCCCATTCAGTATGGCTTTGGTACCATCTTTCAACAACAAAGAATCAATATATCCCGTACGGTTCTTATTTATCACCAGGGGCGTCCTGGAAAAAAAAATATAACCGGCAATAATGACGGTAATCAATAACAAAATCAGCAAGCACCATTTCAAAAGGCCAGGTGTATTTGGTTGTCGCCTGGTAACAGGCAGCGGCTGCAAATCGTCTTCCAGCCAATGCTGCAGTAATTTCTCCAGGTAAGCAGCCTGCTCCGGACCTTTGTTTCTCAACTCGGCTATCTGATCCTGTAATTGGGGATCATGTGGTGCATTGATAAATCGAACAATCAGATCAGTAGTGTCTGTAGTCGGCTGGTACATAATTTCATTCCTTCCTGTGCAAGACGAGGGAGAATACTCTCTCTGAAGTCTCTGTCCTATAACTGCATTATAATGCGGCAGTAAATATAGGAAAAATCCGTATGTGACTGGTAGAATAAAATTATTAGGCTAGCTGTAGAAGGTTTAATAAATTAGTAAGCGAACAGGCTAAATCCCCCCAGCGTATGACACCTGAATCACTATCCGATAATGAACAGGATTATATCGACGGACTATTACATCATAACCCGGATGTTATCAATGATATATACCAGAAGTTCGCGATCAAAGCACAACGTTTTATCCAGCAAAAAGGAGGCACAGTAAGAGATGCAGCCCACATTTTCGAAGAAGTATTACTGGATATTTATTTCTTTGTCAGACGCCATCCCTTACAAGTTTCTTCTTTCGAAGCTTTTCTCATCCTGCTCTGCAAACGGGTATGGGAAAAGGAAGTAGAAAGAAGAGGTCAGCGTATTCCCGGCCTAGAGCCCGATGAAACGGCCGCTCTAGGAAGAGAAGATATGATCGATCTAGAAGATGTAATGCGCGAAGGTGAAAAAAGAAGAATCGCCTATCATCAATACCTGCAATTAGATGATAACTGCAAGGAGCTCCTCAAATGGGCACTCACAGACCACCTCCAGGAAGATATCGCTGCTGAAATGAAAATTTCACCAGAAGAACTTCCTGCTAGAAGAGCCGATTGCTTTCATCGCCTGTTCCGCAATATAGACGCATCTATGAGAACCTCGGACGCTCCCAGCGAAACGGAAGTGGGCCATGCAGATGCATTCCTCAGCAACTTCATGAATGAAGCCGATAAAAAGGCTTACGCCGAAAAATTACGCACCAATATTACGCTCAACAGTCAAGTCAAACGCTTTGACCTTATCCGTAAACTGCTGGCACAGCGCATCTGCACGGATGCAGACCGCGATGATCTACAACACCAATTATTCGCACACCGCAATGCCTGGTTCTCCTCTAGGGATGCCCAGGTAACGCCTATACGAAATTATGTGATCGGTGTTGCTATCCTCGCAGTAGGACTCGCCACCCTGCTATTTATCAGCCCATGGCGGAAAAATATCTATAGCCAATTCTCTTCTACGGAAATGTCGGCACAAGGCAGCGATAGCCTGGAACTGTCGAAAGAAATCATGGGAGAATTCAACCGCGGACATTTCAGCGATGCCCTACAGATGCTCAATACAGTCCTGGAAAAAAATCCAGGAAATATTTACGCCCGTTACTTCCGTGGCGTATGCCTAGTAGATCTCAACCAGATAGAAGCAGCCAGAAAGGACTTGCTCATCGTATATAACGGTGATAACAAGATCCGCTACGAAGCAGCTTTCTACATCGCATTAAGTTACCTGAAAGAAGGCCATAAACAGGAATGCCTGGATTGGCTAGTGCAGATCCCGGAAAGTGCTCCTAATTATATCAAAGTACAGAAACTGATTGAGGAACTAAAAGGCTAGTGCATATAACTACTACCACCAGCGTGTATAAAGCTCTCCACTTCTCCCCTGATCAACTCATATACAGGCGCTTTCTCGCGCTTAATACGCACCAGTTGTTGCAGTACCAAAAAATAAATGGTACCGTCACTGCAACCATTCAACTGTGCTTTAATGATTTCTTTTTTTACCTCTTGACAACTGTTGGCATCCAGCTTCTGATAAATTACATAGAGGTCTTCCATCCAACTCATACGCTAAAGTTTTTGCATAGACTTTAAATTTACGCATTATTAATGTTAATAATACCTCAGTTGGGAAGATTTAACGTTTTGGAAATTTGGGGTAATTGAAACCGGGATTTTTTGCATTTTATTGAAAAAAATCCCGGTTTTTTATCTTTTCTATAGCCAAATCAAAGGATTCCTAACAGGTAGGTTCCTCAATACTTCTTCTACCTGTGGATCATGATCCAGTCTTAACCAGGTTTGATAATACTCTTTCTTGTTATAAGCAACCGCGCCGAAAATCAGGAAAGGATGTGCCACTGGCCAGTTCTCCCAATACATAATATCATGTGCAAATGGCCAATTATTCTTATCCTTCACAAATGGATACATCCAGGAAATCCCCTTTGCAATAGACTTCGTTTTTTCTAACGTATAAGCCCACAAGTTATCTCCCGGTTTACTCAATACCTGGCAAAGAGTGCTCATGGCATCCAAATTGAACAACGAGTAGCCGTAAGGTTTAGTACGTTTCAGCTCTAAGGGAAAACTACCGTCTGCAGCCATTTGCGCTGGCAACAGTACATTTTTATAACGGTCGGTACAGAAGGTAAGCAGGCTGTCATTGTGCGTAAAGGAAGCAAATACCGCTACTTGCATCACCCAACACGTGCCATGATTATTTGCTGCTTTCATTTCATCTTTTCCATAAGGATGTGTGGTTAGCCATTGCAGATATTCTTCAAACCAGGAGCGGATAGCCTCCAGGTCTGCTGCGGGAATTATTCCCGCTTTCTCCATGATTTTCAACGCTTGCACTACTTCCATCAACTGAATGGTATCGATGATACCGATTCCTCTACCGGTAGCCCGACCTTTAATCGCCTGTGCAAATTGCAAACTCGGATTCATCCTAGTAGCAGGATCTGCAAACCAGGCTTTTGCATGTAACAGGGCGTGTTCCAGGTAAGTCTTATCCTGACTGGCCATATATCCGGCCGCCAATGCGCCCATAATCCGGCTAAACCGAATCATCGCCTGACGATGCGCGACGAAGTTATCCGGATTACTTTGTCCATCTTTTTGAATGTACGGACTGTCCACACTCACAGGATTTGGCCACCAGTAATCGCCTTCTGAATAGAAGTCGTGTATACCGCCGGCACTACGGTTACACCTAAACGCAGTAATTGTTTCAGGTGCTTGTGCCGCAGCCCATGCTGCCCTTTCTAAGATAGCGGGTCGCATATCGTTTATCACCTGGTCGCGCCAGCGCTTTTGTGCGCTGGCTGCCAGTGTCATCATCATCAGGAGTAAAAGGAATAAATTCCGGATCATTTGCAATTATTTGAATGTAAGCACTTTGCCATCGTGGCCTGTCAGCTCTACACTATAAGTACCTGTAAATTTACCAAGACGCTTTCCTGTCCAGAAGTCAAATACTTCTGTTGGTTTATCCAGTTTTACACTGAGTTTTTTGGGAGACGACTGCCAATTGAGTAGGATAATTCTTTGCTCATTACCAGCTTTCACACGGCCTACTTCGAACTTTGTATTCTCAAATGCCGCTGCTTTACCAGTTGGCGGAGCCGCTTTCCGAAGCATATTCAGTCTTTCTGGAGAGATAGTGGTTAGGTCGTCACCACTGAGGAGCATGCCACCAGTTGCATACAATAAGGCTGCATGGAATTGATATTCATTATTTGGCATATCACCGGTAAGTACGAGGCAATCTGGATCATTCCACCACAGACGGCCGTTCTGCCAGGAACGATACAGGTTTTCACGTCCTGATTTTTCAAATACTTCCCATTTACGTTTGATGTCCATGGAACTGCGACTACCATGCACCAAGCCCAGAGAAGGCCAGAGCGGATGGTTACATCCCAGTATGAAAGCATCACCAGTTCCTTTGATGATTGCTTCCATTCCTCTGCGATAGGCTTCTACACGAGTAGCGTTCTTATCGTAGTAAACGCCGCCATGAATAGCACCCCAGAAGTTCGCATCCAATTTGAAATAGGTGACACCCCACTGCTGACGCATCACCGTGAATACTTCTGTCAAATGTTTTTGCACATCAGGATTCGTTCCATCCAGTACATACCAAGGCTTCATTCGCCATCCCCCGAAGGTAACTTTATCACTACGCAATGGCTGACCAGTATTATCTTTCACCAGCCAGTCTTTATGCTCTTTAAAAACGGTGGAATTACTATCACAGATAAAAGGCGCTACCCAAATAGCAGGCTCAAAACCTTTCTCCTTGATGGTATGCAGCACCTGCTGCACATTCCCGCCAAAAGAATTACCTACTGCCAACCAGTCGCCCATATGCGGCTGATAGCCATCATCCAACTGAATATACTTCAGTACGGGCGCATTGGTTTTGATATAATCCAGGTTATCGTATACGTTTTTCGCAGTCACTTTCGGACCGAAGCAATACCAGGAGCACCATCCATCTGGAGGGGCTTTGAACTCCAATCGAGGATGGTTTTTCTGAATTCTTCCAGCGAATTTATCCAGCAACTGATTACCATCTTTTCCATTGGTGACCATCAATTCCTCCAACTGGAATTCCTTGCCTGGCGCCAATTCCATGTTTTCCAGATCTTCCGCTAGTTTGATCGTGTCTTTCGAAATATAAAATTTACCCACCCAACGGTTACTGCTGGTATACCCCAACAATAATTCAGCATCTGCGGATGGATAAAGTCTTAACAGATTATATACGGCGAGATAGCCGTCTGGCTGAGGAATGCGGTAATGGCCCGCATCGGTGTAGTTGCCAATGGTCTCGGGCTTCTCCAGTGTGCCGGCCGTCTGCGTCAGCATCTGGAAACCTTCTGCATAAAATGGCGTACTACCAGGCAATACTTTCGCCACACTACCCAAGATTACTTCTTTCAGGCGAATAGGTGCACTACCGGTATTGACTATACGAATATTACAAACTTCATTATTCCAGGTTCTGAATAACTTAACAGTAGCAGGCGCCACAGCACCATTGGCCTGATAGATAGTACCAGGGCTGTTTTTGAGCGACTGTATAAACTGATCTGATACGCCTGCCATGGCCGACAAGCCCGCCAGCAGGACGCTACCCAGCAGAGAGAAAAACTGTTTCTTCATCGTGAAATTTATTAAGGACGATTTTATTGCGCTGTTAATTGCAGCTCAAATAATTTCATCAGTTCTTTTGTGTTATTAGTTGCCGGCTGTAGGGAGACAACATACTCTCCAGGAGCCAGTGTTACTTTACCAATCGATTCATTGATAGCGCCCTTCTGCGCAGGCACTGTACCTGTAAGCTGTTGCTGTCCTACTTTTACGGTGTACTGCTGACCAGCCAGGTCGCTCAGGTATTTTGCAGAAAAACTGAACGTAGCCTTCTTTACCACCCTCACTTTCCAGCTCAACTGCTGATCGGGACGAGCGATGCCCGCCACCCAATAACTGGCCGTCTTCCCATCACCTTTTGAAAACCCTTTGCCAGTCTGGTCTGCATCATATGCCAGTAAACGATTTGTAATGCCATCCGCATCCAACTCTCTTGGCAAAGTAGTAGCAGGCAATTTATCTGCCAGCTCCAGCACTACCACACTGTTGATCGTATCAGGTGCGGCTTTAGGCAGTGTAACGCTAACGTCCGTACGATTTACCACTGCTGTTTTGAGGGCTGCGGTAGTATTCATCAGGTAAGCTTTTTTCACTTTACCTGTCAATCCGCCTACTGTCAGGACGCCATTTCTAGGCCATGAGAAAACGTGTAGGAAAAGTTTATTGTCTTTCTGGGTAACTTCTCCCCAGGGCTGAATGGGCAATGGTGCTGCTGCTGTACCATAAATACTGTTACCATATCGTTGCATCCAGGAACCAATGCCGTGTAGTATAACCGTGTCTCTCGGATCTATTACACCATTGCCTTCAGGCCCTATATTCATCAGTAAATTTCCTCCTCTGTCGGCCGCCTTTGCGAGTAGTCGAATGAAAAACGAAACGGGTTTATGACTATCATCGAATTTAGAATAGCCATAAGATTCGTTGGTAGTGGGGATTGCCTCCCAATCGCCGGTTACAGGATAGAACTCCGCCGGACGGTCGGAAGTATTGATATAATCCCCGAAAGAATAGTCATTGCTGCGCGCCAGTCTTCCATTTACAACCACATTGTTATCCACAGAGCGGATCGCTTCCAGGATACGGATATTCTCGCTCAACGGCAGTTTATGCGGCGTATCAAACCAGAGAATATCCGGATGATACTTTGCAATGAGTTCTTTTATCTGTGGTATTGCTTTTTCATCTACATATTTCACGGCTTTAGGTAACAATTCCGGATGTACATCAAACCAGTTGCGACCTCCATGCAGGTCTTTATCTCCTCCAGGATTGTCGTAATCCCAGTCGTTACCAGGTGCATCTGGATGTTCCCAATCAAATGCATGGGAATAATAAAAGCCGAAACGAATGCCGTATTTCTTACAGGCGGCAGATAATTCCGCCATCGGGTCCCGATGGAATTTGGAATTTTTAATGCTGTAATCGCCGATAGCAGTAGGATACATCGCTACGCCATCATGGTGTTTCGCCGTGATAACGAGATAGCGCATACCTGCCGCTTTGATCATTTTCACCCATGCGTCTGCGTTAAAATCAACCGGATTGAAAGTGCGGATCAACAGGGAATCATATTCCCCTCTGCGAATCCTCTCCTTTCTCATCAGGTGTTCTGCATAGCCGCCTACTTTCTTGCCTTTCCATTCCCCACCGGGTACAGAATACACGCCCCAGTGGATAAAGCAGCCGAAGCGGGCGTCTCTCCACCATGCAATGCGACTATCATGGGCATTCATCGAAGTTTTCCACCAGCCATTCACGGCTTTATCAATCGCTTGCTGATCGCGGGATACCGCCTTCTGACTCAGTACGCCATCATCATCTCCTTTCACTTGTGCCATCGCAGGTGCAGCGATAACGCCAACGCCTACACTCAGTATTATATGTTTCAGGTATTTCATAACGGAAATTGATACTATTTGGTGATGGTATAGGATTTTCCACCAACGGTTGGCAGATCGTATTCAAATACCTGTTTCAGATCCAGCGAAGCCAGTTTGGAAGCGTCTTTCACTTCTGTTTTTCCTGTCATTGCTAATGTATAGAAAGGGTTCTGATTGGCTCCTGATGCGGGTTTAGCACCTACAATTTTTACTGGCTGCTGTACCCTTACGCGACAATTCCCTCCTAACGAAGAGCGTATAGTCGCACTCGTTAACTGGCCGTCTTTCCAACTCATATCCACTTCAAATCCGCCTCTGGCTTTCAAACCTTTCACAGAACCGGTTGGCCATGCATCTGGTAAAGCCGGCAACAGGTAAATAGCGCCATCATGGCTTTGCAGCAGCATTTCCGTGATACCAGAAGTTACGCCGAAGTTGCCATCAATCTGGAATGGAGGATGTGCATCAAATAGGTTGGCATAGCTACCACCGCTGTTATCCGCCACACTAACGGCTTGTCCGCCAGCGAGGAACAACTGTTTATTCAACATCGTATAGGCGTGGTTGCCATCTTCCAGACGGGCCCACCAGTTGATTTTCCAGGATTTGGACCAGCCGGTACCACCATCTCCACGGAGGAGCAAACTACGTTTAGCCGCTTCCGATAGTGTAGCATCATGACGCGGAGAAATGAAGTTGCCAGGGAAAAGGCCATATAGGTGAGACACGTGTCTGTGGCTGTCTTTAGGATCATCCCAGTCTTTGTACCATTCCTGTAATTGTCCATACTGACCTGCATGGAAAGGATACATTTCAGACAGTGTTTTGGTCAATCTGTTGGCCAGTTCCGGGTTTTTACCAAGGACTTTCGATGCGAGGATGGTATTGTTAAATAAGTCACGAATAATGGAAAGATCCATGGTAGTGGCAATGCTCACAGAACCAGTGGCTTTGCCGTCTACACGGAAATTATTCTCCGGTGTAGTAGCAGGACTGGTTACCCAATAACCGTTATCATCTTTGATGAGCCAGTCCAGCATGAATTCGCAGGAGCCTTCCAACTGTGGATAAATAGACGCGAGGAATTTTTTATCGCCGGTATATTGATAATGTTCCCAGAGGTGACGCGTCAGCCAAGCGCCGCCCATAGGCCAAATAGCCCATTTAGGATTACCGCTTGGATCATTGAAATCAATACCGCCAGCAGGGTAAGTCATTCCCCAGAGATCGGAATTATGATGCGCGGTCCAGCCTTTTGCGCCATAGTTAACGGAAGCGGTAGTACGCCCATTCTTGGCCAGCAGGCTGATAAAATTGAACAATGGTTCTGTACATTCTGAGAGGTTCGCCGATTCAGAAGGCCAGTAGTTCATTTCAGTATTGATGTTGATGGTATAGTTTGAGCCCCAAGGTGGCTGTAGTTCTTTATTCCAGAGGCCTTGGAGGTTCATAGCAGTACCTCCATTGCGGGAACCAGCTATCATCAAGTAACGACCATACTGATACAACAAGGTAGTCAGTTGTGGATCGCGGTTGCCACCAGCAGCAGTGTAGTATTTCAAACGCTGGTCTGTAGCCTGTTTCGCGCTGCCGTCGTCGCCGAGATTGAGGGCCACCCTGTTAAACAGGTTAGTATAATCTTTTTCGTGACCAGACAAGAGCTGTGCATATGGCATCGCTGCCGCTTTGTCCAGTGCCGTTTTTGCGCGGGCCACAGCATCTGCACGTACGCCCTCGCGGGTATAGCTTGTACCGATAGATAGCAGCAACACCACATCCGTAGCGTTTTTCACATGGATACCGCTTGTATCTTCGGTGATTTTGCCATCTTTTGAGGTAGCTTGTAAATGCACCGCATAGCTGACAGGATCGCTGCCATCTTCGCCTTTACCGTATACTACTTGCTCTTTTTCATAAGCGCGGGCAGCCACGTAGGATGGGCAACTACCACTCATCGCAATGTAGTGTTTCGCTTTATCCACCACCTTATTGGTATGCGGCATTGGGTTCGCAAAACGGGTATCAAAGCTAATAGCACCTGGTTTGCTGGCGGTGAGTCGCATAACGAGCAACTGCGCCGGATAGCTGATGAATGTTTGTCGCGTATATACGATACCGTTAGCACTGAATTTCACGGTACTTACACCGGTATTCAGGTCTAGTTCCCGGTGATAAGCTTCCGTATTACCAGGAATGTTATTATCTAAGAAGAGGCTGCCCAGTGTGAGATAACGGGCACTGTATTTACCCATCATTTCACGGGAGAGCTTATCTGCCTCCATGTACTTTTCTTCTTTCAGGAGTTGGCGTACTTGCGGCAGGATTTCTTTCGCGTTCGGATTATTGCCGTTGCGGGGAGTGCCTGACCAGAGGGTCGCTTCATTGAGTTGCAGTTCTTCCGTCTGTACACCGCCAAATACCATGGCCCCAATGCGACCGTTGCCCAGTGGCAGGGCTTCTACCCATTGTGAGGCAGGTTGTTTGTACCAAAGCTTCAGGAGAGAATCCGGTGGCGCTGCATGCACTCCTAATGCCGACAAGCATAGGCTGATGCTTAAAAAATATCTGTTCATCTGTTGGCAGATTAAGGATTATAATTCTATCAAACCTGTTGTTAAACCATCGGCGGTAGCGGCTACAACACTTTTACCGTTATTGTTGACAATGCGAATGCTCGCTTGACCGTTGGCCAATTGTACTTTGCGAGAACCGCCAGCAGTGCCCAAATCATCGATCAGGGTGCCATTTCCAGCAACAGACCAAGTAATCTGGTTCGCTGCATCCAGGCAGAGCACACCATTTGCGTCTACTGCTTTCACTTTCACCAATGTGGTATTGCCTTGGTTTTCCTTTTCCACAATCAGTCTCGCAGGTTTGCTCCATTTCTCTGTTTGGTAAGTCCAGGTGGTTTCATCTGTCACCGTGGTTTTGCCGTTGCGGGCTACTACCCGGATATTATTCTGACCAGCTTGCAGTACCACTTTCCAGCGAAGGCCCGCAGCCGGGAAGTTCTGGCTATCGCGTTTTTTCACACCGGCACTTTTGCCGTTTACAAAGAGTTCTGCTTCAGGGCAGTTGGAATATACTCGCACTTCTTTCTCTTCTCCTGCATTGCCCCAACGAATAGGCCAGTTGTGGCCGTAGATATGTGCCATTGGCTGTGTGAGCCAGTAGGATTGGAATACAAAGTATATTTCTTTTGGCGTGAGATCGCGTGCTACAATGCCTTTCTGATTAACATAAGGGACAGGATTCTCCGGACGCAGTGGCGTAGAGAAATCTTTGAATACCCAATAAGCGCTACCAGTAAGCGTAGGCATTGTTTCTTGTTCCTTCAGGTGCCAGTCTACCAGGTTTACCGCATAAGACTCAGACCAGTCGCCATCTTTGGAGGCGCGTGCATTACCGCCGGTAAGCGCGAAATCTCCCGTACGTTCATCGGCACCTTTTCCGGTCGCAATCTGTTGTATAAAGAATTCAGGATTTTCGGAATATCTGCCTTGGTGGCTATCCGCGCCCCATTCCGCATGGAAGAAGTGTTTTACACGGTCGATTTCCTTCAGGGTTTCCTGTTTGTACTCCGTATAACGACCGCGGTACCATCCTGCCCAGATAGAAGGAGAATACACATCTACGATATCCTTACAGAAATCGCAGCGGCGAATGGTGGTGAGGCGGGTGCTATCCAGTTGATGCGCCAGGTGATGGAGCTCCGACATGAAGTTGCGGATCTTTTCCTTATCGAATTCAGGGAAATCGCCAGGCCAGTCGTTTTCGTTACCGAGGCCCCAGAGGATCACGGCAGGATGATTACGATGCTGGCTGATCATGTTCGTCAGCATTCTTCTCGCTTGTTCCTTATAGATGGGGCCACCGAGGCCGCCGCGGCACCAAGGAATTTCTTCCCATACGAGGATACCGAGACTATCGCAGAGTTGGAGTACCAGCGGATGTTGCTGATAGTGGCCGAGGCGGATGAAGTTGGTCCCCATTTGTTTCATGAGGATCATTTCTTTTCGGATGGTCGCATCATCCATGGCAGCCGCTACGCCCGCATGATCTTCATGACGGTGCGTACCGCGGAGCAGGAGGCGTTTACCATTCAGCAAGAATGGGCCATGCTCTTCAAATTTAAAGTGGCGGAAACCGGTAGTACCGGACCATTCCGCAGTACCAGCAGTGGAGCTGATACGGGCAGTGACAGTATATAGGTTGGGCTGATCTAGAGACCAGCGAACAGGTTTTTTAATGGAGATCGTTGCCAGTTGTTGTTCTCCGGAGGAGAGCGATAAAGGCTGTGTGATTATTTTCACCACTTGGTTGCGCGGGTCGCGCACGGTGATTTCCAGGTTTGCATCTTTTAGGTTTGCGGCATTGATAAAAGAAGAAGAGAAGGTCAGTGTACCTTCATTTCCGGTCGCATCTGTAGTGGCCTGCATATGGAAAGCATCGAAGGCAAGTGCAGGCGTGTATACCAGTTCCAACGGTCTGTAAACACCACCATATACATTGAAATCCGACATAGAAGAAGGAATCATTTCCAGGTCGCGGGTATTATCTGCGCGGATGGCCACAGGCACTTTTCCTTTGAAGCGTTTGGCTTCAGGGGATTGCAGGAAGTTTTTCACCGCATCAGTGATATCCACAGACCATTCATCGTATCCACCGGTGTGGGAGCCTACCAATTGCGTATATACATATACGTTAGTTTTTTGTCCTGATCCGAGGAAGTGGAGAAAAGTGCGACCGTTATTATATGGATTTTTAATATCCATGTTGGTCCGGTACCATCCGGGGCCTTGGTAGAAGTTTACATCTGGATCTACGCCATCGCGGTCGTTGAAGCAGTGAGGGATGGTTACTTTCTGCCAGAGCGGTACAGTTTCCGGGCTTCCTTCTGAGGCTGGGCGCATGGCTTCCCATACTCCTCCGAGGTCACTTTTCAGGAAATCCCACTGATTGTTGACACGAATGGTTTGTTGGGCCATTAGTACGTGGCAGGAACAAAGGAGGGCACAGAGCCAAAAGGAAAATACTTTTCTCATCATAACGGGACAGCAGCTTTAAATAATACTAGCGAATCAGTGAAATATGCAAACGTATGCACCACTACAATTTAGAATATAAAATGGAATAGCTTGGTTGACACTGTTTACGGCATCCAAATTACGCAATCGATTGCACAAAATACGGTAAAATTTTATCTTTTTCGCATAGCATTTTCAGGTAGTCCAGCGCATTGATAAGCGCGTCTGGAGCAGGAATACAGGTAAATTCCGCTAAAATCTGCGTTGGCAATAGAAGAGGGAAGTAATTAATACTGTGGTGCGGGACGCATCAGATTAAATGTTCTTTCATTGCTTTAACGATGGCATTGGAGCGGGAGTTAACCTCCAGTTTTCTGTAGATGTTCATAATATGTGAGCGCACGGTGCCCACGCTGATATGGCAATGTTCTGAAATCTGTTTGTAGGTATCCCCATCCACCAGGCATCGCAGGATTTCCTTTTCTCTTGGCGATAATCCATAAGTATCCTGCTGTACTGGTTGCACAGATGAGCGCTCTTTATTAAAAAAAGCCAACACTTTATTTACCGCTACCAGGTTGGAATGAATAGCTGCTTCATACACTCTCGATAAAAACTCCGAAAGCGTAACAGGTGGAATTTTATCCAACTGGATGCCTTCTGCCGGCACCTGTACCTGTGAAACAGCATTATTATCCTCCCTTAAACTGAGTAGAATAACATTAATATCAGGATACGCAGCCTTTACAATGCTGGCAGCCTCTATTGATGTTAATCCAGGTATATCTACATCCATAAAAACGAGGTTACAGATATCTTTTGCTAATTGTTGTAACGAATCAGTTGTTTCATGATGCAATTCTCCAACCTCAAAAACATTCGTCTCGCCCCAATGACCAGCACTAATAGGCCCCACTTTTTTCATAATATTCCTTTTGGGTTATGTGATTTTCATATGAAAGATCCTCCAGGTAAACTGCTAGTTTTGGAAGCTGGTATGGCGCTGATTACAAATAACTGGAATGATTACACGGTTCCCATACCATAACAAATTTGAAACAAATCCTAGTTGCAGTCAATCGGATAGGTATATGGTTTTTCAATAAATATTAATATACAAGATATTTTATATTACAATAAAGATACATTCATAATATGGTTGACAATAAAGATATTCTGGATCAACAAAAACGTAAATGGCTAATAATCAATACTCTTAAAGGTGGCAATCTTATTAAACCAATCAAATTAAATTTTCTAATATGTATGGTTTTTCTCTTCCGTGGTATTATATGTACGTAAAAAATTATACTACGGATTCACCATATATATTAAAGATTTTATTGACCCTTGTAAAAATAAATCTTTTCATGAATTATAAAAGTAAAAAATCCGCCCCCGTTTTTTAAACGAAGGCGGATTTTTTTTACTGGTTATTGGGTTATTGCAATATCAACTCAATTACCGGAATTTCTACATTAGGTTTCAACACTGGTAAATCCAGGGCTACATCTCCCTTATTGGTATTCCGCATTTTGATTTCAGAGCCATCATGCAGGAACTGCGCATATTTGATTTTACCTTTCATACCAGGCAATTCAAAACGCTGCAATGGGTAATCCAGTAAATGCACATACAAACGTTTGGTGTCAGGATTATACGTCAGCAACGCATTGTCTGGACGTTGAATATCCGCTGGCGCCTGTGTACAGCCGTAAATAGCGCGACTATTCAACTGCATCCAGTCGCCCATGCCTGCCAGGGCTTTCTGCGCACGATAATCAAACAATCCTCTAGAGGTGGGCCCCACGTTCAATAACAGGTTGCCCCCTTTGCTAACAGATTCGATCAACAACACCAACAGTTGTTTATTATCCTTCCAACTGGTTTCATCCCTATAATATCCCCATGAACCGGAGAAAGTCTGACAGGTTTCCCAATGCACTCTCTTACCATTACGCATTGGCCACTCAGATACTTTATACTGTTCTGGCGTTACGAAGTCAAACCCATCATCATAATTATTCAGATCCAAGCGATCATCTACAATAATACCTGGTTGTAGTTTACGCACCATTTTCAACAACTCTTCTGATCCCCAGTCGTTATGATCCTTACCATGCTCGCCAGGGAAGCTGAAATCTAACCAGAGAATGTCAATCTTGCCATAGTTGGTCATCAGTTCTTTCACCTGATTATGCAGGTAAGTACGGTATTTAGCCATATCACGGCCTTTATTCAGCTTGTCATAATCGGCAGGATTATTTGGTCGCTGTGGGTGATTTTGATCAATCGTATAATCCGGATGATGCCAATCGATCAGCGAATAATAGAACCCAACTTTCAGTCCTTCTGCACGGAATGCTTCTACCCATTCTTTCACCAGATCTTTCTTAATCGCCGTATTGGTGGATTTATACTCTGTAAATTTGGAATCAAAGAGACAAAATCCTTCATGATGTTTGGTGGTCAGTACCGCATATTTCATACCGGCTGCTTTGGCCATCCTGGCCCATTCGCGGGGACTGTACAGATCTGGATTGAAGTTATCGAAGTACTTTTGATAGGCGCTGTCAGTAATGCGTTCATTACTTTTCACCCATTCATGACGGGCTGGCATAGCATACAAGCCCCAGTGGATAAACATACCGAAACGATCATTCAACCACCAAGCCATGCGCTGTTCTTTTTGCGCATCCGTTTCTGCGGAAAGCTTCTGCTGCGCTTGTAACTGCCCTAGCGTCAGCAGTAACAAGGTGAGAAAGCCGAGTGTCATTTTTTTCATGTCGGATTTAAAATTTTGGTTTGATCAGATAATTACTCCACTACCAGCCAGGTATATCCGCCGGCAGGAATGGTAACTTTTACGTGTGCGTTGAACTCACGGTCAAGGGTATACGTTTTCAATGGTCCTTCTTTTTCCCGAATACGTGCTGTTTGGGTCAGGCCGCTATAGTACAGTGGCAATGCGATTTCCCGGGTAATAGGTGCGGCTGTTGGATTATACAACATGGCCAGCCCTTTTTGCGGCAGTGCAGCACTAATATGTAAAATACCATCCCAATCCCTGCCATCCGGCCGTCTGAGATGCAGGATATCCGCATTTAAAATAGTTCTGTATTTTTTATACCAGGAGACAACATTCGCTACTAACTGACGGGTACTATCGGTGTCGTATAAACGGGGGCCACGATAACAAGCCTGCACACCAGCGCCGTAGTATTGCATCATGAGCTTTTCATAATCCGACAGATGGTCTTTCAACGGCTCCAACGTTGCCGCTGCTCCACCGCCCTGGTACTCGGTTAATGGTACAAAGCCCCAGCTCATAGAACCGGTTTTCTCCCATAATCCATCATAAATATTCTGCCTGTTTAATATCTGTTGTTCCGCACGCGGCAAGGAGAAATTCACTTCCCTATATCCTAAAGCAATTTTATTGGTTCCATCCAGGAAATACCAATCAGGCGCATTCACATAAATGTTCCTCGCATACATCCAGTGATAAAGTTCTTTCTGTAATTGCATCTGCTTCCACTGGGAATCGTCTTTACCAGTATGACCAGGATGTGTGGAAGACGCGCATACATCTCCCGGATAAGGTCCATCATTTTCAAAGATCCCGAAGCCGGTTGCTGCAAAGAAATATTGCAGTTTCGCGATGTAACTGAGTCCCCATTTGCTTCCCAGGCATGGCGCATTTCCAAAGAAAGCACCTCCTGTTTTACCGGTGGTTGGATTTATCACGTCATCTTCTTCACTGATCCTCCTGCTAGAAAACAGGGAATATCCTCCTAGCAGAATTCCCTTACTTTTGGCATAATCCGCCAGGGATTTGAATTTCGAGATATTAGCGACAGAAGTATCTTCCATATTCAGGCCACTACCAAAGCTTAAAATCACGCCTTCATAACCAGTGGCAGCACATTGGTCGATCACCGCTTTCACTTTTGCAGGCTCCGTACTTACCAGGTGCATGAAGATGGGATTACGATTCGTCCATGGCGCAATCGTACGATACATGGCCCTCTTAGCGAGGCCATTCCGTTCCCGGTCATATCCATCCATCAATAATTCGTAGGTACGAATTGATTCAAAGCGACTGTCGTCTCCCAAAACTATACCTACCGGGACATTCGGATAAACCTCCAATACACAGGGCGTTAGCAGGTCATAGTTTACTTGAGAAGTGTAGGTACTATCGGCCTTCCAGTGAGTGGTTTGATCACTCAGATTGGCTTTCATGGCGTTATTGAAGGAATAATTGCTTTCTACGTATATGCCATGGGGGTTGGCCATCTGGCTCACACTTCCTACTACAGCGGATTCTTCTTCCGGCATAGCCAAGATTTCATTTTTCACCTGATCTAAGTGGATGGCTTTGCCAGTGCCATTGGAGATTTCCAGCCATTTAGCTACCAATGGTATACCATCAAACAAATCATAATGCACTTTTACCTGGAGTCCTTTCAGGCCTGAATTCGCTGCCGCGGCATAGGTAAATATCAACGATTTCCCTGTGGCTGCCTTCGTATGGCCATTATCTGCCAGGTAAGGCTTCAGATCCGCGATTTCATAGCGTTGATACTGCATATCTGTTGGACCTGCCTGTAGCCCATCCAGCCACATAGGCAGCAAGTAAGCCTGTTGACGCTGCGTATAGGCGCCACCGATATTCACCTCTTTCCCATCAATCACAAGCTGGGCCTCTGGTTTGACAGCGCGCAACAATTGTTCTCCACTGGTCAGGTTCCGAAAATCGGTGCATATCACGTTGGGGGATACACGAAAACTCCGACTCAGTAATCCGTTACTAAGGGTGATTTCCTTTCCCTGAACAGCAGCCACCGCTTTGTAGCCTTTGTTATTGATCAGCCAATCTGGCTGTTGCTTACTGCCTGTCTGTGCTCCTGCCTGTTGCAACTGGAGGAGTAATGCGGCAGCAAGGATGTTTAGTTTATTCATTGTTCACTGATTCTAATGGTTATTGCAGTGGTTGTAAGATGACGTTACGCAGCCTGAACAGCTCTTTCTTATTGGTTTTTGCCGGTTTCACGGTCAGATTATATTCCCCTGGCTGATCGATATGAATAACACCCACCGCATGTTGTATGAATAACATAGGTTGATGACTATCATAGGTGCCTGTAGGGAGCGTCAGGAAAGGCAGTTGCTGAGCTCCCAGCGTTACCAATCCATTTTGTGTAGCAGCGCCAGCTTCACAATTATAATCCAGCACTACTTTATAATCGCCTGCTTCCTGTACCTGCAGCGGGAATACGAGAGCATCTTCCGGTTGTACCATATTGATGGCGCAGTTATCATGTTTCCAATCGCCGAAATAGTGGGAATAGGTAAAGCTTTTCGTAGATGCAGCACCGTTAAACACTGCCCAAACTGGCGACATGGTAATTTCTGGATAATGCGCGCTGACCGTCTGGGTATGTAACTGCGACAAATCTTGCTGTTGGCCTTTGTATTCCATGACTACTACTGTATTGCGCGCATCCGGCAATGTAGCAGGCAGTTGTATAATCGTTTCGCCGCCGACTTTTTTCCAGGTGAGTGGCTGGGTTGTTCCCAAAATACGTATACTGGTAATATTGGCGTTGATGCCGGCAATTTTTAATTGATGGTTATCTGGTTGCTGCCAGATGTGGAGATACAGTTTTCCCGGTTTGCTAGTGGTCACCCCCCAAGGCTGTGCTGGGATCAGGCCATAAGTAGTACCATAGATGCTTTCACCGTATTTCTTCAACCATTTACCCGTTTCCAGCAAGTATTTGATACTGTACTCAGGCCATTTGCCATCGCCATCGGGGCCTACATTCAGCATCAAGTTTCCTCCTTTGGAGGCCACGTTAGAAAGTAGGTGAATAATATCACGGGGCGATTTGAAGTTCAGATCATGTTGAATATAGCCCCAAGAATCATTGTGCGTATAGATAGATTCCCATGCCCCTGCAATAGGTGTAGGCGGCACTTCTGAGTCTCCGAAATCGCGGTAATCACCTAGGTCATGGCCTACGCGACTACTAAAGAGGCAATTGGGTTGCAGTTTACGGAGACTATCAATCATCGTTTTAGTTTGCTCCACGGTGAGTCCTCCTGGCATATCAAACCACACAATGCCCAGAGGGCCATAATTAGTAAGGAGTTCTTTCAATTGTGGGATAGACTTACTGCGATAATATTGCTGATAGTCTTTATCTGCTTCTTTAAAGTCCCATTTATTACCGCCTCCGTTAGGCTCGTGCCAGTCGAGGAATTGCGAGTAATAAAATCCGAACTGGATATCCTGTTTTCTGCAGGCGGCGGCCAGTTCCTTCATGGGATCTTTTTTATAGGGTGTAGCATCTACGATATCGAAATCCGTCACTTTAGAATCGTACATGCTAAATCCTTCGTGATGTTTGGCCGTGATAACGAGGTATTTTATCCCGGAGTTTTTGGCGATTTCCGCCCATTGATCGGCATTAAATCCAGTAGGATTGAAGGTTTGGGCCACTTTTGCATATTCTGCTGCGGGGGCTTTTGCACGGTTCATGATCCATTCACCAGAGCCATAGTAGGAAGAGTCCTTCCATTTACCGCCGAGTTTAGCGTATAGGCCCCAATGAATAAAGAGGCCAAATTTGGCAGATTTAAACCATTCCAGGTTAGGATTGGCTTTGTTGTTAGCGCCGGTGGTCCACATATCCGGCATCTCCTGTGCGGAGCTTCGTATAGATATGATGGTTAGCGACAACAACAACAGTAGTTTTTTCACACGGTGGAACATAGGTGCTAATTAAATAGGTGAAAAAATAATCATTACCAGTGGGATGCGCAAGCGTATAGAAAAATGGTATCAGGGAAAGGGAAAAAACTACCTAATGAAAAGTATTTGAGCAGCTTAACCAGTGATTAACTAAAATGTCCAAAGTTTCTATTTACTTTTGAATTGTTAGCAGCAACTGCCATACAATTGTTAGTGGTTGTCTGATAATCGGTGAACAGGTTCCGAATTATAATACGATCTACATTTTTATCTTTAATTGTTATAATAATTTCATTATAGTTCCAAGGCGAACATTGTAATGTGAATGTTCTCAACTTTTACCCTTGCAGCAACTGCAAGGGTATTTTTTTGTGCAAATATTTTTTGTTAATCACGTATTAACAATGTTCTAATTAACACTTGTCTTTTTGGGGGGAGATACCTTTGTATTGTTCCTGTTGGCTATCCTAATGGCAAGGCTGACTGGGGCATAAACAAAATTAAAAATCTCAAACACAGCAAGAAATCAAATCAGAACATTGGTGAAACTTTTACTTAACTAGCAGATTGTCAGAACCCCCATTCATGGCAACAAACTTTTTAAGCTTAACAACAAGGATAATTAAGCGTGCTCATTCCTGAGACACGCTTTTTTCATTTAAGGCTGGGTTGGTATTTCACGGGATTCATTTAACACGACGTTACAAGAATTTGACACAGAAGTGAATATTTATTCGCTTATCTTTGTATTATGAAATTGAAGGATGACAGGAAAGTGGAGCTAATTTTTGAGGCTGCCTTGAAATTGGTAGCCCAGAAGGGCCTGTCGGGTATTACCATGGGTGATATTTCCCGGGAAGCGGGCATTGCTACAGGCACCCTTTATGTGTACTTTACAGGCAAAGACGAGCTCATTAATGCACTTTTTGCTGCCAGCAGGGCCAATTCAGTACAAGTAGCCTTCAGAGGATATGAACTGACAACACCTTTCAAGCTGGGATTCCGGACCGTTTGGATGAATATCCTCCGGTATAAATTGCAGCATTTTGAAGAAGTGGTATTCCTGGAACAGTGTTATCACTCTCCCTATATCACGGAAGAAACTAGAGAAAGAGCCAGAGAACTGGCAGTCCCATTCTATGATCTGATTGAAAGAGGCCAACAGGAAATGCTCATAAAAACCGCTGATACTGGCCTGTTACTGACCTTTATGATGGGTGCCATTAATGAACTGGTGAAACAAACGCATTACAGCAACGAAACCTTAAGCAAGAAAAAAATTGATCTGACTTTTGATCTGTGCTGGGATGCTTTGAAAGCATAACGAAATGAATAATTATTCATACTAACGGAAACTTTACTCATCTTTAAACAGCTTGTCGTATGTCAGATATCATGATTGCGGTAGATCTCAGCCCATTTTCCGAGGAAGTAATCAGGCAGGGTGTAACCCTCGCCCAACGTATGAACGCCAGCGTTACCCTCTTCTCTGTAGTAGAAGTAGGACTTGGCATCGCCCTCGCTGAAACAGTTGCAGATCTCCCAGCAAGAATCCGAGAAACAGAAGAATCATTAGCCGCATTTAAGAACCAACACCCCGGAGCTGATATCAATATCGTAGTGGCTACCGGTAATCCGAAAGTGGTTACGCTGGAAATCGCCCATGAAAGAAATGTCTCCTACCTGGTAGTAGGCACCCATGGCCGCACTGGACTGGATCACATGCTGCTTGGCAGCACCGCGGAATCCATTATACGTCATGCACGTATACCCGTACTAGTGATACCATACAATAAAGCGGATCATTAACGTTACTTAACACTCAACAATCACTAAAACAACAGGGCCGTGGCGGTTTTCGCCACGGTTTTTTTTATGCTTTCCCGGCGATTTTCGAATGGGAAAAACCGTTATCTTTATTTCGGAATAAACAGCAAAATATCTCCCATAGGGCATTCCCCCCATCCGCACCCAGTCAACCAAAAACTGGATCTAATTTCTTTTGCTCACCCCTAATCGCGCATGTGTATGAGAAAACACTACCACTATCTACTGTTATTATTGGCTTTCATCGCATTGTCTCCCACAGCGATCGCACAGTTGAAAGTTGGCAACAATCCATCTACCATTAACAAGGCCTCTGTGCTGGAACTGGAGAGCCTCCGTCAAGGTCTGCTCCTGCCCCGCATTGTGGATACCACCCTGGCCCCACTGAGCACCGCCCCAGATGGTATGATTATCTATTATGTAGGTAATAAAAGTTTGCTCGTAAGAAGAAACGGCTACTGGTCTCGCCTAGCCGACAGTCTTTCCGTCAACGTCACAAACTGGAACTTGAACGGAAACGCTGGTACCAATCCTACCAGCAATTACATCGGAACCTCCGACGGACAAGGGCTGTCTATCCGTACCAATGCTACAGAAGCCATTCACGTGAATACGGATCAAACCATTCAACTGAAAAGTGTACCCGCGAATACCTCGCTGATTAGTATCCTGGTGATCGATCCTACTACGGGCGCTATCAGCCAGCGTAACCTCTCCAGCGCTGCATTTACGAATGCGATACATAGTATCAACGGACTTACAAATTTAGGCGTCACTATCAAAGCGGATACCGCGAATTCGGCCTATGGAATTACGGCCAATGCAACTGATAGCTCGGTGACCATGAATGTGCCGATTGTAAATGGGACCACACTAAAAACAGGTCTGCTCACGTATGCTGACTGGGCTTCCTTCAGCGCCAAACAACAGGCCATCACCGTCGGAGCACTGCTCTCCAGTTCCACTCCAAACGGCATTACCCTCACTAATGGCGTATTGCAATTAGGACCAGCAGATGCTACCAATCCGGGAGTTGTTACAACTACCACGCAAGCCTTCAAAGGACCCAAAACCTTCAATGATAGCCTTTCTGCAGCCTCCGGATTACATGTAACGGGTGGTACCACTATCACGAACGGATTAAACGTTACCGGTGGAGGCGCTAATATCACCGGCAATGTGGTACTAGCCACTGCTCCCAATAATGTGAGTACTGCTACTTCGTATGTGCTTTTCCGTAATCCCACAACCGGTGCAGTAGAAAAAAGACTAGTGGACTCCTCAGCATTTTCTATTGATATCAGAACTATCAATGGACAGTCAGGACCTGCTATTTCGTTAGCTACGGGCACTGCAGGCACCGATGTGAATATTGACAGTACCACTACTACCAACAAGATTGTGTTCAATGTTCCCGATGCTTCGCTCACAGCGCGTGGCGTGGTAAATATTGCAGCACAAAGCTTTGCAGGCAATAAAACATTCCGTGATTCCATACAGATAGGAAAAGCCGCCAATATAGGAAGTAGTGCAGACGCCAATTCCACCTTACAGGTAAGTGGTTCTCTTTCGCTAAATATTACCACTCAGACTTCCAATTATACATTGACCGGCACCGATAATACCGTGCTGGTAAATACTACCAGTAGTGCTTTGACCGTTACCTTGCCCGCGCCTACCAATATGGTTGGGAGAGTATATACTATCAAAAAAATTGGTACAGGAGGGATTGATAACAGTCTCACGATCTCCCCTACCAGCGGAACTATCGACGGAGCAAGCACCTATGTTATCTACAACGATTACAGCTATGTCACAGTAACGACCGATGGTACCAACTGGTATGTAATACGCAAATAACAGCACACGATTTCACTTAAATGAATGCTTATGCAACAAAACCTAAGGGTGATGTGGCTTTCCGTGGTATTACTATTGTTGTGTCATGTTACTCATGCTCAGCAATTACGATTAGGCGACCTTGGTACCACTGCCACTAATAAGTCTGCTGTGCTGGAATTGAGCTCTACTAATCAGGGCCTGTTGCTTACACGTGTTACTCAAACCTCCATGACAGCAGCTCCGCTAAGTTCGGCACCAGCAGGAATGATTGTTTTCAGCACAACAGATAGCAGTTTATATGTGCGCGTAGGCACTACCTGGCAAAAGATCACAGCACCGAATTCCGCTCAAGCTTATTATTCAGTTGCCGGAGCAGGCACCAATACGCCGCTGACCAGTCCATTAAAAATCATTGTCGATTCCATACCGAACATCAGTACCGGATTACCGTCCGTAACATTACCTACAGGTTTTTTTACCAAAATCGTCAATATCCAGGCAACTGGCGTAGGAGGAACAAATAATTCGAATTCACCTCTAGTGACAGTGTCATCTTTTAGTTTGACTAAGATACAATTCACAGTAACAGTCGGAAATTCCGCACTGGTGGCCCTACTGAGTGGTATGGTCATGGACACTGACGTAACACATAAAGTTTATTTTACGATAACGGGATATTAAAACAACAGTTATCCATATACGAAAAACGATATTAACTCTCTTTCTGTTGTACTGCACCTTGATATTGCAGGCACAATCAGGCGCCTGGCTGCATCCAGGTGGGAATATGGCTGTATATAGCGGCGATACGGTCGCTATTTTCGGAGATATGACACATGAAGGAAGCATCTTATCCACTCCAAATTCTGTTGTAAACTTTTACGGACTTCGATGGAGAAATAATCCCGGGGCCTCCATCCTGGATGAAAGCAACGATGGTTTAAGCGGCACTGGCGGCTGGTTTCAGTTTATCCAACCAGGAAAATTAAATCCAGCCGTAGTGTATCAGTTTGTGAGCGGAGGGTATAGTGTCTCCCAAAATTCCGGTACGATATTTCCTAATCTTCGACTGATCAATTCACCCGGATTGATATTAGAAGACCTAAACGATCTGAAAATCAGCCATGTGCTTGATTTACGGCGGGGTTCCATTTTTCTGAATGGATGGAACTTAGTGGTAGGTCATCATACGTCAGGGGATATACGTAATTATTCCGATAGTAACTTCATTGTTACTGGTGGCAAATTTGGGAGCGGATTCCTCTATAGATCCAATATTTCCCCAAATGATGGCGCAGTGATATTCCCAATTGGTACGAAGCCCGCAACGTATACACCGGCTGCGGTCAGCGTTAGTGGAAACAACAGCACCGTTCGTGCAGCCGTTAGCGATAGTGTGCTGTCCGGATTGACGCAAGGACAAAATCTCTTCCTGACTACGGTGAATAAAACATGGCAGATAGATCCACTAACGCCCAATACCAACGCCAATATCACCCTTGTACATTTATTGTCGGATGAAGGACCGGATTATGAAGCGAATCGGGGCAGCAGCTATGTGTCCTGGTTTAATGGCGCCAATTGGGATACGGCCCGCAGTCAGTCGGTCCCCTCGTCTCCCAATATCTATACCACGGGCTCTCCTAATCCGTCGGCAGCCTTTAATAGCAGAGGGTTCCAACTGCTGAACGGCAACTCCTTCTTTACAAGTATGGTAGCGGAAATTAGTAACAGTCCACGTAAGACCACGCTGGAATTCTTTGATGCATTTAGGGATGCGACCAATGCAGATTCTATCATTTTACGCTGGGCCACCTCGCGGGAATACTTCCTGAAAGGATTTAGCATAGAAAGGAAAAAGGTGGATGCACCTAACTTTGATTCTATCGGATTCGTGAAAACCAAGAGTCCTAACGGAATCAGTTATGTACCTGTTGGTTACCAAAGCAGCGATATACAAGACTCCTCATTAACACTGCTTTACAGGCTGAAAGTTATCATGACAGATGGAAGTTTCTTCTATAGTCCGATCAGATTAGTACCTGGAAAATATGTAAATGGAGAAATCTATGTCTTTCCAAATCCTGTCAAAACGGGCACCATACTGCATATTTTCTATGGTGCACCATTGAATATCAAAGCGATGTCTCTCGTAGATGTTCCTGGTCGTCGGGTAGGCTATGCCACATTCCCGCAGCCAACGATTAACAGGAATTATTATGAATTTACCATCCCAACAAATCTCAGCGCAGGAACTTACTTCTTACAGTTCATCATTGATGACAACAAAATAATTCATACCGAAAAAGTAATCATTATCAACAGATTATAAGACATTAAAATATAATTAAAGTCGAGCTCAGGCGGCCATTTCAACCCAACAAAGGCTAACTTTGTAAGTTAAATCTATAAGACTGAAGCGTTATCGATTATGTCCAGGGGAAGCAACTTTTTTTCTTTAGCATTTTTGCGAAAATTACACTGGAAGGAACTATTAGCTGTGCTGTTCATCCTTCTTGCCATTTATTTTTTCCGTTCCCAACGTCACGAATTAAAAGCCCTGATACCCGCCATAGAACAGGCCGACAGGATTTGGGTAGTGATTGGCGTGGCTATAACGGCAGCGTATATACTCTTACAAGCAGGCATGTACGTATATAGTTTCCGTTCTGTGGGAGCGAAATTGAATCTTTATTTAAGTACAGAACTTTTTCTGAAAAGAAATTTACTTTCTGTATTCCTTCCTGCCGGAGGAATCAGTTCCCTGGCCTATTTGCCACAGAGTTTACGTCGCGAACAACATCTTCATAAACAACAAATTCATCAGGCATCAGGTATTTATGGATTTGTAGGTATCCTATCCGTATTCCTAGTGGGCATACCCGTGGTGTTGTATGCTATGCTACATGCTGGCTCTATGCGCGATGCAGCATGGGGACTCGTTACCATCTGTCTCCTACTGGGAGCAGTAGTGGGCGTAGTCAGATCCATGCAGCAAAAAGGAGTATTATACCGTTTCTTATTGAAATATTTCCCAGGGGCTGCAGAGCAGGTAGACACGATCTTCACGTTCCATCTGTCTGTTCCCGCATTCATGAAAACGGTGTTAGCATCTGTGTTTATCGAAGTGGCGGGAGTAGCTCATTTGTATATCAGTATGCTGGCTGTAGGCGCGCATCCATCACTGGAAGCGGCTTGTGTGGGATACATTGTGGCAACGATCTTCCTGATCATTTCCCCATTCCTGCGTGGTCTTGGCGCCATTGAACTGTCACTGACATATCTGCTTTCCGGGTATGGCTTCACCTCCCTGCAAGCATTGGAAATTACTTTATTATTCCGCTTGTTCGAATTCTGGTTACCATTGATGGCCGGCATGATCGCCTTTGCATTAAAAGGTAAAGAACTGGTATTACGTTTATTACCACCCATTCTCATCTTCCTGCTGGGAATGGTAAATATATTTTCCGTACTGACGCCACCATTAGCTTCCCGTATGCATTTACTGCGTGCATTGATACCTGGTACTTCCATCCATGCCTCCAACCTATTGGTGGTTTTCCTGGGATTGATATTGCTGGTAACAGCCACCTTCCTTTTCCGTGGATTGCGCAGTGCTTGGATTGTAGCCCTCTCCGTTTCGCTGTTGTCTGTTATTGGACATATCAGTAAAGCGCTGGATTACGAAGAAGCGTCTCTGGCGTTATTAACGAGTGTAATTCTGCTGATCACGGCAAAACAATATCGTGTAAAAAGCAATCCACAACTGGTGAATATTGGCGTGGTCACGGCCATCGCTACCTTTATGGTAGTACTGATATTCGGTAGTGTCGGATTCTATTTCTTGAATGTCCGCCACTTTGGTATTGATTTCACCTTACAGCAATCCCTGCGTCATGCCTTTCATGGCTTCATGCTGCTAGACGACGATGGACTGGTACCCATCACCAAATTCGGACGGGAATTCATGTCCGCCATCAGGGTATTGGGCGTCAGTGCTTGGGCTTTCCTATTTTATACCATCATCCGACCTTATCTGCACGTAGCCAAGCATAGTAATACCGCACTGGAAAAAGCAAGGTTCTATTTGAGTCAATACGGCAGCTCTCCGATGGATTATTTCAAAGTAGGTAGCGATAAACTGCTATTTGTTTCAGAAGAATATGAAGGGTTTGTTGCTTACAGGGTAGCGAGCAGTTTTGCGATTGTATTGGAAGAACCGGTTTGTAGTGAAGACGACAAACTCGCGATACTGGAAGAGTTCGAGCAACAATGCCGTAAAATGGGTCTGCGACCGGCATTTTACCGAGTGGATGAAGAAAGTACCTACTACTTCAACATACTGAAAAAGAAACGAATGTTGATAGGCCAGGAAGCGCTTATGGACATTCGCAACTTCACCCTCAGTGGTAAGGATAAGAAATCGCTCCGTAATGGTCTGAACAGTCTTGCCAACAAAGGTTATATCACGGAGATGCATGTGGCGCCACAAACGGATGCGCGACTAGCGGAATTAAAATCCGTGAGCGACGAGTGGCTGAAACAATATGAAGTAAAGGAGATGACATTCTCCCAAGGCTTATTTGATGAGGATGCCATTCGCCATCAGGATGTAATTACAGTGTCCAATGCTGAAGGCGAGATTGTAGCATTTTTGAATATCATTCCGGACTATACCCCTGGAGAATGTACTTACGATTTGATTCGTAAACGTTCAGATGCGCCAGGCGGTGTGATGGATGCTTTGATTATCGCACTGATTCAGGATGCACAGGCTAAAGGGCTGGAGTTCCTGAACTTGGGCATGGTACCGATGTCTGGTATCAGTCAGCCGGAAAATGCAGCCGAGCAGATGGTGAAATATGCATATGAAAAGTTAAGATTATTCCGTCATTACCAGGGTCTCAGAGAGTTCAAGGACAAGTATGCCACCGAGTGGACCAATAAATACCTGGTATATGAACATGATTTTGATTTGTTACAATTGCCGGTGGCCCTCAGTAAGGTAATGCAGCCATAATAGTTACGAACAATACGGAACGGATTTTGTTTTTTTGTGGAAGGGATTTAAGCTATGATAACAGGAAACAGACGAATAATTCTACTGATTTTAACCATTGCGGCATTGCTGCTGCTTCATACGGGAATACAGGCACAAAACGCACCAGGGAATCTACCCGTGCAGGCGAAATCTGCAGATATCAACAGTAACCAGCCATTGATCTTTTACATTACTGGAGATGGTGGCATGAAGAAATTCTCCGTCAACGTAATTGAGGAATTCCATAAAAAGAGTTATCCGGTAGTGGCACTGAATGCGTTGAAGTATTTCTGGAACAAGAAAACACCTGCACAAGCTGGGATTGACGTAGCCAATCTGATAAAGTTTTACCAGTCGCAGTGGAATAACCATCACGGTATTATTCTCATAGGATATTCGTTAGGGGCAGACGTGATGCCCTTTATCTATACTCATTTACCCGGGGATTTGGAAAATGCGGTGCAGCAGGTAATTTTATTATCTCCCTCTAGGTTTACGGATCTGGAAGTACATTTATCAGATATGCTAGGAAAGAGCAATAACAAGGGTTTGAGTGTGCCAGCGGAGATCAATAAAATTAGTAAACCTGTATTATTGGTGTTTGGATCTGAGGAGAAAGACTTCAACTTAATGGAGTTAACTATTCACAATTACAAGCGGTTGTTATTACCGGGAGGGCATACTTACGATGAGGATGCCGGTGGTGTAGCAGCCCGACTGATGGCCATGTTTGCACAATAAATATACTTAAGGATGAAATGCAGGAGCAGTGCGGTTGCACTGCTCTTTTTTTGTGCTGGAAGATTTTCACCAACGTTTCTTATATCTTCTTTCCAGTTCCTGGCTAACATTCTTGGCCAGTGGAATCCTGGCAGTGCCAATATAGACATGATCTTTTTCGATATGGTCTATATGGCGGAATCCCACTACATACCATCTATGCACGTGCATAAATGCGTTAATGGGCAACTGGGCCATGATCCAGTCTAGTTTCTCCGTGGTAGCAATCTGGTTATCTTTTGTATGGAGCAGAATATGGTTATCCATTACTTCCAGATAGCGGAGATCTTCATATACTATTTTTTCATAGCGATTATCACAGCGGAGCATAAAGTGGTCGGCTGTTCTAGGGGGAATAGTTTCATGTCCTTCCATGTCGATGAGGTTGTAAAGTCTGTGTACGGTGTTATAAAAAGCTTCGTAGGTAAAGTCAGGGAACAGTATCTCTTCATGGCAAACATGGAATGGGTAAGGATTCTCATCGGGATATGAGATAACGAGGATTTTTAAATCGTGTTGATCTTCGTGGTTGGGCGTGAAGGGGTTTGCTGGTGGATTTCCTGCGAACAGGAGGTGTATAGCTTCTGTTTCCAGCAGTGGTAGTGCTTCATTGAAGGTCTGGCAATGTTCTGCCAGGAAGGTGAAGGAAGTATCATTGATATACTTTTCGAGGTTTTGAAAGCCATTTGGTATTTCCCCGAGAATTAGACAATTTAACATCATACTATTTGATGTATTATTTGTTTTGAATTACGTGGCACATGCTGTAAGCGTTGCCTGGGTTTAGTTTAAAAAAATGGCAGGTGACTGGATAGAAACCTGCGTAGTTTCAAAAATCTAATCTAAACCGCGTTATGAAAAAAATATCTTATATGGTTGCCTATGCTGGCTGATAATGATTTGTTGTTACTGTTCTGGCACATCATTCGTTTTTTTCCATGATAAAGGTCGAGGTAAAAAATGGGGCAAATGTATATTGGATGTTAACAGAATAAGAAAAACAAAAGATTAGGCAGACAGAGACACAAGGGTATCCCTGTCCACCTAATAAGATGGATTTAGCAAAAGATTCTGTGGAAGCCGGCTAAGGGCCTGGCAGGCAATAGAATCTAAACACCGTGTAGTACGGTGCAGGTACGATGGCATCACCCGGAAGTGAGTGAAGCGTCAGGTCATGATTACCAGGCAGCGAAAAGGATCATTAGAAAGACTGTACTCGCGGTGACCAGGTTCTTGGTGAACCGGATATTGAATCCACCTTTTTCCGAGTAATAGTAACTTTCTTTGTACCGGTCGTACTCAATGGGAGCTCCTAACTCCTTCATCATTTTGAGGAATTCATACAGAGTTCTCTCTGAAATACGGAGCCGCTTGGCTAACTGAGCGGGCTTACCGGTACCTTTGATCCTAATCAAGTAATCAATGGTCTGTAAACGGTCAAAATAACGCTTTGGCATGTGGCATAGAGGGGCTTAACGATGAGTATAATAATTAATTTACGGATTTGTACTGATTAAACCAAGGCTGTATCATATATATTTAAATATAAATATTAGTAACTTGATTTAATTGAAGTTCTGATAATCCATGCTGCGTATAAATAGCGCTTATGCGCTACAGTCGCGTCCTTTCGGTTATCTGAGTCCGCTAATATAACGCAGCTAACTGCAATATATTGGCAGGAATCCACATTTTTTATTGTTGTAGTGCTTCATATATTACATTCGTCAGTTCGGTGCCCTGATCATTGGATGGATTAGGCGGCTTTACCGCAAAAACACGACCATTGCGGGCGATCACTATCAGCGTAGGACAAGCGGAAACATTATAAGCCCGTTGAATGGCAGGTAATTGATTACCAGGATATAATTGAATACCATTTTCATGGATAGGCAATGGGGTCATGCCAATATGCAGAAATACTACGTCTTTTTTATCAAAGCATTTACTGATCTCATTTAACGTAGTTACCAGGTTATCATCATCTGCACAGAAGTGCAGTAATACTACCTTTCCGGCAAACTGGCTTAGTGAAATCATATTGCCTTTATGATCCGGCAGACTGAAACCCGGCGCTGGCAAGCCTCTTCGAATGCCTCTTCTCATTTTGCTGAAAGGAATTGCTACGGCTTCTTTACAACTTTCTGAACGTACCATCTTCAGATAATCTTCTGCACATTGTTCCAGTTCTTCCTGTTGGCCGCCAGTGGCAAATGCTAGCAACAGTTGATGGGCCAGTAACTTCTCCTGTAACACGCCACTGTAGTGGTTTTTAATCCATTCATATACTGCTCCGTGTGTGCATTGCCGATGCATCGCCCTATGATAATCCAATTGGGCCTTATCTAAAAGATAATCTAGAAAATGCCCGGATAAAGCACTTGTTTCATCCAATGGCAACTGCGGTAAGGCCGGGCCTATATGCCGATTGTAAATACTTTCTTGTACGTCCGGTTCTTGTTCCCAATATGCGCCAATCATTCGCGATCCTATCATCCCCAGCAAATCTGCTCGTAGCACGGAGTACAATTGACCCGGCATACTGTCTTTATAAGATTGTAGTACCTGATCCACCGCTTGTATGGCCTTCCGATCATACTCCAACTGATCTGCTACGCGCATATCTTGCCGTCCTTTTCCGGCTATGCGCCCGAGGTATAAAGCCCTATTGGCCGCGGATCCGCGGCCGGCAAAGTAAATCGTGTCTCCCGTAAAATCCAGATGAATATGATCTCCTCTACTGATGATCCCATAAAATCCTCCCCCTGCATCCACATAAAAAAACAGTGGATCTCCTGTCCATGGAGGTAATGAAAAATAAAAGGAATCCTTTGCTAAAACAGCGTCCATCGTTATTCCAGGAGATATGCCTGGTTGTACCCAGTAGGTAAGTGATACATGTTGACCTGTTTTTCCACCGGCTACTTTCCCGGTTATAGTGGCAGATTGCCCACGAACACAAGTAGTGATTAACAAACCTGCTATGATCCATAGCATGAAACGGGACCACAGGCTTCGAATAGGATATAATTGCTGCATCACTGCAATGATAAGCGCATTAGTTCCCAGCGCTTGTTATGCATTTGTTAAGCAATGGTTAATCTGTATATACATACAAAATCCCCATGGTAGACACCACAGGGGGCTTGTATTCACAACGATAGTAAATGAAAACTTTACGTAGCCCAATGCTTGTAGTAATGCAGTGGAGAAAATTAACCGCGTATTGTATTGCAATAATAAATGGATCATGCGGTCAGAATGTTTATTACTTGTTAACGCCCGCGAGATTAACAAAAAATATCTTAGTCAGCACAACTAACCAACAGTCACCAAATCAGCCACAGTAGCAACTTACAACCAACATAAAATTAAATATTAAACCAATATACAAGTTTCAACACCAATGCACGATTACGGACATACATCGGTTCCGGTAAATAATTATCTGTGTATACGATGAATAAATCAGATGCAGGGCGGTATCGCCATTGTAGCCTGGTATTCAGGTTGATGTTCTTTTGCTGTTCATTGTACTGCATAAACCCTGTGAAAAACAGTGTATTCGTCATCGTGATATCTAGCCTAGGCCCTACCAACCAAAAAGATTGATTCCCCCAGGGTTGCGTCAGCGCTATATTATTATAATTAGCACTCAACGCAATACTTACATAAGGCTGAAACCTGTACCCCAACTCGGAATTGAGCATCAATCGGCGCCCACCGGCGTAATAGCCGCCGTACCGGGCGGAAAAGGCATAGGTAAACAACTGCTGAGGCTGTGACACATAGTCCGCCCCTACTGTATTCCAGCTATTAGTACTACCAGCAGGCAAACTATCTTTCCCCGTATTAGTTGGGTCAAAACCCTGCAGTAAACGGATATACGTATTAGATGCCCAGATATTCAACGTATTGCGTTTACGGAATACAATCCCATAGTTTAACATCGTTTCATTGTCGGTGCGATTGAAATGCTCATCCATGAACATAGTCCCTGTCAACTGCGGCCCATGGCTCAAGACCATTCCCGATACCGGGAAGAAAAGACGAGTAATCTGCGGGGCTACCTTTATATAGCCTTGGCGGGGCACGTATCCTACTTCGGCGTTGAAGTTATGCCCCACGTATTCGTGCTGCCAACTGACATTCCAGACCTTACTGGTATATTGCAGATTAGCGGCATGCGCAAAATCGCTGCCCTCTCGGCCAGGACTATACGATTTCAACAACATCGCTTTACCTGTCCAGAAATTATTACGAGAAGCCAGGTTATATTCAAATCCCATATTCCGGTTATAGCGGGTATAGAGTGGTTTCTGCGCTTCCTCTTCCGGGTGATAATTCAGCGATTCTTTGTTGATAAATATAAACCCAACATTAGACCTTGAAAACACTCTCCGCTGCAATGCAGCCACGGTATAGTTCTGCGAAGGCAGTCCTATTTCCTCCTTGGCAGCGGTTTGCATGTTCATCAATCCTAATCGCCAGTTTCGATTGAGTTTTCCACTCAGCCTGGCCCCGAACTGTATAGGCACGCCCAAGCCTATTCTCCTGGAGAAAAACGGTCGGATGGTACTATATCCGAAATTGGAGAACTGGTCCCCATTTTCCAGGAAAAACTGCCTTTTTTCAGGAAAAAATAACTCAAAGCGATCGAGGTTAGTCACCTGTTTATCCACATCCACTTGCGAAAAATCAGGATTGACGGTGAGATCCAGGTTAAGAGAACTGGTAATCCCAATCTTGGCGTCCAGCCCTGCATCCCGACGCCAGGCCGTCTTTCCTTGACTCACATAATCTTTCGATAAACCTCCCAATACATAAGGTATGATGGAAATATTCGGTCCCGCAGCCGGCGGAATGGTGTCCCATTGCAGCGTGCCCGTATATGCCAGCGAAGCAGTTGGAAACTGTCGAGGAACAGGCGCCCAGGCCGATTTCTCCGTTGTTTTCAGGTCATTCCTGCTGAAGTTGATCCCCCATTGCATAATGCCTTTTTTATAACGGATACTCTTAAACGGAATCGCCGCCTCAAACACCCATTTATCCGGGTAATTCTTCACAGCAGATACCCATTTATTATCCCAACTTAGGTCTACTTTACCGCCTTCATACATCAGTCCGTCCCACTGCGCGCCTGCGGCATTGGCCCCAAAAGTGAAACCATTCGTCTGATCATCGAAGGGGTCCATGAAGAAGATGAAGTTATCATTCTTCAGAAAAGAAAAATCCCTGCGCAGCGATTCCACCATATAAGGCCCGCCGCCACTAGTATAGTTTTCCACCAGGATGTATAAACGTTGCTGATCATAGAGCATGCGTACATCCGTGCGAAGTTTGGCAGCACTGGTATCCATTGGCAGCACCATCCTGAAATTAGTGGCCACAGCGGCGTGTTTCCAGGCTTCCTCATCCATGATACCATCAATTTTAATCGGGGATACTGCCCTGGTGATGGATAGTTTCCAGGCTTCGTTTTTCTTTTGTCCATAGAGGAGCGGCGCCCAAAGCAGGCTTAAGCAGAGTAAACGTGGAATGCGTAACACAGTAAATTGGGTTAGGTCTGATTACAAAATACAAAAGATATTATGCTGGTCATAGTAGAAAAAAAATTGGTTGACGTCTGCGACGTCAACCAATTTTTTTTTATTTTTTTCGTCGCCCTGCCCTGCGGGCAGGGCGACAGTCTAGAAAAATTTACCCTTTTTTTGCGTCAGCCACAGCCTGTTGAGCAGGGGCGACAAACCAGAAAGGGTTGCATTTATTTCCTTTCTGTCGGCCATTGGGCAGGGCGACAGGCTAGAAAAATTTACCCTTTTTTTGCGTCAGCCACAGCCTGATGACCAGGGGCGACAAACCAGAAAGGGTTGCATTTATTTCCTTTCTGTCGGCCATTGGGCAGGGCGACTGGTTGGAAAGATTTTTTAATCTCTATTGTTTCTCAATTGTTCTTGCGGCTGCGGAACCTTTACAGCAGTGGTTTTGCTGCCACGACCACGAGTATCGAATACTTTGAATTTCACTGTTTTACCCACCGCTTTAAATGGCGCAGTATAAACAGGGCTCTTCAGCGTAGGTTCTTCACCGTTAGTAGTGTAACGAATCACCATGCCGGGGAACTGCACATTGGCGCTTACTTCCCCTTCATCTACCTGTACGCCTGGCGTTGGAATGCGGTAGGCATAACCACCGTTGAGCTTGTCCAGACGCGGTAACTCGCGTTTACCTACAACATTTGTAAATACGCTCCAGGCCTGGTTATACAATGCATCTGCTTTTACAGGATCTTTTTCAGTAGCCCAATCAGGATCTTGTGCCCATGCTCTCTCAGCGAGGCCCAAGAGTTTAGGTAGAATCATGTATTCCATGCGCTCGGAGTTGGATACCGTTTCACTCCAGAGTAATCCCATGATACCGCGAATATTGGACTGTCCGAAGCCTGTCAGCCTGTCTTTGCCCATGAAGGTATTTGCGGTTACTGGATCGCCTTTACCATCTACTTTAGAATTCTTGTAATAGTCGAATGGAATGAAGTAGAAAGGTTTATCGATGTCTACAAATCCACCCCAATAGAACCCTGGTTCGTCAAAGGATTTCATGTAGGCCATATCAAAATAGAAATTGCTTACACCGGAAAGAATCACTTTATAACCAGCGTTAGCGAGTCGATAAGATAAATCTTCCTGACCACCACCAATTACGTTATTCCAAACATTTATCTGGAAATTATCGTTGGCGAAATCCGGGTTTGGAATGCCCACATTTTTGCCGTCAATAGTGGTTTTGCGCATACCTGCTTCTTCCCAACCAGCCAGATCTAAGCCTCTTGCCTTCAGCAAATTATGTACATTCCTATAGTAGTAATACCAGAGATCATCCACGCTTTTAATGGATTTATCTTTTTCCATCAAAGCCAGGCAGGCAGGTGATTGTTGGTATACGCCGTTAGGTACTTCGTCTCCTCCCATATGAATGGTGGATAGCGGCGCACCGGCTTCTTTATACATCGCCTGTATTTCCACTACTACTTTATCCAGGAACTTATACACAGAAGGTACAGCAACGTTCATCACGTTATCATTCCAGGCTTGTACAGAATGGTAAGTGGATTTATCTTTCAGATCAGAGAGCAAGTACTCTTCCGCTTCTTGCTGACGACCTTGTGCTGCAAGGCGCTCGTAACGTACTTCCATGGATTTCACCGCAGCACGGGCATGACCCGGACTCTCGATTTCAGGCATCACCTGGATATGTCTTTCTGTGGCATATTTCAGGAGTTCGATAAAATCATTGCGAGTGAAAAATCCACTACCGGCAGTATTGGTAGAATCTGGACCAGAGCCATATGATGGCGGCAACATGCTTTTAAAGTCAGGCGTATGGCCTCTTCTACCGCCTACTTGTGTCAGTTCTGGCAATCCAGGAATTTCCAGTCTCCAACCTTCATCATCGCTGAAGTGGAAGTGCAGGATATTCAATTTATACAATGCCATCACATCTATCAAACGAAGCAAATCTTGCTTGCTGTGGAAGTTGCGGGCAACATCGATCATAAATGCCCGATGCTTGAAACGTGGGTGATCGTTCACCTGCACGGCCGGAATGCTGATAGTCTTAGCGTTGCCGGCCCATGCTGCAGGTGATATGAGGGCTTTCAAGGACTGCACACCATAAAAAGCGCCTTCGTTATCAGAAGCGCTGATGCTAACACCTTGCGGCGTAACATCGAGTTTATAGGCATCCGGAGCCAGGGACTCATCCACCTTTAAATGAATAACCACTTTTCCTTTCGCACGTTTACCCATCAACGTTATCAATTCATTGTTGAGGAATTTGGCTGTATTGGCCAGACGAGGGTCTGCCTGTACTTCCGGGATCGCATCCAGGACGAGTTCGCCTGATGCGGTTTTGTAAGATGCCGGAGTGGGTAAAATTAAAGGCAACTGCGACAACGGAATGTCTTTCGCAGCAGCATTCTGTTTAAATATATTCGTTGGCGTTATAACCGCGCTTTTATCACCAGCAAAACGCATTAATTGTTTGGCGGATGTAGAAGGACGAATGCTGAAGTCAGAGATCGGATAACCTTTTGCCGGTTGTTGATTCCAAACTACGTATAGCCCTTTGGGTGCGTCGGTGAAGTTGATGGCCCAAGCCTCACTGCTGAAGTTTACCTTGAGGGAATCGCCAGGAGCAATGCCTTTAAAATCTGGACCAGGTACCACCCTGAACAGGTCGCCGTTTACGTGTTCGATGGTTACACCGTTGAGCTGTTGCCCAGGTTTCACCATTCGCACGAAGTTGAAGTATAACTGCCAATTTTTTGCCGGAAAGGGTTTGTTTCCGGTGTTGATAAACGTAAATGAAGAAAGGAATTGCGCCTTTCCTTCGTAGTTGTTTTCCACAACTTCCCAGCTAGATTTCAGGCGGGCTACGTCATAAGAGCTGTTATCCTGGGCTTGTAAATGCATGGAGGCTGCCATCAGTATGGGAGCTGCAACCAGTTTACTGAAATGCTTAAACATCATTTGTTGGATGAATTATGTAAGAACTTAAAATGGAATATTCTACAACATCTCTGGGTTCCTGCGGGATTTGTGTCAAATGGCATATAATATCTGGTTGATGACGTAATATATAGCGTTCTATGCAATTTTGCAAACCTTGCAAAAAATAATTTGCAACTTTTGCAAAGCAAATTGTGCTGCAAAAAAGTCTTAAATTCAACGAAATCTACATCCTATGGCTAAAAGATTCGTTGCTATTTCTGTTATAAGTTTATTCCTGATTATCGGGTTGGGATTTTTCTTTTCTTGGGTCTGGTGGTTATTAATCCTGGCCGTTCCGCTTATCGTGATGGGCATCAATGATATGACGCAGACCAAACATGCGATCATCCGCAATTTCCCCGTAGTGGGCAGGATGCGTTACTGGATGGAAGGTATGCGTCCGAAAATCCATCAGTACTTTGTTGAAAGTGATATAGACGGACGTCCGATCAATCGTATCGACCGGTCTACCGTTTATCAGCGCGCTAAAAGAGAACTGGACTCACAGCCTTTCGGTACCCAGTTCAATGTGTATGCAGAAGGTTACGAATGGATGGCCCATTCCATCCAGCCACAGGACTTTGAAAAAATGGATAAAGATCCAAGGGTAGTAATTGGTGGGAAAGACTGCCTGCAACCTTATTCTGCCAGTATTCTCAATGTGAGCGCCATGAGTTATGGTTCTCTGAGTTCCAATGCAGTAGAGGCATTGAATGGCGGCGCTAAACTAGGAAACTTCGCACATAATACCGGTGAGGGAGGTATCAGTGATTTTCACCTGAAGCAAGGAGGAGATATTATCTGGCAGATAGGTACCGGTTATTTCGGATGCCGAGATGAAAATGGTAATTTCTCTGATGAATTATTTGCAGAGAAAACGGCATTACCTCAAGTAAAGATGATAGAGTTGAAAATCTCTCAGGGCGCTAAACCGGGCCATGGTGGTATTCTTCCTGCCTCTAAAAATACGCCTGAAATTGCAGCTATCCGTCATGTGAAGCCAGGAACAACGGTCTTCTCTCCTCCTTACCATACGGCCTTCAACACGCCGAAAGAAATGATGTTATTTATTGGCAGGATGCGCCAGCTCAGCAAAGGCAAACCGGTAGGTTTTAAATTGTGTATAGGCCAGCCGGGCGAATTTTACGCCATTTGTAAAGCAATGATCGCCACAGATATTTACCCAGATTTCATTACAGTAGATGGTGGCGAAGGTGGTACCGGGGCTGCTCCTCCTGAGTTTTCGAATTCAGTGGGTATGCCAATGATGGATGGATTAGCGTTTGTACATGATACCCTAACGGGCTTCAATATACGTAGTAAAGTAAAACTCATTGTTTCCGGTAAGATCATGACGGGGTATCATATCCTGAGAGCTTTATCGCTGGGAGCGGATACCTGCAATAGTGCTCGTGCCATGATGATGGCCTTGGGATGTATACAGGCATTATTGTGTAATACCAATACCTGTCCTACTGGCGTGGCTACGCAGGACAAAGGGCTGATGAAAGGCTTGGTGGTAGCGGATAAGAAACAAAGGGTATCGAATTACCATAGAGATACCGTAGAAAGTGCGATAGAACTGGCTGCAGCGGCAGGATTACCGAGCATCCATAATGTTACACGCCGACATATGTACCGCAGGGTATTTATGAACCAAGTAAGAACATTTGAAGATATCTACCCTAGCATGGTTCCAGGTATATTATTGAATGGCAGCGCTTCAGAGGCGTTGCGTCAGCAACTGGAAACAGTTAGTATAGATCATTGGTAGACAGCCAGCACTCCGGCCTATCCAGCTACTGCTGTTTGGGCCGGTTTGTACAGTTTCAGTGCATTATCTCTGCAAATTCTATTAACCAAGTCTGAAGAGAAGTTTTTTACGATCAACTGTAAGTCGCTCAGAGAGAATGGCCGCGGTGCCCTCGTAGAAGGCAAATCCGTACCAAAAATCAGCGCAGAAGGATGGATGGCTACAATCTGTTTCATAGCCGGCACCACGTCAAAATCGCAGCGACTAAACCCTGTAGCTTTCACCACCGCCCCTTTTTCCACTAATGGCAGCAGGTATTTAAATCCTGCTTTGGATAATCCCAGGTGATCAATGACTACTTTAGGCAATTTGCGGAGTGTAGTAGACATACTAGGCAACTGGCGAGAATCGATATATAATTCCACATGCCATTTTACGAGGTCGTATACACGCAGGGCCAGGTTTTCCAGGTAACGGATACTTTCAGAACCGCCCCTTTGCACATTAAATCTTACCGCACGTACGCCAGCATCATTCAATGCTATAATTTCTTCATCGGTGGTAGTAGTAGGAATCTGGGTTACGCCAACGAAAGAAGGCCCCAGGTCTCGGAGAGCATCCAATAAGTATGACTGATCAAACCCCTGGAAGGAGCCTGATACCACCGCACCACCTATAATCTCCATTTCTGCTGTACTGTTTTTATAGTCGGCTACAGTAAAATCTGACGGCAGGAATCCCTGATTAGGTTGTAAGGGGTGCTGACGGTCAATGATATGCAAGTGTGCATCGAATATGGGCTTTTCAAACATATCTCATCGCTTATGACTTCTAAGCTAGCGAAATTTGATGAAAGTAGAAAGCAGAGGTAGCTGAAGTTTTTTTTATTTAAAACAAAGGCTTGCCGTCTGCGACGGCAAGCCTTTGTTTTTGTTTTTTCGTCGTCCCTGCCCGCAGGGCAGGGACGACAGCCAGAAGTTTTTTGGCCGCTTTATTCACGGACCAATGCGACAGGCAGAGATTTTTTTATTCCATGGCAGAGGTAGCTGCTTCATCCACAAACCAATGCAGTTCGCCATTTTCAGGGCGAATCATTTGAGATGGATATTTCTCTGCATCGAAAGTTCCTTGGATCACATTCTTTAAAGTAATTGCTTTTCCAGCGCCAGTAGCGAGGAAGAGTACACAGGCTGCTTTGTTTACAACAGGCGCAGTGAGGGTAATACGGTACATATCCTGTGCTGCCAGGAAGAACGCTTTTACCCAAGCTTTTTGCTCATGCACTACTGCAGTGCCGGGAAAGAGAGATAGCGTGTGACCATCGTCTCCCATACCTAACAACACTAAATCAAAAGTCACTTCTTCCTTTCCAAAATATTTATGCAGCAGTTTTTCATATGCAGCGGCAGATTCCTCTGGAGCCATATCCGTACGCATGATATGGATATGTTCTGGATTCACAGGTACTTTGTCTAGCAGCACTTCATAAGCCATGCGGGCATTATTACGATCATCCTCAAAAGGCACCGCCCTTTCATCGCCCCAGAAGAAATGGATTCTTTCCCATGGGATCATCTGATTATAAGGCGCTTTTGCCAGCAGGCCAAAGAGTTGTTTGGGGGTACTACCACCAGACATCACCAGGGTGAAACGCTCCTGGGTTTGGAGTACTTCCAGAATATAGTTGCTGATCCAGGCCGCCACATTCTCGCTCAGTTGGGCGGGATCTTTGGCAATATGCATTTCCATGAATGAAGAATTTTACGCGCTTAAACAAAGATGACTCAGAAAAAGGCTCCTAGCGCTTTTGGCGTGGTGTCCTTTTCCTGAGTCAATATTTTTGACCGAATATTATTTGGAAGGCAAGTTAATCCAACTGTGACCATCGCGGGCTACCAGCACATCTGCTTCATCCGGGCCCCATGAGTCAGGAGCATAGTTCGGGAAGTCTTGCGGAAGGCGACTTTCCCAAGTTTCCAGGATTGGCATGATTACTTTCCATGCAGCGTCTACTTGATCACCACGCATGAAGAGGGTAGCATCACCTTCCATCACATCGAGCAGCAGGGTTTCATATGCTTCAGGAGCATGTTCACCGTTGGCCGCATCGTAGTTGAAAGTCATATCCACTGGATCCAGGGTCATGGACTGGCCAGGACGTTTAGCCTGGAAGCGGATACGGATATCCATTTCTGGCTGAATGCTGATGGTCAGGCGGTTAGGGCGCCATGTCTGTGCAGCTTCAGAAGGGAATGAATAGTGAGGAGCTTCTTTAAACTGGATAACGATATTGGTTGCTTTCTGATGCATGTACTTACCAGTACGTACATAGAAAGGAACGCCCTGCCAACGCCAGTTGTCGATAAAGAACTTAACAGCGGCGTAGGTATCGATATTAGATTGTGGGTCCACTCCTTTTTCTTCGCGGTAACCAACTACCTGTTGTCCTTTCATCCAGCCGCTGGAGTATTGTCCGCGTACAGCATACTCATGTACTTTATCCGTGGTAATACGACGGATGGCATTGAGTACGTCTACTTTTTTATTACGGATTTCATTGGCATCGAAGGAAACAGGCGCTTCCATCGCTACCATGCAGAGGATCTGGAGGATATGGTTTTGCACCATATCGCGAAGGGCTCCGGCTCTTTCGTAGTAACCGCCACGACCTTCCAGGCCTACGCTTTCAGCGGCAGTGATCTGGATATAATCGATGAAGTTACGGTTCCATACTGGTTCGAACAGGGCATTCGCAAAGCGGAAAGCCAGGATGTTCTGTACAGTTTCTTTACCGAGGTAGTGGTCTATACGATAGATCTGTTCTTCCGTGAAACGGGAAGCCAGGAGTTGATTGAGTTCATGTGCACTTTGCAGATCGTGGCCGAATGGTTTTTCCACCACAATACGTGTACAATGCTTATCGCTACAGAGGTTGAGATCACCCAGTTTAGTAACGATATTAGGCACCAACTGCGGTGCTACTGCCAGATAGAAGACAACATTAGGGTGTACGCCCCATTCTTCTTCTTTGGCTTTTACCAGGTCTGTAATTTTATTGTAGTGGCTAGCATCTTCCGCATCCAATTGCAGATAGGATACGTGTTGGCTGAAATCCTGCCAGTGACCGTTCTCCTCACCTTTCCGACGAGAAAACTTGCTGATACCTTCGAGGAGGTGGTTGCGGTAATCATCGTCGGTGTAAGGGCTGCGGCCCAAGCCTGCAATAGCGAATTGCTCGGGCATCCAATCATCCAAAAACAGATTGTATAACGCAGGTGTAAGTTTCCGGTAGTTTAAATCGCCACTACCTCCGAAAATGAATAGTATGGAAGCAGGAGGGCGTTTATGGATCTGCATATGTTTAATTGTAGATGAGATTTAGTTTACTGATGCTGCCACTCTGTGTGGAAAGTGCCAGGCATATCAATACGCTGATAAGTATGAGCGCCGAAGTAGTCGCGCTGTGCCTGGATCAGGTTGGTCGCCATTCTTCCGGTGCGGAATGCATCGAAGTAAGAGAGGGCAGACATAAATCCAGCAACAGGGAAACCTGCGGTAGCGGCTTGTGCTACTACGCTGCGGGTGTTTGCTTCCACTGATTTAACGAGGTAGGCAACTCCTTTATCCAGCAGGATATTGGCGAGGTCAGCATCTTGTTGGTATGCTTGTGTGAATACTTCCAGCAGGGTAGAACGGATGATACATCCGCCACGCCATACTTTTACTACTTCTGGCAGTGGAATATCCATCTGGAGATCTTTCGAGGCTTCGTGCAGCATCGCCAGGCCCTGTGCATAGCTCAGGATGGTGGCGAAATACAGGGCATCATGTACTTGTTTGATCCACATTTCTGCGGTAGCATGAATACCAGCAGGTGCGCCGTAGATTTCTTCAGCAGCAACGCGTTGGTCTTTGTAAGCGGAGATGGTACGCATCGCAACCGCCGTATCGATGACTGGCACCGCTACTGGCAGTTCCATGGCATCTTGTGATGTCCATTTACCAGTACCTTTAGAACCAGCTTTATCAGAGATCATATCCACAAGTCTACCAGCGGTTTTATCGTCCTTTTGCAGGAAGATATCTGCGGTAATTTCTACGAGGAAAGACTGCAATGCGCCTTTGTTCCAACTATCGAATACTTCGTGCAACTGATCATTGTTGAGGCCTGCACCTTTCTGCAACAACGTATATGCTTCACTGATAAGTTGCATGATAGCATATTCGATACCGTTGTGCACCATTTTCACATAGTGACCAGCGCCTTCTTTACCGAGGTAAGCTACACAAGGAGTCTCTTTCACTTTGGCAGCAATCGCTTCCAGCATAGGTTTCACCTTAGCATAAGCGTCCTGATCTCCACCAGGCATAATGCTAGGACCTGTACGGGCGCCTTGTTCCCCACCGGAAACACCTATACCCATGAAATGAATATTTTTTTCACGGAGATATTTAACGCGGCGCAGGGTGTCTGTATAGTGGGAGTTACCACCATCGATTACCACATCTCCTGGCTCCAGCAATGGGAGCAGAGAAGCGATAACATCATCAACGGGTTGTCCTGCGGGCACCAGCATCATTAACTTGCGGGGGCGCTCCAGCAGTTGTACCATAGTTGCCAGGTCGGCTACTCCTTTAACGGTAGTACCGGCTGTGGCAGCGGATTCCAGTGCGCCTGTCTTGGTGGCGTCTTTATCAAAGCCGATAACGGAAAAGCCATGATCAGCCATGTTGAGCAACAGGTTCCGACCCATTACTCCCAGACCAATCATTCCAAAATCATATAAGCTGTTTGCCATAATGAAGAATAGTTACTATAAATGGAGTTGTAAAAGTAGTTGTTTTTCGTGCTTGCCACAGTTTTTTTTCTGCGCCCAAGTGGATGAATACTGATTTTATGCCCGATGATCCCTAATAGCTTCCCGATGTGTAAAATCTTTGAATACTGCACTATATAAAGCAGTAAAGGAGTTTGCTGATAATAGTGACCCATTTTTTCATAACATCTCACAAGATGAATTAGTTATATGTAATTTCTCTGTAATAAAATTTTTACAATTTTAAAACAGTGTTCACATGTTCTAATTCATGCTGTAAGCGAAAAAAGAAAGGCTATTATCAACAAACTCCTCTTCTAAACAAACAATCTATACTATATTTCAATCTATAGATATCAACCTGCGGTAGCAACCGGGCGAAGCCCGGAACCCCGCAAGTTGACATCTTCGATGTCAACTTTATTGTCCAACAATGGAAATTATCGTTGTCTGATATTTAAATCGACATCTTCGATGTCGATTTGCGAGGTTCCGCCCTTTCGGGCGGTGGCGCTGCGCTGGCTATCTGCAATTAGGCACTGTTACGACCGGCATTAATAATACCGAAGCTGCATCGCATCACCAGTTTCTCCCATACTTCCCTACCCTGGCCATTGCCTACGTGACTATCTAGTTCGCGGATTTGTGTCAGCGCAAACTGTTGAATAGTCAATAGTGGCAATACGATTCTTTCCCGCATCTGGATGGACAATTGGTCGATCGGACTTCCTGCCATCAGTTCAGATTCGCCGGTGAGCATCAGGAGATATTTGCGTGTCAGCTCATATTCATTATAAATCATATTCCATACTTCTCCATACTGCGGATGATTGGCCAGATAAGCCGTCAGCGGGAAATAGCTCTTCTTCATGGCCATTTCACAGTTGTCGAGCAGGGTGCGGAAGAACAAGGAATGTTTATAAAGGTGTTGTACTGCCTCCCATTTTCCTTGTTGGTCCAACTGCTGTAACGCGCTGCCCACGCCGTAATAGCCGGGTACATTCTGCTTCAGTTGACTCCAAGCGCCCACATAAGGTACTGCACGGAGGTCGTTTAGATTTAGCTTCGCAGACGCGTTTCGCTTGCTGGGGCGACTCCCAATATTAGCTTCCGCATAATACCGGAGCGGGCTGGCATGGTCCAAGTACTCCAAGAAGAATGGATGATTCTTTAGCTTGTTGTAAGACGTGTAGCCCGCGTCTGCCAATGACTGCATCACATGCTCTTCCTCCCTGGTCAGCGTTACTTCCCTGGAAGAAAACAGTTCATTGGATATACCGGCATGCACCAATTGTTCCATGTTAAACTGTGCGGCATCGACTGTTCCAAAATTGGAGCTAATCGTTTGCCCCTGGATGGTTTGCTGGATTTCTTTATTAGCAATGTTACGGCCCATACTGGCGTAGAACTGGTGCGTTTTACCACCACCACGCGCTGGAGGACCACCACGGCCATCAAAGAAGACCACATTAATACCGTATTTCTCAGAAACCGCTGTCAGTTCCTCTTTGGCTTTGTATATACTCCAGTTGGCCATCAGGTAGCCACCATCTTTGGTACCATCGGAGAAGCCCAGCATGATCGTTTGCTTGCTATTTCTGCGTTGCAGGTGCTGCATGTACTCCGGGTTCTCGTAGAGGTTGGCCATCACACGTCCTGCATGACGTAAATCGTCGATGGTTTCAAAAAGCGGTACGATATCCACAGACATCTCCTCTTTTTTCCAGCCACTGAGCAGGAACAGTCCATATACCTCCATCACGCTGAGCGCGCTGGTACTGTGACTGATAATATAGCGATTACAACCCTCTTCCCCATTCGCCTTTTGGATTTTCTTAATATCGGCAATGGTTTCCAGCGTGTCTTTGAAGAGGGGTTTTTCCAGCAGATCGACATTCATCTCCCGGGAAATATTTAATAACGCCTGTATTTTCTCCGCTTCTTTCATTTCTGCGTACTGCTTTGGTAGCACATCCGACACGGCCGCGATGTTATCCAGCAACGCTTCATGAACAGAGCTGTCCTGGCGGATATCCAGTGTGGCAAAGTACAAACCGAAGATCTGCACTTTACTGATGAGGTTATCCACAAGGTGCACGAACAGGCCGTTATGTTCTTCTATAATCGTTTTACGTATAGTCGCCAACGTTTCCAACATTTCCTGTTGGGAGATATCAAATACATGTCCTGGTTGGAAGAGATTGCGCGACAATTTGGCTTCCAGTGCGGCTACTACGTTTTCCACATTTTTGAAGGTGAGTCGGCGGCGCAGTGTTCTCACTTCGCGGAAATAGCATTTCATAATGCTATTGCGTAGTGCTGCGGCCACTTCCACGGTAGTGGGCGCGTTTACAAACGGGTTCCCGTCGCGGTCGCCGCCTGGCCAGAAGCCCATACGGAGGACCTTTGAGCTGTCTGTCACCACACCTGGGAGTTGTCCTTTCAGGAATGACATAATTCTTCCGCCGGCTTGGTAGAAGATATTCTCCAGGAACCAGACTAGGCTGATCGCCTCATCATAGGGGGTTGGTTTTTCCTTTTTAAAGAAAGGCGTTTTACCCAGTTGTTGGAGGTACATGTTCACCTGGGCCGTATTATCCTCAATGAGGGCTTTGGCCAGGTCGTTAATAATTCCCAGTACTTCGCCGGGATAAAACTGGGTGGGATGGGCTGTGAGCACTAATCTTACAGAGAAGTCCTTCAGTTTTTCCTTTAGTTTATCCTGTGCTTGCTCCTGTACAACTTCTGATTGCAGGTGTCGGAGGGTACCGGCGCCTTGCATGTCACGAATATGGCGGAAAGCAGCATCTTCCAGGGCATCGAATAATACGACCTGTCTTTCTGCGTATTGAACAAACCGGAACAGCAGATCTATTTTTTGCTGTTCATCCTTGTAATTGGTGTATTGATCGAAGAAAGAGTCCATTATTTCATGTGGACTCCCGCCCTTCGCATAGCCTTCTTCGCAGTGGAGGAGGAAGAGGGAGAGAAAAATTCCCGTCTTCTCTACGCGATGGAAAGGCAGCGAGGTGAAGAGGCTGTTATAAAGCTGAAACTTTGTCCCAACCAGATTCTTAAACTGTTGCAGCGAATTATTAACCGGAGCTTCCATAACTATGATTTTCCTATGTTTGGACCAAGATGCGTAACTAAGCGGGCGTTAAATTAATAATTATTTTGTTTAGTTGTTTATATACCAAACCCATTATTTATTAATTATTTTTTTACAGATATCTAAAATGTTTGAAATTTATCTAAAATAGATATATAAATATAAGCCGAATAGCCTCCTCTCCTTCAGAACAATTTTATAGCCAATCTGTTATACAATTTTTTAACCCGAAATATTTAAAATTTTTAAATCTGTCATGCATGTATCCCCTCAAATGATCAACCTATTTTCCAAGATTCAGCCTTTGTCGGAGGAGTTTATCCATGACTTGTCCATGGCATTGGAGTCGATACATATTCCTAGAAAAACACAGTGGGTATCTTATGGAGAAATTTGCAGGTATGCCTTATTTCTGGAAGAAGGGTTGTTGTATAGTAGTTATGAAGAAACGAAATACACGGCTACAACTTGGTTCATGAAAGAAAATGAGTTTGTTATTTCTGTGGAGAGTTACCTACGGCAGAAGCCCTCGAAGGAAACCATTACTGCTATTGAAGATTGTGTAGCGGTGGGATTGAAATATGAAAACATGAAGCGGCTAATCCAGGACCATCCTTGTTTTCATAACATTTATACGACCCTGATAGAGCATTATTATATGCTGAGTGAAGAGCGGGCATTCAATTTACGCAAGCGGGAAGCGACCGACAGATATAGGTTTCTGCTGGAATATCATGGTGAAATCGTACGGCGGGTACCGTTACACTTGATTGCATCTTATTTGTGCATTAATATGGAAACATTAAGCAGGATCAGGAGAAAAATTTGACATAAGTCAAGGTTTAATTGCGCCATCCGCATTTTCTTTGCATTTTTAACATCAGGAATCCTATCTATATATTAGACAAAGAAATTAACTCCAATGAAGTATACTATCCTATTCAGCAGCCTTGTTGCGCTGTTGGTAACCGGGTGCGTACCGCACCAGTCCTCTTCCATAGCGGATAAAGCCTCCGCATTGCTCCTACAAAGGTTTGCTACTGTCGGCTTTTAATAACCATTTTCTGAAGCACTCATTTAAAATACATCTTATGAAAAAAAACCTTTTACATGTATTCTGCCTGTTATCGGCATTTTTACTGTGTTTACCTACCATAGCACAGGTAAAAACTATTATGGTATACCGATCACGTCCTACCCCGCAAGGTGCCAAAACACACTACATTCTGACGATGAGAGGTACGAATGAAAAAGATCCTGATAATTATGTGGAATCGATGGTGGTAGACGAAGGAAAAATTAAATATGTTGGAAGTAACGAAGGTGCAATGGCATTTATAAAAGCCCAAAAGTATCCTAGCGGTGTACACTTCATCAGTACTTATGTAAATCCAGGAACGATCCTCATGCCAGGCTTCATTGACCCACATGCGCATATTGCACAGCAAACCAGTGCCTATGGCATGATAGACCTTTCCCCGAAACCATATGGAGATATCAATACCATGAAGAAATTATATGATACCATGTATCTCTCTGTAAAAGGGGTAAAGGATCCAACAGCCTTGATAGTAGGTAATAATTATGATGATGCCCGCCTGCAACCCATGAAGCATCCAAGAAGGGAAGATTTGGATCTTATCTCAGGAAAGCATCCCATGTACCTGATCCATACGTCCGGTCATATGGGAGTAGCCAACACGGCTATGATGAATTTATTAGGATTTATGAAGCCTGATACTACCGTAGAAGGGGGTACGATTGTACGGGAACATGGAAAACCCACCGGCTTGTTGACAGAAAATGCCAATATTGCGGCTTTGGGATATATATTTAGTCACGCTCCCATTAGTAAAGATACTGCCATAGCAAGGATGCTAAGAGCAGAAAAACTCTGGTTTGCAAACGGATTGACGACTGTCTGCGAAGGCCGCTGTGATCCGCAATCATTGGAATTGATACACCAGTTAAATGATAAAGGCGCACTGACAGCAGATTTCATTGTACTCCCTGATTTTGACTCCAACAAAGATAATCTCGCGAAATGGCAACCATATTATAACAATTACGACGCTGGTTACCATCACTTCAAAATCGGTGGCGTTAAATTCACCTTTGATGGATCTCCACAAGGGAGAGATGCATGGCTAGTTAAACCATACACCCATCCTCCAACTTGGGAATCAGCGGACTTCAACGGCGATCCCATCTATCCAGACACCACAAAATTGAAAGAATACGTAGGAAAGGTATTTGATATGGGTATGAGCGTGAATATACATTGCAACGGAGACTCTGCTATTGAAGAAGGATTGAATGTAATTGAAAGTGTAATAGGTCGTTACAAAGCGCCGTTACCGAATGTAATCATACATACCCAAATGTGTACATCTAACCAGATACAACGACTCAAAAAAGATGCTGCCTTCCTGATGCCTAGTTTTTTCCCTACACATACCTATATCTGGGGAGCATGGCATCGGGATGTCACAATAGGACCAGATCGTGCAAGGCGTATCAGTCCATGTAAAGAAGCATTAGACAATAACATTGTTTTCACTATTCATACAGACGCTCCCGTTACACCGCCGGATATGCTCACAGCAGCGTATAGTGCAGTGAATCGCACTACGTTGATGGACCCTACTCCCACCGTTCTTGGCCCGGAGCAACGCCTCGATGGATACAATGCTTTAAAAGCTATGACCATTAATGCAGCCATCCAATGGGGTGAACAAAGTACCAAAGGAACATTTGAGAAAGACAAAAGGGCAGATATGATATTGGTTTCAGGCGATCCGTTGAAGATACAACCAGGCGTGACTACGATATTACAGACTTACAAAGATGGCAAGCTGGTGTATTCTAAGAAAGCAGCCAATAATAGTATGGCAAAGACAGTAGGGATGAATGAAACAAGGCATTAATTCATGTCCTCATTATAACCATTAAAAAGCCCGCCGCTCCAACAGTCTGCAAACTGCATCGGAGCGGCGGTTGATTTTAGTAGATGCAACAGGCTTCTGGCGGAAGGAGAGTTACATGGAGATTTTTGCTACAGATGATCATCAATTATCCAGTTGAAATTTAACAGGGATGGTAAAGTACACTGGTACGTTACGTCCTCCCTGACGGCCAGGTTTCCATTTAGGCATCCCTTTTATCACACGCATGGCTTCTTCTTCTAATCCACCTCCTTTACGGGCACCAAGTACTTTCACATCTCCGATACTTCCGTCAGGACTCACTACAAATTGCACTGGAACTGTTCCATAGATACCATTCTCTCTTGCTGCATCTGGATAACGCATATTCCTCTGCAAGTATCTGCCCAATGCATCCAAGCCACCAGGGAATTCCGGCATTATCTCCACAGTGATAAAAGGCTCGTCTCTTGCAGGAGGGACTTCCAGCTTCACAACACCAGATCCTCCATTACCAGCCAATTCAGGAGGAATATCAGCACCACCTTCTACACCAACTTCATTTTTCACACCGATGTTATTATGCCTTAGTTCTTCCTGTGGAGGTATTTCATCTGGCGCCTGATCATCAGGTGCGATTTTGGGTGCAACAAACTTGGATGTAGGCGCGGCTGGTGGCGGTGTTTGTGCTACTGGCGGCGGCGGTGGCGGCGTATTACGCGGCTGTTCTATTATTGGATCAATCGGCGCAATAGGCTTGTACACAAAGGGTTTTGTATCACCTTTATCTGCTGCCCAAGAGTTGTTTACTACATAACCACCTACGAGTAATAATGCAATGGATGCGGTGCACAAAATAGCATTGCGTACACGTTTATCATACCTACTCCTCAATTCATAAGCACCATAATCCTTGTTCCTTCCGGTGAAGAGAATATCGAGAAATTCATCTCCTCTGATTTTAGTTGTGTTCATGGCGAATGGCTTTTCTACTAGATGACGCAGAAAATAATTTTCCATAAAAGTTTCTTAAAATTTTTTTGAGCACTTGGAAAGTATAGCGCATAAAGAAGTCCCGGCCTTAGACCGGGACTTGCTGGCACTGGGGCACCTTACCTGAAAACAGGTGGTTCCTTAAGTTATTAGGCTTTCCGAAAAACGTATATACATAGACGTTAGTTTCACTGTTAGCAGTAATATTTTGATGTAACCTTCTTAAGCGAATAATTGACAAACAGTTCCAGAGGCGACTACCAGCAAACCCCACCAGTATGTTCGCGGCAATGCCTCGTAGAACCGTGTCTGATACTTATTAAATGGAAAAAAATTTTGTAACTTATATGCCGGGTAGCTACGGGGAGATATGATACTGAGAAATTTACCACCAATAAATTTGCAGCATACCGTCCCCGCGTACTACACAGGCATTCTATTTACAGCTTACAGAACGCATAAACTTTTCCTTCAGCAGTTACAGCAACAACTGTAAATAACTGCGGATGGATAACGGGAACAGGTATATTGATTGGAGAGAAGCGCTTTTATACGCTTGCCACTTGTCAGGTTGTGCTGTTTCATAGTGTATACTTTTACACATTAAGTTTTAACTGGCACAGCTCCTTGCTGGTGGCTCAAGATGCAGTGAGATGTATTAGTCTATCGAATTGGTAGACAAATATACATCCGCTTTTAATAATTCCAAACAGATCTTCGATTTTTTTAAAAAATAATTTCCTGGTAACAAATCCAAGGCAGTAATACTTTACGGGTTGCTTTAAAATGCTATAATTTTGCAGCATGAAAGAACATGTGAAAAATCTCCTGCTCATCATTTTAGGTGCTTTCATCTTTTCTGTGGGCATTAACTATCTGGCCATCCCCAATAAGCTCTCTGAAGGCGGTGTGATTGGTCTTACTATCGTTACCTATTACTATTTTGGCTGGTCGCCGGGCATAACGAACATGATCGCCAACCTCATACTCTTTGTAGTCGGATATAAAGTGCTGGACAAAAGGACTATGGCCTACACGGTGCTGGGCGTTATCTTTTGTTCCCTGTTCCTGTATCTTACCGAACACCCGCTGATACCTATTACCCAGAATACCTTACTGGCAGCCATCTTTGCCGGACTACTGGTGGGTATCGGGATTGGCCTTGTATTCCTTTCCGGTGGCACTACCGGCGGTTCCGCCATCTTAGCGCGGTTGGTCAATAAATTCACTGGGATGTCTTTGGGGAATTCCATGCTGATTTTTGACATTTTCGTTATTCTAATATCCTCCTTCATTATAGGCATTGAGAAAACCATGTATACCTTTATTGCAGTGTACATTGGGGCTAGAACAGTGGATTTCATTGTGGATGGTCTGAATACCAAACGTGCTATCACTATCATCTCCCAACAGCCGGAAAAGATTGCAGATCGCATTACTAGTGAGCTGAAAAGAGGTTGCACTGTACTGCATGGCCATGGCGCCTATACGAAAGCGCCTAAAGAGGTGCTATATGTGGTGATCGGGAAGCAGGAGTTAATGCGACTGAAATCACTCGTACAGGAAACCGATGCAGAGGCTTTCTTGGTGATTCATGAAGTGCATGAGGTGTTGGGAAGAGGATTTTCCATGTAATATTATTGCTGCAACAAAAAAGCCCGATAGCTGCGCTATCGGGCTTTTTTGTTGTGGTTAATTCCACACCTGGCGCGGAATTAACCACAACAACTTTATGGTTTTACACCGTTTACTTCTTTAATCAGTCGCACTTCTGCGCTATCATACGGTAAACCGTTTTTATGTAAGATATCATGGAACCATACTTTTGGATCCTCACCACTTGGAATAGGGTCGTTCCAGGCATATTTAGTATTCGTCTTCCCATCCACTAATCCCCAACTGATAGCACTTACCTTTTCTTCCTTCAACATGGGGAGGATATTCTCAAATCTACTGCCATGCGTACGCGCCATATATTCCGTACAGATCAACGGACGGCCAAATTTACGCAGGGAATCAATGGCTTTTTGATGCGTGCGCTCATCCTGGTAGTTATGATAGGTGATGATATCTGATTTCTCTAGTTGGATTTTATTCAGATTGGCCAGTGCAGGCATCCAGACGCCGGAAGTTAACGGTTGATCCGGATTTACCTGTCGCCCCCATTGGAAAACATCTGTCAGCAAGACAGCGCTGGAATCTCCATAACCGCTATTTCCTGGCTCATTATACAGATCCCACATAATGATGCGTTTATCATTTTTAAAGGTTTGTAGCACATCTTTTACGTAGGCTTGGAGGGTATCAATGAGATGTGGGCTATGATAAATCGCAGATCCGGGGTCCCTCACCCAGCCGGAATTATGAATACCAGGCCTAGGAGCGGGCTGTGGACCGCTTTGGGGATAATCATTCCAGCAATCATCAAAAAAGACGAAAATAGTACCTATCCGATGACGATTAGCGATGGCCAGGTAAGTATCCATCCGTTTTTTGAATCCGGAGGCATCCTCCACCCATGGGAGATGATGTAGGTAGACACGTACTGCATTGAAGCCGAGGCCGGACGCATAGTCCAGTTCCCGGTCAATTCCTGCAGAGTCAAAAGTTGCTGCCTGCCACATTTCCAATTGATTAACAGCGGAACTGGGGATAAAATCCACCCCGCTCATCCAACCTTTGGCGGCATACCAGTCGTTGGCCTTTTTCAATGTCCAAATCGATCGTTCCCTTGTACAGGCACTAATCAGCAGCAAAAACAAGCATGTAAAGAGGAGAAGAGTTTTCTGCATAACGTAGCGTTTTTAGTTGGCCATGGTGGCATCTCTCTAAAAATAATCAAATAGAAAGTTCGTTGTATGTCCTTTTTTCGGGCAGTCATTTGTTTTTTGGAAGATTGCTTTCTATATTTAATACGTCTCACATTCCTTACTATCTTATCAACCAAACTGGTCTATGACACAGACAACCCAACGATTCCTGCCACTGGATGTTTTCCGGGGACTTACCATTTGTTTTATGATCATTGTCAATACCGGCGGTACGGGCGGCGTATATGCACCCCTGGAACATGCTGCCTGGCACGGGTTTACGCCCACGGACCTGGTTTTCCCTTCTTTTCTTTTTGCCGTTGGTAATGCCATGAGTTTCAGTATGAAGAAGTTTTCCACGCTATCGCAGGCCGTGGTATTGGGAAAAATATTCAAACGTACTGCCATCATATTTCTATTGGGGTTCTTGATGTATTGGTTTCCATTTTTCCATCACACCACTGATGGCAGTGGGCTCAGCTTCACCTCATTTTCGTATACCCGTGTATTTGGGGTATTGCAACGGATAGCCTTATGTTACTGTTTCGCCTCCTTGCTGATTTATTATTTCAACAGCAAGGTGGTATGGAGCATCAGTGCCTTGCTCCTATTGGGTTATTGGGCCGTACTTTGGTTTTGTGGCACGCCGGGAGAGCAATACACCTTGCAAGGCAATGCCGGCTTGGCGCTGGACCGCTGGTTATTAGGAGATCTCCACCTTTATCATGGAGAAGGCGTTGCCTTTGATCCAGAAGGATTATTGAGCACCTTCCCCGCCATTGTAAATGTAGTAGCAGGATATTATGCAGGAATGTATATTCAGAGAGACGGCAAGTCCTCGAAAGGCATAGCCACACTGATCCTGGCGGGGATCTGTTGTATTATAGTAGCCCTCTTATGGAATACTGTTTTTCCTATCAACAAGAAACTCTGGACCAGCTCATATGTATTCCTGACAGTTGGTATTGATTTGCTGATCATTGCCTTTTTGATATACCTCATAGACATCTTACACATTACTTTTGGGACGGGATTTTTTACTGTTTTTGGCAAAAATCCCCTGTTTTTATACCTTTTGTCGGAAATCCTGGCGATCCTGTTGTACTTTTTCTTAGTGAATAACGGCAGCGCCTATACGTGGGTAAATGGTTTCTTTCAGTCGATTTCTCCCGGTAAATTCGGTTCGCTGTTATTCTCCCTTAGTTTTATGCTGCTGTGTTGGCTGGTAGGTTTTATACTGGATAGAAAGCGGATCTATGTCCGAGTGTAAGCAGTAATTGTTACATTAGTAGCAAATAAACAGGTTATATGGATCTCTCACTTAAAGGAAAAACCGCGTTGATATGCGGCAGCTCACAGGGAATAGGGTTGGCCACAGCCATTGAACTGTCGCAACTGGGCGCCAACTGTATACTGCTAGCCAGAAATGAAGAACGGTTGCAGGCGGCCTTGGGGCAGCTCCACAACGGACACGGCCAGAAACACCGCATTGAAATAGCTGATTTTTCAGATATCCATGAAGTTATCAGCGTAGCGAATGATCTAGCGGCTACTACTCCTGTACATATTCTCATCAATAATACTGGAGGTCCTGCTGCTGGACCTATTCTCCAGGCGGAAACTAAGTCTTTCGCAGATGCCTTTGAACAGCACCTGCTCTGCAACCAGGTGCTCGTACAAGCGTTAGTTCCAGGTATGATTGAAGCTGGATATGGCCGTATCATCAATATCATAAGTACCTCTGTAAAAACACCACTGAAAAATCTGGGTGTTTCTAATACGATTCGTTGGGCGGTGGCTTCCTGGGCCAAAACATTAGCCACAGAAGTAGCACCACATGGAATCACCGTGAATAACGTACTCCCTGGTTCTACTAATACCGCCAGGTTAACTGCCCTTTTTGAGCATAGCGCCAAACAGAGGAAGGTAGCTCCGGAAGTTGTTTCCAATGAATGGTTAAGTGAAATTCCTATGAAACGTTTTGGAGAACCGAAGGAAATAGCTGCACTGGCCGCTTTCCTGGCATCGCCTGCTGCTTCTTATATTTCTGGTACCAGTATAGCGGTTGATGGTGGGAAGACGCCTGTCATGTAGGCAATACCGTCTTATTATAGCTGTATAAAAAAACGAAAATGAAGTCTGCGACTTCATTTTCGTTTTTTTTATTTTTCGTCGTCCCTGCCCGTTGGGCAGGGACGACAGGCAGGAGCGTTTTGCCTTCATTTCCTTTGGGTTAATTTTAATAAATAACTGACCGTTGGGCAGGCACGACAGACAGCAGCAATTTGCCTTCATTTCCTTTTGGTATTTTAATAAATAACTGGCCGTTGGGCAGGCACGACAGGCAGGAGCGTTTTGCCTTCATGCTTGTGTGCAACAAATTATCGGCTAAGGTGTTAATCAAAGGCGGACTTTACCCGCTCTACGTATGAAAGTAGCCTTATTTATACCATGTTACATTGATGCTATTTACCCCGAAGCAGGCATTGCCACTTATGAGCTACTACAACGTTTCGGCGTAACGGTGGAGTATCCGCCTAATCAAACCTGCTGTGGTCAGCCCATGGCCAATGAAGGAGACCAAGGAAACAGTGCTGCAGCAGAAAAGCTTTTTGTGCAAAATTTTTCTGGGTATGATTACATCGTTGGGCCGGCAGGCAGTTGTGTAAAGCATGTAAAACAACATTTCGACGCGATCCCCCAAACGGATGAAGTGAAGGCAGTACGTGCCAATACCTGGGAATTGGTGGAATTCCTGCATGATGTATTACGCGTGGATGCCTTACCCTGGGCTTATTTCCGATATAAAGCGACCCTGCATAATAGTTGCAGTTCTATTCGCGGGCTAGGTATTGCACAACCTTCTGAGCTGATGGGACCGTACTTTAATAAAAGCGAGCATCTTCTTCGAATGGTAGAAGGATTGGAACTCGTACCGATGGACAGGCCCGATGAGTGCTGTGGATTTGGTGGTACTTTTTGTGTGACGGATGAAGCAGTCAGTGCCAAGATGGGGCTGGACAAAATTGATGATTATATCAGAAATGAGGCGGAATTCATTATATCCCCGGATATGTCTTGTCTGATGCATCAACAAGGCATTGCACGGAAAGCCGGCATTGATCTGAAATTTATACATATCGCACAAGTATTAAACGGAGGACCATTTTAATAGCTTTATATGGCAGCAAAACGTGTAGATCCCGCGGCCAACGCGGCTGCATTTCTTGATCAAGACGATATCCATGAACCGGCCCACGACCAGAATCTTTGGGCTGCCCGCATGAAGCGGGATGCTGCTGCCAAAGCGATCCCTGAATGGGAAGAGCTCCGGAACATCGCGTCCCAGATTAAGGAGCATACCCTTACTCATCTCGACCAATACCTGGAACAATTTGAAGCCAATGCTACCAAAAGGGGTGCAAAAATATACTGGGCCAGGGATGCCGCCGAACATAACCAACATGTTTGGAACATATTGAACGAGCGAAAAATATCTTCCATTATCAAAAGTAAGTCGATGCTACAGGAAGAATGTGGCATGACACAGTTCCTCGAAACCCGCGGTATTACTGTCACGGAATCGGATCTGGGTGAGCGTATCCAGCAACTGGATAATCAACCGCCGAGTCATATTGTGATGCCGGCCATTCATAAAACTCCTGCGGATATTGCAAAGATTTTCTCCAAAGCCATCGGTACAGATCCAGATAATACAGATCCTCATTATCTGAATGAAGCTATGCGCGAAGATGCCCGCAAACGCTTTCTGCAGGCCGGTGCGGGAATGACAGGAGCCAACTTTGCTATAGCCGAAACCGGTACTTTTGTCGTTTGTACGAATGAAGGCAATGCCGATATTGGTGCAGCCGTTCCGCGGGTGCATATCGCGTCTATCGGTATCGAAAAAATACTGCCGAAGGTAACAGACCTGGGCATTTTTATTCGGCTATTATCCCGGAGTGCATTGGGAACACTGGCTACGCAGTATACCTCTCATTTCAGCGGACCGCGTAAAGGAGGAGAACTGCATATCATCATCACGGATAATGGACGGAGTAAACGTTTAGGCATGGATGATTTCTGGCATTCCTTGAAATGCATTCGTTGTGGCGCCTGTATGAATACTTGTCCGGTGTACCGCCGTAGTGGCGGCCTCTCCTATGGCGCCACCTATTCTGGCCCTATAGGCATCATCCTAGATCCTACTTTTGACGAATCTAAATATAGTGAGCTGCCTTACCATTCTACGCTCTGTGGCTCCTGTACGGATGTTTGTCCGGTAAAAATTGATATCAGCGATCAGATCCTGCGATGGAGAAAGGTAATGGCAGAGAAGAAATATTTGCCCATCAGTCGGAGGTTGGCTTTCACGGCTGCAGGCAGGATATTTGAGCGGCCCACCTTATTTCATGGTGTAGAAACTGTTGCCAGTGCGGCTTTAAAGATCACCCCGCATTTCTTGCTATATAACCGGGCACTAAATCCGTGGGGGCGTCACCGTGAGTTACCACATTTTGCCAAACAGACTTTTCGAGAGTGGTTTATGCAGTATAAACTTAAAAACCAGGAAGACAAGCAGCAACCTTAACTGTTTACATTTTAAAACTTTTCAAGATGAACCCACGTGAACAAATCTTCGATGCTGTGCGCAATCATCTGCCCGCTGAAAAAATTGATTATCCTCAAATTCCCGTTTTCCAGAAAACGATTACTGAATTGTTGCCCGCATTTGAGGAACGTTTGCTAGAAGCCGGCGCCACTTTCTTTCTGCCAGCAGATTTAAAAGAAGCCCAGCAGTTACTGGTCCAACAACATGGAGGTGGCAGCGTGATCTGCTCTGCTACTCCTGATATTAAAGGGAACCGGGATATTCGCAAAGTAAAAAATCCGCATGAACTGGCGGATGTAGATGTAGGCGTTATCAGGGCCAGTTTTGGCGTAGCCGAAAATGGTATGGTATGGTTAACAGAAGAAGACCTGGTAGTAAATGCACTGGGCTTTCTTTCGCAGCACCTGGTGATACTACTCAAACCTACCGCCTTGGTAGCGGATATGTATGATGCCTATGTGAAGGTATCCCTGGAAGATACCGCCTATGGTTGTTTTATGATGGGACCATCCGCCACTGCTGATATTGGGGCAGTACTGGTCCATGGCGCACAGGGCGCCAGGAGTTTGAGTGTATATCTTGTCTAAAAACGTGTAGCCGATAGGGTTATCCCCTATTAGCAGGGCAGGTTATAACTAATGCTAACCAGCTTGCCATCCCGGAAGTGGAGCCGGATACCGGCATCGCTTTCTTTGGCATCCCGAAGGGTGATGACATCCGATCTGCCCTCATTTTCAGCCTGTTGCACTGCCATAGGAAACATTTTTTTAGCGTCTTGCCAGCTAGTGGCAGCCGATAAAGTGATGTTTCCGCTTGTCAGTACGGTGCCGGGCTGAAAGTTATAGAGATCACATACCACCGAATCCCGACAGCGTTCAAAGCGGGAACCATGGGTGTATAAGTATTCAAATTCATCGTCGAACTGTGCGGCGCAAACAGCGTCATAATCTGGCGTTGCCAGGCTGTCGGCCTGTCCCCAGGCGTTCTCGAACTGCTGCCTGGTGGCATACAGTGGCATTGTTTTGTTCACCTTTGCATTGGAGAAATCAAATATTTCAACGATTTCCCAGGATATATCCTGTCGGGTTTCCATATTTGCGCCTCTCTCTTCTGGCGATTCCAGGTTTTCAGCAGGCGCCGCTACGGCTACCTGGTCGGTTTCCTCTACCGACTGGTTACTATAGCAGCCGGTTGTTGCTGCCAACATCAGCAGGCATATTACTCTGTACATAGTCTTTCCCGATTTAACGGCATTTTTTCGTATAGCCTTTCATGCTATTTTGAGGGCCACTAAATTAAAGCATAAAACTATCGGAATCTGAGAATTTTATGCAATCGTTTGCATAAATGAAAAAGGTGACTTAATTTGGACTTACAAATCCACACCTAACGTTATGAGAAAACTTGCCTTATTATGCCTGGGCATAGGGCTGACGGGTATTTGCTCGGCCCAGGAGAATAATGATATCTCCGTGGTCAAAAAAGTGGCCGACTATGCTGTAGCCCATGCAGCCTTCAAATTTGTAGGAGATAACAACCTGACCTACAATACCAGTAAAGAGATTCCTGCTGGTGTAAAAGCCAAAATTTCCGATAATCTTAGTGCTTGGCATTATCCTAACGGGGTATTGAATATTGCCATGGTGGACTTGGGTAATTACTTAAAAGATGAGAAGTATAGCAACTATGCCAAACGGCATCTTGCTTTTGCATTCGATAATTACAAGCCATTCGAGATACTACAGCAGAAAAACGAAAAGTATCCTGGGTTTCCATTTAACCAGATGATCAATTTTCGAGTACTAGACGACTGCGGTGCGATGGGGGCCAGTGTGATTGATGTATATGGTAGTGTGAAAAGACCTGATTACAAGACTTATATAGACAATGCTGCAAATCATATTTCCAATAAGCAAGAGCGTTTGGCAGATGGCACGCTTTGTAGGCCCAATCCTTACAAATGGACGCTTTGGGGAGATGATTTGTATATGAGTGTACCTTTCCTTGCCCGTATGGGAAAATTGACTGGTGACAATAAATACTTTGACGATGCCGTTTCTCAGGTGAAGCATTTCTCCAATTACCTCTGGGATGAAAAGGCTGGTTTATATGTGCATTACTATTACGAAGACCTGAAACGTCAGGGTGTGGCCCATTGGGGACGAGCGAATGGGTGGATTATGATGGCGAAAGTACAGTTATTGAACTATCTGCCGCAAAATCATCCGGGAAGAAATGAGGTAGTGGCGGATCTTACCAGACAGATTCTCGGTGTGGCGCCTTATCAGTCGGCCAGTGGTATTTTCCATCAAGTGCTGGATCGTACGGACTCCTACACAGAAACTTCTTGTACAGCGATGTTTGTGTACTGCATAGCACGCGCTGTAAATGAAGGCTGGCTGGACAAGCGTTATATTACTATTGCAGAAAGAGGTTGGGAAGGATTGGTAAAAGAGAAGATCACCGAAGACGGACAACTGAAGGATGTCTGCATCGGTACCAATACTTCTGCTGATATATCATTTTATTACACGCGTCCGACAGAGTTGAATGATTTTCATGGCATCGGACCTGTAATCGAGGCTGGTATTGAAATAGCGCGTTATCACGCTGCCAATCCGCCAAAGAAAAAATAGTCGTGATTATAATTTGAATCAATCGGGGCACCTTTTCTAGGCGCCCTTTTTTTATTTACTTAATAGCTTCTTTAGCTCCTCCTGGCAAGCTTTTACATTATCCCAGATGAATTTATCCTGGCAGGCAACGCCTTTGTATTTAAGAGACAGCTTATTTTTCCGGAGAATGAGTTGGTAATATTCTGTTGCATCAGGGGAGTTCTCCCAGGTGATGACGCCTTTCTCCTCAATACCGCCTCCGAATTTATCTTCCACGATATCCCGCACTTTTTTACGGAGACTATCGGGGAGGTCATAATTAGTTTCAGTTTTGACGAGGCAAGTATCATTATTAATGCGGGTCGTTGGAATGGCAGCGGATGATTTACTAGCAAGGCCAAGGAAGAGTAACACCGGGAATGCCGGTAATAACAGGGATTTTAAATGAATTTTCATGGCATGTGGAATTAATGATGAATGGAGTATTTGCTAAATACAGGGATGATCAGTTTTACCAGTCGGTTGATATGCTCAGATTTTGGGTTTCGATTCGTACTACCTATTATTAAAATAACATATTTAAGGGAAATGGCAAAAAATAATCCCGGCAGATGCCGGGATTCTGTCTTCATTTTTCAATTGTAAACCCCAAAAAATTCTATGGAATCTGTGCAGAGTACCTTATTGGTACTTTTGCTGCAGGTTCCATAGGATTTTTTTATCAGCATCGGAAAGACCGATGACCGCGGAGTCTTGCGGTATAAAATGTCGTTTAAAAGCAGTCATAGCGGCGGTGGTATCACGGATATCATAGCCGATTAACCTGAGTGCCAGGAGTGCATTAAAGTGCTCCGGCACTTGGACATTTGTTGTATCGTTGTACCAAAGGCCAAATCCCTTTTGTGCCAGGAGCTGCCAAGGGAAATAGGCGCTTGGATCGTTTTTACGAGTGGGTGCGATATCCCCATGGCCAATAAAATTGGCTGCTGGGATATTGTAGCGGTGTTGCAACGTATCCAGTAGTACGAGTAGACTTTGAATCTGAATATCAGCGAATGGTTCAGTGCCGTTATTGTCTAATTCGATACCTATGGATGACGAATTAACATCTGTACAACTACCCCATTTGGAGAGGCCACCATGCCAGGCGCGCAGATAGTCGTTCAGCATATGATGAATCATACCATTCCGACAGACTACATAATGCGCACTCACCTGCGTTCTTTCCATTGTAAAAGTGCTCAGCGTCTGTTCGCAGGAGTTTTGAGCCGTATGGTGTATAATGACCATATTCGGCTTTCTAAGGTTGAAATTTGTTGTTCCTACCCAATTTGCGGGTTCAATTCCATCCGCACCCCGGAGGGTGTTTGGTTGCTGACGTACGGTGCTACCATAATTCTTCGCCTGCTTTTTATAGGATTTGTTTGCAGAGCGATAAGGATTCCGGGCACAATTGGTCAGGAACAGTATCAACAGGGCCGCAATTGTTACTCCTGAGATGCTTCTCAATCTATTTCGTATCATAAATTAGATTTATTTGGATTATCGGTCAATGATGACAATCACCGCTTTTTGAAAGTGGCCATGACAAAGGTTCCACAGCGGTATTTTTCTTAAAAAAATTTCAGAATAGTGATAATGAGACCAGATTGCACTGCAAAAAGAGTGCAATTCTGCTCAACGATCCATGGTTATTTTTACAAATATTCGGTGGTGTTGCTCAATTGGTTGACTTTGTTAGCAATAGATCTCGAATAATTCGTTTTCTTGTTTCAAGCATGAGTTGTGTTATTTCACGGGTTTGTTGTAATACCGGCATTTCTGCTGTTCTGGGAGAACCGGCATGAAAGGGCGGTTGTGGATTATATTCTAATTGTAGTTGAATTATTTTAGCCAGTTCTTCTCCGGCGATCATTGCGGTAAAGGATAATCCAAAGTCGATGCCTGCGGTTACACCTCCGCCCGTTATGCGGTTACGATCCTTTACCACGCGCTCTTCCAGGGTTTCCACCCCAAACATGCGTAGCAATTCAAGAGAACGCCAGTGTGTGGTAGCTTTATACCCATCCAGTAAACCTGCTGCAGCCAGTACCAGCGCGCCTGTACAAACGGAAGTAAAATATTTCACCTGTGGCGCTTGTTGTTGCAGGAATCCTATTACTGCCGGGTTTGTCAGTAAATCATTGATCCCTTTCCCGCCCGGAATAAAGATTACATCCAGTTGCGGACACTCCGCCAATGAGATATTGGCCTGCAATAAAAGACCTCCCTCCGCCTTTATGGGGGTAGTATTTTCACCGAGGACGAGTACATCAAAACACCAAGCTTTTGAGAAAACCTCATACGGACCAGTGAAATCCAGGATAGTCACGCCGGGGAATAACAGCATCCCGACTTTTAATTTTTGCATAAACGGGAATTTAGATCAGATACCAATATAACGTATATGCCTGCTAGTGAGTTATCAGTGCAATCCGCATTTTACCTATGCTGATCATATACGTTGATGGGAATACTCGCATTCAGCTTTTCTATTTCGGCTGGTGTCAAGGCAGGAGTGATGGTGGCTGCTATGGCATCCTGCAAATGACTGGAAGTACGAATTCCCAGTACCGCAGTTGTTACTGCGGGCTGTTGCAATACATAACGGATAGCAGTTTGAGAAGCAGATCGTTCCTCCCCTGCTACCATGGCCACTGCTGTTGCGGCCGCCTGCACTTCCTCAGCAGTGTAATTGAGGTAAGGTGCGGGCGCTTTTCCTACCAGTAATCCTTTAGCCACTGTTCCTCTTGCCAGTACCCCGATTTTATGTTCCTGTAATAACGGGAAGCATGTTTCCACTGGCCTGCGGTCCAGGAGACTGTACTGCATCATGACGCTGACAATCTGGGAACGCTTCACGTATTCCCTGATGACCTGCGGCCGGATGGAAGAAATACCATAATATCTTATTTTCCCTTGCTGCACTAGTATTTCAAAAGCCTCGATGGTTTCATCAATAGGATCTTCCATGGTACCACCATGTAACTGATAAAGATCAATATAATCTGTCTGCAGCCTACGGAGGCTCTCCTCCACGGCTGACAAAATATATTCCTTCCTGGGATTCCAGTCCCACCCGCTTTTATCAGGCCTCCATTGATTACCCACCTTGGAGGCAATCATTACTTTCTCCCGGGAAACCCCTAGCAATGCTTTACCGAGCGTTTCCTCATTACGGCCATGATCATAGAGATCAGCGGTATCAAAAAAGTTGATCCCTTGTTGTAATGCATGCCCTATAAGACTCGCATTTGCCTGATCATCTGCTCCCAGGGACATACAGCCGAAGGTAATCTCACTTACCAGTAATTCAGAACGTCCCAATTGATGGTATTGCATACTGTATTGATTTGCATTGACAGCAAAATAAGAAAAGCATTGTAATTATGCATGCCCGTAATGTAAATCCAGGGGCCGCTTAGACAAACAGCCCATCATTTCAGTCTTCAATTGTACCACCCTAAATGATATGCTAACAGCTATCTTTTATTCATCTTTTATGTTGACAGTAGTTTTATGTTGACAGCAGTCCACTGAAGGCTACTGCTGGATTTTCTAAATAAAAGGAACAGCCTGGAAAAGCCGCTCCTGTAGGCTATGTCCTTATAGTATGAATAGACTCTAGAACACACTTGTTTATAAAACTTAATTATTTGCTGATATACTCAGGACTGACTAGAAAGAAAGTCCCTTTTATCCTATGAAACTGAATCAATCGTTCAACAAATGGTGCCGAAAAAAATATATTGACAGCCGGAAACTCCCTCCAACTGGGTTGTTCAAACAAACGGACTGCTTGGAAAAACAATCCGGTTCTTTACCCATTTCCTTCTATTCTTCTATTATGGCATGTCAAAGTTCTTTGATGCAATACCTTGTGCAATAGAAGCGACAGAATAGAACTGGGACTTGCATGAGAAATCCGATATATTATGACTAGACTAAGCATATTCACCTGACTCAACTCATTCACGTACCGATAAACACAAACCAATCAACACAAGCCAATAGAGACAATACGATAGAGACAAAAGAGACACCGATGAACACTATGCGATAAACACAAAGCTGCTGCCCCAAAATGAATTGACAAGTATATCATGATTGACGCAAAGCGTTAGGCACAAAGCGACATCCACATCATGTTAGACGCAAAGCCCTAGAATAGCGGGACTAACTAGACAGAAAGCCCCCTCTGATACTCAAGTCACCTTGCAGTATCCCTGCATCTGATAACAGTTAATCATTACCAACATTTAGACAAAGCAATAGCTATGGCACTACTGCCAGCTCACTACAACCAATTTTTTGTAAATTGGAATATCCGGGAATTTGAAATGTATAACTGCTGTCTGAAGACACCGGGATTAACTGCGGAAAAAACGGCTTAATGGTTCTTCAATAACAATAATGGCTGATACTTCATATTCTGGTAAATTTTAAGTATTTTATCCTTCCAGTTTTAAACTACCAATGTTAAAATGATAATGTTATTATCATGACCCAAAGGTAGTATCCACATTGGTACAGAATCCTGGAAAACGAAGAAATAAATCTGCGAATGAGAATGAACAGGAAAATGGCAGACTGAACAAAATGAACAGCCTGTAATTCATACCGCAGTAAAAGAAATAGTAACCATTTTTAGTGAAACCTGGCGATCCCGGAGAACCCTGCTGATACAGATTTCACGCGAACATCCAAAAAAATTTAACATATGCTGCAACAGATTAGCGGGACTTTCTTTGGACTTGCCATAGGTGATGCACTTGGTGTACCAGTGGAATTTAAGACAAGAGCTTATCTTCAAGACAACCCAATTACCGATATGATTGGTTACGGCAGTTGGAACCAGCCTCCCGGCACTTTCTCAGACGATTCTTCCCTGACATTCTGCACAGCAGAAAGCTTGATCAACGGATATGACCTTCAGCAAATGGCCAAAACCTTCCTGAAATGGTATACGGAAGGGTACTGGACCGCTCATGGCAAATTCTTCGATATTGGGCATACCACCCGTCGTGCCTTGCATAGGTTTAGTCAGGGTACTTCCCCCACTTTAACAGGTGGATTTGAGGACTTCGAAAATGGAAACGGTTCATTGATGCGGATCTCCCCGGTAGCTTTTTATGTTGCCAATGAAATGGACATAGAGAAAAGATACCAGATGGTGAAAGAAGTGTCTACCATCACCCATCAGCATTTCCGCTCCATATTCGCCTGCTTTATCTACGTGGAATTTATGCGTGTTCTGATGACAACATCTGATAAAATGTTGGCCTACCAGCGATTACAAAATACCATCCAGAGTTTCCTGGCAGTAAGGAATTTTAGTCCCGCAGAAATCAAACTGTATAAAAGGGTAATAGATGGCGTCATTCCTACTGTTAACGAAAATGAAATAAATGCTTCCGGATATGTGGTAAACACCTTGGAAGCCGCCATTTGGTGCTTCCTAACCACCAATTCTTATGAAGAATGTGTACTCAAAGCGGTAAACCTGGGAGAAGATACCGATACTACCGGGGTCGTAGCTGGCGCATTGGCCGGATTACACTATGGTTATGAGGCAATTCCAGCCAAATGGATCCAGGCATTGGCAAGGCATGAAGATATTCTTTCCCTCTCCGAACGATTCCAAGCTGCATTAAACTTTCAGCCCGCTTGAAGGTCTAATAATTAGTATTTCGGGTACCAAATTTGCCTTAGATACTACAGGAAATGCTTGAATCATGAAAAACAAAATAATCCGACTGTTGGTGCTGTGTGGAGTTTTAAGCACCTGTACAGTTGTAACAGCAGATGCACAGAGAGGCCGTGTCGGCGGTGGTGGCGGCCACTTCGGAGGAGGTGGCGGTGGCGGACACTTTAGCGGTCGGGTAATGTCCTCTCCTCATTTTGCAAACTCCAGCCCAAGAGTGAACAGTACTCCAGCTCCAAGGATTAACCGAATGCCATCATCTGGCTTCAGCCGTGACTTTGCTGCCCCACGCAATACTGTCATTGTTCACAATCGTGTAAGCTTCGGTGGTGGATATCCTGGTATGTACCGTTACCACTACCACGGTTTCAGACCATACTGGCGTTATTATTATCCTCCATATGGTTTCTATGTTTCCGCCCTTCCATTTGGGTATTTCTCCCTCGGCTTGGGTTACCCATGGGGACCAATGTACTATTATGGCGGTACTTTCTACCAACCTAGTGACGACGGTGCAGGATATACCGTAGCTAATGCCCCTGAAGGCGCAGTAGTTCCGAATATCCCCGATGACGCGCAGCAAGTGACTGTAAACGGTAATGTTTACTACGATGTAAATGGTACTTACTACCAGGAAGTAATGACCGATAATGGCCGCAGATATAAAGTGGTAGGTAAAGCGCCTCAGAATACAAACTCCCAGGCCCCTGCTACAAATGCTGCCCCAACTACTCCTGACAATATGATTACCACTCTCCCGGAAGGTTCCAGGACAGTGAATATCAACGGACAGGTGTATTACCTTTCACCTGATGGCATGTATTACCAACAGACTACCGTCAACGGTACTACGGGATACATCGTTGTAGGAAAAACGGATGCAGGTCAATAATTGACATGAATGAATAAGTTACAAAGGGCTGGACGTCTGCGACGTCCAGCCCTTTGTTTGTTTTTCGTCGTCCCTGCCCGTTGGGCAGGGACGACAGGACAGGAGATTTTTATGCTACCAACTACTGCTGGCACCACCTCCTCCGGAAGAACCTCCACCCCAGGAAGAAGAGGAAGAGGAACCACCGGATGAAGAACTAGACGATTCAGAGATCTTCGGAATAACAAACCGATAATCTGCCGTAAAAGCACAGGCAGCACAGACATAGGTTTTTAAGCCCCAACCAGCGGAATAAGTAGTGGCACGCTTCTGCGTTTTCGATTTTTTGCACTGGTATGTCTTATGATGACAGGTCGGGCATTCTGAAATAACGGTATGCAGGTCGGTGTAATCCAATACTAGCTGATAATTATCTGTATCGCATACCCAAACGTCATAATCCACAGAATGCAATTTTTCTTCAATTATCTGGGCTTGATCCAGGAAATGATCTTCTGTTTTTTCATCCAATTTGTGCATCGGTTTATTACAATGCGGACAGCTATAGCTTTCATCTCTCAGTCGTTGCATATATCGATGAAAAATCCGCATATATAACAGCAAGAACGGAAGCGGAAACAGGTAACCTGCGAAATCCAGGTTCTTATGCGCTGCATTCAGGCGCTGCCAGCGGGTATGACGGTCCGCTCCCTTCAGAGCAATTTCGGCTCTCATGCGGATAATCAGTACCGCGCCATGCATGAATATGGCCCAGCACAAATAATACACCATCAATACCTTAAAGAAGCCCATACGCATACTCCAAGCGCTTTCCATATACCAGAGCGCAACAACAGCCGCTAAATTGATCATCACCAATCCAATCCATCCTGGTCGCAGGAATTCATTGGCAGTGTCGCTAATGCTGACCGGCATTACGTCTTCATCTGTGGAGGCTTTCCTTTTCTTCGGCGTACGTCCAAACCATGCATACATCAATATAATAGAGAGGAAGAAACAGATGAATAGGCAGATGACAAACCCTGCTCCTGGAGAGTTATCCACATATTCTTCGTTGGAAGCTACAGGGACCCGCTCTAATAACGGGGTGGCTTCATAGCCCGCAGAATCCTCTGCGTTTGCAGATAAGAGGGAGTTATCGGCTGGCGGAACCGTGTCTGCCGAAGGCCGATCATACACATAATTCCCTGTTTTTAACTGTGACGCCACGGCTTTTACACCATTAATAAAGGCTTCATCATAGTTATTCTCCTTAATCTTAGGAATCATGTACTCCTGCTGAATATGGAAACATAATATATCCGGCAGATCGCCTTCCAATCCCTTGCCCGTTTCAAATACCAGTTTATGCGCATCTTTCACGAGGAAGATCAACAGGCCGTTATTGGTTTCTTTGCGGCCAATTCCCCAGGTATTGAACAATTGGTGTGCAAACTCTTTCGGCTCATTATCGCCGATCTGTTCCTGCAATACCACTGCCACTTGGGCCGTCCCCTCCTTGTCGAGGCCAGCTAGCATGCCGTTGAGCTCCGACACCGTAGCGTCGGACAACATATGTTTGGGGTCACTCACATAACCGCCATCCTGTTGCTTAGGATCTGGGATATCATTGGGGGAGAATTTATGTTTCTCCTGCTGACAGGAGCATAACAGTACGAAAATTGCCAGCAGTAACGACCTGTATTTCATGCAGTCAATACGTTTTGAAATGCGAATATAAAAGAATGAATTACCGGTTGGAAGAAAATTATTCTGTCGGACAAACGTTATTAAAGTAACCTTTGTGCAAATAAGCCGTTATTTATCCGGCTATCATAAAATATAATTAAATTAGTAAACCAGCATTTCTCATTAAACAGCGTATATGAAAAGGTTTCTCGCATTGTTCATCCTTGCTGCCCCCCTCACTATGAAGGCGCAAAGCAAGCTGGCTCAAAATATTATCGACGATTTTTCCTCCCGGGCAGCCTACCATTATCAACTGAAAAATGATTCTATCATGGGGTATATCGCGGAACAGCTTACCCGTAGCGGTTCCGGCGGACTGGATATAGACTCCACCGTTACCAATCTCAGCAAAGATCCTGTGGCATTAGATGCCGCATTAAAATATTTATATCAATATAGCGACTGTAACCGCCAACGGTTCATTGAAAACCTGCGCGAAATGGGGATAAAAACCAATAATGTTTTCCCTGTAGCCACTTATACCGCTAATAAATATAAAGATCAGACCAAGGAACTGCTGGACGACAAGAAAGATTTCCTGGTGACTTATACAGGGCCACATACCGGCCATATGGCCGCTGCCCCTGTTGCTGCTGCCGCTCCTGCAGCGGGTAATAGCTCCGCTCCTGCCGCAACTCCTGGCGAAGTGGCCGCCGAAAGTACTACTGCAGCTACGACAACAGCTCCTACGCCAGTGGATACACGTAATTGGGAAGTAAAACCTGTTTTCCAAGCCCGCACCACCGACCAACTGGCCACACTATACGGCAAAGAAAACATCGGACAGCGCGATGGTAGCGACATTGCAGGGAATGCCACCGGCAAAATGGCCTATGTAGTATATCCAGAGTCAGATGATGAGCTAGAAATTAATATGGATGGCGACAATGGCAATACCCTGATTTTTGCCCATGAACACACCAAATGGAAAACTCCTTTCGGTATAAAACCCGGCGATAACCTGGAAAAACTGAACAAAATCAATGGTCGCGCCTTCAAAATCAATGGCTTTGAATGGGCCGATGGCGGCATGGTAGTGAGCTGGGAAGGTGGTCAGCTCGATGGCAAGGGTGTTACTATCTTGCTCAAAGCCAATAATACCGGTGATCCTAAACAATATGACCAGGTTACCGGAGATAAAAAACTTCGTTCTGATATGGCCGTGTTGAAAAAACTAGACGTGGTAATTCAGTCCATCTCCTTTAAAAGTAACTGATAAAAGCCCTTGCATCGGTCAATCCGGATAGTTATCTTGTAATATGAAAAAATTACTGCTGTCCGGATTGACTGCCCTGGCACTCACCGGCATTTCCACGTTCGCGACTGCTCAGTCCATGAAAAAACCGTCCTTAAATCATATAGCCATTTACGTGGTAAACCTGGAGCAAAGCACCGCTTTCTATCGGGATGTTATTGGCCTGGAAACCATGGACGAACCATTTAAAGATGGCCGTCATAGTTGGTTTAAAGTAGGCCCTCACGCGCAAGTACATATTATTTCCGGCGCCGCGGCCGCAGTGCCACACGACAAAAACGCCCATCTCTGTTTCTCCGTGACTTCTATGGAGGAATTTCTCGCCAAACTCAAAAAAAATAATATTGCCTACGAAGACTGGCCAGGAAAGCCTGGTGGCATTACCAATCGTGTAGATGGCGTCAAACAGGTATACCTGAAAGACCCTGATGGATACTGGTTGGAAATAAATAATGATACCTATTGATCAAATGCCCTTTGCGGGAATTTTCATAAATTCAGTGATCAATTGAATTTTTCATACCCGTATTATGTCATTATTACTGAATGTTCCTGAGGCAGACAAAGTGCAGGCCCTGGCAGCAGGCGCCGTATATAATACTGATGCGAATGTCTGGATACTGCCGGATACGGCCTATGGCAGATTAAAAGAGGTGGAAAATTGGATCCTGCCTGAAAATGCTTACCTGATTCTTACAGAAACCTTACTGATAGCCAGGGGGAAGACGGTTTGTCCACATTGTGGGCATACCAATCAGGTCATTGCCATTGGAGCAGAGCAGTTTTTTGAGAAAGACATCAATGAACGGGATGAACATGTTTGGCTGGAACAGGATTTCTTTATCCTTTTTCACCAGATTACCACGATGTCGGATAATCTCCGTCACCTGTTGGAGGAAGGATATCCTCAATTCCGGCCAGTAAAGTCGGATATGGCCTCCCAGGTATATTGGTTCAATCACTGTGAACAATGTCAGCATCCCATTACGGACCAGCGGCTCATGGATGAGCCTTGCAGTACTTTTCATCCTACCGATGCTGAAGAAGCGGGTCTGATCACCTTAAAGCAAGTACGATTAAAATTTGCGCCCCTGATGGATGCCGGCTATGAGCCTCATCCTCATCAGAAATTGATAGGGGAATATGCCACTAGAATCTGAAAGATTTCATGATAATTATGTGAAAGCGAAAAATAATTTTTAATATCGCGTACGTACTTGTGCCATATGTCGATGACAGATCAACCAAACAACGATATTTTGTGGATGAAAAGGCTGCGGGAGGATGATGCCGCCGCCTTTACCGAAATCTACGAGGCTTATCGCGAGAAGCTGTTGGCAATGGCGTTTAACAGACTATCAGATTTACAGGCTGCCGAAGATATTGTCCAAGATGTGTTTATCAGTCTCTGGAACCAAAGACATCATCATCAGATCAATGATGCCGGCGCCTATCTGGCCACTGCCGTCAAATACAAAATCCTGGACCGTTTCCGCCGGGAGCAGTTGTTGCGGCAATACCAGCAGGTTTACAGCACCGATTTGCCCGTTAACACTGCCGACCCTGATGCTGCCCTTCAATACAAACATATCCAGCAACTCCTGCAAGAAGAAGTGAACAAATTGCCCGAAAAATGCCGGCTCATTTTCCAATACAGCCGGGAACAAGGTATGCCCGTAAAGGAAATTGCACAAACCCTTAATATCTCTCACAAAACCGTGGAGAATCAGATCACCAAAGCGTTACGGCAGTTGAAAGGAAACATCAAGCACCTCTTTTCCATCTTTTTTTAACTTTTTTTAAGACAACGTAGGGGATTTCCTTTAGTTGTTCGACTAACCTATGTAATTGCTCGTTATGAAAGAAAACCAAGATCTATTAAACGCCATAGAAAGATATCTGCGTGGGGAAGCCACTGCAGAGGAGCGCGCGTTGGTAAATCAGTGGTATAACTCCTTCGATGACGCGGAAATTATGGTACCTCCCGTACCTGGATTCAGCGAAAATGAAATTTTCAGCAGGATACAAATGCAACTGGATAAAGTTGTGGAGACGCCTGTCCACCGCCGGAAAGTGTACCCGGTATGGATGAAACGTACCGCCGTAGCCGCAAGTATTGCTGTGCTGCTGGGAGTAGGTTTCTCGCTCATGCCTAAACGCAAGTTGACCATGCATGCCAGCGTAACCGTGTCGCCCCAACCTACAACAGTAATGCCAGGGAGTAACAAAGCTGTATTATTCCTGGATGACGGCACCCCTGTAGCCCTCGATGACAGTATTCACCCTGCTATCAATGGTGCACAGGTACAAGGGGAATCCCTGGTATATGATCAGGCGGGCAATACCACCAACACCGTTCGGTATAATACCTTGCGTACCCCGCAGGGAGGGCAGTTTACTGTAGTATTACCGGATGGCAGCAAGGTATGGTTGAATGCCGCCAGCTCGCTGAAATATCCTACCAGCTTTACTGATGACCACAGAACAGTGGAACTGACAGGGGAAGCCTATTTCGAAATTGCAGCAGATAAAAACAAACCGTTTTTTGTAGCTGTGAATAAAATGAAGGTGGAAGTATTGGGTACGTCCTTCAATATTATGGCATACCCAGATGAGCATGCCACCACCACTACCCTTGTTACTGGAGCCGTTAACGTCACCAACGCCAATGCCACGAAACGATTACTTCCTGGACAACAGGCTACCCTGAATCACCAAGAACAATTTACCGTGAGCGATGCCGATGTAAGTGCCGCTATTGCCTGGAAAGAAGGGAAATTTGAATTCAACGGAGAAGATATTGCTGTAGCACTCCGACAGCTTACCAGATGGTATGACCTGCAACTGCAAATAGAAGAAGGCGCCGCCGAAGGGCACGTCAGTGCAGCGTTTCCACGAACTACCAGTCTGGAAAATGTACTGAAAATGCTAGAATTAAGCGGCATTCACTGTCAAATAAATGATCGCCAACTTATAGTCAGTAAAAACTGACTTAAAATAATTCAAAGGGACATAAACTGATATTGTAAAACAACTGATAAGTAACAACTGATAAGTAATAGGACAATGAAAATTTCAAGTTAAAAAACAGCACACGAAGGTCATTCCGTCGAAATGACCACTGCTATTCTATTCCGGTACAATTATAATTCACCAAACACGCTGATGTATGAGTTCCACTCAGTACAATGGGATGTTGCATGCCATTAAATCCCGTTATTCAACCACACTCCGGGTTGCCAAACTAACCGCCTTTCTGCTGGTATTTATTTCCTTGCAGGTGGTAGCACTCGGTTATTCACAAACATTGACATTGCACAAAAGCAATGCACCTATCACCGAAATCTTTAAAAGCATTACCCAACAAAGCGGGTACAATTTCATGTACCGTAATGAAATGCTTTCCAAAGCACAACGTGTAACTATCTCCGTTACTAACGTAGATCTGAAATCTGCACTGGATGCATGTTTTCAAGGTCAACCTCTTACCTATTCCATCGTGGATAAAGTAATTGTAGTAGATGCAAAGAAAGAAAAAGCATCTATTAATGTTATGCAAACGATTGACTTAAAAGGTCAGGTTGTAAATGAAAAAGGTGAATCACTGCCTGGTGCTTCCGTAGTACTGAAAGGTACCACCAAAGGTGCTATGACAGATGCAAAAGGGGAATTCCAACTGAAGAATATCAACCCTGAAAATGGCGTACTGGTAGTAAATTATATCGGTTTTGAAGTACAGGAAGTTAGCCTGCAGGGCCGTTCTTCCATTACCATTACCCTGAAACAAAAAAATGCGGACCTGACAGACGTGGTAGTAGTGGGATATGCTACACAGAAGCGTGTAAACCTGACAGGTGCGGTTGCAACTGTTACCAGCAAAAGCATTGAAAACCGTCCGGTAACTAACGTATCCAGTGCACTGGCGGGTTTAAGTCCTGGTTTGCAGGTACGTCAGAGTTCCGGTAAACCTGGTTCCGATGGCGCTACCATTCGTGTACGCGGCGTAGGTACCCTGAACAACAGTGATCCACTGGTAGTCATTGATGGTATCATTGGATCTATGGATGCCGTTAATCCGACAGATATAGAAAGTATTTCTGTATTGAAAGACGCGGCCTCTTCTTCCATTTATGGTACACTGGCAGCGAATGGCGTTATCCTCATTACCACTAAAAAAGGTAGCCGTAACCGCACTACTGTAACCTACAGTGGAACAATGTCTACCGTACAGCCTAGCAACCTGCCTAAATTCGTAAACGACTATGTACGTTATATGAAGCTGTACAACGAGAGTGCACGTAACCTCGGACAAGCAGAGTTATTCAAACAATCCACCATCGATACCTGGGTGAATGCCAATCAGCATCCAAATGACCTGAATGCGGTAGGTATTCCTAATTCCGTGGTGTATGCGAATACAGACTGGTCTAAGACCATCTTCAAACACAACATCCTGCAACAGCATAATGTATCTGTTGCCGGCGGCGGAGATAAATCCACCTTCTTGTTGTCCGCAGGCTACCAGAACAACCCTGGTACCATGGATCATACGGAAGCTAAACGCTATCAGCTCCGTTTGAACGTGAACAGCAAAATCAATAATTTTATTACAGTAGGTACGCAAACGTTTGCATCACAAGAATCATTCGGACTGGGTAATACTGATAATGCTTTCAACTATTTGCGTCAGACTACCCCAGGCGTACCGGCTATTTACGATGGCAAATATGGATTCCCTTCTGCCCTGGAAGAATCTCAGACAGCCAATAACATTCTGTTATACCTCAATAACGTGGCTGGTAAAAATGTGCTGAACAGATTCAACTCTACTGTTTATGCCACTATCTCTATCCTTAAAGGACTGACTTTCGAAACTAAATTTAACTACCAGACTCGTTTCCAGGACAAACAGTATCATGATGTGCCTTTTGCTAAATGGGACCTCACTACCAATATAGCCAAATCGCCAGCAGCTACTCCTGACCAACTGACCACCAGCGTAGAGCATAATAAGGACTTTACCACCACCTTCGATAACGTACTGCGTTATTCCACTTCCTTCAAAGGTGGTCATGACTTCAGTGCCCTCGTAGGTTACAACCAGAACTATTATTACTATAACCGCGATTTCGCTAGCAGAAAAGGATTGATTTCCCAAGACGTTACGAATATCAACGTGGCAGGTAATACCAACAACATATTTGATGGTACAGAATATGACAACGCACTGCGTAGCTGGTTTGGTCGTGTGAACTATGCTTACAGAAACAAATACCTCTTTGAAGCTAACCTGCGCCGCGATGGGTCTTCCCGTTTTGCGCCAGCTTCCCGTTGGGGTTATTATCCATCCTTCTCCGCAGGATGGCGCCTGACAGAAGAAGGATTCCTGAAAGATGCGTTGAAAGATTTCCAACAACTGAAACTGCGTGGTTCTTGGGGTAAACTGGGTAACAACGGCGGTGGTGACAGATCTAAAGGCAACTACGACTGGCAAACACTCTACAACCAGGTATATTACTCTTTCAACAATACAGCGGTTAACGCCCTGGCTGTAACCAAATTCGGTAATCCGTTCCTGCTGTGGGAAGCTACTGCCATTGCAGACGTTGGCGTAGATGCAACGTTCCTGAACAATACAGTGAATGTATCGATTGATTACTACAACAAAACCACCACTGGTATCATCACCACCCCTCCTATTCCTTTGACAGTAGGTAATGCCACTGCTCCAACAGTAAACACTGCTACTGTTAATAACAAAGGTATTGAGGTGGTAGCCAGCTATAACCATAAATTTGGTGAGGTAGACCTTACCATCGGTGGTAACTTCTCTTATAACAAAAACGTCATCACCAAATACCAAGGTACTTTCCAGGAAGGTTGGACTACTGATGCCAATGGCAATAAAGTATGGTCTTCCAATATCGGAAAAGTAGCTTCTAGCAGCTCTAATACCTATCGGTTAGAAGGTCATCAGATTGATGAATACTACGTGAACAAACTGTATTCCGGCGATGGTTCTTACTATAAAGCAGATGGTAGTGTAAACAAAAATGGTGGTCCGAAAGATGGTATGGTTCGTACACCAAAAGATCTGCAGTGGGTTAAAGACATGATGGCCGCAGGTTATACCTTCCTGCCTTCCCAAGGTGTGGATAAAGGTAAAATCTGGTATGGTGATTTCATCTATGCTGATACCAACGGTGACGGTGTTTATGGTAACAACTATGACAGAACGTTCACCGGCACCAGCGCTACACCAAAATATAACTATGGTTTCAACCTGAGCGCCTCCTGGAAAGGATTCTATGTGAACATGATCTGGGCAGGTAGTGCAGGATTCCAGTACTACTACAATGACCGTGGTTATCTGAGTTCCGTAACTTCTGCCGGTAATGCTATTGGTCTGACAGTAGCCAATGATCACTACTATTATAATGACGCCAATCCTTCTGATCCGGCGAACAATATCAATGCGACTTACCCACGTCTGAAACTCAATACAGACCCACAAAACAGTCTTGCTAACAATTTCTATCTCTATAATGCATCTTACCTGAAGCTGAAAAACCTCCAAATTGGTTATCAGATACCAGAAAGTTTGCTCAAACGTGCATCTATTAGCAAGGCCATTATTTATGTAAGTGGTGAAAACCTGCTGACTATCACCAAGTATCCGGGTCTTGACCCAGAAATCGGTCCTAGTGTGGGTTATCCAACCATGAAACAGTATGCATTGGGTCTTAATGTAACATTCTAGTATTTAAAAGAAATTGTATGAAAAAATTCAGAATTCTGATATATGCCGCTGGTTTATTGTCCTTAGCCAGTTGTAAGAAAAACCTGCTGGACACCACTTCCTATACACAGGAGGGTGATTCCCAAATGTGGACAACGGATAACCTTACCGACCAGGGTATGGCTGGTGTGTATGCTGCATTGCGACTGAATATTGATCCGTCCAGTGCTTCCGGCAATGAATTGTATCAACTGGACCGTTACGGCGTAACGGGTATGACACGTGATGCCGATGGTTTGCAGGTAGGTACCATCACTCCAAGCAGCTCTATGTTTAGCGATAACTGGAAACAGCTTTATGATGGTATTCAGCGTGCTAACAATGCCATTGTGAATATTCCGCTGAAATCACCTTCTGCCGACGATAAAAAGGCCCGTTATATTGCGGAATCCAAGTTCCTGCGCGCCTACTTCTATCTGCGCCTGAACCAACTGTGGCATGGCGTACCAGTGTATCTGAAGCCTTTCTCCGCTACCGAAGCAACCAAAGGCCGTGAAACAGAAGACAGCGTATGGCGTGTAGTCGTTAATGATCTCACTGATTGTATCAATGAAACGAATCTCCCTTTAAAATATTCCAAGGGAGCTGCCAACTATGGCCATATTACCAAAGGGGCGGCTTATGCATTGAGAGGTAAAGCATACCTGTACATGAAGAACTACGCCGCTGCAGCAGCGGACTTCGCACAGGTACAGTCGGCAGGTTATACCCTGTTTAACGGCGATTACAAAGCATTGTTTAAAGAAGCCAATGAACAGAGCGATGAAATGATCTTCTCCATTCAGAATATTGCGGTACAGAACTTCGGTTCTACTACCCAGTTCTTCTGCGGTAACAGAAGCTCTTTCGGTTCTTGCTGGAATACCTACTTGGTTTCTCCAGTGGTAGTAGACCTCTACGAAAATGCAGATGGAAGCAAATTTAACTGGAACCAGGTGGTACCAGGTTTCTCTTCCCTGCCAGTAGCGCAGCGTGAAGTGTATTTCTTCAGAGATGGTTTGACTGCTTCTGAAATTGCCGGAGCTACTGCACGCGGACTGGATATGACCAAATATCTGCCTGTTGGTAATGAAGCCAGGATCAAAGCGGCATATACCAATCGTGATCCTCGTTTGGGCGCCAACGTTATCACCCCGTATTCTGAATACTTGGGTGTGAACGGTAGTGCTAACCAGGTTTATGTATCGAGATGGCCATTCCGTTCCAACACCACGCCTACATGGGATGTGGCAACAGATACCAAAGCATACTTCTATTATCTGCACCGCAAATTCGTTTACGAAGGCGCTACAGAAACTATCAACCGTGCTTATGGTCCTACAGACTTCCCTGTGATCCGTTTTGCAGACGTCTTGCTCATGTGGGCGGAAGCGCTGAACGAACAAGGGTTTAACCAACAATCCCTCGATCTGGTAAACAAAGTACGTGCAAGAGTAAACATGCCTGCACTGCAAAATGCAGATGCAACCAAACCAACTTTCGTTGCTGATCAATCAGCCATGAGAGAAAGAATCCGTAACGAACGCAGAGTAGAATTTGTCAATGAAGGTATCAACTTCTTCGATGAGCTTCGCTGGAAAACCTGGAAAGAAAAAACATTTGCACCTGGCGCTGGTATCCAGCAGATCTGGGGTGGCAATGTGGTGAATTATTCCTGGAAAGGCGATTATATTTACTACTGGCCTATTCCGCAGAGTGAGATTGAGCGTAATCCGAATCTGATTCAGAATCCAGGATGGATTAACTAAGCAATACATTTTATAGTGAAAAAAAGGGAGTGAGGTCTTCGACCTCACTCCCTTTTTTTATTTTTTTCGTCGGCCCTGCCCGGTGGGCAGGGCCGACAGACAGGGAATCTTCGTCTCCTTTTGTTTTTATTTTACAGTGACGAGGGCGACAGACAGGAGATTTTCGTCTCCTCTTGTTTTTATTTTACAGTGAACAAGGCGACAGACAGGAGATTTTCGTCTCCTCTCGTTTTTATTTTGTAGGGTACAGGGTGACAGACAAGAGATCTTCGTCTCCTCTCGTTTTTATTTTATAGGGTACAAGGCGACAGACAGGAGATCTTCATCTCCTCTTGTTTTTATTTTATAGGGTACAAGGCGACAGACAGGAGATTTTCGTCTCCTCTTGTTTTTATTTTATAGGGTACAGGGTGACAGACAGGAGATTTTCACTCCCGATGTTTTTTTATTTTAAGCTTAGGTGCGGATTTAATTTGCGCTGTAGCGCCAGCGCACCGCGCGAAGCGCGGAACTAAAAAATCGATGCCTTCGGCATCGATTTCAAAATAGTCAGCGGGGAATATAAGTCATATTTAAATTAAAACATCTGTAATAGATTTTTAATTTCGAAATAAAACCGGCATACAAATAATTTTCGATCGAATTTTAATCTAAAAAGTTAAAATTTTACATTAATTTCACGGCCTCGATTTTGAAAATTTCGTACTGTAGTTCTCAACAACGCTATTTCATTGAATCGAGACGGAAAATTTGCTTATAAAAATTTTTAGAGTTACAACAAATTAGGATAGTAATAGCTATACCAAGATATGCTTATGTGGAGTTTTATTCTGAGACTGTAGTATAGTACACGCGGCTTACCATCATTTTTTGCTTTAGGAAATCATGTAGCTGAAAACGGCTGTTTTCAGGGAGAAAGGTTTTGCTTATTTAATCATCTGTAAATTTTTACAGATTGTAGTCATGTTGCTTTTTCCGACGGCTTTGCTGTCGGGCATGGATTCCATTTTTTGAAAATATAACGTCAACGAATACACGAAATACAATATCAATAATTCTATATCTAAAATCTAAACACTAAATCCGAATCTTCATGAGAAAAAGATTGCTTGTTTTTTTCTTTTTGAGTTTGATGCAGATCGCTGCATTTGCTCAGGACAAAAAAATTACCGGTAAGGTAACTGCTACCGACGGAAGTGCCATCCCTGGCGTTTCTGTAATGGTAGAAGGTAGTTCTACTGGTACGCTTACCGATCCGGAAGGTAAATTCTCTATTACCGTTCCTGCTGGTAAAACACTCCTTTTCCGTTCTATCGGTTTTACCGCTAAATCTGTAGCTGTTGGAACCAACAATGTACTGAATGTACAGTTGGCATCTCAACGTGATGACCTGAACGAAGTAGTGGTAGTAGCTTATGGTACCGCTAAGAAAGGATCCATCACTGGTTCTGTATCTGGTATTAAAGCAAAAGACATTGACAAACGTCCTGTATCTAACGCTGTTGGCGTACTGGAAGGTACCACTGGTATCCAAGTAAATAACACCGTTGGTTCTCCAGGTGCACAGCCTAAAATTCAAATCCGTGGTTTCTCCACTGTAAACGGTGATAATGATCCGCTGTATGTAATTGATGGCGTATTGTTCACTGGTAATGTAACAGACATCAACCCTGCAGATATCGAGTCTATCTCTGTACTGAAAGATGCTGCTTCTGCTGCACTATATGGTAACAAAGCTTCCAATGGTGTGGTGATCATGACTACCAAAAGAGGTGCAAAAGGTAATGAAGGTAATATCAATGTAATGGTAAACCAGGGTGTGTATTCCCGTGGTGTAAGAGATTACAAAACCATGAATACTACTGAGTTCATGGAAACCATGTGGAGAGGTTACCGTAACAGTCTGTTATCTGGTTCTCCTTCCAAATACCCTACTGTGGAATCAGCTAACGCGAAGGCTACTGAGTCCCTGTTACCTGTTTATCTCTACCTGAATATCTACGACAAACCAGCTAACCAACTGTTTGACGCCAATGGTAAACTGCGCAGCGATGCTCATATCCTGGGTGGTTATGCAGATGATCTGGATTGGTATAAAGATATGGAGAGACTGGGCCACCGTCAGGAATATGCTATCAATGCATCCAGCAGCACCAAGAAAACTAATCTGTACTACTCTGCTGGTTACCTGGACGAAAAAGGTTACGTAACCAACACAGACTACAAAAGATTTACTGGTAGAATCAATGCGGACGTACAGGCTAAAACCTGGTTGAAATATGGTTTTAACCTCGCTGGTTCTCATCAGGTTACTAACAACATCAGTGGTAATGCTGATAACGCCTCCGCTTTCACCAACCCATTCATGTTCGCTAGAAATATTGCTCCTATCTATCCTGTACATATGCACAACCCTACTACGGGCGAGTATCTGCTGGATGAAAATGGCAACAAGCGTTTTGATCTGGGCGATGGTAACTCCCGTAACCAGTTTGGGGGACGTCATGTGGTATATGAAAATATGCTGAACAAGGATATGACTACCAGAAATACCGTGAATGGCCAGATTTACATGGATGTGAAATTCCTGAAAGATTTCACCTTCACTGCTAAAGGAGACCTGAACGTTCGTAACTCTGACAGGGCTACCTACAACAACGCTATCGTAGGTGATGGTGCTGGTAATGGTGGTCGTGCATCCCGTACTAACTACCGTTACAATACCTATACTGTTCAACAGTTACTGAACTGGAACCATTCTTATGGTTTACACAGCGTGGAAGGTATGGTGGGTCATGAGTACTACTCTGATAACTACTGGTACCTGGATGGTATGAAAACCGCTCAGATCCTGGCTGGTGCTCCTGAATGGGTGAACTTCACCAAAACATCCTCCCTGACCGACTTCCAGCAGAACTATCGTTCTGAAGGTTATTTTGCACGTGGCCGTTATAGCTATGCTGATAAATACTTCGTGGATGGATCCTTCAGAAGAGATGGTAGCTCTAAATTCGCACCTTCTACTCGTTGGGGTAACTTCTACTCTATCGGTGGTGGTTGGGTACTTTCTAAAGAAGATTTCTTCGAAAGCCTGACTAAATATGTAAACTATGCAAAACTGCGTGCTTCTTACGGCCAGGTTGGTAATGACCTCACTGCTGCAAGATATGCATACATGAGCCTGTACGCTACTGATCAGAATAACAACCTCGGTGCCGTATATAAATCACAGAATGCTGCCGATATTCAATGGGAAACTTCCGGAGCACTTTCTGCTGCACTGGATGCACGCATCTTCAATCGTGCAAACATCAGCATTGAATACTTCGACAAACGTTCCAAAAACCTGCTGTTCGATTCTTACCTGCCACTGTCTGCCGGTGCTACCTCTGTAGATAAAGCACAAGCTACTATCACACAGAACATCGGTTCCGTATCTAACCGTGGATGGGAAATTGGTGTAGATGTAGATGTACTGAAGAAAAAAGATCTGAAATGGAATGTAGGTCTGAATGCTACTTTCATCAAGAACGAAATTCTCCGTCTGCCTGACCAGAACAGAAAAGATGGTATCGTAATCGGTAACTACAAATATGCAGAAGGACATGGTGTAAATGAATTCTATACCTTCCAATATGCCGGTGTAGACCAGATGACTGGTAACGCGCTGTATATTCCAGATAACCAGAAATACGATCCTACCAATACTTCCGGTGCGCACTATCAGTACCTGGTTAACATCAATGGCCAGTACTATACTACCAACGCTACTTACGCAAAACGTGACTGGTCTGGTAGCCCGATTCCTAACGTATTCGGTAGCTTCAACACCAGCCTTACTTACAAAAGCTTTGTACTGAGCGGCGTATTTACTTATGCACTGGGTGGAAAAGTATATGATGATTCTTACTTCAGCATGATGTCTATGACTGGTTCTGTTTACCAGATGCACACCGACCTCCTGAATTCATGGAATGGCATACCTGCTGGTATGACTGCAACTTCCACAAACCGTGTGGATTCTAAAGGAATTCCGGTGGTAGACTTCAATCGCAGTACACTGAACAATGCGATGTCTTCCCGCTTCCTGGTGGATGGTTCCTACTTTGTAATTAAGAACATCGCACTGAGCTATCAGTTGCCTGCTACCCTGTTACAGAAAATTGAACTCAAATCTGCTCGTCTGAACCTCAGCGTAGAAAACCTGGCCACCTTTACCAAACTGAGAGGTATGAACCCTCAACAGTCCTTCAATGGTAGAAGCCTGAACGCTTTCGTTACTCCTCGTGTAGTTTCTTTCGGTGTTAATGTTGGATTATAATAATTCTGATAAAAATGAATAAAATATATAAAATAGGGCTTTTATCACTGACACTTTTTGCAAGTGCCTGCAAAAAAGATATGCTGGATACAAGGCCAACTGACAGTGTAAGCGACAAGGCTGTATTCGAAAATACCACCAACGCTAAGTTGGCGGTAAACGGTCTGGCTAAAATGATGACCATGCAGTACCTTGGTCAGCAGGGCTTTAATGGGGAAGGTACTATCAAAATGTACTACGGTAACTACCCAGGTAATCACTTCTTTGTGAACCTGAGTGGTTGGGCTGCTATCATTAACAGTCTCTATAACGAGAACTCCCAGTCTCTCTATAACTATTATCCATGGTATTACTACTATAAAATTATCGGTAATGCCAATGCGATTATCAACAACATCGATAAAGCTGCTGGTACAGAATCAGAAAGACAGTCCATCAAAGCGCAGGCACTGACCTTCCGTGCATACGCTTTCTTCATGGCGTCTCAACTGTATTGCTACAGATGGGCTGATTCCAACAATGGTGCTTCAAAAGGGCTGGTACTGCGTACAGACCTGTCTAACGGTGATATGCCTTTGTCTACCCTAGCAGAAACCTACGCTCAGATCTATGCCGACCTGGATCAGGCGATCCAGTTGTTTGCTAGCTCTGGTGATGTAAACAACCATACCAATAACTACATGACCAATTCGAACGTAGCATATGCTATTTATGCACGCGCTGCGCTCACCCGTCAGGATTATGCAACTGCTGAGAAATATGCAGCCCTGGCAAGAAATGGTTATAGCCTGATGAACGTTACAGATTACAACGCCGGTTTTGCAAAGCCTACCAGCGAGTGGATCTGGAGTAGCTATGGTGCATCTGATGAAACACTGTATTACTATTCTTACGGCGCTATGATCGGTTACAACTCCAGCGCTGCTGCTGTACGTAGTACACCTAAATGTATCAGCCGCGAACTGTATAACAAAATTCCTACTACAGATATTCGTAGGAACCTGTTCTTTGATCCGAAGTCTGATGTTTACAACTATGAAACCGGCGCCATCGCTGCTGGTGCTGCTGGTAAACCAATGTACAACCGTGCTTTCGCAGAAAGACCAGATCTGTACGCAACCGCTTCTGTATTTGCTTACATGCAATTCAAGATCAAAGTGATTGACCAACCAGGTGTGAGCAATGTGAACCACTTCAGATCTTCAGAAATGGTACTCGTTGAAGCAGAAGCTAAATACTTCCAGAACAAACCAGCCGCTGAAATTCAGCAACTGCTGGTTAACCTGAACAAAGGAACTGGCCGTGATACTTCTTATACCTGCACCAAAACCGGTACAGATCTGCTGAACGAGATTAAACTCTACCGCGCAATTGAACTGTGGGGTGAAGGTTTCGACTGGTTCGATATGAAACGTTGGGCTGATCCTATTGATCGTAAAGATTACCCTGCTGGCGGTAACTTCATCACGCCACTGGCAGTGAAGATCCAGCCTCAAGATAAAAATAAATGGACATGGGTGGTTCCAGACAGAGAAACCCTGTACAACTTAGGTCTGAAATAATATTTCTTCCTAAACCCTGCTTAATTCGAAAAAAAAGCTGCCTTCACCGGCAGCTTTTTTTTATGCCTTTCCTATTCGCATTATCGCGATGGAGCTGTCTAAAGTCTTTTTAAAACCATTGATATACCTGCGGTAGCAACCGGGCGAAGCCTACGCTGAGCTTTGGGTCTAGCCATAAGACGCCCCTCATCAATCAAATCAATATCCTACCCAAATAAAATAGAATCCACCTATTGCAAGCATAATGATTAATGTATATATTAATGTGCGCATTTTATGCCATGCACGCAAAGTTCACATAACCTTAATACTCATTTGTGAAAGGTTTGTGAAAACGGTATTAGCTTGCGGCCGCATTGCACAACCTATTTTCACAACAAAAATCAACACACGTAGTTATCGGCCGATAGTACTGTATTAATCAACCTTGTATGAAGAATTTTCTATTATTCTTCGTCATCTTCGTGATGACGGATAATGTGCTTTTTGCTCAGCAAAAGAAAATCACTGGTACTGTAAAAGAACGCACTGATAAGAGTGCACTTCCAGGTGTTAACATCCGCGTAAAAGGTAGCAACCGCGGAACACAATCAGATGGTAATGGTTTCTTTACCATTATGGCTGACGATAAAGAAACACTCGTTTTCTCTGCTGTAGGTCTTATGCCAAAAGAAATTCTAGTTGGCAACCAGACTGTCATCCATGTGGAAATGGCTAGTGATGTTAAACAACTCGATAACGTAGTGGTTACTGCCCTCGGTATCAAACGTGAAGAAAAAGCCTTAGGTTATGCTACTACGGTAGTAAAAGGAGAACAACTCACGGAAGCTCTCTCCGGTAACTGGACAGACGCACTCTCCGGTAAGGTAGCAGGTTTGAACCTCATCCGATCCAATAGTGGTCCTGCTGGTTCTAACAAAATTATCCTTCGCGGAGAAAACAACCTTACTGATAATAACGAGGCATTAATCGTTGTAGACGGTGTGATTATCAACACAGGTAGTGCCCGCAGAACTGCCGTTGGAGGCGAGTCTGCCTATGGCACAAACAACGACAACATGCCTGCAGATTATGGTAGCAGTCTGAATGACATCAACCCGGAAGATATTGAAACCATCACCGTGTTGAAAGGCCCAGGCGCATCTGCGTTGTATGGCCAACGTGGTGCAAACGGTGCTATCATCATCACCACTAAATCAGGTAACAAGAAAAAGAAAGGCTTCGGTGTTACTTTGAATTCTAACGGTTCTATGGAACAAGTAAACCGTTTCCCTGACCTCCAATATCAATATGGTCAAGGGTTAGACGGCGCTGATTATTACTCTTACGGTGCAGGCCCTGATGGCGCTAGTACCAGCGGTACCAGCTCTGCTTACGGTCCTAAATTTAATGGCCAATCATTTTACCAGTACGATCCAACTATTCAGGGACAGAGTAAAACAAGAACTCCTTGGGTCCCATATAATAATATTAACTCTTTCTTCAATACTGGTAAAACACTCACGAATACGGTTACACTAGATGGCGGTACTGATAAAACTTCCGCTAGGTTCTCCTTCACTAACGTGAATAATACCTGGATCATCCCTAATACCGGCTATAAAAGAAACACCCTGGCCATGTCTGTGAACTCTAAGATCAACGACAAACTCCAGGTGTCTACTAAAGTAAACTATACCAACAAATGGAGCGATAACCTCCCAGGTGCAGGTTATGGTAACCAATCCATCATGTACTGGTATATTTTCTGGCAGCCAAGTGCTGATCTCAACTGGTTGAAAAACTACTGGGGTAAAGGACAAGAAGGTAAAGTGCTCAAATATCCTTTCAGCTCTTATCCTTCCAACCCATATGCAGTTGCTTATGAATACCTGAATAAATCCAACAGACATAACGTTACCGGTAACTTTAGTGCTACGTATACCTTCACACCTGAACTGAGCTTACAGGTGAGAACGGCTGTGGATCTGGCGTACGAAATGCGCTCCCAGCAACGTCCTTGGGGCGCCGGTGCTAAATACGCTAAAGGAAGTTTCCGTACGCAGAATATCTTCTCTATGGAAGCTACCAGCGACTTCCTCCTGAAGTATGCCAAGAAAATTAATAATGATTTTGACTTCTCTGTTACTGTCGGTGGTAGCACCATGAGAAACAAATACAATAGAGATGAAAACCGCGCAGACTCCCTGACTTATCCAGGCGTATTCACCCTGGCGAATGCTGCAGGTCCGCTAGTAACCATGCCAAGAAAAGAAGAATATGGTATCAACAGTTTTTATGGTCTGATTACTGCTGGCTATAAAAATTTCCTCTTCTTGGATTTGACTGCACGTGAAGACTGGAACTCTGTACTGGCAACGCCTAAACGTACTGATAACGCCGGTTTCTTCTATCCGTCTATGAATGGTAGCTTCGTTTTCTCTGAAGTAGCGAAACTCCCATCCTGGGTATCCTTCGGTAAACTGCGTTTATCCGTAGCCGGTGTAGGTAGTGGTATGACTACTCCATACAGAACTGCATTCTACTATAATTCAGCAGGAAGTCTTTACAGTGGTGGCTTACAGCTTCCAAATACCCTCGCTAATCCAAACCTCCTGCCGTTGAAGACGACCACTTATGAAGTGGGTACCAATGTGCAGTTGTTCAGAAACCGCCTGGGCTTTGACATCGCGCTGTACTCTGGCAGAACCAAAAACCAAATCCTGACTCCTTTCCTGGATCCTTCTACCGGTTATAGCTCTATGATCGTAAACGCTGGTGAGGTACAGAATAAAGGTATAGAGGTAGCTATTAACGGTACGCCGATTACTACTAAGAGCGGTTTCAAATGGACTTCTAGCGTAGTATTCTCTTCTAATAAAAACATTATCAAATCGCTGCCAGACAGCTTCCTCGTACTGCAAACAGGCCCTGTTGGCGGTGGTCAGGTAGTTGCAACTGTTGGCGGTAGCATGGGCGACCTCTACGGACGCGGCTATCAGCGCTCTCCAGACGGTCAAGTGGTATACGATGGTAAAACCGGTGTGGCTTTGCTGACTACCGATATCAAATACCTCGGTAACACCATCCCTAAATACAAAATAGGTTTTACCAACAACTTCAGTTACAAACAATTTACCATGAACCTCCTGTTTGATGGGCAATTCGGCGCTGTAGGCCACTCCCTGACCCACTACAAACTGGCGGAACAAGGTAAAACTACCAATACCCTCCCAGGCCGTTACAGCGGTATCATCGGAAACGGGGTAGTACAAAACGAAGACGGCACTTACCGCAAGAATGATGTAGTAGCCACTAATATCGATGAATACTACCGCTCTCACTTCGGTATGGATAATGCGGAAGGTAGCGTATTCAGCACCGACTTCATCAAATTCAGAGAAGCACGTATTGACTACAGCCTGAAACCAGCCACCCTGAAGAAACTGGGCTTACAACGTTTAACTGTTGGGGTGTATGGTCGTGACCTGTTTATCTGGTCTCCATGGCCAATCTTCGATCCTGAATTCGGTACCCTGAGTGGTACGGATATCGTTAGGGGTTTTGAAATCGGTCAGTTCCCATCTACCCGCACATTTGGATTTAATGTAATTATTGGTCTTTAATAAGCGAACATGAAGCAATTAATATATATCATAGGATGTGTGGCCTTGTTTAGCACCGGTATGCTGACATCCTGCAAAAAAGATTTTGATACCCTCAATACAGATCCAAACAGTACCCAGAATGCACTGCCACAGCAATTGTTGGCGCCTGCATTGGTCAACACCGTATCTGCCAATCTTTCTAGGAACCGTAGCTTCAATAATGAATTGATGCAGATTACGGTAGATATGAATGACGCAGAGGGTAAGGTATTCCGATATGATTTCCGCAGTAGCTGGTCTGATTACCTGTATACCACCTGGTACCAGAATATCACCAATTACAAAGAACTCTATAAGACGGCCTCTGATTCTCTCACCAGGAACAGGTCTTTCCAAGGTATTGCCCTGATTTGTCAGTCTTGGGTATTCTCATTGCTGACGGATACTTATGGCGACTTACCTTATTCACAGGCGATTCTCGGTAAGGATAGCGCTATCTATCATCCGATATTTGACAGACAGAAAGATATCTACATAGATATTTTCAAACAGTTGGACTCTGCAAACTCCCTGTTGTCTAAAAACGATGCTATCGCTGCGGGTAGTGATCCTGTTTACAATGGCGACGTTTCCAAATGGCGCAAATTCGGTAACTCGCTCTACCTCCGCCTCCTGCTGCGTGTTTCTGGTAAAGCGGAAGTAGCGGATATGGTGAAAGCTAAAATCAAGGATATCGTAGAAACCAGTGCTGCACAGTATCCTATCATGACCAGCACTGCGGAATCAGCGATCCTGCGCTGGACAGGCGTTGGTCCTTATACTTCTCCACTACTGGGCGTTAGGGAACAAGATTTTAGAGCTCCGGCAATCGGCAGCTTCTTTATAGATCATCTGGCTGCATGGAACGATCCTCGTATCGATATTCCTACTTATGGCGCCAATGGCTACAACCGTTGGGCGATCATCCCTTACAGCGGTATGTTTGTAGGCGTACCAAGTGGATACTCTCCTGGTACGGGTGTTCCAAAGAAAACATATTTCAACTCGTATGTAGCTGGTAATACTGCGCCAAGTTTGATGAACGATCCCATGACCGGTATGATCATGAACTATCCGGAGCTTTGCTTCATCCTGGCGGAATGTGCTGCCAAAGGCTATATCAGCGGAAGCGCTGCTACCTACTATAACAATGGCGTACTGTATTCCATCAACCAATGGGTGCCAAAATTCGTGCAGGCGAACCTCGATCCATACCTGACAGCGGCGGATATGCAATGGAACGATGCCGTATCCCTGGACGATAAAATGGAAAAAATCCATATCCAGAAATACTACGCGATGTTCCTGACCGATTTACAGCAGTGGTTTGAATACCGTCGTACTGGACATCCGGTGCTGCCTAAAGGGGCTGGTCTGAAGAATGATGGTGTGATGCCTGCCAGAATGCCTTATCCTGTATTTGTACAGTCTACCAACCCAAGCAATTACAAGGATGCTGTCAACAAACAGGGGCCAGATCTGATTTCCACCCAAGTATGGTGGCAGAAACCATAACCGGCACACACTTCTAACTGTAAAAATTGTAGCAATGAACAACAAAAACTTATATATATCGCTGCTCATGTCCCTGGTATTTTTATGGGGATGTGCGAAAGATGACACCTATCCTGGCGGCATAGTTTCTGATATCATCGGTATTATGGATGTCCGCTCTTTGTATAAAGGAAAGGATATCACCCTTAACCGCGATAACCTGGGCGGTTCTTCCAAAATCACTGCTGTCGTGGTTTCTGATCACAGTGGTGGTAATCTCCCTAAAGGTTTGCTGATTGTGCAAGATGCACGCCGACTCGCCAAAATTCGTGGTATCAGCATCGCTCTGGGCGATGACGCTGCGAAGTATGTTCCAGGAGACTCCGTTATCATCAAAGTGGAAGGCGGTATTCTGAAAAGAGTGGATGGTATTTTACAAATCACGGGGGTACCTTCGGCTAATGTGACCAAAGTATCATCTGGCAATAACATTCCGCTGAACAGAGTGACTACAGGTGCTATCATGGCGAATTCCGATAACTACGAAAGTACCTTGTCTATCATCGTGAAAGGGGGCTTCGATCCTACTCCTCCGGCGCAATCTACACTTGGTGGCGATCGTATCATGACAGACGGTTTCGGTGAAATCACCCTGCATACAGATGCGAAAGCAGCTTTTGCAAATACTACCGTGCCTGTACTGGCAAACTATTACGGTATCGTGTTAAACACGCCATCCGGTGATACGTTATTACCACGTTTCAATATGCGTACTGGCGCCGATTACACGCAGCTCAGTTCTACTATCACGGTAGCGCCACTGGTGATCTCCGGTTTTGTAAACGACCCTGCTGGCCCGGATGCCAACTACGAGTATGTACAGTTGCTGGCTACGCAGGATATCAACTTCTCTGTAACGCCATATTCCATCATCGTTAATAATAACGCCAACGCCTCTACGCCAACAGGTAATCCTGTTAATGGCTGGGCTACTGGCGGTATGCGTACTTATAAAATCAATATCACTTCCGGTGTGGTGAAAAAAGGTACATACTGCTATGTGGGCGGTACCAAGAAAACGATCAACGGCGAAAACTCAACAGATATCAGTGCGGCCAACTGGGTACGTGCATTTGATTATGCTGCCAACAACGGAGATGATTTTGGTACAAAAACTACCAACTTGATGGCCAACAGTGGTAACGCCTTTGGTATTGCGCTTTTCGCGGGTACGAAGGTAACTGCTACTACTGTTCCTACAGATGTTGTTTTCATTAGCAATGGCGGTTCTATCTATGCAGCGCCTTCTTCAGGATACCTAATCACGAACAACGATTTCTACGATGTCCAGGATCCTATCACCCTGAAAACTCAGCCTTACTTTAAAGCAGGTACCAACACCATGTACTTGTCTTATGTAACCGGCGATGCAGGTTATTTCATTAAACTCGGTGGCGTGTATAGTCCAGGTCTCGGACGCTGGATCAAAGCGCGTGCACAGAACAACCTGTTGATGACCAAACAAACTACATTAGCAGAAATCGAAGATCTCGATGCTACTAAACTGAAATAATCAGTTTTAAAATAAAAACAAAACACCCGGTGGCGTGAGCTACCGGGTGTTTTGTTTTTTTAGGGAGACACTTGCTCCCTATTTTTCTTCCATCATTTTTTTCTCGTATTGGGCTTTCAATTCAGCCAGGGCTTTGTCATATCCGGCTCTGTCTTTGAAGACGGCAGGATTATAGGCATCTCCCGGATGATGTTTTGCTGCCAAGTTAAACTGGCTGGCATGTGCGGCGGCCCAGACATCGAACTGTAGTCCTGCCAATGATTGTAGCGTATAGGCGTAATCTTTAGCAATCTCTGGATAGGTAGTTACATCATGAAAATGTTTGTCTGTAACAATGGTGGGGAAATTTGCCAGTAATACCCTGTAGGATCTGCTGCTGTCGCGGGTATCAAACAGGAAGCTGCAAGAGCCTTTGGTATGGCCAGGATGATGCAGCATGACGAGATTCATTTCTCCTAGGTGAATGGTATCGCCGTCATGGAGTAGCCGGTTAATTTTAGCGGGTTGGTAGGTAGACACGCCTTTTCCGAGGGCGTAATCGGTAGCCCCTCCAGAATTGACCACATCTTCCTCTTTTTCATCTACCATAAATTTTGCCCCTGTCATTTTTTGAATGGCAGCCATCGCGCCCATATGATCGTAATGGGCCTGCATGGTGAGCAATATTTTAGTGTCCTTGAATTTAAATCCCAGCGCTTCAATATTGCGCTTGATGATAGGCAGCGACCCTGCCAGGCCCGTATTGATCAGGATATTACCAGCATTCGTGGTAATCAGGTAGGACGCCAGATCAGCAGTGCCTACATAATACAGGTTTCCAGCCATCCTAAATGGTGCATATGGTTTCGACCATTCGGCCGGAACATCTTTAGGTTCTTTCACCTGGGTTTGCTGGGCTTGGACAAAGATGCCAGAAAAGGTCAACGCAGTTGCACATAGCAACCGCTTTATAACTTGGTTATACATAATAAAGTGTGGAGGTAAAATATGGTTTTCTCAAAATTACCAGACCTACTCCATCCTTTGAAAATAATCAGTGGATCTTTTCAAATATTCTTTTAATTAAATTATTACATATTGATTACTAATAAAAAACAAATTCACACTTTCCTATCTTAACATTTCATCAAAGTTATTTTGTGTGGAAGCTAGAAAAGTAATATGTTTGAACATATGAACAATATACCATTACTGGATCATGATAGTAAAGTACCCTTGCATCTACAAGCGGAAGAACAACTGCGCAAGTTGATACGAGACAATCATTTTCGTGTTGGTGACACCTTTCCGAAAGAGACGGATTTGGCCAAGAGATGGGGTATCTCCCGAAACACCCTTCGACAAGCCATTTCCAACCTGGTAAAGGATGGCCTCTTAGAGCGAAAGAAAAGAAGTGGTACCACCGTTCGTAAAAAGAAAATCACAACAGACCTCGCCAATTGGCTCAGCTTCAGTCATGAGATGGAAGATAAAGGTACTCCATTTAAAGACTTGAAGCATGAAGTCACCATTGTAAAAGCCAACAAACACGTGGCCTTGCAATTGCAAATTCCAGTAGGTACTCCCGTGGTATGCCTAGAACGTACCCGCAGTACCGGCCGCAATCCAATGGTATATTTTGAATCCTACTTCCATCCACGCATCGGACTTACCGGCAACGAAAACTTTAAGCGTCCGTTGTACGAACTGCTCGATGAAGAATTCCATACTGTTCCTGTTTATTCCCAAGAAGAAATTAAAGCCATCGCCGCTTCAGAACAGATAGCCGCTTTATTGAAAATCCCTGCCGAAGCGCCAGTACTGGAACGCAAAAGACTAGTACTGGACGCTGGCAGAAAGCCTATTGAGTATAATATCTGCTACTATCGCAGCGACTGGTTTACGTATAGCATAGAAATTAAACGCCCGATTTAACGTAAGATGAAAACAAAACTGATGTATTTAGTCGGCATACTAATCATGTCGGCCCTCCACGGCTATGCCCAGAAAACAGTTCCCTGGCTGGGAAAAATTAACTGGATCAGTGGTTATGAGAAAGAGATTACTGGAGAAAATATTCAGTATTATTCCGCCTTCCCAGACTATGCCACCACTGCCCTCCTGACGCGCGCCACGGATGGCCATAAAACGATTGCCTGGCAAACGGCCAAGGTTCCCGCCAACACCAGCGGGCCATATGTCTATTTCAGTTGGGTAGCCGGCCACTCTACCGCTACCAGCAGTGGCCCACGCCATTTCGATCTTTATGTCAACGATAAAAAGCTACTGACCTTTACTACGCTTCCGGGAAATCAATCTCCTGTATGGTCTTTTGCAACACCAGACAGTAGTAGGCTTGTATTCCAACAGACCACCCGCGATGGCGCCAGTGACGCCCATGGGCTGATGTTTCTGCGTCTCCCTAAAAACCTGGTAACACCTGGCCAACCAGTTACACTGAAAATTATCGGGCAGGCCCAGCAAAGCAACGACTGGTTCATGACCTTCAAGTTTACCTTCCAGGAAAAAGTGGATATTCATCCACAACCCTTCCTTCTGCAAAATGGTAAACAACCGATAGCCCTCACTGCGCTTCATTTTGGCACTCCTCAGACGATCCAGATTAGCGCCGGCGGTAAACAAGTAGCCACCTATAAAATAGAAGATGGCGTTAGTCATTTTGATATTCCGGTAGACGCGGTTACTCACCCCGATAGTATTCGTATAGTCGTACGTGATAGTAAAAAAATATTGGCGGATAAATATGTGCAGTTGTCGCCCGTAACCTACAGGGAAATCAGCCTCATTCATCATTCTCACACGGATATCGGCTATTCTCATCTGCAACCAGATGTACTTAAAATCCACCTAAAAAACATTGACGATGCCTTGAAGATGATTGCGGCTACTCGCGATTACCCTGAAGCAGCTCGTTTTAAATGGAATATTGAGTCGCTCTGGGCAGTAGAAAACTACCTAAAACAGGCCACTCCAGAGCAAAAGACGGCATTCATACAAGCCGTGAAATCTGGCAGTATCTGCTTATCTGCTTTGTACGCCAATATCCTAACAGGTTTGAGCTTACCGGAAGAAATGTTCCACTATACCGACTATGCGAACCAACTCACCAAAGAATACGGCATAAAAATACCGTCTGCCATGATTTCCGATGTACCCGGTTATACCTGGAATACGGTGACAGCACTGGCACACGGCGGTGTGAAATATTTTTCCAGCGGCCCCAACTACCTGGGTGAAAATCATCCTTACCTAGGGGATCGTGTTGGCCATTTTGTAAGAACTTGGGGAGATAAGCCCGTATGGTGGGAATCCCCTTCTGGCAAGGAAAAGATTCTTTTCTGGGCAGGCGGTAAAGGTTATTCCTCCTGGCATGGAACTGCCCCTGGTGGCGTATTTGAACGTGGCCCTCAACGCATCGCCGCTTACCTCCAAGAACTGGATGCCAAACACTACCCCTATGATATGGTACAATGGAGATACAATATAGTGGCAGATAACGGCCCTATCGACACCTCCATTTCCCGGTTCGTAAAAGCTTGGAATGAAAAATATAAATCACCTAAACTCATTCTCAATACTACCGACAAATTATTCGAGACCTTTAATTCCCGTTATGGTAACCAGTTACCTGTGGTCAGAGGCGACATCACTCCCTATTGGGAAGATGGTGCCGCTTCTACGGCCCAGGAATCTGGCCAAAACAGGATCAATAGTCTAAAACTACAGGAACTGACTACAGCCGCCGCGATCCTCCATCCTGCCGGCTATAACGAAAATGACTACTACCGGGCATGGACCAACGTAATTATGTTCCATGAGCATACCTGGGGAGCTCATAACAGCATCACTGAACCAGATGTGCCCTTTGTGACTGAGCAATGGCGCATTAAGAAACAGTTTATGCTGGATGCAGACAGCATCACTCGTAAAATAGAAACCTCCCTCTTGGGTTCCTTTACGGATGCTGCGTCCCGTAAAATTGCTGTGGTAAACACTTTATCCTGGAACAGAGACGGTATCGTGAAGATATCCACTCCAGGCAAATCCGTAACGGATGCACAGGGCAACCGATATCCTTTACAACAACTGCAATCCGGAGAATATGTTTTCCTTGCACGGAATATTCCAGCCCTGGGAACAGCGGTATACCAAGTAACAGACGCTCCTGCACCTGCTGCCACTGTTTTCACACAAACGAATAATAGTCTTAGCAATGGCCGCATTACCCTCACCTGGGATCCTCATAATGGCAGTATTACCACGCTCCGCACAGGCGATGTATATAACTACGCAGGCGTTTATCGGGAGCAGGGCTTAAACAGCTATTGGTATGTGCCAGGGTTAGATCCTGTCGCAGCCACCACTAATAATGCAGTGCAGGTAAAAGTGCTGGAAACAGGCCCTGTAGTGACCACCATCGCGTTAATGAGTGCAGGTCCTGGTTTGAACAAACTGGAGAAAAGAATCACTTTATATGCCAATGCAGATGCAGCCATCCTGGAAAACATCCTGGATAAAAAAGCGGTCCGTGAAAAAGAGGCGGTGCATTTTGGTTTTCCATTCAATATCAGCAGTCCACAAACTACTCTGGATGCGGGTTATGGCACCTTGCGCTATTTGACGGATCAGCTCCCCGGCTCCAATATGGATTTTCTTTTTGGCCGTCGTTGGGTGGATATCGCCAATACTAGCCATGGCGTACAGTGGATGTTGCTGGAAACCCCTATGGTAGAGCCTTCACAGATGATAGATGAGCGGAATGTAATTATGCAGAGTCATAAGGAATGGCGGAAATCAGGGGAGCCTACTGCTACTTGGTTTAACTATATTATGAACAACTACTGGCATACCAACTACAAATCGGACCAAGATGGCCTCAGTAGTTATCATTATGCTTTGCGCCCGCATACAGTTGCTACTGCCACCGAACAAGAGCAAGCCGCAACTGCATTTACGCAACCATTGCTGGCATTCCAGGTGAAGAATGGAATAAAACTGCCAGGATCGCTGTTCCGGTTGTCTAACCCAAATCTGATCATCACCAGCGTTACGCCTGTGGAAAATGGCGGATTAAAAGTGCGTGTATACAATCCCGTTACAAGTGTCGAAACAGGGAAATTTATATGGGAAGGTTATCAGGCCACCAGCATTTACGCAGATCAGCAAGCTGTAGATAATAATATCAGCATTCCAGGAATGGGTGTGAAAGAGTATCTATTGAAAAAATAGAACTGTGGACAATAAAAAGGAGCGGCGATCAAGGAATTGGTCGCCGCTCTCTTTTTAGATGATAGATCGCACATCCTTAAAGTATTCATGAAGACCGTCATTCCTTACTTCCAGAAATTCGGATTTTCAAAGATCTTACCCTATCTTAGTCCTATTGTAAACCCGTCATATACTGTGCAGCTACACCCCAGACCATCTATGAAAATCGCGGGCTGAGAACTGCCACAACGGAAGAAAACGCATGCTACACATGAAAAAGAATTTCATTTACCAAGACGATAACTCCCATAAGTTTTGGAACATTGATATCAATGGCACAGAGATAAATGTCACCTTTGGTAAAGTAGGTACGCAAGGGCAGAGCCAGACCAAATCCTTTGCTACAGAGGCAGAATGTCAGAAAGCTTACGACAAGCTTATTGCAGAAAAAGTAAAAAAAGGATACCAACTACAGGAAGACACTACAGATAATAGTTTCAACATCCCCGCTCCGCTGTACGATGATATCCTCGCATTAGCCGACTATCTCGAAAAACAACGGCCGGAAAAAGTGGAAATACATCCTTCTTCTAAGGCCCATATAGCCCGTATGGAGGAGACAGCAGGTTTCTCCCTCCCTACAGCGTTCCGCGAGTTCTGGCTCCGCAAAGGCTATTTCTACTTTGAAAAGGATGATTTTCTCTGCGCGATCTACGCCTACAACGATAATGCAGATAATGCTACTACGCCGTACAGTCTCTTACAGATGTTTCTCAATATCTATCGCGTGGAGAGCGAATGGTTCCAAGCAGAAAAACACCTGCTCTCCCACTGCTGGATGCTAGGCATGATCATGAATGATGAGGATAAACATTTCTTCCTCAGCGACCCTTCCGGCCAAGTACACCATATTCACATCCCTACCCCATTCAAGGATATCAACGATGATATTCTTGCAGAAAACTTCTCTAGTCTAACTGGCTTGAAAGACCACTTTCAGCTACCAGCACCCGAAGTAGAAGATACAGCAGAACCAGCCACAGAGGAGGAAGATGAAGATCGGGAGATGCGTGTCTTCCTAAATCAATACCACCTCGAAAAAATAAGCTACGAAGAAGCCCTCGAACGACTAGGAGTTTCCCACTTATTCGATTATTGGGAACATGAAGAAAATGCCAACTGGACCACCGAAGAATATGAGAATGAGGGCGAATATTTTGAACAGTATGCCAGAATTTATTTCTGTGACGGTGATCTTGATATAGATGGCGACTTAAAAATCCCGAACGATGATATGGACCTACTCATCGTGAAAGGTAATATGAACATCCGAGGGAAAGTAACCTCCTACTACGGTGCAGGGGTTCCCTATTATGTGGCAGGCAACACTACCATGGATTATATCCACCTGAGTGAGTTTCAGAAAACATGTGGCGTAGAAACGGTACGTTATATAGCCATAGCCATGGGACAGGATGATGAAATAGTTCACACCATGGCTCATCGGAAAATAAATGCGCCTTATTTCTTCTCCTGGTTTTATAACCTCCACTGCTTCGACTTTGCCCCACAGACGCTGATCACCGCTATTTATAATACGGAAGATTTGTCGGCCTACACTACCGATAACACCCTCCTAGCTTGGCATGATTACGCCTATGTTTTCCGTCCAGAATACTACGGCAAGATCGAAGAAAGCTACCATGATGGCTTCGGGTTGTATACCTCTAAAATTTACGAGGCACTCCAGAATAACCAACCGATCCTCCAGGAGGGCGTTACAGGGGAAGGTATTAAACTGATCGCCAAAGGAATTAAACTGAAAAACCAAGACGATTTGCCTGGTGCATATCAGTGTTTCAAAGAGGCGGTTAAAGTGGCTCCTGGCTATTACTGGGGCTATTACAATGCAGGTAAGTGCCTGTTTGAAAAGAAGGCATATACGCAGGCGATGGAATATTTCGCAAAGGGTATTCCCTATACACCAGCAAAAGTAGCCTACGAATTTGATTGTATGCAGGAAGCGGCCCTTTGTGCAGTCATCACCGGTGCTCACGACAAAGCCATGGAATGGGCAGAAATGACTCTACAAAAATTTCCTTCTGCGCACTTTGCCATGCGCATCATCGGGGAAGCATTGATAAAAAAGCAACAGTTGGAAGCGGCCAAAACCTACTTGGAGCAATCCATCGGCATAAAATCGATTTTTTCCAATAACTGGCTCTTAGGATTAATTTACCATCTGACAGGGGATGCAACACAAGCCGAAGTCTTTTATAAAACAGCTTACAGCAAAAACAATAAAGCACGCCCCTATAGCGAACATACAGACCTCTCTTATATCTATGGCGCCTCTGTAGACGTTAACTGGGAAACGCAACAGCAAGCTCAGGTAAAAGATCAGGCGTATTGGAACCAGTTTTTCAATAATGCGCTAAGTCAATATGGACCTGGATTATACAAAAGCACCGGCTACTTCCCTGATCAATGGCTTTCCAGTAAAATAGGGACCATACCACAGGAATACCGATCCGGCGAAATGTTGGAGGGATTACTGCAACACCAAACCAATGGCGAATATGATATAGATGGTAATATCATCCAGTTTTTCAGCCAGGAACTGATGACGCCAGCATTAGCCCTGCTGGCTGTTAGCCGTCAATCGGCGTGTCATTATTCGCATATTCCGTCGGCTTTGCTCACGGAGGAAATCTTTAATGCGCATCCAAAAGGTATAGATTTGTCCTATGTGTCTGACGAGAAAAAGACCTATGATATTTGTTTCCTGGCGGTAAGTACCAATCAATATAATTATAGCTATATACCTGCGGCCTTCAAAGATGAACGAATGAATATTGCGTTGATCGCTGGTGGCGTATTGGGAAATTCATCGGGGAAAGTACTTCCTTCGAAATATCATACCAGCGAATACATCCAACAGGCCATAGACTTGGGCATCCATGTCATTACCCGCATTCCAACAAGATTGGTAGATAAAACGGTCTATCAATATGCAGCAAATAAATACGGTCAGCAACCGGAATGGCCTTTTATCGTGGAGCAGTACGATCGCAATACCTGGCGGTACGGATCCAGCCACGATATTGAATGGATAGGTAAGATATTATTGAAACATGGCATGGACATTTTCAAACACATCGAAGCGGATCGTGTCAATCAACAAGTCTATCAATACATCAAAAAACACCTGGGACATCTGCCAGATTTCGAACAACAGGTGAAGAAATATGGTTGGGAGACACGGACTACTGTTTCCTATGATACCCCTCAGGAATTTGACTACAATACTTTCAGCAAGGTATGGGCCTGTTTCTGGGATGAAGACTTCATTATTAGCGCGCTGACAGCCAACAGTCAGGGGTCCAACGAACGGATTTATGAGGTGCCACCGCAATACCTCACACAGAAGATATGCGATATCGCCGTGCAACGTAATTCCTACGACTTCCAATTTGTTCCCAAGGAATATATAACAGCGGCTATGTGTGAGACAGCCTGCGCTCAAGACTACGGCACTGCGCTCGAATATGTGCCACTGGCCATGCGCACGGAGAAAGTCTGCGGACTGGCATTAGGCCGGGATGGGGAAAATATCAGGTTCATGCCGTTGGCATTACGTACAGCAGATGTTTGTACCCGGGTCATGCTACGCAATAGTAACTACCTGCAATTTATCCCTTACGAACATTACGCAACCATTTTTGAGACGCTGCTTAAAAAGCATAAGGGTCACTTCTATGCAGATATGCTACTCGTCAATCGCGGACTGGGCCTGATTATAGCGCAAAAATATGTGGAGGCAAGATCCATATTGCTGCAAGTAGAAAAAGCGGAAGAAGTGCGCCCTCACTATTGGCATCAAGCCCTCTACTATTTAGGCTGGAGCTATCATCTGACAGGCGACACCCAACCAGCCAGCGAATACTGGCAGCAGGCGCAAGACTATGCTAAAGCACAGAAAATCGAGAAAGAATACTGGCTCACTTTTCCATACGCCGACTTCCAACTAGTCCCCGTAAACGATGTGTATGAATTCCGTCGGGATGAATTTGACGCCCAACTGCGAGAAGCCGCTTTATTAATAGAAAGTAATAATTATCCTCCTGCATTAGCGCTACTATCCAGTGTAGAAAAGCTTCTGCAAGATGGGCAATGTAGTGAGATGGGGCTGTGGGCACAAGTTTGGGACCATCAGCGTTACGCATTATATGAGGCTGGTCAACAAGAAGCATCGCTGGCGCTGTGTCGTAAGATCGTGACAGCGTTGGGTAAAGTGGCGTTGTGGGATTACCTGGAATCATTCAACCCTATTCGTGCAGCATTGCGTAATGCACATAATAGCCTAGCGTATTTTTATTACCAAACAGCCAGCAATCTTCAGGAGGTAAAAGAAGGATTACAGCATATCAAAACCACGATGAAAACCATCGCGCCGATTGAAGAGAAAAGTGTACTACATCCATTCTACGAAACACAGGTGCTCCTGTGGCATAAAGCGATGCAGTTCGATCCCGCTTACAAAAAGGATTTACAGAAAGGCATAGAAAAAATCGATAAACTGAAATTAAAAGAAAAAGGATTTATTAGTGCCACATTTGATGAGATCATAGGTAATTAATCTATTGATATCCAAATAATTGAAAGGCTTCCAGCAGTCATAAAACTGACTACTCGAAGCCTTTCTTATTTGCCATAATCTTATCATGACCAAAAATATAATTTTGCTTATTATAAGTACACTTATTATATTTGCACTTATAAAACAAGCAATAAAAAATTTAAACTTATGTGGACCCGCACTCACACCATCACCTCTTCAGCAGTAACTAAAGAACAGCTCTGGCGTTTATACGAAGACGTTAATAACTGGCCATCATGGGATGATGAGCTGGAAGCAACAGACCTGAAAGGCGCTTTCGAAAAGGGGAATCATTTTATGTTGAAACCCAAAGGAGGCCCTAAAGTGAAAGTAGTATTGGTAGACGTACAGCCCAACAAGCGTTTTACAGATGTGACCCTATTTCCTTTGGCTAAAATGTATGATGAACATATCTTTGAAGAAACGCCTGAAGGCCTGCGTGTTACGAATACGCTGAAGGTAACGGGCTTACTGGGTTTTCTTTGGGTGAAATTGGTGGCAAAACAGTTAGGAGATAATTTGCCAAAGGATATGATGAAGAAAATAACAGTTGCATCAAAATTGTAATTATGGCGAAAAACAATGAACATATTTTCAGTGTAGAAGAGGCCGGAGAAAGCTCCGGCTTCTTGCTATGGCAGGTGACCAGCATATGGCAACGCGAAATAAGAAGAGCCCTGGAACCGCATGGCCTCACCCATTCGCAGTTTGTGATCCTCGCCAGCATTTACTGGTTATCCATGCAAGAACAGGCGGTTACGCAAGTATTGCTGTCGAACCACACCAAAATTGACGTAATGACCACCTCCACTGTCCTGCGCACGCTCCAGGAAAAAAAGCTGGTATTACGCGCAGAACATCCTACAGATACCCGCGCTAAAGTGGTTAAACTAACGGATACCGGTAAAAAACTGATTAAAGAAACCGTACCTGTAGTAGAAAAATTCGATCAGGAGTTTTTTGCTGCACTGGGTAATAAGTTGCCAGGCTTTAATAAGCAATTGCACACATTACTGGGATCATGAAGCTAATCGGGTCCCAGCCCCCTCCCATAGCCCCGAATATTCTGAATATCTAATTATTGAAACCTTACTTACAAAGTAGCAGGAATTCATTTCCAAAAACGTAATTTTAGGAATTATCCTCTTTTCCCGCTACATCAGCACCAACCTAAAAGAGAAAGGCCAGCTTAAGAAAAATAGTAATATTAAATTTCACGGAAGCTGCGGGAAATTGTTGTAATATTCCCGTAAGAATAGCACCAGTATCATTTATTAGCCAAAATTATCTTTGTAGACATTATATGGATGAAGTAAGGGACAGACGATATATAAAGGAAATCATCAGCGAATACACTACCCGTTTTGCTGCTTGGGGCCCGCCGGAATCCTGGGACCTGGATCAATTCAAAACACTGGAGAATATGATCTTGGACGCTACAGATATTACCGTAAATGCCAACACCCTTAAAAGATTCTTTCAACAACGCACCGGCAACCCACAACTGGCTACGAGAGATGCCCTCTGCCGATTCCTGGGCTATACCGGCTATACTGATTTTGTCATTAAAAAAACCCGCATCGTAGAAGCCACCCATCCTACTGCTGAAACAGCCGAAGACGATCTAGAAGACGTACCAAAGGAAATACCTAGTGCGCCAGCGCCTGCTAAGGCTCAAAAGTCCAATCGCATCTATATCTACCTACTAACGGCATTGTTATTAATCGTTTGCTCGTATCTCCTGTACATACTAAAAATCAAAGAACTGTACACGGATTACCTGCTCTCTAAAATTGAATTTTCCGTCTCTAATCCTAAAGGCGCAAACCCTTTAACGGTCAGCTTTTCATATAGTATTCCCTCTTCTCTGCTAAAAGATATCAAATTAGTATATGAGGAAGCCAACGGCGATACCTCCGAAAAACACCTTACTAGAAACATCGGAAAAGTAAATGCCACTTACATTTATGAAGGCGACGGCTTCTGTCATCTGCAATACAATGGCCGTACTATAAAATCCATTACCATAGAAAACCGCAAACTAGGCTGGTCTATCTATACGCGCAATGAACGAAAAGGTATTTTCAGAACGCTACCTATTAGCCAAGGCTTCCACCAGGAAGGATATGTGAGCCTTCCTTTGGATAGCGTAGTACCGGAGGCCCGCCCTGGTCACTTGTTTGTGAGTTATGTTTACTACAAGGAAAAATTAGTGGATGGGGATAACTTTAGGTTGGAAGCGAGGGTCCGCAATTCGGCCAAAGACTTCGCCATACCGCGTTCTGATGTGATGATGTACATTCTCTCCGATACCGGCATGCACGGCTTTGCTTTAAACGAGGCAGGCTATGCCTATATCAAGTTTATTAGCGGAGAAAAAAGCATCAAAGGAGATGAATACAATATGAGCAAATTCCACTTTGATGCATCCTCCTGGCATGTCATGGCCATCAAAGTGGAAAACAAAAAATCTACCTTCTACCTCGACGGACAAAAAATCTACAATATAGATTACACAAAACCCATAGGCCCAGCCAATGAATTGATCCTACGATTTAAAGGTTGTGGTGCAGTAGACTATGTAAAACTCAATAAACTCGACGGGCAGGTGGTATACGAGGAGAATTTCGATAAAGTGCCTGAATAACAGGTTGTAAATTTTCCGCCCAAAACCTTCCTAGTTGCGCTGCGCCCAACGCATTGGGATGCAAGAAAAAGATGCCTGCATTTCCCTGTTCCGCAGTGAAATATAGTTCCGGCTTTTTCTTAAAAAAGGCAAAAGCATTCCGGTCTCCTTTAAAGATATAGTCTGGATGAGCTTTTACCAATCCATCTAAGGCCGGCGTATAGGTTTGCAGGCGATTTAACCCTTCTGCCAAATACTTCGAACTGTTATAGGTATTAGGACTATACCAGATAGGCCGATGCAAAACAAAAATACTCTGTGGATATTTTCTATGTAAACTGTCGATGATAATCTGTAGGTTCTTTTTATAGTCTTCCGCTGAAACCGGCGCTCCTGTTGGGCCTTCGATGGCGCTATCGTTCGTGCCGAGGGTAATCGAAAAGATCAGTCCCACTTTTGCATCATAAAGCGTATCAGCAGCTTGTAATATTTTTGTGAACAGCTTTTGAGCACTCGGCAAGAAATCTACCGTTGTGCTGCCACTGTGGCCACAATTGGCATATCTAATGGCATAGCCTTTTTCCTGTAATAGTTTTACCGCCTGATATGGCGGACATTCTACTTCCCTGGATTTCAAGTTAGCACCATAAGTAATGCTATTCCCAACAAAAACAATATTACATTTTGCTGGCGATTGCTGCGCTGAAACGTTGCTGGCGCCAGCAACAAATACCATCATTGCGGCAACTGTATTTAAAATCTTCATAACTGTATCCCTTTTTGTGAAGATGGTGGTACTGCCCGTTCAAACACACCGGGCGTTGGCCCCATACTAAACTCAATACTGCCGCCTTCCATGATATCCTTATTGGTAATGTACAATTTATTATAATCCTTTCCATTCAGCTTTACCGCCTGCACATATATATTTTTATCACTCAAATTAGTCGCTTTCATGGTGAATTTTCGGTTCTGTACATTAACAGATGCAGCAGAGACCGAAGGCTTTCCCAATAAATACATGCCTTCAGCCGGATTAACCAGGTATAATCCTATGGCACTATATAGATACCAGGATGATAGTTGTCCACAGTCATCATCTCCTGGCAATCCATCTGGTTGATCCGTGTATAAAGACGTGATGCTATCGAGAGATGCGTGGGTAGTAAATGAAAAATCATGCTGCGCCGAAACCCTGCATGGGGTAATCAGGCTATGATACAGGGCCGTATAGAAAATAATTTTGGTTTTAGCTGGCGCGACAACATTCATTCCAGACAATTCCTGCTCCCATTTTAGTTGCGCCTGGGTAAGTACCTCGTTAAAATCCCAATCCGGAATTTCGGCAGAAAGGTTTTCCTGCGCCTGTTGTACACTAGCCGGCGATATGCCCACTTTTACCAATACCATTTCATTGTCGGAGGTTTCAAAATGCAGGATAGCATTCGACTGTTGCTCCGCGGAAATAACTGCTCGAAAAGGTTTAGATACTTTAATTACAAAGTACATCTCCGCATTATCCCCAATTGAACTCCTTCCTGTTATCGTACAGCTATCCTTCACCTGTAAAGCATTACGGCCTCCTGGCTGAGTAAAGTTCACTACAATATGCGATTCCTTACTAGCCGGAAACGTATACCGGTGCATTCCGCAATGTTGCGCGACTGTTAGTTCGGCCATGATGTCAAAGTCCTTCAACTTCACTTTATAATACCCCGGCGATGCGAGTTCTTCATCATGCGAAAACCTGGAGCGGGAATCCGCTCCAGTGGCCTTACCAACAGTAGGCATCAGTATTACATCCGGGTTTCCTGGTGTGGAAAGTTGCACATGAGAAAATCCAGTGATGGTACTATCCTGGTAATGATAGCCTGCACATGTATCCACACCTGTATGAGGACTTAATTGCACCATACCAGATGGATAAGCTGCTCCAGGAAATGTATGGCCATGATTACCAGTGCCAATAAATGGATTAACAAAGCCCAGCACATCCACACTGGTTTGTTGATTATTCTCTGATCCGCTACATCCCACCAGGAAGGAGATCCACAAAAGCAAAACTAAATATCTGGCCATGGGTAACATTATTTTTCCACTCCGAATTCCACTTCATTGGCCCAGTGCTCTTTCCAATCCGGATGGAAAGCCCTGGCGTTTATTTTGGACACACTGCGGTCGCGGGCAAGCTCCATACAAGCGGCTCCGGCGGTATCATCGTTCACTCTTACAGAAAATTTCACTTTTCCGCCACTGTCTATCACCCGCTTCACATCTGGGATTTCACTCCATGGGATGGCACATTCCGTAAACAGGGTATTGCCTTTACGTATTGTCACCAGTTTTCCGTTTTTAACAGGGCCGTCGAAAGGGGATTTAGGCTGACGCGGGAAAAAGTGTTTGCGTGGCATTCCGGGTACTAGGAGTCTCCATATCTCAAAACCTCCTCCATATTCATCGGCCACTGTATTCAACGCATATTCATAATCGGTGCACTTATAACCCGTATAACGAGGCATGGTCCCCTTGGGAGCCGCTTCCATGCCATCTTCTCCAATAGGGAGTACGTTGAATGCAATCAAGATATTATCAAATTTCTCTCCGGTCATGCCATCGGGCAAGGTGCCTGTTTTACGATAAGAAAATCTTCTTACGCCACTTGGCCAAACCAAAGGCACCAGGTCATTCTGGGAAACCGGCGCGCATTGTATATTTGCAGCCAATGCATGTTGCGCTCCTACTAAGTAATAACCGGATTTACCATATACCCCCATCCAATTACCTTGGGTATCAAAATCTTTTGTAACCAAGGCGGCTGCCGCATTTCTGTTATTGTTACTCATTACCTTATCAGCAGGATCAAAGAAAATACCTGCCAGTTTGGTGGTATTTCTCCAACTATCCCAGCTAATGGCGGAGCAACGAATACGCAGCTTCCCAGCGAGTTCCAGGTTTAAATAGGCGCCGTTCCAACAGTTCTCAATATTGGTGGTCATTAATTCCTTCCCGCTCTCTCTGTCGTATACAGTGACGGTCACATTTCGCTGATTGATGCCAGGGAAATACAAGGCAGTACGTGTATACTTGTCCAGCGGTAAATCGATGTCCATGCCAATAGATCGGGTGGTGGCGGAGTTCTCAAAGTAGTTCATCACACGTCCGCCGGTAGGCAGTTGCAGCGCGGCTTTATCGGTAGCTGAAACGGGCTGCTGGATGAGTACTGATTCCATCGCATACTGCGTTTGCATGTAGGCAGTATCTGGATAAAAGTGTTGATCTTCATCGCGGGTTTCAAATCTGGGCGCTCCTTTATTCGGGGTTTTATCGGCTACTTTTGCGGCAAAATAAAAATACTGATCATCGTAGGCCATATAGGTATTGGCCAGTCCGTCGGAAACGGTATCGAAATTTTCATATGGATGCCAAGCGGCTTCTGTTAAGGAAATGCTGGCTTTGGAAGATCCTTTTATGGTCTGCGGAATGCACCCTGCCCAATCGCCAAGATCCCCATCCACTTGGATAGTTTTCTTTGCAATATAGTTGACATGCATCTCCTCATAATGCTCTGCAAAACCATCCTTTCCTGCATCGAAATGCACATGCAACGGATAACTATTTTCTTTGTTGGCAGCTCCATTTTTCACTTTCACCAATACGGTTTTAGTTTCATGGGGTTTAAATGAAACTGTTTGTGGATAAGTAAGTTGTAAGTCACCTACTGTGGCCACCAGTTTACCACTCACCGCACGATTTAATACATTCGTTACCTGTAGTTCTATCGCGGGTTTGGCGGCAATAGGAGCAGTGAAATCTTTTGCAATGATCTCCAGTGGCTCATACCCTTCTATCCTCGCCTTACCAACAGCAGCTACTAATTTATCAAATCCGCCACTGGCGCCATTTACCCGCAAAAAGTACCCTTGGTAATTCAAAGGAATCGTGAATACACCATTTTGCGGCGCAATTTTATTGCCGTAAAAATCATACAGTAAGAAAGCCGAATCTGCCTTGATGATCATCTTTCCATCTGTGATAGGATAATACTGAGAAAGCTCATCTGTTATTTTTTTTCGTGTATCCTTGTCCGTGGTAGCGTTTAATTTTTTGTACAATTCCTGTCTTTTCTTGGCTTCTGTCAGGCTCCGCACATTCCGGAACAAAATATGTGTAGCACCGAAGGCTTCTCCAAGATCCCCAGTAATCACGATACTACCATCCTCTTTGTTCTTATTATAGCCATCAAAGACCATCACCCAAGGAAGGCCATTTGTAAACAATAGCCGATTAAAATCACGTTCCCCGATAAAGCTTTGTACTGCGCCCATCGCGGCGGCAGTAGACCAGGTATTATGCAGTTTAGGAACCGTTTCCAGCCCATTCTTTGTTCGGAGGGACAGCGTTTGGACAGAGCGATGCGGGTCTCCCGAATACATATATCCTCCGTAAACACCCATAGATCGGTCATATCCAGCAGAACGGTTCGCTGCTACTACCAACCCAATACGGTCATCGGTATTACCTACCCAGCTCTCCGTATCCCAGATTTTCACGCGACCTTTATAATCTTTCCGGTGGTTAAATTCAGGGTACAATACCGGCGATTCCATTCCCTGGTAGTGAATAGACAGGAAATCGAATATCGGCAGCATCTTTTGGGTACCATCGGCAAAAAACTTATCCATGGCATTGGAGTTGGAATCGCCGCCGCCTACCAGTACGTCTCGGTCTTCTTTCCGGGCTTCCAGTACGGCTTCCGCCATTTTGGTATATATCTCGCGATAGCGAATCATATCTGCCTGCCAACCAGAAATCGACGATCCCTCCCAAGGCTCATTCCACAAGCATACCGAAGTAATCGGTCCTTTAGGCCAGCCAAATTCCAAACACAACTCTTTTACATACTTTTTGAAATCTTCATCCATGTCTGGCATCCAGGCTAAGTCCTGCTTGGTGCGCAGCATTTTTCCACTGCTATCCAAGTGTGGCCTACTGATGCCCAGCGGCATCGACTGTGCAGTTTGCCCCTCGCCAAACATCAACATCACCGTGATATTATTATCTTGGAAGTTTTTCATCAAGCGCTTCAACTCCTGCATATGTGCCTGGTAACCAGGATTAGTAGTGGCGATGTACGGAATGCCATAACGAATCGCCTGGACCCCCATACGACGTAGAAAATCAACCCCTAGGTAGTCCAGTGATTGCTTCGGATACTGCATCTTCACAGGAGAAGGCTGCATGCTGTATACAAAGCTGGTGCCCAGTCTGCGTCCGTTTTTCCCCAGATCAAATACAACGGCATAACCACCATATGCGGTAATATCATCAATAGTAATACTCGCATTGGCCCAACCATTGGGTGCCATATTTAGCTTTACAGGGATGACCTTTTCGTAATCCATTTTCACCATCTGCGGCAACCAGATATCATTGGGTATGCCTTTGGTGCCATAACGAATAACATATGCTTTGGCATCTACATCCATCGCATGATTGGTGTTATTCAATAACTGGAATTTCAGCCGGATAGCATCCCCTGGCCAGAATACATTGGCCGGTGCGGACGATTCTATCAGGTTTACATCAAAATCATAACTTCTTAATCCGTTCTTTACGCCCAACACCTCTTCATAACTTACCCAGTCCTGTGGGTCTTTCATTTGGCATTGCGCCGACTGTACAATAGCCAGCAATATGGTTCCCAGTATAAAAAGTCTCACGGCAAAATTATTTTGAATCTGTTTCGAAATCGTTTTTAATCCTGAATTCATCGTCGGGTTTCTTCAAAGCCTGTACAGACATGCCTTTCATAGATAAACGGAGATACTTATCCTCTGTTTTTACGGCGATTTTCGGTTCTTCTACTCCAGGCTGCACTATCAAGGAAAGCCCTATCACGGCTTCTTTCATGGCAGCAAGGTTAAATTCCTTTTTACTGCCAGAGTGGATGATATAATCGGCCCATTTTTTATTGCCAGCCCCACCAGTTTCCCAGTGTCCTTGCATGCCGTCCCAATTGCAATAGGGCACGCGAATCAGCATTCGCACCGCACCGGATGTAAACACCAATTCATTTTTTCCAGAGATAGTAAAGGAAGACACGTCCACATCACCGCCAGTTTCGATCCTTAAGCGCAAATCATTAGCGGTAATCGTGCTGTCTTTTATTTTATCAATGGTGGGGTGTTTATCCCCACCGTTGTAAGCGATATTCAGAATAGATAATACAGTAGAAGAATCCTGCACATTTTTGATATGTACCGCAGCGAAATCGTAGCTGTCATGGAGGAAGCGCACCCGCAGGTAAGCAGGTTTTTCCGGTGTTCCCCAATCCGCTATCAGCGGCCGACACTGATTCCATAAATACCCCTGATTCACGGAAGCAAGGGCATACTGAGGATGTACATATAATTTACCCACAATATCTTTCGCCTTCAGGACGCCATCTGTATTGCGCAATTGAAATGCCCCTACCATAAAGGTATCCACTGCAATACGTGGTAAATCCTGGTGCAGGAAAGCGGGAATAAGTGCAGTAGGGATTTCATGCGGTTCCAGTACCCGCGCCTCTCTTGGATAATCTCCGGGAAGATGCACCTTTCCTTTTGAGGCATAGAAAAATAACTGTTTAAGCTCAGGGGTTAATAGGTCATTATAGGCTCTCAGATTGGGTCCGCACCATTGTCCTGAACCCGTATGAAAATGACGTGCAATCATACGCCAGCACAACGCATACAACTCATCTACCATTTTTTTATCTGTAGGATTGATAATGGTCTGTTTCATGCGCAACAGCTCATTCATGGCCACAATCGTATAGGTGGGACTGTTATATTCCGTAAAACCTTTACTATTTTTCGTATAGTCGTGGAAGTAAGCCAATTTATGCTGGCCATAGTTACTGATACCAGGCTGCCCATATAAACGTCCCACTACGTAACAGACGTACGTTCCCATGATGCAGATATTGGTGTAATCCGCCTTCACATTGCGTTTCATAATGGAACGCGCAGCGAGGATAAGCGCTTCTTTTATCTGGGATTTTAGGTTTTCATCCAGATGCGAGGAACCATTGAGTACAATATCAATCAAGGACACTGACATAAAATCGGCCCAGTTATAATCCACTGGCGCCTTCCGACCTTTCAACGGATCCTCTGGATAATAAGGCCAAACGCCGCAATATGCCTTACTGGTATCTTTTTCTTGCAATGGCAGTATTGCTTTCACGATAGCAATGCCGCGCTGTATATCTGCAGTATCGCCGGTATGAAATAAAGCGGCTGCATATTGAATGGAACTGCGCGTATCATGCACGCTGACGCCACTATCCAGATCGCTGTGATAGTGTTTTTCCTTCGTAACGGACCATATCATATGTTGGCCGGCATCATATTGCTCCGCACTGGTATGCAACTCTTTTTTCAGTAGGCCGATCTCTTCCTGCGTCAAGCGTTCAGTATGGGTACGGATATCGCTGCTATGATAAGCACATCCGCCCAAAAGCCATGCAGACGCAATGATCAGCGCAATTGACTTTTTCATTTTTTCCCATTTTTTTGCTGATCCAACATTTTCTGTACCTCTATGCCAGCAAAGATGACGGCAAAAGATCCATGAGTATCATTATCATAGAAAGGCCGGTTCATGTAATAGTTCACGTCTTCAGAGCACATGGTGCCTACGCAGATCTTATGTACGGTGCCGTCTTCCTCAATTTCAGACGCGATGGCCTTCCAGCCATCTGTTACTACCGGTGTAAACTTTTTCTTGTTCAGCCATCCTAATCGCACGCCTCTGGCCATTGCCATGGTGAATATGGCGGTGCCAGAAACCTCTACGGGAGAGTCGTTTCGAGTGATGACATTATGCCAATACCCCTCTTTACTTTGATACCGGATTAATGAATTACAGAAATCCTGATATAGGCGCAGAATGGTTTTATATTTTGGATGATCCTGTGGTAATGCCATCAATACCTCCGTCATGGCCCAGATAGCCCAGCCATTGGCCCGCGACCAATAAGGCAGTTTCACCTGTGGGCGACGGGAATAGTTCGCATGCATAAAAAGCTGCGCATCCTTATCCCATACATGTTTCGTAAAATCTAGCAATTGATTGGCGGCATCATCAAAGAATAATTCTCGTTCTGGTGGGTCAGTGGTATACAGCCCTGCCTGCATTAGGAAAGGAATCCCCATAAACATATCATCCACCCAAACCGTGTATTCCTCCGGTGTGGTACGAGTATAGTTCGTATAACCCGGACTCCTTATCTGTCCTACTTTTGCATAGTGCATCATTTTATCGATGTAGGCTTTATAGATAGCTTCGTTTTTAAAATCTTTGGCTTTACGCAAGCGATAAATCAACGGAATAGAAGGCGCCAAAGTAAAATCCAACAGCCTGGAATTGATCACCATAGCATTGGCTGAATTATAAGCCCTGAGCCCATTTACCTGGTAATCCACAAATGGCATTCCTTCCATTTGGAAATCGCAGAAATTCACCGCCCATTGATTGTATTGTGGTGTTCCCGTCAGTTCGCTCAATTGCTCCATGGCCCAGGCTACGCCACCATTATGATAATTCCACTGATAAGTAGTACCCCATGCTTTGGCGCCGATTACATCTCCCAGGACTTCCGGTTTAGGAACTGTCCATGTTACAGAGGTGGCCAATCCCGGATACATCGCGCCAAATCGGAATTCATTTTCGGGTGCATGTGGGGTATTGATTTCCGGTGCAAAGGGGCCACAGATAAGCCAGTTGCTCAAATTAGCTACACTGCTATCCACATTTTTCACATGACTTAATCCGATGGCTGCATAATTCCGTGGGCCATTCAATACGGCATCATGTTCACTGGGTGGTTGTAAGAAAACACACCACTCTTTTCCACTAGTAGACGATTTTATTAGCAGGTCGTTATTCCCTTTTTTTAATGGTACCCGAAAGGAGTCCGACATGGTCATACTCCTTTCATCTCGTACAATAGCAATATGAGTGTCTCCATTTTTTTCATAGACCAAGTTGCCATTACACCATATTTTGCACGCATCATTATGTGCTATTTCAATGGTAAAAGTCGTGTCTCTCCCAACGGTCAATTGTGTGTAAGCATAAGCCACTGCTGCCTTTCCTTTGCCAAATGTTTGTCCGAAATCAACAAAGGAAAGGCCATTAAATCGTGGATTACGCGCTGGTAATATCAGTTGATAAGCGAAAGGAGTTTCCCGTATTAGTTTGTCGCCTATCTTTTTTATTTTTTCAACGGGCGGTGGGTTTTCGTTTACCTGTTGTGCCTTGCTACTGAGTATCGCCAAAAGAACAAACAATAACGTGGTAATATATTTCTTCATCATTACTATGTGGATCTAGTTTCCAGATAAGGCCAACAGCCATTTTCTCAGGGCTGCCGTCCAGTCGCTCTTGTAGATAAAATTGTCGTTCAAAGCCCAGCCATGGTTGCCTTTTGGATAGATGTGCATTTCGGCGGGAACCTTATTTTCATGCAATGCTTTGTAGTAGCAGATGCTGTTGAGAGACGACACTGTTTTATCATCATCACTTACAGCTATAAAGGCGGGTGGTGTTTCGGGAGACACGTGTCTCTCGTTACAATACTCACCTACTAATTTACGACCCGGCTTTTCCCCTAATAAACATTTCCGGGAACCTTCATGCGTAAGCGCCGCATCCATAGTGATAACAGGATATAGCAAAATCTGGAAGGCTGGTTTTTCTGCGCCAGTGGTATGTGTGGATAACGTTGCAGCCAGATGTCCGCCTGCAGAAGAACCCATGATACCCAATTTGGATGGGTTTATATGCCATTCCGTGGCATGTTCTCTGACCAACTGCATGGCTTTTTTCGCATCAGCAAGTGGTACCGCAGCGCGCCCTTTAGGCAAGCGGTATTTCAATACAATCAACGCAATGCCCTGTTCATTGAAGAAAGAGGCGAACTTAGTCCCTTCTTTTTCCAACGCCAAATAAGCATAGCCTCCTCCCGGACAGGCCACCACAGCCATTCCATTCCCTTTCTCCGGGAGAAACACCTGAACGGAGGCATCGCTATAATCTTCCACTCCGGCTTTTTCAGGCCAGAGTGGAAGTTCCAGATGCTGTTGCGCAGATGCAGGTTTAATATTGATAGCCACCAGCAATAACAATAGGATGGTCTTTATATGGATAATGGTTTTCATCTTTAATTTGCTGCTTTCATTTTCAAAAATAATACGCCATGTGGAGGCACCTGGGCGGAATAGCTATTGTTGGCCACTCCTAGTTCCTTTTGTCGCCATAAGTCGCGAATGTGTTGTGATCCTTTTACACCGAGTTGATCCCATTGAATAGAGAGTTCCTGCTTGTTGTCTGATAAATTAAATAGTCCAACTGCGATGGAGCCGTCTTGTAATGGCCTAGCCCATATTTCTGTTTTTTTAGTGCGGTCGGCGATGATTCTTTTCCCTTGTATGCCTGCTGGATCTTGGTCAACTGCAATTACTTCTTGATTGGTCAATAGGCGCAAGGTGAAGGAATCCACCTGTTTTAAATCGCACCCAATCAATAAGGGCGCGGCCAATATGCTCCAAAGAGTAACATGGGTATACTGTTCGTCTGGCGAGAGATGCGTGGGATGAATATCTTTTCCCCAGCCCACTTTCCCGACTACCAACATATCTGGATCGTTCCAACTGCCTGGCTGTCCATATGGCTGCCATTTATCTTGCATAAATCCGATAGTGGTCATACTGCACCAGGAATCGTGTATATCGCCGGTAGTGCGCCAGGAATTGGTTAGGCGACTCCAGTCTTCCGCCAGTTCAAAAGGAGCCGCATTGGAAATGCTGTACACCATATCTCTTCCGGATTGACGCAGAAGATAAGTGAGTTCTGCGGTATGTGCAATATCATTGGTTACCCAATCGTATTTCACATAATCAAAGCCCCATTCCGCCCATTGTTGCACATCATTTTTCACAAAAGAGAATGCGCCATATCTACGGGAAGAGTTGATTACTTTCCCATCGCGGGTATCAGCGCCACCACCAATAAAACCGGCGTAAGTCTGCACCCAAGGCGAAGAATAGATACCAATTTTAATTCCTTTGCTATGCACATATTCCACGAGTGCTTTCATGTCGGGGAAATTGGCATTAGGCATAATGGCATTGAATTTCCCGCCACGTTGACCCTGCCATCCATCGTCGATGTTGATGTAAGCGTATCCATACTGGAGCAATCCTAGGTTGACCATGGCATCCGCCATATCTCTTATTTTCTGGTCGTTGATATTAGCGCCAAATACATTCCAGCTATTCCAACCCATTGGCGGAGTGAGGGCTATTTTCTCACCGATAACTATTTCCAGTTCTTTCGTATCAGCACCATAACTGTTTTGTGCTGTAACCACCACCTTGTAAGTGCCGTTCTTGGCCGCTTTGCCGGTGATGATTCCTGTTTTGGAATTGAGTGCCAGTCCTTCGGGAAGCCCCACCGCCTTTATAGATACAGGATGTTCACCTGATACAGGAACTGTAAACAGGAAAGGATTGCCTGCACGTGCGCCGTATACATAAGGCGCATGGATAACAGGATTTTTTGACGGAAGCGGCGTAGTGATATATGCTTGTTCTTTTGGCCGCTGGATGGATATAGGATCAGCGCCTGCTACTTCAAAGTAGGCATCTACCCAGTCAGCACGATCTCCTACAGTGCCATCGCCAGTATGATCTACATATAACACCAGTGATTTGATTCCTTTCGTTGACACGGCCAATGGTTTGGCCGTGTCCTTTGCATGCATGATACCACTCCGCCAGAGAACCTGGCCATCTCCCATTACAATAAATTCAGCACTCGCCTGCCTGGATTCGTGTTCTGGCGGTGAATCGTCCAGGCCAACGCGGGCTTTGAAAGCAATGGCGCTTCCGTCAAGGGCAATCCTGAAGACACTTTCGGCATGAGTGCCCACTCCCCTGTCGAAATGCGTTCCAGCAATCAACAGCGGCGTTTTCCACATCGACTGATTGGCCAAAGCTTTGCCTGCCGACTGATCCACATTCGTTAAATCCAATTGATCCAGCCATACCACGTGGGTAGCAGGTTTAAATCCCGAAAAAAGCAGCAGGAGAATGGCCCCCATCATCATTCGCATACTAATAGCCTTTATTCTGCTGACAATTGATATTCCTGTCTAATTCTGTCTGATAGATCGGCAGCGCATACTGGTTATCGGTATTCCAAGTGATGGCACCAGCCCTGCTTTTTTCATATACTTTTGCCTCATTAGGCCCGAGGGACCAGCGTCTCACATTAAACCACCATTTTGCTTCCCCAAATGTTTCTGCCCATGTTTCATAATACAGTGCATTTAAGGACAGTTGGTCCTGGAATCCTGGATCAGCACTATTGGGATGCAGCGCGGCTTTCGTGATCTTAGTACCGGAAGCAATCACATTATAATCCACAAACTGACTCGGATTATCCCATGCCCGACGATGTACTCTATTGATGTAATCCAGTGCTTGTGCATCATTATCATTACCACTCAGTTTCCAATAGCATTCCGCCAAATTCAGGTATACTTCCGGCAAGCGGGTGAAATAAAAATCAGCGCCGTGCATGCGTGGGTTCTGGCTGGCCTGCATATCATATAAATTGAATTTGCGCAGACTCCATCCATGTTTGATCACATCTTTACCCTGTGCAGCATTCATTTGGTATTCTGTTTCCGTACCGCCACCATAAGGCAATATGGCGGCTTTGGTGGATGCATTCATCACGGTATCTACCCATGGCTGATAGGCAGATACCCACAAACGAGGATCAGGATCTGTATCATAACGCTTCAGGGTTTTCATATGATAACAGGAATCCACATACGAAGAAACAACCGTACGGCCAGGAGTGCCCAGGCCCTGCATGATAGGGTAATAGTTCTGTGGGAATCCGAAGCGGCCAAGGTTTCTATCGTGCATATACATATTGCCATAGCCAGGAGTAGCGCCACCAGGCGTACCATTGTCGAAGAACGGCGTAATAAGCAGTGCCACAGCAGAAGCGGTGGAAGGTCCAGCCATCGCATTATCTCCGGATCTTACAATAGTAATCTGGTGCAGTGCTTCGGTATTATTATTCTCCGTGTATGCGTATTGTGGATTACCATTCCACATATTGTAATAATCCTTGAAGCTCATCAGTGATTTGCCGGAGCCTTGCACAATGTCCAAGAACGCATCCCGCGCTTCAGCCCAGCGCTCTTCATACATCAGAGAACGGCCCAGCAAGGCTTCGGCAGCATAATAATCAATACGGCCTTTGTCAACACCTATCCATGTTTTCTTGGTACCATCGCCGGGAACGGTTAATAATGCGGTTGCATTTTTTAGATCGGATATGATGTAGTCCCAGCATTGCTTCACCGTACTGCGCGGGCGCATTTCATCCGTACGATCGCCGATTTTCACATCAGAGGTAAAGAGAATAACACCAGGATTTTTATTATCTCCATTTCCTTTCACCACTACTTCCTGTGCATAGAGATTCATCAGGAAGAAATAATGCCATGCACGGAGGTAGTAAGCTTCTCCTAGTTTATACCTTAAGGCAAGGGTATCCGCAGCAGAAATAGTATTGCCTTTTTTCTGTTTATAGTTAGGAACAATCTGGTCGATGAAGGTTCTGGCCTGTTGAACGCCTCTATACAATCCCCGCCATTGAGAGCCGGCATATGCATTAGCAGCATTTATGTGGAGTACCTGTAATTCGTTCCAGTCGCTGGTTCCCAGCCAAGCTAAGTCTCCGGTGTGATCAATATTATAAAAGAATCTTCCTAATCCAGTAAGGCCAAACAGCTCCACGCTATGAATATTCGCATAAGGAGAATTGAGGAAGTAATCTACCTGTGCCATATTCTCCGGGAAAATATCCGGATTCAATACGTTGTATGGCTTGGAGTCGTCTACAAAATCCTTCTTACACCCTAGCAAGGAAATGCCCAAACCAAGAATGAAGGAAAGTTTTATGATGGTGCGTTTCATGAATCGTAATTTTTAGCTTGATAGATGGGATTAGAATCCGAATTCAATACCGAAGGAATGAATCCTTGTTTTCGGATACACTTCCGCTGAAATAATTCCTTGCGCGAGTGCACTGCCGTTAGCGCCGGAAAAGCCGACTTCAGGATCTACATTTTTCACTTTCGAGATCACAAATAAGTTCTGTCCGTTGTAGTAAACCCTAAGCTGTCTTACTTTGATACGACTCAACACTTTTTCAGGCAGGTTATAGCCAATCTGTAAGTTCTGTAAGCGTAGGAAGGAGCCTTTTTGGATGTGATAATCCGAGATCTTTTTGTAGTTACCATTCGGATCATACTGGAAGGCATTATTGTTGAGATAACCCCATCTTGGTTGATTAGTGAGGCCATTGCCGTACATAAAGGAGCTGTTGAATACATTGGCAGTGGTGTTGAAATCGTTGTAGATACTGTTGTAGTATCCATCCATTCCATTGTAAACATCATTGCCATATACGCCATTGAAGAAGCACGCCAGGTCGAAGTTGCGATAAGTCAGACCAATGTTAAATCCATAAGTCATTTTAGGCAGCGGGTTCCCGATGATAGTTCTGTCTTTATCATTGATAACACCGTCTCCATTCAGGTCCTGGTACCAGATATCGCCAGGCCCTGATCCCGCAGCATTCCAGTAGGCATTGCCACCGGCTTGCGCCTTAGCGTTCAATTCATCCATGGTTTTCTGATCAGGAATCAATCCTTTTGTTTTGTAGCCATAGAATTGAGAGATAGGTGAGTTCAGTTGCGTACGGGTTACGATACCAGACCAGTACTCACCTGCGGTACCCGCATCAATAGGCAGACTCTCCCCACCGAAAGACAATATTTTATTTCGGTTGAAAGCAGCATTAAATCCAATATTAACACCCAATTTCCCGAAATTCTCCTGGTAGTTGACAGTGAATTCAAACCCTTTGTTTCTCATTTTTCCCAGGTTCATATCCAATACATAGGAATCAGAAGCAGAGTGACCACCAGTCATGCCAGCGCTAGGCGGGAGACTGCGTTGATACAACATGTCTTTTGTATCACGGATATAATAATCCAGGGTCAGGGTTAATTTATTATTGAGTAAACCCACGTCCATACCCACATTGGAGGTGGTAACCGTTTCCCAGTGGATATTCTGATTGGCCACGCGACCTATTCCCCAGCCGCTTACAGCGCCGGTTCCAGGTAATTCATTGAATTGCGTTTTATCGTAGTTGGCCAGAGATGGGATATACACATAGCTACCTACGCCATCGTTACCCAAACTACCGTAAGACGCTCTTAATTTAAGATCTGATAAAATGCTAAATCTGTCTTTCAGGAAACTTTCTTCTGAGATTCTCCAACCCGCGGCGGCTGAAGGGAAATTCCCTTTTCGATAGCTAGGCGCAAAGCGGTCGCTGATATCCTGACGCAGATTGGCTTCCAGCAAGTATTTATTCTTATAAGCATAGTTCACCTTTCCGAAGTAACTGAGCATGCGGGCGATACCATAATCCATATCGGAGGAGCGTCCGCTGGTATTGCCAGGCACGTTACTCAGCGCGGAAGACTCAGAGAAGCCAACCGGGAACGCATCAGAGATAACGGGTACAGAATAAGCTGAGTTGACCGCATAGATAGATCCAGAAAGATTATCCGAAGATGATTTTCTTCCTTCCGTACCAGCTAACAATTTAAACTCATGATTACCGATCTTCTTATCATAAGAAGCCACAATGCTTCCTACATATGCCATGGTGAGGCTACTTTGCTTTCTGAGATTATCCTGTGGTTGGTTCGATTGACCGGATACATACCATTTCGCCTCAAACTGACGTGCCATGCTGGTAACGAAGTCGCCCCCGCCTGTTGCGCGTACATGCAGGCCGTTTATGGGTTCCACATCGATGTATAGATTGCCTTCTGCTTCGAGGGAATTATATCTTCTATTAGTGGTATTCACATAGGCGGCCCAGTTACCGCCGTTATAGTTACCGGAAGATGGAAGTCCGCCCCAGGTACCGTCTGCATTCTTAGGTCGCATCATCGGCGATGACCTGAATGGCAATGCGTAAGCATTGGCCTGGTTGCCGGTGATCACTGGAGGGTTATCCGCATAAGAATAGAGGTTCACACGTTCCCCTACTTTTACTCTTTTTCCCAGATCATAATCACTGTTGATACGCAGGCTATATCTTTCAGACCAGGAATTAATGACAATACCATCGGCCCTACGATAGCCAGCGGAGATGTAATAGTTCTGTTTAGGGCCACCACCACTAATTGCCACATTATAGTTTTGTTCTTTTCCGGTGCGATAGAGGTAATTTACCCAATCTGTGTTTACAGATTCATCCCAGTTGGCAGCCGCGGGATTGATGGCAGACCAAGCTCTTTTATAATCTTTTGTTCCCAGTAATTTAGGCATGAAGGTGCCATTGCTGAAGCCTTGATTTAGGGAGATATCCACATTTGTTCTTTCTTTCCGGGAGCCTTTTTTAGTGGTGATAAGAATCACACCACCTGCAGCTCTCGCGCCATAAATCGCTGCGGAAGAGGCATCCCTAAGTACTTGGATATTTTCGATATCACGGGGATTGATACCAAAGCCAGTATTACCCAAGGCAGGTACCCCATCAATCACATATAATGGCGACATCCCGCGGATATTTCCTACTCCTCTGATCACTACCGTACCAGTTGATCGAGGGTCGCCGCTGGCGTTGGTAACCTGTACACCCGCCGCACGACCTTGTAACATGTTGGCCACCCCGGTAACAGCCATTTTGGAAATATCTTTTGTGTTGATGGAAGATACAGCGCCTAAGAGATTCGCTTTCTTCTGCGCGCTATAACCGATCACCACAACGTCTTGCAGTTGTTTTGAGGAAGAAATTAATACTATTCTGAGGGCAGCATTTTGTTTACTCACCGCCACATTATAGTCGGTAAATCCAACACTGCGGATAGTCAAACTCGCGGAGGCCTTGGTTAATTTGATAGTAAACTGGCCACTACCATCGGTGGTGGTACCGTTGGTGGTGCCATCTTCCACTACTGTGGCGCCGGGAACTGGTTCATTCTGTTCAGAAACAACCATTCCTTTAACCACGGTGGTCGGTGGATGAGGGTCCTGTGCCCTCGCAAAAGATGTCAACAGGAAAAGTACAATGCATAGCAATCGGTGCATTTTCATTCGTGGAAAAGTAATTCCATAAGGGAGTGATCGCCTTATAAAATAGGACACATTCATGTTTTTCATATACGTAGAAGTTGCGACTAAATAAGCTCAATCGTTGCTACCAAAAATATTACGGAGATGGACGGAGATACAAATTAAATCACTCAAAAAGCCAGTACAAAGTGCAAACAAAATGCGATCAAAGTTTTATTTAATTGAAAATCAATCAAATACAGAAGAACAAAAATATCAGAAAAATAGGTGGAAAGGGATCGGGAGATAGGAAGTTATCGCGGGAGCTGGTCTTCTCAGGTAAAAATATTAGTAGGTGATTTACACATATTTCATTTATATATGGTTGTAATGGTCATTCATTCTCCGGTGACCAGGAAGATAATTTCCTCAATCTTCTTGTCTTTATTAAAATTGGGGTTAACCTTAAACGTTAAGTAGGTTAATAATAATTTTTATAATCTTACTGCATCATCATCAATATATAAGATGCAATAAAAAACGTCCATGACACCATAAGCATTACCATCACTATTTTAAACCAGTATTTTCTGGCTACCCATACATAAAACCCCATTGTCAAGATGGTTAACAACAGTAAAAACTGACTAGACTTCAAAAAAGTAAAACCATTTATAGCCAGGTATAAATTCACAATCCCAATAAAAGCGGCGCCGCTACCATGCGTAGCATTAAATCCCAACCAAGCTTTCCACATATTAGCCTTGTCTGTTAACAAGAGCGAACTATCTTCCATTTCAGGAATCAGCTTTTCATCACGCGGATATAACTTATTGCTAAAGAGTGTAGCGCGAACGTGCGAGAGGCCCATCAGGCCGATAATGGCGGAGCCAATGCCCCAGAAATATTGAGTTATCATAGATCTTTTAACTTTACAATAGCAAAATTAGTGGACAAGCTTCCTTCGAAAAATGAACCTGGGTTAATAAATGCGTTTTTCACTCCTTTTAACCACTCAACATTATTAATGATATATTCATTGCAAGATTAAGCTGGCTGCCGTACTTTAGGATAAATTTGTGGTTTGCTATATTAGATGGCCTCATCGCCCATTCGGGGGCACATGTCTCCCGAAACAATTTCAATAATTGCTAAAATATATTATGAAAACAGTGCAACAATTTTCGTTAAAAAGCATTTTTGCGTGCTTTTTATTGGCCGCTCCAGGCCTACAGGCACAGGTAATACCCAATAGTCCGGAACCAAGAAAGGATATCAGAAAACCCGTAGATACTTCCTGGAACAAGTTTTTGGCGGGAGATAAACTGTTGGCAAATGGTCAATTATTGAATCCAGCAGGCCAAAGCCTCAATCTAACAAAAGGAACCAGGGTTTTAAACCTAGGACTCGCCCAGCAACAACATATACTCATTGCAAAAACCAACAGGCGCCTGTCTTTTATTGATGCGAAAGACTTCACCACGCTAAATTCCTTCGACTATCAAGATAAGGAAGCCGGCTCCATGAATGGTCTTGCCGTAGATGACAACGATTCTACCATTTATTTTACTGGCCTTGAAAAGAATCTATATGTTGGAAATGTGAGCAAAGCAGGAACCTTCACGCTTACAAAGAAAATCGACTTATCAGCAAATAATAAAAAAACCAACCCTTTAGGAATTGGATTATGCAACAATAATATCGCCTTTGTAGCACTTGCCATCACCAACGAAATTGCCGTTGTCGACCTTCCAAAGGGGAAAGTATTAAGCACCATCCCTGTAGGTGTTTGTCCTTATGCGGTCATCATTAGTAAAGATAAAAAGCTCGCATTTGTGAGCAATTTCGGAGGACCACGTGCTGGCAAAGGAGATCGGACAGAAAAATCAGCCGGAACAGATGTAGCGGTAGACGACCGGTCCGTGGCCTTACGAGGCTCCATTACAGTCATTGATGTGCAGTCAAGAAAAAAGATTACCGAGATCACTACCCGTATCCACCCGGAGTCAATGGTTTTATCTCCTGATGGCAAATCCCTTTACGTAACAGACGATAGCGGCGATGGCATTAGTGTGATAGATGTAAAGTCTTTAAAAGTCGTGCATACTATTAACACTAAACCAGACCCTTCTCTTCCTTATGGTAGCCTAACCACAGCGCTGGCATTCAGTTCCGACGGAAAAACACTCTTGGCAGCCAATGCTGGTAATAATTCCATCGCCCTCATCGACCCCGCACATCCTCAGAAAGCACCCTATGGCTTTATTGCAGCAGGTGGATTTCCAGGAACCATAGGCGTGAGCGGAAATAATCTATTTATTGGGAATGTGACGGCTATGAAAGGAGAACTACAAAAAGTGGCACTTCCAGCTAATAAAGCAGAGATAGAGGCATATACAATAGAAGCCACCAAAGGTTTTCATTTCATTGATTTGCTGAGAGCCCAAGCCACCGCCCATTCCAACGCAAAGCCTAAACCTATCCCTGATAACGTAGGGGAACCCTCTTCTATCAAACACGTAGTATACATCATTAAAGAGAATAAAAAATTTGACCAGGTGCTGGGAGATTTTGGGAAAGGCAACTGCGATCCAAAATTGGTGGAATTTGGTAAGGAGACAACACCCAATACACATGAAATTGCCAAACAATTTGTGCTCCTGGACAACTATTATTGTAATGGCGTTAACTCCAGCGACGGCCACCAATGGGCTATCCAGGGGATTACTACCCCATATCACGAAAAAGATTTTTCAAATGGCCATTGTGCTTATGATTTTGGAACAGACCCGCTATCTTATGCAGGTTGTGGCTTCATTTGGGATCACTTACTGCGTAAAGGTATTTCCTTCAGAAATTTTGGAGAAACCGACCTGGCTGAAATAACTAAAGGAAAAACCTGGACCGATGTCTATAACGCCTGGAAAAATAAAAATGACTCTGCCCAATTCAAATGTTCCTATGCCATGAAAAGCCTGGAAAAGTACAGCGATTTGCGCTACCCCGGCTGGAACATGGATATTACAGATCAGGTGAGGGCCGACGTATTCATTAATGCACTGAAGGAATACGAAGCAACTGGCAATCTCCCAGAATTTATGGTTATTTATTTACCCAACGATCACACCAGTGGCTATAGCGAGCATAGCCCTACTCCCCGCGCCTATGTAACAGATAACGACTGGGCAACAGGCCGCGTGGTGGAAGCGCTTTCGAAAAGTTCTTTCTGGAAGGATATGGCGATATTCATTAATGAAGACGATCCTCAAAGCGGCACAGATCATGTGGACGGACATCGTTCCTATTGCTTGGTGGCAGGCCCTCATGTAAAGCGCGACACTGTCATCAGTAATTTTTACAATCAATCCTCTGTATTGCATACTATCTGTCAGATATTCGGCGTACAGCCCATGAATCAATTGGTGGCAGCAGCTCCGTTAATGACGGAATGCTTTCAACAGCACCCTGACTACACTGCTTACAACTCCCTGGTGCCATCCATTGCCATCAACGAGATGAATCCTCCTAAGGATAAGATCAAAAGTAAAACTACCGCCAAATTAGCACCACGGACAGAGAAAATGGATTTCTCCAAGCCAGACCTGATTGATAAAGACGCTTTGATATTCAGTCAGTATGTATGGTCCACTATTCATGGCGACGAACCCTTTCCTAAACAATATTTCGGCGCACACCAGAAGGGACTGAAAGCCCTCGGTCTGAAAGTAGACCCTAAATCCAAAGAAGATAACGACTGATAATAATGCTAACGATAACCCGTCCTGCAATATGCTCATTTTAGGACGGGTTATCTTTTTAGGTTACGATATCCGTTTCCTTATTCGGCTGAGTGCCTGAGGTGTAACACCGATATAGGAAGCCAAGTACTTTAAAGGTACCTGCTGCAATAGATGAGGTGCTTTATTAAAGAGATCAAGATAGCGCTCCTCGGCGGACTTTGTAAGAAAAGAAAGCTCGCGCTCCGACTTCAGTAATACCAATTGCTCTGTAGCCAATCGCCCTATTCTCTCTACGATTTTTAACCGGTTATACATTTCCTGCAAATCATCGTAATGGATACGCCATAGACTGGTTTCTATGAGTATTTCTCCATAGTACATCGAAGGCTTGCGGGTATAGAAAGAACTGAAAACATTCAGAAACCAACCTTCAAATGAAAACCCAACCGTCGTTTCGTTTCCCTCCATATCTTCCACATAAAACCGCACCAATCCTCGATCCACAAATGTTAGATAGTTCTCCGTTTCTCCTGCTTTCAAATAAAAGGATTTGGCAGGGTAAATTTTCTCTTCAAAACGCGAAGAGAAAAGAAGCCAGTCTTCGTTGGATATATCTACTTGTTTTTGTAGAAATTGATGCAGTCGCTGCATAGGTTATGTTACTTAATGGGAAAGAAAAAGTCTTCTAATTTCACCCTTTATTTTAAGAAAAAAGGAATGTTAGGATTCGTAAACATGCTTTCAGCTCATACTTAGATAATAATTCTCTACTACCACTATTAATCTGCCATACTTATTGGCAGATTAAATCATACTCAATCATATATCGTCTTAATATCAGAAGTGTTTTTCCTTTGCTAAACCTCATGGCTAAAAGTAAAAGAGGTGCCATTAAGATTAAGCAAATACTTTTAACCAAGTAAGAGTTGGAAGCCAACGAAATATAAAAAAGCAGGCCTATACCTATAAACAGCAATAAAAGAATCATCAATCATTTTACTTTGTATTTGTAAAAAATCATTTTTAGGGTTGATAATTCGCTTGCATCACCGCGATAAGATTTCCGCTCAGCTACGAAAAGAAGGATTTAAATACAGTCCAGGATTATATGGATATCTTTTAAAATCAGAGTAGTACATTCAATAATTGCGGGCTACTACTTATAAGTATCATTACAGTTCCCAAATTCATGATTATGCTATAAATAACCATAGCAAAATATATTACACCATCACAAAACAGGGGGTATAAAAAAAGCCCTACAAGTAAGGCTTTTCTATAAGTTTGCATTCCTTTGTTTTGATTCTTTTTATTTCCCGATACAAAACTTACTAAATATATAATCCAACCTATCCTCATTCGTCACCTCCCCAGTGATCTCACCCAAGAAATGTAATGCTCTACGAATATCCAATGCCAGCAAATCGCCAGGTAAACCATTATCCATTCCATTTTTCACATCATGGAGAGATTTCAGTACTTCTTGCAGGGCAGAATGATGCCGGGCATTGGTGATAATAGTATCTTCTGTGTTAATATCTCCGGACAGCACTTTTTCCACAAGGGCTTTCTTGAGATCGTCCACATGGGCATGATTTTTTGCAGAAATGAACAAAATACCCGGAATTTTGGAGAATTTCTCCCTTATAGCAGCCTCACCGGCAATGTCTGTTTTATTACCTACGAGGAGGAAATTGATATTATCTGCTTGGAAAGCATCAATTTGTTGTTGCAGGTCTGCAGCCGAAATTTCATTTACATCAAACATATAAACCACTACGCCGGCCTCTTTGATTTTTTCCATGGTCTTTTGAACGCCAATACTTTCGATGGTATCATCACTCTCGCGGATACCAGCGGTATCAATCAGGCGGAATAGGATCCCCTCGATATTCAATACCTCCTCAATCGTATCGCGTGTAGTACCCGCAATATCGCTTACAATAGCCCTATTTTCGTTCAAAAGTGTATTAAGCAGGGTAGACTTTCCAGCATTTGGTTTGCCCACAATAGCCGTATTTACCCCATTTTTGATCACATTTCCCATTCGGAAAGAATCTATCAAATGACGGATAGTACTGGTAGCAGCAGTAACCAACTCATATAAACGGGTACGATCGGCAAACTCCACATCTTCCTGACTGAAATCTAGCTCCAGTTCAATGAGGGCGGAGAAAGTAATCAGTTGTTCCCGCAATTGGTGTAGCTCTTTGGAGAAACCGCCTCTCATTTGTTGCATCGCCGTTTGATGGGAGGCAGCAGAATTACTGGCAATCAAATCTGCTACGGATTCGGCCTGTGTAAGATCCAGTTTACCATTCAGAAATGCGCGCTGGGTAAATTCTCCTGGCTTTGCCAGTCGGGCGCCTGCTTTAGTAACTGCATCAATGATTTGCTGTTGGATATAGGGAGACCCGTGACACGAGATCTCAATAACATCTTCACCAGTATAGGACCTAGGGCCTTTATAAAGGCTTACTACTACTTCATCGATTAATCGTCCATCTGCAACTACGCCCCCGAAATGAAGCGTATGACTAGCTTGCAGTAAAAGGTCTTTGGAAGGAAAGAGGGAATTGGTGATATCAAACGCCTGGCTCCCACTCAGTCGAATAACGGCAATGGCGCCTAATCCAGGTGCGGTGGCTACGGCCACGATGGTATCATCAAATCCAGCAAGTTTTCCTAGCATATCGAATAGTTATTGATTAGAAGTTGCAAAGGTAGTATAAAGTGTATAATGCAAAAATCCCCGTCCTTTCTAGAAGGACGGGGATTCGCTATCAAATATTTGTGACAGTACTACTCTTGCAGCGTAAAGCGGATAGGCAGGTTGAACTGTACAGATACCTGGCGACCATTTTGTTTACCAGGTTTCCATTTAGGCATGGTTTTCACCACGCGAACAGCTTCTTCTTCCAGACCGCCGCCTTTTGCGGCTCCGACTGTTTTAACGTCTTTGATATTACCATCAGAATCAACTACGAACTGTACGAATACAGTACCGGAGATGCCGTTTTCCTGCGCAACGCGTGGGTAACGGATATTCTTGTTCAGGTATTTGTTCAGCGCATCTTCACCACCTGGGAAGGTTGGCGGCTGTTCTACGAAGGTGAAGATCTCTTCTTTCGCAGGAGCAGGAGGCGCTTCTACCACACCTGTACCTTTACTGTCTTCCAGCAGGCCCGCATCGATACCGTTCGGGTCACCTTCTACAGTTTTGGTGGCGATAGATTTGTCCTTAATATCCTCATGTTTAGGAGGTATCTCATCTGGTGGTACCTCGTTATCTTTCTTGATCACAGGAGGAGTGAACTGTACTGACGGTTTTACCGGTGGTGGTGGTGCCGGAGGAGGTGGTGGAGGAGGTGGAGTTTTCGGATCATCCGGAATCTTCACGTCTTCCATCTTAATTTCCTTAATTATCGGCTTCTTCGAAACATCTCCCTCAGAAGCTTTTACCCAGTTGGAAACCAGGTAACCACCGATCAGCAATACGAACAGTGAAGAAGTACCAATAATGGCGTTCCGCACACGTTTGTTATATGCTCTTCTCAGCTCGTAAGCCCCATAATCCTTATTCCTGCCGTCAAACAGGATATCCAGAAAATCGGACTTTAAGACTTTAGCAGAATCCATTGTTAATGTTTTATGATGGATGCAAAAAATTAAATTATTCCATAAGACTATTTCACGCCATTAGCAGCTTCTGTCTGCTTAATCCACGTCTTATCCTGATCGGAGATATCAACAGTCGCATAACGCGAAATACGGTTGATAGCCATTTCGTCCAGGATATCCACGAAGTTCTTATAAGTAGCGTCGTTATCCGCTTTTATAATCACTACCACGTCTTCTGGTTCACCTTTTGCATTTCTCTGCTTAGCAACCTCATCTCTTTTATGGATGATCTCATCTCTGATACCACCCTTGTTAGCGAAAGTGGTTGCTTTGAAAAAATTAGGATCAGCTGATGCGTTTGGATCTTGTGCTAAACCTTCGTAATAATATACTCTATTATCTTTTCCGAGTAAGATGGTCAGGGCAGTACTTTCTTTTACTTTGTTCTGGTCCTTCTCATCTTTTGTATCTTTTGGCATGATCAAGTCCATTGTTTTGGGCTTGGCCATTGTAGTGGTAAGCATGAAAAAGGTAATCAGGAGAAATCCCAAGTCCACCATTGGAGTCATATCCACACGGGTAGAATGTTTCTTCGATTTCGTACCACCGTGTTTACCTTTTCCACCACTACTACTGGTATCCATTTCTGCCATAGTAGTAAGCTTTTTTGGTTTTGAAATCAGCAGCCTTCCAGGCCAGGAAGTTACGCCGTCCAGCGGTCGTATGCTGCTATTTACTAGTTACTGTACCGGTTAGTGTTTTTTAGTATCTGCACTCATCATTTCTTGATAAGCTGCAGTACCTGGAGGAGGTGCCTCCAGATTTGTAACCAGGTTCAGTTTCTGGATATGCTTCTGTTTGAATGTATCCAGGATGTCCTTGATCTTTGGATAAGGAGTCTGGTTGTCCGCTTTAATACAGAACTTCAGTTTAGCGAAGTTACCGCCTTGCGCTGCCATACCATACTCAATCCAGGTAGCTAACTCATTGTTAGTTGAGTCAGTTGGAATTCCTGTATCCAGATTAGTCTTTTTACGCTGATCAGGAGTTTCTGACAAATACTGTTTCAGATTCTTTAACGGAGTACCTACAGAAGCACCCAGTACAAAACTCTGCATTTCTTTGTCATCCAGACCCAGTTTAAACTGAGTATTCAGATCCTCAATCAGTTTTCTTCTTTTAGGCTGACCGTCCATGCTGAAAAACACTCTGCCATCCTTATCTACCGTAAATAACAATACGTCAGAATCAGGTAAAAGGGTAGTGTTGATAGAAGACGGTGTAACTACGGTCACCGGCTCGTCCGGCTTGAACTTAGTTGCCAACATGAAGAAAGTTAAGAGCAGAAAAGCCACGTCACACATAGCCGTCATATCGACCAACGTGCTTTTCCTGGGCATTTTAACTTTTGGCATCTTTACTTTTTTTATGGTTTACTTTAATAAGATTCAAAACCGCTCACTTTCCACACAAATAATCTAAATTATTTGTGGTTAGCTGCGAAGCTCTGAGTTAAAGTAAAGCCAGACTCGTCAATAGCGTAAGTGATGCTATCGATGTTGGTAGTAAAGTAGTTATACATGATGATCGCGATAGCAGAAGTACCGATACCCAGAGCGGTGTTGATCAACGCCTCAGAGATACCCAATGCCAGCTGAGATGAATCAGGAGCACCCGCGTTAGACATCGCAGAAAACGCCTTGATCATACCCAATACTGTACCGAACAGACCCAACAGGGTTGCTACTGATGCAATAGTAGACAAGAACACCAGGTTCTTTTCCATCATTGGCAGTTCCAGTGCAGTAGTTTCTTCGATCTCATTTTTAATAGTCAGGATTTTTTGGTCTGTATCCAACTCAGTGTTGGAAATCATCTCTTTGTACTTTTTCAGACCAGCTTTCAGAACGTTACCAACAGAACCTTTCTGTTTGTCACACTCAGCCAGAGCAGCATCAACGTTTTTGTTAGCCAGGTGGTACTGTACTTTACGTACCAGCTCAGAACCAGAGAATTTACCTTTTGCTTTTGCCAGGTACAGGAAACGCTCAATTACGAAAGTCAGACAGATCAGCAGCACAGAAATCAGAACTGGTACTACATAACCACCTTTATAAACGGTTCCAAACCATTTACCAATACCTTCGGAAATTGGATGACCATCAGGATTGTTACCTTCAAAGTTTGCAGGGTTACCCAGTACAAAGAAGAAGATCACAAAACCAATTACCAAACAGATAGGTACAGCCAACGTTGCAAATAAGTTGGATGATTTTTTAGGTTGATGGGAAGACGCCTTAGCAGTAGCTGCAGTCACAGTTGTTTTAGTCTCAGCCATGTTGATTGAAATTTTAGTGTTAAAAATTAAACTATTGTTTGTTAGAAGTTATGAATTACTGTTTTACCCTGTAATGCTCGATGGCATTCAATTTACTCTTTATTCAGTGATTCGCAAAGTTATAAGGTTGGCTCAAAAAAACAAGTGCAGCTCAAAAAATCCCACGAAAATTAACCTCTACACTGAAATACACTACCAGCGCGCATTTCATCCCGTTTTTGTTTGAGCAAACACTTCATTCAGCAAATAAACCAATATTTATCGCAGTCAGTATCCCCGACCAATCACTGTCCCTAAACTTGAAATAGATTGATTTTTTTCAAAGTTGGACGCACAATTTAAGAAAATTTTCAAATGTTCCAACAGAAATCTTGTCGGAATTATAAGTTATTTCTTTCCGCGCCAGTCCTGTCTTTGAGCCAAAATCTGCCTCTTTTCCATCACATTTATCTAATATCTATAACCACTTTCCGCCCAAATGCAATACCATCGCGGTAGTTATCCTTTACTAACGTGAAATCCCCATATTAGCATTATATATACTATAAGAATTAATGCTCACATAAAAAAATTTCCCCGTTTCCTCCGTTTTTCCCTAACACCCATCTCTTTTATCCCACCTTTTCCCCTTTCTTAACATCTTTTTTACGCTCGTGGAATTTCCTCTTAAGTTAAGACTTTATATACTTACTTGCAACGCGCTAAAAAAAATTTTAGCCGCATTCCGCTAAAAAACCAACCAACTAACATGAACAAATCGTCGCAACACCCTCTCGTGTTGGCCACCCTGGCCGGTGCTATCGCTTTTAGTAGCATCGCCGTCCCAGCGGTAGCACAAAAGAAAAAAGATGCACCCGCTGCTCCAAATGCCACCACAATGGCTAAAGATACCAGCAAACCTGCCAGCCAACCAATGATGAAACCAGGTCCCAAACCCGGCCCTAAACCCTTCGCGGAAGTTATCCCGCAAGGCGCTAAGTCCGACTCCGGCCTGATTAATATCTATAAACACGAAGACAAATTCTTCTTCGAAATCCCCGATTCCATCATCGGTCGTGATATCCTCGTCGTGAACCGCCTCTCTAAATCCGCCGCTGACCTGCGCGTCGGCATGTCCGGATTCGGCGGCGATCTCATTAACCAAAACGTTATCCGTTTCGAAAAAGGCCCAAATAATAAAATATTCCTCCGGAATATCTCCTTCACGGAAACATCGAAAGACTCCACACAACCAATGTTCACCTCTGTGATGAACTCTAATATCCAACCAATCGTGGCGGCCTTCGATGTGAAAGCTTATTCTAAAAACAATAACAGCGCTGTTATAGACCTGACCGACTATATCAACAGCGATAACGATATCCTCTTCTTCGATCAACAAATGAAAACTGCCCTCAAATTGGCAGCTTTCCAACCTGATAAATCCTATATCATCGACGTGAAATCATACCCGATGAACACGGAAATCAGAACCGTTAAAACTTACGCGAAAGCACCCGCTGCAATGTTCCCCGGTATGCCCCCTACACCAGGCGGAAACGCGACCGTGGAACTCAATAGCTCGATCGTCCTCCTACCTAAAGTGCCTATGCAAGCCCGATATGCGGATCCTCGCGTAGGTTACTTTACTACCAGCACTACCGACTTCGACGCAGACCCACAAGGCGTGAAAAAATTGTCCATGATCACCCGCTGGAGACTGGAACCAAAACCAGAAGACATGGAGAAATATAAACGCGGTGAACTCGTAGAACCACAGAAACCTATCGTATTTTATATTGATCCTGCTACTCCCGTTAAATGGCGCAAATACCTGATCCAAGGGGTGAACGACTGGCAGTCTGCCTTCGAAGAAGCTGGCTTCAAAAACGCTATCATCGCTAAAATGGCGCCTACTAAAGAGGAAGACTCTACCTGGTCCCTCGATGACGCAAGATTCTCTGCGATCGTATATAAACCTTCCGCCATTCCTAATGCCAGTGGCCCACATATCCATGACCCTCGCTCCGGCGAAATCCTGGAAAGCCATATCAACTGGTATCATAACGTAATGCGCCTCCTCCGTAACTGGTACTTCATCCAGGCCGCACCGAACGATCCACGCGCCCGTAACATGCAATTCAGCGATGAACTGATGGGTGAACTGATCCGATTCGTTTCTTCTCACGAAGTAGGCCATACCCTCGGTCTCCGTCACAACTACGGCTCCAGCTCTACTTATCCTGTGGAAAAACTCCGCGATAAAGAATGGGTGAAGAAAAATGGACATGCGGCGTCTATCATGGACTATGCTCGCTTTAACTATGTGGCACAACCCGGCGACGGTATCTCTGGCGCTGATCTCTACCCTCGTATCAATTACTACGATAAATGGGCTATCGAATGGGGCTATCGCCAGTTCCCTGACCTGAAAACAGCAGAAGATCAGAAAGTTAAACTGAATACACTAACGGTTGAAAAACTGAAAGACAAGAAATTCTGGTTCGGCCATGAAATGGATCCTAACGATCCACGTAGCCAAAACGAGGACCTCGGCGATAACGCTATGAAAGCCAGCATGTACGGTATCAAAAACCTGCAACGCATTATGCCTAATCTCATTACCTGGACCAACACGCCTAATGAAGGTTATGCAAATCTCGCCGAACTGTATAAGGAACTCGTTACCCAATACGGCCGCTACATGGGCCACGTGGCTAAAAATATAGGTGGTATCTACACTACTCCTAAAACTTCTGAACAGGAAGGGGCTGTAATGGAATTTGTTCCTAAAGCGACACAGAAGGAAGCCGTTGCATTTCTCAACCAACAACTGTTTACCACTCCTAAATGGCTCATCAACCAGGATATCTTCAACAGAATCAGCGAAGATGGCGCCTATGTTATAAGCGAGAAACAGGATGCTATCCTGGAGAAAATTATCAACTACGCCACTGTAGCGAAACTGGTTGCTGCGGAGTCTGTACTCGGCGCAAATGCCTATAAACCAACAGAACTGCTGGCGGATCTTAAAGGCACTATTTTCTCCGAATTAGCTACCCATCAAAGTGTGGATGTCTTCAAAAGAAACCTCCAACGCTCTTATGTGGATAAACTGATCAAAATGATGACGCCGCCACCAGCATCACCAACCAGTCCTAACGCGGCCAACAATCGCTTCACCGATGCTACTGCCCTGGCGCGCATCTCTCTCAATTCCCTGAGAACAGAACTCCGCGCTGCTGCTGCCTCCGGCGATGCAACTACCCGTGGTCACTACCAGGACCTAGTGGCTGCTATCTCCAAAGCCATTGATAATAAATAGATCAAGGTATTAAAATATATCGCTGAGCCCCTTCCATAATGGAAGGGGCTTATTTTTTACGGATAATTGCTTAATATAGCGCGAATTTTTAACCACTAAGCCTCAAAAGTGAAAGATCGCTCTAATAAAATAACGATATACGACATCGCACAAAAGCTGAACCTATCCGCTTCCACGGTTTCTCGTGCCCTACAGAACAATCCCCTGATCAATGAGGAAACTCGCCTCAAAGTACAGGAAATGGCCACTGAAATGGGATATGTGCCTAACTGGATAGCTTCGAGTCTACGTAAAAAGCGTTCAAATATTCTCGGTCTGATTGTTCCGCGCACTTCTATGTACTTTCAGAGTACGGCGATCTCCGGTATTCAGCATGAGGCTCATAAATATGGCTTTTCGATCATGATCGGCCAGTCAGACGAAAGCGTGGCCATGGAAAAGGAACTGGTACATACCTTCTATTCCCTCCGCGTAGATGGTCTGCTCGCCGTTTCATCTATGTTCACAACTAATACAGATCATTTCAATCCATTCGTTAAGAATAACATCCCTATTGTTTTCTACGATCGCGTTCCTACGGATTTCAATGGCTATACGATCACCGGCGATGATTACCAAGGCGGTTACCTCGCTACGGAACATCTGATCCGTCAGGGTTGTAAAAGAATTGCACACTTCTCCGGTATCCTGACATGTAATCTGTATCAACAACGTTTGGCAGGCTATAAAGCGGCATTAGCGGCTTACGATATTCCTTTCGATGAAAGCTTGATCCATGTACACGATCTTACCATGACCTCCGCGGCTGTTGCGGCTCAAAAGATCTTCAGCAAAGGTCAACTGCCAGACGGCCTTTTCTCTGCCAACGATTCATCGGCCGTAGCATTTATACAGGAAGCTAAAAAACAAGGAATTGATATCCCGAAACAGATTAAAGTTGTAGGCTACTCTAATGACTTGTCTTCCCGTATCATCTCTCCATCCCTTACTACTATTGAACAATCAGGCTACAACATGGGCCAGAAGGCCGCCAGCACGATTATTCAGTTAATCAACCAGGACGAAGGCATTAAAGTGACAAAGAATTATGTGTTCCCGGTAGAATTAATACAAAGGGAATCAACTATGTAATTAACGATCTATATTCTGATAATTCTTCTGTTTAAACCTACCACTTTATGAGGCATCTTAAAATCCTTGCTGCTGCGACTGTTATGCTTACAGCCGCCTGTCGCACAACTGTTTATGTCCCTAGTGCTACGAATGTGCCTGCATTAAAAGAAAAGCACGAATTCAAAGCAACAGTAGGCCCGAACAGTTTGCAAACTGCGTTCGCGATTACTGATCATGTGGCAGTAATGGCCAACGGACAATATGTCTACCGTAGCAATCTCTATACCTCCGACGGCTATACGAAAAGCAGTAATGGATTTGACAAATTTGTGCAGGGTGGAAGTGGAGAATTTGCTATTGGTTATTTTCTTCCCATAAATGATAAGGGGAGAAAAAGCGGAGTGTTTGATGTTTACGCAGGTTATGGCATAGGCGGATTCAATACTTTAGACAGAAATTACGACGGTAAGAATAGTACTGGTAGCACAAACGACTACAAGTTAGAAACCAGGTTCAGCAAGATCTTTATCCAGCCAAGTATCGCATGGGTGCATCCAGTGGTAGAAACAATCTTCACTAGTCGTTTTTCAATGGTCAACTTCTATGGATTACACGCTGGGAGCCGCGCCACGCCTTATGATTCTACCTATAATGACAGAAGTAATTTCTACGAAATTGGAGCGCATACTAGGTTCTTTTATGAACCAGCATTTACCGTAAGAGTGGGATATAAATACGGAAAATTTCAGATGCAGTTGCAGCCTTCTGTTTCACTTTCCAGTAATAATACCAATGGTTTTACCACCTACTTTGAACCCGTTTCTTTCAATGTGGGAGCAACACTCGATATCGCCAAATGGTACCATTCTAAGAATCGTAAATAAGAAAAATATATCGGGAGATAACAGTTGCACAAGCGGCTTTTTCTCCACCATAAATAGATCCCGGTTATCTCAGAGATGGCCGGGATTTTTTATTAATATTTAGGGAGAAAACTACTTTTAAAATGAACATTTCCTTAATGATATTTTCGGCAGTTGAGAGATCATTTTGTACACTCCAGTGAACCGTTAATTAGGCTAGTATAACCGGAGATGAAAGCGGCACCAGCAATAGCTTCCGGTTATCTTATAGTTGAACGGGGTTTTATTAATTTTTAGGGAGACGACAGGTACAACTTTTACCAACTGGTCCTTTGATGAGGAGTTCATCAGCTTTATATACTAGTGCATTATACGGCTACTTTTAGATATTGGGAGATAACAGCCAAACACCATGTTGGTACTTTTCTATGTAATACTGCTTTGCGTGAATTATTAAGCCCGTCTACACTGACAAACAAGAATACTTTTCCGATACAGCTACAGCCTTGCGTTTATTTCCGATAATACTACCTTGATTCCCGGAGGACTTATTAATATTTTAGAGAGACAACAACTACAACTTTTACCAAATGGTCCTTTGATGAGGAGTTCATCAGTTTTATAAACTAGTGCATTATATGGCTACTTTTAGATATTGGGAGATAACAGCCAAACAACATGGTGGCATTTTTCTATGCACCCTTAATAGTACATAATACCGCTTTGCGTGCCTTATTTACACCAGGCCACATCTGTACTCACAAGCAAGGGAACCTTTGAAATATCGCCGTAAATGTCGACCTCCAGTACATTTCAGACATATATGTATGGCAAACACGATGTAGAAGTTAATGAGAAAAAAGAGGTAGTATTTTTTGAAGTGGTGTTTGGGGATGGCATAAAATAAAAAAGCCTTAGTGAAATCACTAAGGCTCTTTTAAATAAATATGGCAGCTACCTACTCTCCCGCATTGTTGTGCAGTACCATCGGCCATAAGGGGCTTAACTTCTCTGTTCGGAATGGGAAGAGGTGAACACCCTTGGCAAAACCACCATAAGATCTTTTTGCTTTACAGCAAACAATAAG
>NZ_JAFAIX010000014.1 GCF_019236475.1 Chitinophaga sp.
GATACTACCGGCAGTGCATTCACGGTTACAGGGGCTGTTTGCTGTGCTTTACAGCCGTTAGCATTTGTTACTTCATATGTAATGGTGGCCGTACCAGCGGTAACACCTGTTACCAGGCCACTGTTAGCATCTACAGTTGCTACTGCAGTGTTGCTACTGCTCCATACACCGCCAGAAGTTGTATTGCTTAAGGTAGTAGCAGTACCCGTACAAATATTGGTTGTACCTGTAATTGGTGATACTACCGGCAGTGCATTCACGGTTACAGGGGCTGTTTGCTGTGCTTTACAGCCGTTAGCATTTGTTACTTCATATGTAATGGTGGCCGTACCAGCGGTAACACCTGTTACCAGGCCACTGTTAGCATCTACAGTTGCTACAGCAGTATTGCCGCTGCTCCATACTCCCCCAGGAGTTGTATTGCTTAAGGTGGTAGCAACACCCATACAGATACTGGTTGTACCTGTGATTGGTGATACTACCGGCAGCGCGTTCACGGTAACGGTAGCTGTTTGCTGTGCTTTACAGCCATTAGCATTCGTTACTTCATAAGTAATGGTGGCCGTACCGGTAGAAACTCCGGTAACTATTCCATTGGCATCAATCGTTGCAATAGTAGCATCGCTGCTACTCCAGGTACCACCAGCGGTAGTATTACCTAACGTGGTTGTAGAACCAACGCAAATATTAGTCGTACCTGTGATAGGTGCTACTGCCAGCTTGATTTCTGTAATAACAATCTGGCCTGATACAGTACATCCGTCCGAAAAACTTACCTGCACGCTATAGGTTCCTCCTTTGGTAGCCGTAAGCGTACTATTTGCACTGCCATCATTCCATTTATACTGAGAAGTAGGTGAGGCAAAAAATCCATCTGTTTTCAATATATAGGGGAACTGTTCTGTACATAGTGTAATGTCTGGCCCTAAACCTGAGATGGGTGCACTGCCATTATAAGGCTTAAAATCCCATTTCACGTTTCCTCCCTGATCTGTGCTATGTTCTCCTGCCGCAAAGGGCGTAGTACCTGCAGCGGTGATACCCTTTACACGGACATAATCAAAACTGATATTACTACCAGTTTTGGTTATAGTGGCATTAACTGTAGAGCTAGCGCTAATGAACTCCGTCAGGTTACATGGAGTGCCACTTCCAAACCAGTCGTTGGTGATGGTCGTATTGCTGCCTGCCGCGAATGTATATACCTTTCCAGGGGTAAAAATGAGTGTCCCTATGGTGTTACTGGGACCACCAATTGTACCCCTCGATTTAAATTCCAGCCGATTGATCTGATTGTTCCCTCCAATGAACGCACCTGTTGTAGCATTGGTATTACTGAATACCAAATCTTCAATAGTCGTCTTACTGATATTCATTTGCCCACCGACATAAGTTGTAACGTCCACTCGGTTGTAAGCCCCTCCATTCACGATAAAATAAGGTACGGTCAAAGTGGACCCACTTGCCTGAAGGTTTTTATTGGCACCAAAATAAGTCCAATTCGTAGCAATCCTGGCATTGGTGATATTCATACTAGTCGCGAGAGCAGTGGTATCATCAGTTATAATATTTACCTGCACGTTGATACCACTCAGATCGAGCCCTCCACTTTTCAAGGTGATACGAGTATTTGGATTAGAGAAGTCGTCCATTATCCGTAATACATTGCTGATACCAGGTTTAACTACATATATACTGAATTTTCCAGTATTACTGCCATTAGTAGTAATCGTATTATTGGAGGCTCCTTCGAAGGTCAGTACCGTGTTCATCGTCACAGAAGGATTCATCTGTAGGTTGCCCCATACTTCCAATGTGAGAGTAGCATCGTGGTCAAATACGGGATTAAACGAAGCGCCAGTCCAGTCCATATTACGACAATAGGCCTGACCGCTGGCAATCTTAACGTTGCTGCTGCCACTGGTAAAACTGTTAGCATCAAAATATACATCGTCCTTAATAGTAGGTACACAGGCACCACCCGCCCCACCGCTGGTAGCAGACCAATGGGATGGATCATTCCACTCTCCTGATCCACCTACCCAATATCGGCTATTGCCTCCTGTTGTTGTAATATTGAATCCAGAATTCCCACCGGCATCTACTCCTGTCACAGACAATGGAACTCCGCTGCCGGTAGCGGTCATGTTCTGTATATAAACATTGGCCAGATTAAATGTAACTCCAGGTGAGAATTGTAAAATGGCAGGATTAGCATCTTTGCTCCTTATCTCACCCATTACTCCGCAATCAGGGCTGTTCAGGCGAAGATGTTCCTGTATGGTATTGCTTCCGCTGAAATTGTATCTGCGAGAGGGAGCCAGTAACAACCTCATAATGCTGTTCCCTGCATTACGGATATTACCTGCTCCTTTAAATTCAAGTGTACCGATGTTGTTGTTCTTATCGATGCCTGCCAGGGAACTTGGGCTGGTATTCGTAAACTGCAGTTCGCCGATATTTGCTCTCGAAATCCTGAAATAGTCCTTGTCACTGGTACAGTATACTTTGGGATATGTAAGACCGGCTGCTATTAAATAACCTTGAGACGTAATAAAAGAACCGGCGCCATTATTGACCCATGTACATGCAGTATCAGTTGTAATCCAGATATAGTGTGTAGTAATAGTTGTATTGGTAATGTCAACTGCCCTGATAGCGGTACCGATGCTTGCAAATTCATTAATATCCAGTGTCTGGTTTGCCATTATCAGTTTACCAGTGATAGCTTTTACGGTAGCCTGGATATTGGTAAAGTTATCTATCAGGGTAACACCACCATTAGGGCCTGTTTTCAGGATATTAAGTTTAAGTAATCCCAGTGTACTTCCATTGGTAGTGAGGGTAGAAGCTTCCTGACCTTTCATGAGCAGATCAGCGTTCATAGTCACTGAAGGGTGCATGACCAGGGAGCCCCAAACTTCCATGCTGTAACTAATGCTTTTATTGAAAGTAACCGGTGCGGTAATATTTCTCCATGTCATATTATGACACCAGGCATTGGTAGTGGTAGTAACTATACTACCCGGCGCAAACCCGCTGTTGCTATCAAAAACCACATCATCTGCCGTCAGTGGTAAACATGCGCCTCCCGGGCCTCCACTGGTAGTACTCCAGTGATTTATATCATTCCAGTCTCCAGCACCACCTACCCAATAGAGGGTAATGCCACTGCCTGGAGGCTGAATATTAAAACCAGTATTACCACCTCCATCGATACCCTGGAAAGTAAGCGGTGTAATACTTCCTGTCGCAATCATGCTACCCACATAAACGTTATATAGATCCACAGCAGCACCGGTACTAAAATTTAGTTTGGCGAAGATGTCCTTTCCCTGTATCTGGTTCAGCCCACTACAATCTGGCGTTTTCATCTGTAAAAACTTATTGATTGTTTGGGCGCCATAAACCTGAAGCACTTTCCCCGGCGCCATGATGAGTGTATCAATCGTGTTATTGGCATTCCCAAGGGTACCTGCTCCTTTAAATTCCAGCCGCCTGATCGTATTTCCCTGAAGAACAACTGATGCTCCCGACTGTGCAGCAGCACTGGTAAAAGTCAATGCACCGAACCCAGTGTTATAAATCTTCATGGCCCCACTGTTTGCTGCAGTAACATCCACTTTGGGATAATATCCACTGGCTGAATGGAACAACTGTGCGCTGATATAGGAATTATCTCCTATTACTGTAACATTAGGCCCTTGTAAATCCCAGGCACCAGCCATCGTAATCGTGGCGCCTGTGATATTCACCCCCCTGACTAAACCACCGGTATTACCGTAAAGATGTGTGAAGACATGATTACCGCCTGATAAATCCACCATGCCAGACGTCAATGTAATATTATCAACTCCGAAATTAAGAGGAATATTATCCAGTAATTTTACAGTACCATTTGGTTTGTTGACAGCAAACGAGTTATACCACCCGGCTGCAACTTTGTTTGCTCCATTGATTTTATAGGTAGCCACACCCCCTCCGGCAAATTCGATCGTAATACCATAAGTCACTAATGCAGCTAACTCCACATTTCCATATACATACAGTCTGGAGCTCCCATTGTTTCTGAAAGAAGCCGTAGTTGTTACTCCTAACCAGGATATATTATGGCAATAAGCAGCGCCTGAAGCCGGCAATGTGACGATGTTGCCGTTTGCAAGGCCACTGTTTACATCAAAAAATACGTCATCACCAGAACTTGGCACAACTGATCTCTTGCTGGTACCACCAGATGTAGTGGCCCAATGGTTCAGATCATCCCAGGCGCCAGCGCCACCTACCCAATAATAATCGGCTGCCCGAAGGGAAAGGGAAACAATCATAAAAAGACACGACAGTACAAATTTTCTCATGATATGTGATTGGTCTGGGGGGAGGGCTTTACTACCAGGACCCCATATTTTTAAGGAAATGTTCACCAACAGGTATAAACAGTATGCAATGCAGTTACAGTAAAAATGGTTTTCATTGACACGTTAGGAATATACTCTCTAACAGGATTGGTTTACCAATAAGTATAGCCCCAAATATATAGGGCGCAGGCAAGTAGTGTTGTAGTGTTTTTTGCATTTTAGTGTGGCGATAATACTACACACGTGAGTAAGGCGCACCAAAGCCGCCATGCAGATGGCCCGCAGCAGAGAAACCGTAAATCAGAGCATCACCGAAGCCCAAGCCCTGCTGGTATAGTATGAAGGAAAGAGGAACGATGGCCAGATGGCAGGCCCGGATACGAATTTGATCGTATTAATACAACTGCAACCATAATATCTCCTTGATGTAGGAACGTATAAAATCACAAATCCGTTCTTACTATCCCTGCTCAACTCCTTCCCCTACCCAATGATATAGAACAGACAAGAAGGATGATAAAAGCGCAGGAAGGTTCTGTATTGCTGGTAGTCCATTCCAATAACGAAGCTGTTATAACAGGAGCTAGCTAGCTTCCCAAAGTGGCGGGGCTGATATATATAGCGGCATTTAGATCAACACCATACAGAACTCCATTATAGCAATGCATAAGCACAGCGGCGAATAAATACGGGTATCCTGTGTTGCGAAGAGAGTACCTTTCATTTTCTTAAAGAAGCCTACATATCGGAAATCTCCAATTGCACGAATAAGAAATATAGCGCCAATGATGATACTTCCTATATGAATAAGCTTCATTGAAACCATTTGATTAAAGTAACCACTGTTGCCCCATGTAACGAGGGCAAATAACAGCAGCCCGAAGGCTACGATAAGCGTAGCTAATTTCCCGGCATCTATAGTACTTTCGCCATCGGGAGTAGTAGGCATTGCAGCAGCAAAACCCCAAGTACCGCCGAATGCCCAATAAACGTGGAGACCAGAAAGGAAGAGGAAAATGATGGTGTTAATGGCGATGAGAATAAGCATGGTATAGTATTTTATGAATTATCGAACCATGGAACCGAACCCTATACTGGAGCTGATAGCCTTACCAGTAAAAGATTTGGAAGTACTTAAAATAGGAAAGGTCGGAGAAATCTCCGACCTTTCCTATTTTAGTGCCCAGAACTGGATTCGAACCAGCACACCCTTGCAGGCGCTGCGACCTGAACACAGTGCGTCTACCAATTTCGCCATCTGGGCAACTGATTTTGTGTTTCAGGACGGCAAAGATAGGAATAGATTTTAATCTGCCAAATCTTTTTTAAAATAAAATTTCAGTCACCCGGTTACGAGTGACTGAAACTGAAGGAGTAACGATTAACGTTCGTAGAACTTAGGAGGTTCGATACCTAAAGCTCTCAGGTATACATAACCCTGTCCACGATGATGAATTTCATTGTCGATGAAGTACAGCAGTATGTCGATTACTGGCCCTTCAAAGAAACCCCAAGAATTCTCAGTTACTCTGAAACGCTCTGGTGTCATAGCAGGCCACTCGGCATTGATTTTTTCAGTCACTTCATCCCAATAAGCCAGCAACTGCTCTTTTGTTTTAATAGTGTGGCCTTTTGCTTCCAGTTCTTCAAATGGGGTCCATTTACCATAGGCCATACCATCGATACCAGTCGCAATACCTACTGCTTCCAATGCCAGTTGCGAAAATGGACGCATACCACCAATGGAAAATTCAAATAATTCTTTCTCAGGAAAAGCTTCAATCACACGACGCGTTAATCCGCGATGGCCCTGCCAATGTTTTAATATTTCTTCAGGAGTGAGAATTGCAAGTGCATTCAATGTTGCTGTAGACATAATAATAAGGTTTTTGCTAGTGAATGTGGATTACAATACAAAAATCAGCAAGTGATGTGACAACAGTATGTCAGCAGCAAAAAATAACTTAAAAAAAATTTTGAATTACCCAGCAGATCAATAATTCCAGATAAATGAGAAAGAGGTAATACTAAACGCAGATGCCCCTCGGGCTACAAGAAACAAATCATGCACCCCTTGTGCATGACGCAGATTCCCCACCATCTTCAACGCATAGGTGGTATCTCCTGTGTATGGTATATCTAATGTGCCAATGATTTTCCCCTTGGGCTCGTCTATCCTAAATTCTAACCTGGAGCCCTTATCCTTCGTCGTCTTGGTTACCTCTACCTTAAATCCAATCTCCCCTAAACTCAGATTCACTTGCGCAAACCCCAAGTAACTCCCCTCCTTCATCTGAAACTCCGTTTCAGGTTTTTTCGCGGATGCAGTCGACGGGGCCACCTGGCCACAAACAGTTAACGTCTGCAAAGCAAAAATCAGAAACAGGATACACCTCATAGGGATATGGATATTCAACACTTTACCACTCCAGTCATAACAGCAATACCTGTTACAAGTGGAAATAATAAGTAATCGGCATAAAATTAATGAATTATGAGTAAATATATCAAATTAATACCATACAAACAATGTTATTAAAAAATAGTACATTTGCCCTAATCTATAAATAGACATGAGTACATCGGAGAAACTGACTACCAAAGAGAGAATTCTGGCTGCTGCCTTGCACCTATATAATGAACAAGGCACAGATGTGGTAACCATCCGCCATATTGCCAAAGAAATAAATATCAGTCACGGCAACCTCCAATATCATTATAAAAACACGGAAGAAATTATCCTTGCATTATTTAATCAACTTGCCGAGGCAATGGATAAAGGCATGGCACAAGCAGAAAATCCTGCTATTCCTACTTTCGCCCAATTCCTTGCTGATACGGAACACCTCTTCTCTATACTCTATCAATACCGCTTCTTCTTCCTTCACTTTGTAGCCACCACCCAACGCGTACCTGAAATTAAAAAACGCTATAACGCTATTGAAAGTAACAGAGAACACCAGTTTATCCGACTCTTCAATAATTACCAGGAAACAGGTATCCTCCGAACAGATATCCCCGAGGAAGTATGGAAAGATCTCGTTACGCAAATCTTTATCGTGGGTAACTTCTGGATGCCACACAATGAGATCCAACTCCATCTCAAAGGACAAAAAGCCATCAAACATTATGTCAAACTAGTTGGCAATATGTTCTACCCATATCTTACTACAAAAGGCATAGCAACGATACAGTCAGCATGACATGATATTTGTCAGTTTCATCCCTGACGATGCTCATTTTTGGTGAACCATAAAGCTTTTAGCTTTGTTAAACCACCAAAAGCGAATAGCTATGCAAGAACAAGATGTTATTCAAGTGAGTCAGCTTCGCGGTGAACCAGCTGTTACTGTTCTCATCTCTACCCATCGGACTTTCCCGGACAACAAACGAGACAGTATCAACCTCAAAAACCTGGTAACTGCCGCTGAAAAACAACTGTACGAGCTGTATGATAAACGCGCTGTATGGCCCATCCTGGAGAAAATAAAAGAACTGGAAACAGGTATTGATCACAGGTATAACCTGGACAGCCTTGTCCTCTATGCTTCTGAGAACTTCGGAAGAGTCTACAATCTCCCCGTTAGTACCACAGATCGTATCATCATAGGAAAACGTTTTGAAATCAGACCATTGCTCAAAGCGCTCCAAGAGGTAACGCACTATTACGCTATTTCTGTCAGCCGACAAAAGATCCGTCTGCTGGAAGCAGATAATGAAACGCTTATCCAGGAAATTCAAAACAACGATTTTCCATTTGAAAATACAATCTACTATACTACGGATCCCATGAAACTCAAACATGACGCAGTAGTAGATGACCTTATCAAGGAATTTTTCAACGTCGCCGACAAAAGATTTAAGAAATATTATAACGAGAATCCATTACCTGTTGTACTCATGGGTGATACAAAAATGTTGTCCTTCTACCAGGAACAAATGGATATCAAAGGGATTGTAATTGGTACGGTGAATGGTAGTTTCGACGACACGCCAGACCATGAAATCCCCAGACAGATTAGTCCTGTGCTTAAACAAATGAAGGAGAAGAAGGCGGAGGAAGTGCAACAAACCATTGCCGATGCCCAATCCCAACAACGTTTGCTGGTTGACCTCAGCGATATTTATCGTTCATCCGTTGACGGTAGTGCGGATACACTTTTTGTGGAAAGCACCTACTTTCAGCCAGGCACTATCCATGATGGTACTATCTCCTTACATCCGGATGATACAGGCAATAAAGACCTCTCCTATGATGTACTGCTGCCTATCATTGAAAACATCCTCTCCAAAAGTGGGAAAGTTGTTTTCGTGGATGAAGGCGCGCTGAATGAATTCAAAGGCATCGCGCTTGTAACAAGATTTTAGAACTGCAACACATCTGTTGTAACCTCCGGCGCCTGCACCAGGCAGCAGGCGCTATATTATCTGACAACCAACTTTATCGATAATGAAAGTACTCGTCCCTACCGATTTTTCTGAAAATGCGTTTAATGCAGCAAAATACGCTGTAGCCATGTCTGCCCGATTCCCAAAAGCTGATATTACATTGTACCATTCCTACAGTGTATTGCATATGTCCGGTATTCCAATGCCCGTCATGCCAGAAGATACTCCTGCTTTCAAAGAACGTGTGATGGAAGAATTAAAAAGAATAAAAGAAGAGCTGGCCGACATCACTCCACGAACCACCACCATCAATTGTGAAACGGATATACTTCCCCTCCTGGAAGGTATGCAGCAAATCATTGATATCAGAGGTATCAATATGGTGATAATGGGAATCACTGGGAGAAGTGGCCTGCAAAAGGCGATCGTAGGCAGTAATACGCTTTCGGTAACACAGCATATTACTATTCCTGTAATTATTATTCCGCATGTTGCCACCTGGAAGCCACAAAACAAAATCCTCTTTGCTTATAATAAGAAACAACCATTATTAAGCAGACAAAGCAACGCCATCGAGCAACTCGTTACTAAACTCGGCGCCCACCTGGATGTGCTCTATGTTGGAGAAGATGTCGATTCTCCTGCTGTTAAACAGGAAATTGAAAAGCTCCTCCATTTACATGATATCTCCTATCATACCGCCCGACATCATAAAACGGCGTCTGATATCCTGCACTTCGCGGAGAAAGAATCCACCGACATGCTGCTGGCATTACCCGGCAAATACAGTTTCCTGGAAGATATCTTTCACAAAAGCGTTACTAAAGAACTGGCCTATAAAACCAATGTTCCACTGATTGTTATCGGCTGATTCCCGATCTTATTTAATTTGTTTTGGCGCCCCGTCAGGCGGCGGTAATATCTTTTTGTCTACCGGATCCGGTGGCGTACTATAATCACAGCCTTCGGTTCTATTATCATTATTACATTCACTTGCTACCTGGCTTTCATCGCCAGTAGGTGCAGGAGGCTTGCCAAACAGGTTCTTACTTTCCGCATCCAAACCTGATTCCTTGCATTTATCGGCAGCCACTTTTTCTTTGGTGGCAGCATGATGTTCTGGCTTACCTGCCGGCGGTGTTGGTTTCTGCAATCGCACCAGTGCAATACGATACATCTGGAAGAATGCCTCCCAGGGCCTCTCTCCTTGCCCTTCAGACGCTACAAAGGCATCAATGGCTGTCAATACACGCTGCCCCAATTTGGTACCGGTACTGAGCCCGAAAATACGTAACCGATCCTCCGGCTTTGTGACGGTCTTGAATAACTGTAGGAACTCGCGAGTAAGATCCTTATTCGTACCAAATTCTTTTCCTTGTAAATGGGTACTCAGATCTTGGGCCGACTGTACCCCATATTCTTTTATTACATCTACCAAATGACTGTCAGGATTGTTATTCAGAGCAAATCCCAGCAATTCTCCTGTTCCTTTTGACAATGGCACCGGCGTATCGAGGGATAATGCCTTCGTGACCATACCCTGGAATTTCTTACCTCTGTCTTCCCCTAGCTTCTCATTTATTTCTTTCTCCTTCCCTTCTGGAGACGCATATCCACGCACATACTGAACGGAATATCCGTCCTTCACTTTATTCTGTACAGCGTCCAGATTCGTTTTATTCTGCGCTTGCAGTTCTGCATCATCCGGTTCATCGGTGGTGAAATACTTAAAATAGTGCAGAAAATCCTCTGGCGGAGCAGGGTCCGGTGTCTTAGGCTGCGTATCATCTTCCTGCTTGGTATCCTCGCAGATATATTCTACAATCGGTGGCGGGCAAATACAATAACCATTTACACAATCCGGCTTTTGGGGTGTTTTTATTTTCCCAAATCTAAGTTCATACATCAGATTATAACTCCTTGGCAAATCCCCCGTCTGATTGATATTACCGAAAATAGAATTATCTCCTACTTGTGCCCCTAATTTGAAATCCCACAAATTTGGATTTTTCACGTTAGGAATATTCCAAAAGTGCGTATAATCCAACTGCGTATCTAAGCGAAAAGGCTGCTTACCTATTCTCCCCAATCCCAGATTCACATCCAGGTGGAAGCCCGCTCCTGGGACTCCACTTGGAATGGCCCCCGGACCTGTGCCGGCACCAACGTTCGTTCCCTTAGCTTCCGCTGTGACTTGTGCCGTTTCCTTTCCTATAGGGAAAGTCACCGTAGCTCCTACAGCACCCGTTGTCTGGACCTTCTTTCCACTTACTATTACTTCCGGAATATTATCCTTCAATTTCGTATAGGCATCGACGCGAGTGCTGCCTTTACAATAACTGAATACCAATGCCAGATTACGCAAATCAGGATTATAGAACCATCCTGTCAATGGATTACTGGTTCCGGCGCATTGACAACGTTTCGACTTACGGGTAATATTCCTGGTAATGGTGGCATTGCCCTCTCGCCAGCTATTATACTTTACAGGACCGTCTGTAGTACCGGACGACTTGTCTGGCGCACGACGGATAACGGGGCTGGATATAGGGAGACTGCCAGGCTTCCGTCTGGCATCCGGTCCGCTAGCGCCTTGTTGTAGTGTATGCGTCAGCTCATGTGCCAGTAATCTGCGACCACCATCCGTTTCTGGACTATATTTTCCATTGTTAAAGTAAATATCATTTCCTACCGTAAATGCTTGTGCATTCAGATCTCTCGACAAATTGGCGGCATAGTCGCCGGTATGTATTCTAACATCGGAAAAGTCTGCTCCAAAGCGACTCTCCATAAAATGCTTTGTATTGTCCGACATGCCACTGCCCTGCCCTCTCGTAGCCCCGATGCCAGCACTCACTTCGCTACTCACCGTGGACGTTGCCTCGCCGGCACCACTACGCCTGATGACAGCAGCTAGTGGCTTCATCTGCAACTTCCCTTTCTTCTCCTCATCTTCACAATGAGCGCATTTACGTTGCACTATACTTGGCTCAGGGGATCTATGCAGTTTTTCTTCTTCACACTGCGCGCACTTGCGCAGGATCAATGCAGAACCTACCTGTGCAGGTTGCTCACAGGCAGCGCATTTACGCTGCACAGGAGCTGTAACAGGAGACGCGCTTATGGGTGCCGCTGCGGGCACCTGCATATTCATCACCTTATCAGCCATGGCATCCGCTTCAGCTTCCTGCGGATCATCCACTGCACCCAAACTCAGCTTGAACTGAATAGGCATCCGAACAGCCGAAAAGGAAGCCTCCTGCTTGAGCTGCATGGCAGACTGACTAGCGGCTACGGCTTCTGCTGCAGGAACACTTTCGTGCGACGATTTAGTGGCATTTGCATGTTCAGACATAACGGCATTTTAAAGTGTTTTACCTTCTTTTCTAAACTCTTTCCTGATCCCTTCCACCAGGTCTTCCGTGGAGATCTCACTCCTACTGCGGTTCAAAGCCATCAAGGATGCATATTGCACCACATTGATGATAGACCCTCCAGACAATTCATACTGCTGCGCAATTTTTTCCATTGCCGAAACAGGCGGCGGCACAGACGATTTGCTGAAAGCACCATTCCATAAGCGCAAACGTTCTCTCGGCTGCGGTTTCGGAAAATGAATTATCGCCTGTAATCTTCTTACAAAAGCTTCATCCATATTGTTTCGCATATTGGAAGCGAGGATCACTAGCCCCGGATAATCTTCCAGTCGCTGTAACAAATAAGAAATTTCCTGGTTGGCATAACGGTCATGCGCATCTGAAACATTCGTACGTTTGCCAAACAAGGCGTCCGCTTCATCAAAGAAAAGTATCCAATTTTTATTCTCTGCTCTCGTAAAAACCTTTTCCAGGTTTTTCTCCGTTTCTCCTATATACTTCGACACTACCATAGACAAGTCTATCCGGTAAACGTCCAATCCATACATCTTGCCCAAAAGTGCCGCTGTCAAGGTTTTACCGGTTCCAGGAGGACCAAAGAACAAGGCCTTATACCCTGGTTTCAGGGTACGACTCATCCCCCAATCCTGGTACAATGCCTGACCATGCTGCAACCATATACGAAGTTCATCCAACTGCTTCGCGGTAAACTCATCTACTACCAAATCTATCCATTCAAGACTGGTAGTGAGTCTCCGCGCAGGGAAATCCGTACTGAACTGTGGTTTCGTAAGCTTGCCTTGGGTGAAGAAATCAACATATTCATGGGAAAGACTGATAACACTGCTAGGAAAAGGTTCTCCGGCAGTGGTGTCAATGCTCAGGATGTTATGCGCATAAAAAACATGTTCTGGTTCAAAGAACGCAGACAACATAAAACGCAAGGCCAGATCAGTTCCACCCATGATAAACAAGGCAGTTTCAATAGTTGGAATAAAGCCACTGTGGCGCGTTCCCTTAATGCCGCCAAACTCCGTAAATCCTCTCCCGATATTTTTATTCGTGGAGAAGAATACATCCAATAACTGTGGCTGTATATGCGGAATGATGGTCAGTACCAGCAGCAGACGCTCTTCTCTTGTAAACTTGTAATGGTTCACAAACTGTGCATACACCGACCCATCATTACTTAGATCCGGTGCAGGAATGGTATCAGGATTGATTCCATTCGTAGAAGTCAGTGTATTTCCATTCCCATTTTCTTCGGGAAGGGCTTCAAAATAATGTTGCAGCCGGGCATTTACTACCTCCATAAACCAGTCCATCTCCAGGTTCAGGCAGTAGGCATTTTCTGCCACCTTTACTATTTCTTGTTGTATATCCATAGCGGGAAATTGTTGTTATGTTACCATTCAATCACCATCAGGTCCTGACTCCATGGAAAGCTGAGCGTACTGAAGCCCCAGGGGATCATGTCTACCAAAACATCTATTGTTTTTCTTTGTACCTGTAATTTCCATCCCTGTTCCGTGCGGGATAATAATCCCTCCCGCATTAAGAAACTATTACGCAGCCCCTCTATTGATGTATTCTTTATCGCTGTCCAGTAATTTATTACTGCTGTCAATAAGGAGTCTGCTTCTTTCAGGTCAGCTTCCGTAAGCGTGGGTGCAGGAGGGAATGGCGCCTCCAAACGCAAGCCACATAGTGCTTTTTCCAATACTAGTTGTGGTTCCGGAGCGGTCGTTTCTCCTGTTGAAAGGTAATGTACCAGGCAAACGGCTTTGAATACTGCATCTGCCGAGGTCCAATTTTTATTTTTTTCATCCCATAGTGTCAGGACGGTAAAAAATCGTTGTAGGAATGGGGCTATCAATACCACTCCTGCGTTATCAATTGGGATTTTCTCCGTGTTATTTTCTTCATTTGATAGGTAGGGGTTCATTATATCCGTTGTTTGGTTTTGTCCTGAAAATACAAAACTAAACTTATCATCCGCCACTAAATCTGTTAATACTGTGGATGCTGTAATGGCAGGATCTGTAAGTACAGGCAAAGTACCTGATTGCTGTAATTCCTGCACCATCGTTGCCATCAAACCCCGATCATTATTGCCAGCGATGATGGCCATAGCATGCGCTAGCACTGGTTTCAACATCGGTATGGAGGGACTATTTAGCCAATCGTACAGTTCTTGCCAGGCGCTGATCGGATATTTATTACCCAACTGAATGAATTTATTATGAAGATGCGCAGTTACCCTGCCAGTCATTGCCTGTAATGGAGGAAGTTGTTGCACAAACAATTGCTGTACCTCCTCGCTGAACTGCCATTCAATTCTTTGCCAAACAGCGGCAGGAATGTTGGCAGACAACAACCAATTTGCAAAAGCAGTGGCCTCCGTTTTCCATACCTGTTGCGCCAGTTGATTCAGATCCTGTACCGACTGCCCAGCGTACCAAGGCAACCGTCCTTTTAAAAGAAAGAAACGCAGCATACTCAATGGCGTACCATGCTGCATAAAGGTTTCCTCATTTCCGGTCCCTCCTACGGGTTGCAGTTTCCCTCGAAGCGCCTCTTCCAGTTTATATTCCAGTACTTGTTGTAAGCTAGTCTGGAAACCCATGGTACTCATGGTTCCTAAATCCAGTTCCAGCTTATCCAAATAAAAGATGGTATCCTCCCCAGCATATTTTGAAAATACCCGTTCCAACGCCTCCTCCAGTAGTTCCTGGATGGTTGCAGCGAAGTTATGACGTAGGTTGAGTGCCTGTATCTCGTCGTTACAACTAATTTCAAATTCCAGTCTGTTGACAATATGCGTGTTCATGGCATACCTTTTTAATCATGACTACATTCATCCTCACAGGAACCACAAGGAATGATATGATTCAGTTCATCCACAAGTGGGTCTGTTTTCTCATAACCAGGCATTTCTGTTTGCGCGATTTCCAGGAGCCAATCTTTATACACTTTTTCAAAACGCTGCATTTGACCAATGCCCACCCATTCAATGCGTGGCATTACATGCGCTGGAAACTCTGTCTGGATAGTCTTTTCCACGAAATTCCGGTACGTTTGGTCACGGAATCTTTTCGGCCAACAAGGTAGGATTACCGTTGTTCTGAAGGAATACGGATCTTCATCATTATCACAAGGGTTCGCCTGACAATACCAATCCATCAGGTAACTGAAATAGGTCATCAGTCCCTGGATTTCATCTTCAATATCATCGTCTATGGTGGTTCCCTGTTGCTGTTGCAATTGTGTTTTCTTATTATACATAAAAGCACTCCGAGCCAGGATTTGCTTCTTATTATTGTATATCGTGAAACGGTACTTTACACCAGTAGACCCATCTTTCCCGTTATCATCAATGATATAGTTCATCCTTTCGGAACCAAATTCCTGTAACTGCTGGATGCGTTGGGTTATCAACTGATAGGATCTAAACTTCAGCATCTGCGGAAGTTTACCATCAGGATAGGTTTCCTGGAAGAGCACAGATAGTGGCTCTTCTACATTGGTCACCTTGTTGAGTCGATAGCGGAAATACTCCAGTATCCAAGGCATGTTATCGTAACATTTCTCTGCTGGTATACGGGTAATTTTCTTCCAATATTTGGGTTCTTGGGTATTTTCGTTATTACCGATTCCCAGATCGCAAGGAGTCAGACAGATATCCAGCAAACCAACGGCATCCTGTACTGGTGGCGTACTGTCCGACATTTGAATGTCGAGCCTAGGGCGGAGAAGGACGTGTTCCACCAGGTGCATACCTTCATTATCATTTATTTGCTGCATGAGTTCTTGGATACGATTGTACACCTTATCTCTTTCATCCGTAGTATCGTATCTGTCGCTGGTAGCGAGGAGTACTGCATTGTTAAAGTTGGGGCCGTCATACAGCTCAAACCAGAAAGATCCCAACTGGCCGGCTGTTTTGCGACTGCGCAACTTCAGATCATCGTGAAAATCATAGTGAAGGCGTATATCCGCATTGGAAATGATGTCTTGCAATAACGCATCTGTACAACAACCATCTACTACTCTCACACTGGTCAGGAGCACTTTATTGTTCTGATCTGGGTCCACCAGTTTTATGATATTAAGATGGTGGTTACTTTTATTCACCTCCCATACCATTTGCTTCGTTTTGTCATCCTGCACCATACTCGGTTCCACCGTGAGCATATTTGGTGTCAGCGAACGGCGGGTGATATCCGTGAAACCAAGCAGTCGGCCTACTCTCCTTTCTGCTCCCGATACATTTCGTGTATCCCATATCGTAGTTTTCGTATAGTTGTAACCTTTACCACGATTACTGCTGATTTTGATATACTCTTTATTCTTCAGCATATTACTTTTATCGCGGATCATCTTTTGCTGCACGTTATTAGGCGTCAGCCATTGGCTGAGGGATTCATACTCGCTCATATCTTCTGCAAATCTTGCCAGCAGGTGGTTGAAGAAGATATTGCGGCGTGTGAGAAATGTTTCAGGAGACTCGGTTATCTGTTGCAGCATTTTCCCAAAGTCAGCCACGATGGCGTCCGTCTGATCTGCTGGTATATTATTCGGATTGAGCAGCAAGTCGGACAACTGTTGTAATTCCGTAATCACACCGGTAAAATACGTATGCGGAATACTGTCATCGAAGGAAAAGAGATCTCGCAGGTGATTCAACTGTATGAGATGCTCTTTCATCAGTTGTTCAAAAAACAGCATATATCCTCTTAGTTGTAAGGCTTGTATATGTCGTTTTGTATCTGCCGATGAGGGCAATCCAGCCTTATCGCTTACACCATAGCATTGCGGCAACTCATAGGTTACTGGGTAGTAATCTTCCAGGTTCATGTATTCTCCGCTGGGAATTTTAAAATCTACCTGTAAACCTTCCAGTTTATATTTTCTTTCCAGCTTCTTCACATCTTCAAACAATTTATTCATGCGATCGGGGTTACGATCCGATGATTTGCCGGTGTTATAGGTGATCATATCCCTTTCCTTACAAGCAATCACTGTAGATAAAGCCGTTTTCACCCGGGCAATTTTACGGGCAGCGCCTAGTTGGTCCACCCATTCATTGAAATACTGAAGGTAATCCACGCCAGATTTATTATCCGCTGGTAAATGCAGATAAGTGATGGCTTTGATCCCTGGGATTTCAGACACCTCATTCACAATATCCGATAGCCGGATATCCCTATACAACGCGGTTTTCTCCAGGTCGGCATCATCGATAAAGCCATGTTGCAAGGCAGGTCCTTCAAAGATTTCATCAATCAGGAAGCCTTTCGCTTGCATTTGCTGAATGGTATAAAAAGGAATAGAAGGTGTAAAATATTTATAGACTGTAAAAAATAATTGGGCTACCACCTGGTCGGGGTCTGCATTTTCTTCCAGCTCTATGGCGGCAATCAAACCGACCTCCTCATACTCTACTGCATCTATGGAAAGGAAGTCTTCACACAAATTGCGATGTTTCAGCAACTTGTCTTCCACTTGTTGCCTTACCTCTTCCCGTTGATCATCTGCCAAAATATCTTCTTCGTATTCGATCATTACCTTATACAATCCTTCCAGTTCCACTATTTTAGGAGGGATTATAGGATTATTCGGGGAGAGAAATTTCATGGCAGTATCCAGGAATCCTTCTATCACATTGATTTCAGCGATACGTTGATTATCTTGCTGAATGGTATTTTCCATGGTAGTTTTGGTCAGCGGATCAATATCGGGGTTATTGTTCAACTGATCGGTCATCTCTTTAACTGTTTGTTGCAGTTGTGTTTTTTCTTTATCTAGGGCAGCGTATTGGGTTTTGAAGTCAGCGGTTGCCGCTACCCGATTCTCTTTCACCTGTGCTTCCGTTACCTGCACAGTTCCCAACTTACCATAACACAGACGATAACCTACGTCATCGCAGCCACAGTTATGCTTTTCCAGGGAAACAGTATTATAATCAATCCAAATCGGCACTTCATATTCTTTGGCAGGGGTGATCCATGCATTTCTAACGCCCGTTACATCGATGATAAATTTGCGGTAGTCATTGATCGTAAGTGGTGAATTATGCAGGATTTCCTGAGCAGTGTAGAATATTTCCTTCCAGGTATCATCCGTCAACTGTTCTGGCGCCAGCAGATCCACCATATCAAATCCCGTACGATACGACAGGTCAGTGATGGCATAACATACTGCTTCCAGGATGGTAATGCCCGGATCGGAAAAGTTATAATCGGTCCAGATATCGCTGGACAGCTCTTCTATATACTTGATGCCCTGACTGCGAAGCGCGTTATAGTCTTCAGCAGGAAGCAACGGATTGGACTTTAATATTGAAACTGGAGCATCCATGAGTTAAAATTTAAATGATACGTTGCCTAATTATCAGACTTGGGTTTTGCTTTACCCTTTGTAGCTGTACTACCAGCGGAAGCATCATTAGCTGCCGCATTAGGATCTGGATTGCTGGTATTACCTGTCGGATCTGGCGCATTGGTCATATTCGCGGTTTCCGCAGGATTTGCTGTGTTTGATGTACCAGCAGGATTAACTGTACTGGTAGTCCCTCCAGGATTTGTAGTTGCCGCACCGGTAGGATTCACTGTAGTATAAACTCCTCCAGGATTTGTGGTTGCTGCACCCGTAGGATTTACCGTAGTAGCCTCTCCTGGATTTGCTGTTACCGCACCTGTAGGATTCACTGTAGTAGCAGCAGTTGACGTCATATGAACAACTGTTGGATTATTGGCAGCCATCATGTGTGTAACATTAGTGGCTATCGGATGAGCGGCTGTCAAAGTGGTGGCATTATCCGGTATGGCTGCTCTGGGTGTATCCATATTTGCCACATTGACCATCGTTTCCGGCTGTGCCAGGGTTACATTCATTTTGCGTTGTGTACATGGATCCACCTGTGGTGGCGCCTTATAAGGCACAATGATATGCTTAGGCACTGATACTAATATGGACCTCGGCGTAGAAGGAATAGCCACTACCACACCAGGGTAATCCGGTTGACGCAAGGTGGCTGCTTCCACGTCATTGCAATTGGAGGCATTCATCAGATCTGTTAGTAGATCTGAGGTCACTTGCGGTACTGATGGACCCGTGTCTGCACAGCAATCTTTTCTGCAAACAAACATCGCAAAATCAGTAATGAAGTCTACATAAGGCCTTTCCTCAATAAAATTGATAATGGCGGATGCATACACCTTCTGGCCGAAAACCGGCGCTGCACTATCATCAAACGCCCATGGTGTCAGGAAGCGAACGATTTCATCGTTGAGCTTTTTCAGATAAAATCCTTTATCCGTTCCCGTTATAAACTGCACCCTGAAAGCCACCAGTATTTGTTCATACAGGGGATTTCTTGCTCGTACATTTACGAAGGGAGAGGTTCTTTGTTGTAGATATGCCTCTATTTCCAACAAAGTACGGCGACTCGTTTTAGGTTGCAGGGGGTTGGTGGCTGTTCTATTTTTCATATTCGCCAGCGGCACCAGCAAAACATGCCCAGGTGCCACCTGTTGCCCGCAGCAGAGCGGCTTACCATTGGCATCCGTTTGTGAAGGCGCCGTCCAGCAAATACAATCAGGATCTGTATGTGGGATACATTTCACTTTATAAATAGTAGGGTATCTATCCAGCACCAAGTGTTCGTAGTCCCAACTGGTGATAGCTCTCGCTTTGTGCCGCAGGCGTTCACTTACGCGGGTATAAAACTCCTTCCCTATTTCCTTGTGTTTACCATCAAAGGAAGCAAATGGTTGTTGTACCTTGCTCACCTCCGCCACCTTTACAGATAGTTTAGTGATACTACCAGCAGGAAGTGCCTCATCAAAATGGCGTTGATCATTATTATTATCGACAAAACTAACTTCCGCTGCCTGTGCAATTACATCAACGAGATGAGGGAACCTATTGGAATCCGCGGTCACACTTGCGCATAGCCAACTTAGGCCAGAAGTGATAATGGTGCTTTCAGTAGTGATATCTTCCGGTATATCAATCCTAATAATCCCTGTAGTCTGGAATCCGAAAGTGCCATCACTGACCAGTGCTTCGCCGGGTAATGGCCGCCACTCATTATTGATGAGATAAGACCAGTTGATGGGTGGTGGGTCATCCTCATCATCTTCGGCAGTTCCATCTGCAAATTCAAACAATAGCGATAATGATTGAAGTGGTTGGAGATTTTCCAAGCCGATGAAAAGCATTCCTTCTTCCTGGTATTGCCCGGAATATTGATTCAGTCTACTCCCCGCATCTAGTCCACTGGCATGCAATAATAACTCTGCCATCATACGATCACTCCTCGTTCCGAGGGATGCCGGGTTGATGGTATAACCACCATCATTATGGGTATTAATACTGGTGTTGTCCACCGTCAACATACGACTAAAAGGATCCACGAATGTAAACTGTGGTAACAGCGTATCATTGGCATTAATAGCAGCAGCATTCTTTTTACTTCCATATAAATAATTCAAACCGGTTACCAGATTGGATTGCAGACTCACCATACCGGTTGTTGCATTATAGGATTCTTCATCCAGTGATATTTCCGCTACGCCGAATGGATATACATGAAAGAACTGATCTATTCCACTTACCAGACCATTTAGTTGACTGGCATAGCTGATAGACAACTGGTTAATCTCCAGCGTCAGCGCCTGTTCCTGCAGGCTGGGTGGCGGCGGTGGAAATTCGCCACCTCCTGCTGATGGGTTATATAGATTGGATACTTTCAGAAATCCCTTTACTGATTGCGGCGTCCAGTTGCTCACTGGTAAAACCGGTTCTCTGTAATAAGATAAGTGCTTGGGAGCAGTAGTGCCGTTTAAGGCATACAGTATATCCCTGGATAGATTTGTGCTGCTGAAACTACCGTAGCTATTTCCATTGTATAAGTCCCCAAGGCGCGTCCACTGCCGGTCTTGCAGCAGCTCTACCGCATAGGCGACGCTATTATCTGCTCCATAGTCATCAATTTCCACGGTACGCTTGATGTTGACCCCCAAGCGATCCAGGGATTTATTGAATACCTCATCACTGCCGATATAAAAGGATTTCCCTCTTGACGGCAGGAAGGTAAAAGGATCAAAAGGTTTGTTGGTAGCTTGTACACCAAGATCATTTTGAATGACGAGGGTACGGAGGCCATCCAGGAAAGGACCCGTGGCAATGGTTGCCCCTGCAGTAAGTCCAGTTGGTGATTGTGTGCCTTTAAACATGGAGCCTACCGTCACCTGAATAGAAAAACTAGATGCCTGGAGATTCCTGTAATCATGTGCAGAGAGGCCCAATTGAGGATTCAACATGATACGCATCACAGGCAAGGTGGTATTAAAAGCGTAGCCTGTATGTAGTTTGGGATTAAATCCTATAATCGGAGGGGCGGAAATAGGCAGGTTAATCATTAGGTAAGTGCCACCGGTTGGCAACTGTATCATAGAGTACACCGCTGTTTGTGGCGTATTCTGTGGGAATATACCTGTACTATCCAGTTGCTTGTAGACATCGTTCAAGTCAGCCTGCATATTTACCTGGAGCCATTCCTTTTCTCCTGTAAAGTATATGGAAAATGGAGAGGAGCCATCTTTGAGATTAGCTGCTTGTTTCATCAACTGGGCCATTCCATCAAAGCCTACCAAGAGAAATCTACGACCGCCTTGCAACAACAACTGTGGCGAAGCTACGGCAAATCCAATGGTAGCTTTATCCATTCTTATCGTTTCTGGAACTGGATGTTCCAATAAACGACATATACGATCTGTGAAAGTTTGGTCCAGGGCTGGGCCTTGACCGAAAGTTGGCCAGTGTGGGTATTTATCGATAAACTTGGCTCCTAGCCCATCCTGGGAATTAGCCACTGGCCTGGCGTAGATGGTCTGGATACTTTTGACGCCCTCCATACCATCGGCAGGTGTTTTATTGATAAAGATTGTTTTCAGTTCCTTGACTTTTGCTTGGTTAATCACCAGCGCATTTTCCGTAATATAAGTTTGTTCTTTACCGGATGCATCTTTTCCCGCACTGAGGGCAGTGCCTTGATCGAGGGGATATTCTGTTACATCTTTCGCCAATTCAAAGATGACATGCGTTCTGTCAGGCACAGATGGTTTCTCCGATAAATGCAACACATCCCGGTAGTAGAAATCCAACATCCTGCCGGTGATGCCGTTCATCTGCTCCTGGGCCAACTGAAAGAGCTGGAGGAAAGACAGGAAAAGGCCCATATGAGGTTGATGAGCAGGATATTCCTTTAGGGCAAACTGCATATAGCCATCCCCGTTATTGGACAGTTGCACAAGGGCGTTATAGAAGGCCAGAAAGATGTCGTCTATATATAAAGCAGCATACTTAATCTGGTCTTCGGGCGTATCTCCCTGGAATATGGTATTATCGGGATCCACTTCATCATTCACTTTCCAGATACCGTCGTTTACTATATCGGTGAAGTCTAGTGTAATATTTCTTTTAACATCCACGGTGCGATAGCCTTCTGCATAGGCTTTCATTTTCTGTACCTGTCCGGCTAGAACAGATTGTATGGACAACTGGAGGTCTTCCTGGATAGGGTTTCCAGGTATCGCCACACTATACCAACCATCCATTAACACCATGATCTGGATGATAGGTTTGAACAATGCTTCAAAACCATTGGTATCAGGCGCTTGATCCAGTGCTGCTCTGAGGCTGTCATATTGCATGCGGAAAGCATCTGGTGTAGCCGTAGTTACAGCGGCGGCTAATACTCCCATATCTCTTCTGAAGAATTCCACCCAAGATATTTTGGTGCCTGGGATATCATCTTTCAGTTCATTACCGGGGATATCGTAAAAGCGGAGTTGTTCCGCATATTTCTGTGCGAAGACCAGTAGATCCTGGATGCTGCGACCATCCACCTTAGCATATGCCGGGTCCAGTGCAGCCAGGTATCTGGTCAACTGGCCTGATCCATCGCGGGCTATTTCAGTATGACAATGACAATTACTCATCTGGAATAATTTTTTTCTGCTTCAGCAATGACAGCATGCAGCAGCATGCTGGGGGTTAATGGGCAATATTGGTTGCTTCTTGCATATAGAATGGAAAAACATAGTTATACCGGGTATTGGTAGTGATGATGGTATAGTCTACGTTGATATCCAATCTGCCAACTGCTTCATTCGGTGTGGCTACTACACTGTTTACAATAATTCTTGGCTCATTGTATACTAGTGCATCATTGACCACTTTTTCGATCATGGCCACGGTAGGAACGTTCATCTGATCGAACAGATGTGGTTGTAGGTTACAACCATAATTGGGCAGCATGATTCTTTCCCCTGTGATAGTAGCAACAATAATCTCCAGGCTATTGCGTACCACGTCATCTCCAGTGGCCATTTCCACGCCGTACCATTCTCTTCTGAATGTAGGCGGGAAGTTCCAGCCTGTACCGAGGAAAGATTTATCTATGTTATTCATGTGAAAATTTTCTGGGGTTAAAGCCTAATTTCATCCTCCAATCTGTACAGTAGTGGCTCCAGCAGCAACACTACCTCCGTGGGCGGTTTGATCGCCTACTCTGGCAGCCGGCATTCCTCCTATCATGACAGAAGAAGAACCTTTCTTAATAACATCTGGCGGGCCGCTGCAAGTGCAAGGGCTCCCAGCAGTTGCTGCCGGTTTTCCTTCTATCAGCACATTCGGTACGCCAGGTCCTGTAATGGGGCCACCTGTATGTGGCGTATTGGACGGAGGCGGATTTGTAAGGGGACAGGTATGATTGTCTCCTATTCTTGCTGCTGCAGGCATAATGGTCTATTTAGTTGATGAGTACTTTACCTCCTTTGATCACTACATTACCAGCGCCGGCGGAGATAGTAATACCGCTACTATCCATGGTAATTTTATTCTGATGATCATCTGTAATGGCAATGGCGCTGCCATCATCATTCAATACCATGGACTTATCTCCAGAAGCGCCTTTCACAGAAAGTGTCAATCTTTTATTGGTATCATCAAATACCACTTTGACACCTTCTTTCGTAACGAAACCATATTGTTCTGCGCCATCCTGTTCAGGCAGTGGAGATTTGTGACTGTCTTTACTGTGCAGGTACCCCAAAATGATAGCCTCTCGTGGGTCATCGTTCAGAAAGCCTAGAATCACTTCATCCTGAGGCTGCGGGCGGAAATAAGCTCCTCTGTTGGCGCCTGCGTCTAGGGTAGCCACTCTGGCCAGTATACCTTCATTACCGGTGGTGATCAGCGGTACATGTACCTTTACGCGATATTGCCCCCCTTCATCGGTATCATCTGTATCCAGCACTACTCCAATTTGCAGTCCATGTACACCAGGAAGTAAGCCTGCGGCAGGATAATCCATAACATCTTCCTTTTTGAAGAACCAGTCATCTCTCCAACCGAATTGCACATCCGTATGCCAGTTACCATCAAATTGGTGCAATACGCCTGTCACAAAAACATTTCCATTAAAGCGATCTCCCATTCCTTTCAGCGTAACGAAGGTACCGGGTTTGATGGCTGCATTGCCCTCCATGCGCAGTCTGCCTGTAATTTTAGAAATTTGATTACGGAGCGCATATGCATCAGACCAATCATCCAGTTGTTGTTGGGTGAGATGGCCAGTATGCCGGAGGGTTAGATCTGCAGAGAGAATGGTAGCCAATTCATCTGATGAAATATTTCCTGGCTCGGTGAAATTTGCAGATCCATTATTGGACACTTCATTCTGTTGCTTGGTATAGTCCCACGACTGGCTGGTAACAGATTGCCATTGCCGGCGTGCGTCCATTTCCGCTTCGAACTCATAGATATTATCCCCATAAGTGGCAGTTGCCACAGGCGTTGCGGAAGTATCTGGTTTCTTTACTTTTAGCGTACCATCATCTGTGAGTACCAGCATGCCATTGGCTTCGGCGCGGGTGAGGATAAAATCCCAGTCGGTAGCATCAAATTGCACCAGTTGTTTATGGGATACCTGTGTAGGGTCCACGTCTGGTTGCAGGCTGGAAGCCAGTTCTTCGATAGCATCTTTATCCGTCTTGTTGATAAAGTAACGGCTATTCCTGGCCATAGCCAGTTGCATTGCTTTATCCTTTGCCTCCACGATTAAGACAGAACTACCATGTCTTAGGGCTTTGATAGCATGTTTCACAATCAGACCTTCAAACACGGTATCTGTATCTCCTTGGTATCCCAGTTCAATTGTGATCGTATTTCCTGGCTTGAACTGATCATCATCGCTCAGGGAGAAATCGCGATCAGAGACAGATCCGTCTACCAAAATAATTTTGGCAGAAGCGATCTTATTGTAGGATTTATTGACAATGATTTGGGATAGCAGGATTGTACCGCTGATCACCGTACCATTGATGGATACTTTATGGGATACCACATTTGTATCCTGTTGTGTGCCGGGAGGAAGACTATCCAACATGATTGAAAGTATTTCCGGGGTTATGCTTTTTTGTTACTGACAGGTGGGAATACCAGTGTAGCGCCAGGCTGGAGTTTTCTGAAATTCTTCAGCCTATTGATTTTCGCCACTTGCAAATAGTAGTTCTGATTGTTATAGATTTGGTAGGTTAGCAGCGGTAGTAGGTCTCCTTCTTGCACCATTCTTTGATGGGTCAGGTCTGGGGAGGAGAGCATACTCATGATACTGCCCATCGACTGTGGTGTACGTTCCGTAAAGGAAGCGTTGATTTTCGCGCGGATGGGCAGCCCTGTCAGATCGAACATCGTGTAGGATACCGTGCTGGTAGTCATTACACAGTTGCAGATAAAGAGGCCATACTGCACCAGCAGCGAAGCTGGTTTATGCAGCATACCTCTCATAACAGTGGTGGCTGCACGAAATAATAATACCTGTGCTGTCACGGGTATTTTTACACCGTTAGTATTCACTCCTGTACCATCGATCGTTAATTCCAGCGAGAAAGTTCTTGGCTTTGTGCTTTGGTATTTCTGATCGGAGGTAGCATTTCCTGGTGCAATGGAAGTGATCCATTCCAGGTCTTCCTTAATGACGAGCGTATCCGGGTTGAACATTGCCAGGAATGGCGGTCCTATGGGAATCAGCGAATCATTGACAGGAATGATTTTTAGATTGAAAGGCAATTTTAGTGCGCTTGTTGCATCCATTATCTTTCATTTTTTTCCCGGATAATTTCCAGGACTTTATCTACCAGTTCTGTTTCAGGGCCACTTGGTGGCGGGGTGTTCACGACAGCGCCTGTACCACCGCTTCCTGAGGGGGTATCTATGACTGTTCGGATCACCACTTCATTGATTTGTACCGGCATAACGATTACATTTTTCTTTCAAAATACTGGTAAGCCATTTCCAGGGTTTCGATTACGATGCTATTGTCTTGCGCCCTGAAATCGGAGGTTTTCCAGGAAACCGGGTATGCCTGTACTACATTCCAGATGGCAGCAGGTTTGTCTGCTTCATCGAGTAATGTAACGATGATATCTGCTGGTTTGAAGTCGTATATGACTACTGTGAACCATGTATTCATGGCCGACTTACACCAATCCAGCAGTGCAGTTCCCTGGAGGAGTCCACGTTTGAGCACGAGGTTGGGATACTTCGCTCTTTTGGGAAGTTTGTAGGTAAAGCGGTTTTCTCCGCCTTCTTTTAGTTCTTCCGTTTCGATTTCGAAGTTAAGTCCGCTCACCTCCTGGAATCGTTGTTCCGTATCGGAGTCTGCTCCATCTACCCCAACGAATTCCACTTTAAAGTGAAACCCTCCTGGCGGATAATAGGTAGGCATTATCAGGCAGGTTTAAGGGTAATACCTTCATGTACCAGGTCTACGGATTCGATAGCGATATCGTTGCCGGAGGCTTTCAATCCGGGGCCTTCCAATTTTACAGGCCATGCCTGAGAGATGGTCCAGACGAATACGGGATTTCCTTCATCGTTGAGCAGGGAAATGATAAGATCCCGGCGTTCCACATTAGGTTGTCCGTGGTTGTTCAGCCAGTTGTACAAGTCGCTATTGGTAGGTGCGATCCCGCGTTTCAGTGTAATATTTCCCGCCTTTTTCAGCCCTGGTCTTTTCAGTGGCAATGTAGTACCGCTCATGAGTCCATCGCGGTATTCAATGGCCTGTAATTCCTGTGAAAGACCGCTTACTTCTGAGAAGCCGATATTATCACCTCCCCAGGAAACTGTAAAATGGAAAACCGGTAATGGATAATTTGCCATTGTATTAAGCATTTAATGATGAACAAAAGAGTGAAAGCAGTTACCTGTTATCAAGAGGTTTGTGTTTGTTGTTCGAAGCGTAGGATGATGAATTCGGCTGGGCGAGCAACGGCCAGGCCTATTTCAACGATCATGCGACCTTCTAAGATATCATTTGAAGTCATGGTTTTACCCAGGCCGATATTGACAACATAAGCCTGTTCTGGTTTTGCGCCAGCCAGTGCGCCGTCTCTCCATTTCAGGAACAGGTAGTTTTCTATCATGGATTGTACTTTTACCCAAGTAGCGGCTGTATTAGGTTCGAAGATGACCCATCGGGTGGATTTCTGGATGGATTCTTCCACTACGCTACAGAAGCGGCGTACGTTTACATATTTCCAATCATCATCATTGCCATCGAGGGTACGCGCCCCCATGATCACCGTACCAGAGCCGGGAATGCTGAGGATACAATCAATGGATTTACCACTAGTAGTATTAATATTCAGCAGGTCTTGTTCAGGGCGGGCGATGGATACCAATGGTTTTACCACATTCATCAATCCTACATTTGCTGGGGCTTTCCATACACCGCGGGTTTCATCTACGCGGGCATAAGCGCCAGCTACGGCAGCAGATGGAGGCAGTACTACGTGATAATTGCCATATTCTTTCACGATGGCATTATACATAGCGGAAGCAATGCTTTGAAGCTCATTCATTTTCCTACCGGTTTTATCTTCCCCACCAGCAGGGTTTCCTCCAATAGTGTGGTGAGTCAGGGTAAGATTAGGAAAGTCAAAGCCCAGTTGGTAGGTACTTTCCAGGAATGGATAATAGGCTGCTCCATATTTGAGTATATCCCCATCTGAAGGAGTAGCATCCATTACAGTTTGTACATCTGTGGCAATGGAAGTAGTTGTTTTCGGGGTGGTGGTTTGTAATGTATCGAGGATGGCAAACCTGTCTTTCAGGCTAGAAGCCTGCAACATCATCGCATTCACGACGTTGTCATAGCCGCCAGGCGTCAGTCGAATGGCTTCCGGAACTACTAACAGGGTTGGTTCATCTTCGAGGCCGATGAGGTCCAGTCCTCCTTTCAGGTCGCTATCCGCAATGGGAGCGCCATATTTCCCAACAGATACGATATAGCATCTACCGCCGCCATTGGCAAAATACTGCTGTACTGCATAGTAAAGCAAATATGGGCTCATGGCCGCATAGTTGGGCGTGATGGTTACTTTGTAGCCAGTAGTAACCGCAGCGGGTCTGATTTCATTCACTGCAATGGTGATATTCACAGCATGTTCTTGATCAGCGTTGCCATACAGTTGTTGATAATCGCTCCAACTGTTAATGGGAGTAGCTACGTGCAGAAGGTCATCGTCTACCAACTGTTTGGCTATTTGGGTGTAGCCAATGAAAGCAGGAACGGCGGACTCCACCTCTGCGATGGAAGCTGAGAGCTGTGATATTTCTTCTACATAAACACCTGGGGAACGATAAGTTGCCATTTTCAAATAGTTAAAGTGTTAGAAATATGTCTGAGTAAATATTTGGGGGCTGTAATTGATTAACGGTATCCAATGAAGGATAAGGCAGATCCGCTTTCACAGTGGCTTCTTGGGCATTGCCGATATACTTCTTTAGTTGCAGACCTAGTTTATCATGGCTGCTGCTGGAACTGGAGGTATATACTTCTTGCAATGCAATGGGACTGTTGGATACAAAATCAATCGTCGTATCTGCCACATTAGCTTTTGTAAAAGTGATAGCCGTATCATTGCTGACGATGTTCAAGCGGTTCAAGAAGTCCGTTTTTGCGGGGGCGCTGAGGGCAGCCATCTCCCTGTATAGCGGGCTATTGGGGGTAAGTGATAGCCTATACCGCCAGGTTGTTTTCCGTTTGGGAAATTGAATGGTGTACATGGGTGCCGGCGCTTGCAACGATCTGTCTGACTCTATTACCCGGTAGTTCCCATCCAGGTTGGGGGACAGGTTAATTTCCATGACACCAAACAGGTTACCTGCTGCGGGCATCGGTAGGTAGTAAAAACTATCTACCTGTACTGCATTTACAAACAATTCGCAGATACCAGAAGGTAGTGACGTTAGATCGAATAATAGCCGAGCAGAAGACAGATCATTGATGATGGCTCGAGGCTGAATAATTGTCCCGGTTAATTGATGAATAAGCCAAGCATTTCCTGGGGTCACCGGCGTACTATTCACAAACGTATACGCGTTACTGTTATACTTCATGCTATCATTCGTTCCTTTCACGCCGTTTACATCTTTGCTGAGATGCAGGTTGGATCGAGGGGCAGTCGTATCGCCTACCATGTTGCAGAAATAATACAATGATCCATCTCCGGACATCAAGGGAAGATCATTGAAATTATAGAGGTCTGGATTACGACACAGCATCAGGAAACTCAGTTTAGCCCCTTTAGGCGCCTGATACCGCAGCAAATAATTACCACTCCCGGTTTTATCTCCTACCCTTGCCAGCACCCAGAAACCTCCGGCAGTAGGTACTGGTTTGAACACCAGGTCCAATTTCTGCAACAATTGTATTGTTTCCGTTGTAGGCACGAAGTCGAAATCTGGTTCCGGAATAGTTTGATACCGCTGACAGATATTATTGTCGTAAAAAAGTTGCTTTACGGAAACAGCAAAAAGGGGATTATATTTTGTTTGTATGATACCCATAACCTTTTAGTTTTCCTTATAATTGACTTCCGTAATATTGGGGCTTTTATCACCTTTGGTTTCGAAGACACTCAGCAGGGTCATTTTATAGACAATATTGGGGAGATACTTCGCACCCAACATGCCCCAAAGATTATTCTGCTGCTCAAAGGAAAGGCTTTGCAGACGGAAACTCAGGCGGTCTATCAACTGCCAGGGCTTCGTATCCGGGGCTTTTGCAGCTTCATTCAAGCCAGGATAATGTTGCTCATCAAATACCGGATTGGCTTGAAAAAATGCAGCGACATCCGTCAGATCTCTCAGAGAGGTTTCGTAGTGTTTATTATTGGCCACAAACAACAAGGTCAATTCCAATTCCACGGGAGGCTGCAGCCGGTAAACAGACTGGCTATCCGCTGGAACAAAATAGGGTCGCTTACCTTCTCTTCGTAATTCTTCCACCCCCACCAGCATCATGGTGATGTGCATATTATCATCCAGATTGATATTACCATTAGGCAACGCCAGTGGCTTCAATTCCACCACAGTACCCGCACTATATGAGGGGTCCTGTTCGCGCTCCACTATGTAGTTCTCCAGTTCCTTCCGGAGAAACTCTAATGCAGTACGTATCATGAAAAAAGAATTAATAAGATACCGCTACCAGGACATGCATCATTCCATGCATGACATGATAATCAAATAAATAATTTGAATGCCGATAACAATAGGAGGAAATGTGACATTTGGGGTTTTACATTTCCAACAAACAAAGCCGCGCTTAACTTATCCGACGATAGAATTGACTTTTACAGGCGTATTATTTTGAGGTTACAATTGAATTCAAATTTAGGAAAAAAGACCGCACTTGAACAAATATTTTTTAGGCTTTTCAGATTAAATTTCACTCATCTTCTAGAACATAATATAGCAAAGGATTACACAGACATGTATTCGTATACCCCTTCCAGTTAGTACTCTAAAATCTGTAAATCTGGGAATTGATGCAACAGTATTTTTACTTGCCAAAAGGGTATTTGATGCGTATTTATACGTAGCACTCCTAACTTATGCAACGATAACAAAGGCAAAAAACTAACCACCTTTGTATTATACATCCTCAACTCCTTCACTGCCTCCGCCTGTGCAATACCATACAGCAAATCCACCGCAGTACCGCTTAAATCCAACAGTTCAGCATGTTGAAAGCATTTCATGTGACTAAGGACTGCTAAGGAACTCAACCGTGTTTCATGAAATGTAAAATGCGATAGCGCCGGCAAGGATAACAAAGGGGTGACATCCGAAATCTGACTGCCCTCTGCCAGCAGGGTATGCAAGGACGTGGTTTCGGACAATACGGAAAGATCCTTCACGAATGTATAAGCGATATCCAGCTTTTTCAAATGAGATAAGGTATGCAATGGTCGTATATCCGCTACCGTTGTATCCCTGAGCACCAACTCTTCGAGTCCTGTAAAAGTGGATAATACAGCGGTATTGCGGATATGTGTCTCCCGTAAATCCAGCCTTTTCAACGATGTCATTCCTTGTAATGGGCTGATATCAGTAATTGGTTGTTCTTGTAATACCAATACTTCCAGATGTTGTAACGCAGCCAGTGGCGAGAGATCCGTGTCTCCCCCTGCATATGCTCGTTCATGCGGGTCTGATTGAATAATATGCAACTCCCGCAAATCTTTCATTTCCGCCAATGGCGAATAATCCGACGGAACTACATTGGCTACTCGTACAACGGTGTCGGATATATCAAAAGTACGATCGCCAAAAAAAATTGAACGTCCCATTAAATACTTGGTATGTTTTTATAGTTTTTCACCATCCAGTCTGTCAGTGTTTTATCCCTTGCAGGATTGCGCATCAGCAAATTCAATTTTGCTTCTGCCTGGGCTACCATCTGATCGCGTATCTGATCATCTGTCAGCACACCAGGCTTGGATGGAAATGAAATATGCTCTATTTCACTCATCATGGCCTGATAACCATGCGCAATACTTTCTGCTACCGTTAAATCCAAAGTCGTAACGATTTCATTACCGGCAGTTTGTTCGTGAATGGTCAGATCCTCATGCTTGGAGATATCCTTCAGCACTGCTTCATTATCTTTAAAAGGCTTTCTGTCGCCAGCCAAATAGTGCTGACGCACATCGCGCAGCAATAGAAACACGTCCACGGCGGCATCCCATGCCATCCGCATTTGTTCGCCGGCATTATTCTTTACGGTATCGGCACGGGTAACTTTGGCGCCGCTTTTCAATACGCCTGGCTGAAAAGGGCCAGGGAAGCTACTTGTACCCAGTTTACGCCGTGGTATCTCTTCATAGTGCGCTGCATTCGCAATCTTGATGGCTTCGGGTTTCGCTTCGAATCCATCGGACCCATAATAGCCCTGATCTATCACGTTGGGATCGGCCAGATGCGCCCCCTCATGTATCAATGTTACCTTCGTTTTGGCTTCATCTTTTACCTGGGCTATCCGCAGCAATAAATGCACCTCCTGCGAATCATGCAGGGCATAACCGCCCAGTCCTACTTCATCTGTATCGAGGTTATAATCTGAAGTAATTTTCGTGTTCATATTTTTTGCAAGAGTTCCCAAGGCTGTGGCGATACCATTATAGTTTTTCTTAGCAACCGCATCCATCGAGCCGAATACGTCTTTCAGGCCCGCACTTTCTGCTTCACACTGTTTTGCCAATTTAATGGTATCTGCGATGACTGCCTGCAATTTCGGCTTATCCGGATCTTTAACTCTTGTTTTGGATTCAGCGATGGATTTATATACTTCACTGCTGTCCTTCGGGTCTACGGCTTTATTGAACTCATTTTCATCCATCACGCCTGGAGACGGAAATATTTTATTTACGATTACCGGAACAGGATCTTTACTCTTCAAACGCTTTTCCTCCGCCATTCTTTCCAGTAGTGCGGTCACTCTGCTTTTAATCACATTTTCAGGAATATTTAATGTCTTGTCGGTGAAGGCGGATTTCAAATTTGTGGCGGCAGGAAGCCTATATTTCACATTACGAGAAGTGAGTACTGCTGGCAAATGCTGCTGCAGCCTGGATGCAGGAATAGCCACGGTGGCATTGGAGGTCCGTTCTTCTCTTTGTTCCTGTTCCGCCGCAGGTAATGGTGCAGGCCCAGATGCCTTCGGCGTACAAAACCGGCTGCAATGAAAATTATTCATAACTGGGTAATTTGGGGTAAAACAACAACCCGAAGGTACGATTATTTTTTTCACGCAAAGCTGCAAAAGAGCAGCGGCGCAAAGGAAAAATATGGTGAGACACCTTTCCCTCTGCGCCGCTGTATTTATTCTTAGCGTCTTTGCGTGCTATCTATTCTACATCAGTCCTGAAGGGAGATGCAGGCAGTCCTTCTTTGTTATAGAAGTTATCATGAGGAATATCATTCCAGCCAAAACGCACTGCAGCAGGAGATTTCACCCCATCGGCAGATACCACCACCTGGTTCCCTTTAATGTCGGCTCTGGCTGGTACAAACACACCATCTTTTCCTGCGATGGTAAAGCCAGTCAGCGGGCCGTTTTTAGCCATGAGGCCGCTACCTGTATGGGTAAACGAAAGTATGGCCTGGTTCTCTTTAAAACTAACGCTTTGATATACCGGTCCGGAATACTCGATTTTCTCTTTATACACCATCGCTCTGGCGGCGAGGGCAAGTCGCGCACCTACCAATTGCTTATTTCCAGGATGTAGATTAAATGAGGAATCCACACCATCTGTAATCACGGCCATAAACGTATTCGGCACTTTTTTCCAAGTAAGGAATTGCGCTTCCCGTATCTCTGGGCCTTTGGTTTTATACGGTGCGATCTGGACGAAAAGGAATGGCAGGTTCGATTTCCACGTGTCTCTCCAATTCTTAATCAGCGCAGGAAATAACGTTTGATATTGTTTGGCTCTATCGCTGTTGGATTCTCCCTGGTACCAGATTACGCCGGTAAGTGGGAAATTACGCAACGGATAGATCATGGCGTTGTAGAGTCCACCGCAATTACGTTTGATCAAATTCAGTTGGGTTAATGCTTTCATACTCACCGTATCACGCTGACCTTTATCTGCGGCGGATTGTATGGCCTGTTGTAATTTTGCAGCCTGGGTGGGATATGCTTTCATGGCTGCTTCATACTCCGTTACCAGAGACTGTAACTCCGGATTGGTGGCCATTACATTTTTATCCAACCAGCATTCTGCAGGTGTTCCGCCCCAGCAGCTATGAATGAGTCCTACCGGCACTTTGATGTCTGGTTGCAGGTCTCGGCCAAAGAAATATCCTGCGGCCGAAAAGCTACGCACATTGGCACTATCGCATAATGTCCAGTGGGTATTGACTGCTTCCTGCGGAGATAATGCACCTTCTTTCGCGGGCACTTTGAACAGGCGGATTTGCGGATGGTTGGCGTTGGCCAGTTCTTCGAGGTAGTTGTCTACATTCGGTTGATTGCGGTGCGGACCTACTTCTTTGTCCATATTGGATTGTCCGCTACAGAGCCAGACGTCTCCAATTAGTATGTCCGTCAACGTTATAGTACTATCGCCGGAGATGGTCATGGTATAAGGCCCCCCTGCTTTGAGTGGTTTTAGTTTCACCATCCATTGGCCATTGGCGACTTTAGTACTGACCTGTTGGTCGGCGATTTTGACAGTAATGGTTTTACCTTCCGCAGCCGTTCCCCATACTGGCAGTGTGGTATTTCGCTGTAGTACAGCGTGACTTGTAAATAGGTTGGCGGGTTTTACCACCGCCATCGCGCTATTGCCTGGCATCAGGGCAGGCAGGGCCAACATCATGGAGATGCTGGCGAATCGTTTCAAGATCATATCGTGGAGCATTCTGATTTGAAAAGATAACCGATAAACCTGGCAATTCCTACCCTACCCTATGCTTAGGCGATTATTGTGGAAGTAATGGGTAAAATGAGCTTATTGCTTTCCGTCTGGTAGCAAAGCTGGCTTTCCTGTTGCCTTGATGACCGGCATCGGAGATTTCCATTGGCGTAACTGATTGCTCAGCAATGCCGCCAGCTCCTTCACTTTCGTAGGATTTTTAGCGGCCAGGTTATGCTGTTCGCCGATATCTGTAGAGAGATCATATAGCTCTTTACTACCATCTCTCATACTATACACCAGTTTCCATTTCCCTTGGCGTAGGGCGCTTCTGTAGTTAATCCCTGGGCCATCGCTGGGAATCCATTTATCTGGATAATGCCATACGAATATGCGCTGATCATCCATGGTAGCCGGTTGACGTAGCAAGGGTACGAAAGACCGGCCATCAATTTGTTGAATAGTATGATAGTTTTTCAGCCCTGCCATCTCCAGGATGGAAGGGAAAAAGTCTTCAATAATCACCGGTTGCGCGCAGACACTTCCCGGTATGCTTACCAGTGGCCCGCTCACAATCATAGGCTCTCGAATACCTCCTTCGTATACAGATCCTTTACCTGCTTTCAGCGGGAAATTTTGCGTATGCGCCTCGCCACCACGGGGAGGATGCAAGCTGAGGCCCCCGTTATCGCTCATAAAGATGATGATCGTATTTTGAGCGATATGCTGTTGTTCTAGGTAGTCCATAATATCACCCAGACTCTTATCCATGCCTTCAATCATGGAAGCGTATTTCGCCTCTTGTGGATCCAGGCCCGCATCCTGGTATTTTTTGAGGAAGCGTACATCTCCCATCAATGGCACATGTACGGCATAATGCGCCAAATTCAGGTAGAATGGCTGTTTACGGGATATCGGATAAGCGATGGCTTTTATTGCTTCACGTGTAAGCGCTTCCGTTAGGAAGGTCCCTGTGTTGTAATATTCTTCTAGGTCTGGCACGGATTGCACCGTATTTTTTCCAGGGAGATTGCCATACGCTTCCTCACTCAGGTAACTCTGAGGGTGGCCAGCAGCATGGCCGGCAATATTTACCAGGAACCCGAAATTCACCGGATTGGAACCGGGTGTACCCATTGGGCCCCAGTGGCCTTTTCCCACGTGAATGGTATAATATCCCGCCTCTTTTAGGAGTTGCGGATAGGGAGTGGCGTACACCGCTGCGCTGTCGCCAGCACGGGTAGTAAGCCCATTAATATTCCAAGGCGCTGGCAAATAAGTGGTGTCCGGATTATCCGTATTGTTATTACGATTGGGAGACGTCCAGTTGGTGACACCATGGTGCGCTGCATTCATCCCCGTCATCAGGCTCACCCGAGAAGGCGTACACACAGGGGTGTCGTAGGCGTTGGAAAACAGGACACCTCTTGCGGCCAGGCGTTCCATATTAGGCGTATGGTACCTATGATTCAACGGTTGCATGCTACCGCTGAATGGCACAGAGTTATCCATCCAGCCCATATCATCCACCAGGAAAACGATGATATTGGGAGATTGCTGTCCATAGCCAGTGGCAAGACTACAGCTCAGCAGCAATGTTGTAAACAGTTGCTTCATGGTGCTCTTTTTCATTGTTTTGATCGACTTGCATTGTTATTATTGAACGGCTATCGCGGCAGCGTCATTGTCTTCATACTTCTTAATTTCCTGCATCAACTGTTGTTTCAGTTGCGTTACTGTCGACTGATAGCGCTTATCCTCATACAAGTTATGGAGTTCTTGCGGATCGTTTTTAAGGTCGTACAATTCCCAGGCTTCCACTCTTTTATAGAAGCGAATCAGTTTATACCTGGTGGTTCTGATGCCGAAATGTGGCGACACAGCATGTTCTCCATTTTCGTAGTAATGGTAATACAACACCTCTCTGCCTTTTTCGGTTGACTTCCTAAACAGCGGCAGCATGGATGCTCCTTGCATATCTTTCGGAATGCGAACGCCGGCCGCTTCCAATAAAGTAGGCGCAATATCCATATTGAGCACCATTGCATTGGAAACAGTGCCTGGCTTGATAATGCCTGGATAGCGCATTACCATGGGGGTACGAAAAGATTCTTCGTACATAAACCGTTTGTCGAACCAGCCATGTTCGCCCATATAAAAGCCTTGGTCCGACAGGTAGATCACAATAGTATTTTTCGAGAGACGATGTTCGTCCAGGTATGCCAGGGTTCTGTTGATATTACGATCCAGGGAAGCTGCTGTGGCCAAGTAATCGCGCATATAGCGTTGATATTTCCATTCTGCCAATGGGTTTCCAGTCAGATTTTTCGCCTTAAAATCGGCCGTGATGGGGTTGTATACCGCATCATATTTAGCCCGTTGAGCGGGGTTCATGCGTGCTATTGCCGCTTCCGGTTTATCATTCACTGCTAGTTTCAGGTCATAACTGAGACGCATATCTTTTGCAATGCTCATTTCCTGTACCTGCGCTGCTTTGCGGCCATCATAGGTATCGAAGTAAGTGGCGGGGATCGGATAGGTACAGTTTTCCAGTGTACCCATATCCGTAGTATCTGGAATCCAGGTACGGTGAGTGGCTTTATGGCCAATCACGAGGCAGAAAGGTTGCGTGGTATCGCGTTTATCCAGCCAGTTCTCCGCTTCATCCTCGATCACATTGGTCACGTAGCCTTCCTTTCTTTCTGTTTTACCGTCCATGTTGATGAAATCTGGATTAAAGTATTGGCCTTGTCCGGGGAGGATACGATAGAAGCTGAAGCCTTCCGGTTTGCTTTCCAGGTGCCATTTACCGATCCAAGCAGTTTGGTAACCGGCATGTTGCAGTTCCTTTACAAAGGTATTCTGGCTGCCATCGAAGACAGAATGCTCATTATCCTTAAAGCCGTTCTTATGGCTGTATTTACCCGTGATAATGACTGCCCGACTGGGCCCGCAGATGGAATTGGTCACGTAGGCCTTATCGAAGCGAACGCCTTCCGCTGCTATACGGTCGATGGCCGGTGTGCGTGTTAGTTTGCTGCCATAAGCGCTGATGGTTTGAAAAGCGTGGTCATCCGAGATAATGATTAGGATGTTTGGTCTTTGCTGGGCCAGCAATTGGCTAAAGCAGGCCGCCAGCAATAGGCATATGCCGATAAACTTTTTCATTGTTCTCCTTCGGTTTCGCTTAAAAGTAATTCTCCGAACCGATATTTAATAACCTATTCCACCAGTGGTAAATCGTGTCTCCCTAAAATTAAAAACACCTTCCCGGAAAATCCCGGGAAGGTGCGAGTATACTATAATCAGGAAGAACAGATCAGCGGAAAAGATCGGCAGTGAGGCCAATCTCATAGCCTCCGTCTGAATAGGTTTTCAGGCCGGAGGTCTGTTTGGTATACAGGGCCACCAGTTTCACCGTATTCATGATGCGTACCCCAGCTCCTACCGTAAAATTGCCGGAGGAATGATACAGGGCGGTCACATTGGCGACGTTGTTGAGCAAGCCTACATTCAAGCCCACATCTAGGATACCATCGTAGCCTTTGATGCTGCGGTAGCAGAGTTTCGGCTCTATAGAAGTCACTGCATGCTCCAACTGCCATTTATAGCTGATGCCAGAGAAGAAGACAGTACCACCGTCTACAGCCGGAAAATCTTTATTGGAGAAGGTAGCGCGGATATTAGGCAAAGCCGCCTGGATCGTCCAATGCTGGTCCGTATAGGCCATACCGTAGTCGGCCTCAAAATAATCATCCCTGCGGTTAAAAGCACCGATAGAAGGATCATTATTATCCGCGTTGATTTTGGAATAATTCAGGCGTTGGAAATTCACTCCCAGCGAGATGCCGAAATGCAATTTACTACCTTTCTCATTCAGCGGCAGATGGTAAGCATAGGTACCCGCAATGCGCGTACGGGAGAGCAATCCGGCTTGGTCATTGAAGACGTTGAGTCCGGCTCCTACCCTATTACCGATATACCCATCGGCGGAGAAGAATTTAGTAGTGGGGGCTCCATCTATGCCATTCATCTGAGCGCGATAGGCCGCATTCAGGTGCATACCGCTGTCAAGGCCCGCCATGGCGGCATTGGCGAGGTATTGGTTTTGAAAATACTGGGTTCCGGAAGGGTCCAGCAGTGCCGCTGTTTTACTGAGCGTTTGTGCGTTGCCGTTGGTGAACAGGAACATCGTTCCTGCCACCAAGGCTATTGCTTTACATTTTACAGTTGCGGAAATTGCATTTCGCATGATAATATTTTTTATAGCAATCATCGCTGTTCTCTAACTATTGTGATAAATCCTTTTGCAGTCTTCGCCCCGCCGTCGATGGTGAGGATGTAATAGTAAGTACCTTCAGACAGTGCGTGACCGTTGAGTGTAGCATCCCATTCGTTATTGTAGTTTCTGCGTTGGTATACCAGTCGGCCAGAGCGATCAAAGATTTTCACTTCGTTGTTGGTATACAGATCAATGTTCTTGATAACCCATTTATCGTTGATACCATCGCCGTTTGGCGTGAGCAGGTTGGTAGCATCCACTTTGAAATCGTTGTTGGCCGTAACAGCGTAGGTACCGCTATTCGTACATCCGGTAACGTTAGATACTGTTACTTTATAAGTAGCATCTGCTTTTACGCGAGCTACGAGGATATTGGATTGTTGGCCACTAACGATACCATCTACAGGATCCCAACTGAACAGATCGCCACCGGTAGCAGTCAGGTGAATGATATCACCTTTAGACACTGGATTTGATTTATCAGCCGTGATATTAACCACTGGCATAGCATTCACGCGGAGGTGGAATGTACGTTTGAAGGTATCTACCCCATTGTTGGCTGTACCGCCGTTATCTTGGATGGTAACGGTGATGTTGGCATCGCCGGAAGTCAGCGTGGATTTGAATTTATAGGTAACTACACCTGCCTGGCTAACATTCAGTTGGTCGAAGATAGCCGCATCAGCAGCGAGGCGCAGGGTGTAAGTTTGATCTGTTTCCACCGCTGAGAGGCCCGTCAATTGGATGCTATGTGTATTGTAATCAGCGCAGATAGTCTGGTCTGCAATTGGGTCCATGGTTGGTGCTTTGTTCACGAACAGCGGGCCTACATGGATATTTACTACAATTGGTGCAGTCGTATTTACCCCATCGCTCACCGTAATAGTGATGCTGGTATTGGAATTCGCCAGTAGCTTCAGTGCTGGGATATTCTTCACCGTTACATTGCCGTTAGCATCCAGGGCGAAGGCGCCATTGGAAGCATCTGCCACAATGGTCCAGTTTTGAATAGTTCCCAGGGCATCGGTAGCGGTTAGTTTACCTACCAGTGCGCCGAGCGGAACATCGCCGGAAACATCCATGGTTGGGATGGTGACAACAGGCGGTGTAGCATCATATACAAAGCTGAAGGTATTAGAGGCCGTATTGCTGTTGTTACCGATGTTCATTACTGCGTTTGCAGGCAGTGATACGGATACCTGGCCGTCTGCCGCAGGCGTAATAACAAATGTATAAGTGATATTGTCTGTTGTAGCGAGACTGCCAACACTGCCGTTGGTTACGGTAAAGTTAGCAGCGGTCAGGCCGGTTACCGCTTCACTGAATACAGCAGTAACATTTACTGGCGTGTTTACGCGGGCGGTATTGCCACTCAATGTAACGCTTGGGTGAGCAGTGTTTACGCGCACCTGTGTGGTACTTGGTACACCAGCGAGGCTCAGTACTGCGTTGTTACTGAAATCGTCTGCGATGGTGCCACCATTCAAGTTGAGAGCAGTAGACAGGTCTATTCCATCCATATCCATATCGCCAGCTTGTACAGCATAGCTGAAGGTCAGGGTGTTGGTACCAGATCCGCTCACATAAGAGGCGCTTACAGTTTTGGTACCGATGGTCAGCGGCAGCACTGGGCTACCGGTAACGGTTACTGGTTTACTGAATACCACATTAAAGGTCAGTGTCTGGGAGGCGTTGTAGTAGCCGTTTGCTGGTACCGTTACTGAATTAATAACAGGAGCAGTGCCGTCATAAGCTGTAGTCAGTACGTTGGAGGCAGTATTGCCAATATTAGCGATATTCTTTACAATTCCTGCTGGCAATTGCACCGTTACATTACCAGTAGCCATTGGCGTTACCAGGGCTGTATAGGTATTGTTAGCGCCAGCTTGCAGGTTGCTAGGTGTAGCGTTAGTTACCGCGAAACTGCTGGTTGTCAGACCAGTCACCGCTTCGTTGAAGGCCACTGTAATGGTAAACGGCTGGTTAGTTTTAGCAGGGCCAGTAATAGTAGCTGAAGGAACGGTCGTATATACGAGCACGTTATTCGTAGCTGGAATGTTATTCAGTGTGAGATCTGCGTCTACACCAAATCCATCCTTCATGGTAGCTCCATTCAGTTGGATCATACTGCCCAGTTGAATACCGCTAAGTGCCTGGTCTCCCGTCACTACCATATATTGGAAGATGACATTATTTCCAGCAGTTTTTAAATAAGTAGCATTTACTGTTTTTGTACCGATGATTACTTGCAGGGATGGCGTACCGTTGGTGGTATTTACAATAACTGGTTTCTGGTACGTCACCATGAAGCCCATAGGTTGTCCGGTGGTATAGAACCCGTTACCTGGTACATTTGTCTGTTGAACAACAGGGATTGCGGAATAACGCACCTGAGCAGATCCCGCCTGGTTACCATTGAGGCCGAGTGATTGTACTGCATTGGCTGCAATAGCAACGGTCATTAGGCCTTCCGTGGTAGGGGTCATCGTAGCCGTGTAAGTGATATTGTCTGTTGTCTGCACATTGCTAACAGTAGCCATACCACCAGTATTGATGGTAGCCGCAGTAAATCCGGTTACTTTTTCTGAGAAAGTAAAGGAAGTCGTGAACGGACCGGTTACCAGCGCTGGCGCTGTAATGGTCACTGTTGGATTAGCGGTGCTGACAAATACATTAGCCGTACTAGCCACATTATGGAGTGTCAGGTTAGCAGGGTTTCCTGCGATATCGTTTATGGAACCGCCAGTTATGGACAGGCCGTTGATACTGATACCATGAAGGTCCTGATCACCATTTACCACTTGATAGCTGAAGGTGATATTATTATTACTTGAATGACTTACAAATAAATGGCGAGTAACACCACCGATAGTAATATCCAGTATAGGACTACCGACAAAGCTGATGTCTTCCGAGAAGTTCACTGTAAAATTCAGTGTTTTGTTGGTGGTACTGTTGTAGTATCCATCTGCTGGAACATCTACTGAAGTGACCACAGGAATGGTGCCATCTACTTTTACGCCGTTATTTGCTGGAATCGGAGGGAGATTGAGGTCTGCATTCCGGGTACTGAGACCGATGATACTACCACCATTCAGGTTAATAGCAGTGCCCATAGCAATATTATTGCGCTCCAGGTCGCCGTTGGCTACCGTGTAAGCAAAGTTCAATTGACGACCCACCATACCCTGGTATTGTGCTTTAACAGTGCCAGAGCTGAGGATGATATCCAGTGTAGGCGTACCTGTTACAGTAACCAGTTTATCATAAGTTACAGAGAAGTTGAGCACCGCTCCTAATTTATAGTAATTAAGTGCTGGCAAGGTTACTCCAGTAACCACAGGTGGCATTTTATCGTAATAAACCGTCAGCGGAGCAGAGGCTGTATTGCCATAACCGCCAGTGTTCTGGGCTGCATTGGCAGGAACGGTCAATGTAGCATTACCTTCATTCTGCGGTGAAACTGTGCAGGTATAGGTAATGTTATCGCTCGTTTGCAGATTGGATACAGTGGCGTTGGTTGCGGTAATCGCGGCCGCTGTCAAGCCAGTAACTGGTTCACTAAACGTAATCGTTAAGGTGAAGTTGCCATATACAGTTGGAGCGGCAGTAGAAAGGGTGCAGGTTGGAATATTGGTATTCACCATTACGCCAGTTGTATTAGGCGCCGTGAATGTCAGCACTGCATTGTTGGTGGCTACATCCTGGATAGTACCTCCATTCAGTGAAATTACACCAGTTGAAATACCATCTGCATCATTATCTCCTGTTTGAATATTATAGGTGAATGTCAATGCGGAAGTACCGGATCCAGCAGTATAGCTCGCTTTGCGAACAGTTGTGCCGATGGTAACATCCAGTGTAGGCGTACCAGTTACCGTAACCGGTTCTGAGAAATTCACCGTATAAGTCAGTACTTTATTGGTAGTTGTGTTATAGTAGCCATTTGCAGGAGCAACTACAGTGGACACCGTAGGCGGAACACCATCTACTTTCACCCCATTATTTGGTGCTACAGCAGGGAGATTGAGGACCGCATTCTGTGTATTGGCGCCGATGATGGTAGCACCATTGAGATGAATGGCGGCACCTATACCTATATTATTAGGTGCTAGGTCACCGTTGGCTACTGTATAAGTGAAACTCAACGTATTGCCGGAAATACTCTGATACTGGGCAGACACGGTTCCTGAGCTCAGCACTACATCTAGTGTAGGCGTTCCTGTTACTACGATAGGTTTATCATATTTAACAGAGAAGTTAAGCACATCCCCTAATTTATAGTATTTAGGTGTTGGCAGGGTCAGTGCAGTAACCGCAGGAGGTGTTTTATCGTAATAAAGCGTCAGGGTATTAGAGGCGGTGTTATTGTAACTACCTGTATTCTGGGCAGCACCAGCGGGAACGTTTAAGGTGACGTTACCATCATTTTGTGGTGAAACCGTGCAAGTATAGGTAATGTTATCGGTCGTTTGCAGGTTAGAGACAGTTGCGTTTGTTGCTGTAATGCTAGCTGCAGTCAATCCGGTAACGGCTTCACTGAAGGTGATGGTTGCAGTGAAATCACCATACACGGTAGTGCCAGGGGCAGTGATAATGCAGGTTGGCGTATTGGTATTCACAAAAACTCCGCTTGTGTTTGGAGCAGTGAATGAACGCATAGCAGTATTAGTAACTGCATCCTGGAGGGTACCGCCATTCAGGGTAATGGTGCTGGCAGTGGCAATACCACTGGCGTCATTATCCCCTGGTTGAACAGTATAGTTAAAGGTAAGTGTATTGGTACCTGAACCGGAGACATAGGTAGCGTTCTTACTAGCCGAACCAATGACGAATCCGATGAAAGGTGTTCCTGTTACAATGACATTTTTATTGTAGGTCACTGTGAATGTCAACTGATTTCTAGTGGTAGCATTATAGGTACCATTTGCTGGACCAGTTACCGTGGTGATAACCGGCACAACACCGTCTACTTTCACACCATTGTTAGCAGGGACTGCAGAGAGCGTGAGGCCTGCGTTCTGAGTGTTGGTACCGATGATAGTACCTCCATTCAGGTTGATAGTAGGTCCTACGCCTATATTATTAGGCTCCAGGTCGCCGTTGGCCACCACATAAGCGAAGTTCAGCGTATTGCCCGACATGCTTTGATACTGTGCAGACACGGTACCTGAGCTCAGCACTACATCTAGTGTAGGCGTTCCTGTTACTGCGATAGGTTTATCGTAAGTAACAGAGAAGTTAAGTACATCGCCTAATTTATAGGTGCCCGCTGCAGGTGGCGTCAGTCCTGTAACCGCAGGCGGGGTTTTATCATAATAGGTGATTACAACACCGGAAGAAAGGTTGTAATAACTTCCCGTATTTTGCACCTTATTAGCGAGAATAACCATTGGTACGTTACCATCTGCTTGCGGTGTTACCGTACAGGTATAAGTAACGTTATCAATCTTCTGTAAGTTGGATACAGTTCCGTTTCCTACCTGGATGGCGGCCGTAGACATCCCGGTTACTATTTCGCTGAATGTAATTGTTAATGTATACGGACCATAAACTGGATTAGGAGCAGATATAGTGCAGGTTGGTATTTTGGTATTCACAAAAACGCCTGGTGTAACAGGAGGCGTAAATGTAAGTACTGCATTATTACCTGCCATGTCCATGATAAAACCTCCATTCAGGGTAATAGCACCTGCTGTGGTAATACCGCTGGCGTCATTATCTCCGGAAACAACATTGTAGACAAATGTAAGCGTATTGGTACCGCCGCCAGTGGTATAAGTAGCCGTTTTATTAACACCACCTATTACAATTCCAATACTTGGTATTCCACCGGCAACAACCACATTGACATTTTCACTAAATGTTACTTTGTAAATGATTGTTTTCCTGGTGGTTGAATTATAGGTGGTATTTGGTGGCGGTGTTACCGTAGCCACTGTTGGTGGAGTAAGATCAACGACCCAGGTATAGGTTTTAGTAGTTTCAACGTTTCCTGCCTGGTCTACAGAGTAGTAAGAAATGGTATGGCTACTCTCAGATAAACCTGAGAGGGTGAATGGGTTACTTGGAATCACCGCATTAGCTCCTCCATCCAAACTGTAAAAAGTAGATCCAGGTTTATTTGCTTGCAAGTTAAATGTTGCACTAGTGCTATTTGTATAGGATGGTGGATTGGAAATCAGCGAGGTGACTGGCGCCACTCTGTCCAGCGTGATCTGCTGGGATTTTATAATGTAGTTACCAGCAGCATCTTTAAATCGAACATAGAGTGTTTTCAATCCATCCGGATTAGGCACTGTGAAAGTGCCAGTGGTGGCTGCAGTAATATCTGGTAAGAAGGTAGTGCCATCTGTAGAATAAGCCATCAGCACTGCATCATCTAGCGTCATACTGAGGTTTAGTACTGGATTGTTAGTAAATCCTGCACCACCGTTAATTAAAAAGCTCGCAGCAGGAGGTGTTTTATCGATGGTAAAAGGAGTATTCGCATTTTTAGGAGCGCCTACAAAACTCCTGGATATGTTCCCAACGTCTAACAGTTTCAGGTCAATAGTACCATTGCCGGTACCGGTATTGACAGTTACCATGATTGTTCGTGCGTCCGTCTGCGTTACACTGGCAATAGCAGCACCGGTGATACTTCCAGTAGTATAAACGCCGAAATCGCTTGCACTTGCCCCTGATACATCCTGGTCAACTACTACCTTAAACGTTACAGTACCAGCATTGGTTGGCTGGGAGTTATTTACACCTGTGACGGTGGCGTTAGTTGGTCCCAGGTAACTCACAATTCTTCCTACAGCGGCACCATTGGAAGGATCAACATAGCCATAATCAGCAGCATATATTGAATTACCTGCCAGTCCTACCACGCCCATCGGAAAAAAACCTAACATGCCTGTGAGGGGACTAAATACCTCTATGCCACTAGCACCAGCGGATACAGGCGTAGTGTATTTTACAATATGAGAAGTGTTGGGGGCAAGCCCTTCTGTAGACAGCAGATTGTTATTTGGATCAAGTGCGAGGTTAACGAAGCCGCGATTTTGTGCAATCACTGTAACACTACCAATACTGCCATCCATATAAGGAGGAGCTATTTTGACTAATTTATCATCATTATCCAGATAACCTGTCACATAAAAAGTATTCGTGATATCGATCACCAATCCAGAAGGTGCGTAGGATGATCCTACAGGAGGGAATTTGAGCACATTACCAGTATATATATACTGTGGGGCATTAGCGTACCCAGGGTACCTTGCAATAACCATCTTGCCACCTATAGCATCAGCTTGTACAGCATAGAGGTTGTTAAATTGGTCAAGCGCCAGCGCACTATAATAATTCCCACTTATCGTAGGTCCATTGATGTAGCTACCGCCTCCAGCGGGTACCAGGTGTCTGATTTCATACCCAACGGCAGCATTGGCATTGATGAAAAATATATCCCCTGTACTGGCTACTTGAATACTACCGGGCAGAATATTGACATCAGATACCAGGCCAGTAGCAAGTACTACTTTGGCCGCAGGATTTGCCAAGGGAAACTTCACGAGATCAAAGGTACTCGCGTCATGCGCGAGTATCGTATAAAGGAAACCCGCATTATCTGCAGCTACAGCAGTATTAAAGTCTCCCTTTGCAGGAGAGGCGACATTTCCCTTAGTAATGTTTGTTGTTCTAAACTGTGCTGATACGTACAGGAAACTGCATAGCATTCCCAGTACCAGCAGCAGTCGTTTGCAGCTTCTGGAGTAAAATTGTTTCATTGGCAATGTTTAGATACAGAGAAATGGATTTTGCCATCCGGAGACAGATTGCTCATGGATCTCCTGGAATTCTTTGGCATCATACCGGAGTCCTTTCCCCTGGTCGACAATTATTTTTCGTATATGCTTATTCGTGATTGATATTTTAATGATATTGGAGTCTGGCAATGCAAAACCTGATTGGGGATAATAATTTTTGTCGCCGCGTGGTCCTCTTACCACTTCTGATTGGAGCAGTTGGCGGACAGCCTGGAAATCTTTTTTCACTGCATATGGCAGGAGTTCTTTCCAGATAAGTCCAGCTTCATATCCCATGAGGGCGAAGATATTAGCAGGTTGCTTGGCGTAGTGTTCAAATGCTTTCACAAAAGCCAGGTTCTCTTTTCGTTCATCTTCTCTCATCCAGGATCTGGCGGTATAAAAGTTAACATCTCCCTCTTTGATATCTTCCAGCATATCATCGTATGCCATTGCCTCATGGAGGATTAATGGCACTTTATTAAGTAGTCCGGAGTTCATCCATTTTTGAAGGAAATTAATTCCGAGATTACCGCAGAAGATAGCATGTACATAGGCTGGATGCTCTTTCTCCCATTTTTGGAAGTATTCATCTAGCTCTAGTTTCATTGGCTGCCCTTGATCAAAAGGAATTACATTAATGCCTGGTTGGGCGCCGCCAGCATCTTTTACCCCCTGCACAAATGCAGGTGATAAGTGATACCCTGCTTCATAGAGAGGACTAATGATTTCCCCACCTTCACCAAATCGCTGCATGGCCCATTGGCCCAATGCATATTGTGATTGCCACAATTGGTTGGAAGCGTAATAGACATTTGGACTGAGATAAGGGAAATGCGGGATATACTCTCCCATATCAAAGAAAAATCCCGTTCCTTTTTCTTTTTCCAGCATGGGGATGATATCTGTGACGGATTTATATCCTATCAGTCCAGACACCACATCTACCCTATTGAAGTATATGAGTTTACGGGCAGCATCCGTAGTGGTGGCAGCTCCGCCCTGATAAGTAAATTCAGGTACAAACTGCACCGTTTTCTGATTTACAGGGTCCAGTCCCATACCTAATAGCCATCCTGTCATCAGGTGGGGTCCAAAGTAGGGATAGACACTAGAATAAGGTGTCAGAAATCCAATCGTGAGCGGAGCGCCGAAAAACATCTAGGGAAAAAATTAGTTTCTAGTTGGGAAGATTCCGAACAGGCAAATTTGATAATTCATCCCCAGGTAAGGGTTACGAATCGGAAATGATTGATTATTACCTGTTACCGCTGCTGTAATAGTGCCTGAAACAGCCGAAGGAGCCAGCGTGGTAGTGCCATCTGGAACACCATAGCCATTTATATTCACTGCTGCCGGCCCTCCTCCTAATTTGGGAAGCATTGCTGGAACTACTGTATTAGAAGGAATGTAAGTAGTAGCCAGTTGAGCGGTGGCGCCAGGCGTTACCTTCATAGTACTAGCATCAATAGTGTGGGTATGAGTAGGCAAATTGTTGATAGTAAGTGTACAGTTTTCAGCACCACTTAATTGTCCGAGTACAATGTTTGATAATCCTGGACCTTGACTAGTACCAATAGGCATACGACCTCTAAGATCCGGCAGCCCGAATGTGTTTGTTCCATTTCCTCCGTAGGTATTTCCTAGGATGGCAAATAATGCCGTGTTTTGTTGAATGCTCATGAGTTGGCCGAAGCACAATGCAAAGTTCCTGATAGCGAAATCGCCTGCGAATAGGAGGAGCGCACCGATGTAATAATCCATAAGTAATTGAGATTTTTGAATTTACAATAGGTATAGTGAACGAATTTTTGGATTGATGCTTCTTATCGGGAATGAGGCCGCCCCAATATAGCTTTCCCAGGACATGTTACTATCGTGCAGTCGTAGAGGAGTCTTATAGTGGGGTTTCTCAAACGTATATGGTATAGCGTCCAACCGGCCGAACACCGATCGATTGCGTAAAGGTAAAATATATTTTTTTAGAAAACCAAGAGTCACTACCTACTAAATGCGTTTAGCTCCCTGTATAAACTACGTATATCCGCCACAGTGAAATTATCCAGCGGAAAAAAAATTTTCTACTTTTTTCATTTACGGGCCATCCCTTCAAACCGATGAATATCGTTTACATTTGCATACTAGAAAAACTGATATATAGCAAACGCAGATATATAACAACATGCCTGGGGCTATAGATACCAACCACATTCTCTTCCATGAACTGAAGCATCATCATGCCGCAGTTCAGTTCTTCCTCTCCCATCCTCCGGATGGTCGGGAACAGCAACTACATGCTATTCGTACATTTGGTGGTTCTCAGTTTGACCTGTATTACGGAAGCTTATCTGTTCCAGCCATAAAAGCAGAGACGCTTCATCAATTACAGGAATTGAAAGTGGATAACAAAGCGGCTTATCATACCTGGATACAAGCCCATCATGGCCACCGGACGATTCAATTATCTGATGGTTCCAATTGGACCTTGCGCTATATCGATCATTTATCTTTTATCCATCTGCATCCATCTAGGTATAGTCCGCATACCATTCGCATAAAGGCCAATGCTATGAAAAGCATTGTCTGTTACCTGCTCTGGCATCCCGATCATAAAGGCCAATTAGACATACCCACATTGAACCATATACGGTTGCACGACCTGCATCTCTCCCCTATTGCTAATAATGGCAATACGGAAGAATTACAAAAGGTATTGCAGTTGTTGGGGAATGATTTCGGGAGATGACATTTGCCCGGACCTGCTTTTTTTCTTACCTTGATTGGTGCTTGTTCACCAGATCATTACGTTATGAAGCGAATCTTAACTCTTGCGCTATCGCTGGCTACCACAGTAGGTATACAGGCTCAGCAAACTCAAAAGCCACCACTGCATGGCAAAAACTGGATGGCAGTTACCGGAAAGCCGCTAGCAGCAACTGCTGGGGCCATGATTTTCCAGAAAAATGGTAACGCCGTTGACGCTGCATGTGCTATGCTAGCCGCCACTTGTACCATGTGGGATGTACTCAGTTGGGGAGGTGAAACCCAGGCACTCATCTACAATCCCAAAACTGGGAAAGTGATTGCCATCAACGCCTTGGGTGTAGCTCCCACCGGCGCCACTCCTGCATTCTATAAGGGTAAAGGATATGATTTTCCACCCGAATATGGGCCACTGGCAGCGGTCACTCCTGGCACCTTCGGGGGACTATGCTATATGCTGGCTAACTACGGTACTATGAGTCTGAAAGAAGTGTTGGCGCCAGCCATGGAAATGGCCGCTGGCTACCCTATAGAGGCACAGACAGCCAACTCCATCGAACGCGGTAAAAAATACATTGTACAATGGCCTTACAGTAAAGCGGTATTCCTCACGCATCCAGGTGCAGCAAGAGAAGCACCAGAGGCAGGAGAAATATTTGTCCAGAAAGACCTGCTCAATACTTTACAGAAAGCAGTAGCAGCAGAACAAGAAGCGCTGAAGAATCATAAGAGTCGCAAAGAGGCCATCATGGCGGCGTACGACAGGTTCTACAAAGGAGACATCGCCAAGGAGTTTGTACGTGGCTGCCAGGAACAAGGTGGATTGATCACCATGGAAGATCTGGCAAAATGGAAGCCTATTGAAGAGGAACCACTACATGTCAATTATAAAGGCATAGAAGTCTATAAACTCCAGGAATGGACACAAGGCCCTATGCTATTACAAAGTCTGAATATACTGGAGAATTTCGATCTCAAATCCATGGGGTATAATTCCACACAGTATATCCATACCTTGTATCAAACCATGAACCTCACATTTGCTGATCGTGATTTTTATTATGGCGATCCTGCCTTCAATCGTAACTCCGCTATCAAAGGGTTATTGAGCAAAGAATATGCAAAGGCCAGGGCCAAAGAGATCAATCCATCGCAGAATGATGCCAATGCTGGTCCTGGAGATCCTTATCCATACATGGGTAAAACCAATCCTTACCTGCATTTCCTAAAAGAACGCACCGCCCTGATGGACACCACCAGTGGCCGTAAACCGGGAGGCTTTGTACCTAAACATGATGCGGCATTCCTGCAACAAACGGATGTACAATCTATGTATGCAGCCAATGACGTAGACAGCGCTTATATGGATCGATTATGGCGAGGTACCACCAGTGTAGAAGCTGCGGATAAAGACGGATGGGTAGTGAGTATCACTCCTAGTGGAGGGTGGCTACCCGCTTGTATTGCTGGCAAGACCGGCATTGGGATGAGTCAGCGTGCACAAAGTTTTGTATTGGATTCTGCATTGGATCCGTTCAACGTTATTGCTCCTGGGAAACGGCCTCGAGTGACCCTCACTCCTTCCCTCGCATTAAAAGAAGGGAAGCCATATCTCTGCTTTGGTGTACAAGGTGGCGATACGCAGGATCAGAATTTGTTGCAGTTTTTCTTGAACATGGTGGAATTTGGCATGACAGTACAACAAGCCACAGAAGCCGCCAACATCAATACCAATCAGTTGTGGCTGTCGTTAGGAGGTAGCACTATAAAAGACCGTCAACCAAGGCCGGGTAGTATATTACTGCATAATAATACCCCTGAAAAAACCAGGCAGGAATTGCAGAAAATGGGATATCATCTCAGTTTCGGGGATCGAACTAGTGGCCCTATCAATGCCATTTTCCTAGATAGGAAACATGGTACCATATGGGGAGGCAGTAGTAATCATGGTGAAGATTACGGCATTGGATGGTAAGATAATTCACGCGAAGAAGGCTATATCAAAAAATGGAAGTGACTGACGTCACTTCCATTTTTTATTTTTTCGTCGTCCCTGCCCGACGGGCAAGGGCGACAGGCTGGAGAGTTTTGCCTTCATTCACCAGCTTATCATGTAGCATACAGCTTGGCAGAGAATTTGGTAAATGTTATGTTTGATGAAATGAATTGATGAAATGAGCACCTATACCTATAGTCGTACATACAAAATATTTGTGAGCCTTTTTTGCGGGTTCTTTTTAGCCATTGGTATTATTGCGGAGGTACTTTTATTCTTTCTCCCCGTGCGGATAGATGAGGTTATTTTCCTTTCCATGTTGTTCATCACCCTTATACTGGCCTGCATTTACGGGTTGAATAATGCATTTTCCAGCATAAGTTTAGATGAGGAAGGGATTAGGTTTAAGTCGCTGTTGTATAAACGTGTGTTTTTGTGGAAAGGGATAACGCAAGTAAACTTTACAGATAATGGATTAAAGCTGTGCAGTACGGCGAGTGCACTACCACTCCAGATTAGTGCCTTTCGGCAAGGGTATGCTGAAATGCTTGCCTTGGTAAAGAAACCAGGTGGCCCTAAAGAGAAAATTAAAAAGCTTTCTATTCAAATGCCAACATCCACGCCCAAAAAGCAAATGGTATTGGAAGCCAGTAAATCTGCCAAACTGTTGATGTATTTATATGTGCCGGGTATTTTCATTGCATTATTGATGCTTATTACAAGCTATCATTTTAAGGGGCTGGCTTATGCTCAGTTCTTGTTGGTATTGGTTTTAATTTACGCTTTCATACACTTTAGAAAAACGCTCAAAGACAATGATACCATTATTCAAGGTGGGTTACTGTTAATGCTCCTCCTGGGTGTAAGTTTAGGGTTATATAATGGTCCAGGACATTTATTTGATTGGCATCCAATTTTTATAATAAGCGCGATACTCTCCCTAGGATTATTTTTGCCATATGCGGTGGTCATCCTGATGGCCAATAAAACACATATTGTTTCCGCTTTAATATTTGGTGCATTATTGTTCTATGGTTGTTTTGGTATTGTTAGCTATACCAATACGGTCATGGATAGTGCCGTAGGTGTGCAGTATCGTACCAGTATTATGGCAAAAAGTATGGAGAAAGGAGGAAGAGGTAGTCTCAAATTTTATATTACTTGCAGCGCTTGGGAGGGACTCGTGTCTCCCATTAAATTCTCTGTTTCTGCATCTTATTATTACAGTGTTATGGAAGGACAACAGATCATGGTGGCAGTAAAACCAGGCGCATTAAGTTGTCCTTGGTATCAGGTGGTAGAAAAATAATAAATTTTCATTTTAAAAGATAATCGATGGACACCTCTATTGTTGAAGAAGGAAATCCAGATCAGTCAGAAGCGGCAACAATGCCGGAAGCAGAAGATCTCCGTAAAACACGACAAGCGCGTTGGTTTTCCATTTCGATGTTCATTGCGGCAGTAGTTATTTTCATTTTGCTGTTGGATGATTTTTATTTTTTTCAAGGGCTTTACTATGTAGAGTTGCTCCTGCTGCTAAGCATAATGTTTGGCTTGTATTATTTCAAAGGGGCATTGACATTGGAAAGCCTTAAAGGATCTCCTCTATCAAGCGGGATGTGGCCCATGATAGTGGCGTGTTTTACCACCTGGATTTTTGGCAATGCTGGAGCAATACTCGACTATCCAGCGCTTTGGATGGTAGTTATACCTGTATTTTTGGGACTGTTGCTATTATTTATTGCCAGTATCCGTGCTATTCCTTTGGAACAGACTAAGCGCGTTATTTACATTTTGTTATATAGTGTGATGTTGCTCGGCGCCAGCTATGGCATAGTTGCCTTTACGAATGTAAGGTTGGATCATTCCACACCTTCCAGTTATCAGAGTACTATTACAGAGAAGCATTCAAAAACCAAATCAACCACTTATAGTGTGAAGATCAGTGGTTGGGGCGAAAATGAGTTTACGCACAGAATTGAAGTGAGCCAGGCATTCTATGATGAGGTACAGGTTGGCCAGAAAGTACGTGTAGACGTATATCCTGGCAAACTTCATATCCCTTGGTTTCAACTGGTGCGGGAATAACAAGTCAGCAACTGTAGTAAAAAATCCGGCTGCTAACCAAGATTAGCAGCCGGTCGCAAACTATTCCAGCATTTTTTTCAATCCTGCTTCATAGTTGGCTATTTCAGCACTCAGTATATCAACCAGTTTTTTACGGGCACTCTTATCTCCTTCCATGATCATGCTCCATCTAATTACCGCTACATCATCGCTGTTGGGAGCTGATTCCACTAATGCTGTAACGATTGCTTTGGTAACGCCTTGTGGCAATGGTTCCTGGATGTGGAACACGAAGAATTTGTATTGTTCGTGTACTTGTTCGATTTCATCTGTACGTTTATGGCCATCCGCAAAAACCAGGTCGCGATAACGGGTATCGCCCACTGTGCGGATATTTACTTCTTTAATAGTACCATTGGAATATTCTTTTACTTGTGGCAGATCGCGGATAACTCTCCAGACCTTTACAGGTGTACTTTTAATCTGTGTGTCGTGGGTATACTCAGGTATAATACGCTGTGCGGCCTGCATTTGGGCCATCACTACTGAACTACAGCAGATTAACAACAAGGTAAGCAATTGCTTCATAATCGATTCTTTTACAGGTTTATTTTGATTTTTACTTTCCGAAAATCTCTTGCAGCTTTTGTGTAAGCTCATCTCCACGTAGGTTTACCCCAATAATCTTTCCTTCTTTATCGATTAGGAAATTGCTAGGTACTGCACGGATATTGTATTCTTTGGCCACTTGATTTTTCCAGCCTTTCAGGTCGCTGACATGCTCCCAGGTGAGGCCATCATCTTTGATTGCTTTCACCCATGCATCTTTGGAGTTGTCCAAGGATACGCCCAGTATTTCCAGGCCTTTGCTGTGGTATTTTTCGTAGTTGTCCAGCACATTCGGATTCTCTGCTCTGCATGGACCACACCAGCTTGCCCAGAAATCCAGCAGCACATATTTACCCCGATAATCTGAGAGCTGTACCGCCTTACCACCAACATTATTCTGTTTGAAGTTCATGGCCGTAGCACCAATGCCGGTTTTACGCGCAATCTCTTCTGCCAGCGCAATATCTGCTTTTTTCCTTTTTGCTTCTTCGAGATACGGATATTTTTTAATGAGGCGATCCAGCTCCGATGCAATCAGGGCTTTATCTTTTGTAGGATGCAGGAAGTCCAGGGCCATCAGGATTACCGGCGAATTTTGATGCATGCGGATCAGGAGTTTTACCCGTTCTCCCATGTCATCATTTAGCCAACCATACATATCATTGAAGGTACTGTCTAACGCTTTATTTTTGGCAAAGGACGCCAGATACTGGAGGCGGCCGTTCTGGATCATGGCCTGGTAGTTCCGATAGGAAATAAAGTTTAGTTCATTCACCAGGTTATTTTCCTCGCCACCATCGATGTAAACGTATGGAGGATTCTTGATTTTCATAGCTGCGGTATCTATGCCCCTGAAATCGATGCGCAAATTTTCCTTATTCGCCCAAATGGTCAGGCGATCTTCTTCGAACTCGTTCAGAATATAGAACTGTGGCCTGGTAGCATCCAGTTTATGGCTGTAAGAGCCGTCTGGGCGCAGATGGATCGTATCTATCGTAACACGCTCATCTCCTACCTGCTTCTGTATCAAGAAAGGGTATTTTTCCTGTTGTTCAGCTCCTGGCGGAAATTTAATCTTACCACTGATCGTGATAAACCGTTTTGTCTGCTGAGCAGCAGCCGGGAGGATAGTCCCGGCGGCCAGCAGGAAGGCTACCAAATTAATCCGGTATTGCTTCATGTGTGGGTTGATTTTTGATTTTTATTGCATGGTGGCCATTGGAATGGCTTTTATTGTTTTCTTTTCTGCGGATGGAGCAGGTGCTACTGGTTGCTGTTGTTTCACAGTACCACCAAAAAGCGCTGCCAGTTTCTTTTCGATTTGTCCGTTACCATTTTCATCAAAGCCGATCTCTTTCATGATGATTTTACCATCTGGCCCGATGAGGTATTGCGTAGGCACACCTGTGATCGCAAATCCGCTACCAGCGATGTTTTTATCATCGAGGGATTGTAACCAAGGGTTATTTTCCTGTGCTACTGCTTTCAGCCAGTCTGGTTTACTTTTATCGATGGAGATGCTGTAGAAAACGAGGTTTTTATCTTTATACTGCTGATATACTTCCCGCATATGTGGGAAAGATTTACGGCAAGGAGCACACCAACTCGCCGAGAAGTCCACCACTACATATTTCCCTTTCAGGTCGCTGAACTTCACTGGTTTACCTTCTGGATCCGGCAGGGTGAAATCTTTCACCTGTTTACCGATAGCAGAGTTGCGCAGTCCTTCCCCAAATTGATGAAACGCTGTTGCCTCTTTTGTAGCTTTCATTTGCTTGGACAATCCGGCGTACAGTTGATCTTGTTGCGCTATAGACGCCATTTGGCGGGCATCATTCAGGCTGTATACGCTGGCATAAGAATTCGGATGTTCTTTCACCAATTTTTGCAATAATGGCAACAGGTATTGTTGCTGTAAGGCAGCATTTCTTTTTTCGAAGGCATCATATTTAGGATCATTCTCCTGCAACCAGGAGGAGCCGAATTCACCTTGTAAAGCTTTGCTGATTTCTCGGTAGGCAGCAGATTTCTCTCGTCCGTATTTCAAGAGGAGTTCCGCCGCCTCAGAGCCTTTCACCACTGATTCGCTCATTCCTTTATTGATATCAGATTTCACGGTATAAGTTACCGGTTGATCAAACAGTACGCCGAATGGCACGTACATCTGGCGTTCCGCTTGCACATATTGTGGCAACAGCATCAGGAACATCGGTTCCTTGTAAGGGATTTTGAATGTATAGTGCCCATTGTTAATATCCGCAGAGTCCTTATAGGTACGGGAATACAAGTACATTTTATTATGTCCTTTCAGATCCCCGGCCAGGTCGCCTTCGATGGTGATGGTTTGCGCCATAGTGCTCATGCTGAGCAGCATACCCGTTACCATACCGATTGTTTTTTTCATATGCATGTTCGTTTAATCGTTAACGTTATTTTAGGTAGCCGGGGTTCTGTTTGATCAGTCCACCGGTAATATCAATTTCATGTTGAGGAATAGGCATAGCGTAGTTGGCCGGCTGTAGCAGCGGATTGGGTTGCTTGCCGTAACGGATGGCATCGTATCTCGCAAAACCTTCAAAAGCCATTTCCCGCTTGCGTTCCAGGAGAATTCTATCGATCAACTGTTGCTTGGTGGTGAAATCCGCCATGGTATAGACCTTTGGTACTGGATTTACCGAGAAAGCCCTGCTATAGATTTTATTGAGCAGATCAATAGATCCCTGGTTAATACCAGCTACTTGTGCCTGGGCTTCTGCCGCGGTGAGCATGACTTCCGCCAGGCGGATCATGATCACGTTGTCGCGTATACGCATATCCGTAAACTTGGGAATGAAAGTCCCTTTTTGGGTTGCTAGCAGTCTATCGTCTGTAGTATCGTAGATTGCGAGGTAGTCAGGCAATGGCATGTAATAGCCATAGGCATAGTAAATCCCGTTATTCTCCCCATAGTTGGAAGTGGCATTATAGCTTTCCGGGAAGGCGAAAATCGTTTCAGCATTGAGCGGATAATTGCCACTTCCGGCGCTATTGTTCGGCCACATCGCTGCAAACGTTTTCTGCAACGTATATTGGTTGCCGTTAAGCACCATATTGGCATAGGTAGCAGCCCGCTGGTAATCCTGCATGTATAAGCATACCCTGGAAGCCAATCCCGCAGCGGCCCCGCTGGTAGCCCTGGACGCTTGATCCAAGGGCGTACTCCTGGTAGCAGGCAACGCAGCAACAGCGTCGTCCAGGTCTTTTAATATTTGCGCATATACTTCTGCGTTAGTATTACGGGCTTTATTCTGGGAGCCGTCATATCCTTCGAAGGCGGTGAGCATTATAGGAATACCCATATTGCTACCCTGTCCTTGGAGGGCGCCATCACCGTACATCTGGAGTAGTACCAGGTGGCAGTAAGCACGGATAAATTTAGCTTCCGCGATGAACTGCTTTTGGATAGCGGGATCAAAAGTGGCGTATGTAGGGAGATTATTGATGATAACGTTTGCCTCATTGATGGCCGCATAAGGCTGTTGCCAATAGGATTCATAGTTTTTATCCCTGGGATCGATGGCTCCTTTTACCAGCGCCTGATTGAAAGAGCTCACGATATTACCGGTTACATCCCCGAGCATATAGGCGTTACTGCCGCATGCATTCATGGCTTGGAGATAAGCGTCGGCTAGGAAGCTTTCGGTCGATTGCCTGTCCTTCAACAGGTCTGCCTCTACCATGGTTCCTTCCGGTTTCAAATCCAGTTGTTTACTACATGCCGCATTCAAGAGCAACAGGCCGGCCAGATATATGCTGTAAGATAATTTCTTCATAGTAAAACGATTTTAGAGTGATGCTTTTACACCGAGTCTCCAAGTACGCGGAGCTGGCATTGTCAGTTCATCGAAGCCCATACCTAGGGCGGAAGACCCACTAGCGCTTACTTCAGGATCGATACCGGAATATTTGGTAATAATAAACAGGTTGTTGCCTTCTACGAACATGCGCAAGGAGCGGATCGTTTTCACATTTTTCAGCACTTTGCTAAAGTCGTATGTAAGCGACAGGCTACGCAGCTTGATAAACGAGGCATCTTCCAGGAAGCGATCATTCTGTCTGGACAACGTATAGTCGTAGGAGGTACCAAAGCCTGCACTCGCGAAATTGGATTTATTAATCATCATTGGGATATCTGTTTGCTGTCCGGGATACTGCCAGTAGCGCAGTAGGTCCGGCGACAAGTTCCAAGTATCGTTTGAACCGGCAGAGCTACCCAGGTAGTTGTACTGCGCCGCTTTAGCCCCATTGAAGATTTTATTGCCAGCAGAGAAGTTGAAGAAGCAGTTCAGCTCAAAGGATTTATAGGTAAACGTATTGCCGAAGCCACCGAAGACAACGGGCATCGCGTCTCCCTTATATGCTCTATTTTCATACGGACGATCCGGATATTGTTGCTGGATAGGCGTTTCGGAAGATTTCCCATTTTTATCTATCCAAAGCGGTTGCCCGTCTTGAGGGTTTACACCTCCCCACTGATACAGATAATAAGCAGTAGCGGAATGGCCTACTTTCCAGAAGCGTCCGCCATCCAGTTCATTCTGTATCGCTAAATCGTCTTCGTTGATTTTATGGAGACGCACGACCTTGTTTCTATTAGCAGATATTATAAGATTGGTAGTCCAGGTAAACGCCTTCCCGGTGATATTCTGACTGTTGATACTCAGTTCCACCCCATTATTGCTTAGGTCTGCCAGGTTTTGCTTCTGCACGCCGAAGCCCATAAAATAAGGCAGTGCAGAGCTAACGATTGCATTGGTCGTTTGTCTGCGATAGTAATCCAGTGTAGCCGTGATCCTGCTTTTGAGTATGCCGAGGTCCATCCCTACATTCCAGGTAGTAGTGCGTTCCCAGGCCAGGTTTGGATTGGCTGGCTGTTTCACCCCAATAGCAGTGATATTGCCATAAGAGGCCGCATATGGGTTTACCACATATTGGCCTTGGTTGCCATAGTAGCCATTTCCACCATCACTACCGGTGAAGCCTACACTCCCGCGTATTTTTAGCTGATCGATCCAGTTGCTACCTTTTAGGAAAGCCGCCTCGCTAGGCACCCAGCCCAGGGCGAAGGAAGGGAAACCTACATAGCGATGATTCTTTGAGAAACGGGAAGAACCATCCATGCGATAGGTAACACCCGCCAGGTATTGGTTTTTATATTGGTAATTCAATCGCCCTAAGAATGAGACCTGTGCCCATTCCTGTTGGAGAGAACTCACCACTCTTTTATTTTTAGCCGTAGCGATACTGAGCATTTCATCATTGATAAAATGGTCGCCCACTACCGTTGTAACATCCTCTGTGGATTGTTCATAGCTTTGACCCAGCATAGCGCTGATACCGTGTCCACCTTCCAACAATTTATTTATATCAATGCGGTTATTCACCACAAATTTGCGCAACTGTTGTTGGGTTTCGGTAGCCATGCCTCCTTCTGTTCTCGGCCTGTTGATCACGCGACTATAAGCGCGAGAGTTGATCCAATCCGTACCTGCATCCGAGTGGAAGGAAAGCCATGGTAGCAGTTTCAGGTCTGCAAATACATTTCCGAGTACGCGACTGTCCACGGAATAATTCTTGCCAGTGGTAGCCTGACCAACCGGGTTAGACACGGTAGAAGGCCCTGTAGGGTTATTACCAAATAGCCAGTTGAATTTACCAAGGCTATCGTATACACTGATATTAGGTGCTTTCAACACCGCATCTCGATATACTTGTTGGGCATTGAGACTGTTATTATTCGCCTGGTTCAAACCAACGCTCACGCCTACTTTCAGGGCTTTCGACATTTGGTTATCGAAATTTACACGGCCTTGATAACGGGTAAAATCGTTATTAATGATATAGGACTGTTGTTTATCGTAACCTAGGCTGACAAAGTAATTGCTCTTATCTGTACCCCCACTGAGCGCAATATTTGCATCTGTGCCTATTGCATTTCTAACTACCTGATCCAGCCAGTTGGTATTGACCCCTTTAGGGAATTTGTAGTTCAGTGGAATATACCAGCCGCCGGAAGCCTTACCGATAGAATCTTTCAAGGCAAACAGGCGATTGTAGAAATCCGCATATTGATCCCCTGTCATTACTTTCGGCAGTTTCCGGGGAGCGCTAACAGAAGTACCCAATTGTACATCCACGTGCGCAGATCCTTTCTTTCCTTTGCGGGTAGTGATGAGGATCACCCCTCCAGACCCTCTGGAACCGTAGATAGCAGTGGAATACGCGTCTTTCAATACTTCTACAGACTCGATATCATCAGGATTCAAAGTAGCCAGGGGATTCTTCTCAAAGGTGGTTGGCGGGCGATAATCATTTTGCACCAGGTTACCACCATAGCCTACCTGTGGGGAGCTTCCTTTACTGTAGTCAACCGTATTCAACTGTTGATCGATACCGTAGATAGGAACACCGTCTACCACAATCAGCGGCGTGTTGCCGTTAGGGTTAAGGGTGCTGATACCACGGATAGTGATATTACTTGCAGCACCTGGTACGCCACTACTTGGCGCGATGTACACGCCGGGGAGTTTTCCTACCATCGCCTGATCTACGGATAGCGGCATTTGTCCGGGTTGCTCATCTGCTCGGAAAGAGCTCACAGCGCCCAGCAAGTTACGTCTTTCCTGCACGCCATAACCGATGACTACGGCCTCAGAGAGGCGGGATGCCAGCACGCTCATGCTCACTGGTATGGTTACTACGGTAGCGCCTATACGAATGGGTAAAGTAATTTGTTGGTAGCCGATAAAAGAAAATTGCAACGTATAATTTCCTTGGGGAACCGTGAGTTCGTACATACCATCTACGTCTGTCATAGCGGTGTATTTTGTACCATTCACGCGAACGGTTACACCGGGAATGGGATTAGTGGTCCCTGCTTCTATACAGCGTCCGCGGACCTTTCCGGGGACTACCGTTGCGGCGGTCAATGGCAGGGCCGTAGGTGTGCGGGTGATAATGATGACCCCATTTTTTTCCTCAAATGAGAGGTCAGTATGCAGCAACAGCGCTGCCATTACTTTATTGAGCGGTTCATTTACAAAACGTAACCGGGAGATCTTGTAATCGGCCAGTTGTTTTTGGTCATAGCCGAATGCTAGTTGGTAATTCTTTTCTAGTTTCTTAATACATGATGCCAGCGATTCATTTTCGAAGGCGGCTGTTACCCGGACATCCTGCCGGTTTTGGCTATACGCCTTGTTGGTTGGTAACAGAGAAAAACTTGTCAGCGAGAACACTGTAAACACTACGCTCCATCTTATCATGCTGCGTATGGACGCTAGCTTAAACGATTTTTGCATATATTTGGTTGATTTTAGAATTAACTGACAGGGTGCAACTCATTGCACACTCTTGGCCGTACCTGCTCCAACAGGTACGGTTTTTTGATTTCAGAAGACAATAACTTCACCAGGGATGGCCGTACATTTTTCTCATCCCGGTAAAAAACAGTTGGTGCGATTAATATTTTTTGTGAATAGTTATTTCATTTTCGTGTATATCATATTGTATAGGATGTATGCTGCTGATAATATCTAATACTTGCGTCACCGTTAGTTTAGTGCTGCATCGAAGCGTATATTCGTCTTGTTTCATTTCAGCAGGATTATAGCGGATCTTAACCCCATATTGGTTCTCCAGCGTTGTTGCCAGTTCAGCGAAACCTACCTGCGACAAAGACAGCATACCCTGCATCCATTCATTTATCTGCTCATTGTTCACTGTTGACTTCATGTATTGCTGTGCGGACCTGCTGAAAGTCAGTTGATCGTTAGCGCTGAGTACATCCAGTCCTGTTTGGTGATGGAGCACTTTTACCATGCCTGTTTTCACCGTCACCTGTGTTTCATCCAGCAGTGGGTGCGCCTTCACATCAAAGGAAGTACCGAGTACCTGTACATTAATTTCGGTGGTATGGACTTCAAAAGGATGTCTGGCATCCTGATGAATATCAAAGAAGGCCTCCCCTTCCAGTGCTACTGATCTTACCTCTCCGAAAGAGCGAGGATATTTTAGGCTGGCGCCAGCGTTTAGCCATACCCGTGAGCTATCTGGCAATAGGAACTCCTTCATTTCTCCTGGCCCGGCAGTGGCCAGCAGCATATCGTGGCGGTCCTGGTATTTTTTAAACAATAATCCTGCGGTGATGAGCAAACCTGTTATAACCGCAGCGGCCATCCACCAGCGGCGATACAGCGGGATAGCTGTTTCTGCCACTGGCATGGTATCATTATCTATTTCCGAATGGATATGTTGCAGCATATCCTGCTGTATATATTGCCTGTGTGCATCGTCTCGGAACACCTGCGCTACCGGTTCCTGGGAATCATACCAGGATTGCAGCCATTCCAGCTCTTGCTGCGTACAGGTGCCGGTATCGAGGCGTGACAGGATTTGTTTTATTTTTTCCTGGTCGTTCACGTTGTAATAACCGTTTGCTTGTATATATGACACGGCTCAAAAGGTCCAGTACCATATCTCCTTAAAAAATTTCAGATTTTTTATTTGCAAGAGCGTAACTGCTCGCGGATGCGACTCAAAGCGAGTCCCAGTTGGTTTTTCACTGTTTGGCGACTGAGCGCCAGTTGGGTGGCAATATCATCAATAGAGCGGAAATCCCGGTGGTTGAGGAGGTAAATATCACGCATACGTGGTGGCATAGCGGCAACGGTGGCGGCTATAATGCGTTGCATTTCATTGAGCAGTAGTGGTCCGTCTGCTTTTAAGAGTGGGGACAGCGGAATATCTGCGAAGACATCCAGGTGCTTTTGGTAGGTGGTCGTATTTCGAAAGTGATTGAATACACGGTATTTCAGGGCTACATGGAGGTAGGCCGATAGTTGTTCACGGATGGCCAGGTCTTTTCTTTTCTGCCAGAGGGCAATGAAAACATCCTGCACACAGTCCTTCGCATCTGCGTCCTGCTGTAGTCTGGCATAGGCGGCCGTGTAAAGCTGCTCCCAATAGCGATGATACAATTCATCAAAAGCTGCCTTATCATCATACACCCGCATACGCTCCCATAAAGCGGTATCCGGCAATTGTTTCAATCACAAAAGGTTTAAGCGTAAATATAAATAATTCAGTTTCAAATTTGCAAATCTGGCTATTGGTGGAGGGATATAAAATAATCAACTTTTTGGAAATAAAAAAATATGCGTAACCAATCGGTTACATATATTTGTAACCGATTGGTTACATAATAAAATATTATGAGAAGAGACGTATTTCAAGCGATAGCAGATCCAACGCGACGAGAAATCATCCAGTTATTGGCTGGCAATAGTTTAAACCTTAACAGCATTGCCGAGAACTTCTCCGTTAGCCGTCCGGCGATTTCCAAGCACATTCGCATACTAACGGAATGTGGATTGGTAGGCATCCGAACGGCAGGACGAGAGCGGATATGTTATGCTAATCTACAGGGATTACGGGAGGTAGCAGATTGGACCGCTAAGTATCAGGAATTCTGGAATACCAAGCTGGATGCGTTGGGCGACTTTCTCGAACATCAAAAAAAGCATAAAAAGAAGAAATAAGCATTTTATCATTTTTTAAAACCAAATAATATGAGTGCCACACCCCTGATAACAGAACGAGTATATGACGCCCCTGCCAACACGGTATGGGATGCCCTCACCCAAATCGACCAATTGCGCAAATGGTATTTCCAGTTGGACGATTTCAAGGCTGAACCTGGGTTTAAGTTTACCTTCACAGGTAAGGATAACGGGAACGTGTATATACATCTTTGTGAGGTCAAAGAAGTAATACCTGGACGTAAAATCACTTACAGTTGGGTATATGAGGGATACCCCGGATATTCTGAAGTGAGCTGGGAATTATTTCCCGAAGGCAACAAGACCAAAGTGCTGTTGACCCATCGGGGTTTGGAATCATTCAATGCGATCGACAATCCGTCTTTCCAAATCAGCAGTTTCCAGCGTGGTTGGGGTTATTTCCTCAACGAGGCCTTGCTGAAGTACCTGGATGGCGTTACCGTAACGCAATAACCCTTACCAGGTTGGTTCGTCCCGCTTCATTTTTTCCAGCGTGGATTCATATGACTTTTTTTCCTGATCGGGCGCCAATGCGAGCGCCCGTTCTTGTATTGCGATGGCTTCATGTTTGCGACCCGCTTTATATAGCAGGTTCGCCTGGGTATTCATGAATAACGAGCGTTCTCCTTGTTCTAAGCAGATACCGCTCCATTTGGAAGCAGTCAATAAAACAGTGGAATCGTCCGAGCGATAGAAAACCGTTGTAGCAAACCGATTCAGTTCATCCAAAGATAAATTCTTCGCGTACTTAGCTACATACCGCGTGGCTGCGGGAAAAAACTGTTTCCATTGTTTATTATTCAAATGATAGAGTGTTTTTGCCCGCAAGTAAATTTCTTCTCCGGGACTGCCGTACCTCATGGCTTTCTGCTGCATCGCAAACCAATTTGGGTGCTCATTGGTGCTACTGATATTTGGATTGATCACGTCTGCATAAATAGTCGACATTAACTTCAACTCCGCCTGCCGGGCTCCCATCACTTTATTAGCAGCTTCTTTATTCGCCGAGATAATAGTGAATGCCGTATCTTTTATACTGGTGGCCATGTTAAAAATAAACAGCCATTGCGAGCGGGAATAGGGCGGCTTTATCTGCATCAAATAATCATTGGCGATTTTCCTCGCGTTGGGCATATCATTGAGTCGTACTGCCATTTGGGCCAACTCTTTCAGGAAGCTGGTATCTTTGCTGCCGGTTTTATACTTACGTAGCCATTCTGTATAACGATTGTCCGGATTGGTAGTATCCATATCCTTTATCTTGAGGTCGGCCGGCACCGGACCTGTAGGGGGAAGTATCATTCGATGAATTTCCCGGATACGTTCAATCGGTATTTTGATCATCTCCCGATCATACGTCATGAGGCCATTTTCCTCGATTTCCACATCAAAGGGTTCTGTATAGATGGAACCGCTCAACCCTTCTTCCTCATATATTTTGAGGTGTTTTACCATGTATTCATATTTCACCGGGAAATCTGCCGGTGGTACGGAGATATATCCCCAACCTTCTGCAGCATTCCATTGATGGTTCATGACTCTCACCTGCACCCCACCCCATTCGCCCAGCACACGAGCCTTGCCTGACAATGCGGGTGCAATACCTGGTCCGGGATATTCATGGACATCTGTGAGATCTGCGGATTTCCAACGTTCCAGCGGATTCGCGGGTGCTCTCCTGTCGTAATTTTCGCCCGTATGACCATTGATCAACCTATCTGGATCTTTTTTCTTCATCCATTCTGTTAATCTTTGTTGATCATATTTAGCCCAGCCTTCGTTGAACAATACCCAACAAACGATGCTAGGATGATTTTTCAGCAGTTCAATATTTTCGGCATTCTCCTTTTCAAATTCAATTTTGGCGGTAGGAGATTCATTGGCGCAAGTAACCATATCTTGCCATACGAGTATCCCTAGTTTATCGCAGTGGTAATACCAGCGGGCGGGTTCCAGTTTGATATGTTTACGGATGGTATTAAATCCCATGGATTTGATGGCCAGGATATCGAAGCGCAAGGCTTCATCCGTTGGAGCGGTATAGAGCCCATCCGGCCAGAAGCCTTGGTCCAGCACACCGAGGTTGTAGGTATATTTTCCATTGAGGTAGATACGCTCCTGTCCTTTCCCATCTTTCATGACCGCGATGGTACGAATTCCGGCATAAGAGGTAACAGAGTCCACCACTTTCCCTTGGCTAAAGAGTTTAATGCTCAAATCATAGAGGAAAGGATCTTCCGGGGACCAGCGGTGTACATCCGGGATAGTCATTTCCAGCGTATCACTGGCATTTCCGCTGACGCGAGCCACTGGCGCACCATTAGCGAAGGCGGTGATTTCTGTGGTATAATTCTTTTTATCGTTTGGTGAGACCTGTACTTTCAGGGAGCTTTCCTTCGGCATCAGGTTAATCCGAGAAATATAACTGTCTGGCACTGTTTCCAACCAGACTGTCTGCCAGATACCGCTGCTAGCTGTGTACATAATTCCTCTGGGCTGTAGCACTTGTTTCCCTCTGGGGTTGTTTCCCTGATCAGAAGGATCCCAAACGGACACCAATAGTTGATTACTGCCATCATGGAGGGCATTGGTGATGTCGATCGTAAAGGCTTGATAGCCTCCGGCGTGATCGCCTACTTGTTTTCCATTTATGTAAACGGTGGCCTGCCAATCGACCGCCCCAAAATGAAGCAGTACCCTATTTCCGGGCGCTTGTGGTTTTTCGATCATGCGCTTGTACCAGAGGCGCTCATCTGGCTGGAGTGACTTTCTCACGCCCGACAGTGCTGATTCCAGTGGATACGGCACGAGGATTTGTCCTTGGAATTGAGAGGGCACGGCCGCATCTTTTTTAGTGATGGCGTAATCCCATAAGCCATTCAGGTTGACCCATTGCGGTCGAACCATTTGGGGTCTGGGATATTCCGGCAATGCGTTTTCCGGGGAAACTTGTTTGGTCCATCTAGTAGTGATGGGGATGGGCTGGGGTTTCCATGAAGACTGCGCATTTGTAGTGATAGCAACAGCCAGGAATGCCAGCAGGAAGAGAAAGGATGATTGCTTCTGCATAACTGGAATGAATTAAATGAGGGGAAATGAATACTAACCAACACAAACGATAATGTAATCCCCGCTGTATGCGGGGATTACGGGCACTAGCGCCCAAAATAAGTTGAACGGAAAACGGCCGAAGATAAATGAGGAATGGCCGTCAGTCAGTGACAGGAATCAGTCAGGAGGGTATTAACACACAGTAATTCTAATACTAGCAACAGTAAAAATCGGCAACTATTGGATATAATGGGATTTCAGCTTACTTCTGATGATTTTGATACAGTTACTCATATGATTTTTGATCGTTTGATTAGAGAGCCCTCTGGACTCCATAATCTCTCTGGTGCTGAGTTCCTGGATAAAGCGCATTTCAAAAATCTTTCTTTGCTGAGGGGGCACAGATTTCATGGCTTTCAAAATCTGAAGGTAGATCTCTTTATCTTCTATTCTTCGTTGTGTGGTGGCTTCGATACGATCATTATCGTACGCCTGTTTATGGCGTTCCATTTTGGATACCTGTTTGATAGCATCAATAGCCCTGCGTCGTACACATACGATCAGGTATGCTTTCAGGTTAACGGGTACGGGCAACTCCAATCTTTTATTCCAAATGGTAATGAATACATTTTGAACCACATCTTCCGCGAGATCTTTATCACGCACTATATAATTCGCTTCCCTGAGCAGGTGCTTGTAATACGCCTGGTACAGTTCTTTAATAGCGATTTCTCTGTTGCTTTGCAGCAGGTCAGACAGATGATCATTTAATGTTTCCCGGGATAATTTGAATTGATTTACCATTACTGAATCTTTGATAAGGTTAATAAGACAACCTCATCCATCAGCAAGAAAAATCATGATTTTGGTGACCTTTTATTGTTGTTATGCGGCATCATCCGAGCGGATGTTCCCCAGTCGCATAACAACAATACAAGTATCGAGAATTTTTTCTATACCGGGAAGAAAAAAAATGTTAATCAACTGTGAATCCGGAAATTACCGAGTTCTAATTAAGGTGCTACAAACCCTCCGTTTGTCTGAAAGTTACTCTGCTGCCACTTCCCGTAGTTTCTTATCGGATACGCTCCCATTGAAAGCCTGTTTCAGGATTTGATCCTTATTATAGACTGCCAGGTAGGGCACTGCGTGGATACCGAAATATTTTATCATCACGAAGCCCGTATCTATTCCCATGGTAAAATTCTTCCGGTATTGGTCCAGCTTGAAATCTTTTTCATATTCCCGTATTTCCGCGAGTTTACTATTGGTGAGCAGATATACATGGGTATTCCCCAGGGAATCCGCATTTTTAAGTAAGCTCGACAGCTCCGCCTTACAATAAGGGCATTCTGTAGTAATATAGAACAGGATAGCCGGATGCGCGGAAGCTGTATCCACAGTGGCATAGGTACTGTCTGACTTCAAAAAATTAACAGGCAGTATTTTTTGGCCTTCCCTGCCGGAAACAAATGGCGGCGGTGGGGTGCTATCTCCACATCCCGCCATTAGTACCAGTAACATCATCATCTGCAAAATCAGTTTCATAATCCTTATTTAAATGGCTATAGATTGTTTTTTAATTTGTTTATTGAACCAAAGGCAAAGGCCGAGCAACAGGGTGACAAGGATATTAAACACCAGGTGTTGGGACCATGACATGGACTCTAATACACCACCGCAGCTACAAGGGAGCTTACTGGCCATGGTCAACAATACGGCGATATAAATGGTGAAAGCCACCATCATCGCAAAGGCGATATACAATCCTTTCACTCTGGTAGCAGGGATCACCAACATTAGCGCCACTACAACCTCCAGAATAGGTACTACTCTCGCCACTACCGGCGCCACTGAGTGCAACAAAGGCGATGAGCTAATAACCCATTTGAATACATCGTATTCGCGCAGCTTCATAATGCCTGTATACAGGAACATGGCTGCTACTAGGAAGGAAATGATTTCGATGATAACTTCTTTTTTCATGTAGATTCTTTTTGTGAGTTAATAAAGGCTGCTTCAGCGATATACCCTACCACCAAAATGGTAAAGGCTGCCGAAACCAGTATAGGAAACAGTTGGAATCTTAAGGCAATCGGCGATGCAAATACGCTGAAGCCCATATTAACAGCCCATAAGGCAAATGCTAGCAACATGGCTTTTCTTAGCACGGGATTCTTATGCGCCCCCAACACCAGCATGGAAATACATCCAAACAGGAACATGGCGGTCATCATCCCTACTATCACTGGATATGGGCTTAGAATAGGCACATCAAAGGATTTTAACCTTGTCTTCACCTTACGGTCTTTATAATTAAACCATATCTTCGCGACCTCCGTAACACTGTCTACTCCCATATTGTACTTCTCCAGGAACTCTACTGGCGGCACATAATACTTGACGAAATTGGGCCAGAGATAATTCACGGCGAATTCCTTCGGATACTGCTGTATGATAAATCGGCCGTATTCTGCATAGAGCGGGCCCATACTTGCCCATTTTTTATGCTGCGTGGCAGTGCTATCTTTCTTAAACTGGTTACGCATATACGTTTGGAGCGGCATATGAGGGGTCCACATATACACGGTACTAGCCTTCATGGCTTCTGATGGATAGCGGCGAACATCTCGCGTACTATCAAAATATTCTCGGATGGATTTATCCAATGCTTCAAATTTTTTCGGCACCGGTTTACGATGGGCACTATCTACATACCGATAAGCGTACATGGCGTTATTGGCCAGTTGCCATCCTGTGAATGGGGTGAACTGTTTTATATTAGTCAGTTTCTTATACTTGTTGCTCGTAAACTGTACAAATGCAAAGATGAGCAACACCGCAAAGCCCAACCCTGCCAGCTTTAACCAGAAACGCTTACTCGCCAGGATGAAACCTAACAAGGCAATTGCCGGATAAAACAAGGCATTGTAACGAATGGTGAAGGCCAAGAACAAAACAATGCCATGCCAGAATACCAGTTTAGGCGTAGGCCGGTACATGATCCAGAACAACAAGGTGAACCAAGTCAGACTCAAAGAGAGAAACATCGTATCACTGGAAACATAGTTGCTCAGGTAAAGCAGTACCGGATTGAACAACACGAAACATACCAGTACTATCTTGGTTCCCTTTGCAGGCTTCAGGAAATAACAGAGTGTAAACACCAATGCCAGCAGGCTCGATTCCAGGAATAAATATTGCAATGCCACGAGGGCGGTATCTGATTTACAGAAAACACTGAAGAGTCGCAGGAAACGGGAATAACCTATCGGATAAGTGGCTGTATCGAAATTGTGGTAAGCCGAATCCAAATAGGCATAGGAGTCGCCATTGATAAAGGAAGCATATGGATATAAATATTTGAAGACGCTAAACTGTAGGATGATGGCTGCTATAGCACCCAGTACATACCATCTGTTGGCCGGATTTTTAAATACATATGCTGCCAGAGAGGCTTTGCTATAATCTTTATCTTTCAGTTGTTCTTTGGCGAAATTGAAATGATCTGCCACAATGATTTCCTGGCGTTCAACCATTACATCCAGCACATTGGCGGCTGCCGCTAGCCCTGTGAGCTCCAGCTCAGAAACTGCCTGTTGCTGGAAAACCTCATCCGGCTGATGCCAGCCGTTTTCAGGAGGATTGCTGTAATAATGCATAGATACCCACACATTGCCGGTAGCCGGGTCATTACGTACTTCCAGATCCGCTGCTTTCACATCCATTTGTGCGATGGCGATATTACAATCCTGCAAATGAAGCGGCTTCCATTCTCCCGTACGTTTGTTCAACAGGGATAATTTCTTTAGCAATACGCTAACGGTAATCAGTTGGCGGTTTTCTGGTAAAGACGCCAGCGCGATTTCTCGTGCAGCTCTTCCACTCACCTTTCGGATGTAGTCTTTATAAAACTGATCAAATCCATATTTCCCCACCGTATAGCGCACTGCTTTCTCCAGTTGCTTGGGTTTACGATGTGGGAAAACCGCAGTGCGGAGCCAGGACAGTAGCCATATCAATGCACGCCACCATCCCAGCTTCTGCAGGTTGATGGAATTCATTTTTATCGGGTAACGATAGAACTGCTGCCTATAAAATAAATAATCTGGGGTAAGTCCGGAGGTTGCTGCTGTATCCGCACTTTCACCGGGATTTTCCGGTAAAAATGCCTCCGGATCCGTAACAGGGCCGGCATCGGACATAAATGGTTTTTTACTCATGGGGATAAAGATGGTAAGGCTTATAACGAATAAATATTACGCTCTTTATTGGCATTAACTGACTGTAACCAGGCGGGATCAGAAATACCGGCAGCAGTTAAGATTCAATTGTGGTATTCGTCGGTAATTTTGAGGACCGTCAGGTATATGCAATATAAAATCACTGTCTGCAACAGGAACGCAGCAACGATTTTCCTACACTGCAATAAATTTTAACATTATCCTGCACACCAAGCCCCTATTACACATGCATTTTTTTTATATTTTTACCGTTCAAGATTGGCCATACCATGAGAAAAGGCAGGAGAATATTAAGGGTGGCTGGTATAACTTTAGGTGGACTGTTACTGGTGATTATTATCGCCGCAGGCATCCTATATACCCAGCAACAACGACTCACACAACTAGCAGTAAAAGAATTAAACAAACAGTTTCGGGGAGAACTGGTATTGGGAAGCAGTAACATCAACCCATTCGCCAACTTCCCCTACATTTCCATCGTACTACACGATGTAAAATTTTATGCCAGTAAAAAAATGGACCACCCTCCTCTCTATGAGGTGAATAAGCTGTACGTGGGGTTTAGTCTCCCCGATATCTTCCGACAACATTACCAGGTACGTATCCTCGTGCTCAATACAGGACAAGTACATATCAACCGGGCTGCCAATGGTACCCTGGATATCGTGGAGGCACACACGCTTCCCACTGCTACCAGCGCTCCGGTAGATACCAGCACTAAGGGCGGCCTATCTATGGACCTGCGCAAAATCATCCTGAAGAATATACGCGTTACTTACCATGACGCAGGCACCGGCTGGAATATCACCACCCAGTTGGAAAAAATCACCACTGGCTTCCATATGCATGGCGATGATGTGGCCCTAGACCTAGAAGGGAAACTACTGACAGACATTACCAGCAAAAAAGATAGTACCCTCTTCCGCAATAAGCATATCAGCCTGGCCATTTCGGGCGATTATAATTTGGAAAAGGAATTCCTCCAGTTGAAAAAAAACAGTATCAAACTGGAAAATGCCAGTCTGGATGTACAGGGGAATGTGAGTCTCAAAGGGAAGCCTCAATTGGATCTTAGCATAAAGGGCGACCGGCCAGATCTCAACCTGTTGTTTGCATTTATACCGGAAGACATCAGCTCCAAGATGCAAAATTACCGCCGCGATGGCCGGATCTATTTTGATGGCACCATCAAAGGAGAGATCGACAAAGATCATATGCCTGCCATCACCGTTAATTTTGGTTGTGAGAATGTATGGTTCGAAAATACGCATGCCAATAGGAAACTGGATTCCCTCGGCTTCCGCGGTTACTATACCAATGGAACAGGCAGATCTCTCAAAACCTCAGAACTACACCTGCTAGACATGAACGCCAGGCCAGGAAAAGGGGTTTTTAAAGGGAACTTTATCATGCGCGATTTCACCGATCCACACGTGGTCATGCAGCTCTATTCGGAACTGAATATCCGCTATATCGGTGAATTCCTCGGTATAAAAGACCTGGAACAAATTGAAGGAGATATTCGCCTCAATATGAATTTCCGAGAGCTGGTGGATATGCAAGTGCCAGAACAAAGTTTGGCGAAGCTGAAAGAAGGCGTGCAGAGCGAACTAACGGTGACAAACCTCGCTTTCCGCATCCCCCACTATCCCCTACCGGTGCGCAACATGAACATTCATGCCCAGGTTAAAAATGGGAGTCTGCAATTGGATACCCTCAATTTTCGTGTAGGCCAGAGCGATATTGCCGCCAGCGGCTCGCTGAGCGACTTACCAGCCATCTTTCACAAACAGTCCAAACCTGTAAAAATTACTTTCCAGGTAAATAGTAATAAAGTATTGCCGGGAGAACTAATGCTGGCAGACACCACGCATAAACGTTTACGGGAAGAAGTGATCAGTGGCTTCAGACTAGCGGTGGCACTGGAAACGAGCGTGCAGGAAATGTTACATCCCAATCCGCTACCAAAGGGCGTGTTCCGAATTGAGGAATTGTCGTCTTCCTTCAAACAATATCCGCATAGTCTGCACCACTTTAATGCAGACGTCAGCATTGGAGATACCAGTTTGCTCGTTAAAAATTTCTCTGGGCATATTGATAGCAGTGATTTTGTATTCAAAGGCCGTCTGAATAATTATAACCTCTGGTTCGACAAAGTGAAGAAAGGGCGTACAGAAGTTGCCTTTGACCTGAAATCCGACCGCCTGGCCGTAAATGACCTGATCAGCAACAAGGGTCGGCAATTTATTCCGGAGGGTTACTGGTACGAACAAACGAATAACCTCTGGCTACGGGCCAAACTGAACCTACGCTATGATACGGTATTCAAACGCGTAGATGCCCATATAGCCAATATTTCCGGCTCCTTGAAACAACACCCTATTCAACTGGAAAACATCAATGGTCGTATTCGGTACGGCACTAACAAATACCTGGTGGTAGATACCCTCAAAGGGAAAGTAGGCACTAGTGATTTTGATATCAACCTGCATCTATACGCAGGCCCGGATCGCAATGGTAATAAGCGTAATAATCTCTTCAGCATTAAAGCCAATTATCTCAATGTGGATGAAATGATGAACTATGATTTCAGCGATCATAAAGAAGAAGAGATGGCCACTGCCGTTCGCACCACCACCAAAAGAGAGAACGACAGCATTCACAGTGCTGGTTTTAATATCTTCAAAATTAAATTCACCAATTTCGACGTACTAGCCGATGTAGGTAAAATCCGCTATCATAAGCTATCTATAAAAAATCTGAAAGCGGATGTACATATGCAAGAAGACCAGCGTATTAAAATCGACACCATCGATTTACGCATGGCAGGTGGGCATATTGGCATGCGCGGACTACTGAATGCAGCCGATCCCAAGCGACTGTATTTCCGCAGCAGTATACAATTGGATACAGTGAACTTGAGTAAGATGTTGTTGAAGTTTGACAACTTTGGTCAGGATATGGTGTTGAATAAGAACCTACAAGGCACCCTCAGTGGGCGGATTAAAAGCAATATCAAATTACATCCGGACCTCACTCCCATGCTGGATTCCACCAAAGCAAAAATGGATATCGAGATCAGGAATGGCTCGCTGATTGATTTCGGGCCTATGCAGGCAATGTCTAGCTACTTCAAGGATAAGAACCTCCGTATGATTCGCTTTGATACCTTACGGAACAAGCTCAGTTTTGAGGCCTCTACATTGGAATTTCCCAATATGAGTATCAATTCTTCCATTGGGTATATTGAAGTGAGTGGAAAACAATCCCTGGATATGCAGATGTCTTACCAGCTACGCGTACCCATGAAGATGGTGACCCAGGTGGGCTTCCAGGCGCTGTTCGGGCGTAAGCAGGAGGAAGTAGATGCAGATCAGGTAGACGCGATCGAAAGTGCAGAAAAAGGCAAAAAGGGTCGGTTTATGCATCTCCATATTTCTGGAACACCGGAGAAATATCACATCTCACTAGGTAAGAAAAAGAAAGCTTAAAGGGCTTCATGATAAGCATAAGGCAGATAGTATTGCATCTATTGCGATGTTATCTGCCTTATCCTTACATTCGTGATAGTTTCATCACTGCCCTACACCATGAAAAAAATAACATTAGCCTTCATGGCATTATTCTGTGCGGCGTCCACTCACGCACAGTTTTCGTTCGGCGTCAAAGCCGGCATCGGTCATAGCTTTCAGAGTAAACCAGATAAAGAAAGTGGCCTTCAAAAAAACGATGTCCAATTCCATCCTGCCTATCAGATAGGCCTTACGGGGGAATGGCGTCTCTCTAAAGAATTCTCCCTTATGTCTGGTCTTGTCTTCAGTTCCAAAGGAGGTAAGACGAATGCACATTACCAACATGCTATACTGACGCCAGGCAACCTGCCGTTTGTAATGATGGCGGATTTCAAAGGAGAAAATCGCCTGAACTACCTGGAGCTCCCCATTAATATCCTCTACACGCTGCCAGTAGGGAAAGGTCATTTCTTCGCTGGCCCGGGTGGGTATATTTCCCAATTCCTCGGCGGCACCACCAAAGGGACCGTTGGTGTGACCAATATGAATGGGACCACTGGTACACCCAGTTTCACCACTGTATCAGGCGTCTATTACGGCAGCATCATTTTCCGCCCCGATGGGCCATTGCAACCAGCGCCAATAGATCAGGCCATTCAGCCTGATAATAAAGCGCATGCAGCGTCTACCGATGCAGGTGCCAACTTCACACTGGGATACAGTTTTAAAATGGGACTGCAACTCTCCCTTTGCTATAGTCATGGCTTTACGGATACCAACTACGGGAAAAACCGGGCAGCCACTTTTAATATTGGTTACCTGATCCGAAGATAATTGCCAATGGCCTGGTTATTTCAAAGTAAGTATTGAAATAACCAGGCTGTATTATTCATTATCAGGAATATATACAATCTCTCCATTCTCCAACTCGTAGGCCGTTCCCACCTTCTTACCATTGCCAGATGCGGCTTCTTTCTTTCCAGTAGGCGTATATTTATTGATCGTATTTCCTTTCCGGGTAATGATCTCCATGTTTTCCTTTCCTGGATTTTTCACTACTGTAAAATCCTCCTTACTAAACATTTCTGTCATCTTATACCGACTCACCAATGCCACCATCAGCGCCACCGCAAAGACGATACTTACGTCGAACAGGTTAGCAACGGCATGTAGCGGATTGACATCTTCCTGTTCCCTGGCGGCATACCGGCGGTGATTATGCTTTGTTTTCATAAGCTGTCTGGATAATATCATTTACAAATTCCACCCGGTTCTGATCTGCGGTATACCAACGTTGTTTCGTTTGTAACAATAGGAAACCAATTGTACCTATCACAAGCCCCAGCACAGTTGTGTTAAAAGCGATCTGCATTTGCTCGCTCATCGTGGCAATATCGCCAGCAGCAAGGCCTCCCAATGCCGGACCCATAGGAATCAGCGTTCCCATCAAGCCAAGAATAGGTCCAGTCTTGCTCAATGTCCTGCATCTGTCTAGCTCCCGCTCACAGTTATTATGGAAGTCGGCCAGTAGCCTATTTCGATGAGCTTCGCTGCCGCTTCTAACAATCAGTTCATTTATCGTAGCAGGTAATGGCCCTTCTAAGTGAGCTGTCAGTTCCGCAAATGAACGTATATGCGTATACGTTAATCCGTTCAATTTCGCATCTAGTATTTTAATTTCCTTCATGCGACGAACGTATTGGCGACTTCCATCCCATAATTGGCGGAAAGCTTGCACCAGGAAATAAATGACAGCTACCATCACTGGCACCATCAGTCCACTACTCAACCAGCATATAACTTTATCTATATATTGCATAGTAATTCGATTTAGTTAGCTATTTCAGGGATGGATGCTCCACTTATCACCGCTAAAATCCCTGACAGCATTAATAATAAATACCTCCATTCCATCCGCAGATGCATGTCTGTACACCAGGAAAAAAAAAGCGCCAATAACCAGATTGTTCCAGATACCAGGAATGCATAGCTAATGGCGATCACTTCAAATCCAAAGTTTAGCTCCCGGAAACAGTATACCTCCAGGTAGAAGAGTCCACATAACAATACCGGTGAGGGAATCAGCCACCATCGCCGAAATGTTCTTTGCTGTAGCCAGCATTTGTTTAGTTGGAGCTGGAATAAAATATCCAGTATCATCAATATGGAAAAATTCCTCCGGATACTATCCTGCTGTAGCCATTGCAAAATGGTCCTGCTATCCATTTCTATCACCAGGTAGTGTAGTAGATATAGGGAGACAGCCATTACGCCAACTGGCAACAGTCTCACTTTCCAGGAGCTGCAACAGGACAACTGTAAAGTATACAGCAGTCCCGTTACAAGTGTTAGTAATACAATCAACTGCTCCATATCATTTCTTTTTCCGGTACACCAACAACCATATGGTGGCTAATGCTGTCAGGACGAGGAATATCGGCCGCCACCATTTGAGCGACAGCCCTTCTTTTACAACAGCCGTCCCTACCGTTCTTTCTGCTGTCTTCTTCAGCACTACACCTTTAGCCTCCGATACAGCACTATTCGGCTGTAATGCAGCATTGACAGCCATTTTATAAGCCGTTTTTAACGCTTCCGGCGTGTAATGCTCCATTTCCTGGCGCAATGCAGCATTGCCACATACAAACTCCGTACAACCGGCACCGTAGTTCGCAATCGTAGTGGCGTGAAGACGGGCAATTTCTTGCCGCTGTACCTCCGTCGCTTTCCACAAGCCTTTTCTAGCAGCCTCCATCATGACGCCCGTCAATTCTTCCAGGGCCGCAGGGTTTTGCTTTTCAAAGAAGGTAGCGGTATGTAACGTATAACGGTCACGGATATACACTTCATGCAGTTGGTTCCAAAGTTCATTATCAATGACATCTGGTTTCATGACATTCCATCCAAAAACATTACGGAACGTCTCTGCCATCTTTTCCGCGCTACTTCCTTGCCCCTGCTGCATTTCCTTTATCCATACAGGATTCAGCAGGGTGCTGCGGGCTTCCACCCATACCGCCTCTTTCAGCGGCTGCACACGGGCAGTCATCGGGTTACGGAAATCATTCAATACAGCGGCGGGCTCTTTTCCGGTCGCGAGTCGTACGGCATTGTTGAGACCTCCCATGAATTCATACACGTGATCCAGGCTAAGCGGACCCCAGGTATTGCTTTCACGGGGCTGCACTACTACGTCCGTATGTTGGAGTGCCGCTTCAAATAATCCTTCCCTGAACATCGCCCATTGGCTGGTATCATTATAGGCCGCTCCCATGTTGTGCAGGTAAACACTGGCCACTTCATCACGGTTATTATAACGATTCCCACTTTCCACCATAGACATAATACCCGTGCCATAATTGCCATTGATACCACCAAACACCCTCAGCGCTGCCAGTTGCTGGGCTTCTTTCGGCGTAAAACCTTTCTGTTTCAACATTTTTTCACCAGCCTGCACTCCTTCGTTGACGTAATTAGGTTGTCCTTTATCTTCAGCAGTTGCTGCAAGGAGGACTGCCCGATTGATCAATTCCAGTCTGCTAGCCGCCAGATCACGAAACTGTCCTGCCGTTTGAACCACCACGTCTATACGAGGACGCTGTAAAGCAGCAGTAGGTATCAGTTTGAGATCTATAATACGTCCTTGTGGGTCCCTTACTGGCGCTACACCTAATAAATAAAATATTTCCGCCAGCATGGCACCTTCCGTACGGATAAACTCCCCTGGCCATAAGGTGAGCGCCACTTTCCTAGGCCAAGCACCATCATGCTCCTTCCTGTATTGACTCACCAGGTCTTTTGCCAGTTGCACACCCACTTCCCAAGCTTGTGGTCCTGGGGCTTTTTCCGCATCAATACTATACAAATTGCGCCCCGTAGGCAATGCGCTTGGATTGGCCAATGGGTCCCCACCAGCGCTGGGTAGTGTATATCCACCAGACAATGCATTATCCAAGGCAGCCAGCTCTTGGTTTGTACTGCCAAGTAGTAGGGAGACATATTTCGTACTGCCAGTATCTGCCCCACTCATCAACGAAGCAGTTCTTTCCGCTTCTATTTTCGTATAGGGCTTACCGATAGTATAAAGTCCGCTGTTAACTTTTTCATTCACCGCCTCCTCTACCAGGTCTTGCAGCTTTGTTAGTTGTGTAGCAGTAAGTATTTGGGCAGTATCTACACCCATTTCCTGGTAGTAGCCCAACTGACGGGCAGATTTGCTAATAGACGCGGCATAGGCCGACTTCAATACCCCCTCTTCGAGCGCATCCCAGCGGTGTAGTTCCATTTCGAGGCGACTTATCTCCGTACTACCTCCTGCTTGCATAAAGGGAGGTGTCAGATGAGAAATGATGGTAGCATAACTGCGTCTTTTGGCAATAATCGCTTCTCCTACATTACTCATCGTATAGACGTAGAAGTGAGGAATACTTCCTATCAACGCATCGGACCAATCTGCATTCCCTAGTGCTACCTGCTTTCCTGGGGTAAATTCCAGGCTGCCATGGGTACCAAAATGAATAATCGCATCCGGCTGAAACACATGCCTGGTCCAGAGATAGGAAGCGATATACGGATGAGGCGGTGCTATCTTAGCACCATGTATGATTTTAAAGGTCTGCTCCCCTACAGCGGGCAATGGCTGGGGAAGTAATACTACATTGCCAAAACGGAGCCGTGCTATCGCCAGAAAACCCGTGTCTCCCCTATGCTCTTGCATATAATTACCGGGAGGCCGACCATACTTTTCCTTCACTGCCTGCCAGGCGCCTGGCTCCAAATCCGCAGTGGCCCACTTTTCATAAGTAGGCGCATCGATCCATGCAGGGTCTCCTTCACGATAGAATTTACGCAAATTCCCCTCCGCATAAGGATTCAATACACTGCCGTTTTGCTGTAGGAGCGCATTCAGCGCAGCCGCATTTGCGGGGAGGTTGTCCACCGTATATCCTTGCTGTTGAAGATGCAATAAAGTATTATACAAACTAGGCACTACTTCTAAATTTCCAGCGACAAGACTACTCAGGCCAGGACCTTTGAAATAATAAATCGCAATCTTTTTATCGCGGTTGGGTTTATGCTTTAACACCAACCAGCGGGAAACCAAGTCCGTAAAGCATTTCAATCGTTCGGGGATAGCCCGGAAAACATCATAGCCATTTTCATCCTTATACTGCGCCACGATGGCATAGGGCGCCACGGCCCCATCCAGCTCAGGCGATACCACGCTCATGGTGAGCAGCCCGCCATTCATACCATGGGGATTTGTTTTCCATTGATCGTAATTCATGAAAACGCTGAGGGGACTGAGTACAGGGATTTGTTGTTCCTTCAGCCATGCCACCACCGCAGGGGCATTTCCCGGAGCCAAACGGCCATGCGGCATTTCCACCACTATATCCGGGTGAATCGCCTGTAGGAATTCCAGTCTCCGTTTATTTCCCGCCATCGGGTATACATTCCATCCACGACGTTGAAAAGTGGTAATGATAGTATCCAAGTGATCGCGATTCGCATTGAAAGGGCCTGGCACAGAAGTCACCAACGCTACTTTGGGTGCATCGTATTGATAGAGATGGTTGTTCATCAGCCATAATTCATAGGCTGAAACATCATTGAAATATATATTTTCATCCACATGAAAGAGTACATCCGAGGCAATGCTCACTGGAGCCGCTGGCGGGAGGGTATAATATTTTTTATTATCCAGGACAACCCGTGCAAAATGCAGTAGGTTCCGGAAGTTGGCAGTACCACCATTACGCATATACGTTGCTACAACCGTACGCTGGCTATCGCTCAAATTGGTGAGGTCTGTACGAGGATCTGCAGCCGCTTCCACAAATATCCGAAGTCCTTTACTACCGGCTTTTTGCAATAGCGCCGTTTGATCTGCCGTCAAATGCAAGCCCCTTCCAAAAATGAGCGCCACGTCATAATTGGAAACAGCCGCCAATCCGGATACTGGAATACTTTTCAATTGTACCCATTTGCTGTCGTTGGCGCGTTGCATGCGCGCTGCCGCAAAGGAAGGATAGTTGATCAGTGCAATACGTGTAGGCGCTATTTGCTGTCGGTAAAAAATGAAAGCCAAAATGAGTACTGCCAATACTGGCAATAACCATATTAATAGTTGCTTATAGCGGATAAAAAAATGTTTCATCAGTTCAGTTCTTTATATTCAAATGCAGGATATCCAGGGGTTCCTGTAACCAAGCTTTTAAAAGCCGTAAACCGAATTTTGAAAAGCTTCCCATCCGGATCAGATAACAAGAATGTTTTCCAGTCATACACCTTATAATTGCCTGCAGCATGCGGTTGCAGGATCTGCCACCAGCTCTTCCCAATAGCATCCGCTTTCTCCATTGGCGCTAATGTGAGGAAATCTGCACGCGTGAGCGACTGGTATCTCCCGATACTACTAGCTACATTATTCACCGGGGCAGCAGGATCATCACTGGATGCCATGCCAGCAGCAGGATTATCGATGGCTACTTTTACGCCTGCCAACCTATTGTGCAATACAGCCATTGTTACCACATAAGAACCCGGAGGTCCGCCACCAGCAACGGTTACGCCCGTACACATAAAGTCCCAGTTTTTAAGGGAAGGTTCCACCTGGACTGTTTTTCCACTCATCAGGCTGAAATAGGTAAAATTGGTGGCAGCATCCAGGGTAATCGTCTGTGATTTTGGATTGGTTCCATCCAGGTTGGCAGAGCGGATAGTGATACTATTGGTGGTTACATCTGTAATGGTAAATTTCATATACCCGTTACTGTTAGCCCCTGATGGTGGTGTCTTTCCCAGGTCTATGATATAGACCAATTGTTTGCTTTTGCCCTGGCTATCCGCCCAAGCGCCCACACTAGTAGCAGTAGTATCCAACGCAGTATTTTCATAGTTGATTTTTATGCCGGAACTCGTTGCAGGTAGGGCCACAATACTATCAAAATTGGTGCTGGGCATGCGATAAATACCCGCTTTCTTAGCGCCATTGCTGATGATAGCCTTTCCTCCTTTACTCTGGATGGCGATATCCCATGATCCGGCAGCAACAACGGTCATTTTTCCAGTGCTGAGATTAACGAATACAGTACTATCGTAGGTTGCACCCATACCGGCCACCATGGTACCTTCCGCCAGTTTAGGTGGCGTATATTCTGCATCTTTTTTCTTGCAGGCAGCCAAAAGTAGTAGGCCTGCACTGATGGTAATCAGTTGTTTGAATTGCATATAGCGATGTTTTAATTATCAAAAAGTGAAGGTGCCCCGTACAAACCCGGTACGTCCCCAGGCTACTGGCAAGGCTGGTTTAAAGCCCGAACGAAGCATCAATCCATCTTTGCCGTCGCCGGTTTGGATCACATCCGTGACGTTCAAGAGATTTTTCATACCGATGGTGAGCATGAGTCGTTGTACGAGGAAACTACGCGTAGCAGAGAGGTCCCAGAGATGATACCCTCCCAGCGTCCGATCCGTTAGTTTGCCATCATTGATGCCAAACTGGGCCAGTGGCCCGTTGTACTTCCATGCGCTCGTAAAGCGGATATCCAGCCATTTCCAGTTATACATACCTTGAAGACCAGCTTCCCAACTGCCAAATTGCTGCTGCATACTATTACTGCCACTACGGGAAAGATATCCCAGGGAGGGTTTTAGCTGCCAACGGTCCGCATGGCTGTACGTCCCATCCAGATTGACTCCCCGGGTACTGAATTCAGGAATATTATGATAGGTACGAGCTACATTTATCGTTTGATATGCTGGTGGTAAGGTGGATCTGTCCAGTTCTACCAGTTCAATTTTATCGCGGATATTATTCAGGAAGGCAGTGAGATTCAGCTTCCAGGCATGGGATTTATAATGTACGCCGGCGCTGTAATTATGCGCCAATTCCGGATTTAAGTCAGGATTGCCGATGATGTAATGATTGGCATTTTTAAAATCTTGGAACAGTTCCCGTTGACTCGGAGCGCGAAAGCCACGGGTATAACCAGCACGCATATACCAATGCTCGTTGATAGTCCAGCGTAGTTGGAGGCTGGAAATCAATGGCAACTCTAATCCGAGAAAGTTGATCTCTCTGGCATTATAGCGGTTATTATAAGTATAGCGTAATCCGCCCTGGGCCTCTAGTTTACCAAAGAACGTAGCGCCTAGGCGAGAAAACAAGCCTATATCGTTGATAATGCCCGCATCTGCCGAAACCCTGTCTCCCTCACTATTACTAAGATTCACATCATAGCCTAATTGATAATTCAAACGATGGCGATCCGGTTGTTGATAGTTATAGGCGGCACGGAAGGTCCAGTTGGCGAAGATATTACTGGCATTGCTAGTCTGTTTTTCTGATTTATTTTGAAGATTGACCAGGTATTGTTCGCTGGTACGATCGTAAAAACTATAACTGTTAACCACGTCCAAATAACTGCGAGCATTTAATTTACCATTCACAAAAGCCAATGCAGTAGCGCGGCTCGTACGAAAACGATTATCCGTTGCCGTGAGATAAGCCGTTCCTGGATCCGCGTTCCCTGGTGCATCGGCCAGTTCATTAAAATATTGTAGGGAAATACCTCCCTGCAGCTCCCCCCATTTACGATACAATTTCAGGTTGCCAGTGGCTTGCGTTTTAGGGTTCCAGTTTTTACCCCGCACTGTCCCATCTGGTGTAGTGACAGTAGATTTATAGCTGTCGGACGCGTAGCCCCCGAACCAGGTATATCCCCCGCCTGCCATGAGATTCCAGCCTTTCATATTCTTCCCTAGCCATCCGCTGCCATTATACTGGCCCACCGATTCCAAGTACTGGGAAATGCCCCCTTGAACGCCTTCTCCTGGCTTCATACGGCGGGTAATCAGGTTAATGGTACCCGCCAATGCATTGGTACCATATTCCACGCTCAGCGGGCCTTGTATAATTTCTACTCGTTCCACTTGGTTTAGGTGGAGTTGTTGCAAGTCAAACTCATTTCCTTCACCACTAATCATGGGCACACCATCCACTAGGATTTTTACGTTTTGACCGGTAATTCCTTGCATGATCAGATTACTTCCCAGTACATTGTCACTGATAATGCGCATATTCATTTCTGTGGTCAGCAGGTCCATCAGGTTGACGGCACCTTTCTCCTGGATACGCTTGGCATCTATTAAGGTAATTGGATAAAGACTCTGAGAAATTTTAACAGGTTGTCCCTGGCCTGTAACCACCACCGGCTCCAGGTCTTTGACTGCATTTTGCTGGGCATGCAGCGTCCCATATGCTGCCAGCAGTGGCAGCACCCAAATTTTTTTCATATTAAAAGCAACAGCGTTAGGCTCCGGTCAGCACAAGACCGAAGTGTAGGATACATAGTTGACACAGGAAGGCGTTTGCCTACCCGGAAGTCCATGAAAAATTAAGCAGTGGGAGGACCTTTGTTGGAGGCGGTCAATACCAGGCGTTCGTTATTATCTACTGGTGGATGAACGTACAGAATAGTTAGGAGTATCGGTTTAGGGAGACGAATGTCCGCGTGGTTGTTCAGGTAATTACTGATGTAGTCGTCGCAGATATGACAGGCTGCGGTCATATGCGCTTGATGATGTGTGGTATCCATTTCCCGGATGATTTCCGGATAAAGTTTCACCTGTTTAACAGTGGCAAATGCGGCTCTTCCGTCCGGGCCGTGATGATGCATAAAAGGAACAACCATACCGTACAGCAGATACAGTAGCAGCATGGCTGTAGCCGAAAAGCTATATTTCCTTTTATGGTTCCTCATGAAGGGTCAAATATAGCACAATATTCAGAAAATGAAACATTGTTGCAAAAAATATTTCAGGACGGAGTGGCTGTTGTCTCTCCAAAAAATAACGGTATAGTCAATACCTTTTTTATAAACCATAGATGTAATACAACAGGCAGGCTACGCCGCTCAGTAGCGTCAATGTATGGAGGATACAATGTTCCAGATTAGGAACAGGGTTTTTACCGCGGGCCGGCAGCAAGATAATGGTTTTACTGAAAATACGTTGGTGCAGTTCGGACCAGTTACTTTGTAATGCAAAACGGGCCCCAAAGAAATAGGCCGTCCACCAGGTATAGATTTCTCCGGCAAACATCAGTCCCAGCTCAATAGCCGCCACCAGCGCCATGATTTTGTGGCCGGTCAATAGCGCTACTACAGGGAATCCCATAGAGAAAAAATGTATACCCGCTTCCGTTAGACGCTCCTTACGGGTATATACACGAACATTATTGAAGGGAAACAAATCGATACGAGTTGTCACCTGATGATATATCAAATGCAGATTAGTTAGGACGATAGCGAAGAGATATAACATTTTACCACTGATTATTACCCTTCAAAAATGCGCAAATGCAGGCACGACTACAAGTTGCATTCGGTTATTTACCGGCAAGTACCGGTGAAAAGCATTAAAATATCGGTTAAATTTCCAGCGGCATACACCTGCTCCATGATGGTAGTAACGGCCGGTAACCCGCCATAGTGGTGTCTCCCGCTACTACCCCAACAGATATGGTTGGTAATACTTAACTTTAGGATGACTAACGCTGACGGATATGCAAAACTACGAACGTAAAACACCGCAAGACCTAAACTGTGGCATCACCGTGTATATGAAACTAATGGGCGGTAAATGGAAACCCTGCATTGTAGACTTGATCCATCGCGGATGCCACCGCCCCAGCGAAATGCACCGACAAATGCCGGAAGCCACGCCCAGGGTGATTGACATGCAACTGCGGGAATTAGAAGTATATGGGGTGGTCAGCAAGCAGCTACAGCCAGGATTCCCCCTGCGCTCAGATTATTATCTGACCCCACTCGGCGAATCCCTCGTGCCTATTATCTCCCTAATCGACACCTGGGGAACTACCCATGCGGACCATGTACAGCAGGTAACTGCCAACATCCACGCCTATACCGAATAGTTTTTCGGTTATTGACTCCGGTCATGTATAAACGGACTTTTGTAATTCAAAAATCTGTATTGTACATGAAAACGAAACTTAGCACCCATCAACCACTTCGTGAAATAGGGAATGTACTCCTCTGGTTGGGTATTGTATACATCACCTGGACCTTCATGCATCCTGCAGACCCTTATCTGCAGTTTACCAAAGAAGTACTAGGGCGATATTTCCCCGTACGCTGGTTTTTAATTCTTCATATCACCGCTGGTGGCGGCGCCATTATCCTCGGCCCGTTTCAATTCTGGAAGCGATTGTATGCCAAGGGATGGAAGATACACCGCATCATTGGCACCTTTTACCTACTGGCAGTGCTGGCCAGCAGTATCTGTGCAGTGATACTGGCCTCCACGGCTTCTTATGCAGTGGGCTGGCCTTATGCCTTCTCTTTACAAGTATGGGCTACCGTGTGGATCAGCGCCACTTTCATCGCCTACAGAATGGCGTTGATACGCAAATTCAAGCAACACCAGGAATGGATGGTCAGAAGCTATCTTGTGACGCTGGCATTTGTTATTTCCGGCCTTTTGCTACGCACGCCATGGGTGAAAACACTGGGAAGCTTGGGGGATATAGGTCCCACCTTTTTCTGGCTGGGATGGGCCGTTCCACTCTATCTATACGAGGTGGTATTGTCCGTCAAAAGGAAAGGCTGATTATTTAAACCGGTTCATCATTCTGCCTTCTTCTCCAGGATACAGCGATGGTGCGGGATCTGACTGAAACAATGTCTTGGAATGAATATCCATACCGGAAAGCCGGCCATAAAACCCGGCTCCGGTATCCATATTCCAGACATTGCAGGCATGCATGGGCTTATATACATCGTAATTGAGCGTAGGGGTATGACCGATATAGATCTCCGCAAATAATCGCAGCTTTTGCGGATATAATTCCGGATGGGTAGCCACTCGGCTGTTCATAGTACGGGCCAGCTCCCAAAGGGTCCGGTCTCTCATCAGTACGGATACATCTCCCTGTGCCAGTGGGCCACCTTCTGCCGTATAACCGCCATGGATAAAGAGTCGGCCTTCCGTATCCTTATAGTAATAATGCATGTTGCGGAAAAAATGAAGATGTTCCTGTATGGCTGCCGTGGAGTAGCCTTCATAACTTTTAATCGTAGAAACGCCATGGCTTTTCATCCAGTCCAATCTATATGCGTGTCCGCTTAACCAGGCTTCACACATATCATCATGGTTTCCTTTTATAAAAATGCAGGAAATGCGTGTCTGTAAATCGATGAGGAAATCTATCAGTTGAGCCGACTCAGACCATCCATCTACATAATCTCCCAGGAAAATCAGTTGATCGGCGCCTTGGGGTTGTATTCGCTCCAGCAACTGCTGTAAGGCGCGCAGTCCTCCGTGAATATCTCCAATTACTATCGTTCTATGGTTCTTCATTGCATCCTTATTTATCATATCTTCAAGATAGGATTCTTTTACGGGAATCCCTGTTTTATCAAACAAAAGTAAGATCATTCCTGTTGTATCTTCTATCATTGGTAGCAAGTCTGCTCACCCCAAATTTCAATTCATGGAACGGTTTCAATACTCCCCCTCCCACGCCAAGCTCTGTATGACACTTAGTGCCATGGCCTATGCCGGACCTATGTCTGCCATAGAGTGGCTGCTGGCGGACCCAGGACTCCCCACCAATGAAGAATGGGAGCTGCAATGGTATGGCGCTGCCGGGGAAAATGCCCTGTTTTGCGCTTGGAATAAGAACAGTGGCGCATATGCCATTTCTGTTCGAGGAAGTGTCTGGAAAGAATTCTCCAATATTTTTGAGGACGTGGATGTCGTTAATGTATCCCCCTGGCACAACGGTTATATTGCCAAAGGTATTTGGGATGGTCTGCAAAACCTGGTATCTATCCTGAATGCATCTGGGCATTCCATTATTCCTTACCTGCGGGAAACCTGCTTCCAGCATAAAGAAGTACCTACGATTTTTATCACTGGGCATAGTCTGGGTGGAGCGCTGGCCAATGCTTTGTCGTTGTACATACAGGAACAACTGGGGCGGCCGGTTAACCTGATCGTATATACGTTTGGCGCTCCTGGTATTGGAGATGCCACCTTCACTGCGTATTATGACCAGATTTTCAATACCATGCTCTGTCAGGCTTTTCGGGTATATAACGATAAGGATGTGATTCCTTATGCCTATGGTGACCTGCAAGAGATTATTCCCGAGAATTTACCAGTAGCTACTAAAGGTATGCTGAATTTTTTCTGGGATAATAGTATCCGGGTATTCATGAAGATATTGCTGGAAATGGACCGGAAGTACGTACAAATAGGGCCTTATACACATGTGCTTTCGAACGCTGCGATGCGCGTAAGACCTTATGATATCTTACCAACTCCACCTGTCAATCGCGGAGCTGAACTGAAGAGTTGGTTTACATATGAGCATGGGGTAAATACCTATTTGTATTTACTGGAAACACCTCTTTTGCCCGCACTGCCCTATCCTGTCCCCATTTCGGAGACCGAAGAGGCGTAATTCCATAAAATACAATATCTTGCTGCGCATTAGTGTTACCCAAATTTATAGTGAATGATTAAAGCGCAGGAAACCATTGCCACAGATATTGCCAAAGCCGTATCTAGCCTGATTGAAAAGCTGAATGCCAAAGTAGATGCCGCCACTGTAGTAAAACGGTCCAAATTACAAGCTGGCGTTTTTGACTTTATCCGATTTGTTTATAAGGATGGAGAGCTGTACCTCTACTCTACAGATGATGATTTCAGTGATGCAGACATGCATGTGGAAGGCATTGCCGTTCCAGGGGTACTGACTACTCCTGAAGCTGTTCTCCAATTGGCGACAGTATTGCATCCCATGCTAGCAACCATTATTGGAGCCTACGACCAGTTGCCCATCCTAGATTACAAATTTGAGGTGTATGGAGAAGTAGTTGTTGGGAAGACACGGGTCAAAGTGCCTGCATATGTACATATATCATCTTTCAAAAAACAGCAGTTACAGCGGAACATGGAGGAATACCTCCACGATAAAGTAACTAACGGTCAATACCCTACGAAAGATCTGGATACCTTCTTTCTCTCGCGGCACTTGCTGGACGAAGAATTACGCGGAGCCCTTGATACACCGGCTATCCAATCTATCATAGAAAAGATCCATCTGTTGAACAAGACTAGCAGAAAGGGTTTGAGACAACATCGATATTATCTGATCAATGCATTGCGTCAGTGGGCAGAAAAACATTTTCTGCCGCAATACTACGACGTTAGCAATAATCTATATAAAGGTACCGTATATACGTTGCGGGCGGAACATCCAGAGGCGCCTGCTTCTCTACTGGACTTGCTCCTGTATACTGCTGTCATGATCATTCGCTATGAGCCTAATTTTACGCGTCCTGTAGGAGTGAGATTTGCGGAAATGGCTGGCGAACTGGGAGCCCTGAGCGCCGCTCCCCTATTACGTTTCGGCACAGGTAAGTATGCAGACCTCCAAACAGCAGATGTAGAAATCCAGGCCAACGATATCTTGGCTACCGTTAAGATCAATATCCTCCAGGAAAATGAAGCGGCCTATGAACAGGCATTGCAATACCTCACCCAGTTGCTACAGCAGGAGTTTCCGCGGAGTTATGCCATCAAGCTGAAATCCAAGGTGAAGCTGTTGTTGGAAATAAAGAAAATAGGTAAGACAGACACGCATCGTTTTTTTGCGAATGCACTCCAATATCCGACTTTATATCCACTGCTGGAAGCCTATGCACGCGTGGCTTTCGCCGAAGAATTTGAATGGTATACAGATGCAGAAGAGGAGCTCTGTGCATTGCCAGGCACCTATGCCGTATTCGGACTCGGACTAACCGATGATACCTATTTCCCACTGGTAAGGGATTATATGAAGCAGGTAGACTCGGAGCATCAATCTGTCCAAAACCAATTCACGATTGCCTTTGCAGCTAAGTTTGGGGTGTGTCTCCCTACCATCCCAACACTTGTTTCCTGCTTACTGGCTTGTCAGGAAATGAAGCCGCTGAAAGAATTCGCGGCTTTCGAACAGCCTGAAAACCTAGGTCAACTGCTGGCGGACTTAAAGGATCAACCAGACTATAATGTGGAACATGTGATCGCATTGATCTGGGGCTCCAAACAAAAACTGGCTACACAGGCCAAAAAGAAAAACGCGCCGGAAGCATTACAACAGTTGCTAGCCCTCGCTGGCAAATAAGCATATTTATAGGCAGCGCTGTCGCTTGAAAAGTTCAGTTATAATAAGCTGCAACTACGAGTGACAGCGCTGCATTTTTATTTATATTTGGGTACTATCCACATATCTATGAAAGTTTGCGCTGTTTTGGTTTTAGCACTGATACTCTGTAGCTGTTATCATCCCACTACTTCCCCATTATTTCTGTATCAGGACAATGGTAAAACAGGTTACATCGATCAACAGGGTAAAATTGTTATTCCTGCCAGGTTTGCGGCAGCACAGGAATTTTCGGAAGGTCTGGCGGCTGTTCGCATAGGCGGTTACTATGGTTATATTGACAAGTCCGGCAAAACTATTATTAGTGCCCAATTTGATTACGCCACAGGATTTTCGCATGGGCTGGCGCTGGTATACAAAGGGCCAATTGCCCAATACATTGATAAATCCGGACATACAGTTAGCCCGGTATTCTCCGAAGGGGAAGTATTTACCCATGGTACGGCCATTGTTACGAACTTTAAAGGGCAAAATGGCCTCATGGATACAACAGGGAAACTGTTACTGGAGACGATCTATCCATATATTGAGCGGGTAAAAGGCGGTTTGTTCCGTACTGCTGATTCAAATAATAAATTGCAGTTGCTGGATCGCCATGGGAAACCATTGCCCTTCGAAAAAAATTATGCAGCGCTACTCCCCTGGCAAGATGATCATCTATTAGCTAGACTGAAAGCGCCTGACAGTCTTCGTAACGATATGGTGATACTGGATCTCTCAGGACACGAAATCTTCCGATATGGCAGCGATCAGATAAATCCCCAATACCTGGCTGAAGGTAATATTATCCTGGATAGTATGGCCCATGGCAAAGCATCTAGCTATATGGTATTATACAACCTGCTGCAAAAAACTATCTTACTAAATAGTATTGACGTATATACGCCGTTTAATCATCATCGGGCACTCATAAGGGTAGATGATTATTTGCTGCTGCTAGTGAATAGGGATGGCGACTTCATTCATGTCCAATCCCAAGGCATGCTGGAAGAAGGTTTTCAATTCGGATATGCTTTTGTCACTAAAGATCATGGGTTTGGCATGATTGATACGACAGGAGAATTTGTTTTCCCACAGCATTATGGAAGAATCGTTCCATATGGCGCAACTGATTCTACTTTTCTCTTCGGAGAAATGGATGATTATTATGGTAAAATCGGCATGGCCGACAGATCCGGTAAAACCTTATTACCCAGTGTGCTCCAGCGTGTTGACCCGCGAGGATTTGTAAATGGATTATTGCAGTGTGAAAAAGATAATGTACTAGCATATATAAATCCAAGCGGAAAAGTAGTATGGCAGGGAAAGAAAGACCGGAAATTACCACGCTTGAACATTGACTATATGCGGGATAATGAATACTATGCGGAAGATAATTTAGGTGGTTTTATTTCCACTCCTTTTGATCCAATACCCAATGACAAGTATTTTGCATACCCAAAGGATATTCGTTCCCTAAACAAACAGTTTGCTAAATCCCTGCTATTGCAGGTAGATACTATATTCCCCACCCATATTGACGATAAGTACAAAGGCTATAAGGTACAAATCATTAATAATACGGACAGTACTATCCAGTTTGATTTACAGGATTTCAAGCTATTCATGCAGATGCAAGCATTTGTCGATAATAAATGGGTGGGTATTGAGCGTCTTCCAATGTTGAGTTGCAAACACCCTCTTATTACGGTTCCGTTGAGGAATGGAGAGTACTGGGAATTAGTATGTCCTACATATGAAGGGGCGCAAAAAGTACGATTACGCATGTCTCTCCGTTACGCGATAAGTCCAGAAGTGGGAAGTGGTGAGATTTTCAGTAATGAATTCAGTGGTAGTATAAATCCCGGACAACTATGGAGAACACAGGAAAATAAGGAACTGTACAGGATAAGCATACATAATTAATCATGGAGAAAGATCCACCTGTAAACTAGCTATTATCTAATATCGTTTTCATATCATCTCAGATCCCTTACATATGAAAAAAACAGCTTTTCCAATATGGCCTCTTTTCGGAGCCATACTATTGCTGCTGCAAGCCTGTGATGCAGGTTTACAACACCATTCGCATTCAAATGGTCAACCTAGATTCGTCATCCAGGAAAATTACAAACAGGGCTATATCAACGAGCGGGGCGAAATGGTTATCGCTGCCCGGTTTGTAGTCGCACAGGACTTCTCAGAAGGACTGGCTGCGGTTCGTGAAAACGGTTATTACGGTTACATTGATGAATCGGGAAGACCTGTAATTGAAGCAAAATTCGATTATGCCACCCCCTTTTCAGAAGGACTGGCCTTTGTTTACAAAGGAGATACCGGCCAATATATTGACCGATCAGGGATAATGGTAATTGCTGGATTTTCCAATGGCGGTCCTTTTCATAATGGAAAAGCCATCGTTGAATCCAGATTTAATCATACCGGCATGATTGATTTATCAGGCAAATTGTTATTGGATACGGTATATCAACATATTGCGCTGTTGAATCATGGCCTGATCCTTACAAAAAAAGAGGACGAAGGTTGGGTGTTGAGCGATAGTACTGGTCTTACGCATACTGTTATGAATAGAGTTTCAGAAATAGAGTCCCCATCGAATGGATATATGGTCGCTTGGTTAAAAGTGCCTGATAGCATGGGGAATGACAATATATTACTGGATTCTTCCGCACAGGAAATATTCCGATATAATAGTAACATCTTAAGTACCCAAGAACTGTTGGATGGAAAAATCATCCTGCGTCACCGGGATTCAATAGGCCACAACAGTAGATACTTATTCGATTTACATAGTAAAAAAATCCTACTAAGAGGAATAGACTACAATCCTACAACCTTCTCCAATAACAGATCCATCATGACGGTCAATGATAACATCGTATTGATGAAGGGCAACGGGGAAGTAATACCAACTAAATTTAACGGATTCAAAGACAATGGTTTTCAATATGGCTATGCATTTGTACGGGAAGGTGGCAAATATGGCATGATTGATACAATGGGTAAATATCTTATCCAACCGCAGTATGAGAATATTCTCCAGTATGGTATGACCGCCAATTATTTCTTTTTCACCCAACAGGATACATTAGGAAATGAGAAATTTGGAATGGCCGACAGAAAAGGTAAAATCATCCTACCTGCTGTACTGGAAGCGGTAGATGTAGGAGGCTTTATTAACGGACTACTGCGGTGCACCAAAGACAGCCTGCTCACCTACATCAATGAGCAAGGGAAAATCATCTGGCAGGCAAAAAACAATCAACACTTATTCCCTTTAAATATTGATTACAAACTGGAAGCTTATTGTTATGTAGAAGAAGATACTACCAATCAAATCAAATTCAGATATGCCCCAAGGACATATCACCCACTCCCACGTCCTATTCAGCACCGCAGCACCTATGTAGCCAATGCACTTCAGATCCAAATAGACACCACTACTATCGTGCCTTTTGAAAACCTTTACAAGGGCTATAAAGTACGTATTATCAATAATACCGACAGCACTATTCAGTTTAATGCCCAGGATTACCGACTGTATATGAGCATGCAGGCATATATCAACAACAAATGGCAAAATCTGGAATATTTTCCGCAAAGCTGGTGTGGAAACAGCTATATGCAAATACCTCTCAACGCTGGTAATTACTGGGAATTAACATGCCCTGTTTATGAGGGTAGCCAACGGGTAAAGCTACGATTCTCCCTACTGTATGTTAATGGTAAAGATGTGGAGGGGGAAGTATTCAGTCAGGAATTTTCAGGTAGTATTAACCCCGCACAGCGATGGAGAAACATGCCTCATTTCCGAAGCAATATCATGGACCCTTACAATTAATATTCAAAGAGTCCACATCTGGAGATATGGACTCTTTGAATTATTGCTGTGTAATCTTATCAATATACACTGTAAACGTAGCATTTACATGAATATCCTGTGCACCACATACCGGCGCATTATACGCAGGCTGACGGCCCGAATTGGCCAACATATCCTGTATACATGGCATGGATAAATCTGCACTGGCGTAGGCGGCATTATAATTATAACTTCCTCTCAGCCGCAGATATTTCCCCATATCAGTGATATCCGTCAAATTCATATGTACCTTACTGTTAGTACGATTGATATCTGTATCAAAATAGAGGAAATACATTCCCCCGCTGTAGTCTTTCCGATCATTAGAAGTGCCGATGGTAGTTTGACCGCCGGTAGACAGCATTCCATCGAATACCTGTTCCCCTTTTATCAACTGCATAGGCAGTGCCCCACAGGATACATGATATGCTTTTCCAGCCGAATCTAGGTCGGCAGTAATGGTAAAGGTTTCAAAACCAGTTTTGGTAAATTTCGTATAGCCAACAGTGGATTTTTGGGCAATCTTAAATTGCTTGTTAACACTTCCGGAGATCTGAACGGCAATGCTATCAACGGGTTGATTACTATTATCAACTGTAGATTTATCACTTTTGCTACAGGCGGTCAACAAGGATACTGCAATCGCAGTATACAACAGCGGTTTAAACATGGTTAAATTTTGGGGGCAAATTTAAGGTAAATTATTATTCCTTCCAGGCAGCAGGCTCCATATCTCGTATAGCCGTACTCAAGGGATTGATATTTACTTTACGACGTTGGCCCGGATCATTTTCTTGATGATGGTAATCTGTCCGAGATGATAATGGGTATGTTCAATTAATCCTGTTAAATTACGATAATAATTTCCATATTTCGGGTCCGCAAAGTCCTTATCCAGCTTAGTTTCACCCAATGCGGCTATTGCTACAGCCAACTGCTCCGCTTCTGCCAGCGCTTTATTCACCAACTCCTTCCATTCTTCCGCTGTTGTAATCACGGGTACATCAAAACTCAATTTATCACTGGCTACCAACGGTCCTCCTTGCAATACCTTCAAGACAGGGCTGACATAATAATTCATATGAAACACGAGCACCGCAATGGTATTCAAATCATGTAACTGCGTGGTAGCTTCTTCCCAGGTAATGTCTGCCAGGGTATCCTTCAGATTCACACTGGTCCAGTTTCCACCGAAATGCACATCCCGAAAGTGTTTGGCTATTTGTGAAGTAAGGGTCATTGGGTTAAAGTTTTCTTGTAGGCATATTATTTTTCACCTTCTATAAACAATATAAGGAATTAATCATAAACATGCTGCCAATGCTGCAATACCTTCTCGCAGTTGGACTTCCGACAAAGCGCCGTAACTCAAACGAAATCCGTTCACTTGTGGATGTTTGCCATATATTTCCTGGGAGATGATTTTCACACCACGTTTCAGCAGTTTCACTGAAAGTAGCTCCCAGTCTATCTTTGCTATTGGTACCAACCAAAAAGCTAGTCCGCCTTCTGGGATGGTATATTGTAGTTTGCCTTCCAGATGTTGTTGTAATAACTGGGCTGTCAGGTCGCGCTTAGAGCGGTAGTAAGCGGTTGCTTTTTTAATATGGCGGCGAATAGTCCCGTCTTCGATCAGTTGTAATACTGCCTGTTCCATGATCGTGTCTCCCTGAACATCTATCATTTTACGCAACTGGCCTACCTTTTCAATCGTGGCCGCCGATCCAACGAGATAGCCTATACGTAGCGCAGGGGCTACCACTTTACTCATCGTACCAATATACATATAATGCTTCACCTCTTCGAGGCTAGACACCGGTAATATAGGCCGATAGCCGAAATGAAACTCGTTATCATAATCATCTTCCATGATGGTAAAATGATGTTTATTGGAAAGCCGGATCAGTTCCAATCGCCGTTGCAGACTAAGTGTAACGGTGGTCGGATACTGGTGATGCGGCGTAATATATACTGCTTTTATTTTCCGACCAGCGGCTATATACTGCGCAATTTTATCAACACGAATGCCGTCTTGGTCCACTGGCACATGCAGTAATTTTGCACCGGCATGTTCCAGGGCACGCCATGCTGGCATATATCCAGGATGCTCTACCACTACTTCATCTCCCTCCCGGATAAGACATTGTGCCGCCAGGTACATGGCCATCTGGCTGCCACGGGTAATACAGATCTGGTGTTCATCCAACTGCATTCCTCGTTGATGATTGAGCATATGGGCAATGGCTTTGCGGAATGCGGGATCTCCCAGCTCATTGGCATAGCCCATCATCTTCCATTTTGCTTTCTGGTTAAAGAGTTGTCGATATGCCCTCGCCAAGGCATTTACGGGCGCGATTTTACTATCAGGATGCCCATCATCAAATACAATATGCACTGATTTTTCAGGTGTTGGCGGGTCAGATTTCGGGAGACGCGGTTTTGCTGGCCGGCCAGCATTCGGCAGTTGCGCCGCCACAAAAATCCCCTTCCTTTCTACAGACACTACCCACTCTTCATGGAGTAATACCTGTAACGCTTCCACTACTGTATTCCGATTCAATTCCAAGGCTGCCGCCAGCACGCGACTCCCAGGCAAGGCCGCCCCAGCCTTTAACCGGCCTGATTTAATATCCTCAATGATCGCATCCGCAATCTGTAAATATATCGCCTTGCCGGAATGCGGCTCCAGCTTCATTTGCAATTTCCAAGGTCTTAACATCTGGACTACCTGATTTTATAAAAACTGTATCATTCAGCTAGTCCAAAGGTAAAATACTTTTGTGGGGCAATCACGCAAAATCACCACAAAAAATTTAAAGTTATGGCTACAAAACAATTCAGTTCGAAAGACTTCCACGAAACATTCGCAAGACCTAAATATGTAAAACCCAGTCACCTCTTACATAAAAATGTAGAACAGGCGGGCGAACACAATCAGTTTTCCGAAGAAAGAAAACATCCCGTTTTCTTTGTAGACCTTCCCAGCAAGAACGTCAGCATGACCATTGGTGGATTGCTGCCAGGACAGCTCACCAACCGCCATCGTCATACCTATGAAACCGTGCTGTATGTCCTCGAAGGCCACGGCTGGACAGAAGTAGAAGGCGAAAAGGTAGAATGGGAAGCCGGAGACGCTGTGTATATTCCTTCTTGGGCATGGCACAGGCATCAGAACCTCAGCAACGAAGCCCCTGCCAAATACATTGCCTGCGAAAACGCGCCACAGCTCCAGAACCTGGGCGTAGCGCTCCGCGAAGAAGAAGGAAGAGATCTCTAATTAAAAAATCCTCATCACATGAACCATGTTCCATTCAAGGGTATCATTGCATATCCTATCACACCATTCGATTCATTAGGACAAGTAGATATCCCCTTATTCCAGCGATTGGTAGAGCGCCTCGTTGCCAACGGTTCACATGCCATTGCGCCATTGGGCAGTACGGGCGTACTCCCTTATCTACAAGACGAAGAAAAAGAAGCCGTGACTACCGCAGCCATCCAACAGGTGGGCGGTCGGGTACCCACACTGGTGGGCGTATCCTGCCTGACTACAGAGCGCACCATCTATCATGCTCGTTATGCAGAAAAGGCCGGCGCCACCGCCGTGATGATTATTCCTATGAGCTACTGGAAACTCACAGATGACGAGATATTCCGGCATTATGAGGCTGTAGCCTCGCGGATCTCCATTCCCATAATGGCATATAATAATCCGGCTACTGGCGGCGTGGATATGTCGCCTGCCCTCTTAAAGCGACTCCTCCAGATTCCGAATGTCACCATGATCAAAGAGAGTACGGGAGATGTACAGCGGATGCAGTACCTCCGCCGGGAGCTAGGGGAAGAGGTGGCCTTTTACAATGGTTCCAATCCATTGGCACTGGCAGCTTTTGCCGCAGGGGCAAGTGGTTGGTGTACCGCAGCGCCAAACCTGATACCGCAGCTCAACCTGGCATTGTATAAGGCCATAGAGCGCAATGATTTGCAAGCTGCTAATACCCTCTTCTACGACCAAGTGGATCTCTTAAAATTCATTGTAGCCACTGGCCTGCCAAGAGCGATCAAGGCAGGACTGGAAATTCTCGGTGAAGAAGGCGGTCAATTACGCAATCCACTACAGCCACTCTCGTCAACGGAAACGGCTACACTGCGTCAAATACTACAACATATGAATTAATAGGTGTTAACGGTGTATAGCTACTAGTAAAAAGGCTGCGGGATCTCCTGCAGCCTTTCAAAATCTTTTATGCGATGGCAACTTGTGCTTTCCTTTGTGCTAGTACCTTCCGTAACCCCATCAACATGAAAGTAATGATGCCAAATCCAAAAGTAAGCCATGGCGTATAGCCAACACCGTAGTTCGCAATCACCCATCCGCCGGCGGTTGTACCTATCGTTACGCCGAGGTTACCAAATGAAGTAGATAAACTATTGGCAAATTCCAATGCACCTGGCGCCGCAGAAATCATATAGGTGGAGGCATTCAAGAAACTGGGCGAGTACAAGAATCCCCAAAGTCCGATCACTAGTATATTAGCGGCTAGATTAACGCCTGCAATATGCAACAGCAAGGGAATGATCAAGGTGCCTGATAGAAAAAACATCGTTGTTCCGGCGATATGTTTATTGAGCAGCTTTCCGGCCACCCACATCGCTCCTACCCCGATAATCCCAAATAGGAACATCATGTAACTCACCATGGTGTCGTCCATTTGTTTGGCTTTGTTCAGGTAGTCCACGAAATAACTGTAAGTAGAAAACCACCCCGATACCATGCATAAATTGACCAATGCACTGAGAATAAACACCGGATCGCGGAGGATGCGCAACTGACTACCAAAGGATTTCTCTTCTTGCACCGGCATAGAGGGCAACACAGTATAAATGGCCACCACGGCAATGATGCTCACAATCAACTGCACCAAGAAGGAATATTGCCAGTTATAAAGACTAGCCAACCAAGTGGCAAAAGGCACAGTGGTTACCATGGCTATCGCTACGCCGGCGAATACAATGCTCATCAACTCGTTTTCTTTTGCCTTATCTGCTCCATTGATGGCCACCGACAAAGCAGAGGCAATATATACCGGTTGCAGAAAAGCCGGTAAAATCCTCACCAGCATCAACAACCAGAAAGGAGGCGACATGAAAGATACTATCCCTGTCACTACAAACAGGGATAAGGCAAGGGTCATCATCGTTTTTCGGTTATAACTGGAGGTTATCAAAGTCATAAATGGCCCTGTGAGGGCTATTACCAGTGCAAAAGCGCTGAGGAGCCAACCGGCTTTATCAATGGTAATACCATAGTGGGTCGCTATTTGAGGAAGGATGCCAATGACGCCAAATTCTGTTGTAATGACGCCTATAAATCCAAGACTTCCGATGTAGGCATATTTTTTCATGCTTGCTTCTTTTAATTAATCTGTTGTAAAAATTCCTGATGTCATCCCGGTGATGCATTCGATTTTGCAAAACTATTGCTCAACCCTTATTTTTGTAAGTGGTGAATAAAATGTATGGTACGAACAAAAATGTAAGTAATGGGAAGGAGAAAGGAAAATTCGACAAATGCGATGAACGCAAAGAATTTGATGGAGTCTTGCGACTCCGTGTATTCTATTTGTAAAATCGGGGGCCGCTGGAAGATGCTGATCTTATGTGAGCTGAGAAATGGCAAATTGAGGTTCGGGGAATTACGCAAAAACATCCCAGGGATTACGGAAAGAATGCTGACGCTTCAGTTGAGAGAACTGGAAAAAGACCTGCTGGTAACGAGAATCGTATACCCAGAAATCCCACCCCGCGTGGAATACGAATTAACTGATATTGCCTATAAACTGATTCCCATCTGGAATGTATTGGGAGAATGGGCCAAGGAACATAAGCAAATTGTCACGCAGCAACTGAAGGAAGTAGAAGGATAAATTTTTGATAGGTGGAGACAAATAGTATTAAGAACTAGCTGTCTCCACAAATCTATTTTTTATCTGCTGGCAAATAAGTACGGAAAAGGCGATCCCAAATGCTGGTATAAAAGCCAAAGTTGCCATTTATATCCCGATGATGTGCATGGTGGAAACTGGAAGTTCCCATCCATTGGAACGCTTTCCACTGGCCAGAACCGTGTCTCCCCAACGGCTCAAAACCCAAGTGCCCCACTACTCCGAATACCACATTCAAACACAAATATAGTATCACGGCGAGGAGATTGAAATGGCCTGATAATAACACCATCAGCCACAATAGGCCAAAACCAATGGTTTCCACGGGATGCAGTACAAACAAATCCACTGGCGTGGGATCAATCGCCTCATGATGCAACTGGTGGATATAACGATATAACACGGAATGGTGGATGAGATAATGAAAAACGTACATCAGCAGATCCATTGCCAGAAAAAGTATAATCGTATCCGTTAGTACGGTGCTATTCCAGCCGCTTTGCAGGTGAATGAAACCGGATTGCCATAGGAGTCCACCCACCAAAGTGATGACGGAATTGATGATAACCGTTATCCCTGCCAATCTCCACTCCTTTCGGGTAATTTGTTGCGATGGTACCTGGAAAAGCAGGCGTATGATATATCCCAATCCCAGCGCAGCCGCAAATACCAGCAGGTTCTGTATCAGAAAAACTAGGAATAGCTGCCAGGCAGACATATGCATCAATGTATCCAGGTACTGCATGAGATTAGAAGAAGTCTTCTTTAGGGATTTGTTTAAATAATTCGAAAGTCTGCGTCAATGTTTGGAGGAAGTGTTGTTGTTGACTTTCGTTTAAAGTAATACTTCCTTCAAAAGCATCCAGCTCTTCGAAATTGCGGTTATTATAGATTTCCTGGTGCGCGTCCCATTGGCCACTGCTCTGGATGAATAGATGTTTGATATAGACATTCATGGAACTCCCATCTGGCAACGGTATCGTACGATTGCTAGAAATTTTGTACAGGAAAGATACCAGGATTTCGTCAGCAATGAGTTGATTGGTCCAGATATGATTCCGGAGATATTTAGCCGTAAAAGCCAGTATGGTGGTATGATTCGCTGGCAGGGATTCCTGATAGGCTTCTTCCGGCAGTAATAGGAAATGATGATCGAAAAGCCATTTTACCAGCAGCGAATAGGCTGGTTTTACGGTATTGCGGGTATATTTCTCCACGAAATTATACTGGGAGAATATTTCGCGGGATTCCTTCAAACGCAGCTCCATGGTGGAAATAGCATGATCCTTACTCTCCGTCCATATCACTACTTCTGCTATCTCATTCAATGATTTTCTAAAAATGGTTTTACCCTTGGTATCATCTGCGCCAATAAATGCCAGAAGTGATTCATAGGTCGCATCAGGTGCTATAAATCCCTCCCAGAAGCTGGCTGGCTTTGGATCTGGCACTTTTTTCTTTCCCCTACTGGCAGAAAAGAGTACGACGGAAGATAGATAGCTTTCGAAATTATAGTCATCATTTTTAGGACTTACCGGAGGATAAAACTGCTCATTGGTAATGTCGAATTTAAAACTGAAACTTAGTTGATTCGCTTTATCTGTAAAGCTTTTGCTACTTTGATTGGCATTGACTGTTTTAGGAGGCTTTCCTAATGAGCAAGATGCAAAGAGCTCCGCCATTGCAGGCGTTGTACTTTTCTGGCCCATCAGGGCGATGATATCATGAACGGTTACCATAAATGGATGAATATATTTTTACAAGATTACAAATATCTGTCAATTTTTATCTGTAAAAAGTTTCAGCACAGCCAGAATCTAAAGGATTCGACGCCTGCACTTTTACCTATTGGAAGTTCAGTGTCAGATGCTTATATTTGGGAAGTAGAATGCATTAGTACTGATATCCTAGGAGAATCTGATTATTCTTTTGGAGGTCGTATGCAATAGTTCAAAATAAACATACAGCACTATGAATAACCTACAATTAACGATCACCTCCTAAAAAATCATTTAGTTTTATCTTGAATAGCATGCCTACAACTTCTATACAGCATGTGCTTTCCATGATTAGCCTCCCCTCATTAAAACCCAAAAAATTTTAACACCCAATGACTACATTCTCAGACAAAGGAACCATTTCAATTCTAAAAAAAATATCATACATGGTTGCCATCCTTTCCCTTACGGGTGGTATGACCGTAGGGAAGGTATTACATTTTACACCTATATACTATCTGGAAGCATTTCTGGGAGTATTCTTTTTCATTTTACCCTCTCTGCCAAAGTATATTGGATTAAATCTTACCATTTGTACCTTCTTCGTTATACTGAATGGTGCCTTAGTCTTTTATGGCATTATATTAGGGCCGCTTGCGGAAATACATCTATTGGTATCGTTCTTATTCGGGGCCAGTGTTTGTTTGTTACGTGGAAAGATGTTACTGATCTTTCCTACAACATTGGTCCTGTCTATGTTGCTATTCCTGGAACTGAATTACTCCTTCGGATGGTTCCCTCCCATCAGTATTGCCAAAGAACATGCGAATATCATACGCTGGATTGTACTGGCAACAGGAACTGGGTTGACAGCAGCCACTATTTTCTATTACGTGCAATTTTCAGGTCAGGTGAATGCCAGGTTTCATCGGTTAAACGAAAAACTCAGAATATCTCATGAGCAATTGGAGGAGGCCATGCAAGCGAAAAGTAGGTATGTAGACATGGTTTCTCATGAGTTACGGACCCCATTGAATTCCATTTTAGGGATTGCACAACTCTTCTATTTAAAAAGAAATGAATTTGACCCGGAGTTACGAAAAGAAGTGGATAATATATTGGGGGCCGCTATGTTGTGTCAGCAGGTAGTCAATAATGTATTGGATCTATCACGCCTGAACGCTATAAAGCACTATGAGACTAAAAGAAATTCCATTGATTTGAAGGATTTGGTAGAGTCGTCCTATACCATGCAAAGATATGTTGCCAATGGTCGAGGTGTTAGTATTCATTTGTCGTACCACGAGCAACTACCAACTTTAATTTATGCAGACGAAATATTATGCATGAAGATTCTGAATAATCTATTCTCCAATATGGTCAAATATGCTCCTCAGCATACCAATGCGGAAATTCGGGTATCTTGTGATCAGAAATTCATATATTTCCAAACAATAAATGCGGGTACTATTGATGAAACGCTCATGACAAAGCTATTTGCTGAATTCTCGTCCTCTGCAACGGAGGAAAATAGTACTGGGCTTGGATTATTCCTTTCCCGTACCTATGCGCGGCATCTTAAGGGCGATATCATTGTAAATTCTGCTGATAACCATACCGTCTTTTCATGGAAGCTGCCATTGGAGATAAGCCATGAGAAAAAAATATCATCTTCTTTATTCTCTACCCCTGGTAGCTTAAAAGGCTATAAAATACTGGCAGTAGACGACAATCATATTGAGCGTAGTATTATTGCCAAAAGGATTGCTCATACAGGCGCAACGTGTATAACAGCGGAAAACATAACCGATGCATTGGAAAAACTAAAAGAAAAGCCTAATCTTGTCTTATGCGATTACTATTTAGGTCCCAGCACCACATCCGAGGCATTGATAGACTATATAAGAAGTCAGGAAGACCTTAAACATTTACCTATCATTATTGCATCTGGTGATGTAGAGCGCATAAAGCATAAACCATGCGCAGAGAAAATTGATGAAATTCTTTTGAAGCCATATTCAATAAGTGACCTGGAGAGCGCCTTACGTAGACATCTGGTGCCGATAAGGTTACTCCTGTCGCACGCAGCATCTTAACTTTCACCATTATAACCCATTATGAAACTCTTTTTTTATCCAGCAAAAAATTATGCTACACAGGAAGTGAAAAACCTTTGGGGATTTACTGTAGCATCTATTGTAGCAAGTCTTATCCTTCCATTTACATACACCACACTGATTTGGGAGGAGACAATTAATTTACTGCTAATTGCCATTATCTGTCTGGGGATAGCCACTTATTTCCTCATTCGTGGAAAATATCTGAAAGCTACGTATACCCTTGTCTGTTACATTAACCTGCTCCTCATTTACAATGTTTGGTTAACTGATTTTTCTAACCAGGTGATATTTTTCTCTGGATTTGCCGTTGCTGTATCGGTACTGGCTAATGAAAAAATGAAGCATAAAGGGATTTGCTTACTGATCAGTATAGCCAACTTATATGCATTATGTCTGAGCTATCAGTATATTCCTGTTAGATATCCATCTCCCATTGTATTTTCAGTAGTTGGATTAACTGTTATCCAGCTTTTAAATTTGGTTGGGTTGATTTTCTGGGCACAATCCAGGGCACTAAGATAATCTCTCTCCACCATTCAACAACTATCGCTCCTTCCGTATCAGCGGCTATCCCTAGCCGTTATCTATACATATAGGGATAGCCTTTCTAATATCAACCGCTTACTTCTTCCCAAATTTCGGCACCAAACTACTCCCCACCTTTATCTCATCTGTAGCTCTCGTCAACAGGGTATCCCCTACTGAAAGATTCCCAAAAATTTCTGTTTTATCTCCCAGATTGATACCATTGCGTACATCCACCCATTCTGCTTTTCCATCTTTCAGCCGGATCACAAAACGTTTTTCCAGGTTGGTGGCTACCGCAGATGCAGGGACCAAGAAGGTAGGCGTTTTTCTACCCAGATTCAATACTGCATTGGCAAACATGCCCGATTTGAGCTGATGGTTATTGTTCTGGAAAAGAAATTCCCATGTTTCAGTTCTGTTTGATAGGTTTAATGCTCCCGCCTTTCGGGATAAGGTGGCCTGATACGTTACATCCGGCTGGGCATCTACTGTAAAATGAATGGTAGATGTGCCGCTATTGGCAGCTATATATGCCTCTGGAACGGGAACGCGTAAACGAAGCGTACTGATATTCTCTACTACCAGCAGTGGTTTAGGATTACCTGCACTCACTAGCGTTCCAGGATCTACATTTCGCTGGGTAACAACGCCATTAAATGGAGCGCGAATAGTCAGGTAATCTTTCAATTGAGCAAATGCATTTGTCTTAGAACGCGCTGCGTTGAGGGCCGCGCTGTCGGCCATCATGAGGCTTTTCGCTTTTTCCAACTCTCCGGCCGCTATGGTCCCTTCTACTTTTGCGGCATTCAAAATTCTCCGGTATGCATCCAGACTCCCTAAATATCGCGAACGAGCTGTCTGTACCTCTGCATTCGCCTGCGCATAGTTCGCATTGGCTTCTGGCGCTTCCAATACTGCCAGCAACTGGCCTTTACTTACCTTATCACCAATGTCCACTTTCAAGGCACCTACATAGCCGCTTACCTTCGCATACATCTCCGCCCGCTCCAATGGAATCAGCTCGGAAGGAAATGTCATCTGTTTATTGACGGTATCCTTGCTGAGCAGAAAAGCAGTTGCGGAATCAGCACCCACTTTCTTTGCTACGTCTTTGCCATTCCGGTTTTGCTGACAGGCTGTCGACATACATACCAGCGATGCTAATCCTATGATGGAAAATGAAAATTTCATTGTATCGTTTTTATAGAAAATCTTGTTCATTGTTTGCTTCATAATACCTGCTATCCTTATCCTCTGGATGCAAAGACGGGCTATGGTAGCCTTTCTTGCCCATTATTCCTGTGTAAATAGCTGGCAGGAAAATTAAGGTGCTAATAGTAGAAAACAATAATCCTCCTATTACTGCAATGCCCAGCGGCGCCGTCTGATCGCCCCCTTCCGTGAATCCGATTGCCATGGGAATCATACCTGCAATCATCGCCATGCTGGTCATCAATATGGGACGTAACCTGTTTGTGGCGCCTGTTACAGCAAATCCTGGCTTCGATTGTTTCCTATATACTTCCCCGTTAGTAATCAAAAGAATAGCATTGGCTACCGCCACACCCACCGCCATGATGGTTCCCATGTAGGATTGTATGTTCAGCGACTGTCCCGTTAACAATAACATTAAAAGTGCCCCTGCAATCACTGCGGGTACTACAGATAATACCGCCAATGATAAGCGGAATGACTGGAAATTGACAGTCAACATCAGGAAGATCACCACAATCGCAATCAACAGGCCCGTTTCCAACTCATTCATGGTTTGAGTAAGCAAATCTGCTTGGCCACGGAGCATAATCTTTACCCCCTGCGGCAGCTCTCCTAGGGCAGCAATTTCCTTTTTAACTGCGTTTATAGCCGAGCCTACATCCTTTTTGTAAATATTTGCCGTGAGCGTGATATAACGCTGTTGGTTGATACGATCATACTCCCCTGGAGAGGTTGTTTTTTGGGAGGTAGTCACATCCCGCAAATATACACCTGCAGCCACTGGTACTAATCCCAATTCATCACTGTTATTGACCCTATACTGCGGATATTCTACCTGAACCTGGTAGGCAGTACCTGTGTTTTTGTCGAGCCAATAGTTTGGCTGCGTAAAGCGACTGGAAGAAGTAGCCGCTACGGTTGACTTAGTAATCTGATCCACCGTTAATCCCAACTGCCCCGCTTTAATTCTATCGATGTTCAGTTTAATGCCTGGATATTCTAATGGCGTGGCAATCTGTACATCCCGTAAGTAGGCAATTCCTTGCAATTTCTTATTTAGCGCCTCAGCAATCTTACGACTTTGAGAAAGATTCTTTCCCATGATGGCAATCTCAATAGGATTGGCAGTACCCATATTTACTACTTGTTCCACCATATCACCCGGTTCAAAAGATAGCATGGCTGTTGGCATATCCTTTTTGACAGCCTCCCGCAATACCTCTTTAAAGCCTTCTATGGCAATGCCGGTACCATGCTTCAGCTTTAATTTTGTCACGGATTCATGTGGTCCGCTGGTCCAGAGGTGGATAAGATTCACTGGGTAACTAGAAGGTTGTACCCCTATAAATGCAGAACTAATTTCAACTTGCCCTTTTGTAATGCTATCGGCCAGGTGCAATAATTGCTGAGTGGCGGCCTCTGTTCTTTCCACACGGGTTCCTGCAGGCAACCTTAAGCGCACCTGCGCTTGGCCTGCATCTGTTTTAGGGAATATCTCCGTACCTAGGAAATAAAAACCAATCCCTGTTAATCCTATTGTTAATACGAGATATACGGGCGTTGTCCAGGAAGATCGTTTTACAAAGCGTTGCAGCCATGCTTCATAGCGGGAGCGAAAACGATTAAAGCGATTCGCGGCATTGGCTTCTCCTCCCTGGATTCGATCTTTCAGCAACCAATGCGCAAAAACAGGTACCACGGTCTGCGAAAGAATAAAGGAGGCTATCATCGCAAAGCCTACTGCCAGTGATAAAGGCAGGAACATCGCGCCGGGAATACCCGACATAAATAGGGCAGGTACAAATACCGCCAATACACAAAGGAGGATCAGCAATTTAGGTAATGCTATCTCCCGACAGGCATCCCAGATCGCCTTTGCTTTTGATTTTCCTAATTCCTGGTGATGGTGTATGTTTTCAATCGTCACAGTGGATTCATCCACCAAAATACCAATGGCCAACGCCAAGCCTCCCAATGTCATTACATTCAGCGTTTGGCCAAATATTTTTAGACCGATGATGGCAGACAATAAGGCCAGTGGAATAGTAATTACCACGATCAAGGCGCCACGTAAGTCTTGTAAAAAGAGCAATACCATCAATCCCGTCAGTAGCGCTCCCAGGATTCCCTCTGTGGTCAGACTTCTCAATGAATTGATCACATAGCCTGACTGATCAAAAGAATAGGTGACTTTAATATCATCTGGAACAGCAGCCTGCATATCTGGCAAGGCCGCTTTTACTCGTTGCACTACATCCCAGGTGGCGGCATCGGCCCGTTTGGTAACAGGGATATACACGGAGCGTTTTCCATTGATCAGGGCATAACTGGTAGTTACATCAGCGCCTAGTTCTACATTGCCAATATCCCGGATGTACACTGCAGGACCCGCTCCCAGTTTCAAGGGCACATTCTCCAGCTCTTTCACATTTTCAACCACCGCATTCTGTGAAGTAATCAGCATCTGATCTTCTTGCCTGATATTACCTGCCGGTGTGATACTATTGGATTTGGCCAGGGCTTGCACGACCTCGTCCGGGGAAAGATTGTAATTCCTTATTTTCTCTGGATCTACTTTTATAATAACCGTTTTCTGGTTACCACCAAATGGTGGCGGAGCCGATACCCCAGGCAAAGTGGAAAACATTGGTCTGACTTTGAACAAGGCCAGGTCTTGTATTTCGCCAAGGGAGCGCGTTTCCGAAGTAAATACCAACTGTCCTACCGGAACGCTCCCTGCATCAAAGCGGGTAACAAATGGAGGCACGGTTCCTGGTGGCATAAAGGCACGGGCGCGGTTTACATAACCAACTACCTCTCCCATCGCCTGACTCATATCTGTACCTTCATTGAACTGTATTTTGATAATAGCAGCACCTTGAATCGATTTGGATTCTACGAATTTCACGCCGGTGACATACAGAAAATGGTATTCATAATAAGAAGTAATAAACCCTTCCATCTGTTCAGGAGAAAGGCCTCCATAGGGCTGGGCCACATAAATAGTAGGCGTTCCCATTTTCGGAAAGATGTCGATTTTCATGTTTTTAATACTGAGCCATGAAAAAAAGACAATCCCAATAAAGGCCACTACAACTGCCAATGGTCTACGCAATGCCATCGCTATTAATCGGATCATAACCTTGCTACTTAACCTGGTTTAAGAATAAATTCAGATCGCCACTCACAGCGGCCTTATACAATAGCGCCTTCCATACAGCCATATACGCTGTTTTATTATCAGTAGCCGCTTTCACCAATGCATACTGTGCCTGCATCAAATCAGCAAAATTCGCTAACCCCGACTGATAGCGGGATTGCATGGCTTTGTATGAAAAATTAGCAGATTCAAAATACAGCGGTGTTTCTTTAGACACCATTAAAGCGGTGCTGAGTGTGGTATCAGCCAGCTCATTCTGTTTCCTCACCTGCAATGATATCTCATTCAATTTTTCCTCGTTGGATCTGATCAGCAAATCCTGCTGCTGCACCTGAGATCTTATTTTTGCAAATTGTAAAATAGGTATGCTTAACTGCAAGCCAAGACCATAATTATATCGTTGGAAAGCAAGACCCTCAGTGGATTTCACATTACCGTTATAATCAACGCCAGAGCCTCTCGCATAGGCAGTCCCCCACATACCGAGTGTTGGCATCGTTGTTTTACCTAGTACTTTTTTACGGGCTTTGCTCAACTCAATATTGGTGGCATACAAGGAAAGCAATGGATTTTTTGCGGTATCAGCAGGTACATACGCTTCGGGGAGTCGCGTGAAGTAACTGGTATCAGTCAGTACAGGAGTGTTATCTGTTGCAAGCAACTGCGAAAGCGTAATGATAGCCTGTTCTTTATATTTACGGCTGTTCAGTAACTCCACCCTGGCTCTGGACATTTCTGCTTTCAGGAGGGCGGTATCTACACCTGGCTTGATACCACTTACAACCAATGTTCTGGCCACTGTTAAATTCGCATCCGTGCGAACAACGTTTTCCTCAAATACTTTCTCCATTTCCATCGCAGTGAGGATATCCAGGTAGGAATTGATCACCTTTATCTTATGCTGAAAGATCTCGTTGCCCGCATCGGCTTTCGCATATTGCGCACCAGCTATGGAAAAATCCACCTGAGAGGCACGCTGTCCGAAGGTAATCGGTTGCCAGTTTAACAGCAAACTAGTGGCACTGCCGAATACACCATCATAGTGATTTGCCGTGGCTGGAGGGCCGCTAATAGGTACCAGGTAGGTGGGATATGCCATGCCAGTGATGTTGTTATAAGTGGCATAATTTACTTGGTAGGCCGCATCCAGAGAAGGTATTAGGGAACTCTTACTGGCATTGATCGCCTTTTGTGACGCTTTTACTTCCCATGCTTTGGATTTTAATAATGGATAGTTATTTTCTGCTAGTTGCAACAACTCCTTCAGCGAAGTAGCCGCTGAGGATTGAGCGAATGTCGTCTCCCTAAAGCCTATCAGGCAAACGAAACATAAAAATAGCCTCAACGGCAGGCTGTACATATTCGTTGATTTAAAATTCATCGGATGGTAGTAACAGGGTAAAAATAGTAGAGAGATGGAATCTACATCCCCTCTCTCCCTGCCCAATGGTTACGAGCGCAAATATTGCAAATATAACTATCGTTTTATGGTATATTTGAAAATAGAATGGTATTAATATAGCATGCAAGCGCTGCGCCCTCCTTCCATCACCTCAGACGATTGAACATTCGTTTTCTCTTCATTCGCGCCAATCGATGGTCCATAGAAAACTTCCCGGCGCCATTGATCAAAAGAAAGATCAATATCATGGTCATCGCAAAATCAGTCCGGTATTCGTGCGCCATCGCCCAAAATCCTTTTTGCTCCAATATGGGTACTTTCGTAGCAATAAATGCCACGATCATCACTATCAGCAAGGGGATTGTTGCGAGTCGGACTAATAACCCAATAATTAACAGTAAGCCACATATTATCTCAAAACAAGCGGTAAAGTATGCCCAGAATTCTGGCTGCGGGAAGCCTATCTTTTCAAAACGTCCGGGCCCAAGATCTACTGGTAGTAGGAATTTCTGTATTCCTTCCGATAAGAATACAAGGCCTGGGATCAGGCGAATCAACAAATAGGAATAACCTAATGGTTGGCTTTCGCTTTTCATAGCAAACGGTTTGAATGGTGATGACGGCCTATAGTTTAGGAGTAAACTGTGCCAAATCATAAATGCCCAATTGCTGCTCTACTTTGGCAACCTTGTCTACAAAGGTTTCGAATCCTCCCTCTCCGAAGAGCTGGTGTTCCCGCTTTTCAAAATCTTCACCCAGACTGTCAAACTCATGTTTGCTGACGATTCCCCTCAATGCGGGGAACAATACAGTATCCTCCCGGGCTTCATGAGGCCGGTACATACGATTAAAGGATGTCAGCAGACTATTCAGTTTTCGTTTATTCTCTTCCGTTGTTATTTGCGGTTGCTTGCCCAGTTGGAGCAACTGGTCTGTAATAACACGCCCTTGTTGGTGCTGTGTTTTTAATACCTGCACCAGGTCTGTCAATTGATGGGCTTTTTCAAAACGAGGAAATAAAAAATCCTCCTCTTGTTTCTCATGGTACTCTTCTATAAAAGTTCGGATAATGCCAGCGGCATCCGTAATCAGTTGGGGATTAATTTGCTCATTGGAGGCCAGCATTTGTAGGAAATGATCGTATACCAATAAAACCCGGTTTAAGATACCGTGCTCACGCATAAGGTCCTCTGGCGGACTTATTTCCTCTTCTTCTTTTCCCTTATCCTTACAGCCGGGTAAAAGACCTATCCCCAGCATACCCGAAACAACCGTTACTTTCAGGCCGTTTTCAATAAAGTTTCTTCGACTGTGACGCGCATTGATATTAGGCTCACCATGGAGGGGTGTATGCATAGCATCGTTACTTTTATCTATGAAAAATAAAAGAGATGAAGAGTGCCAGGCTGATCCTTAATCCTGTCTACAGGGCCAAACGTATCTACATAACAAATTTCATACAATTCTTTGGTATCTAACGGTATAATTGAAAATTTCGTGGTACTAACCGTTTTTCCTGAAGGCAAGAGGAGTTTGCTCCGTTTTGCGCTTGAAATATTTCACAAAATGCGAGGGGTCATTGAAATCGAGGAGAAAGGAAATTTCAGCAATCGTATTATCTGTGTACAGCAATAAACGTTTTGCTTCGCTGATAATGAATTCAGACAACACCTCTTCTGAAGATTGATCCACTGCTTTGCGACAGGCAGCATTTAAATTCTGAGGAGAAGTACGCAGCAATTCCGCGTAATGGTGTACTTTATTTTTTACGGTTTGTTCCGCACTGAGCAGCGAGAGAAATGATTGGTACAAATTAGATGTTATCTCCACATGGCCGCTAAATTTCTTTACATCCTCCAACACGTGCGCCAGCAATGCTTTCAGCAGTCCTTCCGTCATGTGGAAAGTATATGTACCTTCCTTTTTGTTGGTTTCCGTAAGTAATTGAAAGAGCATTTGAGTGGTGGCATCATCTTTTAGGAAGACGCAACTCTCCTTGCTAAGTTGTGTAAATAAAGCTTTGAGTTCATTATCCAGGCTCTTTTCTATAAACGCCTTCTTGATGATTATGACATATCCATCTGGTTCGCTGTCCAGTTCCCAATAATGCACCTGGTCTTTTCGAATGAAATACATCACCGGCGGCGCCACCTGGAACTTTCTGGAATCAATATAATGGTAACCGTTGCCTTGTGAAAGGTACAATATCTCAAAGTAGTTATTATGCTTATGCGGCGTCGTTTTCCTGATTTCTTTTCGAAAAGGAGCTATCTTAATAGCCTTGCCAGAGTCGCTTTTATCTTTTACTTGTAAAGTGGTTACCATTATCAGTATTTTTTAACAACAGCAACAATTTCCTTCTTGCATCGGCGGACACTTCACGGTACCATAACTGCAGTATACACAACAGTCGCCCGCCAGCGGTTTAAGCCGTTCGTGGCAATTTTCACATACATAGAAATATTGGCAGGCATTGGTTGGCATGATTTCCTCCTTTTGATGCCCACATTTCGGACAGGTTATAATTGATTTCAATTCCATCATATTCATTTTAATCTAGGTGGGATACTTAAGGCAGTACTTTATAGCCGGTTTCATCTTCGATAGTAGTAGCCAATTGCTGGATGGATACCTGCGTACTGTCGTATGTCACCATCGAAATACCTTTGGCATAAAAGGTTTTAGCCTGTATAACTCCTTTCTTTTGCAGTAATGCATTGTTTACATGGCCTTCACAGGCGTCACAACTCATACCAGCTATATGTAATGTTGCTTGCTGGATATGGCTTTCATTTCCAGCTATCTTTGTTTGCGCTTGGGCCTGCGAATGGAAATACTTTTCATAATAAGGGAAGGCAGACAATAAGATGGAAACAACCGTCACTATCCAGAGAAAGGATTTTGATTGTAACCAGCTTTTCTTCTCTTCCACGCACCCACAGGCATCTTTAGGCTTTGGCTTATATGCCTGATAGAATGCAAATGCCAATACTACCGCTGTTGCAGCGAGTAAATAAGGCCGAAGCGGCGCTGCCCAACTAAATGCAGCCATTGTTCCGCCTGCGCCGCCCAAGATGGCCAATAGCGGCACAATACAGCAGAGGGAGGACGTAAACGCCAATAACAGTCCTGAACCTAGCAAAACTTTGCTATTCTTTCCGTTCTTCATACTGTTTCTACTTGATCGATGATTTTAAAAAACCCACGCAACAACTTCAAATAGGCAGGTTTGATGGAATAGAAAATAGTTTGTCCTGCTTTCCGGGAAGTAACCATGTTACCATCTTTCAATTTTCGCAGATGTTGAGAGATAGCGGGTATGCTCATGCCTAAAATATCGCTTAAATCACAGGGACAAAGCTCCTTTTCCTCTTCGAGTAAGTATAGGATTTTTAACCGTACATCGTTGCCTGCTAGCGATAAAGTACCAGATAATTGGGCAAAAGCGGCTTCATTGTCCGCTACCTTTTTCCGGCATTCATTTATCTGTATTGGGTTTGCCTGCTCCCGGATACATGTATTTCCCCTTTCCATAATCATAAAAGTAGGCATATTTGTGTATTTAAGCAAATACTTAAATACAGCACTAGTGGCTACTTTTTACCCAGTTTCAGGAACATACCCTTATCATCCGCCAGGTCTTGGATCGTTCTGTCTTCGAACAGCCTTAATAATTTCTTCTTGATCTCTTTATAATCGCTGTGCATAGGGCAAGGACTGGTATTCGAGCACTTCTTCAATCCCAGTACACATTTCTCTAGCACCTCCCCTTCTCCCATGGCGTCGAGGATGGCGCGCACAGGCTTTTTACGGCACTTGTCAGTGATATAGAATCCGCCGTTAGGGCCAGAAATGGAGTTGATCACCTTTTCATCCTTCCGCAAAGCCTGCAAAATCTTGGCGGTAAAGGAAACAGGCGCATCTATGCCACGGGCAATATCATCAATACGGCATTTACTATCCTCCGTAGTATGCTGCGCTATATATATAGTAGCCCGTAATGCGTATTCTGTCGCCTTTGAAAACATGAAATTTATTTTGAGCATCTAAATTACATGAATTGCCCATTCCAGGACGCTAAAACTTAAATTTTTCTTAATTAAAAATAATTCAGGACAATTTTGTCCTGAATAGATATATTTGCTCCATGAATCTGCTTTAAGGCAATTAGAGAATCAATGAATACAACGATCACCGGTTTCCTGGAACATCGCAAAATCCCAATGGCATGAGCCATCAACGGAAAGGCATACACGATCCGGCTCACTGCCTTAAAGATGACGGACAGTCAACTGGGATTTGGCAAAAAACATTTATGGAGAAGAGAAATTAAATAAGTTATATGCATACATTTCATATCCCGGTAATGGGATTAGCTTATACGATCGATAGTCCGATCAAAGTAGCACGATTTGGCATCTCGTCAGTTATATCAATTGTGGAAGACAGGCTGGTGGAAATGATGAGAAAGCATTACTATCCTATCATCAACCAGGAGTATACACCTATCACTGTCCATGAAGAGAACTACCGCGAGAAGCGGATCACCGATTACCTGAACCTGGTAAATACCATAGTACAAGGGCAAGTAGATAAATTGAGAAAAGCAGCCTTTGAAAAAGGTTCCGAAATTGTAAAGTACTTTGAAATGCTGCCAGAAGGCTCCATGGTAAAGCAACTGTACAAAAAGATGCAACAGGCCACCAATGCAGCGGAACAAATGGACCTACAAGCCCTATTACGCACACAAATTCAACCTGGCGCTATTGATGTAAATATCATGACGAAAACGGTAGACCCCATCACTGCATTAAAGGGGTATGCCAATAGCGACCTTACTGATTCGTCTGTGGTATTCTCTGCCGGTATGGACCCTAAGCTGTACAACTATTTGGAAAACTGTAGCCAGTTTGATGCAGATGAGACAGGTAATTTTAAGAAAAAGGTAATCGTGAAAGTGAGTGATTACCGTTCTGCCCTCATCCAAGGGAAATACTTGGCTAAAAAAGGCATTTGGGTGAGCGAATTCAGGATTGAATCTGGCTTGAATTGCGGCGGACACGCATTTGCGACGGAAGGATACCTGCTAGGCCCTATCCTGGAAGAATTTAAATCTAATAAGCAAGAATTAATCGCTTCCTTGTTTGACCTGTACAAGGCGGCAGTGATGCGGAAAAATGGTCGGGAGATAACTGCCCCTCCAGCATTAAAGTACTCTGTACAAGGTGGTATAGGCACCTACGAAGAGGATGAATTCCTCCGCAATCAATATGATATGGCCGCTACAGGATGGGGCACTCCTTTCCTACTGGTACCTGAAGCTACGACCGTTGATGAGGAGACGCTTCAAAAGCTATGCGCTGCTACGGAAAAAGAGGTGGTACTCAGTAACAGCTCTCCTTTAGGCGCCCGATTCCATTACCTGAAAGGCACTTCGGCCGAAGATGAAAGATTATCACGCATCGCTAAAGGTAAGCCAGGAAATCCTTGCACTGAGAAACACCTCTCTTTTAATACGGAATTTACTTCCGAGCCCATTTGTACGGCCTCTCATAAATACCAGCAATTAAAGATCGCTCAACTGCAATCGCTCAATTTACCAACGGACGAATACAAAAGGCAACTGGAGAGTGTTTTGGAAAAGGAATGCTTATGCGTTGGATTGAGTAATTCCGCTGCTATTCTTTATAATGAGCCTTTCGTCAGAACATTGAAGGCGGTAACCGTTTGCCCAGGCCCGAATATTGTCAATTTCTCTAAGATCGTTTCGCTGCAAACCATGACGGATCACATATACGGCCGCACCAATATCTTGCAGAACAGTGAAAGACCACATGTATTTATTGGGGAATTGCGGTTATATGTTGCTTACTTGAAAGAGCAATTGGAGCAGGACAGTCAGTCGGATCAGGTGTCAAAAAGAAAGAAATACTACACTACGTTTTTCCAAAACTTAAACGAAGGTATCGCATATTACCAACAATTAGCAGATACTATCACTGCTGCTACAGATAAGCTGAAAGCACACTTACAACAAGCCAGTACAACCTTGGAATCGCTGAGTCTACAGTATATGGCGGAACCAGTACCTTGTCATTAAAATATTGGCCACCATTAAAAAAGAAAAAGGTCGGAGTGAATCTCCGACCTTTTCATGTACCAACCATTGCTGGTCTTATTTTTCAGATGGTGTAATTCTCAATTCTTGTTTATGATTTCCCCTGATCACTTCTGTAAAATAGAAAGACCCAATTTTGTCTTCCGTCAACATTTTAAACAGTTCATCAGAAGTCTGCACCATTTTATCGCTGAACGACACTAAGATGTCGCCAGACAGGATGCCGGCTTTATCCGCCGGACTCCCTTTCTCGACTTGCGTTACAAAAAGAGCGCTTTTGTTTATCAAATGATGGTATGCTTTTAATTTTGGAACCAGTTCAATCTGTTGGAGCACTAAGCCCAGATAGGCTCTACGAACTTTCCCAAACTTCATTAACTGGTAAGCAATTTCTTTAGCGGTATTGATACTGATCGCAAAGCATATACTTTGAGCACCTTGTATCATGGCGGTATTCACGCCAATCACTTCGCCTTCGGCATTGATGAGTGGGCCGCCAGAGTTGCCTGGGTTCAGCGCCGCATCTGTTTGTATCATGCTATCCATCAGGTTACCTGCTTCGCTTCTCAGCGAGCGGCCAAGGGCACTCACGATGCCATGCGTAACGGTATGCTGAAATCCCATCGGGTTACCAATCGCGACGACCAGCTCTCCTATCCTTAATTTGGTGGAATCCCCCAACACTGCGGGCGTAAAATCGGAGGCTGATATTTTCAAAATAGCCAAGTCATTGGAAGGATCTTCTCCGATGAGTTCCGCTTCATGAAAATCACCGTCATGCAATACTACGCGAAGGCGTTTTGCTCCATGGACTACGTGACTATTGGTAAAGAGATACCCATCTGAGGAATATAAAAAACCAGAGCCGGTTCCTGTAATCCTATCCTTACCGTTAACCGCTTCTACTCGTTCAATTTTAACGACGGAGCTTTTAACTTTGTCAATAGCTCCTATTATTGTTTCAGAAAATAAATCTGTCATAATTCAGCTCCTTCTTATTGTATAAAATAATAGCAGCGAAATATGTCAATGCCGGATTTATCGCTTTAATTCCTCATTTATTATTTTAACCAGCCTATCCAAGGCTTGCCATAGATACGCGTGATTGTTCATCACCTTAGCAAGCATAATTCCTCCTTCTAGCACCATGATGATCATAAACGCATATTCATGCGCATTTACAGGTTTAAGGACCCGTGTCTCCTTACCTTCTTCAATAATGTCTGCAAGAAATCCCGCCCATCCTTTTATACTCTTTTGAACATGAGGTCTTAAAAACCGAAGGTCGGCGTTAGATTCCACTGCTGCATTCTGAATAGGGCACCCGCCTTCCTGGAGAAATTTCTTCCAGTCATGCCGGTAATATTCTGTAAATGCGATGAGTTTGTTATAGGCATTTTGATCGCTCTTAACATGCGCCATGTATCGCTGTTTCAAGCAACCGACGCTAAAGTGATATGCCTCCTTTGCGATGTCATTCTTATCCCGAAAATTCCCGTACAAGGCCCCTTTTGTAAGGCCGGTTGCTGCTTCTATGTCCGTTAGGGATGTTCCTGCGTATCCCCTTTTATTGAATACAGGAGCGCATTTCTCAATAATAAATGCCTTAGTTTTTTCGGCTTTTGACATGATTCCTACATTTTAAACAAGGTACGAAAAATATACCGATTGGTATATTTCTGGAGACACGTGTCAAAATATCAGTCGTTTCCCCTATTTATTTACAATTTTGTCAGGAAACTCAACTTACGATGTGCCAATAATAAAAAGCAACCGCCAGGATATCCAGCGGTTGCTTTCGTCGCCCGACACCGTTTCTGGTTAATCAATAATAAATATCTACAATGCCATTAGGTGTACCCTGGCTAACCACATTAGCGTGCTGGCCGCAGTCGGTAACCGCATTGGCCACTGACCATGATAATGGCGCTTGTACGCCGCCCACTCTCAGGTCAATACCACTGAGCCTTGTACTAGTGGTGTTTGGATAGTTAGAGCAGGTAGCCACGCCGTATGCTTCCAGGGATTCCGCAGCCCAGTATAAAGTGGGAATATTATAAACATTCAAATCAATGGAAGAATACCCAACGAAGGCCGATTTATAACTACCAGTACTGCTACCACCACTGAGTAGCGTCATTAATCCTTGTAAATTCGTACCTGGACTCACACGGATTAAATTACTGTAGATGGCACTATTACCTACATACCAGTTGGCAATAGCCCAATAAGCGCCGCCACCAGCAGCAGATGGCCCCCACTGCAATACTGGTTGGAGGATGTGATCTGAATTCTGTATACCATTGAAAAGGAAGATGGTCTGACCGGAATTCACAGCCGGAGCAGGTGGCACGGTCCAATTGGTATTAAAGTAGGAAATCGCAGAAGCGCTATTGTTGGTCCAGTAAGTGTAGGTGATCCAGCCGGAACCCAGTGGGAGTACACCTTTTCCTTTTGAATTGTCTGGATAGAACGGCGTCTGCCTGGCATTCTGCTCCATAGCACCATAATCTTCCAACACCTTTCCATTGCGATCATACCTGCGAAGACGATTACCTTCACCACTCAGGTATTCTCCTGTTTCAATATGATGTACTTGCGTTTTAGCCACCCAGCCTACAGGGGTAAGAACTTGGTCCTTATGATCGGCTGTTTGCATGTTAGTGGCAGGTGTCACTGCATTATTACCGGATGTGCTGTGCTGCTCTTTATTGCAGGCAGAAAATATCATAGCACTCAACAGCAAAAAAGGGATGATGTATTTGCTCATAAATAGGGGTTTGGGTTAAGAATTGTGAGTATAGGAGAAACGGATAGCTCGGGCTTATGCTAATGTAATGCACACCACTGCGATAGTTAGGAAGCGATACAAACCACGAAGAAATAAAAATCCCTGGCAACAAATGTCGCCAGGGAGCTTGAATTTTAAGAATAACCTTATTAATAGGCCACCACAATGCTCGGCATATTCGTACTAGCTTCTCTACTATTGAAACTTACATCTCCTTTTGAATCAGCCGGCCCTGCATTCATCAGCAGCAAGGAAACAATTTTATTGCTGGATGACAATATGTTATTAGCGTTTTGCGTAATATCCAGGGTATAAGTACCGGTGGAGGTAACGGTGAAAGTACCTATCAGCGTGGTATCCATTGGGGCATTATTCCAGGTGATACCCGATTCGCTCCAACTGCTGGTAGTAGTCGCATACACGGAAATGGTACGGGTAGGCGAAGTATTCACACTATTGGCATATACGCTCAGCAATGCGGAACTAACATGCGATACACCCAATGTAGAAAGGTCAAATTTCATATAGGCCTTCCTGTTATAGGAGGTAGCGTCCGACTTCACCACCAGCGAGGTAGCTGTACCATAGTTAGTGGTTGCATAAGTTCCATCGCGCACATAAGCATCTGCAATGGTAACGGTAGATGTACCAGACACGGCATGTTGGAATGCACCCATATCTGGAGACGTAATCGGTAAAGCATTACCAGCAAAATCCACGCCCCCATTGCCCGCCATCACTGCGCCCGCATTGTAACAAGGCGAGGTATTCTGCAAATTGAAAGCTGATGCAGTACTGCGACCAATGCTATAAGTAGTAGGACTAACAAACAAGGGATTACTAGTAATATTATTGCTCTGATATCCACCCCAGTTGGTAGTAAGCACATTGGCGGAAGGATAGAAACAGTTATTGACGAACCTCGCAGTGGCATCCATCGCATTTTGCGAAAAATTAGTAATTGTACCGCTGCTGTAAACGATGTTATTGGCAAACAATCCGATAAATTTCGTCTGGAAGAAATAAGTCGCATTGTTGGTCATGTAAAAGACGTTGTTATAAATTTGGTTGGTGGTTTTGGTAGAGGTATAATTAAATACTTTACTACCACCCTTGGTATCGTTTGCACTCACATTGTAACGCACAATGATACTGTCTGCATCCGGCATAAAGAGCATGAATCCACGGCTATTGTCGTGGGAATAGTTGTATTCGAAGATATCCCCTTTGGTATTGATATCGGCATCAAAAGGTTGACCGTCATTCATACCACCAGTAAGGCCATATACTTCATTATTGGCAACAAGGGTACCATGACTTCTGTATGTCCAGATACCGGCAAAGTTGGCTGCATTGGTGATACAAGCGTTTACCACTGTATTATTGGTCATTTTTGCGCCTCCAGCAACAGAAGACATTACCATACCATCGCCATAAATATTTTCCAACAGGTTGCCATCGAATACTACATTAGTGGACAAGTTATTAGTGTAAGTAGTACGTATCCCTTCTACCGCGCAGTTTTTTACATGGCAGTTCTGTACCAGTGCATCATTGAAAGTACCACTCACCAGGATACCACCAGATGCCTTATTGTAATTCGTAGTACCGTAACCGGTAGCATTCACATCATGCACATAGCAGTTTTTGATGTACACATGGGTACAAGCCAAGCTGGAATCCATGGCTGCCACTTTGATCCCAGTCAATGCCAAACCAGCGCCGGCAATCGCTGTGTTAGTCACTTCCAAGTTATTGATTTCCCAGTAAGATTGATTACTGAGTAGCACGGTCGCGAAATTGTTGGAAACGCCGCCACCGTCAATGCGTGGCTGATTACCGGTGCCATACTGGTCGATGATAATAGGGGCTGCTGCAGAACCAGATCCTTTTGGAGCGAGCTGACCTGCCCATACCCCACCAGCAAGGAAGAGAATCTTATCGCCCGGCTGGAAGATCATAGAATCCACTCTGGCAAGGGTTTGCCAAGCGGAAGTTGTACTAGTTCCATTAGCCGTATCACTACCATTGGGGTCCACATAATAGGTAGTACCACCAGGACTAACCCCTAAAACGGCGGTCGATCGGCCATTTAGCTTTTGTAGTTCAAGGACATCCCTCTTACAGGATGCAAAGAGGATGAGTGCGCACAACAGTGTTGCAAGTGTTTTCATACGAGTGTATTTATGATTGATAAAAATTGAACTTTCCTATCTCTCAAAATGGCCGCCGACTAGATAGCCAGCGGCTGTTGACTAATTCCATAATCATTATTACTCACGTCTTATCGTGATAAAGTGGTAGCATTATCGCTGCGCTGCCAGGTGCAGTTGTCGTTCAACACTTGCCCATTCCGGATAGCGCGGACTGAAATAAGGTTCTCTCCGGGCTGTAAAGGCACCTGCGGCCAAGTGGCTCTTTTGAATGCATCGGTGGTGGCTTTTCCCATCGACTTACCATTTACAAACAGCTCTACAGCGTTAGCGTTGGTGAATACTTTTATATTTGCTTTTTCTTGTTTACGAATATTATTTCTTCTCTCTGCGATATACAATACCGGTTCATTACTCCAGTTGGCCTTATAGAAGTAGAAGGCATCCTTCCGCATGCTGCGGTCATAGGTGACCAGTCCTTTGTCGTTCAGCGCTTTTACACTGCCTTCCTCTCGAATAGCGGAACCGAAGTCGCATAGGACCCATACAAATTTCCCCCAGATAAAAGGACGGCGACTCAGCTCTTCCCAGTTTTTCTCATGGTAAGCTGTTTGCCACTCTTCAGGATGAAAAGGACCGCCGGGATCTGGTGCTTGTAACACTTCTGTATGCTGGCCGATGTTGGCGCCTGCCCCGTATTCGCTTATCGCAATGGGTTTGCGCGGGAACAGATGATGGAGGCTATCCGCCCAAGTTCCCATCTCTTCAAATCGGCCACCATACCAACCAAAGTATTTGTTCCATGCGATGACATCACTGCTCTGGTTGAATTTTCCATTATCGAGGAAAGAGGCGCAGGTGGTGAGTCGGGTCGGATCTTCTGATTTGGCCAACTGATTGAGCGTATCTACAAAAGGAATCGGGTCGTCATAATCCAACTTCAGTTCATTAAACAATCCCCAAAAGCAAATAGACGGATGATTATACTGCTGACGAATCAGCTCCGTGAGTACCTGTCGGGCCTGTTGACGTAACCCGTTGCTATTTACATAGCCGGCACCGTTATAGCCCCCAGGGCCTACCAGTGGTATTTCTGTCCACAGTATGATGCCATTTGTATCTGCCAGCTCATAGAAATAATTGGAATGCGGGTAATGGGTAAGGCGCATAGCATTGGCTCCTACTTCCATTATCAGTTGCATATCTTTTTGTTGATCTTGATGGTCCATGGCAGAGCCTTTACCAGCAACGTCTTCATGCAATCCGAAGCCGTGTAGATCAGTGTTTACACCATTAAGAGAGAAACCTTTGTCGGGGTCCACTCCATAGTATCTTAACCCTAACGGCTGTACGATTTCATCTAGCACATTTCCATTTTGCATGAGCTGCACCGTTACTTTGTAGAGGTAAGGGTCTTTTCGACCGTTCCACAAGTGTGGATGCTGCATAGTGAGAGGCTGACGTATAATGCTATCCTGTCCAACAGTAGTTGTTAGGGTTGCCACCTGTTTTTGCTGGGCGTCGGTGATGATGGTGCGTAATTGCAGGTCTGTGGCCCGTTTCAGGGATAGTTTGGTAGTCACTTGCACCTGCGCTTCGTAGGCCGAAACATGTTGTTGTTGAATATATACGCCTGGCGATGCATAGTCCAACGGGGTGATGCAATCTGGCCCTGTTACAATCAGCGAGACTGGCCGGTGAATGCCGCCGTATACGTTGAAATCCCCTGATAAGGGCAACACATCGTTGCGATATGCATTACTCACCTGTATCGATAACTGGCTGTCTCCCCCCTCCTGCAAATATCCTGTAATCTCCGTGCAGAAAGCGGTATATCCGCCTTTGTGTTCTGTGACAAGTTTTTGGTTGACATATACTTCTGCTACCGCATTGGCCCCTTCCATGAAAAGGAATATGCGACGGCCTTTCCAGGCCGGCTCCAGGTGAATTTTCCGGGTGTAGATGCCGGTAGTACGATAATAGTCCATCTTACCGGCGGCTACATCACTGGCATTCCAAGTGTGTGGCAACTGTACATGTTGTACCGGTGCATTCTTTCTTACGTCATAAGCAAAACGAAAAGTCCATCCATCGTTGATGGGAATTCGCTGACGGGCTTGCTGCGCAAAGCCACAGCAGGCGCCCGTCAACAAAAAAATGGTCAGCAAAAAAGCTCTCATATCAATTATATCCTCTTCTTATTTAATGCCAGGGTTCAGTTGTGCATCTCCATACGGTATAGGCAGCCAATAACTGGCTTTTGAGATAGGACGCAGCGGCGGTAAGTCACTAGCATCCTTATTGGCATTAGCACTCTCCACTAGTTCTAGTCTTTGCAGATCAAACCAGCGGGTATATTCGCCGGCAAATTCCCAACTGCGCTCCTGTACTACTTCATTCGCGAAATCAGTAGCACTCAGGTTCGCCAGATCCGGAAGGCCTGCACGCGCACGTACCTTGTTGATAGCAGCATAAGCATCTGTGGAAGGAGCCCCAGCGCGGGCTTGCGCCTCCGCGAAAATCAGCAGCACATGTGCATAGCGGATAATCGGAGTAGACATATTGGTGCTGGAAGTAAGGTAGCCAGGCGTTGGCGTATTGATGCGAAACTTATTGTAGTAGGGATGTTTGGTGATACCATTCTGCCAGTTAATAACACCAGCAGATGTTTTGAAGGATGTATAGAAGGTCACATCTTTTCTTTTGCCAGCGGGGAAGTTGTTATAGAAATTAATTTCGGTGAAATAGTCGTCCCAGCCACCTTCGTCTGAAGGCATAGATGATTTGCCATATACACTGTTGCCATTACCGCAGCTCGCACAAAACTGGAAAGCAAATACTTCTTCTGGCGTGCCAATGCTGGCAGGCGTTCCAGACCACAGTTGTGCCAAATCAGGTACGAGATCAAAGCCATATGCGCCTTTATTGTCAATCACCTCTTTTGCTTTGGCCGCTGCCAGCGCATATTTGGAGGCATCTTTGATAGGCCAGCCGCCTTCCGTGAGATATACATCTGCCAACAACGCTTTGGCCGCGCCGGCATTCGCTCTTCCAGGTGCAGCTTTTGTATTGGACAACATTTTTTCTGCCTGTTGCAGATCGCTTTCAATCAATTTATATACATCCTGCGGGGTACTCTTTTTTACATTATACACGTCTGCGCTGTAATCGGCAGTGGTAATCAATGGGATATTGCCCCAAAGTCTTACCAGCCAATAGTAAGAGAACGCCCGGATAAAATAGGCCTCCCCTGCCAACGGATTGATGACAGCAGGATCACCGCTCACTTTTGTATAATTAGCAATCACATTGTTCGCATTCTGTATGGCCTTATAGCAGCCCAACCAAATCACGTTAATGCGACTGTTGGTAGCATTAACGGCAAACTGGTCCATCTCTCGTAACTCCTGTTTATTACTGGCTGGATGAGTAGTGAGGTCTTCACTACCCATTAGCACAGCAACGATGGCGGAGGATGCAAAACCAGATGTATAGCCGTTCTTTAAAGGCTGGTAAGCCCCTAGCACGGCTGCTTGCAATCCGGGGATACTGTTCACTGCTCCTGCACCGGTGAGCTGCCCATTTGGGTCTTCCTGCAAAGTTTTATTGCAGGAGGAAAATGTAAGCGCGCTCAACAGCGATATAATTGCGAAATATTTCATGGTCGATCTTTTTAGAATTTAAAGTTGAAGCCCAGGGTTACTGTTTTTGCATTTGGATAGGAACCATAGTCGATACCCTGGTTCACATCTGCGCCTGCCCCGGAGGTTACGCTGTTCGTTTCAGGATCAAAGCCTTTGTATTTAGTGATGGTAATCAGGTTGGTACCACTGAGCGATACAGTGATGCCAGGCCTGTGCAAGAGCGACTTCGGCAGTTCATAGCTCAGTCCAATATTCTTAAAACGTATAAAGCTGCCGTTTTCCAGGAAACGTGTACTGAGGGTATAATTCTTATTGGTTTTGCTGAAAGCAGGAATATCCGATGTTTCATTCACACCTGGGATATAACGGTTACGGATATCCGCAATGGTAGCTTGTCTTACATCCGAATTGGCGGTGATACCAGCGGCATAGGTGTAATCCAGTTTATCGAAGCCGGAAAGGGATTGCAGGAAGATGTTGAGGGTAAGACCTTTATAAGTAAAGCTATTGTTCCAGCCCCAAGAATATTTCGGCAGACCGTTACCGATCACATGGTAGTCGGCGCCATTGATAATGTTATTGCCATCCAGGTCTTGGTAGCGGGCATCTCCTGGCTGTGCGCCAAATTTGGCGGCATCTGCTGCATCTTTAGGCTTCCAAGTACCCAAGTAAGTGAGGCCCCAGTAAGATCCCATACGTTGTCCGGGGATCAGCACAAACTCCGACTGAGTGGATAATCCCGATCCTACATTGGAACCGGTAAACAAGGTATCTTGTCCTTGTACCAGTTGTTTCACGGTATTGTTGAGCACCGCGAAATTGAAAGAACTGGTCCATTTGAAGTCTTTGGTCATCACAGGTGTACCACTCACCGTTAATTCGATACCTTTATTTTGCACCTTACCTACATTGGACAACACAGATCCACCGCCGGCATATGCTGGCACCGCCACTGATAACAACAGGTTATTGGTATTCTTCACATAATAATCTGCTGATACGGACAATCTGTTTTGCAGGAAGTCCGCATCCACTCCGATATCTGCCTGACGAGTGGTTTCCCATTTCAGGTTCGGGTTACCGGGATTGCCTAATAAAATGCCCGGTGTAACCGTGCCCGTAGTAAATGCGGTTGTCACATTGCTATAAGTGGTCAGTGTTTGGTAAGGATTGATGGCTTGGTTACCTGTTACACCATAGCCTGCACGTATTTTCAGGTTATCGAATTTATGGAGCGCCTTAATAAATGGTTCTTCAGACAAACGCCAGGCCACGCCGGCAGAAGGAAATACGCTATACTGGTTGTTGCCCTGGAACTTGGAAGAACCATCGCGACGCAAAGAAGCGGTCAGTAAATATTTATCCTTGAAGCTGTAGTTCACCCTACCGAGATAAGAGTACAACGAATAATTAGAATAGGTGGTTCCCACGCCATAAGTGGCTGCTAAGGCCAGGTTGTAAGCTTCCATAGAAGGGTACGTGAGATTATTACCACTGGCATTAAATCCGTTGGAAGTAAACGACTGCACTTCAAAAACACCCATTAGCGTCAAACGGTGATCTGTGCCAAAGAGATGCGTATAGGTAAGATTATTGGTGCTCTGCAAGGCGATGCCTTCTAAAGAACTGCGACTGGCAGAAGGTAAATTCTGGCTCACTGCCGGACCGGTATAGTTACGGCCTTGGGCATTAGTATAGTTCACGCCACCAGACACATCGAGGGACAGTCCTGGAATGAACTCATAACGCAGTCCGAGCATTAGGTTGGCCGCGGTATTATCGTTGCGCATACTCTGGTCTTTCGCGATCGCTACCGGATTGTAGGTAATAGAGCTGATTGGATCATTGAGCGTGTAATTTCCTTTCGCATCATACACAGGCAAGGTGGGCGACCACGCGATCGCTTGTGTTACTGGTGAGAAGCGGCCCAGGTTACCGGTGGTATTACAAGATTGGAGTCTGGCTGCAGATACGTTGAGATGCAGGCTCAGTTTATCCGTGAGCTGCGATTGCAGGTTACTACGGAACGCATATCTTTTCAGGTAAGAGTTGATGATTACCCCTTGCTGATCGAGGTAGTTACCGCTGATATAGAAAGATGTTTTGTCCGTACCACCGCTAATGCCCAACTGGTATTCCTGGGTGGGTGCGGTGCGAAATATTTCGTCTTGCCAGTTGGTGCCCCCTGTTTTCCTGAATTGCGCAATCTGATCGGGGGTGAAGATAGGAGAAGTACCAGTGGCTGCTGCGTTGGCATTGGCAGTTTCGGCGAAATCAGCGGCATTGAGGAGATCCAGTTTTTTAATTACGCGGGAAGAAGAGAAACGGGGAGAAAAATCCACCTGCAACTGTCCGGGCTTACCGCGTTTGGTTGTAATGAGTACCACCCCATTGGCACCGCGACTACCATAAATAGCCGTGGCAGAGGCGTCTTTCAAGACTTCCATACTTTCGATATCTGCGGGATTGAGGGTGCTATAGTCGGCGCCCACAAAGCCATCGATCACATACAAGGGATTGTTGTCTCCCTTTATCGAATTATTACCCCTGATTCTTACAGATACATTCCCACCGGGCGCCCCTGCATTGGAGGTTACCTGTACGCCCGCAGAACGACCCTGTAATATTTGGGAGACCGATGTGATGGGTTGGTCTTTAAAATCTTTTGTGGAGATAGAGGTCAGTGCACCGGTAAGGTCTTTTTTACGTTGCACGCCATAACCGACTACCACTACGTCGCTGATGGTCCTTACTTTGGAATGGAGGGCCATTAAATAAGTGCTGCCATCTCCTATGGTTTGTTCATCTCCTTCATAATTAACGGAGGAAAATCGCAATACATCGCCTTTGGCCGCCAGTATGCCGAAGCTTCCGGCACTGTCTGTTACGGCTCCCTGATGTTTGCCTTTCACGGTCACGTTGATACCTGGCAGCGGATGGCCCATGTCATCCAGTACCGTGCCTTTAATCTTTTTTTCCTGGGCAAATAATAATACGGGGACACATAATACCCAGACAAATACAATTCTCGGAAACATAGATTTCAGTTTTTCGTCAGTGGAACAGCTAAGATTTGCTGTATTCAAAAATCCCTGTATTTACAGGGAAGGCAGGGGTAAAATTTTAAGTAAATAGGGGTAATTTTAGAAACAGCGCGCTTTTTTTAGGGGTAAAATCATAATATTATACCAACTGTTTCCACGAAGATGTCACGCATTCTATTTTTCATCTGGCTATGCCTTATATGTCATGTGTCGGTGGCACAACATATTCTCTTCGACAACCTGACCACTGAGAATGGCCTCTCGCAGAATGCGGTGCTATCCATTTGTCAGGATAGCCGGGGATTTATGTGGTATGGCACCCAAAATGGGCTTAATAAATATGATACCCGGGGATTTAAAATATATCGTCATCTGCCTACGGATAGCACTAGTCTGTCCTCCAATTATATTACCTGTATCCTCCAAGACCGCCACCAGCATCTCTGGATAGGTACCCGCGATGGCCTGAACCGCTATTGTCCCGAAATGGACAATTTTAAAAGGGCATCTGTCACCGGCGCTATCAGTTACTTGTATGAAGATCGGGCAGGGACGATTTGGGTATGGGCAGCCACTGGTCTTTTCCGGCTGCAGACTGCCGATACGTTTACGCCCGTCCCCCTGCCGGATTCCATTGCAGGCCTGGGCGGTATCAGCATGCGCACCATCTTCCAGGACCATACCGGCCTATATTGGTTGGGTACTTCTGCGGGCCTCACCTCCATGACAACTGATCATCGCTTCCATACCTACCATCATACCAATGCGCCCAACAGTTTGAGTGATGATTATGTCACCTGTATGACGGAAGATAATACCCAACGACTCTGGGTAGGCACTTTGCACGGCGGGGTTAATCTCTTCCACCGCGAGAATAGTACCTTCAGCCGTTTTACAGAATCAGCGGGCGTTTCCGGACCGGTGAACAACAATATCCGCATCATGCAATGTGATAGCACCGGCAATATCTGGATTGGTACCCTGGGTGGCCTTAGCCTCTTAGCCCCTGCACAGCAGCAATTCACGCATTATCGGCACGATCCAGAAGATAAAAACAGCCTTAGTCATAATTCTATCTATAGTATTTATATCGACCGCCAGTCCACGGTATGGATTGGCACCTATTGGGGTGGCATTAACAGCGTGGCCCCTTATGGCGCTGCGTTCCATGCTTTCCAGGCCGGCAAATACCATCCGGGCATCAATAATAATGTGGTCAGCGCCCTCTGGGAAGATGGTCATCACAACCTATGGGTAGGTACCGAAGGCAATGGCCTCAACTTCCTCGACCGAAACCAGGACCAAGTAACCCTCTACCGACAGCAGTTGGATGTGCCGTCTTCTCTCGGTTCTAATCTCATCAAGGTGATCTATGGGGATCGGGAAGGCAATATATGGGTGGGCACTCACGGCGGTGGTCTCAACTTATTTCTCCCCCGCCAACAGCAGTTTGAAAGAATACTCTACAAAGAAAATGATCCGCTTACGCTCAGCTCCGAAATAGTGTCACTATTGGAAGATGACGACAACAATTTCTGGATCGGTACCCAGAACGGCCTGCTGATCTACAAAAAGAACGGGACAAAATTGCAACAAGCACTCTCCTTCCCCTTTCAGCAGCAAATCGGTCAGAAGGCAGTGAAAGCCCTGTTACAAACACATGATCACAACATCTGGATTGGCACTACAGACGGATTATACCGCATCGACCCTCTTCATAAAAAATTACATACCTGGACCCATCAACAAGGATTACCGGGGAATGATATCAATTGCCTGTATGAAGATGAGCATGGCAATGTTTGGGCGGGGTTTTATTACGAAGGACTGGCCCAAGTGCACCCAGACAGCATTACCACCTATACAGAAAAGAACGGTCTCTGCAACAATAATGTGGTAGCTATTCTCGGAGAAGGCCATCACCTGTGGATTAGCACCAGCAACGGCCTTTCGCGCTTCAACACCGATAATAAAGAGTTCAAAAGCTACTATAAAAGCGATGGCCTCCGTGGCAATACCTTCAATGTCAATTCTTGCCTGCGTACTAGCAACGGGGAAATGCTTTTCGGCGGATTCAATGGCCTCACCAGTTTCTATCCTTCACAGATAGAAAGTAACAACTGGGCTCCACCCATTGTAATAACGAAACTCAGGGTATTTAACCAGCCTGTGAGCGCCGGTGGCCCTGATGGGCTATTACAGCGAGATATCAGTCTCACGGATCACATCACCTTCTCTTATAAGCAGAATGCGTTCACGTTGGAATTTGCCGCACTGAATTATATCCGACCCAACAAAAACCGTTATGCCTATAAGCTGAAAGGCTTCGATGACAACTGGAACTATACGTCTACCCCTACTGCTACCTATATGAATCTGCCGCCTGGCAGCTATACTTTCCTGGTAAAGGGCACCAACAATGATGGCGTATGGAGCAGTGAAGCGATGTTGCACCTGCAAGTACGCCCGCCTTTTTGGAAAACCGTGTGGGCATACCTGTTATACATACTGCTGGCAGCTACGCTTACCTTTTTTATTGTACGGTATTTTCTATTGCAGGCACTGCTAAAGAAAGACCAGGAACTCACTCGCTTCAAACTGTCTTTCTTTACCAATATCGGGCATGAGATCAGAACACATTTGTCGCTCATCAACGGTCCGGTAGATGAGCTGGTACACAATACTAACGGCAACGAACACACGCAGCGACAGTTGCATACCATTAAAACCAATGCCGATAGTCTGTTGCAACTCGTTACCGAGCTAATGGATTTCCGGAAGGCCGAAACTGGTCATCTCCAGTTACATATAGCTCCAGGCAATGTGGTGGCCTTTCTCCGACATATTTACGACACCTTCTACGAACTGTCTGTTTCCAAAAATATCAGCATGGATTTCATTGGCGCTGCGGATAATATTCAGTTATATTTCGATCCTGTGCAATTGGAAAAGGTCTGTTACAATCTCTTGTCGAACGCCTTCAAATTCACGCCAGTGGGCGGTCATATCAGTATCGCAGTGGAAGAGCAACATGATACAGTTGTCATCACTATAACTGATAATGGTAAAGGTATTGCTCCTGAAAATCTCCATAAGCTGTTTAGTAATTATTTCCAGGAAGGCGACCAGTCTAAGAATACCGGTTATGGCATAGGTCTGGCGCTGGCCAAGAGCATTATTGAAACACACCGAGGTACTATCAGTGCATCCAGTGGCGAAAAAACGGTTTTCAAAGTAACGCTATTAAAAGGCCATGCCCATTTCCCGGCGGCTTGGGTGAGTGAGGCCACACAAGAGTTCAGTCCTACCCTATTAACCCCCATGATGCCTGCGAGCCCCCTCAGCCCAGTATCCACCACGGAAAATAGTTCCTGCACCATTCTGCTGGTAGAAGATAATGCCGAGATACGTGCCTTCATCCGGCAGTCGCTCACCGGTTACCGGATCATTGAAAGCGTAAACGGACGGCAGGGCCTGGAAATGGCCAACAGCCTGCTTCCCGACATCATCATCAGCGATGTAATGATGCCTGAAATGGATGGTTATACCTTATGCGAACAGCTCAAATCCAACACGGCTACCAGTCATATCCCCATTATCTTGCTCACCGCAATGTCTACCCAAGCCAATCATATTAGTGGGCTGAGAATGGGCGCAGACATTTATCTCACGAAACCATTTAGCATACAGGTCTTACAACTACACCTCCACAACCTGTTACAATTGCGCAGCCGCATGCAAGAATGGGTAAAGCAACAACTGGTATTTCCTCCTGAAACAGTGCCAATTGTGGATATCCCGGTGCCATTGCCCTTGGAAGATGAGTTTCTGCAAAAGGTGGTGGGCATCATTGAAGAGAATATAGACGAGCCGGAGTTTGGCGTCGCCATGCTATCCCAGCAGGTGAACATGAGTCATCCAGTGCTCTATAAAAAACTCGATGCGCTCACGGGAATGTCTGTAAATGATTTCATCAAAGCAGTACGTTTCCGCAAAGCCACGGAGCTACTAAAAACAAAACGATATACTATCTCAGAAGTGGCTTACATGGTGGGTTTCAGCGACCGTAAATATTTCAGCAAGGAGTTCAAGAAACATTTTGGTAAGACACCTACTGAATTTGTGGACAGTATGGCATAAAATACAATTGCATGATAAAATAAAGGTTTCAAGGTGACAAATATCACCTTTTAAATTAGGAATGTATGGCAACTTCGCTGTATAATATTTCTTTCAATCATGCAAATAGAACAGATTTATACAGGCTGCTTATCTCAAGGCGCCTACTATATTGAAAGCCAAGGCGAGGCTGCCATCATAGACCCATTAAGAGAAACTGCACCATATATCCACCGAGCTGAAAAAGACGGCGCAAAGATTAAATATATTTTTGAAACCCATTTTCACGCTGACTTCGTAAGTGGTCACATAGACCTGGCCAGTAAAACAGGCGCCACTATTATATATGGACCTACCGCTCAACCTGATTTCAAAGCATATATTGCCAAAGATAACGAGGAATTTATTGTAGGAGATCTCCGTATCATCGTCCTACATACTCCTGGTCATACCATGGAAAGCATCTGTTTATTATTGAAAAATGCAGATGGAAAGGACATCGGATTATTCTCTGGGGATACGCTTTTTATTGGCGATGTAGGTCGTCCAGACCTGGCGCAGAAAATAAACAGTGATCTCACACAAGAAAAGCTGGCAGGGCATCTGTATGAGTCGCTACATCATAAAATCATGCCACTTGCCGATGATATCATTGTATATCCGGCACATGGCTCCGGATCTGCTTGTGGTAAAAATATGAGTGCAGAGAGAACGGATACGCTGGGTCATCAGAAAGCAGTGAACTATGCTTTACAACCCATATCCAAAGAGACTTTCATCAAAGAAGTAACAACCGGTTTGATGCCGCCACCTGCTTATTTCCCATTAAACGTTATGATGAATATTCACGGATATGAAAGCATCGATAACGTCCTGAAAAATGGCTTACAATCCCTTACGGCTGACGCTTTTGAAGAGGCGGCCAATGCCACTGGTGCTATCATACTCGATACCCGTGATCCAGAGGTATTCGCACAAGCGTTCATTCCCAATGCGATCAATATTGGTCTCAACGGTAGCTTTGCGCCTTGGGTAGGTACACTGGTGCCTGATATCACACAACCTATTTTGTTCATTTGCGATGCAGGCCGCGAAGCAGAAGTGGTTATCAGATTGGCGCGTGTAGGGTATGATCATACGATTGGCTTCTTGGAAGGTGGTTTCAACAGTTGGAAAATAGCGGGGAAAGAAACAGACAATATTCCTGTTATCAATGCCACAGCACTTGCCGAGGAAATAAAAACAAACAAAGAGGCGGTCATCATGGATGTACGCAGATCCAGCGAACATATGTCCGAGCACCTAATGGATGCCATTAATATACCACTGGATTATATAAATGATCATCTGAGTGAGATCAACAAGAACACCACCTATTTTGTACACTGTGTAGGTGGATACCGCTCCATGATTTTCAGTTCTATCCTGAGATCGCGTGGATATACCAATCTGGTGAATGTGACGGGTGGATTCAAAGGCATCAAAGAAAGTGGCTTGTTCACTATTAGTAATTACGTTTCGCCCAATACGATGCTTTAGCAATTAGATATAGAAACAGCCATGTAACCCATCAGCGCCTTATGACCGCTGATGGGTTCCTCCTATTTATTACCCAGCGCGGGATTCTCAAAATAACTATTAAGATATTGACTCGGCGATTTTCCCGTAACGCTTTTAAACACCCGGTTAAAATTGGTAATACTATTGAATCCGCAGGTATACGCAACAGTAGCAATATTATCATAATTACCATCTGTCAGTTTTTTACATGCCTCATTAATCCTTACTTCATTGAGAAAGGACACAAAGGTGTGTAAAGTATGTTTTTTGAAGAACCGACAGAAAGCATGAGGAGTCATGTGGACCTGACTGGCGGCATCTTCCAGGGTAATCGCCTTATCATAATGTTGCATGATGTAATTGTAGATATTGCCGATACGGATACCATCATGATCGCTCACTGTTACTTTGTTACTACCAGATGCCAGCGGGGTAATATCCGGGCAACTAGCTAATAACCGTAGGAGTTCCACAAAATGCATCAACTGTTCTACGCCAGTACTGTTGCTGATACGCAGCATCTGTCCGGATATTGCAGTAGTTTGTGAGGCAGGTACTTTAAAACCTCCCTGACGTTGCTGTATGAAATTCTTTAACTGCTTGATTTCCGGCAGATTAAAAAAAGCTGACAAAGCACCTTCGGGATTAAAGAAGATGACCAAGGCCATGATCTTTTTCCGACTTCTCGGCAAAAAATATCCAGGGTCACTTTTAAAGATATGAGGCTGGTTGGCCCCCAACCAGAAAATTTCATTCGAGCGAAAGGTATGCATATTATTATCCGCTACCAATGTGCCTTCCCCTTGTTGAATCCAGCTAAGCTGCACTTCCTGGTGCCGATGCAGATGAGGGTAAAAGTATGGTAGCACATCTTGCTGTACGATGATAGATTTATCTAACGCTACTGGTACGGTAAATTGTAAAACTTTCATGATGCTGATGGTTGATATTATAGGGAGACACGATCTCACTACCCATAAATATTACAAATATTGACCGGAAATGACCGCATAATACTAATTAATAGGTTAAAAAATTGCTACTCCGGGCAAATTTTCTCCCATAAAGGCAAAACTGGTTAATATCAGGTTACAATTGATTACAATCGGGTAGGTGGACTGATGTTGATTGGAATACTTTTGAAAAAAACTATTGCATATGTCGGCTATCGATTGGAAAGGGATATTTCCCGCCATCACTACTAAATTTACTGCTACAGACGAATTGGATCTGTCATTGTTTGAAAGAAATCTGCAAGCGCAACTGGCAGCAGGGATCGACGGTATTGTACTCGGCGGGTCACTGGGAGAAGCCAGCACACTCACCACTGCGGAAAAAGAAACACTCACCAAGTTCACCGTCGAAAAAGTAGCGGGTAAAATCCCGGTTGTCTTGAACATCGCGGAAGGCTCCACCCAGGAAGCCATCACACAAGCCAACCTGGCCCAACAATGGGGCGCCCAAGGTTTGATGCTCCTCCCGCCTATGCGTTACAAAACAGATGAAAGGGAAACGACCACCTGGTTTAAGACAATAGCCCAAGCCACCCCTCTGCCGATTATGGTCTATAATAATCCGGTCGATTATAAGATTGAAGTGACGCTCGATATATTTGAACAACTGCAAGAGCTGCCCAATATCCAGGCGGTAAAAGAATCGACCCGCGATGTTTCCAATGTAACCCGCTTGATCAATCGATTTGGCGACCGCTTCAAAATTCTATGTGGCGTAGACACCCTCGCCCTCGAGGAATTGATGCTAGGCGCTCACGGTTGGGTTGGTGGCTTGGTAGCGGCTTTCCCGGCAGAAACAGTAGCCGTATACCGACTGGCAAAAGCTGGCCGTATGAAAGAAGCATTGGATATCTACCGCTGGTTCCTACCATTACTGGAACTAGACCTCCATCCAAAGCTGGTACAGTACATTAAACTGGCAGAGGCGGAAGCTGGTCTGGGTAGCGAACATGTGAGAGCTCCAAGATTACTGCTGACAGGGACCGAAAGAGAAAAAGTATTACAGGTCATCCACACCGCGTTGGCAAAACGCCCTTCCCTGCCGGATTATCTTTCCCTGTAACCATCCAAAAATATGGACAGCATGCATGTAGATACTATAATGCAACAGGCTTCTCAAGCCTTTGAACAATACAAACGGATAAAACCGGCACAGCGGGCAGCTTTCCTCGAAACGATCGCGGCGGAAATTGTTGCACGAAAGGATATGCTGGTACAGATGGCAGGAGAAGAAACTAATCTTCCTGCCGCCAGGTTAAATGGAGAAATTGGTCGTACTACCCATCAACTACAAATGTTTGCTAACCTGATAAAGGAAGGCAGTTGGGTAGAAGCAGTCATTGATACCAAGCCCAATATTCGGAAGATGTTAATTCCAGTGGGCCCTGTAGTGGTGTTTGGCGCCAGCAATTTCCCATTTGCTTTTTCAACAGCCGGCGGCGATACCGCCAGCGCATTGGCTGCTGGTGCTTCGGTAGTCATCAAAGGACACCCTGCCCACCAGCGTACCTCGCTGTTGGTATTTGAAGCGATACAAGCGGCTATCACGCAAAGTGGCATGCCACTCTACACTGTGCAACACGTAACAGGCGATTATCACATCGGCAAAGAACTGGTGATGCATCCCGCTACTACCAGCGTGGGCTTTACGGGTTCTTTCCAAGGCGGTAAAGCATTAGTAGCATATGCTGCGCAAAGGGAAACGCCCATCCCCGTATTTGCGGAAATGGGAAGCGTTAACCCGGTGGTTTTGCTGCCAGAAGCGCTACAAACAAGGGCTACAGAACTAGCTACCACCTTCGCCACTTCTATCACCCTCGGAGCCGGACAGTTCTGCACCAATCCTGGCTTGCTGATTGGTTTGCAAAGCGAGGCTTTCACCCAATTTCAGCAACTGCTCGGTGCAGCCATGGAGCAAACATCGCCACAACGCATGTTGCACCCAGGTATCCACCAGGCCTTCCTAAAAGGGCGTAGTGAGATGCTAGCGCAACAAGAGGTTAGCTTGCTGGAACATCCTGCTCAGATAGTGGATGATACCATGGTAGGTCCATCATTGGCACTGACCTCCGGAGCTGCTCTCCTGGCTAATCCAGCGCTGAAAGAGGAAGTCTTTGGACCGCATGCTTTGCTGGTAGCTTGTAAAGACAAAGCAGAACTCTTACAGGTGCTTAAAAGTTTGAAAGGACAACTCACCACCAGCATTATGGCAACCACCAATGATTTGGCAAACTGGCAAGAAGTAGTGGAGCTACAAATATCCTTGGCGGGCCGCATCATTCTGAACAATCCACCTACCGGCGTAGAGGTATGTGCTGCCATGATGCACGGCGGCCCTTACCCAGCTACAACGGATGCTCGCTATACCTCCGTAGGTACCGCCGCTATCCGTCGCTGGGTGCGACCTATCTGCTTCCAGCAGTTTAGCGATGACCTATTGCCAGACGAATTAAAGCAAAACAATCCTTGTGGTATATGGAGATTAGTGGATAACACGTTTACCCGGTAATTATCCACCACATCCTGTATTATTCATTGCAAAAAAGTCAACCTGTGAAACATACTTTTTTTTGTATAGATGCACATACCTGCGGTAATCCGGTAAGACTCGTTGCTGGCGGCGCTCCAGTGCTGGAGGGGAACAATATGAGCGAAAAACGTAACTACTTCCTGGAGAAATATGACTGGATCAGAAAGGGGCTGATGTTTGAGCCTCGTGGTCATGATATGATGAGTGGTAGTATGTTATACCCTCCTCATGATCCTATCAACGATGTAGCAGTCCTATTCATCGAAACGAGTGGCTGTTTACCGATGTGTGGACATGGTACAATCGGTACCATTACCATCGCATTAGAAGAAGGACTGATAAAGCCTAAAACGCCAGGCATCGTAAGAATGGAAGCACCAGCCGGCCTAGTGGAGATCAGTTATAAACAAGAAGGCAATAAAGTAAAGAGTGTAAAACTAACCAACGTTGCTTCTTATTTGGCAGCAACGGATATTGAAGTGGAATGCCCAGACCTAGGGTTATTAAAGGTAGACGTGTCTTACGGCGGTAATTTTTACGCCATTGTAGATGTACAGGAAAATTTCCCTGGCATGGAACACTACACCGCGTCTCAATTGATCGGATGGGCAAGGGAATTACGGAAACGAATAAACGAAAAACACACATTCGTACATCCAGATAATCCGCATATCAATGGTTGCTCCCATGTATTGTGGACAGGAGCGGTACTGGATAAAACATCAACCGCCCGGAATGCAGTATTTTATGGCGACAAGGCAATAGACCGCTCTCCCTGTGGTACCGGCACTTCTGCCCGGATGGCACAATGGTATGCAAAAGGCAAGTTGAAAAAAGGAGATGAATTTGTCCATGAAAGTATCATTGGCTCTCGTTTTATTGGTAGAATAGAGGAGGAAACCAACGTAGGGGGCATCCCTGCCATCCGACCTAGTATTGAAGGATGGGCCAGGGTTTATGGGTATAACACGATTTCAATTGATCCGGAAGATGATCCATATGCTTATGGATTACAGGTAATATAAACTGACTATGAAAGTAATCATTATTGGAGGCGGCATCATCGGGCTTAGTAGTGCGCTTTACCTACAACAGGCAGGTTGCAGCGTAACGGTAGTAGACCGCTCAGACATGCTACAGGGATGCTCTTACGGCAATGCAGGCTATATATGTCCAAGTCACTTTGTGCCACTCGCTACACCGGGTATTGTAAGACAAGGACTAAAATGGATGTTGAATGCCAAAAGCCCTTTTTATATAAAACCTTCTCTGAACAAGGACTTGGTAAACTGGGGCTTGAAATTCATGAAAAGCGCCACCCGAACGCATGTAGAACGTTCTGCCGTACCATTACGGGATATATCCTTGCTGAGTAAACAACTCTATGAAGAATGGACCTCCACGCCGGGTATTGATTTCTCCTACGAACCCATTGGTATGATGGAGCTTTTTAAAACAGACGAACATGCACATCACGCCATCGAAACAGTAGAAAAAGCGACGGCACTGGGTATTGAAGCCAAGATACTTGGAAAAGAAGAGCTGAGCCAAATGGAACCAGGCGTTACCATCGAGGCGGCAGGAGCCGTTTATTTTCCTGGCGACTCGCAGCTTTATCCCAATCAACTGATGCATAACCTCCGTGGATACCTGGAGCGCTCAGGCGTTCAGTTTATACGTCACCGTGAGGTAACCGATTTTGTAACAGCAGGAAATTCGATTAAAGCAGTGAAGGCCTCCGGCGAGGTAATAGACGCTGATCATGTTGTTTTGGCTGCCGGCGTATGGAGCGCCTCCCTAGCGCAACGATTTGGCCTTAACATACCAATGGTAGGCGGACGTGGCTATTCTATTACCTTTGAAGATGCTCCCTATAAACTGCGGCATTCCATCATTCTCAGCGAAGCCCGAGTAGCCATCTCTCCCATGAATGGCAATAAGGTTCGCTTTGGTGGTACCATGGAGATCACACCGTTGAACACACCACCCCGTATGCAAAGGGTACAAGGAATAGTGGAGTCCGTAAAACAGTATTTCCCCTCCTACGACATCCCAGTGCCACCTGCCGAAAAAGTGTGGTACGGCTATCGTCCTTGCAGTGCGGACGGACTGCCTTACATCGGTAATTTGTCTCACTATACCAACGTTACTATCGCTACAGGTCATTCTATGCTGGGTATTAGCCTGGGTGCAGCCACCGGAAAACTAGTATCAGAACTGGTAACGGGATTACCTACATCCATGGATCTACGGCCTTTCAACCCAGAGCGGTTTTGTTAACCCAATAAATGCGCAATAGATAGCCCTTGCCCGACTTAGTTAATTAGCTTGCTATTGATCAGACCGATCACCTGCTCTTTATAAGTAGGCCCAATCGGCACTAGAATGCCATTCGACAGTAGAACCGCACCGCCTTTCAGTCCGGTAATATGTTTAATGGATACAATACTGGATTTCTGAATGCGACAAAAATCATTACACGATAAGCGGGACTCCAGATCTTTGAGGTTGAGGAGTGTCATTGTTTTCATAGTACCATGATAAATGGTGACATAATTTTTTGCGCCTTCAATCTGAATGATGTCAGAAATATTTATTCTTTCCAGATTCCCTTTTGTGCCGGTCTTTACGAAAAAATGATCTGCTTCCTGTATAGGGTTTTGCTCCTGGAATTTATGGATCGCCTGCAAGAATCTTTCATAACGGATTGGCTTTACCAAGTAATCCACCACATTTAGATTAAAAGCTTCCACCGCGTAATTGGTGTAAGCAGTGGTAAAAATGATGGCAGTCTGTCCTTTCTGATTTGCAGCTATTTCCATTCCATTCAATAATGGCATTTCTATATCACAAAGCATTAAATCAATCTCGTGCTGCCGACAATAGTGAATGGCTTCCCTACTGTCGGAAAATGTTGCCAGCAACTGCAGTGATGGCGTCATGTCAATATAATATTTCATGACGTCAATCGCTGCAGGTTCATCATCAATTACAATAACTTTAATGGCCATTATTTCAAAGGAATAGTAAGTTTAATAAGATAAGTTTCCAAAGTCTCTTCAATCTGCATATCATAACTGCTACCATAGGTCATTTGAAGTCTTCCTCGCATATTTGAAATACCTAATTTAGTGGAATGAATACCTGTACTGCGAGGCTTTTTCTGATTCTCACAGCTAAAGTGCAGTTGCGTCTCGCTGATCCATAATTTCATTCGGATTGGTTTGAGCGGATTGGTAGCATCGGCATGTTTCACCGCATTTTCAACAACGGTAATCAAAACAAACGGTATAATCCTCTCCCCACCTAAGTTTCCCGTCATTTCAAAATTGGTATAAAATCGATCGCCAAAACGGAGTGAATTCATTTGCAAGAACTTCTCTATATAAGTCACCTCATTTTTTAGGAAAACCATGCCATCCCCTTGTTCATGAGAGGTATCAAAGGCATACTTCATGATTTCTGAAAGCGTCAGAATGCCTTCTGACAGCTCATTTGAATGCGGCAGTGATTTTGAATATAAATAATTGAGTGAATTGAATAAAAAATGAGGATTTACTTGGGCTTTCAACAATTCGAATTCTGCATCTTTCTTTCCCAGCTCTAGCCTGGCATTTTCCAATTCTAGTTGCTTGTTCCGCGCCTTCACATCATTTGAAACGGCCACTTTGACGAGTAGAATTGTCAGCACAGATATAATCGCTACCCCCAACAGGCTATCGGATAAAAATGCAATGGGGTCTGTAAAAAATAAATTAAACGTTTCCCGATAAAAAAAATAATTGATCCCCTGATCGATGAGGAAAAACAATCCTAGCAATGGGAATATGGCGACAATAAAAGCGATGACCTTTGCTTTTTGAATGGATAACTGGTAGTATAGATTGAAGGTAACAAAGCATAAAAATGAAACTGATACAAGCGATATAAATTGCTGAAGGATGTAACTCCCGCTGAATTGCCAGTTGAGCACCCGAAGCCGTAGCTCCGGGTCCTCTAAGCGACTGTTTCTATAATATGTTTTGACATTAATGATCACCTGCAATACTGCTAAGCAACTGGCTATTTTCCAATAAGGAATTCTCTGATCTTTGAACAGCTTTTTTAAAAGATAATCAACTCCTTTCTCGGCCATATTACTAACAATACATTTTAGTTTTCCATTCATTTCCGGCTCCCAAACCACTTGATGGCGGCTTGAACGCTCTTATCATTATTCAAATGCTCAAAATCAGCACCATCGGTAATTACCTCATCAGGAACAACATCCACCATATACCTCTTTCCCACGCCATCTTCAGCCCATGCGCTCGACAAACTTAAGGTAAGATCTTTTCTTAAAAAAATAGTCTCATTGCCTGTTATCTGTCCCCGTGTCGGACTTCCGAAGAAACGAGTATTTTTAATAGCCTTCAATGCAATGGCCGTATGCTCTCCAGCGCTAGCGGTAAAACCGCTTATCAGAACCGCGACTTTTACCTTTCGCGGAGATACGCTATATTCATTTAGTCGAGTTATCTGCATGGTATCATAGAATAAATTACCATTTTTAAAGATCATCTCCTCCTTGATATTACCAAGTTTTGAGAAGGTAAAGCAAACGCCATCAGCGAATAACGAAGCTATTCCGCCTATCATAGCAGGGGTACTGCCGCCGCCGTTCAATCGCAGATCAATGATAATCCCTTTCAAGGGTTTACTTTGCAGCATCCATAATGAGTCGGAAAGATGCTGGGCAAATACGGTTATATCTCGAAAGGCCGCCTGCATGTCTTCTGATGGCGTGATGGACGTCTCCGGTATAGTAATATAGCCATATCTTCCATCTAGCACAGTTGTACGTAATTCGCCGTAACCTTTTTTGTAAGCATCCTTCATCTCCTTACTGATCTTACTCCTTACAAATGCGTAGGCATCTGGATTTCCATACCCTTGGCCTTTGTAGGACATGCCACTGTGCATATCTTTGAGCTCTTTCAGCAATAACCCGAAAGCAGGAAATATGGCTTCAACACTGTCAGATGCAGTTGCATGATAGCGCTGATAAACTTTAGGAGCGATACTATCCCAGTTGGCACTTTGTGAAAATATAGATCGTTCTTTTACCATTGTAAAGACAGAATCAAACAATGTTTTTTGTGCATGTAATGCAGTAGTACACATTAAAAGCAGGGCACAAGAGAGTAATTTTCGCATACTTCAATTTATTTGAAGGCTCAAACTACAGTGTGCGTGTGATGTATACAATTCATTTACACCAAATCAAGTATTAGCGGTACCAAAATGGGAATTCAATAGTCATGGCATCCTGCAAATACCAGATACAACCAATGATTAACAACCTTTAAACTGTAGAGTCTATTAAAAAGGAATGTATCCGATCATGACAACGATCATCATAAATGTTTCACAGCTTCAGTAACTTTCTATAGCATTTCTTTGTTTTAAAAATGTCATTTAATAGGTCCATAGTTTAATTAAAAAACTTAGCTTATGACAACTATTAAAGAATTTAAGGACAGTTTGAGAGGTGGGTTGATAGAGCCAAATGATGACGGATATGAAAACGCCCGCAAGGTATATAATGCGATGATAAGCAAACATCCCCGGATGATTGCCAAATGTATGGATGTGGCAGATGTGATACGGTCAGTAAATTTTGCAAGAGAAAATAATTTGCTACTTTCTATTCGCAGTGGCGGACACAACGCCGGCGGTTTAGGGATTTGTGAAGACGGATTGGTGATTGACCTTTCCTTGATGAAATATACCCACATTGATCTAAAGACAAAAACCATCGTAGCAGGTGCAGGATGTACCTGGGGAGATATTGACCATGCCACCCATGTGTTCGGAATGGCAACACCCAGCGGAATCATTTCTACTACAGGGGTTGGTGGCCTCACAACAGGAGGAGGCATTGGTTATTTGACCCGTAAATACGGGCTAAGTATTGATAATCTGTTAGCAGTAGATATGGTGTTGGCAGACGGAAGTTTTGTTGTAGCAGACGCCAATCAAAATCAAGACTTATTCTGGGCTGTAAGAGGTGGCGGCGGAAATTTTGGTGTAGTAACTGCTTTTACTTTCCAACTGCATCCTGTATCCATGGTATATGGTGGCCCTATGTTTTACGAATTAAGTGACGCTGAAGAAGTGATGAAATGGTATTATGACCTGATAAAAGATGCACCAGATGACCTGAATGGCTTCTTTGCCTTTCTTACTGTTCCTCCAGTAGCGCCATTTCCAGAGCAACTACATCTTAAAAAAATGTGTGGCATCGTATGGACTTATACAGGACCAATGGAAAAAGCGGAAGAATTCTTCAAGCCCATTCGGGCTTTCAAGACTCCAGTAGTTGATTTTGTAGGTCCCCTACCCCAACCCGCTTTGCAAAGTATGTTTGATGGCTTATATCCTCCCGGATTACAGTGGTACTGGCGCGCCGACTTTGTAAGAGAATTAAGTGATGATGCCATTGCTGCACATATAAAATTTGGTAATGAAATGCCTACCATGCATTCTACCATGCACCTCTACCCTATCAATGGCGCGGCTTCACGGGTTGGTAATACTGATACCCCTTGGAGCTACCGCGATGCGCTATGGGCAATGGTGATCGTTGGTGTGGATCCTGACCCAGCAAATAAAGAAAAGATTACCGCTTGGACTAAACAATATTGGGAAGCGCTACACCCTTATTCTGCTGGCGGCGCTTATGTGAATTTTATGATGGATGAAGGAGAAGATCGCGTGAAAGCAACGTATGGTGAAAATTACAGTAGGTTAGTATCGATCAAAAACCAATACGATCCCCATAATTTGTTTAGAGTCAATCAAAATATTAAACCACATATTGAACAAAGTGTGACTGCCGAATAATTTATCAATCAACAGCCTGATCTAATCCCAAACTACACATACTACCGTATTGGTCCCTATTGGGATCAGGAGGGAATAGTCAAATGCAATCATTTTTTTATCGCACCCCATCACTATTGACGGTTTATGGGGCATTGAAAGCAATGTACCATCCGCACCACAAAAAATATTTTTCACGGCTGGTCCATTTGAAGAATCGCATAGCTTATTCGGTTATTTGCAAAGGTAACTGTTAATACGTCTTTGGTCTATCCTTGTTAATCCCTTGCATTACTAACAACTGGAAGCCTGTTGTGGGGAATTATATTTCCCTGCAATGGGCTTCTGGCTATGAAAATGTTTAATAAAAAGTATATGCATTGGAGTTAGGATACCTACTCCTCATGAATTTACCTTCCTAACACTATCCAATTTGACATACATCTGCCCTAAATCTTGCCTACTGTGATATTTCAGCAGAACTTTTTTGCAATTTTAATAATCGAATACCATTTAAGCTGTTTTCAGCCCGACCATAAAGAATACATTGGGAATAATATTTTTAAAAGGTAATATACATACTAGCTAAATTTTTGACCACTACTAAGAAGCCCCTTTAACCCAAATTTTCTATGTAGCTATTAAGTGCCCTTGTTTAATTGTTTTAAAACCTGATTAACCTAACATTTTGATCAGTGATTGGAGGAAAGTCCAGTCGTTGATGAGCCAACATTCTATTAACTAAAAACCACTGTTTAAAAGGTCAACTTTTTATTGATAACCATTTTCATTAACCAAATCAAATTGTTATGCACCGTCTCTACTCGATTATGAGCGCACTTATGCTCATAAGTGCCCTCTCGTTCGCGCAAGCCAAGCGCATTAGCGGTAAAGTTACAGACTCAAAAAATGGCAATGAATTGCCAGGTGTTACTGTAAAAGTCAAAGGCACCAATACCGGTACCATTACCCAGGTAAACGGTAATTACGAACTCTCCATTCCAGGCAATGCAACTACCTTGATATTTTCCTTCTTGGGTTATGCCGACCAAGAGATTGAAATTGGTGGCAGACAATCCATCAACGTTGCATTGGGAAATGGAACCAAGGATATTTCTGAAGTAGTGGTAGTGGGATATGGTAGCCAAAACAAGAGAGAACTTACGGGTTCAGTCACCAAAATCGCTGCTAAAGAAATAGCCAACCAACCCGTCTCCAGTTTTGAATCTTCCATACAAGGTAAAGCGCCGGGAGTGGTCATCGAATCAGGCAGTGGTAAACTTGGCCAGGGCATGAAGATCCGTATTCGTGGTACTTCTTCCATATCTGCCAGTAGCCAGCCGTTATATGTGATCGATGGTATGCCTGTTATGTCGGCAAGTATGTCTACCACCGATAATGATCCTACTAACCCATTGGTAGATATCAATCCAAATGATATTGAGTCAGTGGAAATATTAAAAGATGCTTCTGCTGCTGCCATCTATGGTGCCAGGGCCGCCAACGGGGTGGTGCTGATCACTACCAAAAAAGGAAAAGTGGGCGAAGGAACCAGGATCGAACTGAATATTAATAGCAGTATCGCTAAACCAACCATGAGACGCAAATTCCTGGATGCGCAACAGTATGTAACGCTTATCGAAGAAACGGCCGTAAACGATGGTAAATATGACTTTGCACACCAAATCAGTGGTTTCGCTACAGAAGCAGCAGCTATCAATTATTACAAAAATCGTGTAGAAAAGAGAATGACTACCCTCGCTGGAGGCAATGGCTGGCGCACGAATGCCATAAACACTGACTGGCAGGATGAAGAGTTCCGACAAACGGCACACACCAACCAAATAGATCTTTCTGCAACTGGTGGTAATGAGAAAACAAAATACTTTGCCTCCGGATCCTATTCGGACCAGGAAGCCATCGTAATTGTAAACAGATTCAAGCGATATGGGGCCCGTTTAAACCTGGAGCATACCGCCAATTCAAAGTTGTCTTTCGGCGTAAATATGGGCATTACCCGTTCAGAACTGAACCGTATCTCCAATGACAATGCATTTTCTACACCCGGTCAATTGGTAGCACAGGTGCCGATTTCACGCCCTTATGACTCCTTGGGTAACCCCAATCCTAATACATTATATTATAATGGTTTGATAAGTAAGAAATATGAATATAACAGACAGGTGTCTTTCCGTACAATCGGCAACGCCTTCCTGAATTATTATTTCATTCCATCCTTATCTTTTAGATCTGAGTTGGGTACAGATATTTATGCCCTGAACGAGGATTTCTATCAAGGTAAGCAAACCCAAGATGGTGGCGGTATCGGCAGAGGAGGCAATAATATCACACAAAATGTGATCCTCAATACCAATAACTACTTCACGTTTACCCCACATATCAACGATAGCCATAACCTGTCTGCCGTATTAGGTATGAGCTACCTACAAAATGACCAGAGGGGTAATTCCGTGAGTGGTGAGAACTTCCCATCTGATGCAGTGAAAAACCTGGGTGGCGCAGGAACCATTACTGGCGGGTCCTCCAACGAACAACGGTATACATTCCTTTCCTACTTCCTCCGCGGAAATTATAACTATAAGAGCAAATACCTCGCTTCTTTCAGTATCCGTACAGATGGGTCCTCCCGCTTTGGTCCTAAGAACAGGTATGGTTGGTTCCCAGCAGGTTCATTAGGCTGGGTACTAACGGAAGAAAATTTCCTCAAAAAAAGCAAAGTATTGAACTTACTGAAGATCAGAGCTAGCTACGGTAAAACCGGTAATGCGGAGATCGGGGAAAATAACTATTATACCCTCCTAAGTGTAACCAACTACCCCATGCTGCCAGGCTTTGCTCCTACACAACTCGGCGATCCCTCCTTGCATTGGGAAAGTACAGCACAGACAGATGCGGGTGTGGAATTTGGATTTTTTGACAACCGCCTGAGTGGTGAAATTGATTACTATAATAAACAAACCTCCGACCTGTTATTGAAAACCAACGTACCCCTATCAAGCGGCTTTGGTTCTATATACAGAAACGTAGGTTCCATGGAAAACAAAGGAATAGAAATCTTACTGAATTCTAAGAATATCCAAACTAAACAATTTACCTGGACCACCTCCTTGAATCTCGCTTACAATAAAAACAACGTAAAATCCATCAATGGTCAAATCATTGAAAGCGGCGTACAGCGGGCGGTTGAAGGCCAGCCTATCGGTGTATTCTATATGCAACGTTATGCAGGGGTAGATCCAAGTAACGGAGATGCATTATACTATACCAAGGACGGTAAGAAAACAAATGATTACACCCAGGCCGACAGAGGGGTGGTGGGTAAATCTAACCCCGACTGGACAGGCGGTTTCACCAATACTTTCAGCTATAAAGGAATTGACCTAAGCATATTCTTCACTTTTGTTCAAGGCAATCAGATCTTCAACCAGGCCGGCCAATACCAATCTGTTGGCTTTGGTGGTGGATATGACAACCAAACCATTGATCAGATGAACAGATGGCAGAAACCAGGCGATGTAACCAATGTACCAAGACTCTCCCACTTCTTTGGAAATGGTAACCAATACCCTTCTTCTCAATGGATATACGATGGTTCATATATCCGCTTAAAACAGCTCACACTAGGATACAATCTCCCTAAGTCTGTTTTATCTACTGTAAAATTGAATAGCGCCCGCATTTTCCTTGCAGGATATAACCTTTGGACCCAAACCAAATATATCAGCGACCCAGAAGTAAATACCAACACACTGGGAAATATCAGCGGGGGCTTGGATTTCTATACTGTTCCGCAAGCGAAAACAGTTACTGTTGGGCTAAACGTAAAATTTTAAACAGTAATCCTGTAGAAAATAATATGAATCACAAAAAGTTTAAGCAATGAAACCAATAACTAAATATATCAGTTATATCCTGTTACCTGCCATGCTGGCTTTTACATGTGCATGCAATAAAAAGCTGGATGTGAAGCCAGGGCAACAGATTTCGCCAGAACAGATCCAGACGGAAGATGATGTCAAAGCCATACTATTGAGTGGCTATAACTCCCTCCAGGACCCAAGTGCATTTGGAGAACGGTATATATTCCTCTCTGACCTGCTGGCAGATGCCGGCTTTATTACCTACCAGGGTACTTTCCTCAATTATACGCAGGTAAATAATCGGCAGATGCAGAAGAGTGGAAGTATTCCGAGCGATGTATGGGGCAGAGGGTATGTCACCATCAATACGGCAAATATTGTATTGGCCAACCTGGATAAAGTAAGTGATGCCAATAAGGCAACCCTTGCTGCTGAAGCTAAATTCCTCCGGGCGATCACTTATTATGAATTGGCGGGTTTTTATGGCTTGCCCTATTCCGCTGGTAATGTAGACCAAAACTTGGCAGTGCCGCTGGTAACCACCGCCATAATAAGCCCTGCCAACCTGCCCGCCAGCAAGCAACCAAGGGCAACTGTTGCGGCCATCTATACCCAGATCATTGCTGATTTACAGGAAGCTGCTACTAATTTACCAGATAGCTATTCGGAGAAGAAAAATAAAAGCAGGGGTACAAAATATTCCGCATATGCTTTCCTATCAAGGGTTTACATGGCACAACATAATTATGTGGAAGCGGCAAAAGCGGCCGACAAGGTAATTCAATCAGGTAATTACGCCCTGGTGGCCTCCTTCGATGCAGAATTCAATAACACCGCTCTTTCCGCAGAAGATATATTTGCGATTGTTCAAACCAGCCAAAGCAACGCCGGTACTTCCAATAATGGGCTGGTTACCTTTTATGCCCTAGATCAACGAAATGATGTTACCATCAGCCCTAACCAGATTGCACAATATGACGCAGGAGATCAACGTGGAAAATTCTATAATTACTCCAGCGATAGCTCCAGTATCACCACTAGCAAATGGAGAGACTTATATGGTACCATCCCTGTAGTACGCTTGGCTGAAATGTACCTGACCCGTGCAGAAGCCAATTTGCGTGCAGGTACTGCTGTTGGTGATGATCCGCTCAACGACGTAAACTTGGTAAGAAACCGTTCTAAAGCTACGCCCCTCGCTGCGGTAACTCCGGATGATGTCGTACAGGAAAGAAGACTGGAACTCGCTTTTGAAGGCGACAACTTCTGGATCGTAAAACGGCTGCAACTAAATGTCGGCAATCTCAAATACAATGACAATATGTTGGTTTTCCCCATCCCACAGCGGGAAATAGATGTAAACTCCTCACTGGTCCAGAACCCTGGCTATTAGAATGTACTGACCAGTTAGATATTTGATACTCCCCGAATAGAAAAAGCCTGTAAGCTAAGCTTATAGGCTTTTTCTATTGTAAATTACCAACCACCAAGAAAATATCCTATCTTAACATTTTTGTCTAACAAAAAAGAATATTTAATGCATATTTGCCTCCGAAAGGAAGTATTCATAATTAAAATCAGATAATCCCGTGGGCCTAATTATAAAATCATTGAATTATGTTCACCCAGATAATGTGGAGCTATTCCATGACTTGAACTTTATTCTAATTGATGGAGAAAAAGCAGCATTGGTAGGCATAAATGGCGCCGGTAAGTCAACATTATTGCGCATCGTTTCAGGCAAACTAGCCTTATCATCAGGAGAAATCACCCATTCAGAGATCCCTTGGTATGTACCACAACACTTGGGCGAATTTGATACCTGGACGGTTGCCAAGGCGCTTGGAGCCGATAAGAAGCTAGATGCGCTGCATGCCATTTTAGGAGGGGATACGGATGCACAGCACTTTGCACAATTGAATGATGATTGGGATATCGAAAATAAAGTTAGAAAAGTGCTTGAAAAATGGGGACTTGGAAAAATAAATGAAAATCAGTTATTAGGTACCCTCAGCGGCGGTCAGAAGACAAAAGTTTTTCTTTCCGCTATGGATTTAAATAGCCCCAATCTTATTTTATTCGACGAGCCATCCAATCATCTGGACATCAAAACCAGGAAGAAACTGTATTCCTTGATCCTTCAAAGCAAATCCACCATGCTGATAGTGAGTCATGACCGAACATTATTGAATCTCATGAACAAAACACTCGAATTGAATGAAAAGGGAATTGAAGTATTCGGTGGAAATTTCGAGTTTTATCAGCAGAAAAAAATGGAGCAAGTAAATGCATTGCGTGCTCGGTTGAATGAGCAAACCAAAGCATTGAAAGCCTCCGAGAAAAAAGCCACAGATATGGCTGACCACAGAGCCCAACAGGAATCCAAAGGTAGATCGGCAGGGTTGAGCAATTCCATTCCACGTATTATTGCGGGTGGTTTAAAAAACAAAGCAGAACGCAGTACAGCGAGAATGATACATGCACATGAAGAGAAGATAGCTACGCTACTCCACAATATGGAAGAGACCAAAGCCCAAATACAAGCATATGAAATGCTTAAACTCGATATCAAGACCCCGGAACAAATCCATGGAAAGTTGCTGATCGATTTTGTAGATGTCAACTTTAAATATAGTGATCGATTCTTATGGAATAATCTTAGCTTTCAGGTTAAATCCGGTGAGCGAGTACAGATCGAAGGCGAGAATGGAAGCGGGAAGACCACATTACTAAAAATCATTACACGGGAGCTAAAACCAATTGAAGGCTGCTATAACAGTTCCCCATTCTCTTATTTCTATCTTGATCAGAACTACTCGTTGATAGATCCGAAACGAAGTGTTTATGAACAAATAGAAGCCTACAATAAACGTGGGTTAGAGGAACAGGAATTAAAAGAATTATTAGTTCATGCTCAGTTTGACCCAGCAAATTTTGATAATAAATGTGCTGGATTAAGTGGTGGAGAGAGAATGAAATTATCATTGAGCTGTTTGTTGGTAAGCAATCAGGCGCCGGATTTACTGATCCTGGATGAACCGACAAATAACCTTGATATTCAGAGTCTGAAAGTGCTGACATTGGCAGTAAAAAATTTCGGAGGTACCCTATTAGTAATTTCGCATGATGAATATTTTATCAACGAAATTGGAATTGACTATAGCATAAGATTAACTTAAAAAATATGCCACTAAAAAATACAGGCACAGAGCAACATATAAAAGATACTGCCAAACGACTGCTTTTCGCGGAAGGAAAGCTCCATGCTACGACCCAGGAAATAGCAGATGCCGCAGGCGTTAACAGAACTGCACTACACTATTATTTCCGATCAAGAGATCTGTTAATTGCTGCCATATTTCAAGATGCGATGCAGGATTTGAGCCAACGCCTCAACGAATGCATGATATCAGACGAATCCTTTAAAGCCAAGACAGAAAAAATTATTTCAGTTTTCCTAAAGCATATGATTGCTTTCCCCTATCAAGAAACCTTTTTGGTGACTGAGATGAACACTTTGGGCAAGAACCTAATCACTAACATTCAATCTGATCCCGTAAAGTCCTATCTAAAAGAAGCTGCCGTCGAAATGGAGAAAGGAACCATTGAAAAAATGAATCCTATTCATTTTCTCATGAACTTATTTTCCCTTTTGTCCTATCCATTGATCATGGCGCCACTTTACAAGAAGTTGTTCCGGGTATCTGGGAAAGATTTCAAGGAGTTGATAGAAGAGCGTGAAAGACTTATTATCAGTTTGTTATTTAAACAATAATTAAACTAAAGATTTCTACAATACAAAAAAGGTTGTAAATCTGTTGATCTACAACCTTTCACTATTGCCCCCTGGTGGAAAATTATCAAACCAGTTATTATTGATTTTGAAACAATTATTTAAATACGTATTCTTTTATTTCGCATACAATCTTTGCAGTTGGGAACGTCCGCCTTTACTGTATACTAATGGGTATTTCTCGTATATCACATTGCTTTCATCCAGGCCGTAGTTAACTGCTGCTTTTACGCCAATAATCTTCAGATTGTAATAGGATTTGATAATCAGGTTTTGCCAGAAGGAAAGCTCATTATCGTATGACAGGAAAGAATGCGCTACTATGAAACGGTAATCGCCCATATCATTTGGATCATACTTCTTTTCTTCCGACACCTCATAACTGAGTTCACCGGAACGAAGCAATTCAGTAGCAATATTTCGGAAAAACAGGTCTACACGTGGTTCTATACGGAACCCTATATACAGCGTAATATAATACACGTCATTCTTTGCCAATGTACGCACCTCGTAATTCATCGTATAGGGTTCATCCGTGACCTCTACATGCACGAACCAATATACATCTGCTTTCTTTGCCGGTGTACGGAATACGGAATCAAGTGAATGCTGCTCCACAAACCCTGGACGGTTTACTCCAGTAAGATAGATCAGGTTAGTAGCATAGGTACGGATAGCCTGGTTGTTGCCCAGATCAGAGAGCTGCTTTATTACAGGTGGCGTAAGCGCAGTTACAGCAATGAGCTTTCCCTGCAGTTGCTTGCCTTTATGCCATACTAGCATGATAGTGGTGAGTATAGCACCGACTATCAACATGATCCAACCACCCTGCTGTAATTTTTCCAGGTTAGCGATCAGGAAGGATATTTCTACTGTAAGGAACAAGGCAGCGATGAGGGATATCTCCCACCAGGGCCGGCGTCGGCTACGCATATACAATGTGATCAGCACAGTAGTGGTGAGCATTGTAAGCGTAACAGACAATCCAAAAGCAGCCTCCATGTTACGTGATTCTTTAAAATGCAACACGCTGAAGATACAGGCTACCATTAATGCCCAGTTAAAAAATGGGATATATAGCTGTCCCTTAATATGGCTGGGGAATATTACCCGGTTACGTGGCCATAGCCCCAAGCGTATTGCTTCATTCCCCAAGGTAAAGCAGCCACTAATCAAGGCCTGACTGGCAATAATAGTCGCCAGCGATGCCAACACCACCGAAGGAATATAAATACTTTCCGGTACAATATTATAGAAAGGGCTTATTTCATTCGCCACACCTGTTTGCAGCAACCAGGCTGTTTGTCCGGCATAGTTCAATATCAGCATTATTTTAATATAGACCCAACAAGCGCGGATATTATTTCTTCCTACATGCCCCATATCGCTGTACAGTGCTTCCGCACCTGTAGTACAAAGGAAAATACCACCCAGCAACCAGAACCCACGGGGATAGTTTACCAGCAAGTTAATAGCGTAATAAGGGTTGAGCGCTTTCAATACGGTAATATCCTTGCTTAACGCCATCATTCCTATCACACCGATAAACGTAAACCATATCACCATTACCGGCCCAAATAACTTACCGATCTGCTGTGTGCCAAATTGCTGGATAATGAATAAAACAATGAGAATCCCTATTACTATGGGTACGGTGTTCAGTCCTGGGTCGAATTTCTGGAGCCCTTCAATGGCTGATGCCACTGAAATGGGTGGTGTAATAATACCATCAGCAATGAGGAAGGAGCCACCGATCACCGCCAGTACAATGGCCCATTTACCAAAGTACCTTCTAATGAGGGCGTAGAGTGAAAAGATGCCGCCTTCACCTTTATTATCAGCCTGCAGGGTGATGAAAATATATTTAAAGGTGGTTTGCAGCGTAAGCGTCCAGATCACACAACTTAATACTCCCAATGCTTTTAGGGCAGTTACCTTTTCACCCGGATGGAACAGGGCATTATAGGTGTATAAAGGAGAAGTACCAATATCGCCAAATACAACACCAATGGCAATCAGCATTCCAGCGAGCTTTACCTGCTGATGAAATGCTTTTACGTCTGTCGTTAACTGATCTGTCATACGTTTCTTGGGGATTATTAGATATTAATATCTCCAAATATAATAAACTGAGGAGATTGCAGTATAACATAGGGTAAATATTTCTCTGAAATGCTTGCCTGTTTTGACATTTCGGCATACTAAATGAGTTATCCGCATTTGAACATCCATGACTATATTACAATTCATGACATTTTTTATAAACCCTCATTTTATATGACTGTATGGAAAGCTTAATCTTCGCCAACATTCTTTATGCCGGTGGAACATATAAACATATATTTTCACTTATAAAACAACCTTGACCTTTAAATCAAGAATAATCCTGCATTATCCAACTTTAAACCCTACCTTTAGCCAAATTACATCAGGCTTCTGCCTCTGCTTCTGCTGATTTAGTCTGGATAACCTCTTTTCTTCCTCAGTCTTCGCTTTTCCAGCTGCCCATATTTCATCATTCAAAAAGCTAAATCTTATGAACATTTATGTTGGCAATTTAAGTAGCCAAACAACTGAGCAACAATTATCAGACTTATTTATTCCGTTTGGTATTGTTCGTAGTGTTAAAGTGATTCTTGACAATTATACTGGTCGCTCCAAAGGTTTTGCTTTTGTAGAGATGCCGGATGATGCTCATGGTGAGCGTGCCATCAGAAATTTAAACGATACTGTCGTTGATAGGCAGACAATCGTAGTAAATGAAGCACGTCCAAGAACAGAACGCGATCGCTTCTCCAGGCCCAGGTATTAAACCATTAGTTATCTTTTTCTTTACCCTATGACTTTATATTGATAGTGTATACTATAAGGATTCTTATAGTGTGCCGAATATTTATTAATTCAATTCGTTATTTGGGTCAGCATGAAATATGAAAGCAATGGTGGATCTGCCATTATGAAATTGAATGATCAGAGAATAGAATTATTGCGCAATCTTGCGATTTAACGAAAACCAGATAATAATGAGCGAATCTTTTTCCAAGAAAGAAAATAGGAGCAAGAAAGCAAAAGCGAAAGAAGATAAGGCTCAGCGGACGAAAGAGCGGAAATTGAACAATAATAAAGGCAAGAGTCTGGAGGACATGCTGGCATACGTAGATGAAAATGGAAACCTGAGTGCTGTTCCTCCTAAAGATGGGAAGAAGGCTGAAATAGATTCCAAAGATATCCGGATTGGCGCTGCGCCACGGCCTCCTGAAGATACAACGAGAACAGGGATGGTTACATTCTTTAACCAGTCAAAAGGATTTGGATTTATATCTGATGATATGTCCAGGGAAAATGTATTCTTCCATATCAATGATTTGTCCGAACCAGTGAAGGAAAGAGACAAAGTTACCTTTATAAAGGAAAAAAATGCTAAGGGCTTCTTTGCTACTTTGGTAAAGAAGGTTAATCTTAGGACAAGAAATTCTTGATAATGGAACAGTGAGTAGTAGTTGTATTACAATAATTTAATAAAGAAGCCAGTCCTAACTACTATTTCTACTTATGAATGTAGAAATAGTAGTTAGGACTGGCTTCTCTACTTATGTTTTAGGCAATGACCGTTTGTTTCTTTGGGACATGTACCAATGTTATTACTTTAAGAACCGATAATAATCTGATAACATAAAATACAGGGTCAATCTCAAACCAGCGCTGTCCGAAATTAATGGAAGAATACTGTTATTTAAAGTATGTTGCATATTCCGCTGCAAAATCCTCTAGGGTCCGTGCCGGATAGCCAAGTATTGTATTTACACAATTTGTAACAATTTCAGTTTCTCCATTACGCTGAGCACTGTCATAAGCCAGAAAAGTTTCGATTAATGCCGCCGGCATGTTCTTTTCTTCCATATGCTGTTTTGCCTGTGCGATTGAAATAGGACAGTAAGTTACCTTTTCATTGATCGCATTGCTGATGGCTGTCGCAACATCAAAATAACTTACTGCCTTATCACTGGTAAGTAGATATATTTTGTCAAAGTGAGTTTCAGGTGCGGTCAGACATGCAAAAGCTACATCCGCAATATCTCTCCTATCCACATGTGCTCTCTTTCCATCACCGGTAGCTTCATAAAACTTCCGTTCCTTACGTACAGTATTGGCTATTTCACCTAACCAATTCTGCATAATTCCATTGGGACGCAGCATCGTATAATGAATACCTGATGTTATCAAATAATGCTCTACCTGCCCGTGAATACGTGGAATATAAAGTATGGAACTGGGGTCAGCTGCTCCTGAGGAAAGCTTCACGATATGTTTAATTGCCATTTCCTTTGCTACGTCAATCACATTTATTTGATCTTCCACAGCAGTAGGGCTGTTTCCAGATAATAAAAAAACAGCCTTACTGTTTTCCATTGTAGCATACAAACTTTCCTTCTGGGAGATATCTGCCTGTACCCAGTGTATAAAAGGAAGACCAGTAGCGGTTTTGCGGTCTCTGGTTACTGCGATTGTTTCAATTTGAGCTTTAGATAACAACTGAATCAGCAATGAACCAATATTGCCAGATGCACCGAAAACGGTAATTTTATTGTTTTCCATTTTGAAAAATTTTGAATTATGACACAAAATTATCTTAACGGAAAAAATAGAAATTGAACAAACCCGACATTTTTAAGACAGCCATTCAGGAAAATTTAATACCTGTTCGTTTGCCTGTTGCGAAAACAGTTTCGGTGTAGTGCCGGTAAACATTTTAAAATCACGAATAAAATGTGCCTGATCCGCATAAGAATGCTGATGGGCTATTTCAGTAAAAGAGGTGAATTTCTTACTACGAACAGAATCCAGTGCTGCCTGAAAACGGCAAATGCTAAAATATAACTTGGGAGGTACACCTATATTCGCCTTAAACATCCTTTGTAGAGAACGTTCTGTAATGTTCAGTTCCGACTGAATTCTATGCAAGCCATCGTCGTTGTTAATATTCAAATTTGTTACTGCATATGAAGCTTGTAGATTTTCACAATGCTTATTTTTTACAATCAACCGGGAGATGAAATCGGAGATAATAGTAATTCTTTTGTTTAAACGTTTCTCCACCAGTAATTGTGATGCTAAGTCATTTTTAACAATATCATTTAAATGAACATAACTATCTGTTAATTCATCAGCATCAATTCCGAAAATTGATTTTATAGCATTGGGCTGAAAACATACCACAAGGTTACAATATTCACCGGTGACTGTTTTTTGCGAGTTAGATCTTGTTAGGCCATGCAGATAAAGTTGTGGTAACTTTTCGTTATTAATATCTGTAAAACTGTTAGTGGTTTCCTGGAATATAAGTCCGGGGTTAGCATCTGCAATTATCTTAAAGGTTTTTGTTTGATTGCAGGAACCGTCACTTTCCAGCAAGCCAAAATACCGTATGTATGGCTGCAACTTCGTAACAGGTTGTACTTGTTTATACTTCATTCTTCAGGCATTTGGCGTAATAAACTGCTATACCAATAAAAGTTTTTGGGGTTATTCCATTGTTTTATCAAAAGTACAGCTATCCAAAATTAGATGGATGTTTTATCAGAAAAAATTTCTCTGTTTATGAATTGGGTACCAACTTTTTAGTACCTCGAAACTGGGAATATGCAATGTTTTAATATTTCTAAGGATTTGGAAGTACTTAAAAAGGAAAAGGTCGGAGAAATCTCCGACCTTTCCACTTTAGTGCCCTTTAGTGGAAGATTATCGAACCAATTCATGTTGATTATGAAGATTTTATCTAACGGAGCATGACCCAAAATCAGTTCTTAACTATTTTTTGATAAAAAATTGAGAATTAAATTATTAATCTGTATCGAAGGACGTTTTTACAATGTAATGGGATTGCTGGTGAGGAGAGTGGTGGTGGAGCTGGAGCGGTTTGCCTGAATGCCTTCCGCGATTTTTACGCAAATGCCGAGTCATAAATAACTGGTACAGGATTTAGTGATTTAAAAAAGAGATCGCATGAGGGAAAACCCTCTTGCGATCTCTTTTTTAAATCTTTGCCAGATGCATATCAGAGCTAGGGAAAAAGGCCCGCTTTACCTAAACAACCCAGTCATGTGCCCCAATTGCAATAGGCACTTAGGTACTACTCCTGTTAGTTTATCTGTTCTAATTCAAATTTAGGCAAGTATTATTCCGTAAGCACAACTATTACGAATTGCCATTTTCTCCGTTAAAAAGCCAGGCAAATTCAATTATGCTGCTCTTTGTTTCCAACCTTTGATCCATCCCCAATTAAGTATTATAAACAATATTAATAATATTATACAGTATCGCTGAATAACTATTTCTATAGAAAAATGTCCAATGGCTAACCCCAATCTTGTTCTTGAAATTATTGGCGTAAATGCCGCTTGGCTAAATGAGCCCAGAACCAAAACACTTAAAGTAGAAATTCTATTAATTAGGCGACTGAAGGGCATTGAAATCAAGGCAATTAATATAACGGTGAGTCCAATATAATGCTCGTAAGAGAAAATAATATTAGTTGTTAATACTACATAAATACTGTAGCTCATCAAACAAGTAATAAATAACAAAGGTAAATAAGAAAGTAAATTTTTCATTGAATGTTACAAATTTAAGGACATAGAGAATGATCCACCAACCTTTTTCTGATGTTGGCGGGTAACTTGGATTAAACCATAATTTGCAATTACGTTTTTCTTTGTAACAAATGTACCATCTACTGACAATTTTACTCCCACTGAATGTTGTACGACATTCGAGTTTGAAATATTCGCGTTATGGAACAACTGGGCACTTCCGTCTGCTTTTAAAGCACTCACACTTGTACTAAGTTTAGGTCCAAATGATTCTGTAGATTGGGAACCATTCGCAGTCATAGTTGTTTTTTGAGAAAGTTCCACTGGAACATTTCCCAAAACACCACTAACTGCATGTTTAACCTCTAACTTACTAACTGACGAATTAGTCACACGTATACTAAATGGAGATTCTCCAGTTACAAAGAGATTTTCAAATGAGCCAATCTTTAAAGATACTCTTGATTCAGCTATGGTGACTGTAGCACTACCTTCGTAAGGCCCGGCTTTGACAGAGACTTTCTCTTCATCTGTTGTATATGCAGTCGCGTCGACCTTAAATACATCTGTCACATAATCGAGTAATCTTCCTCCTGCCTGAAAATACTGTTTAAATCCATATGCAAGGTATGCCCAAGGATGTCCACCGTCCATTGGAGACATTCCATCTGGATCAATAAACCGAATTGGATTGTCTAACGCATAGTTATAAGGAGAGAATCTACGCATACTATCTGTGAGAGGATCTATGGAATGCCATCTCCCTACCTGTACGTCATACGCCCTCGCGCCATAATCATACCACTCTATCCCTGAGCCATCTCCAAACTCTTTACTCTCCAACTCTTTTCCATTATACTTCATCTTATTCTCCGGATAGCAGGTCCCCACCAAAGCATTAGAAGATATCCCTGCCATCGTCATCCCAAACGGGTAATAATGTGTTTCCTCCAGCAGAGGACCACTACTATGAGACACCACCAGATTGTCAAAGAACACGTCCTGTCCACTCTCATTACTGGTGTAAATATAAATAAAACCTGTTTTTCCTATCACCATTCGGTCAGTAGCCAACGTTTGTAGCTCATCGGGTATTCCCTGTACCTGCTTTACACCGCTGTTTTCGTTTACCATTTTGAACTGGTCGTCGAACAATACATAATTAAGATAGGCCCGTGGCTTATCAGACAGGTTCTGGCCAGGATCTTTTTGTTTCAACTGATCATACGCACTGTTATTAAATGTTACTGCCATTGGGGAACCTGGCCCCGTAGCACCATGCATACCATCTGAAACGCCATCTCCTCCGAAGACCTGGAGCAGGGCCGCCAGCATACCGGGAGTATTGGTGGCAGGGCTATTTGCCGCCGTACTCTTATAAAAAGCCTTGCTGCCTAATTGCAAAGTATCGCCTGCCATTACACGCAAAACCAGCGATGGGCCAATTTTCTGCCCGTTGATTGCATTTAATCTGGCTACATTATCATTAGGTGAGGTAGTCGGATCTGAAGGATAACCAACAGGTTTAGGTGTACGGGTATTATCGATATTACTGAATAAAGCTACTTCCTTTGCTGCATTAGTTGTTTCCATGGAAGCAGCATAGATATGCTGATCTGTTTGTTCGGTAAGTACCATCCTCACATTTCCCAGATGATCTTTTACAAAATAATCATAACTCCAGTTGGCTGGTTGTCCGGTTCGGAATGTAACACGGATACGTCCTTCTTCATGACCTGCAAATTGTAAAGTGTCATTCTGATATACCATCCCAGCTATGTAGTCTGTGGTGGTTATTTTAGCCGAGCTACCGGTGTTGTCCGTTACGACCTTTCTCAGTTTATTGCCACCAGCATCATACTGGTATTTTATGCCACCTTTTCCGGTAATCCCAATACTGTCGGGAAGATTCAGGTGATTGTAGGTAATAGCAGCAATATTTTTATTCAGGTCATATATGAGATTCCCATTAGCATCATAGTCATAGTCATCTCCCGTATTGACTCCATTAATAAAGTCTCCCAGTTTGGCACCTACAGTATTGCAGGTATCGGATACTGCACCAAGCTTGTTGGAATAAGCATTTCCACTTTTACCATAGGAGTAGATAAGCTTGTCAATAGGTCTGGCGGCAGTGCCCACCATTCCCATTTGGTTCATCGTTTGAATGTTACCGTTAGCATCGTAACTCAAATTGCTTACTGAAAAATCCTGCTGGGTCTGAGTCCAGTCGGAACTGCCGCTGTTTTGCTGGGTAAAATTGGCGGCAAGCAACCGGTTCACCTTATCATAGTTATAGCCGTATGCACGGGAAACGCCATCACTCTTACTCTTCCATGTACTGCCTGCAATGTTGCCGTTATACTGAAGGGCAGTAAATCCTGAGTCATAGGCCAGTGTTTGTCCAAACCAGTTGGTGGAGCTATTAGGCGTACTTGCGTATACTTGATTGATTCCGGTGAGCCACCCCCGGATATTGTAGTCATAGGTTAGCGTTTCCAACTGACTGGTTGGTGTAATGCCTAAACGCTTTGTTTTCAGTTGCCCCAACTCGTCGTAGGCATTAACAGCAATCGTCTTATCCTGGGATGCATCGGCATCATTGAGCCGCTTTTTAACACTGATGAGCCTTCCTGCGGCATCATAATGCAGCATTGTTAGCATCGTGGTTTGGGGAGAAAGGTTGGAGCGGAGATTTTTATGTCGCAGGTAAGTGCTGAGCACTTTCCCGTTAAAATCATACAAACTGGTAACAACATCCAGCCCCCCATTTACATTATCTGTCAGCGCCTGGATCAGGCGGCCCATATCGTTGTAGTAGTTCGTGGTCGTTAACCATTGGTTGGTACCCAACACCCTTACTTTGGTGCCGGTTACCAGTCCTTTTACCATATTGCTGCCAGTGGCTGGCAAAGCCTCTGCATTAGGACTACCATCTGCCTGTGGTTTTGTGATATCAGTACTAGCATACGACTGCACTCCATTGAAAGTATACCCATCGTAATAAGTATAAGTCAGTGGCGTGAGTGAATCGACAGGAATATTAGTTAGTGTATTAGTAGCTGCAATGGTACTGTTACCAGTGGTTGCCGATGAATTAATCTCTATCGTAGTTTCTGTACCTGTAGCGGAATCAAATCCATCCAACAGTGTAATACTGCCAGTTGCCTGATACAACGGTTTTCCGTCATAGTTATCCAGCAACAGGTCGGCCGGCGCGGGAAAATTGTAGGTAATATTTTGGCTGCTGGTCCCGGTGATACCATTCATCGAAGTCTGCAATGATTCCCTGGTAGCAGTAGCATTTTTATATAATGCCGTCATTACCGGCCGGTTAAGTTCATCGTAAAATGTGGCCAGCCACGTTCTTCCCTTCATATTCCCATCCCGGGTAAATGCCAGCCTGTCCCGTACGTCATACACCATTTCCGTGGAATCGGCGCCAGGCACCTTTTTTACAATCATCCGGTTACGGCCATCGTAGCGGTACATAAAACACAACTCTCCGGCTATGTCGGTATTAATAACCCAATTGTTGGAAAGAGCTGCCTCCACTGCTCGGGGAGGAATTACGAAACGAAGATTTCCTAATTCATCATAGGCATAGTAAGTACAGAGCCACCCCATATGCGCGGTGCCGGGCGTAGGAGACAACTGCACTTTTTTAAGTACTACCCGGTTTTCTTTGTCTTTATATTCTACTACCTGGTTTCCAATCTCGTCGATGGTAACATGCTTGTAAAGCTGGCCAGCATCATAGACACGCCCGGAAGCATTGGTGGGAATTACCTGCCCGGCAGTAAAATCCCAAAATCTCACAGAATCTGCGACATTGTTCAACAGATACTGCACTTCTATCGGCCGGTTACCTCCCCTTTCCATACCAGCAGGATCATTCTTTGCCCAACTGGCACCAGGAGCATAGGTTTTCAGCACCCGATTCAAAGGAGAAGCATCATAGTCTATCCGGCTATAATGCACTTTCTCTCCAGGTGTCTGTATCTGGTAAAAACTGTTTTGGTCATTAAACGGGTCTGCTTTAAACTTACCATCAGCTGTTCCTTGCGCCACGTAAGGCAGGTATTTAAACTGCTCCCTCCCGAAAGCATCATATATCAGCGGCGTAACCAGGTCCTTTCCTGCCGGACTTATTGATTTAGCGACTGTTTGCAGCTGTCTGCCCAAACCATCAAAATATTGGGTAGTTTGTCTGACCTGATCGACAGTACGTGCTGCGGCAGCCACAAATGCAGTATCCGAAGTGGCTGTGGAGGGCTCCCAGGTACGGACATAGTTAATAGAAGTGTTGCTATAAGCGCCCGGCATATAAATGGGAGTAGCCGTTTGCCGAACAGTAGATACCGGTGTTTGCGCTTGCACACTTGCCACAGGTACTATTAGGATTAACAACAAATGCTGCCAGATAGTAAAAAGGTTATTGCGCATATTGATTCAAATTAAATTGGATTACCGAACGGTATATCCGTAGCCATTTTGTAAGGTGAATGTATAGTTAGTGGCAGGGGCACCTGGCGCCTGTGACTGCCGGTCAGACAATAGGAAAGCAGCCTTCAGGACGGTACTTGATCCGGAACAGACATAATTTTCAGTAGTGATCACTGTTGTATTATCCGGAGTGGTCACTTTCGTGCTTTTTATTGTCACAACAATGCTGTTGGGAAGTGATAACGGAACCGTACACGCCCCATCGCTGTAAAATCGCACTACCACATCACCGATGGTAGAAGTTGGTGACTGTACAATATTTTCAAACTTTAGCTTGGCATACACAGGTTGAAGACACCTGGCAGTTTGATTGACGAATGTCTGCCCATTCAAATTTATGCCATTTAATGCCTGTTGATCGGCGTCTGCCTGGCTAATAGCCGAGGTATAGGTCCCCCCCGGCACCTCATATACTATCTTACTCCCAACGGAATCCGCTGTACAGGTACTTCTGGTAAACCATTGACTCTTTCTTTCATTTTTAAAGAAGATGCAGGAACCATATTTATTCGCATAGGCTTGGCCGTTAGCCTTGATATCATTCTGTGCCTTCTGATCTGCATCTGCCTGGCTGATATTAGAATAATAGGTTCTTTCCGGCACCACGTATTCCACTGCGGTACCACCACCTATAGTACAGTCATTACGGGTGAATGTCTGGCGAGTATTGGTATTGAACCACACTGGGGTGCTGGGAGCCTGATACTGATAATCGTACTGACGCACGATATTGCTGTTATTATCTCTCACCGCTTTCAGCCGGCCATAGTAATCGTAGTCATAGTAGGTCGTTTTCCCCATAGGATCAGTGGCACTTCCCATTCCTACCAATGGACGATAAGTGTAAGTCGATACCATAGCTGTACTTAAGCCGGTTCGTAGTTTTCCAAGTTCCGCCTGAACAGCTGCATCTGAGAAGTTGGCAGCATTGTCCAGTATTGATTGATCAACGTACTGCTTTGCGGTGTTATAGTCGCTACCCATGATTTTTGCGACCGGGTATTTATTGTTATACCCCCAGAAATATACTTCCTTCACATCATCGGTTTTTGACTGCTGCAGTATATTCCCTTTCACGTCATAGGTATCAAAACTGATACTCTCCTTGTAAATATTATCCTTTGTTACTACACCTCCTTGGACACCTGATTCAGTAAAGGAAAGTGCCGGTGATGTTAAATCTGTTCTGAATACTTTATCAAGTAAAGGAGCATCCGGTTTGTAAGAGAAAAACAGGGAAGATATCAATCGCTTATTTGTCATATCTGCATTCGCCCGATAAGTACTTTTTTCAATAACCGGAGTAACAGCTCCCACTCGCTGTAATTGCTTCACCCCAGCAGAAACAGCATCTGTAGCGGAAATACCAGTAAAATTGAGTGGATATTTGTAGCTGGTAAAAATGACTTCTCCTTTGCTGTTTGTCACTTTTTCCGTAGCAGGCAAATTAGCATACGTATAGCTATACTCAGAAACGATATCACTGCTTTCGCCAGTCAACATATCATAAACTGTAGTAGTTTTCTTTCTGAGCAGGATTTCTCCACTGGTAATGGTATATGGTAAATAGTTAAACACAGATTGGAGTCCCGACTCATACAGGTCATAGGTAGGAGTTGGTGAACTTTGAACATCTACTTTATAAGCCAACCCAAATGCCGCTACTTTCAGCCCCGTAAACTCATCCACCAAAGGAGCTGGACTAGGCATAGTATATTCGTAAGTTTCCTTTTGTTTGATAGTGTTTCCTGTAATCGGCTTGACTTCATAAACACTTTTTTCCTGTAAATACGGTTTATTCCAATAATTATATGTTTGCAAACAATAGTTACCCGTTGGAGAAAAAGTACCATTAAGCGGGTAGAGATTCAAGCCACTGGCTGTACTTGATACCGCATATTTATACTCCGTTGCCCCGACACCGTTTTCCACCCTTACATTGGTATACCAGCCATTATGTTCCTGCGTCAAGGCTTCTGCCACCTCTTCATTATAAGGGGCAGAAAAAGTGGTTCTGTTCAGGCCATATACACGTGGGTTAGAGCATGACAGAATTCCCAGTGCCACCTTCCGGGTTATGCTGTAACTGGGATCAGTTGGATCAAAGCTTCGTTGTCCGTGATTATAAATGTATCTCGTTGTCATTGTAGTACCACTCACTTTATCATCACTGATAATAGCTCCAATCCTGAACCCGCCGCCACTTCTGGAATAAAGAGTACCGTTTACCAACACTTCATAATTGTTATTTTCAAACACGAATTGCTGAGTGCCACCGGTAGGATATGTTATCCGCTTTAACATACCGGCATCAAGCGCCGGAAGTCGTTTGTCTGTTCCATCGATGTAGGATGTTTTAAGATAATCCGCAGTACACCGCATATACTGGAGTTCTGGATTGTTGCTTGTCTGTTCATAAGGATCAATACCGACCTGGTGATATTTAAACTGACCACGATAGTTACAATAACTTTCCCCCCCGCCCGGATTGGTTAATCCATATCCGAAGCAGTCATAATTGGGAAAGAGGACATCTTTTGAAGTATAGTCAAACCCATACTTTTCAACCACCACATTATCCGCTCCAGCTACCTGAAGAGAATCCAGGAAATAAGCAGCATTTGTTGAACTATAAAAGAAAGTAACCTTTTTTAACAGGACTCCCTTTCTGTTCGCGATAGTAATGGTATTTACAGAACCATTAATATTTCGGGAAAGTGTTACCACCTCATTCGGGCTTATAATACCCGTGAGCAACTGTGTATAATAATATTTAATAGTGGCTGGCTGCCCTTCTCCTTTATTGTTATTGTCTGAAGAAGTAATACAATCGCCGCAAGAACTTCTATCCCCTTCTATAAAAGTCCTGCTATAACCAGGCATTCCCTGACTGGCCTCCGTAAAAGGCTGATATTGGAAAGTAATGGAATCATTGAAAGGTGTATTAACTTTTCCCAGCAACCATGCAGTATTAAACTTCCGGTAAGTACCATTGATATAAACCTGATGGCTCTCTGTATTGCCACCGGACACTCCAAACTGATATTGGATACCGCTACCATCGGTGGTATTGAATTCGGCAATACCAATATCTCCTGTGGCGTAACTAATCTTCTGCAATGCGGCGTTATCAAGAACTGTTACAGTTTTATTTTGCCGGTTAGAAATGATGAAATTCCCACTGTTACCGGGCATCCCAATGGTAAACAAATCATACTGACCATCCAGGTAATCGTTCTGAGAAGCCGCAACAGCAGGTATGTCGCTACCTGGTACCATTACCATGTACCGGGCCAGATACCTGTCACGGTCATACTTAGACGTAAAACTGCTGAGATAACTGCCAATCGCTTTGTCACTTGCAATGTTATTCATATCGGGCATATCAAAGGCTTCATCCAGCCGGCCGTGTACCGTTCGCGATACACGAAATCCTGGCTCCAGGCCCCAGCCTAGCCCCACATCACCGCTTGTTTGTCCGAATTTTATACCGGATGCATGATAGGCAATGCCAATCGGTATCTTAACGCTACCCAGTTCAATCGTGTAAAAATTAATACCGATCTGTGGCAATCCGTTATACAATGAAACCGGGTAATTAATAAATTTCTCAAACTCTCTGGAACGCGGAGAGGGAGGAATGACAGTATTTAATTGATTGGATTGTCCGAAAGCAAGATCTCTCCCAAAACAAATTGCCATAATAATTGCCACTCTTTTTAGCCAGAGGGACATGCAAGTTTTCATGCTATTGTTATTTTTTTGAATACAACTAATTAAATTTTTATGGGCTCCTGTCCGGAATCACTTGTGCTATACACCGATAAAACACGCGACCGGCCGGGTTTTCGGGCAGGGGTAACGTTCCATGACGGCATTATATATTCTTAGGAAATTGAAGTGTATAAGGCTAACAACAAGCATTTACTAATACACCATGACTGGTTGTGGCAATTCGGGAAATATCAAACATCAATAGTCTGGTAACAAGCTGGCAACAGTAAGTCATCAGTGCGCAGCATAGTACAATACAGATATCATTCATAAGTATAGCGTTAATCAGGGACAACATATCCACTCAATAATTATTACCTACAAAATAGGTGGGTAACAACTGTCAGCAAAATAATCATTAATTTAATTATTCTTAAATCAAGAAGAAAAAATAACATTGAAGCAATCCCCGTTATTTCATTCAGAAATAAACATCATTTTTATTTTCCTCAACTTCAGATTCATCCAAAAAGCAAATTATATGATGTGTCAATATTGCGTTGTTCGCTATGTTTCAAAAGATCGAAAAATAAATTAGGTTTCCACGATCCCCAAATGTAATTATGCAAAGAAAGCTGCACTCAATAGTGCGTGTCATTCGAGTGTCGCAGATAGTGGGAAGAAGCGAGAAATAGCGGGACTTTTTGAGACTCACCGAAAATAAAATAGGTTGTCTCTACTAAGTAAAGACAACCTATTAACGTGCCCCTTAGTGGAGGGTTATCGAACCAATTTATGTTGATTGTCAGTAAATTAAGTAAAACATACAATGAATTGCGCTAATGTTCATTAGGGACTGTGTTCTCCCTTAATACCAAAAGTAAGGCCCATTCTTAGAACGGGCTTTACTTTTGACTGAGAACTGATTAGCTATTTGGTTACCTATCAATTAATCACTTGTAGTCCAAGCGTGATCAAGACCATCCCAACCAAAATGCTTTTCTTTATATTGTTCCATAGCAGCTTTGAACTGAGCTATAATTAATACTGCATCGCTATTAGTTGGTAAAGTATCTTCATCAAGCAGATCTAAGAACTCCAACGTTGGATCATCATTAAGAATGGCTTTAACTTTCGTCAAAATCCTATTAGTCATCTTGACTTTAATTTCATTCAAAGCACCGTCTTGCTTCTTCTTTGAGAGTTCTTTAATTTCATTGAAAACTGATTCAAGGATTGGAAAAAGCATATCAAATTGCTCAGCTTGTGCCTTTGTTGGCTTACTACTGGTAATGAGTTTTTTCTTTGCCATTTATTTCTCTTTTATTATTTTGGGTGTGACAGTTCTAATATCTGATAGCTCCCCATCAACAAGCCAATACCAATGGCCAGGATATTTACTTTCTTTTTTTATGTTATCAGCTCTTAGCTTCTCCAAACAATTTAAGTACTGAGTTAACATCATAGCCACATCGCTATTTGTAGGCAAATCATTCTCGTCAAACAATTCAAAACTATTGAATGGTTTGTATTTATCACCTAATAGTCCATTTGCTTCTGAAATAATTTGATTTACAAATTTGAGTTTGAATTTATTCAATGCGTCATTCTGAGATTTCTTTGATAATGCACTTATTTCTGTATGTAAACCTTCTAATTGTGCTTGTAGTTTTTCAAAAGTATCTACGTCTTTCTTTGTCATGTTTTCTATTTAAGATGGGCAACTCCTTGTGAATTCGATATATTTTCTCTTTATTACCTCCAACGGGTGTCTTTGTCTACTTTCATAAACTTCACACATCAGTTCAAGATCAGAATCATCTAGGACAATTATACACCTCCTTTGACCAGACCATAAGTCTATTGTATTTTGGAAAATATTTCTTGGCACTTTCTTACGAGTGAAGATTATTCCAAAGCGCCCAAAATGCTCTGATAAGTATCTATTTAATTGATTGATATGTTCTCTTTCAATTTCCTTTACATTTTTTAGTTCTATTACAAGTTGCCTTGAATCATAGGTGTCGTAGATATCCTTTAAAAAGTCAAAAGAGCGGTTGTTATAAAATATTAAATCTCTGATCTGTGTTCCTGAATCGGTTCTACTTTGTTCTTTTGCAAAGTCCAAATGAGGATATAACAAAGAGGCCATTATTTGAACCATATTATCTTCATATTCCTTATCAGCATTATTAGTTTTCCCTGTAGGCAGCTTTAGTATTGATGCAAATTTTCGTTTCGCTGACAATACTGGGATTTGAGAAAACAAGGGGTCATTTGCTAGGTTTTCACTACTACGTTCTTTTGAAGAAATATATGTTTGTACTAAATCGTAGTTATTTCGATTGAAATTCAGAATTTGAACTCTATTTAGTTTACCATCAAATGTCTTTTCAACGTCTTTAATATAATAATTTTCAAAGTAATCATCATAATTAATCCAAGGTACATACCTTAACCATCTTTTAGGTGTTAGAATTATTGGTTGCTGATTATCTGGATTTATAGGAAGAAACGTTTCTTCTATTTTAATTTTTTGAGTCTTATAATCATAAATTGGTATTGTACATTTTTCTATTGGTATTTGTAATTTCTGGCATTGATCTATTGTAAAGTCAATTAGGAAAGATTTTATTAATGAACATGTAATGTCACTTATTCTATCCTTAGAAATATTGTCAATAAACAACTGAATCTCTTCAAAATGTTGAAACCCTTGATTATTCACCTGGGGAACGAGTTTAAATAATGAGAGAATCTCATTTGCTGTTTTTTCTCCTACTTTTTTCCCCTGTCTTGTTTTTGAATTTCCTAAACCAACCTCATTACATTCCGTCAATTCGATTAAAATCTTTCTGGCTTCAACTTCTTTGCCTTTTACAAATAAATGTCCCAATTGGTTAAAAGAATTGACAAGAGAAGCGTGCAGCGCATTGTCTTGCTGGGAGCTAATCTTCCACAATAAAAAAGGATCTACATATAACGGAATATCTTCATCTAAAAACGGTATTGCAAACTCGACATCCCCTTGACGAAAGGGTAAATTATGATAGTCATTAAGTCGTGGGCGGATCAATGCCATGGTATATGATTCTGGGGTGCATGTATAGTTCTCAAATATACACAATTAGGTAATATTTAAAATTTAAGTAGAATAGATTTTTATATATTATATATGTGTAATATTAATTGATATAAGCATTATAAAGTAGAATATGAGACAGAACTATTAAGTAGTATCAATAAATAACAAGTGTATTTTTGATTTTACATTGTCCTAGTGTTTTATTTTATTACTCTCAAAATTGTTTTGAAAACAAGAGAAATTTCGGTTAAAAGGGTGAGGAATTTAGTTTGGCGTTAACATCATTACAGAGTTCGAAGGTTTTATCAATGACATCAGCGACGATAGTTGCATTAATGTCCAATAAATCCCCATCTTTTGTCTTGCCATTGCGATGTACAAGATGATGTCGTATAGCTATGCATTTCATAACTTCTCCGATAGGCGGAAAGTCGATTCCAAAAGTGTCGTGAAACATCCCGCGGACAACTGGCAAGTTGTGATAAATGACGTCTAACATTTCTTGTTTAGCAATTTCTTTTAATTTCCCCATCGCATCGAATACTTCCGCGAATGCAAATTTTCTCTCTTTAAAGGCCGGTGTTGTTTCAATGTATTTTTTTAGCAATGTGTCGGATTCCATTACTCTTGAAATAAAAGTGCTGCTAAGAAAAGCCTCAGTCACTCCAATCGCGGCAATATAAACCTGGCGCCTTAAAATGGAGTTTAATTGCTCGTTTCCTGTTTCGACTGCGTTCAATTTTCGTAAATTTTCAAATTCTGTTTCATAGAAATGAGAATCATGTCCCCCACCGTGAATAGCATCATATTGTTCATCGTAGTAACTCATTTCATCTTCATAGAAATAGGGATCGACAAACACGGAATTATTTTCTAACCCGATAATTTTATTCCTTACTTCTTCGGGCATCTCCTCGTTAAAATGGAAATAAAATCCGTAGACTAACCCATCTTCGCTTTCATCCACGCCTTGAGATTCGATATACTCCTCAAATTCTTCTAAGGTTAAGCCGAGTTTTTGTGCTATCCTTTCGTCTATTTTTTGCTGTTGCAGCTCAATCATGTAATCTTTAATTCTACTCATAGTATTAGGCTTTTATTCGCTGTTGTCATTAAGGTCATATTGATTCTTTTGCTTTCAATTTGAATTAAATCTTTTACTTTTACCCAAACGGCGAAAACTTCTTTAACGCAATAGATACGTTGAATCCAAAAGAAAAATTATCTTTCCAGAAATCCATATTACCGTCCTCAAAAAGATTACCAAACCAAACTACAGGTTCTATCCATATAGGTGCATCCTCTTTAATTTCTACGGGAATATAAACACCAAACCTCCCCCCTATATTATCTCCGTTAGGATCGTTGCCGCCATTACCCCGAAATTTCCAATTTTCAACGCTACAGTTTTGGGGAGGAGGTCAAAACAAAGATTTTAAACTCATCACAAATAGAACTAGCTAACAACTCTTATACAAGAATGAGTTGTTGGCTAGAAAAATAAAAACCTAAAGGAGCAAATTGCATCTTTAGGTTTTTTTATGTACGCTGAATAAGTTAACAATGAAACGAAGGAATACTGTTCTTTACTCAATTAATATTCCGATACTCCACAAGAGACATCCCACCTAACTCCATTAAATGTGGCGATTTAACGCCTACTGTTATTGTTCTGTACACTAGGGAATCCAATATGATTTCGTTTTTTACGCGCACATCTCCTTTTAAGCCAAGGAATTAACCATTTCCAAATTCCTATTAACCCGCCAAAAGGTCCAAGAATAAATGCCCAGTTGTTTTTACCAAACTCAACAGTTTTCTCTATTATGTTTAAATCTCTGACTGAGATATAGTTATTCTTCAAGCCGAGGTATAAAGTTGTTGTCCCAACTCCTCCTTGAAGAGTTAGTTTCATTCTTACATCGACCCCAAGTGAGTCACCTGGTTTAATTGATTTCATATAGTATTCCCAATCAGTTGTGGAGCCAGCAAGTAATTCGCGTTTTTCCTCACCTAAACTATTTCTGAAAAAGAAGCTACTATCATAGGTATTTGCCAAATGGATTTCCAATTCAGGTGTTAAGGAGATCTGATCAATAATGTTTGCTCCAACCTCCCCATTAATTATCAGATTACGTAATGATTTCCCGGCAATCACAAAACCTTTAAACTGCTCATTCAGTGATACTCTTTCAGGGAATTTGCATATTATCAAGGTATCAATAGCAGCAAGAATGCTATCCTCTATTGACTTCTTATAATAGTTTAATTGTGTTTGAGTAATTAAGCTAGTATAGTACTTCTCATTACTCAATTTTCTAGTAACCCACCAGGAAAGGCGGTTTTCCTTCGGAAAACCTGCTGGAGAAGAATCGGATTTTATGAAGTTTGAATTAAAATTATTCCCTTTTGATAAAATGATACGTTTATCTACAACAATAAAACAAGGTCGATGATTTAAATCCATGGTATCAAATACCGGAAAATCATTCTTCCTACTTAATACTTCTACCTGAAATTTACTTTCGACTGCATGGTTTTTCAGCAAAGCCAGGTTAATAATAATGACTGGCAAGCTTAAAACAAGGCTATAACCAACAAAATACCAAAGAGGTCTTGTAATAGATGTCCTTTTCAGTTGAATAGCCCGTACTAAAAAGCATATTACAAGGCTCTCAAGGAGGGAAAGAATGATAACTACTGTAAGGTTCATCGTGGGGATTTTTATAAAGTTATATGGACGTTGGGGCCATGAAATTGATTTCTCCCGCTTTCCTGGTCTTGGCGTGTTTGCCTTTCAACTTCATTTGTATCTTTAAGTTTAGCCACTTCCACAATCACCTCCCGTCCTTCAATGGTTACTTGCCAGTCAGGAGTTAATTCGCTAAAATTCGGCTCAAAAACAAGATGCTGGCAGAAAGTATCCAAAAAAAACCAAAATCAATTTCTGCCATAATACCGGTAAAGCTATCAAAATCAAATCGCCGTGTTTTCATTTTGGATAAGATTTTGGTACTATGCTTCGCTTCCAAGGCTGCAATCTGTTCAAAGAACTCTGGTCTTTTTTGAGATATCTATCAAATTGGTCAATCTTTTCCATTGGCTATAATTTGATTATGATATACGAACACCACTTTATGTTAATTGAGATCTCTTATAGAGGTCTAAAAAATTCACGACTTCCCGTAATTTAAAGTCTCCATAATCTTTATACTCGTTAAATGTTTGCTCACCTTTGGATGCGGCAATGTAATGCAAAAGATAAAATAGGGGAGATTGGTCTATTACAGCCGTGTTTGATCTACGATCACTTCTTTCTTTAAAGAGCAATTTTACAAATTGCTTTAATTGTTGTTCATTTTCATTCAAAATCTCCGTTAGATTTTGAATAGTATGAATTTCAAGGAACCTCAGTCTGGCAAGTATTTCTTTATAATCCTTTCCTTCAACAAAACCTATTACTCCGCATTCCTTAACCATCATCTCACGAATCTCCTCAAAAATCCTATCCTCTTTCAAAAATTCAAATAGAGAAATGGAATTTATCAGGATAGGCTGTACTGAGGAATTTTTCATATCACTTGTGATACTTCCTTGGTATTTGAATTTTGCCTCAACTAAGCGATCAAATTCTTTGTCTGCAGATTCTAATCCTGCCGCTAAACGATGGAAGCCTCTTTTTAATTCGTATGGTAATTCTTCATCTGCTTTATAACCAAGGTCGTGTTCAATTTCAGCCCAGGCGTGCTGTAGTATAGATCGAACTTGAATTTCGGCCTTCAATCCTGTGAATCTAGCATAGATCCCTGCAGAAGACCATGTATCTAGCAAACTTGTGACTATATGTAAGGATTTGTAGCCAAATGAATCAGCATCCTTATTTCGTTTATCAACTGAATTATCCTTGTCAACTGCAAAGGTCTGTTTAATTATTTCATATACTTTCTCAACATCACTTTCAAGATATGTTATTACACGTACTCCACACAGATCCGTGACCTCTTCCAACAAATTGTATTTACTCTTTTTGTCAATTTTTTTTAATAGACTATCAAGCCCCTTTGCTCTGTAGGAAATACCGTGAATTTTAATACTTTTCTTTTCAAGTTCATCTTGAATCGTATCGACAATAGTTTTGCCGAAGGCACTGTATAAAGGATGGATAACACCAGAGTACTGGTTTCTCAATTCTTTGAGATCTATCATATCAATTACATATTCTTAGAATATAGCATTCTCAAGAGAAATCATTGGAAAAATTTAGCATCTAGGAACGCTATTATGAATTGCTTAAAATAGGCTACCTAATGTAAATTATGAATAATCCCCCAAATGGCTATTTGCTACATTCAGTCTTCTGAAATATCAGGATTCTCCTTTAATTGACGCTTAACCTCATTAATGTCAGTCAAAAGATCCGATACATTAACATTGAGAGCAATAGCAATTTTAAATAAAAGTGTAAGAGAGGGTTGTGTGGCATTATTACAAATCCGCCAAATGGTATTGAAATTTTTCCCTACCATCTTTGCGAGTGCTACCTGGTCAATATCTTTCTCCGCCAGAACAACTTTAATCCGATTTAATTTTAATCCTTTAGCCATAATTGCATAATGCACTTAAAAATAGCTAGAAAAAATATAATAACCTCATAAGTACCTATGAATTAATTCATTATAGTATAAAAAATCTACTTTATTTGATTATTTACATGTTTATTATGTAGATTTATCTACATTTTGGGGAGATTTAATTTATTTTTCATTATCTTCACGAAACAATAAAAAAGAATATATGCGAATCTTTATCTGTATGGATACTTCCTAATAAGTATGTATTTTCGCAGGCACAAAAAATATCGTTAGCGTGTTTGCTTGCTCTGTTTCTCGAAAACTACCACTTTTCAAAAACAACGGAGATTACAAGTGAAGCGCCTATATCATACTGGTGTAGGCGTTCTTGTTCCGTTGTTTAGGGTGTGGTAGCCCGTCGAGAACGACAAGAACATAACCTACGCCATTTTTATATCCTGTCGGCCCCCTTTACATCTCATCTCCTTAAGTCAGAATAATACTTACTCATTACACAATCTGAAAAGAATGTGTTGACTGCTAGTGCCTATTCTATTTTACAGCTAATTATTGGGTTAGTGGCATAATTCATCCAATGAGTATACAAGTGTATCAAGTACTTCTGTATCCCTCACCCTGGCTCCCCAGATAGAGGTTATTATATTTCTTCTGAAAGTAAGACCTGTCGGATCTCCGACAGGTAATCATTTAACTGAATGGTTCTGCAGTCATATTACTTATTCTGCCACTTATGGAAAATTAATCAATCAAAACAATCGGTTTTCCGTATGAACTCAATGCGTTTATATCCCACCTGGTTAAAACTACCGGTACGACTGGCCCTGGAAGATTTTGATGCTCCATTTTCTGTAGTGGAGAACTTTATCAGCACAGTTCCTCTTTTTGAAGTGCGACAAAACCTCGAAGCATTATATACAAGAATAAAAGTGTCGGGCATTTCATCCCAATGGGAATCTAATGGATTTAGGGAATCTTTTGAAAAATTTTTAGAGGCGATCTATGTTCACTATAAACAACATAAAGAACCTGACCAAGATCCCCCTTATGGTATTCTGGAATTCCTTGCTACACTTGGACACGAAATCAAAGGACAACTTGCAGGAATAGCTATGGCAATTGATAGTATCCAGGAATGTTGGGATGCGGAAACCGGAGTTTACAAGTCAAATGCTGCTTCCTATTTTGATATCATTCGAATGTCCGCCCTCAATGCTTTGACGGTGTATCATAATTTGATAAACACCTCAAAAATCCAGCGAGACCAAGTTAATTACCAGATTACCCCTGCGCAGTTTACCATAGTACCATTTCTAAAAGATTGTATACTTCCTTTCACGCCTATTAGTAGTGTCAGCGGGAATACTATGGAGCTGATTACTAGGATTGCGGAGGGTACAGAATGGCATGCAGATAAAGCTAAACTACGTGAGATAATTACCAACCTGGTCTTAAATGCGATAAAATACTCCCATCCAAACACGCCAATCACGTTGTATGCACAAATTGTTGATTGCAATCTGGTATTAGAAATCGCGAGCAAAGGATCTGAAATCCCTGTAGACCAACGAACTAAGGTATTTGAAGCGTATTATTCACTGGAAAAGGGAAAAGCGGGAAGCGGTTTGGGCCTTTATATTTCCAAGTCACTAGCTGAAACAATGCATGGAGATATCTTTGTTGAAAGTCCCATGCCTGGCACGAACATATTTACTGTAACAATCCCAACTTTTTAAAATCAATCTTTTATGATGGAAAATAAAGATAATCTACTTCGTGAGCTACATGACTTGTATAATGAAAGTGCAGTGGGTTTTAGAGATAGACTATGTGATGATTTTAATTGGAGTATTCCAACCTATTATCGAAAAATGCGGTTAAAAAAGAAGGAAGATGTTATTCGAACAGGGCTTAGCAACGTAGAAAAAGAAAAGATCTCCCAAGTCGCCTTATCAATGCAAAAGGAGTTTCAGGAGAAAATATTTAACCTTATTAAACATTGCTAGTATGAGGGAATACAAATCGAATTTAAGTGACGACCACATTGAATTTTCTCTGTTTCTGGCTATGCCTGGTCGCGTTAGAAAGATAAGTAGGGGATTCCGATTTGCTACAATAGATTTTGTTAGGGAATCCCTGGAAATTCCTCTTTGGTTCCGGTCCGTACTGGATGAACTGCCTCACTTTTTCATCTTTTTAGATAATCTTGAGCATTTAAATTATTCTTATCCTCAAAAGGAATCGGTAATTTCTAGCAATTTGCTTCAGTTATCTCAACAAGCAGATATTATCAAGTTAAATGCCGGTTTGAAAAAAATATATATTGAACAGACCCAAGAAATAACTAGTGGGAAGCCATATTATGACAAGTGTTTCCCTACTGTGGCGTCTGAGCTATTTGAATTGTTTGATAGAGTACAAGATCAACTGATAGACAATTATTGCCCAGACTGGTGGGGGGATGAGGAGGGTTTTTCTGAAAATAATGATGAGAGTTAAGTTAATAGGTCAAACGTGGCCGCTATGAATGACATGGCGGCCATTTCAATAGGTTCTGATCGGATAGGATTAGATCTTTCAGCTATCAGTAATAGGTGGATTCTAAATAAGGAGTCCCACTTTAAAGGAATTCCTTTTGTTCCCTAATTGTCTTTAATTATCTCTTATTATTTTTTACTGTTTTGCAACTAGTTTTCAAATCAATTTCAAATATCTATTTATCTGTGTCAGTTTACCTAAACTGGAAAATTTGGTAATAATTTGACAATATTTGACATAAAGCGCGCATAATCGAGCATAAGAAGGAAAGCACCTTTTCCCACCGTTATATCTTCGCCATTGGTTTATTCTTTTTTCGTAATCATTTAAACTAAACACGCAATGGCTACCACAATTACAGCAAAAGACTTCCATGTACCAAGTGAAATTTTCCTCACAGTAGCTGGTATAATTTCAAAAAATGAAATCACTAATTCTATTACTGGAATCGATGAAGATGATGATATCATCATTATTGAGTTGCAGTATAACAAAGGAGAACGAGGTGTTATACGCGAAATTGAAAATGCTATCGCGGATTATGATGATGATTACGAAGATGAAGATGACGATGATAATGAGGATGAATAAGATTTGTTTTCTATCACTAAACTATTTCACATGCAAGAACAGCTAAGAGTAATTCAGGAACAAGTAAATACCCTGAGCAATAAAGTAGATCTATTACTTCAGCAAACAGCAAAAACAGAAATTCCTGCTGGCCTACTATCTGTACAGCAAGCCGCGGCATATTTGCATCTGTCAGTATCTCACGTTTATTATTTAATAGCCACAGGAAAAATAAAAAATCTGCAAAGGCAAAAACATAGCCGTATTCTGCTTAGTATGCAGGATCTACAGGCATATTTATTTGAAAAAAACACCTGTGGCAAGATAAAAGAGGATGAGACGGGAGAGGATTAAACAGGCTCGCTGATTGTTATACAATCGTGGGTATATTATTCACGATTGTACCCTCCTTCACTGCTTATGCTTTCCTACTGACTTACATGCGACATTATTTATTAGGAATTGCAGTTAGCCTGTAGATGGGAGCTTATCAATTAACCCGGAATAAGCATAAATGAAACAAGAGAATTCCCCGTTATATACCAACATAATATCTTTGGATACCTGTAGAAAAGTGTTAAAGGATAATTTGCTTACAGATGAGCAGATACTGATTATAAGGGATTTTTTATACCGGATGGTAGCCATTGAATTACAAACCCGACAACAACAGTTAACAAATTCTTACCCAATAAATAATTCCACCAATGACACAACGAAATGCGCTCCTTTATATCCGCGTCAGCACAGACGAGCAGCTTAATGGATACAGTCCTGAAGTGCAGGAAGAATGTCTGACCCGGTATTGTGCATTAAACAACATTTCTGTACTCGGAATTTACAAGGAAGATTATTCCGCAAAGACTTTCGAGCGGCCTGTTTTCAACCAGGTTCTGATGGCTATCAAAAAGCATAAAGGGACCGTCAACTTGTTGCTATTTACCCGGTGGGACAGATTTAGCCGCAATGCCGGGGATGCCTACGCCATGATAAATGTATTGAGAAAGATGAGGGTGGAACCGCAGGGAGTAGAGCAGCCTCTTGACCTGGACATACCGGAAAATAAAATGATGCTGGCTTTTTATTTAGCCGCGCCAGAAGTGGAGAATGATCGCAGGGCGCTCAATACCCTATTGGGTATGCGGCGCAGTAAAAAGGAAGGCCGGTATCTGGGAATTGCTCCAGTAGGTTATTTGAATGAAAAGGAGAAAACAACGGTGAAAGGGAAAAAGGACAAGCCGATTCTGGTTATAGATGAAAAGCTGGCACCATTGGTCGTGTGGGTATTTGAGGAAGTGGCGAGAGGGGTGCATGATTTGGAGAAAATCAGGCGAATGGCAAATATTAAAGGGCTGCCTATCAAAAAAAGCCAGATTGGTAACTTGGTGCGTAACACCGTTTATTGTGGGAAAATCTTTATATCAGCTTACAAACAGGAGGAAGCCCACTATGTCTATGGGATTCACCAGCCACTTATCTCCGAAAATTTGTTTAATGAAGTACAGGATGTGTTAAGCGGGCGCAAAAAGATAACCAAAGCACGCAGTGCAAAAGATGAGCATCTTCCACTTAGAGGCTTCCTGGTATGTAAAAGATGTGGTAAGCCAATTACAGGCAGTGGAAGTAAAGGTAATGGCGGCACCTACTATTATTATCATTGCCAAAGCAGTACTTCATGCAAAGAAAGGTTTAGGGCAGATGAAGCCCATGAAATATTTAAAAAGAAACTGGGAACGATAAAGGGGAAAGAAGATGTAATCAATTTGTATATGGACATTTTATCCAGAGAGTTAAAAGCAGGTAACGAACAAAACGATAAGCAGATTACCGAAATCCAGGGAACTATTGATAAACTCAAACAAAGAATCATCAATGCCCAAACCCTAATGTTGGATGCAGAGATTGGCCCGGCTGAATATACCAATATCAAAAATAACCTGAGAACGGAGATCGAAGCACAGGAACGCAGAAAGATGGAACTAGTCACTGATTATGGAGAACAGCAAAGATATATAGATAAGGGTAGGACAATCCTTGTAAACGCAGTATGGCACTATGAGAACGGAGATTTAGATGCCAAACAAAAGATCATTGGTTCGATGTTCCCTTCAAAACTCATTTTTGAAAAAAATGATTATCGAACCATAGAACCTAACCCTATATTGGAGCTAATAGCCTTTCCAGTAAAGGATTTAGAAGTACTTAAAAACGAAAAGGTCGGAGATTCCTCCGACCTTTCCACTTTAGTGCCCAGAACTGGATTCGAACCAGCACACCCTTGCGAGCGCTGCGACCTGAACACAGTGCGTCTACCAATTTCGCCATCTGGGCAGCAACTGATTTGTGTTTCAGGGCTGCAAAGATAAGCACCTATTCGATATATCAAAATATAATTTTAAAATGGGAAATGATAAAAGAGAATAAACAACCATAGGGAGACGCGTGTCTCTCTATCCTCCCCTACTTATCCTATTAGTCAAACGATTGCGTAAATTATTTTACCGCATTTTTAGATCCCATCGTATCTTGATTAGTATAAACAACAGGAACATGAAAATTATCACCAGTACTTTGTTACTGCTGCTATGTATCGGAGCCATTCAGAGTCAGGCTCAACCAACAAAAAAACAAAAACCAAACATCATCTTTATCTATGCCGACGACCTCGGCGTAGGTGAAACAGGCCCCTATGGCCAAAAAAAAATCAAAACACCACGATTAGACCAGCTCTCCCAGGAAGGTATCCATTTTACACAGTTCTATACTTCCACTCCGGTATGCGCTCCCGCTAGATGTATGTTCCTCACCGGCCGCCATGGCGGACATAGCTATATCCGTGGGAATTACGAAATGGGTGGTTTCGCCGATTCACTGGAAGGCGGACAAATGCCCCTCCCTGAAGGTACCATCACCATCGGCCATATGCTCCAGAAAGCCGGCTATAAGACCGCTGCTATCGGCAAATGGGGCCTCGGTATGCCCTTCACCACCGGAGATCCAAATAAACAAGGCTTCGATTATTTCTACGGCTATCTCGACCAAAAACAAGCACATAACTACTACCCTACCCACCTCTGGGAAAACGGGAAAAAAGAACCACTCAATAATCATTTCATCGATATACATAAATCACTACGTCCAGATGAAGCCACAGACAGCGCCTTTAACTACTTTAAAGGCAACGACTACGCCGTGGATGAACTGACGAAAAAAGCAGTGCGGTTCATTGAAGAAAACCGCCAACGACCATTTTTCCTCTATCTCCCCTATACCATTCCGCACGTTGCCCTCCAGGCTCCGGACTCGGCTATACGAAAATACATTGGCCTGTTCGATGAAAAACCCTACCTCGGCAACCAAGGATATACGCCTAGCAAATATCCCCTCTCTACCTACGCAGCCATGATTACCTACCTGGATACACAAGTAGGTATCGTAATGGACCTGGTGAAAAAACTGGGCCTGGATGATAATACGATCATTCTGTTTTCCAGCGATAACGGTACTACCTTCAATGGTGGCGTAGATCCGGTATTTTTCAATAGTGTCAACGGACTAAAAGGCCTTAAAATGGACCTCTATGAAGGAGGTATCCGCGAACCACTCATCGCTAGATGGCCTGGAAAAATCCCTGCCGGCAGTATTGCTGCAGCTCCCGCGGTGCAATATGACCTGCTGGCTACCTTCGCGGATATTGCAGGTATTACTGCCCCCACGAATGATGGTGTCTCCCTACTGCCAGCGCTAAAAGGCAATGAGCAATCACTGCAACAACGAGCATATATCTATTTCGAATATCCAGAGAAAGGCGGCGCCGTGGCCATCAGAAAAGGAAAATGGAAAGCGATTAAAACAGATATGAAAAAGGATAAACAAGCGCCTTGGCAACTGTATAACCTGGAAACGGATCCAAATGAACAACACGACGTGGCTAGCCAACATCAAGATATGCTTCCCGCTTTTGATGCGATTGTACGGAAAGAACACCGCAATGCGCACCTCAATGAATGGGAATTCCTGAATAGTAAAATGTCTAAATAAAACAGAGAAGTCCGCAGGAAGAATAAACTCCTGCGGACTCTGATTATGAAAAGAGCGATATTTTTATTTGTTATCCCATTTGAAATACTTGATTCCCAACGCCACAAACACCACAGTATATCCAATGGTAGCGAGTAATGCCATCGTATGATCACTCGTCCATGATAATGGTTGCAAACTTCCTGCCAGAGCTTTCTGTACTACTCCATATGGCGACCATTGCACGATATCTTTCATCGCTTTCCCGAAGGCGCCAAACTGACCCAACATACCGATCATAATGAAAGCAACATATACCAACCTGCTAGTGGAGTTCACCGTTTCAGGATTCTTAATCAGCGCAACTATTAACTGACCCAATCCCAGGTATAACCAGCCAGCCAACAATGTCACCAGCAATCCAGTCACATATCCCAGTGCGGAAAGGCTGATCTTATCTACCGCAAAACCAACTATAAATATCAGCAGCGTCATTAGGGCGATCAATCCAACCTGTATGGATATACGACTCAACATGATCGTCCAGGTAGGCACCGGCGCTACGCGAAGTCGCTGAAACACGCCTTTATCGCGGTCACGGGCAATGGTACCGGAGTATCCCAAGAGTCCAATACTGGCCAATCCTATGGTAATCGCGCTGGCCATCACCACCGCAGGCCCTATCTTATCTACCGCGCCTTTCCAGGATATCAGGATCAGGATCGGTACTAGCAGTACCATTCGTAAAGAACGACGGTTACGCCATACTGTGGTGAAATCTGCTTGCAGCAGGGTTCTTAATACATCTTTTATTGCGGGTATTCTTGTTTCCATAAGGGCCTTTTTTTATGAACGAACTGCGCGTCCGGTTAAACCAATAAATACATCTTCCAGGGTGATACGTCCTTTGCGGGATACGCTGATCACTTCGGGATCTTCCCGATGCAGCGATATGAGTCGCTCTGGCGTATCAATGGCAATGATGCGGCCATGGTCTATAATGGCGATCCTGTCGCATACTGCTTCTGCTTCTTCCATGGAATGTGTGGTGAGTAAGACGCCATGCCCTTTGGCCCGAATGGCTTCAATTCTTTCCCACAACTGGCGTCTGGACTGCGGATCCAATCCTGTGGTCGGCTCGTCCAGCAATACCAGTGCGGGATTATGTATAGTAGCTATTAGCAAGGAAACACGCTGCTGCTGTCCGCCGGATAATTGCCCGAATTTCTTTTCTGCGGCATCTTCCAGCTTGATTTCCTGTAACCTGTTAAATACTTCTTCTTTAGATAATTTCACACCATATACACCTGCATACAGTTTTAGTATATCCGTTATCGTTAGTTCAGGCTGAAAACTGGTTGCCTGTAACTGTACGCCCATATTCGCTTTGGCATATAACGGCTGCCCCACAATATCAAATCCTACTACTTTAATCTGCCCGGTTGCAGGCTTAATTAATCCTTCAATAGCGCTCAATGTACTGGTCTTGCCAGCGCCGTTTGGACCCAACAGACCGAAGATCTCTCCAGGCCTTACGTCCAGCGACACCTCTTTTACTGCCTGAAACTGACCGTAGTATACACTGATCCGGTCAACATTCAGTATAGGGAGTTGTTCTATAGTGTTAGTCATGCGTTGTAGATTGATTTTATGGTGAGACAAAAGTACGCTGGATTGCATTCCTGTACATATCAAAAAAGGTAAATACGTATGGTACGTCGGTTAAAATAGGATATCCACCGGTAAATCCGGAGGAAACTATTTTTACCGGTAAAATCCCAGGTCCCCTTTTTAGTCGTATATAATAGTGCAATCCCCGTAGCCAGCCTGTAAATAATCGAATACATTAGAAAATTCATTCACATGCTCTACAAAACTGTTACAAATCTTAAAAGACACTACAACAGGGCTTTGAATTTCCTGTTTGACAGACCACTCAACCCAATTGACCAACCCTGGTCTGAAATTAAAGCAGGCTTACCCACACCTCCATTGAAACCGGAGAATTACGAACGCTTATTGTATAAAGCACTGCACACCATCGGCTATTTTAAAAGCTCCTTACAGCAACCCAGGCTACATCAGCACAGCTTTGCAGTCAGGGTACGCATTACAGACCAACACCATACCATCGAGCCATGGCTCACCTACCCCCGTTTTGAAAATGGCACCATCAATGGTGTTATCAGTACTAGGAGTCGGTCTAGGAAATACAAAACAGGTACGGAAATAAGATTACCCGAAGCGGCCATCATCGACTGGATGATGGTGGAAGACGGTTTTCTACTAGGTGGCTATTCCATTCGCATCGGCATAAAAAACGTCGAACGCTATTATAGAAAAAATATCTATGATCAACTCCCCTACCAAGTGGATGATGGTCATGATCATTTTGAACATAACCTCAACACTCCAGAAGGCGCCATCCTTTTATTAGGGGATGCCATCGACGCCAGGGACCCCGATAGAATCCGCGCCTGTAAAGACTTCTATCGCGAAGCGCTTTATTTGCTTGGCACTTCCTCTAGCCCGAAAATACCCAGGCCCATTACCAATGATATGGTACAAGTCCTGGAACGCCGATTAGAAGAAGTTTTCATGGCCGTAAACACCATGCCCATTACAGCAGCCCTCCACGAGGCGAAAAGATATTTTCTCTATACAAGACCCCAGCGCATGAATGTTTGGGAAATAACAGAAATTAGAACATATTACAATCCGAAATTAAGAACCCTGCACATCATCAACGTGCAGGAAACGCCCGAAGGCTGGAAGGTACTGAGCAACATGAGCGATGTACAACTATACCCAAGGCCCAAAAATGATAAAGGGCCGATCATGGATTTAACAGGTGACCACATAAAGTTTTATGAAGACTACAACTTCCCGCTCTTCCTCAAAAACAGGAATAAAGAGTGATCCACGTATAGATGATTATATCGCCAAGGCCGCAGCCTTTGCACAGCCTATCTTGCAGCATTATAGGCAACTGGTTCATCAAGCATGCCCGGATGTAACCGAAACCATCAAATGGGGCTTCCCCCATTTCGATTACAACGGCAGTATATTGAGCAGTATCGCCGGTTTCAAACAACATTGCGCGGTGAATTTCTGGAAAGCTGCCGTCATGGAAGATCCAGATAAAATCCTCACCGCTACCGGAGAAACCGCCATGGGACACCTAGGCAGGATTACCAGTCTGCAAGATCTGCCTGCTGATAAAATACTCATCAAATACCTGAAACAAGCCGCCAAACTGATCGATGAAGGCGTGAAAGCACCGCCCAAACCGAAAGCAACAGAGAAGAAAGAATTGGAAGTACCCACAGATTTACTCGCGGCCTTGAAGAAAAATAAAGCAGCAGCCAAGACTTTCGAGGAATTCAGTTACTCGAATAAAAAAGAATATGTTTCCTGGGTGATAGAAGCAAAAACGGAAGCCACCCGGCAAACACGTATAGCCACTGCCGTAGAATGGATGGCCGAAGGAAAAATCAGGAATTGGAAATATCTGAAGAAATAATAGCAGAAGGTGTATCAAAAGATTATAATTAGGTAAATCGCCACTGTCTGTGGTCCCTGCCCGCTGGGCAGGGACCACAAAAGAAAAGTAAAAGGCGTGATGTCGCAGACGTCACGCCTTTTACTTTTCTTTTATAATCTGCTTTATTTTAGAGCTTCAATAAGCCCAGCTTGTGTAGGGTGTTTACCGGTTTATTATCCCAGAAGAGTTCGAAATCTTCCAGTCCAGCAGTCTCATAACTTTGTTTTACCTCCTGCAACGTATAGGTCTTCCCGTTATTGACATCCAACTCCCGGAGCATACCCGCCAACCAATTACCCTGTGGCGGATCTACGCGGATATTCACTGCTTCTTTCTTGCTCTGGAATGTCAACGATGCCATTTCCCAAGTATTCCCTTTTTTGGATTTCGTGACAATCTCCAAAGCTGGTTGCTTACCGAGGAAAATAACTTTGGAAGTAGGTTTGATAGTTCCAGGCTCCTCTTCCATCAAAGCATTGGTAATATAATCCGGCGCCACAGAGGTTTTAGGCACCTTGAATTCAAACCATTTATTCAACGGATAATCCAGGCAGGCGCCATGCATAAAATTCAGCAAGGACTTCTTAAGCCCATAGCTGAAGCTTTCATGGTCGGCCCCTGTAGGATCGATGTGCATGATATCATTGTTGGCGAAAGTGCCTATTGCTTCTGTTTCTTTTTCCACCTTATACTTGGCAGGGTCCATGCCTACAGGACTATGGGCAGTCATGGTAAACTGATGCCAGTACGCAGATTGCAATATCCCCGCTTGGAACATCTGACGCACCATTTCCAGGGAATCGATCGTTTCCTGCGCTGTTTGGGTAGGGAAACCATACATCAGGTAGGCATGCACCATAATGCCTGCTTCTGTAAAATGCCGGTTTACCCTGGCCACCTGGGCCACGGTAATACCCTTTTGAATAAGGCCCAGCAATCTATCTGACGCCACTTCCAGGCCCCCGCTTATGGCAATGCAGCCGGAAGCCTTCAGGAGCAGGCATAAGTCGCGGGTAAAGCTCTTTTCAAAGCGGACATTCGTCCACCAACTCACATTTAGCTTTCGCTTGATGATTTCCAATGCCAGCGCTCGCATCAATGCAGGCGGAGCAGCCTCATCCACAAAATGGAAGCCTGTTTGCCCTGTTTGGGCAATGATGGTTTCCATGCGGTCACAGAGTAATGAAGCAGCAATTGGCTCGTATATGCGGATATAATCCAGCGAAATATCGCAGAAAGTACATTTCCCCCAATAACAGCCATGTGCCATGGTCAACTTGTTCCAGCGGCCATCGCTCCAAAGACTATGCATAGGGTTGACCACCTCAATGGCGGAGATATAATCATTCAACAGTAAATCACCGTAATCAGGCGTTCCTACCTGGTGCTGCTTATAGTCCTGGCAGGTACTGTTGTTGTAGTATTTCACAGCGCCCTCCTCCAAGAGGAAAGTGCGCTTTAAGTCAGCGCGACTTTTATCTCCCGTTACAAAACCCAACAAATTCTCTACTGGCGCTTCTCCATCATCCAGTGTGATATAATCGATATATTCAAAAACTCTTGCATCTGAGAGAGAACGCAGTTCCGTATTGGGAAAACCGCCTCCCATAGCCACTTTCACAGTAGGATAATGGGCTTTAATCCATTGCCCACAGCGGAAAGCCGCATATAAATTACCAGGGAATGGGACCGATATCGCCACCATTTGCGGCTGTACCTCCTCCATGCGCCGCTGGAGGATTTGGATCAGCAGCTCATCGATATAGGTAAATGGCTGCTGTAGCGCTTCGTGGAGCTCATCGAAGCTATTCGCAGAGCGACTCAACTTCTCCGCATACCTGCTGAAACCGAAATGACTGTCCACACACTCCATGATCAAGTCAGACAGGTCTTCCAAGTACATCGTGGCCAAGTGTTTGGCCCTGTCCTGGTTGCCCATAGAGCCGAAAGCCCAATGTAAATCGTCCAACTGGGCAAAGCGGGACGCTTCCGGGAGATAATCCCTTTTTACAATAAGATGCGCGATGGTAGGGTTTTTCCCCTGCAAGAAGGCGATCACCGCATCGATAGTATGAATATAATCATCCTGCAAGGCAATAATACGGGCAATATTCTCCGATACTGCTGCCGTAGGATGATGGCGGATATAAGAAAACAGATCAGTTAATCCCTGTTTTGAGAATAAGGCCAGCGTCACTTCTATACCCAGGTCGGACTGAAAGGAACTGATCCCTTTGGTGTTCAGGAATCCCTTCAGGTACGCGGTGGCCGGATATGGCGTATTCAACTGTGTAAATGGTGGTGTAATTAAATAAACTGTCTTGCTCAAACCAGGTATTTTAAGCCGCAAAGGTACGACAACCCAACGGCGAATAAAAATTCAGTTCAAACCCTGTCTGATAGCACGTTTTACAATTAGTCTACAAATTTAATAGACTTTATTTTGGAAATCATGCGGGCTCCACCTATCTTTGGTATACCACCACGGATAAAGCCGCTGGAGTGCTGTTCTTACGGGATTTTTCCATATTCCGTATATCCTTTGCCGTTATCCGCAACAACTGTATTTTTGCTCCCCGCCAGCACGGAGGAGCCAGGAAACTAATGTCTAAAACGGTTACTATGATATTCCTATTGGTGGCAATACTGCTTAGAAAATGGCGTCAGAAAGCAATCAGACGCAACTTTATATATACAAACCAGAAATAACATGCAAAAATTAGCATCCCTCGTATTTTTCGGTGGCGCCATCCTACTGATGTCCCATGCTGCACCTACATTTGCCAAAGACGGACACAAAAAAGCCACTACGCATACCGTTGCCAAAGCCGCTACCTTCCAAGTAGATGCGAAACAAAGTAAACTGAACTGGGTAGGTAAAAAAGTAACTGGCCAGCATAGCGGTACGATCAATATTGCTGCCGGCACACTGCTGCTGGAAAATAATGTACTGAAGAGCGGCAACTTCTCCCTGGATACCCGTAGCATCGCTGTTACAGACATTAAAGATGCCGATGGTAATGCCAAACTGTTAGGCCACTTGAAAGCAGACGATTTCTTCTCTGTTGAAAAATATCCTTCTGCTGATTTCGTCATCACCAGCCTGAAATCCAATGGCAACGGCGCTTACGATATTACTGGCAATCTCACCATCAAAGGTATTACCAATCCTATCACCTTCCCTGCCAACGTAACGGTGAACGGTAATAAACTGGTGGCTAAAGCCAATATCACCGTGGATCGTACGAAGTACAATATTAAATACGGCTCTAAAAGCTTCTTCTCCGGCATCGGCGACAAAGCCATCTATGATGATTTTGAACTGGAAGTAGAACTGGTAGCGAACGCAAAATAATATACATTTCAATCAAGGCTGGGCTGGAAGCAGGCATATATCATCATCGTATGGTATGCCGACTTCCAGCCTCGTTTTTTTATGCAGTAACGCCTACGCACCTACGTAAAAACAAAAGGGGCGTCTGCAAGCAGACACCCACAATTGTTTGCAAAATCAAGTTAGTCAATCTTGACCTTGCCGCTTTGAAAAAAGAGACTTGACTGTATATATATTAATACAAATAAGCAGGGTAAAGCTTTTAGGTGATATTCAACAGCGGTTAGGTTAATAAACTTGGGCACTAAATCTGTTGGACATAACGATGTAACAAATATCAGGAATGTCAACAAAAGAATTGTCACACATTTGTGTGAAAACATAACAAGGACCGCCACTGCCCCCGTTACGGCGATCACATAAGTAGGTGGTTCGGTTGCCTGATTGAAGATGACCGCCCAGATCAAGAGATACGCTGCCATCCACCAACGACTCCTGGAATCCTTTGCCCTAGCGGTGTTGACCATAGCGGTGATCAATCCTAGCACCGCCACAAGCAACACAATTTTATCCACAAAGGTAGATGCTGTATAAGGCAGATGCCGGAAAGCATCTATGGTGGCGAATAGAGAGCCGTCTTCCTTTATCTCAGGACTACTAATTAATTGAAACCAATCATGATAGGATTGCAATAATTCTCCCGGCGGTATCATCTGCAATGGCAGCAAGGTACCTATCAAACCGTAGAGCAGACAGTATTTCAGGTATTCCTGCTTCTGATCATAAAAGAGAAACAAGATACCTACAATAGCGCCATAGCCTTTGATAAAGAAACATAGACAAGTGAAAAGTGCAGCGAGCTTCACATTTCTGCGTTCGAAATTTACTACAGTTAGCAGCATCAGCGCTACCATGGCGGGATTCACCTGGGACGATTGCACCGCATTTAAAACTTCCAACATCACCAGCGCAGAAATGATATTCTTTTGTTTAGGTGTAACGGGCAACTGATACACCGCATACAATACCAGCCCGCTGTTAAATAGCATCCATAGTAGCAATCCTATCGGAACCGGCAGTATTGCGAAAGGGAGAAATAGGACCGGAAAGCTAGGATGATAGAGATAATAATCATAATAGGCATTGGGATACAAATCATATAAAGGCATATGCTGAACCAGGTGTGACCAAGAGGTTCTGAAGATGATGAAATTATTGAACCTCTCGGTCAGCAACGCCTGAATGTACAGAATAAGGGTTCCTAGCAGGTAAACGCTGGCTATTAGGATGCTATAACGCTTTTCGCGTACAGTTGGTAAGGTTTTGAACACCCCGGCGGTTACCGGTACCGGCAACCGCCACTGGTTGGTCACTACTCCAGATCTCACAGTACAGAATATTTGGTATATCCTTATTACGCATGCGATCAACTGTTCCCCCTACCTGTTAACGGCTTGTTAAATGCCTGCCTTTAGTGCCCAAAAGGCTGTATCAAAAAATCGGGGGTGACGTTGCGTCACCCCCGATTTTTTGATCTTTTTCGTCGTCCCTGCCGGCTGGCAGGGACGACAGGTAGGAAGGTTGATTATTTAATCTTAAAAGATGCACCCAGCGTCATCCAACGCCCTGGCATCGGCACAGCACCGGCTTCAATGTAAGTGACATCCAGCAGGTTGGTGGCATCTAAATAAATTTTATAACGGGGTTGATGATACGCTACTCTCGCATCAATCAACGTATAGTCTTTATAGTTAATACGCTTGCAGTACCTCGTATTGGCAGATACGCTGAAATGCCCAGCAATATTGGTTCTCACGCCAGCGATAAACTGATGACGCAAGCTTTCAATAACGTATCTACTGATTTTATTATGGGTGTCGTCTCCCTTAAAATCAGGTGAAAGATAATTATATCCTACATTCAGGCCCAAGCTATTGAAGAATCCTTTTTCTTGCAGGATGGTATTATAACCTGCGCTAGCAGTGAGTCCTTTTGTATCCGCACGCTGGAAGTTCTGTGGCTGCCATGGCTGCGGAATACTGTCTTTCACATAGTCAATGAAATCTGAGATCTGGCGATAGAATCCACTGGCGGCAAAATTGAATTTACCGGCAAACTTGCGGATACCTAGTTCTGTATAAACGGCTTTTTCTGGTCCTAGCTTATCGTTCCCGATAATGCTGGCGCTTTTATAGTACAGGTCTGTATAGGTAGGGAGACGCTGTGCTGTCCCGGCCGTAGCATATACTTTCAGATCCGGTGTGATATTGAACCCTACATCGGCGCCAGGGAAAAACTGCCAGCCGTACATGGTGTTATAATTCAAATAGCCTCCAAGGGAGAAATTCAGACGCTTGTCGCCACGAGTTTTGTACTCCGCAAACGCGCCCAAGTTGGTACGTTCATGATTCCCCAAGTTGGAGCTGTTGATATGCTCATAACGGGCCTCTACGCCAGCGCCAAACAATCCGATCTTCGTATCGAAAGTATTGTTCAACTCTGCATCTACGATATTGGTATTATGCAGGTTTCTTGCCTTGGCGGTAGTCGTTTTGATATAACGGTAATCATCTTCTGCAAAACGATAACTGATTCTCGGGGTCATCAGCCAGTTACGGTTTACCTTATGGCTACTGCTTACCGCTGCCAGTGCGGTTTTCACATATTCTTTGGATTCAATGTCTCCAGGAGCCGCATAATAGGCGTTGGCGCCATATTGATTATCTACGTAACCTGCCAGCACATTGATGCTGTTGTCTTTATTCATACGAAAATCACCCTGGTAGAGCGCTTTCACATTCTGGTAAGCGGTATTATAACGAAATCCGTTGCCGGCGTTCATGCTAGCGGAGAGCGACTGGTTACTCTTATCTTTTACCACCGCGCCAGAAGCACCCAGACTGTAACTATTGTACAATTTATTGTTTTCATCCCGATGAAAACTACTACCCAAGTTACCATTCACCTCTGCCTCACTGGCAGCGGCTTTGCGGGTGATGATATTAATAGCGCCATTCAGGGCATTAATACCGTATACGCGTGCTGCCGCCCCGCGAAGCACCTCGATATGATCTACATCATTGAGCGAAACCGGCAGGTTCATAATATTATGGCCTGTTTGCGGGTCGGTGATTTTGATACCGTTTACCAGTACCAGCGTCTGGTCGAAGGTACCGCCATCCAAACCGATATCCGCCTGTACCCCTCCAGGGCCGCGCTGACGCACATCCAGGCCAGGTACAAATGCCAGTACTTCATTAATACTAACAGCCGCCATGGCATCAATCTGCCGGCGGCTGATAATAGTGATATTCCTATTGGATTGTTTTAAAGGTGCAGACAACCTGTTTTCTTGTACAATGACTTCATCCAGGCTGCGTATTTTGCCAGTTGTATCTGGCTGCTGCTGTGCTACGGCGCTAGACGCCATACAGGTCAGCAACATGAAAAAGCTACCACGCATTATGTTGACAATTGGTCTAAAAGACCGCAAAGCTAAGGGATTTTACCTTAAAATCGGATGGCAATCCCTGCTTTGAGCGCAAATGGCGTACCTGGCGTGAAACAAAGCTCCGTTACGGGGTTTCGTTCCTGTTGCAGCCTAGTCTCGGTTTCAAACTGCGCTTCATTCCAATTGACATTGAATAAGTTCTGCGCACCCAGGGTAAATTCCAGGTTCCTATGCGTATAGGCCAGGGCCAGGTCGTTCACAAAATAACCATGGGCCACCACGCTGTTATCCTCGTTGGCAGGTCTGGCTTTCATATAACGGTAACGCATATTCGCAGAGAAGCCTTTGCCAAATTTTACGGCCGCCCCACCCGTACTGGTGAGCACTGGCGCCAGTGGAATATAATTCTGTCCTTTAGGCTCATCTATAAATCGACTATAAGCATAGTTAATATCTGCATCCAGGTATAACCAGGTAAACGGCTGATAACGCACACTCAGGTCTACTCCCAGCCTCCGACTTTTACCGCTTGCCTCTACTACTGCTTCATCTCCTACATATACAAATTCTTGCTGGAGATAGGTGTACCAGATAACAGGCTGGATAAACAGGTTTGGCAAGGGTTTCCAGATGGCTCCTAAGTCCGCACCGGCAGACATGGGCATAATATCTTTGCCTTGTTGCTGTATGACTACACGCATATCATTGGAGTGGAAACCTAAGCCTGTCTTCAAGTACCACTGAATATGCGCATTCGGGGAATAACTGAAATTCAGTTTTGGACTCACCCTCGCTGCATGATCTCTCCCAGTGGAAGACAGCAGCTTATCATGGAAGTTGAACAGGATTTCATCGAAACGCAAGCCTGGGGAGATTGTCCAGCCATTCTTGTGCCATTCCAATCCCGTATAGGCGAAGAGGTTAGTTTCTGTTCCATTTCCCCAAGATGCCCTACCTAAGAGGGAATCCCGGCGATATACGTGATTTAACTCCAGGTCCATGATATCATCCAGGCGGAAACCCAGCCCAGATTCCCAACGAAAATTCCCGAACTGTTGCGTGTATTTCTGCTGAAAGCCAAATAGGTTGCGGTTATCACGTTGTTGGATTTCATCTCCGTTCACAGGATCTTTCAGGAAGAAAGTGAAACTGGAGAACAGGTTGAATTCATAATGGGTGTAATACAGAAATGATTCCGTTTCTGCGGTATTGTTGAAGATATGACGCCAAGTAAACGCGGCATTGGTGCGCTGTGTGTTGCCGCCTTCAGTAGGGTCTATAGAACCCCAGCGACTGATCAGCCCTTCTGCTACTGCCCTTTCAGGAATCTGTCCAGAAGCATTCCAGGTGCTATGAAAAGTGGAAGCCTGGAAGTTAATATAGTTGAGGCTGTTCAGCCACTTGTTATATTTTCCGAAGAGGTTGAGGCGATTGAAATACTGTTGGAAATCAAATGGGCCATCGGTATAACCATATTCCGCGGCGATATACGCGTTCTCCGGGCGATCGCCGGTTTTGTGGAGGAGATTGAATAACCCTGTTCCACGAATAGTATTGAAGGAACCCGCTTCCAGTTTTACCATGCTGGCAGGGAGACTATCAAACGTATGAAAACTTACATATCCGGAAGTATTCAAATCGCCTTTGTTCGGGTAATAAGCACCTTTCCCAAAGTCAATACTCTCAATGGTTTCCGGGATCAGGAAATGCAGGTCTGCATAACCTTGGCCGTGTGCATGAGATACCATGTTCACAGGAATACCATCGGCACTGATATTAATATCGGTTCCATGATCATTATCAAAACCTCGAAGGAATATCTGTTCGGCTTTACCGCCGCCAGCATGTTGTGCGATGAAGAGTCCGGGTACTTTGCGCAGTAAATCCTGCGCAGTATTTACCGGTGTCATTTTGAGGTCCACTTTCAGCATGGAGCGTTCTACTCTTGGTGCTGTCACTTCTATTTGTGAAAGGTGCGATTCCTTTAACGGAATGGAATCTTGTGGTTCACCTGCATAAACATGGTTTCCGGCCGCCACGAGAGCGGCCATCATCATTCGTCTAATCATGCTGTTTTACTAATCTTCTTAAATCCTGCTTTTAATACCAATGTTATCCAAGAGGCCAGCACAAATGGGAAGGTGAGCACTACCAAATCCAGTTCCAGCATTCCAAAATCTATGAACACTGCCAGGAGTACGGATATCAATACCCAAATACCATCTTCTCTTTTCTGCCCAGCAAATGCAATAGCGCATAACACAGCGTTGAAACTGAACAGCCCCATATGAATCTCCGAGGCCGGTTCTCTAAACAGCGTTGAAATATAGGCGCCAAGTACAGATGCGGCCCCACCATATAATGCTGCAATCGGCGATCCCACAAACACACCCAGGAAGAAAATCAATCCCGCTACTACGCTACCCTGGAAAATTACTTCTCCAAAACCATGTGTCGACACAGTGAAATCATCATATGCTTGTGCCACACTTGCCATCTCTGGTGAAGGGCCTACCACGTAAAGATGCTTGAAAACATACAAAAATATCCAGGTAATAAGGATGAACGGAAAAGTAAATCCAGGAAGCTTACGTCTAATCATGGCGTGCTGTATAATAGCCGCCAATGCCGACCCAACAATCACCGCCGCCCAGATAATGGGAACCGGTTGGAAATAGAAGGTCAGGGCTACCCCTACCAGTGTGGCGCTGAAGCCATAGAGTCCCTCGTTAATCTCCTCTTCAGGAAAATGCAACAGTTTGGCAGTGTAAGTACCTATACAAACTGCCAGCAAAGCGCCGATACCCATGATATAAGAATCATAGAAGATTCCCACCAGGAAAAGTACGCCAGTCCAGGCATTCCCTTGAAGCATTATCTGCCCTACACCCTTGAAAATACGGGTGACAGGTAACATTTTTTGTTCTTGCATGTATATGAATATTTACCAACCCAGGAACACCATACCTATGCCGCAAAGGGTCACTACTGCTCCCCCAATGGCATGTACATATCGTTCCAGTTTATCGGTTTTTATAATGGAATAGCCATAACAGCCCACCAATACCATGGCCAGCATGGTTAATACAGTGGTGATGGCGAATACAGTAATCAGGACAATCACTTCCAGCGCAGAGCGATGGGAACCGGAGTAGAAAAGCAAAGGCACTAAGGGTTCACTGGGGCCCATCACGAAGATGGCAAAGAGTATCCAAGGCGTCACTTTCACTCGGTTCTGCGGATATACGATTGCTCCATGCTTATGTTCATATACATAAATATCGCCGTCGCCATAAACATCGAAATGTTTGTGTGGCTTGTTCAGCCATGCCTGCCGCAATCCCCAGAGCAGATAGATCACCCCAAATCCCAATAGGCACCATCCTGAGAGATTGCCCCTGACATCCTGGAACCAAGTGAGCCTCGACAGTTGCCAGCCCAACAATACGCCCAAAAGCCCGATTAATACTGAACTGAAGATATGCCCGAAGCCACAGAGCACCGTCCACAACACCGTTTTAGACATCTTCCACTTACGGGAGCGAGATAAAACGATGAATGGCAGATAGTGGTCTGGTCCGGTGGCGGTATGCAAACAACTGATCGTTACTGCCGACACCACAAGTGTTGTTAATCCTACATTCATGAAACCAGTGCATGTTTTTCAATTGTCCAGAAATAAGCAGCGATTCTTTGCAAGCAGGAAAACAATTGCTCTCCCCCATTGCCAAGGATACGTACTGCCAGCACCTGTGCAGAAGGACTGCTGATACCAATAGCAATCTCCTTTTCTTCTCCCAATAATTCATACAGCCTATTCACACTGTCTTCTTCTATTCGGGTGCGGGTATTTGCATGCAGCAAAGTAGCCTGATGTGTATATCCCTCCATTTGTCCTATTGCTGCCATATCCACGAGGGCGGGCTGCAACAGGAGATTATCTTTAATCAAGAGACGGCCATTATGGAATATCTCCGTGATGTTATGAAAAGAGCTGTACCGAAATACCTCGCCGGAATGCTTTCTGCCGCAGGTAAGGATTTCACCGAATGTAAGCAGGCAATTGTCTGCCACATCAATCCTATTCTTACCTTTAAATATGGCATTTTCATGTGGTACCACGGGATGTTGCACATAGCTGAAAGCTGCACCAGGATGCAGTTGTATCCGCTGATGTTGGGTTGCTCCGTGCTTCATATTGAACAACCGCTGATACGACTGGGACTGGAGTTGGAGACGACTGCCTTCCTCCACTACAATGTCAATGTCATAGTCGTCTCCGTCCAGCATTCCCGGTGATGAGCTCATAATCATCAGGTACAGCGCAGGGTCCCCGCGATGTTCACTGATATCCGCCACCCGAAAGGGTGGCGTAAAGAAGGTATCTTTCAGGTATGATCGCTGGTTTTTAAATCCGCTCGTTATGGTTAGCCTGTTCTTCATGCTAATTATTTATCTCACCAACGCTGGTTCTTCTCTTTCTTCCAGCAATGCATATTTCTGAATCCAGCCTATCACCGTGTCCAGTCCTTGCAGGGACATTAGGTTAGTGAATACAAAAGGTTTACCGTTGCGCATTTTGCGGGCATCTCTTTCCATTACGCCCAAGTCCGCATGTACATAGGGCGCCAGGTCAATTTTGTTGATCACCAACAGATCGGAGCGGGTAATACCAGGGCCCCCTTTGCGCGGGATCTTGTCTCCCTCTGCCACATCAATCACAAAAATGGTAACATCCGCCAAATCCGGGCTGAAAGTAGCACTGAGATTATCCCCACCACTTTCAATCAAGATCAGTTCCACATCCGGGAAACGAGCCGCCATTTCATCCACTGCTTCTAAGTTCATACTAGCATCCTCACGAATAGCAGTATGTGGGCATCCGCCAGTTTCAACGCCAATGATGCGCTCTTTAGGGAGCAGACTGTTCTTTGTCAAGAACTCCGCATCTTCCTTTGTATAAATATCGTTGGTAATAACACCAATGCTGTAATGATTCATCAAGTGGCGCGACAGCCTTTCAATCAGGGCTGTTTTTCCGGAACCTACTGGTCCGGCTACACCTATTTTCACATATTTTCTATCACTCATGACCGGGAATAATTTTTTAAAAGTTTAAGACATATATAACCTGGAGTACAGGCGTTCATGCTGCATGCATCGAATATCAAAGCCGGTGTTACATACACCCACCAGGTCTCTGTCCAACTGAATAGTTTTATCTACCAAACCTGCAATCACTGGCTGCATACGAAACAGGATATCCTGCCCGTCGAGCTGACTGAGAGGGACCAATTTCACCGCGTTGGTCACCATTCCTGCGGCCGCATTATAGAAGAAGGCATACAATGCTTCCGGCAAAGGAATCTCTAACAGGGACGCATATACGCCAAATGCAATGGCATAATGTCCGTCTGTTTGTTTGGTAGTAATGGCATTTTCATATGCCGCAGCAAAAGCGAATTCTTTCTGTCGACGGAAGATCTTGATGAGGCGCAGACCCAGTTTCTGGCTGGCGTTTCGGATTTCTGTTGGCAGTTTAAGTGCGCTTAATTCAGCATCTAGCAGCAAAAGTGCTGGCAGGTTGTTCTCCGCTGTCGCTTGGTAAGCCAGGCAAACGAAGGCTGCATCGTTAAAATGCAAGTTGGCCGTCAGCATTTGCTGTACAAATTGTTCAGCAGTAGCCGTATTATGTACGATCCCTTGTTGCACATAAGTTTCCAGTCCATTGGAGTGCGTATAGCCGCCAATGGGAAGTGTAGGATCACTTAAATGCAGGAGACTGCCGAGGAAAAAGCGGTTCGTCATCATTTATCTCGATGTTAGGCCCATAATTTTGGAGAACAGTGAACTGCCGCCACTACCGTGATTATGCGGCTGTACGTTGGCATTCAGCAGATTGGTCAGACGGGTATGCTGCTTTTCGATCGCATATCCGCTGGCCAGGAGCCAGCGGAATATTGGTTCCTCGAAAGGCAGTAATACCTGGTCGTTTTGTATGAATACGGGGAGATGCTTGTTCCCGATTTCGTAGCAGACACTCCCCATTTCCAATAGGTTACGGGGAGTGACTACAATCGCATCGCTTGGAATAATATCCACCACCACTGCATGCACATCGTCCATCATCAGGATATCACCCTGGCGGAGGCGCTGGCCTTCCCGGAGAAACCGGATAGCGATCTCGCGGCCTGCTGCTGTTTGCTTGCGTTGGATACGTTTGGTTGTTTCAAACCATTCCAGCGGCAACAGGTCTACTTCCAAATGCGCTACCGATATATCCGCCGTATTGCCCAGCACTGATTCTATAATCATACAAAGTTTTTTATCTTAGAACAGGAAATAACGTTGCGCCAAAGGCAGCACCGATGCGGGTTCGCAAGTAATCACTTGACCATCTACACGTACTTCGTACGTTTCAGGATTTACAGTAATTTCCGGCGTTTTATCGTTGTGGATCAAATCTTTCTTACCGATATTACGACAACCTTTTACTGGCAATACCACTTTCTCCAGGCCATATTCTTTCACAATGCCTTTATCAATAGAAGCCTGTGATACGAAAGTGATGCAAGAGCGGGACAATGCTTTACCGTAGGCGCCAAACATCTTACGCAGGATCACCGGTTGTGGCGTAGGAATGCTCGCATTCGGATCACCCATTTTGCTCGCGATGATCATACCGCCTTTGATAATCATTTCTGGTTTTGCACCAAACAACGCTGGTTTCCACAGCACCACATCTGCAAATTTGCCCGCCTCAATAGAACCCACATGCTCAGAGATACCATGCGCAATCGCAGGGTTGATGGTATATTTAGACACGTAGCGTTTTGCGCGGAAGTTGTCATTTGTTCCAGATTTATCTTCCGGTAAAGTGCCGCGTTGTTGTTTCATTTTATCAGCAGTCTGCCAAGTACGGGTAACTACCTCGCCTACACGACCCATCGCCTGGGAGTCGGAGCTCATGATACTGAATACGCCCAGATCGTGCAGGATATCCTCTGCAGCAATAGTTTCCGGACGGATACGCGAATCAGCGAATGCCACATCTTCCGGAATGCTTTTGCTCAGGTGATGACACACCATCAGCATATCCAGGTGTTCATCAATGGTATTTTTAGTGAACGGACGAGTAGGATTGGTAGACGCCGGCAGTACATTCGGATACATCGCCGCTTTGATGATATCAGGAGCGTGACCGCCACCCGCGCCTTCCGTGTGGAAAGTATGGATTACGCGACCATTAATCGCATTCATCGTATCTTCCAGGAAGCCCGCCTCATTGAGGGTATCCGTATGGATCGCTACCTGTACATCGTATTTATCTGCTACTTTCAGAGAAGCATCGATGGTGGCAGGAGTCGCGCCCCAGTCTTCGTGAATTTTCACACCCAGTGCACCTGCTTCAATTTGTTCCGCGATAGGTCCTTCTGTAGCGCAGTTACCTTTACCGAAGAAGCCCAAGTTCATCGGGAATGCTTCCGCAGATTGCAACATCCGGCCGATAAACCATTTACCAGGGGTAACAGTTGTAGCGTTCGTACCATCTGCTGGGCCTGTACCACCGCCGATCATAGTAGTTACGCCGCTGAACAGTGCCGTTTCAATTTGTTGCGGAGAGATATAGTGAATGTGTGTATCGATACCACCAGCAGTAGCGATGAGTCCTTCGCCACCGTGTACTTCCGTAGAAGCGCCGATGATCATATTGGGAGACACGTTGTCCATCGTATCGGGATTGCCTGCTTTACCAAAACCTACGATGCGACCGTCTTTGATACCGAGGTCGCCCTTCACGATGCCCCAGTGGTCCAATACAATCACGTTGGTAATCACAAAATCCAGCACCCCTTCATCACGTTTTGCGGTACTGGATTGAGACATCCCATCGCGCACCGTTTTACCACCGCCGAATTTGTTTTCTTCGCCGTAGGTATTGAAATCCTTTTCGATTTCTATGATAAGATTTGTATCGCCCAGGCGTACTTTATCGCCAACGGTCGGGCCATACAAATTTGCATATTTGGTTTTATTTATCTTCAGGCTCATGACTATTTGTTTTTGAAGTTCATTGGTTCGAGTTTAGCCATGGATGCAGCTTTAGCGGCATCGGTGGTGGTATCTCCGTCAACGAGGTTATTATGACCGAAAGCTTTCCTGGTACCACCGATGGTCACCAGCTCCACTTCTTTTTCTTCTCCTGGTTCAAAGCGAACGGCGGTACCAGCAGCGATGTTGAGGCGCATACCGAATGCTTTTTCGCGGTCAAAGTCCATTTTGCGGTTCACTTCAAAGAAATGGAAATGGGAGCCGATTTGCACCGGACGGTCTGCAGTATTTACCACTTTCACTTTAACAGTGGCGCGACCTTCATTACAGGTGATATCTCCTGCCTGGATAAAGTATTCTCCGGGAATCATGTGAGATGAGTTTAGATTTTATCTGATAGGATTATGAACGGTCACCAGTTTAGTACCGTCGGGGAATGTTGCTTCAATCTGTACGTCGTGAATCATTTCTGGGATGCCTTCCATGACGTCTTCACGTGTGAGGACCGTGGCCCCGTACTGCATGAGTTCAGCCACCGAGCGCCCGTCGCGGGCCGCTTCCAGCAGATGACTGCTGATGTAGGCAATAGATTCAGGATAATTGAGTTTAAGGCCCCTTGCTTTACGCTTGGCAGCCAGTTCTCCGGCCAGATGGAGCAACAGTTTCTCTGTTTCTCTGGGAGTCAGATGCATATGAGTAAAATTTTAGAAGATAGCAATGAGATGCCCGTTTCGGAAGACCAAGGCTTACGAATATACAATCCCGCACGAAGAAAGTTCAGGCATATATGCCAGCATGCGGAGGGCTATCACAGCAGTTTAACAGGCGCTTTAACTATGTTCAAAGCTGGTTAGAACCGCTATGATGCAGTAAATTAGGATTGAAAAGGAATCAGTAATTGATGATGTTGAATGAATTTCGGGACGGCCGGAGTGGGTCTGTCGGCGTGCACAAATCCGGTATAATACTCCGGTATTGTCTCCTGCTTTTCCAGGAGGGAGAGATAATATACAGAGAGGTTATTGAGGAGGAGATGCGAATGCTCGTTAAATAAACGGCTCACATCTTCATCGTTTTCATTGTCGCTGATGTAAATGAGTTGTTCCAGATGGAGGCATTCCTTCCCTGCTTGCAACTGTGTCATATCAGCTATGCTAGCCGATAATGCTGTATTGCTCCCACCGCTGTGTAGTAGTGGGTCCTGACTTTTTCCTGTAAATGAAAAGCCGGCCAAGAAGAGAATTAATAATATGTATCTGAAATACAATTTCATGTTCTGGATATGCAAATTACGGCGAAATGAAAAAGAAGACTAGCACAAATCATGACTATTATATCCAAAATCCGGTAATTTTGTGCTTATGAGATCTTCTGTAAAAATTTTTTCCAATTTCGAATATAAAAAGCAGTTCCTGCCGGGTATCTCCAACCAGGTACTTTTGAATAATGCGCAGTTGCAGGTATATCGAATAGAAGATTACCTTCGGGATATTGTCATTCCGGTACTACCCTATCGCACTTCTTTTAACTTCTTAATCTTCGTAACGAAAGGGCATATTGTGCAGCAGTTGGAAACCGGGTCTCACCGGTTAAATACTAATTCTATCTTACTCATCCGTCAGGGGAACATTACGGCTACCTTGGAAATCTCCCGGGATGCGGAAGGATTCTTCGTGGTATTTGAAAACGAAATCACTGAGTCTCTGGCACTTAACAGACAACTATTTAATTTCTTCTTTACGTCTCCCTTTGTAAAATTACCCACCCCAGCCGTTCGTTGGCTATCCCAACTGGTGCAATTGATGGAGGAAGAGCTGACTATGAAAAACGCCTCCCTGGAGGTGGCCATCGGGGTATTCCGGCCTTTCCTGCAAAAGATCATTGCCTCCGCCGCCGAAGGGCATGGCAACATGACGAGGGCCACGGAGATATCGCTCCATTTCAGAGAACTGGTACAGCAGCACCACCTGAAACAAAGACAGGTATCTTATTATGCCCAAAAACTAAATATTACGGAAAACTACTTGAACAAAGTAGTGAAGCAAGCCACTGGTAAGCCTCCCAAACAATGGATCAACGAGGTGAACATCCTGCACAGCCAGATCCTCCTTCAGGATGGCGGCAGGGATATATCCAGTGTAGCGTTTGAATTGAATTTTCAGTCGCCCAATTATTTCGCAAGGTTATTTAGACAGGTGACAGGAGAATCGCCAACGAATTATAAAAAGCGGGTAGCCATTAATGTGAGTAAGTAACTTACTTAGGATATTGAGTGGTACTCATATCAACATACTTCATAAACTCCTGGGAGGATGCCCCATAGTGCTGGAAAAGCATATCCGCATTTAATTATCTCACTTTCGTCACATTTTCAAGTCTATTCGTCACAAATGCTGTATCTACAGGAGGTTGGCAGCTACATTTAAGAAGCAATTAACAACATATTTAAATCCTTTCAAAACCTCCACATGAAGGTATTGTTAAAATCCCTATTGCTGCTGGTGTGGTGCGCCCAAATCGGGTACGCCCAAACCCAAGCACCAGAAGGAAAAATTACAGGCATCATCCAAGATGCGCAGCACAATCCCCTCCCTGGCGTTTCCGTTACGCTATTGAATACAACGGATGCTTCATTGGTTCAAACCCAGGTAACAAGCGATAATGGTAGGTTCGTGTTCACGCGTCTCCCGAAAAACAACTATATACTCCGCTGTGCATACATGGGTTATCAGCCATACCAAAGTGCTGCTATTATTGTAAGTGTAGATCACCCCGAAATAATACTTCCTACCATCGTTTTGAAACCCTCCACCAGTAAGCACCTACGGGAAGTAACTGTCACTTCACAAAAACCATTGATCGAAGAACAGATTGACCGCACAGTCGTTCATCCTAGCAGTATGATTACCGTTGCGGGCAGTAACCTGATGGACATCCTAGCCAAATCACCAGGGGTAACGGTGACGGCTGAGGGAGATATTAGTCTGAATGGGAAAGGTGTAACGGTACTCATAGATGGTAAACCCACCTACCTTTCTGCACAAGATCTTGCCGGATACTTGCGGTCTATTGCTGCTGGAACAGTGGATAAACTAGAATTGATGTCGAATCCTCCATCCAAATATGACGCATCCGGTGCAGCGGTGATCAATATCCGGTTGAAAAAAAATCAAACTGCTGGATTCAATGGGAACATATCTTTGGGTTATAGCCAAGGTAAATATGGCCGCAGCAATACAGGGATTAATCTCAACTACCGTATCCCGAAAATGAATATCTTCAGTAACCTGAGTTATAGTCGTGATCAGTATTACGCAACAGATAGTTATGATAGACGATTTAACACGGTTCAAGGTGAACCGCTGTCTGCCACACTGCTGAACAGTCAATCTCATACACGTGCCAATGGCTTCAATGGAAGATTGGGAGCCGACTTCTTTGTAACCCCTAAAACGACACTGGGCGCCGTTATCAGTGGTGGTGTCAGGCCGAGAAAAGAGTATTTATCTTATAACAGCATAGAAAGCAATGCGAAATCTGACATCGATTCTACCGGTGAGGGATACACGAATGGTGATTTTAAATGGAGAAATACCGGCGTAAATTTAAATTTCAATCACCAATATAATAAAACCGGAAAAGAGTTATCTGCCGATTTAGATTACATCCGCAATTATTCCTATGCAGCACAACAGATGGGGAATACCTCCTACTGGCCAGATAACACGCCCATAGATAGTTTTAACCAACTATTCCAACAGCCTGTTAAAATTGATATCTACACGTTTAAAAGCGACTATACCCAACCTATGTGGAAACATGGAAGATTGGATGCAGGTATAAAATCCAGCATTGTTGAAACCGATAATGATAACCAGTTCTATTACCAGGATGCCCATAATGTATTGCCCGACTATAATAAAACCAATCACTTTATATACCGGGAAATGATCAACGCCGCATATATAAGTATGAATAACTCCTGGAAGCGTTTCTCCCTGCAAGCAGGGTTAAGAATCGAACAGGCTTCCACTACCGGCCACCTGGGAGCCTCCTATAACAGTAAAGATTCCTCTTTTACGAATCATTACCTAGATCTCTTTCCCACCACTTATTTGCAGTATAAGCTGGACAGTTTGGGCAAAAATACCCTTACACTATCCTATGGAAGAAGAATACGCAGAGCCAATTATCAGCAGTTGAATCCATTCTTGTTAATGCGAGATCAATATTCCTATACCGCTGGAAATCCAGGTTTGAAGCCGGTTTATAATAACCGGATAGAATTGAAATACTCCCACCAAGGCTGGTACAATTTTACCCTGGCCTATGATCGGGTGGAAGGGAATCTTTTCCAGGCCACCACTAAAGAAGGGAATGTCTTTATTACGAGGCCGGAAAATATGTTAACCGGATACGGGATAGGGCTCATCTCCAATATATCTGTAAGTCCTGTGTCCTGGTGGAGCCTGAATGCAAATGTACTGTTGCTGCACTTAGCTTTTTCTGGTACCGCCACCGGACAGGCAATTGCACAACAAATCAACATAGCAGGGTTTACCCTTGTCAATCAGATTAAATTTAGCAAAACCTGGAGTATGGAGTTATTCTCTCTATACCGAAGTAAAACTACGGCGGGTCAGACAAATACTAAGCCTTACTGGTACCAAGATGCAGGAGTACAAAAAACAATTTTAAAGGGGAAAGCCAATGTTAAGCTCAGTGTCAATGATATCTTTCAATCTTTAATCATGAGAGACGAAACCATTTCCATATTGCAGACTACTGCCTATCATACGGGTGAATCAGACAGTCACAGAATAGGGCTATCGTTCAATTATAGATTTGGAAAAGATGCGTTTAGCCGTAAACGTAATCATAATACTGGTGGTGCAGATGCGGAGCAGGATAGGGTGAATTAAGCGCTGTAATACATTTCCGTCTAAAAAAATAAGTAATACACAACCAGTAAGGTTATTATGAAGAAAGCCAGCATGATGGCTTTCTTCCTTCGTTTGCTATTATTCTTAAAAATAAGTCTAAATAGTAGCCAGCTTATAACGAATATGATTAGTGCAATCAGGAAAATCATTCCCAGAAAATAAAGCAGCGTATATAATTCAGTATTATCAGGTTGAGAATTCATAGGCTTTTATATGGTTGATATTTAGTGTCAAGCATTGTTCATTACTTTATTGGTTATAATTTATAAACATGCAACATTTCTAATTCTTTACACAGTTGATGAGCAACTGCAACAGTGTCCATTATTTTCTTGACAAAACCAAACTTACGTTACACCAACGTCACTTTCACCCCTGCATCTTCCAATTGCTTCACCACATGCTCGGGGATTCCTTTATCCGTAATAATCTCATCCACTTCCTCCATTCCACATATCCTTCCAAATCCTCGCTTGCCAAACTTACTAGAATCCGCCAGTACAATGGTTTTCTGTGCAGTGGCCATCATCTTTTGATTGAGATGTGCTTCCATGATATTGGTAGTGGTAAAGCCGAATTCCAGGTCAATACCATCTACGCCCAAGAATAACTTACTACAGGAGAAATCCGCCAATACCCGCTCTGCATAAGGGCCGGTAACAGAAGAAGAACTATTACGCAAATGCCCGCCCAATTGTATCACCTCTATCTCCGGATGACGCAACAACTCTAAGGATACATTCAAAGCGCCGGTAATCACCGTCAGTTGGCCTCGTGGATGGATGTATCTCGCTAATGCCTGTACCGTGGTGCCAGAGGCGATAATAATGGCATCATTGGCGTCTATCAATGCTGCTGCCGCCTGCCCAATCGCCTGCTTCTCCTCCCTGCGGATATGCTCCTTCTCATTCACCGGCTTATCATTCGTATAAGGGTTGGCCGTGGTAGCGCCGCCATGCGAACGAAATAATAAGGACTTGTCCTCCAGCAGTTTCAAATCCTTTCGAATCGTAACCGCGGAAACATCCAACTCCTTACAAAGGTCCAGTACGCTTACCGAACCCTTTTCCTGGAGTTTATCCAAAATATATTTATGGCGTTCTGCAATGTTTATCATAGACATAACGTAAAATTAAAGCTTTGGGGACGGAATTTTCCCAAATATCCAATTATTTTCTTTCTTTTCATTTATTTGTTTACTTTAGTTTCGAAATGTTTCGTTTCTTTATTTCACGAAAGAAATCAGAAGCAACTGAAACAAAACAAAAGCGTATAAGACCATGAAGCGGTTAGATGCTATTCAACAAATACGACAGATGGCCGGCAGCACCTGGGACCTGCTGATCATCGGCGGTGGCGCCACAGGCCTGGGAATTGCCATGGACGCCGCCAGCAGAGGCTATAAAACCCTCCTCCTAGAACAAGCCGATTTCGCTAAAGGAACCTCCAGCAGAAGCACCAAACTGGTGCACGGAGGCGTGCGATACCTCGCACAGGGAGACGTGGCCCTGGTGAAAGAAGCCCTCTATGAAAGAGGTCTCCTCCTCGCCAATGCCCCTCATCTGGCCCATAACCAGCAATTCGTCATCCCGAACTACAACTGGTGGCAAGGCCCCTTCTACACGATCGGACTGAAAGTATATGACCTGCTCTCTGGGAAATTAAGCCTGGGAAAATCTCATCATATTAGCAAATCCGCCGTGGCAGCGCGACTCCCAAATATCCGCCTGTCCGGCCTCAAAGGAGGTGTGGTATACCACGATGGACAATTTGACGATGCCCGTTTAGCCGTAAACGTTGCCCAAACAGCCACTGCGCATGGGGCCACCCTGCTGAACTATTGCAAGGTGATCTCACTAGATAAATTAAACAATAAAATATCCGGCGCAAAAGCGACAGACCTGGAAACCGGCGAGGAATTCCAACTTCGCGCAAAAGTGGTGATCAATGCTACCGGCGTTTTTGTGGATGAGGTCATGCAAATGGACAACCCACAAGCACCGAATATGGTACGCCCCAGCCAAGGGGTACACCTGGTGCTGGACCGCTCCTTCCTGGAAAGCGATAGCGCCATCATGATCCCTAAAACCTCCGACGGACGCGTGCTCTTCGCAGTACCTTGGCATAACAAAGTATTGCTGGGCACCACAGATACCCCGCTGAATGAACATAGTCTGGAACCAGTGGCGCTGGAACAGGAAATAAACTTTATCTTGAATACGGCTGCACAATATCTAACGCGTATACCTACTCGTAAAGATGTGAAAAGCGTATTCGCAGGACTCCGGCCACTAGCCGCCCCTCAAAAGGATACGGGCAGTACAAAGGAAATTAGTCGCAGTCATAAACTAATCGTTTCCGATGCGGGATTAATCACCATCACGGGCGGAAAATGGACTACCTTCCGCAGAATGGCAGAAGATACGATAGAACTGGCGATTAAACAGGGCAGCCTGACACCGGTAGCCTGCAAGACCAAAAGCTTGCGCATACACGGCTATCAGCAACGCAGTACAGACGTGGCCCCTCTGGATGTTTATGGCAGCGAAGCGGCCAATATCCGCTCCTATGTGGCCAGAAATCCGGAAATGGGTAAGCAACTGCATCCTGCTTTCCCTTATATTGGTGCACAGGTCATTTGGGCGGTGGAGCAAGAAATGGCACATACACTGGAAGATGTATTGGCCAGAAGACTCAGAGCACTGTTCCTGGACGCGGCAGCGGCGGTACAAATGGCACCACAAGTAGCCACCATTATGGCCAACGCCACGGGGAAAGATGAGCAATGGATAGCGACACAAGTGCAGCTTTTTACTAGTCTGGCTGCCAACTACCTCCTCCAGGAACCAAAGCCGGTGGGAGCGTTGGCTGTCTCCCTATAATCAAATATCCAAAATAGCAAAACCTATCATCCACGATAAATAGAAAAACATGAACATGTACGTAATGGCACTAGACCAGGGCACTACCAGCTCCAGGGCCATCATTTTCGACAAAGCGGGCAGCATCCACGCTGTGGCGCAGAAAGAATTTACCCAGATCTTCCCGCAACCGGGATGGGTGGAACATGATCCAATGGAAATCTGGAGTAGCCAGATAGGAGTAGCCACAGAAGCCATGGCTAAAGCAGGATTGGCAGGCACTAACATCGCGGCAATTGGTATTACCAACCAACGCGAAACAACGGTGGTATGGGACCGCACTACCGGCACCCCAATATATAACGCTATTGTGTGGCAAGACAGACGTACCGCAGCCTATTGCGATAGTCTGAAAGCCGCCGGCAAAGCGGAATTGATTCGTGAAAAAACCGGATTGGTCATCGATGCTTACTTCTCCGGCACTAAAATAAAATGGATCTTAGACAACGTGGCCGGCGCGCGTGAACTGGCTGCCAAAGGCCAATTGGCATTCGGTACCATCGATAGCTGGCTCGTATGGAACCTTACCAAAGGCGCTGTGCATGCTACGGATATTACGAATGCTAGTAGAACGATGCTGTTCAACATCCACACCCAACAATGGGATACGGAATTACTAGCACTGCTGGACATTCCAGCTTCTGTACTACCGGAGGTGAAAGAGTCCAGTGAAATTTGCGGTCATACTGCTACTGGTGTTTTCGCCGCAGAAATACCTATCGCAGGGATTGCAGGGGATCAGCAGTCGGCCCTCTTCGGACAAATGTGTACCGAACCAGGCATGGTGAAAAACACCTACGGCACTGGATGCTTTATGCTGATGAATATCGGCGAGAAACCGATTCTCAGTAAAAATAACTTGCTCACTACTGTTGCCTGGAAGGTAAACGGAAAAGTGAACTATGCGCTGGAAGGTAGTATCTTTATTGCAGGCGCTATTGTGCAATGGTTGCGTGATGGACTGGGTATTATCAGGTCTTCGGGAGAAGTGGAAGCCCTTGCTGCTAGGGTATCTCAGAACGATGGAGTATACTTGGTGCCAGCTTTTGCAGGCTTGGGCGCTCCACACTGGGACCAGCACGCACGCGGTACGCTCGTTGGCATGACGCGCGGTACTAACGCCGGTCATATTGCCCGCGCCGCCCTGGAAGGTATTGCTTACCAAACAATGGACGTGCTGAAAGCCATGGAAGCGGATTCACAGCTCTCCATTCAAGAATTGCGCGTGGATGGTGGCGCTACTGCTAATAATCTGCTGATGCAGTTCCAGGCGGATATCTTGCAAACACAAGTGGTAAGACCTGGCATCACAGAAACCACTGCGCTCGGAGCTGCTTACCTCGCAGGACTGGCAACCGGCTACTGGCGCGACCTAGAGGAGATCCGCAGTCAGTGGAATATGGAGAAATGCTTCTCCCCTGCTGGTAACGCAGACGACCGTACGAAATGGATCGCTGGCTGGAACAAAGCGGTAGCCACCGCCAAAACATGGGCTCAACTGTAATTTTATCAATCAATACTACGTTATGACTCCCTTTCTTGCAGAATTTATTGGTACCGCTGCCTTGCTCCTATTGGGCAACGGCGTGGTAGCCAATGTGGTACTCAACAAAACAAAAGGTAACAGCAGCGGCTGGATCGTTATCACCACCGGCTGGGCGCTGGCTGTATATGTGGGCGTGGTAATCGCCGGTCCTATTAGCGGTGCACACCTGAACCCTGCGGTAACCATCGGTATGGCGGTTGCAGGCAAGTTCCCCTGGTCGCAAGTGCCTTCTTTTATCTTAGCGCAAATGCTGGGCGCTATGGTGGGCACCACGCTGGTATGGCTGAACTACAAAGATCACTACGACAATACCGCCGATGCTGGCTTACAACGGGCTACCTTTTGTACCACACCGGCTATACAAAACATTCCCCGCAATGTACTCTGTGAAATTACCGGCACATTTGTGTTGGTCTTCACAGTGTTTTATTTCGCAGGTGGTGAAATGGTAGACACGAAGGCGCCTATCGGCATGGGCTCTCTTGGCGCTATCCCAGTAGCTTTCCTCGTATGGGCTATTGGTTTATCGCTCGGTGGCACTACTGGCTACGCGATCAATCCTGCGAGGGACCTAGGCCCTCGTATCATGCACCAACTGCTGCCTATCAAAGGGAAATCCGATAGCGATTGGACTTATTCCTGGGTGCCAGTGCTCGGCCCTATTGCTGGCGCTGCGCTGGCTGCTATTTGTTATACAGCCCTTAAATAAAGGAGTTTTTTTATTTATTTCTTTCCGCGCTCCGCGCGGAAAGAAACAATTTCAATCGTTGGATATCCGCGGATACCTGACGCAATCGAATGATCATTTACCGTGATTCACAACGGAAACCTATATTTACAATGAAAAGAAATACCAGATTATCCATGGCAGCACTCACACTTGCAGCCGCATCTCTGGCAGCGTTCAATGTCGCAAAACCAGCTCCTGGAAAGGAACAGGACCCGAAAGTATTTAAAGTAGGCCACCGTGGTACCCGCGGACTCATGCCGGAAAATACCATTCCTGCTATGTACAAAGGACTGGAATGCGGCGCTAATACCATTGAATTCGATATTCATATCACCAAAGATGGAAAGGTAGTCGTATATCACGATGCTTCCTTTACGCCTTCTTATACTACCATGCCCGATGGCAGCGATATTCCGGCGGCAGATAGAGCAAAATATACTTTATACCAGATGAACTACAGCGACATCCGCCCTTTCATCATCGGTGAAAAGCCTTATCCCGCCTTCCCAGAGCAGCAACGCATGCGCAGCTATGCTCCGCTCCTTTCAGAAATGATCGACTCCGTAGAGGCCTATACGAAAAAACATCATCTCCCTGCACCCTACTACCTGCTGGAAATAAAATCTTCCGCTAAAACAGACGGTACGGAACAACCCGCACCAGAGGAATTCATCACCAAGATGATGGCGGTTAAACAATTGAAGAAACTGGGCAACAGGCTGTATGTCCAATCCTTCGATATGCGCCCACTGCAAGTAATGCACCGCCGCTACCCTGCCATAAAATTAGGATTCCTAACCGGAGATAAGAAAGCCAATTTCGAAGATAATATGAAAGGACTGGGATTTACACCTTACTTCTATAATCCGTCCTACGACCTCGTTACACCAGAACTAGTTGACAAAGTTCACGCACAAAATATGGTGATAGTCCCCTGGACAGTCCAAGAAGTTTCCAAAATGCAAGAACTCCGCAAATTGGGCGTAGACGGGATTATCAGCGATTATCCTAATCGATTTGGGGAAGCTGGCCTATAAAGCCAGTTTACCATTCGCATAAAAAAATGCCGGTTTCAGCCTATAATTCAATAAGTTTGGCGCTTCTTTTTAACACGTAATTAAATTTATCAATATAATTAACGTTATGACTGTAACAAAAAGAATGGTGAGCACACTGATGTTGGCTGCATTTGGAGTAATGCAAGGTTTATCCGCAGCCGCACAGGTAAATGCTAAGCCCAAACTGATTGTAGGAATTGTGGTGGACCAGATGAGATGGGATTACCTGTACCGTTATTACGACCGCTATGAAGCCGGTGGATTCAAACGTATGCTGGGAGAAGGTTTCTCCTGCGAGAATACCTATATTAGTCACCTGCCTTCTTTCACTGCGGTAGGCCATAGTACCGTTTATACCGGTTCTGTTCCTGCGATTCATGGTATCACTGGCAACGACTGGACCGACCAAGTAACTGGCAGAAGATGGTATTGTACGGAAGATACAACCGTTCAAGCGGTAGGTAGCAATAGCAGCGCCGGAAAGATGTCGCCCCGCAACCTGCTGGCATCTACTATCACCGACGAACTGAAAATCGCTACCAACTTCCGTTCCCGCGTAGTGGGCGTGTCCCTGAAAGATCGCGCTTCTATCCTCCCTGCCGGACATACGCCCAATGGCGCTTTCTGGCTGGATGATGCCAACGCCAGCTTCATCACTAGTACTTACTATATGAAGGAGCTGCCAGAATGGGTGAAGAAATTCAATGATCGCAAAGAGCCACAGCAATTGATGTCGCAGCCTTGGAATACCATGTATCCAATTACCTCCTACACCAATAGCGATGAGGACAATAGCGCATGGGAAGGCACTTTCAAAGGTGAAAATTCCCCTGTATTCCCGCATAACCTGCCTGCGATTTACAAACAAGACCCAGGAAGTTTGCGTACTACCCCTTTCGGAAATACCCTGACCCTCGATTTTGCGAAAGCAGCAGTAGAAGGTTATGACCTCGGCAACAACCAAGTAACGGATTTCCTGACCATCAACTGCGCTTCTACCGACTATGTAGGGCACCAGTTTGGCCCGAATTCTATCGAAGTGGAAGATACTTACCTCCGCTTAGACAAAGATCTCTCTGCTTTCTTTAGCTTCCTGGATAAACGCGTAGGAAAAGGCAACTACCTTGTATTCCTGACAGCGGATCACGGCGCAGCACATGCGATCGACTACATGAAAGCACATAATATTCCGGCTGGCCTCAACCAGGACAAGAAATTGATCCAGGATCTGAACGCCGTACTGCAAGCGAAATTCGGACTGAGTGGCTTAGTAAATTCTCTCATGAACTATCATGTAAACTATGATCTGAAGAAAATAGAAGCCGCTACCAACGTATCTTTCGATGCTATCAAGAAAGTAACTGTAGAATGGTTAGTAAAACAACCAGGTATCCAATTCGCTGCGGATATCGATAATATCGGTTCCAGCGCTATTCCTGAGCCTATCAAAGCGATGGTGGTGAATGGTTACAATCCAAAACGCTGCGGACAAGTAATGATCATTCCAGAACCAGGATGGTTCTCCGGTCCTTCCAAAGGTACTACCCACGGCAACTGGAATCCTTACGATATCCATATTCCACTGGTATTCATGGGCTGGAACATCAAACATGGTTCTACCAACGATATCACGCATATGACAGATATCGCCGCTACACTGGCCGCTATGCTGCATATACAAATGCCGAACGGTTGTGTGGGCAAACCGGTAACTGCGATTACCACTACTGCCAACGCTCAGTAATATTTTTCATATAGCCGTAAGGGTTAGAAAAAGCGAGGCTGTGTCAAAAACCCAAAATGGACGTCTGCGACGTCCATTTTGGGTTTTTTTTCATTGTCCCTGCCCGACGGGCAGGGACAACAGACAGCAAATTTTCACCGTCATTTCATGGATTTTCCGTAGCTGCTTTTTAGTAGTCTCATGATCTGTCTGACCCCATTGACGGTACTTTCAGAAAAAGAGTTGGTGAGAATAATATATGCCCTATTTCGACGGCGATCTATCTGTACAAGGGAATAATAGGTCCCTGCTGTACCCGAATGGGTTGAAAAGCTATCGTCCTTCTCATAAATGTTAAACCAGCCCAGGGAATACCCAGGAATTCCTTCATGAATAAAATGATAGGTAGCAGCTTTCAGGTAGTTATTATTCCCTTTTAGTCCATCTAAGTGGAGCTGAATAAATTTAATATAATCTGTCAGTTTAGCATTTAGGTCGCCGGCCGGCTCCGTATAGTCCAGGTGATAATCCGTAGTGGAAGGTACAGGTACCAGTTTCCCATTTTCGTCCATATGCCCCCAGGTATCTTTACTGGTCTGATTATCCGGCCAGGAGAACTTTATGTCCAGATGAAGATCATGATTTAATACCTTGTCAACCAACTGTTCCCAGCTCAACCCGGTCACTTTTTCGATCATTAATGTAGCCAATGTATAGCCCGCATTAGAATAGACAAAGGGATGTATTGAATCCAGTTTCACAGGTTCCAATTGTAGTACAAACTGGGCAAACTGCATTCTCTTTTGTTGGCTGGAGCCTTTAAACGGCGGGATAATCGGATCATTCTCTCCCTGGAAGGGTTGGATCCCAGCCCGATGTGACAATAAATTTTCAAGGGTAATGGCCTCATATTCTTTTTTTGAATCCTTTCTCCAATCGGGGAATATATCAAAAAACCGGGTGGACCATTTTAACTTGCCTTCTTCCACATACTTCGCAATTATAAATGCGGTCATAGCCTTGGTATTGGAGCCCAGGTGGAAACGGTCATTTACGGTGGCCGTATCCAGCAGATTAACGGTGTGATGTCCCAGACAGGCAATTTCCAGGACATTTTTATCATCGATAACCGCGTAGCTTAGTTCAGGAATATGACTAAGCTCCCTGATGGAGTCAGCGGATCGATAATGCTGTTGTGTAAAACCTGTAATAGAAATGGTTAACAATACGATGCAGATCGTGGTAAACAAAATTCGGTTCATCGGATGAATCATTTAGTATCATAGATACGACATTTTCCGGAAGAATTTATGGAGAACTGCTCTCTTCATTTTTCCCATTTCCATAAATCTATTTCCCGATAGCGTAAGCATCCCAAAAATATCAGCCATTACATTTGCTGGGCAATTCAGACCCAAGTAAAATGAATAAATATTTACTGACATTAACCTGCATCATGCGGGCAGGACTCCTATTTGCCCAAACCGACACCTGTACTAAGCAGCAATCGTTGCAGGAAATAGTGGTAACCGCCACCAGGAATGAACAACTCATCAATAAAGTTCCTATACCCGTTACCGTTATTACCAAACAACAGTTGCAATCTTCCGGGGCCTTGCTGCTACAGCAAATCCTCGCGGAACAAACCGGTTTGTTTATCACTTCCAATCATGGTACTGGCGTGCAAATGCAAGGGCTAGAAGCGGAATATACCCTCATTCTCCTGGACGGAGAACCACTGATAGGCCGAACCGCCGGCACACTGGATCTTTCCCGTATTACAGTGAGCAATATCGAACGCATTGAAATTATTAAAGGGCCGGTATCCTCACTATATGGCAGCGATGCACTGGCAGGGGTGATTAATATTATCACCTCCAATCGCACTGATAAAGGTAGTACCAATATTACCGGTAGATATGGTTCCAACCGAACCTATAACCTAGATGCACAAACGAAAATACCCTTACAAAAAGGACTTTTTTCTTTCGGGTCCAACTACCTGAACAGCCAAGGGTATACGCTGGGGGAAAGTCAGGGAAGTCCTACCGTAGCGCCTTACAACGCACTCACCTTGCAATCCCGCTGGCAGCAACAATGGAGCAACAAATGGCAAAGTACCCTCTCCGGCCGCTTTTACCAGCAACGCTACAGCAGCTATTTCCAGGATGCAAAAGGTCCGCTGGATGATAACGGCCGAGAACAGGACGCCAATCTTTCTATGAATGTGAAACATAGTCCTACAGCTCATTTCACACAGGTATTCCGACTCTACTATTCCAGGTATGCTACCAAAGAAGATATGTTATATAAAGACGACAAGTCCGCTTACGATGCCTCGTTCTTCACCCAGCAATACCTGAAGCCAGAGTACCAGGCCGACTGGCAGCTCACGTCCAAACACCAACTGACGGCCGGAACAGGATATATCCATGAAACGATATCGGCTACACGCTATGACGATAAAATGGCCTTTAACACGGGTTATATTTTTCTACAAGAAAACTGGAAACCTGGCGACAAGTGGAATATCCTCGTGGGAGGCCGATTTGATATGCATAACCAATACCCTTCCCAATTGAGCCCCAAGCTTTCTGTGTCTTATCAATTCCTGCCGCAATGGCGCGTAATGGGCTCTGTAGGCCGAGGTTATAGAGCGCCCGACTTCCGCCAGTTGTACCTGCACTTCAACAATGCCGCGGTGGGATACACCGTCCTGGGGACCAAGCTTTTGAGCACTGTACTCCCAGAAATGGAGAAACAGGGGCAAATCAAGCAACTGGACGTCTCCCTACAACAACTACGTGAGCTGGATGCAGAAAGCTCCTGGTCGTATAATACCGGCATACAAGGTACTCCCTGGACCGGCACCAATGCACGGGTCAATTTCTTTTACAACCGCGTCCATAACCTGATTGATACCCGCGCCATCGCGGAAAAGACCAATGGGCAAAGGGTATACAGCTATATCAATGTAAAGAGCATCACCACTTGTGGCGCAGAAGCAGAACTCTCGCAGCAACTGGGCAAATATTGGCAACTGGCGGGCGGTTATCAATATCTCCGTACCCGCGACAATGAGCTGTTTAACCAGGTAAAAAACGGGCAAGTATACACTACTGATCCCGTGACCCGCGAAACGAGAGCGCTCAAACGCAGTGAATATTTCGGACTGTTTAACCGCTCTCATCATACCGCCAATTTCAAAGTTGCATATATACAACCCCGTTATGGTATCGACGCCTATGTGAGGGTGTTGTACCGCAGCAAATACGGGTTCACAGATGAAAACGGCAATAACACACCGGATCTGAAAAGTGAATTTGTACCAGGGTATGCCACGGTGAATTTGTCGGTCGCCAAATATTTATTAGAAAAACGTTTACGCGTGCAGGTTACCGCCGACAACCTGTTTAATTATTCAGATTATCAGCATATTCCCACCATGCCTGGCCGATTATACGCCATTACGCTTGGTTGGTACTTTCAACATGGAGATAAATAAAATCAGCAATAATTATGAGAAAACTTCATTTACCTATGGGCATCGCAGCCCTGACAGTGGCTGCCCTGCTTTCTTCCTGTAGTAAAAAGGATGACCAGGCAGCGCCACAAAAACCTACTATTGTTTCCACCACTGCCGTAAACGTTGATGCAGATGTTGCCAATAAAGGGTCTTTTACGTTATATAATTTGGCCGATAACAAAGTAGTACCCAACAGCGACTCCGCCACTTCCAAATGGGATATTGGTTTTCGGGCTACCAGCATTATTGTGAATGGTGGTGTAAGCGGCCCCGGTAGCGCCGCTGCGCAAGTAGTCAGCGGTGTATACAATGACCTCAGCCTGGCGCCGGAAAGCGGCTATGTTACAGATGCAGCAGCCACCAAAGCCATTGCTGCCTGGTATACTTACAATATGGATACGCATATTATCAGTCCTACCGCTGGTAAATTCATCGTACTAAAAACAGCTAGCGGAAAATATGCCAAACTGGAAGTCACCAGTTACTATAAAGATGCGCCAGTACCGCCTACGGCCACTTCCGTTAGCAGGTATTATCATTTTAGATATGTACTCCAAGCCGATGGCACCCGCAATTTTAAATAACCTTCAAATTATTTTTACATGCATAAATTAACCTTCGCCCTATTGGCAGGAAGCCTGATTTCCTTACAAGCAAGCGCACAGCAGAAAGCCACCAACAAATTAGCCCAGGACAAAGCCGCCATCAAAGAAATGTGCGGCTGCCAGGAAGTAACCTTTGAGTACACAGAAACATTTCCATATGATACCAGTTACCAACCTAAAGGGTATCACAAGATTACCGACGCGGTGGAATATGTGACAGTAGCCGAAGAAAGTGATAAACGCATTGTACTACAACACCTGCTGGTAGCTGGCGGCGAGGTCATCAAGCATTGGACGGAAGATTGGCAGTACGAAAACCGTACCCTCCTGGCATACAACAAGGATAACCAATGGAAAAAAATCCAATTGCCCGCAGCACAAGTACAAGGCCAATGGACACAAAAAGTATACGGCGTAGATGATGAACCTCGCTATGAGGGCACTGCTACCTGGATACATGCAGACGGCCGTCATTACTGGGAATCCGCCAGTGATGCGCCGCTTCCACGCAGAGAATATACCACGCGCAAGGATTACAATGTACTCCATCGTATCAATCATCATGAATTGACAGCCACTGGTTCTATACATGCCCAAGAAAACCTGAAAATCCAACGGACGAATGGTCAGGATAGAAAGTTAGTTGCTGAAAAAGGGCTGAACACTTACAATCGTACAGACGCCAGCAAATGTGATAAAGCCAAAGCATGGTGGGAACAACACCAACAATTCTGGGCGCTGGTACGCAAAGAGTGGGATAAATTATACAATACCCAAAGCCTCATTCAGCTACAATCCATCGTCAATAATGAACCGCTGTATAAGGCCATGAACACGCTGGAACAAAAAGCATTCAAACAGGAATTGCAGGGAACGGCATTATCCGGTGAGATTGCCAGCACGCTGAAACAGTTTAGTACCGCAAAAGAAGTAACTCTCAAATAAACGTTATCCTACATTTCCCGATTATTGAATAAACAGCAGCAGGTCTCAGTTGGGGCCTGTTGCTGCTTTTTGTGCCGTGTACCTACTCCGCCAAAGGCCTGGATATCTCCCGAAAAAAAACTAACTTAATGGCACAAATCATCTTATGAAAAATTTGTTCGGCTTACTCCTTTCTTTCCTCCTCGTCTCTCCCGCGATGCATGCCCAAGTCAAACAAGGCGATGCAAAATTATGGGGCACCAGGATGGGCGTTAAGATCATCGGCCTGGTGGAAGGCCCAGCCACCGCCAAGGTAGACCTACAAGTGGCCTGTGTTTTTGAATATACAGAAGGGGATATTTACAATTCTCCTCCTGCCCTGCCACCGGCAGCCAATGGCATGCAACACCTAGATAAAGCTCTCCATGGCGTCATCACGGATATACGAAAAACAGGGCAGTTTGAAGGACATACTTACGAGACCATCCTCTTGGACCCTGCTCCTGGCACTATCAAGGCCAAAAGGCTCCTGCTCATTGGCCTAGGCAATAGAGATCGATTTGACGCCGGTATCATGAAAGGTGTGGGGACTATTGCACTGAGAGAAGCCCTCCGCCTGAATGCCACTTCTGTGGGCATTGCCAGCGATTTGAAAGACGCAGGTATTGACAGTCCTACCGCTTTGGTGGCTGAAAACATTACCACAGGCGCATTACAAGCCTGGAAAACACAGGCCTATCTACGACAGAAAGGATATTCCAATAAACCTATACTGAACAAAATTATGCTGCTCGCGGGCCAGGCCTTCTTTGAAACGGCCGGCACTGGGATTGTCAAAGCATTAGAGAAATTTCCACAATAACGTGGATGGATATACTACCAACAAAAAACCTGTTGTCCTATCGACAACAGGTTTTTTTGTTATAAAAGCAGCCACTATAATTTTATCAGTTTCACACTGCTCACTTTGCCGGTATTGCGACTAACAATACGCACAAACCAAGTACCAGCAGGCACTTTGCTGAGGTCCAGCCGCACTTGTTGTTCTCCTTTAGCGCCCGGCGTATGTACCTGTCGTAGGATGGGGGATGCACTATTCAATGCCGTCACTTCTATCAGTATTTGATCCCCGCTATTGGCTTGGAAACGCAGTTGCGCTTCCCCAGCAGCTACCGGGTTCGGATATACGACAATCGCATCTGAAGGGCCTATTTCCGGCGCTGGCGCTTTCGCCATACTCGCAGTTCCTGTGATGGCCGCCAGGCTACCTGTACAGGCTCGTACTAGCAACCAAGGTTGTCCATCGCCGGTGCTGATATCTGGACGGTTGTTTTGTGTCCACCATTTGGCTTTGTAGAGATTGCTGTTATAGACAGCGGAATCCCCACCCCAGTAAGCTTTTGTAGGGTCCCATAGTGGGATACCATTGCAGGTATTACTACTGCTGCCATTCACCGTGATATTCACTGCAGCGCTGGTCGTAGTGGCGTTACTGTTATCCGTGGCTTTGGCGGTGAGTACATAACTTCCGGCGCTTACATTACTCCAGGTATAAGTATAAGGCGCTGTGGTAGCGGTATACAGCAAAGTGGTGCCATTGTAAAATGCCACCTGCGTAATAGTGCCATCCGTATCAGCAGCAGTAGCGGAAATAGTAACCGTGGCGGGCGCAGTGTATACGGCATTATTCGCTGGTGCCGTAATACTCACGGTAGGCGGTTGATTGGCCGCGGTAACGGTTACATGAATGGTATCGCTGGTGGTCACTGCTCCGAGGTTATCTGTGGCCTTGGCGCGGAGCGTATAGCCTCCAGCGGCAACGCCTGTCCAGTTGTAGGAATAAGGCGCAGTCGTATCCGTAGCCAGTAAGGTATTGCCATTATAGAAGGCTACCTGCTTCACTACCCCATCACTGTCGGACGCCGCTGCGGTAATTGTAATACTGGCGGGCGCGGTATAGGTAGCATTATTCGCTGGGGCGGTAATGCTTACCTGTGGCGGTTTATTGGCAGTACCCGTCACCGTAATATTCACCGCAGCAGAGGTGGTGCTGGCATTTTTATTATCTGTGGCAATGGCTTTCAGGCTGTAACTTCCTGCAGACACACCGTTCCAGGTATAGCTGTAAGGCGCTGTGGTAACTGTTCCCAACAGGGTATTTCCATTATAGAAAGCCACGTTGGATATCACGCCGTCGGAGTCCGTCGCATTGGCGGTGATCGTAATATTGAGGGGGCCTGCAAATGTGCTGTTATTTGCGGGAGACGTGATCTGCACCACCGGCGGCTTGTTCGGCGCAGCACCGGAGGCGAATACCTCATTGATTTTGTTCACCAACGGACTGGTGGTATTAGGGCAGTAAATCAGTTTACCAAAGGCAGTTGTACTGCTGGTCATATTCAACATATCCCCGAATACCTGCCATACGATCACCCCAGCTAGGTTATTATCCTTGATATACTGGGCTTTTGCGGCTATTGAACGAGGGTTGTCATAACTCAGGAAAAAGTTGCCTTTGGTCATATAGGGCACCTGTGCAATGCTATCCCAGTATTCTGTCCAGCCACTGGTGGTTTGTTGCAGGATATAGCTATAAGTAGGCGTACCATCGTACAGGTCTTTCGCCCAGTTGGTATAGTCGGCGCAGGTTTGAATGGGCCCATCCGGTTGCACAGTTTCAGCGCGTTTCACCGTAGGGGCATTCAACGTCGCATTGCCATTGGTGATCACACCACGACCATAGAATGGAGCGCCGAGGGTTACTTTGCTCATGTTTACGCCTAATGTACGCAACGCAGTGGTAGTGGCATTGAGTGAGAAGTTCGTATACTCTGCTCCCGGATAATCATACAGTGGCGCATTATGGCCTGCTTTGTTGGACCATCCGCCATTGTAATCGTACGTCATCATGTCGAAATAATCCATGGAATTGTTTAGGCGCGCCCAGTTGAAGCCTTGCAGTTTGGAGGGCGATGCAGAGAAACAGGCGGTAATCAGTTTGTTGGGACCTATCGCAGCTCTTACTTTTTCAACGAGTACAGCAAAATTCGTATAGTCGGCACTGCTATAGTTGATGATATTCATGCCAGGATCGTTGGGATATTCCCAATCGAAATCCACGCCGTCAAATCCCATGCTGATCAGCGTTTGCACGCTGGCGATAAAACGATTGCGTTTAACAGAATCGGCTGCCATTTCAGGGTAGTGTTTGCACATGCTCCAACCGCCGATGGAAGCGAGTACTTTTACTCCTTTCTGGTGAGCCAGGTCTATGATGCCGGGAGCGCCACCAGCTTTGTGAATAGAGAGCGGGAAGCTACCGCTCTTGCCGGTGTTGACATTGGTCCATCCGCTACCACTGTTGCGGTAACCAAGATTGTAGGCATTACTGCCATCGCTGATATAGTACAGAATTTCTAGTTCTCCATACAGCAAGTACATATCCCAACTGCTGTAGATGTCTTCATCCACCAGGGGTGCAGGCGCCTGTACTGCGCTGGCCTGGTAAATGTTTTTGTTGCGATAATCGCCGCTGTGCAACGAACCATCTTGTGCTACGCCGAAAAAGGAGAAATTAAGGATCGTGTACTGGGAATAATCCACATTGAGCTGGTTATAGCCCCCCGCGGGAACGATGCCGGATACATTTTTCCAGGCATCCCATTGTGTGATGTAGCCAATCACTTGTTTGTTGTGTTGTGCAGTGGTAGCAGGAACAGGAGGACTTACCTGTGCTTGCACAGACCAGGATAACAAAAGGCAGCAGCACAGGGAAACCAAGCCCCCCCATACGCCGTAACGGATAGAATTGGTGGTCATACAGATAGTTTAGAGATAAGGGTGGATAATAAATACTGCAGATCTACAGGTGAATGCCTCGCGTTAGATAATGCCCGACCGGTTAATGGTTTATGTCAGATTATTGGTTGATACGGGTTTCAGGTATATGCACAAGTACCGGGTTGCTCTGTAGGTGGGAAGTCGGGCCAATGGCCAATTAGTACTATCCTTCTTAAAAATATTTTTCACCGCAACCTTACTGCAGGAAAGATTTTGGTGATATGAATAGATTTGTATTAATTGCAGCACTATTTCAATTAGTTATCACTCCTGACCTTCTGCTAACCTTACAAAATAATCAACATAACCCTTATCATAAACCAGAATTTACTATGAAAAACACCCGTCTAAGTGACCTATTATTGCAACTGCTTTGCGTCTTCATGCTGATGGCTACTATATCTTGTAGCAAAAAAGACGCCTCCTCTCCTGCGCCCATCGCTACCGATAGCGCTCGGTATGCCAGCGCTATCCATGATGCGATGACGACCGACAGTTCAAAAATCATTGATACACTGTGGCCAATAACGTCAACGAACACACGATTACAGTGGAAAACCATCAATGGTAAACAATATGTACTGATGGCCACTTTCATGCGTTTCCCTTCCAGCTATCCGCAGGGCGACAGTATCACCACTACTTGGGGCGAAGCCTGGCTCTTTGCGCCATCACAGATGAAAGCCAAACTAGCAGGGCTGGCTGCCGGTACTGATACGGTGCTACGTATATGCCAGTTACTAGGACTACCTCCACGCAATGCTAAAACCAATACGCATATCGCGCAGATGTGGGTGCCTACCTCCCAGCTTTATCGCCCGGCAGGTAATCCGGATATTACCACCACTACCACCGGTCCGGTGCCACTGTCTACTGTTGGCAATGATTACCTGACTTGGTTCAATAACTATATCATCTATGCGTATTATCATCCGCTGACCTCCAATACTGATTTCCACTATCCATGGACCAGACTGGGATATACGTATGACTGGGCACCAGGTGCTACCAAGGTGGGTATGAGTGAATTTGTGATGAAAGCGAGTACAGGTGTCTGGGTAGAGAAAACCACTACAGCAGCAGATTTCCTCAAACAATAAAAAAATATGGTTCCGCTATCTTCCGAATAGCGGAACCAACTGCACATTTTGAGGTTTCCAGTAACAAGGACGATGTACTTTGATGAAAAAGTGGGTTTTCATGGAATAGTAGTTTACATCACATTCTACCGTTTGACAATGCAATATTAATCCATTGATAGTGAAGCAAATAGATCGCATCGGGAAAAATATTTTCCAATTCGGGAATTGCTCCTATTATCTTTACTACCCTGACTAATCCTGTTACTATAAATGAAAAAAATATTATTGTCTGTGATATTGCTGGTAGCAGGTCTAGCCCTACGGGCACAAACAGTTTTTGAAAGCAGCAGGCAGCCCCTAGGCTGCTCTTTTTACGTATAGGCATGAGGGTTATTTTTTTTCACGGTAAAAAAATAAGGTAATATGACAGATATTGCACGCCGTTTTCCGCAGAACCCATTGTTACGCCCTGCGGATATTGCTCCCAGTCAGCCTGGCTTGGAAGTAGTTTGTTTGCTGAACCCTGGCGTATTCCGCTATCAGGGGAAAACATGGCTGGCCATCAGGGTGGCGGAACGCCCGCCGCAATTGCCCGATATCATTTCTTTTCCCATCCTGCAACCGGGGCATAGGATGCTCATCAAGGATATCCATACCAATGATCCGGACCTGGTAATGACCGATGCCAGGGTGATTACTTACAAAGGAGCAGATTATCTCACCACCCTCTCCCATCTACGGCTCCTCTCCAGCACAGACAATATCCATTTCCAGGAAGATCCCGCTTATCCGCCAATTTTCGGACAGCCTGGCCTGGAATCCTTTGGGATAGAAGATGTACGAGTGACCGAAATGAACGGCACTTATTATCTCACCTATACAGCAGTGTCGGAGAATGGCGTAGGCGTGGGGATGAAAACCACCCGCAACTGGCAAGAGTTTGAGTCGCACGGCATGATTATACCACCGCACAACAAGGACTGTGCAATTTTCGAAGAGCAGATCCACGGTCAATATTACGCCTTTCATCGTCCGAGTAGTGTAGCGTTGGGTGGCAATTACATTTGGCTCGCGTCTTCCCCTGATACTATTCACTGGGGGCATCATACCTGCATAGTGCGCACCCGTCCTGGTTATTGGGACAGTGAGCGAGTGGGCGCAGGTGCTGCGCCTATACGCACCAAGGAAGGTTGGCTAGCCATTTATCATGGCGCCGATGCAGCGCATCGTTATTGTCTGGGGGCCGTGCTGCTGGATTTACAAGATCCTTCCAAAGTACTGGCCCGCACAGAAGATCCCATCATGGAGCCGCTGGAAAGCTATGAACTGAATGGATTTTTCGGGAAAGTTGTTTTCACCAACGGGCATATTGTAAATGGCGATGAACTACTGATTTATTACGGGGCTGCTGATGAATATGTATGTGCCGCCAACTTTTCTATCTCCGAAATCCTTCAGCAATTACAGTAAGGATACATTACCTTTGGCAGCATGAAATTGACAGCGGCGGATATAGTAATCGAAACCTTAGACACATCAGGACCCTTGCCTATGGCCTTATTGCTACTGGCAGACCCTTCGGAGAAAATGATACAATCCTACATCTACCGGTCTCGCATATACGTAGCAGTGAAGGCAGAACAGACGATCGGTATTTGTGTAGTATCAACGGATGATGCCGACCATTGGGAGATACGGAACCTCGCGGTGGAAGAAGCTTTTCAGGGCCAGGGATTGGGGCAGTTGCTCCTACAACATGTCATAATAGAAGCCAGTAAACACCAAGTTCCCCACCTGTTAATCGGCACAGCAAATTCCTCTGTGGGGCAATTATACCTTTACCAGAAAATGGGTTTTGACATTTCAAGTATCAGGAAGAATTTCTTCTTGGAACATTATGATACGCCATTAGTGGAAAATGGCATTCCCTGTAAACACATGATTATGCTCGAAATGACTTTGCGGTAGTGATCTGACGGCATTCCGGACTGCCGCAGATAAAATACGCCTACAACTTAATCTCGAAGAGACTGAAAGTCGCGTTTTGATAATGTGCTGGTAATTCAGGGGAATTACATTTCACAATACCTAGGAACTGGAAACCACAGCTCATGTAATAGGCATTGAGCCTGTCGTTGCCACTGCCTGTATCCAGGCGCAGGTACTCCCGCCCATGTTCGATGGCATATGCCTTTGCCCATGCTACGATGTGACTCACATAGCCCTTGCCCCTATAATCAGGATGTGTGGCTATTCTGTGGACATACAGGGATGGCTCATTGTCCTTTTCCTGCCAGATATCCGGGTCATTGAAAGTGGTGGCAAACACGCATACCACCACCCCATCTTCCAATATTTTCCATTGGCGTTGTGCAGTTATTTCACGGGCAACCATCTCCCGATCAAATCCTTGCCAGTGGCGAGTTGCATGGAGTTTTTGAAAAGCAGTTCCAGCATCATACAGGTCAAATATCGTATTGATATCTTCCATAGTGCTATTGATAATTTGCATAGTGGATCTTTTTACCCTGCAAAAATGAATGATTCAAAGGAACTAAAACAGATTCAGTTTTATTATTTTAGACCAGATCAGATGTCATCTATCGCTGTACAGAATTCATATAGCAATATATTTTAAGCATGCGCAACCAACGCCTATATTTAACTGTTATCAGGATACTATGAATAACAAAAAGATTTTGTTGGCGGATGACGACCGGGACGACCGCGATTTGATCCGTGAAATGTTAGAACATTTCGACCCCAAAGCAGAAATAGTTTGTTTACAAACAGGTCAAGAAATTTTCGGGTACCTCAGAAAATGCGCAGCGGCAACGTTGCCAGATATCATTATGCTGGACTACAGCATGCCCCTCATGAATGCAGCAGAGGTGCTGGAGCTGCTACACCAGGAGCAGTTATATCCCAATATCCCCAAGGTGGTATGGAGTACATCTGCGGCGCCGGAGCATGTAAGTCGGTGTATGGCATCAGGCGCTGTCGCCTATTTTTCTAAACCTGTGACCGCTGCAGAGCTATCGGCTATCGCGATGAAAATATTGGAACTGTGCCCACAGCGAGTCAATATTAGTCAAGATGTGCAGGAAAATACCAGTGATTATGCGGGCAGATAAATGTCGAATGATGCGCCCTGTCCTATTTTGCCAGAGGCATAGATGCTGCCACGGTGATTCTCCGTAATTTTTCTACAGATGGCGAGTCCTATACCCGTTCCTGGAAATTGTTCCCGGGTGTGCAGTCTTTCGAACATTTCAAAAATCTTCTCAGCATAATGTTGTTCAAATCCTATCCCATTATCACAGAATTTGATGTGATATACCCGCTCATTTTTGCCTGCCATCCAATGGGGATGGGACTCCAGGGCACTTTCTATCACAATTTCTGGGGAAACCGCCTTCTGTCGGTATTTCAGGGAGTTACTAATCAGGTTTTCAAACAACTGTCTTAATTGAAATGGAATGCCATTCACTATAGGCAGGCCTTTTATTTGGATATGCCCATGTACTTGATCTAATGTATCCCGGAAGAAAAACTCCAGTTCTTGGAGGGTTTCCTGCAAGTTTACCTTTTCAAAGGGCATGTCTTGCTCGGTGATCCGGGTGAAGGCTAGCATATCATCAATCAATTGCTGCATGCGACTGGCCGCGTCCGCGGAGCGTAAGAGGTATCCTTGCTGCCGGCTATTCAGATGGAGTCCTTCTGCTTGTAGTACAATGGAATTGTAGAGCTGAATTTTACGCAGGGGTTCTTTCATATCATGAGCGGCTGCAAAGGCAAATTTCTGGAGTTCCCTATTCTGCGCTTCCAATTGCTGGGTATAATTCAATATTTTTTGCTCTGCATTCCGTCTTTCGGTAAGATCGCGGGTCACTTTGGAGAAACCAATGATGTTATTCTCTTCATCATGTATGGTAGTGATCACAATACTCCCCCAGAAGGCGGTGCCATCTTTGCGTACCCTCCAGCCTTCGTGTAAGGCCTTACCCTTAGCTACCGCTTCAGCGATCAGTTGCTCCGGCAAGTGATGGCGCTGATCTTCCAGCGGATAAAAGATCCGAAAATGTTGCCCTACTATTTCCTGCTCCGTATAACCTTTTATCTTTTGTGCCCCTTTATTCCAGTTCAACACTATACCGTGGATGTCCAACATTAATATGGCATAATCTTCCACCTGCTCAATCATCTTATGAAAGCGGGATGATTCCTCATCGGCTGAAAGTGCCTGGATATGGTTCATTCCTGTTGGTTCCAATGTATGCTCAGCAGTTACAGCAATATTAGGTTGGGTTACTGGAGAATCGGAGTTTACAGGTAATGACTTCTTCGTGGATTGGTCATCTTGTACCATCTATAAACATTTTTAATCAACAAACTGGGTTTATTCCATCTTACCGCGACTTACTCGTTGTTGCATTAAAAACGCTCATCAACAATTATACCTATATGCATGTGGCCATTTTCCTTAAAAATATTTGTATGATTTTCAATTATTTATACGCTAATTTTCGCTAAAACATTAAAGCGTTACGACAGCAGTTGAGGAAGCGTGTGTAAATAAATTTACACAACCTGCGCATTTCATTATTCAATAGATTTATTCAACAACAATCCCCATTTCATTATTCTTCGCAAAGGGCCTCCTACAGGGTAATTCCGGTGTATATAACTGGATTGCATACTCGTAATACGGAACAACTGATGATTCCGCATATAGCTATCTACCCGCTTTTCAAATAGCTCTCCGCCATATGCAGGGTACCGTTCAGACAAGACATGGTGCTCTCCGTATATGGGTTTACGAAAGTCGGCAGTCCGAACCAGGTAACACTGATCCGAGAATCCATAGCCCAGATAAAAACCATCCAGGGAGGTAAAGGCCTCTGATGCAGCATGTTCAAACCTATAATCCCAGGTGGCATTGGCCACCAGTATATCTTTTCGGGTATCCATGAGCTGCATGGCGGCAGGAATCCAATTATGATCGGAGCCATCGGGGATACTGTCGCTGGAGAAATGCAGGAGAAAGGGCGTATTACAGAAATAGATGCCGGCCAGCTCCGCGATGGAATAGTAATAGCCTCCTTTAAAATCTTGCTTCTCCAACTGGAAGAAATCCAAGATAGCTGCGGCATGTTCTTCTACGTGTATCCATCGGTCTAGCAGACCTGCCCGGATCAATTTATCCGCTTCCCGTTTTACTTTCTCGGGGTTGTTGACATTATTGATCAGGACTGTTTTTTCCTGGAAGGGGTAGCCACAACGATCCAGGATCTGCCGCATTCTGTTGGGATGTAATACAAATTCCCAGTCGTTTTCATAACATTTGGTTTCAAAGGTGATCATATGCAATTCAGTACATTTGGTTTCAAAGGTGAGTATAGGTAACTCAGTACATTTGGTTTCAAAGGTGAGTATAGGCAACTCATTTTGTCACAAAAAATACCAAATGCCAATGGAATAAAAAAATATAGGCAATAAAAAAGCAGGTACATGGCGTACCTGCTGTTAATGTATTTAGTGAATAAAGTTATCTTCTAACGCCCATGATATCGGAGGTTTCTTCCAGGAACCTGTCAATTTGCTTGGTGCCATTGAAGTTACGCAGGGAGATAAACCGACTTTTATTGGTGTTAGGTATTGCGAATTCCATCCTGATCTCTGTTCCAGAATACGTGAAGTTTGTAGTTTTTCTCACGATGTGGAAGCGTACAAAATCGGTGAACATGTATTCTTTTTTGACGAACCCGAAAAAATAAGTACGGACCATTTTGCCATTTTGCTTGTCGAACATGCAGGAGCCGTAAGCATACGCAAAGATGACCAGCAGTACAAAAGGGAACCATACCGCGATGTTGTGGGCGGTACTATTGCCCTTATTGGCAAATTCCGGATGGGTAAGTCCGTATATCCACCAGGCCAGGAGTGCCAGCACAAAGATGATCAAGCCGATTTTCCTTTGCTTCAGTTCATAGCCTCCATCTTTCGGGGAGTAGAAGCTGAAGTCAGTAATAGGTACATAAGTGGCCACTGGTCTGGATTCGGCAGCACCGAATACCATATGATCCAGCGCCGGCAGTACCTCTTCCTGGAAAACGATGGCATCTTTGTCGTTCCATCCGCCATAGTAAGAGGAAATCGTATGTCCCTTACCGTGGCGATTTTGTTTGGTGAACGCTCTGAAAACAACGCTGGTATTGTGCGTCACACCCTGGATAGCCGCGAGATCATCGAAGCTAATACCGGAAGTGGAAATCAATCCGCCCAGTTTTCTGAAAAAGCGTCTTTGTCCGGCATCAAAGATGACAATGGTATTACCATAGGCAAACCATAATGCGCAAAAGAATACAACTATGGCGTAGCCATTGATTGCGGAAGCTCCCTGTTGCAGCCTTGGGGAGTCTCGAACACAGAACGTCCATAATGCGATGAGGATAATGCCGACAACTACGGCGATGGGTCTGTAAACTCTGAATGGGTAAAGCTGAATCTTATCTGCTGCGATCAGCCATTTGGTTTTTCTCATACAGCGAAAATAAAAAATTTTCTATTTTCTACTGTTCTGACCGGTATTAATTTGTATAAATTTAAAATTGGACAATAAATTTAACTTCAAAATTGTATTTTAGTTTCCAAATCGTGATTCAGTGAGCAATGAAGAGGCTATTCTGTTAGAGGAGTTGCGAAAGGGCAATAAGACGGCTTTTATAGCCTTATACAACCAACATTACCCATCGCTATACTCCTATATCCTACACTTTATCGCTATCCCCCAACTTGCCGAAGATGCCTTACAGGAAGTATTCATCAAGATTTGGGAGATCAGGGAGCGGGTAGATCCTGAGCGCTCTTTCAGGGGTTATCTTTATCGGATTACCCGCAATCACGTCTTTAAATTATTGAAAAAAATTGCCGCAGATGAAGAACTACGAAGCAGAGCCATGATGGAATTGCACCGTCAGACGGAAGATGCGGACACCCGACTATTATGGAAACAGTATGAGGCATTGCTGCGAGATGCCATTACACAGTTGCCCCCACAAAGGCAACGTGTATTCCGGCTCTGCAGAGAAGAAAGTAAATCTTATGAGGAGGTCGCAACTGAACTGGGCATTTCCAGGAATACAGTGAAAGAACACATGGTACTGGCGCTGAAAAGTATTCAATCCTTTTTTTACGAGCATGCAGACGGTACTTTACTGCTCCTCCTCTTTACGGATGTATTGATCAACCAGCATTAACCAAAATTTTTTTTCGGCCCGACCCACCCTACCTTCATTTTTTGGGATAGTATATATATGCCGACAGAAAAGAACAGTGAATATTACCAACTGCTGCTGCAACGATGGCAGGAACGGAAATGCAGTCCTACAGAGGCAATGGAGCTAATGGATTATATCCAGCGCCCAGAAGCCGACCGTACACTGCTTACCGCTATCCATGTCGCTTTCCGCCAAATGACAGACAATAGCAATGCGGATGCAGGAGAACCGGGCAACCGGGTCAGAAAGGCATTACTCCAACATATTCATTCCACAGAAAAACCAGCAAAGCCCTGGTTCATTACCAGATGGAAATACTTGGCAGCAGCGGCTGTCGTCTCCCTAATCACTATCCCGGTTATACGAAATTCCTGGAAACACCAGTCATCCCCGCAACAACCGGCCATCGCTGCCACCCACGATATTGCTCCGGGGAAAAACAGGGCGGTACTTACCCTCGCCAACGGAGAAAAAATCGTGCTGGACAGCGCCGGCAACCAGATAGTAGGGCAACAAGGCAATAGTTCTATTTCCAATAACAATGGCCAACTGGTGTATACCGCGTCTACCAATACTACGGCCCCGGTATACAATACACTGTCTACCGCTCCCGGTGAAACCTATACGCTTTCACTCGCCGACGGTAGCCGCGTATGGCTCAATGCCGCCTCTTCTATCCATTTCCCGGCTTCCTTCTCTGGTAAGGAAAGGCATATCAGCCTGGAAGGAGAAGCTTACTTTGAAGTGGCCGCCAATCCCCAGCAACCATTCCGTATTACGGTACAAAATACCACCATTGATGTACTGGGCACCAGTCTGAATATTAACGCCTATACAGACGAACAACATATCAGCACTACCCTACTACAAGGCTCTGTGAAAGTTAGCAGCAATACGGAAAGCATGCTGCTCACGCCCGGCCAACAATCGCAAGTGGACAATGCTGGGAAAATGCGGAAGCTGGACCATATCAATACGGCGGAAATTATTGCCTGGAAAGAAGGACTGTTCCAGTTTGAAAACACAGACCTAAACACGGTATTACGACAGTTTGCCCACTGGTACAACGTGGAAATTGTCTATGAAGGCCATATCAAGCCAAGGAAGTTTTTCGGCATCATCAACCGCAACAGCTCCTTGATGAACGTACTGAAGATGCTCAACGCCAACGATATTTCATTCCGACTAGAAGGGAAGAAACTCATAGTACAAGGGGATTAACAGTGAACAATCATATCAACCAAAGCAACTGACAGGAACAAGAGAATTGCAACCTAACCACATATCTAAATCAAAACTTGCAGAAGTATGCAGTTAAGCACTATTGCCAGTACCCGGCATGCAAATGACCGGCGTTTCATGAATCGTTCAAGGGTCAGCAAGCTACTGGCCCTGCTATGCCTCACCACAGGCATGCAGGCACATGCCGGCGCCCAAGAGCAGTTGGTGAGTCTATCCCTACACGATGCCTCCACAAAAGATGCATTCAGGGAAATTAGCAAACAAACAGGACTCAATATCCTGGCAGATGAAAGTCTGCTCGAAAAAGGCAACCGCTCCAACCTCGTTGTGAACAAGATGCCCGTATCAGAAGCCCTCAATCTCCTGATGCGCAATCAACCACTGACTTACTCCATCGAGAACGGCGCTATTATTGTTAAAACTAAAACGTCGGCACAACCGGCTACTACTCCGCCTCCACCAGTCGATATCCGCGGGGTAGTGACCAATGATAAAGGAGAACCCCTTCCCGGTGTAACCGTTACTGTTAAAGGTACCAAGCAGGGAACCATCTCCAAACCGGACGGTACTTTCCTTATCCACGCAGATGCCGGTGAAACCATCGAGTTTTCTATGGTAGGGTTCAGAACTTCTTCCGTAAAATTCGAGGGTAAAAATACTTCCTTGAAAGTGGTGCTGGAAGCCGATGTATCCCATCTCTCCGATGTGGTGGTAGTAGGTTATGGTACTGCTAAAAAGAAAGACCTGACTGGTTCTATCAGCTCCATCTCCAGCGATCAGATGAACAATGGTGGTGTGGTAAGCAATGCTGCCCAGGCTATCCAGGGACGCGCTGCCGGTGTACAAGTTAGCCAAAGCAACTCCGCTCCTGGCGGCCAAACCATCGTGCGCATCCGCGGCGGTAACTCTATCAAATCTACCAACGAACCACTGTATATCGTAGATGGGTTCCCGTCAGAAACAGGGAAAGACATCAACCCGAATGATATTGATGATATCCAGGTATTGAAAGATGCGTCCTCCACGGCGATCTACGGTTCCAGAGGCGCAAACGGGGTGGTGATGATCACTACCAAACGCGGTAAATCCGGTAAAGCCAATATCCAATACGATGGCTACATGGGTACCCAGCGCATCGCCAAAGAATATAATAAAATGAACGGCCTGGAGAATATGAAAGTGACGAATGCGAAGGCCAATGAAAAAGGGTTACCCGACTACTACACCGCTGCCGATCTGGCCAGCGGCAGAGATAACGACTGGTTCAAACTCGCTACCCGCCCAGGTCTGGTACAGAGCCACAACCTCAGCATCAGCGGTGGTAGCGGTCCTGATAGAGTGTCCCTTTCTGGTAACTATTTCAACCAGGAAGGCGCCCTCAAAAATACCAGCTATACCCGCTATTCTGTGCGATTGAACTACGACCGTCAATTTAGCGATCGCTTCAAAACCGGCGCTAACGTATACCTCTCTCACGCCTATACGAACTTTAAAACCTATGATGGGAATATCGTTCCGTCGAACGTGATGTATGGTGTGCTTACCGCATCACCTGCTATCCCGGTATACAATGATAATGGTACATTCGCGCGTTTCCACGGTAGAGATAACCCGCTGGCATGGCTGTTGGCCCCTACCAATGATCGTTTCGAGAATAAAGTAAACTTCAATGCGTACCTGGATTACAAGATCATCGAAGGGCTGAACTTCCGCGTCAACGGCGGTGTGGAAAATACCACCACCAAAGAGGGCACTTACCTGCCACGCGACCTGGTAGACGGTGAAAAAGTAGGAGGCAAAGCCAGTGTCAACGATCTCGCTACTTCCAGAAGCTTGATTGAAGGTTATTTTACCTATAGAAAGATCTTCAATAAAATCCACTCCATCAATTTCGTACTGGGTGCATCTTATCAGTATGATCAATACGATAAGCACTACTCCCTGGTGCAGAAATTCAGTACAGACGCTTATCTGTATCATAACCTGGACGCAGGTACGGAAAGATTGACCAGCAGCAGCCAAACCCTTCCTGGTAAAATGGCTTCCACTTATGGTCGTCTGAACTATACACTGTTTGATAAATATCTACTGACAGCCACTTTCCGCCGCGATGGCTCCAGTGCATTCGGCATGAACAAACGTTATGGCCTGTTCCCTTCTTTCTCACTGGCATGGAGAGCTTCCGATGAACAATTTATCAAAGATCTCAATATCTTCTCCAACCTGAAGATCAGAGGCGGTTACGGACGAACAGGTAACGACCGTATCGGTTATTATACCTACCTACCGCTGTTTGGCCCTACCAATGTATCGCTCGGTGAGGGCAGCGACAGCTATGGCGGTACCGTAGCTACACGTTTGCCGAATCCAAACCTGCATTGGGAAAGCACCGCACAAGTAGATCTGGGTATCGATATGGGCTTCTTCAATAATAAGGTCAATGCCACCATCGATTTCTATCGCAAGAAAACCAATGACCTGATCTTCGATATTCCAATCGGCGACTGGAACGGTTTCCAGACACAAACCGTGAATGCCGGTGCTATTGAAAACAAAGGGGTGGAACTGGGTATCAACACAGAAAACTTCCGCAGCAAACATTTCACTTGGAATACCACGTTGAATATTGCGTATAACAAACAGACCTGTTTAGATTTAGGTGGACTGCCATACATCATTACACAAACTGCCAATTTCTATGGCGGTCGTGGCCTGGACTTCACCAGACTGGCCCCAGGTCAGGAACTGAGCACCTTCTATGGTTATGTATATGACGGCGTTATCAAATCTGGTGAAGCACATCCTGCACAACCTAATGCTAAACCAGGCGATCCAAAGTACAAAGATCTGAGTGGCCCGAATGGCAAACCAGATGGTAAAATTGATGCCAACGACCGTACTTATCTCGGTCATGCCAACCCACATTACATCTACGGTATCAGCAATGATTTCACCTTTGGTAATTTCGATCTCTCCATCTTCCTGCAAGGCGCACTGGATTACAGCCTGTATAACGCCACCAGACTGGTACTCGAATCTGGCCCTGGTAAAGATGCGTTGAACCGCTGGACTACCAACAACGAGAATACAGACATTCCAAGAGATGGTTATTCCACTGCCTATGGCGGTATGGTGAATTCCCGTTTTGTAGAAAATGCTTCTTATCTGCGTTGTAAAATGGTCACGCTGGGATATAATGTTCCTACCGCCAGATCATTCCTGAAAGCGGTTAAAGGAATTCGTATATACGGCTCCGTACAGAACCTGTTTACCATTACAAAATACACAGGATCTGATCCGGAAGTGAACACCAATCTGAATAGCAGCGGGTCTAATGCCAACATGAACTCAGGTCTGGATTATACGGCCTTCCCTGCTTATCGCACTTATACGCTGGGCCTTAAAGTGAACTTTTAACCTGTAACGATGAGAAAAATGAAATTGAAATATATCGCACTGGCCGCCCTCCTGGCAGGAGCCACCGCCTGTGAGAAAACAGTAGAACCCAAGGTATATAGTTACCTGACCGGCGACAATGCCTTTATTACGCTGAGTGATGCCAAAGCGGCTGTCAATGGGGTTTACTCCCGATTGAAGCAACCTAGTGGCCGTTCTGATGCCTGGATGTATTATGCAGGTTTCCAGGTAACTATCTCTGATCTTACCACCGATATCGGTCATGCGAGTTCCGGTGGTGATGTAGGCTTGATGTCCGAATGTCAATGGGCGCCTGCCAATACCTACCTGGCTTTCGCCTGGCAGCACCAGTATAAACTGGTAACAGACGCCAATATCGCGCTGTATCATATTCCTAAAATGACTTCCCTGACGGATGATCAGAAAACCCAGTTCACCGCTGAGTTGAAATTTCTCCGCGCCCTCGGTTATGTAGATTTAACAGATGCTTTCGGGCCGGCAATCCTGGTAACGGAAGAAACAGTGGCGAAGAACGAAAGTAGCCCCGATTACACAGCGGCGCTCGCTCCTAGTCCGGTAGCAGACATCAATAAACTCATCATCAGCGACCTGGAATATGCCGCAGCGCATCTTCCAGTCAATTATGTCAGCAATCCTATTTACAGCACCAACGATATCGGACGCGCTTCCAAAGGGGCGGCTCTGTCTTTGCTCTGCAAGCTGTACATGCGCGAGCATGAGTGGCAGAAGGCACTGGACCTGACCACACAGGTAATGGCATTAGGGTATGATCTGTATCCTTCTTACTCCGGACTGTTTGCAGAAAAGAACAAATGGTGCCAAGAGAGCATCTTCTATGCCCTGGCAGATCCATTGACAGATGCCGTGGAAATCATGAACCACTTCGGTCCGCTGAACAATCCACAGGTAACAGACAGATGGCAGTATTTCGCCGTAACCTGGTATTTCTGGAACACGTTCGACAATAATGATGACCGTAAACAGATGTTCTATTACGATTATGTGGGTACGGATGGATTGCATTATATGCAGTCGCCAGATGGCTCTACGAAGCCGCCAGCCGGTTATTACTACATGCCGGATGTAGCCACCAAGAAGTTTGCAGATCCGAATGGATCTACTACTTATTATGATGGTCACGTATTCCCGATCCTGCGTTATGCGGATATCCTGTTGAGTAGAGCGGAAGCAATCAATGAGCTGAGTGGCCCTACACCAGAAGCCATCAGCCTGATTAACCGCGTGAAAGGTCGTTCACATGCGCCTTTGCTGGCGGATGCGAGCACTTTCACAAAAGATGCATTGCGTGATGCTATTTTGCAAGAACGCGGCTGGGAATTCTTCTTTGAATGCAAACGCCGTCAGGACTTGATCCGCATGGGTAAATATGATGCGGTAGTCAACAAATATCTGAAAGCAGTGAACCTGACACCAACGATCGTTATGCCAAGAGATAAATATTTCTCTTATCCGCAGGCACAAACAGATATGAACCATAGTCTGAGCAATGGCGACAGACGAAATTAAGGGAGACACGATGCTCATGAATCAATTTCATAAAACTCAGCGTAGGCTGCCACTATTTTCAGTGGCAGCCTCATTGCTGCTGGCCTTGACCGCTTGTTTCAACCAGCGCAGTAACGATGTAACAGCCATTACCCTCCGGCCGGCAGGAGAAAATGCACTGAAAGTCATTGCGGCCGTGCAGTGTACAGATACTACAGATGCAGCCGTCGTGTATTGGCCTAAAGGAAAAGAACAGCAAAAAATACAAACGCCATTATCCAAGCATCAGCTCCAACACCAGCTCATTCTGACAGGATTGGCGCCCGCCACTGCCTATGAATACAAGATATTGACCGGCCATGGCAGTCGTCTCAAGGAAAGTAAAATGTATGATTTTACCACCAACAGCCTGCCCTTGTGGCTGAAGGACATCTTCCAGGTAGTATGCCCGGATAGTTCCGTACTTCCGGCCTCCTTTAAAACCGGGTATGTGCTGCTGACGAAAAGAGATGATCCTGGTATGGTTTGTATGGTCAATGCCAAGGGAGCGCTTGTCTGGTATCACCAAGTTCAAGGAACGGGTTATAAAGTGGCTCGCTTCACCAAAAACCATACGGTACTGGGTTTATTGGGTGGTCCGGCATACGAAACCAGCTATGGCGATCAGATCCTGGAGGTTTCCCTCACTGGCGATACACTGCTAAACCTGAAGAAAGGACAAAATGATTTCAAACAGACTATCCACCACGAAATCCTGGAAAACGAAGCGGGACAATTGATTACGCTTTGTGTAGAAGAGAAAGTAATGGACCTGCGTCGTATAGGCGGCAGCGTTAATGATACGATTAAGGGAGACGGCATTCTCTTGTTAGATCGACAGGGACACCAAGTATGGAAATGGACGGTATTTGATGCCATAGATCCTTTACTGGATAAGAATATTCTAAAAGACAAGCACGATTGGATGCATGCCAACTGTATCGCTATCGACAAGGATGGCAACTATCTCATTTCTTTTTACAACAATGGCCAGATCTGGAAAATCGATGCCCATAGCGGCAAACATATCTGGACATTCGGTAAAAACGGAGACTTCCAACTGCCAGACAGTGCTTACTTTGATCAGGCACATGCCGTACATATCAATCGCCAGGGCAATCTAATGTTCTTCGATAATGGTGTAAGTAAAAAAACATCTCGTACATTGGAATTCCGGCTGGACCAACAACAACATACAGCCGTTCCCGTTACCGATACCAAATTGCCACCAGAGTACTATAATGAACGCATGGGCAGCAGCTACTACGTGGGCGATTCCTCGATACTGGTATGTGCCACCAAACGCAATACAGTGGTACTCACCAATCTGCAAGGGCGTTTCCAATGGTTGATTAAAACAGGGATGTCTTCTTATAGAGCCAGCTTTATCCCAGCGGAATTAGTAGCGCCATATATCAATCGGCCCGGCTTTGAACATTAATTATTTAATTTAAAATACTCCCGATGAAACGCATCGTCATTGTACTAGCCATCTTGGGAATAACAGGCGTAATCGCTGTTTCTTCCTGTGGTCCTGAAGCCGAAGGCAAATCGGACAATAAACCTGTTGCTGCAAAAGAAGAGGAAGCGCATATTACCATTGATCTCAAAGATATTCCGGCTGACCAGTTTGGGGAATCTGTTCGTTATGGTCGGGAATTGATGCTGCATACGGCGCAATTTATCGGCCCGAAAGGAAGTGCAGGTAAATTTACCGGAAACCTGATGAGTTGTACCAATTGTCACCAGGATGCTGGTACCAAACCGTTTTCCTTCAACCTCCTAGCCTCTCACGGTCATTATCCGCAATATCGCGCCAGAGAAGGGAAAGTACTGACCCTCGCAGAGCGGATCAACAACTGTGTAACGCGACCGCATAATGGAAAACCATTACCGCTAGACAGTAAGGAAATGGTGGCCTTCCTCTCCTATCTGAAATGGATCAATACCTATGCACCAAAAAACAAGTCCTATTTCGGTGAAAAGAACCGTAAGCTGGACCTGCCCACCACTGCGGCCAATCCAGAAAACGGACGCGTATTGTTTGAGCAGAACTGTGCCCGTTGTCACGGTAAGGATGGGGCCGGACAGTTAAACCCTGAACAAACCGCCTATACTTACCCTCCACTCTGGGGAAAAGAGTCGTATCAGCCGGGGTCTAGTATGCATAGGGTCGTAAAACAGGCAGAATGGTTGAAAAACAATATGCCTTATGATAAGGTACAGAATGGCGTAGTACTCTCAGATGCAGAAGCATTGGACATCGCTGCTTATGTCAACAACGACGAAATTCATTCCCGTCCAAATCCAAAAAGTTTTGATTATCCGAATATCAAGGAAAAGGCTATAGACTACGATCATGGCCCTTTTCCGGATACTTTTACGGCAGCACAGCATAAGTATGGGCCTTATCAGCCTATTATTGATTACTGGAAGACGAAGGGATGGAAGGTGTCTCTCTAAAATTGGATTTTATTTTTTCGTCGTCCCTGCCCGTTGGGCAGGGACGACAGCCAGGAGCGTTTTGTTTCCCTTCCTTTGGACAAATTTGACGACAGCCAGGAGTGTTTTGCCTCCCTTCCTTTGGGCAAATTTGACGACAGGCAGGAGCGTTTTGTTTCCCCTCCCTTTGGGCAAATTTGACGACAGCCAGGAGCGTTTTGCCTCCCTCCCTTTGGACAAATTTGACGACAGCCAGGAGCGTTTTGCCTCCCTCCCTTTGGGCAAATTTGACGACAGCCAGGAGCGTTTTGTTTCCCCTCCCTTTGGACAAATTTGACGACAGGCAGGAGCGTTTTGCCTCCCTTCCCTTTGGGCAAATTTGATGAACAACTGCCTTTTGATACCGCCTGGTATTTTATACGGGAAGCCCTTCAGCATTGGTAATTATTAAACCAAATATCCTTTTGGCGTGTTTGTGTTATGGGAAAAGCTATTCCATCCACCAATTAAACATGTAATTATGAAACCTGCAGGTTATTTCCTGGTGCTGGCTGCTACGCTGGCAGTAGCATGCCAAAATCCACAGAAACACGACGAGAAAGAGGCCGTTAAAAAAGCCAACGAGGCGGCTGAAAATGCTCGGAATGCCGCAGCGTCTCAGGCAGCTAGCGATGTCAGCGCTGTAAATGCTGCAACCGCTGCTATTCAAGCTAATATCGATGCAGCCATGGCTAAAATTGCTGTGCCAGACTTTAAGAAACAAAATGCGAAATCATTGGCATTGGAATTTCATAAATATCTTTCTGACCTAATCAATACGAACAGCGGTAGAAAAGCAAAAGAGTATATGGACAAAATCGAGGATTTGAAAAAGGATTTTGAAAAGAAAGAAGCGGCAGCGAAGCTGGATCCTGAAGATCAAACTAAATTAAGAAAATATGTAAACGATATGGTGGTGGCGGTAGAGCAAGCCAATCCATGATATCTGATAAATAAAAAGGGACTGACTTTTCTAGGTCAGTCCCTTTTTAATGCGCTTCATTTTGTGTATAGCGGGGAGCGTTTCACCACATATTCCAATGCATCTTTATAGGAGTCTGCCATATTCCAAAACGCCTTCCTGTTTTGATTATAGATCGTTTCTCCCTGGTCGTTGTAGATTTTGAAATCTACTGTAGTCTGGTAGTTTTGTGTATGCGTGGCATAACTGGAAGATTGTTTGTTATCATCTCCCTTGTTGTTATAGTTGGAATTGCCGTAGCTGGTGGAAGATGTTTTCACCAATGACACTGCGCCATCTACAATGTACTGTACGCCCAACACTTTACAGAGTTCATCCATCGTATAGTTGATGAGGGTAGCCTTAGTGATACCAGCCTTATGTAACAACACATCTGTTCTACGTGTAGGCAGGAAAGAATATATGCCTGGACGTTTGGTGAACAATGCAAAACATTCGTTCTGTATCTCCATACTGGCTTCTTCGCTGGCTGGTTCTCCATCTTTCAGAAAAGTGAAAGGCAGGATGGCCACTTTATTTCGCCTATCTTCCACAGTAGTGGCAACGGGGCCGGCAGTGTCTTGTACATTATTCTGAGCAGGAACAGTTACCGTCGATAGCATAGAAATGACAAAAGCGAAAAAGCGATTCATATTTGAGCATTAAAAGTTCCTTAGGAAATCTGTTTAATTTTCTCCTGCTTTTTCATTCTAGCCAGTTGTGATTGATAATATCTGTCTAAGAAATGATAGATGACCAGTTCATGTTTCCGCTGGCCAGCCAGCAGGAAGCGATTCAAGAACATATGGATATAGCTGGATAACAACTCATATTTTTCCATATTTGCCTGCTCCGCAATAGCCGCCTGCATGCGTAACTTACGCTGTTCCATCAACGCCAGTACTTCTTCGGGAAGTTCTCCTGTGAGCATAGTACTTAATTCGGCTGACTCCTTCCTGTATTTATCATTTAACAACTGTTGGAGCGATTTGTTGCCATTGAACTCCTTAAAAAATCCTTGTTGCAATTGCTGCATGTATTGCGATTTCTCTTCCAGACTAAAGGAGAAGATATCCAATAGCTGGTCTGTGCCTACCACACCCAGTTTCCAGCGATAATCCTCTCCGGCCTCTTCATCCAATAGTTGGGTGATGGCCAGTACAAAATCGCTGTCTATATGAAAAATGGATTCGCTGAAATCCATGGTATGCGCGCCATAGCGCTCAATTTCCCGAACATAGGTATCAGTTTGCACTTTATGGATCAGGGCTGCATTTTCGGCCTCCTGCAATGCGCCGTATAGCCGTTGCAGTACGACCTGCCAAAAGTCGCTCCGAGTGCTGTTATAAAATCTTATGCGCAGATGATGATCCGGATCTGTATAGCGGATAAAGAACCATTTTTCGATCACTTGCTCTTCCTGTAACCCTGTTACCAATGGTTGTAAAATCTCTCTCAGCATATCTTCTGCCGTTCTGGAGCCACAGTACATTTTAACGTATAGCCATTCACTACCGGTAAGGAATGAACGTTGTACCACAGGATTATTTAGGGAGACAGCCGGTAATCCGATAGCCCCTTCTTCATTAAACAACGGTAGGATGATCTCATTGGTATAATGCCCTCCAGGGCCCGTTACCCAGCATTGATCGGCTGTTTGCAAGAATTCCTGGAGCGTTACCTGGCTGGATTTATCCATTATTTTACCCAACAAGTGACGGGAAGCAATACAATCCAGATCGATGACCAGTTCATTATCCCCTTCTGTTACCAATACAAACCGGGGCAGCTCCCACTCTTTGCAAAATTGTGTTATCTCTTGCATATAACTCCCAGGCTTATACGTAGCCTCCTTTTTGCGCCACTTCCACATCCTTTTGCTAAGGATACACTTGCCGAAGGTTACCCTTGGGAGTGCGGACCAGTCGTCCGGGATCAGCCATTGCCAACCAAAGCCGGGATGATAGTCCTGGTGTTGAAGATCGCAGAGAAATCTATAGATAGGAAGACCGTTTCGGTAGTTATGGGCCGTGCTGAGTCGGGGGATCACCCATTTATTCAGTCGCTTGGAGCGCAGGCGCACTTTTCCTCCGTGTACGCTCACCAGCAGATCATCCACATGGATTTGATGATCTAAAGGCGTTTCGCTGGCCGCGAGGTAGACAATCTCATATTTGCGCAGATGTGGGCGCATGAGAATATTGCCTGTTCTGGATTCTGGGAGGTGTGCAATTTCTGCAAAGATAGCATCCGGTTGTTGGGCCTCCTCTTGTTGGAGGGTGGCGGTAACATGTTGGAGCAGCGCAGGATCACCGTGACAGAAGCGTCCGAGGAGGTTGGCCGCGGAAGGGCCACTACAACCGCTCATATCAAACTGGTACTCCCCTGCGTCTATGGCGGCGGCATCTTTTGCTAAGAGTTTCCCCATGATGTACATGCTGCCTGGGTATTTCTTAGTGCCGGTTTCTGTAAGGGTACTAATATCTTCTTCCTTCAGTATGATATGGGTTTCGCCTTTAGCACTGCATTCCTGCAGTCGTTGGAGCTGGAAGTACAGCATCTTTGACCGTTGTATAGGATCATTGTTTTCAGATCCGGGCAGTACCAGGTCGTCCAGGAGCGGGGTATGATCAGATCCGGGGCCGCTGTTGCTGCCGTAGCCGATGCCCGCTTCTGTATCGAGGGCGAGTTGCAAGGGGATCTCCTGACCATCGTAGCGGAGCGAGAACGCGTTGATAAACTGATCAATATCCGGCGTCATACCGGGTCTGGCGAGTTGTAATAAGGTGGAAGTCTGCGCTGCCAGTTCCGCCGTCACCTGTGTGGAGAGCTGATTGCGGTGGGTGTGCAGGATGAGATCCGTTTGTAACAGATCTTTATTACTGGTGTTGGGCAGTAGTTCCTTTACAATCTGGCTAATCTGCGTATATGCATGTATGTTAGGCTGCCGGAGTAGATCCCGGATAACGATCAGTTTGTGGTAGATCTCTGTTGCCTCCGGGATGGTGGAAAGTCGGGTGCAGAGCCGGGTAAAAAATTCCTGTCCAGTCACGGTGGCTTCCAATTCACTTACCAGTAACTGATTAGCAATGAGTTCTTCCGTAAATTCAGCCGCATCATACCAGGTAATATCATTTTCCTCGCTGACGATGGACTGCCGTATGGCTTCCAGTGTAGCGCCACTGGAGGCTTTACTGAGAATGGTTTGGAGGTATTCGCTTTTATTAACGGCTGTCAGGAAGTAATTTCTGTATTTGTTCCGGATGGTGTAGGCCGCAAAACGGAACCTGTTGCCAGAAGCATAGATGGAATTATTGGGATAGAACAGCAACTGCTCCTTTATTTCCGGGATGGCCGTAATGGAGGCAGCCAGTTCCGCTACATAGTTCATATCCAGGCGGCAATGGCGGAGGTGTTCTTCCGGGGCGCCCAATTCCAGCGACGTATAGTCTTTCACGTTACCAGTGGCACATCCCGCGAAAAGCCCGTATGGCGTACAACGTGCCACCATACGCAATAGGTATCGGTACAAGGACATCGTTAGTTTGGCGGTATCTTTTTCGCTGAGGGTATTGCCTTCCATCCAGCGTTTCATTTCCTGGAAAAGTTCCGGGGAGGCGATATAAATAGCATCCTGTAGGACGGGATCAGAAAACAGCTCCTTCATAGCAGCAGCAAGGTTTTCCGGTGTAAGGTGGACCAGGCGGTCCAGGTATTCAACAGGCAGTAATGGTGTTCTTACTGCGTAAAAATTTTCTGAGCGGGTCATGGTTATTTTTTCAACGTAAGGCAATGAAGGTAAATGTTAATGCCTTGGCGGAACATCCCGTAAAACCGTGATATTTCAAGTTTAAACACCTAATTAAAAATCACGCTTTTCCGTGATTATCTGCAATGTAGTTTGTTCCTACTTTTATGAAACAGCCTGTAAAAAACCTGTAAACAAAAATTATTGTCCTCGAAATAAACCGCTTTCACATTTATCACTTAATCTATAAAAATTGGTTATGAGAAAAACAACAGCAAAAAAGTTAAAGCTGAACAAGATCACAGTTGCTAACCTGGACAACAGTCGCGATGTAAATGCAAAAGCGCCTACTAACATTGGCTGTACCGCATTTGGTAAATGTCCACCACCAATTTCAAATAATACTTGTTTCTAATTCCACATTAACCGTTAAAACACACCTCGTCATGAAAAAAGCTGTAGTTAAAAAATTGAACTTAGGTAAAATTAAAGTTGCTGACCTGGGCAAAAAAGCCAGTGCTAATATGGCGGAAGGATTTTCTTCCATCAAATGGGCCTGCCCTAGCCAAGGTGCACCTATCTGTAGCGTAGATTCCTGCAGACACTAAAACGTTGATTTTTCATTCGCATAAAAATTCCGTTTTATGAAACAGTCAACTCAGAAAAAATTACAACTGGGAAGAATCAAATTAGCTAGCCTTTCTGCTCAGCCACAGGCAATTGCTAAAGCGATTACTGTTGCAACCTGCACACTCAGATGTGTAGATGGTGGTAACTTTGCTGCCAACACCAGCATGGGCGCACCTATTTGCAGCATTGATTCCTGCAGATTCTAATCCCTACCCGGTCGCCTGTATGGCTGCCGGCGGATATGCAGTCCCGGCATCTACCAAAATGGCATATGCCCCCTGTATTCACAATTAATCTATTGGCAAAACATGTACGCATACAGTACATGTTTTGCCTTTTTTAGTCATAAATCAATAAACATATGGATGATAAAAAAGTGGCAGCCGCCATACTGGAAGATATCAGCAGAGAACTGACCCAATTCGCCGCCGAGGCAGAATTTCCAAGCTTGCTGGGAGGATATTCCGGTACTGCCCTCTTCTTTGCCAATTATTACCAGTTAACCGGAAACGAAGCGTATCTTGATATTACCTATAATACGATACAAAGGAGTCTGGATGCGATATCCTCCGTTGCGCTCCCTGGCTCTCACTGCGGTGGACTTTCAGGCGTTGCCTGGCACCTGTTGCACCTCGCCAACACAGGCTACATAGATCCTGCAGACCTGGATGAAACCTTTGGGGATATGGATGCCACATTGGCCAAATACATGCAGGATGAGATAGAAAATAATAAAATGGATTTCCTCCATCAGGGATTGGGGGTAGCCCTTTATTTCTTAGAACGACTCCCCTCCCCAGCCGCCCACCAACAGTTGGAGCACTTAGTGGCAGCTTTGGGTCAACATGCGATTAAACTGCCAACTGGTATTGCCTGGAGAGATCAGTTTTCTACGCTCAGCCTGGAGCAAGAGGACCGAACCCTCTTTAACCTGGGACTGGCACATGGTAATCCGGCTATCATTTCCATACTGTCACGCATATACGAAAAAGGCATTGCACAGGACATCATTCCTGGCATCATCACCCCTGCTGTAGAATGGCTCTTAGGTACTCGAAAAGCAGCGCCAGAACCAGGAAGATCCCTGTTTCCTGTAATGGTAGATGATGCGGGTGAGCCAGCCGGAGATATCAATAGTAGACTGGGATGGTGTTATGGAGATATGGGAATTGCGCAAGCCTTACTGGATGCAGGGGAACGCATGCAAAAGCCAGCATGGACGGCCCAAGCTGCTGACATCTTCACCTATATCGCCAATAACCGAGATATAAAAAACGGCGCCATACATGATGCGTGCATGTGTCATGGAAGTGCCGGGGTGGCGTTAATGATGCAGCAGGCAGGCATCCGGTTACAGGATAACAAGTTAAAGGAAAGCGCTGCGAACTGGTATCAGACGGTAACGCAACAGAATACCTGGACAGATGGCGCAGCCGGTTATAAATTCTATCATTATCCGGATTTTGTAGCAAGCCATAATATGCTGGAAGGTATCAGTGGGATTGGGCTTTCCCTCATGCACTTCCTCGAACCGGAAATGAATCCTACCTGGGCATCTGCCATGTTGATCGGATAAATTTATCTTGCAACGATTTTTTTTCTATCTTAGAGAATACAGCAAATGAAACCTATTTAAGATAACCCGACTCGGCTATGCCACGAAAAAAACCGCAAGCCCTCAACGCAAACAAGAAAAACCATGGCCCAACTCTTTTTTGTAGATGATCATCCATTGATCCTTGAAGGATTAAGAGCGCTGTTGCACCAGGAACCTGGGATGGAAATAAAAGGAGAAGCTAGGACCGGCCGCACCTGCCTGCAGTTTCTGGCCAGCAATCCTGTGGACCTCGTTATGCTTGATACTGCCTTACCTGATATGCAGTCCGCAGAATTATGTGCCACTATCAAAAGACAGTATCCATCCACCAGTATCCTCGCACTCAGCTACAGTAAACATGACAGCAACATTGAACGAATGATGGAGAATCATGCCAGCGGATGCCTGATCAAGAATGCGGATAAACAGGAATTACTGACTGCTATTCACACCATTATGGAAGGACGTACCTTTCTCTCCCCCGAACTGGCCGCAGATGCCAGATTTGGGAAATCCAACCTGCATATTACCAAAAGGGAAAAAGAAGTGCTTTCCCTCATCGCAGATGGACATACCAATCATGAAATTGCCGTGAAATTATTCATCAGCTCCGATACGGTCGACAGTCACAGGCGCAACCTGATGGGAAAACTGAATGCCCGCAATACCGCGATGCTGATCAAGTGCGCATTTGCACACCGATTGCTAACAGATCTCAGTTTCTAAATGAAACTAAAAAGGCGTCTCCATAAAAATGAGACGCCTTTTTAGTTTTGTTACTTGCTGGAATTAGCTGGTGGCTTATCCCATTACTGCTGGTGAGCAGTTGAAAGAACAAATTGTCATACATACGCGGCTGCAGCTAGAATTGCTGAGCATTTGAACGTTGTCGCTTTGTACTTTTGACAATTGCGCAATTTTAATGACACCAAGTTGGATCTTTTTTGAATTTGCAGGTTTCATCTTTGGGTGATTTTAGGGTAATAAAAGTTGCTAATAAACAAACGCCGCTGGTTGCGGCGTTCGTAATTTTTTTCAACTCGGAATTACAGTGTGCAAACGAATACTCCTGTTGGGCAATTCTGAGAGCAAATTGTTGGACAAATATGGCCGCAGCTAGAGTTGCTTACCATAGCGTTGTTACCGCCTTGTACATTAGACAATTGTGCAATTTTGATTACACCCAGTTGGATTTTTTTTGAATTTACAGGTTTCATTTTCGTGTGATTTTAGGGTAATAAAAGTTTTAACATGAAGCGCCGCTGAACGCGGCGTTTGTTGTTTTTCCTTTCTGGAATTATAGGGTACAAACAATAAATCCAGTTGGGCAATTCTCGGAGCAAATTGTTGGGCATACATGGGCGCAACTGGAATTACTTACCATTGCGTTGTTACCGCTTTGTACGTTAGACAATTGTGCAATTTTGATTACACCCAGTTGGATTTTTTTTGAATTTACAGGTTTCATTTTTGTGTGATTTTAGGGTAATAAAAAAATGTCTGTACTCCAAATTACCAAGTATCTTTCATAGTATTATTACCGTTTACAAAAATCACGGAAAAACGGGAGATGCATATTCACAGCTACTTACAGCGCATCCTCCTATGCTAACGTTTTCTTCATCATGATATCTGTCTGTTCCTCCTCGCCAAACATAAAAATATGTTTATCGAAGGGCACAAAGCCATTCTTAGTATAAAAATTTACCGCCCGATGATTATCTTCCCATACTCCTAACCAGATATAAGCACGTTGTTGTAATCGCGCTATTTCCAACGCCTTTTCATATAGCAATTGACCTACTTTCTTACCATGGTATTCGCTCTTCACATAGATACGTTCTATTTCCAGTGCGGTTTCATCCTGTTTTTCCGTTTGCGCTTTACCGGTATTTAATTTCAGATACCCAACCGGCGTATTTTCTTCCCAGGCAATGAAAAAGAACGAATCAGGATTACGCAGCTCTGCGCTTATTTTCTCCTCACTGAAACTCTTCTCCAGGTACTTTTGCATATTCTCTTCCGTATTGTGAGGTGCAAACGTTTCGAAAAATGTTTGTTTTCCTATCTGCTGTAAAGTAGCCAGATCATTTATGGTGGCGCTATTAATGGTTATCTGTTGCATGCTCATTAGTATTTTTGACTCACCCAAATTTACCCATATATTAGATACGATTCGTCAACTGACGCTGGTAGTAATATAGCCCTCCAGGCGACTTATCGTCTTCCTATAAAAATTCCCTATCTTCCACTTCCACATCAAACCAATCATATGGCTAATGAAACAATCTGGCATACATCCACTACTGCCACCGCATTGAATGAGAAAGGGAAATCCACGATGAATGAGCACTTGGGAATGGAATTTACCGAAGTAGGCCCTAATTATCTTCGTATACGCATGCCCGTAGATCATAGAACGGTACAAACTTATGGCATCCTGCATGGAGGCGCTTCCTTAGCGCTGGCGGAAACAGTGGGTAGTATTGCGTCTACGCTGGTGATAGATCCCACCACCACCATTTGTGTTGGTATGGAGATAAATGCCAATCACATACGCAGCGCCCGTTCGGGATATGTGCACGGAACCGCTACCCCTATCCACCTCGGCGGTAAAACACATATCTGGGAAATCAGGATCGTGGATGATGAACAACGACTGGTATGTATTTGTAGGCATACGGTGGCTATTCTGGAAAGAGCTGGTCACTTTGCTGCGAGTAACGCGGGATAGTAAAGCGATGCGTGTCTCCCTAAAAATATCAAAAGCGGCCACCTCACTAGGAGATGACCGCTTTCTTAATAATTGCCTGCTATTGATTACTGCTTAATGCGATAAGCATAGCCCAACATGGCAGTACCTGCGCCAATGTTGTTTTTACCATTCGCTTCTCCTTTCTGGATGTTCAGGAAACCGTAGTTACCACCACCTTCAATGAAGACCTGGTTTCTGCCAAAATGATACGCCAGACCGATGTTACCGCTGATACCAACGTTGAAAGTATGCAACTGATCTTTGATGTTCTGCGTATTGTCGAATGACCGTACGCCTACCGCCTGCAAAGGCTGTGTACCCGCAGGGTCCAGGAACCATTGGCTACTACCGCTGGTCACCTGTTTAGCAGATACCAGTAAACCCACGAAAGGTCCTGCATCTACGTACAGGCGGAGTGGTGATTTGCCCAGATTCCAGCCAAATTTCGCCAGGATAGGCAACATCAAATAATTGATCTTCGCCTCGCTTTTGAAATCTCCATAGAGATACGTTGGAGCAGGGTTAGGTGCAAAAAATGGCTTCGCCTGATCAGGTGTCGGGAATGCCTGCATGCCTTTCTTCTGGCCACCCTGTGAAGAGTATTCCAGCATCGGCTGAATAGAGAATAGTTTACTGATATGGAATTCAGCAAATACTCCGAAATCAGGCCCCAAGCGGGATGAATAACCTTCATTCAAGGGATTGGTGGAACTTCCACCTGCAGATAATTTGGGGATACTGATACCAGCCCTCGCCCCTAAGTCGATCTGCTGTGCATGGACACCCACGCACAACAACAATGCTGTTGCCAGCAAAAGAGAAAACTGTTGGATTTTCATGGTTTCTTGATTGTAACTAATTTCTAAAGTTAACCATTTGATCAATACCGTTCATAATCGAACCTTCCGCACATCATATATTCTTGTACTATTCATAAAAATGACCCATTTTTGAGCATCGCAGATGCTGCATGAACAATGATTTGAACAATGAAAAAAAGACTATTCCCGGCCATCGGCGCCGATCGCAGCCCATTACACTTTATTAGGCAAACAGGTTTGTTCCTGTTATTCATTTTGCTGACCACCCAAGTTGTCTTGGCACAATCTTCAGCAAACCCATCCTTGTTACAATTAAAAGGCACCCGTAGTTGGATTAAAGTGACCTGGATACAACCAGCCAATGCTACCAGTTATCGTGTATACTGGTCTGTTACGAACAAACAACCGAATACTCCAGGTGCTACCCTGCCTGCCAATAGTAATCGGTACTATATCCAACAAGTAAAACCGGCTACCAAGTATTATATTTGGGTGGAAACAACTACTCCTGAAAAGAAAGGCAAAACCCTTACAGGCAACGTGATCACCCAAACGAAATGGTCGATCGACAGTCAAGAGGTTCGTCAATTGGACATCCCCAGTTCTGCTGCCGTTCCAGCCGGCATGAAACTTTTCTGGCATGATGAGTTCAATGATGAAATGCTGGATAGAAACAAATGGCATACGGTATATTATTCCAATATCGATTTTCTCAATAAAGTGAATATGGACGCCATGTTGGGCGACAGTCTACCTGAAGCTGCCTATCATTTCTCCGGCCACTCCATTGATATTTTCACGAACGATTCGCTCCCCCTTAAAGCATATTATCCTGCCAACGGCAGAAAGATCTCGTCTCTCCAAACCTACGACTGGCGCACCAATGAAAACCTCCTGGACAATAGCAGGGGCGGTTACTTTGAAGTACGCGTGAAACGCAGTTTTACGGGCAAGCCGCAGGGACTCAATACCGCCTACTGGTTCGACTCTCCAGGACCTGATCTGAAATATTACCTGCAAGAAGGCACTACCCGCAATGGCACTACTGGCGTACGTCCAAAAGGACAGGTGTTTGAAATCGATGTATTCGAAAACCTCGATGCACAGTTTGTATTGCATGGGCATGTTGATAGCCTGGGTAATTTCGTACACAACCTGAATACGCATATTGCCACTGGCATTGAACATAAAGACCAATGGGTCACACACGGTATTCTTTGGACACCTACCAGTATCAGTCATTATATCAATGGTAAATTGATAAAAGCTTACACCAATAAACACGAGATCTACTCTCCTAACCACTTCATGAACGTATTCCTGGGAAGCTATGGCGGTGGCGGATCTGTACATATGGAAGTAGATTATATCCGTGGCTACCAATGGGCCCTCGAAGGCGGCAATGAACTCCCTAACCCTGGCTTCGAAGCTAACGACAACCTGCTACCGTGGGAAGGTAACGGCACACTCACCCAAACGGGTATACGTAGTGGCAAACAGGCACTGGTACTGAAACCTGGACAGGAAATCGAACAATACGTTTACTTGAATAATAATACCGATTATAAATTATCCTATTGGCAGCAAGGTAACGGTGAAGTATATACGACTGTAGAAGACATGAAGCTTGTGACGGGGGATCTGACACCAACCGCGTCCCTCCGCACCGCTGCTGGCAATACTTTCAAAAACCATACGCTTAACTTTCATTCCGGTAAGGAATACGGCCATGATATGAAAACGGTCCATATTCACTTCAAAAACACTGGTAAGAATGATATTATCTTAGATGATGTGACGATCATAAAATCCAACAAATAATATCGACGCATAAAGAGCACCCTTTTTACTACATCCCTGACATATGCATGTGTCAGGGATTTTTATTTACACAAATAAATGAAATTCAATAAATTACATATTATTATATTAATTCAGTTAATAAATAATATATATGTTTGAATAATGCTTTATGAATAATTACATATATATCTTTGTGCCGTCCTAATACCTTAGATGATTTACTAAAATCCCTTACCTAATGAGCGCCCTACTACGTAGTATCGCACTGGCATTGCTATGCTTGCCAGCGGTGGATCTATTTGCACAAAACTGCACTATTAATGCAGGCGTTACCACCTCCATCTGCCCAAACAACAAGTTTATTCTCTCCGGTTCCAGTAGTGGACTCGTGGCAGTAAATCCTGTATGGACACAGGTTGCCGGACCAGCGGTTACTATTAAAGATCCTCAAAATCTGACCACAGAAGTGACCGGTTATGTGCCAGGGAATACTTATAAGTTTAGGTTATCCTCTAAGTGTACGGACGGTTCGTTGATATTTGATGAGGTGGTGTATAACACCTACCCTGCTACGCTAGCCAATGTAGGACCCGATATCAGCGTATGTGCTCCCGGAACAATCCTACATGCCAACACACCAGGATCTGGGGAAACAGGTACCTGGTCTATCGATGGGAATGGGCAAGGTATCAGTTTTAACATGGCGGATCAGAACAATCCAAATCTGGCGATCACCGTGGACCCTCAAAAATCAGGTAGTACCACCTTACACTGGATGATCAGCAGTAATAATTCCTGTCGTTCTACAGACGATATTGTGATAACAAATCCTGGTGGGGTAATGCCCGTATCTGCCGGAGCAGACCAGGTACTCAACAATTGTTATACGGTTACACAAACGGCGGCCATGCAGGCTTCCTTTGGTGGTACAAATATCAATGGCCAACAAGGCACTTGGTCTGTGTTGAGTGGCCCTACTGTTCCCTCGTTTAGTAATATCCATGACAACAAAGCAATCGTTGGTAACCTGGCTGCTGGCACTTATAAATTACGCTGGACAGTACAAGGGCCATGTGCCAATGGTACTGCCGATGTAATGCTTACCGTACCAGTGGGTACACAATCTGTAACAGTGGCGAAAGATGCCAGTGCCACTTATTGCGATGGTCGGACTTCCACTATCATTACCGGACTCGCCCCTGCATATGCAGGCGAATCCATCGCATGGACGCGGGTTTCAGGCACAGGAGATATACAATCGCCCAATAGTGTCTCCACTGGGATTACAAATCTGACAGGCGTAAAAAGTGTTTTCAATTATACAATCAGTAATCCTACTACCGGCTGTAATACAACTGGTAGTTATACGATTAATTTTACCACTCCTCCTACTATTACTGCTCCCTCACCGGTGATTCCTCCTTGTGGTTCCACGTTAGTAACCATCAACTATAGTTATACAGGGGGAGACAAAACACAATGGGCATTAATCAGCGCTCCTAGTGGCGTTCCGGTCAGCGATTTCCAGGATGCAGGTCAGCCCCTGATCTTGCCGGAATATACCATTCCAGGCGCTTACCTTGTTCGCCTCAGACGCACTACCAATAATGGTTTGGGAGGTTGTCAGGATGCATATACCGATGTTTACGTGCAGTTATCGCAAGCCCCAACAGCCGCCAATGCCGGAACCAGACAGGTACTAGCCTGTAATATTACAGAAACACATCTGGCAGGGAATATGCCTGCTGTTGGCATAGGACGTTGGTCGCAAGTGAGCGGACCTAGTGTGGCTAATATCCAAGATAAATCCGACCCTACTACCCTCATCAATCAATTGGCGAATGGTACTTATACTTTCCGTTGGATTATCACTGGTAATGTAGGATGCCCTAATCAACAGGCAGACGTGCAAGTGGTAGTATCTGACCGCAATCCAACAGCCGCTGCTGCGGGCCAGAATGAGACCATATGTAATAGTACGCCTTATAAATTACAGGGCAACAAACCCAATCCTAATGAAAGTGGACGCTGGACCTTCACACCAACTACAGGTGTAAGTCTTTCTGATCCTACCGATCCTAATGCCATCGCAAACGGCTTACAACCTAATACGGTGTATACTTTCACCTGGACCATCAGTAACAGTTGTGGCCAAGCTGCTGCCAACGTAACGATTACTACTTCCGCTCAAGCAGGCCCTCAACAAGCCCATGCAGGGCCAGACCAATGTCTGCCTCCCGGCACTACTTCGTTTACGCTTGCAGGTAATACGCCCGCTAATAATGAAACGGGTAAATGGACACTGGTAAGTGGCAACACTTTGAACATTGCTGATAACACTAAAAATAATTCAAACGTAACAGGGGCCACCAATGGCAGCTATTCGCTGGAATGGAGTCTTGCTAGTAATGGATGTCCTCCGACACGTGATACCGTAATATATACTATCTCCGCACCTGCTACTCCTGCGAATGCTGGAACAGGCGGCAATCTCTGTGGCGCTACTTCCATTCAGTTGGCTGCCAATGCACCACAGATAGGTATAGGTACTTGGAGCCAGCAGCAAGGACCCGGTGGCATTGCCTTCGATAATATTGCCCTGAACAATGCAAAGGTCAGCAACCTCAGTGATGGCCGCTATATTTTCCGCTGGACGATCAGCAATGGCGCTTGTGCTTCCAATTACAGTGAGGTGACCTATAATATCACTGCCCCTCCTGGTATTGCCAATGCAGGACCAGATCAAAATGTTTGTGGTACCAACACGGCCACACTGGCGGCGAATGCCATTACCAATGGCATTGGTACTTGGAGCATTATCAGTGGCCCTAGTAATCCAAAGTTCACGAACCCTACAGATCCAAATACCACAGTTTCCAACTTAAAAACAGGTAGCTATACCTTGTTATGGACGGCTGTTAGCGGCCCTGATTGTCCGGTAAGTAAAGCACAGATGATATTAACCGTCAGGGAAAGTGCAAAAGTGCAGCAAGCAATGCAACAGTTGTGTAATGCCACCACAGCGGTTGTTAGTGGTAATGAAGGTAGTAAAGGTACCTGGACGCAAACAGGAGGTCCTGCTGGTGCTGTGATTACGCCAAATGCTGATAACTCGGCTGTTGTCACTAATTTAATACCTGGCAATACTTATAAATTCACTTATACCATCGCCGCCATTCCTGGTTGTAACAGTTCCAGCGACGATGCTACGGTGATCACCAGTGCATTGCCTTCTACGGCTAATGCGGGCCCAGATCAACAGTTCTGTTTACCAACAGGGACACCCTCTGTCAATACAACGATGCAGGCCACCCCTGCTACTGCTGGCACTGGCACCTGGACCGTGGAGACCAAACCCGCTGGTGCAGCAGATCCGGTGATAGTTACACCTTCCGCATTCAATACCGCTATACAAAATCTCGTTCCTGGTATATACGTATTCTCATGGACCGTTTCCAATGGCTATTGCACCAGCAATTCCGATATTATGCGGATAGTAGTTTCTGCTACCCCTTCCGATCCACAACCAGGCCCTGATCAAGTAAATGCCTGTACGGATAAAATCTTGCTGAATGCACAGGCGCCATTGACAGGAATTGGTACATGGAGTTTTGAATCGGTGCCAACAGGGAGTACAGCGGTGATTGAAGGTATTAATGCGCCATCTACTAGAGTACTCAATACCATCGTAGGTGCATATATTTTCCGTTGGACGGTCAGCAATGGTATTTGTCCTAGTAAATCAGCCTTGGTTCATGTAAATGTTTCATCTACTCCTCCTAACCCAGCCGTAGCCAATGTTGGCAATATTGTGCCAGGAGAACTCTGCGACCTTACCGGAACCGGCTCCAATATTACTTTACATGGTAATGCACCACAAAATATTGAAACCGGCAATTGGACAATTACAGATGCCGGTGGAACACCGGTTGCCCTGACATTCACGCCTACAGACCCGAATACAACGGTATCCAATGTACCTGCAGGATCTTATATTTTCCGTTGGACGATCAACTCCGGCAGTTGCAGTAGTTTCAGCGATCTACCTGTTACGGTATATGCCAAACCAACTCCTGCAAACGCTGGTACCACACAAGGCATCTGCCTATACACACCACTTCAACTGAATGCTACCAATCCTACAATTGGTAAAGGTGCATGGTCTGTTGTTACGAACGCTGGCGGTACTCCTGTTTTCAGCGATATCAATAACTCTGCTGCTACGGTGAACGGACTGGCTCCAGGAGCTTACACCTTCCGATGGACTACCAGCAATGGCGTTTGTCCTGTAAGTACTGCGGATGTGCAAGCCAATGTAGACGACTGCCGGATTAAAGTGACCAAAGCCGCTACCACGCCCACACAGCAGCCAGATGGTTCCTATACCATGAATTTCACTTTCACCGTTGCCAACCCTGCTACCGCTGTAACAATTGATAATGTACAGTTGACAGACTATATCCCTGCATCATTGCCTAACGGTGTCACCTATACGATTAGTGGTCATAGCCTAACAGGCATTACAGGATATAATCCAGCATTCGACGGTAAGACAGACACGAATCTGCTCCTGCCTAATACCGCCTCACTGGCTCCAGGAGCGACTGCCACGATCACCCTCACTATTAACGTTAAATTTTTCTAGCAGTTAACTATAAACTTATGACGAAGAAAACTTTCCTTGCTATAAAATACTGGTTGACTGCTGTCCTGCTGCTTTGTGGTATGGCAAGCACACAGGCGCAAACCGGCACTTTCAAAAACACGGCGGGAGCAAGTGGTACTGCATCAGCAGGCGCTACTCCCGTGAGTGATATCACCTTTACTACATTTCAATTTCCTGCTATAGGACTGGCGATCGCTGCATCGCAGCCAGATATCCAGCCTGATGGCAGTTATAATATCGCTTATACCTATACGATACAGAACCTTGGAGGAATACCGCTTACAGGTGTGCAGGTGGTTTCAGACCTGGGCACTACTTTCGGCGCTCCTATGACCTATACCATTGTGTCCAGGACATTCAATAGTATCACAGGTAATAATGGATTTACAGGTGCTGGCAATACCAATTTACTTGGAACCAATGCTAGTCTAGCCGCTGGTACCACCGCCACCGCTGTCATTGTAATCAATCTGAAAAATGCTGGGCAGTATGGGACCTTCAATACAGCAGGTCAGGCTACCGGCACTGCTGGTACTTCGGTGGTAACAGATATATCTGTGAATGGTACCGTTCCAGATGCAAATGGCAATGGTACTGCCCTGGATGATCAATCTCCTACCCCAGTTACCATTAGCAGACCTGACATCGCCATTCAGAAAACGGTAGATCAGACCACTCCTTATGTGGGTAACACGATTACCTTTACTGTCACTGCAGCTAATATTGGTAGTGGAGACGCGGTTGGGGTAAATGTGCAGGATCTGCTAATGAACGGTTTTAAATTCCTATCTGCCACTCCCGCCACCGGTACTTACAACAATTCCAGTGGTACCTGGACAATAGGAAAATTAAAAGCTGGAGAAACTAAAACCTTGACCATACAGGTACAAGTCAATCCTGCAGGGACATACAGTAATACCGCTAGCTGTAATATTCCAGAGGATATTGTTACTAGCAACAACAACATGACGGTAACGGTAACGCCTATACCATCTGCGGATGTGCGCATTACCAAAACCGCAGACAAGATGACCCCGAATGTGTTAGATGTGGTCACCTTCACGCTCACAGCTTCCAATGCAGGACTAAGTGATGCAACAGGAGTAACAGTAATAGATAAACTTCCTGCTGGCCTGACACCAATTGCCCCTTACCCTGCCGGTTTCGTGTATGACGCTGGTTTGCGCCAGTTTACCTGGACCATCGGCAATATGGCTGCCAATACACAACAAAGCCAAACTATTTCCACCACTGTATCTGCGGATATAGACAGAAGCAATTTTACCAATACCGCTACTATTCAAGCAAATGAATACGATCCACAGACCAGCAATAATACTGCTAGTGTCACGATTGTACCAAAGGAAAAAGTGGACCTGGAAGTAACTAAAACACTCACCACCACCACTAACCCAATATATCCTAACGATCCGGCCACCTTCACTATCAAAGTGAAAAACAATGGTCCTAATAACTGTTATGATGCTAATATTTCGGATGTACTACCATCCGGTTATAGCAGTTGGGTAGCCACTCCTGACAAAGGTTCTATGAACCTCAGCACAGGACTTTGGACCATCGGCACATTATTAAATGGCGAAGTGGCTACGCTCACCTTGACCGCCACCATAAATCCATCAGGGAATTATGCAAACACGGCCACTGTCGTCACTACAGACAACGACACGAATCCTGCCAATAACACAGCCAGCACACCTGCGCCGCCAGTGAAGCCAAGAACAGATCTCTCCGTAAAAATACAGGGGAATAATACAGCGGATGCTGGAGATCCTTATACTTTCGATATCGTGGTGCAGAATGCCGGTCCTAGTGATGCTACAGGCGTTAATGTAAATCTGCTGAATATCGCTAATGGCTATACGCTGCAACCATCCAGTAATCCTGCATTTGATCCAGCCACCAATATCTGGACAATCGGGAACCTGGCCGCTGGGGCCACTGTGAAGCTAACCCTCACAGGTATTGTATTACCAGATGGCACCTATAACTTCAGCGTTCATGTTGCCGGCAATGAAGATGAAATTACCCTTGTCAATAACGATGATAATGCCGTCATCACTGTTAGCCAGGTAGCAGACTTGTCAGTAGTTAAGTTGGTGAACAATGCAACGCCTGAAGTAGGCCAAACGGTACAGTTCACGATTCGTGTTACCAATAACGGGCCTAGTCTTGCTCATAATGTGAAAGTAAATGAATCGCTGCCGGTCGGTTATACCCTAACTGGTACGCCTATGGTATCCGTTGGAAGCTATAATGGCAGCGTATGGAGCGTTGGCAACTTACGCAGTGGACTGACAGAAAGCATGTTGATTAGCGCAATAGTAAAGCCTACTGGCCCTTATTTAAATTCTGCCAATGCCTATGCCCCTGAAAAGGACAAAGTACCTACCAATAATAGCAGTTCTGTCACACCAACAGTGACGCAACTAGCAGATGTAGCGGTTACTAAAACAATTGACAACAGTAACCCGGATGCAGGTGCTACCGTCAAATTCACCATTACCGCCACTAACAACGGTCCTAGTACCGCTACTAACGTGGTGGTCACCGATATACCAACAACTGGTTATACCTTCCTGGGTGGTAGCACAAGCACGGGCATGTATATCCCTGCTAGCAATAAATGGACGATTGGGACCTTGCTTTCCGGTAAATCAGCATCCCTGGTGATAAATGCGGTAGTGAATGGCAGCGGAAACTATACCAATACCGCTACCATACAAGCCACTGAAAAAGATACGGATCCTAGCAATAACAGTGCAAGCGTTACGCCTACTGTAAGACCAGTAACAGATCTTCAAATTGCTAAAACCGCAGATAAAACTACAGCAGACATCAATTCCAATATCACCTTTACCTTAACCGCCACCAACAATGGTGTAAGTAATGCTACAGGCGTAGTAGTGACAGATTTACTGCCTCCGGGTTTAACATTTGTGAGTGCGAGTCCTGCCGGCGCCTATAACAACGCTACGGGGGTTTGGAACATTGGTAATATGAACGCCAATACCACTCAAACACTGACAATTGTAACCAAAGCTACTACAGTCACTACTGTTACCAATGTGGCGAATATCAGCGGTACAGAATACGATCCAAACACAGGTAATAATAGCAGTAGTGCCGCTGTCACAGTTATTCCTATCACAGATCTTCAAGTAGTAAAAACAGTAGACAAAAGCACACCGGATGTTGGCAGCAATGTCACTTTCACTATCAAAGCCACAAACAACGGTCCTAGCGATGCAACAGGCGTGAAAGTGAATGATGCACTCCCAGCAGGATATACCCTGGTTACTGCCACTCCACAAGTAGGTACCTATACTGGCAATACCTGGACCATTGGCAACCTCGCTTCCGGCCAGTCCACTCAAATGACCGTATTAGCCACTGTAAAGGCGGTAGGCCCTTATGCCAATACCGCCACTATCAGCGGCAATGAAACAGACAGAAATACAGGTAACAACACCAGCACTGTCACTCCTATCCCAGTGGCTATTGCAGATGTTGCCGTAACTAAATCTGTCAACAATACTACTCCGGATGCAGGAACGAATATCACCTTCACTATTACCGCCACTAATAATGGTCCAAGTTCCGCTACCAATGTAATCGTCACAGATCTGCTAAGCAATGGATACACCTTCGTTTCTGCCGCTCCTTCCAAGGGTACATATGTCAATGGAACAGGTAAATGGACCATTGGCAGCATGATATCCGGCAAAACGGAAACACTGACGATCATGGCTACGGTGAAACCCACCGGCACTTATGGCAACACGGCCACTATTCTGGCAACCGAAAAAGATCCTACGCCAGGTAATAACAGCGCAAGTGTTACGCCTACAGTAAGACAGGTTGCAGATCTTCAAATCGTGAAAACTGCCGATAAAACCACGGCAGACATCAACACCAATATAACCTTCACTATCATTGCTACCAACAAAGGAGTAAGTGATGCGACCAATGTAACGGTAACGGATATACTACCACCAGGATTAACCTTTGTAAATGCACTTCCTGCTGGCTACAACAATGTTACTGGCGTATGGAACATCGGCAATATGACTGCCAATACTTCACAAACGCTCACCATAATAACAAAAGCAACCGTTGCAGCCACAGTTACCAATGTGGCCAATATCAGTGGAACAGAATACGATCCAAATACTGCCAATAACAGCAGTAGTGCCGCCGTTACGATCATACCAATAACAGATCTTCAGGTGGCTAAAACTGTTGACAACAGCACGCCAGATGTGGGTAGCAATGTCACTTTCACCATCACGGCCACCAACAATGGTCCTAGCGATGCAACTGGCGTAAAAGTGAATGATGCTCTCCCGGCAGGATATACTTTTGTAAGCGCCACTTCACCCGTAGGCACTTATGATGGTACTAACTGGACCATTGGCAACCTGGGTTCAGGCCAGTCCGTACAAATGACGGTAAAAGCCACGGTGAAGGCTGCAGGCCCTTACACCAATACCGCCACTATCAGCGGAAATGAAACCGATAGAAATACGGCCAATAATAGCAGCTCCGTCACTCCGGTGCCAGTGGCAGTAGCAGATGTAGCAGTCACCAAAACAGTTAGCAATAACGCTCCTGACGCAGGAACCAATGTGACATTTACCATCACCGCTACCAACAACGGTCCTAGTCCTGCTACCAACACGGTAGTGACCGATCTACTGACCAACGGCTATAGGCTCATCGCTACTAATCCTTCTACTGGCACATATTCCAGCGGAACCGGTAAATGGGTGATTGGTACGATGGCTTCCGGTCAAACGGAAACATTGACCATCCAGGCGACGGTGAATATTAGCGGAGATTACAGCAATACCGCCAGCATCACTGCCACTGAGAAGGATAATAATCTTGCCAATAACAGTGCTTCGGTTACGCCTACGGTACGCCAGGTGACCGACCTGGAAATCATTAAAACAGTAGATGCTACTACTGTTGATATCAATTCCAATGTTACCTTCACCTTAACAGCTACCAATAAAGGGGTAAGCAACGCTACTGGTGTAACGGTAACGGATATACTTCCTTCAGGACTCACCTTCGTGAGTGCCAATCCTGCTGTTTACGACAACAATACAGGCGTATGGAATATTGGCGCGATGAATGCTAATGCTGGGCAAACCCTGACCATTGTTGCAAAAGCGACTACCGCCACCACTGTTACCAATACGGCCACTATCAGTGGAGGAGAATACGATCCTAATACCGGCAATAACAGCAGCAGTGCAACGGTTACTATTATTCCAATTACAGATCTCCAGGTGGTAAAAACAGTTGACAACAGTACCCCAGATGTAGGTAGCAAGGTGACCTTCACCATCACTGCCACCAACAATGGGCCAAGCAATGCTACCGGCGTGCAAGTGGATGATGTCCTGCCAACCGGATACACGTTTGTCAGTGCTACTCCGCAAGTAGGTGGCTATAATGGCACCCGCTGGAACATTGGCAACCTGGCTTCGGGTCAGGCAGTACAGCTAACAGTACAGGCTATTGTAAATACCACAGGTTCCTATACCAATACCGCCACTATCAGCGGCAATGAAACAGACAGAAATACGACCAACAATAGCAGTACAGTAACACCTGTACCTGTGTTGGTAGCGGATCTGGCCGTAACCAAATCTATCAGCAACAATACCCCTGATGCAGGCAGCACGGTGACATTCACCATTACTGCTACCAACAACGGACCAAATGCGGCTCCGAATGTAACGGTAACGGATAAACTGTTAAGTGGCTACCAATTCCTTTCCAATACAGCCAGTGCCGGCACTTATGATAATACCACCGGCACCTGGAATATTGGTAATATGACCAATGGCCAAACAGCCACCCTTACTATAACTGCGCTTGTTCGTGCAGCAGGAGATTATAATAACACGGCTGTTATCAGTTCTCCTTTCAAAGACAATAATACCAACAATAACACGGCTGCTATTACACTGCCACAGGTAAGAGCCGTAACAGATCTAGCCATTACCAAATCAGTGGATAAATCCACGGCCGATGTCAGCAGCACAGTAGTATTCAGCCTACAGGCTACCAATAATGGTCCAAGTACCGCTACCAATGTAGTGGTACAAGATCTCCTGCCAAGTGGCTTCACCTTCGTGAGTGCTTCCGCTAACACGTACGATGCTACCAGTGGCCACTGGAATATTGGTACGTTGACCAGTGGTAGTAGTGAGACACTGACTATCACTGCCACCGTAAACCCTGCAGGCAACTATACGAATTCTGCTGTTATCAGCGGTACGGAGTATGATCCGCAAACCACTAACAATAGCAGTAATATAACGGTAACTGCCATCCCTGTTACTGATCTGGAAGTGATAAAGTCTATTGACAACAACACCCCAGACGTAGGCACAACCGTCACCTTTACGATCAAGGCAATCAATCATGGTCCTAGTCCTGCTATGAATGTTAAAGTAACAGATGCTATTCCAACTGGCTATCGTCTCCTTAATGTGCTGGCTACAACAGGCGTATACATCGGGAACACCTGGGATATAGGCACGATGCAGGCCAATACAACCACCTCACTTACAATTACCGCAACCGTACTGGCCACTGGTAACTACAGCAACAATGCTACAATTACCGGCGCCGAAAAAGATCCGAATGCAACCAATAACAGCAGCACGGTTACACCTACACCAGTAGCGGTTACCAATCTGCGTATTGCTAAAACTATCAGCAATCCAACACCGGATGTCAGCAGCCAAGTGACATTCACCATCACCGCCACCAACGACGGTCCTTCCGACGCTACCGGTGTAACGGTGACGGATATACTACAATCAGGATATCATTTTGATCAGGCTATTGCCACTACCGGTACTTATAACGCCACAAACGGTAACTGGAATATTGGCAACCTGGCCAATGGCCAAACGGCCACGCTACAAGTGGTTGCTACGGTATTGCCAACTGGTGATTATAGTAACACAGCTACTATCAGCGGCAATGAGAAAGACAACAATCCTGCTGACAATTCAGCGGCCATTACCCCTCCTATCCCCGTTCCAGTAGCAGATCTGGCCATCAATAAAACGATCAGCCAACAAGTGCCAGGAACAGGAGATGTGGTAACATTCACCATCTTGGTGAAAAATAATGGCGCCAGCAAGGCGACCAATGTAGTGGTGAGCGACAAACTGCAAAGTGGGTTTACATTCCAACAAGCCAGCGCAGTTAAAGGCAGCTATGACAATAACAGTGGCAACTGGAATATTGGCGCCATGAATGCAGGAGAAACTGCCACCCTAACGGTTACTGTTAAGGTCAATACCACAGGCACCTATAGTAATACAGCTACAGTTACTGCCAACGAGAAAGATCCGGTGCTCACCAACAATAGCAGCACGGTCACTATTGTTCCAGACCCCATCACTGATCTGTATGTGACCAAGGCGGTTTCCAATATGACGCCACCACATACATCTGATGTGACATTTACCATCGTTGCAGGCAATAACGGCCCAAGCGACGCGACTGGTGTAACGGTAACGGATATATTACCAACTGGGTATACTTTCAAATCAGCTACGCCAACATCCGGAAGCTACAATGCAACCACCGGTATATGGACCATCGGCCAATTGGCCAACGGCGCCAAAGTACAAATGACCATCGTTGCTACCGTCAATAAGACCGGTAACTACACCAATACGGCTACTATCACTGGTAATGAAACAGACAGGATCACGGCCAACAATAATAGCGCTGTAACGCCTGTTCCAGTTCCATTGCGCACCAATGATGATGCAGCCAGCACAGAAGAACCAGATCCGGTAAAAATTGATGTTCTGAAAAATGATATCTATGGCAATACCGGTCATGATGTATACATACAGAATAAACCACAACATGGTAGCGTGACCGTCAATCCGGATGGAACGGTTACATATACACCAGATGCTGGTTATGGAGGTAAAGACTACTTCACCTACTATATCAAGGATCAATCTGGCTTCGCATCGAATGTATCCACGGTTACGATTGATGTTACCAAACGTATGGTAGACCTGGCAATTAAGAAGGTCATCGTTACGCCGCCAGCAGAAATCGCGGTAGGTAAAAATGTAACCTTCGAACTGACTGTTACCAACAATAGCAGTAAAGGGGCTAGTCGTGTAGTCGTTACCGATATCCTGGCAAACAATGTAGGCGATATGGAAGTAAAAACCAGTCGCGATCATGGCGAGGATAGCTACGATCCTGCTACTAAAGCGATCGTCTGGAAACTAGATACACTCGCGCCAGGACAAACCGTACGCCTCCTCGTTACGGCCAAAGTAACCAGCGGTGGAGATATCCATAATACGGCCACGGTGGCAGGCGACAATGGCGATCCTGACCCAAGCAATAACACGGCTACGGCTAGCACTTCCCCTAAAGGAGCGGATGTCTTCATACCTACCGCCTTCACACCAAATGGCGACGGTATCAACGACAAATTTGTCATTCTGGGAATAGATAAATATCCAGGCTCCTCCCTGGTTATCTTCAACCGATGGGGCAATGTGGTATATCGTTCCAATGATTACAAAAATGAATGGGATGGCTCTCAATTGAACCCTGGTACCTATTACTATGAACTGGTATGCCCAGGTACTAATGGCAAAATCTCCATGAAAGGATGGGTACAGTTAGTTCGATAATACATTAATACTATGCTGAAAAACAAGCTGAAAATATTACCTATGCATAAAGTCCTATCTGTTCTAATCTTCACCCTGTGCGGAGTTTCCGTCTCCGCACAGCAAGATGCACAGTTTAGCCAGTACATGTTTAACGGGATATATGTAAATCCTGCTTATGCTGGATACCGGGAGCAATGGAATATCCATGCATTCTACCGTAATCAATGGACCAACTATCCTGGCGCACCACAAACCTTCTCTGTTGCCGCCGATGGCACTGCGAACAATGATCGTGTGGGCCTTGGTATACAGGCGATGAGTGATAAATTGGGTGCTTCTAATACGACCTCCTTTTACGCCACTTACGCCTATCGTATTCCTGTAAATGAGGATGGTTCCTCCAGGTTCTCCGTGGGGATCAGTGGAGGCTTTCTGCAACAAAGGCTGGATGTCTCCCTACTTACTACTTCTTCTTCTCAACTGGACCCGGCCATTTTTAATGGCGAGAACCGGCGATCCATGCCAGACGCACGTTTGGGGATATTCTTCAACCGAGAGAAATTCTATGCGGGGGTTTCTGCGAGTAATTTGCTCACCCAATCCTTTCAGAAATCGGAAGCATTGAAAGAGTACCTGCCATTAAAGCCGCATCTGTACTTTACCATGGGAGGCCTTGTTCCACTGTCGGAACAATTGCTGCTAAAACCCAGTATCCTCGTGAAGGAAGATTTGGCGGGTCCTACCAGCATTGACCTCAATACGTTTGTATTAATCAGTCAGAAACTATGGTTGGGCGCCTCCTATCGTTCCACCTACATGCGCAAATCCAATTTACAGGATAACCTGAAAAAGCCGGCTGCACTGGTGTTTATGGCAGAGGTATTTGTAAATGATAAACTCCGACTGGGATATGCATACGATATGACCATGAATGGTACGGTAGCTACCAACTATCCTACGCATGAATTATCCATTGGCTATTTTTTCAAAAGAAGGAATGCCAGAATGATGTCTCCCCGTTATTTCTAATGCAGTTTAAAGTATTTTCATATGCCTAAGCATCCAAAGAGAAAATATATTCCAGGCCTGTTGCTCACCTTTCTGGCAGCAGGTATGGGCCATCATGCAAATGCGCAATATGCATACACGGAGGCCATGGCTGCCTTCCGGTTGTACAATTTTGAAAAGGCTACACCTTTATTCATCAAGGCTTTTCACAAGAAACCTAGCGCCAAGGCAGCCCGTGGAGCAGCCGATTGTTACAGGCTGATTAAAGATTATCAAAATGCCGCTATCTGGTATGCGCAACTTTGGCAAACCAAGGGTGGAACATCGGAGGATGAGTTGAGATACGCCGCCGTCCTGATGAATAATGAAAAATATGATACAGCCGCAATCCTACTCGATCACTATCTACAAGAAAATCCCAATAGCATCCTGGGACGCAATATGCGGGAAGGCTGTAACACAGCGCCAATCCGTATAAAGGAACCGGTAAAAGGTAGATTGGAGAATATGGCGGCGCTGAATTCTCCCTATTCTGATTGGAGTATTACCAAACAAAACAGCAAATACATATTTGCATCAGACCGTCCGTATAACTACTCTCGGAAGTCGCCCTTCTTTGAAAATGAGAACATTAAAAAGAAGATGTATACCTGGACAGGCAATAGCTATCTTCATCTGTACGAAAGTAATGGAGATAGTACCAATATCCACGCACTGGAACGAGGCAATATCAATGGCGACTACCACAGCTCCAATGCCTCTTATAACGCCAACGGCACTACGATGTACTTGGCAGTTACTAGCTATCGCAAGAAGACAGGTTCCTTGCTGGGTAAGGATTCCATCCTCACTATGAATATTGCGGTAAAGGAAGTCACGCGCAATAACCAGGATAAATGGATCGTTTCGCCGGAACTACCTTTCAATGCCATGCTACAATACTCCGTGGGAGATCCATGGATTAGTCCCGCAGGCGATACCCTTTATTTTGTAGCCACCCAAGGACCAGATCACCAAGGCGGAACAGATATCTACTATGTAATCAAGGCCGCTGGCCAATGGGGAACACCCGTAAACATGGGTACTGCTATCAATACGCCAGGCAATGAGCGTACACCATCTTTTGATCCCGAAGGTCATTTTTACTTTGCCAGTGATGGCCATCCAGGATTAGGCGGATTGGATATTTTCCAGGCGGAAAAGCAAGGTAGCAAATGGACCATCCATCATATGGGAACGCCTGTAAACAGCAGCCATGATGATTTTGCGCCGGCCGTTCTGGATAGCATGCTATACTTCGCTTCCAATCGTGATGGTGGCTTAGGCAGCGATGATATATACCGGTTTATACCAGAGGCACCAACACCACAACCTGTTATTAAGCCTGTTGTTACGGAGAAAACGCCTACCCAGCCTGCTCCTGAGGCAACCGTACAACCGCCTAAAAAGCAAATAGATTTTACACAACTGAAAGTGCCGTATAGGCTTGATAACATCTATTTCGATTTGGGCAAATCGGATATACGTCCGGAGGCCGCAGCAGAACTGGATAAACTGGTAACGCTCCTCCAAGAACATGCCACCATGGAAGTGGAACTGGCCGCACATACGGATTCAAGAGCGAACGACGCCTTCAATCTTGCACTCTCCCAACGTCGTGCAGCGGCAACGGTAGCCTATCTTGTGAAAAAAGGTATCGCCGCGTCCCGCCTTACTGCCAAAGGATATGGCGAAACAAGATTAGTGAATAAGTGTGCTAATGGCGTGAAATGTACAGAGGCAGAACATCTCCAGAATAGGCGAACAGAGCTGATTATTATCAAATTATAATTACCCCAAAGAAGCTGTTTTTAGTCGTCCCTGCCCGCTGGGCAGGGCGACAAGCAGCGGATTTTGCTTTATGTGAGATAACAACCAATCCAATACTTTCAACTTGTTTTCCGCCAGTGCGAGAATGAAGGGGCAATTTAAATAAAAAAGGAGAAGGTCGCCCTTCTCCCTTAAAACAGTCGCTTTGTACAGCCATTACATAGGTACGCCCGTATAACTGATGGCGTCGTGGTCCCAGATGTAGATCGCGTTTTTACCGTTGTTGTGCTGCGCTACATACCAATCTTTGTTCTGGATGGCATTTTTCAGCACAATCGGATAGTTCTTATCCCCGGTAGCGACCCATTTGCCACTACGCTGTTCCCCATAAGCTTCCCAGTAATAAGTACCGTTACTGTTGATGTGCAATGGCTTGGTGCGTGCATTTGCCTGGACCACCAATGTGCGGACGCCACCTACGTTGTTTACATAGAATGCATCTGATACGCCTGTAGTCCATTTCCTTACAAAAAACTGTAAGTTCTGCGGAGAGGCGGTTGTTGCTGGCTTTGCCACTGGTGCTGGTGTTGGTGCTGGTGCCGGTTTCGGTTGCTCAGTACTGAGATCTCTTCCATGATAAACGGGGATCTCTTTTGATTGATGTGGGGTAGTTTGCCCATAGCTCGCTCCCGCGATTAGGCTCGCGAACATGACAAGTTGCAGGTGTTTCATCAACTGATGATTTAGGGGTGAGAAAATGCCTTGAAGATAACTAATTATGAGCAGGTATAAAATCACCCCAAAGTATTACAGGAAACGTTGCTGTATGAGCTCCATAAACGCAGGACGAAACGTTTCACTGAGCGGGAAAGCTTTCCCTTGGATAAATACCTGGTTATCTTGGATCTTTTCAATAAAGCCCGTATTCACAATATAGGAGTTATGAATGCGGATAAAAGGGGCTTTTAGTTGTTCTGCTATATCCTTCAATCTTTTATACACGAGGACCTCCCCTTTCACAGTAACGATCTTTACATACTCCCTGGTGCCTTCAAAATAACAGAGTTCAGATAAGCGGATCTGCTGAATGGTTTTCCCTGATTTTACAAAGAAGTAATCCGGACTGTCGTTACGGGCGAGTGTCTGCGTAGCTAATTTTCCAAAACTCTCTTCTATCTTTTGTTTCGCCTGTAGGAAACGCTTCATGGTAATAGGTTTCAGCAGATAATCCACCGTTTCATAATTATAGCTTACCGCTGCGTATTCCGTATAGGCGGTGGTGAAAATAATTTTCAATCCTGGTGGCAGCAGGCCAGCCAGCTCCATTCCATCCAGTTTGGGCATATTGATGTCTAGGAAGATGATATCTGCCTGCTGTTCTTTCAACACTGCCAATGCTTCCAGGGCGTTATAACATTTGGCCAGCAAGACCCAATCTGTTGCTTGCTGGATATGCAGTTCCAGCAAATTAACTGCATTCGGTTCATCGTCTACTATGATACATTTGAGGCTCATACGGGAATGGATAAAAAGGAAGTGAATGTTTGGGCGGACCTGGTTGTTTCCAATACAAAGTTATCGCCATAAAGTAAAGTGAGCCGTTTTCTCAGGTTCTCAATACCGGAGCCACGCTGACTATTGGCCGATTGCTCACAACACTGGTTATTGCTGGTCCTAAACAGCAGGCGGTTATGTGCCTGTTGTAAATGGATAGATATTTTATTATCTGTACTGGTTTTATCTACGCCATGTTTAAAAATATTTTCAACAAAAGTCATGAGCAACATGGGTGGCAGATGGCAATCAGTGGTGGTTTTATGGTTAAAATCCAGATCAATGGCATGCCGTATCCGAATTTTTTCCAAGGCAATATAATTTTCCAGGAAACTGATTTCGGTAGACAACAATACCTGATCTTTCGGACTCTCATCTACAAAATAGCGCATGATCTCAGATAGCCGCTCTATCAATATTGCCGTTCGTGGTGCTTCCAGATAGGCTTCATAATAAATATTGTTGAGGGTATTGAAGAGGAAATGCGGCTGCACCTGCGATTTAAGGAGATTTAGTTCCGCCTGCGTATTCTGCAACAACAAAGAAGCAGTAGTTCTTTTCAGTGTGAAATAATCCAGCACAATACGAAAGAAAAAGCTCAACATGAAGAGCAGCGGCAATCCTGCCATATACCGAAAAATGGTATTGCCGGTAAGGGGAGATGGCGTTTTGGCATACCACGTATTGTACACCCAGTTAAGTACAAAGGCTCTTGTCAGCCCTGCCGCTGTCAGAAAAACCAGCGCCGCCAGCGCATACCATACATAACGTTTCTTTCGGTACAACAGCGGGTAAAGCACACTCGTATTGCCGTATATCACCAGCGCATAATACAACGTATTACTACCTGCATAAACGGTAGCCTGACTAAAACCATCTTCCGGCAACTGTAAAAACAGCATCAGCATAAAAATTGCCAGCCAGGAAAGCCATTGTAGTCGTGCGCTTGTTGTGAAATCGCTGAGTAATTGCATGTCCGAAAATACGAAGGAATTTCATCCTATTTCGGGAAACCTGATTTTTTCAATCACTACGCTCATTACTTCAATAAAACCGGTCATTCTTTCAATCATTCTGCTGAACCCCGACTGCTGAAAATATACCGTCAACCATTGAATTCATTTCTCTATACCATGCGCAAAGTGAACTTTTGCAAATAACAAACAAGACCCACATATGCAATTCACCCGTATACTATACGTTCTCTGCTTCCTGCTGTCATGCACACAGGTCCAGGCACAAACAGATACGATCAGTCCTGCACACATTCCCCTAGACACCAGGTATCTTAAACCCGGTATGCGTCAATACCTGGTGTACTTCCAGAAGAAAGGCCAAGAAAAACAGCTCTTCTGGATGAATATCTGGCAACGGGAGGTGAAGACCATCATGATCGATAATACCCCTGTTTTTGAAACGGTACAACATTGGTACAGCGAAGACAGTACTAGGTATCATGAAATACTGAGCATAAACAGTATTGCCGATTTCCAACCCCTGTACCATCTGCAAACAGTAGGCAACAATACCAAAGTCTATCTGTGGTCAGATACCGATATCAAAGGAGATACCGTGAGCGTTAATAAAGCGAAAGACTTCCAACTCACTTTTGATATGCCGAATTATAACTGGAACTTGGATCTGGAAACGTTTGAAATGCTGCCATTGGCCGCAGACAAAACTTTCCTCATTCGTTTCTATGATGCCGGATTGGAAGCGCCTAAATATGTTACCTATAAAGTAATTGGCACGGAAACGATTCAAACACTCGATCATCAAAGCGTAGCATGCTGGAAGCTGTTTACAGCAGGTGAAAGCCCAAGAGGTAAATATACCCAGACCTTCTGGATCAGTTGCAAAAACCATGAGTGCCTGAAAGAAGAAGATATTATCGGAGATAATATGCGCCGCTATAAAGTGAAGCTACCAGCCTTTTCCACTCCATCTTCAGAAAAAATAATCCAGAATCCTGGTGAAAAAATTTTGTTTTACGAAAATCTTCGTACATTGTACGAAGATTTTCGTACTTAATTAAAAATCACAGTCATGAAACGGCTTATCATTGTATGTGTTGCCTTGTTTTGGTTTGGGGAGACAAGTGCCCAATCGCCCACCCCTATTACACCAACAGCCAAGCAGGAAGTAGTAAAACGATTGCAGGAATTACTCGTTGCGAATTATATATCCTTGGATACGGCTAAACAGATGAGTAAATATATTGGAGAGCGACTCCAATCGGGTGCATATAGTAAGGTCAACAGTTCTTCCGATTTCGCACAAACCCTCAGCGCCGATCTGCGTCATATCTATCGTGATGGCCACATGTCTATTGTCTATAATCCTCGGGAAGCCACTGGTCCAACGGATACCGCAGCAGTTGCAGCCCCCCGCCCAGCGCCGGATTATAGTTTTACGAATAATGGCGTTAGAAAAGTAGAAGTATTATATGGTAATGTAGGTTACCTAAAACTGAACATGTTTGTTGATGTATCAGATGCTGCCAAAGCCACTGTTAAAGCAGCTTTCGGACTATTGCAACACACCGGCGCCCTCATCATCGACCTGCGGGACAACGGCGGTGGAGATCCGGAAATGGTGCAGTATATCTGTAGTTACCTGCTCCCTCCAAACACACATCTGAATGATTTGTATGAACGCAGAACGAATCGAACGGATTCTTTTTATACTTATGCTGTAGACGGCAGCGAGCATTTCCAACACATTCCGGTATATGTACTCACCAGTCAGCGTACCTATTCCGGTGCAGAAGAATGCAGTTACGATCTGCAAACCAGGCAGCGGGCATTGATTGTTGGTGAAAATACCGGTGGCGGTGCACACCCCGTAGAGCCGTTCCCGTTAGGCCACGGATTTGTCGGAAGAATTCCTTTCGCTTGCGGCATCAATCCTGTTACTGGTAAAGACTGGGAAGGCACCGGCATTCATCCTGATATCGCCACCTCCCCTGACGATGCCTTGCAAACCGCACTGCTCCACTACTTCGATGCGCAACTGAAAAGCAATCCTGCCCCTGAGTTAAAACTGAAGCTGCAATGGGCCAGGGAACTGACTGCCGGCTCCGCACAAGCACCGGTCTTGAGTGCAGCCACCCTACAACGATATGTGGGAGCTTTCGGAGACCGTGAGGTAAAAATGGAAAACGGCGCATTATACTTTTCCAACGCGGCAGGTAAATTTCTCCGCATGGCGCCACTGACGGACCATGTATTCCGGTTAGTAGGTTATGATTACATTCGTATGGAGTTCTCCACTGATGGTAAATCCCTCACCATGCGATATGATGACGGATTTAGCAATCTGCTGAAAAGAAAATCATAAATTATTTACGACAGTCGAACTCATTTCCTATCCGGTCCATTTGCTGCCAAAGGGCGTGCCTATAAGGTTTGGGAGATAGTTCAATATAGACTGCAGTATGCTGCTGCGACTGGCAGTTTCTTACCCGGATGCGGACATTCAAAGTCATAGGTGCCGGCTGCATATAGTTCAGCATATGGATGTTGCCTTCATAAGTGGCTTCATCCCCGGGTAAGGCTTTCACAGCCTGGATACTGGTGGTTACAGGAATCACTTTTTCAGCAGGAATATTTCTTCTACCTATATTCCTACCTACCAAACCTGTATAATATTGGTAAAGATAATTTTGGAGCAGGGCCGCATTCAGTTGCGGCCTGCCTTCCAGCCACCAAAGGAAAGCATAGGTCCAATGCTCTTCACTTTCCGGCGCACCCCATCCTGGCGCAAAACGAATATCTTCCACCCCTTTCAGCGGTATCTGCGCAGCAAAATCAGTAGGTAAACCAAATCGCTCGTTTGTCCAATTTTCCGGAGTCGTCAATTTATAAGGAGGTTGATAGGTTACCGGATCAAAAATACCTGTGGATGCCTTTACCCACTGGATGCACTCCACTTCATCTACAATGGAAAAGCTCACCGGATGCCTGTAACCATTGCTGTTACGGCCTTGTTGCTTCCCTTGTATGAATTCCGCTTGCTGATTACCCGCCATCAACAAGTTATTGATCATAGCCGTGGCATCCGGAATAGGCGTGTCGTACAAACTGCTTCGTTTGTTTTGCAAGTACCAGTTGATATCGGTATCATAGTATAAACGAAACGGTATATGCTGCAAGAATTTTTCATTCCCCAGTCCTTTCAAATCCTTGTTGAACGGGGTATACTGTGCATAGCCATCTGCATGACCATCTAAGGCTCCTATTTGCCTGGTCAATACTTCCTGGGTAAACTTAGCTACCATCACATCCTCTTCGTTATTATTCTTTTCCATCATGCGGGCGCCCCAGTTCCATAAGCCTTCCAAACTGACTACCGTTCCTATACCCATGACTGCTTTAGGATGTATCACAGTAGCAGCAGGTTTTTCTGTCGCCAGTTCTGTATATCGCAGCACTACATTGCCGGGAATATCATATCCAACTAGTACATAACGTGCGGTATCTGTTTTATAAGTAGTAGTCACATGTTTCAGGATGGTATTCATTCTATCCACACATGCAGGATCTGCCACGAGGTTTTCTCCCTGTGATGCATAGATGGTTAGGATATCATTGCCAGCGGCTACATTATGTAACCTAGACTCGGCCAACAAACGTTTCAGCGGATAAAACCCAGTGAAGACCACCACTGTAGCCTGGATATTTCCTGATAGCGGCGGTATCGCATAATAAAAACTGTGCGCACTGTCGCGAGTATCGAAATACACTTTATCTATCTGCGCGTTTACAACTACAGGCAATACGAGTAGCCAAAGCAGCAGGAGCTTTCGGATTTTCATCATGAAATAATTTGCGGTTGAGAAAAGAATTGGCGGAATGGGCCACGCAAACGAAAGTATTAATAAAAAGTAACGACAAGTACAGAAATACTGTTATTCTTTTCTAGTTTGCAAACAGATTTTCACCGCTCCAATTATGAACACCCAATTGTCCGATACCGAACAACAAATCTTATTATTATGCATCTAAATTATTGATATTGAATATCATACCGTTTTGGCATATTTTTACGATCACGGATATACGTTTTCCGTAAGTAATAGTAACCCATGATTAAAAACTACCTAAAAACCGCGTGGCGTAATCTTATCCGAGATAAGGCGTTCTCTGTTATTAATATCACCGGACTTGCCATTGGTATGGCGGGTGCATTGCTGATAGCTGTCTGGTTACAGCATATGCTGACGATGGATCGCTTTCACGAGAAGGGAGATCGCCTATACGTCATGTGTAACCGCGATGCGTTCAATGATGGGAAACAGCATGCCTGGGCCTATACGCCTAAAATAATGGCATCTACGTTAAAGGCCGAATACCCAGATGTGGAAGGCGTAACCAGGTATGATGATGATAACCATTTTCTGATGCAATTCAGGGAGAAACAGGTAATGGGGAAAACAGTATTCGCGGATCCTGATTTTTTCCAGATGTTCAGTTATAAGTTTGTCAGAGGGAATGAAGCTCCGACATTTAAAAATATATCATCGATCATCATCACGGAAAAATTTGCCCATGACGTTTTTGGGAATGAAGATCCCATGGGCAAAGTATTTACCCTGGATCAGAAACATCCTGTTACCGTAACAGCCGTGCTTAAGGATTTACCAGGAAATACAGATATGAAATTTGACTGCATGCTCTCCTGGGATTTCGCGGCCAGCCTGCACTACGTGGATTCTAACTGGACCAACAACAGCACTCAGACTTTCGTATTATTACATAAAAATGTAAATCTTGCCAGCTTTAACAACAAGGTAAATCAAATTACCATCAGCCATGGGAATCCTAACAACAGGCCCACCACACAGGTATTCGCACATTCCTACGGAGATCACTACCTCTACAATGCCAGCAGAAATGGGGAGTTTACCACTGGCCGTATTGAACAGGTTAGATTATTCGGCATTATCGGGATTTTCATCCTGCTGATTGCCTGCATTAACTTTATGAATCTCAGTACAGCGAGAAGTGAGAAACGTGCCAGGGAAATCGGCGTCCGTAAAGTGATGGGCGCTAGTAAATTCAGCCTGGTTGGTCAATTTATAACAGAGAGTATGATCATCAGTTTTTTTGCTTTCCTGATTGCAGGATTACTCGTGATGTGCTGTTTGCCTGTCTTAAATAACCTGGTAGACCTTCAACTTTCCCTAAAGCTATTAAATACCGGTACCTGGTTATTTGCCTTGCTGTTCGTAGTGATCACTGGTTTGCTGGCAGGCAGTTATCCGGCATTTTTCCTTTCTTCATTTAGACCCATCGCGTCTTTAAAAGGAACTTACAAAATTAACCAGTTAAGAATACAACCCCGATCCATATTGGTAATACTACAGTTTAGTTTTGCCATTATTCTAATTATTAGCAGCATCATTGTATCCCGACAGATCAACTATACCCAGGATAGAAACAGCGGATATGACAAAACAGGACTGGCATATACCACCATTGTAGGAGATCTGGATAAAAATTATTTATCACTTCGAGAAGAGTTGTTGCAGAGTGGCGCAGTGACGGCTGTTTCCAAAAATATGTCGCCCATCACAGAACGCTTTAGCGATGGCTGGGGCCTTAGCTGGACTGGTAGTACAGAGGCAGATGCTAAAACAGACTTTATACGATTCTCTGCAGATGCAGATGTGGTAAAGACCATGAAAATGACCCTCGTAGCAGGGCGGGATCTTGATGTTTATAAATATCATACAGACAGTTTAGCGATGCTGCTGAATGAAACCGCTGTAAAGGCGATGCACCTGAGCAATCCCCTGGAAGCTACTGTCAAGGATCAAGGGAAGAACTGGCATGTAGTAGGAGTCGTAAAAGATTTCATCATAGAATCGCCGTACGACAAAATACAGCCCTTAATTATCCTGGGGCCCTCCTGCTGGTCTGGCACCATTCATTACCGGTTTAACCCTGCGCATAATCAGTCTGCCAACCTTGCTACTATTACTACTATTTTCAGAAAATATAATCCAGCTTATCCATTCGAATATCATTTTGCAGATGATATGTATACCTTAAAGTTTAAGGATATGCAAATGCTGAAATCGCTTTCTACATTTTTCGCTTTACTCTCCATCGTTATTTCCTGTATTGGTTTATTGGGGATGGTATCTTATATGGCTAAAGCAAGGAAAAAAGAAATTGCCATTCGGAAAGTGCTGGGTGCAACGTTGATGAGTATCAGTTATATTCTTTCCAGGAGTTTCCTGAAGCTGGTAGTAATTGCTATTGCGATAGCCAGCCCTATTGCCTGGTATTTTACCAGCAATTGGCTGGCGGATTATCACTATCGCATCACATTTCCTTGGTGGGCGTTTGGAGTTGCCGGTATGCTGGCGATCGTCATTACATTGGTCACCATTAGTGTACAAACGATTAGTGCGGCATTAGCGAACCCAGTAAAATCATTACACGCGGAGTAACCTATGATTTATTCATACAGCCGGTAACTGTATTCAATGCTACAGTTACCGGCTGTTTCATTTTCACCGTTCTGTTAAGCTCGCTAACGACCAGGTGTTTTCACCCTTTTTTTAAAATATTTCACGCATTTACATCTTGCAACAAATTAGGCTTCCCCACCTAACTATCTTAACTATCAATCAAATTAATTTTAAAATACATCTAAAAATACCCTATGTGGAAAAAGCCACCGACATGGATGTGTTGGTGAAATGATTTTGTTTATATAAATTCGAGCACATCAAAGTTTTCGTGCATCATTTTTCAATCACTCTAAACCTCCAATTACTGTGATAAACATGTTGTGAAACTACCCTCAAAAGGCCGGCTGGTGTTAACTTTCCTTCGCCATTCATTTCAGTAAACACTTTTAATCTTTTGCCGGTAACTATCCTGATGACGTGGTATCTCTAATCTACTCATTTCATTTCTCTGAATAACAGGCGTACTGTTATTCCATTTATTAATCCTTTGATTGCCCAGCCTGAAGCTATTTCGGGTAGGATCTTTATTGCCGCAACGTTTCTTTTTTTCTTTATTCCATAAACGAAATACGCATATGAACACGCTCACGCAAGCACAGAAAGACAATCACGCTTTAGTCAATCAGCGTCTGGGATTGGCGCCTGATGCGCATCTCACCCTTAGTGCGCAAATCAAAAACATCCAGCAACAAAAAAAAGACCTGGTATTCTCTTCTGACCCACTCGAATCTGATGTTCCCCCGGTTCATGTCAATGTGGGTTCTATCGCTGAATTCAAAAAGATGGTGGGTGTCCCTGATGGCGAAGATGACAGCCATGTAGTTTATCCGGAGCCTATGGCGGATCACCACCGTCAACTCATGGGCAGTGTGGGTTCTAAAGGAGAACTCCTGGGAAGAATGGATGATCAGTTGCATGAAAAAATGAGACAAGCGGCATATGCCTATGTGATGGGAGATTCCCGCAAAGTGGAGGAGTATGTACCGCTTATCAATTCGCTGATGTTCCCTGGTAGAATTGCTGTATTCACAGGGCAAGACGCAAACATCCCTGATGGTGCAACGTGGACCATTAAAGGCGAAGACCCTGTTGTACTTAATTTCGAAGAAATTACAGAAGGCCAGGGCGCAGAAATTAAGATTACTACCAATTGTTCTTTGCACACACAATACTTCACACAGAAATAAGGGAGTATTATTCCCCATAACCTTCGCATTGGAGGCAACTGTTATGGAAGCACCCTTTCCTCTCACGGACGAAATATTATTCAACATATACGTTTAGTCGTCCCCGATAGTAGTCTTGCAGCAATAAAATATTTGATTACAAAAACTATTCGAATGACAACCCTCGTATTCACTGGCGAACCTTACACAAACGCAGCCACACCGGGAACTTCCGGATCTACTGGCACTACTGGCGGAAACGGAGTTGATGGTCACTTTATGATAGCAGACAGTCAACTCATTTGTATCAGGAAACCTGGAAATGGCGACGTCGGCAATAGTGGGTCTACCGGTTCTTCCGGTGCAGGTGGAGCCAAAGGCCGTCCTGCTCCTCCTAGTACTGTTCACCTGGGCGTTGTAACCGGCACTGTTACGATTCAAGCAGGTGGCGGAACAGGCCAGGATGGCGGAACAGGTGGCGGTGGCGGAACAGGCGGACAAGGTGGACAACCGGGCAGCAATCCTGCTTACAATTTCCCTCCACCATTCAACATTCCTCCTGTATACCCTTGCCCTGCAGGTGTTGCGGGAGCGCAAGGTCCTGGTGGTAAAGGAGGCAATGGTGGCACTGCTGGCAATGGTGGAGACGGCGCTACTATTATGGCATTCTATACTTCCATCAATGGCGGTGATATTAAATCTGTCACCTTCTTTGGTGCCCCGGGAAACCCCGGTGCTGGCGGACCAGGTGGCAGTAGCAGCAACAGTAATCTCGGTCCTGGAAGTCCAGGTAATCCAGGAAGTCCCGGCTCTGCTTCTAATGTTATCATTCGTCCGGAATCCTAATTATAATACACCACTATGTCTTCTTTCAATCTTTAAACCCAAAAACATTATTCCATCATGCCTACAATTTTAATTACTGGAGAACCCTATTCCAATGCTGCTCCCAATGGCGGTCCCGGAAGCACCGGTACCAAAGGCGCTCCCGGCTCTCCCGGCCAAAGCGGTTACAATAGCAGCAACTGTACCTACTACTGTCTCGTCGCTCCTACCAATGGTAGCCAGGGCGGTCAGGGAACTACTGGCATCACTGGTTCTCAGGGTGCTAAAGGACGCCCCGCTCCGCCTACTACCTTAAACCTTGGGGAGGTGACAGGAGCCATAATCATTCGTGTAGGTGGTGGAAGAGGCCAGGATGCCGGTAAAGGAGGCAATGGCGGTACTGGTGGACCAGGTGGAGATCCTGGCACGATAGATCCTCAAAGAAAATGTAATAGTGCTGGTACCGGACCACAAGGAAGAGGGGGAACCGCTGGTAATGGTGGTAAAGGAGGAGATGGTGGTGATGGTACCACTGTTATAGCTAATTACACAAAGCTGTCCTCCGGCGGATCTATCAATTCTGATATATTTCTGGCAGATCCAGGCACGCCAGGCGGTTTCGGCACCCCTGGATCTGGTAATCCCAATGGCAGCACTGGCACCAATGGTACTGCAGGTGCTAAAGGCAGCACATCCCAGGTTTATGTTCGTCAAGTACCTTAAAAAAAGTAAACTATTATGGCATCTATCTTAGTTATAGGCCCCGCTTATACGAGTCCTGCCCAATATGGCCCACAAGGGTCTACTGGTACCAGGGGCAGTCAAGGCAATGCTGGCACATACGGCTACAATAGCACCAACTGCACTTACTTCTGTCAAACCCCTCCTACTAATGGCACGACTGGCTCATCAGGCAGTACCGGCGGACCTGGTACCGGAGGTCTTAAAGGCAACCCTATGCCATTATCGCCTCTTCATCTTGGCGTTGTTACAGGTGAGATAACGGTGGAAGCAGGTGGAGGCCCTGGCCAAATAGGCGGTGATGGTGGTAAAGGTGGAGATGGTGGTCCCGGTGGACCTCCAGGAACACGCGATAGCCAAAATACCTGTAATCCGGCGCAATCCGGCCCACAAGGCCCTGGCGGTAAAGGTGGCACTGGTGGCAAAGGTGGTGATGGTGGCAACGGAGATACGTTGATGGTATTCTTCAAAGACCTTGGCCCCAATGGTAAAATCATTGGCAAAGAATTCAACGGCACGCCTGGCACTCCTGGAGGAGCAGGCCAACCAGGCGACAGTAGCAACGGCAATCTAGGTCCTGGCTCACCAGGTGGCCCTGGAAGCCCCGGCGCTGCATCAAACATTATTATTCGCAGAGAATAAACCCCGCAGTTTTTTCCGTTCAATAGCATATCAACATGGTCCGGTCCCGTTAACAACAGCACATTACAACCCGGGACCGGTTTTTATGAATTCTTCAATTACCTGTCTGAGGAACAACAGGAGATTTGTTCTCCAGACTTAAATGTCTTGATACAATGGAACAATCAAATACCGCTTTCGCAGCAACTGCCCTGGCAACCAATATTTCAGTTCCTCTTGCCAGCCTGGAAATGATCGCAGCCCAGGCAAATATTTATGATCTGCTAGACGACGGTCCTACTTTACCTCCCGGATGGGATATCGTAAAGCAGCCGTTTAAAAATGATCCTGCCTCAGATAAAATCGTTCCTGTTCCTACCCAGGGATACATCGTTAAAATAACCGTAAAAGACAACGACAACAACGATATACAAGTAGATATCCTAGCACTCGGTATTACCTGGTTGAAATATTTCCTGTACCAATATGATGGCGCTTTTACGCAGGAAACCTTACCAACAGATATCGCTGGTAAATCAATTCCTGCAACTGCCAAAGTACTCTCTGTATATTCCATTGCCTATCAGTTCTTGCGTAGACCTATATGGGATGCTGTTACCAAACGGGAAGATCCATCACGTCCTTTGTTTATTTGCGGCCATGGCCTCGGTGCACCGTTGGCACAAATAGCTGCCCTCGATCTTCGTATAGGCAACCAAGGTCCTGCTGATCCTCATACCGGCATGAAACCCAATGCTCCTACTACCCCTACTCCTTGCTATACTTTCTCTAATGCCAACTTCGCTAACAGCGATATGGCCACTTATTTCAACAACACCATCACGGCGCCTGTAACGGCTACCCGAGCAGGTAATTCCGGTAATGATGTGGACCAATGGCCCAACTCTCCTTCCGGCTATTCCCTCTTAGGCACCTACAATCCTGTTAGCGCTAGTCTCATTCCTAATGAAGATGATCCATCATGGGAAAGAGCCAATATCTTCTACACCAAAACATTAAATGGTACTCCTATTGCAGACAACCCCGAACCGGTAAATCTAAACCCTCCTCCCGGCTTCGTCAGAGATATGGCTTTCACGCTGTCCAAACTGACCATGCTCTCCTATCATTGGGCACAACATCCAGACAGCTCCAGCGGCGATGCACCCGCCAATTATCAATTCGTTACGAAAATCAACAGCAACGGCGGTACTTGGGCATACCTCTTCTCAGGAGATACCAACAACTCTATTGTGGTCGTATTCCGTGGTGATATCAACTGGACAGAGTTTAACACGTTTGCTGCGAACTCTGTATTCTCTGCTACTCCATGGTATACTAACCCTTCCGCACATGTGCATATGGGCGCATATACCCTTTACGCGGATATGGCAGCAGCTATTAAAACTGCCATACAACCTTTCGGTGGCAGAGATCTCTATTTCACTGGTCATGGCCTCGGTGGCACTATTGCCAACATAGCAGCCTCAGATTATGCGATCTCCAATACCCGCGCGGTGAAAGCGGTATATACCTTTGGTAGTTTCATGTCGGCCGACTTCATGTACGCCCAAAAATTCAATGAAGTGCTAGGCACTAAAAGCTATCAGATCAGAAGGACATATGATGTTATCACCACCGGACTCATATCTATCGGGTATGAACCCCTTAATACCGGTGTGCTGCTAGAAGGACAACTGAAATATGAAGAGCCGGATTATCACTGCCTGCTCAACTATATGAAACTATTGGATACAGCAACCTTATAAACACCAGGCCTCCGATTTTCTGAACCCTCAAATTTTTGAGAATGATTAACGAAATAACCGCCGCGAAAACTGCCAATCATAACAAGGTAGTTCCCGGCATCGGCGATAATGGCATCTCTTTCTCCGGCCTGGACCCCGTGCTGGCCAGCATGGGATTACTAATAGGTTTACTGACCAAACCAAATCCGGACCAGGATGTCTATCAGTTAAACCCTGGTTGGTTTGCCAATCCCATCAATAATACTCAACAAGGTATTACTGCCAATCCGGAACAATTCGAGCAATTACTTACTTCCATATTAGGTAAAATCGGGGGCAATGCATTGGGTATTCCCGTGCAAGACTCCTCCTTATTAGGTACCTGGTATCCCATTAAAAACGGGAACGAACCTACGGGATTCTACCTGGTAAGCTATCAGAAAGAAACCAACGGCGTAAAGGAAACTGTGCTGGGACTCGGTGTATTGCATACCTGGAAAGTCCCACCCAGTACACCGTTGCTGACGGTGAATGTATGGGGCTTAATGCCTTTCGTGGCCATTGGTAACGGCAGCTTTAAAATTACGTTTGCAAATGAAGGATACCCTATCAGTTTGGGTGTGGCTGCCCAAGGAGGCGACCCTAAACTCCCGCTGGTAGATATCAATGGCATCTCCTTCGATGGCGTTAAGTTCAGCGCCATGATAGATGTAGCCGCCAGCGATCCTTTCAGCGTATCCCTGGAAGTATTAGCGTTAAAACTAGGTAGCGCTTCTCCTGCCAACAAATCCCTCGCTGATTTGCTGGCCATCAGCGGACAAGAAATGCTGGAAATAGCCACTAACCTGTTTATGGGGGCCCTCAGTTATGTCTTCCCCAATCAACAACAATATCTCAACTATATCACGCCTTTACTCGGCCTCTCTTCGCAGGTACCGAACCTACCGAATATTACCCTGCCGGTAATGGAATGGTATAAACTGTTTGAGGTAGCTTCCAATCCTTCCAAATATCCCGATGGTGTTAAAACATTATTCTTCGATTGGTTCAATGCACTTTGTACAAATACAGAAGCGCTGAAAGGCTGGATTACGGCACTCAGTGGCTTCCTCGGCAATACTAATCTCCAGGTAACGGGAACGGGTACACGTATAGATCCATTCCTGCTGGGGATCCTGAATTTGAGCAGTATTGGGCAATTGGATTTTTCAGTAGCCACTACAGTAGATGAGGGAGGCATTCGATACTTCTATCCAGGTCTTGCCTTCACCGGTGCCAATGTAGCGCTGGGTAGCTCTCCTGCTGTTTTCACCGCCCAAGCCAACCTGGAACTCGGACAATTTGGATTAAGTGCTCAAGCAGTTACCGCCTCTCCGGAAATTAATTTTCAATTTCAGTTTGCACTGAAGAATAAAACCACTGGTCAGCCACTAGTATCTTATGATGGCAATAGCGTAGGCTCGCTGACAGCAGGACTGATCTTAGGTTCGGATGGAAAAATCGTTCCTGATTTCTCTTTGAACCAAGTGGTGACTAGCGCTACTTCCTTTGATAAGGTCAACCTGCTATCTCCGGGGGAACTGGCAGAAGCCGGAGCCGCGGCGTTGAGTGCAGCAATAGGTACACTCATCGGTATTGGCAGTAATGACTTTGCGAATAATATTGGTGCTTTGATTGGTTTGATTACGCCTGTTAGCGCACAGGGTAAATGGCCAACTACACTCCCTGCGCCGTTCTCAGGTACACAGATGGCCCATTCTATATTGAATCCGGTGAAGGCATGGGGAGACTACTATCTCTCTATATTGCAATACGCCAACGATATAGACGGCAAATCGGCCTTTGCATTCATATTACAAGAAATGGCGCTGTTGCTACAACAAACAGTTGCCGGCCTGAAAGTAGAAGTCACCGGAAGCGGCACTAAAGACAATCCCTGGAAGGCAGGTATTGCCCTGAGCAGCAGTAGTCTCCCGGCATTCCTAACTGCCTACAAACAGGTAAATAAAGACAACAGTATCGACCTGGTGATGGGCATGATGCTGCAACCAACCATTACCGTTGGTAGTGTAGAAATCGCGCCATCACTTAATTTGGAAGGTCTTGCACTGCAATTCCCTGCCAATGACGGCAGCATAGCAGCATCCTGGCTCCCAGCAGTCAGTGCCAAACTACAGTTGCCAAAAGGTTTCATGACACCTGATCTCGGCGGTGTAGTCGTTAGCGTTAGTAACGCGCAACTATCTGCCGAATGGAACCGCCTCAGCGGATGGGGTTGGTCTATGCTCATTCAAGCACCTAAGTTAATCATCAACGGACAAGATATTACGCTCGGACAGGATCTGAATTTCGATCAACAAACAGACCTGAAAAACCTGGTATTGAATGCCGTACCGGCCTTCAGTCCTTTCCTAGTGGGCGCATTGGGAGCATTACTCATGCGCGTAGAAAATAGGGCGGCCCTCTTCGCCATTGGCGCACTGGGATTGATTCCAGATATTTCCAAATCGCCAGTATTCCCTGCAGGATTAAGCTGGACAGGCTTTCAGCAACTAAAGCTCAATAGCCTCAGTAATCCATGGCCAGATCTGCGCAATTATCTGTCTACAACCTTTGGTACGGCGGCTAATGCGAAAAGTCTGCTTTCCCTCTTATCCTATGTTATCAATACCGAAATCGCGGCAGCACCTGCCACTGGCGGTAGCGGTACTTTCGATGATCCATGGACAATCCCACTGCCATTGGGTTTTGAAGGAATCACCTGGTATGATAATGCAGGACAGACATTAGGTCTTGGCGCTGGTAGATCCCAAACATGGCAATATCAGCTTACTAGCGGTAACGATACTACGAAGTTTGCATTCGATCTACATGCTCGTGCCAATGCATTGAAATACAACTTGGCTACTGGTACTCTCCTATTCGATGGTCAGGTACCTTCCTTTAGTCTGACCGGCGTACTGTACAACCCAGACGGCATGCTGGTGAGTTTGCCTAGCTCCCTCGGCAGTGTGGAGAAAGTGATCGTAGGATGTAATCTTTCCTATGATACTACCAATAAATCATTTCATTTCGAACCCATAGTGACACTGGTCAATGTTACCTTGCCGGGCCAACAGCAGCAAGCACAGTTGACCTTACAGGATTTCCTCGATCCAGCCTTCCCAGCAGCGTTGCAAAATGGTTTCATGGTATTGCTGAATGCCGGCCTACAGCAAGCATTTGCGCAAGTAAAAGCGAAACCGCTCTTCCAGCAGGCTTACAGTTTGTTGTCTATGCTGGGCCTGACGATGGCGCCTGATGGAGAAACAGATCTTCGCAATATCCAACTGTACAAGATTACAGATGGATTACTTGGTATCAATACAGCAGGTTGGAATGGACTGCTTGCCAATTTCGATTCCTACATACAAACGCAGTTCAACAACCTGCTTGCGATACAAGACCAACGTAGTCTACTCTTTAATTTCCTTTCAGAGATCTTCGGTATTCAATTCCCGAAATTCCCAGAACCTGTACTGCAACTGTTACAAGGACTGGGTATCTGCAAGCCTGCAGAAGAAGGATACACCGTAGATCCGTATACGTTATTGGATTTAATCAGCAATCCTTACAAAACATTCCAACAACTTTACCAGCAACTGTTTGCCGTAGCCAATGTAGACAACCTGAAGCAACTAGCAGCCAATCTGGCCAAGAACTTAGGCCCATACAAAACTGGTAGTTGGACCTTCAGTACGGATGCTACAGGCGTCATTTCCTTTGGCATCTTACCGGCAGATGCATTCCAGTTAGGTTCTTTCTTGCTTGTTAGTGGCGGCATTCAACTAGATCTCAACAACGAAAAACTACAAGGAGAACTGGATATCTACTGTGAGAAAGTAGGTATTACCATGAGAAGTGGATTTACGTTGAAGCTGGATAATGGCACGCTGCAAACTGATTTCAAAGCAGCAGCAGTATGGGGAGACGGCAGCAAACCTACTGCACAAGCTCTTAACCTCATTCCGTTTAAAACAAACGATTTCCTTAACAATGTAGCGGACCTCGCTCCTGCTTTCACCCTGAATATCCTCCTCAATGCAGTCTTTGAAGAACAATTGCTGAAAAAGTATCCGTTGATCCAGCAGATCTTCATCGGTCTGGGACTGGGAGATAAAATACCGACAGAAAGCTTGGCGGTACAAAAAGTAGTGAATGGGTATCTTATTACTGAAGCCATAGCAGACCAGCAATGGCAGATGCCATCACTCATGGGTATCCTACAAGACCCGCTAGGGTGGATACTCTCCGATGACGTACTAGGAACGAACGGCAAGTTCAGTATTTCCAAGCTGGTGCAAATGCTCAGTCATTTGCCAGAAGTAGAGGCCTCCAATGGCATTAAAGTAACACCAGATCCAAAGGGCATGAAGATCAGCGGTATGCCATATGGATTTGAGATTGCCATGAGTGGTGAGAATGATATCGCCACTTTCGGCTTTGATACCAAAGAACTTATTATCAGTGATAATTGGGGCACCTTAAACCTCCTCTCCTTCCAAGTGAGCGTGGATGGCAACTATCAGCCATCGTTCGGTGGAGAGCTCACCATCTCTTCTGGTACTAAAATACCGGTCGCATTTTTTGTAAACACCGGGTACGACAAAGAATTCTTCCTGAAAATAGCGCAGGGAAAACCAGAAACCCCTAGTGGTATTTCATTGCAGTTGCTGCCTTTCTTAGGATGGGGTACGCTGGCGGAACAAACAGCGAGACTAGCAGCAGCGGCGGTTTTGAAGAACCTCGTTCCTATTGTATTAGAAAAATTATCAGATAGCGGGGCTAAAGCATTTGTAGATAAACTCAATGCATTTGGTACCGCCGTGAATACCACCGAACTGGTAGACAATATCATCAAAGTACTGACGCCATCTGCTTTTGCGGCAAAGGCACAGGAAGATCTACTCAAAGATATTGAAGCAGTGGCCCTAGCTTGGTTGCAGGAAAAATTCACGCAAACAGGCGCGCCTACTACCGTACAAGGATTGATAACATTACTCCAGGATGTAATGCCCGGACTGACTGCACAGGGAGGCCGACTCGCATTCAAGCCAGATAGCAAGCTACCTATCACCATCCTCGCAGGGCTCAATAACGATGGGTTCCTTGGGCTGTGGGCCGACTTCTCCCTGCCTGATACGCAAGTATTAAAAGTACAAATTGTGGAAGCTGGTGTAGGCGTTAAATTGGACGGCACCGTTGATTTCTCCTTTGGCTTGGACGTACTCATTCCTGTAGATGATAATAGTGGGCCAGGTTTAACGTTTGCATACGATTTAGGCAAAGGATTCCACCTCGTATTTGATCCGGTTAGCGATGGTACTGATTTCTCTAAGCATTCAGATCTAACGATAGAACTGTTACCGAACTTCTTTAGTAAACCTACAACGGAAGTCGCTGCCATGCAAGAAAGCGTGACAGATTGGTTATTGCAGGTAGTGAAAGTAGTGCTACCGCGATACGTGTCACTCTTAGTGCTCAATATCGAAAAAGTGAAAGGCTGGCTAGAAGCCCCTATAGTGGCTTCTATTGCTGGAGCGCCTACACCTGCTGCCCTGTTAGAAGCCACTTCACTCATACTGAAGAATAACGGCAAATATGAGCTGAATTCCATCGACAACCTTACGCAGCTAACCCCCTCCGGTTTCTTTGGTAATTTCTTCTACACGCTGATGCAAACAGAATTAACGCTGTTGCAGTTTGGCGATAAGAACAGTGGTAAGATTACGGTTGGCCCTCGTAAGGGCAAACAGGATTATTATGGCGTAAGAGTGGCGGCTCCAGACCTTAAACTCGCAGCCCTACCGAATCTCGTAGTACAAATAGGTGCCGAGGATACCGAATGGATTGATAAATCCAGTAACAATGGTATCAATGGAGAACCGGGTATAGGGTTCTACCTGCCTATTACTAAGTCGGGCAATAATGAACTGCATGTAGATTTCTCCTTATTCAATTTATTGCTCTACAATCTTGGTTTTGATATCATTGGCGCCAACGGCAAACCGATTGTGGACCAGTCCCGCTTCAAGATTGGCGCTGTACAGCCAAGAACCGTGTTTGAATTGGATTTCAAGGGAAGTTCCAAGCCGGGTTTACAATTCGGCGCAGGTATCACTTTGGCAAAAATTGGGTTATCGCTGGCGCCAGATAAGCTGGCAGGTTCAGCGGGTACCAATCCCATTGCCAACAATATCCTGGGTTCCGGCAGTTCCTCCGGTAATCCCCCTGTTAACCCCGAATTTTCTGTCACCGCCGCTTACGCAGATAAACTATGGGTAAACCTGAAAAGCAATACCGGTAATGGTTCACAAGTGATTGTGCCGATAGAGCGCTCTTTCGGGCCATTGTACATTGATAGTTTAGGTTTAGGTTGGGAAGACACGAATAAGCTGTTAGACTTCCTCTTCTCCGGCAATGTGGCCCTAGCAGGTCTTAAAGCATCGGTAGTGGGTTTAACAGTAGGCGTTCCCGTTACTGATCCGACGAATTTCAGCAGTTATAAAGCAGACCTACAAGGATTAGATATTAGTTTCCAAGGAGGGGCAGTGGCCATTAACGGCGGCTTCCTGAAAACTGAAACCACCGTCGACGGTGCAACCGTCATCATGTACAACGGTGTGGCGGTGATCAAGGCAGGTACCTTCTCGCTGGTGGCATTGGGGTCTTATGCAGAAGTACCTGTGTCTTCCGTACCTGGAGCTTCCAAAATGCCTTCCCTGTTCATTTTCGCGGTATTGAACGCTCCATTGGGAGGGCCTCCATTCCTGTTCATTACAGGAATCGCTGCGGGCTTCAGTTTCAACCGTTCGCTTTTAATACCGGATATCACCCAGGTACAGGATTTTCCACTCCTGAAAGGTCTTGTAGATGGTACTTTCGCAGAGGGCGAAGATCCAGGCAAAGCACTGGAACAACTGAGTACAGTGGTACGTCCAGAAGTGGGGCAATATTGGTTGGCCGCAGGTCTGAAGTTTACCTCCTTCGAACTATTGACCACTTCCGCCCTATTATTCCTCAGCTTTGGCAAGGAATGGGAAGTCAATTTGCTGGGACTCAGTTTCACTTCACTCCCACCAAAGATTCCAAGAAATATGGCATTGGCCTATTTCGAACTAGCCATCAAAATATCCTTCCGTCCAGAAGAGGGAGTACTCTCCGCCGAAGCACAACTGACGCCGAACTCGTTCGTATTATCGAGAGACGTGAAAGTGACCGGAGGGTTTGCCTTCTTCCTATGGTTTAAAAATATCAAAACATCCACCTACACCATACCTGCCGGTGACTTCGTGATCTCATTGGGTGGCTACCATCCTGATTTCAACAAGCCGGCTTGGTATCCTATCGTACCGCGACTGGGCATGCAGTGGAAAATGGATATTTCCGTAGGCAGCATCAGTATCTCCGGTGGCGCTTACTTCGCACTGTGTCCTACTGCCGTCATGGCGGGCGGTTATCTCAACGTGGCCTATCAACTGGGGCCATTGAAAGCATGGCTGAATGCCTCCGCCGATTTCCTCATTGAATGGAATCCGTTCTACTTCAATGTAGGTATTAGCATCACGGTTGGTGCATCTTTCGGAACCACCATTCTTGGTGTTTCTATTACCCTCCGTGCCGAACTGGGTGCTAGCCTCCACCTGGAGGGACCTCCAACACATGGTTACGTGAAAGTAGATTGGTTCGTGATCTCCTTCACCATTCCTGTTGGCTCCGGACAAACCCAGACAGACGACCAGAATATCACTTGGGCAGCATTTGCCGATGCCTTCCTGCCTCCTCCAGCAGTACCAGGAAGTACGATGGGCAATGCCAAACGGAAACTCAGCGCCGCTGCTGCAACACCTGTACAACAAGTGGTAAAACTCAATCCGGATAAAGGTTTACTCAGCGACAACGGCGATCGCTGGACCATTCAGCCATATCCATTTACGCTTAGCGCAAAATCAGCTATTCCAGCATCCAACATCACTGTAACCGCCAGCAATTTTAGCCAGAATGGCGTTACCGTAGGTGTTAGACCAATGGGTTATATCGATAACCTGAATGCACCACTGACCATCACGCTTTTCAACAGCAAACAGCAGCCTGTTGACCTGGAAGCACGCAAAATCAAAATGGTAGTAGATGCCAATGGCGCGCCTTCAGCGATGTGGTCCAAAGATCCGTTGGATCGCAATAAGCCGCCACAAGGCAATGACATGGTGATTCCTGGCGCTTCCTTCGGCATCATGCTGGATGGCGATGAGTATAATTTCCTGGGGAATGTACCAGCATTCGACATAGAAAATCTCAAATATGAAATTGGCGCTTATCGGATGTTGCCTTACAAACAGGTGATCAAATTCCCGCCAGCAGCGAGATATCCAGTGAGTGATCAGAATAATGCCTACCATGTGATTATGCATTCCATTATGAGTGATCCTATTATCGCCAAACGGAATACCATTCTCACAGGCATAGCCGCCAGCAATATACTGGCGCCGCTTAATCCGGACCTCAGTGTCATGGCGGCATCCGCAGACATGATTCTACAAGCGCTCCCTGTTATCGCCCGACTGGCTATCTACCAAAATAATGGCGAATTGGAAGCCGCAAAAATGATCCACCCACCAGCAACACCTGCTGCTAAATTCAGCACCGCAAGTAATCTCAAAGCGCCGCAGTTGGTAGGTATGGTGAAACGATATAAAATTCATCGGAACAAAACAACCAAGTCAGGTAAACAGGAAAGCACTGTCAGGAGCCAGTACAAGTCGGTTAACAACATTTCACAAAAGACGAAAGCGCTGGCCGTTGGCACTTCTGCAGCAGATGCTCATGCCACTACCAAACAGCTCTATGATGGTACTTCCATTCTCTGGGCAGTAGATCATCAAGCAGATACGGAACTGCACCTGAAGGGCGATCTGCCACTGCGCGTAGTTAGCTTCGACCGTCATGGCCGGTTCACAGGCATCCATCACGTAATAGGTGATCAACAGATTACTGTAGCACCAGGCACTGCACAAGTAGCCGTACAAGGTTATGAAGGTGAAGGCGAAGGATTTAGCGGTTGGGAAATAAACTCACAACTGTTTAAAACCAATACCGTATGGGCACTCGGCGATGCGGCGATGGTAAGGGTACAGAACAGTCAACGTATACGCGTTCGCGGTACACATACCAATACTGGCTTAATAGATGCAGCGGATCTGCTGTCACACAACCGGATAACCGATATCGGTAAAACTACCCGCAGTGGCTGGATACAATCTGTTTTCCCTGCTGGCATTCATTATATCGGTGTATTGCTGGAAGAACAGACAGGAGCAGAAAGACTCGATGTAGGTGTTGCCGCCGGCACTATACCGATGAAAGGCAGCAATCTCCCACCTGCACAGATATACGAAACCGAAAAAGGTACCCTGATGCTGTATGCATGTCCGCCAGCAGATACCTACAACGCGATACTGGCAGTACCAAAAGATAATAAAGTGAAAATACTCGGTATGTATGGCCTGCCAGCATTACCGACAGACAAAGAAGCTGTCCATAATTTCATGCAGCTACGCAATGCAGGTCTGGATCTTACCGCTCCAGCAGTAAAATCCGCCACCGTAAGTATTCACTCCAAAAAACAGGCATTATGACATCCAGTTTTGATACCACTCCCGGCACCATAGGCCCAGGTATGATACGCTTCTACGACGCTATTCTCAATCCACTGGAAGCAGGAGAATATACTTTGAAAGCAGAACATCAAGTAAAAGATCTGCCTGGAGAAGATCCTGCACCCTATGTGGCCACGCAACAGTTAATCGTGGATGGGCCTAGGTTTTCCATCAGTCCCGCAGACATTCACATGGTATATCCTCCTGCTAACCAGGAAGGCCTCTTTGATACGGTGCTGCCCAATATGGTGTTTACCAATTTTGCATTGCCATGGGCAAGAGACATCGATCCAGCGGTTAAAAATGATAGTTATGCGAAGGCCGTAGATGCCGACAACAATCCCATTCCATGGATTGGATTACTCACCATCTACCCCGATGAACTAGCAAACAATAATGGAACGATACTAGCAGGTGCGCCGCAAACGGTAACGGTAGCGGAGCTGGTAAAACCTACAGACAGTAAAATTCTTCCACCTGCATTGGGTGATCTCTTCGGGGCAGAAAATACGCAAGTATCCGTTGTAGATCTAGACCTGACCTATTTCCAGCAGATTTGCCCTACCATAGATGAGCTTGCATTTCTGGCCCATGGGCGGGAAGTAAATACAGGCGGAAAAATCCTGTTGGGCATGGAAGACGATGGTTGCTTTTCTCTTGTATTTGGCAATCGGCTACCAATGGCGCCAGCAAAGAATACGATGTACCTCGTGTCTTATGAAGGACATCAGGAACATCTCCATGGAAGTACTATCAGTGGCGGCTATACGAAAATACGACTTGTACTATTGGGTACCTGGCAATTCACCGCGCAACCTGCCCAAGGCAGTTTCATACAGTTGATGGCCAATCTTTGCTTGCAAGGCAGAGGCGGCGTAAAACTACTCCAGATGCCCCTTTCTGAGGAAACAGGAAAAATATCCGAGGACGCGCAAAAAGCCATTCAAATGGGATATGTACCCATGCAAAATAACATGCGGCAGGGAGAAGAAAGCACCTCCTGGTATCGCGGCCCATTTGTGCCCTCTCCTACTAAACGGGATTTCAGCTACGGTCCTTATCACTATAGCGACCACGCCATTCACTATGATCCAGAAAGCGGGCTATTTAACCACGCCTATAGCACCGCATGGCAAACAGGGCGTTTGCTGGCATTATCCGATTCCAATTTCTCCTCCTCCATGTTCAACTGGCGAAATAATTATCTCAACAGCATCGTCAGCAGTACCAAACAACTGGACGGTGAAAAAATCAACGCCATTGCCGGAGAGGCACGCAGCATGATGCCAACCGCACATGCCAGTGCAGCAGTAGGCATGTTACTAGCGGGTGGCTTCAGCAAAGTAAAATGGCCGCAGATCACTACCCGTACGGAAACAGTGTTGCAGGAAGGGCTACCAGGCGTACTTAGCGAGGAAGAAAAAATTGCCATCGTAGAAAATGATGCAGATCCACTTTTAATGCTTGTTAAAAAAATAAAAGGAGAACAGCTATGAAATCATGGGGAAACAGAGTAGCGCTCTGCTCAAATGTAACCAAGCAGTTATTATCTGCCAAAGAGGGTAATTACCCGCCTCCGGATTTACCAGACAACCTCACTACCTGGCTGGCCCAGCTCACCTTGCTGTATGGCGTTCCGGTAAAATATATGGTTGCGGATAATCGTATGCTACCGCAGGAATCCATGCGATTCTTTTACATAGACCGGAACTGGCTGGATCGACTGGTGGATGGCGCCCTCAGTGTAGGCGTGCTTTCTTCCAAAGAGCAAGTATTCAACGAAACTTTCTACGAAGATATTTACGCCCAGATAGATGCCAAGCAAATGGAACTGCGCGCCAATCTGCGCAAAGAAACACCGGAGGCTATAACGGCCGCTGGTGGCGGCATGACAGGCGTTATTTTCCGTTCCGTAGTGGTATCCGGGTGGCCAGGTTTGGAAATAGAAGCCTTTAAAGCTAATAACCCCGTAAAGATACTCCGTATGGATCGGCTGTCTGATAACACGATGCTATGCATCTGGGACGACCTGCCAGATACGGTGAATTTTATTGAGCCTTCCGAAGGATTACACTTTGGCATTATCCAGGACCCAGGCGCCAACACTTTTAAAGTGTACTTACGCGGCTTGGGATATCCTACTACCAAACCTTATCCTGCCGGCGAACAAATCTTTAATGGACCTGATCCAGTGGCAGCATCGGGTGGATTCCGGAATGGTGTAAAAGGGGTAATTGATATCGCTGGACTGAAAGATAGTATTACCAAGGCGATGCCTGCGGGCGCGCTGCCAGACGGTAAATTATCACCGGGCGCCATGGCCATCCAAATGGTACGCGGGGCCGGCAAACAGCCGTATGATATGAATTCACCGGCATGTGACCCTTCCATTCCTCAATCTTAAATCCTACATTATGGCAGACACCCAATATATTCCCGTTTGGCCAGGCCCTGTAGTAATGGTGCCTGTACCGGTTGACATACTTCGTATAGGCAATCCCGATGTTACCTCTACTACTGTTTGGGCTACCAACAAAAATAATTACTATAACCTGTGGATGAAGCAAATCCCCGACCCTACACCGTTTGGGCAAGGTAGTTGTCCGGATGCAGGTATACACCTCATGTGGACGCTTCCCTATAGTATGCGCCAGGGACAACAATCCGACGAAAACAATCCAGATGGAAATGTGAACTTCCCATTTGTTCCCAACCGCTGGCTGATTACTCGTTTTACCTATCCCGTACAGGATAAAAACAATCCTAATCCCACCCCACCGCAGTTGCAAGCGACCATCGTTTGCAGTGATATGCTATTTGATATTCGGGATGCCACCAATAACGGTTCTTCCAATGGTGCTAGCCAATACCCATATCCAGATGATCCTACCTTCCCCATTAAAGGCATTGGCGTACCGATGCCGCTGGCCAATTGGAAAGGGGAAGCCCGTACAGGTAAAGCCCTGATTAAGGCAGTAGGCCCTGGTGACGTATCTTGGTCGGTGGCTTATGATAACGTGAAGAATGTATTCACCCTGCATGATGATGTAGGTAGTGCTGCCGCGCAATTTACCTATTCCCTCCTGGGTTGGTATGACGACCCTACGGATGATCTGCTCTCAAAGGTTACTACCAGTACCAATGAAGAGTGGATGAATATGTTGCAAGGCCAATTCGGCTGGTCTGTAGGCGGAGCAGGAGAAGTACAGGAAGCAGTGGACGACTGGCAGGCTTGGCAGAAATCCCACGGACTGGATGGTCCTTTTGACCCCAATAAACTCCAGTTGCCACCACAGATTAAAAATGCGATGATCGCCTGGAACAACTGGCGTCAGCAATATGGCGTGAAGGAAGACAAGCCTCCTTTGCCCACCCAGTGTATTTGTCATTCCATGGCTACTGTGGGTTGGCAGGGAGACACGGTGGCCTATGGCACAGGCGTTCCCACGCCGGAAGGTGGGGTGAGCATTGCAGTTGGCAACAACGCTATGGAAGCTATCTCCTCATTTATGGCCAATAAGGTAGTGGAAAGTCAACATCAAAATCCAGCAAATATACCCATCATAGAAAGGGCGCTGGAAGCCTTCCAGAAAGATCTCTTATCGAAACTAAACGACGATCCTACCGCGGTAGAAATGGCCATCCATGCAGATCGGTTTGAACAGCATTACAGCGGCCAAGAATGGATCGTAGTACGACCAGAAAGTACAGACGAGAAGATTCTTGGTACTGGCGGTCAACAGTCCATCCCACTGAGCGCTGCTGATACCGAAACCCTCACACAGCTCAATGCAAAACAACGAGACCTGAACACCTTGAACTTGGATTTACTTACGCTGCGACAAGAAATGTTTCAGCTCCATGTAAAACAGAGCCTCTTTGTAAAATCCACACCTGCTGCCATTAAAACACAGGTGAATAACAGCATGGCCGCCATTACCCAAGCATTGAATACGCAAACCAATGCACGGGACCAAAAGAAAGCAGAAATAGACACAGATGCCACTGCATTCGCGACTAAGCTGGGAAATAATTTCGTGCTGAAAGCAGTGGACTTGTTGCCCGCTGCCGCACCTGTAGATCCGGTCATCATGGTTGGTGGCGCCTATATCGATACCAAACTTACATCGCCAGAACAATACACAGATACAACAGAACTCTTTGTACGCTTTACTGGACAAACAGTAACCGGTATCAGTGTAACCTTCACCGTTAATAACACGCCTACCACACAATTGATTGCGGCGGCAGAACTCCTGGAGAAAGTAACCATCCCCACCTGGAACATCTTCCCGAAAGAAGCCATGGACCTGTGGATTGAGACCATGATCCTTGATACTTCTTGCGCTGCCTTGATTGCCTCCATTTGGTTCAGCAAGACTGGTGTCTCCCCAAATAACGACCAGATGAAGCAACTCACCCAGCAGATCCAGGCACAGCAGACGGCTGTCTGGAATGATGCGGCTTCTCTGGGATTTCATCCGCAGGCACTGAAAGCGGTTTCTGGTATCGAAGGCGTGATACCTTCTCCATTTGGTGTAGCCTTTATCACCAAGCAACCATGGACCCCTATTTACATGGATTGGAAGATACAGTACATCCCTTCTTCCATGGATGCGACCAGCTCCTTAACCAATTGGAAACTGGGAGATATTGATTTCGACTGGACCGGCAGTAGCCTCACACCACCAACCAATAACATTGTACTATATGGCCGTGCCGTGATGAATGCAAAATCATCGCAAGTGATAAAATCCAAAATGGCATCCTTCCAGAGAGATCCCATATTCGACGGACTTCCGCAATATGTACTGGATGATCTACAAAGAGTGGCGGGTATGGTAGGACACCTGGATTTACTCACACAGTCGATGAGCGGTTTTACCAAACAACTTATCACTTCCCTGATCTCTATCAATACTGCACCAACAGATGCAAATGTCAAAAAGCTGCTGGGTGATAGCGAACTTAATTTCAGGCCGAAGTTGGTGAATTACCAGGACTCACAGCCTTTCTTCCCTATTCGTGCAGGCCATTTCCAACTGGTAGACCTTTGGGTGGTAGATGCTTTCGGGCAGGTATTAAAAACAAAGAGCAGCTTCGCTTCGCCACTGGACCCACTGCCGAATGTGTACTGGTGCGAAAACTTAACTACCAGCAGTCCTAACTTTAAGGACCCGGACAGCAAATATTACGGACAACTTTCGCCGAGAGTGTCCCAGCCGTCGAATGTTCATTTGAACCTGCTGCAACAGAATAATGATACTATTAGGACTAATTCCTCTGATTTAACTAGTCCTATTTGCGGCTGGGTAATGCCCAACCACATTGATAATTCCCTGATGGTATTTGATGCCAATGGCATCAACCAGGGGGCTATCATTAAAGTACAAAGGCAGATTGAAGATGGCAACGAAGAAGCCGATTTTCAATACACCATCCGATGGGATGCCGTACCGGGCAGCAATACCACCTTAGGAGCGCCGCCAGCCCTGGAAAATGAGCACTTGCAGGCATTCGTTACTAACCTATTAAAAACCGGGTTTTCCGGTTCATCGGCGTACGATGATCTGATCAGTGTGATAGACGTGAGCTTATGGCCGATGAGTAATTTCAAAAGTCAGTCGGGCAACCAGTCTGTATTACTCGGCAGGCCCCTCGCCGTAGTACGTGGCGAAGTACATATGGAGCTGGCAGGTACCCCCGCCTACAATCAAAGCTGGATAGATACCGGGAAATATTATAACAACAATCAAAATTATCAGCCTACAGATCCACCGTTTATGGGCACACCATTTACCGTGAGAATTGGCGACTCCTATCTTTCCGGAAATGGTGCTATCGGTTATTTTGAGGCAGATAACTACGATACCTTCTACGCCGTGTATGGCGCCAATGGCCAGACCAGCGAACTGCTGAAAATGTTCTCCCGCAATGCAAGGGGCAAAATCAACTTAGCAGGTTTTGCCGCGCAGGAATTCACGGGAACAGGGTTTGTATCCAAGTACGTGCAGCAAGGTCACACAGTAACGCTAACGCCTGAACGAAATGCGATTAAGCTCACCATGCTGGTAGATCCTTCTGGCGGCATTCCGGTGATTCCTGGTAGTCAGCCGCTGTTCAATGTGAGCTTGCCTAATGGTCCTGTATCCAATGCGTTGAGTAATCTCAAATCCACTTTCCGCACGGGACCACTGCTGCTGGATCCAGACAAAATCAAGATGCCTACGCCAGCAGAAGTACATGGCAAATGGGGATGGGTAGCCCGCAAGGATGTAACCACCTGGAAAGCTGAAGAGCCTATTGAACCATATACGCCGATAGCAACTGCTGACCAGGATAATCTGCGACTGACAGAAGGCTGGATTACCTTATCTGGCACGAATCAACAACAACCAGAAAATAACTAAATCAGGGTTATGGCAAATTTGACATTTGATTATGCTTTTCAGCCATCCGACATATTCACTAACTCAGTAGTGGATTTGCATCTCTACGTCACTAACAATACGGCAGATACCATCCAATATGAAGGTGGACCTGATAGTGATGAAATACATATCAATTTCCCCGCTGGGTCTGGCCCTACAGACCTGGTGGTGGATACCAGCTTTACCAGCAAGTCAGAGACACAATATTTTAGCTGTGGTAAAAGTGGGAGCAATAATGATTTTGTCATTACAGCAACGATGACGGTGCCCATTCCAAAGGGCGGCCAGATTCATATCGTGTTCCAGCAAGTACCTATCAATGCTGCTGGCGGAACAGCTTCCATCGGCATCACAGAATATCTTGGATCGGCCGATCCAGCGAGTGGTAGCAAAGAAATCATCAAAACCGTACCTGCGTCGTTGAGTATCATGGCGTATTTACAGCAGCAGGTAGTGGGATTAAACCAAACCACTACCCTTACCTGGTACTCTACCGGTGCTACCAGGGTGGTGGTCACAGGATTTGCCACTGGCAGCAGGCAGCGGGCATTCCCTGTTAAAGGCGACAAACCGCCTTATAAAGGAGATTGCATCGTAGACATCGCCGCCGATAAAGATAGTACGCCGTATACCTTGATTGCCTATAACGGGAACGGCAATACGGACCCTAGTGCACAGATACAGGTGACCTTATATCATGGTTATGCTATTATCAATTCCTTTGAAGCGTATAAATCTGATAAACTAAATCAGGATAACCGGATAGGCACTGATCCACTGTCAGTAGACCAGAGCGTTACCCTTTACTGGTATCTGACTTATGCTTCTGGATCACAACTGAAACCGCCTGGTAGACCGCTCAACAACCCTATTACACCAAGACAGGTAACGCCAGGGATGGATCTGGTAAAAGCTTTCCAAGGTAATTATGGTAATATGGATAGCTCTGCCAAGTACCAACTGACCGCATTTGGATTTGAAGATCAGAACCCAACACAAACACTCACCTTTAACTTAAAACCGGTGGGTATTGCCTATTTCAAATTTAAAGATCCAGGGCTTACCCAGGTGATTTGGGATACCGATCCAACGGGATGGCCGGCCATGGAAGTAAACATGAGCAATCAGCCGTATACGTTCACGATTTATCAGCCTGGTGGCACGCAATCCGTATACTACCTGGGAGGCAACGATACTACACATCCGCAGATCAAGTATTTCGATTACACCAAAGCCACCGGCGATCAATACAAACTAACCTGGATTACTGCGAATCTCACGAGTCTTACACTCAATCCTGGCAATATCACTATTACAGGCGACCAGATTACAAACGGATCTCAAACATTGAAGCTGGAAGCGGCACAGTATCGATTAACGGGTAAGGCAGCAGATGGTAGCACGATAGACAGTATACTAAATGTGCCCTACACGGTGGTAAATACTGAAATAGTAGACCCCTCCCTTCTGGGAGTTAATGAATAACACTACTGATAATCATTCATCTTTCACCTTTAAAAAACACATGTCATGACAGAGAAAACCCAACATTTCGAAGCGCCGGAATTAATGACCGACCCCAACTGTACCATTACAGTTTCTATCGGACAAAACATTCCGAACTACCCCGCTAATGTTTCCAACAAGAACATCACAGATGCGCAGAATGCGATCGGGCAACTGACATTTGCTGATATATGGAGACTGCCACCATTCCGTATTGAATACGGCTCTGTAAGATTGGATGTACAGGGCGCCATTGCTGGCGGTGGCCGCAACTGGCAGGTGCAAATCAATGGCATAAATGGTAATTCTACTATTTCTGCCACCTTAGTGCAAGGCAATCTCGCGACTGCTTCTACTGCTGAAAGACAGCAATATGTGCAACGCATGGTACGCAATGCCCTAGAGCAAAGTTTGTCTACCAAAAAAGTAACAGACGTAAATGGACCTTGCAAATAAATATCCTTCCGGGTTGGTGGTATCACTGGCCCGGATTTTCGTTTAATCAACTCCGTTAGTAAACCTCAAAAACTATTTCATATGGCACCAACAATCACTTTAGCAGACGTATCTATCAAAGAAGGTGAAGTAAACCAGGTAACAGGTACTAACACCTTGATATATCCTAATATTAATAGCTGCCTATCGTTGACTGCTGTTTTTGCGGATAACAAAAGAGTAGGCGGACACGCAGTTATGTTTCCAGTAGCCCCACAATTGAACCTGAAACAAATTTGCGATTACCTCATGGCGAACAAGGGCACTAGCAATACTTTGATTGTTGTTGGAGACATCGGCACATGGAACCAAAACTGGTCCATGCTGGATGAAACCAAGAACCTGGTGATCAATGGCAAAAAGGTAAATAATGTATTGGAAATGGGAACTGCCATGGGCTTCACCAATGTGGTGCAAAAGGATACCATCATCTGTGATGCCGATGGCAGCACCTATGATGTATACTTTGGATTTGAAGGTAGTAATAGAGTTTACTGGGTGTATGATCACAAAACCAGTAAAGTATGTACCGCATTTGGAAAACAAACCTGGTAAACCAACTATAAGCCGGCAATCCCATGATGGATTGCCGGCACATTTCCCTAGCAAATTTCCCAAATATTTTTTCATGGAGCATTCCACTATCGTAGATCTCATCTCCAGGTTCCCTATCGGCAAAGCGAATGAAAAGGCGCTTGTTTTCCTGGATCACAACGGTAATGAATCACAGACCTTCACCTACCGCACCCTGAAACAGCAATGTATTGCAATCGCTGAAAACCTGCACACACACCTACCTTCCGGAGAAATGGTATTGTTATGTACACCAGAACAATCAGATTTCACGACCATCTTCTTTGGCTGCATGATGGCAGGTATTATCCCCGTCCCCATGCCGCCCGTTCGTAACAACAAGGATAAAAATGGACTGGAACGCATCATTCGTATACTCCAAGAAAAACATATCAGCACTATTATCCTACCTGACGAGCAAGTGGATTTATTCCGGGAAGCACTGCAAATGGCCCATCTCTCACAGGTACGATTGATCCCGCTGGAACGCCTGCAACGTCCTGGCATCACCGCAGTAGCGCTTCCTGTCATATCTGAAACAGACATCGCTTACATTCAATATACATCCGGTTCTACCGGCACTCCGAATGGCGTGATCATACGCCATCAACAAGCCATCAGTAACCTGGCCTTCATGTACCGGGTTTTCCAACGGAAAGAAATGGTTCGTGTAGCAGGCTGGCTCCCCTTCCATCATGATATGGGGCTGATCGGACATTTGCTCACCGTGCTCTACGAGCATGGTTTTGGTGTTTTTATCAGTCCGCAAACTTTTATGGCTTCCCCCGCCCTCTGGCTGAAGATGATCGGGCAATACCAAGCTAATGCTGCCGCGGCCCCTCCATTTGCATTCGACCATTGCTGCAATAAAATTAATAGTCCAGATGGATTACAGCTCTCCTCTTGGAAATACGCCTATGTAGGTGCTGAAACCATTGCGCCTGAAGTGCTCCAACGTTTTGCTACCAGATTTGCACCAGCAGGATTTGATCTACATACTTTCAAACCGGTATACGGATTGGCAGAGGCCACTCTCCTGGTAGCCGGTGGTGGTAAAGGCTTAGATGAGTTACTACCGTTGACGCATAAACGAACAACAGGAAAATCAGTACGTCAACTGCTGCCTTATCCTACTGATCCCGAAGTACAAATTATCATTCAAGATGCAGAAACAGGCCAACCGCTTGCAGCAGGAGCAGAAGGAGAAATTTATATCCTGGGGGCAGGCAATGCCAGCGGCTACTTGGAAGATAAAGGCATGGAGGCCATACAGGAAGGCGCCCCTATCAAAACTGGCGATACCGGATTCCTGGAAGATGGTCGCCTTTATATTACCGGTAGATCAAAAGATATCATCATTGTGCGAGGCGTAAACTACTCCGCCGATGACCTGGAAAATACTATCCGTTATCATCAACCGGATATCCAAACGAACGACAGAACCGTTTGTATTTCACATTTTGCTAATGGAGAACAATTATTTGTGTTCCAGGAAATACATCGGCATACAGATAATACCACACAGGAACGCATTATCAGTAGTATAAAAGGTAGTCTGGCAGAAGGTTACGGCATTACGCCAGACAATATTGTACTGGTTCCTTCTGGTTGCATTCCCAGAACTACCAGCTATAAGGTATCCCGGAAGGCATGCCTGACGCAATATTTACAAGGAAAACTCCCGGTCATCCATACAAACACAGCAGCAGCTATGACGCCAGACGATGCGGTGGTCATTGTGTCTATGGCTTGTCGTTTTCCGGGAGGAGCGAATTCTCCGGAGGCTTTTTGGGAGTTGCTGCAACAAGGCACAGATGCGATTTCGGAAGTACCCCCCTCTCGCTGGGACAATGACGTTTTCTATGATGAAAAACCGGCTATGCCCGGAAAAGTTAATACCCGCTGGGGAGGGTTCGTGGCCGATATTGATATGTTTGATCCCGCATTATTTGGGATCTCACCACATGAGGCCCCAGAAATAGATCCGCAACAACGTATGTTACTGGAAACATCTTGGCGTTTGTTGGAAAATGCCGGTTGGAAAAAGGAACAGCTAGCAGGCACGGATACAGGCGTTTTCCTCGGGGTGTCTACTAACGATTACCTCTATATGAAAATAAAACTCATCCCAGGAATGGAGAGCTTTAATGCTTATTCTGGGTTGGGGAATGCGAATAGTCTTACTGCGAACAGGATTTCCTACACCTACGATTTAAAAGGCCCCAGCATGGCGATAGACACCGCCTGTTCTTCTTCTCTTACGGCCTTTCATCTGGCAGTAAAAGCCATTCGCAATGGCGAGTGTACACAAGCAATTGCCGGTGGTGTAAATGCTTTGTTATCTCCCGGACCAACCATTACCTTATCACAGTTTGGCATGATGTCGCCGGTAGGGAGATGTAAAACCTTCGATGCCAGTGCAGATGGATATGTACGTGCAGAAGGTTGCGGGATGGTGATGTTAAAGCGTAGATCCGCTGCGCTGCGGGATGGAGATCCTATCCTCGCCACAGTGCTGGCCAGCGCGGCCGGACAGGATGGCAAAAGTAATGGGATCACCTCCCCTGATGGCCCGGCACAATACCGCTTGATCTCGCGGACGCTCACAGAAGCTGGTGTCTCCCCAGAAACAATTTCTTTTATTGAAGCCCATGGCACGGGCACTGCACTAGGAGATCCTATAGAGCTAGAACAACTGGTAAAGATATATGGACAAGGAACGGGCACAGATTGCTATGTAGGCGCCGTAAAAGCGAATATTGGCCACTTGGAAGCCGGCGCTGGTATTGCAGGTTTGCTCAAAGCTGTGTTAATGCTGCAACACGGCAAAATCCCACCACAACCACATTTGCGGGAATTAAATCCACGTATACACTTGGAGGGCAGTAGGCTGAAAATCCCTACTGTACTGAGTAATTGGGCATCTGCTGGTCCGAGGAGAACTGCTATCAGTTCCTTTGGCTTTGGCGGAGCGTTAGCACATGCCATCCTGGAGGAGGCAACGCCGGTACCTGCGCCAGCTCCTCTTGAGCATGCGTTGTTTACGCAAACGCCATTTATATTCTCTGCACATACACCGGAAGGGCTGTTACAACAGGCTGATAACTGGATTGATTTTCTTTCTAAGGAACCCGCCATCGGTGTTCATGACCTATGCTATAGTCAGGCGCTAACGCGAACGGACCTACGCTTTCGTCAGGCTTTCCTGACCGACAGTAAAGCGGCGCTGTTGCAGAAGCTGAAAGCCTTCCGGGAAGGGGTTATACAGTCGGCCGATACAACTACGGACGGACAACGATGCTTTATTTTCTCCGGTCAAGGCGATCAATACAAGAGTATGGGGCGGGAACTGTATTTCCATTTCCCTGCATTCCGTCGTGCTTTTGATCGCTGCGCTGCTGCGGCAGATGATCCGGAGACCGGGTATTCCTTGGTGGGAATGATCAATGGAAAAGAAGAAGGTACTTTCTTACTGGGTCATGATTATCAGCCGGTACTTTTTGCCGTACAATATGCATTAGGGATATTATTGGAAGAAAGTGGCTGTATTCCGGCGCTCATGCTGGGACACAGTATTGGCGAATATGCAGCGGCCTGTTTGGCCGGATGTTTTGAGCCAGAAACAGGAATTGCCATGCTCAAAAAGAGGGCAGCACTTCTAACTGCACTTCCTCGAGAAGGCGGTATGTTAACTATTTTCACCGATAAAGACACCGTAGCAGCCGCCATTGCTGGGATACCGGAAATTGGTATTGCCGCATTGAATAGTCCTGTGAAAACAGTGGTATCTGGTAGTCCTGATGCTATCAACGCCGTTACTACTTTCTTCAGTGCCCAGAAAATTGGGCTTTATACGTTGAAAGTGGCACAGGCATTTCACAGTCATTATATGGACCCTATTTTGGAGCCATATCGGGAGTTCCTCCAACAGTTCACTTTCCGGGCGCCGTCTAGGAGATGGATATCATCCTTTCATGGCGCAGAAATGACCATAGCACCGGATGCGGATTACTGGGTACAACAAACCAGGCAAGCGGTGAACTTTAAGCAGGCATTAACGCTGTTGGCTTCAGAAAAAATACGGGAATTCGTGGAAATAGGCCCTGGTGGCAATACGCTGCTGGCAGTCAGTGAAACGATCGATTGTAGTAATACCCAACTATTGCGTACACTCAATTTCCGCAAGGGCGATAGAACAGAGGGTTATTTCCTAATGGAGGCGCTCTGCCGCATGTATTGCGCTGGCGCCAATATACACTGGGAGCAAGTGTTACAAGGCAAGGCCTTCCCTGCTATCATTCCTGGTCAGGCATTTCAACACAAACGTTATTGGCTGCCGGGATTGAGTCCGGAACAACTGACTGCCTTTGCAGATCAGGGGCATCACTCCCGCAGTGTTCAAAAGACGTTGACGGATTGTTTCTACCAGATCCGCTGGAATCCAGCAGGCACCATTACTACGGATATTCCAGAAGATGTATTGCGTAAGAAAATAAACTGGATTATTGCCGCTCCGGCGGGCGCTGTTACCGACCAGCTATTACAGCGATTAAAGGCGGTTCAAAAAAGCGTGTATTGGTTCTGTACGGGTGGTGATATTGCTGGAAAAAATCGCGCTGATTACCAGTTTGAAGTTCGTTCAACGAAAGCGGATTATCGCCGGGCCTTGGATAAAGTAGTGAATTTGCAGCGTAAAGAAAATGAGCGGGAATGGAAAATAATTTATGCAGACGCCAGTCTGTCGGATTACCAAGGTTCCACTCCGCATCAGCGTATATCCGATAGCGTTAGTAGCCTTATACCCTTCCTGCAGGCCGTCAAGGAGAGTGCATTGGTTATGCCGCTATGGCTACTCACCAGGCATGCACAGCCTGTTCCTGCTGTCACGAAAGCACTCCAATTGGCGGCCTCCCCTCTTTGGGGATTTGGGAAAACATTATTCCTAGAACACCCTGAATGGAGAGGTGGTATGATCGATATCTCTGGGCCGGAAGATGTACCCGCATTACTACACAAAGTACTATTGCCCGGAAAAGAACATTGCATCATATTGCGAAAAGAGCAGCAATACATTACACAGTTAGCCCCTGTTAGGGAAATGCCGACTACCACCGCCACTTTACGCCAGGATGGCGCCTATATCATTACCGGTGGCTTTGGCGGACTTGGACTTGCCTGTGCATCCTGGCTGGCAGGGAAAGGCGTGAAGCACTTGGTATTACTGGGCCGGAGGACGTTACCTGCTATGGAAAGCTGGAGTAATCTCGAAGCGTCTCATCCGGAATACACCATCATACAGCAATTGATCCACTTACAACGGGAAGGAGTACACGTAGAAACACATCGTATAGACGTAAGAGATAGCGCAGCACTTACGCAAGTATTTGAGCAATTAGACAAGCGGAAAATCCCTGTGCGGGGCGTATTACATGCAGCGGGAGTCAACTGGTTTTCCAAAGTGATGGACCTGGACAACAGCCAATTGGCAGATACCCTACAAATCAAGACAGACGCCTCCTGGCAGCTCCATCAACTCACAAAAGACCGGGACCTAGATTGCTTCCTGCTCTTCTCTTCTGTATCAGCATTGTGGGGTTCTGTTGACCTAAGTCATTATACTGCGGCCAACTATTACATGGATATGCTCAGTATGTACCGGGTGGGCATGGGACTTCCGGCCACCAGCATCGATTGGGGTCCGTGGGCGGAAGCGGGCATGAGTGCCGGCGAGCATGAAACCCATGTGTTGCAACAGCTCGGATTCCGACTACTGCCATCTTCCAAGGCTTTGGCCTGCATGGAGACCGCCATCGCGAAGAAAGAGCCGCTATTGTTGATAGCAGATATTGATTGGGAGAAATTCCGGCTGTTTACAGATTTCTCCTTGCAGCCATCGCTGTTTAGCCAAGTAGTGAAAAACAATACAGCTAATACTCCTGCCGCCAGCAACCTGGATCATATTCTTAGCAGTGCTCCCGCAGCGGCTAGGGCACAGATTGAAGAGGTGGTCAGAACAGAACTGCGGATGGTGATGCTGATAGAATCGATGGATACCATAGATGCCCGCCAGCGCTTTAATTTCCTGGGGATGGATTCTCTCATGGCCATATCCTTTGTAGCTCGACTGGAACAGTACTTTCATTGCAAGCTGCCTGCCACCATGGCCTACAACTACCCTACCATAGAAGCGGTGAGCGATTTCATTTATTCGCTGGTGTATACAGATCACGGAATAGTTGAACAAGGTGCTGAACCTGAGATTGCGCCCATACCTGAAACACCTCCTGCAAAAGCGTTTGTGGTATTGCAAGAGAAACATACGCCTATCAAACAGCGATTATACTGCTTCCCATACGCAGGTTCAGGGGCATCCGCCTTTGGCCGATGGGGAGATGCTTTCGGCTCGAACCTAGAGGTGATCGCTGTACAGCCACGAGGACGGGAAGAGCGCAGTCATGAACCTGCATTCACAGATCTGCCAGCACTTATCCATGATTTGTTGCAGGAATATACAGATCCCGAAGAAGAATTTTACTTCTTCGGGCATAGCATGGGCGCATTGATGGCGTATGAGTTTTATGCCGCCTTACAACGCGCAGGCAGGAAACTACCAGCAGGCATGATTCTATCCGGCTGCGGCGCCCCATTGGAGGCCAGCAATGGCACTTTACATCAACTGAACGAAGAGTCCTTTATTGAAGAAGTATTGAGGAGTTATGGCGACCCTGGTATCGCCGCCGAAAGGAGAAAAGCCTTGCAGCATAGCAGTGAATTGTTACGTGCCGATCTACAAGTATTAGAATGTTATCAGCCGCATGGAGCAGCGATTACTGTTCCGCTGACCGTCGTTACTGGCTTGCAGGATCAATTGGCGCCACCTGCGGAAGTACGTCGTTGGATGGAGCTGGCCACGAATAATTTCTCTATTTGTTTCCTGAAAGCAGGCCATGACCTGGTACAGCAGAAAAGTCAAGATCTTATCAAAATCATTTCCTCAGCCATCAAGCAACCACTATGAGCCATCCAATAAAACCTTGGTATAATGTATTTGGGGGACGCTATACCGGCGAACAGCCCCCCTTCTATAACAGAGAGGAACTACCCTGGGTACAGGTCCTAGAAGATAACTGGGAAATCATCCGAGATGAAGTAACAGGACTAATGCAGGAAAAACCGGCCCGGTTACGTCCTTATTTCATTAATAAGTCGATGTCCTTTCCTCCTAAAAAGTGGAAGACGATGGGGTTGTATTTCTGGAAATTCACGATGCATGACAATTGCAGGAAATGTCCGGAAACAGTGAAGTTAATGAAACAGATCCCAAATCTGACCTCTTGTTCGCTGAGTGTGTTGGAGCCGGGGTCTAATATCAATCCGCATCAAGGAGATACGGATGCTATTATCCGTTGTCACTTAGGGCTCTCCGTGCCCGCAGCGCTGCCGGATTGCGGATTCCAGGTATCTAAGGAGATACGGCCATGGGAAAATGGGAAAGCCCTCCCCTTTTGCGATGCACATACGCATACCGCCTGGAACCATTCCGATAACAGGAGATTGATCCTAATCATTGATGTGATACGGCCGGAGTATGCTAAACAGGAGAATATGATTTGTGCCCATGTGCTGGCATCTTCTGTCTTGCAAATGTTGTATCAGCGCTTTGCCTTTTTAGGGCGGCAATCGGGCTACCTTAAGAAGTACCTCTACAATCTGCTACGGTATTCTATTTGGGTGGTGTTGCCGATTCAACGGTTGAAATTTTTTTAAAAAATGAAGGTGTATCAAAACCGGTAATTGACGTCTGCGACGTCAATTACCGGTTTTGATTTTTCGTCGTCCCTGCCCTGCGGGCAGGGACGACAGGCAGGGGCGTTTTGCCTTCATTGCCATTTAGGAAAATTTGATTTATTTCACTTTGAGGTGTCTGTCTATGTTCTTATAACTGGTATCTTGTACCTCTTGCGTACTTTTAATGGACATACCATCCATCAGTCCAGGCAGGCTATCACTCACGTACATGCCGTTTCCTGAGCCATTATCGATATGCCTAAAGCCAGGGATTGAATCGCCTGAATAATAAACTTTTACGTCCTCGGACTTCCAGGTAGGAGTATTATTCATCCTGGAAACATGAACCAATACGATGATACCAATTACTATCAGTCGTATATATTTCCCCGCAGAGGAACTACTTTCTTTCGTGGTATCGTTGCCGTTAGTATAACGGTAGCTGAATTGGGAAGAGGAATCATGCGTCTCCCATTTCTCCCATTCCTCATATGTATAGGATGAAGTGGAGTCGGGAGCTTGTTGTCGCGCAGCATTTCTCAAATACGCATCATGTATTATTCTGCGACTCGGGTTTGACAGTACTTCGTACGCCTGTTGCAGTTCTTTGAATTTCTCTTCCAAGTATTTATCGCCCCCGTTTAGATCCGGGTGGTATTTTTTCGATAGTCTTCTATAGGCGGCTTTAATCTCATCTTGTGTGGCCTGCTGGCTTACGTCAAGAATCTGATAATAGTTATTCATAAGTACAAAGGGAACGGCTAAACGTATTTATGGTTCCAATATATTAAATAAATACAATAACAATGGTGGAAATACCAAAGACGGAGTGGAAGACTTTCTGGGAATAACGTTAACACCTATATGAAAATAAAAAGGGGTCGCTAAGACTAGCGACCCTTCTCTGTACTATCCTATGAAAACCTTAGATAACCATATGAATAATAATCCATATTATCCCTGCAAAGATAGCCCCAGGATATCACATCATTTGTAGTACAACTACGATATATTTACTTGATAATTAATTATTTGTGAAAATATTAGGCGCCAGGCGGAAGTCCGGCACCGTCATTTATATGTACCTATTGTAGTCAAAGTGGTCAAGTGTTATTGAGACCATATCTTGCCAATATGGATCTTAAGTTGACCTTCTGTTAAATTTAAATGGCGGATCTATCCGCAGATCCGGGAATAATTTGTGGTTGTGTGCTAATTGGAATAGGATGGTAACAGGGACCGCAAAGGTAGTACCCAGCAAAATAAACCGCTGTAGTTGGTCGAATTAATGTCATGTAGTTTTTATACTACAAAAACTAAGGATATAAAAACTAACTTTGCCGCATATACGATAAGAACATACCTATGAAGTCAATTTTAATTTTAGAAGATCATGTGATTGTGAGGATGGGCATATCGGCGATTGTCAAAAACCTGTTCGGACGGGTAACTATTGTGGAGTCGGATAACTTTAATGAAACCATCCAAATATTAGGAAACCGATCATTTGATTTATTAATATTAGACATCAATATTCCCGGGGGAAACAACCTGAAGATGATTGACGCCGTGAGATTGCGGCAACCGGAAATCCGCATACTAGTTTTCTCCGGGTATGATGAACAACTGTTTGGTGTTAACTACATACAAGCTGGCGCCAATGGCTATTTACACAAGGATGCCTCAGAAGAAGAAATCCGGAAGGCCCTTTTGATGGTCATGAATCGTGAAACTTATTTGAGCGCCACCCTGAAAGATCAACTGGTACAGCGAATCAGCAATCGTTCGCGGGCTACCCCAGCCAATCCTTTGCATGCCCTATCTGGTCGGGAGAAGGAAGTACTCACGCTCTTGGTGAAAGGAAACAATAACATGAGTATCGCTAAAACATTGAATTTACAGGTGACGACTGTGAGTACTTACAAAAATAGGATATTCGAAAAACTGGAAATTTCCAATATCATTGAACTAACAGAAAAAGTAAGATTATATAGCAATTGATATGGTCAGGCTTGCTCCTTTACCAGGAATGCTTTGTACATATAATTGTCCTTTCAAGAGACGTATCAGTTCCAGTACCATTGCCAATCCGATGCCATAAGGAATCAGTTTTGTAGCAGATAAGGACGCGTCTTCCAAACCAGCTTCTCGTTGTAACCATGCCAATACTTCCGGTTGAAATCCATCGCCGGTATCACTAATCGTGATATGCACCCTTTGCCCACGAGTGGTGGCAGCCAAGCGAATATCCCCATCTACCGTGTGTTTCACCGCATTATCCAATAGGTTATGAATGATAATGCCTAATATCATGAGGTTACTGCGGACCAGCATCCCTATTGGAATTTCATTATGGATGGTTGTTTGTTTAGTAGTGGCTATTGGTGCAAAAATGGCGATTTTCTCTTCTACTAAGTATAACAGGTCTATCTGCTCCATATCCACCGTACTACCCTTCAAATTTGTTTTAATATAGCTGATCAGGTTATCTAGGAGGAAGTACATCCGATACGAGGTATCATAAATAATTCCCGCCTCTTCTTTCATTTGGTCTGCAGCGAGTTCCTTATCAATCATACGTTCTGCGCCATACAGGAGGTAACGCATGGGGGTTTTGATATCGTGAGAGATAGCAGCCACCAGTTTTTCTTGCATCAGCATTTGTTCCCTTAACTTACTTTCTGAAGCCGCCAGCTCTCTAGTACGGGTTTGCGCATATTGATCCAGCTCGATATTTCTTTTTTTCAGGAAGTACATGCGTAGACTGAAATACAGGAAAATCAATAACAGTCCAAGATTCACCAGTAATATTTTGAACCACGCCGTTTCATAATAGGCTGGCGCCACCATTATCACCAGGTTGCGATAGGCGTAATTACCATAACCAAAACCATTCAACTTCCTGATCAAGAGCGCATGTGGGCCGGAAGGAAGCGCAGAAAAAGCCAAGATGTGATTATCCGGAACACTGAGCCAGGCAGTATCCTTATAATCCGTCACCAGCGCATATTCCATCTGGAGATTGTAATCATTGCCGTAGTAAGGCGTACTGAATTCAACCGTCAATTGTTTGAATTGATGCTGGAGCCATACGGTATCATAGTCGCTGTACGTTTTGCCATCTACTGTAATCGCATCCAGGTGCAAAGGCTTTCCTGGCAGATCATATAGCTTTTGTTGGGGCGATAATAAAACAAAGCCATTCATGGACGGCAGGGAAATTCGACCATCTTCCAGCGTGAGGGAGCAAGGGCCACAACCGCCATTAAATTCATTTGTATTGAAGCCCGATTCCCTGGCATAGTACAAATAAAACAAGTGGTATTTCTCCGGCCAGCGTGCGTAATCCAGCAAATCCTGTTTGGAGGCCTGGAACAGTCCTTTATTGGTGGTTAACCATATATAGCCATATTCATCTGGAACAACGCAGTGTACTACCGATAGGAAATTCTGTTTATCCAAGGGAAAGGTAGTCAGTCGATGGCCATCAAAAAGATAAAAGCCAAAGCCATAGGTACTGATCCATATTTCATTTGTATTAACTGCTTTTATGCTCTTGATAGGCTTATTTTCCAGTCCGGGTACGCGTATTGCATGCCTGCTACCAGCCGGACAGTACCAAAGTCCTTTCACGGTTCCGATCCATAAAGTGCCATCTTTCCCCATGACCAGGGGGGCAATACGATCTGGTAATTGCAGATATGGATGTAGTATTCCATCCTTCAAATACAGCAGTTCTCCGTTACCTTTACCTATCCATAACCGTTCATGCTGGTCCGCATAAATGTAGGTTATAAATGACGGAAAGGTATAGGCGTTTAATATGCTGCTACATGCGGAGTCCAGTTCATATAATCGCGTATCTTTTTTATACCAGATATGATGCCGATGATCTATTTCTAAGTTATATTTATCCGAAACGAAGATATTTTTTAAAGCAGGCATGGGTATACTTTTCCTCGTCGTATCCGCGAAATGTATATTTCCGGCGGGCGTGAGTACTGTATTGGGGCCATAATGCACCTGGGCATATTGAACGGGGTCAGCTCCACCGTGTGCGAACGTGCTGAATATCTTTTTCGTGTAGGTATACAAGCCATATCGTCGGCTGCCCATGAAAAGGCGTGCGGCAGTAGGATTATAATAAATGGAGCCAATATCCATTAGCTTTAAATCAATGCCGGCCAACAAAAGCGTAGTATGGAAACTTCCATTGGGGAGTTGGGTTACCTGGTAGAGTGCATTATCCAGGTAGAAAAACAGTTGTCCAGCCGCCGCATTCCAATACAACTGCAGTTTATTTCGATAGGTATTCCAGTATTTATTAGTGGTAATATCTCCTGTAACCTGGCGGGGTACTGGTTTTAAATGATCAAAGCCAAAAAGGGTTCCACTGCAGGTATCCAGGTAAAATAACTCCTTCTCGAAAAAAAAGAAGGAAAGTCGGTCTGTATACTTGAATTCCACCTGTTCCAGTATATGCTGCCCTTTTTGGAGGGTGATCGTATTCCTTGCTATGGCATAAATAGTATCTGCATTTCCAGGAACAAGATATTCCGTCAGTGGCACCAGTCCCTTAAAGTAGTTTGGAAGACCGGATGCCGCAAAAGCATTATTACGATCATTGAGGAGAAAATGCTCCAGCAGGGAAGCTGGCGTCAGCCAAGGCCAATAACGGGTGGTAGCCGTTCCATCGCCGATATCAATGACTGCTTCATCTTCCGTAATCGCATGCAACTGAAGGCTTTGATCGGAGAACAGGTAATTAATTCTGGCAGACTGTAATTTGAGGTTTACGGTATTGAATATACGAAAATACTTTCCGTCGAATCGCACCACGCCATTTTCTGTTCCCATCCAAATGTATCCATTCTTTCCAGGGGCGATGAATTTTACGCTGTTTTGAGGCAGGCCATTTTCATCTGTGTAATGTTTCTCCGGCAGCATGGCTGGAGACTGGGCACAGAGCGGATTTACCTGGCATAACAGTAACAGGTAAGTAAGGATAACCAGATAGCTTTGAGGGGACTTTTTCACATTAATAGGTCACATGGTACAATCTCGAAGGCGCAAGGTAACGTAAAAAACAAATATCAGGAGAATATTATGGATAGAAGGTAGTACGTTTCTTTTTTATAATATGATAATATTACTGCCTAATAACAACAGTCTCCCGTGGTATTTTATGATCTTCTTAAGGAATTTTGCCTGATATTTGATACAGACTAAGTAAATGGACAATCAAGTGGTACTGTGCTTTCCGTACTGATGGTATGTCATCTCCCCATTCAAGCCCAGCCAGTTAACGATAAATTTCCCGAAATATATCAACTGATCCTTAACAGGAACTTTTTTAAAGCCAAAGACTTGTATGCTATTTACAAGGCAAACCTGGACCAGGACCATCAGCAACTGACGGAAGCTATACTGGACAATGCGTTCAACAAACCCGCTATTTCTGATCAAAAAGTAGCCGTATTGTTGCAGACAGACACGCGTCTCCCAGACTCCCTGGTTTTAAAATTGCATCGCCTGAAAGAAGATAATGCGGTGAAACAATATAAATATAAGGAGGCAAAGAATGAAGTGCTCACGATGCTGAAAAAATTTGATCGCATGCTGGATGATAATGAACGAGAGGACCTTTCCAATAACCTAAAAATCTGGACCGCCCTCGAAAATGTACCACCACAGCAAGTAAGCAGAGGTACCGTTAAATTAAAGATGTTTAAGGACTATGCCGGATTAAATAATCTGAAAATAGCCGTAGGCACAGACACCGCAGATTTCATTTTTGATACTGGCGCCAATATTTCCACTGTATCTGTATCGACTGCCAAGCGTTTAAAGTTCAGGTTTATTCCGTCTGAAATCGCGGTCAATGCCATTACGGGCAAGACTGTTACCGCCCAATTGGCCATTTGTGATAAAATGATGTTGGGAGATATCATGGTTGAAAATGTAGTATTTCTGGTGTTGGAAGACGAAGGTCTCTCCTTCCCGAGCATCAACTATTATATCCATGGCATCCTTGGTTATGCTGTCATTGCAGCGCTGCGCGAAATACAAATAACGCAGGATAATTATTTCATTGTGCCAGCAACAGAAACAGACATTAGTGGTCCTTCCAATATGGCCATCGATGGCCTTACGCCGTTAATATGTATTGATAGCATGCATTTTACGTTTGATACTGGCGCGGGAAATAGTATACTCTATGCCCCTTTTTACCTGCGGAACCGCAGCAGTATTGACGGTAACTACCGACCACAACACATCGCTTTTGGCGGTGCAGGCGGGAAAGTGGAAGCAATAGGCTTCAAGGTGAATGTCACCTTCAATATCATGGACAAAAAAGTGCGCGTAAAAAATGTGAACCTGCTAAAAAACAACATCAACCAGGAAAAAGTATATGGGAATATCGGGCAGGATGTGATTCGGCAGTTTTCGAAAATGACGATGAATTTTGATAAGATGTTTATCCGCTTCGACTAGATATTATCTGACAAGCCCTACATTTACTCCAAACTAACAATGCGTATGCGTATATTATGGGAACATCCAAATCCTTGGCTCAAATCCGGAATAAAGCCACCAGCATACCTGTACAGAGCGAATTCAATGAACAGTTTAAATCGCATATCTATCTTGCTGCTATTAAAAAGATAGCTCCTGAAAAAGCGTCGGCTATCACGCGGACGGATGTACGAACTCAATTTATAGATGGGTTAATCTATGATGGTATTATTTGGATAAACTGGTTGGGGAATAAGATATCTTTTGATTTGGAACGGCAGCAGTTGTTGGTGCAGCAATAAATAAAAAACGACAAAAGACCTGCTGGTTAGGCAGGTCTTTTGAAATATTCGATTAAAGCAGTAACTAAGAGAAATAAGAATAGAAATAATAATCAAAATTTCCTTCCTGTACCCGACTAATCAGATTATCAAATTGTTCTTTGTAAAAATCCCAAAACTCGATATACTCATCATATTTGTCACCAGCGGTAGCTTTATAGTAATCATCAATAATATATCGCGCCTCCTTTCGGTATGGCATATTATCCTGTTCCTCATTACGGGAAGTTAAGGCCAATGCCAAATACCAATCTGCTAAGCCCAATGCCTGATTTCTATTCAGCAAGTAATTGTATTCATATTTTTCAAGTTGGATGTCATTTTTCCAGTCGAAATTCCTGAAATAATAACCCATCATTTGGGCCAATAGAAAGCTCGTTCTATTCGTCCAATTTTCGAAAAGTAGAGAAAAACCACTCTCTGGTTGATCAGGGGATTCAAAAAACAGCGCATCGTATATGCTTGTTAATTCCTCAACGGTGATATTTTCCGGAGATCCCAGGTACTTTTCTTTGACTGCTATGAAATCTTCTGGAAGACTTTCGAGCAGTTTCCCCTGATTTATTCCAACTATTTCAATACTGGCACTCATTTTCTTAATTTTCTTCTAACTAATTCGACAACACCTTGCAGCAACTCATCCTGGGTCACGCCTAAATCTTCCGGTGACAATCCATCTATTTTAAACTTTGAAAAATCTGTGTCCTTTCCGATGTATTCCTGGAATTCTTGCATAGACATGAATTTTTCCGTATTACTCCTTGCATCCAGGTATTTTATCTCAGCTTTTTCGATTCTGTCACACAGTTTTTGCGGCCAACCTAGATTCTTTACCATATAATCTCTTAATTCATCTACTTTCTCTGGCAATTTCGCCATATGTGTCAATGCCTTTTTATCCTTCGTTCTACCTTTTGAAAAATACCCTTTATCAAATTTAATAGTTACACTCCTATCAATTCGTTTTGCTTCGCTATTTAATATAACTGCATCTACCTCAAGTATTCTACCTCCAACTTTCTGGCCATTAGCGTCACGGAAGATGACATCTGCACCCATCATTGCGTTTTCTTGCGGTAGCAAATTTCTAACAAAGTGATCTCTTGCCGGCAACTCTACTATATCTCCTTGGTTATAAAAAGTAGCGTCTCGAAGCTTCGCCATAGCCTCGTCAATGTGCGCTGGATCAAGGAAGATTTGTTCTATTTTTTCAGCCTTAATATTTTTAACAAGGTCATTTATCACCGGCTCCATATCCGCCAATTGTGCCTGGGTAAATTTCTTAAAGATGCCAGTAGGGCCATTAGGTACCCCGCCACCTTCTTCATGTCCATTACCACCATCGTTACCTCCAGGACCATCTCCGTTACCACCGTCATGACCACCGTTACCACCATGATCCGTTACTGGCGCATGATCTCCGCTCTGTTCCGCCTTACCAAATACTTCTAGATTCTCCTTTGTTCCATCGGCATTTGAAATGATCCCCATTTTGTCGCCGTTGGCAGCTTCTACGTCAGCAAACTCGATCTTCCAGGGACGCGTTTCATCCATGTATCTGCGATAAGCCGACTCTCGCATCCGATACCAGTTACCATCAGACAATTGCACTGCATAGCTAGGCTCTACTACCCAGTTGATAGCCTGCCAGACCTCCTCATTAGATCTCCTTACAACGATTTCCAGATGGTGTTCCGCATTCAGTATTACTCTAGCCAGGCCATTCTCTGCCAGGTGATAAATGCCTAGGGAAGCCCTGCTAACACCACGTGTAACAGTGTACGCATATTTGACAAATTTACCACCAAATTTTATTATATGAGACAATGGGTCAATTGCTTCTAGGGCTTCGGCCAAACTGGCCAATTTCCCTACCTTCACGAATGCTATTGCCAAGGTGAAAATATTTAGGGCATCTTCTCCTAATTTTTCGGCAATAAAGCAAGGGTTACCAGAATGACTTTCGTATAGTCCTTTGAAAAAACCTTCTATTGATATCACTATCCCTTTAGGCATACCGTTAATCCCGTCATACGAATACCATTTCTTTATCAGATTGACACCTGCATCTTTCAATGCGATCAACTTATCTGGATCTGTCATGAGAGATAGTAGTTTTGCTCCACTAGCTACTAGTTCCACTGAACCATTCCAAGCGCCACACCAGAAAGCAAATCCCATTCTCCCCTGCCCAAATTGTTGTTCTGAATAACTTCCAAAAGGAATCCAACTGGTAGCTGGCTTAACTACATCATCGAGTAGCCCCAATGTAACATAATTAAATACCCTTCCAGGTAATGGGTTATAATCCTGGTCTGCTGGATCATAAAATCTCGGCGGCACCTTCAATTCCTCTATCAATCCTGTAAGGCCGTCAAACATTGCTACCAAAGGATTGAATTTCAATTCAGGCAGATCCGGCAGAATACTGGCCAGTAGGCTGAGATACTTTTTACTTTCTTCCTGTAATGGTACATCCTTACTATATCCAGACTTATAAGAAACCGATCCGTCTTCCCCGAAATGTACCCATAAGGCAATTTCCATCGGACCAGTTGGGGACGCTAAATACGATGACGCGTAGTTCAGTAGATGTGGGGCGGTTTTCCAACTGGTGATGAAAATACGGCTCTTGCATTTATTTCGTTGTTGCGCCGTTTGCAACTGAGAAAGTATATCTTGCTTTTCCGCTAAACTTAATCCACCGCTGTAATCAAATAATGCCCTGTTCACATCCTGTGAAGGTGGCATCTCATCTCCAGGATTCCCTGCTGTGGCCTTGGACGCTAATTGCCCGAAATAGGATTTAACGGTAGGCTTGAATTGATTTTCCAGCTTGATAGGTGGTGCCGTTTTGCTTTTGAATGCTTCATACAAAAGTGCTGGATATCGCTTTAGGTAATCAAAAGGATCACCCATGGAGATCTTCTTGGAGGCAATACTCGCATTCACTTTAGCCAAATCTATTTCGTTCAGGCCTTTGGAATAGGCCTCTCCTGTCATGTAGGCTTTAAACTCCTTCTTTTCCAGCAGCAGGATTTCACGTCCAAGCACTACACCAACTCTGTTTTTAAAATCAGCTTCGCCGAAACCTGCCCGCTCAAAAATTTGGTTTCCCAAGTCTTTGATTTCGTCCCATACCCTTTGCTTCAGGTTTTCATTGGTATAGGGTTTCAGATCGTATAAATCATCAATTTTCGCATCTTCAGGAATTTCTTTCGTCAGATTAATAAACCAACTATTAAATACCAGCACATATACTCCAAACTGGTTACCATTACCATCTGCCTTATTGATATTCACCAGGGATTCATTGACCTTTATTTGTTGGTCATTCGTAAGAATGGGCAACCCATAAATAAGACTATTGGAAGCAGCATTTAGTTGCTCTATATAGTTGCCTCCGCCATCAAATGTTAGCAGATACTGGTTCTTTTCCGGTGTCCCGTTAGCGTTATTTCTCTCATTGGACGCCATCAGAGAGCGGAGCTGGCTAGCTCCCTCTCTGATCATCATTTCCCGACGAAGGCTGTCTTTTAATGAGGTACTGTATACCGAATTTGTCAAAAAACAACCTACTATTAATGCTATTAGCCTGACCCAAAACTTCATATGGCTTAGTGTTTTTCAATTAATTTTAATAACCAATCCATTACAGACTGCTTAATAGCAGTGACAGTAGTGTTTTCATCTTTCTTTTCTCCTGACAGGTAAGTTGTTGCAGGCTTTCCATCCACTTTCAATCCAGCCACCACTTTCTTATCCTTGGCTTCATCTTTATTGTTTACCAGAATAGAAAGGATGGTACGGATGTTCTTTTCCTGTAACAGTTCCAGGTATTTGTCGATATCCGCATTACCGGTACCGGTTGCCTCTTTCGAAGCATCTACTACCTCCTCAATCTGCTGTGCGAGCAGGACAATACCGTCATTGTTGGCGTTATTGTTTTTTTGGATACTCTTGTTATTCGTCTGGATTAACTTATCTAACGCGGCTTTCTTGTCATTGAATAACTGTGTTTCATTAGCACCATCGGCTTTACTTTGTTTCTCTTTGGCCAATGCAGTTACCGCCTTACGATATATTCCCAGCAACTCTTTTATCAATTGTTTTATTGCTTCAATACCTTCCTTAACGGCCTTCAAACCTTGTCCCAAATCTTTCCTTATCTTATCTCCCATGGTGGCACGGTCTTCAGGGGTCATGCCAGGATACATGCGCTGGTATTCCCTCAGTTCTTCAAATTTGCTTTGCAGCTCTGAGAGCCTGTCGATGGAAGTCTCGTCCAGATCATCAAATCCTTTTATCCTTTCAATGTCTGAAATGAATGCATCAGGGTTGAGAGAGAAGAGTTTTTCCACGGAAGTATCCTTGACGATGTCATCTATCTGTTTCAACAATTTGTCGATAGCACCATTAAAATCAGCTTCCACTTGTTGCCTGCTTTCATGGCTTAAATCCATCACACCATCATACATCCGCTTATCGGTGTTAACCCGGATGTTATTGAAGGTGACTCTCAGCTTTTTAATTTTCAAGAATGGGATGATATCAATATAACCAGTACCCGTATACGCATCACCAGTACTGCTGATACTCATGATGATTACCCTGAAATCTGCTGCCCAAATGGTGTCTTGCACCGCAAGTGACTTGACATTGGTGGTGTTGGTTATCTTCGACTGATTTGGATTCATACCGCATACAAAATCGCCACTGGTCATGGTTTCATTAGGCATCGTGAAAGATGCTATTGGAGAATAATCGCCGTAGCCCCAAATACATTGTGCCTTCACTTGGTATTCATATTTTTTACCTGGCTTCAAACCGCTGATGGTAATTTGTGGTTGGAAGGAGTTATCCTCATACCATTGAGAAGGGTTATCGCCAGCCTCTCGGTAACGTACCGTATATCCTTGTTGTGAGGTGGTACTCGCCCAGGTGAGTTTCAATTCGTTTTTACCTGCAAATGCAGCAACGATCTGCTGTGGCACACTACATTTTTCGCCATAAGTGAATTTCACTGCTTCACTGAAACCATCATTCACAAACATATCCTTACCATCTGCTTCTATGGCCTGTACTTGTACGGCATAATTATTTCCTGGGGTTAGTGCCGGTTCCCCAGCGCCATATACTAGCATTGTTTGGGGGGTGATCACCTCATATATGGGACGTAGTGTACGCAAAGCGTCGTTAGGGTCCCTGTCTGCCGGAATCATTTCTACCAATCTAAATTTATACACCACATTGAATGCAGCATTCATGGACGCAGTATGGCGTGGCATCCATTGAAACATCACATTCTGCGGATCCATGGCATCTACCTTGGTATTGGCCATCGGTAAATTAATAATTGGTGGATAGCTCAAGAAGGTGGCCACGATAGCGTTTCCTGGGTTAGAAATAACAGTATTCCTTGTATAGTCGAGCACCTCTATGGTAAACTTGTATATTCCTTCTGGTAGCTTCGCCCCATTTTTAGTAAAGGCATTGTTATCTAGGCCCTGGATAAAGAGGTTTTGCGGATTAAAATAATCTGCTAGTTCCGGCCCACTAATCGTGGTCATTTCACCACCGTTTAAGATAATAGGTGGCACATAAAATCCTGCTTTACTCTGGAGTGTAATACCAGGTCCTTCTATTTTCAGCCTTAGCCGACATTTGTAATTAAATTCGGTGAGATCTTTCAGCAATAAATGCACTTGCATACGCTGTACATCCGCGGCGGAATAATCGCTCAAATAAAGGCTGTATGGCGGATTCAGTTGCATATTCACCAGCACTGGGTGATTGGTCTGTGCTATACCCTTCATCATTAGCAGGAGCAAGCAAATAATACAGCGCATCCGTTTATACACGATCATCAACATGATTTAAGAATTAAAAGTAAAGTCCGGTGTGGCATCAGTTCTGAAATAAGATGGCTGATAATGTACCCTCCGGTAATCTGAAGGCAAGATCCTGGTGGCCGCTGGCATCCGGATTTATAAAACAGGCAGCGGCATAGGGCATGAATAACAGGTTACTTCCCGCTACACAAGGAAAAAGGGCATAGGATATTCTAGGTCGATGCAAACAATTAAGTATTTAATAGTGACTGGACTTCCAGTAACAGAAAATGGCCAAAATTTTCATAAATATATATATAAAAATATAAATTATAATATTTTATATGCTTTTAAACAGCTAGATAAGAATTAGATGGGATAAAGGTGAGAGGCCGACGGTACTTATATAATGGGGTATGCAAATAAACAAATAATAGTTGTTAGAGAGACACGTGACACTTGCATATTTTATCATGCTAGCCAGCCGTATCCGTGTCTCCCTATATTTGCAAATTAATAGCAAACATCCTACATTCGCCGCCGACCATAATACCCACCCTATACGATGAAATTATTTTTTAGTACTGTCGCAGCATTGTGCCTCACTACCACTGTTTTTGCCCAGAAAATTTACCAGATCCGTGCCGATAGTGTACGCATCTACAACGTTTGTGATACCGCCGAGTTAATCATTGAAAACAGAACCAAAGATTCTATTGGTTATCTTTTTAACAAAGGAGCTGGCCGTACAGAGTTTCGGCGGATTCGCCTACAAAAAGTGGGGAATACCAAAATTGCTATCATAGGCCAAGATACCCTGGATCTAGCCACCATTCCAGGTATTGTCGGTAACGGTAACGACTATATTAAAAATCAAGAAGCGGTAGACCAATATGCGGCCTTCCGTATTAATGGAAAGGGAATATTAGGTGTACTAGAAGTAAACGACGGATTGCCAGATCCTGATACGAGGAACTACGCCCCCTTTGGCGTCACGCGGCCATCTACGGTACAAGGCAACTTAGCCTATATCGCCATGACCAGATATTCCCAGAAAGTATGGCAGTTGGGTATCAGTGATGCCAATAATTTTATCATTGGGAGCCCCACCGGGTATGGTACCCGAATGATGTATCCGGCATTGAGCATTACACCATTGGGAAATGTTATGATAGGCGAAAACTACAGCCTGACAGAAAAACTAAATGTGGGTGGTAATGCCTCCTTTGGAAGACCTGGTATTACAGGATTCACAAAGCTGGAAGAAGGGGTAGCGCCTGCCACTGGCTCTCTTGGGTTCTATACCACAGATGGTATAAGAAGAGGGTATATTAATTTCGGTAATAATAATATCAACTACGTACTGGAAGATACCAGTGCAGGAAAAACTAATAGTCATGCTTTCTACGGTCGACTTACCATGGCAAACCATAAAAACTACAAGGCATTAGCCACCAATCAATATGGAGAAGTAGTAGAAGGTGCGAATAACTTTATCTTGAATAAATTTTCAGATACCCCTATGGAGGGGAATTTCAACATTTCCGGTATTGCCAGATCTGCTGCTGCAGAAGTAGGTGATGCGGAAATATTATATGATACCTTTTGGTACTCCCCTTTTGGGGTTACACGTGCCAAAGGTGGGGATCGAGCCTACATATCCATGACCCAGGCTGGTATTCTGAACTGGGCACTTGGGATCAATAATGATGGAGAGTTAATCATGGGGCCTTCCAAATCATCAGACGCTACCCTTAGAAGGGAAATGTATCCCCGCGTACATATCAACATGGTCGGAGACATAATGGCGCAAGGAAATGTACAGGCCACCAGTTTTTTCCAGACCTCCATGAGAAGTTTGAAAAAAGATATTCAGCCTATCCCCTATTCCGCGTTGACAGTGTTGAATAAAACACAGGTAAGAACATTTCGTTTCAAAGCCGATACTACCAATAAAATAAATGTTGGGTTTATCGCGGATGAAGTACCGGAGGAAATCGCAACGCCGGGTAGAAAAGGAGTTGACCAGGCAAGTACAGTAGGCTTGCTGGTCCGCGCTGTACAAGAGCTGTCAACAAAAAATGAACAGCTCGAGAATGAAAATAAAAAATTAAATAGTACCTTGGCCGAAGTACTGAAAAGACTCGAGTCACTCGAAAATAAAAAGTAACCGAATTTATTCTGACTGTTCGAAGCGCTATTCCTATACCTTTTGTGGCCGAGCAGTTTGTTAATCGTAGTATTAGAAAGTAGAAAACTTCTATGAAAAAATGTTTGCTGTTACTATTACTGGGAGCCAGTAGTAGTGCCTATGCCCAGAAAGTATACCAGATTCGAGCCGACAGTGTTCGTATCTACAATGTTTGTGATACCGCCGAACTTATTCTTGAAAATAGAACTTCAGGTGTAAATGGCTACCTGTATAATAAAGGTAACGGCCGTACGGAGTTCAAAAAAATCAAACTACAACAGATAGGCAATTCTAAAATCGCTATTGTCGGACAAGATACGTTGGACCTGAGCACCATGCCAGGAATTGGTGGCGTACAATCTATTTACCGAGAAGGAGATCAGATTAAATATGTAAAAAATGGTGCGGTATACGCCATAGATGCCCCCGCAAGTGAAACCCTCGCAAGCGTTACGGCGAGAGGCGCCACTTCAAATGCAGATATATTGGTAAATAATTCCATCAGGTCTTATCGGGCAACTGTACTAGAAGATACACTATATGCCAGAGGAAACTTTGAAGCTAGAAGTGACGGCTTTCCATCATATGGTTTTCACCGACCTGGAAGCTCAGCGGCTGCCATCTATCTGGCAGACAAAGACCAGTTGCGCATCAAGAGCCATTTAGGTCCGGATGGACTGATTTGGCATTCTGCAAACGATGGTGCAGGTTCTGGCCTCGATGCAGATGTGGTACGTGGCATGGCGCCTGTAACCAGTGCAGACCCCAATTCTATTGTGGCCAGGGATCAAAATGGATTTATCTTTTCCCACTATTTCAATACCCATGCGCCGCTGGAGTACGAAGCAAACATTACACGCATTTTTGCAGGTTATGACGGTTATATCAGACCTGTAGATGTTAAATCTGTACGTAGGTTTCTAGAAATGCCACTCACAGGTGAAACCCTTGCTAGTATTACTGCGAGAGGTACTACTTCAGATTCCAGCATTCTTATAAACAATACCATCAGATCTTCCCGACAAACCATTTTCGGAGACTTCCTCTACTCCGCTGCCAACTATGAGGCAAGAAGTAATACCAATCCTGCTTATGGTTTCCATAAACCTGGCGTATATGGACTAGCACTATATCTCTCAGACAATAACCAACTGAGAATAAGAAACCATTGGGGACAGGATGCATTACTCTGGCACTCCGAAAACGATGGCGAAGGTTCTGGACTGGACGCGGATCTACTAAGAGGAAGATATCCAGATGTATGGGGTTATGCCAATACGATCGCACTCAGGGATCAAGAGGGAAACTTGCAGTTTGTAAATGGACAACAGCATAGTGGAGGTTTATACTGGGGATTTAACTCTGATGAATGGCGAATATTTGTGGAGTCTTATCAGGATACGCCTTCCGGCAATCTAATATTTGAAACTAGGGACAATGGTGATGAAGGCTGGCTGTTTAGAAGCAATGCCACTGCCGGTCCTGGACTGAAGGATGTATTGAAATTCAACAGAGACAACCTCAATTTCGGTTCCGTTTTTAACCTGGATGCTGCTGGTAATATCAACACCTCCGGAAATATGTATGCTACTTCTTATTATCAGACTTCTTTGAGAAGTCTTAAAAAGAATATTGCACCGCTTTCTTATTCTGCATTAGCAGTTTTAAATAAAGCGCAGGTTCGTTCTTTCCAATTCAAGGCAGATACAACTGGAAAAACCAATATCGGATTTATTGCGGATGAAGTGCCGGATGAAATGTCTACTCCTGGTCGTAAAGGTGTAGACCAGGCCAGCACCGTAGGTTTGCTGGTAAAATCCGTACAGGAATTAAGTAAGAAAAATGAAGCGCTCGAAGAAAAAGTAAAGCGATTGGAAACATTGATTGAAAAGCTAGTCGCCGAAAAAAAATAATTTACCCATTGGACTAAGCTTGGTCTGTCGCTAAGCTTAATCCGATGGCATCATGTCTAAATATATTTTTTATGATACCCAATTATTCATCTGATTAAGCAATGGTGCAACCATTTAGACATGGTTGTTCCCACCTTGATAAATTAAATTCAATTATTTTTTTCAGCAAGACCCTCTGTAGCCTTGGGGTTGCAATAAATAATTGATTTTCATTTTGAATTTAACAGGTATTACCTAATTTTGTCGCGGGTAAAACCTATATTTTAAAAAAGACGACCATCATCAGTTAGCCCGATTGTTAATGTTGTGAGAGCCGTAGCCATAATAATATTATCCCTATTATCTATCCTAGGAGCCAACGCGCAGGTAAAAAAGTTTCCGGAGGCAAAAAATGCGATAGATACTGTGTGCTACTTAGCACATACAGATCGTTGTAAAACAATGATTCCAATCCCTGTGACCATATATGCTGGACCATTAGGGGATACCCGCTTGCCCAGTATAAGGGAACGTAAGCCCATGGCCCCTTCTCCAGTGGTAAAACGAGATCCATTCCTGCAAATTCATGGTAACGTAACTTACGATGGATATTATCAATCCAACAGTGATACGCCATACCTCGAAAAAGATATTTATCAGCATACCCTAACAACAAACCTGGATATCACAGTTAAAAATCAGTATCCATTACACTTGGCATTCAGCACCAGTAAAGGGAATTCTGTTTTGTTTCGCAATCTTACCGGTATCAATCTCCATTATACCAACAGAGATTTTAAACAGATGCTAATGGATAAAGCCAAAGGTTGGGAAGCTGGAAAATTGAAACAGTTGAAAGAACTGGATACCATTAAATCCAAGCTAGACATTGGCTGGACGCAATTACAATTACTGAAATCCTGGTTTAACTCGCCCGCCCAACTACAACGAATGGTGGAGGCGAAAGAACACGATTATAATTTGCGGTATAGAGACTCGCTCCCTGTGGATATAAAAAGTTTACCACGTTACGCATTCGGAAAGGTTTTACAACCCTTGGCGGACTTAAAGAAAAGCCGGTTCGGAGGCAGTGATAGCGCGGTGGCAAAGCTTCGGAAAGAATATGAGGATAAACAGCACCAGTTGGACTCAGTACAATTAGCCTACGATAACTTATTGAAATTATATAACAAGAAAAAAATTGCAGTCGGTAATAAGAAAGCGTACTTATTGGGTGCGTTGCAAAACAGTAAGAATGATGGTGAACTAGTATCTGAGTTATCAAGTATGAATTTGCCTGATTCTGTTTTACCGCCAGGATACAAGCTGCTCCTATCGATGAAATCCATAGGAATCGGCAGAACGATGGTGGATTACAGTGAACTTACCGCCAAAAATATCAGTATCACAGGCGTACAGGCCGAATTCAATCCCTCTTGGTATCTTGCCTTCGCGACGGGTGCTGTAGATTATCGGTTCCGCGACTATATCGTCAATGCGAACCGTCCTAAACAATACCTGAATATCATCAGAGCCGGTGTAGGACAGAAAGAAGGCAACAACCTTATTCTATCTTTCTATACAGGTAAAAAGCAGGTATATAACGTTAACACGGGTACGCCAACAACGGGTACTGTAGAAATGCCAGACTACAAAATCATGGGATTATCCTTGGAAGGTAGGTGGCAGATCAACCGCTATAACTATGTGATTGGAGAAGTAGCCAAATCTTCTACCCCCTATTACCAGCGAGCTGCCAGCCACGAAAGCGTAGGTGGAAGTATGATGCAGTTCAACAGCCACCACAACGAAGCGTTTTCAGTAAGTACGTTTAGTTATATACCCAAAACTGCTACCCGTATATCTACTATGTATAAACTCTTAGGATCGGATTTTCAGTCGTTCAGTTTGTACGCTAGTGGAAGTCAACAAATAGTTTGGTCATTGAAAGCCGAGCAACCGTTTTTCCATAAACAGTTAACCCTTATTGGTAGCGTAAAACGGAATGCATACAACAATATTTTTGATAGCACCAATTATAGTAGCAAAACGATTTTCAAAAGCATCCAGGCAACTTTCCGTCGTAAAAACTGGCCGGTAGTTTCTCTCGGATATTTCCCATCATCTCAGCTCACCAAAACAGAGAATGATAGGTTTATAGAGAACTTATTCTATACACTGGTAGGTACCGCGAGTTATTATTATACCCACAAAGGTATTGGCATGAACTCCATGTTATCTGCAACCAGGTTCTATAATAAGCAAACGGATTCCAGTTTCGTTTATTTCAACAGTACGAATGTCCAGTTCATGCAAACATTCTTTGTGAATGCCCTGACCCTATCCACTGGCGTTTCTGCAGCCGTTAACCAAGAGTATGCTTTATATGGAGCCGATGGCAATGCACAATACCGAATAAATAGATGGCTGGAAATTGGTGGTGGTGTGAAATATAACTATCAAACCGTTTTTGAGAATAAACAAATGGGCTATTCTGGAAATGCAAAAATAAGTATCCCTAAAATCGGCGAATTCGGACTGATGGCAGATAAGGGATTTGTTCCTGGTGTAAATAAACAACTCGTTCCAAATAAAACAGGCCGTTTAACCTATACTAAAATATTTTAAAAGTACGATATGAAGAGGACCTTATACCTCCTGTTAATGTTACTATCCTTTCGTTCATTCGGACAAGTCACGATGACACCTCAGCTTCCGCCTGCGGGGATATTGATGAAAGCCCAGTTGTGGAATATGATCCTGGTATCTGGCTCACAATCGCCTGTTAGTGTACAGGTAGCTGTCCGCCTGATGGATGCGACCACCAATCAACCCCTCTTGACGGGTATCACCAAGGAAATTGTACTGACGCGAGGCGCCAAGCAATTACAGGCTGGAGATTTCATGCCAATACAGTATGAGTATCTGAGTAACAGTATTGATCGCAGTGCCAATGCCACGCTTCCTGCAGGAAGCTACCTGGTATGTTATAGTCTGATCCTGTCAGATAATAAACACCAGCAGATTGGAGATGATTGTGTTCCATTTGTAGTGGAGCCTGTGAGTCCACCTGTATTGAACATGCCTGCAGACGGTAGCTTACTGGATACTCGTGCACCGCAGTTTACTTGGATCCCTCCTGCCCCATTGAATATGTTTACCGATCTAAATTATGATATGGTGATTACTAATGTAAGAGATGGGCAGTCGCCGCAGGAAGCTATTCAGCAGAACATTCCTGTTTATCGTGGTAGATATCTGAAGAATATTTTTGTTAACTACCCTACTTCCGGTACCCCACTGGATACTGGCGTAAACTATGCCTGGACGATCACTGCCCGTAACGGTGCTTTATTTGCGGCGCAAGCAGAGGTATGGACCTTTAAAATAAAAGGTATCGACAAAAAAGTAATTGATAATAACAGTGCGTTTGTACAGTTGCGTAGAGAGCTGGATGCAGCCGTTGTAACGGTGAAAGGCTCCGTGAATGTGGTGTATGTCAATGAAGCAGGCGATAACAGTACCCGTTATGAGATTATCTCTTCTGAAAATAATACGCAAGTATATAACAATACCATATCCCTGGAGAGAGGGGAAAACAGGATAAACTTACCACTGCAAAGAGTAGGATTGAGATCAGGAGCATCTTATTTGCTGCGACTGAGAAACAGCCGAAATGAAACTTGGCAGTTAAGATTTATCTATTCAGAATAACCTGTATTCTAAGTAAAAAACGAAGTCCTTATACCTATTAAACATAGAAAAGAAATGTTGCTGACTTTTGGAGAGAAAAAGAAGAAAGTAATAGCTATTGTGTTGTTGACTACCATGTATTTCCAGGCCATTATTCCTGCTTATGCATTAGGCGGAAGCAGACATCCATTGGCTGCGCGAATAATAGCTCCCCCATCTGGAACGGTGAATGCGAATCCTTTAACAGTAAATATGCCTGCTGCTGCAACACGCGAAGAGGTAAATACTGCGGCTATGGCTCCCAAGGCCATGGAGAAATTGGATGGTGGTCCAACGCAGCCGGAATTTGCCACGTATCAACCTGTAGGCGCTACTAATATGGTGGACCTGTTTACGGGAGATTTTAACTACAATATTCCCTTGATAGATGTGGATGGTTATCCGCTGTCTATCGGATACAGTGGTAATGTCAATATGTCCCAGGAAGCTAGCTGGGTAGGCCTTGGGTGGAATATCAATCCTGGTACCATTCAACGTAACATGAGAGGTTTACCGGATGATTTTGACGGGACAGATGAGGTTAAAAAGACGATTAGTATAAAACCTAACACCACAGTTGGTGCAGGCTTAAGGGCCTCCTTTAAAGTATTTAATCAGGAATTATTTAAACCAACTTTAAGTTATTCTCTTTTTAAAAATAACTACAGAGGTTGGGGTATGGAGATGGGAGCGAACGTGAGTATTAATGCCGGAGAGAAAGCCGTAGGGCCACTTTCAGGAGGATTAGGTATTTCCAATAACAGCCAAGATGGTCTTTCCTTTAATCCCTCTATAGCTTTGACTTACGGTTCAATTTCATCTAAGGATAATGTGTTTAGTGGTAATGTGTCAATGGGAGCAAGTTTCAGCACGCGTAGTGGTTTAAAATCAACGCAATTCTCAGGTGGAATGACCATGTCAAAGAGGACCCAGGAGATTGCAGCACGCAAGCGTGCTGAAATCACAAATAAAGAAGATAAACGAATACCTGGTTTGGAAAAGATCATGGAACATGGCATTAAGGGGCAGGGTATTTCAAGCACATTAGCCAGCAATATTTCATATGCCTATCCATCCTCCATACCATCTTCCGGTTTACCTTATACCTCCTATTCATATAGTGGTAGTTTTGATTTAGGTCTGGAACTTTTTGGAACTTTTAGCTCTGTAGGTATAAATGGTTATGTAAGCAAGCAATATATTGCTCCTGGAGATACTTCAAAATCTTATCCTGCCTATGGGTATTTCAACATGGAAGGTGCTTCGAAGAACCCGCTTGCATTACAGGACTATAACCGCGAACGTGAAATTCCGATGAAGGCCTCCATCCGAAATATTGGTTTGCCATATTATACCCCGGATTTGTTCTCCATTAGTGGTGAAGGCACAGGAGGTATGTTCAGGGCTTACCGAAACGATATAGGATATGTGAATGATGTACGCATGACAACTAAAAGTAACTCCGCAAGCTTCGGGCTAAACGTTGGTACTGCGTCACTTATTCATCTCGGCGCTGATGTTAATGTTATCAATAGCTATTCTGATGACAGAGCCTGGACAGACCTCAACAGAATGGCTGAAAATACCAAATTTACCAAAAGTGCTGGCTTATATGAGTCCTTCTATCTGCGCAATGTGGGTGAAATGGGAAAAAGTGATCAGACGTATTTCGATAAATTTGGAGGTACAGACATCGTTGTTCCTGAACTGAAGGGTAACAATACAAAAAATATCGGAACCACTGGCAATCTCTTAAGGTATGTAGGTGGGTCAGTAAGGGAAAAAATCCCTGTTACACAGGCCGCTACCTCGCGTACAGATCGTGCAAAGCGCTCGCAGGTGATTACTTATTTAAGTGCTGACGATGCCAGTAAGGCTGGTTTCTCTAAATATATTGAGAACTATGCTATTAATACGTATCCTATTAATTCATGCATCAATGTACAGGAGGATATTGGAACACAACAGGGCTTGGATGCTGACTTTTATTCTTATGAAAACATAGATCCTAAGAGATTCCTGAAACGTTATCACCTAGGCAATTTTGTATTTAGAACGGTACCTGAGTTAAAAAAGCTTAATTATATTAATGAACAGTTAAACACCAAAGATGATGATCTTCCTCATAATGAGAACTCCTGGTTTTCGTTCAGAGCAAAAGGAAGATTCCTGGCACCATTTACAGGCATATACAAGATACATGGTGAAGTGGATGATGAGATGAAGGTCTCTTTTAATGGTGTACCATGGATGCATGTGCATTTTGGTGAAAGGAAAGATACCACCATCAACCTGGAATCCGGAAAATATTATGACTTTGATCTTTTCTACAATAACGGACCTGATGCTGGTAGTCTTTTATTCACGATGATATGCGATGGAAAAGCCGTTGACATGTCAGCCTTTTCTGTTATCGATACATTGGTACAATATAAAATCAGTGACTCCCTTGTACTGGAGAAAAGGATTAACAACTTCCGTAAGAAGAACCACCTGTCAGAAATCAATGTGATGAATCCTGATGGGAAGAAATATATATACGGTCTTCCTGTATATAATACTTATCAAAAAGAAGCAACTTTCTCTGTAGAGCAATCTAATGGTAATACAAACACCGGTTTGGTAAAATATACTCCCGGTGAAAACGATGCCACAATAAATAAATCTGGTAATGAGCGTTACTATTCTGCGGAAGAAATTCCTGCATATGCTCACTCCTTCTTGTTGACAGCCATTCTGTCGCCTGACTATGTCGATGTGACTGGTAATGGTGTTAGTGACGACGATTTTGGAACAGCTGTTAAATTTAACTATACCAAGGTAGCAGGCATCAATAATCCTTATAAATGGAGAATCCCTTATTCAGATAGTGCTAACTATAATGTTGGTTTGAGATCTGACTTCACGGATGATAAAGGCAGTTATGTTTATGGTGAAAAGGAACTGTGGTACTTGAACTCGATTGTATCGAAGAATATGGTGGCGACCTTTAAGCTGGAAGACAGACCCGATTTACAACCAATCACTGTGACAGGGCAGAAAATTCCTAACAGTGGCTTGCCTAAACTCCTTAGGGAAATCAACCTGTATACCAAAGCCGAGTTTTTGAAAAACAAGAAAAATCCAATACCTGTTAAAACCGTTCATTTTGAATATAGCAATGATTTATGTCCGAGCGATAATCAAGGTAAGGGAGGTAAACTAACACTGACGAGGATATGGTTCTCTTATAATGGAAATACCAATAAGAGCTTGGAAAAAGCAAGAAGAAATGGTTATGCGTTCTATTATAATAAGAACAACCCTAAGTTCGATAATCAGTCAACAGATCGTTGGGGAACCTATAAAAATGCGAAGGACAATCCAAATTTCACCGCATCCAACCCGATTACGAATTCAGAATACCCTTACGCATTACAAGATAGTAGCGTAATGGCGTATAATGCCGGTGCATGGTTACTGGATTCTATAAAGCTACCTTCCGGTGGAAGAATAAAAGTAGATTATGAGAGTGATGATTATGCCTATGTACAACATAAGCGTGCCTGTCAAATGATGCCAATTGTTGGTTTGGCTAATAAAAAACCGACTAGCGAAGGAGACTTAAAGAACCATCTGTATGATCGTGTAGGTTTACAAGTTCAAGATAACCATTATGTAGCCTTCAAGGTGCCAAAAGCTGTAAAGACGCCAGCAGAAGTTTACAACACCTATCTGGCTGGATTAAATGATACCATATTCTTCCGTCTGAATGTGAATATGCGCGCAAATCGCTTAGGTAGTGGCAGTGAATACATTCATTGTTATGGTTACTTAGACCGTAGTGATTATGGTGCTATTGGAGACGGATCAATGATTTACATAAAACTTAAATCTGTAAAAGTAGATGGTGATGAAGGTGGATCCTATTCCCCACTGGCAAACGCTACCCTTCAATTCTTGAAAACATCATTGCCATCAAAAGCATACTACAAAACAGATGTAGGTGATGACCTCGACGGCCCTAATGCCCTTAGATTACTTACTGCCATGGCAGGAACTATTGTGGATGAAATTAAGGGATTTTCTACTGTAGCGAGATCGGAGAATACCGCCAGAGACCTTGACCTCTCCCGTTCTACCGCCCGACTGAATAATCCTTTTTATAAAAAATATGGTGGTGGTAATAGGGTTAAACGCATTATGATTTATGATAACTGGAATGCTATGACCGGACAAAAGGAATCTAAATTCGGGACAGAATACAGTTATACAACAGATAAAGTAATTGATGGTAAACTCACTACTATTTCCAGCGGTGTAGCAAGTTATGAACCAATTGTAGGAGGTGAAGATAATCCATGGCATTATCCACTTACCTATAAAGATCATATCGGTAAGTTGACACCAAATGTTGCTAGTTATGTGGAAGCTCCGCTTGGAGAATCTTTCTTCCCTGTACCAAGTGTTGGTTATAGCAGGGTACGTGTAAAAAGTATCGTTCCTGCCAATGCAAGATCTAAAGCAGGATATACTGAAAATACCTTCTATACTGCTTATGATTTCCCAACAATCGCCACCTTCTCCGAAATCGTTGGTGAGCAAATGGATGCTTCTTATACTACCAAGTTGGGGAATTTGCTGAAGATTAATGCCAAACGCTATATGGCTAAATCTCAGGGATTCAAGATCGAATTGAATGACATGCATGGCAAACAAAGAGGTGTTTATAACTATAAGGAAGGAGATTCTATACCTTTCTCTTATAGTGAATACCGCTACAAAGTAGATAATGATAATGCGGAACAAAAGCACCTGAACAACAGAGTCTTAGCAATTGATGAATCTGGAACCATTGACTCTATGACGCTGGGAATGGATATGGAAATGATGATGGATAACCGTCAACAGAGATCAGTAATGAGCGGGATGCTAGCAAATGCTGGAATAGATGCCTTCTATATAGGACCATACTTCTATATGAACTATGGTGGTATGTTCCTTCCTCAAGGTGAAGAATTAATGTTCAGATCATCCGCCCTCACCAAAGTAATCAACAGACGAGGCATATTGGATAAAATTATTGTTACGGAAAATGGAAGCAAGGTAACAACCAATAATATGCTCTACAATGCCGAAAATGGCAATGTGCTACTGAGTTCTACCCAGAATGAATTCAATGATTCCATATTTAATTTCTCCTACCCTGCCGAATGGGCATACGACGGTATGGGAGGCGCATACAAGAATATCAATGCAAAACTGGAACATATCTATATTACTTCTGGAAAACTGACCACAGATCTGGCTCCTGCAACACCAGCATCCTATTTCTCTTCTGGAGATGAACTCCTTGTTTATTCTAAAATGTCTGTTGTACCTAACGGATGTGGGACCAATCTGGCGAGTTTCCCAAGTTACAACCGGGTTTGGGTAGTAGACCTGAATACCATTAACGGCGGCACACCTGATTTTTCCTTCCTGGATGATAATGGCAAACCGGTTTCTGGAAATGATATGACGATCACCGTTATTAAATCAGGTCGTAAAAATCTCAATGCACAGATAGGCGCTGTTTCTATGATGAGTAATCCGATTGAATGGAAATTAGGCAAACCTTACCTGATCATTAATGATACTAAAAAGATCTTGAATGCCTCCATGCAGGAATACAAGCAAAACTGGCAGGTACAGGATCGTAATCAGGTAAAAATTAAATGTGCATTAAACTAAAAATCACTGATATGTATAAAAATATTCTTTATATCATTTCATTCATTCTGATTCTTTCAACTGCCAGTGCTTCGGCACAGCAGCTGGAAGGTACCTGGAAAATCAGCAGAGTAGAACTGGAGAAACGAGATTTCTGGAATAATAATGTACTTGCGCAATGGTCTGTTACAGGCGATAGTATTAATCACCTGAGCGTTCCCATTCTGTCATCCTTATCTTTTGCGGATTCCACCTGTATTACCACATATGGCCCTACTTTCAATACCTGGACTTATTCGCATACACCGAATCAGATCACATTGGTAGCAAGGTTTAAGAGTTCAGATAAGGATGCATCACCAATGCAGTTATCATACGATTATAATTTCGATGAGAAAAACTATCTACTGCTAGGGCCATTAGTAGTGAGTTACACCGATAAATCAAATGGGCAGCCAGTGAAGATTGCCTATCGGTGCAGGTATGTATTAAGTAAATAGTGTAACTGGTTTTAATTATTCAATTGAGAATGATGTCATTAATCCCTAATACCAAAGGAATATTCAAAATATTCATTTCAGTTTTTATACTGAGTTTTTTATCATTAAGTGCATTTAGTCAATCTTGTACAGACTGGGCAATTACGGCAAAGATAGACAGCGCCTCCTGTTTGGCAGATGGTAAAGTCGCCGTTAAACTCACTGGTTTTGATGCAAATAGTCTAACAAGTGTACTTTATTACCTTGATCCTATTGGTTCAACCGGCGGAACAACCAAACCGGGGCAAACCAGCGATACCTTGAAGGATATATTACCTGGGATCTACAAACTTAAGGTTACGGCCATCTGTTCCAACCAACCTACTAGCAAAGAAATGACGATAGAGGTTCCTGGTAGCTATGCTGCAAGCCTAGTGTACAGCGCTAGAATTAGTAAAGACGTAACAGGTAAATGTGCTAATGGTGCGATTCAATTCACTATCACGGGTGGTCGTATGCCATATAGGCTTCGCATATTAAAAGCGCCTGCAGAATATACAGGTAGTAAAGAAATCAATGTTAAAACGAATGTATTCCTGTTGAGCTCTTTGCCTAAGGGGGATTACGAGTGCGATGTATTGGATACTTGTAATGTCAGAAATGGTACCATGAAAACCACATTGTACCCATACTTTTCTGGTGAAGCTTCGAGAGCATTTACCGGGACAGGTGATTGCGACGCTATCATTGGTGAAGGCTACAGCGCAACTTGGAACTTTGATGACCCTAACTATTTTGTTAGATTGACAACTAAACTAGGCAACAATATAACTACACCGGAAAAGATAATTGCAAAGTACATGTATGTTTATGATACAATCATGTTACCAGCCGGGAAAAAATTGAAGGATTATTATGATTCAATTTATACAAGAATTATGACCAATTCCTGTGGAGATAGTTATACCGCTACCTCAAAACTGATCCCTCCCAGTGTGAGTGCTGTTGCTATTGTTCATAATTGTAACAATACCTTTAATTATCAGGCCTTCTATAAAATAGGACAAGATGGCATCGCTGTCTGCTGGCCAATCACCCTAACGCTGACAGACAAAAATGATAATTCGAAAATATATAGCTTCATTGCTCAACAAAACAACTCTGGTGGATGGGTGACAATAAAGAATATTCCGTATGGTAATTATTTTGTGACCATGACCACTGCTGATGGTACACCACTTATAACTCCCAATAGAGACCAAGGTCCACTGAATAGCAATTTAGTGGTGACGCCCCCTCCAATCCGTCAGTTTTCAATCAGTGCAGAACCTTCAGAATACAATAAGATGGGGTACGACAGGTTAGCTCAATTTAGGATTCTATCTACTACTGGATTCCCTGCGGGTACTAAAATCACCCTTGATTATCCCTTTTCACCTACTGTAATAACGAATTTCCCTGATGGTTCTAGTAACACGTCTATAGCCGTTAGTCCGCAAACATCTGGAGTGTCACCAGGTTATTATGTGGTAAAAGTATCGACTCCTTGTGATACGACCCTCCTTCCTGTCTGGGTAACTGAATCAGATGTATATCGTTATTATGGCTACATTAGTACTGAACAATCCTGTGCAGGATTAAAAGTAACAGGTACCGTATGGGCGATTAAAGGTGATCAATATCTTAAGGGCTATTATTCACTTTTTGGACCTAATATTAACACCTCTCCCATCCTAACTGGAAGTTATTTCACCCTTACCACTCCAGGTGATTATAAGTTTATAATGGGGGCTAACCAATTTAACGGTTTAAGTGGAAATGAACAGCGATTCACCTACAAAATAGATAACATTAAAATCGATACAATTGCCGGTTGGGTTTGCCCTAATGCGGCAGATAATACAGGTCGCATTTTAATAGTGGCATCTGGTGGTCCGTCTCCAGGCAAATACACCTATTCCCTTGCAGAAGACGGTAATTGGGAAAAAGGTCCCTATCTGGAAGAAAAGGATAACGGTTTCTTTGTAGGTAACGCTACCTACAAATTAATGAAAGGAAAAACATACCAAATTAAAGTCAGTAATTGTGAGGTCTCCTATCCACAATCGATTACTATTTCGGAATTCCAAACCAATCAGTTGATTACAGGAGAAAATACACTATTCTGCCTCGGAGATAAAATCAAACTGAAAGCCAATAATCTTCCACTTAAAGCCAAAACCTATCACTGGGATGGCTTGGGCATTGAAGGGAATAATACACGCGAAATGCAACAGTTGACAATAAGCAATGCCAGTTCAACAATTGGTGGTACCTATACGGTAACTATCAATACTGATATGTGTAATAACCCTATTGTAGCGAGCACGGAAATTAAAATGGCGGAATCATATCGTTTATGCTACAGTACTGTTACAGATACATTTGTGAATCCTGTAAGAATAGGCATGTATGGTAACTGGCACCCATCCAAATCTTATGTCTACTACGGACAACGTGATGGAGCCCCTATTGACTCCCTCACCAATATCCGTAAAGACGGAACCTACTCCACCTTTGCTCCTTTCTGGCAATCTGATGCTGGTAAATGGAAGGCTCAATATGATACTGCCAAGTGGGTATGGAATGCAGAAAGTACCATTTTCAACCTGAAAGGGTTTGAACTGGAGAATAAAGATCCTTTAGGCAGATATAATGCCGGACTATTCGGGTATGCAGATGCGCTGCCTGTAGCAGTGATACAGAACAGTCGTTATTCGGATGCTGCCTTTGATGGATTCGAAGATTACTTCATGAGCGCTGGTAATCCTTGTGAGGATATGGTTTGTGCGGTTGGCCGTCATTTCGACTTCTCCGATTACAAGGCGAATATCGATACAACACAGCATCATACCGGTAGATATAGTATGCGCGTAAATAAAGGAAGCAGTGTGGGACTTAAAGCCCCTGCCCTCTTAACGCCTCCTGTCTTCTTAGCGCCTACCATCTCCTATACGAATACTGCTTGTGGAACAAACGTTTTGAAAGATATCCGCGTGAATAAGGATATTCTTATTCCAGGCTTTACCCCTGTGACAGGCAAACAAATGCTATTTAGTGTCTGGATAAAAGAGGAACAACCTTGTAATTGTACTTCTTATAGCAATACGGAAGTCATGGTCTACGTAGGTGGAGATGATTCGGTAAGAGTGGCGGCTTTAGCCAAGCCGACAGGTGTTATTATAGACGGTTGGCAACGTTACGAACAGGTAGTTCGTCTGGCAAAAGGCGCTACAGGTATCAGCTTCTCCGTTAAAGCCATTGGCAATACTAACGTTTATTTCGACGATATGAGGTTCCATCCTTATAACGCCAACATGAAATCGTATGTATATGATGCGCAATCATTACGATTGATGGCAGAATTGGATGAAAACAATTACGCCACCTTCTATGAATATGATGATGACGGCACCCTAGTACGCGTGAAGAAAGAAACAGAAAGAGGTGTTAAAACTATTTCAGAGACCAGATCAGCATTGCTTAAAGAAAATGAACAATAACATTAAATATATTTTGCTAAGCACCGTATTATTTCTTGCTAGTTTGTCCCTAAAAGGACAAACTAGCACAGATACAGCGGCATTGTTTAAGCGCATTCGAGAAATATATACCGTCAATAAGGCTGTTCCTATTTCTTATGATTTTACAATTTTCTACCTACAGGATGGAGATAAACAGGAGGATAATGTGAAAGATACCATGTTTAGCCACATAGAACTCGACGGTATTCGAATGCATACCAAGTCAAAAGAGGTGGAAGTTATGCAGAACGAAAAATATATCATCTCTGTTATTCCTGATCAACAACAGATGATGGTCGGCAAAACACCTGTAAAACCACAGATGCCTGCCTATGAAGCGCTTAATAATGAACTTCTATCAAAGGTGGTAACAAACTGGGAAGAACGCACGGCGGATAAAAAGAAAACACTGATGGTTCGCTGTAATCCTGAAATGGGTATTACCAGTTTTGAATTTTCAACCGATGTCAAAACGGGAAGATTGGAGGAGATCAAAGTAAAGTTCCCTAAGGCACTCCTGCCCAACCAGGAAACTGAAAATACAGGGCCTTCCAGAACACATACCGTCATTAAATATATTTTCTCAAACTATCAACCCATATCACCTAGTTTTCCAGGTTTCAATGAACGGAATTACTTTGATATAGTAGAGAAAGAATATGTTCCTGCCGCTGCATTTAAAGGTTATCAGATTTTCTTAGCATCACCGAATCTATAGTAAAATGAATTACTATTTTAAAAGGTCCCTATCCTTCCTGTTACTGACAGGCATCTTGTTGTTTTTAACTCAATACTCCCAGGCACAATCCAAGAGTATCATTATTACCCGCACCTTAGACGGCGCCAAAGGCCAATTACAGAATGACTCTGTGATCAGCATCCAGGATAGCCTGTACTTTGATGCCAGTCTTAAATCCAAAATCGATACCCCCTATAAGGTAAGAAACATCATTACCTTTAAGCTCAACGAGTATTCCTCCCGTGCACTACCTGTAAAGTTCAATGCTGCCCTAAAAGTACGCATCATCTACACCACCCCTAAACTGCAGGTAGATTCGGTGGACAAAGAACTGACACTGAACTATGACACCGCACATCCCTATGTGCTGCGTCGTAGCTTCATCTTTGAAAATGCACCTGCTGTTAGTGTAAAGGTCCTCTCCTATACCACGGATGCACCTAAAAATATCCTTCCTGCGCTCATGCTGGAAAACGCCATGGAAGTAAATCCATTGTTTAAAATGGATCCCATGACAGTAGCATTAAGCCAGATGCGTATAGGAAAATTCGATGCTGCTAACGCAGACGAACTGCCCGTGAACTGGCCAGTAGTATTCGGTGCTAATGCCTATGACCTCGAGTGGACCTATATTGATTCCTCCGCCATAGAAACCGGCAGGTATGGTACTCCCATTAACCCAGATAAATTATTTGAAAACAATGCTACCAGGGTAACCGTGGCAGGTACCAACTATGCCATCCCCTTGATGTACGATCATGAAGGTGCCATCTACTTCCGCTTCCGCCCCGTGCAAGAAAAACCTGCATATGGCCGTATTACCGGTAACTGGAGCTCCCAATACACCGGTGGCCTCGGCTCCTATGCCTTCACCGGCCATGAACGACTACTCAACTGGCAAGCGCAAACCTCCTTCGCAGAAGAAGGTAAACGAAAAACGATCCTCAATTATTTCGATGGTTCCCTCCGTGGCAGACAAACTGTTACCAAGGATAATACCACCAACACCATCATTGTAGGTGAAAGTATTTATGATTACCAGGGACGCCCTGCCTTACAGGTACTCCCCGCCCCTACTCTGAACACCATCATCAAATATACCAGACGGCTCAATACAGATATTAACGGTGCCGAATATACGCCGGATCAATTCGATTATCTAAATAAACCCGCTGATATCCTCACCCAACACGCCCCTGTGATGGGAACAGCATCTGGTACCGCCCAATATTATTCTCCCGCCAATCCTCAAAGAGACAGCGGATTTAATAAATTCATTCCGGATGCAGAAGGTTACGTCTTCTCTGAAACTGCCTACACATTGGATAATACCAATCGGGTACGTCAACAGGGAGCTGTCGGTAAACAATATACCCTCAACGGTGGTCATGATATTGTCTATACCTATGGTACTCCTTCCCAAGAAGATCTCTATGCATTATTCGGTACAGAGGTAGGCGACGCCAGTCACTATTTCAAAAATACCGTCACCGATGCCAACGGACAAGTTTCTGTTACCTACCTGGATATGCAT
>NZ_JAFAIX010000007.1 GCF_019236475.1 Chitinophaga sp.
TAAAACTCTCGTCCAGTACCTGTCTTTCAGTAATCTTCATTCTGTAAAACTCTCGTCCAGTACCTGTCTTTCAGTAATCTTCATTCTGTAAAACTCTCGTCCAGTGCCTGTCTTTCAGTAATCTTCATTCTGTAAAACTCTCGTCCAGTACCTGTCTTTCAGTAATCTTCATTCTGTAAAACTCTCGTCCAGTACCTGTCTTTCAGTGATCTTCATTCTGTAAAACTCTCGTCCAGTGCCTGTCTTTCAGTAATCTTCATTCTGTAAAACTCTCGTTCAGTGCCAGTCATCCAGTAATCTTCATTCTGTAAAACTCTCGTCCAGTACCTGTCTTTCAGTAATCTTCATTCTGTAAAACTCTCGTCCAGTACCTGTCTTTCAGTAATCTTCATTCTGTAAAACTCTCGTTCAGTGCCTGTCTTTCAGTAATCTTCATTCTGTAAAACTCTCGTCCAGTACCTGTCTTTCAGTAATCTTCATGCTGTAAAACTCTCGTCCAGTACCTGTCTTTCAGTAATCTTCATTCTGTAAAACTCTCGTTCAGTGCCTGTCATCCAGTAATCTTCATCCGCTAACTCTCGTTCAGTACATGTCATCCAGTGGTCCTCCTCCAGTAACCCTCTTCTTGCAATCTTCATACAGTAACGCTCCTCCAGTACCTCTTTCTATAACCCTTGTCCAGTATTTTTTACCCGCTACTGCTAATCCAGCTCCAACACCCCTTGCCCATAAGCCGTCATTCAGTACCGCCTACTTTCACGGGAAAGCTGGCTACCATATACACCAAGACTAATGGCCTTTGTTCCCCCCAATTCTTAAAGATTACCTACACCATGCAGTAACGAAGACTGCATGGTGTCGATATCTAAAGGGCCCCTCAGCCCTAAAACAGAAAACTATTGCTTGGTTAGGGTAAATGTCATTCTATCGCCACTGATCAGGGAGTTTTCTACATAGTACACCAGTGTTTTACAATCAAAGCTACTAACGGTACCATGCAGGATGCCATCGCTGATAAGGGTTTTACCTTCCAGTTTCCAGGTGCCCTGTTGATTACCGTCAGGTTTGCATACGATCCCTGCGTCTGTGAAAATATAGGTGCCATCTTTTTTTAACGTCAGGATATCATCCTTTTCACAATCTTCCATTGGCGCTAGGTAATCAATGGGAGTGGCATTGGCGCTGGATTTGTATTGTAGCGCCGTCATTTTATAATTGCCGGTGAGGTTGGTCACACTAACTTCGCAACTATTATTGTTGGGTTTACTATCTTCTTTCTTACAGGAATACAGGATGCTGCCAGATACCAGGGCGATCAGGGCCCATTTCATTGCAGATGTTTTCATAAATTTCAGTTGCATGGATATTACTTTTGTTTAGTAGTAGTACCCGCCATCAAATGGGAATGGTTGGGGAAAAAGGAAAAAATATTTTTTTTGGGGAGTACCCAACCATTGTGAAAAATTCAGGGTACTACTATTGAGCCGGTATATTTTAAACTTTCCCGGCGCTTATATTCAGGGAGAAAAATTATAAAATGAAGTATTGGATATTATTAGTAGGGGCGGTCTTTTTAATAAGTAGCTGTACATCCATGAAACTGGCGGTACCAGATGCATTTAAGCAACAAGCTACTATGCATCATGTCAACGGTGCCAGGGGAAATAAAATGTCGTTTGCCAATTTTACGACGTCCAAAATAAAAAGAGGCGTCCATGTAAGCTATCCGGGCTGGGGGCGTGGTTTTTTCCTGGAAAACCTGGTACTGCACCGGATTGGGATCGATAAATTAGAAACAGTAGAAAACGAAAAAGCCAGATTCCGATACAGCCTGTCGGATGGTAAAAACACCGTGGATATCTATGCGAAGGAAAAACAGGTGACCCGCAAACATGAATATAGTACCGTGAATTATTCCGGTATTTTCAGCAGCTTCGAAAAACTGGAACAATATGACTATGTTTTTTCTGCGGTGATCAGTTCGGATTCATCTCGTCAAAGCCAGGATTGGGAGCTGGTAATGACGAACTTATATGACCGTAAAGCCCAGCATGATAATAATCCGTTTACCTTTATCAGCCAGGAAGATAAGGGCCTGGCTACTAATGGGCAGGATACAATTTTCGTCAAACCGCTTAGTATCAGGAATACAGAAACGTCGAATGGCAAACCAGGTAGGCTACCGATTAAGCTAATGTCGGGATATGAGCTAAGTACCAGTGGAGGCGTCATTGGTATTGTAGATATGATCGATCGGAACGTATGGTTCTATAATGAACTAGACAATACGGAAAAACTGCATGTTACTGCTATCGCCACCGCACTATTTGCGAGAAAAGTACATGATGTAAAATGGTAAAATGTAGGGAGATGAGCATCGCCCGCCGCTGGAGGAAACACACCACGCATAAAGTAGGTGATAATGTAGCAACAAACCATGTGAATAATTAGAAACGATTGATCAAAATCTGGAACAGGATTTAACCCATATTATCCAAGCCTGTTGTAACAACAATAGAAAAGCACAGGAGCAGCTATACCGAGCGTGTTATGGCTTTGCCATGGCTATTGCCATGCGCTATGCGATGGATGAGCATGAAGCGGGAGATATCCTCGGACAGGCATTCGTCAAAATGTTTCGGAGTATTCAATCATTCGATGCTTCAAAAGGAAATTTTCATGGCTGGCTGAAACGCATTGTAATTAATGAAGCATTAGACCACATCAAGCAACGGAGTAGGTTTTCTAACCTGGAACTAGAAGCAGCAGAAGAACCGTTTGTCAACAATAGTATTATCGAAAAAACAAATGCGGCAGCCATCTTGCGATTGGTGAGGCAACTACCGCCAGCTACACATGCGGTCTTTGTCCTATATGCAATTGACGGCTATACGCACAAGGAAATCGCCGCACAGTTACATATCAGTGAAGGTACCAGTAAATGGCATTTAAGTGAAGCTAGGAAAATACTACAACAAAAAATAACAACAATTAATTAGTGCACTCTACCACCCAATATGAACAATTAATAGCTGAAAAGCTGGATCAGGTGCCTGTCCCGGATATGGCGGACAGCATCTGGGCTGGTATTGCAGCACAGTTGGATGCGGTGGTGGATTCACCTCCGGATACGTCTCCGGATACGTCTCCGGATACAACACCTCCGGATGCACCTTTAGATACACCTGCCGACACGCCTTCCACTTTCAATTGGAAAGGGAAGGTCTGGTACGGCTTTGCCGGAATGGCCATCATCGCCTCTATAATCTGGTGGTATAGTCAGCCTACAAAACAGGCTGCTCCTGTATCTCCTATATCTACACCTACAGAACATACATTGCCGGTCATTGAGCAACCGGCGCCAGATAGTCATAAAGTTATCTTGAAGCCACTACAGGACCTACCCGTACACAAGAAAGATACGGAGGAACTGCCTTCGGAAACGATCATCAACCCGGTAACAGATACGGTACCTGCCAGATATTTACCATTGATGACGATGGATTCCGCTGCTTTACCGGTTACACATCCAGCAAAGCCCCATCCACAGCAGGATACCATGGTATTACCTCCTCCGCCGAAGAAACCCAAAGGCGTAAGAGGAATTACCAGTGATGATTATAGAATTGCCGTTGATAAAGATTCTACCAAAAAGACTAATCAATAAAGCTTTATTTTGGGTGGAGCCATCCGCAAATTTATGACCCAACAGAACGACTATATCCGGCTTTTCCCCGAATACAGTGACGTGTTTTATGATGATGTAGATATATATCGCCAATACTTTCTGCCCCTGGCTTCTGTTAACCTCCAGGTATTATACCCCGGCCGGAACGAATGGCTTCACTTCGTATCTGTTAAGGAGGTCTATGATGGTAGCGTAGGAGAAAATACAACGGCATACCATACCCGATATACCCTCCCGGATACTCTTGGGTTTGATGTCATCGATGGGAAATACCGATTTGATGCCGATTGGCAATATTTTAAGGAACATCGATACATTACGCCAAACAGCTATCACCCGGATCATACAGATGCCGAAATAGCATGGAATATGAATGAGGCCATGTATCAACTAAAAAAGGCTTATTATCAGGAATTCGGGCAGTTATATAATGGTGCATTTGATCGCCCAGGTTTATTGGTGAAGGATATCAGAAAATTAGAACGACTGAGAGCCTTGACCACTGCGGATCTACATGCCGATGATGTGGACGCATACATAGAAGAAACCAGGCTTGAAAAAACAGCGGGCATATTCACAAAGCTGGCCCCAGGAATGACCCCGGACCTGGAGGAAAGCCGCATACCGTTGCGGGAAGATGGCCAACCGTTTGATTTTATTGGTGCGCTGGAGGGATATGATTTCCAGTACACACCTCCGGATGATATCAGTTTGTTTTACTGTCCATCCATGAAAAAAGCAGTAGTTTGCCTGGCTTATAGCTAACATGGTATGCTGTCTACAGGAATTTTTGTATTTTAAGTTTTTAACCCATGCATGCCGCATACAAAGGAGCATTAGCCCACAGACGCTATACCACATTAGGCAAGGAATTATCCCAAGGATTATTCGACTGCTGGTATTCCTGCTGTATTGATTTTCGTGTATCCGTGCACGGTACAGTAACCGTGTCTCCCTACATCACCAACTTTCAATCGAAATAAAAATGATCCATTATGCTTAGAAACAGCTTATTCTCAATCATCCTACTAGCTGTAGCCATTGGCGCAAATGCCCAACAGCAAAGTAAAATCAAGAGTTCCTCCTCATTTTTTCCCGACAAAAAAGCCCAAGTACTGGTAGTGGGGAGTTTTCATATGGACTATCCCGGCCTGGATGCCCATAAAACCGCTGATCAAGATAAGGTGGATGTACTGAAAGAACCTAAAAAGTCGGAAGTAACAGAATTAGTGAACTATATCAAAAAATTTAAACCAACAAAAATCGCTATTGAAGCCTGGCCTCAATGGAACGCCACAGAGAAATTACGCAAATACAACCAAGGTGAGTACCGTGATAAGCGAGATGAACGTTTTCAGATAGCCATCAGATTGGCCAGTGAATTGAAATTGGATACGCTGTATTCCATTGATGCGGATGGAACTTTGGAGGAACTGACAAAAATGGATACTACCTATTTCAAGAATTTGCTGGAAGATTTTGACTACCAGAGTAATGACAGCATGACTGTCAAATATCACAAATTGTATGATTATAAAGATAAACTGGCGGCTAAAACCAACCTGTTGCAGTACTTCAAATACATCAATTCAAAGGAATCTCATCGCGTTGACTATGGCGCTTACCTGGTGGGCGATTTTAAACTAGGTGAGTACAGAGGAGCAGATATCATTGCGCTCGATTGGTATGACCGTAACCTTCGAATCTTTAGAAATCTGCAACGCATCACCAGTGGCCCGAACGACCGCATCCTGATGCTGTTTGGTAACGGGCATGCAGCCATTTTAAGACAATTGCTGGAATCTTCTCCGGAATATCATTTCGTAGAATTTGACAGCCTGAAATAATTTTTCTTCCAGGGAGTTGGGTGTATTACTCACCTCCCTGGTATGTCTTGATAGTAGTATACCCCAGCCGCTTCCCCTTTTTTACCACCGTTTTCGTGGCATCCGGATTGATGGCATCCTCTCTGGTGGTTACTTCCTGTTGCAGTACCCAATCCTGTATCGAAGGCTGATAGCAGAAAGTCAACTGTTGCCGCACCCTGTCGCGACTACCGTAATAATGTTCCACTGTAAAACAGGAGCCATTAATAGTGGTTTTTATGTACGGATCTCCCATCGTGCCGCCAAGGTCTGCAGGGAAGATCAGGTAATTATTACGTGCAGCCAAGTGTAGCTGTTGATGCTGGTCCCTGATGAGTAACAGAAATGGTCGGTCAGATTCTCCCTCATGTTGTAAAACCAAAATAAGATCCGGCCGTTTATCACCATTCAGATCTCCGCTGATACTATCTAAAATCGTATAGCCACTTGGAATAAATTTACTGACATCCTCCTGTGCATAAGCACATACGCTGCTACACACGAGTAACAGAAAGGGTATTATCGTTTGCCAGCGAAAGCATGTTTTTATTTTTTCAATCACGTTTACTACAGCATTTAAAACAAAAATAACTAGCTGATTCATTTTACAACATTGAAATTACGTTTTCTTTTTTAGTTTTAGTGAGACCCGGTTACACAATGGCGCTTAGGTTTTTCAGTTCATGATCTCCATTCAGGTACTGCTCGATAAGCTGATGCTCAAGGTAACCGAAATTTTTATCGCGGTGAAGGCTATGTAAACAGCTATCTGCTAACGTAGATAATCTATTGGGAATATTCATGCTAACTTGCGAGACATTTTAAAAATACTTATTTTGCCCTTTCAATCGTAAGGATAGTTAATACCTATATTTTACAGTACCCAAGAGAAATTAATACCTATACATTATGCTGAAAAAAAATTTGTTGGCAGTGATACTACTGCTCTTTGTTTGTTTCCCTTCATTCGGACAAACTCCTGAGATTATAACAGTAAATGGAGATCTGGATAAATTTTACCCTGTTACATTTTATGATGGTGGATATGATGTACATCAAGCTACCATCCTGCAAATAGGAAGATCAGAGGTGCATGAAAATGAAACGGGAATGCCAAATCTAAATGGAGGATGGCCTGGTTCAGTGATTGCCACAATTAGATTTCATTCGCATAATTATGGAAATGCTTCAAGCTTTATCAACGCAGACATTTATCAATATGATCCCAGGCCACTCATTGCGGGTTGGAAAGATGCATCTGTTAATAATCTTACCAGGAGGGTGATTGTATGGTTAAAAGGAGGAGGCATGACCTATCATTATACCTCCAACTATCCTGTTACACCTGTTGTGTATGATGGTGTGCAAAATCAGCTTCCCTACCAAGAGCCTGTTGGTACCACCAGCTTCATTCCACATACATTCAAAACTTCCCTTGATGACAATGTTGGTATTCACGGAATATCTTATCAGGATGATGCACAATGGTCTGGTGTAGTCAAGGCAGGTACTTTCCAAAGCGCTGGCTTCCGAGCTTCCGGGATTAAAGAAAATTATGTGGATATTACCAATAATCTTATCTGGCAAGATGGATGGAAATATCTGGCAAATGGCCCAGCCAATTTATTAAGAATGGGGACACCTGTCAGCAAAAGAAGTGATTTTATCTTTTATGTATCCCCTTCCAATGGCACACCAGGAGCACCTGCCACTGATATGGAAGTAATGCGTATTTGTGAGAATGGTAGTGTAGGGATAGGCACTGGTTCCCCAGGCAATTACAAACTTGCCGTAGAAGGCGTCCTCGGCGCCAGAAAAATCAAGGTAACACAAACCAGTTGGGCGGATTATGTATTCCATCCGGAATATAAACTCGCCAGCCTGGATTCCGTGGAAAAATTCATCAAGGTGAATCGTCATCTTCCTGATATTCCAGCCGAAAAAGAAGTACTGACAGAGGGTATTGATGTAGGTGAGATGAACAAAAAACTCCTGCAAAAAATTGAAGAACTGACACTGTACCTGATTGAATCAAGAAAGGAATATCGTACCGCCATCGATGAACTTAAAAAAGAAAATGAACAGTTGAAAAGTAAATTGAACGAAAAATAATCAACCCATTTAAATGCAAATATTACCCTGTCCGCCAGCGGGCAGGGTATTTTATTTCCCCAAATACGCCGCACGCCAGAACCCGCTGGTAGTGCCATAAAATACAGTAACTTTAAAATATAATCACTGCATTATGGAAAGACTCAATTTCACCACACACATCCATGCAAAACCACATATTGTTTGGGATGTACTCTGGGATGAAGATTCCTACCCATTATGGACGGAAGTCTTCAGCGAAGGTTGCCGAGTAGAAACGGACTGGAAAAAAGGCAGTCAAGTACGCTTCCTAAACAAAGACAATGATGGGATGCTCTCTGAAATAGCGGATAATATCCCAGAAAAATTCATGTCTTTCCGACATCTAGGCGTCATTGCGGATGGGTCGGAAGATAGCCTAGGTAAAGATGCGAAACAGTGGGCTGGAGCCATGGAAAACTATACGCTTACTGATGAGGACGGCGACACTCGACTGGAAGTAAGTATGGATATCATTCCTGAATTCCGCGATTTCTTTCAGAAAACCTGGCCGCAAGCGTTGGCAAAAGTGAAAGCATTGTCAGAAGAATAAGCAAACTATTTCCTGCACCAGTTGTTACTTTAATATAGCCGCTATAAGTTATGAGTATAAAAGTAACAAGAAAGCAAATTGTCTTCAATGGAGACCCCAGGCGCGTGATTACTCGTTTTTTCATGCCATCTCCCGAATCCAGGATCGTCAGTATCTTAAAGAAAGTGAAGGACATGCCAGTACATGCCGCCACACTGGTACTGAACCAAACCCTGAGGGATTTTTCAGGTCGCCATAGAAATGTCTCCCGTATATTTCGTAAACATTTTGAACGAGCACGCCTCCTCCTCCGTAACCCTGGCTTCGATATGCTCCAGCTTCCAGAAGCAAAACAATTGTTACTGGGCGCCTATTTCACCTCTGAATATTCCATAGAATCTGCCGCTTTCTTCAATCCTTCTGTCGTGGAAGATCCTGATCAATCGGGCTTAAGAGCCGGACAAAAACGGGTTGTCTTCAGCTTTCGCGCCACAGGCGAAGGCCATGTGTCTTCTATTGTTTTCAGAGGCGGCATACTGGATGAATTCAATAACCTAGAAGTGATTCCCACTGCGCGACTCGTAGAAGAGGCAGATATGGTGGTGGATCGCAAATACAACCTCGAAGCGTTAGTATTGGAAGTGCAGCAAAAACAATTGGATATAGCAGCTACCAGGAATGTTATCAGTAAACTGAATCGGGAATTTGACTACTACGAATTACACGAGGCCATTGATAAAGAATTACGCCATGCTCCCTTGCCGGAAGATGAAAAACGCATTCTTGGAAAAGTGAGAAGCCTCTCTGATACCTCTTATGAGATTACTTTCTCTTTGGATACCGGTATCTCTGATAGAGTGATCTTTCCCATTACGCCAGATGAGCGAAACGGCATTGAAGATGCCCGTTTTGTACGTTTTACGGGCGATGATGGACTAGTGAGTTACTACGCAACTTACACCGCCTATAACGGCAAGGATATCATGCCGCGATTGATACAGACACGCGACTTCTACAAATTCAATATCATCCCTATTCACGGAAAGAACGTCCATAACAAAGGGATTGCCTTGTTTCCGCATAAAATAAGAGGAAAATATGCAATGCTGGCCAGGATGGATGGCGTGAATAATTACGTGATGTATTCGGAGGATATGAATGTATGGGGCGAAGATAAGCACTTGATACAGGAGCCTACCTATCCTTGGGAATTTATACAAGTAGGGAACTGTGGTTCGCCGATTGCCACTCCGCAAGGCTGGCTGGTGATTACACATGGCGTGGGTACTATGAGACGGTATTGCCTCGGTGCCATGCTGCTAGACCTAGACCATCCGGAAAAAGTCATTGGTGCGCTGAGTGAACCGTTGATGGTACCCAGTGAACAAGAGCGGGAAGGATATGTCCCCAATGTGGTCTACTCTTGCGGCGCCCTTATCAATGGCGAGGAGCTAGTGATACCTTATGCGATGTCCGATACTTGTTCTTCTTATGCTACCGTTAATTTGGCGGAACTGATGCACCTATTACTGCCGGTACATGTGCCTGCTCGAGGGAAACGTCAGTCCAAAGGGCATATCCTCCTGGTGGATGATGAAACGGTCAGCCTAGAAATACTGGCACATTACCTCAAACAAGAAGGCTATGAAGTGGATATGGCGCCCGATGGCATTGTGGCATTGATGAAAATTGACAAGATAAAATTTGACCTCATTATCTCCGATATCGCGATGCCTAACTTTGATGGTTATCAGCTATTGGCCTACCTTTCCATGAATGCTTCCAGAATTCCGGTCATCTTGCTGACAGGCTCCGTGGATCTAACCGACAAGGAGAGGGGTTTGGATCTGGGGGCTGCAGCCTACCTCCAGAAACCGGTAGATAAGGTGCAACTGTTGGACCATGTGACCAAGATCATGAAAACAATCAAGGTAGGTGCTTCGCGATAAGTGATTGCGTATACAGGATCTCTTCTATTGTTTGTTTTACAATGGTAGATGAAATGATTTCTTCCGGCTCCATTTGTTGGATGGAGCTTGTCAATTCGGAGAGCTCTTCCAGTCGGATCGTCATCGACATGCCATGAATCTTATGCGCAATGGCTTTTATGGCAGCAGTATCATTTGCGGCAATGCCTGTTTCGAAAACCGAAACCGCTTTACTTAATTCCCGCATGCTGGCTTCCAGCACTTCTATAATCACTGATTCCGGAAGCTCCAATTGTTCCTGCGTATGTGTTAGCTCGAAATGTACCATTTTTATAACTTATCTAGATTAATTAGACCTGTCGATAATCAGTGCTGTATATGCGTAAATGTTTGTGCGCACTACTTATCTTCTTCCGGTATATACCAGCATTATCCTTTCATTGAATTTTGTCAAATATAGCAGTTCATCCAATGGGGAATCCTTAGTTAGTAGGATAAGCAGCTTTGAATGATGTCTTAAAGTAAGCAGATTAATCTTTACCAGCAAATTGATTCCTGCGATATCTGCTTCCTCAATAGCAGAAAGGTCCAGTGTGAGTTCCTGGTTTTCCTTGGATGCTGGATACTCCAGTTCATCCAACAATTCTTCTGCATACAAGGCTGTAAGGGGTTTGGTTACAGCATATTTTTTCCCGCATTTAGTGTCAATCATAGCGTAGGTGCTTGAGAAGGTTGGTGAAAAAGGATACTCTGCCGCATTGCCTCCGTTTTGCTGCCATTCTTAGATTGTTCGGCATCATATAAAGAAAGCGCTACCGTTTTGTTATTCGCGGAAAATACTTCATAGCCGAGTAGTAATAACTGATGAGCTACGGCATGTTGTATGAAGGATTGGGCGTTAGCACTGGGGATTTTCATGTGATTGGAGCTTACAATTGTTGTTGGATTAAATACCGCTTTGAGAAATTGTAGAGGGAAAATAGACAACACAAATATACTAAAATCATAGATTTCAATTGTTAAAAACAATAAGGTATCCTGCCTGTATTTTGTTTAGATTTTGTAATTTCAAGCTACGGTAACTACTATTCAATATGAAGAACCAAATACACCCCATGACAGATACCTTGCATAACGATGAGTTTGATTACTATCGAAAGTTTTTCGAGCTTTCCAATGACTTGGTATGCCTTGTTAGTGCTGAAGGAACTTTCAGCAGGGTGAACCCGGCATTTCAAAAAGTTTTGGGATGGAGTCAGGAGGAGATGGAAGGGCAGTCTATATATAGATTTTTGCTGGAGGATGATCTTGTCCGGGCTACAGATGAGATGAAGCGATTAAATCAGGGTATCACTACGGTTAATTTTGAAACAAGGTGGAAATGTAGCCAAGGGGGGCATGCATGGGTTCAATGGATGGCTACTCCAGAGGGGCCTGGTGGCGATATTTTCGCCATTGGGAGAGATGTTACTGCTTTTAGACATAAAGAGCAACTATTAGAGGAGAGTGAACAACGATTCAGGATATTCTTTAAAAACTCCAAAGGGATGATGTGTTTGCATGACCTGGAGGGGAAATTAATAATTGTGAATGATGCGAGTGCAGAAAGTTTAGGGTATACCTCAGCGGAGATGGAAGGAAAAACGCTGTATGATATTATACCGGATAAGTATAAACCAGGGTTAAAGCCTTATCTGGAACAGATTGCGAAAGAAAAGCAGCTCACAGGGATCATGCGTACGCAACATAGAGATGGCTCCACCCGTATTTGGTTGTTCAATAACGTACTGGAATCTTCCGAGGAAAGCAATAAAAGTTACGTAATAGGGAATGCATTGGATATAACGGAAAGGCATGCACTGGAAAATGACCTGAAATGGACGAAGGAAATGCTCGAACAAACCAACGAGGTAGCCAGAATTGGCTTCTGGCAGTATGATCTGGATGGGGAAATATCTTATTGGTCGCCGGTAACATGTAGTATTCATGGGGTACCGGAAACTTATCAACCCAATGTAGAGGAAGCCTTGAACTTTTATAGGGACAATGTTAGTCGGCAGCGTTTACAAGAAGTGTTGTTACGTGCCATCCAAACGGGAGAGTCCTGGGATGAAGAAATGGTGATCACCACGGTGAGTGGAAAAGATATATGGGTGAGGTCTATCGGCAGAGCGGAAATGAAAGATGGGGAGTGCAAAAGAGTGTATGGGACTTTCCAGGATATCGATCAGCATAAACGTATGGAGGTCGAAATAAAGGAGGCACATAAGTTCCTAGCGGATATACTGGATTCTGCGGTGGATGTGAGTATCATCGCCACGAGGCCGGATGGTATCATTACGCATTTTAATTCGGGCGCGGAAAAAATGCTCTTGTTCAAAGCAACTGAAATGGTAGGCAAGCAGCGGATAGGAGCCATCCATGATCTGGATCAGTTGAAACAGGTGGGAATGGAACTAGGCGTAGCTGCAAAAGATGTGTTTCCAGCAGAAGCCAAATCGGAAGATCGGCAGCACCAGCGGGAATGGATTTATCATCGTAGTGATGGAACACTGCTGGATGTAACCCAAATGATTTCTGAAATTAGAGACATGGATGGTCAGATAACTGGCTATCTCCATATAGCACAAGACATTTCTCTTAGGAAGGTAGCAGAGAAAATGCTACAAGACGAAAAAGCCAAACTGGCGGCCTTCGTGAAAGAAATACCAGTAGCGGTTGCAATGTTGGATAATGCGCTTCGATTTGTCGCGCATAGTGAAGTCTGGATGGAGGATTATAATCTAAAAGGAAAAGATATACTGGGAAAAAATGTATATGATGTATTTCCTGATATTCCGGACGAGTTCAAGGAAATGCACCGTAGTTCATTGCAGGGAAAGATTGAAAAGTATGAAGACTATACCTGGCGCCCTCCAGGATGGGATCATGACCAGCACATGCGCATAGAGTACCGACCATGGTTTCAGCATGATGGTGAAATAGGTGGTATCATGATCCTTACCCAAGATATTACCGCTAAATCGCTCCAGCAGGAAGAACTGCAACAGGCTAAGAAAATGGCAGAAGAAGCCAGTGTGGCCAAATCAGAATTCCTGGCCAATATGAGCCATGAAATCAGAACGCCACTAAACGGCATTATCGGATTTACCGACCTGGTATTGAAGTCAGAATTGGGTGCATTGCAATACCAGTATATTTCCATTGTTAACCAGAGCGCCAATACTTTACTGAACATCATCAATGATATCCTTGATTTCTCCAAAATAGAAGCTGGTAAACTGGATCTGGATGTACAGCAATCAGATCTGATTGAACTGTGTACAGAAGTGGGAGACCTGGTGAAATTTTTGGTGCAGCGAAAAGGACTGGAATTTATCCTGGATATAAGCCCTGATTTGCCTAAATATATATGGGCGGACCAACTACGTTTAAAACAGATTTTAATCAATCTGTTAAGTAATGCCGTGAAGTTTACCGAACGTGGTGAAGTAGGCCTGAAAGTATATGTAGCAGAGAAACAACAAGGAATAGCCAACATGTCTATTCGCTTTGAAGTATCTGATACAGGAATCGGTATTAAAGAAGAAGGCCGAGATCGCATATTCGAAGCCTTTACCCAGGAAGATATCAGTGTAACGAAAAAATATGGTGGTACGGGATTGGGACTGACGATCTCCAATAGACTGTTAAAGATCATGGATAGTCAGTTACAATTGACTAGTGAACTGGGCAAAGGAACCACCTTCTATTTTGAATTGCATGTACAGGCAGTAAATTCGTCAGAACCGGAATATATTAATTTCAACAGTATTCATAATGTATTGGTGACAGATGATAATGAACATAACCAGGAGATACTTCGCAGAATGCTGGAGCTGAGAAATATTAAAACGACAACTGTCAATAATGGACTGGAAGCCCTGCAGTTGCTGCTGGATCGCAAAAATACGTATGATGTGGTGATCATGGATTATCATATGCCAATACTGGATGGCCTGGAGACTGTGCGAAAGATACGAGGGATGCAGCATCCACTGGTAGCTGGTATTCCGGTCATATTACTATATAGTTCATCAGATGATGAAATGATATTGAAAGCATGCGATGAATTAAATATATCCCAGCGCCTGGTGAAGCCAGTAACGATGAAAGTACTCTATAAGGCACTATCCAGACTTACAGATACTGGGGATTCATCCCTTGAAAAAGATACTAAAAAACAACAGGTACGAAAACCTTTCGCAGATGGTATTTCGTTGCTGATAGCAGAAGATAACAGTGTCAATATGTTATTGGCTAAAACCATTATTGGCAGGGCATTACCTAATGCCAAAATTCTAGAAGCGAAAACAGGTAAGGAAGCATATGAAGTGTATTTGAAGGAACATCCAGATGTGATCCTGATGGACGTACAAATGCCGGAACTGAATGGTTATGAAGCTACAGAAGCTATCCGGGAAGAGCTATCCGGACATGCTGTTCCTATTATTGCACTCACGGCCGGGAATGTAAAAGGAGAAAAGGAGAGATGTCTTGCTTCTGGTATGAATGACTTCCTCGCAAAACCGTTTGTGGAGGATCAGTTGTTGGCCATGTTGGATAAATGGCTGGGTGACAATACCACTGAAACAGCCGAAACGACAGATGGGCCAGAAGCTTTGGATTTAACTACATTGCGCTCCTTCCTGGGAAATACAGATAATACTAAGCTGCTGAAAGAAACCTTAGAGTTGCTCTTGGATGAATGTGAGAAGGTATATCAGGAATTACAAACCAACGACCTCTCAGCAGATATTCAACGCCTGAAAGTAATCTGCCATAGTATGCATGGTGTAGCTTCTTATACGGGTCTTACCGATTTGGATACCGTCATCTTAGATGTGGAAGGTACAACCCCTTCTGTGTTTAAGTATAAGAAATTTATTAAAGAACTAAACAAGTCCATCGTGTCTATTCGACTGTCGCTAAACAGTTTGTAGGTATTTAGCAGATAGACTTTTGTCTCCCTAAAAAAAATCCACAAGAAATTTTTTTTCAACATCATTTTTCATATCTTCAGGATATATAAGCTCAAAATAACCTGGCTTTTCGATATGTCAACGTGTATGAAAAACATTTCTCTTCTCTTATAATTTTTTAACGCTGAACAACCGCCCCAGGGCGTAATGGCTTCATTGAAGACAGGGGAGGATTATTGATTTAATTTTCTACTAATGAAAAAGAAAAAAATCTCTCTGGAGAAAAAGCTGTCGCTGAACAAATTGACAGTGGCATCCCTCAGCAAACCACAACAACATGCATTGGCCGGTGGTATCAACACCGATTATTGCAACACCTATGATCCACAAGTAACTTGTGAATCCCACCCAAGACCGGGATACGTTTGCTACTAAGCATTGCCGCTGCCTTTTAAAGGCCGTTAACCCGTCCTTTGACAGCAAGATCCCTAAAAATTTAACCCGATAACCCTTTAACTCCGTTTAGTTATGAAAAAGAAAACAATCTCCCTGGAGAAAAAACTCACCCTCAACAAAGAAACAGTTGCTTTCCTGAATGATTCTCAGAAAAATTCACTTGCAGGTGGTTTGCCTACTACTACCGTGTTGCCTACCAGACTTTGTGGCACCTTGGTGGATACTTGCTCAACCATTCCTCCAGGCCAAATGCTCTGCATCGCTTGCTAATATTTAATCTGATCATCAAATATTCAGTTTAGCTATGAAAAAGAAAACACTCTCTCTGGAGAAAAAGCTCACGCTTAACAAAGAAGCCGTGGCATTACTGACGGTATCGCAACAACAAGGTATTGCTGGTGGTCTTCCTACCACTACTGTAATGTCCAGGCTGAATTGCGTTACCTGGCAGGATACCTGTGAAACTATCCCTGTAGGTGGCGCCAGTTGTGTACTTTGTTAATTCATTAACCCATCATTTCGTTTTGCTATGAAGAAGAAAAAACTGTCCCTCGACAAAAAGCTCACGCTCAATAAAGAAGCTGTAGCTTTTCTGAATGCTTCTCAGAAGGAAGCCGTTGCCGGTGGTATTCCTCCACTGACATTCAAGATTACTTGTATTACTTCTCAGGATACCTGTGAGACGGTCCCTCCAATGCAACCGGAATGCATATACTGCTAATCGTTTAATTATTATTCCCTCGGACAGAGAGCCATAACTGTGAGTGCGTCGCAGTTACAGGATTTTTATGTCCATAATGTACCTCAATCATGAAGAAGAAAAAAGTATCTCTGGAGAAAAAGCTTACACTTAATAAGGAGGCGATAGCATCATTGAATGCAGCACAGCAGGACGTAATCGCTGGTGGTAATGCTTTCTATACAAGACAATTCACTTGTACGGTTACCTACCAGGAGACTTGTCAAACAATCCCTCCTGGAGAGATGGATTGCGTGATATGCTAATCTGGTAATTCTTTGTTTTTCTCACCGGATAGAGCGTCATAACTGCGTGTGCGTCGTAGTTACAGGATTTTATGTCCATTATACATCTCAATCATGAAAAAGAAAAAAATATCTCTGGAGAAAAAGCTTATGCTTAACAAAGAAGCAGTAGCCGTATTAAATGGTGCACAGCAGCACGTTATCGCTGGTGGTGCAATCATAACAAGAGTAACTGCAACCTGCGATGTTACCCGCGATGCTACCTGCGAAACCTTTCGTTATACAGAAGATATGTGCATCTTGTGCTAAGCTGGTAATTCATTGTATAGCAGCAATTACTGCTAATCTGATAAAACCCTTTTTTTCCTCATCGGACAGCTCACCATTACGGCGTGTATGTCCATAACCCACATCAATTATGAAAAAGAAACATGTAAATCTGAGCAAAAAACTGTTGCTGAAAAAAGAAGCAGTAGTTGTGTTGAACCCTCAACAACAGTCTAAACTGGCTGGTGGTCAACCTCTCACCTGGTTTAGCACTTGCTGTGTAGAAACCATTGAAGTTACCTGCGTAGATAATACCAAGTGTTAATCCATTGGTTACAGCAATTACCAAATCTGAACATCCTGTAAATCACATTAGCAGGAATTTCTAACACCTGTAAATTTTACAATTATGAAAAAGAAAAAAATTGAACTCAGTAAAAAATTAGTGCTGAGCAAAGAAACAATTGCACAGTTAAATGCTGACCAACAGCATCAACTGATGGGAGGTATGGTTTCCGTACGCTGTACTGATGATACCCTGCAGATTTCTTCCTGCGTAGCTTCAAGCCCTGCTCCAGGTCGTCCTTGCTGCCAAATCCCTTGATAGCACTGATACCTGTCATCACGGGGCAGTGATAGGGCTGCCCCGTACTATTCCAATTGGGAAAGCACCGCTTTCCCAATTGTTTCATCAGACGCCAACTTATGAATATGATTGATACACATCTGCGCAATATCTACGACGACCTGGTTGAACTCCTGGAAAAGGAGGATTATAAACCTGCACATGCCAATAGTCTTTTTAAGGGTCCATGGGGCGCATTGTTATTCCTGTTCTACTATGAACAGTTTGAAGCACCGGAAGAAGATAAAGCAGCGGCTTTGCTGGAGAAAGTTTATCAGCGCTACACTCCGGAAGAAGATACAAATTTCTCCTTCTGTAATGGCCATACCGGCCCATTCTGGCTGTTAGATCACCTGAACAGACACGAGTTCCTGGATATGGATATCGACTACATCATCAATGATTTTATCGGGGAAACTATTCTGCAAAGCAAATATCATCTCGATTGGAAAAATTATGATTTCCTGCATGGTAGTATCGGTATCTGTCATTTCCTGATATCATGGGCTAACAGATTAGATGTCCAGGAGCACCTGGAATACTTTGTGAATGCCCTTTGGGAAATAGGTCGGGAAACACCGAAGGGAAGGAGTCTGCCTATTTTCTTTTCCTATGAGAAAACAGATGCCGAATATCAAGATGCTTTCAGTTTGGCCCATGGTAGCTGTGCCGCTATGATCGTTGTCGCTAAAATTTACCAAGCGGGCATTGCAAAAGAAGCATGTGAGAAATTGGTACATGCTACTATCGATTTTGTTCTTCAACATAAACTGCCGGTAACAGATACTTCCATGACCGGTATGTATCCATCTATACTCGATGGTAAATATTCCAGTTATAATAGTCGACTAGCCTGGTGTTACGGAGACCTGAATGTGGCCTGGATGCTCTGGTATTGCGGGAAAACATTTGGCCAAGAACACTGGAAAAATGAAGCCCTGAATATTATGCGCTACAGCGTTCGACGAGATACCAATGAAACTGCCGGTGTAGTAGATAACTGTCTATGCCACGGTACCAGCGGAATTGCAGCCTTCTATCGCAAGTTCTGGTTTGAAACAAAAGAACAACTGTTCCTCGATACCGCGAACCACTGGTATCGCAAAGCAGTGGAGAATATTTCTTTCGATGAGCAGAAAGCGCAACATGGTATTAAGGTGTGGCTGGGAAAAGATAAACAGTGGGACTATTGCTGGGACCTGCTGGATGGCGGCGCTGGCGTTGGACTGGCAGTGCTTTCTCTTAAACACAATACACCCTTACATTGGGATGAATGTTTTTTGTTGTCCTGATTTTTATTCGTAAACATTTTCAAAGGAATGGCCATGGCATTGACGCATACAGGATTGTTTCTTTTAAGAAGTCCACTCTATCCGCTGAATTTTTATACAGCAGTGTTGGAAAAAACACTGCCTGAACTAGCAACTGAATACCCTGAATTTCTATATGCGTTGCACATCGCTTCTGGAGAGCTCCTGAAAGAACTGGACCGTTACCTTGCAGAACCAACTGCATTCCAGGAGAAAAAACTGGAGAAACTTCGTAAAGCCATGTACAAATATTGGGTGAGAGCCTGCACTCGCAGTACGCCCTATGGCCTTTTCGCGGGCTGTACCACTGGAACGGTGGCAGATAGTACCTCCTGGACCATCGATCAGCAGGGGAGTCGCCAACATGTACGATTGGATATGGACTATTTCACCAAAATTACCCATCATATCCAGGAGTTGCCCACCGTAAAACAGCAACTGCGATATTTCCCCAATAACAGTATCTATAAAAGTGGCCAGAAATACCGCTATGCGGAGTATTCCATTGTACATAACCGCCGTAAATATTTGCTGACTGCTGTAACAACATCTGCATTTCTAGACCAAATCCTAGTGCAATCCGCCACTGGTAGTACCATTGCTCAACTAGTGGATGTAATCCGCGCTATTGATCCCAGCATTGATCCAAACGATGCCCAAGATTTTGTGTCAGAATTAATTCAATCACAATTGCTGATCGCCGAAACTGAGCCCAGAATCACGGAAACCGATAACCTCCGTAAACTGACCGCGCGCCTTTTATCCATTGAAGACCTCCATACTTTAAGAGAAACCTTAATGCTGCTGAGTAATCTCTTCCAGCAGCAAGACTTTGACAGGAATCGACTGCGACAAATAGAAGAAACCTGTACCACCAATTTTCCGCTGGAAATGCCGAAAGATCTGCTACAGGTGGATCTTTTCAGAAATGGTAACTGTACCATCAGTGAACAATTAATGAACAATATCCTTACCCAGGTGCAAGAGCTGAGCGCCCTTTGCCTGGGATATGGTAAAAGCCCGTCTTCCGACCTGAATGGTTTTATGGACCGCTTCCGGGAAAGGTACGAGGCTGCTGAAGTGCCCTTAAACCTAGTACTGGACAGTGAAGCCGGTATTGGTTACGGTATTGCTACCGGTAACGTACATACGCCGTTTGTGGAAGATATAGACACGGCAGGTAGTGCCATGCAGACAACCGTTATTTGGTCTGCCATGCAACAACTCTGCTTGGAGAAGTATGAACAGTTCCTGCGTACGGGCGGTAGCGTAGAGGTTACAGGCGCTGATCTAAAGAGTATGGGAGACCCCGCCCAAGTCAATATGGCTGCCAGTTGCTATATGTTTGGCATGCTGTACGCCGCATCTGGAGCGGCTGCGGATAATGGCGATTACCGCTTTGCATTGCAGTCTGTAGGAGGCCCTTCTGCGGCCAACCTGGTCGGGCGCTTCTGTAGCGGTGATCCCGAACTGGGAATTAAAATGAAAGCCATCCTGGACCAGGAGGCTGCCACCATTCCAGATGCTATTTTCGCGGAGGTGATCCATTTTCCGGAAGCAAGAGCCGCCAATGTATTGATACGTCCCGTATTGCGGGATTACGAAATCCCTTACATCGGGATATCCGGCGTGCCGGAAGCGCAACAGATCCCAGTATCGGACCTGATGGTAGCCGTAAAAGGAAATGAAGTGATCCTGCGCAGCAAACGGCTGAATAAACGCATTATACCGCGACTCAGCTCTGCCCACAACTACAGTAATAACAGTCTTCCTATATATAAATTCCTCTGCGATCTGCAACATCAGTCGCAAGTATCCCACATCTCCTGGGATTGGGGCATCCTGGCTAATCGCCCGCACCTGCCAAGAGTAACCTACAAACAATTGATTGTATGCCGGGAAGCCTGGATGATCTTGAAAAAGGAAATAGAACAGGTACCAGATACCGTGGCAGATAGGCAGCAATTTATTAGTACCTATATGCAGCAGCATCAACTGCCTGAACAGGTGTTAATGGTAGAAGCAGATAATGAACTGCTGCTGGACTTGCGTCAGGCAATGGTAGTAGATATGCTATTCGACCAAATCAAGAAAGCAGGCCATGTGCGCCTGAAGGAATTCATCCATGATGCCAACGCTGGTATGTTGCGTGATACTAACGGTAACGTATATGCCCATGAGATGTTGGTACCAGTTGTATTCACTCCTGCAAAAGCGCCGCAAGCGGCCATGGTGCAAGCTCCTACTGAAATACCATTAGAACGTAATTTTGCACCGGGAGGAGAGTGGCTGTACCTGAAAATATATTGTGGATACCGCATTGCAGAAGAATTGCTCTCTGGTTACTTTGCGGAGCATATCCCTCAATGGCAGGAGGATGGCCTTTTTGAACAATGCTTTTTCCTGCGCTATGCAGATCCGCAGCCGCATATACGTATACGTTTTCTCAATAAAGCGCATCCTGCAGCCAACGATTATCTCCTGCATCAAATAGAACAGGCTTTACAGCCGTATATCGCTGCTGGCCAGGTGCAGAAGATAGTTTGCGATACCTATATCCGGGAGATAGAAAGATATGGAGACACGATCTTGGCCAGTGAAGCAATTTTTCACCGCGACAGTCTGGCTGTACTGGAAATCATCAGTATGCTAGAAGGCGCGGAAGGAGAGGTATATCGCTGGAAACTCGCCCTGAGAGGCATGGACATGCTGTTGAATGATTTCGGGTTTGATCTTGGCAATAAACGAAAATTGCTAGGGGTAATGCGTGCGCAATTTATTGAGGAGTTTGGCGGTGGTAATCTGCTGAATAAACCCTTGAATGATAAATACCGCAAGCACCAACAGGAAATCATGTCATTTATGAATCCTGCGGATGATGAACAAAATGATATCGTGGAAGCCATTGCTTGTTATACCGCCCGTAGTATAGGTACTGTAGATGCCGTTGCGCAGATACGGGAGCGCTGGAATGGCACAGAAAAATATGGCAGTGTAATAGCTAGTCATATTCATATGTTCATCAATCGGTTGTTTGTGGGCAAGCAACGTAAGCATGAATTGATATTGTATCATTTCTTGGAAAAATATTATATCTCTCAACTGGCGATGGAGGCGGCCTCAAAATAATGGGATTCGCATTTTATAAGCAATTGGATGCCATGGATTGTGGCCCTACCTGCCTACGGATGGTGGCCAAGCACTATGGACGGAGTTATTCGCTAGAATACCTGCGCCAACAGGCCAGTATTACCCGTGAAGGGGTTAGCTTGTTGGGCATTAGTGAAGCCGCAGAGAAAATTGGTTTGCATACCAATGCCGTGCGTATCAGCTTTGAACAGTTGGATGAACAGGTAGATCTACCTTGTATCCTACATTGGAACCAGCAGCACTTTGTAGTTTTACCCCCGCAGAACTACAACCGGCATGCCAAGCATCAACAGATCCTAATTGCAGATCCGGGTCATGGCATGGTGAAAGTAGATAAGGAAACTTTCCTGAATTGCTGGCAGGGGAAGAGCAATACCGGTGTGGTGCTAATGTTGGAACCTACGGATGCCTTTTACACCCGGGAAAAGCAAGAGAAGGTGAAGACAGGGTTTCGTTTCCTGGCAAGCTATTTACGGCCTTACAGGAAATATATTGCGCAGTTATTTCTGAGTATACTCTTGGCAAGTGTGCTGTCGTTGACCCTGCCTTTCCTAACACAAAGCCTGGTGGATTACGGTATTAACCGGCAAGATACCAGTTTCGTATACCTAGTACTGTTATCCCAGTTGCTGTTGTTTGCCGGATCTACGGCCATAGAAATGATTCGTAGCTGGATTTTGCTGCACATGAATTCCAGGGTTAATATCAATATTATCTCCGATTTCTTGGTGAAATTGATGAAACTCCCCATCCGTTATTTTGATACCAAAATGATCGGAGATATTCATCAGCGCATCGGAGATCATACCCGTATTCAAAACTTCCTGACAGGGACTACCTTGTCTACCTTATTTTCTTTTCTCAACTTGATTGTATTCACGGCTGTGCTGGCCGTATACAGTCTGAAAATTCTGGCGGTATTTGTACTCTTCAGTGCCGCCGCTATTTTTTGGATTTTTTTCTTTCTCAAACGTAGAAAAGCGCTGGATTATAAAAAGTTCCAGGGAATGAGTGAGAATGAGAATGTGTTGATTGAAATGATTACAGGCATGCAGGAGATAAAACTGAACAACTGTGAAACTTCTCGCAGATGGGAATGGGAGCGAGTGCAGGCGGGACTGTTCAAACTCAATGTCCAGAATTTGGCGTTGGGGCAGTATCAACAGGTGGGTTCAGTATTCTTTCATCAGTTAAAAAATATCTTGATTTCTTTTATTACTGCCAGAGAGGTGATGAATGGCCATTTGACCTTGGGTATGATGTTGTCTGTCAGTTATATCATTGGGCAGATGAATAGTCCGCTAGACCAATTACTCACTTTTGTGCAATCGGCGCAGGATGCTAAAATCAGTTTGGACCGCCTAGGGGAAATTCACAATCGACCGGAGGAGGAGCAGGAAGGGCATCGTGTACTAGCGCCTACAGGGAAAGGTTTTGGCGATATTCGGTTGGAAGGAGTGTCGTTTCAGTACGGGGGCAGGCAGTCTCCCTATATCTTACAAGATATTAATCTAGTCATCCCAGAAGGTAAAGTGACTGCTATTGTTGGCGCCAGTGGAAGTGGTAAAACCACTTTGATGAAAATGTTGTTGCAATTTTATCCGCCGGGAACAGGCACCGTGATGGTAGGGGATACAGATATGCAGGAGCTCTCGCCAAAGTGGTGGCGACATCAATGTGGTAGCGTTATGCAAGACGGTTTTATTTTTTCCGGTACCATTGCCAAAAATATTTCCATCAGCGATGAACATCCGGATAATGATAAACTGATAGAAGCCGTGTCCACTGCGAATATCCGGGAGTTCATTGAAGAGCTACCATTAGGTTACCAGACGAAACTGGGTAATACTGGCAATGGTATCAGCGCTGGCCAGAAGCAGCGCATACAAATTGCCCGCGCCGTTTACAAGAATCCTGCTTACTTGTTTTTTGATGAAGCCACCAGTGCATTGGATTCTAGTAATGAACGGATTATAATGGAAAACCTAGAACGCTTTTTTCAAGGCAGAACCGTAGTGGTGGTGGCACATCGCCTGAGTACCGTGAAGCATGCCGACCAGATTGTGGTATTGGAGAAAGGCCGTATAGTAGAAGTGGGCACACATGCGGAATTGAGCGCGAAGAAAGGGAATTACTTTTCATTGGTTAAAAATCAACTGGAGCTAGGAGGATAAATTATGGCCGACTTACAACAACATAGCATCGCAGTAAAAAGTAATGGTATACATCCATCGCTGGAAGAGCTGCGTAGTGAACCAGTGCAGGAAATTATGGGGAAAATGCCCTCCTGGATCGTACGGCGGGGTATTTTTATGATGGCTATCCTAGTGGCCGGATTGTTTATCGGTGCTTGGTCTTTTAGTTATCCCGATTTGGTGATGGGGAGAGTGCGGATAAGCACCGAGAGCGGGCTATCGGCAGCTACTGTTACTATTCCAGCTACCGCCATCTGGAAAATACATCCCGGACAACCTGTGCTCATTCGTTTGGATGCCTACCCCTATGAACAGTTTGGGCTGTTACAAGGGCATGTAATCACCACAGAGCAGCCAAAGGCAGATACAGGTTTTCTAGTGCATATTCAACTGGATCATGCCCTGCAAACGACTGCTGGCAAGTCCATTCCTGCAGTAGCGCAATTGGATGGCAGTGCGGAAATCGAAACAGAAAAATTGAATTTATTACAACGCATCTTCGGAAAACTAATATTATAATTCCCCTGCGCAGCAATCAGGGAAGAAAAAATAAAGCAAGAGACAGTATTGTTTCCAGGCTATCGTCTCTGCGCAGTGGTCAGAGAAGACAAAATAAAGCAGAAGGCAATATCATTTCCAGCCATTCGTCCCTGCCCAACGGGCAGGGACGACGAAAAAATGAAGTGAGGGAATTGACGTCGCAGACGTCAATTCCCTCACTTCATTTTCAATTACTTCGTATATCCGCCAAGGATAGTTAAACTTATCAAGATAAATAACAATACTGCAACCTACCAGACAAATAAATTTGCTATTTTTAGCATCCTATAAACTGTATTCATGAACGAGGAGAAAGAAAAAAACTCATTCGGCATTCTCAAAAGTCTGAAGAAACTGATTTTTGAAGATGAACCTGCAGCAGCAGATCCGGCTCCAAACGCTGCCCCTGTTGCGCCTGCCGCCCCTGAGGTAAAAGTGCCTGCTGCATATCCGCAGACACCTCCGCCGCTGCCCATCACAGCATCCCCGGCTACGGATGTAAAACAGATGAAAATCAAGGTTTTGGAGATGCTAGAAAAGTTGAACGAGCCTGGAGTGGATTTCTTCGAAGTCTGGAATGCTGCTGCTGAAATGGGAACTGTAGATGCCAATACCCTCAAAGCCGCTTTTACTTCCCTGAAATACGTAGATAAAACCCTCACGAAGGAGAAATTAACGGCAACGGGTAAACGCTATGCAGATGCATTGCAGGAAACAATTGCTCGCGAAACTGCGGCAAAGCAACAGCAAAAGCAATCCGTAGAACAGCAGCAGGTAAAGGAAAAAGAAAGCCTGGCAGCGGAAATTCAGGAATTGGAACGAAAATTGAATGAACTGCGCCAACAGTTAGATAGTAAACAAAAAGACCTACGAGAAATTAACAGTAAGTATGAACCACAGCTTCGTGATATCGACAATAAAATCGCTATTGGCAATAGCGCTGTAGCGGAAGTAATAGCCGATATCCGGAAGGCCCTCGACCTTATTGATAGCAACATAATTTAATAGTCCCTATGGTACAACAACAGCAGCAGGTAAACATTCCTGCCGAGTTAAAAAGTCAACTCCCCATCTTCCAAGTACTGGGAGATCATTTGCCCGCTCAAATGCAGACGCCTGAAGCAAAGAAAACAATGTCTAATATTTTCTTTTGGGCATTGATTCTGGGAGGTGCATTTGCATTCTTCAAATACCTGCCGGTATTATTGGAGTATGCACAGAAAAGTATTCTGCTAGTCATCTTTAGTATTATCCTGATCGTATTGTTGATGCTGGCTCCTAGGATTATCGCGGTGTTACACCGACTGGGAACGGTATTATTGTTTAAAAGCGAAAAAGCGATTATCCGTAATAATCCTATTGAATCCTTGCAGTTGCTGTCAAAAGATGCAAGAGATACGCTCAAAAGGGTAAAAGATAAAATTGCCAATGTGGATGGTGTTCGTATAGACATGATCCAGAGTGGTGAATCTTCACAGAAAACAGCAGAGGAGAAATACGGTTTAGCGAAACGTTTCACGCAGGAAGCTGCTAGTCTGGAAGAGAAAAGCAAAGCGGAATCCGCTAATAACAACATCGAGAAATCCAATGCCCTGGCCCGTGATGCGAAAGAAACCCGTACCAAAGCTTTCCTGCTAGGTAAAGAAGGAGAGGCGGAAGAGCAGAATGCCAGAAGCTATGCCCAATATGCGAACCAGTTTGCGAAAGTCCTGGAAGTATTGAAAGATAACGAAAGCGCTGCACGCATTTATGTGAGTACACTGGATAGCAGTATTTCCATCATTGCGAAAAAACTGGAAGCTACCCAGAAAATGAAAAATGCAACGGATGGCCTGGCGGAAGTATTCAACATCAAAGATGGCTGGGTATTCCAAGAAGCGATGAATGCCGCTACTGGCGCTATCAGCCAGAATATTGCCTCAATCAGATCCAACCTCGATTTCCTGGATCAGAACAATAATATCACGGTGGGTGGCGCTCCTTCTCAAAGCGAACTGGAAGAGTTTATCCGCAAAGTGGATGATCGTAACCTGAAAATGCTGAACGTCAGCAAAATGGCCGACTCCTATTATGACCTGAAACCAGAAGAGAAAGTAGATAAAGGCTTCTCTATCCTTGATTAATTCGTAAACAACCCAAAAGCACAATACACAAATGGAAGAAAAATCAACCTGGGCCAAATTGCGTTGGCCGATTAAAGTGTTCATCATTGCTATACCTATCATCGGTATTGGTTACTGGGCATCTGAATCCGGAAAGCTGGGCGGTAGCGGTAGTAAGTCTGACGAACCTAAAACGGAAGAACAACAAACTGCGCCTGTAGCCGGTAAAGAAAGTAAAAAAACGAAATCTCCTGCTGGCAAAACTGCTGAAAAGCGCACTTTTAACTATACCCCTGAGAAACCAGTAGATGGTGAAATGAAAGGTGTGGTGGAAGTGGGTGCTTCCGGTTTCAACTCTTTCGTGATCAACTACGACAAAGAAAAACGTTGGGAGATTGTTTCCAAAGATTTCGGTAAATCCTTCGTATATGAAGGAATGGCCACCACCGCAGATATCCGCCAAGGTCTGAAAGACTATATCGGCGCTATGTTTGATAAAGGTGTGAAATCCCGCAACGTTCACTTTGTGATCAGTTCTGGTGCACAGAAAGAACCTAAAACAGCTACTATTGTTGCTGAGCTGAAGAAAATGGGTTATATCGTAAACTTGGTAACTGCAGAGCAGGAGGGTAAATACGCCCTGAAGGCTGTACTGCCTCCAACTTACAATGAAAATTCATTTGTAGTGGATATCGGTTCCGGCAATACGAAAATTTCTTGGATGGAAGGTAATACCATTAAATCCCTGGAAGGCCCTGGCGCTAAATATTACGAGAAAGACATGAAGGATGATGCCGTGTATGCTTCTATCAAAGCATTGGCAGAGAAAATCCCTGCTAGCAAACGTGAAATCTGCTTCATCATTGGTGGTGTACCTTTCGAACTGGCGAAAGAAGTGCGTGATGGCGAAGAGCGCTATACCGTGTTGAATGAGCCGGGTCAGTATAAAACGGACAAGGTAAAAATCAAAAGTGGTCTGAATATCTACAAGGCTATCAAGGATGTTACCAACTGTGATACGTTTGTATTCGACTGGGATGCGAACTTCACCATTGGCTTCTTGCTTTCTATGAAATTGTAACAGATAATACGTTATAAAAAAGGGCGTCTCAAAATTAAATGAGACGCCCTTTTTATTTATTGAATAGTGATCAACTTGGTTGTAAATATTGAGCATATGCATAGCCTTCAACACCATCGTCGGTACGAATCAGCCACCATTGGTCATTCATTTTACTTACCAGTGAAACAACTTCACCATGAGCTGCTTTCCCAACAATTGGTTGATCAGTTCCTGGTCCTTTACGAACATTGAGATTAGTTGAGTCAGTGACTACTGTCAACTTAGCCCCTTCAACCGCAGTAGCTACCTGGATATCCATTACAACATCGCCGGAAAGAAAATTAGGATCAATCTTTCCATAAATGTTCCAAAGGTTATCTTTAACTTCCCCGCTTGGAGCTGTACCATTAATGTGCAATACGCCATCCTGTTCTGCAACTTGCAGATCCGATACGCCAGATGTATTTGCGGTATCTATCAGCTCTTTGTATTTATCCTGTAATGCCATAAAAGTTTTAATTTAAAATGAATGAACTTATTTTATTTTTAAACCTTTTGCATCCACTTTTTTAGGATGTAATGCATCCAATGCCATTTTCAAAGTTTTCCAACGATCCGCTTTCGCTTCTCCGGTAACGGTTAATACGCCATCGTTTTCTTCTACTTTTACTCCAGGGAAATCTTTCACTATAGCAGCTACTGCCAATTTCAGTGAATCGCCTGCTGTTACTACCGGCGCTGCAGGAGCAGGAGGTGGAGGCGGAGCAACCATTATATTGTTTACAACACTCTTAACATCTTTTACTGCCTTAGCCGCATTTTCAGCAGAAGCCTTTTCTTCTGCAGAGTTAACAGTTCCAGACAATGTTACTACTCCGTCTTTTACTTCAGCCGTAACTCCCGGATTTGCATGAACGGCTGTGCTTACAGTATTCATAATATCGGAGTCTTTCGGTTTGCTTTTACAAGCAACCATAAAAAATAGCCCCATAACCATGGTGGAAGTGAGCAGGTGTCTGAGTTTCATAATCGAACTTTGATTTTAATGATAAAAAAATATCAATTAAGGTAAGTATCTTTTTCCATCCTGCAATCAAACGGCAGTGACTTATTTTTGATTTAACATTGGAAGACGGCATAATGCCAGGCAAACGGTATACTATATACGAGCATATAAACGGTTCTCAGGGGCTTAATTTACTTTTGATACGTCTACTTTTTTGTGTAGTATTTTCAGGTATGGGGAGACGCGAGTCCGGCTATCCAATCTATTTTCCGCTCCATCGCCGCTTTCGTCAATGCCACTGCTTTCGCAAATCTCTCCTCCCAGTTGCCGGTAATTTCTTCGAATGGGATATGGTAATCCTGTAATGTTTGGCGATGGAAGGCATCCAGTTTATCCCTTTCTTCCTGGCTCAGGCGGGTGCCGTCTTGTACAAAAGGTACATCATTATTGAGATACAGATAGATGTCGGCCCGGTTCTTTCGGAATATTTCCGGACTGAGATCCAGTGCTGTTGCAAAGGCGTATCTGCCGTAGGAGATAGTGATATGTACGTCTGTATCGATGATGAGTAGGGGACTGTTACCCCGGGACGCGTCATCAATAATGGTGGCATGTGCGTTGGCAACGAGGTAAAGATCATCTATGGAGAATTCATTGGAATCATCAATCAGATCGCGCCCGGCTTCCAGTACGGCGGTAGCGTGGAAGTGATCGGCCAGTTGTGCCGTGAGGGTAGTTTTACCTGTAGATTCAGTACCAAGGATCACCACTTTTACATTCAGGTCCGGCTTCACGCTGCTTGGGAGAAATTTCCACCATGCCGCAGGATCTTTGCGAATGGCGGTCGCGCTAACGGGCACCTGTATACGTTGCGGATCAAATGGGATATGTTGGATCCCCATGAAGCGGGCGACGTATGCTCCATAAGGTTCGGAAGTAATGAGTAAGGTATGGTCTGGTAGGAGGCGACTAAAAGCTGTTGCCCAGATTTCAGATATTGTTTCGGAAGACACGGAGCTATTGGGTAGCAAGGCTTCCTCGTAATCGAAAATTCGTATATCCAGGTTCGTTATACCGGCAAAGGTTTCATCCATCCAGGATTTACGCATCTTTCCGGGCAACTGTTCCTGGTCGCTGACACAAATCAATACCGTGAGGAAATCACATTGGGTGAGGGCAAACCGTATCATCGCCTCATGCCCTTTATGAAAAGGGAGAAATTTTCCGAACACAAAACCTTTCTTCATCCGTTGAAATTTGGAAATGGCAAGGTACCACCTTTATCCCTGATTAAGGCCAATTTTTCGGAGGAATGGCTGTCTCACTAAAAAAATTAATGGAACATAATACGAATGTGCGGATGTTTTTTGTTTATATATCTCCAAAAACCAACTACCTAATTTTTGATAACACTTTTTAACTTTTTGCTAAAATCTGCAAAATTATTTAGCAGATATTCTATTTATTAACAAAATGTAATAAGTTATGAATATAGATAATATAATTATATTTATTAAATAACAATATTTTGTTATTATTTTATACACGTAAGTACGGTCCATGAAAACTTATGATGTTATTTGAAGAGCCTTATTTTTACATGCCACAATTATTCCGCGCTATGATTCATATAAAAGAGGAGATATGAACATTAATGATGCCGAATTAATCGAACAATTACAGGATAGTCAAGTTGCCGCGTTTGATGAGCTGTATTGGAAATATCACGAGCCGGTATACCGCAATATTTTCAAGTTCGTAAAAGAAGAAACTGTTGCCCAGGATATCTTACAGGAGGTGTTTAGCCGATTGTGGGAGAAGCGGTTTGATCTCAAAACGGATCAACCGGTAAGCGGATGGTTGTTTGTGATCAGTTTCCATCTATCTGTATCGCACATACGAAAAAAGGTGCGGGAGCACGCACTGCACAAAGATCTACTGTCCATGTCCGAAGAAGGAATGGAAGGAGTGGAGAACCTGCAGGTACAAGAAGAACAGTTTAAATTGCTAATGGAGGGTATTGCGCAGTTATCTCCCAGGAAACGCGATATCGTGACCTTGTGTAAACTGGAAGGTAAAACCTATGCGGAAGCTGCTGCTGAACTGAATATCTCCCGCCATACCGTAAAAGAACATCTGTCTATTGCTATGTCCCTATTAAATGAATACATGCAGCGAAATGGTGAACAAAAATATATTCTGTTGTTACTGTTTTTCCTCAATTTCCCTGATGGGAACTGATGTTTATCGTATTAGTAAATAAAATATGTAAACTTTTTTGAAAAAAATCCCGGAAACCACCCCGCCATTTTTTCAAGCCATGCGTATTTAGATTATAAACCGTCACGATAGTGGATAACAGAAAAGCTTATTTGCAGCAACTACTGCATTCAGAAAAATGGTCAATAGCACAATGGAACTGGATCAGGGAATACCTGGAAGGTGCCGATCTTTCTGAATTGCAGGCAGTAGCCGAAGAAGATTTTCGGATGGATTTACAGGAGATGAAATCTACTTTGGATAGGAAACTCTCCAAGCAAATGTTGAAGAATATTCATCGTCGGGCGGGCATTAAGGATAGTTCATTCCAAGGTATATTCCGGATGTATCCCCAGAGAGTGGCCGCAGCGGCAGCATTACTGGTTGTCTGCGTAGCTACTTACTTTTGGATAAAACCTATGGGCTCCAATATGCTGGCCATCAGTGCTGGAGAGGAACGTAAAATGCTGACCTTACCAGATAGTTCTGTGGTACAACTGGAACGTGGCGCTGTACTCCGATATGCGAAAGACTTCGGAAAAACCAGTAGAGAACTGGCGTTACAAGGAGAAGCTTTTTTTGATGTGAAAAATGATGCGGCGCATCCTTTTATCATCAATTCAAAAATAATGAAAACTACCGTGCTGGGTACTGCATTTAATATGGATGTAGACAATGATTCCCTCGCCAGTGTGGTAGTAGTATCAGGAAGTGTACAAGTAGTGGCCGGAAATCCAAATGATACGAAACAGCCAGGCACTGTGCTGACAGCCAACAAAAAACTGGTGTTGAATACTGTTGCCAATGAAATCTATGTTACAGACGGTACGGCCGATGCGCGATTCTATCAACAAAAGAAAGTAGGTGTCTTCCTTTATGAAGAAGAAACTGTAGCCAACATCTTGAATGATCTAGAACGCCTGTATAATCTGTCACTGAAAGCAAGTCCCGATATCTTGCAACAACGGATCAAACTGGATGTTAAAATCGATCAAAGTGTAAGGATTCCGCTGGAGTATTTGGCTGCTGTGTATCAGGCCCGATTGGTAGCACTAGCTGATGGGAAAGGATATATGTTAGAAAGTGGAAATAGCCACTGATAAAACCAAAGTCTAATCGCGTTAACCATGCCATGTATTCAAATCATATTTGAATAGCAGTAGACATTCATTTTTAACGCTGAAAAATATTACCTGTAAAATCACCAAGATTCTGCAGGGTGGGCAATCTTTGCCCCTTACAACAGGTCTTAAACCAATTCTCATCCACCACAAGGATGTATATGTTGTTTGGCTGTATTGTTGTTTAGTAGCTTATTTGAGAATTTATCAACCAGTATTATAAACAAGGACTGATTATGAAAACGATGAACATTTACACTTCCGCCACCGGATAAGACTACCTGTTTTATCTGACTAAAAGTTAACTGCATAGCAGAAGACCCGCTATTGCCCGGTTCTCACAAGGAGCCGGAACGGGAACCTATTACCCTTAAATGTCTATTCAAAACCGAATTATGTTGAAGAAATTCCGACACGTCTTTTACTGCTTGTTGCTGCTGCTGCCGGCCTTGTCGGTGCAGGCTTCCAAGCAGGATTTACTGGATAAAAAAATCTCCATCCAACTACGTGATGTGTTGCTCAAAGATGCATTGGAGAAAATAAGCTCCATTGCTGAAGTATCCTTTGTCTATAGTAGCAGTGATGCGCTGAATGCTAACAAAGTAACACTGAGTGCCAACAATGAGAAAGTAGGTGTGCTGTTGCATAAACTCCTGTCTCCTTATTCCCTTTCCTTTTTCGTCATGTATGATCGCATTGTGATACGGAAGGACAATTCCAGCGCTATCCCTTCTAAATTATCCGGCTCTCTCTGGCAGATACAACCCAGAACAACAGATGTTAAAGGGGTAGTAACAGATGCCAAAAAAGAACCGCTACCCGGCGTAACCATCATCGTGAAAGGCACTTCCCGCGGTACTACCACCGATGCGAAAGGAGAATTCGAACTGAAAAAGATCCCTTCCAATGCGGTATTGTTACTAAACTTCACCGGTTACAAATCGGAAGAAATGCATGCTGCGCAATTTGCGAACGGTACACAATTTATCATCCTGAAAGAAAAACCTACGCACCTACAAGAAGTAGTGGTGACGGGCTTTCAGAGCATCGATAAAAGTAAATTCTCCGGTGCAGCTACTCGCCTAAAAGCAGAAGATGTGAAGATTGACGGGATGACGGATGTGAGTCGCATGCTGGAAGGGCGCGTGGCAGGTGTGGCCATCCAAAACGTTTCCGGCACCTTTGGTACTGCTCCTAAAGTACGTGTACGCGGTGCTACTTCTATCAATGGTGATAACAAACCATTATGGGTGGTAGACGGGGTGGTATTGGAAGATGTGGTAAACATCAGCAACGATCAACTCTCCAGCGGAGACCCAACTACGTTGTTGGGTTCTGCGGTAGCAGGACTGAACTCTAACGATATCGAAAGTTTCGATATCCTGAAAGATGCGGCAGCTACGGCTTTGTACGGCGCCCGCGCCATGAATGGGGTAGTGGTAATCACCACTAAAAAAGGTAAAGCCGGTAGACCTATCATCGCTTATAGCGGCAATTTCAGCACGCAATTGAAACCTCGCTACAGTGATTTTAATATCATGAACTCTGCACAACAAATGTCGGTATTGGCAGAATTGGAAAGAAAAGGAATCCTTACCTCTGATATCCTTTCCAGAGCTGATAATGGTGTGTTCGGGAAATTATACGAAAAACTGAATGCCGATAAAAATGGCAACTTTCCAGTACCGAATACTCCGGCTGCCAGAAAGGCTTTCCTGATGCGCTATGCGAATGCGAATACGGACTGGTTTGGACTGCTCTTTCGCAATAACTTCGTACAGGAACATTCCCTCAGTGTCTCTTCTGGTACGGATCGTTCCCAGTCTTATTTCTCTACCAGTTATTTCAGCGATAACGGCTGGACGCTGGCTGATAAAGTAAGTAGGTACACGCTCAACTACCGCAATACCTATAAACTTTCCGACCGCCTTACGACGAATTTCTCTACCCTAGCTTCTGTGCGCCAGCAGAAAGCGCCCGGCGCCCTGACCCGCAGCAGTAACCCAGTGGAAGGGAAGTATGACCGCGATTTTGATATCAACCCTTTTAGTTATTCTCTCAATACAAGTCGTACCCTGACGGCATACGATGAAAACGGTAACCTGGAATATTTCAGAAGAAACTATGCACCGTTCAATATCATCAATGAACTGAAAAATAATTACATCAATCTGAACTTGATGGACTTGCGCCTCCAGGGCGATTTGCAGTGGAAACTGTCGAGTAAAGTGCGTTATGAATTCACCGGTGCTATGCGCTATGTGAAATCTTCCCGTGAACACCAGATCACGGAGAAATCCAATATGGCAAACGCTTACCGCGCGGCAGATAATGCGACCATCGCGGAGAATAACCGCTTCCTGTACCGCAACCCGGACGATCCGGATGCACAACCAGTGGTGGTATTGCCTTACGGCGGCTTCTATAACCGTACAGAAGACCTGCTCGTAAACTATGATTTCAGAAACGGCCTGAACTACGCCGATACTTTTAATACCAAACATCAGTTGAACGTACTGGTAGGACAACAGGTGAAGGCGGCAGACAGACAAACTGCTAGCAGCACCGGTTATGGCTATCAGTATGATAACGGAGGTGTTCCTTTCGTGGATTACAAGATCCTGAAGCAAACTATCGAGAGCAATTTTCCTTACTACGCTATGGGGCGCGACTATGACCGCTTTGCAGCCTTCTATGCTACCGCTACTTATGCCTATAATCATAAGTACAACGTAACCGTAACGGGCCGTTATGATGGCTCCAACCGCCTAGGTAGCTCTAGCAAAGCGCGCTGGCTGCCAACTTACAGTGGTGCCGCTTCCTGGAATATTGAACAGGAGAAATTCATGCAGTCGTTCCGTAATCTGGACTATCTCACGCTGAGAGCCAGCTACGGCCTCACGGCCAGTATGGGCCCTGCCACCAATTCCAATATTGTGTTTCAGACGGTCAATACGAAAAGGCCGCATCTCACAGAAGTAGAATCTGTTATTCAGTTGGCACACCTGCAAAACGATGACTTGACTTGGGAAAAACTCTATACTACCAATCTCGGGCTGGATGGAGGATTGTACAATGGTCGAATCAACTGGGCCATCGATGCATATACGCGTAAAAGTTTCGATCTGATAAGCAAAATCAAAACCTCCGGTGTTGGAGGTGAACTCTACAAGGCCGCCAACTACGCCGATATGGAATCCAGGGGGTTGGAAATCATGATCGGCGGCGAGCCTGTGAGGAAAAAGAATTTTAGCTGGAGAGCGAATGTCACCTTCGGCTACAATACCAATAAAATCACCAATGCCAAGAATATCCCGGCCATCTTCGACCTCGTAGTGGCGGAAGGCGGTAATATCCAGGGATATCCTGTACGCAGTCTCTTTTCCCTCAAATATGAAGACCTGTCGCATTACAACGGTGTGCCTGAATTTATCAATGAAAAAGGAGACCTGAACAATAACGTGAACCTCCAGGATCTGAGAACAGGTCACCTCGTGTATGAAGGGCCGGTAGATCCTCCGATTACTGGCGGTCTCTCTAACACATTTCGTTATAAAAACCTTTCGCTGAATGTATTCTTGACTTATCAGCAAGGCAATAAGATTAGATTATATCCTGCATTTAAGACCGCTTATTCCGACCTGGATGCTATGCCAAGGGAATTCTATGACAGATGGGAAATGCCAGGAGAAGAAAAGAAAACTTCTGTTCCCTCTATCCTCGATGTATTTGAGCAAAGCCTGATCTGGGGCAGCTATCCATATAACAATTACAACTATTCAACAGAAAGAGTGGCGAAGGGAGATTTCCTGCGCCTGAAAACGGTGTCGCTCACCTACACCTTGCCGTCAGATAAAGCGAAGAAATGGATCGGCTTTAACAGTCTTTCCGTAACCGGCGCAGCTATCAATCCATGGCTGATCTACGCGGATAAAAAACTGCAAGGTCAAGATCCTGAGTTCTTCAACTCCGGTGGGGTGGCACAACCTATTCAGAAACAGTTCACGCTTTCTATTAAAGCTGGTCTTTAAAAATATGCACCATGAAACGAAATCCTACTACGAAATATAACTTCAATCGTCCCAGAAGGCCGCAGGTATTGATTGTCCTGGCCGCTGGTTTGATGCTCACCGCTGCCTGTAAGAAATTCCTGGAACAGCAGCCAGACAGTTCCTGGACCTCCATGGATACGCCTTTGAAGGTATCCAAACTCCTGGGTACAGCTTACCCGCAGTCTAGCTACATCGTGATGTGCGAAGCGAAATCGGACAATGTGGAGGATAAAGCGGTGGGACAGTCAGAAAAACCGAACAGCGACAGCTACCTATTCCGCGATGTAGAATCGATAGAGGAGGATTCTCCAGAAGCCTACTGGGCAGCGGCCTATGCGGCCATCGCTGCTGCCAATCAGGCCCTGAAAGCCTGTGCGGAAACCCCTGACTCGGCCGCTTATACCGCTCAGAAAGGAGAGGCATTGGTAGCGAGGGCTTATGCGCATTTTATGCTGGTAAATCTTTTCTCTCAAACCTATAGTACCGCCACTGCTGGCACTAGTATGGGTATCCCTTACGTGACGGAACCTGAAACGGTAGTGAATAAACAATACCAGCGTAAAACAGTGGCCTACGTGTATGACATGATCGAAAAAGATCTGTTGGCAGGATTACCATTATTGAAAGACGATGCATATACGGTAACGCGCTATCACTTCAACAGAGTAGCAGCAAATGCTTTCGCCAGCCGCTTCTACCTGTTTAAAAAAGATTATCAGAAAGTACTCTACTATGCCAACCAGGCATTTCCTGCCGATCAGTTGGGACTGCATATGCGCTTGTGGAATACCCGTTATAATACGATGTCGCCCGCTCAGATCTGGGATCTCTATTCCAATGTAGCAGAAGATGCCAATCTGCTCATTGTAGAAACGAAATCCTTGATGGGCCGCTATATGGGCCGTTACCGCTACGATCTATCTTTTGCTAAAGAAATGGAGATTATCGGTAGTAATGTAACCGGCGGAAAATTCGCCTATCCGGTATACTACTATGGCAACCAGGATTATTTCGTACCAAAGGCCACAGAGTATTTCGTGAAGAATTCAGTCAACGCCACTATCGGACAGCCCTATACGATGAACGTGCTCTTCACGACAGAAGAAGTATTGTTCAATCGCGCAGAAGCCAATGCATGGCTTGGTAATTACGATGCTGTGCTGAAGGATCTCAATCTCTTCGCCAGCAAACGTATTACCAATTACAACGCGAGTACCCATGCTGTTACCCTGGCTAAAATCCAGAATTTTTACGGCATCACAGATGTACGTCAAGCGTATCTCAAAACGATCCTGGATTTCAAACGCGCAGAATATGTGCAGGAGGGCATGCGCTGGTTCGACCTGTTGCGCTATGATGCGGTCGTTACCCACAACACGTATGATGGCAAAGTATTGCAACTGAAACCAGGAGATGATATGCGGGTATTTCAGCTACCGCAGACGGCCGTCAATAGTGGCCTGGAAATGAACCCCAGGAAATAAATTCTATATCAACCACAATCTAATACTATGTTGAAACTGAAATCACTCCTGCTTTTAATCGCTTGCTGCTGCTTGTTCTCGTGCAGTAAGCGTGATACCATGGACATCGTGGAGGATATCCCAGGGCTGGGAGGAGATACCTGGAAACCAGGTACGATCGATAAGTACCTGTACGACTCCCTCACCGCTCCGTTCAATGTGGCGGTGAAATACAAATGGGACCAGTTTGAATTTGAAGTCAACAAAACCCTGGTACCTCCAAAAGAAGATAAAATTATCCCGGTGGTAGAGGCGATCCGTAAAGTGTGGATCAGTACCTATATCGCGGAAGCAGATTCCCTCTTCTTCAAAAAATACTGTCCCAAATTCCTGATCCTATCTGGCAGCGCCAGTTGGAACGCTAACGGTACTATAACCCTTGGTACTGCGGAAGGCGGCAGAAAAGTAGTGCTCTATCTCATCAATGAATTCCGTACTAAAACAATGCCTGGCTATAAGCTATCTGATTCTGCCAATGTGAAACAGATGTTCCATGTCATTGAACATGAGTTCGGACATATCCTGCACCAGAATACCATGTACCCAGTGGATTTCAAGCGGGTAACAGCAGGTCTCTATACAGGTAACTGGAATAACATTTCTGATGCGGATGCCCATAGAGATGGGTTTATTACTGCTTATGCGATGTCGGGTTTTGACGATGATTTTGTGGAGATGATATCCATCATGCTGGTGGAAGGTAAAGCAGGCTTCGACAAAATAGTAAACACCATTCCAGCCGGCAATAGTATCAATGGTACTCCGCAGGCAACGGCCAAAGCTAGCCTGAGAGCGAAAGAAGCCATTGTGGTGAACTATTTCAATAAGGTATGGCATATCGATTTCTATAGTCTCCAGAACCGCACGCGGACTGAAATTGAAAAATTACTCTACTAAACTGACTGAGAATGAAAAAAATTATATACGGTTTATTGATCGGTATGGTGGCACTGGGGGCTTGCAGAAAAGATATTGATCCTGTATTCTCGGAGTCGCCCGATCAACGCCTGAAAGACACCCTGCAAATGTACCAGCGAGAACTCATGGGAGCTCCTTATGGCTGGGATCTGGTGGTATTCCCCAAATTAAATGGAGCTTTCAGTTTTTACCTGAAGTTCACGGACTCTAACCGGGTACAGATGTACTCCGATATGAGCACCGCTACCACCACTACCATGAAGGAGAGCAGTTGGCGCTTGAAAGCACTGCAACAGCCGAGTATCCTCTTTGATACTTATTCCTACTTGCATGAGCTCAGTGATCCAGATGGTAATGTAAATGGTGGCCCTAATGGGGTAGGACTCCAATCAGATTTTGAATTTGCCTTCGATGGAAAATCCGGCGACACCATTCGCCTCCGCGGACGCTTCAATCATACCTATGCCTACCTCGTGAAAGCCAAACAGGAAGAACAGGATGCCTATAATCAAGGTAAAGTGACGCGTACTATCAATAAGGTGCAGTCTATGTTGACCTTCTTCCAACGTTTGTCTACCGCGGAATCCAAGTACGATCTGCGAATGGACCCAGATTCACATAACATGCTGGTGGGTTTCATGGAGAACGGGAAATATAAACTAGTATCGAGCAGGTTCTATTACACACTGACAGGCGTGGTATTGAAGAATCCATATGACACCTTAAATCTACCTTTCTCTAAACTAGACAATGTGGTATGGAACAATGGTTCGATGACTTGTAATGTAGATGGCAAGCAAGCTACGATTACAGAAACCGCATTGCCCCTGCAAGTCGATAAAGGTGCGCCGATGCGTTGGTACAACCTAGCACTAGCGGATGGTTCCTATTGGCAGAGCTACAATGGCTTTCATGTCAATGGGGTAGAAGACGCCTATAATGTACATGCTACCTCCAGATTTTATTCTATCGGTTACTGGCCGCAATACCAGGAAGATGTAGACCTCTTGCCTTGGATTGTTGTCAATTCTGCTGGAACGGGTCTCACCTTCAACTACGGCGTTGGCTTCGATGGTCCACCAACGGTGGATGCCAGCGGCTTTATTCATTTCAATATCTATGGCCAGTTAGGAACTGCTCCATCTCCAACTACTGCTCCACTGAATACCGTGCGCAGGATGGGAGATGCAGATGGCTTCTATATGGTGCAACTGACGGACAGAATTTTTGCAATGGTAAGTGCAACAGACGGCAAGTCCTGGATTTTTTGGTATCGCTAATTGTATTGAGAATTCCCAAATAAACTGAAATGAAAAAATTAACAGTAACTCTCCTTACCAGTCTGTTGTTGCTGATAGCTTTCCGGCTATCAGCACAAACAGATATCCGTATCGGGAACGATTCTACCGGTAATTCCAGTACCGGTTATCCGTGCCCGATGCAGGATTATTATGAGGGGTCGAGAGCACAGTACCTGATTCGAGCATCGGAGCTACAAGCTGCCGGAATGGGACCAGGTATGATCGGCGGCGTTAAGTTCTTTGTAAAGAACCTCAACGCTACTGGTGTTGTGGAAGGGTATGCCATTAAAATGGGTACCACTTCCGTGACGACGCTGGATGCCAACAGTTGGCTAACGACCACCTATATCGGCAGAATTGCAGCCGATTACCAGCCTGTCAGCGGCTGGAACACCTTCACATTCCCTACAGGGTTCTTCTGGAACGGTACAGATAATATCGTACTGGAAGTCTGTAACGGACAGAATCCCATCCCAGATGGGGACTGGTATACCCATAACCCGGAAGTACCCTTCACTACTGGGCTTTCATTCAATGCTTCCCATACTTATCGGGTAGATAATACCTCCGATGTATGCGGCACTACGAGTACTTCCAATACAGGTGATATGACCACTAGGCCCAATATCACTTTTATCTGGACGCCCGCAGTGGCTTGTACCGGCACTCCTACAGCAGGTACGGCTACTGTGAATACGAATACCGTTTGTCTGAACCAAAAATTTAATCTCAGCGTTACTGGCGGTACGGTGGCTTCTGGATTGAAATACCAGTGGCAACGTTCAGCCGATAACGTTAGTTGGACAGATATCTTGAATGATACCACCGCGATGGTGACAGAAAGCCAGACCACCACTTCTTATTACAGATGTGTGGTAACCTGCGCTGCCACAGGGCTTTCCGGTACTTCCAATGGGGTACAGGTAACCAGCCCGGCTTTGGTGGGCGGTATGTACACAATCAACAAGAATGTTGCTACTGGCGGTACTAATTTTGCCTCTTTCAACGACGCTTATAATTTCCTGAAATGTGGGATTAATAACGCGGTTGTCTTCGATGTAGTGGCAGGCAGCGGTACCTATAATGAACAACTGGTCATTAATGCGGTTCCCGGTGCTTCCGCTACGAATACTATTACCTTTAACGGCCATGGCGATACATTGGCATTTGCCTGTACTTCCGCCAACAAAGCCATCATAAAACTTGATAATGCATCCTATTTTACTTTCAATGGTTTAGTATTAAAAACGGTCATCGGTACAGGTACTACCTACGGATGGGGAGTGCATATACTGAATGATGCGGATAAGAACAATATCACTAACTGTACTTTCGTATTGGATACGGTCAACACCGCTTCCAACTATGCAGGTATTGTTATCAGCACCTCTACATCTTCCCCAACTGGCACCGGCGATAATAGCTGCGATAGTATCAATATCATCGGTAATACCTTCATTGGGGGCTACTATGGCATTACTGTTATGGGAAGTTCCAATATCCCAAATATTGGTGTAACCATTCGTAATAATAAGATCACTGATTTTTATCAATATGGTATTTACTTCAGTGGTGCTTCGCTCCTGAATATAGAGGATAATATCATCAGCAGGCCGATAAGACGTAGTGTTACTACTTTCTACGGCGTCTACGGTACGAGCCTGAATACCAGGGTGAAAATTACCCGCAACCGGATTACGAATCCGTTTGGTGGTGCGCCCACTAGTACCAGTTCCTTCTATGGGGTTTATTTCTCTAGTGTGGGCGCATTTTCCGGCCTGGAAAATGAAGTCTCTAACAACCTGATTTATAATCTCACCGGTAACGGTAGCGTATATGGTATCTACAACAGCAGTTCCGACAATAACCGCTATTACCATAATACCCTCTCTATAGACGGCGCATCTACTACTAGTACTTCGTATAACCATTATGGTTATTACCAGTCCTCCAAAGTGGATGGCGTGGAGTTTTATAATAACCTCATCTCCCTCACCAGAACAGGTGGTGGAGCTAAATATGGCATTTACATCGGTACTGCCACCAGCACTGTACTGGCGAATAATAACAACTATTATAACCCAGGGACCTCTGGTACGAACTATGTAGGCTATTGGGGCGCGAATGCCGCTAAGCTGTCCGACTGGCAGACGCTCTCTCACCAAGATGCATCTGCTTATACGACCAATCCGCTGTTTACAGATCCAGCAAATGGTGATTATACACCTACTAATGCCTCTATCGATAATAAAGGAATGGCCTTGCCTGCTGTGCCTATCGATATCCTGAAGGCGGTGCGTAGTACAACCACTCCAGATATCGGCGCTTATGAGTTTACACCTCCTCCATGTACTTCACCACCTACGCCAGGTACAGCGAAAGTGGACGTTACGCCCGTTTGCGTAAATATGAAGGTCTCCTTGTCGCTTTCCGGCAATTCCATCGGTTTGGCGCAAACCTATCAATGGCAGTCATCTACAGATATCGCGGGTCCATATACTAACCTGGGTAACCCATTAACAAACCCAGATACTATTATAACGGCGGCGACTACACTGTATTACCGCGTAGCGGTTACCTGTAGTGGCAATACTGCCTACTCCGTACCTGTACTGCTTACAGTGAATCCGGCATTAGCGCCTGGTACATATTCTATCAACAAAACACAACCTGCCAGCTCTAATAACTTTGTTAGCTTCAATGCTGCCAAAGCAGCTATGGCTTGCGGTATCGCAGGTCCGGTAGTGTTCAATGTGGCACCAGGAACTGGTCCGTATAATGAACAGTTGATTTTGGATTCTATCCCAGGTACTTCTGTCGTAAATACCATCACCTTTAACGGTAACGGCAACACGATTGCCTTCACCGGTCAAACTACGGACGAACGCGCTACCATCAAACTACGTGGTACCGATTTCGTAACGATAGACAGTTTGGTGATTGATGCCCGTGGTACCAACTATGGATACGGCGTACACATGTGGAAAGATGCAGACAGCAATACAATTAGTCGCTGTGTGATTATCTCCGATTCTACCGCTACCAGCAGCAGCTATGCAGGTATCGTGATCAGCGGCGCTGACGCTAGTGCTACTACCAGCACCTATAATAGGTGTGATGGTATCCGCTTGATCAATAATACCATCCGTGGTGGTTACTATGGTATCATTAACTATGCGGAAAGCGCTAACTATAGCAATAATATTACCATTGCTGGTAATACCGTGAAGGAGTTTTATTCCGATGGTATCCGTGTCTACTATAACCGCAATATCACCATCGACGGCAATGATCTTTCCAGGCCAGGCCGTACTAGTGCGTCTTCTACCAATGGCATCAGTGTGGAAAGTTCTCAAAAGGTAACTGTTAGCAACAACAGGATACATAACCTGTATGATGCCATGGGAACCAACACTTCTACTACGTATGCACTCAGACTGTACTATTCAGATGGAGATGTAAACGCGCCTTCTAAAGTATTTAACAACGCGATTTATAATATCCGCGGTGGTACTACTTATGGTCTGTATAGTTATTACTCCAATTATGCGCAGTTCCTGCATAATACTGTTGTGTTGGACGATAATACAAATACTGCTAGCGTAACATCATACGGTTTCTATCATAGTGGAACTGTTACAGATGTATCGCTGTATAATAACATCTTCAAAGTAAGTAGATCAGGCACTGGATCCAGGTATGGATTGTATATGTCTACCGCCAATATGGTGAAATCTGACTACAACGATATCTTCGTGAAAAGCAGCGCTAATACTGCTTACACAGGGTATTCCACCACTACTTACGCTACTTTGGCCAACTGGCGCACTGGCGCAAAACTGGACAGCAATTCATTGGATATTGAGCCAGTGTTTGTGGATCAGTCTATCGGTAATCTCGAACCGGCTATCTCTCCACTAGATAATACCGGTAAACCAGTCGGTATTGTGGATGATATCCGCAAAGCGGTTCGTAGTACTACTACGCCAGATATTGGCGCTTGGGAATTTACTATCCCAGATTGTGTGAAACCGCCAGTACCAGGTACTTCCCTGATCACGCCTAATACGCCGATGTGTATGGGCAACTTCGTGAAGCTGGACCTGACAGGTAATAGTAGGGGAGGACACCAGACCTACCAATGGCAACGTAGCCTTGATGGTACAAGCAATTGGGAAGTTGCTAGTGATCCACAGTTTACCGCTGCCTTCAGTACTGCATTAACTGCTAAGAAATATTTCCGTTGTGTAATTGTATGCGGTGGTACTGATACAGCCTATTCTACTGTAGTAATGGCCAACCTGAATGATCCACTGTTGGCAGGAACTTATTCCATCGATCCTGCACAACCAGCAAGCACCCAAAACTTCCAGAGCTTCAGTGCTGCTGCCCTGAAATTGGAATGCGGTATCGCTGGTCCGGTTACATTCGAAGCAGTAGCAGGTACTTACAACGAACAAGTAACCATGCATAATATCCCTGGTGCTTCCGCTACGAATCGCGTCACCTTTACCAGCAAAACTGGTAACCCTGCGGATGTTATCTTAACTACTGCCGGCACCTCTACACTCAACTACGTGTTGATGTTGGATTCTGTGAGCTATGTAACCTGGAAAAACATCACGGTAAAACCTACCAGCACTACTTATGGTCGTGGTATCGTATTCGACCGCGGTCCAGGATACGACAGCATCACGAAAATGGTGATCGATATGCCTGCGGTGACTACCACCAGTACTAACGTGGCAGGTATATACGCGAATGGGGTATATGGTAATGCCAATACCCTCAGTGGTAACACCATCAAAAATGGTTCTTCGGGTATTTACTGGAATAACTCTTATTCTGTACTGGGCCAAAACCTGCGCATAGAAAAGAATATTATCAAAGGTTCCCGCGATAATGGTATCTACACTTACTACGTACGTAACCAGGTGATTGCGGAAAATACCCTCGAATTAACGGCTCCTATGGGTACCACGGGTTATGGTATCTACTGTGGTTATGCGGATTCTGCCCTGGTGCTGTCCCGCAACCTGGTAAATGCTACCGGTGTTACAACAACGGTGAATGGTATCTACCTGTACTACCCAAGTATGCAGGGTAAGAAAGCCGCTGTCACTGCGAATAAAATCACCATGCGTGGAAACTATGGCGATGTAACGGGTATCTACCTCTATGCAGGTCGTGTATGCAGTGTCATCAACAACGTTATCAACGTGCAGACGCTGGGCGCCAACTCATATGGTATGAACAGCATTTATTCCAGCACCACCAATATTTTCAATAATACAATTCTCAATAGCTCCAGAAGCGCTACCAATAACTATGCGGCTTACTTCTCCACTTCTTCCAGCGATGCAAATCTGAAGTTGAGAAATAACATCTTCGCACATGATAGCAGCGGAAGAGCTTTACTGGTGACCAATCCGGATTATATCAACAGTGATTACAATACGCTGTATACAAACGGTACTGTACTGGTGCGTCAGACGGCCGCTCCGGCAACTGATTACCCAACGCTACCTGCTTACCGCGCTGCCAAATCACAAGAGCAGAGCTCTATTGTCTATAAACCGGCCTTTATCAGCAATACAGATTTGCGTCCGGATATCAATAATCCGGCAGTATGGGCCATCCATGGCCGTGGCGTACAAGCAGTAGATAATCCGGTGGACATCAATGGAGATCCACGTCCGACGGTACTTACAGAAGGTGTACCGGATATGGGGGCTTATGAGTTCTATCCAGCGGTTATTCCACCAGTACTCCCAGCAACACCGGCTACTCCAGCTCCAGGTATTACGCAAACCTGGATGTTTGGTACCGACACGGTTACCAAAATTACCTGGAAACCTGGTGTGTCTATACCTACAGACCTCACGGTGCGCAGGTATTCCGGCGTGAAACCACCTAATGTTCCGAAGGATTCTACTTACATGTATTTCTATGTTGATGTGGATGCTAATCCATCTAGCAATCAATATGGATTTGATATCAAGCAATTCTATGTAGACTCCTGGCTGGGCTTCGTTCATGGCGAGAAAAATATTCGCCTGGCTATGACGGATACCACTAAAGCCTGGAGTACAGATACCCTCAGTAAAGTAGATCCAGTGGCTAATATCATCAGCGATACTAGTCTCCATTACCTGGATTACTTCACTGGTCTGGAAGCAGATGGTATCAATACCAAACAAATCATTGTCCCATCCGACAGCTCCAATAGGGGTACGAAATTCTGGGTGGCTTATGGTCACCACCAGTTCTTCACAGGTAGTAATACCCAGGAAATGGTACTGTACTTCAATGCGGAAGACTCCGCCAATGTACGTGTATACATCAACGGTACTTCATGGGAAAGAACCTACCGTGTGCCTGCAAATACAACCATCGTTTCCGACCTGATCCCGAAAATTGGCGCTAGTGATGCGCGTCTCATGGATGAAGGTATCTCCGACAGAGGTATCAGTATTGAAAGTGATGTGCCTATTGTGGCGTATGCGCATATCTACGGTAGCCTGTCTTCCGGCGCTACTATGCTATTGCCGGTAGGTACTTACGGGTACGACTATATGACGTTGCAGTCGAAACAGTATTATAGTTCCGACTGTTACTCTTGGCTCTATGTAATCGCCCATTATGATAATACCAAAGTAGAGATTACGCCTACTGTTCCGACTGTAGGGGGACGCCAGCCGAACGTGCCATTTACCGTTACTCTCCAAAAAGGTGAAGTGTACCAAGTGATGGGATCCATCATGTCTGGCTCACAAGGATATGACCTCTCGGGTAGCCATATCAGATCTGTGAAGAATGATAAAGATGAATGTTGGCCAGTGGCGGTGTTCTCCGGTAGCTCCCGTACTTCCCTGGATTGTGGCGGCGGACTGAGTGGCGGTGGTGATAATATGCTGCAGCAAAACTTCCCGTCTCAGGCTTGGGGTAAGAAATACCTGACCTCACCATTTGCTACCTATAATTCGGCAACTGCCACCCTAACGGGTATTTTCCGCGTGCTGGTGAAAGATCCTGCCACCGTAGTGAAAGTAAATAATGTGCGGTTGACGAACCTGATTGGTAATGCTTATTATGAATTTGAGAGCAGGACGCCAGATGTGATTGAGTCAGATCAACCAGTGATGGTAGCACACTATATGCCATCCGCGTTTAACTGTACCAGTACCAACTACAATGATGGAGACCCTGAGATGATTTACCTCAGCCCAGTAGAGCAAGGTATCAAAAAGGTCGGTTTCTATCGTACCAATAAGGAAGTGATTGGGGTGAACTATCTCAATGTGATTATTCCTACCAATGGCCTCAGTTCCCTACAGATCGACGGTAGTAACACGTTCGACTATACGTATCCGCATCCCAATGCGCCAGGATACTCTATCGTAGTGAAACGTTGGGGATCAACGCCAGGCGCTTCCAAAGCAAGTAGTGATTCTGCCTTCACCGCCTTCGTTTATGGAGAGGGTAGCCAGGAAAGCTATGGATACAACGCCGGTACATTAGTGAAGAATCTGAATATCCTCAATTCTTACACGAACGTCAATAATCCAGATACGTCCGTGTCTTCCAACACTTACACTTGTGCTAAGACACCGTTCCGCTTCTCTATGCTGATTCAAGTGAAACCGGTAGAGATCAAATGGAAACTCAGCGAAGTGGCTAATCTCACTCCGCATGCAGATGTGGTACAAACGAATCCGGTTCCAAAAGATTCCATCACTGTAAACGGAAGGGTATACTACCGTTATGTACTGGATGCTGACTACATTTTCAGCGCACCAGGCACCTACTACATACCTATTCGTATCACACATCCTGCCTTCGAAAGCTGTAACAGCACTTTTGAAAGCGTACTGACAGTGAAGGTAATTCCAGCGCCGGTAGTAACGATTACCACCACATACAACAACTGTATCAATGACCTGGCAACGTTTGTCGGCAATGCCACTACCAGCAACGGTGTGGGCATCGCGAAATGGAAATGGGAATTCAGCGATACCACTACTTCCAGTGCGAAGGATACTACCCGATACTTCCGTTCTGCAGGAACTAAACAGGTGAAACTGAGCATCGTGGCGAAGGAGGGTTGTATTGGCGATACGACCATAACAGTGGATGTATTTGATCCAACGCCAGTAGTGCTAGTACAGGATTCCATTATGACTTGCGAAGGCAACAGCGTTACCCTCCAAGTGAAAGATCCGAAACCTAACGCCCAGTACAATTGGTATGATGCTACTAGCGGCGGTAATCTCCTACACTCCGGTAACGACTATACGATTAATCCTGTGACCCAGAATGTGAACGTATACGTGGAAAGCTCCACACAAGGATGTGCCGGTAGTACCAGAACGAAAGGTGTAGTGAGAATGACGCCGAAACTGATCAAACCAGTACTGACAGTGGATACAATGGGCGTGCATACGATGCGCTTCAAATGGGCCGCAGTGCCTTATGCTACAGGATACTTGGTGTCTGTTGATGGTGGTAACACCTGGATTACACCGTCCAGTGGCAGCGAGGGACTGATACATGAACTGAAAGGCTTGCAGCCAAGTACCGAATATGGCCTCCTCGTGAAAGCGTTAGGATGTGCTGAACAGGTGTCTGACCCTGCAACTGGCAAAACATTACCAGACGGCATTTATATCCCGAACACCTTCACACCAAATAACGATGGAAAGAACGATGTGCTGTTTGTATATGGATACATCATCCGCGATATACATATGTCCATCTTCAACCAATGGGGTGAAAAAGTATTCGAATCGCTGAGCCAACAACAAGGATGGGATGGAACCTATAAGGGTAAGGCGTTGCCTTCAGGCGTATACATCTACGTATGCCGCGTTACCCTGGTAGATGGCACTGTAACAGAAAAGAAAGGCGTGATAAACCTGGTTCGATAACCGAAAAATAAACGGTAATGAAGAAGATGTTCTTTATCACAATTGCTGGTGTATTGCTGCATGTGGCTTCGGCCCATGCAGCAGCACACAGTTGCCGCCAGGGGATAGACAGCGTCCTGGAAAGAAACAGGATCCTAAAAGTATATCCGGTCCCGTTAGGCGCCCAATGTACCATTGAAGGTATTCGGTCTATGAAGCAACTGGCCCTGTATTCCATAGCAGGACAGTTGATCAAAACCTGGCAGGGCGGTGGAAAACGCGTGCTACTGACAGCCGCAGACCTCTCCAGTGGTACCTATTTGCTCCGCGTGTCTTTCGATGATGGCACCTGCGTGAGCAAATTAATTCTCAAGCAATAACCTGTCAACACTACTAACATGAAACAGATATACAACCTATTCAACCATACAAGTATCTCCATCAGGAGGTACTGCCTGGTGTCAGCGATGTTAGTGTTGCAGTTCGTGGCCATTAAAAGCACAGCCCAGAACCGTTCCAACAAGGGAAAGGAATTCTGGGTTGGCTACGGACTTCACCAATTTATGGAACCCGGACAGCCCAATAGCCAGGAAATGGTACTATACCTCAGTGCAGAAACAGCGGCTACTGTCACCGTATCTTATGGACCTACTTATTCCAAAACCTATAACATTCCTGCCAATACGGTGATCGCTACGGATCTGATCCAGAAGTCAGGAACCAATGATGCAAGGCTTTATTCTCCTCCTCCGGGGTTCGGAGGAACAGGAGGGGAAGGCGTCTTCACTAACAAAGCTATTCATATTGTCAGCAATGTGCCCATAGTGGCCTATGCGCATATCTATGGCTCCGCCTCTTCAGGAGCTACTATGCTCATGCCCACAGATACCTGGGGCTACTCTTATATCTCCTGCAATAGTCAACAATACTACGGCAATAACTGCTTCTCCTATATGTTTGTTATCGCCAAGGAAAATAATACGGTGATAGAAATCACACCGTCTGTACCTACCAGGAATGGCCGGACTGTAGGAGTACCGTTTACGGCTACACTACAAAAAGGAGAAATCTACCAAGTGGTAGGAAAACTCGACCCGGATAATAACAGCAGCAAAGGATTTGATTTGACGGGAACGACAGTGAAATCCATTGCCAATTCCAACGGCGAGTGTTATCCTGTTGCCGTATTCTCCGGTAGCAGCCGTACTTCCATTAACTGTGCTGGTTTGGGCGGTAGCGGTGATAATGCCCTCCAACAGATCTTTGGTTATGAAACCTGGGGTAAACGCTACCTCACGGCTCCCAATGCCATCGATAATGACCCTACTGGAAAACAGAATAATATTTATCGTATAGTGGTGAAAGACCCTAATACGAAGGTGAAAGTCAATGGTAACCTCCTGACGGTCAAGGCAGGTCCTTCCTACTATGAATATCAAAGTAGAACAGGCGACTATATTGAGGCAGATAAACCCGTGCTGGTAGCGCAGTATATGACCTCCGCCGGCAACTGCACCAATAATATGCAGTGGGGAGATCCAGAGCAAGTATACATCAGCCCCATTGAACAAGCGATCAAAAAGGTGGGCTTCTATCGGAATAATAAGGAGGATATTCGAGTGAACTACCTCACCTTGATTATCCCTACAGGCGGCCTTACCAGCCTGCGTATTGATGGCGCTAATACTTTCGACCATGTTTATGCTCATCCTAATCTGGCGGGCTATTCCATCGTGGTAAAAAGATGGGGAGCTATCGTAGGCCAGTCAACAGCCTCCAGTGATTCCGCATTTGTAGGTACCGTTTATGGAATGGGTCCTGTAGAAAGCTATGCCTATAACGCCGGTACGCTCGTTAACAACCTGAATGCCGTCGGATCTATCCATAACGAATACGATAATACAAAGACTACGAATGATTATACCTGTACAAATACGCCGGTAGAACTCTCTATCCTGATGGCTTACCAGCCAACTAAAATGGTGTGGAAACTGAGTGAGCTAGCCGGTTTCATCACACCTGCTACAGATGTGACGGTGATGAACCCTGTTAGCACGGGCACTATCATGGTAAAAGGAATTCCTTATTACAAGTATACCCTTCCTGGAACTTATCTATTCAATACAAAAGGAGAATATGATATCCCTGTATTAACCACCCATCCTAGCATTGAGAACTGTAACAATACGGAAAGAGTAGGTTATACCATCAGTGTGAAGGATATGCCGGATAAAAAATTCTCCATGGATTATTCTGGCTGTACACTGGATACCATCTATCTGAGAGGGGATACCCTGAACGTGTTGAACAAGCAACACCGCTGGTACTGGGAGTTTCCAGGAAATGTGAAAGATAGCGGCCAAACGGTGAAGAAAGTCTTGGCAACACTGGGTACTAATGCCGTGAAATTAACGGCTATTAGTGGAGAAGGATGCGTGGCGGATACCACTTTCGGTATCGGTGTAGTGCCTAAACCTGTGGCCAGCTTCACCAGCGATGTGACGGCATTATGTGCGGGTGGTAAAGTAGTGTTTGCCGACAACTCTACCTTCGGCGGCACGAAACCCATAGGGCAATGGTATTATGATTTCGGAAATGGCAATGTCCTGAAAGATAGCACTGGCACTCCTAGAACAGATAATTTCTCCACCGCAGGTACCACCGTTGTTAAACATGTTGTAAAGGTAAGTGAGGTTTGTATCAGCGATACGGTAAGTATTTCAATAGCTGTCAATGCCAATCCTACTGCTGGTTTTAGCTTACCTGCTGGCTGTATTGCTGCAGATGGTATCGTACAATTTACAGGTACACCCACCGTAACGGATAACAGCACTTTCACTACGCATGCATGGGATTTTGGAGACCCCGCGGCTACACCAGCCAATCCAAATACCGCTGCGGTGCAGAGTCCTGCGCATACTTACGGCACCGCTGGTAACTACACGATCAAATATTCCGTGACTACCAATAAAGGCTGTACGAAAGATTCAGTACTAAAAACAGTCTTTAAGTTCAAACCTAAATTGGCCTTCGCTGCTTTAACACCTGTATGTGAAAATGTAACAGGACCAGTGAAGGTAGACAAGGGCACTGTACTGAATGGCGTTGCTGGAACGGGCTACTATCGCGGCCCTGGAGTGGATGCTGCTGGTAATATGAACCCTGCTACTGCAGGTGCTGGTACGCATACGATCTGGTATGTATTTACCACCACCGATGCTTGTGCAGACTCTATTTCCACTACCATCATAGTGCATCCAAAACCAGCAGTCGGATTCACTGTGGCAGATGTTTGTCTGGGTCAACCAGTAACCATCTTCCCACAAGCAGATCCCACCTTGGTTTCCTGGTACTGGGATTTCGGTAACAAAACGAATGTGACATACACCAATGGCAATCGCTTTACGTTCAACTATACACAAGATAGCACGTGGAAAATAGCCCTCGTTACCCGCAGCGCACAAGGCTGTAGCAGCGATACGGTAAAACAACCGGTAACGGTACATCCATTGCCAGTAGCGGATTTCACCCTGCCGGTGAAAGTCTGCATGCCGGAAGGTACCGCCACCTTCACGAATAAATCCACTATCAAAGGTACGCAAGCCCTTACCTACGATTGGAATTTCGGCGAAGCCAATGCTACGTCTACCATTAAAGATCCTACCTATCATTATAACGGTTACGGACCTGTGAATATCAGCCTGACGGCTACTTCTACCGCTGGTTGCGCGAATACGGCTACCAAAGCGTTCAACGCCTTCTTTGCCCAGCCGGTAGCGGCTTTCAAAGTATCTCCGGATACGCTCTGCCAAGGAACAGATAATGTTTTCACCGATCAGAGTACAGATCCTACTGCCAATATCTTGGGCTGGACCTGGAACTTCGGCGATGGCACAACTTCTACAGACAGGAATCCCGTGAAGAAATACACCCAGCCAGGAGAGTATGGGGTGCAGTTACAAGTGGCGTCTGCCTCTGGTTGTGCATCTGCTCCATTCAACAGTATTGTGATGGTGTACTTGCAACCAGTGATTGATGCGGGTCCTTCCTTTGTGGTGCCACAAGGTACGCTGGTACAATTCCGCCCAACGGCGAATGACTCTGTGCATCTCCAATTCCGCTGGGAACCAGCGGGCGACTTCCCGAACCCGAATGTATTTGCGCCTCAAATAACCGCTATGAAAGATGGCGAGTACACCATGACAGCCATCGGAAAACATAACTGTACGGCTACGGATAAGATGACGGTGAAAGTATTGAAACCCGTACAACCGCCAACGGCCTTCTCTCCAAATGGAGATGGTATCAATGATACCTGGGTGATCAAAAACCTGGACGATTATCCAGGTGCTACGGTGGAAGTATTCAACCGCTATGGCGCCAGGGTATACAGAAGCCAGGGTTATGGCACACCGTGGGATGGGCGTTCCAATGGAGGCATATTACCGGTAGGAACCTATTACTACGTGATTAAGCTGAAGAACGGGTTCCCGCCACTCACCGGCTACGTGACAATTCTCAAATAACACTAACACTTAAATACTGCGTAAATGAGAAAGAACTTTGCTGCATTGCTCATGATGCTCATAGCCATTACCGCTGGCAAGCGGTTGATGGCGCAGACAGACCCTCACTTCTCCCAGTACTACGTATATCCGTCCTGGTTAAACCCGGCACTGACCGGCGCATTCGACGGAGACTACCGTATTGCGGCCATCTATCGTACCCAATGGGGGAATATCAGCCCTTTTAAAACGTATGGTATTGCGGCGGAAATACCCACTGCCAAAAGTATCAACTTCGGCGCCAGCGTGTTGAATCAAGCGGCTGGAGATGCCGGCTATAACTACACTACGGGCTACGTAAGCGCGGCTTACACAGGTGTGAAACTGGATGCCAGCCATTACCATCAGCTTACCTTCGGGCTGCAGATGGGATTCATCCAGCGTAAATTCGATCCTTCTAAATTCAGCTTTGGAGAACAGTGGAATCCTGTTACGGGCTATAATCCTACGAATCCTTATACAGATGGGGTTTCTCGGACTTCGGCGGCTTCTTTTGATGCCGGCGCCGGTGTACTGTACTATGATGGTACGCCCGGCAAGAAATACAATATCTATGGCGGTTTCTCGGTGATGCACCTGACCCGGCCAGCAGACCAGTTCAGCGCCTATGGCGATTCACGTATGCCCATGCGCGTTACTGCCCACGCTGGTATCAAATTGAATATAGACGACCGTTTTTCTGTAACGCCTAATATCCTCTATCTCCAACAGGGGCCTGCTTCTGAGAAAATGATCGGCGCATACGGACAGTACAATGCGGCGCTGGAAACGGATGTACTGCTAGGTCTAAACTATCGCTACAAGGATGCTTTTACGACGCATGCCGGCTTTCTCTACAAAAATATGATGCTGGGTGTCAGCTATGATATCAATACCTCTGATCTGTCCAAAATGGCTAGAGGCTCCAACAGCTTTGAGGTATCGCTGACGTTCATCGGCAGAAAGAAAGTAAGAACTCCGGGAGTGGATTTCGTTTGTCCAAGATTGTAATCATCCAAACTGTAAGCAACTCATGAAAAAAATAATGTTCACCACCGCTGCTGCACTGTTGATGGCGATGTCGTCCCAGGCACAGTTGGCCTATAATTACCTGCGGGCTGCGGACGAATACTACAAAAAGAACGATTATAATTCCGCCGCTACTTATTACGAAAAATACCTGGGCTCAAAGGGTAAACTGGTTCGTCAGGAATCCTATAAGCCCTATGTGGCCGTGTCTGCCTCTAAACAGCCAAAGGCAAAAGTTAGCAATGAAGAGGAGGCTACTTACCGACTCGCAGAAAGCTATCGCCTGCTGCATTATTACGATAAGGCTACGCCCTATTATGCCAGCGTAATGGAGTCTGCAAAGGAAAATTTTCCGCTAGCGGCTTACTACTACGGGGTTTCATTGCGTGCGCAAGGAAAATATGAATTGGCGGGACAAGTATTCCAACAATTCTTGGAGGGTTATAAAACAACAGATCAGTTCAGCGAATCAGCAAACAGAGAACTGCAGAATATCCGGTTTATCACGGGTGAATTAGCGCGTAAAGATCAGCATCTCTATAAAATCACCAAAGCCACGGCGGATTTGAATACCACCGGCGCTAGCTATGCGCCCCTGTGGCTGTCTCCGGGAACACTGGTGTTTACATCCACCCGCCCGAATGAAGCTGCCGGAGATCATAGTTATATCAACCGACTCTATACCGCAGATTATGAAGCAGGCAACGCTGCCAACATTCACCTGCTGACATTGGATCAACCAGCCGATGTACATCAAGGCAGTGCAGCGGTTTCACCGGATGGCAATCAGTTGTACATCACTCGTTGGCATATGGATCATGGCCGTAAAATCGCTGCTATCTGGATGGCCACCAAGTCCGGGAATACCTGGAGTACGCCAGTTTTATTGGATAGTGTGCTCAATGCGCCAGGCTATAATACCCAACAGCCTTTCGTTACGCCTGATGGAAAATACTTACTGTTCAGTAGCGACAGGCCAGGGGGCCAAGGGGCCTTCGATCTCTGGTATGCCACCCTCGACGCCAATGGTAAACCCATACAGGTGGCAAATCTGGGAGAAACCATCAATACAGCAGGTAATGAGCAAGCGCCATTTTACCATGGCACTACCGGCACGCTGGTGTTTTCCACGGATGGCCGTACCGGCATGGGAGGCTATGATTTCTTTGCTGCCCGTGGTACTGTTGATCATTGGAAGACGCCAGTCAATATGGGTGCTCCTGTCAACTCTGTGAAAGATGATATCTACTTCACCAGTCGTAGTAACAACCGCAACTTGCTAGATGATGTGCTACTCGGCACCGATAGGGACGCGGCCTGCTGCCTAGAATTATTCTATCTGCATAAAGATCGTGCACCAAGACAACTGAACGGTACCGTCGTTTCCTGCGATGGAGGCACGCCAGTAGTGGGCGCTATCGTAACGATCACCGATCCTGGCCGCAATGAAGTGATTAAAACGCTGACCACCGGTACGGATGGTAAATATGCATTCACCATTCCTGAATACATGCCGCTGAAGTTGGAAGCTAACGCTGGCGGATACACGAAAGGAGATGCCCAACTGGGTTTGCCACAAGATCTAGATGCTGACGCAGACGACGCTCCGGCGATCTGCATCACGCCCATCGTAGCGCCGCCAGTAGCTACTACCATCGATAACGTGTACTACGATTTCGATCAGGCCACCTTACAACCTGCTTCTTACACATCGTTGGACAAGCTTGTGGCGATGTTGAATGCACATCCATCTATGGAAATAGAACTGGGTGCCCATACAGACAGCAAAGGTGCTCATAAGCATAACCAGCGCCTGTCTGAAGCCCGTGCTAAGAGTGTAGTGGAATATCTCATCAGCAAAGGAATTGATCAATCGCGCCTCACCTGGAAAGGCTTTGGAGCTTCGCAACCAGTAGCACCGAATACGAACCCTGATGGCAGCGATAATCCGGAAGGTCGTCAGTTGAACAGGCGAACCACCTTCACGGTGCTGAAGCAATAACCGTTCACCTAAAACACTAGTGACATGAAAAAGATTGTGTTGATGGGTATGCTGATCGTCAGCATGCATTTGGGTTACGGACAACAGTTGCCGCATTATACCCAGTATATCATGAATCCTTTTATCATCAATCCTGCTATCGCGGGTATTGAGAACTACTGGGATCTGCGACTGAGCCATCGGCATCAGTGGACAGGCATCAACGGTTCGCCGGTGACTACCTATTTCACCCTCCATGGTCCCTTGCATAAATCTGATTTTGCAGGGGAGGCTTCGCCGACAGGCTTTAATCCGGAAGGAGAGAATCCCCGTGGGCGCGGCTACTGGCAGGAGTACACCACCCCGCCTGCGCATCCGGGAGTAGGACTGACCATCCTCAATGATAAAGCAGGACCTATAAACCGCTTTTCCATCACCGGTGCTTATGCGCATCATATTAACCTGTCGCCCCGCACCAGTATTAGCGCAGGGATCGGACTAGGTATGCAGCAGGTGTCGTTGGATACGCGCAAAGTGGAATTCCTGGACCCGAATGATCCCGTGCTGGGAGGAAGTGCAGGTATTCTGAACCGCTGGCGTCCGGATGTAAGTCTGGGCCTATGGCTCTATTCCGCCAATTTCTTTGCCGGTGCATCGGCACAGAATATTATTCCGCAAAAGTTGGGGTTTGATAATGGCAAGGTGGTGGGAGCGTCTGCTTACCAAGGTAAGTTGATTCCCCACCTCTTCCTAACCACTGGCTATCGGTTATGGCTAAACGACGATTTGAATGTCATGCCATCGGTCATGGTGAAAATGATCACTGCCGCCCCTATAAGTTTCGACGTAAATGCCCGGTTCATGTACCGCGACCGCCTGTGGATGGGAGCTTCCTATCGCATCAACGACGGTGTAGCGGGTATGTTCGGGGTAAATATCAGCTCCCTTATCAATATTGGCTATTCCTATGATTACTCCGCATCCGCGCTGAATGTGGTGAGCAAAGGCTCTCATGAAATCATGATCGGTATACTCCTCGGTAATAAATACGGAGATACCTGTCCGCGGAATGTGTGGTAGTCTCACTAAAAAAATTAATCAACCAAACAATAACAAACAAAAAAACAAAGTTCGATTATGAAACAAATCAAACGCTTTGCGTCCTATGCGCTGCTACTGACTGCTGCTGTAATGTTTATGGTTTCCTGTAGCAAAAATGGGGACCCAGGCCCTGCTGGTGCTGCTGGTGCTAAAGGAGATCCGGGCGCAAATGGTGCGCAAGGTCCTGCTGGTCCTGCCGGCCCTAAAGGGGATACCGGTGTTGCCAACGTCATCTATTCCGCATGGCTGGATGTGGCCTATCAACCTGAGACCGATACCCTTGCTACCGGAAAGATTGATACTGTGGGTTGGTTTGCAGGTATTCCTGCGGCAAAACTGACGGCTGCTATGATTGGCAAATGTGATGTGAAAGTATATATGAACTTTCAGACGGCCGCTAATCCTGTAGTGATGCCATTGCCTTACTATGGCTCTTTCCAGGTAAGTTATTATTTACAACCAGGCTATATAGTGCTGAATTCTGATGTAAGAGCCAGTACCGTAACTTACCAGGGAAATAAATATTACCAGGTGCGTTACATCCTTATTCCAGGTGGCGTTAATGCCCGTGGTGCGATTGACTGGAATAACTATGACAAGGTGAAAGCCTGGTTAAACATTGTGGACTAAACAACAAATAACATCTTAGAAACGGCGGTCCCTCTGTCCAGAGGGACCAACATTCCCTCAACATATTTTTTTGAAATTAAAGTATGAAAATAAGGTATGCAGAAATTCAATCATCTTTCGGATCAGGAGTTAGTCCGATTGTATCTTGATGGCAACAACCCAGCCTTCACTGCACTGGTGTACCGGCATAAGGACAGAATCTTTACCACTATCGTATTGCTCGTGCGCGATAAAGCACTGGCAGAAGATTTCTTTCAGGAGGTATTCATAAAAATTGTCAATGCCCTGAAAGCAGGACAGTATACGGATAATAACCGGTTTTGCCCTTGGGTCATGCGGATTGCCCATAACTTTTGTATCAGCCATTTTAGAAAGGCTGAAACACGCAACAACATCTTTACTGCGTTTAATGATGCTATTGGCGATAGTATGCATGATACGGAATTCAGCCCGGAACATCGGCTGATCACCGGCGAACGCTACCGGGAAATAGAAGATATGCTGGACCGACTGCCAGCCGCCCAGCGGGAAGCGCTCATCCTGCGGTATTATGCAGGACTGAACTACCGTGAAATGGCCCAGACGGTGGGCATTAGTATTAATACAGCGTTAGGGCGTGTACGTTATGCCCTGATGAATATAAGGCGCCAAATGGCGGCCGCGGAAACAACTATGTGTTGAGATCAAAATACTTGAAACAAGGAGCCCATGGTATAGATACAGGGCCAAGTGGCTACTTTGCTGTTCTGGCCCTGTAATGATGGCGCTACATGCGCGTTTCCACGCTAGCAAATTTGGTTTTTACCTTCAGGAAACGCTTCTCATACAATTCATAAGAAGCATAGGCTACCACGCAGGTAGTCGTTATACAGAGCAATGGATAACAGATTTCATAGAGCCAGACTGCCTTTTCCGGCCCATGTATCTTCATTAAAAATATTAATATCAATTGTGCAACCGGCTGATGTAACAAGTACAAACCGTAGGAAATTTTCCCCAGTGTTTTCAATATCGGATATTCCAAATGCAAAATGCTATTGTCTGCAACCGCCATCAGCATAATATATCCGAATAATACGGCATGAATAAAATGGTCATAACAGTAACGGGTCAACGCAGGTATATGAATGATTTGGAAGACGACCAGTATGGCTAGCAGCAGTACCGCCACCTGGATCTGTGGCCGAAGTATACGTTGTAAGAATCCTTCATATTGCTGCCTGTTAAACAGGACATAGGCGGCAAACATCCCCATGCCAAATAATTCCAGTTTGTCGAATAACAGGAGATAATTGACACTCAATAACTGCTCGGGCTTCACTGGCAATACCATCGGTAATACTAGGCATAAGGTTTTACAAAGAAATCCCGTTCCCAACATGAGGAAGAACAGGGTTTTCAGCCGATTACGGAATGTTTTCAACAACAACGGCCATACCAAGTAAAACTGCTCCTCAATACAAACCGACCAGGTAATTTCCAAGATGCCCCTGTTATAAGGGAAAAAGGCCAGTTGAATATTTACCGCAAATAGCAAGAGGAAAATCAGGTTGGTAAATATGGTAGCCATATCTGTATTGGCGTCCATCCCCAGCATGCGGAACACGAAAGGGGAGGCGAGGGTCAGCAAAACGCCGTAGGCCAGGTATAGTGGCCATATGCGCAATACCCTCCGAATATAGAAGTTACGGAAGTTAATAGTGCCAGTTACCTGTTGCTCCTTCAGCAAGAGATAACTGATCAGGAATCCACTGAGCACAAAAAACAGGTTCACACCCGCCCGACCGCCGTCTTCCAACAAATAATTCAAGATCGGCCAGGAATCCACTTTATCAATGCGCTTGAAAAATTGAATATGATGCAGCATTACCAATAGGGCTGCTATAAATCGGATGGCATCCAGGTTCTTAAAATATACTTTCATCAGGGCAACATTGCAGTATAGGGAAATTGCGATATTAGATTGGCGCTGAAGATACATAAAAATTTATTAATCACCCTGAACTTCAGCCAGCCGCAGGCCCCGCGCGCAGCGCGGAACCCCACAAAATGACATCTTCGATGTCATTTTCAAAACAACAAACTTCGTCTTCCCACATCCGCACCGCACCTGCCGCAGGCAGCTAAAAAGAAAAAGCCATTAAAAAAATAGCAATCCAGCCCAATATTTGCGGATAAAACCCGTTTACAGCATATCAACTTTATCTTAAGAAACTTGTTAAGTTGAAAATCCAATCCCCATTCTGAATCAATAATTTAGGCGTAGAGGTATGAAAGTATATTTCCGTTTATTATCGTTTGCCAGGCCACTTCTAAAATATGCATTGCCGTATCTGCTGTTTACCATTCTCGGCGTGATTTTCAGTACCCTCAATCTGGCCCTGCTGGCCCCTTTGCTGTCTACCCTTTTTCAGCAGGCCGCCAAACAGCCCCCTCCTGTGAAGCCAGAACACTATATCGATATCTTTAAAAATTTTCAATATTATTCCTGGTATATCAACGATCATTACGGCGTAACCAAAACCTTACAAATGGTTTGCCTGGTGATTATTGCTTCTGTTTTCCTCAGCAATATCTTCCGCTACCTGGCAGACCGCACCATGGAAAACCTCCGTATCCATACGCTGCTCAATCTCCGCAAAGCGGTATTCGACAATGTAATGGATCTACATATCGGCTATTTCAATAATGAACGTAAAGGGGATATCATCACCAAAATATCCACCGATGTGCAGGCTGTCCAGTATTCCGTAACCGGTACCCTCCAGGTGCTGTTCAAAGAGCCACTGACGCTGATTGCCTATCTGATCATGCTGTTCGTAATTTCGTATAAACTGACACTGGTCACCATGTTAGTGATTCCTGTGGCAGGACTCCTCATCTCCCGGCTGGTCAAAAAACTGAAACAGCAAGCATCGGCATCGTATATGTCCTATGCCATCATGATTAGCTACCTAGAAGAAGCGCTATCAGGCATTCGGGTGATCAAAGCCTTTAACGCGGCAGGTTTCATCAAAAAACGTTTCAACGATGAAAATATCCACTATTCAAAAATCCTGAAGTCTATGAGTCGCCGGCAACAACTGGCATCACCGGTATCGGAGTTCTTGGGGGTATTGATGGTGGCGGGTATTGTGTTGTACGGTGGTTCCCTCGTCACCAATAACAGCGGGGAGCTCTCTGCGGAAAACTTCATTGCCTATATCGTGATCTTTTCGCAGGTAATGCGCCCGGCGAAAGCCATTTCTGAAGCATTTAGCAATATTCATAACGGGCTCGCTGCCGGGGAGCGGGTACTCTCGCTCATTGATGAAAAACCGCAACTACAGGATATCCCCAACGCTAAGGAACTGACTGGCTTTGAAGCGGAAATCCGTTTTGATAATGTCACTTTTTGTTATCATGATACGGCGGTGGTGAAGAATGTATCCTTCTCTATTCCCAAAGGACAGACAGTGGCCCTGGTAGGGCCTTCTGGCGCTGGTAAATCTACGATCATGGATTTGATACCTCGATTTATCCAACCCCGTTCAGGGAAAATTACCATTGATGGTACGGATATCCATGATGTGCAAGCACACTCCCTCCGTGCTTTGATGGGCATTGTTGGCCAAGACTCTGTCTTGTTCAATGATACGATCTTTAACAATATTGCCTTTGGCAAACAAGGGGTCACACAGGAACAAGTGGAACACGCCGCCCGCATTGCGAATGCGCATGATTTCATCAGTGCTACAATGAATGGTTATCAAACAAATATCGGCGATAAGGGGATCAAGCTCTCTGGTGGCCAACGCCAACGTATCTGTATTGCCCGCGCAGTGCTGAATAATCCGCCGCTCATGCTGCTAGATGAGGCTACATCGGCCCTCGATACGGAGTCTGAAAAACTAGTGCAAGAGGCGCTGAACAATCTCATGCAATTCCGCACATCCCTGGTGATTGCGCACCGCTTAAGTACGATCCAGAATGCAGATCTCATCCTGGTGATGGACAATGGCTGCATTGTAGAACAGGGCACCCACCTGGAACTGCTGGCACAGAACGGGGTATACCGCCGCCTCATTGATATGCAGTCATTTACGATGGCCATGCCTGTTACGGAATAAAAATTTTACACCATGTCAGTGCGCTCCTTGGATATTATCATTCCTTCTTTTCGGCCTGCAGAAGAATACCTGCTGCCCATCTTGAACCTGGCAAAGCCTGCGGATATACGTGTACGTTATTGCCTAGTGGTGGATAATCCCACCGCTACTATCCCGGAGAGCATCCGGAAAAGAGAAGGAGCAGACTTGACAATAGTTCATCATAGGCAAAATCAAGGGGCTGCGGTTTCCCGCAATGATGGCATAGCCGCAGGTACTGCGGAATGGCTGCTGTTCCTAGATGATGATATTTTAGTCCCAGATGATTTGATCTTTACGTATATACATGCTGCCAACACCTATCCGGAGGAAATCGGTTTTATCGGATTAATTAGAATGCCGGCCCCTGGTACGGCTTTCACGCAAGCGATCCGGGCAAGTGGCTCCATGGATATATTTACAGTAGCAGAGAAAAAGGAAAGCCACGCCTGGGGAGCAACTGCCAATATTATGATCAGCAGGTCAGCATTGGGAGACATACGCTTCTCTGAATTATATCCGCGCGCTGGGGGAGGAGAGGATATCGATTTCTTCCTGAAAGTCAGGGCCCATAATGATTTCCGTAATTTCAAATCCCTGCCGGAAGCGGCGGTAGTACATCCTTGGTGGAACGGAGAAAAAGTAAACATACAACGTCCTTTCCGGTATGGCATTGGCGGTAGTTGGCTCGCACAGCTCAATCCTCAATATGTGTACTATGATCTGCTGAATACGCCGGAATTATTACTGCTCCTATTATTTGGATGTATGGCGGCTGCGGTTTGGAAACCACAACTATTGCCAGGATTACTATTTATCCTACTGGGAATTCTTATCGTGGAATTATTGGCCAATATGATCCAGGCATTGAAACGCCGGGCGCCAGTGAGTCCTGCGGTGTTTTTCTATGTGCTGTTACTCCGATTGTCTTTTCAATCTGGGCTGCTATGGGGGAATCTCTCCCGAGGCCGACTAACAGGCATGGGGGAACGATTTAATGATGATGGAAAAGTACGGAAACTGAATTTCTATCGTTTAAACAGTTATAAAATTACAAAGTGGGTGGGCTACCCGCTCATCTGTTGGCTGGCATTCCGGTTTTATTTCTAAAGTTATACCTGACAATATCCATTGCTGCAACTGACCATCCGGGCTTGAATAGTCTGATGATAGAATGCTTCATTTTCCTGGTATTGCTGCCGGGAATTTAATTGATGGTGAAGGTGAAAGCAGATCGCAGACAGTTTTAATTTCCGCTTCCTTACACCGCCATGGATAAGGCGTGCCGCGAACTCGTTGTCTTCCCAACCCCAACCTTCAAACAAATTATTATACCCATTTATGGCCAGGAAATCTTTGCGCCAAAAAGCGAGATTGCAGGCGCGCACTTTACTAGCGCCGGATGGCTTCGCGCCGATGAGGAAAGAGAGCATGGGCAAGCGGATGGCATTGAAACGGTTGGCTAATCCTGGTACTAGGAAATGCAGCGTTTTTTCCGGTTGTTGTAATACCGTATGTGTTAATGTCTCTTTTAAGATGGCCCTGGAACCTTGCACGAAGAAGCCGGATTGGGCGCTGCGTATATGGTCTGCAATAAAATGCGGGTGCATTACTATGTCGCCATCAATTTCAATGATATAATCAGCAGCAGCCAGTTTGATGGCTTTGTTCAAGATAATACTCTTGCGAAAGCCCTGATCTTCATGCCAGGCGTGCTTTACAGGGAAAGGAAACTTCGATCGGTATTGGTCGATCAGTTGCCGGGTGTCTTCTCGGGAGCCATCGTCGGCGATTAGAAGTTCGTCCGGGTAACGGGATTGTTTGAGTAAACTGAGGAAAATCCGCTCTAGTGCCTGCGGCCAGTTATACGTACTAATTAGTAGGGCGGTTGAAAAAGATCCATTCATATTTCTCATTTTCGGTGGATAGATAAGCTGATTCCTTATTTCATTGGCAATGGGTAGGATAGATACTCAGGTTTCCTTACCATAATTTTTTATTAAACAGATGAGTAAACGTATTTGTTTGTCAGGCTATTATACGCCGCTGTGCTTATTTTTTAGTCGCTTTAACTGGTATCGGCAGTAAATGTACCATCCGAGATGTTGTTTGATGAGACGCGGTTTCTCCTGTTTGAATATTTTATCTTCATGCTTGGCGGAGAACCCCGACATATTATATAAGGTAACAGCTACCGCCAAATGTTTTCTACGAAATGCGCCATCGCCCCATACTTGCAGGTTGAGTGCATAATCTGCAAACACCCTATATCGTACATCGTATTTATATTTCTTGAATACCGCTGCCGGATAGAAGATAGATTGATGATTCATTGGGAATTTTGCCAATCGATACTTGCTGTATGGCCCGCGTAACAATATGTACGGCGGACGGAAATCATCTCTATACAATTCTTCACTGTGGCCATAATATACGGTGTTGGTGTCTTCTAATTGCAGCGCAATATCCCGGAACCCAGGGAGTAGTTCATCGTCCGAACCGAGGAAGTGCAGCCATTTTCCCTTTGCCATCGTGACGCCTTTATTCAGGGCATCATAGATGCCGTCATCTGCTTCGCTGATAAAACGTATATCCAGGTTAGGATAAGTACGGGCAATTTCAATGGTGGTATCTGTGCTTTTCCCATCTATTATCAGGACTTCTAACTGCGGCAGGCGCATGTCGGAGATGGACCGCAAACACGATGCCAGGTGCTTTTCGGCGTTATATGTCGCAATGATAATACTGACAAGCTTTTCCGGGGATGATATGGCCGCATCTGTCATAAAATACGAAATTAACTAAGCATGATTTATCACAGAAATAATATTATCTTGTAACGCTTGTTTGTGCAGAATGTTACATTTTCCAACGCAGAAAAATTTAATTTTTTAGGATGTCGGCTTACCATGTACAATCTCCCATACTATTTTTAATTTTCAACAGACCGGATCTCACGTCCCGCGTATTTCAGCAGATACGTGCCGTAAAACCTCAACGCCTATACGTTGGCGCAGACGGACCACGTGCAAATAAGCCAGGAGAGGCAGCGTTGTGCCAGGAGGTGAGAAATATTATTAGGGAGATAGACTGGCCCTGTGAAGTGAAAACGCTTTTCAGAGAAGAGAACCTAGGCTGTAAACGGGCAGTGTCCGAGGCTATCACTTGGTTTTTTGACCAGGTGGAGGAAGGAATTATTATAGAAGACGACTGTTTACCGGCTATCAGTTTTTTTCAGTTCTGCGATTATATGTTAGCACATTACCGTCAGGATAACAGGGTCCGCCTTATTACGGGCTCCAATTTGCAGGATGGGCGCAAATGGGGAGAGGCCACCTATTTCTTTTCTCAGTATAGCCACATTTGGGGCTGGGCCACCTGGCGTAGGGTATGGGCGCAATACGACGCAGAACTCACTGCGTACACAGAAGATGATGTCTCCCTACATCTCCCCAAAATATTTTCCGATCCATTCCTCATTCAAGACTGGCTACGTATTTTCAGGGAATTGCACCAAGGCAAAATTGATACCTGGGATTATCAACTGAGCTTTATTACTTTCTTTGAAAATGGCTTATGTGTCACCCCCAATGTGAATTTAATCAGTAACCTAGGATTTCGGCCCGATGCTACCCATACTTTCGATCTCCAGAGCCTCAATGCCAATGTCCCTTCCGGCGAAATCACGGATATCATTCATCCTAAAACATTCCTCCCAGAGAAAGAGGCCGACTATTACTACATGCAAAAGGAATTTGACCTGGTAAACCGCTGGCGGCGCTACAACAAGCCCAAACGTAAGCTCAAACGCTGGCTGCTGCAATGGTTCAAATAGTCAGGAAGCCAGTACTTCCCGACATTTGCGCATAAATCCGGCCGACTGGTTATCACGGGAGTAAAAGGCATGATAGACGGCATCGTTGTAAGTGGTGCCGAGCCCGAATTTATTATGCTCTGGATGATGCAAATACCATTTTTCTTCTTCGATATGCGTTGGCCACCAGAATTTTATTTGACCCTGCTGTACACGGATGGTTTCTGTCAAGTGTTGGCCGGCATCCATATCTGTTGTCATTTGCATATCCGGGTATTGCAGTTCCCGCAGGTATCGCGTACTGATTCCAAAGAAAAATGGAGATACATATAGATTTTTGGCATCTCTTAAATGATTGGCCGTTTGGGCAGCGCCAGCAATCGTATTAGGTGCTTGCAAATCGGCCAGCAGCATGGGGAGCCAATTCTGCGTAGTGGGGATACAGTCTACATCAAAGAAAATTAGGTAGTCTGTATCCGTGACATTCCTGCAAATGTAATTGAGAAAACCGCCATGGCTGAAGGATTTATCATATACCTGGTTGATGCTCATTCCCATCTTATCAAAGACGGCTTTCTGCAACCGAGGCACTTCGGGGTTCACCTTATGGTTATAGAAGGTAAATATTTTCATCAAAGACGATTGCCCAATTTTCCTACGATAAAACATCTCCATTTATTTTTGCTGTCAGGAAAGATTTGATAGAAGCCTGGGCCTTACTACCTCTTACCTGGAATGGAGCCAGATAATAAAAGGTCAGCCATTCGTCTTCAAATTTTCTGCTAGACAATCCTGTTTTAGAAATAATTAGTCGGAAAGGACTCATGAAGAGCAGTCGCCAACGATTCTTGCGCCGGTTTTTCCGATGTAAGTAAATAGCCCGGTCATACTGATAGAGTACTTTTCCTGCTTGCTCAATACCCGCCATGAGTCGGTCGCGGTAATCGATGGTAAGGCGTTCTCTCGGAATGAAATGCTGCATTTCTAATTCCTTATCGAAATACAACTTGAAATCCCACAGGAGTAGTCGTTTACAGTATTCAAAATCATCGCCTGTAGTGAGACTATTCCCGTTCCTGCCGTTTAAGAGGGAAGGATAAGTATCTTGGTTAATGAGTAGAAAGAGCGATTTGCGGGTAATCAGTCCAGCTCCCAGCACAAAGCCTCTGTGGCTCACATCGCCGGAAGCATTGGCCGGTATCCCAATAGCATATTTATCTTTATAGGTTTCGAACCACTCCGGATATTCGTCTGCGTTAGTAACGGGGTAGTTCCTGCCACCGGCCGCGCCGATGGTGTCATCCTGTTGCATCACGCGATAGGTATGCATGACATAATCCTTATGGAGCCAGTTATCATCATCGCAGAATAGTAGAAATTCGAACAGTGCTTCCTGCGCGCCTCGTTTACGGGCATACATTTGGCCGGGTTGTACTTCGGTAATCACCCGGAAAACAGCGTTGGAAGGGGCACACTGGGCCCAGGTTTCCATGGCTGTCAGGATGGTATCATCGGTGGAAGCATTGTTGATGAGGAGAATTTCCCAGGGAACATCAGGTGGTACTTGTTGGTTGGCCAGGTGACGCAGGGTATCGCCGATACGTTCGCTGCTATTATAACAACAAATGATAACGGAAACTCCATGCGGCGCATTTTTCATTTCACGGATGTTCATATATTTATTCTTCTACCTGTAATAATTTGGCAATACGTTTAACAGGAAAAGGGATAACCTTGTTCAGTGCCTGATAATATCCACTATTCAGCCCTATAAATTGCACCAATTGATACCTTGCGGATGGCGATCCTTGCCAGCGGCTGGATAGAAACTGCCGAATGGTTTTTCGTATAAACCTACTGGGGGAGATGAGCTGTTTTAGCATCTGCTGTTTCATCTCCGGAAAAACCTGTAGCAAGCAAGTGGCGTAACAGATACTAGTGCCGTAGGTCAGTCTACGCAGATAGCGGTCGTTGGCCCGGTTGCCTGGAATGATATGGTTTAACCGGAGTGTCGGACTAACACCTGCCGCGAACCCTTTCCGGATGGCGTGTAGTATCATCTGTGTATCTTCCCCGCTAGTGAGTTTATCTGCTGTTCTGCCTGTTAGGGTGAGATGGCCGGCTGTCGCCAATGCCACGTACTCTTTCAGCAACGCAGCGTCTGTACAAAGTCCAGTGCCAAATGGATAGCAATCCTGCCATTCCCGCGAGTCGTCGAATAGGATATCACTGTCATGCCTTTCCTGGAACATATAACGTGCATAGGCGGCAATATCGTCTTTCACACCGTCAATAAAATCCACAAAAACTTGGCCAGGCCCCCATGCGCCCACTTGCGGATAGGCGCCGTTCAAGAGTTTTAGCTGTTGTAGATAATCTGGAGCAGGTTCATTATCGTAATCGATATATACGATATGATGACCAGAAGATTTTTCTATAGCGGCAATACGGGCAAATTTCACCCCCTGTTGGGCTACATGCAATACCTGGAAAAGGGGGACTTGATGGACAGTAGCTTGCACGGCTGGCAGTGAGGCCACTGGAATCCGACTGTTATTGTCCACCAAAATGTATTCTACTTTCAAATCACGTGTATCCAGTGCCGTTATAGCGGCCAGGCAACGTTGCAATATGCGTTCATCTGGGTTGTATGTACAAATGATGACTGAGTAATCCATGGTAATGACATGAGGGCCGGCAGGGGATAAGCAGGTTTTCTTTGAACTGAATATACAGATAATACGTTAAATGGAAACATGTAATTATATTTTAGTAATTTAAGTCCATGTCATTCAATCACATCTTATATACACGTTGGAAAATAGCCCTGCCATTATGGACCATTATCTGTCCTATAATTGGATTGATTATGCTGGCATTGGCTGGAAGCATGCAGGGCGGTTGGTTTGCGGCCCTCTTGGGCGTTACGCTCATTGCGGTGGTATTATCTGCTGTGCACCATGCGGAAGTGGTGGCGCATAAGGTAGGGGAACCTTATGGGACATTAATCCTAGCATTGGCCATTACGATTATTGAAGTGTCGTTGATTGTTTCGATGATGCTCTCTAAAAGTGCAGGAGGGGAAACACTGGCCAGAGATACCGTATTTGCGGCTATTATGCTTATTCTTACCGGTATTATCGGACTAGCATTGCTAATAGGCGGCCTGAAATATCGAGAACAGGTATACATCAAACAAGGGGTCAGTGCGGCCTTGGTAACGCTTACGGCTATCTCCGTGCTAACGCTGGTACTGCCCAACTATACCACTACCCAACCCGGTCCTGTATATTCCAATAGCCAATTGCTTTTTGTGGCGCTGATTTCCTTGGTATTATATGGCGGATTTGTAGCAGTGCAAACAGGTTTGCATCGGGATTATTTCCTCCCGCAGGAAGCATTGGGAGATCATGACGATATTCACGCAGCGCCTCCCTCCAAGTCCACCGCCATCAGTAGTTTATTGTTGCTGCTGGTTTCATTGGTGGTAGTAGTTTTGCTGTCCAAGAAATTATCACCCACCATAGAAGGTATTGTAATCAACTTAGGAGCGCCTAAAAGTCTGGTAGGTATTATCATTGCTGCGGTGATCCTCTTACCGGAAGGGATGGCGGCTATCCGTGCGGCATCCCGCAACAGGCTGCAGACCAGTCTGAACCTGGCATTAGGCTCTGCCCTGGCCAGTATTGGTCTCACCATTCCGGCGGTGGCTATTGTATGTTACTTCGGGGGATTTGAGGTAACATTAGGCATCGATTCCAAATCATCTCTCTTAATGCTATTATCACTCTTTACTATTTCCTTATCCTTCAGCGCAGGCAGAACGAATGTGCTGCAAGGTATTGTGCAGTTGGTGATATTGGCCACTTACCTATTTACAACGATTATCCCATAAAAAATCCCCGCAACATAGATAAAAAAAAGCGGACCCAAAAGAGTCCGCTCGCTGTTTCATTTGGCGTTATTTTGCCGTTTATCTGTTATCAATCAGTGACTTTTCTTATCCCACCACAGTTTGGTGCCGCCATTGTCTTTGTCGCCCAACAGTTTGATGGCATCCTGCACAGTGGCCGGATTGGTGCTGTATTCATTCTGTGGGAATGGCAGACGGCGAATCTGCAGGGTGGTGGAAATGGTATTACCGCTATTGTTCACCGCTACTGGGAACAGTTTAGGGTAACCGGTACGACGGAATTCCGTCCAGGCCTCTTGCCCTTCAGGGAACATCGCTAGCCATTTTTGGGTGATGATACGCTCTAACTTCGCTTCGTCGCCGGCGGCAGGGTCCCATTTGATGGTGATACCGCTCGGACTAGGCAAGTTATTATTTGCATTCTTAGGATCTACATAAGCAGCAGGGGTGCTAGTGGCGTCATTTTTATACGTTGGCGCACTTACATTCCATTGTGCAAAGGACGTGGCAATACCCTGTTCGTAATTCTGCTGTACATCGCCGGCATTATTCCAGCCGTGCATCGCTGCTTCTGCGCGCAGGAAATATACTTCTGCGGCTGTCATCAACTGCACCGGCGTTTTCTTACTGAAAGAAGGAGTGGTTCCATCGCTGACATTCAGGTTGGAATATTTCACATAGTCATCTTTCGAATTCGCACTGGTAACGCTACCGATACGGATACCGATGTATTGTGGTGTGAAACCAGCATCGGTAGATTTATCCATGTATTTTGAAATACGTGGATCATTATATCCATTCATGTAACAAGCCAGGGACGCATTGATGCGGGTATCCGCCCAATCAATGGCAATGAATGCCAGCGGATTGGTGAAGCTCCCTGTTATTTTTACATTCATGTTATCTGTATTGTCAGTCAACACGCCGCCATTGGCCGGATTCAGGGCTTTTTCGCCTTCTGTTTTCGCCATATTGTTATCGGCATAGTAGACGTGCGTTGCCAATCGCAAACGAAGGGAGTTGGCAAATTTCAGCCATTGGTTGAAATTCCCGTTGTACACTACGTCGAACTGACTGAAGTCGAACGGCAGCTTGGTGCCCGTAGCTATCTGTTTCTGCAAGTACTGTGTAGCCGTGTCCAGCTCCAGGAAGAAACGTTTGTAGATGTCTTGCTGACTATCATATGGAATGGTAGGCGCATTCTCACCTACATGGCTATACGGAATAGGACCATAGATATCTGTAACCCTACTCATAGCGGTCACTTTCACGATCAGCGCCACCGCCCATACGGCAGGGTAGTTCTTTTCAATACCCGTGGTACGCAGTTTCAGAATGGGCGACATCACGCTGAGATAACCTACCTTATAGGCTTCTCCGTTCCATCCAGAAACCAAGCCGTAGTTCAGGTTATTGACACCACTCGCAAAGGGAGTGGCCGACATGAAATAGCCGGAATAACAATCAGCATTCAGGTTCTGCTGTACCTGAAATGAGTTCGGGTCTCCACCGCCAGAGAAATTGTAAATCGCCATCTCGGCGGATTTCAAGTATAGTCCGAGTCCGTTGAAATCAGGGCCCAACTGATCGCCAGTGATACCCGTATTGTCGGTATTAAATTTTTCGAAATTCTTGGTGCAGGCACTCATTCCGGTAATCGCCAGTGCAGCGACTATCACCGTTTTATATCCACGCAGTTTATGTAATAATTTCATCGTTTTCAGTTTTTCAGTGATACCATTAGAAGGATGCATTCAGGGTCAGACCGTAGCTGCGGGTAGCAGGCAACATAAATGCATCCACACCACCCAGGCCGTTTGCGGTAGACATAGTCTGTTCCGGATCAAATGGCGCTTTGCGGGTGAAATAGATCAGGTTACGACCACTCAAGGAGAACTTCAGGGTTTTGAAGAACGTATTGTGCATTGGCACCATGTAGCCGAGGGCAGCTTCCCTCAAACGAACCGTGGTAGCGCTGTAGATATATTCTCCCGAAACACCTTCTCTACCACCAATAGTAGTATACCAAGTATTGGCATCAATGCTGGTTACCGCTTTACCGGTTTCGTCTACACCATTGATTTGTACACCACCTGCATCGCGGGCATCGCCGCTAGCTTTGGATACGCCGTAACTATCCATCATCGCTTGGGTGATAGACATTACCTTGCCGCCAAACTTACCATCGATCAGGAAAGAGAATGTGAAATTGCCATAAGCAAAGTTGTTGTTCCAGCCCAGTTGCCATTTGGTATTGGCATTACCGAGGTACTGCATGTCGCCGCCTTGTTTAACAGGCTTGCCACCTTTGATCAGGATACGACCTTGGTCATCCTTACTCAGTACGGTACCATAAATATCGCCGAAGCTACCACCCACTTTAAACTGAGACGCATAGTAAGCACCGGAAGCGCCGCTCAGCGTGAAACGGTCTACGGTAGACCAGAGGGAAATGATTTTGTTATCATTGGTAGCGAAGTTCAGACCGGTGTTCCATTGGAACTTACGTTTGTTGAACACATCGTATCTCACTACAGCTTCTATACCTTGGTTCTGGATATTACCCGCATTGACGAATCTAGATTCGAACAAAGTAGCAGTAGGTGCTGCAATTTGAAGGGTTTGATTGGTGGTATTGGTTTTATAATAAGTCACGTCAAAGCTCAGACGGTTCTCTAAGAAGCGCCATTCTGTACCAATCTCCAGGGATTTTGTTTTCTCAGGTTTCAAAGCAATGAATGGGCCGGTGGTGGCAACAGTCAGGTTGCCGCTGGTACCTAAGTGATTAGGTGCTGTATTGGACTGATAGGCCAGCGGGCTATTACCCACAATAGCATAAGATCCACGTACTTTGGCGAAGGAGATTGCAGCAGGCAGATGTAATATGTTATGCAATACCACACCTAGACCTGCGGAAGGGTAGAAGTAAGACATCTGTGGCGTAAAGGCCAGGTTGGACGACCAGTCGTTACGAGCAGTCAGATCCAAGTATAACCAATCTTTGTAAGAGAGGTTGGCGCTGGCGAAAACAGACTGCCATTGACTGTGCATTTCAGGACTGGTACCGGATTTCAGGGCATTCAGCGTAGTCATGTTCTGAATGGTGAATACATTCGGAATGAACAATCCATCTTTACCAGAGTTGAGGAAGTCGCCCACCGTTTTGATATCGCGGATACTGGTACCCACTGCACCTGTTAAGCTGAAGGTTTTACCTGGCAGGTTGATATTGGCCAGCAGGTCGCCATACTGTTGAGTGGTAGTGTTGTTACCGTAGTAATAACCGCCATTTGGACTAGACAATACTTGCTGAGAACCGGCATATATTTTCTGTTCGTACAAATCGTTGATACGGTCGATGCTACCGCGGGCCTGGATATTCAGCCAGGAGTTCAGCTTGTAATTCAGGCTGGCATTCATCAACAGTCGGTTACGACGCAGTTTGTTCGGGTTACGGTTGGTGATCCACCAAGGATTCTGCTGCACATCCTCATTTAATGGCCAGTTTTGAACCATCAGGTAGTTGCGGGTAGGATCCGGGATCTCAAACGTGTTTTTATATTTCGTGATGTCGAGGCCACGGGGAAACAGATAAAGGCCGGTAAGTGGGTTGAAATAGAAGCCAGACATCGGTGTATTATCGATCTGCTGAGTCATGTAATTCACGTCAGCAGTAGCGGTGAGTCGGTTGTCAAAGAAATGACCGGTTTCTTTAAAGTCAATATTATGACGACCGATATTATTTCCTGGTTCGATACCTCTACCGGAAGTGTTGGCGTAGCTGAAATAAGTCTGCGCCATTTCATTTCCGCCGGAAAGGCTTACGCCATTGGTGAAGAGCTGCCCTGTTTGGAAGAACGTTTTCAAAATATCGCGGCCAGAAGGGTTATTGATTTTAGCGCCCCAGCTTTGCGTAGAACTATCCTTTGTTTGCGCGTAATTATTTTGAAATTTAGGGAGATACGCAGCCTGCGACAGGGTAACGCCACTATATAGGTTCACCGACACGTGTCCGGATTTCCCGGATTTCGTAGTTACCAAGATTACCCCATTAGCGCCCTGACTACCGTACAAAGCTGCTGCAGAAGCACCTTTCAGCACGGAAATACTTTCAATATCTTCCGGATTGAGGTTGGAGATAGGATCGCCACCATCATAGGAAGAAGTACCACCATAAATACTAGAAGGTTGGTTGGTCAGACTATTATTCATCGGCACCCCATCAATCACATACAGGGCTTGGTTAGAACCCAGTCCAGATTTGCTACCGCGGAGGATCACCTTCGCAGAACCGCCTACGCCAGAAGCGCTGGAGGAGATGGTCAGACCGGCAACTTTACCATTCAGGGTATTGATCAGGTTCGCATCTTTGGCTTTGGTCAATTCCAGGCCATTGATTTGTTGGGTAGCGTAGGTGATGGATTTCTCCGATCTGCGTATACCCAGTGCCGTTACCACTACGCCACTCAGTTGAGCGTCTTGCGGTTGTAATTGGATCTGGAGATTAGCGTCGTTGCCTACCGTGATGGTCTGCTGGGCAAATCCAATAAAGCTAACCACCAGTATGTCCCCGGGATTGGCCTGAATAGAAAAGCTCCCCTGGGGATTAGTAACGGTTCCCCGGGTAGATCCTTTAACCTGGATAGATACGCCGGGTAAGGGTTGGCCATCGGGGCCAGTTACTTTACCCTGGATCGTCATATACGGACTGGCCGTATATTCCATCGGTTTGGATTTTGGTGACACAACGATCGTTTTATCTACGATGGTGTAAGAAAATAATTTGTTGTTCAGGGCGGCATTGAGCACATCTGTGAGCGGCGCCGATTCCAGGTTGAGATTTACCGGGGCTGCCTTTTGCAGCAGTTTTTCGTCGTAGATAAATTCATAACCTGTCTGGCGACTGATACTGTTGAACACATCATACAGAGCGAGGCGTTTGCCCTTGATGGTAACAGACTGAGAGAAGGTTTTAGCGCTCAGATTAAGTGTAAATACCAGTGTTAGTATGACAGTTAATCGCATAGTAAGCAATAATTTTCTACGCAAACGCCCGCCCTTTCTGCGGACTTTGCAGGTACAAAGGAGTTCCATACTTTTGTTTTGTGGCTTAGTAATTCAATTTTTCAAATGCTAATGGAAGTTGGATAGCCATATTTTACCGGGAGCATTGGCGTGCTTCCGGTTTTTTATTGGCATTCGTTTTCATTCACGTTTTCATAACAAGCTATTTTTAAAATTCATAAGTGGATAAAAATGTGTTACTGTTCAGGATTGTAGGGCTTTACCCTTATTTTGTTATTGGTTGTTTCAAATTGTACCCGTTGGGTGGCTGATAAAATTTTCAGTAGACTGGCAGCATTCTCCCTTCTAGAGATAATGCCCGTAAGGTCCACATCCGAGAGATCTCCTTCATAACTGATATCCACGTCGTACCAGCGAGAGATTTGTCGCATAATGGTTTTTATATTGGTGTTTCTGAACCGAAATTTCCCTTCTTTCCAGGCGAGGGTTTGTTCTAGGTCTGCCTGGGCGGTCGTGAAGCCACTATGATGCGTGAGCGTGCCGGCGTATCCTGGGCGCAGGAGCGTTTGTGCGGTACCATGTAGTAATTGTACCGACCCGTTTTCCAGCGTAGTGGTGATGTCCTGTTCATCCGTGTAGGCCATGACGTTAAAACTGGTACCCAATACCTGTACTTGTAAGGAATCGTTTCCTTTTACGTCTACGAGGAAAGGCTTGTTGGGATCTGCCGCCACTTGGAAATAGGCTTCGCCGGTAATTTCTACGCGTCTTTCCTTTCCAGGGAAGGCTGTCGGGAAGCGGATACTGCTGGCGGCATTGAGCCAAACGCGACTACCATCTGGGAGGCCCAGTTGATATTGCCCTCCACGGGGTGTAACAATGGAGTTGTACACCACTTTAGTGGAAGGGCCTTGGTTGTCATAGATAAGGCTTTCGCCATTGTTGCTAATGTTGGCATCGCCCTGTTTCGCGATATTGCCTAGGTTGGCACTGTCTAGCGGCACGGTACGGCCATCTGCCAATACCAGCATCGCCTTATTGCCGCCTGGCATCATGGCTATATGTTGGGTAAGATGTGTCGGTGTTATGGTATGGTGTGGCCACCAATAGACGCCTGCGCTGAATACGGCTGCCACACAGGCTGCTGCCAGCCACCATTTAGTACGACTGCTACGTATAGGCCTTATCGGGGTTTCCATTACAATTTGCTCAACTAGGTGGGCATGCTCCGAGGATTGCCACCCTGAGTCGGGGGCGCCGTTGTGGAGCGTGGACAGGATGTCTCCCAAAATCTCTTCTTCACCCACACCCGCTTCCACCAATTGCTGCAAGCGTTGCAGCTCATCGGCCGAGATGTTGCCAAGCCGGTATTTTTCCAATAATTGCTTTAAATCGTGCATCCGTTAGTTAGATTTTGGAAGGGTGATTTAAAGTAAAGACGAACAACTTTGAAAAAAGGAGTATGCGGGCGGAAATTTTTTTTTAAAGGGAATTATTTGCGGAAAGTCAGTACCAATAAGATAATTGGGAGAACGTCATTGGGGACATGTGTTTGCACGTAGGAGCGGAGCGACTGCAAAGCGAGGCTCATTTGTTTCTTAACTGTATGGATGGAAATATTGAGCTGATGGGAAATTTCTTCATTGGAGAACCCTGCGAGCCGTGCCTGGTACACTTTGCGGCGTTCTGGAGGCAGCGAAGCAATGGCCTTATTGATGATATTGTCGTATTCCTTACGGAGTAGGAGGTGGTCGGTATCTTCCTGGATGGTGGGCTGCTGTTGCTGATGAATATCGTAGACCTTCATTTTCACCAATTGTTTGCGGAAGCCGTCATAAATATGATTACGGGTAAGGATAAAGAGATAGTCCCGAAAGTTACGTACTTCCGTTACCTGCGCTCGTTTTACCCATATCCGTAGGAATATGTCCTGTACTGTTTCTGTAGCGTGATGACCATCCTTCAAGTACACCATGGCCACATCATATACATGTTTGCTGTAATGATGGAAAATAACCGTGTATGCATTGGCGTCACCTGCGGCTACTTGTTGTAACAGTGCTTGCTCATTTGCTAAATCTGTGATTGGCAAAGGCCGTAATTTATGACATTAACAAATCAATATCCGGTAGATTACGACGGTAATTTAATAATAAATTAATTCAAACCAAGCGTTTTGCTTAAACGATTAAGCATGAGGTTTCACACAGAGGCGCAAAGAGCGCCCAAAGACGCAAGAAAAGAATTTTTTCACGTGATCAATTTTTAAGAAAATAAAAATTTTTAAAAACAGGTTGCGTCTTTGGGTGCTGATAATTGTGTGTAAAAATTACAAGAATACTCCTCCAGAAGCTTCGATACGCTGTGCATTGATCCAGCGGGCTTCATCGGTACAAAGGAAGGCTACCACACCGCCAATATCATCTGGCAGGCCAACCCTTCCCAATGCGGTATTGGAGGCAATCTGGTCGTTGATCTCTTTGTTGTCTCGTACATGGCCGCCACCGAAGTCGGTTTCAATAGCGCCGGGAGCTACCACATTGGCTGCAATTCCTCTTGGGCCCAGCTCCTTGGCCATGTACCTGGTCAACACTTCGATCGCCCCTTTCATAGCGCCATAGGCACTGCTGCCTGGCATGGCAAAACGCGCAAGGCCGGAGGAGATATTTATAATGCGACCACCATTTTTGATAACGGGGAGCAGTTGCTGTGTGAGAAAGAATACTCCTTTCAGATGGATGTTCATGATATAGTCGAACTGCTCCTCTGTGGTGGATTCAAACGGAGCATACAGGGCTGTTCCTGCATTATTCACCAGGAAGTCAAAGTGCGAAGTGCCAAAAGTGGAAGTTAAGGTGTCCTGGAATTGTTTTACAAAAGAAGGGAATGCCTTCGTATCGCTGGTATCCAGTTGAAGGGCGGCCGCTTTATTTCCCAAGGCTTTGATTTCATGAACTACTTCCTCTGCTTCTGCCTGTTTGCTGTGATAGGTAATGACTACATTAATACCTTTGTGGGCCATGGCTAGTGCCATATTTCTGCCCAAGCCTCTGCTTCCTCCTGTTATCAGTGCGATTTTATTACTTGCCATTTGTCAAATGTTTTATACAATAAAAAGATTTATCAGTACAATTTGTTCAACAGTAATGATGATGCAAAGATCAGGAGGAATGAACTGTCTGTCATTGCAATGATCAATCTATCATTTGTAAAATTCAAATAATGGCGGACCTACCTGAAACTGGCAGGGGTGATGGAGGTTTGTTTCTTGAAGAAGTTGGAAAAATGCGCGACCTCCTCAAATCCAAGACCATACGCAATTTCGGAAATGCTCAAATCAGTTTGTTTGAGGAGAATCTTGGCTTCCTGGGTAATTCGGCTGCTAATCAGCTCTGTAGTGGTTTTGCCGGTATTTTCCCGCAGCACTTTATTGAGGTGATTGACATGCACGGCCAACCGGTCTGCAAAATCCTTTGGTGTACGCAGTTGTAACCGCTGGTGTGGCGGTTCTACAGGGAATTGTCTTTCTAATAATTCTATAAACAAAGATGAAATCCTGGCGGCCGCATTATGCATAGGATACATGGCGGTGGCGGGTTGTAACTTCTGACCAAAGTGAATTACCTCCAGTACATAATTCCGCAGTAGGTCATACTTATAAATGTAATCCGAGGAAATCTCCCGGTACATCTTGGCAAAGATGGAAGTAATTTCCGCTGCATCTGCTTCAGAGACCTGAAAGATCGGATAGCCGCCCGCGCGGAAGATGGGCAGATCATCCAGCACCACGCCACTTTTCGTGGACACGAAGAAGTCTTCTGTGAAAATACAGAAGTACCCTTGCTGCTGATCGTCTTGTGGAAGCCAGTGGTACGGAATGCGTGGCGATGCAAAAAGCAGGGCATGCGTATCTATTTCAAATACCTTATCCGCATACTCGGCTTTGTTCCTGCCGGAGATAATACTGATTTTGTAGTAGGCGCGGCGGTTATAGGGCATTTGCCCACTTGTCTTTGATGCTGCAAACACTTCCTCGGTCCGGAATACATTGAAATGTCCCAGTTCCTTACTGATCCCTTCTGGTACCAGTCCGGATGTTTCTCTGTAAAAATCCTCCAATGAGGTCGTGTTCATAAAAAATCATTTGCGAAAATCAAATTTACGAAGAAATTTCCCACAAAGATGCAAGGGTGAAGTATGTTATTCCATTAAGAAATGGCCCAATACCACCAACTATTTCGGATGGTATTAAATCATCCTGCGATAAAAAAAGCCCGGATAAGGAATTATCCGGGCGATATAAATCACATTCATCGGAAAAATGATGATAAAACCAACTATTTATTCACCAAAGATTTTCTGTAGCTCTTTATCCAGGCCATCGCCACCGGTACCGACTTCTTTGTAAATGATTTTACCAGTTTTGTCTAATAGCAATTTGGTAGGGAAGCCGGATACAGCATAACTGGCCACCAGGTCAGATTGGCTCTTCTCGTAGTTGTTCAGCACATGTAACCAGGGCAGGCCGTCTGTCTTAACAGCTCCTTGCCACGCTTTCTTCGCATCTTCCAAATTTTCTGATTTCTCATTGGCTACACCTATGATTTCAAATCCTTTGGATTTATATTTTTCGAAAAGTGCTTTCAGATGAGGGTTTCCCGCTCTGCATGGGCCACACCAACTGCCCCAGAAATCTACCAACACATACTTGCCCTGTAGGGAACTCAGTGTAAAAGGATTGCCATTCAGGTCAGGTTTGGTGAAATTCGGTGCTTTGGAGCCAATCGCTGTGGTTCTTACGCCTTTGATACGCTCCGCCAGCTCTTTACCAGTGGCAGTAGCTTTCAGATCAACAGAGAGTTTATTATACACCTTTTCTATTTCGTCAATAGGGTAGCTGTCAAACATACGTATCATCAGGATCACACTGACGAATGATTTGGTATGTTTAGTAATCCACTCTTTCTGAATATTGTCAATCTCTTTGCCGTTGGCCTGTACTTCCGCCAGGATGGCTTTGCGGGCGTTACTATCAGCAGGGGCTTTCATCTTCGCCATTTGCTGACGGAGTTCCCAAGTTTTCTTCACTAAAGGCAAGGTCTTTTCCTTCAGGGTATTGAATTCATCATTGATCTTACCACCACTCACCTTCGCCATATACAGTTCATTGGCATCGCCGGTGATGGTGATCGGCTTATCGGTTATAAAGAATTCCAGGCTCGGCGCTGGCATAAACATACCTCCCTTCACATATTCATATTTGGCGGAAGGATGCGTACTAGACATCATAACAAGGGAGGTGCCTGCATGCTCGCCGGAGAATTCAAAATGATCACCTTCATGCATGGAGGCAGTATCCGTTTTTTTATGATTATCGGTTACGAGGGTGGCGCGCAGCATGTAACCCGCTTCTCCCTTAATATCCGCTTTGATGCTGTATTTCTGTTGGGCGAAGGAAAAAGAGGCCAGCAGTAAACTGCTGGCCAGGGTAATGGTTGTTTTTTTCATGGTTGGTGTTTGATTGATTTTAGAATCCTGACATGGGAATCGACGTGGTTGCTTTCTTTGGGGCAGCACCTTTCTCGATGGTAGCTTTTACTTTTGCTGCTGTTTCTTCGCTAAAACCGGTATATCTGTCTGCAATATTACCGGCAGGATCAATCAGGTACATAGTAGGAATACCAGAGAACTGGAATTCTTTCATGGTATTGTCTTTGTTGTCAGACAACAGTTGTAACCATGGCATGTTTTCTTCTTTCATTGCCTTGCGCCATGCGTTGTTATCTGTATCAATGGAGATGCTGGCTACAGTGAAGCCTTTATCTTTATACTTTTCATACAACTCTTTCACCAGCGGAATAGCCTGACGGCAAGGACCACACCAGCTAGCCCAGAAATCTACCAGCAGCCATTTGCCTTTATACTGATCCAGACTAGCCAAAGGACCTTCCGGAGTAGGATATTTCACGGATGGCATAGGCTGACCATTTTTCAGTCTTTTTGCTTGATTAGTATTGTAGATGATGGTCTGTTTTAATTCTTTCGCTTCTGTCAGCCATGGATATTTTACAATCAGCTCTTCCAACAGCGCCATTGCTTTATCATATTTCTCACCCGCTTGGGTGCCTGCCATGCCACGAATAGCATAGATCGTCACCGGGCGACCTTTGTACACGCGCATCAGGATTTCCTGACGGGTATCATAGTCCTCATTGATAGGGCTATATACTCTCCTGGTATTGAGATAATGGGTATAGTTGGTATCGGTGGATTTCTTAGCGAAATAAGCAGCATTGTAATCATCAATACTTCTGCGGTAGTTAAATTCACTATTAAGTACATACTGATTGATGAAGTTGTTGTCGGAAGAACCTTCAACAAACGTATAATGCGGAATTTTCACTTTGTAAAAAGCGGTATCATATCCACGCATATCTACTTTCACGTCGCCATCACTCCAGAAGCTCACTCTATCCCAGTTAAAGGTATTGATGGTATACACGCCCTGGTGATCCTGTTTCAGGTGGAAAGTGAATTTTTTATCCGGACCAAGCAATACGGAATCCACAGCGGTAGGTTTACCACCAAGGGATTCTTTCATCAGCCATACTTTGTTTTCTGGCTGTTTAGGATCGGTGAATTCTACGGAACCTTTTACGGTGATGGATTTTACCACTTTGTTCTGCTGCGCCAGCAGGGCTAATGGTGTGGCCAGTAACGCCAGCGGCATCCACATTTTAAAAACTGCTTTTTTCATTGGTGGTATGTTATGTTTTATATTTATTTTTATTTACTGTAATCGGGATTTTGATCTAGGTAAGGATTGATAGAAAATTCTCTGGATGGCAATGGTAACAATGCATGTGTTACGGGCTGTCCGAAAGATTGAATCCATGCGTCCCGCTTACCGAAACGCTGCATATCCTGCCAGCGTAATCTTTCTCCAATAAACTCTCTTCTTCTTTCCTGCTCCAGTTCTGATAGGAATACTGCGGGAGAAGCAAAGTCGCTGTTATTACGGGTACTTGCCTTACGAGCTGTCCTCAGTTGATTATATCTGGTAACATCCACAGTTCCCTTACGGGCGGTCGCTTCAGCAACTATCAGATACGCTTCACTATACCGACAGATAGGATAGGAGTTGCTGATCTCCTGCGGGAACTTCATCACGAAGTATACGCTGTCAATGATACTGGCTCCTTTGGTACGTAAGAAGAATGCTTTACGTATATCCGTAGGGTCGTAAGACTTCACCAGGTTGGAATCTGCCCAGGTATTGCCACTACCCGCTACACCAGTACCTCCATTCTTGCCAGGTCCCAACACGAGTGGTAAACCATATTGATTAGTACCAGTAGCTGCAGTTTCATTGATCTTATACAATGCTTCGGTGCTGTTAACTGCTGATTTGAAGATGTCTCCGAAATTGGAAGTCAGCGTCAGTTTACCTGAATTCAATACGGAATTGGCCATGGTCAGCGCTTCATCGTTTCTCCCTAGATTTAGGTACAGTCTTGCTAGCAGCAGTTGTGCAGCTTGTTTGGAAGTGGTAGTAGGATTGGTATAGTCTGCAGAAAGGTCGTTTGCCTTCAGCAGGTCTGCTTCAATCTGTTGGTTTACTTCTGCCAATGTTTTCCTTACAGCCCTGGTCTTAGGATCTTCATTGCCATACACTAAGGGTACGCCTCCAAAATGCTCAGACAGCATCATATAAGCATAAGCACGCAGCAGATAAGCCTCTCCAACGGTGGTGCGTATAGTCGTGTCCGATGCATGCTCCCCTGCATATCGTAATACCATATTCGCATTGGCAATAGCGGCGTATGGCTGCTTGAACATGAAAGTCAGCGTATTGTCTAACGGCGATACATTACACGCTTCCCAGGTAGGAAGTGAAACGGATTGAATGTCATCCGTCATAATATCCTGGTAATCGTAATAGAGATAAAAGGCATTGTTACTGGTGAGCGACAATTTAGCACCGTTTATTACCAGCGGTAAATTGGAACTGTTCAATTGTTGGTAGGTAATCTGTGTATCAGGAACTACCTGGTCCAGTTTTTTGCTGCAGGCGGTCATAGTGAGTAAACTACCGGCAACGCATATATGTGAAAGATATTTTTTCATGTTTACTAAGATTAGAATGAAAGATCAACACCGATTACTGTAGCACGTGGATTTGGCAAGTTTGTGCTGATGATACCTGAGTTGGCGGCAGCTTCCGGATCAAAGCCAATATACTTCGTGAGTGTAAATACATTCTGTGCAGAACAATAGACTCTCGCACTGTTTATTTTTACCCTTGTCAGCAAAGACTGCGGCACTGTATAACTTACTGTCAGGTTGCGTAGACGGAGGTAAGAAGCATCGTAAATGAACTGTGTAGACGGACGATAGTTCCAGTCGTTGGTTTTACCCGCTCCATGCGCACCCGTGATGGCACGTGGCACATCGGTGATATCGCCTGGCTTTCTCCAACGTTTATTAACGATATCGAATTTATTAGGCATGATACCGGTGTAGTCTACATCATAGCTTCTCAGTGTCTGCTCATAGAAATCATATACTTTGTTGCCTACTACATAGTTGAACAGCGCTTCTACAGTAAATCCTTTGTAACCGAAGGTCAGCGTGGTACCACCGATAAACTTAGGTACCGCAATAGGTACGGTGATCATGTCCTTGGAATCGATTTTTCCATCCTTGTTCTGATCTTTATACACCATATCACCCGTCTGTGGATCTACGCCCAGTGATTCATATACCATTACGGAACCTACTGACTGGCCCACTTTCGCTTTGGATTGCGGACCACCGAAAATAAAGGTGCCGTAGTTGGTCAGGGAGTCTTTCAGGGAGAGAATTTCATTACGGTTGATGTTCATGTTGGTAGCCACTTTCCAACTGAAAGCTTTGCTAGCTTTGCTGCTGACGGCGAGTTCCAAGTCCATCCCTTTGTTGCGGATATTACCGATATTATCAGGGATAGAGACTGCGCCATAGATCCAGGATATATCGTTTTTGCTCATCAGGCCATCTGTGGTTTTGTTGTAGTAATCTAATACTACGGTCAAGCGATTGGCGAAGAAGGCGGCATCGATACCTGCATCCAACTGTTTGGTGCGCTCCCAGCGAATATCTGGGTTACCAATTATGCTACTCATCTGTAAGGCTGAATTGCCGTTATAAGAGGTAGCCAGCAATAGGTTCTGTGCATCCCAATAATTTACCGCACGCATATTCCCACTCATACCATAGCTGGTGCGGAGTTTCAACTGATTAATGAAGCGGTTATCGGCCAGGAAGTTTTCTCTGGAAAGATCCCAACCCGCAGAGATAGATGGGAACCAACTGTACCTATGGTTAGATAACAGTTTGGAGGAACCATCGCGGCGGAGAGAGGCATTCAGCATATATTTCCCTTGCCAGTCCACGCCGGCACGTGCAAAGATGGCATCAGAAATTTCCTTGTTGGAGATATTGTTGTTGCCTATGGAACCTGTGCTGCCATAAGCAGAACCAGCGCTCGCGCCAGTGATGCCGTCAATTTTAGGGAATCCTAAGATGTCGTATCCCAGACTGTTCAGCTCCATGCTATAGAAGGTATAACCCGCAGTGGCATTGATACCCAGCTTGCTGATACGTTTCGTATAGGTGAAGTAGTTATCGAAGTTATAGGTGAAGTTGTCTACACCACTCAACTTAAACTGTCCTTTGTTAAACGCTCCCAGGTAGGAGAATGGCGTATAGAAATCACGGTTCAGTGTGTTGAATTTGGTAGCGTTGAAAGATGATCTGAACTGTAAATCTTTAGTCAGTGTCAAATCTGCTGTCAATTTACCGATATAAGAATTGGTCTTATACTTGTTCAGGGCCCCAATCATCGCACCCAATGGATGTTGCTGCTGGCCAACATAATAACCCAGGGTACCATCTGGATTGATGATCGGATCTTCCGGTGTATCAGGGCGCGCATTGAAGGCGGCTACCATTGGATTCGACATATTCTTGGTAACTCCTTGCGTGATGTTAATGCCTCCGTTAAGTTTTAACCAGGAATTCACTATTTGTGTCACATCCAGTCGGCCAGTATAACGCTCATAGGTGCCACTGCCCATGGCGGCATCTTCTGAATAACGGCCTAGCGACATATAGTAATTATTCTTTTCGCCGCCTCCACTCATGCTAGCCTGGATATTATTTACAGGTGCATTTTTATGTTTGATCTTTGCGAGCCAGTCGGTGCTCCTGTTGGCCATTTGGAGCCCGTCAATCTGACTTTGTAACGTTTTCTTTTCATTGTTCAGTTGGCTGATTTGGGCGGGTGTAAGGCCGTTATTAGGATCTGCTAACTGTGTGTTGATGTCGCCGATACGATTGGTGCGTGCATCGTTGAAGGCGGATTTATATTCGTCCGTGGTCAGCATACGGCGACTGGTAGGCACATTGTTGCCACCGGTATAAGCGTTTACTGAGAATGTCGGACGACTGTTCATTTTACCTTTTTTAGTGGTGATAATGATGACACCATTGGAACCACGGGCACCGTAAATAGCCGCAGATGCAGCATCTTTCAGTACTTCCATGCTTTCGATATCCTGTGGGTTGATGGTATTCAGGCTGATAGCGTTTCCTTCCACAATCAGTCCATCTACTACCAACAGGGGATTGGTGGCCACGCCGCTAACGGATTGCGCGCCGCGAATCTGAATATTGGGCGTATTTCCTGGGGAACCGCTGGTACTGGCTACAAAAACGCCTGCAACTCTTCCCTGTAGGGCTTTTCCTGCATCACTGACAATATTCTTTTCCGCCGCCAGCGCATTGCTGTTTACCGTAGAAATAGAATTAGTGACAGTTTTGCGCTGCTGGGAGCCATATCCCACAACTACTGTGCTGTTCAGTTCAACTGCTTTGATACGCATCATAAATGATTGACCTGCTTTTACCAGGCTGGCCTGCATGATGATGTTTTCAAAACCAATGGAAGAAATCTGTATCTGCGCATTCGCAGGAACATTCAATTCAAATTCACCTTTAGCATTCGTGGTGACGCCTTTTGCTGTACCCATGACTTTTACAGTGGCTCCTGGTACCGGCTGCCTGGTGATGGAGTCCCGAACAGTGCCCTTCAACACTTGTTGTGCCGCAGCAGCCATACTGCCTGCACACAGAAGGGATAATAAGACTAGCTTTCTCATACAATAGTTGGTTGATTTTTTATTATGGATGACCCTAGCTGGAATAGGCTACCAAAGTACATCTCCACTAGATTAATTCCTCAGAAAAAGGACGTACCGGATACGAAAATGTACAATCAGGTATTTGACAGGTACGAAAAATATTTTTAGGGAGATAGCCAGTAAACACAAGGGTTTGTACTAATTTCATTGTCGAACATGAAGCCTCACCGTGAACCATACCGCTATTTAATTCATGCCGCTATCTGGATGGCGCTGGTGATGCTATATTGTTATCCTTCCCTGCGCATGAGCATGAATAATGCATTTTCCTTACGCTTTACACTGGTAAGGAATGTTTTATATGGATTTATTAATTTTAATTTGTTTTACCTATTGGTATTTTATCTCTTGGATAAACCTGTACGTCAACGCAAATACCTGCTGGCTGTTGGAGCCGGTATGGCTGCCGTATTATTATTTTGTGTCCTTAAGTACGAAGTAGGTTTTCTTTGGTTCAAGGATGTGATCCTCCAGAAAATGCTGCTGGTAAAATCCATGAAGAATGGCAAAACGGGTACACTACCTCCTCCATATTTTTCTTTTACAGAATATTTCAGGAATGCCTTCAAAACGAGTATGGGAGTGGCCTTGCTGGCAATGGGCTATCGCCTCTTTCTTCATTCTCGTCAAACGGATGATTCAGATATCCAACTACAGTCAGATGCAGTTGCCGCTACTCGGAAATATGAACGCATGCAATCCGGCTCCAGATTACTCTTACAGCACCTCCAGGCATTAACGCCCGTGTTGGAAAAAGAAGCCACCCGCAGTGAAGAAGGGGTACAGGCGATCCTGATCCTCTCTGACTTGCTGCGTTATATGCTCTATGATAAAGCAGCAGAAGAAGGAAAAGCGGACCTTAAAAAAGAATTATATTATTTCCAGCAATATTTATCATTGCGGAAATACCTATATCCGAAACAGCAGGTCATCCTACAGGTGAATGGAATGGATGAAGGCTGGAAGGTGGAACCGTTGTTGCTGCAAGCCAGCACGGAAGAACGCCTGCGGGATTTACAACCATACGAAGGGGAAATCCGGGTAACCGTGAATATTTCAGACACCCTCGAACTAGATGTGAACCCGATCAATAAGCCAGAACGGCGTCTCCATAAAGCAAAATTATATTGTGAACATGTCTAAAGTGAAGCAATTCTTTCAGCTAATGTTGCTCTTCATGCTAATCGTTTATGGCATGAACCTCCTTACGCTGACCATGTTCACAAAGAAAACGCTGCAATACCTGAACGTAAACTCGGGCTTCTTTGGATTTATCAATTTCCTACAGTTTTATGTTTTCTTTATCTGGGCAGTCCCTGCTTTGCTGAAGTCGAGAAACTGGTTGTTGTTTTTACTCCGTGCCATTCCTACGCTCTGTGGATTTATTCTTTTAAAATATTTGTTGTCAACGCAACTATTCCCACAGATAACCCTTTACCAGGGCTATCGATACGACAATATCACCAAGGTGAGAATTGAGCTCTATATTTCTTTCTGGCAATACTTCCGTGATGGCCTATGGACAGGACTCATCATCCTGCTGGCGGCTATTGCTTTACAATTATTCCTGCAATGGCTCCGCGAGGACAAACGCCGGGCCCAGTTAAAACAGCAAATCCAACAAGCGGAATCGGGCTTCCTGAAAATGCAGTTGAACAGTCATTTTCTGATCAATAGTCTGAACAGTATTTACTCCCTGGCACTCGTAGGATCGCCGGAAGTAGTGCCCGCCAATAGAACATTAGCCCACTTACTGTCGTACATGGTGGACCAACCCAACGATGTGGACTATCGCAGTCCTATCCAGGATGAAATCAACTACCTCTGCGATTTTATTAAATTGCAAAGGTTGCGGACCGGCTGTGAAACAGGTATTATCACGAACTTCAGCAAAGACCTCCCGGATAAACAGATTGCGCCCATGCTACTGGTGGCTTTCGTGGAAAATGCCTTTAAACATGGCATTACCAATCAGCCAGAACACCCGGTACGAATAGATTTACAAGGCGATAATAATACCCTCCGATTTAGTGTATTCAACATGCGTTCGAAATACAACAAGGATAAAACCGGGGGCATAGGATTGGAGAATGTAAAGAAACGCTTACAACTGATCTACCCGGAGCAACATCACCTGGTCATCACAGAAACAGCTACAACATATAACTGTAACCTGACAATAAACTGGTAAATATGGCGATTAAATGCATAGTGGTGGATGATGAGCCGTTGGCCATACAGGTACTGGTATCATTCATCAAGAAAACGACAGAACTGGAGCTACTGCGTAGTTTCAGCAATCCATTGGATGCGCTGACGTTTATGAAAACGAACCAGGTAGACCTGGTATTCCTGGACATTCAAATGCCGGAACTCAGCGGCATTGAATTTATGCAACTCCTCCAGAAAGGGGCGCATGTAGTGGTCGTATCTGCATACGACGATTACGCCGTAGAAGGCTTTGATCAGGAAGCGGTAGATTACCTGCTGAAACCAGTATCCTTCGAACGATTTGTACGCGCCGTACAACGGGTGATAGCCCGCCAGGAATCTCCTACCAAACCTGCCATCTCGCCATCTGATAAATTCATCTTCGTACGTACAGATAAACGCATTGTTCGGTTGGATATTTCAGAAATCCTCTTTATCGAAGCACTCCGTAACTATGTAGCCATTCAAACGCCCAAGCAGAAAATTCTCACTCTGCAAAACCTGCGCAGCTTCGAAGATATGTTGGGAAAGGATTTTATCCGCGTTCATAAATCTTTTATTGTGGCGCTGAATAAGATTGATAGTATAGAGAGACAACGTATATTCATTGGGGAACACCACATTCCAATCGGGGATGCTTATCTCAAACAGTTTATGGATGCCCTTTCTATGCCACGTTGATTGCAATGGGAGAGAGAATTTGTTTATCTATTTGAGCAGTATTAGATCCTATCCAGTACAGAATTACGTTTTTACAGTTCCGATTGCATGCTGAAATGACTGGTACGAAGCAGGCATCAGTTTTCTTTTACTTTCTTCTCCACCATTTTTTCAGAGTATTGCTGCATTTTCTGCTTCCGCTTAGACTCTTTCCGTATTCGTATTCCTACTCTAGTTGCAAAAAAGCACAATATGAGGAACCATACTATAAAAAATATGTCTACAATTTTCATAAAATGGATTTTTTTCTAAATTGATTTTACGGCTATTGGTTTCTACTTGAGCAGTATAAGGTCATACTGCCATAGATTACCCCTATACTGCCCAAATAGAATGGTTTAAAAGGTTTAGCTAGTAACAATAATCAATTTTTTGTCACTTGCTTTGCCATCATTTCTTCAGCATGTTGCTGTGCTTTCTTTCTCCGTCTGTTGGTATCTATCCGCATATGAATTCCTGTTCCAAATGCTATGATAGACCCTAAGATTCCACATATTACTCCGAATAATTCTCTACCATCCATATATTAGAGTTTTAGTTCTTCTTGATTGAAAAAAAGGTTATTTGCTTCATAACTTAAATACACACTTCCCAGAAATAAAATAATAGCAAAACAAGTTAACCACGGAAGATTAGGAGCAGGCTTTATAATCTCGAACCCTAGAAAAACGCCTAGTATACATCCCAATAAAAAAATTAAGAAAACGGAAAGTGTAGTGTAAACAAGCTGAGTTTCTAATCTATGGCCCTTTATAAGATTGAAGTTGGACAAATTGATAGCCAAACCTGCAAAAATATAATCCTTTATATCATACCTGATAATATTCAGATCAAGACTTATCATCAACCGAACTATTGCTGGAAATAGGCTTCCAAACAATATGAAAGAATATCCAATAAGCCTAGACTTATTTCGTTTAAAGAACGCTTGTAACATACGGGTTAACCAATGGTTTTTAATAAAAATTGGTGCAGTAAAATAACAGTATTTTTTACTAAAAACATGAAAAAAACTTAATAATTTTTTCAATTTTTTTCTTTTGAAATAGCTGTCATTACTATGTTTTAATAAATCGAATTAGCAATCCTAACATAGTTTTTAATGCCGGTATTAAATTGAAAATTTATGCCAGTAAAATGGTTTTAGATATCTCACTTTTTAAGCACATTGCTGATTATTATTTAACTTGCTGCAAAATAATAATCAGCGATTCATGTCGAAGCATGCGGATATCTTAGCAATGTTCTCCTTGTATTACCCACTGTCAGCGGCTACCTCCAATGAATTGGAAAAGCTGTTCGATTATCGGAGCAACAAAAAAAATGAAATCATCCTCCCTGTAGGGAACATACCGCACTATTATTATTTCATTCAAAAAGGATTGTGGGAATATTATTATCTCGCCGATAATGGAGATAAAGTCATTAAACGTTTCTTCCAGGAGAACAGCTTTGTGGCTTCTACTGCAGCGCTAATCCAGGAAGCCCCCAGTATCTTTGGTATCTCCTGCCTGGAAGCAGGTACCTATATCAGGATACCCGCGAAACCTTTCCGTGCGCTCATGATGACGAATATAGAGCTAATGAAATTTCACATCTCCTATCTCGAGAAAAACTGGATCGTGGATAAAGAACCTATGGAAATAAGCCTCAAATATGAAACCGCCGAAGAACGATACCGTCAATTTAAAGCGGAACACCCCGGCCTGCTGCAGCGCCTAAAACAGCACCACATAGCGGCTTATCTAGGCATCACGCCCACCCAATTAAGCCGTATCCGAAAGCATTAATATTTTCATTTCCTCAACATATGTACATGTTTTGCAAATAAGAGCGACGGACCTTTGACCTGAATTTTAAATTAGGTCAATATGAAAAAGAGTATCTTAATCTTGCTCTTCCTCCTCTTCGGACAGTTGTACAGTCATGCACATGAAATTATCCATAGTACGGTGTTTAGTCCCTCTATGCATCGTAAGATTCCTGTGATTATTATAACACCAGATGTCGTGCCACAACATCGCTATCCAGTGGTCTACATTTTGCACGGTTTCAGCGGAAATCCCGATCGCATTCTCACACAGGATCTACCTACCTTACCCCAACTGGCAGATCAGTTCCAGACTATCTACGTACTGCCAGATGGTAGCTATGACTGCTGGTATGTAAACAGCCCGCTGGTGGCATCTTCCCAATACAATACATTCGTTTCTAGTGAACTGGTTACCGCCATTGATCTCCAGTATCCTACTATAAAAGATCGTGAACACCGCGGATTGCTGGGTTGGTCAATGGGTGGCTATGGTGCACTGCACATCGGCGTAAGCCATCCAGAAACCTTCTCCATTATTGGAAGTACCTGCGGCGCAGTAGATTTCAACTATTTCGGAGAAGGCTTTGGATTTTACCATGTCGATAAATACCTGGGGAAGTTCGCTGATTTAGATCCGAAATTTATGGTGGTGAAGCAACTGGATAAAATGAAGTCGGCACATCAATCTTATTTCCTCGACTGCGGTACGGAAGACACGCAAATGCTGGAAATGAACAGGCATCTACATCAATTGATGACAGACAATAACATCAATCATCAGTATACAGAAAGCCCAGGGAAACATGATGCGACTTACTGGTCTTATGCCCTGCGCATACAACTCCTATTTTTTAATGATATCCTGAAAACAAGATAGGAAAACATCCATTTTCTCAAAATGAAAGGAGCTGCCTCAAATTGCTATTGAGACAGCCCCTTTGCTATATTTATCCTTCAGTCATTACAAAAAATATTACCCTCTCCTCGGCCTTGCGCCGCCACCGCCACCGCGGCCACCACCACCACTCGGCATCGCCCTTGGCGTCGGCGGGGTACTGAAGTTCTGCTGACGCATACCTCCACGATCCCTTTGCATCTGCATCCGGTTAATGTTTTGCTGTTGGGGAGATGGCACAGTCCTCCAACCATTATCCTGCCTTTGCTGCCAGCCATTATTCTGTCTCCTGTAAATATTACCGTCCCCGTCAGACATGATATTGTTGCTTTGCTCGCGACTAGGCCTTGCCTCTGGCCTTGTCTGCGGTAAACGATTATTGTTGGAAGGCGCCCCAGGATTCACATTGGGTAAACGGTTGCCAGGAGTAATATTGTTGCCAGGATTAACGTTGCCGGGTATACGATTAGGTCGGTTGTTGTTACCTGGGCTAACGTTACCGGGTAAACGATTATTATTCCCAGGAGTAGGGAAGGTGGTATTACCCGGCAACCTATTGTTGCCACCCGGATTGATATTATTACCCGGTAAACGATTGCCACCGGCATTTGGCACGCGGGATGGCCGATCTACCGTCTGTATATTCACCCGGTCCCGATACAGGTTATTACTAATGCCTGGCCTACCCGGCGCTATATTGCCCGGCCTTACCGGACGAGTTACATTAATCGGTCTATTGTAATTGATGTTTGGCCGATTGATACTCCAATGCGGCCGGCCATAATACCCGCCATTATAACCCCAAGGCCTAAACGGAGGACGATACAATGGAGGTCCCCACCATCCGCCAAAATAACCGCCACTCCAATACCGGAAGTTCATCCAACCGAAATTAAATGTCCACCCAAAACCCAGACTCCACCCATACCATGGATTATAACTCACGCCAAATCCCCATGTCAACGGACGAGGGAAATAACGTGGTCCCCACCAAGGCCTATATCTCCAGCCTGTTCCCCAAACAATGGTTGGCCCATAGATATAACAATTCAGATACCCCGGCGTATACCCGGTATAGATATAATCCGGCGTAACTTCATATATGTAAACATACTTGGTGTTGTATGCCTCACTAGTGGGTGGAATATTGTCTACATCCACAGGACGGTCCGTACTGATTTCCCAAGGTCCTTGCGGAGAGGTACTAGTAAACCAAACGCCATTATCCACGGCCCAATAACGATTTCCAGACATTAATACGGTAAGATTACTATTCACGGCAGTGGAAAGATTCGTGCCTTGAATAGCCTCGAATTTCGGCGTACCATCATATGTAACGGTGGTGGTAGCACTGGCCCTGTCCACTTTGGCGGTCTGTGGTATCTCTGCATCTGTAATGGCTTCCTCTGCGGCAGGAGTACCTGCCACACTGGCTAATACGCCATCTTTTTCAGAACCATCGGGGATCTTTGCAAAATCCGCTGGCAACTCATCACTGGCAACATAAGTCCATGGCCCGTTTAATGATGCGGCTTTATACCATCTGCCTGCGAGTAAGACATAGGTCTGGTTGTCGTTGATGTTTTTGAAGATATCTTCCAGGGAGTTATCGGCATAGAGTAGGGAAGTTCCCTGCACGTTTTTGTAGGTAATCGGTCCGTCGGTCTGTAGCAACTCTGCGGGTTCTGTGCGTACAATCACTTCCAGCGGCACTGGATTGGTGACCTTTTGCAGGGAATCATTCTTTTCTTTCGACTTCAAATCCGCATCTATGGCTTGTATCGTGGCTGGTAGGTTCCTATTGACTACATACGCGCCTTTTACATTGTTGGAACTGTACCAGAAATTGCCACCGTAGAGATAGTATCTTTTGTCTGTCGGATTTTGTACAATCAGATTAGGACTATTCACCACTCTTTGCATACCCAGGTCTTTATCTTCCTGTAGTCGCGGTTCTCCATCCATAACGACTAGCATAGAAGGTTTGGTCCTGTAAATGATTTCCGGCGGTTTATTGTTGAGATTTACATCCCGTATCTGTTGCTCCGAACGAATGGAGGTCAACAATTCATCCAATGACATGGTAAGGTCCCATTTCGGAATTTCTTTTTCCAATAAAGAAGACAACTGCATCAGCTTGGAGTTATCTTTTATATCAGGGATCTTAATGCGGGAAACGTTCAGGGTTTGCAACGTAGCAGTGCGACTCCCCTTATCCGTATTCAACTGTGCATTCGCCCAGAATACTCCAAAAATGGGTTCTGATTTGGCATTTTCCCTCACGGAAACGGGTGCACGAAGAAATAGATTACTGCCTTGCAGGTTCTCTGGTTGGGGCTGATAAATGGTGACCTTGCCGCCACCATCCAGGGGTATTTCTTTGGGCCAGTGGGTGTCCTGTGCGTGTGTGGATGCACATAGCAAGCAGCAGACCAACAGCAACATCATATAATTTCGCATGACTGGAATGTTAACAGGTTTAGATAAGACAAACCGGCCGCATGCCGTTGCCTTTCCTACATAACACCAGTGGCCGCTGGAAGGTTGACATTTTTAGGGGAGCGTCTGATCCACCAACTTTTCCAATTCAATATATCGCTTATTGCGGTCATCCTGCTGGAAATAGAAGCCCAGTAAAAAGCCGGCATAATGTTTTTCCTTATTTACCCAAGGAAAACTACCAAAGATACCCGGACTCGTTACGGTATGTGTGCCTAATGTCCATTCCCCCAATCCATATCCAAATGACACATCAGCGGCCGGAGAAAAGGAAATGCGTATATCTGGCGTCAGCAGATTGACCTGCATGGCAGCCACACTTTCCTCGCTAAGAATGCGTTTGCCATTATACATGCCCTTGTTTAGGATCATCGCCAGAAAGTGAATATAATCATCTGGCGTACTGTTGCCACTACCTGCCGGTACAGGTACCGCTGCATCTCCGAAATCCGTATTGGGCATGTCTAACGGATCGCTGATGCGCTGTTTAAACAAGGTTCTGAAATCACTACCACTGATTTTCTCCAGTACGGCGCCGGCTATCTGAAATCCTAAGTTGCTATAATGAAATACGGTACCTGGTTTACCCTCCATCGGCATATCAGCAATACCGGCAATGGCATTATCCATGCTGCTCATACGGGCTTCTTCTTTAAAACCCTTCCTTATAGGTGGCGCTTTGATACCTGTTAGATGAGACAAACACTGACTAATGGTAATATTACCTTTGCCATGCTGGGTAAGCACTGGTAGCCAAGTGCCTACCGTATCGGTTAAGCGCAGTTTCCCCTCGTCTACAAATGTCATGACCAATGCGGCACTGAGCCACTTACTACAACTAGCAATAGGGATTTTAGAGCTACTGGTAAATGGATTCAAATCCGGTGTCTGTCCGAACATCTGTGCCATCATCTTTAATCCGAACTTCTGTCGCCCATTGAGTTGACCTGCACCGTGTGAATAAACGATTTTTCCATCCTTGTAAAGGACCAGATAAGCCCTGCCTCCCATAATGGGAGCATGTTGATCCAGCCATTGATCTAACGGTTTGAAATTAGCCTGAGAATGGCCAAAGAGGGGAGGAAGCAATAGTGCGATTGTCAGTAGGAGATGATGGGGGCGCATAGAAATTCGTTTGAGGATTAAATTTATCGCGTATTTTGTAACCGAACCAAATGCAGGAGCTAGCTTGCAGATGGATATTTGTTGCTAAGGTGATGTATTTTTTGTTGGTAAAATAATTTTATGACGCGAAGATTATTGCTATCAGGACTGCTGCTTTGTACTGCAGGCAGTCTGTCTGCCCAAGAACGGTATGAGCTCAACAGTGAATGGAAGTCGCTTCCGGTGAAGGAGGTGAAAATGGATGGAAACCGCATCTCTCTTCCTGCTACGACGCTGAAAAACTGGGAACCCGCTACGGTTCCAGGTACGGTGCTGACCACCATGCTGAATAATAAGCAGGTGCCCGATCCTTTCTATGGGATGAATAACCAAAAGATCCCGGATATCTTTTATACCGGTCCCGAATATTATACCCGTTGGTTTGTTAGAGATTTTAGGGAGATGCCACCCGCTACAGACGGCCAAGTCTGGCTCCATTTCAGGGGTGTGAACGATGGATGCGATATCTACCTCAACGGTAAAAAAGTTAATGCAGCCAGGCACTATGGTGCTTACCTGCGCCAAACCTACAACATCACGGAATTTCTCGCTAAAGATGGGCATAACCGCTTGGCAGTAATCGTATATCCACCAGCAGTTCCCGGCGATCCTAATGGCGGCCAGGGCGGCGATGGTACCATCGCTACAAATGTAGGCCCACAATACACAGCAGGGTGGGACTGGATCCAGCCTATGCGCGATAGAAATACCGGTATCTGGGATAAAGTGACCATCGAAAAAACAGGTGCTGTTCGTATCCTCGATCCGCATGTAGTGACCACCGTGCCAGGCATACGCCAACCAGCCGGAAAACAAGCGCCCGCCATCATTCACGTGGAAGCTACCCTCCAAAACCCTACTACTAACAGCATCTCCGGTAAACTTAAATATGAGCTTGCAGGTAAATCGATTCAGCAAGATGTAACCCTTGCTCCTAAAGGCGTTACAAAAGTGGTGTTGCCAGATCTGACCCTGGAAAATCCGAACCTTTGGTGGCCTGCTGGTTACGGCCCTCAAAACCTCTACCAGTTGCCTTTGGAATTCATCCGCGACGGAAAAGTAAGCGATAGGGAAGAGGTGGAATTCGGTATCCGCGAAATCCAAACGACCTGGAATAATCACACGCGCAGCCGAGAAATACAAGTAAACGGACAACGTATATTCATCAAAGGTGGTAACTGGATCACCTCTGATGCGATGTTCCGCTTCTCTAAAGAACGCTACGACGCGGAAGTACGCTTCCATCGGGATATGAATCTGAACCTGATCCGCATCTGGGGCGGTAGCCTCACGGAAAGACCGGAATTCTTTGAAGCCTGCGATAAGTACGGCTTATTGGTATTCCAGGATTTCTGGATGTCGGGCGACTGCAATGGCCGCTGGCAAGATCCTAAGAAGAAAGACGATCAGTGGACACGCCGCCAATATCCTAATGACCATGGCCTGTTCATCGAAAGCGTAGCGGACCAAGTGAAAATGTTGCGCAATTATCCTTCATTGGCATTCTGGTGCGGAGGAAATGAAATCACGCCACCACAGGATATTTTAGCTGCTATGAAAGACAGCATTATCCCTACACTGGATGGTACCCGCTATTTCTTCGATTATTCCAACTCCGATAGTATGTCCTATAACTTCATCGGTGGAAACGGCGATGGGCCATACGGCATCCAAACAATCGCGCATTTCTGGGAAGATCGCACCTTCCCCTTTAATTCAGAAGTAGGATCAGTAGGTGTAGGTGATATCACATCCTTGAAACGCTTCTTGCCAAAGGAAAACCTCGTGGCGCCTGATTTCGCAAGTAAATCCGTAGACAGCGTATGGGATTATCATAAATACATCGGCTATAATAACAGCATCGATCCATACGGTAAATCCAAAAACCTGGAAGACTGGGCCAATAAAGCGCAACTGGTGAACTACGATCAATACCGCGCCTTGATGGAAGGTTTCAGCGCACATATGTGGGATTGGTACACCGGTGCTATTATCTGGAAAACACAGAACCCATGGACGGCCTTACGCGGACAGATGTACGATTACTACCTGGACCCAAATGCTTGTCTGTATGGCCTCCACAGCGGTAGCAAACCGCTCCATGCGATGTATAATCCTGTAGAGAAAATAGTGATGATCGTAAATAATACCTTCACTTATCACCGGGATCTCATGCTGGAAATTAACGCCTATGATATGGATGGAAAGCAAACTCCTCTAGGACAACTCTTCGTGGAAGCTACGCCTTCCTCTGTACAAAAACATGTAGAATTGAAGACGTTGGTCGATAAACTGAAAGCTAAGAAAGGCATCTTCCTGTCGCTTCGTCTACGTAACCTAAAGCAGGAAATTATAGACGATAACTGTTATTGGCTGCCAGATGAAAATGGTAACTACAGCGGTTTACAGGAGATGACCACCGTGAAACCAACGATAACGGCTATACGTAAATCAGGTGAAGTTGTAGTAACCGTGTCTAACCCAACTGGCGGTCCATTGGCTTTCTTCAACAGAATTTCCCTGCTAGACGCCCAATCCAAAGAGCGTATCCTGCCAGTGTTTTACTCTGATAACTATATCACAGTACTGCCTGGAGAGAAAAAGGAAATTGTTATCAGTGGCGAAAAAGCAGCGACGAAAAATACAGTGGTAGAAGTATTTGGTCATAATGTCGGAAAACAGTTGGTAGAGATTAAGTAAAAAATTACATATGAATTTTTTATTTTGTTTGCCAATCAATGGAAGACATGTTATGAAAAAATGGTTGTTCGTACTGCTGTTGGCAGGTATTTCCACGCAGCTCGCAATGGCACAGGATAAGCCCAGGTTTTGGGACGATGTGCAGGTCATTAAAGCTTGGGATAAAATTTATTATCCGCCGGAACATCCGGTGTTGTTTATTGGTAGCTCATCTATCCGTGTATGGCACGACGTAGAACGTACATTTGCGCCGTATGTGGCCATGAACCGCGGTATCGGCGGGGCTATCATCAATGATATTACTTTTTATCTCAATGATCTGGTATTTCCTTACAAGCCGAAACAAATCGTCATCTATGTAGGGGATAACGATATTCCTGAAGCTACGGCCACTGCCGATACCATACTGATCCGCACAAAGGCCCTGTTGGAAGGTATCCGCGCTAAAATGCCGGAAGTCTCCATCTTGTATATGTCTATCAAGCCAAGTCCTTCCCGGGCTAAATGGATGGATAAAGTGAAAGCCGCTAATGGATTGATACGCAGCTATATTGCTACGCAGCAAAATATGCGCTTTGTTGATATCTTCACACCCATGCTAGACGCGAATGGCAATGCCCGCGCAGAGCTGTTCCGCAACGATATGTTGCACATGAACAGTAAAGGATATAACATCTGGAAAAAAGCGATTTTGCCGTACCTGATAAAAGGTTAACAATTTATTCTATAGCCCGGGAATTGGCTCTTCCCGGGCTTTTTGTCTCCCGATATACTACACTTCTCATTACAATAAACTGTTATACAAACGCAGCATAAAAAAATCAGGGTATATTTGTAGCCCTATGCTGAAGAAACTGCGGAAATTCATATACGATAGAATAATGTATTATGTCAATGCCATTGTGGGCTTTGGCGTTTTCCCAGGCATGCCTTTTCTTGAAGTTAGAAGAACTAAGTTGCTGAACCTCTTGGCGCTTCCTTGTATCCCTTTCATGGCTTTTTTTGCAATATTGAATCTTATCCAAGGAAGATACCTGCTTTCAGCACTCAACCTCACCACTACGCTGGGTTCTGCGATGGTGCTACTGTTGCATCATTACCGTCGCTATCTCTGGGCGCGACTAGCACTCATCGTTACCAGTTCCATTGTATTTACATTTACTGGATTCGTTTATCATAACGGGTCCGAATATTTCCTTTTTAATATTATGATCATCATAGTATTGGTCTATGATAATAAATGGGTGATAACGATCTCCTGTTTGGCCCTGATAGCGGCATTCCTGGGGATTGTTTACTTCCCGCAACATATACCAGGTCTCACGCCGGTTCCTGAAGGAAGAGTATGGATAAATGCTGTTATCGCGCTGGTATTCCCAATGGTTGGTCTCACGTTCTTCAAATACATTCAAACTGATTATCAGAAAGAAATCGAAGCGCAGCAACAGTCTCTCCAAAACATGAATAAAGACAAGGAGAAATTGTTTTCCATCGTGGCGCATGATATCAGAAGTCCGCTCGCTACCCTGGAAGTCTTGCTGGATATGTTCCTTAAAGGAGAATACCCAGAAAAAGATATGCAGGAAGCGGCCCAAGTATTGCATGAGAAAGTCTCCCAACTAGGAGGCTCTCTGGACAATATATTGCGATGGAGTACACGCAGTATGAAAGGGATTCAATCAGCGCCCGAAATCTTCCCACTACTGCCCCTCATGACGGAAGTGCTTTACTTTTTCCGACTCAGCTTACTCCAGAAAAATATTACCGTCGACATGCAAGTGCCGGAATCCCTGACACTCTATGCCGATCGCGATCAGGTATCCGTGATCCTCCGTAATTTCCTCAGTAATGCGTTGAAATTCTCTTATGCCGGTGGCCGTGTTACCATCGAAACCCATGCAGTACAGGATAAAGTATCCATCGCCTTTCATGATCAAGGAACAGGTATGACTCCTAAACAGGTAAATGAGCTGTTTTCCTATAATCAACATCCGGAATATGGTACCAATGGCGAAAGAGGTACTGGTTTAGGACTGGTGCTTTGCCGGGAATTTGCCCAGCAGAATGGGGGAAGTATTACGGTAGACAGCCTGCCCGGGAAAGGGACTAGTCTCACTATTCTCCTGCCTGCACACGGCCCTCACGAAGAAGAGGAAGAACATTTCAATTAAGAGTATTTTGTACATTTATAATAATAAATTCTCCTTAATTAATACTTGATATTCATTTTTTTACTATTTTTCGGGCCCTGAAAATTATAGTTGTTCTTTTACAACAGGAACAACGTTTTGAAAATATAGATTTTGCTTATGAGGTAGACGGGCCGGATTTTATTCTTATTACCGGCCCCTCCATAACTACCTTGCCTATACGATACTAGTCGGTGCTTCCCCGGCAGTCTGATGACAGTTGCTTCTCCTACATTTGATACAGTTGGAATAAACTTTTGGCAACGACAGGTGTTAACCACTTGATGTAACGCCACCACAGTATGGAACGCAGCAAAAATATGGTGACCAAGCTCCTGGACTCCGCAGGAGTACATGTCAATGGCAATCAGCCTTGGGATATCACCGTCCATAACGATCATTTCTATCCTGGAGTACTCAAACATGGCTCCCTGGCCCTCGGCGAAGCCTATATGGCCGGATGGTGGGATTCACCGAACCCGGATGAAATGATTTGTCGCATCCTCTCCGCGAAACTGGAAGATAAAATAAGAGCTAGCTGGCAATTGAAAAAAGATATCCTGCTGTCGCGTATCTTCAACTTCCAACATCCGGAACAGTCCTTTAAGAACGGCCGTAAACACTACGATCTAGGAAACGATCTCTTCGAAATCATGCTAGACAAACGCATGACGTATACCTGCGGTTTTTGGGAAAATGCTACCAGTCTGGATGAAGCCCAGGAAAATAAACTGGATCTTTCCTGCCGTAAACTCCATTTGAAGCCAGGAATGAAGGTATTGGACATCGGATGCGGATGGGGAAGTTTTGCCAGGTTTGCTGCCGAGAGATACGGCGCCCACGTGACGGGCATCACTGTCTCCAGAGAACAGGCGGAGCTAGCCAAAGCTCGTTGTGTTGGACTTCCTGTAAATATTCGTGTAATGGACTATCGCAGCCTAAACGAAAAGTTTGATGCCATTGCTTCCCTGGGTATGTTCGAACACGTGGGATATCGTAACTATCACGCCTATATGCAAGTGGCCCGCCAATCCCTGGAGGACGGCGGCCTTTTTCTATTGCATACCATCGGTGGTAACAAATCTCACTCTATGGCCGATCCCTGGCTGGATAAATATATCTTCCCACATGCGAATATCCCGTCTATTGCGCAGATAGGGAAAGCGATGGAAGACTTTTTCATCATGGAACACTGGGAGAATTTCAGTACTGATTACGATAAAACGCTGATGGCCTGGTACCATAATGTCAATGATAAATGGGATGAACTGGCGAATGCATATGACGTGGTATTTCATCGCATGTGGAACTATTACCTATTGTCTTGTGCAGGCTCCTTCAGGGCCAGAGACAGCCAGTTATGGCAGGTAGTCCTTTCTCCAAACGGTGTTCGAGGAGGTTATAAAATTGCGGCAGACTAATGAAAATGCTTACCTTCAATGCTATATAGCATCATAACCTCGGAAATATGGCGGATCACAGGAATATACCAGACCACATTAAAGGTCTGGACGACGCTGCTGTACTGGCATCACGTAAGCAGCATGGCACCAATGAATACGCAACAGAAGGTAAAAGCAAAATCCTTGAAATACTCCTGGAACTGCTCTCTGAACCCATGCTGATACTGCTCATCGCAGTGACCATCATCTACTTTATTCTCGGTGAAACAAGCGAAGCCTATTTTATGCTGGCAGCCATTGTACTGGTGACGGGTATTTCCTTTTACCAGGAAGGCCGTAGTAATAAGGCATTGGCAGCCCTGAAGAAAATCAATCAACCTTTGAGCATGGTGGTGCGAAAAGGTAAAATTATCAGTATTCCCACCGCTGAAATGGTGGTAGGAGATGTGATGGTCGTGGAAGAAGGCAACACCATTAATGCAGATGGATATGTGCTCCATGCAAACGATTTTTCTGTCAATGAATCTGCCCTTACCGGTGAAGCCTATACGGTGTTTAAATCTGCTGATGGTGATAAACAAGTGTTGAGTGGCACGCTGGTAGCCTCTGGACTGGCCTTTGCCAAAGTAGAGCAGGTGGGCAGCCACACGAAAATAGGCCAACTAGGCACCGCTATCCTTACCATCAAGGATGAGCCCACCTTACTCCAGAAACAGATTACCAGTTTTGTAAAAGGCATGGCGATCATTGGCGTGGCGGTATTCATGGCGGTATGGGGGTATAATTTTTATATCAGTGGCAGTTTGATTGATAGTCTGCTCAAAGGCCTTACCCTGGCGATGTCTATCCTTCCGGAGGAAATCCCTGTGGCCTTCACTACGTTTATGGCGCTTGGTGCGCGCCGACTCATGCAGGTTGGTATCATTGTCAAGAAAGTGCGTACAGTGGAAGCATTAGGTAGTGCTACGGTGATATGTACAGATAAAACGGGTACTATCACCGAAAACAGTATGCAGTTGCATGATGTATATGCAGCCGATAATGATACTTTATACAACAGTAATAACTGGGAAAACGATACTGCCAAAGCGATTATCAATATGTCGATGTGGGCAAGCGAGCCAGTGCCGTTTGATCCGATGGAAAAGACTTTGCATCATATCTACGGCAAACTCAATAAGGATGATCTTCGTACTCGTTTCAGCATCGTACATGAGTATCCGTTAGGGGGTACACCGCCCATGATGACACATATATTTGAAGATAAATCTGGCCATCGAATCATTGCCGCGAAAGGTGCGCCAGAAGCGATTTTGGCGGTATGTGGCCTGTCGGATGAAATCAAGTCGCGCATCAGTAAAAAACAACTGGAACTCTCCTGTCAAGGATACCGCGTATTGGCAGTCGCCACTTCTGATTTTCAAGGATATGATTATCCCACAGAACAGCAACAATTGCCATTCACTTTCATGGGATTGATCACTTTCTATGATCCGCCAAAAGCGAATATCAAAGAGGTATTTGATAAATTTTATGATGCAGGCATCGTAGTAAAGATTATTACGGGAGACAACAGCGCCACCACGCGGGCCATTGCCCAGCAAGCAGGGTTGCGTAACGCTACGGAAACCATCGACGGTAGTGAACTGATGAAATTAGATGAGAAAGAACGTCAGGAGAAAATGGAGTCTATCAATATTTTTACGCGCATGTATCCGGAGGCGAAACTAGCCGCTATCAATGCATTGAAGGCAGATAATGAAATCGTAGCGATGACCGGCGATGGCGTAAATGATGGTCCTGCGCTGAAAGCGGCCCATATCGGCATTGCGATGGGCGCCAAAGGTACGGAGATCGCCAAGCAGGCGGCAGCGCTTATCCTCAGTACGGATGATCTCAGCGGCATGGTGGATGCGGTAGCTATGGGCCGAAGAATTTATAACAATATACGTCGCGCAGTACTATATATCGTGGCGATTCATATTCCCATTATTCTCACGGTATCGCTGCCACTGTTCCTAGGATGGTTATATCCCAATATTTTCACGCCTATGCACGTGATTTTCCTGGAACTGGTGATGGGTCCTACTTGCTCGGTGGTATATGAAAATGAACCGATGGAGAAAAACACTATGAAGGTGCCCCCTAGGCCATTGAATGAAACTTTTCTCAGTTGGGAGGAAATGGGCCGAAGCATATTGCAAGGGGTAGTCATTACCATCGGCGTACTAGGCGTATACAAGTGGGCAGTAGCACAGGGATATAAAGAGCAACTCACTCGTAGTATGGTATTCACAACGCTCATCATCGCCAATATTTTCCTCACTATGGTTGATAGGTCTGCCTATTATTCTTTTATCACTAGTATGAAAAATCGCAATATGCTGATGGTCGGCGTGATTACCTTCACCCTCTTGGTAACGGCCATCATGCTATATGTACCCGCTGTGGCCAACTTATTCAGCATAGATCCGCTGAACATGCGGCAATTGCTGATATGTACCGGTGCTGGTTTACTCAGCGTACTTTGGTATGAAGTGGTAAAATTCTTCAGAAGAAAACAACAGCCTTTGCATTAATTACAAAGGCTGTCTTTTTCGTATACACGTTATAGTTATATCTAGGAGTAAAAATCTATTTCAATTCTATCGCATAGAGCGTACCATCTGTACTGGTAGCGTATACCGTGCTTTCCGCAATGACCGGTGTAGCTACAAATGGTCCCAGCTTAAATAATTTCTCCATTACTGCCAGTGCAGTACTGTATTTATCTGTTGCAGCACCAGCGGCTATTTTCATAAAGTTGATGTTGCCGGCACTATCTAATACTTGTGCTCCATTTTCAATTCTGCCAGGGGTTTCAAAAACGGCCGTCTGTTGCCAATTAGGCGTATTGACAAGGAATAACCTGCCGGTAAAATCGCCATAGCAAAGGGTATTACCATATACTGCCGGCGCTCCGAAAATATACCCGCCTCCTTTTACTTGTTTGCGTAATTCGCCATTACTGGCGTTAAGATCCATCATCAGGTAACTATCAGAGGTACCCACATAGACATGGTTTCCTTCTACTACCGCGGAACCTACTACCCAAGCCTTGCCGGGCTCCAGGTATTGCCATTGACGTTGTCCTGTCATTATATCCATTGCATAGAGACGGGCATCCCGAGTGCCGATGTAAACCGTATTCCCTACTACCACTGGTGTAGACTGAATACCTTCCAGTACATGATCCTTTGGATCTGCATTGGTTTTAAACTTCCAAATGAGTTTCCCACTGGCAGCATCCAACGCATATACGTAAGTATCCCAACTACCTACCAGGACTATATTATTGCTATAGGTAACACCTCCATGGATAGGGCCATTGGTTTTGTATTTCCATACCGGTTGCCCGTTTTCTCGATTAACGGCGTAAATGCAGCTATCGCTACTTCCAAAATATACATGTTGTGCATCTGTGGCGGGAGAGGAGAGAAAGAGGTCGTATTGGTCTTCCATATACATCGATGCCGGTGTCATGGACCAATATCCCTTGCTTCCGATTCTACGTTCGCCACCCGTCTGGAATTGCCATTGCAGCTTGCCACTGTTGGCATTGACAGCATAATAATGACCATCATAACTACCAAAATAAACAGTGGTATCTGTTACCAGCGGATGCGTGGCAATACCTGCACCTGCTTTGAATTTCCAGTTCAATCGGCCATTGGAGCGCTGTAAAGAATAGAGATGCCCGTCCATACTGGCAGTGAGGATAGATTGCCGGAAGAGGGCAGGAGTAGTGAAGATCTTATCCTGTGTGCGATAAGTCCATTTCACCTTTCCAAAATTTCGAAATTGGGCATGTGCCTGTTGCAGCAACAGGCATGACAGTACGAGTATTTTGAGTTTCATAAGGCGGAAAAATTTGGGCTACATTAAGGTAGTAAAAATTTTTCCGAACTCCCAATGCCGCCCCAAAACGAGTCGGATCCAGCATCGAGCGTTATCTTGATTAAGAAATTACCGCTTTTGCCGCCATCATCTCCGCTCCAATATTTAACAGCTCCAATTTAGCATTCCTGCATCCCGTCTCCAGTATTTTTGGAAATGCTTGCAGTGTCCTAAATAACAGTTCAACGGCTGTTTCATCATATGCGCTGTCCTGGAAATAGGGCTTGTCATTGGCAATGTATTCGCTGAATAATGCTATTTGGTCAGGGAGTAACACTTGTTGATAAGCTACTTCTTTCAGCATACTTGATAACTGTGCTTTAAAATCTTGCTCTGGTTCTTTTACGCCTACCATCCATTGCTCAATTTCTGTAATCTGCCGATGATCCGTCATGAATTTAATGGCCTTCACTAATCTAGTATAGCATTTTTCTCGTGCTTCTACTCGTTTCGAGGTATCCGTATAAATACCATATAGCTTTTCCCATCGAGTAGGATCAAGCTGATGAAAGTATGAATATATAGCGGCATCATTGGCTTTCAGGATAGCGTATTGATGAGCGATGTTATCTTCTATTTTTTTGATAAGCGGATAGATGTCGTCCATGGTGTATTTTACCCCATCATAGTCGAATGTTTTGATTTGATGATTCACCACGGTGAGTTGATGTAACAATTCCTGATCATTCGTGAGAAGGGTAATGGAGTAGGCTGTCTGCACCATCTCATCACCAAAAAGTACTGCTGGCGTTTTGGTGGCGATCGTCTCCTCGTCTTGCGTCAACAGAGAGGGATCCCATCTATCGTAATAACCATTGAAGATCGCTGGTGGCTGGTATAAAGGATATTCCTGCTGATAGGCTGCTTTAAAAGCGGCCACTTCTTCTAATACTGGCGTAGCTGGAAAAGTAATATCACGGTAAATGCGTGCCGTCAGCTCTTTTTGCCGCTGTTCCGCATTTGAAAAGATGACATTTCCTGGAATGGGTTGACCAGCTTCTTTTTGCTTATTTAACTGATGAAGCGCGGCAATGCGTTCTTCTGTCGTGGGATGTGAAGCCCATTGGTCTTTAATGACTAGTTTAGATTTGTTGTAACGATCGTAATATGCTTCGGTCACTACTGGTAATCCTGCTTCGAAGGTCAGTCCCCGGTTGGTGGCAAGGTATTCCATCATCCAATGATGCTGCTGATAGATATTGGCGGGTATAATCGATTGTTGATAACGGTCGTCATAAAAATTCATCACAGTGGCAAGTGACTGATCCGATAAGTCCATCCGCAGCAGGGAGGATATCGAGGGGGCAGTCCCAGCTACATTTGCAGCAACGGCATCTGCATGAAATTCCATTTCCCTCGACAATCCCATATAGTTAAGATTCACTATGCTATAGATTTGTTGTAGTATCCACTGGATACCCTGTACAATCCCTATTGCGATATACATGAATAGGGCTATAAAGCGACTGGCATTGGCGACGTTGCCTACTTCCTCCTTATAGGCGCCATTTTCATACACCATATTGTAGATGACCTGGTTTACATAATAAACATAACTCCCCAGCTTCATTGACCGTTGAGAGAAGTGACCAAATTCATGGGCAAGGATGGCTTTCAATTCTTGCTTGGTGACGCTGTTCACCAGGCCCATGCCTATTTGTAGGTTTTTCTGGACAGGAAGAAACATACTCCAGAAACTGGAATCATAGAATACACCGGCGTTTACATCCACCGACAAATAAATCTTCTTTGGAAAATCTGTCTGCACTTCCTGCACAATCTCTCGTATGAGTGCAAACAGTTGCGGTTCTTCTTCCTCCGTAATTTCCGTTAAATGGGAGCGGTCTACAGTATGCCGAGCGAAAATGACCTTCAATAGAAAGTAAGTAATCATACCCCCCATGAAACCCAAGCCGATGGCGGTACCAACAGTAACGGCGGAGATGCTGAGCGTTAATATCATATAACCTGCCCAGACGCATATCACCGTGAGTCCAAGCGACAATACAAATAACAGTAGGTAAGTAAAAATAAAAAGTGCAATACTCAACACTGCTTTCACCACCAATTGGCGAAACTTAGGGGAAACAGGGACAGTATCAGACATCATAGGTTAGGATTTAATCCACCCAAAATAATATTTTCCCATGAAACATTATTATATAGCCTTGATGATCTGTAGTAAAATCGAGGCAGAGACGGCACATGGCCTTATCATGTATCCGTGTCTGCCTAAATAATCATCGTTGTTGGCGATAACTCATTACCGTCAAACCTGCGCCCACCAATACAATAATCGCTCCTATCCATGGCGTCGCGTTTAATCCCAACGTAGGCGTGGCTACTACCGCGCCACCTACATAGGAGCCAATGGCCACCCCCAGATTAAATGCGGAAATATTCAATGAAGAAGAGATGTCTTCTGTGCCAGGTAAGTATTTGCTGGCCAATTGCACAATGTACAGTTGCAATCCTGGTACGGTGGCAAAAGACATTCCACCCATTAATAGTAAGGTAACTACTGCGGCTATACGATAATGCGCCGTAAAGGTGAATATGAGCAATATAATAGCCTGATAGAGGAATAACTGGATTAACACTTTCGCCGGATTACGATTACTGATTTTACCACCAATTACATTTCCCAACGCAATGGCTACACCATACAACAACAAGAGGATGCCGACAGATCCAGCCTGAAAACCAGTTACTTTCTCCAGCAGCGTGGCCAGATACGTGAATACTACGAAGGTGCCGCCATATCCCAATCCTGTAATCGCCAATACCAGCAGTATATGTTTGTTTCTAAGTACTTGCAGTTGGTCTTTCAATTGCAAAGGAGCTTCCTGCTTTAAATTCGTAGGGAGCAATACGGCTGTGGCTATGAGCCCAATTACCCCTAATACCGCCACACCGCCAAATGTGGCCCTCCAGCCCCAATGCTGCCCTATATAAGTACCCAGCGGCACTCCTACAATAATGGCTACCGTCAGCCCTGCAAACATAATTGCAATGGCGGTAGCTTTTTTATCGGGAGACACGAGCGTGGCTGCTATGGTAGCCCCCACACCGAAAAATACTGCATGGGCAAATCCGGATATAAACCTGGCCGTCAATAATAGGCTGAAATTCGGCGCCATAGCAGATGCTATATGACCCAATATAAACAATCCCATCAGCGACACTAATAACGGCTTGCGAGGAATTTTTGTAGTCAAGGCAGTCAAAAATGGGCCGCCGATGGCTACTCCCAGTGCATACATGCTCACCAACAACCCGGAAGTAGATACCGGTACCCGCAAACTCTCGGCAATCGTTGGCAATATGCCCACCGCCACAAATTCTGTAGTGCCAATCGCAAAGGCACTGATGGTCAATGCCCACAGCGCTCCAGGGATGCCGCTGGAAACCTTCTTTACCTGGGGTTCATCTATCGTTAATATCTGTTCCATGATGCTTTTCGTTTTTGCTGACGCAAAGCTATTTTAGGTTGTTGGATTATCATAATTAGATAAATTGTACATTTGTATCAGAAAAATGATAGGATATGTTATTGAATTTTGAATGGTTCCGTACTTTCAAAACCATCTATGAAACCGGTTCCCTCACCGCAACGGCGCAAGCCCTCTATGTTTCGCAGCCAGGGGTTAGTTTACACCTCAATTCCCTGGAGTCTTATGTAGGATATAAACTGTTTGACCGTACCGCTCGCAAAATGGTACCCACGGAAAGAGCAAAAGTCCTGTATAACTATATACTGGAAGCGGTTAACCGACTAGAAGATGCGGAAGTCTATTTTCATAAAACATCCGTGGCCAACAAGGCCAATATCTGTCTCGGTATGTGCCTGGAAACGTTCCAGTTTACGTTGGAACAGTATATTTCTACGCTACCTTTTAACATCAACATAAAATTTGGGGAATACCCAGATATGCAGCACGACCTAGACAACGGCGTGCTGGACCTCATTATCACGCCGCAGAAAGGGAGTCAGACAAACCTGGAATACACGCCCTTCTCCAAAGAGAGGATCGTGCTAGTGGCAGGAGGGAAGCAGGATACGAAGGAACTCAAAGCCCTCATTAAAGCGGGCAACATGCAGGATATTGAAAACTGGCTGAAAGAACAAATCTGGTACACGACGGCGGCAGATATGGAAATCATGCGCAAATTCTGGCACCAGAATTTTAATAAGCACCCGGATTTTCGCCCGAATTATATCGTGCCTAATAAATGCTCCATTGTACGCTGTTTGAGCGATGGGAAAGGATTTGCAGTCATCCCTGATTTTCTTTGTCGCCAAGAGCTGGATGCTGGAAAACTAAAACTGGCATGGAATGGCAAAAAGGTAATGGAAAATACCCTCTACTTCGGTAAGCGCAAGAAAACAATGTACGCCAAAGAAATCGGTATGATTGAAGCCATTTTCATGGAACAGGCTACTACCTTTTCCAATGCGGATGCCGAACCAGCCCTGGTATAATCAAATCTGGAAAGAGGGATGCGATTGCTGATAGCTCTTCAAGGCCTGCGTGGTGGTAGATCCATAATGCCTACCGATAGGAATGCTAATGCTATTGATTTCAATGGCATTGCTGTTGAACTTCTCAATCTTTGGAATAGATACGATGAAAGAGCGGTGAATCCTTACAAATGTAGACTCAGGCAGCTTTTCCTCCATCTCAGAAATGGAATGGTACGTTTTGTATACCTCCTTGCTGGTATTGATCAACAAGTAATTCTTCTGTGATTCAAAAAAGAGGATATCATCCAGGAAAATTTTCACCATCTTTTTATCACATTTGATAAAAATAAATGGAGGCTCTTTTTCTGGTTGTTCCTGTCGGGGGGCCGCTTCCATCAACTGTTTGTCTAGTTTGATGAAACGATGTATGGCTTTGAGGAACCTTTCAAAAGGAATAGGTTTCAACAGAAAATCTACTGCATCAAGGTCAAATCCATCTACAGCGTATTGTGCATGTGCTGTTGTGAAAATCACATTGGGCGCAGGTGTCAGCGAACGGATGAAATCTACGCCACTGATGCCTGGCAGATTGATATCAGTAAAGATGAGGTCTATCTTCTGCGTAGTCAGGCAACGCATGGCCTGCGTACCACTGGTGAACGTACCCGCCAAGTGCAACAACTCTACACGGCTGATATAGGTGGCCAGCAGATCGGCTGCCGGTTTCTCATCTTCAATGATAATACAGTTGATACTATGCGTCATGTGATTCCAGTTTCAATTTCAAATACACAAAATAACTATCCTCGTCTTGCGTGATTTTTAAGGTATGTTGTTCGCCGTAAATTAGGTTCAGTCGCCGCTTTACATTTTCCAATCCTACGCCACCGCTTCCACTCAACTGATGACCGCTGTAACCCTTGATGGCACTGTTTTCTATCTTCGCGGTCAGCCATTCTTGCTGTATAGAAATGGAAATGGTAATCCAGTTATCGCCATGCTCATTCGGCATGCAATGCTTAAAACAGTTTTCCACGAAAGCCATCAAGATAAAGGGTTCCAGGTATTTGTTGGCGGGTGGCCCATCGATATGAAAACTTATTTGCTGCCGGTGATCAAAGCGAGCTTTTTGTAGGGAGATATAATCTTCTAGGTACTGAATTTCCTTCTCCAAGGGGATGAGCCGCGTGTTGATCTCATAGATGGAAAACCGTAACAGGGAAGACATCCGGGAGATAATCTCGGCAGACTCCGGAGAGGTGAATACGGTTTTCGCATAAAGCGTATTCAGTACATTAAAAATAAAATGAGGATGGAATTGATTGCGCAATATCACCAGTTCGGCCTGTGTTTTCTCTTCTGCCATCCGCATAGATCGATGTTGCTCTGTCATCCAGTTATAAAATAACTTCACGGAAAAAGGAATCGTCACCACAAACTGCAACTTGATGACGCTATAGATATACGGTGAAATACTGAGTAGGGGCTCTTTTTTCCAATGCGTTAAAAAATACTCCAATATAAAAGTATTGTCAATCCACCTTTGAATAACGGCAAATATTAATATTAACGGAACATAAATCAGGATGAATAACCAGACTTTCTTTTTAAAGAGAACCTGCTCTACCAGTACTTCTAGAACAATCGTGACGAAGAGTACGCGCATAGGTAAACTGATTAACTCGGATGCAAATGCATTCCGGTAATCATGGTACGGACCTGCCTGAATAAACCCGAAAAGTAGTACATAAAAGACCCAATAGATGGCATATACACTCTTCTTCCCCCATCTCGACCGCGGAATATCTATCATAAGTGGCTGCAAAATTCCCGGTCAAGCTAAAGAATATTCCCTAAACAACCATTTTTTTATACGAACGACGTCGTTTCTTATACTAAATACTGAAAATATGTCCGCCGAATTTTATGTAACGACAATAGGGTTGTCAGTATAAGTCGTGCTAAGGATGACGCAGGTTTACATAAATTGCCGCTTTGAATTTTTGTGTTCCACATTATGATGATGAAGAAGAAGCTGATCGTCGGACTATACTTGTTATGCTCTGCATATGCCACCTATGCCGCGTCTCCAGAAATCTACCCGGTAAACTGGTGGACAGGGATGAAGACTAACAAACTGCAATTACTCCTGAAAAATACGGATGCTGATTTCAGCAAAGGCCAGTTAACAGTCAACTATCCAGGTGTAAACCTCCTGGGAGTGCACTCTTTCGAGAATGGTAAATACCTAGCAGCAGATATTGAAATCACTGCGGCCGCAAATCCTGGTAATGTAGATTTTATTTATACTAAGAATGGTAAAAAATCACATATATCTTGGCCGCTGAAAGCCAGGAAAGGTATACCTGGGAAGGACTTCGCCCAAGGCGTTTCTCCTGCTGATATGATTTACCTGCTGATGCCAGACCGTTTCAGTAATGGAGATTCCACCAACGATCGCGTGAAAGGTATGCGGGATCAATCCCTCAACCGCGCCGATTACTACGCCCGCCATGGCGGCGATTTCAAAGGTATCATCCAGCACCTGGATTACCTGGAGCAACTAGGTGTAACCTCCCTCTGGATGACGCCTGTGATGGAAAACGATATGCCTTCCCGTACAGAGCACGGCTACGCAATCACCAATCACTATAAAATAGATGCCCGCTACGGTGGCAACTCCGCTTACCGCGAATTATCGGATGCATTGCATCAACGGGGTATGAAACTGGTACAGGACGCAGTATACAACCATACCGGTACCTGGCACTTTATAGTTCAAGACCTGCCATCAAAAGATTGGTTAAACCAATGGCCTACCTTCACTGGCACCAGCGCCAGAGAACAAGCACTGTTCGATCCACACGCGTCTGCCATCGATAAAAAACTGATGACAGACGGCTGGTTTGTGAAAGAAATGCCAGACTGGAACCAGCGTAATCCTTATGTAGCCAACTTTATTATAGAGAATGCGATCTGGTATGTAGAAGAATTTGGGGTAGACGCGATTCGGGTGGATACGTACATGTACAATGATCTGCAATTTGGGAACGACTGTAATGCCGCACTGCTCAACGAATACCCGCAATTGAGCATATTCGGCGAAGTGCTGGTACAGAATACGCCTAACCAGGTATACTTCGTCAAAAACAATATCAATGCTGCTTTCAAAAGCAATCTACCCGGACTCGTAGATTTCCAATGCCTTTTCAATGGCATCGTACCCGCACTGACACAGGACCTGGGCTGGAATACCGGCGTGATACAATTGTATAATGTACTCAGCTACGATTATCTCTACCAGGACCCAACCAAAAATGTACTGTTGCTGGATAATCACGACCTGAATCGATTTTTCTCTATCGTAAAAGAAGATGTAGCCAAACAGAAAATCGCCTATACCTGGCTGCTGACTTCTAGAGGAATTCCTCAGTTGTACTACGGATCGGAAGTATTGATGAAAGGCGAAACCAAACCGGATGGATTGGTCCGACTCGACTTCCCCGGCGGCTGGAAAGATGACGCCCGCAGTGCCTTCACAGGACAAGGCATGACTCCTAACGAAATGGAAATGCAAGCGCTTGTGAAGAAACTAGGTACATATCGTAAAAATTCTGTTGCATTGAAATTCGGAAAGTTAATGCAATTTGCGCCCCGCGAAGGCGTATACATTTATTTCCGCTATACCGACCACCAAACAGTCATGTGTGTAATGAATACCGCGAAGGAAGCAAGAAAAGTAGATCTGACCCACTTCAGCGAACGCACCGATGGATTCTCGGCTGCTACCAATATCATCACCGGCACTACAATCAAACTGGATGGCAGTATAGATATACCCGCCATGCAGGAAATGGTTTTTGAATTGAGCAAATAGTAGATATAAATGCCACTTGTTATTACTGATTCACTTGTTTTATTGATTCACTTGTTATGATTGATTCTTTTTATCACCCAAATTCTCACAACGTTATGAAAAAGTTCTACAATCGGCTTTTCGTGCCTGTATTGTTGCTGCTACTGTGCGCATTCACCGCACAGGCGCAGGCGCAGGTCAGCGGAAAAGTAACCGATGCCGCCACCGGTGAATCCCTGCCGGGCGTGAGTATCCAAATCAAGGGTACCAATCGCGGAACACAAACGAACGGTCAGGGCCAATATACTATTGGAGGGACCACCCCGACCACCATCCTCGTTTTTTCCTTCTTAGGTAAAAAGCCTTTAGAAATGACAGTAGGAGGGCAGACCACCATCGACGTAAAACTCTCTGATGATAAACACGACCTGCAAGAAGCGGTGGTAATCGGCTACGGTACGCAGAAAAAGAAAGATGTGACGGGAAGTATCTCCACGATTACTACCAAAGATTTTCAGAAAGGAAGTATACAAACTCCTGAACAACTGATCTTGGGTAAAGTAGCTGGCGTCTCCATAACATCCAACAGCGGACAACCAGGCGCAGGTAGTACTATTCGCATCCGTGGCGGTTCTTCACTGAATGCCAGCAATGATCCTCTCTACGTAGTAGATGGCGTTCCTTTCAGCGGAGGCGGTATCAATGGCGCTCCAAATCCAATGGTACTAATGAACCCTAATGATATTGAAAGTCTGACCATCATGAAAGATGCGGCTGCAACCGCAATCTATGGCTCCAGAGCATCAAACGGCGTTATCCTGATTACAACTAAGAAAGGTACTTCCGGCAGAGCGAAAATCAATTTCAATACTAGTTTCGCCGTAGGTAAAATCAGTAAGAAAATTGATGTGCTCTCTGCAGATGAGTTCCGCAAATATGTAGACTCTCTCGGTACACCGGCACAAAAAGCCTTGATGGGCAACGCTAGCACCGATTGGCAGAAAGAAATCTATCGTACTGGTATCACCAGTGATAATAACCTTAGCATCAGTGGTGCGGTAAAAAATATACCATACCGCGTGTCTGCCAACTTCATGAACCAGTCTGGCGTATTGATCACCGATAACCTGAAACGCTCTTTCGTGAGTGTAAACCTGAACCCGCAGTTCTTTGATAAACACCTGAAAGTGAATATCAGTGCGAAAGGAGCCATCACCAACGCACATTACGCGAACCAACAGGCGATCATCAACGCAGTACAATTCGATCCTACCCAACCGGTACATGATTCCAGCAGTCCTTTCGGCGGATATTTTGAATGGTATACGAAAGATGCCACTGGTAATGTTACCCTCAATCCGAATGCGCCGAGAAACCCGGTTTCCCTCATTCGCATGCAGGACAACAACTCGGAAGTGAAACGTAGCTATGGTAATATCGAACTGGATTATAAATTCCATTTCTTGCCAGAACTGCGCGCCAATCTGAACCTGGGTTATGATGTATCCCGTGGTAGCGGCACTACTTTTGTTCCAGCAAACGCAGGACAGGCTTATACTACAGGCGGTCAGAACAACCACTTCCTCCAGAAGATCAATAACAAAGTGGGTGAGTTCTACCTTAACTATAACAAAACTTTCCCTGGTATCAAATCTAACATCAACGCATTGGCAGGTTATGGCTACTATGATAATGCCACTACCAACTACAACTATGCTAGCTTTAATGCTAAAGGGGATACTATCGTAGGAAGCGCTCCGAAATTTCCTTTCGACATTCCTAGAAATACGCTCATCTCTTACTATGGCCGTCTGATCTATACCTTCGACGATAAATATATTGTACAAGGTTCCCTGCGTACAGATGGTTCTTCCCGTTTTGCGAAGGAAAATCGCTGGGGCGTTTTCCCATCTGCGGCAGTTACCTGGAGAATCAATCGGGAAGACTTCCTGAAAGATTCCAAAACACTGAACGACCTGAAACTGCGTCTGAGCTATGGTGTTACCGGTAACCAAGATGGTATCGCGAACTATTCTTACATGGCTATCTATTCTACCAGCTCCAACGCTAGTATGTACCAATTTGGCAACAACTGGTATAATATGCAGGCGCCTGCTGCTTATGATAAAAACATCAAATGGGAGCAAACAGCCACCTGGAATGGCGGCCTTGATTTCGCCGTACTTCAGGATCGCCTGAGAGGTAGCGTGGACGTGTATTACAAGAAAACTAAAAACCTGCTGAATACCGTACCTATTCCTATCGGTTCCAACTTCAGCAACCAAATCCTCACCAACGTTGGTAACATCGAGAATAAAGGTGTGGAGCTGAACATCGGTGCTACGCCTATCCAGAAAGGTAAACTGACCTGGGATGTGAATTTTAACCTGACCTATAATAATAACAAGATCACCAACCTCACTGCTGTAACGGATTCCAGCTTCGTTGGAAACCTGACAGGCGGTATCACTGGAGGTACGGGTCAGTCGATCCAGATTCACTCTGTAGGCTACAATACCTTTGCTTTCTATGTTTACAAACAGGTATATGACAAAAACGGTAAACCACTGGAAGGGGTATACGAAGATCTGAACGGTGATAAGACCATCAACCAGAAAGACATGTATCGCTATAAATCTCCAGCGCCTAAAGTATTCTTGGGCTTCAGCACACAGGTATCCTATGATCGCTGGACACTGAGCACTTCGCTCCGTGCTAGTCTGGGTAACTACATGTACAACAACGTGGCGTCCAACTTCGGGGTGAGAAGAAGTATCCTGAACCCACTTGGTCTCCTCAATAACAGTACTACGGATATCTACAATACCAATTTCTACAACAACCAATACCAGTCCGATTACTACGTGCAGAATGCTTCTTTCCTGCGTATGGACAACCTGGGCCTGGGTTATGATATGGGTGTACTGTTCAAACATACAGGTCATCTGCGTCTGAGCGCGAATGTGCAGAACGTATTTGTCATTACTAAATACAAAGGACTGGATCCAGAAGTAAACGGCGGTATTGACTATAACTTATATCCAAGATCCAGAACATTTGTACTGGGAGCGAACCTGGAGTTTTAATATAAAAATTTAGCAAGATGAAAAAGAACTTTCTCAAAATATGTGTCTTCGTGGCTGTTGCTGGATTAAGCTCCTGTACAAAGGACCTGGACAGAATGCCTACGAATGCGACCACTTCTGAAGTGGCCTACAAAACGCTGGATGGTTACAAACAAGTACTGGCAAAAGTATATGGTAGTTTTGCCTTGCCTGGAAACAATGGTACTGGGTCTTCTGACCTGGCTGGTATTGACCCAGGTCAGGCGGATTTCCTCCGTCTTTTCTGGAATGCCCAGGAGCTGCCAACAGAAGAAGCAGCCTGCGTATGGAACGACCCCGGTATTCCTGATTTTCACAACATGAACTGGACCAGCAATAACGTATTGCTGGCGGCATTATACAACCGTAGTCTTTTCCATGTTACCATCGCCAATGAATTCCTCCGTGAATCCACCGATGATAAAATTTCCTCTCGTGGATTTTCCGGGAAAGATGCAGATAATATCCGCACTTTCCGTGCGGAAGCCCGCTTCCTGCGTGCTTTTGAGTACTGGGTGCTGATGGATTTATTTGCGAATCCACCATTTGTAACAGAAAATGACCCGATCGGAAAATACATTCCACCACAAACCACTCGCACTGCATTGTTCAAATATGTAGAAAGTGAATTGCTGGCCATTGAGCCACTGGTGGTGAAAGCGAGAAATAATGAATATGCTCGTGTAGACCAGGCGGCAGTTTGGGCCCTCCTCGCGCGACTCTACCTCAACGCAGAAGTATACTTGGGTAAAGGCAATGGAAAATATACCGAAGCAATCACTTATTCGTCTAAGGTGATCAATGCAGGATATGCCTTGAAATCAGACTACAAAGGCTTGTTCCTGGCGGATAATGACGTTAATAATCCGGAAATCATTCTGCCAATTGTTTATGATGGTGTTAAAACCCAGAATTATGGCGGTACCAGCTTTATTATCAACGCGGCTATTAATGGCGATATGAACCCGGCTTCATTCGGTATGCCAGGCGGTGGTTGGGGTGGTAACAGAAGTACCAAGGCCCTGCCAGAACTCTTTGCAGACCACAGTGGTGCCACCGATAAACGCGCCATGTTCTACGGTACCAAAGAGGATATCGATGACCCAGCGCAGTTTACAGACGGTCTTCGTGTAACTAAATACAGAAACGTAACTGCTGCCGGTGTAACGCCGCCGGCTCCTGGTGGCGCTTTCAGCTCCGTTGACTTCCCGTTATTCCGACTGGCAGAACAATACCTGATTTATGCAGAAGCTGTGAAACGCGGTGGTAGCGGGGGCGATGAGAATACAGCAATAGGCTATCTGAACGCCTTACTGGAACGCGCCTACGGAAATAAATCTGCTGATATTACAGGTTATAATCTGGATTATATCCTGGCGGAGAGAGGTCGTGAATTGTATTGGGAGGCCTTCCGTCGTTCAGACCTGATCCGTTTCGAGAAATTCACTGGAGGTGCTTATGTATGGCCTTGGAAAGGTGGGGTAAAAGAGGGTAGAGGAGTGGAGTCTTTCCGAACTATCTATCCAATTCCAGCCACGGACCTGACTGCGAATCCATCGCTCAAACAGAATACCGGTTATTAATCACACAAATTCCCAGAAATGAAAACAGCTTTTTCTAAATATATTATTGCCGGTCTGTTTGCTGCGGCACTCTGGTCCTGCAAAAAAGACGAGGTAAGAACGATTGCCGGTACGGGTACTTCTCCATTATTGGCCAGCAACGTGGATACCGCCATTTTACAGAAAGACCATGCCAATGATACATTGGTTAAATTTCAATGGAACGAATCAGATTTCGGTTTCCGTGGAGTGGTGAAATACAGTCTCCAGTTTGCAAAGAAAGGAACCAACTTCGCTGTAGTGAAGAATGTTTCGGCAGACGGTATGACAAAATCCTTCTCTGTAGCCGATCTGAATACCATTGCCAACGGTCTGGAAATGGACAATGGCGTACTGGGTGGAATGGAAGTGCGTGTGAAAGCAACTATCAGCGATAATTATCCAGCAGCCTACTCCAATGTAAAGGTGCTGGTAGTTTCCTCTTACCTGGACCTGGTGGATTATCCTTCCATGTGGACGCCAGGCGATTACCAAGGCTGGAATCCCGCTACATCTGCCAAATTGGCCTCTCTTAAATCGGATAAGGTTTATGAAGGGTATGCATCTTTCACCGGTGCTACCACCAATTTCAAATTTACCTCCGAAGCCAGTTGGAGTGGTACCAACTACGGCGGTACTAGCGTCAACAATGCGGGTATCCTGTCTACCACAGGAGATAATCTCCAAGTAACAGGCGCCGGTTATTACTTCCTGAACCTGGATCTGAGTACCAATAAATGGTCCGCTACCCGCACTACCTGGTCTATGATCGGCGATGCAGTAGGAGGATGGAGCAATGATGCCGAGCTTACGTTTGACGCCACCAAAAATGTCTGGACGGCTACGGTAAATATGAGCGCTGGCGCATTTAAGTTCCGTGCCAATCATGCTTATGACATTAATTATGGTGATAATAAGCCCTCTGATCCCTTCTTAAACCGGGATGGCGCCAATATCGTGATCACTGATCCAGGCACTTACGATGTAACATTAAATCTCAGCAATGCAGGTAACTATTCTTACGCATTGAAGAAAAAATAAGGAAATCCTTCCAGGCTGTCGCCCCTTAAACCGGGATGACGGCAAAATCAAAACGAGGAAATCCTTCCTTCCTGTCGCCTCCTAAACCAGGATGACAGAAATATCAAACGAGGAATTCACTCCTTCCTGTCGCCTCCTAAACCAGGATGACAGAAATATCAAACGAGGAATTCACTCCTGCCTGTTGCCTCCTAAACCAGGATGACAGAAATATCAAACGAGGAATTCACTCCTGCCTGTTGCCTCCTAAACCGGGATGACAGTAATATCAAATGAGGAATTCATTCCTGTCTGTTGCCCCGGCCCATCGGGCCGGGGCAACGAAAAAAATAAAAAACGAGGAGTGACGGCGCAGCCGTCACTCCTCGTTTTTTATCAAAATCAACAAGCCGCAGGCAAGTTAACATGTCACGATATCATTTTTTCGTTATTTTCACAAAATCGTAAATATTTCAAGAGACCCGGCCCCTCCCGCCGAAATGCCTCTGAAATAGCCCTACTGTATTGGCTATGAAGGAAATAGCCTCGTTTTTATAGCCTCATTTCCGGCCCTGGAAAACCCGAAACTTTTCATTTTCTTTTTCCACATGTAACAATCTGAGAACCAAAATTGTAATTTAGCGGGATGGTTGTGTCATGAAACGGACGACGTATAGGCATAATTGATATTAAAAAATTTCGGCAAATGGATTCCAGCAGCGGACAACCGGAGAAACCAGTCGTGTCCAGGGGGCTTGATAATTTCTTCCTAGACTTATACAGCATTTTCCAGTTTATCAAGCGCTTTTTTAAGGAAGCGCTACGCCCTCCCTTGGAGGTAAAAGAATTTATCAGGCAGTGTTACATGGTGGGATACAAATCCCTGGCCCTGATTACAATGACCGGCTTTATTACTGGTCTGGTATTTACAAAACAATCTCGCCCCTCCCTATCTGAATTCGGGGCTACTTCTTGGCTTCCTTCCCTGATTGCTATAGCAGTGGTACGTGCCTTGGCACCCCTTGTTACTTCGCTGATCTGCGCGGGTAAAGTGGGCTCCAGTATTGGTGCCGAGCTAGCGTCTATGAAGGTTACTGAACAGATAGATGCCATGGAAGTATCTGCCATCAATCCCTTTAAATACCTAGTGGTAACCCGGGTGATGGCCACCACCGTTTGTATCCCTATCCTGGTATGTTATACAGGATTGGTAGCCATGCTGGGCTCCTTCCTGGATATTTACATGAATGAGCATACTAGCTTCACTACCTTCTTCCAGAATGCATTTAAGAATATTACTTTTCTGGATTTCGGTACCACTACCATGAAGGGTATTATATATGGCTTTACAATTGGTATTGTAGGCTGTTACCAGGGTTGGAGAGCTTCCCAGGGCACACAGGGCGTGGGTAAGGCTGCAAACGTATCGGTTGTAGCATCTATGTTCCTAATCTTCCTGGAGGAAGTAGTTATTGTACAGGTGGCAAACTCTTTCAGATAGTAGCATGAAGAATTTTAAACCAAATATCGACTGGCAGGATAAAGTGATCAAAGTGCATGATCTCTTTAAATCCTTTGGCAGCAATCATGTACTACGGGGTATTAGTCTGGATGTACATAAAGGAGAAAATATCGTTGTCCTGGGCCGTTCTGGTACCGGGAAATCCGTATTGATCAAAATAATGGTAGGGCTCTTATCGCCGGACTCCGGTGGGGTCAATGTACTGGGGCAAGAAGTAGCTACCCTTTCCAATCTTGAACTGAGGGAACTGCGCCTGAAAGTAGGGTTCTGCTTTCAGAACGGTGCATTATACGATAGTATGACGGTAGGCGAAAACCTGGAGTTTCCCCTCAAACGTAATACGCCGGGCATCACCCGTGCAGAAGTAAAACGAATGGTGGAAACCGTACTGGACGCAGTAGGACTTTCGAAAACGGTGAACCAGATGCCATCAGAACTCTCCGGAGGTCAGCGTAAACGTATCGGTATTGCCCGTACACTGATCCTCAGACCCGATATCATGCTGTATGATGAACCTACAGCGGGATTGGACCCTATCACCTGTACTGAAATCAATAACCTGATCAACGAAGTACAACACAGATTTAATACCACTTCCATCATCATTACCCACGATCTTGCCTGCGCTAAAGCTGTCGGTGATACCATCGTGGTAATGAAAGAAGGTAGATTCATCAAACGCGGACCTTTCAATGAAGTATTCCAGTCCGATGATGAATTGATCCGGGAGTTTTATGACTATAATTTTATTCAGTAATTTATGAAAGATACAAGTAACAGAAGGGCTGTCATCGTAGGTATATTCATCCTCATTGGTGTGGTCATTTTTATTGCAGCCATCCTCACTCTCGGCGGACAAAAGAAAACTTTTGTGTCGGCTGTACGAGTGAAGGCGGTATTTAAAGATGTGAACGGCCTCTCAGAAGGGAACAATGTTTGGTATTCCGGCGTAAAGGTGGGTACAGTGAAAAAAATCGAATTCCTCAAGCATGATGAAATCCTCGTTCAATTCAACGTGGAAAAAAGTGCTGCCAAATATATCCATAAAGATGTAGAAGTAAGAGTAAGCTCCGATGGATTTGTAGGTAATAAAATTGTTGCCCTCTCCGGCGGCTCCGATAAAATGCCTGGCATCGAAGATGGCGATCAATTGCAAGTAGCCAATACCGTTAGTACAGACGATATCATGAATACCCTCCAGGTAAACAATAAAAGCCTGGTGGAAATCACTGGCAACCTGAAAGTAATTACCAAACGCATTGCAGACGGTCAAGGTACAGTGGGTAAACTCCTCTCCGACGAAACTTTATACAACGACCTGCAAGGTACCCTCGCTTCTTTACAGAAATCTGCTGGCAATACCCAACGCCTGACAGAAGGCCTGGCTTCCTATGCAGCCAAATTGCAGACTCCTGGCTCATTGTCGAATAACCTGGTTTCTGATACCATGGTATTCTCACAACTGCGCAGCACTATGAAGCAACTCAATGACGTATCAGTAAACGCCAATAAAATGGTAGAAGACCTGAAAGCTACCACTTCGGGCCTGGGCCATCAGTTGGGCAGCAATAATTCTCCTGCTGGCGTATTGCTGAACGATAAACAAAGTGCAGAAGCGCTGAAATCCACACTGCTCAACTTGCAGAGCTCTACCTCTAAACTGGATGAGAACATGGAGGCGCTGAAACATAACTTCTTACTGAGAGGCTATTTCCGCAGACAGGATAAAGCTGCTAAGAAAGAAGCTGCTCAAAAAGCAAAAGATTCTACTAAAGCTACTGCAAATCCGCAATAAGCCGCTGATGATGGTCGGCAGCAGTTATTTAAGTATTTTTGCTGTCTGATTTAAGAGCAAGTATGAATATCAGTATCAATAAATACATCAGTGACTCGGGCTTTTGCAGCCGCAGAGAGGCCGATAAACTCATCGACCAAGCACGGGTCACCATCAATGATAATATCGCTTCCAAAGGCGATCGCGTCCAGGAAGGCGATGTGGTAGAAGTAGACGGGGAGCCGCTCAAAAAGAAGAAGGCTACCGTCTACATCGCCCTGAACAAACCCAAAGGAATCACCTGCACCACAGATAGAAAAGATAAAACCAATATCGTCGACTATCTCAATTATTCCTCCCGCGTTTTTCCCATCGGTAGACTGGATAAACTCTCAGAAGGCCTTATCTTCCTCACCAACGACGGTGATATCGTTAATAAAATTCTTCGTGCCGGTAATCAGCATGAGAAAGAATATATCGTTACCGTAGATAAACCTATTACCCTGGAATTTGTCAAAGCTATGCGTAGCGGTGTCCGCATCCTCGGTACTACTACGCTGCCAGCCTTTGTGAAACAGGAAGGAACCAACCGATTCAGGATTATCCTGACCCAAGGCCTCAATCGCCAGATTCGCCGCATGTGCGAAGAACTGGGATATCATGTTACCTCCCTCAAAAGAACCCGTATCATGAATATCAGTCTGAAAGACCTGGCCCCAGGCAAATGGCGTTACTTTACCAAAGATGAAATCAACACGATCAGCAATATGGTGGCCAATAGCAGCAAAACGCAGCATGGCGACGATAATGCTGGTATGGATGAATAATAGTTCGTGCTATGGACCTCACATTTGATTCAACATATCAGGCAGCAGTGAAAGTAGCTGGCCCCGTAGCCAACCACTTTCAGGAACATATGACAAACGCCGCGCAAAGCGGAGAAGATGACCTGGCTACTGCGCCTTCTGCTAAAATAATTGAGCGTATCATCGATATCGCTTTCTGGGCTAGCTTGCGCAGAGAGGAAGGCAATGCTACCCGTATTTCCCTCGCGTTTTTGTCGCCAGCCCAGGCTGGAAAGCCTTTGCTATTTGCTACTCCCATTCCGCTTACACCGAATGCCCTCACCAAACTGGCGCCAGGCGTGGAACGTGCGGGTATACATATCGGTATCTGGTATGAAGGGAATGACCTCTACATCTGGGGCACTACTATCAAATTGCCCAATCTCTGCTTTGTATTGGACGTCGCGGAACCCGGACTCCTGGTGGTGAAACACCGCCGACTCATGGGTGTCGGTAAGTTCAATAATGTGGCCGTGCTGAAAGGAGATCAGATCAAAATTGTGGATGAAGGCTGCAGTATGAAAAGAGATGCACCGGAAATCCTCAGTTCTTTGCTGGGATATAAATCTTCGCCAGTCTGGAATAATCCTACGAATGTATTGATCCAGATTGCCGTGTCTATGCGGGCGCACCGTAGGGGAGGTATCCTGCTGGTAACGCCTTCGGGCTCCGATGAATGGCGGGACTCCATCATTCATCCCCTGCAATATCCCATATCGCCGGCTTTTTCCGGTGTTGCGGACCTGGTAAAACACGATGATAGTACCGTTAGCGAAATATTCTGGCAGAATGCCTTACGCAGGGAAGTTGATAATATCAGCGGCCTTACGGCAGTGGATGGAGCCACTATCATCAACGACCGACAAGAACTATTGGCTTTCGGAGCAAAAATTGCCCGTTCCTTCAACTCTACGGCGGTGGAACAGGTGGCTATGCTGGAACCCGTACAGGACCTGCGCCCACAGGTGGTACATGCGTCTGCACTCGGTGGTACCAGGCATATTTCGGCGGCACAATTTGTACATGACCAGCGCAATTGCCTGGCACTGGTGGCTTCCCAGGATGGATATTTTACCATCTTTTCCTGGTCTCCATCCCAGCAACTAGTACAAGGCCATCGTATAGATATTCTCCTGATGTAATTTCGTTTAGGGCTGCACGTTATATGCCCGAATTTTCAGACAGGAAGGCGCGGTAATATGTTCCAGCTTTCCTGTCTGCTGTAAAGCCCCTGACTTCGCATTCCTTTTGAAGATGACAATATCATCACTCATCTGATGGGCTACCAATAAGTAATTGCCCGTAGGATCTATCACAAAATTTCTGGGATGATTGCCGCCACTAGGTGTAATACTGCGCTTTGTCAATCGGCCGCTACGAGCATCTATGGCATAGCATACAATTATATTTTCATTGCCTCTGGTGCTGGTGTATAAATAACGACCGTCTGGAGAGAGGTGTATGTCTGCACCATCGTAGCCTTCCTCGTCTTTGATGAAATGTGCCGCAATAGTTTGCATACTATCTAGTCTCCCATTTCTGTAACGATAGGCTACCACATTGCCACTAATCTCTTCCATACAATAGCCAAACTTTCCATTGGGATGAAATGCAAAATGTCGCGGGCCACTATTGGGCATAGTAACTGTAAATGGTACAGGGGCCGACTGTAGCGGTTTTTCGCCGGAAGCAAGTTGATACCACCAAATCTTATCTGCACCTAAATCAGGGGCATAGAGGTATTTTTCATCCGGACTAAACCCCACGGAATGTACATGCGATTGGTTTTGGCGAGGGCCAACACTTTTCGCTGTTATCTGAATGGTTTGTTCAGGTAATCCAATGCTGCCATCGGGCAGGAGAGGATGTATAGAGAGACTGCCAGCCGTATAGTTGGCATTCGCCAACCATTTATTGGCGCTGTCGGTGATCACATATACGGGGTTTTCTCCGCCGCTGGACTGGCAATTCAGGAAACGCAGGGTGCCGTGTAGACTGTCGAATGCATAACTACTCACCGTACCTCCGCCAGGAATACGTGACTCCGTAGCAGCATACAAAAACTGCCCGCGGGCGGATAAATTCAAATAAGAAGGATTGACCACCTCCGTTACAGCAGAAATTTTCTTGGTGGCGCCAGTAGATGGGTTGAAAGTGTACACATAAATACCTTCCTGGCCTTTGGTTTTATTATAAGAGCCCACAAAAAGGTAATACTGTTGTGCAGTTGCTGGTAAGTATGCCAGGCATAACAGCAATGTAAAAACGCGGATAAAATAGTGGAATCGGTGCATAGCGCACAAACATATAAAAATCTCCGCGCTAACAAAAGCAGTTGTACAGAATAAAAAAAACGCCGTTCAAACGGCGTTTATAGATCAGTTCATCAAAGTGAACATGGTTAATTGGCAGTAGGTACAGCTTCTTCTTTTTCCATGTAAATATATTCCCACAGATGTCCGTCGAGGTCTTGGAATCCTTTGGTATACATCCAGCCATGATCCTCTGCTTCGCGGGGAATACTGCCGCCGGCTTCCACTGCTTTCCGGGTGATTTCATCTACTGCTTCCCGGCTTTCAGCCGACAGGCAGAGGATGGCCTCTGTTACCTGATTGGCGTCTGCAATGGGTTTGCGGGTGAAAGTCTGGAAAAAATCTTCCACAATCAGCATAAAGTAAATATGGTCGGAAACTACCATGCAGGTAGCCTTGTGATCAGTAAATTGAGGATTGAAAGTATAGCCCAGTTTAGTAAAGAATGCAATGGATCTATCGAGGTCTTTTACTGGCAGATTCACAAAAATTTGAGTTCCCATATATCAGCGATTTATTTGCTGATACAAACTTACAATGCCGAAACGGGGCGAATGCTGTAGGTTAGCGACAAATACCGGGGTATTTCCGACATCCCGTCAATTTTTAAATAGCAGCAGCACTCTCACTACGCATGACGTTCTCAATGGCAGCACATAAAGCCCGCTTTGGTAGCGGTTTCAGTAGGTAATGATCCGCCCCTGCATCCAGGAACCTTTGTTCTTCCCCATCAGAAGAAGTGCCGCTAATAATGATGACATGGGTATCGGGCGAAAGCGCATGTACATGTTCCAAGAATTCGTGCCCAGTCATATCTCCCAGGAATACATCTAACAACAGCAGATCTGGCTGCCAATCCCGACAGATTTTTAAACCATCTGCTCCATTAAATGCTTGTCGGATATGAATCCCGGTATCATCAAAGTAGCGTTTCAGGTATTTCTGGCTAAAAGTATCATCATCTACGGCCAATACTTTCAGTCCGTCGAAGCCTGTCAGGGTAGAAACGACCTTCATCGTCGGGGCCGCCGCCTCTTGCATCGGCCACTCCAGGATAAAAGTAGTGCCTTTATTTTCTTCGCTTTCCAGTGACAAGCTACCGCCAATCGCCTTGGTGAGGTTATTGGCTACATATAGTCCTATGCCGGAGCCTTGGAGGAATTCATTTTTTTCTGTCTCATAGAGGTTAAAAATCCGCTCTTTTTTTTCTTTTGACATTCCCATGCCTCTGTCCTGTACCCGGATGGATAGCCGCTCATTTTCGCGGGAAAGCGTAATGGAAACAACACTGTTCTCCCTAGTAAATTTGATGGCATTGATAATGAGGTTAATGACGATCTTGTTCAAACAGTTTTTGGGGGAACTGATGAAGGAGGGAATATCGTCTCCCGAAACAAACACCAAAGCCACTTGCTTATGCGAAGCTTGGTATTGAAATGATTTCACAATCCCCTGTAACCAATCGGTAGGGGCAAACACTTCAGGGGCGCAAGTTTGCCTTTCCGCAGTTTCCAATTCCAGCACATTATTCACAACAGACATGGCGTAGCTACTGCTTGCATTCAAGTCCTGCATGTATTCCATGAGGGGATTATATTCATCTTTCCCAGAAATTTCACGTGTCATTACCTCCGTGATGCCTGCCATAGAATGTAAGGGATTGCGGATTTCATGGCTCAGAAACTGCGCCAGCATGGACTTCTCCTTTAAGGCTTGCTGCAGTTCTGTATTGGATTTTTTCAACGCTTCAATCAGGCGCAATACATGCCGTTTGAAGAAACTAACCCCGACGGTAATCAGTATAAACAGAGAAGTTGCACAGCACTCTTTGAAAAAGCGTATCGATTGTAAACCCCTTTCCGGCACAGGATTGATGAAGCCAGTATGGAAATTTATTTTGATGGTAACCAGACACGAGATAATCAAACTGATACAGGTAACGATCACCCAGGTGCGTGTAAATACCAGTAAGGTTACAATGATCAGGAATGCTGCCAGTATGGCTTCGCCTACCACGGCGCCTTTCCCAATGGCCAGCGATACCGCCACCGCTTGATGGATGGCGAGAAATAACACGCGGGCTGCGCAGGTAATCCCTAATTCATTTAAGAGTAATAAACTCAGGAAGCTAATGCCAGCAAGTGTTCCCAAGCCTATGAAAAAACTATCGCGCGTATGGGAAAACAGCAAACAACTCTGTATGGTGACCAATACCGCTGAAATGATGCTGAGGGTATTGATGACTTGAACGGAATTCATACTATCAGGGCAGATCATTGTGCTTGCCGGTTGGGTTGGGTTATTTTGCTTAAGTAGGGTCATGACAGCCAGAGGTTTCTTAGAATAAACGAAATATACCAGCCTCCGTATTCCGAAAGCATGTTAATCAAATGTTATTCAGGTATCACGCCACAGGGTGATAACCTTTCTATCTAATTGATAGTCAGAATTTCCCGTTCTTGTTCTTCCATTGATTTTTGGCTGGTATACACTGGACAGTATCCCAATGTTCGGTAATGAAATCATCCTCTACTCGGAAGAGGTCGTAAAAGGCAGAATGGCAGGAATCCATATCACCTTCACTCACTACCAACACGAAATTACCTTCTCCAAGCACCTGGTGCACCTTTGTGTATTTCATTGTAACGCCATGTTCGGCCCAGTCTTTCAGCGCGGAATTGAACCCTGATAGCCCGTCTCCAATCCCAGGATTGTGTTGGATATACTTATCGTCGTAGAAGTATTTGGGAAGATACTCTAGGTGTCCATTAATCAGCACTTCTTCCACAAAGTTCTGGACGAGTTTTTTATTGGCACTGGTTTTACCGAGGTCATGCAGATCGGTACTACCATCGGTCATGCTATGGCCGCTGGGATTAGGAATTTTAGGAGTGGTTTGCAAATTATCCCAGTGTTCGCAGATGTAATTATCTTCGAAACGGAAGATATCGAACCCTATTTTCGGTCCGAAAAAATTATAATCGGTATGGGCAAAAACGATGTCTCCATCCTGGAAAACCCGTAGGGTATTCACTTTAGCACTGCCTTTGGGAAGATCTTGCATCAGCGCGCCAAATCCAGCCAGTCCGTCTGCGGCATCGAGGTTATGTTGAATATATTTATCAGGATTGATATAGCTGACGGGTGCAGTGGCGCCTGTTTCGATGGATTTCAACAGGTCGATTACCATTTGTTTAGGTGTGTGTTCCATAAAATATAGTTCTGACAGTGGAGAATTAGGGAGATGACATGCTCTATACAATCATCCTGTTCTTTAGGTGGTATGTCGTGCCGGGCTATTATATTGCAAAAATAAACCACGCAGGCGTATAAACGCCCGCGTGGTGAGTCGATTTTTAGAATGATGACCGGATTATGGCAATACTGCAAAGCCGATAGACTTCGCGCCGCCATGATCGGTGAGGTTATAAAGGTAGGAGCCGTCTATGAAATTGATTTTATAACCAACCAATGAGCGGTCATAACCTCTTAAAGTAACAGTGTATCCACAAGATTGCAGATACTTGGTATTGATGGTGAAATTCAAGCCAACATTTCCATGATCAGCGAAACCTGTGCAGGTATGTGATGATGGCGTAATGAAGGTGCTTACTGGCGTACCGGCAGGTATGATGTGGCCGGAAGGCTGGATGTCCAGGTACCAGTTGTTGAAATAGTTATCGGTTACTGTCAACTGACCAGTGATAACGTCTCCGCTCTTGTAGAACTTACAATCGCCGCCAACGATATCAATATCCAGCGTTTTGGTTGGATCCAGGGTATTACCTGGGGTGTTGTCATAAATGAAACCTGTATTGTCCAGCATAACAGTTACAGGGTTGGAAGTAGTGATATTAGCTGCAGCATGTAACGGATCTTTGGTATACTGGATACGTATTTTATGCAGACCATTACGGTTGCCGCTATCCCACAATGCCAGGAGCGACAGCTTTTCGGCTTTGTTAGGAACTGCAGGCAGGTAAGTGTACCAGCCACCACTGATGGTAGGATCCTCTGTTACCAGGCTTTGCACGCTACCTTCGATCATCTGGAAGATTTGTTTATCCAGTACATCGTGCCAAGTGCTACCATTGTTATCAGAGAACTGCACTTTGTAGAATGTAGTACCAGAAGCGCCACTATTTGTAAACAGACCGCTTAATTTGATCAGTCCGCCGAAAGGCATGGCTGCATTTGGATAGATTCCACCAGGATAAGCCAATCCCTGAGTTGGAGAGATTGTTTGATCTATATTGGAAATAGCAACACCATTTACATCAAACAGGTTTAAACCCAGTTGTCCAGTATTAGGAATGCCCGGACGAATCTGTACAAATGAATCTACGCGGTTACCATAGAAGTTCAGCGCATTTGGATCTGTTGTTGATGGAAGTGTTTGCCAAGACAATACGCCACGGATTTTCACCACATTTGGTGATTCGCAGGTACGCAGATGTTTGGCAATATCCACTTGCATGGCAACATTGTAGAATAATCCATTAGCAGGGATACCTGTGATATCATGCGTATTTACACTGGCAGTACCCAGGTAGTCTTCGAATATGCCGTCGTTGTTCCAATCGGCCCAGAAGGCAACATACTCGTGAGAACCAGCGGTACACATGTTACCATTAAAGCCGGCAGATTTTTTAATTTTCAACACGGCGCCTACAGTATCTGTAGCAGTGTTGAGACCTACGCAGGTGAGTTCTTCAAAGGTAATATCTGCTTTACTGTTATCCACGATAACAGGTTTGGAGATGATATTACCCAGTGATGCGAGGTTAATGCCCAGTTTACTGATTTCCGCTACATTGAAAGTTTGAGCAGTAGGCGCTATTTTCGCAACGCCTGACAGTTGTGGAATCATGCTGGTATAGAATGTACGATGGTCAGGTACGCCGGCTGCCTGATATGTTTTATAGAATTCTGCTACCGGAGGGAGCGGATCAGGCACTACGGGCACTTTAGTTTTAGGGTCAATATTGGGTAGTGCAATATTACCGAGGTTAACATTGGATAAGATGTCGTTCAGATAAAAGGCCGGTTTGCGCTTTAACTGGATATCCGCGTCTAGCACATTCCCGAAGTAAGGAACCTCGTTTGGATTGCTGGATGGAATACTGTTCCACTGTAGCACGCCTCTTACAGTTGGCATTACTGCTGTATCACAGGCTGTGATCTTACGGTGCGCCTCATCATTGAGGTAGATAGTAGCCATGTAATTCAGCGGGTGATTGGGAGATGGTGCATCCGGAATATCCGCTACTTTGAAATTAGCGAGTCCGGCATCATGAAAACCAGTACCATCATGGTAATCGACGAAGAAGCGTACAAACTCATGGGAACCAATTGAACACAGATTACCGCTGTAACCGGTTGCCTGTTTTACCCTTACTACGGCTTCCAGTCTGGACAGGTCCGGATTGAAACCAATACATGTAAGCTGTTCCCAATAGGTAATGCTTGCTGCTTTTGCAACTTCTGGTTGGAATTTAGCCAGAAGAAATGTTTGACGAACCTGTTGAAACGCCTGGATTTGATCAACAGTCAGGTTTTCTTTTACAAGTGGCTGTACCATTTGTGTGAGTTTTTGAGGTTAGAAAGGAATTGAAAAAATAAATAGTTAGAATAGTAAAGCGAATGGGGTAATTGTCAATTGCAGGATTTCCACGCTCATTTTTGTAAATCTCGTTACATCACAGTGCAAATCTCTGCTAAAGATTTCAAATTATCAAGAGGATTCCTGACTATTTTAATTTCGGGTATTTCTACGTACTTTAGAATCCGTTATATCTGTTGAAAAATTTCCAAATTTTATGGTTATGAGAAACCTTGTTTTATTCATGCATGTCTCTCTAGACGGCTATGTGGCGAGTTCCAATGGAGAGATGAAATGGATTCATTTAGACGATGAAATTTTTGATTATGTCCATCAGCGTATTGCACAAACAAACACTGCATTATACGGTCGTAGAACCTGGGAATTGATGGAGTCTTATTGGCCCACCGCTGCAGACAAACCTGGCGCTACTAAACATGATAAAGACCATGCTGCATGGTATAAATCGGCCGAAAAGTATGTACTCTCCAATACGATGTCGCCGATTCCTAACGCCACCGTTATCGGCGGCGCCTTAGTGCCTGCTATCAATGCATTAAAGCAGACTCCAGGAAAAGAGATCCTGCTATTTGGAAGTCCAGGCGCCGGCCACTCGCTGATGCAGTATAACCTCATTGATGAATTTTGGTTGTTGGTAAATCCTGTACTGGTAGGAAGTGGTATTCCGCTCTTTAAACATGCCCCACACAGGAAACTGGAACTCATTACCTCTCATCCCTTTAAAAGTGGGGTAGTGGCCATGCATTATCGTTAACACAAAAGAAATGTTAAAGCACATCGCTACCGTTGTGTTTCTTAGTAAATTTGTAATACTCAAAAAATAATTAATCCTTACATTTTGAACCAATATCAGTAGTCGGCGGTTCTTCCTTATATCGGGAGAACCGCTTTTTATTTAAACTGTAACCACTATGAGAAAACTTACCTCTTTTCAGTTCCTCACCCTCAATGGCTTCTTCGCAGACGCCAGCGGCGATACCTCCTGGAGTAGCCAGGGCGAAGAACAACGCGATTTCGCACTGGACAAAATGGAACAGGAGAATATCCTACTTTTCGGCAGAAATACCTATGAACACATGATTAACTGGTGGCCCACAGAAGCCGCTCAAAAAGCCGATCCAGAAATGGCAGCCGGTATGAATAATGCTGAGAAAATCGTTTTTTCAAATACGCTGAAAAAAGCAGATTGGAAGAATACCCGCATTGTGAGCGGTGATATTATTGAAGAGATACGCCGACTCAAAAACACTCCTGGCAAGAACCTGGCACTGCTCGGTAGTGGCAGTATCCTCACCCAATTCGCAGACCATCATCTCATAGATGAATTCGAACTAATGGTGAATCCTGTGGCTATCGGAGACGGACATACGCTGTTTCGTGGCCTGAAACGAAAAATCCCTCTTCAATTATTGTCAACCAAAGCTTTTCATAATGGGGTGGTGTTATTGACCTACATTCCTGCCAAACTACGAATCCCGGAAGAAGGTAGATAGGGCAATATGGTAATAAATCAATAAATATTATATTGAATCGCTATGACGGCTCTTCTTGCAAAGTGTTCCGGTCGAATCCCGGCGACAGCGTGTCTCTCAGTGATAATTATATACTCGCTATTTATCTCGCACCAGATAATTTCCTGTTTATTCATACCCGCAATGGAGACGTATTCTACAATCCATTGCAGGAGAATTTTTTGAAGGCAGACAAATACTTATCTGCCCTCGGCCTTCCCGCTACAGGATTGAGTTGTATTCAAACGAGCAAGGATAACTATTGGTTTGCATACTTGGATGGACGCATATTTCATCGTACGCCGCAAGGGAAAATTATAGCCATAGACGGTAATGGTAACAGCCACACCGGCGTAATGGATATGGCGCTGACTAAAAGCAGACGCTCGGTCTAAACGTATCACCTATACGAATATCAATCCAGGCAGCTACACCTTGCATCTGCGCGCCCTCAATGATGATGGTGGCGCGAGCTGGAAGGGGATTTCGCTCCGTATTCGAATACTGCCTCCATTCTGGGCCACGGGTTGGGCTTACCTGGCGTATGTACTGTTGTTAGTGGGCCTGTTATTACTGTTAAGACGGGTGGTATTGCAAAGGGCACATCGCCGGTTTGCATTGGTGCAGGAACGTAAAGAAGCGCAGCAATTACATGAGTTGGATATGTTGAAAATCAAGTTGTTCACTAATTTTAGACATGAGTTCAGAACGCCGGTTTCGCTCATCCTTGCACCCCTGGATGAGGTCATTAAACATGAGAAAGACCATACCTTCCGACATAAACTTTATCTCATCAGGCGCAATGCGAAAAGGTTACTGAACCTGGTGAACCAGCTCATGGATTTCCGCCGTATGGAGATGCATGAACTAAAACTGGACCTTACAGCAGGAGATATAATTGATTTCGTTCGGGAAGTAGTGTATTCTTTCACCGATCTGGCGGAGCGCAAGCAAATGCAACTGCAATTTCAGACGAATACAGATTTGCTCTATACCCAGTTTGACCACGATAAAATTGAACGGATTCTTTTTAACCTGCTCTCCAATGCCTTTAAGTTTACGCCAGCAGGAGGGGCCGTACGTGTATTCGCCAACGTTAGTAGCAGTGGTGAAGAAGAAAAGCAGCCCTGCCGGTGAGGGTACTAACGGAAATGATACTACGAAAATAACGACCCCGGCCGATCCGGCAGTTGCTGCCACTACAGGGTTTTTCCTGGATAGTTGGAAGCCGCTGGTATTTACGGCGCCCGCTTCGAAACCGGGAAGTCCCCCGAATACTGCCAATGTCAACATCAGTATAGATGCGGGAACAGTGATCTCCCGTATTGCAGAATGGATACATACTCGTACTATAATGGGTTTTTCGAAATCGAAGTTGGGTGTGTATTTTCAAAAGCGGCTGCAAATACCCGTTGCCGTCAGCTTCCGGGAAAGTCTTGAACGTATGGTAGATAATGAGGAACAATTGGAGTAGGAATCGTAAATTCGAGGAACAGAAACAATTGGTGTTAAGACTAAAAAGAAGAAGACTATGCATGATGAACATTTTAACCCATTAGATAATCCCGTCTGGCATTCTCTCCAAACCATCCAACGCTACTTTGCCCACGGAACTGAGAACGTACAGCGTTATGCTGCGGATGTACTGCCTTTTATGGGCTATGATCCCGAAAAGTTTACAGGATTGGAGGAAATAGCACCCTGGATTTCACCAGCAGGGGAAGCTTTATTTATAGTGGGTGAGTTGCCCGTATTACCAGAAAAATGGGACGTCATCAACGAACTGGTTTGCAGTCAAATGGTATGTGAAACTAAGCCGGAAGAGATACCACATAATGAAGAAATTATCCTACTCACGGAGGCCGACAGAGAAGAGATGGTGAATTTTGTAAATGAAGGTCAGCCGGGATATTTTTTAGCGCAGACGCCATCCCTGGGTGATTATTACGGTATTCGTAAGCATGGCAAACTGGTGGCCCTCGCGGGGCAACGTATGCGTATGCCGGGATTGACCGAAGTCAGCGCCGTGGTGACGCATAAAGATCATAGAGGGAAAGGATATGCTGGAATACTTACCAGGCATGTAGCTAGGGAGATTTTTGAAGCAGGGGATATTCCCTTTCTGCATGTGTTACATAACAACCAAACAGCTATTAGTATCTACGAAAGAATAGGTTTTGCAGTGAGGAGAGCTATCTCTTTCTGGAAAATAGCAGTGAAATAAAAAATAAGGTAGCGTCTTAGACAAGACGCTACCGTTCCTAAGCATAAACAAATTAGCAATCATCAAAACTTCATGTACACTGTTCCTGCTGCGTAAATGAACCGCAGAAAATGTTGCTAGCGTGTTACCGGAGAAATATAATTTCAGTGAAAAGATGATGCTGGTGCAGATATTGCCTGCGCCTATATACACCTATCAGGATTAGATACCACATTGGGTATCCAGGTTATTCCCGGAAATGAGGTGGCTAACCAGTAATAAATTGGATGATGATGATTTGTTTGCTGCTTAAGATAAGGTTTTCCGCCCTTCAGGCTTTGTTCATAACTCCATGATTTTAAATGGTATGTTGTGCCTACGTCGGATATACTAACAGAGATAGGGTGATAATGTTTAATGGAAGGAAAAAAAATTTATAAATGTTGCAACGTCCATGTCTTTTGGATCTCCCCATTTGAATGAACCCTCAAAACCAAATGGTTGTTATCCCACAAAAAGCCATCATGAATAGAAACCGACTTTCCCAAACATTGCTGACAGGGCTGAATAAGCAAATGACGCAGGAAGCGCTGGCAGCACAGACTTACCTTTCCTTTGCCGTATGGGCGGCCGATGAGAGCTATAACGGTATTGCCAAATTTCTCTTCCGACATGCAGGAGAGGAGCGGAATCATATGATGAAATTCATAGAGTACATCATTGAACGTGGCGCCAAACCCGCTATTGAAGCGGTACCGAAGCCACAGTCGGATCCCGATAATGTGCAGGATTGCTTTGAACGTATCTTTCAGCAAGAAGTGGGAAATACAAAAGGCGTCTACAAACTGGTGAAAATGAGTATGGAGGAGGAAGACTGGGCCACTTGGCATTTCATGCAATGGTTTGTGCAGGAACAAACGGAAGAAGAAGCCCTGGCGCTACTGTTGTTGGATAAGATAAAAGTGGCAGGTGGCAAGGATGCTGCGGCCGAAGCATTGTATTCGCTCGATAGGGACCTGGCGCAATTGCCGGATGAAGTGATGCTGGCACAATCAAAAACAACCGGACCTTCCAGGAGGCCTTAGAACAGGTGTCTTCCAATATAAAAGCAAACGCCCTCTCTTCCTGTGTGCAGCAGAGAGGGCGTTTGTATTGTGGGTGTTATTAATCTTGCGTAGCCACTGGTGCATGAAACCTGGCGGCAAATTCCTGCGCGAAATCTTCCAGTCGGATACCTTGTACCTTATTGGTTTTATCGTATTCTTCCCAGAGGAATTTACTGCGAACGGCAACGCCTATTTCCACGAAGCGAGTGGCCATTTCAAGGGAGAATCCATTTCCTAGCAGTACATTCTTTACTGCATCATCTTCGAAATTTACCCAAGGCAGGGCATCTATGCCTACTGCTTTCCCCAAGATGGTAGCGATTTCACCGGCAGTACGTTCGTCGCTGGCAGCATATCGTATATCCGTTCCCGTAGATGGGCGCAACAATTCTTCTGCAACGGCTTTCGCTATGTCAGTAGGATGTACCATAATCAGCCTGCTATCAGCCGGATAGTTATTACCAATAATACCGCCTTGGTGCACCATTGGGATATTACCAAAGAAGTTATTGTAAAAGAAAGCGGCGCGTAGGAAGGTGATCGCGGTTCCTTTTACTTCACTGAGGATTTTTTCCATTTGGTGAATGCCGGCAATAGGTCCGTGGCCTTCGCTGCGATGAGCGCCCATACTACTAAGTACCACTGCTCTTTTTACACCGGCTTGCTGCAATGCTGCTGCATAGTTCCGGGCAATGACAGATACATAGTGGATATAGTCGTCCGTGTTCAGTTTGGGAGGGCACATCAGGTATGCTGCATCTGCACCGGAAAAGGTACGGAGAAGGAATGCCTGGTCGTCCAGGGAACCTATGGCGGGAGTAGCCCCTAAGGCTGTAATTGCTGCTGCTTTTGAAGGGTTACTGGTGATGATACGCACCTCGTGGCCTTGTGCCAGTAAAGATACTGCTAATGGTTTGCTGACGTTTCCTATTGATCCTGTGATGATGATTTTCATATGTTTCTTTTTTTGTGTTATTTTGTTGAAGCAAAGGTATTCTGCGGTGTACTTTTGAACAATAACTTACCCTAAAGTAGGTACTCATGACAGCGATAAAAGAAAGCTCCACCATACAGGAAAACAAACAGTTAGCCTTCGCACGTTGCCCGCTTACATTTGTGATGGAAAAAATTGGGGGCTACTGGAAAGCTAATATCCTTTATAAATTACTGACAGGCCCTAAGCGTTACAGTGAAATCAAAAGAGCGCTCCCAGGTATTTCGGAAAAAGTGCTGCTGCAGCAATTGCGGCAGTTGGAGGCGGATCAACTGATTATTAGAGAGGCGAAACCTGTAGTCCCGCTTGTTGTTACGTATTCCCTTTCTGTTTCCGGTGAGGGCTTGCGTCCTGTACTCTATGCTATGGCGGAATGGGCATTGGGACCAGGAGGTTATAATGAAGCTTATCAGGAAAATACCCGGGATATGAAAAATTTCCCGCTATAGGAATTTTATCTCGTTATTAAAATCCGGTAAGGATTCGGTCCATCGGCGTGTAACGGCACCATCTTTGTGCCTCAGGCGTTCATGTGGAATAAATTTATAGAAAATGTGGACCACCTGCCCAGTTTCCTATGGAATCTTCTACTGGCAGGTGTTGCAGTTTTAGTAGGACTGCTGATTAAGTGGTTGCTGTCGTATTTTATCCGACGTTCTGTACGGAAAAGCAGCGAATTCTCCATCATTAAGAGTGTATTATTGCGTGTGGGCAAGGCCTTTAACTATTTCATGCCCATATTGCTGCTCAACATGAGCATTCCCTTGATGCGGATAATGCCCAAATACGAGGAAATCCTTTCCAGGGTAGCGGAAATCGCGCTCACCATTGCGTTTGCCGCTATGATCATCGGTGTGGTGCTTGTGATGGAAGATTATTTCTACAATACCTACGATCTGAAGAAATCCAACAACCTGAAAGAAAGGAAGATCAGGACACAGTTGCAGTTTATACGCAAACTATTGATTGGCGTGATTTTGATCGTAACGGCTTGTATTATTCTCCTCAGCTTTGATAGTATGCGCAAACTGGGTGCTGGCTTGCTCACAGGTGTGGGCGTGGGCGGTATTATCATCGGTTTTGCTGCGCAGAAATCGTTGGGAAACTTGCTGGCAGGATTTCAGTTGGCCTTCACGCAGCCTATTCGTATTGATGATGTATTGGTTGTGGAAGGAGAGTGGGGACGTGTGGAAGAAATTACCCTTACTTATGTGGTATTAAGCATCTGGGACCAGCGAAAACTCATTCTGCCTATCAATTATTTTATTGAAAAGCCTTTCCAGAACTGGACGCGGAATAATTCTGAAATTCTGGGAACTGCTTTTCTATACTTGGATTATACGGCCTCAGTGGATGAGTTGCGCGTGGAGTTCGACCGATTGGTAACCACTTCTCCTTTGTGGGATAAAAGGGTAAAAGTAATGCAGGTAACGAATACGTCTGAACGAACGATGGAGGTGCGTTGCCTGATTAGTGCGGCGAGTTCCGGTAATGCGTTTGATCTTCGTTGTTTGCTTAGAGAAAAAATGTTGCAATTTATTAGTGAGAAATATCCTGAATGCTTGCCTAAGACCCGCGCTGAGCTGGAGAAGTAGCCATAGGAATAAAAGAGAATTTAATCAGGCCCATACCAGTGGCTAAAATTGAAAGGGCTGCCGTCGGCAGCCCTTTTGAGTTCCGCGCTTCGCGCGGGTGGGCTTGCGCCCATTGATTATTTTTTGAGTTCCGTCAGCATTTCTTTCACGGCAGCTTCAATCTGCGTATCACGGCCGTTGAGGAAATCTTCATATCGCAGTGGTACCTTGATATCCGGTTCCAATTGTATGTTTTCATTTGGTTTACCTTCATGACCGATATTACCCACCATAGGGATGCCAAATACCATGGTCGGATCTATTTGTGTTTCCCACCAAACAGAGGTACCAGTGCCGGGAACAGGCATACCAATGACTTTACCCAATTTATCCTGCTTGTAAACGTATGGGAACGTATAGGCGTCACTGTAATTGCCTTCATTGACCACTACGCAACTGATACCATGCCAGCGCATCAGTGGCTCACCACCTTTTATTTTATTGCCTTGCGGCGCAAATTCCAGGTATTTTTTGGCACTGAGGAAAGTATGTAAATCATCGTGGAGCCAGCCGCCACCATTGAAACGCGTGTCTACAATCAATGCATCTCTATCGCGGTACCTACCCATGGCTTCCTCTACAACTGTGCGGAAGCTAGCATCGTCCATGGCACGTACATGCACATACGCTACCCGACCTTTACCTATACTATCTACTACATGGCGCATTTGACCCAACCAGCGGTTATACATCAGTTCGCGTTCTGCCAGGGGAGATATAGGCTTTACTACTTCCTCTGTCAGGGCTTTACTACCTGCACTACGGAAGCTGATGAGTATATTTTGATTCGTTTTACGATTCAATAAAGCCGCCCAATCCTGGCGATTACTGACGTTGATGCCATCAATTTTCTCAATGATATCGCCCGTTTTTAGTTTGCTGGTGGCATTGTCGAATGGTCCGCCATCCAATATAGCCGTGACTTTCAGGCCTTCAGCTTTATCGCTTTCGTCGTATAGGAGTCCCAGTGAGGAGGTGATATCCGGATTGTTGTACACTGGTTTGTAATACCCCCCTGTATGAGAGCAATTTAGTTCTCCCAATAACTCGCTCAATAATTCTGCGAAGTCGTAGTTATTACTGATATGTGGGAGGAAACGGGCGTAATTATCGCGGTACATTTTCCAGTCGATGCCCCGAATGGTGGGGTCATAGAACTTGGCTGTCACCTGTTTCCAGGCGTGTTGGAAGATGTATTCCCGCTCTTTGGCTGATTGTAATACGATTTCAGAACCAATATTCACGGGCGTAATTTTACCGCTGTTGGCATCTACTTTCACCACGCCGCCCCGATTGCTGACGAAGAGGGTATTTCCATCTTTGCTGATAGCGATATCGCCGGGAGTGCCGCCAAGCTTGGCGAGAATTTTCGTATCGCCGGTACGAGGTTCTGTTACCCAGAGATCATACCCGCTTTCAAAAGCAGCCATGTAGTATACTTTGCTCACGTCTTTATTGACGGCAAAATCGCTGATACTGGCACTGTTGACGGTGAGCTTCACGCGGCGCAGATCTAGGTGACTGAAATCAGGCTGGAAAGGTGCTTTGGTTTTGGCGGAGTCGGCATCTTTGGCGGGTTTATCTTTTGCTGCATCCGTACCTGCTAAGAGATTGAATTCATCCTTAGAGAGCTTAAAGCGGTCGTAGGCTGCTTTGTCCAGGAACACAGCGTATATATCGGATTCCGCGAGGCCCTGTAGGGCCAATGGTCTGCGACCATTGCGGACACTTAAAAACAGGAGCATACGGCCATCGGCAGACCATTGCATATTATCTTCTCCGAAAGCGCCACTCATAGGGTATACAGGAGCTGATTGACCGTCTGCAGCGATAATGACGGCATTTTTAACAATGGTGAAACCTCTCTGGTCATCGGATACTAGCCATTTGCTATCAGGACTCCAGGAGAAGTTCATATCGCCGTCGGCATAGGAATAGTTCCTGCCAGCGGGAATGATCGTGCGACTTTTCCCAGATGCGATGTTATATACCTTCAGGATATTTCTGTTTTCCAGGTAGGCAATTTCCTTACCATCTGGAGAATACAGGGGCTGGAATTCTTCCGCTTCCGTTGCTATTACTGGTTCTTCCTTCAGCAGCGTAGCATTGAAGAAATAGGGCTCTTCTGGGCGTACCTTACTGGTTTGCATGATATCCCAGCTACCATTTCTCTCCGCAGCATATATCAGGTGTTTTCCATCCGGAGACCAACTGACCATACGTTCCTGTTGAGGCGTATTGGTAATACGTTTGGTCATATTGCCTTCCACACTGGTAACAAATACTTCTCCTCGTGCCACAAAGGCCATTTCTTTGCCATTAGGGCTGATGGCGAAAGAAGTAATATTGCCATTGATGGGCAGGTTACTAGAGTTGACCGTTCTCTCATCGTTGTGGATGTTGATCGTCAGTTTGCGCGGTTGTTCTCCCGTTTTCAGCGTATATATTTCACCGTTATAGGTAAAGCAAAGTGTGTTGTTATCTGCGCGGGACAGATCCCTTACCGGATGCGTATTGAAATTCGTCAACTGTTCCACCTTGGCAGGAGTGCTGGTGGAAGATTTGAACAGGTTAATGGATTTTCCATTCCGTTCGCTCAGGTAGAATACCTGGTTATCATCGCCCCAAACTGGGCTGAGATCCTCGCCTTCGTAATCTGAGATTTGAGTATAGGTATTTTTATGGAGGTCCAGTATCCAGATGTCTCGCGTAATAGAGGAGACGTGATGTTTACGTAATGGATCTTCTACCCCTTTTGCATCTTGGAATACCAGTTGGTTACCGGTTTTATTATACTTTGCGCGATCAGCACCTGCAGCGCTTAGTAGCGTGGCCCGTCCACCGGAAACAGGTACTGTATACATGTTTTTAAAGGCCCTGTATGGAAACCGGATATTGGCCGCAGGAGGATTGCGGACACTGCCGAATAGTACCTGTTTGTTGTCGGGTGTAAAATCGTATGGATAATCTGCTGCACTGTTCTCTGTGAGTCGGACAGGAGTGCCGCCAGTGGAGGGCATTACAAAAACATCAAAGTTGCCATACCGATCGCTGGCAAAGGCTATCCATTTGCCGTCGTGGCTCCATACAGGCATCATATCATGCGCTTCATGGATGGTAAGTGGAGTGGCTACTCCGCCTTGAACATCTACTTTGTAAATATCTCCTTTATAGCCGAAAGCGATGGATTTCCCATCCGGGGAGATGGCTGGATTGCGAAGCCATAATGCAGTATCCTGGGCATAGGATGCAGTAGTTAGCAGTAAAGCTGCTCCTGTAATCAATTTTCTCATTGGCTGATAATCGCTTTAGTACAGTTGTTTCCAGCGTTAAATTTAGTTGAAATTAAGGGAATTTCATGCGATGAAATGTGGAAGATTGGAGGGCCGAAGACTACGTGTCTCACTAAATAATTAAAAAAACAAGCAACTGTTTTTTTCTCGCCCCTGCCCAGTGGGCAGGGGCGACAGGCCGTAAATTTAAGTCTTTCGTACGTGCCTACACGTTATTACCGCAGTAGTGGTACAATATCTTTTCCGATCAGGCGGATGGAATTCATTAGTTTTTCATGGGCCAGGTTGGCGTTGTCCATTTGAAAAGTGAGTCGGGATATACCACCGAGGGCTTCGCTATGCCGCAATATTTTTTCTGCTACTTCCTGCGGACTTCCTACCAGCAAGGCGCCTGTAGGACCGGTTTGTGCTTCAAACTGGCCGCGTGTTACGGGGCCCCAGCCGCGTTCCCTGCCAATTTTGGTGAAAGTTTCTGCATAGCCTGGGAAAAACTCATCCCTGGCTTGTTGTGAGGTTTCAGCGATATAGCCCAGCGAATGTAGGCCTACCGTCAGTTTTTCGGGCGCATGCCCAGCTTTCTTGCCAGCTTCTCGATAGATATCAATCAGGGGCCGGAAACGATGGGTTTCACCGCCGATGATGGCCACCATCAGTGGAAGGCCTAAAGTACCTGCACGAGCGAAGGATTGCGGCGTACCGCCTACTCCCAGCCAGATAGGCAGCGGATCCTGAACAGGACGAGGATAGATGGCAATATTGTTAAGGGGAGCCCTGAATTTGCCTTTCCATTGCACGGATTCATGGTCCCGGATTTGGAGGAGCAGATTTAGTTTCTCTACGAAAAGCTCATCATAGTCTTGGAGGTTGAAACCAAAGAGGGGATAGGCTTCCACGAAGGAACCGCGGCCCACCACCATTTCAGCGCGCCCTCCGGAAATGATATCGAGTGTAGCAAAATTCTGGAATACACGCACCGGATCTGCCGCACTGAGCACGGTTACTGCACTGGTAAGGCGGATATTTTTGGTACGAGCAGCGGCCGCCGCCAATATCATCGTGGGAGCGGAGTCCAGGAATTCCTTCCGGTGATGTTCTCCAATCCCGAAAACATGCAATCCTGCCTGGTCTGCGAGATCAATGCGACGCAGCAAATTTTCCATTTCCCGCATATCCGCTGCGGGATCATGCTGGCCACTCTGCGATTTGGTGGCAGCGAAACTATCTATTCCTACTTCCATAGTATGTCCGATTATCTATATTCAGACATTCAAACTACGCAATATGTTCTATTAACGGATAAATTTTCTGATGCGATTGATGGCGCTGGCATGCAAACCGTGATGGAAGGCGGAAAAAGCAATGGCTTCATCGAGGCTAGTCACCTCTCCACCTACCAAGGGTGTCCAGTTGGTATATTCCTTAAATAAACCACTATTATAATCCGCCACAAAATCATCTATGGTATGAATCATGTAGCCTTTCACCTGTTGAATTTGCGCTTGATCGTATGCTTGTTCTGGTTTGGTACCACGACGGAATGTTTCAATGAATTCCTTATTAATCCGGTAGGGTTGATGGCTGGCCCTATACCAAATTTGTTGGTCGGAGGTAATGAGGTGGCCCAGGTTCCAGAGGATATTATTGTTAAAGCCTTCTGGAATCAGGTTTAATTGCTCTGCTGAAAACGTATCAAACAGTTCAAGGGCCTGGGTGCGATAATTACGAATGATCGTGATGGCATTTTTCATAATGGGAATGAGGTTTAGATAAGGCTGCAAAGTAAAGCAATTGCAGGCAGGGCTGTAAGTATTGCACTGCCAATTTAGGAACTAAAACGGACAATATAAAAACTAAGGTAGTTCCACTACAAAAACGTACCACATGGTATTGTTGACAGGAAAAGCGTGCATGCTATACCGATAGCTGAGTGTTTGTAACATACTGAGTACTGGCGCTATAGGCGCAAAGGAAGCCCAACTGAAATAAAGTCGCCCAGAGGGAAGGAGATAATCCTTTGCTTCCGCTAGGAACCGTTGTAGCAGCACTATCGTAGAATTGTTGCCTTGCCAGATGTCTTCCAGGATGGGAAGGTTACCAAAGATATAATCATATTTCCCGCTGATATTATCAAATAGATCAGACTGCACCGTCGTGATTTTATCTTCCAGGTGATGAACCGTAATATTCATCAACGTGTTGGAAACCGCTTTGGCGCTGATATCTGCGGCTACCACTTTAGATGCGCCTTGTTTACCAGCCAGAATACTGAGTATGCCAGAGCCGCAACCTATGTCCAGTACCGCTTTTTCCTGCATGTCTGGCAGGAAATTCATGAGGAAAGGAGTGGATCTAGTAAGTTGTTCATCCGGAGAAAATACGCCATCCAATATGTGTAATCGTATATCCTTCACCGGTATCTCGTAATCCGGATGATCCAAGAGGTAACGCCACGGCGCAAATTTCCTGCGGCAGACGATTACTTTCTGGTATACTTTGAAAGGTTGATCTTGTAAGGTTTGTTTTAGATAGTTGATGATACTGTGTTTATGCAGACTATAAGGCACTGGGTATTGATCGAAAAACAGGGATAGTGATTGATACAGGGTATCATAATCTTCATAGTGAATAGCAGCAGGAATCGTAAATGTAATATGCGGAATGCCGGTTAATGCACTGGCAATCTGCGGATAGGTAGGATGATAATCCCGTTGGATATTCTGGTAGAAAAATTCTTTTAAGGGGCCATAGTCTTCCTCCTGGCCATTCACCACAATAATGAGGATACCATTGTCTGTGAGGGAATCCAGCATTTTGTCGATGGCACTGCGTTTTTGTTGCAGGTAGTAAAATACGTGGGAAGCGATGATGACGTCGAATTTTTTCTCTAGTTGTACATCCTCCCAGGCACCAGTGACGAGGGTGATATCATCTGGTAATTGCAGTGCTTCCGTATCTTTTTCTACGATCGTATAATCATGAAAGAGGTGGCGTAGATTCCTGGAGAAAACGGGGTCTGTGCCAACGCCTATTTCCAGGCATGACTGCCAGGATTCCTGACTGATAATTTTAAGGATACTATTGATGATAACGGTTTTTTCATCCGACTGATGAAGAAACTGGTTAAAATTATCGTGGTTGAAGGACATGGAATCTGTAGCCATATGCAATTAGTTTTGCTATAAATTACTGCATTACACTGCTTTACTTTTTCACAGGATATTTTTTCGAGAGATGGCCATCGCGCAGCAACAATTTTTCTATTTTAATGTTTGAACTCATAAACGCCTTTTCATGGAACCTGTTGCCTTACGTAGTGTACCTGGGAGATGGATTATGGTCACCACCATTCTAGCCTCCACCATGGCTTTTATTGATGGTACTGCGCTGAATGTTGTGCTGCCAGCATTACAGAAAGGGCTGAAGGCCTCTGCGGCAGAACTGTTCTGGGTATTGAACGGATATATGCTGATGTTGGCCTCCTTAATCCTTATTGGTGGTGCATTGGGAGATAAGGTAGGGCGCAAGAAAATATTCACGTTAGGGATTGCCATATTTATTATGGGGTCGGCAGCATGTGGACTCGCTTCCTCAGCGGGGATGTTGATTGCATGTCGGGTAATACAGGGGATAGGCGGCGCTTTCATGATACCTGGGAGTTTGGCCATTATCAGTGCCAGTATCCAGCAGGATGAAAGGGGGAAGGCCATTGGTACTTGGTCAGCCTTTACCACATTTGTGACCATGGGCGGCCCCTTATTGGGTGGCGCTCTCGCCGACGCCGGACTCTGGCGGGGGATATTCTTTATCAATGTACCGATCGGGCTTGCTGTATTATACTTTCTTCATAAGCATGTAGCAGAAACGCGGGATGAAGATGCTGTAGACAGTCAACCTGATTATCCGGGCGCAATCTTTATCGCCTGCGGACTCGCAGCATTGACCTTTGGCTTTCTGCGCATGCCGCAGGCGGGATGGAAGGCTGTCTCCGTATATGGATCACTGTTAGTAGGTGTTATTTTACTCATCGCATTTATTGTCCGGGAAGCCACTTGTCCCAATCCCATGATGTCATTGAAACTTTTCAAGAACAGGATCTTTGCGGGGGCCAACCTGTTGAGTTTCTTTCTCTATGCAGGTTTGGGAGGAGGCATGTTGTTTTTGGGGCTCAATTTGGTGCAGGCACAAGGCTATACGCAGTTGGAATCGGGGTTTAACTTTTTGCCTTTTTCCTTATTGATGATTTCATTGTCCAGGTGGATGGGGGCTATGGCAGATAAGTATGGTCCCCGATTTTTCCTGGTAACGGGGCCACTGGTGGCAGGGGCGGGCCTTTTCCTCTTATCGACCATCCAGCAAACGAAAGGTTTCCCAGATTATTGGACCACTTATTTTCCTGGAATACTAGTATTTGGTTTGGGGATGTCTATCACGGTATCTCCATTGACGGCTGCGGTGATGGGAGCTGTTAGTCAGCATCAGTCCGGGACTGCTTCCGGCGTGAACAATGCCGTGACGAGGATTGCCAGTGTATTTGCCACTGCCATCTTTGGAGCGCTGGCCGTATTATTTTTCTCCGATGCTGTTCATTCTTGCGTGTATACTTTACCGTTATCTCCGGCAGACAAAGAAGCAGTAGTGTCGCAAGCCAAGAACCTGGGCGATGCTGCCGTGCCGCCGCAAATACCTGCTGCATATCAAAAAGCCATTGCAGCTAATTACCGTGATGCCTTTATTAATGCATATGGGAAGGTCATGAAACTATGCGCCTTGCTGGGACTGCTAGCCAGTATGATGGCCTGGATTTTTATTCGCACACCTAAGTCATCCGCGGAACAGTGATGAAAAGTACCATTATTTGCATGGTAAGTACCTTTTTGATCCAAAGGGCTGCTGTAATTTTACAGTGTAAAACATGATTACATTCCCGATTAGCGATAGCAATTATCTTAGCTAGACAGGCTTACTGGAGGCGATTATCCTCAGTGACGGGGGGACAGGCATCAGCAAAATAGGTGCAGATAAAGTGGGTGCAGGTTGCAATTTGCATCAGGTGGATAAGGAGGTTGATGCATGCATGGAAATGAGGGTTTTTAAAATCGCAGCGATATAAGATAAAGCGGGGGCTTAAGCTTGTTTTTGCTTTGAGATGGCCTTCCTGCAAGTGGTTTGCAGGAGGCCATCCTTATTTTAGAAACTATATCTTACAGCTACATAAATATTCCGGGGAGCCTGTACAAAGTATTTTACAGCACCGTTTTCATCTACCGCGCCATTGTTGTAATACAATTTATTTGTCAGGTTATTGAGGAGGAAAGAAAAAGTATAACGGGAAAGCATATACTGTATTCTGGCATTCATCAACAGGTAATCATCAATACTAGCAGTATTGGCAAAGTCGATATACGATTTGCCTTGATAACGTGCTGAAAGGCCTACCAGTACCTGTTTAAATCGGTAGGTAGCTTCTTGGTTGATGATTAGTGCAGGTGTTAATACCGGACTGAATGTTGTCTTATCTTCTTTAATCCTGCTATAGTTCCAGGAAGCATTGTTGGTGAGTGTTAACCCTGCACAAGGTTTATAGGTAGCTGAAAATTCCAATCCTGTACGAAAACTATTACTCACGTTATTGGTCAGTAGCAGGCCATTAGGGCCAATCTGGCCGTTCAATACAATTTCATTTCTGAATTTCATGTAATAGCCATTGAACTGTACTGCCAGTTGATGGTATTGCCATTTTATGCCCAATTCTTGGTCTGTTACCGATTCCGCCTTACTGTTGTAGATCAGTGGGCGATGTTGTTCATCCGTTGCCAGGTCATCATTTCCACCGAAGATATCGTTGCGGGTAGGTTCCCTACCGGTGTTGCCGATGCTGTAATACAGACTAGTATGTTTACCTGCGTTGAAAGATACGCCTGCACGGGGATTCAGGAAAGACCAATGCATTTGCTCAAAGGGCACGCTGCCTTTGTAATCAAAAGTAGTGTAGCGGTACTGGAGATCTCCGTATAGGGTAAACCGTTGGAGGTTGTATTCTAGTTTACTGAACGCGCTTATTTCATTTTTATAACCTCGGTTGCGATACAATTCTCCAGCGGTATCATCTTTACCTAGATGCCTGCGGGTGTAGATATTGCCGTGGATGCCGGTTGTCCAGTTGAGGTGATTACGGGTGAGGGTATAGTTGCTGAATATACCTGTGAAATGAGAACGGAAGTTATAATGAAACAGGTTGCCATTAGAGGGCTGGCCCATAAAATTATTTCCATCAAAGCCGTAGCCGCCGTTGAGGTAGGTGTAGTACACGCTGGAATTGATGGTTGCATGCTCGCTTAAGCGTAGTTGATGTTGGAGTTGTACTAGGCTTTGGAAGAATTCATCTTTTTCCGCTTTGGTATTCGCATTGGCCCGACGGTTGATTTTTATTAGCGAGTCCGCCACCGGGAGCCATGCCATGCCGTTTTGTTGATGGCCCGCCATGCCGTTCAGTTTCCAGGTACTTTTATCGCCGAAGTAGGCGCCACTGAGAAAAGCCGATTGCGAGTTGTTGAATGCATGTTCTTTATAACCATCCGTGTGTACTTGGGATGCGCGGGCGTAGAAAGCCTTTCTGTTTTTTACGCCACTATTGTATTCACCAGAGACGCGGAAGCTGTTCCAGGCGCCATAACCGGCCGTAATGGCGGCGCTGCGGGGCTGTTGCAGATCTGGCGAGAATAACTGCAAGCTCCCGGCATAACTGGCTGCTCCGTTTTTAGAAGTGCCTGCGCCGCGTTGTATTTGTAGTTTACTGACAGAAGAAAGAATGTCTGGATAGTTGGAGAAATACGCGCCTTGGTCTTCCGGTTCATTCAGGGGCATGCCGTCGAGGGTGGTATTGATCCTTGTTTGGTCGATGCCACGGAGCCTGTAATAGGCGTATCCCTGTTGATTGCCCGCATCGGAATAAACAGTAATAGATGGCGTTTCAGCGAGCAAGAAAGCAGGTTCTTGTCCTGTGTTTTTCTCTTTTAGGGTACGAATATCCAGGTTCTGGAAGGTAACAGGAGTGGTTTTTTGTGCCTGATAGATGGTGATTTCCCGAAGGTGCTTGGTGCTATCCGAATGGATGGAACTTGTATCCTGCGCTTGGGTGGAAAGTCCTGCTAATAGGCACAGGGCTGGGAATAAAAATTGATTTTTCAACAATTATTGTATTTTTTACACAAATATAATTGCTTTTTATATATCCCCAAAAAGTTTGTGTACGTATAGTCGTTTGTGTTAAAAGAAATCTGCTGACGGATACTTACATTTGGAACATGGATCATTACCAGGAAACGTTTAACATATGGAACAAGTTGGCCGCCCGTTACCAGGCGATGTTCATGGACTTGGACATTTACCATCATTCCTACGATTATTTCTGTGGGCAATTAGGGGAAACTGCTAAGGTATTGGAGTTGGGCTGTGGGCCGGGGAATATTACTCGTTATTTATTGCAGCAGCGGCCTAGTTGGCAGGTGTTGGCAACCGATGTAGCGCCGGCCATGGTGGAACTGGCGGCAGCGGCCAATCCCAGTGCGGAATGCAGGGTATTGGATTGTAGGGAAGTAGCGCACCTGCCTGTTACTTTCAATGGCATTGTGATTGGATTTTGCATGCCGTATCTCACGGAAACGGATAATCGGCAGTTGATGCGGGATTGTTTTGGATTATTGGAAGACGCGGGTCTGCTGTACCTCAGTTTTGTACCTGGAGCGCAGGATCGGTCTGGTTATCAGACGGGCAGTAGTGGCGACAGGCTTTATTTCCATTATTATCCGTTGGAGGTAGTACAGGAGATGTTGTTGCAAGCGGGTTTTGTGTTGTTACAGGATTTCAGTATTGCGTTTCAGCGGAGTGGGGGTGAGGTGGAAACGCATATGGTTTTAGTAGCGCAGAAAAAGACATTGGGTTAGTGTGCATTTGAAGGGAGGTCAACTTTCAACGGACATTGGCCGTGTGTTATTCGAACTTACGTAACACATTTTCAACCAGGTGGTGGTGCAGCCATTTTGCGGCGGCTCTTGTGTCTTCATCTTTGGTGCCGCGGCCGGCCACCAGTTCAAGGCCCCAGGCTCTGCCATCTAATTCGAAGAGTATTTCCGAAGGGGTTGTGGGTTCAACGATCAGCCAGATGGCGAAGCTGATATTTCGGAAGAGGAAGGTGCAATCCCAGGTGAGGTAGTAGAGTTGTTGTTGATAGGGTAACACTTCATTGTATTTCTTGGCTTTACCGGAGTATCTGCCGGTGTCATACACGCCGATTTTAACAGAGGCAGAAGTGTTGGGCATGAGGTAATACATCAGTTTGAGGGTAGGTTTGGGATGATCTCCTCGCCGTCGTAGTACGTCTTTGAAGAGTACCAGCCATATTTCCTGTATTTCGTGAATGAAATGAAGCTCTGTTTTTACATCTACTCCATTGATCCAAACAGACCAGCCAGTGTTTTGTGTACGTTTTAATCCGAATTCCCGGCCGTCGGTAAGATGACGAATAAACTCCCCTGATTTTCCCCATGTCTCAAATCCCAGCATAAACAACTCGTTATTCTCTATGGGAATAGCTTCCATAGCCAGCCTCATGGTGGGCAGGAAGGGGTAGTGTACTTCCTCAATGCGAATGATGTGGCCCTTGTACCGATAGTACAGGCCATCTTTGATGTGCTCCAGTTCGAGTGGCATAGCATACTAATAAAATTAGTAGGTGATTAAAAAAAGTAAGCCCCCGGTAAGTCTACGAATAGCCTTGTGCCGAAGGGCTTTACTTATATGTCTGTTGCAAAAATACTAATATTTTTAGTATTTCAAAATGATTCTGTAATTTTTATTTTTTAAATACTTGTCATGCAATGGGATAGCAGCAGGGAATTGGCAGACTTCTTGAATATGGAGGGATACATCCTATACTGTGTATGAAAGTCATTTCTACAAAGCAGAGTTACCTGCATTATTTTCTGGAATTTTCCCGTTATCCTAGCTTGATGAGGGGCGCTTTCGTTCTTGCAATTTTCTATGTCCCTTTTGATAAAATCAGAACTGCATTCACGAGAAGTATGTCGCTAGAAGAAGAGCAGTTGCGGATCGACTATGTAAAATGGTTCCGCAAACGCACCATGGAAATTCCATTATTACAGCTTATCATTACACTCCACTGTTACCAGGATGATATCCGGTTACCCGAATATTATGTCATGAGTTTGGAAATAAATGGGGAAGTCCATTATGAACTAGATAGCAGGGACGGCTATACGAAAGAAACCTTGCTGGCTTTTATGGAAGATTTTACAGCAGCGAAAAATGCTTGCGCGCTGAAACGCAACGTAGCAGCGGAACGCAAAGGAATTTGTTAGTGATGATTGATGGTTACGGGAGATGCGTGCCATGGCTGACTTGTTTTGTATTTTAAAATTTACGATACAAAGTAACGATGTCATTCGGAAGTAGCGAGCCCGGATACACTTACTTTTTAATATCCCAAACATCCACCCATTTTGATTTTCCATTATCCAGCAAGATGACTTTGAGCTGGCAGTTGGCCGTATCTTTTCTATCTACAATGGCACCGAATAGACGCGTGTCCTGCTTTATGGAGAAGATAACTGTATCGCCTATACGGAATTTATTTAGTTGTTGCCTTTTGACGATGGAGTCCAGCACTCTTACTTCTTCCAAGTGGGCCATGTAGTACTGCATGCTTTCCCCGAATTCATCCTGTTGGCCCTTGAGGTGGTGGTAATAACGCTGGAAAATGAGCTTGGAGATATCTTGCGGACCGGAAATTCCAAATGTTTCAAAATAGCTTTTTAACCTTGATTGCTTCCACAAGCCCCAATGCTGCCTGATCCAGGAGCCATAACGCTGCTCCATGGCTCCAATGAAAAAATAGACCGGCATTTCTTTATACCGGACCTTATCACTATCGGATACAAATTTATCTAGTTGCTGCATGCATTCGTTCAGATCTGCTGGGATGTATTTGCGCTCTTTGTCGGACATTCCCTGGCTGCACGCTGCCATAGCAGTTGTTATCAGTAAGAGGAAAAGAATAACAGATTTCATGGTCAGGTAGTATAGGTGGCTGATGGGAATATACTGGATTTCCATATATGTTAAAACGCAGTGGCCATTCCATGTGAGCTGATTGTAGCCAGGGCGACTCTCATCTCCCGAAACTCATCCGCTTTATTTCCGTTTCATTCCCCGATTCTTCCGGTTGGTCAGATAGTAAATAGTTATGCATCCTGCTTATTGGAAATTTGCGCTGTAAAATAAAGTGTTATGGCTTGGATATATCTTCTTTTAGCAGGATTCTTTGAGATGGGTTGGCCATTGGGACTCAAAATTTCCCAGGCTGCCGATAGCAAATTTCCAGGGATTGCACTGGCTGTATGCGCTATGGCACTCAGTGGTGTTTTCCTTTGGATGGCCCAGAAATCCATTCCTATCGGGACCGCATACGCCGTCTGGACAGGCATCGGGGCGGCAGGTACTTTCTTTATCGGAATATTCTTTTTCAATGACCCCGCTTCCTTCTGGAGAATCTTTTCAGCGATGCTGATCCTGATGGGAGTAATCGGACTTAAACTCAGCGCATAAACGCCCATTAATTACATTTTATGAGAATAGGCATTTCACTCATTAGCGGGGCAGCAGGATCATTACTGCTGCTCTTCGCTGCGACAGGCTGTAATCAACAGGAAAACGCTCCCCAGGAGCAAGTGACCAGGGCATTCCCTGTGCTCACCGTACAACCCACCGATGCTACGGTAGATTTACAATATCCCGCACACCTGGAAGGAAAGGTGAACGTGGACATCCGCTCCCAGGCCGATGGTTACCTAGAGAAAATCTTTACAGACGAAGGGGCCTTCGTACAGAAAGGGCAATCCTTGTTTAAAATCAATGATCAGTCCCTGAAAGAGCAGCTCCATACCGCCCAGGCTGGACTGCTGGCCGCACGCGCAGCCCTCACTACGGCAGACCTAGAAGTCTACAAAAGTGAAGAGCTCTATAAAAATCACGTGGTATCCGATTACCAACTGAAAGCGGCAAAAGCAACACAGGCAAATGCTAAAGCACAGGTGGCCCAACAGGAAGCTACCGTTGCTGCCGCCAAAGTAAACCTGGATTTCTCCCTCATAAAAGCCCCTGTGAGCGGGTATATCGGTCGTATTCCGAAGCGTATCGGGAACCTGATTACCAAAACGGACCAGCAACCACTGACACATCTCTCGGATATCAGTGAAATGTATGCTTATTTCTCCATGACAGAGCAGGATTTCCTCCGACTCACAGAGCAATACAAAGGTAGCATCACCGATAAGATAGCTGCCATGCCACCAGTCACCTTACTCCTTGCTAACGGTAAACCCTATACGCAAAATGGTAAAGTACAAATGATAGACGGCCAGTTTGATCCTGCTACAGGCGCTATCAGCGTTCGGGCTGCATTTGACAATAAAGAAGGCATCCTTCGCTCCGGCAATACCGGGAAGATCATCCTGGGGGAAAAACACAACGGTGTGCTCTTAGTGCCTGTTCTCGCCACACTGGATGTACAGCACAAAATATTTGTATACCGCCTGGCCAAAGATAATAAGGCAGAAAGGATAGCTATCTCCATAGCAGGTAAAAGCGGCAATAACTACCTCGTGAGCGCCGGTCTGAAGGCGGGCGACCGCATCGTCGGGAAGGACCTGCAATTGGTGAAGGAAGGCGAAACCGTACCTGTAGCCAATATTAATTTTACTAACTAGTTAGCCTATACGAAAATTGATTTTCCATGCTTAAAAATATTATTACCAGGCCCGTATTGGCTACTGTTATCTCTGTGATATTGGTGCTATTGGGTTTGGTGAGTCTACAAAAATTACCCGTTACCCAATTCCCGGATATTGCGCCACCAACGGTTTACGTGTCTGGTGCCTATCCCGGCGGTAACGCGGAAAGCGTGACCCGCTCCGTTATCACACCGCTGGAAGATGCTATCAATGGGGTGGAGAATATGGATTATATCACCTCCACAGCGGGCAGCGACGGTTCCTTTTCGTTGCGCGTGGTATTCCGCCTGGGCGTTAACCCTGACCAGGCAGCAGTGAACGTGCAAAACCGCGTAGCGCAAGTCAACAGCTTGGTGCCGGAAGAGGTGGTACGCGCAGGTATCACTACCAGCAAGCAACAGAACAGTACCATCATGTATTTTAACCTGGTCAGTAACGATAGTACCAAATACGATGAACTGTTTCTACAGAACTACGCTAAAATTAACCTCATCACCGCGCTGAAACGTATACCTGGCGTAGGAAACGTGAACCTCTTCGGAGGGAAGGATTACGCAATGCGCATCTGGCTGGACCCTCAGAAAATGGCGGTGAATAACCTTACGCCACTAGATGTACATGCGGCCATTGCCAATAGCAGTCTGGAAGCCTCTCCAGGAAAGTTCGGGGAACAATCCAATGCGCCGATGCAATATGTGGTGAAGCATAAAGGGAAACTGAAAACGCCCGAAGAATTTGAACGCATTGTGTTAAAAGCCAATGCCGACGGCTCTATGCTACGTATCAAAGATGTAGCCAGGGTAGAATTTGGCGCCAGTTTTTACGACAGTAATAACAAGGAAGACGGTAAACAAGCCGTGACGATGGGTATTCAGCAAACGGCTGGGTCCAACGCGAATGAAATTGAAATTGCAGTACGTAAACAGTTGGAACAGGAAAGCAAACGTTTCCCGAAAGGAGTGGAGTTTCATGTGTTACAAAGCGTGAAAGAGCGACTAGACCAATCTGTGAAACAGGTAAAAAGTACGCTGATAGAGGCTTTTATCCTGGTGTTCATTGTCGTGTTTCTCTTCTTACAAGATTTCAGATCTACCCTGATCCCGGCGATTGCCGTGCCAGTGGCGATCATCGGCACTTTCTTCTTCCTATCCCTGATGGGCTTTACCATCAATATATTAACACTCTTCGCGCTGGTATTGGCTATCGGGATTGTGGTGGATGATGCTATTGTGGTGGTGGAGGCAGTGCATGCGAAGATGGATAAAACAGGGCAGGATGCAAAAACAGCTACGGTGAGCACTATGGGAGAAATCACCAGTGCGATTATATCCATTACCCTGGTGATGTCTGCGGTATTTCTACCGATTGGATTTATGGACGGACCGGCAGGTATCTTCTACAAACAGTTTGCGTTTACGTTGGCTGTGGCGATTCTTATTTCCGCAGTGAATGCGCTGACGCTGAGTCCTGCGCTCTGCGCATTGTTGCTAAAGAATCACGGGAAAGCGCATACGAAAAAGTCGGAGACCTTTAAACAACGTTTCTTTACCGCTTTCAATACAGGTTTTGAGCAAATGACCAACAGATATATCCGCGTCGTGAAATTCTTGGTCAGCAAAAAGTGGCTGGCATTAGGCGGACTCACTATCATCGGGGTTTTCTCTTTCTGGCTGATGAACAAAGCGCCTAAGGAGTTTATTCCCTCAGAAGACGACAGCTTTATGTTATACTCGCTGTCGCTCGCTCCTGGAACGAATCTACAGCATACCACCGCGGTGATCTCCCGTATAGACAGTGCTTTGCAAAAGATGCCGGAAGTAAAAACAGTGACCAGTGTATCCGGGTTCAATCTGATCAGTAATAGTGCCGGGCCTTCCTACGCCATTGGGTTTATTAAACTGAAGCCCACTAAGGATCGTGGGGCTATCCAGGATATGGATGCAATCCTGATGGCGATGAACGAAAGATTGCAGCCGCTCGCGGAAGGAGAACTGAGTATGTTCCGCAATCCGCCAGTAGATGGATTTGGCGCGGTAAATGGTGCGGAGCTGGTGTTACAGGATAAACAAGATCATGGCATCAATGAATTTAACGCTACTGCGAAAGAGGTCATTGCGAAACTAAATACCCTTCCGCAGGTAGGATTTGCCTTTACCACTTTCCGTAGCGATTTTCCGCAGTTTGAGATGAAGATTGATGAGGATAAGGCACAACAACTGGGTACTACGGTGAAGGATATACTCTATACGTTGCAGTTGTTTTATGGTGGCTCACAGTCGAGCGACTTTGTCCGGTTCGGTAAGTTTTATCGGGTGTACATGCAGGCGGCTGGCGAGTATCGCGCAGATGAGCAGTCGCTCAGCCAAGTGTTTGTACGGTCTCAAAACGGGAACATGATTCCACTGAATACACTGGTGACTTTGGAAAGAGTGTATGGCCCGGAAGTAGTGGAGCGCTATAATCTCTTCAATAGTGTTACCATCAATATTTTTCCTAAAGAGGGTTACAGTAATTCGCAGGCGATGGCCGCAGCGGAAAAGCTGCTGGAGTACGATCTGCCGGCAGGATATGGCTATGAGTGGAGTGGGTTGAGTAAAGAAGAAAAGAAAACAGGCGGGCAGATGCTCTTTATTTTCGGCCTTTGTTTGCTCTTTACTTACCTGTTATTGTCTGCCCAATATGAGAGTTACCTATTGCCGCTGGCGGTTATATTTTCCATTCCAACTGGTATCCTGGGCGTATTCCTGGCTACTGGCCTCACTGGCATAACGAATAGTATTTATGTACAGGTAGGGTTGATTATGCTGGTAGGATTGCTGGCTAAGAATGCCATCTTGATAGTAGAATTCGCGTTACAGGCGAGGAAAGATGGCATGAGTCTGACGCGTTCTGCGATAGCCGGGGCCCGCCAGCGTTTGCGTCCTATCCTCATGACCTCCATCGCATTTGTAGCGGGTTTGGTGCCGCTGATGTTTGCACAAGGGCCGTCTGCGGCGGGTAATCATGCTATCAGTATCAGTGCCGCCGGAGGCATGATTACAGGCGTATTGTTGGGATTATTTATCATTCCTGTGCTGTACGTGGTATTCCAATGGATGCAGGAAAAATTCGCTGTCAATAAAAAGTGAGACATGAACATAACTAAATTAATATATATCGGTTTGTTGGGGAGTGTGATGGTTTCATGCAGTGTGACCAAGAATTTTCAACGGCCGGATGTCAACCTACCGGAAAAGTTCCGGCATACAGATATGTTGTTACGGGGAGACACGGTGCTGGTGAGCTACCGCGAGTTTTTCAAGAATGAAACTTTACTGCGTCTCATCGATACTGCATTGGTTAAAAACAGTGATTTGTTGATCGCCATTAAGAATATAGACCTGGCCAGGGCTGGTTTCCGCCAGGTGAAGCTGAATTATTTCCCGGAGCTGAAAGGGCAATTGGATGCTACCCGCAATACCGCCTCGAAGAATAGCTTCAATGGCGCTATGGCAGAGGGAGCAGGCGCTACATTGGCTTATACGGATTTTACTGCTTCCTTGGGAATGAGTTGGGAGATAGACATCTGGGGTAAAATCAAACGACAAAAAGAAGAGGCGTTGGCAGGTTATATTCAACAGCAAGAAGTACGAAAGGCGGTGCAGTCGCGCTTGATAGGGGACGTAGCCAGTGGCTGTTACAACCTACTATTATTGGATCAGCAGTTGCAGATTGCGAATAGGAGTCGTGCCTTGGCGGATAGTACTTTACAGATCATGCAGGTGCAGTTTCGTGTAGGCGAGGCCGATGCCTTGGGGATTCATCAAGCCGTAGCGCAGTTAGAACAGGTAAAACAGTTGTCGTCTAAAATTCGCCAGGATATTGGCTTACAGGAGAATGCATTAAGTTTACTTTGCGGCGTGTATGCGGATACGGTAGTTAGAGCGTCCGTGGCAGGGGCCGAATTGTTAGCACATGCAGACCATTATGAAGTGGCTATATTGGCTGGAAGACCCGATGTATATGCCTCGGAGCTGGAAGTACGAGCAGCAAACGCGCGGGTAGGTGTCTCCCTAACAAATCTATATCCCGCACTGACCCTCTCCGCCACTGGCGGATTGAATGCCCTGAAGGCGTCTGATTGGTTCAGTGTTCCCGCCTCTTTGTTTTCCACTGTAGCAGGCGGATTGGTACAACCTATATTTCATCAAGGCAGATTGAAGCTCCAGTATGAACAGGCAAAAATAGAAAGAGATAAGGCTGTTATCAGCTTCAGACAGACCGTACTGAATGCTTACAAAGAAGTGGCAGACGCAAATGTAAAGGCACAAGAACTGGGGCTTCAACTGCAATTTGCACAAAACCGGGAACAGGAGCTGCAAAAGGCAGTCAATGCTGCTGGGATCCTGTTTAAAAACGGGAGTGCCAATTACCTGGATATTATCACCGCAGAGAGTAATTACCTGCAAGCGGGGCTGGAAGCGGCCCAGTTGCGAAATGAACAGTTGCTCAATCGCATTGCGTTATTCCAGGCCATTGGTGGTGGGATGAAATAAAATATATTTGTCATGAAACTTCTAGGCTATGTTGGACAGTAAAAGAACAAAGATATACTATAAGGTGTTTTTCATAATCGTAGTGTATGTGTTGGTAGATTTGCTGACATATGCGCTGAACCCGAATAGTATAGCCTGGAAGGACTACTGGACGCAGCCTGCATGGGATATTTTTGAACGCGTTGCTACCGGATTTGCCCAATCCTGGGCCATCATAGAAGGTAGTATCTGGATTGCCAAAGTATTGGACAGGTACATTGGCTGGTCGGGGTTTCCAACTTTACGGTATTTGATACAAATTGTATTGGTGGTTGTTTTCGCGGGTATTACCATGTTGGCCATAGATTTTTATTATGTCATCATGTATGGCAATGAGAAACTGAGCGCAGAGCAGGATTTGCATCTATGGCAGTATTTTGTAGTGAGTCTGCTCGTATCCATATTTGTGAGTACTATTAGCACAGGGTATGGCTTCCTACGGCATTGGCAGGCATCTATCCTGGAGGCCACGCAATTGAAAGTAGAAGCAATGGAATTAAAGGAGACAGCCATGCAGGCGGAACTGCAATCGCTCAAACTGCAACTGGACCCGCATTTCATGTTCAATAACTTCAGTACGCTGTCGGATCTTATTCATGTGGCCCCGAAAGAGGCTTCTCTTTTCTTGGATAACTTGTCGCGCGTGTATCGCTATATGGTGCTGAATTTGAAAAAAGATTTGGTACCCTTGAAAGATGAATTACAATTACTGACAGCCTTCTCCTACCTGATAGATATCAGGCATGGCAAGAATGTACAGATACAGATGGATATTCCAGAAGCCTATCATCCATTGCATATTCCGCCAATATCGTTGCAATTATTGGTAGAGAATGCCATCAAACATAACAGGGCAACACCTGCATCGCCACTACGGATCAATATTACAGTGGATGCGGCTAGTACATCCGTGGTGGTGGAAAATAATTTACAACCCATTCCATATCCTTTGGAGAGTTCCAAATTGGGATTAGAGAATATCCGTAACCGTTATAGGTTATTATCAGACAGGGTACCGGAAATTTACCAGGATGAAGAGATTTTTAAGGTAAGCTTGCCTTTATTAAACTGAAATTGGTCATGAAGATACTCATCATAGAAGACGAAAAGCATAATGCCGCCCGATTGCAGCGCATTATAGGGGATATATCCGCAGATCATGAAGTACTTGGTATTTTGGAGAGCGTAGAAGATGCAGTAGCCTGGTTTTCCTCGCATCCAGCGCCTGATGTAGCATTGATGGATATACGACTGACAGATGGATTGAGTTTTGATATTTTTAAGGAGACAACCGTCCCTTGTCCGGTCATTTTCACTACTGCATACGATGAATATGCCATACGTGCCTTTAAAGTAAACAGTGTAGACTATCTCCTGAAGCCTATCCAGGAAGAAGACTTGCAACAGGCCCTGGATCGGATTACCCCTGTTCATAAACCCCAGGAACCCTTGCCGGATATAGAACAACTGATGCAATTGATACAACCGCAAACAAAAGCTTATCGCAAGCGTTTTTTGTTACCGGTATATGATGGATTTAAAACCATTCAAGTGGAAGATATCAGTTTCGCGTATTCAGAGCTTAAGGCTACGAAACTGGTGTTGGGCAAGGATCAGGAGGAAACGGTTACTTATTCCTTGGATGAATTAGAAGAAGATTTAGACCCGGAATATTTTTTCAGAGCAAACAGGCAATTCTTGATTCATGTGAATGCCATCGCAAAAATACATAATAGCTTTAACGGTAAATTAAAAGTGGAGCTGAAACATCATCCAGATAAGGAGGTACTTATCAGCAAAGACAAGGCAGCAAGGTTTAAACAGTGGCTGGATAGGTGATACCGCTTTAGCAAAAAACCGGAATTTCCCGTTATATTTTAGAAACCATGATATCGTTTTCACCTGTTATCACTACTTATTGGCAGGATGCCATGCAAAGCGGAGACTTACTCGCGCAAGATGGCGTCTTTATGCTTACTGTTAATCCGGCGTTGGAAGCCTCAGACAGGGTAATGATATTGTCTATTGAAGGAGGTGCCACCCTTGCCGCCGTTACACCTGATATGGCCCGATCTGCTGGATTGTATGGACAGTCGGCATTAACGGAGCAGGTATTTCGCCAGCAGTTGGCCGCTGCTGGGACGCTGTTGAATGGAGCGGATTACCTTTATTATTATACTGCTGCGGAGAAACAGGCGGTATTGGCAGAGCAGCCAGCTAAGAATATTCGGCTACTAACGGAGGCGGATACACGTGCTTTTGAGATCTTTCGATCGCATGCAACGACCGCGGATCTGGATGGGGCTTTTGTGGAATTAGATCATTCGGCGGTATTCGGATATTTTTTCCAGGATCAGCTAGTGGCGGCGGCTAGTATTTATCCATGGGATGCCACCGCGATGATGGATGTAGGAGTGCTTACCCTGGAGGATTTCCGCGGAAAGGGAATAGCTAAAAAGCTGGTACGCGCTATTTTCCGACATGCGATAACGCAGGGTTATGAACCGCAGTATCGTTGTCAGATAGATAATTTGCCTTCTGTACGATTGGCCACAGCGGCCGGTCTGACGCTGTTGGGGAAATGGGAAGTAGTAGTAGATTAAGGATCTGTAGTAAGCTTTCACCTGTAATAATCTTGCTGTTGGCAATGTGTTGCTGCTAATTGGAGTATCCGCTCAAATGCTGGACCATTGGCGTATATACTCATCCATTCAATACCGTTGGAGGCAGGGAAACAAATAGCAATATTTCCTGTTGCCGCTATTGCTTTACATTTCTTAATGGCCGCCGGTGAATTGCCCATATTGGGCGTTTCACTGAGACTGGGCCTATAAGTATGCTGTAATATTTGTGCGAAATCCATCTTATTTTCTGCTAGTTCCAGGACAATGGAACCACGTTCCCATGCGCGGGCTTGCCAGAGATAGGCATGCCCGTTAATACAGTCTTGCGTGAGATCAAACCTGTACTTGCCTTTATCGGCTATCAATATATCGGCATGCGATTGAAAAAAAGGCATTTCTTTCTTTAACCCATACACGCAGGCATAGGAAGCGTTGCTTAATAATGCTTGGATAACCGTTGCACAAGCGGGCATAGGGCTTGTGATGTCATATGCATTATAGTCACCGGCTATGGGTAATAATTCGACCTGGAGTGGTTTGAAATAATCGGATTGCATGGTTAAAATCTACTGTTGCAAGATCCGAATTTTTTGTCATGAAATATTTAGGGTGAGTATATATGTAATAAAATTGTATGTTTAACTTGACTATAAAACCATTTAACTATGAATTTTTTCAACGCCCAATCTTCTTTATTTAAAGGAACTTCCATTGCCGCCATTGTATTTTTATGTTATGGATATGTGTGCAGATGGTGTAGCATCTATTTCTTCTGGGAGAGCAAGACGATTGGTTGGACGCTTTTCTTTGTGTCGATTATCCTATGGATGGCCACCAGAATTAAAAACCGTCCACCAGGTTCCAAGGCGATATGGGAGATGATTGTGTTGGGGATTTCCGCGTTTATCTTGCTTGTTAAGATGATATTCCTTGTTGCCATACCCCATACAGATATTTGTGACAGAACGCTTACTTATATAAAGCAGAACAAAGCCATACAACAGGAAGTCGGCAATATCAAGGGTGTGTTTGTGGTGCCTTTTGGTGGCGTTTCCTCCAGTGGCGGGTCTGACGGTTATGCAGCCGCAGGTGATTTGCATTTTGTAATTAAGGGAGACAAGAAGTACATAGACCTGAATGTACAGGCGATGAAGGATTTCGATACAGATTGGGAATTCGCGATTGTAAGATAAAATCAGCATAACTACTGAAAACTTTCGAACTGTAATAAAATTTTGTATCATTACATTGTCCCTATTAGGATGAATTAAATGAAAGACGTTTTTCCTTATTCCCCGGCACAGGTTACGGAAGCATTTCGTAATCGGGACATACAAATCTTTCAGGACTTATATAAAGCATATAGTGAAGAACTATATCTGCTGGCGCATCATTGGGTGAAAGACAGTGATCTTGCCAAGGATATCGTGCATAATTTGTTCGTTTCCCTCTGGGAAAAGGCGGATCAGATTATTATAGAAGGGCAGGTGAAACATTATTTGTTTCGGGCGATAAGTAACAGGGCGTTGAATGAATTGAAAAGACGCCAGCGTCATGTGGGAGAAGAATTATTACAGTTTCATGCAGATGAACAGTCGTTTCATCATACTTCAGATTATATTCTATTCCAGCGCGAGCTAATGCAGCATTTACAGGGTTTGCCTCCTCGTTGCAGGGAAATATTTCTCCTCAGCCGTATACATGGACTAGAGCCTGCCGAAATCGCCTCCCAGCTTAATATTTCTCTTAATACCGTATACTTTCAAATCTCCATAGCCCTTAAATCTCTTCGAGTAGCCCTCCTTCCGAAAAAAAATTTTTAAAAGGTATCAAAGTTTAGGATAGCTGGATTGTCATTATAGTATACGCATATGGAAAAGCATATAAACGATACCATCATAGCATACCTCAATGATCCCGACAACCAGGAGCTGGCACAAGCCGTTGAATCCTGGCTGAATGCATCTGCCGACAATCGTCAGTTGTTTGCAGTGATGCAGCAGGTATGGGAGTCTGCCGGCCAATTGCCCCAGGAATTTTCCGTACAGGAAGGCTGGGAGTCGTTGACTGCGCAACTGGGTATAGTAGCGCCTCCACCACCAGTGGCAAAAGTGAAATCGATGTACCGTATATGGTGGCGCGTGGCAGCGGTAGTATTGCCTTTACTGGTGTTGACAGGGGCATGGTATGGTTACCATTCCGCAGGGGCAGAGTGGCATACCTTCACCGCCAGCAAGAATGGGATCGACAGTGTTTCGTTGGAGGATGGTTCTAAGGTCATACTGCGTCCTGGTACGGGTATCACCTGGAGATTGGGGAAATCGCAGCGGGAAGTCCGGATGCAGCAGGGAGAAGCCTTCTTGAAGGTAGCAAAAGATGCGAAGCGTGCATTCACCGTGCAACTGCCAACGGGAACTGTCACCGTACTAGGTACCTCTTTTAATATTAAAGCTACCCCTACCTATAGCGACGTGGCGGTCTGGGATGGACGTGTAAGCGTTGCCGGTAGTAAAGGACAACCTATACTACTGACGGCTGGCGGTCTCGCCATTATCGATACAGCAGGGCGTGTTAGTCAGCCTACAGGTCATTATGCCTATCGAGGAAGTTGGAGTAATCGTAATCTTCGTTTCCATGAAAAAAATCTGGAAGTCGTATTGCGCACGATGGAAACGATTTATCATATAAAAATAGCTGTAATGGATGCCAAGCTGTTAGCATTTACAGTAAGCCTTGATGTTTCTGATGTATCAGCGAATGAGGCACTCCAGATACTTTCATTTACCTTGGGTACAGGCATGAAACAGTTGTCTGATAGTACTTACCAGTTAGGGACGGCCAAAAAATAATAGTATCAAGACACGCATATTGTCACTGCATATATCATAGAATAGCATCGATTAACATAGTATTTTAACAACCAGGATCAAGGAAGTCACACATAACACAACTGTTATTTCACGCACGGATTTAATCACCCGATAAGCATTGTATTACTACCTGTTGAATGGCGCGGCTGTTATCAGCTGTAGGCTGCTTCATGTCAGCATGGAAGAGGTATGCCAGGATCTTGACATCGTATTCAAAAAATAAAAATCAATGAGAATCATTTATCGTATACTCGTTGCCGTTGCCTTAATATGCCGCTGTATATCAATGTCGGCGCAGGAGAAAACGGACCCACTCCGCATAAAAGTATCACTGGAGGTAAAGGATATGGCCGTACAGGATATTCTTGCACTTATAGAGAAGCAGGCAGGCGTATCTTTTGCCTATACGCAACCCGTAGTCACCAATTTACCTAAATTATCTTTTCATGAAAAGCAGATAGCCATTGGCGTTGTACTGGAAAAAATATTTCCGCCGTTAAAATATACTATCAAGGCTATTGGTATGCAGATAATTATCCGGGAGTCGGTGAGTAATCACTTAACCGCCAGCGATTCGCTGCCAGCACCCAAAGTCATAGATATGAACACCGTTGTAGTCACTGCTTTGGGCTTAGGCCGCCAGGAGCGATCTCTCGGTTATGCCTATACGAATGTAAAAGGGAGCGAATTGACTACCGCCCGTGAGAATAATCCCTTGGAAGCGCTCAGCGGTAGGGTAGCTGGATTGGACGTAAATGCCACTAACAGTGGCGTTGGCGGATCTGTGAAAGTAACCTTGCGCGGGGTGAAGATAATTGGTGGTGATAATCAGCCACTCTATGTGATAGATGGTGTTCCTGCCAGTAACTCCTCTGCCGGCCAGGCGGATAAGTATGGCGGTTATGATCTGGGGGATGGGTCCTCTATTATTAACCCGGATGAAATAGCCACTATTTCCGTGCTGAAAGGGGGCGCTGCTACCGCGTTGTATGGCAGTCGCGCAGCAAACGGCGTAATCCTTATTACTACTAAAAAAGGTGCGGGTAAAGGATTGGAAGTAGAATTGAATTCCAATGCCGTGGTAGAGAGTATCAATAACAGTTACGATTTTCAGCAAATCTATGGCAGTGGGAGAGACGGTCTATTGCCTAAAGATGCCGCCACTGCCCAGGGCTACGCCCAGTCTAGCTGGGGTCCGAAAATGAATAGCGATAGTATGGTCTGGTTATGGAATGGTACCCAAGTTCCCTATGTAGATGCCAAAAACTCCATCCGGAAATTTTTCAGGACGGGACTGACATTGACCAATTCCGTATCTGTATCCTCCGGTAACGAACAAACGCAGTTGAGGCTAACCTACACCAACCTACGAAATAATGATATTGTACCACAGAGCGGCCTGCAGCGTCAGAACCTTTCCCTGAGAGGGACCTCGAAACTTACCTCCAAGCTTAGCTTAGATGCGAAGATCTCTTATCTCAACGAAAAAGTAGACAACCGGCCCGCTTTGTCTGATAATCCAAATAATATCGGGTATGTATTGAGTGGTATTGCACCGAATATTGATATCAACTGGTTGAAAGATTACAAAGACCCTGTTACAGGAAAGTATATTAATTGGAATAATAATCCCTACCAAGTGAACCCCTATTGGGCAATCAATGAACAACCCAATACCAGTAAACAGGACCGACTAAATGGTTTTGTACAATTGAAATATCAGTTGCTGCCGGAATTGGCGGTGCAAGGTAGAATAGGAACGGATTTTACCCGGTTCAGTTTTCGGGAATTTATGGAAGCGAGTACGCCATTCAATGAATCAGGCATGATTGTACTGAAAGATAGGACGCTGCGGGAAACCAATACAGAACTCATGCTCAATTTTGGCAAGCAGGTAAAGCGATTTTGGATAGGCGCTAACCTGGGAACCAACCGCATGGATTATAATGATGATCAATTGATCACCACAGGAAGGGATATCAGTGTAAGAGGTGTGCAAAGCATTAATAATTTCCAGACGAAAATCAGTACAGAAGTAATTTCCAGGAAACGTATCAATTCCGTTTATGGTGCAGTGAACTTGGCATTTGACCGCTTGCTATACCTAGATATTACTGGGCGCAATGATTGGTCATCTACCTTGGCCGCAGGACATAACTCCTTCTTTTATCCCTCTGTATCCACCAGTTTTGTGTTTTCTGAATTGCTGCCAAAGATGGACTGGCTTTCATTCGGCAAATTAAGATTCTCCATCGCTCAAACAGGAACAGATGCCGTAGATCCTTACCAGTTGAAATTAACGTATGGCAGTAATCCCGATATGCCTACCGTGGCTGGTTATGCTATTGGCGGTGTAGCGGTAGACAAGGTGCCGTTTTATGAACTGAAACCCAGTATCAGTAGGGCTTATGAAGCAGGAGCGAATCTCATCTTCCTACAAAATCGTCTTAACCTGGATGTTACCTGGTACCAGTCCAATACCCGTAATCAGATCCTGAATGCCCCTATATCTTCCACCAGCGGCTATACCACTGCGGTCATCAATTCTGGGAATGTGCGTAACAGAGGTATAGAGGTGACCCTGCTGTCAAAACCAATTGTGTCCAAAAATTTTAACTGGGACCTGGGATTCAATTTTGCACGAAACAGGAATAAGATTTTGGCATTGAGTCCACTCGTTTCTGGTTATTACACCCTGGCATCTGCCCGTTGGGCGAATGCCTCCATCGTGGCCCAGGAAGGACAGGAATATGGAATGATAGTAGGACGAAAGTTTCTCCGGACGCAACAAGGACAACTTATCTTGGATGCCAACAATCTACCACAGTATGATGCCACAGATGCCAGACTTGGCAATGGACAATATGACTGGATTGGCGGCATTACCAATCGGTTTTCCTATAAGCACTTTTCGCTGAATGTATTATTGGATATCAAACAAGGCGGTAATATATACTCCATGACCAATCTCCTGGCTTATTCCAACGGTCGACAGAAGGGCACCATTCAAGGACGCGACGAGTGGGCAGCATCTGAAAAAGCCCGACTGGCAGCAGGTAAAACCCCTGATCAGTGGACCGCCACCGGAGGGCTTCCTGTGAATGGTGTGCAACAAACCGGCACGGATGCCAGTGGAAAGCCCACTTATACCGCCGTGAGTGCCTACGTCAATCCGCAAGCTTATTGGCAACGTGTAGCGGATAATATACCAGAACCATTTGTGTATGATGCCTCCTTTGTAAAAATCAGACAGGTGAACATCGATTATCATTTCCCTACGTCCATCCTGCATCATAGTATTATCCGCGACTTATCTGTTTCGCTGGTGGCTCGAAATCTATTCACCCTCAGTAAACATGTGCCCAATGTAGATCCGGAGTCCAGCTATAATAATGGTAATGGGCAAGGCTTTGAATATGGTTCCCTTCCTACACGCCGGTCATATGGAATTAATGTTTATGCAAAATTTTAAATCAGGAAAGATGAAACGTAATTGTTATATACTCGTATTATTTTTCATTAGCCTGGTCATGCATAGTTGTACCAGGGACTTTGAGCAACTGAATACAGACCCGACCAAAGGGGCTTCCATTGCTCCTGGTCAGCAATTGGCCGCTGCCGCATATTATATGACTGGCGGTAGAGAGACAGGCTATCCTAACCTGTATTTGTTTCTACCAAGGGTACAATATGTAAACGGCGCCTGGGGCATGCGGTCCGGCACCAAATATATTCGTAATGATTTCTATAATGACCGCATCTGGGAAATTTATTATGGCAAAAGTATCAAGCAGTTGGCAGATATGATTGCACGCTGTAAAGATGATCAGGACCTGGTAAATTATATAGCGGCGGCCAGGATACTGAAGGTGTACCTCTTTTCGGTATTGACAGATTGTTATGGAGATATTCCTTATTCGCAGGCTGGAGTAGCCTATTATCAAAAAGTGTATACCCCTGTGTATGATCGTCAGCAGGATATTTACCATGATTTTTTCAAGGAGCTGGATGAAGCCGTAAAACAGTTTGATGCTTCCAAACAGGCGATCGCCAATGATATCGTTTATAATGGCGCCATTGAAAAATGGAAGAAATTAGCCAATTCACTTCGTTTGCGCCTTGCCGTTAGACTCAGTAATGTTGATCCTACCACCGCAGCACAAGAAGCCGCAGCAGCCTATAAAGGAGGGTTGATGCAATCCAGCGACGATAACTTCCGGATGTTGCACGAAGCGTTTAATTTTCCGGACCTCCGTGGGAATGGTTTGAGTCAATCGCTTAGTGAGTCCGATACCTATAAGTACACGATTGGCTGCAGTACGTTTACCGACTATCTAAAAGCAGAACAAGACCCTCGCATCGCCTCCTTTTTCGTCAATAAAGATGCGAATGGAAATGATATTACTTCCCTTACCAATTACTTTTCCATACAGCCAGGATTGTATTGGTGGGACCAGTGGGCCGATTTTGTGGCCAAAAATGGAACGGTGATTCCTCATGGCAATAAATTTTGTACCATCAACCCTGTGTTTTCCAGTCTGGGTGCGTCTTTTCTTCATATGGGTTATGCAGAAACGGAATTCTTATTGGCAGAAGCGGCAGCGAAGAACTGGATTGCGGAAGATGCCAATGTACACTATCAACGTGGTATCCGAGCAGCCATGAAGCAATTGGAAATGTACCCTGGCATGCCTGCGATTAACCAGCAACAGGTTGATGATTTTGTCAATGCCCATGTACTGAGTGCTGGAAAGGCAATAGAACAGATCAATATGCAGAAATGGGTAGCATTGTTTCCAAATGGAGCAGAAGCCTTTGCTAATCAGCGGCGGAGCGGTTTCCCGGCATTGCAACCAGTACAGGATGTTGGAGGAGAGTCAGAAACCAATAAAAAGCCATTTAAAAGATTATTTTATCCAGGCACAGAAGCCTATAATAACACCACCAATTATCAGGATGCACTCAATCGTATAGGCGGACAAAATGATTGGATGAAACCAGTATGGTGGGATAAACAATAGACCTACTACATCGCACATAGATTCATTTTTCTTCTTATTTAAAATTGATACATATGAAACAGCTACTCATTTGTATGGGGGTATTATTTACCATTGCCTGTACTAAAACTTCCCAGGCTCCTCGTGGACTTACCAACGGGAATGCCAATGGTAAACCTGTGACAGAATCCCGGATTATCACCAGCTTTCCTAAAGGGCGCGTGGTGGCGTATTTCTTCAGATCGGACCACGACTGGAATTCGCATCTGAGCAGTATTGACCTCACTAAAATCACAGATGTGAACATTGCATTCATCAATCCCAATGCAAACGGCAACTTCGCTAATGAAAACTGGACGGCCTTGGGTTCCCTGATTCAAACATTGCATAATCAGAGCAGGAGAGTTTATTTCTCTATTGGAGGGGGCAATCCGCCGGCATCATTGGCTACTTATATAAGTGCTGCCAATCGTAGTACGCTGATCAGTAATATTGTATACTTCACTACCTATCTAGGATTTGACGGCATCGATATAGATTTGGAAAATGATCTGATTACCGCCGATACCGCCCGGTATGCAGGATTTATCAATGATCTAAAAGTTGCCATGACCGCGAATTATAAGGATGTAAATGTGGCGTTGGCCAAATGGGAAGCGGCGGATTACTTTATATCTTCTGCGACGTTGAATAAATTCAACCTGATTAATATTATGTCTTATGACTCTACTGGTCCTTGGAATCCTGGTGCTCCTGGCCAGCATTCATCTTATACCCTTGCGGTGAATGATTTTCAGTTTTTCCTGAGTAGAGGGGTGCCTGCCGGAAAACTATTTATGGGCGTACCTTTTTATGGGTATGCATTTGGTTCCAGTTTGACGCAAACAGGTTACAGCTATAGTGATATAGTGACTACTTATCCAGGGGCAGAAAATCGGGATACGGTCAATATTCCGGGAGGAGGTATCATCTATTATAATGGCATACCTACCATTCAAAGCAAGGTGGATTATGCCACTAGTCATGGTGCTGGCGGAATTAGTATTTGGGAGATACAGCAGGATGTGGTCAGTACGGATAGTCGATCGTTGTTGACAACCATTTATAATAAGCTGCAATAGTGTTGAAATATATTAAAACCGGTGACCAGTTGGGTCACCGGTTTTATTTTTTATGTTGTTACATGATTAATACCCTGTTGATGGTTCTGGAATAGCCAGTTTCTACAGAAGTGAGTCTTCTGCCATGGGCGAATTTCCAGTTATCCATAATGAGTAATGTACCAGGATTGAAAGGTACTTCGATGAGATTATCAATTACTAGTTGATCCCAGTGATTGAATGCTTCCCAGTCTTTCTCGATGGTGTCTGAACGTAATCTGTAGAATACGTCTCCGTTCAGATAGTTTACCAGCTTGCCTTTGAGGGTGCCGCTACTTCTGTTGGAAGGATGGAAGATATCCAAGTTACGATCTATTAGGCTTTGTTTTTCTGTTTCGCTGAGTTGTTCAAATGCGCCATGGATATCGGATACATGCATATGATTGTTCTCAAATCCACTGGATTCACGGCAATACAGAATTAGGTATTTAGGAGGAATGCGCCAGTAGGATTTATCATTATGCAACGGAACGTTTTTAGAGCCAACACTGGAGCTGGTGTGAATGACAGTTATATGGTCATTCCCTCTGCCGATAGGAATTACTTCCCCGAAATAGTAGGCGATGGAAAGGAGCGTATCAGCGGAGATATCGCCGATATTAGCCACCGCATATCCTTGTTTCGCTAATGGCTCGGAAATGGCGTCGAGGATCTCTGCTTCATCCGCAGCAAAGGTAGACAGGTCCTTATTTAACGTCGTAGCTTGCATGATCAAAAGTATTATTGTGAATCAAATTTTTTTCAATCAGGTCCTTATAAGTAGGAAGATTATTAAACTTAAACTGAGCGCCTGCTTTCTGTACATCGCTATATCGGAGGAAATCGAAAGTATAATCTGCCGGCAGGAAAGTAGGAGGAGGGAGGATGAAATTCCCTACTTCTTCGTATAGGCGTCCGAACCAGGTTTGGTCTGCAAATTTAGGATGGTAGTGCCTTTCGGTTTCTGCACTATCCAAGCCGAGGTTATCATTGCTTAAGCGCAAGGGGTGTTCGGCGCCGATATAATCATCTTCCACAATTTTCTCAACAATCAGTTCCTGGTTGTTTCTGAGTATCTCATCTGCATATTTGAAAGACATGAGGTAGGGTACGGAAAGTCCGCCTTCCTGCCTATAAGCTTCTAATCCATCAAATCTTCGTTCTATCTCATGTTTGGTATCTATAGCGGAAATGGATACACGCAGTTCTGTTTTATTGGCCGCCAGTTTACGCATGACCTCTTCGGAAGGTTTGGTAAAGATCTTTGTGATGATCACCATGTGGATGTTGTATTCCATCAATACATCAGAGATGGGGCCCAATAATTCCCAGGATTTTTTGGAGAGGGAAACGTCTGAAACCCAACCCTGACGGAGCCAACGCTGATCGGGTGATAGCTGCTCAATAGATTTCCTGAAGCTGGCTTCATCAAAGTTATTGATATGACGTGATCCAAAATTGTATCCTTTGTTGATCCAATATTCCGCTGCGGAACAATTGCCATAGCAAATACTCTTAATGGGCAGACATCCAGAATAGATATCAGTCATCAAATACTCAAATGGAAGGCCTGCACTTTTCCCACATAGGATATCATATACGGGCATGGTAGACAAGTCCTTTTCATTGACCGATGTGAGTGAGGGCCTTTGGAAGGCAAGGGCTTTGCTATCGTCAAATTTCAACAAACGATTCATGTAATTCATTTTTGAAGATGAAGTAATACAGGTTTAATTATTGAGGGTCATTCTTAACTTGAAAAACGGGATTTTAAATTTTTGATAGAAAGATGAAATTCTTCCAGGTCACAACAATTTTCTCTACGGGTTAATTTTCGATAGTAGACCGAATGTAGTGAAAAAAGTAAACGGATGAAATTTTTTTTCTGTTAACGTTGTATTATTAAATAAAAGCACATTGATTTTTAAGGCAAACTGCAATTTTGTTGCAGTGTATATTTGGATGGTATGTCGTAGAATATAGTGTCAGTGGTGGTTTGGTGAGACTCGTGTCTCCCGTAAAAAAAATAATAAAAAATTTATTCGCTTGAATGAAATCAAAGTTTTACATTTAAAATGTGATGATGGATTTATTTTTATCATCATTATTTTATAAAATCATCCACCTGTTTTAAACCGGATTTAACCCATGAACAACACCAAGAGGTTCAGTAACAGAGCAGAGAATTATGCCCGCTACAGGCCGGGATATCCTGCTGGAATTATTCCTTATCTTCAAAATAGTATCCAGTTAAATAGTAGTAAAATGGTAGCAGATATTGGTGCGGGCACCGGTATCTCCTCTGCATTATTTTTGAAAGAAGGAAATACCGTTTATGGTGTGGAGCCTAATGATGCCATGCGAGAGAAAGCGGAGTTGTTCTTGCAGCATTACCCTCATTTTCATAGTGTTCGGGGTACCGCAGAAGCCACTCATCTACCCGATAGTAGTGTGGACCTTATCCTCGCAGGTCAGTCGTTTCACTGGTTTAATCAGGAGGCCACAAAAGTGGAGTTTAAACGTATTGCTAAGCCGGATGCATATATTGTCATCATGTGGAATGTGCGGGAACTAAATACAGATTTTGCCAAAGCATATGAACACCTCTTAGCTACCTATGGGAGGGACTATTCCGCAGACGGCCGAGATGTTGCCTCAGAGCATAAAACCACTTCTTTCTTTTATCCTTGTGCATTTGAGAAGGTAACATTCTCTAGAAAAGAAGAATTAAGCTATGAAGTATTAAAAGGCAGGTTGTTGTCGACCTCCTTTGTGCCAGCGGAAGACGAAGAGGATTGCATGCCTATGATGGCTACGCTGGATGATATTTTTGACCGTTATCAGGAAGATGGTAAGGTTAGCTTTGACTATACTACTACTTTATATATCGCTAGGGCACATTGTTAGTTAGTGGTCCTTTTTAAATGCTATAACGGAGACGTATATAGGAGAAATTTTTCGGGATGGTTATCTCGGGGCATTCTGTATATTCGTATATCACAAATGCCATCATTTTATGAATCAAATAGCTCCGGAAATAGAAAAGAGAATACACGACAGCTTCGCCCGACAAAAACTCATGACCGCCTATGGCGCGAAAATCAGCACTATCGGTCACGGATATATTGAAATCAGTTTGGAACCGCAGGATTTTTTATTGCGGACTTCCGGTATTTTTCACGGAGGTGTATTGGCAGCCATGGCAGATACGGCGGCAGGATATGCTGCCGGAACGGTATATGTGAATGATGCGAGTTTCCTCACAGTAGAGTTTAAAATCAATTATTTAAATCAGGCTAAAGGCTCACAATTACTGACCAGGGCGAGATTGCTGAAAAGTGGTAGTACCCTTACAGTGGCGCAATCTGATCTATTTACGGTGGAGGAAGGTCGGGAACGGCAGGTGGCTACTGCAATTGTAACGCTTATGAAAGCAAAATAATTATTTATGGAGATAACAACTGTAAGTTCTTTCCTGGATTACTTTGAGAAGATCAGGAAACGAACCGCAAAAGTCGTACAAGTAATACCACCGGATCAATTAGAATGGACGTATAAGCCTGGAAAATTTACTTTAGGCGATCAGGTAAGGCATATTGTAGCCATTGAGCGATATATGTACGGCGAAACCGTGGCTGGTAGGCCCAGCGCTTACCAAGGCTGTGGCACTGATCTGGCAGATGGGTACAACAATGTACTGCATTATTTCAATGAAATGCACCGCCAATCCATGGATATCTTCCGTCAATTAAAGGATGAAGATTTACAACGGGAATGTACTACTCCTGGAAATATCCAAATTACCACATGGAAATGGTTGCGCGCCATGATAGAGCACGAAATACATCATCGCGGTCAGATATATCTTTACTTAAGTATACTGGGAGTGCCTACCCCGCCTATATTCGGACTCACATCAGAAGAGGTGATTAGTAACAGTGTGAAAATTGGTTAAGTATACTTTTCAAGGTGTAAAATCATCTGGTACTTATGAATGCTTTTTGTAAATTCGGTTAGTTGACCTGATGAATTTGCACCATGTTTTCCCTCAGCCTGTATCTTGTGCCCATAGCATATTTAGAAAGGAAATAAACTGGTGCTACAATAGTAGATGTTTACCACATGGTTATTATTATTTCACCATAAAACAAATACACCTATGCGTAAAACCATTTTTATCCTGTTAGCATTTATAGGACTTTCTTTCAGCGCACATGCGCAAACGGCACTAGACTTGGCAGTTGATAATTACACGGGGGCCACATTGAGTAATATCAGTTTTACTTCTCAAGTGGAGATGAAAACGTTTACAAATATTGCTCCGGGAGGTGGCGCCACTGGCGTTTTGCAACTGAACTTGACGGAGGATGTGACGATTACTTTTTTCTACAGTACGATGCCGAGAGGGGCGGTGGCCAAGGTTTATAACACAGATCTGAATATACCGGATGCTACTTTTAATGTACAGCCAGGACTGAATATATTTCAACTCCATGCGCCTATTTCAGGCGGTGCTATTAAGGTGGTTATCAACTAGTACCTACTTTCCTGCTTGTTGTACCTGCCCAGGCGGGCAGGGACAACGAAAAAAAACAAAAACCAAAAATGACGTTGCAGACGTCATTTTTGGTTTTTTTGATACAGCTTTTTTATAGTTAAATTTGTAAAGGCGCATTTAATAGTCCGCCAAAGTATGAAACCCAGCTTACCCTTATTTCTAAAGGTTTCCATGATGCTAACCAGTTTTTACCTGGTTCTACTCCTGGCATTATTTCTACCTGCCCAAACCTGGCATTATCATTATGGATGGATGTATTTTATCACTTTCGTGTTGGGTACATCCATATTGACTTTCTATTTTTTGAAAGTCAATCCAGCGCTGATTGAGCGAAGAACGCAAGTCGAAAAGGAAGCAGCACAAATCCTGATACAGGCATTAAACGGCCTCTCGTTTATTGTCCTGTTGATACTCCCTGGATTGGATTTTAGGAACCATTGGTCGGTTGTGCCGGAGTGGATGGCCATTGCTGCGGATATACTCGTAGCAGTAGGTTTTATAATCGTGTTTATGGTGTTTAAACAGAACAGTTATCTGGCTAGTAATATCGGTACATCCCCAGGACAGACCGTAGTATCCGATGGACTATATGGCTTGGTACGTCATCCGATGTACAGTGGGGCTTACCTGATTATTCTTTTTACGCCATTTGCCCTCGGCTCTTACTGGGCTTTGATTCCAGCTTTTATCATCGCTATTTTAATTTATCTCCGCGCTAAAAACGAAGAAATGGTATTGAGCAGGGATCTGGCAGGGTATGATGCGTATTTACAAAAAGTGCGGTATCGTTTTGTTCCATATATTTTTTAGGGAGACGACATCTTCACAAACCTGCCTTCAGTACTTTGAAAACAAACTCCTTATAACTATTGCCTATTGGCAGTTCTATTGGCCCAATTTCTACATCCTGGAGCGTAAATGCTGTTATCCTATCCAAGTTCACGATAAATGAACGGTGGATGCGCAAAAAGCGTTTATCCTGGATTTCCGCTTCTATATCACTGATCTTGTATTTGGCTGTGAAAGTGGAACCATCTATGCGATGCAGGACTACATAATCTTTTACGCTTTCAATATAGCAGATATCGTTGGTGAGGATTTTATTGAATTTATGACCAGTTTTTAGGAAGATGTATCCTTCATGAGGCATAGTGCGCACGGTACTTCCCTGGGTTTCTTTGGGAGAGAAGCGCGAATAATAACGCTCCACCGATTTGAAGAAGCGTTCGAAAGTAATCGGCTTCAAAAGATAATCTACGATGTCCAGTTCATAACCTTCCAATGCGTACTCTCGGTAGGCAGTTGTGAATATGACTGCTGGTGGTTGGCGTAATGTTTTGAGGAACTCGATGCCGGTGATCTGCGGCATTTTTATGTCCAGGAAAAGCAGGTCCACTTGTTTAGTGCGCAGCTCTTGCGCGGCCTGTAACGCATTGGCGCAGGTACCTACCACTTCCAGTGTACTCAACTGTTGGATATGATTTTCTAATAAGGCGATGGCTAATGGTTCATCGTCCGCAATGAGGCATTTAATCTTCACAACTCCTGATTTAAACAGAGCTCCAGCTTTGCTGTAAATACGCGCTGTGCCACTGTGGTTTCAAATGTATGGGTTTCCGAGTAAAGTAATAGGAGTTGTTTTCGGATATTCTCTAGTCCGATGCCCAGTTGCTGGTCTACTTTTATTTGGAAGGTGTTACTGATTTCAAAGGTAAGCTTATCCTGATTTTGGGTTAGTTTGATCTGGATTTGCGGTGAACCTGCATCTTCGCCAGCGCCATGCTTGAAGGCATTTTCGGTGAGCGATAATAATATCAGCGGGGCAATTGCAACATCCTGCTGTACCTGATGCTCGAAGGAAATGATCAGTCGCTCATCATACCGGAGTTTTTCCAATTCAATGTAATTCTGCAACAGCGTGATTTCCTGCGACACTGGCACAAACATTTTCCCAGAACGATATAACAAGGTATCCAGTATTTCGGATAACCGCGCGATAGCGGGGGAAGTCTGGGGTGATTGCAGGATAGACAAAGAGTAGATATTGTTTAGGGTATTGAACAGGAAATGAGGATTGAGTTGGGCTTTCAAGGCCATTAATTCCATGTCTGCCTTCTGTTTCTCTAGGTCCAATGCCCGTTTATTGACCACATATTGGTCTTTTAGCAGTTTGATAAAGATAAAAACGAATGCAAAAGAAAACGCATGAATGAAGTAATGCCAAAACAGGTAATGCATATCTGTCAATATTTCTGGTATAGACTCCTGTTCAAATGGCCTCCGGCGAATAAGCGGTTCCATGATATAAATCGTGATGATCCGGGATATTACCATAATCACGTAAAGCCCTGCCAGAGAGGAAAACAAGGTCTTTATATATTGCTTCCCCGTTAATACCCGCGGCAAAACAAAATATGCAAAAAAATAAGATGTGATAGCGGCATAACTAATAAAGAAGAAGCTATTGACCATTTCCTGTTGAAAGGAATATTCATTGTCGGTAGCACTATTATATCGCGACATCGCCAAGACATAAGTCCCTATCCAGTAGGTGAAATGCGTAAGGAACCTGTATTTGCTGGTGAATTGTAAGAATCTTTCCACTAAAGGCATAATGGTAAAAGTAACAAACTTTATAGCATGATCACCCTATCGAAGACGAAATGGCCCGTTCCGCATATGAAAATGAGCTGCGCGTAGTTAAACCTTCTTTTGTACCAATAGCGTACTCTCTGTATCCTGTAACCTACTGTTCATCGACGCGTGCTGCATTGGCTCCTACAAACTTTCACATTTGCACAAACTCACGAAAAATGAAGCAATTTTTATTGATGCTATGTTGCCTGGGGATAGGAATACCAGTATTCAGCCAAACCTATGTACTCAAAGGACGGATTATTTCCGCCACCACGAAGGAAGCCATCATTGGCGCCACTATTTTAGTACAATCGCAAAAAGACTCCACCAAGCAATTTCATGCGGCCACCAGTTCGGAGGGCGATTTCACCCTGACCATCCCAGTTGGCAACTATACCTTCCAAACTTGGGGATTCAATTATAATACCCACTCACGCGCTATCGCGCTGCGAAATAACCTGGATCTTGGCAACATCAGCTTGACCGATCATGTAAAGCAATTATCGACTGTGCAGGTGCAGGGAGAGAAGTCGACGCTCGAATTGAAGACAGATAAGAAGATATTCCATGTGGGTAAAGATATATTGTCCAAGGGTGGTAATGCAAACGATATATTGAATAATGTACCATCGGTCAACGTGGATATACAAGGGAAGGTATCTCTGCGCGACAACCAAAATGTTCGGATATTGATCAATGGCAAACCTTCCATGCTTACCCAAAACAATGGCCTATCGCAGATCCCGGCAGCAAATATTGAAAAAATTGAAGTGATTACAAACCCTTCTGCTGCCTATGAAGCACAGGGCAGCGCAGGAATTATCAATATAGTACTGAAGAAGAATGCCTCCCAAGGGTTCAATGCCGCGCTACAGGCTGGCCTTTCCAGCCCGAAAAACAACAGTGTCAATCTTAATGCCAGCTATAAAACCCAACTGTTTAATGTATTTACGAATATTGGATACCGGGATAGGACTTTATTGTTTGTGGAAGATATTCTGCGTGTCAATAAAAAGCCTTATAACCAATTGCAGCAAACGAATCGCTCCGATCTTCATGCGGATAATAGGAATATCTACTTGGGAACGGATATCTATCTCAACGAAAAAAATACCATCACCGCCAGTTATTATGGCACAAACGTGCGGAACAATGATAGGAATAGCTATCTCTATAATTATTTCAATGCGCAGGGCACCCAAGACAGTGCTATCAACCGTTTTGAGCAATATCGGGAACCGCAGTTATTCAACGAACTGGAATTAAGTTATAGCCGCACATTTAAGCAACCAGGCCGGAAATGGAGCACCTATATGCAATATGATTTCTGGCATGACGACGAAAATCAAAATATTCGTCAATTCAATATGGCGCCTGGTTCCAACCAGGTTCATTTGGTTACGCGTGATTTGGAAAGTAGTAAGGATGTTTATTTGCAGAGTGATTATAAGTTACCCTTAAAAGTTGGTCAACTAGAGATGGGGGGGCGTGGGCAATGGCGCGCTATACGGAGTGAATATTCGGCTGCCCAGGATGGTAAATTGGTAGACGACAACAATAATAAGCTTTATTATGATGAAAATATTTATGCTGCATACACCCAATATAGCCGAAAGTGGCGGCAGTTGGATGCACAACTAGGCTTGCGTAGTGAGTTATCTCAGATTCATATCCGCGATCGTGCACAGACCGTCGATAAACGCAAGGAATACATCGATCTGTTTCCCACTTTGCACTTGCAATATGGTTTTAAAAATGATTGGAGTGTACAGGGGAGTTATAGCAGGCGGATCAACCGTCCTCAATTCTGGCAACTGAATACATTCGAAGGCTTATCTGATCAACGTTTCCTCCAGCGGGGCAATGCCAATATAGACCCCATGTACACCAGTGTAGGGGAGTTGGCATTATTAATAAAAGCAGGAAAGATCAGTGTGAACCCTGGTATTTACTATCAATATACCACCAATTATTTTGGAGCAGTGATTGAGCCACAGGCGAACGGTAATTTTGTGAGAACATGGGCGAATATGGGAACAGAGAACCGTTATGGGTTTGATATGACCACTACCTATAATCCTTATGCCTGGTGGCGTTTGTCATGGGATGTGAATTGGTACAAGTTTAGTCAGCGTGGTGAATATGCCGGAATTACCTATGCTGCCGATAATACCACTTGGTTTACAACGCTGCGATCCAGCATGCGTTTCCCAAAAATTATCAATATTGATGGGAGCTTTACATACCGTGGCAAACGCCAGGAAGTACAGATTACGGTAGCGGATCAATACCGTGCGAATATTGGTCTCTCCAAAGATTTATGGGGAGATAGGATGTCGGTGTCTTTTAGTGTAAATAATATTTTCAATTCCAATATTTATCTCCAGGAAATGAACATTGCGGAGTATTCTTTGTATTCGCATATGCAGCAAATGGGGGTTATCTATACAGGGAATGTGGTCTATCGTTTTAATCGGAAGAAGAATCAGTCTGACCGTATGCCAACGGAGAAGTAAGTTGTTGGCGGCCGGACGAGTGTTCGGCCGCATTTTTAAGTAATTACTGCAAACCGATGATATCGTGTCTCCCTATAGCTTATTTGTCGCATTTAACCGTTTATACAATCCAATCAAGATAATCATACAAACAGCCAACATCGCTAAGGAAAGGGATATCAGTAAACAAGAAATAATACCATCCATCAATGGCGTGCCTGCGGTACCTCCGGCTAACGGCATCATTTTACCAAAACCGGTGATGGCAGCCAATAATACGGCTGCAAGATTTGCAAAGGTGCCAAATAGTACTAGTCCGAAAGCCACCTTCAACCATTTTATGGGTAATATCACTCTGTCCCATATCAAGCCTAATACCATCAGAAATATTCCGTTCATCACACCTTCGAGGTGAGCGCTTAAAGCCATTCTGGCGTTAGTCATGTTATGTACGAATAGTCCAATTATTAACCCAAAAAAGAACAGCAAAAGGCCTAAGAAAATTAATTTATTGGCCTGTGTAATTTGAGATGATGGTGTCATAAGATGCCAGTATTATAAGATTTTTTGAAAATTTTTATGGAGACACGGAGCCGGGACATGAAGTAACCTCTCCAGCTCAGGGGGGAGCACAGTTGATAATAAAGATAATAAATCTTTATTAGTTATTTTTTGATAATGGTGGCTGAAAAGGAGCGTGTACAAGGGGATCCCCATTTTATTGCTATCTTTAGGTATGTATTTGGCGCAAAATCTGGCAGTTGATAGGGAGATAAAAGATTCTTTTAAAGTTTCCCGGTTATCCAATAATGGATATGCGGAGTCTGTATTTGTGAGTGTAACGTATAACCGGATTTTCATATTGATTAATGCCAAAGGATGCATCCAAATAGATCAACAAGATTTTGTGCTTGATGGCCAGGAAATCTTGTTGGTAGCTAAAGGACAGGTATTTGCTTTCACGCCAGATACAATTTTGAATGGATATGAAATTATGTTTGGCGATTGTTTTTGGGAGAAAACGCCAACAAGTGCATCTAATTGTAAGGCTACATTATTTAACAATCCTGCCTTGCATCAACGATTGCCATTGAGTGTTCAGGATGGGGAAAGTCTCCTTCCTGTTTGCGAGCTATTATGCCAGGAATATTTAACGGAAGATTATCCGAATAAGTTGGACGCAATGGCTGCCTATTTGAAAATCATGATGATCAAGCTAGCCAACATTCGGGTATCCGCTGATGGTAATCTAAATGATTTTGATAATCAGTTATATCAAAGATTCCTTGAATTAGTAAGTGTCCGCTTTCATATCACCCGTGAGGTATCGGATTTTGCGAGAGAGCTGGCCGTATCGACCCGTAAGCTTGCCGATGTATGTAAGCGGAAAACTGGCCATGGCGCAAAGGAAATCATTAACGGACACTTAATTGCAGAAGCCAAGCGCTCCCTTCAATTTTCAACAAAGCCAATAAAGCAGATCGCCTATGATCTGTCATTTGCCACTCCAGAGCAATTCAGCCATTTTTTTAAGCGAATTACGCATACTTCCCCAGCAGATTATCGGGATGCCTTTGTAAATATTGGCAGGTAATCTACGCTTTTTGACATTCTCCACACGATGACTGTCTGCTAGCTTTGCTGCATAAAATTATACCTTATGTCAGTAAGCAGAATAAAATCAATTGCAGGAATTGCTATTCCTGATAGTAAGATGGCGATGGAAGCCACTGAATTATTGCTGGAGCATGGCACCGAATTTATCTATAATCATTCCATGAGGGTATTTTTGTTCTCTTCTTTAAACGGTCAAAGATCCAAAGTGAAGTATGATGCAGAGTTGTTATATATCAGCGCTGTTTTTCATGATTTAGGGTTGGTACCTCATTATAGCAGTCCGGATTTGCGTTTTGAAGTGGATGGCGCCAATGCTGCAAGGGAATTTTTAAAAAGTCATGGTGTATCCAAAGAATCGGTACAATTGGTATGGGATACGATTGCATTGCATACCTCCATTGGTATTGCAGAACATAAAGAAGCCGAAGTATCCTTAATGTATTCAGGGGTAGGATTGGATGTAATGGGAGAGGGGTATGAACATTTGAGCGAAGCTCATCGCAATGAAATCATTGCAGCCTTTCCAAGAACTGATTTTAAGAAACGCATTATCCCAACTTTCTTTGGGGGCTTTGAACATAAGACAGATACCACTTTCGGTAATATAAAAGCCGATGTATGTGCATTTATGATCCCAGGATTTCAGCGGAAGAACTTCTGCGATTGTATCCTGCATTCACCTTGGCATGAGTAATGGACTCTCTTTGGGTTCACTATTATAAATAAAAGGCGTTAAAAGAAAGCAGGCGACCATTAGTCGCCTGCTTTCTTTTAATATTGTGTAAGGATGAACTTAGTAAGTATCGTAAAACATAAAAGGATCAGTACTGCTCCGGAGAGAATCATCCATTTGCCCTGATCGCGTGTTTTTTCGGAGAAGGCATACATTCGAGTACCGTCAGGCAGTGTTTTTTTAGTCAGCCGTACAAATGCGCCAATAAAGATGCCAAGGAAAGAGAAAAGCGCTGCATATGGAAACATCGCCAGGAGTACCAATAAAGGAGAAAGGAATCCTACTACCTGCCAAAAGAGTGGCAGTTCTTGTGGGGTAGATAGTGTTGCTAGCCGTTTGTTTTCAAGGGTATCCAATTGTTCTGAGGAGTAGGAGATGCCTTGCTGTTCCAGTAGCTTTAACGCTAGCACATAATCGAAATCGCCCCATTCATCTTTTTTATTGATGACCTCCTTTAATTCTTCCGTGGTAAAAGACAGCAGGTAATAGTCTGGTTCTACATCTGCAGCAGCAATGTTGATCTGGCTTTTTAGCACCATATCTGCCTGAGAGAAATAATCTGCAGGAACCTTCACAAGGTGGCGCTGATCAAAGTTTTGGCCTAAATATAATTTATCTGTGAGCACTACTTCTTCTTCATATTCCACAGGGATATTGTTTTCATGCAGGAGGGACATAACTTCGCCAGCTTGTTCAGCGGTATGATACCTTTTAAAAGTGAGCATTTTTTTCATAGACAGGATATAGGAATTGAAAAGTAGTGCTAATATTTGTGAAATGCAAATGCGGGATAGGTGGGTATTCTGGCGCTGGATGCTTTCTAGTATGATTTTTAGCATCTAAAAAGGCCTCCAGTTGATATAGTTTTATAATAGGATTGACCTTATCAACCAAAGTTTAAGTAAAGTCATTCCATTATAAATGAAAAAGACCCTATATTTCGGCCGATTAAACAGTAAACAATGAGACTACGAACTTGGATGGGTGTGCTATTCTCCCTAGCGGTTTCCTGTACGGCATGGGCACAGCAAAGACCCAATGTGATTATTATTGTATCAGATGATCATGCGTATCAAGCCATCAGTGCTTATGGTAACAAATTGATAAAAACGCCTGGTATAGACAGAATAGCGAATGAAGGAGTACGATTTGATCGCGCTTATGTCACCAATTCCATTTGTGGCCCGAGCAGAGCAGTGATTCTGACAGGAAAGTATTCCCACAAAAATGGCTTCAAAGACAACGACCACTCCCGCTTCGATGGCTCTCAAAACTCTTTCATCAAAGAACTGACTAAAAGTGGCTATCAAACGGCTTGGATTGGCAAATGGCACTTGGAAACAAAACCAGAGGGTTTTAGTTTCTGGGAGATATTACCAGGGCAAGGGCAATATTACAATCCTGATTTTATACAGATGGATAGCTCTAAAACGAGGATTCAGGGGTATGCTACCAATATCATAGAAGATCTCTCTGAAAACTGGCTGGATCACCGAGATACCACCAAACCATTTTGCCTGGTAATAGGTCATAAGGCAACGCACCGCGAGTGGTTGCCGGATACCGTTGATTTAGGCAGATATGATCATATTAAATTCCCACTGCCATCCAATTTCTATGATGATTACAATACCAGGAAGGCCGCTGCTGTACAGGATATGACTATTGCCAAAACCATGACCATGAAGTCTGATTTGAAAATGTTTGATTCTGAAGAAGAAGCAAACAAAGACGGCAATGTTAATCGGATGAACCCCGCGCAAAGAGCGCGTTTTGATGCCTATTATAAAGTTATTCATAAAGACCTGTTAGCCAAAAATCTTTCCGGGAATGCCCTTACAGAGTGGAAATATCAGCGCTATATGCATGATTATCTAAGTACTGCGGCAGCCTTAGACCGTAATATTAACCGTACCCTCGATTACCTGGATAAGCACCAGTTGACAGATAATACCATCGTTATTTACTTATCCGACCAGGGCTTTTATCTGGGAGAACACGGTTGGTTTGATAAACGCTGGATGTATGAAGAGTCTTTCAGAACACCGATGTTGATGCGTTATCCGGGTGTTTTAAAACCTGGTGTTATTAGTAAGGATTTTGTGATGAACTTGGATATCGCCCCAACTGTGCTGGATGCGGCAGGCGTTAAAATTCCGGCGGATATGCAAGGTGAATCAATGCTGCCACTGCTGAAACATACGAAGCAGAAGGGAAGGGATGCCATGTACTATCATTACTATGAAAATACGGTTCACCACGTATCTCCGCAGTTTGGTATCAAAACCCAACGCTATAAACTCATTCGGTTTTATGAACGCGTAGAGGGTTGGGAGTTGTTCGACTTGGAAAAAGATAAGTCAGAAATGAATAACGTGTATGGGAAAAAAGGATATGAAGCCATCACTGCTCAACTGAAAAAGCAACTTGCTGCCTTAATTGTAAAATATGAAGACACCGAGGCGGCGGAGTTAATGAAGATAGAAGTGAAATAACTAGAACGGTGATACGTATTAATAACAAAATCTTCCTGGAGAAGTTGCGGATTGAATATAGCATTATATTATCCGAAGGTGATACAATTGTTCACAAGATCATTCAATTACAAATAAGCATTACCATTTAGAGAGACACGGATAATCGGGTATAAAACGGTTACACCGAGGACCATAGCCACGGCGTAACCGTTTTTATTTTTCATGCATTTCCAGCTAGCGATGGGTTATTGATAGAGATAGTTTAATGCAATGATATCATTGGCATTAAAGGTACGGTCGCCACCATTGGAGCAAGCCAGCATCCAAGAGTCTGCATCCGGACCACTAGGGGTACCAGGCAGATATACAGCACCTACACCACCATCACCTTCATCTACAGGATCACCGCCGCAGCTATAGGAACGGTCCATATAGTCGGTGTGACGCATGCCGATGCAATGGCCTATTTCGTGCTGGATAACTGAACCTACATATAATACATCCGGATTACTACCGTATGCATCAGGGTGGGTATTCATCTGTATAAGGTTATAAGGATCTCCTAAATCGGTAGGGAAACCGGATGATCCCAAGGTGATATAGCCACCACTAGGCCCTTGATAAAAGCCCTGGATAGTGATATCGGCATTACCGCTGGTAATGCGCTGGAACTGGATGCGCAGGCCCAATGCATTGTAACGTTGGATGGCGAGGTCGGTGCCTTGAACGAAAGCACTTCCCAGATTGGATACAGTTACAGTAATCACCCGTGGCAGACCACCTACCAGGTTATTGGTGGAATACTGTTCTGTTTTGGCCACTCTTACTTTATTATTTTTGGCTCTCTGACTAAGATCTTTTGAACTAAGGAAAATATCTCCTTCTACGAGATAGCCTCCATTTACGACGTGTACATTGCTGGTACTAAAGCCTTTTGCTTTGATTTGTGCTAACACTTCGTTAGAGAGATTGGGTTTGTTAGCACTGCCTTGTTTGTTATCTTTCTGGCAGGAAGTGATGAAAGCACCTGCCAACAAGCAGAGCAGGAATAAAAATGCTTGATTTTTCATCGGTTGAGATTTTGGGTTTTATATTGCTATTGTAGCTGCATGAAAAAAAGCCTTTACTATAGCTGTATTTCACAACTAACGTTTAAGTATATACGTATTTAAGATGACGGAAAATCTTCAATTACTCACCTGCAAATAAGATTGCCATGATTGTTGCGAATGCATGTTGGAATGATGAATAGGCGGACTTTCCAGTATGTCAGATTTGAAATGTGGGTTACTCAGATTTGCTTATAAATTAGGGCTCGACGTTTGGATTTGTACCGTAATTGTCTACCAATATTACAGCTTTCTTACTATTGAAAAAAAATATTTTATTTTGTATACACTCATTTTTCTCCGTAGTGGAATTGCAGTAGTCTAAACTATTTTACGTCTTGATTTAAGCTGATTTTAAGTACTTTCTAATTGCGTTTTAATTCTATTTTTCGAAGCGGTGTTTGTGAATGCATTCGATCAATATTCATGGATATGCCTTGGGATGCTACTAATCAAACAGGCTGCCAGCTTATCGTTTTCTAGGGTAAATAAATGATAGTTGGGAATGCATATAATGTACCAGTTGAAATTTTTTGTACCTTAAATAAAAGCTTTGTCATGCAGATCAGGACATTGGGAGTAAGGGGTGAGATCCTTCTTAGCAAACACCTATACGCGAGGCATTCAGGTCTTTTGATCGACAACACCATTCTCTGCGATATTGGAGAAAAGGAATACCTGCAATACGATCCTGTATGTATCCTCATCACACATCTGCATCCTGACCATGCCTTTTTTGTAAGGGGAAAGGATGTTTCGAATATAGATATCCCAATTGTAGCGCCGGAAGCATTCGCCAGGCAGCCTCACATGAAGATAATCTCAGCACCTTTTACCCAGAACGGATATACGATTATTCCCATTCCTACTGTCCATAGTACAAAAGTAAAATCACAAGGATATGTTATCAGTAAAGAGAATAAAAAGATATTCTATACCGGGGATATGATCAGTATCCCAGTGGAATATCACGGCTATCTGAAAGGGCTGGATGCTGTCATCACTGAAGCTAGCTTTTTTAGAAAAGGCGGGATTGTCAGGAAAGATGCAGACGGCCGCCTATTCGGACATGCAGGGATCCCTGATCTCGTTGATTTCTTCGAAAAATACACGCACAGGATCATTTTCACCCACTTTGGGACCTGGTTCTTGAAAGACCCGGCGGAAGGCATACGGAAAATTACCTCCTTGGGAAAAGACGGACTGCTCCTAGAGACTGCATTTGACGGGAAGGAATTTATGATTTGACTGCCAAAACCATTACAAATCGCCATCATACAGCAAGACCCTCATCTACCATTCATGTAAAGTTTCCAAGTTTTTTTATTTATGCTTTCGATTGCAAAGACATTTTTATATTTTGGGGGAAGCAATCAACAAACCACGCGATGAATTACAAAAACTCAAGAAGGAGCTTCCTGAAGCAAGCGGCACTGGCCACCCTGGCCACTGCTACTCCAAGTCTGCTGATGGCCGCAGCGAAGCCATATGTCCGCAAAATCGGACCGAACGAAAAAGTAAACATTGCCTTCATTGGTATAGGTAACAGGGGCGGAGAGATCGCCCAGGCGCTCTACAAGACTGGGCTGGCAAACGTTGTAGCCCTCTGCGACGTAGACATGGGGGCACCACATACCCTAGAGGTGATGAAAATGTTTCCTAACGTACCACGTTTCCAGGATTTCCGCCAGATGTTCGATAAAATGGGTAACCAAATTGATGCGGTATCCATCGGGGTACCTGACTTCTCCCATTTCCCGATCACAATGATGGCAATAGGCCTGGGAAAACATGTATATGTAGAAAAGCCAATGGCACGCACCTTCAATGAGGTGGAATTGATGATGAAAGCCGCCCGGAAGCATCCAAAAGTGGTGACGCAAATGGGCAACCAGGGCCATTCTGAAGCTAATTACTTCCAGTTTAAAGCCTGGACAGAGGCAGGTATCATTAAAGATGTGACAGCCATTACGGCCCATATGAACTCTCCGCGGCGCTGGCATGGCTGGAATCCAAATATAACTTCGTTCCCGCCGGCAGAAAAGGCACCTGATACGCTCGACTGGAATATCTGGCAGATGGCCACACAGGGGCACTCTTATAATAAAGATTTCGTGAACGGCCAGTGGCGCTGCTGGTTCGATTTCGGTATGGGCGCATTGGGAGATTGGGGAGCACATATCATCGATACAGCTCACCAATTCCTCGATCTTGGCTTACCATATGAAATTGATCCTATTAAGCTCACAGGGCATAATAACTTCTTCTACCCAATGTCTTCCACGTTGGCATTCAAATTCCCAAAAAGAGGAAATATGCCAGCACTGGATATCACCTGGTACGATGGAGTAGATAACTTGCCACCAATTCCTGCCGGATACGGTGTATCAGGACTCGATCCGAATATTCCCCCTCCAAGCAATGGCCCTATCGCACCTGCTAAACTGAATCCTGGTAAGATTATCTACAGTAAGGAGCTTACATTTAAAGGAGGCTCGCATGGTAGTACCCTCACAATCATTCCGGAGGAGAAAGCAAAAGAAATGGCGGGCAAACTGCCAGTAGTGCCGCAAAGTCCGTCTAACCACTTTAAGAACTTCTTGCTGGCTTGTAAAGGAGAGGAGCAAACAAGATCTCCATTCGCTATTGCGGGTCCGCTCAGTCAAGTGTTCTGTCTTGGTGTACTGGCGCAGTGGACAGGTGAGAAATTACAATTCGATAGAGAAAATAAAATCATTACTAATAACAAACATGCCAATGAATTGCTGATAGGGCCTCCACCAAGGAAGGGCTGGGAGCAGTACTATAAAGTTTAATGAAAGGGGACTAGGTCCCCTTTTTTGTGAATTGTCGGGAAGTAACGGGATAAATACTATGCTGCTGGCATGCGTAGGGAATAGTAATCAACCAGGCGATGTGCGGCAGGTGGATCTAAATTGCTTAATACCACAATGACCCTGTTAAGCTTCTGGAAAACGCGTAACTCGCCATTCATGCCGTCTGCACCACCCTCATGGCCAAAACTTGTTAATTGCTTATCGCCATATATTTCAAAACCCAATCCATATCCATATCCTGACGGCGCATCGTGAAAGAATGGCTGCATAGCCATTTTAAGCATTGCTTTAGAAATCAGCTTGCCGGATTGAAGCACATGAACGAATTTCAGCATGTCATCTACGGTGGTATAACGACCACCAGCAGCCATGCCCCTGTAGGGCAGCGTGCTATCATTTCGTTCCCATTTTCCATTCACCCGCATATAGCCAGGAGCAAGCATTGGCAGATCCACTTTAACACAATTATTCCACAGGGCTGAAAAAGAAAAACCCGTCGCTACATAGAGACGGGTTGCTGTGATCCTCGGTCTTTATTACCAAGGCACTTCTCCTGTTTCAGGATTGTTTTCTTCACTAAAGAATTTTCCGGTCGGTCCATCTTTGTCAATCAAAGCATATTTTATAATTCGCTTTCCGGCAACTTCAACACTTCCTGGCCCACGATTACCATTGAAATCCGTCTTTGTATATCCTGGGCAAACAGCGTTTATTTTGAAGTTGCTATCCTTTAGCTCGTATGCCAAAACAACGGTGTACATATTCATTGCTGCTTTTGAAGAAAGATAGACAGCTCCTTTGTAGTCGTAATACTTGTATGAAGGGTCGCTATGTAAAGTAATGGAACCCTGACTTGAACTTACATTTACAATACGGGGTTCAGAAGATTTTTTCAATAAATCAATAAATGCCTGTGTCACTCTTACAACCCCGTAAACATTTGTATCGTATGCTGTTTTGAATTGCTCTATGGTGGAATCAAGTGCTGCTTGTGGATAGCCACCATAAACGCCAGCGTTATTGATAAGTATGTCCAAGGTTTTTGTTTTCTTGCTTATCTCTGTACAAGCATTTCTTACAGATTCATCATCTGTAATGTCAAGCTGAATAGCCTCTACATTGCTGAGTCCCTCTGCCAATAATTTATTGACGGCTGCTATACCGTTTTCTAAATTGCGACTGCCGAGGTAAACATAAATCCCATTTTGAGCAAGTTGGCGTGCAACTTCAAAGCCAATGCTTTTGTTAGCTCCTGTTACTAATGCTGATTTCATTTTTTTTTTAAATTAATCAAGCAAAAGTAGATAGCTGAAAAACAGAGAAGATGGACAAATCAATTTATTATCTTGACTAATCTTGCTGAGCTTTTAAAAACTCACTTATGCTCTTTCCCGTACATTTTTTGAAAAATCTTGAAAAGTAATCAGGGTCATTAAAGCCCAGTTCATAAGCTAATTCTTTTACGGAAAGGGGGGAGTATTGTAATTTTCGCTGTGCTTCAATCATTAAACGATTAGTAAAAAAATCTTTTGGCGAAACGCCCGAATATTCTTTTACAATCCGATATAAGCTGTTGGTGGTTAAAGCCAATTTTTCGGCTATTGTATTTACAGAAGGTTGCTCCGTAAGATGGGTTTCCACCATTAATTTGAATTCAATAAACTTTGATAGATTGGTGTTTAGAATATTTAGTGGTGCTGTGTTTTTGAAATAAGCACTATTCAATTCTGTTAATAGTGAGTTCAGGTAAGATAGTATAATTTCTGTGTCGGTCGAATGTTCGTCTATATGAAATATCTGATTTAAAATTTCAAAAACTTTTCTTACTCTCTCCCTTGTAGTATTGTCAAAAATTATAGTCTGTGAACCTAAGGGATTAACTAGAAAAGGAAATCGTTGTGGTAGCAATGCTAATGTGTTTTCATCAAAAAGTACTTTGAAATATTTAAGATTAGCAGTCTTAGGTGGAGGAATAAAAACTTGATTAGGCATTGCAAAAAGCAAATGTCCGTCAGTGATCGTGATGTCTTGTAAATCCAAATTGTATGTAAGAGTGCCGCTGTCAATCAACACGATAAAATAAGAAGAAAGCCTTCTAGGTTGTAGCATCTTTTGTTGAATATCAGCAGAAGGATATGGATTATTGTCTGAAAGAACCTTTATACTCAACTTGTCGTTGGGTGCGCTCTCAAATTTTTCGTTTGTCTCTTGCATATTGTCTGCTTAATTTTTTCGATGCAAAAAAGTTCCATTCCTCCTCGGATATTTTTGCAAACTGGTCAATATGTTAACTTAGATGGGTCAAATGAGTAGTCGGAGTTAAAATTGCACACAACTTACAACAATATTACATAAATATCTTAACTGTTCTGACAAATTCGGAAGAAAACCATTCGCCTGAACGGGGATCAACATGGTGTCGCTTATAAGTACTATTATCCTTATGTGTTATTGAATTCCAATAAAACTCTATTTCTATAAGCCTGTATACTGCATTATCCCAGTAGCCTGATTTCTAAGGGAAGTTCAACACTTTAAGTCCCTTTAACTGCAACCGAGGGTTTAATTTGTATAAATCATGGAGAAAAAATCGGGGTTATATAAAAGGAACTCGACTAAAAAAGTAAAACCTGCGACCAGCGCAGGTTTTGTAAGTTGTTTGTGATCCCGCTGGGACTATATCAAAGGCACTACTAGCGCCACTTTTAACGGATTTGAAAGTTACTGTATCCGAATTTGTATCCTTCTGGATTAGCTTATTTTGTACCGTATTGTTAAGAGCTTATAACCTTTATAAATAAACGGAAAGCCTAACTACATCAGCACAAAGGCTGAAGTACTAATGAAGCCAGGAGCGATGAAAATGAAGGACAGGTTGCTTTAAGATTAACTGAGGCAGAAGTGGGACTTCATTACCAAGAATATTTCATTAAGCGAAGAAAAAACAGATTATTATTTAAAATACTATATATTAGTAAAAAAAGATGATAATAGGAATCTTATTAAGAAACTATAAAATATATCAGAATATAAATTATATCCCTTTGTCTGCCGGAGAAACATTCTGCGGCATTGTAGGTGTTAATGGCATAGGAAAAAGCTCAATACTTGAATCTCTTGATACTTTCTTCAACTATAAACCTTGGATTTGGAATCTGGCAAGTAGAAAACAAGGCCAACAGGCCAAACCTTATATTGTTCCGATTTTTTTAATTGAAAAGTCAAAAATTCCTGCAAAAGAATCAATGCTTGCTGAGGCCATAAGCAAAGTAATGTGGAACATTGAGGAAAAAGATGTTAGCCCAAATAACAAAGGCCATTTTGAAACATTCAATCGTCATCGAAATTCACTCCTAAAGCGCATTACCCCCAAAGATTATTATTTGTTGCCGATTGGCAAAGATATAGACGGTGACCTTAGTTTTTCAATCTTCAATAGATATAAAATTGCTGTTGCACTAGGAATAGACAACAAGGTCGACGAAAATATGTCAATAAAGCAAGAAGACCTTAAATCACACCTTGGGGCTAATAACCTGCTGAATGTAATTATTTCTCTTTATGAATACCTTTATATTCCTAAAGATATTGACCCTAGCACCTTTATGAAACTCGAAAAACACGAGATTCAAGTATTAATGGGCCAAACACTGAGCCAAGTAATTGAGAAAAATTTGCCAGGAGAAACCGTAAGAAATATAAATAGAGGTCTTCTACAGTTTCTGGATAATCTATCAAAAGATCTACGGGGATATTCATTTAGGAAACGCACCGACCGGCAGTCCGGTTTAAGAAAAGGAGATTTTAATTCTCTAATTATTGAGCACTTCTTTGAAGCTCGAAAATTTCATAAGCAAGAAGGTGGACACTGGATAGAAATTAAAGATTTAAGTTCTGGTGAAAAACAAAAAGCAATTATTGACTTAGCATTTAGTTTATTGACAAATCACAGAGGAAGTTCCGATAATTTAATTATAGCAATCGATGAACCCGAAAGTTCACTACATATATCATCATGTTTTGAACAATTTCTTCGCCTTTTTGCAATAAGTGTGTCTTGTCAACAACTATTATTTTCGACTCATTGGTATGGATTCTTTCCCACAATTGACAATGGGTTTGTATCTGTCATAAACCGCAAGGAGGGAGTTCATATTATAGATATAGTGAGTTTAAATAATTATCGCGAGGAAATAAAACAACAAAAGGTAAGTAGTAAAGGTAAGCTGCCGTATGACATAAGACTAAAGAGTATAAATGACTTTAGTCAATCAATAATATCCAGCCTCATATCGGAACATCCTTTCAATTGGATAATTTGTGAAGGGTCATCAGAGAAGTTATATTTAGATTACTATTTAAATGATCTTGTTAAAGAGAAAAACTTACGTATTATTCCAGTTGGAGGAGCAGCGGAAATAAAAAGGATCTACAATTACTTATCAACTGCATATGATGATTTCAAGGATGATGTAAAGGGTAAAATCTACATGATATCCGACACCGACAAACAATTGGTAAAATATACTACTCAGGATCAAAATAATCTTCTTTGCAAGAGAATTATGAATGATGAGAATAACAAAAAAACCGTTCTAGAAAAAATCGATTCAGTAATTGCAAGTCCGCCAACCGAAATCGAAGATTGCTTAAATGGTCGACTTTTTCACGAGACTCTTCTTTATTTTAAAGCCTCAAACACCGAACTCTCATTTGTTGCAGACAACCTAAAAGAGGAATATGAACTTAATTCATATTTCTATCTAGATATGAGACCAACAGAGAAGGTAGAATTGGACAACTTCTTTAATAAAGGCAATAATAAATGGGAGTTTGCGAAAAAATACCTTGAATATCTCGCTTTACCTCACAATACACCTGAAGAGATAAAGAAGGCTCATAGTAAGGATTCAATTCCCTCCTGGATCAATGACATACGAACATTCTTTACGTATGGGAGGAAGAAATCCTAAAAATCGTTACTGATAAATATTTGCCCTCAAAAAGGATACACTAAAAGTAAAACTGTTTTGTGTATCCTTTTTTGTATCCTTTCAGATTCGTTTTGTATGATTTACCTTTTATTGGTAAAAACACAAAAGCCGCTTAAATCCTACGATTCAAGCGGCTTTAATATCCTTTGATTGTTATGTTGTGATCCCGCTGGGACTCGAACCCAGGGCCCATACATTAAAAGTGTATTGCTCTACCAACTGAGCTACGGAATCATTCCCGTGAAGGGAGCGCAAAAGTAGGAAATAATTTATATCTCCCAAATTTTTTTTATAATTTCTTTTGAGATCCTAACGGAAACGACTGAACGTTATTAGCGGAAATCTTGAATACGCTTGTTTCTTGGTCGCGGGAAGCTACTACGATTTCGGTAGCGGTGCCCTCCTGCGTAAACAATTGGTGTACCAGTTCCGGATTATTGTTATCCCTGGAAAGATGGGAGAGTAGCAGATGTGTCATGTACGCAGGACGATGCTCCCGGAATATTTCCAATGCCTGTGTATTAGAGAGATGGCCATGCCCTCCGCGAATCCTATTCTTCAAGAAGTAAGGATAACGCCCCGTTTCTAACATCGTCTCATCATAATTCGCTTCCAGAAACGCTGCATGGCATTGTTTGAAATGATGTATCAATTGCTCGCAAGGGGCTCCTATATCGGTAAATATGCCAATGTTCACTTCATCAGAACTTACCATAAAACTATGCGGCTCCACGGCATCATGCAATTTGGGAAAAGCAGTAACACGCAATCCACCTATCACTACCGGCTCATAAGAAATAAACCGACGTATCAACGATTCTTGTATATCCAACCTGCCAGATACCATCGTGTCTGGCGTAATATATATCGGCAACTGATGCTTACGACTAATAACAGGAATTCCTTTAATGTGATCGGTGTGCTCGTGCGAAACAAATATCGCTTTAACCCGACCCATACTCAATCCCAGCCTGGCCATTCGCTTCTCCGTTTCACGACAAGATATACCCGCATCTATCAGAATCGCTTCCGTTTCATTGCCTATGTAATAACAATTGCCGTTGCTGCCAGAATTAAGAGAGGTGATATAAAGTGACATGATTTGCAAATAAACCTGATTTTTTACAAATCCTGAAATATATTCGTAAAGTCAAGATAGATGCAGGATTTAGTAATATCTCACCAGTTTGCTAAATCCTTTTATCATAATTTGCCGGTTTGGAAACTTGCTTAACGATTGAATATGCTGAAACCACTGAAGTTGACTGTACTCGCCGCAATCCTGTACAGCTCCGCATCCGCCCAGGACGCCGATCCCGGACGGTATCCACTGATACCTTACCCGCAGGAAATCACGACTGCGAAAGGAGAATTTATTATCGGTAGACACACAAACATCGTTGCTCCGAAAGTCTTTGCCAATGAGCTCAAACAGCTCCAACAAATGATGACGGTCTATCTCGGTGGTCCCTTGCCAGTAGCCGCAAAACCAGGAGCAAGCAGCATTGTACTGATGCAAGACAATACCATCAAAGGGGAAGAGGAGTATCACCTGCAGATCACTCCAGAACGCGTAATCCTCTCTGCCCGCACTGGTACCGGTATTTTCAGAGGTATCTCATCTATGCACCAACTCTTCCCTGTAAATGCAGAACTGGTGAAAGATAATCGTATGAAATCTTTCTACCTCCCTGCCGCTGATATCAAAGACCATCCTACCTGGGATTGGCGCGGTATGCACTTAGATGTAGCCCGACACTTCTTCTCCGTGAGCTACCTGAAGAAGTACATCGACCTCCTGGCTCTCTATAAAATGAATAAACTCCACCTGCATCTCACCGATGACCAAGGATGGAGAATCGAAATCAAAAAGTATCCACTGCTGACTTCACAAGGCGCCTGGAGAACTTTCAATAACCAAGACTCTGTCTGCATCAACAAGTCGAAAGAAAACCCAGACATGGCACTCGATACCCAACATATTGTGGTACGTAACGGTAAAACCATGTATGGTGGCTTCTATACGCAGGTGCAGATGAAGGATATCATTGCCTACGCAGCCGCCCGTCATATTGAAATTATTCCTGAAATTGATATGCCTGGCCATATGATGGCAGCCATCAAAGCTTATCCTTTCCTGACTTGCAGTGAGGAAAACGGCTGGGGAGTAACTTTCAGTACGCCTGTTTGTCCTTGCAACGAAAAGACGTTCAAATTTGCGGAAGATGTGTTTAGCGAGATAGCCGCACTCTTTCCTTCTCAGTACATTCACCTGGGCGCTGATGAGGTGGAGAAATCCAGTTGGGCCAAATCTCCAGCATGCGCGGAGGTGATGAAAGCGAACAACCTGAAGTCCGTGGAAGAGCTGCAAAGCTATTTCGTAAGACGTATGGAGAAATTTTTTAACTCCAAAGGCAAGAAACTAATCGGCTGGGATGAAATCTTGGAAGGAGGTATCAGTCCTACCGCAGTGCTAATGTACTGGCGCTCCTGGGTGCCAAAAGCCCCTGTGGAAGCTGCCAAACATGGCAACAAAGTAATCATGACGCCAGGAAATCCTCTCTACTTCGATGGGGTGCCCGACAGAAATTCTATCTCCAACGTTTACCATTTTGAACCAGTACCGAAACTGTTGAACGCAGAAGAAGCCAAGTATATCCTGGGCGCTCAGGCAAATGTTTGGACAGAATGGATTCCGTCTGAAAAAAGAGCAGATTACATGGTAATGCCTCGTATGACTGCCCTGGCAGAGGTGCTCTGGACCCATCAGCAGCGGTACGAAAATTATATGGAGAGACTCGTGTCTCACTATACACTACTGGATGATATGGGCGTGCATTATCGCCTACCAGATCTAGACGGCTTTACAGAAGATAATGTGTTCATCGATAAAGGTGAGCTGGTGGTGAAAAAGCCCCTGAAGGATCTTACCATTCGCTATACAACAGATGGAAGTATCCCTACAGGCAACTCTCCGGAATTGCCGCAGCCACTGGCTATCACCAAATCTGAGTCCATCAAAATGGCGGCTTTCTCCCGTTTTGGCAACCGCGGAGATATCTATAACCTACGTTTCCGTCAGGTAAACTACTTGGCGCCAGTTACTGAAAATGCAGGCCAGTCTGGACTGAACCTGGATTTCTTCAAAGGTTCTTTCAAGAGCGTGACTAAAATCAAAGCGGATGTAGATAGCTCCATGCTGGTTAATAATGTGGTGATTCCAGCCGGACTTGGTAAGGAAGGAAAGCCTTTCGGCTCCAAACTCCATGGCTTCATTGATGTACCGGAAACGGGTATCTATAGTTTCTACTTGACCTGCGATGATGGCGGTATACTCTATATCGGTGGATCCGAAGTGGTGAATAATGATGGCTGGCATGCACCTGTGCAGAAAAGCGGTCAAATTGCCCTTCAGAAAGGATTACATCCTCTGCTGGTGTCCTTCGTGGAAGGCGGCGGCGGATATACGCTTAAATTAGAATATAGCCTAAATGGCAGTAAAATAATGCCGGTACCCGACAACTGGCTAAAAAGAAAATAATAACAACAAGGCCCGGCACATTGCCGGGCCTTGTGCTTTAATCTTCTTTATGGATATGCCTTTCATAACTTTTGATATTGACAAGAAAGACCAATAGTATAATCATAATGATGATCAGCATAACATATGCGATCATAAAAGGAAAGTTATAAATCGTCAAGGGCATGAGATTGGGCTGTTTCTCCCCAGGCCTGGAAAAGGGGGCATTATCTTCCTTGGGTGCATTGGCCGATTCCACTTTCACATAGGCGAGAATGTCCCGGATCTGCTCCTCATTCAAATCTGGATGATCGGGCATCACAATCTGATTATTCTGATTAAAAACCTCCAATGCGGCTTTGTCGCCAGATTTAATCATCGCTTGGGAACCCTTTACAAAACTGATAATCCAGCCTTCCGGATGCCTGTCTTCCACACCCATCAGGGCAGGACCCGTAATTTTCTTGGTAACGCTATGACAGGATGCGCAACGGCCTTGGAACAGCACTTGACCTTCTTTCGGGTCTGCAGCCAATAATGCGCTTGATGAGAGCAGCATCCAACTAACAGTAATGAATAAACGATTATAATTCATTTTGCAGTTTTTTTATGTCAGTCAGCAAGTCATCTACTTCCTCCGGCGAAGTACCATTATAATAACCTCGAATCCGCTGGTGGGTATCTAACAACACTAGCCGGTCGCTATGAATAAAATCAGTCTCCCCACCATCACCTTCTGTTGCTGTGATGAATAATCCTTTTCTCGCGAAATAATACAATGCCTTTTTCTCGCCGGTCAATAATCTCCAGGTATTGGGATGAACATCATATTGGGTACCATAATACATCAGTTTTGCTGGGGTATCTCGTGCTGGGTCTACAGTAAAAGAAAGTATAATGACGCCTTCATTGGCATCTTGTACACGTTCCAACTGTGCCATCATCTTCGGACAAATGAGTGGACAAGAAGTAAAGAAGTAATTGGCTACCACGATATGGTTGTTCATCACCGAATTGGTAACGGTACGCCCCAATTGATCCGTAAACACAAAGGTGGGTAATTGACCACTGGTAGTATGATCCTTGCCAACTGTAGTGCCGCTGGCATAAATGGGAGGTTTGCCAAACCTGTTTTCCAGCACATGTACAATGCTGAAAATGATCAGCGGAAGGCCGATCAGTAATGCCAGGAAGAATTTCCAAGAATGCAACAGGTATGACCGTTCTATTTTCATGATCGCAATCATTTTTTGGTAGTTACTGGTGTAGGATCAGTAGGCAAATAGGGGGGCGCTTTCTTTCCAGTATTGTTCAAGGCATCCGAGATGGCCGGCAGATATGTTAGGAATAAGATGATTCCCATCATGGCTAGCCATGGCTTGAAAGTATCAAATATCGGGATGCGTTTTTCCTCATGTAGCGTTTCACTCACCGGAAAATCGATCACGGGTGCGGCGGTACGTTTACTGAAGAATGTCCCGAAAAATACAATGAAGTAGAGCAGACCGGCCACAAACATAATACCGCCGCCTGCGAGCCCCAACATACTGGATATAACCCAATAGGGATGGAACTGTTCACTGGCGGGGTTTAAGTAAGTCAGCCCCATATTGGTTCTCCTGGGTTCGCCCATCAGGCCGCCCCACATGAGTCCAACAGAGAATATGAGTACTCCAACTGTCCACAGATAAGGTACAATCGTATTGATAGTAGGCAGGAAGATCTTTTTTCCTGTCAACTGCGAAACCATAAAGATGGACATACCCAGAATGGCCAGGAATACGGGTCCGGCCACAGTTAAGTGAAAATGCCCAGGAATAAACGACGTATTGTGCACCACGTTATTCAAGGAATAAGAGGCATTGATGAGGCCTGTGAGTCCGCCGAAAATAAACAGGATAAGTCCATTGATCAAATAACCAAATAGAAATACATCCTTGCGAAAGAAGGGGAGCTTCCATATCCAACTATATAATCCTTTGGCGCCACGTTGTCTGGCCGCATATTCCAACGACGCAGCAATGGTAAAGGCCGTAATAAAGCTAGGCAAGGCCACTCCGAAGGTCAAGATAGCCTGTGTTAGCTTGATGCCTCTGCCAATAGACGGGTCTCCGAACTGGTGATGTACCCCGATGGGAATAGACAACAACAGGAAGATAAAGAAGGCTACTCTACCGGCAGTGGCGGAATAGAGTTTCCCGCCCGCCAGTTTGGGTAACATCGTATAAAACATAATATAGGAAGGCAGCAACCAGAAATAAACCAATGCATGCCCAAAAAACCAGAAGAGGGTACGGGCCAATGGAACATTAACACCTACTGTCCAACCCATACTCCAGGGTACAAGTAAAATCAACACTTCATAGGCTACCGCCAACGTACATACGAACCAGATAGTAAAATTGACGAGGGTGCCGATGATGGCTAGGGGAGTGCTGTTGGTTTTGTTGTCCTTTTTCCATTGGACATAAATGACCACCCAGTCGAAGAAGGCCACCCAGGAGCCCACTAATAACATGGCAGTGCCGATATAAAAGGCAGGATGCGCTTTCAGGGGAGGATAGAAAGTATACAGCACAGAAGCTTTTCCGGAAAGGATAGCAGCAGCAGCCATCACCGTGCCTATCAGCATCAGCCACATAGAGAGGGCGGTGGCTTTGCGATTAGGTTCCTTTTTCAGGTAGAAGGCCACGGTAGCATGTCCGAAGGCTACTGCGAAAAAGGTAGTGAGCACAATGGCATTGATGACGCCGTGAAGGGTGAGGCCCTGGTAGTAGTCCAGTTTGGCCACGGCGGCTTTGTGGATCACACCGGAACGGTAAATTACCTGCATCAGTCCGTGATAGATACCGATGGTGAGCAGCAATATCGGGACGAACAGTTCAATGAGGATCGTATTACGAAGGAACCTGCTAACCTGCATAGTAGATTATTTTTTCGGATAGTTTACGATAATTTCAGCCTGCATATTCTGGTGGCCGGTGCCACAGAATTCATGGCAAACGATTTTATAAACGCCTGGATGATCAAAGTGGATGGTGGTTTTGGAAACGCCTCCCGGCACAGCCATCATGTTCACATTTTTGTCATAGATGTTAAATCCATGTACCACATCATGAGAGGTAAGGAAGAGGTCTACCTCGCTACCAACGGGAATATAGGCAACGGATGGTTCGAAGCTCCACATCCTGGCCACATAGAAGATCTGGTAGGTGGTTTTGTCTAGTTGTTCCACCCGGGCGGTCTCATATGTTTTATTGTAGGGCAGACATTCTGTTACATCTGCCTTATGTGCACCCACTGCATAGAAGAGCGCGAATACGAACACGCCCATTACCAATATGGCTGTAATGATAATTTTTCTTTCGAACGTATCTATCATAAGCGATGGTTATATCCTGGAGAGCATGATGAAATAGGTACTGAACCATAGCACAATTCCCAATACAATAAGGAATATGAAAAAGGCGATAGCTCCTTTCGGAACGAATTTTTCGGAGTTTTCAGGGGATTGCATAATCCGGATTTTTGTGTTAGGAATGGTTACCGAATATTTACAATCTCAGCCAAGCAATTGTTTGGAAATAATTGTGAGAATTTGGGGTAAATATGTATTTTTGCGCTCCCTTCGTATTTGAATTATTTGAGATATTGAAGATACGCGCAGATCCATTTTCGTACTGACAAGGCTTCTCAGGGCCTCCAAGGCGATTACCGGGTCTGCGTTTTTATTTTAATAACCTTTCAGGACAGGGAAGCTGTCGAGTGGGAGTTGATTTCCATGTTCTTCTTCAGTAGGGGCTTCTTTCGGGGATTTCCAAGATTTCCAGTTACCAATTTTTTCGCCGTTAAACCTTACTCCCTGGCTTACAGGATGATCTTGGCAATCATACCAGGTACTAAGGCCGTATGCTTTGGTTTTATAGAAAATGCCTTCAAATCCAATTTTTCCGTTGTCACACATCTCCCGGCGTAGTTCAAATAGTCCGTTTTTACTAAAGTTGGATTCATATCGGAATATGGATTTATTGAATCCTCTTTTAGTGATAAGATGATGCTCATGATATTGCCAAATCGTCTTGTAGGAGCTATCCTGGTTAAAAGTATACCATACGCTATCGGGTTCTAATGCCGATTGATGGAGAATGGCTTCTTTGGTTTGTTTATACCATAATTCGTGTGCTACCCTTGTCTGTGGCTGACTGCAAGAGAAGAGAATAACAGATACCATGGCAATTACAGGCAGTGAATTTTTCATCATGGGATAGCTGGTTTAAAACAGGCATGGCTAAATATATTAAAATTATTTTAGGGAGACGCGAGTCGCTCCGAATGTAGTAGGCTATTGGATCTACGGAATTTGAAAAAATATTTCATCTCTTAAACCTGCTATGGTGGCTAGTTTGGGTTATATGATTTTATTCCTATCGAGATAAATAATTCAAAATGAATGAAATAAATTTGGTGTGAATGTAAATTTTTCTATCTTTGCACTCCCGTTACAAACAAGGGTATCACGGTGAAAGCAGTGATATGATTCCGTAGCTCAGTTGGTAGAGCAATACACTTTTAATGTATGGGCCCTGGGTTCGAGTCCCAGCGGGATCACAAACAACTTCTAAAACCTGCGCGCAGCGCGGGTTTTTCTTTTTTAGTCGAGTTTCTTTTATATAACCCCAATTTCTTTCCCGTACTTTATTCAGGTTAACGAGCGTTTACTATGGTAAAAATAGAGCAATCGAGATACTATCCAAGAAATGCTCAACTATATCATATGTAAATTATGATAATGTGTTATGCGGGAAGTCGAATGCTGCACAGGACGGCTACTTTACCCTATTTTCCTGGTCCCCGGCCGGGCAGTTGGTACAGGGACCAGGATTGATATTAATTATCCATCAATCATATGCGGCACGAAGCGGCTTTTATTATCGGTGATAAGCGAGTCCGCTTCGCGGATGCCCATACCTGCGGCCTGCTGTGCTATCACCCAGCTACCTATCACCGGATATTTGCCATCATAGGCCGGAAGCTCGAACAGTTCCTGGAATACATATCCTTCCTGGCCGTAGCTACCGTCGGAGAATTGCAACAACTGTCCGTTGTCGATCATTTCTATATTGGCTCCTTCTCTGGAGAGAATAGGTTTTTTCACGAAGCGGTTCATGCCGTGTGAGTCGAACCATGCTGGCAGCAGATTGGGATGATTCGGGTACATCTCCCACAGGATAGGCAGTAGTGCCTTGTTGGAGAGTATCATTTTCCAGGCAGGCTCAATCCAGAAAGCCCGGTTGGTATCTTCTAGTATATTTCTTCCGAAATCTTCTCTCAACAACCACTCCCAAGGATATAACTTGAAGATGTTCTTGATAGACTCATTCTCCATATCCATAAATGTTTTCGTGCTATTATCCCAGCCCAGATCGTCTATAAATACAAGCTTGGTATCCAGACCTGCCTGCATAGCACAGTCGCGCAGGTACTCGGTATTGGTAAGATCTTCGAGGGTTTGCTTCAGACAACTGAAATGTAGTTTGCCGGGACGCAGGTAAGGTGCCAGCATTTTCCAGCCATCAATCAGCTTTTCATGAACGGAGTTGAACTGGTCTTTTGATTTATCAAAATCCTGTAGCCAGAACCATTGTACGATGCCTGCTTCATAGAGGGAAGTAGGGGTGTCTGCATTGAATTCAAGCAGTTTAAGTTGACCATTCTTATAGCAGAAATCAAACCGGCCGTAGATAGCAGGATGATCTTCCTGCCAGGTTTTTTCTATATAAGGGATAGCCCAGTCAGGAATCGCAAAGCGATGATACAGGTTGTTGTCCATCACATATTGCACCGCACCCAGACACATATCCCACAGCTCCTGTGTGGCGCTTTCAATGTTATTTATTTCGCTGAGTGTAAAGGTGTAATAAGCACTTTCATCCCAGTAGGGGATATCTGTTGTATGAAATCCAAACCCCAGCTTCTCAACGGCGCTCTGCCAGTTGTTGCGGGGGGAAGTAGTAATTCGCTGCATCTGAAAATTAATTGAAATCAGGAAGAAACACTGAAACCATGTGAGCCAAATCCGCCACGGCTAATACTTCCCTTGAAACCATTGCTACCGGTATTGGCATGCTCACTGAGGCCGCCAGAATAGTAACCAGCACGCCTATAACTACCATTGTAATAATGGCCATAAGGCCTGAAGGCATAGTACCAGAGATGCGAATGGCTGTGATATCCGTTGTAATTGGAATTATATCCATTGTCATCCCCATAATAACTTCTTACACCGTTGTAGGGAGCAGTGGTATCGCTGCGCATGAATACCCTGCGCTGATGATGGGGGGTAGGTTTATGACAACTGGCTAGTACTGCGGTAATCAGCACCAGTTGTATGTGTGCTGATTTTTTAAGCTTCTTATTGAACGGTGACATAAATCTCGTAATCCTTCTGAAGTTTAATAGATGTAGTATCTCCGTTCTCGTTTTCGCCCTGCTCTGTGGTTTGCCCCAGGGAAGGAATTGTATCGCGGTGCACTACTGTTTTGTACAGGTTTGAGTTGGTCCAGATTTTATGGGTAGTCACCACTTCATCATGAGTCTTGTTGATGTGATTGGTACTGAGTACTGTTTCAATTGAACCTGTTTTGTCGATGGCATCGGTGATGTCTTCATTATTGGGTTGACTAGGTTCATCGCTACAGCTTCCCAGTGCCACCATACAGCAGATGATGGCGCCTGACAGGTATAGTTTTTTATTCATGGCGGGTATAAATTATCGGGCGAAGTTAATAAGGGAATATGTTATTTATATAAAATATTAAAATATAAGAGGATGACCCCAAGGATGATGCGTATAATACAAGCGTGCATAACTGTGAAAATAGTATTAGGATTTATTGCACTGAGTTGTTTTGTTTACTTCCAACTGATTGATTTACATATTATTGTAGGGGTATTCTATTCTAAGACTATCTTCAAAGTATCTCCTAGCTATCCAATAACTATCTCTTCAGTAAGCTGGTGCAGATAAGGCTCATATTTGATACTTTTTTGCTAATGAGAGGAGGAAACATTCCGGGCGAGCTATCTATTTATCTTGATGAAATACCACTGGTAATTAACCAAGTCTATATTCTCCTTCGCTCTTCTATCACACCGGCCTTGGTCAGTTTAATAGTGGTATAATTTCCATAGGAATCTTTGATAAATTCCACAGTTCTGTTGTCATCATCTGATCTGAAGAATTTATGATCAGATTCGGGCAGTAATTCAATATCGAAGCTGTTATAAAAGAGTTTCCCATTCTTTTCAAGAATTTTAATATCTCCATAATTACCCTTAAAATATGGGTAAAGAGACAGGTCATTTTTAATGCTGTGATGATGATAGGGAAGCTCAACGTCTTTACCAAAGCATATTGCAGCCAATCCGTATGCAAGCAAATAAGAAGAGGACTGATTATTAGAAAGAACAATAATAAGCAGTCCGTCATCAGTAAAACGGTTGAGGGACGTCATGGCTCCAAAAAAACCACCATCATGACCAATCAATCTGTGGCCATGATTGTAGAAAGGGTTGATTAGAAAACCATATCCAAAATTTTGTTCATTATAGGAAGTAAACATTACCTGCTTCATTTTATCACTTAAAATTGTAGTATCATACAGTGATTTATCCCATTTTAATAGATCCTCAACAGTTGAATAGATGCCATCATGCCCAATGTTGAATGACCAATTGATGAACGGATTTTTTTTATACCCCTGACCTTCCCTGATGTACCTATCTGACATATACGGAATCACATCTTCATTCGTCATAACGCCTGTTTCATACATTTGTAACTTATCAAAGATATTTTCTTTCAAATACTTTGAATAACTTTTGCCGCTTACTTTCTCTATGATACGCGCCAGCAGATAATACCCGATATTACTATAGGCTGTTTGCTTTCCTGGTGTAAACAAAAGCTCTTTTTGGGTAATATGGTTTAATACAATATCCTGGGTTAGGGAAACTTGGTTTAGGTAGAGTTCATCAAAGTCCATGGGAAGCCCTGACATATGGGAAAGCATCATATGGAGCGTGATTTGCTCTCCTTTTGGAAATCCGGAGAAATATCGGCTTAGTTTATCGTCCAATGATAACAACTTATGGTCTGCCAATTGAAGGATGGCTGCAGCAGTAAATTGTTTGCTCACTGAAGCCAGGTTGTATTTGGTATTGATAGTTGTTTTTATCCCCCATTCGTAGTTAGCATATCCATAAGCCTCTCGCAAGAGTAAGGAATCCTTTTTGGTAACCAGAACAGTACCACTAAATCCATTGACATCTGCTTGGGCCTGCATATACTTAAATAATTTTTCAGAGATACCAATTCGGTTTTCTGTCAAATTCTTTTTTCCCTTTACCTTTTCGGTTTGCGCAAAACTTTTAAGTGAGAACAAATTAACGCCCAATAAGAATATTACTTTGAAATTTGTCATATGGATAAATAATACTTTACAGGTAATTTTTTTATTTGGAGACTTAAATCATTTCTAATACAAGAGCCATTTCGCTCACCCTCTGCCCATTCCTAAATTTACCAAACAAATACGGAGATTAATGCACATTTTGATTAATAAAAAGACCTTGATAAAAACACCTATTTTTTTAAAAAATTGAAAAGATGGTGTCAAAAGTAATTTTGAGACATCCAAATCTCTTAGAAAGGTAGCATCTCCGTCTTGATTCCATGCTGCGGTAGCATCCAAGACTACATCAGCACCTGCGCATGAAAGAGGCTGCACGACTTATCCGTGATGAAAAACTGTTGGTATCAGCAGCCGGCTACTAGATGGGCTTTGAAGCTATTCATTTTTATAACCGGGGTGATCCTACAGATAAAAAATGCGATAATTGGCGTGGCTAATTGCCAACACATAAAAGGTGATAAGGTTAACTCACTGAAATTCTATAATTTGTTAAAGGTATTGGGAATTAAATACTATATGGGAATTGCTTGTCTCAATGCAAAATTTGTAACAAAATTGAACCTTTTTTGTTATTTCAAGTTAGTTAAAAGGTACATGTTAGAAAACAGATAAACAGAATAAAAATGAAGCCCCACAATATCTACCCCAAATTATTTCTATTATCTGCATTATTTCTTTTTGCAAAGACTGGCTACTCCCAAAGTAATAGCTCAACGCAAGGTATTATTGGTACCTGGTACTGCATTGAGATAGATTGTCCGTTTCAGACTAGACAATTTGAAATAACGGCCACTAGGGATCTAAAAGTACAAAGGACCTACGAGTTTGAGGTCCCTGGTTATGAACAAAGACTAGATACAGGTTTTTATAGTCAAATAATAGGTGGTATCGCTTCCTCAGGTGGTTGGAGGATAAGGGGTAATTCGCTCGTATTAACTGAGGGCGCGACCCATGCTCAACAACAGTTTACTTTTGATAGAGTGGAGGGGCAACCATTTTTGGTACTGACATCAGTCAACGATAAATGCAAATGGTATCTTGTTACCATAACAAAGAAATTACTATAGTCTTTCTACCTTCCCTCCAGTGATACGGGCAGATCCTAGCCATAAATTCACAGACTTTTTTCGTTTTATCAAATTTTTGCTTGCTGCCAAAACCATATTGACGGCTTCATTAAATGGTTCTTATAATTAGGTGAAGCCGAGAAGCATACGCAGATGGCAGGGATGGATTTACTTATGAAATAATGATGGCTTTCATGCAGGAGTTTGCAGATGCGAAAGCTAAATTGTAACGCCACCTGTAGGAGATGGAATATGCCGCCAATCTGAAAATCACCAAACGAATAAGCCCTGGATTTTACGCATGCCAAAATAGCCACGGCTTTTAGGCAAGTACGGCAGCCGGATGAAGCTCCAGCCGCCTTTTCCGTCGAAATTACTGAGTAATACTTCGGTATCAATAGGGCTGTTTCCACATCGATGTGAAGTTTGTCTCAAACGAACGAATAATTAGTACTTGCTTAATAGCGTATATCCGGTAAATCAATTTCCCCGGTGCTGCAAACCTTCCTACGCCCACTGCTACTGTATGATTGAGCCATGTAGGCCCTGGGTGGAGGAGATCGAACAGTTTGGTAGGTGGCAATCGTGCGTAATAATAGTATATGAATTTAATTATATGTAACTTTCGGACGAATGCAAGTCGAAACGAGAGACAAACACCTATCAATCATTATCCTATGCCTACAAAAAAATGCGTACAAAACCTGCTCTTCATTGCTTTAGGAGCACTCACCTTCATTTCCTGCAAATCTACTGAGCTGGTTTACATAAAAGTATTGGAACCGGCGCCCGTGACTATACCGGCCTATGTTAAAAATATTGGTGTTGTAAACAGGACCACCGTTACCTCACAGAACAAAGCACTAGACGTGGTTGACAAGATATTCAGTCTGGAAGGGAAACAGCTTGACAAGGAAGGAGCACAAAGTAGTGTAAGCGGACTTGCCGACGAACTGCGGAAGAACAACCGTTTCAATGATGTAAAAGAGCTAGGTGAGCTGGATTTGACCACCAATGCTCCAGGACTTTTCTCTGCACCGCTCTCTTGGGAAACTGTAGACAAAATATGCCGGGAAAATCATGTGGACGCCCTCTTCTCTCTGGAGCTGTTTGATACCGATTCGAAGATCAGCTATGCCGCTATCCCGGTTTCTTTGAATACACCACTGGGTAAAGTACCGGGGATAGAACATCAGGCCAGCATGCTTACCAATATAAAAACAGGGTGGCGAATTTATGATCCCGCCAGTAGGAATATCCTGGATGAATTTCCCGTTAGCAGGAATCTTACTTTCTCTGGAAGGGGTATCAACCCGGCCGCTGCCGCAGGTGCACTGATTAACCGGAAAGAGGCGGTAAAGCAAGCGAGCGCACAAGCGGCGCAATACTATGGCATGCGAATTATTCCCTATCGCACAAGGGTAACCAGAGATTACTATGTGAAAGGTACTGACAATTTCAGAACAGCCCGGCGTAAAGCGCAAACCGGCAACTGGGATGGTGCCGCTGAGCTATGGAAGAAAGAGACCACGAATGCTAGTAAAAGCGTGGCTGGCAGGGCATGTTACAACATGGCCATCATCTGCGAGATTAACGGGGAGCTGGAACTTGCGATCAAATGGTCCCAGAAAGCTTACGAAGAATATAATAACCGTCTTGCGCTGAAATATATTCGGTTGCTGAAGAACAGGCAAGCAGGCAACGCATTGCTACAACAGCAGCAGGTGCAATAATATGTACTACGAGTCTAAGATTAAAAAAGCCTTTCGGGAAATTCCCGGAAGGCTTTTTTAATCTTAGCAACCCAACAACACTATTACTTATTTAATTTTTCAAACATGGTGATGGCGGTATACAACACACCGGCTTCTCCTCTGAAGGTGCCGGACCCTCTTGGCTTGTTGTCCACAGAATACCACTCATAAAAGCCATTATTATCTTTCACTCTTTTTACCATTGGTAGTACTTGTTCATAGGCCTCTTTAACAAACCCGTACTTAATTAACTGTTGGATCATTCTGCCGCCAAACCATGTCCAGTCACCACCATTCTGATAACTGTAAATGGGGTTCATGATCTTATTAGCAAAATAGCCGTCCGGGTATGGAGGATACAATGTTAGTCCGATGGAAGGGGCGCCTGCCTGTTTTACTCTTTTAATCATTTCGTTCAGAGAAGCCTTCACTTCCTGTTTGCTTAACAGTCCTGCTTCAATGGCAATTGCTGTACCGCCGAAATAATAAATGTCCTTTTCATTAAAATCTGCAGGAAATGGAGATCCCTTCAGGTAAATATGTGGAATGAACTTTTGGTTGTGCTTATCCCACAGGTATTTCCTGCAGTTGCTGGCAACGGTATTTTTGATTCTATCCCATTTGTGCCTGCTGGAAGGCAACATGGCTGTCAAATTATTCAATGCTATAATGAACATAGCGTTATCATAGATATCGATAGCCGGGTGCGTATTGGCGTCGATATCTACTCCCCATCCATGCTCCGGTTGCACATCGCCCCAGTCGGCGGTGGTAGCTCCGGTGATAAGTCCATATTGTTGATTGTATTTATTCTTCATGAGGAATTCCATGGCGTCATCCATTCTGTCGGCCACAGATTTATCACCAATCTTTTCGGTCAGGATAGTGCTGTCGCCTGTTAATTGGATGTATTTATAGACTGCCTGTACTAGTGAGCTTTCCTGGTCGGTTTCAACGGTGTTTTTATGACCTGCGTAACGAGGTTCTAGCTTTGAGTAGCTAAAGTCATATGCTACTTTACCAATTTTCTCTATCGGTGTAAATCCGTCGATAATATTTCCATCATCTCCCTGCATTCTGAAAAATACCAGGAGGTTTTCTTTCAAAACCGCTGGTTTGTTTACCTGGGCGGCTAGCTCAATAAATGTATTGTAGTCCCTGATCCAAACTTCCCGGTATCCATCACCCGCGTTAAATCCTGTCTTCATCACTTCCAATGCTTTCGCCTTTACAAAGGGGAAGTATTCTTTCGCCGGTATTCCTTTTTCGCCTGTAGGTTTGACCTGTGCTGTACTTGCAAAAGCAAGGAATAGCAGGCTACATAATGATGATTTCATTTTCATTTTACAACAATAAATAAGGATTAAGTCTTTGCCCCTCTTTTTTACTAAAAGAGGATTTACTATATTCGTTATATGTACGAATGTATAAACATAGTTATTTTTCCGAAGCTATCAAATTTTATTGCATAAGCGGAAAACGTATGCGATGGAATTTGTTTTCTAATGAATTTCCAGTTGTTTTGCAGACATGAAATTAAAATTAGATCACAAGAATCCTTTACCCCTTCACTTACAGGCGGAGAACCTGTTGCGGGATATGATTAAAGATCCGCAGTATGTAGGTGGAAAATTTTTGCCGAATGAAGTCGAGCTGGCGAAAAAGCTGGCCATTTCCAGATCTACTTTACGTCATGCGTTGAATAAACTGGTGTACGAGGGTTTACTTATCCGGAAAAAAGGAGTTGGGACAAAAGTGGCGGAAGTCGCCATCAGCTCAAAATCAAAGAACTGGTTGAGCTTTACGCAGGAGATGACTGCGAGAGGCATTACCATAAAGAATTTTGAGTTACATATTTCCTGGGTGTTACCGAATGAAGCCATTGCTAATTTCTTTGATATAGATCCCGATAGAAAAATACTCAAGCTGGAGCGATTGAGAGGGAAGGCAGAAGGGCCTTTTGTTTATTTTATCTCTTATTTCCATCCAAGGATAGGATTAACGGGAGAAGAAGATTTTACCAGGCCTTTGTATGAGATAATGGAGAAAGATTACATGACCGTTGCCACCTTATCAAAAGAGGAGATCAGTGCCAAGCTGGCCGATAAATTTCTGGCTGCTAAGCTGGACCTGCAACAAGGAGATGCGGTCCTTATCAGGAAACGTTTTGTATACGACCAGGGAGAAAGACCCATCGAATATAACTTGGGTTATTACAGGGCAGATAGCTTTGTATACACTGTTGAAAGCAGGCGGGAGTAACAAAAAACACTATGCATCGAATACTTGCCTCAAAAATTCTTATGATTTTGTAAAATCTGGAAAAAATAATATGTTTGAACATTTGATAGCAGGTTTGAACTGGATGAAAAATGTCTGAAATCTACTAAAACCGCATCAAATTAAGTCCCATGGGTAAAACCGTGGTTTTTTTTGCTTGATTAATATGTTTAAACATATGAACAAACAACTTGTAGTCGGAGCAGATATAGGTGGTTCCCATATCACTGCTGCTTTGATAGATATTCAAACGGGGGCCGTAATAGAAAGCTCCATACAAAAGGAAGCTGTTAATGCGGCTGCAGATGCCGCAGATATTATCTCGCGCTGGGCCTCCGCCATTGGCAAAGTAATCAGCAATGCTCCTTCAGATATAAAAGCTATTGGTATCGCTATGCCCGGACCATTTGATTATCCAAACGGGATTGCACTGATAAAAGGAGTGGCCAAGTACGAATCGCTGTATGGTATTAATATTCGCACGGCTTTAAAAACAGCACTGAATTTTTCCGGGGAAATATTTTTTGAAAATGATGCTTCCTGTTTTGCACTCGGCGAAGCCTGGGCAGGAGATGGGGCGGGAGTACAGCGACTTGTAGCCATTACCCTGGGGACAGGACTGGGAGGTACATTCCTATTGGATAATACCATTCAAAATGAAGGAGAGGGAGTACCGCCTGAAGGTTATATTTATCATCTCCCGTATAAAAACGGCATAGCAGAAGATTATATTTCTACCCGCTGGCTCCTCCGAGAATACAGCATACGTACCGGTAAACAGATAGATGAAGTGAAAACCATCGGTGAACTGGCGGCAGAACAGGATGCTACTGCCCTGGAACTATTTGAAACAATGGGCAATGCCATCGGGGAGGTACTAACCCCATGGCTGGCGGCCTTCCACGCAGCATGCTTGGTGATAGGTGGTAATATCAGGAAAGCACACCCATTTTTCCTGCCGGCATTGCAGCAACAACTGCTAAGGAATAATATTAATACAGCGGTGCGTATTTCTTCAAAAGGAGAAAAATCTGCGTTAACGGGCGCTGCTTGGATTTGCAAACAATCCATTTAATTAATCAGAAATATCGCGCTACAAATAGTAAAACAAAAGCAATGATGAATTGGAGAAAGACAAGCCAGGCTTTGATGCCCGTGACAACCGATACCTATCAAGCACCAGCGTCGGGGAGTTATGACCTGTATCCTTATGCTAAACTGGGTGATGGTAAGATCCATAATGGGTATGATACGCTTGCCGGTTGGATGAAAGATCATAAAACCATTCTGATTGATGGCTATGTAGGAAATGATTGGGAATATATTGGCGCGTCGCTTGAAAAAGAACTTGCTGCCATCGGCTTAAAGGCAAATATTACCTACACCACCTCTCTCATGAAATCCGAAACGGAGATCGACGCACTGGTAAAGCCCTTTATTGGCGAGCCAGGAACCGTATGGGGAAAGAGAACTACCCTTTCTTTAAAGGATTTGTTTGATACCGGCAAATTGCAGCATATATCCATATCCGTTGATGCCATCAATATCATCATAGGGCTAGGGGCTGCACTCAGTGGTCTGAAAGCGCCTGTGGTATATGTAGATCTGCCCAAGAATGAGCTGCAGTATCGCATGCGTGCCCGCATGGCCAATAACATTGGTAAACAACAATGGGACGATAACCAGGAAACCTATAAACGTTTCTACTTCGTGGATTGGGTGCTGCTGAATAACTACAAACAACAGATACTATCTTCCATTGATGTAATCGCAGATGGACAATGGAAAGAACAAATCACCTGGGCTAAGCACCAGGATATCAGTGAAGGATTACAATATATTTCCAGGAACGCATTCCGGGTAAGGCCCTGGTTCGAAGCTGGCGCCTGGGGAGGCAACTGGATGAAAGATCAGATCAATGGCCTCAATAAGGATGAAGTAAACTATGCCTGGTCGTTTGAAATGATTGTACCTGAAAATGGGCTGGTCTTTGAAAGTAATGGTAATCTGCTAGAAATTGCATTCGACTGGTTAATGATGGAACATTCCCAGGAAGTATTGGGAGAGGATGAACAACGCTTTGGTATTGATTTTCCAATCCGCTTTGATTTCCTTGACACATTTGATGGTGGCAACCTTTCTATACAATGCCATCCAACGGTGAAGTATATACGGGAAAACTTTGGGGAAACCATCACGCAGGATGAAACCTACTATATCCTCGATTGTAAGGAGGATGCCAGCGTATACCTGGGCTTCCAGGAAAATATTGATCCTGAAGTTTTCAGAGATGTGCTGGAAGAAAGCGTCGAAAAAAATGAAGCCATCGATATCGAGCAATATGTTCAGCGACACCCTGCCCGTAAACATGATCTGTTCCTGATTCCCAATGGTACCGTGCACAGCTCTGGAAAGGATAACTTAGTGCTGGAAATCAGTGCAACCCCTTATATTTTTACTTTTAAAATGTATGATTGGGTAAGACTGGATCTTAATGGGAAACCGCGTCCCATCAATATCGACCATGCCTTCCATAACCTTGATTTCAGCCGTAAAGGAAACCGCGTACAGGAGGAGCTGATATCCAAACAGTATGTAATGGAAAAAGGGGATGATTGGCAACTGGTGCATACGCCTACACATGCCGAACATTTTTACGATATACACCGCGTAGAATTTACTAATAGTATAGCAATACCTACCGACGGAAAATGCCATGTGCTGATGTTGGTAGAAGGGAAGTCGGTTATAGTAGAGACAGCCAACGGATTCAGACAGCGTTATAACTATGCCGAAACGTTTGCGATTCCTGCCGCCGCCAGGTCTTATAAAATTATCAATGAAGGGGATACTACAGCAAAGGTGGTAAAAGCCTTCGTTAAATAGCCAATAGCACAGTATTAATCAGCAGCAATTATAAAAATCCAAACCACGTTAATCATGATCTCAACAACAAAAACAGAAATAGCAGCAGTACCGAAAGCGGGAATAGTCCAATTACTGCCCATATTGTTTGGATTTTTTATCATGGGTTTTGTAGATGTGGTAGGCATTGCTACCAACTATGTGAAGAAAGATTTCTCGCTGTCTGATACCTTATCGAATCTGCTGCCTATGGCGGTTTTCTTATGGTTCCTGATTTTTGCGGTACCTACCGGCATGCTGATGAACAGGATTGGCCGTAAACGTACCGTATTGCTTGGCATGGGTGTCACCTTTATCGGATTGCTGACGCCCATGCTGGCATACACGTTGCCGATGGTATTGTTTGCATTTGTCATGATTGGTGTGGGCAATACTTTGTTACAGGTGGCATTGAATCCACTATTAACAAACATAGTGAGTAGAGACAGGTTAACAAGCAGTCTTTCCGTTGGTCAGTTCATTAAAGCACTGTCCTCGTTTATGGGGCCTATCGTGGCTGCATTCGCCGGTACCAGATTGCACAACTGGCATTTACTTTTTCCGATATTCGCTGGTGTAACGGTGCTTTCTTTTATCTGGTTAATCGCAACACCTTTGCATGAAAATAAGGAAGAGACACGGACGTCCTCTTTTTCAGCATGCTTTTCATTATTGGGTGATCGCATGATCATCTTTTATTTTCTAGGTATTCTTACCCTGGTGGGAATTGATGTCGGCCTCAATGTTTCGGCACCAAAAATTCTTATGGAGCGAACAGGTATTCCGTTGGAACAGGCAGGATATGTAACCAGTGTATATTTTGTGTTCAAAACTGCCGGTAGTTTTATTGGTGCATTGTTGCTGGCGAAATGGTCTGCCAGTAGGTTCTACTTTATTTCCGCCACTGCGGCTGTTATAGCGATGGTCGCATTATTATTTGCACACGACAGTAGTATCATTTATGCCGGTGTTGCGTTGGCTGGCTTTGCCTGTGCCAATATTTTTTCTGTCATCTTTTCCTATGCACTGCTGCGTAAACCGGGGAGATCCAACGAGATTTCGGGTTTACTGGTCATGGGTGTTTCCGGTGGGGCCTTCTTTCCATTTCTCATGGGAATCTCCTCTGATGCCGTTCATGCGCAATGGGGCGCTATACTGGTTTTGCTGATCTGTTGTATATACCAATGGGGACTGTCTGTTAAGGTGCTGAAATCTTAAAGCAAATAAACCTTGGAATCTTCTTTAAACGATTGAATGATTGTCGATGAACAGCAAATTATATTTTTTTATCCTATTTATTTTTAGCGGGTATTTGAGTTTTGCTCAAAAAACAACTGTTGCAGTAGGCCATTTCCGATCCCACGAATATCATGTATCGGTGAGTGGTAACGACGCCAATGAGGGCTCCTTATCCAGGCCTTTCAAAACGATTATGGCGGCTGCCAATAAAGCGATGCCCGGAGATGTGATCACTGTACATGCGGGCGTGTATCGGGAGTCTATTGTTCCTCCCCGTGGTGGTAATTCAGATAATGAGCGCATTACTTACCAGGCCGCGAAAGGAGAGAAGGTTATAGTGAAGGGATCTGAAGTTATTAAAGGCTGGCAACAACTGGATAAGGATACCTGGGTAGTGAAAATACCCAATAGTTTTTTTGGAAGTTTTAATCCGTATAAAGAAATTATTCATGGGGATTGGTTTTGGCCCACGCCCAAAGAACGCAGGTATCTGCGAGGTGCCGTATATCTTAATGGCGATTGGTTGATGGAAGCGGCAAAGAAAGACGAAGTGATGAATGTTGCCGATGAAAAAAATCCACTATGGTGGGCAGACGTGGATTCCACTACTACCACTATATGGGCACAGTTTAAAAAGACCGATCCTAATAGCCAAACGGTGGAGATTAATGTCCGCCAAACCGTGTTTTATCCCAACGAACCATTTATTAATTTCATTACGGTGCGTGGGTTTGTCCTGGAACAGGCAGCTACCAACTGGGCGCCGCCTACGGCTGAACAAATGGGGCTGATTGGTACCCATTGGAGCAGGGGCTGGATCATTGAAAACAATACCATTCAATATTCAAAATGTGTAGGTATTGCATTGGGGAAATATGGAGATGCATTTGATAACAAGGATACAGAATCTGCGGAGGGATATGTGGGTACTATTAAACGGGCGTTGCGTTTTGGCTGGAATAAAGGTACTATTGGCGGACATATTGTGCGTAATAATACTATCGCCTATTGTGAGCAAACCGGAATAGTGGGTAGTATGGGCTGTGCCTTTAGTATTGTAGAAGGCAATACCATTCACGATATTCATATCCGCCGTTTATTTAATGGCGCAGAAATGGCTGGTATTAAATTTCACGGTGGTATAGACGTGCAAATCCGGAATAACCATATCTATCGTACCAACATGGGTATATGGCTCGATTGGATGGCGCAAGGTGCGCAGATAAAAAGTAACCTGATGCATGATAATTCACTGGATATATTTTTAGAAGTGAACCACGGCCCTATGCTCCTGAGCAATAATATACTCCTTTCCAAAGTATGTCTTTTCCTGAATTCTAGCGGCGCAGCAGTTGTACATAACCTGTTGGGCGGAAAGATAGACGTGATTAACTTTGATAGTAGGCTAACACCGTTTCACCTGCCGCATACTACCTATATGGCTGGTTTGCACGACAATCCCGGTGGAGATGTACAATTTGTCAATAATTTATTTATAAATGGAGCTGACGTCAGCGCATACAGTAAATCCCTATTGCCGGTAAGATTCGATGGTAACGTATATACCAAAGGTGCTGTACAGGCAGTAGCAGCAAACAATGAAAAGAAATTTGGAGAGATGGGAAGTGATGCAATAGAAAAAATGAAGCAATACACAGAACATCCAGCAACAGAACAAAATGCATTGGTGAAAAATGATTTTGATGCTGCAGGAGTATTGATAACTGAAAAAAATGGTATCTACCTAGAACTCAGCATGGATAAGAGCTGGTTGGCCGGTTCCCAAAGGAAACTGGTTACAACTACATCATTGCATCATGCGATTGTTCCGGATTTGCCATTTGAAAATCCGGATGGTTCTGCGCTAAGGATTGATACTGATTATTTCGGAAAAAAAAGAAATACCATCAATCCGTCGCCGGGTCCATTTGAAATTACAACCACCGGAAAACAAAAACTAAAACTGTGGTGAGCACACAACGTTCAATAAGAGGGGAGAAGAACACCCGAATAAACCGTGTCTCACAATAATATACTAGCCGTAAGCATCAACAACGCTTACGGCTTTTTCTTTTTCTCTTACCCAGAAAAAAGCCTCATCCAATCCTACCGCACGCTGAATATTATAGTATACCAGGTTTCTTTTTCGCCTTTCTCATTGGCTGATAACTGTTTGCCATGGCAGCTTACGTGGGAGCTGCTGCGCACGCATTGGTGCTAATGGATAGCAGTTGCAAAAATACCATTTGTAATAGTCAAATAAAGGGTGGCATACTGTACAAGATAATGAGACCTTTAGATTAGACATGAGTAGCGTTATTATCAACCGGACAATGAAACAGAATTCCACCAATTAGCTATTTATAATTTTCCTTATGAACCAATCTAAATCGTTTCTATGGGCGATCGCATTGTTATGCATTGTCCTACAGGCAACCCTTTTGCATGCACAAGATAGAGTCAATGTCAAAGGTATTGTCACTGATTCCACGGGAGCGCCGATGCCCGGCGCCACCATCAGCCAGGAAGGGAATATTAAAGTCGGCACCATTACTAATGGAGAAGGCCGCTTTGAGTTGAATGTGCCTTCCGGCAGTCGATTAAAAATTACGATGTCTGGCTTTCGCCCTGCATTTGCGGTGGCCAGCAATTCTCTGCTGACAATCACCTTACATCAAGCTATTACTGATTTATCAGATTTCGTGGTAGTGGGGTATGGGACACAGAAAAAGGCTAAAATGACATCGGCCGTTTCTTCCATGAATGCTAAGGATATACAGTTGGTTCCTACTACCAATTTGTCGAATGCCCTGGCAGGACGTATGTCCGGTGTTTTTATCAGTTCCCCTACTGGTACTCCAGGTATCGGCTCAAAAGTGAAAGTACGCTCCGCGTCCTCATTCAGTAATAGTGCAGTAGAGCCTTTATATGTGATTGATGGAATAGTAAGAGATAAGACTAGTTTCGATGCGTTGGACCCGAATGAGGTAGCGGATATTACCATTTTAAAGGATGCGTCTTCCGCAGCTATTTATGGTTCCCGCTCTTCCAATGGCGCTATCCTGGTAACCACCAAAAAAGGTAAAAGTGGCAAGGCAATGATCAACTTTAATGCTACTTATAATACACAACGTGTAGGTACACTCCCCGAATATATGCCAGTGAAAGACGGTTTGAATTTAACCAAAGCGGTGAACGGTGGCCTAAGCGATGAAGAAATTAATTGGGTACTGAAAAATAACCCTAATGGCGATAACTATTACAAAGCTGCTTATACCAATCCTAATAGTCAACGTTATGCATTAAGCGTGTCTGGTGGTGATGAAAAAATTAGAGCGTATGTAGGGGGCTCTTATGTGAGTGAGAATGGTTTTCTACCGCAGGTAAATTATAAGAAGTTCAATCTGCGTGGTAATGTAGAAGCCAACTTGGTGAAAAACCTTACACTTGGTTTAAACCTGAGCACCAGCTATGGTACCCGCAGCCGTTTCAATTTTACATATGATTGGGGTTCCGACGACCTGAATAACCTGTGGGGTAAATTACTGTACTGGGATGTATTTGCGACCCCATATATAAATGGTAAACCTAATAACCCTGGTTGGTTAGGAAACCCTATAGAGATGATGAGAAATGGTGGTTATTGGCATAATAACAATCAACAAGTAGATGCCTTAATTACTGCCGAGTACAAAATACCATCTGTAAAGGGATTGAGCATTAAAGCTACTTACAGCAAAAACTTTGATAACAGCTTTGTGAAAACCTTTGCAAAAAAACAAACGCTGTATAATTTCAAGAAGACAGGTCCTAATGGCCTGATTTACACCGATACACTGATTGGTCAGGTGTTAAGTGGAGATCCGGGTACGCCATATTTAGGGAATTCGTATGAAAGGACTAATAATTACCAACTGAATACACAGATTAATTACGACCGCACATTTGGCAAACATACAATAGGTGGCTTGTTTGTTTATGAGCAATTTGAGGGTTATTTCAACAACTTTGGTTTAACCAGGTATAATTTTCCGCTGATGGCAAAGGATCAGTTTCTTTATACCAGTGCCAATAATGCGGATTGGTCAACAGGTGGTTATGAGAGTGAGAGTGGACGGTTGTCTTACATTGGAAGGATCAATTATGACTACGACGCCAAGTATCTTTTCACGGCTTCCGCTCGTAGAGATGGATCTACCAACTTCGCTCCAAATAAGCGCTGGGGTTGGTTTCCATCGGTATCTGGCGGTTGGGTAATTTCAAAGGAAGCGTTTTTCAGTGAATCAAAAATTGGCCAAGCGGTTGATTTCTTAAAACTGAGAGGCTCTTATGCAAGCACTGGTAATGATGTGCTGGATAAAGATGACCCCAACAGTAGATGGAGATGGATGGAGCAATATATTATCTCAGGGAGCTCCTATTTCCTTGGAGCGAATGGTGGGTCCGTACCGGGTTTAAGATATGGTGGTCTTCCTAATAGTAATCTGACTTGGGAAAAATCAAATACCACTGGTGTCGGCGTAGATGCAACGGTATTTAAAAATATCCGATTCAGTTTTGATTACTGGAAACGTCGCTCCTATGATATCTTAGGCTCTAGGGTGTTGGCGGTTCCTTACGAGTTTGGCGCTACTTTACCACCTGAGAACTATGGTAAAGTGAATTCCAATGGTATTGAATTAGAGCTGGGTTATAGTAATAACATCGGCAAAAACTTTAGCTACAATGTAAAGGGTGTATTCACCTATGCTACCAATAAAGTGATCCTGAAAGACGTAGCAGCTAATACCCAGGATTATGCCAATCCAAACGGGAAAACGCTTTCCTATGGAACCGGTTACCAGGCTTTAGGTATCATTCGTACCCAAAAGGACCTGGATAAATTACCGGCGGGTTATACCATCAATGGCGTAGCACCGGCGCTGGGCGATATGTTGTTTGCAGATGTAAGTGGCCCGAACGGGAAGCCTGATAATAAAGTAGACAGCTATGACAAGGTAGTATTGGGCAAATATTTCGGTGCAGACAATGCGCCTATTGCTTACGGACTGAATATATCCATGTCGTATAAAGGTTTTGCTGTGGAGGCATTGTTCTCTGGCCTCACTGGATATAAGATTTCTTACAATGATCCATGGGGTAGAAATTTTGGCGGCGGCGGAAAAGTGCCTGCATATCATGCTGATTCTTGGACCCCAGATAACCCGAACGGCTCTACGCCAAAGATCTATCCATCGGGAGATCCTCACTCAGCGGGCTATACATGGACTTCCAACTTTAACGTATATAACGGCGGATTTTTACGCATGAAATATCTCAATATCAACTACAAATTGCCTGATGCAGTGTTAAAAAGACTCTCCATGAATGATGTGAGATTATTTGTGGCTGGATCCAACCTGTTTAATATTACCAAGTTCAAGCTGTATGATCCGGAAATAGCGGGATTCATGAGTTATCCTACTACGAAAACTTTTACAGTGGGTATTGACATCCGGTTGTAGCAATAGGTGTTTACATTAAAAATTAGAAAAATGAAGACTAAGTTAAATATAGCCAAATTCGCCTTGTTAGTTCCTTTCTTCATGATGGGGTGCAATAAGGTGCTTGATAAAACGAACCTTTCTGCTGTTGGTCCAAATGAGGTATGGACGGATGTGAATATGTCGACCGCCTATTTAAATCAGATTTATTCGAAACTGATGCCCGGTAATACCTATGGTGGCGGCAATGAAACCGATGAAGGGGTACCTTACCAAAAGCAAACCAGCGATTTGCTGAGAGGTACTGCCACATTCGATTCCAAAAATAGTTTTGATACCTATAACAATATACGCACCATCAATATTTTGTTGGGCAATATTGATAAGGCTACTTTCGGCCAGGACGATAAAAATAAGATCAAAGGACAGGCACTGTTTTGGAGAGCATGGGCTTATCATAGCCTCGTGAGCACTTACGGTGGCGTACCACTCATCCTGGAAGCACAAGCGCCTACTTCAGATCTAACAACGCTGCAGAAGCCCCGTAACAAAACATCAGAATGCGTTACACAGATTTTAAAAGACCTGGATGATGCGATTGCCTTACTCCCGGAGGCTTTTACAGATAATGACATGGGCAGAATAGACAAAGGGGCTGCTATGGCATTTAAAGGAAGGGTACTATTGTTTTATGCCAGCCCTTTATTTAATGGTTTAGGCGGCATTGCCTCCTGGCAAAAGGCTTTCGATGCCAACAAAGCGGCCAAAGATTTTTTAGATGCTCATGGCAAAGGATTGTATAGCCCTTATAGCAAAATATGGGATGATGAGTTGAACAAAGAAGTGGTAATGGTGCGCCGTTTCAACTATCCACAGGCTACCTATTTCCAAGGAGGACTGATTCCATTGAACTGGTCTAAAGATGACGTTGGATCCGATCGCCCTTCCTTGGAACTGGTAAATGCCTTCCCTATGAAGGATGGTTCTTCCTGGGAATCGCAATCAAGAAGCTATGATACACTGTTCTTCAACAGAGACGACCGCTTCTACGCTAATATCTATTACAATGGCGCCCCTAACCAATACTTAAAGGGAATGCGTGATGATAAAACTTATCTGTGGACCTATTTTACCAGCATCACCAATTATAGCGGTCCAACAGGACTGGAAGGCGTACACAACTCCGTAACACAAGATCCACTATGGTCTAATTCCAGTTTCTACCGCATAAAAGCAATTGATAAAACCATTGATAAAGGAACAGTGTATAATGCGGCTGTTGACTGGATTGAAATCCGCTATGCAGAAGTATTAATGAACTACGCTGAATGCGCCAATGAAGTAGGTAATACTGCTGTGGCGTTGGATGGATTAAAACAGATCAGAGCCCGTGCGGGTGTTTTGCCAGGAACCCTCGGGAATTATGGTATTACTGCCGCCACACAGTCGGATGTCCGTAGTGTATTGCAAAGAGAACGTTTTGTGGAGTTTTGTTTTGAAGGTAAGCGTATGAGCGATTTACGCCGCTGGAAAATGTTTGACTACCTACGCGCCTTGCCTCAACGCCATGGCATTGCAGTGCTGTTGAAATCCGGTCAGCAGGATGTAAGCCCGCTATCGGATATTAGCACAGTGTGGAACCGGTTTTCGGCTACCGTTATTACAACGGATGCTGTTAACATCGCTATTAAAGATCAGAACTACATTTACGGTATTCCTAAAGTTGTATTAGACAGGAATCCGCTGCTGCAACAAAATAATAACTGGGGCGGTACTTTCGATCCGTTACAATAGAAATGATTTTATTCGTTTGGTTAGGAGAGGAGGGTGTCTCAAAAGGCACCCTCTTCTTTTTTATGGTTGGTCAAACCGATCAGGGGTGTTTTTCGTTTTTAATAATATGCCTAAAGGAAAAACACTATCTGTAATTTTTAAAGCTAACCTGCAACACCAGGCGATGCTTTTTCCGC
>NZ_JAFAIX010000001.1 GCF_019236475.1 Chitinophaga sp.
GAGGGTGTCTCAAAAGGCACCCTCTTCTTTTTTATGGTTGGTCAAACCGATCAGGGGTGTTTTTCGTTTTTAATAATATGCCTAAAGGAAAAACACTATCTGTAATTTTTAAAGCTAACCTGCAACACCAGGCGATGCTTTTTCCGCCAGAGATCGGCGAGCTGATTGCTGAAAATCATCCTGTACGCGTAGTAGATAATGTGCTTGATAAAATCGATATCACTTTATTATTAAAGCGGTATAAAGCAGGAGGAACGAGCAGCTATCACCCCCGGATGTTATTAAAAGTGTTGATTTACGCTTATATAAATAACATTTACAGCAGTCGTAAAATAGAGGAAGCCCTGGGACAAAATATTCACTTTATGTGGTTAAGTGGGATGAGTAAACCGGATCACAATACGATCAACAGGTTCCGAGGCCAACGACTACAAAAAGTATTGCAGCCCATATTTACTCAGGTAGTTCTGCTGTTGTGTGAAGAAGGTTTATTAAATGTAAAAGAGCTATATACTGATGGGACAAAGATAGAGGCTCAGGCTAATCGGTATAGCTTTGTATGGGGTAATGGTATTAAGTATAGCAAAGAGAAAATAAAACAACAATTAAATGACCTCTGGAAATATGCCCAGTCAGTGGCGGCTTCCGAGTTAGATGATGATACAGATCCTTCAGGGTATGACAAAATAGACAGCGAAAAGGTCAGTAAGACCATAGCGGCTATCAATGAAGCCATCAAAGATAAACCAGTAGATAAGCAGATCAGACAAAAGCTGGGCTATGCCCGTCGCACCTGGCCTTCAACTCTGGAGAAATATGCCAAACAGGAAGAAATTTTAGGTACAGATCGTAATAGTTATAGCAAGACAGATCCTTCAGCCACTTTTATGAGAATGAAAGAAGACCATATGGGAAATGGTCAGCTTAAACCAGCATATAACCTTCAAATAAGTACAAATAATCAATACATCGTTAATTACAGCCTTCATCAACAAACAACCGATACATCAACTTTAATCAGTCATATACAACAGTATATAAAACAATATAAACGATTACCTGCTAATATTACAGCAGATGCAGGTTATGGTAGTGAACAAAACTATCAGTGGCTGGAAAATAAACGAATCACAGCTTATGTAAAACATACCTCCTTCGATCGTAATCAGCGTCAGTCAACGAAAGAAAAGGAAAAGTTCAAAACTGAAAACTTGCAGTACAATGCAGAAAAAGATCATTATATCTGCCCTGCCGGCCAACGAATGCGTAAAAAAAGTACATTCCCCAAAATGACTAAAAATGGTTATGAACAAACGGTAACCACCTATCAGGCCAAAACATGCGATGGCTGTACATTACGGCAAATGTGCCATGACGGGCAAACAAACCGCATCATAGAAGTAAATCATAATCTAAACCGCCTTAAAACCCTGGCTGACAAGCGATTAAAAAAGAAAAGGGGAATCCAGAAGCGAAAACAACGTTGCTATGACGTGGAACCTGTCTTCGCCAACATTAAGCATAACCATGGCTTTAAAAGATTTATGCTCAAAGGCATGGATAAAGTAGCGATTGAAATAGGATTAGTCGCAATGGCGCACAATCTTAGAAAGAAAATAGCATAAAAATCATGCTAAACTATCGCTTCTAAAAATGAGAAGTACAAAATCATTATAAAAACAAATTATCTAAACGAAGAAGCCGTCTCTTGTTTTGAGACGGCTTCGTTTATAAAGTGGGCATTTCAAATTTATTGTTAAGAAATCCATCTGCCTTAAATTAGAATAGTGTAAAATATGATGTCTATAAAATTGTAGGTATCAATTATCAACGTATATAGTAATTGGACTACAAAATATTGTAGGGACTGTGGCAATAAGGGGCGTGGCAATTGGTTCCCCTACAGGCCAAGTTGTTGCTAACATTAAAGTTGGTATTGTGCACTGCAGGTTAGCATCCATTCTATAAAAGGTGTGTAAACTTTTTGCTTTAGATGCGAAAGATCCCGCAATCGTGGTCAATAAGCAGGATACTAATAGTAGAAGTTTTGCTGTTTTCATTTTGGGGAGGCTTTTTAAGGGAAAAGCTAACTTTTAAATGTTACAAAATCATTTAGTACTTCTTGTGCTAGTAGAAGTTCTTGTTCCCCAGTAATCCCAAAGCAATTAAATATTTAATCCCTATCAAGAATTCCAGTTTTCCAAACTGAGTAACAAACTTTTTGAAAATCAAATAATTTATTCATAACAACAAAAATGAATGGGAGAATAAATATCAAGGAGATCCAATCCATATCAACAGTTTAGGATTTTGGGGTGCTCATCAACAATATATACTATTGTTAGGGTTGGTGTGTTTTTCCTCTATACTAAATTAACTTTTAATACATGTAACCACGCAGCAGTAAAGGTCTATGACATATCGCGTATTAAAATGATAGCATAATTTTTTTTCATCAGAATTATATAATATAGTTCTTTCCCGATTAAACCTTTGCTTGTTGTTATTGTTCTGTCTCTAGCCTAAAACCATGTTCACAGATGAAAAATCATTGTTTAATAGTTTTTTTATTTCTGTTTTATGGCATCCATACACAAGCACAAACGGAGCACGTCTTCATACAAACAGATAAAAGCATCTGTTATCCGGGAGATACCCTCTGGTTCAGAGGTTATATCACCAATGATGATACTATTCGAAAATCAAGTACTAATCTGTTTGTAGAAGTTTATGATACGAACAACCATCTGATAAATAGACAATTATTCCCAATCATTGACAATATGAGTTACGGTCAATTGATAACTCCTGCTCAAATAGGTCCCTACTGGATCAGAGCATTTACATTAAAGGGTGGCTCAGAAGGAATACAAACGCTTACAGTTCGGCCTGAAGCCGCAATAGATTTCACTTACCGCCAACTAACATCTCCTGTTAGTAATGGATTACCGATAATTCCGGTGAAAATAAAAATAGATGAAGATAGCTGTATTGTTCAGGTTCCAGATAGTTTAGGAATCAATTACGCTATTAGTATCACTCATATGGCATATGAGAAAAGTGCAGACTTGTTATCGTTTCCAGTTAGAAACGATTTCCCATTTCAATATGACACCAATTTTATCAAAGTAACTGCAAAAGTTAAAAATAACTTCAAACAAAAAACACCAGAAATAGTAACTGTTTTCACAAAAGACAGCATCACTAATACCCCTCAAATACTGATTCCTGATAGTTTGGGACAAATCTATATCCGCAATCTGTTCTTCTTCGATTCTGCTATAATACGGTATAGTATTAATAATCCAATAGGTAGTAAAAAAACTAAAGTTGAGTTAATACCGGCAGTCGATGTAATGCCAGCTTTCACTGCTCCTAAGGCTGTGTTGTATCACACAGACACCATCTTTCACGATGATCCTTACACCATAGAAATGATGAAGGTATTGTCAGACCGTAATATCCGGAATTTGAAACCAGTGGTTGTAAAAGCCAGGTGGCAAGACAGGCATCTTATGCTGAATAAGAAGTATGTAATGTCAAAGGAGTTTGCACCTATTGAACAATTTTCATTTGATTTGAGAAACCCAGTTAACCCAAGCAGAATATATTCAGTTATTGATTATTTAAATCAAGAACTACCGCCACTATGGGCCAAATACTACTTATCAAGTTCTGAATGCAAGGATACTAGTATTCAAGTATATATCGATGAGAAAAAAGTACTCCTAGAATATGCTCAAACACGTCCTCTTAGCGATTTCGCCTACGCTAAAGCCTTTCAAAGCCTCCACCCACCCTGCGCCTGTCTGGTACTCTACACCCGCAAGGGCGAAGATCTGCGCGCTTTACCATCTGCCATGAATACGCTCCCCATTACCGGCTATTCCAGATCCCTCACCTGGACCACTCCTGACCTCATCACTTACCATTGGAATCCTTTTGTAACCACGTCTACCTACAAATTTAAAATTCCTGCAAAAGCTTTTCGTGTAGCTATTGTAGGGAATACTGCTGAAGGAGACCCCATACAAATTAGTAAAGTAGTACAAGTGCCATAAATAAAAAATCCGCCATACTAAGATGGCGGATTCTCTATGAATATATGATGTCTTGTTAAAATCATTTCTCGTAACTCAGCTCGCAATAGAACCTGCTTTCGTTACTGCCCAATGCGTCTTGTGCGCTGTCGCTCAATTTGATAATCAGACCAGCATTGGCTTTCATCTGAGGAATTACATCCAGTACTTTCGCATAGATGGATTTTCCATTGAGCGGATTGGTTACTTTAATGATAGTACCACGTGGTGCAGTGTTATGCAGTGCATAATATTTACCTACTGCATTGCTTTTAAACCAAGTACCAGGGCCTTTTTCACCAGCAGCTTTCTTACCGTTGCTGGTTTGTTGGTTATATACTTCTTCAAAGTTTTCGCCAGTGGCTACCGCAACAGGTGTTCTTGTTGGTTTAGGTGCAGTAGTGGTAGGTGCATCTGCAATCTGTTCAGATTGTTCCTGTACCGGACGAGGCTCTGCTTCTTTCTTAGCAGATTCTTTTTTAGGTGCAGGTAAAGCAGGTTGTGGTTTCTCCACAGGTTCTGCTACTGGTTCTGCAGGTGTTTCCTTTTTCGCAACAGGTACTGGCGCTGATCCTGCACTACCGCCGGCTTTGAGGAAACCGATAATGATATAACTATCTTTTTTCAGGCCATCACCATTGAAATTATTCCATTGGCGAATATTATCCAGAGGAACTTTATTATGATTTACAGAGACACGATATAATGTTTCTTTCTCCGTTACTTTATGGTAAACAGGTGTACCATTGGCATCTGCATGCTGTGAGAAGTTAGCTGCTGTCAGTGGAATATGCAGGCTGTGTCCTAATTGTAATCCATGATCCATGGATGTATTATTAACAGATGCAATTTCTTTTGGAGGAACACCATATGCACGGCTAAGACTATAAAAGTTTTCTCCCTTCTTTACAATATGGTTAATATACAGATCAGGGCTGGTTCCCATTACCTGCAGCGTGTCCTGTGCCTTCACTGCTCCTACGCTCAAACCAAACAAGGCAATTGATAGAATCGATTTTAACATACTAACTCTTTTTATACTTTTTCGGGCAATAAATTAATCTTAATTCCTGACAATCTGCTTCAATAACAAACGAAAAATTGCAGCCCGTAGTATAGTTACAATCCGTTTATCTCTTTCAGAATTCTCAGTTCTTTCGGATAATAATTGTTGATCCTGTTGGGTAGAATTTTAGCCCATCCCAGGTTCATATCTTCGTAACGCATCAATGCCCATCCCTTCACATCGGCATGAATGCCGGGATCCTCTTTACGCAGATAATGCAATGCTTCCTGCAAGCTTAGGTTAACCCCTGGTATGTTGGCAGACACCAAGGTACTCGCGGCGAGCTGATGATCGGGTATTAATTCCTTCTGTCCTAATTGTCCGGCTTTCACACCCGCTTTGCGAATATACAACTGTTGCTGTAACAGTGAAATATCTTTTGCTAAATTTTTTGGTAAAATTAATACATCATCCTGGTGCAATAGAAACTCATATTGTTCCGGGGTACTTATCCAGTCATACAAACGTACCCTTTCCTTTGGCCCCAGGAACGTATTTTTTTGCTCTTTGAACTTACGTGGCTGTTCCCCATTCTTCTTCCTGAAACAGGCAATAAAGAAGCCTTCTCCCTGCAATTTATCTGGATAAAAACGATACCCCGTGCAGTTCTTGGAAGATACAGCAGCAACAATATGCCATTCTTCTTGCAAGGGAACCTCTACATTCTCCAGCTCAAAGTGCTCCGATAACCAATCCAGTATCTGCTCATCTTCTTCTCTAGAAAAAGAACAGGTGGAGTATATTAGGATGCCATCCTCTTTCAACGCAGGCAATACATCCGCTAAAATCCGCTGCTGGCGCTGACTACAAAGCGTTACATTTTCCGGCGACCACTCAGAGATCAATTCTGGATCTCTACGGAACAAACCAGAACCTGAACAAGGGGCATCAATCACAACTACATCGAAATATCCTGGTAAGCGACTGAAATCACGTGGATCATTATTACTCACCACTACGTTTGCACTGCCCCATTTGGTGATATTGTCGGCCAATAAAGCAGCTCTCGGCTTGATCACTTCATTCGTTACTAGCAAACTTTGTTCCGATATCAACGATTGTAACAAGGTAGATTTTCCACCAGGTGCGGCACAAAGATCCAATACCCGCAATTCCGCCTCTAGATCTACGGTTGCGCGCAATGCCTGTTCTACGAACATGGAAGATGCTTCCTGTACGTAATAAGCGCCGGCATGGAAATAAGGATCCAACGTAAAAGAGGGACGCTGTGGAAGGTAATAACCCTGCGTACTCCAAGGAACGCGCGTTACGCCGTTGGAGGAAAGCGATTGTAAAACGGATGCCTGTTGCTCGGCAGTGATCAGTTTATGCGGATTTAACCGAAGAGAGGTGATTTTTTCAGCAGACGCATGCACACGCAGAAACGATTCCCTGTCGAAACCAGGCAATCCTGCTAATGAGTCAATAAGTGCAGAAGGTAATGTATTGGACAATGATCTGTTTTTCGCAAATGTAAACAAAACATCCGCGTCGACAATTATACCTGCTTTATTTCGGCCACTAGCTGCTGTAATACCTGTTTGGCATCGCCAAAAAGCATGGAGGTTTTAGGTTGGAAAAATAAATCATTTTCGATGCCGGCATATCCTGGTTTCATACTGCGTTTATTCACGATCACCACTTTCGCATTCTCTACTTCCAGAATAGGCATACCGTAGATAGGACTGGTAGCATCATTTTTTGCGGCTGGATTCACCACATCATTTGCACCCAACACCAATACGGCATCTGTTGTGGGCAGTTCTGCATTGGCCTCTTCCATCTCCAGCAGCTTTTCATATGGCACATCTGCTTCTGCCAACAGAACGTTCATATGGCCCGGCATACGTCCTGCTACTGGGTGAATGGCATATTTAACGTCTACGCCCTTATCCTCCAGGAGTTTTTCCAATTCATGACATACGTGCTGGGCCTGGGCTACAGCGAGGCCGTATCCAGGCACTATCATTACTTTATGCGCATATGCCAGCACTACGGCGGCATCAGCGAGCGAAATTTCTTTATACTGACCCTGATCTTTTGCACCAACTGGTCCGGCTTTGCTACCGCCAAAAGAGCCTATCAATACATTCTTCAGCGAACGATTCATGGCCTTACACATCAGAATGGTCAGAATAGTACCCGCAGAACCAACGAGGATACCGCCTGTCAGCATCACAGGATTATCATACAGGAATCCGCCGCAAGCCGCTGCCACACCAGTAAAGGAGTTCAACAAAGAGATCACTACAGGCATATCAGCACCACCAATTGGCAATACGAACATCACCCCGTATACCAACGAAAGCAATAGCAGTCCATAAAAAACGAGGTTAAAACCAGGGGCAGACGTTTTGTCGTGCGCCCACAGTGGCAGCGTGTTATTGACGTCTATTAGCAATATAGCAGCCAAAATCACAATGAGTCCGAGTACTACCAGATTGACAATATGTTGCCCTGAAAAAGAGAAATCCTTCACCTTTCCGTTCAGTTTTCCCCACGCGATCACGCTACCAGCAAAGGATACAGATCCGATGATCAGTCCCAATAGGATGATCAGGAGGGTTCCGCGTAAATCAACATGGAAAAGCGCTTGTAACAGGTCCCTTTGTTGAATGTACTGTCCATCGCCAGTGCCTAACTGCTCTATCATCTGGCCGGCCCGTTGTACATGTTGCATGGCCACGGCCATTGCGGAGGTATTACTCCCTTGGAGGTGATTGAATTCTACTATAGAAATCAGGGCGGCGCAGGCGCCTCCCATACCATTGAACATACTCACCATTTCCGGCATGGCGGTCATCTTCACTTTCTTAGCCGCCATCACACCGATCACGGTACCTATCAGGAGGCCGGCGAATATCCAGCCGTAATTGTGGAGGGGTTGACCTTCAGGTTTATAGAGAAATATGGTTCCCAATATGGCCAGCGTCATGCCGGAAGCCGCTACCAGATTACCTTTTCGGGCAGTATCTGGTTTGCTGAGCATCTTAAGTCCGAGTATGAATGTAACAGAGCCAATCAGGTAGATGACAGATAGTATGCTGGACATAAGCTATGACTTTTATTTTTTATCCTTCTTATTTTTGAACATCTCCAGCATGCGATCCGTTACAACGAAACCTCCCACCACATTGATCGTTCCGAGAATGACAGCCAGGAAACCTAATATCAGCGCCAGATAATTGCCTGATTCGGCCTTTCCCATCACGATGATCGCACCGATGATCACCACACCATGGATAGCATTGGCACCGCTCATCAACGGGGTATGTAATACGGAAGGCACGCGGGATATCACTTCTATCCCTAGGAAAACAGACAATATCACCACATAAATCAACTCTATGTGTTGCTGAATAAATACGGATACTTGATCCATGGCTGATGTTTTTATATTGTTCGGATGTGGAATGATTATATAGGGAGACGACAGCTTATGCAGGCTGCAACATTCCTTTCACGCGCTGGTTCACGATTTCTCTGTTATGCGTGATGCAGGCTCCTGCAACGATGTCATCATTGAAATTAATTTCCAGTTTTCCTTCTTTGGTAAGTATCAGTTTCAGGAAATTGAAAAGGTTCCTAGCATAGAGTTTACTCGCATCTGAAGGCATAGTAGCAGCCAGGTTGGAGTCTCCGATGATGGTTACTCCATTGTGTAGATACTGTTCATTATTCCGGGTGGCGGCGGTATTACCTCCAGTAGCCGCTGCCAGGTCAACAATCACTGCGCCGGAACGCATATTATCCAACATTTCTGCGGTAATCAGCACAGGCGCTTTTTTACCGGGTATTTGGGCCGTGGTAATAATAATATCCGCCTTAGCGGTGCTTTCTGCAATTTTTTGTTGCTGAAGCAACTGGTATTCAGCGGATTGCTCTACCGCATAGCCTCCTGCCGCGGAAGCATCTGCAGCGCCTGCCACTTCTACAAACTTAGCGCCGAGGCTCATCACCTCTTCTTTCACAGCAGGCCGGGTATCAAATACCTCTACCACTGCTCCTAGCCTACGGGCAGTGGCAATTGCCTGGAGGCCGGCAACACCGGCTCCCAGTATCAATACTTTGGCAGGAGCAATACTCCCTGCCGCTGTCATAAACATGGGAAAATAACGACTGTAGGTATATGCTGCCAGCAGTACGGCTTTATACCCGGCGATATTGGCCTGGGAACTCAGCACGTCCATACTTTGGGCACGCGTAGTACGCGGAATGGCATCCAAACTTAAAGCAGTGATATTGGCCGAAGCCCATTGCTCCACTTCCCGCGGACGGTACAGCGGCTGAAGGGTTCCTATCAGGATTTTCCCTGCAGGAATGGACGCTAACAACTCCTCACCCGGAGGGTGAATAGTACAGATAATATCCGCTTTGGAAAGGATGTCGGAATGGGAGCAAATAACCGCTCCTGCAGCAGCGTACTGTTCATCATCGAAGAACGCGCTGACGCCGGCCCCTTGCTCCACCCACACGGTTACGGACATCTGCTGCAATTGTTTCACTACCTCTGGGACTAATGAAACACGGGTTTCCCTGTTTTTTTCTTTTAAAATTCCTACAATCATCTGGTGGAAAATTATATTGGAATTTAAAGAAAAAATGTATCACTATTTCCTTTTTCCCCGAATTAATTTTTTGCCATCTTTTCTGCAAGCTGGCTTGCATACTGTATCAGTGCGGGAACAGCCACTCCCTTAACATAATTACCGGCAATATGGATACCAGGCCAAGTATGCTCAAATTTCTCCACGGCGCTACGCACCTGGGCAAAACCCACATTTAACTGCGGAATAGCGTTCTTCACAACAGCAAAATGCTGCATCACAGGAGCAGCAGAAATATGTAATAACTGGCTTAATTCACTGAGAATCTGTTGGCGAAGAACGGCATGATCGCCCTCCTTCAGGAGATGTTGGAGTCTTGCCCCACCTGTAAATACGGTGAATAACACCTTTCCTTCCGGCGCTTTCTCCGGGAATATGGCCGCATTGCAAATAACTCCCAGGAAATGGAGTTTTTCGGCATTAGGCACTAAGAAACCAAAGCCGTCAACTGGATTTCCAATAGCAGCGGCATCATAACCCAGGTGGAATACGCCCATTTCAGGGTATTCCAGCGCCTGTAACAGACCTGCCAATGAAAGATCCAGGGGTTCTATCATATTGGCAGTACTATAGGCGGGAGTGGTCAGGATAATGCGGGAGAATTCCTGGAGAGAAAGGTTCCCATTCTCTATATACCCCACTTCATATCCAGATGCAGTAGATTGAATAGTATTAACAGCACAATTGAATTTTACAGGGGTTTGCAACTTGTCCAGCAAAGCTTTGCCAAGTTGGGCATTCCCTCCTTTCAAACTGATGATCTTTCTGCTGCCCATCGTGCCTTTTTCTTTCATCAGTCCTTTGGTGATGCTACCGTATTCTTTTTCCCAACGAGGCAGCATCGGCAGTATTTCTGCAATACTCAGCTTATCGGGATTACCTGCGTAAATGCCGGAAAGTACGGGATCAAACACATACTCCGCTATTTCCTGATTGAAACGGCGTGTAACGAAAGAGGATACAGACTCTTCACCTGCTGGTGGTACTGACTTGCGAAAGCGTTCTGTAAAGAGTTTCCATTTGCTGGCGCGACTCAGGTACTTAGAACCGATTATCTTAAAGGGATGCGGAGAAACGGCATGTAAGGCATTGTTTCTCACAAGGAACCTGTTTTTACTGGAGGCAGAAGCGACAAGGATCTTATCGCCTAGTCCCAGTTGCTGGAGATACGTGAGCATTTCCGGGGATGCAGCGAGGGAATTAGGACCTGCGTCCAATTCAAATCCATCTACGTGCAAGGATTTCAATACTCCGCCTGCATGATCCGACGCTTCCATTACCTGGTAAGGAATCTGGCGCTGTTGCAGCTCATAGGCGATACTTAATCCGGAAATTCCGGCTCCAACGATTAAAACGGGTTGCTGTGGCATAAGGATAATCTTTACGTTCTACTTTTCTATCAACTGAGTGCAATATTTCACAATCGCATTTACCCACAGTGGGTGTACATTCAAGCATGGTATCATCGTGAAGCTGTCGCCTCCATTGCTCATAAAGGTATGCTTCCCTTCTACTGCGATCTCTTCAAGGGTTTCCAGGCAATCGGATACGAATGCCGGGCATACTACCAACAGCTTTTTCTTCCCTTCTTTTGGCAACTCTTCAAAACGAGCAGCAGTATAAGGTTGAATCCATTCTTCCTTGCCCAATCGGGATTGGAAACTGATGCCCCATTTATCTTTTGGCAGGCCCAACTTCTCTGCCACCAGTTCTGCGGTAATCGTTACCTGATGACGATAACAGAACTCATGAGCAGGCGATTTCACATGACAACAATCATTTACCTGTAGGCAATGCTTGCCGGTGATATCTCCTTTTCGTATATGCCTTACCGGTACACCATGGTAACTGAAAAGTACATAGTCATAATCTTGCTGCAGATAAGGACGCATGCTTTCCGCTACTGCCTGGATATAATCCGGTTCGTCATAGAACGGAGGTACTAAGGTTAGTTTGAACTTGTATTTCTTTTTACGATAAACTTCTTTCGCATACTCTGCTGCTGTTTCATAAGAAGACATCGCGTAATGTGGATACAATGGCAGCATGATGACTTCTTTCAATTGAGGATTATCCTGCAACAGTTTATTGTAAGCTGCTTCCGGAGACGGACTACCATAGCGCATGGCTATCTCCACAGGTATCTCCATATCGTGCTGCACGGCGGTCTGTAATTGTTTGGTAAGTACCATCAACGGAGAACCTTCTTCCCACCAGATAGATTGATAAGCTTCCGCTGATTTAGGCGCACGTTTAGGAACAATAACACCGCCCACCAGCAACTTGCGCATTAACCATGGATAATCGATTACACGCTTATCCATCAGAAACTCCATCAAATACTTTTTAACATCCGGAACAGATGTTGAATCAGGTGAACCCAGATTCATCAATACAATTCCTACATCAGATTTATTGACCATGCTTTCTTTAAAATTGTAGCAAATTTAGGGGTGTTTCACTGATTTTTATTCAGGCTACAGTATAGAATATCCTAACTTGTGTATCGATGAAAGTGATAGGCAGCGCGTGAATGTCATCTGTTTGTAATGAATAAATCATACGATCTTAATTTTTGGCAGACAAATGCCGCTCTATGGCTGGCCGCATCTGCAAAAGGATGAAACCTGATAAATATCATTTTTTCATCGTATTGATTACCAGTGCAAGATATGACACACTAATGACAGCCTAATCCAGTTGTTTGCAGCGTATGCCAGTATTTTTGCACCCGGAAGCTTATACAGAAACATGCAGGTCAGTCACTCAAAAGAAATAGCAAATTTTCATATCGTTGGGATCAACTATAAGAAAACAGACGCTGCTATCAGGGGATTATACGCCATCAACCCGGCCCAATACCAACAACTCCTGGAGCATGCCAGGACTGTGCAATTAGATGATCTCTTTGTACTCTCCACTTGTAACAGAACAGAAGTCTATGGATTTGCTGCCAGTCCGGGGCAATTCATCGACTTATTGTGTGAACAAACAAAAGGCGATAGAGATCAATTGTTGGAAATCGCTTACACCAAATCCGGTGAAGAAGCCATCAGACATTTGTACCAAGTAGGAACCGGTCTGGACTCTCAGATCCTGGGCGACTATGAAATCATTGGTCAAATCCGCAATGCCGCCAAGTTTGCCAAATCAGAAGGCTCACTGGGCAGCTTCTTGGAAAGACTCGTGAACAGTGTTTTGCAGGTTTCAAAATTAATCAAAACCGAAACAGGTCTTAGCGCTGGAACCGTATCTGTGGCCTTTGCCGCCGTACGTATGATGGAACGTAAAGTACCTGATATCAAAGATAAAAAGATCGTATTGTTGGGTGTAGGCAAAATCGGCCGCAACACCACCAAAAATATGATCGAATATCTGGGGGTGAAAGAGGTAACTCTCATCAACCGTACCCTCCAAGTAGCGGAAGAATTCGCTGCTCAACACGGATTGAAATACGCGCCTTACGAAAATATGGTGCCTGAAATCCAACAGGCCGATGTACTGCTCGTAGCTTCTAATGCGCCACAACCCACTGTATTGGTGGATCATCTTCGCAACACTTCTCCAAAAGTGGTAATAGATCTCTCTATTCCATTCAACGTAGAAGCAGCCGTTGGCGACCTGGACCATGTGTCCCTCATCAACGTAGATGAACTCTCCAAAGTGCAGGACGAAACCCTGCAAAACAGACTCGGCGAAGTTCCTAAAGCCATTTCCATCATCGATGAATACATGGAGGAATTCCTCTACTGGTACAAAATGCGCAAACACGCAGTAGTACTGAAAGCGGTGAAGGATAAACTGCACGAAATTCACATGCGCGAAATTCAACAGCAGAAAAATGGCGCTACCTACAAACAGGAAGACATGGAACAAGTGTCCGGCCGCATCATTCAAAAAATGATTAATCTCATGGCAGGTAAAGTCCGCAAGGAAACAGAGAAAAGTGATCTCTACATCTCCATGATTAACGATATTTTCGAGACAGGAGTTAACCAGGAATAACAACATGGAAAAAGTTATCAGGATAGGCACAAGAGAAAGCCAACTGGCACTATGGCAGGCACACCAGGTAAACAATCTGCTGACCGCTCAGGGATACAGAACAGAACTGGTACCGATCAAAAGTGAAGGAGATATTGACCTGGTTACACCCCTGTACGAAATCGGTGTACAAGGCATCTTCACTAAAAGCCTTGACATCGCACTGCTAAATGGCCGCATCGATATTGCCGTTCATTCCTTCAAAGATGTACCCACACAGTTGCCACAACAAATAGTTACTGCCGCTGTGCTGGAACGCGGTCCTGTAAAGGATTTGCTAGTATACAAAACCAATACGGATTTTCTGGAGCAACCAAGCTATATCGCGAACATCGCTACCAGTAGCGTTCGCCGTAAAGCCCAATGGCTGCGCAAATACCCACATCATCAGTTGCACAACCTGCGCGGAAATGTAAACACCCGCCTGCAGAAACTTGCCGCTGAAAACTGGGACGGCGCGATCTTCGCCGCCGCAGGACTGGAAAGAATCAATGTACGCCCAGCAACAAGTATCGAACTCGACTGGATGCTGCCAGCTCCTGCACAAGGCGCTGTAGTAGTAGTATGCCGAGAAGACGATTACTTCAGCCTGGAAGCATGCGCTGCTTTCAACCACGCTCCTACCGCCCTGGCCACCAGGATTGAAAGAGAATTTCTACGTACACTCATGGGAGGATGCACCACCCCTATCAGCGCGTACGCCCATATTCAGAACGATACTGTGTTCTTCGAAGGTGAAATTTGTAGCCTCGACGGAACCAAATGTTTCAGGACCACCCGCCAAACCTCCACAGGTAACGCCGCCGGCACCGGTAAAGATGCCGCCGAGGAATTACTGGCTAAAGGCGCCGCTGAAATTGTAGCACAGATAAGAAATGTCAAATGATCATTACCGCATATTATGCACAAGACCAATCCCTGCAAGTCTGATCCAGATGGCAGCAGGCCATGGTATTGACATAACGGTAAAAGAATTCATTCAAATCTCTCCTGTCTATCTACCCGAACTCTCCGGCGAAGAAAATATCCGCAAGGTACTCACCGATATTCCCATGGCCTTTACCAGCGCACATGCCGTGAATATTCTTCGGGAAATACTTGGGGAAATAAATATCGCTAATGACATCTGCTGCATCTCTGGTAATACCAGAATAGCAGCAGAACAAGCCTTCCCGGCGTCTGCTATCATCGCACAGGCCCCTTATGGCATAGAGCTGGCCAACGCTATGCTCCAATTGAAAAATATTCATACTGTCAATTTCTTCTGCGGAAATATTCATCGCAAAGAACTCCCGGAAACCCTTAGCCAGGCCGGTATACAGGTGAATAAATATGTGATCTACGAAAATAATCCGCAACCGGAAACAGTGGCTGACCATTACCATGGTATCTTCTTCTTCAGCCCTAGCGCCGTTAGCAGCTATTTCTCTGCCAACAGCATCCCCGCGGATACCGTGTGCTTCGCCATAGGAACTACCACTGCCAACGCTCTCCGGGAAGTTACCCAAAACAAGATTATTATCAGCACCAACGTTGATGCCGACAGTATGGTGCAAACAACTATATCATACTTTAACAACAATAATTGCTAAGAATGAGCGCATTGAAGAATGACTTACTGCTAAAAGCCCTCAAAGGTGAAACTGTTTCCCGCACACCCGTATGGATGATGCGTCAGGCTGGAAGATACCTGCCGGACTATATCAAGCTGCGTGATAAATATTCCTTTTTTGAACGCTGCGAAAATCCAGAACTGGCAACAGAAATCACCGTTATGCCTGTTGATCAGGTAGGTGTGGATGCAGCAATCATCTTCTCCGATATCCTTGTGGTGCCACAAGCCATGGGCATGGAAGTGCAACTGGTGGAAAAAGTAGGCCCACTCCTCCCTCAACCGGTGAAAGGTGCGGCAGACCTGTCTCGCCTCTGCGTACCAGATGTACATGAGCGCCTGCACTACGTTTTCGATGCACTCAAACTGACAAAACAAACATTGGCTGGCCGCGTTCCATTAATCGGTTTCGCGGGCGCCCCTTGGACCCTCCTTTGCTACATGGTACAAGGTAAAGGCTCCAAAACTTTCGATGAAGCGAAAGGTTTCTGCTACCAACAACCAGCAGTAGCCCATCAACTGCTGCAAATGATCACCGATACCACTATCGCTTATCTGAAAGCGCAAGTAGCCGCTGGCGCTGATTTGGTACAGGTGTTCGACTCATGGGGCGGATTACTCAGCCCTGTTGATTTTGAAGTATTCTCCCTCCAATATATCCGTCAGATCGTTGCAGCAATGAAAGATGTCTGCCCTACTATCGTGTTCGCAAAAGGAGCATGGTTTGCACTGGAAGATATGGCTGCTACAGGAGCCCATGGCCTCGGTATCGATTGGGCGATCAAACCTGAACTGGCTCGCCAATTCGCTGGTGAAAACGTAACCCTCCAAGGTAACTTCGACCCTGCTAAACTGCTGGCGCCAATTCCGGAAATTGAGAAATCTGTGAAAGAAATGCTGAAAGGCTTTGGCAGACAGCGTTACATCGCTAACCTCGGTCATGGTATTTTACCTAATGTACCAGTAGCACACGCCAAAGCATTTGTTGAAACCGTTAAAGCACACGGATAATGAAGTCTGTCAAAAACGAATTTATCGCTTTTATACACCAGCTCCAGGATGATATCTGCCAGGCCTTCGAGAAAATCGATGGCAAGGCTACCTTCCGGGAAGATCTCTGGGAACGCCCTGGCGGCGGTGGCGGAAAATCCCGCGTAATCGCTGATGGTAATGTATTCGAGAAAGGCGGCGTAAGCACCTCCATCGTACATGGCCAGTTGCCAGAAGTAATGGCGCAACAATTCGGCGTTACCAACAGCCAGTTTATGGCTTGTGGTATCTCCCTGGTGATACATCCCCGTAATCCCTTTGTTCCTACAGTTCACGCGAATTTCCGCTACTTTGAACTGTATGATCAAGATGGATTATTGAAAGACAGTTGGTTCGGTGGTGGCGCAGATCTCACACCGTATTACCTGGATGAAAAAGATGGTATCCATTTCCACCAGACATTTAAAAATGCCTGCGATCCATTTGGTGCTGACCTCTATCCAAAATATAAAAAACATTGCGATGAATATTTCATCAATAAACATCGCGACAATGAAGCACGTGGTATCGGTGGTATCTTCTTCGATTACCTCCGCCCAGGCACTGCTGGCACTGTAGACGAAATTTTCGCCTTCTCACAAGCCACTGGAAAGGCTTTCCTGCCAGCATACCTGCCCATTGTAGAAAAAACAATGAACATTCCATATACAGAAGAACACCGCAACTGGCAAGCTTACAGACGCGGACGATATGTGGAATTCAACCTTATACACGACAGAGGAACCCTCTTCGGTCTGAAAACAAATGGCCGCACGGAATCTATCCTGATGAGCCTTCCTCCGGTAGCAAGATGGGAATACGATTACCATCCTACACCCGGTAGTCCGGAAGCAAAACTGGTAGAATACCTGAAGCCAAGAGAATGGGCAAAGTAACTTTGGAAAATTCTAAAACATTATAAGATGATCCGTAGAAACAGAATTTTGAGAACTTCTCCCGCCATTCGCGCAATGGTAGCGGAAACAATCCTGACACCAAGCGATTTTATCGCTCCGTTATTTGTAACCGAAGGAGAAAATGTGAAGGAAGAGATCAGCTCTATGCCGGGATATTTCCGCTATTCCCTCGACCTGACAGTACAAGAAGCGAAAGAGTTGTGGACCTTGGGCATTAAAAGCGTACTGCTTTTCGTTAAGGCTCCTGACAATGTGAAAGATAATAAAGGTACGGAAGCCGTTAATCCAAACGGATTAATGCAACGCAGCATCCGCGCTATCAAAGCTGCCATTCCTGAAATGGTAGTAATGACAGACGTTGCCCTAGACCCTTACTCCTCCTACGGTCATGATGGTATCGTGGAAGGAACTGAAATTCTGAACGACGCAACAGTAGAAGTACTGGCACGTATGAGTCTGAGCCATGCCCAAGCTGGCGCCGACTTCATTGCCCCTAGCGATATGATGGATGGCCGTATCCTCGCTATCAGAAATATCCTGGAAGAAAACGGTTTCGATAAAGTAGGTATCATGGCTTACAGTGCGAAATATGCATCCTGCTTCTACGGTCCTTTCCGTGACGCACTGGATTCCGCACCAGGCTTCGGCGATAAAAAATCTTACCAAATGGACTACGCTAATTCCCGCGAAGCTATCCGTGAAACACTGATGGATATTGAGGAAGGCGCAGATATCGTGATGGTAAAACCTGCAATGGCTTACATGGACATTATCCGCATCATTAAAGATCGTACTACCGTTCCCGTTAGTGCATACCATGTGAGCGGCGAATATGCCATGATTAAAGCCGCCGCACAGAATGGTTGGCTCAATGAAGAGAAAGCGATCATCGAGTCACTCACCAGCCTAAAACGTGCCGGTGCAGACCTCATCGCTACCTACTTTGCTAAAGATGCAGCTAAACTGCTCCAGCGATAAAAAAACCTGGTACAATTTTTATCGTAAATTGCACCGGTAAATTAAATTCAATAAAAACTATTCACCGCATGTACAGCAAAAGTGAAAATCTTTTTGAGCAGGCGAAACGTGTAATCCCAGGCGGAGTAAACTCTCCCGTACGCGCATTCAAAAGTGTAGGCGGCACTCCCATCTTCATGGAACGTGCACAAGGTTCTTACATGTATGATGTTGACGGCAATAAATACGTCGATTATATTAATTCCTGGGGCCCAATGATCCTTGGCCATGCGTATGAGCCAGTGGTGAAAGCCATCCAGGATTATGCCACCCGCTCTACTTCCTTCGGTGCTCCCACTGAACTGGAAACACGCATTGCTGAACTGATCATCGGCATGGTTCCCAATATCGATATGATTCGTATGGTGAACTCCGGGACAGAAGCATGTATGACAGCCATTCGTATTGCTCGCGGTGTTACCGGCAAAAATAAATTTATCAAATTTGAAGGTTGCTACCACGGACATGCAGATGCATTCCTCGTTAGCGCCGGCAGTGGCGTGGCCACCCTCGGTATCCAGGCGGTACCAGGTGTAACCACTTCCGTATCGCAAGATACCCTCACTGCACCGTATAACAACCTGCCTGCTGTACAACAACTGATCGCAGAAAACCCTGACCAGATCGCAGCCATCATCGTGGAACCTATCGCAGGTAACATGGGCTGTATCCTCCCTCAACCAGGATTCCTGGAAGGCTTGCGTCAACTCTGCGATGAAAATAATATCCTGCTCATTTTTGATGAGGTAATGACTGGTTTCCGCCTCGCTCGCGGTGGCGCCCAGGAATTACTTGGCATCCGTGCCGACCTCGTGACCTTCGGTAAAATCATCGGTGGCGGTATGCCTGTTGGCGCCGTGGCTGGCCCTAGAGCCATCATGGAAAACCTGGCACCTGCCGGTAAAGTATATCAGGCTGGTACCCTCAGCGGTAACCCTATCGCGATGATAGCTGGTTATACCCTCCTGAATACACTGAATGAAAACCCGGTTATCTATCAGCAACTGCAAGAAAAAGCGACTTACCTTGTAAATGGTCTCCGTGAAGCATTTGGCGGCGCAGGCGTAGTACACCAGATCAACCAGATCGGATCTATGCTCAGTGCTCACTTCACCGAATATCCTATCATCGATTTCGCATCTGCTTCTGCTGCCAATAATGAGCTGTTCAGAAAATTCTTCCATGCCATGCTGGAACGCGGTATTTATCTGCCTCCTTCTGCCTTCGAAAGCTGGTTCATGTGCAATGCACTGACCACCGAGGACCTGGATGCTACCATACAAGCCGCTAAATCGGCCATGCAGGCAATCAAATAGTTAACAATTCAATCCTTGTGCTGAGTGGTAAACCGTTTCATATTCCCATATGAAGCGGTTTTTTGTTGCCCGCACCTCTCTAAATCAATACTTTCTTATACTAAACTAACACTATCTTAACCAACGTTATCTGCTAATGTAATTTTCATTATTTTGTTTGCAGTATTCCACCGCATGATCGCTGTAACCAACTATACAGATAATGAGTTGCTGACTCTACTCAAAAGTGACAGCAATCCCGCGTTTGTGGAAATATATAACCGATATTGGGCAGAACTCTATACCGCTGCCTACCGCCGCATCAAATCCAGAGAACTCGCAGAAGAAATAATACAAGACATCTTTACCAATCTCTGGATGAACCGACTCACCATCGATATACGACATTCTCTCCGATCATATCTACATACTTCTATCCGCAATGCGGTACTTAACCACCTGGAAAAAGAAGAAGTCCGCGAACGCTGGAAAGCATACCTGAAAGCCCTCTCCAGCGATAGCGACGATTCCCTAGAGGAAATCATTGCCTCCAATGACCTGTCGGCCCTCGTAGAAAAAGAAGTGGAAAAACTCCCCCTTAAATGCCGGGAGGTATATCAACTCAGCAGAAAAGAACATTTACCTAATAAAGAAATTGCTGCTAGGCTCCATATTTCAGAAAAAACCGTGGAAAGTCATCTGACCAAAGCCTTGAAAACATTGAAATTGCAACTGAAAGACGGCCTGCTCTCCCTCCTGCTATAATTTTTTTTAGTCCCGACTCAGGGATACCTTCCATTCACCTGTCTTTATTCATAAGGACCTTTACGTTATGAATAAATACGAAATTCCACCACCGGATCTAATACGGCGTTTCCTCAACGATACCTGTACGGATCAAGAAAAAAACGAAGTACTGCAATGGTACGCAGCCTGGGAACAGGAGGAAGATCCCCTGCAACAGCTCCCAGCAGCCGATTTGCAGGCACTCCGGCAAAAAATGCTCTCGGGTATACAACTACGTATACAACAGCTTTCAATGCCCGTTACGATCCCTGTAACACCTAAGCCTGTGTTCAAATGGGTACGGTATGCTGCTGCAAGTGCCGCCGCTGTGGCCTTGCTGATAGTGGGTATCAGTAAATACAGCGCTCACTATAGCCCGGCACCAACCATGGTAGTACATGAAATCCTGCAAAATAACTCCAGTACTATTCGCACTTTCAAACTGGATGATGGCAGTATTGTATGGCTGAAACCTGGCGCCACACTTATCGCAGCAGAAGAATTCGGGAGCAAAAACCGAAACCTTCGCCTCACAGGGGAAGCCTATTTCGATGTAGCCACCAATACGAAACTGCCCTTCCGCGTCAGCAACAGATTCCTGACCACAGAGGTATTAGGCACCAGTTTCAGTATGAAAGAAACCGCCTCTAATGCAGAAGTAACAGTATTCTCAGGGAAAGTAGCCGTACGCCGCTTGCAACAAAATGCAGCAGCAACCACCGTACTGCCACACCAAAAAGCCAGTATACCAGCCGCTAGTCAACCAATTCAACTGGTCAATATAGACGCCACCACTCCCGATATTTGGGAAAGATGTGAACTTAATTTCAATAATTCAACCATAGACGAAATCAGTAAGGCACTAAACAAACGATTCCAAGTAAATATTATCATCCAAGACAGTACGATCGCTCGTTATACGTTAAAAGCAGACTTCTCAGGAATGCACCTACCAGCTATCCTAGATATGATGCACAAGGCAGTAAATATCAACTATTCCATTAACGGTCAGGAAATAATACTACAGCAACCATCATCACAACACTAATCGCATAATAGGATAAAAAATGCCCGGAGGTGGTACCAGCACCCCCAGGCACAACAGAAACTTACCTGCAAAAACAGGTAACAGTATCCATTATGTCTCATTTAAATCGCGAAATGAAACAATTAAATCTATGAAATTTCATTTACAATTTCTTTCAAGACTACCCATCGTTATGAAAATAACACTGAGTCAAATTTGCCTGGTTTTTCTATTCACAGGTGTGACTTATGCCAATACCTCAAAGGGTCAGACGGTATTGGAGAAAACTGTCACTGTGAACGCCGGCGCCAATAACCTGGGCAACCTGCTTAATTCCCTGGAGAAAACAGTTCCAGTGAAGTTTGTTTATAGCCGTGATTTCGTTCCGGTCGACAAACAAGTGAATGTAGAGTCCAAACAGTGGACACTCTCCGCACTGCTCAATAAACTGCTCCAGCCAGAAGGCATCACCTACGAGCTTTCCAACGGTATGATCGTGCTGACGCAAAGAAAAAATGACACCGAAACAAATAAAGTAACTACCATGGCTACACGCGCCATTCCTGTAATGGGCCGTGTAATGGACGCTACCGGCAATCCATTGCCAGGCGTGGCTATCATGCTGAAAGGAACTAGCAAAGGCGCCGTTTCTGATCCAAATGGTGAATATAGATTTGAAGTGCCTGATGCCAATGGTATCATCGTCTTTAAACTCATGGGCTATGTAACACAGGAAATGTCTGTAGCCGCAGCCTCCGGCAACATCGTGCTCGCGCAGAATACGACCAACATCAACGAGGTGGTTGTCGTAGGTTACGGTACGCAGAAGAAAGTAAGCGTAACCGGCGCGATTGCCAGCGTCGGCACAAAAGAATTATTACAAACACCTTCCTCCAATCTAAGCAACTCCCTCGTAGGCCGCCTGCCTGGGCTTATCGCTACCAATACCAGCGGTAAACCCGGCAGTGGCTCGAGTATCTCTATCAGAGGTAAAAGTACCTTCGGTAATAACGATGCGCTGATTGTGGTAGATGGCGTGGTACGCCCCTTCGATCAACTAGACCCTAACGAAGTAGAATCAGTAACCATCCTGAAAGACGCGGCCGCAGCGGCCGTATATGGTGCTCGTGCTGCCAACGGCGTTATCCTAGTAACCACCCGCAGAGGACATACCGGAAAACCGCGGTTTAATTACTCCGGTTATGAGGGACTGCAAATGCCAACCAGATACCCTAAACTGCTGAATGCTTACGAGTACGCACAAACGAACAATGCTGCCCGTATCAACGCCGGCCAAGACCCTAACAATCCGCAATATTCATCGCTGTTCTATACAGACGCTCAAATGGCGGACTTCAAAAGCGGCAAAGTGGGCACCGACTGGTACGCAGCATCTTTCAAAAAGAATTCCCTGCAATCCCAGCACAACCTAACAGTAGACGGCGGTACTGAAAATATTAAATATTTCTTCTCTGCCGGATACCTGAACCAACAAGGGATGTACGATAATATTTCGTTTACCCGTTACAGTTTTAGGTCTAACGTAGACGCACGTATTAACAAGCGCTTCTCCATCAGTGTAGATGTAGACGGCAGATTAGGCAAGAACACTAGCCCTGAATTCTCAGATGCTACCATCTTCGGCCACGTGATCCGCCAGAAGCCCGTTTTCAATGCCTATAACCCTGACGGTACTCCGAAAAACACCACCGGCGAACATCCTGTGGAAGAAATCAGAAGTAAAGGTTATATGCGCAATGAACTGGCTTCTTTCTTTGGTACTATCAGCTTCAAACATGAGCTGGACTTCATCACCAAAGGTTTAAACTTCACCGGTAAAATGAACTATAACCGCAACACCAACTTCAAAAAAGAATTTGATGTGCCTTATAACATGTACGATGAAGATGCCAACGGTAATATCATTTACACCAAAACGGTTGGTAAAAACCTCACTAAAACTGAGTTGTCCCAGGGCATGGAACAAAACGGTGGCACCACTATCAACCTGGCATTAAACTATGCGCGTGATTTTGGTAAACATCATATCGGCGGATTACTCTTATACGAACAATATACCAGTCGCGCTGATACTTTCAGTGCTTACAGAACCAATTTTCCAAGTAACCTGGTAGATGAACTCGGTGCTGGTGGCGCTATCGATAAAAACAACGATGGTTCTGCCGCGGAAACAGGCCGCCTCAGCTACGTAGGAAGAATCCATTACGATTACGATACTAAATACCTGGCGGAAGTCTCTTTCCGCTATGATGGCTCCGAAAATTTCCCTCCAGGCAAAAGATTCGGTTTCTTCCCGGCTGCATCACTCGGCTGGCGCATTTCTGAAGAGTCTTTCTTCAAAAACGCCAGCAGCCTGCATTTCATCGAAAACCTGAAAATCCGTGGCTCCTACGGTTTGCTGGGTAACGACAGAATCGGACCTTTCCAATATAACCAGTATTACAGCTTCGATAAACCAGCAGTATTCGACGGAAAAGTAGACCAGTCTATCGTTTACGGTGTATATCCTAATCCAAATGTTACCTGGGAGAAAGCCAGAACTACCGATATCGGCATCGAAGGTTCTATGTTCAAGGGTAAACTGGGCTTTGAAGCAGATTACTTCTACAAACGTACTTCTGATATCCTCCGTCAGCGTACCCTCTCTATTCCAGGCACTTTCGGCCGTACCCTGCCGGATGAAAACTACGCAATAGTAGATAACACTGGCTTCGAAGTATCGCTGAGCACCACCGGTAACATCGGAAAATTAAACTACTTCATTAAAGCGAATGGTAGCTATGCGCACAATACAGTAATCGTACTGGATGAAGCGGACAACACGCCTTTCTATCTGAAACGTAAAGGCAAACCAATTGACTATATAACCGGACTCGTGTCTGATGGCCTGTTCCAGAGCAATAAAGATGTGTATAGCAATCCAATGCAGTACGGTAAAAATATCGCTAAACCTGGCGATATCAAGTACAAAGACCTGAATGGCGACGGTATCATTGACGACTACGATAATACCGTGCTTTCTTACAACGGTACTACGCCTAAAGTAATTCTGGGCTTATACATGAATGCTAACTGGAAAAATTTCGATCTCGGCATCCTCTTCCAGGGCGCGTTTATGAGCAATGTTATGCTCACCGGCACCGGCAGAAATATGTTTGATACGGGTGGTGGTTCCAACAGCTTCGCCTACCTGCTCGACTACTGGACGCCCACAAATACTACTGCTAAATATCCAAGAGCATATCTCGATAAACAATCCAATAACGATAGAGATTCCGATTTCTGGTTGAAAAAAACCGGATATGTGCGTCTGAAATCTTTCGAGCTGGGCTATACATTCCCTAAAAACCTGATCCGTAATATCGAACGTTTACGCATATACGCTTCTGGTCTGAATGTATTCACCATCGATCAGTTCAAATTATTCGATCCTGAATCCACTGCTGGTAAAGGCGCTTACTATCCTCAACAGAAGAGCTTTAACCTGGGTGTAAACTTAACCTTCTAATGCTGTCCAATATGAAGTCAAATAGATATATCGCATCGCTGCTAGTGGCAGTGCTGCTTTCCTCTTGCACGAGGATCCTGGATAAAAATAGTCTCAACCAAGTTGACTCAGATGCCGTATGGAAAGACGAAAATCTCACCAGATTATTCCTCAATAACATCTACGCCAACAGACCCGGTTTCGATAACGGGAATCCTCCTATTCAGGATAATATTTGTGATGAGACACGTGTTGCTGGAACCACCGGCAACTCATTCAATGTTATTTACGGAGCCTGGACTTCTTCGTCCAACTATTTTGATTACTGGGCTTATGCAGATGTCAGGAAGGCGAATGAATTCATTCTGGGTATAACAACGAAGTCTACTTTAAGGGATGCGCTAAAGAATCAATACCTGGGCGAAGCTAAATTCCTCCGTGCTATCACCTACTTCGATATGGTGAAAAGATATGGCGGAGTGCCTATTATCACCACGCCGCAGGATATCAATGATAACCTGCTGGTAAAAAGAAATACCATCGATGAATGCTTCCAGTTTATTGTGAAGGAATGTGACGAAGCAGCAGCCCTCTTACCTGATAAAGGTAAAACGCAGAATGGTCGCGCTACACGTGGCGCCGCCCTGGCACTCAAATCCAGAGCTTTGCTGTTCTATGCTAGCCAATTGTACAATACCCAAAATGACCTAGCTCGCTGGGAAGCCGCTGCGCAAGCTGCTAAAGCAGTAATGGATCTGAAACAATACACCCTCTGGGCAGATGTACGTCGTATCATGCTGGATAAAAGCAATGATGAGGTAATTTTCGAAGTACAATACAGCAAACCAGATAAAGAACATGGTTGGGATGCACAGGCCAAACCTTTGTCTATCGCCAATGGTATCGGTCCAAAACGCTGCCCTTTACAAGAACTCGTAGATGCGTTCCCGATGGCAAATGGCCTCGGCATTTCGCAAGCTGGCAGTGGTTACGATCCCAACAATCCATATGTAAACAGGGATAAACGTTTCTATGCTGCGATCGTCTACAATGGCTCCGATTATTGCGGCCGTACGCAATACACCAATGTGGAAGACCCTGATGGCATCGGTAAAAACTTCTGTACGAACACCGGTTACTATCAACGTAAAGGTGTAGATGAAACAAACAAAGGTTACAGCTCTGGAAAAGGTAGCGATCAAAACTGGATTGAGATCCGTTATGCAGAAATTCTGCTGAACTATGCAGAAGCCCGCAACGAAGCTACTGGCCCGGATGCAACGGTGAATAGCGCACTGAATACGCTTCGCGCCCGTGCAGGCATTTCCAATCCGCTGGGGACGAATATCAGCCAGGATTCCATGCGCAACCTGATCCGCAACGAACGCTATGTGGAATTATGCATCGAAATGAAAAGATATTGGGATCTCAAAAGATGGAAAATCGCCGACAGACCTGATGTGCTCAATGGTAGAAAATATACGGGTATGAAGATCTCTAAATTGGGTACCGGATGGAAATATGACAGAGTAGTGGTAGACACGAAACCCACTGTCTTCCTGCCTTTCATGTATTATATGCCGATTCCGTTCAATGAACTGATCAAAAACGCCAACCTGATCCAAAATGATGGCTGGTAAGCCCGAGCGACTTTCGTCTCCCATTATTCAACTCTTAAACACATTTTTCATATGTATAAATACTTAATAGCTGCTTTTCTGTTTATTACTGTCTATGCTTGCTCTAAGGCAGATGATCAGCCTATTGGCGCCAAAAGCGATCAGGCGCTGGTACAAGACGTTTCTGTAACCGACTCCCTGCAAAACGATGTGATCGCCACGAAGTCGGTTCCGAAAATAGTGACAGATCCTATTTCCAATGTGGAAAAGCTGGATCAACCCACTAATCCGCTGGTCATCACCGTTACACTGAAACCAGGAACAGATATTAAAAATATCAATGTACGCTTTACGCTGTCGTCTCAATCCAAATATGCGAAAGTATCGCCGGCATTGGGTCATATGGGCGATTACAGCGCTGGTGGCAACTATACCGTGACCTCCCAAAGCGGAAAAAATGTCAATGTATATGCTTTAGTAATAAAAGGGTCATAGAAAGCTGAAATCTACTGCCTGTCGTGCCTGCCCGCTGGGCAGGCGCGATACAGCCTACTTTTTATTTGTGCAAATACCATTCACCACAATCGCCACAAAAAATTAGGCATAATCCATTATTTTTGTGAGATGTTGAAGGTCCGCTATATACTGTCACTGGTGCTACTGCTGTGTTTACAGCTAGCTGCCAGCGCACGTGTACATACGCACCAGAAAGCACCGCTCACGCTGTTCCAACAGATAGATCAGGAAGAAGCACAGGAAGAATACTTCGAAAATCTCATCGAACGACTGCACCTAAAAACAGATCTCGATGAAGATGATATTCCTGATTCGCTTCATGCCACCAGGAGCACACGCAAAACCAAATATTATCTTTCTGCTACTAACCAACAAAGCAGCATTGCCAACCGTATCACTTACATCGATACGGATGGCATTGCGGAAAGTATTTACTTCTCTCCGCTAAAAACTGGCAGATACTTGCCAGGCAAGTCTTTCCGGCCAGCATATTACTCCTTCCTATTCCGCTTCACCCCTTTTTGAGTACAGCCATTTTTCGTTTAGCCTGTAATAGGCCACTATTGCCAGCCGTGCAAACGGTTTGTGCATTGCTATTTGCTGTATTTAAAAAATAATTTGCCGTCAGGACGGCACAATAACTTATTGCTATGCGTCAATACACAGGGATATATACATCGCTGATCGTACTTTTTATGGCCGGATGTGCCACCAAAGCGGAAAAGAAAGAAGACCTCAAATCATTGCCAGTAGCCAGGATAATAGCGAAAGACACCATTTTACATCGCGCGTATGTAGCAGATATACAAGCGGTGCAAAATGTAGAAATCCGCGCCCGTGTAAACGGATTTCTGGATAAGATTTATGTAGACGAAGGTCAGGAAGTCAAGAAAGGTCAACTATTGTTCGGGATCAACGATGCAGAATATAGAGCGGAACTTTCCAAAGCAAAAGCTGTACTGAGCAGCCTGACAGCAGAATCTAAATCTGCTGCGCTGGAACTGGAAAGAGTGAAATTACTGACCGAGAAAAAAGTAATTGCAGCCTCCGAATTGGAAGTGGCTACTGCCAAATTAGCCGCTGCCAAAGCAAAAATCGATGAGGCACAATCGGCCGTAACGAATGCGGAAATGCGGCTCTCCTATACCAGTATCCGCGCACCTTTCGATGGTATTATTGACCGTATTCCACTGAAAAACGGCAGTTTGATCAGCGAGGGCACATTACTTACAACGGTATCGGATAATCGCGAAATATATGCTTATTTCAACGTCTCCGAAACGGAATACCTCCACTATCAGAAAGCACAACATAAAGGCAATACCAATTCCGACCAGGTTCAGCTCGTACTAGCCGATGGCACCGATTATCAGCTCCCAGGAAAAATTGAAACCATGGAAAGTGAATTTGAGGAAAACACCGGGTCTATTGCCTTCCGTGCTCGTTTTCCCAATCCGTCCAAATTATTGAAACATGGCGCCAGTGGTAAAGTAAAACTGAGCAATGATATCGATAGTGCAGTCATCATTCCGCAGAAAGCAGTTTTTGAAATGCAGGATAAAAACTATGTGTTTGTGGTAGACCAGAAAGGGGTGGTAAAGATGAGAAATTTTGTACCGGAGACACGGTTCGCTCATTACTACATCGTGCAATCTGGTCTTCGCCCAGGCGAGGATATCGTATGCGAAGGCGTACGCAATATCCGCGATGGTATGCAGATCTCTCCAAGATCTGTAGCGATGGACAGCCTACTGAGTTTATAACACTGCATTACCAAAACTGACAATTCATGTTTTCTACATTCATAAAACGACCGGTGCTATCACTGGTCATATCTCTTATTATCACACTGGTAGGCTTACTGGCGTTATTTACACTGCCTGTAACCCAGTTTCCAGATATCGTGCCTCCTTCTGTAACCGTAACCGCTAAATACACCGGCGCTAACGCAGAAGTATGTGCTAAAGCCGTGGCCACTCCTGTGGAACGCGCTATCAACGGGGTTCCCGGCATGACGTATATGTCGTCCGTTTCCAGTAATGACGGTATTACTGTTATCCAAGTTTTCTTCCAAGTAGGTACAGATCCAGATCAAGCCGCCGTAAACGTGCAAAACCGCGTGGCCACTATCATCGACGAACTACCGGAAGAAGTCATCAAAGCAGGTGTTACCACCGAAAAAGAGGTGAACAGTATGCTGCTCTACCTCAATATCATGAGCGAAGACACCACCCTGAACGAACAATTCATCTACAACTTCGCAGATATCAACGTTCTACAGGAACTAAAACGTATCGATGGCGTTGGCCGCGCGGAAATTATGGGCGCCAAGGAATACGCGATGCGCGTATGGCTGAAACCTGATCGTATGTTGGCTTACAACGTATCTTCTGAGGAAGTCATCCAGGCCATTCGCAAACAAAATATTGAAGCCGCTCCCGGTAAAACCGGCGAAAGCTCGGATAAACATCCCCATATGTTGCAATACGTTTTGCGCTATACAGGGAAATTCTTTGAGCCAAAGGAATATGAAAACATCGTACTCCGCGCTGGCAATGATGGCTCCGTACTACATCTGAAAGATGTAGCAGATGTGGAATTCGGTTCCCTCACTTATAGCATGGTATCCAAAACAGATGGTAAGCCTTCTGCTTCTATCATGCTGAAACAACGCCCAGGCTCCAATGCCCGCGATGTTATCAACAACGTAAAAGCGAAGATGGAGGAAATGAAAAATACTTCTTTCCCTCCTGGTATGACCTATAACTTCAACTACGACGTATCCCGCTTCCTGGACGCTTCTATCCATGAAGTAGTACGTACCTTATTCGAGGCTTTCCTGCTGGTGTTCTTGGTGGTATTCATCTTCCTGCAAGACTTCCGCTCTACGCTCATTCCTGCCTTGGCTGTGCCAGTAGCCCTCATCGGTACACTCGCGTTCATGCAAATGATGGGCTTCTCGATCAACTTACTGACACTCTTCGCGCTGGTACTCGCCATCGGAATTGTGGTGGACAACGCGATTGTAGTGGTGGAGGCCGTCCATGTGAAGATGAGCGAGGAACATCTACCTCCCATGGAAGCCACACTGGAAGCCATGAAAGAGATCAGCGGCGCACTAGTGGCGATTACGCTGGTAATGTCGGCGGTATTCATTCCAGTGGCTTTCCTCTCCGGCCCAGTGGGTGTATTCTACCGCCAATTCTCGCTCACACTGGCTATTTCCATTGTGATCTCAGGGATCAATGCGGTAACGTTAACGCCTGCACTCTGTGCGATCATGCTGAAGCATAATCCAAATCAACCTGCCAAAAAAAGCCTACTGCAACGGTTCTTCGGAGGATTCAACAAAGGATATACCGCTACAGAAAATAAATATGCGGCACTGATTCGCAAAATCGCAGGCAGGAAAATAATTACGATAGGATGCCTAATCTTTTTCTTTGCTGCCACTTACGGCATCAGTGCGATCCTGCCTTCTGGCTTCATTCCTACGGAAGACCAAGGTATGATTTATGTGAATGTAACCACTCCTCCAGGCGCTACAGTGGAGCGTACAGAAGAAGTATTGGACCAAGTGCAGGCAATCGCGGCACAATCGAAAGAGGTGGAATCTGTATCTACGCTCGCTGGTTATAGTCTGGTGAATGAAGTGGCAGGCGCTTCTTATGGCATGGGCATGGTGAACCTGAAACCATGGGACGATCGCAAAGCTTCTGTTCAAGATATCATCGCACGACTCCAATCCCAAACTGCCAATATCGGCGATGCCACCATTGAATTCTTCCCTCCTCCTACTGTTCCAGGTTTCGGCAACAGCTCTGGTTTTGAACTGCGTATCCTGGATAAAACCGGTGCCGGCGATATCAAACAAACGGCAGATATCACAGAAAAATTCATTGCTGCCCTGAAGCAACGAAAAGAAATTGGTAGTGCCTTCACCAGCTTCGACGCTAACTTCCCGCAATATATGATTCATGTGGATCAGGCCATGGCAGCCAAAAAGGGCGTTAGCATCGATAATGCCATGAGCAATCTGCAAACATTAATGGGTAGCTTTTATGCATCCAACTTCATCCGCTTCGGACAGATGTATAAAGTGATGGTGCAGGCAGATCCTCGCTATAGAACCAAACCGGAAGATCTACTGGCCCTACATGTAAAAAATGATCGCGGAGAAATGGTGTCTTATGCAGATTTCATCAAACTGGAACGGGTATACGGTCCTGAACAGTTGACACGCTATAACATGTACACGGCGGCGATGATTAATGGAGACGCGGCTCCGGGATATAGCAGTAGTCAAGCAATTGCAGCGGTGGAAGCGGTCGCGAAAAAAGAACTACCTCGTGGGTACAGTTACGAATGGAGTGGTATGACGAGAGAACAAATTCTCTCCGGTAACCAAGCGGTATATATCTTCCTCATCTGTTTAGTTTTCGTATACCTCTTGCTGGCAGCGCAATACGAAAGCTTCTTACTACCACTACCAGTCATACTTTCCTTGCCTGCAGGTATTTTTGGCGCATTCCTTTCGCTGAAATTATTAGGCCTGGAAAACAATATCTATGCACAGGTGGCCTTGGTTATGCTGATTGGTTTGTTGGGTAAGAATGCTATCCTCATCGTGGAATTCGCGATCCTGAAAAACAAACATGGCGCGGGCATCATGGATGCGGCTATCTCAGGAGCGGTATCCAGACTGCGTCCTATCCTCATGACATCTTTTGCATTTATTGCCGGATTGATCCCGCTGTGTATTGCTTCCGGCGCCGGCGCTATGGGTAACCGTTCTATCGGTACTGCGGCGGCTGGCGGTATGTTGATAGGAACCATTTTCGGCGTGCTTGTCATACCAGGACTCTACGTACTCTTTGCTTCCATGGTTCGGAAGAAAGAGGTCACTATAAATAATTATACCAATGAATAAATTACATCAAGGCTTGCTAGTATTGGTTTTCGCGGTGAGCGCAGGCGCTTGCACGATACCAAAAAATCTGGAAACACCTCCGTCTATAGCAGTACCTGTAACGGTAACGGATACACTGGATCTTGCCAGTTTCACGCAAGTATTCCAGGATACGCATTTGAAATCGTTGATTGATACAGCCCTTGCTGCCAATTTCGATTTGCTGGCAGCCGCACAACGCGTGCTAGCAGCGCAATCCCAATTACGCATCGCCAGGAATGCCTGGCTGCCAACGGTGAATGGCGTTATCAGCGCCAGTGCTGATAAATTTGGCGACTATACCATGAGTGGTGTGGGTAACTTCGATACTAACCTCTCCCCCAATATCGATAAGGATCAGCAAGTAGGTGTAAATCCTACCCCGGAATTTTTCATCGGATTCCGCAGTAACTGGGAAATTGATTTGTGGGGAAAAATCAGGGCACAGAAAGACGCGGCGCTTTCGCGCTATCTCTCTTCCGCTGCTGGTAGGAAACTGCTCAGCACACAGGTAGTAGCGGGTGTAGCCACCCTGTATTACGATCTGGTAGCATTAGATAATGAACTCATCATCATTCGCCGTAACATCGGATTGCAGGAGGCGGCAGTCAATATGGTAAGTATACAGAAAGAGGGCGGTCGTGCCACAGAGTTGGCTGTTCAACAATTCAAGGCGCAGCTACTCAGTACCCGTGCACTGGAGAACAATATCAAACAACAGATCGCGGCCACAGAAAATCAACTGAACGCCTTACTCGGCCGATTGCCACAACCGGTACAACGTACTGCGGATGCGGGTAGCGTCCTCCCTGCTACGCTGCATAAAGGTATCCCGGGCGATATGCTCTTGCATCGTCCGGATATCCAGCAAGCGGAATTAGACCTCGCTGCTACGAAGGCGGATGTACGGGCAGCCAGAGCGGCCTTCTTCCCATCGTTGACCATCACGCCATATACAGGATTTAACGCGTTTAAAGCCGGTTTGCTGTTCCAACCAGGGTCTATTGCTTGGGGCGCATTAGGCGAACTTACCACGCCTGTATTCAATCAAAAGCAATTGAAATCACAATACAATATATCACAAGCCAATGCCATGACGGCATTTTACCGTTATCAGCAAACGATCGTAGATGGATACGCAGAAGTAGCTACGGTGATGAGTAAGGTGGAAAATGAACAGGCTGTCTGGCTACTAAAACAACAAGAAGTAACAACACTCCAAGAGGCCGTGTCTACCGCAAACCTGCTCTTTACTACCGGTTATGCCAATTACCTGGAGGTAATCACTGCGCAAAAAAGCGTACTGGAAGCGGAACTAGCCCTAGTCACCACCAGACGAAACGTTTACCAGGGAATGATTACGCTCTATCGTGCACTGGGAGGAAACTAAAAGCAAAACACTCCTGCCTGTGGTCCCTGCCCAGCAGACTGGATCAAAAGTTTCTCATTGGGCAGTTAGCTAAAACCTCCTGCCTATGGTCCCTGCCCAGCAGGCAGGATCAGAAGATTCTCATTGGGCAGTTAGCTAAAACACTCCTGCCTGTCGTCCCTGCCCAGCAGGCTGGATCAGAAGATTCTCATTGGGCAGTTAGCTAAAACCTCCTGCCTGTGGTCCCTGCCCGGCGGGCAGGGACCACAAAAAATATACAAACCCGCAATTGACGTCTGCGACGTCAATTGCGGGTTTGATGTTTATGTAGGCAGACTACTTCTGCTTATGACTAAACAACCACTCTAACACTCCCGGCTGCACGAAAACATTATCCCAACTATTATGTCCTACACCTTCATATTCTGTGTATTTATATTCCGCGCCTAAACTTTTCAGTTTCTCTACATAAAGGCGGGATGCGATCACAGGCACTACCGGATCTGCTCCGCCATGGAAAATCCATACCGGCACTTTTTTAGCGAAATTCACCGCAGCATCTACATTACCAGCACCACAGATTGGGAAGGCAGCAGCAAACATTTGCGGATACTTGGTAATCATATAGAACGTTCCCATACCTCCTAGCGAAAGTCCGCCGATATACACTCTTTTTGTATCTATTTTACCGGTAGCGATCAGTGAATCCAATAATGGCTTCAGCAAGGCAGTCGGTTTGGTAGGCTGACCATCTATAGGAAAATCGAAGATCATTCGTTTTAATGTCGAATCATACTTGGGCTTCATGGGCGCCCAGGTTTCGTTCACAGGGCATTGCGGGAAGATAACATATGCCGGAAATGCCTCACGGAGACTATCATTCGACAGCCATTTACCACCATGCTTCAACTGGGCTTTATTATCATTGCCTCTTTCTCCGGCGCCATGCAGGAAAATGATCAGTGGATATTTTTTCTGAATATCATGGTGCAGCGGCGTCATCATGCGGTAACGGAGGGTATCACCCTGACGGATATACGATTCGTAACTAAATACCGAATCAGGCGTCTGAGCCCTTGTCTGTATGGCAAATACAGATAGTAGCAGACAGCATACTATTTTGAGGTAGCGCATAAGTGTGGATATTTCTACCAATATACTACCGCGATTGCGTTATAGCAAGCACTAATATTTAAGCATAAATGCAAAGAGGTATCAAAACGTAGATCTTTGGGCAATAGTCCACCGCGCGAAGCACGGAACCACTACCGCTGCTTGTGACTGAACAGCCACTCTAACAGACCCGGCTGTACGAAAACATTCTCCCAACTATCATGTTTTACGCCTTCATACTCTGTGTACTTATATTCCGCCCCTAAACTTTTCAGTTGCTCTACATAGTCGCGGGATGCAGTAACGGGAACTATCGGATCTGCTCCGCCATGAAAAATCCATACAGGCACCTTATGTGCGAATTTACCAGCCGTATGCACATTACCTCCACCACAAATCGGGAACGCAGCAGCAAACATTTCCGGATAGTTCGTAATCATATAAAATGTTCCCATTCCTCCTAAAGACAGTCCCCCGAGATACACTCTTTTGGTATCTATTTTACCGGTAGCGTACAGTGAATCCAACAATGATTTCAATAATGCAGTTGGTTTGGTAGGCTGACCATCTATCGGAAAATCGAAGTTGTACTTTTTAGCAATGGAATCATAGGTAACTTTCATTGGTGCCCAGGTTTCGGGCACAGGGAGTTGCGGGAAGATGACATATGCCGGGAAAGCCTCACGGAGACTATCATTCGCCAACCATTTACCGCCATGCTTTAATTGGGCTTTATTATCACTACCTCTTTCGCCTACGCCATGCAGAAAAATGATGAGTGGATATTTTTTATGATGATTAAGGTGCAAGGGCGTCATCATCCGGTAACGGAGGGTATCACCATGATGGATATACGTTTCGTAACTGTATACCGAATCAGGCGTCTGGGCCCTTGTCTGTATGGCAAATACAGATAGTAGCAGACAGCATACTATTTTGAGGTAGCGCATAAGTGTAGATATTTCTACCAATTTAATACCTCAAACGCGTTATCGCAAGTATTAATATTTGAGCGTAAAATGCTGCTTCACTTTGAAGTCTTTGCGGAAAAATACCAACCCGATAAAAAACAAGTCTATGGTATAAGTTACCTGTTCTGACTGCATAATCCGATGCCATACCTCTTCCATATCTGGGGTCCAGTGGATATCATCGAAGATCAGCACCGTATCGTTGTGTACATAGGGCAGGGCTTCTTGGAAATAGTTCCAGGTGGGTTCCTTCCTGTGATTACCATCGATGTACATCCAGTCCAGACGCGGTATTTGCTGGAGTAGTTTCGGCAATTCCGTATCGAAATTCCCGATACGTTGTTCTATATTTTTGATACCGAGGGAGTCAAAATTAGAGCGGGCTTTGGCGGCTATATTAGGACAGCCTTCTATCGTGTATACGGTGGCGTTAGGGTTTGCTTTTGCCATGTAGGCAGACGACATTCCCATGGAAGTCCCTAGTTCCACCAGGTATTGGGGTTGTAGGTACTGAATCAACCGGTAGAACAACTGGCCAAATTTAGGCTGTTTGGCAGCGTAGCGGGTAATATCCCGAACACGCCTGTCGTTACCGCCAGAAACAATGGAACCAGCGCCCAGGTCTGTAACCTGGATGGTTTCCTCGCTACGCAGCAACTGCTGGCGCAACAGTTCTATCTCACGAAAAGCAGGTTGCTGTTTTTTATCCCGCAGTACCTCCTCAATAAGAGAAAATACAAATGGGGAATGTACATCATGCCGGTTTCCTGCTGTGAAATAGTATTTCAGGTATTTACCTGCTACCGAAAACTGTTGCGCTAAACTCACTGACTCAGTTAATTATGTTAATAAATTTTGCCTTTGATAATACCCCATTTATGCAAGCGATGCTGGAGGGATACTCTCAGTACACCCAGGCCATAAATGGCGCTTCTTTTGAAATTGATGCTGCTGGCCTCATCAAAATACTTGGTAGGACAGGTGATTTCAGCAATCTCATAGCCTTTCATGAAGATCTGTGATACCATTTCATTATCGAACACAAAATCGTCATTATCAGCCATATAGTTGATATTCCGCAGTACCTCTCCGGAAAAAGTACGATAACCAGTATGATACTCGCTCAACTTCTGACCAATCAGAATATTCTGTGTCAGCGTCAGCATACGGTTAAAAATGTATTTATAAGCAGGCATACCACCTTTAAGCGCGCCTTTACCCAAAATACGACTACCGAAAACCACTGGATATACATCATTAGCAATGATACTGCACATAGCAGTAATCAGCTTAGGCGTATACTGATAATCCGGATGCAACATCACTACGATATCTCCACCCAGCTCCAACGCCTTATTATAGCAGGATTTCTGGTTGCCTCCATAACCTTTGTTTTTATCGTGTCGAACAATATGTTTAATACCCAGTTGTTGTCCAACAGCGATCGTATCGTCCTTGCTGCAGTCATCCACCAGTACTACTTCATCAACGATATCAAAAGGGATCTCCCTATATGTCTTTTCCAATGTAAGTGCCGCGTTATACGCTGGCAACACTACTACTACCTTTTTTTGATTCAACATGAATGCAGATACAATTTGTAGGTTCAGTGTGCAAAGGTAACTTACCTGACGATAATTCAAAATATAAAACCAATACCATCCATCATGATTTAATTTTAACTGTTATTTATTATTTATCTTTGTTCCTTACATTTTTGGCATCATATTTTCTCAAATTTTTGTTAACAAAAAGCAAAAACGCATGTTAAATCAACTACCAACGGGAATCCAACGTAACCACAGCGTTTCTCTCAAACGCAGCGTAGCATTGCCGTTAGTATATCTGGCTGAAAAACTTACTGTGAAAAATTGGATGAAACTAGTACCCGTATTCGTTGTCTTGCTGCTTTCTCTGAACGCCATGGCGCAGGAACCGGAGTTAAAATCTACTGTATCTCCTACCATTAAGACCCAGGATACTACTATCCGGCACATTATTGAGGAATTACAGCGTATTACAGACAGCGACAAACAGAACTCAAATTATATTCAGGCCCTCCTCCAGGGTAAAGAATTGGATAATATCAGTAAATATGAACTGATTAAATCCAATATCATCAATGCCAGCGAAACTTATTACCTGCTGAACAAAAAGATCATTGACCTGAAATCACGTACCACCACCAACAATCTGGACGTGTTCATCACGTCCCTGAACAACCCGGAAAGTAAGGCCCTTGGCTTCTCGCTGAGCGACCGTATCGTGGATCTGGTGGAAAAAATCATTCTGAAAAACAAATCGGAAAAAGGGGATAAAAACAGTAAAATCGTAGAATCCACCAAATCTATCATCAACAGTCCCATTTTCCAGAGCTTTACCAGTCTGACGCCGCCCCTGGCCATCGCCAACTCGGTAATGAACTTCCTGCACAGCGTGAGCGTGAATAACAAACAGATTAACCAGAAATCCTTACAGGACTTCGAAAAAGAACTGAATAAATACGTAGTGTACTATACTGCTCTCAATGATGCTAACCAGAAGTTCGAATATGGACTGAACTTCAATAAGGATCAATTGGGCCTCCTCCAGGAAAATCTGTTCGATCACCTGTCATTCACCGCTACCAGCCTGAAATTCCCTCCTCCTCAGAAAGGAAATCAGTCGCTGAGCGCTACCATGAATGATTACTTCTTCGACTTCAAAAAAGAAAAAGTGATCGACTTCTTCAATCAGTTGGAAAATAAATATACCGGCAAAAACAAACGTATCGACTACGAATCCCTGCTGAGAGAAAATCCAAACCTGAAAGAAGTAAACAACCAATTGGAAGACCTGGTTCTACAAACAAAACGTTTCGAAAACCTGTACAATGAGTACTTCACCCTGCTGGATTCTTATTATAGCAAAGTAAACAACGGGCTGAAAATCGCACAGGACAATGGTCTTGCTGAAAAGAGCGTCATCGATAACAAACAAGCAGAATTCAGATCACTGAAAACAGAAGCCGTACAAGAAATCCAGGCCTCTATCAATATCAGGGAACTGTATCAAAACACCGAAAAAATTAAATACCGCTACAGAATATTCTAAGCGGAGTCCCAACTATATAGGCATTGGGGATTTGAGGATTAAAACATCCTCAAATCCCCAATTTCTTTTTCAGGTTATATAGATTTTATCAATAACTTTACATCCTCAAAGCAAGGAAATGACGACTGTACAACTGGAGTATATTGTTGCGGTAGACACCTACAGAAGTTTTGTAGTAGCAGCAGAAAAGTGTTTTGTAACACAACCAACGCTGAGCATGCAGATCCAAAAACTGGAGGATGAGCTGGGGATCAAGCTGTTTGACCGCAGTAAATTGCCAGTAGTACCAACAGAAATCGGATCCGCTGTCATAGCACAAGCACGGATCATCCTGAAAGAAAATGCCCGTATTCGGGAAATCATAGCAGACCAGAAAAAAGAAGTCCAAGGCAATCTGAAAGTAGGTATTATCCCCACACTAGCGCCTTATCTACTGCCACGCATCCTTACCGGCTTCATGAAAAAATACCCAAAGGTAAAGCTGGAAATATGGGAATATCCTACCGAACAAATCATGCAGCAACTGAAACAAGAACTGCTGGATTGCGGACTGCTGGCCACTCCCCTGCATAATCCCCACCTGGAAGAACATCCCCTCTTTTACGAATCATTTGTAGTATATACTTCCAAAAACCACGAACTCTATGAGAAAAAGGTCATCCGCCCGGAAGATCTCGATGTGAAGGAAGTATGGCTACTCAATGAAGGACATTGCATGCGCAACCAGGTCCTCAATATCTGTAAAGACAAGTTCACCATGGGGGAATACAAAAACCTGGAATATAATACCGGCAGCGTGGAAACACTGAAACGCATGGTAGACCTCAACGATGGTTATACCATTTTGCCAGAACTCTCCCTCCAGGATTTATCTCCGAAACAACTGAATATGGTGCGCTATTTTAAGACGCCAGAACCAGTTCGTGAGATCAGCCTTGTGACACATAGGCATTTCATCAAACAAGCCTTAATTGAGGCCTTTAAATCCGAAATTCTGGCGCATATCTCTGATAAGATGAAAGCACAGAAGAATAAGAAAGTAGTGGAGATTATCAACGATTAATAAAAGCGATCTAAATACTCCTTGTCCTGCCTGCTGGGCAGGCAGGACGAAAAAAACCGGAAGGTGACGTCGTAGACGTCACCTTCCGGTTTTTTGATATAGCTTCTTCTATATACGCAATAATTATTTTTTTACTGCTGGTTTATAGTATTGCATGGCCTCAGGCATCAACTGCTGCAACTGCGCCACACGACGTTCGTCGCTAGGGTGAGTAGAAAGGAACTCAGGTGGCTTGCTAGAGCTAGCACTCATTTGCGCCATACGCTGCCAAAATGGAATAGCCTCTTGTGGATTGTATCCGGCCATTGCCATGAAAATCACACCCATGTGATCCGCTTCCAGCTCGTTCTGACGGGAAAATGCCAGTATACCAACATTACCACCCACACCCACTGCTTGGTTAAACAGATTCACCGCAGTAGGATTTTTACCCAATGCCAATGAACCAGCTACCTGGATACCTTGGGCTACCATCTGCTGACTCATACGCTCATTACCATGACGAGCAATCGCATGCGCAATTTCGTGCCCCATTACACAGGCCAGCGCGGTCTCATTTTGTGTTACTGGCAAGAGTCCTGTGTATACTACCACTTTACCACCTGGCATACACCAAGCATTCACTTCTTTACTATCTACCAGGTTAAACTCCCATTTATAATTTGCAATAGAAGCACCCTGACCTTTCTGGTTCATGTATTGGGTAACAGAATTGGCTATGCGCTGTCCTACTCTTTTCACCATATCAGCATCTTTGCTGGTGGTTTGAGCAACTACTTTATTGGAAGTCAGAAATGTCTGATATTCCTGTAATGCCATGGATTCCATGGTACTCTCTGGAAGGAGCAACAATTGTTTCCTTTCAGTAATGGGAACGTTCCCACATCCGTAAAGGAATGCGGCTGCGACAGTAAAGGCGAATGCGATCTTTTTCATGGGTTTATTCAATTTTTGCGATAAGCGATGCAAACCTAAGAAATATTTATCTTTTGTGATATGCATAAAAACAAAAGAGCCTATTGCAACATCCGTTCCAATAAGCTCTTTTAATATTATTTAAGAAGATTAATGTTTCTCTTTGCGGTTCTTGAACAAAGGTACTTTGCTCTCATTTCCTTTCAGCAAACGACCAATATTCTTCTGATGCGTAAGTACTACCATCAACGCTACAGCAATAGCAAATATGCGGTAATACAATTCCGGTTCATTGAAGATATACAGTATCAGTACAGGGAATGCAATACTAGCAATGATAGAGCTTAATGATACATATCTTGTCAGAAAAAGAATCATCAGAAATACGCCTACACAGCACAGTGCTACCACCGGTTGAATTGCCAGTACCAAACCGAAAAGAGTAGCAATACCCTTACCACCACGGAAACTAGCCCAGATAGGAAATATATGGCCCAGTACAGCCGCCAGACCCAAACCAATCTGGAAGTTTACCAACTGCGTGAGATGATCGGAATTTTGATAATAAGGAGCCAAATAAGCTAACCTCACTGCCAGTACACCTTTGAGCATGTCTACAATCATCACGAATGTACCAGCCTTAGGACCCAACACCCTGAAAGTATTAGTGGCGCCAGCATTTCCGCTGCCGTACTCCCGGATGTCCATCCCAAATACACCTCTACTTACCCATACAGCCGTAGGTACAGATCCTATCAGATAAGCGCAAAAAAGCAATAAAAATTCTGTCATCACAATAAGTTAGGTAATGCTAAGATAACGAATATTGTGTTAAAATTAAGCGAATATTAGGAAAGTTTATAACACAAAAGTTGGAAATTCAATAACTTTCATATGTGTTTTTCGCATAATTTCTATTGCACGATAAACTGCAGTGCCAGCCAGTTGTCTTTCTCAATTTTGCGCTGCAATTCAAATCCATGAGGAGTGGCTGCGGCCAGAATTTGTGTCTCGTCAGATGGCATGATACCACTTAGCAAAAGTATACCGCCAGGGGATAAAAGCCGGCGCATATCTGCCATAAAGTGCAACAGTATATTACAATTGATATTCGCTAGCAATATATCATATTTTTGGGAAATATCGCTCAAATTATCCGCCTGCCACACTTTTACCTTAGTGGTATGGTTCGCTTCTAGGTTCTCAAGGGTGTTATTCACCGCCCACTCGTCATAATCAATCGCATCCACTACTGCCGCTCCCATCATCTCCGCCAGAATCGCCAATATACCAGTACCTGTTCCAAAATCAAATACCCGACGCCCTTCAAAGGATAAATCCTTCATCAATCGAATCATGGAAGAGGTTGTAGCATGATGCCCCGTTCCAAACGCCATTTTAGGGGTAATCTCTATGTCGTACTGCGGCTGCGGCACAAATGGCGCATGAAAGTTCGCACGAATACCGCAAAAATTATCTACCAATACCGGCTGAAAATTACTCTCCCATACTGCATTCCAGTTCTGCTGTTGGATCAATTCCTGCGTATAGGTAATACCGTTAGTTCCCAGTAACTCTTCCAACACGCTTGCATCAAAATCTCCCTCCGGAATAAACGCTACCAGTGCCGTTTCCTGCTCCTCAAACCCCTCATAACCAACAGCCGATAACTGCGCGATCAGCAACTCCGCGACCTCGCCCGTTGCCTGTATTGTAATTGCGATGTGTGACATAAGCGGCAAAGATAACTGAATCCCCGCTATTATATGCGTCAGATGAAGTTGTTGAAAAAAATTGAAATAATATTATATTTGATTTTTATAATATCTATATACCTATGAAAACACTACTCATGCTGTTGTCTGCCATGACAATCTCCTGTGCAGCTATGGCACAAACCACTGTTATCAAGGTTCCCCCTCCGGAAGAACCCATGACCGATTCTATTATCTATGATGGGGAAAACGTCACCATCATCATCAACCGGGTATTCCTAATGGATTTTATGAAAACAATGGATACTTCCCTCCCACGCCAACAGTACAATGGGAAGGCTTTTAACCACGTGTCTTTCAAAAACTTCACGAAAGCAGAAATGGCCGCTCACTTTCAGAAAGCCTACTGCTACCTGGCAGATACCACCCATAAAGACTTAAACTTTAGCGCTACAAAAATGTACATGCAATGGGCGGAAGATGAAGGAATTCTCTTACCATACCTGGAATGTATCATACCAGACCTACTCAACCAGGCCAAACTGAAAGTGATTGAGAAATTTGTAAAACCTCAATTACCAGTTACCAGTTACAAAATGATTATGGAAGCGGTGCCAGGGGCTGATTTCAGAGCATTCCGACTAAACAACGGTAAACAGATTTTCAGAGAAAGTACTTATGCAGTGGAACAAAAACTCTCTCCACTATATTCCAGATAATTATTCCGAGAAATATATAAAAACAAAAGCCCGTCGCGCAATGCGACGGGCTTTTTATATAGCAGTTATTTCAGATTATTGTTCATCGAAATAAGGCTCCTGAGGTTTCTCAGGTTGGTTGCGATCTTCGCGAGGACCACGATCTTCACGAGGGCCACGGTCTTCACGCGGACCACGATCACGGAAATCACGTCTGTCGCCACCGCCGTTTCTTCTGTCGTCACGAGGACCACGTCTGTCACCACGATCACCACCACGGTCACCTCTGTCGCCGCGCTCTTCACGCTCAGGACGTTCTACGTAACCTTCTGGTTTTGGCATCAGCACTTTACGGCTCAGTTTGAACTTACCTGTTTTAGGATCTGTACCAGTCAGTTTTACTTTCACGGTTTCACCTTCAGACAGTACGCCTTCCATAGTATCCAGACGTTTCCAAGATACTTCAGAAATGTGCAACAGTCCTTGTTTGCCAGGCATGAATTCTACGAATGCACCATAAGGCATGATAGATTTCACAACAGATTCATATACTTCACCTACTTCAGGAACAGCAACAATACCTTTAATCCATTTCAGCGCTTTTTCCAGACCTTCTTTCTGTGCAGAGAAGATACTTACTTCACCAGTTTCACCAACTTCTTCGATGTTGATGGTAGTACCAGTTTCACGCTGAATTTCTTGGATAATTTTACCACCTGGTCCAATCACAGCACCGATGAATTCACGATCGATGATGATTTTCTCCATACGTGGAGCATGTGGTTTAGGTTCAGGACGAGCAGCAGGAACCGCAGCATACATCGCATCGATGATGTGCAGACGTCCTTTGTTTGCTTGTGCCAGCGCCTGACGCATTACGTCCATGCTAAGACCATCCACTTTGATATCCATTTGGATACCGCAGATACCATCGCGGGTACCAGTTACTTTGAAGTCCATATCACCCAAGTGATCTTCATCACCGAGGATATCGGTCAGTACTGCCCATTTGCCATCAGCAGCGCGGGAGATCAGACCCATTGCCACACCAGAAACGTGTTTAGGCAAAGGTACACCAGCGTCCATCAGTGCCAGGGAACCAGCACATACAGTAGCCATGGAAGAAGAACCGTTAGATTCTAGGATATCAGAAACAACCCTCACCGTGTAAGCGTATTCGCTACCTGGCATCATCTGCTTCAGGGAACGCATCGCCAGGTTACCGTGACCCACCTCACGACGACCAGGGCCGCGCATAGGTTTCACTTCACCGGTAGAGAATGGAGGGAAGTTATAGTGGAGAATAAATTTAACGTAGTTAGAAGTAGCTGCACTTTCGATCAGCAACTCATCTTCAGGAGTACCAAGGGTTACAGAAGTCAAAGACTGTGTTTCACCACGAGTAAACAGGGCAGAACCATGCGGAGAAGGCAGGATATCTATTTCCATTGCCAGCGGACGAACTTGCTCCAGTGAACGACCATCCAAACGGATTTTTTCGTCCAGGATCATGTTACGAATCACTTCTTTCTCCAGATCATGGAAGTATTGACCTACCAGTGGCTGATCTTCTTCAGGTAATTCACCCAGAGATTCTTTCAGCTCCTCTGCAATTTTCTTGAAAGCATCGCTGCGATCATGTTTTGCAGAAGCAGATTTTGCTACCTGGTAAATTTTATCTTTTGCGAAAGCAGCAATTTTTGCTTGCAGCTCTTCGTTAGTATGCGGTTTAGTGTATTCACGCTTGCCAGTCACACCTTTCAGTTGAGCCAGTTCTTGCTGTGCTTTCACTTGCACGCGGATAGCAGCATGCGCAGCTTCAATCGCCTGGATCAGGTCTTCTTCCTGACACTCCTTACTTTCACCTTCCACCATCATGATGTTCTTATCGGTAGCGCCGATAATGAAGTCCATGTCAGCTTTAGGGAGCTCGGAACGGTTAGGATTGATAACATATTTACCTTCTATACGGGCAACGCGAACTTCAGAAATAATTTCCTGAATAGGTACGTCGGAAACAGCCAGTGCAGCAGATGCAGCCAAACAAGCCAGCGCATCCGGCATCACTTCAGGATCTGAAGACACCAGTGTTACAAGTACCTGTACTTCGCAGAAGTAATCATCGGGGAACAGTGGGCGCAATGCACGGTCGATCAAGCGGGAGATCAGTACCTCGTAGTCTGACAGACGGCCTTCACGTTTGAAGAAAGAACCTGGGATACGGCCAGCAGATGCAAATTTTTCCTGGTAGTCAACAGTAAGCGGGAAGAATGACTGGCCTGGTTTTGGTTCTTTATTGGCAACAACTGTCGCCAGCAGAATGCAGTCACCCAGACGCACCGTAACCGCACCATCAGCCTGACGGGCTAATTTGCCGGTTTCGATAGTCACTATACGACCGTCTCCTATATCGAACTTTACTGAAATAGGTGTCAGATTCATAAAAAAGTGAGGATTAATAATTGAAAGCAATGTGCAACATGACGTTGTTCCTTTACAGACAATCAGTTAACGGAACAACAAAACATATACATACAAAAAAACTATTCCCAACCAGAAAGTTGGGAATAGCACTATAATTAAGTCTTGGTTATTTCCTGATACCTAACTTCTCAATCAGGGCACGGTAGCCGCTGAGGTTAGTTTTTGACAGGTAAGAAAGTAAACGCTTTCTCTGACCTACCATTTTCATCAGACCACGGTGAGTAGAGAAATCTTTTTTATTTGCTTTCAGGTGATTGGAAATGCTGTTGATACGCTCAGTCAGCAGTGCAATTTGTGCTTCCACGGAGCCTGTATTTTTCTCGCTTCCACCAAATTCCTTAAAAATATTGGCTTTCTTTTCAACAGTTAAGTAAGACATCTTGAATAATAATAAGTAATAATAATTTTTTTTGTCGCTATTTTTCCGGTGCAAAGGTAATTTAAAAAATACGAAATACCAATTTACCAGGGAATATATAATTATTTCAGAACTATTTATATGCATAAATAACTCTGATTCAATCATTTCATTATAATAACCCGCTTAAAAAAGTCAAGCGGACTCGCAATACCTGCGAAGTGCAGTACCTGCACAAGGCTGACCGAAAAGTCTATTTACATTCGTGATACTTGCGGTAGCAACCGCGTGAACAACGGCAAAGATAACAGAATTAAGATTATTTATCTGCCCTTCGGGAGATGACAGTCGCTCTGCCCACTACCTCCCTACGAAGAAAAGTTCACAGCGGCATTATCTGTCACATGCCCATTTTCTGTACGCAGTACCCTAGATGGGAATTTCTGTAACACAATATAATCATGTGTAGCCATCACAATAGCAGTACCTTCCCGGCATATACGGAACAATAACTGCATAATGCCATCAGAAGTTTCCGGATCCAGATTACCGGTTGGCTCATCCGCGAGAATCAGACGAGGAGAGTTCAGCATCGCTCGTGCAATGTCTACACGCTGCTGCTCACCACCACTCAACTCATAAGGCATCTTGAATCCTTTTGTACCCAAACCTACCTTATCCAATACATCTGTAATCTTTTCCTCGATCTGTTTATTATCCTGCCATCCAGTTGCTCGGAGCGCAAATTTTAAATTGTCGTGCACATTCCTATCCGTCAATAACTGGAAATCCTGAAATACAACCCCCAAATTACGACGCAGATATGGCACCTTCTTCCAGTCCATCTTCTTCAAATCAAAACCTACCACCTGGCCAGTACCATCCTTTAATGGCAAATCGCCATATAACGTCTTCAGCAAACTGGACTTACCGGTTCCCGTCTTCCCAATGAGATACACAAACTCCCCCTTGTTTACGGTAATATTCACATCAGACAATATCAGAGAATTTCCCTGATATACACTTGTATTCGTCAACTGTATAATTGGCTGTTCGGGCGTCATGTAGCGTTTTTCGTTTAGTTCTAGCTTGTAAGAAACAAAAATAACCAATTCGTATATAACTTCTTACGTAATCTCATAATAATTACAGATACCCCCCATTTTTTACCCCTTCCCCTCCCAAATTGACCATTTTCCAGCCTTTTTATCCCGTTTTTACCATTTCCATTCTCTCAAACTAATCTTTTAGTAGAAAAACTAATAAATTAGTTGTTCAACTAAAAAATTAGTTATAGTTTTATTCCAGCAAGTAAAATATACCGCATCATGAAACCATTGACCAAAGCAGAAGAACAAATTATGCAGGCCCTCTGGCAAACAGGACCCGCATTTGTGAAAGATATTATCGAGGCGATGCCGGAACCTAAACCACACTATAACACCGTGTCTACCTTAATCAAAATTCTCATTGAAAAGGGATTCGTGGAATTCAAAGTATTCGGCAAATCACATCAATACGCCCCTACTATCACCCGGGAAGCCTACAGCCATAAAACCGTGAGCAACCTGGTAAAAGGATACTTCGAAGGTTCTGTGAGCAACCTAGTCTCCTTCTTCGTGAAAGAAAAAGATATCAGCGTACAGGAATTGGAAAAACTAGTGGAACATATCAAAGATGCCCAAAAACATTCCAAATGAAAATACTCACCTATCTGCTCCAGGTGATCAGTTGCTCCGGTATCCTCTATGGCTACTACCTGCTGGCCCTGCGCAATAAAAAATTCCACGAGTGGAACAGGTACTACCTCTGCCTACTACCACTGGTATCCCTGCTGGTACCCCTCCTGAAAATCCCGCTGGAAGCCAATCACACAGATGCCTCTTTCGTATATGCTTATACGTATAAAGCGGTTACTATTCGGGAGGGACTTACCAGTCAGTCTACCTTCAATTATCAGGACTGGCTCAGCGCCGCCTACTCGCTCATTGCCAGCCTTCTATTAATCCGTCTCTTGGTATCCTGCTGGCGCATTATTCGCCTGGCAAAGCGCCTGCCACAGGAACCCATTCAGGATTATGTGCTCGTGGCATTAGATAAACCAGCCAGCCCGTTTTCCTTCTTTTCCTGGATATTCTGGCACCACAACACGCCATTATATGATGAACAGGGCAAACGAATGCTGCAACATGAGCTGGTACATGTACGCCAGCAACACAGCTTCGATAAAATATGGATGAACATCATCAGCGCTGTATGCTGGTTCAATCCTATATTCTACCTGACTAAAAAGGAACTCGCCCTCGTTCACGAATTCATTGCCGATAAACATGCCGCCGGAAAGGAAATCTCCGGATATGCGGAAGCCATCCTCCAGAACGCCTTTCAGAGCAAACAATTCGCTATAACAAATGACTTTTTTTATCCGCCAATCAAAAGACGTATTCTTATGCTTACACAATTCCAAAAAGACAGATTCAGCTATCTGCGCCGCGTGATGATACTCCCAGTAGCAGGTATTATTTTTTGTTCCTTTGCTTTCGTGGCTGCAGCGAAACAAGCTCCAATGCCTGTTGCAGCAGGTGTAACCACCACAACGCACCACGGTTATCCTGAAAAGCCGGCCATTTTCCCAGGTGGAGAAAACGCGCTGGAAGCATTCCTTATCAAAAACTTGAAATACCCTAAAACCGCTATAGACAATAAAATCAGCGGTACCGTAATGGTGCATTTCACTGTTGATGCAAATGGTAAAATCACCAATGCCCGCACCACCACCGGCAAGCCGCAGATCAGTAAGGAACTGGATGAAGAAGCACTCCGCGTAGTAAACAGTATGCCCAACTGGCTTCCAGCAGAGCAAAACCATAAAGGAGTATCCTCTGAAATCGCGTTACCAATCACCTTCCTGCTCCCAGGCACACCACAAGAGCAAGTATTGACTTTCGTGGAACACCCGCCTCACTTTCCTGGTGGCGACGAGGCATTAAATCAATACCTTGCTAAAAACATTAAATATCCGAAAGAAGCGCAGGCTAGAAAGAAACAAGGCACGGTTTTCCTCCAATTTACAGTAGGTGCAGATGGCAAAATCAGAGATGCAAAAATCGTAGGTAGGATATTGGGGGATGGATTAGAAGAAGAAGGACTACGCGTGGTAAATTCCATGCCACAATGGACTCCAGGCACACATGAAGGTAAAAAGGTGGCAGTACAATATAATCTGCCCATTCGGTTTCAACTCAGTAAATAACTTTCCTCCCGACCATTAAAAAAGCCGGTATCTGCAGATACCGGCTTTTATTTTTCTTCTAAACAACACAACATTAATTATAAACAAAAGTGCCTGCAGGCGCTTTAACGGTTACTTGTTTCTGTTCTGCAGCCTCTACCCTTCCGATAATCTGTGCATCAATATTAAAGCTCTTGGAAATCGCAATAATATCTGCTGCAATCGCTTCCGGTACATACAGTTCCATACGATGGCCCATGTTAAATACCTGGTACATCTCTTTCCAAGAAGTGCCTGATTGCTCTTGAATCAGCGTAAACAAAGGAGGTACAGGGAAGAGGTTGTCTTTAATGACATGCAATTTCTCAATGAAATGCAGCACTTTCGTTTGTGCACCACCACTGCAATGCACCATTCCATGAATCTGCGGACGGAACTGCTCCAGGACTTTCTTAATCACTGGTGCATAGGTACGGGTAGGTGACAATACCAGTTTACCCGCGTCTACCTGACCAAATCCAGGGATATCAATTTTATCAGTCAATGCTTTATTACCACTGAAAACCAATTCATAAGGAATTCCTGGATCAAAGCTTTCTGCGTATTTCTCTGCAATAGCCTTATGGAATACATCATGACGAGCGCTGGTCAGTCCATTGCTGCCCATACCACCATTGTAGCTACTTTCGTAAGTCGCCTGACCATAGGATGCGAGTCCTACTACTACATCTCCCGCTTGGATACGATCGTTAGAAATCACATCCTCTCTTTTCATACGGCAAGTAACCGTAGAATCCACGATGATGGTACGTACCAGGTCACCCACATCGGCAGTTTCCCCACCAGTGGAATAAATGCTGATACCATGATTGCGTAGCTCTGCCAGAATTTCTTCTGTACCATTGATAATAGCGGCAATCACTTCACCTGGCAGCAGTTGCTTATTACGACCGATGGTGGAGGAAAGCAAAATATTATCAGTAGCGCCTACACACAGCAGGTCGTCCATGTTCATGATAATAGCGTCCTGGGCAATGCCTTTCCAAACGCTGAGATCACCGGTTTCTTTCCAGTAAACATAAGCCAGGGAAGATTTTGTACCGGCGCCATCGGCATGCATAATATTGCAATAGGCCTCATCACCACCAAGAATATCGGGCACTATTTTACAGAATGCTTTCGGGTAAAGCCCCTTGTCAATGTTCTTAATGGCGTTATGCACATCTTCCTTGCCTGCGGAAACTCCACGTTTGGCGTAAATATTCTGATCCACCTGGAATTTGAGATTTAGTAATTTAGAGATAGTAGAAATTGCTTCCGGCTGCAAAAGTAACAGATTCCGCGCAGAATGCCCGCCGAATGTGTTAGATTTGCGGGGCTTTTTGATTGTTATAGAATTATATGCAGGTTCACAGGGACTTAGATCACTTACCGGAATTCCGTAATGCGGTTGTTACCATTGGTACTTTTGATGGCGTGCACCTCGGCCATCGTTACATTCTGCAGCAACTAGAACAGGCTGCTGCGGCCTGCAACGGCGAAACGGTGATCGTTACTTTCGACCCACATCCCCGCGAGGTTTTGGGCAGCTCTCCTCAGTCGGTCAAATTACTGACTACCCTTCCTGAGAAAATTGCCCTCCTGGAAAAACAGGGAATTGACCACTTGGTGGTGGTACCTTTCACAAAGGCTTTTTCTGAATTGTCGGCCCAGGCTTACTTGGAAGACTTCCTCATCTCCCGATTCCATCCACATACCATTATCATTGGCTATGATCATCGTTTTGGACATAACCGTGAAGGGGGACTGGAACTGCTAGAAGCGGAAAAAGAGAAATACGGTTTTGAGCTGATCGAAATCCCTCAACAGGTGGTACATGATCTCACCGTTAGTTCTACAAAAATCAGGAAAAGCTTACAGGACGCCCATATCCGGCTTGCCAATGAACTGCTGGGATACCGTTATTTTATGACCGGCACCGTGGTGCATGGGGATAAAATGGGCCGTCAACTGGGTTTTCCCACTGCCAACCTGAAACTAGCAGATGAACGTAAACTAATTCCGGAAGAAGGTATTTATGCCGTACAGGTATCGCTGAACCGCCACTGGACCACTATTCCAGCGGTGATGAGCATCGGCACCCGACCCACTTTCAACGGTACTGATCTGAGGTTGGAAGTCCACATTTTCGATTTCAACCGTGAAATTTACGGACAAACACTGACCGTTTATTTTGAAGAATATATTCGTGCTAACCAGAAATTTGACAATATCGATGATCTGATAAAACAGATTGCCGATGATACAGATAAAGCGAAGGAAATCCTTTCTAGATAATATTTGCCAGCACAAGAGAACGGCCCGTCAGCTTCGCTGACGGGCCGTTCTCTTGTTTATCCGCACGCCTCTGGCGTGCGGATAAACAAGAGGCAGAAGGTCTATGCCATAATTTTATACATCAATTCTTTCATTAACTCTCCATCTTCCACCCCACTATCGTTAATACCGATACTCCGTAAGTTGTAATGATGCAGCAACAAGATAGCTCTATCTGTTGCTTCCGGGCCATAGAGGCGGGCTGCCGCGATATAATCCTTTACAAAAAAGGGATGTACCCCCAGTGCGGAAGCGATTTCTTTTTCCCCACCTTTCACGACAAAAACGAGGCTCATCTTGGAGAAATAATTATAGAGGGCAGGCAGCATCATTTGCATAGGAGCCGCTTTAGGATTGGCCGCGAAATAAGCAATAATCTTATATACCTTGGCAGCGTTTTTCTGGCCTAATGCGCTTTGCAGCTCAAATACATTGTATTCTTTACTGATCCCTACATATTTTTCAATATCGCTTTCATCGATTTTCTTCTTCTCTGGCAGGTTTACCAGGAGTTTATCAATTTCGTTGGCGATGCGGGAAAGATCGTTGCCAATATGATCCACCAGGAGAATAGCAGCTTTTTGGGAGATAGCCAGTCCTCGACTACTTACATATCCTTCCGTCCAGGCGGGAAGCTGGTTATCATATAATTTTTTAGTGGAGAGGAGTACGCCTTTATCTTTAATCACCTTAGCCATTTTACTCCTTCCATCGATTTTGCCTTGTTTATGGGCCACCACAAACACCGTTGTGCTGAGGGGATTATCGATATAGGCTTCCAGTTTGAGGAGATCACGCATGGCCTGTGCTTCTTTGAGCACAACCACCTGGCGTTCTGCAAACATCGGATAACGACGGCAGGCATTGATGACCGTACTCCAATCCGTATCCTTTCCATAGAGGACAGTAAGATTGAAGCCTTTTTCCGCTTCTTCTAGCAGTTCATGTTCCGCATAGTTCACCACTTGGTCTATGAAGAAGTCTTCGTCTCCTTCCAGCCAGTAAAGCGATTTGAATTTTTTCTGTTTCCAGTCTTTTATTATATCCTGATAGTCCATGGATGGTACGAGCTGTTAAAATTATTTGATCACCACAATATCTTCTGGCAGCAGCAATGGTAATCTTTTGAACCGGAGCAGGAGTTGAGCTACGGCCAGTACATCTTTCTGGCAATAGGTGGCAATTCGTTCCAGGTCTTTTGTTTCCCAGAATACCTTTCCTACCATGCTACCATCTATATCATCCTTGGAAGAATCGATACCCATGATGGCTGTTAGCAGTTTCAGGGAGGTATAATGTTTGAAGTCACCGAAGCGCCAGAGGTGAAGGGTATCCACCACGGGTACTTCCCATGGTTTGAGGCCATGTAGCTGCAGTGATTTCGGCAAAGATAATTGATGTATCACAGAACGGCGGCAAATAAAGGGGATATCAAATTCCCGGATATTATGGCCAGCATACTGGAAACTGGGCATCCTCTCTTGGAACTTTTGAACCAATTCAAAGAAGTTATTCAGCAGTGAAACTTCGTCTTCACTGGCAAAAGATTTCAAGCGTAATTGATATCTGTTATTTTCCAGGTGAAAGAAACCTACTGATATACAAACGATTCTGCCAAACTCAGCAAAAATGCCCGCTCTATCTGCGTATGAAGCATCTTCACTTTCTGATTCTGGCGCAATTTTTGTATTTTTCTCCCGCCAGAGCACCTGCAAATGTGCGGGGAGTAGCTCCAATGCCGCCTCACCTGGCGTCGTCTCTATGTCAAGGAGCAATAACTGATCTAGTCCAATATTAGGTAACACGGATGGAAAACTGTTTTTTTAAACTTGACTATTATTAAATAATTTTAATGCCTACTTTTGAATAACGATTTTTAACCATATAACACATAAACATAAAACAAACAACTATGACGGAGAACACTTTTAACACACCTGCACCGGGATCTCCCGGACCAGAAAAACCCCGCAGCAGTCGGAATGTATTAATTTATGGTATATTGATCGCTGCCCTGGCAGGTACCTGGATATACATGTGGTTCGATAAGAACAAATCTAACGAAATCGTAACTACTCAAAAAGTCCAGATCGATTCATTAAACACTTCACAAGACGCTTTGAAGCAGGAATATGACGCTGCGAATGCACGTCTGGATGATCTGATCAGCCAGAACACACGCATGGACAGTCTCGTGAAAACCAAGGATAAGGAAATCCAGGATATGAAAGCGAGGATTTCCAGTATTCTGAGCAAGAAAAATGCTACACAGTCCGAACTGGCAGAAGCTCGTCGTTTGATTGAGCAATTGAAATCCAACATTGAAGGCTACCAGCAGACTATCGAGCGTCTGGAAGGTGAGAAAATTGTGCTGGCTGGTGAAAGAGATGTAGCACGTAAAGAGAGAGATTCTGTATCTACTGTAAAAGACAGTCTTGGTAAGAAAGTAGAATTGGGTTCTGTACTGCATGCCTCTAATATCAGGCTGGAGCCAATCCGCGTAAAAAATAATGGTAAAGAAGTAGCTACTACTAAAGCCAAGAAAGCGGATATGATGCGCGTAGAATTTGACCTGGATGATAACAGGATTGCACCTACCGGCGACAAAGAAATCTATGTAGCAATTTCTGCTCCTGATGGATCACCACTGGCAGTAGAAGCGCTGGGTTCTGGCAAATTCACACTGGAAGATGGTACTGAGAAACTGTATACAGCTAAGAAAACTGTAAACTATGTACAAGGTCAGAAACAAGCAGTATCTATGGATTGGAAACAGAATTCTGATTTCAAACCAGGTGACTATGCGGTAGAAATCTATCACAATGGCTTTAAAATTGGTCAAGGCAAAGTGACTTTGAGAAAGGGTGGATTATTTTAATGACTTGTTAATACATACAAGAAATTGCGAAAAGGCGGAACAGTTGTTCCGCCTTTTCTGTTTAAATGCGACAAAAAGTTCAACTTTTTTCTCTTGATGCTTTGTTAATGATTAGTTATTGGAGAAAAGTTATATATAAAAATAAAATTAAATTAACGTTCTTTGTGTTCATAATCAGAAAGAGATAGCCGGAGGCCAGTAAGCACTGGAACAAAGAAACCAATGCATTAAAGCAGCTAGTGACCAGGACGTTTATCGTGTCGGAAAACCCATATTAAAACTAATCGATTGCAGATTTCAGATTATCCTATTCAAACCCTGAAGTCGGAAGATCCTTTGTTTTAACTATGCCGATCCGGCTCGTTAATCAAATGAAAAATTGATGCTTTACCTGCCTAAAGCTATTACCGGAATAGTTCAGAAGCCCAATTAATACATAAGCATGGAAGACATCAACAAAATAGTGTACGTTGTAGATGATGATGAGATATTTCATTTCATCATTAAAAAAATGTTGGTACAGCAGGACGACAATCTGGTTGTGACATCATTTCTTTGTGCAGAGGAAGCCCTGGACCATCTAGCAGCCGTACCTCAGCCGCCATTGCCTTCTCTTATTATCCTGGACATGAATATGGACCGTATGAATGGATGGGATTTTATAGAGGCGTATCGTGGTCTGAAAACATCCCTCAAAAACTCGATTCCGATTATTATGTGTTCATCCTCTGTGGATGTTCGGGATTTGCAAAAAGTGGAAAAGACGCCGGAGTTAATGGCGTACATCACAAAGCCCCTGGACAAAAACAAACTAAAGGTGATTGAGGAATATCTCTAAAAGAAAAGGCCCTCTCTGCTGCGCAGAGAGGGCCTTTTAGATTTATGTATCTTAACGACTATGCTAATACCGCGTTGCCGTACATTTCTTCACGCAGTGTCTTCACTCTCTCGTCTGCCAGGTATTCATCAAAGGTCATCATTCTGTCGATAATGCCTTTAGGCGTCAGTTCGATAATACGGTTAGCTACGGATTGCATGTAGGTATGGTCATGTGTAGTGAACAGTACGATACCTTTATAGTTGATCATGCTTTCGTTGAAAGACTGGATAGACTCCAGATCCAAGTGGTTGGTAGGCTCATCCAAGATTACCACGTTTGGATCTTGCAGCATCATGCGACTGAGCATGCAACGTACTTTCTCACCACCGCTCAATACGGAAGTTTTCTTCATGATCTCATCACCACCGAAAAGCATCTTACCGAGGAAGCCACGCAGGAATGGTTCATCTACATCTGTTACGTGCGCAGGCACATACTGACGTAACCAATCCAGCAGGTTTACATCCTTATCGGTGAAGAATTCTGAGTTATCGTTCGGCAGATATGCTTTGGTAACGGTAGTTCCCCATTCCATTTTACCACTGTCGGCAGCTACTTCGTCGTTGATTACTTGGAAGAAGGTAGTCAGTGCCAGGTGGTCTTTAGACAAGAAGGCAACTTTATCTCCTTTATTCACAGAGAAAGTAACATCTGTAAACAGTTTGCGGCCATCAACAGATTTTTCCAGTTTCTCTACGTTCAGGATCTGGTTACCAACTTCACGGATTTGTTTGAAGATGATACCAGGATATTTACGGTTGGAAGGCTGGATATCTTCGATAACCAATTTTTCCAATGCTTTCTTACGGGAAGTAGCCTGTTTAGACTTGGAAGCGTTCGCAGAGAATCGGGCGATAAAGTCCATGAGGTCTTTACGCTTATCTTCCATTTTCTTGTTCTTATCGGCAATCTGACGGGCCATCAATTGGGATGACTCATACCAGAAGGAGTAGTTACCGCTGAAGATCTGGATTTTCGCACGGTCAACGTCCGCAACGTGCGTACATACGGCATCCAAGAAGTGACGGTCGTGGGATACAACGATCACGATGTTTTCGTAATCTGCCAGGAAGTTCTCCAACCAACCGATCGTTTCCACGTCCAAGTCGTTGGTAGGCTCATCCAAGAGCAGGATATCAGGATTACCGAACAGCGCCTGTGCTAAGAGCACACGTACTTTCATGCTACCTGCAATATCTTTCATTAATACATTGTGCAGTTCTTCTTTTACACCCAGGTCGCCCAGCAGTACGCCGGCATCACTTTCAGCCGTATAACCGCCCATTTCGCCATACTCGCCTTCCAGCTCGCCTGCACGGATACCGTCTTCTTCAGTGAAATCCTCTTTCGCATAAATGGTATCACGCTCGTTGGCAATCTCCCACAGCTTCTTGTTGCCCATTAATACTGCATTCAGTACCGTAACTTCATCAAATTCAAAGTGGTTCTGTTTCAGTACGGACATGCGCTCGCCGGGAGTGATTTCCACGGTACCTTTGTTCGGCTCGATTTCACCGGACAATATCTTCAGGAAAGTAGACTTACCTGCTCCATTGGCCCCAATCACACCATAACAGTTCCCTTTTGTGAAATTGAGGTTTACTTCGTCAAACAATACTCTCTTTCCAAAAGAGAGGGTTACGTTTTTAACACTGATCATGCTGGCTATGTAAATTTTGAAGCCGCAAAGTTACGAATATATACCCGGCTTTCCAAGTTAACAGCAAGTTAGCAAGTCAGCAAAAAATACAGGCATTAATAAACTATTAGTGAAAGTTTTATATATTGGCTTATACTTCATATATATCTATGCCCGATCATCAGAATATTCATTACGCCAGATGAACTGTAAGCCGCCAGAAAAGCAGCGTAAACAATTCTCCCAAAGGCTATTTATCCACTTTTTAACGATATCAGCCTTGGGGTAATATCATCCCACCAAAAACTTGATAGCTGTTAAATTATTATACCGAAGTTCATAAAATTGATACCCTGCTAAATGCAGGTACCGATCCAGCCACTATCGCCACCAAATCTGCAATGTCCCTGGCAGAAGTGCAAGCTACCATTCGCACTATTCAGACCTATGAAGCCGCCCACCCTGGCACCGATCTATGCCAAATCTATGTACCTGGATAATTTCGCCGATACACTGGAATTGGATATGAACAAATTATGAGCTGTATCATGAAATCTATTTCGTCCGTATCTTTAGCGCAAAATAACTGCCGCTATGACTGATTATAATCAGGTTTTTGAGAACAACAGAAGGTGGGTTGCTTCTAAAACAGCCACTGAAGCCGATTTCTTTGAGAAAATGGTGGATTCCCAATCACCCAAATATCTTTACATTGGTTGTAGCGACAGCCGTGTACCTACGAATGAAATTATGGGCCTGGAAGCCGGGGAAGTATTCGTACACCGCAACATTGCCAATCTCGTCTGCAATACAGACTTGAATGTGATGTCTGTGATCAACTATGCAGTGGTACACCTGGAAGTGAAACACATCGTAGTTTGTGGTCACTATAATTGTGGCGGCGTGAAAGCTGCTATGCAACCACAAGACCTCGGTATCCTAAATCCATGGCTCCGGAATATCCGGGATGTATATCGCCTGCACATGGATGAGCTCAACAGTATCACTAATGAACATGAACGTTACAATCGCCTGGTAGAACTGAACGTACAGGAACAATGCATCAATATTGTCAAAACGGCTGCTGTTCAGAAAATGTATACCAATCGCGGCTACCCTACTGTTCATGGTTGGGTATACGATCTTAAGAATGGCTTACTGAAAGATCTCCAAATCGATTTCGAAGGGGTACTTCACGAAATACAACGTATTTACGACCTGACTGGTCAAGGCCTGATGAAGAATGATCCTGAATAATTACAACTAATAACTATGGGTCCTATCGGTATTTTTGACTCAGGCTATGGCGGCCTGACGGTCATGAAAGAGATTGTAGCTGAGCTACCGGATTTCGACTATATCTACCTCGGAGATAATGCCCGCGCCCCTTATGGCAACCGGGGATTTGACTCCATTCATACCTATACCCTACAATGCGTTCAGCAATTGTTCCATATGGGATGTCCACTGGTGATCGTAGCCTGTAATACCGCTTCTGCCAAAGCACTCAGAACCATTCAGCAAAAGGATCTGCCGAATATCGCTCCAAACAATAGGGTACTGGGCGTTATCAGACCTACTACTGAAATGGTAGGCTCTATCACGCAAACAGGAGAAGTAGGTATCCTCGCTACCAACGGTACGGTTAATTCAGAATCCTACCCGATAGAAATTGCCAAATTCTATCCGCATGTGAAAACATTCCAGCAAGCCTGCCCGATGTGGGTACCGCTGATTGAGAATAATGAACATGACAACGAGGGCGCGGATTACTTCGTGAAAGAATATCTCGATAAAATCCTCTCCCAATCTACTAATATCGATACCCTGGTATTGGGCTGCACCCACTACCCTTTGCTGATGCGCAAAATACGGCAGCATCTGCCAGGTGGGATCACGGTACTGGCACAAGGAAAAATCGTCTCCCGCAGCCTAAAGGAATACCTGAAAAGACATCCTGAAATGGAAAAGCGGCTAACGAAAACGCATAAACGTACTTTCTATACAACAGATGATCCTGGGATCTTTGATAAGATGGCGGAGATTTTCTTTGGACATGCAGTTTCTTCTGAAAAGATTGATGCAGAAAAATTATAATTAAGAAACTGTATCAAAAAATGGGAAAAGGGAAATGATGTCTGCGACATCATTTCCCTTTTCCCATTTTTTCGTCGCCCCTGCCCGCTGGGCAGGGGCGACAAGCAGGATAGCTTTTTTATCCTGCCGCTTTTAAGACGACAGGCTGGAGCGTTTTTTAATATCCTTCCAATTTTAACAAGAATGCGAATTCCAATGCCTTATCCTTCAGGGCTTCAAATCTCCCGGAAGCCCCTCCATGGCCGGTTTCCATATTCGTATGCAATAACAACAAATGATGATCGGTTTTCATCTCTCTCAACTTGGCCACCCATTTTGCAGGTTCCCAGTATTGCACTTGTGAATCATGTAGTCCGGTTGTTACCAACACATTCGGATAGTCAGTACGACGCACATTATCATATGGAGAATAAGACAGCATATAATCATATGCATCTTTGTTCTTAGGATTGCCCCACTCATCGAATTCCCCGGTGGTAAGCGGTATGCTCTCATCCAGCATGGTGGTAACTACATCTACGAATGGCACCTGTGCTACCATACCATTCCACAACTCCGGACGCATGTTCATCACTGCACCCATCAACAGGCCGCCAGCACTGCCACCCATGGCATATAAATGTGCCGGTGAAGTATATTTTTCCCTGACCAGAAAATCAGCGCAATCTATGAAATCAGTAAAGGTGTTTTTCTTCTTGAACATCTTCCCATCTTCATACCACTGACGACCCATATCTTGCCCGCCGCGGATGTGAGCGATGGCATATGCAAAGCCACGATCCAGTAAACTGAGGGTCGTGGAACTGAAATATACATCCATGCTATGTCCGTATGATCCGTATGCATATAGCAATAGCGGGCGACTCCCGTCTCTCGTAAAACCTTTACGATACACAATAGATACAGGTACCGATGTGCCATCGGTGGCTACTGCCATTAAACGCTCTGAGACGTACTGCGACTGATCATATCCCCCCAACACTTCCTGGCGGCGCTTCAGCACGGATTCCTGCGTCTGCATGTTATAATCATACACGGAGCTGGGCGTTATCATAGATACATAGCCATAGCGAAGCTGGAAGCTGTCCATCTCCGGATTATTGCTGATATAGGCAGAATAAGCAGGTTCAGAGAATTTGATATATTGCTCCTTGCCAGTTCTGAATTCGATAATACGAATCTGCGTGAGCCCTTGGCTACGCTCATTCAGAGCCATATATTCCCGGAAAAGCGAGAGCTCCTCCAGCAATACATCACTACGATGCGGAATTAATTCCTGCCAATGCTCCCTGGAAGTCTGATCCAGCGAACATTGCATCAGTTTGAAATTCAGCGCGTCCCAGTTGGTGAGTATATAAAATTTATCATCGCGATGATCCACCTGATAGAGCATTTCACGGGTACGCGGATGAAATACCACGAACTCCGCTTCTGGCGTTTTAGCGCTGATATAGCGGATTTCAGATGTTAGCGTGCTCTCGCTGGTGATCATAATATATGCACCGGATTTGGTTTTATGAACACCTACATCAAAGGTTTCATCTGTTTCTACATATACCTCTTTATCATCGGTTATGCCCAGCACGTGGCGCATTACACGGTCAGACCGCAAGGTAACAGGATCTTTTCGTGTATAGAACAACGTTAGATTATCTGCCGCCCAGGTGTATGAAGGCGATGTATCCAGGATACTGTCTGGCAGCAGTTCTCCGGTGCTCAGGTCTTTTATGCGAAGGGTATATTTACGGCGACTTACCGTATCAATGCCATAAGCTAGCAGTCGCGCATCCGGACTGATAGTGAGTCCACTCACCTGGCAGTAGCTATGTCCTTCTGCCAGGATATTCACATCTAGGATGATTTCCTCCGGGTTGTCCAGGTGCTCTTTTTTGCGGCAATAGATGGGATATTCTCTCCCCTCTTCGAATCGGGTATAGTAATAGTAGCCGTTTTTCAAATAGGGCACGCCCATATCTGTTTCTTTAATACGGCCTTTCATCTCATGGAAAAGCTGTTCCCGCAACTCTTTTTGAGGAGCAAGAACAGCTTCCAGGTATGTATTTTCGGCATTCAGGTAATCAATTACCTGTTGATTTTCGCGATCATTCAGCCAGTAATAGTCATCTTGACGGGTATGTCCGTGGATGGAAAGTTTTTTTGCGATCTTCTCTGCGGACGGTGGGGTAATGTTTTCCATGCTCATCTTGCATTGTTTTGAATGCAGATAAAAATACGGAAAATATTACCTATACGATTTTCATGGCCACCGGATCCCAATGAATCAATTGTTTGCTGAAATAACTTTCGTTAGAAAGCAGTGCTGGACCGGCTGCACGGAGGCCGAAAGTTGCATCTTCCACCACTTGTTTGCCGGTGCGTACCGATTCAAAGAAATTCCGGAAGTGATCTAAGCGATCATCATAGCCTGCAGGAGCAGTAAAATTAGAGGTGGTTACCTCCGCCTTACTAGGATTAGCCCCATATTGTTGTTTATAATTATCGACAAACTGTTGCTGAGTGGCCTCTGGGAAAGTATTGAAGGTGTCCCATCCGCCATAGCCGGGCGCCTGCGGCAGTTTATGTTTTTTGATTTTGAATTCGTTGCCACCGAGTTCCATCACGCCATCCGTACCGATAAGGCGCGTAAACTCGCCACCACCGCCACCATCCGCGAAATTCACCCGCAGCGTCATTTGGAAAGCAGGGTGTGTACTGGTGGCAGGATAATCGAAAATAGCCACTACTACATCTGGCACATCTCTGCCATCCTTCCACTGCACCAGGTTGCCGGTAGCATATACTCGCTCAGGCCCCAGAGAACCTGTGATATAATGTAGCCCAGAAATCAGGTGTACAAAGAGATCGCCGGGAATGCCCGTTCCATAGGCCTTATAATTGCGCCAGCGGAAGAAGCGTTTCGGATCGAACGGTATTTTGGAAGTATCCTTCAGGTAAGTATCGAAATCGACTGTTTTAGGAGAAGCATCTGGCGGAATAGAGTATTGCCAGGCGCCGAGTGCAGAATGGCGGTCCATACGGGCTTCCACGATATTGAGCTGCCCTATTTCCCCTGCCAGGTATTTTTTCCGGGCTTCTGCCAATACAATACTGCTCACCCGCTGGCTCCCCACCTGGAAAACGGCTTTGGTGCGCTGTTGTGTGGCAATTACCTGGTGCCCTTCGTCAATTTGCTGCACCATTGGCTTTTCACAATACACTGCTTTACCGGCATTCATGGCATCAATCGCCATGGTATCATGCCAGAAATCGGGCGTAGCAATGATCACCGCATCAATATCTTTCCGACGAAGGATTTCGCGGTAATCGCGCGTAGTAAAGACTTGTTTGCCATAAATTTCTTTTACCCGGGTGAGATGCCCGTCGTATAGATCGGCTGCTGCTACAAATTCAACACCTGGGACTTTCAGGGCGCAGTTAACATCGCCGAAGCCCATAATACCCATGCCGAAGCAAGCGAGTCTGATTTTATCATTGGAAGACACGTAGTCCGCGGGCTGCAGTAGTTCCATGGTTTCGCGGTCTTTGGCAAGAGCTGCCAGTGGGCCAACTCCCAGCAGGGCCGCGGTGCTGCCGAGATGTTTGATAAATTTTCTGCGAGATTGTTCAGACATAAGGTTTCAGTTGAGAGAAACACATGATAGTAAAAAAATCCCGGAAGGCAGGTAATAGAAGGATGAGTGGCGGGCAAAAAAAATCCTCTCCACGAGGGAGAGGACTTTTAAATATTGCATCAGTTAGTAAAAAGCTGACTTATTTCTCTGTGGTCATACCAGCGCTGATGAACTCACGGTTCAGGCGAGCGATATTGGTCAGAGAGATTTCTTTAGGACATTCCGCTTCGCAAGCGCCAGTGTTGGTGCAGCTACCGAAACCTTCTTTATCCATTTGTGCCACCATGTTGAGGGCACGTGTTTTTCTTTCAGGATCACCTTGTGGTAACAGTGCCAGTTGAGAAACTTTCGCAGATACGAAGAGCATTGCAGAAGAGTTTTTACAAGCAGCTACGCAAGCGCCACAACCGATACATGCAGCAGCAGCGAAAGCCAGATCAGCTTTATGTTTATCCACAGGAATGCAGTTAGCATCCTGGGCGTTACCTGTGTTTACAGATACATAACCACCCGCTTCGATGATACGATCGAAAGCGCTACGATCTACGGTCAGATCTTTAATCACAGGGAAAGCACCTGCTCTCCAAGGTTCAACGGTGATAGTATCGCCGTTTTTGAAAGCGCGCATGTGCAACTGGCAGGTAGTAGTACCGTCCCAAGGACCGTGAGCGCGACCATTGATGTGCATAGAGCACATACCGCAGATACCTTCGCGGCAATCGTGGTCAAATGCGATTGGATCTTTTCCTTCGTTGATCAGTTCTTCATTCACCACGTCGAACATTTCCAGGAAAGACATTTCAGAAGAAATATCTTTTGCCTGCAGTGTTTCAAATCTACCCTGATCGTTTTTATTTTTCTGCCTCCACACTTTTAATGTGAGGTTCATGTTATAATGTTCCATGTGTTGGACAATTATTTGATTATTAATCGTGGCCGTATTGTACAATGTGGCCGTTACCCTTATTTGTAGCTACGTTGAGTAGGTTTAACTTCTTCGAATACCAGGTCTTCTTTGTGAAGAACGTAATCGGAAGGACCTTTGTATTCCCATGCAGCTACATAGCTGAAGTTAGCGTCATCGCGTTGTGCTTCACCATCTTCTGTTTGTGATTCTTCACGGAAGTGGCCACCGCAAGATTCGCGACGATTGAGCGCGTCCATGCACATCAGTTCACCCAGTTCGAGGAAGTCAGCCACACGGCCAGCTTTTTCGAGTTCAGGGTTGAATTCGTTGATATCGCCAGGGATACGTACATCTTTCCAGAATTCAGCGCGGAGGGCTTGGATTTCCTGGATTGCTTCTTTCAGACCTTGTTCGTTACGTGCCATACCACATTTATCCCACATGATTTTTCCCAGCTTTTTGTGGAAGTGGTCAACGGATTTGGAACCCTTGATGCTCATCAATTTAGTGAGCGTATCGCGCACTTTGCTTTCAGCAGCAGCGAAGGCAGGGTGATCAGTAGGGATAGCTTTCGTACGAATTTCGTCTGCCAGGTAGTTACCGATAGTGTAAGGGATAACGAAGTAACCATCCGCCAAACCTTGCATCAGTGCAGATGCACCCAGACGGTTTGCACCGTGGTCGGAGAAGTTAGCTTCACCCAGGGAGTACAGACCAGGAACAGTTGTTTGCAGTTCGTAGTCAACCCACAGGCCACCCATGGTATAGTGAACAGCAGGGTAAATACGCATTGGTGTTTCGTAAGGATTTTCACCAGTGATTTTAGCGTACATATCGAAGAGGTTACCGTATTTCTCAGCAACTACTTCTTTACCCAGTTTAATGATTTCTTCTTTGGATACACCGTGCATTTGGCGTTTGTTGGCTTCGATGTTACCATAACGCTCGATAGCAGCAGCGAAGTCCAGGAATACCGCTTGTTTAGAAGTACCTACGCCATAACCAGCATCGCATCTTTCTTTCGCAGCGCGGGAAGCCACGTCGCGAGGAACGAGGTTACCGAAGGCAGGGTATCTTCTTTCCAGGTAATAATCTCTTTCTTCTTCAGGGATATCGCTGGCTTTGCGGGTATCGTTTTGTTTTTTAGGCACCCAGATACGACCGTCGTTACGCAGTGATTCTGACATGAGGGTCAGTTTAGACTGGTGATCGCCGGAAACCGGGATACAGGTAGGGTGAATCTGTGTGAAGCAAGGGTTTGCGAAGTAAGCACCGTTTTGGGTAGCTTTCCAGGCAGCAGTTGCGTTAGAACCCATTGCGTTGGTAGAGAGGAAGAAAACGTTACCGTAACCACCAGAGCAGATCAGTACCGCATGACCGAAGTGACGCTCCAGTTGACCAGTGATGAGGTTACGAGCAATGATACCGCGTGCTTTACCATCGATTTTCACGATGTCCAGCATTTCGTGGCGGCTGTACATAGTCACATTACCGAGAGCTACTTGGCGTTCCAGTGCGGAGTAAGCGCCGAGCAACAGTTGCTGACCAGTTTGACCGGCAGCATAGAAAGTACGTTGTACCTGGGTACCACCGAAAGAACGGTTGGAGAGCAGGCCACCATATTCACGTGCAAAAGGAACACCTTGCGCCACGCATTGGTCGATGATGTTACCGCTCACTTCAGCCAGACGGTGAACGTTGGCTTCACGGGCGCGGTAGTCGCCACCTTTAACAGTATCGTAGAAAAGACGGTAAACGGAGTCACCATCATTTTGGTAGTTTTTAGCAGCATTGATACCACCCTGGGCAGCAATACTATGCGCGCGGCGAGGGCTATCCTGAAAGCAGAATGCTTTAACTTTATATCCTAACTCACCTAATGAAGCCGCTGCTGAAGCACCAGCCAAACCAGTACCAACAACGATAATTTCCAAATTACGTTTATTGGCAGGGTTTACCAGCTTACAATGTCCTTTATAATCTTCCCATTTTGTATTTAATGGGCCTGCAGGAATTTTTGCGTTCAACATATATCCTAACTTTTCAGAATTATTTATTTAAATAGATAAAAACGGGAATGGCTGCGAAGCCAACAGGAATCAGGACACCGAAGATCCAGATACCGATAAAATTGATGATTCCGTTGTATTTACTATGATTCAGACCGAAAGTCTGGCAGGCACTTTTAAAACCGTGGATCAGGTGGAAAGACAATGCAATCATGGAGATTACATAGATGATCACCATTAAAGGATTGGTGAAGAGATCATAAGTAACAGCGTAAAGATCTTTCAGTGGTTCTGCGATGCCTTCATAAGTTTGAGTAGGCATTTCACCGTAGTGGAATTTACCCCATAATTGAGAGAGGTGGAGAACGATGAAGATGAACAAGATACTTCCCATAATCGCCATCTGACGGCTAAACCAAGAAGAGGTCTGATTTCCCGGACTAACGGCATATTTCACCGGACGGGCAGCTCTGTTTTTAAAAGTGAGCTGGATGGCAATGAATGCATGTAGCAGGATCACAATTTTCAATCCCCATGCAATAAATTGAATTAAGCTGTTGTGTCCCATAAATTGGGCGTAGCTGTTAAAAGCTTTACCGCCGTCTTTGTACAACAGTTGCAGGTTTCCTACGAGATGTACGAGCACAAAACTGCAGAGAAACAAGCCGGTAGCACCTACCAATAACTTTTTACCGATAGAGGTATTAAAGAACTGTGACCACTTCATAAGTAAAAATCTAAGCTTCCTAGTATAAAAAAAGTTGTTGAAATGTCGCGCAAAGTTAGGGCAGGAAAAATTAAATCCAAATGATATTTATCAGTAAACCTTATTCCAGCCGTCTTAACATCACATTATCAACCATGTTAAACAAGTGCATTGGCTGATATGTTCGCCATTTCTCGTCGTCCATGAAATGCACATAATTGTATAACCGCGCCTTCTCGAATTCTTGACGGGTATGCGTAGGCATATTGAGGACTACAATCCAGCCACCATCGTCTTTAATGTCATCCCACCACTCTTCGTAATAGCTATCGTCGGAGGAGTGAAAGTTCATGACATTTTCCGCAATGAGTATGAATTTCCTGATACCTTCCGCGATCATGAGATCAATAACTTCCCGTTTGAGGGTCATAATGTCATTATCCAGGGTATCATTCCATTCTCCCAGGAGTTCAATGATGGCGAAATTAAACTGGTAATCAGCGTAGAGTACCTTCAGGTAAAGGTTACGGGAGCCAAATTCGTCCCATTGAGGGTGTACGTAATAATTATATACGGTATTTGAGTATTCGAATTCACTGTATTCGCGGCCGTAGAAGGGTGATAGTTCATCCTCCTCCGCCGTATATAAATGGCGCCAGTTGTAATATGGCTCAATGTCGTGCATAGCAGGTTATTGGAACAAATGTGGGTTAAATTCAGGCTTTTTCAAAATCCTCCACTGCTTTTTTAACGCTGCCAGCCTTCAGCAGCATGCGCTGTGCTTCTTCATAATCCGTCAGGGAGAGTTGTTGCATCAGCATTTTCACGCCACGGTCTACCAGTTTCTCGTTGCTGAGCTGCATATTGACCATTTTATTATCTTCCACTCTTCCCAGTTGAATCATAACAGCAGAAGAGATCATATTCAGGACCAGTTTCTGGGCGGTACCGCTTTTCATACGGGTGCTACCAGTGATAAATTCAGGGCCCACCACTACTTCTACGGGGAAATCTGCGGAGGCAGAGATAGGAGATTCCGGATTGCAACTGATACTACCGGTGGTGATACCATTGCTACGGCATTTATCCAAAGCGCCAATTACATAAGGAGTAGTTCCGCTGGCAGCAATGCCTATTACTACATCTTTTTCGTTAACGCCGAACTCCTGGAGGTCCTTCCAGCCTTGTTCCCTGTTATCTTCTGCAAATTCCACCGCTTTGCGAATGGCCGCGTCTCCCCCTGCAATAATACCGATTACAAGGCCATGTGGCACACCAAAGGTAGGCGGACATTCAGAGGCATCAACAATACCGAGGCGTCCACTGGTACCGGCGCCCATATAGAACAATCGGCCACCAGCCAACATTTTATCTGCAATTACTGCGACCAGCTTCTCTATCTGAGGAATGGCCTTTGCCACTGCCAGGGGAACTGTCTGATCCTCTTTGTTAATGTTTGTCAGCAATTCCTGTATGCTCATTTTTTCCAGGTGGTGGTAGTGAGATTCCTGTTCAGTAACTTTTGTGAATGCCATATTATATATGTGATTTGAGATATTATTATGAATGATGATATTCGATCAGGCCTTCCATAGGGGTACGTAAGATACGGCCCATCGGGAGTTCATAGAGATCGCACAGCTCCTTGATGATATCGCGGAAATTCCAGGCTACGCCGCCTACAAAGTGCAGGGAGGTAGTCCAGCTTTCGCGGTATTTATAAATATGATTGAAGAAGAAGTCATTCAGTCCGTCTTCCAGGATATTTTCTATCATATAATGCTGACGGTTCTCAGACAGGAATGACGCAAAGCTTGCCAGGTAACGATTGGCCAAAGGTTTCCGGTAGACATTCTCCAGGATTTCATCCTTGTTGGTATTATATTTCTGGTCAAATCGGGCTAGCAGTTCCTCATCGAAGGTATTATACAGGTAATATTGCAATACCTTTCTCCCAAGATAAGCACCACTTCCTTCATCTCCAAGTACATATCCCAAGCCCGGATTGTTTTTAATAATAACATCTCCGTCGTAATAACAGCTATTGGAACCCGTACCTAGGATACTGGCGATACCTGGTCCGCGACCACATAAGGCCCTGGCAGCGCCCATCAGATCGTGGTCTACTTCAATATAGCTCTCTGGCCATACTGCTTTTAATGCCGTGGTTACAGCGCTTACATTCTTAGGTTGGGAAAGTCCGGTGCCATAAAAATAGATATCATCTATCTGTATACCCGCTGGCAATTGTGGCAATAATTCCTGCCGAAAAATGTCAATTATTTGTTCTACCGTCTGAAAGTAAGGACTTATACCCTGGGTTTTGTATGGTCCCGGGGCTGCTGCCCCAAGCAGGCCCCATTCGGCCTTGGTAGATCCGCTATCTGCTATCAGCTTTATTTTTCCAGGCATGTCCGTTTATTTATCAATTTTAAGATTCGTAAAGGTTTGCACCCGATTATTGCTATTTTTGTCACAATTTAAACAAAAGCGTTCCATAAAAGCAAATAGGGATCTTGAAGTTTAGGTTGCAAGACTGGTCATAAAATTCGCGGGATAATCATCAAATTATGTCTAACAGGAAGCTGAATGTTTTTTTACCTCTATTAATGGCCGTGGTGCTGGCACTGGGAATGTTCCTTGGCCATAAAATGCCCGGCTCCAATACAGGCGGTACCACTGTATTTTTTACTAAACCCGATAAAGGCCCCGTGCAAGAAGTGCTGGACCTGATCAAACAAAAATATGTCGATACCCTCAATACAGAAACCCTCCAGCAGGAGGCCATAGAAGGCATCCTAGCCCACCTGGACCCCCATTCTGTATATATTCCACCTTCTCAGCTCCAAGCGGTAAATGAAGACCTGGAAGGTAATTTCGAAGGTATAGGCGTGGAATTCAACATCACCTCCGATACCGTAAATGTGGTATCCGTGATCAGTGGCGGTCCTTCAGAAGCTGCTGGCCTTCAAACCGGCGATAAGATCCTGAAAGTCAATGATTCCCTTGTTGCAGGTAATGGCATTACTTCGGATAAAATCCGTAAACTGCTCCGTGGCCCTGCTGGCTCTATCGTGGCTACCACCCTGCTCCGCAACAATAAACAGATCGTTGCCCAAATCAAACGTGGACTTATTCCGCTCTATAGCATCGATGCTAGCTACATGATCGCTCCAGGAGTGGGTTATATCAAAATCAGTAAATTCTCTGCCAAAACATACGACGAGTTCCTGGAAGCAATGCGCAAGCTGACCAAAGCCGGTATGAAGAAGCTCATGATCGATGTCAGACAAAACCCTGGCGGATTCATGGACGCAGCTACCCGCATTGCGGATGAACTACTGGGCGACGGAAAACTGATTGTTTATACCAAAGGAAAAGACTTCCCACGGACCGACTTCAAAACCAAACGTCCGGGTATGTTCGAAAAAGGTGCACTGACCATCCTCACAGACGAAGGTTCTGCTTCCGCCAGTGAAATCCTCGCAGGCGCCATCCAAGACTGGGATCGGGGTACTATCATTGGTAGACGTACTTTCGGTAAAGGACTTGTACAAGAACAATATGACCTGGACAACGGCGGCGCACTGCGTCTGACGGTTGCCCGCTACTATATTCCTTCCGGCCGTAGCATCCAGAAACCATACACCGATGGCCGTGATGCTTACGACGAAGATATCTCCAACCGCTTCACGCACGGGGAATTTGTCAACAAAGACAGTATCCATATCACAGATACCGTTCCTTACCAAACAGCTTCCGGCCGTAGAGTGTACGGTGGCGGCGGTATTACACCGGACATCTTTATTCCATTCGATACCACCCGCTTCTCTACTACCCTGATGGCGATTTATACCCGTAATAGCTTCAGTAATTTCGCTTACCATTACTATACTGCCCACAAAGATGAATTTGCCCAGTATAAGGATGCAGAAGATTTCACCCATAAATTCCAGACTACTCCGGCTATCTACGATCAGTTCAGAGAGTATGCTAAGAAAGACAGCGTGCCTGGAATGGATAGGGTGAGCGCCAAAGATGAAGTGGAGATCAAATCTCGGATTAAAGCGCTACTGGCGAGACAATTGTATAGAAGTCAAGGGTTCTATGAGGCGATTAATGCTACGGATCCTGTAGTGAAGAAAGCACTGGAAGTGCTGGAGAAAGAGAATTAATTACATTTTGTTTGTATAAAAAGGGAAACGACCGGCAAGCCGGTCGTTTCCCTTTTTTATGTTGTTCCGCGCCTGACGGCGCGGGGGCCTACGGCGTTATTGTGTTTTGTTCTGTTGAGATTTTAGGGAGACACGTGCCTGGTGTGCGGCGGCCTGCAAAGAAAATTAATGATATTTTGTTTGTATAAAAAGAGAAACGACCGGCAAGCCGGTCGTTTCTCTTTTTATGTTGTTCCGCGCTGGACGGCGTTATTATGCTTTATTCTTTTGATTAAATATAATCAGAGAATTTATTGCGGTTTACGCTGCATTTTAGGCAGACTTTGAACGATAAGGTCATTCATGACATTCACTGCTTCATCCAGGTAAATATCCTTGGTTCTAGCTTTTAACCAGTCTTTATTACGAGCCACCTTGGAGGAGTCGCTACCGATTTTATCTAGATCCACTTTCATACTGGTGATGTTCAGTTCTTTCACCTTATCATTAATGCTGTCATATTTCTTCAGTGCAGCAGTGTTTACTTTCTGTTCAGATTTGTAAGTATTCAGGTTCAGGGAATAGCTGTCCTGTTTCTCGAGCCTTTTCAGGGTAGCGAGGTTTTCATTCAGCAGTTTGAATGCAGGGCTTGCAGCCATTCTCTTTTCACTGTTTTTAGCCAGTGGCTCTACATTTACTGGATTAGACCAGTAATTGAAATTAGACTTAGGAATTTCATCCCATGCCAGTGCATCACTGTCTTTGCGTTCAGATACTTCATAATAAGGATCTGGCAATACGATGTCTGACGCTACCCCTTTCAACTGAGTAGATCCGCCATTAGCGCGATAGAACTTCTGTTGGGTAAGTTTCAGCGCACCTAGGCTCTGACCATCTTTAGCAGAGTAGAAATCGTCCAGTGAGAAGAGGCGTTGAACAGTACCTTTACCGAAGGTTTGTTTACTACCAATGATCACCGCACGTTTGTAATCCTGCATAGCAGCCGCCAGGATCTCAGAAGCAGAAGCACTGTATTCATTTACCATAATAGCCAGTGGGCCATCATACTGTACATTTTTATCGCGATCGCGCAACACGACTGCATCGCCTCCGCGGGAACGTACCTGTACAATTGGTCCTTCTGGTACAAACAGACCTGCCATTTGTACTACTTCAGGCAGCGAACCACCACCATTGAAACGCAGGTCAAGGATAATACCTTCTACCTTTTCTGCTTTCAGTTTGGCTACTTCTTTTGCTACATCATCTGCACAACGGGCGCCGTTACGGTCGTTGAAGTCGGAGTAGAACTCTGGCAGGTAGATATAACCAATTTTATGGGTACCGTTGATAACAGCAGATTTCGCAAAGGTTTCTTCCTGGATAATCTCATCACGTACGATAGTGATTACTTTCACAGTACCGTCCACACTTTTCACGGTGAGTTTTACAACAGTTCCTTTAGTACCACGGATCAGTTTTACCGCATCTTCCACAGGGTAACCTGTGATATCTACGGCCTCTTTATCTCCCTGGGCAACTTTCATAATCACATCATTCACTTTCAGGTGTCCTTCTTTCCAGCTAGGGCTACCAGTGATGATACTGAGCACTTTTATCTTATTGTCTTCCTCTTTGAGGCCAGCGCCAATACCAAAGAATTTACCAGCCATTTGTTCCTCAAACTGACGTTTTTCATCAGGAGGGAAATAATCGGTATGCGGATCCATGGTAGAAGTGATCGCATTCACGTAGAGGCTGAAACGATCATTATCGTCCTGATGATTTTTCAGTCTTTCGAAATAACGATCATACACTTGTTTCACCTTCGCGCGTGCTTCGGCTTCCAGTTGTTGATCGGTTTTGTTCTTTACACTGTCTTCTTTCGATTTTTCACGCATTTCCTGGAGATCTGTTAATTTCTCCATGGTGCGATATTTCAGGACTTTGCGCCAAGCTTCGTAGCGGGCATTTTCGTCTGCTGGGTAATCGATTTTGTCTACGTCCAGCACTACGTTTTCATCCTTGGTGAAATCGAAGGGTTGTGCGAGAATTTTGGGGTAGATAGCCGCTGCTTCCATCACGCGCTGTTTGATAACAGTGTTGACATTGCGGAAGGCATCCAATGGAGCACCCTGCAGCTCATCATCGATGTGAGTAGACAGTGGCATCAAGGTATTGATGTCAGATTTCAGGAAGAACTTCTTCTCAGCATCTAGACTACGCAGGTATTTATTAAAAGCTTCTTTGGAAAAGGCATCATCAATCGGCTTCGGTTGGTAGTGGCCCTCTTTAAGCATCTGGCCTACCAGGTTCATTATTACTTCATAACGACCTGGAGGATCGCCATAATGACCTAATTTGGTAAAGGCAAGCACGCCTGCGGAGAGGGTGAGCAACACTACCGGGATTATCACTTTCAGTCTCATATGTAACTCAGTTGAACAACAAAAATTGTCAAATCAAATATAAAGTAATTTCATCCGTGACAAAGGGAATTATTTACCTTTTTAACAAAAATTTGGCCGGGCTGAAATGCCCGCCCTCCTTACTTCGGATAACGAAAAAGGAATAGGTAATGTTTGCTTAGAAACATGACTTTGTTTTGCATTAATTCTTCACCACTTTGTAAATAGCTCCTTTAAAGCCATTTTTGGTAGAAGAGCTGGTCAGCATGTATAATTCTCCTTTTTCATCTTCGCCCCAGCTAAGGATTTGGAGACTTTCTTCCGGAGGATTGGCAAACTTCAGATCTGCGCGTGTCCACTGGGAGCCGTTCGGGATAAGTACAAATGCTTTTCCATTGTAATCGCCAAAAACGTAAAGTCCTTTCAATGAAGGTATGGCATTGCCTCTGTATACATAACCACCTGTAATACTGATACCCAGATCGTGATTGTATTCATGGATGGGCGGGATCAATTTCAGTTTATTGGTGCCTGGAGGTACGTTAAAATCATGGAATCCTTCCATGATCCGCCAGCCGTAGTTACCACCCTTTCTGATGATATCTACTTCTTCATACAAGTTCTGTCCTACGTCCCCTGCGAAAAGTCTGCCAGTTCCGCGGTCAAAAGAAAACCGCCATGGGTTACGGAGGCCATAGGCCCAGATCTCCGGCTTAGCGCCGGGCGTTTTCACAAAAGGATTATCAGCAGGTACTTTATACGGACTACCGTTCACATCTATACGAAGAATTTTTCCCAGCAGGGTACCGAGATCCTGGGCGTTTCCAATAGTGCCGTGTTTATCTCCGCCACCACCGCCATCTCCGAGACCTACGTACAGATAGCCATCAGGACCGAAGGCCAACTGGCCGCCATTATGATTGGATTCTGGATGATCCAGTTCGAATAATACTCGCTCAGATTTGGGATCAACGGCATTTGGGTTACTGGCCGATACCGTAAATTCCACCAGTCTGGCCTTGTGGTTCAAGCCTTTCACCGGATTGGGAACTGGGGCACTATAGTACACATACAATTTATGATTTTTCTTAAACTGGGGATGGAAGGCCATACCCAATAAGCCACGCTCATCATAGGCAGGGTTGATCTTCACCATTTCTGCACTCACATCTGCAAATGGCTGTGGGAGCAGCTTTCCGTTCTGCACCACCCATACTTTACCTTCCTTCTGACAGAAGAATAATCTGCCACTGCCATCATGAGGCACTGCCATATTTACCGGGGAGATGAATTGGTCTGTTACCAGTTCCAGTTTAACGGTTCTGGCAGGCGGTTCCGCCGGATTTGTGGGTTCTCCAGCCCTAGCAGTAAAGGTATTCAATGCCGACAGTAATATAAGTCCGATAAAACGGTGTCTTTTCATAGAATGCAGAATTTTAGCAGGATAAAAATAATCAATGGGAGGAATAATCCGTATAGATTTGATGGATGGCATTTATCATTTATTGGGATTATTTTAGCGACCTGTTTAACTTCGCATAAAATTTCAACAGCTTGGACTCGACGGCATCTCCCAGAACGGACGCATACGCTTCACTACGTTACCCGGAATTCAAATTTTACCTTGTAATTCGCTTTGCGCTTGTATTTGCACTGGCAATGCAGTTTGCCATTATTGAATGGAAAGTAAATGAACTGGCCAGAGACCCGTTTGCACTAGGTTTGATAGGATTGTCCGAAGTAATTCCCGCCGTATTACTGGCCCCATTTGCTGGCCATATTGTGGATAAACGGGAAAAAAGGGGCCTCCTGCTGAAATGTGTCATTGCCTATATTATCATCTCCACCGGCCTGTTTTTACTCACTTGGGACCAGGTGGTGAAAGGCATTCCTACCCACTGGGTGTTGAACATGATTTATGCCTTGGTGTTCCTGGGTGGCATTGTAAGGGCATTTACCAGTCCTTCCACCTTTACCTTGATGTCGCTGGTTGTTCCTAAACAATTGTATGCCAATGCTTCTACTTGGAGTAGTTCTGCCTGGCAGATAGGCGCGGTGCTGGGACCCGCACTGGGCGGTTTTCTCATCTATTTATTTGGCGTGCATTGGTCGATGCTACTGGTAGTAGTTATTTTGCTGGCTCCATTATTCAGCCTGATACAGATAAAGCCAAAGCCAATATACTACAAGGGTGGAGAGGGTTTTGTGGACAGTCTCACAAAGGGGATGAAGTTTGTTTGGAATACCAAAGTAGTCTTTGGCGCCATGGCCTTGGATATGTTTGCTGTACTCTTTGGAGGGGCTATTGCCATGTTGCCGGTATTTGCTACAGATGTGCTGCACACGGATTCCCTGGGATATGGCATCCTGCGTTCTACGCCAGCTATAGGCTCCCTGATTACGATGTTTATCCTGGCTCACAAGCCTTTGAATCATAAACCAGGCATCAAATTGCTGGGAGCAGTGTTTGCCTTTGGCCTGACCATCATTGTATTTGGATTATCCACCAGCTTTATCTTATCTATGGCTGCTTTGCTGTTCAGTGGCGTGTTTGACGGGGTGAGTGTAATCATCCGACAAACAATTCTGCAATTGAAAACGCCAGACGACATGCGGGGGCGGGTAGCCTCTGTAAGCTCTATGTTTGTGGGATCTTCCAATGAGCTGGGTGCTTTTGAAAGCGGATTTATGGCCCGTGCCATAGGATTGGTACCCTCTGTAGTGTTGGGAGGCTGTATTACATTGGGCGTGGTTGTCACCACCTATGTCATTTCACCAGCTATGCGCAAGCTGGACTTGAAGCCCTGACAACTGTCAGAGCTTCATTTCGTCTTTTAATCTTTCCAAGACGTAGTATACTGCCGGGCAGATCGTGCTGTTATTGTACGTGATATTCGGGCGTTTATAAAAATCATGGCTGTCGGTATACGGGTAGTTATGGCAATCGCCGGGTCTTACATCGTAGATACCGCAATAGTTATCTGCACCTAAGAATGGGCATGGGCTTGACTTTACCACATAATCCTCGTCTTTATCGATACGCAAATAGGTATCGATGAAGGTGGCTTCCTTCATTCCCAGGTGTTTGGAAATGCGTTTAATATCAGGTGCTTTGAAGCGGGGGCTGATAGATTTGCAGCATCCGGCGCATTCCAGGCAGTCTATTTTGCTGAATGCTTCCTCATGCAGCTCCGGGAGGAGCTTCTCCACTCCTTTTCCGCGCCGTGTTTGTAGTTTCTGGAGGAACTGTTTGTTGGCTTTCTGTTTATCTTTCGCTTTCTGTTCCCAGTTTTCAAGTAAGTTGCTCATCAGCGCAAAGATAGGCATTTAAGGAATGGACAATACTATGACATTCCCCGACTATTGAAAGTAGCTATTTATCACTGTTTTAACCAGCCTGGTGGCGGAGGTTTGGCAGTTGCTTAAAATCGTCATAGCTTTGCGCATTCTATTTCAAACTACCTGCTTACATCATGAATCTTTTTGATACTCAACAAAATGAATTCGTGACCCGTCACATAGGGCCACATGCAGCTGAGAAGAGCCAGATGTTGGAAACAATAGGCGTTGCCAATCTGGACGAGCTGATTAACAAAACTGTACCTGGCGCTATTCGAATGCAGACGCCACTGGCTATTCCCGCAGCGATAAGTGAAAATGATTACCTGCGCCACTTGAAGGAGATTTCACTGAAAAACCAGGTTTATCGTAACTACATCGGTCAGGGGTATTTCGACACGATCACTCCTAGTGTGATTTTACGTAATGTGTTCGAAAATCCAGGATGGTACACCCAGTACACCCCTTACCAAGCTGAGATTTCTCAGGGCCGTTTGGAAAGTCTGTTGAACTACCAAACCATGGTAAGCGACCTTACTGGTTTGCCAATTGCCAATGCTTCCCTGCTGGATGAAGCTACTGCGGCGGCTGAAGCAATGACCATGTTCTTCAACACGCTCAACAGAGATCACGACCACCTGAGCAGGCCTAAGTTTTTTGTTGACGAGAACACCTACCCTCAGACCCTCGACGTTATCTACACCCGCGCTACTCCACTGAACATCGAAGTAGTAGTGGGCGATTATAAAACCGCACAAATCGATGCCTCTTTCTTCGGCGCACTGGTACAATACCCTAACAACCTGGGTGCTGTTGAAGATTATCGCGGCTTCATCGAAACTGTACATGCAGCAGGCGCTTTTGTAGCAATGGCTACTGACCTGTTAGCACTGACCCTGTTGGCCTCTCCTGGTGAACTGGGTGCGGATGCTGCCCTGGGCTCTGCTCAGCGTTTCGGCGTTCCATTAGGTTTTGGTGGTCCTCACGCAGCTTTCTTCGCTGTGAAGGATGACTTCAAACGTACTATTCCTGGTCGTATTATCGGTGTAAGTATCGATGCTTTAGGTGGCCGCGCACTGCGTATGGCGCTCCAGACCCGCGAACAGCACATCAAACGCGAAAAAGCTACTTCCAATATCTGTACTGCGCAAGCATTGCTGGCCAACATGGCTGCGATGTATGCAGTATACCACGGTCCACAGGGACTGAAAAATATTGCTACCCGCACTGCTAAACTGGCTAAGACTTTGGGCGACAAACTCGCTGCAAAAGGTCTGAAACTGGCGGCTACCAACTTCTTCGATACCATCGTTGTAAGTGGCGCTGATGTTAGAGCTAAAGCAGAAGGTGCTGGTATCAACTTCCGTTATTTCTCCAATGGAAATGTCGGCATCTCCCTGGATGAAACCACTACTATCGGCGATATCAACGATATCCTCGGTGTATTTGGCGCAGGCAATACCGATGCAAACGCTGTAAACAGCAATGCTACCGCTATTCCTGAAACACTGGTACGTACTTCTCAATACCTGACTCACCCGCATTTCAACAGCTATCACAGTGAATCACTGATGATGCGTTACCTGAAACTGCTGGAAAATAAAGATCTGTCGCTCAATACTTCCATGATTTCACTGGGTTCCTGCACCATGAAACTGAATGCAGCCACTGAAATGATTCCTTTGAGCTGGGCACATTGGAGCAAAATGCACCCATTTGCGCCTAAAGATCAAACAGGTGGTTACCAACAGATGATCAATGAACTGAGTGAATACCTGAGCGTTATCACTGGCTTCGATGCTTGCAGTCTGCAGCCAAACAGTGGTGCACAAGGCGAATACGCTGGTCTGCTCACTATCCGTGATTATCATGAAAGTCGTGGTGAAGGTCATCGTAACATCATCCTGATTCCTATCTCTGCACACGGTACCAACCCTGCATCTGCAGTAATGGCTGGTTTCAAAGTGGTAGTAGTAAAAGCACTGGAAAACGGTTACATCGATGTAGCAGATCTGAAAGCGAAAGCAGCAGCACACGCGAAAGATCTGGCTGGTATCATGATCACTTATCCTTCCACTTACGGTGTTTACGAAGAAAGTGTGAAAGAAATCTGTGAAACTATCCACCAGTTTGGCGGACAAGTATACATGGATGGTGCAAACATGAACGCACAGGTAGGTCTGACCGCTCCTGGTCTGATTGGTGCAGATGTTTGTCACTTGAACTTGCACAAAACCTTCGCTATTCCTCACGGTGGTGGTGGTCCTGGCATGGGTCCAATCTGTGTAGCGAAACACCTCGCTCCATTCCTGCCTGGTCACGTAGAACTGAACAGCGGTAACGCTAGCAATGCTGTATCCGCTGCTCCTTATGGTTCTGCAAGCATCCTCCTGATTTCTTACGCTTATATCCGTATGCTCGGATTCGATGGTGTTAAACAGGCTTCTATGTATGCTATCCTCAATGCCAACTACATGAAGGCAAGACTGGAAAAAGCATATGACATCCTTTATAACGGTGTGAATGGTACCTGCGCACACGAATTCATCGTGGACCTGCGTCCGTTCAAAGCTACTGCTGGTATCGAAGCGGAAGATGTGGCTAAACGTCTGATGGACTATGGCTTCCACGCTCCTACCATGAGCTTCCCTGTTGCCGGTACTATCATGATCGAGCCTACAGAAAGTGAAGATAAAGGTGAACTGGATCGTTTCTGCGACGCACTGCTCTCTATCCGCGAAGAAATCCGCGCTGTAGAAGAAGGCAGAGCTGACAAACAAAACAACGTTCTGAAAAACGCACCACATACTCAGTTTGTAATCACTGCCGACGAATGGACTCGTCCATACAGCCGTCAGCAAGCTGCTTATCCACTGGAATATGTTAAACTGAATAAATTCTGGCCTTCTGTTAGCCGTGTTAACAATACACATGGCGATAGAAACCTGATCTGCACCTGCGAACCAGTAAGTGCTTATGAGGAAGTAAACGCTTAAGTTTTACCAGGAAAAGCAAGTATCAACAGGGCAGTCCGCAAGGATTGCCCTGTTTTTTTTATCGCCGGATTTCAACGTCCTATCGCGCTAACCGAGTAGTTCATCGCAACACCTGTACCAGCACCCCGCTATTTTTCTTACCTTTCTGTTATGGAGAGCAACCAACAATATAACTACCGCGTAATCGGGCTTCATGTGCTGATATGGAGCCTTATTCTGTTGCTCCCTTATCTTATCTCCAATGCGGCCAATGATTACAAAATAGGCCCTTTACCTGGCCTTTTTTTTACCCTTGCAGGGGTTATTTATATGGCCATATTTTACTTGCATGCTTATGTGCTGTATCCCAGATGGTGGAACAAAAAGAAATGGTGGCTGTATATCATCACCGTGCTGCTTTTATTGATGGTGTCTTTCCAGTTGAAATGGTTATTGCTACATCAGTTGTTTCCGGATGTGCTGCGCGATTATACGGCCTATAAATTTATTTTTGCCCCCTCCGTCATAGTGTATGTTTTCAGTTTGATTTATTGTCGGGTGATGGATAATATCGCGAGGGAAAAGCACGCCAAGGAACAACAAGCCCAGCAACTGGCTACAGAACTGAAGTTCCTTCGTTCGCAGGTGAATCCACATTTTCTTTTCAATGTATTAACCAACTTGGTGGCACTGGCACGCAAGAAATCTGATCAGTTAGAACCCGCGCTGTTGAAGCTCTCCGAGCTAATGAGATATATGCTGTATGATGCTTCCGGGAAGAAAGTCACCGTTCGCAAGGAAACCGAATATCTTGAAAACTACATCTCCTTACAACGACTCCGACTAGGCCATAGTATCAACATAGAAACCCAGATACAACTGGACGAAGTGACCGCCAACAGTGAAACAGATGCGATGCTACTTATTCCATTTGTGGAAAATGCATTCAAGCATGGTATTGGTCTCCCGGAAAAACCTACTATCCGCATCCTCCTCACGGGGAAAGATAAAGTCCTTACTTTTGAAGTCCATAATCAATATGCAGATCATACCCCTGCCCATAAAGACGATGGCTCTGGCATTGGTCTTGCCAATGTAAAAGCAAGACTACAGTTGCTTTACCCGGATCAACATACACTGACTATTTCGGATGTATATCCGGATTTCCATGTAAAATTAATGTTACAATTACCATGATACGTTGCATTGCCGTAGATGATGAACCACTGATAAGGGAATTGTTGGAAGATAATATCCGACAGATTCCTTACCTCGAATTGGTTAAAACCTGCAGCAGCGCTACAGAAGCATTGGCGGTGTTGCAAACTGAAAATATAGATCTCATCTTCCTCGATATTCAAATGCCCCGATTAAGTGGTATCAGTTTTTTACAATCCCTGCCTAATCCGCCAATGGTGATTTTTGTAACTGCATACGATCAATATGCCATTGAAGGATACAACTTACAAATTGTAGATTACCTGCTGAAACCCTTTAGCTTCGAACGTTTTCTCAAAGCGTGTAATCGTGCGCAGGAATTGTTTAAGATGAGACAGCCAGTTGTACCGGCCGCTTTCCCTTCTCCATTCTTCGTGAATGTAGAATACACCCTGGTAAAGATTAACCCAGAAGATGTATTGTATGTGGAAGGTTTGAAAGACTACATTAAAATTCATCTGCGCCAGCCATCAAAACCAGTGCTTACCCGCATGACCTTAAAAGCCATGGAAGAAAAGCTGTATCCTCCTGCGTTTCTGCGTGTCCATAGATCCTTTCTAGTAGCGGCTGCCGCTGTGACGGCTATTAAAAGAGATATGATTTGTATTGGGGAGACAGCAATCCCTTACAGCGACTTCTACAAGCAAAATATTGATCTACTCTTGAAATAAGTGTACAAAAACAATCTTTCTGTCGACACACTTTCACACCTAATCTACAGCCCAAAAAACACCTCCTCTTTGCCGGTAACTTTGTTTTCAGATAATCACATCTGCCATGAAACACTATCCGGCTATCACGATCATTTGCTTGCTGAGTTCCGCAATGCTTGCACAGGCGCAGGAAAAGAAGGACAGCACTTTGCTACCCGGTACTAAAAACTTACAGCAAGTAACTATTACCGCCGGTACATTTGAAGCCAGTGATAAAGCGAAGGGCGCTTCTCTTACGCCTATCGATGCTGTAACAGTGGCGGGGAATGGCGGAGATATCAGCATGGCGCTGCGTTATCTTCCAGGGGCGCAACAGATAGGAGAAACAGAAGGACTTTTCGTAAGAGGCGGTACTGCCAGTGAAACGAAACAGTTCATTGATGGTAGCCTCATGCCACATCCCAATTATCCTTCTGTGCCTGGCATCATTCAATATGCAAGGGTCAATCCATTCCTGTTTAAAGGGATATTGTTCAGCACTGGTGGTTACTCCGCATTATACGGTCAAGCGATGAGCAGTGCGCTGATCCTCGAAAGTGATGATCTACCAGATAAATCTTCGTATTCTTTTAGTCTCTTTCCAGCTAATACAGCAGCGGGTTTCCAGCGACTGGAAACAAATAAGCTAAGCTATGGTGCTACTATTAGATATTCCAATCAGCAGTTGTATAATCGTATCGTACCACAACGTCCTGATTTCTTTGCTGGTCCTAATTATACAGAGGCTGATGCCAATTTCCGTTGGAAGACGGGAAAATCAGGTATGCTCAAATTCTATACAAACTGGAGCAATAGCAATGTAGGCATGCGCAATCCGGATATAGACAGTGTAGCGTTGCGGGATGCATTTCAGGTGAAAGGACTCAACAGCTTTAGCACGCTCAGTTATCGGGATCGCCTCAACAATAATTGGAGATTGGATGCCAGTCTTGGTTATAATTATCAACGGGTCAGTAATCGTAATCAGCTAACCGATTCCGTTGGGGCCCCCGTTAAACTGATAACAGTTCCTTATATCTACAAAGATTTTGATAGTCGTAATACAGAACAGTTTGCACAAGCCAGGATGGTATTGACACATTATTTCCCAGGCAATCAGGTGCTACGATTTGGAGGAGAACAGTTTTACATCCATGAGAACGGAGTATCCAATGATACATTACTTCGTAGCACCAATTACCTGACAGCCCTATTTGCGGAAACGGATATCATGCTTACGGGTTCATTGGCTATTAAAGCAGGCGCACGATTGGAATATGCTTCTTTGTTGAGGAAGTGGAATCCCGCGCCGAAAGTGAGCCTTGCATGGAGGGCAGGTAGTAATAGCCAGTTCAACGCAGCTTATGGTATATTCTTCCAGGATGCATCGCAGGCAACGCACTATATTTTGAACTACACCTACAAGGCCAGCAATCGCCTGTTCAGGGCGGAAGCGTATTACAAGGAGTACACGTGTCTCCCGACACTCCTACCAACCTATGGCTATAACGGTAACGGATATGCGAAGGGAATTGAATTATTCTTCAGAGACAAACGAAGTATTAAAAACATGGATTACTGGATTACATATACTTACCTGGATGCCAGCAGGCACTATATGGATTATCCCTATAGTATTCGGCCGAACTATACTACGCCACATACCGCCACTATTGCCATTAAGCAACAGTTGCCGCAAATAAATACTTTCATCAATTTATCCTGGGCTTTTGCCACTGGACGGCCTTACTACAATATCCGGTATAGCAATGACGGGCAACATAGTTATATCGCAGATCAGGGTAGTACGCCTGTGTATAATACGGTCAATCTTCATGTTGCCTGGCTGACTAGTTTCTTCAAAGGCGGCAAGTGGAAAGACTTCAGTGGCATTGGCGCAGGCGTGGGCAATCTGCTGGGGAGCAAACAGGTTTATGGTTATCAATACAGCTATAATGGCAATATCAAAACTGCGATAACGCCACCGGCTACACGCACCTATTATATCGGCATCTTCATGAGCTTCGGAAAGGATCGTACGAATGATATACTCGACAATCTTAATTAATCATCTACATAAAATTGCATCAAATGAAAAAACTCACCTTACTGTTATTTGCCATGTGCATTGTTATTATGTCACAAGCACAGCAACACGCAGACGCATTATTGACGGCCGTTTCCAGACTAGACAAAGCCGTGTCTCCCAAAGATTATGAAGCACTAGAAAAGGAATTCAACAACATTGCTGTAACACGCAAAACAGAATGGTTGCCTTATTACTATGCAGCGCTTTGCAATGCACAGATCGGATTCCTCTACCAGGATGATGGCGATAAAATTGAACCATATAGCAACAAGGGAGCAGATCAAGCCAATACTGCATTGCATTTGCTGGATACGGCTCATCAAAAGCAGGAATTATCTGAACTATATGTAGTGATGAGTATGATTAATCGTACCAAAGTGTTTATTAATCCGATGACTTACGGTCGTAAGTATGGCCCGGTGGCGGAACAGTACTTGAAAGAAGCGAAAAGATTGAATCCGCAGAACCCGCGCATGTTGTATGCCAGCGCATGGGTGAAATATCATACGCCCAAACTCTGGGGAGGAGATAAAGGTTTGGCGAAACAAATGGCAGAAGAGAGTCTGAAATTATTTGCAGGGCAGCCGGTAGACAATGTTAATCCGCATTGGGGGAAAGCTTCCAGTGAAGCGCTCTTACAGAAAATGAAGTAAATATTCACATTTAAAATATATTGTTATGCCTTTCATTATTTTAATCCTGTTACGCATTATGTTTGGTGCCAGTATGGTGTTTGTGATCGGTTATGTATTCGGGAATTTCGCGTCACAACCAGTATTGGCAGGCATTACCAAGGTAGCAGTGATATTAGGAATTGTGGCATTTATTGCCGTTAATATTATACTGATGCGTATGGCATGGCATCGTAATGCTGATGGTAAGTGTATGCGGCCATGGGCTACAGAACGGATAGAAAAGTAGTGCTTTGCATTGCTTAAAATACAATAGGGCGTCTCAAATATAGAGACGCCCTATTGTTATATATCAGTATGCCCGTTTCCTGATTACATTATATTTTTTCAGCTTCGAAACCTGCTTTAGCTACTACTGCAGCTACTTCTTCAGCAGTTTTTCCGTTGGCTTCAACTGTTAGGATTTTCTCGTTTACTTTCGTATCTACTTCCCAGTGGCTGATACCTTCTGCTTTATTCAGATGTGGTGTTACTGCTGCTACACAACCACTGCAATTGATATTAGTTTTGAATTTGTAAGTTTCCATATTGATTCGAATTTTTATTTTAATTGATTAGAGTTTTGCGTATTTCAATCTTAAGCTATTACTTACTACAGATACAGAGCTGAGTGCCATAGCCGCCCCTGCGATCATTGGGTCTAGTTGGAATCCATTGATAGGGAACAATGCGCCAGCGGCCAGCGGAATACCAATCAGGTTGTAGATGAAGGCCCAGAAAAGGTTCTGGCGGATCAGTTTCACCGTTTGGCGAGATAATTTAATCGCTTTTGGCACTTGCAGCAGGTCAGAAGAGATCAGTGTCATTCTGGCTACATCCATTGCGATATCAGTTCCTTTACCCATGGCGATACTCACATCAGCCTGTGCGAGGGCGTGGCTGTCGTTGATACCATCACCAGCCATGGCTACCACATGTCCTTGTTGTTGCAATGCTTTCACAAAGTCTGCTTTATCGGAAGGCAGTACACCAGCTTTGAAGTGGGTAATACCTGTTTTATTGGCTACAATACGTGCAGTCTGTTCATTGTCGCCGGTCAGCATGTATACTGTTACACCCATTTCTTGGAGTTTTGCAACTGCTGCCGCAGACGTAGCTTTGATTTGGTCAGCAATGGCAATCACTGCGAGGGCTTGGTACTGGTCAGCAAACCAGATCACTGTAGCGGCGTTGTCTAACCATTGACGGGATTTACCTTCCAGTGTAGCCGGTACCGTTACCTTTTGTGCATCGATATAAGTACGACTTCCAACGAAGTATTTTTTGCCGTTGTAGATGGCTTCTACTCCTTTACCGGTGATACTGTTGAAATACTCCAGGGTAACAGGTTTGATGTTATCCATATATTTCACAACAGCGGTTGCCAGCGGATGTTCGGATTGTTGTTCCATAGAGTAGAGTACTGCTGCGGTATCGTTTTTATCTGCCCAGAGGATATCTGTTACTTCAGGTTTACCTTCGGTGATAGTACCGGTTTTATCCAGTACGATTGCGTCTACTTTATGAGCAAGTTCTAGGCTTTCCGCATCTTTAATCAGCAAACCGTTTTCAGCTCCTTTACCTACACCCACCATGATAGCGGTTGGAGTGGCAAGCCCTAAGGCACAGGGGCAGGCAATTACGAGCACCGTTACCATAGCGAGCAAACCTTGTGTGAAGCCATTATCGCCTCCGAAGATCACCCATATAACCATGGTCAGTAAAGCGATTCCTGTTACTACGGGAACAAATATCCCTGCGATTTTATCTACCAGTTTCTGTACCGGCGCTTTACTTCCTTGCGCTTCTTGTACCAGTTTGATGATGTGTGCCAACATGGTATCTCCGCCTACTTTGGTAGCTTTGAAACGCAGCACACCTTTCTGGTTGATAGTACCAGCAAATACTTCTGCATCCGCCTCTTTCAGCACAGGCAGCGGTTCTCCGCTGATCATGCTTTCGTCGATGTAGGTACTACCGGAGATTACTTTTCCATCTACTGGAATTTTTTCACCGGGTTTCACGAGGATCAGGTCATTTACCTGTACTTGTGCCAGTGGTATTTCCACTGCTTCCTCATTATTACGTATAACCGTTACCGTTTTAGGCTGTAAGCCAATCAGTTTCTTGATAGCAGAAGAGGTATTGGATTTTGCTTTTTCTTCTAGGAGTCGGCCTAGGAGGATAAAAGTGATCACTACTGCGGCAGCTTCGAAGTACACATGTGCGTGTAAACCGCGACTGTGCCAGAATTCAGGATTCAAAGTATTGAATACGCTGAATACATAAGCGATACTGGTACTGAGGGCCACCAGGGTATCCATATTGGCGTTACCGTGGCGGGCCTGACGCCAGGCGTTTACAAAAAACTGTTGACCGAAAACCAGTACTACTGGTGTGGCAAGTGCCCACATGATATAGTTAGCATAAGGTATATTCATAAGAAACATACCGATAATTACCAGTGGTACGGAGAAGATAAGAGACCATACCGCCTTGCGTTTCAGCGTTTGGAATTTCTGATGGTGCAGATCTTCGAGGGCTTCAGCAGCAGCTTCGCTATCATCTGTAACGAGGTCGTAACCGATAGATTGGAGGGCCGCTTTCATATTATCAGGCGTAACTACTGCTGGTTCATATTCCACGGTTGCACTGGAATTGGCGAAGTTTACACCTACATGTAAAACGCCTGGGGTAGCGCCTAACATAGACTCGGCGCTGACAGCGCAAGATGCGCAACTTAATCCTGTGATGGGAAAGGTTTTCTTTATGATTTGTTCCTGTACTTGCATATGTTTCAAATTGACCATACAAAGGTCGCTCACATACAGTCGGGAACTGTTATACAATCTTTACTATGATTTATATAATTTCTTGGGGTATAAAAAAGGAAGGCTGTATCAATAAAAAAGGCATTGACGTCTGCGTCAATGCCTTTTTGTTTTTTCGTCGTCCCTGCCCGCTGGGCAGGGACGACGTTCAGCAATGTTTTATTTCAGGATACTTTCCAGTACTTCCAGTTTTCCATCAATAGGTTGGGTGATATTGAGGCCCAGGATGTAGGCTACCATTGGATATACGTTTACGTTCTCGAAAGTAGCCAGGCGTTGATGGGCCTTGAATGCAGGGCCCCACGCCATGAAGATGGCATTCATTTCGGTGAGGTTGTTATCGTATCCATGATGACCCAATGGCGGTTTGCGGGAGCTGGTTTGGAATGCATAGCCAGGTTCAGCTACCAGGATGATATCTCCAATGCGGTTATAGATATCTTCCTGACCATAGTGCCAGCGAACAGGTGTTTCCTGTTTCAGGTAAGCAGTATAATGATTTTCGTGTTGTTTCAAGTATTCGTAGGCTTTCCCGATATCCTCTTCTTTATCGCCATAATACATTGTTTTTTCTCCACCAGGCAGTACTTTCAGGCTGCTCAGCAGGGTATCGGCAGGCAGCGGGATAGCATGTTCTGTATCCACTTTCAACATACCATGATCAGAAACGATCACGAAGCTTACTGGCATATTCAATTTATTTACTTCTGCCACCATCTTACCAATAGCAGCATCCACGAATTTCACCGCCTGACGTACGCTGTCGCTCTCTGGTCCGTAATGGTGCCCTGCATGGTCCACTTCAGGGAAGTAGAAAGTAATGAGGTGAGGGCGTTTTTCTTCCGGTAATTTCAACCAATCGGTCACTTGTTGAATACGTGTGTCGATACCGGTTTTTTCTTGGTATTTGAAGTAGTAAGTAGGGCGAACATTTTGAATAGCAGCTTCGGAACCTACCCAGAAATAACTAGCAGTCACCATTTTCTGTTTCTCTGCCAATACCCACAATGGTACGCCGCCGTACCAACTGCCGTCGGTTACTGCATCTGTATTACCTACTTTATAGGCTTCTTTACGTTTACGATCCCAGAAATGGTTGTCTACCAGGCCATGATGGGCAGGATAGAGTCCTGTAACAATGGAATAGTGATTAGGGAATGTAAGGGAAGGAAAAGAAGGTTGCATGGCTAATGCTCGTACGCCGCTATCAGAGAGGCGTTGGAGGTTTTCAGCGCCGTATTTCTCTACATAATCAAAACGAAAACCATCAATAGAAATCAGAATAACATAGGGTCTGGTTTGATTAGAGGCACTGTTGGTACGTCCTTCTACAATCTGTTGTGTGGTATCCTGCGCCTGTATGTTCAAACTGACGAATAAAGCCGCGGCGATAACAATAAATAACCGTTTCAAAATTGTTGTTTTAATGGTGAAGGGGGAATAAACAGATGAATCCTATAAGCAGTCCGCAAATTAGGTAATATTTACTTTCTGGCCATTTGGAGTAAAAACCGCTAATCGATTGAGCGCAACACACATATGTAAATTTTAATAATTGATATTTTTTGTATATATTAGCACATCTGAAAAACCATATATACCATGTCTGATTACACCTTTATGACAACGGAGGAGAACTTCCTGTTGCAGGAAGCCCTTAAGAAGAACAAACAACAACTGACGAAATTTTTCCTGGTAGGTGTTACCCTCCTGTTTTTGGCGGCCATTGTACCGCAACTTTATTTGTACACGCATAACGCTCAAAGTGATGCGGACCAGTCGAAGCTTTCCTACACCAACATCTGGTTCTGGGTATGGCTGCTCAGCTTTGTAATTGCGCTGATGTTTGCCCTTATCAAAGTGACGGATATACGCTACTGGTCGATTAAGAAAGACCTGATAACATTACAAAAAGGATTGATACAGGCGCCACTGGATGCAGTTTATGTAGAGAACAACGACACTCAAACCAATCTTTCCGTAAAGCTGGAAACAGGCCGTAAGCGACTGTTTTACTGGATGCGTGGGCAACTGGAAGGGTTCCGTGCTGGCCAGGAAGTAGAAATCAGCTATGCCAGGTATTCCCGCATTATTATTTCTGTCATCAAAAAATAGATTGACTATCGTTCCACATTTACCTATCTATTGAACACTTTACCTATGAAAACGGTCCGATCCCGATTCCTGCTATTAGCCACTGCTGTATTAGCCATGTTGCTGATTTCCGCAGCACTGATACGTCAAGATAAACCCATTATCCACAAACGAATGATATTGTTACATAAAGTAACCATTAATGGAAAGTTGGCAGACAGTATTATCTATAATGCAAAAGGGAAACTGGCGGAGATATGGTTCTATGATGATATTACGGGGAGATGGGATGCGCATAACAAATACGTGTACGGTCCAAAGGATAAAGTGGAGAAAGTATTGGAGTATTGGGGAGATGAGTTGATGGAAATTGATTCTGTTTACTATCATCCTACAGGATTTACGTGTTATTCCCTTTCCAGGAGGGCCGCCGCCGGCGTGTTGACCGATACCCTGCGTTTCTTTACCAATGAGGCAGGTAAACCTATCCAAATTGGCAATATGGACACGGTCGTTTATAACAACAAGGCATATCTGACGTACGATGCGATTCAATATCGGAATGCCAACCCACATAGGCATACTTCGTATGATTATTTTCAGACTGAAGAGGAAAATCAATATACCAGTCATCAGGTGATCACAGAACAGGAGTACGATAGTAATCCGAACCCGTTTTCGCCACTGTGCCGGGATTATCCGGGTATAGCGATGGCCACTTTCAACCAGAATATTCTGTTTGCAGATGCGGCCAATAATATGACCAAGCGTACGGTAACAGATTCCTATTCCGGAAGTCTTTCCAGTACCGCCAGCGAAACGGTGTCGTGCAGTTACCGCTATGATCCAGTAACACAGCTTCCGTTGGAGCAATCTTATATCAGGTATGAGTTGAACGACCAGGAAAAGCCTGTAAGAAAAAAGTACAATATCCAATTTTATTATCAGCAGCAATAAGGGTTTGCCAAAGTTATCCGATGCTGGAATTTCCTTAACTTGTGAGGGAATTTCAGCATTGGCATTTTATGGACATAGAAAAATTCAGAGAATACTGTCTCTCTCTTCCTGGTGTTACAGAAGAATTTCCTTTTGGCGAAACCACCCTTGTGTTTAAAGTGATGGGGAAGATCTTCGCCCTGACAGATCTTGAGTTATTTGAATTTGTTAACCTGAAATGTGATCCGGAGGAAGCCGTGGAATTGCGAGAGCGTTATGAAGGGGTTACTCCGGGGTATCATATGAACAAAAAGCACTGGAACTCAGTAAGTATGGCATCCGGTATCTCCAATAAACTTATCTTGGAATGGACCAAGGCATCCTATGACCTGGTGGTAAGCAGCCTTCCTAAAAAGGTGCGGGAAACGCTGTTATCACAGCAGTGATTTGCCATATATCCTTTTTTCCACCGGTAATAAGCCAGCTTTTTATTACTTTACGCCGTCTTAAAAAACTAAACTGTTTATGAGAAAATGGCTGCTGCTGGCCTATGCCGCACTATTTTTACCGGTTATCACCAAAGCGATCAACCAGGACTCTCTCTGGATGTATGAACACTACACGAAAAAGGAAGTCACTATTCCTATGCGTGATGGTGTAAAACTGTTTACTGCGATCTATATTCCAAAAGATCAGTCAGAAAAACATCCGATCTTGATGACCCGCACACCGTACTCCTGCTCTCCTTATGGCGAAACGAAGTTTTCTGCTTATTACGCCAAACAGTACAACCGCTATCTCCATGAGGGTTATATCATGGTGGTACAGGATGTTCGTGGCTGTTGGATGAGTGAAGGCCAGTTCGTAAACGTTCGTCCTTTTAATCCTAAAAAAGGGAAGAAGGATATTGATGAGTCTACCGATACTTATGATACGGTTGACTGGCTGGTGAAAAATGTTGCTGGCAATAACGGAAATGTAGGTCAATTCGGTATCTCTTACCCTGGCTTCTACTCTACTATGGGCGCTTTAAGCAACCATCCTGCGTTGAAAGCGGTAAGTCCACAGGCTCCTGTTACGGATTGGTTTATGGGAGACGACTTTCACCACAATGGCGCTTTCTTTATCGCAGATGCGTTTCCGTTCTACACTTCATTTGATCATCCACATCCCGCTCCTACCACTAAAGGACCGGCAGGATATAAATTCCCTAACCGCGATAACTACAAATTCTACCTGGAAACTGGTCCGCTGAAAAACTTCGCTAAAATCGTCGGCGACAGCGTGAAGTTCTGGCATGAAATGTACGCCCACCCTACTTATGATGATTATTGGAAAGCGCGCAACGTGCGTAATTTCCTGACAGACGTAAAACCTGCGATGCTGGAAGTAGGCGGTGTATTTGATGCAGAAGATTGTTTCGGTGCATGGAATACTTATAAAGCTATTGAAAAACAAAGCAAGGGCACTAACAACCGTATTGTAATGGGTCCTTGGTACCATGGTCAGTGGGCTTCCAAAAATGGCACCCACCTGGGCAATGTACGTTTCGGTAGTAATACATCTGACTGGTATGCAGAGAATGTAGAAGTTCCATTCTTCAACTATTACCTGAAAGGAAAAGGTACTGCAGCAGATATTGCAGAAGCTACCATCTTCTTTACTGGCGAAAACGAATGGAGAAAACTCCCAGTATGGCCTCCGGCTGATATGCAAGAAAAGAATATCTACCTCCAACCAGATGGTGGTTTAGCTTTCACCAAACCTACTGCTGCTAATAGTTTCAGCGAATATGTGAGTGATCCTGCCAAACCAGTTCCTTATACAGAAGATGTGCATTTCACTCGTACCATCAGTTACATGACAGATGATCAGCGTTTTGCTAGTCGCCGTCCGGATGTAGTAGTATTCCAGACACCTGTCCTGGATCAAGACATTACCCTCGCAGGTCCGTTGGTGGCTGATCTCATTGCTAGCACCAGTGGTACCGATGCTGATTTTATCGTGAAAGTAATCGATGTCTTCCCAGATGATTTCCGTTATGAAGATGATGCTCCTAGTGAACATGGCAGAATACCGTCCTCTACTTATCCAATGGGTGGTTACCAGATGCTGATACGTGGAGAGGTAATGCGTGGTAAATTCCGCAACAGTTTTGAGAAACCAGAAGCATTTGTGCCTAATCAACCTTCCGCTGTGAAGTTCACGATGCCAGATGTAGCACATACATTCAAGAAAGGCCATCGTATCATGGTACAGGTACAGAGCAGTTGGTTCCCGCTGGTTGATCGTAACCCACAACAGTTCATGGATATTTACCAGGCCGATGCGAAAGATTTCCAGAAAGCGAATATCCGTATCTACCACGATGCAGCACATCCTTCCAGTGTTGTACTGCCTATCGTGAAATAATATATTTACAAAGACATGTAGCAATCGTCCGCCAATGGGTGGACGATTGTTATTTATAGCCAAAGCGGTATCTCCCGCCACCTCCCCACTCGATCCAGTCTGCCACCCCACCGTCGAGGGTTTTCAGACCTATCTGCACAAATCCGTACTTCTGGATATTATATCGGAAGGCGATACGGAGGAACCAATCTCCTTTGTAATGATCACGCCTTAAAAGATAGGTTCCACCCTGGGTTACGATTTCAATATCCTTGATATGGATACTATGCCCAGCATGTACTCCCAGTAACATACGATCGAAGGGGGTATCGGAACCATATGTTTTCCGATATATCCAGCCCAAGCTACCATCATAAAATCCATCTACACCCGCTGATAGACTCCCAAAATTGCTATACCGATATGTGTAGTCCAACACCAGGGAAACGGTGCCATAAGAGGCATTCACACTATCCTTTTTGCTTAATTGCACCGAGCCTACTGCCAAGTAAGCACTCAACTGATGGTAGTGTGTAACAGGATTAATAGGCTTAAAGACACAGGTAGGCCGTCGGGAGGCAACATAGTCTTTATCAATCTGCGTTCGGACAATCCGGGCAATAGAATTGTAATGATAGCGTAGCCCCACATTAACACCCAGCATATTCAAACCTAGGTTGGGCATATACATACGCCCATTTGAAAAGTGAGTAACGTCTATCCCATATACGAAATCTAATGTTTTAGAGACTTCCCATACCCCGCCAATGTCTCCATTGAAATAGGCATTCACTTTGGAGCCGATCGCATCATTATTGGGATTTTTAAGGGAATCAAATGGCGCCAGATCATAAGTGAAGCCCAGCGACAGACCTAGCACGAAGTAATGTTTCTTACTTCTGTAGAATGGCGCATAGATAAATCCGTATACCCCGCTGGGATAGCCTAATTCACTTGGATCACCAATATTCCCCGTATAAAATCCTACCCCATAACTGGGGCAATTAAATACCCGCTGCCAGTTCTCACGGCCAGAGGATTGCCACCCCAGACGAACTTCCAGCGACTTATAACCATGAGCCAGAGCGCCTCCCAGCTCTCCAGCAGTATATAAATGTTCGCCCGCATGTAATTTTAATTCCAGGTACTTATGGCTTCCCAGGTTGGGATCTTTTTTTGCTTTCTGCCATAAGTCGGTTGTATCCTGCCCTTGTACAGATATGGCCAGCAAAAGCAGGTAACTAATAACAGTTATATATTTCATAATCCCTATACTAATCGCTTCAACAATTGGCCGGATGTTTTTGTTGGATTTGCTTAACTTGCAAGCATATCCCTTAAAACATAAAGGTTATAATCAACATTATGCTAAAGAAATACATCTTCCTGGGAGCACTGGGAGTATTGTCTGTACAAGGTTTCAGTCAAACAAAGCCTGCCGCTAAGCATGCGGCCAAAGCTACTGCTAAACCTGCGGCGAATTCCATCCTGAAAACCCGACTCGACAGCGTTAGCTATGGTATAGGCATTAGTATCGCTGAAAATATCCAGGCGCAGGACATGGCCAATGTCAATGTAGCTGTCCTGAGTAAAGCCATCAATGATGTGCTGAAAAAGAATCCTCAGTTAATAACAAATGAACAAGCAAATATGAGTATCAGTAATTACCTGCAGCAACTGAAAGCAGAAAAATCTGCTAAAAACAAAGCAGCCGGTGAACACTTCCTGGCAGAGAATAAGAAGAAACCTGGTGTAGTGACGCTGCCTAGCGGTTTACAATACCAGATTTTGAAAGAAGGTAATGGTGATAAACCTACCTTGAATGATAAAGTAAAAACACATTACCACGGTACATTAATCGATGGTACTGTATTCGATAGTTCTGTAGACAGAGGCGAGCCAATCTCCTTCCCTGTTAGCGGTGTTATCAAAGGTTGGACAGAAGCTCTGCTGATGATGCCTGTGGGCTCTAAATGGAGACTGTTTATCCCTGCTGATCTGGCTTACGGCGATCGTCAGGCTGGTCCGAAAATTGGCCCAGGCAGCGCGCTGGTTTTTGATGTGGAATTGCTGGAAATTGTAAAGTAATCTCCCTACATAATTACAAAAAGAAAGAGGGTGTCTCAAAAGGCACCCTCTTCTTTTTTATGGTTGGTCAAACCGATCAGGGGTGTTTTTCGTTTTTAATAATATGCCTAAAGGAAAAACACTATCTGTAATTTTTAAAGCTAACCTGCAACACCAGGC